>OZ255724.1:0-5576978 GCA_965277315.1 Bryobacteraceae bacterium | reverse complement strand
GCCAAGGATCTCTGGAGCCTCGGCGACATCGCACGTAGCCGCCTCAAACGCATGTGCCGCCGCAAGCCGCTCTTGATTGCCTGCTGGAAGCAGTCTTCGCTCAGCTTTTGATCACACTATATTATGCGAAGTTCAATAGTCATGCCTGAACAACTATTTAAGTTAAGCCCAGACCGAGATTTGCAGTGCTATTTTCTGACACCTTCAGCTATAGCGGCAATGAGCGGTGCGACCCCGACGGGATTCACACTGTCGGGGTCATGGCGTCAGCAGTTTGACTGGGCAGTGGTGGAGTGGAATCGCGACAATACGTTTGAGCATCCAGCATTGCGATATTTGCCGGACGGAGATTTGAGTGGACTGACTTTGACGTACGAAGAAGAGCGGAGCGGTTGCATTCCGATCGAATCGAACCTGTATCCGGTGGTGGATTGGGATAAGTTGCGGATATGGGCAACTGATAATCAGGGAAACGAACAGGTTTACCCCGTTAGCTTGCTACCCTGCGCTACTTCTATCGAAGGTGCTAGCGTGCCCGCGTCAGCAACCATGACGCTACTCGCGTCTCCAGGAACAGGAATGCGCGTCGGTTTTTCGTGCCTGGAGGAGCAGCATTATTACCTGGTAGGGCAGAACGATTCACTGGAGGTGATTGCCGCCGGGATTGCGAGTGACGTGAACAATACGGGACGATTGTTCACCGCAACTAGTGCAGGCGCGGCGATTACAGTTACCTGGAACCCACGATCCGGGCTCACCACGCCTAATCTTTATGGAGCAAATGGAAATAGAATCAATCTATATGGTCTTTCGGATGCCGGGTCTAAAGTGTGGCAAGAGCCGACCGCCACGTTTGCAGGCGGGCAGTTTCCGAGTAAATATAGCATCGAAATAGATTTTGGAAAGCTTAAGGCTCAAGGAATACCAACGGATAAAGTTCGCAAGCTGCGCTGGACTTGGTCCACAGACTTGCAAGCTGGTTCGTTTCAGAGGACCAGTTTTCATACTATTATTTCGAATTGGACAGTTACGGGCAGTAACCGAATCTACTCTGTTGCTGGACCTGGAAGCAGACGAATCGAGGACAACGACTCTAGTGTGAAGTATTTGGGAAGTTGGACGAGTGAAATCGGAAACTATTCTGGAAGCACAATTCAAGTCACTAGCACAGTTGGAGATAGCTGTACTCTGAGCTATGGCGAGTCAGCGCAGCACGATTTGTACCTGGGAACACGATGCCTAGGACCTACTCAGAACGTGACTTTCGGGGGAGCTCGGATCAATGTAGATGTGGATGGACAAATACTTTCGCCGTCAAATCTGTTATTGAATGGGGAAGATGTGCTTGTCCGAATTCCGCTCGGAAGCTATGGTGCCGGGAATCATACAATATCGGTGACACATGCTGGCCTTCAAGGCTATTCCTACTATTTCGATTTCTTGGAGATCGCTTACCCTTCCAGTAACCTTCCAGATTTCGTTTCTCAGCCACAGTTGGCACTGGCAACGGACTGGGACACATATCATTCGCAGTCTCTGCCAGCAGAGCGTACAGCTTGGATCATTAACAAACTCGGATTCATGGGAAGGCTTTACCACTACACTGGCGCACTATGGTTCTATGAGTTAGTGAGCGCAGAGGCGCAGTATGCTTCGCTGATATTGAGTTTAACGCCAGAATCAGATCCGGCAAATAAGATGATCGTTCTGGATATCGCTCCTGACGGCATTTCCAAACCTACTTTGGTTCAACATCTTATTTCACCATTGGATACAGCAGAAACGGTTACAGCGGGACTGGCGGCTCTGATTAATACTGCTGGGTACAACTTGGTGTGGGCAAGTGCGAACGGCAACCAGCTTACTTTGACGGCGCGAGCTATTGGTAGTTCCGGGAATGTAATTACGATTAGCCTGGATGCAACCAGTCAAGGTTACACTTTCAGCGCGCCCTCGACGACTCTCTCCGGCGGAGTAGATGGCGTTCCTTGGCAAACCGACCTCAGCGCCATGCCACGGCTCAACAAAGCGGCAAGCGATTGGCACTTAGCATACTTTACTGCGCTGAAAGGTTACGGAATAGATGTTGTTGCGGCATTCAGCACTGAATTGGGGAATGGCGATCCGTCAGAACAAGCCGGAATCGCCCAGCGGCGTTGGGATGGGACGCCAGTTATTGTGAATACTCCAGCAACTCAAACGAACTTCTCGCCCGCCTCTCTAACTTTCTGGACACAAGTTTACCTGGACATGGCCGCTCTGCAATATGCGGCAGGAGTGATTCCTTATTTGTGCTCTGGAGAGGTGCAGTGGTGGTACTATCCCTATAATAATCCGAGTGATTCAAAAGAATTGCCCGTCAGTATGCCGTTTTATGACGACTATACAAAGCAGCAGTTTCTAGCTAAATACGGGGTTAGTATACAAGAAATTGTAGATAGTACAGTGAACCCGACGAGCTTTCCGAATGAAGCAGCATTTCTTCCAGCACTCATCGGCACTTATACAGCCGCCATCCGCGGCGCTCTCCAGGGAAAATATCCAAATTGCCGCTATGAGGTTCTTTATCCAACCGATACAAACGATACAGATTTAAATCGGCAGGTGAACTTTCCGAGTGCGGATTGGACTCCGGCAAATCTGACTTGCCTGAAGACAGAAAGCTTCACTTTTACCGGCAACAGAGACCTGGATCAATGCCTCACTTCAATGAGCGTGAGCGCAGCAAAAGGATTCCCGAACAACCAACGAAGTCATTTGGTTGGTATTGGAGATGCGTCGACACCCTGGATGAAAGAGGTTGGTCTTGCGTTTTCGCAAGGTCTCGAATCAATCGTCCTGTTTGCGCTCGACCAATATTGTCTGATCGGTTATCCCGCGCCTCCATTCGCGAACCAATCGCAAAGCAAGATGCAGGGGTAATTTCCGCAATGGTTAATATGATCAGTTCATGATCTATGCCGTTACGATCTCGTTAGTGATCTTGCTGCTGTGCGGCATTACCGCCTACAAAACTAGGCGAGTGAAGAATAAAACGGATTTCATGGTTGCTGGAAGAACTCTTCCATGGCCGGTCCTAGTGTTTACTTTGCTGTCATCTTGGATAGGCGCTGGCAGCCTGTTAGCAGGTGCTGAAAATGCCTATCGAAATGGATTCGCTGCTCTCTGGCAACCGGCCGGCGGTTGGCTGGGCCTGCTCATTATTGGGCTGATAGCAGGCCGCGCCAGGAGTTTCGCGCAATTTACTGTTCCTGACCTGCTGGAAACCCGATTCAATCCCGCAGCGCGGGTGCTTGCCACGATTGCCATCGTTATCTCCTACACTGTCATCACCAGCTATCAATTCATCGGCGGCGGCGACATTTTGCATCTCATTTTCCCTCAAATCGAGAGTAGGACGGGACTGTATATCATCGCCGCATTTGTCATTTTTTTTACCGCATCGGCGGGGATGGCTTCCATCGCGTACCTCGATCTTGTGATTGGATCGCTAGTTACTGTAACGGTAATTGTTGCGGTACCGATTATGCTGAGCCGCTTTGGAGGCTGGTCCGCAGTGCGTAGCGCGCTGCCTGATACTCACTTTCAGGTACTCGGAAATTTGCGGTTTAGTCAAGCCATGGGACTGATGCTGCCAACAATGTTACTGCTGATCGGCAATCAAGGCATGTATCAAAAGTTTTTTTCCGCGCGATCGGAAAGCGATGCGAAAAAGTCAGTTGTCGGGTGGGTCATTGGCACCGTGATCCTAGAAACCTTGCTTATCACGGTTGCCGTTATCGCCAGCTCAAAGCTGCGTACCGACAAGCCGCGCGAAATTATTTCGTTGGCGGCAAGGGAAGCACTTCCACCGTGGCTCGGAGCCATTCTTCTTGGTGGCGTGTTCGCCAAGGTGATCTCCACTGCAAACAATTATCTTTTCTCTCCGGCAACCAATTTAATTCACGATGTCTACGAAAGGTTCATTGATCGTAATGCAAGTCAGGCGCGGACACTGTTCGTCTCTCGGCTGATCGTTGTGCTGTTAGGGCTGTTCGCTATTCTACAGGCAACCCAGTTTACGTCGGTATTGGAAGCATCACTGTATGCATACACGATTTATGGCGCCGCGATTACGCCAGTAATTATGGCGGTATTCTTCTGGGAACGAGCAACAACTTCAGGCGCAATTACCTCTATCGTCCTTGGGACGGTGATTACGGTCGGCTGGAAAGTGCTGCAGCAACACGGCAATGCGGCAGTTCAAGCTCGGATTGGCGATGTTGATGCGGTGTTTCCGGCCGTAGTCATTTCAGTTCTCAGTTTGGTTGTCGTCAGTTTTTTAACGCCGCCCCCCAACCGGACTGAACAGCTCGCGAGGGCACAAAAGCATAGAATTACAGAGAATGGCGATTGAGCAAATTCAAGAGGCACTGAGGCGGACCGGATTAGACGGATGGTTGTTTTTTGACCATCATCGTCGAGACCCAGTGGCTTACCGCGTTCTTCGAATTCCGCCCGGTATCAATCCTTCGCGGCGCTGGTACTACTTTGTTCCCGCAGAGGGCAACCCCACCAAGTTAGTTCATCGAATAGAAGGGTCAACTCTTGACTGCTTGCCTGGAACAAAAGAGAGCTATTCCAGTTGGGGCGACCAGCACAGCAAGCTGTGTACGATCTTGAACGGACAAGGGAGAATTGCGATGCAATACTCGCCTTACTGCGCAATCCCATACGTTTCGCTGGTGGACGCGGGTACGCTGGAGCTGATTCGGTCTTTCGGCTTGGAAATCGCTAGTTCCGCCGATCTTGTCCAGGAATTCGAAGCACGTTGGAGCGAGCAACAGCTTCAAATGCACCTCCAGGCAGGGCGGTTAGTCGATCGCGTTCGACGTGAGGCCTTCGAGTTCATCGGGCAGCGTACTCGTTCAAATAACTCCTGCACCGAATATGAGGTTCAACAGTTCATACTGGGCCGGTTTTCCGAGTCTGGGCTCGTCACGGATCACGGTCCCAACGTGAGCGTGAACGCTAACTCTTCTAATCCGCACTACGAGCCCGATAGCGCTCAATCATCGCCCATCAAACAGAGAGATTTGGTGCTGATCGACCTGTGGGCAAAGCTTACGCAACCGGAGGCCGTTTACTACGACATTACGTGGACTGGTTTTTGCGGAGACAACATCCCGAACCGAATAGAGAACGTGTTCCAGATAGTTAAGAATGCGAGGAAGAAGGCGTCTCGTTTTGCGATTCAGAAAGCGGCGGAAGCTCAGCCATTTGCCGGTTACGAAGTAGACGATGTAGCTCGTACTTACATTCAAGGTGAGGGGTTCGGGGAGTATTTCTTTCACCGCACCGGACATAATATTGGAACCGATGTTCACGGCACTGGCGCAAATATGGACAATCTGGAATCCCACGACGAGCGTCTCGTCATTGCGGGGACCTGCTTTTCTATCGAGCCGGGGATATACCTGCCGGAGTTCGGAATCCGCTCAGAAGTGAACGTGTACGTCGGCGCCGGATTTGGCCAGGTAACGGGCGAAGAACAGGAATTCTTGGTGCAAATGTAGGCTTTTGTAGCGAATTGTTAACAATTTCCCGTCCAAGATGGGGAGTATCAAATTTTTTGATTTGAACTCGCTACAGCAAACAAGCTACAGTTCGGTATGGCGACCGCAGCAGCAATTCTCATGGAGACTCCCACATCGCAAATTGCGCTTCTTCACCGGATCAGCAGCATAGTCAGCTCGGAACTTTCGCTGGATGAAATGCTCGGCGAAATTGTCGGACTTACGGTCCAGGTAACTGGCTGTGATGCCTGTTTGGTTTACCTCATCGAGCGTGAGACGAGTGAAATCGTCCTTCGTGCCTCGCAGGTTCCCCACCAAGTCGATCTCGGCAATATTCGCATGAAAATGGGAGAGGGCATCACGGGTTGGGTGGTGGAACACCAGTCAGTGGTAGCATTGCCCTCCAATGCCGCAGCCGACGTTCGCTTCAAACGTTTTCAAGCTCTTGTTGAGGACACCTATGAAGCATTCCTTTCTGTTCCGCTTCTGAGCGGAGGCGAAGTCATTGGCGTCATCAACGTGCATCATCGGGATCGGCACGCTCATGATAGCGACGAAGTTGCTCTTCTGACCTTCGTGGGTGAGCAAATGGGCGGAGCGATCGCCAAGTCCGTTTTGGCGGAGGAAAACGCCCGACTGCTCGAAGAATCCGCAGAAATGCGGCGTCAGTTGGAGACTCGAAAGCTCGTCGAACGCGCCAAGGGAATCTTGCAACATCGTCACAGTCTTACGGAAGAAGAAGCTTACCTGCGTTTGCGAAACGAAAGCAGACGTTTACGCCGGCCCATGCGTGAACTTGCCGAAGCAATCATTCTGGCTGAAGATCTTAGCCGGAAAAGCGATTTTAGCGACTAGTTTTTGCGCTGCGCCCGGTACAATCGGGTTTGCAGCGCGACTTTCGACCATTATTCTACAATCCGCACCTACTGACTATTGCCGGTAATTTCTGGCCTCGAAAAATAGATGAGCGACATTACCCTTCGGTTCGTAGGCAGTATAAAATCGACGAGCGAACAAGTATTCTCGTTTACGAGCATCAGCCGAATGGCGCGGCTCGGGGTCAGATTGTCTGTGTTCACGGCTTAGAAGGATCGGCGGATGCGGGCTATATTCTCAGCCTTTGTCAAGCAGCTCTCCTGCGGGGCTTCGGCGTGCATCGGATGAACTTGCGCACCTGCGGCGGCACCGAGCATCTATGCCAGACCATATATCATTCCGGCCTCACCGGCGATACAAAAATCATTCTGGAGGAGATCGCCGGACGTCATCTTGGACCGGTCTTTCTCGCAGGATTTTCCTTGGGCGGCAACATGGCACTGAAGCTTGCGGGAGAATTAGGGGAAACAAGTCTGCTTGCAGGGGTGTGCGCCGTCTCCACGCCGATTAATCTCGCCGAGTGCGTACGCCAGATCGATAGGCCTTCCAATCTCGTTTATGCCAGGCGTTTTCTTGCTCGCTTGAAGGACCGCATCCGAAGAAAAAGCAGGTTTTCATCGGACACATACACGACATCAAACCTGAACGAAATAAAGACAATCTGGGAATTCGACGATAAATTCACCGCGCCCCTGTTCGATTTCGGTACGGCTGCGAATTACTACAGCACCCAGTCCGCCAGCCGGTTTCTCCATTCCATTCGTGTTCCGGCCTTGATATTGACTGCGAAGGATGATCCCCTGGTCCCGTTTCGAATCTACGATCACCCGGCATTCGAATCGAACCGGGCCTTGGAGTTGCTCGCTACAGAACACGGCGGACATCTCGGATTTCTCTCACAAACCAAACCGCGGTTCTGGCTCGACGGCGTTCTTTTAGACTGGATGGACAGCATCTTGTCAGGGAAAAAGGAACGCAGCCGAGGAACAAACGTTCATCGCTTTACGTCTGCTTGAGAAGACCATTCGTGATAAAGCCGCGCAAGTTCCGTCCTAGCGCCTCTTTCTGGGAGGCTGGGCGCATCGCATTCGACTCACTGCGGAAAAGCAAACTCCGCAGTTTTCTGACGTTGCTCGGAATTATTCTCGCGACGACCACCTTGATCGCGGTGACGGCGCTTATCCACGGCATGAACCTATATATCGCAGACAAGGTGTCTAACATGGGCGCCGACGGGTTCCGCATCGTCCGCATGGCCTGGATCGGCAATTGGGATCCGAAAAAATTCATGGAGATGTCAAAGCGGAATCCTGAGATCAAGCGCGAAGAGTATCAGTTCATCAAGGACCACGCCACCCTCCTGCAGGGGATCGGCATCATGGCCTCGACAACCGGCCGCTGCTCATTTGTCGGCCAATCTGTTGAGGGCGTGAATATTCAGGGCATCACGGAAAACATACCGGCAATTAACAATGTCCAGGTGGGAGTTGGCCGCGGCATTTCCCCAAATGAAGTGAGCCGCCACGCAAATGTAGCCTTTATAGGCAGTGATATTGGCGATCGTTTTTTCACCGATCGAGACCCCATCGGCAAGACAATTCAAGTGGATGGCGCTCAGTATCAAGTCGTGGGCGTGGCGAAGTCCCTCGGAAGCGTGTTCGGACAGTCGCAGGACAATTTCGTGATGATCCCTATCGACAGCTATTTCAAACGATATGGATCAAGACAAGGCATGAGACTGATCGCAAAGGCGGTCGATCAGCAGCATTTGATGGAGGCGGAGGACGAATCTCGCATGCTGCTACGCGCGTTCCGGCATCTCCGTCCCAATCAAGACGACACGTTTTCCATCCTTTCGTCGGATACGTTCGTAAGCTTGTGGCAGCGACTGACCGCAGCGATTGCCGCAACGGCGGTGGGCGTCGTATCGGTCTTCATGGTGGTCGGCGGCATTGTCATCATGAACATCATGCTGGCGGCGGTCACGGAACGAACGCAGGAGATCGGAATTCGGAAATCGCTTGGCGCGCGGCGCAAGGACATCTTGAATCAATTTTTAGTTGAGGCGGCGACTTTGTCGGCCACCGGCGGCTTGATGGGTGTCATTATCGCCTGGGGTCTTGCCGTTCTTATCAGAAAAGCGACGCCCGTACCGATGGCTCTGCCCTGGTCATCTGTTGTGCTCGGCGTTGGACTGTCAGCAATCGTGGGCTTGTTTTTTGGAATCTACCCCGCAAGGCAGGCCTCCAAATTGGATCCAATTGAAGCGTTAAGAGTGGAGCGATAATTTGTGAGCTGGCTAGCGATAATAAACGGGACGGGACTCGCTTTGCAAACGATTCGCGCTCACAAGATGCGTGCTTTCCTGACCGTGCTGGGCGTCGTAATGGGCACCGGCACAATCATCGGCGTGGGCTCCATCCTTACCGGTCTCGACTCATCGATCACGTCGGTGCTGCGAAGCTTCGGTCCAAATTCCATCATCATCTTCAAATTTCCTGTCGGCTTCCGTACATCTAATTTAACGGCGGAGGAGCGCACGCGAAAGGACCTTAGTTACCAAAACGTAATGGATCTTAGTGCGCGTTGTCAGGCTTGCGACGAAGTGTCGCCCATGCTGTTTACCAACAACAACTTTATTGATGCACGGTATAAAGGCAATGACGTATACGGAGTTGGGTTGACGGGTGTCGATGAGGCCTACGCCGACCAGGGCCAAGCCGATATTCATGTCGGGCGTTTCTTCACCGAAGAAGAAAATCAACGAAGAGTTCCGGTAGCCGTGATCGGCGCAGACGTCGAGAAGGGGCTGTTTTCCAATGTCGATCCTTTGGAAAAGCCGATTTCCGTGGACGGCCATATGTTTCAGGTGATCGGTACTTTGAATCGTCCGGCTGCGTCCTTTTTTGGAGATCAGGACAACCGCGTATTGCTCCCATATTTCACCATGCGGAGAATGTATCCGTCCGCCAAAGAACTGGCGCTGGTGGTCACCGCCAAACCAGGCGAACTGCCGCAGGCACAGGACGAGATCCGAACGATACTGCGCATGGATCGGCGCGTTCCTTATACCGCGCCGGACAATTTTTCGATGTCGACAGCGGAACAGATGGTGAGCGACTTCCGGCAAATCACCTCCATGGTCGCGCTGGTCATGGTGGTACTCAGTTCCGTAGGCCTGCTTGTCGGCGGCATTGGCGTCATGAATATCATGCTCGTATCGGTCACGGAGCGCACCAAGGAGATCGGCATTCGCAAAGCGATCGGTGCGCGCAAATCCGACATCGTTTTGCAGTTCCTGATTGAGGCTGTTGTGCTAACAGGCATGGGCGGTCTCATGGGCATCCTGTTTGGCTGGATGATATCGCTGATCAGCCGTCTTGTCTTCACCAGTATTCCGGCCAGTGTGCCGTTGTGGGCCGCTGTGCTCGGGATCGTTGTCTCCGCCGGAACCGGTTTGTTTTTCGGGATTTGGCCCGCCAGTAAGGCGGCGCGGCTCGATCCGGTAGAAGCGCTCCGGTATGAATAAATAATCCGCTCATGAAATGGAAAATTCTCGCCGGGGCGGCGTGCGTCGCCTTGGCCACCTTGCTCATCATCAACGTCGCTTATCTGCATTTTTCCTCGAACACGGGACTTCGCTCGCTGAATTCGGTATCGGTTGTCACGCAGATCAGGCAATTAAAAGAACTTGTGACGGTTCGCTATAGCCTGCAACGGGTGGTGGGACTTACGGAACCGCGGGGTGCTTTCGGGGAAGAATCCATTCTCCTGATGGTGCAAGGTGAAGCGCAGGCGGGCGTGGATCTTGCCGCGCTGAAACCGGGAGATGTCACTCCGTCGGACAACCGCACGATCACAATTCGCTTACCCCGCGCAAAACTCTTCGCGACCTACATCGATGAAAGTCAGACCAAAATATGGGATCGCCATATGACTTGGTGGACGCCATGGATTCCGCCCGATCCCGACCTGGAGCACAAAGCACGCCTTGAGGCACTCGACGATCTCCGGTCCGCGGCAATACGCATGGGAATCCTGAATCAAGCACAGAAAAACGCTGAAAGCGCCATCTGTGACTTCCTGAAAGCATTCGAAATCGACGTCCACTTCCAAACCGCATAAGCAGTGAGGCTGGCTCTTCGAATGCCGCATGCGATAGATGATAAGATCGCCTCAGGCCGAGGGATATGGACCTAACGTCTAACCGGACGAACCGCCCACTATGGACTTTGAATTTACTGGGGAGCAAACCCAACTACGGAAATCGATACGTGACTTTGCTGAGTCGGAAATCAGACCGCATGTTCTCGATTGGGATGAAAACCAGATTTTCCCGTTAGAGGTGATCAAGAAGGCCGGTGAACTTGGCCTACTCGGAGCAATATTTCCAGAGGATCTAGGCGGAGCGGGCCTCGGCTACATCGACTACTCCATCATCATCGAAGAATTGGCCCGCGTCGACCCGAGCGTGGCGCTCATCGTGGCTGCGCACAATTCACTTTGCACGAACCATATTTATCTGGCGGGCAATGATGAGCAGCGCAGGAAGTATGTTCCAAAGCTGGCCTCGGGCGAGTGGATCGGATGCTGGTCACTGACCGAGCCCGAAGCGGGTTCCGATGCTGCTGGCACGCGGTCAACGGCAACGCTGAAAGATAAACAGTGGATCTTGAATGGCGGCAAGACATTCACCACGAACGCTCAGTACGCCGACGTTTGCGTCGCAATGGCGGTCACCGACCGCTCGGCCTCTCAACACGGCATATCGGCGTTTATTTTAGATAAGGGCACACCGGGTTTTCGGGTCGGCAAGAAAGAAAACAAGCTCGGCATGCGCGCCAGCGCGACAGGCGAAGTGCTCTTCACCGACTGTCATCTGGCCGAATCGCAACTGCTCGGCAAACAGGGCGACGGATTTGTAGACAGTCTACGTGTCCTCGACGGCGGAAGAATTTCGATCGCGGCTTTATCCATCGGCATCGCGCAGGGTGCTTTCGATGCGGCGCTGAAGTACTCAAAGCAGCGCAAGCAATTCGGACGATTCATTTCGGAATTCCAAAGCATTCAACATAAGCTTTCCGATATGGCAACCTCCATGGAAGCTGCGCGCCTGCTTACTTATAAAGCCGCTGCCCGAAAGGACGCCGGCAAGCGGATCACGAAAGAATCGGCCATGGCAAAGCTATTCGCCTCGGAAATGGCCGTGAAAGTAGCGGACGAAGCATTGCAGATCCATGGCGGCTACGGGTTCATCAAGGACTATCCCGTTGAAAAATTCTATCGTGACGTGAAGCTCTGCACCATTGGCGAAGGCACCAGCGAAATCCAGCGCCTTGTCATCGCTCGTCAACTGCTAAAAGAATAGTTTGCTTCCCGATCTATCTACGGCAGATCTGTACGCCAAAATTCTCCTGGGAAACCCACGCGCTACTGCACGCGCCGCGACGCTGATCGAAGCGCAAACGTCTGCGGGCCGCCATTTAGCGGCGCGGTTATTTCCTCATACCGGCCGCGCCCGCGTTGTCGGAATTACGGGCCCGCCAGGAGCAGGCAAGAGCACTCTCACCGATCAGCTTACGAAACATCTTCGCCAATCCGGAAAAACTGTCGGCATCATAGCCGTAGACCCCAGCAGCCCCTACACAAAGGGCGCCATTCTGGGCGATCGCATCCGCATGGGAGATCACTATCGTGATTCCGGTGTTTTCATCCGGTCCATGGCCACGCGGGGCCGCCTGGGCGGAGTAGCGGTAAGTACGCTGGAATTAGCTCTGCTCCTCGATGCCTCCGGGTGCGACGTGGTACTCATCGAGACGGTGGGCGTCGGACAAGATGAAGTTGATATTGCGCGCCTGGCCGATGTCACCGTCGTGGTGCTCGTGCCCGGCTTTGGCGATGATGTTCAAGCAATCAAGGCCGGTATCATGGAGGTGGCGGACGTTTTCGCACTCAACAAGGCAGACCTGCCTGGCGTCGAACGTCTGCAAAACGAAATTCGATCGATGCAAAGCCTGACTCATCCCTCCGAACCAATCGCGCCTCTCTGCCGCATCACGGCAACTACCGGCGATGGCGTGTATGATCTCCTGGCAGCAATCGACACCTGCTCAATTAATCGCGCCAATCTCCAAGATCAGACAGCAAAATGGATCGTGCGTTTGCGAGATATGCTCCGCGACCAACTCCTCTCCGAAATTCCACAACAAGAACTGGCCCGTCGCGCCGAGCACGTTGCGCAGCGGATGGAAGATCCCTACGCGGCCGTTGAAGCGTTGCGTGCGCGGATGCTTGGGTCATGAACGTCGAAATCGACCATCTTGGGATTGCCGTTCGCAGTTTAGGCGAAGCATTGCGGTTTTACGCTGGCATTCTCGGCATGGAGATAACCAGTAAGGAGACCATTGAATGCGAGCGTGTTCACGTCGCCATGCTACCCGCCGGAACCGCTGCAAACTCGCCTCGTATTGAGCTGCTGGAGGCTGCCGACGATGAGTCGACAGTCGCGAAATTTATCGAAAATCGTGGACCTGGCCTGCACCATGTTGCGCTTCGCGTTGACGATCTCCAAACCGCGGCGGAACGCCTGAGAAGCGAAGGCGCGCGTTTACTCAATGAACCCAGGCAAGGTGCGGGCGGACACACCTACATGTTCGTGCATCCGGCCTCCGCAGGCGGCGTGCTGCTCGAACTGATTCAGAAATAAAATTGAGCAAGAAGGAGCGAACACAGGGTGAATAAACAAGTAGAAATCGGCATCATTGGCGGTAGCGGCCTCTATCACATGCCCGGATTCGAAGCCCACGAAGAGAGACGGGTCATGACTCCTTACGGTGAACCTTCGGATGCCTATATCGTCGGTAAGCTGGCGGGCAAGGATGTCGTGTTTCTTGCGCGTCATGGCCGAGGCCATCGTATTTCGCCATCGGAATTAAATTTCCGGGCCAATATCTTCGGCATGAAGACGTTAGGTGTCGAGCGTATTCTTTCCCTCAGCGCGGTCGGCTCACTGAAGAAAGAACATGCGCCGCTCGACTTCGTGATTCCCGATCAGTTCTTCGACCGTACGCATAGCCGCGTCTCCACATTTTTCACGGATGGAATCGTCGCCCATATTAGTTTTGCCGATCCGGTCTGCCCCCAATTGTCCAGCATCATTCACAACGCGGCGCAGCAGGTTGGCATCAACAGCAAACAAGGCGGCACATACCTCTGCATGGAAGGTCCGGCCTTTTCCACTCGCGCCGAATCGAACGTATATCGAAGCTGGGGCATGGACGTGATCGGCATGACCAACCTGCAGGAAGCGAAGCTGGCGCGCGAGGCCGAGATCTGCTATGTCACTATCGCGATGGTAACTGACTACGATTGCTGGCACAAAGAGCACGACGCAGTCACCGTCGATCAGATCATCGACAATCTGAACAAGAACGCCGATAATGCCGCAAAGCTTGTGCAGCATGTGGTTGCTAACCTGTCGGAAAGGCGATCCTGTAAATGCGGATCCTCATTAAAGCACGCCATCATCACGGATCGGGCTGCCATCCCCGCCGCAGTGAAAAGTAAGCTGGGATTAATTATTGGGAAGTATATCGGCAGTTGAACTCGCCGGGGAGGTCCTGGAAGATTGCCTTCGGGATGGGACTTGGCCCGTGCGCACGCTCGACGCGCTAATCGAACGTGCGCTGGATGAAGAAGACGAACGGCTCTCCTTTGCCGCTACTCGCGCACTCTTCGGGATTGTGATTGAGCGCTTGGGCGATCTCTTTGAGCCTGATCTCTGCGACGTGTATGCGCAACTGTTTTCGCATGTAATCTCACGGGCAATTCCCGGCTATCATGCCGATGAACTATTGTTGCGATACCAGCGCATCCGTCAGGTCCGGCGCTTTCCCGGCGGAGAAGTGCATCGCGTCTTCGTTCTGTCACGAGTCACTCTGGGCGCCGACGTCGCAGTCACCAGCATCGTGTTGGCGGCGGCGAAACAGCGCTTTCCCCACGCTGAAATCTGCCTGGTCGGTCCGGAAAAAAACACCGAGCTATTCTCTGCCGATGACCGTATTGTGCCAGTACCGGTCGCCTATGGACGCAGTGGCCTGCTTCGTAGCCGCCTGAACGCTGCGCTGGAACTGCACGCCCTCGTCGATGAACCCCATAGCATCGTGATCGATCCCGATTCCCGCCTGACCCAACTTGGGCTCCTTCCGGTTTGCGACGATTCGCGGTACTTCTTCTTCGAGAGTCGCGCGTTCGGCGGCGAACTCCTGACCTCACTTCCAACACTGACCGCGGAGTGGATCTCTGAAGTGCTCGACATCAAAGATGCGCGGCCCTATCTTGCGCCTCACCGCCGCCAAAAGTTCGCTGACATCACGGTCAGTTTCGGTGTCGGCGAAAATGCGGACAAGCGAATCGATGACGAGTTCGAATATCAGGTGCTTGCCGCGCTATTACGCCTGAACCGGCCCGTATTGCTCGATCATGGCGCGGGCGGGGAAGAGAGTCACCGGGTAAACGCACTGGTGAAGCGCCTCGACACGCCTCCACTTCTTCACTTGCACAACGACAGCTATGCGTCCTTTGCCAGTCACATCTTGCAAAGTAATTTATACGTTGGCTACGACTCCGCCGGCCAGCACGTTGCGGCTGCGGGCGGCGTTCCTCTTGTCTCCGTTTTCGCCGGGCATGCCTGCGAACGGATGTTCTCCCGCTGGCGCCCCACGGGCTCGAATACCCGCGTTATTGCCGTTGACGAGACAGAGCGATCCACGGCCCTGGATCGCACCCTGAAAGCTATTGAGGAGGCGGCGGAGGCGCCTCGGGCAGCGACCACGGGCTAGCCGGCTTCTGCTGCTCTGGTTGCTGGCTTGGCTGCGGCGGCGATTGCTTCGGCGTCTGCGGGGTGGCACCCGGCGTCGCTTGCTGGCCACCGGTGGCGTTCTTTGCCGCGGTTGCCGGTTGCTCTTGCGTATCGTTGGTCGGCAACGCGTCCGGAGTATCGTACGTGATGCTCGATTCCGTACCGTACTTGCGGTAGTTCCGGAACTCAATTTCGTTCTTTGTCTTCTGGCCCTCGGCAGTTAGTCGCACATCGGCCTTTAGCGGGCAAATATACGGCTGTCCATTGATGCTCACATCATCGTAGTCCAAAATTTCTCCCGCTGACCGCACGGGAAACGAACTCGGAATATTCACCGCGACAAACGTGATTCGCGAAATAGCGCCCGTATTTTGATCCGCGTAAACCAGGCCCTTATAAGCGGTAATGATGCGCTGTGAATCTTCGTACGAGATGGAATATTGCGAGTGCCCGCTATCGATGAAATAGTTGTACACCGCCATCAACTTGCCGCGAATCGTCCCCCAGTGGTCCCATCCAAACTCGGCTTGGCTTTTAGCGTCGAAGATCTCCCGCATCAAGCTGCCAAATTCGCCGTTAGATACCGCGCCGCCTCGCTTCTCCAGCGCAGCCATGCCGTCGTAATCGACTATTTGACCATTCACGGAATACGTCTTGTAATGCTCGCTGCCCTCGTTATAACTGAGATGCGTGAAGGCCGTGTCGATAATCCGGTAGCTATCGCTGCGATTGAGATCCACGTAGCGCCGCGTCACCTGCGTACAGATAAAATTCGGCAGGTTCTGCGTGTAATTCAAAGCATATTGCTTGATAGCGTCCAGAATTTCCGCTTGCCGGACGGAACTCGGTGGCGGAAACACCCGCTTCGGAGCAATCGTCATCGATGCCGGTCCACTTTCCGGAGCCGTGGTATCGGGAGCTGTCGCCGGTGAATATGTCGGATCCTTGACCGGCGGTTTCAGGCTCGCGGACCTCTCCTGCAATTGCTTCAGCGCTTGCGTCACCTTCGGGCCCGCTCCCTGCGCTTGCAGATCATCTATTTCTTTGTCGGTCAGCTTTTCCGTCAGCGTGACTTTCTTCAAGTACTCGGCAATCTGCTTATCGGTGTGAAACTTCAGCGCGAGCTCGGACCGCAGAAACTGTGCCAGTTGGGAATCGTTCATTTGCATCTGCGCCTGCAGAGCAACTGCACAACACAAAACCAACAGGCCAACGCGGAACTTCATATCTACATGATGACGTATCGATTTATCCCGATGTTGCGTACGGTATTACGATTTCCGCCTCCCAGCACCGCAAACCCCGTCAACTCGACAAAGTGTAATTCACCATCACATCCGTGATAATTGCCACCGGATTACCGTTCAACAATGTCGGACGATAGCGCCATTGCCGGACGCCATCCAGCGCCGACTGCGCCAGATCGTCGCTCGGCGAAGAAATCACGCGCAGATCTTCCGGCACGCCCTCTTTGGAAATCCTCACTTCCAGCTCGACGGTCCCTTGAATTTTGGCCGATTTAGCCGACGTCGGGTATACCGGTTGTACCTTCTTCACCAAATTCGCTGCCGCGACATTGCCACCCACTCGCACCACCTTCTGGTCTGACGGCTGTGTCTCCACTGCGGGGGTATTCTTCGCGTCAACCTCCCGGCCCGGCGAAGCAGCCTTTGCGTCAAATGCGGATCCACCAATGGCGGCCGCGGAAAGGCCTGCTGAAACCAGCAGCCCGGATATCAATGTACGTTTCATGTTGTAACCTCCTGGTAAGGAACTCTGTTCGGGGAAAATCGTGACTGCCGAGGCCGCCACCGTCAATGCCATTAGCGCCGCAATCGCGGCCCATGGCAGTCGGCGCACGGCAACCTGCGGCTTGTCCAGAATGGCGTAGAGCCGCCCTTCCAGCTCACCTCGCCGTGCTACCGCAATGGACCCGGAAGACCATCGCTGGCCTTTTGGAAAAGCCTGTGCAATCTCCAGCAACTCGCGCGCATAATCCGATGGCAGCACGCCCGACTTCATCACCAGTGCGTCACAGGCACGTTCGCTTTCACGCCGCAGATTCCACCGGCTCGACCAGCACAAAGGCTGAAACCACCAGAGCGCCGTCGCAAGATTCGCGAACAACTGCCATACCAAGTCCCGCCGTTGAATGTGCGCCAGTTCATGAAGCAACACTGCCCGCCGCCGCACCGATTTCCAATGAAGGCAGTCTGCCGGAAGCAAAATCCGCGGATGCCGCAGACCGAACGTAAAGGGGACCACGGCACCCGCATAGCTCAGCAGCGTTGGCCTTCGCCGAAGCCGCATTCGTGAACACTCTTCGGCAAGCGAATCTTGCCAGCACTCATCGTGAAGCCGGGTAGCGCGACGCACCAGCCTGCGCACGTTGATATGCCCAACCGCTACCGGTATCAGGGCCAGCAGAATCCCTCCCAGCCAGATCGCCAAAGGCCAATTGACCGCCGCATTTCCCGGCAGGTCGCTGGCCAGGGAAGCAATCGTCTGCTGTATTGTGACCGTGCCATTATTTACTCCGGGCATCCATAGCAAAATGGGAATCTCCGGCAGAAGTGCTGAGAATAAGGGCCAAACCAACAAAAGGGCAAATGCAGCGAGCACAATTCGATGCCGGTCGCTTGGGGCGGATCTCCGCAAACAACGCCGCAACACCTCTGCCGCTGCCAAAATGAGTCCCGATCGAATTAGTAAGCTGCACCACGCCCAAAACATCAGCGGCCTTCCTGTCTCGCCTTCTCAATCAGGGCTGTTAAACGGTCCAGGTCCCCTTGCGACAAGTCGTCCGCCGATACATCCAGTAACGTTGCGACCGCCTGCTCTGGCGAGCCGTCAAAAAATGTATCGAGTAGATGCCGCACTGCGGACCGTCTCGCCTTTTCTCGCGGCACCACAGGCATGAACACATACCGCAAATCCTTTTCCTCGTGCCGGATGTGCTTCTTCTCTTCCAAAACGCGCAACATTGCCCGTACTGCCGAGTAACCCGGAGGATCGGGAATCGCCTGGTGAACTTCCGCCGCGGTGGCCCGGCCCATCCGGTAAAGGACGTCCATAATCTGCCGCTCGCGCCTGCTGAGTCTGTGCTGTTTATCTAGCACCATGCTGTAAAATTAGCACCATGGCCGAGAGTTGTCAATGAGCTTTTTGGGCGTGGTTTTTAGAGGGTGGACCCAACCCTCCGCCACAATTCAGCGGGACGAGGCGAGTCTACTCCATGCCAGTCGAAGCGCCTGCTCCAAAGTGCTTGTTTCCGCGGCCTCCAGGCGAACATTCGTCGATCCCTGGCGTCCCCAGGCGCCTTTTACCGCAACGAAAACATCCGGTTGAGCCCGTGCGAAGCTGTCCTGCTGTTCCGGCGAAAGATTTACCATGGCCCAGTTTTCGTCCGGATAATGCAACGTCGCGAAAATCCTTCCATGGCTCCGGAAATCGGGATGCCCCATATGGGCGCTCTCGGTTACTCCGGGGAGTGCTAGCGCGAGCTGTCGAAAATCTTCAGCCGTCATGCAGTGCCTCCGCTTTGTGCCGTCGTCTCCTGATACGGAACGTCCTTGATATGGGTGGCGATCCACCACTTGTAGCCGAACGGATCCTTAACACCCGACATGCGATCTCCATAGGGTTGATCTGCTGGCTCGCGCAGGCTCTTTGCTCCAGCGGCAAGGGACTGTGCGTGGACTGCGTCGCAATCCTCGGTATAGATGAGCAAGCTTGCCGGAGAGCCGCCAAAATGTTCGGCACTGAAGGCGTCCATCCGCGGTGATTCGTCAGCCATCATGATGACCGAATCGCCGATCTGAATTTCAGCGTGACTTACGCGGCCCTCGGAATCGGCCATTCGAAACTTCTCTTTCGCGCCGAACGCTCTCGCATAGAAAGCGATAGCTTCGTCGCAGTTCTTGACCATCAGGTATGGCTGGACGCTATGGTATCCATCCGGAATCGGTTTCACTTGGGGCATTGATTGCTCCTCCTTTTCAATTGTCATTTTTGCGCTGAACCGGGTCTGATGGATTGTAAAAAATTGACCCCACCCTGTCCTTCAAATCAGCGGAACATGGTTGAGATGCGGCGTCGCGGCGGCCACGTATGCATTCGGCGTAAAATCTGAAAAAGATTTGAAGTCATGAATGAAGTGCGCCTGATCGTAATAACCGCACTCGAGCGCAACCTGCACCCAATCGATATCTTTCTTTTGATGAACGGTCTGTAGTACATGCTGAAAACGGCGCACGCGACAAAAGATTTTCGGAGTCAAACCGGTCTGGCGGCGGAACAGTTCAATGAACCGCCGCGAGCTCAGTCCGAGTCTGTCAGTCACTACCGCTACTCTGCCGGCGCCCGGTGTCCGCTCAAACTGTTCCAGGGCATAGGCGACAGCGGGATGCAATTCAAGAGGCCGGACAAGCTGCCCCAGTAGACAGCGCTCCAGGTTCGTGAGCATTGATTCGACATTCTTGGCTGCAAGAAGCTGCTCGCGTATTTCACGGACTCGCCCAGGCCATAGATCATCAAGGTCAACCGAAATACCTTCCGCTTCTGAAGCGGGCATGCCAAAAAATGGAAATGCTCCGCCTGGCCGGAACTGTATCCCGGCAACGCATTCTTGCTGATGACTATCGATCACGAAACAATTCGCGCGCGCGCCTGATAGCACCGCCGTACTGTAGCTTACATAGCGGCTGATATCGTGCGGATCGTAAATCCGAATCGGCTCGTCTTGCAAATTGAAGATGATGGAGGATTCTCCATTAGGCAGCAGCTTTTCTTTGGAGTGTGTCCGCGGCGCTCCTTCCCAGTACCACAAACAATCCACGAATGCAGACAGTGGTGCGCGTGGAGTGTATCTGAAAGGGCGCATTCGAGCCTTCTTCACTCTAACTCCCGGCCATCCGTTTCGCTCTCCTCATCAGGATCGAGAATCCGCTCAATCTTCCCCAGCAGAAACGCATACCCTGCAATCCCGACCACAATCGCAACTGCCGCAGCCGTGAATGCATGCGCGAAATCATTGTGCGAGCCAATCAGGTATCCGGTGAAGGTCGGCGCCGCAATCGTCCCCAGCAATCCCAGGCCCAGCACCATGCCGCCAATCAGAATCACCTGCCTGAGACCAGGCTGTCATTCCAATTGCGCCGCACCAACGCATCCACCAGCCAGCCGCCCACCTCCAGATTCGTCGCCGTTGCGAAAGTCAAGGAATCGCCGTACATAAAACCGACTGTTACAAGCTTAAATGCAAAGCTCCCGTGAAATAGCTTGGCAGCAACGCAAGGGTCTTAGGCCTACGCCTTTATCTCAAGATGTAATGATAAATGAGATATGCGCTCCGGGCTCAGCAAGTACAATCTCATCGGCTTCGTCAACGTCGTGGACGTTACTCGCGCTAAGGCGTTCTACCAAGACAAACTTGGGTTGCCGCTGGTCAGTGAAGAACTACCCTTCGCACTGGTGTTCGACGCAAACGGTATCATGCTTCGTCTCGCAATAAGCAAGGAAGCTACGCCCCTTCCCGGTACCGTCCTCGGCTGGCAGGTTCCCGACATCAACACCGCAGTAAGCGACCTGGAACAGGCCGGAGTTCAATTCGAGCGCTACGATTCCCTGCCGCAAGATTCACGCGGAATCTGGGCCACGCCCACCGGAGCAAAAGTCGCCTGGTTCAAGGATCCCGATGGGAACCTTCTGAGCATCTCCGAACATCCGTAGTGGAATCTCCTCATTTCTCCCGCTTCTCCAACTGCAAAAGAATCGTGCCGATCGGAAATCCCATCTGCACCCGCATTTGCACCGGAAGGCGGTCGGCGTCATCGGTCGCCCAAATGAACAGCCTGCCCTTGCGTTTGTACAGCACATTGTCGAATAGAAACGCCTCATACCGCACCGTCTGGTATGTCTTGCTGCCCACCGTGATCTTCTCTTTTGCCTGGGCGTCGACGCGAGCGTTTACCATCTTCTTACCATCGGTCACTGGCAGGATTGCCGTCTTACCCGGCTGCAGGTCAATCGTCCGCAAGGTCGCCAATGCGCCGATCACATCATGCGTGCAAGGCGCGATGCTTAGTTCCTTCCTCACAGTTGCGTTCCTCACCAGGTCATGTTCGTAGTAGTCCACCTTGTGCGGTGCTGCCCGGAACGTCAGTTGCGTCTGATGATGCCGCTTTCCCTCCTGCGCGTCCAGGAAGGTACTCAGCGCGCAAAAATGACTGGTACCGATCATCTTGTATTTGTCCGATACTTTGTAAAGCCGCGTCACCAAGCCTGCGCTCTGCAGGTCCAAGTCGAACTGCCAATTATTTTGTGCGGCCCGCGACAGTTGAATTACCGCCGTTCCGGCGTTAACGGCATGCCACTCGATCAAATAGGTTAATTTTTCAGGTGCCGGAAACGGGGCGGTACTTGGTGTCGCAGGCGTCGCGATCGGCTGCTGCGCGGACGAAGGGAACGTGGATAGACCACACAGAAAAATAGCGCCAGCGCACACGGCGCGTTGTAAAAAAAGAAAACTCATCAAAAACCGATAGAAGAAAGTATGGCAGAAGGGTTACGATCGAACGCGCGGCAAATGGCCAGCAGGCTCTCGATGCTCGGCAGGTTCGCGCCGCGTTCAATCGAACTGATCTGTGAAACGCTTAGTTTTGCGGCCGTCGCCAGGTCTTTCAACGACCAGTCGCGCTCCACCCGCAGCAGCTTAATACGATGCCCCAGGCGATCGCGAAGCCGGTCGTGCAATGCCTGTCCCAAACCGAATCGCTCAATCGCGTTTTGCAGTGTTTGCCTCAACTCAGCCAGCGAGAACGGCTTCGCCAGATAATCGAACACGTGCAGCTTGAACGTGGCGCGCATGTCTTCGAACGACGGATATCCCGTCACCACAATGATGCAGAGTTCGGGCCAGCGCGTCAATAATTGCTCCACAACTTGATCGCCCGTCGAATCCCCCATTTTCATATCCAGCAAGACAATGTCGGGAACTCTCTCCGCGGCCGAGGCGAACAGTTCATCCGGCGTGGCAAATGTCCGTACCAGGTATTTGCCCTCATCGCGCAGCAGATCGTCAATGTAGTTGCGAAAATCCAGGTCATCGTCCAGCACGGCGACATCGATGGGGTTCGCAACGATGGAGTTCGTAATAACGGCAGAGGTGTCGTTCATGGGTGTCTATACTGCTGCCGGCAACAGCACTTCAATCGAAGCTCCTCCTGCTGCGCGATTAGAGGCGCTGATCACTCCCCCATGCTGCGTCACGATTCCCTCCGCCACGGTCAGGCCAAGCCCGGTCCCGCGCGCATCTAACCGTGTGCTGACGAATGCCTCGAACAAGTTCGGTAGAACGTGCTGCGGAATGCCCGGCCCGTTGTCCAGCACCCGGC
This sequence comes from Bryobacteraceae bacterium, assembly GCA_965277315.1. Classification (GTDB taxonomy): domain Bacteria; phylum Acidobacteriota; class Terriglobia; order Bryobacterales; family Bryobacteraceae; genus Bog-105. Next base: position 5,554,293 of record OZ255724.1, on the reverse strand, counting down.
AGCAGATCCAGTTCCGTCCGCCCTTCTGTACCGGCCTCGATTCCACCCGAATCACTCCATCGTCCGCCACCGCCAACAGGGCATTCCGTAGAAGGTTTACAAACACCTGAATCAGCCGGTCGGGATTGCCAACGACGGATTGCTGCTCCTCCGCCGCGTTCTGAAAATCCACCGTAGAGGCCTTCTCATCAATCGCCACCAGACTCCAGCTCTCCGCAATCAGAGGACGTAGAAGAACTGATTCGGTTGCCTGCTTCCGCACCCGGGCGAAATCCACCAGGCTTTCACTGATCTTGCGCAGCCGCTGCGTCACCCGCAACATGCGGGCCAGCCGGTCTTGCGTGTGCGAGTCCCGCGCCGTCTCGGAAAGTTTTTCAATCGATCCCTGCAAGACCGCCAACGGCGTGTTTAGCTCATGTGCGACGCTCGTGCTCAATAGCCCAAGGCTCACCAGCCGGTCCTGCTCCTCCAGCTTCTGCAGCGCCTCGGCAAGCTGATCCTCATGCTGCCGCAACTTTGCAATTGCCGCGTTTCTCGACCGCATAATCTGCCCGATCTCATCGTGCAGAATAAACTTCTCGTCGATCATCTCACGGCTCCGGTCATCCTGTTGCGTGGCGTCGTCCGCATCCAGCATCAGCCGCAGTGGCTGGTACACATAGCGCGGCATGATCACAAACTCCATCACCACGACCGCCAGAATATAAACCACGCCCAACACGACAAATAAACTGAATCGCGCCTGCCGAAGCGCCTTTCGATACGATTTGGGCGACAGCCCGATACGCTGAAACGAACCAGGATGACCGCCCACTCGAAACAGAGTATCGGGGCCCTGTTGCCACACTGCCTTCGGGTGCTCCCGCAAGTACTCCTGGCCCTGTGCGGAAAGCTGCAGTTGCGTCCAGGTGCCTTCGCGAAACTGATAGATCTTAAATCCGGCCTGCGTCTCGGGATTATCGAGCGGCAGCTTCGCTCCGAAAATCTGTTTCGCCATCAGAAGCTCGCGCTCCCGGGCGTCGGCGATGTGCGCTGAAAACACCGGTATCACCGCGAAGTAAACGGACACTGCCAATACAAAAAAGAACAAGTTATGCAGCAGGACCAGCTTCGGACGGACCTTGAGACTTCCGAACGCCCGCCACACGCTGGTCGGCGGCTGGCAGGGCTTATCGGGGCGTAAGCTCTTCGCGGCGCTCAATTTCCTGCTCCTTATACTGCAGTTGATAGAGCTTCCAGTAGATGCCATGCTGCGCCAGCAGCTCTTGGTGCGTGCCCATCTCGCGCAACTGCGTCTTGTGCATTACGACGATTCGGTCGGCTCGTTGAATAGTGGACAGGCGATGCGCAATTACCAGTGACGTGCGGCCTTCCACCAGCCTGGTCAAAGCTTCGCGTACCCGGAGCTCCGTTTCGGTGTCCACGCTCGATGTCGCCTCATCCAGTATCAGAATGCGTGGATTGTGCGCCAGCGCCCGCGCAAAACTAATCAACTGCTTTTGCCCAGTGGAGAACCCATTGCCGCGTTCCCGCACCGGTGCTTCGAACTGCTCGGGTAATTCCTCAATGAAGTCCAACAGGTTCACCTGTTCGGACGCCTCCCGCACCATCGCTTCCGAAATTTCAGGCGTCCCCAGGCGAATATTGCTGCTCACCGTTCCCGTAAAGAGATACGGATCTTGCAGCACCACTCCGAAATGCCGGCGCAGGTCCACCAGATCGAACTCACGAATATCAATGCCCCCGATGCGGATTGCGCCCCGTTGCACGTCATAGAACCGCAACAACAAGTTGGTGAGCGTTGTCTTTCCCGCGCCCGTATGCCCGACAACAGCCACCGTCTCTCCCGGAGCGGCCCGAAAGCTCACATCCCGCAACACCCAATCCTCATTGTTGTAAGCAAACCAGACATGGTCGAACTCAATATCCACCGGCTCGTCGGGAAACGGCATCGTCGTGGCTGGCGACACAATGTTAGGCTGCGTGTCGAGCAGCTTGAACACTCTCTCCGAGGCCGCCATAGCGCCCTGTAGAATGTTGTACTTTTCACTGAGGTCCTGAATCGGCCGGAAGAAACGCATGCCGTACTGAAAAAACGCAACCAGTACGCCGAGTGTGAGCGCTCCTGCCCGTATACGAAATCCGCCATAGGCCAGCAGCAGTCCAAGCGCCAGCATTCCCAAAAACTCCACCACCGGATAAAACCATCCGTACGCCGTGATTGAGTCCTTGTACGCCTCCATATGGGCGCGATTTATCTTCTCGAACTCCCGCCTGCTCTGCTCCTCGCGATTAAATAGCTGGAGCACCGCTATACCCGCGACATGCTCCTGTAAATAAGCATTGATCTTGGCAATCGCCACGCGAATGCGCCGGTAGCTTTGGGAAGCGGTGCGCCGGAACTGAATCGTCACCAGCACCACAAACGGCAACACCCCCAGCATGAACCCGGTCATGCCGGGACTCAGCCTGAACATCACCGCGATTACGAACGACAGCATCAGCACGTCGCCCACAATCGTCACCAGCCCCGAGGCAAATAAATCGTTTAATACATCCACGTCGGTCGTCACGCGCGTCACCAGCCGGCCCACTGGATTCCTGTCGAAATAGGATAGGTCCAGCGTCTGTAGATGCGCCATCAACTGACGCCGCAGATCGAACATCGCCTTCTGCCCAGTCCATTGCATAAGGTACGTTTGTCCGAAATCGAAGAAGAAGCCAAGCACCACTACCGCCAGGTAAATGCCCGCCAATTGCGAAATGCCCGTCCACCGGTCATGCGAAAGCCAGGGGTCCAGAAAGGTGTGCGCCGGGTGCGCCACCGGCACCAAATACCGGTCCACTGCTAACTTCGTCAGTAGCGGTCCGATAATCTGAAGAAGAGAGTCGACGAGCAGCAACACCAGGGAAGCCGCCACAACCGCCTTATACGGCCTCATGTAAGTAAGCAGCCGCCTCATCAGGCGGCCGTCATACGCTTTGCCTAAAACCTCTTCTTCCAAATAGCGTGATCCTTGCTACCAGACTAACGTAGCGTATTGAATGGACGATTTGTATATAGATGGATTTGTACTCATTGATAAACCAGCCGGTTGCACTAGCCACGACGTCGTCAACCGCTGGCGCAAACTCGCGGGCACCAAGCGCGTGGGCCACCTGGGCACTCTTGACCCCATGGCCACCGGTCTGCTCGTCATCATGACCGGAAAAGCGACACGCCTCGCGCAATTCTACGGCCTGAACCGCAAAACCTATTTGGCCCAGATCACATTCGGACTGGTTTCCGACACTTACGACATCGAAGGAGAACTCACCGAAACCGGCAGCACCGCGCCCCCCGCAAGCACTGTCCTGTCTGCGCTCGACAAATTTCGGGGCCGCTTTCTCCAAGTTCCGCCGCCCGTCTCCGCGAAAAAAATCAACGGAGTACCCGCCTACAAACTGGCCCGCAAACAAATCTCGGTGGATCTAACCCCGGTCGAGGTCGACATACGCCGGCTCGACGTCACCTGCCTGGAGGAGAACAAGCTTCGCATCGAAGTCGCCTGTTCGGCCGGAACCTATATCCGCGGCATCGCCCACGATCTCGGCGTGGAACTCGGCTGCGGTGCGGTCCTGAGCAGTCTCCGTCGTACCCAAAGCGGTGAATTTTCAGTCGAAGGCGCCCGAACGCTCGACACGCTCCTTGCTTTGGCGAAAGAAGGACGCCTGTCCGAGGCGGTTATCCCGACCGGTCGCCTTTTGCCTCAGTATCCCGCCGAGTACTTCGACCTGTTCACTGAAAACAGAATTCGCCAGGGCCGCGACTTCCATACCTCCCCGTTTGTCGTCTCGCACGCCGCTCCGTTCGTGCGCGCCCTGTCCCATTCAGGTGATCTAATCGCCATTGGGGAGTTAAAAATTCCTAATTTGTACCATCCGAGTGTGGTTTTATGATCTTCTGTCATCTAGGATGGTTGTGCAATACAAAAGGCAGTATTTCTCCCAGTCGCCGAATACAGCGGCTTCAAACGCTTGAACATGTGGCCTAACCTTCCGCATATCGCCGCAGCCTGCCTTCTGTTGCTTGTGCCGTGTCTCGGGGCCCACTCCCTCAACCAGAGCACGTTTCCCCTGTCGCTCACGAAGCCAAAATCTCAGTTCTTCGCGGGCGTGGTCACGCGCATCAGCCCAGGTCTGGTGGTTGTTTCACGCCGCATTCCGGGGCGCGCGCCTGAACATCGCACCTTCCTCATCACTCCCCGAACCAAAATGACGCGAGGCCTCCGGCTGCGGCTACGAGTGACGGTTCGTTTTCAACGTATGATTGAGGGCGATATCGCCCTTGAAATTCAGATCCGCCCTAAACTTGTCCGCCCAACGGCAACTTAGGCGGTGCCCTTCAGCTTGCGTCGTCGTCTCGCCCATTCCGGTTTATCGATTTGATGCGAGCGGCCAATCGCCAACGCGTCCGGCTCTACATTCTTCGTGATCACCGATCCGGCAGCCACGAACGAGCCGTCGCCTAGCGCCAGGGGAGCCACCAGGGTGGAGTTGCTCCCGACAAACACGTGGTCCCCGATTTCGGTTCGGTGCTTCTTATCGCCGTCGTAGTTGCAGGTAATCGTTCCCGCTCCGATGTTCACTTCTGAGCCGATCAGGGAATCGCCCAAATACGCCAGATGACTCGCTTTGGAACCCGCGCCTAACTTCGTCTTCTTCAACTCGACGAAGTTGCCGATGTGCGTCCCCTCTGCCGCATCCGCCTGCATTCGCAGCCGCGAGAAGGGCCCCACCGAGGCCTTTTCCCCAATTCGCGAATCCTCCGCGATCACGTACGGCAAAATAACCGCGCCTTCTCTTACCTCGCTGTCCCGCAGCACCGCGCCGGTTCCTATCCGGCAGTTCGCTCCAATGCGCGTCGCGCCCCGCAGTTGCACGTTTGCTTCAATCACGGTGTCCTGCCCCACCTCAACCCCAGTGTCCACCGTCACCGATTCGGGGTTCTCAATTGTCACCCCCGCCAGCATCAGCGAATGCGTCTTCCGCGCCCTAAGAATCCGGTCGGCAAAGGCCAGTTCCACCCGCGTGTTAATACCCAGTAATTCAGTAGGATCGTTCACCAGCAACGGCGCAATCGCGTGGCCTTGCCGCGTCAGGATCTCAATCATGTCAGTCAGGTAATACTCTCCAGCCGCATTATTGGACGTCACCTCCGGAAGGTGCTCCCAGAACCGGGCGGCATTGAAGCAATAAAGGCCTGAATTGATCTCGCGAATCGTCAATTGCTCTGGAGTGGCCGCTTTCTGCTCGACAATCGCCGCTACATGGCCGTGAGAATTCCGCACAATGCGGCCGTATCCGGTGGCATCGTCTACCTCCGTCGTAACAATGGTTCCCCCCAGCCTGCCCTGCTGTTCCACCAGCGCCTTCAACGTCTCGGGCCTCAACAACGGGCCATCCCCATTCAAAATCAGTAAAGTGCCCTCGCGGGAAGGAACCGTCTCACGGGCGCATAACACGGCATGACCGGTGCCTTTCTGCTCGGTCTGCTCCGCAAACCGGATCCCCGGCACGGTGACGCTCTCCCGCACTTGTTGCGCCTGATGCCCCACCACCGCCACAATTCGTTCGGGCGAAGCCACGTGCATTGCCGCGCGAACAATGTGGTTCAGCAGCGTGTCACCGCCTGCTTCGTGTAGGACCTTGGCCTTCTGCGACCTCATCCGCGTTCCCAGTCCGGCGGCCAGAATAACTACCGTTACGTTTTGTTCCATGTGGTTTTTTCAGTGGTTTTTTCGATGAGTTGTTTGCGTTGCAGCGCAAGCGTCTCCCGCCGCACTTGCCTGGCCCGCGAACGACTGGCCAAGTCGACTACCACGCGCGCCAGCTCCGCGGGATCATGCCGCACCTTGCGGTCCGAAACCGAAATATCGCAGACCAGGTCCGCCGTCACTACCTTCACGCCTAGCGCGGCGAGCTTTTCGAAGTCGTTCTCCACCGGCCGCACCTTCGCCTTCGCGTACCTGTGGCGTAGTTCCGGAGCAATCACGGCCGTATTCAACACGGCGCAGTCGGTCAGCTTTCGCCCGGCATGCTTATGAATCTCCTCCACGTGCCGCGAAGCCGGAAAGTTGATGGTCTCCCCAGGCTGCCACATCAAATTCATCAGGCATACCTTCAGGGCAGGGGAGCGCGCAATCGCCTCCGAAATCCCCTTCACCAACAGATTGGGAATGACGCTTGTGTATAAGGATCCCGGCCCGAATGTAATCAGGTCGGCTCTGCGAATTGCCTCAATCGTCTCCGGCAGCGGCTCGCAAATCGCCGGAAGCAGGCGAAGTTCGCCGATCTCCCGCCGGCTCTTGCCGATGTTGCTTTCTCCGCGCACCATGGTCCCGTCGGCCAAAATCGCTTCCAGCACCACGTTCTCCGATGTCGCCGGAAAAATGCGTCCGCGAATCGCCAGAATCTCGGAGGAAAGCTTTACCGCGTGCGCAAAGTCACCCGTGATTTGGTGCATCGCGGCCAGGAATAGATTCCCAAAGCTATGGCCTTTTAATCCCCGTCCTTTTGCGAAACGGTGCTTGAACAACTTCGCCAACAGCGCTTCGTCTTCCGAGAGCGCCGTCATGCAATTGCGGATATCGCCCGGCGGAAGAATATCGAAATCGCGCCGCAGCCGACCGGAACTCCCGCCATCGTCGGTAACGGTTACCACTGCCGTGATATCCACCATCGGCAGCGCTGCTTCCGACGGAGGCCGCTGCGCCCCATGCGCGTGTTTTTTCAGCCCCGCTAGCAGCGTGGACAGTCCGGTACCGCCGCCAATTGAGACGATCCGCAGCGGAGCTTTTAACAAGCTCCTTTGTAGGGGCGAGACGCGCGTCACATTCGACATCGCCGGGCTCGCACTAGCATCGCATCATCGAAGAGTTACCGTTTTTTCTTTGGGTCTTCTTCCTCGTCGTCGTAAACCGGAACGGAGTTGTCTAGATCTTCTTCTTCGAATACCTGGTCGCAGTCCAAACAGCGGACGTAATCGACACCATCGCGACGATAGAGGAACTCGGTTCGCTCGTGCTCGCAGCCCTGCATAGCGGAAATTAAACCTATTCTAAAATGACCGGCGCGGTTATCAAACCCCACGACCGTTCAATATCTCTGCACGTTCGTGCAAAGTTCCTTTCTTAGAGTCTGTACAATTCAAGTGGAAGTTGTCTCTTTGCTTCAGCGATGATTCCCAACTCTTTCCAAGTTTCCGTTCATCCCATTCCATCTCCGGAGCAACTCTCGGCCCTTCCACCATCTCCGGGAATCTACTCGCTTCAAATCGGCAACGGTGCCCGGCATCTCACGTGGTGCCCGAACTTGCGAAAACGCCTCACCCGCCTACTTGATTCATCCTACACGCTCTGGGAGCGCATCCGACAAAATTTAACACAAGTAGAATGCTGGCCCACGAACTCCAAACTGGAATCCGCGCTGTTGATGCACCGCTTGGCAAGGCAACACTTTCCCAATGATTACATGAAAAGGCTACGGCTCAGGCTTCCTCACTTTGTCGCGCTCACCGATGGCGGCGGTTTTCCTCGCTTGGCCGGTGTTCGCGACATCTCGCGCAAAGAAAATAACGCAGGCATCTGGGGACCGTTTCCCAGCCGTGACGCAGCCGAATATTATCAGGAGCAGGCCACTGTCTTGTTTCAACTTCGCCGCTGCACCGAGACTCTGTCCCCGCGCGAGGATCATCCTGGCTGCATCTATGGCGAGATGAACCAGTGTCTGCGGCCCTGTCAGGCGCGCGTCAGCAGGGACGAATATGCGAGCGAAGCACGCCGCGTGCAGGAGTTTCTGACAACAAACGGCCGCAGTCTGACTACGTCGTTGACCGAAGCGCGCGCTCGGGCTTGCGACGGCGTGGACTTCGAAGCGGCGGCACAACTTCATAAGCGCATCGAAAAAGTGCAAGCGGCCATCGCGGCCCGGGACAAAGCCGTAGCGGAATTGGACAGCTTCAACGGAGTGGCGCTCACCCGCGGCTCAACACCGCACGAATTTCGATTGTGGCCCATGTCGCAGGGCTACTGGCAGGAGCCCGTCGCACTCGATTGCGCGTGGCAAATCGAGCGCCTCCGCCCGCTCGACGTGGAGATCCGCGAGCGCCTGACCGACCGCCTGAGCCAGGCGCAGAACGGGGACCGCCAAATCGAAGACCTCGCCATCTTTTCCCGCTGGTACTACTCCTCCTGGCGCGACGGCGAATGGTTTCCCTTCCGCAACCTGAACGACCTGAACTACCGCAAACTCGTCCGCACCCTGTCGAAAATGGCCCAGGCAAACTCAACGAAAGAATAGACATGGGTATCGCCAACGCCAAACTATTTTATGCTTTTGACTAATAGCCCGTCCGCACGTAACCCGGCCGTGCATACGTGCGTGCGCCGGGAACGTTTACTTCCACTCGGATCGAGTGATAGCCGCGCTGAGCTGAATCGGGCTCGTACGTAATAAGATATGTGCTTCGCAGTTCGTCGCCAATCGCAATGATGCCATTCTCAAGCTCGGTCTGTTTACGAAAGTGAATTTGCGTCCCGCCGGTTGCGGCTGTGAGTTGAGAAAATGGGTCCTTGCCAAGGCGCGCCTTTCCACTGCGGCGAAGTGCCGGGATCAATGACGTTAGTTCGACGTCGGCCTCGATACCGCCTCTCTTCCCTTTCTCATGCTGGGAATGTTGAACGTGTTCGACACAAACTTCTTACTCACAACCGGTGCCGTGAGCGAGTAGATCGACACGTCGGCGGCTTGTGCCTGTAGCCGTAACTCTTGCAGGGTGGCCGCGCTGCCCCGATCGAAGGACTGTCCAACAAACACGAGTACACGGGCGCGGGCTACAGGTTGACTCTTGAGCATTTGAATTGCAAGCATCCCCGCATCGAGCATGTGGGCATCTTCGCCGGAGATAGGCAGCTTCTTTAGCGCGGATTGCAAGTCTCCAGTGTCGAAAGGCGCAACAGTACTCACTTCGTCGCCGTAGGACAGAACCGCCGCCTTGCCATTCTCGCCCAATAGAAGGCTGTCCATCACACTTCCCACCTTTGCGATAAACGGCAAATAATTGCACAGATCCTGATTCGTTTGCACCGCAACGACGACAGCCGGAGGCTCTGCGAACTCGTCGAGGTTAATCCTCTGCGGCCGATTGTCGTCGAAAAGACGGAAGTCGCGCACTTCGAGCCCTTGAACCAGCCGGCCTTTGCTTGAAAAGACGAGAGTGGGCGCGATGACCAGCTTTACGGGCACACGGACCACCCCCGGCTCCTGCTTGGCGGCAAATAGCGCAGCAGCGATCACCATCGGAGCGCACGCGAGCCGTAGCGCGATGAACACAGTTCCCATGCTACAGATATGTCGAAATGTCGGCTACTACAGTCAGCCATGCTGCTAATTCAGCGCGGTCGCGAAAATGTAACAGGTCATAAATTTCAAATAGAAGCATCATAACCTTGCAAAGGAAATGACTTAATGCCTCAAAATACTCCGGATCTGCCAGAGGATACTCCGGCAGCAGTATCCCAAGAGCACGGGCCTCATAACCGCCGGAATTTCCTATTGGGAAGTGGTTCGGCCGCGGTACTGACCGCCGCTCTCGCTTCCGCCATGGCCGGCGCCCAGACCATCAAGAGCAACTCAAAGGCTGAGCGTGACAAAAGCGCCATCGATGCGGGACCGGAAAATACCGCGTTAAAAGACGCCAATCCCAATACTTTTACACCGCCGCACACCGACCACGGCGAGGTAGAGACTTTCTGGAATTCGTTCTCGGTCGCCCACCGGCGTGTCCAAGAAGGCGGCTGGTCCCGCCAGGTGACTGTTGCGGATTTCCCGATTTCGACAAGCATAGCGGGCGTGAACATGCGGCTCACCGCCGGTGGCGTGCGCGAATTGCATTGGCACGATGCCGCCGAATGGTCCATCATGTTAAGCGGCAACGCCCGCATTACGGCCATCGATAACGAGGGCCGGAGCTTCGTGAAAGACATCGCAAAGAACGACCTCTGGTTTTTTCCCAGCGGCACTCCTCATTCCATCCAGGGTCTTGGGCCGGAGGGCTGCGAGTTTCTGCTGGTTTTCGACGACGGAAAATTTTCCGAAGGCAATACAACGCTGCTTTCCGACTACACCCGGCACACCCCGCGCGAGGTGCTAGCCAAGAATTGGGGCGTACCGGAAAACGCTCTGGACGGTGTGTATGCCGTGCCTCCCGACGGGCACTACATCTTCCAAATCGCCCTGCCTGCTTCTCTTGAGGAAGATCAGCGCGCCGCGCAGGGGACGAAAGGGCCTTCCCCGATCGCGTTCGATTTCTCGCTGGGCACGCTCGCTCCCACCACCAAGAATAAATCGGGAGAAGTGCGCATTGTGGATTCTCGAAAATTCAAAGTGTCCGACACCATCGCCGCCGCGCACGTAACGGTAAAGTCCGGCGGCCTACGAGAGCTGCATTGGCATCAGAATGCCGACGAGTGGCAATACTACATACAGGGCAAAGCCCGCATGACCGTGTTCTTCAATGGCGCAAAGGCCCGGACTGCGGACTTCAACCCAGGCGATGTCGGTTACATACCAAAGACCTTCGGACACTACATAGAAAACACTGGCGACACCGACCTGATTTTTTTGGAGATGTTCAAGGCGGACCGGTACCAGGATTTATCGCTTTCCGATTGGATTACGCACACGCCGCCCGAGCTGGTCATGGCACATTTGGGTATCAGTAAAGAAACACTCGGGATGATTCCAAAGGATAAGCTAAACACCGTGCCTGCCTAAACACGGCCCGTGACACATGAAACGTCTTCTTCTCCCCCTTCTCCTCCTCTCTCAATTCGCTTCTTTGCTCCACTCGCAGACGACAGCCGAGCCGCAGCCTGACCCGCCGGAGGCCGTCGCGGCGAAGCAGAAAAGTCTTGCTCAGCCAGATTGGACGAGGCCACTAAGTAAACTCGATACTCAGCTTCCCGCCTGGTTCCAGATTGGGGGAGAATACCGCGTCCGGGAGGAGGAGTCCGGTGACATTCGATTCGGCCCCACCAGCGATGCATACTTGCTCAGCCGCCTGCGCCTGTGGATAAACATTCATCCCGTGACATGGATGAGAGCGGTCGTCGAAACTCAGGACGCGCGAGCCTTCTTCAATCAACACGTCCCGAATGCTCCGCCTTACCAAAACACCTTCGATATCCGCCAAGCCTACTTGGAACTGGGCAATGCGGACGAAGGCTGGTTCGATGTCGCAGTGGGACGGCAGGTCCTGGCCCTCGGCGAGGAGCGCCTGGTAGGTCCGTCAGACTGGCTCAATCAGGGCAGAACCTTCGATGCCGTCCGCTTGGACGTGCATCACTCCGATTACAAGATCAGCCTGTTCGCTTCGTCCGTGATCATCGCCAGAGATGGCGTGGTCGATCACCACTACCAGGGGAACAATCTTCATGGAATCTACTCGACCTTCGGCAAGCTGATACCGCGAGCAACCTTCGAACCCTATGTCTTATGGCGTGTCGCCCCCGCGGGACTTCGCCTGAGCGAAAACGCCGGTCTTGGAGCCCTCAACGAAGTGACCTTCGGCTTCCGCCTGAAGGGCAGCCTTCCTTCCAGCGTCGATTATGACGTCGAGATGCCCGGGCAAACCGGATCACTGGGTTCCTATTCCATTAACTCTTGGGCTGGGCACTGGCTCGCTGGCAAAACATTTCCGGGAACTGTCCTAAAGCCGAGAGTCTTCGTGGAAGGAAACGTAGCCTCCGGAACCACCAATCCGCAAAGCCGATCCTGGGGGACATTCGACCAGATCTATCCCTCGGCGCACAACAAACTTGATTTCGCCGACCAGGTAGGTTGGAGAAACATAGAGCAGGTTCGCGGCGGAGTGGATGGAAACTTCAGCAAGAAACTCAAAATGACGCTGACGTTTGAAGATTTCTGGCTCTACAGCGCCAGAGACGCTTTGTATAGCTCCAGCGGTGCGCCCGTCACCAGGTCGATGAACGGAACCGCCGGCCGCCATGTCGGTGAGGAGCTAGATATCAATGGCACTTATGAATTGAGTAAGGCCGTGTCAACAGGTCTCGGATATGGACGCCTCTTCACCGGACAATTCCTGAATCGGACCACCCCGGGCAAAGATTACAATTACCCCTACATCTACGCCCAATACTACTTTTGACAATCCAGTCTCGCTCTCGGCCCCCTAGGTGATCCTCGGAACGGGACTGCCTGCCCAGGTGAACCGATATGTTCTGTCCTTACGGACGTTGACCACTAGGGTAGGACGGAAACAAGCGATGCAGGTGCCGCCGGCATGCCGAACGCTTGGATATACTACGCCCAACGAGCCCGTGTCGAGAAGGTGCCGCGATAGCGCTTGCGAAGCCACATAACTATCCGGATCCAGCACGCCCCTGAATTTCGGCGATTTCCGAATATCATGAAAGCTGCCGCTAAAATCCGCTAAATAGTCGTCGTACGTAACGCTATCCTCGAATCGGCCAATCTCGGCGTATTCCGTCGACTTATGAAATGCCACCTCCGCCTGCGAGGTTTCAACCGCAAACGCCGCATACCAAGCTCCGCGATCCGGCCCATTAAATCTCGAGCCGAGCGGGTGAGCATGCGTAAAGGCCGCATTGATCACCCGGTAATTCGGAACGCCGAACACCAACTCGTGACTGCCTATTCCCGGCAGCAGTCCGTTCTCGCCCCACAACCGTTCATTGGTCGCTTGGTCGAGGTCGAATAGGTCCCGCAAATGCTCGTCGTTATCCGCAATCCGCACCAGAACACTATCGAAATCGGGATTGTATTTGGAAGGGATCAGACGATGCGTATCGTACTGACGAACCGAACGAACAATCGGCAAATCGTGTGACGCGCTCACATTCCACCGCGCCTGGCATCCAGCAATCGCCGCACAATTTGCATGGCCGGAACGCCTCCGCGCACCATGTAATCCAGTGGTGTCCGCCCGCCAAATATCCGGTTGTTGTTCGGCAGCCGGACCCACTCGTCCGCCAGCTTCTCCCCATACAGAATATTGAGAGCTTTGAAAATGCCAATCAGGTACGAAACCCTGGTCAGGACATCGGCATCGAGCAGACGTTCGGGCCGCTTTTTCCAGTTATAATAAGGGCCGTTCGACACCCCGCCAAGAAGAGCGCGCGAGTCTTCGTCCCGGATGCTCCAGCGGTTCGCCAGATTGAAGAACGCTTTCAGGGCTGGCGCAGAAAGGCGTTCTCGCTCCGGTCGTGATGTTAGGTCGATGAGCGGGGCTGGATCATACCCGGTGACCGGATACGTGGGCTGCACTGAAGGCACTTTCAATCTCCTGTTAAGGAGTATAAAGCATATCGTTTAGTAGGGCAAGGGCGCTCTCAGTAAACATCGGCTTGCAATTCCAAGAAGTATAAGTACCGCCAGTACCTTTCGTCAACGAGGCGCTTGAACATCTACCGTTCTCGAATTCACACTAGAGGAGATGCCAGTACTCCCTGACGGCCAACCCTCGCGAAACACCAAACATCCGCAAAAGCTTGGCGAGGTCGAGGAACAGGGCGGAGCGGTTTCGGTAACTTATAGCTTAGAGACGAAGACATTGCAGAAAAATGAGCAACTCACGGCCGCCGATCAGGAATTCCGGAATCGTGATCAAGAGTTGAGCAGCGCTGTCTACGATCTCACCAATCTACTAACCAGTACAGCACTGCCCATTTTCATGCTCGATAGCGAGCTGCGCCTTTGCCAAATGACAGCGGCCGCCGGAGAAGTGCTCAACCTCCAGCCAGCCGATCTAGGCCGCAAAATCGGCGAGACCAACATCCGGCTAAATATAGAAGCAATCGAGCCCCTGGTTCGCGGTGTGTTTGAAACCTCTCAACCAAACGAACTGGAATGGGAGGGCCACGACGGCCGCTTGCACGCGGTTCGAGCTCGACCTTACCGTACCGCAAACAACCGAATGGAAGGCGTGGTATTGGCTTTGATCGATATCGATGAGCTGCGGAAGACACGCAACGCTGCGAACACTTCCCGTGGATTTGCTGAAAACGTAGTGCAATCGACGCGGATCCCTTTATTGGTGCTTCATGACAACTTTCAAGTCCGTTTTGCAAACTCCGCCTTCTATCAACTCTATGGAGGAACGCTGGCCGATACGGAGCAGTGTTCATTTTTTCAGATCGATGGTGGGCTGTGGGACTTGCCCGGCGCTCGCACCGAATTAGAGAAGCTTTTGGGCACCGCAAACGTTCAAGTGATGGACGAACTCGAGTTCGAGCGTGAATTCGCCGGGCTTGGAAAGAGGACAGTTTGCATTAACGCTCGTCTGATTGAGCCGGACGGCGAGACGCTGATCCTGCTGGCAATCGAGGATGTTACGGCGCAAAAACATGCGGAACGCTTGCTGCGGGACGAGCAAGCGCGCCTCGAACTCAGCCTGCAGACAGGCACCCTGGAACTGAAAAAGACAAGTAAGACCCTGCGTAAAGAAGTTTCCGGCAGGCGCCGGGCCGAGGCTGCCCTGCACGAGAGTAAGTCTGCTTTGCTCGAAAGCCGGGAACAACTTCGCGAGTTGGCGGCTAGCCTCATCAACGCACAGGATGCGGAGCGCCGGCGAGTTGCCCTGGAATTGCATGATGGCCTCAGCCAACAAATAGCCAACTTACAATTCGGGATTGAAAGGCTGGAGCAGTATTCCTTGCCCGGCAGCACAGCAGTGAAACAAAAGCTGCAAGACCTTGTGGAGCAGGCGGGGACGTTAGCGGACGATGTCCGCCGCGTGGCGCATCAGCTACACCCTTCGAGCCTCGATCAACTTGGCCTCGCCGTTGCAATGCGCTCCTATACAAAGGAATTCTCCCGGTCGGCGGCCATCCAGGTGAACTTCACCAGCCACAAGGTTCCCCGGGACATTCCGATTGAACTCGCCAGCGGTCTCTATCGAATCGTTCAGGAAGCTTTACGGAATGTAGGCAAACACGCGGGTGCCACTGCATCGGTCGAGATTGGATTGCAAGGAACTCCGGGCGGTCTTGAACTCTCTATCGAAGACGACGGCGAGGGATTCGATCTGGAGTCTCAATGCGCGAAAGGAGGACTGGGCTTGATTGGTATGCGCGAACGCGTACGTTTAGCTGGTGGAAGCATTGCATTGGCGGCCCAGCCCGGACAAGGCGTTAAAATTACCATCCACGTTCCTTTACAAAAGGTCGGCGTATGAAAAGGCCGCGGCTCCTGATTGCCGATGACCATCTGTTGATGCTAGAAGGATTGCGGCTGATGCTGGAGCCAGAGTTCGAATGGGTGGGAAGCGTCGAGGATGGGCAAGCTCTGATAAGAGCTGCTCAGGACGTAAAGCCAGACGTGATTTTATTGGATATCTCGATGCCGATCTTAAATGGGATCGATGCCGCATCCCAGCTTAAGACGCTCCTCCCTTCCGCCAAACTGATCTTCATCACCATGCACGCCGAGCCCGACTTTGTTGCGGAAGCATTTCGAGCTGGCGCAGCCGGTTATCTACTGAAACGGGCGGCCGCGTCCGAGCTGCTCACGGCTATTCGAGAGGTGCTAAAGGGCAGAAAGTATGTTAGCCCCCTGGTCGCACGGGACGCCATCGATCTGTTCCTCTCCCTGGCGCCGGAAGGGAAACTGTCGGATCGTCTGACTTCACGTCAGCGCGAGATATTGCAGTTGGTCGCGGAAGGCCGAACGCGGAAGGAAATTGCGCATCTGTTGAACATCTCCGTAAAGACAGTAGAGTTCCACAAAGCTGCCTTAATGCGGGAACTCGACTTGCACAGCATGGCTGAACTGACGAAGTATGCCATCGAGCACGGCGTGATCTCCGCTCGCCAGCCAAAACTAGGCACAACGTAAGGTTCTATTAGGCTGCTGCCTAGTTATCCACTCCGCTATTTGTCTATATCTTTGAGTTAGGTCCGGCGCGGTTGGGCCACCAAGGAAAAAAACAAATGTCATGGATGAATAACGTCGGCAGTTTGCTCGAGCGGTATAACGGAGGCGGCGCTGCCACATCACCACAGAACGCGGAACAAGATTTCGCTCAGGTAGCCCAACACGCGCCAGCTTCGGCAATGTCCGGCGGAATAGCAGAAGCATTCCGCTCCAATCAAACCCCACCTTTTGGACAGATGATCTCCGGCCTTTTTAGCCAATCGAATGGCGAACAGAAGTCAGGGATACTCAATCACTTACTGGGAGCCGCCGGCCCGAGCGCGCTCTCGGGAGGCATGCTGGGAGGCTTGGCTGGAATGCTAGGCGGAAAGCAATCCGTAACGCCCGAGCAGGCGCAACAGGTTCCACCGGAGCATGTGCAGCAATTAGCAGAGCAGGCCCAAAAGAACGATCCGTCCATCGTCGATAAGGCTGGTGAATTCTATTCGCAACACCCCACCTTGGTGCAAGGGTTAGGCGCAGGCGCGCTCGCCCTGGTGATGTCGAAAATATCTCAACGTTAGTTCAATAGTAAAGCTATGAACGATCCCAAAGCCACGAAGATGAACGAAAGCGAAGAGATGGTCTTACCCGTCCTTCGCGAAGAGCTGGAAATATCAAAGCAGAAGGTACCGACAGGATCGGTTCTTATTCATAAGACTGTTCGCGAACGGGAAGAAGTTGTAGACGAACCCCTCTTCACCAACGCCGTCCAGATCGAACGGGTTCCCATGAATAGGGTAGTCGATTCCGTGATACCCGTCCGCCAACAAGGTGACATAACGGTCATTTCAGTAGTGGAAGAGATGCTGGTTCTTACGAAGCAACTCGTCCTCAAGGAAGAGATTCGAATCAGCAACCGCCATTCGGAGATGCGGAATCCGCAAAGAGTTAGTCTTCGCACAGAAGAAGTAACCGTGGAGCGCGGCAACGCGCCGGACAGTTCTCGGACCAACCCGGAACTGCCTTCCATCTCTACCGCTTCCAAGGGTGATTTCGGTGCCTTCCAAGAAGGCACCATCGAGCTTATCGAGACGGCTGAAACGGTAGGCATATCCAAGGTCGCCCGCGTGGTCGAGGAAGTAACTCTCAGCAAAGACGTAACCGAACGTCAACAAATCATCAGCGACACCGTCCGCCACACCGAGATCCACACAGAGCGAATTGCGCCCGATAAAGCGGAACTGCCGCCGTCGCGGCCATAGTCCATAAAAACATAAAACAGGAAAGAGAAAAGCATGAAAACAACAGAAACGAACGAAGTAACTGATCAAACAAGCTATGTCTGCTTATTTCACAACGCAAATCAAGCCGAAGGTGTGGTGCGCGATTTGACCGAGGCCGGGATTCCCAAAGCGTCCATCGGCCTCATGGGCAATTCCGGAACGGGGACCGCGAATCCGGCCGCCATGGAGAAATGGAGAATTCCCCAGCGCGATGCGAAGCACTTGATGGACGAAATCCACAAGGGTGGAATGGTCGTGGCCGTTTCAGGCCGCGGTGAACTGGGCGATAGAATCGAATCCATTTTCAAAAAGCATCAGGCTTCGCAAATAGACGAGACCGGCGCGGCGCCCAAGCAGGCCGTGGTTGCCGACCCCAGACAGGCATCGAAAGCTCCCTTGGCCAATGGCAATGGCACGATCAACGTTATTGAGGAAGAACTCGCCATCGGAAAACGCAGGGTCCAAACCGGTGGTGTGCGCATTTTTTCGCGAGTAGTCGAAACGCCGGTAAACGAATGCGTCTCACTGGAAGAAGAGCATGTCCACGTGGACCGTCATGCCGTGAACCGGCCCGGGAATGCCGCCGACGGCGATCTGTTCCGAGAGCGAAGCATGGAAATGACGGAATCCGGAGAACAGGCTGTTGTCTCAAAATCCGCGCGGGTGGTCGAAGAGGTTTCCATCGGTAAAGAAACGACCAACCGTGAAGAGTGCATCACGGATAATGTTCGCCACACCGAAGTCAATGTAGAAGAACTTGCGCCAGAAGTAGGCCGCAAGGCTGCTCGGAAGAACTAGGGAAGAGCCGCGCTGCGAAAGGATTCGATATGGCCGACACAGCAAAAGTATATGAGGACCCTCAGGGTTCCCCAACAACCGGCGCCGCTACTGGGCGGACAAAAGTTTATGAGCAGAAGAATAAGCGGGCATGGTGGCTAATTCCCTTGCTGATCATCATTGCGGCGCTTCTGATATGGGCTGTTACAAGAAATCATCGTCACGGGGCATCAACTCAAACCGTAGCCGTCGCAACGCTCCCCGACCTTCACTTCGGCACTAACCAGGCGGCTTTGACGACGGAATCCCAAACAACGTTGGGCAGCGCGGTGGATCGAATGAAGACAAACCCCGACCTCAAAATGCGCATCGAGGGATACGCCGATAGCACCGGCAATGCCGCTCATAATAAGACCCTATCGGATCAGCGGACCGACGCCGTTACGCAATTCATGACCTCGCGCGGCATCGATAGTTCCCGGTTGACCGGTCAGGGATTTGGCCAGGCAGACCCTGTTAGCACTAACGCCACTGCCACCGGGAAAGCGGATAACCGCCGCGTCCGCGTGCAGTTGTTTGACTAGGATCCATTCACCTGAAGCTTAGTTGAAGCAAGGAAGAAGAAATGAAGAATCAGACAAAAATAATTTTAGGAACGTTACTACTAGCGGCTACGTTACCGGGCTCCGGTTGGGCTCAACAGACCGAACCGGATAACACGAGAGTAAACCGGCAGCCACAAACGACCGCGGATCAAGCCAAAAATGGAAAGACCGATCTTACCTTAATGCGGGAAATTCGCCGGGCCGTGGTGAAAGATAAAAGCCTCTCGACATACGCCCACAACGTAAAGATTGTGTCAAAGGACGGCAAAGTCACTCTAACTGGGCCGGTGCGCTCGGAAGAAGAAAAGAAGGCCGTGGAAGACAAAGCGACTGAGGCTGCGGGCGCCGGCAACGTAATAGATCAATTGACAGTCAAGACGAAGTAAACGGAGATTAAAGGTAACTTATATGGCAGGAAAAAATTCAGTAGTTTATGGCATTTACTCCAACCGGACCCAGGCCGAGGCCGGTGTTGATCGGTTGATGAGCGGCGGGTTCCGAAAGGAAGACATTTCCGTTCTCATGCAGGACAATGCGGGAACGAAAGACTTCGCCACTGAGAAGGAAACGAAAGCTCCGGAAGGCACCACCACCGGAGTGATTGCCGGTGGCGCCATCGGAGGCACCCTGGGATTGTTAGCTGGCATCGGGGCACTGGCCATTCCGGGAATTGGGCCTTTCATTGCGGCGGGCCCCATCATGGGGGCGCTCGCCGGGGTCGGTTCAGGAGGTGTTGTGGGCGGCATTATCGGCGCGCTGGTCGGCATGGGCATTCCCGAATATGAGGCCAAGCGCTACGAAGGGCATATCAAAAGCGGTGGCATTCTAGCTTCCATTCATTGCGATAGCGGCGAATGGGTGTCCAAAGCCAAGGACACTCTAAAACAAACGGGAGCCAACGAGATTTCGTCCACTTCAGAAGCAAAAGCGGACTATGCTTCTAGCGACCGCCCTTATCCCACCGATGAGCCTGCTCGTCGGGGTACAACGCTGGGATTATCACAACCAACGCGCGCTTCGGACGATCTGCCCGTCAACGCTTCGACTTCCTCTTCGGCACGAGCGGTAAATTCACCGGGAAGTCTAGCCGACGACACGGATTTCCGGCGTCACTTTGAAAGCAACGCTGTTGCTGGCGAAAGAGATTACAATACACACGCACCGGCTTACCACTACGGCTACCAAGCAGCGAATAATGCCAAGTATAAGGGGCGGTCTTTCGATGAAATCGAACCCGATCTTCGTTCCGAATACACGAGCAGGTATCCAGAAGGCAACTGGGAGCAGTTCAAAGACTCGGTCCGGTACGGCTGGTCGAAGACATCCAACCGCTCATAAAAGATCAGAAGAAAAGAAGTAGTAGAATAAAGACCGCAACATCTGTTTGCGGCCTTTGTTGCAGCCATCGGGAAATCCATCGATCCGCTAGGAGCTGAAAAAACCAAGCTGATTTCCTGCTTGGTTTTATGTGTTAGCTCCGCTGCGGAGCATGATCGATCTAAGGTAACCACCTTGTCCTATTTAATCCCGAATCATCTGTAAGGAACGTCCAGCCGCTTCAACAATAATGTGAGAGGAGAATCTGCTGTATGAAAAAGATGCTGTGGATCATCGGCCTCGCCAGTGCCCTGTTCAGTGGCGCACTGCACGCGCAGAATATCGTATGCGACTGGCACGGGACGCTGCACGCGGGTGCCGCTGATTTGAGCCTGGTTCTGCACATCACCAAAGGATCTAACGGTACCCTCAAAGCAACCTTGGACAGCGTGGGTCAGAGAGCGATCGGGATACCGGTTACTTCCATTACGCTGCAAGATTCGACTCTTAAGTTAACTATTGATGCGATACACGCCGCCTACGACGGAAAGGTGAATACCGATGCCACTTCCATCGCGGGAACTTGGTCGCAGGGACAGTCGTCGCTGCCCTTGGACTTCCAGCGCGGAACGATAAAAACGGCACAAGACAAGCCTGTTAAGCCATCGGACATCGATGGCGCGTGGTTGGGAACACTCGATGTGGGTGCAACCAAGCTGCGGATTGTTTTTCATATCGTTAACACCGAACATGGACTGATGGCTACGATGGACAGTCCGGATCAGGGGGCCAAAGGACTGCCGGTCACCGCAATCACCAGAAACGGTTCGTCACTAAAATTGGAAATGAAAGTGCTTGTGGCAGTCTTTGAGGGCAATATCTCGCCGGATCTGAAAACGATGACAGGCACCTTTACCCAAAACGGCGCCAGCTTTCCTTTGCTGCTGTCTCGAGTCAAGGATCTAACGCAACTGGAACGTCCTCGACCGCAGAATCCGAAAAAGCCGTACCCGTATAAGGAAGAGGAAGTCGCGTACAACAATAAAGTGCAAGGCATTCACCTGGGCGCTACTCTGACGGTTCCACAGGGAACGGGTCCGTTTCCCGCCGTGGTGCTGATTACAGGTTCGGGTCCCCAGGATCGGGACGAAAGCTTGCTGGGGCACCGCCCATTTCTTGTCCTGGCCGACTATCTAACTCGCAAAGGCATTGCCGTGCTGCGGGCAGACGACAGGGGAGTCGGACAATCGAGCGGAAACTTTGCTGCGGCCACGACGGCAGACTTCGCCACCGATACCGAAGCCGGACTCGCGTACCTGAAGACCCGTCCCGAAGTGAATCCGCATAAACTGGGCCTCATCGGCCACAGCGAAGGCGGTGTCATCGCTCCGATGGTGGCGGCGCGCAATCCTGACGTCGCCTTTATCGTCATGATGGCTGGCACCGGTGTACGCGGGGATCAAGTTCTTCCGGCGCAGATCGCAGCCATCCTCGAAGCTGACGGCAAGAGCCCCGAGGAAGCGGAGAAGCGCGCCGCTGAAGAGCACCAATTGTTGCAATTAGCGGAGCACGAAAAGGATAATACGGTACTCGAAAAGAAAATGCGCGAACTATCGACCACCAAGATTTCGGACACCCGGATGGAAGCCCAGATCAAGCAACTCCGCTCGCCCTGGGTTCAGCATTTTCTGGAATACGATCCCGCAACTGCTTTGCGCAAGGTGAAATGTCCGGTGCTCGCCATTAACGGGGGAAAGGACCGCCAAGTGCTGCCCGAACAGAACTTGCCTGCCATTCGGAACGCGCTCGCAGCTGGCGGCAATACGCATTTTGAGGTGGAGGAACTGCCCGGTTTGAATCATCTGTTTCAGACCGCGAAGACCGGTTCTCCCAGCGAATACGCCGGCATCGAGGAAACTATTTCTCCCGTAGCGCTCGAAAAAATTTCAAACTGGATTCTTGGTATATGTACGCCTCGTCAGTAGTAATCCGCGCAGCTCATAAAGTAGCCGCACTTCTCGCAAACGAGTTTGCAGCGGCTTTGCGTTAGACGCTCGCTGCATACCGGACAGTAAAGCATCGGATGTTCGCCTGATTCACTCGTCGCGTGCGGTGTTTCATCCGGCTCGCGTTCGCTTTCTTCTATGCTCATGCCTTCGCTCATGCTAGCTTGTCCTCATGTCCGCTGAAGAAGAAATTCAAGAACATGTCCACCACGCCCACAACTCCTTCGATAAAACCGTAGCAGGCACCATGGCCGTTGTAGGCGCCCTCCTGGCCATCATTTCCGTCACGGGGCAGCATTACAACACCGAGGAATTGCTTCTCCAGCAGCGCGCCTCCGATCAATGGGCCTACTATCAGGCCAAATCCATCCGCCGCTTCATCTCCCGCACCACCAGCGACACTATCTCTCAAATAAAAGGCGCGGCCGCCGCCCCCATAGCAAGCAAATACAATGCCGCCGAGCAGAAATATAAAAACGACGGCGAGGAGATCACCAAGGAAGCGCAACAACTGGAAAAAGAAAGCCGCAAGAACGGCCGCCAGTCTAATCGCTATCACGTGAGCGAGGTGTTCCTCGAAATCTCCATCGTCTTTTCCTCGTTATCCATTCTGCTGAAGCGACCCCTGCTCTTCACTGGTGCCATCGCCGCCGCCATTACGGGTGTGATCCTCGCCTTAACCGCACTGACGCTTTAGCGCCCTCGCTTTAGCGCACGCTCGCTTTAGCGCCTGCTCGCTTTAGCGCATGCTCGCTTCGGCTCGAGGCCGACTGTTCATCAACTGCTCCAGATTTCCTTCCGTGAGTGAAAGGCCCGCATGCACGCTCCGGTCATTCTTTTCCAACGACATGGAATCGAGGCTACTGGCCAGGATCGCCATCCGCGGATCGCTATCCCGCTGCATTTGCGCGGCGCTGGAAAGAAAGCGCAAAAGGTCCGTCAGCGAAGTCGCATCCTGCGGCGAGCGCGTCAATGCATCAAACGAAAACTGCACAAGATCGCCGAACCGGATTCCACCGCTCGATTGCACCACGCCGCGCAGCGCTGCGGAGTTTCCCGTGTCTGGTGCGCCGGTCTCCCGCCGTAACTTTGACGCAAGCACGGAACCCGGCAGGCTCGACACATACCAAACGTCATCTGCCTCATTCGCCTGCTTCATGCGCCCCTGTAGTGCCGGTTCAACTGCCGGAGCAATGTTGCGTCCATCCAGAACTTGCTTCAGCGTCACAGTGTCTGCCAGCACTGCCGTGGCGGAATCCAAAAACGCAAATCCGGTTGCTTGCGTTGAGGTCTTTGCATTTACGAATAGGTCTGTTCCTTCATAGCTCTCCACCGTCGCGCCGTGTGCTTTTACAGCCGCCTTCATCCGTGTTTCGTCAAAGACTCCACGCGCCAAAACCACGAAATGCCCGTTGCCCTTGCCGCCGCCACTGCCCGCAGACACAAAGCTTTGCAGATCGCGGCGCGGGTCGAAGCCCGTCTCAGTCACAAACTGCTCAAAATGAGGGTCCTCGTTCCGTACCCGATTCAGTATGTACTGCCCAAACGAAGAAGAACGCGCCTGATCGGCATCGAGTCCCGTCACCAGGCTCATCCCCTGCGGCACAAGCGCCAACAATGCGGGATCGACACTAGCGAGCGAGCGGAAAGGAACAACAAAGCACAACGCGGAAAAAACAAGCCAGCGCATAAAACAACCCTCGTCAGAACGTACGTACCGGAAGCGCTCCATGTTCCTTCTGTATTTGAGGCCACCACACAAAAATGCTGCTCTCAGTAAAATTTGGCTCGCAGAGACCAATGCGATTATTGTCGGCGAGAATGCCAAACTGGGGTGGGCTGCCGTGCGCACTTCGACTTCGTTGAAAGGCGCGATGGCGTAGAGATCCGACCCTCGATATCACGGCGACTCAAAGCCATTCAAGCAGTCTGGATCACCGGACAGCGCGTTCGGCAGACCGCATAGGTGATCGGCATTCAAGGTCTCGGCGGAATGTCCGACCACTTGTTCCGGCGGGCACGCCGCGCCCCATACGCCAATAGAATCGTAACCGCGCCCAGAACGATCGATCCCACCGCGGCAAACGCGACGTTGATGCCTTCCGAACCGGCGATCAATCGCCGAAAACCGTCGATCAAAAACAGCGTGGCAACAATCCCCGGAAGGAACCACAGGGCCCACAGATACTCCACAACAAACAAAACAATCGCCACACTAATCAAAACCAGCCCTACTACGGTCGGCCCATGCTGGGAAAGGCCGTAAACGGAGATCACGGTCAGCGCCAGTCCCAAAAGACCGGGAATCACCCGCCCGGGATTGAGAAACTCGCGATAAATACCCAAGACTCCAATGATAAGAAGGATAAAGGCCAGCGTGGGGCTGGAGATGACCAGATGAAAGTACTGGGACATGGAGGCTGATGCCTTGACGTTAACATTGTGGTGCCCCTGCTCCCGACGGAGTTCGAAGGAGGGCTACACAGGTTGAGAAATAATGCCGGACGTCTCGCCGTTGGACGGTATTGTGCCTTCCATCCGAATCGGAAGCTCGAACCAAAACGTCGTTCCCGCAGATCCGTCCTCGTTGTGATGCAGCCCGATTCGCCCGCCCATAATCTCCACCAGTTGCTTGCAGATCGCCAGGCCCAGTCCATTGCCTCCGAAACGCCGGCGCGTGGTCCCATCGGCCTGGAAAAATGCCTGGAAGATGCGATCATGCACCGTGTCATCCACGCCAATCCCGGAGTCGATCACTTCGCAACGAAAAGCATCGCCCGACTGCGCGGGCAAGAGCCGGACGCGTACGCCGCCTGATGACGTGAACTTCACTGCATTTGACACTAGGTTCGTAACCACCTGGCGCAGGCGAAGCCCATCGGCGTAAACACGCGCCGGAAGCCGGGAGTCGATCTCCAACGAGAGCGCTAAGCCCTTGCTGTTCGCCTTCACCCGCAGCAACTTAAGCACCGACTCCAGGCATCCCTGCAGATCGATGCACTCCTCGTCCAGCGACAGCCGCCCTGCATCCATCTGCGATAAATCCAGCAGGTCGTTGATGATGATCAGCAGATCGTTCGCGCACTGTCCCACCGTGTCGGCATAGTCCCGCTGATCGGGTGTCAAATTAGTCGTCTTCAGCAGGTTAATCATCCCCATGATGCCGTTCAAGGGCGTGCGCAGCTCGTGCGACGTGTTGGCGAGAAACTGTTCTTTCAATTGCGTGGCTTCGCGGGCCAGGCGAAGCGCTGTGCTGAGCTCTTCATTAGTCCGCTCCAGCGCCTTTGCCGATTGCTCCAGCCGCTCCTGTGCCTGCTTGCGTTCGGTCACGTCCCGGCCAATGCCTTGCACTGCGTATGGCTGCCCAAAGCGGTAAAGAATACGGCTGCTCACGTCCAGGAACCGGCGATTCTGATCCTTCGAAAGAACCGCCAACTCGTAGTGTTGCGTAGCGCTGCCTCCCAAGTGGGCGCGAATGCTGTCATGATGCAGGTAACGTGCCTCGGGCGCAATTAGTTGGTCGATCGCATGGCCCAATACTTCCTGCCGCGCATAACCCGTCAGTGATTCCGCCGCGCGATTAATGGTCAGGATTTTCCCCTGCAGGTCCTGCAGGAAAATGACGTCGTTCGCGTTTTCAAACAACTCCCGGTACCGCTCCTCGCTCGTGCGGATTGCTTCATCGGCCGATTGGCGCATCGTATCGTCCTGAATCATCGCCACTCGTGCGTCCACGCCTCCCATCTCCAACGCAAACGTCATCAGCCGTACAACAAGTTCCTGTTTGGCCGCCCCCACGTGCAGATAAGGCCCCATGACGTTCGCCTGATCCTGCAGTCCTGTTCGCAGCCGCATACTCTCGCTCGGGGAATGGGCAGCGAACAACTCGATCACATTCATCGCCAGGAATTGCTCCCGCGTGTAGCCGTAAAGCTCCAATGCTCGTTCGTTTACATCGATGATGTTTAGCGAACTGGCCTCGTAGATGATCGCCGGCGTCGGACTTTTTAAAAATACGCTGCGTTCGCCGACCAAGCCGGCTTCTATGCGCTCGATCTTGGCTTCCAGTTCGCGGATACGCGCTTCGAGAGTCCCGGCGGACTCAGGTTGCCCGTTATCTGTTCCGTTGCCGATGGTTAGCACTCCATCTCAATGTAGCGTGGTTTGGAGGGGCGTCAAATAGGCCGGAACGGTTTAGGCGGTAACGTTTCCAGAGATTTATTTCGCCGGTCGAGCGTCAAAGCCGATTCCCTCCGGCTGATCGATCACGGTGTAATCGTCCGGTATCTGAAACAGCGAGGAATCCGGCTCCGCTTGCACAATATCGGTCAACCGCGTCGTGTTGTCGCCAAAACGCGGATCCGAGCTCGTCGAAAGGACGGTTGTCTTCAATTCGGGCGAGGTCCAGGTCTCCGAAGTCGTCGTCATCGGCCGGTCGTTCCCAAAGAAGCCTTCCGGATAGGTGACCGTCGTGCGGCGGCCGGTGGCGTTCACTCCCTCAATGTTCTGCGTTCCCAAGGATTCCTGTACTATCTCCGGGTGCGGACGCTCCGAAGACCCCGTCGCTGCGGTTCGATTGCCATCCGCCGGGTTAATAACAGTGGGAACGATCGCCGTCCCCTGTTGCGGGGGTGCAATCACTGACGCGGTCTTACCGGTAACTGCTCCATAAAAGGCATTCCCCGTCTTATTCGTGCGCATAAACGCGGGCGGCCAAGCTTGGCGGCGCGCCGTACGGTTACGCGGATCGAGCGTATAACGGTAGCCCGCCACCGGATCCGCAATCTCGATAAAATTGGGAAACGCCGCGCCTACCGCTTGGCTGCTCGGAAAAATGGATTGCTCCGTTCGGGTCCGCCCTTGCGAGTCGCGGTATATCTTCGATTGCATGTTGGTCTGCTTGATGTGCGTGCCGTCCGCCAGCGTCTGCACATGCTCGCTCACCTGCTCGGCCGAATACGGCGCCCCCGTCACCGGCCGAAACGGATTGCCCCCGCCCGGAGCCGCTGAAAACCAAGTCATTTGACCGCTCCGAATCGCCGCTTGCGGCACACCCGCGCTCTGGTTCGTCTGGGCAATGCCCGCGCACGCAAACGCTGTAAACAGCCCGGCTTGGCACAGAACCTTACTGGAGACTCGCATAAAGCCCGCTCTCCTTGGAAACTGTGGAAATTACGACGTAATCTCCTCCATTTCCGTTACTTGCTTCTATGCCGGACATTGGGGCCAGTGAGTTTTGACCTGACCTCATTTGCGTTCCATAACCTCGGCGACAAGTGCCGAATCGAGGTGCGCGTCCGTCGTGATTGCCATAATAAACGCAGCATATCAGCGTAAATCTCGACATCGCACAACCGCATACAATGAAACATAACCGCACGGTCACGCCCCGGCTTGCCATCTTCCTTGCAGCAATACTCCTACCACTGGCGGCACACTCCGCCGATGCCCCTGTAAAATCACTGCCGCCCGCACCCGGAAGCCTGGTCACCACCATCACGCCCCACCCCGGCTATTTCACCGAGCCCTCCATCGCGGTCAACCCCCGCAACCCGCAACAAGTCGTCGCGGCGTTTCAGGATGATGCTCACATTGCCTATTCCACCGACGGCGGGCACACCTGGAATCTAGCCAAAGGCATCGCGCCCCCCAATTACCGTGTCTCCGGCGATGTCTCGGTCACTTTCGATACCGAAGGCCACGCCATCCTCTGCTACATCGCCTTCGACAAACTCGGCACCTTCAACTACTGGGGCCACGGGGCCTCCCGCAACGGCATTTTCATCCGCCGCTCCCTCGACGGCGGAAAAACCTGGGAAGCCAATCACATCCCCGTCGCGGAGCAGCCCACCGCCCCCGGCGTCCCGTTTGAGGACAAGCCCTACATCGTCGCCGCCACGGGGCAGGGAAGACACGGCCGTGACCTCTACGTCGGCTGGACCCGCTGGACCCTCACCAACTCCGAAATGCTCTTCTCCCGTTCCACCGACGACGGAAAAACCTGGTCTGTTCCCATCGAAATAGACGACCACCCCGGCCTGCCACGCGACGACAACGGAGCCCTCGAAGGCTTCGCCGGGGCCACCGGGCCTGACGGTACCCTCTACGCTGTTTGGAGCAATCGCGACGGAATCGTCCTCACCTCCTCACGCGATGGAGGACAGAAATTTGGACACCCACGCATGATCGTCCCGACCGGCCCCATCATGTTCGCCATCCAGGCTGTCGAGCGCGCCAACGGCTTCCCGCAAATTGCCATCGACCCGCGCTCCGGCCGCCACGGCCGTCTCTACCTCACCTGGAGCGACTACCGCAACGGCGACCTCGACGTTTTCTGTGCGGCGTCGGACAACGGCGGACGCACCTGGACCACCCCCACCCGCGTCAATAATGACCCTCTCCATAACGGAGCCGACCAGTATTTTCAATGGCTCGCCGTCGATCCGCTTGATGGTTCGGTCAACGTCATCTTCTACGACCGCCGCCGTGACCCTCGCAACCGCAACCAGATCGTCACACTGGCTCGTTCGGAAAACGGAGCCCAAACTTTCCAGAACTACGCCTGGACCGCCCAACCCTTCAATCCCGGCGACACCTTCCTAGGCGACTACAACGGTATCGCCGCCCTTGGAGGCCGCGTCTTCGGCGCTTGGACCGTACAACCGCCCTTTCCGCAGGCAAAACCCGGCCAGGAGCACCACGCCCCGCCGCGCGACACGGTCGTCCAGGTCGGCATCGCCGACTTCAGCACCCGTCAAGCCCATTAAAATCCGGTAAGGAACGCTAAAACCGGAAAAATCCTACGAGAATTTCTCCATGACCGGCTAAGATCGGTGTTGCGCTGTTATGCGACTGACACTTCCCGGCCTACTTCTCCTGACTTCTTTTCTGCTTTCTTCTTCTCTCTTCGCGGATCCTATCGGAACTATTTCCCTGACCGGGCGATACGACGGCCCGAACGTCTCGGCCTGTTCAGGAACAACCACCTGCCAAGCCTCCAGCAGCATCACAATCAATCCACCCAATCTAGGGGGAAGCACGCAGATGAACGCCAGCATTGATGCAACGGCTTCTTTCTCCGGACCCACAGTAAACAATCCCAGCCCCAGCTACGGCCTGGACGGAAAGCCGATTCCCGTCGATTCCTATCTGCTCAACGGCTCGCTCAACACCCTTCAGGGTGCCAGCTTCGGGTTATCTTCGCTGCAGCAGAATCCAGATGTGCGCCTGGATGCCGCCTTCAACCTTCCGGTCACGAGCGGAGACTTCCAAGTTCACGCAATCTTCTTCGAAGGTGGCGATTCCAACCAGATTCCCAGCGACGATCTGCTGATTACCACCAGCCAAGGCTCCTACAGCCTCCACAATTCCTACTGTTTTGGTCCGGGCAATTGCAACAGTGGAACCAATTCCGCCGATTTCACGCTCCTTCACACTCCTGGAACAAGCGACGGCATCGATTTCTACGCCAATTCCTCCGCCTGGTACACCGGAACCGACTCCGCCAACTTCCAAGTCGTCCTGACCGACCTCGGCGCTCCTCTGTCCGACACACCCGAACCAGGAACATTCGCCCTACTCGGCCTCCCTCTGGCAGCACTGGCCCTCAGAAAACGCCGGTCGCCAGAGTCACCACGACGAGACGGAAATCGAATCGAGAGCTAGGCCATTGCGGCACGGCGCTGAAAAAGCGACCGTATTGGTTTTCCCGGATGAGTTGAGATCGGTCATCACCGTAACGGTTCCCACTGCTTTCCCGCCGCCTGTCGATGGAAACGCCACTTTCGTGGCGTCCTGGCCATTCACCCTCAACTCGGCAACAATCGGCGTCTTTTCGCCATTGGTATACGCGATTTGAAGATATCCAATTTGTCCCATCGCCGCCACGTTGCTGAAGGTCAGAGATCTTTCGTTGCCGGTTTCCGACCATGAGCCGGCCTGGTACCGGGCCGCCTTTCCCTCAGACCCTTGAATCACCAACATTACGGCATCGTTTGCGGGAACAGTGGCGGTGTAGGAGGATGCTTGCCGACCTAAGTCTTTCTGAGTCCAGAGATCGCGCACGCTCGCCGCAGTGGATGGAGCAAGGCCAAGTTCGTTCCATCGAACCGTAATCGGAGCCGATGATTCCGTCCGATTGAGCAGCACGACAGCCCGCTGGCCGGATTGCGACAGGGGTTTCGCCCACACTTGGAGACCCGTTGCCGGCGGTTCGGCTACTTTCACACATTGCAGGCCGAGAGAATCCTGTTGTACCGCGATCACATCGCGATTGGTTAAAATCGCCAGGTCTGCCTTGCTGAGTTTAGTGATGTCGGCGCCCACGATCATAGGCGCGCCGGAGATCGCCCAAAGGCTCATATGCACCCGGTCCGCTGTTTCACTCATGCCGCGCATTCCCAACACCATCATGTCGAGATCGTTGTAATAGCCGGTGTGTTGCGCTTCGGGATGCATGCCGCGATCGAAGTTGGAAAAAACATTCTTCAGCGTGGCGCTGCGATTGGCGTGCATGGCGTCGGCGACGATCGGACCCACGATATCGCCGCTTGTCCGCCACATAGCGGCCGGTAGATTCCCGATGCCGGGCGCCCACGTCCAGGGACTTTGGCGTCCCCAATCGCAAATCGAAAGATAAAGATGATGACCGGTCTTTGCCTCCGCGTTGGTGATTGCGCGTGCTATCTCGGCGTATTGGACCGCGGGATCGAGGTTTGGCTTATCACCCCCGCACCAATCGACCTTCACGTAGTCGAAGCCCCATTTGGCAAATTGCGAAAAGTCCTGATTGTAGTGTCCGTAGCTCCCGGTGTGCGGCCAGGGCGGCCCGATGTCCGGACTCGCGTAACTGCAGCCATACGCACCGGCATCGGTATAGATTCCGGCCTTGAGACCCATACCGTGAAGATACGTCACGATGTTGGTCATATCGCCGTCCTTCTCGCCGGGCGCGATGGCGGGCCACTGCTTCGGATCGACCGTTATATTGCCGTTCCGGTCCCGTTCTCCCAGCCACCATCCCTCATCGATCGATACATACCGGTACCCGGCGTCTTTCATGCCGGACGCGACAATCGCTTTGGCTTGCTCCACAACGATCTTCGAATTGATGGAGTTAGAGAAGCTGTTCCAAGAGTTCCAGCCCATGGGCGGACGCGGCGTCGGAATCTGCTTGGCTGGAGCCGCTTCCTCCGGTGCAGCCGCCCGAAGGCCGCTACAAAGCATAAGCAATAACAGCGCATTGACCGTACACGTTGCGCCGTGTGAAATCGCGAATTTCAGCATTTTTGACATTCGATTTAGAAGGATTGAAACCGTTCGCGGCACTCCCCTTAAAACAAAATATGAACCCCGAACTCGATCACTCTCGGAGTACTGGAATTAGTAATTTGGCCGAAATCGGGGGAATTCACTGTCGACACTGGATTGTCCAAGTTTGCGTGATTGAACATGTTATAAAAACTGGTTCGAAATTGGAGTTGACGCTTCTCTCCGAGAGCAAAGGATTTCTGGACCGATAAATCTACATTCCAAAAGTCGGGTCCGTACAAAGAGTTTTCACCTACATTGCCAAACGTGCCGATTCGATTTTCAACAAATGCGCTTGTATTAAAATACCCAGCGATCTGCTGCGCTTTGCTCCGCCCTCCAGAGACTTGCCAAGGCCCAACTTGGTCAGCCGTATCATTACCTACGCCTGTAAGAGAATTATCCCTTCCCGACGTGATCGTGAATGGCATGCCGCTATGTATCGTGATAATCGGACTAATTTGCCAGCCACCAGCAATCGCCCTCAGTGCTTTCGATCCGATCTTCGATCCGGGAAGATCCCATATCAGCGACGTTACAAAATTATGACGAATGTCATAACTGCTCGGTCCATAATCGAGTTGCCAGTTAAACGGGTCACGTGGGCCCGAGGTTCCTTCCGCGTCCGACGCATTTACTCCAAGCTGTTTCGCATAGGTGTAAGACGCTTGCAGCGACAAGCCGTGCGTGTAGCGCTGAGTGTAGGAAACCTGCAGGCTATTGTAGTTGGCGCTTATACCATCTGTATTCTCGGAAAGCGCGCCTAGATAGGGAATAATGCGTCTCGTTTGTTCATTCGCGAGAGTCGACGCGCCAGGAATGTATATCGCCGGGTTCCCCTCCGCCGAAGTGTACAGATGAGAAGAAGATGAGCCAACATAACTAACGCCCAAAACACCGTTCGTCCCTACACCCTGTTGAATCGAAAAAGACCATTGATTTTCAGACGGTGTTTTCCAGGGAAGAGCAAAGGCCGTGAATGAGGAACCGGGAACGAACGGAACACTTTTGAGGGCTTGAAGGTCCGATTCGCTGGGTAAAGCTCCGAATGGATCCACGCCATAGAACGGCGGGTTGGAAAATATGTTACTTACATTCCCGCCGGCAGTCGAGACTTGCAATGAAAAAGGTTGAACATAAGCAAACCTGTTAAGACTGATCAGCCGCGTCATCGGAATGTAGAAAATTCCGAAACTCGATCGTATCGAGGTTTTGCCGTTCCCGAACACGTCCCAGGCAAAACCCACTCTCGGTGCAAAATTATTCAAACGGTCTCCTGTAATGCTCGATGGTAGTCCGGCGTCCCCTGGATACAATTGGCCCGTCGGCATGTTCGGGAATAGGGTCGATTGAGCATTCGGGCGAAACGTGCTCAATTGTTTCTCCTCGGATGTGATTCCGAAGTAAGGGTCGTAACGAAGTCCAAAGTTCAAAGTTAGGTTTTTTCGGACGCGATAATCATCCTGAATGTAAAAACTGGGGAGTGTCTGATGAAGCCGAGCAATAGTCGGCGTGATCTGCTCGTAACCGGAAAAATCCCCAAGGAGAAAGTCCGCGGCAGAGTTACCTGACGCTGCACCGTCAAACGTAATATCGCCGCCGGTTAACCAGTTTTGAAGCTCATTGATACGCTCGTGATAAAGCTCAAATCCAAATTGAACATTATGGCTTCCATGCACCCAAGACAACGAATCCGAAATTTGAGTAATGGGAGCCGCATCGCGCGTGGGCGGTCCATCGTTAGCTGTGAAATAGCCGCCCAGCGAAATGGTACTATCGGGTGTTAGGCCGTAATTAGTAATGGAATTCGCATTGGTAACTGGCAATCCAAGTCCGTAAAGAGAGATCGCATCTCTGTCCTGCAAGCCAAATGTGCTTCGGTTGTAACTAATTCGAAACTCATTCAACAATGCCGGCGAGAAGATATGAGTGTAGCCGATTTCGGCATTCTGATATCTTGTTGGAAGATCCGCTACCATGTTTGCCGCAATAGGGCTCCCGCTATTTGTTGCGGTCCCCGTCTGTGGGACATTGTTGAAGAAGTAACGAACCATCACTCTGTCTTTATCGGATAACGAATAATCCACTCTTGTAATCACCTGATTCTGATCGAGGATTGTTATTGGCGTAAAACTATAAATATCTGCTCCTAAATTGGGCGTTGGCAGATATTGATTTAGAAACTTACTCGCGAACGGCTGAATCCGGTCACTTGGAATTATATTGTTGGGGAATGGTTGGCCGGTAGTGGGATCGGTAATTGGCGCTAGGCCGGAGAAATTCCCGGCACGTTGGGCTTCCGAGAGAGTTGTGTACGTCGTCGTGCCAGGGCTACCCGTTGTTCTCGTTCCTTGATATCCCACAAAGAAGAAAAGTTTGTTCTTGAGAATAGGACCGCCAACCGTTCCGCCAAACTGGTTACGTCGGAATTCCGGTACCGCATTTGAAAAAAAGGGTCGTGAATCAAGATCCGTATTACGGAGGAATTCGAAAGCACTCCCGTGAAATTCGTTCGTTCCCGATTTGGTCACCGCACTGACTGTATCCATTCCTCTTCCCACAGAAGCCGAGACGACTCGTTCGGAGACCGAAAACTCCTGCAAGGCGTCGGGATTAGGATACTCGTTCGGGATGCCATAAAACGGATTCATGTTAATAACACCGTCGAGGGAATAGTTCATGTCCGTCTCACGACCGCCGGAAACTCGGAAAGTATCTTGGCCTGCGCCAAATTGGCCCTGAGTGCCGCCGGAAACAACTCCCGGCACGAGAGCTACTAAATCCAGTGCGTTGCGGCCATTAAGCGGCAGTTCTTGAATTTGGGCTGAGTTAACAAGGTGATTTACCGCCGCCGATGTCGTGTTCACAGGCGGAGCCGCGCCACTCACTTGGACAGATTGCTTCACTTCACCAAGTTGCATGCCTGGATGAACGGTAAGCTGCTGTCCCACGGTTAAAAGCAGCGAAGAGAGTACAAGTTCCTTGAACCCGGGTGAAGTTACTTTCAAGCTGTAACTTCCCGGCCGCATGTTGCTGAAGGTAAAGAATCCCGCCGATGAGGAGGTCATTTGCCGAACCTGATTAGTACCAGTCTCGGTGAGAGTCAGTTGTGCTCCCGCGATCGCGGCTCCCGAGTTATCGGTCACCGTGCCGTTTATAGCGCCACTACTCTGAGCCAATCCGCTAGCGGAGAAGACTATTAGGAGCAAGCTCAGGATAATCGAAGCCCTACTCAAAACATAGGGATAATTGATCTTGTTCCTGAGCAATGCAAATGTATTAGCTGGCCTTTCTGCATAGAAAACCATTCCAATTCGATCTCCCTGGGCTGGGACTATATCACATCGAGGGGAGTGTTCAAATTTAAAAGCGATGAGAGTTTACGCCGATTTTGCGCAGTCCGAGTTCCTTGGGTATCGACGCAGCAGGTTCGTATCGCTTGGGAGCGCCACACCGATCTCCTCGTGATCACTTTTTAAGAATATTCGCCGCATACCGCCAGCAAGTGTCTTGCAAAATTCATGATTTGTCCTTCGACCCGATGAACAAGAACGCGCTCAACGAACTCGCCAGCGAGAGCGCCACTGCTATCCAGACAATTGTCCGGTAACCATCAATAAAAGAAGCGGCGATAGCTTGGCATGCGGCTTTGTTTTTCGTGTCGATGGCCGCTAGTTTCGTTCTTTGGGCGTCCACGTTCCGGAAGACTTCCACCGGCACCCGCATGGCTCGGAGCCGGTGATGAAGGCTTTGATCGAAGACGGTGATCATGACCAGCCCGAGCACTGCCACCGCGAGCAAGCCCGCAATCCGCGAAACCGCGTTGTTGATACCGGAAGCAGCGCCAGCCCGATCCGGCGCAACCGAGCTCATCACGATTGTGGTGAGCGGGGCGACGCTGATTGCCATGCCGATCCCGAGAACAAGGACAGCAGGGAAAGACGTGTTCCAATAACTGCCGCCGATCGAAGGACGGGCGAAGAGTGCGAATCCGGCTGCCGCAATAACTGGGCCGATAATCAACGGTAGTTTCGCGCCGTAACGCATCACTAGACCGCCTGACCAGCGGGACAAGAAGAATAGTAAGAGAATCAGTGGAAGCAGTGCTGCTCCGGCCTCTGTTCCGGTGTAGCCTTGCACCTGGATTAGGTTCAGCGGGAAAAAGAAGAGTACGCCGCTGAGCGCGGTGTATAGGAAAAGCGTGAGCAGGTTTGCCCCACTGAAATCACGTGAGCGAAATAGATCGATAGGCAACATCGGCGAGGGCGTGCGCGCTTCGACAAAGGCCAAAGCTACCAGAGCAAGAACGCCGGCCGGGGCCGAGAGCGCGGCGGTGGAAGGCTGAATCAGAGCAAGAATAATGCCGCCCAAACCAAGTGTGACCAGCAATGCTCCCCTCCAGTCCAGCGTGCCCTCTCTCTCGCCCTCGTTCCTGCTTTCGGGAACTTTGGCCAGCGTCAATGCGACCACGACGGCAGCAACGGGTAAATTGACAAAGAAGACTCCACGCCAGGACACATGTTGCACCAACCAGCCGCCCAGTACCGGACCGGCCGCGGACGTGATCGCGGTAAAGCCCGACCAGGTGCCGATAGCTCGCCCCCGTTCTTCCGTTGGAAATGAGGCGCTGATGAGAGCCAGACTTCCGGGCACCAATAAGGCGCCACCCACCCCCTGCAAGCCCCGCGCGACAATTAGTTGGCCGATGTTTGGCGCGAGACCACACCAGCCGGATGCGATCGCGAAGACTACGATTCCCAGCGTGAAGATACGACGGCGGCCATAGCGATCGCCGAGCGAGCCCCCCACCAGCAGAAGGGCGGCGAGGAAGAGCGCATAGGATTCCACCACCCACTGAACATCGGAGACCGTAGCTTGGAGCGCTGTCTGCAGCGCGGGCAGTGCGACATTTACCACCGTAGAATCAATAAACGCCAGACTGGAACCCAGAACCGTGGCCGCCAGCACCCAAGTGCCGCGGCCTTCGATAGGTCGCGATGCCGAACAAGCCCGAATCGCAGCTTCATCGCATGGAGGTCGAACAACGTTGGCCATGATCTATCTTGCGAGGTTCAGGTATCGGATCCCCGCATCCATGCGTCACCACTCCGAACCGTAAGTTTGCTTCTTACAACCGAACTGCCAAAAACATCATCAGCGCGTTCCAGCTCACAATTGCGGCATACAATCCATTCCCGACATAAAGGATCCACCCCCGCCGGGCTATTCGCCACGTCACAAGAATCAGCCCCGCCTTCGAAAGCAATATTGCCGTCACGACGCCGGTCCAGGGCATCAGGCTCCGCACCACCGGATTCGCCTCCTCCCCGCCATGCGCCAGCACAAACAGCGTCGTTAGAAAATCCAATCCCTGCAAAACCGCAAACAGCAGAAGCGCATTCCGCCGCCGCGTCCCCGTCATCTCACCCGGCTTCGGAGCCACCAATGCAATTGCACCCATGCCTCCACACTGGCCCGCCAACGGCAGCACCAACAAGAGACTAAGGAGTCCCGCCAGCGCCAATACTCACCGTACTCGCCCACATGGAAGGTGCCCGCTGTCTAGCTTCGGCGCCAAACCACTAGTACGTCCTGCTTTCTACCCGTTCCGCTTCATCAGCAGCATTTCTACCAGCGCGCTCCCCGCCGCACCCAGCAGAACTCCGCCGCCCGCCAGAGCCAGGCCATGATTTGTCCGCTCCTTACCGCCGCCCTTTTGCCCCAAAAGCCGGTCGGCCAACTCGTTCAATTCATTCGCGACATAATCGGGCGTTGGCGCGCCGGGAAACAGCGCCTTCCCCGGTCGGGCCAGGAATGCTGTCCGGCATCCAGCCCTCGCCGCGCCCATCAAATCCCAATGGTGCGCAGCCACCATCAACACGTTATAAGGATCCACCCCCAGCAAGTACGCCGCCGCCCGGTACGGATCCGGCGCGGGCTTATATCGCCGCACGATGTCAACAGAAAATGCATCTTCGAAGTACTTCCGCAGACGAGTGTACCGGAGCTGTTCCGCCAAGCTCTCTTTCCCCGAATTCGTGAGCACCGCCAGACGAAAGCCCCCCGCCTGCAACCGCCCGAGCGCCTTCTTCACCTCCCGAAACGGCGGCAATCGCGTCATCCCGCTTTTCACTCTGCCGATATCGGACTTCGAAAGCCGAACGCCCAGTCCCGCCGCGCTCATCTCCAGCACCGCCATCGCAATCTCGCCAAACTCGCGATAATCCCCCGCCAAACTCGTCGCCATTGAGTGCTCCAGCACTCTTGTGAACCACGCATCCGCGGTCAGCTTACGCCCAAAAATCCGCCGGATCGGCCCCGCCAGAGCCTCCGTATCCAGCAGCGTCCCATTCATGTCAAACACAATGGCTGTCGTCATCGATTTTGCCTGCCCCCTTTGCATGCAAGCGTTAGACGCCATTAGAACGGCTCCGTGACACTTAGTGGACAACGACTCAAACCATGTATAGTAATCTCCGATAGCGGGACGCTCGAAAAATGCTCGAATTACGCAATGTCTCCAAAAATTTCCATGGGATCACGGCCGTGGATAATGTCAGCTTCTCCGCGCGCCGGGGCGAAATAACCGGCTATCTGGGGCCGAACGGCTCCGGTAAGTCCACCACCATGAAAATGATCACCGGGCTGATCGAACTGAGTTCGGGTCTGATCCTGTTCGACGGTCGTCCGATTCATGCTGACCCTATCGAATACAAGCAGCGCATGGGCTACGTTCCGGAAGAACCCCATCTATACGCGCATCTCAGCGCGCTTGAATATCTGTCCATGGTTGGCGACTTGCGCCAATTGCCACGTAAAAGCACTGCGGGCCGAATCGATGGCCTGCTGCATCTCCTGTCGCTTCACGGCGATCGGCACGCGCCCATCTCCGCCTATTCGAAAGGCATGCGTCAAAAGGTTCTGCTGGCCGCCGCTCTGCTCCATAATCCCGATCTCCTTTTGCTGGACGAACCCTTTTCCGGACTTGACGTCGGTACCGCGCTGGTTTTGCGCAGCTTGATTCAGGAACTCGCGTCGCGCGGCAAGGTGGTACTCTTCAGCTCCCACGAGCTTGAAACGGTGGAACGTGTCTGTTCGCACGTTGTCATCCTCCATCGCGGCAAAATCGTAGCCGACGATTCCATTCAGCGATTGCGCGCCCTCATGGCCATGTCCTCACTGGAAGAAATTTTTTCGCAACTCGCGGTCGAGCAGGACCCGGCGTCCATTTCCCGTCAAATCGCCGACCTGATTCGTGCCTGAGGGTCCATCAGCATGAGGAAGGTCCAATTCCGCGTCCTCTATCGCGAATTTCTGCTTCGCCTGTTCGACGTGGAAATGCTTTCCGCTCACGCCCGCGGAGATGCCGGCGCGCTGTGGAGTCAGTGCGCCACGCTGCTCATCTGCCTCAGCATCCTCTTTGCGGTTCTGGCCTTGGCCTTCGACGGGAAAATCTCCGGCCCCCTGTTCCTGCTCGGCAGTTGGAGCGCACAGCATTTTCTGATCGCCACCACCATGGCAGTTGTGGGCCTGTTTGCTGTGCTGAACTGGAATGCAATTTTTCCGGAGAAGCGCGACATTCTGGTTCTCGCGCCCTTACCCGTACGCTCGGGAACTATCTTTATGGCCAAGATTGCGGCGGTAGGCACGGCACTCGCGATCGCGGTATTGGCGCTGCATATTTTGGCCGGAATGGTATGGCCGTTTGCTTTCAACAAAAGCATGCCCGCCCAATCGGTTCCTGCACTCATGTTTGATCGCCCCATTCCTCCGGTGAGCGCGGCTGACTTACATTCTGTACTGGATCGGGACATCGCTCCGATGCTCCGGAATGGTGGCGGACTGGCGCCCGGCACAGGAGGAGGCGTCGTCATCGGCGTCTACCGGCAAGGCGTGCGGCAAGTGATCACATACGGCACGGCATCACCCAACTCCATCTTCGAAATCGGTTCTCTCACCAAAACCTTCACCGGCCTTCTGTTAGCCGAGATGGTGGAACAAAAAAAGGTGACGTTCGAAGAACCGGTCCGCTTCCTGCTCCCCGAGAACACAGCGGCCAAACCGTCCGGCAGCGAGATTCGTCTGCTCGATCTCGCCACGCACCACTCCGGCCTGCCTGGGATGCCCAACAATCTTCCCCCTGGCGATGTGGCCCATCAATTCATCGATTACCACGTGCCTGATCTTTACTCGTACCTCTCCAGCCACGGCGTTCAACTACCAAAAAACGCCTCGTTCGCCTACAGCAATTTCGGCTTCAGCGTTCTTGGTCAGGCCCTCGCGAACCGGGCTGGCGTGAGCTACCGTGAGCTCCTCCGGCAGGACATCACCGCGCCCCTCGGCTTGCATAACACCATCATTAAGTTATCGCCGGCTCAAGAAACACGGTTTATCCAGGGTCACAACGAGAAACATGAGGCTGTTCCGCCCTGGGATCTCGACGCCTTCGTAAGCGCCGGCGGAATTCGCTCCACGGCGGGAGACATGTTGACCTATCTCGCGGCAAACCTGCATCCAGGCAAACTGGCGTCTACAGATGCAACCTTGGCGGCGGCGTTGCGCGAATCGCACCAGCTTCGGGCCGATGTGTCGCCCGGCACCCGCATCGCACTGGCGTGGTTCTATGACCCCGCTAATGAAACGTATTCGCATGCCGGCGCAACCGGAGGCTACTCCAGCTATGCCTTCTTCAATCCGCGCGGCGACTACGCCGGGATCGTGTTGCTGAACAACGGCCCCAGCTTTTCAAGCGACTGTGGACTAATGGGCGAACACATCCGTCAACGGTTGACCGGTGAGCCGGCCTTCTCACTCTCTAACATACGCATTCCCGCGAACGGCGGATTTGCGGGTTTGATCCGATCGGTTGTTGTTTACTGGATTACCATGTTCGCCGCCGCCGTCTTTATATTCTGCTGTGTACTGACACTGCAGGGATTGGCTGCCCAGCTTCCGCGCCGCTACTTTCTGCGCGTCTCCTCGTTCCTGCAGGCAGCAGTGTTCTGCTTGCTCATCGGTGTCTACTTTTTACAACCGGGCGCTACCCCCATGTCTCTCATCGAGGCGCAAGGCAACGGGCTGCTCGCCTGGTCGCCCTCGTTCTGGTTTCTAGGCCTCTATCAACAGCTAAGTGGATCTCCGGCGCTTACGTCGCTGGCGCACAGAGCCTGGGCTGGTCTCGCCATTGCCATAGGTGGAACCGCGTTGGCCTACACGCTGTCTTATTTCCGCACCTTGCGAAAAATTATCGAGGAGCCGGATATCCTTCCCGGCGCTCACGGCCTCCAATGGCTCCCTCGCTTTGGTGATTCGCTCGAAACCGCCGTCGTGCAGTTCAGTATTCGAACTCTTTTTCGCAGCCGCCAGCATCGCTTGTTTCTGGCCTTCTATGCGGGAATCGCGTTTGCAATCGCAAGCTACCTGCTGAAATCCCCGTCGGCACGAGGGCTTTCCGACGTCACCATCAGCGACCCCTGGCGCCAGGTGAGTATGCCGCTCCTGGCATCCACCATCCTGATCATGGCCTTGTCTGTGGTCGGCTTGCGCGTTGTATTTTCCCTACCCATGAACCTCGGCGCGAATTGGATTTTTCGCGTTACACCCGTTCAATCCGGATCGCAATGCCTCAGCGCCTACCGGCGTTCGCTCCGGCTACTCGCGGTCGCTCCTGTCTTGCTGGCGTCGGCAGCGCTGCTTTTATCGGTCTGGCCCTGGCCGGCGGCCTTGAGTCACTTGGCGATCCTCGGATTTTTTGGCACAGCTCTAGTGGAGTTCTGTCTCGCGGGCAACCAGAAAATTCCGTTTGCGTGTTCCTGGCTCCCTGGCAAATCGAACATGCACATCACCGTCGTTCTCTGTGCAAACGTCGCTTTGGTTGTCCTTGCGGGGACCGCAAACCTGGAACGGGCAGCACTCCAGGACCCAACGCACACCTGCATCGCCATCCTCATCGTCGCTTCCGTTGCCGCGTTTTCCAGGTGGCGCAACTGGCTCCTGACTCGTTCGGAGAATCCGCCGCTGCGGTTCGAGGAATCGCCTTCCTGGCAGCTCGTCACACTAAATCTGCCGCGCGACGGAGGGTTGCCGACTCCGTAGAGGGAGCGGCCAGCTCTTCTACCGAAAACGCGGTTCCTTGCATCGTGGCTTCGTAGTGTAAAACAAAGAAACCCGCCATGAACGCGCTTATGAAAAGAAATCTGCTGCTCGCGACGCTGTTGCTTGTCGTCTCTTCCGCCGCTCCGGCCGCATCATCCATAACCACACGGCTTGACGATCCCCAAGCGGTCTATTTAACATCGCCCGAATTCGCTGCGCACGGCGACGGAAAAACCGATGACACCGCTGCGATCCAGTCTGCCATCGACAAAGCTGAAAGCAAAGCCCGCGAAGGGATCGTGTTCGTGCCCTCGGGCCGGTACCGGCTGACGCGCACCGTCTATGTATGGCCGGGCGTGCGCATCTTCGGCTACGGCGCAACGCGACCCGTCTTTCTGCTGGCGGATCACACGCCGGGTTTTCAGAAAGGCATGGGCGTTATGGTGATGTTCACCGGTGCGCGTCCCGGCAACACGTCCGGCAGAAGCAGCCGCGTTCCCTTTCCACCGCCGGGTAGCGTGCCGCCCAATAATGCGATCGCCGATGCCAATTCCGGCACGTTCTATTCGGCCATGAGCAACATCGATTTTGAGATCGGCGACGGCAACCCGGCGGCGGTCGCCATCCGTTTCCACGTCGCCCAGCATGCCTACCTCAGTCATATGGACTTCCACATCGGTTCTGGTCTCGCCGCACTCACCCAGATCGGTAATGAGGCCGAGGATCTGCACTTCTATGGCGGACGTTACGGCATTCTCACCGAAAAAACCTCGCCCGCGTGGCAGTTCACGTTGATCGACTCCCTGTTCGAAGGTCAGCGCGAAGCAGCGGTGCGCGAGCATGAAGCAGGACTTACCCTCATTCGCGATACGTTCCGCGATGTGCCGACCGCCATCGATATCGATCCGCACTACTCCGACGAGCTGTGGGTAAAGGACAGCCGTTTCGAGAATATCTCCGGCCCGGCGGTGATCGTCAGCAACGAGAAAAGTCCTTTGACCGAGATCGGCTTTGAGAATGCCGTTTTGAAGGATGTGCCGGCCTTCGCTCTGTTCCGCGCCAGCGGCAAGAAGGTATCCGGCAAAGGCCCGGTCTACCGGATCGGGAATTTCAATTACGGGCTCATTGTGCCCGGCGAGGGAATGACCGGGGTCATAGGGATGCGCTACGACGCCACACCCCTGAGCACTTTGCCCGCGCCTCTGCCGCCGGCGATCCCAGCATTGCCGTCTACTGAAGACTGGGTGAACGTCCACACGCTCGGTGTCGCCGGAGACGGCACAACGGACGACACCGCCGCGATTCAGCAGGCCATCGATACGCATCGCGTGCTTTATTTTCCGAGCGGTCACTACATCGTCCGCGATACGCTCACGCTGAAACCGGACACGGTACTAATCGGGCTGCATCCTACCCTGACCCAGTTCGACCTGCTCGACAAAACGCCCGGCTATCAAGACGTGGGTGCGCCACGGGCTGTGATCTCTGCTCCCCCAGGCGGCTCCAACATTATCAGCGGCTTCGGTGTCTTCACTGGCGGCATCAATCCCCGCACTGTGGGCGTGCTTTGGTGCGCGGGCGCCGGTTCGCTTGTTGACGATGTGCGCTTGCTCGGCGGTCATGGCAGCGGCACGAATCCCTACAACAACAACCACACGGCCGATCCCGATCTGCATAAGCGATGGGACGGGCAATATCCCAGCCTTTGGGTGACGCGCGGCGGCGGTGGCACGTTCGCCGACATCTGGACTCCGGACACCTTCGCCCAGGCGGGATTCTATGTCTCCGACACCAAAACCCCCGGCCATGTTTATGAGCTTTCGAACGAACACCATGTGCGCAATGAGATCAAATTCGATCACGTGGAGAATTGGGACATCAATGCGCCGCAGACCGAGGAGGAGGCAGGCGAGAGTCCCGAATCCTTATCCCTGGAATTGGATTGGTCGAAGAACATCACCATCGCCAATTATCACGGTTATCGCGTAACACGCTCGCGCGCGCCCTATCCCGCCGCGGTTCGTCTCTATAATTCCGGGAACATTCACTTCCGCAATCTTCATGTGAATGCCGAGAGCGGATATGCCACCTGCGATAAAAACGGCTGCGGCGCCTTTCTGCGTATCAGCAAGTTTCCCTACAGTAACGCGATTGAGGACATGACCCATCATCTGGAGGTGCGCGAACGGGAGTTTGCCGTGCTGGACATTCCCGCTGCGCCGGCTAAACCTGCTCCCGCGGATGCCTCGGCCGTGCTGCAGCAGGGCTCGCATCTTCAAAAGCTGGAAGACGGGTTTTATTCCATCTCCGGCGCAGCCGTGGACGCTTCCGGCAAGCTCTATTTCGTCGATCGCCATGAGCAGCGCATTTATGGCTGGTCACCGGCCGAGGGCCTCACCATCGAGCGCGACAATCCGCTGGATCCCGTGAACCTGGCCTTCGACAAAGCGGGCGACCTGCTGGTGCTCTCCTCTGCCGGCCCGGAGGGAACTGTTTATTCCTTCCGTCCCGGATCGCCGGAAAATCAGATAACAGTCCTGGCGTCACAGGAAGCGAAGCCGCGTCCTGGTGCGCTGGCGCTCCTGCCGGTCAACTACTGGAACAACGGCGAATTCAAAGACCAGCTCAACTTGGACACGCTCACCTATACAACACTGGCCGAGTTGTTCGCCCAGGATGTGTCAACGCCCAAAGCCCGAGAATACATCTCGCCTGACG
The DNA here is from genome assembly GCA_965277315.1 of Bryobacteraceae bacterium. Lineage (GTDB taxonomy): Bacteria > Acidobacteriota > Terriglobia > Bryobacterales > Bryobacteraceae > Bog-105. The sequence continues at coordinate 5,510,247 of OZ255724.1, read as the reverse complement.
GCAGTCTCTTCCTGCCTGCGGGACGCGTCTTCGAACAGGGGCCGTCCGACTCTACCGGCTGGCGCTTCTCCGACAACCTGGACACCTACGGTTTCACCAGCGCTCTTCCCGGCCATCGGATTTATGTCAGCAGCGAGTCGGAAGACATCACCTACAGCGTAATAGTGGGCGCCGACGGCACGCTCAGCAATCTCCGGCCCTTTGCCCAGCGTGGAGGCGAGAGCGTCGCCGTTGATCGCAACGGCAATGTCTACGTTGCAAACGGACAAATCTTCGTCTACAACCCGGCGGGCAGGCAGATCGCGCAAATCGATGTTCCTGAGCGTCCTATCGACATCGTCTTTGGCGGTGCCGACCGTCGCACGCTGTTCATTCTCGCCCACCATGCGCTCTTTGCTGTAAAGATACGCAGTTCGGAATAATGCTTCTGATACCAGTAAGCAGTAGAGAAAAAATTGTCCGAACGATGATTGGGATGGCCGTGCTCGATGGTCACGCGAATCGACTCTTTGAATGGTATGGGGCCCTCTACCCTGCCTAAAAGAGCAGCCGAAGCTGCACCGAGCGTTATAAATCTACGCCGATTGGCAATGTTTTTTCCTGCTGTCTTCATTCGTGTCCGCGATAAGCCCTCAACAACCCCGCCCGGGCCTCCTCAATCCGCCCTGCATACCCACTGAGTAATTCCTTCTTCGCGGCAATCCAACCGCGCCCATCACTTTCCTGCTTCTCGGCCTCCGCCAAAGCCGATGTAACAGCCTCTCGCGCAGGTCCGCCCGGTATGCGCCGCACCTCGACAAACCATCGCGCGTCCAGAACACGAACCAACTCACTCCGATCCATCTCCAGCGGCTTTCCCAAAACAGAAGGTGCCAGTTCCAGTACCGCCGTCACCAGTTCCTCCGGAGAATACTGCTCCACCTGACGCACCGCCGCCGAGACTAAATGATGAGCTATCCGAAACCCAGCTTTGGTCTCGCGCGCGATCGTGTCCGCCAATTCCGTCACGGTCAGAAAATCAGCATTCGCGCATTCCGCCATGCGATCGGTGTTGAACTCGCACCCTTCAATCAAACCGCCAAATAATCGAATCGCCCGCACTGCATCCGCCGTCATCGTGAACACCAGCGGTTGCAAATCGTCTTCGCAATCCACAATGTCTCCGAACGGAGTATTGTGCACCGCCGTAAAAATACTCTGCGCCTGTGCCAATGCCTTGCTCGCCAGAATCCGCGTGTGCTCCAATGCCACCGGATTACGCTTCTGCGGCATAATACTGCTGATCTGAACCCACGCATCGGACAGGCGCAAAAAGTTCAGCGCCGGGTTGCACCACAACAGCAAATCCTGCACCAATCTGCCGAGATTCACCATCGCCGTGGCAATAACCCCCGCCGCCTCGGTCACATAGTCGCTGGCCGCCACCGCACCGTACGAATTGAGTTGCAACCCCTCAAAGCCCAACAGCGACGTTGTGTAGTGCCGGTCAATCGGAAACCCCGTCGTCGTAATCGCGCAAGCGCCCAGCGGATTGCGGTTGATCGTCTCGAACGCTGCCCGCAAACGGCGCTCATCCCGCTCAAAACACTCAATCGCCGCCAGTAGATAATGGGCAAGCGTTGTCGGTTGCGCCGGCTGCGTATGCGTGTATGCCGGCATGATGCTATCGATGTGGCGTCGCGCGAGTTCGATCAGTACGCCGCGCATTCCATTGATCGCCTCTGTCAACAACAGCACTTCGCGGCGCAGACACATCCGGTACATCGTCAAATCGATGTCATTACGGCTCCGCGCCGTGTGCATCCACCCTGCATTCTCGATACCGCAGAAGCGCTCAATCTCCGCCTCAACAAAGAAAAACAGATCCTCGAACTGCCCCTCGTACCGCGCTCGGCGAATGGTCTTGCGATCCAACGAATCAAGAGCCGCTACGCACTTCCGCGCCCGCTCCACCGGCATAATCCCTTGCTTTGCCAGCATCAGGGTATGCGCGTAATGGATGTCGATCAAAGCCTCTAAAAATAGCCGCTGCGCATCAGCGAAGTTCGCCGATAACACCGTCTCCGCGTAAATCGGAGAAGGAAAAAGGTTCGCTTTCTTCACTCAAACCCACACTACCAACTTACTTGCACGCCCAACTGAATAATGCGCCCTTCGAGCACCGTCGACACCGGCGCTAAACTGGGTCCGGATGTGATGAACCCATTCGCGTTTACTTGCGCGGTCGTGTTTAAGGTCGTGATATTCGGATGATTAAAAACATTGTTCGCCTCGGCCAGAAACTGCGGCCTCACCCGGTCCCACAAAGTAAATAGCGTTCGCGTATAACGTAAGTCGACCTGATAAATATTCGGCCCGCGCACCGTATAACGGCCCACATAAGCCGGCCGCGTAACATTGGTCGGCGAGCTCGTGATCGGGTCGCCATTCAAATTCTGATTCGCCACGATATTCTGCTCGTCTCCCGATGACAGGTTCGCCAGAATCGCCAGCTCATTATCATTGGCGACCCGCCGCCAGAACCCATTCCCAATATGGAAGGTCGGCGCAAGAACCGAACTGAGCGTAAACGCATGCGGACGGTTGATCACGCTGTTGCCGCGATCCCGGCTGCGGCTCGTCGGGTCCTCGATCGGCGCATTCTGCTCGAAACTATTCACATCCGGCGCATCGCTGATCGAATGGGACCAGGTGTACGAAGCATCCACCACCATCCCCTGCGATAGCCGGTGCCGATAATGCACCACCAGCGCGTTGTAATCCGCAATCGCCCCGATATCTTGCAGCGTAATATTGCCGAATGCCGGATACAAACGCGTAGTCGCATTCACAGCCGTCGAAAATCGCGGCCGCCCATCCGGAAGATACCCAATCGGATTGATTAAATTCATGTTGCGCAGATACTCCAAATTCCGCGCGTCCGTATTCACATATCCCACCGTAAGAGAATCGTTGTTCGATAATTGCTGCTCAATTTGAAAGCTGGAGTTATAGGTGTAGGCGTTCTTGAAATTCGGCGTCACCGTCGTGATACTCGGCGCCGTGCGGGAGATCGTACCGGGTGAAAAACTAATCACCGCCGGGAACGCGGGCGCTTGCGGCGAGTTGGCATTGATCGACGCCACAAACCCGCTGCTCGAACCGTTGTTACTGAGCGCGTTGTACCAGAGATTTGTCGGCGGCGCTTCGTAGAAAATCCCCGAGTCGACACGCAGCACCGTCTTCGGAGTGATACTCCAAGCGATGCCTAAGCGCGGTGACCAATTCGCTCCCGGCGTGCGAAAACGCTGCGAATAAATGAACGGCTCGTTCGGAGGCGCTGCCGGTCCTTGAAACTTGTCATACCGAACCCCGTACGTCACCAACAAATTCGAGCGCGCCTGCCAGCTATCCTGCGCAAACCCGTTCCAAAACAACGAGTGATAGCCCGCCCCCACCGTTCCCACGCTCGTCTGAAACGTCGAGTACGCAAACGGATTCATCCCCGACTCGGCCGCCAAATAACTCGCAACCGTCGGGAACGTGTACATGCTGTACGTATCGCTCAACTGGTTATCGAGGATCGATTCAAAACCGCCTCCCACCTTGATCGTGTGGCTGCCTTTGATGAAGGTCAGATTGTCGCTGAGGCTCGGAATCTTCTCCGCGAACACGTCTCCCACCGCGTTTGAACCTCCAAAATACGCAACACCCGTCACATAAACCATCGAACCCTTTCCTGTCAGCGGGTCGGCAACATGCACTTCATTGCGGTACGGGTCCGAAAAACGAAGCTCGTTCAAAACATTCGGGCTAAACGTGGATAACAACTGCGCGCCCCCAACATAGGAGCGGTCGCGAAAATCAGAGGCCGTATCCAGAGCGTACAGTCCGCCCACATTCGTATTAAACGGATACGTGTTCCGGAAATAATTCAGCCGGACGAAGACCCGCTCTTTCTCCGTGATCTGCCAATCCGCGCGAAGGTCGGCAAACTGCGCATGCTGCACGCTAGGCGCGGTGGCCAGCAGGTCCGACGCGATTCCCAATTGCGCCGCCTGCGCCGGATTGATAGTATTCGGTTGCGGCAATCCGCGCGTCAGGTGCTCGTAGGCGCCGAAAATAAACAGCTTGTCTTTAATAATCGGTCCGCCGGCATTCACGGAAGTATCGTTCAACGTCAGATCCGGCTTTGGTTTGGATCCCAGCAGAATGGGCCGCGCGCTGGCGTCGGTAGGCCGCCCGACATACTGGAATTCGCCATGAAAATCATTGGTTCCTGATCCCGTGATTACGTTAAAGATATCTCCCGCCGTCCCTCCAAACTCCGGCGCAAAGCTGTTGGAGATGGTCTGCACTTCCTGCACATAAATATTGGCAATCGGAAACAGCCGCAACCCGTAGCGGTCGCTCTCCGTGTCCACCATGCCATCCATCTGATAATTGATCCGGTCCAGCAGCCCGTTCGTATTGATCGTCCGTGGAATCCCGAGCTCCGCATTCGGGTGGCCGCTCACGCCTGGCTGAAAAAGAACAAAGTTATACGGATTCCGCGATGTAAGAGGTAAATTGGCGATTTCCTCGTGGCTAATGGTCCGTCCAATATCCGTGCGCGACGGCTCGATCACCGGAGCTCCGCCCGTCACCTCGATGGAGGTGCTCGCCTTTCCCACCGTCAGTTGCGCATCGATCACCGCCTGCGTCCCCGCATCGAGCATCACTCCGGGATGCTGCTGCGTATCGAAGCCGGTCTTCTCAATCTTGACCGTGTACGAGCCGAGCGGCAGATTGGGAAAAACATAATACCCGTCGTCCGGTGTTGCAACAGAACGCGAAAATCCCGTCTGCGCATTGCTGATCGTGACACTCGCCTGCGCTACCGGACTCCCCGTTTGATCGACGACACGTCCCCGGATGCTGCCGTTAATGGCTTGAGTTTGGGCGAAAGCGCAGAACGTGGCGCCCAACCCGAAAATAAGTACAACAAGTGCCCTTCGCCATGCGTGTAGAGACGCCTCAATGGCGAGCTTTGGAGCTGACATGCTAGACCCCTTTCGGTCAATAGTAGATCAATATTCGCATGCGCTCCGCCTTTATTGCAAAGCGTTTTCTACAGCCGTCACCAAGGCCGGATCGTCGGGCTTCACACTTGGCTCAAAACGAGCCAAAATTGTTCCATCTCTTCCAATCAGGAATTTCGTAAAGTTCCATTGAATATCGCCGCCTGTTTTCGGATTCTCGCCCTTGTCCGTCAGGTACTGATACAGCGGAATCGCGTTGTTACCCGTGACAAACACCTTGGACATCATGGGAAACGTGACGTCGTATTTACGCTTACAAAACTTCTTGATCTCCGGATCCGTCCCCGGCTCTCCCTCGCCGAAATCATTGGAGGGAACGCCGAGAACCACGAATCCCTGGTCCTTGTATCGAAGATAAAGCTTCTCCAGACTCGCATACTGGGGAGTGTAGCCACAATAGCTGGCAACATTCACGATCATCAGGACCTTGCCCTTAAAATCACGCAACGGCACCTTCTCGGAGTTAATGGAATTCAGCTCAAAGTCATAAACCGAGGCAGCCGAAAGAATGTTGGCCGCCAGAATAATACCCATTGCCAAATAAAGAAAAGATTTCCGCATCGCCATTCCGCAACCTAATAAAGAAAAGTGGACAAATCAATAGTAATACGGCCTTTTGAGGGCGTCCAAGCCGCCTTGCGGCAATCTGCGGCGAGAAAACATGGTCACCGGCCTCGTACCAATCCTAGGGAACACCACATTGGCGATGTTCTGGTGAGCTAAAGCTGTCATACTAAAATCACCAGCCAAATCCCTCCCCAGATACGCTCCACTTCCGCGGCGTGTCAGTCCAGGGCAGATCCTGCCTTGTGTACATCGGTGCACAAATCTTCCGGATTTATCCACGCTAGCCTCGCGCTTGTGCGCTGGATTTGTACTGCAATGTAACAAATGAAGGGATTCCATGAACACTAGCGACAGTCCAGCAACCTACGATCGGTTACCTGAAATTCTCTTCGAAGAGCTAAATGACGTTGCCATATTTCAGATGGATACCGACGGGCGCATCACAAGCTGGAGTCCAGGAGTTGAATCGGTTCTAGGTTATAGCGAAAAAGACTTCATCGGACTAAATGCGCACGAGCTCTTTACGCCTGAAGACCGCCTGCTGCACGCGGATGAGGAGGAGTTTGAACGCGCTCGCATCACTGGCCGATCGCCCGATATGCGTTGGCATTTGAGGAAGGACGGCAGCCGCATATTCGTCGACGGAGTGATCAGAGCTTTTTCATCCAGCGACGGAACTCATGTCGGGTTTGCCAAAGTCATGCGGGACATCAGACCACATCGCATCGAAGATAGTATGTTGCGGGCCATTCTCGAACAAACACCTGATGTGATTTATCTAAAAGATCGCTCAGGTCGTTTCACATTTGCCAATTCAGAAGCAGCACGGCTATTTGGGCGGAATATCCAAGAGGTCGTCGGTCACTTGCAGGATGATTTCTTTTCGCCGCACATCAGCGGACCGCTTCGGGAAAATGACAATACCGTCATTGAGCAGAACAGCCCCATTATTATCGAGGAGCGTCTGCTTAGTAAAGAGCACGGGGAACGCACATTCCTGAGTGGCAAAGCTCCCTGGTACGACGGCGAAGGGAATGTCATCGGCGTCGTGAGTATTAGCCAGGACATCTCCGACCGAAAAAGGGCTGAGGAGGAACGCGAGCTTCTCGTTCAACAGCTTCGCCGATCGAATGAAAGCCTCGCCGAGTTCTCGCATGTTGTTTCGCACGATCTGCAAGCGCCGCTCCGCGCCATCAATAGCTACACGCAACTGCTGGCGCAGCGTTATCGAGGCAACCTCGATAGCACGGCGGATGAGTTCATTTCCTTCATTCTGCAAGGCGCAAACCACATGGATGTTCTCATAAAATCACTTCTTCGGTATGCGGAAACCGGCGATGAGAAATTCACAAAAACTGCCGTCCGTCTCGACGCGGTTTTAGACGGGGTGCAGTCCAACCTACAATTGCCCATTGAGGAAAGCTCAGCAAAATTGTTTTATAAGCTCCTGCCAACGGTTGTGGGGGATCCTGTGCAATTGCTCCAGCTATTTCAGAACCTGATTGGAAATGCCATCAAGTACGCAAGACCTGGAGTAGCGCCGCGGATCGAGATATCTGCTGACCGGAATGGTCCCGCAGGCTTCCGTATTTCGGTCAAAGACAATGGCCTGGGTATCGAAGAAAAGCACTTCGAGCATGTATTCGCGCCTCTAAAGCGCCTCCATGGACATGAGATTCCCGGGTCCGGCATTGGACTCGCCATCTGTAAGAAGATTGTGGAACGCCATGGTGGGCGAATCTGGCTGACCTCCCAGGTTGGAAAGGGATCCACGTTCTACTTCACCATTCCACAAGCATAGTCTTCGCTTCACCCGGACAAGAAAACAGCAGCGCGGCGCCTTCCAGCGCGATCCCGGAATCGATTCTGAAACGCTGGCGCTTCCCTTCACTGTGTTACCAAATCTCGACTCCGTATCATGGTCTCTGACCAATGAACGCTCCAACCAGCAGCAACTTCCGATCCGGGACCAAGCTTGCCTTTGCCTTCCTGTTTGCCGCAGCCCTGTCCCTCGCGGCGCAAGGACCGCCCACCTGGGCCTACGGCACCCAGTCCGCCGCTGCGGCAACGCACGCAACACACCACCCCCACGCCGCCCCAAACAACAACCAACTGTTACATCTCCCCGGCAGTACGCTGGCGTTCACGCCAGCGCAAATCAACGATCGCTTCGGCCCGGCCGATTGGTTTCCTAACGACCATCCCAAAATGCCCGAAATCGTGGCCCACGGTCGCAAGCCCGAGGTCTGGGCCTGCTCCCTCTGCCATTACCCCAACGGCAAAGGGCGTTCGGAAAATGCCGGTGTCGCCGGTCTTCCCGTATCCTACTTCGTACACCAGCTCCACGATTTCAGGGACGGCCTCCGGAAGAGCGCCGATTCCCGCAAAACCAATACCAATCTCATGATCTCCTACGCCAAAGCCATGACCGATGACGAAATCAAAGCGGCTGCGGACTACTTCGGCTCCATGAAGTGGACCCCCTGGATCAAGGTGGTCGAAACCGATACCGTCCCGAAGACGCGCCTCTCGGGCGGCATGTTCCTCCCCTTGGAAGGCGCCGGCAAAGAGCCCCTCGGCCAGCGCATCATCGAGGCGCCGGTGAGCACGGAAATGACCGAAGTGCTTCGTAATCCCCGGTCCGGCTTCATTGCCTATGTCCCGCTTGGCAGCATCAAAAAGGGTGAGGCCTTAGCGACCACCGGCGCAAAAAAGACCGTTCCCTGTGGTGTCTGCCATGGAGCCGACTTGAAGGGCATCGGTCCCGTCCCCGGCATCGCCGGCCGTTCGCCCAGCTACCTCGTACGGCAACTGTACGACATGCAGCAAGGCACCCGAAACGGCGAGTGGACCCAACTAATGAAACCCGTAGTCAGCAAACTAAGCCAGGACGATATGTTGGACATCGCAGCCTATGTCTCCTCGCGCACTCCCTAAGGGGGCCCCGCGCACGAAAACACCGGGCCGTGACACAATTCTTTACAGAATTCCGGCCCCTCGTTCACGTAATCCTGTAAACGTACCCGCACCATCCCACGTCTTCACATGCTGTAAAGGCAAGGCCTGGAGCCTCCATAGCCGCTTCAACGTTCAAAAACGGAGTAACCCGAAATGAAACCACGAATCTATACTGCATTCGCTTCTGCAATTCTATTGGCCGCTAGCGCCTTTGGCCAAAGCCCGGAAGCAGGATATACCCGTCCTTCACCGGCCCAAATGGTAGCCCATAAGGTCGCTCATTTGACTACCTTGTTGTCACTGGATAGCACACAGGAGGCTTCCGCCACCACGATTTTCACAACCGAACAGACCGCCGAGTCTAACCTGAGAACCGGCATGAGGACCGCCCGAACTGTCCTGAAAACGGCCGTGGAGGCGAATGATAGTGCCGGTATCGCGAACGCGGCAACGCAAATCGGTACGGTCACCACCCAGGAAACGATCGCTCGCGCCACCGCCGAGGCTGCCTTCAACGCGATCCTGAGTGCCGACCAGAAAACGAAGTTTGCGCAATTGCCGGGAGGCCGATTCGGAGGATTCGACCGCTTCCATGGCGGTCATGGTGGCCCTTACTAGATTGCCTGTGGTTCCATCCGGCAGGCAATGCGCTGCTTGGTTGACCTAGCGATGTGCGAAGGTTGCGGCCCCAACTGAATCCCAGAAGAGGCGTAAATCTGAATCGGGATCTGCTACCACTGTGGGCGGAATATCGAAGATAAAGGTCTCGCGATAATTTGAGTCATAGGCAGGCCAATGAGGGTTGTTCTTGTTGTCAGGGTTGCCTGTCCGACCGAATGAAGCAAACGTGCTGCTCATCAATTCGGCCATCTTATCCTGAGAAGGACCCGATCCGACAAGCTCCGGTGATCCGCTCACATTATCGAAGACAAATGGCAATTCCACGCCGTGTGGCGTTCGCAGCAGTCCTTCGCGCGCCGGCGATGGCCACTCAACTTTGTACGCAAAAACCGGTGCACGGTGTTGGTCAGCTTTCCGCTCGGCAAGGGCAATCGTTCTGTAGGTGAAGAAGGCATCAGTGAAGATGCTTGACCATAGATGCGCCGGATCGTCTTCCGGCGCGCGAGACCGGTAGAGCTGAATAGCGGCAGGTGCGCGGCTCGGTCCAAGCAACGCTGTCACTCGCTTCTGAAGATCGTCATCAGTCATCGATTGCCAAGTCGGATCATCCACCAAAAGCGCAGTTGCTTCATCTCTGTTAGAACCGATCATTAGAGGGACATCAGCGGAAACAGGCGTCGCTACGGGTTCAAAAGGCTGAGTCGGTAAAATATCGCCGTCGACAATCGGTTGAAACGACTGAAGTCCCGTCTTCGCGAATGCCGCCACCAGCTTCTGCATCGGCAAGTCCTGCAGCGTCTCGACCTCGTCGGGCTTCATATCGAGAGCCGCAAGCACTCGATTTCGTATCGCGAGGGCCTCTTCAAGCGTGCTGACACTAAGCACCGGACCGCTTTCAATAATCGCTTTTTGAAACAGCCCCTGGGCACGCGGCATCGTCAAGAGCGTCGCGACCTTTCCTCCACCGCCGGACTGCCCAAAAATGGTGACGTTGCTTGGGTCACCACCGAACTCGCCAATGTTATCGCGCACCCATTCGAGTGCCTGAACAATGTCGAGCATGCCTGCATTGGCAGCAGCGGCAAATCTCGGGGCGGCTTCCGGTCCAAGCAAGAGATGACCAAAGCCGTTGAGCCGATGGTTCAGCGTGACAACAATGACATTCTGGTGTCCCGCTAGACTGGCTCCGTCATAGTACTTGTCGCTTGCACTTCCGAATGAGAATGCACCACCGTGTAAGAACACCATTACGGGCAGATTCGCGCTTCGGTCGAGCCGGGGCGCCCAAACATTCAAGACAAGACAATTCTCACTGACCGGAAGATCGGAGAATGAGAAGAGCGGTGTCGTTGTGGTCGCAGCGGGTATGTCCGGTTGGGGGCAGCGAAAACCCATCTTGTCGGCACGCTTCCTCCCGGACCAGGAAGCCGGTGGCTTCGGTGGCAGAAAACGATTCGGCCCGCTCGTGTCGGCACCGTACTGAACTCCCAGGAACGCATACACACTGTGAAGGAGTTGTCCCTGTAGCACACCGAACTGAGTGTGTACCGTCGGGGTCGTCCGCGATTGTTCCAAACACTAACTCCTGACTGGTTTCCAGAGGGTAACATGATGGCAATTGCAAGCGAGTGAACCCCTCCCTCCTTTCCTTCAGTACGGAAAAGGCCGCCCATCCCGCTGCCCTGAACATCTGCGACTGCGCCGCCTACGCCACCGCGACGGAATGTAATCTGCCGCTTCTCCACAAAGGAGCTGACTTCACGCACACCGATATACAACCGGCTTTGCCCCCGGTTCCGAACTCTAAGACGATCTGAGAACCTGGAACCTCGTGCAGATCTATGACGCTGTCCTGACGCCGGCGCTTCAAACGGGTTAACAGATCACTCCGCCGAAGACGCCCAACCGGCAATCTTTCAACAAAAAATCGCGAACTCACCAAGCCATCGCAGTGCTATCGTGAGCACAGCGTTTCAAAACTCCTGGTACTCCCAGCAGATTCCTCCCCATCCATGGAAGACGACTTTTTCCGCCACCCTATTCTCAACTCCCCGTATGAATTCCCCCGCCGCCACTGGGAACTCGACCCCGACGGCCAACCCACCCACCGCGTCCTCGAAACCCGCCGTGGCGCAAAATTCATCTCGCCCATTCCCCCGCCCAAAAAACGCAAAGCCGGCCAGACCAGTATTGCCTTCGACGAAGGCCACGGCCTCTCCACCGAACAGCAGCAGTACGATGTCACTCCCGTCATCAACGATCTCCGCTTTCTCGTCACTCAATGGCGCAACCTGCCCAACCCCGCCGATTGGCTCGTCACGCCCGAAACCGCCCGCCTCCTCCAGCACTGGCGCTGCCACAACTTCACTGGCATCCGCCCCTTCTTCTGCCAGATCGAAGCCGTCGAAACCGCCATCTGGCTCCTCGAAGTCGCCCCCAAACTCGGCAAAACCGCCAAAGCCTTCGAAGCCCATCTCGAAAAGGTCAATAAGGAAGCGAATCCCGAACTTCTCCGCCTCGCCCTCAAACTCGCCACCGGAGCCGGCAAAACCACCGTCATGGCCATGCTCATCGCCTGGCAGACCGTCAACGCCGTCCGCCATCCCGGGAGCAAAACCTTCACCCGCGGCTTCCTCGTCGTCGCCCCCGGCCTCACCGTCAAGGACCGCCTCCAGGTACTCCATCCCAATCAGCCGAACGGCTACTTCGATGCCGCCCGCGGACTCGTCCCTCCCGATCTCCTCCCCGACATCGCCCGCGCCAAGATCGTCATCACCAACTATCACGCCTTCAAGCTCCGCGACCGCCTCGAACTCGCCAAGGGCACCCGCGCCCTCCTGCAAGGCCGCGGCGACCCCCTGAACACCCTCGAAACCGAAGGCCAGATGATCCAGCGCGTCCTGCCCGATCTCATGGGCCTCAAAAATATCCTCGTCCTCAACGACGAAGCCCACCACTGCTACCGCCAAAAGCCCGGAGACGCCGAAGGCGTCGCCGAAAAACTAAAAGGTGACGACCGCGAAGAAGCCCAGCGCAACAACGAAGCCGCCCGCCTCTGGATCTCCGGCCTCGAAGCCGTAAAACGCCAGCTCGGCATCGCGTGCGTCCTCGATCTCTCCGCCACCCCGTTCTTCCTCCGTGGCTCGGGCTACGCCGAAGGCACTCTCTTTCCCTGGACCGTGAGCGACTTCTCCCTCATGGACGCCATCGAGTGCGGCATCGTCAAACTCCCCCGCGTTCCCGTCTCCGACAACATCCCTGGCGGCGACATGCCCAAGTTCCGCAATCTCTGGGACAACATCCGCGCCAAAATGCCAAAAAAAGGCCGGGGCAAAGCCGAAACTCTCGACCCCCTTAGCATTCCGGTCGAACTCCAGACCGCCCTCGAAGCCCTCTACGGCCACTACGAAAAAACCTTCCACCTCTGGCGCGATGCGGCCATCCGCGTCCCGCCCTGCTTCATCGTGGTGTGCAACAACACCTCCACCTCCAAGCTCGTCTACGACTACATCTCCGGCTTCCATCGCGATAACGGGAATGGTCCGCTTGTCCATGGCCGACTCCCCCTCTTCCGCAACTTCGATGAGCACGGCAGCTCGCTTGCGCGTCCTCACACCCTCCTCATCGATAGTGAACAGCTCGCCTCCGGGGACTCCCTCGACGACAACTTCCGCGCCGCCGCTGTCGACGAAATCGAACGCCTCCGCCGCGACATTATGGAGCGCACCGGCGACCCCCACAGTGCCGACCACCTCACCGACGACGCCCTCCTCCGCGAAGCCATGAACACCGTCGGCAAGGAAGGCCGCCTCGGCGAATCCATTCGCTGTGTCGTCTCGGTCTCTATGCTCACCGAAGGCTGGGACGCCAACACCGTCACCCACGTCCTCGGCGTGCGCGCCTTCGGCACTCAGCTTCTCTGCGAACAGGTCATCGGCCGCGCCCTCCGCCGCCAGTCCTACGACCTTAATAGCGACGGCCTCTTCACCCCTGAATACGCCGACATTCTCGGCATCCCCTTCGACTTCACCGCCAAGCCCGTTATCGCCCCGCCGCAAAAGCCCCGCGAAACCGTCCAGGTCAAAGCCGTCAGCCCCGACCGCGACCACCTCGAAATCCGCTTCCCCCGCGTCTCCGGCTACCGCGTCGAGCTCCCCAAGGAACGCCTCGCCGCCGCCTTCAACGCCGATTCCGTCCTCCACCTCACCCCGGACCTCGTCGGCCCCTCGAAAACCCGCAATGAAGGCATCATCGGCGAAGGCGTCGATCTCAGTCTCGAACACACCGCCGACACCCGCACCTCCACCGTGCTCTTCCACCTCACCAAGCGCCTGCTCGAAAAGCATTGGCGCGAGCCCGGCCAGGAACCCAGCTTCAATCTCTTCGGCGACCTGAAGCGCATCGCCAAACAATGGCTCGATACCTGTCTCGTCTGCGGAGGCGGCGCGAACCCCGCCCAGCTTCTCTACCAGTCCCTCGCCGATATGGCCTGCGAACGCATCACCGCCGCCATCACCCGAGCCGAAATGGACCGCAAGCCCGTCGTGGCCGTCCTCGATTCCTACAATCCCACCGGCTCCACCATGCACGTCCGCTTCAGCACCTCTAAAACCGATCGCTGGCAGACCGATCCCCGCCGCTGTCACATCAACTGGGTCATCCTCGATAGCGATTGGGAAGGGGAGTTCTGCCGTGTCGCCGAAGTGCACCCCCGTGTGAAAGCCTACGTCAAAAACCAGGCTCTCGGCTTCGAAGTCCCCTACCGCTGCGGCTCCGAAACCCGCAAATACCTCCCCGATTTCATCGTCTTAATCGACGACGGCCACGGGGAGGATGATCTGCTGCATCTGGTCGTCGAAATCAAAGGTTATCGGCGCGAAGACGCCAAAGACAAGAAAACCTACATGGACACTTACTGGATACCGGGCGTGAACCACGACGGGCGCTTCGGCCGCTGGGCCTTCGCCGAATTCACCGAACTCTACAACATCGAATCCGAGTTCACCGCAAAAGTCGAAAGCGAATTCAGCAAACTAGTCGAAGGAACCTGCAAACCGGGGACAGGAGAGCATTCCGCGCCTTTTGCGGAATCCGAAGCCTGTCCCCGATTTGCCCCGTCCGAAACGCCGCTAGCGTCCTAACGGACACCCCCATGCCCAAAGAAATAAAGAAAACCGTCGTCACCCTCACCCACGAAGAAGCCACGCGCAAAAACATCCCCACCGCCGAATACCACTCGGTCATGCAGAAGGAGCAGCAAAGCCCCGTCCGCATTGCCTACGAGCGCCGCAATCGCGACCTCGACCCGCAACTCGTCTGGCGTGGGAAAGACGAGCAGGACTGGTCCGATCTCGTCGTCCAGGCGCCGCCGCTCTACATCCAGGAAAAGGTGCAGCCCAAGGTCCTGATCGACGACCTGCTCCGCCGCACCGGAAAAGACGACCAAGCCGCCGAAGATCAGTACCGACTCTTCGCCGACTTCAACGGCCTCCCAAGCGAAGACGCCCGCACCGAGTTCTACCAGCACGACGCCAACTGGACCAATCGCATGATCCTCGGCGACAGCCTGCAAGCGATGGCCTCGTTAGCCGAACGCGAAGGTCTGCGCGGCAAGGTTCAATGCATTTATATCGATCCGCCGTATGGGATCAAATTTAACTCGAATTTTCAGTGGTCCACTACGAGTCGCGACGTCAAGGACGGCAACACCGATCACATCACGCGAGAGCCTGAACAGGTAAAAGCATTTCGTGACACTTGGCGCGATGGTATGCATTCATATTTGACTTACCTGAGAGATCGACTGACCGTAGCACGCGACTTGTTGACGGATTCCGGTTCAATCTTCGTGCAAATTGGCGATGAGAACGTCCATCGTGTTCGTGCGCTGATGGATGAGGTCTTTGGCGAGGATAACTTCATTTCCCTGATCTCGTTCAAAAAGACTACGGCCCTCACGTCAGAATACCTATCCAACAATTTCGACTACCTTGTGTGGTTCGCCAAGAGACGTGACAGCACCAAATATCACAATATTCTTCTGGAAAAAGGTTATGAAAGCGATCTGAGCTTTTACGGCTACATTGAAGACGCCTCTGGGTCGCGTCGAAGACAGGAACCGGGTGAATCTATTTCACGGGTGAATTCTTACGCCGTTGGTGACCTCACAAGTAGCCACGATTACAGCGAAGGCAAATCCGCATTTAGTTTCAAGGGCAGAAATTATCTTCCTGGACAGCGATTCTGGACCACGTCACCGACGGGCATGCGACGTCTTGCACGCGCAGAGAGAATCCACGAAAGTAGTAACTCAGTACGCTATGTTCGATTCTTCCGTGACTACCCGGTGCAACCTCTGGCTAGCAACTGGGTGGATACGATTACCGGCCAATATAGCGATCCCCGGCTCTACGTCGTACAAACGGCGACCAAAGTGATACAACGTTGCCTCCTCATGACCACCGACCCCGGCGACCTAGTCCTCGACCCTACCTGCGGCTCCGGCACAACCGCCTACGTCGCCGAGCAATGGGGCCGCCGCTGGATCACCATCGACACCTCCCGCGTTGCCCTCGCCCTGGCCCGCGCTCGCATCATGGGAGCCCGTTACCCCTATTACCTCCTCGCCGACAGCCGCGAAGGCCAAATCAAAGAAGGTGAAATCACCCGCCGCGAGCCCTCCTCCGCCCTTACCCGAGGCAACCTCCGCCACGGCTTCGTCTACGAGCGCGTCCCCCACATCACCCTCAAATCCATCGCCAACAACGCCGAAATCGACGTCATCTACGACACCTTCCAGGGAACCCTCGAACCCCTCCGCCAGCAACTCAACGCCGCCCTGAACGTAACCTGGGAAGACTGGCAAATCCCCCGCGAGGCAGCGGACACATGGCCCGAACCAGCCAAAAAACTCCACGCCGACTGGTGGAAACACCGCGTCGCCCGCCAAAAGGAAATCGACGCCTCCATCGCCGCGAAAGCCGAGTACGAATACCTCTACGACAAGCCTTACGAAGACAACAAAAAAGTCCGTGTTGCCGGTCCCTTCACGGTCGAAACTCTCACCCCGCACCGCCTGCTCGCCATCGACGAAAACGACGAGCTCCTCGACAACCAATGCACCGCCGGCCCCGACTTCGCCCACGTCATCCTCGAAAACCTCCGCACCGCTGGCGTCCAGCAAGCCCACAAAGAAGACTAAATCACCTTCTACTCCATCACCCCCTGGCCCGGCTACTACGTCTGCGCCGAAGCCCGCTACACCGAAGGCGATAATGAAAAACGCGCCGCCATTTTAATCGGCCCCGAGTTCGGCACCGTCTCCCGTCCCGACCTCGTCTCCGCCGCCCGCGAGGCCGGTGACGCTGGTTTCAACCTCCTCATCTCCTGCGCCTTCAACTACGCCGCCTCCTCCGACTTCCACAAGCTCGGCCGCATCTCCGTCCTTAAAGCCCGCATGAACGCCGACCGCCACATGGCCGCCGACCTCAAAAACACCGGCAAAGGCAACCTCTTCGTCATCTTCGGCGAGCCCGACATCACCGTCCTCCCAGCCGCCGAAAATAATCATGTGCAAGTGAAAATCAACGGCGTCGATGCCTTCCACCCCGCCACCGGCGAAGTCCGCAGCGACGGCCCCGAAGGCATCGCCTGTTGGTTCATCGATACCGACTACAACGAAGAAAGCTTCTTTGTCCGCCAGGCTTACTTCCTAGGCCAAAACGACCCCTATAAATCCCTCAAGACCACTCTCAAAGCCGAAATCGACGAAGAAGCCTGGGCCACCCTCAACAGCGACACCTCCCGCCCCTTCCCCAAACCCAAATCCGGTCGCATCGCCGTGAAAGTCATCAACCACCTGGGCGACGAAGTCATGAAAGTCTTCCGCGTCACCTAAGTGGAACCGCCTATTTGAGCCTCTGGAGCAGATTATTGTACGCCTCATGCGACCCGATCCACAACATCGTCTTTTCCTCCCGGGCCTAGACGTATGCCAGAGCCATATGGTCCCATATAGCCATGGCCACGTACATCGAAGACAAAGAGACCTCCGCTCTCATCAACAAGTACGCTGAGCTCACGCACACCTCAAAGACCGGCGCGCTTCGCGAGCTATTGAAGCGTGAAATCGGCAAAATCGACCGGCGCGCCACCGCCCAAGAACGCTTCGACCGGATCATAGCTTGGCTTGGCCAATCCCCCGCCGGGACGCCCGAGCCAATTCCCAAACAGTACTACGACTGGCTGGCGGGTGACTCAGAGCCGGTGGAACTCTCCGAAAGCCTGAAAAAAGAACTTGGCTGCTGAGTTTCCAATGGCCGTCGATACCTCATCAATCGTTGCGATACTTCGAAGAGAGCCGGGCTTCGAAGCCTACCTCCGCGCCGTCACGGAAGCCGGAGAGGCCTACATCTCTGCCGTGAACTTACTCGAGTGCCACCTGGTTCTCGCCAAGACTCCGGAGCTCGTGGCGCGCCTCATCGAAGATGCCGGAATCTTGGTCAAGGACTTCACGCAAGCTACCGCTTCTCGCGCCCGCCTGGCCTTTCTTCAGTACGGGAAAAGCCGCCAACCCGCTGCGCTCAACATCTGCGACTGCGACTGCGACTGCGCCGCGTACGCCACCGCGAAGGAATCCAACCTGCCGCTTCTCTACAAGGGGGAACGATTTCAGGTACACCGATATCCAGTCAGTTTCGCCATAGGTCAAGGGCCCTATTGGGGTCACTACAGCAAACGTCAAAAATCGTACGCTAAGGATTTTCCGTAGTCTTTGAATAGCGCCGCACCGAGCACGGCTGACCCCAGAGAGTCTAATCGTTGGCCGTAGCGCTGAGCTGAGGGCAATGGCTGCGAAGGTATTGTCTGGGAGAGCTACCCCACTGCCGCTTGAAAGCTGCGCTGAATGCGCTTTCCGATTGATATCCGAGCGATGGCGCAACCGAAGAAATCGATTCGCGTTTGTCTTGGATTCGGTTTGCAGCCAAGGTCATTCGCCACCGCGTGATGTACGCCATCGGCGATTCTCCTACCGTCCTCTTGAAAGTTTGGGCGAAGGCCGTTCGTGACATTCCTACGGAACGAGCGAGCTCCTGCAGCGTCCAGGCATGAGCGGGACGCTGGTGGATGCACGAGAGCGCAGTTCTCATGCGCGTGTCCGCAAGAGCGAAGAGCCAACCGGTACCTCGTTGCGCGCCATCTGCAATGTGCAGGCGAAGAGCCTCTACCAGCAGCGTGTAGGCGACCTGTTGAGCAACCAACGTACCTCCGGGCTGAAAATCGCGCATCTCGCGCAGCATGCGTTCGACTGCCCACCGTGTGGACTCTCGGTGCGTCTCATCCTCCAGCATGACGATGGGCGGTAGCGCGTCCAGCAGAAAGCGAGCATCGCCCGCAAGAGCGAAGTGGCTTCCAAGAAGAAAGAAGTCGTTTCCTGGACTGACCTGCAGGACGCCGTTGTACCTTTCCACCGACAAGACAACTGTGCGTGCGTCCACGGGCGGGAGAGCGAGGTCGCTTGCGAGCATAAACGGACGACCATGGGGCAGAAGCAGGCAGTTTCCCGCGCGCAGTCGAACGGGCTGTTCGACGCCTTCGACCGAAAGCCAGCACTCTCCCGCAACCACCGCATAGCACTTGATCCCTTCATGCGCGGGCAAGTGAATTGACCATTCACCACCTGCGGAGAGGCCGCCCGTCACGTATGTGCGAGGTTTCAAGAGCGACAACACGTCAGAAAGTGGATCCATGGATCGATTGTACGATTGCGACGAATTTATGAACGTATCAGCATTGATCGTACATGCTATCGCAGATAGAATCGGTTCTGAGATGGCCGAAGCACTGTTCTTTCTTGGCCGCATGGAGGTGCGCAATGAACATCCCTGAGACCGGTTCGATCGAAACGCGAACAGTCCGTTTTCACAGCTATGGCGAACCCGCGGACGTGCTGCGCATGGACGAAACCATGCTTCCAGGCCCAGGCCCGAATCGCATTCGCGTTCGCGTCATCGCCTGCGGGCTCAACCCGGCCGATTGGGCCCTCTGTCGGGGTTTGTTCGCTGGAAGTCTTCCGCGGGGCATCGGGCTGGAGGTCTCCGGAACTGTGGATGCGGTCGGCGAAGGTGTGCAGGATGTCGCAGCGGGTGACGCGGTTTTCGGACCTGTGGACTTCGTCGGTACTGCCAGCGCGGGAGCGTCGGATTTTGCGATTCTGGAGCACTGGAAGCGCACTCCAGGGAACCTCGATCCGATTGCGGCAGCCGCGCTGCCAATGGCCGTTGCGACAGCTTTCGGCACTCTCGATTGTTTGGGAGTACGGGCTGAGCATACAGTCCTGATCAATGGCGCGGGCGCCACGGTAGGGTTCGCCGCTGTTCAGATCGCGCTCATGCGCGGTTCTCGCGTCATAGCCACGGCCGGGGAGACCTTTGCGGATCGACTACGTGCGCTGGGCGCTACCGTCACCCCGTACGGGGACGGGATGGTGGAGAGAGTTCTTGAGCTGGCCGGCAAGTCGCCGGACCTGATCCTGGACACGGCGCCGGTCAGCGGCGCGTTGCCTGCGCTCGTCAAGATCGCCGGCGACCCCAAACGCGTGATTACCATCTCGGACTTCGCCGCGGCTAAGGAACTGGGCGTCCGTATCAACATCGAAGAAGCTGTCACCATGCGCTACGACGTCCTGGGGGAGTTCGCGCGGCTTGCAGCAGATGGGAAATTTACCGTGCCGATCGCCCGCACGTACCCGCTGGAAGACTGGCGCGCGGCGCTCGACGTCAGCCAAAGCCAAAAGGCTCGCGGCAAACTGATTCTCCTGCCTTGAAGTGCGGATTCATTCGTTTCGCTCGGTCCTCCGGAAAAGCAACTAAAACGTTGCGCAATCCAGCGATGCTGTTGAAAAACTCCGCTCGGGTTGGTGTGCGCGACCTGAACAATATTCCGGAAGTAAAGTGAGTGCTTTAACTAAATCCTTCAGCGTATTGCTTAAGACGAGCACTTGTTGAAACAGGACACCTTGTCACCTCAAACGCGAACTCCTAGGATCGAGGCCGGTCCCTTCGTGCTCCTTACCGCCGAACTACTGTAAGGGCTGTCACCGCGCCGGTGGCCACAACCGTGTGCATCAATGCGAGAAACATCTGTGCTGCGGGTGTCACCCCAGCGAAGCGAGCCGATTTGGTAAAGCTCAAGCGGATTGGCAGAGCGAACGAAAGTGCGAGGGCAGCGATAGCAACAAAGAAAAACACACGATTCGCCTGTGGCGTGACCAGCTGGAGCACTGCATACGTTATTGCTGCCAGGAGAAAGCCTCCTACGACGCCGGACAGAATGGGTAAGGCGGTGAAAGGCGGAAAGCCTTTCGGCACTTCGGTGACTCGCAGAGCGATTTGAGCAAGCAGCGTGTCCAACAAGAAGACCACCAGAGCTGCGCCAAAGATAAAAAAGAGCTTCATATTTTCCATATCCATATTGCTGAGATCACCGCTTATCGCGCGGTCTAGCCGTTACTTGCTTCGATTCAGTCGGACTCGCTTTCCGCTCTTCGGTGGCATCCATCGCGTGAAGAGAGTTTCCAACGCGGTATGAGCGTATTGATCGGCTTTAGGATCTCTCACGAACCGCAGGGAGGCGTGATGGCTGAGATAAATCGCGCACAGCTCCCAGACAAACTGATCAGCATCTGTCTCGTCTCGCAAGTGTCCCAAGGAAATTGCACGCTGGACAAGTGACCCAAGCACCCCGCGCCACTGCGCTTCCATTTCTCTTAAGCGATCCCGAACAGGGCCCGCGCTATCGTCCAGTTCAAACATGCCGGCCGCGACGGGGCAACCTCCGGAAAGCCCTGCTTTCGCCGTCCATCCCAGCCAGTTCCGCACGAGCGCTTTTAGCCGTGGAAGTCCTTCGGGCGCTAGCATTGCGGGCCCAACAACATGCTTCCCGGCAATCACGGCAGTGTGCTCCAGCAGGGCTAGCTCCAGTTCCTGCTTTGATCGGAAATGCGCGAAGAGGCCGCTTTTCGACATCCCGGTGCGCTCTGCCAGACCCCCCAGAGTGACGCCCGCCAGACTGGATGCACTCAACAAATCTGTCCCGCGTTCCAAAATCCTGGAGCGGGTGGAAGATTGGGCTTTATCCATACATCCATTCTAGCACGATCGGTCGTGCTATTGGGAAGCATGGCACTATCTTGACAATAACTGTTACAACAGGTATATCGTGGATCAGAAGCATCCTGTTACGGGTGATTCTCAGTCGACCACCGCCGCGGGATGAGTGCCGGAACATAGGAGCCTTCCAGCCCGGTCCGCCAAATAGGGATAGGGCAACTCGTGGATGATGGCATGCAGGGCCGGGAAGGACGGCAATTCCTCCGGTGTGAAGTCGCGGGCGGTGACGATGATGAAATCGCAATCGCTGAACTCGGTGAAGTCGCCGACTGCGAAGGATCACTGTAGATAGGTGCCAACGAAGTTGTTGCCGAGCAATCTCTGCGCGCCTGCCAGCAGATAATTCAGGACGGCGTTCAGGTCGGCATAGGGCGTAGGTTGTGCGCGCCGGTGCGCGAGAGATTTGCGATTTGCATCAATCAGACTGAGATACCGCTGTCTATCGGCTATTGGGGAGCGTCCCACGGGTTCAAGAGCGGCACGCCGGTTAGCGCGAAATCGGCGACGTTCCGGGTCACGACCGTCATGCCATGCGCCAGGGCAGTCGCGGCGATGAACGCATCGCGCTCGGGGCGCGAGTCCGGCACATGAAGGGGCGCGCAGCGGAGCGCCACGGCCGTATCGACCGGTAGGGTTCGATCCGCAAATTCAGGCAGGATGTGCTGATCCATCCAGGCGCGAAGCTTGGCTCCTTGGGCGGGATCGCGCCGCTCGATCCGGAAGATGCCGAGTTCAATCTCCATGAGGGTGACGGCGGAGAGGTAAAAGGTCGTGGCGTCCATGCTGGACAGCCAGGCTACGACATTGGCGTCGGCTTTGCCGTCGCCGGCCTTGCGCAGCTCGGAAAGGACGTTGGTATCGAGCAGGAACATTACGAGAAATCGGCCGGCCGGGCGAGTTCACGCGCGCGGGGTGGATCGAACTCGATGTCCGCGAGTCCTGGCATGGACAGGGCATCAACGATGCTCCGGTGCTTGCCAGTGAGGCGCTGATAGTCCTCGATGCTGAGCAGGACATGGGCGGGCTTGCCCCGGTCGGTGATGAACACTGGCCCCTCTGAGGCGGCTTTCTTGGCTCGGCTGGTGTCCTGATTGAACTCCCGGCTGGATAGGGTGGTGATGGTCAGGGGCGGCACTCCTGTTTGCAGAGGCAAATCGGTTCTGTATAAACGTTACTACAAAACACCTTCTTTCGTCAATGCCTCTTTGCTTTCTTGACTGCGCAGAGGGGTCAAGGAGCCGCCGGGACGCCCGAGCCAATTCCCAAACAGTACTACGATTGGCTGGCGGGTGACTCAGAGCCGGTCGAACTCTCCGAAAGCCTGAAAAAAGAACTTGGCTGCTGAGTTTCCAATGGTCGTCGACACCTCATCAGTTATTGCGATACTCCGAAGAGAGCCGGGCTTCGAAGCCTACCTCCGCGCCGTCACGGAAGCCGGAGAGGCCTACATCTCTGCCGTGAACTTACTCGAGTGCCACCTGGTTCTCGCCAAGACTCCGGAGCTCGTGGCGCACCTCATAGAAGATGCCGGAATCGTGGTCAGGGACTTCACCCACGCCACCGCTTCTCGCGCCCGCCTGGCCTTTCTTCAGTATTGGAAAGGCCGCCACCCCACTCGGAGCAACTTTGGCTTCTAAGGGCCGTATCGGTCCAGTATCGTAGGCCCACTCGGAGCAACTTCGGCTTCTAAGAAAACGTAAACACAGCAGAAGAACTTCCGAGAAGCCAACCGAAATCAACGGTTGTCCTATATAGTTGCCATAATAGACAACGCGCTTTGAAGCTGGTTGTCCACTCCCGCTAGAGCATCTGAATATAACCGATCAGTCGGTACGTCGAGCCCGATGCCGTCCCTTCAATTCTGTTGCCGCGCCAAACTTACGTACGCAGCAACGGGGTATCGTGATTTGATCCGATTTCAAGGTGGAAGAGTGCCTGACCGGCAAAGGCCACCAAGCTCGCCATGTCGCTTAAGCCCGACTTGGTCCTGTTAGACCTCAACCTGCCGTATATTTAGTGCGACTAAGTTATAACCTCGCTGTGCGCCTTGGTCGCGGACACCGATTATCATCCTTAGCCCGCGGCATCACTGAAGATATCGTAACGGCGCTCCGGGAAAGCACTACTGCGAGTCGCAAAGTGGTTCGTCGAGTTAACTTAGTTTCGCTTCAGTTGGGTCAAGAGACCACGAACTAGGCCCTTCACAAATGCATCGTCGAGGGGTTGCCGCGTGAACCAGCGTCGGTAGAAGAAGGGCGCGACGATTGAGGCGACAAACTCAGACAGGTTCGTGCCGGGGGCCAGCTCCCCTCTCTTCTTAGCTCGCTCGGCGACCGCAAAATACGGAACCATCTGACCGGCATGCAACTGAGCGTGAAGCCGCGCCAACTCCGGTTCCCGCTCGGCTGCGTCGATAATCGAAGGAAGAACAGCCGCCCAGCGCGCGGATTTTAACTCTTGAGCCAAACCTGCCGCGAGCGCAGTAACATCGCCTTTCAAGGTGCCCGTGTCTGGGATCACCGGCGCAGGTCCAATCTTCGAACAAGCGTCCATCAACAACGCAGAACGAGATGGCCAGTGACGATAGATTGTGGTCTTGGAAACACCAGAGCGCCGCGACACTTCGTCGATGCTGACACCTCCGATGCCTTCTTCGCTCAGCAACTTGTAGGTAACCGCCAAGATGGCATCTTTTGAGCGTTGAACCCTCTTGTCCTCGTGGGGTGAGTTAAAAGTTTTTATATTCGCTTGCGACTTTTGATTTCGCATAATACTCTACCGTAGTGTAACAGAGATACGGTACGGTAGCGTATCATAAGTACTACACCGTATCGCTGCAAAATCACAAGAAAAAAAAGGAGAAACGGGCATGTATTTAGTCATGGGCATTACTGGAAAAGTTGGGGGCGCCACCGCGCGGCATCTGCTGAAGCAAGGCAAACAGGTGCGAGCACTTGTGCGCAATCGCGAGAAAGCGGCGAAGTGGGCAGACCAAGGCGTGGAGTTGGTCGATGGAGACTGGAACGATGCGACAGCCATAGCAGCGGCGCTGAAAGACGTTGAGGGCGCGTTTGTTATGTTGCCGGCTGTATGGGCGCCCTCGCCTGATTACAGAGAAGCAAAGGACGTGATTGCGAATTATGTCGAGGCGCTGACCAAGGCAGTGCCGCCGCGGGTGGTAGCGCTCTCGTCGGTGGGCGCGAATAGAACAAGCGGGCTGGGCATGATCACGGCCTTATCGCTTTTGGAGCAAGGTTTTCGCAGCCTGCCGTCTCCGGTCGCATTTGTGCGCGCAGGCGGCTTTTTCGAAAACTTTCTTTTCGGCTTACAGTCCGCCCAAGGCGGAACACTCCCGGTCTTCTACAATCCTACAAACCGGAAATCGACAATGGTCGCGTCAGACGACATCGGCGCAGAGGTGGCAACGCTTCTGACCGGGCCGGCGTGGTCAAAGCATCGCGTCATCGAGCTGGGTTCGATGGTAAGCGCGGATGAAGTGGCCGGACAATTGGGTGAAGTCCTGACACTCGACGTAAAAGCCTTTGCAGTCCCGCGTGCAGGGTGGGCGGAAGCGTTCGAGCAGTTCGGCGTCCCGAAGGGGCAAACTGGACCTGCCGAAGAGATGTATGAGAGCGTGAACGCGGGATGGATGGACCTCGGAGTCACGGGTACGGAGTACGTAGCGGGTATGACGTCCGCACGCGATGTGTTTGCGGCTGCACAGAAGGCCGTCAAGGCGTGAACCCTAACATCAAGGAAGATCGAGGTCAAACATGAAGGTTCTTGTTTTGGGTGCAACGGGCGGCAGCGGACGGCTGATCGTCCGCGAAGTCCTGGCGAAAGGCCATTCCGTCGTGGCCCTGGTTCGCTCGAAGGCGCGCGCCCCCGATCTCCCGGGAGCAGACATAATCGAGGGCGATGCTCGTGACGAGGGCGCCCTCATGCGCGCCTTGAAAGGCTGCGATGCCGTCGTCAGCTCGTTGGGCACCGGCCTGAGCCCGTTCCGCGAGGTCAGCCTGCTGACCGTCGCGACACGCGCCCTGGTCACGGCGATGACGCGCAACGGCGTGCGCCGTCTGGTCTGCATCAGCGCGCTGGGGGTCGGGGACAGCCGTGGCCACGGCGGCTTCGTGTTCGACCGACTGTTCCTGCCTTTGCTGCTCAGCCATGCTTACAAGGACAAAGACGGTCAAGAAGCCGCGATCCGCGCTAGCTCACTCGATTGGGTCGTCGTCCGGCCCGCCATGCTTACTAATGACCCAGCTCGTGGGAGCGTCAGGGCCGTCACCGACCTCGCAGGCGTCAAAGGCGGCAAGATTGCACGCGCCGATGTCGCTCGGTTCGTGGTGGAGCAACTGACGACCGACACTTGGTTGAGGCGAACACCTGTTCTCTTGTGGTGAATGGTGCGGAAACCCTCGTTTAATGCACGACCCGGAGGCCGTCCCGCCCATGCAGCGCGTTGATTTCACTTGCGTATAAGGGACAACTTATTTCGGAACGATCAAACCATTTAAAAACAAGAAAGGGATTGCTTTTTATATGAAAGATGAACACGCAATAGATAAACCCGCGGAAGGTCGAACAACTCAGATAGCCGCGATCGTAATAACCGGCCTTCTCGCCTTCATCTGGTTGTACTTTGGAAGGCTATATCTAAGTCACGATCTCGACGAATATAGGATCGTCAATCAGGAGCTCGGATATCCGCTCTATATCATCCCTCTGATTGGTGTGACCCACATCCTTGGCGGAGTGGGCCTCCTGATGCCCAATGTGCCTCGATTGACTGAGTGGGTTTATGCTGGTCTCACGATCACCCTTTTCCTCACGTTCTATTCACAACTGAATGGCGGTGGCAGTACTTGGGATAAACTCGATCCGATTGTCGTCATGGCGGTCCTCTTTGCTTCGTATGTATTAAGACGCCGCATGCGAGCAAACAGGTGGTCGATATGAAGAACACGCTCGGCAGGCAGTTTACTCTCTTACTTTCCCAGGCACGTTGCGAACTGTCTAACGAACTACGCCGGTTTTTGACGCGAACAAGCCTCTTCTCCGCATTCAATTGCTTCACAGAGCCGGGCGTCTCGATGAATCGCTCCAGGCTCTTCGGGAAGAGCTGACATCCGGACGCAAGATAGATGTCTCGCCGAGGGTTTAGCGACCTGCACTGGGGCTCTTAATCAAATCGAAAGACGCCTTGCCGCAGACGGATTGAGATGAACTACGTTGAGGCCGAACCCGGGGCGGGCGGAATTCCGAAGAAAGGCTCCGAACAGACAGTTCGGAGCCTTTCGAGAGATGAACGTAACCCGGAGGCTTCTCAGGGCCGTATCGGTCCAGTATCGTAGGCCCACTCGGAGCAACTTCGGCTTCTCAGGGCCGTATCGGTCCAGTATCGTAGGCCCACGCGGAGCAACTTTGGCTTCTCAGGGCCGTATCGGTCCAGTATCGTAGGCCCACGCGGAGCAACTTCGGCTTCTCAGGGCCGTATCGGTCCAGTATCGTAGGCCCACGCGGAGCAACTTCGGCTTCTCAGGGCCGTATCGGTCCAGTATCGTAGGCCCACGCGGAGCAACTTCGGCTTCTCAGGGCCGTATCGGTCCAGTATCGTAGGCCCACGCGGAGCAACTTTGGCTTCTAAGGGCCGTATCGGTCCAGTATCTCCGCCAGTTCCACCTCGCCCCCACGCTCCTTCGGCCGCGGCAGATTGCCCATGCCCGTAGGCCCCGCATGACCGCCCGGCTGCAGCGCTTCCCGTTCCACCACCTGCTTCCACCTCTCATACGTCATCCGCTGCGTCCCGCACCCGCCGTTTGTATGGACCGAGCACAACGCGCACCACACCCCCGCCGCCGTCTTCTCGCACTGCCCCGGATCATGCAAATTCGTCCACGCATACTCCGGCGGCACGCCATCGGGAAAATTCAACCGCCGGTACACCATCTGCGGTACCGCCTCGCTCTCCTCGCCCTGCTTCAACAACTCCGCATTACTCGGAACATACTCGCTCGTCGTCACGCCCTCCGTAACACGCACCTCCACCCACTGCTCCAGCACCGTAAACACCGGCTTCCGGTTCTTGCCCCGCCCCTCGAACACCGTCCGGCTCTTCGCCGCTTCCGTCCGCGCTTCGGCCTGTGTTTCCGCCCGTTCTTCCTGCAACCGATCCTTCCGCAACTGCCGCACCACCGTCAACGACCGCTGAAACGACCGTTCCGCCGTCGATTTATACCGCAAAATCCGCTCCAGCCCCCGGAACCGCTCCTCCGTCCAATCCCCGGCGTGACTCTCGCCCAGCCGCTCCTCAACCTCTCCATACCGCCGCTCCGCCCGCTGCAGAAACCAGTCATTCCGCGCCAACTGCTCCACCATGGCCGCCTCCGCCTGCGATTCCGGTGGAAATTGCGCGAACCACCCCTCCCGCAACTCCGCAAACTCCTCTTCGTTCTCCCCCGGCAAAAACAGGTTTTTCGAAGTCAACCCATGCGTCCGAGCATTCTGGCTTCCAAGCGCACAGGGCGTTTGGTGCCCGTTGTGCGCGTCATTGTGATTGACCGCTTTGCCCTCAGGAGTTTTGGGCCCTGTACACAGCGTTTTAGGTTCTGTTCCCGCCAGGTAGAACCCCGGAGGCAACCCACCCGACCGCAGAATCAAATCGGACGCAGCAAGGGTGCTCCCTGTCTGCTTCTTCTCTTTGTTGCGGTCCCGTTTGCGCATAGGCGTACTTCGTCCGTCGCCAAAGTCTGGCAACGTCCGGTTTCGCCCATCTTCAAAAATCTATCTAGGTGCCAGAATAAGAAAGACTTACTGTCTTTCGCAGCGCCGTGACCATGCACCCCGGCGATCTCACCACTCTTCCACTTGTACGAACCAGCTCAGGCCCAGCAGCGCTTTGTCCCGCGTAACTAACGTCGCGTCCAAGGATCGAGCGTGACTCGCAATCAGTCCATCGAAGTTGCCCACCGAAACGCCCCTTCTCTCCCATCCGGATCTCAACTCCCCATAGTGCCTAGCCGCATCGGAGTCAAATTTTTCAATCCTAATGGTGCGCAGAAAATCTTCCGCCGATCTTCTTAGGAGCTCTGCTTGCGGCTTCTTGGCCAAGCCGTACCGTATCTCCGCCTCCGTTATCGATGAGATCGCTATGTCAGTCGTGGAATAAGAATTTAACCGGTCCAGCAAGTTGCCCTTGATCAACGCGCTGGCGATCATCGTATCGAGTACTAAACCCGCCACTAGAAAACGTCTCTCTCCTGCGGCACGGAATCAGCTCGATCGTCTATAAATCCTTCCACGTCCGACGGTTTAAGCCTCCCTGCGCTGGCCAAAAATTCGCTCCAGTCCATAGGCTTTTTGGAGAGAATAACATCCCCGCTTTTTGGGTCCTGCCGAACATATACCTCGCTGACATCGAAGCGAAATTGGACCGGCAGCCGAACCGCCTGACTTCTGCCATTATTGAAAATCTTCGCCTTTGTCATATAAGCAATATACCATGATATATACCGTCCATTTTGAAAGCAGCCACGGTCCCGCAGGCTCATGCTGGCCGTCTCGCACCTGCTGGCCGTCCCGCAGGGACTTCGTTTCGCAAATTTAGGAGTCTTCCTGGCCCCCAAAGAACACAATCGCCGCGCTCGACTCCGTAAACTGAGCCTCAATCACGGCATGCCCGCTCGCGTCATACCGCACGCCAGTTCCAGGAGTCGCCCAGAACGTCTTCACCGGCCGCGCCGAGGTCACATACGTGTACCGTCCTCGCGCCGTCGCAAACAAAGCAATAACGCCTCTCCCCGTCCGCGCCGCAATCTTCTCGTGGACCTCCGGCGACCCACCCACCGCGCCCGTCACTAGCGAACTGCTAGCCGTCACGTCGTCCCGAACCTGCTTGTACCGGCTCAAAATCCCGCCAATCCGCTCCACGCCCTCCGGCGAAACGCGCGGCAAATCGCCCCAAATCCCGTTCTGCCCCAAAATCAGACTCGCCACGTTCACAAGCTGCGATGTTTCGGGATCGTCCGGAAAATAGTGCGTCAGGAACAAAACCGACGGGATCCACTTGTCATAGGTAAGCGGAGATCGGCAGATCCAAGTCCGCGCCGGCCCCGGATAGAAAAACAGGTTCCAATTTTCGCGTTCCCGGTCCATCGGAAGGTCGTAGTTGAACTTATACGGCCCGTTGTTAATCAGAAAATACTTGCCCGCTGAAAGAAACGAAAGCCCCACCGCCCGACCGCCCTCGGTAATGTCGAAATCGACAATGACATCTGGAACCGCCGCCGACACCTTCTCCACAATCCGAGCCATCTGCAACGGCAGCAGAAACGCATAGGAGTTCCAACGCTCCTCCCGCGTATTCGAAACATCCCCATGCCAGTGATAAGGCGAATCGCACCCGTACTGCCCAATGGCATCCCATTTGAAATACCGCGCCCCGGTCTCCTGCGCCACCCGGATCAGCGTGTCCGCAAATCCGTCGCTGTATGGGCTCACCAGGCACATCGGATAACTTTCTTCCGTCTCCCAAATCGGCCGCGGATTGCCCTCCACCCCGTTCACCGTCCTAACGCACTGGCGATGGCGCTGCAGCTTCCCGCTCGACTTCGCTGCCGCCGTCGGATCGAACCAAAGTCCCAGCTTCATGCCGTACTGCCGCAGTCGCGCCTTCACCTCGGCCAGCCCATCGGGAAAACGCGCCCGGCTCACCTGCCAATCGCCCGTCTTCTCATACCACCCGGTATCGAGCACAAACACTTCGATCCCCATCCGGTGCGCCACGTCGATCTCATCCAGCATTCGCTCGCGGTTCATGGAATCCAAATACGCCTTACCGTTCCACCACTTATTCCGCTCCTGAAAATTCCAGGTGTTGTAAAAAATGTAAGGCCGCCGGCTCTCCCGGCGAAGACTCATGTACTCCAGAACAAAGCGCCGGTACTGCGCCGCCATTCCATCGATTCCCTCATTCCCGGCCGCCGCCTGCATCCAAACCGTCGCGTACCCATCCACCTTCTGCCCGGGAACATAATTAGCCTTCTTGGCCCGGAGACTGATCCGGCGCGTCGAGGCAAGCCGGTACTCCAAAAACGTGTCCGGCGCCTGCGCGCCATGTTCATACGCCACCAGCAGCGTACGCCCGCCTGCATCGGCCCCGGCCAAAATCGGTCCAACAACGCCCAATCCATCCGCAAACGACCGCTCCGGTATCTCGAGCTCGGCCACCATGTAACTGTGCAGCATGTCATTGAACGCTGAAAGCTGCACCTGCCGGCAACTGGACATCCCAGCCAACGAAATCCCAAAATAAGAGAGCTGCGCCCCATCCCCGGTAAATCTCGCCTCCCGATTCGCATGGAGGACATAGCGAAATCGCACCACCGGATTATCCGGAGCAATCCGAAATTGCAACTCCAGCGACAACGCGGGATCGCTGGCAAACTGTCCTGAAAAGCGGTGCTCGGTAACGCCGTTCGTAAGCTGTTGCGGCGAGCCCTCCCGTTTCGGTGCAGTGAGCCCAGCCGTCACCGTCTTGCCGTCAATGGCGAACGAAGGCGGCCCAAACGGGAAGCTGCCCGAACGGCTGCTGAGCGACCAAAGATTGGCCGCCGAACCCTCCACCACCGGTAAATCGGCAAACACTGAAGGAACAAGAAGAGCGCTCTTCACCCAATCGCGTCGATTCATGAACCGATCATCTCAGCACCCGATTTGGCTCGTTCGCTACGATGAAATGACAATCCATGAATGCTTCCTCCGTCGACCTGAAGAAGACGGTCAACCTGCCCAAGACAGATTTCCCCATGAAGGCGAACCTGCCCACTGCCGAGCCGAAAATGCTCGAACACTGGGAAGCAACGCACCTATATCGACGCATTCGCGAGTCCCGCGCCGGCCGCACCCAGTACGTCCTGCACGACGGCCCGCCCTACGCTAACGGCAATATCCATCTCGGCACCGCATTCAACAAGATCCTGAAGGATTTCATCGTCAAGTCTAAAACCATGGCCGGCTTCGACGCGCCCTACGTTCCCGGTTGGGACTGCCATGGTCTGCCCATTGAACTGAAAGTGGATGCCGAACTAGGCAAGCGCAAAGCGTCCATGACCACCGCCGACATTCGCGCCGAATGCCGCGCCTACGCCTCGAAATTCGTCGACATTCACCGCCAGGAATTCAAGCGGCTCGGAGTCCTCGGCCGCTGGGAAGACCCCTACCTGACGATGAGCCCCGAATACGAGGCCGTCATCGCGCAAGCCTTCGTCGATTTCCTCGGCAACGGCAACGTCTATAAAGGACTGAAGCCGGTTCACTGGTGCATCCGGGACCGAACCGCCCTCGCCGAAGCCGAAGTCGAATACGAAGATCACGCCAGCCCCTCCATCTACGTCCGCTTCCGCCTCGCCTCCGACCCCGCCGCACTCGATCCCGCGCTCGCCGGCCGCGAGGTCTTCGCCCTCATCTGGACCACCACGCCCTGGACCATTCCCGCCAATCTCGCCATCAGCTTTAATCCCCGCTTCGATTACGTGGCCGTCGATACACCGGAAGGCATCACGATCGTCGCCGAAGGCCTACTTGCGCAAGTCTCCGAAACACTCGGCTGGGATCGCACCGTCATCGCCCGTTTTCGGGGAGCCAAACTGGATCGCGCCGTCTTCCGCCATCCCTTTCTCGACCGCGACTCGCTCGGGCTTCTCGGCGATCACGTCACCCTGGAGCAGGGAACTGGAGCCGTCCACACCGCCCCCGGCCATGGCCAGGAAGATTTCGTCATCGGGCAGCGCTACGGTCTCCCCGTTTACTGTCCCGTCGATGCCGCCGGCCGTCTGTTCCAAGCCGAAGGAGCTAGCGGAACATTGCCCGAAGAACTCTTGGAAAAAAACGTCTGGGAAGCGAACCCCATCGTCATTAAGCTATTGCAGGAGCATGGCGCGCTAGCCGGACAAGCGAAACTCGACCACAGCTACCCGCATTGTTGGCGCTGCCACAACCCGACCATCTTCCGCGCGACGGAGCAATGGTTCATCGGTATGGACCGCGAAGGCCTGCGCGCCAATGCGCTCGAAGCCATCAAGGGCGTACAATGGCATCCCGCCTGGGGCGAAGAGCGCATCTCGAACATGATTGCCATGCGTCCCGACTGGTGCATCTCGCGCCAGCGCGTCTGGGGCGTACCGATTATTGTTTTCTACTGCGACCACTGCGCCGAACCCTTCACCGACAAACGGGTCCTCGACAACGTCGTCGCCCAGTTCCGCCGGCAAACCTCCGACGTCTGGTACTCGAAGTCTCCCGCCGAACTGATGGGTCCCAACTGGGCCTGCGGCAAATGCGGAGGAACGGCATTCCGCAAGGAAACCGATATTCTCGATGTCTGGTTTGATTCCGGCTCCAGTCATTTGGCCGTGCTCACGGAGAAAAACGGCCTGCACTGGCCCGCTGACATGTATTTGGAAGGCGGCGATCAATACCGTGGCTGGTTCCACAGCTCTTTGCTTGTCGGTGTCGGCCTGAAAGGGAGTGCCCCTTACCGCGAATGCGCAACGCACGGCTGGACCCTCGATGCCGAAGGCCGCGCCATGTCGAAGTCCATCGGCAGCTTGGGCCCCGACAAAATTCTGAAGCAATACGGAGCCGACATTCTCCGCCTCTGGGCCGCCTCAGTCGATTTCACCGAAGACGTCCGCCTCTCCGACACCATCCTGACCCGGCTTTCCGAGGCTTATCGCAAACTCCGCAATACCTTTAAGTACGCACTCGGCAACGTCGCCGATTTCGACCCCGCCGCCGATGCCGTTCCCGGCGAAAACCTGTTGGAGCTCGATGCCTGGATTCTCTTACGCGCGGAAGACCTCGTCCGGCAATGCCTCGTCTGGTATGCCGAATACGCCTTCCATAAGGTCTACCGCGCGATTTACAATTTTGCCAGCACCGACCTGAGCGCAGTCTATTTCGATATTTTAAAAGACCGCCTCTACACCGCCGGAACGACGTCTGAAGCGCGCCGCAGCGGCCAAACCGCGCTTTACCGGCTCAACCTCGCCCTCGTCCGTCTGCTCGCGCCCATCCTGTCGTTCACTTGCGAGGAAGTCTGGCGCTACGCCCATCTCGGTCCGAATGTGCCCGAAAGCGTTCACATCGACACGTTTCCCACTCCCGAGTCGCTGACCGAAGGCATCAACGCCGCCCAACGCCAACAAGCCGCCGAACTCGACCGGTTGGTGCCCGTTCGCGACCAGGTTTTGAAGGTGCTCGACACCGCCCGCCAGGACAAAGTGATCGGTTCTTCCCTCGAAGCCTCCGTTTCACTCGCGGCAGACGGCGAGCTCTATTCCTTGCTCGCGAAATATACGGAAGACCTGCCGTCCTGGTTTATCGTCTCGCAAGTTAAACTGGAGAAAAAACCGGTGAGCGAATTATCGGTGCAAGTGGAACGCGCCTGCGGCGACAAATGCGAGCGTTGCTGGAAATATAAGACCGATGTCGGCAGCAACCTGGATTTTCCTACCGTCTGCGCGACGTGCGCCTCGGTCTTGCCGGAGTTTCTGTCTTGAGGTGGGGCCCGGCCCTCATTGCGCTGGCTATCGTCATCGCGGATCGGATCACCAAGCTCTGGATTGAGCACAGATTATCCGATTTCGACAGTATCTCCATCATTCCCGGCTTATTCCGCATCGTGCACACCGAAAATCCCGGTGCTGCTTTCGGTTTTCTGGCCGACGGCAACGTTCTGCTCCGCGCTGCCGTCTTAATAGGTGTATCCGTGATTGTTCTTTTGTTTGTCGCGTTCGCTTTGTGGAGCCGCCGGACGACGTTTACCGCGCCTTTGCCCCGTTTCGGATTAGCTCTGATCCTGGGCGGTGCCATTGGGAACCTATGCGATCGAATAATTCGTGGCACCGTCACGGATTTCATCGAAATCTATCAAGGCTCCTGGACCTTCCCCGCGTTTAACGTGGCCGATAGCGCGATTACGGTGGGAGCCGTTCTTCTTTTAATCGACATTCTCCGTCCTAAGCACAAAACATGTACCCAAAGCTGATTAGCATCGGATCGTTTTATATCCCCACCTACGGCGTTCTCGTCGCGCTCGGATTCCTGGTGGGCTTGACTGTCACGCTTCGCCTAGCGCGCCGGCTTAACCTTCCGTCGGAAAAAGTCACCAACCTAGCGGTTTACTGCGCCATCGGCGGCATCGCCGGAGCTAAGCTGTTCATGTTTTTCTTCGATGCCTCCTATTACTGGCATCACCCCGGCGAGATCTTCACGCTGCAAACTCTCCAAGCCGCCGGAGTCTTCCACGGCGGTTTCATAGTCGCGCTGCTGGTCGCGATCCTTTACATGTACCGGCAGAAGTTGCCCGTCTGGCAAACTATGGACGCTTTCGCTCCCGGCGTCATCATCGGCCAGGCGATCGGGCGGCTCGGTTGTTTCGCCGCCGGCTGTTGCTGGGGAAGGGCCTGCTATTTTCCCTGGGGTGTCCGCTTCCGCTCCGATTTCGCCGCGCCGGTTCCCCTGGACAGGCCGCTTCACCCCGTACAGCTTTACGAATCGTTCTGTAATTTCGTGATCTTCGCTATTCTCTATCGCCGATTCAATCGCAAACACCGGCCCGGAGAAATCATCGGGCTGTATCTCGTTCTCTACTCGACCATTCGCTTCATCATCGAGTTCTACCGGGTGCACGAACAAGCTCTTGTCGGTCCATTTTCTTTAACGCAATGGATCGCTCTTGGCTTGCTGTTGGTAGGCGCCGTGATCCTTTGGTTCACTCGGGGCAGAGTAGCGGTCAACCGCCAAGTTCTTGTCGAGGCCCAGCAACAATAAATGGTCATTTGGAGTTAGTCCTTGCGCCTGGTCTTCTTCAACGATGTTGATCTTTACGTCGGGCCTTCCCAACACCGCGCCAAGCCGGATATTCCCAAAATCGAGCACATCGTAGCCGTTCAGCACGAACACCGAGTACGCCGGCTTTGTCGTAGCTGCTCGTATCAAATCCACTTCGCTGCCTGGAGGAAGTGTCGGCAGATAGCTGTTGATCGTAGCGATCATGGCCGCTGCCCTGCGTCCGTTCAGCGTCATCAATTCTGCTTTCTGACGCACTGCTAAGACCTGCCCTCCGAGGAATAGAGCCATGCAGCCAACCGCTATGGCACGTCCCAGATGATTCGAGCGCCAGAGCGAGCCGAACGCGATGCCCATGATGAGAGCGACAATCGGCATGGCGTTATAAACGTAAAGTTCACTGACGTGATCCAGTAGAAAGGTCGGAAACAGCGAAGCCACCGCAAGGATTACCAGGAAGCAAACGAGTCGACCACGCTTCGACACGAAAACTCCCGCTACCGTCGCAAGCACTACCACGGCCGCCGCGAGAAGACAGAGAAGTAGTGCGCCTCTGTAATGGCCCGCCAGTGCGATGGCACTCGTAACAGTGGACACCGGCGAAAGCGCCGCTAACCCAAAACTAGCGAAGTTGCGGATCACATTCAGCCCGATATGCATTCCATAGCGGCCATGTGTCGCGAGCATTCCACCCGCCAAATGCCTGGCAACAAAGTACAGCATAGTCATCAGCCCGTACGGAGCCAGCACAACTATTGCCTTTTTGAAATTTGCCTGCTGCACGGCAAAGTAAACAGCTAAAATCGCAATCGCTAACAGAAATCCAAACGCAGTTTCCTTGAAAAACAAGCTGCACCCGAAACAGAGGACGCTAAGAATCCTGGCGTTTCCTCCCTTCCAAAGCAGCAGAACACTCGCCCAACCGAGGAAAGCACTCGCACTCTGGGAAAGCGTGTCGTTGCCGAGCAAGGCGGGTACACCCACCTGCGAAAAAAACAGCACCGCACAAGCGATGACTGTATCCGCGATGGGGAGCCGAAACCTGCGGGCCGCGGCAATGACGAGGCAAACCAGCCCTGCATGGCAAGCTAGCGCGGACAGGTGAATGGGCATTGTTTCAAAACGGAAATGCTGCTGCGTGACGGTCAGAATAATGGCTTCGAGTGGCCGGTAAGCATGAATCGCGGCGCCTACGCGAAAGAAATAATCGTAAAGGTGTGCTGGAGGACTCGTGAAGTAAAACAGAAAGTCATCGGAGAAGTATCCTGCGTGGAGTGCCGGCCAATACAGAACCAATGCCGCGCAAAACAGGAGTGCCCAAGCGGGCAGCCACCAGACAGCGCCAACCGGCCAGCCCCTTTTCTCTTCAAATTCTGTGGTTTGGCGTTCTGCGTCTTTCAATTCCGGCATGCACAGTAGTTATCGGCGCGAGGAAGGCAATTCTTTAGCCTCTCCGCACAGAAAATTACTGATGTACAGAAACTGCTCGTCCGGTCTTAACCGATTCTTTCGCCAGGTCGATGATCCGAATGACATTTACATTGATTCCAATTGCGGTCAAACCCTCAATCGGCTGATTTGCTTTCATTCGGGAAACCATATACGCGACCGGCTCGCTGGCATCTTGGGGCAGTGGTGTCAGCGGGAGCTGTTCAGGTTGGCTCCTTCCTTGACGCAATTCCACGCGATTGTGAGCCATGTACACGCTACCCGGCTGTTTTCCGTCCGGTCTGCCGAAGACTTCCAAATCCTGCATGCTCCTCGGCAGATCCCAACTTCCTTCGAAAACGCCGACACTATGCGGATAGTTCAGCACAAGCGTGGCGTTATCCTCCACCTTGGGAAAGCGTTCCGGACGCAGATGATTCACCGAGGCATAGACGCTCGACGGCATCCCCAGATACCACAGGCTCCAAAGTGCGTTGTAGCATCCAAAGTCCATCAGCGCGCCGCCTCCATTTTTTACCGGGTCGGTCAGCCAGTCAAAAAAGAATTTGTTTTTCACGCCCTCGGACGAAGGTCCGCCATGCCCCACCACTCCATGTAGCCGGTAAACCGTTCCAATCTTGCCGTCATCCACGGCGGCTTTGGCGACGTAGTTTGCCGGCCACCACGCCATTTGGTAGTTGGTCATCACGCGAACGTGGTACTTCGCCGCAAGCGCCTCAATCTGTTTGGCGTCCGCGTAGGTGCTGGCCAGCGGCTTCTCAAAAATCAAATTGATGTGCCGCGGCAGGCAGGCCTTGGCAATCTCCAGGTGCCGGTTGTTTTCCACAAATGCCCAAACGATATTGGGCTTTGTCTCTTCGAGCATCTTTACGTAATCCGGATAAAACAAATTATCCGCAACGCCCATCTGTTTTGCTGCCTGCACCAGTTCGCCGTTCCGTTCGGATATTCCGACTAATTTCGCCGCATCGCCTTTCATGATAGTCGGCAGATGGCCCCAGGCATGGGCGTGCACAAGTCCGATAACCGCGATTTTGTACTGAACCGATGGCTGGCCGTACATCCCGAAGGCTAGTAGAAACAAAAAAAGGAGCTTTCGCATGCCGTTTCACCAGAGTACAACTTCTATCCTGCTGATTAAGAAAGTTTTACTAGGTGTCGCCCAAAGAACACAAACTAGTGCTAGAGTAAAAATCCTAGCTGGAGTAATCACATTGTGGCGCTGTTTTCTTGGCAAGGTCTGTTAAACCGGAGAGCGA
The DNA here is from genome assembly GCA_965277315.1 of Bryobacteraceae bacterium. Classification (GTDB taxonomy): domain Bacteria; phylum Acidobacteriota; class Terriglobia; order Bryobacterales; family Bryobacteraceae; genus Bog-105. Next base: position 5,472,312 of record OZ255724.1, on the reverse strand, counting down.
TCCTCTCCCTCGGGTTTTGGGCAGGAGCCCTCTGTTATCTCCCGGTTTCCATCTGCTTTGCGGCGTCTCCTCTTTCCGGCGGCGGCTTGCAGGCGCAAGTTGTGAAATATGAGTCTGCAGGGGACCTGAGCGACGCGCGCGACCTGCTGGAGGATCAGGCGACTAAAAAAACGGACGGGGCGGCCGCGCAAGAACTGGCCGAGTTTCTGACCCATCATGACCAACCGGGCAGGCGCGCCGCCTATCTTAACTGGGCGCGCGAGGAGAAAGATCCTGCCAAGCACAAACTTGCCCTAAAACAGGCCGTTCTGATCGACTTCATGGACGGAAACAAGACCGATCTGAAGGCCGATCTGAAGCAGTACAAAGAAGCGGGTGGAAACGATCTTCAGTTCCCGGCGACAGCGCCTATCGCCAAGCTCTATTCTGTTGTCTCTATTCCTGGGCCGCTGTCCTCTTTCGCCCGGATGGCCGCGCTTTCACCGGACGTTGCACCCGACGAACTCCTGCCTGCCTTGGCGCGCAACGTCGCAACGAACGGATATCAGGCAGCAGGCAATGAGTCGCTCGACCAGACCGAATACCTGCGGCTGCTGATCCGCTACATCGGCCAGGCGCGCGAGTTGCAATCGATGGCAGGCAGCGCACAAAAAATTGTGATTCCGGCTTGCGACAGCGAGGAAACGGGTAATTTGCTAAGAGTGCTCGGCTATCGCATGCGTGGATCGTGCGGAGCGGATATTGTGCTAGAGACTGTCAACCCTACGCGCGCGTTTTTGACCATCGACTCCGGCTTTCCGCTCACCGAATTGGAAAGAGACCTCCGAGCTAACCGGCGCTTTGACATGACTTACCGGCCGACGCAGGTTCCTGTGCTGTACAGTGCCGACTATTGGCTCGGCGCCCTCGGCCGGAATAATCAAACCAACTTTCTGGACGGCTTTTTATCAGATCCGTCGATCTGCCGCCTGTATCTCGGCCTATCTCATCTGGATCGCGGGACTGCGGAAGCGTTGCGCCGGCAAGTTCCGGCACCACGGCTGAAGTTGTATGGTCACGTGCTTGATTTCTATGGCAGTATGTTCCAGATCCGCGAGGGCGCGGCGGTGGTGCCCGGATCACCCAGGGTTTGGGCCTCCCTTGTAGGCGCTTCGCCCAGCAATCCGGGAGCTTTTTTCGGCAAGCTGGTTACCAGAGATGACGGCTGGCTGGCGAGCTATTTTGACGCACTTTCACGAGCTCAGGGCCCGACGGCGAATTATCTGACACAACCGGATCGCCTCAAGCGTTTCTACGACGCTCTCCGGGGAAAGGTCACCGTACCCGGACCGGCGCGCCCCGTGTTCCGCTCCAGTACGGATCTGTTATTGCTCACCACTTCGCTCCGCATTGACCCAGACGGTAAGCCCCATGTGCCTGGCAGCATCGACGTGTGGCGCACACTCTTCGTAAAGCACCCGCATGGAAAATACGATCGCAAATTGAGCCGCGCGGCTTCGGATTGGAAGACGGGCGACGATCTGCTCGAAGGGCTGTTTGCGTTAAGCCGGAAGACAGTCGATAACGAACCGCTCAAGATATTCTTGACGCTGAACGATATCGATCGGGATCGTCAGAAGCCAATCTCGCCGCAGCTTGCCGCGCGCCTCATCAGTAGTTATCGGAATTTTGGAGCCCAGTACGTTTTGTTTGCAGATGAGCCAGTCCTTAGCGAAGCGTCGATTATTCACTGTCTTGATATGTTCTCTGCAACCGCCGGAGTCCGCGACACCAGTCTGCGAGCCGATGAGCTGGGGACAGTGCAGTCGCTGATCGAGATTTGGAAAATCCTCTGCCGCCAGAATCTGATCGATCCGGCTGAGCAAGATGCGGCTTTTGTGAAACTGATAGCGCCGTTTGGCCGCATGAAACAGGAAGGAGAAGTCTTCGATGCCGGGCAGTCAGGAGTGCTGGAGTTGCTCGCGGCGGCGCACCAGCCTTCGACGGGCTTCCACCAGGAGCAGCTTGTCACGCTGCTGGTAGGCGGGCTGCATGCTTCGGGCGGCAACGGCCTTGTTTCTCCAGCGGAAACGTTTCTCCGCATCTTCGACGCGCAGCGCCTGATTCCGCTCGATAGCTTATTCCTGATCGCGAATTCCCAGCGCGGAAAGGCGATCGATTCCCAGGCACTGAAAAATATTTCGGAGCAGATGGCGCGCGTCGAAGAATCGCAATCCATGCGCGGTTCCCTATCGGCGGATGAACGGACCGCCATATCGACGGGATACTGGAGCGACCACCACATCGATCAGGAACGAAAGCTTGATCTGGAAAACCTGGTGAAAAACCCGGAAAAAAAGGATGCCCGGGCGGCGTTGGCTCCGTTGCTGCGTGACTCGCTGGTAGGGATTGTTTACTGCTACTACGCACCTGTAGGCGCGCAGATTCTTCTCACGAATCCAACCTTTGTACGCAACCATGACTTTATCGGACCGCAAGGGACGCCGGCAGAATGGCGAACGACGGAGGTTGCGGGAAGCGGCTGGCCTTCCAGTGCCGGCGGACGGCTTACGGGTTCGCTGGTGGCGCTTCCCTACGCTCTTGCCGAGGCCGAACAGAACTTCTTAACGCCCCGGCGTGAACAAGCTCTGATTTGGGGCGATCTGGTGCCGCAGATCATTATCGACGAAACCGTGACGAGATGGCTGAGCGTCACGCCGGAGCAGCTTCGCTGGGTATCGCTCCATGTGGAACGCGGCCGGGATCTTCTGGCTTCCGCGGCGCTAGATCCGGCATTGAAGCCGAAGGTGCTCGACGCTCTCGGAGGTTTCCTCAATCCTGGCGATGTGGAAAAGATTGCGGACCAACTGCAAGCGGGCAAGTTCCAGGGCGCCGCGTCCCAGATTCCAACGTCTGAGCTTTATGCGTTGGGGGCCGAACCATCTCTCCGCGATCTTTCGCCGGATATGGCCTCGTTTGAAATCGCAAAGCTCGCGGCCGAAGACCGGCCCGATCTCGCTCCGGCGAGTATCGCTCATACGTTCGGCACGCCGAAGCCGACACTCACCCATTCTTATCAACCCTGTCTGCTGCACCTCCGGACCTTTCCGGCACTCATGGGTTATTCCAGCCGCATCCTTGCCGAGACATGGGAATCGGATAATCTCTTCTACGCTGCCTTAGCGGATCAAGCAGGCATTCCGGTAAATCAATTGAGCGCCTATATTCCTGTGTGGAACCGCGCCACGGTGGAGAATATTTTTGCAACGAACCTGGAGGACTGGCCCGCGTTGTTACGGTCGCTCCACTCGGTCGGTGACAGAGTACTTCAACGCGAACAAACCGTCGGCGAAGCCGCCGAGCCAGGGCAGGGAAAAGTAACCAATCTTTCGATGAACTAGGGATGGCCTCTGTGAAACGACCTCTGCATTTAATCTTTGCCTTTACACTTGTGCTCTCCGGAGCTTTGCTTGCGCCGATATTGAACACCTTCGGCTTGCGCGCCCAGGATTTAGGTCCCGGCGCTCGAAGCGAGGAAAATCCAACCTTCCGCGTGAAGGTTGACATGGTGGTTTTGGGCTTTACCGTGACCGACAACAAGGGCAAGTACGTAAACGGATTGAAGCCCAAGGACTTCAAGGTTTACGAAGATGAGATTCCACAGAAATTGAATACGTTCGCCGAGGGGAACCATCCGCCGATGCAGGTGATGGACGACGGGACCTTGAAACCATTACGCCTCGCTGCTCAACGGGAACTTGCCGCAGCCGAGATGCCCTCCAATCCCAGCGCCGTTACTCTGCGGCCCGACGCAGCGACGGGGACCAATGTCTTTGTGCTCTTCGATACCAGCAACTACATGTATCGCGGCTTTGTTTACGCCTCCGACGCCATTGCGGATTTTGTTCGCGGGCTGGATCGCGCCGATTCGGTTGCTGTCTATACATACAGCCGCAATTTGAGCCGGGCCGTTTCGCTGAATCGCGATCGTTCCATGGCCATCGAGGGGCTTCGCCATGCGGTGGCGGGTGACGATTCCGCTTTATATAACTGCCTGCTTCTGACGCTGCGGGATGCGGCACAGGTACCGGGACGCAAGGTGGTGATTGTGTTTTCGAATGGGCCCGATAATGCCAGCATGGTGGCGCCCGACGACGTCCGGGCCGTGGCGGAGGACGAGGGAATACCGATTTATGTCATCTCGACGAATGAGATCACCAAGGATCCTATTTCGAGCAGTATTTTTAGACGTATCTCGACCACCACCGGCGGGAAAACCTACTTCGCTAAGACTTGGCAGAAACAGGTAGAGGCATTCGAATCTATTCGTGAGGACTTAGGAAATAGCTATACCGTCAGTTATTATCCGCGACGCAACCCCAACGAAGGCTTCCGCAAAATAAGTGTGGAACTTACTTCGCCAGCGATGAAGAAATATAAGATTCGCGCCCGGCCCGGTTATCGGCCGCAGCGCGGATTTTAGCGCGACTTTACTTGCTTGCCCAGTAAGCGCGCTGCCCAATGTAGTCAGGATCGGGCAGATTAGCCAGGATGGCGCGGCGAAGTTTGAGAATATTGAGTTCGCCCTGCTCCTGATAAATTATCTTTCCTTCGGGCGAGAGCAGAACTGTATAGGGGACGCCAGATTGCCACTTGGGATCGAACGCTGACTGCATGCCGTCCGTATCTGTTGACCCGAAAAGAAGGTTTCGGCCTGAGGCGTGCAGGCGTTCGAGGGCCTGCAATACTCCTGCTTTCTCATCGGGCATGTTTGCTGAGACCGTGACCATATCGAAGTCGCGGAGCCGGTACATGCGATACGTGGTCTCCAGATCCGGAATCTCGCGTACGCAGGGGCCGCACCAAGTTGCCCAGAAATTGATGAGCAGCACCTTGCCCGTGGGATTAGACCGTAGTTTTGTCAGATCGCTGGCAGACGCAAGCTGTACAGTAACGGGTTCCTGCTGGACTTTCTGTGATTCCGCCAGACGCCCGGCTTCCTTGGACATCCATTTGGTCGAACAACCGAAGACGCGAGTGTGATCCACCGGAACGGGCTTACCTGCAAGCAAAGCATCGATTGCGTTACGCGCGTCGGGTTTTGTTGCTAGCGCCTCGCGCTGGTTGTTGTCAACGTGACCCTCATAGCGAAGCTTTCGCGCCTGATCGAATATGAAAACGTGAGGCGTTGCCTTTGGACCGTACGCGCGAGAGACGGATTGGGTATCGCCGTCATAAAGATAGGGAAAGCTGAAGTGGCGGTAAGCGGCGCGAATCTTCATTTCCCCCAAGCTGTCGCTGACGTCCGTGTAGCCCAGTTCGTCCAAACGGATAGCTTTTGCATTGTTCGGTTCAATCGCTATGAGTTTCACACCTTTGCCGCGATAGTCGTCGGCAAGCTTCTCGATACGCGATTCGTAAAGCTGTGCGGTAGGACAGTGATTACACGTGAAGACGATAACAAGTATTTTGCTTCCTGCATATTCGCCCAGCGTGTGAGTCTTCCCGTCAACGCCCGGCAGGGAGAAATCGGGAGCGGGCGAGCCTATCGGTAAGGTCGCGTGAGGCTCATCGGCAAAGGCAGCAAATGCAAGAAGGAGTAAGGCCAGAAGTCGCAGCATGAGTATAAGCTTATCCATATAGGAATGACGAGGGCTGAGAGAAGCCCGTTAAAATCGAGCTGATGTCCGGTATGAATGATCGTTATGACTTGCAGCGTTTTGTAGACGCGCAAGATCCGGTGTTTGAGCAGGCACGTTCGGAATTACGGGCAGGCCGCAAAGAGGGGCATTGGATGTGGTTCATCTTTCCCCAATTGAAAGGCTTGGGCCATAGTCAACTTGCAAGCAAGTACGGCATTGCCTCGCGGGAAGAAGCAGAAGCGTATTTGAAGCACCCGATTCTTGGGCCACGAATAAGAGAGTGCAGCCAGCTCGTGAACGCGGTAGAGGAGCGCTCCATAGATGAGATTCTGGGTTACCCAGACAACCTGAAGTTCCGGTCCAGTATAACGTTATTTGTCCTTGTCACGATGGACAACGATGTCTTTAAACAGGCACTGAAAAAGTACTTCGATGGTCAATTCGACGAGCGCACGGTTGAACTCTTATAAAACAGCAACGGGCCGACTAACGGAGAGGCTGGGGATGCCGCCGGGCCTCGCATATGGATACCTGGGTTTGCTGCTGTTTATGGTGGGCGATGGTGTGGAAGCAGGTTTCCTGTCTCCTTACCTACTCAAGATGCACCTTTCACCGGAACAGGTCGCACTCGTCTTTGCAGCGTACGGGTTTACTGCTGCCATTGCCTCCTGGCTTTCCGGCGCCTTGTCCGACCTGCTGGGGCCGAAGACGGTGATGTGGTTGGGTTTCGGCATTTGGGTTGTTTTTGAAATCCCGTTCCTGATCTTCGGCATCCGCGAACAGAACTACCACATAATCTTGGCCAGCTACGCGCTGCGTGGGTTTGGATACCCGCTGTTTGCGTTCGGCTTTCTGGTTTGGATTACTGCTGTAACGGCACGGGAACGGTTGTCCACGGCCATCGGCTGGTTCTGGTCCGCTAGAACGGGAGGACTTCCGACGCTTGGGTCCTTACTCGCGAGTTTCTCAGTTCCGTTGATAGGCACTTACCAGACGCTGTGGCTGTCGATGATTCTCGTGATTTTAGGAGGATTGATTGCGCTGCTCGGGGTGAGTGAGCCAACGGGAAAGAAGCGGCTTGTAGCGGCCGAAGAAAAACCGTTGCGGGTACTCTTTTCAGGAATCAGCATTGTCTGGAGAAAACCCAAGGTAGGCATCGGCGGTATCGTCGCTACGATTACGACTACGTCCGAGTTCGGGTTCCTTGTCTTCCTGCCGACGTACTTCACGGAAATAATTGGCTTCAGCTTGTCGCAGTGGCTTCGCCTGTTGAGTATCATCTTCGCCACAAACGTTGGCTTCAACCTGCTATGGGGCTATGTGGGCGACAAGATCGGATGGCAAAAAACAGTGGCCTATATTGGGGGATGCGGATGTGCCGTTACGACACTGGCCCTTTACTATGTCCCGCATATTTTTGGCGGCAATTATGGGCTGGTGGTTGTGGCGGGAATGGCCTACGGGGCAACGCTCGCCGGCTTTGTGCCGATATCTGCCATCATGGCGTCGCTTGCGCCTGAGTCCCGGGGCGCGGCGATGTCAATTATGAATCTTGGATCGGGCCTTAGTATCTGGCTAGGTCCCGCGATTGTGGGGCTATTTTTGTCGAGGATTGGCGTTGCCGGCATTATGTGGATCTTTGCCATTCTGTATTTTTTGTCCACCCTTCTCACCCACTTTCTTACTGTTCCCGATTCGCAAGCGGGCATTCCAGTTCCGTCCAGATGAGGTGAACATAAATTGCAGAAGCTGATCAATCGGCCTGAACGTGTTGTCGACGAGATGCTCGATGGCCTGCTCGCTCTTTATCCCGAGTTGGCGCGCTTATCGCATCACAACGTTCTCATCAGATCGGATGCGGAGGACGTGCGGGATCGGCAGACTGCCATCATCTCGGGCGGGGGGAGCGGTCACGAACCGGCGCATGCCGGCTATGTGGGCGCTGGCATGCTGAGCGCGGCAGTTGCTGGCGAGGTGTTTACGTCGCCCAATGTCGATTCGGTCGTTGCTGCCATTAGAGCGGTAGCCGGAAAACTAGGCGTGCTGCTCATTGTGAAGAACTATACAGGGGATCGTTTGAATTTTGGGCTGGCGGCGGAGATCGCCCGGTCGGAAGGCGTGTTGGTGGAGACGATACTCGTTGCCGATGATGTTGCGCTGACTGCCACGGAAGGTTACGTGGGGAGACGCGGTATCGCCGGGACGGTATTGGTGCATAAGATTGCCGGAGCGGCAGCGGCGGAGGGGAAAGACCTTCCTCAAGTGGCCTCGATTGCACAGGCGGTGGCGGACAACCTGGGCACGATGGGAGTATCTTTGTCGGCGGGGACAGCTCCCGGTGTCGGCAAGCCAAGTTTCACGCTCTACGGGGAGGTAGAACTAGGACTGGGTATTCACGGAGAGCCCGGTGTGCGGCGGGTACCGCTTCGGCCCGCGGACGAACTAGTGGACGAGCTGCTGGGTTGCATAGAGCCAGCACTCGGGTTGCGCTCAGGAGAACGGGTGGCGGTGCTCATCAATAATTTGGGCGCGACAACAAACATGGAACTGGCGATTGTTGGACGGCGCGTGGTGCCCGCGCTGCAGTCGCGAGGCTTGATCGTGGAGCGCGTTTATTCAGGAATTTTTATGTCGTCGTTGGACATGGCGGGTGTTTCGATATCGCTGTTGCGCGTGAACGATGAGCGCCTTCGATGGCTGGATGCGCCTACATCGGCACCGGCTTGGCCTCGTGCTTGGGGGAGGAGCCCCGGCCAGTTCCGCGAGAGAACGATTCCGTCTGCCAACATGAGCCAGCCTCGTTCCGAACGGCCGCCCGAAACAGATGCCGGCAAGAAGATGCAGCGAGCGGTAAGTGCGGCATGCGATGCGCTTATCCAGGCAGAGAGCCGGCTTACAGAAATGGATCGCGTTGTGGGCGACGGCGATCTGGGTCTCAACATCGCGAGAGCTGCGAGAGCGATACAAGAGGCTTTGTCCACCTATCCGTGGGATCATCCGGCGGAGGCATTAAGCGCACTCGGGCTGTCTCTCCAGCAAGTGTTGGGCGGTTCGTCAGGACCGTTATACGGAGTGTTCTTTCTCCGGGTTGGGAGTTGCTTAGAGAATGTTCCGCCGAGTGATGCAAGATCATGGTCCGCAGCGCTTCTCGATGCGTGCGGGGCTATCGGCGAGCTCGGGGGCGCGCGGCTCGGAGATCGCACTATGCTCGACGCGTTGATTCCATTTGCCCGGCAACTTGACGAGGGGCTGCGGACGGGATCGCCGGTGAAGGAGTCGCTTCTTGCGGCCGTCATGGCGGCGGAACGGGGCGCGGGGAAGACTGCGCAGGTGAGCGCTCGCCGGGGCCGCTCCAGCTATCTCGGCGAGAGAATCATCGGAACCCCGGATCCCGGCGCAATCGCGGTTGCGATTTAGCTTCGAGCGATTACATCCGTGCTTTGCGATTAGCCAGTGATGCTGCGGGTCTGCTCGTTCCAGAAGACCTGCTTCTTTTGGAAGTAAGACTCATTTGCCATGTGACAGGCGAGCGCGGCGTGATTACCGAATACGCCGTTCTCCACAACCTGTTTGCGGGTCTTTGTTGCTTGGAAGAAGTTCCACAAATGCGGCTTCAAGTCGTCCCAATCCGGTCCCTCGTAAGCCATGTTCTCCGCTAATGGTTCATGGCCCAATTGCCGTGGATGCTGGTCGTGCCATTGCTTCACGTATTCGGCGCGCATTTGCGCCGGGAAGCTGCTGGAGTAGTAGCTCGGCTCAGTATCTTCGCCGGTTTGCGGGTAGACGAGCAGGCTTTTTGATTGAGCTTCCATTACTCCCTTCGGACCCATGAACCGCGCGATCTCCGGCGTCTCCGAGCCAAGATCTAAGCGGACGTAGACGGGTATGCCGTGATAGTCGAACAAGACCGCATGGAAGTCGGGCATGTTGCGGCCGTCTTTCCAGCGGAAGATGCCTCCCAGCGCGGACGCGGATCGCGGTGCTTCGTTCCATCCCAATGTATAGAGCATGCCGCTAATGAGATGCACCATGAGATCGCCGCCGACGCCTGTTCCGTATTCCTTCCAACAACGCCAGCGCGCGAACCGATCGGGATTCAGCGGAATCTTCGGCGTGTTGTTCAGCCAGGTATCCCAATCGAGGTTCGCCAGAGAGAGATCGAAAGGGGGTGGGTATTCCCAAGCTCCGTTGGGACTGTTGCGGCCGAACGTTAATTCGACCATCTCGATGTCGCCGATGGTTCCTGCCGCATACAGTTCACGGGCCTTCGCGCAGAGGGAGGAACTGACCCGCTGCGCCCCGATTTGCACGATTCGATTGTTCTTCTCCGCCGCTTCCGTCATCTCGAAGCCCTCGGGTGCGGTATGCGACATGGGCTTCTCGCAGTAGATGTCTTTGCCCGCGTTGCAGGCGTCGACTACGACGCGTTTATGCCAAAAGTCAGGAACGGCGGCCAGGATGCAATCGACATCCTTGCGATTCAGTAATTCGTGGTAGTTGCGAGTAGTGAAGAGATTCGGGTTTCCGGTGATTTGCTTGGCGAGCGTGTGACGGCCATCGTAAAGGTCGGCGGCACCGACGCACTCAACTCCCGGCAGAGCAATAGCATTCTCGAGCAGGCCAGAGCCTTCCATGCCGACGCCGATGATGCCGAAGCGGATGCGATCTGCTTCCGAGGACGGCTTTGCGGAATTGAAGGCCTGGGCTTCCAGAGCGATCGGCTTCGAAGCGGCAAGAGCTGCCAACGATAAACCAGTGGACTGCAAGAAATGGCGGCGGGGGATGCGGGGAGTCATAGAGGTGTTTTGATGAGACGGGACAATTATGTCAAATGGCAGGCGCGGCGTGTGAAATGGGTGCTCCAGCGCTCGACGCGGCCTAGCGCCGGAGATGATGGCGGAGCACCGGGTCAAGGTTTTCGTGCGGACGGAGATAGTTGCCGAGAGGCAGGGGCAGTCGATCGGGTGGTAGCAGGTCCAGAGCGGAGTTCAGCGATGTTCGGCCGTTGAGGACCTCGGCAGCCGGATCGATCCGCAGTTCCTTGCGTGGGTTGAAATCACGGGAGGGCCTTTCGGGGCGGCGGGGAGGAGGTAGAGGGTCAGACATGTCCTTATTTGCTATCAAGAGCGGCTAACGCGCACCCGCGGCGCCGGCGTTATGTGGTTGAGCGTATTCGAGATGAGATTTTTGATGATTGTTGTGATCGTTAGGCGGCGTCCGGGAGTTTTTCTGCGTTGCCAGGAGATTTTCGGGCGCTGATTTCTGAAAAATGAGCCGAAGAGGGTTCAAGAGAGCCGTCAATTTGCGAAACGAAGCCGGACGTGGACGGCTCGGGTGGGGGCGGACCTTGCTTTTGCGAAACGAAGCCATCAGGAAGAGTGATTTGCGTTTGGCGGGGAGCGGGCTGTGTTTTCCGGCGGTCCCTTTTGAGGCGCAGCAGTGTGTTCAGGGCCTTGTGGAAGGCGCGTTCGTGCGTGGAGCCGTAGCGAATGAACAGGGCGAGGCATTTTTCGTCGACACCCTGTGGAGTGAAGCAGTCGTTTTGGAAGCGGATGGCGCGTTGCAGGAGCCAATAGGACTGGGCGAGCTGGTCGATGAGGATTTGTTCGGTGGCGTCGGCGGGTTGGTGTTCGCGCAGGAGGGAATTGCGGAGGGTTTCGAATTCGGCGGGATCCTCGCCGGGGATGACGGGAACGCCGGAGGCTAGTCCGTGCTTGGTGGAATTGCGAGACGAAGCCAATTTGCCTTCGGGGGTGCGGGGGCCGGTGGAGTGCCGCGAATTTTCCCGGTTCACTTGGCCCCTAGGGCTGGCCGGAGAGAGTGCGTTCCGTGAGCCATCTTGACCCATAGGGTTTTCAGAAGCAGTATTCGTCACTAGAAGCCGTTCCGGTCTGTCTCCTTCGGTCCGGTTGCGGGCGGGACCGTTGAGGCCGGCGCGGGTGGCGATGCGATCGCTCACTTCGCGGGAGTAGGCGATGAAGTCGGCGCCGAACTCGTCTTCGAGTTCCCGGTCGGCTTTGGCGCGCATCTCGGCGAAGTAGGCGGCGGTGGCGGGGTGGGGTTGTGGTTCCGGTGTGGGGGATGAGGGCGAAGCTGTAAGCTCTTGCGGGCTTTCTCCACCGCGCACCTGCCCTGAAGGACTATCGGCCACCATATATCCTGTGCGATTTGCGAGCTTGCGTGCCTTTCGCTCGGCTTCGCGGCGTTGTTTGCGGGTTTCGCGTGGGGCCATGGTGATGAATGCTCCGGAAATGGATAAGGCAGGAATGACCTTGGGCCGTTCCTGCCTTTGGGGGAGAGCGTAGCACAAAAGACGATCGGAGACCGCCATCTATCCTAAAGAAACGAGAGCTAAATCATTCCCAATGCTGAGATAATCTTTTTTCTTGACCTCTGTGACTCGCTACTTTGGAACCGGGCGAATAATAGTATTTACTCCGACAACAGTCCCGTGACGGACAAGGTAATATCCGGATTCTTCTTGCCCGTGTTCCCCTTCGGGCTCAACACTTGTTTCGTGAGAACCTGGGGGGAGTACGAATTGCTGATATCCGACCACTCCGTGTCCGAGAAGGTTTGTCCCTGGGCGTCCGCCAAGGCGATCTTGTGATGATGAAGCAGGAGTGGAGCAGAGTTATCCAAAGGCAGGATTCCACGGTAGACAATGCCGGAGGAATCGCTGGACTCGATAGTCGCGGGACGCACAAATCCCGAGGATGTCATAACGCCGAAACGAAGATCACTGTCCACATGCACTTTCGGGGACGCAAGAAGCTGTTTCGATGAGTCATCAACACGTAAGCGCACGAACTTTCCAGCGGCAAGGGTAATCGGGAAAGTTAGGGTTCTCGTATCGGCCCCGACCGTCACCGTGGGAGCGGGGTCGGACCACAAGCAAGGGTCCAAGCCGGCGACTTCCCACACCTGTGTACAAACACGGTAAGTTCCTGGTGTTAAGTGTACGGTAAAGCTGCCGTAGGGGCGTACCGGCGCATGTTGTACAGCCTGTGGAGCACCCACGGCCGGCGGCGGTTCGACGCGGTAGAAAGAGACAATCCCGGAAGGAGCTGTGGTTCCATCGGTAAGGGAAACAAGACCAGAGACAATGGCGGCTGCATCATTCGGACCGCCTTGGGAAAACGCGGGCAGTGAGTAAAAAAGACAGAGCAAAAGAGTAGTAAGTCGCATAGTTTTTATTGGTTCTGCGGAATGTCGATACCGCCAATCGGTTCCGAGGTATTCACTCCAGACTGCTCGACAACAAAGCCGGATACATTCTTCGATCCGTAGAAGCGAGTGGAATCGAAATGGAAGGTAATAGTAAACGAACCGGAGCTCCCGTTTCCACCGGCCGGCGCAGTGGACACAACGGAGCAGGCTCCGTTGGCGTTCACATTCGGCAGCATTGAGGGACCGGCCGTGAACGAGACAGTTGCCGCGCAAGTACCTTGATTGTCCGACCCCGCGATATTGATCTGGACATAGGAGAGATCGGCTTCGGCGTCGGTGGCGTTTACGGTAATGGTGGCATTGCCTCCACCGTAGCTGCCGGTGTTATATCCGGTGATTTGAGGCGGTAGGTTTTGAATTTCCAACACGTCGTTGTGCTGCATGGTTCCAGATTGTCCCGTGAGGGTAACGTAAGACCAGGGCGTGGAGAGCGGCGCCGTCACGGTCATGATGATCTGCGTGGAAGGTACTAGATTGTTCTGGTAAAACGCTACGGAAGCGCCTGCCGGCACTCCAGTGGAGCTCAAGGCAACGGGACTCGAAAAGCCGTTTTCAGAATCCAGTTCCAATGTGGGGAAGGATGGGCGTGCCCCGACGGAGACAACTCTCGGCAAGGAACTCAGGACAAATCCGGGAGCTCCGAGGTCGAGCACGGTTGCGGTGAAATTTGCGATCACATTGGAGGAATTCGGGGTGGCTCCGTTAGGCGTGTTGTGCAAGAAGAATTCCATGCCGTTGCTCACCCACTTGCCGGTCGGTTGACATGTGCCCGACGTGCCTCCTCCGCAAAATTTCGTATAATTCGGTCCGACGGTCACGGTGGTATTCGTCACACCGGGAGCCGAATACGACAGCGTCAAAATGCCGTAGCCTGAACCGTCGGTGACGATCAAGGGATTACGATCGGCGGTTAAAGACACCCCATTCGCCTGCACATTAGCCGAAAGAGTAGCCATTGTGTGATTGATCGTCAACGGCATGCTGCTGCCGACATCTTGTAAAAAGAACGTCATGCCGTTGGTCACCCAAGCACCCGTTGTTCCAGAGCCGGCACTTGCCGTTCCGGACGTCAGGAGCGGTCCATCGGGACTTCCCACCCGTATCTCGTTCTGATTGGACGGACTGCCGTTGTACTGCAGAGTAGTCGTTCCGTAACCGCTAGAGTTCGCCTGCATCGGATTCGGAGATGCAAACAGCGTTGCCGATCCTAGGGAGTTCGTCGTTTCGGGATATGTGCCGTTGAAGACGGAAAACGGGATCGAGGCAGTCGCCTGTGAATTTGTGGTAGACGTTGCTTTTACGTAAAATGTATGGGTTCCGTTCGACAGTGCGGCGGTGTTTACGTTGTATGTCCATCCGACATTGGGACAGCCAGTACGGCCCGGATAATCGTTGCATGCATAAGAGCTGGCGCCGTAGGTCGCCGCCGCTTGAGGTAGAGGGTTGTCGACCGAAACAGTGACGCTCGCGATGGCCGAGGAATCACTGAGCGCCCAGCCGCTAAACGTCGCGAGGCTGAGAAAGCTTGGACTCTGCGAATTGGGAACGTCGATGTGCACTCGCGTGGGATTAACAATGGAAAAGGGTAGCGATGCGGTACCGTTTAGATGGCCGTCGCTAGCGTTAACAGTGATCGTATAGTTTTGCATGGCCAACGAAGCAGTGTTGAGCGTCACCGTCCAACCGACGTTCGGGCATCCTTGTATACCTGGATGGGCAGAACAGATGTCCGGACGGCTTACGAATGTGGCGGCCTGCGCCGGAACACCCCCGATGGACGCCGTGATCTCCGAGACGGCATTACTGGAATCGAGCACATAGCCGCTGATAGTAACGGTTCCGGCCGCAAACGCGGCCGAAGGCGCGGGGGATTCAATAACGACGACCGGCGGAGTGGGCGGCGGGGGGTTGGGTAATCCGGGACTAGCACTGAAGGTGCTATTTTCGATCGCAATGACTCGCCCGTTCAGGTAGATATATTCCTTGGCGAGCGATGAAGCATTCGCACTTAGTACCGATAGATGAAGTGCGGACACAAGAAAAACAATAGCTGTGAAACGCACTGACACGAATACGTTTTTAATCGGCAACATCTCTCTTAAACAGGCATTCATATAGATACGAGTAGTCTTCAAAGATTCAAGGCTACGAATAGAATTTCATGCTTATTACCAGATCGTCAATTGCCCTATTTTGTCGAATGGATTAAGGAGGCGCCGCTCCGAAGCTCTTAGTCCGGACAAAAAAGAATGGGTTATTGACACTCCCGTAACAGCTTTGTCACGATCAAGACGATTAGACATAGAGTAGAGCAAGAAACAACTTATAAATCTTTATATGCCTCATTATTGCCGGGGTAAGTAGATGGGTTATCAGTTATTTCTGAAACGATAAATAAAATGCCGGAACGTAGACAGTTTTCCATTAAGTCATGCTTCATCGTAAGCACGTTAAGGATTTCATTATGGTGTCGCCAGCAGGGAGTCGCATTTTTGTTGACCTGTTTATACTGCCTCGCTTTAGGGCGCGCCGGTTCTGCGCAGAACATCAGCGTATTCGACGGGGCGACGCCCGCGGGCGCGGCCCCAGGGACGCCGCCGGGAGCTTCTGCCCTGTCGGGATTTGAGCATTACAACCCATTCAGTGGAGGACTAAGCGCGGCGCTTCCGCTCTATCACGTGGGAGGACGGGGCGAGGCAGGCGTCGATCTGGTGTGGAACTTTCAGCAAACATGGGAAGCGCAAAAGAGAGTAGGCGGCTCGTCCCCCATTATTCCCATCGATCCATATCCGGGCACATATCCGACGCCGTCTCCCAATGCGCAATATCTTGGAGCCGCAGGTGCTCTTTACGCCAGGACCGGCGCGAGTTACACCAGTTGCGGCAGTTCGGGATCGGCCATCGGATCAACATTGACTACACTCATTTTCGTAACCGGAAATGGCACCGAAATCAATTTGACGGATCAAGCGACAAACGGGGCAACTTTCACCGTCCCAAATGCCTGCAGCACATCGCCCAATAGCTGGAACGCGCAACGGGGTACGGCCTTTCACAGCGTGGATGGGAGTATGCTGCAGTTTACTGCCGATAGTTCGGTGTTAGAGATGAATCCGATCAGCGTAGGGCATGGCGCCGCGAAGATTAGCGGCAATCTACAGTTTCCTAACGGCACCACTTATCGTATAGACAATTCGCAGGTAACCTGGATTCGAGATCGCAACGGAAACAAAATTAGGCTGTATTATACGAACGGTCCTTTAGTCAATGCAGACTGGGACCTCACGGTCCAAGCCCCCACCACGATCATTGATACGCTAGGCCGTGTTACATCAATTAACTATAACGAGTCTTCGTGCGGCGGCTGCACCGACATAACGTATGCAGGAACGGGCGGGAGATACAGGAATATTCTAATCATGCTCAAGAATCTCTCGGCTGGTCTGCTCCGGTCGGGATACGCCATTTCTCCACTGGGACAGCTCTTTCCACAGGAATCTCAGGTCACCTACAATTTTGATCCACTCCTGGCGAGTTCTATTCAATTTCCCGATAACCGTCAATTTACTTTCCAATACAACAGCTTCGGAGAATTGGCACGAGTAGATCTTCCTACCAGCGGCGCGGTCGAATATGACTACGGTGATGGCCACAACGGCAACGGCGACGGATTCGAAGGATCTCCCATGGACGCTAATCCAGTGATGATTTACCGCCGTTTGCAGGAGCGCCGGGAGTATGCCGCGGGCGGTTCCACCTGGACCTCCAAGACGCATTTTACCGTGTCCTATCCCGGCTCGGCCACGGTAGATAAGCAGACCGTGTCCGATCCAGCCGGTATCGTGCAAGCGCAAACGACGCACACGATGAATGGCTCGCCGTTGGATGCTCTTCAATTGACGGGAACTGGTTGTAACGCGTGGAATGAGGGATTGGAGACGCAGACCGACTGGGGCGCTCCGAACCCTTTGCGGACGGTAAAGAACAATTATGTGGCGCAATCCGGCTGTATGAACAGCCCGCAGCTTGCGAGCCAAACCACCATCCTCGACGACACGAATCAGCAATCGCAGGTCAGCTTTACCTACGATCGGTACAACAACATCACGGATCAGAAGCAATATGATTGGGGCGCGGGAGCTCCGGGAAAGTTCTTGCGCGACGTCCAGACCGCATATATATGGGCTACGTATGGAGCTTACGCAGCGCCGTCGATCAATCTGGTGAAGCTACCCTTTTTTTCCACGGTCGTGGACGCTAATGGAAATCAGATTGCGCAGACGGTTTGGCACTACGATGAAACCGCACCGCAGGATGCGCCTGGAATAACGGAGCATGACGCTAATTACGGGACGGGATTCAATGTGCGGGGGAATGTCACGACCCAGTTGGTCTACGTCAATACAGGGGGCGGCTCGATTCCTACGCAGTTTACATACGATATTGCCGGCAACCAACTCTCTCAAGTCGATCCAATGTTCCACACCAGCACTTACAATTATTCGGACCCGCAAACTACCACCTATGCGTTTTTGCTGGGAACGACGAATGCGCTGGGGCAAAGCACGTCAGCGGCGTACGATTTCAGTACGGGGAACATCACATCGGCAAAGGACCTGAATGGGGTTTCCACGGCCTACGCATACGACAATCTTTTAGACCGGCTGACACAGATCTGGGAAGCGCAGGGCAACGGCGGCAATGTGGAAGGCCAGACCAATTACAGCTATCCAAATTTCAATCAGGTGAGCACTACGGAAGATCAAAATCAACTCAATGACCATAAGATCGCTTCGGCGCAGATCTACGACGGATTGGGTCGGTTGACCGATAGTGTGCAATATGAGGACTCCTCGCAGATCGAGGTACACACATACTACAACGCATTGGGCGAAGTAGCGTCGGTGACCAATCCGTCAAGGCCCAATGATGGGCTCGGGTATGCGACGGCGACCGTTTATGACACGCTGGGGCGGGTGAGGCAGGTGACGGCGCAGGATGGATCGGTGACCGCTACTGCTTATTCGGGGAATCAGACCAGCGTGACCGATGCGGCGGGCAAGAATAAGACGTACAGCTATGATGCGCAGGGCCGGTTGACGTCGGTGGCCGAGGATACCGGAAGCGGGGGACTGAACTATGTGACCAGTTATGGCTACGATGAGCTGGACGATGTCGTATCGGTGAGCCAAGGCGCATGTCCGGGGCCGGGGTGCCAAGTGCGTACGTTCACGTACGATTCGCTGGGGCATGTGCTGACAGCCACGAATCCGGAGAGTTGCACGACCAGCTACAGCTACGACTACGAGGGCAAGCTGCAGACGCAGACGGATGCGCGGGGGAGCCAAGTGACGTATCAATATGACGCGCTCCATCGGGTGGTGGGGAAGACGTACGGGAGCGTGACGGCGGCAGCGGGGTGCGGGGGCACGGCGGCTCCGGTGGCGGCGACGCCGCGGGTGCAGTACACCTATGACCAGGGCGGAGCGAACTCGGTGGGGCATTTGAGCAAGGTGGAAGCGTTCGGGCAGTCGCTGACCAGCTACGGGAACTTCGACGCGCTGGGACGGCCGGGGCAGAGTTACCAGAACACGAATGCCACTCCGTACACGATGTTGTACACGTATAACCTGGCGGGAGGACTGACATCGGAGACGTATCCGTCGGGGCGGACGATCAGCACCGGTTATGACGCGGCGAACCGGGTGACGCAGATGGGGGGCGTGCTGAACGGCCAGCCCACCAGTTACGTCGCGAGCGTGAGCTATCAGCCGCACGGCGGGCCGTTCAAGATGGAATATGGGAATCAGTTGTGGCGGACGTATACGTACAATCAGCGATTGCAGGTCAGCGGGTTGTGGGATGCGTTGCAGGATATGCCGAGCCAGTTTCTGTTTTTGGAGAATCCGATCGGGTGGGGCGGGACGGACAATAACGGGACGGTGCGGAATTTGACGCTGTATGCAGGGGGACCGGGGCCGTCGTCGGCGCTCTTTTCCTTTCAGCAAAAGTTCACTTACGATGGGGTAAACCGGCTGCAGTCGGCGACGGACACGGGGGGCTGGAGCCGTGTCTACAGCTACGACCAGTTCGGGAACCGGGCGGTGGCGAACGCGGTGGGGCTTTCGGCGAACCAGGCGCCGCAGTCCTTCACGGGAGCGAACCAAGTGAGCGGAGGAAGTTATGACGCGGCGGGGAACCAGTTGGCGGTGGGCGGGAACGGGTTGCTGTATGACGGGGAGAACCGGGTAGCGCAGATCGTCGAGCCGCCGGGCGGAGCGCAACTGACGTACTACTACGACGGGGAGGGGCGGCGGATCGAGAAGCTGGTGAACGGTGTGGCGGCGAGCGTGTATGTGTATGACGCGCTGGGGCAGATGATCGCCGAGGACTCGCCGAATCAGAGCACCGGGACGGCGCCGTGCCGGACATGTTATTTAAGTGTGGATCATTTGGGGAGCCCGCGTTTGATCACGGATGCGAATGGGCACGTGATGGCGTTGCATGATTACCTGCCGTTTGGGGACGAAGTGCCGGCCAACCTGGTGGGGCGGGACGGGCGCTGGGGGCCGGGCAACGATAACATTCAGCAGAAGTTCACGGGGCAGGAGCGCGGGGAAACGGGGCTGGATTACTTTGGGGCGCGGTATTATGCCGGGGCGCTGGGACGGTTTACCAGCCCGGATCCGGGGAATGCGGGAGCGGATCTGTACAATCCGCAGAGCTGGAATGGGTATAGCTATGTGGGGAACGATCCGCTGGACAATGTGGATCCGACTGGAACCTGCGATGTTCTCGCGGCCGGAATCACGATGTATCCGCACAAATCATCGGTAGTTGATCGGTTTGCTGCTAATAAGATAGCCGTGTTTCCATATGCCAATTCTGGCCGTGCTACGGGAATTGTTCAAGCGGCAAGCAATGGAGGAGATGTTTCCGGCCTAGTGCTTGGGATTCGAGCAGCTATTTCCCAGACACCGGACGGTGCATCCGTCAATCTGTTTACCATTAGCGGCGGTACACAAACGACGAGGCTTGCGCTGAATCAACTAGGTCCCGATGAATTAGCGCGTATCGGGAACATCACTTATATGATTCCGGGCGGCAATCCTATAGGCGAGTTGCCAACGGGCAATGGTTCGACGAGCTATATCACGGGAGGAGGTCTCGACGATCTTGTTCCTTCCGCCCGTCCTCCCCAGGGATCATATGACTTTTTCCAAGCTACCGGTTGTGGTCATGATGCGGCCTGTGTGCTCGGCAGATTCGATCAGTTCCTCAAGAACAAATCGGGACTACCTTGCGGGACGCCCGGTGTCATCACGCCCACAAACATTACGGTCAATAAGGGCACGGCCACCTCGACGATCCATTACGGGTCAGGCGGCGGCGGTGGAGCGGGAGGTGCCGGAGGCGGTTATGTCTTTGAACCGTCCTACGGCTCTGAGGGAAATTTTATCGGCGGAAGCTTTTTTCCGACTGGCGGACCGCAGGGACAGCCCATGCGGGTGCAGTAGCCGCGTGATGGTTCTTCTAATTAACTTCAGGTCCAATAAATATGCCCTCACTCAAGCCGAACCGCAAGTCGTTCCCTTATCCAACGAGTGCATGGTGGATTCCGGTTTTGCTAGGAATCGGATGGTTGCCATTTTTTGGGGCGGATGCAGCGGCAACTTTATGGCCGTATCTTGACAGTCACGAGGGAGTTGTTGCATTTATGATGGCGTGGTTTTTTGATATTGCTATTCCGTGTAGCATTTTGGCTACAGTCTCGGTTGCCGTTCAAATCATACGTCTGACTTTGTGGGAGATGAGGCAATAACGGAAAATAAGGGCCAGTCACTCTATTCCAAAATTCACGGCAAAACGCATCGAACTCGTCAGTCTATCCTGAATTCCAGCAGATTGCTACGGCGGCTCCGGTGGCGGCGGCTCCGCGGGTGCAGTACACCTATGACCAGGGCGGGGCGAACTCGGTGGGGCATTTGAGCAAGGTGGAAGCGTTCGGTCAGTCCTTGACCAGCTACGGGAACTTCGACGCGCTGGGGCGGCCGGGGCAGAGTTACCAGAACACGAATGCCACTCCGTACACGATGCTGTACACGTATAACCTGGCGGGAGGACTGACATCGGAGACGTATCCGTCGGGGCGGACGATCAGCACCGGTTATGACGCGGCGAACCGGGTGACGCAGATGGGGGGCGTGCTGAACGGCCAGCCCACCAGTTACGTCGCGAGCGTGAGCTATCAGCCGCACGGCGGGCCGTTCAAGATGGAATATGGGAATCAGTTGTGGCGGACGTATACGTACAATCAGCGATTGCAGGTCAGCGGGTTGTGGGATGCGTTGCAGGATATGCCGAGCCAGTTTCTGTTTTTGGAGAATCCGATCGGGTGGGGCGGGACGGACAATAACGGGACGGTGCGGAATTTGACGCTGTATGCAGGGGGACCGGGGCCGTCGTCGGCGCTCTTCTCCTTTCAGCAAACGTTCGCCTATGACGGCGTGAAGCGGCTGCAGTCGGTGACGGACACGGGGGGCTGGAGCCGTGGCTACAGCTACGACCAGTTCGGCAACCGGGCAGTGACGAACCCGGTGGGGCTTTCGGCCAACCAGGCGCCGCAGTCGTTCACGGGGGCGAACCAAGTGAGCGGAGGAAGTTATGACGCGGCGGGGAACCAGTTGGCGGTGGGCGGGAATGGGCTGGAGTATGACGGGGAGAACCGGGTGTCGCAGATCACCGAGCCGCCGGGCGGAGCGCAACTGACGTACTACTACGACGGGGAAGGGCGGCGGATCGAGAAGCTGGTGAATGGCGTTCCGGCAAGCGTTTATGTGTATGACGCGCTGGGGCAGATGATCGCGGAGGATTCGCCGAACCAGAGCACCGGGACGGCGCCGTGCCGGACGTGTTATTTAAGCGTGGATCATTTGGGGAGTCCGCGCTTGATCACGGATGCCAGCGGGCACGTGATGGCGTTGCATGACTATCTGCCGTTTGGGGACGAAGTGCCGGCCAACCTGGTGGGGCGGGATGGGCGCTGGGGGCCGGGCAACGATAACATTCAGCAGAAGTTCACGGGGCAGGAGCGCGGGGAAACGGGGCTGGATTACTTTGGGGCGCGGTATTATGCCGGGGCGTTGGGGCGGTTTACCAGTCCGGATCCGGAGAATGCGGGAGCGGATCTGTACAATCCGCAGAGCTGGAATGGGTATAGCTATGCGGGGAACGATCCGCTGGCGAATGTGGATCCGAGCGGCCTGTTTTTGCAGAGTATCCTGGGGGACCTCGGCAGTTTCTTTGGGTTTGGCGGGGGCGGCGGTGGAACCCAGATCGATTTCTCGGTTACCGGCTATGGCGTTCCCGATGCAAGCTTGTCCGGTGTCTGGTTTGGCGGCGGGCTTGTCTTTGGCGGCGGGGGCGGGGGAGGCGGCCGGAATAGCGGCGGTGGCGGTAGTAGCACTCCTACCTTTTCGATTACGCATACGGAGCCAGCCCCGGTGCAGTCGCTGGTTTTCGTCAATCCAAACAATTTTAATAACTGTGTCGCCGGGTATGGAGCGGCGGGAGCGGGTATCGGTACAGGGGTGGGCGGCGTCGCCGGTATCGGCGTGGGGAGCACACTCGGAGCCAGCCTCGGTACGGCTGTCGAGCCGTTGGGCGGGACAGTAGGAGGCGCAGTACTTGGCGGCAGAATCGGTGGCGGGACCGGTGCTTCACTCGGTACCTATTATGGTGCGAAATTAGGGGCCGCTATTGGAAATGTCGTCTGCGCCAGTAGCAATGGAAATACTGGTGGAGGAAATTACAAAAAGCCGAAATCAGGTCTTTCTGGCAAAGAAGCAGCGAGGGATGCTCCTAGTTGGGCCAAAGGGCAGCGACCGTATACAGGAGAATCGGGGAAGAAATTCGCAGAGCGACTTCTTGATGAAAAATATGGGCCTGGTAATTACCCAAGGGGGCCAGGATCGGAGTTTAACAAGGTCCAAAAATGGGGAGATAGAGGATTTGAATAGAGGAGGATGCATGAATTCAGTTTTCGTGCTCTGGCATGTACATCAAGTTGAAGTAAACGATCATGATGACGAGAAGTTAATCGGAGTTTACCGAACTGAGGACGACGCGAAAGCGGCGATTGAACGCTTAAAATTCAAATCTGGCTTTAATGAGACCCCAGAAGGGTTTGAGATTTCTGAATACAAATTAGGAGTCGATCATTGGACAGATGGATTTATCGCTGTGTGAATTGCTTAGTCCGCTCGGAGGCTGGTCGCGGAGCTTTCACTACGACCAGTTCGGCAACCGGGCGGTGAAGGACGCGGAAGGGCTTTCGGCGAACCAAGCGCCGCAGTCCTTCACGGGAGCGAACCAGGTGAGCGGAGGAAGCTACGACGCGGCGGGGAACCAGCTTGCGGTGGGCGGGAATGGGCTGGAGTATGACGGGGAGAACCGGGTAGCGCAGATCACCGAATCGCCGACGCTGGGGGGAGCGCAACTGACGTACTACTACGACGGGGAGGGACGGCGGATCGAGAAGCTGGTGAACGGGGTGGCGGCGAGCATTTATGTGTATGACGCGCTGGGGCAGATGATCGCCGAGGACTCGCCGAACCAGAGCACCGGGACGGCGCCGTGCCGGACGTGTTATTTAAGCGTGGATCATTTGGGGAGCCCGCGTTTGATTACCGATGCCGGCGGGCAGGTGATGGCGTTGCATGACTATCTGCCGTTTGGGGACGAAGTGCCGGCCAACCTGGTGGGGCGGGATGGGCGCTGGGGGCCGGGCAACGATAACATTCAGCAGAAGTTCACGGGGCAGGAGCGCGGGGAAACGGGATTGGATTACTTCGGGGCGCGGTATTATGCCGGGGCGCTGGGACGGTTTACCAGTCCGGATCCGGAGAATGCCGGGGCGGATCTGTATAATCCGCAGAGCTGGAATGGGTATAGTTATGTAGCCAACAATCCGCTGGCGAATGTGGACCCGAACGGCCTGTTTTTGGCGAGTATCCTGGGCGACATCGGACATTTATTTGGGTTTGGCGGAGGGGGCGGCGGTGGAACCCAGATCGATTTTTCGGTCACCGGCTACGGCGTTCCCGATGTGAGCTCGTCCGATGTCGGATTCAGCGGCGGGCTGGTCTTCGGCGGTCTCGGGGGCGGGGGTGGCGGCCGGAATAGCAGCGGCGGCGGGAGTACTCCTACTTTCTCGATTACACATACGGAGCCAGCGCCGGTGCAGTCGCTTCTGTCTGCTCCGGCAAGACACCAGAACCTCTTCGCTTGTGCATCCGAGTTTGCTGGCAAGTATAGTATTGCGGGAGCTTTGCAACGATTCGGAATCGGGACGAGTGGGGCAGGTGAGTTCATCACGAATGCGCTAGGCGGAAATGCATTCAGTGGAGTTACGGACTTGGTTCAAAGTTTTGGAAGTGGCGAAGCAGGTGGTCACAACGTGTTCTACAACATGGGCCAGGGAATTGCTGCCGGTCCAACACAGGGCTTCGGAGCCGCTTTCGGCAAGAGCATTGAAGGGACTCCCTGGGCCGCTGGTCCTGTGGATGTGGCAACGACCGCACTTGTCTCCCGCGGATTCTCAATAGCCACTGGAGCGGGCCGGAGTATACAAACACTGAATGGAGTGACAAAGTTAGGCTGGCTTGGCTTAGAAGCCGGAGAATTTGCAACGGGGTTCGGTGCAGCCAAATTTGGCTATGACGCGATCTCTTACGGTGCGGGTCTATTTGGCTGTGCTGCAGGAGTTGTCCACTGAGGAATAGTTTTATATGAATCATGCGAATGCATTGCCGCTTCTCCAACAAATCGGCCTTGATCTTGTGGGGCCGCCCGTCTTGACGTTTTTGTGGTGGCTAATGAGCAGAGGTTGGGCGAATATTGCGCAAAGTGGCAGGCCCACTACGGGAACAAAAATCTGGATGAATAAAGGAGCTTGGATTCTGCTAGGGATTCTTTATTGCTTAGCCTTTGGAATTACAATATACGGCTATTGGAGTAACTAAACAGTCACGTATCGGTACGACGCGCTTCATCGGGTGGTGGGGAAGACGTACGGGAGCGTGACGGCGGCAGCGGGGTGCGGGGGCACGGCGGCTCCGGTGGCGGCGACGCCGCGGGTGCAGTACACCTATGACCAGGGCGGAGCGAACTCGGTGGGGCATTTGAGCAAGGTGGAAGCATTCGGGCAGTCGCTGACCAGCTACGGGAACTTCGACGCGCTGGGGCGGCCGGGGCAGAGTTACCAGAACACGAATGCCACTCCGTACACGATGTTGTACACGTATAATCTGGCGGGAGGACTGACATCGGAGACGTATCCGTCGGGGCGGACGATCAGCACCGGTTATGACGCGGCGAACCGGGTTAGGGTGTTGACCGGTACGGCGGCTGGGCAGGCGAGGAGTTATGTGATGAACGCCTATTATCAGCCGCACGGCGGATTGTACAAGGTGGAGTACGGGAACCAGTTGTGGCGGACGTATACCTACAATGCGCAGTTGCAGGTGAGCGGGTTGTGGGATGCGCTGGGGGACGATGGAAACCGGTTTTTATTTTTGGAGAACCCGATCGATTGGGGCACGACCAAGAATAACGGGACGGTGCAGGACCTGACGGTGTACGCGGGGGGACCGGGGCCGTCGTCGGCGCTGGCGGTGTTTCCGCAGAGTTTCCAATACGACAATCTAAACCGGCTGATCGGGGCGGCGGATGGAGGCGGTTGGAGCCGGGGGTACAACTACGATCAGTTCGGGAACCGGTGGGTGAACGGCGGAATCGGAAACGCGTTGGCGGTATCGGGGGTGAGTCCGCAAGACAATGTGTACGATGCGGCGACGAACCGGATCGCGGCGGGCCGGATGGCGAATGCGAATCTGTCCTACGACGCGGCGGGAAATTTGACTTCGTACACCACCGACACGATGACGTACGATGCGGAGAACCGGCAGGTGGGGATGCAGGATTCGTCGACGAGCGGCACGGCGGTGTATCAGTATGACGGCAGCGGGCAGCGGGTGCTGCAGAACAACACGGTCTATGTCTACGATGCGCTGGGGAACCGGGCGGCGGAGTATACGGCGACGGCGGTGCCCAGCGCTCCGTGCGGAACGTGTTACCTGAGCGCGGATTACCTGGGGTCGGTGCGGCTGGTGACCGACGGCACGGGCAAAGAGATGGCGCGGCACGATTATCTTCCGTTTGGGGAGGAGGTGCCGGCGAATGCGGCCGGGCGTAACGGGCCTTGGGGGCCGGGCAGCGATAATATCGCGCAGAAGTTCACGGGGAAAGAACGGGATGCGAATGGGCCGGGGTTCGATTTCTTCGGGGCGCGGTATTACAACGCGGTGCAGGGGCGGTTTAACAGCGCCGATCCGGGGATGGCGGGAGCGGATCCGCTGGATCCGCAAAGCTGGAATGCGTATGCGTATGTGGGAAACCGTCCGCTGAATGCGACGGACCCGACGGGCATGACCACGTGCGATGCGAACGGAGATAACTGTCAAGACAGCGTCGATGTGAATGGGGGATCGCCCGATCCGATTCCGCTCGATTGGGGCGGATTGGGGGGACTGGCGGCCAGCAGTTATGGGAGTAATTACCGGCAGCCGCCGACGGTTGTTCAGACGGTGCAAAATACGAATTCCTGGACAAATCAACAGTTGGGTCCGACAAAGAACGGGAACCCGCCACTGGCAGCCTGTGAGTCCGCGATCTTAAATGCGATAAACACTAGATTCGAGACCGACTTTACGAGTACCAATGTCACCCGGCAGTTCCAGTTTTCAACAGGCGCTCCCGCCGGACAAGGCACGTTGAACTTGAATATTGCGGTTCCCGTTGCAGATCAGCCGACGAAAGTTGCTGTCGGCCGCTATCCGGTTAACCCCGCAACTTATGTCCTGGGTGCAGGGGCTACACTGCATATTCCTCCCGGACCTGGCGGAGCGGACAGCTCGTTAACGTTGCCGTTTAACGCTAGTCAATTCACGGCCCATCTCGATTCGGCCCTACCGTATAACCCTATCGGATTGTTAACCCATTTGCTGCAAGACATGAGCGGTCTCGGAGGGTACAAACCATGTCCTCAATAGCCCAAGCTCGGCCTGTTCCTATCATGGTGCGATTTCTTCTGCTGCTCACGTTTAGCTCAGTGTTCACTCTGTCGGCGCAAACGATTGAGGTCAAGCTGATCGATGGCCGGAGCGGACGTCCAATCGCAAATAGCTGTGTGAATGTTTGGGTAGGAGACCAACAGAAAGACGCGCTTGCGATCCCGACGGATAAGGACGGCGTTGCTCGTCTACAGCTTACAGACGTCGACGCCGATATAAACACGCAGAACCGCTGGAAACAATGCGGAGAGTTCGGTGTGATCAATCCCGTTGTACGATTTGAAAACTCTGTTACGATCAACGCCGGGTATGTTTTGTGTCAGCCGCAAGGAACGGATTACTCCTGGCTGGCGCTGAAGAATTTTCCGACGAAGCAGATTTTAGCCGATGGGGTCGTCAGTCCTAATGCCTGCGGTAAGCATACCGCTTCACCGGTGCCTGGACAGGTAATCGTCTTTGTTAGGCCGCTGAGTTTTTGGGAGAAGTTGAAACAGTAGGTGTTGACGGTAGCGGAAGCAACAGTCGTTCCCCCAAAGAACGTGTTCTCCACGCCCGGTAACTGCGCGGCTGGATTCACGGCTGCGGGAGCTGGAATCGGCACCGGAGTGGGAGCGTTTGTGGGCGGCGGAGTCGGTGCTGTCGGCGGAGCTGGCGCAGGGGCCACCTGCGGCACGTCTGTTGCGCCCGTGGTCGGCACCATCGGTGGCGGGATTGCCGGTGGCGTTGCAGGTGAAGTTGCCGGAGCTATAGGCGGAACATTATGGCGGAACAAATAACGATTGCCGGTGATCGAGGTCGACTGATAATTTCTATATTGGGTTACGAACGATTACAAAGGGAAGAAGAAGCAGATCCTGAATGGTTGGCGTGTGAAGTTGATTGTGTTGTCGGGCCCTATCAGGCAAAGGTCAATTTATCTCTCGCGACAGAAGATCTTATACGGTTCACAAGTTCTCTAAAATCCGTTATAGATAATTTTCATGGGACCGCTATCCTCGACACAATTGAAGGAAAAATCGAAAGCCGAATTGAGATGACTCATCGTGGTACTGCGGTTGTTGTCGGGCGGATTAGCTATTATTCAGGTCCAGAAGCGACGCTCACTTTTAATTTCGAGTCAGATCAATCTTATCTGCAGCAAACACTTAGTAATCTGAAGATTGCGGTCAGTGCCTTTCCTGACCGATTGCCTTTACGTAAGGCCATAAGTTGATGTTACGTATACAGTCTACGAAGCCGGATGAATCTGTAACGAAATTTCTTCAGCCCTATTATAATGCTGGGGCCGGAAACGCCTTGGCGGTATCGGGGGTGAGTCCGCAAAACAATGTGTACGATGCGGGGACGAACCGGATCGCCGCGGGCCGGATGGCGAATGCGAATTTGTCCTACGATGCGGTGGGGAACTTGACTTCGTACACCACCGACACGATGACGTACGATGCGGAGAACCGGCAGGTGGGGATGCAGGATTCGTCGACGAGCGGCACGGCGGTGTATCAGTATGACGGCAGCGGGCAGCGGGTGCTGCAGAACAACACGGTCTATGTCTACGATGCGAGATGGGGAACCGGGCGGCGGAGTATACGGCGGCGGCGGTGCCCAGCGCTATTTGCGGAACGTGTTACCTGAGCGCGGATTACCTGGGGTCGGTGCGGCTGGTGACCGACAGCGCGGGCAAAGAGATGGCGCGGCACGATTATCTGCCGTTTGGGGAAGAAGTGCCGGCGAATGCGGCCGGGCGCAACGGGCCGTGGGGATCGGGCAGCGATAATATCGCGCAGAAGTTCACAGGGAAGGAGCGGGATGCGAATGGGCCGGGGTTCGATTTCTTCGGGGCGCGGTATTACAACGCGGTGCAGGGACGGTTTAACAGCGCCGATCCGGGGATGGCGGGAGCGGATCCGTTGGATCCGCAAAGCTGGAATGCGTATGCGTATGTGGGAAACCGTCCGCTGAATGCGACGGACCCGACGGGCATGACCACGTGCGATGCGAACGGAGATAACTGTCAAGACAGCGTCGATGTGAATGGGGGATCGCCCGATCCGATTCCGCTCGATTGGGGCGGATTGGGGGGACTGGCGGCCGGCAGTTATGGGAGTAATTACCGGCAGCCGCCGACGGTTGTTCAGACGGTGCAGAATGCTCTTAATAATGTCGGTAATTTTCTGACCGCACCGCGCGATCCCAACTGCGTGCAAGGGGCAGCCGTGGCGGGAGCGGGGACCGGCGCTGCCGGCGGCGAGTACCTTGGCGGGGCGGGAGGCGGAACGGCGGGTGCGGTTTTAGGCTCCGTTATCCCTGGATTCGGGAATGTGACGGGCGCTCTGGGCGGAGCGGCGCTGGGCGCAACAGGAGGCGCTGCTGTTGGGGGCAGCGTCGGCTATCTCGGCGGAATTGCGGTTGGGTATGTTGCGTGCTCCAGTAGTACGGGAAATGGTGGGGGCGGCGGTGCAACTGGTGGAGGAAAAAATGGATGGACGAATCAGTTTGCCCGTCAAAAAGCAAGCGAGCTAGGCTTTAATGAGTCTAAAGGAGCACCCTTTAACTCACACGGACAACCTACTTTTAAGTCAGGCAACCGATGGATAACCCCAGACGTTGACGGTCATTCTGGCTTTCAATCTTGGAAAATGTTTAATTCGGCTGGAAGACGCATTGGAACGTATTCCACGGACCTATCAATACGCATTGGGAGCTGACTAACATGTTTGATATTTACTTCACTGCCGAGCACGTTTCTGAAACTGAATCGAACGTTGATGCAGTTTACGGAAAGTTATGCATCGGTGAATACTCAGAAACCTTTGTGGCCAGTCTGCTTAATTGGAATTCGGTGAATTATGAACAACACTGGGAAAATGCCCTGGAGAGAGTAGCGTTCGAAAAAGACTCAGCTCTCATTACGTCATATCTAACCGCCGATCAAGCGGAATTCCTAGTCTGGTGGCCTCTCTACGTTGATGGTGACCACGTGCATGTTCAGAATGAGCTTCTGATCTATTCGCAACTTAGTAAGCCCTTTTCCATTGAACATCCATGGAACTCATTGCGATCGCGTCAGACAATTGATTCTGAAGGATTGGTGATTTCGGAATGGACTACCACAGTACAGCAACTTCAAGAATGTCTAGATAGGCTGCGTCAACGCATGGCTGCAGAAAAGTAAGGGTTTGGAGGATGTAAAGGGGCAGCCGTGGCGGTCGCAGGAATCGGCGCTGCCGGCGGTGCGTACCTTGGCGGGGCGGGCGGCGGAACGGCGGGTGCGGTTTTAGGCTCCGTTATCCCTGGATTCGGAAACGTGGCGGGCGCTCTGGGCGGAGCGGCGCTGGGCGCAACAGGAGGCGCTGCTGTTGGGGGCAGTGTCGGCTATCTCGGCGGAATTGCGGTTGGGTATGTTGCGTGCTCCAGTAGTTCGGGAAATGGTGGGGGTGGCGGTGGTGCTGGCGGTACGCAAGTCACCTCAAAGACTTTGTGGAAAGACGGCAAGGGAGGACGGATCGATGTCGAAAATCCGAATCCAGGACAAAGAATTGGACAAATCCATTATCAGGACCAAACTGGCAAATACCTATACAACCCTCAAACACAACAGTTCGACGGTGCTCCCAACCGTGTAAACCAGCTTCTGAATGATCCCAAGGTCTCAGCAGCGATTCAAAAGGGATTGAGGTACTTAGGTCAATGAAAACCAACATCAAAATGACTCAATGGATTCGTACATGCAAGATTAAGAAGAATTCGTTAGCATCGACTTTGAGAGACATTCTTGACGAGGGCCTCATCCATAGCGATGGATGCATTTTGCTCAATTCACAACTCAGGCTGATACAGCCTAGCGCAAGAAAGCAATTTGAAGATGAAACTGGTTATGAGTGTTTTGTCAACCATCTTCACCTGGAAGATCTATTAACGTCCACTGATCACTGCGTTCTCCTTGAGCAAGCATTTGCTTTCGCTCAAGAATTGGCAAGATTGACCGAAAAGACGAGAATTCTAAATTCACTTGCGTACATCATCAGTGGCGACGATGATGAAGTTAATGTAAGATTTCATGTTATTCGCGCGGGGCAGAGTTGGCTCGCCGAAGATCTTGAAGTCTACGGCGAGGCGGTTGCGATCCTTCAATTGCCAAATATGCAAGTGCTGGAGCAGCATTTTGCGAGTCAAGATCCGATGATCTGAACCGGTTGAAGAGCATCAACTACTCGGATGGGGGGCAACGCCGAATGTGGCGTACTACTATGACGGCTGTCGGTAATTACTCCCATAACTGCTAGCCGCCAGTCCCCCCAATCCACCCCAATCGAGAGGAATCGGATCTGGCGATCCGCCCTGCGCATCGACGGGCGTCGGCTATCTCGGCGGAATTGCGGTTGGGTATGTTGCGTGCTCCAGTAGTACGGGAAATGGTGGGGGTGGCGGTGGTGGACTTAGCCCGGGAGCGCGCAAGAAATTGGGGAATCTGGCGAACAGGGCTGGGGAGAACGTGCGGGACGTAATTCGCAGTCGCGGAGGTACGGCCTCAAATGTAAATCAGGCTGGTCAATGGGCTGACAAGACGCTGGGAGAAACTGCTCAAGAGGCTGCCAATGGAGATCCAACTGCGGAGACCGCTATCAAAATCGCTAAGCAGGCGGGACGGCTCGGCCAACAGTATTGAGGAAAATAAATGATATCTGCGAAACAAACGATTGCTGAAGCGCTTGCTCCCATGCTCTCCGCATTCCATTCCTTGAGTGACCAGTGTCTCCACGCTGTTTGGCTGGTCTACACGGAAGGCTCTCTGGATAGGCTCATCCTTGCGTTTGGCCAAACTTCGTTGATCATCGTGGCCGACGAGAATGATGATTCCATCGATTTTACCGTTTCGGAGATCACTGATCCACGTGGAATTGGTGGTGTCGATGCAAGCGGCCAGGAGCCGTGGAATAATCTCATCGGAAAGTCTTTTGGCTGGGGATGGATTACAGTAAATCAGCAGGGCTACTGTGATGGGCTACTTCTCAGTTTCAAAGGAATCGTCCCGCAAATTATGCTAAACGTAATCGCATCCTCGATTAAGGTCATCATGATTCCGTCCGCGCCCTGATAGGCCATTCCCATACGCGGATCACAAGTTCAGTGAGAGAAGCTCCGGAGCCAATCACGATCGCGGGGCAGACGTATGGGTTTGGGTACAGCTACAACTTGGCCGGGTCTTTAGTTTCCGAGACCTATCCGTCGGGGCGGACGATCAGCACCGGTTATGACGCGGCGAACCGGGTGACGCAGATGGGGGGCGTGCTGAACGGCCAGCCGACCAGCTACGTCGCGAGCGTGAGCTATCAGCCGCACGGCGGACCGTTCAAGATGGAGTACGGGAATGGGTTGTGGCGGACGTATACGTACAATCAGCGATTGCAGGTCAGCGGGTTATGGGATGCGTTGGGGGACGATGGAAACCGGTTTTTGTTTTTGGAGAACCCGATCGACTGGGGCACGACCAAGAACAACGGGACGGTGCAGGACCTGACGGTGTACGCGGGGGGACCGGGGCCGTCGTCGGCGCTGGCAGTGTTTCCGCAGAGTTTCCAATACGACAATCTAAACCGGCTGATCGGGGCGGCGGATGGAGGCGGTTGGAGCCGGGGGTACAACTACGATCAGTTCGGGAACCGGTGGGTGAACGGCGGAATCGGAAACGCGTTGGCGGTATCGGGGGTGAGTCCGCAAAACAATGTGTACGATGCGGCGACGAACCGGATCGCCGCGGGCCGGATGGCGAATGCGAATCTGTCCTACGATGCGGCGGGGAACCTGACTTCGTACACCACCGACACGATGACGTACGATGCGGAGAACCGGCAGGTGGGGATGCAGGATTCGTCGACGAGCGGCACGGCGGTGTATCAGTATGACGGCAGCGGGCAGCGGGTGCTGCAGAACAACACGGTCTATGTCTACGATGCGAGATGGGGAACCGGGCGGCGGAGTATACGGCGGCGGCGGTGCCCAGCGCTATTTGCGGAACGTGTTACCTGAGCGCGGATTACCTGGGGTCGGTGCGGCTGGTGACCGACAGCGCGGGCAAAGAGATGGCGCGGCACGATTATCTGCCGTTTGGGGAAGAAGTGCCGGCGAATGCGGCCGGGCGCAACGGGCCGTGGGGATCGGGCAGCGATAATATCGCGCAGAAGTTCACAGGGAAGGAGCGGGATGCGAATGGGCCGGGGTTCGATTTCTTCGGGGCGCGGTATTACAACGCGGTGCAGGGACGGTTTAACAGCGCCGATCCGGGGATGGCGGGAGCGGATCCGTTGGATCCGCAAAGCTGGAATGCGTATGCGTATGTGGGAAACCGTCCGCTGAATGCGACGGACCCGACGGGCATGACCACGTGCGATGCGAACGGAGATAACTGTCAAGACAGCGTCGATGTGAATGGGGGATCGCCCGATCCGATTCCGCTCGATTGGGGTGGATTGGGGGGACTGACGGCCGGCAGTTATGGGAGTAATTACCGGCAGCCGCCGACGGTTGTTCAGACGGTGCAAAATACTAATTCCCAGACAAATCAAGGTCCGGGGAAGACGGGGACCCAGACTTGCGCCAGCAATAAGGGTGGAAGTATCTGGACGGGCACTGTGACGTTTCCACTGACGAGTGTGGGCGCTTTCCTCGGCAGTCTTGCAGGTCCGGAAGGAACGTTGCCTGGTGCTCTTTTTGGAAGCATGTTTGGTTTTGGTGGTACAGCCTCTTACGTTCCCTCGACCAACAGTATCTACGTTGGAGTTACGATCCAAGCGGGCTTAGCTGTAAATGGTGGGAGTGGTGGAAGCGTTAATGTCGTAAACGTACCCGCCGGTCAGAACCCTAATTCGATTGCTAACGGTCAAAGTTACTCGGTGACCTATCAGCCGCGACCGTTCGCAGGATCAACTGTCACTAAGAGTCCCGGCAGTGGTGGTCCGGTCGTTGGTCCTTCCGTAGGCAGCAAGGTCCCAGTTTCCGGGAGCGCGTCCTACAACATTTGTCTTTGGAACTGCGGGTGCGGAAAATGACTCACTTAATTGGCTGGATTGTGTTCGCGATTGTGATCTTTTTCTTGATCGTCAATGCCGTTTTCATGTTGATATCTCCTCAGGCGTGGTTCAGACTTCCCGGCTGGCTTCGTACACAGGGAGCTCTCACCGAAGCGAAATTTGGGCACGGATGGGGAGCATTGCAATTGCGCATAACGGGAGGTCTGATGCTTGCCGCATTTGGATGGGTGGTATATCAGTTCATGCGCTAAGGTTGTAACTCTGGCAAAGAACGGGAATAAGCAAACCTTCTCGCAGTGCATGGTGGCGCATACTAATGATTTCAGCATTTTAGGAGCCGTAAATGCCGGCACCAACTCTCTTTTTAACAGGCAAGATACTTTCAAGAACAGTGTTTTCCTGGGCGCTCTCGCTGGGAACTTCATAACAAGCCTGATGTATAGTTCAACGGCGGACGCCGCAGGAACCGGAGTTACTCTGGCACCGACAATTATGACTGCGGCGATGGGGACGGTGACATCGTAGGGCGGAAGGAAGTCAGTAATTATGGCCATTAACATTGCTGGTGCTCAAACAGCAAGAAAACTTCTAACAGACAGCCGATTTAATAAATAGGTGAGTTGAGTACATTATATGTCATGGTATACGGCAGAGTGTTTGTATCGTTCCGAGATGGACGATTTCAGCGCGAGTGAGCAGCTTTGCGAATATCGGTATTTCTTAGTTAGAGCTGATGATGATGAAGCTGCAAACGACAAGGCTTGGGAGTTGGCAAGGAGAAAACAACACACGTATTTGAATGAGAATGGAATAGAGGTTCGCTGGTTACTGGACGAAGTAGTGGAAACGAAGGAAGTCCTCGCAGAAGAACTCTCAGAGGAAACTGAGGTTTATCACAGGTACTTTTCCAGGCCTCTATCAACGGTTTCGGTCAAATCTTTGTAGCGATAACAGGGGTGGTTAAGATCTGCTGGCGAGTATACGCCCATTGGCGTTAGCGTTAGTCTGACGGAGGGCATTGGCGGCGGGAGGACGGTTTCTATTTCTACACGGTCCGTTGGAAATATTCCCGGGCTCGAAACTCCTCTCGACTCAGCTCTTATCGTCGCAAGGCAGGTCTGCCAATGATTCCTTCGAATCGGTATGCGTTGATATTTCTGCTCTACGCCATATCGTTTTTCGTCATAAGTACGCTTATCATGTACGCGATGACGGGCCAAGTGAATGCTCGTTTGCCACAGGATCAGCGCTTCTCTTATCTGGGCTCTTATCTTATTAAGGATAGGAAGATTTCGAAGTCCTATACGCAGCTTTTCCCAAGAGGTCGATTGCTATGGTCCTATCGAATATGTGCCGCTCTTGGGATATCATTTATGATCTTGACCGCTCTATACGATAAATGAGGCAGTCACGGCTAATCGGAACTGTTCCCCTCCAAACAACGGGACGTGTTATTCGCTAGCGGCTGGTCAGGCAACAGACCGAGGCGGGGGGTCAGTCGCTGACAAGCTACGGGAACTTCGACGCGCTGGGACGGCCGGGGCAGAGTTACCAGAACACGAATGCCACTCCGTACACGATGTTGTACACGTATAATCTGGCGGGAGGACTGACATCGGAGACGTATCCGTCGGGGCGGACGATCAGCACCGGTTATGACGCGGCGAACCGGGTGACGCAGATGGGGGGCGTGCTGAACGGCCAGCCCACCAGTTACGTCGCGAGCGTGCGTTACCAGCCGCACGGCGGACCGTTCAAGATGGAGTACGGGAATGGGTTGTGGCGGACGTATACGTACAATCAGCGATTGCAGGTCAGCGGGTTGTGGGATGCGCTGCAGGATGTGCCGAGCGAGTTTCTGTTTTTGGAGAACCCGATCGGGTGGGGCGGGACGGACAATAACGGGACGGTGCGGAATTTGACGCTGTACGCAGGCGGACCGGGGCCGTCGTCGGCGCTCTTTTCGTTTCAGCAAACGTTCACTTACGATGGGGTAAACCGGCTGCAGTCGGCGACGGACACGGAAGGGCTTTCGGCGAACCAGGCGCCGCAATCGGTGAATGGGTCGAATCCGTTCACGGGAGCGAACCAAGTGAGTGGAGGAAGCTATGACGCGGCGGGGAACCAGCTTGCCGTGGGCGGGAACGGACTGGTGTATGACGGGGAGAACCGGGTGTCGCAGATTACCGAATCGCCGGCGCTGGGCGGAGCGCAACTGACGTACTATTACGACGGGGAGGGGCGGCGGATCGAGAAATTGGTGAACGGTGTGGCGGCAAGCGTGTATGTGTACGACGCGCTGGGGCAGATGATCGCCGAGGATTCGCCCAACCAGAGCACCGGGACGGCGCCGTGCCGGACCTGTTATTTAAATGTGGATCATTTGGGGAGTCCGCGCTTGGTCACCGATGCGAATGGGCATGTGATGGCGTTGCATGACTACTTGCCGTTTGGGGACGAAGTGCCGGCCAACCTGGTGGGGCGAGACGGGGCTGGATTACTTCGGGGCGCGGTATTATGCCGGAGCGTTGGGGCGGTTTACCAGCCCGGATCCGGGGAATGCGGGAGCGGATCTGTATAACCCGCAGAGTTGGAATGGGTATAGCTATGTGGGGAACGATCCGATGGCGAATGTGGACCCGAACGGGGAAAATCTCTTCAACGGCGTTGGGGAGGGTTCTTTGGCGGATTATTCGGCGGGGGCGAAGGTGGAGAGGATATTTGCGTAAGCTTCAGTGATGGCAGTAACTGCAGTGGAGGTTCGGGCGCTTCCAGCGATGGCGGAAAGAAACGTCGTCCATTCCTGAGGTACAGCGGCGGCTTCGTATAAGAGTTCTAAGAGAGACGAAAGAGTTTTGGCCGATACCGTCATTGGGCGAGCTCCGTTGATAGGGCCAGCCAAATGGGGCCGGGCTAGTTCGTAGACCCTGATTCATATAGAGATACGAGATGATGTTGCCCCGTGAATGAATCGGGCGGCCATTAAGCATCCCTGCGATAGACTTTCGGATGAAACCCAGCGGAATTTAATAAATAGTCAACCAATGCGCTCAGTTAGGAACCGAAATAAGTGAACGATCAATCGAAAATGCACAGTCCCGATTCCGGCCTTTCCCGCCGCCATCTCCTTCGAGCCGCTGCTTTAGGCGCTACTGCGGCGGGTTTC
Source organism: Bryobacteraceae bacterium (assembly GCA_965277315.1). Taxonomy (GTDB): domain Bacteria; phylum Acidobacteriota; class Terriglobia; order Bryobacterales; family Bryobacteraceae; genus Bog-105. Next base: position 5,435,135 of record OZ255724.1, on the reverse strand, counting down.
AGTACGGCCAAATCCCCGGCTATGGAATCCGCGGACGCGCCGACGAATACATCGACTGTTATCAACATGCCCTTCCAGCCTACGAATCCGCGTATTGGGCTGGTGGGAACGGGCGGTCGAGGTACAGCTCTTTTAGAGAACATGCTGGCTGCCGATGTGAAGGTGAACGCTTTGTGCGACATCGTCAAAGACAAAGCAGTTCATGCGCAGGATATGGTCGAAAAGGCCGGCCAGAAGCCTCCGGAACTCTATACCGATGGGGACCACGCGTTCGAGAAGCTGGTGGCGCGCGACGATCTTGACCTGATTGTTACCGCAACCCCGTGGCGCTGGCACGTTCCGGTCGCTGTTGCGGGAATGAAGGCGGGCAAACATGTTGCCGTTGAGGTTCCCGCGGCCACTACGGTGGAAGATTGCTGGAAATTGGTGAATACTGCCGAGAAGACGCGCCGCCATTGCATGATGCTGGAGGAATGCTGTTACGGCTACAACGAAACGCTGGTGCTGAACATGGTGCATGCCGGTCTTTTCGGAGACCTGTTGTACGGGGAAGCAGCCTATTTGCATGACTTGCGGGAGGAGCTCTTTTCAGGAAAAGGGGAAGGGCTGTGGCGCCGCGCCGTTCACACCGAGCGGCGGGGAAACCTGTACCCAACGCACGGGCTGGGCCCGGTGGCGAATTACATGGGGATCAATCGCGGCGATCGTTTCGACTATCTTGTTTCGATGAGTACGCCGGCCAGAGGACTTGCCCAATACCGGGCGGCGCATGTCGCCAAGAGCGATCCACGCTGGAAGGAAAAGTACATCGAAGGGGACATGAACACGTCGCTGATCAAGACGGCAAATGGCTTGACGATCAACTTGCAACATGATGTGTCGAATCCCCATCCCTATAGCCGTTTGAACACCATCGCCGGAACGAAAGGCATCTTCGAAGACTATCCGCCGCGGATTTACTTTGATGGACAGCCCGGGAAAGAGGATTGGGGAAGCATCGAGCAGTACAAGACGAAGTACGAACATCCGCTATGGAAGAAGCAGGGGGAAATAGCGCGCAAGCTCGGGGGCCATGGCGGCATGGACTTTGTTATGATTTACCGGCTGATGGAGTGCATGCGTCAGGGGCTGCCTCCCGATATGGACGTCTACGATGCGGCGTCCTGGTCAGTGCCGGCGCCGTTGAGCGCGGAGTCTGTTACCAACGGCAGCGCGCCGGTGAAGTTTCCCGACTTTACACGCGGGCACTGGAAGGAACGGAGCGGTTCGGCGATCCTGAGTGCATCGTGAGTTGCTTCAGTTACATGCTCTAGGTGACATAGAGCGAAGACGTGATCGGTGAAGCCGCGCGTATCGTATATGCCGCTCCGCTCCGTGATGATGGCGCGATGGAGTGTGAAGGCCATCAATGACCTTTGCTGCCCTTAATCTGCTATCCCCCCATCGTTCTCGCCGTTCACAGTAGCGACGAGTATTCTCGCTACGACGATTTCGTTCGCGGACATCACCCCCGGCTGTCGCTATCGTTACCATGCGAACAAACCTCGGCGACTCCTTCTGGTCCCTTTTTCGCTATGCCACTTTCGGCGCACTCACTGCACCGCTCACAATCCTGTCGTTTCTCTGGATCAGCTATGGCTTCTCCCGGCTGACAGCGCGCACACAGAAGTGGTATTAGGTCTGTTTACAGGAACCAATGTCGCAATAGGTCTTCAGGATGTACGTAACTCAAGCTCTTCCATTCAAATAGACGTGAACTTCCGTGCAGTTCGCAAGAATGTTGCGAAGGCTTCCGGTACAATCTTTGATACTGGAGCGAAATACGGTGTTCTCAAGACGAGAATTTGGAAAGATTGCGGCTGCCGCTTGTACCGCAAAGTACGCGTTAGCGGCAAAGATCGATTCGAAGATCGGCGGAGTTCAACTTGGTGTCCAGAGCTACAGTTTTCGAGACCTTTCGCTGGATGCGGCCATTGCGGCTATGCGCGAGATCGGTATTGGCGAGTGCGAGCTTTACATGGGGCATGTGGAACCGGCGGGGCTCAAGGGCGAGCAGCTTAAACAGTGGCGGCTGACTACGCCGCTTAGCTATTTCCACGGGATTCGAAGACAGTTCGACAATGCCGGAATCGAACTCTATGCTTATTCGCTGAACTTCAACGACCGTTTTTCCGATGCCGAACTCGATCGCGGGTTTCAAATGACAAAGGCGCTGGGGACAGACATCATCACGACGTCCACAACGCTTACTTGTGCAAGGCGTCTTGCGCCGCTTGCTGAAAAATACAGAGTGAAGGTGGCGATGCACGGCCACGATGAGACCAGTAAACCGAACGAGTTCGCTACTCCGCAAAGTTTCGCGCGGGGGCTTGCGATGTCGCCGCAGTTCTATATCAATTTGGATATCGGGCACTTCGTGGCGGGCGGGTACGATCCGGTCTCCTACACAGAAGAGCAGCATTCTAAAATCCTCGCGCTGCACATCAAAGATCGTAAAAAGAACCATGGACCGGCTGTACCTTTCGGGCAGGGAGACACGCCCATTAAGGCGGTGCTTCTGCTGCTCAAGGACAAAAGTTATCCCATTCCGGCCAACATCGAGTATGAATATAATGACGACCAACCGGGCCTGAATACTATTGCCGAGGTACGGAAGTGCTTTCAGTATTGCAAGAATATTTTGGCGTAAGCGCTAGTTTTCCAGGTTGTGGCAAGTGCTGCAGTTTGTATTGGCGTTCTTTGCTCGATGGCAATTGACGCAACCGCCCATGCTGAGGTCGGTTTCACGCCAAAGGCGGTCGCGTGTGGCGACAGGTCCGTGACATGTTCCGCATTTCGTACCTGCGTCCAGATGGGACTTGTGACTGAACTCGACGAAACTGGGGATCTCGTAGACGCGGACCCAAGGGACCGGCTGGTTCTCATCGACGTAGGACTTTAGATCTTTGATGGAGGGGCTGCCTTTGGCGATTTGAGTGTGACAGGTCATGCAGCTTTTGCCGGTGGGAATGGAAACAACTTCGCCGGACGGAGCCAGCTTGTGGCAATCGTTACACTTCAGGTGAGCGGTGTCGGCATGTTGCTTATGGCTGAATGGAATTGGCTGGCCGACCAACGTTGTTTCTTCCGATGCGCAGGAAAGACGGGCCGAAGCAAGCAGTATCGCAACGAGGAGCGTTCGCATCAGATGTTACCCCGGCGCATCTGTTCGGCTAAATAATCGGAGGCGCGCATGGACAGCGCGCAGATAGTCAACGTTGGATTTTGGGAACCGCCCGATACGAACGAGCTTCCATCGACGACGAATAAATTTTTGATGTCGTGTGTTTGGTTCCATCGATTCAGTACGGACGTCTTCGGGTTTTCACCCATGCGGCAGGTCCCCAGTTCGTGGATGCTTTCCCCGGGCGGCACCATCTGCCAGTGTTTGGCAAGAACCTGGAACCCAGCATCGTGGCAGAGCTCCTCCGCAACGGTCATGGCATCTTTGGCCATCTCGAACTCGTTGTCCGTGTACTTCGCGCGAACGTGAAGAGCCGGAATGCCCCATGCGTCCACAACGGACTTATCGATTTCGGCGTAGTTCTCGTAACGAGGCAGTACCTCGCCCATGGCCGTGAGGCTGAAGGAAGAGCCCTGCAGGTCAGCCAAGCTCTTCAAAAGCTCCGCGCCGTATTGCGGCAGATACTCCGGATGCGGAGTGCCTCCGCTTCCGAAGTCCATCGCATAGCCTCGAATAAAATTCTTCTCGCGGGTGGTGAGATTGCGGAAGCGCGGAACGTATCCATCGCCTCCAATCAAGCCAGGACGCGGATGGCCTCCGCGTGCTTCAGGGACGATACAACTGACCACTTCTTTCACATAAAACTGGTCGAAGAGATAACGCCCGAGCACGCCGCTTGAGTTTGCGAGGCCGGAGTTGAGCAGCAGGCGAGTGCTCTCCAGACAAGATGCGCCCACGATGACGACACGAGCCTTTGCATGGAACTCCTGTTTGCTGCGGCGGTCTATGAAGATGGCGCCATTGGCCAGGCCGGTAGTGCGATCGGTGGTAATTTGCCGGACCACGGCGTTCGAAACAATCTGCAGCTTGCCTGTCTCCAAGGCGTCCGGCAGCATTCGATTCACCGAGCTGGCTAGTTGGCCGGTCGCGACTCGTTCCTTTGTAGTTGCGATGCCGCGCCGTTTTGCGGCCTGAATAAAGCGCTGCGACGTTTCGGTATCACGCGAATTGTCCTCGATGAAGATGCCGTCCGGAAGCTGCGGCAGACCCGCTTTCTTGCCGGTCACTCGCAGCATGGGCTCTACCAGGTCATAGTAGGGCGCAAGGTCCTTGTACTCGATGGGCCAGTTTTCGCCAAAGCCATCGTGGTCCTTACACTTAAATTCGTAGTTGCTGAGACGCCAGCAAGCGCGGCCCCAAAACAGCGTCTTGCCGCCGACGAGGCGTACGCGAACCCAATAGTAGGGATCGTCTTCCGGATAGGTGTAAGGATTCTGCTTCTCGTCGGCCCAGACGTTTTCGGTGTACTCGTCGGCTTGGGTGACATGAGGGAAACGGCCCGGTTGTCCGAAGCCGTGGTAAGGAAGACTGTAGACCTTCTTCAGCTCGCGATCGCGGCCGAAGTCGACGGCGGGACCAGCATCGAGCATGAGGCAGTGGATTCCCTTTCGCGTGAGCTGTCGGGCCGCGGTTCCGCCCGAAGCGCCGGAGCCGATGATAAGAACGTCGTAGGTGCGATGTCGCATGTTAGTTGATCGGGTACCAATAAAATTGCGAGGCGTTACGCGGACGCCGTCTTTGAGATACCGCATCGATGTAGGGCCGCGAGTTTACGGTTGCACGTAATAGGTCACCTTTCGCGGCAAGGAGGAAAGCCCGGAAATTATCTTGGCTGGCGACCCCGTAGGTCCAAGGTTCGCGAAGAGGCGCAAGGAGCGTATCCGCTTCTCCGGCCGTAACAAGGGCAAACGGTTTTCCGAACTTTTCTTGTGCGTGATTATTTAAAGTATCGAGCCCATTCTTATACAGCTCGATTCGCGATTGAGGAGAGCAGCCTACCAGAAAATCCAGGAACTCGGCGGCACTGGCCTCGCCGGCACCAGGGTTTCCATCCCAAGGCGGTGCGATAGTATCGCCGAGTTTGGAGAGTGCCGCGGCCTGTTCGGGACTGAATGTGCGGATCAGGTTATCGGCAGTTTCATCAGCCGGAATGACTGGCGTATTCGGAGTCTCACTGATGCCGGGCGGAACGAGCGGGGGCCCGGCCGGCAAGCCCTGGTCTCGAGCAGCCGTAACATCGTGTTGCGCTTGGCTTGCGGGCAGCGTAGCGGCGACGGCCGGCAAGGCAATTATGGAGCGAAGAAGAGAGCGGCGTTTCATGACAATTTTAGGAATAGTATAGGGCTTATTCGACGGAAGTGTCCTTCCAATCGAGGTTGAATTTCCGAACAGGCAAGCCGTGCGCCTTGGCATACTGATTTCTGCTTGCAACGACTTTCGCCGACCAGTCGCCTAAGGGATAAAGCAGTTCGCGATAGACGAGGTAACTCATATCGACTGTACGTGCAGGCTGGTGATCCTTTACATCGTCCAATTGATTGAGGTAGGTTCGGCCATTCGCTTCGGCAACGCGAGGGAACCAGTCCTTATACCAAGTTGCTGTTGCGTTTTGGAGAGCATGGTCGCGGCGCCGCCGGATATTTTGAGCGATGTCGAGCGCGCGGTCGAGCGATTCTAAAGCTTTTGCGGCATCTGCTTTTCCGGCAGCCGCCTCCGCTCGGTTCAACAAATCCGCGATTCGGCCCAGATCCTCTATCATGACCAGATTCTGACGATACAAACCGGCTATCGAGAGATAGACCGCCAGATTGTAGCGGTTAAATCGAACCCTCTCCGTGTTCATGTACAACAAGTCGAGCAACTGATCGTTCTGTGCGAGAAACTGGCTCGCAAGAGAGAGGCGCTTTTGGTTTTCGGCACGCCAGTCGTGGCCGAGGTGGAGGAGCTCCGGCGAGGGGACCGGCAGAAGTGGCAGATATTGGTCACGGGCGGGCTGCGGAGGAGTGAACTGAGTGAAAGAGTTACCCCAGATCGGCTTGCGCGCCGCGGACGGGCCGGTGTCCCAACTATCTTCCCAGAACTGCGCTCCTTCGCTCATAAGTTGATAGAGCCTGCCCATGTCCGTTGATTCCGGTCCATAAAATAGCGAGTAGAAACAACTCTGCAGCTCTTGCGCGTTTGTGACGCCCCGGTTCCAGCCCGCCGCTGGGCCGGTGGCATAGCCCAGCCAAAATGTTTCGGGATGAAGTCCCGCATCGGCCCATCCGGCGACAAACACTCCTGACAGATTCGATGTGGACGTAACATCGTCGAGCATACCTTGAACTCTGCCTTTACCGGAATCGTCTGAAGCCGTATGTAAGCGCATAGGAGAAGGCAAAACGTAATATTGGGGGAAGAGTTGCTCTTCGGCTTCGGTGTAGGTGTAGACCATCTGGCGAATACCGTGCGCGCGGAAAACAGGGTCGAACTGGGGTCCGTAGAATTCGCCGTTAATGAGGTAACTTGGCAGTGCGCCGATGTCGTCCGGCTTTAGGGGAAACTCACCCCAGAAGATCACGGTGCGCCCGCGGTCATGCAGGTAGCCTGCCGTTTTGGTCACGAACTCGGCCAGCATTTTACCTGCGCTTCCTAGCTGCTTTGCCCGGTTCGCCTCTAGGCACTGCGCGTTGTCCGCTAAACCCACATAGTATGGCTCATCGGTCGACAGTACAAAATATTTGCCGCCCTTGTTGGCCGCGAGTAAATCATCGAACATGCCATCTAACAACTGATAAGTTTTTGGATTCGTCGAGCAGAATTCGTAGTTGTTGCCGGGGTATTCTCGCAGACTCGCGTACTCGGGATGCTTCAGGATGAAAGCGTCATGCGCGGGCCCGTCCAGATAAGGAATCAGTTGCACATGGTGCTTCAGTCCGTAGTCGGTTAGTTCTTGCAGCTCGGAAGGGCTCAGCGCGTAGGGATCGATAATTGGCTTTGCGTGCGAGTACTGAAAATGGCCTTCGAGTTTCAGGGCAAAGCCGTTGATTTTATAAAACGACGACTGGCGGATGGCGGCTTTTAAAACGTCGAGGTGTTCCAGATGATGTGCGTCATCCCAATAGATGACGCGGAGTTCCATGTCCGGCCAGTCCTCAATCTTCGCTTCCGGCAGCCACAGCTTTCCATCCTGATTTTTCAACAACTGCACGAACGTTTGCACTCCGTAGAAAAGTCCAGTCGCAGTGTTGCCGGTAATCATAATCTCGTGGGAAGCAAGCGTGAGCCGGTAGGCCTGCTCCGCGAGTGCCGATTTGTCTTTACCGGTTGCGCCACTGACGGCGACGGTATCCGGAGCTACCGCGAGACGCACGATTCCGCTTACTGACACTTGCGGCTCTGTGCCCGGCGAAATTGCCTCTCGAAGCGTGAAATGAAAGCGCTCCGCCAGCAGTTGCTTCAACTCTCCGACTGCAATATCGCTGTTTAATCCTGGCCCCACTTCAAACTGCCAGGCCGGTGTAAATTCAAAGTCGTTTGCTCCGAGAGCCACCTTCTGAGGCGATGGAAGTACTGTGTATCCGCGGCTAAAGAGAGGAGAGACCGTTTCGCCGAATCCGGGGAGGTGAAGTCCAACTAGACAGAGGCTGGCCAGCAGCAATGATTTCATAGATCCTTTCTTCAAACCACACCGCACCACTGGCAAACAAACATCAAAAGAGTCTTGGCCGCCTTCACCAGCGAATCGATCTCCACGTATTCGTCGGCGCCATGCGTGTTTCCTCCGCGACCGCCCCAAAGCACGGCTGGCGTGTTCATTACCTGGTGAAAAATGTATAGATCGCACGGTCCTTCGATGCCGGTGATCAATGGAGTTTGACCAAGCGCCTGTCTCGCGCAGCCTGCGAGTTCGGTGACGATCGGCTCTGATTGTTCGATTGACGACCCAGGCAACCAGCGCATCGGATACGTGAACCTCGGCGGACTGTGGAACGGCCCGTTTTCGTCGAGGAACAAAGATTCCATCCATGCCAGGAACTCGCGCTCAATATCTTCCTGCGTTTCGCCGGGCATGGTTTGCCAGTAGATCTCGATCTTGCATTCTTCGGGTACGGTGATGGGCTCTCCAGTTCCCCAAGGGGAGGTGAACACCTTGGTGACGCTTACAGGTACCGGGTCGGCATGATCTTCGTAGAGTTCGTGTATCTTCACTGAGCCCCGCCGTTGTGCCGCAAAGTCTCGCAGCTTGACGAGCAGGAACGTTAATTGCTCAACGACGCCAGCGGATAAACGTTCTTCGGTCAACACGCCGCCCGAGGCTTCGAGAGTAACGTGAGCAGTGCGGCCGCCCCGTTGCCCTGCACAGATTCGTAAGGACGAGGGCTCTGAAATGATCGCCGCGTCGGCATTGAATCCTGCTAAGCGTCCCGCGAGCGTTCCATTCGAGCCGCCGAACTCTTCATCGACGACCGTTTCAAAGAGCAGGTCGCCCGATAAACTGACGCCTAGTTTACGCAGCGCTTCAAGCACAAAGAGATTTGTCGCGACCCCGCCCTTCATATCGTTAGCGCCACGGCCGAAGAGTCGATTGCCTTCCACCACTGCGCCAAATGGATCTTTCGTCCAGGATAGAGAACCGGGGGGGACCGTGTCGATGTGCCCGGAAAGGAGCAGTGAACGGCCTCCGCCGGAGCCGGTGAGACGCGCTCCGACGTTCGGCCGATTCTGATAATTTCTGCCCGCAAAAAAAGCCGGATGCTGCCGCAGCCCCGGAACATTGTCGAGTGAGTAAACTATTGGATTCCAGTTGAGTTTCCGAAGCAGGTTTGCAACATACATTTGGCAGGCTCCCTCGGCCCCGAGGGGAGGCGTGTTCCCGGACGGAATGCGAACCAGATCGCTAACGATTTGGACGAGCCGACCGGTGTGTCGATCAACAAAAGAACAGAGTTCAAGCCGAGTCTGTGTATGGCTCATTTCGCCTCTTCAAAACTAAGTTCCACGGGTTTCTGCTTAAAGCCTCGAGTGATGATGCCAAGGTAAATCGCTCCTATCAACAGCCAGAGAGAGCCGACAAGTTTGGCTTTTCCTGTCAGGTTCATCCAGACATAGCCGCAAACTAATGCGCCAAGTAAAGGAAATATTAGGTTGTACCAGAGTTCGCGGCCACGCCGTAAGTTCAATCGGACAAAATAGTGCTGGATGACGCTGAGGTTTACCAGAACGAAGCCCGCGAACGCGCCGAAGTTCAACAGCTCAACAGCAATTTGAAAGCGCAGGCCGAGGGCACCCGCCAGCGAGACCAGGGAGATGACGTAGATGGCTCGTGTAGGGGTCGCATATCGCGGATGAAGGTGGGCAAAGACCGGGCGGGAAATGACGCCGTCGCGCCCCATGGCATAGAGGAGCCGCGATGCGCCGGCTTGCCCCGTGAGAGCGCTGGCAATGCCGGCTACAAGAAGTACAAAAGTCAAGACGCCGAACATGAACTGTCCTCCCACTCGGTGGCCTACGTCCAGAATCGCGGTGTCCGTATCGGGGAAGCTGCTGTAGTTCGGCCAAACGAGAGAGGCCAGGTAGACGGTCACGACACAGATAGCCGTTTGGAGGATGCACACGAAGACCGTTGCAAATCCGATGTCGCGTTTCGGATGAAGTGTGTCTTCCGCGAGCGTCGATATCGCGTCGAAACCGATATAAGACAGAGTTGCAATGGCTGCCCCGAGCATGACCGGCTGAAATTTAAACGTGCCGGGCCGTACGAAATTGCGAAGAGAGAGAAGGCCGCCGATCCCGCTGTGTTCGATTACCTGCCGGGCCGAAAGCACGATGAACAGCACAGCGCAGACGGTCATTACGGCCATAATGGCTGTGTTTGCGCGCGTCATAAACCGGATGCCGCGCACGTTTATCAGCGTGATGCCAGCGGCAAAGAGAACAACCCACAGGAAGTAAGGAACAACGGGCACTAGGCGCGCCGCGGTGAGCGCCGAATAGAGGATGCTTTCGAGTGGAATCAGGAAATAATCGAGGATCATCGCCCAACCTGCCAGGAACCCAACGTACGGGCTGAGCGTTCGTTGTACAAAAGTATAAGTGGAGCCCGCGGATGGATAAGCGGTCGCCATTCTGGCGTAACTCATAGCAGTAAAGAGCATCGCCACCATTGCTACTAAATAGCTAAGCGCCGCGTGTCCATGGGAGACCTGCTGAATAATGCCGTAAACCGGATAGGGGGCGGTCGGCGTCAGAATGACCAGGCCGTATAGGATTAGATCCCGGCGGGTGAGGACTCGCTTGATGGTCAGCCCCGCTGAGCGATCGGTTTCGGCGAGTTGGGGTGCTCCGTCGCTCATGTTTACTTCACAGTTAGGCTGACTTGGCTGCCGTCTTGCGTGCTTGCGTTGGCTCGCCGGACATGAATAGATCTCCAAAAGGAAGCGTTGCGGCCCCAATTAAACTAGCTTCCCCCCCGAGGCAGGACGGACGAAGAGTTAGATTGCGAAAGTTGACAACATCCCCGCGGCTCGGGAACTGATCTTGAATCAGTGGAGCGACCAACTGCCATGCCTGGTTCATGGGACTATCGATCACAACAGCGTCTGCATTCAATCCCCAGATTACGTTCGCTAACCCGATGCCGAGATAACGGCACGTTTGCTTCAGGGCCTCCGACGCGTCTTTGTCGCCCGATTGTGCCAGTTGACAGACCTTTCGTACTCGGCCACGACTGTCGGCTGCCGCGGATAACGGACGCGCCTGGGTCAAAGCCGCGTAGCGTTCGCAAAGCGCGGTACTCGAGGCAAGCTTCTCCAGGCAGCCCGCTCGATCTAGCTGCTCTCGGTCGTTGCTATCGGCGATCACCATCTGCCCAAACTCACCGGCCGCCTGGTGGGGGCCATAATAAAGTTTCCCGTCGAAGACCATGCCGACTCCCACTCCTTCGTCAACTAGCGCGTAGAGAAGGCAGCGGCTATGCCTCACCTCGGGCAATGTGCCGTAATTGTATTCGGCGATAGCCGCGAGCCGGACGTTGTTGTCGACCTGCACCGGCATCTTCAGCGCGCTGCCGAGGTATGTTTTGACAGGCACCCGCAACCATGAAGGTAAGTTCCCGAGCTCAACGATTCCAGTCTGGCTATTGACGATTCCCCTCACACTGACGCCAACACCTTCAATTTGATTGGAGGAATACTTCGCCCTCGTTCGACGGATGCCACGCTCGACGAGTGATAAAACTTCGTCGGCGGATGACGGGGTCCGGATCGTAATCGTTTCCAGGAGCTTCCCCGAAAGCGTCGCGACAGCGATCCGCGCCTCGCCTCTTCCGATTTCGACGCCTATTCCGAGATGCCGTTCTTGCAGTCTGAGCCGGGTAGCGGGGCGTCCGCCGGTTGAGTTCTCCGCGCCATCCTCGCAAATCAATTCGCGGTCGATAAGCTCCGAAGTAATTCTCGACATGCTACCTTCGGACAAACTGCTATGCCGCGCCAGCTCCGCTCGAGAAAGCGAGCCGTATTGCCGCAGCAGTTGCAGCACAACTCCGGAGTTGGCCTTGCGCACCGCCTTCGGCCGTAGTATTCCCATTGCCTTCGACAAGCTACTCGGACCCACTTACTTTCACGCGACAAGTATCTTAGCATCTTTTCCCTCCTGTCGGTCAACTCTCACCGGCGAACCGGGTGAGCTTTCATGCCGCCTGCAGTTTTATGCATTCTGCAAGTAACGGTATTTTATGATTCGTAAAAACTAGTTGACATCAGTTAAGATTGGCGGTATTTTCTTCATAAACGTAATCTTTCGCGGAGAGACTTTATTGCGAACCGCAAGAAAGGAAAGGAGTCCGGCTGCTTTTTAGAGCTCATTTCATTCCGCTTGCGGCGGCGATGGAGCAAACCGCTTGGTTGTTCCTTCGGAGCTCGCGCTTAATCCCGATCCTCTTCCTTGCAATGCTACTCGCCAAGGACCAGCCGTTTTATGACCGGACACAACCATCCAAGATTTTCGGCGAGGCTCGCTACTATCGCATCTTTCTGCCGCCGGCGTATGAAACATCCGGCAAACATTATCCAGTCATCTATTACTTTCACGGAAGCGGTGACCGTTACACGCTCGAAAAGTACGACAACGGTTTAGATACGGTCCCGAAAATCTCTGCGTTTGTCGCGACTCACGATGTCATCGTTGTGGCCGTTGATGGGTATATTGCGCGAGACTATTCCGGTTTCTACGGAGGCATGCCCTACGACGTAGGGCGGGATGGCGGCGACGTCGACTTCGGCAAATACTTCCTGGAGCTCATACGCTACATAGACTCCACCTATCGCACACTTAGCAGCCGGCGTTACCGCGCCACTTGCGGTCTCAGCATGGGCGGGTTCATGAGCCTTTATCTCAGTGCGCGTTACCCAGATGTAATTGGCAGTGCTTCCGCCTTTAATCCGGGCCCCGAATTTTACGCCGGAGAAAAAGGGCGACGCTCGCTATGGCGTCCGAAGGATCACGTCTTAAATCACGAAAAGACGATGATTCGGCTGGTCCGCGCCAGCGGCGATTACATCAGCCAGTACACGGAGGAGACACGAGTCGCGTATGCCATTGCCCCGAGTGTCGATTTCGAATTCCGGCTGGACGAATACCACCGGCACTGGGCCACATCGATTGCCGAGACGTTCGATTTCCACATGCGAGCATTCGCGAATCCCGCGCTCGACGTGCTACCGGTCGAATGGACCTACTCAAGCGCTTTTCGGAACTTCGACGTTTGGGGTTATCACGTTGCATCGGACGCCACAGAACCGGCGATTGTATACCTGGAACACGTCACGCAAGACGGATTGCGCGTTAGCACCCGCCGCTGGGCACCCGACGGGTCTGCTGCAGGGTGTTCTAGTCTCGACGTCGTAACGGCTCCGCTCTACCAGCCCGGCGTCACATATCGCGTCTTCGATTGCGATCTGACACGAAATAGAACTAACAACTTTGCCGTGGCAGCCGATGATGCGGGGCACATCCATTTACATCTGAACTGCAGCGGTCACGAAATCGGTTTCGCTGGTCCGGGTACCGGCGCGCAGCTCCCCGTCTTGCTTCCGGTAACGAAGAAGGATGTGCCCCGGCTTTTACCCGGCGAACCAGTGTCGCTGCCAATTCATATCTTCAATCCTCGCGGCAACGCAATCGAAAATTTGAATGCCGAGTTGACCTCGGCGTATCCCACCGTGGAAATTCTTCATGGCAAGACGGCGTACAAAGAGATTGCCCCCGGACAGATTGTGGATCTTAGCTCTGCGTTTCGAGTCCGCTTCACGGCCGGGAATGGCGACTTCGCGCACGCTCGACTGAAACTAAAGCTGACGTTCGACGATGGCCAAGAAACTAAGCAGAAAATCGACGTTTTGATCGCGCCTGCAAATTTGGAAGCTCCGCTGGAGACGGCTATCCTCGACGGGCGCACAAAAAGCTTCCGCGTCTTTCAGCAAAGGGGTAATCAGGGCGGTGGCGGCGCGATTGAGCGCACCGTAACCGAGGGAACAGGAAACGGCAACGGGTTGCTCGACCCTGGAGAGCAGGCCACCATCTGGGTGAAGCTCAAACAGGGTCTCGATCCCTTTGATAAAGACGACTGGTGCCGAACAAAAGTCTATACGAACTCTCGCTGGCTCACGGAAGTTGCCGACATTCAGGAAGTGAAGCAGCGCGAGTGGACCAGCGCCCAAAACCGGACCAGCCTAGTCGCCTTATCTCCCGATGTACCGCCCGGGACCGAGATCCCGGCTGTTTTGGATTGCGAATCGTACAGTTTCGACTACACGCCGGACGTTCGTTACGGCAAAGAATTGCTTTATCAAGCTTTCCAAATCCACAAACACTACTTGTTTGCCTGGAAATGGAAAGGCCGCTCATGAAGGAACAGGAGAATTTATTCAGATGGAAAAGCTTTATTTACGCCTCATCCCCATCTTGCTGTGTATTGCGCCGTTTTTTCCAGTACGCGCGCAGAATTCTAACGCAACGATTAAGGGTACCGTGACGGACCCTAGCAGTGCGGTGGTCACAAAGGCCAACGTTAGCCTTCTTAACCGGGGTACCGGAGAGCGAACGACACAGCAAACCTCGGAGCAGGGAAACTACAACTTCGCCGCGCTTCCGCCCGGCAACTACCAGGTGGACGTAACCTCGCCCGGGTTCGCGGAATGGAAGGGCGACCTCGTCCTTCGCGTGTCTCAAAACGCGGAAGTAAATCCGCATTTACAGACCGCCACCCTCGCAACTACCGTTGTTGTGAACGATGTGACGCCGGTGATCGACACCAGCGACCCAACATTGTCCGATGTAAAGGAGTATGCGCGAATCGAATCGCTTCCGCTCCAGAACCGGAACTTCCTCAACATCCTGAATTTCAGCCCCGGCGTTGTAGCGAATGGGTTCGGCGGCCAGGGCGGCCAGTATACGCGCGTGAATGGCATTCCAGGCGGATCGATGGATTACCTGGTGGATGGCCAGACTGCTTCCGAACGATACACCAACGAGCTGCAGCGGCTGCCGCAGCCCTTACCCACCATTCAGGAAATCAAAGTGACAACGGCAAATGGCGACGCTGAATACAGCCGCCCCGGCATGGTGGAAGTGGTGACGAAGAGCGGCACCAACGAGTATCACGGCGAATTGTTTGAACTGTACCAGGGCAACGATCTCCAGGCAAAAAGCTTCCACCAGGATTTTGTCAGCTTCCTTGTGCACAACGAATTTGGCGGCAACGTGGGCGGCCCCATCTGGATTCCAAAGGTCTATAACGGCAAGGACAAGACGTTCTTTTTTGTAGATGCCGAAGGCATTCGTCAGCGCTCCCTCGCCCAGGAATTCGAGACAGTGCCGCAAAAAGCGTGGAAGGCGGGTGACTTCTCAACCTATACGGACAATCAGGGTGCGCCGGTAACCATCTACGATCCAACGACAACTCGCTTCGATCCCACCACGGGCAGCTATGTGCGAACTCCATTCCCCGGGAATGTCATTCCGAGTAACCGGATCAATCCCATTGCCGCGAAGGTGGTCGGCTATCTGCCGGATCCCAACATAAACATCCCCTATTATCAAGGGTCAAACTGGGAGAATCCAAACGGAAAAGCGGCCAACGACAGCACGTTAGTGACCGCCAAGCTCGACCAGCTTTTCGGGGTGAACCGGCTAGCGGCCCGTTACACCTATACAGACCAAAATAGTCTAACGCCGGCCTACTTGCTCAATCCCGATGTTCGCCTTTACGGCGGCAATAATGGGGCGCTCTCATTCACGGAGTCGATCAGTCCTACGATTGTGAACGAGATTCGGGCAGGCGTCCAGCAATTCCACGCTTACCGTGGGCCGCAACCGATCACTCCGCCCATCACGCAAACACTGGGACTGCCCACTTATCCAGGAACTATTGCGTGGCCGAGTTTTTATTTCGATCCTAGTTATACGTTCAGCGGTATCGACCGCGACAATCCCCAGGATGCGCCTGGCGTGACGATCAGTTTCGGTGACAATCTTTCCTGGACGCTTGGTAAACACCAGATGAAGTTTGGTTTTTTATTTTCGAATAGCCAGGTCAACACTTACGAAACAGGCCAACCGGGTGGCGACTACCAATTCTCGGGAAATTTCACCGGGCTGATGGATCCGGCTGCCGTGAAGCAAGGGATCTACAATCAGGCGGTAACCGATACCGGCGCGGGTCTCGCCGATTTTCTGCTTGGCTATGTCGATGGGACAGACCTCAACATCTATCCGAAGTTTTATACGCGGCAGAGCGATTACGCCGGCTACTTCCAAGATAGCTGGCGAGTTACTCGTAACTTGACATTGGACCTGGGACTCCGCTACGAGTATTGGACGCCTTTTTCAGACAAGCGCAATGAGATTTCGACATTAAACCTCAATGCCCCCGGAGAACCGGCAGTTGTTTACGCAGGTTCTGGGCCGATTACGAATAGCGGGCTTTCGCAGGCGGTGGTCTCCGCTTACCAAGCCGCTGGACTGAAGCTCCAATCGGCGCAGCAAGCGGGATTTCCGTCGTCTCTTTGGAACATGCCGAAGAACAATTGGGCGCCGCGCGTCGGTTTAGCCTACCAGATCGATAACAAAACTGTTGTCCGGGGCGGGTACGGTATTTACTACTGGGCGATGCCGCTGGTGCAGTATCAACAAAACACCCGGCATAACGTGCCGTTCTCCTATAGTTATTTCAATCCCGTGGACAACAACGATCCTGGGGCAGCCGAGCTCACATTCCCGCAAGGAGGCGCCGCTTACGCCAATCAATCACCCGGTGCGCGAACGTTGGGAAATAATTTTATTGACCCGTCTGCGCTGAACATTGCGAAAAATAACGGGTGGAACATTCTGCCGTGGGATCCCAACTACAAACCGCAAGAGGCGCAGGAATGGAACGTCTCCGTCGGGCGTGAGCTCCCCTGGCGGTTGGGCGCGCGCGTATCGTACGTGGGCACACACAGCAGCAACCTGGTGAATTATGACCCTATCAATGTCCCTGTTCCTCGCCTTCTTGCTCCTGGGCTCACGCCAGTGCAGCGGCGGCCGTATCCGGATTACGCAACTTCTGGCACGTCGTCGATGGATCTCATGCGGTTTATTGGATACGCGAACTCGAATCAGTTGCAGACTGAGTTGAAGCGCAACTATGAAAACGGCATCGTCTTGCAAGGTTTTTTCACCTGGCAAAAAACGCTGACAACATCGGAAGGATCGAATAACTCATTTGGGGGTTTGGAGATGCTGCCGGCTTCACTAACTAACAATGCTTCGACAGCCCAACGCCTGCGGGACATCTATGCTCCCGATGGCGAGCTGCCAGTCTACACAATCAGCTTCAACGGCAACTACGAGTTACCCTTTGGCGAGGGCAAGCGCTTTCTCGCCAGCAGCAATGGACTTGTAAAGCGCGTTGTGGGTGGCTGGAATATTTCCGCCTTCCAATACTGGAGAAGTGGGCTGCCATTCTCTCCGTACTACAGTACGCAGGGCTCGAATATCCGTCTTGCTCCAGGCAAGAACGGTATTTTGCCCGCAAGTCAACGTCAGGCAGCGCGTTGGTTCGATGCTAGTGTTGACCGGGCCGATCTAGGCCAGCCTTACACCGGCCAAACGTTCATTGAGGTCAGCCCGCTGCAAGGCGACTTCTTGAACAACATTCCTCGCAATTACATGACTGGACCTGGTTTTTACGACGTCGACGCATCGTTGTATAAATACACCGCCATTACGGAGAGAGTACGGTTACGGCTCGAAGCACAAGTCTTTAACCTGCTCAACCACAAGAACTTTGGGCAGCCGAATAATCAGGGCGTGATTAACACGGGTGTCACAGGTGCTCCGGGGACGACCGGTGCACCGCCCCGCACGCTTCAAATTCAAGCAAAAATCCAATTCTGACGATACAAAATTGGCAGGAGGGCGATCTTGGGACCGCCCTCGCTTCTTTCTCCACTGAACATTTTGAAATGCGTCTTTTGAAGTTCGTATCTCTCGCCGCTTGCGCCAGCGTAAGTCTTGCTAGCGAGCTCCTATTGCCGTCTCCAGTGCTGGATCGCGATAAGACGGTAGACGTCATCTACCGTTTAGATCATCAACTGACTGGGACCGGGACTGTCACCGTACAGTGGACCGATAGTCTCGGCCGAGTTGTAGAGGGAACGACTCTCCCTATCGACCTTAATGACGAGGACAGGTTTAGCTTTCCGCTCGATCTTCGCCTCGCCGTTGCCATGAAGAACACGCTTCATGTTCATCTCTCCATGCTTGGCAAAAACAAGAAAGGAGAGCCGGAATGCAAGGAAGAAGATAAGCAGATCGACTTTGTAGCAAGGCCGCCAGGCCGCAAGTGGCGGGACTACAGGATCGTCATGTGGCAGAACTATCCCGCAAACCTGCAGCCCGCTCTTGAGAAGCTGGGCATCGATGCTGGAATGTTTAAAAACAGAGATCACGCGCTGCCGGATTTTTTAATCGGCAACAACATGAGGTGGTACTCCGGAGGGATTGGAACCGACTTCTATTCCACGTATCATCAATACCGGTCGGATCGCCCTTACAACTGGGACCTTTTGCAAGCTAAAGAACTATATGAGAAGGATACTTCCAGCAAGGAAGCCTTCAAACGTCACCCCAGTTTTTGGGACCCTGTGTGGCGCGCCGAAATACACGATCGCCTGATCGAAAACGCACGCCGAAATTCGCCTTATAATCCGTTGTTTTACAGTCTGGCCGACGAAGCAGGTATCGGCGAACTGGCTGGCTTCTGGGACTTCGATTTTTCCGATCAGTCGCTTGTTCCCATGCGCGTTTGGCTGCGCAAGCAATACGGCACGCTGGCAGCCTTGAATCGGGAATGGGGCACTCACTTCGATTCCTGGGATCTGGTCACGCCGATGACCACCCACGAAGCGATGCAGCAGAAAAACGATAATTTTGCATCCTGGGCGGACTTCAAGGAATGGATGGATATTTCGTTCGCCGACGCGTTACGGATGGGAGCCAATGCAGTCCATGAAGTCGACCGCGATGCTTATGTCGGAATCGGCGGCGGCCAGATGCCCGGTTGGGGAGGATACGACTACGCACGAATTACGCGCGCCATTTCCGCGCTAGAGCCTTACGATATCGGCAGCAACGTTGAAATTATTCGCTCGCTAAACCCGGAGATGGCGATGCTCTCCACTAGCTTTGAAACCGGAAACTGGGAAAAACATCGCGTCTGGTACGAGTTACTGCACGGACAACGTGGATTGATTATCTGGGACGAAAAACATGAGTACGTCGATAAGAGCGGAAATCCCGGACCGCGCGGGCAAGAGGCTAGCAAATACTACAACGAAATACGCGATGGCATCGGCGCCTTGATTATCAACAGCCATCCTGTTACCGATCCCATTGCCATTCACTACTCGCAACCGAGCATGCGAACACAATGGATGCTTGCGCGGAGTCCACAAGGAGATGCATGGATCGATCTGTCTGCTCGAGCCGAGCGAACAAATAATAACTTTCTGCGCCTTCGTGAGTCCTGGTGCCGTTTGTTGGAGGATGAAGGGCTGCAATATAAATTTGTGGCATACAACGATCTAGGCCGCGGCGAGCTGCTCAAGGGCGGTTATCGTTTGCTGATTCTGCCGCAATCCAATTCGCTTTCCCAGGCAGAAGCCGACGCAATTCGTGAATTTGTGTCTCAAGGTGGAATCGCCATCGCCGATGGAGAGCCCGGTACTTTCAATGAGCATAGCCGCCGTCTGCCGAAAGGAACTCTCTCCGGTCTGTTCGGTGGCTCTCATGAGAAGCCTGTCAGTGTGCGCCGGTTTGGTTCAGGAAAGGCGATCTTCCTCCACGCTAATACGCTCGATTATCTTCAAGACCGCCTAATGAAGAAAGAAGGCCCGGTCCATTCGCTTTTAGAAAATCTCTTGCGATCGAACGGTATCAATCCCGAAATTAGCGTTACCGATTCGGCCGGCCATCCTGTCGTCGGAGTAGAACTTCACCTCTTTGAAAACGGCGGCGCTCGCCTCATTACGCTGCTTTCAAATCCGCAGTCTCGCGTCGATGAACTCGGCCCTCCGGATTTCCGCTCCAATCGACGCTTTGAATCCCCAGTCACTGTGAACGTAACATTGCCAGCACCCATGTACCTTTATGATGTGCGGCAAAGTAAAGCTCTCGGCCGGCATGCAAGCCTTACTGTTACGATCGATCCCTACGAGCCCACGGTACTCGCCGCAAGTCCGGCAGCGCTTCCGGGCCTGCGCATTGGAGCGCCGACGGAGGTAAAAAGAGGCTCCAGCATGCGCGTAAGCGTAGATCTTCCGCAAACACCTGCCGCGGTTCACGTCGTCCACGTCGATGTAATCGATCCCAACGGCGAACGCGTGTTGTACTACTCCGGAAACGTACCCGCGAACGGCGGTCATGCAATGAAACTGCTCCCTCTGGCGCAAAACGATCTCACGGGAATCTGGACCCTACGTATTCGCGACCTGCTCAGCGGGCAGCGGAAAAACATCCAGGTGAAAGTGAACTGAATGCAACTTACCGCTTGGGCATTCCTCTTCACTCTGCTCTGCCTCTTCATTACAAACTGCGTGGGACAGGTGTACTCGCCCGTGGTCCTGAAGACAGGCCAGGTAGACGCCACGAATGTGAAGACCCTGGCCGAAGGGATCTACGCGCAGGCAAACGCGAAGTCACCTCGCGAAAAGGCGGAGGCCATCTGGAGATTCTTCCTGACCGACGGCCGTTTTGTAAAGCCAGGTTTCTGGTATCACATTGCCGGCTGGGCCTACGAAGAGCCGCTCGGCGAAGTGCTGGATCCGGTGAAGCTTCTGAATAGCTACGGCTTTGGACTTTGTTACCACATTGCTCCACTGCTGGAAGCCGTTTTCGACGCTGGCGGCTTTGAGGATGCGCGAGTCTGGTTTCTCACCGGACACACCGTCGCGGAAGTCTTCTACGACGGCCAGTATCACTACTTCGACTCGGATATGATGGGCTACAACCCCGTCGGTGGAGGCCCTCTGAAGAAACGTCGTGTCGCCTCGGTCCACGAAATAGAGCAGAACGGCAACATCATCCTAGGTAAACTGGCCGGGCCAAACCGCGTCGATCCTTCGGCCGTGGATGCACCCTGGTATCCCGCCGATGTTCGCGCGAAAGCCATCGGCGATCTCGCCGCATTGTTCACCACGACGAACGACAATTGGTTGTATCCATTCAAGCGATATCCGCAGGCGCACAGCATGGATTTCGTCCTGCGTCCAGGAGAGCGGATGATCCGCTACTTCAAGCCGGAATCGAAAGACTTATACTACCTTCCCTATACTTTCAACGGCATCGCTTGGCATGAATTCCCACAAGCGGTTCCTGCGTTCGGCATCCGCACGGAAGATGGTCCAAAAAGTCAAAAAGATTCTCGCACGTGGGCGACAGGAACGATTGAGTACAGGCCTCAACTCTCGGACGCGGTTACGAGTCTCCGGTCAGGCGGCGACTCTTCGATTGTCTTCGATATGCCATGCCCCTACGTCATCATCGATGCCCATTACGCAGCAACCGTGAGCCTTCCGGTATCCGGCGATAGTTTAACAGCCGAATCCTCTGTAGATGGCGGCCACACCTGGACGAAAGATTCGAACGTTCGCGGTCCTTTACAGGGTCCCTGGAACGCAGGCGCTTCCACGCTTGTGAAGTCCGATCACGGGAAGCTAACGGATGTGTCGGGAACTTATGGCTACAAGGTCCGGTTGAGCGTACATGGAGTTGATCCCATTCGCGCGCTTCGCGATATTGTCCTCACCACCACCTTCCAGTTAAACCCGAGAACGCTTCCCGAACTCGCACCGGGCAAAAACGAACTGCGGTATCGGACTGCTCAACAGGAGAGGACAGAAATTCCGGTTCGCGCGGACCATCTGGACCGGTTTGCCTCGAAAATCGAAAATGCTGTCTATACAAGTACCGATGGACAAGGGTATGTAATGAATGAAGGCGACGGCGCGGGTGAGATCACATTCGCTTTAGCCTCCCCTGACAACCGCGATCTCGTTAGCTTTGAAGCGGGCGGTAGATTTCTTGATTTAAGAGACGGGCTTGCTCCCGACAAGCTCACCGCCGAGGTCCGCAAAGTCGCGCCGTGTCCGGCAAGCGATGCGGCTGCACCAACGGCCCGGATCGGTTGGTCTAGCAATCCGCACGGACCATTTCAAACCCTCTGGACCTACAATGCGAAACTGACTTGGAAGGATGGGCAGCCTATCGACCGCACGTTAAATTGGCCCGAAGTCGATAGGCGTATTGATCGGCTCCCCACAGGAACGAAGAAGGTATTCGTGAGGTATTTTTTCGCGGGAATGGCGATCGACAATTTCCGTCTGGCAATTGTTCGTGCAGCCAGTCGCTCTTTCTCAAACGTCAAGATCACTCAGCTTTGGAAAGAAGACGGCGTAGAACGATCAACTTCCAGGCAAATGGGAGCCGGGGAGACTGAGGAGAAATTTACAATTCTCGTGCCGGAGACAGCTAGCATCGAAAACAAAGCGCTCATTATCGAGTGCCTCCGATGAAAATCCGTGAGAATGGCACTCATAATCCCGCCTTTGGTCATCCGAAGAAAAATTGGTCTTCATCTCATCGGCAAACAGCGGAGGCTCCATCGGCGAAGCTCAAAATCGTCGTTCTTCAGCCGTGCTCGTCCGGAAGCAACTCCTTCGCTTGAAGGAGCATTCACCCTCAAGACATGTAATCGCAACTTTTTTAAGGGCTCGTCCAAGAAATTTCGCGGTCAACCCTAAAAAACATTATTGGTTTGTCATAGTCTATAGCAAGTAGTAGTCTCCATCCCGGTTAAGCCGGTCACCTTCGAAGGGAGTTCCGTCATGTCTTTCACCAACAGGCTACGTAGCCTCGTTCTTCTCATCGCATTGGTCCTGCTCGCCGCCCCCACTCTGCTGGCGCAAGGCCAAGCCGTGAGCGCCCGCCTTAGTGGCACCGTTACGGATTCCGCCGGCGCGGTCATTCCAGGCGCATCCGTGAGCCTGTCTAATTCCGCTACCGGCCTGAACCGCCAATTCACCACCTCCGAGTCCGGCCAGTATTCTTTCCCGCTCATTCCTCCAGGCAAGTATGAGCTAAAAGCCGAGAAAACAGGCTTCGATGTCGCCGTCCATCAAAACATCGTTCTTGAGGTCGGGCAAGACTCCACCCTGAACGTCTCGTTGAACGTGGGCAAGGTCTCGCAAACCATGACCGTCCAGGCGAGCGCGGTTCAGCTCGAGACCGGCAACGCGAACATCAGCTCCGACGTCAACAGCAAGCTGGCCGTCGATTTGCCGCTCAACCAGCGGAACCCGTTTGGACTCGTCCTGCTGGATTCCTCGGTGAACAACAGTTCCCAGACGCAGGTCTTGAATGGCCCCGGCAGTCAGGGCGGCGTGGACCAGGACGTCTCGTTCTTCAACTTCGGCGGAGGGCGCTTTGGCTCCACGGAATTCCTGTTGGACGGCAACTGGAACGGAGCCGGCGATTGGGATGGAATCATCTTCGTCCCCACCGTGGACGAGTTGGAAGAGGATAAAATTCAAACCACCACTTTTTCGCCGCAGTTCGGCTGGAGCATGGGCAACGTCGTGAATGCGATCACGAAGTCTGGAACCAGCAGCCTTCATGGTGACGCCTATGAATTCCTGCGGAACAGCGATCTGGATGCCAATAACTTTTTCAATAATGCGAGCGGCATCCCGCGACCCGGATTCCGTCGGAATCAGTTTGGTTTTACTGTCGGCGGCCCCGTCTACATCCCAGGTCTTTACCGTCAAAGGGATAAGACCTTTTTCTTCGCCGCCTTCGAGGGCCTGCGGCAACAAACTCCGGCGACCAGCCTCTCCACCGTTCCAACGACAGCCGAGAGAGGCGGCGATTTCTCCGCGCTAAGCAGCACCATCTACAATCCATTCACCACCACATTTGTCAATGGCAACCCGGTGCGGCAAGCATTCGCGGGCAACATGATTCCAACCTCGTTGATCAACCCCGTCGCCGCCAAACTACTCAGCTACTATCCCACGCCCAACCTTCCCGGGCTTTCCAACAACTACATCTACAGCGCGGGCCTTCCCCTAACGGGCACGCAATACACGGTCCGCATCGATCGCAACATTACCGACACCCAGCACCTGTACGGGCGATGGTCGCAAAAGCCGGACAACAACAAGGTGGAAAATGCGCCCTATTTGGGAGCAAGCAACATCGCCGGCCCAGGCTTGAGCACTCACAATCCCCGCTACAACGGATCGCTGGGATATACAAACACCTTCTCACCGACATTTATCTTGTCGATGAGCGCGGGTTACGGGCACTGGGCGGAAATCGGAATTGGGCAAGGCGCGGGCTTTACTCCGTCCACGCTTGGCCTTCCCGCATCGTTAAATAACTTCCTAGGAGCCCTCGGCGGTTTCCCGCAGGTAACTGTCGCCGGCTACACCGCCTTAGGGTCAGCCGCCTACGCTGCGAACGTTCGGACAAGCGCGTCATTCTCCGTGGATGTCACCAAAATTCTCGGCCCTCACACGGTCACCACGGGTTTTGACTACATCTATCTACCGGCCAACAGTACCAACAGCAGCAGCCCGGTGTTCGGCTTCGGTACCGACTTCACTTCCAATCCTGGTAATTCCGCTGGCACCGGCAATGCGCTCGCATCCTTACTGCTCGGAACGGCTGATAGCGGCAGCATCAGCTTATCCGCATCCACGGCGGAATCGAAGAAGTATCTTGGCTGGTATCTGAACGACGAATGGAAACTGACGAAGAAGCTCACGGTAAACCTCGGCCTGCGCTATGAAATACAGACCGCACCCACCGAACGTTATAATCGCCTGACCAGTTGGTTGCCGAACGCGATCAACCCGATCAGCAGCCAAGTGGGCTCCACGCTGCTCGGAGCTGTTGGATACGTAAACACAGACGGTCTTTCTCGCGGTGCTTACGACACCAACTACCTCAATGTTGCACCCCGCATAAGCCTCAGCTACTCACCGACGGAGAAGCTCGTGTTTCGGAGTGGATTCGGCATTTTCTATGTTCCATCGACGCCTCTCGGCGCGCCCATCGGCCCGGGCTACAGTCCAAGCACGTCTTATGTAGGAAGCCTGAACGGCTACACGCCGCTCACCACCATCAGTAATCCTTATCCGAACGGCTATGTACTGCCGACCGGCACCAGTCTCGGCGGTCTTACCGATGTGGGGCAAGGCGTCACCACTACCTCCAGAATCCAACCCACGCCTTACATCAGCCAGTGGAGTGCCGGTATTCAATATCAACTGACTTCGTCAACGATCGTGCAGGCGGATTATGTCGGCAATCACGGCGTCAAACTGGACGGCGGAAATTTTCAACTCGATCAGTTAAATCCTCAATATCTCCCCATGGGCAACGCTCTTCTGAATCAAGTGCCGAATCCGTTCTATGGACATGTTGCCGTCGGAGCTCTCGCCAGCCCGACAGTTTCGCAAGCTACCTTGCTCGAGCCTTATCCCCAATTTGCAGGCAGTGTCAATTTATACGACAGCCCCTGGGCGCAAAGCTGGTATGAAGCGTTAAAGCTCACCGGCAAGCATCGTTTCTCGGATGGCCTGCAGTTCCTGGTCTCTTATACCTGGTCGAAATATCTTGACACCTCCAACGGAGACCAAAGTTGGGCCTCGCGCGCACAATCGCCGCGAAACTGGTACGACACGTCTCTCGATAAATCCCTCGACGAAAATGATATTCCGAATAGCTTGGTCGTCAGTTACACCTACGAGCTTCCTGTCGGAAAGGGCAAGAGAATTCAGCCACCAAAGTATTTAAATGCCGTGATCGGCGGATGGCAGGTCTCCGGCATTTCTACCTTCAAGTCCGGTTTCCCGCTTGAAATCGCCTCCGATGCGCCGGGCACCACTCTGTTCGGCGGCTCTCCAAGAGCCAACTTCGTCGGCAACCCCCGCCCGGCGCATCAAACCATTTACGACTGGGTCAATCCGGCCGCCTTCGCCTTTCCCGCTCCCTTCACGTTCGGCAACACGCCCCGAACCCTCGGCAGCGTGAGGTCTCCCGGTACCGACAACACCGATGCGACTCTCATGAAAAACTTTCAGTTATGGAACGAAACATCCCGTCTGCAGTTCCGCGCGGAGTTCTACAACCTGTTCAACCAGGCAAATTTTTACGCTCCCGATTCCACCGTGGGCGATACAAACTTCGGAGTAATTAACGCCGCCTTCCCCGGAAGATCGATACAGTTTGGAATTAAATTGTATTGGTGATGCGATTTCTTGTGGTGGCTGCGGCTGCACTCTGTATTTCGGGACCGGTTCTCTCTCAGTCCGATTCGGAGCAACTTGCGAAACAGGCGGCATACGATGGGAAACGCGGTAACTACAAAGCCGCCGCCCAGGACTACCGGCAACTGCTCCAAACCGGCGCGGACAGCCCGGAGCTGCGCAGCAATCTCGGGATGATGTTGTACCTGTCCGGCGACGATCAGGGAGCGTTGAAGGAGCTTCGCATCGCGCTGAGCGGCAACCCTGAACTCGTCGCCGCCAACCTCTTCGCTGGGCTTAGTCTCATTCGCCTCGTGCGTCCTCGCGAAGCATTGCCTTTCCTCGGCAAAGCGGAGCGCGAACAGCCCACCGCCGTGGCTCCCTTACTCGCGTTAGGACGCGCCAATGTTGCCCTGCGAGACCTCCCCAGAGCCCGCGAAGCCTACAAGAAAGCGACCGGGCTAAATCCGGCGAACGCGGAAGCCTGGTATGGACTCGGTATCACCAGCCGCGAGCTGGCAGACCAAACCCTGCACCGGTTGACCGATAACGGACAAAGCACAAGCGCGGCAAAAGCATCGCCCCAAGCCGTTATTGCCCGGCAAGACCTGGCCGAAGCAGAACACGCCCTGTCGCGCGCCATGGCTCTCGACCCAGATAGTACTCACGCCCATATGATCCTCGGCGAGGCCTTTCGCGCCGCCGGTCAAATCAATCAATCTGTCCAGGAATACCAAGCCATTCTCAAAACGAAGCCCGATTACGCGCCCGCCTATCTGGGGCTGGCGAATACCTACTGGAAATTCGGCCGCGCCCCCGAAACAACGGCATCTCTAAAGAAATTGCTGGCCCTCTCGCCCGGCGATCCCGAAGGAAACGCCATCATGGCATCGCTGCTTGTTTCCGAGCATCAGATGCAGCAGGCGAAACCGTTTGCCGAACGCGCTCTAGCACGCCGCCCGGATCTCTCCGTTGCCCATATGTCGCTGGCAAAAATATATCTCTCTGATGATGAGCCGTCGAAAGCTCTTCCCGAACTGGAGGAAGCGGCGCCGGACGATGTAGATGGCTCCTATCACTATATTCTGGCTGAAACGCTTCGCAAGCTCGGGCAAACTAAAGAAGCCGCCATCGCCCTTCAGAGAAGCCGGCAACTCCGGCAAAGTCAGGCCCCACAGGATACCCAATAATGCAACTGAAAAGCATCTCTCACTTCTTTCAAGCCTTTCTACTGTTTACCGCCGTCTCTTCTTGTGTGCTCTTCGCGCAAGAAACTCCGCCGGTAACAGTCGAACAGGAGGCTAACGGCATTGTCGTTCACAACGGAACGGAAACCCTGCATCTTACCGCCTGTGGGGGAAGCGTCATTCACGTCGTTGCCGGACCCGGCGATCCGCAATCGGCATCGCCCGATCAGCCCTGGATCGTGAACCCCTGCAAGCCCGACCATTTGGACATCCAGCGTTCCACGAGCGCGGTCACCGTCAGCACTCCGCAACTGAAAGTCATCATTGCGCTCGACAATGCAACCCTGGTCTTCAAAGATGCCAATGGCAAGACGTTGCTCGAAGAGGACAAGCGCCAGCCCCGCCGCTACGTTCCCGACGAGATCAACGGAGAAAAGGTTTATCACGTCAGCGATCGTTTTCTGCCCGATGCAGCCGAGGGACTCTACGGTCTCGGCCAGCATCAGAACGGAGTCTTCAACTATCGCGGCACCGTTGTGGAACTCGCCCAGGCGAACACCGATGTGGCCGTGCCGCTACTTGTTTCCACCAACGGCTACGGCATCTTCTGGAACACTGCCTCGCGTGCGTGGTTCGATAACCGTTTTGCCCGGGAACTCAAGCTCTCTTCGGAAGCCGCTAACGCCATCGATTATTACTTCTTCTATGGGCCGGAGATCGATGAGATCGTTCATCATTACCGGCACCTGACGGGACATGCGCCGCTCTTCGGCGAGTGGGCTTACGGCTTCGTTCAATCGAAGGACCGCTACACATCCGCGCAACAACTCTTGAACATTGCTGGCGAATACCGCTCGCATCACGTGCCGCTCGATCTCATCGTGCAGGACTGGTTCTGGTGGAAGCATCAGGGCGACCCGGAATTCAGCTCCGCCTATCTCGCGCCCTACCCTGACGTCCCCAAAGCTCTACGGGAACTGCACGACGAGCACATCCACGCTATGATTTCCGCCTGGGCCGTGCTCGATCCGAAATCCAATACCTACCAGCAGATGAAGCAGCGGAACCTGCTGATCCCCGGCACCACCGACTACGACGCCACCAATCCCGCCGCCCGCGATCTCTACTGGAACCTCCTCATCGGCAAGCTCTTCGCGCAAGGTTGGGACGGCTTCTGGCTCGACAGTTCCGAGCCTGAAGGCATCAACGGCGTCAGCGATGCCGTGCTCGACGACAAGCATCTTTTTATCGGTAACGGCGCTCGCTATACCAACATCTTTCCACTGCTGCATACCGGAAACGTCTACGATCACTGGCGGAAAACGACCGATCAAAAACGCGTCTTCCTCCTCACGCGCTCCGCCTTCGCCGGTCAGCAGCGCAATGCCGCGGTCACTTGGTCGGGCGACATCTTCAGTACGTTTCTTTCGTTTCAACGTCAGATTCCCGCCGGCCTGAACTTCGCGGTATCCGGCATCCCGTACTGGACCACCGATATCGCCGGATACGCCCCGGCTCGCGATACTCACGATCCTTCTTACCAGGAGCTCTACACGCGCTGGTACCAGTTCGGTGCCTTCTGCCCCATCTTCCGCACGCATGGCCATCGCGCGAACAACGAAAATGAAGTCTTCTCCTACGGGCCCATGACGCCCATCCTGATCGATTACGACAAGCTTCGCTACCGCCTGATGCCGTACATCTATTCGCTGGCCTGGCGCGTCACGAACAGTGACTACACTATCCAGCGCCCGCTCATCATGGACTGGCGTACCGACGAAAAGGTCCGCAACATTGGCGATCAGTTCATGTTCGGCCCGTCAATTCTAGTAAACCCTGTCACAATCGAGGGTGCGAAGAGCCGTTGGCTCTACCTGCCGCCGTCACCTGCCTGGTACGATTTCTGGACCGGCGAAAAGCTGCAAGGCGATCAGCGCATCGAAGCGCAGGCCCCGATTGAGCGCATTCCGCTGTATGTTCGCGCAGGCGCAATCATTCCGATGGGGCCCGAAATCGAATACGCGACTCAGAAACCGGATACTCCCGTTGAACTGCGAATTTATCGCGGCGCCGACGGCAGCTTCGACCTTTATGAAGACGCGGGCGACACCTACGCGTATGAAAAAGGCGCTCACGCCGTGATCCCCATTCGTTGGAACGACGCGAACCACATGCTTACCCTTGAACCACGGCAAGGACAATACGACGGCATGGAGAAGGAGATGACATTCCGCATTGTGCTCGTGGACGCCCATCACGGCACAGGGGAGCAAATCTCGCCAACTGCGGCTAGAGAAGTGAAGTATGCCGGCAACTCCGTCAGCCTCACTCTGCCGTAAACAGTAAATCGCTACCACGGCACGCTCCGTACGGTAGACTTGCCGCAAGGGAGCCTCGGTTTCTATTCTTCTCCCTCACAAGCGCCTCGGGTAGCGCAAAGGCGTAAAGCACGCCGTGTGCTCCAATGACGACGTATTGCCGGCCGTCCAGTTCATAAGTGATCGGGGGGCCTTGAGCGGGACCACCGCCGTACGCATGCCACAAGGTCACTCCGGTTGCCGCATCCAGCGCGAGAATATTGCCGTGAACATCGGCGGAGAAAACGACTTCGCCCGCCGTGCTCAAAACACCCGACCAATCCCAACCCGATCCGAGGTCGTGCTTCCAACGGCTCCGGCCGGTTTGATAGTCGATGGCGCGCAGGTAGCAATGCGACCAGACGGTGAGGTCGCGTCCGGCGAAGCCTTCCGGCTTTCCATTGGAGAAAGCGTAGTAGAGACTGTAGGAGTCGTGAGTGTCGACGTAGAGCAATCCGTTGCCGGGGTCGAAGCTGGGAGACATCCAGTTCGTGGCGCCGATGGCATCAGGTTCAACCAGGGTTCCGGCGGCGCTAGGGTACTTCTCCGTTTTTCCGATTGGCCGGCCTTTGCCATCTACGCCGGAACTCCAATTGATGTCCTCGTAGGGAGCGGAGAGTAAGGGCTTGCCGCTGGTACGGTCCAAAACAAATAAGTAGCCGTTGCGGGATGCCTGAAGGAGGAGCTTGCGCCGCTCCCCGTGAAAGTCGCCGTCGAAGATAACAGGCGTCTGGACTGCATCCCAATCGTGGACGTCGTGGGGCGAAGGCTGAAAATGCCAGACCAGTTTTCCGGTATCCGGGTTGAGCGCGACGATCGAACAGGTGTAGAGATTATCGCCGGGCCGGACGGAGCCGTCCAGTACCGGATTCGGATTCGCCGTGCCCCAGTACAGCAGGTTTAACTCCGGATCGTAGGTTCCGGTAACCCAGGTCATGCCGCCGCCGTGCTGGATGGCGTCGCTGTTCGCAGGCCACGTCTCCGAACCTGGCTGACCCGGCTTTGGCAGTGCATTCCAACGCCATTGCAGCTTGCCGCTCTCCGGGTCGAACGAATCGACGAAACCGCGCAGATCGTTGAAGTCGCCGGATACACCGACCAGAACATGATTGCGCACGATAAGCGGAGCCATGGTGGCCCAGTAACCAAGTTTCACGTCCGCCAGTTCGACGTTCCACTGCACTTCGCCGCTTCGTGCATCCAAACAGAGCAGATGCGCGTCGGGCGTCTCAAAATAGAGCCGGTTCTTATACATGCCCAGCCCACGCTGGCCGATATGGAGGCCCTCATTACTGTGGTAATGATAGTGCCAGTTCTGCTGGCCCGATCGCGCATCCACCGCCCAGACATCGTCCGGCTCGGTGAAGTACAAGGTTCCGCCGACCAGGAGCGGAGTCGACTTCAGCCCGGGCCCCGTGTTTACATCCGTCTGGAAGGCCCATACCATACCCAGCATTCCCACGTTGCTTTTGTCGATCTGGTGGAGAGGGCTGAATCGTTTGCCTGAATAGTCACCGTTGTATGTGGGCCAGCTATCCGCCGTTGGATGGACAATCGCGTTCGGATCCAGGCCCTGCGCAGTTGCGGCCACACTGGCGCATAACAAAACGAATATCGTTTTGATCATTTGAGCGTCTCGAGATAGGCGAAGAGATCGTGGACGTTTCTGTCGGTGTAGGTCTTCAAAAGCTTTTCGTGCGCGGCCAGCGGATCACGCGCTTCGACGTGGACGGTGTTTCGCTTCCAGGTGTGAACCCAGCCATTCTTGTCGCGAAGAGTTATCAAAAACTCGTCGGCATACACTTGCTCACCGCTGAAGGTTTGGCCGGAAGAGTCCTTCACCGTAAGCGAGGGCTTGACTCCCGAAGGAAACACAATACGTGTTTGCAGGTCGAAAGGTTTATATTTGGAAGCAATATGAGCTAAATCGCCGGTTAAAGAATGGCATGAGGTACAGTTGCCCTGGCCGTGGAAGTAAGCGCTGCCGTCCGCCGCGTTGCCGACGAGCAGTTTTTCCAACGGGTACTCGGTTGGAATGCGCTGGGAAACCGATGCGGCGACTTTCGCCTGAGCATGAAGGAACTGCGCGATGTTACTGATCTCCGTGTCGGAGAGCTGGAATGCCGGCATGCCTTTCTCGGGCCGCCCATTGTGGACGACTTGTCCAATCAAATTTCCATTGACGTCGTGGCTCACTAGCGGAGAACGTATGAGATCGGGCCCGCTGGCTCCGCGCCCATCCGGACCGTGACAGAAGCCGCAGGTTTGTTGGAATTGTGTTTTGCCGGCGGTGACATTGGGCGCGTTGGCTTGCTGCTGGCGGACATCGTCGGGATCCTGAGCGACCAAGATCAGCGGAACGAAAATGAAGGTTGCGATCAGGAAGATTGCGCGCATGTGAAACAGTGTTCAGCGATCTGCTTGAGAAGAAGAGACTGCTCCCATCGATCGCTTTCCTCGGCGTTCCTGAATGTTCGTGCGTAATAGATATCGGGGGCTAGCAACTCGGGTGTGAAACAAATGTGATCCTGCGGCAGCGCCGTAGCGAGAAATCCGCGGAAAGAGGCGGTCCAAAGCTGTCGAAAGTGTTCGACGTAAGCCGGCTGCGGGATGGTATCGAGCTGCACGGGAACCTGAATGCATCCTGGATTGGCGATGCGGCCGTGAAGGAAACGCACGCGGTCGAGAACTGGTTGAATAAACGCGAACTTATTCTCGAAACCGCCGTACACCATCTCCTGACCGGTGTACCAATGGGAGAAATCACCGTTGAAGCGCATTTCCGGAAAGCGCGCCACGAATTGGACCGTACGCCACATATCCTGGCAAATCGTGGCACGGTGCGTCTCGATATACAGCGGAATGCGCCAGCGGTCCGATGCCTGAAGAATGCTCTCGATTAAGCGATGCGCCTCGCTGTCATCTTCAAGACCCCAACCGGCATGCAGCGTCGCACATTCATAGCCATCTCCCGCCATTTTTTCCGCGAGAGGATTCGCCTCTTGCGGCTTGTTGATGCGACCGCTCGCGGCAATTCCGAATTTGCTTGCTTTGCAGATGGCAAGCTCCTCGCCGGTTGCCTGCGCGGCAAATTGAACACCGGTAAACCCGGCAGTCCGGAGTTGCTCCAAACGCTCTTCGAACGTGCCAACAGGGCCTGTCGAATTCGCCGGCGGCGAATCCAGCGCCAGCAGGTTCATGTAATAGAGAAGCCGGGGCGCGCTAGTCATCAAGCCGATGTTGTTGCGCCCGTATTTGCAAGGCTTCGCGCACTCTCATCCTTCGCGCTTTCCAGCCACGCGACGTTATCGCTGGAGTCGCTGAAGCGCCGCAGCCCAGCTTCGAGGATCGCCGCATCCGGAACCTTGTGCAACGGCGTGTAGCGGGGATGGTGCGCTTCTTTGTATGGATCGTTGCGGGCCGCATTGTAGCAGCAGATCATGGCCCAGCGTGGATTCTCGGAGCGGTTCTGATCGGACCTGTGCAGGAGATTCGCATGAAAGAAGAGCACGTCGCCCGGTTCCATCTCCACGTGGACCAACTCCAGCCGTTTCTCGGCTTCGTGTACGCGTTCCAGATCCGCGCCTGCCTGATCACCCGTGAGAACGTGATCGATACGGCCCAGGTGATGCGATCCCTTCAGCACCTGCATGCAACCGTTTTCACGAGTCGCGGGATCGACCGCGATAAAAGCGCTCGTAAGCAATGGAAACAAGACGCCGTTCTGGTACCAATAACCGTAATCCTGGTGCCAAGCCCAAGCGCCTCCGACTTTGGCGTCCTTCATAATCATCTTGGAGTGGTAGTGGTACACCTCACCTTCCAGCAGCGCCTCGGCAGAGTTCGCGATGGTTTCGCACCTTGCGAACATGCCGTAGATCGTGTCCCCGGGATGATTCCACAGTGACAACCGGACGGTGCCGCCTTCGCCATCGCTTTTCCCGAACGAATGCTGGTCGAGTTCCCGATCTTCCTTAGAGGCACGGCGAAGCAACCCTATCTCCTCCGCAGTGAACATCTTTCTAGCGACAACGAAACCATTGCGCTCGTATTCGCCTAAAACTTCTTTTCCAAGTGGGCCGGTGGCCATCGTGTATCTCCTTTTTCTTAAGAACGAATCCCTAACGCGCCCATAATGCTGCTACTCGATTGGTATGCTTCACGAACCCAATCCACGATTTTGTCCGGCTCGGGCGAATACTCCAGCTCGATACTGACCGTGCCCTTGAAGCCTGAATCGGCGAGTGCCTTGAGGTAAGGCGGAAAATCCACGACCCCACGCCCGGGAGGAAGATCGCCATGTTTTCTTCCGTCGCAATCCGAAACATGGGCGTGGGCGATGCGCCCGCTCAGTTTTGCGATGGTTTCGGCAGGGTCATTCGCCAGGGCCAAGTGCGAAATATCTACGTTCGCCTTCACGTTCGCCCGTGCGGCATCGTTCAGGAATCGAATCATTTTCTCGACTGTATTTACGACCGAAAGAGGAAACGGCTCCAGTTCGATCGCGATTTCCAAACCAAGCCCGTCCGCATAGTCCGCGAGATCCTGGACACCTTCTACCGCCCATCTCCATTGATCCGCGGGCGCGATGACTTCCTGATTCCAGATGTACTCGCCTGCAACTAAAACCACGTTCCTTCCCCGGAGATCGTAGCAGAAGTCGAGATAGCGCTTCGCCCTCTCGACATGGAAGCGGCGGACGGGCGCATTGAAATCCGCAATACCCAGCGCGCAGCACACGATTGAGATGACCGGCAAATTGCAGGAGGAGCAGGTCTCCCGAATAGTTCTCAGCTCCTGCGGTGTTGTTTCGAGAGGATCGGCGAAGATGTCGATCGAATCGAACCCGATTTCTTTCGTTAGCTGAATGCCCCGTGCGGTATCGACCGAAGTGCCAAGCCACGCGGAATTAATGAGCCCGAGTTTCATGGATCGCTCTTGATCGAATAAAAGAGTATCATAGATTTCTGACTGATATCATGAACGTTTCTTGCAACATTCATCAGTGGAGTGTCAGTGAAGCTTGATCTCAACTTGAATCACCTTGCACCCAAGCCGTTGCGTAGTGATTACGGCATCGGAGCGGTGGGTGCCGGGTTCATCATGCGCGACGTGCAATTACCGGCATACGCCAATGCCGGATTTCCCGTCGTCGGCATTACATCGCGGACCCCTGAGATCGCGCGCGAGGTAGCAGACCTGCGGGCCATCCCGAAGCTTTACGAAACTCTTTCAGAGATGTTGCAAGACCCTGAGGTGGAAATCCTCGACATTGCGGTTCCGCCGCACCTGCAATTGAACATCGTGCGGCAGGCGGTCAAACACGGCAAATACCTTAAAGGCATATTGGCTCAGAAGCCGCTTGCCGTAAATTACGCTGATGCGTACGAGATCGTTGAACTCTGCAAGCAACGCGGTATTCCGCTTGCTGTTAATCAAAACATGCGGCACGACCAATCGATCCGCGCGCTGAAAACGATCCTCGAGCGGGGCTACTTGGGAACACCGGTGCTGGCGACGGTGGAGATGCGCGCCGTTCCGCATTGGCAAGCCTGGTTGCGGGATTACAACCGCCTCACCTTATTGAATATGAGCATTCATCATATCGATAGCTTCCGGTATTTATTTGGAGAGCCCGAATCGATATTCGTGAGTGCGCGCAAGGATCCACGAACGCCTTTTGCCCATGAAGACGGCATCTGCCTGTACATTCTTGAATATGCGGACGGCCTGCGCGCAAGCGGCTGGGACGACGTGTGGACGGGACCCAGAAGCGGGCAGGATGACCTGAAGCCTTATATCAAATGGCGGGTGGAAGGGACAGAAGGTCTTGCGGAAGGGACAATAGGGTGGCCCGATTATCCGAACCACTCGCCAAGCACGCTCACGTTCACCAGCAAGGCGCAGCCAAGCGTCTGGTTTACGCCCCGGTGGAGCGAAGTTTGGTTCCCGGATGCTTTCAAAGGACCCATGGCTGAATTGATGCATGCGATCGCGACAGATTCAGAGCCAGCGACGAACGGAGCGGATAACTTAAAAACCATGGCAATCGTGGAAGCGGGATATCAGTCGTTGCGGGAACGGCGGTCCATCGATATCACGGAAGTTCAGCACGACATTCCGGTTAACGTGATTTAGCAGGAAAAATGCCGCGCCGCTCTTCTTCCCCGACTATGAAGGACATCGCAAAACATGCGAATGTCTCCATTGGAACTGTTTCCCGCGTACTGAATCTGCACCAGGATGTAGATGACGCACTTCGGGAACGGGTGGAAGTCGTCGCGCGCAAAGTCGGTTATCGCCTCAGCGAAAGAACCCGCAATACCGTTCATACAAAATCCCGAATCATCGGACTAATTTTGCTGAATGACTTCGGCCTCAGTTCAGCACAGTCGCTGTTGCTGCTGGGCATCGAAGAATACTGTTCAGCCGCCGGCTACTATCTGCTGTTCGCCCGTCATCAGTATCCGGCGAGCGCCGCCTCGGACCATCTGGAAATTCCGAATGTGGTGCAGACGCCCGGACTGGCCGATTGCGTCATTGTGGCCGGCGCCGTCCATGAGAATATCCTGAAGGCGTTGAAGAAATACGGTCTTCAGTACGTCCTGCTTGGCAACCATTTCATGGGCGAAAACGAAAATGCGCTACGAGGCAATTTTGTGAGGTACGACGATGGCGGCGGATGTTACCAGGCGACTCAATACCTTGCACAACTCGGGCACCAACATATCTGGTACATAGGCGATGCATCGCGCCCGTGGCACGGCAATCGCTTTAAAGGCTATGCGCGAGCGATGAGTGAATTAGCGCTGGAACCTCACGCGCATACGATCGCGTTATCGGACGACGAGTTCGAGAGCGGACTGGCGGCGGTCTCCTACATGGCGGACCAGGGCTGGCCGATGACCGCCATTCTCGCCGCGTCCGATGGGATTGCGTTCGGTGTGCGCGAAGGCTTGCGCCAGCATCGGCTTGACGTTCCGAGGGACGTGAGTCTCATCGGCTTCGAGCACGAGATGGGCCGCGCTCGTGCTTCGAACCTGACCAGTGTCTCCGTGGATATGGTGGAGGTCGGACGCCAGCTTGCGAAGGCGGCTATTGCGCAGATCGAAAACCGCGAAAAGGATGTCCGGGGAATGGTCGTCCCCACTTATCTGGTGAAACGAAGTACGTGCCGGCCTTTGCGCAAGGAAGAGCACATGATGCTCTAGCGTTGGCGGGCACGCGCCTGACGCTTCATGAAAGAATTCTCAAAACCATGCCGTCTCTATTTAAAACAACGCTGCTGCCGATTGTGTTTCTTGCGTTCAACAGTTTTCTGAGCGCGGCGGGTGTCACCTACGAAGGCGGCGCCGGTCCGGGCCACGGCAAGCACATCGTTCTGGTAGCGGGGGACGACGCCGAATACCACTCCGAGGAAGCGCTGCCGGCGCTCGCGAAAATTCTGGCGGTGCGTCACGGATTTACCTGCACGGTTCTTTTTTCTATCAATCCCGATGACGGCACGATCGATCCTCGCGCAAATCGGAATATACCCGGACTGGAAGCGCTCAAGACAGCCGACCTGCTGATCCTGTTTATCCGGTGGCGTGATCTTCCGGACGATCAAATGAAGTACTTCGTCGATTACTTTGAATCCGGCCGGCCCATCATCGCGATCCGCACCGGCACTCATCCCTTTTGGCTCAAAACCAGCAAAACCTACGAGAAATGGTCGTGGAACATTACGATTCCAGGATGGGAGGGCGGCTTCGGCCGGAAGGTTTTAGGCGAGACATGGGTGGCTCATCACGGCGATCATGGGAGACAAAGTACGCGTGCCTGGTTTGCCCCGGGAGCCGGGGAAAGTCCGCTTCTGCGGGGGATCGAAGATGGCGAGATTTGGGGTCCTACCGACACCTACGAAGCGCGGTTACCGTTGCCGTCCACTTGCCGGCCGCTGCTGCTGGGGCAAGTTCTTTCGTGGCTCAGTCCCGAAGGATCGCCGGTCACGGGCAAGAACAATCCCATGATGCCGATTACGTGGACGAACACGTTTACGACTGAAACCGGCAAAGCGGCGCGGACCTTCACTTCAACCATAGGTTCCGCCGACGATCTGGAGAACGAAGCGCTGCGCAGGCTATTCGTAAATGCTGCCTATTGGGCCTTGGGGATGGAGACGGCAATTCCCCAGAAAGCGGATGTCGCCTTCGTGGGCAAGTACGATCCGCACTCTTTCCTGAACGAGATTTATACGGCCGGCCTGAAGCCTTCCGATCTGGCATTGCTTGCAAAACATTGATGAAGAAGCGTAACGCGGTTCTCCCAATGAGCAGACGTCTCCTGCTGTTTCTTTGCGCTGGCATACTCCTTACACCGGCGCTGCTGGCGGATTCCGATTGGACACAGTTCGGCAGCGATTCTCAGCGCACATTTGTCGTACATGGCGAACGTACGCTGACCAAGCGGTCTGTTCACAAGCTGAAACTTCAATGGAAGTTGAAGCTGGACAACGCAACCAAAGAACTGATGTCGTTGACGGTTCCCGTTGTCGCGACAGGCATGAAGACCTCCTCCGGCCCCCGGAGCTACGCCATCGTGGGTGGCTCCGATGACAATGTGTTTGCCATCGATCCCGGGGCAGGGAAGCTGATTTGGCGGAAACACTTCAACGTCGCGAGTAAGCCAACGCAGGCTCCTGACTGGCTGTGCCCGAATGCGTTAACGGCGACTCCAGCTATTGATCGGGAGAAGCAGATCGCATACGCGCTCACGAGTGACGGGCAGATTCACGCGCTCCATCTGGCAACGGGCGAGGATGCACAGCCTCCGCGAGAATTTACACCGCCCTTCGCTAAGACCTGGAGCCTGAACCTGTTTCATGGAACGATCTATACGCCGACATCGCAGGCTTGCAATAGCGTGCGCTCGGCCATTTACGCCATCAAGGCGGATGGAGGCGAATCGCAACAGTTTCTTGCGATGAAGACTTTCGGTGCGGGTATCTGGGGCCGCGCGGGCGTGGCGATCGATGCGGCAGGTACCGTTTTCGCCGGTACGGGCGACGGTATCTTCAGTCCGGAGAAGGATCAATATCCGAACACAATCCTGGCGGTGGATGGCGCCACGCTTCGGTTGAAAGATTACTTCACACCCAAGAACTACGCGTGGATCGCCAAGAAAGATCTCGACATGGGTAACACCACGCCGGTGGTATTTCGCTACGGAAGTAAAGAACTCGTGGCCGCCAGCGGCAAAGTGGGCGTTATCTGGCTGCTCGATGCAAAGTCCATGGGCGGACCCGATCACATGACGCCGCTGTATGTAAGCCCTCTGTTCACGAATGCTGGCGCTTCCTACTACGCGCACGGTTTTTGGGGCGCGCTCTCCACCTGGGTTGACAAGGGAGGAAAACGCTGGCTCTATGCACCGGCGTGGGGGCCCGCGACGGAGGGAACAAAATTCCAGCGCTCCTACGGTAGCGCTCCGTCCGGTAGCGTAATGGCGTTTCAGGTCACAGGTCCCGAGAGTCATCCATCATTGAAGCCGGTCTGGCGGTCAGTGGACATGGCTGTGCCTGAACCGGTGGCGATTGTGAATGGGGTTGTGTTTGCTCTGTCCGACGGTGATGACGTGGACCAGAATGATGCGCGGGGACGGCTCTTAAAATCAAACTTTCGCGCTTCCCATCCTCGCGGGCACGCCGTTCTGTACGCGCTTGACGCCGCAACCGGCAAGGTGCTGTATTCTAGCGGAGACGCGATCTCCGGGTTCGCTCATTTCAGCGGCCTGGCCGTTGCTGACGGCCGCGTGTTTGTCTCCACTTGGGACAACACAGTCTATGCGTTTTCCACGCAACTCCACTAGGAGTTCAAGGAGGCAGGAAATAATGGGACCAATTAGGACAGCAAAATTCTGGAGGACAGTCGGCGGACTACTACTCTTGGCAGCGATAAGTTTCGCCTCGACATACCTTTGTTCGCGGAGAGCCCTGGCGAAAGGAGTTGAGACCGGTACGCCTTTCACCGCTCAAATGACCAAGAGTTACTACTCCGGTAATGGAACTCTCGTTAGGCGAACCACGAAAATTTATGCTCGCTATGGAAATCGCAAGACGGCTTACGAGGTCACGGAAGTATATCCGAAACAGACGCCGAAACTGATTGATATCGTTGATGTTCCCGCCGGAGAGGAAATCGTTTTGGACCCGGTCACGAAATCCAAGAGTACATTCTACTACACGCCGGACCATCTGAGGCGTATTTT
The DNA here is from genome assembly GCA_965277315.1 of Bryobacteraceae bacterium. Classification (GTDB taxonomy): domain Bacteria; phylum Acidobacteriota; class Terriglobia; order Bryobacterales; family Bryobacteraceae; genus Bog-105. The sequence goes on along the minus strand of OZ255724.1, from coordinate 5,395,450 downwards.
CCTGGAATCTAGTTCTGAGTCTTGTCCATCGAACGTCTCCGATCTCGAGCAGGCAGGAATCTTCTTCGGGTATCCCACCCGGCATGAAATAGATCATCTCAGTCCGACCTGGACAGAGGAAGCCTGGTTAATTCCGGAGTTGAATTGCCTTGCGGTAAAGCAAATCGACTACCTATCAGCCAACGGCAAGGTGGCCGCTCGAAACGAAGAAGTCGTTACATCCTTGGTAATGGGCGATCCGGCTCCGGATGTTCTTCCTAATCCAGACGATTACACGGAAATGACGCCGGAAGATATGGAGAACGAAGTTGCTAGGCTTTATCCGGGGCAGGTTTTTTGGGGTCCAACCATGCTAAAGAGAATGGAAAAAGAATACCAAGCGAGGCGGCAACCTTACGATCAACAATGATGATGACCGCATGACGGAGCGGAGTTAAAAACCTAGCTTGGAAACTAGAGGAATTAGGGACGAACGCTTTATGCGGAACGCCTTTCAAAGGTGCCGATTACATCCAGCCATTTGGTTTGCTCTACTGAGTCTTTTATGGGTTTTTTTGCTTTATGCGCATGCCATAAATGCTCCGTTCATTTATGATGACATTCCGCAAATAGAGCAGAATTCTGCTCTCCAATCCTGGCACTCAGTGGCAGCTTACTTCCACTCGGCTATTCCATTTAGTGATCAGTATTTAGGAGCAGGCGGATCATTTTACAGACCCTTTTTTTGGGTATCACTTGCGTTAGATCGAATGCTATGGGGTTTAAACCCCATCGGCTTCCATATCACAAACCTTATTCTGCACTGGGGCGACGGACTGCTGGTATTTTTGCTTTTGCGCCAATTGCATGTCTCCCTTTCGTTGGGGATGGTCACATCTCTGGTGTGGCTCGCTCTGCCGATCAATTCCGAAGTGGTGGCGTGGATTTCTGGCAGAACATTCTGTCTTCTCGCCTTCTTCTTGTTACTAAGTTTAATGGTTGCCGATCACTTCCTAAGATCGTCAAAGGCGTGGCTTCTGCTTTGTTACTTCGGCGCGGCTATGGGAGCTCTCCTTTCCCATGAAGCAGGTGTGCTAGTCCTACCCTTAACAATCCTGATCGGCTATGCAAAAGAGCGCAATATCCGTCAGTTATGGTTCCCGCTTTGTTTCACAGCAGCAACCGCCGATATACTTTATTTTGTATTACGTCACCTGGCAGGTGCTCAGCTTGCATTCCGCTCTCCCATGGTTTTCTCCATGGGACGTGCAATTCTGAAATATCTGAGCTGGATTGTTCTTCCTGTTCACATGAGCATGGAGCGATCCACCGATATGCCGCCGGATGTTCTATCAGTGGCAGCGGCATTGGGGATTGCTGGTGTTCTAGCTCTGGTGGGACTTCTTCTGTACTTGTGGAACAAAGTACCCGAAGCCGCAGCCGGTTTATCTTGGACCGTGATCGCACTTTTCCCATTCTCTGGCATCGTCTTTATTTACGCAGGAATGGCGGAGCGCTATGGATACATCGCTTCGATGGGACTGACGCTGGCCATCGTAGCGGTCTTATTCCGGTCTACATCTCAGTTGAGGCCGTTTGCGATTTGCGCGTTGCTAACTTGGATCGTCTGGGGCGCCTGGCGCCTAAACACAAGGGTGCTTGACTGGTGCAATGAAACCGCTCTATATACCAGATCTCTACAAACAGACCCTAACAGTCCAGTTCTCCTTTATGATCTCGGGGTTGCATTGTCCGATGCTGGATATCCCCAAGTTGCCGCAAAAGATTACCAGCGTGCGATTAGTCTCAACCCGCGCTACACCTCAGCCATGTTAAACCTCGGAAATCTTCTGCGGAATGAAGGCCGGCCCAGCGAAGCGATCCCTCTATACCAGCGCGCGATCTCAGTCGATCCAAATAGCACGGATGCTTGGATCGACTTGGGCGACGCTTATCTGCAAGCTGGATTATTGCGAAAAGCGCAAGATTCTTTTCAGAAGGCGATAAACATTAGGCCCCATCAAGTCGAAGCCGTTATCAACCTAGGAGCAACATTTCAGCAGATGGGTGATTTGGCTGCGGCTGAACGGCAGTATCGGCGTGCCGTCGTCCTTGATCCTACTCAAAGTGCTGCTTTCTGCGATTTGGGGGCGCTCTACCTTCAGCAGGGAGACCAAGCGTCGGCGCTTGAACAATTCAATCGAGCAATTCGGGCAAATCCATCTTACGCTCCTGCCTATTTCGATTTAGGCGTAGTTTACCAGCAACTCGGTATCCGCCAGTTAGCTGCTCAAATGTTTCTGAAAGCTCTGCAGATCAAGCCTGAATACAAAGAGGCGCTCTCTCATCTAGTTCAACTGCAGAGAAACCACCCATAGCTTCGGACGTTCGAAGCACCCGCTAAAATCCCATTGTTTCGAAAACACACGCCGTAACTCATTCATTCCACTCATAAATTCTGCTTCCCGCCTCAAATTGCACCTTCCCGCTCTGTGGCGATCACAGCCTATATTTTCAACCGATTCAATAACTTACAAGAAATCGCTTGGAAGCATCCTGTACACTCAGAAACCGAGCTGAGCTTTCACGCTTAACTGAGAACCCTGCGGAGCCCTCCGCAGGGTTTTTCGTTCCAAACTCAAAATTTCCAAGGAGCCCAACCACCATGTCCACCGCTGCCCAAATCGCCGCCAACCAGGCTAATGCAAGACTGTCCACCGGCCCCCAAACCGAAGCCGGCAAAACTACCTCGTCGCAAAACAATTTCCGCCACGGCCTTTCCGGCGCCTTCACCATCCAGAAATGGGAAAACGCCGATCACTACGACCAACTCCTCGAAGGTCTCCGCAACGAGCATCAACCCGCCACGCCCACCGAAGCTCTGCTAGTGGAACGCATGGCCCAGCACTGGTGGCTCGGCCAGCGCGCCCTCAGCCTCCAGGAATTCTGTTTCCACGACACCGCACCCATGATCCAAAGCGGCAACGAAAAGGAGTTCGCCCTCTACCTGCGCTACCAAACTACTCACGAACGCGCCTTCGGCAAATGCCTGAACGACTTCACCAAGCTGCGTGCCGAACAAAGCAAAGCCGTCGAGCGCACCGAACGCCTCGCCCTCGCTTCCCGCGCCCAGCAAGCATCCCTTCAGCACCAAGCCCTCGCCGAAATCCGCAAAACGGAACTGCACGCAGCGCGCTTAGAGTCCCTGCAAGCCAAAACCGAACGCGACCAGGCGAAAATACCTGCGACAGTAGCGTCCCTCCCGAATTTGAGCGCCAGTTATGCCGACCCCCAGGGCTGCTCGCAGTCAACGTTGGCCTCAAGCAGCCGTATCGGTCACGATCAGATCCGCGACACCCTCGCCCTCGATGCCGAGCGCCAGGCCGACCTCGAAGCCTTCCTACAATCCCAAGCCGCCTAGCCCAAAATTGGCTTCGTCTCGCAAAACAAACGGTCTGCTGCTTTGGGAGTTCAAAATTCACAACGAATCGCGCTGGTGCGATCTCATAAAATATCCAAACTTCAAAGCCGCTCGCCACTCGCGCCGTGTTCGATAGGAAAGTTCCGGCCGCGCTTTCCCTACGTAGTGATAAGATCATAGAATTTCATTGACATGATGAAATATCCATGTAAAGTTCATAAGTGGACTTTTCATGAGGTTGGCACGGGTTGTGACACAGGTGTTTGGTCAAAGGAGTTGGTTTATGACACTGTTCGAAGAGGCGCATCGAGGTCTCGGGGGCTTCGGTTTACTGAAAAATGCCGTCCCCTTACGGAAGCTGCTCCGTCGCGAGCTTCCCCTTTTCGGGTGCATGCTGTTAGCGCTGATCGCCGGTCAGGGTGCCTTTGCGCAGACGTTCTCGGCGTCGATTGCAGGTATTGTCAGCGATCCTACCGGAGCCGTCGTGAGCGGCGCGAAAGTTGAACTCACGAATGTGGGTACCCACGACGTCCGCGATTACACAACAACCAACGATGGTACGTATAAGTTCAACAACCTGCTTCCTGGAACTTACCAGATCGCGGTGGATGCCAACGGTTTCAAGACCTACGTGCGGTCGAATATGCTGTTGCGGGCAGAGACGGCAGCTTCGGTCAACCCTTCGCTTCAGGTCGGCGACACGCAACAGAAGGTGGAAGTCAGCGGCGAGTCGGTGCTGGTGGACACGCAGAGCGCCAACAATTCGGTCACGATGGACAGCCATCTAATTGAAGCGTTACCCAACAACACGCGTAATCCGCTGAATTTTGTTTTTTCGCTGGCGGGAACGACGGAAGGGCAGGGAGGCCAGACATCCCGCTCACAGTCATTCGATCAGAACTTCAGTCAATTCGGCCTGAACGGCGGCCGGACCGGTGAAGCGGCGATTCTAATCGACGGTGCTCCTTCGACAGCCATGGATTGGGGCGGTTTGATGGTGTCGCCGATGAACGACTCGGTGCAGGAGCAGCAAGTGATGACCAACGTCTATGACTCGCAGTACGAGCGGTCGGGCATGGGCGTCGTGACGCTGATTACCAAAAGCGGTTCGAACCAATTTCACGGGGAGGCCTACGATTATCTGCGGAACTCCGCGCTCGATGCCAATACCTGGGCCAATGACGAATACGGCCAACCGAAAGGACCGTTCAAGCGTAATCAGTTCGGCGGCAATATCGGCGGACCGATCCTGAAGCGTTATAACCTGTACTTCTTCGGCGCGTATGAGGGGCTGCGACAGCCAGATACCCAGAACAGCGGGTTGCTAACGGTTCCTACTCAGGCGGAGCGCAACGGAGATTTCTCACAATCACTGAACTCATCGGGAACGCCGCAGATCATTTACAATCCGTTCTCAACAACGCTGGTGCCCGGCACCGGTAATTACACCCGGACGCCTTTTGCGGGAAACAAAATTCCGACAAACCTCCTTAACCCGTCGGGTATGAAAATTGTCAATCTCTACCCATTGCCTAACCAGCCCAACGTCGGGCCGAACGACCAATACAACTATTACGCGCAAGGTGCTGGAAACACGACCAACGATAAGTTCGATTGGCGAGTGGACTGGGAGCAGAGCCAAAAGAACCGCCTGTTCGTCCGCATGTCCGACCGCGTACGTGAAAACGAGACCGCCGCTTGTTTCTTCTGCAACGGCGCGGATACAGGCTACGGCAATGCGGATCATGCGGAACAAGTTGTGATAAACGATACGTTTACGCCCAGTCCCACTTGGGTGATTAATGCCTATATCGGATACAGCCGCTGGCAGGAGGAGCAGAATCCAGTGGGCCTAGGGAAGGCCAGTCCCTCCACCATCGGGCTTTCCAACGCCGATTTCCAGGCTTCGAATGCGCTGCCGACCATAGGTGTCGACGATAACTATACGTCGCTAGGCAATAGTAATTACGACAAGTATGTGCGGTACTCCGAGACAGGCCAGGTCAACTTGTCCAAACAGTTCTCGAAACATGCGCTGAAGTTCGGCGCAAACTACGATATCTACATGATCAACAACGAGCCGTTCGGCGTCGGATCGATCAGTTCCGGAAGTGCACTTACCGCGTGCGACCCCGGTTCCGCGGGAGGTCCTTGCCAAGCGACCGCGAACAATTCGATTCTTAGCGGAAATCCAATCGCCTCCCTTCTGACCGGCGTGGGAACAGTGAACCAATCGACGAATATCGATCCTGCCATGAGCGAACATGCTTTTGGCATGTACATCCAGGACCAATGGAACGTTACGCCGAGGTTGACGATTAACCTCGGCCTGCGCTACGAAAACCAACGGCCCGCGACAGAACGGTATAACCGCCTTTCCTATTTCGATCCTACAGTGGTCAACCCCATCAGCTCTCAGCTCGGCTCCAACGTGTACGGCGGCTTCGAATACGCGAATAGCAACAACCGTTATGCCTGGGCTCCCGACAACCTGAATTTTGCTCCGCGCGCCGGCATCGCTTTCCGGGCCACCGATAAACTCGTGATTCGCGCAGGCGCGGGAATCTTCTATATGCCGGCCTCGGCTATGCTCAGTTTCGATTCTCCTGGCCAGTTCCTGGGTTTTGGATCGACTACGACTTCTATTGGAACCTCGAATTCGGAAGGCATCGTGCCGGCAAACCTCATCGGCAATCCTTTCCCCAACGGGCTAAATGCCCAGACGGGCAGTTCGCAAGGGTTGGGGACTTACCTCGGCCAATCCGTTGGCCAAATGTGGTACAAGGGCGAGCATCCGATCGGGTATAGCGAGCAGTGGAGTTTTGATGTTCAGTATCAGCTCGATTCGCACTCCGTATTGGAAGTGGGTTACACAGGCGTGAACGGGCGCAAGCTGATGTACGGAAACCCCGACCTCAACGCAAATCAGCTTCCGACGCAAGATCTGGCGTTAGGAGATGGTTATCTGCAAAATCAGGTCGCCAATCCTTTTTACGGAATCATTACCAATCCGAACAGTGCTCTTAGCGGTTCTACCGTCGATCGCTATCAGCTTCTCCAGCCTTACCCGGAATTTGGATCGCTGACTTTGACTCGCTCCTTACCGGGAGCAACTTCGAGTTACAACGCGTTAAACGTTAAATACAATCACGCTTTCCAAAACGGCTTGAGCGCAATCGTGACATACGTTTGGTCAAAGGCCTTAGATGACGCCTCGGAAGATCTCGTTGGCTGGAGCATCGGCAATCTCTGGCGCGATTCATACAACACCAAGGCGGATTATGCGGTCAGCACGCACGATGTGCCGCAAAGTTTTGCCGTGGCCGCGGTTTATGACTTACCTTATGGTGTTGGAAAGACGTGGGGCAGTAATGCACCCTGGGTTTTAAAACAGACTCTCGGCAATTGGCAGCTTTCCTCGAACGTAAGGCTAGCCAGCGGCCTCCCCATCTTTGGTGTTATCAATGACTATTCGTCTCCGCTTGCCAACTTGTATGGTTTTCCGAGCCAGCAGACTCCAGACCTGGTTGGGAATGTTGTTCCGGCAAATCAATCGGCCAATAACTGGATCAACGCGAATGCCTTTCAGTCAACTGATGGTCAGAATCGGCTCGGAAACAGCCCGCTGCGCATACCGTCTTTGCGGGAAGCTCCCACCGAAAATTTGGATCTGTCAGTCGCGAAATTCTTTGGGCCGGAACGCTTCCGCGTGCAATTTCGTGGTGAGTTCCTGAACCTCTTCAACCATCCGATCTTCGGCGGCAATTACAACATCAATACATGCCTGTATTGCGGTTCGGGTTTTGGCCAGTGGACTGCCACCCGCAACGATCCACGCAATATTCAGCTCAGTTTGAAGGCGACCTTCTAGGAACTTGTGAAAAGCCGAGCGACTGCTAGTTTAGCGCTCGCTCGGGTACTCGCACGGCATGCGGCCTTGTAATCAAATTATGCGCATTTGTCTCTGTATGCTTCTTCTTGCCCAGGCTGCTATTCCGGCGCCGGTTCACCCTGCCGACGTCATTGCCGTGGCAGATTATACAGACTACAACGCTGGCCACGTAGTTCGAATCAGACTGGCGCCGGCCACCCGGGCGACAATTTCCATCCGCTATGCAGGGGAGAGCAGGCCCATTGTGACCGATATTCCGGTCAGCGGATCCGGCTATCAGGATGTCTGGAAAATACCGAGAGACGCGCGGACGGGCCGTTATGAGGTCGATCTCACGCCCGCTAACAACAAGTCCATTGCGGGCGCAGCGTCCTTCGCTGTACACCGCCAACTCGCGAAAGTCCTATCGGTGGAACTCGATAAAACGTTCTACACATCGGGAGACAGTGTCAATCCGACAATTACCGTCCGAAACGTCTCCGATCGGCCGCTTGCAAATCTGCAGGTCGAGTTTGAGCCTTACACATACCCGTGGATTGCGCCCGACCCGGACGATCCGCCCATGTGGAAACACATTGTAGACAGCTCTTTATCGCTGCTGCCCGGCGAGCAAAAAGAGTTCCGCGTCGATAAGGCTGCTGTGGTCCAAGCGGAGAAGGAGCCAGTTGCCATCTACTACTCGGTTGTCGTCCGCGACAGCCGGGATCCAGATCATATCTACGATCTCGCCTTCGCGCCGCCGGCCTTCACGATTCCTCCAAACACGCCGATACCGAAGCAATATCCGTTTCTCTATCTTTACTGGCATCTGAGAGATGTATCGAAGTCACAAGCTTACAGGACCTTTTATCCACCTCAGTTTGTCTCCGGAGTCATCCACTTCGACACCAGCCACACGATGTTCCCAACCGATGTTCCTCCTGCCATTGGGTTCACGGTCAAATCGTTTGACGATTCTCCAAAGGCGACGTGTCTTCGGCTGCGCGTTCTCGATTCCGACGGTCACGAACTGGAGGACCGCAAACTTTCCGCGCCCCTATTCGGCAGTCACACCGCGAATATACAAGCGAGAAAGCCGGGACGGTATATGCTGCGGATATCGCTCGAAGATGCCGAGGGTGCCATCTTAGCCAGAAACCAGCTTGAGTTCGCGGTGAACAAGCTTCCGAAATCGATACTGGTCTTCTGTGCGCACCAGGACGACGACACGGCTCATCCAGGAATAATCCAGGCCGCGGTTGAGAATAAGATACCGATTCATTTCGTCTATTTCACCGGCGGCGATGCCGGCGGTTGCGACCGTTTCTACATGCATTCCTGCGATGCGGCTCGGGCGATGGATTTCGGCGAGGTGCGCATGGAAGAAGCTAGAGCATCGTTGGGTCACTTGGGGGTTCCGCGTGAAGACATTTTCTTCCTGGGCTTGCCTGACGGTGGATTAGGACAGATCTGGCGCGATTATCGGAAAGCCGACCATCCGTATTTGTCGGTCCTTCTCGCCAGCGAACATTCTCCCTATCGCGAAGCGGCAATACCGAACCTCCCTTACGCGCGCGAGCCCGTCATCGCGGCGGCGAGGCAATTTATTCAACGCTTCCAACCTGATTTGATCATCACCGGACATCCCGACGAACGCCACGTCGATCACCGGACCAACAACTGGATCGTCGTAAAAGCCATGCAGGAGCTACTGAGGCAAGGATCGCTTTCCCGGAAGACCCAGCTCCTGGTGGATCAGGTTTACGGCCCCATGCCCGGCAAACACGCGCCCTACAAATATGAAAAGCAGAAATTTTTCGTCTCCGGCGAAGCGGCGAAACTGGGGCAGGAAGCAACCTGGTATTACGAGTCGCAGGACGGCAATCATCAGCAGGCCGACATAACGGATTTCATGAAGCTGCCGAGACAAGAACCATATCCGCACTTCCTCATACTCGATTGGCAAGACCACGAAGGCTGGAATGAAGAACCATCGCAATCGCGCGTTCACTAAACAGCGCCAGGTTTTATGAGCAAGCTAAACCCGCGAACTTTTCTCGGCTTAACCACTGCCATTGCTGCCGGTCCAGTCCTATTGCGATCCTTACGAAGGATTGCGCGTACCCGCGTTACCAACTTTGGAGCACAGCACAGCCACGTTTGCAGTAACATCATCTCCGTTGCTGCATCAGCACCTATTTTGAATTCGAACCGGAAGCGTTGGAAGTGACCGAATCGACGCACGGCCTGCGCAAGGGATTAACGAGCTACGGTGACGCGAAATTCTCTCTGTTTTTGCGGAACGCGTTCATCAAAGCGATGGGCTATTCTGACGATGCGCTCGATCGGCCGATTGTCGGGATCACCAACACGTATAGCGATTACAATCCATGCCACGGCAATGTCCCGGATTTGATTGAGGCTGTTAAGCGTGGGGTGATGCTGGCGGGGGGACTGCCGATGGTCTTCCCAACGATGACCATCCACGAGGCGTTTGCGTATCCAACGGCCATGTACCTGCGCAATTTAATGGCGATGGAAACGGAAGAGCTCATCCGGTGTCAGCCGATGGATTCCGTCGTCCTGATCGGCGGGTGCGACAAAACCTTACCGGCGCAAATCATGGCCGCTGTCAGCGCGGATTTGCCCGCTATCGTGCTTCCTGTTGGCCCGATGATAGTTGGTCATCACAACGGAGAGGAACTGGGAGCCTGCACCGATTGCCGTCGTCTTTGGGCAAAGTTTAGAGCTGGCGAGATAGACCAAACTGAAATCGACACGGTAAACGCACGGCTTGCCCCGTCGGTGGGCACATGTATGGTAATGGGTACGGCTAGCACTATGGCGTGCGTGACAGAAGCGCTGGGACTCTCTCTTCCGATGAGTGCAGCCATTCCGGCGACCCATGCGGAACGGCGCAGGATTGCGGAGGCGAGCGGAAAACGGGCTGCGGAAATGGCGGTTTCGGGTCGTCCTAGACCGCATGAACTCGTAACACCGGCGAGCATTCGAAACGCGCTTGTCATTCTTCAGGCGATCGGCGGTTCCACCAACGGTCTGATTCATCTCTGTGCGATTGCGGCCCGCGCAGGGCATCGGATCGATCTGGACGAGTTCGATGCCACGGGGCGTGATGTGCCTATACTTGTTGACCTCAAGCCCTCCGGCCAGCATTACATGGAGCACTTCCACCAAGCCGGCGGAATCCCAAGAGTAATGAAGGAGTTGTCAGATCTTCTTACTTCGGATGTTGCCACCGTTTCGGGCGGCACCCTGGCAGAAGCCATCGCAAACGCGGAAGAAGTGTCTGGCCAAAACGTTATCAGGCCACGTGCGAAGCCATTGAAAGCGCAAGGAGCGCTCGCGGTTCTGCGCGGCAACCTCGCGCCGCATGGCGCTGTGATCAAGCAGGCAACTGCTTCGGAAGAGTTGATGCAGCACACGGGACAAGCGATAGTCTTCGATTCGATCGAAGACATGATGGAACGGCTGGACGATCCTAATCTGGATGTAACGCCATCGAGTGTTCTTGTGTTACGCAATGCGGGACCTAAGGGCGCGCCCGGCATGCCGGAAGCTGGTTATATCCCCATACCGAAAAAACTGGCACGGCAAGGAGTGAAGGATATGGTCCGGATTTCGGATGCCCGGATGAGTGGGACTGCATTCGGCACGATCGTTCTGCACATTGCACCCGAAGCCGCAATAGGCGGCCCGCTGGCCCTGGCGCACTCCGGTGATCTCATTCGGCTGGACGTCTCGCAACGCCGTCTTGATCTGCTCGTGTCCGAAGAGCGGCTGAAGGAGCGTGCGAAGCTGCTACAACCGAGGATCCATCCTCATTGGGATACGTCGAGAGGCTATGCCAAACTGTTTCTTGCAAGTATCCTGCAGGCTGATGAGGGGTGCGATTTCGACTTCCTGGTAACCCCGCCGCAACCACGCCCGGGTTCCTGACATCTCACTTTCGTTATTCAACGGTCATTTCTGCAGCGATACGTCGCTGCCGACGCCACTTTTGCCAACAGGAATGATAGGCAAAGTAATCGAGGACGGATATTGTCTGTCGTGGAGTATGGTTTGAGTCGCCCTTTTCCATTGAGAGCTGGTCCCGAAGGTCTCGCCGGTGTTGGGGTTTGGATCGAATTGCGGAAAGTCGCTCGACGAGATTTCGAGGCGCATCTTGTGCCCGGTCTTGAAGAGATTGCTGGTCGGCCAAACGTTGATCTTGTACTCGTACACCTTGCCCGGGACGATAGAGGTGGGATGACTAAGCGATTCGCGGAAACTCGCCCTCTGGATTCCGTTACTCAGGTTAATTGCGCTTCCGTCGGGGAAGACATCGACCAGCTTGGCAGTGAAATCGGTGTCCGGAGCGGAGGAGGAGGCAAACAGCGTTACGGTGATCGGGCCAGTGACCTCAACCGGAGTATCTAGTTTAGCCGTCGAGTAGACGAGTATGTCGCTGCGCTGCTCGACAGAAGACTGATCGAACTGCCCCTGGGGACCACTCGTCCAGGAGCAGCAGGAATGCCCCCCGATGCTTGGAACGGGATTCGAGGGATCGTAGAGGAATGAGTCCAAAGGCGCATGCGCTTCGGAGACCGCTTCGCTATTCTCGGTTTTCTGTGGAACGGTGGTGGAGAGTACACCGTCTCCCATCACCGAGGCAGCATGCCCGCCGCTGGCGAGATACCACTTGCGGTACTGCGTTTGCGCCAGCGGCCACTCTTTTGCAAAGTGCCATTTATTCTCGCCCATCTCGAAGTAATCGACGCGCGGGCCGGTGAAGATATCGTTGCTCTTACCCTTAAGAAAGTGATCGAACCAAGCGAGTGAGAGCTCGTTAACGGGGCTGTTGGCGACGGGGCCGATGGCCTTCAATCTCGGGCTCACCGGACTATCCGGACGTCCCCACCCGAGATGCTCCCACGGGCCGATGACGATGCGCTGATTATTACGTGCGAACTCGGTTGCCCCTTTCTGGCGCATGCCGTTAAAGTTGCGGAAGGCACCGTTCACAAATGCGTCATACCAACCCTCAAACGCGAGGACGGGCACGGCTACTTTGTCGTAGCGGGATTCTATCTCGAATGCCTTCCAGTATGCGTCCTTGGTAGGGTGTTTTATAGCATCGAAAAAGTACGGCGCGACCACAGAACTTCCAGAGTGAAAGGGTGGAAATTTACTATAGGGAGTGAAGTGCATCCACGTCGCGATCTCCTTGCTGTTTTCCTTTAACTGGGCGACGAGTTCGGTGTCCTTCCGGTTCGCTGCGGCACTTGCCACGATATCCTCCATCATCCACGGCTCGATGAACGCAAGACGGAAAGCGCCATCTTCGTAAGTCCATCCGTCGTAATAATCGGACGCGGTATTCGAAGGGATGATCACCTTAAGCGAAGGGGGCGTGGCTGTAGCTGCGAGCCATTGGGTAGCGCCAACGTAGGACGATCCATACATGCCGACCTTGCCATTGGCGCCAGGAAGATGTGCAGCCCACTCTACCGAGTCGTAACCGTCGTTGCGGTCATTGGCATACTCGTAGAAGACACCGTCCGAGGCATACTGCCCGCGAATGTCCTGAATCACGACAAGATAGCAGTGCGAAGCAAACCAGCTTGGCGTCTGGAACCGCGAAGGCTGAACCTGTGCCGCTTCCTTGCCGTACTGCGTCCGCATCAGGATAACTGGAACGGGATTGGCTGTCTGCGGCCGATACACATCTGCCCGAAGGATCACGCCATCGCGCATGCGCGCTTCGACATTGGTCTCTTTCGTGACCGTACAACTTCCTCGCCCGCCCGCAGGCGGCCAAGCGGGAACAGCCAGCGCGGGAAGAACAACTGTGAAGAGAGCGATAAGCAATGTTCCGATGCGGCAACTTGCAGAATTCCAGGGCCCTTCTAACATGGTCTAATCCTATCCGGAAATGAATTGCGGAAATCGTGGAGGCGTAAATACTACCGAGCCGAATGTGTACCGCCCCCACTCTTTTGCAAAATAGTGCATCGAACATTCGTCTAAACTGACGGTAGCCAATGGCCACGTTTGAAAAGAAACGCCCGGTGTCCATCAAAGATGTAGCCCGGGCCGCGGGCGTTTCGCATCCGACGGTGTCACGCGCCTTGCGAGGCAGCCCTCTCGTTCTCCCCGGCACTGCGCAGCAAATTCAGCGAACGGCCGAAGCAATGGGCTACAAGCCGAGTGCCGTCGCCCGTAGTCTGGTCACCCAAAAGAGTTGGACCATCGGAGTTGTAGTCGCGTCTATAGCCGATCCTTTCTACGGAGAGGTCGCAAGCGGCATTGAAGAGGTCGCATCCGCAAACGGTTATTCTGTCATTCTTGCCAACAGCCCCATTGATCCCGCTCGCGAAGTGGCCGTCGTTCGGTCACTTCAGGAGCACCGAGTGGATGGCATCTTAGTGACCGCCTCACGAGTGGGGGAACTTTATATTTCGATCAGTTCCGAGATGCGAATCCCTATCGTATTAATCAACAACCAGCACGACGGGGAATTTGTTTACTCGGTCTCCATCGACAACGTGGGCGGAGCGTTTGCGGCGACAATGCATTTGATCGAACTCGGTCATAAGCACATTGCTTATCTCGGAGATAGCTTAGGCTTCCAGACCGATAAAGAGCGCTTTGCAGGTTACCGCAAGGCGCTTGCACGCCATGGTATTTCATTCAATAAAGAATTGGCCGCCAGCAGTAACGGTTTGCCAGAGGAAAGCGCAGAGGCAGTTAGAGAATTGCTGTCCTTGAAAAAGCCGCCAACGGCCATTTTTTGTTACAACGACATGTCTGCCCTGGGCGCAATCGAGGCCGCGCGAAGCAAAGGGCTGCGCGTACCGGAAGACCTCTCTATCGTTGGATTCGACGATGTCTTCTTTTCCCGTTACCTGCAACCTCCGCTCACCACTGTCCGCCAACCGAAACAGGAGATGGGGCGCAACGCCATGAACATTCTGCTATCTCTTCTTGCCGGGGATGCTCCCAAAAAACAGGTCTGCGTTCATGGCGAATTGATCGTAAGGTCATCCACGAAATCGCCACTGGCGAAGGGCCGGGCGCCGTCGCGCTAACGAAGATAGCCGAGACCTTTTGGATCGTTGTTACAAAGAGAGTTCAGAACCTCGGTTGCGAGCTCCCATTGGCCTACGATCGGATATTCCAGCATGGCAAGTTGCGCGAGAGCGCGCGAACGGGAGAGGGCGGCACGAATCGCTGTCCGTTCGTAAGCTTTTACCGCCTGAACCAGACCCCGTACAGAATCAGGCAGCCGGCCAGTGCGTCGCGGCCGAGCGCCTGTGCGGTCGATGTCACAGGGTACCTCGACAATGTCTTCCGGTTCAAGATCCTCGATCGCGCCCTGGTTCGCAACATTCACGACGACCTCTCGCGCGCTCTCAGAAACCAGCCCAGTCATTACGTCCAGAGCGATGCGGTGATAGCCCGTAGCGGCCTCAAACGGGTCGTCGCCTTCTTCTTCGATCGTGAATGCAGACCCCCCTTCCGCTTCCAGTTTCATGTAAGACGCATTGCGGCGCAAAAGGTATTCGCGATAGATTTGTAACGCTTTCCGGCTATCCTCCGTTTCAAGCTGTTGGAATAATCCCTCGTTGAGGCGCACCAGTTCTTCCCCTCGGCTGCTGCCAGCACGCACTTGATTTCGATACGCTTTCCTCTGACTGTAATAGAAGAACAGGTATTCCGTTGGAATAAGACGAAGCGTTTGAATTAAGGCAGGATCGAACAAGTCCGACGGATAGATTTGGCGCAATAGCGAGGTGTCGGCCAAGATTCTGTCAGTGATATCTTCGCCTCGTAAAAGAATGCGGCGAATCCATCCGAGATGATTCAGCCCGGCATAGTCGAAGGTCATGTCGCTATACGGTTCAGTGAGCGCTCTGGCGATTCTGTGGAACAACTCGATGGGCGTATCGCAAATGCCGATTACCCGAAGAGTCGTTTCCTGACTGATAGCCTGCGTAATCAAGCCGGCTGGATTTGTGAGATTGAGGAACCAGGCGTCCGGTGCGAGTCCTTGGATTGCTCTGACATGCGAAAGCGTCACGGGTAATGTGCGTAACGCCATCGCTGCGCCGCCAGGCCCCGTAGTTTCCTGGCCCGCCATCCCGTGATCGATCGCAATGCGCTCATCGCGTGCCCGGGCGGACATTCCGCCGACCCGAACGCTATTCAAAATAAAATCAGCACCCCCCACCGCCTCTTCCAGGCGAGAGGATGTTCGAATTTTGAAACCGTCCGCCGATTGTCGTACTATTTCGCTGCCAATACGCGCGATCGTATTCGTACGCTGCTCATCGACATCGAACAAAGTCACTTCGCTAAGTTGCAGAACACTTTGCGCTTGGGCCAGCCCGTAGATGACGAGCGGTGTACGTACACCTCCACCCCCGATTATCGTCACTTTGCGCATATTTATTGTCCTTTCAGCAACTCTTGTTTCAAACGCTCAGGCGGAGGAAACCCCGCGATGCCTCCGTAAGCTTCGGTGGAGATTGCTCCACAGATATTAGCGATTCGTAGACACGTCTCCGGCGATTCCCTATTCGTCCATGCGTGCAAAAAACCAGCATCGAAACAGTCACCTGCCCCAGTTGTGTCTAACGGAATCACAGGATGAGCAGCGGCGAAGAAATACTCGCCGTCCCACAACAAAGCCGAGCCGCGAGAGCCCAGCTTTACAGCCACGCGCTTCAGGCCGGCAGCCGAAAATGCTTCCAGGATTTTTGCCGGATCCTCTTCGCCTGTCATACAACGAGCCTCAACTTCGTTTGGAAAGAAAATATCCACATGCTTTAGAACCGCGAACGCGTTCTGATTCCTAAGCCAATCCTCATGCCAGCCCACATCGAACGACAGAGTGCAGCCCTGTGCATAAAATCTGTCGAACAGGTCCGCAGCGAATTCAATGTCCGGAGCGAATGCAAGGTGAACGTGGCGGACGCCCTGTAGCTGCTGAGCGGTTGCTACTTCTATCAGCAGCGACTGCAACTTTCGATTCGCCCCCGGATAGGTCAGAAATGTACGATCGTACGGAGTTGAAACGACTACGCTAAAACCAGTCGGTTCTACCGGATCAAAACGGATCGGGCCCGTGTCAACGCCGTTGCCTTTTAATCGATTGACGAGCCATTCACCAGTATCAGTGCCGACGATGCCTACCAATCCACATGAGGATCCGAGTTTGGCTAGGCCGCTGGCCGTGATAGCTGCGCCACCGCCCACATCACGCTGAAACTCTTTAGCAAACGCCTCCTGCCCGGCTTGGGGCCAAGAGTCAAAGCCGCTGAGAATGAGATCGGCAAATAATTCGCCGGCAACAAGCAACTCCGACACATCGCTCATAGAGCGCTTACCTCAGCCGTTTCAAAGGGCCACTCACTTGTCAGGCGTGCGCGCCAGAGATACGCGACGATTCCCACCGATAGCAGTCCAACTCCCGCGAGAATATAGAGAACGCCGCTCGCCACCAAGATGTAGAGCCAGCCGAGCAGGGCGATTGCACTGGGGAGCGGGTACAAGGGCATCCGAAACGGGCGTGTGATATCGGGCCTGTTTCTTCGTATGAGCGTTACTGCGAATATCTGTGCAATGAACTGAATTAAAACCTGAATGACGATCAAGGCATTGATCAGAACTTCGAGATCGAGTAGACATGCAAGAGCGGAGGCGATTCCGATAAACAGCACGGAGAAGCTAGGGAAATTCTTCGAGGGATGCAGCTTCGCAAATACTCGAAAGAAACGGCCGTCAGCCGCTGCGGCGTATGGTACCCGTGAATACCCGAGCAGCACCGCGAATACGGAAGCGAAGGTCGTCCAAAGTATAAGCACAGTAACGATCTTCGCCGCTGTCAGCCCGTAGATGCGCCGGATGAAATCGGAAGCTATCGAGGTTGAGTGAATCGCCTCACGCCAGGGGACCACGCCGATAATCGTGACATTCATGGTTAAGTAAAGAATTGCAACCGATACGACCGAAAACAAGATCGAACGCGGAATAACGTGCTCCGGATTGCGCACTTCTCCCGCAAAAAAGCACACGTTGTTATAGCCGCCGTAATCATACATCGCGATGAGCGTTGCGCCGCCCAGGCCGAAGAAGAAGGCCTGCGATGGAGCAAGTGCGCCGGGAGGAATGTCGAACGCGCGATGAGGATCGAAGTGCATTACGCCTGCGGCAGTGATCCAAATGACTGTGCCCAGCACTACGATCCACATGGCAACAGATAGCCGGCCCACTGAGCGGATCTCGCGGTATAGCAGAACGGTGATCAGCATGCAGATCGACATCGCGATGATCTTCTCGTGCCACCAACTTATATCTTTAAATAAAAATTTGGCGTATTGTGCAAACCCGATCGCACCCGATCCGATCGAAAGAGGAGCCAGGAAGATTGTCTCCAAATAAATAGAAAGCTCATGAGCCGGCCCAGGTGTTTTGGCCCATAGGCCTCCGATAGGTAGCGGTATGGTCCGCCTGTGCCCGGCATTGCGGCTCCAAGTTCGGCCCAAACCATACCGTCGCACAGCGCGACGATGGCTCCCAATATCCAGCCCAGAATGGCTTGCGGGCCGTTTGTTTTGGCGAGCAAAATCGGAATAGTAATGAAAGGTCCGACTCCGATCATCTCCAGCATGTTCGCGGAAGTCGCTCCAAAAATGCCGATGCCGCGGACCAAGTGAGGTGGATTCGTGTTGGGCAACGCGCTAGGATATCATGGCAAGTACTTTGCGCAAGGTTCTTCTTTGGGCATTATTATGTTCCTGTGCTCTTGCCCAATCTCCGCTCGACCAGGCGGTGGCGCTCGCGCGACAGAAGCGCTACAGCGAAGCAAATAACACCTTACGCGGTGTCCCGGAGCCGTCCCAAGTTAGTCAGCGTATTGCGTTCTACCGGCTTAAAGCGGCAATTGCTTCCGGACTGAACGATAACGCGACGGCTGTCCACGATATGCGAGCCGCGCTTGAACTTGCGCCGAGCAATCCGGGCCTGTTGCTGGCGACCGCAGTGGCGGAGTTACAGGCTGGCCTCCTGGACGACGCACTTCAGCACGCTCATCAGGTGGGACATATTCCCATGGCAAAGGAACTGGTTGGCGAAGTACAAGCCAGACGTGGAGAACACAGGGAGTCGGCGAATGCTTATCAAGCGGCAGTTGCGCTTGCCCCCCGACGTGAGGATTACCGGATCGCGCTCGGACTCGAATTGATGCAGCAGCAGGACTTCAGGCCGGCAATTGAAATGCTGCAAACAGCGGCTCCATTATTTCCGAATTCCGCGAAAATTCGTACGCTCCTCGGAATCGCGCAGTATGCCGCTGGATATAACAACGAAGCGATGGCGGCGCTACAGGACGCGATTTCAATCGATCCAAAGCTGGATTCCGCGTATCGCTGCTTGACTCAAATTGTACTTCAGTCTTCGGCCGCGCCGTCCGCTCCCGTCGTCAACTCTCTATGCACATGGAATCAAGTCGTCTGCAGCGCTCTGAAACTCCGCATCGCTCGTGAGACGCACGATACGGCGCTTGACGCGCAAGCAATCGCCGGACTAAAGCTTGCGCTGCCTGGAGATGTTGTCGGCCGTTGTGAACTGGCCCGCGCCTATGAATGGAACGGTGAACTCTCAAAGGCGCGCACGCAAATGGAAGCTTGCGTACGTCTCGATCCGAGCCCGCAGAATCATTACCGACTCGGACTTCTGTACGAAAAACTCGGCTTTTCCGAACTGGCGCATAAGGAAATAGAACGGCGGAACCGGACTCTACGGAGGATGTCTGAGGAAACTGCAACGTGGCTGAACGCGCTTCAGGCGTCCGAAAATACCTCACGGTAATTTGCCCGAACGGTAGTCCCAGAGGGAAGGAAACTTATTTTTGCACACGTGTGCATGTTTGTGATAAAGTAGCTCCACGTTATTGAACGATTTCAAGGACAGGTGGTGCAGTATGAAAGCCTTCAGAACGCAGCTCTCCTTATCGGTTTCCGTCACATGGTGGCGTATGATAGCGCTCACTACTCTACTCGCCGGAATTGTTTTTGCGCAGATCGATACCGGATCCATCGTAGGCACCGTTCGCGATGCCAGCGGCGCGAATATCGCCAACGCGGATATAACGCTTAGCAACAAAGCGACAGGGCAAGTGCTAAAAACAACGACGAACTCCGCGGGCGGATATCAATTCAATGCTATGCACCCGGGGCATTACTCAGTCAAAGCCGCCACGCACGGATTTACTGCGCAAGAGGTCGGTGACGTCGAGGTTGACGTCCAGTCGCGTCCATCCGTGGACTTCACCCTTCAAGTAGGAAACGTAACGCAAACGATGGAGGTGCAATCCACCACGCCGCTACTGGACACACAAACCGCCGAACTTGGCGGCGTCATACATTCACAGCAAATTGTGGACCTGCCGCTAAATGGCCGCCGGTATGCGGATCTAGCGCTGCTCGAACCGGGCATCCAAAAGAACCTGACAAATACTAATAACACGGCCCCGGACCGCTTCAGCTCGAACGGAAACCTTGAGACACAGAATTATTTTTCTCTGGACGGAATTGATAACAATTCAGGATCGACCAACCTCCAGGAAGGCTCGGTACAGACAGTGCAGCCTCCGCCCGATGCCCTTCAGGAGTTTCGGGTGCAGACTCGCACCTACTCAGCCGAATTCGGCACCTCGGCGGGAGCGGTTATCAACGCCACCATCAAGAGCGGGACCAACAGCTTTCATGGCGACCTTTGGGAGTTTCTCCGCAACGATCATTTAGACGCAAATACATTTTTCAACAATGTTGGCGGAGTACCGATAGGGCATTTTAGCCAGAACCAGTTCGGCGGAACGCTAGGCGGTCCCATCATCAAGGATAAAACATTTTTCTTCGTCGATGCGCAGGGGTTTACGAGCCGGCAAGCCGAGACAACGCTTTCCACCGTTCCGACACCGCTGATGAAAACCGGCAACTTTACGGAACTGAAATCCGCTGTTACCGGCTCTCCAGTGGCGGGCCAGGGCGGATGTATTTCCGGAAAGATCATCGCTACGTCGTGCCTTGATCCGACCGGCCTGAAGTTGTTGAACTTATACCCTAACCCGAACATTCCCTCCGCCGTCGCTGGCGAAGGAGCGCCCGGTAGTTGGACGGGGGGAAATAATTACCAATATCAGTACTCCGTTCCTAACGATACGTATTCGTATGACGTCAGAATCGATCACACCCTGAATGCGAACAACAGAATTTTTGGGCGATTCAGCGACTACACGGTTAATCGGCAAGATCCGCCTTGGACCGGTAATCCAATCGCGGGGAATGGGAATTTTGCTACGCAATATTACATCCTGGGAAAGTCGGTGGCCCTCTCGTGGACCGACGTGCTGTCACCCTCGCTGCTGAACGAACTGCGCGGAGGGTTTAGCCGTGACAACGCGCACAGCGACCCGCTTGGACTTCAGATCGGCCAATCCTCCGCCGCCGATTACGGCTTGACCGGAATCCCGGCAAGTCCCTTCGATGCCGGGATTCCGCCCATCAACATTAGCGGTCTGCAGCGGTTGGGAACGGCGCCATGGCGTCCGCAGGTGCAGATCGCGCAGGTCTGGCAATTGCTCGATACCCTCAGTTGGTTGAAAGGCAACCACAGCTTTAAGTTTGGCTATGATTTTCGCCACGAAAGCGATAATTTTTTAGACGCGCAATCGCTCCAGGGCCAAATTACGGCAAGTGGCATTTACACGGGTAACAACGGGCTTGGCGTGCCGGATTTCCTGTTAGGGGACGTCAGCACCGCGTCGTTCACCACACCCACAGTGGTCCACGATTACAAAGTAGCCGACAGCTTTTTCGCGCAAGACAGTTGGCGAGTGCGTCAGAATCTGACTCTGAACATTGGCGTTAGATATGAGTTATTTTCTCCGCAGTTGAATCACCAGAACGCCCTGGCAAATTTCACTCCCGCCAATGGCGGGGGATTTGTACCGGCAACCGCCGGGGATTGGTACCAGCGCTCGTTGATTCATCCAGACAAGAACGATTGGGCTCCCCGGTTCGGCTTTGCCTATCAGCCTCTCTCGCGAATGGTGCTTCGAGGCGGGTATGGCCTCTTTTATCAGCACGACGTGCGAATGGGCTCGGAAAGCAATCTGGGAGAGAACCCGCCGTTCTTCTTGGATGAGTCTTTATCTCAGTCGCTGGGTAGCACAACGCCGGTATTCCAGCTAAGCAATGGCTTTCCGTCGAGCCAGTTTGGTCCCGCATCGCTCAACCTGACCAAAGTGCAGATTCGCGCGCAGGACCCCAATCAACGCACTCCTTATGTCGAGCAAGTCAGCTTCGGACCGCAAATCGAGTTTTCTCAGAGTATGGTGCTGAATATCTCGTACGTGGGTAACTTCGGACGTAAGGAGACCCGGCTCAGGAATGCCAATCAGGGGCAAGTCATCGGCTTGACTCCGCAGGGCGCGCCGCTCACCATCTTCCCGTACCAAAATCTGAATACAACGCTAACAAGTCTCGCGGGCAATCACCCGTATTTAGAGCTTGCCACAAACGACGGAAATACAAACTACAACGGACTTTTGGTGTCTCTGACCAAGCGTTACTCCAGTGGCCTGAGCTTTGGGCTTAGTTATACTTTCAGCCGCAATTTTTCAGATTTCGTCGACGACCTGACGGGCGGTTCTTTGGCTTTCCAGGATTCTTATAACTACAGCCTGGAGCGAAGTTTCTCGCCCTTCGATGTTACCCATCGCTTCGTTGGGAACGCGCTCTGGAATCTACCAATTGGCAATGGCGGCATGATCCTCAACGGAGGCGGAGCGGCGAGCCGCCTCATCGGGGGCTGGCAGATCAACTCGATTGTGACACTCGAAACAGGAACGCCGTTTACGGCTACTGCTCCCGATGAGAGTCAGACCGGGTCGTACCATTCGAGCTATGCAAGCTGCGTCTCAAATCCTTATGTCGGAGCGAGCACCGATCCATCCATGCTCGCGGGTGGTAATGCACCCAGTTTCTACCTTAACCCGGCTGCGTTTGCCGTGCCGACGCTCGGCACATTCGGTAACTGTGCTCCGCGCGCGTTTCATGGGCCAGGAATCGAAAATGTGGATCTGAGCCTATTCAAACAGTTCCCGCTGACCGAGCGGTGGAAGCTCGAGTTCCGAAGCGAATTCTTCAATTCGTTCAACCACGCCAACTTCACTAATCCCCAGGCGAGCTTCTCGCCCTCCTCGATCGGATCGTTTGGAAAGATTTTTGGCACCACCACCGCTCCGCGAGAAATTCAGTTTGCATTGAAACTGTACTTCTGACGGTTGACTTCGGGCTAGCGGAACAGGAGCAGCATTGAAAATCACAACGCTTTTTCTACTGGCGGGTATGGCAGTCTCCGCTTTTGCTCAACTGCCTTACGATACTTCTTTACACCCGCAAAGCAGGGCGCAAGCGATCCCGGTGAATCGCGGGTCGTCGGCCCTCTGGCAAAGCTTGAAGAAGCTCCATACCCGAGCCAGTCTCATCATGATTACCGCTCATCCAGACGACGAGGATGGCGGCATGATGACGTATGAATCGCGCGGGGAAGGTGCGGGTGTTAGCTTGCTCACCCTAAATCGGGGAGAAGGCGGCGCAAACGTGATGTCGCCGGATTTCTTCGATGCCCTTGGACTTGTCCGAACGATGGAACTGCTTTCCGCCGACCGGTACTACGGCGTCAATCAATATTGGACGCGTGTCGTCGATTACGGATTTTCCAAGACGATGGCCGAAGCGCTCGGTAAATGGACGCGCGATCGTGTCCTATACGATGTCGTGCGAATTGTTCGCATGGTTCGCCCGTTGGTTGTTACTTCTGTCTTCGTTGGCGGACCATCCGACGGACACGGCAATCATCAGGTCGCTGGCTTTATGGCACAGGAAGTATTCAAGGCTGCCGGCGACCCGAACGTCTTTCCGGACCAGATCAAGGCCGGCCTGAAACCCTGGACTCCACTGAAGGATTATGCTCGCACGCCGTTTCGAAGGAATGTAGCCGCGAAGTTTCCGGTGAACGTTGAAATTCCTGAGGGGACGTACGATCCAGTGCTGGGCATGTCCTATCTCCAGATTGCGCGCGAAGGACTCGGCTATCAGAAATCGCAGAACGGTGGTGGTTCGATCCCGGAGGCCGGGCAGTGGCTAAGTGGTTATCACCGCTTCGGCTCCACCGTTCAGGTACCGGACAAGGAGGAGAGTTTCTTCGATGGGATCGATACTTCCCTACTCGGCATAGCAACGCTCGCCGGACGCGGCGATACCGGCTTCCTCACCGCTGGGCTGCGCGCCATCAATACGGCCGTAGAGGAAGCGATATCGAAATTTTCCGCTGCTCACCCGGAAGCTACGGCTCCGGCGCTTGCCCATGGCCTTCAGACGACACTCGCTTTGATCGATCAACTTAACAAGAGCAGTCTGTCCGAGGATGCGAAATACAACGTTCGCCACGAGCTTGAGATCAAGCGTGTTCAGTTTAACAATGCGCTAGCCGAAGCGCTGGGGCTCTCAATGGAAGCCACAGTTACGCCGAACATCGAGCCAAACCCCCTAAACGCAATGTTTATGGGAGCTCCGGAAACATTCGGCACCGCCATCCCAGGCCAAACATTCGGCGTAAAAATTCATGTTGTGAATCAAACTTCCGCGCCAGTGATGCTGGAGCGCACCAGCGTGGAGTCTTATCTGCAAAAGGAGACCTGGCCCGTGAAATCGGCGTCATCAATTGCTCCGGGCACACTAGCGAACGACAAACCCGTAGACTTGCGATTCACCGTCACGGTTCCTCAAAACCCTACCTACACGCGGCCGTACTTCTCTCGTCCCGACATCGAGCAGACGTACTACGATATCGATGACGAACGTTTTCTGAACCGTCCGTTATCTCCTTATCCGCTGGCTGCATGGGCGGATTTCACTTACGACGGCATACCCATTCGAATCGGCGAGTACGTGCAAACGGTGAAGCGGGTGACGGGCTTAGGGACTGTTTTTGAGCCTCTGGTTGTCGCTCCCGCAATCGGCGTTGCAATTTCACCGCGCGCCGGCATCGTTCCCCTGACAGACAAATCGTTTCCTCTGACAGGCGTCGTGCATAGCAACGTGAAGGGACCAGCGAAAGGGAGCATTCGCTTGGAACTGCCGGACGGTTGGAAATCGCAACCTGCATCCGCCGGCTTTTCAACATCCGATGACGGCCAGGATCAAGCCGTGACGTTCCAAGTGACTCCTGCCAACTTGATGGAAAAGCCGTATCGAATCACGGCGGTATCCGAGTACAATGGGCTCCGCTATAGCGAAGGCTATGAGACTACCGGCTACACGGGCCTCCGGCCATATTTCCTGTACAAGCCGGCGACTTATCGCTTTACTGGCGTGGACGTTAAGGTAGCGCCGAACCTCCATGTCGGCTATGTCATGGGGAGCGGTGATGATGTGCCCTCATCGCTCGAACACCTTGGCATACATGTGACATTTCTCGGCCCATCGGATATCGCTACCGGCGACTTAAGCAAATACGACGTAATTCTGTTAGGGGTTCGCACGTACGCTGCGCGCCCGGACCTGGTAACGTACAACGGACGGATTCTTGAGTATGTAAAAAACGGCGGGGTCGTGATCGTGCAGTACAACACGCCCGAGTACGATCATGACTTTGGTCCGTATCCTTACAAAATGACTTCGGATCCAGAAGAGGTCACCGACGAGGCTTCAAAAGTCACAGTCTTGGAACCGTCAAATCCAATTTTCAATTGGCCAAACAAAATTTCGGAAAAGGATTTCTCAAACTGGGTGGAAGAGCGTGGATCGAAGTTCATGTCCTCGTGGGACTCGCATTATCAACCGCTGCTCGAAACACACGATCTGGGACAGGTTCCGCAGAAAGGTGGTTTATTGTATGCGAAATACGGAAAGGGCATTTACATCTATAACGCGTATGCCTTCTACCGACAGTTACCCGAAGGAGTGCCGGGCGCGTACCGCATATTCGCGAATATGATCAGCTTGCCTAAAAATCCGCAGCGCTGAGTTCAGCGCTCTGTAAACGAGCGTAAGATGTAAATGACATTTCACAGTTCCAATAAAATTGTTTTTGTCGTCACTTTTCTTTGCTGCGCCGCGCTTCCGTTTTTACCAGCCAAGATCCAGGGCGCGGATTATCCCGACGATCCATCTCCCGACGCATCCGTTCTGCCGCTCGATCGCGGCGCCGCTGGGATCTGGCATGCCCTGCAAGCACTCCGCACCCGCGCAAGCCTGATCATGATCACCGCTCATCCCGATGACGAGGATGGCAGCATGTTGACTTACGAGTCACGCGGCCAAGGCGCTCGTGTGTTTCTGCTTACCCTCAATCGCGGCGAGAGCGGCGCAAATGTGATGTCTCCGGATTTCTTCGACGCGCTCGGCCTGGTCCGCACGGAGGAACTGCTTGCGGCCGACCGTTACTACGGCGTCAAACAGTACTTCACCCGTGTTGTCAATTACGGATTCTCGAAGACGAAAGAAGAGAGCTACGATAACTGGTCGCATGATCGCGTGCTCTACGATGCTGTCCGCGTCATTCGTATGACCCGTCCTCTTGTGGTTACATCTGAGTAAATATGATGCCATCCTGATCGGTGTCCGCGTATACGCTGTTCGCGACGACCTCAAAGCGAACAACACCCGTTTGCTCGATTACGTGAGGAACGGCGGCGTTGCGATGGTGCAATACAATACGCCGGAATTCGATCACAACTACGGCCCCTATCCATATACGATGACCAACGATCCCGAAGAAGTAACCGATGAAACATCTAAGGTCGACATTCTTGACCCGAACAGTCCGGTGTTCTCCTGGCCCAACAAAATTACTGAGAAGGACTGCAGTGGCTGGGTCGCTGAACGTGGATCGAAGTTCATGTC
This sequence comes from Bryobacteraceae bacterium, assembly GCA_965277315.1. Taxonomy (GTDB): domain Bacteria; phylum Acidobacteriota; class Terriglobia; order Bryobacterales; family Bryobacteraceae; genus Bog-105. Next base: position 5,369,205 of record OZ255724.1, on the reverse strand, counting down.
CTCCTGGGATTCGCATTATCAGCCGCTGCTCGAAACGCATGACCCCGGGCAGACTTCACAGAAGGACGGTTTGTTGTACACGAAATACGGAAAGGGCATTTACATCTATAACGCGTATGCCTTCTACCGGCAGTTGCCGGAAGGAGTGCCGGGTGCCTACCGGATCATGGCGAACTTAGTCTCACTGCGGAAAAATCCACAACTCGAAATTGAGGCAAACCGTCGCTAAAATACGACGGGAAAGAAGCAACCGATGAATCGCAGATCCTTTGTCAAGCAGACGGGCGCGGGAGTTCTCGCCGGTTCCGCTGTAAGCATGAGCGCCCAAACTTACAAGCGCATTCTCGGCGCAAATGATCGGATCCGCCTCGGCCAGATTGGCTGCGGAGATCGCAGTCATGGACATGTCCATATGGTGCAGCTTGCCTCGGCTCGCACGTCAGTCGAAACTGTCGCCGTCTGCGATCTCTGGAGCCTTACCCGTGATCGCCGCGCCGCCCAAGTCGAGAAGATCTTCGGTAAACCCAAGGTCTACAAATATTACGAAGATCTACTCGCTCGTCCGGACATCGACGGACTGCCCGCATTTCTTTAGCGTCTTTTAGGGAATCCGCAAACGTAGCAATCTTTTCTCGCGCGCACGACGGCCGCACAGTGCTGAGCGTATTGGAAATCGGCGGTTGCAATAGCTATCGGAGTTTCACTCGCATCCAAGGGAGACAGGGAACCATCGACAACTTCGGCGGAGAGGGGGCGTCGCTATTTCTTGCCACGGGCGAAGGCGGCCCACAGGAACCTGATCCCGCCCGGTGACATCCACCAGCCTCGATATTTGGCTCCTCCCGGCATGGGCCCGGCCGAGGACCGCAGTAAAATCGTGCGTGTGCCCGGTGCTCCCAAAGCGGACTCGGTCGGTCCCGACGATGATGACGCGCATCACGTCGAAGATTGGCTCAATGCGATGCGTTCCCGGCATTAGCCGAGCGCTACCGTCGATGACGGATTCGCGCATTCGGTCTCCTGCATGATGGCCGCGCAATCGTATTGGAAGGGAATTCGCGTTTATTGGGACCCACAAAGCGAAGAGATCATTGACAGCTTTGTTATGCTTGGTTCCTCTGAACGATCAAGTTAGGTCAGAGCTCGAACGCACGATGTCCGATTCGCGGATAAAAAAGACGATACAGATAGTTGCCAGCAGTGGAGTGGTAGCCGCGAGGACAAACGCGGGCAGGTAAGAAAAGTGATCTACGAGCGTTCCCACCAAAAGCGTAAATAACGTCCCCGCAAGCCCGGCCGCGAGCCCACTCAGTCCGGTAACTGAGCCGACCACCTCAGGCGGAAACAAATCCGAAGGGAGAGTCAGGCCCATGGTTGACCAACTAGCATAGCCAAACAGAGCGACGCAGATGAATGCTAATGAGGAAAATGCATTTGCGATGAGAACCGCCGGGATACCTGCCAGCATAGGAATGCAGCTCACGACGCAGATCCATTTTCTAGCGCTAACGACCGGGACACCCTTCCTCACCAGAGCTCCCGAGATGAGCCCTCCGGCGAAGTTTCCCATATCAGCAGCTACGAAAGGAATCCAGGCAAAGATGGCGATCTGTTTGAGGCTGAATCCGCGGTTGTCGCTGAGATACTGCGGCAGCCAGAAAACATAAAACCACCAGATCGGATCTGTTAAGGACCGCCCTAGTACAATCGCCCACGTCTTCCGTTGCCTCAGCGCAAGAAGCCAGTTCGTACGGTGGGCCTTTCTAGTTCTGTGTTGCTCCTTGCTCGACGGTAATTGAGCAGACGGGTAGACGATCAGCCATAAACCAAGCCAAAAGAAACCGAGCATGCCGGAGAAAACAAACGTCGAGCGCCAGCCAAACCGCAAAGCGATCCAAGGAATAGCGATTGCGGCGATTGCTCCGCCGACGCTCGACCCGCTATCGAAGATTGCTACGGCTACGCTGCGTTCCTGGGCGGGAAAGAACTCCGCGACGGCCTTGCTCGCGCCGGGCCAATTGAAGCCCTCCCCAATGCCGAGAAAGAAGCGCGATAAGGCCAGCGAGAGACCTGAATTTACAAAGCTCGTGAGGATACTGACAACAGACCACCAGATGACCGCGATCGAAAGACCAAGCCGCGTACCAACAATATCGAGAAAAATTCCGCCTGCTAACCAGGTGAGGGCATACGCCACCTGGAAAGCTCCAAACACATCCGACAACTGGCTGTGCGTCAGGTGAAACTGCTTTGAAATGAGGGGAGCAAGAACGGACAACGTTTGACGGTTGATGTAATTGATTGCCGTTGAACAGAAGAGTGTCCAGACAATCCACCAACGGCGCCGTTTCCTGGCCGTCATAGATAATCTATTTTGCTGCTGATCCGAAGCGCGGCATCAATCGGAACCATTGCATTTAGTGCAACCGATGCAGGTTCAAAAGCAGTCACCGCCGATCCTTTACCGCAGATAATAGAGCGGCCGACTCGGAATCCAAATAGACGTACGCGTTGGGATGTCTTTGTACGATCGACGCCGGACAAGAGACGGAAATTGGACCTTCCAGAGCATCTCGAACGGCCTTTGCTTTGCGGGCTTCCGGAACGCAACAAATCCAGGCATGCGCACGGAAAAGTCCCCGGCAGGTGATGGTGACGGCTTCTTGAGGCACCGACGAGAGGTCTTTAAAATGACCTTCGCCAGCCTGCTGTCTACGACAGGCATCATCAAGATGAACAGGCTTCACGATCATTGGATCGTTGAAATCCGCGCTGGGGGGATCATTGAAGGCGATATGCCCGTTTTCGCCGAAGCCGACGAAAGCCAAATCAATGGGAGCCTGCTCGAGAAGGTCGGAATAGCGCTTCATCTCTGCATCGAGGTCGAGGGCGTCGCCGGCGATATAGTGCAATTTGCCCGGATGTACCTTATCTTCTAGGCGGGTTTTGATCCAGTGGCGAAAACTGGCGGGATTAGCTTGCTCCATTCCGGAGTACTCATCCATGTGAAAGACTTCAACAGCGTTCCAATCGATAGGCTGCTTAGTAAGAGCATCAATAAGCGGAATCTGGGAATTTCCTGTGGCAACGACGATTCTGGCGTGGACGTAGTTTTCGATAGCGTCTCGAATCAGTTTGGCTGCGCATTCCGCCGCTGCTATTCCCAACGTGGCGCTGGAGGGAAAAACCTGAACTCGAGCACTGCCGTAACGAAGTTCCTGAGAATTCCCTGCTTTTGACATGGAAAGATTATATACGGAAATTGATCCAAGTCCGGGTGTGGCTTGCTGATCGTCGGTATTGCGTTGCCGAGTGAAATCAAACGTGCCGACGGACCACTATTCTAACCTTCGTTGAAGTCGATGGCGCGACGGCAAGTTACTGATGCGGTCCACTCCGGCTCCATCACTGCCCTTCCGACAAATAAAGCAGCTAACCACCCGCAATCGCCCCCACGACAAGAAAAGGCTCAACTCCAGCCTCAACCGCGTCGGGCAGTTTGGCATCTGGCGATTCGTGCGACAGGTCCTGCTCGCAAGCAAAAAACCTTATAAACGGCCGGCGCTGCTGCTTTCCGTGGTCACGGATTGTCCCGCGCAACATCGGATAACAGGCCTCGAGCGCGTCGAGGACCGACCGTTGCGTGGCTTCACCGTTCAATTCAAGCTCTATCTCCCCGTTGACCCGCGCCAGCGTCCGCAGATGCGCCGGAAGGAGTACTCGGATCATGGCAGCGTCTGGACCTCCACAGAAAGCACGGCCGGAAGATCCCGCATGATCGGAGCCCAGTTGTCTCCGGCATCCGCCGATGCGTATACCTGCCCTCCTGTAGTGCCAAAATATATGCCGCAGGAATCGAGCGAGTCAACGGCCATCGCATCGCGCAATACGTTCACGTAGCAATCGCTTTGCGGCAGTCCCTGCGTGAGCGCCTCCCACTCATTTCCACCCGTTCGGCTGCGGTACACGCGCAATTTGCCATCGGGCGGATAATGTTCCGAATCGCTCTTGATCGGGACCACGTAGATGGTGTCCGGTTCGTGCGCGTGAACGTCGATGGGAAACCCGAAGTCGCTCGGCAAGTTCCCGCTGACCTCTCGCCACGACTCGCCTGCGTCATCGCTGCGCATCACGTCCCAGTGCTTCTGCATGAACAACACGCCCGGGCGCGCTCGATGCATCGCAATGCGATGAACACAGTGGCCAACCTCGGCATGGGGGTCGGGAATGATCTGCGAGTGCAGTCCCCGGTTGATAGGTTGCCACGTCTCGCCGCCATCATCGGTGCGGAACACGCCCGCTGCGGAGATTGCGATAAACATCCGGCCCGGATTACTCGGATCCAAAACAATGGTATGCAAGCACATGCCGCCCGCACCCGGCTGCCAAAGTGGACCCGACCCATGGCCGCGCAACCCGGAAAGCTCCCGCCAATTCCTTCCGCCGTCGCTCGAACGAAATAAGGCAGCATCCTCAACTCCGGCGTAGACCGTCTCCGGATCGGTGAGCGACGGCTCCAGATGCCAGACCCGCTTGAACTCCCACGGATGCGGCGTACCGTCATACCACTGGTGCGTGCCCGGCACACCCTCATAAGCGAACTTATTGCCCACCGGTTCCCACGTTTTGCCACCGTCGTTAGAGCGCTGGATTAATTGCCCAAACCAGCCGGTCGATTGCGACGCATACAGCCGGTTCGGGTCAATGAGCGAACCCTTCAGATGATAGATCTCCCACCCCCCAAAGTGGGGGCCGTTGACCTCCCACTGTTGGCGCTTGCCGTCCGATGTCAGGACGAACGCGCCTTTCTTGGTGCCCACCAGAACCCGTACGTTGCTCATTCGTTACTCCTTCTCGCAGTTGATCATCCACGGTACGCCAAACCGGTCGGTGAGCATGCCAAAACCAGCGGCCCAGAAGGTCTTTTGGAAAGGCATGTGCACGGTACCGCCTTCCGCCAGCGTTTCAAAGACACGCTCCCCCTTCGCCCGATTTTCAATGCCCAGCGACACCGAGAAGCCCTGAGGCATTTTATAGTGCTCCGGCGGGCCGTCCGAACCCATCAAGCTTTGGCCGTCCATCGACAAACAGGCATGCATGACCTTGTCGCGCCACTCCGATGGCATATGCGCCTCCGCTGGCGTCCCAGCGTAGGGTATAACTGCTTCGATTTTGCCGCCGAGGCACTGCTCGTAAAATTTAAAGGCTTCCTCGCATCGGCCGTTGAATATGAGATATGGATTTACTTTCATGGTGCCCTCTTTTATTAACGTTGTCTATATTCCGCAATTTGCGCGCGCATGCGCTCCTCTGCTTCCCTGAGTTCGGTAGTGAACTCGCCGCCGAGATCAGACGTCTCGAATACCTGACTTTTCCTTGTGTTTTGGCTCGCTGAATTGCCGTAGGGGAGGCCCGCGATCTCGACGACCGGACGCACTTCGACCGTGCCCCAGCGTGCCGCCGGAATCTGCGAAGCAATCTCGATCGCTACATCCAGGTCTTTGGCGTCAACCAAAAAGTAGCCGCCGAGCTGTTCGCGTGTCTCCGCAAACGGACCATCGGTCACCAGCGGCGTCCCGCCACGAACCCGCACGGTGGTCGCCGTCGACGTCGACTGCAATGGCGCGGCAGCCATAAATTGGCCCTTCGATTCAAGCCGATGCGCCAGCTCCGTCGACTCCTCGTAGCAGTGCTCCCGCTCGGCTTCGCTTTTTTGGACTTGCTCGTCCGCGTATATCAGTAACATGTACTTCATTTGCTTGCCTCCATCAATAAATCGAACAGCCAGCTCCCAAATCGACATCCCGTGGAAAAATATTTACAATCGGGTATGTCCACGGGCGCCGCCAACGCCGTTGAAGAAGTATATCGCTCCGATTGGGGCCGCATCGTCGCCACGCTGATTGGACTGGTAGGAGACTTCGATGTAGCCGAAGAGGCCGCGCAGGAAGCCTTCGCCGCCGCCGTGGATCAATGGCGAATCGCCGGCGTTCCCGAGTTTCCCCGCGCATGGATCGTTCAGACTGCCCGTCACAAAGCCATCGACCGCGTCCGGCGGCAACAGCGCTTTGAGCAAAAACTCGAAACGTATGCTGATTACAGCGTCGCCGTCGAAGAACCGAATTACGACACGAGTGAAATCCCCGACGACCGCCTTCGACTGATCTTCACCTGTTGCCACCCGGCGCTTGCCTTGGAGGCGCAGGTGTCCTTAACCCTCCGAACCCTATGCGGCCTCGAGACCGGCGAGATTGCCCGTGCGTTTCTCGTGCCCACCGTTACGATGGCTCAAAGGCTAGTGCGCGCGAAACGCAAGATTCGCGACGCCGCTATTCCGTATGTCGTGCCCCAGACCAGCGACATGCCGGCGCGGCTCGACGCCGTTCTCACCGTGATCTATCTCGCCTTCAACGAAGGCTACGCAGCCACGCGAGGAGGCCCGCTCGTAAGGGCCGATCTTTGCACGGAAGCTATTCGCCTGGGACGCCTGGTAAGGACGTTATTGATACCCCGGCCTCCTGGGGAGGCGACCGCTCTCGTCGCGCTGATGCTGCTTCAAGACGCTCGCCGCGAAGCACGCCTTGATGGACAGGGCGACCTTGTCATCCTAGAAGAGCAAGATCGCCGCCGCTGGAATCAACGACAGATCGCCGAAGCCTTGCCACTCGTCGAAGAAGCTCTTCGTGGCGGGCCCGGACCGTTTGCACTACAGGCCGCCATCGCTGCCCTGCATTGTCAGGCGGCTCGCGCGGAAGATACGGACTGGCCTCAGATCGTATGCCTCTACGAATTTCTCGAACGCCTGCAACCCACTCCGGTCATTTTGCTGAATCGTGCCGTAGCGGTCGCTATGGCGGAAGGTCCGGAATCCGCGCTGGCGATCATCGATGCATCCGCTGCAACCACCGATCTCGACAGCTACCACCTACTCCATGCGGTCCGCGCCGACCTGCTACGCCGAATCGGATCCTCGGCGGAAGCGGCGAAAAGCTACCAGCGGGCGCTTACGCTGGTCACCAACAACAGCGAGCGCCGGTTTCTGGAGCGCCGGCTGCGCGAAGTACAGTCCCTGACAACGCAACCATAACGTGCCCACTCGCATTTGACATAATTTCCCCGTCTGTCAATAGAACTGCACGCAGAGCAAACTTCCGTAACGACGGTAAACGCGATCTCACAACCGGAGCGCCGGGCGATCAGTTAAAAGCATTCGATATTAACGCTACTCGCCCTTACCGCTGGAGTACAACTCTTTCCCGTCAGCGCTCTGCCCGCTGCGGGCGGATTTCCCACTTTCCCACAACTTCGACGACTGCTTATATAAAGGATGATATTTAAAAGATGTTTACAAACGCAGGGTAGGTCAATCCTAGAACGGCACATCGTCGTCGGAAATGCCCATTCCTCCGTAAGGATCTTCCTCAGGCCCGGCGGCGCTGCCTGCCGGTTTTCCACCGCCGCTGCGAGTTTGCCCGGTGCCACTGCTCCGAGGTGCGAACGAACTGCTTGTTCCGCCGCCTTCGAACTCGCCCCCTTCGCCTCGTCCACCTAACAAAATGACGTCATCTGCCACGACTTCAGTCGTGTAGACCTTCTTACCGTCTTTGTCGTCGTAAGAACGTGTCTGCAGCCGCCCTTCCACATAGACCTGCTTCCCTTTAGTCAGATAATTTGCCAGTTTTTCCTGTCTCCAGAGAGAAACATTGGTCCAGTTTGTCTCCTCTTTCCAGTCGTTGGTCTGTTGATCTTTCCAGCGGCGGGTTGTGGCCACCGAAAATCGTGTGACTGACGCCCCTGCTGGCGTAAACTTTGTCTCGGCGTCACGGCCCAAATTTCCAAGCAAAACAACTTTATTAACGCTGCGGGAAGCCATAATCAATCGAAATGTAGCACATGCGGGTAGAAAGCAGAATAGAAAGCGGGACAGCGAAGCAAATCGGTACGGAGTACTAGGAGCTTTACACGTTTGATATTAGCTCATTAAAAGATCATAATTGAGGGAATTGGGTTCGTTGCCCAACACTTGAGTTCCACACACCAGCCACATGGGGAATATGGAATCGCGATTTCTTCCGGGGTATGGGGCCGTTACCGCCCTATTGCCGTTTCTCGTTCTCTTCTTTGCCATTGTGCCGAGGGCGGCTCCGCAGGTTCTAATTAAAGCTTCGGCGCCGGGCGAGCCGGTCAACCTGAATGCGGCGGACATGGAATTGCTGGAAACGGACGAGGCCCGCCGGGATTTGCCGTGTGAGGTAACGGCAGGCAAGCCTGAACTGGGCTTTGATCTTCGGTTTCACGCCGGTTATACCGTTGCAGTTCCGCTGAAAGAACTGGAAGGGACGGAGGATATGCTGACCGTCCTTTTTCGCGTTTACCCGCAAGAAGACAAATCCCGCGCCACCTATTTTGTTCAACACTTTCAAGTTCCCGCCATAGCAGAAGACGCAAAGGGAGACGCCTTGCTGAGTGGGCTGATCGACATCGGGGAAGGAAACTATCATGTCGATTGGCTGATCCGCGACCGCATGGAGCGGAGTTGTTCTTCCGCTTGGGACTACGATGCCGTGCTCCCGCCGAAGGACAAGCCGATGGTCCTCTTTATCGGCCCGAATCAAGTGGAGGAGACGATTCCACAGCCATTCGTCAATGACAATGCGATCCAGGTTACTCGCGCCGGTCATCGCGAGGGCAGCCAGACCGATGATGAACAGCTTTCTATAAAACTTCTGGTCAACTTCGCGCCGCAGAAGCACGACTCGGCGGCACTGCAGCGCACCGATACAGATGCCTTGGTTAGCATCTTGAAGACCATTCAACGGGATCCTCACGTCACTCATATCTCTTTGGTTGCCTTCAATATGGAAGCAAGCCGCATCCTGTACCGGCAGGAGTCCGGTACCATCGACTTCTCGGCGCTGGGACGGTCGCTCGAAACGATGCAATTGGGAACGGTCAACGTACAACACCTCGACCAGAAGCATAGTGAAATAGACTTCCTGGAAAACCTGATTCAGAAAGAAGTGGTGCCAGCGCGCCATTCGGATGCGGTGATATTTGCCGGACCGAAAGCCATGCTGGATGCGGATGTACCCCAGGAGGATCTCCGGCGCATCGGAGATATTGAGTGCCCTGTGTTCTATATGAATTACAATTTAAATCCGCAGGCGGTCCCGTGGAAAGACTCGATCAGCCACGCGATCCGGGCGTTTAAGGGCACGGAGTACACGATTTCGCGCCCGCGTGATTTGTGGTTCTCGACTTCAGACATCTTAGGGCGGATTTTGCGATCGAAACAACAGCATACCGTTCTGAGAACTACCGTGCCGGTAGCTCGCGATAAAAATGAATCGCTAAATTAGGACATTCAAGGTAAGCTGGAGAAAGTTCAGGGAGAGGTTAGGTTATGAAACTCCGAGTGCTTGGTTCGAAGCCAATCGTTCCATGCCTAGTCGCGCTGTGTCTTGTTTCGCTATGTTCCAATGGCCGTCTATTTGCTCAGCGGCCGGATCTAAACGAGTTCAAAAATAATCTGGCGCCCTACGTTCGTTCCCCGGAGCACGCGGTGGACAAAATGCTGGAGATGGCCAACTTAAAGCGCGGCGAAACTTTATATGATCTGGGCTGTGGCGATGGACGTATTTTGATCAGCGCCGCAAAGAGGTACGACATCAAGGCAGTCGGCGTTGAGATCTCCAGTCACCTGGCTAAAGTAGCCGCCGAGAACGTGAAAAAAGCCGGGCTCCAGCAGCGAGTGAAAGTGGTGCATGGTAACTTCATGCAGACCGACTTAAGTTCTGCAAATGTTGTTACGCTTTACTTGGCCACGACGGCGAATGAGAGCCTACGGCCCAACCTTGAACGGTATTTGCATCCCAACACGCGCGTTGTGTCCTATGACTATCCCATTCCCGGATGGAAGGCCATCAATACCGCCGAGACACAGGGCCTCAGCGGCGCCGCTCATACCATTTACTTGTACGAGGTGCCTAATTCCATTCGGAAGTAGGTTGAGTTGAGCACATCCTTCGATCTGGTAGGTGTCGGCCTTAACGCGACCGATACGTTAATCTTGCTCCCGGAATTTCCACCTTATGCTGGCAAAATAGCCTTCACGGAGGAACTGTTGAGTCCCGGTGGACAAGTGGCGACCGCCGTGGTTCAGGGCGCGAAGCTTGGCCTGAGGACAAAGTACATCGGTACCATCGGTGACGACTATCGCGGGCAGGTTCAGGCGGAGAGTCTTAGCGGTACCGGTGTTGACATCGAAAGCGTCATTGTCCGGAAGGACTGTCCTAATCAGACGGCGTACATTTTAATCGACGGGAGCACCGGCGAACGCACAGTATTGTGGCAGCGTTCGGGTGGCCTCCGCTTGGCTCCCTCCGATGTTCAGAAAGAAGACATTGCGAGTTCGCGCCTTTTGCACATCGACGGCTTCGATAGGGATGCCGCCGTGTATGCCGCCTCAGTAGCCAGGGAATGCGCCATTCCGGTTTCCCTGGATGTGGATACCGTCTATCCGGATTTCGACTCAGTATTACGGCATGTGGATTATCTGGTGGCGAGTTCGTCTTGGCCTGGCCTGTGGACCGGCGAACCCGACGCGTTCGCGGCATTGGCGGTGCTACAGCGCGAATACCGGTTTAGCGTAGCTGCCATGACGCTTGGCGATCGGGGCTCGCTGGCCCTTCACAACGGTGAATGGACCTACGAACCGGCCTTCCAGGTGGGCTGCCAGGATACGACGGGCGCTGGCGACGCCTTTCATGGCGCGTTCTGCTATGCCATGCTGCAGAACATGCCTATGAGTGCCGCCCTTCGTTTTTCCAACGCCGCTGCCGCGATTAATTGTACGGCTATCGGAGCGCGCGGCCATCTTCCCACTTTTGCTGAGGTTAGCGCCTTAGTAGCGTCCGCGTCCGCCGGGAAGATATCTCGACGCACAGATATAAAGATTTCAGAGCGTTTAGCCGAAGAGGAACTTAGGACGGTTCGATGATTCCTCTTCGCGCGCTACTGTTTCGTAAATCGACACCGGCAATGACGCTCATTATCATCGCCATCAATGTCTTTTGTTTTTTTTACGAGATGTCACTACCGCATTACCTGCAGAACCAGTTCATCTTGCAGTATGCTTTGGTGCCGGACCGATTGCACCTTACGACTCTGGTGACCTCGATGTTTTTGCATGGCGGCTGGCTGCACATCATCGGGAATATGTGGTTCCTATGGGTATTCGGATCGCACGTGGAGGACTTGATGGGGCCGGTGAAGTTCGGGATCTTTTATCTGGCGTGCGGCGTGATTTCAGCGGTAGTGCAACTTTTCATGACTTTCGGCAGCCCAATTCCTACGCTTGGCGCTAGCGGAGCTATTGCTGGAGTGATGGGTGCATTTTTATTGTTATATCCCCGCGCTCGCGTCGTCACCTTGATTTTTATCATTATCTTCATCACTACCGTCGAATTGCCGGCGGCGATCATGCTGGTGTATTGGTTTGCGATTCAGTTGTTAAGCGGGTTGACATCATTCGGCAATATCAACTCAACGGGCGGCGTCGCCTGGTTTGCCCATGTGGGTGGCTTTCTCGCCGGAATTCTTCTCTTGAAAATCTTTCAGACCAAGCGTCCGCGATACTCGTATTGATCCCTTCATGCATGATCCTAACGAGCCGTTTGAAAATCTGGACCCGCTTGACGTGTTAGCGATTGCCGCGCACCCGGACGATGTGGAACAAACCTGCGGCGGCACACTGGTCCGTATGGCTGAGTTAGGCTACCGGACGGGGGTGCTCGATCTTACCGCCGGAGACATGGGCAGCCGGGGTACGCCAGACCTTCGCATCAAGGAATCAAAAACCGCCGCGCGCCATCTGCTGCTTTCCTGGCGCGAGAATCTGCGTTGGCCCGATGCGCGGCTTGAGAACACCATTACTGCCCGCATGACATTGGCCGGCGTGGTTCGCCACATTCGCCCTCGTGTCGTAATTCTGCCCTATTGGACGGGCCGCCACCCTGATCACTACCGTACTTCGGAGATCGGCTACGAGGCTTGTTTTCTTGCTGGTCTGGCGCGGCTGGAGGAAGAAACTTCTCCCCATCGGCCGTTCAAAATTTTGTACTCTTCTCTGTACGCCAACGTCACCCCTTCCTTTGTCGTCGATATTTCCCGCCAGTTCGACCGCCGAATGGCAGCGCTCCTCAGCTATACCTCCCAATACGGCGAGACCGAAGTCGCGTCAGAGCTTTTCCCCTCGCATCAGGAGGTGGAAGCGCGTCTCAGTGCGGTTGCCCGGTTCTATGGCAACCTTATCGGCGTAAAATACGGGGAACCGTTCGTTATCAAAGAAACAATTCAGGTGGACGATATCGTCGGAATGCCTGTCCGCAGTATCTGAGCCGGTTGCATTCGGCAATCCCCAGATTTCATGCATGTAGCCACTAACATCTTTGTCGTTGGGCTGTTGATTTTTGTGGCGCACGCGTTCACAGGAATCTTTAGCCGGACCCGTGTTCCCGACGTTCTTCTTCTTACCATTATCGGCATTCTGCTGGGTCCCGTTTTTCATGTTGCAAAGCCGGAGAACTTCGGAGCTGTCGGTCCAGTATTCGCCACGATCACGCTGATCATTCTTCTGTTCGAAGCCGGCCTGAGTCTTGATCTTGATGTCCTTCGTGGTGCGATAAAAGCGACACTTGCGCTCACCTTCACGAACTTCTTTCTCACTATGGCGGCGGTGGGAACCGCAGCGCACTTCCTGACGGGAATGAGCTTTGAACTCACGTTTATGCTGGGAGCCATTATCGGGTCAACATCTCCTGCTGTGATTCTGCCGTTAACTAAACGGATCACCATGGACCAATCCTCCAAGACAATTTTGTTTCTGGAATCCGCCGTCAGCGACGTGCTCAGTATTGTGATCGCGATCAGCTTAATGGATAGCTTCCGCATGGGAAGTGTGAGATTTGGACTGATGTTTGGCCAGATCGTTGCCACGATTATTCTTCCAGGCTTTGCTGGAGCGCTCGGAGCTTTTTTTTGGTCCGCGTTGCTCAGGCGTATTCGAGGATTGGAAAACTCGATGTTCACCACGCCTGCCTTTGTCTTCGTCTTATTCGGCGTCATCGAGATCATTGGCTTCAGCGGTTATGTGGCTGCCGTTGTATTCGGAGCCGTGCTGGGCAACATGGAAACATTTCATCGAATTTCCTGGATGCAGCGCTTTCTGCCTCGCGACCCGATCACCCTGGATGAACCGGAACGAGTATTTCTCGCGGAAGTCGTTTTCCTTTTGAAGACGTTCTTCTTCGTTTACGTGGGCGTCTCGATCAAGTTTACGGATACTCGGCTGGTGCTGATCGGCTTGGCACTCACGGCTGTCATTTTTATAGTGAGAGTTCCCGCGGCGTGGATCGGACTTGCTCGTACCACTCCGCCGCATGACGCGGCTCTAATTTCTATCATGAGTCCGAAAGGACTGGCTGCGGTAGTGCTCGCCTCGATTCCTCGTGAACAGAACCTTCCTGACGGTGAAATGCTGAGGGACATCACTTACTCGGTGGTGTTTCTCAGTATCGTTTTTACGTCTGTTCTCACGTTTCTGCTGGAGCGCACGTCGCTGGCAAAACTGTATTCGTTCCCCTTCCGCAACTTCGGCCGTCCGGAAAGGCCGCCGGGCGACATAATTGAGTAACCGGCAATCTAAGCTGTCAAAAAGGCGGCGCTTAAGGGTAGGAGCTGCCAGGAGAGCAACTCCTTGAAAGACGATTCTCCGACATGAACTGCCAGCAACTGATTAAACATTTCCGGCCGCTGTGCGAGGGAGGCAAAAGCTCGCCGTCGTAATCCTTCGCGGCGGGCGAGTAGAAGCATCAGAGTGGCCATGATGTGGGGTCTTTGGCGCAATTCACGGTGCGCTAACTCGTACTGGAAAAGGTCGCCTGCTTTGCATGCTTTCGCGAACGCAATCGCTTGTTGAAAGGAAAGGCTCATGCCTTCTCCGGTGATCGCGTCCACTGAGCCGGAGGCATCTCCGACCAGCGCAGTACGCGAACGAAACACGCTTCGCAGGGTGCGCGATCCAGTGATGGAGCCCATCTCCTTGGAGGAGCACTCGGCGGCTTTTAATCGTTCGTGTAGTTCAGGAAATTCGGACAATGCCTGATCAAGCCGCAACTTCGGATCGCCGGAAATGAGAGCGACGCCGACTTCGTCTTTTGCAACGGGCGTGATGTAAAGCTGGCAGCGGCGTCCCCAATAGAGCTGCACATAGTTTGACCAGGGCGCCAACCGATAGTGCCGTCGAAAGCCATAGCGGCGCTGTTCGAAACGCACTGCGGAAAGTCCCGCGTCCCGCCGGGTGCGCGAGTTCTGTCCGTCTGCTCCGACGACATAACGCGGTTGGCGTTCCCGTCCATTCACGAAGATGGTATTTCCACCGGCCTGCTCCACCCGTGCGCCCCAAATAAGTTCCACGCCGGCCTCAGTGGCGCGTTTTACTAGAAGGCCATGCAGGGTTGTTCTCCGGAGGCCTACTGCTGTGTTTCTAGAGAAGTCGCCGGTGACTGTATGATTCCGGTCGATGAAGGTGATGCCCTTCAACGGATAGCCGGTGTGTTCCGGTATCTCCACCCCCAGAGTCTTCAAGGCCGCGACGGTGTCGGGCATTAATCCTTCGCCGCAGGACTTGTCAATGGGAGGAGTCGCACAATCCGCTAAGGTGACCGGTATGCCCTCAATCCGTAAAGCAATTGCCGTGGCAAGTCCGGCTGGCCCGCCACCCACGATACAGACATGCCGAGCGTACGTAGCGAGGCTCATACCTCAGCTTAGCTTTTTCAGTTCGTCCCGGTAGAGACTATTCCCTGGAAAATGGGCCGATAAGCCCGCCAAAATCTGCCGGGCTTTTCCTTTATCCTTGTCACGCAACGCGGCCACCGCCAGCAGCAAAGCCGCGTACGGTTTTAAGTAATGGCCCTTCTCGGCCACAATCTTTAAACTAGCCAAGCCGGCTTCTTTATCCGTTTGGGCTCCGGTCATGCGCAAAACCCAACGAACTGGCGCGGGCTTCAGGCTGAGCAGATAATTCTGTATACCGCTGGCCAGATGCGCGTCATAGCAATCCGGGTGCTCCGTCAGAAGCTTCTGAGCTATCGCGGTGCCGGACTTAATCTCATCCAGTGCCGCCATATTCTGTTTTTCAATCAGACTCTTGTAGTCGGAATCGAGACCGAACATTAGCACCTTGGCCAGCATGGCGTGCTTGTCGTCCGGCGATTGTTTCAACATACTGTCCGCAAGTTGGGAGGTTTTATTTAGATCCGCCTGGAACTCTGCCTTGACGGCAGGATCGGGTGTGGTCTGGCTCCTGTTTAGGTAGGTATCGTTGTTGACGAAGAGCTGAGATTGCAGAATGTGCAGTCTATCGAATTCCGAAAACAAGTAAGCAGCCGCATCCGATACCGGGCCCATAGCATCTGTCGGATGTCGACTTTCCCATTCATGAAAGCATTGATGCGCGTCCTTGAAGGAAAGATTGTACATGTCGTCGTAACCTTGATCTAACAAGGTGCTGCAAGTCTGGTGAGGAACGATTGAGAACAGCGCCATGAACGCGATGGCTGCAGTGATCATATTTGTATATCTGATTCACTTTCACCATCTCTTCGTTCTAATTTTCTGCTGCCTCCGTACCGGGAGATGGCGCTGCGAGCCGATTCCTTAACCGTACTGACACAATGCCGTGCCAAGCTGTAAAGGACTGGCGTAACGAGAGATGTTGCCCTTTGGACCATGCGCGAACCCATCATCGAAGCACGTAAACTGGAAAAATTCTACGGGGATCCGGGCGACAACGTCATTCAGGTGATTGCGCCTACCGACCTTTCCGTTTACTCGGGAGAAATCCTAGCCGTTCTCGGGCCATCGGGTTCCGGGAAATCGACCTTGTTGCGCATGCTGACCGGGCTGTCCAAGCCTTCGGCCGGACAGGTTCTGTGGCACGGAACGCCGGTCAGAAATCAAGCGCCAAACGTATCGATCGTTTTTCAGAGCTTTGCCTTGTTCCCGTGGCTGAACGTGCTGGAGAACGTGGAAGCGCCCTTGAAGGCTCGTGGCATCAGTGAAATCGCGCGCCGCAAGCGCAGTTTGAAGATCCTGGAAACAGTAGGATTAGATGGGTTTGAGGCGGCATATCCGAAAGAGCTTTCCGGAGGCATGAAGCAGCGTGTCGGGTTTGCCCGTGCCTTAGTTGTAGAGCCGGAAGTTCTTTTTATGGATGAGCCATTCTCAGCGTTGGATGTGCTCACGGCGGAAAACCTGCGCGGCGAACTTCTCGAGCTCTGGGGCACGAAGGCCATCCCGACTCGGGCGGTTTACCTTGTCACGCATAACATCGAAGAAGCTGTCCTTTTAGCGGATCGCATTATCGTGTTGGGCAAGAATCCCGGCCGCGTTCGTACTGATTTTCAGGTGACGCTGCCTCATCCGAGAGACCGGAAAGCGGCGGATTTCGTACAGATTGTGGACTACGTCTATAAAGTTCTGACGCAGCCCGACGTCGCGCCGGAGGTTGTTCCCGACGTGGGAACCGCTCAGGCTGCTTCCGATGGCAAACGTGCTCGGTTTCAGATGCTGCCCCATGCTCGCCCTGGTGGAATCACGGGAATGCTGGAGATCCTCTCCGATCGCGGTGGCCATGATGATATTTATCACCTTGCCGATGACTTGGCCTTCGAAATCGACGATGTTCTGCCCATTGTGGAAGGCGCGGCGCTGCTTGGTTTCCTTCGGGTCACTGAAGGCGACGTTGAATTGACGGCTGCGGGTCGTGAGTACGTTGAGGCCGACATCGCCGATCAGAAAGAGCTGTTTGGAAAGGCGGCACTGGAGCGGGCTACTCTCATTCGTCAGATTAAGCGAGCGCTCGATTCAAAGACAAACCACTCGCTTCCCGAAGAATTCTTCCACGACACCCTGGACGAGCACTTTAGCGAAGAAGAAACCAGGCGTCAATTGGAGACCGCCATCCATTGGGGCCGCTATGCCTATCTTTTCGACTATGACGCGGGCAGTGAAAAATTCTTCATTGCCGCCGAAGAAGAGCAACCTGCCGAGGAGAGCGTGGGGACCGTTGAGCGTTGATGCCCGGGATCCCAAAGCTTTCCAACATCCCTAAGCTTGCCCGTCCGCTTCTGCTGGAACGTAGTTGGCCAGTCCTGCTGGATGTATTCGTTTTTGCGGGCGTACTCGCTATTTTTTACGGGGTTCTGACCATCGCACATTACTGGATGAGCATAGCCATCCCTGCGGCAGTCATCTCCCACTCGCCTTGGGCGCTTCCAAAATATGCATTTTATTCACTGGTGCGCATCACCCTCGCGTACCTTTTGAGCATTGCGTTTGCCGTCGGATACGGCTACATTGCTGCCTATAATCGCACGCTGCAGCCCTTCATGGTAGCGGTTCTCGACATCCTGCAATCAATCCCGGTACTCAGTTTTTTGCCTGGCGTGATGCTGGCCATGGTGTCGCTCTTCCCATCACGTCAGCTTGGAGCCGAACTGGGTTCCATTATCTTGATTTTCACCGGTCAGGTCTGGAACATGGCTTTTTCGTTCTATTCTTCTCTGAAGTCCATTCCTCGTGAGCTGATGGAGGCGTCGGAGATTTACCAGTACAGCCGCTGGCAACGGTTTTTTGAGCTGGAGCTTCCCTACGGGGCCATCGGCCTGATTTGGAATTCGATTGTCTCGGTGGCGGGCGGCTGGTTCTTTTTGATGGCGTGTGAGATGTTCGTGCTGGGGAATCGCGATTTTCGGCTGCCCGGCTTGGGATCGTACCTGCAGACAGCGGCCAGCGCAGGCGATACGACCTCCATGTTGTGGGGTCTTAGCGCCATGATCGCGGTCATCGTCCTCATCGATCAGTTGGTCTGGAGACCGCTCATCGCCTGGTCAAGTAAGTTTAAGTTCGAACAGGTGGAGAGCGGGGAAGCACCCTCCTCACCCGTTTTACATCTTCTTCGCAACTCAACCGCGTTGCGCCTCCTTCGCGAAAAAACGTTCGAACCGCTTAACGAACATATCAGTCTGTTCTTTGCGAAGCGCCGCCAGCTTCAGCGCACTCTGCAGCCGGTAGCAATGTCGACACCCCTCAGGAGCATTCTAGTGATCGTGACGCTAACGACTATCGCGGCAATTGGCTACGGAATTGTGCATGTGATTGAGTTGCTGCGCAACGTGAACGGGGGAGAGATTCGGAGCATCCTCATCGGCGCGGGCGCGACGTTTCTTAGGGTGAATGCCGCCTTGGTTATTGGTTCGGCATGGACCATTCCCGCCGGCGTAGCGATCGGTTTCAACCCCCGGTTGGCCCGCATTGCACAACCGTTTACCCAGATCGCCGCATCCGTACCGGCCACCGCACTTTTCCCGGTTCTTTTGTTAGGCATTATCGATCTCGGGGGCGGACTGGGTGTCGGGTCGATACTGCTCATGTTGCTCGGGACACAGTGGTACATCCTCTTCAACGTGATTGCGGGAGCGAGCGCAATCCCTTCCGACTTAAAAGAGGTGGCCCATCTCTTTCACTTCAGCCGCCTCCAGCGTTGGCGTACTGTCATACTGCCGGGCATCTTTCCCTATCTGGTCACCGGTCTGGTAACGGCCTCAGGCGGAGCCTGGAATGCAAGCATTGTGGCGGAGTACTTCCACTTCAAGGAGCATGTCATGTCGACTGTAGGGTTGGGAGCGGTTATCAGCCGGGCCACCGATTCCGGCCACTTCGATGCCCTTTTGTTGGCGACAATCGTGATGGCAGCACTGGTGGTCTGTACCAACCGGCTAGTCTGGCGTCCGCTGTACCGGCTTGCCGAGACAAAATACCGTCTGGATAATTAGTCAACAATAAAAGCTCCCTGTTTACGGCTTTTTTTGCTGCCGTAAACAGGGAGCTTGCGGAATTCGGGGCGCGTAGTTGAGTTACTGCCTGCTGTGTTTCAAGTCACGAATGACGCCGTGAGCTTCTTGTACGCCGGTAAACTGCTTTTGCACCACCGTCAGAATGCTGGCAGGAAGCGTCTTATCCAAAGCTTCCTTATAGTTTTTCATTGCCGCGTCTTCACCGGCTTCTGCTTCGTCAATAATTCCTTTGTCCTTATCACTAGTGACGGATTCTTTCAAACCGATCCATCCCCGATGCAGCTTAGCCGCCAAGTGCTCGCCGGTTGCGGGCTTTTCACCCAAACCAGTCACCAAGGTCTGCAACTCCTGGGCGTAGCCAGCACGCTGAGCGGAATATTTGGAAAAAAGAGATTGCAGGGACGACTCTTTCGCGTCTGCCGCAGCTTTGCGGAATCCGTTTTCACCGTCCTTGCATGTCTCTATCAGCCCATTGAGAACGCTGCTCACTTCACTTGTCTCAGTTGCCATCAAATCTCCTCTATCTCTCAGACCACAAAATGCCAGCTAAGATTTCGAGTTTTTCAATCCTGGCAACTTGAACCCACGCCGGAATCGGTCACATCCGGCTATTGTGGCGATTTCGTCGTGGTGGTGGTCTGATCGGTCGTGGTGTCGCCGTTCTTCTTATGTTTGTTCTTGTGCTTGCTTTTCTTTGTTGTTGTCTGAGTCTGGTCGCCGTTGTTACTGGTTGTGGTGGTGCTTTGCGTTGAGTTCTGGGCAAAAAGTCCCATACCGGCGGCCAAACCGAGCCCGATTGCTAAGGTGGTAATTTTTTTCATAGATATCCTCCTCGAGTCCAGGTTGAGTTCCCTTCTTCTTACTAGGGCAGACGCAGGGTGCTGACAAACTATTACCGAAAAGATGGTCCCGATAGAACTGTACGATAGTTTCTTTAATCTTCCTGTCATGTAACGCTGCCAATATTAGCTAAGATGCTCGCGGCAACACGCAGATTTGGGGCTGCGCCCGTCTACAAAATTCTTCTCAGGAGGGCGCAAGATGCGCTTTCGATCTCTTTCCTGCTTATCGGTAGGTCTCGCCTCACTGCTGATTTTGCAACCCACCGCCACGCTGTTCGCGCAGCAGACGGGAAGTTCCAATCAGCAGGCGATTCAGCAGTACTATATACCGCCCAGCCATGAGCCCAAGCTGTCGCAAGAGCAATTGAACTCGCTCGTGCGGCAGAAGATTAAATATGTTTTCGTTCTCTACCAGGAAAACCGCTCTTTCGACTCCTACTTTGGCACCTATCCCAAAGCCGAAGGACTCTTCACCCATAGTGCGGCGGAGACTCCCGGATTCACACAGAAGCTGGTAGATACAAACGGAAGTGCCGGTACTATTCAGCCCTTTCGCATTGGACCCGCCCAATATGCGGCCGACACCGACGATATCGACCATTCTCATCCCCGGATCGTCGCCAAGATGGACATCCAGGCCGACACTCCGAAAATGGACCAGTTCGCGGTGACGGAAGAGAAGAAATATAGCCCCACCGGGAATCCTTCGATCAAGGCGAAACAATTCGGCGAACTAGCGATGGCCTATGAGGACTGCGACACGGTTCCGATCCTCTGGCAGTACGCCAACCGTTTTGTGCTGTTCGATCATATCTTCCAGACAATGACCGGTCCGTCCACGCCGGGGAATTTGTCGATCATTGCCGCGCAAACCGGTCAAACGCAATGGGCTCTTCACCCTAATCAAGGATATCCGGATAATGGAGCAAGCGCTCCGGGCGTTCCCGTTCTCAATGATGACGATCCACTCTGGGGCTCCCCCAGCGATCTCACACCCGCGAACGAAAAGCTGCCGGTAAATCCCACTGATTATCCCGGCTACGGGACGCAGCTTAATATGACCTTTGCATCGCTTCCCCTTACGTTGCAAGGAGCAAACCTCAAAAATACGGTCACGACCGACCGCGATCCCGACGGCGACTTGGGCGACGTCAAGGACGACGTTCAATATATCGCCGCTTTGAATAATGCGGCGGTTCCCTTTGGCTGGTATGAGGAAGGTTTCGACAAAGAGTCCACGGACTCGAATAGCGGTCCGGTGACCGCAGATGGCAGCCATGCCTCCTACATTACGCACCATAACGGACCGCAGTACTTCGGATATGTCGCCAACAATCCGAAGATGTCGCAGCAGTTGCACGGGCTTGGCGACTTCTTCCAGGCGCTCGATAACAAGACGCTTCCGGCTCAGGGCGGCCTCTTCTACGTGAAGGGCGGATACACTAATCTCTTCGGCTTAAAACCCACCAATCCGGACGCTACTGTACAGAAAAATTTTCTGGGGGACGACGATCATCCAGCCTATTCCGATGCGCAGATCAGCGAAGCGATGACGGCTGAAGCGGTAAACCGTATTGCAGCTAGCCCGTATTGGTCACAGAGTGCCATTATCATTACCTGGGACGACTCGGAGGGCGATTACGATCACGTTCCGCCGCCCGTCCGGAGCATGGGGCCTGACAACTCCGTGATCACCGATGGACCTCGCGTTCCGCTGCTCCTGATATCGCCCTACTCGCGCACCAACTACATCGCGAGTGCGCAAGGAAGCCATTCGTCCGTGGTGAAATTCGTCAATACAGTGTTTAATCTTCCACCGCTAGCTCTGCTTCCGGACGAAGTGAAAGCCCGCAAGCTGGGCGAACGCGAGTTTGGCCAAAGAGGATTGGGTCCGGAAGATGCTCTCACCTCGGGTATTACGGACCTGACGGGAGCCTTTAGCCCGTCTCGTTTGATTGGAACGGCGGACGTTCTCCCATCATCGTACGTGCAAATTCCCGAAAGTATGATCAGCCAATTGCCGGCTCAGACGGGTTACGGCTGCAGTACGCTCGGGATTACGACGACTGATCGCGCGCTTGGAATTCCCAACATGATTCCAAGCGACTTCAATCCTCGTCCTTCCACCAATCCCACCAAGTAGTTGCTCGATCGGCGTTGGCTGAGCGGATCGCCTCTGCTCGGTCAACGCCCTGAAAGGTTCTCGCAGCTCGGCGCATCTTGTAACAGGAGATAAATACTGGATGCCCGAGCAGGAAGAATCCTCAAAGCCTAAACACCACACGTTCACCAAAGCAATGGCCGCCATAGGAGCGGGCGCATTGTTGCTGCATGGCGCTCGCTTCGCGTTGAAAGTGTTTGGACCCACCCGGCCCTACCGTCTTCAGGAGAACGAGCTTGCGACCGACTCGCCGGAGTTTCTAAACCGCCTTGCCTGCATTACGGACGCCTTACTGTGCCGGAACGCGCGCATTTCCGTACTGAAAAATGGACCTGAATTTTATCCTGCCGAGTTAGCAGCCATCGATTCCGCGGAGAAATGCATCAATCTTGAGGCTTACGAATTCCTGGAAGGCGACCTGACGCGAGAAATTGTTAATCGCTTGGCCGCGCGCGCCAGGCAAGGCGTCCAGGTTCGCCTCGTCATCGATGCAATTGGCAGCTTCGGAACTAAGAAGAGCTATTTTCAACCGCTTCTCTCGGCGGGTGGACACGTCGCTTGGTATCACCGCATCGACTGGAGAGAGTGGCCCGCTTTCGACCATCGCACCCATCGTAAGCTCTTGATTGTAGACGGCAAGCTGGGCTTTGTGGGTGGGGCCGATTACGCGGATCACTGGATTGAGAACGAGAATGGAAAACTTCCTTGGCGTGACACCGTTCTTCGGGTCGAAGGAGGAGTTGTCGGAAGCCTGAACGCCACGTTTGCTGAAAACTGGATCGATGCTACCGGGGAGATTCTTTTCAATTCGTCGCAATTTCCTCCCGATCACGCTGCCGGAGATAAGGCTTGCATGGTGATCATGAGCACTCCCGGCTATGGCACCTCACGATCCCGGGTGCTTTTCCAAACCTTGCTGGAGTCAGCTCAATCGACTATTCAGATCACCAGCCCGTACTTTTTGCCGGATCGCAGCGTCCGCCAGGCTTTGACACGAGCCATTCGAGAACGGGGAGTGAAGGTGCAGGTACTCACTGCGGGAGGAAACACGGACTACAGCTCGGTGCGCCGACTGAGCGAGGCGCTGTCGACTTCACTGATCAGGGACGGCGTAGAGTTTTACGAATACGAGCCCTCCATGATTCATGCAAAATTGATGACCATCGACGGAGTCTGGACAGTGGCGGGTTCCACCAATTTCGACCATCGTTCTTTTGCATTGAACGATGAAGTAAACTTGGCCGTTTTTGATCGAGAGACCACCGGCTGCATCGAAGGACATTTCAAAGAGGACCTGGAACAGAGCCAACGCATCACCCTAAAGCAACTTCGTTCTGATGGTTGGGGAGAGCGGCTGTTTGCGGATGCTAGCTGGGTGTTCCGTCAAGAGGAATAGAACTTATACCGCTTGCGTGTGCGTGTGAAAATCCAAACGGCGGCGGCCAGCAGAAGCCCCGACGCAACCACAAACAGCATTAAGGCCGATCGGCTGCAGCGGCTGGGCGAGACACTGGCGGCATAGGCTCCCCAATTTGCCTGTGCAGCGTTGGCAAAGGCCTCCAGTTGCGAATAGTCTTCGCCCCAGGTGGTGTACATCAGGCCTTCCACGCCCGGAATTCCCGCGGCCTGTTGCAGTTCGGTCCGGGCGGCAACGGCTCCATTTCCGCTATCGTAATACCCGGCGATGATTTGCTTGTGCGGCACCGGTTGCCTGAGACTTTGCCCTGAGAACCAGCGAAGGGACTCCGGCAGATGGCCAAGGTTCCAGTTCATCACCGTAATCTCCGGAGAAAGCCCTTTCCACGAGCCCGCGAGGCTGCCCTCTACGTTGAAATAGTGTGGCACCGCGTTGTGGTAAGGATCGAACATGTCATTCCAAGCATAAAGCCGGGCACCAGGCAGAAGAGAGCCGTATAGCTTTGTGGACTGCTCAACGCTCCACGCCAGCAGTTCTCCGGCGCTCATCTTTTTCGCCCGGCAGCTACCGCAGGAGTTCATCTGCCTCATCTCGTCATACTGCAACAAGAGGCCAGCGCCGGGGGGGAGAATGCTCTGAATCGCGAGCGCATTGCGCCGTTGCCAATGCAAAACTCCCGGCGCTGTCAGACACATGCCGACATCGTTGATGCCCGGAATCGGAAAAACCGAGTAGGAGTCGATGGCGACGATCTGTCCGGGTTTCAGGTGAGTACCGGGCGGAAGCGTAACCGGGGAGGGCGGATGGTAGCTGTCGGTGTAGGGTGTCCGGGTGGACGTCATTCTCGCGTCGGCAACAGTGTTGTAATCGATGCCCTCTTTGAAAATCCTCACTGGATTAGCTGGATCGTAGACCCTTACTGGCGTGCCGGACCGGCGAGTGACGTAGACGAGCGCGGTCTCTTCGAGCATTGCGTCGTCGAACCAGATCGTTCCCAAGCTTCCACCCCACACCCCAAAGTAAACGTATGCGGAGGTGGCATTCCGGCTGTTGAAGCTGTAATCGAGGGGCCGCCAGCCGGTCGTCTCACCCGCCTTGAATGTGGCGTTTAGAACTGCCAGTGTGGGATGGAATCTTCGCAGGCCAGAGGCGTCCAGAATTTCCACTTGCGAGAGGCCTTTGAACGCTTGCGTCTTGTAGAAGATTCGGAAATGGTACTGCCGCCAAGGCGTTAGTTTTACCAACTGGCGAAAGCGCCCGTTGCCGCGAGCATAATGGACCGACCCCGATGCCTTTCCAGAGTGCGACGTTTTAAGATCCAGGCCGACTCCAGAGTCATGCAGGCCGAACCACCCGGATTGACCCTGCTCGAAACCAGCATTCGTAAGCGGGGAAAGGCTGTTGAGAGGAACCAGCGCCTTACTGAGGGCGTCAACTCTGAACCGGGAGCCCACTACTCTCTGCGACTCGGCCCAGTTCGGGTCGGCCTGCAAAGCATCATTGGAGTATCCAAAAGGGGCGGCTGTTACGACAACATTCAGATGCTTTCCCGTCGCGTAACGAAGCGCGGCTTGCAAACGGAGAACATTGTCTTTCGGCCAGAAAGAATCAGAAAGAAAACTAAAACTGCTATCCCAGAAAACGACCCCTGTGTATCCGGCCCGCTGAGCTCTATCGATTAAAAGCTCGGTTGACCGAAGTGCGTCGTCGCTTGAAAGATAGGAATGTTGCCAATACCACAGTTGCGGCTGGTGTTCGGCTACCAACACCTGGGCGCTGAGGAGCAAAAGGATGGCAGTCGGCGCACTACAGGGAAGTCTGAAACGCATTCTCCGCCATGAGTCAATTATTCGATAGATAGCGGGGATTGTGAAACGCCAGGAAGAGAAAGATCAAGCAACTAGGGGATCGGTATCAAAGCTGAACTCGGCGCAGGCGCCAAGTCCCATGGCTTCCATCATCCTTTGCAAACGATCCGCCCGTTTATTGAGCGCCAGCACCTCGGTCTCAAACCGGGAGTTCTCCCATGAATCGGCAAACTGCAGCGTTGCATACCGCTCTGCCAAGGCCTTTTCGCCATTGATCAGCTCACCTAACTGCTTGAAGATCAAAGTTTCTAGTGGACCCTGGCTTTCTACGAAATTCGATGTAGTCATATCTTTCCCGGAATAGGCTAAGCACGTAGGCTGCCAGAGCCGCTCCGGTGGGAGCAATCACCGGGCACAACTATGTAGGTATTTGATAATGAAACGTTTATCACTCCTGGTGACGTAGGCGCACCAGAGTATTCACGACGGTACGCGGCCGTAGGCCCGGTAAATAACGCCATAAAGGAACAGGCCCTTCCGTGCAAACTCTGCTCAGTTAGCCGATTACCGTACACTATGGAGATATGCCGGTCCCCAGCGATGATTTTTATCGCATTAAGAAGCTTCCGCCGTATGTGTTCGCCGTGATCAACGAGCTTAGGGATTGTGCCCGCGCGAACAATATCGATGTTGTGGACATGGGGATGGGCAATCCCGATGGCGCCACGCCCCGGCCCGTTGTGGACAGGTTGCTGGAAGTTGCTCCCGATCCGTCGAATCATCGCTACTCGGTGTCTCGCGGCATCACCGATCTCCGGCATGCGATTGTGGATCGTTATCGCAAACAGTACGCGGTCAATCTCGACCCGGAAAAAGAAGCCATCGTCACGATTGGCGCAAAGGACGCGCTTGCTCATCTTCTCTTTGCGATTATCGGACCCGGCGATGTTGTTGTCTCGCCGAACCCCGCTTACCCGATTCACCAGTACGGAGTCATCATGGCAGAAGGCGAAGCGTGCATGCTTCCGATGCCTGACGGACCCACGTTTCTGGCGGAATTGAAAAAACTGTATCGCAGTGCGGCCAAAACGCCAAAAGTGATTCTGATCTCATTCCCCCATAACCCCACTACGATCTGTGTTGACCTCGATTTTATGCGGGAAATTGTCGACCTCGCCCGGCACTATGGATCTTACATCGTTCATGATTTTGCGTACGCCGAGCTTGGTTTCGATGGCTATCGGCCACCTAGCATCCTACAAGTGGAGGGAGCTGCCGATTATGCCGTCGAAATCTACTCGATGACAAAGAGCTACAACATGGCAGGCTGGCGCGTCGGCTTCTGCCTGGGGAATAGCAAGCTGATCGCCGCTTTGGCCCGCATCAAGAGCTATTTGGATTACGGCATCTTTCAACCGATACAGATTGCATCGGTAGTAGCTCTTAATGAGTGTTCGGACGAGCCAGTAAAAATTTGCGAAATCTACCGCTCCCGGCGCAACACGTTGATAGAAGGATTGAAGCAGGCCGGGTGGTCCGTAGAACTCCCGAAAGGTTCGATGTTCGTCTGGGCGCCCATTCCGGAACCGTTTACACAGATGGGATCGCTGGAGTTTTCCAAGTTGCTCATGCGCGAAGCTCAGGTGGCTGTCTCGCCCGGCATAGGGTTCGGTCCCATGGGCGAGGGGTTTGTCCGGTTCAGTCTTATTGAGAACGAATTGCGTATCCGGCAGGCCACCGAAAGTATCGGCAGCTTCCTCCATCGGCAGCAATCGCTGGCAGGCGCTGCTTCTCTACGAGCATAGAAGTATTCTCATTATGGCTGCCATGCCTGAGTTTCCGCTGTGTGAGGTGGTCGACCTGACCACTGTCTCCGCTGAAAGCCTGGAGCCCCTTCTCAATGAAGAGGTCGCCGCATGGGAGCGGCGCTTCCACTGGGATTTTAGACCGTCCGCCGATCTACTTCGCCGATTTGCTCACGCCCGGTCGCTGTCGGGCTTCGCTCTACGCTCAGCTAGGGAACTGCTTGGCTACGTTTATCACGTCTTCGAAGGTCACAAGGCGCTGATCGGCGACTTCTACCTTCGCGACGCTTACGCACGGTCCTTCGATGAAATGCTTTTACTGAGCGCGGTCGTGCAGGCACTGTCCATTACGCCGGGTATTCGGCGCGTTGAATCGCAGTTGATGATGCTTCATCCGACGCCCACTTCATCGCTGCCCTTTAATCGTTTTCTAAACCGGTATGACCGCTTGTTTATGGAGATCGGCACCGCTGCTATACGCCAGCTTCCGCCGGCCTCGGTCGGTTTTCGCGTATCGATTGTTCCCTGGCGGGAGAAGCATCAAGAAGAAATCGCCCGCCTGGTTTCGGCAGCATACCGCGGCCATATCGACAGCGAAATTAACGACCAGTACCGTACCATTCCCGGCGCGCGCCAGTTCTTGTCCAATATCATAAAATTTCCTGGCTGCGGCCGGTTTTCGCCCTTCGCCTCGATAGTAGCCATCGACGAACACACAGGCCGCGTCTGTGGCGTGTGTTTGGGGAGCTTGATCGCTATTCACTCCGGTCATGTGACTCAGCTTTGTGTTCTTCCCGCGATCCGTGGCGCTCGTTTGGGCTATCAACTCCTTCGGGAATCATTGCTTCGTTTCGCGGAACTTGGCTGCCGCAGTGTCAGTTTGACCGTAACCGAATCGAACGTGGACGCCATTCGTTTGTACGAATCGATTGGCTTCGAATCGCAGGCGACCTTTCCGGCTTTGGTGTGGGAAGGGTTCTGATGTGTATGGCCAAACTAGACAATTATGAGCATCGCGACAAAACGTGGCGACAATGGAACAACCGGATTGCCGGGAGGTGTACGGGTTGGTGGTAACTGCTGATACAACGCCGCGCATTGTGATCGCCGGAACCAACAGCGGTGTCGGTAAAACCACCGTAATGTCGGCGCTCTGCGGCGCATTTTGCCGCCTAGGCCTCCGGGTTTCCGTGTTCAAATGCGGTCCTGATTATCTGGATCCGACTTACCACTTTCGTGCTGCCGGTGTTCGAAGCCTGACGCTCGATGGCTGGATGATGGGCCGCGAAGGAGTGCTCTCCACTTTTCAGAACGCCGCGAAAGGGTCGGATATTGCGGTGATCGAAGGTGTCATGGGCTTGTTCGATGGAGTGGAACCTACGTCAGAGCGCGGTTCGACTGCGGAAATTGCGAAATGGTTGGAAGCGCCTGTCTTGCTAGTGATCGACGCCTCAGGAATGAGCCGCAGCGTGGCTGCCATGGCAGCCGGCTTCGCGTCGTTTGACTCTGATCTTCGTGTCGCCGGAATCATCTGCAATCGCGTCGGCAGCAAAACCCACCTGGAAATGCTGAGAGACGCTTCGACTGCAGTTCCGTTGCTGGGTGGACTTCCGCAAGATTCGCAGCATTCTTTTCCGGAAAGAAATCTGGGACTGCGGACAGCCGATGAGTCTTCGTTGCCCGATACATTATTTGAGGCTTGGACCGGGCACGCTACTGAGTTGTGCGATGTTGATCGGATTGTTTCCATCGCGCGCACAGCGCCCGCTCTTCGGCCTGCGCAAGTCAGGGTACAGCCAATGCGATCTCGCGCCTGTCGCATCGGTATAGCGCTCGATCAGGCGTTCCATTTCTACTACGACGAAAATCTTCGCTTGTTGAAAGAAGCTGGCGCGCAGCTCGTGGAATTTTCGCCGCTAAGCGCCACCAGATTGCCGGATGTGGACGGACTGTATTTGGGCGGCGGCTATCCCGAAGTCCATGCGGATGTGCTTGCAAGCAACGAAAGTCTTCGCCGGGAAATCCTTGCGTTCTGCAAGACTGGACGGCCTGTTTATGCAGAATGCGGCGGTCTGATGTATTTGTGCGATGGCATTCGCCAGTTCGATGGATCGCGTCATCCCATGGTGGGATGGTTTGAGGCCGATGCGGTAATGAGCGACCAGCTTCAGGCGCTCGGCTACGTTGAGGTGCTTACCAGCCGCGATACGATTCTTGGCCCCATTGGACAGGCCTTTCGTGGGCATCAATTTCGTTACTCGACGCTCGAATGGAAGCACGCCGCGGAGAGCGCGTATAGTTTGCAGCGGCGACGAGACAAACAGCAGTTTAACGAAGGGTACTCGAAAGGGCAGGTGCTCGGGTCGTATGTGCACGCGCACTGGGCTTCGAATCCTTTGCTTGCGAACTCGTTCATCGACGCATGTGGAAGTTAAGGCCGCCTTTCTCCCGTTCCATAAAATTGGCCGTTTCTACTCCGGCCGTCGGCTGACCGGAACCGGCTCCCGGCCGAAAATCCAATCCAGCGTCCAATCGCCAAGAATACGAATGCGCTGCCCGGTACCCGGCATTTTCGCAAGGTAAACTCCCCGCCACATCGCCCAGGCCAGCAGCCCGGAAAAGTTCCGGTTGTACACTCGTGCTACTCCAGCGCGCTTGCCTACCAGTGCGAGTTCGCCGATGGGCGTGTAAGTAAAAGGTTTGGGTCGAAGCCCGCGCAACGATCTCGCGATATTTTGCCCCACTAGGGTGCCTTCGCGGGTCGCGTTCTGCGCGGTCGGCGCATAAGCTCCTTTGCTGTCCTGCTTCGGTACTTCGGCGCAGTCGCCCAAAGCCCAAACACCCTCGAATTTTGTGATTCGACAGCAATTGTCTGTTACGGCTCCACCGTGCTTCCCCTTCGGACAATCCAGATTCTTGATGAGCGGACTCGGCTCTACCCCAGCCGTCCAAATCAGCGTGCGTGTGGGAACGCGCTGGTTCCCGTGTAGTTCCACATAGCCCTCGCCTGCGCCCGTGACCGGAGTCTGCAGCATAATTTCGACTTGCCGCTCTTTCAGCTTGCGCTCTGCGTACGACGCCAAATCGGGCGTGAGTTCGGGCAGCAGACGGTCTACTGGATCGACCAGAATTGTGCGTATCTCTTCCGGGCGGAGGTTGGGGTGTTGACTGATACTATCGCGGGCGAGATCGTTGATGGCCGCCATGGTCTCTACTCCCGTATATCCCGCTCCGCCGACCACGAACGTCAGATACTCTTTTCGCTTCGCCTCATCTTTCTCTAAAGCAGCGCTCTCCAGGCACGCTAGGACGCGCCTGCAAACCGCGCCCGCATCATTGAGCGATTTCATTTGAAGGGCATATTTCGCAATGGAAGACTCGTGATGGAAGTTACTAACCGACCCTAGCGCGATCACAAGATGATCCGCCTTAAATGTCTCGTCCGGCACTTGTAGCTCATCGGAGCCCTTGGCAACCGTAACCGTCTTGGTGGCGAGATCGATGCTCTTGATTTCCCCTTGTACAAAGCGAATTCTTTTGGGCAAGCGCCGCACGGAACTGGTAATACTTCGCATGTCCAGTTCCCCGCCTGCCGCTTCGGTCAGCATCGGCGTAAACAGCAGATAATTCCGGGAATCGATCAGAATAATCTCCCCATTCGAACTATCGGGCAGCAAGCGGGCTAGCTCTTGAGCGACTCCCGTGCCGCCAAATCCCGCACCTAAAATTAGAATTGTTTTATTTCGCGCGAGCCCCGCGTAGCTTTGTACTTCCTGATGCTCCTGAACCTTGCGCCAAGCAAGATATCCGGCTCCTGTTCCTAACCCGCCCCACAGCAACTTTTGAAACGTTCCCATAAGCTCCCACCCTATGATGCCGTTCCAGTGTGTTGCCGGAGCAAAAAATCGTCTCGGCTTATGATTTACTGCACTCGCATGACGGCCAGCGTCATGTCATCGTGCTGTCGCGCTCCCGCCGTAAAAGCGTCCACGCGGTCGAGAATGCATTTGATAATGTCTGCCGCAGAACGCCAGTGGCACTCGGCAACAACCGCGAGCAGGCGCTCCTCATCCCACTCCTCATCGACCGAATTCATCGCCTCGCTGATGCCATCAGTGTAGGCCACCAATACATCTCCCGGCTGCAATTCCACCTTGTCCTCTTGATAGACGAACTCAGGTAGCAGTCCAATGACCGTGCCGCCGGTCTCCAGACGGACTACACGATGCTTCGCTCCGTTCCGGTAAACGATGGGCGGATTATGTCCGGCATTGACATAATGGAGCGCCCTGGTTTGAGGCTCGTATTGGCAGTAGAAGAAAGTAGCGTAGCGGTTATCTGACGATGCATCGTACACCAGCCGATTGATGTGTTGAATCATCTCCGCTAGTGAGCAAGAGGGTTTGATGATCTGCCCGCGCAGAGACGCTTGCAAACTCGCCATCATTAAGGCGGCAGCAATTCCTTTCCCGGCAACATCGCCCACTGCCATGCCGATGCATCCGTCCGGCAGGCGGATGAAGTCGTAGTAGTCGCCTCCCACGCCTAATGCCGGCCTGCAATAACCGGCCATGTCTAGCCCCTGTATCTGGGGTAGATGCTGTGGAAACAAGCGCTCCTGCACCTCGCGCGCAATCTCCAGTTCACGATTGATCCGCTCGCGCTGCGCTACTTCCTGCTTTATGTTTTCGGTTAAACGCGCGTTGTCCAAGGCCAGTCCGGTCTGGGAAGCCACCGCGCTCAGCAGGCGCATATCGGTCGCCGAATAAGGTGTCTCCGACCGCTTCGGCCCCAGGCTGATCATCCCCAACATGCGACTATTTCGTGTCATCGGGAGCAGTAGCTGTGTTCGCAGTGCTTGCAAAAGAGCTTGTTCGTGCGCTGGCGCGGCATAGATCCAGGATTGGGGATCATCGAAGTAAATTCGTGACGGTGCTTGCGATTGCTTCAGCAAACGAACAGTTAAGCCGTCGCGGCGGAACTCGACCGGAGGAAGCGCGTCACCGAATCCCAGCAGGCAAGCGGCTTCGTACCGCTCTCCCTGTTGAAGCAGAACAGCCACACGCGGCACATGAAGCGACTGCGAAATCCTCTGCGTCACGGTTTCGAGCAGCTTGCCCGTGTCGTGAAAATCCGCCACGGAGTTGCTGAGCTCGGTCAGGATCACCTCGGAGTTGTACGCCTCGCGGAAAAAGCGACGGTCCATCCAGCCGGTCAGGTTCTTGCCTGCCTTGCCCAGCACAAACATCAGGGTAATGCCGGCTGCAATGATGAGGGCGGTCTCCCAACTGGCCGCGCTGTGCTGGATGAGATAGGCCACCACGGCAACCAGTGCGGCAACAACGCCGATTCGCAGGATCTGAATACCTGTGCTGGCCATCGCATACCGCACGCCGCTCCGAATCACCATCCGGACGTCCATTGCTCGCTGCACCACAATCACATACGCCATGGTGGCCGGGAAAAACAGCAGCATGAGCAGACAAAGCGAGACTACCCATCCGGGTAAGTTCCCGATGCCGCTTACTCGGGTAATCACTAGAACCAGCAGCGGAATCAGTGCCAGCGAGCAGCCCGCAATCATGAACTTTAAGCGCCGGGCCGCGTCCGGAGTTTCGAGGATGTATCTCTTCGCCCACAGCGCCCCAAAGAAGCCGAGCACGTACAGCGTGAAGACAATGTAGATAATCGAATGGCCGTGCTGCATGAAACCCGCCAGCCATTGCAGTCTGTCTATGTGATTTCCTTCCTCGAGAGTTCCGAACAGATCGGCCGCCAGTAAAGCTACGAATGGCAGCGCTATCAACCAGGCCAGCCATTGACGCCCCCGAAGAAAGGCGAATGGGGTAGGGAAGTAGAGCCCGAATAGCACCAGCCAAACAGGCCACGTATTGTTCAGTGCTGAGCTATATACAAGCAGAATATGCCGCCATGGCGGCCAGATGGCCCAGACATTCCCTACGTTCACCAACTGGCCAAATGAAGCCAGCATCGCCAGCGTAATCCAGGCGAGCGGATCGCGAGGTCTCATGAACGCAACAAAGAAGCCCACCAGCAAACAACCGATGGGGAGCACTACGTTCAATCCGATAGCTACTGCCCAGCCGAGTGTCCGCGACTTCACCTGGTGCAGGTGAACAGGTACCTCCAGCGTTTGCGTCCGTCCGTCCGTGAAAGATCGGAGTACGGTGATGCGCAGCACATCCCCGCTGTGTACGTTGAGTGGAATCTCCTCCAGTCGCTCAAGCCCTTTTATAGGCTGCCCGTTCAGGCCGAGTATCTCGTCGTTCACCTGCACGCCGCTCTTCTCGTAAGAAGGGACAATTTCGCCGACGCTTCTGGAAAAGTCACGAGTGATAAAGGGTAGCCTTACACGCTCGGCGCTTGTCGCCTGGAGATAAATGACGAATCCCGACGACGTCAACTGGGCAATGGCCGCCCAGAGTAATAAGACTGCGAGAATTGCATACTGCAGCGTCGGCTTTTTCATCGGTGCTTGATCTTATAACGGTTTATGCAATGGACTTCGTTTCCTGCTATACAACATGTAAATAAAAAGACCGGCGACGAGCCAGACCACAAACCGTATCCAGGTTTCTAATGGAAGTCCCAGCATCAACCCGAAGCAGCAGACAACCGAAATGAGGGGTGTTACGGGCGAGAGGGGCACTTTGAATGGCCGCGGCCGGTCCGGCTGACTGCGCCGCAGAATGATCACACCAATAGAGACGATAACGAACGCGAACAAAGTTCCGATGTTCGAAAGCTCCGCGAAGGTGCCAATGTCCCAAATGCCTGCCGGAATGCCCACGGCAAGTCCGGCTACCCAGGTACTAATGTAAGGTGTGCGATGTTCCGCGTGAACTTTGGAGAAAATGCCAGGCAACAAGCGGTCACGGGACATGGCGAACCAGATCCTTGCCTGACCATACTGATACACCAGCAGCGACGAAAGCATCCCGAGCAGTGCGCCCAAGGTCACGGTGAATCGAAGCCGATTCATGCCGATGGCATGTAAAGCGTTTGCTACCGGTGCATCATTATCTAAGGTTTTCCAGCTCACAATTCCAGTCAGCACAAACGCCACGGACGCATAAAGAATTCCGCAAATCACCAGTGTTCCCAAAATTCCCACGGGCATGTTCTTTTGCGGGTTCGTGCATTCTTCGGCAGCGGTTGACACCGAATCGAACCCGATGAAGGTAAAAAAGACAATCGCTCCGCCGGTGAGGACGCCAGGAAACCCATTCGGCAGAAAAGGATGAAGATTCGAGGAACTGACTGCGTGGGCCGCCCCAAAGACAAAAATCAGAATGGCCGCTACCTTAATCGCTACCATCAGATTGTTGGCCCCGGCGCTCTCTTTCACGCCTCGTACTAAAAGCCAGCTCAGCAGCATTACAATCAGCAGCGCCGGAACATTAAACCAGCTTCCGGTGAGGTGCCCCTCCACAATCGCCGGTTCCGACAGATATTTAGGAAGGTGGACGCCAAAGAGGTAGTCGCACATCACATTGAAGTACGCTGAAAATCCGACCGCGACCGACATATTGGATACTGCGTATTCCAGGATCAAATCCCATCCGATGATCCACGCAAAAATCTCGCCCAGAGCCGTATAGGCATAGGTGTAGGCGCTTCCGGCAATTGGAATCATTGCGGCAAGTTCCGCATAACAGAGCGCCGCAAAACCGCACGTAATTGCAACCAATATGAAGGAAAGCGTCACGCCCGGCCCTGCTCCCGGACGGCCTATCGTGGATGCCGCGTGGCTCCCGTGCAGGATTAGGTCCAGCACGGGAGCATTCAGGACAGAGGGGATAGCTAGGTGCTGGCCAGCCGCTGCTGTGCCCGTCACCGTAAAAATACCCGCCCCAATCACCGCGCCAATGCCAAATGCCATTAGGCTGAACGGTCCCAGCGTGCGTTTTAGCTTGGTGTCCTTGGCTTCGGAACTCTCAACGAGCGCATCGATGCTCTTCGTTTGGAACAATTGCGACATCTATCTCCATCGGTGACTTCTGGCGGCGACTGAGCGCCAGAAACGTAGGGTGTTCATAGTGAAAACGGTTAATCGGTCAGTATAGCGGGGCGGCGCGCCGCGACGTCTAAACAAGCTTGAAGACGGGTCAGCATTGATATAACATGTGTCCAGTATGTCTCGCTTTCGTTGGTCTACCCCTGCGGTATTTGTTGCTTTATGCCTGGCTGCTATTCCCGCCGCCGCCCAATTTCGCGGAGGTGTTACCGGTACGGTCACCGATCCCACTGGTTCCGTCATCCCCGGCGTCAAGCTGACGCTGACGAATGAAGAAACGCAGCGCAAGCTGGAGGCGACCTCCGGCAGCGGCGGCGTGTATCGTTTCGATGCGCTTGCTCCGGGCCGTTACAACGTCACGGCCACCCATAAGGGTTTCCAGGAGACATCGGAAGAGGTCACGGTCCAAGCCGAATCGATCCAGCCGGCCAACATCTCTTTGCAGACCGGCAGCGTGTCTTCGACCGTCACCGTTACTGCCGAGTCGTCCCCGTCGATTGAGACAACCAACGGCGATGTGGGCCGGGCCCTTACCACGCAGGAGGTGCTGCATCTGCCACAGGTCGGCCGCGACCCTTATGAACTGCTGCGCTTGACGCCCGGAATCTTCGGCGACGGCGCCAGGAGTGGCGCCGGTCAATCGGTCCGTCTGCCAAACACCAGCGCGGGCTCGGGCGGCTCCAACACGTCCTTATTTCAAACTGAAAATCAGACCCCCATCACCGCGGACGGCCAGCGTGTTTCAGCCAACAATTATTTGCTGGATGGCGTAAGCGTCAACAGTCTTGGTTATGGCGGAGCGGCCGTGGTCACGCCGAATCAAGAGTCCGTCAAGGAAGTTCGCGTCAATGCAAATGCCTACTCGGCGGAATTCGGCCGCAACTCTGGCGCGCAAATCGAAACCGTGACCAAGAACGGTACCGACCAGTTTCACGGCAGCGCCGTGTTCCTCTACCAGGATCCCAACTTCAATGCTTATAACAAGCCGTCCTTGCCGACTATTCCCGTTACCCGCGTGGAAAACGCCTTTCGCAACTACGCCTTCAGCTTGGGCGGTCCCGCAGTCAAGAATCATCTCTTTTTCTTCTTTTCTTTTGAAGGACTGCATGACCGCGGAGCAACCTTCGAGAATCAATACGTGGAAACGCCGGAGTTCGACCAGGCGATTCTGGCGCAAAGGCCCGACAGTCTCGCCGCGAAAATCGTAGGCGCTCCAGGGAACGCGCCGAGAGTAGCCGGGATCATACCGCAGACGGCGTGTCCTGCCAGTCAGCCAATGTGCCAGGTCGTCAATGGGCGATACGATCTGGGCCGCATTGGCGGAACTCCCGGAAACTATTTCCCGCAAGGTTCAGGAGGTGGGGGACTAGATGGAATCCCCGACGTCGAATATGCAATTGTCCGGCTTCCGGATGCCAATTTCGGGCGGCAATATAACGGCCGTGTCGATTGGAGCCGAGGAAATGATTACATCGCTGGAAGCACTTTTATCACCTCGCTGGACACGACCCAAGCAGACTACGCAGCGGGCGGCAGGCCCAATGCTGATGCCCGTATTACGCCATTGAACTCCGAGGCTTATGTACTTTACACGCATACCTTTACTCCGACACTGCTCAATGAAGCTAGAGCCAACTTTACCCGGTTTACTTATAACCAGCTCCAAAGCTCAACCCTCACCAACTACGGACTCCCTGATGTCCAGGTTCAATTTCAAGGAGTTCCCCAAATTCAATACGGAGCCGACGCGGGAGACACTTCTCCCGCCCAATTCGCGCAGAATACTTATGAATTCCGCGATACCTTAGATAAGCAAGCCGGGAATCACTCTCTTAAATTTGGCTTTGAATTGCGGCGCGAACAGGACAACAATAATTTGGTCGGAAGCGCGAAGCCTACTTATGCGATTCAAGATCTGTGGAATTTCGCAAATGATGCGCCTACTTTCGAATCGCTGATAGCCAATCCGCTTACCGGGGCTCCTTCTTCGGCCCAGCGATATTTCCGGACGAATGTCTACGCCCTTTTCGCGCAAGACCAATGGAAAGTGACTCCTAGCTTTACTTTGAACTTTGGCCTGCGCTGGGAATACTTCACTGCTCCCACGGAAAAGCGCGGGCAACTTTATAACTGGATCCCCGGCACGGGACTCGGAAACATTGATGGCTCCAGCGATCAACACGTCAGCCAGCTTTATAACTCCGATACCAACAACTTTGCTCCCCGCTTCAGCTTCGCCTATAACCCGAGCAAAGCGCCTTGGTTTGTCATACGCGGCGGTTTCGGAGTGTTCTTCAATCGACTGCAAGACTCTTTATTCGACCTGACCCGTGAAGACGCTCCCACATTTGCGAGATACAATCTGTGTTGCGGTGGAATCGGTCCGGGCCAAAGTTACCTTGCGAATAACTCCATTCTGTACAGCCTGGGCGCCAGTAACTCAATCTACAGCTATCCCGTAAATCCCACATTAGCAACCGGAATCAATCCGGTCACGAACACTCCAAATCCGCTTGCTTCCGCCGGCGCTGCCAATAACCCCATTGAGGTCTATTCAGTCCCGAAAAATTTTGCCACTCCCTACGTCTACGTCTATTCTTTCGAGACCGACTTCCAACTGCCGCATAGTTATGTTTTGACGCTCGGCTATCAGGGTAGCGATAGCCACAAGCTGGTGCAGCTCGTGAATCAGAAATTCCTGTATCCTACTACTCCCGGCACGGCGGGCGCGAACTCGTTTTCCGCAATTTATCAAATCAGTCCGGTCGTCAATGCCAATTACAACGGCTTGAACGCCACCATGTCGAAAACCCTGTCCAACGGCATCCAATTCCAGCAAAACTTCCGTTGGTCGAAGAGTATGGACACAAATTCCTACGAGGGGCCGGGTGCCGACACCAATTCTACATATCCGCAAGACGCTCACCAGGACTACGGACCGTCGGATTTCGACACCAAGTTCAACTACGTCGCCTCCGGCTTGTATCAGCTTCCCTTCTATCGCGATGAGAAGGGTCTCTTGGGCAAATTGCTGGGCGGCTGGGAGGTAAATCCGATCTTTACATTCCACACGGGTTTCCCCTGGACGCCTAAGACCGGGCAAAACATCGAGACTCCCGGAGGTATCGGACTATCGCCGGTTCGTCCCTACGCCTACCTCGGTGGTGCCCTGACCGGCCAGTCCAACGACGCCTTCCTCCGTCAGAACGGAAACTTTCCTGGTGGGGGAGCCCAGCATTTCTTGTATACCCTTCCCGCAGGGTTAACCACCGCCCTGCCGGGAATTGGACGCAACGTGTTTCGCGGACCTTGGTACAAATCAGCGGATTTCAGCGTAGGAAAGATCACGAAACTTCCCAATAAGCTCCTGGGCGAGGCTACCCAACTGGAGACACGGGTAAATTTATTTAACGCTTTCAATCAACAGAACTTTCAGCCATTCAATTTCGGCGATATCAGCACTTTCGTCGATAACCCTCAGTTTGGGCAACCCATCCAGGAGCTTTCCGGTCGCGTGGTTGAACTACAGGCCCGCTTTAGCTTTTAACGAAAAATCTTCCGAGAAAAACGCGAGGGCAAATCCACCGAAGATAGTAGATAAAGGTCTAGCATTTGCAACTTCGGCTTGCTAGACTGGCATCAAATAGGTGGGAAATTTTTCCCGGTAATGTAAAGACTTTATTGTCTTGCCAGGTAAAGAATACATGCTCTCGCGCCGCTCTTTCTTAGCCTCTGCTGCTGGTGCAACGATCCTGGCCAAGGATGTCTTTGCCCGGGGAGTTGCTCCTCCGTCCACCACCACTCCCATTTCGCCGCAGGACCGGACCTTTTTAGAAGATTTTGAAAAGCGCTGCTTCCGATATTTCTGGGAGCAAGCCAATGAACATACCGGAATGGTAATGGACCGTGCCCGGATGGATGGTTCCACCGCGGGCGGTAACGTCGGTAGCTCCGCGGCAACCGGTTTCGGCCTGACCGCGCTCTGCATCGGTGCCGAGCATGGCTGGATTTCCCACGAACAGGCCCGTGATCGGGTTTTAAAGACACTTACCTATTACTGGGCCCACGCATTTCAGGATCACGGGTGGTTTTACCACTTCATGGACGCCTCAACAGGTGCGCGCCGCCTGAATTCCGAAATTTCGACCATTGATTCCGCGCTTTTCCTGGCTGGCGTTCTGACGGCTTCGGAATACTTTGCGCATGATGTGCAAGTTAGAACCCTCGCAAAACAGATATTCGAACGTGTCGATTTCCGGTGGATGCTGAATGGAGATCCGCTGCTGCTTTGCCATGGTGTTATGCCGGGCTCCGGCTTTTTACCTTCGCGCTGGAACGCGTATAGCGAAGCGTCAATGCTTTACCTGATGGGCATCGGTTCTCCCCGTCACGCCATTCCGTCCGACAGTTGGTACGCCTGGCAAAGGCCGGTTGTGCGCTATCAGCAATGGGAGTTCGTCAGCGGTGGTCCTCTATTTACGCATCAGTACTCACATGCTTGGGTGGATTTTCGTCATCAACAGGACGGCGATCCCTCCTACAGGAATTATTTTCAAAACTCCATTGTTGCCACCTATGCGCATCGTGATTTTTGCATCAGTCTCCAGTCCAAGTATTCCGACTATGGTCCGAATATGTGGGGGCTTACTGTGTCCGACAGTCCGCGAGGTTATGTCAACTGGGGCGGCACCATTGATTTCGGCAACACCAATGGAACGCTAGTGCCATGCGCGGCGGCAGGCTCCGTAATGTTTGCTCATGAGATTTGCTTGCCCGTGCTTCGTCAAATGCGCGATGTCTACGGGTCTAAAGTCTATGGACGGTACGGCTTTTCCGATGCCTTCAATCCCAATTGGGACAACAAGAAACTTTGGGTAAACCAGGATGTTATCGGAATCGACGTCGGCATTTCCTTGCTCAGCATGGAAAATGCTCTTAATGGAAACGTCTGGCGTTGGTATATGCGCAATCCTTACATCCAGAGTGCTATGGAGCGAGCTGGCTTCCAGCTTGCAACGCCCGGCATCCACATTCGCCAAGTGAAAACCGCTACCAAAAAGGCCTAAATAAAGTTTAAAGTTGTTGAGTATGTGGAGCTATAAGCGTCGGCTAAAACGCCTTAGCCCCACATGCGTAGATTCTTACCGCTTGCGCTGACCCTTCACTAACTTCTGAATCTTCTTCTTATTGGAGCCGCGTGCAACGCTCGCTGCTCGCGCTGCCTTCGGGGCAGCTTTCTTACGGGCAACGCGCTTCAACTGCTTACGTTCTTCTTTATCTTCTACGTGCTTTGTATTCATTCGTCGACTTTTATTCCTGCAAACTTTTCTACAATTTTCTTCAGCCCGTGTCCGGGGAAACTTATAGTTAGTTTCGCATCTTCGCCATCGCCTTCGCGACGGAGTATTGTTCCGCGGCCATATTTTGGGTGTTTAATGACCGATCCGGCGCCTAAACCAGCCGGACGACGTGCGCCCGGAGAACGAAAATGCGGCGCTCCGGACGGCGGCACCGGCTGAGGCCTGAATCCGCTCTGAGAAACGGAAACCGGTTGCGGTCTAAGTCCTGGCGTGCTTGGTGGACGAGCCGTCGAGGTGCTTCCGCCCGGTGATACTTGCGGCTGGCTCGCCACCTGCGGAGGCCGAGCGATCCCCTGATTGATGGGAATGGGCGTCTTGCGCTCCGCTGCCGCCGGACCAGCGGCTTTCGGTATGGGCGGAGGCGTTCGGATCAGGCCAGACGGTGGCGGCATGCCTCGTTCCGCGAAAAACTGCGCGATGTTATCCACCGAATTGACCGTGCGTCCCGTGTAGAGGTTCTTTTTCATCGACTCCCGCACATCGTGCTGTTCAGCGAATAGATCCACTTCCTCCGTGTACGGTTCGTGGTATGGCGACAGCTTTTCGCGCAGGCTCTGCGGGATCTCGTTCAGAAAACGTGAAGGCAAGCATGCCTCCGGCTGTCCCCCGCCGAAGCGTCTGCGGTAACGCGCCCAAGTGATATACAGCCGTTTCTCGGCGCGCGTCATGCCCACGTAACAGAGCCGCCGCTCCTCCTCCATTCCCGCTTCGTTGGTTAGCGAACGGCTGTGAGGAAAAATTCCTTCTTCCAGCCCCGCCAGAAACACATTCGGGAACTCCAACCCTTTCGCATTGTGAATGGTGAGCAGCGAAACAGCCGCCTGCTCATCCAAATTGTCGCTATCGGCTACCAGCGCGGCGTGATCCAGAAAATCCGCTGCCGTCTCTCCCCGTTCAGCCGCTTCCACGGCCGCGTTCACCAACTCTTCCAAGTTCGCCAGCCGTGATT
This sequence comes from Bryobacteraceae bacterium, assembly GCA_965277315.1. Lineage (GTDB taxonomy): Bacteria > Acidobacteriota > Terriglobia > Bryobacterales > Bryobacteraceae > Bog-105. The sequence continues at coordinate 5,327,905 of OZ255724.1, read as the reverse complement.
CCGCTTCCGGCGACACATCGCTCTTCAGCATGTGCTCATAGCCGGTCTTCTGCAAGATATCGCGCAAAAGTTCATGCACCGGCTTACTGGCGGCTGATTCCCGCAGTTCGTCCATCAGCTTCACGAACGACCGCAAAGCTGATTCCGCCCGTGTCGGAAAAACCTTCTCCTCCAGCATCCGCGGAAGCGCGGCGCAGAGGCTCAAGCCGTGCTGAATGGCGTACTGCTCCATCTGCTCGATGGTGCCCTTGCCGATTCCTCGCGCCGGCGTATTGATGATTCGCAACAGACTGACCGAATCCTGCGGGCTCATCACCGACTTCAGATACGAAAGCAGATCTTTCACTTCGGCCCGCTGGTAAAAGGAAAAGCCGCCCACTACCAGGTACTTGCGCCCGTAACGCCGCAACGCCTCTTCTATTTGCCGCGACTGAAAGTTTGTCCGGTAGAGAACTGCCACGCGCTCAGCCGGGTTCTTGGCGATAATCTTTTCAATGGTATCGGCGATGTACAAAGCCTCGTTCTCGCCATCGGGCGCTTCATAGAAACCAATCTTCGCCCCCGCGTCGGAGTCTGTCCACAGCCACTTGCCTTTGCGTTCTTTGTTGTTCGCGACAACAGCGCTTGCTGCTTCCAGAATATTTTTCGTCGAGCGGTAATTCTGCTCCAGGCGGATGACCGCTGCATTCGGATAATCGCGCTCGAAATCGAGAATATTGCGGATATCCGCCCCGCGCCAACCGTAAATCGATTGGTCCTCGTCCCCTACGACGCAAACGTTATGCCGCGTTTCCGTCAGCAGCCTCATCAACTCGTATTGGCTTCGATTCGTGTCCTGGTACTCGTCAATCAGTACGAACTCAAACCGCCGGTTACAAAGCTGCCGCAGCACATCGTCGTGTTTGAGTAGCCGTACCGACTCCAGTAGTAGATCGTCGAAATCCAGCGCATTTGCCTGGTGTAGCCGCTCCTCGTATTGCTCGTAAATTTTCGCCAGGCGCGTCAGCTTCGGGTCGGTTGCTGCTTTGGACCAATCCTGGGGCGTCTCGTGGTGGCTTTTGGCATGACTGATCCGCGACAGCGTGGCCCGGTACTGCATGAACTTTTCGTCCAGCCCGAGTTGCTTGTAGATGCCCTTCAGCAGCATCACCTGGTCGTCGTCGTCGTAGATGGTGAACTGCCGCGTGAATCCTTGCCGGATCTCGCCCAAAGTATCGCCGTCCCGCCGCAGCAAGCGCACGCAAAAAGAGTGAAATGTCGATACAAGCGGGGTCTTGCCCGTGCTGGCGTCGCTTAAGATGCTGGTGACGCGATCCCGCATTTCGCCCGACGCCTTATTGGTGAACGTGACGGCGAGAACCGCTGGGCCCGGGACGTGGTGATCCTCGATCAGATGCGCAATCCGATGCGTGATCACGCGCGTCTTCCCGCTACCAGCGCCGGCCAGCAGTAATAATGGCCCTTCTACATGGGCAACAGCTTCACGTTGTTGCGGATTGAGACCTGCAAGATAATCCATGAAAAATCGATTTAGTTCTTACTTCGGGGCGCGGGGGAGTGTCTTCAGAATAACATCGGAAGCTGCAAGGATCACCCCTCCCGGCTTATCCTGAACATTCATGTCCAACACGGTGGCCATCGAAACCATCCAGAGCTGCCTGGTCGTTCTGACCGGCCTGTTTCCAGTCGTCAATCCGCTCGGGAATGGACCAATCTTTCTCAGTCTGACGCCTGGCTACTCCAGCGATGCGCGTTCCATCCTATCGCGCAAGATCGCGCTGAATAGTTATTGGCTGCTCACCGGCTCCATGCTCATCGGCACGCATATTCTCGATTTCTTCGGCATCTCGATTCCGGTCGTGCAGGTCGGTGGCGGGCTGGTGGTCATCTCCACCGGGTGGACACTGCTGCAGCAGAATGCCGATGAATCGCGCGAAAAGGCCCAGAAAAAAATCTCAAACGAAGACATCGCCGATCGTGCCTTTTATCCGCTGACGCTTCCATTGACGGTGGGCCCCGGTTCCATTTCGGTGGCGCTCACGATCGGCGCCAACCGTCCCCCGCATGAGAACAGCATTGTGCGTTTGCTGGCGGCCATCATTGGACCCGCACTGATCGCTATCACGATTTATCTGAGCTATCGCTTCGCGCATCGCATTGCCCGCTTCCTCGGCGAGACAGCCATGAACGTGTTTGTGCGCCTGACATCGTTTATCCTGCTGTGCATTGGCGTTCAGATCCTCTGGAATGGCATCCATACCCTGTTGTCCTTGCCGCGATAACTGAAGAAGCTTCGCTCATCCACTACCCTAAAAAAGAGCGGGCTATTTCCGCTAACAATGCATCTCCGATTCCTTCCTGTTGTTCTGATCTTTTTCCTTTTTTTTGAGGTCCCGACTCGCGCCGCCAGCAACGATCCTGTCTTCGATCAAATTGACTCTATTGTGAAGACGCTCTCCGGAATTACCGGCCTGCCCGAAAAGCATGCGGTCCCGTATGGGCGCATGTCGAAGGACGAACTGCGCCGTTTTCTAAACAAGCGAATTAAGAAGACCATCAGGCCCGCCGAAATCCGTGCCGATGAGTTGTCGCTGAAAATGTTCGGCTTGGTCCCGCAAAGCTTCAATCTTCGCGAATCAACCGTCGATCTGCTGACCGAACAAGCCGCCGCATTCTACGACTACGACGCCAAGAAGCTCTTTCTTCTCGAAGGGTCGTCGCCCGAGGAGGAAGCAACGACGCTTGCCCACGAGTTGGCCCATGCCTTGGCCGATCAGTCCTTCCATCTCAACAAATTTATGAATGATTCGTCCGCCGATGACGATGAGAACTTAGCCCGGACTGCCGTTGTCGAAGGAGAAGCATCTTGGCTCATGATTGCCTATGACCTAAAACAGGCTGGCCGTTCTCCAGTTCCCGATTCCGCGATGCTGAAGACAGCGGAAGAATCGGATATCTCCTCCACGAGCGACTATCCCGTCCTCAAATCCTCGCCCCTCTACATCCGCCAATCCCTTCTGTTTCCGTATTCCCAGGGCACACTGTTTTTCGACGCAGTTTACCGTAAAATGGGGAAAGCCGCGTTCCAGTACGTGTTTACAAACCCGCCAAGCGACACGGCGCAGATCCTTCACCCGAATCGCTATTTCGCAAAGATCTCCGCAGTAACACCAGAACTGCCAAACATCAACCTGAGTCACCGGAAAAGAGAAATCACCAGCGGCGATCTCGGTGAATTCGACCACGAGATCCTGCTGGAGCAATATCTTGGCGCGGCCAAGGCCAAACATCTCTCTCCGCATCTTCGGGGTGGCGATTTTGGCATTGCACCCGCCGGGAAACAGCACCGGCCCGTGCTCGAATATGTTTCGGAATGGGACACAGATTCTAACGCAGCGGCTTTCTTTGCCGACTACAAACAAGTGCTCGAAAAGAAATGGAAGCATTGCGACCCGGCTGTCTCAACCCCCACCACGTTTGCCGGAACCGGTGATGATGGACTGTTTGTCACCCACGTCTCGGGTGATAGCGTCTGGAGCGTCGAAGGGCTTAGTAATGCGGACGATTGGGCTCGCTTGCAACGCACAGCCCAGTCCTCCACCGTTTCGTTTCTAGATGCTGCAGGAAAGCGCAATTCGCGAGCAGACAGGAACGTTATTCGTTAGAAAGCGATCCCGCCGCTCGGAACTTGAGATGCAGCCACGGTCAAAGTGGCCCATCCAAACATTGCTAATGTTTCCCGTTTCCTTTCTTGCCTTGGGCTACACTATGTAGCAGAGCTAATTCCAGTGAAGAACCTTATCATCGCTCTCGCCGGCGTTGCCTTTGCCGCCACGTCTCTATTTGCTGAAACGCCCGCCCTACCGCGCAAAGCTCCCGAGCTTGCCTTCAATATTCCTGGGCGGGGTCAGCAGCTCCTCAGCCAATATCGCGGCAAAGTTGTAGCGCTGGAATTTATCTACACGACCTGCCCGCATTGCCAGGCCGCCTCGAAAGTAATGTCCAAGCTTCAGAATGAATACGGTAGCCGTGGGCTCCAGGTCCTCGATGTTGCTATCAATCCGAATGCGGATCTGGCGGTCGGCAACTTCGCAAAGGATTTCCAAACGACATTCCCGGTCGGCTGGGTCACGCAGGATCAGGGACTTGCCTTCATGGGCTTTAACATGGCCGACCGTTTTGTGGTCCCGCAGCTTGTGCTCATCGACCGCCAAGGAATCGTTCATTACCAGACTCCTCCGCTCGGCGACGAAAACTCCATGAAGGAGAGCACCATTCAACAGCGCATCGAGGAACTCTTGTCTGCGGATAATTCCGCCTCGCATCACTCCTCCAGCTCTAGTAGAATGGCTAAAGCACACCGGCCTTCTTAAACAGAAGTTTCACGCGCGCCCGTAGCTCAGCCTGGATAGAGCGTTTGCCTCCGGAGCAAAAGGTCAGAGGTTCGAATCCTCTCGGGCGTACCAGTTTTCAGCCTTGGTTTGTTGAAAATGAGCCCTTCGTTTTCATAATCTCTATCGTTAGGGTTACCTCGAGTTCGTCAAGATAGCCATTTGGGGCCAAGTTTGGCCTAGATGTTGGCCCCAAATTGGCCCTTGCCGACCCTCTGACAGTGAAGTTGGGCGTTTTCACCCTGGTACCACAAGCGCCGTTTCTCTGTGTAGGGGTTTTGAGGATGACTTCCAATCCTACTCATCTAAGTATCCTGCCGCGCGACGGGTGGTGGCAAGTAGTTAAGAAAAGCCCACTGTTGCGCTGGCTTCTCGCTGGAGGCAGCCAGCAATCCTCCAAGCGCTGGCTATCATTTGCAACAAAAATCGCCAATTTGGAGGTAGATTACAGGTACGATGACTAAAACCGCTGAACTCTAAGATGACCGGCGATCGGTCAACTTCTACGAGTCTCGCTATCAAGCAGGCTATATGGATGAGTGGCCCCGCGACCAAGTTGAAAAGGTGACTCAGTTGATCCAGGCTGCCAAGCTACCGTCCCACGGCAAGGCAATTGACTTTGGCTGCGGGACCGGTTTCTTCACACAGGTATTGGCAGACTTGTTACCGGGCTGGCGCGTTATCGGTACTGACATCAGCAATCCTGCGTTGGAAAAAGCTCGCGCACGACACGGTAGCTTGAGTTTTGAGTTGCTCGATGACCTTTCACGACACCAATTGCGGTCAGATTTTTTGTTTTCGCACCACGTCCTGGAGCACGTTCCGAATCTTATACACACTCGGGACCAAATCAACGGCTTCCTAGCCCCAGAAGCGGCGATGCTTCATATATTGCCATGTGGCAACGCTGGAAGCCTGTCACATACGCTATGCGCCGCGCGCGTGGGTGGTATCCAGCAAGACTTACAGAACCGATTCTTTTTTGAGGACATCGGCCATGTGCGTCGCCTGACTTCAGATGAGTTGGAGGCGCTATTTGCGCCCTTAGGATTTAGGGTCGAGCAGAAGTACTTCACCGGTCAGTTCTGGGGCATGTTTGACTACTTCAGCGGAAACGAACCGGATTTGATCCCTACTATGACCGACTCGGCGCTCGCGGTCGATAGGAAAGCGGCTTGTCGAATGCACTTGATCGGCATGGGGCTTCGGGTTGCAGCCGCAGCGCGGGGCGTTAATGCCAAGTTTATCAACTTGCGTAACCGGTCTGGAGTGAGCCTCAAGAAACGAGTGCTCCTAAGAACTGGCGCACCCCTGTTTGCTGCGAGCAGCCACATAGAGCGCTTCATAAAGGGGCGAGCGGAGCGAGAGTGGGTCCAGCGAAAAACGCGCCCGGCTGGCGACCAAATGTTGGTCTTCTTCCGGCGATCGGTGTAAATTGCTTTTAAGCCTATAACTGATTCTTCGAGCGTCACTTATACCTTTCGGTCCTAGTGCGTGTCACATTGAGGCTTGGTTAGATCGAGTGCAAAACGTTTTAAGGCTGCTCCGGGTAGGACAGGCACGAACCGGTCTCCAGCAACTTCTACCAGTGTGTACGGTGTAATAGACGAAAAAAAGTGCGCAAGGATGTGAAAAGGACTGGGTAGTGCGGGTGGAGGGCCAGCCAGGATTGCACCTTGGCGACCGAGGATTTCGGTTCTCAAGGCGCTTGTGGCAGAATAGGGGACCGGGCAAGCCGTTATGCGCTTTTAAGTGCGAAACAGGCTGCGTTGCCAGAAGTATCAACCATAGATTGAGACTACCTTTGCCCGATTCAGTTCCTCTCTTGGAAGAAGGACCGGAGGCCCCGTGGCGCGAATAATTGCCGTCCTGGTAAATGCTGCCGCTCGGCATGGGGGCGCCTATGTGGCGCTCTGTTGCTGGGCAGGCCTGAGTTTTGCCTTCGCTCCCAGCCTGCAGGGCCAATACCAGTTCGACTTCTGGACGGCAGATCACGGGCTGCCACAAAATATTGTTCGCGATCTTCATCAAACCGTCGCCGGCTATCTATGGATCGCTACGTTGGACGGTCTCGCCCGTTTTGACGGCGTACGCTTCACGGTTTTTAACACCAGCACTTGCCCTGGAATCGGCACCAACCGATTTACCTCGCTCTATGAAGCTGCCCATGGCGACCTATGGGCCGGCGCGGAGAATGGCGACGTCACGCGTTATCACGAAGGCGTCTTTACTACCTACTCGACGCAGCATGGTTTGCCGCACAGCCTCGTTCGAGGGATCACGGGCGACGAAGCCGGCCATCTCTGGGTACTGTCCCGCAATCAGATCCTGGCATGGATCAATGACCGCTTCGTGCCGGTGGTAACGCCTCAGTTCCCAAGCGGCTCCGGACTGAGCTTCTATGTCATCCAGCATGGCGGACGAGGTGGTTTCTGGAGTTGGAGTCAGAGTGGACTCTCGGTTTTTTCTCGTGGACACGTCGTCACCATCATCGCGCGCATATCTGCCAAAAGTTAGATCTCGGCGGCTTTAATGCTCTGGTCAAATTCGCTATCGCGCATAAGTCAGAGTTACGGTAAGAGCGGAACGCCACTGGTTCTTGTTGCGTTCAGCCAGCACCGTGCGCCCGCCGGCACCAAAATAGGTAGCCGCACCCATACAAAATAGGTAGCCCCACCGATGGCCGGCGCCGTCCTGTAAGTCCATAATCGCAACGTTAGCTAGAAATTGCGGAGGCAATGAAGCTGTTGATCGTGGAAGACAACCCCGCGATGCGCCGGCTGATGCGGCGCATGCTGGCCGATCTCGGTGAAGAGATTGCGGAGTGCGCTGACGGCCTGGAAGTACTGGAGATTTATGCCCGCTTCCAGCCGGACTGGGTGTTGATGGATATCGAGATGAAAGAAATGGATGGCATTCGAGCCACACGGCAGTTGATGGCCGCATTTCCCGAAGCGCGCGTCGTGACGGTGACCAACTATGACGATTTGGTGCTTCGGTCAGCGGCGCTGCAAGCGGGCGCGTGCGGGTAGGTGCTCAAAGATAACTTGCTCGAGCTACGCCGGTTCCTTTTATACAACGCTGAACGAGGTTTGACGTGCAACTAATCACTTTTTCTGAAAAAGGCAGTTCGCGAACGGAGTAACTATGCAGATACGAATTTTAGCTTTATGCCTTTTTGCCGTTTCGGTGAGGGCCGCGGATATTTATACGCTCGATGTTCCTCCCGCCGTCACGGCCGAAAGTGCTGCTGGCGTAACAAGCGGGTGGGGGTACTCACTGAACAATCAAAGCAGCTCTTTATGGCTGGTCACCACGGATCTCTCCGCCGACACGTTCCAGTACGCCGTGCCCGACTTGGTCTTCGACTTTCCCGATCTCGCGCCGAGTACGTCGGTCAGCATTCCTTACGATCCGATCGCCGCGACCGGTTTGTTCGCGATTAAGTGGGATGCAAACGCGCCCCCGGATTTCGTCAACTCCGGCGCCTTTATTCTCACTGCGCAATGGTGGAGCGGCGATCCGTTACATGGAGGCACACTTGTCGGCCCGGCGCCTCTTGCCACGGTTCCTTATTCGGTATCGCTGAACACAGTTCCCGAGCCGGCCACCCTCGGGCCGGTTGGTCTCATGCTTCTGATTTTCCTCATTGCCGCGGTTCGATGCGGCCCTGGAGTATATGCCAAGTGCCAATGACCCGGCAAGAACTGATCGCGCTCTGGGAAGAGCACGTGGCTGACGAGTTTACCGTCAAGGATCCGCAAGCGACAATCGACACCATGTGTGAAGACGCTTATGTCAACCACATCCCGACCTTGGCCGGCGGGTTCGGGCGCGCGGAACTGTTAGCCTTCTATTCAACCGATTTCATTCCCGTCATGCCGCCCGATCTCACCATGACGCTGGTCTCGCGAACAGTTGGGGATAACTCACTTGTAGATGAAATGGTTCTCGCCTTCACCCACACCAGTCCGATTCTGTGGATGCTTCCCGGAGTCGCTCCGACTAACAGGCGAGTGGAAATTCCACTGGTGGCCATCGTCGGCTTCCGTGATGGCAAGTTAGTCCACGAACACATTTACTGGGATCAAGCCTCGGTGCTAAAGCAGATTGGTCTTCTCGACGATCCGGCTCTTCCCGTTTTTGGCGCAGAGACCGCGGCGAAGGTGCTTAACCCGGAGTGGCGCCCATCTACTGCAGATTCTATTTAGTGAAAGGAAAAGTTCAATGATGTTCTCCCTCTTGCGCTCCGCCAGTTTTCGAATCTGCGTGATCATCTGTAGCTCTGCCCTGGTACTTACTGCCCAGAAGCGTTTCGGCAGCACGGATCCCCAGGGCAATCCGGCAAACCTCACTCTGTTCCGCGATCAACAGGTCTTCGTGATGAGCACCGGGACACGGGCAACTCCCTGGCAAACGAACGTCGTGAATTTCGATGGAAAGCTGAATCCGACCGGCACTGTTGCTCAGTTACCCTGGTCGGATGCTCTACCCTTTCAGCCGCTCGCGATTCAGGCCGTAGCGGGACGATTTCTCAGTCCGGCCAAAGACGATATCGCGATCGTACAGCGCTCGGAAAACAATCCAGCCGATCTGGCGCTGCGCTTCCGGGATGGGAGTCTTCCGACTACTCTCACGACGTCCTTTGCTCCGCGTCAACCCTATTGGAGCGATTTCTTCGCGACCTCCGCCGGCGATCTGGACCGGCTCTATGACGCTAAGGGGGATTATCACGATGAGATCGCAGCGGCTTGGATCGAGCAGGAACCCGGCGGCTGCAACAACCAAGGCTTAGCCGTGCCGCATGTCGCGGTGGTGAACTACAACGATCCAACGCATCCGGCAGTTATCAGCCAACGGCTCGACCGTACCGACGAAGGATACGCGAGCTATTGCGTTGTAAACGGTTTCGATTACGAAGTCGACCAGAATCAACCGCTGCTACGCGTCGTTCCCCTAGCCACGGACAATATGGTCGCCACCGCCATCGGCGACTTCGATGGGGACGGTTTCGTTTCAATGAGCTCGCGGTCGCTTACCTGAGAGGACAGGCGGGTATAGCGATCACCATCGTCATTTATCGCTATCAGAACGATGGAACACAGGCGTCGCTCACCCCGGTCAACACGTTCGAAATCTTCAATCCGAATATCGGCATGGTCGGCACGCTCAGCCTGGCTGCGGGCGATTTTGACGGATCGGGCGTCGATCAGTTGATGGTGGGAAGCGCCTACTGGTCCGGCAGGTCCATCGGTATCCCTGACGGGACATATCAAAAAGGGACGCTCGTGACCCAACCGGTGGTCTTCCTGATCAAAGGCGGCCAGGGATCAGGGACCATATCGGGTGCCGCGAGTGCCGGCGCAGGCAGTGGGACCACGAATTTAACGGTCTCCCTCGGGAAGCAAGTCTACCTCCTGCGCCAGGTGACCGTTTCCGGCGCTACCGGCTCATGGGCAGCCATTAACGGCACTTGGCAGGTCACGCCGACAACGGACGGTTTTTCCCTTCCGGTCGACTCGTCTCAGTTTGGGTCTTTCGACGGGCAAACTGTACAGGTGAACGTGGCCGCGCCGCTGACGCAGGCGGATACCAAGGAACTCGATGCTTTCCCTGGCCTTGCCGGGTACAGCCCGGGCCCTATACGCATCGATGAAGCTGACCGGGATGCCCGGATTCGTGTTCAGATGCTCCCCGGCGTGTTCCACTTTGATCCCGGCAAGGGGTTCGGTTACCGGCGCCGTCAGGTTGCAGTGGCTTGGAATGCCCGGCCCGCGGCGAGCACGAGCCCGTATGCCGTTCTGGATGGAGATCCTCATCTGGCGATCATCCAAGTCTCAAACGATGACAAAATTACCGTGGCCGCTGCTGAAAACGGGCTGTTCGGAGCGTTTCAGGGAGTTCAGACTCTCTCAATGGCAGCGGGCGCGTTCCGTGGCGACAATGACACGCACGATCCAACCTGGTCCGTTTTCCTTTCGGCGCCGCGAGGCACGGCCCAAGTCACCCCGTTCACGGCGGGGCAGGTCCACTCTGTTTTCCAAGTAGCGCCTGATGCAACCGATCCAAACAAGCTTCAGCTAACGAGAGTTTGCTCCGGCAAAGAAGATATGGTAGGGTATTCGACGGATTCAACCAGCGGCATCGCTTCCCCCTATTATTGCCAGATCTGGGGCGACGACGCGAAAGTGGAACTGCCTGACGGAAACACTGACGGAAACAACAGGTATGAGCGGCTTCCCGCCATTGCCGCCGACCTGAACGGCAACTCGCTCAAGCTGGGCGCGCCCGTCCATTATGAAATCACTAAACCTGTGAAGGCTCAGTTCATCCTTGAGCAGCCTCCACAGCACGCCGCTTATTTTGACGACGGCAGCGGCAACGGGGCTCAAGTACACACTATTAACCGCTATCCCAGTTTCAACACTTCCATGCAGGATAGCCAAAAGCACTCTGTTAATAGCAACAATAAAGACCATACCGACTGGACAGTAGGTGGTTCCGCCCAGTATTCAGCCTCCTATCAGCAGAGCTTCGGGCTAGCGGCGGACGATACCGGGGTCGGGGAAAGAGTCAAGGTTGCGGTCACAGCAAAACTTTCTTACGATTACGACAACGTCAGCGAAAACTACACCACTACTGCCGGCAACTTTACAGTGACTCAACAAAATGCTACCGGCACGGACGATGTTCTCATTTACAATTCGGAGATCCTCGATCTTTGGCGCTATCGCATCTTCGGCAACGGTGCGGATACGGGCGATCCGCAGAAGCCGTATGCATACTACGACATAGTTCTTCCGGGAACGTCTTCCTACGTTTCCTATCCGGGGGGTCGAGATGTGGATTGGTATCAGCCGGTTCACGAACCCGGCAACATCCTTTCGTATCCCTCTCGTACCAGCGTCTGCAACCCCAGCGATATCGGGCCCATCACGGTGCAGGACAAAAACATTGTTAACCAAGTGATCCCGCTCATCGCTTGCACCCAGCAGTACTACAACGGCAATTCGAGTAGTATCAGCCTGAATTTCGATCACACGACGACAACTGGATCAAGCACGGATTACACGCATAAAATTCATGCCGACCTCGATGTCAGTGCTAGTGTCACAGCCGGGGCCAGTCTTGGAGGCATAGGAACAGCGCTTGGAACCAGCGGCGCTGACTTGGATGTACACGGCGGCGCCGACTGGGGACAGTTAACAACCAGCGATGATTCAACCAGCGCCTCCACTGGAATCACGGTCAACTCGCCGCAGGGCGATTCGAACCACGCTTACCCGTATTACCCGATTTTTTACGATACAGACGCGGGTGCGCTGAAAGTGGCTTTTGCTGTAGGAGATCTGACGGCCAGCGGCGCGGGCGGCGGTTTCTGGACCAGCTACTATGGGCAGCAACCCGATCCGGCGCTGAATCTTCCGAATCGCTTCAATGCAACCTACAGTGATAACGGCGTCTTGAACGGCTGGGAGGCGGACAACACCATCAATCGCAAGCGGATGAAAGGCATTGTGATCCGCTCCTCGCAAAAGGATCCTAGGGGCCAATATCCCCTGCTCGGCAGGAATCCTCGCGACGGAGATACGGTGATCTTCGAGACTCGCATTTACAACTACAGCGTCAGCAGCACGCCGACCAGTCCGATCACCGTTCAGCTCTCGGTGATTCCGATGGACAACAGGAACAATGAAATCTGCCGCAGCGCCGGGGGAACGCAGCCGGCTTACACACGCGGCGGCCACGTGTGCCCGGTGGGCGATCGAACCGTGATCGGCAACGCCTCGTCCGCGCCGGTGGGTGGAACGCAAACAGCCACCCTCAATGCACGGGAAAACAAATTGATGTATTTCGCCTGGCCCACGAAGGGGTACGGTCCGCCACAAGGTGTCACACCGTACCGCGTCTACGTCGATCTGATCGGCGACCCTAAAAACGAGATCTACCCGCCGGAGAAGCCGTGTACCGCACTCCCTTGCGACAGTAATCTAAGCATCGAAAAGGACATCGATCCGGGCCAGAACAATGAGGGTTGGAGCCTTATCAGCGTCGAAGCTCCGGCGCAAAGATTGCAAGCAGGCGGTTCCAGCGGGCCGGTACCGGATGCCGCGCAGTTAGCGCTCGGCTCCGATACTCCGCTGTTAGGGGGCCCAGAAGGAAACTTCCTCGAGGCGAATTTGCGGCAGCCGTTTCCGCTGAGACTCACAGCCTTCAGCACTCAACCCACACCGCTCCACTCTTACGTTTCGATTTACGACGGCAAGCCTGGCGAGCCCGGTACTCAAATGATTGCGTCCAAGATTGTGCGGGGGCTCCGTCCCGACGGCGCAACGGTGTGGCAGAACTGGACGCCTTCCACGCTTGTTCCGCACCACCTATATGCGACGGTCCAGAACAGCAACGGCGCGCAACCCTTGGGAGACCTGGTAGTCGACGTGCAGCGCAGCATCGGAGATGTTAACGGCGATGGACGCGTCGACTCTCACGACCTGAATATTCTGACGCGCGATCTCGGCAAGTCCGTCGCGGAGAGCGCCTGCGGCCCCGCGTGTGATATCGACGGCGACGGCAGCATTACCGAGACGGATCGCATTCTCATGGCGAACCTGTGCGACTGGCAAGGTTGCGCGTTTGCTACATCGGAGTACGTGGGCGGAGCACGTTCACCGCTGGAGCCAGACATGCGGACACTTCGCCAATCCGATCTCACGGCTCGAACAGCCTGGTTCGCCGCTAATCCTGAAGGCGGCAAAGCCCTCTACAGCGCCTCGCCAGTCAGTAACGGCCTCGTTGCCTACGGGGAAGAGCTCCAGCGCAAACACGCGCTGCACAGCATCCAGTATTACTATAAGGGCAATCCTGTGACTACGGGACCCATGGCTCCCTGGCCGACTGTACCGCCGGTGCAAACGGCAATCTACGCCGATCCAGCTACGGGAACGAACGAAAACGAAGTCGTTGTTCCACTGGTTATCGTCAACAACGGAACCGATGCCATCACCGCTCTCGAGCTCAGCCAGTTGCGGGTGCAGACGCTCGCGGGCAGCGGACAGGCCGCCATCATCAGCTCTGATTTCGGCCTACCTGGGGGCAGCGATTTTGTCCCCGGCGCTTCCAACAAGGTCTCCGTGCGGCTCCGGGTGCCAACTACCGTAAGAAAACTAAAGCTCACAGAAACCGGCTCTCTGGCAAGCGAAACCGGCAGCGGCTACCAGTTCAGCAGCGCTCAGATCGTCTTCCCATAACTTTCTCGAGAAATGCCCGGCACCCCCAAAACCGCCGCCGCGTATCACGGTTCAAAAGGGCATGTTGGGCGAGGTGGTTCGCCGGTCATCGCCGATTCAAGTCGATTGCAGCGCCAATCAAGCCCGGTAAGCAAATCGGTAATGGAGGCAATACCATGACCCTGGGCAAAATCTGGGAAGAACACACAAGAGACGAATTTGTCGCGCGCGACGTGGAAAGGATGCTCGCGACGACGGCAGACGACGCCTATGTGAACCATATCCCGGTAATGACGGGCGGCTTCGGCAAGAAGAAAGAGCTGACACGGGAAGCGCGGAATACACCGACAAGCGTAGCTGCTGGACGAAATCAACCATGTCCGCTCTCCAGTCGTTGGCCCATGATCGGCAGATCAAAATGATCGTCACGGAGCATAGCGCTTATGGAACGCTCCGACAGTTCCCCGCACTATGGGTGCGGGAAGAAGCTATCGTGCTTGCGATTGGCTCGGGTTGGGGCGACCGGGAGGAATTGGAAGAAAGCTTTTTATCGCTTGCTCATCCTGAAAGCACCGCAAAAGGTACTGCTTTATAGCTGCGCGAAGTGGAAAGAAGAAGTGCTGGAACAATTGACCGGAGCCGTTATGCGCTATCCGCAACACATTCAAGGCGAGCAGTACCTCGCTGTAAATCTCGCCGCCATGGAGGGCAAAGTGTTTGGGCGCTCTGCGAAGTACCTCATGATGGTCCGTTTACTTTGCAGGAATCGCGCTTCCTGTCGTTGCCGGGATCGCCATACCATTGAGCGGCGGGTCTTAAATCAAGAAAAGTTCTCGTCGAGCTCTCCTCAGAGTTACGGAAACAGCCGGTATCCTCTCTGCTGTCCGGAGTTCACCGCTCAAAGCACAGAATAATTGTGACGAGAAATAGTTACCTTCCTCCATCGCTGCGTTGAAATCGACGCGTGGAGAAGCAAAGCCCATTACTATCGGAGGCTAGCTCCGCTCCGACACAGCCAGCAATCCACGAACGCTGCAGCTCGCGGCGGAATTGATTTTCTGATTGATATAGTTTGGAGTTTCAGTTATTCCTATGTCTACACACAACCCAATCAGCCGTCGCGGCATTCTTGGATCCATGGGTACGATGGCGGGTGCGATGGCTGCGGCCTCCGCCTTGAAGCCTGCGCCGCTGTTTGCCCAAGCTCAGGCTTCGACGGAGGACAAAGGGCCAACTACGTCGACGGTGGCAGATCGAGAGCGCCGTATGAAGTGGTGGCACGAGGCGCGGTTTGGGATGTTCGTTCACTTCGGACTCTATAGCGTGCTGGGCCGTCATGAGTGGGCCATGGAAATGGAGGGCATTCCGGTTGCCGAGTACCAACAGTTGGCAAAACAGTTCAACCCTAAACCGAATGCTGCCCGCGCCTGGGTTGATCTGGCGAAGCAGGCGGGCATGAAATACATGGTGATGACCACCAAGCATCACGAGGGGTTCTGCAACTTCGATACGAAGTTGACCAATTATTGCGCGCCGAAGCAGGCGGCCGGGCGGGATCTTGTTGCTGAGTACTACGAGGCGGCACGCAGTGCCGGTATGCACGTCGGGTTCTATTATTCACTGATGGATTGGCATCATCCGGATGGGGCGCGGTGCGCCCACGATGAAGCAGCCCGGCGGCGATTTGTCGATTATACTCACGGTCTCGTTCGGGAGCTCTGCACGAATTACGGGAAGCTCGACATTCTCTGGTATGACGTGGCGTGGCCGCTTTCGCCTGAGGGGTGGGAGTCGGTGAAGATGAATAAGATGGTGCGGCAACTTCAGCCGGATATCCTCATCAACAATCGCGCGAAGATTCCGGAAGATTTCACGACGCCCGAACAGAAGATTCAAGCCTTCGCGGAGCCTTGGGAATCCTGTATGACCATGAATGATAGCTGGGGCTACCAGAGGGCGGACGACGATTGGAAATCGCCCAAGACGATTGTGCGCAATCTGGTGACATGCGCTCGCGGCTACGGGAATTACCTTTTGAATATTGGGCCGGAAGCGGACGGCTCAATTCCTCCTCAATCGGTTGAGATTCTGACCAATGTTGGCAAGTGGATGGAGAGTCACGGCGATTTGATCCACAAGGCTGAGCTGTGTCCTGTTACCCGGTCGGCATTCGCTGATTTCACTCGCACGGGGAATAAGCTTTATGTTCACGTTCACTTCTGGCCTGGCGATACTGTGTCGGTTGGCGGACTCACGAACAAAGTGTTGTCGGCGAAATTGTATCCGTCCGGTCAAGCCGTGCAGGTCCAGCAGGACCCGTTCCGGACCCAATTCATTGGCCTGCCCGCGAGTGCGCCGGATCCATTAGTGACCGTGATCGAAGTGGAATGCGACGGTGAGCCGAATCAGAATACGCTGAATATACGCGAGAACCGGCCACGGCTAGGCGTTGGGATCTAAATTGTCTCGTGCGGTTCTGTCCCGCTCCTTTAAAAACTTCGGTAGGTCTCGGGTGTCTAAGAGAACGTCTGCTTACGGAAGGGCATACTACCCCGACAGCCTGGTCGGGGCCTTTGTTATGCTCAAAAGTTAGGAATAGTCGAGGTTTTTCCCATGTCTGGACATAGTAAGTGGGCTACAATCAAGCACAAAAAAGCGGCGCTTGATTCGAAGCGTGGAAAAGTGTTTACGCGGCTGATCAAGGAAATCATGATTGCCGCGCGAAATGGTGGCGATCCGGATAGTAATGCGCGTCTTCGTACCGCCGTTCTGGCCGCTAAATCCGTTAGTATGCCGGCCGACAACATCAAACGCGCCATCATGCGGGGAACAGGTGAACTGGAAGGCGGTCAAATTGACGAGATCCTCTTCGAGGGTTATGGCCCCGGCGGAGCAGCGGTATTGGTATCCGCCGCAACCGACAATCGCAACCGGACCGTAAGCGAGATTAGGCATTCGTTTTCAAAAAACGGCGGAAATCTTGGTGAGCCCGGAAGCGTGGGCTGGATGTTTGAGCGCAAGAGCCAGATCATCATAGATGGTGAGAAGACGACTGAAGATCAATTAATGGGGATTGCGCTCGATGCAGGAGCGGACGATATTCGCGACCACGGCGGGGCATGGGAAGTGATATCGGCGCCGGAAGCGCACGACGCCGTTGTAGCTGCGCTGGAGAAAGCCGGCATAACAACCGAATCGGCAGAAATCGCCATGATCCCCAAGAACACGGTGAAGCTAGAGGGCAAAAGCGCGCAATCCATGCTGAGACTCTACGATGCCCTGGACGATAACGACGATGTTCAGAACGTGTACGGCAACTATGAAGTGGACGAGGCCGAAGTAGAAGCGATGGCGTAAAGAATCCACGGACCCGGTAGGATTCTTCATGCGAATTGTTGGCATCGACTGCGGAACTGAAAAGACGGGCTTCGGTGTCATTGATACCGATGGCCGGAGTCATAAGCTCATTTCTGCAGGGGTGGTTCGCACCAAGGCTACGGAGACCCTGGACATCCGGTTGAAGCGAATCGCTTCTGAGCTTAGGCGAGTGTTGAAAGCATTCTCTCCCGATATGATGGCGGTGGAGGAAGTGTTTCACGCGGTGAACACCAAGTCAGCCTTGAAGCTGGCACATGTTCGCGGCGTAGTTCTCCTGCTAGGAGCAGAAGCAGGACTCAAGATCGGTGAGTACTCACCACTTGAAGTAAAAATGAGCGTCGTGGGATACGGGCGGGCCGAGAAGCAACAGGTACAGATGATGGTACGTTCGCTTCTCGGCACCGTACAGGAGTTTGAAACATACGACGTGACAGATGCCTTGGCCGTTGCAATTTGTCACGGTACCCGCATGCATTTTCCTGTTGCGGCGGAGGCTGGCCGATGAAAATCGTGCTATCCGGTCTCCTGGTTGCCTGTTCGACCTGGGCCGCGGCCTCTCCAACAGTCGTTTTTATGAAAAGCTTCCCGGGAAGCACACCGGCATTCGAATTTGTCAGCCTTGATCGAACGGGTGTCCTTCAATATAAAGAATCAGCAACCGACGATCAGCCGCTGACTGCCAAAATGCCGCAGTCCGATGTGACACTTTTATTTGCCGAGGCCCAAAAGCTAGACTATTTTCGATCTCCATTGGAATCAGGCTTGAAGGTTGCAAACACGGGGAAAAAAACGTTCCGGTACATAGGTGAAAATGGAGCGGCGACGGAAACTTCCTTTAATTACTCCACAAATCTGACGGCTAAACAGCTACTCGACCGATTCGAGCAGATTGCCTCCAGCGAGCGGGCGTACTTGGAACTGGACCGGGCCGTACACTTCGACAAACTCGGTGTAAATGAGGCACTCGCGCAGATCGAATCATTGTGGCTACAGAAGAATCTGGCGGCTCCTCAGCAATTCATTCCGCTGTTCAATCGCATTATCGAACATGAATCATTCATGCATCTTGTGCAAGATCGGGCGGCACGATTGAAGAGCGAATTTGAAGCGCCGACGGGTAATGTTTCCACTGCCGAAGCAAAATGAAGGGAAGCATCATCGCGATCGGCTTTTTGGCGGCACAACTTGCCATCAGTACGCCAACCGCCCAGCTCCCATCTTCTCCCTCTGATGTCAACACTCCAGGCTCGCTTTCCGATGCCGAGCGAAGAGATTTGATTGTCGCAACTCAGCAAGCGGCAGGCAGCCCGGTAGATTTTGTTCGTGCGCTGGAAGAACACTTGAAAAAATACCCAAAGTCGCCCTATCGCGAAAGGATTGTTCGTTCGCTTTTCCAAGCTTCGGAGAAATTAGACGACCAGCGGCGCGTGGCAAAATACGGCGAGCAACTCCTTGAGAAAGATCCAAACGACGTCAGTGTGCTTGCGCCCGTGGGAACAGCGCTCAATAGCTTTGGAGAAGCGAAAGCATCGCAGCGGGCCCTGCAAATCGGGCAGCAACTAGAAAAGGATATTCGCGGCCAAGTGGACGCCAAATCGCAGTTGCAGCGCGGGCATGATCTGGGTGGCGCTCTTACCATTGAGGCCGATGCTTATGGAATTTGTGGAAAAACGCCGGACGCAGTTTCGGAGGCAAAGGCAGCATTCGCCGCGTTTCCTTCGGCTGAAGCTGCCCGTGCGCTAGGCCGTTGGGAGACAAGCGCGGGTGATGACGGTGCTGCGGTTCACGCCTACGCCGATGCGTTTGCACTGGGTGACTCCGCCGATCATCATGCCGATGACCGGCGCCGTCTAAGCGAACTCTATCTCAAAGATCACAAAAGTGCGACTGGCTTAGGTGACGTAGTTCTGGCGGAATACGATCGGATGATCGTCTTGCAAGGAGAATTGGAACCGGCAAGTTCCAGCAGGAGCTCTGTTCACTTGGCCAGCGCCGTAATCGTTGACATGGCCGGACAGCATGTTCCGTTAGACTCGTTCAAGGGGAAAATTCTGGTGATGGATTTCTGGGCTACCTGGTGCCAGCCGTGCCGTATGCAACACCCCCTCTTTGAAAGCGTGAAGAGCAGTTTCAAGAGTGATCCACGAGTGGTGTTTCTGGAAGTAGACGCCGGTGAAGATCGCGCTACGGTCGCGCCGTTTCTTCAGAAGCAATCCTGGAGTAGCAATGTTTATCTTGATAATGACCTTGCGCACATACTGAACATCGAGAATATTCCAACTACCGTGATCGTCGATCGTGGAAGCGAGGTGTATAGTGAGCTGGTTGGGTTCCGTCCAGAGACATTCGTCGCGCTCCTTACATCTCGTATTCAAGACGCGCTCGCAGGCAAAGGCACCGAGCCTCGTATGCAATCGCAGGTAAATTGATTGCAACAGACATTCAAGCGTGTGATTTGGATCGTACTGGATAGCGTCGGTATCGGCGCCATGCCGGACGCGGCTGATTACGGTGACGTGGGAAGTGACACTCTTGGTAATATTGCAAAGCAATGCGACTTGCACCTGCCGAACCTCGTCAACCTAGGTCTCGGAAATATCCGCTCCTTGCAAGGATTACCGGCCGTGGATCGTCCCGTGGGAGCGTTCGGCCGGTGCGCCTTGGCGTCTCCGGGAAAGGACACTACAACGGGGCATTGGGAGATGGCCGGCATCCTGCTGGATAAGCCATTTCCGCTGTACCCGCACGGCTTTCCTCCGGAAGTAGAAGTAATGGAGCCGTTTGAACGAAAAATCAACCGCAAAACACTCGGAAATAAAGCTGCTTCGGGAACGGAAATCATAAAGGAATTGGGCCAAGCGCACGTGCATACGGGCTTTCCCATCGTCTACACATCAGCCGATAGCGTGTTTCAGGTAGCAGCCCATGAGGCGGTGATACCAGTCGAGGAACTATATCGAATCTGTGCCGCTGCTCGCGATATTTTGCGTGGCCCCCATGAAGTGGGGCGGGTAATTGCACGCCCTTTCGCGGGAAGTCATGGACAGTTTACTCGCACAGCCAATCGGAAGGACTTCTCTGTGCCGCCGCACCCCGGAATGCTGCTCGATCAATTGGCCGCCCGGCACATTTCGGTGTACGGCATCGGTAAAATCGCGGATGTTTTCCTCGACCGTGGAATTCGGCATTCTGTGAAGACAAAGAACAACGCCGACGGGATGAGGGCGACGCTCGATGCCATGAGAGAGCAATCCGAGGGTTTGATCTTCGTCAATCTGGTGGATTTCGATCAACTCTACGGACACCGAAATGATGTTGCGGGTTATGCGGGCGCGCTGGACGAGGTAGACCGGTGGCTGCCGGCTCTTCGACTTGACGAGCATGATCTGGCGATATTGACGGCGGATCATGGCTGCGACCCCACTACTTCGTCGACCGATCACTCGCGTGAATACACGCCCCTTCTGGCGTATGGCCCAAGAGTGCGTGCAGGCGTCAATCTAGGTACTCGCACAACACTGGCCGACATCGGCCAAACTGTCGCAGAGATCTTCGGAACCAACCTCGAAACCGGGAACAGCTTTCTAAAACAAATTCAGGAAGGATAATAGACGAGATCAAACTTATGAGAAGGCGCGTTATGGCGGCGAACTGGAAGATGTATAAAACTGCCCAACAAACAGCGGAGTTCTTTGAAACATTCAGACCGTTGATGGAGGACGTAGATAACTGCGACGTAGTTATTTTTCCCGTGAGCGTCAGCATTCCCACCGCGATTCAGGCAGCGGAGAAAACGGCGATACGCATCGGCGGACAAAATATTTATTGGACCAAGGAGGGTGCCTATACTGGAGAAGTTTCTGGCACTATGCTTCACGCCGTTGGCGCAAGCTGGGTGATTGTGGGCCATAGTGAACGGCGCCAATACTTCTGTGAGACTGATGCCCAAGTGCTGAAGAAAACGCAAGCCGCTCTGGATGCGGAGCTCACTCCCATCGTTTGCATGGGAGAGCGCCTGGAAGAACACAAAGCGGGGAAAGCGCATGAGGTGTTAGTGCGGCAATTCGCGGGCGGAATCGCAGGGTTGACTGAAGAGCAGTTCGCGCGGATAGTAATTGCCTATGAACCTGTCTGGGCGATCGGAACAGGACAGACGGCAACGCCGGAAATTGCCGCCGATGCCCACAGGCTTATTCGTTCTGAAATAGATAAACGGTTTGGGCAAGATGCCGCGGAGCAGACTCGAATCCTATATGGTGGCAGTGTTAAGCCCGATAATATTGCTGGATTGATGAAAGAAGAGCAAATCGACGGCGCGTTGATTGGCGGCGCTAGTCTCGACGCGCAGTCATTTGGAAAAATAGTAAAGGCGGCTTGAGGGAAAGCTCTCTTACGCGCTTTTCACGCCGGTCAATTTCAACGTATACAGATTTCGCTGAGGCATCTTGAAGCGTAGTTCCGTCGGCACCGTGATGGTGAGCCGTGTTCCATTGGAGCGGAACGGCAGACTATCTCCAGTTTCCATCATGATGACTTTCGCACCGGCCGGCGCGGTCAAGCCTTCCAGCACTAATTGCCTTTCAGGCCAGCGAGGGAGCATAGCGTACAGCCCATCATTCTTGGCCGTAAAGAATGCCTGCACCTGAGCATAGCCGGGCGGGGGAGTGTCCACCATCTTCGTGATGTCGTATTCGCTCATGAACTCTTTCTGTTCGAGATGCGGAATCGTTCCTGTACTCCACTGCCGAGGTGTCCGCCAAGCGCGCGTTCCGTAAATAGCTTCTCCATTCGCCTGCAGCCATTCGCCGATCCGTGTTAGCCGCTCTTCCATGATGGTCGGAATTCGACCGTCTGCGGTTGGGCCGATGTCGAGCAAGAGATTGCCTCCCCGGCTGACAATATCCACCAGCATCAGTTGCAATTCGCGGTCGGTGTGATAGTCGCGAAGCGTCTCCATCCGGTTGTAGCCGTAAGAAAAGCCGATGCCGCGGCTCTCTTCCCATGGATGATTGCCGGATTGCATACCCGATGTGTATTCGGTGGTGTAATAACCGCCATGCTTGTGCCGGGTGTCCTTCCCCCAACGGTCGTCGATCACGACTTGATCGGCAACCGGAGACTCATTGAACAACCAGGCAAGTAGTTCCGGAGATCGCCACTCCACGCTCGTCATTTCCCATTCGCCATCTGAAAAGATAATGTCTGGCTTCGCATGCGTCACTACGTCCTTGAACTGTGGAAAGAGATGCTCGCTGACATACCGCTTGCGATCGGTGAGCCACAGCGGGTTGTACCACTCGTACAGCGAATAATAAATGCCCATGTGAAGCTTCCTGCGGCGTCCTGCTTCGGTAAGCTCCAGTAGCAAATCGCGCTTCGGTCCGATATCGACACTGTTCCAAGGTCGGCCCCAAGAACTATTTGCTTGCTCGTTTTTCCACAACGTGAAGCCTTCGTGGTGCTTCGATGTGAGCGCCACGTAACGCGCTCCCGACCGTGCAATGACATCGGCCCAGCGGTCTGGATCGAAGAACATGGCATTGAAGCTGGGAGCAAAATCGAAATAAGAGAAGTTGGCGCCATAGTTCCGCTTGTGAAATGCCCACGTATGGGCGCCATCGCCACGTGCTCCATTGCGCCTCTTTCCTTCTTCCACGGAATGCCAGTACCACTCGGCGTATGCCGTCTCGTCCTTCACGTTTACGGGCGCGTAGGAAGGAACTGAATAGACACCCCAGTGAATGAAGATGCCGAACTTCGCATCTTGATACCACGGCGGCATCGGACGGTCATCGAGAGATGCCCACGTCGGCTGGTAGCGTTGCGGTTGAGCCTTCAGCCGGAGATTGGAAGACAGCGCAACGGATGCCGCGGACAGTGCTTTCAGCGCATCGCGCCTGTGCATTTTCATGAAGCGCCATCATATCAAGCGACCTTAAGTCTCCCGATCGGACTTGCTGCTTGCCTCTTTTCCGGGCAAATCGAATGGATTCTCATGAACCCGCTCGCGAATGCCTGTGTGCAGGCTTTTCGCTAAAGACACGCTTGCCGCGCCGAAGCGATTCCGAATGTGGTCCACGGAACGAAAAGCCCGGCGTAACCGTTCGGTCTCCGGTTCGTCCAAAAGGCTCATCTGTCCCTCTGTGGTTTCGAGAGAACTGGCGTGAACGCCGAGCAGCCGGATGGGCGCTTTCCCATCCCAAACCTTGCGGAACATCTGAATCACCGCGCCGGCCACTTCGCGATCCAGTTGTGTCGCATGGTCCAGCGAGCAAGCGCGCGTAATCGTGGAAAAATCTTCGTAGCGCAGCTTCAACTGCACCGTTCGAGCATATAGCTTGTGTTCGCGAAGCCGCTTTGCCACCATCTCCGAAAGCTTCAAGAGCGCGGATTCCAGTCGATCGCGGTCGGAAACATCGGTGTTAAAGGTGTTCTCATGGCTGATCGATTTGGGGCTATCATCCGCTCCTATTTCGGCATCGAACCAACCACCCGCATCCTTTCCTCTTGCTTTACCGGACAGTGCAAGTCCCCATCGCCCGAAATGGGATGCCAGAAAATGCTCTTCTAGTTTGGCCAAGTCTCCTACCTTCTGTATTCCGATTCGATGCAGCGAGGCCTCGGTCTTTTTGCCAACTCCCGGAATCTTGCGGATATCGAGCGGCGCGAGGAATGCGGCCTCGTGACCTGGAACGATATAGAGAACGCCATTTGGCTTGGCCTGGTCGGAGGATACTTTCGCCACCAAGCGAGAGGAGGCTAAACCTAGCGAGCAGTTCAGGCCAGTCTCCTTGAGAACTGTTTCATGGAGCGTGTGCGCTGTCTTTAGCGGCGGTCCAAAGAGGCGGTCCGTTCCTGTCAGGTCAAGATAGGCTTCATCGATGGATGCCATTTCGACCAGCGGCGTGAACCGGTTGAGAACCGCATATATCTTCTTTGAGATTTCACGATAACGGCTGGGCTGCCCTTCTACAAATATCGCGTTTGGGCAAAGGCGAGCAGCGGTTCTCAACGGCATGGCCGAGTGCACGCCGAATTTTCGTGCCGCGTACGATGCTGCCGCCACCACGCCACGTTGATTGGCCTTCCCGCCCACCACTACCGGCTTTCCTTTCAGCGCAGGATCGAAAAGCTCCTCCACGGAAACAAAAAACGCATCCATATCGACATGGCAGACGAGACGCTGCATACAACGGGCTTCAGGGAAGTAGTGTAGCGCCGATCAGACGAGGCAGCCCCGCTAGATCGGGAGTTACTTCGATGCCGGTCCATCGCCCTGATAACATTTCGCGAACGCCATCGAGAGATCGATAGCCGAGTTCCATCAGAAGCCGCCCGCCTGGTTTAAGCACAGTCGCTGCTCCAGCCAGAAGACGTTGATAGATTTCGAAGCCGCTATCGCCAGCAAACAAGGCAACATGCGGCTCCCAGTCGCGCACTTCGCTCTGCATATTCGCGGCGTCAACGCCCGGTACGTAAGGCGGGTTCGACACTAGCAAATCGACGCTCGCCGGTGCAACTGCCTCAACCAGATCCCCCGCAAAGAATTGTACTCGCGCCTTGTACGCGTCCCGGTTCCGTTCGGCGACCGCAAGAGCAGGAATCGAAATGTCCGATGCCTGAACTTGCCGGTCCGCCTCCAGGCTTATGCTGATTGCGATTGCGCCCGACCCGGTACCCACATCCAGCACTCGCGTGACCGCATATTGTTTTAGATGATTCACCGCGGTTTCCACTAAATGCTCCGTTTCAGGGCGGGGAATCAGCACATCGCTATTTACATAGAAATCACGCCCGTAAAACTCCTGCCGATGAGTAATGTACTGCGTTGGCTTGCTTTTCAACCGCTCATTCAGATAACGCCCGAAATGAATCCAAGCCAGTTCCGTGAGTTCATCGCCGCCATGGGCATATAGATGTGCGCGCTCACATCGCATCGCGTGGCACAACAGTACCTCGGCGGTCAGCCGGGGGACAGAAATGCCAGCCTTGTCGAGTATCTCCGAGCCCTGTAATAGGGCGGTTTGAATCGTCAAGGCTCTGCTAAGCGGCCCGGCCCTGGTCGCGAAGAAGCTCAGACTGGTAGTACGTCGTCAGCGCATCGACCACCGGCTGCAATCGGCCTTCCATCGTAAGATCAAGTTGGTGAAGAGTTAGACCGATTCGATGATCGGTCAGCCGGTTCTGCGGGAAATTATAGGTGCGAATCTTCTCGCTGCGGTCACCCGTCCCCACCATGCTTTTTCGTTCCGCGCCGATGGAAGCCAACTGTTTTTCCAGCTCCATCTGATACAAACGCGAACGCATCACCTGCATTGCTTTGGACCGGTTCTTGATCTGCGACTTCTCGTCCTGGCAGGAAACAACGGTATTCGTGGGTAGGTGCGTAAGGCGGACCGCGGAATAGGTCGTGTTCACCGATTGGCCCCCGGGGCCGGAAGAACAGAACGTGTCGACACGAATGTCCTTCATATCGATCTGCACATCCACTTCATCAGCTTCCGGCATGACGACAACCGTAATGGTGGAGGTATGCACCCGCCCTTGGGTCTCAGTGGCCGGAACACGTTGCACACGGTGAACGCCGCTCTCATATTTCAGTCGGCTATATACTTTCTGGCCGCTGATAATCGCGATCACTTCGCTCAGTCCACCGACCGATGACTCGCTTAACGACGTAATCTCCACTCGCCAACCCCGCTCTTCGGCATAGCGCGTGTACATGCGAAACACTTCGGCGGCGAACAATGAAGCCTCATCGCCCCCGGCGCCCTTACGAATTTCGAGCACAACATCCTTCTCGTCGTTCGGGTCCTTCGGCAGCAGCAAAATCTGCAGATCTGCTTCGATTTGGGCTAGCGCAGGCTCCAGCCGCGTAACCTCAAGCTCGGCCATCTGGCGAAGCTCCGGATCGGTCTCCTCCAGCATCGCGCGCGCGTCCACCAGCTCTTGCTCGGCTTTCCTCCACTCGCGATATTTTCCCACCTGCTCGGCGAGTTCGCTTTGGGCCTTGGAGACTTTGCGGTATTGATCCGAATCGTTGATCACGTCCGGATCGGCCATTTTGGCGGTGAGTTCGTTGTATCGAACCTCTGCTTCATCTAGTCGATTTTTGAATACCATGGAATTACGCGATGACCAGCACGCCGCCTTGTGCCTTCTCTAGCTCCATTGCCCGCTGCAAAGCGTGAATGGCAACTGCCGTCTGTTCATTGGATGGCGGCTGGGTGGTCACGCGTTGCAGCCACAATCCAGGGCGTGTCAGCAGAGCCATGAAACTGCCCTGGCGTTTTGCTGCAAACCGAATCAGTTCGTAGCTCAAGCCGACGATCACCGGAAGCAGCGCGATGCGGGCGAAAAACTTGGCCCAGAAATTGTCGAACGGCAGAAACGCATAACCGATCATCGAAATCACCATGACGACCAGGAGAAAACTTGTGCCGCAGCGCGGATGCCACGTCACGAATGTCTGCGCGTTATCGACGGTAACCGGCTGGCCGGATTCAAAGTTGAAGACCACCTTGTGCTCCGCGCCGTGATACTCAAAAACGCGATGAATATCTTTCATGCGCGATAGCAAATATAAGAACCCGAGAAAAATGGCGATCCGAATGGCGCCGTCGGTCATGTTGATCGCAAAGCGTCCGCCGACCGCCGGAACGGCGTGTCCCAGCAGGGTTGCCAGATAGAGCGGAACGAATTTATAGAGCGCGATGAAGAACGCCAGGGAAAAAAGGACGTTCAAGGTCATGGCCCACGATCCTTTTTCTTCGTTTTCCTGTGCGCCTTCCTCGGCGCCCAGCGCGCAATTCGCCGAGAATTTCAGCGCCCGCATTCCCAGCCACATGGCCTGGCCAAGCGTTCCCAGTCCGCGCAACACAGGCCATTTGAATGCCGGATAGCGATCGGACAGGCGTCCCAGAGGGCTCTCTTCGGTGACCAATTCACCGTTGGGCTTCCGGACAGCAACACAGTAGCTGTTCGGAGACCGCATCATCACGCCTTCCATCACGGCCTGGCCGCCGACCAAGGTCGTTTCTTCGCCGTTCTCGAGAATGGGAAGCAACTGTACGTGCGCGAAAAGACGCAGAAAGCCGCGTAGCTTTGACATAGCTGTAGTTTTACCAAGTTTAGCAGTTTGGGGGAAGTTCGCGGGCGGAGAGGGATTTTGCGAAACGAAATGGGGCCGGCCTTGACGATACGGCCGCTGGAGGCCGACGCAGGCCGGGGGCCTGCCCCACATGGTATTTTGGCGTGATGACGGCTTGGTTAAAGATAGTAAGCCGATTGTTTGTAATAATTTAGGGTAGTTTTGATCGTTCCGGCGTAATGGCGGTTGGGGAGACTTGGGCGAGGGACGAGCTACGCCCATGAGCCGACGGGAGCGCCGTAAAAACAAACAGCAGCGGAGCTACGGAATTGCTGCGTCCGATTCGATTTTGCGGTCGGGGATGCAGACAGGGCCGAAAACGCCCGAGGGGAAGCTGATTTCTAGTCAGAATGCACGGACGCATGGATTGACTTCCAAAAAGCTGTTGTTGCCGGGGGAGAACCAGGAGGAGTTTGCCGAGCTGCGGGAGGGGTGGTTTGCGCAGTTTCCGCCCGAGTCGCAGGCCGAACGGGCGATGGTGGAGCAGTTGGCGCGCAATGACTGGTTTCTCAAGCGGGCCGAGCGGCGGTATGAAGAGGTGGAGGAGCGACTAGGCGCGAGTCATGCCGGGGATTGGGAGGACGGACAGTTTCGGCTGCTGGAGCGGATCTTGCGGTATAAGACGACGGCGGAGCGGTCGTTTCAGCGGTCGTTGACGGTGGTGCGGCAGTTGCGGAAGGACCGGTTGCAGGAAGAACGGGCGGAAAAACAGGCCGCGGCGCAGGAAGAAACCAAGCGGACGGTGTTCGAGGGCCGGGGGAAGAGCAAAAGGCCGGTTTTTACGGTGCTGGAGCAGTGGGTGGAGGTGCATGTCACGGACGGGGTGACGACCAGCGACTATGTGCCGAGCAATGCGGAGTTGCGCAAAGAGGGCGAGAAGAGCGCAGAGGATGGGCACGTGCCGCAGATGGTTTACAGGCGGCTGAATTTCCCGGATGGGGTGCCTTCCGAGTATGCGTGGACGAATTTGCATGAGCCGGCGAAGTGTGAAGACACCAAGGCGGGGCGGTGGTGCGCGTTGTGCTCGGTGAAAGAGCGCGGCGGGCATGGGATTCAGCGGATGACGTGGGAGGTTTGGAAGGAAGTCAGCGAGCGGGAGGCAGCGCAGCCGGGCGGGCATGCGGGGCCGACTGGTTATGGGAATCTGCCGCGGCCGAAGGAGCGCGGGGGTGAGGTTCCATTTTCGGAGATGTGAACGTCCTTTCAGCGGTGTCGTACTTGAACTGTAGGGCCCGACAGATTAGGTAACACCTCAGGCCGGACAGATGGGTAAGGACAACGTAGACCCGTTCCTTCGGCGCTTCAAGGGCGGATTGTCAGTTTCCGACAAGGGCGTTGGCGGGACTGAGGCGCGTTTATCGGGAGTAATCCGCGCCTGGATCGAGAAAGCTTGCTACATCAGCAACTTGCGACCAAGTTTACGTCTTTGGAGCCGGCGTGGAGCCACAACGTTTGAAGCCTACTCGACCCCGTTTTCAGGCCAATCTCACGATGGGCGACTACACGTCAAAGTGGATTACAGACGCGCGTTTATAGAGACCTAGCAGGTTCAAATCCCATTCATCGCAGGCCAGATGAAGGAATCCGGTCGAGGGATCGCGTCGGACTTGAGTGAATTGGAAACGCGAAAAGCTCCTAAGAACGCAGTATCAGATAGGGGATGAAGCGCCGTCACCGATCAACTTGAGATCGAGGGCACAACTCTTTGTATCCTGTGAGTTAAGGTCTAAAGGAGAATTCTGCGAGATATGGCTAAAGGCTCGATAGAGCACATCGATCAAGTCGAATTCAAATCGCTAGTGTTCGACCGACAGAATCCGAGAATGCCCGATGCAGAGTTCGGAAGCGAGGAAGAGGTTGTTCGCCACCTCCTCGAGGAATTTGATGTTGAAGAACTTGTTCAGTCGATCCTGTCATCAGGTTGGATTGATTACGAACCTTTGATCGTGCAATCGCAGACCAATACTGTCTACGAAGGTAATCGACGCCTTGCTGCACTTCGGTTGATATCTGATGAGAAGCTTCGGAAGGCCGTCAATTACACACTGCCTGACATTATTGACCCCAAGCCACTACCTACACGAATCTCCGCCACTTACGTCCAGGATCGGAAAGCGGCTCGTAGATTCATCGCCTTCAAGCACATTAATGGACCCTTCAAATGGGATGCTTATGCGAAGGCGAAGTACGCTTCCGATTGGTTAAGAGAAGGCGAGGACATCGGCATTGTAAGCCGCATGCTTGGCGATAATCACAACACTGTTCGACGACTTGTAAACGGCTTCAACATTCTTGAACAGGCCCAGCAGGAAGGCTTTGACCTTGCTGATCGAACCAAGAAACGTTTTGCGTTTTCACATCTATATACAGCCGTCTCTCGCCCGGCGGTGCGTGAGTTTCTAGGAATCAATGATGAAGCTGAGGAGGTATTGCCAAAGAAACCTGTTCCTGCAGCGCACAAGCGTGAATTGCAACTACTCATGTCATGGTTATACGGTCAGGAGAGCAAAAAAGAGCCGACACTGATCGCCAGCCAGAATCCCAATCTCAATGAATTAGTTCAAGTGATCGCAAACGAAAGAGCCAGGGACGAATTGTTAAGGTCCAGACGGCTGGATCGCGCTTTTGAAGAGGTTAACCCTCCGGCTAATAGGTTCAAGGACGCACTCATCAAGGCCAGCCAGCAGTGCGAGGCGGCACTGGGGCTTTCCGGCCATTTCGATGGTGATGCCACGCTGTTAGCGATTGGCAAGAACCTGGCTGTTACGGTCCGAAATCTGCGTGATGCGATGGTTAAAAAGAGCCTCCAACTTGAGGATGACGAGCTTTAGCGACGAATGCGCATCCTTCCACCAGACCAAAGCTCCAAGCGCGCGCGTTTTGCAGATTGGCTTGAGCTGATTGCGCTCACCAGTAGCAATAAGCAAGCCTCCATCGCCAACTTGCAGGCCATCTTGAGGATCGAAGTGGATGATCGCACGCCCGTGACTGAGTTGGACCCTCAAGCCGAAGAGCTTGGCGAACCAGAGATCACCAACAGGTTCTCAGAGGACCTTGAGGATCGTATTGTTCAGGAACTAGAATTCCGGCAGCGTTTAGTCGGCGAAGCATACCCCTACGAAATAGTCCAAGGTGCGGGCTCTCGATCCGTGATCCTCCGTTGTACTTCAAACTTTCTTGAAGCGAAGAGTGGAAAGCTTTTCTACACTTTTTGTCTGCTCGACTCGGCAATCCGGGAAAAACTGATACTCGTGCCCAAGAACGAGCGGCACCTTGTCGGTCAGATCGGTAATATTTTCCAGATTTGTTCCTGTCTCGCGGTCGGCGGATATCTCGGTGTTGAGGTGGTTTCATTTGGATTTCCTAGGGCGGTCGGTGACTCCTTCCTTCCAGCTCTACAGAGTGTTTGGACCAGATACGGTTCTTTCCAGGTTTTGACATCGATTCCACATGGATTCGACGACAAGCTGAAGGATGGAGGAGTCGACATTATCGCCTGGCGGCACTTCCCGGACCGTTTTGCAGCAACGATTCTCATGTTTGTGCAGGTTGCATCTGGCCTTGACTGGAAGGATAAGGAAGTAACCGCAGACGTCCGTAGTATCAAGCAGTGGTTTAACGGTGTCAGGTTCGAGCACTTTCTGCCGGCAATATGTATTCCGTTTCCTTTGTGGTTTGATCTCGATGAACCGACTCTGTCGGAGACCGGGGAGCCAGTTGATTTCTACCGAGGTGTGCAGGTTCGGTTCATGTATCGCGAAGGCAAATTTGGTGTCATTTTTGATCGAGGCCGTATCGCACGCTCAGCGGCAGTGGGCTTTGCTTCTTCCGGAAGTGAGCAATCCTCAATTGATGGCTGTTTGCTCGTTGATGATGTCATTAGGTGGATTGGAACTGTTCTGTCCAACTTGGCCGAAAAGAGGGTTGTCGCTTGAAAAACCCGCTCCATTCAATGTGCCCTTATTTTGCAATGTTCCCTGAGGAGTTCGTTGAAACACATCTATTGGCTTACTCCAGACCAGGCGATATTGTTTTCGATCCGTTCTCTGGCCGCGGGACGACCGTACTGCAGAGTCTTCTAATGAATAGGCAAGCAATCGCAATGGATATCAACCCGGTGGCTGCATGTGTCTCCGGTGCGAAGGCTCGAATCCCGCAAGAAGAGTTACTCTATGCACGCATCGAAAAACTTGAAAAGGAGTACTCGTCCATTGACACAGGGACTGAAATGGACGAATTCTTCGAGCTTTGCTTCCATAGCGAAACTTTTTCCCAGCTGCTATATCTGCGAAACCAACTGCGCTGGCGCGATGAAGACGTTGATAAATTTCTTACAGCAACCCTTCTGGGATGTCTTCACGGCGAGTCCCATAGAACCGAATTGTGTTTGAGCAATCGGATGCCAAGAACGATCAGCACAAAACCTGACTACTCAGTCAGATGGTGGAAGACAAGAGGATTGCGTCCACCAGAGCGTTCCTGTTTCAAAGTGTTGCGGCAACTCGTGCGATATAGGTTGTCCAGGACTCTTCCTACGGGCAGCGGAGAAGTGCATCTTGCAGACGCACGTCGGGCAGCCGAACTCTTTGCGGACTACATCGGACGTGTAACTCTAATCATTACCTCGCCTCCGTACCTCGACACCACAGATTACGGTGAAGATCAGTGGTTACGTCTTTGGTTCTTGGGTGGGCCAAATCGCCCCCAAACTCGGCTGTTCAAAGACGACAGATACACAAAGCAACAAGGCTATTGGGAATTTCTGCTAGAGGTCTGGTCTGCCTGCTGTGTGCTCTTGAAAAAGAGAGCAACTCTGGTGATCAGAATCGGAGGCTCAAAACTTTCCAAGGAATCCCTTATGGCAGGCTTAAACGACTGCCTGCGGCGGGCATGTCCGGACAGAGATATTCAGCCTGTTCATGATGGAGTCACGACACCGATACGGAGGCGACAGACGAACTCCTTCCGTCCGGGAACCTCGCGTGACCGCTTTGAACACGATTTTACCTTCTCTGTGAAGTAATTCAAAGTGACGTTTTGACGTTACTTAGGATCCTCGAAGTCTGGATCGGTTCCCTCAACCTGAACGAGAAGGTTAGGACGATAAGTCCCGTTATGTCCGCCGATCCTGAATGGCTCACGCGCAGTCCGGAAGTCGACTTTGGTTGTGCGCCGAAAGTGGCGTTAGCGTAGTGTGGCCCGAGCCGGATACGTGGATCTTGGAGTGAAGTTCGCGGGTCGCCGTCAGCCGTGCCGAGAGGAAGAGTTCTGAAGTGTACATCGAACGCGCTGTTCGTGTTCGGAAAGCAAACCGACAACTTGCCGCCGCAGGACTTCCGTAATGAAGACTTCCTTCGGGCCATGCAGAACAGATTCTTAATGGTTGATTTTATAATGGTTTCAGTCTCCGGGTTTCAAATCTGTCTGGAGACGGAGGATTGCGCTACATGGCTGTTTCGCCACGACGGAAATCGGCAGTTGTCAATGTTGGGGGGGTGAAGGTCGGAGGATCGAACCCGGTGGTCGTGCAATCGATGACCAATACCGACACGGCGGACTCTGCCTCAACCGTCAATCAAATCATGGAACTCGCACGAGCCGGATCGGAACTGGTTCGTGTCACGGTAAACACCGAAGAGGCCGCTCAAGCTGTCCCGAAGATCGTGGAGACGCTGCGGCATTTTAATGTCAACGTTCCGATCATCGGCGACTTTCACTACAACGGGCATCTGCTCTTGCGGAACTATCCCGATTGCGCGCGAGCACTGGCGAAGTACCGCATCAATCCCGGCAACTCCGATATTGGCAAGAAGCACGACGATAACTTCCGCACGATGATCGAGGCGGCGGTCGAATACGGCAAGCCTGTTCGCATCGGCGTGAATTGGGGTTCGCTCGATTCTTCGTTGCTGACATCGATGATGGACGAGAACTCGCGTCTTGCCGAACCCTTGGACGCCATGGAAGTGACGATGCGCGCCATTGTGGAGAGCGCGATCCGTAGCGCGGAAGCGGCCGAGCGTCACGGTCTAGCGCACGACAAGATCATCCTGAGCGCGAAGGTCAGCAGTGTGCAGGATCTGATCGGCGTTTATCAGATGCTGGCGCAGCGGGGCGATTATCCGCTCCATGTCGGACTGACCGAAGCCGGATTGGGATCGAAGGGAATCGTCGCCACCACAGCGGCTCTATCGGTTCTTCTGCAGCAGGGAATCGGGGATACCATTCGCGCCTCGTTGACGCCCTTGCCCAATGGCGATCGTACCGATGAGGTGATTGTCTGTCAGCAAATCCTGCAGGCTCTCAACCTGCGTAGCTTTACGCCGCAAGTGGCGGCTTGCCCCGGTTGCGGCCGCACCACCAGTACATTTTTCCAAGATATGGCCGACCAGATTCAGACCTATCTTCGCGAGCAGATGCCCGTATGGCGGGAGCAGTTCGCGGGCGTGGAAGAGATGAAGGTGGCCGTGATGGGCTGCATCGTGAATGGTCCCGGCGAATCGAAGCATGCCAACATCGGCATTTCGTTGCCCGGCACTTTCGAAAAACCCGTCGCGCCTGTTTATATCGACGGCAAGCTGGCGACTACCTTGCGCGGCGATCGAATAGTCGCCGAGTTCCGCGCCCTCCTCGACGACTACGTGGCGCAGCGGTACGGCGTTGCGGAACCAGTGGCGGAAGTACTCGTCTAACCGGTTTCTGGCTACATTTAGCGCTATAGTGTCCGTCAGTACTCATGACGAACAGCGCCGATGAAAACGCGAGGCTGAGCGAGGAAATCCAAAGCCTCAGGGCTCATGTTACTGCCCTGGAGAACCGTGTTGCGACCCTGGAAACGAGACGGATACCGTCCGTTCCGCCTTCGTCTGAAGATCAAAGAATCGAGTCCCGCCTCGGATTGTTGTGGGTGAACCGCATCGGCGCCGTCACGCTGGCGTTTGGCGTTCTCTTTCTGTTCAAATACGCCATCGATAAGCAGTGGATCACCATCTGGGGACGCATCGTATTGGGCCTGCTCGCGGGCGGTATTCTCACCGGTTTCAGCGAATGGCTGCGCAAACGAGATCAACGGGTCTTTTCACAAGGCGTCTACGGATGCGGTGTGGCGGTGTTTTATATTTCCCTGTATTTCGGATTGGACGAACTCCGCGGCGAGTATCAGTCCGCTGCATTCGCGGTCTGCCTTCTCTCAGCGCTCTTCGTTGCCTTTCTCTTTCTGGCGGCTCGGTGGGACCGAAACCTTCTTCTCGCTTTCAATGCAGCGTGGGCGATTATCTCTGCGGGGCTGATTTTACATCACGTTTATCCGAACGTCTTCGCCGGCTTCGTCTTAGTATTAGCGATCGTACATTTTGCATTGGCAAGCCGCCAGCACACCCGACTGAGAGATACTTCTTACCTGGTGGGACACGCATGCCTGTTAGTGTCCGTAGTGGAGTGGCTGCTTACCTGGATCGGCCGGGACGTGGCACAGGGTGACAGGTTGAATATCGGCAGCGAGAGCCTGTCCTTCCTGTTCGCCATCTACGCGGTCATCATGATCGCGCTCGGCTTTGCTAAAAGGCGCGCCATCGATCGCTTGCTGGGCCTTCTTGCTATCGGCTTTGTTGTCCTGAAGCTCTATTTCTATGACATCTGGCTGCTTGATCGTTTGTACCGCATCTCTGCTTTCGTCGCGCTCGGATTCCTGCTTCTGGCAGCTTCCTACTTGTACTCGCGATGGAAAGATAAGCTGGATCTTATCTGGCCGCCCAAAACAGATTGAGCAACTCTACCATTTATTTCTGCGCCAGTGCCTGTATCGCATCTAACTCCTTACCCGCGTCGGCCCATTTACCCTGCGCGCTAAGCTCGCGATAGCGGCGCAGATGATCACGAATGGCTACCAGGGTTTGTATGGCTTCCTGGTTTGGTCTGGAAATGACGGGCGTGGCGGCGGCCTGTGCTGTATTCGCTTGCGGTGGCGCGGACTGTGCTTCCGTTCTTTCACCTGGACCGCTGAGGGAAGCGATCAACTGTGAAAGCGCCTCCTCGTACGTATTTGCATAAGCAAGCTTGTCTCCCATCGCCAGCGCTACCTTCTTCAGTTGTGGCATGCTCGCCTGCGATGCCTGTATGTAGATCGGCTGCACGTAAAGGAAACTGTTCGCGATAGGCAGTACCAGAATTTGTCCCCGGAGCACCTGTGATCCCTGCTGATTCCACAAACTTAAGTCTTTCGAGATCGTCTGGTCCTGATTGATCCGCGCTTCAATCTGAATCGGGCCGTAGATGATGTTCTGTTTGGTGAGTTGCTGGAACACCAGCTCGCCTAAATGCGCGCCGTCGCACCGCGCCAGCATGAATCCGATCAAGTTGTTTTTGTTCGCCGGAGTGAACGGCGTAATCAGCATGAACTCCGGTTTGTCGTCTCCGGGCAGCGTGGCAACCACATACGTCGGCACCACCGGCGTTGGCGGCTCCCCTTGCTTACTGCTGGTCTTCGCGATGTCCCATAGATCGGAGCGGTTATAAAACGCCTCGGGATTGCGCATGTGGAAGTTTAGATAAATTTCCGCTTGCGAGCTAAATAACATTTCGGGATAGCGTGCGTGGGCGCGCAAATCGGCCGGCATTGCCGATTCGGGCTTAAACAAGGTAGGGAACAGCCGCTGATAAGCCTGAATTAAAATGTCGTTCGGATCGAATACGTACAGGTTGAGTTCCCCTGAATAGGCATCCACGGTGGCCTTTATCGAATTGCGTATGTAGTTGAAGCTGTCTCCTGAATTCAGCTCCAGACTGCGCGAGTACGGGTGCGCATCCGATGTCATATAGCCGTCCACCATCCAGACCAAACGGCCGGCCTTCGTTACCACCAGGTATGGATCTGAGTCCCATGTAACAAATCCGGCCACTGTGGAGAGCCTTTGCAGGATGGCGCGGCGAATCATCATGCGGCTTTTCGAAGTTATATTGTTCGTCAGAAGGATGTTGATGTCGCCGTATTGAATTGCTGCCGCCAGCCGCAACAAGGGCGAGGAGATCGGAAACCCGCCCGTGCCCTCGTATTGCGTCTTCACCGCCTCGCTCCCCGAAGGATAGTTGAACTCTTGCTCTTTGGAATCGACAAACACCGGCTCGTGAGCCACCTCCCCGTAGTAGATCTCCGGTTTCGTCAGCCGCAGGCTCTTGGTAGTCACCACCGGCGGAGCATCTTTGATAAACAAGACAGGCAATCCGTCAGAAGTGATGCGATTGGCCTCGGCCATCACGATGCCATACCCGTGCGTGTAGATGAAATGCGGGTTGATCCATCGGTATCGCGCTTCGCCCAACTGCCGTATGTCCAGCTCGCGCGGCGCGATCAAAACCTGCCGCAACTCCCCGTTGATTTGATATCGGTCCACATCTGCGTCAATGTAGACATAGGGACGTAGCGGCTGTATCTGTGACACCGTATCCAGAAACGCGCGCCAGTCCCAAAGCCGCACATTATCAAGTAAAGGCCTTTGCTTGGCGGCGTCGATGGGGATTTCCGGTTCTGCCTCCAAGCTCACTTCTTTCACGCGTTCGTTCAAGCCGTAAGCCGATCGGGTTGCCTCAATGTGGTTTTTGATGAACGGCCATTCCAGCGTTAACTCATTGGGGCGTACATAGAAGCTGCTCACCAATGGCGGAACAAGATAGCGTATCGGCAGCAGCAACAGAAGCAGCAGGGCTAGCCGGCCGCGTCTTAATAGAACCAGTGCCGCGCCGGCAAGGGCGCCGGCGATCATCATCCATTGCAGCGAAAGCACCACATGATCGGCCACCCAGTCCACGCCTACCAGGAAAGCGCCGTGATCTTGAAACAGCAGTTCGTAACGGGCGAAGTAATAATGAACCGCCAGTCCCACCAGAAAAACGGCCAAGGCTAGCCGGATAAAAAGTGAGTTAAACGTATCGCGAAGCGAAAGCTCATCGAACTGGAAAGATGTTTCAAGACGGAAATTCGGAAACCGCTTGCCGATCGACTCAACATTGGCGGCGAGCCAGTAAATCAATAGCGAGAGCACCGCGCCCACTAACACGACGTGCAGCAACATCGTGTAGAAAGGCAGCCCAAAGAAATAGAAATGGAGTGGCTTGCGAAAAATGGGATCGATAAATTCGCGCGCGTTATACGGCAAGCGTAGCCCGCCGAAATACCGCACTATCGTCCAGTTGTCCACGGTCGCGTTTGCGGCCAAAATCGCCACCAGAGCCAAAACAACAAGCGCAATCCGGAACACGTTTCGTCGCCCCAGCAAACCCGGTATCGCGGATCTTCGTCCCCCGCGAGTTGCCGCGTAAAACGCTGCCCAGAAGACCGCGAAAAACAGAATCGCTATCAGCACGACCGGAACTGTGCCGTACAGCCAAAGATTGATCCATGTATCGACCTGCTTTACTTCGGACCACCACGCATAATCGATGAACGTGGACGCGATATAGCGCGAGCACAACAGAATCACGACAAGAACGACGACAATGGACAACAGTCCGCCGCCGCGTGGGGGACGCCGCTGATCGGCGATAACGGTTTGATAGGGCAAATAGAATTGTACGCCGATCCACGCAACAACGCGGTAGATAATAGGCGCATGAAACTGAAAGACTCCGAGCGCGCTACCGCACTCGCTGCCATTCTCACCAGCGGCCAGAAGCAGAAGCACACTGCGCTACGGCCAAAACGGGAATGGGAAAGCGGCAAGTCCCCAGGGATTGCCGTCAACCCCAAGGCGCCGGACATCTCCAAAGAACTCGACAACGCCATCAATGCCGGACTGAATCGCTTTCCGGAAGATGATACGTGGGAGGTGTTCGGCAGCGACGAGTGCTTCGCGCCCGATGATGAGGACGGATACTCGCCCGAGTTTTCTATGTACACCGATCCCGTTGCCTACGGCGAGTTTGGCATGTATCCAGCGTAAGTAGGGCCGCGCCGCCGGTCAAAACAGCCCAGGGCGAGTCGTTGTTACATGGCATTCTCCCTGGGTAGTACTATTTTCGGTACTAATCCGCCGTTCAAGTGAGGGGATCGGAGCTATCGTATCGCTATCTATGGTGAGCTTGCTTCAAAATATTGCAAGCAAATGTATGCGCACTTACAAAACGCGCCTAGAGAAACGAGAGATACATGACAATAAAACTTCACCGGAAAATCATATTACAGGCCTGCTTAGCTTCCGGCCTGGCAGTTATGGCAATGCCCAGCACGGCACGGGCGGATGCCTATAACTTCCAAACCTATAACAATCCAACCGACCTGACGTTCAATCAGCTCCTGGGCATCAACAATGCAGGAACCATTGCCGGGTATTACGGAAACGGAACGACGAATCCTAACAAAGGATATACACTCACGCCTCCCAGCTCCTTTGTAAGTGAAAACTTCCCGGGGTCCGCGCAAACGCAAGTCATCGGAATCAATAACGCGGGTAATACCGTTGGTTTCTATGTCGACAACACGGGAACAAACCATGGATTCGCCGATGTGAACAATAATTTTACAACCGTGGACAACGCTGCCGGAATCTTCAATCAATTGCTTGGCGTCAATGACAAGGGCCAAGCCGCTGGCTTCTATCAAGATGCCAATGGCGTATCGCATCCTTACACATACAGCCTCTCCAACACAACGTTTACGGCACTCAATGCGCCTTCGAACAGCCTTGCCACCGGCATCAACAATAATGGCGTTGTCTCTGGATTTACCATGGCCAGCACCACCGTTGCGAACGGATTCTTGCTGAATGGCACTCAAACAACCCTGCTTCAGTTCCCTGGTTCGACATTCACGGAAGCGCTTGGGCTGAATAACAATGGGGAAACCGTAGGCACTTACACCGACGCCGGGGGAGCCATGCACGGATTTGTTTACAACAGCAACACCGGCATATGGCTGTCAGTGGACGATCCGAACGGGATGGGAGCTACAACCATTAACGGCATCAACGATCAAGGCCAGCTCGTTGGATTTTATGTTGATGGAGCTGGCAATACGGATGGTCTTCTTGCAAATCCCACCCCCGAGCCCGCCTCTGTTGCTTTAGTGGGTTTTGGCGCGCTCGGATTGGCCCTTGCTATCAAACTAAGGCGCCGGTCTGCTACTTCCAGCGACGTTTGCTGACCGGGAGATATCTTGTTTGAGTGGAGCCGGTGTCATTCGCACGGCCTCGTTGTGATGCCGCTCCTTCCAAACTCGAACGAGATTTGCAATGCGAACTCGTGGATCCTCACGAAAAATAGGGCGGGGATCGCCTGCCAGCATCACCGTATCCGAACCCATGTGTTCCTTAGACAATTGCTCGCCGCGGAGAGCCGCTTGGCAAATCGCCAGTGTGCTGCGTACTTCGGCTATCTGCCACGGAGGCAAAGGAACGCGCGAGGTGCTAATGGATCCGGCGGCTTTTCTCAGTATCGCTTCGGCATCGTTGTTTCTGCCCTGGACCAACAGCGCTTCGCCTAGGCGGCCTTCCGCATTGATAACCATTAAATGGTTCGCAGGGTATTTACCTTCACGGATGGTGAGCGCTTGCCGGTATAGCGATTCCGCCCCATTCGCATCGCCTTGGTAAAGGCGATCCATGCCTAGGGCAATGAGCGATGAAGCGACAGCGGGCGTTTGCGTACCCTGAGTCTTTTCTTCTGCCCTAAGGGAGGCGGCCCCCAGACGTTCCGCTTCCGTATAGTTGCCCTCATCGAACGCCAGCACGCCCATGTTGCCTTCGATCTGC
Source organism: Bryobacteraceae bacterium (assembly GCA_965277315.1). Taxonomy (GTDB): domain Bacteria; phylum Acidobacteriota; class Terriglobia; order Bryobacterales; family Bryobacteraceae; genus Bog-105. Next base: position 5,288,019 of record OZ255724.1, on the reverse strand, counting down.
GCTGCAAACCAGGCGTTATTCCCTTTGCCGGCGAGTTCCAGCGCATGCTGATACGTACGCTGCGCTTCCTGATACGTCCCCCGCGCTTGCAGAACCCGCGCAACGTTGTTCCAGGAAGGCGCTAGGACAGGATTGTCTGCTCCCAAGGCAGTGCTGCGAATCGAAAGGCTCTCCCTGAGGAACGGTTCGGCGTCTTGCCAATCTCCCCACTCCAGCAGCACGTAGCCTAGATTGTTGAGTGTGTATGCCAACTCTGGATGGTGATTCCCCAAAACCTTGCGGCGAATGGCGAGAACTTCGCGTAGCTTCGATTCAGCACCTTTCAAATCTCCCGCATCGATCAAGGCACTCGCCCAGTTATGAAGGCTGGTAGCGTAGTTGGGGCTATCGGCACCCTCTCTCGCTCTGGTAATTTGAACCGCTTCACTCAGCAGATGAGCGGCTTCCGCAAAGGAACCTTTCCGCTCCAGAAGCAGCGCCAAATAATTGCGCGCGCCATCCCCGCCGTCGGGAGGATTCTCCCGGTAAATCTGCAACGCCTCCCGCAAGAAAGGTTCCGCCTCGCTATCTTTTTCTTCCAGGTAAAGGCACTCGCCCAAATCCGCTAAACTGGACGCGATTTGTGGATTCGATGAATGCAGAGTAGCTCGCTGGACTGCGAGTGTACGCCGGAAAAACGGCTCGGCGGCTTTGTACTGACCCTGTAACCGGTGCAGCGTTCCCATCAGGTTCAGGATCGTTGCACGGGAACCACCGTCAATGCTGGACTGAGGACCGTGCGGACCAAAAGACTTTTCGAGAAGAGACAACCCTTGGCTGTACAAGCCCAAGTCACTGTACGCCTGCCCGATACTTGCGAGCAGTGAGGCGCGTACGTTAGGCTCGGCAGTCAATTCCCTGTTGATACGCCGAGCGCCGCGATCAAGCAGATCACGAGCCGTAATCTCATGCCCTCTCGCCATATCTGGTGAGGCTGCCTGAAACATGCTGGAAAGAAAGTCAGCTTCCATCTGTGCCTTCACCTGCGCCCGGTTTGCCCTAGCCGCAAAAATCCCCATGCCGACACTAAAGCCCACTAACGCCAGGGTCGCGAGCATCGTCCCAAGCACGCCAACACGATGCCGATTGATAAACTTACCCGCCCGATAGCTCCAGGATGGATTACTGGCGGAAACTGGATATCCGTCGACAAACGCCTGAATATCCGCCGATAGCTGCGCTGCCGAGCTATACCGTCGGCTTGGCTCCTTGCGGACCGCCGTCAACACAATATTGTCGAGATCTCTTCCTACTGTTCCGGGGTCGGGAAGCGCAGGAGTGGAAGCATGGCGCAGGGCCACGCTCGGCGGATCGGGATTCTTCTCGCAAACGTCGCGAATCAAACTCAGCGGCGATGAGGTCTTCGACTGAAAGGGCCGTCTTTCACTCAACAACTCGTACAAAAGAACGCCCAGTCCATACACATCGGTAGAAGTGGAAATGGGTTCGCCGCGAACCTGTTCCGGACTCGCGTAGTCAGGAGTCATCAACCACTCGGTTGTGCTCGTTTGCGCGCCTCCCACAAGAGGAGATCCAGCATCCAGGAGCTTCGCGATGCCGAAGTCCAGCAGTTTCGGCTCTCCCTGCGCGTCCACTAAGATGTTGGCCGGCTTGATATCACGATGGACGATCAGGTTACGATGCGCGTATTCGACGGCATTGCATATCTTGCAAAAAATGAGGAGCCGGTCGTGGACCGTAAGCTTGTTTTCGCGGCAGTACTTATCGACACTGATGCCGTCGATGTACTCCATCACAAAGTACGGCTTGCCTTCGGCGGTAACACCTCCATCCAGCAGCCGCGCGATGCTGGGGTGGTTCAAGTTGGCAAGAATCTGGCGTTCGGCGCGAAACCGCGAAAGCATCGGCGCGTTCTGTTCAAGGAACCCGCCGATGACCTTTACCGCGACCCGCGCTTCGTAGGCGTCATCGGCACGAGCAGCCAAATAGACCTTGCCCATGCCGCCTTCTCCCAACAACCGAATCGTCCGGTAGACGCCGACTCTCTTTCCGCTGGAATCGTCCTGAAAAACAAATTCGTTCGCCACGTCCTGTACCGGCTTTTCCAACAATGCGAAGGTTTTACCGGATGCACGAAGAAGAGCTTCCAATTCGTTGCGAAGCTGAACGCTCTCTCCACAGGCTTCCAATAAAAAAGCAGGGCGGTCCGAATCGCTCATTCGGGACGCCTCGTGGAAAAGCACCTCCAGCCGCAGCCAATACTGTGACTGCGCAAGGTCAGGCGTGGCGTCTTCAGGCATAGGAGTCAGGATGGACTGTTATTTAGCTCGTTCTGCAGCCAGGCTTTGGCCATCTGCAAGTCCCGGTGAATGGTGGCCTGCGAAACCCCAACCACGTTAGCAACCTCCTCGTACGTGAGGCCACCAAAGAACAGCAGCTCGACGATCTGCCCCTTCCGTGGATCTCTTGCGCTCAGCCGGCCCAAAGCTTCGTCCAGTGCCAACACGTCTGGCGATGTCTGGGGGCTGATTACCGCAATATCTTCCAAAGAAATGCGCTCGCTCCCGCCGCCCCGCTTCTGAGATATCTGCTCTTTCGCGTAATCGACTAGAATTCGCCGCATGGTCCGGGCCGCTACAGCGTAGAAATGAGCCCGGTCCTGCCAATCGACGTCGGCACCGACCAGCCGCATATAAGCTTCGTGCACAAGCTCCGTGGGATGAAGAGTATGTCCGGGACGTTCAGAAAGCAGGCACTTCGAGGCCAGTTTTCGTAGTTGATCATAGACAACAGGCACCAGTTGGCCGAAGGCCTGTTCGTTGCCGCCGCGCGACTCCTTCAGGAGCACCGTAAGTGGCAACTGATTCAACATGCGTGTCACCTCAAATTTAAACTTTTGATGCGATGGACTGGTGTGTTTATTCTACCTGCAGGAACTGGAAAGGCTCTCCACCACAAGCCGTCAGATCCGTTTCCCGCAGCAATGCCAGTAAACCACTGACCGCTTCCGTAAATACCTTGCGTCTCCGATGGATAATGCGTACCGGGCGAAATAGATCGGCGGGCCGGAGCCGCACCGCTACCAGCCTCCGTTGGCGCAAGTCGTCCTGCATCACTCGTTCCGGCATAATGCTGATGCCCGCGCCATGGGCAACCGCTTCTTTCATCATCTGAAGATTGTCAAAGTGAAGAACCATGTTGACGTCCACCTTGTGGTCGCGCAGGTAGCGGTCCACCTCCCGGCTAATCGGCAAGTCCTCATCGAATCCAACGAACGCCTCGCCGCTAAGCTCCTCGGCTGGTACGGATTCGCGCTCGGCCAGCCGATGGTCCGGCGCAACCGCAACCACCATCTCCTCGTCGCGCCACGGCAGCGCAATCACATCCCGCGTGGATTCCGCATAGCTCACCAGTCCCAAATCCACCTGCTCTTCCGAGACATATTGATACACCCGCTCCGGCCGCAAGTAGGACACATGCAGCTCCGCGTCCGGAAACCGCCGTCCAAAGCAGGCCTCTATCCGCGCCATCTCGGAAAGTCCAACCGAATAGATCGCCGCCACCCGCACGGTTCCTTTCGCTTCATTTTTTAATTTGTACAGTTCCGCTTCAAATTCTTCGTAGCGGCGCAACGCATCCCGGCAATATTCAAGATAGAGCTTTCCCCCCCCGGTTACCTTCAAAGGCCGGGTGCTCCGGTCAAATAACGCGACACCGAGCTCGCGCTCCAGTTCCTGAATTTGCTGGCTGGCTGCCGATTGGCTGATACCGCTCAACTTAGCGCCCTTGCTGACGCTATGGGAATGCGCGACGTCGCGAATAAGACGAAGGTTCTCGAGAGTCACAAAGGCCACTTTATCATAAGGTGCGCTAATGTTGTCCCGCCCTAAATTCGATTTGACGAATACTTATCCCCATGGTTATACTAACCATATTCCATGAAGAATCCAGAGGAGGCCGAAGTGTATCCAGCCGATAACTACAATCAGTTGCCTGCTGCCCAGGGCCTGTACAACCCTGCATTCGAACACGATGCTTGCGGCATAGGCTTTGTAGCCAATATCAAAGGCGAACCTTCTCACGATATCGTGCTCAAGGGTTTGCAAATACTCCTGAACCTGGCGCATCGGGGCGCTTGCGGCTGCGATACGGAAACCGGGGACGGCGCCGGCATTCTCATTCAAATTCCTCATCAGTTCTTTTCAAAAGAATCGGCGAAACTGGGATTTCCCTTGCCCGCTTCTGGCGAATACGGAATCGCCATGTGTTTTCTGCCAGTGGAGCGGCAGCAGCGCCTCACCTGTGAAGGTTTACTCGAGCGCATCTCACGCGAAGAAGGATTGTCGGTTCTCGGTTGGCGCGATGCGCCTGTCAATGTGAATGCGATCGGCCGTGTCGCGCGAGCCTCGCAGCCCTACATTGAGCAATTTTTTGTGGCTTGTCCCGCCGGCATGGATGCCGAGCAGTTTGAACGCAAGTTGTACGTTGTTCGTAAGCGTGTCGAATCTCTGGTCGCAAAGTCCGACATGCGCGACAAGAACTTTTTCTACATTCCCTCGTTTTCGTCACGCACCATCATTTATAAAGGACTGCTGCTTGCAAATCAGATCGGCGAGTTTTACGACGAACTCCTCGATCCTGACACCACTAGCGCGCTGTGCCTGGTCCATCAGCGCTTCTCCACCAACACGTTTCCCACCTGGCAATTGGCGCATCCGTTCCGCTACCTTTGTCACAACGGCGAGATCAACACCGTTCGGGGGAACGTCAATTGGCTCAATGCGCGCCAGTCGATCATGGAATCGCCCTTGTTCGACGATATCGAAAAGTTGTTCCCCGTGATCCAGCCGGGCAACAGCGATTCGGCTTGCCTCGACAACGCCGTGGAACTGCTGACCATGTCCGGCCGTTCGCTGCCGCACGTCATGGCCATGCTCATTCCCGAAGCCTGGGATGCCGATACGACGATGAAGCCCGAAAAACGGGCGTTCTACGAATATCATGCGTCGCTTATGGAACCGTGGGATGGTCCCGCCGCCGTGGCCTTCACCGATGGCCGCATCATCGGCGCAACTCTCGATCGCAACGGTCTCCGTCCCGCTCGTTACCTAGTCACCAAGGATGGGCTGCTCGTGATGGCCTCCGAAGCAGGCGTTCTCCCGTTTGCGCCGGAAGAGATCGAGTACAAGGGCCGTCTGCAGCCGGGCAAAATGCTGCTCGTTGACTTAGAACAGGGCCGCATTGTTCCGGACGAAGAAATCAAGCACCAACTGGCGTCCCGGCAGCCCTATGGCGAATGGCTGAAGCAAAATCAGATCACCTTGGACTCTCTCCCGGAGCCGACCCGCGTACAAGGCACCGATCACCGAACCATTCTGATGAGGCAGCGCTGCTTCGGTTTTAGCGACGAGGATATCCGCATGCTGATCTCGCCCATGGCCGCAAATGGCGAGGAAGCAATAGGCTCAATGGGTGTCGATACGCCGCTCGCCTGCTTGTCGGAAAAGCCGCAGTCTCTCTTCAACTACTTCAAACAACTCTTCGCGCAGGTAACGAATCCGCCAATCGATTCGATCCGAGAGGATATGGTCATGTCGCTCACCAGCTATATCGGCAATGAGCGCAACATTCTCAGCGAAACTCCGGAGCATTGCCACACGCTGAAGCTGCCCCATCCCATCCTGACCAACCGCGATCTTGAAAAGCTGCGGCGGGTCTCGCGTGGCGACCTGCTGGCCTCCACTCTTCCGACCACCTTCAGCGTTCTTGAAGGCGAAGCCGGGTTGAAACGCGCTCTCGACGGTCTCTGCCGCCGTGCGTCCCTGGCGATCAACTCCGGTTATACGCTGCTCATTCTGTCTGACCGCGGCATCGACGAAGAGTTTGCACCCATTCCCTGTCTGCTCGCCCTGACCGCCGTCCACAACCACCTCGTCCGCGAGGGCACCCGTATGGGCGTCGCTCTCATCATCGAATCGGGCGAGCCGCGCGAAATCATGCACTACTGCGTTTTGATCGGCTATGGCGCAAGTGCAGTGAATCCTTATCTAGCCATCGAAACCATCGAGGACCTGGCAAATGTGGGTGACTTGCCGAGCAGCGTTTCCGCGGAAGCTGCCATCAAGAACTACATCAAAGCCGCCACTAAAGGTTTGCTCAAGGTCTCCTCCAAGATGGGGATCTCCACACTGCAAAGTTATCGTGGCGCGCAAATATTTGAGGCCATCGGCCTGAACAAAGCGCTGGTGGATCAGTATTTCACCGGAACGCCCTCCCGAATCGAAGGCGTCGGGCTCGATGTGCTCGCTAAGGAGGCCATTGCCAAGCATGAATTTGCCTTCCGGCCAGTCTCCGATTCGGAGCCCGAGCTCGCTATCGGCGGCAACTACCAATACCGCATCAATGGCGAATACCATTCACTGAATCCTCTTACCGTCAGCAAGCTACAGCATTCAGTCCGGCAGCAAAGCTACGCGACATTCCAGGAGTACACGAAACTCATCGACGAGCAAAGCAAGCGCCTCTGTACGCTCCGAGGCTTGATGGAACTGAAACCGATCCCTCGCCCCATTCCCATCGAAGAGGTGGAACCGGTCAGCGAAATCGTGAAGCGCTTCTCCACGGGAGCCATGTCGTTCGGATCGATCAGCCGGGAGGCTCACGAAACTTTGGCCATCGCGATGAACCGGATCGGCGGCCGCTCCAATACCGGCGAGGGCGGGGAAGACGAGAAGCGCTTTGTAAAACTGCCCAACGGTGATTCGAAGCGTAGCGCCGTGAAGCAAGTAGCCTCCGGCCGCTTCGGCGTTACCACGAATTACCTCGTCAATGCGGACGAACTGCAGATCAAAGTTGCCCAGGGAGCAAAGCCGGGCGAAGGCGGTCAACTGCCCGGCCACAAGATCAACGGCGAGATCGCGCAGGTCCGGCACTCTATTCCCGGCGTGGGTCTGGTCTCACCGCCCCCCCACCACGACATCTACTCCATTGAGGACTTAGCTCAACTTATCTACGATCTAAAAAACGTCAATCCCACATCGCGTATTTCCGTCAAGCTTGTGGCCGAAGTCGGCGTGGGAACTGTAGCGGCAGGTGTCTCAAAGTCCCATGCCGATGTCGTATTGATCAGCGGCTACGACGGCGGCACCGGAGCCTCGCCGCTCACCTCCATCAAACATGCCGGCATTCCCTGGGAACTGGGTCTTGCCGAAACACAGCAGGTGCTTGTCATGAACGACCTCCGCAGCCGCATTCGAGTGCAGACTGACGGAAAATTGCAGACCGGCCGCGACGTCGTTATCGCTGCTCTGCTCGGAGCCGAGGAGTTTGGCTTCTCCACCGCTCCACTGGTCGCCATGGGTTGCATCATGATGCGCAAGTGCCATCTCAATACCTGCCCGGTCGGCATTGCCACCCAAAACCCCGAGTTGCGCAGGAAATTCGAAGGCACTCCCGAAAACGTCATCAACTTCTTTTTCTACATCGCTGAAGAGGTTCGTGAATGGATGGCAAAGCTCGGTTTCCGCCGCTTGGATGACATGATCGGCCGCGTCGACATGATCGAGATGCGGCAGGCTATCGATCACTGGAAAGCGCGGGGCCTGGACTTTTCTTCGATTCTCTACAATCCGCAAGTCCCCGGCCGCATCGGACGTCGCTGTCTTGTGGCGCAGGATCATGGCTTGACCGAGGTGCTCGATCACAGCCTGATGGATCTCGCCAGGAACTCCATCGAACAAGGTATTCCGACCGAATTTCACATGCCGGTCCGCAACGTGCATCGGACCATCGGCGCCATGCTCAGCGGCGAGATCGCACGCCGTCACGGCTCTCAGGGCCTTCCTGAAGACACCATCCGCATCGCCCTCACCGGCTCCGCAGGTCAAAGTTTCGGGGCGTTCCTGGTCAAAGGCGTGTCGCTCACATTGGAGGGCGACGCGAATGACTACGTTGGAAAAGGGCTCTCCGGCGGAAAGATCGTCGTGTTCCCGCCCAAAGGCTCCACGTTTAAACCCGAGGAAAACATCCTTATCGGCAACACCGTCCTCTACGGGGCCACCAGTGGCGAGGCCTACTTCAACGGTGTGGCCGGGGAACGTTTCGCCGTCCGCAACTCTGGTGCTATCGCGGTAGTTGAAGGCGTCGGCGATCACGGTTGTGAATACATGACCAACGGTACAGTCGTTGTTCTCGGCAGCACCGGCCGGAACTTTGCTGCCGGCATGAGCGGTGGTATCGCCTATGTATTTGATGAAGCGGGCGAGTTCGTCAACGTGCGCTGCAATCGGACCGGCGTGGACCTGGAGCCGATCTTTGAGCGGGACGACATCTTACTGCTCGAACGGCTGATCAGCAAGCATGTCGAGTACACCGGCAGCCCTCGCGGTAGCTATATTCTCAAAAACTGGACGAAATTGTTGCCGCGCTTTGTGAAGGTATTCCCCCGCGAATACAAACGCGTACTGGGAATCGCCCAAACCGTTGGAGAGACAAAACTACCGGTCGCCAGGGAACTTCCTGTTGCCGCTGTAGCTGTTGGCGAAGGAGCGCGATAATCTTGGGAAAACTTACTGGATTTCTAGACTACACGCGCGAGACGCCCGATCGCCGGCCCGTGATCGAGCGTGTCAACGATTGGTTTGAGGTCTACCAGGACTTTCCAACTGAAAAGACACAGAAGCAGGCCGCCCGTTGCATGGACTGCGGTGTTCCGTTCTGCCATACCGGATGTCCTGTCAACAATCTGATTCCCGATTGGAACGACTTGGTCTGGAGAGGCCGCTGGCGCGAGGCAATTCGAACCCTCCACGCGACCAATAACTTCCCCGAGTTCACCGGCCGCATCTGTCCGGCTCCCTGCGAAGCGGCGTGTGTGCTCGGAATCAATGAGCCGCCCGTCACCATCAAGGTGGTCGAGCAGAATATTATCGATCGCGCCTTTGCTGAAGGATGGGTTCAGCCCGAACTGCCTCGACGTCGCACCGGTAAGAAAGTGGCGATCGTCGGTTCCGGTCCCGCCGGGCTTGCCGCCGCGCAACAGCTCAATCGCGCCGGGCATTCCGTGGTTGTCTTCGAGCGGCACAGCAAAATCGGCGGCCTCCTACGCTATGGAATTCCCGATTTCAAACTGGAAAAAACAGTGGTGGACCGCCGCCTGGACCAGCTCATTGCCGAAGGCATCGAATTCCGCACCGGCATCCAAGTCGGCGTAAACTTATCTGTCCACGAGCTGATCAGCACCTTTGATTCCGTCTTGTTAGCCTTTGGAGCCGAGCAGCATCGCGATCTATCGATTCCGGGCCGCGAATTGAAGGGTATCCATTTCGCGATGGACTATCTCACCCAGCAAAATAATCGCGTGGCGGGAGACCGCATTGCCAGTGAAGAAATTATCGCAACCGGCAAACGCGTGATTATCATCGGCGGAGGCGACACCGGAGCCGACTGCCTGGGAACCGCGCATCGCCAGAAAGCCGCGTCGGTTCATCAACTGCAAATCCACGGTATGCCACCGGAGGAGCGTCATGCTTCCACTCCCTGGCCGCTCTGGCCGCTTCAGTTGCGGGTGGAAGCTGCCCACGAAGAAGGCGGCGCGCGCGAATGGAGCGTCCTGACAACTCACTTCAGCGGCGATAACGAAGGAAACGTGAAGCGTCTGCATTGCGTCCGGGTAGGCCCGAAACCAGCACTGGAACGAGTTCCTGACAGTGAGTTCTACTTGGATGCCGACCTGATTCTCATCGCCGTCGGCTTCTCCGGCCCCGTCCGTGGAGGTTTGCTGGAGCAACTGCCCCTCGCACTCGACGCCCGTGGCAACGTGAAAGCGGACGGCGCTTATATGACTTCAGTTCCCGGCATCTTCTCAGCCGGCGACGTCCGGCGCGGCCAATCACTGGTCGTCTGGGCAATTGCCGAAGGCCGTCAGGCCGCCCACCATATTGACAAGTTTTTGATGGGGTCCAGTCAGTTGCCGGTGTAGTTAAAACTGGTCCTCAGATTTTAGCTGGAGACTGAACGGATCGTTCGATAGTACTATTCTATCTTTTCTAATAAAAATGCTTGATACTGTGTAGTAAAAAGCACATAGTTACAGGAGGTTCTAGTACTTTTACCTGCTTAAAATAGGAGATCGGATTTGTTAACATTTACTCGTTCCGAATATGGCTACGTGTGCCCTCGCTACGGAATAAAGATTTTTAGTTGGGCAGCTATGTACCTTATGCTTACTTTGGCGGCTCACGCCCAAGCAATCGTTGCCAGCCCCAACCCAATCTTTATATCCAACTCAAGTACAAACGGTCAGACAACGATTTACGCCAGCGGACCATGCTGCCACCTGTTGGGCATATACGTAAACAGTCCTACAGGCGCACTATTCACCCAGGGATACTCTGAGCTTCAAGCGACGACGGGAGTTTGGGTTCCAAACAATATGACTTTTTATCTCGTCGACGAGGTAACGCACGCCACTTTGAGCAGCGTTACTGTCCACACCCTTGGTGTTAATCTGCCACCCGACAGCACGGGATGTCCTTTTGGACCCTATACTTCCTGTATTGATCCAGTACCAGCCACCTATATTGGCGGTTCGTGGATCGAAGACGATGGCTCTTCCGAGTGGACGCTAACGGCCAATAATGGATCTCCCGGATCGGCAGGCAACGTCTCCGGTTCGGTACTTGTGTTTTCCAATCCTAGTCCCGGTTGCCCGGTCGTGCAATATCAGGTTTCACCATCATCTTCCTATGCGCCGTCGACGATTAACACCGCACAAGAGGGAACTACCAATTTTACATGGGTCGCTTCAAACCCTAATCCAAGCACGTCGTGCGGGGGGTATACTCCTGTGAGCAGCCAGACCTTTGACGGATCCATTGCGAACAAAGGCAACGATACGGCCTCTGGCGTATTTACAAATAGCAGTGGTCTAAATGGGCCGATTACCATGGAAACTAACCTTATTTTTACCCCCACCAGTGAGACCGTCTCCATACAAGGCTTCGGAAAGCTTAACACGATCGGCTACACAATACTCAATTTTGGTCAAACGTTGGTTGATTCTTCGTCGACTGACGGACCCGACCCTAATAACAACAGATTCCAGGGACGGCAGGTGTACGAAAGTGCCGGAGCTGGGACTCCCGCCGATAGTTGCTATCAGGGTGTGGTAAGCCTTGGCCTTACTCCGCAAGCTCCGAAGTTTGCTGTCCAGGGCAGTGTCTGGAATGTGGGTGCATCCGGCGCTGCAAACCAATATAGCGTCGACGGTGTAGGCTTCAATACGACGACAGTCAGGTATTATCGAGGAATTTTGCAACCAGCGGGTCTACTCCCATGTACAGCGACCACATCTCAAGCGATGATGATTGTGAACAATATGCCTGGGTACAGCAACCAGCAGTTCGCTACGCACACTCTAGGCGTAACGATCGGTACGTCAACTGTGACGATCAACAAGGATGGCCTAACCAGTACTCAAGCCTTCTAAGTCGGAGATAAGGATGCTCAATATGGATAAAAAAAGTTCAATCAAAGCTTCTACTCACCAAGGGGTCACGCTGAACGGACTCCTTATACTCGGGCTTATTCTGGGGAGTCATGCCGCAGCGCAATCGCAAAAACCCAAACACGACCCGAGTAGCCTACCCGGAACGTATTCAGTCGCGCAAACCGGGAGACCTCTAGCCGAGATATTGTTACAGCTACAGCAAGCATTTCTCTCTCCGATAAATTATGAAGAAGTTCCCTACGAAAGTTCTTCAGAATTGCAGAGCAAAATAATCTCGACAGCCTACGGATCGATGAAGCTGCTCTTTACACCCCAGACGAGTTTCTCAGCCGGTCTTAGTCAAGACGACTCAACGCCGTATTTGGCCCTTCACTCAGTCTTTGCTCAATACAAAAGTGCGGGCCTGTACGGAGCTGACGGATACCAAGTTATTCAGCAGACAAGCCGCATCGACGTCGTTCCTTTCCAGGTTCTTGGGGCTAATGGTTCATGGCATTCTGTCGTTCCAGTCATGAGTCACGTGGTCACCTTCCCAGCGAGTGAGCGTACGGTTGAAGACACCTTGACTGTGCTTTTGGAGCAAGTTTCACAGGCTTCGGGCAAGAAGGTACTGCTTATGTCAGATCCGTTCGCATCATATACCGGAAGGATTACGTTGGGAGCCGGTGGGGAGCTGCCTGGGGACATCATTGCTAAGATCGCACAGACTCTTGGCGTAACGTTATCCTATCAATGCACATTCGATGCATCGAATTCGGTATATTACGTTAACATATATCCGGTGGCCGCCACCGTATCGGGATCGTTGTACAACAATAAGGCTCCCGGTGCTGCGCAAACTCAGCCGGCGCACAGTGTTTTCTTCACAAAAGATCTGCCTTAAAACTGATCAGTTCTCGGTGGTTGGGAGCACGATCTTATTGTTGCTGCCAGCCACCCAGAAACGGGGCGATGTTCGTCGTGGCAGTCGATGGTGGTCAGTATCGCACCACTGGTCTGGATTTAGACCTGTATGCGCGAGAGTTATCAAGCCTGTTTGAAAAGGCAATCATCAGTTGACGAAAAGTGCGGATGGCTCATCGGTTTTCCGGAACTTGATATCTCAGCAAGTAAATAGCGCTGTGGTTTCGGGTGCTTGGTTTTGTAGTTGAGGGCCATGAATGGTCCTGTTTCACCCACAAACCGCGAATCTGTAACTTGGCGGAGTGCTGTGATCAAATTGCTAGTAAGCTGTCCCGACGAGTTTGTTAGCGGTAATACGGCGCCGGGGATCGGTATAAGTCCAGCGAAAAGGTTTAGCTGATTTGGAATAGGCGCGGATGTAGCGGCGCAACTTGTTGCCCAGATCCGCAACGGAGGTGAAGACACCGCGCCGGATCACGTCGCGCTGAATTTTGGCGAACCAAAGCTCGACCTGATTGAGCCACGAAGAGTAGGTCGGCGTGAAGTGAAAGCGGACTTGAGGATGCTCCGTTAGAAAGCGTTCGACATCCTTGGTCTTGTGTGCCGATAAATTATCAAGTACGACGTGGATCTCCTGGGCCCAACGCGTGCGCGAAACCAGCCCTTCGAGAAACGCAACGAACTCTTGACTGGTATGCCGGCCCGCCGTCATGCCCTGCACCTGGCCGGTCTTCACATCCAAGGCCGCATACAAGGACAATGTGCCGTGACGGTAATACTCGAATCCATGCCGCTCGGCGCGTCCCGGCGACAAGGGTAACACCGGGTCCTGTCGATCTAAGGCTTGAATGGCCGTCTTCTCATCCACGCAAAACACCGCGGCATGCTGCGGTGGGTGAAGATAGAGGCCGATAATATCGGCAGCTTTCTCCTCAAACTGAGGATCATCCGACGCCATGTAGCGATCGAGCCGATGCGGTTTTAAGCGCAACTGTGTCCACACACGTTGCACCGTCGACTTACTTAATCCGAGCGCGGAGGCCATCTTGCGGCAAGACCAATGCGTGGAACCGTCAGTCGGCTTACGCCGCGTTTGGCGTGCGATGCGAGCTTGCAATGCTGCGTCCGCCACTCGTGGCGGACTGCCTTTGTGCCGCGCGGTCAGACCGTCCACTCCGGCTTGCTCGAACCGCTGCTTCCACCGCGAGATCGTCGGTGCGGTGGTCCCCAGCGACGAAGCGATCTGCCGGTAACTCTTGCCTTCCGCCAATGCCAGAATCAACCGCGCCCGGAACACATCCGCCGCCGGGAGCGTTCGCGATTGTGCCCATCCCTTCAACTCTTTTCGCTCGCTGCTCGTCCGTAATCCTCAGCACAGCTTGCTTCACCACTATGAGACACACCCCGAGTGCTATCGTTACCGCCGGGACAGCTTACTAGTGCATCGTCGGCTATCTGGCTATTTTGAAAGTAGGAAGCAGTGTCGTCGCTCCGCCTCCGGCACACTGCTTCCGCGATACTCGAGAGAGAAGATTGTTACCCCTGTCGTCGATTGGAAGTGTTACCTATGTCCCGGGCCATACACGGCGACATGGCACGCACACGGCTCAAGCGCATGCGCCGCCGTAAACCTTTGCTGATTGCCTACTGGAAACAATCTTCCCTCAGCTTTTGGCTACGCTAACGGGTGAATCTATGCGCGATGACTTTCCAGATAATGCGCGAGAGCTTCACTTACGACGGTATTTAGCTTCTTCTTGTGACGAATGGCGAACGTGGCCGCTTTCAAATGTAGATCGTGAGTGACCCTGACGTTAAAAGACCCCTTATACGTTGTCTCAGGCTTTTTCCCCCTCACTTCGCAAATTTTCAGATAATCGTCTACTGCCTCGCGGAAAGCTGATTTTAGGCTTGTAACATCGGTTCCTTCGTAGGTCACGAGGTCACGAATTCCCTGTAATTTTCCGTGAAACACTTCATCATCATCGCTGTAATCGACAGAGCCGAGATAGCCTTTGTAGCGCAAGACACTGCTCATAGTTCGCCTCTCTCTTTTAAATGGCTCAATACATCCCTGACCTGATATCCTTTCAGGATGTTGTTCGGGTGCGGCTGGTGGAGGCTGATCACATCGCCGGTCTTCACATTGAAAAACTTACGACGTGATCCGCTACCACTCTCAAGCTCATAGCCAAGGCTTAGTAAGACTCTCTCCAGTTCGTTCCAGGTGAAATCCTTTGGCTTACCCCTCAGCCGCTCCAGCAGCTTTTCCTTTTGGCTCATTGCGGAGGGGAGTTCCTTTTCTAGCGTGCTACAAAACGGGAGTATCTGCAACTATATTTAGTTGCAAAACGGCTGGTGGTTGCTCGGATGCCTTATGGGAAGGCCAGGGCCGCTGAGACCTTGCGTGTTGCAGGTTGCGGCCCTGAAAAGTGCGCCTATTTCTTCGACGATCGCGCCATGATCGCCTTCACTTCGTGCTGCACCGATGCCGCCGCGACGGCCGGTGGCATCCGGAAGCTATCTCCCAACATACGCGCCATCGCTTGTACTTCCATGCATTCCGCTTCCTTCGTAAAGAGTAGGCACCCGAGTTCCGGATCAAGATCCGCTTGAATCCAGTCGCCCGATTCTACTTGGTTCGTCGCCATCAGGTTCGAAAGCGGGTGTACCAATAATCGCTCAATGGCTCTCTTCAGATGGCGCGCGCCGTACCGGACATCGGTTCCTTCCTTCAGCAAGAATTCCTTCGCGCTGTCGGACGCTGTGAAGACAAACGATTTCTCGCTAGGGGAAATCATAATCCGTTGTTGAACTTGCCCCAGCTCTAAATCCAGAATCCGCCGCAATTCCGCCTCGCCAAGCGCCTTGAACACGACCGTTTTGTCGATACGATTCATGAACTCGGGCGTGAATTTCCGGCGCGCCGCCTCAATCCCGCTCCGGGATAACTTCTTGTCCAAGTCCTTCAGCGCCGCTTCGTTCGATTCAGCGCACACAGCCTGACCGCGAAAGCCGAGCTTGGGCGAAACCAGTGAACTCATCTCGCTCGCGCCAAGATTGCTCGTCATGAAGATCAACGCTTTGGAGAAGTCGACCTTCCGGTTATCGCCTAGCGTCAACGTACCCTTATCCAGAATTCCAAGCAACAGGTTCCACAGGGAGTCACTAGCCTTCTCGATCTCGTCAAAAAGGATGAAGCTGAGCTTGACTGTGTCGGTCTGGTGCTGGTTAATCACTTCCTGGCTGAGCAGCGGATGCGTCTCGCGATGGCCCAGGTATCCGGGAGGCGAACCGATCAGCTTGGCAATTTCATGGCTGTGCTGAAACTCCGCGCAGTCGATCTTGACGACCGCGCGCGAATTTCCCACCAGCGCCTCCGCGGTAGCTTCTACCGTCCGCGTTTTTCCCGAACCCGTGGGCCCAAGAAAAAGAAAATTACCTACCGGGCGTCCAGGTGATGTCAGACCTGTTACATGCATCTGGTAGATGTTCACGATCTGCTCAATCGCTTCATCCTGGCCGACCACTAGCTTCAACAGCGTTCGTTCTAGTGATTCAGCGTTCTTGCCCGTCCGGGTCGGATCGAGCACTTTTCGGAGCCGGCTCATATCAGTTCAATCCCTCTCTCTCAATCAAGCCGAATCAGCCGGTAGTTTGCGGGACCACCCTGCTGCTTCTACCCCTCCTATCGGCAGAAGCGGTCATCTTCTGTATAGGTCGAAGTACTTTTTTTGTCTCAGGCTTGATGATTAGTTCTTCTGAGGGCGAGAAGGTCTCACTTCAACTCGACTAATTAACGTTCTTTCTGGCTTGCGTAAAATATCGATCACGATTTCGGCAATGTCCTCCGGCGCAATCTTCCAATCCGACCGTTTTTCAGCGCTTTGCCCGGCAAACGCGGTGTCCACGCTGCCCGGCATGATGTAGCTCACTCTAATGTTGTCATTGCGGTGGTCCAGCATCATCGCCTCCGAAAATCCATTCAACCCGAACTTCGAAGCGTTGTACGCCGATCCCCCGGCAAAGGGGTTTCTTCCCGCCAAACTGCTGATATTGATAATGAATCCGCCTTTCCCTGCTTGAAACCGTTCGATTGCCTCGCGGCTGCAGTAAAAGGCGCCGGATAAATTGGTCCCGATCACTCGATCCCATTCCTCCACGCTTAATTCGCCCGCCGCCCGGAATACTCCGCTACCCGCGTTGTTAATCAGTATGTCTAAACCGCCCAACTCTTTATCTGCGAATTCGAAAAGCTGGCTCACCTGGTCGCTCTGGCTGACGTCCGCCGGATGTCCGGACACCTTCAGTCCTTGCGCATTCCCACGCAAGCTGCGAAGGGCCTCATCAATCGCTTTCTGGTCGCGGCCACAAATCACAACATTTGCGCCCGCATTGAGAAGCGCCCTCGCCACCTCCAATCCAATTCCCTTCGACGCACCAGTCACCAGTGCCCTTTTTCCCGTTAAAAGTTCATTCATCTTGGAATCCTCCCGTTTTCGACGGCTCTCGGTCAGCAAACCCGGCCATCCATCGTCTAATAAGGTGTGTGCCGGACCGCATCCTACATCGTTACAAACTGCATCCTATAAATAACTCAGTTTCTATACTGAATAGAGTGTTGTCCCTAATATGAGCGTTCTTTGGCTGCGAACAGCCGCCGCCCTGTATTTTTGCGGCGTGGTGTACGCGCTTGTTTATTTGTTTCGCAAAAGCACCCGCCTTTTCAACCCCGCGCTCATTGCTTTCGGAATCGGAACCGTCTTCCATCTGGTTTCCCTGGTGGAACTACATGCCGAAACAGGGCATTTGCCGCTCAACAACTTCTACGAGACCAGTTCCGCCTGCGCCTTCCTCATCGCCGTCATCTTTCTGGCTGCTTATAGCTATTACCGCATCGCCGTTTTCAGCGTATGCTTATTCCCGTTGGTCTTCTTCATGACGCTTATCGGCGCCACGGAATTTCCCGTCGCCTCCTGGAGCAGTCCACAAGTCCGTAATATCTGGCTCACAATTCATATCTCTACTGCTCTGATCGGTTACGCCTCTCTCGTTTTTTCGGCGGTTGCGTCCATCTACTACCTCCTTCAGGAGCGGCAGCTCAAGCGCAAAAACGTTAGCCCCTCGGCCAATCGCCTGCCACCGCTTGCCACGCTCGATCGCGTCATCTCTCAGTCGATGAACGCAGGCTTTGTTTTCATTACCATTGGAACAGCGACCGGCATCGTTTGGGCCTTTATCGAAAGCGGCACTCGTTGGATCGCTGAACCACAGATCGTTTTCTTTCTGTTCACCTGGGCGTTCTATCTCGCCATGATCTTTCTCCGCGTCTCAGCCGGCTGGCGCGGGCGCCGTATCGCTTGGCTCACCGTCAGCGTGCTCGGGTGCTCCATTATCACGTGGGCCACCCACTTCGGCCTCAGGAGCTTGTTTCCCAAATGAGGCTCGCTCTTGCTGGTATCAACCACCGCACCGCTCCCGTTCAGATCCGCGAGAAACTGGCTTTTCGCACGGAAGATATTCCGGCCGCTTTATTGCAGGCTCAATCTCGCGGCGCGAAGGAAGCGCTCATCCTATCCACCTGTAATCGAGTCGAAATAACCGCAACTCTCAGCGACGACATCCCATCAGAGCGACTGCTGGAGGGTCTGGTGGCCGGGCGCGCGGAATTGTCCGCTGACCTTCTTCGGCCCTACGTCTATTGGTTTGAGGAAGCCGCCGCCATCCGGCACCTCTTTCGTGTTGCCGCCAGCCTCGATTCCATGATTGTCGGCGAGCCGCAGATTCTTGGGCAGCTCAAACAAGCCTACGCCATTGCCCGCGATGGTGGCGCCATCGGCACAGTGCTTGAAGCCGTTCTTCCCCGTGCTTTCAACGTCGCCAAACGTATTCGCTCCGAAACCGAAATTGGCCA
The DNA here is from genome assembly GCA_965277315.1 of Bryobacteraceae bacterium. Lineage (GTDB taxonomy): Bacteria > Acidobacteriota > Terriglobia > Bryobacterales > Bryobacteraceae > Bog-105. The sequence goes on along the minus strand of OZ255724.1, from coordinate 5,269,693 downwards.
GAATGCCGTTTCCGTCAGCTATGCCGCCGTTGAACTGGCTCGCGAAATATTTGGCTCTCTGAACAAAAAGCGAGTGTTGATTATCGGTGCCGGGAAAATGTCCGAGTCCGCCGCCCGTCATCTGCTTCGCGCCGGCATCGCCGAAATCCTCATCACCAATCGAACAAGCCAACGGGCCGAGGAGATGGCTCAACTATTTCGCGGAAGCGTCGTTCCGTATGAGCAGTTTCCATCTCGCCTTGCCGATGCCGATATCGTTATCTCTTCTTCCGGCGCACCCGGATACATCCTCACACGCGAATTGGTCCGTACCGCCATCGATGCACGCCGGAACCAGCCGATGTTTCTGATCGATATCGCTGTTCCACGCAACATCGATCCGGCCGTAAACGACCTTGAACACGCCTTTCTCTATGACATGGACGACCTGCAGCGCCTGTCCGAACGCAACCTGCAAGCGCGGCGCGAAATAGCCGAACATGCTGAGGGAATTGTGGCCGAGGAGGTTACCAGGCTGCAGGCTCGCCTCCGGGAACGCGACGTCGCCCCTACCATCGTCAGCCTGCAGGAGCAACTGGACGTGCTTCGTAAGGACGTTCTGGATCGTTATCGTCCTAGAATGGGCGCGCTTACGTCCAGTCAGGAAGACCTACTCGAAGCACTCACGCGCAGCATCATTAACAAAGTCGCGCACGGTCCGATCTCGGAATTGCGCCGTCAGGCGGCATCGCAAAAAGAAGTAACAGACGCCCGGGAAGGCGAGCTAGTCAGTGTCGTCCGCCGCATGTTCCGGCTTCGTGACCGTTAGTGGTCACCACAGCAAATCCAGGATGAACGCATATGCCAAATAGTGTGCAAAACTCTACGCCAGGTAATTTGCAAGGTGATGGGGAGGCGGTGCTCGGGCATTCTTTCCATTTATCCTAGAACTCTACCCGTGCCTGAAAAGCGATCATCCGCGGCGAACTATCTCCGCCAAGACCAACGCCAAGGAGCCCGGTTGGAGGTGCGGTGGTATAAGTCAGCGCTCCGAAGCCTGTCTGCGTGGAGCGGTTTCCCGGAATGCCAGCGTACACCGTCGACGGAAGCGCAAAATTCGGATGATTAAAAACGTTGAAGGCCTGGGCTTCCAGTCGTAGTTTTACGTGTTCGCTTAATCGGAACCATTTGGTGAGATAGAAGTCGCTCCAGGTGAAGTCGGGACCCCGTAGAGCATTACGGCCGAGATTGCCGAACTGGCAGTTCTGCGGCATGTCGCCGCCGGAACAGGCGCCGGTGCTTGGATCGACGGTCGAAACGAAGGCGTTCGGATTCAGCCACTGGATGGTTCCCGGCTGCGTGACGCCTGGAAGGGATTGGTGCTCATAAAGCGGCACGCCGGGCACGACGCTCGCGTATTGAGGGCCGCTTCCTTGCACGATGCCGTTTCCGTTAGCGGTGTACGCCGAGCTGAGTACGGAAAAGGGAAGTCCGCTGTGCCAGAACACCGTTCCGGATATCTGCCATCCGTTGAGCGCATACCCGAGCAGCCGATTCCTCACGTTGATCGGCAATTGATAGGTATATTGCGCCGTGAAATTGTGGCGGACATCGTAATCGCAAGACCCATACTGGCGGCGCAGCTCTCCGGGCAGCGGTGAGAGAATTCCGGCCGAGGAGAACGAGAGAAATCCGCCGTTCGACACCGTATCCAGGCAGTGGCTCCAAGTGTAGTTCGCCTGTACCTGAAGGCCGTGAGCCATCCGCTTGTCGGCCGTTAATTGAAGGCCGTTGTAATGGCTGTTGGCCCCGGTGTTGAGTTGCGTAACCGCCCCGAACCTGGGGTCGGTGGACTGGCCATAGGGGAACGGCGCGAAACAACCTTGGCAGACTGTCTGATAGCCGTTCACTTGCGTCAGGTAGGGCTGGTTTACCGCCCGAGTGCCTACATACTGAGCCCGCAGGTTGACGGTCGAGCCGAGCTGCTGTTCCAGCGCGAAGCTCCATTGCATGAAATACGGCGCCCGGAGTTTGCCGTCGGGAACCGCCGTGATCGCCACCGGTTGCAGACAGGTATTCGGATTGGAAAGCGGCGACGCGCAGGAGAGCTGACCTTGCGCAAAACCGGAGGAGAAGGTTTGGTTCGCGGCGACCGTTGCGTCCACGGCGCTATTCGGAACACCCGGCGCGATAGCCGCCCCGCCTACCGTGCCGAGCAGGCCGCCTTGAAAGGTTTTTGAGTACGGCGGGTTGATGCCCACCAGATCGACCACGCTTCCAGGCAGAATATCGCTGAATAAACCAAAACCGGTCCGCAGCACCGTCTTTGGTGTCAGTTGCCACGCGATCGCCGTTCTGGGTTGCAGCAATGCCAAGGGCGTGGACGCGAAAATGTTCCCCTGATGAGTGCGTATCGCTTGATTGAGAGGCTGATCGACGTCGTGAGTGACGGCATCGAACGAGCCGTCCAAGCGCGCGACCGCGTTATGCGGATTCAGCGGATTCGAATTGTACGTGTCGCGCAGGCCGAAGGTCCAGGTCAGAGTTTTGGTGATCTTCCAGGTGTCCTGCGCGTATAGGTCTAGGTTCAGGAAGTTGTAGGGTTGGGAATTCGCCAGCGGAAAAGTCTTTGAGGCGGTGGAGGCGACTCCATAGATGAATTGCGGCAGCGTTGTGTAGTTCACCAGAGGGACAGTGCCCTCGCCGAAATCATAATCATTCAGGCGAAAGATTCTGGTGTTGGTCCCAAACCGAAGCTCGTGCGCTCCAACAGTCCATGCGAGATTGTCGTTGATGAAAAAACGGGAAGCGCGTCTGCCCTGCACCCAGGTATTATCGAGACCGCCCAGGGTGGTAAACGGCGCATTCGCTCCGCTGCCTTGCAACACAATCGGAAATGCGTCGAGCGTCTTCCCAAAATCGGTAGGTCCAAACAGACTCTCGTACCAAGAAAATGCGGGGTTGAAGTAGTTCACCAAATTCTGCGAGAAGATGTGCGTGTAGCCCGTTGCGAACGAGTAGAGAGGCTGAGGAGAAAGGGCATTGAATAGCGGGTTAATCGGGTCCGTATAGGCAGCCTGCAGACCGGTGTCTGCCTGGAAGCGGAACCACGCGGTATTTTCCTCGTCGATGTTGTAGTCGATGCGAGCTGTTTGCACCTGCTCGCTGTCATCGCTGGAATGTGAAATACTCTGCCGGTTTGCGCAGCCGTTCCCATTCGGAAAGCCTCCCGCAGGGCTCCCGTCGTTGTTGAAAGGGCATCCGAGTATGGTCAACGGCGTCCCCGCCGTATTGCCGTAAAGAGAGAAGAGTTTCCGGTAGAACGGAACGAGTTGAGGTGCCGGCTGATAGATCGACCCGGTCACCGAGTCTGTTCCGCCGCGCGGGAGCTGCCTCAACACGTAACTCTGGAAGGCAGGCGTCGGAACCGTGGTGGCCGACACGATGGGCAGCGCGATGCGCACCCACTCGCTATCGAAAAAAAAGAACAGCTTGTCGCGCAGAATAGGACCGCCGAGGCTGCCTCCGAAGTGATTTACCGTGGAGCGCGGCTTATGATTGCCCGGCGTTGCGTTGGTGAAGAAATTCGCCGCATTGAACCGCGCTCCATTCCACAGCTCATACAAATTTCCATGGAATTGATTCGTGCCGGACTTGGTCACGTAGTTGGCTTGGGACGCTCCGTAGCGGCCCTGATCGACCGCATAGGAGAGAGTATTGACTGTCACCTCGGCGATCGAATTCAAACCAAGGACCAGGTTTGTTGAAAGCCCGCTGTTCAAGTTCGTCAACGGGTCGTTTGTTTCCAACCCGTCCACGATATAGCCGTTTGAGAGTGCGGGCAGGCCATTGAACTGCACGTTGCCGGATCCGTTCGTGCCGCCCACGAAATCGTTGCCGCTCCCGGCGGTATTCATCAGTGCGCCGGCGGCAAACTGCAAGGGATAAGTCATGTCGCCGCCCGGATTCGGAAGATTTTCGAGCGAACGTGCGCTTAAGGTCGTCGAAGTATTTGGATTATCCGGATTGATCGACTGCGATTGATCCGTGACGGTCACATTCTGCTTCGATGTCGCGATTTTCATCGTGAAATCCACTGTTTGCTTCTGACCAAGTCCGGCAAATACGGAACGATTCTCCTGCGCTTCAAAATGGTCTGCCTCCGCCCTGACCGAATACGGACCGGGCTTAAGCTGGGGAAAGCTGAACCGTCCGGCATCGTCCGTCTTCACGGATCGCGTTAGTCCATTATCTGTGCTCGTAATAGTCACCGTGGCGCCGGGAATCGCCGAGCCGGCCGGGTCGTTTACTGAGCCTACAATCGCGCCGGTAGTTTCGCCCTGCGCGCTGGCGATCGTATGCACCGCCAAAAACACCCAGAGAAAGGCCGCTGTCACCCTCACGGCACGGAGAAGTGTAGAACCATCCAAATATTTAGGCATACCTAAATAGAGAATGCCGAGGCAGCGGAGATTTGTCAAGCGGATTCGGCCACCGGGCTGCTTTTGCCGGTCAATGAACGGCACAGCGGGGATTGCGGACGAGTGCCGCGGCAACGTATCCTTAGATTTAGTGAAAGCTGAAAACAAGATCCCGACCAACACGGAATCGATAGACGATTACCTAAAGGCGATCTTCGATCTGAGCGGACCGGAAGAAAGCCGGGTTACGAGCAACGCCTTGGCGGAACGACTGGGCGTACGCGCAGCCTCGGTAACTGGAATGCTTCAAAAGCTGGCCTCCCAAAAACCTTCTTTCGTTAACTATGCCAAGCATCACGGCGTGTTCCTGACTCAGGCGGGGAAACATCGCGCGCTGGAAGTTGTGCGCCACCATCGGCTCCTGGAACGATTTCTTCATGATTTTCTCGATTATCCGTGGGATGAAGTTCACGAGGAAGCCGAACGGCTTGAGCATTTTATTTCCGAGCGGCTGGAAGATCGCATTGCCGCCAAACTGGGCGATCCCGATACCGACCCGCACGGGCATTCCATTCCAGAGCGGAACGGAACAACCAAGGTTCGGGAGGAGGTTCCACTATCCTCGTGGGCTTGCGGCGTTCCTGCCGTCGTCAGCAGCGTCTTGGATAGGGACGCCGCGGTGTTGCGTGAGTTGGAGCGATTGGGATTGTTACCCGGAACAGGTGTTGTGGTCGAACCGGGCAACCGCAGCTCGTCAGTGATGGTGCGAATTGGCGCTAAGACTGATACGGAAGCGGTTCGGCTCAACCAGAAACTTGCGAGGGCAATTTCGGTGGTGGCTCGTTAAGCTTATGCTAAGTCCTTTGCCGAAAACTTCCACTCTCGTCATCGGTTCTCGCGGATCTCATCTGGCCTTGTGGCAGGCAAATTTCATCGCTCATGAACTAGCCCGATTAAACATCGTCACCGAAATCAAGATCATAAAAACCACGGGCGATCACCTGCAAACCATGTCGCTCACACAAGCCGGAGGCAAGGGTCTCTTCACCAAGGAGATCGAGGAAGCGCTGCTCACCGGGGCCATCGACCTTGCCGTCCATAGTTTAAAAGACCTCCCCACCGAATCTCCTGAAGGCTTAACGATCGCCGCGATACCCGAGCGCGAGGACCCTCGCGACGCCATGGCCGGGCACTCGCTCCGTCAGCTTCTCCGTCACGCCCGAGTGGGCACCAGCTCCGGACGTCGTGCCTCGCAGCTTCGCGTCCTGCGGCCCGACCTTCAAATTGAGCCCATTCGAGGCAACGTCGATACGCGCCTCCGCAAACTGAAAGAAGGCCAGTTTGCCGCCATCGTACTCGCTGCTGCCGGCCTCCGCCGCTTGGGACTTTCTCACGAAATCGCGGAGCTATTGTCGCCGCAACAGATTTGTCCTGCTCCGGGACAGGGTGCGCTCGCGGTTCAGACTCGCCAGGACGATCCGGCCGCCGAAATATGTCGGCAACTTGATCATCTTTCCACGCGCCGGGCCGTGACTTGCGAACGGGCCGTACTCGCCTCGCTTGGCGGCGGCTGTCAACTGCCGTTAGGAGCGTTCGCGGAGACGAAAAACGAATCGCTCCATCTCACCGCTGTTGCCTGTTCGCTCGATGGCGCCCATCATCTTCGCGCGGAAGCAAGCGGACCGGCGGATCGTCCCGAAGAATTGGGACAGACCGCTGCCAAGGACCTGGTAAATAGAGGAGTAGCGTCAATCTTTAACTCCCCTGCGGCAGTGGAACTCTGAATGGCAAGCCTCGATGGCCTTCGTATTGTGGTCACTCGCGCCGCTCATCAGCTCGAGGAACTGGCCAGTCCACTGCGGGCGCTCGGCGCTGAAGTAATCCCGCTTCCTCTGATTGGGATCGCGCCGCCCCTCGGTCCGGCTCTGCTCCGGAGCGCGGCATCATCTGCTAACAGCTACGACTGGATCATCTTCACTAGCGCCAACGCCATTGCCGGTTTTTTGTCAGCGTTCAACGGATCTCCCGGATCGATAACGGCCCGGATCGCGACCGTAGGTTCCGCAACTCGGGACGCGGCGGAGCGGGCGGGATTTCACGTGGATCTCGTACCTGAAAACTACATTGCCGAATCGCTGGCGGAGGCACTCAGTGGAGAGGAATTAAGCGGGCGCCGCATCCTCATCCCGAGCGCGGCCGTGACGCGGGAAGTCGTTCCGGTCGCGCTACGTCAACGCGGCGCCCAGGTCGATGTCGTCGAGGCCTATCGAAATATCATTCCGCCCGAAGCTGCCGCGCTTGCTCCCCAAGTTTTTAGGCCGCCCTATCCCGATTGGGTCACGTTCGCCAGTTCCTCGGCAGTAGACAATCTGATGCATCTAACAGGCCGCGAGCCCTTGACCCATTCGAAAGTCGCGACGATCGGTCCGGCTACCTCGAACACCGCTCGCAAGCACCTTCTGAGCGTTACTTCAGAAGCCAAGACTCACAACATAAAAGGACTGGTCGAAGCGCTCGCGGCAAGCTCTTGCTCGCTCTGATCGGGGCGCCTCTTTGCAAACCAAAACGAAAGACTCGTGACAATCAGCCCGGCGATGCTGATGCAAATCCCCAACCATTGCTGCGGCATGATTGTCCATCGCAATCGAATGTCGTGGACACCCGGCGCCAAGCTGACACGAATCACTCCCGTGTCGGTGTCTACTCCAGTGGAACGCTTTTTACCATCTACAAAAGTGGCCCAAGCCGGATAGGCAAAAAGAGGGAGTCGAACGGTCACCGGATTCGTCGCATCGATGCGGAATCGATACTGGCTGCTGCCCGCTTGCAACGTATCGCAAGAGATTTCTAAACGCCGGCACTCGCCTGCAAACGAACCCGCGCGCAAGTAATCACGATAAGGCGGCTTCGCGACCGCCGGCAGATACTCCGGTCTCGCTGTATCGTCCGTGCCGATCGGCTTATCAGCGGCGGTCGCCTTCACAGGCAGCCTCAGCAGATCAGCGACAAGGATGCCCCCAAACAACACCGGCAACGAGAGTGCCGCCGCTAACACCAAGCTCAATTTCGCTCTGGGAATTCGGAACCATGAATGTAGCGTTGCTAAGGTGAGTGCCAGCAAAGCCGCGGGCAAGAGTACCGCATTAAAGCGATTCGGAAACTGAAGTTTTTGCAGAGGAGAGTGAAATTGCCACAACGGATACGAAAGGTCCGAACCCAGGAACAGTGCGCAGGCTCCAACGCAAACCAGGAGTCCAATGCCAAGGCTCAAATAGTTTTTCTCCACGCGCTTAAGATACAGAGCCGCGACAACCAACGCCAATGCCGCCGCAATCGGAAATCCGATCTGCACCGATTTCCAGCACATTCCAAATTTGTGTGTATAAAACGGCAAAAGAAACGAGCGATCCATGGAGCAGGGTCCGGATAGCACCCACTGGTCGGGGCTAATATAGTGCATCGTCGTCAACGCCGGGACTAAGTAAAACGCCGCCAGGCAAATACCCACCGTAATCGAAAATCCGCTTTGCAGTACTCGCAAAGCTGCTATTCTCATCGCTTCCCTGCGTAAAATCGAGTGCATCACCATGCCAATCGGGATCGTGATGCAAAGCATGAAGCACGTAAGAGCGTGTGTCAGCGTCAACAAGCAGACCGATAGCGCCAATCCCGGCGAAACCCAGTTTCCCGGCTTCATCCGTATCAGCATAATCAGGCATAAAAGCACCAGCGGATACACCACGTTTGCGGAATAAAGCCCTCCCTTGGCCATCTGGTGTATCGGAAGTGGATTTGCCTCAATCGCTAACGCGCCAAGTAATGCGAGGTGTTCCGGGAAGAGCTTCCTCAGATAAAGGAAGGCAATAACCCCAGCCAGCGCCGTCGAGAGCAGCATCACCGTTTTCATCGCCGTCCAGGCGTTTCCCACGGCATGATCGATAAGCGCCGACGCACTGTGAAACAACGGTGGATAATAGACAAACGACGGATCGCCCAGTCCTCCCCGCTGTTCCGGCAACCACTGCGGATAGAACGTACCCTCCGCTTGTGCATGCGCAATCTGGACGACGGCGCGGTCGTGAAAATAGCCGTCTGCTTCCATGCCGACATGTCCGGTCCAAAAGGGAATGTAAAGGACCACCGCCCAAAGAAGCAGGCCTGCTATGGCGGTTAGGAATCGAATCATGGGAGAACTCACTTTATAGCAAAGCGGTCCCGCCCTCTTAATCATCTGGTCGGCAACGACGGAACGGCCCTTGTCTTTTCCGAAGAATCCCGCTGCTCGTCCACGCCACGGTGAAGCACTTCGGTGAGTTCCTGCGGCGTACTGCCCGCCGCCAACTGGAGCGGTTCGCCTACCGATACTAAGATCTTGCCGCTACGAAACCAACGCTCGCTTTTTGTTTTGATCTGCCCCAGTCCGTGCAGGTAAACCGGCAATGCGGGAACACCCAATTCCTTCCACAAGAGTCCGGAGCCCGACTTAAACGGCAGGAGCGAACCATCCGGCGATCGTATGCCCTCCGGAAAAACCAGGACGTGATATCCGTGATCCAAGGCCTCTCCAGCGTGCGCGAAGCTCCTCCGAAAGCCGCTATATTGCGGCAGCGGGAAGATGTTGAACAACGCCGTCACCAGCAGATACTGAATGGGCGCAACCAGATTCAGAAACCAATTACCCTGCTTGCGGGCGTGCCGCCAATCGAGAATCATTTCCCCCGACATTGCCACCGCTATCCGTTTGCGGATCCGGGGCGGAAGCGCATAAAGAATGAACGGCACATCGTAGGACGTGACGTGATTCGAGACAATCAGCACCGGCGAAGACGGCCAATTCTTTACGTTATTGCGTAGTGCCGGCCTCGCCAGAAACCGCAGCAGCGGCATGGCCACTAATTCCAAAAACACGCTGCGCACCGTTTGGGCTACCCGATTCCAGGGCCACCGTGGGTAGACATGCTCCTTGGCGCGGCGGCTCGGCGGTTTTGCCGCGGCAGGCGCCTGCAGGACGGCCTGCAAATCGTCGGCAGTTTGGACTTTTTGCAATGCTGTTTCGTCCAGTGCGACTCCATATTGTTGTTCCAGGCGCGCTTGAAGCTCCACCCGTCCCAGACTATCCAGGTTGAGATCGCCCCCGGGAGACAAAGGCGTTAACTCTTCCCCAAACTCACCGGATTCGATTCTGCGGCTGATTTCGCGCCGCAGCACCTTGCCGGTCGATGTGCGCGGCAGATCCAACTCCGGCCAAACCATGTTTCGCCGGATCTGCTGAAATTCGGCTAGTTCCCTATTCGCACCCGATACAGCCGCCTTTACGTCGGTACCGGGATCAACCGATAGTACGGCCAGCGGTTCCGGGCCATGGTCACCCGCGACTTCCACCACGGCTGCGGTCTTTACTCCGTGCTGCCGCTGCAATGCAGCCTCCAGGTCTTCCGGGTGAATGTTTAAACCGGAAGACGTGACAATAATGTCCTTCTTCCTGCCGCGGAAACGTAGGTTGCCCGCTTCGTCGCGGGAAGCCAAATCTCCCGTTGCAAGCCACTCCGAACCGCCTTGGGTCAGCTTTCCTCCCTGCCAAACGGCGTTGGAGATGGTGTCGCCGCGCACCAATACCTCTCCTTCGTCCGATAATCGAACCTCGCGGCCCGGCAGCACTTGTCCGATTGTTCCCTGAACACTTCGAAAAGGATGATTCAGGCTAATTAACGCAGTCGTTTCGGTCATGCCGTAGCCCTGAATCACCGGAAAGCCGAGCGAGTTCCAGAATCCCTCGGAGGCAGGCGTTAATGCCGCCCCTCCACAGATGAACGCCCAAAACTTAAAGCCGAAAAAACGATGCACGTCCCGAAACGACCACCAGCGCTGCCAGGCTTTCATACCGGTAGCCGCCTCGATCCGCTTTGGTAGGTTCGGAAAACGCTGCAGCAGGGCTGTCTGCATCAGGTCGAGCACACGCGGAACCGACGCGAGCGCCGAAATCCGCCTCCGCCGAATGCGCTCGATGAGATCGGAAGCCACCAGGCGAGTCTCATAATGCACTTCCGCAGCCAACAAAGGTGGAATCCAAAGACCCATGAACTGCCCAAAGACATGGCTGAGCGGTAGCGTGTGCAAAATTCTAAGGGGATGAAAAGGACGCTCGTATTTCAGGTACTTCTGCATCTCCGTTTCGATGGGGCGCAGACTGGCGAGCACGTTCTTATGCGTGTGTACGACGCCCTTCGGCTCGCCGGTTGTTCCGGACGTGAAAACGATCTGAAGGGCATCGGATTCCTCTAGATCCCCCGCCGCGCTTCCGAGCCGCGTACCGATGGTTCCCGCCAATTCTTCCAGGAGAATTGTCTTTTCGACGTTGCTGAAAATCGGAAGCCTCGAAGCGTCGGTGGCAATCAACTTGGGAGAAACTTCGGCCTCCACGCGCCGGACAAACTCGGGCGAACTGCCGACATCGACCGGAACGGGAAGGACCCCGCGTAGAACACACCCAAAAAATACGGCCACCCATTCGGCACTGTTTTCACCCCACAGGAGTACCCGATCGCCTTTGACGATCCCTCTCTTCTCCAACTCGCCTGCGAACCGGCGGGAGAGAGTCGCAAGTTGCCCGTAACTTGTTTTGCGCTGACGAACGCCCCGTGGGGCGACAACTGCGATCTGCTTTCCATGGCGGCCGAAATCATCAACCAGGGAGGCGAGCGTAAGTCGGGGTGGCGGCATTAGCGTCCAGGAAGGAAGATTACGAAACGAACGGCCGCGTTTCCGAAAAACAAACTGCTCCTAAGTAGCTGAACAATAACCATCCCCGAACCGTACCAGCTTCACTCTTCCTCCACCGCATACTCCGCCAGCCACTCCCGCAGTGACTGTGGTGCATCCGCCACTATCTCGTAATGGTCCTCCTCATACCGCTGCGAAACCACCGCCGCCCGCTCATGCAGCAAGTGCAACGCCCGCCCTTCCCCCAGCGGCAACCGGAACGTCTGCCGCGCCACCGGATCCTGCATCAACTCTTTATCGATCGTCTCCAGCAGCGCCGTCATCCCCTCGCCGGTCTTCGCCGAAATAAGTGCCGCCTGCGTCCTGTTCTGTCGCGCCGTTTCTCCCAACAACCGGTGTGTCAACGCCTCCAGGTCTTGCTGACCTCCCGTTTCCGGCAGCCGGTCGGCCTTGTTCAGTACCAGCACCTGCGGCGTCTTCTCCGCGCCTATCTCGCTCAGCACCTTCATCACATGCGTCGTCTGTTCCGCCGCCGTCGCGGACGTCACATCCACCACATGCAGCAGCAACGCCGCCGCCGTTACCTCTTCCAGAGTGGCCCGGAACGCATCCACCAGAGTGGTCGGCAAGTTCTTGATGAATCCCACCGTATCGCTCAACAGTACCCGCCGCTGCGAAGGCAACCGGATCTGCCGCACCGTCGGATCGAGCGTGGCGAACATCCGTGCATCGGCCAACACGCCCGCTCCCGTCAGACGGTTAAACAGCGTCGATTTACCCGCGTTCGTATAGCCCACCAGCCCAATGGTGGACAACGGCACCGCTTGCCGTTGCGATCGTTGCACCCCGCGCGTCGCCCGCACCCGCTCAATATCCTTCTTCAGCTTCGCGATTCTTTTCCCGATCCGCCGCCGGTCCGTTTCCAACTGCGTTTCGCCCGGTCCTCGTGTGCCGATGCCGCCCCCCAGCCGGGACATCTGCGTGCCCCGTCCCGACAGTCGCGGCAGAAGGTAATTTAATTGCGCTAATTCGACCTGTAATTGACCTTCGCTGGTGCGTGCCCGGCTGGCGAAAATATCCAGAATCAACTGCGTCCGGTCTATCACTTTCGTCTGTAAACGGCGCTCTAAGTTGCGAAGCTGCGTCGGAGTAAGTTCATGGTCGAAAATAACCGTGTCTATCTCGCCCGCTTCTACCCGCGTCTGAATCTCGGCTACCTTTCCCGATCCCACCAATGTTGCCGCGTCCAGTGCCACCCGCGCCTGCATCACATGATCCACCACATGCGCACCCGCGCTCTCGGCCAGCACCGCTAATTCGTCTAGTGACTCCTGCTCATCTGTCGCCGCTTCTTCCGCTGTATTCCCACGCCTTCGCGCCGGTCCCGTTAAACTGACGCCCACCACTAGCGCCTGCTCTTGTTTGGCCTGCACTAATGTCCGTTCCCTGTCTGTTCTGCACTCGTCGGCGTCCCCGGCGACATCGCTGGGCCAGTTCCCGGCGCATTCATCGGACGCGCTACCACCACGGTTGAAATCGCATGCTTGAAAATCAATTGCTCTTGATTATTGCTTTCTAAAACCACTGAGTATTTGTCAAAACTTTTTATCTTTCCAGATAGTTTAACTCCACTCATGAGATAAATTGTTAGAAACGTCTTATCTTTTCTGGCATTATTCAAAAATACTTCCTGAATATTTTGCGCAAGCTTGTCCATTTATTTTATTTCCTAATTTCGGCAGCGCTTTATGAGTTGAATCGGCCACGTTTCGTCCCGCCCATCACTACTTGGTGATGACCGGTTGACCATCGCCGGCCCGTTCCCATACTAACTGGAGTTTTACGAGTAGCTATTGGTTTCGTACTTTGCGCAATGCGCTGCAGCGCCCCCGTCTGGACGCAACCGCTCACGCTATCCTCAAATGGTATGCGCGCTCGCAGTGTGCCATCTGGTCTGCCGCACAATGAAGAAAGCATCGGTCGCCGCATCGCGCTTCTCAGCGTCTCCGCCGGCATTCTGCTCTCCGCCAGCAAGATATGGATCGGCCTCGCCGCGGGTTCCTCCGCCGTGGTCTCGGACGGTATCGAAGCCGGTGCCGACGTCCTTTCCTCCGCCATTGTCTACGCCGGACTCTGGATCGCCAGCAAGCCCCCTGACCGCGAACACCCCTATGGCCACGGCCGTTACGAAATCCTCGCCGGTCTCGCCGTCGGCGCCATCCTGCTGCTCTCCGCTGCCGCCATCTTTTGGCATAGCCTCACGTCACTAGCCGAGCGCCAGCCGGTTCGCAGCTACGCCCTGTATCCGCTCGTCGTCGCCGTCTTTATTAAATGCGCTCTCGCCGGCCTGAAATTCCGCACCGGCCGCCGTATCGCCAGTACGTCCCTCCTTGCCGACGCCTGGCACGATATCACCGACCTGCTCTCCACGTCTGTCGCCCTCCTCGCCGTCATCCTCACTCTCGTCAATCCGCTTCGCTTCGGTACTGCTGACCACATCGGCGGCATGTTCATCGGCATCATCGTCTTCTTTCTTTCCATCCGCGTCGTTCGCCGCACCGTCGATCAGCTCGTCGATACCATGCCCGAACCAGCCATGATGAAGGAAATCTACGCCGCCGCTCTCTCCATTCCCCGCGCCACCGGCATTGAAAAATGTTTCGCCCGCCGCACCGGCCTGAAATACCACGTCGATCTTCATCTGGAAGTCGATCCTGAAATGACCGTCCGCGAATCGCACGCCGTGGCCACCGCCGTGCGCGGCAAAATCAAGGACACCGTGGGGTGGGTCGCCGACGTCCTCGTGCATGTCGAACCCGCGCCCCCTTTCCTCGAATTAGCCTCCCGCCAACACGCTCTCCATGGAAAATAAAGAAATCGCCCACCTGCTCTCCGAAACCGCCGACCTCATGGAAGTCGCCGGTGAAGACGGCTTTCGCATCCGTAGTTACCGCAATGGCGCCGCCGCCATCCTCGGCCACCCCGAGCGCATTCAAGATGTAGTCTGCAACCCCGATCGCAAAGTCACCGACATTCCCGGCATCGGAAAAGGTCTCGCCTTCGTCCTCGGCGAAATCTGCCAGCGCGGCTCCTTCGAACGCCGCGACGAAATGCTCGCCAAATACCCGGCGTCGGCCCTGGAACTCCTCAAGATTCAAGGCCTCGGCCCCAAAAGCATCGCGCTCCTTTATCAGCACCACGGCGTCAAATCAGTAGACGACCTCGAGCGCATCTGCCGCGAAGGCAAACTCCGCGAACTCCCGCGCATGGGAGCAAAACTGGAAGAAAAAGTCCTCCGTTCCATCGAGGCCTACCGCAAAAGCGCCGGCCGCTTTCTTCTCTCTTTTGGAGTGCGCGTTGCCGATCAGCTCACGCAGGAATTTCTCGCCCTCTCCGGCATCGAGAAAGCCGAACCGGCCGGCAGTCTCCGCCGTGGCCGCGACACGATCGGCGATCTCGACATCATCGTCACCGGTCCCGGTGCCCCCGCCGCCTTGCATCACATTGTCACGCACGCGCAAACGCAGGAAGTGCTCGGCCAAGGTCCCAACAAAGCCAGCGTCCTCTTCGGACTGGAAGGCCTTCAGGTTGATGTCCGCGCCCTCGCGGCCGAAAGCTTCGGCGCCGCCATGCAATACTTCACCGGCAGCAAGGAACACAACGTCACCCTCCGAACGACCGCGATCAAACAGGGTTTGTCCCTCAACGAATACGGCCTCTTCACCGCGAGTACCAACCAGAGCGTCGCCGGTGAACGCGAAGCGGACATCTACGAGCGCCTCGGCTACGCCTGGATTCCACCCGAGCTCCGCGAAAACTCCGGCGAATTTGAAGCCTCTCAAAATGGTGTGCTCCCCGCGCTAATCGAACTCGGTGACATGCGCGGCGACCTCCATATGCACACCACCGAAAGCGACGGTAAAGCCTCGCTCCGGGAAATGGCCGAAGCCGCCGCCGCCCTCGGCTATGAATACATCGCCATCACCGATCATTCCAAAGCCCTCGCCATGGCCAACGGCCTCGACGAAAAACGCGTGGTCGCCTTCGCCCGCGAAGTCCGCGAACTGAATCGCGACGGCCTGCCCCTCCGCGTCTTCTCCGGCCTCGAATGCGACATCCTCCGCGCCGGCGCCATGGATCTCTCCGAAGACGCCCTCGCCGAACTCGACCTCGTCATCGGCAGCGTCCACAGCTACTTCAACATCGAGCCCGCCGAGATGACCGACCGCCTCCTCGCAGCCCTGGAATCGCCGTCCCTCAAAGTCCTGGGCCACATGACCGGCCGCATCCTTCTGCAACGCGAATCCTACGCCTACGACTTCGATCGAGTCGCCACCGCCGCCGCCCGCCGCCGCGTCTTTCTCGAAGTAAATGCCAGCCCCGAACGCCTCGACCTCCCCGGCCCCCTCATCCGAGCCGCCAAACGCAAAGGCTGCCAATTCACCATCAACACGGACGCCCACCGCCCCCAACACTTTCACAACATGCGCTACGGAGTCACCACCGCCCGCCGAGGCTGGCTTGAACCCTCCGACGTCCTGAACACCCGCCCCCTCGCCGCCTTCGAAGCCGCCATCCGCCGGCCTTGAACTACAGCCGCCGTAAATTTTAAGACCGATTGATTACTCCGTGCGAATTCGACAATGGCAATTCCGTTGCGCCGGATAATCTCCGCGGCGATTCCGTCGAGTAATCCATACGTTCCAGCCGAATGACTTGGGGTGGAGCACCAAGCCGATTCGATAAAAGAACAAAATTGAAGTCGGCCGAAACGATCGTGAAGCATCTCTCCTTCGCGAAATCCCAAATCGCCTCGTCAGGGGTTTCGCCATCGAATCCAGCCAACATGACCTGTGTTGATTCGGGAAACATGTCGGCCAGCATCGGCACGATCTTTCGTGAAAGATTCGCGTCGAACAGTAGCTTCACTGTGCAATTTTGTCTTTCAACTCGAACGCGTACTGAAGTACCGCTCTCAAATCCTCTTTTTTTAACTCGGGATAATCGCTCAGAATCTCGGCTTCCGGCATTCCGGCCGCGAGCCATCCAAGAACGTCCCAAATCGTAATGCGTGTTCCGTAAATAATCGGCTGGCCCGATCTCACATCAGGCTTCCTAACGATTCTGGACGCTACTAACTCCGCCGCCATACTCCAATTATCATCAAAACGATGGCACGACTGCATCCTCGTCACTCCTGCCGCTGAGGATTTAAACCGCCTGCGCCAAAACCAACCCTTCGCGAATCAGCCGTCGAACCAGCGTTACCTTACCCGCATCGTCCAAATCCCCGGGAAGATCGCGAACGGCAAACGTCGCATGGCTCAAAGCAAATCGAACCGCCTCACCAGCCTGACGTGGAAACCTAATCTTGCGTCGGTAGCACTCAATCGATACCGCCTCTCCGCTCGTTTGCCAACGATAGTTGACCCCCGCCCGCGCACCCACGACACTATCCACCGCTAAGCGATCGAGCGCCGTCATCTGCGCCATCTGGCCGTTCAGCAGCGGCGGACATACAGCAATAAATTCATCCACAAAACGGTCCAGCGCTCCCTCAAAATTCGAAGTTGTCGCAGCCTGCCGTAGAAGGCTGAGCAGCGTCTCTCGTGCCGGCGCTCTATCGAAATCCGGCCGCGCAAAACCCGGGGGAAGCGCCTTACGAAAGGCTGGGTCAGTCAAGCTGGCCGCCGCCACAAATTCCAGCAGCAAGTCCGCCCAGGTGTACCGCAGAACTCCCGCCGTGATGTGAAGCGAAACGACCTCCGTAGAATGCGCATCATGCGCAACACCGCGCGGAATATAGGCAAGATCCCCGGCCTCCAGTTCGAACTCCAGCGTGGGAGCGCCTAGCTCATGCACCGAGGCATCGAAATCCTGTCCCGGAAGCGGCAATTCCACCGGCGTTCCATAGATGGTCCACTTCTTCGAACCGGCCACCTGCAGCACAAACACGTCGTGTGTGTCGTAATGTGGTTTGGCGCCTTGGGCCCCGGCGGGCGTCATGTAAATGTTGGTCTGGAATGGACAGCTAAATTCGCTTTCCAGACGGCGGCAAAAAAGCGTCAGCGCCGGCACTACCGTATCAAGGTACGCCAGCGTTACCGTCGAACCTTCCCCAAAAAGCTGATAAACCTTGGCGGCGTCAATCTTTCCGCCCGCTCCCGCATAGTCGGCGTCGTGAACCGGACGGCGCGCGTTTTTCAGCGTGATGTCTGGATAGCGCCGGTCGAGCGTGGTAATCACGCGGTCCACCTCGTCTAACGACAACAGAGAACCGAAGTAATTCGCCTGCTGCCGCTTGACGACTAGCGGCCGTTTTTCCCAGTACTCTTCAAAAAACACATCCTTCGCGACCGGGTCAATCAGCCACTCGAGCGAAGGCTCGGATTCCAACGGCAACCCTGAACTCTCGGGGGCGTGTAAACTCGACTTCCCCGCAGCCTCAGGCTTAGCAGCCAGCGTAGACATACCTGTGCTCTCCACGTGCTAAGTCTTTGTTTGTACGGCTATCGCTTACTTAAGATTTAGCCTTATCCGGATCGCTAGCCTTCTTCTGGTCGGGATCGCTGGCTTTCTTCTGGTCCGGATCGCTAGCCTTCTTCTGGTCCGGATCGCTGGCTTTCTTCTGGTCCGGATCGCTAGCCTTCTTTTGGTCGGGATCGCTAGCTTTCTTCTGGTCAGGATCGGTTTGAGCCGACGCGCGCGAACTCGCAACTTGCACGCCCGCCACGATTCCCGCCGCGCCAGCCAGGAATGCACCGGTGGTACCCAGGAATGACCGCCGCGGCAGATGCGGTTCGGTTACAATCTGATCGTCCGTAACGGTCCGGGGCGATTCTAAACTTGCTGCTTCTCGGTCTTCATCAGTCATGGCTTGCTCCTTGTCTATCTATAGCATCGAAATAACAGCATGGAAAGTACGAGCAAGCGCTTTGATACGATAAGGCGCCTCCCATGCCGGCAAAACAGGCCCTCTCGCGCACCGCAGTCCTTCTCCTGTGCTCGCTGGCGGTCTCCGGCGCATCCAAGACCGAACAGCTATGCGGAACCTTCTCGGGCGAGATCCTCTGCGCCGACTGCGCCGGCATTCATCTGGAAATCACCCTTCACTGTCGTCCCTCGAACTACGAACTGAAACAGACCTACGAAGGAACCCGCCACGGCTCCGAAACCTACATCGAAAAGGGAACCTGGGCCCTGCGCCGAGGCTCCGCGAAAAACGTTCACGCCGCCGTCTACGAACTCACTCCCGCCGGTTCCGATGCAAAGCAGTTCTATCTCCGCGTCAACAAGAACACCCTCCACCTCCTCGACCGCCGCAGACAAGAACTTCCTCCGCAACTCCCCCACACCCTCCAACGCATAAAATAGAACTAAGAAAAGGTGAACTGAACGATGGCTACTGCACTCTCCACGCCTCTTGCTCCCGAAATATCGGTAGAAGAGTACATCGCCCGTTTTGTGGACGGTGGCGATAAGCCGACGTGTGAATATATGTCGCTGTCGAGGACCTATCCGACCCCATCGAGGGCCGCTACCCCGGCCCTCACCAACCCGTCTTTCTTTGCGTGGAGGTCATGTCCCCGCCGGACCGCCTCCGCACCTTAGCCACCAAGTGCAAGAAATACCACGCCTGGGGCGTCCCCCACTGCTGGATTATCGACCCCGAAACCCGCTCCCTGTGGGAATCTAGACCCATAGGGCTTCTCGCAGCGACTTTGCTCCGAGCGGCCGTATCGGTCTCCACGCCCGCCGATGACAAGCCCCGCAAAATGCAGCAAGAACTCACCGCCGGCCCCATCACCCTCACCATCGCCGAAATCTTCCACGGCGTCTAAAATCCGGGCATCCGCGCCCTTACGCTAAAATCATCTCTTCATGACAGCCCGCCCTGTCGAAATTCCACCGTCTCATCGCCTCATTCGCGCCTATCACCAGTCCATTACGGAAATCCGCGCTCAAAATGTAAAACACGAAGGCGGCCTCCGCCACGCTTTCCAGGTCCTGCTCGCCGATTCCGCCCGCCTCCACAACTGGACCCTCATCCCCGAATGGACCACCACAACCTCCGGCGGCAACTCCATCCGCCTCGACGGAGCCCTCCGCGACGCCCTCACCATTCCCCGTGGCTACTGGGAAGCCAAGGACTCCCACGACAACCTCGACCGCGAAATCGAAAAGAAAATCCGCAGCCGCTATCCCCTCGACAACACCATTTTTGAGGACACCCAGCGCGCGGTTCTCTACCAAAACGGTGACCGCGTCTTCACCGGCGATCTCGCCGACACCCGCCAACTCTCTGACCTCCTCGCCCGCTTCTATAGCTTCGCCAAGCCCAACATCCTCGAACTCGACCGCGCCGTCAAAGAATTCTCTGAGCGCGTCCCCGAACTCGCCCGCGGCCTCGCCGAAAAAATCGCCGCTGCGCATAGTTCGAACAAAGACTTCCAATCCGCCTTCGCCACCTTCTTCGCCCTCTGCCAGCTCTCCCTCAACCCCAACATCCGCCGCGAAGCCGTCGACGAGATGCTCATCCAGCACCTCCTGACCGAACGTCTCTTCCGCACCGTCTTCGACAATCCCGAGTTCACCCGCCGCAATGCCATCGCCCTCGAAGTCGAGCGCGTCATCGCAGCCCTGCTCACCCACAGCTTCAGCCGCGACGAATACCTGCGCGCCCTCGATCCCTTCTACGCCGCCATCGAACGCGCCGCCCGCGACATCAACGACTTCACCGCCAAACAGGAATTCCTCAACAACATCTATGAGCGTTTCTTCCGTGGCTACTCCGTTAAAGTCGCCGACACCCACGGCATCGTCTACACCCCGCCCGCCATCGTCGAGTACATGTGCAAAGCCGTCGAAAACGCCCTCCGCGACGAATTCGGCCTCTTGCTCACCTCGCCCGAAGTCCAAATCCTCGACCCCTGCACCGGAACCGGAAACTTCATCGTCCATCTCATGCGCCGCATGCCCCGCCGCGACCTCGCCCGCATGTACCGCGAACAACTCTTCGCCAACGAAGTCATGCTCATGCCCTAC
The DNA here is from genome assembly GCA_965277315.1 of Bryobacteraceae bacterium. Lineage (GTDB taxonomy): Bacteria > Acidobacteriota > Terriglobia > Bryobacterales > Bryobacteraceae > Bog-105. The sequence continues at coordinate 5,249,528 of OZ255724.1, read as the reverse complement.
TACATCGCGGCATTGAATATCGAGCACGCCTATCTCGAACTGACAGGCCAATACGAGCCCTTCGAAGGCCTCTGCTTCGTGGACACGCTGGAGCTCGCGGAAGGCCGCCAACTCCCCATGTTCAGCGAGCGCAACACCGAGCGCGTCGACCGCGAACAGCACGCGAAAATCAATGTGATTATCGGTAACCCGCCCTACAACTCTCGTCAGCGTAACGAGAACGACAACAACAAAAACCGAAAATATCCCGTCATCGATAACCGCGTCAATGAAACTTATTCCGGCGATTCAATAGCAACTAACAAGAACCCACTTCAGAACATGTACGTAAAATTTTTTCGGTGGGCGGCAGATCGGTTGAATGCTCGTGAAGGAATCGTTTGTTTCGTCACAAACAACAGGTTTATCAGCCGTAAGTCTTTCGACGGTATGCGCAAGCACCTCTTAGAGGATTTTACGCACGTCGATCACATAGATCTGCATGGCGACACTTTGGACAACCCAAAGCTTAGTGGAACGACGCACAACGTATTTGGGATTCCCGACGGAGTAGGAATTACTGTCGCTGTTAACAGAAGCAAAAATTCTCGCCGCCTCCGCTATCATCGCGTTCCGGAGTTCTGGCGCAAAGAAGAGAAGCTTGCCTGGTTGCGCGAAGATCGGATTGAATGGCGAGAACTCAACCCTGAGAGCTCCAGCGAGTGGATTGTACCTGAACATGCAGCCAACTTTTCTGGAATGGCTGCTATTACGTCCGTCTTCAGCAAGCATTCGAATGGTCTAATCTCATCTCGAGATGAAACCGTTTATAATTTCAGCGCCAAGCAACTCTTCACTCGAATTACGCAGTTTGTTGAGAACTATAACTCTGAAGTGGATCGTTATATACGAGCGGGAAGACCTTCGAGCATCGACGATTTTATTCAATACGATCAAATAAAGTGGAGTAGCAGCTTAAAGCAAAGCTTAAAAAACTCCGTTCGCCTTGAATTTGTTCCGGGCCGCATCAATGAGGCCGCCTACCGTCCATTTACTAACAAGTTCGTCTATTTAGACCCAGTAATCATCCACAGGCCGGCAATGTGGAATCGTATCTTCCAAGGTCCAGACTCAGCAGTTCAGAATCGTGTGATCTGGCTGAAGATCGGATCCGATTGGCCGATGTTCGCGTTAACCACCGATAAAATTTGTGACTTCTTGCCGCAGGGCGGTTCCCAATGTTTCCCCTACTATACCTACAACCCCGACGGCACCAACCAAACCGAAAACATCACCGACGCCGCCCTCACCCAATTCCGCGCCCACTACAACGACCCATCCATCACCAAATGGAACATCTTCCACTACATCTACGCCGTCCTGCACCACCCCGGCTACCGTGAAAAATTCGCGGAAAACCTCCGCCGCGAACTCCCCCGCATCCCCTTCGCCCCGGATTTCCACGCCTTCGCCGAAGCCGGCCAGCGCCTGGCCGACCTCCACGTCCACTACGAGCAGCTACAACCCTGGGACAAGCTCGACTACCTCGAAAACCCCGCCGTCCCCTTCACCCACCACGTCGAGCGCATGCGCCTCTCCAAAGATAAGCGCTCCCTCAAAATCAACGACGCCCTCACGCTCGCCAACATCCCGCCCGAAGTCTTCGACTACCGCCTCGGCAACCGCTCCGCCCTCGAATGGGTCATCGACCAATACCGCATCACCGAAGACCCCCGCTCCGGCATCCGCTCCGACCCCAACCGCCCCGACGACCCCGAATACATCCTCCGCCTCGTCGGCCAAGTCATCCGCCTCAGCCTCGAAACCGTCCAAATCGTCCGCGCCCTCCCCGAAACCTACACTGCCGCCCACTAATCTATAGGTTCCAGCATGCACCTTTTTGGTGCATACTGGTGACATGAGGACGACTGAGCAAACGGTGCGCCAAAGCATCAGCTTGCCATCCGAGCTAGCGGCGCAAGTGCGTACTATGGCGAAGACCCGAAGGCTCAGCGCCAACCGCATGCTGCTGGAACTGATCGAGAACGGAATCGAAGCCGAAAAGCGAAAACAGCGGGAGTTTTTCGATTTGGCTGAACGCTTCCGCAATGAGGATGACCCGGCCACGGCAAAGGATCTCGGAAATCGATTGGGCCAAATGATCTTCGGCGGCTGATGCCAAAGATCGAGCGATGGGAAAATTTACCCGAAGGCGTCAGGCAGCATCTGATTGACAGACTGCGCGATCGGGCAATCAGCGTCGGCGATCTCAATCAGCTCCGTCTCTGGATCGAAACTAGACCGGAAGTGCCCGAGAGTGACTGGTACAAGGATTTCGGTTCGTTCAAGATATGCGGTCAGGGATCCTACCCGAAGACGTTCCTACTCCGGGGGCAAGCGGCGAAGGGCGACGCCCTCTGATTTGCCGGCGCCCCGATACCGCAACAGCAGCTCACCCCGGTTCCGCCGCAAATCCAGTCCGCTGGGCGTCTCCGGATAAGGCTTATCGCCCATGATCCCCCGCCACAGAATGTGATTATAAAGATTAAAATCGATCCGGTCTTCCACCGAAAAATCCATGCCCTTCGTGGCCGCCGCCCAATAATCCGCGTCGTGCGCGGACTTCGGAACCCGCAACCCCGCGGCCGCCTTCGGCAGCGGAAGCTGCGTATTGTAAAGCAGAGCCGACGGACGCGCCGTGAAGCTCCATGTCTTCCGCGACAGGTCGAAGACATCGGCCATCGGTGCCGCAATCGAATCGTTCAGGTTCAGCGGCTTCAGCCCCAAAACCTCCTCCATCGTCCGGACAAACGCGATCGTGTTGTACGCCGTCGATACCACGGCATGGTGCTTCACATACGGGCCCGCGATGAAGGCCACGCTGCGATGCGAATCCACATGATCTCCGCCATCTTGCGAATCGTCTTCAATGACGAAGACTAACGTGTCGTCCTTATACCGGCTCTGCGCGATCTTCTGGACCAGTAACCCCACCGCGTAATCGTTGTCCGCCTCTTGCAGCTCCACCGTGTTCACGCCTTGGATCGCGGCGCCAAAGTCCCCCGTATGGTCATGCATCAGGCGGACCAGACTAAGTTGCGGTAACCCGCCCTGCGCGTATTGGGTATCGAACTCCCGCTCCCACTCTTTGAACCGGTAGTAATCCGGAAACGCATTGTCGAAACCCCGGAAGTACGGATCGGTATAAGGGCGAAGCGCGGCATCGGACGAATAAGCAACCGTTGTCTGTGTCGCCGCCGGATCGGTTACTTCAGGAATCCGCAACGCGGCCTGCGCCCCTTTTAATCCGTACCGCGCTAAGTCGATAAAGAAACCATAGTTACGAACCGATAACTTCGCCCGCAGCGCCTGGTTCCACAAATAGCCCTCATTTTCGTCATCATCCGGCCCGTCCGGAGCCGCTACGTCGGTCTTTCCGGGAAGCATGTCCGGATCATCCGGTGTGAGTGGATTGGCCTTCCTCCGCTCCGCCAGAGTCCCGTAGGCCACGTTTACATCCCGGTTTGTTCCTTCCGTCTCGTAGGAAAGGCCGCGACTCGCGTAGTTCACCGTCACTTCTTTCTCCACCACATCGGGAGCCCGCGCCGAAGTCGACCACGCCCAGCCGCCGAAACTTACTTCGCTTGAATCGTAGAAGTTATCCAGATCGACGAAATCTCCCGCCAAGCGATGTAAGTTCGGAGTAATCGAAGTGCCGAACTCCGTAAGCTCCGGATCGCCATTTCCCTCGTCTAAGTCACCCAGTACCTCGTCATAAGTCCGGTTCTCTTTAATAATGTAAATCACATGCTTGATCTTGCTCCGTACCTCGGCCATTTTCGCCTCGTCCGCGGAGCTAATCTTGCGCGTGAAATGATTATTTAAAGAAACCTGCTGTGTAAGCGCGCTTAATTGACTCAGCGTCGGCTTAGGAAAGCTCTGGAAACCGGCTTTTAACAACTGCAGGCCGTATTCGTTCGATCCCCGGCAATCTGCCTCCTGCTTTGGTGTCAGGGCGTGGCAAAAACCCGGGTTCGGGCCCGTCGGCGACTTCCCGTTCACAACATACACGCGTTTTCCATCGGCGCTGAAGCTGATTGAATTCGGATACCATCCAGTGGGAATCAGCCCCGCCACCGGACTCCCTCCGGCCGCCAACTTACTAACATCGACCACGGCAATATCATTGGAATTTCCGTTTGTCACATATAGATATTTCCCATCCGGTGTTGCCGTCACGCTATTAGTGTTATTTCCCGTGTACTTGGCGCGGGAGCTAGGCAAGAGCCCCGCCGGCGTCCCCACCGGAACTTCCCGTACCAGCGAGTTCGAATCTGCATCGATCACGGCGAGGGAATCCGTCTCATCCTCGGCAACATAAAGCACGGTCCCGGCGGAATTCAGCGTCATCCTGTTCGGCTGGCCTTTCACCTTGATGCGCTTGACCACGTGCGGCGTCTCCCCCAGGCTCACGACATCGATTTCACGATCGCGAATGCTGGAGATATAAGCCGTGCTGTCGCCCTTGATCGCCACCCACAGCGGATATTCTCCCCCCGGAACCCCCGATTGCGCCGGATCGATCTTCCCCGGCCGCAGATCGAGCTCCGCCGACTTCGTCCACTGCTCTCCCGCCTTCGCCAGAACGCTGACCGAGTCGTTATAGTAATCCGCCACCACCAACTTGGTCCCCGCTTGCGTAATCGCCAACCCGGCGGCCTCGGGCTTCACGCCAATTCCCACGCCCGTCTTGTGCCCCAGCGCTACTGGACTGCCCGCGTCCTCCGCCCACCGTCCCTCCTGACCGAGAGAGTAGATATGAACGTTGTCGTCATCGCCGCCGGCCACATAAAACGATCTGCCGCCCGGATCGAAGACCATGCCATCGTACGTATTCGGCACTTGCAGCACCTGCTTTTGGCGCGGCAACGGGCCTGCGATGTCGTACACAAACACGTACTCGTTCGAATCGGCCTTCAGTTTCTTGCCCTTGTCCGGTCCCGAGGAAGCTCGCAGAATGTTATATCCCGAAGTCAGAATCAATAACGTCTTGTGGTCGGGACTCTCCTCCGTCGTCACTGCTTGCCCCGCCAGGTAATCCGGAAAGTCGGGCAGCCCCGGATTCAGCCCCTCAAATCGCGCTCCCTGCGGCGCTAGCGGCGTAATGAGCTGCCCCGTGTTCGGCAACACCTGGACGCTCGGGGAATCGTCTTTGTCTGCCAGGGCGCCTGTGCCGAAAGGAAGAAGACACGCCATCAAGACAGCGCTCCAAGCAATAGGCTTGCGGCGTAATGTGAACTTCATTTGCTCACCATGGATGATGATACAGGCAGTCCGGCGGGCCAGGCCAGGGTTTGGCTTTAAGTTTGAGAAGCGTCACCGAATCGCGCCGCAAGTTTTTTAACGCGAAGACTAGCGACATGATCAGCCTCCACGAGCCGCACCCTGATCGCCCCCACTCACTTCACCGCAGCAACCCGCAAACCCGAACTCTTCACCCCGCCATCCGTCTTACGATCGACAACATAATAAACAACCCGGCCCGACACCGCCGGCACATTCACCGTGCATCCCTTCGAGCACTCCTCCCACGCCTGGCCTGCGCTCTCCGACAACCACGAATAAGGATCCTGCGGACTCGCCTTAGGAATCACCGTCGAACAATCCTCCTGCCGTTCCGCGCTACAGTAAAGCGGCTTTCCGTCGCTATCGACCCCATACTCCGCATAGCCCCATCGCACCCTCACGCTGCTGCCGGGAACGCCTTCCACCTTCACCGCCACCGGCACGAACGTATTCCGCGCCACGCCATCCTCCTTCGGCCACGGCGGCAGCTTAATCGCAAAAAGATCGGTGCGATACCCCTGCATATCCTGCCCGACGCCGTACGCATAATCACCCGCCGGATCGCCAATCAAATTCCAGTAATTGTTCTCCCGGCCCGGCCCGTTGTAAATCATCGATAACCGCCGCCAGTGCGTCGCGTATTTGTCGAAATGCGAGATGTCGAACTGATATCCATACGCCATGTGCGGCGCGGCTGGCGTCATGCAGGGCGTCAATGTCAGAAAATCGACCACGCAACCCCGCGACACATCCGCCGCCGGAACACTCACGTAATTGTTCCCCGCCTGCGACCCGGTAACACACTCATTCGCCAGATCCGCATAACAATAACTAAACGGTGTGGCATCGGAAATCCGCGATTTTGGCCCGCTGATATTCCGCAGCAGATACGGCCCCGCCCATGCGTGGGTCGCCCGCCGCTTCGGCTCCGGAACCATGTTGTACTTGCCGGAGGCGTTGTCCGTGGCCGGAGCAATCAGATACGTGCTGGTCTGCCCCGCAACCAGCGTGTACTTGTGCCCCCATAGTTCCCCGGCGAATCCGCTCGCTCCCGCATAAGGGCTCCCATCCAGCGCCCAACGGGACTCGCTCGGCGGCGCCGCATACGTTCCTCCACCCGGATGCTCTTGCTGAAAGGCCAGCTCATCCACCGCCGCCATCCCCAGCCACGCATAGTCGTCGCCCGGCTTCTTTCCCGTCTTCAACGTCTCGTCGAACGGATAGATGGTCTGTTGCGAGAAATTGAAGTCCTTGGACAGATCCTCGGGAAATTTGCCGATACGCACGCCATGTCCCGTACAGCAAGTCCCCATGCCCGGCGCCTGATTATCCGAGACGCCCGCCTCCACGTAAACGTCATTGCCCCTCGCGTCCGTCCACTCGATGCCATGCGCGCCCGTCAGCTTATTCGCATAGAACGGCGTAGCGATCGTGCGCTGCTTTCCCATCGCGAACATCATGTCGGTCACCGAGGGCGTTGTTTCCTGCAGCAGGAATCCGTTCGGAATATCGATCAGCTTGCTCTTGCCATTGGCATCGGCCCGGCCAAACATGTCCTTCGGGTTACGGATCAAAACCAGATGAATCGTCCCATCCCGAACGGTCTTCTTGCCGATCGCGTCGATTTCGCCGTAGTTGTAAAAATAGCTCCCCCCATTGTCTTGGCTGCTGTAGCTGAACTTGCTATCCCGCATGCCCACTTGGAGCCAATCGCCTTCCGCCGCATCCACCAAATGACTCCAGCAATGCTCGGTGCTGTTGTCGCCCGCGCCGCCCGGGCAACTCTTGGAGTTATGCGCCCACGGCCCCGGCCGGCTGCCCGCGTACCCCGGCTTGGCAAACGGTGTCAGATCGCCATGCGCGTACCGCCCATTCCAAGCACCCGTCGGCGGAAACTCGTTCACCGGCTCCGTCGCCACGTCCGCCTCGTAGCAGTCCTTGTCCTCCGGAATCATCGCCTTGGCAATAGGATTCGTCACCCCCGCCGCCGCGCAGCTCTCCAGATGGCTCTTCGGCACGGCGGTGCCGGTCCCGTCCCCGTTCACTTTCGTCACCTGCATCGTGTACTCGCCCACCATCGGCCGCGTCGCCAGATTCATACCGAACGGAACGCTGTCATGCACGCTCTGGTGCCCGCCCGTACCATCGTCATAAGGGCCGCTCCCGTCGTGCGTCACGGAAAACCGCAGCGGATACGTATCGAAAGAATTACTGGCATTCGCCACGCGCGAACCACTGCCCGACGGCTGCCGCGTATCGATCTCAAACGTCCAATACGCCACGTTTTGCGCCGACCCGTTCACCGCATTGAACAGATAGTAAGGGCCGCCCGTTCCTTGATCCCGGTCCGTCAGCGAATCCCCATTGCCCAGCCAGTAACCCACGTCCGCTTTCGGAGCCGCTGCTTCAATCTCCTGCAACACCGCCTTTCCCGATCGCGGATACGTACAGTGATAATGCGGATTCGGCTGCCCCCCGGACAAGGCGCTGACTCCCGCGTAGCTGTTGTCATAAGTGCACGTGCCGATGTGCTCGCCGTCATAGTGCCGTCCCGTGGAACTGCCCGACAGATCGTACACGCGAATCTCATTGTTGGAAGGGAACCACAGGAACTTCGCCGCGCCCGCCGAACACACCTTCGCCGTATTCCGGTGCCCTTCGTTGTCCGCCGCCTGCATCTCGGAGTAGCACATATCGCCATACTCCGAAGCTTCGTTTGCGCCCGTGAACAACCGGTCGCGGTAAGCGCTAATCCCCATCGAGCCGATATGCACCGCGCCCGCCTCGCCCGGATTCTTCCAGATCAACATCCCGAACAACGCCAGCGTGTAGTGCGGTTTGGTGTAGGCGTGCGTCACCGGAGTCGTTAGCGTGAAGTGATGCTCATCCTGAACGCTCCGAATGATGTAGTTGTGGTAGTTCGTGTAGTTCGACTCGTAAAACTGCAAGTTCATGCCCGGCTTGATAATCGAAGTGGGCAGATGATCGCCACTGGTGATCGTTATGCGCGTGCCGTTGATCTGCACTGCTCCGGAATACGGCGCTGTGCCATGTCCCGCCGCGATAGAGTTCAGGTCGGGCGATCCCCAATCCGCCAGGTTCGGAACATTCCCCGCCGTGGGAGTGCTCATGTTCGTATTCCTGGCCGTGTACGGAATCTTCAGATAAGGCGCTTTGGCGTCCCCGCACGTCATTCCGTCATAGGTCAGGCAAGCCGTCACCGTATCGCCGTACCCATTGGTGGCAAGCGTAAAACCGCTCGGCGCAAACCGCATCACTCCCGGCAGATTCGGACCATTATTCGCCGCCGTCGCGTCATCCTCGCTCGTGTAGTCGAATTCCAGAAAAAGAGCGTTCTTCTGTCCTCCCGGGCCCGTATAACTGCAATACTTCGACCCCTGCGAAGCGGTCGGAAACCGGCCGTTACCCGCCAGACACCCCAGCGCCCACTTCCCGCCCGAATAATCCGCCGCCGGTACCGCGGTCGTGTGGTCCAGCGTATAATTGCTCATCCCCGGACCGGTAAGGCGCGTAAGCTGTAAGCCCGTCAACGGATCGATCGAGACCTCGCCCGTGGGAATCGTCGCGAAATGCTGCGTAGGCCACCCATAGTGCCCAAAGGCAGCCGCATTGTACGGGATGTAGTCCGGCGCGCTGTTCCCCAGCGGTGGGTCGGCAGTGGTGAAACTGCCCGTCGCCGTTGCCCCGCTGGCCAGCGTCACCCGGTAATAATGCTTCGTATCCGCTTGCAGTGACCGCGAATAGATGTCGCCATTCGATGCCGTTTCCGTCCCACGAAAGCCCAGCACAAACGTGTACCGATGTCCGCTGACCACACTGCCCGCCCGATCGCACTTGCTCGAGCCGGGAAACAGCGATTCATCGACGTCATGAACCGGCTTTGTCATCCCGGCGTCTTCGTAGGCTTGCACCTTGCATGCCGCGCCGTCGCCGTCGATGGACAAGATCGCCTGTTGCGGAGTCACGCCGATGACCTGCACCGCAAGCGATTCCGCTCCCAGCACAGACACACTAAGGGCCACGAGAAAAAGGGTGCGCATGACTTCTTTGCTGACAACCAATACAATACCGAACGCCGCGCTGCTCCGAATCCTCCTTACGCTAAAATCAATCCTCCATGACAGCCTGGCCGAAAATATCGCCGCGCCCGCCGCGTTGTCCATACCTCGCTCGCCACCGTCAAGTACATGTGCAAATCCGTCGAAAACGTCCTTGCGGACGAGTTCGGTTGAAAGCGCAAGAGCAGCTTAAGGTTTTACAGGGATTTCAATAAAACAGTAGCTTCCCGGTCGCGCCGAATTCACTGCCGACGCAATCGCAGCGATATTGGGCTTGACGAGCGACCATCGATTTGACCCGAGCACGACCAGGGCAATCTTGCGACTGGAAAGATTTTTGCGACTGGAAAGATTTTGTTGATAACGAATGTTCTGATCCGCCGTTACCAGCACATGAAACCAGCATCTTCCGTCGTCTTCAATAAAACACCGTTCTTGAGGCGTTCCCATCCACGCTTGGCGGCAGTTTCTACATGATGTCCAGCTAGAAAGCGCCGAAGGGGGGCGGGCACATTCTTATCGAACAAGATGCGCACTAGGCCGGGTCTGCTTTGCGTACGCTAAGATCGCACGTACATCGTCGACGGGCAATTCAAACATCGCTGCAATCTCTTCAGCAGAAAGGCCGTCGTCGTGATTCTCAATCAGACTATCGGCAGTGATGCGCCAATCCCGAACGGTAGGCAACCCACCCATCTTCTCAGGATCGGTTTCCACGATCGAACAGTCGGACCAGTCAATTCCCGTCATAACGGATCCTCCATTCCATGCCCGATCACAGTACCAATATCAGTATTACATCCTCCTGACTCCTCGTTAAATCCCCCCCTTACGCTAAAATCAATCCTTCATGACAGCCCGCCCTGTCGAAATTTCCCCCAATCACCGCCTCATTCTCGCCTATCACCAGTCCATTACCGAAATTCGCGCCCAAAACGTAAAGCACGAAGACGGCCTCATCCGCCTCGACGGAGCGCGCCACGACCTCGCCCGCGCCTTCGGGCATTCGTGGTGTTCAATTAGCTGCCTATGCTCATCCACCAAGCCAAAAGCGTTGCTCGCCACTGGGCGATCGAAGAAGCCGGCAGACTACCGGGTTTTCATGGCGTCTACTTTGCTGGTTCAACAAATGCGCTGCCCGACAATGCCGTGCTTCCTCCAACATCGGATCTGGATCTCAATGTGGTATTCACCGGCAGCAACCCAGTAACCAAAGGCGGCAAGTTCGTCTATCGAGGCGTGCTGCTCGAAGTCACTTGCCTATCTCTTAGCCAGCTACGGTCACCCGAACAAGTCCTGGGCCACTACCATCTGGCCGGTGGGTTCAGAACGCCGAGCATCATCCTCGACCCCTCCGGACATTTGACCGCGCTTCAGAAATCGGTTTCGCGGGACTTCGCCAAACGTGAGTGGGTCCGTCGGCGCTGCAACCACGCACGGAGTAGGATTCTGGAACAACTCGCCGCCATGAACACCTCCCACCCGGTTCACGATCAGGTTATCGGCTGGCTTTTCCCGACCGGCGTTACCACGCATGTGCTGCTCGTGGCGGGCCTGCGGAACCCCACGGTGCGGCGGCGGTACGTCGCGGCTCGCGACCTTCTGGCGAACTACGGAGAACTTGATTTCTACGAACAACTTCTGGAGTTGCTGGGGTGTGCCCAGATGAGCAGTGCGCGTGTCGTGCACCACCTCGCCGCCTTGACGGAGGTGTTCGATACGGCCAAGAGGGTGATTAAGACGCCGTTCCCGTTCGCGTCAGACATCAGCGAGGTGGCCCGCCCGATCGCGATTGACGGGAGCCGGGAAATGATCGAACGCGGCCTTCACCGAGAAGCCGTCTTCTGGATAGTCGCCACCTATTCCCGGTGCCGAAAAGTGCTCTTCACCGATGTGTCAGCCGCGCTACAACGCCAGTTCGACGCTCCGTATTGGGAGTTGCTTGGAGACCTTGGAATCGCGTCTTTCGTCGATCTGCAGGAGCGCGGCAAACAGGTTAGGGCGCTCCTCCCCCAGTTGTGGGAACTATCGGAGAGTGTTATCGCCGCCAACCCTGAGATTGAGAACTAGCCCAAGGCGTCCCTCGTCGGCCAAGTCATCCGCCTTCGCCCCGAAACCTATAGCGAAGATTCCACTTTTACTTAATAATATTTTACTAATGCTTAAATCTAAGTTGTGAAACGAACCCAATTCCGTTTCGTAGTTTGCACCCCCAAAACCGCCGTTCACGCATTTCCCTGAATCTTTATTCCTCATCCCCTCAATCACTTCCGCACATTTTCGCCCGCCCGCCGCACCGGCCTTGCTCCATACTCGCCAGCGAAATGCCGGATTCCCGCGAGCCCCGCTTCAACGCAATCAAACACGGCTGCTGCGCCATCACTCCCGTTCTCCCCGGTGAAGACGAAGCCGCCTGGCGCGAAGTCGAGGCCGACTGGTTCGACGACTACAACCCGCAAACTCCGGTCAGCCGCATCCTGGTCGCCGAAGCCGCCCTCGCCTTCTGGTTCATGGCCCGCAATCGCCGCAGCTTCCAGAAAACGGAACTCGGTCTGGCGCAAAAGGAACCCCTCGACTGGAGCAATCAGGACCACATGAACTACCACCGCTTTCTCCGTTACAAAACCGCCGCCGAACGTACCTTCTCCACTGCCTTCAAGAACCTGGAGTACCTCCGCAAAGCCCGCCTGAGCGAAATGGAAGCCCTGCGCCGCGTCGAGCGGAAAGTCGAAGCCCTGCAACTCCAGTTCGCCCGCGACGAGGCCAAACTCGAACTGGGTCACGCGCGCCTGGAATTCGACCGGGAAAAGCACGCCGCCAAACAACCAGCACCACCGAAGACCGCCGCCGCCGCCGCACCGGCGAAAAAACCCAAAAAAGAAACCTTCGACGTCGCCGAACAGTGGGTCGAAATCACCATCACCGATGGCGTCACCAAGACCGACTACGTCCCCACCAACGAAGAACTTCTCGAAGAACTCGAAAAACAACAACTCGAGCCCAAAATGGTTTACCGCCGCCTCAATTTCCCCGACGGCGTCCCGCCCGAGTATGCCTGGACCAACCTGCACGACCCCAAAACCTGCGAAACAACACGCAACGGCCACTGGTGCCCCCTCTGTTCGGTCCACGAACGCGGCGGCCACGGCATGCAGCGCATGACCTTCCACACCTGGCTCCAAATCATCGAAAAGGAATCCCAAACCCCCGGCCAGCACGCCGGACCCACCGGTGTCGGCAATCTCCCCCAGCCCAAGGAACGGGGAGGCGACCTCGACTACGCCGAACTCCTCGAACTCGAACAACGCCAGAAAGACCTACGCTCTTGAAACCAGACAGCGCGCGTTAACCCGCAAAACTGTTCGTTTCCGGTCACTCAAATCCCAAAATCGGACACTTGCGCCAACGCACCAAATCCACTGCCGTAACAGTTTCAATAACTTAGACACTCAGGCGCCAATGGCCCCCCACATGCCTTATAAAGTGCAGGTTTTATGGACATCCCTCGCGGTAAAGAATTCGCCCAACGGCGCAAAATCAAACGAATCCTATGGATCGTCGTCGGTCTCATCGCCCTCACCGGCGTCTCGCTCGGCATGCGTCACCTCAAGCCGGCCCTTCCCTCCGTCGACCGCAGCAGCGTCTGGATCGACACGGTCAAGCGCGGTCCCATGGAGCGCAATGTGCGCGGCCTCGGTCGCCTTACTCCGCAGGAGATATACTGGATTCCCGCCGCCGTCGATTGCCGCGTCGAAAACATCGTCCGCCGCGCCGGCAGCGAGTCTATCCAAGCCAACGACGTCATCATGGTCCTCAGCAACCCCGACATGCAGCTCGCCGAGGAAAACGCCTCCTGGCAGGTCAAGCAGGACGAAGCCACCCTCGCCAACCTCAAGGTCAAACTCGAAAGCGACAAGCTCGACCAGCGCGCCGCCCTCGCCGAACTCGAATCCGAGTACACCCAAGCCAAGCTCACCGCCGACCGCGACATGGAACTCACCCGCCTCAACCTCAAAAGCGATCTCGAATCCCGCCTCTCGGTCGACAAAGCCACCGAACTCGACAACCGCGTCGGTCTCCAAAAACAACGCCTCGCCATCGCCGACGATTCCATCCGCGCCCAGATCGATTCCCAACAGGTCGGCCTCGAACGCGACCGCGCCGCCTACGATCTCAAGCGCAAGCAGGTCGACCAACTCACCATCCGCGCCGGTATCGATGGCGTCCTCCAGGAAGTGGACGTCGAAGTCGGCCAGCGCGTCACCACCGGCACCATCCTCGCCAAAGTCGCCGACCCCAAAAAGCTCAAAGCCGAACTCAAAATCGCCGAAACCCAAATGAAGGATGTCCGCCTCGGCCAGGACGCCAGCATCGACACCCGCAACGGCCTCATCCCCGGCCGTGTGATCCGTATCGATCCCGCCGCTCAAAACGGCACTGTCACCGTCGATGTCAGCCTCCTCGGCGCGTTGCCCCAGGGAGCCCGCCCCGAGCTCAGCGTCGACGGCACCATCGAAATCGAGCGCCTCCCCGATGTCGTCTACGTCGGCCGCCCCGTCTCGGGCGAACCCGACACCACCATAGGCCTCTTCAAGCTCGACCCCGGCACCCCGGACGCTACCCGCGTGAACGTCAAACTCGGCGCCGCCTCCGTGAATAACATCCAGATCCTCAGCGGCCTCAAAGTCGGCGACCAGGTCATACTTTCCGACATGTCGCAGAATGATTCCCAACCCCGTATTCGCCTGAACTAACCATGGAACAAAAACGTACACCAACAAATGTAGGAGCAGAAAACGATAAAATGACCACCCCCGATTCCCTGATTCAATTGGACGCAGTCACCAAGGTCTTCACCACCGACGAGGTCGAAACCCACGCCCTCGCCGGCATCCACATGGACATCAAACGCGGAGAATACGTCTCCATCTCCGGCCCCTCCGGCTGCGGAAAGTCCACGCTGCTCGCCATCCTGGGCCTGCTCGACTCCCCCAGCACCGGAACCTACACGCTGAATGGTAAACCGGTCCAGACATTGAAACTCTCCGAGCGCGCCCGCATCCGCAACCGCGAAATCGGCTTCATCTTCCAGGCCTTCAACCTCATCGGCGACCTCAACGTTTATGAGAACGTCGAACTGCCGCTGACCTACCGCGGCATGGCCTCGGTCGAGCGCCGCAAAAAGGTCCACGAAGCCCTGGAGCGCGTCGGTATGTCCCACCGCGTCAAACACTACCCCTCGCAACTCTCCGGAGGTCAGCAGCAGCGCGTCGCCGTTGCCCGTGCCTTGGGAGGCGATCCGTCCATCCTCCTGGCCGACGAGCCCACCGGAAACCTAGACTCCCAAAACGGCGAGCAAGTCATGGACCTCCTCCGCGAACTCCACCGCGCCGGCTCGACCATCTGCATGGTCACCCACGATCCCCGCTACGCCAAGTACTCCGACCGCGCCATCCACCTCTTCGACGGACGCGTCGTGGAAGAAAACTCCGAAGTCGGCGTGATATGAACCGGTTCTGGTCCGATTTCCACTTCGCCTGGCGCACCCTGCGCGCAAAGCCCGTCTTCACTGCCGTGGCCGTGCTATCGCTAGCCTTAGGCATCGGAGCCAATACGGCGATCTTCTCCGTCGTCGAATCGTCGCTGCTGCGCGGCTTGCCGTATCTTCATGCCGATCAGCTAGTGGATCTCGGCATTCACCAGCCCTGCTGCGTCTTCACCCCGCTCTCGCCCGGCGAGTATCACGACTACTCGCACGAGGCGAAGACCCTCTCGGCCTTGGCTGCCTTCGCCGTTCAAACCGGAACCCTCACCGGCCACGCCGATGCTAAAAACCTCCAGACAATCTCCGTCACAACCAACTATTTCGATGTCCTCGGAGCCAAACCCGAAATCGGCCGTCTCATCACGCCCAATATCGACAAACCAAGCGCCAACACCCGCGTAGCCGTATTAAGCGATGCCACCTGGCGCTCCCTTTTCGGCGGTGATCCCAAAATCCTCGGCCAGGACATTACGCTCAACTCTCATAGTTTTCGCATCGTCGGAGTGCTCCAGCCGCAGCAGCAATACCCCAGCAACGGCCAAATCTTCATCAGCCCCCGCGTCGATGTCCCGGAGTACCAGGAAGGCTCACTCCCCAAAAACATCGATATGGAATACGGCAATCACTGGATGCCGGTCATTGGCCGTTTGCGCCCTAACTACACCATCCAGCAAGCCGAAGCTGAAGTCAAAACCATCTCGGCCAGCATCGCCGCTCAACACCCGGATGGTGACAGCGGCTTCTATGCCCGGCTGAAGCCGCTGCAAGAAGTCATCGTAGGAAATGTTCGCCCCGCCATCCTGACCTTGCTCGTGGCTGTCATATTGCTGCTCCTGATCGCCTGCGCGAACTTAGCGGGACTGCTGCTAGCCCGCGCCACTGGCCGCACCCGTGAACTCGCCGTGCGCGTTGCCTTAGGGGCCACTCGTTGGGAAATCATGCGCTTGATGCTCTCCGAAAGCCTGCTGCTGGCGATCTTTGGAGGTGCTTTAGGAATCGCTTTTGCTGCGGCCAGTATTCGTCTTCTAACGCATTACTCGCCCTACGATCTTCCGGCGGCCTTAGCCCCGGACCTCAACCTCCCCGTTCTAGCGTTCTGTGTTGGCGTAACGTTCCTCTCCGCCCTCCTCAGCGGATTTCTGCCAGCCCTAAACGCTGCTCGCGTCAACCTCAACACCAGCCTGAAAGAAGGTTCTAAAGGGAGCGCCAGCGGCGGTACTCATCGTCTGCGCCGCTTCCTCGTCGGAACCGAAATCGCCGTTTCGGTCATGCTTCTCATTGGAGCAAGCCTCCTCATCCACAGCTTCTCGAAGTTAATCAACGTCGACCCCGGTTTCAATCCGCAAAACGTCGTTTCCGCCCATCTCTTCTTGCCGCACACCAGATATCCGCAAGACCCGCAGGTCGTTAATTATTGGCACGATCTCTTGGGGAGACTGAATACGCTGCCCGGTGTGCAATCGGCCGGTCTGCTCTCCGATCTACCCATGGCCCGTGAAAGCATGGATGGTGACGTTCTCATCGAGGGGCAGACCTACGGTCGAAACCACCTGCCTCCCCACGCGGAATTCCACGTCATCAGTCCGCAAACTTTTCAGACGTTACAGGTGCCGCTTATCCAGGGGCGCGTATTTACCGAACGCGACAATGCAAAGACTCTCCCGGTTGCGCTCATCAATAAGCAATTCGCCGAAAAATACTTCCCTCATGACGATCCTATCGGCAAGCGCTTCAAATGGCAAAACAATACGTTTCTCACGGTGGTGGGCGTCGTCGGTAACGTCAAGTATTTCTCTCTCGATGAATCACCGGCCCTCGACCTGTATCTGCCCTATACGCAGATGCCGCTGAACAACTTGGGCCTCCTGCTGCGCTCAAAGCCCGGCTCAACCGTTTCCGTCGCTGACCTCCGCCAGGTCGTTCACACCCTCGACGCCAACATTCCGCTCACAGACGTCAAACCCCTCGGCGACTACCTCGGCCAATCGCTCGCCGCCCGCAAGTTCCTGCTCGGCCTACTGACCACCTTCTCCGGTCTCGCCATCCTCTTAGCCGCCATCGGCCTCTACGCTGTTCTCGCCTACTCGGTCCAGCAGCGCAAGCAGGAAATCGGCATCCGCATCGCCCTAGGGGCACCCAGCTCCAACGTCCTCTGGCTTATCCTCCGCGACTCCCTCGCCATCGCGATCCTCGGCACCGCCGCTGGACTCGCCGGAGCCACTTGGGCCACCTCGTTTCTAAAGTCCATGCTCTACGGAGTCACCGCGACCGACCTCACTGCCTACTTCGCCGCGGCCCTCTTCATCCTGGCCATCGCCATCGCGGCCTCACTCGCGCCGGCCCTCCGCGCCACGCGCATCGATCCCGTGACTGCCCTCAGGTACGAATAACTATGATGAAAGATCTACAATTCGCCTGGCGCACCCTCCGCGCCAGACCCCTCTTCGCGGGAATCGCCATTCTCTCGCTCGCCCTCGGCATCGGAGCCAACACCGCCATCTTCAGCGTCGTCGAATCCTCGCTGCTGCGCGGTTTGCCCTATCCGCATGCCGACCGGTTGGTGCAAGTCGGCATCTATAATCCCTGCTGCAACGTCGCCCCGTTCTCTCCCGGAGAGTACTTCGATTACTCGCATCAGTCGAAAACCCTCTCCGGCCTCGCTGCCTATGTGGAGCAAGTAGGCGATACCCTCACCGGCCGGGGCGATGCAAAGGCATTGAAAGCGGTCTCGGTCACCACCAACTACTTTGACGTCCTCGGAGCAAAGGCCGAGCTCGGCCGCCTCCTCTCGCCCGCCATCGACAAACCCGGCGCCGAGACCCGCGTCGCCGTCTTGAGCGACGCTACCTGGCGTTCCCTTTTCGGAGGCGACCGCAACATCGTCGGCCAGGACATCACGCTGAATTCTCATAGCTTCCGCATCATCGGCGTTCTGAAGCCCAACCAGCAATATCCGAATAACGGCGAAATCTTCATCAGTCCCCGCATCGACGTGCCGGAGTTTCGCGAAGGACCGCTTCCGACGAATATCGCGCAGCAATACGGCGCTCACTGGATGACTGCGATCGGACGATTGCGCCCCGGCTACTCCATCGCGCAGTCCGACGCCGAGCTCAAGACCATCGCCGCCGGCATCGCCGCGCAACACCCCGACGATGAACGAGACTCCTATGCCGGCCTGACCCCGTTGCAGGACATCATTGTCGGCCAGGTTCGCCCGGCCATCCTCACCCTGCTGGTAGCGGTCGTGTTACTGCTCGGGATCGCCTGCGCAAATTTAGCGGGGCTATTGCTCGCCCGCGCCAGCGGCCGCACCCGCGAACTTGCATTGCGCATGGCGCTCGGCGCAACCCGCTGGGGAATGATGCGCCTGCTGCTTGCCGAAAGCCTCTTGCTGGCGGTCTTCGGAGGCGCGCTGGGCATTGCCTTTGCCGCGGCCAGCATTCGCCTTCTCACCGCTTACTCGCCCTATAATCTGCCAGGCGCGCTCATGCCCGATCTCAACTGGATTGTGCTCGCCTTCTGCGCCGGAGTGACTCTGGTTTCCGCGCTCATCAGCGGCCTCCTCCCGGCTCTCAATGCCGCGCGCGTCAATGTCAACACCAGCTTGAAAGAAGGCTCCAAAGGGAGCGTCAGCGGCGGCGCCCATCGCCTGCGCCGCTTCTTGGTGGGCGGCGAAATCGCCGTCTCGGTCATGCTCCTCATCGGAGCCGGCCTCCTCATCCGCAGCTTCTCCAAGCTGATCGATGTCAATCCCGGCTTCGCTCCGCAAAACGTTTTTTCCGCGGGCCTTTTCCTCCCGCACGCGACCTACCCCCAGGACCCCCAAGTGGTCAACTTCTGGCACGATCTCCTGCAAAGAGTCGATGCGTTGCCCGGCGTGCAATCGGCCGGATTGCTGACGAATCTGCCTATGTCGGGCCATGCCAGCGAAATCGATATGCCCGTGGAAGGCCAGACTTACGGACCCGGCCATCCGGCGCCGTTTACGGAAAATCACACCGCCGGCCCCGGCACGTTTCGAACGTTGCATGTTCCCCTCATTCAAGGACGCCTGTTCACCGAACGGGACAACGCCAAAGCACCCGCCGTGGTTGTCATCAGCAAGGCGTTCGCCGAGAAAGTGTTCCCTCACCAGAACCCCATCGGGAAGCGCTTCGTATGGGACGCGGAAGACCTCTGGTGGCCGAAAAAAACCATCGTCTCGGTGATCGGAGTGGTCGGCGATGCGAAGTATCAGGCGCTCAATGAAAAAGAGGAACTGGACTTCTACACCACCTACGCCCAGACCCCCGGGAGCTCGCTGAGCCTTCTGATCCGCTCCCAACCGGGCTTCGGCGTCTCGGCCGGCCAACTGCGTCAAGTGGTCCGCCATCTCGACGCCAACATCCCGCTGACCGACGTGAAGCCCTTGGGAGACTATCTCGCCCAGTCCCTCGCCGCCCGCAAATTCCTGCTCGGCCTATTGACGACCTTCTCCGGCTTAGCCATCCTGTTGGCCGCCATCGGGCTCTATGCCATCCTTGCCTACTCGGTCCAGCAGCGCAAACAGGAGATCGGTATCCGCCTCGCGCTCGGAGCCACCCGATCCAACGTCCTGTGGCTCATCCTCCGCGAGAGCCTTAACATCGCGGTCATCGGCACGGTCGTCGGCCTCGTTGGAGCCACTTGGGCCACGTCGTTCTTGAACTCCATGCTCTACGGAGTCACAACCACCGACCTCGCCGCCTACATAGCGGCGGCTGCGTTTATCCTGGCCATCGCGATAGCTGCCTCGTTGGCCCCAGCCTTCCGCGCCACCCGCATCGACCCCGTCACCGCCTTAAGGTACGAATAACTATGGGCAAAGACCTGCAATTCGCCTGGTGCACTCTCCGCGCCCGGCCTCTATTCACTTTTATCGCGGTCCTCTCCCTAGCTCTCGGCATCGGAGCCAACACTGCGGTCTTCAGCGTCATCGAATCCTCGCTGTTGCGCGGCCTGCCCTATAAAAACGCAAATCGGTTAGCCCGCGTGGACATCACCAACCCGAAGTGGGAAGCTTCGAGCATGTCCGCCCCGGAATGGCTCGAATATCGGAGACAAGCGCAGACGCTCTCCGGTCTGGCGGCGTTCGCGTCCCAGTCGCTGATCTTTACGAGCGCAAACCAAGCCTATAAATTACGGGGCGAATCCGTCACGCCCAACTACTTCGATGTTCTCGGCGCCGCCGCCGAGCGTGGGCGCCTCCTCTCGCCCAGCATCGATAAGCCGGGTGCCGGAATCCGCGCAGCCGTCATCAGCGATTCTCTGTGGCGCTCCGTCTTCGGCTCCGATCCCCATGCCGTGGGCCGCGACATAACTTTAAGCGGCATCGACTTTCGCATCGTTGGCATCCTCTCGCCGAAACAAGACTATCCGAACGGCGCGCAGGTCTGGATCAGCTCCCGCTACGCCGCTCCCGAACGGAGCGAGATCGGAGATCCGAAGAATTATTTAGACAGCTACGGCGAAATTTACCTGACCGCCCTGGCCCACGTGAAACAGGGCCTGACGTTCCCCGAAGCCCAGGCCGAAGCACGAGTCATCTTCAAAAACATCGGCGCGCAACATCCGATGGCGAAATACGATTTGCCCCTCTTGCAGCCGCTGCAAGACACCATGGTGCAGCGAATCCGGCCCGCGCTTTGGGTTCTTGTTACCGCCGTCGTTCTTCTCTTTTTGATCGCCTGCGCCAATCTCGCCGGACTCCTTCTAGCCCGCGCCACGGGCCGCACCCGCGAATTCGCCGTACGCCTCGCGCTGGGCGCAACCAAGGCCGAAATCATGCGCCTCTCGTTAGCGGAAAGTCTTCTGCTGGCGATCGGCGGAGGGCTCATCGGAGTTTTGGTCGCCGCCGGCAGTCTGAAGCTGATCGCCCATTCCCCCACCTTCCGCCTGCCCGCCGCGCTTGCGCCCGAACTGAATCTTCCGGTCCTGGCATTTTGCGTCTTCGCCACGCTCTGTTCTGCCTTCCTGAGCGGGCTGATTCCCGCGCTTCAATCCTCGCAAACCGACGTCAACACCGGTCTGAAGGAGGGCGCAAAGGGTAGTGCCAGCCGCGGCGCTCATCGCTTGCGCAGCTTGCTTGTGGGCGGCGAAATCGCCATCTCGGTCCTGCTGCTTATCGCGGCGAGCTTGCTAATCCGCAGCTTCGAGAAACTGATCGCGGTCGATCCCGGCTTCAACCCCCACAACGCCCTTACCGCGCGTTTGTCATTGCCCGATGCGAGCTACAAAACGGACGCCGCAATCAATAATTTCTGGAAGCAGCTTCTATCAAAAGCGTCCGCCATCCCGGGAGTCCAATCCACGGGTCTTCTGAGCAGCTTCCCGCTCTATGGATCGTGGGGTACCAGCCTCATTCGCATCGAAGGGCTGCATTACGCCGCCGTGATGGGCGGACTGCCGGTAAACGAGTTCGCCGCCAGCCCGGACGCCTTCAAGACCCTGCAAATCCCCTTGCTCGCGGGCCGCTCTATCGATGAAAGGGACACCGCCCATGCGCCGTTCGTCGCGGTCATCAGCAAACGGTTCGCGGATGTTGCTTTTCCTCATCAAAATCCCATCGGTAAGCGCTACAACGGCGCGCACATTCCCGGCTGGGTCACGATTGTCGGCGTTGTCGGTAACGTCACCTTCGACCAACTCAGCCAAGCGCCTGAAATGGACGCCTATTACAGCTACCAACAGGACGCCACTACCTCCAGCGGAATCATTCTTCGCGGCAATCCATCGGTACAGGATCTTCGCCGCGCCGTCCACAACCTCGACTCCCACATCCCGCTGACCGAGGTAAAACCGCTCGGAGATTACGTCAGCCAATCTCTGGCCTCCCGCAAGTTCCTACTCGGATTGCTGACCACCTTCTCCGGCTTAGCCATCCTGTTAGCCGCCATAGGACTCTACGCCGTCCTCGCCTACTCGGTCCAGCAACGCAAACAGGAAATCGGAATCCGCCTCGCCCTCGGAGCTACGCCTTCCAATGCCTTGTGGATGATCCTGCGCGAAAGCCTCACCATCGCGGTCCTCGGCACCGCCGTGGGCCTCCTCGGAGCAAGCTGGGCCACATCATTTCTAAAGTCCATGCTCTACGGAGTCACGACAACCGACCTCACCGCCTACATCGCCGCAGCGATCCTCATCCTGGCCATCGCGATAGCCGCCTCATTAGCCCCAGCCCTCCGCGCCACCCGCATCGACCCCGTCTCCGCCCTGAGGTACGAATAACCATGCTCAAGGATCTCCAATTCGCCTGGCGCACGCTCCGCGCCAAACCGCTATTCGCCGCAATAGCCGTACTCTCTTTGGCATTAGGCATCGGAGCCAACACCGCCATCTTCAGCGTCGTCGAATCCTCGCTCCTTCGCGGCCTGCCCTACAAAAACGCCGGACAACTCGCCCAGGTACAAATAACAACCCCGCAAATGGGGCACGTGGATGTCTCACCCGGAGAGTTCCTCGACTATCAGAAGCAAACCACGACACTCTCCGGCGTGGCTGCGTTTACCCATGTATCGTTCACCCTCACCGGCCAAGCCGAGGCGCAACAGTTCGAAGGAATGGTGGTCACCGCCAACTTCTTCGATGTCCTCGGAGCCACTGCGGAACGGGGCCGCCTCATCTCCCCGAACATAGATAGGCCCAATTCCGATATGCGCGTCGCCGTCATCAGCGACGCCATCTGGCACTCCGCCTTCGGCTCCAACCCGAACGTCATCGGTCGCGACGTGACGCTGAATGGCAATTCATTCCGCGTCGTCGGCGTCCTGCCTCCGAAGCAGGGCTTTCCCAACGGATTCCAGATTTGGGTCAGCCCGCGCTTGCCCGTACCGCAACAGGGGACAGGAGGGGACCTTAAGAAATTATCCGAAACGTATGGCGATCATTGGCTCGGCAGCATTGCTCGTGTGAAGCCGAGCTATACCCTGGCTCAAGCGCAAGCCGAAGCAAAGGTCATCTTCAAAAACATCAACGCGCAACACGTTATGGCCAAGCACGATGAAGCCGTTCTGGTTCCATTGCAAGACACCATGGTGCAAAAACTCCGCCCGGCTTTATGGGTTCTTCTCACCGCCGTTATTCTTCTCTTGCTGATCGCTTGCGCCAACTTAGCCGGACTCCTTCTTGCTCGCGCAACAGGACGAACCCGTGAATTCGCGGTGCGCATCGCTCTCGGCGCAACCCGTGCCGAAATCATGCGTCTTTCCCTGGCCGAAAGTCTGCTGCTCGCCATCGGCGGAGGCATTCTTGGAGTGCTCCTCGCCGCCGGAGGACTGAAGCTTATCGCTTACTACTCGCCCTACAACCTGCCTGCCGCGCTTGCGCCCGAGTTGGACCTTCCCGTCCTGGCCTTCTGCCTCTGCGCCACGCTCCTGTCAACCCTGCTCAGTGGACTTATCCCTGCTCTTCACTCCTCGCAAACCGACGTCAACACCGGGCTCAAAGAAGGCTCGAAAGGCACCGCCAGTAACCGCACGCATCGTCTCCGTAGCCTGCTCGTGGGCGGCGAAGTAGCCATCTCGGTGATGCTTCTCATCGGAGCCAGCCTCCTCATCCGCAGCTTCTCCAAACTGATCTCGGTAGACCCTGGCTTCAATCCCTCCAATGCCATCACCGCACGCGTATCGCTGCCCGAGACGCGCTATGCCGCAAATGCCCAAGTGACCGCCTTCTGGAATCAGCTTCTTCCGAAGGTATCCACCATGCCAGGAGTGAAAACGGCCGGACTGCTCACAAGTTTTCCCTTCAGCGGATTGAGAAATAGTAGCCTGATCCGCATCGAAGGGCACCACCTTGAATCCATCATTGACGGAACGCAGGTCTTTGAGTTCGCAGTCAGCCCCGATACGTTCAAGGCCCTGCAAGTTCCCCTCCTAGCCGGCAGAACAATCGACGAAAAGGACACTGTCAGTTCGCCCATCGTCGCCGTTATCAGCAAACGCTTCGCCGACGTCGCTTTTCCTCACCAGAACCCAATCGGCAAGCGGTACGATGGCGGCACCGTCTCGGGCTGGATCACCGTCGTTGGCGTCGTGGGAAACGTCACCTTCGACAGCCTGGACGAAACACCCGAAATAGACGCCTACTACAGCTATCAGCAGATCGGCGCCCGTTCCAGCGGCCTCGTCCTGCGCGGCAATCCATCGGTACAGGACCTCCGCCGTGTCGTTCACAATCTCGACGCAAACATCCCGCTCACCGACGTCAAACCGCTCGGCGAATATCTAGGCCAATCCCTAGCCGCGCGAAAATTCCTCCTCGGCCTACTGACCACCTTCAGCAGCCTGGCCATTCTATTAGCCGCCATCGGCCTCTACGCCGTCCTCGCCTACTCGGTCCAGCAGCGCAAACAAGAAATCGGCGTCCGCATCGCCCTCGGAGCCACCAGCTCCAACGTCCTCTGGCTCATCCTCCGCGAGTGCCTCACCATCGCAGTGATCGGTACTGCCGTCGGTCTCCTCGGAGCCACCTGGGCCACATCCTTCCTGAAGTCCATGCTCTACGGAATCACGGCAACCGATCTAACCGCCTACATCGCGGCAGTCATCCTGATCCTGACCGTCGCCATCGCCGCTTCACTAGCACCTGCGATACGCGCTACCCGCATCGACCCCGTCTCCGCTCTGAGGTACGAATAACCATGCTGAAGGACCTAAGCTTCGCTTGGCGCACCCTCCGCGCCAAACCCATCTTCACCGCCGTAGCAGTAGTCTCCCTAGCCCTCGGAATCGGAGCCAACACCGCCATCTTCAGCGTCATCGAATCCTCGCTCCTTCGTGGACTGCCCTATAAAAACGCCGAACAACTGGTGAGCGTTCAAGCCACCCTGCCGCAAATGGGCCATGTGGACCTTTCGCCCGGCGAATTTCTCGATTACCAACAGCAAACCAGAGCCCTCTCCGGCCTGGCCGTATTCGCTAACGTACCGTTTACTCTCACCGCCCAAGCCGAGGCCCAGCAGTTTGCAGGAATGGTGGTTACGACCAACTTCTTCGACGTTCTTGGTGCTACAGCCGAGCGCGGCCGTCTCATTTCGCCGAAAATCGACAAGCCCAATACAGAGACCCGTGTTGCCGTTATTGCCGATTCCGTCTGGCGCTCCGTCTTCGGCTCCGATCCGAAGATCGTCGGACGCGACATCGCCCTGAGCGGTAAGCTCTTCCGCATCGTCGGCGTGCTGTCGCCGAAGCAGGATTATCCCGACGGTTATCAAATTTGGGTAAGCCCACGGCTGCCGGTACCGCAACACGGGCAGGGAGAAAACTTCAAGCAGTTGTCCGGAACCTACGGCGAGCATTGGCTGGGGGCCATCGCCCGCGTTAAACCGGCATTCACCCTGAAGCAGGCCCAAGCCGAAGCTGCGGTCATCTTCAAGAACATCGACACGCAGCATCCCATGGCGAGGCACGACGGATGCGTCCTGCATCCGCTGCAAGACACCATGGTGAGCAGTCTGCGTCCCGCGCTCTGGGTCTTGTTGGGAGCCGTGATCCTGTTGCTGTTGATCGCCTGCGCGAATCTCTCCGGGCTTCTGCTCGGTCGCGCCACGGGCCGCACCCGCGAGATAGCGGTTCGCCTCGCGCTCGGCGCCACCCGCGCCGAAATTCTCCGGCTCATGCTGTCGGAAACTCTCCTGCTGGCCGTGGGCGGAGGCGTGTGCGGAGTGATCCTCGCCGCTGTCGGATTGCAGCTTATCGCCCACTACTCGCCTTATCGACTGCCCGCCGCCTTGGCCCCGGAGCTGAATCTTCCCGTGCTGTCGTTTTGTGTCTTCGCCGCGTTGCTGTCGGCCATCCTCAGCGGTCTTCTGCCCGCGCTTTACTCTTCCAAAACCGATGTAAATACCGGACTCAAAGAAGGAGCAAAGGGCACGGCTAGCCACAATACACACCGCTTGCGTACGCTGTTGACAAGCGGCGAAATCGCCCTCTCGGTGGTTCTTCTCATTGGAGCCGGTGTTCTTATTCACAGCTTCGCGAAATTGATCTCGGTAGACCCCGGGTTCGACCCGAACCATGCCATGACGGCTCGCTTAGCATTGCCCGACACTCGATACCGGAGCAACGCCCAGAGAACCACCTTCTGGAATCGACTTCTGTCGCGGGTGTCGGCGATGCCCGGAGTGAAAGCCGCTGGGCTTCTCACCACCTTTCCTTTCAGCGATGCAATGAACAGTAGCCTGATTCGTATCGAAGGACAGCATCTCTCTTCCATCACGGAAGGCATGCGGATCTATGACTTCGGCGTCAGCCCGCAAACGCTGCAAGCTCTCGGAGTTCCATTGCTGGCGGGCCGCTTCATCGACGAAAAGGACACGGCGGGCGCGCCCATTGTCAATGTCATCAGCAAGCGCTTCGCGGACATTGCTTTCCCCAACGAAAATCCAATCGGCAAGCGCTACAACGTCGGCCAAACCTCCGGCTGGATCACGGTCGTGGGTGTTGTCGGAAACGTCACCTTCGATGATTTAAGCGAAGCTCCCGAGGCGGACGCCTACTACAGCTTCCAGCAGTTCGCTCCCCCGTCCAGCGGCCTCGTCCTTCGTGGCAGTCCATCCATGCAGGATTTCCGTCACATCGTTCACAATCTCGACGCAAACATCCCGCTCACCGACGTCAAACCGCTCGGCGAATATCTAGGCCAATCCCTAGCCGCGCGAAAATTCCTCCTCGGTCTACTGACAACGTTTAGTGCGTTAGCCATCCTATTAGCCGCCATCGGCCTCTACGCCGTCCTCGCCTACTCAGTCCAGCAGCGCAAACAAGAAATCGGCGTCCGCATCGCCCTCGGAGCCACCAGCTCCAACGTCCTCTGGCTCATCCTCCGCGAGTGCCTCACTATTGCAGTGATCGGTACTGCCGTCGGTCTCCTCGGAGCCACCTGGGCCACATCCTTCCTGAAGTTCATGCTCTACGGAATCACGGCAACCGATCTAACCGCCTACATCGCCGCCGTCATCCTGATCCTGACGGTCGCCATCGCCGCCTCACTCGCCCCGGCGATACGCGCCACTCGCATCGATCCGCTCTCTGCATTACGCTACGAATAGCCACACATTTCAATGATCACTCTACGCAACATCGAAAAAGCCTTCGACAACGGCATCAATAAAACCTATGTCCTGCGCCGCGTCAACGTCGATATCAACGAAGGCGATTTCATCTCCATCATGGGACCGTCCGGGGCAGGGAAATCCACCCTGCTCCACATTCTCGGCATGCACGACAGCGCTTGGACCGGCGAATACAACCTCTTCGACTTCGCCATCCATCGTCTGAAGCAAAAGGACCGCTCAGAGCTCTACAAAAAGCACATGGGCTTCGTCTTCCAGAGCTATCATCTGCTCGATTCGTTGACCGTCTACGAAAACCTTGACATCCCGCTTTCCTACCGCAATATCAAAAAATCGGAGCGTCAAAGTATCGTTGCCGACACGCTCGACCGCTTCAACATGGTCGGCAAAAAGGACCTGTTTCCGAATCAACTCTCCGGGGGCCAACAGCAGCTCGTCGCCATCGCCCGCGCCATGATCGCCAGCCCCAAGCTCATCCTCGCTGACGAGCCCACCGGCAACCTCCACTCCTCGCAGGGCAAGGAGATCATGGAACTCTTCAAGCGCCTGAACAACGAGGGCGTCACCATCGTGCAGGTCACTCACAACGAACGCTATGCAGAATATGGGAATCGAATCATCAACATAGAAGACGGTTGGATCACAACCAACTAATGAAGGCCGATATGAATACGACGCGCATCCTGATCGCCGACGATCAACCCGATGTGCTCGAAGCCTTGCGTTTATTGCTGAAGCGCGAGGGCTACAAGATCGAATCGGCCGAATCCCCGCAACAGGCGTTGCAATGTATCGAGAACCGCGAGTACGACGCTGCCATCATCGACCTGAACTACACCCGGGACACAACGTCCGGCCAGGAGGGGCTCGATCTGCTGGCCCGCATCCAGGCCATCGACTCGATGCTGCCCGTAATTGTCATGACTGCCTGGAGCAGTGTCGATCTGGCGGTGGAAGCCATGCGGCGCGGCGCGCGCGATTTCGTTCAGAAGCCCTGGGAAAACGAGCGCTTAATCACCATCATAAAAACGCAGCTTCAATTGAGCGAGGCACTGCGCCGTGGTCAGCGCCTGGAAGCGGAAAACCAGATTTTACGGGGTGAAAATCTTCCGGCCATGATCGCTGAGTCGCCGGCCATGCGATCCATTGTCGAGCTGATCTCTCGCGTCGGACCGTCCGACGCCAACGTGCTCATCCTCGGCGAGCCGGGCACCGGCAAGGAGGTGGTGGCGCGAACAGTCCATGCCATCTCGAACCGCTCGAATAAACCAATGGTCACCGTGAACGCCGGCGGCCTGGCTGAAGGAGTCTTTGAAAGCGAGCTGTTCGGTCACGTCAAGGGCGCGTTCACCGATGCGAAGACGGACCGCGCCGGACGCTTCGAGCTGGCCGACAGCGGTACGCTGTTTCTGGACGAGATTGCCAACGTCCCTATGAATGGCCAGGCAAAACTGCTGCGCGTTCTCGAAGCAGGGGAGCTGGAGCGGGTCGGTTCATCGAAGACAAAGAAGGTGGATGTGCGGGTGATTTCGGCCACCAATGCCAGCTTGCCGGAAGAGGTCGCTAGCGGTCGTTTCCGCGAAGACCTACTGTTCCGTCTGAACACTATTGAGATTCATCTGCCGCCGCTGCGCGAACGTCGCGAGGATATTGCGCCGCTGGCGGCGTACTTCCTCGGGCTGCATGCGCGACGGTATCGCAAGGCCATCACCGGTTTCGACCGGAATGCACTGCAAGCGATGCAGGAAAATAGCTGGCAGGGAAATGTGCGCGAGTTAAATCATGTCGTCGAACGCGCCGTGTTGATGGCGGCGGGCGCCCGCATCCGAGCGTCCGACATGGTCCTGCGTTCCTCTGGCGGCGCTTCGGGCGCTTCCAAACTGGAAGACATGAGCCTGGAACAAGTGGAAGAGCTTCTCATAAAAAAGGCCCTGGCCCGCTACAACGGCAATGTCAGCCAGACCTCCGATGCTCTGGGGCTGAGCCGCAGCGCCCTCTACCGCCGGTTGCAGCGCCTCGGCATGTAAGCGCATGAAAGTAACCCACGATGGGCGGGTGCTCTTGATGGCGCTCGCCGCCGGGTTGCCCGCCGTGGTGACGTGTTTAATTCTGCTCTTTACCGGAAACTACTCGGGCAGGGAACAATGGACCGCCGGGGTCCTGGTGGTCGCCGTCTGGCTCGGCTTCTGCTTCGCCGCTCGCGAACACGTTGCCAGTCCGTTGCGTACTCTGGCCAATCTGCTCGAAGCCATGCGGGAAGGCGACTATTCCATCCGGGCGCGCGTCACCAATCCGGAAGAGGCGATGGGCGAAGTGATGCAGCAGGTCAACGCCATGTCCAACACGCTGCGCGATCAACGGTTGGGAGCGCTCGAAGCCACGGCCCTGCTGCGCAAGGTGATGGAGGAAATCGAAGTAGCGGCGTTTGCCTTCGATCCGCAACAGGCTTTGCGGCTGGTGAATCGTGCGGGTGAACGGCTGCTGGCGAGTCCAGGAGAGCGGCTGCTTGCCCGCGACGCCACGTCTCTTGGGTTGGCGGAATACCTGGTGGGCGACAAGGAACAGACGGTGCAGCGGTCCTTTCCCGGCGCGACGGGCCGCTGGGGAATCCGCCGCAACCAGTTTCGCGAAGGCGGCGTGCCGCATCAATTGCTCGTGATCAGCGATTTGACACGGCCGCTGCGGGAAGAGGAACTGCAGGCCTGGCAGCGGCTGGTGCGGGTGCTCGGTCACGAGTTGAATAATTCGTTAACGCCCATAAAATCAATCGCCCAGAGTTTAGAGCTGCTGGTGAGAACGTCGCCGCGTCCGGAAGATTGGGAAGACGATATGGAGCGCGGGTTAAACGTAATCGCGACCCGTTCGGAATCGCTGAGCCGGTTCATGAGCTCATATGCGAAGCTCGCCAAGCTGCCGCCGCCCCGTTTTGCGCCGGTGGAAGTCAATGTGTTGTTGCGCCGTGTGACGAGCCTGGAAACACGCATGCCGGTGTTCTTCGAAGAGTGTCCGCCGCTGACGATTCAGGGCGACGCCGATCAGCTTGAACAGGTGCTGATCAACCTGATTCGTAACGCCGTGGACGCATCGCTGGAGATCAAAGGACGCGTCTGGGTCCGCCACGAACGCAGCGCCACGTCGGTGGAGATTCTGGTGCGCGACGAAGGCCCCGGGCTAGCGAACACGGCGAACCTGTTCGTGCCGTTCTTCACGACAAAACGCGGCGGCTCGGGGATTGGGCTTGTTTTAAGCCGCCAAATCGCCGAGGCCCATAGCGGTTCGGTGACGTTGCAAAATGCAGCGGATGGAAAAGGATGTGAAGCGAAACTGACGCTGCCGCTTTAAAACGAGGGATACCCTGACGACACGCCACTCTTTATGTTGAAAAATTCTTTTATAGGCTCGACTACCGTCATGGTGATGGGAGCGTTAGGCGCAATCGGAGCCATAGTACATTCGTCAACTTGGCTCGACGTGGAGAATGTAGTGGCCGGAAGTATGGCAATAATCGGCGCGTCGGCTTACCGGTCAGGAAAGCAGCGAAGACTGAAATTGAAGGCGGATACAAGTATTCGCCGGGGCGCAGAGATTGGGTTGATAATACTCGTGTTTATGCCAGCACCCATTCAAACCAGCATGGGAATCGATTTTGCTACACGTCCGTGGTCAAATCTTATCATTCCAATTTGGACCTTAGTTGCGTACGTGTGGGTTCGAAGTCGCAAGCTGGAACAGCCATTGCCATCGATCAAGTAATCGTCGCAATTTAACACGCGTGAACCGCCGTGGCGCTTTCTTCGGAGGCGTCGGCGTGATAGGAACTGCGGACGAGCGGTCCGGCTTCGACGTGAGCGAAGCCCATTTCGCGGCCGGCTTGCTTATATTCGTCGAACTCCGGTTGCGGAATGTAACGCAGAATCGGCAGGTGCTTCTGAGAGGGGCGCAGGTATTGGCCGAGCGTCACGATATCGACGTGATGATCGCGAAGGTCGCGCATTACTTTAAGCACTTCGGACTGTGTTTCACCTAAGCCGAGCATCAGGCCCGACTTGGTGGGAATGTGCGGCCGCACCTGCTTGGCATAACGCAGCATATCGAGCGAACGGTGATAACGTGCCCCTAAACGGACCTGACGGTAGAGACGCGGCACGGTCTCGGTATTGTGGTTGAGCACGTCGGGATGCGCGTTCATGACGATGTTCATGGCCTCGCGCGAGCCTTGGAAATCGGGAACCAGCACTTCCACCTTGCAGCCCGGTATAGCAGTGCGGATGGCTTCGATAGTGAGCGCAAAGAGTTCCGAGCCGCCGTCCTTGCGATCGTCTCGGTTGACGCTGGTGATCACGGCATAGCGAAGCCCAAGCGTGGCGCACGCTTCAGCCACACGGCGCGGTTCATCGAAATCGACGGTCAGCGGCGCGCCCTTTTGCACGGCGCAGAAGCCGCAACGGCGGGTACACACGTTGCCGAGAATCATGAACGTGGCGGTGCGCCGGTTCCAGCATTCGCCGACGTTCGGGCAGGCCGCGCTTTCGCAGACGGTGTGCAAGTTGAGGCGTGTGACCAGGTTTTTAAGTTCGCGGTAGTTGTCGCCCACAGGTGCCGGAGCCCGCAGCCACTTGGGCCGCTCCGGTTGGGAAGAAATGGTAACCAGCACTAGTTTTAGTTTAGATCCAGTTGCCCGGAGGAGCCACTTCCACCCATGATCCTTCGGCGGGCGGGTCTCCGTGGAGCGTGATGGACCGAACGTACTTCGCAAGAAGGCCGTAGTTGTTTGACATCTGAATATCCAAGCCATCCGCCGAGACGACCGCTGCGGGATCGGGCGATTGCTCACGAAGAAGGCGAGTGAATTCGTCGGTGAGCTTGTCACGGTCCTGCGGATTGGCGGTTGCCTCAAAATCGGGCACGACAACAACTCGGCCAATATCGGGAGAGGTGGGCTGCACAAACTGAAATGCTTCGTTTAAAAAAACGTCAAGTTCGGGGTTCATAATTTACATTTCGCGCCGATTTTCGAGCGACCTTGACATGGTTACTTCATCGGCAAAGTCCAAGTCGCTGCCGACCGGGACTCCCATCGCGATGCGGGTCACTCGGGGTCCTAGAGGCTTCAGTAATCGCGACAAATAGACCGCCGTGGCTTCACCTTCCACGGTAGGATTCGTCGCAAGAATGATTTCTTCAATTTCGTTGGCATGCAGCCGGTCCACCAGTCCTTTGATGCGAAGCTGATCGGGGCCAATGCCGCGCAAGGGCGAAATTGTGCCGTACAGGACGTGATACACACCGTGAAAAGCGTGCGTCGTTTCTATGGGCACGATATTGTGCGGCTCCTCGACAACGCAGATTTTCAAATGATCGCGATGCGGGTCGCGGCAGTAGAGACACAGTTCACCGTCGCTGATGTTATTGCACTCAGCGCAAATGCCAAGCTTGTCTTTGACATCGAGAACCGCCTGTGCCAGTTGCTCGGCGTCTTCGCGCGGCGACCGCAGCAGATGAAAGGCGATACGCTGGGCGGACTTCTGGCCGATGCCAGGAAGACGTTTGCACTCTTGAATGAGCCGGGCGAGCGGCTCGGCGAACTCCGGCATTTTGGGGATTTAGAACAGACCGGGAGGCAATCCGAGGCCGCCTAACATTCCGCCCATCTTCGATTGCGCTTCCTCGTCCACCTTTTTCGCGGCTTCGTTGAAGGCCGCCATCATCATGTCTTGCAGCATCTCGACGTCGCCCGCCACTTCCGGGTCGATCGTCACCCCGAGTACATTTTTCTGGCCGTCCATTTTGACGCTGACCATGCCGCCGCCAGCCGAAGCTTCCACGCGAATAGCAGCAACCTGCTCCTGCATTTTTTGCTGCATCTGCTGCGCTTGCTTCATCATGGACTGCATGTTGCCGGGCATTTTCATAAATTATCCGTAAGTTAACCCTATCTTACTCGCTCAAATTTCGCACGGCGCGTATCTGCGCATCGGGGAAAAGCTCCTGAAAACTCTTCACGGCAGGATGCGCGAGGGCTCTCGCCCGTAGCTCCGCATTATCCGCCGCGCTTTCCTCCCGCGCGGGAGCAGCCGAGGCTTTCATGCTAGCGTCAGCTTCCACGCGCAACCGGACCGGCTTGCCGATCACTTGCGCCGCGATGCGCTGTACGCTGGCATCTCGCAATGCGAGAGTCATCGCCTTCGGTGCGCGTACTACCAGGTCGCCGCCTTCCAGGCTCACTTCAGCCTGCGCGATGGCATCGGCGCTGAACTTCATACCGCCTGCGGTCAGGGCGGCCTGCAGCTCCTGCTTCAGATCGCCGGTGATTGCAGGCGCGGCTGGCTGAATCTTTTCTTCTGGCTTGTCTTCTTTCTTGGGAGCCGGAGCCTGGAACGGTGCAGGGCGGGGCGCGCCAACCCGAGACGATGCCGAGAGCAACGGTCCATTGGTCGGCGGCGGCGGCGAAAGCTGCGCAATCGCGTCTTCGATGGACTGAAGCCTGCCGGCTTGCACGAGCTTTACCAGCCCAAGTTCAAGATGCAGGCGCGGCTGCAGGGAATACTGGAGTGTTTTATAGAGATCGAGTGTGAGATTCAGATACCGGGTGAGATCCTCTTCGCTAAAGGAGCTTGCGGTTTCGAGAAAGACTTTTTGCTCGGGTTCGGAAGCCGCGATAAGATGTGTTTTTTGCCCGCTGATCTTTGCCACTAGCAGGTTGCGCCAGTAACGGGAGAGCTCGCGGGAAAAGTGTTGCAGACTTTGCCCGTTGCGCTCCAGCTCCTGCACAACTTCGAGCATACGGTAGCCGTTTTGCGTCTGTACGGCTTCGGCAATGGCGCGCAGCGAATCGGCTCCGAACATTCCAAGCAGCGAACGGACATCTTCGACGCGCAGCGTATTGCCGCAGCAGGCAATTGCCTGGTCCATCGCGGACAGCGAATCTCGAACGCTGCCTTCGCCGGCTTGCGCAATCACGGAAAGCGCCTCGTCACCGGCCTCGACACCTTCCTGTGTCGCGATGTACTTCATGCGGTTCATCAATTCGGTGAAATCGACCGAGCGGAAGGTGAAGTGCTGGCAGCGTGAGGCGATGGTGTTGGGAATTTCGTTGGCTTCGGTGGTGCAGAGAACAAAGACCGTCCACTCGGGCGGTTCTTCCAGTGTTTTCAGCAGCGCGTTGAAAGCTTCCTTCGTGATCTGGTGTGCTTCATCGACGATGAATACTTTGTAGCGGTCGCGGGCCGGGCGGTAGCGGACATTCTCGCGGACCTCGCGCATTTCGTTGATGCCGCGATTGGAGGCGGCGTCGATTTCGATCACGTCGACTGAATTGCCGGCGGCGATTTCCAGGCAGCTCGAGCAAACGCCGCAAGGGTTTGGTGTGGGTCCCTGAATGCAGTTTAAGCAGCGGGCCAGAATGCGGGCGACGGTGGTCTTTCCGGTCCCGCGCTGGCCGGAAAAGATGTAGCCGTGGGCCAGACGGCCAGTCTCAATGGCATTGGTCAGGGTCTTTTGAACGTGCTCCTGGCCGATGAGTTCGCTGAAATTCTGAGGACGATACTTTCTCGCGATTACTTGATACACGCTGTTGGGAAATAAAACTGGAAGGTATTTGCCAGACCCCGGGTGATCCGCGGCACACGAGCTAAATCGCTACCGTTGCTTTCTTCCGAACCTGGCGGGGTTAACAACCGCCCATTGCACGAAGCCCGGAGCCTGACAATTCATAATCGTACCACTTGCCTACTTGCGGTCGCCGAGAACCGCCTGCAGCTTTTCACCGAAGAGAGTAGACGTGGCCGGGCGATGCTCTCGGGCTGCCGGCTGCGGCCTAACAGGGGGTGGTGGAACCGGCGGCTGGAGGGGCTCTTCGGGGAACAAAACCGGCGTGCTTGGAGCTGCTGCCGTGGGAGCGGGATCTTCGCTCAAGAAGCGATCTTTCTTCAATACGACTCGTTCGAGCGGCGCAATCCAGCCGGTGAAATCGTTCTCGCTTGCATCACGATTGACCGCCACACGCATGGATTCCATCTTGGAATCGAGATTGTCAAGATGGTGCAGCAACAATGCTTCGAGGAAGAGCGGAACTTTGGGCGAACCGTATTCCAGGACGCCGTGGTGGCTCAGAATCATGTGCTCGACGAGCATGCGCAGTTTCGGCGGAAAGTTGGGAAGCTGGTCGAGCTTTGCGTCCACCATTCGCAATCCGATCACGATGTGACCGAGCAGTTGGCCGGGAGCGCTGTAGCTAAAACTGCGGGCATATTGCAACTCTTCGACTTTCCCGATGTCATGCAGAATCGCGCCGGTGAGGAGCAGGTCGAGGTCGACGTGTTTATAGTGAGAGGCCGTTAAACGGCAGAGCTGGCAGAGAGATAAGACATGCTCCAGCAATCCGCCACGACAGGCGTGATGAATGGACTTGGCTGCGGGCGCTGCTTTGTAGCGGGCAGCGAGTTGACTATCGCTGAAGACGGCCTCCAGCAGAGCGCGCAGATGCTCGTTTTGCAGGTTCCCGATAATGCCCTGCAACTCGGCGAACATTTCTTCGGAATCTCGCGAAGCGCAGGGAAAGTAATCGGCGAGTTCGACCTCATGTTCCTCCATGCGCCGCAGTTTATGAATCGTGAACTGCGAACGGTTCTGATAGAGCTGGGCGAGGCCTTTTACTTTGACGAAATCGTCGCGGTCGAAGCTGTCCATCACTTCGGCGACGTTGTCCCACATCTTAGCTTCGATTTCGCCAGTGCGATCGGAGAATTGAAGCGAGAGATAAGGTTCGCCGGTTTTTTTCTGGCGAACCTCTTTGGATACGACTAAGAACTGAGCGGTGACAATCTCGTTCGGAACGAGATCACCGACGTACGGCGACTTCATAGATTAACGGGAACTGCTCTTTCCGGTGACGGTGGTCTCGGTTCCAGGGATCGGGATGACACCGAACAGACGCTTATGTTGTGTTTTCTCCTGCACTTCGGACTTTGTGACTGTCTGCGGCTTCAGTTGCGCCGGGTCTTGCCATTTCGTGTTCATGCCCGGAGCCGCTCCGGTATCGACATAGCCGGGGCGAATCTGCAAAAACGCATGCGTTCTTAAATCCGTCAGATACTGGCGCACTTTCGGCTGCATTTTAGGTGCGTACAAGCGGTTTTCAATTTCGCTGCGTACGTCGTCTAAAGGAGCAAGGCCTGTTTTGGTGTGATCATCTACTTTCAGGATTTCGAAGCCGTTGGCGATCTGGATTGGCTTTGTGACAGAGCCTTTCGGCAGAGTCCAAACCTTCTCTTCCAGCGCCGGGTCTAAATCGCCCTTCTTGTAGCCGACTCCCAGTTCGCCGCCTTGCTGCGCGGTATTGGCGTCGGAGTTATCGCGGGCGAGATCGGCAAAGCGTTCCCCTTTGGCGGCTTCGGACGCGACCAGATCGGCTTTCTTCCGCGCGGCAGCGATGCCTGTGGCGTCTTTGCCCTGGGTGGAAACCAAGATTTCGCTGAGATAGATCTTTTCTTCGCGCACGAACTCACTTTTGTGCGCGTTGTAGTAGGCTTGCACTTCCTGGGGGCTGATGTTGATGTGACGCCCGACTTCCTGACCGATGACATCACGGGTGAGAAGTTGATTCTTGGTCTCCGCCTGGAAATCTTCGTACGACATGCCTGATTCTTGGCGCACGTATTCATGGAACTTTTCGGGATCGCTGATCTTTGACCGGCGCTGCAGGTCGGCGAAGTACTTGGTGACGTCGGAATCGACGTTGATGTTCAGCTCCTTCCCTTTTTCAACGAGCAGTAACTGGTCGATGCGATCGCGAAGAAGATTTTTCTCCTGGGTCTGGAAATCCTGCGCAAGTTTTTGACCGCTGTCTCCTTGCGCCTTCATTTCCTGGGCGGCCTCGCGGCCCAGGCGTTGCAGCTCGTCGCGGCTGACAATATCGCCGTTCACCTTGGCAACGATCTCGTCCACGATCGTGAACTTGTTGTTGGTGGGGTTATCGGCAGCGGGAGATAGCGCGGCAAATATCAGGCCAGCGGCAACGCACTTGAACTTCATAACTTTTTATCCATTATGGCAACAACGGGACGGTTTGGCGCAATGCCGTTTAATAGCTATTTCTTGCCGGCAGCTACCGGTTCTTCGATACTAAGCGCGAGAAGGCTGGCGCGAACTTCCGATATTAGGTCATTGGGGCGGGTAGCGATGAGGGGGAGCTTTAACACGCCGGCCGGACTGAAGTTCGCATTCGGGGTGCTGCGAACCAGGGCCATTAGCCGGAAAGGATCGACCTTCGATTGCTGATGGAACTTGATATTGGCTAGACCGGCACGGCGGTCGATGGATTCGACGCCGGTGCGCTCGGCCAAACTTTTAAGAAGGGCGAATTGCACAAGATTGTGGACCTCATCTGGAACTGGTCCGTAGCGATCCGCCAGTTCTTCGGTGATGCGAGCGGCGCTGGCGTCGTCGGTGATATCGGCGATGCGCTTGTAAGAACGCAGGCGCTGCGCTTCTTCGGCGATGTAGCTGGAAGGGATACGAATCTCAAGGCCCAGATTGAGGCTGGCGTGAATTTCGAGCGGCACTTCCTCGCCCTTCAATTCCCGGACCGTTTCATCCAGCAGACGAACATAAGTATCGTAGCCGACGGCCTCGATGTGTCCGTGTTGCTCACCGCCGAGCAGGTTGCCGGCACCACGAAGCTCCAGATCGAGGGCGGCAATTTTAAAGCCCGCGCCGAGGTCGCTGAACTCCTTGAGGGCTGCGAGGCGCTTGCGGGCAATTTCGCTGAGCTGCGTGTCGGCGGGGATAAGCAAATAGGCGTAAGCGCGGCGGTTGGAGCGGCCGACGCGACCGCGCAGTTGGTAGAGCTCGCTTAAGCCGTAGCGCTCGGCATTTTCGATGATGATGGTGTTGGCCAAGGGGATGTCGAGACCGTTTTCGACAATAGTGGTGGAGACAAATACGTCGAATTCGTGGCGCATGAAACCGAGCAGAACTTTTTCGAGTTCCGCCTCACCCATCTGGCCGTGACCGACGCCGATGCGGACGTCCGGAAGCATTTCCCGGATGGAGGCAGCCCGCATGAAGATCGTATCGACGCGGTTGTGGATGAAGTATACCTGACCCTGGCGCGCGAGTTCCTGTTCGATGGCTGACTTAATGAGATCGGGATTGAAGTGGGCGACGACGGTGTTGATGGCGAGGCGGTCCTTCGGCGGCGTTTCAATCACTGACATATCGCGCAACCCGAGCAATGACATGTGCAGCGTGCGGGGGATCGGCGTGGCGCTCATGGTGAGCACATCGACGTTATGCCGCATTTGTTTTAGCCGCTCCTTGTGCTTGACGCCGAAACGCTGCTCCTCGTCAACGATGAGCACGCCAAGATCACTGAATTCCACGTCCTGCGAAAGCAGCCGATGGGTGCCGATCAGAACATCCACTTTGCCTTGCCCAACATCTTCCAGGACCGCCTTGATCTCCTTCGGGGTGCGGAATCGGCTGATGAGCTCGATTCGAACAGGGAACGAAGCAAACCGGCGCTTGAATGTTTCGAAGTGCTGGAAGGCAAGTACGGTAGTGGGGGCGAGAACCGCCGCCTGTTTGCCATCGCCGAGAGCTTTGAAAGCAGTGCGCATGGCCACCTCGGTTTTGCCGAAGCCCACGTCGCCACAGAGCAGACGATCCATGGGCTGTTCGCTTTCCATGTCGCCTTTAATTTGAGAAACGGCCTTCACCTGGTCCTTCGTGGGCGTGTAGGCAAAAGCATCTTCAAATTCACGCTGCCAGTTGCTATCGGAAGAGAAAGAAAAACCTTTCGCCATGCGGCGCTGCGCGTAGAGCTTCAGAAGCTCATCCGCCATGTCACGCATTTTGGCTTTAACGCGCGACTTTGCCTTGGCCCAGGTGACGCCGCCCATGCGGTCGAGATGCGGCTTTGCTTCACCGGCGCCGCGATACTTCTGAACCAGATCGAGGCGGGTGAGCGGTACGTAGAGCTTCGATTCGCCGGCGTACTCCAGCAACATAAAGTCGCCCTTCTGGTCGCCTTGCGCGATTTCACGAATGCCGAGGAACTGGCCAACACCGTGGGTGGTGTGGACGACAAAATCGCCGGGCTTGAGATCGGCGATATCGGCGGCGAAGGCGGCCATTTGTGATTTAGTGGGCTGCTGTTGGCCGACCAAATCGGGTGTTTCGAAAAGGTCTTCGGAGCCGACAATAGCCACTCGCGAATCGGTGAGCACCGCTCCCCGGCGGATATTGCCTTTGATGAGAAAGACGCTGGATGACAGACCGGCGCGGTAGGTGCGTTCGGCAATGGATGGGCGGGCGCCGGAGGCCGATTCCAGCCCGAGTTGGTAGCTGATCCCGTATTCCTGCAGAATGTCCGCAAGACGCTCGACCTCTCCGGTAGCCGCGGCAAAGAAGGCGATGCGGTGACCGGAATCGATTAGGCTACGAGCTTCGGCGACCGCTGCGGGCATGTTGCCCTTGAAGCTGAGCGATGGACGGGTGCCGATGTGGAGATTGTCCGCCGTGTTTGAAGGAAAAGATGCGGTGATAAGATCCAATTCCCGCAGGTTGATGCAGGTGCGGGACTGGAGCGCGGCGGTGAGCTCGTCGAATTGCAGGTAGTTCTTATCGGGCTCGATGAGAGCGGGACGCTCGGGGTTTTCGAGGCGATGCCAAAGGCGCTCGGCCGCGGACGCAATGGCATCGGGCTCAACGAGTACAACCAGGGCATCATGACTGAGGGAAAGGAGATCGTGAGTACGGGGGCGGACCAGGGGGACCAGAAACTCCCAACCGGGGAAGTGTTCGCCCGGATTGGACAGTTCTAGTTCGGCTTGTTCGGCGGCTTCGGCCAGTTGACGCAGGAGCGGTTTTGCGCGGGGGTATTCTTCGAGCGGCAGTAGCGTGGACGAGGAGACTTTCAGGACGGAGCGCTGCGATTCGGGGTCGAACTGGCGAATGGATTCGATTTCATCACCGAAAAATTCCACGCGGATGGGACGGGAGGCTTCTGCGGGGAAGACGTCGAAGATCCCTCCGCGAAGCGAGTATTCGCCGACCATTTCGACCGGTTCGCGTTTCTCGTAGCCGATGCTTTCCAGGTGCTGGACGAGGTCTTCCAGCGGAATTTCTTCACCAACACGAAGCGTTAAGGCAAGTTGACGGTAGAAAGCGGCAGGTTCCGTTTTAAGCAGCGCGGAAGCAAGCGGAACGACCGTGATGGGGATTTTTTGTGATGAGAGACGCCATAGGGCGACGGCGCGCTTTTCGGCGATTTCGCTGTGCGGTGATAGACGCTGGTGCGGCAATACGTCGAGGGCAGGAACGATTTGCGGCGGTGGAAGGTCGCGCCCTTCGAGCAGCAGGTCGAAGAAGACTTCGATGGACTCCAGAAGCGTCTCGGCCTGTTTGTTTCCATCGACAAGGACGATGAGCGGCTTTTCGGTTTGCTCGTAGAGCAGAGTCAGATATAACGCCTTGGCGGTATTGACGAGGCCGGAGAGGGAGAACGGCCCGGATGCGCCGCGGGTCAACTGCTGGACGAGGGACTGGAAGGCGGGCTGCTTGGCCGCAGAGTGCAGCAATTCGCGTGTGGCGGGATGGGTCACGGGTGGACGGAAGGGCCGATTGCTTCCGCTGTTTGCAATGCCCCGATTCTTTCTGCAATGTTTGAAGTGGAGAAGCCCGGTTCCAAGGGCAGCGTATGAACAACCCCGCCGGCAGCTTCCACCTCTTCGCGTCCGGCGACGAAGTGGGTCCAATCGGCCCCTTTCACGAGAATGTCGGGGAGGAGCGCGCCGATCAGTTCGCGCGGCGTATCTTCGTCGAAAAGGGTGACGGCATCGACGGCTTCCAGACGAGCCGCGAGCGTGGCACGGGCGTTTTCGGAGAAGAAGGGGCGGGTGGGGCCCTTCATGCGCTGTACACTGGCATCTGTGTTTAAAGCAAGTATCAGCACGTCGCCGAGGGACCGCGCCTGTTCGAGCAGCCTGATGTGGCCGGGATGAAGAATGTCATAGCAGCCATTGGTGAGAACGACCTTCTTGTTTTCCGATCGCCAACGTTCGCGCTGGGCAATGAGATCAGCACGATCGCCGCGCAAGTAAAGCCTACTCATCGTATGTGTCCATTTTACGATTTAAGTTGATGAAGTGCGGGAAGATTTTAGTTCGCGCGACGAACTGGGTGGGAGATGCCGTGATGTCTCTTCCAGCGTTGCATGCGTTGCGCGGGCAGTTTCCGCAGGCGCATATCGCGATTTTGGCGAAGCCCTGGGTGGCGGATTTGTATGGCCGCGAGCCCTTTTGTGATGAAGTGATTCCGTACGAACCGGGGCCAGGCTGGCGAGGGTGGGCAGAGCGATGGCGGATTGCGCAGGAGTTGCGGAGGCGCCGGTTCGATTGTGCGTTGTTGCTGCAGAATGCGTTTGAGGCTGCGGCAGTGGCCTATCTGGCGCGGATTCCGGTCCGGACCGGATACAATCGCGATGCTCGTGGAGTATTGCTGACTTGTGCGGTTCCGGTACCTCAAGCGGGAGAAACGGCGCCTCATCAACGGTTTTATTATCTGGAGTTGTTGAAGCGGGCGGGGTTGATTCCAAGCTACTCGGCAGATGCGAATGTGCGGTTATCGGGAGCGAAGGCGGCGGCCGAGGAAGGCCGTTGGCATCTTCGGAGTTTTGGGATAGAGGGGCCTGTTGTTGGCGTGAGCCCGGGCGCGGCATACGGCGGAGCCAAGCGATGGTTGCCGGAGCGCTTTGCGGAAGCGGCGGTGAGGATTGCCGAGGAAAGTAAGGCCGCGGCCGTGGCGGTGTTTGGTTCGGAACAAGAACAAGCAGTTTGCGAATTGGTACGGGCTTGCGTGGAACAGAGCGGGGTGGCGTGCGTTAACTTTGCGGGACGGACGACATTGGCGCAGTTCATCGAGATGGCGGCGGCCTGCGAGGTTTACCTGACGAACGATTCCGGACCAATGCATATTGCGTCGGCGCTGGGCGTTCCGACGGTGGCGGTGTTTGGAGCCACAGATGATAAAGCCACCGGACCGGCGGGGTTGAAGAGCCGGGTGATTCGCGAGCCGGTGGAGTGCAGTCCTTGCCTGCTGCGTGAATGCCCGATCGACCATCGTTGCATGACACGAGTATCGGCAGAGCGAGTGGTGCAAGTCGCAGTGAGCATGTTGGAGAAACGCGCGTAACGTGGATACGAGGGAGAAGATAATTTCGCTGCCCGAGATACCGGCGGTGATAGCCGAAGGCGAGTGGATCGTGGTCGTCGGCCGGTTCGATCCGATGACGGCATTCGAGGCAGAGCGTTTGGCAGAATTAGGACAAACCCGTAGAGTATTGGCAGTCGTCCTGGAGGAGGACGGAGCCCTTCTGGCCGCTTCCGCAAGAGCCGTGCTGGTTGCGGCTTTGCGTGACGTCAGCGCCGTAACGATTGGCGGCCCGGAGAGCTGGTGGACGGCAATACCGGAAGGCGCGGCAGTGCAAATAGTGGAAGATCACCAGGGAGATGCCGCACGGCGGAACACATTTGTAGAGATGGTCCTCCGCCAGCAGCAAATTAAATGATGGAAAGCGGCTGGAATAGTTCGATTTTGATGGTTCGCATTGGCGCGATGGGCGATATTTTGCATGCGCTTCCGGCGGTGGCCAGTGTAAAGCAAAGCTTTCCCGAACAGCGAGTAATTTGGGCGATGGCTCCGAAGTGGATGCCGCTGGTGGAAGGAAATCCATTCATCGATGAAGTGATTCCGTTCAACAGACGCGATGCGAAGATGCTGCTGTCGTGCTGGCGCCGGATTCGTGAGCTAAGGCCGAATCGTGCGATCGATTTTCAGGGACTGATTCAATCGGCACTGGTGGGCCGGGCGGCTCGACCGCAACAGTTGTTTGGGTTTGACCGACTGTCGGTACGCGAACCGTTAGCGGCGGCATTGTACACCCGTCACTTGCGTCCGACCGCGGCTCATGTGGTGGACCGGAATTTGCAATTGGCGGAACTAGCCGGCGCGAGTGCATTGACGCGGAGCGCGTGGGTGCCTGCCGGAAAAGACGAGGGGGCGCTGCCAAGCGGTCCGTTTGTTTTGACGAATCCGTTGGCTGGTTGGCGCAGCAAACAGTGGCCGCTGGTGAACTACGAGGCAGTTGCGCAACGGCTGCAGCGAGAGGGAGTGGAATTGGTGGCCAACGTTCCTCATCATGCCCTGGGATCGTTCCGGGATTTGAAGCATGTGCGTTTGCATAGCAGTTCTATCCACGGACTAATTGCGGCTACGCGACGCGCCACCGCAGTGTTGGGCGTAGATAGCGGACCGTTACACCTGGCGGCAGCTTTGGGTAAGCCGGGAGTGGCGTTGTTTGGTCCGACAGATCCTGAACGCAACGGTCCGTACGGCGGGAGCATGGAGGTGATGCGTGTGTCCGACGCCCGGACGACCTA
The DNA here is from genome assembly GCA_965277315.1 of Bryobacteraceae bacterium. Taxonomy (GTDB): domain Bacteria; phylum Acidobacteriota; class Terriglobia; order Bryobacterales; family Bryobacteraceae; genus Bog-105. The sequence continues at coordinate 5,206,046 of OZ255724.1, read as the reverse complement.
TAAACGGGAGGATTTCGTTCATCCGAGCATGATGCGGATTTCCGCGGACGAGGTGGGCGAGAGGTTGCTCGGTTGCTTATCGAGGAGCACTTTAGCCCTAGAGGCCCGACCGTGAATCGCCGTTCGAATTTAGTGGAACGGCAGGCTGAAAAATATTGGTTCCCGAAGGCATATGCCGACGTTGTGGCGCGTCTGCGGGTGCCGACGGGTTTTCTGCTGATGGTTGGCTTCGCGTGGCTTTCCGCGCCTTCGGTGAAGTCAATGAGCGTTGGACTGCCCGTCTCGATTTTCGGTCTGCTGTTACGGGGATGGGCGACCGGGCATCTGGCGAAAAACCAGCAGCTTGCCACGAGCGGTCCTTACGCTTATATCCGGAATCCACTGTACGCGGGAACATTGATTGTGGCGGCAGGAATTGTGATCGCGTCGGCAAGCGCATGGTTGGCGGTTGTCTTCGCGCTCGTTTTCTTCCTGGTGTATTTTCCTGTGATCGAACTGGAAGAGCAGCATCTTCGCAAAATCTTTCCGAGTTATGCCGAGTACGCCGTGCATGTTCACCGTTTGCTGCCGCTCTCCAGATGGCGCGGGGCTGCTCCCGGCGTATTTCGATGGTCGTTGTACCGGCGCAATGAAGAATACCAGGCTTTCCTTGGCTTCCTGGTAGCGGCGACTTGGCTGGTGGGGAAGTGGTTTTTACGGCACTAAAATGAAGCGGGCGTGTGATACGCTTGCCCTGATGAGAGTCGGATGTTTCACCCCGTTGTTGTCGCAGTTTCCGCTTGAGAAAGTACTAGAAAAGCTCAAGAACTTGGGTATCGATACGGTTGAACTAGGCACAGGCAATTATCCCGGCGACCCGCATTGTAAGCTCTCCATGCTGGAGAACGAGAAAGAACTAAAAGAGTTCAAGAAGAAGCTGGACGACCAAGGCTTTTCGATCAGCGCGTTGAGTTGTCACGGTAATGCGCTGCACCCGGACACGGCAGTCGCCAAAGGCTATGCGGAGACCAGTAAGCGAACCGTGGAGCTAGCGGCGAAGCTGGGCGTTCCGGTGGTGATCGATTTCTCCGGATGTCCAGGCGATAGCGATTCCTCGAAATTTCCAAACTGGGTGACTTGCCCGTGGCCGCCCGAGTATTTGCAGGTGCTCGACTGGCAATGGGAGAAAAAGGTGGCGCCGTATTGGACCGAGCACGGCAAATTCGCGAAGGATCACGGAGTGAAGATCGCGATTGAAATGCATCCGAATTTTGTGGTGTTCAGCCCGGAGACGATGCTGAAGTTGCGCTCGATTGCCGGGGATAACGTCGGCTGCAACTACGATCCGAGCCACATGTTCTGGCAAGGCATTGACCCGATCAAAGCGGTACGCGTGCTTGGGGATGCGATTTTCCATGTGCATGCCAAGGACACGCAGATTTACGATTACAACTTGCCGAAGACGGGCGTCTTAGACACCAAGCCGTACACGGACGAAAAGAACCGAGGCTGGATTTTCCGCACTTGCGGTTACGGCCATCCGTTCGGATGGTGGAAAGAGTTCATCTCAACACTACGTATGTATGGCTATGATAATGTGCTTTCCATTGAGCACGAAGATTCATTGATGTCGCCCGATGAGGGCTTGACGAAGGCGGCCAATTTCCTGAACCAGATTATGATCCGGGAAGAACCAGCGGCCGCATGGTGGGTATAAGTTCTAGTACCTGAATTTTACCAACGGCGAGCCTCTCCAACGTTCTTTGTCGTAAGTAGGGCGAATTTGCGTCTTATGGGCGGAGCTTCATTTAGAAACAATTAGTTTCGTCAACTTATGTCACGTATCGTTCTTCCCGGAAGACCCTACCCGCTTGGGGCTAAACCCAATCCTAAAGGCACAAATTTCGCGTTGTATTCGGCTAACGCGACCAAAGTGCAGCTATGTTTATTCGATGAGAAAGGTAAGCAAACCGAAGTCATCGATTTGAAAGAAGTGACCGCGTTTGTCTGGCACGGATTTTTGCCGGGCGTGTACGCCGGCCAGCTTTACGGGTATCGCGTTTACGGCCCGTGGGAGCCACAGAACGGCCTGCGGTTCAATCCAGCGAAGCTTTTGGTTGATCCTTACACCGAAGCTGTGTCCGGTGATGTGGATTGGAGCCAGCCTGTCTTTCCGTACAAATTTGGCGGCGAGGACGCGGATCTCCACATGGATGATACGGACGATTCCAAAGGAATCCCGAAATCGGTGGTTGTCGATCATACGTTCGACTGGGGAGATGCCCCGAGACCAGACACGCCGTTGTCGGATTCGGTGATCTATGAGATGCATGTGCGCGGATTTTCGAAGCGCAATCCCGATGTGCCGGAGAACTTGCGGGGGACCTACGCGGGACTTGCTTGTCCATCGAGCATCGCCTATCTAAAAAAGCTGGGCATTACGGCGGTGGAACTGCTGCCGGTACACCAGTTCATCAGCAGCAAAGACCTTTTGGAAAAAGGCCTGAGTAACTACTGGGGTTATGATACGCTGGCCTTCTTTGCGCCGCACAACAAATTCAGTTCCTCCGGGGATCGCGGCGGACAGGTGGCGGAATTCAAGTCGATGGTGAAAGCGCTGCATCGCGAGGGCATCGAGGTTATTCTCGACGTGGTTTATAACCACACTTGCGAGGGCAACGAAAAAGGCCCGATGCTGAGTTTGAAAGGCATCGACAATACAACGTACTACCGGACAGTGGAAGACGACCAGCGCTTCTACATGGATTACACGGGCACCGGGAACACGCTAAACGTGCGACAACCGCAGACGTTGAAGCTGATCATGGATAGCCTTCGCTATTGGGTGACGGAGATGCACGTAGACGGGTTCCGCTTCGACCTGGCGTCGACGCTGGCCCGCGGACTGCACGATGTGGACCGACTGTCGAGCTTCTTCGATGTGATCAACCAGGATCCGATCCTGGCCGACGTGAAATTGATCGCCGAGCCATGGGATGTGGGAGACGGCGGGTACCAAGTAGGCAACTTTCCTGTTTTGTGGGCAGAGTGGAACGGCAAGTACCGTGACACGGTGCGGCAGTATTGGAAGGGCGAAGACGGGACGCTTTCCGATTTCGCCTATCGGCTGACAGGATCAAGCGACCTGTATCAGCACGACGGCCGCAAGCCTTACGCGAGCATCAATTTCGTTGTGGCTCATGATGGTTTTACCCTGGCCGACCTGGTCAGCTACAACGACAAGCACAACGACGCCAATGGAGAGGACAACAAGGACGGGGCGAACGATAACAACTCCTGGAACATGGGCGCGGAGGGTCCGACGGACGATCCTGATATCAATAATGCCCGTGAAAAGCAGATGCGGAATATCTTGGCCACACTGATGCTGTCGCAGGGCGTTCCCATGCTTGCCTCGGGAGATGAAATTGCGCGTTCACAATGCGGAAATAACAACACTTATTGCCAAGATGACGAGCTTACATGGCTTGATTGGAAACTGGATGAGCGACGAAAGCGTCTGTTAGAGTTTACGTCGACACTCATCGCTCTCCGCAAAAAGCATCCCAATCTGCACCGCCGCAAGTTCTTCCAGGACCGGAAGTTGCGCGGTTCAGTGGAGCGGGACATCTCGTGGTACGGATGCGATGGTAAAGAGTTCAGCGATGAGCAGTGGGATGCGGGCTGGGTCCGCAGCATAGCGCTCCTTCTGAATGGAAAAACTCTGAACACTACCGATGACGATGGAAAGCCACTTGTGGATGAGACGTTTCTGCTGCTTGTGAATGCACACCACGAAGGCGTGGACTGCATATTGCCGCAACGTCTCGGTGAAAGTACGCAATGGGGACGGGTGATCGATACAAATGATCTGGATAATCCTTTCAAAGAAGAGCCGACAGGCAATAAAGTGATCGTAGGTCCGCGATCGCTGATGTTGCTGTGCGAGCGAAACAGTTAGGGAAGTTCGCTTGAACAAGGGCCGATCTCTTTCGTAGATACAATGAACTTATGTCTGGAAAGAAGATCGGCATCTTGACTGGCGGCGGGGACGTGCCCGGCCTAAACGCTGTAATTAAGAGTGTGGTGTACCGCGCGACCGACGACGGCCACCAAGTGACAGGAATCCGGCGGGGATGGGAAGGGCTGACACATCTCAATTTCGAAAATCCAGCCAGCGTAAGCCGCTATGTTCTCCCGCTGAACCGCGAGAACACGCGAGCGATCGACCGGACCGGGGGAACATTCATCCATACGAGCCGGACGAATCCTTCGAAGATGAAGAAGCTTCCGGATTTCTTGAAAGCTGAAGATTTCCCTTCGGCGCAGACAACGAAAAAGGGCGAGACCAGTACCACCTACGACTTGAGCAAACGGGTGTTGGTGAATTTGGAACGATTGCAGCTCGATTATTTGGTTGCAATTGGCGGCGATGACACTTTGAGTTATGCTGCGCATTTGGATTCACTTGGTTTCAAAGTGATCTGTGTTCCGAAGACGATGGATAACGATGTTCGGAATACGGAATATTGCATTGGATTCTCGACGGCCGTAACGCGCGCGAGCGATGCCATACAGCGACAGCGAACCACGGTCGGATCGCATGAACGTGTCGGGATTTTTCGCGTATTTGGAAGAGATGCGGGCTACACCGCGCTGTTCACCGCGTACGTAACGTCGATCCGTTGCGCGATCCCGGAATACAAGTACAACCTGGACAAAATGATCGAGCTGGTAATGACCGATAAGCGCAATAATCCAAGCGGGTATGCGCTGTTGGTGATGTCGGAAGGCGCCGAGTGGGACGGGCACGTCATGCGCGAATACGGTGAACCGGACGCGTTCGGGCATCGTAAGAAGGCCAGTGTCGCCGAGGATTTTAGCGACGAGATTCAGAAGCGGACGGGGTCTGAGACGGTGGTGAGCGATCTGACCTACGACCTGCGTAGCGGAGCGCCTGACTTCATCGACACGCTGGTGGCAAATACTTTCGCGACGATGGCATACGACTCGCTGAAGGAAGGAAAACACGGGCTGATGGCCGCCATCTCAGAAGGCAAGTACGCGATGGTGAAGATACCGGATCCGAAGAGTGGACCACGCGCGTTAGATATCCCGACGATGTACAACACGGAACGCTACCGGCCGAACTATTCGAACAAGGAAGGCTTTCCTGTGTTCCTGACGCGTCCTTAAGCGGCATGGTACAGGAAACTTCTCAGCGCGAGTCCTTTGTGTCGGAAGTCGTGGAGGCGCAAGGGCATTTAGTCGACTCGCACATCATGGAGCGCATCTTCGATGCGGTTGTGGAGTTCGGCGGCCGGTTCGAAGTAGAGCATTTTTCGATTGGGCGCACCAATAGCGATCCATCCTCGCTGAGGCTGCGGGTACAAGCGCCTTCAGAAGCCGATATGGAGAAGATGATGACCCAGTTGCTGGGTCTTGGCTGCTCCACGGTCGATGCAGGAGAGGCGGAAATCAAAGTGGCGGAGCGGGATACATGTGCTCCGGAGGATTTTTATTCGACGACGAACCAGCAGACGCTTGTTCGGCACCGGGGCCAATGGCTGGAGGCAGGCAATCAACGCATGGACGCAATGATTGTCGTTCGGGATGGAGCCGCGACTTGCTTGCGGCTGCGCGATATTAAGGCCGGCGATCCGGTGGTAGTGGGTACCAGAGGCATTCGGGTTATACCGGAAGCCAAAGAGCGTGACCGGCTGGCGTTTGCGTTCATGAGCAACGAGATTTCCTCGGAGCGTCAGGTGGAAACGGCCGTGGCGCAGACGGCGGCGCTGATGCGCGGCGCACGGAGCGAGGGCCGGAGAATTGTAGCGGTTGCCGGTCCGGTAGTGGTTCATACGGGCGGATGCGCGGCGCTTTCGGGGCTGATTCGCGAGGGGTGGATTGACGCACTGCTGGCAGGAAATGCGCTGGCCGTGCATGATGTGGAAGCAGCGTTGCTTGGGACGTCTCTGGGCGTCCGCACATCGGATGGGCGTCTGGAACAACATGGACATCGCAACCACATGCGCGCGATCAATGCCATCAATCATGCGGGGAGCATTGAGCAGGCAGTAGAAAGCGGTCGGCTGACGAGTGGTGTGATGTATGAGTGCGTGAAGGCAAAAGTGCCATTTGTGTTGGCGGGCAGTCTGCGCGACGACGGACCGCTGCCGGACACCATCACGGATATGAACGAGGCTCAGGATGCTTACGCAGCGCAGATAAAAAGCGCGGGCGTGGTGTTGTGCCTGAGTTCCATGCTGCACTCCATTGCAACCGGTAACATGCTGCCGGCTTGGGTGAAGATCGTTTGCGTGGATATCAATCCAGCGGTGCCGACGAAAGTGAGCGATCGCGGCACGGGGCAGGCTGTCGGCGTGGTCACCGACGTTGGACTGTTCCTGGATTTATTAGCAAAGAAGTTAGAAGCAAGATGAAAAAGAATCGTCAATACACCGACGAACATGCAGCGGCTGGCGTAGATGCGCCGTTACCCGAGATTGAGACATGGCCGAACCAGTACGGCGCCTATGAGATTGAAATCGGCATGCCCGAGTTTACGTCGGTGTGCCCGAAGACCGGTCTTCCGGATCATGGAAACCTGCGCTTGATCTATACGCCCGATCGGCTGTGTCTGGAGTTGAAGTCGTTGAAGATGTATATGCTGGAGTACCGGAATTTAGGGATCTTTCAGGAGAATGTGGTGAACCGGTTTCTGCAGGACGTTGTGAAAGCAACCGATCCCTTAGAGGCAACAGTGGTGGGCGACTTCGCTTCGCGGGGCGGATTGACGACGCGTGTGACGGCAGTCCATCGCAAGCAGAAACGGCGCAAGTAACCGCAAAACGCCAATCTCCGCTACACTCTATAATGGACATGATTGCGCGCCTTTTTGCATCGCTTCTAGCCATAACTCCGCTTGCGTTCGCGGCAGCGCCGTTTTCAGTCGATACTGTAGTCAATTCGGCAAGCCTTGCGCCCGGACCGTTGGCTCCGGGCACACTGGCGATTGTGACGGGAAGCGGGCTGAGCGACGGAAGCGAGACGGCTTCCGCCAATGGAACAGAACCACTACCGACGAAATTCGGCGGGGTTCAGGTGTTCTTCTATGGGGTGGCATTGCCGCTTCTTTCTGTATCTCCATCTCAAGTGCAGTTTCAACTTCCTTACCGGGTGAACAATGTATCGACAGGAATGATCTATGTCCGCAGCGAACATGCGGATGGACATACGACGGTGAGCAAGGGGACCAGCGTTTCCATTGAGCCTGCAGCTCCTGGAATTTACGCCTTCGGCGGCACAGAGCCGAGAGCCGGGCTGATACTGCACGCGCAAGCAAACGGAGGTACGCCAGCGGGTGCTCCAGTAACGGTCGTTAACCCGGCGCACGCGGGGGAAACGCTACTTGTTTGGACGACCGGCCTAGGAGAGGTGGAGGGCGGTGACGCAAATGGAGAAGTCAAGGCGGGGGTGCCTTTGAGCGTATCCGATGCCTCGGTGGTCAGTATCGTAGATGCTGGCGTCAATGGACGGTCGGTGCCGGTGATCTCGGCAGTCCTGCCACAAGGCGCGGTGGGCGTCTACGAAGTGCGCATTCAATTACCGGACGACCTTCTCTCCGATCCGAAGGCGCAGTTATCTTTGATGGAGAACGGTAATGCCAGCAACACCGTTCTTTTTCCTCTACAGGGCTCAAATCGCTAGCAAAACAATATGCATCAACTTCGTTGGAATGCTTTGCTTCAACAATGGGTGATCCTCTCGACGCATCGCCAGAACCGGCCGCAAATGCCAGCCAATTGGTGCCCGTTCGATCCTGGTTCGGGAAATGTTCCCGACGATTACGACGTTTACCTCTATCCGAACGATTTTCCTGCATTATCGCCGGAGAGCGGACCCTATGCGCCTCCAAAGGAACTGGGCTTGTTCGCTGAAACGGGCGCACGTGGCTCTTGCGATGTGGTTCTTTACTCTCCGCAACATACACTGCCGCCGTCGACGCTCAGTTTAGAATCATGGCGCAAAGTGGTGGATTTGTGGACGGAGCGGACAAGGCAACTTGCGGAAAATCCTGATATTTCGCTGGTGGCGATTTTCGAGAACTGCGGCGAGGCCGTTGGTGTGACGATGCCGCATCCGCATGGCCAGATTTATGCGATGCCGTTTATTGCTCCCAATGTGGAGAAGGAGATTGCGTCTGCGCAGCAGTACGCAGATGGCCATGGCGGCGAGTGTGTTTTCTGCGCGCTTTTGCAGGGAGAGCTTAAAGAAGAGACCCGCATTGTTGCCCAAAATGAGCATTTTGTGGCGTTTGTACCGTTTGCGGCTCGTTTTCCTGCCGAAGTGTCGATCTATGCGCGCCGCCACTGCCGGACCTTGTTGGACTTTAGCAGTGAAGAGCGTGGAAATTTGACGAGCTTAATCAGCATTGTACGGCGGAAGTATGACGATCTGTTTGGATTTATGATGCCGTTGATGATGGCTGTGAAGCAGGCGCCGCTACAACTGACTGAATTGCCGTATCATTTTCATGTGCAGTTCTTGCCGCTGCAGCGGAGCGCGACGAAGTTGAAGTATCTGGCTACGATCGAGACCGGTTACGGTACCTTCCTGGCGGATACGGCGCCGGAACAGATGGCCGAAAATCTGCGCAAGGCGGAGCCAGCGAGTTAGTCTTCCCGGTAGGGCTTGTAACCGTTTCTCTGTAAAAAATCACGGGTGAAGTCGAGTTGCGCCGGTGAGACGTAAAAGAATGCTCCGGTGAGTTCGCGGCGCATGATGAAGCCCGCCGAGTACATTCCGGTTTCCACAAGATAATCAACGCCTACTGCTGTTAGTAGTTCCTCCAGCCGCAGAGCATCGGGTAGACGCCGGGCCATATAGACGAGATCGAGCTCGGCTTCTTCAAAGAATTCAGAATCACGCCGCACCTTCCTCAGTCTAGCGAGTTGTTTTCTTATATAGATTCCTGTTGTCTTTCTACATAGACAGTGGCATACTGCTGTTGAGAGTCAACATGAAGCAGGCATCGCGGTTCGACGTTCCTTACGGCACTTTAGATCTTCTTGTGCTCCGAGCGTTGGAGAGCATGAGCCCGCAGCACGGTTATGGTGTTGCGCGGCGTATTGAGCAGGTGGCGGAGGGCGCGCTGAGCTTGAATCAGGGCACGATCTATCCGGCGCTGCTGCGACTGGAGCAGAAACGGTGGATCAAAAGCGAGTGGGGAATTAGTGAGAATAATCGCCGGGCGCGTTTTTACAGCATCACAACCGCGGGGAGGAAGCAGCTTGCCAGTGAAGTGGAAACCTGGACGCAGACGGTGGCGATGGTGAGCCGGATGCTGGAGGAGAACTCGTGACGTTTCTGCATGTTTTCTTTTCGCGAGTGAGGTCGTATTTTCGGAATGCTCGTGAGGAGTCGCGCTTAGAGGAGGAGTTGCGGTCTCATTTGGAGATGCTGGCGGACGAACATGTCGCCCATGGCATGACGCCGGAAGAGGCCAGAATGGCGGCGCGACGAGACATGGGCGGCGTGGAACAGGCCAAGGAAGCGCATCGGGATGCGCGACGTTTTATTGCGCTGAGCGCAATGGGGCAGGATTTGCGGTATGCAGTGCGCCAGTTGCGAAAGACGCCGGGATTTTCGGCGCTGACTATTGCGACGTTGGCGGTGGGCATTGGCGTGAATGCGGCGATGTTTACGGTGATCGATCAAACGTTGTTGCGTAAGTTGCCGTATCCGGATGCAGGAAGACTTGTGACGATTGATGCAGTGCGGCAGCTCACTAGTTCCGTGGCTTACAACGACGTGAAAGCCTGGAGAAAACGCGATCGGGATTTCTCGCAGATTGCTTATTATTTTGGATCCCCTGTAAGCGTGGATGAAAAGACCAGCAGCGACCTCCTTTTTAAAGTAAATATCAGCGCGAACCTGTTTTCCACTCTCGGCGTGAAGCCTATCCTGGGACGTACGTTTACTGAGGCGGAACAGGAACGGGGCCGAAATAGTGAATTGGTGCTCTCTGAAGATTTTTGGCGAGACAAGCTTTACGCAGATCCGGCCATTCTGGGTAAAACTCTGACAGTAGGCGGGCAGATATATACCATTATCGGTGTTATGCCACATGGATTTTCGTTTCCAGCGAACGATACGGCATCCAATGAGATTTGGGCGCCATTCGTGTTAGAAGGAAGCGCGGTACAGGAGCTCTCATGGTCTTTAACAACTATTGCCCGGCTAAAGCCGGGCGTCAGCGTTCAGCAGGTAGCGCAGAACCTAAACTCGATTCAACATCAGCTTAATAAAGAAGATCACAAGAATCACGATGCCGCAAAGCTGAAGGTGACTTTATACCGTGACGCTTTTACAAACAACATTCGTCCAGCACTGACCGCGCTCGAAGCCGCTGTCGCAATGGTGTGGCTGATTGCATGCGCCAATGTCGCTGGTTTGATGTTGACGCGCATGCAGGGCCGCCGCCGCGAATTGTCCATACGTTCGGCGCTTGGGGCAGGGAAGCTTCGCCTCGTCAGCCAACTATTGATGGAAAGCCTGTTGTTGAGTGTGCTGGCCGGGCTGCTCGGATTCGGCCTCTCGCAAGCTGTAACGGCAATCTTAGGCCGGGCGGCGCAGCAACACCTGCCGGTTCCGGTAGAGCTGCATGTCTCCTGGACGTTGTTCGCCGTGCTGCTCGGCGGTGTGCTGATTTCGGCGCTACTGATCGGAGTTGTTCCGGCACTACATGCGGCGTCGACTTCAGCGCAAGTGGGACTGCGAGATAGCTCCGCGCGGTCGGGCGTCAGCCGTCATCAAGGGCGGATACGGGATTCGTTCGTCGTGGCGCAAGTGGCCTTATCATTTGTGTTGCTTGTTTCCGCTGGACTGATGTTGCGCACGTTTTACTCGTTTCGCCACGTTCCGCTAGGCTTTACCACGGAACACATCATCGATTCGTCCTTATTCATTCCTCCGCACCAATACCAGAAGAAAGATATCGTTACTACCCTCTATCAGCCGCTACTCGACCGGCTTCGCCACACGCCTGGAGTAGAAGATGCCGCTCTCACCTCCGTTCTTCCAGTTCAAACAAACTTCGATGCCAATGCGTCGTTCAGTTTTGTAGGAAGACCGAAACCCGAGCCGGGGCATGGACCACAAGCGGCTCTTCGTATTGTGAGCTCGAATATTTACACGCTGCTTCGCATACCGCTGCTGCGAGGCCGGTTGTTCACACCGTTCGATAGCGCGGGTACTCAGATGGTTGCGGTAGTGAATCAATCGTTTGTTCGTGCTTATTTCAAGCATGAAGATCCACTTGGAAAGCAGATTGACACTGGAGATGGTCCCCTTTCCAAGGCGACGATTGTTGGGGTAGTGGGCGACGTCCATCAAAAAACTTTGAACGTGGCGTCCTCTCCGGAACTTGATGTGTCTCTTGCGCAGATAGGGCCGAAAAATGACTTGTATTTCCTACTCAGCTATTTCATGCAGATTGCGGTTCGCACGCACGGAGATCCGCCGGCAATGATTCCCACGATCAGGAATGTTCTGCATCACATCAATCCAGATTTGGCGTTGAATAAATTTACAACGCTACAACAGGGCGTCGATAATTCCTTTGGAAGCCAGGCGCTTGCGGGACGGCTCTTAACGTTATTCGCCTGCCTCGCGCTTTTGATTGCGGCGGCGGGATTGTATGCACTGCTGGCATACTCGGTCAGCCAGAGGACGCATGAGATTGGAGTGCGAGTGGCATTGGGAGCGCAGCGCAGCCAAATATTCGGGATGGTGCTGCACCACGCGAGCCTACTTGCGGGCATCGGCTTGGTACTCGGCGTTGCTGGCGCTTGGTTTGCCGCGGATGTCTTACAAAGTTTTCTGTATGGCGTGGGCGCGCACGACTGGCTTACGATGAGCGCGGTGGCTATCGTACTGATCGGCGTCTGCCTATTCGCGAGCTTCGTACCCGCGCGTCGCGCGGCGTCCGTGGATCCTATGGTTGCGCTACGGCATGAGTAATCAGGTTGGGGCTGCCAGCGGGCTTTGAACCACGGAATCCGTAGAAGATGACGTACAGATAACACACCGCAGGAATGATAAACGCGAAGTGAATGCCGATATGATCGGCAAGCACGCCCTCCAGTAACGGGATAACTGCTCCACCAACAATGGCCGCGATTAATAGGCCGGAGCCTTCACTAGTAAGCGGTCCCAGTTGAGCGATGCCGAGAGTAAAGATGCTGGGGAACATGATGGAGTTGAAAAGGCCAACTAGAAGGATGCTCCACATGGCGAGATGCCCCGTGCTGAGGATGGAGATGCAAACGAGCAAGAATGCGATAATGCCGGCCGTCCCGACAACCGCCCCGGTGGGTAACTTGCGAAGAATCGCCGAGCCGATAAAACGGCCCACCATCATGCCGCCCCAGTAAAACGAGACAAAGAACGCAGCTGTTTGCTGGGTTAGATTCCCGATATTCGGTAGGGTAAAGTAGTTGACCAGAAAGCTTCCGATGGCGACCTCGGCACCCACATAAACAAAGATGCCGATGACGCCGAGAATCAAGTGACGCTGCTTCCAGATGCTTCCGGCGTGCCCGCTGTGCAGTTCGTTCTTCGCGGCCTCGTCTTCCACGCCCGAGATCACGGGCAGCTTAAATACTCCGATGCCGACGGCTACCAGGATCAGCGCGATCGTCAGCAAAATATAGGGAAGTTTGACTGAAGAAGCCTGTTGCAGCTTATAGGCTTCGACGGCGGGCGCGGTCATTTGCTTCAACTGATCGATTGTCTTAGAGGCAGCCGCGCTGAGGATGAGAAAGCCTCCGAAATACGGCGCGACCGTCGTGCCGAGAGAATTGAATGCCTGAGTTAAATTGAGCCGGCTGGAGGAAGTCTGCGGCGGTCCGAGCACGGAGACATAAGGGTTAGCGGAAACCTGCAGGGCCGTAATGCCGGCCGCCAAAATGATTAGTGCGCCCAGAAATAGCGGAAACGAAAGAATATTCGCGGCGGGGAGGAACAGAATACTGCCAGCGGCCATGACAAGAAGTCCGGTGATCATCGTCCGCTTGTAGCCGATCCATTCGACAAGCTTGCCGGAGGGAAACGCGAAAATCACGTACCCGGAGAAGAATACAAATTGCACCAGCGTTCCTTCGGCATAGTTCAGATCGAAGATCGACCGCAGATGTGGAATCAGAATATCGTTCAGGCAGGTGATAAAGCCCCACATAAAAAATAAGGTGGTCACCAGTGCCATGGCGCTGGTATTGTTTGCCGCCGACCCTGAAACCGCTACTGTAGTTCTATTTGGAGTTGATATGGCCATCGTGTAAGGACTTCGCCTGAAGGAACAAATCAAGTCTAACGTAGGCTGTGGGTGGAGAAAACTCTTGCGGCTCACTAGACTGGTAGATTGCCGGATGAGACGTGGAGCCAATGATGTTGAGTGGCACTCTTCGCGCGTTATTGTTATTTGATATCGCAGAAGAGATCGATCTGCCTAAGTTGCGGGAGTTGTTGGGAACGGTGGCGGCGAAACGCGAACCGGCGTTCCGTCATCCAGCGCCCGAGTACGTACGTTTCGAACGACCGCCTGTGGTGGAATATCCCGGCGCAACGCAAGCCAACACTGGCGAGAGGCTGCAAGCGCGCATCCGGTACTTCGATTACGGCGTTGCCAGCGTAGAATTACAAATGCGGTTCGAGGCTTCGTGGAGTGAACTGGTGCGGCTTGCTAACCGGTGGGTGTCGTCGCCGGAGTTGGAGGGGCGTGCGAGTGCTTTGCTGCGTGATTGCCTCGGTCGAGTAAAAATAGCCCTGAAAAAACCCTACGATAGCTGGATCGCGGAAGACTACTATGTGATCCAGATGGACCCGGTACGTTCCGATGCCGGCGAGGTGCTTACCGCTGAGGAACTGATTCGAAGGAACGGGACGGAAATCGCTCAGATTGTCCGTGGCGAAGAATCGCCGCTATCGCCGAGCGAACGGCAAGAGGTGCTGCAGTCGAGCATGTCGTACTATCCGGCAGACCTGCTAGTGGCGGGATGGGTAGCGGCATTCGTGTACGATTCGCCCGAGGCGGCAGTTCCGACGATCGATCTCCTGGAATATGCAAATACGCAGTTGTTGGAATTCAGGTATTACGACGAGGTGCTGACACGGGTTCTGGCCGATGTGTATAAGCAGCTTGAGAAGGATCGAGGCTTTTGGGCGCGGTGGCGGCTGGCGCGGGAGGCCGAAAAACTGAACACGATCCGGCTGGATTATCGTGAGCTTGTTGAACGAACGGACAATGCGATCAAGTTTCTTAGCGATATGTTTTACGCACGAGTTTATCGTTTAGCGGCAGCCAGAATTGGCGTCAGCGATTATCGCAATCTCGTAGCGGAAAAGTTGACAACCGCCCGCGATCTTTACGATTCCATGATCAACGAATTTCACCAGGGACGAGCGTTTTTTCTTGAGGTCTCCGTGGTGATTATTTTGATCATCGAAATTGTGTTCTTGTTCAAGGGAAAAGGATAGCGGAAAAGCGGTTCTGCGGGCTCTAGGAGGCAATTTGTATTTGCTCGTTCTTGATGGCCTTCTGAAAGAGATCGAAGTCTGCTTCCGTCAAATCGGCATAATCAACAGCGTACTTAACGAATGCCTTTGACAGCTTGTCAGGAATCCCTATGTAGCCCTTAATCACCAACGGATCGCCGGAGCGGGCGTGTCCTCTTGCAAGTATTTCGCCAGCCACCGCCGCCAGACTACTTAGGCCATCACCTTTTAGCGCCTGGATATCGATACTGCCCTTGTGATCGTTCAATTGGCGTACAAGATAGTGATGATCGCCGATAGTGGTCCAGCCGAGGAGAAGGTCGGAAAGCGGCTGGAGTTTCGTTTGCCCCTCGGCCACGCGTTGGCCTTCATGTGAATCGGCGGTGACGCCCAGGTACGGTGCGTAAGCTGACCGCAGTTCTTGTTTGATCTGTAAGAAGAGTGGATCACACTTGCCGTTTCCAGTCATCAACACGACGTAGTCGCGCAACCCGACGCTGCCCGTTCCGACAACCTTGAAACCCACATCGATTGGAGCGAAAAAACTGAAGAGGTGAAGATGCGCAGGGTGAAGAGACTTCTTGTAAACCGGTAGGCTGGCGACAACTTTCTGCCTTTCCTTACCCTGGACGTGCCAAAGGGAGTTTGCGATGGTTTTGAAATAAAAACCTCGCTTGCCGGCTTCGGTGTATCTCTTGAGTAAATCGAGCGGACGTGCCCGTTCCGCCTGCTGGAGCGCGGCCGAAATAGGCGCTATCTTGCCCATGCGATGTATCTGGTGGCGAGCGGACGTGAGGATAGGCTGGTCAGCAAATTCTTCAATGTAGGCACAATAGCTGCCGACAAATATTTCCGCTGCCCGATGACGTTCAGGCCGGGCGTGACCCGACTCACGACCGGCTAAGATGATGCTGGTTGCCATGCGCTTTACGTCCCATTCCCAAGGCCCCGAAATGGTCTCGTCAAAGTCGTTGATATCGAATACCAGGGATCCATCGGGGGCAGCAAAGCAACCCATGTTTTGTAGATGCGCGTCTCCGCAGAGTTGGACGGTGATACCGGTATTCCGCTGGCCAGCCAAGTCCGCAGCCATGATCGATACGGCTCCCCGGAAGAAGGCGAAAGGCGAGATCGACATTCGCGCATACTTGACCGGCAGCAATGACGGAAGACGATCTTTCGCGGACGCCAGTAGAAGTTGAAGCGGATCTCGTGTTTTCTTCTTGAGGCCTACATTTCCCAATTCGGAGCGACGCATTTGCTTGCGCTGGGACAAGCCCGCTCTGAGTCGTTCGTTTCGATTTTTTGGCTTGGCGAGTGAGTGGAGAGTAGACGGGGATTTTGGACTTTTCGGCATTTACAACAGGCGATCGACAGAAGGGCTGCGAAGACTTCGGACGATGTTAATTGTTGAGTCTAGCATCTGGCCCAGACTCAATCCAGACTAAGTCATCAGTCTTCAAGAAGCTTGCTTCAGCGTTCCTCCGCAACTGGATCCGGAGCCTGCTGTGCAACCGAAGCAATGTTGGCCGGTTACGATGTCCTGTGAAGCGAGTTCATCGAAGGTGCTGATATCCCATATGGTGACAGCATCAGAAACGGGTAGCTCCAGCATTTGATTGAAGTCACAATCGTAGAGTTTTCCATCCCAGCCGATGTTGATTTGCGATCGACACATCAGGTGCTCCACTGTCCGCGAATTGAAATGCTCAATTAGCAATTGTTCATATGAAGCCCGTTTTCCGATTCGGATTAGCTCGTCAGAAAATCGCCGAATGGGCATATTGGTGATGGTGAAAAGATTGTTGAACTCGATTCCGAACTTGTCGCGCAAGTGCTGTTTGTAATCGGCTTGTAGCGCGGCTTGGGGCGGCGGTAGAGATGCCCCCACCGGGTTGTAGACAAGGTTCAGCACTAACTCCGCGCGATCGCGGCCATAGCCCAGATGATTTAGAAGTTGAAGCGCTTCAATACTCTTGTTGAAGACGCCACGTCCACGCTGCTGGTCTACGTTTTCGCGGGTGTAACAAGGAAGACTGGCGATTACTTCTACTTTGTTTTGCGCCAGAAATTGACCGAGTGTTTCGAAACCGGGCTCCAACAGGATTGTTAAATTACATCGGTCTATGACCCGTAGACCCATCTTGCGACTTGTCTCGACCAAGGTTCGAAAATTCGGATTTAATTCCGGCGCGCCACCCGTGACGTCGAGAGTGTCAATGGCGTGACCCTGCTTGAGGAGTTGCAGTATCCTTTCGGCAGTCGCCTCGGTCATGATCTCTGTTCGCTTCGGGCCTGCCTCGACGTGACAATGATGACAAGCCTGATTGCACACTTTACCGACATTTACCTGGATGACATGGGGCGCGGATCTTTGCAGAGGAGGCAATCCGTGCTGTTGAAGTGTTGAAGCGAAACTGATGACCGGCGAAGGCATCGCTATCTTCAGCTTAGGCGACAAGGAGTGCCGATAATGGAAGAAGCGTTATTTCTTCATGGTTCCTGTCTGTGTATTCGCGAAAGCTCCCGAGCCGGGAAAAGTGAAGACCCGGCTTATCGGTGCGCTCGGAAGCGAAGGTGCGGCGATGCTGGCCGCCGCAATGTTTCGTGACGTTTGGGAGATGACTTCAGCGTGCACGGGTGCATGGCCTGTGCTGGCTACTGTGTTTGACGGTGCTTTTCCGGTTGTCATTGATTCGGATAGCATCTGGTTGCAAGGCGAGGGAGACTTGGGGATGCGGATTGAGAAGATACTACGGCAAGGCCTGGGATGCGCTTCCGCCGTGATTGCAATCGGCGCAGATTCCCCCGCACTAATAGCCGCCCACCTTCAAGACGCCATAAGAGCGCTCGACGACCATGATGCGGTGATCGGCCGATCGTTTGACGGAGGTTTCTATCTGCTGGGCGTGCGGCACTGCGGAGAGGGACTGCTTACCCAACTTCCCTGGAGCACGTGCGAGACGGCCGAAGCAACGGTACGCCGAATGAGAGATAAGGGCCTGACGATTTACGAACTCTCGCCGCTTTTCGACGTAGATACGCCAGGTGATCTGGACACGCTTGCTGATTATCTTCGGGCGAACCCATCCGCAGCGCCTGCCACGCGAGCTTGGTGCATCGAAAGCGGTTTGCTAAAGGATTCTGAATAAGGTGCGAGTGAGCATCATTGTTCCAACCCTGAATGAAGAATCGCAGATAACAGCTACTTTGCGTGCGCTTCAGAAACTCTCAGGCGAAAAGGAGATTATTGTTGCCGATGGCGGCAGCACTGATAAAACGATTGAATTGGCGGCTGCACAAGGCGTCAGAGTCGTCCATTCGGTACGCGGCCGGGGACCGCAAATGCATGCCGGCGCGCTCCAGGCAGCCGGCGATGTTTTTTGGTTTGTTCATGCCGACACAATTCCTCCTGCCCACGCTTTGCAGGAAATCGAGGAATCGATGAAGGATTCCTCCGTTGCCGGAGGTAATTTTGGCCTTACATTTGACGGAACATCCCGATCCTCACGGCATTTGACAGCAATCTATCCATGTCTTCGCGCATTGGGTCTTTGTTATGGCGACTCAGGTATATTCGTGCGGCGCAGTAGCTACGAAGCCATTGGCGGGTTTGCGCCTGTGGCGCTGTTTGAAGATTTAGACCTACTAAGAAGGCTGAAAAAGGCGGGCCGCTTCGTCCATCTTTCTTGCTGCCTAATCACGTCGTCGCGGCGTTTTGAACAACGTAACTTCGCCCTGATATGGATACACTGGACGGCACTACAGGTCCTGTACTGGTGTGGTGTTTCTCCGAATTTGTTGGCGCGGTGGTACCGGCATACACGACGGGCTCTTGAATAGGATCCATTACTCTGCGATCGAGGAGAGCGGCTGCCTTACCGTCACGGTCGGCGCTGCAGGCGGCGTGGCGCCTTGTTCGAAGGGAAGTGTCAATGCTCTTTCCAGTTTCTGATCTTGGTCGCTTCGCCGTTCCGCTACTCCGATCACAATTGCCTGCTGCGGAACTTCGGTCCGAAGAGTGCCATGGAGCCAATCCCAAATGGTAAGACCGCTTGACCAGTTAGAATTCACCTGTTCAGGAGCGATTGAATGATGGATTCCATGTAGACGCGGTGTAACCAGCAGGCGTGCCAACCTACGCTCGAACGCGATGGGGAGTCGAACGTTGGAATGGTGAAAAAGAATGCAAGTCACCAAAAATATCTGCCACAGCGCGACCGACATTCGTGACGGGCCAATCAAAACGATCTGACCGGCACGAAAGAGCACGGATATGGCGATCTCTCCAAAATGAAAGCGAAGCGCGGTGGTTGTGTCCATTTCCCGATCGATGTGATGCACCTGATGAAACCGCCACAGGAGGGGTACTCGATGCGTAAGCACGTGCCAGAGGTAAAGGGTGTAATCGAGCAGGAGCACTGCTACGAGACCTCGAACCATGGGAGGGAAGGGAACCCACTGCACAAGTCCTCGGCGCTTTTCTTCCGCGGCATTTGCCAGGCGAAAGGTGACCGGAGCTTCCAAAAACTGCATGACCGCGCCAGCGCCCGCAGCAACGCCGGCATTGCGAATATCGCGCACGATTTTGCTGTCAACGACATGGCGCAGGGCTCGCCGGCGCTCCAGCCAAACGAGCGCTACGATCCAGCTTCCAACGATTAGCCCTCGAATTGAGTTCGGGATGGGATTCAGCCCAGTCTTCAACATGACCTCTCTTACGTACACAGAATTAGGTTTGCGCTTCGTACAGCTTCGCCATATTAGAGTTGAATTGATGCTGCTGCAGTACCGGTTTGTAGGTAAAGGATATTTCTATAGGCTAGCGTGTCTGCTGCCGCTAGCGTTTGCTATAGCGGCACATGCGCAAACGAATACCGGAGAACTGCGCCTCAGCGTTACCGATTCTGCCGGACTGCCCCTAAAGGCCTCCGCAAGAATTGTGAGTGAAGCAAATCATTATGACAAAACGTTTATTGCCGGACCGAAAGGTCAGGTAACGGCGAGACGGCTCCCCTTCGGTTTATATTCTGTCAACATTACCAGCAAGAGCTTCGCCGCTTCGTCGCAGTTCACCGACATTCGCTCAGCGCTTCCGAAGAAGATGTCTGTTGTGCTCTCGGTAGCTCGTGTCCAGACGACCGTGAACGTAAGCGATAGCGATACGCTTTTGGATCGTGATAACGCCGCTCCTATCGATCATATCGGTAGCGCGCAGATACAGGATAGAAGGGCAGCTCTGCCGGGACGTTCTCTGCTGGATCTAGTCAGTACGCAACCGGGGTGGTTGCTTGAGGCTAATGGAGTGCTGCATCCACGTGGATCTGAATATCAAACGCAATATGTAATCGACGGCCTTCCGATAACCGACAATCGATCTCCGGCGTTTGTTCCCGACTTCGATGTGAACAACGTGCAATCGCTCAGCATAATGACAGCAGGCTATCCGGCAGAGTTCGGACGTAAATTGGGCGGCGTGGTGGAAGTGACCACAGCTCGGGACACTCGCCAGGGATTTCACGGAGAAGCAGTGGCATCGGGCGGTAGTTTTACAACAGCGGACGGCTACATGGAAGGTCAGTACGGGTGGGATAAGAATACGCTAACTTTGAGCGCATCCGGAGCAACGACGGATCGCTATTTGGATCCTCCAGTTCTACAGAACTATACAAACCACGGCACGACCGAAGGTTTTATGGCGCACTATGAGCGCGACCTGGGCGATCGCGATCGCATCGGATTTATTTTTCGCCGAGAACAGGCGAGATTTCTAGTACCGGATGAGATGGTTCAGCAAGCGGCCGGTCAACGACAGGACCGGGACAGTTTCGAAACCGCGGGTCAATTCTCCTACCAGCACATTTTCTCCTCCGATGTTTTGGGAGATGTGCATGCCATGGTGCGGGATGTTACGGCTGGATTCTGGTCGAATGCCCTTTCCACCCCGATCGTTGCCAGCCAGAATCGCAGCTATCGAGAAGGCTACGTGAAGGGCACGATCTCGATACATTCCGGAATTCATGAAATCAAGACCGGCGTCGAGGGCGACTTCGCGGCGGTGCGCGAGGCGTTGAACTACCAGATCACCAATCCATCTCAATTCGACGCAGACACGCCAGCCATATTTCGTTTCAACAGTCAGGCTCCAGACCGCGAACAGGCAGTGTTTGCTCAGGATGCAATCAGCTTCAAGAACTTAACGTTGAACGCAGGCATTCGCTTCGATCATTATGGCTTTCTTGTAGATCGAAGCGCTTGGAGCCCACGTATTGGAGTGGCGTACTACTGGCCTGCCGGCAAGATCGTTTTTCGCGCGTCGTACGACAGGATTTTCCAAACTCCGGCATTTGAGAATTTGTTAGTTGCTAGTTCTCCATCCGTGGCCAGCTTGAGCGGTCAGGTCTTGCGCCTTCCGGTTCAGCCCTCGCTCGGAAATTTTTATCAAGTGGGCTTTACGAAAGCGATCTTAGGAAAGCTTCGTCTCGGCGCTAACTTTTACCGTCGCGATTTTAACAATTACGCGGATGACGACTTATTGCTGAACACTGGAATTAGCTTTCCTATTGCTTTCGCGACGGCAACGATTAAAGGCGCGGAGGTGAAACTGGAGGTGCCCGATTGGGGTCCTTTCTCTGGGTTCCTGAGTTACTCCAATATGCATGGTATCGGCTATTTTCCGGTTACGGGAGGTTTGTTCCTGGGCGATGATACAGCGCGTGCCGCTACGGCTGCGAGCGGCAGCTTTCCTGTTAGCCAAGATCAGCGGAACACTGTGAACGGCCGGTTCCGGTATCAAGTTCGGCCGCGGCTTTGGGCTGCATTGGGAGCCTCTTACGGAAGCGGTCTACCGGTTGACTTCAACGGAACGTACCAGGATGCGATAGCTCAGTACGGACAACAAATCGTGAATCGCGTCAACTTTCTCGATCTACGAGCCCGTCCCGGTTTTAGTCTAGATGCCTCGGTCGGCGTGATTGTATGGGCACATGAAAAAAAGTCAGTTCGTTTTCAAGCCGACGCGCTTAATTTTACGAACCAATTGAATGTTATTGACTTTGCCGGGCTGTTTTCCGGAACAGCGCTGGCGTCAACGCGAGACGTGAATTGCCGATTGCAAGTGGAATTTTAGGGAGGAATGGTTATCAAGTGAGCCGGGCGGGACTCGAACCCGCGACCACTGCATTAAAAGTGCAATGCTCTACCAACTGAGCTACCGGCCCATACGGGAAGCTCTGGGAGACTGTTCCTTCAAGGATATCATTCACCATTTCTAACATTCTTTTCAGGGCCGGTCCGACATGGCAGAACTTCGACTAAGAAATTATAATTCGAAACGTTTGACCGTTTACAGGGTCTTGTGTTCATGCCCTGCCGGGAAGTCTTGCGTTTGTGGCAAGTCGCCGGTAATTTCAAAATGAACATTCCAAAGCTAAATAGTTCTGACGGTTCCAGGCTGGGCCGCTTCACGGCCCTAGGTATTTCTCTCGCCGCCTTGTATGCGGGATCCCGCATACTTGCGAAGAACAGTGGTCGGGAACGCCTGAACTTACACGGTAAGGTTGTCTTAATAACCGGTGGCTCACGCGGCCTCGGATTGGCAATGGCCAAGGATTTCGGGAGTCGTGGCGGGCGGTTGGCGATTTGCGCGCGTGACGCGGGGGAGCTCGAAGCGGCGCGGGATCTTCTGACAAAGGAAGGCATTTCGGTAAGCACCTTCGTCTGCGACGTTACCCAAAAAAATGAAATTGAATCCTTGGTCGAGCAGGTAATCAATCAATTCGGCCAAATCCATGTATTGGTCAATAACGCCGGGTTGATTAAGGTCGCACCTCTTGAAAGCTTAGAGTTTACGGATTTCGATGATGCGATGGATTTGATGTTCTGGGCTCCATTTCACATGACCATGGCGGTTCTTCCACACATGAGAAAACTAGCCAGCGCAAACATAATTAATATTGCATCCATTGGCGGCCGCGTTAGTGTGCCGCATTTGCTTCCCTACAGTTGCGCGAAATTTGCTCTGGTGGGCCTTTCCAACGGCTTGGCGGCTGAACTGCAATCCCACAAAATAGATGTGCTTACTGTTTGTCCTGGGTTAATGAGAACTGGTTCTTATTTGCATGGCGAATTTAAGGGCAAGGTGGAGGACGAGTTTGGATGGTTTAGCTTGCTAGGGAATCTTCCCGGTTTTTCTGTTGCCGCAGACTACGCGGCACGTCAGATAAGGGAGGCAGCAGAAAGCCGGAAACATAACTGCACCATTTCCTTGCCTGCAAAGATTCTTATCGGAGTTGATGCGCTGCTGCCGGAACTCACACAGACAATATTGGGAAAGGTCAGTTCACTACTGCCCGGGCCAGGGACAAAGAATTCGGTTCCAGGCGAAGCGGTGAACCCGCGATTTGGCGGATTATTTCAAACGCTAACGACATTAGGCCGACAAGCCGCTCGCAAGCTGAACGAGTTACCGGCCTGAGAGTCCTCGTACAAATACTGGCCACCGCAACGGCGCGGCTGGAGCCGAGTCCACAAGACGACGAACTTAGGAAACCTGTTCCTACACGTCGGAGGTTATATAAATCATTTTGCCCGAAGCAAATTGCCTCTTTCGGACATTTCTGCAAGCTGGATTTGAGTGCTCTACACATAAGTTAAGAGATGGAAGACGACTAGATCTTATTAGTTCGACACAGCATGATCGGTTTGCGCGGAAAGATTATGAGCAGCTAAAGGAGCTTGGAATTCGGACCGTTCGAATCGCGGCGCAGTGGCATCTCATCGAAATGTCAGATGAGGACTACCGGTTCGAGTCGCTAGACGCACTATTAAACGCTGCCATGGATTGTGGAATGGAGGTAGTACTTGATTTGCTCCATTTCGGCTGGCCCGACCACATTCAAATTTTTGCTAGTGATTTCTCAAAAAGGTTTTCGAAGTTTACCCGTGAGGTTAGCAAGCATCTTAAGCACAGGTCAGACCCGTGCCGCTTCATCGCTCCTGTCAATGAGATTTCTTACTTCGCCTGGGCTGGTGGGGATGTAGCAGCCATCAATCCTTACGCGATAAAACGTGGTCAAGAGTTGAAAAACATTCTTGTCCGGGCAGCCGTCGCATCCTGCAAAGTTCTATTAGACGAGTTGCCAAACGTGAGGCTGATTTCTCCAGAGCCAGTGATTCACATTGTCGGTAATCCCGATATTGAGCATGACGATATAGAAGCGACTGCTTACACAAACGCGATGTTTCAGGCGTGGGACATGCTCTCGGGTCGGGTTGCTCCTGAGCTAGGCGGCAGGCCTGAATACTTAGACATTGTTGGGATTAATTTTTACGAGCGTAATCAATGGATTCACAACACAATGACTCCGTTAAGCCGGGCGGATTTGAGATATCGTCATTTCAGCGACATGTTAGAGGAAATATGGCAACGCTATCAGCGTCCTCTGTTTGTTTCTGAAACTGGAACTGAAGATTGCGGCCGGGCAGATTGGTTTAACTATGTCTGTGATCAAACGGTTATAGCACTTGATCGTGGTGTTCCAGTTCATGGAATTTGCCTTTATCCAATACTCAACCACCCAGGTTGGGCCGATAACCGGCACTGTCATAACGGACTTTTTGACTATCCGGATGCTTCAGGGAACCGGCCATTACACCGTCCTCTTGCCGAGGCGATTCATAAGCAGTGGCTGCGATTCGATGTACGAGCTAAAGAAATGACTTTGAACACAAGAGACGTTATTTGTTTTTCTCATCTTCGTTGGGCGTTTGTTTTTCAACGCCCTCAACACTTAATGAGCCGCTTTGCGCGAGCAGGAAGAGTTGTTTATTGGGAAGAGCCTGTGTTTGAAGATGCCGAACCTCACCTAAAAACGTTTATATGTTCCGCCACGGGCGTGAACGTAATTACTCCGGTGCTCCCATGTGGTTTAGAGCGCAAGCAGGCAGCCGAAATACAAAATAAGCTTCTTGACGACTTACTTGAACAGGAGCGATTCACGAACTATGTTGCTTGGTATTACACGCCCATGGCTAGTGAGTTTACTACGGACATAAAACCGTCTGTAACAGTCTATGACTGCATGGATGAGCTGTCGGCTTTTGCTGGCGCTCCTCCTGAAATGCGAGAGACCGAGCGGGCGCTTTTTAAGAAGGCAGACTTGGTTTTCACAGGCGGAGCTAGTCTCTTTAAGTCTAAGCAACATGAGCACGATTCGGTACATCTGTTCCCAAGCAGCATCGATTTCGCGCATTTTGCACAAGCTCGGTTAGCGGAAAAAGAACCTGGCGATCAAGGGACGATCCCTCATCCAAGGCTTGGATATTCAGGAGTAATTGATGAGCGAATGGATTTAGAGTTGATCCATCGATTGTCGAAAGCCCGGCCTAATTGGCAATTTGTGATGCTGGGCCCTGTTGTGAAAATAAATGTGGCGTCACTCCCGCAAGCAAGAAATATTCATTATTTAGGCATGAAGCAGTATGTTGATCTACCGCGTTATCTCTCTGGCTGGGATGTGGCGCTGTTGCCGTTTGCCCTGAACGACTCGACGAGATTTATCAGCCCGACTAAAACGCCTGAGTACTTGGCGGCGGGATTACCCGTAGTTTCGTCACCAATACAGGATGTGGTTCAGCCTTACGGCGAACTAGGCTTGGTGCGGATTGCTGAAGGAGTCCAGGAGTTTATTGAAAATATCGAGAACTTATTGCTTGCTTCTATTTCAGGAGAACACATACAACACGTTGATGATTTTTTGATGCAATCCTCCTGGGACCAGACCTGGAGCAAGATGAATAAGCTGATAGAAGCTTCTCTGCGGAGCGACGCGGCGATCTCCGCTGTACCAGTGGAGGCGATCGGCAAAGGTTCCGTTTATGTTTGATTATCTTATCGTTGGCGCCGGCTTTGCCGGAGCGGTTGTCGCCGAAAGAATGGCCCGAAATTTTGGGAAAAAAGTTCTCATTGTAGATCGACGAGCTCATATTGGCGGAAACGCCTACGATCATTACAATGAAGATGGCGTATTAGTGCATCGATATGGTCCACATATTTTTCATACGAATTCTGAACAGGTGTTTAATTATTTGTCCAACTTTACTGGTTGGAGAGACTATGAACATCGTGTGCTCGCCTCAGTAGACAATAAACTTGTTCCAGTTCCAATTAACCTACAGACGGTCAATACACTTTATGATCTGGATCTCACCCCGGACCAGCTCGAGTCGTTCTTTGCTAGCCGGGCGGAGTTCCGGTCACAGATCAAGACGTCGGAGGATGTTGTCGTAAGCCGGGTGGGTTGGGATCTTTATGAAAAGCTCTTTCGAAATTACACACGTAAGCAGTGGGGAAAAGATCCTTCCGAGCTTGATGCACAGGTGACAGCTCGAATTCCGGTGCGCACCAATTGCGACGATCGCTATTTTACGGATCGGTATCAGGCTATGCCGAAGCTAGGTTATACGCGGATGTTCGAAAATATGTTGAATCATCCGAATATCACCTTAGAACTTGGCTGTGATTATCGGGACGTGATCGGCAACGTGAACTATCGGGAACTTATCTACTCTGGGCCTATCGACGAATTTTTTCATTTTCGTTTTGGCAAGTTGCCTTATCGTTCTCTTCGCTTTCAGCATGAAACATTACCGGTCGAGTTCCTACAACCGGTTGCCGTGATTAACTATCCAAACGAACATGCCTACACACGGATAACGGAGTTCAAGCATCTTACCGGACAGACGCATCAAAAGACAAGCATTGTTTATGAATTTCCGGCGAATGAAGGTGATCCTTATTATCCAGTGCCCACTCCCGAGCATAACGCGCTCTATAAAAAGTATGCTGACGTGGCCGCGGTAACTCAAGGGGTTCATTTCGTGGGCCGTTTAGGAACTTACCGTTACTACAATATGGATCAAGTTGTCGCCCAAGCCCTTACGTTGTGTAAACAACTGCAACCGAATTTATTTCCCAACGAAAAAGAAGTGTTCGCCGCGACAGTGCCGGGCGGAATCACTGCAGTGCCAGCCCTCAGTACTTAGGCGCGTGCCTGATAATTGGTAGGCGGCTGCATATCCTTATCCTGCTTGCCACAAGGCTTCCGCAAATGGCCACTCACTATCGATCCAAATTGAATTAGGAACGAAGCCATTTGCCGAAGCTAGGGAAGATAGCTCGGTTTCTGCGAATTTGTGCGACGACTCAGTCCAGATAGTTTCTCCATCCCGGAAATGGAACACGGAGTCAAGCGCGGCAATATGGACGGACTGCTCCCGCCGTGACCGCAGGTGCATCTCAATCCGGCGTTCTTCTTCATCCCAACGAACCTCATGAGAAAATGAGCGAAGTTCAAAGTTGGCATCCAGTTCGCGGTTCATGCGACTCAAGAGATTAAGATTGAAGGCCGAAGTTACTCCCATAGGATCATCATAGGCGGCCAACATTCTACGTACTTCCTTCACAAGGTCGACACCCAAAAGAAAGTAATCTCCCGAACGGAGATGAGCACGAATTTGCTGGAGAAAGTCAGGAATATCGCGCCGTGAAAGATTCCCAATCGAACTGCCTAAAAAAAGGAGCAGAAGAGGGCTCTCACTCACTCTTACGCGAGCTATTTCTGCTAGGCCGTCCATCCAATCGCTGCGGATGGGCACCACGGTTGTAAGATCGCAATTCTGCCGCTCGCACAGTGCTAGTGCGCTGGCGGAGACGTCGATTGGATGATAAATTAGTCGGTCTCCCAAGCGGAGAGCTGCCCTTAGGATATGCCGCGTTTTACTGCCACTTCCACTGCCCAACTCTGCGACGGCTGCTAAGGATCCAGTGGTCGAAAGTATGTCGGATGCGTGAGCCTTTAAGAGTCTTTCTCCAGCTCTAGTTAGTCCGTACTCAGGAAGCAGGGTGATGGCTTCAAAAAGCGCACTTCCCAGATCGTCGTAGAAGTATTTTGGAGAAATTTTCTTTTGGCTATGAAGCGAAAGACCTTCGGCTACGTCCAGAGCAAACTGAGATAACTGCAGTTCCGTAATTGCAGGCATGTGCTGAATCCTAGTTTTCCACGCAGCGAAAAGTGGCGTAGACATATGGGTAATCCCGCCGGAACCAGTTACGGAAGGAGCGGCGAAGGAGGCGCGCAGGGGTTCGAGGAGATCCACCCTTTATGACGTTATGCTCGCCATCGAAGAAGTTGGCAGAATAACCTGGATAAGTCGTGCGCGGCTTGAAGCCGGGGAGTGGTCCAAAAATAGTGCTTGTCCATTCCCACCCATTCCCGACCAATTGACTGACCCCGAATGTACTCTCGCCAGCCGGATGAGAATAAACAGATTCGGGGTCCCACCGATTAAGGTCGAAATTTCCTTGTTCCATACCGGGAGCAGCATTACCCCAAGGAAAGGTTAAATCGGCGCCGGCGTAGTTGCCATAAGCCGCGCGATGAAACTGAGGCTCGGTCGGCAAACTCTTTCTAATCCAGCGGGCATAGGCGTCGGCTTCAGCTTGGGTCACGTAGACAGGCCAGCCGAGCGGCAACGGAAGTTCCTCGAACATTCCGCGATAGAAAAGCGAGCCGTTACGCTCTGTCCAAAAATGGGGCAACCGAGCGCCTTCGCGCACGAAATGGAGGTACTCGCCATTGGTTACATTGAAGCGTTGCATCCGAAAAGCTGGAACGGATACCCGGGTTTCTTCATATTCGTTATCCCAGCCGAAAGACGTGTTGTCGGATTTTCCAAGAATAGCTTCGCCTGCTGGAATGTCACGCCAACTATTTTCCGGCGTCGCCATAGACGTCTCGTGATGCTGGCGGAAGAGATGACAATTTTTCAGTTCATAACCGAAATTATGAAACATATACGCCAAGGTCTCCAGATGCATAAGCCGGTGCTCCAGAGCCATTACCGAGACGTCTTCCGGCGCATGCTCTAGATGAACATCAACCAGTTGCCTTGCGCGGTTAACATAACCTTGAACCTGATCCAATGTTGGCCAATCGGAGGGTTGATCGGAAGGTAGATGAGAGGAATCGGGATCAATGCCGGCCTGAAACAGAACATCCAGTTGCGGGTCGGGCATCTTCACGCCCAAAGCTTCCCTGCAAATCTGAATGGAATCGAAACCATCGAGATGGCCGATGTAAAAAATAACCCGATGCCGCTCCGCTATCGGCCGGGCATACAAGGCGGTTTTAGTAAGAATACTGAAGAGTCGATCGCTTTCCGCCCGGGCTAAGCGTAGTTCCTGATGTAACTTGGCGGTGACCAATTCCAAAACTGGCATTTAGTCCTTGCTCCTTATCACGTAAGACGCAACGGTGGCCGTAGGCATGGTTGCACTCTTATTCGACGCTAGGACGTAGAAGAAGATACCAAAAACTATGTCGTCTTTGAAACTGCTGGTACTACTTCACTGGTCGTTGGCAATGTAGAGTTCTTCTCCAGAATGCGCTGTGCCAAGTTCATAGCTTCTTGCCGCGTGTGGATCTCTCCTTCCAATTGAGTCGTCTCAACGTGCTCCAATATGCGCGCAAATTGAGGTCCCGGCTTGTATCCGGCTTCAATCAGATCGCGGCCCGTCAATAGCCGTGCTGGCCGTAATTCTTCATGACTAAATTCGTCGCGCTTCTCTCGAACGAAGTTGTAGGCGTCAGTACAGCCGTTACTTGCGAGACAATCGAGACGATGCAACTCTAGGTGCTCGTCAAAGTCGGGAAGCCTAAGAAACCGCTTCAATGTGCTGGTTCGCATTTGGCGGACATCTTTAAACCTCATGTGATTGGCTACCAACGAAGTGATCTGATCGTTCTCGTTGTTCGGGAATTTCAGCCGTGTGAGGACATCTTTCGTAATCGTGGCGCCGATTTCGGCGTGCCCGTCAAAGCGGATTCGGTCTGCAATCCGAAACGTTGGCGGCTTGCCGATGTCATGGAAGAGGACACCAAGCGCCAATGTAGTCGAGGGCGCCTTTAGGTTCTCCAACATCAGCAAAACATGATTCCAAACGTCGCCTTCAGGATGAAACTCCGGAGGTTGTTTCACGCCTTGGAACGCCTTCACTTCCGGTAAGACATATTGAAGCAGTCGTGTTTCATCCAGCAATTCCAGGCCGCGCCGCGCGCTGCCTTCAGTCAAGATCCGAGTGATTTCATCACGGATCCGTTCCGCGGAGATGCTCATTATTCGCGAGGCTAGTTTTTTTATGGCCTCTAGAGTGCCAGGAGCAATGGCAAACCGAAGGCGCGCCGCAAATCGCACTGCCCGCAGCATGCGTAGGTGATCCTCTTCAAAGCGTCTGAGTGGATCACCAATTGCCCGGATAACTCCCTCACGAAGATCCGATTTCCCATCCACGTAATCCAGCACTTCGCCAGAGAGCGGATCCTCCATCAGCCCGTTGACTGTGAAATCCCTGCGCCTCGCGTCAAGAGCTGGGTTATTTTCAAAACGTACCTGATCGGGACGACGGCCGTCTGTATAAACGCCCTCACTTCGAAACGTGGCGACTTCTACATGCTGGCCCTTTTCACCATAGACAAGCACTACACCAAAATGTGCTCCTACGGTTTCGGCACGGGAAAAGTACTTGCATAGTTGATCGGGTTTTGCGTCGGTGCTTACATCGTAGTCTTTAGGTGCGAGGTGAAGTAGTCTGTCCCGGACACAGCCTCCTACGAGATAGGCTTCATGTCCTTGGCTATGCAGTATTTGAATGATCTGTATTGCTAACTGTTCTGGTGAAGAAGCTGTCATTCAGAAGAGCTATTTGCGGCAGCGGCGGCTGCTTCGGCCTCAGCTCTCTTTAACTCTTTTTTGGAAGGGGGCGCCTGTTCGTGAAGATAGTCGTGATCGTGATAACACGTGCGACATCTAACTTTTGCCGCTTGGTGATCGACTAAAGAAACAATCGAGTGGTTTGTTAATCTGCGGCACTTCACGCAGTGATCGTCAAGTATATCTCCTAATCGTTGCTCACCCATGCTCATGCCGTCCTATCGAGTGTATCAAGAAATGACATTAGATTACAGATGTCGCTAGTCCTGTTAACACGTGGCAAAACCAGAAAACTGAGTTTGCTAAGCTATTATTTCTCACCTGAATGGCCAGGTAGCTCAGTCGGTAGAGCGCAGCCCTGAAAAGGCTGGCGTCGGCGGTTCGATTCCGTCCCTGGCCACCTAAACTCATTCCTACAACTCTCTCGATAGCGCGTTTACAAAACGGAACACGTTAGATAGTGCTCTTTTTCTCTACTGTACCCCTTATCTCATTTAGAGAATTCATGCGCATCAGAATTCGAACAAAAGGCGAAAACGATGCTGTGCTGATGTGGTGAGAATACAACTCTTCTCTCCATTGCCTCCCAAAATCGGTCCTTCGTCACGGTCAGCCGTTCTTGCTCACCTTCGAGAGACAGTCGATCATCTTGAAGAAAGTCAACGCCGGTTTGTCCGTTCTGTACCGATATGTGATGTGGTTGACGACGGCTTGCCCCACCGGGGTTTACCGCTGGGGTGTGTGCATGATGACCTGCACCGTTTTTCGCCCGGTAGTTGCCTCATTGTGTAACAGATGAGGCGATTGCTGCAAGACACGCCTGAGCAAATTCGTGGGGGCGTGCGGTAGTCGAGACTGCTATGGGGTCGTTCTTGATTGAATTCGCTTCGCCAGGCGGCGATTTGCCGGCGAGCGTGCCGGAGATTCCTAAACCACTGCGTATTCAGGCACTCATCTCTGAGCCGTCCGTTGAAACTTTCGACAGGAGCGTTCTGAACTGGTTTGCCGGGCTGAATGTGAACCAATTCGATAGGCTGCTCGATACCCCAGGCGAGGAAATGGCGAGAGGTGAGTTCGCTGCCATTGTCCATTCGGATACGATCCGGCCTGCCGCGTGCAGCGATCACGATGTTGAGGGCTCGGGTGACGCGTCGACTGGGTAGACAAGTATCGACTTCCAACGCCAGGCATTCCCGAGTAAACGTATCGACGATACACAACACGCGCAAGGTTCGGCCATTTGCCATCCGGTCGTGAACGAAGTCGATCGCCCACTGTTGGTTCGGTCTGGTTGCTGTGAATAAAGGCTGGCCTACCCGCATCATACGCTTGCGTTTCTTGCGTCGAACGCTCAGCCCTGCTGCGCGATAGATCCGAAAGAGTCTCTTGTGGTTCACAATCTGGCCTTCTCTGCGCAGAAGAATGGCCAGACGGCGATAGCCGTAGCGGGGCTTCTCGTGCGCTAACTGGGTTAACTTCACCCGGAGATTTTCGTCCTTCTCCGGATGGGCCCGATAGCGAAAGCTGGATCGGGCGATGTGAGTCAGCTCGCAGGCTTTGCGCTGACCGGCGGCGAACTGCTCCATCAGGAACGCCGCGTCAGCACGGCGGTCTACGAGCTCAGTCCGTTTTTTATTAGAAGCGCCTTCAACATCTCTCGATCCAAACTGAGATCGGCCACTAACCGTTTCAATCGACTGTTCTCGTCTTCCAGGTGGTGCAGCCGTGTCGCTTCACTTGGCTCCATCCCACCGTACTTGGCCTTCCAGGAATAAATCGTAAACGTGCTGACGCCCACTTCGCGCGCCATCTCAGCGGCCGTTCGTCCTGCCTCCAACGGCTTCACCACTGCGAAGATCTGCTCTTCGCTGTACTTCCTCTTTGCCATCTGCTTTTCCCTTTCTTCGCCCGAATTAGTATTCCACTCGGGCGGAAAACGGGTTCACGTCAAGCGCCGGATTCGTGAGGATGTCCGAAAGATCGTAGAAAAAGGGGAACGACTCATCCCAGAGCCTGTGATAGGCTCTGGGCAATTTTTCTGACAAGAAAAAAGGAGAGTCGTTTTGAAGAAAGCGTATCAGAACAGAGAGACAGAACGGGCAGCCCAGCCTGGGACGGAACGGGCCGTACAGCTTTCGTTGCCCATGGCGGAGGTGCTCACCAGTCTCGAACAAGGCTTGGGGGGAACTGGTCCGCAAGGTGGGCCGGATGTTCATCGAGTCGGTACTGGAAGCGGCGGTGGAGCAGATCGCCGGTCCACGCTCGCAGCGGGCCCAAACCCGGCAGGCGTATCGTTGGGGAGTCGAACAAGGCTCGTGCCTGATTGACGGCCAGCGCGTTCCTATCGCACGGCCGCGTGTGCGTCAGAGCGGCGGCCAAGAACTGCCGTTAGGAACCTAGCAGTTGTTCCAGCGTGTTTCGCCGGCGGAAGAAACGATGTGGAGCAACCTTATGCGGGCTCAGCATGCGCGATTACAAGCTCGTCCTGCAGCAGTTTGCCGCGGCGTACGGGCTGGAGAAGAGCACCATCAGCGAACGGTTTGTGGAGGCCGGCCGCAAGAAACCGGAAGAGCTGATGAGCCGTTCGTTACAGCATCTGCGGATCTGTGCCGTACTCATTGACGGCACGATCTTCAAAGGTCAGCACCTGGTGGCAGCGATCGGCATTGATGCGTTCGGAAAGAAAGCGCTACTGGGCCTGGTGCAAGGGGCCACCGAGAATTGTCAGGGTGGTCAGCGGCCTGTTCGACCATCTGGCCGAGCGTGGGCTTGATTTCAGCCAACCGCGGTTGTATCTGCTGGAGGGAAGCCGCGCCTTGCGCGCGGCCCTGGAGCGGCATGCCGGGGATGCCGCGTTCCTCCAACGTTGCCAGGTGCACAAGATTCGCAACGTTCCGGCGTACGTGCCCGAAACTCATCAACACTGGTTCAAGTACAAGTTGCGGCTGGCCTATGCCCACGCGGATGCTGGCGACGCGCGGCAAGCTCTGTACCGGCTAGTTGTACCAACTGAACCCGAGCGCGGCCGCCAGCTTGATGGAGGGACTAGAGGAGACGCTTACCTTGCATGACCTGCAAGTGCAGGCGCGCCTGCGGCGCTCGCTCAGCAGCAACCAACGGAATTGAATCCAGCTTTTCGGTGGTGGAGACGATCTGTCGCCGCGTCAAACGCTGGCAGGGCAGCGATCATCGTCTGCGTTGGGTGGCGTCGGCCTTGTTGTACGCCGAAACGCGCTGGAACCGGCTGCACGGCTATCGCCATTTGCCCCTCTTGCTGCACAATCTGCAGCGTGCCTATCAGTTGCGCTGTACGCTGAAGAAAGCCCCGACCGCCGGCCACTCAGCCGCCTGAACCGTGCCTATCGAGTCGTTCCCTTTTCCACGGATAAACGGACATCCTCCGGATTCGCAGTGCCGCCATTACTTGTTCAGCGGTCAGCCGGCGAATACGAGGCAGCTGATTGTTGGGACAACGGAGTAGCGAAGAAAAGTGCTTCTCATTTTTAGTTCTGAAGCGCCATCAGTTGCTGAAATCTAAGATCCCCTCTTAGACCTGCAAACTCCGGCATGGCCGGAATTTTGGTCGGATTCTTCACGCCTTCGTCGAGGGCCATACGAAGGTAGGCTAACGCCCGGTCATTAATCCCCGATTTGGCGTAGGTTTTCGCCAGCGACAAATGGAAGAGGGCACGCTCTTCGATCGTCTGTTCGCGCATGATTGTTCCGGCGGTGTTATGGCGCTCAAAAATCTCAGGATCAATCCTTACCGCTTTCTCATACCACTCCGCTGCATCGCTATATTTCCTGCGTGCAAAGTAGGCCGAGCCGATATTTGCCGCTATCGTTGCCGAAGGACGAGGAGAGCAGCGCATCGCTCTTCGGTAGTATTTAACGGCTGGGCGGTATCGTTTTTCACCGTAATAGATCGTTCCCAAGTTATTGATGGCATCTGAATACTGAGGGTTTAGCTTAATGGAGCGTTCATAGCTCTTTTTAGCCAGC
Source organism: Bryobacteraceae bacterium (assembly GCA_965277315.1). Taxonomy (GTDB): domain Bacteria; phylum Acidobacteriota; class Terriglobia; order Bryobacterales; family Bryobacteraceae; genus Bog-105. Next base: position 5,171,738 of record OZ255724.1, on the reverse strand, counting down.
CCGAGAAGCTGCATTTGGTGGTACGCAAGGCCAATCTTATTTACCAATACGGCCGAATTAGGATCGCCCTGCCGAAACATCTCAATGGCTTTGAGATATCGCCGTTCAGCCATCATAATGTCGCCGCGCAATTCAGCCATGGCAGGCCGGAGTGGCGCGGAACCAACGGCCGTTGGCGGTGCGGAATCTTTGGGAGGCAAGTAGTTCTGTTGCGCGGCACATGCAAACTGAACGAAACCGAACGCAACACAGCAAATTGACTGTCGAGAGAAGCAAAACATAATAATCCCTCTTGGTTCTATACTATATACCCTCTACGTCGAACATGCACTTTAATTAACTCTAGAGCTCGAGGGCTTGACATTCTGGGCTGAATGAATATTCCGCATCCAGCACCCTTCATCCAAATGAGTGATCAGCTTCGTAAAGGCTATGTGGTTGACACCTGCATCTACTGCGAGGGAAGCGGACGAGCTTGCGCTCTCTGCGGGCGCGCCATGGACGCCTGCAGGTGTGTCGAATCATGCGCGGTCAACTGTCCCCAATGCCTGGCTGAACTCACCATGTTCAGCGAGCCTTCTACTGCAATTTGGATACGTATCAAGGATAGGCTAAGGCGTAGAATTCTAAGCCGAACAGACTGAAATCAGGTGTAAGCGAATGGTGGGCGCGGCAGGACTCGAACCTGCGACCTCCTGCGTGTGAAGCAGGCGCTCTAACCAACTGAGCTACGCGCCCTCAAGGAAGGCGTACTTTTGATTCTAAACTACACCGTCCTGAATTGCATCGACGACTTCTGCATCGTCCGCGGTAAGAACGGAAGGCTATGCTCAGGTACTCTCGTAGGAGAGATTTCTAAATGCCCCGCCCTAAGTTCCACATTCTATATAGCGACGTTGGCGGTGTACTCGGTACAAACGGCTGGGATACGAGCCTTCGCCGCCGGATCGCCGAACATTTTCATGTGGAATCGCAAGAAATAGAAGGCCGTCATCAACTCAACTTCGATACCTACGAGCGCGGCTTTATCACGTTCGAGAAATATCTCACTTACGTCTTTTTCAATTCCCCGCGCCCTTTCACGGTAGAAGAAGTCCGCGACTTTGCTTATGAAGCGTCGACTCCATGGCCGCAGAACATCAGCTTTTATCGAGAAATCAAAGCAGCGAACCGATTAAAACTAGGTTTGATCAGCAACGAAGGAATGGGCTTGACCGAGCATCGTGTACGTAAATTTGGGCTTCGTGATCTCTCGGAATTTATGGTCTTTTCGCACACTACTCACCTGCGCAAACCGGATCCCGAAATCTGGCGTCTTGCCCTCAATTTGGCCCAAGCCGCTCCGGAGGAGTCTCTCTATATCGACGATCGTTCAATGTTCGTCGAAATTGCAGCAGAAAATGGGTTGACCGCCATCCATTACACGTCGCTTGAGAGGCTAGCGGAACAATTGTCGAATGTAGGCCTCGTTATCCCCTGAGATGCAACTGAGCGGCACACATACTGCACCGCTCAGTTCATGTACTACTTCAACTGCTTATTTGCTTCGTCCCAGTTCACTACATTCCACCATGCGGCGATGTACTCTGGCCGACGGTTTTGATATTTCAGGTAGTAGGCGTGCTCCCAAACGTCCAGTCCGAGAATCGGCATTTTTCCCTCCATTAAGGGGCTGTCTTGATTGGCGGTAGAAGTGATCTCAAATTTCCCGGCCTTGTCCTTTAACAGCCAAGCCCAACCCGAACCGAAACGGCTTGTCGCGGCGGCATTGAACTTTTCCTTGAAGCCGTCGAAGCTGCCAAAGTTCGACGTAATGATGCTTTCGATATCTCCCTTCGGAGCGCCGCCGCCATTCTTAGAAAGAAGCGGCCAAAAGAAGGAATGGTTAGCATGTCCGCCGCCGTTGTTGCGGACGGCCGTCTTGATCGATTCCGGCACGTTACTTAGATTGTTGGCCAGCAGTTCCTCCAATGGCTTGTTCGCCAATTCAGGAGCAGACTCCAACGCCTTGTTGAGATTGTTCACATAGGCGCCATGGTGCTTGTCATGGTGGATTTCCATGGTGGTCTTATCGATGTGTGGTTCTAGCGAATCCGCAGGGTAGGGAAGCGGTGGAAGTGTAAATGCCATAGTCTCTCCGATTTTAGCTTGTGTTTTGCTGTACGACAGATGCTGAAGCGCTAAGCGGGTATCAAAACAGCTACTGTTTCGATCCTGCCAACTAGTGGCGCTTGCTCTATATCCTGTAGACACTGTTTCCGGCGGCTATCGTTTCGATTACAGTTAGCGACTGTGCCGAGTCGTTCCATCTGAACCGCACAAAATCTGCCTTTTCGCCGGGTGCTAAACTGCGCCGACGCCCTGCAATCCTGGCAACGCGCGCGGCATTTACAGTTACCATGGCCAAAGCTTCTGTTAGTGATACCTTGCCCATGCGAACTGTGTTCCCAACAGCCCGGTCCATCCGCAAACCTGATCCCGCAAGACGCGTCCCGCCTCGAAGTGTCACGCTACCGTCGGCATGTAGCTGTACGTTCACCTGGCCTAGCTTGTAAAACCCGGGATCACACATCGCGGGCATAACGGCGTCGGTAACCAGCACCGACTTATCCACCCCTTTTGCCCGAATAGCAGCTTTTAGAAATGCATCGGGAATATGAATTCCGTCCGCGATAAAACTCGCTGTAAGCCGATCCTCGGCAAGCTGGTCCCAGATGTAGTTCTGTGTCTTCGGTAGACTCGGATGCGCAGCGTTGCCTAGATGCGTCGACATAGTTGCGCCAGCGCTGGTCGCTGCCTGAATCTGGGGGGGCGCCGCCTTCGTATGTCCAATGCTGGCCACAACGCCAGCACGGACGATTTCGCCTATGTAGAATGGCGTTTGCTCCCACTCTGGCGAAACTGTAATCAAGCGAATGTTTCCATTTGCTGCCTCTTGCCAGCGTTTAAACTCCTCAATATCAGGTGGCCGGATGTGCTCCGCGGGATGTGCTCCGCGTGGCCCATCGTCAGGAGAGATATGCGGGCCTTCCACGTGGAAAGCTTCCATCGCATGTGCCTCGGGCAAACTATTGCGCCGGAACTCTTCCTTCACCTTTGCCAGATTCCGCAGAGAATCAAGTATACGCTCACGCGAGGCGGTAATTACCGTAGGAAAGAATCGAGTAACGCCCGTACTGAACATTCTGCGAATTGATTTCGCGATCGATTCTGGCGTGCTGGACGGGTCGTTATAATCCACCCCCGCGAACCCGTTCACTTGCAAGTCGATAAACCCTGGCGCGACAAACTCATCCACGGCCGGTGGTTGAAGCAGGTCATCGACCGACGAGATCACACCGTTGTAATCGATTTTGACGATAGCGGACGTGCTCGAAATTTTCCCTACCAGCGTGTTTTTTTGCAGATCGGTCTCAGAGGCATCCGGCATCGATTTTCTTCCTTCGCTTTTTCACAGCTTACAAACAGCCTCATCAACACATCTTCTTCATTTTTATAGACATCAAAGATGTTGAAAAGCCCTACTCTTTCGGCCAATATCGCTAGCGGTTATACCCGGCGATGCGGTACAACCGGTTTATAGATTCAGCTTGGGCGTTACATCGGCAGGTAATCTCGGGGGAGGTGGCTGCCGGTACGCGCCCAGGCTGGGTTTCATACTCTTCCGTTGAGCCCGAACCAGTGGAGCTCAACCCTCAAGGCAGAAATCGCCAGGCCTGATGTCCACCACCAGGATTCTAGAGGTTTCTGCCTTGTATGTCTTCAGGCCTCACCGGGTGGCTTAGAGGAACTAGACCCCTACAGGTTGCTTTTCGCGAACACCGCTCACCGGTGTCAGCCATCCAAACTCGTCTTTCGCCTTACCCAGCACAATGTCGAAAAATCTGCTTTGAATCTGTTCCGTAATCGGACCGCGATGTCCCTTACCTACTGTAATTCGATCTACCGATCGAATAGGAGTGACCTCTACTGCCGTCCCAGAGAAGAACACTTCATCTGCGATATAAAGCAACTCTCGCGGTATAATCGTCTCCACTACGGGTATGCCAAGCTGGGTGGCGATCTTCACAATCGTGTCGCGCGTGATGCCCGGCAAAACGGAGGCGCCTAACGGAGGAGTGAGTATCTTCCCATCGCGAACAACAAAGATGTTCTCGCCGGAGCCCTCGCTGATATAGCCCGATGCGTCCAAGGCGATGCCTTCCGCATATCCATTGATGCTCGCTTCCATACGGATCAACTGCGAATTCATATAATTCGCCCCGGCTTTCGCCAACGCTGGAAGTGTATTTGGGGCGATGCGCGTCCATGAAGAAACACAGACATCCACGCCCTGCGTCATTGCTTCTTCGCCCAGATATTTTCCCCAGGCCCAGCAGGCCATGTAAGTTTCAATCGGGTTTTGCTTTGGCAATACTCCCATGTCGCCATATCCCCGCAGAACAATGGGCCGGATGTAACAAGACTTCAAGCTGTTCTCGCGCACCAGCTCCACCATCCCCACGGTAATCTGATCTGCGGAAAACGGCACGTCCATGCGATAAATCTTGGCCGAATCCACAAGCCGCCGGGAGTGTTCAGCCGCCCGAAAGATTGCCGGCCCTTGTTCGGTGTCGTAGCAGCGAACGCCCTCGAATACCGAGCTGCCGTAACTGACCACGTGAGCAAGCACATGCAATTTTGCATCGTCCCACTTGATCAGCTTTCCGTTATGCCAAATCTTCTCCGTAGCTTGCAACATACTGAAATTATATCGACGAGTTCATTTCAGCGACTTTTATTAGCTTCATAGGAGGCTTTTGATCGCGTGGATCGCTTCGTTTGCACGGCGTTTATCCACGCTCTCTCCCGATAAATGTTCCGTTCCAGGCTAGAAGGCAAGTAGAAGCGGGCACGGCACTGTAAGCACCGGTAGGCTCTCATTCTTATGAGCGCCATCACGTAATCTTTAATTCTTCTGTGTTGCGAACGGCTCACATCGGCCGACTGACACTGCGGACACATTCGACAACTCCCTTCAGGCGCAAGCGCTTGCGTTGCCTATCATTGTATTCACGAGAACGTTCACAGCGCAATACGCCTCAGCGCAATACACTAAATTCGATGACCATTCCCCGCCTCCTTATTTTGCTGCAATTCCTGGCATTTACAATCTTGCATGCCGCTACCGGGCCTCAGGTCGACTCCCGTTTGTTCGGGGAGATGCACTGGCGTCTGATCGGCCCTTTCCGCGCTGGCCGGACCGTTGCCGTCAGCGGCGTGGTGCAACAGCCGAACGTCTATTACATGGCGCCCAACAATGGAGGAGTTTGGAAAAGCACCGACTACGGCAACACCTGGCAGCCTATTTTCGATGGTCAAGATACCGGCTCTGTGGGGGCGCTCGCCGTTGCACCCTCCGATCCGAGTATCATCTACGTCGGCAGCGGCGAGGGCTTGCAGCGGCCCGACCTGTCTGTTGGCGACGGCATCTACAAATCCACGGACGCCGGTAAAACGTGGCAGCATCTCGGCCTTCGCGATGGCGAGCAGATCGGCTCCGTGATCGTCGATCCTCACAATCCAGACCGCTTGTTTGTCGCGGTACTCGGGCATCCTTATGGGCCGAACAAAGAACGCGGCGTCTATCGTTCCATCGATGGCGGCAAGACGTTCCAGCAGGTTCTCTACAAGGACGAAAACACCGGAGCCATCCAAGTCGCCTTCGATCCATCGAATCCGCAAATTGTCTTTGCCGATCTCTGGGCTGCCCGCCAGGCGCCGTGGGAGATCGGTAATTCCTTTAATGGTCCAGGAAGCGGTCTTTACAAATCCACCGACGGCGGTGACCACTGGACTCACCTCACGAAGGGTATTCCCACCATTGCTCAAGGTCTGGGCCGTATCGGCTTCGCCATTTCACGTTCGGACCCCAAACGGATGTACGCCCTCATGGACGCCAATACGGACTACGGTGGCCTCCTCCGTTCCGATGATGCCGGAGAGAGCTGGCGAAAGATCAATAACGAGGGCCGCATTTGGGGCCGCGGCTCCGACTTCGCTTGCGTCGCTGTCGATCCGCAGAACGAAGACGTCATCTATGTCGCCAACACATCCACTTACAAGTCAACCGATGCCGGCCAAACATTCACAGCCATCAAAGGTGCTCCCGGGGGTGACGACTACCACACTATCTGGATCAATCCCATAAACCCGCAGATCATTTTTCTCGGAGTCGATCAGGGCGCAACCATCAGCGTCAACGGCGGCAACACCTGGAGTTCCTGGTATAACCAGCCGACGGCCCAGTTCTATCACGTCATCACGGACAACCGTTTCCCGTATTGGGTCTACGGCGGTCAGCAGGAGAGCGGTTCGGCCGCAGTGGAGAGCCGCAGCGACGAGGGCTCCATTACGTTCCGCGAATTTCATTCCGTTGGCGTGGAAGAGTACGGCTATGTTGCCCCGGACCCGCTGGATCCCAACATCGTCTACGGAGGAAAAGCGACCCGCTTTAACCAGACCACCGGCGACGTGCAGGATGTCGGTCCGCAAGTACTGCGCGGCAACTATCGTTTCGTACGCACCATGCCGCTATTGTTCTCGCCCGTCGATCCGCATACGCTTTTCCTCGGCTCGAACGTTCTCTTTAAGACCACCAATGGCGGAGACAGTTGGGACATCATCAGCCCCGACCTCACACGCAGCAGTTGGGCCATGCCCGCGAGCATCGAAGCTTTTGAATCCGCCGATCCGGAGAAGAGAAAGCATCGCGGCGTCATCTACACCATCGCGCCCTCGCCGGAGGACGTGAATCTCATCTGGATCGGCACCGATGACGGATTGATTCAAGTAACCCACGACGGCGGCAAGAACTGGCAGAATGTCACGCCCCCCGCGCTGACACCTTGGAGCAAAGTTTCCTTGATGGTGGCTTCCAACTTCGACACGAAAACAGCCTATGCCGCCATCAACCGCTTCCGTCTCGATGATTTGCAACCCCACATTTACCGCACTCACAACGGAGGCAAAACCTGGCGGGAAATTGTGGACGGCTTGCCGGACCGGGCCGTCGTCAACGCCGTTCGCGAAGATCCGAAGCGTAAAGGCCTCTTATACGCCGGAACCGAGATCGGCGTCTTCGTTTCCTTCGATGACGGCGATCACTGGCAGCCGCTGCAGAACAATCTTCCCGTAACCTCGGTTCGCGATTTGGCGATCCACGATAATGACCTGATCGCCGGCACTCACGGCCGCTCGTTTTGGATACTGGACGACGTCACGCCTTTGCGCCAGATCAGCAAACAGATTGCTCGATCGAAGGCCCATCTGTTCGCGCCCGAAACTGCCATTCGCTGGCGCTGGAATCGGAATACAGATACTCCCTTGCCGCCCGAAGTGCCCGCCGGGCAGAATCCGCCTCCCGGAGCCATCATTGATTATGTGGTCCGTAAAACCGGCGGCGAAGCAACACTCGATATTCTCGCTGCAAACGGCAAACTCGTTCGTCACTACTCCAGCGACGAAAAGCCCGCCCTCACGGAGGCGCAGCTACGGAAAGACCTGAACGTACCCACCTACTGGGTGCGCCCGCAGCAGATACTATCGGCACAGCCCGGCATGCATCGTTTTGTATGGGATCTCCGCTATGCAAACCCCCAAGCTCTCCGCCACGAGTACCCCATTTCAGCCATCTACAGAAACACTCCCCGTGACCCGCGCGGACCGCTCGTAACTCCCGGCCAATATACCGTCAAGCTCACCATTGGCGGGCAGAGCTACTCGCAACCCCTCACGGTCATCATGGATCCACGCATCAAGACCCGTGCTGAGGCGTTGGAACAACAACTAACCCTCTCTCTTCGCGTATCCGACCTGATGCACGACGACTACGCTGCCATTGCCAGCGTACGCGGCGTCCAGAAACAGTTCGACAGGATCCGTACGCAGGTGAAAGAAGGTCCGGCTAGTGCAGCAATGAAGCAGTTTGAAACGCATCTCGCCGACTTCGCTATTAGCCCCGGCTCTGCGTACGAGATCGAGGGAGAATCCCAACACGCACGCTACGATCTCGCCGCCCTGAACGCGCGACTAGTACGAGTGTTGGACCTTCTGCAGGGTTCGGATAACGCGCCCACTGCACAAGCCGTTGCAGCCGTGGCGCAAATTCAAAACATAACTCGCGAAGAATTAGCCGCCTGGGACAGTATTAAAAACAAAGACTTGAGCGAGCTAAACAACCAATTGCAAAAAGCGAATTTACCACCGATCACACTGCAGCCCAGCACCGAAAAACTGGAAGCGGTTGATGCGGCGGACAAGGATGCGGAGCCATAAGCCGGATAACGGGATAGTACATTTGAAACTTGATGTCTCAGCCGCCAAACTCTCCTGCCAGGAATAGAAGCAGACGCGATTTTCTGAAAGCGTCCACGCTCGGGGCAGCCGCACTCTTACTGTCACCTGAAGCTGCCCGTAGCGCCGCATCTGATTCCCATATTGAAATTCTGCTCGATGAGCCGCTTGGCACAATCTCGCCGAACATCTACGGCCAGTTCACCGAACACCTCGGCACAGTCATTTACGACGGCGTCTGGGTAGGCGAGAACTCAAAAATCCCTAATGTCCGCGGCATTCGCAAAGCGCTTGTCGATCACCTCCGCCAAATCAATGTGCCCATCGTTCGCTGGCCCGGCGGCTGTTTCGCCGACAGCTATGACTGGAAGGACGGCGTCGGCCCCCGCTCCAAACGTCCTCGCCGCACCAACTTCTGGGAAGCGGACCCCGAAGCAAAACGCCTGCACGAAAAAGGTCCCGAAATCTTCGAACCAAACGCCTTCGGTACCAGCGAGTTCGCTGACTTCTGCCGCCAGAGCGGGGCACAGATGTACCTTGCCGCCAACGTGCGCTCCCTACCCGCACTCGACTTCGATCACTGGATTGCCTACTGCAATTCGCCCGCCGGCAGTACCACGCTTGCTGATCTTCGTGCCGCCGATGGTTCCCGCGACCCCTACAACGTGCACTTCTGGGGCGTTGGAAACGAAAGCTGGGGCTGCGGCGGCAATTTCACTCCCGAAGACTACGCCGGAGAGTTCCGCCGGTACACCACGTGGCTTCCGTCCTACGGGCAAAATCTTCAACTCATCGCCTCGGGAGCCAACGACAACGATCTCGATTGGACTCACCGCTTCTTCGAAAATGTTATGGGTCCTGTACGGCCCTATCACAACCCGCAGTTCGCAGGCTGGTCTCTCCATCACTACGCCTGGAATCTGGCCCGCGGCAAAACCAATAACTGGGTAAACGCCAAAGGAAGCGCCCTGCAATTCGATGAATTGGACTGGTACGAACTCTTTCGCGAAGGCTACTTCATGGAGAAGATCATTACGGACCAGTGGGCTGCCATCGGTCTATACGACCGCGATCATCACGTCCGCCTGGTCGTGGACGAATACGGCCCCTGGTACCGCCCCGGGTCGGAGGTCGACCCGGCCGCTTTTTACAGCCAGCAGATCACCTTGCGCGACGCCGTGTTCACAGCCTTCACGCTCGACATCTTCAACCGGCATCCCGAGAAGGTAATGCTGGCTGCGTGCGCTCAGCTCATCAACTGTTTGAATTCGCTCTTCCTATCCCGCGAAGAACAATTCATGGTGACGCCTGTTTACCACGTCTTCGATATGTACAAGCCGCACCAGGGCGGGGAAGCGATCCGCACCGAGTTTTCCTCCCCGGAGGCGCACTACATGCGCGACGGCCAACCGGCAACGTTCTGGGGCCTGAAAGGCTCCGCCTCGCGCAAAAAAAATACGCTCACATTGAGCGTCGTTAACGCGGACGCGCAAAAATCGCGCGAAACCGAGATCGTCATTCGCGGCGCAACCGCTCAATCAGCCGCCGTAACCACGCTCACCAACGCCGACATTCACGCCCACAACACCTTCGCGCAGCCGGATGCAGTCCGTCCCGCGAACTCTACCGCAACACTGCGGGGAAACACACTGACGTTCACCTTTCCGCCCGCATCGGTTACCACCATCACCATGATGTTGAGTTGACAGGGGTCCCTACACCAAACGTCGAAAATCGTACGCTAAGCATTTTGGGGTTACTCGTTCGAGGCCGCGCAAAGGCTGTTGAGGCTTGAGGGTACCCTTGCGGAGGCGTCCTGCGGCCTGCTAGGTACAGCCGATGAGCCTGGTTGCGGAAAGGTATCGCCAACGGCTTCATCATTGCAATACCTTTTCGCAACTCAAATGCTGGGCTTTGAGCCTGCCCTGAGATCGTTGCGTAAACGTTCGTTTGCGCAAGCCGAAAGACTGCTTTCCAGTCGCCCCCATCACCCGAACTTCCGAGAATGCGACTTATCGTTACTCATTCTAAGCGTGCCGCGCTCGGCGTCTCAACTCGGATCCGTCGCCAACAGCGCGCGCGTCTCCGCGACGACGCGGGCTGTGAAGCGTGGGTTCTGTACGAACGCGGAAGCAAGCATCGGATGGCCTTCGTCGTCGTAGTAGACGCCGGTCTCGCCCGGTGCATTCATCAGCACTTTCGTGATCACTCGCGCGGCCTGCTTGGGGGTGCTCCAGTACTTCATGACAGGCACCAGCAAAGGAAAGACGTATTTCAACAAAAATCGGACAAAGGCATTGCCCTCGCGTCCGAGAGCCGTTGCGGGATTGAAACCCGGCTCAACGGCGTTGAAGCGCAGACGTGGAGTCTCGCGGGCAAACTCCAGCGCCGTGGCCAGGGTGCACTGCTTCGAGGTGGCGTAGGCGTCTGCACCGGGAGCTTTGGAGCCGCCCTGCTCCCACTCGCCGCGTGCGCTCGCCTCCGCGGAAATGTAGCGGCCACCACGAAAGCCCGCCATCTTAGCTGGCTTGCGCTCAGGATCTTCTACGCCGGAAGCTATGAAGACGACATTCGCGCCGTCAGGCAAATGCGGAATCAATGCTTCGGTCAGGGCGAACGGCCCAAGGTGGTTGGTGGCAAAGGTCATGTCCCACCCCTGTGCGCTCCTGGTGGGTTGCGCCTGGTGGATGCCCGCATTGTTGACGAGTCCAGCAAGCGGAAGATGAAGATCGAGGATTCTCGCTGCCGCGCGGTGCACACTCGACATATCCGACAGATCGCATACGATGGATACCGCGTGTCCGCCCTCACGCTTGATCTCTTCCTGCAGCTCGTTCAGCTTTTCGCGGTCGCGTCCGAGGAGCACGACCATGCCGTGCCTGGCTATCTCAATCGCTGTAGCCCGACCGATCCCGGAAGTCGGGCCGGTGACGATGTACGCTTTGCGTTCTGTTGCACTGCTGAGAGACATGTCTGTCATTGCTGTTCTCCTTTGGTGTTTGTCTAGTCAGTCATTCTCAAAGCAGGAACTCAGGCCACAGCCCGCCAAAGGGCGTCGAAGCCTTCATTGCAACGCTTCCTGGCTTGGGCTGCATTCTGAGCCATCATGTCGATCGTCGCCTCCGCAATAGAGTTCATGATCGCGACAACGAATCCCATCGGGGCCTTACGCAGGGGACCCTTGGTGCGAATGTCTTCGAGCAGTTCGGCAACGCCTGCCATCGTCTTGTGGCCCGCAGCACGGGTCTCCGTGGTGATCTCGTCGGAAACATTGAGTTGTGCAAGGGCACGGCGCTTCTCGGGGCAGGACACCGCCCAAATCATCCAGAGCTGCCAAATATGCGACAACTGCTCCCGGGGTGCTGCATCCGCGCGAAGGTCCTTCAGCGCGGCGGCCGCCATCTCTGCCTTGAGTTCCAGATAAAGCTGATTGAAAAGGGCGGTCTTTGTTTCGAAATAGGTGAAGAGCGATCCGTTGGCAATGCCGGCTTCTTTCGCGATGGCCGCCGTCGGCGCGCTCAGACCTTGCTTCACGATGATGCGCGTCGCCGCTTCCAGGATGGCGCTTCTCTTCTCGTCGCTTTTTGGCCGGGACATAGCACAATCTTATAAATAAACGTCTAGACAGTCAATCTATGAAACCAGACGGACTGCTGGCCTAGGAACCAGCAGTTCTGCCGACTTCTGCGTTAACCTTTCTTTACCGATTGAGAACGGGAACGCGCTTCTCGCCCGTTTGCACCGCTCTGCCTCAGATCGCTAGCGTACGATTTTTGACGTTTGGTGTAGTGAGCCCTGACAAGTTCGTCGAGATTCTCCTTACTGCCGCCACGCTTCGCCACCGGGAAACGCGAATCGGGCGAGGCTTTCTCGGTACATCTCGATGCTGTAGCCCGGCTTCTCCGGAACAAGATAATTTCCATTCCGAATCCGCACGGGATCGAGAAAATGCTCATGGAGATGGTCGACATACTCAATGACGCGATCTTCAAGCGAGGCCGATACGCATAGGTAATCGAAGATCGAAAGATGCTGCACGTACTCGCACAGGCCGACGCCGCCGGCATGTGGACACACCGGAATCTGAAACTTTGCGGCCAGTAAAATCACTGCAACGTTTTCATTCACGCCAGCCAGCCGGCAGCTATCGATCTGGCAAACATCCATCGCCTTCGCCTGCATGAACTGTTTGAACATAACGCGATTGTGGCAATGCTCGCCGGTAGCGATGCGCACGGGCGATACTTCCTTGCGTATCCGTGCATGGCCCAAAATATCATCGGGACTGGTGGGTTCTTCCATCCACCAGGGATCCAGCTCCGCCAGCCCCCTGGTGCGCGCGATGGCTTCTTCTACGCCCCACTTCTGATTGGCATCCATCATCAACTTATTGACTGGGCCAATCTCGTCCCGCACCAGCCGCCCGCGCCGCAGATCGTCCGCGGGATCGCCGCCCACCTTCAACTTAAATCGCGTCCAGCCTTGACTGAGTGCTTCCCGGCAAAGCTCCCGCACCTTTTCGTCGCTGAATCCGTACCATCCGGCCGATGTCGTGTACGCCGGGTATCCATGCGTCTTCAGATGCTGCAAACGTTCCTGCTGGCCGTGCTTCCGTTCCTTCAAGAGCGCCAGCGCTTCTTCGCGAGAAATGGCATCGGAGATATAACGGAAATCGACCGCCTTGACGATTTCTTCCGGCGTCATCTCGGACAGCAACTTCCATAATGGTTTCTGTTCGGCACGGGCATACAGATCCCATACCGCATTCACCAGCGCTCCGCTGGCCAAGTGCGTGACCCCTTTCTCCGGGCCCAGCCATCGGAACTGGCCTTCATCCGTCAATTGACGGGAGAAGGCCGCTAGATCCTCCGTAATCGAACTGAGCCGTCGGCCCTTCACGCATCGCGACAAGTACTCGAGCGCCATGACGCACAGTTCCGTGCCACGCCCCAGCGTGAACGTCAGTCCGTGTCCCTCCAGGCCGGCATCGGTCTCCAGAATGCAATAGGCCGCCGAATAGTCAGGAGCCTTGTTGACCGCATCGGAGCCGATATTCTCGCGCGAAGTAGGGAAGCGCACGTCCAGTACTTGCACGCCGGTGATTTTTATATCCCTCAATGTAGGTGTACCGTTCCTTCCGGCTACGCTGCCGTCCATCCGCCATCAATTGGTAAAACGGCTCCGTTGATAAACTCTGCCTCTTTGGAGCACAAATAACGAATCAGGCAAGCCACATCTTCCGGCGTTCCCAGCCTGCCAATCGGTTGGCGCGCCACTAACTCCGTGCGAATCTTGTCTTTCTCATGTGCGTGATACTTGTCCAGGTAACCTTCCACAAAAGGAGTTTGCACCGTTCCCGGCGCAATGCAGTTCACTCGCAGCTCCTTTGGGTAATCAACCGCTAGCTGCCGCGTCATGGCAATCACAGCTCCTTTGCTGGCGCAATAAGCAAACCGCTGCTTCACACCCACCATTCCCGCCACAGAACCAAGATTGACAATGCTCCCATGGCTTTCCAGAAGAAGCGGAAGCGCCGCGCGCGTCACCCGGAAAACCGAATTCACGTTCACGTTCATGACTCGCGCAAAATCTTCCTCTGAAGTATGTAAAACGTCTCCGACAAGGCCGACCCCCGCATTGTTTACCAGAATGTCGAGCGCCGTGAATTGCCCAAACGCAGCCTCGACCGACCCGGCATCCGCCACATCCATCTGCAATGCTTTTGCGCCGCTCAACGAATGCGCCAGGGTTTCCGCTGCCTCAAGATTGATATCGGCAACCCATACCTGAGCGCCCGCTCCTGCCAGTTGGCGGCATGTTGCTTCGCCAATCCCGCTCGCACCGCCCGTTACCAGCGCAGTTTTCCCGTCTAGCCTGTAAGGCTCACTTATATTTGTCGTCATATCAATCGATCCTTGTTTCCTCGTCTGCCGCTGCTATCGGTTCGCCCCCACGTTCACTTGACCTGTAGGCCGCCTCTACCGCGCGCATTGTGTTGATGGCACTTTCAACGCCCGTCGGCAAATCGTTTGTGACGCCATCCACATAGGCCTGTAGCGAAGTCATGGAACCGATAAACGCGTCAGGGAACCAGTTCCCCTCCGTTGGCAAGATCCTCGCCTCACCGCCGCGCGGCAGGTAAGTCAGCATATCAGGCTCGCCCTGGGGATAATTGAGATTCACGCCCATCTGGGCTCGAAGCGCAGCGTGCTCGCCCTCCCATTGCACATAACTGCGCTGCCACTGGCGGCCGTAATCGTGGCTGTGGTTTGCCGCAATATAGGCACGGGTCCAGTCGCCATAGTCGAACACCATCGTGCTTTTGGTGGCAGCCAATTCCGGTGTACGCGGGCTACGAACCGTCTTCGCATAAATGCCTTTCGGCTCGCCCAAAAAAGCGCGCGTCAAATCCATGTAGTGAATGCTGTGATACAGAATTTCCAGCCGGGGCGCCGTGCGTAGAAAGGTCCAAAGCTCCCAGGGCATGTGTACGCTCACCTGAATTTCCATGTCATGCAGGGTACCGATCGTTCCGGCCTCAATCAGATACGCGGCGGCGAGCATCACCGGAGCCCATCTCAACTGAAAATTGATGGCGGCAATCAGTCGCTTCCGCCGGCACAATGCAAGAATCGCCTCCGCCTCAAAAAGCGTTTCTCCCATTGGCTTCTGAATAAGTACGGCTGAGCCATCCGGCAATTGCGGCAAAACGTCCAGAATTTTCCGGGCTGGGACAGCGACATCAAACACGCTCTCGCGCGGAGCGTGACGGATCGCCTCGTCAAGCGAGGGACTAGCGAGCCCGAAGCCCTGCACCTTCGCAAGCGCCTCCGCTTTCTCCACCTGTGCATCGACAAAAGCCGCCACGGGTATTCCGGCTTTTCGGTAAGCCGGCAGGTGTGCATCGTTCACGATCCCGCCACAACCAACAATGACAACCGGCCGCACGTGCTTGGGCATATTCGGGACCGCACGCTTGCAAATCGCCTCGATCGTCAATGGCCAGCCCTACAGGGAGAGTTCATTCCACTATTATCATCAGCGCTTAAATCCACATCGGTAGCATGGAAACGGCAACCGAAAGCAATCTGAGATATGTCTGATAACCTGTATTATGTCAACTTATAGAAAATGTTGGGCGACGCGAAAATTTCACTGGTCATCCTTATCGCCCGCCTCTATGTCGTCCGACCTATTTTCACCAAAAGTCTTTACCTGTGGATCGAGCATAGCTAGATGCCCTTTTCTCAGTTGCTCATTGAGACGTGCTAATGGCTGACCTTTAAGCGTTTTCCATTCTTCCAGGAGTTCGTCCAAAGACTTTTGGCTAACCGCGCAAGCCGCGACCAATTGGGTCGGGGGCGCCACATCCGCATTCTGCAACTCATGTTCTAACCTCAGGAGCTGCGCCCGGACACTGATCAATGAAGGCGGAGAATGGCCTGCGCCTGGACGGAAATGTATGTTTGGCTGTCCCATGATCGCTTCCAGTTTCTTGTCGAAGGATGCGCTCGCATCCGCTGCGGCGCCCTTTGTTTTGCGATCCTGAATTTGCTTTCTGAGGGAAGAGATCTCATGAATAGCGCTGCTCGCTTCAATGGTGTCGTCGTATATCTGATTCGACGATTGGAACTGCGCCTGCAACTCGGCGAATGAGACCTTCACCCGCGGGTCTATTTTTACTGTAAGAGGCTCTGTGTAGCTGTGTCCGTCCGCGGTCAGTTTCACCGTATAATTGCCGGGCATCACCCAGGGAGAAGTCGGTACCGACGGAGTGTTATGCGGAACAGCCTGATCCGCGTCAGGTTCCGTCTCGACGCCGGATACGGCCGGGTAGTGCATGCCCCATAAGAATCTATGTTCACCGGGTGAATTTGAAAGAATGCGCGATGGACGCGCCCACACGGTAGGCACTGGGTAGTGCGGGTCGATCCCCGGTACCGGATCACTGCTGGAGTAACGATTTACAGTCTTGCCGGCGCTGTCTACGATTTCCAGCGTCACCGGTCCTGAAGCGTGCGGGCCTAAATAGTAATCAATGATGGCCCCATCCGGCGGGTTTTGCCCAGTCGCCATTTCCACCGGCCAAGGTGTTGGCGGATTCATATCGCCACGAATACGGAGAGCCGTTTGCGGGCGGTAAAGAAAGGCGTCGGCCGACGTCACCTGAGCGTCGATCTCTCGGAGCGGTGTAATGTTGTCAAGAATCAAATAGCCCAGTCCGTGAGTTCCGGCAATCAGGTCGTCGCCCTTGATCTGAAGATCACGGATCGAGCTTGCGCCCATGTTCAACCGCAACGACTGCCAATGGTCGCCATCGTCAAAGGAGACATAAACCTGCGTCTCAGTTCCAGCGAAAAGCAAACCTTTTTTTTTGGGATCTTCACGGATGGCGCTAGTGGCTGCTCCATCGGGAATACCATTGTCAATTTCTGTCCAGGTTTTTCCGTCATCGCGCGTCCGGAAAAGATGGGGCCGCATGTCATCGAGGCGCATGGTGTTCACGGCCGCGTAGGCAGTATGGGAATCAAAATGACTGGCTTCCATATTGAACACCTTCCACCACGGCTTTAGCTCAGGTGGCGTGACGTTGTTCCAGTGTTCCCCACCGTCCGTCGTCAACCAAATCAATCCATCATCTGTTCCGGCCCAAATGCGATTCACGTCGAGCGCGGAAGGCGCTAAGGCATACACAACGCCGCGCTGCGTGGGTTGAGCCGTCGGTAAACTTTTGAAGGTGCCGATCGTTGCCGGTTGTTCCCAAGTCTTGCGCGTCATGTCCGGGCTAATCTGGGTCCAACTCTGGCCGTGATTTTTTGTCTTCCATACAAAGTTAGTGGCAAAGAATAGCGTGTGCGGGTCGACAGGAGAGAAGATCAAGGGTTCCGTGCGTAACTGGCGGTACTTGCGCAGAGGGCTCGGTTCTACATCGGCGATTTGACCGGTGCGCCGGTCGTAGCGTGTCACCTTGCCGCCGAACACAATATCGGGGTCAAGCGGATCCGGCGCGGCGTAGCCGTATTCCTCGATGCCGGCCGGATGCCAGTCATGGAAAGTAATTCGTCCATCATCGCTCCGGCTGGAAACGCAGGCTGACCCGCTATCTTGTTGACCACCACAGACCCGGTACGGAAAAGAATCGTCTGCGGTTACGTGATACATCTGCGCAGTCGGCTGGTTGTACCATTGGCTCCAAGTATCACCGCCGTTCACCGTAACAATCCCTCCCTGATCGCTGGTGAGCGCGATAATATCCGGATTGCTTGGATTGATCCAAATATCCTGATAATCGTCGCCGCCGGGCGAGCCGCGAAGACCGGACCAAGTCTTTCCGCCATCGCTGGATTTCCAGGTCACCGTACTGCAGATGTAGAGGATATCGGGATTCTTCGGATCCACTTTGGGAACCGGGATGTCGCCGCCTCCGATACGAGCCTCAGGACGCGGATCTTCAGTGGTTCGTGTCCATGTTGCTCCTCCGTCGTTGGAGCGGTAGATGCCGACTCCTTTCTCCGTGGCAACGGTTGCGTAAATACGAGTGGAATCGCTTGCAGCAATGGCAATGTCTACTTGAATGATCCCGTCCGGGAGACCGTGGCCGGAGATTTGGTTCCACGTATTGCCGCCGTCCGACGATTTAAACAGCCCGCCATGAGTGCCCGACCACGCGCCATTCTCCCACGGTCCTTCTCGCCTTTCCCAAAGCCCGGCGTAGATCACATTCGTGTTATTCGGATCGATTTGGACATCGGAGCCGCCGGTATCCACGCCTTTGTACAGCACTCTTTGAAAACTCTTTCCACCATCGGTCGTGCGATAAATGCCACGTTCTGTATTCGGGCCATAAGGATGTCCTAAAACGGCGACGAACAGGCGGTCTGGGTCTCGCGGGTCGATGGCAACCTGTGGAATTTGCTGACCATCGCGCAATCCAAGATGAGTCCAAGTCTTGCCGCCGTCAGTGGACTTGTACATACCGTCGCCAACGGAAAGATCGGGGCGAGCCAAGCCTTCGCCAGTCGCTACGTATATAACATTCGGAGCCGAAGGAGATACCGCGAGCGCGCCGATCGAGCCGGTCGGTTCCTTGCTAAACAGTGGCTGCCAAGTCTCACCCGCGTCAGTCGTCTTCCAAACACCGCCATTGACCGCGCCGATGTAGAAAACATTCGGCTGGCTGGGCACACCCGATATGGCGTGTGTGCGGCCTGCTCGGAAGGGGCCGATTTCACGCCACTTCATTCCCGAAAACAAACTCGGATTGTATTCCGCCCCGGTCCCCTTTGCAGGCGTTAGAGCAAGGCTTGCGATCAATACCACTGGCGCTGCCAGGGCAACAACCAAGTTACGGAATTCTTTCAAAAAAACAATCCTCCAAGTTCCTGTATGCGGCTGCTTCATCCGGCTAAACCAGAGATCCACTACTTGGGGGTTTGCAGTTGTTTTTTATTGTAGGCTTCTTTGTCTTCTTATGGCTAGACCGCCAAGCCAACTTTCCGCATAATCTTTCGAATAGGAGCTGCGCTGGAGATTTGACTGAACTATGCGATACTGTAAATCCAATCCACGAGACCCAGTCAGTTACTCCCCTCGACCTAGTACGTCGACAGATTTCACTTAGACGAGGATGTAATGAACAGCAAGAAATCTTTTCTGCTTTTGCTAGTGTGGGCTGCCTTAGGGGCGATGCGTCTCCTGGCACAAACCACGACCACCGGCGCCATTAGCGGGAGCGTCACCGACGCATCCGGCGCAATGATTCCTGGAGCGCAACTCACTCTTTTGAACGCGGCCAACGGAGCATCGCAGACTGGACGGGCGAACTCCTCCGGCGCGTTCCAATTCGGCCTTCTTCAGCCGGGTGTTTATTCCCTTTCCGCGAATATGCAGGGATTCAACAAAGTGACGCAGCAGGTGACCGTTCAACTGGGTCAAGTCACATCTTCGGATTTGAAGCTTGCGATCGCCGGCAGCCAGCAGACCGTAAGCGTGACCTCGGAGGCGCCCCTCTTGCAGGCCGAAAACGGGAACGTTTCGAACACGGTAACGCAGGCCCAAATCCGGCAGGTTCCGAATCCCGGCAATGACATGACCTACGTGCTGAACATCACTCCTGGTGCCGCGGTAAATAACGCTAGCGGCGGCAGGACGTTGTTCGGTCTTCCGAATAGCTCTTCGCTGTACACCATGGACGGCATGGACAGCAACGATCCCTACTACAACGGCAACAGTTCAGGTGCTTCGAACCTGCTGTTGGGCGGCAGTGAAGTTCTCGAAGCAACGGTGGCCGGCAATGCTTATTCAGGAGAATATGGAGGGCTGGCGGGCGCCCAAATCAACTACGTGACAAAAAGCGGAAGTAACGATATTCACGGCTCGGCTACATACTACTGGACCGGACGCGCTTTAAGCGCCAACAGTTGGTTTAACAACGCTTCGGGAACGCCGAGGCCCTTTGATAATGCGAACCAGTGGGCGGCAGACATCGGCGGACCTATCAAGAAAGACAAGTTGTTTTTCTATGCCGATACCGAGGGGCTCCGGGTCATTCTGCCGACCAGCGCATTAACTCTGATCCCCAGTCCCCAGTTCGAACAAGCGACGCTGAGCAATTTGACGGCGCGAGGTTTAACCGCATCGGTTCCGTTTTATCAAAAGATGTTCAACTTGTATAATGGCGCGCCCGGTGCAGCCGGAGCTACTCCCGGAAGCGGCAATGCCGGCGACTCGACAGGATGTAACGGCTTCACCGGGCCAGCGGGGCTCGGCATCTCCGCGCCGTGCGCGCTCAACTTCCGGTCTACGGTGGACAACTATGCGAACGAATGGAACATGGCTACTCGCGTCGACTACAATATTTCCGATAGCGATCGGATGTTTGTTCGTTTCCAAACGGACCACGGTATACAGCCGAGTTTTACGGATCCAATAAATCCCATTTTCAACGCTATCAGCAGCCAGCCTTCTTACCAAGGGCAAATCAACGAGACCCACACTTTCGGAGCACGCGCTGTCAACAACGTGATATTGTCCGGCGCCTGGTACGGAGCTCAGTTTGGTCCTTCCAACCTGTCCGCTACTTTGGCAGCCTTTCCCACTCAACTCACGTTTGCCGATGGCAGCTTTACAGATCTAGGCGGCGAGGACGGAACTTATCCCGTGGGGCGGAATGTGTCACAAGCGCAAGCCGAGGACGATTTCATTTTCTACAGCGGCAACCACTCGATAAAAGCGGGCGTAAAGTGGCGCGGCAATCGCATCAACGACGGTTATTTTACCCGTGGCACGCATGGGACCCTAACAGCCCAGACAATCGGAGCTTTCTTCAACGGAGGGACCGATCCCATTGGCAACGGCCAGACCACCTATTCGCAAAACTTTTCCACAGCAGCCGAGCACCAGATGCAATATTGGCAGCTTGGGACGTACGTCGAAGATGAATGGCATGCACGGCCAAACCTTACCCTCACGCTGGCATTGCGTTTTGATCACCCGAGTAATCCAGACTGCACGGACGGGTGCTTTACGCAGTTGGTGACGCCTTTTCCTCTGCTAGACCACGATGCGAGTGTTCCTTATAATCAGACGTTATTGACAGGGAAATCCAATGCGATGCCCAGTCTGCAAAGTCAGGAATGGCAGCCGCGCGCGGGCTTTGCCTGGCAACCGAAGGGCTCGGACAAGAATCTGGTCATCCGAGGCGGCGCTGGCATTTTCTTCGACGCTTTTCCCGCCGTGGTTCTCGATCTTCTTTCGCTTACTCCGCCGAACTTCAATCCGTTTACCGTCTCCGGAGATAACCTGGCACCGACGCAGCCGGGCAATGTTATCAATGATGCGGCCACTTTGAACAGCACGTTTGTGAGCGGCTTCAAAAACGGCGCGACCGAAGCTCAAATAAGGGGAGGTTTGCCCGCTTCGCTGCAGCCCTTCTTCAAGGCGCCTGGAATCAGCAGCGCCGATGGAGAAGTCAAGATTTACGAAGTCTACAAATGGAATTTTGAAGTGGAAAAGGGCCTGGGGCGAAAGTCGGTGGTCTCCGTCAATTATGTGGGCAATCACGGCATTCACAAACCTTTTCCAAATGTCGGCCTAAATGCTTACTCCAGTACTTTCACAGGCCTTCCGGCTACAGCGCCGGACCCAAGGTTTGGACAAGTCTACTATCTGCAATCCGACGGCAACAGCAGCTATAACGGGTTGATTACCAGTTTCCGCACCCAGCTCAATGCGGGAGGTGTCATCCAAGCTAGTTATACATGGAGCCATTCTCTTGACTCTTTATCCGGAGGATTGACGCGTACGCTCACTGCCGGTCAGGACATCAATTCCGCCGTGGATCCATATCATCCCAACTCCACGTACGGTACTTCCGCGAACGACATTCGGCATTACTTTATGCTGAACTACGTCTACACCACTCCTTTTCACAACCATCTGATAGGCGGCTGGCAACTCTCCGGAGCCTTCTTTGCGCATAGCGGCTCGCCCTATACGGTGATCGACAACGGGGACAGCAGCCGGCTTTCATCGACCTATTACGGCGGTACGCTCATAGCCAACTACTTAGGCGGAGCTGCCAATGGCAATTGCTCCTCGCCCAATCAACTCTGCCTTGCCCGATCTGACTTCGCCGGCGCTTCCACCGGGTTTGGAAATCTGGGGCGAAATACGTTTCGCGGGCCCGGCTATTTTGACTGGGATCTCAGCGTCTCCAAGGACATCCCGGTTCCCGCGTGGGAGCGCGCTCGCTTCAACATAGGCTTCCAGTTCTTCAACCTTCTGAATCATCCCAATTTTGCGAACCCCGGCAATAACTTTTCGAGCGCATCGACATTCGGCAGAATCACTTCCACGGTGGGATCGCCCAGCAGCATCTTTGGCGCGGTAGGAGGCGACAGTTCACCACGGCTGATACAGGTGAAGGCGAACTTCACCTTTTAAAAATTGGGCTGGCAGGAGAGGATCTTCACGGATGATAACCCTTTCCTGCCAGTGCCGTTATTTATTTGCCGCCCGAGCCGATCTCCGTTGCAATTCGCTCAATGTAGGCCGCTTCATCGTTGATGGCCTTGCTGACCACGACCACCTGCTCCTTTGCCTCCGGATACCGGCCTTGCTCGATCGCCTCCCGGACGCCGGGAATGGTCTTTACGCCATAACCCGCATAGGTACCCGGAGCATAGATAAGATTACGCACCCAGGGGCGGCCGGGTAGGCCCTGGCTGCTGATGAGCTTACGGTCAGCGAGAGTCAGTTCCGCATTGAGCGTCTTAAGCCTCTCTGCGGAAAGGCCGGACGCGGCAGATCGAGCGTCACTGAAGTGAATGGCCGCTTTATCAAGGGCTGCAATCGACTCGTCGAGCGCTGAAAAATCCATATCTGGCGGAGGATTCAACAGCGGGGGCGCCTGTAAGGGCTTTTGTGGATCGTTGGTCAACGCATAGAGCTGCATGTCGATATTCCGCTTCCGTGTTTTCGCTTCCGCTTGCAGCGACTTCACCAGATCCTTCAGCTCGGTATCGTAACCCTTCAAGGTAGATGCCAAACTCGTGAAATCGTACGGCAATATGTCCGCATCCGCGATGCGCATCACCATAGTCCCTGCCGTCTGCGCAAGCACAGGGCCGTAGACTTCTTTCTTATCGCCGAAGTGGTCCGTAAACCAAGGCGTGTCATAGGCCGAGTGGTAAGTGCCGCCCCGATCCTCTCCGCCAAAACCGACGTTGAGCGAAGCTATTCCCAGATGATCCAGGAAAGTGGCAAAGTCCGACCCGCTGCCGATCGCTTCGATAGGCAGGTCATTCTTTTTCAGCACGTTTGCGTTCGGAGCCGAGCCGTGCCGGCCGCCGCGGATAAGCATCTCGGCCTGCTCGCGCTTCCACACCGACGCGTTCGTTTCCGGGTCTGTGATTTCTTTGCTGACATTATTCACCAGGTGCTCCAGCTCATGAGAACCCCCCGCGCCAAAGAATCCGCGCCCATTCTCATCAGAATTTATGTAAATCGCCGCATGCTGGTTTAGCTCCTCCGCGTGAGTCTCAGCCCACTCAGTCGAACCGAGAAGACCTGGCTCTTCGCCGTCCCAAGCGGTGTAAATCAGCGTTCTTTTCGGCCGCCATCCCTGCTTTGCAAGCTCGCCGAACGCGCGCGCTTCTTCCAGCAGAGCAGATTGACCCGAGATAGGATCATCTGCGCCGTTCACCCACCCGTCATAGTGGTTGCCGCGAATAATCCAGACGCCCGGCTCTTCCCCGCCCTTCATCGTGGCGATAACGTCGAGAACCGGCTTTTGACCCCAGTCGAATGCCAATTTTAGATGAACCTTCGCCGGTCCAGGCCCAAAATGATATGTCAACGGAAGACCGCCGCGCCAGGCCGGCGGTACCGTCGGACCGGCCAGCGCGGCCAGAAGCGGCTTTGCGTCCGCATACCCAATGGGCAGCACTGGAATCTTCATGATGACTTTGGCCTCGGAGATTTTCAGCCGCTTCGCCCCGGGTACCGATCCCCATCCCGGCGTGAGTGGATCTCCGGCATAGAGCGTCATGTCCGCCACGCTGCCGCGCTGGATGCCCTCGGGAGGTCTCATCGGTCCCTGTGGCAAAACATTGCCTTGAACATAGCCATCATCGGCGGGGTCAGAATAGATGATGCAACCGAGTGCGCCATGCTCGTAGGCAAGCTTCGGCTTCAAACCGCGCCAGCCGCCGCCGTAACGTGCGATCACAATCGCGCCTTTCACCGAAACGCCATAATGCTCCAGTTCTTCATAATCGGCCGGCATGCCATAGTTCACGTAGACGAGCGGTGCGGTGACATCCCCGTCGGCTGAGTAAATATTAAATCCTGGAAGTTGAGTACTCTTCTCCTTTGTGTACGGATCTCCAGGAAGCGGCGGCTCGTCCAGCTTAGCTTCAAACTTGGTCGGCGCAACGAGCTCCAAAATCCGTACTTTGGGGGTCGGATACAGGACATCGAAGCGTTCGATATGCGCATCCCATCCCCATTCTTTGTAGCGCGCTACAAGCCACTCCGCGTCCTCCCGTTGATACTCCGAGCCGACGTTGTGCGGATGGGCGGCAAGGTGAACCATGTTGGCGTGAACACGGCTGGCATCGGGAATGGCCCGAAAACGTTTTTCCCAGTCTTGTTCCGTCTTCTCGCTTTGTGGTGTGAAGCCGAGTAAAGCGGGCGGTGAAGCGGCAGGTTGCTGTCCGGCCGCGACCGTGACAAGAAAAGCCGATAGAAGCGTGGCTATGTGATTACGCAAGAATCCTCCAAGCAAAATAGTGATATGGGATCTGAGCGAAAAGACTTGATTTCAGCCGCTTGTGGGACAAGTTACCGGGCGCGCCGGAAGTCCGCGTATCGCCAATCGGCTTATCTCTCCGCAGAACTACGGCTCGGACCGAGAGCCATCGAGATCATGTTCAACGATTGTGCCAGATTTACTTCGTCACGGCACAAATAATTCACGGGTCCAGTATTTACGACCAGTGCACAACTCCTGCGCAAGGTACTATGCAAACGTAGAATGACGTCAAAGTTGCTTGTACTCGCAATACTCATTTACTGTTCCATCCTTAGCGGATGGTCACAAACGATCGACAAAGCTCACAAAGGCTGGCGCGACTACGGCGGAGCAGCAGATTCTTCTCAGTACTCGGCACTTACACAGATCAACCGCTCAAACGTAAACCAACTGCAAGTTGCCTGGACGTATCCAACGGGCGACACCAACCGGTATTCCTTTAACCCGATCGTAGTCGATGGATTGATGTATGTCCTGGCAAAAAACAATTCTCTCGTTGCGCTGAATGCCTTCACCGGCAAAGAAGTTTGGGTGCATGAAACCGGTACTCATACGAAGCTGATTACCCATCGCGGCATTAACTATTGGGAAAGCAAGGATCGTTCCGACCGTAGGCTATTCTTCGCCAGCAACAATTTTCTACAGGCAATCGATGCGCGCACCGGCAAGCTAATCACGAGCTTTGGGAACAATGGCCGCGTCAATCTCAAGGAGGGGCTTGGCCGGGATCCGGCAACTCTTTCTCTGGTCCAGTCGACATCGCCGGGACGGGTGTTCGAAAATCTGCTCATTCTTGGCTCGGCGACAAACGAGGAGTATCGATCGGCTCCCGGCGATATCCGGGCGTATGATGTGCGCACTGGAAAGTTAGTATGGTCGTTCCATACCATTCCGCATCCAGGCGAGTACGGATATCAGACCTGGCCGAAGAACGCATGGAAAACGGTCGGCGGAGCGGATAGCTGGAGCGAACTTTCCCTCGATGAGAAGCGCGGGATTGTTTATGTGCCGACTGCCAGCCCGAAGTACAACTTTTACGGAGCTGACCGAGTGGGAGCCGACCTCTTCGGAGATTGCCTGCTCGCGCTGGATGCCCGTACCGGCAAACGTCTTTGGCACTTCCAGATGGTTCATCACGATATCTGGGACTACGACAATGCCACCGCTCCCCAACTGCTTACAATCCGGCATAACGGCGCAATGATGGACGTCGTGGCCCAGCCCGGCAAGGAGGGCTTTCTTTGGGTTTTCAATCGAGTGACAGGGGCACCCCTCTGGCCCATTGTCGAGCGCCCCGTACCTCGTTCGGACGTCCCCGGCGAAGAGACCTGGCCGACCCAGCCATTTCCGCTGAAGCCGCCGCCCTTCGCCCGGCAGGAGTTTGCCGAAAAAGACCTGAGCCCCTTCATGGACCAGCAAGAACGCGCGAAATTTCGTAAGGAGCTCCGAACCGCGCGCAACCAAGGCCTCTTTACGCCTCCAGGATTGACGAACACTCTGGAAATGCCCGGCAATAATGGCGGCGCAAACTGGGGCGGTGCGGCCGTTGATCCTCGGAATGGAGCTTTGTATGTGGTGTCGAAGGACCTCCCATGCATGCTCAAATTGGAGCCGCAGAAAACGATTAACCTCCACCGAAGTGACTCGCCTGCGCAGCAAGGGCGTCTTCTCTATGAGGCGAACTGCCAGCGATGTCATCTACCTAATCGAATGGGCGAACCGCCCGCAATTCCGTCACTCATTCATGTCGGTGGAAACCTGACACTGAAACAGATAAAGAGCGTTGTAAGGCAAGGGCGAGGGTCGATGCCAGCCTTTTCGACGCTATCGGATGCAGACCTAAACTCCTTGGTGACCTATCTCGTGGACCCTCAATCGAGCGTTGTAGCTTCAGCCGCCGCACCCACACCGTCGACGGCTGGCAAATCAGCGCCGAAGGCGTACGTCAGTGGATTCGGTTTCATGTTCACGAACACTGGGCTTCCTCCCATTTCCCCGCCCTGGACATCGCTCACCGCATACGACCTCAACAAAGGAACAATCAAATGGCAGATTCCGCTCGGAGATGTTCCCGAACTTGCCGCTAAAGGCATCAAGGACACCGGCAGCGTTTTCCAGCAGGTCGGTCCGGTTGTTACTGCAGGAGGGTTGATCTTTATCGGAACACGAGACCGCAAGGTGCGAGCTATCGATAAGGACACCGGGAAGGTACTCTGGGAAACCGAAGTCGCAGCGGCTATCGACGGCATTCCCGCCGTTTATGAAATGAATGGTAAGGAATACCTTGTGGTCTGCGCCGCAGAACATGCGATCGTGAATCCAGCGTTACATGAATCCATCCACGGAGCTTATATCGCTTTCGCTTTACCCGATTCGATGGTGAGACAGTAGATCGACTTACGGCCTACAGCCTCCCCACCTTCACGACCTTCTCCGGCCCTTGCTCCATCCTCAGCGGGTTCCGCAACGTTTTTCCAAACTGCGGAAAGGAAACCTCCATGACGTCTCCTTCCTGGAGTTCCACTCCCTCGCCGAAGGAAAATGCATTCGCCCCGAAGAAATGGATGTGCGCATCTCCCGGCCGCCGATGCGCCTCGTACTTGAAATGGTGATGTTCCAGATTGGCCACACTATGGGACATATTCTTCTGGCCCGTCCAGATGTCCTTGCTCCAAAGGAGGTCCTTGTTCCGCCGAATGGCCACCGTCCCTCGTACGTCCTCGAACGGCACTTCGCCCACCGTCAGCTCCGGTCCAATGGAACAGTTCCGCAGCTTCGAAGGCGCAAGGTAAAGGTAGTTCTCCTTCTCCATCCGATGATCCGAAAATTCGTTGCCTACGGTCAGTCCCACGCGATACGGCTCACCTCCAGGTGCGATCACATAAACGCCGGCAATCTCCGGCTCCTCGCCTCCATCCCAGCCGTATGGTGGAATCGCAAGCCACTCTCCGTGCGCCCGCAGAACGGAACCGTTCCCCTTGAAGAACCACTCCGGCTGAACGCCTATCGCGCCCGGAACCGGGCAGCCCTCTTCGAGCCCCATCTGATACATGCGCATGCTATCGGTGATCTCGGCGCCCGTTTTCTTATGCATTGTCGCCCGGTTCTCCGCGCTGGCCTTATGCGTCAGTCCTGTCCCACTAACCATGCATCGCGCGGGATCTCCGGGGTGATCGAAGGACGGAAGCAGCTTCCACGGCGACCTTCCTTCGTATATCGAAGAACACTCGAGCGACTCCTGTCCAATGGCATTCTGCACTGCGGAGCTAATCTCCCCGCCCTTCTCCAGGGTTTCCATCGCCAACGAATAAACGTCGCTGCAACGTCTCGAATCCAGCAAGACGATCTGTTCGCCATCCACTAAACCCACGCGCCGTTCCCCGGCATTGGCAATCTGTACAAGTCTCATCCGATCTCCATTTCGAACACCGCTACAAGCGTGTTCCGACCTTGCTCTCTGTCGAAATTTCCCGGGCGTGTGCCACACCGCTCTCCAAAATCCGCTCCAGCAAAGTATATGCCTGCTCAAAATTGTGAAGGTGCGCCCGTATCTCCTCGCGAGCGCCCACCGGATTATGTGCCGCAATGCATCGGAAAATTCGCTCGTGCTGCTCCTGTGCATTCTCCCGAAGGCGAGGCAGTTCTTGCGATCCATTCGGCCAGCACGCCCAGAATATCCATCATCGAAATCCATTTCACTGACGATGTTTTCGACGATCCCACTGCCATCCATAGAAGAACAGCGACAAGAGCCAAACAAGAAGGCACAAAGCCATGAACGGAAGGCCTTCCGTTCTGACCGTTGAACCGACTGCGAAGAGCGCCAGAGTCTGAAGTACTCCGTCCATCACTATCGCTCCCGAAGTAAATCTCCAACGCGTCTGGGGAGTCGGGTTCAGAACCGAACGATGATGACCTATGGTTAACGCGGCAAGACCACCAAACATTCCACTTAAGAAGTCAACAGGCATGACCAGCAAAGCCAGTAGTACCAGGAAAGCCAGATCTTTCGCTAGAAGAATTCGCCAACCCCTTAGAGGGAACTGGCGATACCTCTGCGCACCAGGGCCATCGATGCCGAGCAGGACCTGCGTTTCTGTGCTGACTGCCAGTGCCACCACCAGAGAAATGATCCGCGGAGCGGAGGGGTCAAGTGCTCTTCCAAAGATCCTATAGAGCGTAGTAGCCGCCGTTAAAGAAACTGCAACGTACGGATCGAGGGTGTGAAGCATCTCCCGCCACTGGAGACGCATCAGCGCTCCAATGGCGCCCGGCGGAGCCGGAATCCGCAAATGCCACTGCATCGATATTTTTCTGGAAGATAGCTTCGCGATGTATTTGATCAAGTACAGTGACAGGCCACAGAGGAAGACTTGGGCGCCCATAAGCCAGCCCGCCCGCAAAATCATGAATGCTGCAACCCACGCGATAGGACTCAGCAGAAGCGACCCAACCCGAACCGCGCTCCACTCCCATTTGAGAATCGGCCATGTCATTCGGCGTTCTTGAGGAACTTTCTGCAGAGGATCGATCAATAGTGGAAATAGCAAGACAGCGACCAACAGCAACACGAAAAATTCGGCGCTTTCCAACTGCTGATAAGCCACGAATACAACGAACAGAAACAAATTCTGGCCGCCGATTGAACCGAAAGAACGAATTTCGCGCCAGGACACCAAGCCCACCGCTTTAAGAAGCCCCAAGACGCTTATAATCCGAGCCATTCCAAGTCTTCAACTGGGGCGCGTTCCACCAATTCAAAGTACAGATTTTCGAGCGTTTTGGGCAGGTCAGCAATAGCTGAATCCAAAACGATCTCACCTTGGTTAATCATCACAACCTTATCCGCAACCCGATCAACCAGTGACAGGATGTGTGAAGTCAGGAGAACGGTAACGCCTCTCTTAGCGATAGCCCGAAGTAAATAGCGGAGCGTCTGCGCCGTAATCGGATCAACACCTTCAAAGGGCTCGTCCAGGAATAGTGCTCGGGGATTCGGCAAGAGCGCCATGGCTAAGGCCGTTTTCTTCTTCATCCCATATGAACATTCATGTATAAAAGTGTTCCTGCCGCGCTCGAGATCAAGAGTATGCAAGAGTCGATCTCGGCGCGATCGGATATCTTCGGTCTTCAGTTTGTAAACGGCGCCAGTCAATTCGAGATGCTCGGCAATTGTGAGGGCATCGAAAAGCGCGAGACTTTCAGGGAGTATGCCGACAATTCTCCTTAGCGCAGGGTTGTACGCGGAAATCCCACATACTTCAGCGGTACCGCTGGTAGGAGTGATGAGCCCGGTGAGCATCTGGACGAGCGTTGACTTGCCGGCACCGTTAGGCCCAAGAATGGCACAAATCACGCCGGTAGGTACTTCGAAAGAGGTGCCCGCAATGGCGGCAAACGTTCCAAATTTCTTTGTGAGATTATGACACGAGATCATCTTAGGAGGATCTTTCCTTGGGTTAGAGGTACTGTCTTCTTACAATATTCCCCCAGAACATCGCCTTCAACATGGAGCGCCCAAGGCATCCTCATCTTACGAAGCGGACAACCCTTCACGCCAACCATTGCTCGCGACATTGCGGACACTGAGCAAAGCGTCAGCTTCAATTTGCATTGAAATATAATTTTTAGTCCTCCACAAAGATCCATGCGACGCCTCATCACAACTCTCTTGTTCGCCTTGCCCGTGCTTGCGCTAGCCCAGCAATCCGTCACCGTACAGGTAGACGGCTCGAAACAGTTAGGTGCCTTCCGGCCATCGTGGAATTACTTCGGTTACGACGAACCGAACTACACCTACATGAAAAACGGACAGAAGCTCATCGGCGAA
The DNA here is from genome assembly GCA_965277315.1 of Bryobacteraceae bacterium. Classification (GTDB taxonomy): domain Bacteria; phylum Acidobacteriota; class Terriglobia; order Bryobacterales; family Bryobacteraceae; genus Bog-105. The sequence continues at coordinate 5,141,259 of OZ255724.1, read as the reverse complement.
CTAGCCGCGCTGGGCCATACGCCCGTTCACCTGAGGACGCATTTCCTGCTAGTCACCGGCGACGGCAAACCGGCCTTCAAATGGGGCTCTACCAATGCCTACACCGAGGATTCCTCTGGAAAGCCGATATATAACTGGACCATCGTTGATAAGATCCTCGGTACCTACGTAAATGCGGGAGGCATCCCCTACGTCGAAATCGGTTTCACGCCCGAAGCTCTCTCCACTCACCCCCACCCCTACACGCCGGTCTGGAAACCCGGCGACAAATTCAACAACTACAACATCGGCTGGACTTATCCGCCCAACAACTACAACAAGTGGAACGAACTCGTTTATCAATGGGTCACCCATTGCATCGCGAAATACGGAAAGACCGAAGTCGAGCGGTGGGACTGGGAAGTCTGGAACGAGCCGAACGGCGGCTATTGGCACGGCACCCCGGAAGAATACGACAAGCTGTATGACTACACCGCCGCAGCCGTCAAGCGGGCTCTTCCATCGGCCAAAGTCGGGGGCCCTGCCACCACCGGTCCCGCCAACGAAAAAGCCGCTGCCTTCCTTCGCCAGTTTCTCCAGCACTGCACTTCGGGAAAGAACGCCTTCACCGGAAAAGAAGGCGCACCGCTCGATTTCATCAGCTTCCATGTGAAGGGCCGCCCGCAAGTGGTCGAAGGACACGTCCGCATGGGCATCTCGCAAGAAATGAAGGACGCCTCCAATGGCTTCAACATCGTCCGCTCATTCAAGAAGTTTCAGGATCTGCCCATCGTGTTGAGCGAAGCCGATCCCGAAGGCTGTGCGGCCTGCTCGGCGCGTGTTTACCCGCCGAACGCCTACCGCAACGGCACGCTCTATCCCTCCTATGAAGCCGTCGCGATCAAGACGCTTCTTCACCTCGCTGGCGCCACCCATGTCGATCTTCAAGGTATCCTCACCTGGGCTTTTGAATTCGAAGATCAGCCCTACTTCGACGGATTCCGCACTCTCGCCACCAACGGCATCGATAAGCCCGTCCTGAACGTGTTCCGCATGGCCGGCCTGATGCGCGGCGATCTCGTGAAGGTCGACAGCAGCGGAGCCGTACCTGCCGAATCCATCGTCAACAACGGCGTTCGCGAAAAGCCCGACGTCGATGCGCTCGCCACCCGTTCCGATCGTAAGCTCGACGTAATGATCTGGAACTATCAGGACGAAGACGTCACTGGTCCAGCAGCCGCTATCAATTTGAACATCTCCGGCCTGCCGGCAAACGCAAAACGGGTGCTCTTGCGTCACTACCGCATCGACGCAAACCACAGTAACTCCTACACGGCCTGGCAGCAGATGGGATCGCCTCAGCAGCCCTTGCCCGGTCAATACAGCAAACTCGAACAGGCCGGACAGTTGCAGTTACTTGGCTCCCCGCATTGGATCGACGAGTCCAACGGCTCGGCGAATCTGAAGTTTTCTCTGCCGCTACAGGGAATTTCTTTAGTCGAACTGAGCTGGTAACAATGGTTCCCCGCGTCCCGTATCGCTGGCACATCGCGGTCTTAATCGCCCTTGCGATCACGGTCAGCTACTTCGACCGGCAAACCTTGCCGGTGGCCATCGCGGCGATTCAGCGCGACATCCCCATTTCCAATACCGCCTTCGCGCAACTGCAAGCCGCCTTTCTCATCGCCTACGCTGCCATGTATGCAGGAGGCGGCAAGCTCATCGACGTGCTTGGCACGCGAAAGGGATTCCTGCTCATCATGATCTGGTGGTCCCTCGCCTGCGCCAGCCACGGTCTGGCAAGAGGGTTTGGCATGTTGATGGCCAGCCGCTTCCTGCTAGGCATGGGCGAAGGCGGCGGCTTTCCCGCAGCCACCAAAGCCGTCTCCGAATGGTTCCCGGTCGGCGAGCGTTCTCTCGCCATGGGGATCATGAACGCCGGAACCGCGCTCGGAGCCGTCATCGCGCCCCCTTTTATCGCCGTCGTTCTGTCGTTCACCAACTGGCGCTGGATCTTTTTTCTCTCCGGCACATTGGGCTTGCTGTGGGCCGTCTGGTGGTGGAAGGAATACTGGCCTCCCTCGCTCCATCCCCACATCACTCAATCCGAACGGGCATTGCTACCGGACGACGTTCCAAGCGAAACTGTACACCCGCCCTCCTGGCTGAAGTTGTTCACGCGCCCTGAAGTCTGGGGACTCGTCGGATCCAAATTCCTCAGCGACGCCGCCTGGTATTTCTATCTCTTCTGGTTCCCCAAGTATCTCTATGACGTACGCCACTTCGACATCAAGCAGGTCGGCTATTCCGCCTGGATTCCTTACGCCGCCTCAGGTGTAGGCTGTCTACTGGGCGGCTGGTTCTCCGGCTGGCTCATCCGTCAAGGCCACTCCGTGAACTTCGCCCGCAAATTAGCCCTGGGACTCAGCGCCGCCGTCATGCCCTGGATCATTCTCGTGACGCATCTTCCCGTTTCGCTGGCCATAGCCCTCTTCAGTCTCGCCTTCTTCGGCCAGCAATCCTGGTCCACGCTCGTCATGGTGCTTCCCGCCGATCTCTTTCCGCGCTCCGTAGTAGGCTCCGTCGCCGGTCTCGTCGGCTTCGGCGGCGCCATGGGCGGTGTCGTCTTCGGCCTCGTTGTCGGCTATCTGCTCGATCATGGACACGGCTATGGCGCAGTCTTTGCCATCGTCAGCACGCTTCACGTCCTGGCCTTCTGTCTTATCCTCAGTACTGTTCGAAGAATTGGAGTCCAAACCGCATGAAAATCACCGAAATCCGAACCCGCGTGGTCGAATGGAGAGGCAAAACCGTTCCTCCCGAGCCGCACTTCTGTACGAACCCAATGGACCTGCTGGACCTCGGCCAGGACTCCATGGCCAGCTTCCGTTTCTATGGCTGGCTCATCGTTGAGGTCTTCACGGACACCGGCCACGTCGGCATCGGAAACGCCGCCCTCGCGCCCCGCATCGCCAAAGAAATCATCGACGTCTATTTAAAGCCGCTGCTCCTCGGCAAAGATCCCTTCGACACCGAATTTCTCTGGCAGCACATGTACCGCCAGACCATGGCCTTCGGCCGCAAAGGCATCGGCATGGTAGCGATCAGTGCCGTAGACATCGCCCTCTGGGACATCCTGGGCAAAGCGACGAACCAACCCGTCTTCAAATTATTGGGCGGAAGAACCAAGCGCACTATCCCCGTCTACGCCAGCAAGCTTTATAGCCAGAAACTCGAAAACCTCGCCGCCGAAGCCAACGACTACAAATCGCAAGGCTACAAGGCCATGAAAATGCGCTTCGGCTGGGGACCCGTCGATGGAGCCGCGGGCATGCAGCGCAACATCGAACTCCTCAAAACAATCCGCGAAGTCATCGGCGACGAAATCGACCTGATGGGTGACGCCTACATGGGCTGGACACTAGACTACGCTCGCCGCATGTTGCCGCTGCTGGAGCCCTTCCACCTGCGCTGGCTGGAAGAGGCCGTCATCCCCGACGACATCGGAGGCTACGCCGCTCTCAAATCGCTCTGCATGGTTCCCATCGCCGGAGGCGAACACGAATTCACCAGCTACGGCTTCCGCGAACTACTGGAACGCAAAGCCGTCGACTACATTCAATTCGACACCAACCGAGTAGGAGGAATCACCCAAGCCCGCAAAGTAGCCGCGATAGCCGAAGCCTACTCTGTCCCAGTCATCCCCCACGCCGGACAAATGCACAACTTCCACATCGTCATGGCCAGCTTCAACTCGCCCATGGCCGAATTCTTCCCAGCCGTCGACGTCGAAATCGGAAACGAACTCTTCTGGTACATCTTCGAAGGCGAACCGCAAGCCCAAGACGGCGAAATCAATCTACGCGACGACTTGCCGGGCCTGGGAATCAAGGTGAAGGAAGACGCCCTGAAACAATTTGAAATAATCGAATAGCCATTAGTTACTCAACCAGTTCCACGCAAGCCCGAAAGTTTCATCGTCTTATCGGGAAACACAACCCTGATCTCCAACTCCCCGCCCATAGCGGAAACAAAATTCGCCAAAGTACTCAAGTACAAATCGGTTCGTTTTTCAAGTTTGGAGATCGACGACTGATTCAGATTTAACGTCTCCGCAAGCTGCTCCTGGGTCAACCTCCGCGCCCTTCGCAACTGCTCCAACGGCATTTCTTCCATCATCTCTTTTGCGCGCCGGGATGCTTCTTCTTGAGCTTCAATCGGCATTTTGGCCCTCAACTCTGAGAACTTTTTCGCCATTTCGCGTCCTCCTTTTTCAACGTTTCCAAATGCTCTTCATACAGTTTGTCTGCCAGTGGAACGAAGATTTCATACCATCGGCCGTGCCCCTTTTTGTTTCCGCCAATGAGCAAAATAGCCATTCTTCGCGGATCGAAGGCGTAGAGAATGCGGTACGGTTGTCCCTGGTGCTGCACCCGTAATTCACGCATATCGAATACCGGGATTGAGCAATTTGGGAAGAATGCGGATATTCAAGCGTCGGACCAGCTCCTTCTAGCACGTCAATCCCTGCCGTTACCGAAACTTGCTCTGCCCTAGACAATCCACTCCACCATTCGCCGAACTTGTCGGTGTACTCAATCTCCCAGAGCATCTATCCAGTATGCACTGAAAGGCATAAAGAGGCAAGCCAAGGGCCATCAAAAGCGCCGCTCTGAAACAATTTAAGTCGTCGAGTAGCCCCCGCGAAAAAGCCCGATGATTTGTGAGCCGGAGCCGCTGAGAAACTTAGCAGGATTTGCATGGATTGTCTAAACGAACTATGAGACGAAGACTGGTTTCAGCGCCACTCATTTCATAGCGGCAACGCACGAAATGAGTTTTGAATTGACCGAAGCCCTGGATCTGTTTCTGGCAGACATATCGAAGCACCTGAGCGATGTTGACAGCAAAGCGGCCCCTAGATTTAATGCGTTTCACTGTCTTCGCCTGAAGGAAAATACCGCCACCGTTATACTTAACGATTTTCTCGATCCCAGAGGTTCACATGGTCAAGGTTCAATCTTCCTTGAAAGCTTTCTGAAATTTCTACCGGTCAATCCACCTGGCGATCGTGAGTTTGCTCTAGTACATACAGAAGAATGCACGGATGAGAAGCGTCGTATCGATCTCACGGTGCGTATCGGGAACTGGATGCTAGGGGTAGAAAACAAAATCGGCGCGGGCGAACAACGGGAACAGGTGGCCGACTATATAAAGTTTCTTGAGAAAAAAAGTCCTGGCAACTGGTTCTTCGTTTTCCTCACGCCTGATGGACGTGACCCTAGGTCATGCCCCGGATGGTCTGACTACAAAGATAAGACAAAATGCCTCAGTTACTCCGATTTGTCCGGCTGGATAGATTCCTGGGCGAATTTGTGCAAAGCCGACCGTGTAAAGCCGTTCTTAACTGACTTGGCAAGCTGGGCGAAAAATCCTTTTGGAGGTCAAATGTATTCCGATTCAGTTAAAAAGGAAATGTTGGATGTAGTTGCTAGAAATCCTCAGAATCTACAGGCGTTGCTCGCAATTGTGGACTGCTTCGGAAAGAATCAAGGGGAACTCTTTCGGGAATTTGTAGGCTCTTTGAAGGCGAAACTTCAAAATCTATTTACGGAGTCCGACGGTTGGAAAGTGGAAGCTTCCATCGAGAAATGGCCGGGAGTTTCTATGCATCGCCAGGGAGTTTGGCCATCCGAATGTACGATTGGTTTTTCTGCGAATGCAATCGACCAAGACTTCGGATTTGGCGTCTACTGGCCGAAGGCCGACGAACGCAAATACGCAATTCAGAAAGTGCTCGACGAAAAGTTCGGAGAAGGTCAAAAGAATAAACAATGGCCGTGGTATCGAAACCTGCCGCTATTCGGTGACGTCGAGGTTCATCGCTGGCTCAAATGGGAGGTGTTTCACGCCTCACGAACCCAAGAATCCAAGCTCGTTGATCACTTTGCAAAATTGTTAAGCGACGTGGAACATACCGTGGGCTCGATTTTGTCCAAGCGCTAAGAGACATATTGCTCCCGTGCCGCAGCGAAAAGTACAAACCGGCTGGCCCGCCATCGCCACCTTGATCACCCTTCTCGCGGGCGTTTTCGCAGGCTGGCTCTGCGTCTCCGATAAGCCACCAAATCTCTTCTACCATCACCATAGATTCGCTTTCTGTGCCGCCGGAGCACTCATCGCTCTCTGCATTGTCGCCGAACTCTCCCGTCTCAAATGCCCGGTCTGCCGTTCCCGAGCCATCATTCGTTTATCATCGAAAGAAATCGACCGCTGGCTAGGGCAAAAGACAGTCACGGAAAACGCCATAACGCTTGGGGCTTTTCAGGCTCACGGTCCAGCCCGAGATCAAACAAGAGTAAGAGGGCTGAACGAAAGCATGACAGTGAGCAAGCGAATCATTCCAGTCACCAAAAGGCGTATTCTCCACAATTACCGCTGCGGAGACTGTAACCACCTATTCGACCAAGAGGTCGTGGAAGAAATGCAGTAAACCATGACACTGATTACTCCACATCTAGCCTTAGGCAATTGCCAGGACCCCGTCAAGCATTCCCAACACATCGATGCCCTTCTTTGTTGCGCCTGCGAACTTCCGTTGCCGCCCGGTAAGCCATCGCATCACCTTCCCTTATACGATGGCGAGCCCATCGAGCCCGAATTTCTCGAACTAGCCTTTCGATTTATTGACGAACAACTCCAAGCCAAACATCTCGTCTTGGTGTACTGCGGTCATGGCCTGTCCCGATCCGTGTCCGTCCTTACCGGCTATTTGGCATCCAAGAGTTTCGAGTCTCCGGACGAAATACTTGCGAAGATCCGAAAGCTCCGTCCCGCAGCTAATCCGTCATCGCCAACGTTTCAAAGTGTTATTCGTCATGTAAGCCGGAAACGCTCTCTCGGCATTAGCGGGCACTCATAACCATAAAAAAGGCCGCTCCAACTCAATCCAACCGAGCCGGAGCGGCTGAGGGAAACTGAATCCTACTTACTTCCCGCGATGCCCACCACCGCCGCCGCCATGAGACGATCCGCCATGGTAAGAGCCACCGCCCCCGCTATGGGATGACGACTCGCCACCCGAGCGCGAATAACCACCGCCCCCGCGAGATGCCTGCACCGGAGCACTGTAGTGATAAGCTGGCGCGCGATACGCAGCATTAGCATTCGACTGACCGCGATATCCGCCCGCACCACCGCCCGAACTATAAGCGCGCCCGGACATCGTCTGCGTATGTTGCGGCGGAGCGCCGAACTGATGCCACCCGCTTCGCTCACCCGCGCCTCCCGCAACCGCACCTTGCATAAACCCGTTCGCCGGTCCCGGTGAGCCAAACCGCTGCCATCCAGGCTGGACCCCTCCTCCGCTTCCAAACCGCGACACGTATGCTCCGCGAGTTTCAGCCCGGTTTTGCGGAGCCGTTACCGATCCCGATCGATTGCCTCCAGAGGCAGCAACCCGCGAATCCTGCTGCACATGCGTCTGTTGCTGTGCGACCCCGGAACGCGCCAACTGAGGAGCCCGCTGCTGCTGAAAGAAACTCCGCCTTTCCGCCGTGGCGAACCTGGGATTTGCAAATGCTTGCCGATTCCCATACTGCAGGTTTGCCCTGGTCGGAGCAGCCGGAATCCCGCCTCGGACCAAACTGGCGCTCCGCAATTCACTGAAATTAGCCCGCCCAAAACCCTGGTTCACCCCGCCAAAGCCGTTGCGGCGGCTAGTGATCGCGCCGCCATTGATCCGCGTATTCCGGTAAATATTGGTGATGTTTGTATTACGAACGATCGTGACGTTTCCATAGCCGCCCCGGCCGTAATACCCGCCATGAAATCCACGCCCCCACCATGGATGAAACAGCTCAAACGGCGCGAGAGCCACCCAGCCAAGTCCACCGAAACCGCCGATCCCGAAGCCAACACCTACTCCGCCCACCCCGAAAAACCCGACCAGTGCCGGACTCCAAAGATGCCGGCCATAGGCGGGACCACCCCACCAGCACCATCCATGACCACCGTTCCAAAACCACCGCCCATAGTGGTATGGAGCCCAACCCCACGGGGCATAATCGACCCAACTCCAGCCGTAGTAGCCTTCCCAAACCCAATGCCCATAGCTATAGGGAGCCCACCCAGGCACCGGCGCACGCGGAGCCCAAACGGTTCCATACTGCGATGGCACCCAGGTGCCATATTGATCCAAATCATCTGCCCCGTCGATGTCCGGGCTCACATACCGGTAGCTTTGCGAAGCCAGCAACTGCCGGTCGCGTCCTTCGCACCAGTTGTCGAATTGATCTCGTGCAACCTCATAGGTCGTCTGGAACTCAGGATCGGAAGGATTGCCTCGCACCAGCACCGTCTTTCCGCCGCTAATCCGCCGCGATCCGCGTGGACTATAAATTTCTAATTCGCCCGAACGCACCGTGATCTGTGTCGTCCCGTCATCGAAAACAGAAATTCGATACTCGCCTAGACGCGCCGGCTTTATCGCAATACTCGGCGTATCGATCTCCGATTGCGAATCTGCGGTCCGTAGAACACGGTAATCGATTGTTCCGGCCGCAAGCTGCAATTGATACCGGTGATACTGGAGGCCGGACATTCCCAAATCCGTCCCGGGAGCCAGCCGCACCAGATTGCCATAATCGAGTTCCACCTCGGCCCGCGATCCCTGCCCTGTCTGCAAACGATCCTGCGCTGCCAAAGGCGCATTCACCCCCGCCGAAACAATCTCCCCCGTATCGCCGCGCTTCACATTCACATCCCCCTGCACAACACTGATACGCGCCACTCCGCGCTGCAGGTCCTCGCTTTGTTGCTGCCCGGCATTCGGCGAATCCTGCCCGGCATTCTGCGGAGGATATTGTTGGCCCTGCGGATATGGCTGTTGCGGATATTGTCCCTGTTGCTGTTGCGGATACTGCTGCTGCGGGTACGGCTGGTATTGTGCGCGAACGCAAACTCCCGTAGTGAGAAATACGGCGAGAGCAGCCAGGAATGGGGGAAACTTACAGCGCATGGCTCAATCTACGATCGATAGAAGCACGTCGTCTACCAAACGCAAATAGCAGAAAGGAAAGACGGTTCCAGGCTTTTAAGACCGTGGAGCTGGCCGAAAAGCACCACGGGGGCCTGTTTCCACCGAAATTCGTTCCGCTAAAGATGGACTAAAACGGAAACGTAAACTTAAACGTGGACCCGTTTTGTCCGTCGCTCTCCACCCATATCTGGCCTCCATGCCCTTCCACAATCTTCCTGCACAGCGCCAATCCGATCCCGGTTCCCGGCACTTCCCGCCCATGAAGCCGCTTGAACACCCCAAACACCTGCTTATGAAAGCGCGGCTCAATGCCCTGCCCATTGTCCGCCACCAGAATCGTGTAGCCGCTTGGCCCTTCTTCTGCCGTAATACTAACCTTCGGCGCAGCGCTGCCACGATACTTCAAAGCATTACTTAATAGGTTCTGGAAAAGCTGCACAATCTGCGATTCGTCCACGGAAATCTCCGGAAGGCCGTCATACGTTACCTCCGCGCCGGAATCGTGAACGGCTTGTTGTAGATTCAACAGGCTCCACTGCACCAGCGAATCTAAACTGACGGTGGTCCTCTTCGGCGAGTGTCCCGTCCGCGAATAGGTCAGCAAATCCCGGATCAGCGTATTCATCCGGTTCACGCCATCCACGATAAAATGCGTGTACTCGCTCGCATCCTGGTCTAACGCATACCGCCGTTCGAGCAGTTGCGCATACGTCGCAATGGAGCGCAACGGCTCCTGTAAGTCGTGGCTGGCCGCATAAGCAAATTGGTGCAGTTCCTCGTTAGCGGATTGCACCGCCGCCAGAGTCCGCTCCATTAGTTCCTCTGCCTTCCCGTGCTCGTCCTTAAGCGCCTCGTTCTCCGCTCTCAAACGCGCTGTTTCTTCACGCAGTTCGTTGAGTTCTTCCTCCAGCGACTTCGAACCCGCCTCCATATCCGGCATCTATTATGTGACCGGCACTAACCCGGAACGCTCCAGCAAAGCATTCGCATCCGGATCGCGCCCCATGAACCGCCGGTACAATTCCGATGGCTCTTCGCTATCGCCACACTCCAAAATAGTGCGCCGGTAATCCCCGCCCGTTTCGGCGTTGAACACTCCTTCAGTGCGGAAACGCGTAAACGCATCGGCATCCAGCACTTCCGCCCACTTGTACGAATAATAACCAGCCCCATACGCCACCGGACTTGCAAACAGATGCGTAAAGCTCGCAATCATCCCGTAATCCTCCGGCAAGGCCGCGGGCGCGAACTTCGCCAAAATGCCGCGCGCATACGCCATCACGTCCCCGTCGCGCGCCGGATCATACTCGCGGTGCAGCGTTAAATCAACCGCTCCGAATCCAAGCTGCCGCATCTGCGCATTCGCGCTGCGAAACGTTTGCGCCCTCCTCATCTTCTGAAAAAGCTCTTCCGGAATCGGCTCACCCGTCTGATAATGCCGCGCAAATAAGTCCAGCGCCTCGCGTTCGATGCACCAGTTCTCCATAATCTGCGAAGGCAATTCCACGAAATCCCACGGAACGCTTGTACCCGCCAGGCTTCGCACGGGCACCAAGCTCAACGTATGGTGCAGCAAATGTCCAAACTCATGAAAAATCGTCTCCACCTCGCGGTGCGTCAACAATGACGGCGCATCCTCAACTGGCGGCGTTAGGTTCCCGCAGATCAGTCCCACATGCGGGCGTCCGTCCTCTGGATTCCCAGTCACAAAAGAATCCATCCATGCCCCGCCCCGCTTGTTCTCTCGTGGAAACCAATCGGCATAGAAGCTGCCCAGCAGCTTGCCGCTGGAGGCGTCCTCCACCCGGTAATACTTCACTTCGGGATCCCAAGCCGGAACCCCTTGCTCTTCCACCACCCGAATGCCGAGCACCCGGCTGAAAATATCGAACATCCCGGCCACCACTCGATCAAGTGAAAAGTAGGGCCGCAACTCTTCTTCATCGAAGTCGTACAACGCCTGCCGCTGCTTCTCAGACAGATAACCCACGTCCCAGGGCTCGATGCGCTCGTAACCATACTTCTGCCCCAACCCACGCAAGGTCTCATTCTCGCGCTCGAAGAACGGCTCCGTCTTTTGCCGCAGTTCTTCCAAGAAAGCCTGCGCCTGCGCCCCCGTCCGCGCCATGCGCTCTTCCAATACCAAGTCTGCGAAATCCCGGTATCCAAGCAACTGCGCCTTCTCACGCCGTAACCGAAGAATCTCCCGCAGCAAGCCGCGATTATCATACGGCTCCTTCGTTCCCCGGCGGTTCGAAGCATCCCAAAGCTGCTGCCGGATCGGCCGCTCATCCAGGTATGTCAACGCCGCAATCAGACTCGGCGCTTGCAGCGTTAGCCGCCATCCTTCTTTGCCCTTGCTCTTCGCGCTCTCCCGGGCCGCCATCCGCGCCGACAAGGGAAGCCCCGCCAGTTGGGCTTCATCCGTAATCAGCAGCTCGAACGCATTCGTCGCATCCAGCACGTTCTCCGAAAACTTTGTGGTCGCTTCCGTTAACGCCACATCCAGCGCCTGCAGCTTCTCTTTATCCTCCGCATTTAGATCGGCCCCGGCACGTTTAAATCCTGAAACTGTCTTCGTCAAAAATCGCCTGTGTACCGGCGCCAACGATCGAATCTCATCGCCTTCGCTCGCCGCCTTCACGGCCGCCCACAGATCGGGATCGAGCGCGATCGACGTGTAGAACATGCTCACCGGCCCCTGCACCGCGTTGTAAGCCGCCCGCAATTCCGGCGTTGTCGCCACCGCTTCCAGGTGCCGCACTACTGCCATGGCAAAGTCGAGCGGCTCGGTCATCTCATCCAACCCCAACAGTACGTTGTCGTAAGTTCTCGGTTTACGGCTTTGGCCCAGGTCACGCAGCCGGTTCTTCATCTGTTCCAGCAACACATGAACACCAGGCTCCACGTGCTCCGCTTTCACCGCATCGAAACGGATCGGCAGTAGCTGATGCAGCAGCGGATTATCTTTCACTTCTTCTGTCATGCGGCCTACCAGACGCGGCAACCCTTGGCCGCGTACATCTTGTCTCCCACCTTACATCCAAACGCCTCGCTGAACTCCGGCACGTTCGAAACCACGCCGTTCACACGGAACTCGCCCATCGAATGTGGATCCGTCTGCGCACGCAGGCGCGCTGATTCAGGAGTTTGTTTTTCACACCAGACCTGCGCATTTCCGAGGAAAAACTGCTGCGCTTCCGTGTACCCATCCACCTTCATCTTCGGCGACAGGCTCTTCTTCGTCAGGTCATCCATCAATGCAAAATAAGCCAGACGAATGCCCCCGTTGTCCGCCGTGTTCTCGCCTAGCGTTAGCTTCCCATTCAAATGAACCCCCGGCTCCGGACTGAACCCGTTGTACTCGTTCACAAAGCAGTTCGAAAGCTTCTCGTACTCCACCGCATCGCTCTTCTGCCACCAATCCTTCAGGTTCCCGTCCGCGTCGTACTGTCGCCCTTCATCGTCAAACCCGTGTGTCAATTCGTGGCCCACCACCATGCCGATACCGCCATAATTCACCGCATCATCAGCCTTGTTTGAATAAAACGGCGGCTGTAAAATCCCCGCTGGAAAATTGATATTGTTCTCTGTCGGGTCGTAGTATGCGTTCACGGTCGGGGGCGTCATGCCCCACTCCTGGCGATCCACCGCATGTCCGATCTTGTTCGCCTCTCGCCGGCTTTCAAATTCATTCGCCCGTATGAAATTCCCGAAGTAATCATCGGGAACGATCTTCACGGAAGAGTAATCGCGCCATTTTTCCGGATAACCGATCTTATTGGTCACCGCGTGCAGCTTCACCATTGCTTCTTGCTTCGTCTGCGCACTCATCCAGGTGCTGGACTGAATGTCGTTTCCCATCTGATGCTCAATCTCATGCACCAACTCGAGCGTTCTCTGCTTGCCTTCGGCCCCAAACGTCTTCTCCACGAATTTTTGCCCCAGCGCTTCGCCCAGTTCACTGTCGGTAGCCCGGATGCAACGCTTCCAACGCGGCTTCTGCTCCTTTTCGCCCGTCAGCGTCCGGCCATAGAACTCAAAATTCGCGTTCACAAAGGCCTTCGACAGTACCGGAGCGGCCGAGTTCACATAATGAAACGTCAGATAGTCCTTCAATTCGCTCATATTCTGCGCAGTGAGTTCGCTGCTGAATGCTTTGAAGAAATCCGGCACCGCCACGTTCAGCTTGGTGAACTCCGGCGTCTTCACCTTATCGAAAAATTCGGGAAAGTCGAAATTAGGACTTAGTTGCTTCAATTGGCTGGTCGGCATAACATGAACAAGCAACTGCGGATTCCGCCGCGACGTCACGTCCAGCGAAGCCTTCGCCAAGCGCGTCTCAATCGCCATCACGGCTGCGGCTTTCTTCTGCGCCGTGGCTTGCGAATCGCCAATCAGCACGAACAGATCCGCAATATGAGCCACATACTTCTTCCTCAAATCCTCCGACTTTGCGTCCGTCCGCAAATAGTAATCGCGCTCGGGCAGCCCCAGTCCGCCTTGATCCAGCACGGCCATTTCCATCCGCGCATTATTTGGATCGGGACTCGGTCCAAAACTGAAAAACGCATCAATTTGCTGGTCCTGTAGCCGCGCCACTTCATCCAACAACTGCTGCGAATTGGAGATCTGCGAAATGCGGTCCAACTCCGGCTTCAGCGGCGTCATCCCCAACTTCTCAATCTCCGGCTCGTTCATGCAGGAAGCATAAAAGCCTCCTACTTTCTGGTCAAGCTCCGATCGACTCTGATGCTTTGCCGCATCCTCTGCAATCGTCCGCAGTTCGGCTTGATTCCGGTCATGCAACTCATTGAAACGGCCCCACGCGCTTTCGTCCGCCGGTATCGAGTTCTGCTTCATCCACGTCCCGCAGGCATACCGATAAAAGTCATTGCAGGGATCCGCCGACTTATCGATTGCCTTCAAGTCGAGCCCGCTCTGCGAAGTCTGCGCATACGCCCCGCTTACAGCTAGCAGGCCGCAGCCCACGAATAAAACAATATTGGTGAACTTCATGAAATCCTCCGTGAATACCCTGTCTACCAAACCCTGCACGCCTTGTCGCCCGCATCCATCGGCTGCCCGGCCGAACAGCCGAACGCCTTGGCGAACTCCGGCGTATTCTCTACCACGCCGATCACGCGAAACTCACCCGGCGCGTGCGGATCGGTCTGCGCCCGCAACCGCGTTGCTTCCGGCCTCACGTTCTGGCACCACACCTGCGCAAACCCAAGGAAAAATCGTTGCTGCGGCGTAAGTCCGTCCAGCTTCGCCTTATCTACCGTGCCGCTTTCGAGAGCGCTCATCAACGCCATATAGGCTAGATGAATCCCCGCGTTATCCGCGCCATTTTCCCCCAGCGTCAGCTTTCCGTTCAGCTTCACGCCCGGCTCGGGACTGAAGTTAGAATACTCATTCACAATGCACTGCGCACGCTGCTTGAACGCCTCCTGGTCCTTGGCCGTCCACCAATCGCGCAAATTGCCGTCGCCGTCGTACTGCCGTCCCTGATCGTCGAATCCATGCGTCAGCTCATGCCCGATCACCACGCCGATTGCCCCAAAGTTCACCGCCATGTCCGCTGAATTGTTATAGAACGGCGGCTGCAAAATACCTGCCGGAAAGTTGATGTTGTTCTGCAGCGGACTGTAATAGGCATTCACGGTCGGCGGCGTCATGCCCCATTCCTTCCGGTTCACCGGCTTGCCAATCTTGTTCAGTTCGCGATGCTCCTCAAACTCCCGCGTATTCGTGACATCCTCAATTAAGTTGTCCGGCACGATCTTCACGCTCGAATAATCGCGCCACTGTTCCGGATACCCAATCTTGTTCGTCACGCCCTTCAGCTTTTCCAGTGCCTGCTGCTTGGTCGCATCGCTCATCCATGTCAAAGAATCGATATCGGCCGACATTGCTTTTTCAATCATGCCAACCAGTTCCAGCGTCTTCTGCTTACTGTTCTGCCCAAACTCCTTCTCGACATACTCCTTCCCAAGCGCCTCGCCCAATTCATCGTCCGTCAACTTCACGCAACGCTTCCAACGCGGCTGCAACTCCTTCGCGCCCGTCAAGTACCGGCCATAAAAATCGAAGTTCTCATTCACAAACGGCGTGCTCAACTCCGACGCATTCGCCGAAGCGTAATGCCACGTCAGATAATCCTTCAGGTCATCCAAACTCGTCGATGCGATCGTGGTATTCAGTGCCTTAAAGAAATCGGGGACGCGATCGTTCACCTCCGGAAACTGCGGCGTCGAACGGTCTACAAGATATTGCTTGAAATCGAAGTTCGGCACGGTCGCCTCAAACTGCGGCAGAGGCATTTTGTGCAGCGTCAGCCGCGGGTTCCGCAGCGACACATTGTCCAAAGACGCATTCGCCAGCTCCGTCTCCAGCTTCAGAATGGTATTCGCCTTCGTATCCGCCTCCGCCGCCGGTACCCCCAGTAACTGAAACATCTTCGAAATGTGCTCGACATATCGCTTCCGTGTTTCGATATCTTTCGGACCCATGCGCGTGTAGAAGCCCTTCTCCGGCAGCCCCAAACCTCCCTGCCCCGCGCTCGCAATCGTCATCCGTGCATTAGTAGGATCGGGACTCTCCCCGAACCTGAAAAACGCCGTCACTGCCTGGTCCTGCAGTCGCGCCACCTCGCCCGCCAGTTCGGACTTGCTCTTCATCCCCTTGATCCGGTCCAGCTCCGGCTGCAGCGGCTGCGCCCCCGCCTTTTCCACCGCACTCTCATCCATGCATGCGCCATAAAGCGCTCCTACCTTCTGGTCCGTTGGCGAACGCTGCTCATTCTTCTCCGCATCCTCCGCAATCGTGTGCAACTCCTCCAGATTGTGGTCGAGCAACTGATCGAACCGCCCCCATCGCGAATAAGCGGGTGGAATCGGATTGGTTTTCATCCAGTTTCCGCACGCATACTGATAAAAGTTCTGACAGGGATCGACCGATTTGTCCATCGCCTTCAGGTCGATGCCGGCTGAGGGTTGATTGCCCTCCGCCGCGCTCTGACCAAAGCCACTGATTGAGAAAAGAAGGAGCCCCGCCAGTGAGCACACGCCCAGGTAATTCTTCATGTGAGTATAAAGATGTTAACAATTTATCGGTGGCGGGTTTTCAATGGGAGGTCTTCCGCTTGTGTAATCTCCACCACCAAACAAGGCCGCCCAGCGCAGCAATCCCAACGCAAATCACCACCAGATAATGATCCACAACCTTTAACGCCGGTTCCCAATTCTCGCCCAGGTAATACCCCAATGCCAGAAAACTCGCGACCCATAAAGCGCCTCCCGGGTAAGCAAAAAGAGAGAACCCCGGATACTCCAAACCCGACATCCCCGCCACGAACGCCGTCAGGTGTCTCACCCCAGGAACAAAATACCCCCCCGCTAACAGCCAGTGCCCTAAATGGTGGAACCAACGGTTTACCTTATTCACCCGCTCCTCGGTCAGATGCACCCATTTGCCATACTTCGTAACAAAACGGCATCCCAGCGTTCGTCCAATGATGTAGCTAATCGTGATACCGACAGCACTCCCGCCAAAGGCCGCGCCAAACGCCAGCAATGGGTGCAATTTGCCCCGCGAGATCAAGTATCCGGCCACCACCAGCAGCGTTTCATCTGGCACCGGCAGCCCAACAATTCCTAATACCAGCAATCCGAATATACCGGCATAGCCATAGTGCGACAAGAAATCAGGTAATGAGTGCATTATTGTTATCGTTATTGTGCGCTACGATTCGTCTATGGCCGACCCTACCAGCAATCTCATTGAGGTCTCTTGCCCTTGTTGCGGGGCTACACTTCAAATCGACCCCGAAACGGCGGTGGTCATTACTCACAAAACTGTCGAACGTCCTCCCGTCATCGACGACCTAAGAGTCGCCGCCCAGCAACTCAAAGGCGACGCCGACCGCCGCAACGAGATATTCGAGAAGAGTTTTGCCTCTCACCGCAGCGGCGAAAAGATCCGCGAAAAAAAGTTCGAGGAGCTTCTAAGATTGGCGAAGGAGGACACCTCGGGAGCAGCGCCAAAACGGCCTTTTGACCTTGATTAGACGCGTTCGGTGCTACCCTGGAACTCAATAAATCCGATGAACGGCGGGAACATGGAAGAGTGCGTATCGAATCTTGAGAAGGCAAGGGCCGACATTGAGGATGCCCTTACCGTAATGGCTCACCTCAAAAAACGGCAGTGCGAAACGCTAAAGGCGCATGCGGAATTTATGACGCATCATGACATTGTCATGCGCGAAATGGAAGACAAGTTGAACACCCTTATCAGCATCGTCGTGCGCCGCGAAGGCGGTCCTGAAGCGCTCGGCGTCTAAGCCCCGTCCTGCAAGGCTCGCAAAAAATCTCCCCGCGCTAGCCGCCGAACGAAATCCAGGTCCCCTTCGACAAAATCCAGGTTCGGCAGTTCACCTAAATCGGTCCACCGTATCTGCTCAAAAACACACCCCGTCGGCTCACCCGTAAACTCACGAACGGCAAAGAACAGCAAATGAACGCTGCTGCCGCTCGGATAATCATGCTCGTATCGCGCAATCTCGCATCCTGCAATCGCATCGATCTGCAATTCCTCTTTTAGCTCGCGCACCAGCGCGTCCTGTGGTGACTCCCCGTGCTCCACCTTCCCGCCCGGAAACTCCCATTTCAAAGAATGCCGGTCCCACTTGCGTCTCTGCCCCACCAGAACTTGCCCGTCCCGGTAAATGATCCCCGCCGATACGAGCAGTGGCGTCCGATTCCGCTCACGCTGCGACATTGCCCGAAGCTACCAGTTGGCGCAGCACATAGGGAAGAATGCCCCCGTTGCGGTAGTATTCTACTTCTTGCGGCGTATCGATGCGCGCGCGAACCTGGAAATGAATCTCCTGGCCCTCGGGCTTGTGGGCCGTTACCGACACCATCCCGGACGACGTAATCGCCGCTGCCACACCCGACAATTTGAATGCCTCGTCGCCAGTAAGACCCAACGATTCCCGGCCTTCTCCCTCCACAAACTGCAACGGCAGCACACCCATTCCCACCAGATTCGACCGGTGAATTCGCTCAAAGCTCTCCGCGATCACCACCTTCACGCCTAAAAGCAGCGTTCCCTTTGCCGCCCAATCCCGCGACGATCCGGAGCCATATTCTTTTCCCGCCAAAATTAACAACGGCACGCCTTCGGCTTGGTATTTCACCGACGCATCGTAGATAAACATCTTCTCGCCGCTCGGAACATGGCGCGTCCAACCGCCTTCGATTCCCGGCACCATTTGATTTCTCAGCCGTATGTTGGCGAACGTGCCCCGCACCATCACTTCATGATTGCCTCGGCGTGATCCGTAGCTATTGAAGTCTCCAGGACCCACGCCCAGGCTAATCAGATACTTCCCGGCCGGGCTGTCCCGCGGAATCGACCCCGCGGGAGAAATATGGTCGGTCGTCACCGAATCCCCCAGCACCGCGAGCACCCGCAGTCCAGCGAAATCCTTCACCGAAGTCAGGGGATCCACTAACTCATCGAAATAGGGCGGCTTCTTGATATAGGTCGAGTCATCCGTCCATTGGTAACTACTCCCTGCCGGCACCTTGATCGAATTCCAAGTGCGATCTCCCGCGAATACCTCCGAGTATTCCTTATGAAAAAATTCGGTCCGCGCCGATGTCTTCACGGCAGCTTCTATCTCGTCGGACGTGGGCCAAACGTCCTTCAAATAGATCTTCTGCCCGTCGGCATTCTCACCCAGCGGTTCCTTCGTCAGATCGCAATCCACACGCCCCGCGAGCGCATACGCAACAACCAACGGCGGCGAGGCCAGATAGTTCGACCGGACCAACGGATTCACGCGGCCCTCGAAATTACGGTTGCCGCTCAAAACCGCTGCCACGTTTAGCTTGCCATCATGGACCGCCTCCGCCACCTCATCAGGCAGTGGGCCGCTATTGCCGATACAGGTCGTACAGCCATAGCCCACCAGATGAAAATTCAATTTCTCCAGGTACGGCATCAGCCCCGCGTCGGTCAAGTAATCGAAAACCACCTTCGATCCCGGCGCCAGCGATGTCTTTACCCAAGGCTTTACCGCCAGCCCTTTTTCCACCGCTTTCTTTGCGAGCAAACCCGCCGCCATCATCACCGATGGATTCGACGTGTTCGTGCAACTCGTGATCGCCGCAATCACCACCGCGCCATCGTGGATCTTTTCTTTATGTCCATCCACGCGCAAGTTCGCGCTCTTTGGTGACCGCTCCAGCCCGTTCAAAAAATTCGCCTTCACATCGGGAAGATCGATCCGGTCCTGTGGACGCTTCGGTCCCGCCAGCGACGGAACTACCTTGGCTAGATCCAGCGATAACGTATCCGAATAAGTCGGATCGTCCGCATCAGGCGTAAGAAATAATCCCTGCTCCTTCGCGTACGCCTCCACTAAGCGAACCTGCTCCGCCGTTCGATTTGTAAGTCGCAGATACTCCAGGCTGACCGCATCGATGGGAAAAAATCCAATCGTCGCCCCATACTCCGGAGCCATATTACTAATCGTGGCCCGGTCCGCCAAAGACAATGCACTAACGCCCGGTCCGTAAAACTCCACAAACTTACCCACCACGCCGCGCTTCCGCAACATTTGGGTAACGGTAAGCACCAGGTCTGTAGCAGTCGCGCCCTCCGGCAATCTGCCGCTCAGCTTGAATCCCACCACCTGCGGCAACAGCATGGAGATCGGCTGTCCCAACATACAAGCCTCGGCTTCGATTCCGCCCACGCCCCAACCCACCACGCCCACGCCATTGATCATCGTGGTGTGCGAATCGGTCCCCATAAGCGTATCCGGATAAGCCTGCAACCCGCCGGGAGTCTGCTTCGTAAACACGACGCTCGCCAAATACTCCAGGTTCACTTGGTGAACAATACCCGTATCTGGCGGAACCACGCGAAAATTTCCGAAGGCCGTCTGGCCCCAACGCAAAAAACTGTAGCGCTCCTGGTTCCTCGAAAACTCTAGCAGCGCGTTTTCCTGAAAAGCCTGCGGCGAACCGTACGCGTCCACTTGCACCGAGTGGTCAATCACTAGATCGGCCGGAATCAGCGGATTCGCCAGCTTCGGATCCGCCCCCATGTTCTTCAATGCATCCCGCATGGCCGCTAGATCTACCACGCAAGGAACGCCCGTAAAGTCCTGCATCAAAATACGCGCCGGACGAAACTGAATTTCTTGCGCAGCCGTCTTTTCATCCCATTTCGCCACATATTCGATATCGCTCGCCTTCACCGTGCGGTTGTCCTCAAAGCGCAGCAGGTTTTCAAGCAGAATCTTGATGCAATAGGGAATTCGCCGGATATGGGCGACACCTGCCTTCTCAAGCGCATCGAGCCGGAAAATCTGATATTCGCTGTCGTTTGCGCGCAGTGCCGCGGCAGCTCCAAAGCTATTCTTGCTGGCCATTTCGTTCCTATTTTAATGTAGTCGTCCCGGTACAGCTTCGTCACATATACTGCGGCTGCTCAATCCCTAGTGCCGTCAGAGTAGTCAGCAACTGGCTCCGCACGTACTGCGTGATCCAAAGCAACACATTCCTGCGCCCCGCGTCCGGCTCATCAATCACACGATTCTCGTGATAGAAGTAGTTGAATGCCTGCGCCAGTTGAAACGCATACCGCGCCACATGAGCCGGTTCCCCGGAACTGATCGCCCGCTCCAACGTGCTCTCCGACTTAGAGGCCAACAGCAATAACTGCCACAGCCCCTCATCTGCGAAATCCTTCTGCAGCACGTCCAGCGTCAATACCTCATCGAACACCGGTAGCGGCTCTTTCCGCGTCACATACTGCCGCAAAATCGCTTCGGCCCGCACCGCCGCATACTGAACATAAAGACCCGTCTCCCCTTCCAGGCTCAACGCCTCTTGAAAGTCGAAAGCGATCACGGTGTTGCGCGTAAACTTCAACATGAAATAGCGCAGCGCGCCCACCGCAATCTGTTTTGCTACATGCCTCCGCTCGTCCTCAGGCGCATCGGGATGCCGGTCCTCCACCTCTCCCAGCACAATCGTCACTAGCCGGTCGATCAGGTCGTCCGCCTTGACACCCAGCCCCTTACGTCCCGAAACCTCCACATAGGGCCTTCGCTTATCTTCTTCTGAAAGCGCAATCCCCAACTCCACGCAAGTCCGCGGCGTCAACGCCACCATCTCGTACGAAAAATGAGTCGACCTCTCTGCCTGCTCATCGAACCCGAGCGCCTTCAGCCCCGCCACCACCACATCCTGCAAATACGATTGCCGCGAGTCGATCACGTTAAATACCTGCGTGGCGCCGCCGAATTTCGGCGTCTTCTCCTCCTGCGGCTGATCGGTCGTGACCCAAATCGGATGCCGATGCGGGTACGCCGGCCAACGCCGGTAATAAAAGTCCTTCCCCAGCAGCCCAAACTTCCAAAGCTGATAAGCAATGTCCTTACCGACATACGTCACCGTACCGTTCGAGCGAACGATAACCTTACTATCCTCTTCGGCCTCTTCCTCCTCCTCCGCCGCGGATTCCCGAAACGCCGAGGAAGGCATCACCCAACAGCCCTTGTTCTTGCCCTCCGTCTCGAAGTAGATAGCCTTGCGCTCTTTCAACAACTCAAACGCTGTCGCCCAAAACTGAAGGTGCAGAATCTCGCTTTCGCGCGGCAGCACGTCGTACTCAATGCCCAGCCGGAACATCGTCTTCAAATGCGCCTTCACAATTGCATCTGCTACGGCATGCGCCAACTCAGCCGTCTCGCCCTCGCCCGCTTCAATCGCATGCAACGTAGCGGCCCGCCACTCTAGAGCCTCGGCGTTCTCTTTGTAGTAAGCCGAAATCCGCGCATACAAATCCCAGCAGTAGTAATCGAACCGCACATGGTGGTCATTCAATAGCGCCAGCACGTCGGCCGCGCTCTTCCTCTCTAGATACTGAAACCCGGCCACGACGTCCGCCACCTGGACACCCGTATTGTCGATATAATTCTGCACTTCGACCTGACGCCCGCGATGCCGCAGCATCCGTACAAAGGTATCGCCTAAAATTGCATTTCGAAGGTGCCCGATATGCGCCGCTTTATTCGGATTGATATTCGTATGCTCAACAATGATCTTCCCGTCCGCCGCCGTATCATGCTTCAGTGATCCAAGAAGCAATCCCCGCGCATACGCTCCGCGATCGATCCGCACATTGATATACCCGTTCCCGGCAATCTCCAGCGAAGTCACGCCCTCGATCTTCCGCAGTCCCCCGGCCAGCTCCTCCGCAATCTGCTTCGGAGCCTGCTTCAACTGCCGCGCCAATTGAAACGCCACCGGAATTGCGAGCTCTCCAAACGAACTCTGCTTCGGCTGCTCCAGCGCAACCTTCATCCGCAGCCCGAACTTCGCCACCAACTGCTCCTCAATCGCAGCCGCTAATCTTGCTTCTATCTCGGTCAACACTGTTTCTTAGTATGACGGAACGGCTCACCCGTCCTTTAAACAACTGCCATGAAACCTGAAGTCGATAATTGGAGCCTAACATCGGTGGTAATACAGGAAGAGGGGAGCAACTTTGATGCCCACAGAGGTTAGTACACCCGCCGCAACGATGGCGTTTTCCTTGCATATCAATGGTAAGGACTACCACTTGCAGCTTGAGCCGCGTACGTCGCTGCTCGACACATTGCGGGAGGTGATTGGTTTAACCGGAAGCAAAAAAGGCTGCAATCAGGGCGCGTGTGGAGCGTGTACGGTGCTGGTGGATGGTGAACGCATCAACTCTTGCCTCGCGCTTGCCGTTCAATATGAAGGACGAAAAATCACCACCGTCGAAGGACTTGCGAACGACGGTGAACTCCATCCATTGCAGGCCGCATTTGTAAAACACGACGGATTCCAGTGTGGTTATTGCACGCCCGGCCAAATCTGCTCGGCTGTCGGGATGATCACCGAATTTCAGAACGGTTTACCGAGCGCAGTGACGGAAACAATGGCCAATACCAGTATCGATTTTTCAGACGAGGAGATCAAAGAGCGCATGAGCGGTAACCTGTGCCGCTGCGGCGCCTACGTGGGTATTGTGGACGCGGTTCGCGAGGCCTTCCAGCCGGAGGTGCGGAAATGAATAATTTTGCTTATGCCCGTGCGGAGACCGAACAATCCGCCGTCAGCCTGATCTCGGCAGACGGAAGCTCCAAATTTCTCGGCGGCGGAACGAACCTCATCGATTTGATGCGGGAAAATATCGAACAGCCCGGCACGCTGATCGACATCACCCGCCTGCCACTCGATCGAGTCACGGAACTGCCGGGCGGCGGTTTGCGGATTGGCGCGCTGGTTCGCAACAGCCATCTCGCGATGAACCGCGATGTGCGGTTACGTTACCCCGTACTCTCGCAGGCGATCTTAATGGGTGCGTCCGCCCAGTTGCGAAACATGGCGACAACGGGCGGCAATCTGATGCAGCGCACCCGTTGCTATTACTTTTACGACAGCGCGGCCCGATGCAACAAGCGCGACCCCGGAGCGGGCTGCGACGCCATCGACGGTTTTAACCGAATCCATGCAATTTTAGGCACCTCGGACGCCTGCATCGCTACGCATCCCTCGGACATGTGCGTCGCTCTTGCCGCTCTCGATGCGGTTGTTCAAGTCACCGGCAAAAACGGCGAACGCAGTATTCCGCTGATCGATTTTCATCGTCTGCCGGGTGATACGCCGAACGTGGAAACGAATCTGCCACCCGGCGAACTGATTACGGCGGTGGACCTTCCATCGCTGGTGTTTGCGGGGAACTCGGTGTATCGCAAAGTGCGTGACCGCGCAAGCTATGCGTTCGCGCTTGTCTCTGTCGCGGCTGCGTTGGAAACCGAGAACGGCAAGATAAGAAATGTGCGGCTTGCGTTAGGCGGAGTGGCCCACAAACCATGGCGCGCAATGAAAGCTGAAAATGTTCTGCTTGGTGAAGCAGCCAATGAGCAGACTTTTCGCCGTGCGGCCGAAGAAGAGCTCGCCTCGGCCCATGCATACAGGTTTAACACTTTCAAGATTGAGCTCGCCAAGCGAACCATCGTCAGCGTATTGTCCGAACTAGCAAACAAAGGAGCAGCGCAGTGAGTATTGTTTCGAAAGTAACCGAAGCGGTCGTGCAGATTATGCCCGACCGTGACCGTGACTTCCTGAGCGAAGCCCATCAGATCATCGGCAAGCCCATCGACCGGCTGGATGGCTCGGTGAAGGTGACGGGCGAAGCGCGTTTCTCCGCCGAGTACGCGCTCGATAACACCGCCTATGCCTCACTCGTTTTCGGCACCGTTGCCAAAGGCAAGATTAAAAGCATCGACCGAAGCAGAGCCGAACAAGTACCGGGCGTGCTCGCCGTCCTTACTCATGAGAACGCTCCGAAAATGAAGGACCCGCCGCTCTTCAGCCCATCGGGAGGAAGCGACGCCGCCGGAAGTGACGCGCCCGTTCTAAATACGGATGAGATCTTCTGGAACGGACAACCCGTGGCGATGGTTATCGCGGAAACGCTTGATGCGGCGGATTACGCTGCTTCGCTGGTGGACGTTCAATACACCACGAAAACTCCTAACCTATCGTTCGAAGCCGCCAAGCCCCATGCTACGGTCCCAAAACAAATCATGGGTGAGGAGACAGAGGTGAAAAGGGGCGATGCGGAAGGCGCGCTTGCCAAGGCTGAGTTTAAGATCGATCGTTCCTACACGACGCCGCGCTACAACCACAATGCCATTGAGCCACACGCCACCACTGCGGTTTGGCATGACGGTAAACTCACTGTCTACGACGCAACACAATTTACGCAGGGAGTAAAAGATTCACTCGCCAAAATGCTTTCTGTCGCGAAAGGCAATGTGCGCGTCCTTGCTCCTTTCGTCGGTGGGGGGTTTGGCGGCAAAGGCTCGATGTGGGCTCACGTTCCGCTCTGCGCGCTGGCGGCAAAAGTTGTGGACCGTCCGGTGAAACTGGCGTTATCGCGTGAAGGCGTGTATCACATTGTAGGCGGGCGAACACCGTCGGAGCAGCGTATCGCTCTGGGCGCGGACAAGTCGGGCAAGCTGATAGCGTTAATCCATACCGGCGTAACCGCGACTTCCACCACCAATGACTTCCCGGAACAATTTTCTTTCCCGGCACGCCATCTGTATGCGACCGACAATCTGTTCGTCGGACAAAAAGTCGTTCACCTGGATACCGTTTCGAACACCTTCATGCGCGCTCCAGGTGAATCCATCGGCACCTATGCTCTTGAGAGTGCGATGGACGAACTCTCTTACGAACTGAAGATCGATCCCGTGGAACTTCGTTTGCGGAACGATCCCGACAAGGACCCAGCTAAGGGCACCGCGTTTTCCAGCCGTCATTTC
Organism: Bryobacteraceae bacterium; assembly: GCA_965277315.1. Taxonomy (GTDB): domain Bacteria; phylum Acidobacteriota; class Terriglobia; order Bryobacterales; family Bryobacteraceae; genus Bog-105. The sequence continues at coordinate 5,115,853 of OZ255724.1, read as the reverse complement.
AAAGAGGCTTATCAACTCGGCGCGGAAAAATTCGATTGGCAAAACCGGCCGTCGCAACCGCGCTCCCAGCGCAAAGGCAAATGGCTGATCGGTCAAGGTGTCGCAACGGCGTTTTACCCGGTTTATCGTTTTCCAACGGCCGCGAAAGTACGCGTGAATGCCGATGGTACGGCAGTTGTGCAGTGCGCGGCGCAAGAAATGGGCATGGGAACGGCGACGGTGCAAACCCAACATGCTGCCGAACGACTGGGCCTGCCGCTTGAAAAAGTACGTTTCGAATACGGCGATACCAATTTGCCGCAGGCGCCCGTTGCCGGTGGCTCTAATCAAACGATAAGTATTGCCTTAGCTGTCCAGCAGGCGAGCGAAAAGCTCCAACGCGAAATGCTGACCCTCGCGAAGGCCCATGCGCAATCGCCACTGGCCGGCGTGCACTTTGATGAAACAAAGGCGCGGGAAGGCGGACTGTTTCGCCGCAAGGAGCCCGAAAAGGGCGAAACTTATGCGGCCATTTTGAAACGCAATAATCGGGAATATCTGGAAGCGGAGGCGGAAACCGGAATGCCGTTTGAAGCCATGAAATATTCCATGGGTTCGTATGGAGCTCAGTTCTGCGAAGTACGTGTCAACCAGGAAAGCGGAGAGGTGCGCGTTGCCCGTTGGGTGGGTGCTTTCGATACGGGCCGGATTTTAAATCCGAAGACCGCGCGCTCGCAATTCATGGGCGGCATCATCATGGGAATCGGCATGGCGCTTACCGAGGAAACGCTTTTTGATGACCGTACTGGCCGTATCGCCAACCCAAGCTTGGCTGAGTATCACGTCCCTGTAAACGCGGACGTGCCGAACATCGAAACCTACTTCCTCGACATTCCCGACCCGCACACACCATTAGGCGCGCATGGCATTGGGGAAATCGGAATTACTGGAACGGCAGCCGCAATCGCCAATGCTGTCTTTCATGCTACTGGCAAACGCGTCCGCGACCTTCCGATTACGCTAGACAAGCTATTGTAAAATCGCGGGTTTACTCGCAAGGTGCTCAACATCCAGATTTTCGGCATCAAGAGCTCGCAATCTACCCGCGCGGCCGAGCGCTTTTTCAAGGAACGCCGTATCCCGGTTCATCTGGTCGATCTAAAGCAGAAGCCCATGTCCCCCGGCGAGATCCGGCGTTTCATCGAACGCTTTGGTCTCGCCTCACTCCTCGACACGGAAAGCAAAATCTACCTTGACGCCGGGCTCAAATACCTGAAGCTCTCCGACGCCGAACTACTCACCAGAATCGAAAACGATCCACGACTCCTCCGGCTTCCCCTCATCCGCGCTGACAAACAACTAAGCATCGGCCACGACGAGAATACCTGGAAAGCAATGCTCGCCGCGCCCACCCGGCAGTAAGCGTCTCCTAACTCTAATTACCTGACATTTCTAGAATTCAGTAACGTTTCCGTAAAAGCGCTAGGTATCTTTGCGGATTGTTCGTCCTAAGTACCGGCGTTACGGTCGAATTAGGAGTCATCATGTTTATTCATACAAAGTCACTACTAGTGCCGGTTACCGTCGACGCTCCCAATCCGCGTTTCGGCCAATATCTTTTGGAGCAGTTCGGCGGTGCCACCGGTGAGTTAACCGCCTCTCTTCAATATTTCGTACAGTCTTTTCACGTAGAAGATCCCGGCCTGCGCGATATGCTGCTCGATATCTCCACCGAAGAAATGGGGCACCTCGAAATGGTCGGTAAACTAATCGAACTGCACACCAGCGGCGAGGCGAAAGTAAAGGCCGAGGAAAGTCAGTTATTTGCTCTCCGGGGCCGTGGCCCGCACTTCCTCGATAGCTTCGGTTCCGCCTGGAAAGCCGATTACATCAACGAAGGCGGCAATGTAGTCCGTGACCTCCGGGCCAATATCGCTGCCGAGGCCGGTGCCCGTCAAACCTATGAGGAATTGATTCTCCGCGCTCCTGACGAAGGTAGCAAGAAAGCCCTTGTTCACCTACTAACGCGCGAAGTTTCCCACACTGAAATGTTTATGCAAGCCCTGCAATCGCTCGGCAAGCTCACGGATCCGTTCTTCGGCAATATCCCGCCGGATGATACGGTGAACGTCTATTTCAACATGAGCTCCAACGGCAAGGACGAGCGTGGCCCATGGAACTCCGAACCGAACTTCCGCTACGTCGCTAATCCGTTTGAGCGGCCCTCCGATATGCATCCCGGCGTTAGCCAGCCCGACAAAGAAAAGATATTCGCCAACAAAGATTACAGCGTGGCACAGCACCGTTAATATCGATCAGGCTATCCTGCTGTTTGATCGACGAAACCACAAGCGGCTCTGAGCCAAAATTGCGTGAATACAAAATTGCCTCCATTCCCGGTGACGGCATCGGTAAAGAAGTAATCACCGCCGGGCTCGAAGTCCTCAGTACGCTTCAGAACCGCTGTGGTGAATTTCACTTATCGGCAACTAATTTTCCCTGGGGCTCCGATTACCATCGTGAAACCGGCCGCATGATGCCCGAAGAAGGCCTGCATCTCTTAAGAGATTTCGACGCTATTTATTTCGGAGCAGTCGGCGACCCGCTTATACCGGATCACATAACGCTCTGGGGCCTACGCCTTGCTATATGTCAAGGCTTCGATCAGTACGCCAACGTGCGGCCCACCCGCATCCTCCCCGGCATTACCAGCCCTCTGCGCAATGTAAACGCCGGAGATCTAGACTGGGTCATCGTCCGCGAAAATAGCGAAGGCGAGTATGCGGGCCACGGGGGCCGTTCGCACAAAGGTCTTCCGGAAGAAGTAGCCACCGAAACCGCTATCTTCACCCGCACGGGAGTCGAGCGTATCATGCGCTTCGCCTTCGATCTGGCACGCTCCCGTCCCCGTAAGCTTCTGACGGTCGTCACAAAATCAAATGCACAGCGAAACGGAATGGTTCTATGGGACGAGATTGCGAAGGAGGTCAGCCGCGACTACCCCGACGTACAAAATGACAAGATGCTCGTCGATGCCGTGACCACTCGCATGGTAGGCAAGCCGCAAACTCTTGACGTAATCGTCGCCACGAATCTTCACGCCGATATCCTGAGCGATCTAGCGGCTGCGTTAGCCGGCAGCTTAGGCATTGCACCCACGGCCAATCTGAACCCCGAGCGCCGCTTCCCCTCCATGTTCGAGCCCATCCACGGCTCTGCTTTCGACATCATGGGCAAAGGCATCGCTAACCCCATCGGCAGCTTCTGGACGGCCGTAATGATGCTGCAACATCTAGGCGAGCACGAAGCCGCGGACCGTCTCATGCAAGCCATCGAGCGCGTTACCGAATCGCATTCCGCACTCTCGCCCGATCTCGGCGGTACAGCCACCACGCACGAAGTAACCAGCGCGGTATGCGCCGCTCTCTAGCTAAACCCCAGCGGATCTCGTTTGCCGCACCATATCTACCAACACACTGCGAGCCTGATCGGTATCTCGCGCCTCCCGCGACAAAGCAACACGGCCACCATGAACCCTGTCCCCCGACCGCAGACGAACATCAAAGCCCAATCGATCGATTGCCGTCATCTGCGCCTCCTCAATCTCATCGCCCAGAAATCGCCGCGCAAGAAGCAGCAGCGCATCCGCATGATCGTCATTCATATGCTGAATAATGCCCGATGCCGCTTCGGCTAACGGATCGGGGGACGCGCTCTGATATTCCTCCGCCGCAATCCACCCCATCACGCCAAAACCACCAACAAAATAAACGCCCGCGATCTCAATCCGGAAGTAAGCAAAATCGCTATAATCCTGCCAGAATTTAGCATTCTCATGCCTCGATAAGTACAAGCTTTTTACTTCGGCGCCGGCCACCGGCAAAGCAGAGCCAATCAGCGTCAGTCGAGCCGCACCCAGCGGATCACCAGAAACGTTTTCCTGCATGATGAGCAAGCTAACACGCGGATCCTCCCGCAGATTCTGCGTATGCATTGCCATGCTGCTGACGAAAACAACTGGCCGTCCTTGCTCATCCAGCGCATAAGGCATGATAGAACCAAACGGATACCCCGCGAATTTCCGCGAATGCGTCGAAAGACTACCCAACCGTCCTAAAGCAGCAAGCGTCCGCGCCCGTTCCGCAAGAGAAAGCTCAGCTACGCCCGAAATTCCAGGTCCGGGACCCGCATGCGTTCGATTAGACACTCATCTACAATATCGAAACCTGAGGGCCATGAGTTTATGAGGCTTTGCCGCCTCTCCCATGCCGAGCCGTATGTTGCCGCTAACCTGAGGAGTCTTCCGGCGCTCGACTTCGATCACTCGGTGGAATACTGCAACTCTCCTCAAGGGTCCACGACATTGGCGAAGATGCGTGAGGCTGCAGGCTTTCCAGAACCATTCAATGTACGGTATTGGGTGTCGGGAATGAAAGCTGGGGATGCGGCGGCAATTTCCTGCCCCAAGACTATGCCTCGGAGTTCCGCTGTTTCACGACCTCGGCGCCGGATTTTGGGCAAAATCGAGAATTTATTGCTGCCGGACCGAACGGTGATGATGTTGCCTGGATACGTCGCTTTTTTGAGCAGGTTTACACTCCGGGGCACACTCATGAGAACCCTCATTTTCGCGATTGGTCCATTCATCGCTACGCCAGAGTTAATGGCGGCGATGCTCTTCATTTCGAGACGAAGGATTGGTACGATTTGCTCCGGAGTGCCGACAGAATGCAGCAAATCTTACTTGATCACTGGACTATATTAGGCGAATACGACCGTGAGCATACTCTCAAGTTGGTTGTAGATGAATACGGCCCGTGGTACCGGGAAGGAACAGAAGTGGATCCGACGCATATCTTTGGACAACAGATTACGATTCGCGATGCCATCGCCACGAATGTCAGGCTCTCAATCTGAGATTTCAAATCCCGGTCGCATTGCGGCCGCGGGTATCGCCTCTATCGCGTGGGCCGGCTTGGCCACACAGTTCATCGTTCTCTATTACCAAAACTCATCCGTTCTACTCACACTTTGGATCGTGCTCGGATTTTTCACAATCACCACCAATCTTCTAGTGGCCGCGGTTTTCGCTGCCGTCGCGGCAAATCGCACCATGCTTCGTTCGGATTGGGTGGTTGCAGGCGCGATGTTGTCGATTCTGCTCGTCGGAGCGATCTACGCCGTTTTACTGCACGGCCTAACTGAGCTCTCGGGTGGCTCGGCCGTGGCGAACGTGCTTCTCCACATGGTGACGCCGGTACTTGTTCCGCTCTTCTGGATGCTTTTTACCCGCAAAGGCGCACTCACATGGGGGCATCCGTTTCTGTGGGCCGCCTATCCGTTATCGTATTTGGTTTACGCACTCGCGCGTGGAGCGGCAACCGGAAAGTATGCCTACCCGTTTATAAATGTCATCATGCTCGGCTGGAAACAGACGGCCCTCAATGTGGTCGGTATAACGGCGGTCTTTATGCTGTGCGCTTTCGCGGTCGTCTGGATCGACCACTGCATTGGCGCTTGTTCAGATGTATAGAGCGGACATCCTGCGATAGACATCGCCGTTTTTCACTCAATGCGTGCTAATCGCGTCTGGCAGTCCCCTGCGAGCCGGACGCGGAGGAGCCACATAATCCACCAGCTCATCGACTGGCTTTTTCCCGGCCCACGCGATGCCGCGAAGTATTGTCCGCTGAAGCTGGTAATTGGAGAAATTGGCGTAAATGTGGCCCTGCATCCACACGAACGCCCGAGCAGGCTGACCACCGGGAAGAGTGTGTTCGTACGTCCACATCTGCGGCGCCACTTCTCCCGCGTGGCTGCCGGCACTGTGTGTTGGCGGGATCTTCGTGGTTGCCAGCACATGGATGGCAGGATTCTTCGCCCACGTCATCTTGAAGAAGGCTTCATCAAGAATCGTGATGTCGGACATGTCCTTCATGATGGGATCCGCTTGGTCCACGACTGTGTAGTGGATAGGCGCATCCAAGGTGTAGTTCACCTCGCCATGCTTCTTTGCGCCACCGAGGAGCGTCGCCATATAGGCCGGATCAGGACCGCACAAAGAGTCATGAAAATTAACCAGGCCGCCGCCCCGTTTGACGAATGCTTCAAGCGTGGCCTTTTCACTATCGCTCAGGTACCCTGCGTCGCCTTTGTAGATCACGACAACATCGGTATGTGCCAGGTCGGCACTGCTGGGGCCATGTAGAGCCCCGTCCACCACCGCCCCATGCTCCGTCAGAAGTTTGCTCCAGTCGGCAAGCAACTGTGGGTAGTCATGCTGACCCGGGAAATGGGACTTCAAGCCTGCCCAGATATAAATATGCATGCCATTGGGGTTTTGGCCCTGCGGTGGAGGAGGGCTCTGAGGGCCCGTACCGTTTCCGGATTGCGCCCAGGCATATCGCTGCATCGTCCCTGCCAGGAACAACAGAAACAAAGTGCCGAGCACAAGATACACGATCCTGGCTCTTGCAAGTTTGTGATCTGTCCCGTTCGTCATAGTGGAAGGCCCAGGCTCAGTTCCTGTCCTGGTGCAATTTCGTCTGCTTGTCAAAACTCATCACCTCGTCTTGTCTTAATGGTTGCTACAATCCCGAAATTTCCAAGTCTAGCGTGTTTGCTGAAGCGACACATGAAACCGAGAGCAAATATGCTCGTATAATCAGAGCCAATTGGGTGATCCAATCCAACGCCGAACTGAAGGAGGCAACAACAGTCAAAATCATGTGGGAAACGATTTATTGGACGTGGGTCATCTCCGAGGTAGCCATTTTGATTGTCACGCGAACCCGGCCAAGCGGCGGAAACGTTCGAGATCGTGGCTCATTATTGCTTCTGTGGCCGATAATTATCGCCTCAATCACCGTTGCCACTTGGTTTGGCCAAACGCATCGACATACTCTTAGCGGAGCACATTGGGTGCTCGTGGCAAGCATCGTTTTACTTGCGGCTGGCCTGATTCTCCGCTGGATGGCTATTCTAAAACTCGGCAAGTCTTTCAGCGCCAACGTCGCTATCCACGCGACTCAGACTATCAAGAAGACAGGTATCTTCCGCTTTGTTCGCCACCCGTCTTACTCCGGGCTCCTGATTGTCTTTGCCGCTATCGGACTGCATACCCGTAACTGGATAGGGCTTGCCATTCTGCTGATTCCCACCACGGTCGCTCTGCTATATCGAATCCACGTCGAGGAAGCTGCCTTGCGCGAAGCTTTTAGAGACGAGTATGAGAGGTACAGCAGGACTACCAAACGTCTGATTCCCGGGTTATATTAAATCAAACGATTTTCACATTACCGTGGTACTATAAACCATGTCTCTAGCACGCTCACGGCTCACGGCGCAGGGCCAAATTTCCATCCCCGTCAACGTACGGCAAAAGCTCGGCATCGGACCCGGCTCCATCCTGGAGTGGGACGAGGAAGAAGATAAAATCTTCGTCCACCGGGCCGGTCGATTTTCGTCGGAGGACATTCATCGCGCTATATTTCCAGATCAGGCGGCGACGCCTCGAACAATCGACGAAATGAAGCAGGGCATCAAACAACACGTCCGTGAACGGCATGCGCGCCGTTGACACCAATGTGCTGGTTCGCCTGATTACGCGCGACGATCCTCGTCAGGCGGCTTCCGCCGAAGCGTTCATCGAAAAGGGAGCTTGGGTATCGGTGCTCGCGCTCACTGAGGCAACCTGGGTCCTCGATGCCGTCTACCAACGCAGCCCAGCCGATATCGCCACCGCCATCGAGATGCTGCTGAATCACAGAGACCTAATCCTGCAAGATTCCGAGGTTATCGAGACGGCGCTCGACCTTTTCCGCGTACGGCCGGCACTGGGCTTTTCCGATTGTCTGATGCTGCAACTGGCCCGGAGAGCAGGCCATCTCCCCCTCGGAACTTTCGACTGCGGGCTTGCCAAGATCGAAGGAACGCAAAAACTCTAGGCGCCGCCCCATCTCCTAGAATGAAAAGGTGCCTAAAGTAACCTTCCTGCCGGAGAACAAATCAGTCGAGTTCGAATCCGGAAAGCTTCCCTACCACGATCACGGTAAACGTGAATCGCTTCTTGATATCGCCCTCAATTTCGGCATCCACCTGGAGCATGCCTGCGGAGGAAGCTGCGCCTGTACCACTTGCCACGTCATCGTTGTCGAAGGCGATAAAAATTTATCCGAACCGGACGACGACGAACTTGATCGCCTCGACATGGCAGCTGGCCTAACCCTCCGCTCCCGCCTCGGTTGCCAAGCCATCGTAAAAGGCGACGTAACCGTCGAAAAGCCAGCCTGGAATCGCAACTACATCAGCGAAGGCGGAGGCTCAACCCTTTAAGCCCCTCATTGCCCGTTCTGTAACGCTCGATTGACGTGCTCCATCAACTGCGGCACATGCGCCCAAACTTTATCGGTCAGATCTGAGGAAAGATCAGCCCCGACATGCACGCGCTTGTCCTCTTTGCTGACCTGAATCGAGTCATACAGCCGCAGCATATCGAGCGCATTATCATTTGTCGTTAACCGGGCCAGTCCAATGCCACCGCGCAGTGCGTCATGTACCCGCTGCGCGCCTTCCGGCGAAATGCAATCGAAATCGGTCCGAAAATGGACTCCGCTGTCCACCGCCGCGCCCGCGGTTACGCCCGTAACGAATCCTTCAATATTGGAAAGCGCCGACTCCACATCCTGCCGCAACGGAACGCCCACCAGCGGAAGTCCGCCATCGCTCACAACCCAAACCGTATCGTTTTTAGGCAATGCCGCTAATCGCCGTTGCAAGCCATCGGAAATTCCGCCACGTCCGTCTTCCACGCGGTCCACCCAATCCCGCACGGCTGCCTTTGATCCCGCTGCCAGCACGCCCTTACTGGCAAATGTCAACGAGTTCCGCGCATCTCCAAATACCGCATGGCCTTTATACAAGGTCCGCTGCATTCGCATTGAGATCAACTTCGGCTCAAGCTGCTGCTGCGTAAACCGCCCCCGTGTCAGCGCGATTCGCCGATCCGCATTCGCCGCAATCAAAACGCTCGCAATATCACGCCGCGGATCGATCCCGAACCGCTCCGTAAGCGCGTCAAGCCCAGCCTGGTTCAACTGTCCTTCGTAGCGCCGGTAGAGCGGCGTCTTCTCCAGCTTCTCCAGATCCACCCCAGCCAGCACCGCCGCATCCAGAGGAACCAACCGCCGCAATGCCGGGTCTACCTGCACGCCGATCTGGGGCCTGCTCCCGCAACTCACTCCCGAAAAAACCGCGCACGCCAAAACGAACGAAAGCCAATATCGCACTAAAAATCCCGCTTCTTAAATACAAACACCGCGCCCGAAAGCGCCACCAGTCCAAACACCGCCGAAGTCCACACCGGAGCCCACCACTCCGCCTGCCGGTCCAATAAAATAATCTGCCGCATCGCCGCTCCCAGGTCATGAACCTTCGGCACAATCCAATACAACACCAGCCACAACTGCCGCGACCACTCCGAACTCAACAGCCGCACCACTACATCGCGCTGCGCCAAAATCGCGCTAATCAGCATCAGCGCCACCGGCGCCATCACCGACAACGCCGCGCTCTCGAACACCACCCCAATCAGCAGCACCACGCATAGCAGCACCGCGAAGATAAACAAGCTAAACGGAATCGCCAGTAAAAATCGCGGCTCCCACAGATGCGTCTTTATTCCAATAATGATCCAGACGCACCCGATCAGGTAAACATGATTCAGCGCCACAATCAAAAAGTTGCCGGCGAACCGCCCCGCCAGCAGCATCGTCCTGCTCAACGGTTTCGAAAGCAACAGCGAAATTCGCCCTGCCTCGAGTATGCTCGGCACCAGGCCCGCCGAAGCAAACACCGCCAAAAACGTGCCCCAGATATAAAGCGCAATCGACACCCACGAGTACGAAACCCGAACAAATTTCTCAATGTCGAAGATATGACGAGTCGTCCTCTGGATGCCCAAAAACGAAACCGCGCCCTCCGCTAAGTCGATTTGCAGGACAAACAAAAAAATCAGCACCAGCAGCGTCGAAAGCGCAAACAAGCCCCAGAACAACCAGCGCGCTCGCGCCTCCTGAAACGTATCCCAAACCAAAGCGCCAAAAACGTGCATCTTCCCCGCCGTCATGCCGCCCGCTCCGTCGCCCTGTCCGTTTTCGTCACCCGAATAAACAGGTCCTCCAAACTTCCCGCCGATGCCGTCACGCTCTCAACCATTCCGCCCGCCGCCCGCAGCGTGTCGATCGCCCGGTTTGCTTCCTCGCGCGTTGCGGCCTGCAAGCTAACCGTCTGCCCATCGGAACTCAAGGTCCCCTGTACCGCCTGCATCGCCCCTTGCGGAACCTGCACCGCCGTCACGCGATAACCCGGCTCGCTCACCAGATCGCTAATCTTCCCCTCCAGCGCCAGTTCACCCTTTTTCAAAATCGCCACGTACTCGCAAAACGACTCCACTTCACCCAGCAGATGCGAATTGATAAAAACCGTCACGCCCGTCCCGCTCAGCCGGTTCAACACATCGCGAATATGCCGCCGCCCTGCCGGATCCACGCCGTCGGTCGGCTCGTCCAGGATCAGCATTCTCGGCCGGTGAATCAAAGCCTGCGCCAGCCCCAGTCGTTGCAGCATCCCCTTCGAGTACTTCTTAATGCGCGTCTCGCCCCACTCCTCCAGCCCAACCAGTTCCAGCACTTCGGGTATCCGCTCCCGCAACGTCCTCGTCTCCATCCCCGACAAAGCACCGTAAAACTCCAGCATGCCCCGCCCCGTGAAGTACGTCGGAAACCGGTGATTCTCCGGCAAATATCCCACCGGCCGCCGCGCTTCCGGGTCGCGCGCATCGCGCCCAAATAGCGCCGCCGAACCCGCTGTCGGATGCACCGCCGAGAGCAGCATCTTTACAAACGTCGTCTTCCCTGCCCCATTCGCTCCCAGCAGGCCGAACTTTGCCCCTTCTGGCACCCGCAACGTCAGATTTGAAACGGCCTTCACTGTCCGCCCGCGAAACCGCGCCCGGTAAATCTTTTCCAAACCGTGCGTTTCAATGGCATAGGGCGTCATCGTTTACCTTTAAGAATACGAACTGATAACAATGTTCGTTCCACGCATGAAACTCTCACGGCCAAACATATCTGAGGAACGTCCGAATTGATGGTCCGCTTCCCACTTTTCGTCGCTCTTCTTGCCTTCGCCGCTCCGGCCTTTTCTCAAACGGCGACCGATCAAAACCCGCCGGCAAATCCGCCTACGCCGCCGCCCATCCAGACCACCGTCACCGTCAACGACTCTCTATCGAGCGCCTCGCCCGCCTCCATCACCGTTCTCAATCAACAGCAGCTTCAGACCATTCCCGGCACGGAACTCGACGACCGCCTTCGCCAGATCCCCGGCTTCAGCCTCTTCCGCCGCTCCTCCAGTTTGGTCGCCAATCCCACCACCCAGGGCGTCTCGCTTCGCGCCATCGGCGGTTCTTCCGGTGCCAGCCGGACCCTCATTCTCTGGGATGCCATCCCCATCAACGATCCCTTCGGCGGTTGGATCTACTGGGACCGCGTCGATCCCGACTACGTTGACCGCGTGGAAGTCAATCGCAGCGCTTCCACCAGCATCTTCGGCGACCGCGCCCTCGGTGGCTCCATTTCGCTCTTCTCCCCGCCCGAACAGCACGAGCATCTCTTTGCAAACGTCTACGGCGGTAACAACAGCACGGCCGATGTTTCAGCCGGCTATTCGAACCTGTGGGGCCGCTGGGGTCTCTCCCTCCACACCCGCGACTTCACTACCGGCGGCTACTACATCGTCCCGCCGTCCATTCGCGGCTCGGTCGACGACCGCGCGAACGTCCGCTTCGCCACCGGCGATCTCCATCTCGATTACCTCGGCGCTGCCAACCGTCTCTCCATCCACTTCGACGCCCTTGCCGAAGAGCGGCATAACGGAACCGATCTCACCCACAACTCCACCGGCCTTGGCACTATCGGGGCGAACTACACCCACTCTTTCAGCTCCAACGACCAGGTTTCCTTTCTTGCCTTTCATACCCAGGAGCAGTATCACAGCACGTTTTCCAGCGTTTCCCTCGACCGCGATCACGAAACCTTAACCTCGCGCCAGACCGTCCCGGTCTACGATATTGGGGGGGCCGCCTACTGGCGTCACCACGGCCAGCAGCGTCACTTCAACTGGAACACCATTATCGGAGCCGACACCGATGACGTCCACGGCACCAGCTTCGACTATTCTTATTCCACTCACGTGCTTACGCCGGCCGGCGGAACGCTGTTGGAGCACGGCCTCTTTGCTCAAGGAGATATCGGCTTCGGGCCGGTACGCTTCTACGCCGGCATCCGCCATCAGTTCACCGGCCGCAACGGCGAAACTTTCGTGAGCCCCAATGGAGGAGTCGCCTACGGCCTCGGCCGTTTCCGTTTTCGAGCCTCCGGTTATAAAGGATTCCGCGCTCCTACCTTAAATGAGCTCTTCCGTCAATTCCGCGTCGGCAACGCACTCACGCTTGCCAATCCTAACTTGGTTCCCGAAAGTAACATCGGCGTCGAAACCGGCTTCGATTGGAGCAATGAAAACACCCAAATCTCCTTCAGCCTTTTCCGTAACGACCTGCATAACTTGATCGACAACGCTACCCTGCGTACCACGCCCACCCTCATCCTGCGCGAACGCATGAACTTCCCCGGCGCCCTTTCTCGCGGCATCGAAACCAACATCAACCACCACTGGACTCACTGGACCGCCCAGGCCGGCTATCTCTACGCCGACGCTCGCCTTTCCACCGGCCAGCGCATCCCCGAAGTTCCCAAGCAGCAGGGCACCGCCGAACTCACCTACAACCGCCACCTCACCGAAATCTCCGCCGGAATCCGCGCCTTCGGCCTTCAGTTCGACGACGATCTCAACCAGTTCGAACTCCCCGGCTACGCCGCTCTCCAGCTCAGCGCCCAGCAGCACCTCACCAAAAACCTGAGCGCCATCGCCGACGTCGAAAACCTTCTCGACCGTACCTACCTCGTCGCCCTCACGCCCAATCCCAACATCGGCGAACCCCGCCTCTGGCGCATCGGCCTCCGCTGGAGCGGATCGCTGAAGTAGCCCCAAAACGGTTACCAATCGACACCTGCATCGCGGGCGATCTGCATGACCAGCCCCAAGGCGCCAGCCCGTCCTTTCCAGAAATTTGCACAGTTTCGAGCCCGTGATCGGTTTCACACAGCAACTTCCAGCATCTGAACGCTTGTGTCTGGCCCGCGGCCCTGCTCACGCAGTACTTCCAAAACGCCGCTCGCCACCTCACTCGAAACCTTCCCCGTCCCTATTAATCCACCTTTTAGAACTCTGGAAGGAGAAATCACATGGAAGCCATTCCCCTGTCGCAATATGACGCTGTTCATCTCGACAACATCGCAACCGGCGTTCGCGGGCTGCATATTTTGTTCGTGAATGTCTATAGCGTTAAAGCGGAAAACGGCGGCTGGACATTGATCGACACCGGCCTCCACTTCTCCGCCGGTAAGATCAAGCACTGGGCTGAACATCACTTCGGCAAAGGCGCAAAACCCGACGCCATCATCCTGACTCACGGCCACTTCGACCATGTCGGAGCAGCCGAGGAACTCCTGAAAGGGTGGAACGTCCCCGTGTATGCCCACGCCGATGAAATTCCATTCCTCAACGGACAAACCAAGTACCCGCCCCCCGACGCTGCGGTGGGAGGCGGCCTGATGGCTGTCATGTCGCCCCTCTATCCACGTACTTCCGCCAATCTCACCGGTCGCGTTCAGCCGCTCCCGTCGGACCACTCCGTTCCCAACCTGCCCGGCTGGCGCTGGCTGCACACCCCCGGTCACGCTCCCGGCCACATCTCTCTTTTCCGGGAGAGCGACTGCACCCTGATTGTCGGCGATGCTTTCTGTACAACCAAAGCGGAGTCGTTCCTGGCGACCGCCTCCCAACGCCCGGAACTTCACGGTCCGCCCGCCTACTACACTCCCGACTGGACCAGCGCCCGCGAATCCGTTCGCCAGCTTGCCGACCTCCGTCCCGCCACCGTAGCCCCCGGGCACGGTCTTCCGATGTGCGGCCTCGATGTCGCCTCCGGCCTCGAAAATCTTGCCCGCAACTTTGATCGTGTCGCCGTTCCCACCCACGGTAAATACGCCCAACAAGCCAAGTCTGCCAATACTTAGCCAGACTCACGCACACGCCTGCGTCAATAAAAAAAGCCGGAATGTCCTCCCATTCCGGCTTTCTCCTGCCCTACGAGCTCGCGAGCCTATATCACTGCCCGTTTGGGCCAGGACCTGTCGCCGTCGTCGCCCCGCTGATCGCTGTCACTGTCTTTTGGTTCAGCGTGCCGATGTTCACTCCCGGATCGGTTCCATCTGTCGCCAGTCCCCTGAACGGGCTTTGCGACGTTAACTGATAGTCCCCGCCATTCCCGTTGTCGTAGTTCGTAAACCCCACATTGGCGAGACTATCCGGATAATAATTGCCCGGGAATTGGCTCGCGCCCGGTGCCCCGGCCCATACGTTATCCGTGAATGTCCCTTGAGTAAACAGCTTCTCCACCGTCCCAAAATCGTTATGGCTGTTGGTGATCTGCAGCCCATATTGATTGTTGGAAAGAATGTTGTTCGTGAACGTGAAACTGCCGAACTGAGGACCATTCTGTGACTGCAACGCCAGCAAAGCGACATAGCCGTTGTTAAAAATGGTGTTGTGGTCGAACGTCACATCCGTTGCCCCCGGCAACTGTGAAAACGCCTGCAGGTAGTCGAGGAAAGTCCCCGCCGTCCCCACGCCGTTGCCATAGGTCGAACCGTTGATATCCTCAAACAGATTATTGGAGAAGTTCAATCGCTCCGTCGTTTGCAGCGCCGCGAGATCCCCCGTCGGCGCGCCCGGGTCCTGCGAAAAGATCTGCACTCCGCCCGTGCTGTGCCGTACGATATTGTTCGTAAATGTAATATCTCGTGCCGTAGCCTGCGTCATGTAGTTCCCATTTGAATCGGTATCCGCTCGCGGCGTCAGCAAAACTGCCCAGCCGCCCTGGTCCGCGCCCATCCAGTTGTTCTCGAACACATTGCCGTCCAGCAGAATCCGCTGCCCGTTCTTCACTTCAAACAGATTCTTTACAGTCCAGCGTGTTGGCGAACCATTCCATCCCTGCGGAGAACCATTCCCGTCATCGATGAACGAAAAGCTCGATCCGTTCCCACCGCTCGGCGTGTAGGAGAACGAAACCCAATTCCGCTGTCCCGCCGACGGCGGATCGGTCGTCCGCAGCACTGCGTATCCATCAGCCGTGCGTGTGTCCGACGCATCCCCGTACGTCACGCCGTTCCAGGTCAACCGGACGCTCTGTTGTCCATTCCCCGGCGTAAACGAAACTTCCTGCGAGTTACTGCTCTGGGCCGATCCCGGCGACGTGCACGTGTCTCCCGTCCCCAGCGCCACAATCGCGTAGTAATAAGTCCTACCGGTATTCAAACTCCCGCCGCCCGTCAGTTGTCCGCCCACACCACCCGGAGCCGGCACAATCCCGTTCATCCAGCTCAAAGGCTTGTAGAAATGGTTATTCCGTATCTCGATATCCGAGGGCACTACGCCCGGAATCGCGTCGTACGCTCCGCCGAAAATGACGTTTTCCGCCGCCCCTTCCAACTCGTTATTCACAATCTTCAAAGGCCCCGGGGTGATATAGGCAAACATCGCCGAAGCATCCTGCCCCACTGCATGGAAATCCGAAAAATAGCTGTCCACCACCGCATAATTTGTCCCATTCAACTGCGCTCCGAACTTGCAATGGCAAAGCGCCGATCCATGCACATAATCGCGGTCCCAGATAATCTCGTTCGGCAGGTCTCCCGCGTTGGTGTCCGACGGATCGCCCGACATGATCAGCCCGTAACTGATCGAAGTCTTGGGCGCTACCGTGATCTCCAAACCAATCATCCGGTAATTGTGCGCCTGTGCGGCAAGGTTGAACGCCGTTCCATTCCCCTGCGCGACAATCTTCGGCATCTGCCCCGCCATTGACGGATTTACCCGAGTTCCCGACGGTGGAAGACTCGCGAGCTGGGAACTGCGAATCGTAATCCAACCGTTCCCACTTTTGTTAGGCAGCGTATAATTTCCTGTGAATGTAGCGCCCGCCTGCAAGACAATCTCGTCCCCAGGGTTTGCCTGGTTGATAGCGGCCTGCAAGTCGTCGCCGGAATTTACAGGAATGCTTTTGCCCGTCACCGGACTAGCCGCAACGCTGGTGTCCACATACTGCTGGGGCAACTGTGGAGTCGTCGCCGCCAGCAATAAACCCGTGCCGAGGCCCGAAGCCAGACCAACATAGCCTAAAGCCTTAAAGAGTGTATTTTTAAAAATCATATCGACTTCTTTCAAACATGGAGGCACAAATGCGCGCAATGTCGCCCAGGGTGGCTTATACTTGCATTGCTCCCAGTTATGGAGAGTAGATTAGCAATGCTTCATCTAAAAAGCTAGCGAATTTTTGTATTTTTCGTAAATCGGCTAAAGAGACCGCAAGAAAGTTGCAGGCGCATAATAGGGCGATGAGACTAGTCCGGGTAGGTTCTGTATTCTTCACCGCAGCCTGCTTGTTTCCCACGCTAGGCTTCGGCCACCAGCCAGGACAAGCGTCGGCGGGAAAGTGGGCAATCGCAGTCCATGGTGGTGCCGGCGAGAGCGAATGGGAGCACATGGACGCCAAGACCGCAGCGGCCTACCGGGCCTCCCTCGGGCGTGCATTGAGCACAGGAGTCAACAAACTGAGCCATGGTGGTCGAGCGCTGGATGCAGTAGAAGCGGCCATCCAGGTTCTGGAAGACGATCCTTTGTTCAGTGCAGGACGCGGCTCGGCGTTCGATGACCAGGGCAAGAACGAGATGGATGCGTCGATTATGGACGGTGCTACTTTGCAGGCGGGAGCCGTGGCCGGGGTGCGTTACACCAAAAATCCAATTTCGGCGGCACGGGCAGTGATGGAGCGGTCTCCCTATGTCATGTTGGCAGGTCCGGGGGCGGACACATTTGCGGCAAAAAACGGGCTGCCGCAGATGCCTCCCTCCTATTTCTTCACCGAGATGAGATGGCAGGAGCTACTAGGGGTGCTGAAACAGACCGGAAAGTCTCTCCCTCCCCGGCCTGCGGGTGTTCCGAAACCGCCGCCTCACGAAAGAAGCGCGTTGCCTTCGACCGGCGGATTTTTGGCCCACCAATTTGGGACAGTGGGTGTAGTCGCCCGCGACGTCCATGGCAACCTCAGCGCGGGCACATCCACCGGAGGAATGCAGGGCAAACTGCCGGGCCGGGTGGGTGATTCCCCCATTATTGGCGCGGGGACGTATGCCTCGAACAAATCCTGTGCCGTCTCTTCCACCGGAGTCGGCGAGTATTTCATCCGCCTGTCCGTGGCAAAAGAGATCTGCGATCTGGTGCAATACCGGGGAATGTCAACGGCGGAAGCCGCCAATTTCGTGATCGGTAAAGAAGTCGGCGCCCTCAAAGGCGGCGAGGGCGGCGTGATCGTGCTCGACCGGCATAGTGATCCGGTCTGGAGCTTCAACACCCTAGGCATGTTCCGAGCGCGTCAGGTAAAGGGCGGTACCGCGGAAATCGAGGTAGAAAGCAAACATCGGCCAGCCACATAGGGAAGGGAAAAATGGGGAAAAATGGGGACGGAAAAATGGGGACGGACGCACATTAAATCCTAAACACTACCCTTGCCGGATTAGGCACCAAGCCAGCAGCGGCATCAGAAAAACTCAGAGCCGCTCCACCTAATTCCATCCATATTCACGAAGGAATTGCAGGAACAATTGCTCTGGAAATGTCAAAAATATCGGCAGCCAAGTACCCGCTACCCAATCTCGGATGCCAACGCCTTCCGTGCGCTGACAGTACCTCAGCCTGCATGCCGCACGGAACTCACTTACGAGCGCTAGGCGGACTTACCTCTTCCTTAAGAGCTTCTAAAAGATCCTCGTCCAGACGAAATTTGTCCCGGCGATTTTGATCGATTTCGTCACCGGCATTCCGGTAATTTCTCTCTTCACGCAAAGGGGATCGAGCACGATTAAAAGTTTACCTGTACGTAAGAAGACTGAGTCAGATTTTCAGAGAAAGCCTTCGTACTTATCACGTAGACAGAAGAACTCGCATCGCAGGTCCGCACAATTATGCCACGCTCATTTCAAGGTTTTGGAACTGCCTTCTATGGTTGCGAGAGATTACCTTGAAGGGTTGCGAGAGATTACCTTGAAGATGGTTCCTACGTCACAACGGAATGGATGGTATTTGCCTTTATCCCGGTCATGCCATTAGGAAGTTCACGGGTTTGGGAAGGGGAACTACATGTCTCTTCCTTCTCTTCGAAGCAGGCATACAAGGCGGTGCCAGTTCTCTTTGCTGGCCGCAAGGCTGTTCTGTTTGAGGGTGTAAAAAGGATTGTGTAAACACGGTTCTCGAGAAGGGACGAAGATAGGAGAACCGAATGGCAATCAGGAAAGAGCTGATCGACGAGTTAATCGCGAGTAGCGGCGGGGTCTCATCGGCCCGGACGGGCTGGTGAAGGAGTTGACCAAAGCGCTGGTGGAGCGGATGTCGACTGGGGAGCTCAACCATCACCTAGGCTACGAGAAGCACGAAGCATCTGGTTATGGAAGCGGCAACTCGCGCAACGGCAAGAGCCGGAAGACGCTGAAGGGCGAAGCCGGCGAGATGACCATCGAGGTGCCACGCGACCGCAACGGCACTTTCGAGCCGCAGCTGATCGAGAAGCACCAAACCCGTTTTGAGGGCTTTGACGCCAAGATTCTGTCGATGTAGGCGCTCGGCATGACGGTGCGCGACATTCAAAGGCATTTGCAGGAGTTATACGGCGTGGAGGTGAGCGCGGGGCTGATCTCGGAGGTGACCGACAGCGTGCTGGAGGAGGTCAAGGCGTGGCAGGACCGGCCGCTCGAAGCGCTATACCCGATCGTGTACCTGGATGCGCTGATGGTGAAGATGCGCCAGGATGGCAAGGTCGAAAATCGTGCGGTCTACACAGCCATCGGCATCAACATGGAAGGCCGGAAGTCGGTGCTGGGATTGTGGGCCAGCGGCAACGAGGGCGCCAAGTACTGGATGTCGGTGCTGATGAACCTGAAGAACCGCGGTATGAAGGATGCCTTCGTGATTTGCACCGATGGCCTGAAGGGCTTCCCGGAAGCCATCGAAGCGGTATTCCCCAGTACGCTGGTGCAGACCTGCATCGTGCATTTGATCCGCGCGCGCTTGAACTTCGTGAACTGGAAAGAACGCAAGAGTGTGGCCGCCGACCTGAAGTGCATCTACCGGGCACCGACTACAGAGCGGGCCGAAACGGCCTTGGCCGAGTTCCGGCTGAAATATCCCAAGCACCAGGTGGTGGCCGATGTATGGGAACGGAGTTGGCAACGGGTCATCCCGTTCTTTGACTTCCCGGAAGAGATTCGTAAAATCATCTATACGACGAACGCGGTGGAGTCTCTGCACATGACGCTGCGCAAGGTGACCAAAAATCGAGGCTCCTTCCCGACCCAGGAATCTCCGATGAAGCTCCTGTACTTAGCCCTGCAGAACGTGTCGAAAAAGTGGCATACGGTCCAAGGCTGGCGCGAGGCGCTGCGCCAATTTGCGATTCGCTGGCCCGAGCGTATCGAGCAGGCCCGGGCCGCGTAAAACAAACTTTCATTGAATGAGGATCGCGTTTACACAAAAGTCTTGACACCACCTCTGCCCTGCAATTTACGCGGATGTCTAACGCTATTGCGGCCTTTCTTATCAATCCTGATATCACATGGTGAAAAGTGGTATCGTTGCCTCACGCGGAAGTAGCGTTCTGAGATGCCTGCAGATACCGAGCCCTTCGCGGCCGCCGGAGTGCCGGTCATCAACCCGTGGCAAACCACTCTATAAAGAAGCGGTAGCACTTTACGCCCCCTAAAGCCGACAATTCAAGCGGCCCAACAGTCCGTTACCTAACCTCATTTGACCGGTGCCCAAACCCAGTCACAACTTTTCAAAATAATTTCTGCGCTGAAAACTAACCACTTACCTCCCATTTCCCTCCTCCGTCTGTTCGTTTCCGCCCCGCCCCATGCTATCGTCAAGCCGCCTAAAAGAACCGCAAGCGCTCTTAAAAGGCAATCAACTTTCGAGCTCCCTATGGGTCAAAGGAAACCGAAAGCGCCCTTAAAAAGGCAATCAACTTTCAAAGTACCCTATGGGTCAAAGGAGGCCCAACTATCATGTCCACCACCGCCCAACTTGCCGCCAACCACGCCAACGCCCAACTGTCCACCGGCCCCAAAACAGAGGAAGGCAAAGCCGCTTCTTCCCAAAACAATTTCCGCCACGGCTGCACCGGCAAATTCATGCTCCTGCCGCAGGAAAGCACGAAGGAATTCCAGGAACTCAACGATGCCCTCAACGAAGAGCACCAACCCGCCACTCCCACCGAAATCTTATTAGTCGAACGCATGGTCGAGCACTTCTGGCTCGGGCAACGCGCCATCCGCTTACAGGGCTTCTGCTTCGACGACGGCCTCCATCAACCCGACCTGCAAAAGCTCGGCGTCTACCTGCGCTACCAGTCCACCCACGATCGCGCCTTCCACAAGTGCCTCGCCGACCTCCAAAAGCTCCGCGCCGAAAAACGCAAAGCCGAGCTTGGCGTGGCCGAGCGCGCAGAGCGTTTGGTGCTCGTTGCGCGCGATAGAGAAGCTTCGCAGAAGCGCAAAGAGGCCGAAGAACTCCGCAAACAGGAAATGCACGACGCCCGTGTCCGCGCCCTCAACGCCAAATCCGAAGACCAGGAACTCGACACCGAAATCCGCACCACCATCCAAGCCCCGCTCCCCGGCCACGTCCGCATCCCCGCTCAGCGCACAGGCCGTTCGGTGGCCGTTGTGCGCGATCAAGATGACACGTTGAAACACGTCCTCAAAGAATCCATCATGCAAGTCGTTCACGAACTCGAACCCGAGCCTTTAACCGCCGCCGCATAACGGCACGCAAATTGCCCTTAGACATGGAATGCCTCTCTGGAACAACATCCGCTTCGCCCTCCGCCTGCTCCGCAAAAGCCCCGCCTTCACGGTCACCGTCCTCGCCACCCTCGGCCTCTGTATCGGTGCAAATACGGCCATTTTCAGCGTTTTGGACGCGCTCTACTTCCATACGCTCCCCTATCCCGACCCCGATCGCCTCGTCATGGTCGGCCACCTCTTTCACCGGAGCAACGTCTCTCCCGATCGCCACTGCTTCCTCTGTGTGTCCGGAAATGGGACGTCAAATCTCGAAAACGGACAGAACGGTCGTGCCTGGGAGACTATTCGCGACCACGCCAGCTATCTCTCCGCAGCCGTTTATAAGGACGGCAGCAGCGGCGTAAATCTGTTTCTCAAAGGCCGCCCAGCCTACGTCCAGCAGCAACGCGTCGACGCGAACTTCTTCCACGTCCTCGGCATCCGTCCGCTCGCCGGCCACACGTGGACGCGCAATGAAGACCACCCCGGCGGTCCGAATCTCGTGGTCCTCAGTTATTCCGCTTGGCAGCGCTTTTTTGACGGAAAGACCTCCGCGCTCGGACGCACCATCGACCTCCGCGGCGCGCCCTTCACCATCGTCGGAATCATGCCCCAAGGCTTCCGCACCGATGCGCCCGCCGATCTCTGGACGCCCATCCAGGCCGGGACTACGGGCGAAGGCAGCGGATCGAACTACCACATCCTCGCCCGCCTCCGGCCCGGTGTCACATTGGCGCAAGCTAGCGGCCAGCTCACGTCCATCATGACTGCGTATTGGCACGACCGGCATCTCCCGCCGGTCTACACCGTCGAGGAAGTAGCGGTCCCCCTTGAGGCGGGGACCGCCGCTGCCGACGGCCTCACTCGCAAAGTGCAACTGATGTTCGCCGCAGTGGCCCTGGTACTACTCATCGGCTGCGTGAATATCGCTGGCCTTCTCCTATCCCGCGCCGCTACCCGATCCCGTGAAATCACCACCCGCATGGCCCTCGGAGGTTCCCGCGCCGCCATCGTCCGCCAGCTTCTAACGGAGTCGCTGCTGCTCGCCGTAGGAGGCGGTCTCCTGGGCCTCCTCATCGGCCAGTTCGCCCTGGAAGCCCTCACGGATCTCAGTTCTGGAGCGTTCAACATCTGGACGCCCGCTCACCTCAACTTAGGAGTTGGCTTCGTATCGTTCTGCATCGCCCTCGCCACAGGCGTCCTCTTCGGCCTCTTCCCCGCCCTGCAAGCCACAAACGTCGACCTCCGCTCCAGCCTCGCCGAATCCGGCCGTAACGCCACCGTCAGCCGCCGTCACTGGTCGCGCCACTGTCTCGTCTTCGTGGAAGTCGCTCTCGGCGTCACCCTCGTCATCGGAGCCGGACTGCTCATCCGCACTCTCACCGGCCTCATGAACCTCGATCCTGGCTTCGTCTCGCAAAACGTCACCACTGCATCGGTATCGCTGAACGACGCCCGTTACAGCACCACCGCCGCCGGTGTCCGCCTCTTCCGCGACACCCTCGACCGCATCCGCCAGATCCCCGGCGTCGAATCCGCCGCCGTTACCCTCAATCTCCCCTACGCCTCGCAGCTCAACGACAACATCGGTCGCATCTTGGCTTCGAATAGCGAGATTACCCCCAACAGCACCATCGTCAATCTGAACTACGCCACTCCCGGCCTATTCAAAACGCTCCGCATTCCGGTTCTCCAGGGACGGGTCTTCACCGAAGCCGACGGCCCGAACGCCCGCAAAGTCACGGTCGTCAACGACGCCTTTGTTCGCCACTTCCTTCCCGACGACCCGAACCCCATCGGCGATCAAGTTCAATCCGGTAAGGATTGGCTCACCATCGTCGGAGTCGTGAAATCGGTTGCCGAGCAAAATGGCTTCGGTTCGAACTACGGACCCCTCGACTACTTTCCGCAAATGTACCTTCCCGCCGCGCAATTGTCGGACGGTGACTTTGCGGGTATGAACGGATACTTCTCCCCCAGCTTCGCCGTCCGCACCCACGGCCCCATCGCGGGCCTTGACCACGCCATGAGTCAGGCCATCGCCGCCGTCGATCCTCGCCTTCCCTTCTCCAAATTTCAAGACATGAACGACGTTCGCGGAGCCTCCCTCTCCGAGCAGCGCTACCTGGCCGTCCTCTTCTCCACGCTGGCCAGTCTTGCACTCTTGCTATCGGCCATCGGCATTTACGGCCTCGTCGCACAATCCGTCAGCCAACGCACCCGGGAAATGGGTATCCGCCTCGCCCTCGGCGCCACTACTGGCAACATCCTTCGCAAAGTCGCCATCCCCGGAATTGTCCTCTCCATTTCCGGCGTCCTTTGCGGACTCTTTCTCTCCCTCTTTGCAGTCCGTTTCCTCGGCAGCCTCATTTACGGCGTCTCGGCAACAGACCCACTCACCTTCCTCGTTGTCGCCCTCTTACTAATAGTGACCGCCGGGCTAGCCAGCCTCATCCCCGCCCTGCGCCTCGCCCATCTCGATCCAGCCCAAACATTACGTGAGGAATAAAACCATATGACACTCTGGAACAACATCCGCTTCGCCCTTCGCCTGCTCCGCAAAAGCCCGGCCTTCACAATCACGGTACTAGCCACACTGGGCCTCTGCATTGGCGCAAACACGGCGATCTACAGCGTGGTCGACGCCATCTTCTTCCGCCCGCTCCCCTATCCGCAACCTGATCGTCTGGTGATGATCGCCACGGAGATGTCCGGAAATGGGACCCAAAATCTCAATACCGGACAGGACGGCCACGCCTGGGAGTTGATCCATCCTAATGCGACGAATCTCGACACCGCCGTCTACGGCGATAACGGAGGCGTGAACCTCTACGTGAACGGACACACCGCCTACGTCCAGCAACAACGGGTGGGAGCCGGATTCTTCCGCGTCCTCGGCATCAAACCCCTCCTCGGCCGCGATTGGAAGCCCAGCGAAGACGTCCCCGGAGGCCCAGCCCTCACGATGCTCAGCTACGGAGCTTGGCAACGTTTCTTCAAAGGCGACCCCTCCGTCATCGGACACAGCGTGGATTTGCGCGGAGCCCCCTTCACCGTCATCGGCGTCATGCCGCCCGCCTTCCACACCGATGTTCCCGCCGATTTCTGGACCCCGCTCCAACCCACCATCGCCGACGAAGGAAACTATCAAATTATCGGCCGCCTGAAATCGGGCATCACGCTCGCTGCAGCAAGCGGCCAACTCACCTCCATCATCAAACCCACTCTCGACCGCATACACTTGCGCGAAGGCCTATCCATGGAGGAGAAAGCCGTCCCGCTGGAGACCGCTAGCGCCACCGACAACCGGGAGGGAACCAATTTCCGCCGCCAGGCCGCGCTCCTGTGGTCTGCCGTAGGTCTGGTCCTTCTCATCGGCTGCGTCAACATCGCGGGCTTGCTTCTCTCCCGTACAGCCATTCGCCGACGCGAAATCACCACCCGCCTCGCCCTGGGCGCAACCCGCAGCGCCGTAATCCGCCAACTGCTTACCGAATCGCTGCTGCTCGCCATCGGAGGCGGCCTCCTTGGTCTTTTACTCGGCGAACTCGCCACCCGAGCCCTGGCCTACATAAGCGCGGACCAATTCGATTTCTGGAATCCCGTTCATTTCGATGCCCGGGTTGGCTTCGTCTCGTTCGGGATCTCCCTCTTAACCGGCATCGTCTTCGGTCTCGTCCCTGCTCTTCAGGCAACGAACATCGACCTGCGCTCGGGGCTCGCCGAAGCAGGCCGGACCAGCGCTGGAATCCGCCGCCAATGGCTAGGAAAAACTCTTGTTCTCATCGAAGTAGCATTCGGAGTCACCCTCGTCGTCAGCACTGGACTCCTCATTCGCAGTTTCATCGGCTTGATGGTCGCCGATCCTGGGTTCGTTCCGCAAAACGTCATCGCCGCGTCGGTGTCGCTCGACGATGCCCGTTATAAGACCACCGCCTCCGGCGTCCGCCTCTTTCGCGATACTCTCGATCACATCCGCCAAATTCCCGGCGTCCAATTCGCCGCGGTCACCCTAACCACTCCTTACCAACGTGCCCTGCAAATGGGCGTTCAACAAGCTCCGGCGTCGCCGAAAAACGCAATGACCGATGTTACATACGCCACTCCCGGTCTTTTCAGCACCTTGCGCATCTCTCTCCTACGTGGCCGCGTCTTTAACACTGCCGACGGTCCTACCGCCCCGAAGGTGGCCGTCGTTAATACCGCCTTTGTTCACCGGTTTCTGTCGGACAAAGCAAGTCCGCTCGGACAAGAGGTCAAGGTCATGGGATCGGCCCGCCAAGTCATCGGTATCGTCGGGAATGTTCAGCAGAAAAACACCTGGGGCGGAACATTTGGGCCCATTGCGCCTTTGCCGCAGGCCTATATCCCTGTCGCGCAGTTCCCCAACGGGATGTTTCAGCTCGTAAATACCTGGTTCTCCCCCAGCTTTGTCATCCGCGCCCACGGCCACATCGCCGGCCTGGATCACGCCCTGCAAGAGTCCATCGCCAGCGTCGATCCCCACCTCCCCTTCTCCAAATTCCAGGACATGAACGAAATACGCGGAGCCTCCCTCTCCGAGCAGCGCTACTTGGCCATCCTCTTCTCCACCCTGGCCGGTCTCGCCCTCTTGCTATCGGCTATCGGCATTTACGGCCTAGTCGCCCAATCCGTCGCCCAACGCACCCGCGAAATGGGAATCCGCCTTGCCCTCGGAGCTACCGCCGACAAGATCGTCCGTCAAGCCGCCACCCCCGGAATCGTCCTCGCCATAGCGGGCGTCGCCTGCGGTCTGGTCCTCTCCTTCTTCGCCACCCGTCTCCTCGCCAGCTTCCTCTGGGGAGTCTCGGCAACCGACCCCGTCACCTACATCGTCGTCGCCGCGCTGCTAGTCGCCGTCGCCGCTCTCGCAAGCCTCATCCCGGCCCTCCGCCTCGCCCGCCTCGACCCTGCGCAGACCCTGCACCATGAATAACGGTTATGCCGCCCAATGCCATACTCGGACTAGACCCCTTATGTTCACGCCACGCCCCCTGGAAACTTCGAGAGTTTCGCTCTCCGAAGTCCATGGCAGCGTGTCAACCGCCCATCCCAATCTGCTGAAGCGCATCCTCGCCTTCGCCGGTCCCGCCTACCTCATCAGCGTCGGCTACATGGACCCCGGCAACTGGGCCACCGACCTCGAAGGCGGCGCACGCTTCGGCTACCACCTGCTTTGGGTTCTGGTCCTCTCCAACTTCATGGCTTTGCTGCTGCAGACTCTCAGCTCGCGTCTCGGCATTATCACCCGCCGCGATCTCGCCCAAGCCTGCCGCGACGAATACCCTCGCGCCATCTCCTACACTCTTTGGGCTTTGGGCGAACTCGCCGTCGCCGCCTGCGACCTCGCCGAAGTGCTTGGAGCCGCCATCGGCCTCAACCTGCTATTTCACATTCCGCTCTTAGCTGGCGTCCTGATCACCGCCGCCGACACGCTGCTCGTGTTATGGTTCACCCGCCTGGGCATCCGCGTCATCGAGGCGTTTGTTCTCGTCCTCATTGCCACCATCGCCGGCTGCTTCGCTTTCGAAATCTACTTCGCGCAACCAAATGCGCATGAAATCCTCGGCGGTCTGCTGCCGCGCTTAAACAACCAGAGCCTCTATGTCGCCATCGGCATCATCGGCGCAACAGTCATGCCGCATAATCTCTATCTCCATTCGGCATTAGTTCAAACCCGCCGCATCGGAGAAACCTTCGAGGAAAAGCGCAGCGCCTGCCGCTTCAACCTGCTCGATTCCACCATCGCCCTGAACGGCGCTCTCTTTGTAAACGCTGCCATCTTGATCCTCGCCGCCAGTGTCTTCTTCAAACACGGAATCGTCGTCACGGAAATTCAGCAGGCGCACCAGCTCCTCGCACCCCTGCTCGGCACCACCGCCGCCGGTATTCTCTTCGGAGCCGCGCTCCTCGCCTCCGGCCAGTCGTCCACGTTGACCGGCACCATGGCGGGCCAGATCGTCATGGAAGGATTCCTGCACCTCCGCATGCAGCCTTGGCTACGGCGCGCGCTTACCCGTTCGCTCGCCATCATTCCTGCCGCGATCACCGTCTATTTCGCCGGCGACACCGGCAGCTATAAACTCCTAATCCTCAGCCAGGTGATCCTCAGCCTGCAACTCCCTTTTGCTGTTATTCCCTTAGTTCACTTCACCGGCGACCGTAGGCGCATGGGCGAATTCACCAACGGCCCCTGGCTGAATGCCGCCTCCTGGACCTGCGCGGCCGTCATTCTGGTGTTGAATATCTGGCTGCTGATCGACCAAATCCACGACTGGACCACCGGAAGCGGAGACTACCGCCCGCTCGTTTTAGGACTGTCCGTTCTCATCGCCAGCGGCTTTGTTGTTCTGCTCGGCTACATCGCAGTATGGCCCCGGCTCAACCGCGTGCCGCTCAAAACCGGCCCCGTCGCCGTCACCGTTCGTCAGGAGCCCGCCCCTACCATCCCGGCCCTCAAATACTCCTCCATCCTGGTCACGCTCGACCATAGCGAATCCGACCGCGAAGCTTTAGCCAACGCCCTCACCCTGGCGCGCGCCAACGGCTCCCGCCTCATCCTGCTGCACGTCGAGGAAGGCGTCTCCAGCCAACTCTTCGGCTCCCAAGCCTCCACCGCCGAAATCACTGAAGGAGAAGATTACTTCCATTCCATCGCCGCCTCCCTGGAACAACAAGACATCCGCGCCGACGTCATCGTTCGTTACGGCAACCGGCCTTCCCGTGAAATCACCGCCGCCGTCCGCGAATACCGCCCCGATCTCGTCATCATGGCGCAGCACGGCCATCGCGGCTGGAAAGACATTGTTTTCGGAACCACCATCAACAGCGTCCGGCACCAGATCACCGCACCGGTGCTCATTGTCAGTGGACAACGCAATCGCACATGACCGATCTTTCTAAAGGACTCATTCTCGTCACCGGCGGAGCCGGTCTCATCGGAAGCGCCCTCGTCTGGGAACTGAACCGCCGCGGACTGACCAACATCCTCATCGCCGATCTTCTCGGCCACGACGAAAAATGGAAGAACCTCGTTCCTCTTCGTTTCGCCGATTACGTCGAAGGCAACGATCTTCTTGTCCGTCTGGAAAAGTTCAACGAAATTCGCACCATTTTCCATCTTGGAGCCTGCTCCGCCACCACCGAAACCGATGCCGCCTATCTCATCCGCAACAACTTCGAGTTCACCAAAACCCTCGCCCATTTCGCGCTTGATCGCAAACGCCGCTTCCTCTACGCATCCTCCGCCGCCACCTATGGAGCGCTCGAAACAGACCTGTCCGAATCCCGCCCGCTCCCGTCCCTGCGCCCGCTGAACATGTACGGCTACTCCAAGCACCTCTTCGACTGTTACGCCGAACAGTCCGGAATCCTGCCCCGCGTTACCGGGCTAAAGTACTTCAACATCTTCGGCCCGAACGAAGACCATAAAGGCGACATGCGCAGCGTGGTTCACAAGGCGTTCGGGCAGATCAAGCAAACCGGCCGTCTCTCGCTTTTCAAGAGCTACCGGCCCGAGTTTCCCGACGGAGGACAGCGCCGCGACTTCCTCTATGTAAAAGACGCCGTGGCCGCCACCGTGCACTTAGCCGAAAATGTCGATGGCGGCGGCCTCTTCAATATCGGTTCCGGTATCGCCAATACATGGCTATCGCTGGGAACGGCCATTTTCGATGCGCTCAACCTCCCCCCGCAAATCGAGTTCATCGACATGCCGGAAACCCTGCGCGGCAAATACCAATACTTCACCTGCGCCGATATCGCCAAACTGCGCGCCGCCGGTTTCACACGGCCCATGACTCCTCTCGAAGACGCGGTTCGTGATTACGTCAAAAATTATCTGCGAGACGGCCAACGGCTTGGCGATGAACGCCCACTATACTAAGTACATGTTCTTCCGCCGCGAACGCCCGAAGGTGGTCACGTTCAACGACCGCATCGATCTTTTGAAGAAAGCCGGATTCGCCGCCGCGCCCACCCCGGACGGCCGTATCCTCATTCAAAAGCATGGCGTCGGAGCAATCGTTGGTGACGAAGAACAAGGTCATCCCGGCATCGAGCGGGCCGGCATTCTCATCGGCTCTCAACTCGCAGTTCTTCTAAACGCCGGGTACCAGATGTTCCTGGAGACACCCGACGGCAAACGCTATCCAGCCGCCGCCGAACAACTCCGGGCTTTGCACCAGTTTGAGGATGACGTGAAGGACGCCTTGAATCTCACGAATCTTTACAACACTTCGCTCGGCACCACCAGTCGCCTGCACCAGTACGACCGCGTCCAGGCCAGGGATCTCGCCCGTCAGCCAAAACCTTGGGAAAAGAAGGACAACCGTTACAAAGCCCCCGACGGCAAGGGCTCCCTTCACATCTAACGGCTGACCTAGTGGAAGATTCCCTTTAGCTTCCCAAAGAAACCCTTCTTCTTCTCCGGCTGCTGCTGTTGTTGAGCTTGCTGCTGTTGCTGTTGTTGCGCCTGCTGTTCCGGCGTCCGCGCCACATTCGGATTTTGTCCGGGAATTGGCGGAGGAGCGCCTGGTTGCTGTTGCGGCGGTGGCATGCCCGGCGCCCCTGGAGGTCTGGGCGTGTTCATAGCGGGAGCTGTCGGCAACTGTTGCTGAACACCGTTCGGGCTTGTCTGATACCCAGCCACCTCCATCACGCCTCCCGGGTGTAATGGACAGAACTGTACCGGTTGGGAGCCCGTCAAATAGTACTGCGCTACGGTTTGCGGGCAGGAAGTTGTCGCTAAGTCGCCGCTTTCCGGGTCGATCAGCGCACTGACCACCCCGTCCGGTATCGTAAAGTCGCCCGCATCCCGGTACGCCCGGTGCTTATGAGCCTTTATCATGAAATCCGTCCAGATGGGAAGCGCCGCTTGCGCACCCTCCAGCTTCAAATCCTGGTAGTTATCAAGTCCCACCCAAACAATCGTCAGCAGTTTCGTGGTGAAGCCGGCGAACCACGCATCGTTCTCGGTGCCGGTTTTTCCGGCGGCGGGGAGCGTAAATCCGCGTGCCCGCACTCTGGCGCCTGTCCCGGTTTGCAGCACCTGCTTCATCATGTTCACCATGATGTAATTCACGCGTGGATCAAGAATCTGCTTGTTCTCCGGTTTAGACGTCCAGCTCTCCGCGCCTGCGCCGTCCACCACCTTGGACAAGAGCCGCGGCTCCACCATCAGGCCATTGTTAGCGAACGTTGTATAGGCCCCCGCCATAGCCAGTGGCGTGACGTCATAGGCGCCGAGCGCCATTGCCGGTGTCGCTCGGACATCGGCCAACCCCGCCTGATGGGCCAGATCGGCCACATTTTTGTAGCCCACCGCCTCGGCCACTTCCACGGCCGGGATATTCAGGGATTTCGCTAACGCCTCACCGACACTCACCGGTGGAGCATCGGCAGAATTCTCGTGATGATAGTCGGCAGGCTCATAGGGCTTGTTGTTAAACAGAAACGTGCGCGGCTGATCCTCGAACATGCTGGAAGGCGTGATCGGGTTCGGCTGCGCGGCCAGCGCGGTATTCATCGCTGTGGCATATACAAACGGCTTAAAGGCGCTTCCGGCTGGACGCTTCGCTAAAGCATGATCGTACTGGCTTACCGAATAATTGGTTCCACCCACTAGCGCCTTCACCTCGCCCGTATGCGGGTCCAGGCAAATCAGGGCAACCTGCGGATCTTCGGCGGGCATCTTGCCCTTCCGGCGCCGCTTGGCGATAAGCTGGCGTACCTCCTCCATGCCTTGCGCCACTGCTTCCGCCGCATCGCGCTGCAGCTCTGGATCGAGCGTGGTGTAGATCTTCGAGCCCGATGACTGGAAATCGCGGTCCTGAAACTGCTCCCCCAATCGCTCGTTCACAATGTCCAGAAAAAAAGGCGCATCGGCTGTATCGACGATTCCCTTGGAAATCACCATCGGCTGGGCCTTCGCCTGTTCATACTGCCCTTGTGTGATATAGCCGTTCTCCAGCATCATTTTCAGGACAACGTTCCGCCGCGACCTCGCGCGCTGCGGCCACCGCACCGGGTTCCGGAAACTCGGCTCCTGAATCAGGCCCGCCAGCGTTGCTGCTTCCTCTAGCGTCAGATCACGGATGTCTTTCCCGAAATACGCCCGCGACGCCTCTCCAAATCCCCGGATGTCAAATGTCCCCCGCCGCCCGAGCGGCACCTCATTCGCGTAGTACTCGAAAATCTGCTCCTTCGTGAGCTTGCGTTCCAGGTGGATCGTGATCATCATCTCGGCAAACTTGCGGCTAAACGTTTTTTGGTTGTTGAGCCACAGCATCCGTGCGAGCTGCTGCGTCAACGTGGAAGCGCCTTCGAACTTCGTGCCCCGCCGCAAATCATCAAGGACGGACTTGGCGATACGAACGGGGTCTAAGCCCGAATGTTGAAAGAACCGTTTATCCTCGGCGGAAATCACCGCATGCACCAGCACCGGCGGAATGTCGTCATACTTCACCAGACGCCGCTTCACCCGGTCCTTATCGAACACGCTGCTCAGCAGCTTCGGCTGGAGAAGATATTCCGTGCGTGGCGTGTTGTCGCTCAGATCGATAATCTCCGAAATCGCGCCTTTTCGAAAACGCAGCACACCCGGCTCCGATCCGCCATAAGACTGCGGGCCGGGAAAAATCTCGATTGCATCGGCCCGGACGTGATACCAACCGACCGGATTATTGCGGGCGTCTTCCGCGTATCCACTCTCCTGCAAGCGAGCTGCATACTGCAGCGGAGTGCCTTTATCGCCGACACCCACGTCTTCCGGCGCCGCGTACACCAGAGACGATTTGGGGAATAGCCCTTCGGCAAGCTTCTGGTCCGCCAAGTGGGCGTACTTGCCGTAGGCAGTCAAAGCAATGATGACCACAATGGCAACCACAGCCACCACGCCCAGGGCAATACCCTTGGTCAGCATGGTGGAGGGAAGAAAGGGACGTCCGTCGGGAGCTTTTGTTTTTGCGGGAAGTTTAATGCGTACGGACAAGACTCTAGCCTGGAGATTCTTTATCTTACTCTGTGAGACGGCAGCGAGCCGCTTGGGTTACGGGGAGGTCTGATTACTTCGGGGCCTGATGATGATACGAGTCGAGCTCTTTCCAGATGTCGTCGTCGTGCGCCTGCCAGTACGGGGTGTTTTTGCCGGTAATCTGCAGCTCGTCGATCTGCAGCGTTCCGTGGCCGAACGGGCAAATATATTCGGTCATTGGCCTTCCCAGCCGAAGCATGTTTCCCCACGAACCCGAGTTGATGGGCATTCTCAGCCGGCGTAGGCAGGTTCGGCAACGCCGCCGCTGATCCCAGATAACGAGATAGAAAATACCGGCCCCCACCAGCCATACGCCGAGAATGGCGAAGGTGAACGGCAGGTCATAAAGAAACAAGCTGCCCGGGACCCATCCCCATCGCGTCGGCGCGGGAGGCGGAAACAAGTTCTCGACAGCGGCTTGCAAGCCAAGAAAAAATAGACCAGCAACAAGGATTTTGGCGGCAAGGTACAGCCAGTACCTCATGACTCCATTAGACACCTTTTCCAGTGACACCGGTTCCCCCTTAGGTTGGTTAATGACGAATTACATTCTTAGCCAAAAACAATACGTTTGCCGGACGTTCGGCCAGCCGTCGCATGAAGTATGGATACCAGGCATCCCCGTACGGCACATAAAGGCGCAGCTTGTATCCTTCGGCCACCAACGATCGCTGCAGGTCTCGGCGTATCCCGAATAGCATTTGGAACTCGAACCGATCCATCTGCAGCTTTTGGGCCTTCACGTAGTCCCGCGCCTGCTGGATGATGCTCTCGTCATGGCTGGCAATAGCGGGATATGTGCCCTGGTCAAATAGCAGTTTCATGAGCCGGACATAATTACGGTCCACCTCCGACTTCTGCTGAAATGCCGCCGCCGGAGGCTCCCGGTAAGCGCCCTTGCACAAACGGACGGGGATTTTGAGTCCGTTCAAGCGCTGTATATCGGCTTCGCTGCGGTAAAGATACGCCTGGATTACCGCCCGCAGATGCCCCGGAAATCGTTCCTGCAGCCGCGCTACCAGATTTAAGGTCCGGTCCGTGTACGCGCTCGATTCCATATCGACTTCCACGCGGCTGTCCATGGCCTTCGCCCGCTCCGCCAAGGCCAAGACGTTGTTGAAGCAGGCCTCTTCCGAAAAGTCGAGTCCAAACTGCGAGAGCTTGATCGAAACCGTCGCCGGAAGTTGAGCGTGCTCAATTGCCGCCAGCGCCGTAACGTACGATTCCTTCGATTTCGAGGCTTCCGCCAGCGAGGTCACGTTCTCGCCGAGAAAGTCGAGCGTGGCCCAGACGCGTTCAGCCGAAAGCTGCGAAAGAACGCGAATCCCTTCCTCGAGGGTCGGACCCGCGACAAATCGCGATGTGAATTTACGGGAAAGCGAAGAGCTCTCCATCCAATGACGAAGCCAGCTTTGTTGTGAAAGATAAAGGAGTGTAGGGCGCAGCATGTTCAGTCGTTCGCCCGGTCAGGACCCACAGGGCTGATCGAAGCCGCCCTCCTCCAAAGGCCGTATCGGTCGGTAGCGAAGCACGGCCTTTCTTACTATAGCGAGACCCCCTCAAGCGAAGATGGAATGACTAATCAGCGCCAATCCGGTCCCGAGGATCGCGGCCACGACGACGTCGCTAAGAAAGTGCATTCCCAGCAGTATCCGCGAGACAGCAATACTCATCGCGCAGAACAACAGTGGAAAGAAGAACAAGGGAAAGAACTCGCCGATCGAGATCGCAACGGCAAACGCCGTGATGGTATGCCCCGACGGAAACGAAAACTGGTCTGGGGGCAGCAACGTGGCCCAAACGTGCGGCTCAATTTGGCAGGGGCGCTTCCGCCCGGAGATCTTCTTCAACGAGACAAAAATCCCGATGCCGACAATCGCGGCTGAACCAGCCGCTGCGTCCGCTGTCAAGCGGGAGTCTCCACCGAATAGCAGAACCGCTAATCCGGTGAGATACCAGAGCCAGCCGTCGCCTGCCCTGGTCGCCGCGATCGCCCACAAGCGAATCCACTTGGGCGCCGGCCATTTGTTTACCTTGCGCATCAGCTTGTGGTCGCCGGTGGCAATAAACTGAAGCATGGTATGGGGAACCGTTATCATTGTAGTCCCTCTCCTGCTTTCTTTGTAAGAGGAAAGGGGTTACGGGGACGTGACGGAACCGCGAATCCTTGATGAATCCTGAAATTAATTTAGACTTCGTGTACTTCGATGCGGGCGGCGGTCATCGCAGCGCCGCCATGGCGCTGCAATCGGTAATCGCTTCCGGCAATTACAACTGGAACGTTCGGCTGATCAATCTGCAGGAAGTGCTCGATGAGCTCGACATCTTCCGCAAGATCACCGGCATTCGTCTGCAGGACATCTACAATCTGGCGCTTGCCAAAGGGTGGACGCTCGGGTCGAGCTTTCTGCTGCCTCTGATGCATTCCGTGATTCGGATTTATCACCCATCCCAGATTCGCCTTCTGACCGGCTTCTGGAAACGGCAACGTCCCGACATGGTGGTATCGCTGGTCCCGAACTTCAATCTTTCGCTATATCAAAGTCTTCAGAAGTCTTGGCCCGGCACGCCTTATGTCTCAATTCTCACCGATTTGGCCGATTATCCTCCGCATTTCTGGATCGAAAGAGGACAGGAGCAATGGTTCATCTGCGGCACGAAACGTGCCGCGCAGCAGGTAGCCAAAATGGGACACGCTCCCGACCGGATCGTGCTCACCAGCGGCATGATTCTGCGCCCGAAGTTCTACGAGCCACAGCCAAGCGACCGCCAAAAAGAGCGTGTGCATCTGGGATTACAGCCCGAACTGCCCACCGGCCTTGTGATGTTTGGCGGCGAAGGATCGAACGTGATGTTTCCCATTGCCGAGCGCCTGGGTAACTCAGCGGAAGACCTGCAACTGATCATGATCTGCGGACGCAACGCCAAATTGAAGGATCGCCTTCAGAAGTTACAAACCCGCAATAAGATTTTTGTCGAAGGATTCACCAGCGATATTCCCTACTTCATGCATCTGTCCGATTTCTTTGTCGGCAAGCCTGGTCCGGCAAGCATTTCGGAAGCGTTGAAGATGAATTTGCCAGTCATTCTCGAGCGCAACGCGTGGACGCTTCCGCAGGAACGCTACAACGCCGATTGGGTGCTGGAGCAAAAGGCCGGGATCGTACTGAACAACTTTCGCGATGTGGACAAGGCTGTGAAGGAACTCCTGGGCAACGGCCATCTGGCCGAGATGCGCCGCAATTTAGCGCAAATGGATAATCAGGCGGTCTTCGAGATTCCGAAGATCTTAGCGAGCATCTATCAATCGGCTCATTAGCCGAAACTCAACGAGGAGTTTAATCATCCCAGAACTTTACTCATGGAATTCAGACAACTTGGCCACTCCGGATTCAAAGTTCCGGTTCTCTCGTTCGGCACCGCGACGTTCGGCGGCAGTAACGAATTCTTCAAAGGTTTCGGCTCTAGCGACGTCGGGGAGGCAACCCGCATGGTGGACCTTTGCTTCGATGCCGGACTGACCATGTTCGATACGGCCGATGGCTACTCGAATGGACAGTCGGAGGAAATTCTCGGCAAAGCCTTGGGAACCCGTCGGGACCGGGCAATTATATCGACAAAGGCATTCTTTCCCACGGGAGATGGACCGAATGACACCGGCACGTCGCGCTATCACCTGATCAAAACATGCGAAGCGAGCTTACGCAGGCTCGGAACCGATTACATCGACATTTATCAGATGCACGGCTTCGACGCGATCACGCCGGTGGAGGAAACGCTCAGCGCGCTCGATAATCTGGTTACGTCCGGAAAAGTGCGCTACATCGGTTGCTCCAACTATTCGGGGTGGCACTTGATGAAGTCTCTCGCGGTCTCCGAGAAATACGGTCTTCCACGAATGGTGGCGCACCAAGCTTATTACTCGCTGGTCGGCCGCGACTACGAATGGGAGCTAATGCCACTCGCGCTAGATCAGAACGTCGGCACGATTGTCTGGAGCCCTCTAGGCTGGGCCCGGCTGACGGGCAAGATTCGGCGCGGTCATCCGACACCCGAGAAAAGCCGCTTGCAAACCATCACCAAAGAAGGCGGTCCATCCATCGATGAAGAGTATGTCTACAAGGTGGTGGATGCCATCGATGAAGTAGCGCAAGAAACAGGCAAGAACGTTCCGCAGATTGCGTTGAACTGGCTCCTGCAGCGTCCGACGGTGTGCAACGTGATCATCGGCGCCAGAACAGAAGAACAGTTGAAGCAAAACCTCGGCGCAACGGGCTGGAAGCTAACGCCGGAGCAAGTCGCCAAATTGGATACGGCCAGCAAGGTAACACCGGTCTATCCATACTGGCACCAACGGGGCATGCCCGCCGAACGAAATCCCATTCCTACACCAAACGATTAGGCGGGAATCTCCGGCCACGCATGCTTTGGGTATCTGCGGCTCAACTCCCGCCGTACCTGCGGATACAGGGTCTTCCAGAAACTGACGAGATCGGTCGTCATTTGCACCGGCCGCTGGTTGGGCGCAAGTAAATGCACGACTAGCGGAACGGTCCCTCTGGCGACGGTGGGCGATTCTTTCATTCCGAAGAAGTCCTGCAAGCGGGAAGCCACTGACGGTGCTCGTCCGTCGTTGTATTCGATGCGGGCACGTCGTCCACTCGGAAGATGAATGTACACCGGTGCGATCTCGTCGATCAAACGCATGGGCAGCCTCGATTCCATTGAGGCAACCAAGCGGTTGTTCTTTGCTGCTGCGCGCAGTTCGGCGAAGCTCGAGAGCCCGTGCGCTAACTCAGCCAGCGATTCACGCGGCAGATCGTGAGGCGGCGTTATGCTCGGGTCGTGTTCCGCTGCGAACTCAATCCGGCGGAGGAAACGGTGGAGCTCCTCGGCATCGGTAAACTGCTCCACTCCAGCATCCATGGCCTTTTCGGCGAGGAGCGCGGTAGCAGTGGAAGCATCGGAGGGAGCACCGCGCGATTCATCAATGACAACTTGTCCATAACGCAGCGAGTTCACCTGCTCAACACGTTCCGCCTCGCGGTTCCACACCATCTCCTCGCATGGCTGCACTTCATCGGGAAACAATTCCAGCAGCCAGTCGGGCTCAACGTGACTGGCGATACGGACCAGCGGCGCAGATTGACCGCTGCGGTCGTCGATCTCCAATGCGACGAGAAACTCACCCGCTGCGCCGCTGTTTCCCTCCAGACGTGCGGATCCGCCGCCCGCAAGCAAGAGCGTAGACCCTCGCCTGCGTGCAACGCGATCGCTGTAAGCAATCAATAGCGCCTTCTCAATGGCGTGTTCATCGGAATGCCGCAACGGTACCGGACGGAGCGCGTCCGACAACTGTTGCGTAAGCCGGCGCACTGCATACGACGGCGCTATCGAGAGGACGGCATCGATGCTGGAGCTATCTTCCAGTCGTATGCGGCCTTCCGATAACTTTGCAGCTAGGTCGCAGGCCTCTTTTACACCGCCGAGTTCGGTAGCCGCGATTACGAAGCGGGCGAGTCGCGGATGGACGGGCAGCCGCGACATCCGCCTGCCT
The DNA here is from genome assembly GCA_965277315.1 of Bryobacteraceae bacterium. GTDB lineage: Bacteria > Acidobacteriota > Terriglobia > Bryobacterales > Bryobacteraceae > Bog-105. The sequence goes on along the minus strand of OZ255724.1, from coordinate 5,078,184 downwards.
AAAGCGGTGATGTCGCCGCTCTTATCCGCCGCGCCCAAGCGAGTTAGCAGATCACGAGAATGCTGAAGCATCCCAGGCTGTGGAGCATCGAGCCAAGCTAAATCATCCCAATGGAATTCGGCTGCCGCCAATTGAAGAACAAGCTGCGCGAGATCAGCCCTGGTGATTTCCGGAGCTGTCTGCGCGGCACGCCGGACGAAGTCGTCTTCGCTATAGAGCCGAACGGCAATCCCCGGAGCGGTCCGGCCCGCACGGCCGGCACGCTGGATCGCAGAAGCTTTGCTGACCCGCTCAATTTGTAATCGCGAGATGCCGCTCCACGGAGAATGTGTCATCACGCGAGCAACGCCGCTATCGATCACAGCCTCCACGCCATCGATGGTCACGGAACTTTCCGCGACATTTGTTGCGCAGACGATCTTACGCTGCGTACACAGCCTCACAGCTTCGTCCTGTTCTTCGGGACTGAGTTCTCCATGCAGCGGCAGCAGTTTTGCACGGTATTGGCGAGCCAGAGGTTCACACGCCGTTATTGTCTTTCGTATCTCGGCAGCGCCGGGCAGAAACACCAGAACGTTTTGCGACGTTTCGGAAAATACCGCCACAAGTGCATTCGCCACCTGCTGTTCCAGTGAAGCGGACGAAGGAGGCGTGTAGCGCACCGAGACCGGATACACCTTGCCTGGCGCATTCAGCACCGGCACTTCGCCTAGCTTCGCGGACAATTCTCGGGATGCGAGCGTGGCGGACATGATCAACAGGCGCAGGTTCGTTCGCGTTATCTGCAACTTGCGCAGAAGAGCAAGCGCAAGATCGGTCTCCAGATGCCGTTCATGGAATTCGTCGAGGACCACCACCTGCGTGTCGCGTAGCCCGGGGCCCGACAATAGCTTGCGCGTGAGTACGCCTTCGGTCACGTACCAGAGCTTTGTCCGTGGACTACCGACCTCTTCAAAACGAACTTGATAGCCGACCGTTTCTCCCACTGCTTCGCCGAGTTCATCCGCGACTCGCCGGGCGGCCATTCGTGCCGCGAGCCGCCGCGGCTCCAGAACATAGATGTTCTGTAAGCCGTGGGCCAGGAGAGCCGGAGGCACCCGCGTTGTCTTCCCTGCTCCTGGCTCCGCTTCGAGCAACGTCAACGGATTCCGCACAACCGACTGAACGATCTCCGGCAATAGCGGATCAATCGGCAGAGGCATTTTGGTCACTGTCCATATAATGAAGGATCACGTTCCGATGTATTTTTTACGGCTCACCTGCGCGGCAATGGATGTTGAACCGGTCTCGGTAGAGCTTTGGGACACAGGAACAGCAGGCATTCAAGAAATAGACAACGGAGCCGAGGCAATTCTGCTTGCCGGGTTCGAGAGCAATGACGATCGCGCAATCATTCTGCGCCGTTTCGCACAGTATGCGCCCGAGTGGGAGATGGGCGACGGGACAGATTGGGTGGCCCACACCAAAGAATCGTGGCCGCCGCGCAGCGTTGGCGACTGCTTCTTTTTAGCTCCGCCGTGGTGCAACGATCCAACGCCGTCCGGTCGTCATCGCATCATACATAATCCAGGCTTGGCCTGCGGCACAGGCGAACACCCGTGTACCCAGCTTGCCTTGGAAGCGCTGGAAAAAGCTGTCCACCGCGGACACATGGTCGTGGATCTTGGAACTGGCTCAGGCATGTTGGCGATCGCGGCGCTTCGGCTTGGGGCGAAGGTGGCGGTCGGGATCGATACGGATGAAGCGGCGCTCGCGGCAGCGCGGGAAAACTTTGCTCTAAATGGTTTTCGTCCGACGCTGGCAGCGGGTTCCGCCGATGCCCTGAGGACTGAGACCGCCGATGTCACGGTTGCCAATATTAGTGGTACCGTGCTTCTGTACCTGGCGGACGATCTGTTGCGAATTACCAAGCCGAACGGAACGCTCATTCTCACGGGGTTTCCTCAATCCGAAGTCCCGACGTTCCAGAAACTATTTCCGAATGCCGAGCTGTCCGCAATGAATGAATGGTGTTGCCTGGTTGCTACTTCTTCGTAGCGCGTCTTTTCTTTGGCACGCTCACGGGCTTATCGTTCAATTCATTGATGCGCTTCAGCGCATCTTCCAACCGTTGCTTGCCCTCCAGAACCGGCGCAAACAAATCGCCGACACGCCGGAAACGCTCCGGTGCATTATCGATACGGAAATCGAGCGGCTTCAAGCCTCGCTGCACTTCTTTCCACTCTAAAGGCGTCGAAACAGGCGCGCCGTCGTACGCTCGAAGCACGTAGGGGGCAGCGATCGTTTTACCGGTTCCAATCTGCAGATAATCGAAGTACACGCGCTCTTTTTGACGCTTGGAAACGCTGCGCGGAGTAGTGAACAGGTCCGGCTCTCTTGCGACCACCAGATGCGAGAGGATCTCCGCGAAACTTCGCACCTGATCGAACGTATAAACAGGTTCAAGCGGCACGTAGACGTGCATGCCGTCGCCGCCCGTTGTTTTGGGAAATCCAGTCAGGCCGATTTCCTTCAAGACGCCTTGCACAAGAATCGCCGAATCGACGATAAGATCGAACGGTGCGTCAACGGGATCAAGATCGAGAAGCATCCAGTCGGGATGGTCAAGGTTCCCCACGCGGCTCGTCAATGGATTTTGATCGATGCAACCCAGGTTCGTCAGGTAAAGAAGGCTCGGGCGGTCGTTCGCCAGCGCGTAATGCATTTTCTTCGGCGGATCGCCTTCTTCGATTTCGGTGCAGTGCATCCACTCGGGCAGATGGCCGCCCGCGTCTTTCTGGAAGAAAAACTTTGCCGCGATTCCGTTCGGATAGCGCTTCAAAGATAAGGGACGGTCTTTCAAGTGCGGCAATAGCCAGGACGAAACTTTGTTGTAGTACTCGATCAGATCGCGCTTTTTCCAGTTGTCTTTCGGGAAATAGATTTTTTCGAGATTGGTGAACTTCAATGAATGTCCATCCACCTCAACGGTCTTTTCTTTACCCGCAAGGTCGAGATCGCCGGCACTCACATTGTTCGAAGCATCTATTTCCACCGGTTTTACCGCCGTTTCACGAACCACTTCCTGCGCCAGCTTATCGTCACGCAAGCCGACGAAAACGGAACCCCGAAGAATACCTTCCTGCGTCCACTCCAGAAAGCGGATTTGGCAGACCAATTCAGGACGAACCCAGGTCACGTCCTTGATGCGCGGCCGTTTCCGAAAGGGCGATTGCTTGGTGATCAACGGCTTCAAACGACCGTAGATTTCTTTCATCTTCTTGGAATCGAAGCCGGTACCGACCTGACCGATGTGACGTAACCCGTCATTCTCCTGAACCCCGAGGACCAGCGATCCGAAGTATTCGCGTTCCCCTTTCGTGAAACCGGCAATCACAAATTCCTGTTCATTCAGAACCTTGATCTTGCACCACTGGTTCGTTCGGCCAGACTCGTATTTACCGTGGCGGTCCTTCGCCACGATTCCTTCGAGACCCATCTGGCGGGCGGCGTCAAACATCTGCTCGCCTTCTGAATCGAACGTTTGAGAAATTCGAATGTGATTACCTGTGGTGACAATACTCTGGAGGAACTTCTTGCGTTCTTCCAGCGGTACCGAGCGTAGATCGTGACCGTCGGCATAGAGAACGTCAAAGAGAAACAGTGTGACAGGAGTGGATTGCGACAGAGAAGGAATCGAACGAGCATTGGCATGAATTCTCGGCTGAATCATTTCGAAGCGCGTTCGCCCATCATCATCAACAACACAGATTTCCCCGTCCAGCCATGCCGTTGTTGCCTGAATGTGTTCTGGAAGGTTGAGTAGCTCGGGATACTGCTGGTCGCAGCGATTACCGGCGCGCGTGTACATCTGCACCGAGCCGCTCTTCACCAAACATAGGGCACGAACGCCGTCCCACTTTATTTCATAGAACCATCGCGATCCCGCAGGCGGCTTCGTGACTGCTGTGGCCAGCATGGCCTCAGGCTTCGCGGGCAAGGCGGCTTTGCGAGCGCCCTTCAGATCTGCCGCGCTGATGGATGGCACGCCCTTTGCGATTTCCTCCTGCGTCCGCTTTGTGGCGATACTCCAGGCAAATTCGTTGATATCGTACGAGGGCACAGCAAACTCGTCCGGCTTTTTGATCAGCAGCCATTCGTTGCCCTTCTGCCCCCGTTTCATGCGGACAATCGCAAAAGCGCCATTCAGCTTTGCTCCGTGAAGTTCGAATTTGAAGTCGCCGCGAGTGATTTGGGCGGAAGCAGCGGTATCGCCGAGCACATCGTAGCTGCCCTTGTCCCACAGCATGACGCTGCCAGCGCCATAGTTATTCTCCGGAATGTTTCCTTCAAACGTTCCGTAGTCGAGCGGATGGTCTTCCACCTTCATAGCAAGCGCTTTGCGCGCGGGGTCGAGACTGGGGCCTTTCGGCACGGCCCAACTCACCAGGACGCCGTTCACTTCCAAGCGGAAGTCGTAGTGCAGGTGGGAAGCATCATGCCGCTGCACGCAGAAGAAGCCGCCACGTTCGCCGCTCGCCCGGCCAAGCTCGTCCGGCGGAGGCTCCGGCGTTTTATCAAAGCGCCGCTTGCGGGCATATTCATTTAAAGCCATGGATTCTTAACGCTCCCAGTGTATTCGGGGCCGCTGGTGAGGCAGTTGGTACTCTGGAATTTCCTCCCCCCAAGTTTCCCTAGTCGATGAATTTTGCTGAACAGTTAAAAGGTCAGCTCAACATTGTTGAGGTTGTTGGCCAGTACGTGCCTTTGAAACGCTCCGGAGCTGGCGCGAAATATCTCGGCTTATGCCCCTTCCACTCTGAAAAAACTCCTTCGTTTCATGTGCACGGAGTGAATCAATTCTATAAGTGTTTCGGATGCGATGCGAGCGGCGACGTTTTCAACTTTGTGATGGAAGTGGAAAGCCTCACCTTTCCAGAAGTGTTGAAGCTGCTTGCCGAACGATACGGGATTGCCATGCCGGAGCGGCATCGCTCCGATGATCCCGAAGCACAGCGGCGCGAGGCGATCTTCGACATGCACGAGGTCGCGGCGCAGACTTTCCAAGACAACCTGCGGGGACGCGGGGGGGAGGAGGCGCGGCGTTACCTGGAGTCGCGCGGCATTGCAAACGCGGCGCTTGATGAGTTTCGCTTAGGTTTATCGGATACATCCGGTCAGCAGTTGGTCCAGCGTCTGCAAAAGTTCGGGACCTCTGCGATCGAGGAGTCAGGGCTTGTTGGAAAGCGGACGGAGGGCAACGGTTACTACGACCGGTTTCGGGGCCGTTTGATGTTTCCGATTCACAATGAGTCGGGCAAGGTGATCGCATTTGGCGGCCGGGCGCTGCGCGCGAATGATGAGCCGAAATATCTCAATTCGCCCGAAACAAAAATCTACAAAAAGTCGCTGGTGCTTTACAATCTCCATCGCGCAAAATCGGACGCCAGAAAGCAAGAACGCATGATTCTGGTGGAAGGTTACATGGATGCGATCGGCGTTTACTCATCGGGAGTGCGGGAGGTTGTGGCCAGTTGCGGAACGTCACTGACGAACGAACAAGTACGCGCCATGAAGCGGCAGGTTTGCCAGCAACGGGCCAACAAAGGGCAGGTGGTTTTGAACTTCGATCCCGATACTGCGGGAGTGCGCTCCACGGAAAAGTACATCGGCATGTTGCTCGCGGAGGGTTTGCGGGTGAAGGTGCTGGAGCTTCCAAACGGCCTCGACCCAGACGAGTACGTGAAACAGCAGGGAGCCGACGCTTACCGCGAGAAGCTGGAATCCGCAAGCTCCTACTTTCACTGGCTCGCCGACCGGACACGCACGAAGTTCGACATGCGTAGCGCGGAAGGCCGATCGGACGCCTTCACTTTTTTGCTGCCATCCATTCAGCAGGTGACCGATCGAATTGAACGGGCCGCGATCGCAAGTGAAATCGCAGAGAGGCTGGGAGTAGACCGGGATGTGATCCGGGAACAGTTCCGAAGAACTTCGTTACCGCAGACCGTCTCCAAGCCCGCATCACTGCCATCGGCGATCCCGCCCAATGAAAAGCTTCTGCTTGCCTGTCTGCTGATGGATGAGAACGCGCGGGCCGCGATCCAACATTATCTTCGAAGCCCCGGCATTTTGCAGCAACTAGAGCTGAAGACCATTTTCGAGGCAGCGATGGCGCTGGAGTCCGAAGGCGTTACATTCTCTCTTGATGCACTCTCCCGCCGCCTTGATGGCCGTTTACAGCGTATTCTGATGGACCTCAGTTTTTCCGATTTAGGAATGGGAGAGGAGTCGGCTGCGCAACAAGCGCTCCACTGCTTGCAGGCACTAGAGACGAAGTCCGCGGAGTCCGCCCGCAGCGATCTAAAACGAAAAATCAAGCAGTTGGAAGCGGAAGGAAAACTGGAAGAAGCGCTGCAAATAATGGAACAACTTCGTGGGGGGAAACGTTAGCTCTACAATGCATAGCGTTGTTGTACTATGGGGAGTCGAGAAGCTGTACGTACTCATCCTGGAGCTATTGGTTAGTCGCTCAGTAACGGTTTCCCGTGTATCGCGGCAGGTTTAAAGGCGGTTCATGCAAGAGAGCAACGACAAGGGCTTTCGGCTCTACGATCACGTGAGGAGCACCCCTCACGGCGAGCAAACAAGCGAGAGCGATCTGAACGCACTTTTTGCGGAAGTCGAAAGTTCGCCGGTTGACCTGCTCGAACCATCGGAAGACTTCGGCAAAAAAGAAGACGAGCAGGACGAGGAACTTTCAGAGCTGGACCTGTCTCCTGGCGCGCTCGATAAGCATAATGATGCGGTCCGCCTTTACTTGCGCGAAATGGGAATGGTCGCGCTGCTGACACGTGACGGTGAAATCGAACTTGCCAAGCAGATTGAACGCGGCCAAAACGCGGCGTCTAAGGCTCTTTCGCGCTCCCGATTGATCGCTCACGTACTCTTCGAGACAGCCCGACAAATTGAGCGTGGAGCTACGCCGATTCTCGATGTGGTGCAAGCGCCAGATCCCATCACAATGAATGAATCGGGCGGCACTGCCGAGGCGGTACAAAGGGAATTTCTCGTCGCGGTGCGCGAAACTGAGAAGCTCTATAACAGGGCACGGCAAGCAGAACACAAGTGGATTGCCGCTCCTCCCAACGCCAGGGCAAAACAGCAGCGGAAACTTCGCTACGAGTATGCGCGTGCCTCCATTGCAGTATCGCGGCGCATTCGTGCTCTACCTTTTTCGCGTCATTACGTCCTCTCGCTGATCGGGTTTCTGCGGAACATCAATGAGCAAGTGAGTTCCCTGCAAACGGAGATGGCCCGTTTAGAGCGCAAGTTGCAGCAGACTCTGCTGCCGGATTCCGGCGCGGCGCGGAAGGAATTGAAAGAGCTCGCTGCGCAGATTCACGCCATCGAGGAGCAATCGGGCGTGGGCGTGAATGAGTTGTTCCGAACTTTTGCCATCGTGACGCGGGGCGAACGCGAAGCTGACGCGGCGAAGAAAAAACTGATTGAGGCAAACCTGCGCCTGGTAGTCTCGGTCGCAAAGCACTACACGAACCGCGGGCTGCAGTTCCTCGATCTGATTCAAGAGGGCAACATCGGGTTGATGCGGGCGGTAGAAAAGTTCGACTACAAGCGGGGATACAAATTTTCCACTTATGCTACGTGGTGGGTTCGGCAAGCCGTCACCAGAGCCATCGCCGACCAGGCGCGCACTATTCGCGTTCCAGTACACATGATCGAAACGATCAACAAACTGGTTCGTTTGCAGCGCATCCTGCTGCAAGAACTCGGCCGCGAGGCGACCATGGAGGAACTGGCCGAACGCATGGAACTGACGCCCAGCAAAATCCGTCGCATTCTTCGAGTAGCGCAGGAGCCTGTTTCGCTACAGACGCCCGTCGGTGAGGAAGAAGAGTCCAGTCTAGGCGACTTCATTGTGGATAGCCGGATGAAGTCTCCCTCCGAGGCGATGCTTAATTTGCATCTTCGCGAGCAGACCGCGGAGGTACTAAAGACGCTGAGCCCGCGGGAAGAAAAGATCGTCAAAATGCGGTTCGGATTACAGGACGGCAGCGAACATACGCTGGAAGAAGTTGGACAGAATTTTGCGGTGACGCGAGAGCGGATTCGCCAAATCGAGGCCAAGGCGCTGCGCAAACTTCGTCACCCCAGCCGAAGCTGCCGTCTGCGTGATTTCCTGGAAAGCAGCGCGCGATCGTAGCTATGGAAGCAGCCCGCGTTACACCTCTTCATCCAGTCACTCCACCGAAGAAGGTTCCCAAGCCCAAGAACGCGGCAGAGCGGAAAGCGCGGCTCGGACACATCTTTGAAGAGCTCGATAAGCTTTTTCCAAAGGCGACCTGCGCTTTACTCCACGAGAACGCGTGGCAGCTTTTAGTGGCCACGATTTTGTCAGCGCAATGCACTGATGAACGGGTGAACAAGGTAACGCCGGAGCTCTTCAGCAAATTCCCAACAGTCGAGGATTTCGCGAACGTGTCGCAAGAAGAGCTGGCGCAGGAGATTCGCTCCTGTGGCTTTTTCAACAACAAGGCGCGGTCCATCATCGGCGCCGCCAAGAAGGTGAAGGCCGAATTCGGAGGAAGCGTGCCGCAGACGCTCGATGAATTGCTTTCGGTTCCGGGGGCCGCGCGCAAAACCGCGAATGTGGTGCTAGGGACCGCGTATGGCGTTGCGTCCGGGATAGTGGTAGATACACATGTACAGCGCATCACGCAGCGGCTGGATCTCACGAAAAAGACAGACCCCGTGAAGATCGAGCAGGATCTGATGAAGGCGGTTCCGCAAGACCGTTGGATCTTGTTCTCCCACCAGGTGATCCATTTCGGCCGGCAGATCTGCATCGCGAGAAAGCCGCGCTGTGGTTCTTGTCCGCTCGATTCCATTTGTTACGCCCAAGACAAGGTGCTTGCGTGACGAACTGTTCCGTTTATGCGTTTTCGCGATGAGCAGGTTCTATCTCGGTATTGATGGTGGCCAGTCAAGCACGACGGCCCTGATCGCCAATGAGTCGGGGCAAGTGATCGGATATGGCGCGGGAGGGCCTTGTAATCACGTGGCGGCGGCGGAAGGCCGTGAAAAATTTCGCTCTGCGGTTGACGATTGTATCGGGCAGGCCTGCCTGCAAGCTGGGCTCGACAGTGCGACCGTGAGTTTTGCGTCAGTGTGCCTGGGATTCAGCGGCGGCGCGGAGGATAAAGACGCCTATTCGCGGGAACTCATCCAGAGTGAGCGCTATAAAATTACGCACGATGCCGAGATCGCCCTTTCTGGGGCGACCGGAGGCGGACCGGGCATCATTATCATCGCGGGCACTGGATCGATGGCGTTTGGCCGCAATGCTCGCGGTGAAACAAGCCGGGCTGGCGGATGGGGCTACATCTTTGGTGACGAGGGCGGCGGTTTTGATTTAGTCCGACGCGCACTGCGGGCGGCGCTGGCTTACGAGGAAGGCTGGGGCGATCCCACGGCATTGAAAGGCGTCCTACTTAAGAGGACGGGAGCCGCAAGCATAAACACGTTGCTGCATGCTTTCTATGGGGGAAGCTACACCCGAACCACCTTTGCTTCGTTCGCCCCATTGCTGACGGAGGCGGCGCAAGCGGGCGATCGAGCGGCCCTCAATATCCTAAAATCCGCCGCGACCGAGCTTGTCCGGTACACCGAAGGTGTTTACCGGACACTATTCCGGGAACAGGAACGGGCGCAAGTCGCCTGCATCGGCGGAGTCTTTGCAAGCACCCCGCTGCGTCGCCACTATGAAGAGCTGCTGAAGCAGGGCACATCGTGCATTGTCACAACACCAAAATTCGATCCGGTTGCCGGCGCGCTTCTCGATGCTCTACGCCTTGACGGCAACCAAAGCGAGTTATGCGGATGGAAGAGCGATTAAGTCAGATGCGCGTGAAATTCGGCTAGCTCACGCAGGTAAGACCGGTTCTGATTTTCCGAAATCAAGCAAACCAGGATCGTGAACCGTTCGTCGATTCCGTCGTCATGGCATGTAAACGAAAGGACCATTCGTTCTCCAAGACTCGGACTGCGGGTGATATAGTTCTCGCCGAAGACAATGGTGGGAATGCTCAGCCCCATTGGGCCAAGGTCTTCTTCCAGCGCGGTTTTCAGCCCGCCAATGACCATGTTGGTGACCTCCGCGACCGCGTCCAGAACCTCATCGTCGACTTCCTGGTACTCCGCCATCAAGAATCGTGAGGCCACGAAACAGCCGAACGCCTTACTCAGGCACAAGCAACCGCTGCCGCTAACAGGACCGGCCATGCCTACCATGGCGACCAGACCGGCGTTGCTCACCGTCCCATGCTTCTCGACATACACCTCCCGCGGAGTGACCGTCAGCCCCAACATGGTGGCAAACACATTGGAGGCGGTGCTTTGAACAACCTCCAGCAGTCTTGCATTCTTCTTTAAAACATCCGGCACAGCAGTTTCAGTCATGCCCGCTCCTTTTTAAACCACGCCTACTAATTTTTCTTTGATCTGTTCAGCCGTGAATGGCTTACGAACATAACCGGACGCACCGAGATTCAGTGCTTCCAGCACCTTGTTCTGCGATCCTTCGGTCGTGATCATCACCACGGGAACGGATTTCAGTTTTTCGTTTCCCTTAATCTCCGCCAGCAGTTGAAGTCCGTCCATATTGGGCATATTCACGTCGGACAAAACGAGCCCGACATTCTGCGTTTTCATCAGGTCGAGTGCCTCCACGCCGTCTCCCGCTTCCAGGATTTCTCCTAACGGAACCTCAGTCTGACGGAGCACACGCTGCAAAATTTTGCGGATGGCAGCGGAATCATCTACGATTAGAACGTTAAGAGCCATGAGGTTAAGTACGCGGTACTGTTGTTTCTTATCGACCCGTCGCGGAGAATTTACGCCCCATGGCAAGATTTATTTACAAGATCGGCACGATTCTTTAGAAGATTGATTTCAGCTTCCTATGTCTGACCAAGTTCTCTCGCAAGATGAGATCGACCGCGTATTCAAGAGCCTCAAGGACGGTGAGAAACGGGACGATCCTACCAAACGCGCTATTCCTTACGACTTCCGCCGCCCCGACCGAATTGCCAAGGATCAATTACGGTCGATCCATTCGCTCCATGAAAACTTTGTGCGCGGTTTTGCCTCCAGCCTCTCGGCCTATCTACGTGCTTCGGTGGTGGTGAACTTAATTTCGGTCGAACAGCTTTCTTTTTCAGAGATCGTCGGCTCGCTAACCTTTCCCACGTGCGTTCTCTCGCTGGACATCACTCCCTATAAAGGCAAGGCCTTTCTGGAAACCAGTCATACGATCGTATTTCCGCTGATTGAAATGCTGCTCGGCGGAACCAGCAGCAGGGGGGCGCTCGTCGAGCGCGAAGCGACGCAGATCGAGCGAAGTATTCTCGATGGCATCTGGCGCATCGCGTTGCAGGATTTGAGGATGGCCTGGCATCCGGTCGCACCGATCGAGTTTTTAGCCGACGAATACAAAAATGGCGCGCAGGTATTCCAATATTTTCCTCCGAACGAAGCCATGATTGCCGTGAGCATGGAATTGAGGGTCGGCGAGCATAACGGCTTGATGAATATTTTTATCCCCTCGATCATCATCAAGATGCTGCGCCAGAAAGAGCAGCAAAAAGGGCATCGGCCTCAGGCAAGCGAGGAGGAACAAACGCGAATGCTCCAGTTGATCAGGGGCGCCCAGACGAAACTCGATGTTCGCCTGAACGGTCCACAAATGCTGCTGCGGAATCTGATGAATCTCGAGGCCGGAGATGTCTTGAGCTTCGATTATCCGCTGGGAAAAGAAGTCGATCTCCAAGTCAACGGCATGCACAAGTTCGCGGGCCACGTCGTTACAGCCGGCAATAAACGGGCGTTTCAGGTCAAGACGGAGCGCAAGAGTCCGGAGTAAATGGTTTTCGGCCGTCGATGTTACCGCCGGGAAACAAGAGCTGCCTGAATCGCGGTCCCGACGTCGGTCAGACTTTTTACTTCGACCGCCGCGCCTCGGGAGATTGCCTCTTTCGGCATGCCGAACACCACACAACTGGCTTCATCCTGAGCGATCGTGTGTGCCCCAGTTTTTCTCATCGCCAGGAGCCCGCTCGCGCCATCGGCACCCATGCCGGTTAATAAGACGCCGACAGCCGAAGCTCCAGCGGCTTGCGCCACCGAATGGAAGAGCACATCCACCGAGGGCCGTTGATAACAGACCTGCGGACCGTCCTTGATCGAAAGGACGTATCCCCGCGAAGATTTTTGGACGACTAAATGCCTGTTGCCTGGAGCAATATAAGCATGTCCGCGTAAAACGGTATCGCCATCTTCGGCCTCTTTTACCGTCAAGCGGCACAGCTTGTCCAGCCGGGTGGCAAACGCGCGAGAGAAGTTCTCCGGGATATGTTGCGTGATGACGATACCCGGCAAGTCCTCCGGCAGCTCCGTCAATACATGCTGCAAGGCGGAGACTCCCCCGGTGGAAGCACCGATCGCGATCAGGCGTGAACTTGGCAGAGCAGTAGGCGCAGGCTTTGCAACGAGTGGCCTGGCATCTGTAGCGGCGGACAGCGAAGACGCGACAGCAGCCAGCTTACCGGGAAACGAGGCGGCGGCAGCTCGAACCTTATTGGCGAGCGTTTGCCGCAGATCTCCCACCGAATAAGGACCCGCGGGTTTTGCGATTGCCTCCACCGCCCCTAGCCGGAGAGCTTCTAGTGCCGCATGACAGGACGATTGCGCCAGCGAACTGATGATGATCACCGGCATCGGGTGATACTGCATCAGCTTCTTTAAAAATGTAAGCCCGTCCATTCGCGGCATTTCGATGTCAAGCGTCAGGACGTCAGGGCGTAAGGCCACAATCTTGTCACGTGCGAAATAAGGATCGGAGGCTGTTCCCACGACTTCTATGTCGCGTTCCCCGGTGAGGGCGTCGACTAGTATCTTGCGAACGATTGCCGAGTCGTCTACCACAAGCACCCGGATGGGTTTATCGCTTTTCATCGCCGCTTCCCATGCACGCGAGAAACGTTTTCTTGCTGTTCCCGCTCACTTCCGTGATGCTCATCTCACCTGTTTTTACATTGAGACGAACGGTCCGCGCCGATTTACCGCCCACCGCTTCGCTTTGAATGCGCACTCCCGCGCGAGATAGTATCTGCCGTGCGGCGGTCGTATTCTTTTCGCCCACGTTCCAGATTCCGCCGGCGATGCTCATCTGCGATCCTCCCGCGACACGCGTAATCAATCTTTCTTTCCGGGCACCCTGCGCGTAGGCCCGATGGAACAGGAGAGGAATACCGGAGTCGGCGAACAGAAACGGGTTCGCTTCAGCCTTCGCCCGGTCCAAGCTGGAGTTCGGCAGCAGGAAATGGAGCAGGCCGCCCACCTGCGCGACCGGATCATGGACGGCGACGCCGATGCACGAACCTAAGGCGTAGGTCACCAATTCATCAGAGTTCTCACCGCTTACGCGGCAGTCTCCAATCCCAATCACGAGCAAGCCCATAGAAAATTACGGTTTCCGGTAAACAGCCGGCTGGACGTATTTCAAGGAGTGCGACACGCCGTTCAAGGCTTCCGAGTGACCGATGAACAGGTAACCACCGGGTTCCAGCCACTCGGACAGCCGGTTTACCACGCGCGATTGAGTAGGCTTGTCAAAGTAGATCATCACGTTCCGGCACCAGATCATCGAGAAGAGAGTAGGGTGAGAATACGGCTCAACTAGATTTAAGCGGTCGAAAGCAACATGACTTGCGACACTGGACTTCACGCGGAAAAAGCCGCTGGCCTTGCCTTCTCCCCGCAGAAAATACTTCCGCAGCAGTTCCGTCGGAACGCCAGTGACACGGTCGGCAGCGTACACTCCCGCCTGTGCAGTTTTCAAAACGCGCGTTGAAAGATCGGTCGCGGTAATCGCCATTCGTCCAGCAGCCATCTCCTCGAGCACCGTCATCGCGATCGAATACGGTTCTTCGCCGGAAGACGATGCGGCGCACCATACCCTGATCTGCTCCCGTTGAGATTTGAGCTGAGAGAGAATTCGCCGAAACAGATCGAAGTGAGCGGGCTCTCGAAAAAAGGCGGTATGGTTCGTCGTTAGAAGATCCACCATATCCGGCAACGCGTTACCTTCGCGCTGGTTCGTCACGTAGTCGAAATACTGTGAATAGGTGCGAAATCCGAGTTCGCGAATCTTTTTTCCCAACCGCGCCGCGACTAATTCCTGCTTTCCCTGCCGTAGATCGATGCCGAAGCTCTCGTAAAGCAAATGTTTAAAGCGCTGAAACTCTTCGTTCTGCAGGGGCCGAAGCGGGCCGCTGCTGAGGTCGGCCAATGCGCTGCTGCTAGTCACGAGCCGATCTCCCGGCGATCGCGTCGGGATCGAGGATCAGTCCAATCCGTCCATCTCCCAAAATCGCTCCTCCGGCGATACCCGGGATATTTTGCATCAGCTCGCCAAGAGTCTTGATCACAACTTCCTGTTTTCCTAGTAATTCGTCCACGGCAAGACAGTAGGACTTCCCGTGGCTCTCGACGACGATGAGAATGCCGTCCGACAATTTGTCCGACTTCGGCTGAAGGCCAAGCCACCGGTGAAGACGTATTAACGGCAGCAGACTATCTCTGACCATCGCCATTTCTTTCCGAGCTTCGACGGTGAAAATCATGTCCTCCCTCGGCCGCAGCACCTCCTTCACGGCCGCAATCGGAACGATAAAGCGCTCCGTACCGATCCCGATCACCAGGCCGTCAATAATGGCCAGTGTGAGCGGAAGGCGCAGGACGAATGTGCTCCCTTGGCCTGGAGTGGATCGAACGTCGACCCGTCCGCGCAACTTCTGGATCTGCTTACGGACGACGTCCATGCCCACGCCCCGGCCCGACAGATCCGTTACCTTTTCAGCCGTCGAAAAGCCCGGCTCAAAAATGAGGTTCAGAGTCTCCGTATCGCTCAACGATGCGTTTGGGCCAATCAATCCGCGCTGGCGTGCCTTTGCGAGAATTTTGCCTCGATCCAAACCTCGTCCATCGTCTGAGATTTCGATTTGCACTTGGCCAGCATCATGCTTGGCTTTCAGCAAAATTCTTCCGCTCGGGTTTTTCCCTAACTCTTTCCGTTGCTCAGGTGTTTCGATCCCGTGGTCAATGGAGTTTCGCACCATGTGCAGAAGTGGATCCCCCAACTCTTCCACGATGCTGCGATCCAGTTCGATGTCTTCTCCAACCAGGTCCAACTCCACTGATTTTCCAACTTGGCGGGACACGTCCCGCACCAGCCGGGAAAGGCGCTGAAACATCTGCCCAATGGGAACCATGCGCATGCTCATGGCGGTCTTCTGGACCTCGGCTGTGATGCGTGCCAACTGCACCAGATTTCGTAACAGGGGCGTATCGGCCGAGGCTCGCCCGGCGCCTTCCGGCCGCAGCATGGACTGCGTCACGACCAACTCACCCACCATGTCGGCAAGATAATCGAGCTTTTCCATGTCAACCTTCACCGTGCGTCCGCTAGACGCATTCGCCTGACGCGGTGTGCCCGGCTGCTTTTGCACAACAGGCGCATCGGAGGCTGTGGGTTCCTGCGGTATCACGGTCTCCACCGCGGTGAGCTTCACCTGTATTTGAGGCAGCGGCATTTCGACGAGAGTGGCCGCCGGATCTGGAGCGGAAACTTCGACGATTTTAGTTGGTAGTACTTCAATGGAAGTCGGCAGGCCTGCGTTCCGAAGGCGCTCAAGCAGAGCGACCGGAGAACCATGCGTCTCCTTAGGAGCACCTGCCAGCGAAGCGGCGATGGCGCCCACCTCTCCTTGCAGGAAGTCCGCCGTTTGTAACAGGATGTCAATCAAAGCCGGCGTCACGGCAAGACGGCTGTTACGCAGTTCATCGAGAAGCGTTTCTCCTTCATGCGCCACTTCCCTGATGACATTCAATTCAAGAAATCCGGCTACTCCCTTGATGGTATGGATCGCACGAAAACAAGCGTGGGTGGGCTCGGGATCGTTTGGGTTCTGTTCCAGCACCAGCAGTTGGGTTTCCATAACGCCCAGATGTTCTCGCGCCTCCAAAACAAAGTCCTGCAGCAGTTCCGGGTCATCAGCCAGCGACAACTCGTCCGCGGGCTTCTGTTGGGCTTGTCCGGTGTCCTTCGAAGCCGCAACTCCCGCTTGCGCCAGATCGCCTTCCAATCCCTTCAGTCCTTCCAGAAGGACCGTTATGGCATCTGCAGAGCCAGCATCGCTTTGCGCAGCATTCACGAAGGTTAAAAGCTTGGCGGCACTTGCGGCGGCAGCGCTCGCTCCCGCTCCGGCCGCGTGCTCGACAAAAGCGGCCAATTTCTGTAGTGCCGTTGCAAGTGATTCGCCCTCGGTACCGCTATTCGCAAGCAGTACATCCATCGAGAGGTCTTGAATGTCTTGAGTTAAGGATGCTGTCGTCATGACGGATCTTTACAAATGAGGGATGTCGATCAAAATTCTCGGAATTCTGCGTCGTCCAGCGGGAATATAAACTCGTCCTTGCCTACCGTGACGAGTTGGCTCGGTTCCTGGGTCTTCGGCCTTCGACTTGTTCCTACGGCCCGTTGCAAAGAAAGTAAACCCTGCTTTGACGTCGCTTGAGCCGGGAATTTCCGCAGTGCCGGCCGCGTCAGGTTCCGCGAGCGGCGTTTTACGTTGCTGCTTGAAACCAGGGCTTCCAGAACGATCACCACTTCCTGCATCGAATCGGCCTGGGCCTTCAGTTCTTGACTGGCAGAGGCTCCTTCTTCGGCGCCAGCAGCAGTTTGCTGCGTCATGGTTTCCATTTGCGTCAACGCCGCGGAGATCCGAGCCATGCCATGAGCCTGCTCCTTTCCTCCATGCTTCACTTCGTCGACCAGGATCTTTACTTGCGCGGCATTCTCCGTAATACCCCGGATCGCTTCAGCCACGCTGGTCAACCGGTTGCTTCCCGACTGTGCATTTGCAACCGACTCCTCGATCAGCAAGGTCGTGTTTTTGGCCGCTTCAGCACAGCGTTGGGCAAGATTACGAACTTCGTCGGCCACAACCGCAAAACCCATCCCCGCTTCGCCCGCGCGGGCTGCCTCCACGGCTGCATTCAGTGCAAGAATGTTGGTCTGGAATGCAATCTCGTCGATAACCTTTATGATCTTGGCAATACGTTCGCTGGAGCCGCTGATCTCACCCATGCTGATTACCAACTGCTCCAATTTGGCATTAGCTTGGCTGACGTTATCGTCCACGTGAACCATAAGAGTGGCCGCCGCGCCTGAGTTTTCGGCATTCTGCTGCGTCATTGCCGTTACCTGCTGGCTTGAAGCAGAAGTCTCTTCCAAGGACGCGGACTGCTCATTGGCACCCTGCGCCAACTGCTCGCTCGCAGCCGCGACCTGTGTGGCCGCAGTCACGATGTGCTCCGCACTCGACCGCAGTTCATCGGCCGATCTGCGCAATGCACGGCTCACATTAGCAGTTGTAAGAATTCCGAATAGACAACCAACCCCAACAGCCAACGCCAGCAAACACCCGGTCAGCAAAGTTGCCGTATTCGATGCGGAAATCCCTGCCCTTATGTGCGCTTTGGCTCCCTGTTTGTTGAACTCGATCTCGGCATCCAAATTGCGTTTCAGCGCACTCCATTTGGCGATTCCAGACTGCTGCCAAAAATCGGATGCCTCTTGCAGCTTTCCGTCATTGATGAGCTGCCGGTACTTAGCGCATGTGGTTAGGAACGCATCACTCGAGCCCTTCGCCTTCTCGTAAAGGGGGCGCTCTTCTGAGAATGCGAATTGACTGTAGTCCTGCAATATTGCCGGAATTTCCTTTTCCAGTTCTCCAACACGAGCCAATTGCCGCGCCTTGTAGCTTGTCAACCCCGGCAATGCCAATAAGTGAGAAGACCCTCGAATCTCAAGCGCAGCGGCTTCCACTCTGGCCAGATCCAGCACGCCGGGCATCGAGTCGGTCGCTAAGCTGTTCAGTTCTGCTCCAACCTTATGGATTCCCAAGATGCCAACCGTTCCGGTCGCGCCCGCTAAAGCGACCAAAACGGCGCAGGTGGTCAATATTCTTTTTCCGATGGTCCAATTTTTCATTTGGTTTTCCTGGTCGATTTCTTGCTCTGTCCAAAACCCGTTGATGCTAGGAAACAGGCAGCGACAAAATCTCGCGGTTACTCAGCAGGAGGTTAATGTCGATCAGGATTTTTACCCGGCCTTTCAGCTTCGCGACACCCATCAGGTAAGGATGCTTTTCGCCGCCGCCAAATTCAGGCATGGCCTCGATGTCGCTGGAAGCAACATTGGCCACTTCCGACACTCCATCCACAACCACGCCCATCGGCAATGTTCCAGTGTCCCCTTTGATCTGGACGACAACAATGCAGGCCTGCGGTCCGTGCTCCACATCGGGCAGCCCGCATTTCCGGCGCATGTTGATGACCGGAATCACTTTACCGCGCAGGTTAAGGACGCCCTCCACGTAGGTGGGCATCTGCGGAACATGAGTAATTTCCTGAATGCCGATGATCTCCCTCACCGAGGAAACCGAAATGGCGAACTCTTCCTTGGCCAGATAAAAAGAAAGGTACTTATCTGCCTTCGTAGCGGAGCTGTTCCTGGCTCCCGTCTCATGGATTGCGATGGTGCTCAATTTCTACTCTCCTCGCCTGGTGTAAAGGCGTCCAATACAACCAGAGTGCAATCAGAGAGATAAAGCGCGCATCGGATTTTCCTGATTTTTCAGCAGGAGTAGACGGTACGCCTCACCGATCGGGCCGGGACGGACCACGTAAAGTGCCACGGCGCAGCGCGCGCTCCTTCATCATCACGAAGAAGATGGGTACCAGGATGAGCACGTGAATCGTGGATGTGATCATGCCGCCGACGATGGGCGCGGCAATCGGCTTCATCACGTCGGAACCGACGCCGGTGGCCCATAGTATCGGAATCAAGCTGGCCAGCACCGCGCAGACGGTCATCAGTTTCGGCCGCAGGCGCCTCACCGCGCCTTCGATGGCTGCTTCTTCCACATCCTTATTGGTTAGTTCTCTTCCGGAGGACAGTTTCCGGTCAAGCGCCTCATGCAGATAAACGACCATGACAATCCCGGTTTCTACCGCGATCCCGAACAAAGCGATGTAGCCCACCGCAACGGCAACGCTGAAGTTGTACTTAAGACCCCATTGCAGGAGTAGCCCTCCGCTAAGCGCGTACACCGTCGGGAAAATTAAAACGAAGGCCTCCGCTACCGAGTGAAAAACTACGTACAGCAGCATGAAGATGATAAAGAACACAACGGGTAGGATCAGTTTCAGGCGCTCTTTGGCCCGGCGCTCGAACTCATACTCCCCGGACCATTGATAGGTGTATCCGGGCGGCGTCTTTAGCTGCCGGTTGAAAAGTGCGGTAGCGTTCTTCACAAAACCGCCGTAGTCGCTCGTGCCGAGGTCGATGTAAACATACCCTGTCAGTTGGCCGTCTTCGTCGCGAATCATGGCCGGCCCTTGCGAGAAGAAGATTTTCGCTACTTGCTGAATAGGGATCTGCGCACCGGTGGGAGTCCCGATCAGCATGCGTCCGAGTTCGGGAAGGTCGTTCCGGAAATCCCGCTGATACCGTACATTGATGGGAAATCGCTCGCGGCCTTCGATGTTCTCGGCAATATTTTGGCCGCCGATTCCGGATTCCACCGCGCGTTGCACATCTTCAACGGTCAAACCATAACGCGCCGCTTCAGGCCGGTTGACCTTCACATTGATGTAGAACCCCTGCGAAACGCGCTCGGCAAAAACATCGTTGACGTTCAGCCGCCCCGACAACAGCCGCTCGATCTGTGCCCCGATCTCTTGAATACCGTCGAGCGAGGGTCCCTGAATTTTGATGCCCACCGGAGTCTTAATGCCCGTTAGCTCCATATCCAGGCGGTTATTGATCGGCATGGTCCAGGTATTCGTCAGGCCGGGAAACTGCAGCTTCGCATTCATCTGCGCGATCAGCTTCTCATAGGTCATTCCCATCGGCCAACCGCTGCGCGGCGTCAACATGATGGTCGTGTCGTACATATCGAGCGGCGCATTGTCGGTGGCGCTATTCGACCTTCCCACCACGCCGAAGACACTCTCCACCTCCGGGAAAGAACGGATGATGCGGTCCTGTTCTTGCAGCAGTTGGGTGGATTGCGTGGGGCCAATGCCGGGAAGCGATGTCGGCATATAAAGAGACGAGCCCTCATAGAGGGGCGGCATGAACTGGCTGCCGAGCCGTAGTGCCAGTGGCAACGTGACCGCGAGAAACGCCAGATTCACAAGCAGCGTTGTCTTGCGGTACCTAAGACAGAATCGCAAAACCGGAAGATAGATCGCTTGGGTAATGCGGGAGACCGGATTCCGCGATTCCGGGCGAATTCTGCCGCGAATGAGCAAGACCATCAACGCGGGCACTAGCGTGATGGCGAGCAGCGAAGAGCATGCGACAGCCAGCGTTTTGGTCCACGCCAGCGGCCGGAATAACCGGCCCTCCTGCGCTTCCAGCAAGAACACCGGCAGGAAGGACACCACAATGATGAGCAGCGAAAAGAATAGCGCCGGTCCCACCTGTTTTGCGGAATCGATCAAAATGCGGCCGCGTTCCGGCCCGGAGATGCGCTCCCCCTGAACTTCTTGCTGCCTTTCTGACAGGTGCCGGTACCCGTTCTCCACCATCACAATGGCGGCATCCACCAGGACGCCAATCGCCAGCGCCAAGCCGCCAAGCGACATGATGTTGGAGGTGACGTGGAAGTAATACATCGGAATAAACGAAAGCACCACCGCAATCGGCAAGGTCAGGATGGGAATCAGAGCAGATCGGAAGTGAAACAGGAAAACGATGATGACCAGGCTAACGATAATAGCCTCTTCGATAAGGTCATGGCGCAAGGTGTCAATGGACTGATCGATAAGGTCCGAACGGTCATACGCGGGAAGCACCTCCACTCCACGAGGAAGTGAACTTTGGATCTGCTGAAGCTTTCGTTTCACGCCTTCGATGACGTTGAGCGCATTCATGCCATACCGCATCACCACAATTCCGCCGACTGTTTCGCCTTCACCGTTCCACTCGGCAATGCCTTCGCGAATGTCGGGCCCAAACGATACGGTTCCCAAATTCTTGATGAGAATGGGCGTGCCATTCTTCGTCCCGACGGGAACGTTCTCCAGATCCGCAAGCGATGTGATGTAACCAAGCCCGCGCACCATGTACTGCGCTCCGCTCAACTCCAGCAAGCGCCCGCCCACCTCGTTCGTGCTGGCCTTCACCCGGTCAATCACCGTAGAAAGCGGAATGTCGTAGGCCCATAACTTGTTGGGATCGACCTTTACCTGGTATTGTTTGACAAACCCGCCGATAGATGCAATCTCCGCCACGCCCGGCACCGTTTCAAGTTGATAGCGCAGTTGCCAGTCCTGAATGCTGCGCAGATCCGCAAGACTATGCCGGTGCGTGCGGTCCACCAGGACATACTCGAACACCCAGCCCGCTCCCGTTGCATCGGGACCGATCTCTGGATTCACATTCGCGGGAAGTTGCCCCTTTAACTGCTGCAGATATTCCAGAACGCGTGACCGCGCCCAGTAAAGATCGGTTCCGTCCTGGAAAATGACGAAGACATAGGAATCGCCGAACATGGTCTGCGCCCGAACGCCCTTTACGCGAGGCGCGGCCAGAAGAGACGTCACGATAGGATAGGTGACCTGATCTTCAAGGATGTTGGGAGGCTCTCCCGCCCAACGAGTATGAATAATCACCTCCACGTCGGAGATGTCCGGCAGCGCATCCAAAGGCACATGCGGGATACACCAGAGGCCCGCCAAGGTCAGCAGCAGCACCCCGGAAAACACGAGAAACCGGTTGTGCGCGCACCATTCGATAATGTAGCCGATCATGGGTCACATGCCCCCTTCGGCGTCGATCGTCAAGACTTTGCTGGCGATCGGTTTTGCGTTCATTTGCGCCGTTACCGTAACCTGCCAGATGCCGCCTGAACCGAGATTGCCGGACCCCTCATAGATCCCGTTGCCCTTGCCGGAACAGGACGCCACCGTCCGCATCGCAGCCATTCCCATCGCGGGCATCGCAGGCATGTAGAAGGTGACCGTCACTTGTGCTCCGTCGATAGGCTTACCATCCGAAGCAACGACCTTCACACGAAAAATATTGTTCCCTTTTTTGGGCGGAGCGGGAACGGTCGTCAGGTCGATCTTCGCCGTTGCCGCCTCCGTGGGAGCATTCGCCGAAGCAGTTCCAGCCATTGGTTGTGGAGAGAACGCGTTGGAAGCCGCCTGGAGCTGGCTTTCCGAATCGATCAGGAAGTTTGACGAGGTGACGATGGAATCGCCTTTCTTTAGACCCTTCAGGATGATTGATTCCTCACCCACGGTTAGACCCGCTTCGACTTCACGAGGTTCGAGTTGGCCGCCTCCCCGGTTCAGAAAGACAAGCGTGCGCATCCCGGAATGAAAAACAGCCGAGGAAGGTACGACCATTTGCCTGCCCAGCGGCACATTCAAGACAACATTCACGTACATGCCGGGAGTGAGTTTCAGACGTGGATTGGCGAAGACGAGACGTACCCGAGCCGTCCGCGTGTTGGCATCCACTTGCGGGTAGACGAAATCCACCTGTCCGCGAAACGTACGGCCAGGATAGGCATCCACCGTCACGGCAGCAGGCTCTCCAGACCGCACCTTCCCCAGGTCGGTTTGAAACACCTGCGCATATACCCAAACAGTGGAGAGATCGGCAATCGTATAGAGCTTGGTCTCCGGCTGCACGTACATATTAGGAAGCGCATTCCGTTCCGTGACATAGCCCGAAGCCGGGGAGTTCAGGGTCACGTCAGTGATCACCTTGCCCGTCGTCTTTAACTGGTCGAGTTCGTTCTCGGGAACTTCCCATTGCGCCAGCCGGTCGCGTGCCGCGGATAACAACGAAACAGCCCCGGAGGCAACCCCGGAGATGGGACTGCCTTCGAGCGCGGCGGCATTCTGCCGGGCTAACAAGTACTCGTGTTCGGTGGTGACCAGGTCGGGGCTGTAAATGGTGAATAGCGGCTGTCCTTTGCGCACATATTGATAATTGGCATCGACGTAGACCTTGCGAATCCAACCGGGAAATCGCGTCTGGACGGTTGCGATGCGGCGCTCATCCACATCGACATTGCCTGCCACGCGGATTTCGTCGTTCAACGCCTTCATCTCGACCATTCCCAGCGTGACGCCAATCGATTGCATGCGCTGCGGCGTGAGTTGTATGGGAGCGAGGCGCGGCTCCTGCTGACCGGGCGATGAGGACGCGGAGGCGGCTTGCTGATTTTGAGCCGCCTCCTTCTTTCCGGGTTGAACACGTGACGGCTGCGGTCTTTCCCGCCGCCAGTAAAAACCGGTAACGGCCGCAACGAGGACGATCGCCGCCAGTGAGGCAAAAATAATTCTTTTCCGATTGTTCGCACTCATTGCAGTGTCACTCCCGTAACAGCTTCGATCCGGGCCAGCGCTGATTCGTGGTCGGCCAGTTGTTGTTGATAATCGATCTGTAAATTGAGCACATCCAGGAAAGATCCAAGAATCGTTTGAAAATCCTGGCGGCTCGTTTGGTAACCGGCGAGCGCGGCCTGAAATGTAGCTTGCGCTTGCGGCAACAATCCTTGTTTGTAAATATCGATCTGCTCGCCGGAAGTTTGGGCGACAACGTAGTCTTCTTGAAGCTGGGCAAGTTGTTGTTGAAGTTTGTCTTGCACCGTCTGCTTTGCCTGTTGCTCTTTTGCTTCGGCCTCTGCCAGCTCAGCCCGCCGCCGGCCGCGGTTCGGCAGGTTGATCCCGAACGTCAGCATGTAGTAATCGCGATACTGGCGGTCGTTGTTTTGGTACATGTACTGGATATTGAAATCCGGCCGGAACTCCTTCCGCGCCAGCCGAACCTGCGATCCCGCGCTCGTCAACATTTCTTGCTGCGAGCGAACTTGCGGGTTCTGATTCCGGACCAGTGCCTGAAGTTGATCCGCGCTCCACGGGAGCGTCCGCCGAGAGAGCGGCTCCGCGACAATGTCCGGGGATATCTGTTGGCGGTTGAGCCACTGCTTGATTTGGGCTTGCAGCCGGCCTTCCTCCTGATGATTTCTAGCCGTTCCTTGTAGGAGTTTCGTCTTCTGCAACTGAGCCTTGAGGACATCCTGTTCGTTGCCCTGCCCCGTCCGGTAGTGCGCTTCGGCGACCTTCTCGACGACGTTAAGCACGTCGCCATCTCGCCGCAGCACAGCATCCGCCTGCTGAAGATAACCAAGCTGATAGTAAGCGGTCTTGATCTGCTCAAAAACGGCGCGTCGCGTCGATTCCACATCGGCACCTTGCGCTTCGGCCTCCTCCTGCGCCGCTTCGGATCGAAGACGGCGCTTCCCTGGATAAGGAATCTCCTGGGAAGCGCCGATGCCGATGTAAGCGAAGTTGCTATTGGTATAGCCCGCGAACGGCTTTGGACTTCCGACGCTGAAGTTTTGAATTTCAACGTGGGTATCGGGAAGCGCCCCGGCGGATTGGGGAATATTGCGGGCAGCCTGATAGCCAAAAGCAGCGGCCCGAATGGCGGGATTATTCTCGGCAGCCTCTTTTAGCAGATCGTGCAGCGCGACTGCTCCATTCATCGCCTGGGCCGCAAGTGTCCCGCGATGCAAAGCGGAAAACACGAATACAGCGGTGACGAACTTTCTGCGCCATGCAGCAGTATGCAGTTTCATTCTCTTCTCCTGAACTTGTTGGCAGACACACGAATGCGCCGGCGCGAACGCCCGCGCTCAAGAAGAAAAAGAATTGTCAGATACGGAAGATTTGAAGAGAACTCAGGCTAGGCGGTGGCGGCGATGGAGACACAAAAGAGAGGCGTTTCCCCGCCGATAAAACGGAGACTGCTCCCGCCTGATTGGGAGCGACTGAAGACCCGAAGTCGAACACCACAAGACTTGCACTACTGATGGCCGCAATGGAATCTCGCTTTCCGTCAGTAACTGTCCGGCAGCATGAGTGCTTGGCCGCCATGCCGCTCGATGAGCACATGGGTCCCATTTTTTTGCAGCACGCTTGCTCGGCGCGCGTCAGCGGGGCTCCCGGCCGCAAACAGTCCATTACCGGACTGGCAACGGTCAGGAACAACAAAACCGCTGCCATCCCGATTTGCAAGAGCCCTGTCACCAGCTTTATTTTATAACGTGGCTGACGCCCTCCCAGCTATTTCCGGTGGTGTCCTAAAGGTGAGTTGAGGTTGCCAGGCTTCGACAGAGGCTGTCGGTTAAGTTCCCGATAACGTTGTTTTCCGGGGACTATCGAGAAACAACGTCACCATTGTGTCCGGAATGGCCGACCGTCCGGGAACTACTCGTAAGCGCTGCGCCGTATCTCGCGATCTATGCGGCGGATGTGCGTTCAGCTTCTGATTAGATAACGTCACCCGGTGACCGAACTGAAAGGCAGCGAAATCGGGCAAGATGGGAGACAGGAGAATGTATTGATCGCCCTATTGAGGAATACAGGCAAACTGCGCCACCAAAGCTCGAACACTAGTTGGTCCGCAACCGTCTCGACCCACACCGCTTTTCGATATACTCTGACGTGAGATCCGGGCACGTCAATTCAAGACTATGAGGACATCGGAAAGCAACTCATGAATGGGAATCGCACTCGTTTCACAACCATACTCACGCAGTGGTGTTTTCAAAGGTGGTCTATCTTGGGAATCGCCCTGCTTTCCTTTGCTGCTGGATCGCTAATTAGTGCCCTATTCGTGCAGGCCATCGAGGTGAGGGCTGACACCAACCATATTTTCGAGCTTATGGTCTATCACGCCAAGCCGGGAAAAGCAGTGGAA
The DNA here is from genome assembly GCA_965277315.1 of Bryobacteraceae bacterium. Lineage (GTDB taxonomy): Bacteria > Acidobacteriota > Terriglobia > Bryobacterales > Bryobacteraceae > Bog-105. The sequence continues at coordinate 5,052,272 of OZ255724.1, read as the reverse complement.
CTTGAGTCCATCTTTCGCGATGTTTCAAAGCTACAGGCCAAGCACAACCTGAACGCTGTAGGTTATTGGGTACCTAACGATGATCCCGCCTGGAAAGACACATTTGTATACCTTGTCGCCCATCCGAGTCTGGAGGACGCGAAGAAAAATTGGAATGCGCTTCATACCGATCCAGCCTTTCTGCCCTACAGGAAAGCTGCTGCGCCACTCATTGAGCAAGTAAACGGGGCCTATCGGGTTGATGAGGTGTTTATGCGTCCGACCGAATATTCGGCGATGAAGTAGCGCCGCAAAATGAGATTCGCGAACTGCGTCGCTTAAGAACTCTTGTCCTTGCCGCTGTCTTACTAGCTTCGTTGTCGGGCCAAGATCCTAAAGCAGGATCAGCCGTCGCGCCGTCGACGAAGATCAAGAGCTTACTAGAGAAACAAATTCTAAACCAGCACCTGGTTGGCATGGCCGCCATCGTGTTCAGGTCGGACACAGTTATTGGTATCGCGGCAGCGGGTGTGAAACATCAAGGAGAGAGTACGCCGCTCGGAGCGGGTGACTTGTTTCATCTTGACTCGAATACCAAGGCAATCACGGCGACAATGATTGCGCGGCTCGTCGAAGCTGGCAAATTGTCGTGGACGACTGCGCTCGAAACCTTCTCCGAGTTGAGTACAACAATGCATCACGCGGGGAATTCCGCCGTTTGACACGGTCACAGTAAAATTGCTGAAGAATACGTGGCCTAAGCTGAGCGGCAGTGCGATGGAACAGCGCTCCCGGTTCGCTGCCTTGGTGCTCAAGCACAAGCCAGCGGTTCCGCCGGGGACCAAAGGCCTCTATTCGAATGCCGGTTTCGCGATCGCCGCCGCGATGGCGGAACGGAGGACCGGATCGAGTTGGGAGGATTTGGTCACTTCGCAAGTGTTGGAACCTCTCGGGATGCACGCCATTTTCGGATTTCCATTGTCGGCAAGCAGAAACCAGCCTTGGGGTCACTTCGAGACTGATAGGGGGTTCATAGCGCTACCGGGCGGCGTGGTACAAATGCCCATACCCTATATGTTGCCGGCAGGGGGTATGGCGATGACGCTGGGCGACTATGTAAGATTCCTCCAGATGAATTTGAAAGGGCTCAGAGGCGAAGACAGCGCATTTCTTTCTGCCAAGACGATCCAGCGCCTGCACTCCTCGACCATGCAAGACCAATACGCGTTGGGTTGGGAAGTAAGCCAAATAGACGGCGTGCCGTCGAGCACTCACGACGGCAGTGACGGAAGCTTCTACGCGGTTGTCGCCTTGCAGCCGAGCCGCGATGTGGGAGTTGCAGTGGCTCTCAACTCCAGCGGCGTCCGAAGTGCAAAGGCAGCTCGCGCGTCGCTGAGAGCTCTAATGAATGAGTGGGCGTCTGCGCCGCAGAAAATTAGTCACCTGAGGCTTCACGATAGAACCCGCAAACGGATGTGTTTATCTCCACTTACTCTCGGGTTGTCCGCCATACGGACAGAGCTCATCTTGCGACCGATAGGTCCGCTGTGGTCGCGAAGTGTTGACTGATGTTCGGGCTTTCCGGATAGCCTCTGGATCACGCACCACTCGGAAACAGCTCTCGCGGTTGTGAGTGAAACGTTCGGTTTACCGGAAAGTTGCCGATTCGGGGTCATAGAAAGCTTCGGTATAACGCGTCGTGCCTTACTGGGCTGATCCCGGCGTCTCCTCAGTTCTTTCAATGCAGCTTTAGGACACTACCCTATTGCATTGGTTACGGAACCTGGACGCGCGGACCTTCATGATCGCTCCTGAGTTTCTCGATACAGATGTCCTCGTCTACGCCTACGATTTAGGTAGCCCGAAAAAGCGAAAGACCGCACGAGTTTCGATCATCATCTTCGTTCCGGTTTGATCCTCGGCTGAAGTGAATTAGGGTTGTACAGTGACCTGTAAGCGTTGCAAGATCCCCATGAGGGAAATCAAGGGCCACGTCTACCACGGGAACAGGAAATTCCGTTGCCCTATCTGCAAGCGCGCCAAGATGCAGAAACCCAAAGGACATAAAGCATAGGGCGTCGGAAAGGATTTCTTCCAAAACGGTAGAGCCGGGCCGCTACTCTCTACTACCCTGCCCGTTTGCTGCCCCGACCACGCGAAAAAATTTGCTCGTGTCCTGCTGTTGATGAGCCGTCACGATTGCTTCCTGCACTGGAACGGCGAACAAAATTCCAAGCTGAGACATCGCATCAAGAATCTTCAACAGAAGCTCCGATTGCGTTTGCAAAAAGATATTCGTATCGGCCGTCAAAACGTAAGAGAATATCTCCAAGTCGAAGGACTGCGAAGTGATCTTGGTAAACCGCAGCGGAACATCGGTTGGGTCCACCAAAGGATGGTCTTTCAGAACCTTCGTGATGGCCTCCATCGCTTGCCGCAGCTCCTCGGCCGTCGTGCCCCGGCGGAGGCTCAACGTGGGGTGAAACCACATGCGGTCCCGCTTCGAATAGTTCTCCAGCGTCATGGTCGAGAACGTGGAATTGGGGATCGTCACCACCGTCCGGTCAAGCGTGCGAATTCTGGTCGACCGCAGTCCAATGTCTTCTATCGTCCCTACCTGCCCGCCGAAGTTGCAGAAATCGCCCACCAAAACCGGCTTGTCGAAGATGACGGAAACGCCGCCGAACAGGTTTTCTATCGTTTTCTGCGACGCCAATGCAATCGCGATGCCGCCCACGCCAAGGCCGGCCAGGATGGCATTGGTGTTGTATCCCCAGCTCTCGAGGATGAACAACACCGCGAACGCGAATAAACAGATCTTGATGCACCGAACAGTCAACGACAGTACCGAAAGCGAAATGGCCCGCTGCCGCACATCCAGACGGGAAAGAATCTGGTCGGAAATCACGTTCACGATGCGCATGGCAATCGAAGCAGCCGCGAGAAAGAACAACAGTGCAACTACCCGCGTCAGATACAGCCGCAGAAGTGCCGAAGGCGCTATAAACTCCATGCAGGCCCGGAACACCATAACGGCTAGGAGCAATCGCAGCGGCTCGGCAAACTCCTCCATGCGGTGCGCGTGAATCGATTTGGCATACCGCCTCTGAACCGGGCGAAGTAGGAACAGCACCAGCCGGGAGAGCAGCTTGGACAGAAACGAGAGGATAAGGACCAGAAGAATAAGCGCGATCCACACCCACAACGAAGTACCAAGAAACCGGATCGTCACAAAGGGAGCCGGCAGCCGCTTTTCGATGGGCGATTCCCCAATCAGTGCCGCAAGCTCGGGAATCTGCCTCAAGCTGTCAGCCGCCACCAGCCAGGCTTGTATCCCATCCTTCAGACTGACCCGTTGCAGGTGCACAACAATGTCTTGTTCATTGGTCTGGAACGTGTCCAACGTTTCCGTATCCGGCGCTTGGCCGTTGAAGCGATTACCTTCGGGTAAGTTGCTGAGTGCCCCGACTTCGAATTGAGAATCCCGGTCGAGAACTTGGCCTAGTTGCCGGGCCAGCTCCGCGCCCTGCGTTGCCCGTTGGTCTGACGGGATCTGCCGAAGGTCCAAATAATGAGCAGCCTTGGCGTAATTTTGGTTATGGCAGGCTTCCAAAAAGCCCATGATCGAGCTGCGCGGCGATGTCCGGCCGAGTGGATCCACCAGCGTCGTCGTTGCAGGCGCGGACTTCTTGCCGCCCAAAACACTCGCCAGCCCTTGGGCGCGGGCGGGAATCCCCGGCAGGGCAAGCCCTAGCAGGACAGCAAAAATCAAGCCAATCGCTTTATAAGAGGAAGTCATGCTTTCTAAACTCAGACCGTCGTTCTTTCAGTCCCGTTTCAAAACGATCACTCCAGGAATGCCGGATCACAGCAATTCCGGCGTTTTCTCGACGGCGCTATCCCTTTCAATAACAATGACATGAGCGCGGTTCCAATCGGGCACAACGGTTGGGCCGCCAGTCTTCGAGGTTACTTTCTCCGGAGGAGTAAGTACCAATGTCTTCTTTTATCCCCGTGAGTGGCAGCCAACGCCAGCATCCACCGAATTCCACCTACGTCGGCCATCCCATGCCGGACGACCCGATTCAAGTAACAGTAATACTCAATCGTCGAAATCCCGCACCTCAGCTTTGCGAAACTCATCGCACGCTGGAATATAGCCGTTTTGCCGAAGATCACGGAGCGGACCCCGCAGCCGTTACGACGGTTGAGACTTTTGCATCGGAGCATCATCTCTCAGTCGTCGAGATCAATTCAGCGGCGCGGACAGTCGTGCTCCGCGGCCGATACAGCGATATCTCCAATGCATTCCAGGTAGAACTTGAAATGCGGAAGGTCGGTCAATCTGTATTCCGCACCCGGCAAGGAAACATCCAGATCCCGGATTCCCTGGCCGGCAGCATTGCCGCAGTTATGGGTCTAGATGACCGTCCCGTCGCTACCTGTTACCATCTTATCCATCCCCACGCCTCAAGCCCCACCTCATATAGTCCACGCCAGTTAACTCAGATCTATAACTTTCCTTCTAACGCTGGCAAGAACCAAACAATCGCGCTGATCGAACTCGGCGGCGGCTATAAGAACTCGGATCTGACTCAGTATTGGAAACAGCTTGGCCTCCCGAACGTTTCTGTTACCGCAGTATCCGTCGGCGGAGCGCATAATGCCCCTACCGGCGACGCAGGCGGTCCTGACGGCGAAGTAGTTCTCGACATCGAAGTCGCAGGAGCAGTTGCTCCAGGAGCACGTCTTGCCGTTTACTTCGCGCCAAATACAGATCAAGGTTTCCTGGAGGCCGTGAACGCGGCCATTCACGACCGGACTCGTAAACCCTCGGTGATCTCCATCAGTTGGGGAGCCGCCGAGAGCCAATGGACTGCACAGGCAATGGACGCGTTCAACGCCGCCTTTCACGATGCGGCGTTGCTTGGCATCTCGGTCTGTGTTGCGGCTGGCGACAACGGTTCTACCGATGGCGAGAGCGACGGCGCGAATCATGCCGATTTCCCGGCTTCCAGCCCCTGGGTGCTCGCCTGCGGAGGCACCAGTCTTTTGGCTTCGAATGGCAGAATTCAATCGGAAACCGTCTGGAACGACGGAACGAATGGAGGAGCTACCGGTGGCGGCGTGAGCAGCCATTTTTCACGCCCTGCTTACCAGTCGGGCTGCAATATTCCCGCACCTCACGGAACCGCGAATACCTCCGGGCGGGGCGTTCCCGATATTAGCGCTGTCGCTGACCCGGCTACCGGCTATACCGTTCTCGTGGATGGCACCGAAATGGTAGTCGGCGGCACCAGCGCGGTGGCTCCGTTATGGGCAGGGCTCATCGCGCTGATGAACGAACAACTAGGCAAAAATCTTGGCTGGTTTCACCCTGCCCTCTATGGGACCGTCGCGCAACATCAGGCGCTCAACGACGTCACATCGGGCACCAACGGCGGGTTCAGCGCAACTAAAGGGTGGGATGCCTGTACCGGGCTCGGCTCGCCGAACGGTCAGGCCATTCTGAACGCTTTACGCTCGGCCACGACCAAATAAAGCAGGCCGGATCTCCTCCAGCACCTCTTCGCATGCCTTTCTGGGATCGGCCGCCCGCGTCACTTGGCGGCCGATCACCAGATAATCAGCTCCATTTGCGATGGCCTCTTGGGGTGTAGCGACACGCTTTTGGTCGCCAACCGCTGCTCCCGCCGAGCGAACACCCGGCGTCACCAGTTTCAGCGTCGGCCCCCCGACCGCTCTCACGTGGGAAACCTCCAACGGCGAGCAGACGATGCCGTCAATGCCGCTTTCCACGGCATTCCTTACCCGCAGCTCCACCAGTTCGGAAATGGGAGTAGAATAGCCCAAGTCGGCCAAGTCCTCCTGATCGAAACTGGTCAGCACCGTCACCGCAAGAAGTTGGGTTCGTTCCGCACCACGACCCTCCACCGCCGCCTTCATCACCGTCCGGCTGCCATGGACCGTCAGAAATTCAACCGCGCTGTTGTGGACGATCTGTCTTGTGGCCCGTTTTACTGTCTCGCCAATGTCGTAGAGCTTCAGGTCCAAAAACACCTTTTTGCCGAACGAACCCAATTGGGCGACGAACTCCATCCCGCCTACGGCGTAAAGCTCCATGCCGACCTTATAAAAGTCCGCTGCCGGGCCAATTCTTTCGATAATCTGCAGCGCCTCGGACGCGCTATCCACATCCAGTGCAATAATTAGCGGGTTCGTTTCGTAATTCAGAGCATTATCTCCAATGGCTTCGTTTCGTACGGCTTCACACGGCCAATAACGTAGGCTTCGGGTCTCTGTGCCAAAAGTCTCTGGGCATCGGCATCGCTGAGCGAGATCAGCAGCCCTCCCGAAGTTTGCGGATCGTATAGCAGCGCTTCGATTTCAGGAGAAATACCCGCCGGCATCAAGACACAGCTCTCGACAAAATCGCGATTATTGTTCAAGCCGCCGGAATGCGCGCCTCGCTTCGAGTACTCAATGGCGCCCGGCAAAAACCGGATGGCGATCACCGAAAGTTCCAGCGTGACATTGCTGGCCAATGCCATCTCCCGGGCATGCCCCAGTAAGCCGAAACCAGTCACATCCGTGCAGCCATGTACGTCGAATCCATGAAGAGCCTCGCTCATGCTCCGATTTAGCGTCAGCATCTGGGCAATCGACTCTTCGATATGGGTTCGTTCCGCAAAACCCTGCTTGAGCGCGGTCGAGATAACGCCGGTCCCGATTCGTTTGGTAAAAACCAGCGTGTCTCCCGGTTTTGCGCCTGCATTCGTCCAAATCCGGCTTGGGTCGACCAATCCGGTGACAGCATACCCAAACTTGATCTGGTCTTCCGCAATGCTGTGTCCGCCTAAAATGGCGCTGTCCGATTCGTGAATCTTGTCGGCGCCGCCTTTCAAAATCGCTTGCAGATCCTCAATCGGGCCGTTGGGTGGATAAACCACTAAGGTGAGCGCTGTTACCGGACGGCCGCCCATGGCGTAAATGTCGCTCAACGCATTTGCCGCGGCGATACCACCGAAGGTGTAGGGATCGTCAACGATAGGCGTGAAAAAATCGACCGTTTGTACCATCGCCAGCGGTATCCCGCCCGCTTGCGTCAGATCGTAGACGCCTGCGTCGTCCGCCGTATCATAGCCAACCAAAACCTTGTCGTTCAAGGGACGCGGAACCGCTTGCAGCGCTCGATCGAGAATTTTGGGACTCAGCTTGGACGCGCATCCGCCCGCTTTGACGTTAGCGGTGAGTTTGGTAGCCATTATTCACCAGTGTAGTGAGAGGCCATAAAGGAGAATTCTTCGGCGAACTCCCACTCGCGCCACGCATCCAGCAATGGAAAATATAACCCGAGGCTAATGGGCCCTTCCTGCATATGAGAGACCAGCGTTCCGTAATTTTGAAGCTGTGGGCGGTACCGCGCCTCCTCCCGTTTGAGGAATGATTGAAGACCGGCCCCCTGGTGCTCGCTGGTTTTAAAATCGACTATCCAGAGACGGCCGCTGCCGTCTCGAAACGTGCGATCCACCGTTCCCGAGACAAGCTTATCCCCGATGAGTCCTTCCAGACCCCATTCGGATCGTGCTTCGGGATGAGAAGCCAAAATCCACTGTCCTCGCTTGCTGGCTAGCGTGTTACCGATCGATCGCGTCACTTGAGCGAGAGCCGCCGCTTGCTCCGAAGGCTTAACGCCCAGTCGCGATAGCTCATCGCTAATTATGCTTTCGGCCCGCGAAAGCCGATCTTCGCTCCAGGCGCTGAGTCCATCGATGGAGATGCGTTTTAGCAGTCCGTGCACGATAGTTCCCACGTGCCTGCCGGTATCGCTGACCCATTTGTACGCCAATTTACTCGAGGAAGCCGTCACTCGCTCATAAGCTGGACTGCTACTGACAGATTGTTCCAGCGGGGGCGTTCGCCAGGTAGCCGGCAAGCGCCGCAGGATCGTTTGTCGGGCAGGAACCGCCTGTGCATCGGCTTTATCTACAACGGCAGGGTTCCGGCGCAGCTCGCTTTCAAACTGATCGATAACACTCGCCCATATTAGCCCCAAAAACGTCCTCTTATCGACGAATCCGAACTCCCCGTTCTTCTTTGGATTCGCATTCCCCAGCAGGTAAAGTTCGTCCTTTGCCCGCGTTGCCGCAACATAGAACAGGCGCTGCAGCTCGTACGATTCTTTCTTATCCAACTGCTCGCAGACCATCTTGTAAGCCGGGCTCTCCACTCCTGATTGGGGCTTGGCCGCCACCAGCAGAATCACCCTGCCGTCCTCTTCAATTTGCTCTGTCCAAATCAGCAGATCGCGTTCCGAGGAACTGGTCCTGGCCCCCAGCTTAGGAAGAATGACCGTCCCAAACTCCAGCCCTTTGGCATTGTGAATGGTCAAAATCTGAACCGCATCCACATCTTTAGCCGGCTTCGCCCACAAGCATTGCAGGCGCTCGTTCAACAAGCTAAAGTCCCGGATGACGCCGCCCTGTTCGCAGTCTTCGATCAGGGCAAGAAAAGTATCTACGTCCTCAAGCTGATTGTTTCGGCTCAACACCGCAGGACCGCCCAGCGCCATCCACGTCTTCTCCACAAGCTCGCGTAGCGGCAAGCGGCCAAGATGCTCGACCGCAGCCGAGAGAATTTCCTGGGCTCTCACGGAGCGCACGCGTCCGTCGGAAGACAGCGCAGTAATCTTTTCTGGATCGGAAAGAAGATCGAGTATCGTTCGCTTCGGCTCTCCTTCGGCAAGCGCGGCGAGATCGGCCACCGTCAAACCACACCAGGGCGCACGAAGACAAGCCAGCCAGGAGATGCGATCGCCCATATGCAGCACCGCCCGCGTCAGAGAAATCAGGTCGAGGATGTGCTGTTCCTCTTTCAGCCCGTCAATATCGATCGCCTCGTAGGCGATTCCCGCCTCGCGAAGCACTGGCAACAAAGTGGCAACCTGCGGCCGGCTGCGAACCAGAATGGCGATGTCGCTTCTGACAGGCGCACGCCGAATGATGTCAAGAATTGCCTGGGCTTCGTTTCTGCCGTTATCACCCACAAGGGGGATCAGCTTCGGCATCAGCGCCGAGGGAGCCCGAACGGCCATCGCTGGACGAAGCTTGACAGCCCCATAGGCCAAATCATCTTCACACATGATTGGGGCCAATATGGATTGCGTCCAATCGACAATTTCGGGCGTGGAACGAAAATTCGAGGTCAGCCGCAAGGGCTTTAACCGGACCGATCCAAGCTGTTTATCTTCCCAGCATTGCAGAAACAGCGAGACCTCCGCTTCCCGAAACCGGTAGATACTCTGCATGGGATCGCCGACGACAAATAACGTGTGGCCGTCCCCTTCCGACCATTGCCCGCTCAAGGCCTGCAGCAATTCGTATTGCCGCCGTGAGGTGTCCTGGAACTCGTCGACTAATAAATGCTCGATTCGGTAGTCCAGCCAGTACAGCAAGTCGGTCGGCTGTTCAGGCGAGCCGAGCGCTCGAATGGCGGCGTTTGTCACCTCGGAAAAATCGACTTGCCCCTTCTCGCCGAACACCTGGAGCAGAGTGTCATGGGCGCGATGCTGGAGCGTGCAGAAGTCGTTGATGAGACTGTCTTCTAAATCACCGGTTCGTACCCGCCACTGATCCCGCTTTGCGAGCATCCGGGTAATTTGCGTCTCCAGGCGCTCCATGTTGTTATCGAAGTGCAATGCCAAGCGGCGAAACAGACCGCGGCTGGCGTCGTCAAACTCGGCAAGCTCGCTTAAGGTGCGGCGTGCCGCCTGACGGTATAGTGTGCCGGCGTCATCCACTACGTTCGCAAGACCTCCCAGTCCGGACGTGAGGGGCATCTGGCGAACCAGCATGTAGCAAAATGAGTCGATGGTTTGGATCTGTAACCGGCCAGTATTGGTCAACAGGTCCCAGCCTCGGGATTGGGACCGGCTTAGCGCGCTCTGGGCGAGGTCGCGGGTACGGTTTTCGTATTCACCTTCGAGCGGAGCGTTGCTTTCCGCAGCCTCCATCGCGCCAAGAACTCGTTCCCGCATCTCCGCCGCCGCTTTTCGGGTGAAGGTCATCGCCACCACCGATTCCGGGCGCTCCACCACGCTTAACAACCGCAGAAAACGCTGCACTAACAGGCTCGTTTTGCCTGAACCGGCCGGGGCCTCAACGATGAAGGAGCGAGATGGGTCGATTGCCTGTTTACGTTGCGCCTCGTCGGAGACAGAAATAGGGATTACGGAAGTCACTTCTTATCTCATGGTAATAGGGCTGGTAGTAGGCCGATTAAGCCTGAGGTCGCATTCGTTGAGCATCTAACCGAGCCAAGATCCCCAGACAGTGTTGCTGCTTCTCCGGGCTATTCGCATAGTCTTGGGCCGACGTGGCCGCCAATCGGGCCTCTTCGAGTTTTCCCAGCCGGAAATCGCTATACGCCAAAGCCGAGTAGTAGCAATATGCCTGGGCCGGTTTTACTGTTTTGATCAAGGTGAGATTCGTAGAGGCTGACTCGTAACGTCCGGCGCGGAACTCCATCAGTGCGAGTTGCAGCCGGGCGTCAATGTAATCCGGTTGGAGATCGAGTGCTTTCAGAAGCGCGGAACGGGCGGCCTTTCCTTCCGCGAGATCCCCCTGCTCTGTCGCCTCCACCAGGCTTGCATACTCGCACAACATCACGGCGTTGTTCGAACCGTTCTCAAATGCGTGTCGGAAGTGAAGCTGCGCTTCTTGTTCATTGCCCAGTTGCCAAGCCAGATACCCTAGCGATTCTTCCACTTCAGCATTGTTCGGCTTCTCATGGGATAGCTGCGTGAGCATGCTGCGAGCCTCCCCTGCCGTTTGGCGGCTTGCCCCGAGCAGATCCGACAAAGCCAGGTCGCGGTCAAAGGAACTGAGCGGCGAGATTGCCGGCTGAGAATCGAGTTTTGACAATTGCACATCAACCGACTCTGTCTCCGGCGTTGCCGAGTTTAGATCACTGATGACTTCGGACTGGACCTGATCGAGAGTCTTACCGTAAATCTCACTGAAACAATCCGCTGCCGGTTTTCCTGCCGAGATAGCCGCTACGAACGATGCAAATTTCGGTCGGTAAGCCGGTGACAGCATGAGCATGTGGCAAAGCGCCCAGGATTGAGCGTAGAAGATCCTCATTTTGTCTAGCTGCTGATAATAAGGCGAGTTGTGATCCACCGCCAGGACAGTTTGCAAGTTCAACGGACCGCCGGCTCGCAGATCGGCCAGACGCCCTGCCGGGAAACGTCCAACGACGACCTGATTTCCCCGCGGCTGAAGAGACGAGTAGACCTCCGCCCATCCTTCATTCAACCAGAGCGGCAGTTTCCACCCCGAGTGTTGGACGATCAGGTGCGTGTACTCGTGAATGACTGCCGGGTAATGTTCCGGATTTATGTCCTGCATCACGATATAGTCGTGCTTGTAATTGTGAAGATAGTAGGCGAATGCGCCCGGATTTAACCGGTATCGCGCGTACTCTCCTTCCGAGCGAAACGCAATAATCTTGACCGGAAGTTCGGGCACGCTGGCCGCCTGATTCGACTGCAAAAAGAAGGAACGGACCTGCTCAAAGACCTGCAACGCGGCAGTGGCACGATCGACGTCGTTGGTTGTGTACATCTCAAAATGCTTCGTGGCCACCCTATTCCACTGGTCATCCGCGACAAGCGGACTTGCCCCAAAGCTCATCGCTAAAAGGAGGAGTACCGGCCAAAACCGAAGAACGTTGGACATAAGCAGCCAACACTTCTATCGGCGGGAAAAGCGCACAACTATATATCCCGTTAAGGGATATGCGGAGAATTTTATTCGTTCTGGTCCAATCCCAGGCCGTATTCCGAATCGGCCAATTCATGAACACGGCACAATGGCGAAATGTGGCAGTACTCACAGGCGTCTTTGGTGGGATCCACGGCTGCACGGCCCTCGACAAACTCGCGCGCCAGGCGTTCTACATTCTCTCGGGACGTCTCCAGAAAGTCGTCCCATTGGTTCCGCAGGACGCCTATGGCCCGGCCAGGAAACTGCCGCTCGCGCGAAAACCCCACGGCCTTCAAATTCCGGGGCTTCAGTTGGCCAAAGAACACCCCGTCAACTTCGCTGCCCATCGCGGTGGCATAAACCAGCAGTTGCGGCTCGCTGGGACGCACTCCTTCCAGGCCCTTACGCGACGGCTCACCGCTCTTGTAATCGATCAGGAGAAGCTTCCCATTTTGCAGACGATCAATGCGATCGATGCGAAGCCGGAGTCTCAATCCGCCCAGCTCGAAAACATGCTCTCCTTCAATCTTCTCTACTGTAAACGGCTCTGTTCGCGTGCTTTCCACGCCAGTCAACCAGTCGAACAAGAGCTCGCCGACGCGTTTACGCTCGACCTCCGTTGTTTGCTGGTGGAATTCGCTGCCTCCCGTGAGCTCAATTGCTTTCGAAACAGCTTCGTCCACTACATGCCGCAGTTCAGGTTCGGCAAGTGACAGCAGATGCGCCTGGGTTCCGAGCGGCTGCCAGACGAACTCCATTGCTTTATGGAGAAAACCACCGCGTTGGAGACTATCGAAACCGAAGCAGGCGTCATCGGGAAAAGCCGCGTTCAAACGATACTCGGCAAAGGCTCGAAATGGGCATAATGATTGCGACTTGATAATGCCCGTCCCGCCACGCGCATCCTTTGTCACGCGATACATGGGCGCGATGCTATCGGTCAGCTCATCCAAAGCTGCGGCGTTGAAGGATTGCCGCGGCAGTTTGCCGGTCCAATGCGTCAATTCGTCTGTGGACTCCCGGACGTAAGGCTGGGCGAACGGCGAAAGACGTCCGGCGGAGTACGTGCCCGTGATTATGGCTGCGCTGGAAAAAAGAGCCGAAGCGACACCGCGATGCTCGTCCTGAGTACTTTGGGGAGAAGAACAGGGCACATGGCAGGCGCGCAGCAACTGAAGCGGTATAAGAGATGAGACGGAAAGGGCTGCCGGCCATGTCTCCTCCGAGAGCCCCACGGCAAAGACTTGATCAAACTCGAGCCCGGCTGCTGCCCTAGTATCCAGAACCTGAACGGGAGAAGACCAATCGCCTACCTCGATCCCGGGCCCGCTTAGAAGACGCCGCAAATGGGCCAGTGCGCTGGTGTACGATACCGCATCAGAAACCATCCCTAGCGTTCCAAGTGTGGACAGGGCCGAGCTCCAGCATTCCACCGCCTCCTCTTCAGCAGCCGTTAACGACAGGTCCCCCGGCCACCCGAGAACTTCCAGAATTCCGCCAATGAATTCACTCCACGAAGCAAGATCCTGATGTGTGGGACACTCCTGATTGAGTTGCGCCAGAGTTTCGAAGGAACGCGTGAGGCGAGGACAGTTCCGGGATGCCCGCTGTATCTGCCCGAGGGTAGCCTCAATCTCTCGCCCATTTCTCAAAAGGAGATCGGCCTGGGCCCGCTCGCCGCGTTCGGCACCGGCTCCAGCAATAAAGGGACAGCGCAAGATGGCCCCCGCATCGGCGAGCGCTATCCGGCGGTTACCTAGTTCCAGAAGTAATAGCACACTTGCGACGAGGGGATGTTCGTCGAGCGGACCTGCTGCCGCGATATGAAACACCGACGAAGCAGTGTTCTTGCTGTTATCGAATCGAAGCGCCAATGAAGGGTGAAAAATGCGCCTGAAGGTTCGCTCTACGAGTGAACGCTGTGCGAGCAGATCCGGAACAAAGACAGCGGCAGACTGCGTGGGGTCCTTTTCGAATACGGAGCGTGCCCACCTCGCGGCATATTCCACCTCCTGGTCGAAATCTTCGCAGAGCGTCACTCCAGCGGTTCCGGGTTGGCGGACAGGACCGCTTTCGGCAATCGTGGCGAGGTCACCGAAGGCACTTACCAGCTTTTGAAACGCGGGCGACTGAACGAAAAATCCCCAGAACACAGTTTTACCCGGCCGGTAATAACCACTAGCGATCCATTCCGGCACTAGTGTCCAGAGATCTGCCCTTGTGATTAAGCTCCGACTGGAACACAACTGTCGGAAACGCAGGCGCCAATCCCGAAAGCGTAGCGCATCGACATTATCGCTCCATTCCGGCGCATCTGGCGGCACATGCCACTTCGCAATCGTGATCGCCGCGCTCCGGGCAAGCTGCGCGGTGGCATCCGCATCGAGCAGATCCCCACCATCCGCTTCGATCACCTCTCGCCAAAGAACAAGCTCCTGCGCCGGAGATAGAAGAACAGGAATATCAGCGATGCTGTAGCGAACTTCCTGCCAGCAGGAGATGAGCCATGCGTCCATGCTTTGAATCGCCCGCCGTTCCCAACTTGGAATATCGCGCTCAATCTGAGCCGCAGCTTCGGTTTCCGCAAGCATGGAAGCGAGAAACCAATCGGGAGTGACGATCCGGTGAGCATCCCCCGCCACTGATAAAAATTTCGGCTGAAATGGGCGCATATATCTCAAGTATTAGGCGCAAGTATTAGGTCCGCAACGCGGCAGCCGCGAAGCAGAACCGCCCAAGACGAGGATAGCGTTCGCCTGCCTTCAGCATTTGAAGCGCCACCCAAACTCAATTGAGAATAATTCTTTTTAATGCAATAAAATTACGTACTTTTCATTAAATCGAAGGGTATAATTCGTAATGTTATTAAAATGGATGGCATCCGCCGGAACAACCGTAGATTTATCCACCGACATTCCGGCTATTTTCGAATCGAAATCGATGCGTCCGAAAGGTGTTGCATGGCCCAAAAAGAAATCGTTGAGCACATGATTGCTCAGTCCCCCAACCGCCGCGGCTTCGTCCGAAAGCTCGGAATCGCGAGCGCTGCCGTCGGCGCTATTGCCGCAACCGGTTCCGCTCAAGCACAATCCCCGTCTGGTGTTACCGACGTGGATATACTCAATTTCGCGCTCAACCTAGAGTACCTAGAGGCGGAGTTTTACACCGTTGCCACCACGGGAAAAACCATCGATCAGTTTCAGCTCACCATCACCGGGACTGGAAACGGAGGAGCGACCACCGGCGGAAGTCAGGTGCCTTGGACACCAGGGGACTCAACAGTTCAAAGCATCGCGGCCGAGTTGGCGGTTGATGAGCAGACCCACGTCTCGCTTCTTCAAAACGCGATTACGGCAGCGGGCGGCCAAGCAATTGCCAAGCCTGCCATCAACCTGAATGCTCTGGGCTTTGGATTTGGCACCCAAAACGATTTTCTGAAGCTGGCCCGCATTTTTGAAGAAATCGGCGTAACAGCCTATGGCGGCGCGGCTCCCTTAATTCAAGACAAAACTGTCCTCGGCTATGCCGCGCGAGTTCTGGCCACGGAAGCTGAGCACGTCGGTACGGTGCGCCGCTTGATAGAGCAGTATCAGATCGCCACGTCGCCACTCGATGGGGCTGACATCGTTCCCCCTCCCTCAGGTGTGAAGTACTTCTCGACCAACGGGTATGCCATCACGGCCATTCGCACTCCTCCGCAGGTGCTCTATTTGGCTTACGCTGCGGCAAATGCCATGTCCGGCGGCTTTTTCCCGAGTGGCGTAAACGGCACATTGAACATGTCAGCCGCGGCGGGCGCAACATTGGATGGCAACACGCTGACCGCCAGCCCGAATCCCATTCCCGCAGCGTCCGCTCCCGGCGGCTATGGGACCACTATGCTCACCTGGCAGGCGCCGGCGTATCCCGCGACGCAGGTCATTCAAATCCGCGTCAATAGCCCCAATGGACCGCTGTTCACCGATATGGGTGACAGCGGCTCGATACAAACGGGCCCCTGGGTCACTGATGGAATGAAGTTTTACCTGCAGGACGTGACAACTGGGAAGGCGTTAACTGCCCAAAACACGCTTGCAACCGTGATCATGCGTGTGGAATCCGCCTCGTGATTCCGTGAGGCATCGAGGATAACGGCAACATTATCCTCGATGCGTCGCGATCAACCCGTCCCTATTCACTTGCAATCATCGGAGAAGCTTGGGTATCCGCGGCTTCTCTTTCATGTTTTTCGCCATCCTCCAAACAGTATGGAGTCCAAGGCAAAGCTTGCAGACGGGCTTCACTAATTTGGCGCCCGCAATCGATGCACTTCCCATAGGTTCCGTCGTCAATTCGTTGCAAGGCAGCTTGCACTTGGCCTAACGACTCGGAGGCCATGGTGTTCACTCGAAAGTTGACCGCCTTGGTCTCGGACGATTCCACGTGATCGATCGGATCCTCGACCTCTGTCTCTTGCGCCTCCCGGGCGTCTTCTCCCAGTCGGCGCATCTCGCCTAACAACTCCTGCTCGCGCGCGAGTAATTTTTCTTTCGCTTGTGCTGTGTTCATGTAAGTATCTGACGCAAGAAAATCGTTACCTCAGCCGAGCTTTTCTTCGAGTTCTGCCCAGCGGGCGTAAAGATCTTCCACTGCCTTCTCGGATTCTTCCACCTCGCGGTAGGTGCTGACCAGCCGGGCACTGTCGCTGTTGATCGCGGGATCTTGCAAGGCTGCTCGTTTTTCGGCAAGCGATCGTTCGGCCTCGGCGATGCGATCCTCAATCGTTTGATAGTCGCGATTATCCAGGTAAGACAGCTTTTTTTTCCCGGGCGCTGCTTTCGCTTCGTGCGGCCCAGGCAAGCTGACAGGAGTTTTTGCCTTGCGCTCCTTCCGCTGTTCCTCCAGCCAATTGTCCCATTGCGCATAGTCGGCAAAGCGCTCGGTGTTCCCTGCCCCGTCCAGGCCCAAAACCACGTTCGAAACACGATCGAGCATATAGCGGTCATGTGTCACCAGCACCAAAGCGCCCTTGAACCCCAGCAAGCTTTCCTCCAGGATCTCAAGCGTCGGAATATCCAGATCGTTCGTCGGTTCATCGAGAAGGAGCACATCAGCCGGTTCCAGCATGAGCTTGGCAATGAGCACACGCGCGCGTTCCCCGCCCGATAGCCGCGCGACCGGCTGATTCAACTGTTCGTTCGAGAACAAAAATCGCGAAGCCCAGGAGGCAACGTGAATGGTGCGGTCCTCGTAAACGACCGAATCGCCATCGGGCGCCAGCGCTTGGCGCAAGGTCAGCGCCGAGTCCAGTTGGCGAAGCTGATCGAAGTACACGATGCGCAGAAAGTCCGCCCGGTGGACTTCGCCTGCTTGCGGCTCCAGGTCGCCGCGCAGCAGCCGGAGCAGCGTCGTCTTGCCGCTTCCGTTAGGACCCACCAAACCGACGCGCATACCGGAGGTCACGATGAAGTCGACGTCTTTCAGGAGTGTTCGTCCGTCGAATCCGTACGAGATTTGCCGCAGGTCGATCAGCCGCTTTGTTTTGCGTTCCGTTGCCGAGAAATCGATATCGGTGGAGGCGGTGCGGCTTCTGGAGTTGAGGTCAGTGAGTTCCCCGATCATGGCGTGCGCTCTATCGACGCGCGCCTTCGCTTTGGTGGCCCGTGCCTTTGGACCACGACGCAGCCATTCGATTTCCGTCCGCACACGATTCGCCAGCGACTCCTGCTGCTTCGCCTGCGCGGCCAGATACTCATCCTTCTTCTCCAGAAATGCGCTGTAGTTGCCCTCCACTCGAAACAGCCCGTCCGCATAGACCCGGTTCAGCTCCATCATTTGCGTGGCGACGTTCTCCAGAAAGTAACGGTCGTGGCTGATCGTGATGGAAGCAAAGGGAGCGTTAAGCAGCAGCTTTTCCAGCCACTCGATCCCGGCCAGGTCCAGATGGTTGGTCGGCTCGTCCAACAGCAGAACGTCGGGCCTTCGAACCAGGGCCTCGGCAATGGCAAGACGTTTGCGCCAACCGCCGGAAAGAGTAGCGGCAACGGCGTCAAAATCGGTGAATCCAGTGCGCCCCAGCGTTTCGCCTTCTCGCGCCGGACGTTCCGATTCGGGAACGGAGGCATCCTGGAGCGCGTGTCTAATGACCGAACGCACCGTCTCTTCGGGAGCAAACTGCGAGTCCTGCGCAATGTAGGCGAGCTTCACGTTCTTGCGAACGGCCACCTCGCCCGAGTCCGGATCCCGACGGCCGGCCAGGATCTCCAGAAGAGTCGATTTCCCCGAGCCGTTCGGCCCGATCAAACCTAACCGATCGCCTTCGGAAAGACTGATGCTGACATTGCGAAATAACGGGACTGCGCCATAGGATTTGGTCAAACCTCCAGCGTTGAATAAAAGCGCCACTCCCTCTATCATCTCAGCGCGGTATATGATCGGAGTATTTTCAAAGAATCATGACCCAAATCATACAGTCGCGGCGGGCTTTCATGGGGGCGGTCGCTACACTGTCCGCTGCCGCCACACTGGCCGGTAAGCAGGCCAATTCGTTCTCCAATGAATTTTTCGCCATGGACACCGCCATGGTGAAGACGCTGAATACGCTGTTACAACGTTCGGATATTCAGGCGCTCGCCAATCTGCATTACCGGGGCGTGGGACCGATGGCCTCTACCGAGGCTGAGTGGCGGCATCTAATAGACCAGGTCATCCCGTGGCTGGATGAATACCGCTTGAAACTGTACGCCGCCTACAGTTGGGCCCGTGTCGGACGCGGTCAGTTTACGGTCGATCCAGGAATCAAACAGAGTATCGCCGCGCTGAAAGGCCGGGGAACTTTCATTTGGCTTCCCATAGACAGCAAAGAGTTCGGGCCTTCGGATCCAGCCGGAGATGCCATGGCCGTGAAGGCTGTTCAGCAGGTGGCCGACGATGCGGCACAGGTGGGCTGTTCTGTTTCTATTTACCCGCACTTTGGACATTTGGTTCAGCGTGTCGGCGATGCCGTTCGGGTATGCAAGAAAGCGAACCGGCCAAACGTGAGCATCACGTTTAATCTCTGTCACTGGCTACGCACGGACGGCCCGGCTTCTATGGATCGGGATCTGAAGCTGGCTGCGCCCCATTTGTCGCTGGTAACCATCGACGGCGCGGATCGAGACGGCAAAGACTGGCCGCAGTTGATTCAACCGTTGGATCAAGGAAACTTCGATCTGAGTGCCTTTCTTCGCGGGCTGCAACGGCTGGGTTATCGCGGCCCCATTGGACTACAGGGATACGATGTGGCGAAGAACTTTCATGTTGAACCGATTGAAAACCTGAGGCGCTCGATGGCGGCTTGGAATAGACTGATCGCCCAGATTCGCAAAACTCAGTAATCTGAAACTGCAGGTCCGCTTAGACTAGGCACCTGCGAGAAACTTGCAATTCCCAAAACGTGCCCGCGCGCAGATCAGGAGAGTGAGCCCCGAAAACAGTAGAAACGCCGCGCGTGGTTCAGGTGCCGAGGCAGGAACGTTTCCGATCGTGCCGATTGTGCTGTAGGAAAAAGACGAATCGAAGATGCCGGGCTGCCATGTAGTATTGCTTAGGGTGAACGTTAAAGAGAATGGGAGCAGATCTCCAACCTGAGCCGTCAGGCCACCCTGCGCTAAATATGAATCGGCAGAATACCATACTGGGCTCACATATTTGACTTCGCTCGAAACCGTTGCAACATTTGAGCCGAGCTTGGCAGTCAACGTAAGAGGACCCGTAAAATCGAGAACTGCCTGGCTAAAATCGTTTGGTCCCCCACCCACGCCCACCCCCGTAGCATAGGCAAAAGCAGTATACGCTCCGGCGGGATCGACGCCTTCGCTTAATAACGGAGTTAGTTGGAACATAACGGTATTTCCAACCACTTGTCCTTTGCTCATCGACAGGTGGCCCACGAAGGAACTGCCAGCGCCCACGAAAGCAGTTCCCCCATCACTTGTGAAAAACCTGGTTGGGTACAACGGCTCCGGGAAAAACGGATAGTTGGCAGAGGACACAGGCTGCCACTTGTCGTAAAACCCTTGCGTACTCGCAATGGAGATACCGTTAATCGTCGCGGCGTTTGCAAAGGAGCTCGTGATCGAAGCAACGGTTATTAAGAAAGCAAGGGAAAAGGCTCTGCGGATGTCCATAGGCACGAGCAAGCTTAACAAGTATTTGACATTCGCGCAGCGATGCTGCGTCCTGTACTTCCCCTTACAACCTTAGGTGATATAGGTTTAGAAACCCCAACCGCGATCTTCGCGCACGTAGCTACAGAACCAAATTCCCCGCAAATGTGCGCTCTTCTGTCACCGCGATTTCCGCTGCCCGGCGCTGCAAAACCGAGCGCGCCAGGTATAACGGCCGTTGTTTCGCCTCGGTGTAAATCCGGCCGACATACTCGCCGACAATCCCGATGCTGATCATCTGCAGCCCGCCCATCATCAGCATCGCGATGAAGAGCGTGGCCCAGCCGGATACCCAGTTATGCGTGAAGATGCGGATAAAGAGCGAATACAGAACGCCGAGTAATGCAAGAGCCGCAGCCCCGAATCCGATCAGCGCTAAAATACGCAGCGGCACAGTCGAGAACGAAGCAATACCGTCCATCGCAAGATTCAGCATCTTGCGAAATGGATATTTTGTCGTTCCCGCAAACCGAGCCGCGCGATCGTACTTCAAACCATACTGCCGGAACCCGATCCAACTGCACATGCCGCGCAGAAGACGGTGACGCTCCGGCAAGCGCAGCATCGCATCTACTGCTTTCCTGTCGAGCAAGCGGAAATCACCGGAGTCCAGCGGAATCTCCACGTCGGAAAGTGCATTGATAAAACGATAAAACGCTTTGGCCGTCCAAAGTTTGAAGCCCGATTCCCCTACCCTGGAGTCCCGAACACCATAGACCACCTCATACCCCTGCCGCCAGATCTCCATCATCTTTGCGATCACTTCAGGCGGATCCTGCATGTCCGCGTCGATGATAACGACGGCCTGTCCCGAGGCAATTTCCATGCCGGCGCTTACAGCCGCCTGATGCCCGAAATTGCGCGACAGCTCCACCACGGTCACGTTCGGATCGGTGAGATGGATGCCTTGCAAAAGCTCGAACGTTCGATCACTAGAGCCATCATTCACATAGACGATCTCATACGGCATACCGAATCCGCGAAGCACCTGCGAAAGGCGATGATGGCACTCTCCGATTCCGTCCTCTTCGTTGAAGCACGGAACCACGACGCTAATTTCGACGGAAGCTAGATTAGGCATTGTTAGCTCGTGGCACTCAGCACAAAAGAGTTGCCGTCGGGGTCCTTGAAAATCGCATATCGCCCCCAAGGCTGCTCCGTAGGCGGAGTTTGAAATTCGACGCCCCGGGATTTTAGCTCTTGGTGGGTCACCTGCTTGATCATTGGAAACTCTTACTCACAAGAGACAAGAGGATCGGCTGACACAACGTTGCCGTCGCCGTCCCTCAACAGTGAGCAAACAAATGGAATCTCTCCGGCCATCTGTGACTCAGTCATCGGACCACACACAATCTCGGTAAGAAGCATAATAATTGCAAAAAGGGCGACTTTCGCAAGCCGCCCTCTTTTTTAAATGAACAACTACGCCGTTAGATTTCTTCTGTAACGACAGCTTCTTCCCCGAGGTCTTCGGAAAGGCCTCCGGTATACAAGCCCGGAGTTTCGTCCGAGTAATCGTCGAGCCCGCCGCTGAGCGAAATTTCCTGCTCCGGCAGCGGCTCTTCTTCCACCACGTCTTCGCCGGCAATCTTCACGCGCCGGTAGAACTCCATTCCGGTTCCCGCCGGAATGAGCCGGCCCATGATGACGTTCTCCTTGAGACCGCGCAAGTAGTCCACCTTGCCGTTGATGGCGGCTTCGGTGAGTACCCTCGTCGTCTCCTGGAAGCTAGCGGCCGAAATGAAGGAGTCGGTCGATAGCGATGCTTTGGTGATCCCAAGCAGAATGGGCTTACCCGTCGCCGGATTTCCACCTGCTTCGACCACACGTGCGTTCTCTTCGCGGAATCTAAACTTATCCACTACCTCGTCCGGCAAGAACTCGCTATCGCCGATGTCTTCGATGCGAATCCAGCGCATCATCTGACGCGAGATGACTTCCAGATGTTTATCGTTGATGTTCACACCCTGCAGCCGGTAGACTTCCTGGATCTCATTGACAAGGTACTTCTGCAGTTCCTTCTCGCCGAGCACCGCCAGAATATCGTGCGGATTGCGGGGACCATCCATCAGCGGGTCGCCGGAGCGAACGCGCTCGCCTTCCTGCACGTTGATATGAACGCCGCGCGGAAGCGAGTATTCCTTTTGCACACCGTCGTCGCCAACGATGTAGAGTTTGCGCATACCCTTGCTTACTTCGCCATATTTCACAATGCCGTTGATTTCGGCAATGATGGCGGTTTCGCGAGGCTTGCGGGCTTCGAACAATTCGACCACACGAGGCAGACCGCCCGTGATGTCTTTGGTCTTCGTAGTAGCGCGCGGGATCTTTGCGATGACGTCGCCGGCGTGCAGTCCCTCGCCGTCCGAGACCATTAGGTGCGCGTGCGTCGGCATGAGGTAACGCTTTTCTTCCGAACGCGAACCACCCTGCGGACGCATAATGACGGTCGGGAAACGCTTTTCATCGCCGGTTTCCGTAACCACCACCTGCATATTCCCAGTGATCTCGTCCACCTGTTCCGTGGTCGTCACGCCGTCGATCAGATCCTTGAAATGGATGACGCCGCTAATTTCGGTCAGGATGGAGAACGTATAAGGATCCCATTCAAGTAGAACCTGGTTCGCCTTGACGGCTGCTCCATCGTCCACGTTGATTTTGGCGCCGTACACCACCGGATAGCGCTCCCGCTCGCGGTTCTTGTCATCCACGACGATGAGAATGCCGTTACGGTTCATCGCGATCAATTCGCCCTTGTTGTTACGAACGGCATTGACGTTGCTGTACCGCACGAAGCCATCGCTCTTGGCATCCTGCGTGGATTGCTCGCTCACCCGGGTCGCCGCGCCACCGATGTGGAACGTACGCATGGTGAGCTGTGTGCCGGGCTCGCCGATCGATTGAGCCGAGATAATGCCGACCGCTTCACCGCGTTCGACCATACGGCCCGTAGCCAAGTTGCGGCCGTAGCAGAGACGGCAGACGCCGCGCCGGGATTCGCAGGTCAGCACCGAACGGATCTTCACCCGCTCAATACCGGCTGCCTGAATAGCGCTCGCCAGTTCTTCGGAGATTTCCTGGTTCACGCCCACGATCACGTTGTTCTCGTAATCGCGCTGATCTTCCAGGGCCACGCGGCCTACGATACGGTCGCGCAACGGCTCGATGATTTCACCCGATTCGATGATCGGTTCAACGTAGATGCCGTCGCCGGTTCCGCAATCGTCTTCGGAGATGATGACGTCCTGCGCCACATCGCAAAGACGGCGCGTGAGGTAGCCGGAATCCGCTGTCTTCAGCGCGGTATCGGCCAGACCCTTACGGGCGCCGTGCGTTGAGATGAAGTACTGCAACACGGTCAAGCCTTCGCGGAAGTTCGCCGTAATCGGCTGCTCGATGATTTCGCCCGAGGGCTTGGCCATCAAACCGCGCATACCGGAGAGCTGACGGATCTGCTGCTTCGAACCACGAGCGCCAGAATCCGCCATGATGTAAATCGGATTGAGGACGCGACCGCTGCGGTCATCCTCTTCCATGTTCTTGAACATCTTGTCGGAGACCACTTCGGTGACCTTCGACCAGATTTCAATGATTTTGTTGTAGCGCTCCGATTGGGTAATCGCGCCTTCCTGATACTGCTGCTGCACTTCCACGACCTGCATTTCGGCGTCGTGCACCAGAGCGGCCTTGTCGTCCGGCACCACCATATCGTCGATGCCGATGGAGATGCCTGCTCGAGTGGCATAGAGGAAGCCAAGCTTCTTGATTTCATCCAGCATGCCGACGGTGATCGGCCGGCCAAACTGCAGATAACAGTACTGCACCAACTGGCTCATGCCCTTCTTTTTCAACAGGCCATTGATGAACGGCATTTCTTTCGGCAACACATCATTCAGGATCACGCGGCCCACTGTCGTGTCCATGTACTGCTTGGTGAACTCGATAGGTTCGGTATGCAGAATGTTCTGGCTGTCGAAGGCCTTCGTCAGGTCGATCACGCGGCCGGTGTGACGAAGCTTAATAGGTGTGAGCGTTTCCACTTCACCCATTTCGAGCGCGATAAGAACATCGTCGATCGACGCAAAGGTTCGTCCCGCGCCCTTGGCATTGGGACGCATTTTCGTCAGGTAATACAGGCCAAGCACCATGTCCTGTGTTGGAACGGTGATGGGCGCGCCGTGTGCCGGCGACAGAATGTTGTTCGACGCCAGCATCAAGGTCGTCGCTTCGATCTGCGCTTCCGGCGACAGGGGAATGTGCACGGCCATCTGGTCGCCATCGAAGTCGGCGTTGAAAGCAGTACAGGTCAGCGGATGAAGCTTGATGGCCTTACCTTCTACCAGGATCGGCTCAAAGGCCTGAATACCAAGCCGGTGCAGCGTGGGAGCGCGATTCAGCAGGATCGGATGATCCTTGATCACTTCTTCCAGAATGTCCCAAACCACGGGATCTTGTTGCTCGACTAATTCCTTAGCTTGCTTGATGGTGGTGCAATGGCCGCGCTGCTCCAGCCGATGATAGATGAAGGGCTTGAATAATTCCAGCGCCATCTTCTTGGGCAGGCCGCACTGATTCAGCTTTAGCTCGGGACCGACCACGATCACCGACCGTCCCGAGTAGTCCACGCGCTTGCCGAGCAGGTTCTGACGGAAGCGGCCTTGTTTGCCCTTCAGCGTGTCCGAGAGCGATTTCAGCGGGCGATTGTTGGCGCCGCGCAACACACGGCCGCGGCGTCCGTTATCGAACAGCGCGTCCACGGCTTCCTGCAGCATGCGCTTTTCATTGCGCACAATTACGTCGGGAGCATGCAGCTCCATCAGCTTCTTTAGACGGTTATTACGATTGATAACGCGGCGGTAGAGATCGTTGAGATCCGAGGTCGCAAAGCGTCCGCCATCGAGCGGCACCAGCGGACGAAGCTCCGGCGGAATGACCGGAATAACATCGAGAATCATCCACTCGGGTTTGTTGCCCGACTTACGGAAGCTCTCGACAACCCGAAGGCGCTTGGCGAACTTCAGCTTCTTCTGCGCTGAAGTCTCGGTGCGCATCTTTTCGCGGATGATCTGGCTGAGGCTCTCGATTTCCAGGCGCTTCAGCATTTCCTTGACGCCTTCGGCGCCCATCATGGCTGTGAATTGGCCGGGAAACTCCTGATCGAGCTGGCGTTTGCGCTCGTCGCTGACCACCTCGCCCATCGTGAGGCCGGTGGTTTCTCCCGGCTCGATGATGAGGAAGGCTTCGTAGTAGAGCACACGCTCCAGTTCTCGAAGCGTGATGTCGAGCAGGTAACCGATACGGCTGGGCAGGCCTTTAAAAAACCAGACGTGCGAGCAGGAACTCGCCAGTTCGATGTGGCCCAGGCGTTCGCGGCGCACGCGGGAAAGCGTCACTTCCACGCCGCACTTATCGCAGATCACCCCGCGATGTTTCATGCGCTTGTATTTACCGCAGAGGCATTCCCAATCGGCCACGGGACCGAAGATGCGGGCGCAGAATAGTCCGTCGCGCTCCGGTTTGAAAGTGCGGTAGTTGATGGTTTCCGGCTTGGTGACCTCGCCATGGGACCAGCTACGAATTTTCTCGGGAGAGGCCAAACTGATTCGAATGGAATCAAAGTCGGCGAGGAGATTGGCTCTGTCGTACGGAGAAGATCGATACATGAATTGTCCTTAGTTACTGTCCACTTACTGTCACTTGGGTCCGTAATTCTCAGGCGGCGAACGGGGCACGGGGCACCCATCGGCACCCCGTTCGCGTCAGTTTCTTGCTAGTCGGCTGCGTGAGCCAAATCCTGCATCTCCTGTGGCTTTTTCATCAGCTCCACATCGAGACACAAGCTTTGCAACTCACGGATCAGTACGTTGAAAGACTCCGGGACGCCCGGCTCAGCAGCAGCTTCGCCCTTCACGATGGCCTCGTAAATCTTGGCGCGTCCGTAAACATCGTCCGATTTAGCGGTGAGCAACTCCTGGAGAATGTAGGCCGCGCCGTAAGCTTCCAGCGCCCATACTTCCATTTCTCCGAAGCGCTGGCCGCCGAACTGCGCTTTACCACCCAGCGGTTGCTGCGTGATCAGCGAGTAGGGTCCAATGGACCGGGCGTGGATCTTATCATCCACCAGGTGGCTCAGCTTCAACATGTAGATGTAGCCGACCGTGACCGGTTGCTCAAACGCATGGCCCGTCATGCCGTCGTGAAGGTCAATTTTGCCCGAGGAAGGCAGACCCGCCTTCTCCAATTGAGCCTTGATGTCGTGTTCCGCCGCGCCGTCGAAAACGGGAGTGGCGAAGTGGAGGCCAAGCTTCTGGGCCGCCCAGCCGAGGTGTGTTTCAAGCACCTGTCCGACGTTCATACGGGAAGGAACGCCGAGCGGATTGAGAACGATTTCCACCGGAGTACCGTCGGGAAGATACGGCATATCTTCTTCGGGAACAATCCGCGCGATCACGCCCTTATTGCCGTGCCGACCGGCCATTTTGTCGCCGACCGACAGCTTGCGCTTCATCGCGATATAAACTTTCACCAGCTTGATGACACCCGGGGGGAGCTCATCGCCCTTGCGCAGCTTCGCGATTTTTTCTTCGGTGATCTTTTCGAGAACCGCGATCTGACGCGAGGTCATCTCTTCGATTTCGTCGATCTGTTCCCCTAACCGGGCATCCTTGGTCGAAAGCCGCATGCGCTTCAGGTCACGGGCGCGTAGTTTTTCCAGCAAGTCACGCGTCAGGGGCGCTTCTTTCGACAGCAGCTTCTTATTGGTCTTCTCGTCGTGGAGATCGGCTGTGAGTTCCTTACCCTTCAGCAGGCTCTCCAGGCGTTTGGCACGCTCGTCGCTGAGAATTCGCTTCTCATCTTCGAGGTTGCGGTGCATGCGCTCTTCCTGAATTTGCAGGATGAGCTTGGAGCGTTCATCGAGCTCGGCGCCCTTGCGGGAAAACACCTTGCAATCGACGATGGTTCCCTCGATGCCCGGCGGGCAGTAGAGCGACGCGTCCTTTACGTCTCCGGCCTTTTCACCGAAGATGGCGCGCAGGAGTTTTTCTTCCGGCGTGAGCTGGGTTTCGCCTTTCGGCGTTACTTTGCCGACCAGGATGTCGCCCGGCTTTACCGTTGCTCCGACGCGGATAATACCACTTTCATCCAGATTGCGCAGGAACGATTCCGCGATGTTCGGGATGTCCCGCGTCACTTCTTCGGGACCGAGTTTGGTGTCGCGACCTTCCACTTCGAATTCTTCGATATGGATGGAAGTGTAGTAGTCTTCCTTGACGAGCTTTTCGCTGACCACGATAGCGTCTTCGAAGTTGTAGCCTCGCCACGGCATGAAGGCGACCAGGACGTTCCGCCCCAGTGCCAATTCGCCCAATTCCGTGCACGGACCGTCGGCCAGCACGTCGCCCTTCCGCACCTTTTGTCCTTGTTGAACGATGGGCTTCTGGCTGATACAGGTGTTTTGATTCGAGCGTTTAAACTTTGTGAGCTGATAAATATCGGCGCCCACTTCGCGGGACATCTGGCCTTCGTGCGCCCCGCCTTCGACGCGCACGATGATCCGTTCGCTATCGACCGAATCCACCACGCCCGAGCGCTTGCAAATCACCACGGCGCCTGAATCGCGTGCGGTGACGCGCTCCATTCCGGTACCCACAAAAGGAGCATCGGCACGCAGTAGCGGCACCGCCTGGCGCTGCATGTTCGAACCCATGAGGGCGCGATTGGCGTCGTCGTTCTCGAGGAACGGGATTAGGCTGGCGGCGACCGAGACCAACTGCTTCGGACTGACGTCCATGTACTCGATCTCATCGCGGTTTTTCAGAACGAAGTTGCCGGCCTGCCGTGCATTGACGAGGCCATCGACAATCTTTCCGTTTTCATCGACTCCGACGTTTGCCTGGGCAACGATATACTTATCTTCTTCCCAAGCGGAAAGGTAATCGCAGTGCGCTTCGTATTCGGCGTGCTTTTTCTCGCCCGCAGCCTTGTTTGCCTGGTCGAGTTGCTCGCGCGAGATGACGTCGTTGACTTTGAAACTGGTTTCCCCAGGATTCAAGATCTGGACCTCGTCCACCAGAACGCCTTCGCGTACGCGGCGGTACGGGCTTTCGATGAAGCCGTATTCGTTGATGCGGGCAAAGCAGGACAGCGAAGAGATGAGGCCGATGTTCGGGCCTTCCGGCGTTTCAATGGGGCAAATGCGCCCGTAGTGCGTCGGGTGAACGTCGCGGACTTCGAAGCCGGCGCGTTCTCGTGACAGACCGCCAGGTCCAAGTGCCGAGAGGCGGCGTTTGTGCGTGATCTCGGAGAGCGGATTAGTCTGGTCCATGAACTGCGAAAGCTGGCTGGAACCAAAGAATTCGCGAATCGCGGCCATTACCGGCTTCGCGTTCACCAGGTCGTGCGGCATGGCCGTCGACATCTCCTGGTACACGGACATCTTTTCCTTGATGGCACGTTCCATACGAACTAAGCCGATGCGGAACTGATTTTCCAACAACTCGCCCACCGCTCGCACGCGGCGGTTGCCGAGGTGATCAATATCGTCGACCACGCCCAATCCGCGCCGGAGCTTCAACAGATACAGAATGGTGTCGGTGAAGTCCTTTTCGTCAAGCGTGCGCTTGTCAAGAGCGGTAGCATCCGCCTTGTCGTGCAGCTTGATGTTGAACTTCATACGGCCCACGCGCGAGAAATCGTATTTGCGCGCGTCGAAGAACATGCCCTGAAAGAGCTGGGTCGCCGTATCGAGGGTGGGCGGATCGCCGGGCCGCAACTTGCGGTAAATTTCGAGCAGTGCTTCGTTCTGACTCTTGACTGCGTCTTTACGCAGAGTGGCGGAGATCACGTTACCCGCTTCGTCGCGATCCGGGAAGAAAATTTCTAAACTTTCGATGCCCGCATCGGTTAATTTACCGAGAATCGTAGGCGTCAGCTCATGATTGGCTTCCACCAGCACCTCGCCGGTGGACATGTCGATCACATCGGCTGCGACCAAACCGCCTTCCAGATCGTTCGACGCGACTTCAACTTGTTCGATCTTCGCCTTCTGTAGTTCGCGATAGACCGAATTGGTAATCTTGCGACCCTGCGGAACCACTTGCTGGCCATCCGCTCCCTGGATGGCATGAGAAAGCTTCATGCCGATCAGGCTTTCGTTCACGCCCCAGAAGAGTTTGCTTTCCTTCAAGGAAATGGTAGAGAGCTTATAGAACGCTCGAATAATTTCGGCATCTGTTTTCAAGCCCAGCGCGCGAAGAAATACCGTTCCGTAGAATTTGCGCTTGCGGTCGATGCGCACATACAGCAGGTTCTTGTTGTCGTATTCGAACTCAACCCAACTACCGCGATAGGGAATGATCTTGCCCAGGAAGTAGCCTTGCGTCTGGACGCGCTCGAAGAACACGCCCGGCGAGCGGTGCAATTGGGAAACAATGACGCGCTCGGTGCCATTGATGATGAACGTGCCGTTTTCGGTCATCAATGGAATTTCACCAAAGAAGACCTCCTGTTCCTTAATGTCGCGCACCGACTTGGTGCCGGTGTCGGCATCCTTGTCGTAAACGGTCAGCCGAATCGTCACTTTGAGCGGCGCGGCGTAGGTCATGCCCCGCTCTTCGCACTCGGGCACGTCATACTTCAACTGCAGCGCTACGGGATCGCCGCAACGGTTACAGAATGTGACGATGTTCTTGTTGAATGTACCGCAGCGATGACAAAGGACATCGCCGGCATGAAATGGGTCGGTCCGGATCTCCGCGCCGCAATGCGGGTTGCGGCAAATCGTCCGAAGGTGATGAAGACCCTTCAAATTGCCACACTTGCACTCCCAGTTGCCGATGGAATAATCGACAAACTCGAGTTGGCTCAAACCACGGAAATCGGAAATGGGGAAAACCGAACTGAATACGCTTTGCAGGCCTCCGTCTTCCCGTTCTTTGGGAAGCAGATCCATTTGCAGAAAACGTTCATAGGACCGCTTCTGCACCTCAATAAGATTAGGTATAGGGATGGAGGTCTTGATCTTAGAAAAATCGACTCTCTCCCGGAGAGTACCGTTTGACACGTTGGGCATCTACGCTTGTCCTTTAGGAAACCAATGACACAGTAACGACATCTAGCAAGTTCCGACTAAGTAGCCTAGCCGCCACACTGGGCGGCAACAGCCATCAGCGGTGAATCAGAGCGATCCACTCAAAAATGCTTGCGCGGGCATCGGAATGAAGCGCCGCACTGAAAGAAATATTGAAATAAAAGGTGATTGATAACAACGAATACTTAGAACCTGAAATCGACGGGAACAGAACTTACCTTTAGGATAGCACCACGAATTGAACGCAAATAGTAGTTCAGACATGCGAAAGCCCCGTATGGCTTTACAAGCCTACGGGAAGAATTTCTAAACTGGAAAAAAGAATCTAATGCTGGATCGCCCCGGCCCGACGTCAACTATACAATAACAGGTCGGATCGGCCGCGTCAAGCGCAACCGATCCTTTAAAAAACCAAGGAACCACCTCATGAGTGATTCGACTTACTTCACTTCGACGGTGGCGCCAGCGTCGACAAACTTCTTTTTGATGGTCTCGGCTTCGCCTTTGTTCACGCCTTCTTTGACCGGCTTCGGAGCGCCATCGACCAGATCCTTTGCTTCTTTCAATCCCAGGCTGGTCACTTCGCGTACCACCTTAATCACGTTGATCTTATTCGCTCCAGCAGCGGTTAATACCACAGTGAACTCAGTTTGTTCTTCCGCCGGAGCAGCCGCTGCCGCCGCGCCACCCGCCGGAGCCGCCGCCGCCACGGAAGCCGCCGCCGCCGATACGCCCAGCTTTTCTTCCAGCAACTTGACCAACTGAGAGGCCTCGAGGAGCGTCAAGCCTTGAATTTGTTCTGCAATTACGTTAATATCCGCCATGTTCTTCTTCTAACTTCCTTAAATTTTCGGTCTTTACTGCTGAAATTTGTTTTCTTTCACACCTTGATCGACAACCACGGCCAGATTCCGACCCACCCCGTTGATGGAGGTGACCAGCCTGGTGGCGGTCGCATTGATCAAATACAAAAGCTTTGCGTAAATCTCTTCCTTCGGCGGCATGGCAGCGAGGTCGTTGATCGCCTTGATGTCGATCACGCGGCCTTCCACCATTCCGGACTTGAAGGTAAACGCCGGATTTTCCCGGGCATATTTCGTGAGGGCTTTCGCCAAAGCGACGGGGTCGCTAGAGGTGTACGCCAACGAGGTCATACCCGTGAGCGAACCCAAGAGCTCGCTGACGGGGGTTCCCGCGGAGGCCTTTTCGGCAATGTTGTTCTTAACAACCTTGTAATCGCCACCCGCGCCTTTAATGGTTTTCCGAAGCGCGAAATCCTGCTTTACCGTTAGCTTTTCGTAGCCAGTGACAAAGATATTTTTGTTATCTTCGATTGTCTTCTTCAGAGCTTCGAAGTCTTTTTTCTTTTCGTTCTTGTCTTTCATGAACCGATCCTTTGCCTTCCAGCTTTAGACAGCCTTGGCATTAAAGCCAGCGACGTCCAACTGCACGCCCGGGCCCATCGTCGAGCAGAGCGTTGCGCTCTTGACGTATTTACCCTTTGCCGCCGCTGGTTTCGCTTTGACCACAGCCTGAATCAGGCTATTGGTGTTCTCCAGAAGCTTTTCGCTCGGGAAACTAACCCGGCCCACTGGAGCGTGGATGACGCCTGTCTTATCGACGCGAAACTCCACTTTACCGGCTTTGATTTCCTGGATAGCCTTGGCTACGTCGGTGGTCACGGTTCCGGTTTTCGGATTGGGCATCAACCCTCGGGGGCCGAGAACCTTACCCAGACGGCCGACGGAACGCATCATGTCGGGGGTGGCGATGACGGCGTCGAAGTCAGTCCAGTTTTCCGTCTGAATTTTGGTCACCATCTCTTCCCCGCCCGCGAAATCGGCACCGTTGTCTTGCGCTTCGCGGATCTTGTCGCCGGATGCAATCACCAGCACCGACTTGGATTTGCCAAGCCCATTCGGGAGCACCACCGTTCCACGGACCATCTGGTCGGCATGCTTCGGATCGACCCCGAGACGCATGTGGACTTCCACTGTCTCGTCGAACTTTGTGAATTTAATTTTTTGGACGAGCGTAACTGCGTCGGAAAGCTGATAGGGCTTTGCCTCTACCTGCTTCGCCGCAGCCTCGTACTTCTTGCCGGGCTTTTGACTCATATTGTGGCTGGTTCAAGCGGCTCGGGAACGGCATGCCGTCCTGGGCCTCCCAAATTGACTAGAAACCTTTAACAGAATAACACAGAACGTAAGATAAATGTCATCCTTTATCTCACGGGCGAGAATG
Organism: Bryobacteraceae bacterium; assembly: GCA_965277315.1. Taxonomy (GTDB): domain Bacteria; phylum Acidobacteriota; class Terriglobia; order Bryobacterales; family Bryobacteraceae; genus Bog-105. Next base: position 5,020,005 of record OZ255724.1, on the reverse strand, counting down.
GCAGGGGGCTTAGGATGACATTGCTGATATTCGCCACAATTTCCTTATCGCTCAATTGCGGTTGCGAACTCAGCTTCTTCCACTCGGGGTCGGCGCCGAAGGCATGCCAGAGCTTTTCCCGGTCAGCCAGGCTGTCGTAGGAAAGCATGTACATGATATTGGGCTGTTTCTCTCCGATAATCGTCTCCCCGAAGAACACGGGCTTCATTCCCAGGCGCTCAAAGATGGCGGCCTCGCCCTGATTGAACATGCCGATCTTCGTCATTCGGGCGGCAAACGACTGCGACTCGTACCTTCGAAGTTCGAAGATGCGTGCGGGCCGGTTAGCGACATCGGGCAGAATCGTCGCTTGCGGCATTACATTGAAGCTGCGCAGCAGGCTGCTTTCGAGGCGCACAAACGGCAGTCCCGGACCATTGCTCCAATCGCGCACGGATTGCTGGTACCCGTCATCCGCAGCCAGTTTCTGCAGCACTTCCTGCATGGCGCCGAGGGACGGATATTGCGTGACGGTCACGTAGTACGGTCCATCCTGGCTGATGACGTTGGAGAAAGCGCCGACAAACTGCGCCTCCGCCCGGGATAACGCGGGGATCAGACCGGACTGAATAAACTGCGACGTTCTGGCGGCCTGATTCTCGGCGGAGTTGTGAAAGCGCCAGGTTTGTATCTCGAGATAGGTGTTGTTCACGGGGGTTGCTTGCGCACCGAAACCAGCCACTGCCGACGCAGCGAGCCCAGCAATCATTTGACGACGGTCCATTGTTCAGAATGTACACCATTGCGCGTCAAGAAAAGCAACAAAGAAAAGAAAGCAGCCTGGCAGACCGGGCCAGGCGCTTTGCTCAAGTGATTGCCGTCCTAGCGAACAGCCGTCAGCGTGGTCTGCCGGAAAGCCGGCTCGGGAATCGAACGCCCTGGTTCATCACTCATCTGCACGCCGACGAGGTAGCGCTGCGAACCCCTTGTCTGAAAGATCAGACCGGGATTCTTCGCATCTGCCGACGAGATGCCTGACGGGGAACTGATGACAGCAACTCCGCTGCCCATTCCGTGGATGTAGAGAACGGTGGAGCCACCGGTAGAAGAGACGACGGTATATTCACCTGCCGGCATAGTCCGGTTTCCTACGATAAACGCGAATGGAATTTCGGCCTTTACAGCCGAAGCGGCAAACGCGCTGGGAATAGTCGATGCGAGAAGCGCACCGGTCAAAGCAATAATCCTGCAAAGTTTCATGTTAGTTCTCCTGAAAGTGAATTGAAATTTGTCACGTGAGGAGCAGACGGAGCACCGGTGTTTGACCTTGGAAGCAACGTTCCAAGATCCTTTGAACACTAGTCGTACCTAGTAAAGAAATCTTGCTGCAGGGAAGGGGGTGTAGGCAGGCTTTGCCAGTCCACAATAGAAAAGAAACGGCGGGTTCGAGGCCGGTGTTTTAACTCAGCGTTCTATTTTAGGGTACATTCTTTTCCTTCCAAAAGCAAAAAAGGCCGCTTACTAGCGACCCTTTTCTTTTTGATGAAGGCAATAGAAATTACTGATGTACGTCGACGCCCATGCTGCGGCAAGCGCCCTTGACTTGCTCAATCGCAGAATCGATGGTGAACGAATTCAAGTCCGGCATTTTGATTTTCGCGATCTCCTCGACTTGCTCCATCGAGATCGATCCGACCTTGTTTTTGTTGGGCTCCGCCGATCCTTTTGCAATGCTGACCGCGCGTTTCACCAGAATGGCTACCGGAGGAGTCTTCGTGATGAACGTGAAAGAGCGGTCGGAGTAAATCGTAATGACGACGGGAATGATCAGGCCTTCCTGATCTTTTGCGGAGGTCTTCGCATTGAATGCCTTGCAAAACTCCATGATATTGACGCCTTGCGGACCAAGGGCCGTGCCGACCGGCGGAGCAGGGGTGGCCTTCCCGGCGGGAATCTGCAACTTTACTTCTGCTGTAACTTTCTTTGCCATCTTTCCTAAGTCCTTTACTTGGCTGCAATTGTATTATCCGCTTGCTGACGCGCGCGGTTCAGATTTTTTCTACCTGCAAAAAGTCCAATTCGACCGGGGTAGACCGGCCGAAAATAGTGACCATCACCCGCAGCGTACTGCGTTCCGGATTCACTTCCTCCACCTTGCCGGAGAAGTTGGTGAATGGACCGTCTACAATCTTTACCGTCTCGCTCTTTTCGAAGGACAGCTTTGGACGGGGCCGCTCCGAGGCATGTGCCTGACGGTAGAGAACAGAATTCACCTCATCCGCAGTCAAGGGTACCGGTTTGGTACCACCACCCACAAAGCCAGTGACCCGGGGCGTTGATTTCACGGCATGCCATAGCTCGTCGTCCATTTCCATCTCAACAAGCACGTAGCCGGGATAGAGAAGCCGCTTGCTGGTGACCTTCTTGCCATTCCGGAGCTCTATCACTTCTTCGGTAGGGATCAGAATCTGACCCAACCGCTCGGCGAACCCGAAAGCCTCCGAGCGTGTCCGCAACGATTCGGCCACTTTCTGTTCGAACCCAGAATAGGCATGAACGATGTACCAGTTCTTTACCGGGCCTAAGGTCTCTTCGACCGGAAGCGCGGGTTCGTCGGACTCGTGCTGATGTTCCACGCCGTGAATCCCATCGGCGGGGGATTCAATATGCTCGGGATGAACATCCTCGCCCGGAACGCCGTTTTCTGTTTCGAGAAAATCCTCGCTGTCGTAAGCAGCGGCAGAAGACTCGTGCGGGTCCTCATGCTCGAAATCATGCGACGCCGCACGCTCGTCCTGTTCCAGCATGTCGAGTGTTTCTTCCTCGCCCGAGTTCTTTTCGTCTGCCATGTCTTGTTTCAATTCGTTTATCTCGTGAACTGGTGGATGATCCACGTAATGACACTATTCACGACGGCGTTCACCACCCAAAAGTAGAAGGCAAAGAGGAACACGGCCGCAATTACAACGCCTGTGGTTGCGCGGACCTGAGGCCAGGTGGGCCAAGTGACACGCCGCATCTCGGCTTGCACTTCTTCGATGTACGATTTTGTCTGTTGAGGCCAACCGTTAGCCATGGTAACTTCCATACAAACTCAAGGAGTGGATCCTACCCTTTGGAATATCGAGGAGAACTGGCAGGGGCAGAGGGATTCGAACCCCCAAAGGCGGTTTTGGAGACCGCTGGTTTACCGTTAGCCTATGCCCCTACTGAAGATAATCTATTCTAGACTATCAGAATTTTTCTACTTCGTCTCCCGGTGCGACCGGTGCTTCCGGCAGAATGGACAGAACTTTTTCAATTCCAAGCGCTCGGTGGTCGTGCGCTTATTCTTGGTCTTACTGTAGTTCCGATTTTTGCATTCGCTGCACTGGAACTGAATGATTTCTCGTGGCATAATTCCTACCTAAAACTTTCTAGAACTTTCTAGCTGACGATCTCCGTCACGGTGCCGGCGCCGACAGTGCGGCCGCCCTCGCGGATGGCAAACCGCAGGCCCTTGTCCATGGCGACCGGCGTAATGAGTTCCACTTCGATCGAGACATTGTCGCCCGGCATCACCATTTCCATGCCTTCGGGCAGCTTCGCCACGCCGGTCACGTCCGTGGTGCGGAAGTAGAACTGCGGACGGTAACCGTTGAAAAACGGCGTGTGCCGCCCGCCTTCGTCCTTCGACAGCACGTATACTTCGCCCTTGAACTTCTTGTAGCCCTTGATCGAACCCGGCTTGGCCAACACCTGGCCGCGCTCCACGTCGTTCTTTTCAATACCGCGCAGCAGCAGGCCCACGTTGTCCCCGGCCCGGCCTTCGTCCAACAACTTCTTGAACATTTCCACGCCCGTCACCACCGTCTTGCGCGTGTCGGCAAACCCGACGATTTCCATTTCCTCGCCGACCTTGCAGATGCCCCGCTCGATGCGTCCGGTCACCACCGTGCCGCGCCCCTGGATCGAAAAGATATCCTCGATCGGCATAATGAACGGCTTGTCGATCGCCCGCTCCGGCATGGGAATGTACTCGTCCACCTTCGCCATCAGCTCATCGACCGACTTCTCCCAATCGGCTTCTCCGTTCAACGCCCCGAGCGCGCTCACCTTGCACACCGGAATATCGTCGCCCGGAAACTGGTAGCTCGACAACAGCTCGCGCACTTCCAGTTCCACCAGCTCCAACAGCTCGGGATCGTCCACCATGTCGACCTTGTTCAGCGCCACCACGATGTACGGTACGCCCACCTGCCGGGCTAAGAGAATGTGCTCGCGCGTCTGCGGCATCGGCCCGTCCGTCGCCGCCACCACCAGGATCGCCCCGTCCATCTGGGCGGCGCCGGTGATCATGTTCTTGATATAGTCCGCGTGCCCCGGACAATCCACGTGCGCATAGTGCCGGTTCGCCGTCTCGTACTCCACGTGCGCCACGGCAATCGTGATCCCGCGCGCCTTCTCTTCCGGCGCATTGTCGATCGAATCGAAACTCCGGAACTTGTTCTTCGGATTGTGCTTCGACAGCGTCTTGGTGATCGCCGCCGTCAACGTCGTCTTCCCGTGATCGATGTGCCCGATCGTCCCTATATTTACGTGCGGCTTGCTGCGGTCAAATTTCTCTTTCGCCATAAAAACTCTGAACTTTAACTACTTTACCCTGGTGAGAAAAGTCACTAACTTCACGATTGAAAACAAACCGAGCGCCTGCCGGGTACAGGAGGAAGCTCGCCTTCAATTTCATTGCGGACAACTTCCGGAGGTAACACCTACACGGCAAATGCTCAGACAATCCGGTCACGGAGAACGCAATTGTATCGGAGAGACACATCTATCCCCCACAGGCGATGCGTCCATGGCTTAGAATATCACGCTTCTTTTAGCTCCGGGGCCGATCGTAGTTCCTTTTGCCGTCGTTCGAGAGCGAGGAGTTCAGTGTAGTCGAGGTCGCCTCCCCGTTCCTTGGGTTGGGGGAGATTGCCGACACCGGTGGGTCCGGCGTGTTGGCCGGGGGTTTGGGATTCCTTTTCGATGATTTGGAGCCAGGTGTGAAAGGTCATGCGCTGGATGCCGTGGCCGCCTCGTTCGTGGACCGAGCAGAGGGGGCACCAGTGGCCGGCTCGGGTGGTTTCGCAGGTTTTGGGGTCGTGCAGGTTGGTCCAGGCGTACTCGGGCGGGACGCCGTCGGGGAAATTGAGGCGGCGGTAAACCATTTTGGGCTCGAGTTGTGCTTTTTCCAGCTCTTCGAGGAGTTCTTCGTTGGTGGGGACGTAGGCGGTTTTCGTCAGGCCTTCGGTGATGGTGATTTCGACCCACTGTTCGGCGACGTCGAAGGTTTCTTTTTTGGGTTTTTTCGTCGGTGCGGCGGCGGCGGCGGTCTTGGGTGGTGTTTGTTGTTTGGCGGCGTGCTTTTCCCGGTCGAATTCCAGGCGCGCGTGGCCCAGTTCGAGTTTGGCCTCGTCGCGGGCGAATTGGAGTTGCAGGGCTTCGACTTTGCGCTCGACGCGGCGCAGGGCTTCCATTTCGCTCAGGCGGGCTTTGCGGAGGTATTCGAGGTTCTTGAAAGCGGTGGAGAAGGTGCGTTCGGCGGCGGTTTTGTAACGGTGAAAGCGGGTGTAGTTCATGTGGTCCTGATTGCTCCAGTCGAGGGGTTCCTTTTGTGCGAGACCGAGTTCCGTTTTCTGGAAGCTGCGGCGGTTGCGGGCCATAAACCAGAAGGCGAGAGCGGCTTCGGCGACCAGGGTGCGGCTGACCGGGGTTTGCGGGTTGTAATCGTCGAACCAGTCGGCCTCGACTTCGCGCCAGGCGGCTTCGTCTTCACCGGGGAGAACGGGAGTGATGGCGCAGCAGCCGTGTTTGATTGCGTTGAAGCGGGGCTCGCGGGATTCCGGCATGTCGCTGGCGAGTATGGAGCAAGGCCGGTGCGGCGGGCGGGCGAAAATGTGCGGAAGTGATTGAGGGGATGAGGAATAAAGATTCAGGGAAATGCGTGAACGGCGGTTTTGGAGGGTGCGAATTACGAAACGGAATGAGACGGAGTGGAGTGATTCCCAGACATTTACATTCAGTGAAATTTAATGCAAGTTCAGCAGCAATACATGGCGGTTCGTTGGCTCCCCGCATCGAGGACGAAGGACGGCCCCGCTTAGGCCCGAGGGCAAGACGAGCCACGGTCCTACAACTGCTTTGTGAAAACAGCAGAAGTTTTAGTCATTGAATATCCCTCCCGAAGGTAGAAGCGGTGAGCAGCTTCCCGCGAGATTCGAGATCGCACAATCATCCTAGTCATCCCGCGATCCGCAACCCACCGTTCAGCTTCCGTGATAAGTTTTCTGCCAATTCCGCCACTTCGGTATGTACTGGAAACGATGAGGCCTCCGATTTCTCCATAAGCGCCGGTCGCAAAGTGGTGAACGACTGCCACATCAATCCAGCCAACAATCGCGTTCGAGAAACAAGCAACATACACAACGCGATCGCTCGAAGAGCTCACTATATTTATGCGCTCTCTTATCACCTCGAGCTCCGTCGGATAACCTAGCTCAGCACTGAGTTGGGCAGCAGCTTCAGCGTCCGTGGGCGCGATCTTTCGGATGAGGATCGAATCACTGCTGTTGGATGAGTTTGCACCACTCGCCGATATTTGGGAATTTTCAGGTTTCATAACATACTGGAATGTTAGGATCGCACGGACACTCAGTCCTGTCAGTTATGGCTGCAAGTAGGGGCGAGGATTACGTTCTGATATGATTTCCAGCTCGTCGGCACAAGTCCCCGGCACGAACCTGTGAGCAAAGATCAAACGAATAATTTGCCTCCAGACGAATTGACCGCTGACTTGGGAAGGCGCGGCTTTCTAGGAGCATTGGCCGGTGGGTTGATCGGTCCGGCAAACGCTATTCCTCAGACCGCCCCGCCCCAGACGGAGCCTCCTCCGGCCGAATCAGGAGAAAGCTCTCCGGTATCGATCGGTAACTACCATGCCTTTATGCCCGGCGGCATCGCTTTTGTCCGGGACAACGCCGTTGGCATTGTGCTGGAGGTGGGATGGGGGAACCGTGACCGGCCCGGCAGCGCGGCTCCAGACTACTCCATCAATCGAATTTTGTGGAATCAGGACGGGTCGAATATTCATTTCGATTGGGGACGCGTCGGCAGCGATGCAGCGGTGGGCCGATTGCGCGCCGATTCCGCCGTGAGCATCACGCTGAAGTTACCGAGTAAAACCTGGTTTCCGTTCCATGCGGTTTATGATTCGACGCCGTCGGGCCTCTGCGCTACCGCGATCACCTACGACGGACAATTCGTGCCTTGGCGACTCCTCCTCAGCGCAAAGCTAGTGAGCAACCATATCAATGCCCTGCCCGAGGCGGCGGTCGAAATCGAGCTGACGCCGGACAAGCCCTTGTATTTTTCGGCGGGATTCGGCAACTTGCCTGAACTGGATCGCGTTGACGAGCTGCTGAACAATGCCGCGGCGGTTTATGAGAAGAAGAGGGCCAAGGCAACGGGAGAGTGGGGCGATTTTCTTGCCGCGATCGCAGACAACCTGAACAACAGTAAGCTTTACAGCAGCTATACACGCCGCGTCTGTCATATCGTTGGCCGCAAAGGCTGGGTTACCGATCCCGATTATCCGCCGATCTTTTGCTGGGATAGCTTCTTCAATGCGCTACTAGCTTCGCTGGAAGATCCGGTGGGCGCGCGAAACACGGTGAGGACAGCGTTTCTCTTCCAGACACCGGAGGGGATGGTCGCGAATTTCGCGGGCTGGAACCGCACAGAAGAAGGCACCATGAGCATCGGACGATCGCAACCGCCGGTGGGCGCGCTCTGCATCTGGAAAGTGCATCAGCGTTGGCCCGATATCGAGTTCCTGAGAGAGATTTACCCAAAGCTCCTGAAGTGGCACGACTGGTGGCCCAAACACCGGGACGGCAACAAGAACGGACTTTTGGAGTGGGGCTCCGCTACCGGCATTTTTCAGGACGCAAGATACGCCACCGGCTGGGACGATTCCCCGCAGTGGGACGGCGTGCGCATGATCGGCACGCAGATGAACTGCGATGCGGTGGACCTGAATGCATTGTGGGCCATGGATTCCTGGTATCTGTCGCTGATTGCCGGAGCACTGGGAAACGAGGCGGATGCATCCAGGTTGCGCCAGGAGCATGCGGCCATGAACGACCGCATCAATCGCGTCCTCTGGAATGAAGAGCGGGGCCTTTATTGCCACCGATTCTGGAATGAGCAGGGAGAATCGGGCCGCTTTATTACGCGGCTGACTCCGGCCAATTTCTATCCTTTGATTTGCGGCGCCCCCGATGAAGGTAGAGCTCGGCGCATGCTCGCCGTGCTGACCGATCCTCGCAAGTTTTGGGGCCAATGGATGATTCCCACGCTGCCGTACGACGATCCGGACTGGTGGGTGCAGGAGTACTGGAAGGGACACATCTGGGCTCCGGTGAATTATCTGGTGTGGCAAGGTTTACAACGCTACGGCACGCCGGATCAAAAGGCGCAGTTCGCGCGGAGCAGCGTGGACATTTTTATGCGCAACTGGAGGGAACACGGAACCTGCAATGAAAACTTCAGCAGCAAGGACGGCAGCGGTGACGATTATCCTCACTACACGTGGGGCGCCCTGATGTGTCAAATCGGCCTGGAAAGCCTCTGCGAAATCAACCAGCATGGCCGCCTGATTCCGCAAAATAATCCGGCACTGCGCGAAGACATCGAACTCACAAATGTTCCCGCTTCCGGCAACCTCTATCGGGTGCGGGCGAAGAATGGGAAAGCAGTTGTTTCTTCAATGAAGACCTCCAGCCGATTGTGACGCGGAAATTTAGGATCCTGTTTGGAGCTATTGCGTTTTTATTGCTGGGCGAACCGTTCCCGATCCGAGGCGGTGACAGGAATGGTGAACCAGAACGTAGCGCCTTCTCCTATCGTTGACTCGGCCCCGATGCGTCCGCCGTAGCGTTCGACAATACGCTTGCAGGCAGCCAAGCCGATGCCGGAGCCGGGATATTCGCTGGCGCTGTGGAGACGCTTGAACGGAGCAAAGATAGTTTCCGCCTGCTCCGGCGCGAAGCCGATTCCGTTGTCCGCCACACGAATCATCCACTCTTCGCCTAGCCGCTCCGCCGATACGTGAATACGCGGCGGCTCAGTCCGTTTGCGGAATTTGAGGGCGTTGCCGAGCAGGTTTTGAAACAGCCGTACCATCTGGTTCCGGTCGATCTCGATGTTGGGAAGAGGATCGTGGGTGATGGCCGCGCCGGTCTGTTCGATGCCGGCGCGAAGCAGACTCGTGGCCGATTCCAGGTCATCGTCCAGGTGAACGGAAATAGAACGGCTCTCGGCATGGGCCAGTTGCGAGAAGGTCAGGAGATCACTAACGAGCGTACTCATATGTTGCGCGGCATCGACCATGAATCCCAGAATCTTATTGGCTTCCGCATCCAGTTGGCCGGAGTACTGCCGGCTCAGCAGCGTGGAAAAGCTGGACAGGGTCCGCAGCGGCTCCTGCAGATCATGGCTGGCGACAAAAGCAAACTGCTCCAGATCGATATTGGACTGGGTGAGAGCGTCTTCGAGATTTTTGCGCGGAGTGTCGTCGAGAAAGATCTTGGAGTAGCCGATCAGCGTTCCTTCTTCATCGTGCAACGTTTTCAGGATTCCGGTCATATAGACGCGGGTACCGTCTTTGCGCTGGTGCCAGCGCAGGTCGACACAGCGCCCCTGCGCGGCCGCGGTTCGCATTTCCTGCTCGACGATGCCAGCAGCACGGTCCTGCTGGTTGAAGATGATGCTGATGTGCTGGCCGAGGAACTCCTGTTCGGTGTATCCGAGGGTGTGCTCGACGCCACGGTTCCAGGTTTGAATGAAGCCCGCAGGGTTGGTTACGAATAGCGCAAAATCTTCGAGTTCGCGAATCTGGAGGCGATACAGACGGGCAAGGTCTCGATCGGTTGGGTCGGGTTGGAAAGTGATTGGATCGCTCACGATTATGTTCTATTTTTGGGGCGGTTCTCTTATTATCTACGTCGGGTTAGAGAGGAACGCTGGGAGAGCGGAAGAGACGGCCGGCGAGCACCTCGCGAATGGCGAGGGGTAACTCGTCTACCGAAGCGCGCTTGAGCACGTATCCTTTGACGCCGAGTTTTAGTGCTTCGTCGATATAGACCCGCTGCGCGTGTTGACTGGTCAGGATGATGCGCAGTTCCGGCATGCGCTGCCGTAGCAGGCGCACGGCCTCAAAGCCGCCCATGACGGGCATGGACACGTCCATGAGCAGCAGGTCGGGACATAGCCGCTCGGCGGCCTCAACGGCTTGCTGGCCATTCTCGGCCTCGCAGACCACTTCACACTCGGGTTCGGCCAGCAGTTTCGCCATATAACGGGTGGCTTCGTTGTCGTCGGCAATGAGGAGACGCGGCTTACTCAGCGGAGGGCTCCCGGCACTGCACAATTTTGGCGTTTTGCAATCTCAAGACTGATGGTTGAAATCACAAATGTAGTGTAAGCCCTGTAACGGAAAGTACGAGGAATGCAGCGCTGGTTTCCGCTGTTGGCAGGGCGGTAACATGGCGTCCGGACCGATATCAGGTGCTGCGATTCAACGTCCGAATTGTTGGCTACTGTTGCAAACTCGATAGGAGTAGATGGGACACCGATCGTCAGAGTTCGATTCATTGTTCGGCAAATATCTAGCGCGATGGAATCTAAGTCAAGATGGCAGGCCGATAGCAACGCACAGCAGTGATCTTTTACCTGTTCTGCGTGACGGTGTACCCGCCATGTTAAAGATTGCCAAACATCCAGAGGAACGCCGGGGTAGCATGCTCATGGTTTGGTGGAACGGCGAGGGGTCGGCTCGCGTTTTAGCTCACGATGGCGATGCCGTTCTTTTGGAGCGCGCTACGGGGAACGGTTCGCTTGCCGAAATGGCACGAAATAATGCCGATGGCGAGGCGAGCGAGATCATTTGCGCGGTCGCGGCGAAGCTGCATGCGCGAAGGCCACAACCTCCGCCGGAGCTTATTTCTTTAAGGCGGTGGTTTGAGGAGCTGGAAGGTGCGGCGCATCGATTTGGAGGCATACTGCGGAAGAGCCTGGAGACGAGCCGTGAACTTCTGGAGAACCCGCAGGACACTGTCGTGCTGCATGGCGATATTCATCATGGAAACATTTTGGACGCGGGGCCGCGCGGCTGGGTAGCCATCGATCCCAAAGGATTGGTGGGAGAGCGCGCGTTCGACTTTGCAAACATATTCTGCAATCCAGATATGAAAGTCGCTACTGCGAGGGGACGGCTGGCAACACAAGCCACTTTGGTGGCGAAGGCTGCTGGTTTAGATCGGCAGAGACTGCTCCAGTGGATCGTTGCTTACGCGGGTCTCTCGGCGGCCTGGAGTCTGGGAACGGAGAATGAAGATCCTCAGGTGGCGTCGATCATCGCTGGTCTTGCCGCCGATGAACTGAAAAATTGCTGACCGCCCACTGAACCGGATCGGCGCGGCTTCATCTGTCCGCCCGTTGATTACGTATCCCTAGTAAGTAAGCTCTGAATGAAACATATAACTCGCGCCGCCCGGCTGTACCGACGGCTGGCATTGACTGCCACAGCCCTGCCGGTCGCCGCCTCAGCCCATGTGAAGTGGTTCTGTTCCTATGATGTGACAAAAGCTCCCCGGCCTTTTACGGAAGTGACGAGCGCCCATTTTTTCGCGGTCATGGGCGTTTTCATGGCCTTGCTCTTTCTGGGCTTTATAGCAGATGGATGGGTGGCGAAACGCTGGCCGGGTTTCGAATCCGCGGGATCGGCCGTGCAAGGCGCGCAGGAGAAGCTGGTGCGCTTGGGAACGGGCGCCTTTTTTTTGTGTACGTGGACGATTGGACAGAATATTCTGACGCCGGAGCTGCACACACAAGCGGGATGGATCTTTGGCGTTCAATTTATCACGGCTATCTGCGCGGCGTGGCGGCGAACTTGCGTGGTCTCCGCGCTCGGGATTTGTGTTCTTTATGGGTACGGCGTGACCCAATACGGCTTCTTCCACCTGCTGGATTACGTGTACTTTCTTGGCATGGCGTTCTTTCTGGCTTTCACTTCGGTACCGGTGGAGCGCTTGCGTGAGTTGCGAATACCGGTGATGACGGGCGCCCTCGCTTTCAGTCTGATCTGGACAGCGATCGAGAAATTAGTGTACCCGCAATGGTCACATCAACTGATGGAGAAACACAGCCACATGATGATGGGCATGAACTTCGGGCTGTTCATCACGATTGCCGCGTTTGTGGAGTTTACGCTTGCGTTTTATCTGGCGACGGGGCGCGGCCTGCTCCGTTTCGGAGCGTTGGGGTTCCTCTTTCTCTTTATCAGCGCGATGCCGGAGTTTGGCTTTATTGACGTGGTGGGACACTTCCCGCTGATCGCCATTCTGGGCGTGCCGTTCATGGGCGGCGATTCGGCGCTGCAGCGCTTCTGGCGTTTGCCAGGCCGCGGCCTGGCATTCAACGCGGCAGCGACCTGCCTTCTTTACGTCATTACGCTGGCGGTGTTCTTTGGCCTGTATTACGGCGTGCAATGGATAGAGTACCGTCCTGTTTCCGGGTAACAGCAGGGTGCGCCGGTGGTGCTGATTCATGGGCGATCGCTCAACGGCGACATGTGGGAGAAGCAGGCGACGTTTTTAGCGGAGCATGGATTGCGAGCGGTTAACTACGACCGACGCGGGTATGGAGAAGCTGGACTTGCGCGGCGCAACGCTGGTGGAGGGCGTGGATCCGAAGCTGAGCTAGGTTTTTTACGCCTTGTGAGCTTCAGTGCGTAACCGGCGTTCGAGTGAGATAATCTTTTGCTTAAACTGACCAAATAACGTGGAGATTGAGGTCTCGTTTACTCTTCAAGCGACGGATGAAGCAGCGCGAATGTCAAGGCGTTGGTATTACTGGCCAGTCTTCTTGGTTCGAAGTTTCTACGGCTTCGCCCTAATAGCGCTTCTCATGTTCGGTGGGTGCTCACTTTTATGGAAGGACGTTTTCACTTCTAAGCCGGACCCGTCAGGAGCTGTCATAGGAATGCTAATGGTGGCTGTTCCGCTCCTAGGATTTTGGTGGTTTTACCGTCGCGACATGCGCAAGGCAAAAATGATGCTAGCGGCTATCAATCCACTAAAGCTGAAGTTCACCGAAACTGGCCTTCAAACGTTGGAGAAAAACGGCGCGAGTAACTTTGCGCCGTGGTCTAGCTTTAGTGGCTTCCGGGAAGGTAGGACTGTCCTCCTGTTGCGTGAAATTGACACCTCGCAGTACCGGGTAATCCCGAAGGACACCATATCCACGACCGATCTTGAGTGGATTAGATCCGCGATTCGCTCGCATTTGCCGGAACTCCCCTGAAACGCTGCAAGCCGGTCTCCCGGCCGATTTACGATACGGAAGGTACAGCCGGACGGGCAATCCGGGAAGTCTTCACGCTTTTGCACTTTGATAAGCCGGGAGGATGGGCATGGAACGGACCCGCACTCCCGTGGATTCGAAGAGCGCGTTGGCGATGGCCGGAGCGATGCCCATGATGGGTGTTTCTCCGGCGCCGACCGAAGGTAAATCTTTGCGGTCGAGCAGCACGACTTCGATGTGGGGAACGTCGCTGAAGCGGGGGACGCGGTATTGGGCCAGATGAGGATTCAGGATGTGGCCGTTGGCGAAATCGATGCTTTCGAAGAGCGCTCCGCCGAGTCCCATGACGATGGCTCCTTCGACCTGATTTTTCAGGTGTTCGGGATTGACCACGGCTCCGCAATCGAAGGCTTCGACGACGCGCTCGACGTGGATGTGTTTGTCGGGGGTGAGCGAGATTTCGGCGCAGCAGGCGAAAAAGCTGCCTTTTTCCATGCCGCAGGACATTCCATAGCCGCGCCCTGGAGTGTGTTTTACGTTGGCCCAACCGAACTGTTCGGCGGCGGCGTTCAGCACGGCTCGGACGCGCTCTTGTTCCAGATTTTTCAAGCGGAAGGCTAAGGGTTCGATTCCGGCGCAGAAGGCGAGTTCGTCGATGTGGGATTCGCGCGCGAAGTGGTTGGCTGTGGCGGCCAAGCCGCGGTAGGAGCCTTGGCGCAAGGGGTACTTTGTGGGCTGGAAGTGAACGTTTGAGTTTCCTGCTTTGTAGGGGCTGACAAGGCCGGAAGGGCCGGAGTTGTAGTTGACGAAGTCCCAGGAGGCGATGGCGCCGTCTTTGGCGACCGAGCTTTTGACGTTGATTACTCCGGCGGGGCGGAAGTAGGCCCAGGTGAATTCTTCTTCGCGCGTCCAGATCAGTTTGACAGGGCGGCTTGCGGCCTTCGCGAGCTTCGCGGCTTCGAGCGCGTGTTCGCCGGTGTGCTTTCCGCCGTAGGCAGAGCCGGTGTCGGGCACGATGATGCGCACGTTTTCTTCGGGCAGGTTTAGAGCTTCGGCAAGTTCGCTACGCACTCCGAAGGGACGTTGCGTACCAGTCCATACGGTGAGATTGGAACCGTTCCACTCGGCGAGGGCGGCGCGGGGTTCGAGCGGCACGTGCGCGATGTAGGCGATGGTGTAGGTGCTTGCAAGTTGTTTTGCGGCGTTTGGGGCGGGGGCGTTGTGTTGTGCGGTCAGGGGGTGAACTTCGCGGCTTGCGTCGGCCTGCGTGGGGTTGTTGGGGAGATAGGCGAAAAGATCCGCGGAGGAGATTTGATGGTGCTGCTGCCAAGTGGGCTTGAGTGCCGCTACGGCCTTTGCGGCGATGGACTCATCCGGTGCGGTGACGCCGACGAATTCGCCGTCGTGGACGACCGTTGCGCCCGGAAATGGAGTGGCGCGTGTCGTATCGAGCGATAGAAGCTTCGCACCGAAGGAGGGCGGCCGGAGGATGCGCCCATGGAGCATGCCGGGCTTCGTTAGATCCGATGTGTACTGGTGCTTTCCTGTCACGAAGTCAGCAGCATTGATCTTTGTCAGACTCTTGCCGCTGTATTGGCGCCGATCGACGGGCGTGATGCAGTCGTCGGTTCCTAGAACTTGGACCCAATTGACCGATGCGGCGATTTCTCCGAAGCTTGTTTTGCGGGCGGAGGTTTTATCGATGATGAAGCCGTTCGCGGCGACCAGTCCGTTGCGGTTCAGTTTCCAAGATTGCGCGGCGGTATCGATCATCTGTTCACGGGCGGTGGCCGCCATCTTGCGAAGCTGAGGCGCCATGGTGGGCGTGGTTCGGCTGCCGACTGTTCCGAAATCGTAGGGTGTCAAGGCGGTATCGGCCATTACGAGGTGGATGGCGGCGGGATGGGTACGTAGCTCATCGGCGACGGCTTCGGTCAGCGAGGTACGTATGTTTTGGCCGACTTCGGTTTTGCCGGTAAAGATGAGGATGTTGTTTTGCGGGTCGATGTGAAGCCAGGCGCTGACGTTCGGCGGCATGGGGCCGCCATGTTGGTGACGGTCTCGCGGTTTTCCGGATTCCTGGGCAAGGGCCAGAGGATTGTCGGGGACCAGGAGGACAAGAAGGCCGCCTCCGAAAGTTTGCAGGAGTTCGCGACGGTTCACGGGCGTCCTCCGCTGGAGCTGAGATGTTTTGCGGCTTGATGGACAGCCGCGATAATGCGGTTGTAGGTTCCGCAGCGGCAGACGTTTCCCTGCAGTGCTTCCTTGATGGCGGCGGTGGTTGGCGCGGGGTTTTTTTGGAGCAGAGCAACGCTGGACATGATCATTCCGGGCGTGCAATAGCCGCACTGCATGGCGTCGCAATCGATGAAGCTTTGCTGGACGGGGTGGAGTTGTGTTCCTTTTGCCAGGCCTTCAATGGTGGTGATTTGTTTGTTTTTCGCGGCGCCGAACGGAATTTGGCAGGAGCGGGCTGGATCGCCGTTGAAGAGGACGGTACAAGCTCCGCACTGCCCTTCTCCACAGCCGTATTTTGTTCCGGTGAGTTCAAGGTCGTTTCGGAGGACAAAGAGGAGCGGACGTTTTCCATCGGCGTCGATGTGTCTGCGTACGCCGTTAATGAGGACGTCCATATGGTGAGTGTACTGCGGAATGCAGGAGGAAGGAGATGGAGCCGTTGTCGGGGCTCGAACCCGAGACCTCTTCCTTACCAATTAGCGGTGTGCTTGGAAGTTATTGAAATCAGGAATGCCGTTGATTATAAAAGGCACTTCAAAGCGCTGATGGTTGCTGTTATTTCGATTTCGGCACCTTCCCCAGCACCCTCAAACCGGCGCAGGTTAGTCCAGGAATCCGATGAGTCTCGATACCAGATCTTCGGATTTGCCAGTCTCGCATTCCCAAATAATCAGAGTTTGCCAACCTTGGGCGTGCAGCGCGGCAGAATGTTGTTTGTCGCGGTGTTTGTTTCGAGCGACTTTTTGAACCCAGTATTCGCGGTTCGCCTTGGGCACTCGACATCCCCTAGCGCAATCATGACCGTGCCAAAAGCAGCCATGGACGACAACAACTTTTCGGCGCCCTGCAAAAACTATGTCGGGTTTGCCCGGCAAGCTCTTTTCATGTAAGCGATAGCGATACCCTCGGCAATGAAGAATTCTCCTAATGAGCAATTCCGGCCCGGTATCCTCCGACCTGACCGACCGCATGATTGCACTTCGGGCAGGATCAGTCTGACTGGTTATCGTCAATTCCTTCGGCATTTGCAATCCCCAAGAGCGTCTGATGATATTTTGAGAGGCGCTGGAAATGCGCGCCCATCGCGCGTGCTATTTGCTTTGACTCCTTGACCGCCAGAAAGTGCCCGACGATCTGAGCATAATGACTCGCTTGGCGGGGTAGTCGCTGCACAGGATCGCGTTTGTCCTGAATCTCGCTGTCGCTCATTACCTGGATTTTTTGTGTCGGGTCAGGTATTTCGACAACTGAAAGAGGAGGCGTCGGAACCGTACCGTTCATTAGCTGTGATTGCGGGTCGAACCAATGATAAAGCAGCGCTTCAAGCGGCCCGATCTCTTCCTTTGTAGCGACGGGATAAGTCCAAACCCAAGCAATCTCCCAGACATCGATCTGACGGTTAGCGATGATGTCGGACCGCGCAGAAGTAAGGTGACGCGCCACACGGCTTCGTATTCCATCCGTCGATTGACCGACATACACGGGAACATTGTCGAGGTCGCATAGAGCATATACGCCAATCGAGTTGGTCAACTGCTTGACAGCATTTCTTCTGAAGTTAAAGTCGGTGGCCAGAGGAGCTCCGAATCCTGCGATATAGACTGGGTTCAGTTAGGCAGCAGGCTCCACTGCGACCCGCATGTTTTGGATCAAAGGCTCGATAATGTTCTGAGCTAGATGCCTTACTACTGGCACCGCAACACCATCACCTGTCAAGTGATACGCTTCGTTGTAGTTTTCCGGCAGAATGTAGTCGTCGGGCAAACCCATCAGCCGTGCTGTTTCCCGGGTAGAGAGTAATCTGGATTTAACCTGCTCGCCCTCTACGACGATAATCGTCTGGCGACTCGATCCGCCGCCAGGGGTCCTCAAACACCCTGCCACATCATCGAATCGAACTTCCGCTCTCTGCGCCCTCATGCCGTCCTGGTTGACGCGAGTGCGCTTGTACAAAGAGCCGATCATCAATCTGTTCATGCGCTTCGCCTTCTGGACTTTCGACAGATTCACAGGCGACATGAGGGATAGAAGAAGTTTCGTTTCGTCTAGGCTGTGCCACGATACCCCTGTAGCGGCAGCCTCGATGAGGTCGGCGAACCGGTGCCTTCGACGGGGTGGGATTGCCAGCTTCCACCAAATCCATGCATCTCGCTCCGGTGAGGACAAAGATGCATAAGCAGTTCTCAATGCAGAACTGTGGAAGGGATCACGCGGTCCACCAGCTATGAGGGCTTCATTGATTTCTATGTCGTCCCGTACTCCGATGACGAATAGACGCGGCCGTGAATGAGGCAGGAATAAGGCGGCGTCGATGACCAATGCTCCGCAGCGATATCCTTCGCCTCTTAGGGCCGCAACGATAGATTGGAAATCCACGCCATCGTGTGATGTCAAGACGCCGCAAACATTCTCCAGAACAATTATGCTTGGACGCCGCCGTTCGCCGTTCAATGCCTTGATCAGATGCCAAAAAGACCAGAACGTTCCTGATCGCGAGCCTTTGAGCCCAGCACCCATCCCGGCAAGTGACAGGTCCTGGCACGGGAAGGAAGCCCAAACCAACTCAGCTGTACCTGGAAGATCCCGTGTCGACAGCAGGCCCACATCTTTAACGAAAATCTCGTTATCACCCCAGTTTCGCCTGTAGGCTGCCGCTTTTTTGGGGTCAATGTCATTGGCGAATAAGCAACTCCAGCCGGGACCGAGACCGGCGCGAGCCATGCCGCCGCCGGCGAAGAACTCATAGAAGCTGGGCATATCGTTGGATCACAGCCGTCGCAAGAAAAGACAATAAGTCTAAGTTATGTTGTACCGCGCAGCGACGGCTGAATCAACTCAGCGGGTGCTTGCGCGTGAACTCATCCGCGCAATTAGGAAAACTTCAATTCAATATATGTAATAAAAAACTGGAGCCGTTGTCGGGGCTCGAACCCGAGACCTCTTCCTTACCAAGGAAGTGCTCTACCAACTGAGCTACAACGGCCTACCGATAAATAATCGCGGTGACGTTCGCGGCGGCGAAATGGTGGACAGGGAAGGATTCGAACCTTCGTACCTCGCAAGGAGGGACAGATTTACAGTCTGTTGGCTTTAACCACTCACCCACCTGTCCGGTCCGACGAAGATGAGAATAACACAGTTGCAATTTATTTTTGCTTGACTCGCTTGGTGTAATAAGTTTTGGCAAGCCTATCTATTCTTCTGATTGACGACGATGTGGAGCTGGGGGCTCTGATGAGCGAATTCTTCTTGACGAAGGAGATGGCGCTGGTTTGCGCGCACAATGGGGAGCAAGGCCTGGGGCAGTTGCTCGACGGGAATTTCGATTTTGTGCTGCTGGATGTGATGCTGCCGGGGCTGGGCGGGTTTGAGGTACTGCAGCAGCTTCGGCGGCGGAGTTCGGTTCCGGTGATTATGCTGACGTCGCGCACGGAGCATCGGGATCGCATTGCAGGGCTGAATGCCGGGGCGGATGATTATCTGCCGAAGCCTTTTAGTCCCGAAGAATTGCTGGCTCGCATTCAGGCGGTGCTTCGCCGTGTAGGCCGGAGAGCGACGCTGAAGCCGGACGTCGTGGAAGCAAATGGCGTCCGCATCAATCCGTCCAGCCGCGAAGTTTTCTGTGACGGAACTCCGATCGAGGTCACTTCGATTGAGTTCGACATTTTGGAAGTGCTGCTGAGGTCAGCGGGCCGGGTGGTGTCGCGTGACGATTTGGCGCGCTTCCTGTATAACCGGCAGGCGAATCCCACGGAGCGCGCGCTGGATGTACATGTCAGCCATTTGCGGAAAAAGTTTAATCGCGAACGCAATTTGATTCGAACGGTTCGAGGAGTGGGTTACCTTTTCTCACCGGGAGACGTTTCTTCAATGGCTCAGGACGAGACGGAATGAAATCGATCTTCGCGAAGATTCTATTGTGGTGCACGGCTACGCTGATCGTTTGCCTGGCAGCGTCCACGATGATCGCTTTTCATCATCGGTTTGCTCCTGGACGCCGCGATTTTTTCTCACGCTCGGTTTCGTTCCAGTTGGAGGGCGCGCAACGCGCTTATGAGACGGAGGGACGGGACGGGCTGAGCCGGTACTTCGCGCATCTGCAGAAGTTTTTTCCTGGTTCCTATGCGCTGGTGGACCGAAATGGGAACGACCTGATTTCCGGGGCGAATCGCGATGATCTGCTGCGCCAAGTCCGGCCGCACCGCTGGCGAATGAGAGGACGGGCGGTGATGGCGTGGCCTTCGCGCGATGGGAAGTATCGCATGGTGGTGGACACGGTGATTCCTCCGGGACCGTGGAGCCCGTGGTCGTCCTACCTGTGGGTAGTTGGCGGGATGGTGCTGTTTTGTTATGTGCTGGCGGTTTATCTGGCCTCGCCGGTGCGCCGCCTGGCCCGTGTTGTGGAGCGGTTCGGGGGCGGAGACTTCGGGGTACGGGCGAACTCGAAGCGGCGGGATGAGTTTGGGGATTTGGCGTCTGCCTTTAACGTGATGGCCGACCGGATCGAAACGCTGCTGACGGCCGAGCGGCGATTGCTGCAAGATGTTTCCCATGAGCTGCGGTCTCCGTTGGCCCGGCTGCAGTTTGCGGTGGAGTTGGCGCGCAGCAGTCCGGACCGGGAGTATTCTTTTGCGCGAATCAATAAGGAGATTGAGCGGCTGAGCAAGCTTGTTTCCGAGCTGCTGCTGGTGACGCGGGCCGAGAGCGATCCTTTGTCACGGAGCTCCGAAGAGATTGCGGTGGAAGGTGTTCTGCGGGACGTGATTGAAGACAGCGGCGTGGAGTCGCAGGCGCGAAATTGCGAGCTGACCTTGTCGGTTGCCGCACCGGCCTTTGTCGAGGGAGACAGCGAGTTGCTGCGGCGGGCGTTTGAGAACGTTTTGCGAAACGCGATTCGCTTTGCTCCGGGGGGCACGGCGGTGGAGGTGAAGGTGGAGGTTGTTTCGGAGACGGCGGTGATCATGGTACGCGACTATGGGCCGGGGGCTCCCGAGGAAGCGTTGGCCAGTCTGTGCAAACCATTCTTTCGTGTGGAAACTGACCGGAATCGAAATGGTGGGGGAGGCGTTGGATTAGGGCTGTCGATCGCCGAGCGGGCGATTAAGGTGCACGGGGGAACCTTGCAGGTGCGCAACGCTTATCCGGGTCTTCTAGTGGTTATGGAACTGCCGCTCGCTTTACACCCGACGCCGGTTTCGGCCTCGTGAATTTCCTGATGCTTCGCGTGACTTAGCGCCCTTCATAATGGAGGGATGGAAGATGTTTTCACAATTGCCGGACGAACGTTTCAGTCCCGCTTGTTCGTCGGCACGGGCAAGTATCGCAGCAAGCAATTGATGGCGCGATGCCATGCGGCCTCCGGGACGGAGATGGTGACGCTGGCGGTTCGCCGGGTGAATTTGACGGATCGCTCGAAGGAGTCCGAACTCGATTACATTGATCGGTCCAAGATTCACATTTTGCCCAATACGGCTGCCTGCTATACGGCGGATGACGCGGTGCGCACGGCGCGTCTAGCGCGGGAAGTGGGGCTGTCGCATTGGATCAAGCTGGAGGTGATTGGCGACGAGAAGACGCTGTTTCCAGATAACGAGGGGCTGCTGGAGGCGACGCGCATCCTGGTGAAGGAAGGATTCGTGGTGCTGCCGTACACAACCGATGACCTGGTGAATGCCCGTAAATTGATCGATGCGGGTGCGTCGGCGGTGATGCCGCTGGCGGCTCCTATCGGCTCTGGGTTGGGGATTCAGAACATGACGAACCTCAAGATCATGCGGGAGGCGATTACGGAAGTTCCGCTGATTGTGGATGCAGGCGTGGGGACAGCGTCCGATGCGGCGGTGGCAATGGAACTGGGCTACGATGGCGTGCTGCTGAATACGGCGATTGCGGAGGCGGAAGATGCCGAGCGGATGTCATTGGCGATGAAATGGGCAGTGCAAGCAGGGCGCGCGGCGTTCCTGGCGGGCCGGATGCGGAAGCGGGAATATGCCAGCGCGAGCAGTCCTCTGGTCGGGACGATTGCGTAAAGTAATGGGTGTACTAAAGTTGTATTTTTTTTGGTGTTTTGGGTAGAAATGTATGCATGGATATGGCATAGTAATGCATATGAGGACGACGTTGATTATTGAGGAGGAGTTGTTGAACCGGGCCAAGGAATTGACCGGTATCGAAGAGAAAACAGCCCTGGTGCGAGCCGGGTTGAACGCCCTGATTGTGCGGGAGACGGGAAAACGGCTGGCTTCCCTGGGTGGGTCCGAGCCTGAATTGCGCCCAATTCCGAGACGGCGGGCAGCTCCCGAACAGTGATTCTCGTCGATACCTCCGTCTGGATCGATCACCTGAGGCGTGACAATAAAGCTTTGGGGGGATTTCTTTCCGAGGCTTTTGTGCTGCTGCATCCTTTCGTTATTGGCGAGCTGGCTTGCGGGAATTTGAAGAACCGGCCGGGACTGCTACGTTATTTGAATACGCTGCCGCTGGCATCGTCGGCAACTCATGAAGAGGCGTTGCAAATGATGGAGGACCGGCAACTTTGGGGGCGCGGAATCGGCTGGGTGGATGCCCATCTGCTGGCTTCGGCGCTGCTTTCCCGCTGCCTTTTCTGGACAATGGATGAGCGCCTTCGGCAGGCTGGGGAGTTTGTCGGCCTGAAACTCTATCTCGGCGACTCATAGCCCTACTACTCAGGGAAATCCGAACCACACAAGATCGTCCGATCCGCCACTTAGTACGTGGTGGCTTTTCGAAACAGCATCGTGAACCGGCTGTCGCTGGCGATTTTCCTGGTATGGTCTTGCGGGAATCTCCGGGCGCAGATCGTTTCGGCGCCATTGCCGGGAAATATCAGCACATTCATGGGGACTAGTGCCGGTTTGCAATTTCCCTTGGATGTTGCTGTCGATTCGGCGGGGAACGTGTTCATTGCCGATTCCTTGAATGGAGTGATTCGGCGCGTGGATGCGGTCACGCAGATTGTTACTACGGTAACGGGAACCGGCACATCTCTTAGCAGTCCGACTGGCGTCGCTGTCGATGCGCCGGGCAATCTTTATATTGCCGATAACGGCAATAATCTCGTCCGCAAGGTGGATCATCAAACAGGGCTGATGACAACAGTGGCGGGCAGCGGCACGATCTGTCCCAGTTATTTCTATTCGTACTGCTCGGGAGATAGGGGTGCGGCGACGAACGCCACGTTTAATGGGCCAGCGGCTGTTGCTGTGGACAGGAGTGGGAATTTGTATATATCCGATTCCTTTAACAATGCTATCCGGAAGGTAGACGGGCAGTCGGGAGTGATCACGACCATTGCAGGCGGCGGGTTGCAGCCGGCACTGAATACTCCCGAAGGATTGGCCTTGGACGGCCTAGGGGGGAATTTGTATGTCGCGGATTCGCAAAACAACGTGGTCCGGAAGATCGTCTTGTCAACGGGCGCTGTTTCAACTGTTGCGGGAAACGGCATCGCAGGATTTCTTGGCGACCGCGGACCGGCTACTAGCGCGGAACTACGCGAGCCCTACGGTGTCCGGCTGGATGCGGCAGGGAATTTGTACATCGCCGATTTCGGCAATAACCGTATTCGCTTTGTGAATGCAAGTGGGGGTGCGATCTCGACGCTAGCTGGAAACGGTATTGCAGGGTACGGCGGCGATGGCTTAAGCGCACTCGGGGCTTCACTGAATGGTCCTAGCAGCGTCGCTCTCGATTCGCAGAATAATTTGTATATTGCGGATTCGGCTAATAACGTGATCCGGCGGGTGACGATGACTCCCGGCCCGATAAAAGCATCATCAGTCAGCCTCACTTTCGGCTCGCAGATGGTGAATACATTGAGCGCGGCGCAACAGGTTACATTCCTGAATTCCGGGAGCAATCCCATTAGTGTTTCATCGATTTCTCTCAGTTCACGGGATTTCACAATCCAGCAGAGTGACTGTGGGCAGATGCTCTCCTCGCAAACAAGCTGTTCGTTGTGGATTGTGTTTTCGCCGCAGACGGGCGACATCGGTACGCTAAGCGCTTCGTTGATCTACGGGGATTCCGCGGGCGATGCGCCGCAGTTTATCGCCCTGAGTGGTACGGCGATTTCCGGCCAGGCGGTTCCAAGTCCAGCGGTGCTCTCGTTTGGAAACCTGGTGAAGGACGGGGCGGCTGTGACAGAAACGCTCACGATCACGAACCCGGCCAGCAGTGCGCTCGTGTTCTTCGGCAGCGCGATCTCTTCGGGAAATTCCAGCGGTTTTTCCATCAGTGTCAGTGGCACTACCTGCACCGGGCAACTCGCGGCGGGAGCGGCCTGCCAGATCGTGGTCCAGTTCTCTCCGGGAGCATCCGGAACGCAAACGGCATCGCTGAATCTGAGCACGTCGGCGAGCATCACAACTCAGGCGATTCCTTTGACGGCTACAGTGGGCGTGCCGCAAGCAGCCTTGAGCGCTGGAAGCTTGAATTTCGGAAGCCAGAACCTCAATACACAGAGCTTGCTTCAGACGCTAACGCTGTCCAATCCGGGCACAGCACCACTCGCCATCAGCAGCGTTGCTTTGAGCGGCGCCAATGCGGGCGATTTTTCTTTGGTGAACTTGTGCGGCGCAAGCTTGGCGGCGGGCGCGAATTGCAGCGTTTCGATCCGGTTCACTCCGTCGGCGGTGGGAACGCGAACCGCCGCGCTGGCGATCATGGCGGCGGGGTCGGTTCAGCAGGTCGCGCTTGCGGGCGCGGGCGCTGGATTGGCGCAGGCGGTAGTAAATACGAACGGTATTTCGTTCGCGTATCAGAACCTGGGCAGCGTCAGCACCCCTCAAAGCGTGACCTTCACCAATCCCGGGAGCTCCGCGCTGGCGATCGGTTCCATTGCGATTACTGGAGCGAACGCCAGCGATTTCTCGGCGACGAACAATTGTGGAGGGAGCTTGATTCCCGGTGCAAGCTGCACGGTGTCTGTGACCTTTAGTCCCAGCGCCGACGGTGTTCGATCCGCCACGCTTACCATCAACAACGCGGTCGCGGCACAGAATGTCGCATTAAGCGGGACCGGCAGCGGTAACTACTCGGTTCCCGGCTGCACGGTGTTGAGCTTCGTGGCAGGCCCTAATCCGATCTATACGAACAATCCTTACGGAATTACTTCTATTAACGCGAACGTCACTTGCGCGTATGAGATTCGGATGAATAGTCCGAACGGACCATTGTTTGCGACCGGCAATGGCTATAGCTCGACGTTGACGGGCAATTGGGTGACGAATGGGTTGAGCTTTTTCCTTCAACAGAGCGGAAATACGTCTCCGAGCGGAACGTTGGCCAATCTCAAGGTCCAGGTGAAAACGGGACAGGGCTGTATCGCCACCGCGTTTACCGCGAGTCCCAACCCGATTGTGACGAACAATGCTTACGGCAAGACGTCGATCACGGCCGTGACCAACTGTTCCTTCGACATCCATATCGGTGCTCCTAATGGCCCTGAATTTCAGGAAGGGCGAGGCTATAGCGTTCTGCAAACCGGCGATTGGGTGCAGAACCAAATGAACATGTATTTGCAGCCGCATGGGGATACCGATCCCGGCGATACGCTTTCGGTCCTGACGCTGGTGGTGCAACCCGCGGTAGCGGGCTGTACTGTGACGACTTTTTCGGCGGTCAATAACCCCATCATCACGACCGCACGGCTAAATACGGATACGATTCAGGCCGACGCCAGTTGTCCCTACGACATCCGCGTCGGCAGTCCGAATGGCGCATTGCTGGGCAGCAGCCAAGGCGCGATGACGAGTCAGACGGGGAATTGGGTTGTGAATGGCCTATCTTTTTATCTGCAGCAAAGAGGGAACACAACGTCATCCGGCACTTTATCGACGTTCACGATCAATACCAGACTGCCCGATCAAACTATTCCAAGCTGCGCTATCACGAATTTTTCCGCCAATCCCAATCCGATTGCTTCTCCCGGCGGATCGACTAACGTTAGCGTGAATGCGAACTGCGCGTGGGACCTTCGCTTGAACGACGCGGCGGGACAACTGCTCACGTCAGGCAATGGTTCCGGCAGTGCCACGGCGAATTCGGTTTCCGACGGAGCGCTGGTTTATTTGCAACCGCAGGGGGATACAAACTGGCAGCATAATTTGGCGATTCTCAAGGTGAGTGCGGGCTTGCCGGCTAATTCCTGCACGGCATTGGTGTTCTCCTCGACGCCCATTGTGGCGGATAGTTCGTTCGGCGTGACGAATATCACGGCCGACGCGACGTGCCCGTACGACATTCGTATCGGCAGTCCCGAGGGGGGTTTGTTTGGGTCGGGACAGGGGCTGAGTTCGGCGAATACAGGCGACTGGGTGCTGTTTGGACAAGTCTTTTATCTACAAAAGCAAGGGGATACGACGCCAGGGGGCACACTGGCTACTAACTCGGCGATTATTATTCCGTGAGAATCGGCCGATTATTTAGCGCGGTGGCGGTCAAAGCGACTATCGCGCTGGCGATAGCTTGAGCCAACGCCGCGGAGATTGTGGGAGCTCCGACCGCCATGCAGGTTACTTCCTTAGAGGATGTTTGAAAAGGAGGCTGGTGAAATTGAGGATTGGAAACGCACTACAGCACAGACCTGAGCGACAGGGCATGGGCTCTGCTTGCAACGGGTGGAATCTGCGCATCGTAAAACGACGGCAGCGGGCCTGCAAGATTACAGGACTGACCTGGATTGTGGAGCGCACGTTTGCTTGGCATTGGACGCAAGCGCCGCTTGAGCAAAGATTACGAATACAATGTGCCGACTTCAGAGACCATGATCGACATGGCTGCGATCCGCATCCTGCTCAACCGCCTCGAACTTGCATGATACTTCTTAAATACCCTCTAAATGTCTGAGGAATCGCATCGCCTCGACTTTCCTTTACGATACATCTAAATTGCCCCCGGCGGAAGCACCAGATTGCACGCGCTAGGCTAGACCTAGAATCCCGCATGCGTTGCCGCTCTCTTTCCTGCCGCATCTCTATCTGTCTTTTCGTTGTTCTTTGCTGTTTCAACCTATACGCGTCGCAGAAAAAACGGCACAACGAGCCAAAGTCGGAGGTTCTTCCGCTGCCAAGAGAGTTGCCGATGGCTCTTTCGGCCCCGACTGCAATGTTGGAGTTCCGGGTGCTGCCGCTCCTGACCTCCGGTGGATTGGGAGCGCAGATTCGCCAAAGCGTCAACCTGCTGCTGCGCGAAACGAAAAATGAGGATGTAATTCGGCTGCAGGCCTTTGTTGCCGGGCCGGGCGATGCCCGCCGGGTTCAGTCCGTGGTGTCCGAGAGCTTTAGCGAGCACAAGCTGCCTTTGCCGGTGGTGAGCATTGTGCAAGTGGGCGCGTTGCAAGACGAGCGGGCGCAAGTCGCGATGGAAGCAACAGTGGACGCCCGTAGACAGCTAAATCCGGATGGGCTGGTGTTTTTTAGCGGGCAAACCGGTGCAACACTGAGCGGGGCGCTCACAAAGCTTCAGGCCAGCGCGCGCATTACGTCGGCGGGGCGTATCCTGCGGTGTACGTGTTTCACATCGCGAATTGCCGGGGACGGTGGGGCCTTGCGGAAGACAATGGCAGCGGCGTTTCCTGAGGCAGCGTCAACTGTCGTGCAGGCTCTACGCGATCCGCAGGACGACTCAAGCACGTGCGACGCGGTTGGCCAAGAAAAGGCCTCTTCCTCGGCGGTTTCCCTGCCTTTAGTTCTGCTTCCCAAAGCGCGCGCGGCCGTTGTACATGCCGACCGGCTCGTGTTTACAGGGCTGCAACTGTCGTTCGGGGATTATCTGGACGACGCGCAGGAAGCGTTTCAAAGACTAGACCGGGCTGCGTCCACGGTGAATGCGGTGGATGCGCCCGTCCAGGTCACCGCGTTTTCACCCGACCCGTCCAGCATGGCGGCGCTGCGGAAGACCACGCACGTTCCCTTGAGCATTTTTACAGTACAGCCGGTGGAAGCGCTTCCCGGAGCGGACGCTTCGGCCGGTGTGGAAGAGGTGCTTGCTCCGGGCGTTACGGCTCCGGTGATTCAGGACCGGCCATGAACCGCTGCAGGCCTTTGGGGGATGAGGAGTTTATATCCCCGCCCAAGTCAGGTCTCGCTATAATCCACGTAGGCAATCCGTACATGCAGTTTCGTAAGTCCTCCGCCGCGCTTGTCGTCGCCGCCGTCTGTTTGGTTCCATTATTGAATGCGCAGCAGGCGTCCAGCGTGACCGCGCCGTCTTCTTCAAAGGCATCCGCTCCCCTGACTGGCAAGACTTCGTCCACGACCACGATTGCGCCGCGGCCCTCCGCGCCGAAAGCGCCGGCAAGTGCGACCGATCCCGGTTCAATCCGTGTTTCGGTAAATGAAGTGATCGTTCCGGTGACCGTCACGGACGACCGCGGCCGGTTCGTTTCCGACCTAGGCAAGAAAGATTTTCAAGTTTTCGAAGAGAACAAGCCGCAAAACATCCGTTTTTTTACACGTGATCGCAACCAGCCGGTGGTGATTGGATTCCTGCTGGACATGAGCACGGCGAGCCGCATCCACTGGAAGAATTTTCAAAGCGCCACCGAGGAATTGATCCAGAACTTGATGACGGGCGATCCCAAGTACTCCGGTTATCTGATTACTTATGGCCAGGATGCCGAAGTTGCAGTAAACACCACCAACGATCCCGAGCCGTTGGTCGAAAAGGTCCGGCAACTGAAGCCAGGAGGAGGCTCCGCGCTCTACGACGCCATTTATCTGGCGTGTACCAGCCGTAAGTTGGTGAAGGGAGAACCCTATGAGCCGCGGCGCGTGATCGTGATCGTGGGCGATGGCCACGACAACGCCAGTAAGCATTCTCTGGATCAAGTGGTGGAGCTGGCACAGCGCAATCTGGTTACGGTGTATTGCATCAGTACGGAGGCGTTCGGATTTTCGGACCCCAGCACGAGCAATCTGGTCCGGCTGGCGACCCAGACCGGGGGGCGGGTGGTGTATCCGCTCGGTGACGTCTATAAAGACACAGACGGCTATCTATCTCATCCTTCCGACGATGGAAACTATGCGCTGACCGTGGGCATGGGCGCTTATAAGTCGGTAGTGGACACCAAAATGTACAGGGCCGTCACTGACATTGTGGGCGAAGTGACCACGCAGTACATCCTGCGTTACGTTTCCGATAACGACGAGGCCAAGTCCTACCGGAACGTGAAAGTGGTGGTGGACCTGGCGAACGTGCGGGTACGGGCCCGCAAAGGATACTATGCGGCGCCGGCCCGGCCAGCGGGAACCCGGTAGTGCTTCTCTTCGCGCGCTCATCGCGAGAGGGATTTTGGAAGGCCTATTCCGCTCAGGTGTGCTTTCGTAGGATAATCCGGTAGGTATGCCCGCGCCTGTTCTACGTTTCAGCGACTTCGCCCCCAAAAGGGCCGAATACACGTTGCTGTTGTCGGACCTGCCCGGGCATGGCGTACAGACGATCGGTGTCCTGCTGCTGGATCCCGCAACCGACACGCTGCACCTGCGGCTGCGGCGCGATTGGGAGGCGGTGGCGGCGGACGAGGACGCCGAAGTATTCGAAGAGTTGGAAGACGATTTGGCGATGCAGGCACGGGAGCGGGGTGGTACGGCCGTGCTGGAATTTTTAGAGTCGGTGGCGTCTCAATCCATTCGCCTGACCGAGCGGGAGGCAGTGACGGTGCGGAATTTCGACAAGACGCTGGGAGAGCTTTACCGGGAGCATGTGCCGGCGCAGGTACAGCGTTTCCGGACCCACCTGCCGCGTTATTCCCTGGCGGTGGCGGCAGGACCGTTTCTGTCGAACGAGGAGACTATCTCGGCGGAAGATTGGGTGGAAGTTCCGCCGGATCTGCCCATCGACGAGAATATGTTCATCGCCGAGATCTGCGGGCATTCCATGGAGCCGCGCATCCCGCACGGCAGCCTCTGCGTGTTCCGGCGCAACGTGATCGGATCGCGAAATGGACGGCTGGTGCTGGTACGTAACTCGGAACTGGCCGACGACAATCAGTACACCGTAAAGCGGTATAAGAGCGAGAAGCGGACCACAGAGGATGGTTTTGTGCAGACCCGCATCCGGCTGGAAAGCCTGAACCCGGAGTATCCGTCGTGGGATCTGGATCCGGAAGAAGACAAATACCAGATTGTTGCCGAGTTTGTTTGCGTTCTGGAGTAAACGCTCCGCGTTATTCGAAGTCGAGCGCCGCGCAAAATCAGTCGACGCCAAGCAAGAGTGCGGGATTCTTCGTTGACATGCGGTCAATGTCCGTCTCCGTTACGCCCGCCGTTCTCAATCCCGCAAAAAATGCCATGAGGCCGTCAGGATGCGGAGGATTTGCAATCTGTCCTAAGTCGCTTGCAAGAACACAGCGATCCGATCCGAGATCTTGAATTGCTTTTGCATAATCCTCGAATTCAAACTCTTTGTGAGGTCCAATCAGTCCGTTGTATACAAATTCGATGTAGGCGCCCAGCTTCGCGGCCTCCCGCATCTGCTCGCCCGACATGTGAATAGGAGCCATCATGGCATGTGTAACCACAACCCGGCGGACACCCTGCTCCCTGGCTTCGCGGATGAGCATCAGGTTTTCTTCGGGCGACGAATGTCCGGTGGCAAGTACCAGATCGTATTCCGCGATAACGGAGATGACCTGTTTCACTTCAGGCAGAAGTTCACCATTACGAGACACGGAAACAAAGGGCCGGTTTTCCTGGTTGTAACGCACCTGATTCTCGGTATCGAGCGAACCCATCCAGACAAACCGTCCCCAACCGCCAGCCATCCTTGTCATACGTTCGACTGCAGTCGGATTCATCCCACCTAGCGCCAAGTTGAGCGTGACGCCGCCGAAGACGGCGATTCCCGGAACCTCTTTCCGGACGATGTAAGCCAGAGACGCCGTAGGCTCGTGGTGGTTTTTCAGAACAATGCCGCGCATGCCCCGAATTTTTGCCATACGCGCGAGATCGATAGCATCGATGTCACGCGGTATGCTGTCCGGACCACAATGCGCGTGGATATCGATCACATCTTTCAAAGGCTGAGTATGCATAACAATAGTGCTGTAGCGGCGATTCCCATCGAAAGAAGCAGGCGCGCGAAGTGAAGACGACGAATAGCTAATTACCTTCGTTGCAGGCTTAAGCTCTACGCAATCTTCATTTCGCGCAGCGCGTCACCGACGGCGGCAAGATTGGCGAGTTTCATCTCCGAGTATTTTCGCGAAATCACCAAACCTTGCGCACCGCCGCGGTAGGCCGCCATGACGACTTCCTTTGTCACCGGCGGCGTGCACCGGCTGAAATTAGGATCCATGTTGGAAATATCGACGTCTATGCCGGGCCAGATCTGCATGTTTGTGCCCCGCGCATCTTCAATGCATCGCTTTGTCTCCCGATAAACGTAATTCGGCGACAGCCCCGTGTAGGGAAGTTCCTGATAACCGCGCTCGCGGTAGTTCATGATGCGGTATTCCAATTCCAGAGCGTCGTCGATCGGCAAGTCGCCGTACAGTGTGTTACGCGTGCTTGTGATGTACGTCTCCATTCGCGTGCCGCCTAGATTGTGATAAACCGTCATCTTCAAATAGTCGGAATAGTTGCTCAGCGCCGGTAAATCCGTCTGAGCTCGGAAAATCGAACTGAAGCTGTGAGCGTGCCAAACGTGCCAACCGATCCGCATGTTCGGCTTAATCGATTTCACAAGCTTGTAGATAGCCTCGTAGGTCTCGTGAAGACTGTCGTTCCACATGGTTTCCCAGGCCAGAATTTCGGGGTACCGGAACAGAATGCGCCAGAGAGTTACATGGTAGCCATCGGTGGGGCGCGCTCCGCCGCGGCAGCTACGAACCCAGCGTTCGAGCGTATGGAAGCCCTCGAATGCCCTAGGCACATCGATGCCGCGCTTTCTCGCCTTCTCCTGACAGAAATTACAGAAGCAGGTGACGCGCGAGGGATCGTTCCCATTTCGATTGTGGATCGACTCGACCATGTTCCCGAATGCGCCATAACGCTCGGAGCCCCACATGATGCCGTCTATGTCGTAAGAGCGAGTGAAATCCTCCATCAATCCAAGAAGAAAATTATGATGGCCCGGGTTATTGAAACATACCGTTCCGGCGTTTCTCCCATACAGATCGCGTTCCTGGATCTTTTCGATGTTCGGAACAGCCGGACTCCAAACATCCTCGCTCCAGACGTAGACCTTCACGCCGCGTTTCTTCGCCACAGGGATGACCTTTTCCAGAATGTCGATGTTCCCGTGATCGGGCGCCTTGGTATCCCGTGGATCGATGACGGTGTTTTTGTAGTACTGAGGATGCGGTCTAGCGTAGTTACCGCCGTGAAAGTCGTCGTCGTACTTCTGAACGCCGTGATCGGGGAGCGGGTGGCCCGGAAGCTGCCGGCTGGCGGTGCCATTCCCATAAGTAAAGGTTGCGATAAAAAGTGTGTTCACGCATGCCTTTTCCTGCAGGATGTCGATGACGTTTTCCGTTCCTTCATCCAGGAAGGAAACCGAACCGATCTGAATTCCGATGACCTGATTGGATCTGTTGTTGGGAACAGGGCGCACCTCACCTTGAGCCGCTCCCAAAGCGGCGGCGCCCGATCCCACGGCTGTCAAAAACGTCCGGCGATCGACTTCAGTAGACATAAACACTCCGATCTTTATGTAAGCGACTTGGCTGCATCCTGACCTGCGTTGGCCTATGCCAAACCGAGCTCCCGAACCGCATCGCCGGCGCCGCTGAGGTTTGCGAGCTTCATCTCCGAGTATTTGCGCGAGAGAATCGCTCCTTGCGCCCCTCCTCGGAAAGCGGCGAGAACCGCATCCTTTGTGCCTTGCGGAGTGCATTTGCTGTGGTTCGCGGCAGTGGGAATATCGATGTCGATGCCCGGCCAAATGAGCGTGTTCTTCCCGGCGATGCCGTCCATCGCGCGTTTCGTTTCGCGGTAGACGTAATCGCTCGACAGCCCGGTGAAAGGGATTTCGGCATAGCTGCGCTCCTGGTAATTCATCACGCTATATTCGAACTCCAGCAGCAGTTGTTTGGGAGTGTCGCCATAGATGGTCTGTCCCACGCTGTCGATGTAGCTGGCCATACGCTCGCCGCCGCAGTTGTTATAGATGACGATTTTCAGGAAATCCGAGTATTGCGAGAGCACTTGCAGGTCCTGTTCAGCGCGATAGATGGGATTGAACGAGTTGTTATGCCAGATGTGCCATCCTACCGGCACACTCGGCTTGGCGGATTTCACGGTCTTATAGAGCGAAGCGTAGGTTTCGCGCAAGCTGTCAGTCCACAGCATTTCCCAGGCGGCAATCTCCGGATAGTTCAGTAAGATCCGCCAAAAGGTCACGTAATACCCGTCGACCGGACGGCTCCCGGCACGGCCCGCCCGTACAAATTTTTCGAGCTCCAGGAAGCCCTGCTTTGCACGGTCCACATTGATTCCGCGGGAGCGTGCTTTCGCCTGACAGAATCGACAAAAGCAGGTCACGCGGCCGGGGTCGCTGTGTATTCCTCCGTGCATCGCCCCCAAAGAATTGCTGAGAGCTCCCTGCCGTTCCGAACCCCACATGAGCCCATCGATATCGTAGGATCGAGCATAGTCCTCCACCAATCCCTTTAGAAAATTATGATAGTCAGGATTATTGAAGCAAAGGGTATGGGCGTTCCTGCCATGGAGATCGACTTCCTGCAGTTTTTCTATATTGGGAATGTCGCTTCGGTAAACATCCTCCAGCCAGCAGATCGTTTTCATTCCACGTTTCTTGGCGGCCGGCAACACCGTCTCTAAAATATCTAAGTTCCCATAATCGGGTGCTTTCGTTTCTTTCAGAACGGTGTTCTTGTAGTACTGAGGATGAGGCGTGGCAAAGTTTCCGCCATGGAAATTGAGATCGTACTGCTGCTTCCCATGATCGGGAAGAGGCTGGCCGGGTACTTGACGCCCCGCGATTCCCCGGCCATAGGTGAAAACAGCAAGAAACAGGGTGTTGACGGCGCCGCGATGCTGCAAGATATCCAACACCTGCTCGGTTCCCTCATCGAGAAACGAAACAGGTCCGATTTGCATGCCGATCATCTTCTTCGACGGACTTGCCGCGCGCATGAACAGAGGCGTGGTGGATAACGCGGCGGTCGTCTTCAGAAATTGCCGACGGTCCCATTGATTATCAGTCATTGATACTCCTTAAAATCCGATTGTCTAATGCCATTTACCGCAACCGCCGACGCGTTGGGATTCATCTTTTCGGGTCTGAAGCAGGCGATAATAATAGCCGCCGTCAGAGCAGAACCTGCAAACATCGACAGCGCGGGAGTCATGCTGTGCGTGGAGTCGCGAATCCTGCCGACAAGAAACGGACTAAAATACCCCGCGAGATTTCCAAAAGAGTTAATCCAGGCGATGCCCGCCGCCGCCGCTGTCGAAGAAAGAATGGCCGTGGGTAGCGACCAAAAGACAGAGATGGTAACCATGGTACCGGCCGTGGCCACTGTAAGCGCGGCCAATCCTAGGGCGCCAGGGATTCCGGGAACGGCCGAAACCGCAAAAGCACCAGCGCCGACCAGGCCGGCAACCGCGATATGCCAGCGGCGCTCTCCTGTAACGTCTGAATGATGGCCTGCTAAAACCATCGCCACGACGCCGACGCCCCACGGAAGAATAGACAAAAGTCCGATGCGTAATGGATTCTTGGTGAGCGTGTCATGGATAATTTGCGGAAGCCAAAACCCGACGCCATAGCTTCCCATCACGAACCCGAAGTAAGCCACGCACAGAGTCCACACCTTGACGCTGCGGAAGGCATCGGCCAAGCTTCGCGGCCGCCCCTCGAGACGCTTGCCTTCGTCCTCTTCCCTCAGACGAGCTATTAGCAGTTCCTTCTCCCGCGGAGGAAGCCACTTTGCTTCGGATGGATTATCTTCCAGTAACATGACGGAGATCAGACCGGCAAGAACGGAGGGCAGCCCCTCGATGAGGTACAGCCATTGCCACCCATGCAGTCCCCCGAAGAGCGACATCTTCGCCAGAATCCACCCCGATACCGCCCCGCCGACTACACCGGACAGCGGTATAGCGGTCATGAATACGGCGACCATTTTGGCGCGACGCCGCCGCGCGTACCAGAACGTCAGATACAGA
This sequence comes from Bryobacteraceae bacterium, assembly GCA_965277315.1. Lineage (GTDB taxonomy): Bacteria > Acidobacteriota > Terriglobia > Bryobacterales > Bryobacteraceae > Bog-105. The sequence goes on along the minus strand of OZ255724.1, from coordinate 4,985,245 downwards.
ATGACTCCGGGAAAGAAGCCGGACTCTACGATTCCCAGAAGGAAGCGCAGAGCATAAAACGCGCCCGCCGCGCGGACAAACATCGTGGACGCCGAGACCAGGCCCCACACAATCATGATCGAGCCGAGCCAAAGCTTTGCGCCCACTTTCTGAAGAAGCACGTTGGCCGGCACTTCGAAGAAAAAGTAGCCGATGAAGAAGATGCCCGCGCCGATGCCATAGACGGAATCGCTCATATGCAGATCCTGCTGCATCTGCAATTTGGCAAAACCGATGTTCACACGGTCGAGATAAGCAAACAGATAGGAGACAAAGAGAATCGGCATCAGGCGTCTTGTGACCCTCCGATACGCTCTATTTTCCAGCTCTGAACTGTCCATTCCCGGTGCTCAAAAATAGAATTTCAGCGCTAACTGCAAAATCCGGTTGGCGTTCAAGGTGCTAGTCACTGTCCCGGCCGCGCTGGACCCGATCGTGGCGTTCGGAGCGGAGAAGGTCGGTCGATTCATAATATTGAAAGCCTCCGCCCGGAACTCCAGTTGTCGCGTTTCGAAGATGCTGAAGCGTTTTTCCAGAGTCAGATCCAACTGAATCAACGAACCGGATTGAAGAATGTTTCGCCCCGAGTTCCCGTAGGTGTACTTCGCGGGGAGGGCGAACGCATTCACGTTGAACCAGTCGTTAGGCACCGGGTTCGAAAGCGTGGGATCGCCCACGAGGTTCGGCCGCTGGCCGGAGACGCCGGTGTTCGCCTGGTCGCCGGAGATAACCGGAGTAAACGGCAGCCCGGAGTGCGCCGTCAGAACACCGGCCAGTTCCCACCCGCCGAGGACGCCATCGACGAACCGATTCGCACTGCTCATGAACGCCCTACCCTTGCCGAAAGGTAAATCGTAGATGGAGCTGATCGTCAGATTTTGCGGAAGATTGTAGTCACAAGGGCCGTAGTTTTGACGCAGCATGGAGACCGTAATCGGTCCGTTTTGGTTCGATCCGTCATCCATGCATCGGCTGTAGGAGTAAGAAACCAGCATCTGAAATCCATTCGAAAATCGCCTTTCCAGCGTTACCTGAAGTGCGTTGTAGTTGGCGTTCCCATTTGTCTCGCCCATATATAACTGTCCCCATTGCCGGTAAGGCCGTCTAGCCTGAATGGCGCCCGGCGCGGGATTCGGCACATTGTCCGGAACTGAGATGAGCTGCGCATGTGAGGTTCTGTTCCCCACATAAGCGACGTTCAGCGAAAGATTGTTCGCTAATTGCGTCTGAACGGCGAAGTTCCACTGCTGCATGTAAGTTTGCTGGAGTTGTCCCGGCGCTGAATAGACATTCGGCGCCACACATGTAAGTAATGCAAGGCCGCTTCCGGGACATGGCTGACCAGGATTGGGATTACCCGACACCAGGGGTTGCCCTCCAAAGGGATTCGCCCACGTGAACGTCGGCCTCGGCACCGTATTGTTCACGGTTTGGGTAATCTCGAAGGGAGGCACCTTCGCCCACTGCAGAGTCAGGTTGCTATCCAGAAACACGTCGAAGATGCCGTAAGCTCCTCTTACTACCACCTTGTTCGTCGAGCCGGGCTGCCAGGCAAATCCGAACCTCGGCAGAAACTGGCCGGTACCCGTCCGGCGGATAGATTGCGGCAGGCCGAGCTGATTGGTTCCTATGAGGCGATCGCTGAACAGCGGCAACAGTTGAGGGGTTTCCGGTTGGGCCACATTATCGAGAAGGTTGCCGCTGCTGTTTGTCGGAATAATAACTTTGCCGGTGGCGTAATCGAAAGCCGAAGTTTGCCCGTTGATTCCATTAAAGAAGGGGTTATACGCCCAGCGCAGGCCGAGATTGAACGTCAAATTGTGCGTGGCGTGGAAATCGTCTTGAATAAAAGCCGCCCATTGATTCGTGTAATCTCCATAGAGAGCCAGCGGGTAGGCGCGGAACACACTGGACGGATAACCGAGCAGGAAGTCCGCAAAGCTGTTTCCCGTGTAATTGGTCGTAAATGCGAACTGACCTTCCTGTGACTGTCCATTGAAAAAAGCATGCGTTTGATGATAAAGCTGCCCGCCGAATTTGATGTCATTCTTTCCGTTGCTGTAACTGAGCGCCTCGCTGTACTCCCACGTACGAATTCGGTTTGCTTTAGGCAAGTTGCCGTTTCCGGAACCATTAAACCCTGAGTATCCGGAAAGTGTGATCAGCGGGAAGCTGGGGCTAAGCTGTGTCTGCTCGAATCCGGTGATTCCTGCCTCTTGGTCGAAGTTCGTGCCCGGCAAGACCGCGCCGAATAAAAAATAGTCCCGATAATAGCCGAAGCGTGCCTCATTTAACCATTTCGGGCTGAAGATATGGGTCCAGGTAAGAGCAACATTCTGCGCCCGGCTATGAAGCGACTGTATTCCCAAGGTCGAGTATTGATTGGGATCGCTCTCCCCGTTATCGGCTACCGAGTAGCGCGCCATCACGCGATCGGCCTGGGTGATTTCCGAATCCACTTTGATATCGCCCTTGTAGATGTCCAGACTTTGAGGGGCATTGAACACGCCCTCGCTTTGAGTGGGCATGTATTTCAGGAAATAGAGAGCCTGTGGAGATATCTGACCTGCGGGAATGATGTTGTTGGCAAACCGCGTACCGGTAAGAGGATTGACGATGGGCTTCATGCCGCTGAAATTACCGGTGCGCATGGCGTCGGTGGGAAGCGTGTCATTGAACACTATCCCCTGGCTCTGCCGTGTGTTTTCCAAATCCGCAAAAAAGAACACTTTATCCTTCTTAATGGGTCCTCCAATGACGCCTCCAAACTGATTCCGCTTCAAGATGTTCTTTTCCTTTGCGAAAAAGTTTCGGGCGTCGAAGTCGTCGTTGCGAAGAAATTCGAACAGGGTACCGTGAAATTGGTTTGTTCCACTCTTGGTGATTGCACTAACGATATTCGGCGTATGGCCATATTCGGCGGGCATGTTCGCCGTCAGGACCTTAAATTCGGCCAGCGCGTCCACGTTCGGCTGGATGTTCGTGCCGCCCTGCTCGTACTCGGTTATGTCCGTTCCATCCAAAAGCCACCCGTTGTAAATGAATCCCGTCCCGTTAATTTGAACGCTTACAGCCGAGGACCGAAGCGAGCCTCCACCCGTTCTAGTTCCCTCACCTCCGGGTGTGTAACTAGCTCCCGGAACCAACGCAACCAGTTGCCAAAATTGACGCCCATTCAGCGCGATCCCTTCGATCGATTTGTTGTCCACGACCTGACCGACAGACGAGGTCTGCGTGGCAAGCAGCGGTACTTGCGAGGAGACATTTACTTGCTCGGAAACAGCTCCTACCGTCAGCGTTAAATTCAACTCTGCCGCCTGGTTCACCTGAAGAACAATCGAGGGGATAACCGTTGTTTTGAAACCCTGCATGGCGACGGTCACTTTGTAGTTCCCGACGGGCAGATCAGGTATGGTGTAGTCACCGGAATCGCCGCTAGTCGTCTGGTGACTCTGCCCGGTATCGACATGGACAGCCGTCACCATGGCGTGGGGAACAACCGCGCCCTGTTCGTCCTGGACAACGCCCGAAAGCTTTGCATTGGCGGTTTGCGCGAATGACGCTGCGCTACAGAACACAAGGATGAAACTCACAACAGTTGCGAGCCATAATTTTGCCATCTGTTTATCTCCCCCTCACGAGCTGCTCATCTCAATTACTAGCAGCAAGCATATAGCTCAGAGGAAGAGAAACGAAAGTAAGAACATTGTTCCTTACGGTGTCATAAAACCTCTTACGTTGGGTCGAGTTCGCGCGTTATCGGAGGATAAAGAAGCGGGATAAGCGATATGATCGAGAAAAGCCGTGAATCGAGAGTCTCTCCGCGCTTCATCGTAGATCGGATCGATGGATAGCCAAATTAATTCGCCATCGGCTTCGAAGTAGGCCTTCTCGAACCACTCGAACATACCGTCGTGATTTCCCAGAGCGGAATACAGCAGGGCGAAATTGATCGCCGATACGTACGAACCGCGAAGATCGCTCAGTTCCGCTAACAACGCGCGGGCCTCATCCGTTCTACCCATTGCGGCGAATGTGCGCGCAAGCAGAACGGAAGTTCTTTGGTTGCCGCCCGACAAGCTGAGTGCGGCTTGAAACTGTTCTATTGCCGCCCTGTAGTCTTTTTTTTGCAAATAGACAAGGCCTAACAACTCGTAAGGTCTGTAGAAGGTCGGCGCTAAATCGGCAGCTCTCCTGCACTGATCGATTGAATCGTCATACTGCCTGGAGAAATACAGGACGAGAGCAAGATCGACATTCGCATTTGCGGATAGCGGGTTCATATCCAGAGCGCGCCTAATCTTCGATAGCGCTAATTCATGACATCCGGCTGCGGCCAGACACCAGGCATGCCACTGTCGCGCTATTGCGTAATTCGGATTTAGCGCGATCGCTCTTGAGAAGCCCTGGCCGGCGCTCCACCAGTCACGATGCTGATGAAGATCGACGAAGGCTAAAGCGGTGTGGGCTTCCGCAAGCGAATCATCGATTCGTAACGCGTCCCCCGCCGCGGAACGCGCTCGCGACCACGATTCTTGAGGAGGAAAAATATGGTAACGTCCACCTAAGCTGTATGCCTCGGCAAGTCCCGCATGGGCAAGCGCAAAAATTGGATCGCGTCTAATGATTTCCTCGAAGTATTCGATGCTCCGCTTGATCCCGCTTTCCGTTCTGGTGTTCAATTGAGTGCTCCCCGCCATATACATCGGATACGAGGAATTCAAATCGCCTTGACGAGGAAGAGCAGTATGCTCGGATTTTGCTCCAGAGAGTTGGAGTTTCAGGTCCGCGGCTATTGCGCCTGCGATGTTTCCTTGAGTAGTCAGTACTCCCAATAGATCCTGTTGGTAGACTTGGGACCAACATCGAAATCCGTACCTTGTATTTACCAGGTGTACGGAAACGCGAACCGTCGAATTTTCTCGCCGAACGCTTCCTTTCAGGACATAATCCACATTTAACTGCGCGCCGATGGCCCTGGCATCGATGGCTTTATTTTTAAAGTGGTGAGTCGGGGGGCCTGCGGCCACATGTATATTTGCCGAATTAACCAGCAGGTGGATGACATCGTCTGTTAGGCCGTCCGCGAAGAATTCATCCTCGGGATCCATGCTTAAGCTGACCAAGGGCAACACTGCAAGTGCTCGATTCGAGGATTGGCAGGTTCGCGGGGCTGAAGCGCGGATGCCGCAGCTTCCCGAGAGGTGAAATTTAGCGGTATAGCCGCCGGGCGGAATTTCTATCCTTAGTGGGTCATCATGGCCTTGCTGGTCATAGTACTCCCGCAGTTTCGAGCGGAGCCGCCGTGCCTCTACTCTTACGATCGGGTCCAGCCGGGGATCGAAGGTGACGTCGCGATCGAATACCTCGATTCCAATAACGTATTCCTTCAGGTCTTCGGCAGCACGCGCTACGGTCCGGTCGACGAGGAAACGAAGGAATTTAGCCATTCGCGCCGAACGGGAAAAAAAAACACTGACCAGGATTTTCTGCAAACAATAAGTTACTTGCGAAAAGCTCGGATTACTGTGGGTCGAAACCTCTACTGAACCGTGTTCATCCCAAAGCGTTCTGTCCATATCCTTGCGACCACCCGAATCCTCGATCCTAAGTTTCGGTTCTTAATCGTCAAGAACCGGTTCCAGCCGCTCCTCGGGCCGGGGGCGCAGGTCTCCGTGGCGCATCAGGGTTCGCGCGCAGGTGTTCCAGCGTAAAATTGAGTCGTCGTTCCCCGCGGGCCGGAGCGCTTCGGCCTTTTGGTAACAGCGCATGGCATCGACAAATTCTTCATAGGCTTTGAAAGCAGCTCCGGGAACCGTTCGGTGCATGTGAACGCGGGCGGAGCGTTCGGCGAGAATTCCCGCGTAGTAAGCCCGTTCGTACTCGCCTTCGATTCTCCCCAGAACTTCCCGCGCGCTCGCTCCTGTATGTTCCGTATCGAATTGATCCGTAAGCGCGAGCAGCAGCATCACGAGCGCGGGTTGATTGGCCGGATCGACGCGAAGAATATCGAGGCAGATGCTTTCGGCCTGGGAAGGCTCGTTCAGAAGGCGGTATCGTTTCGCCTTTTCGAGGGCTTCGGGGATTGCGGTCCGCGAGAGCGATTTCAGTTCGAACTCCATCCTCTCCTCCTTTCCATTACTTTCTGAAGATCTTAAACAGTTTGCGCAACGGATCGAAGTACTCGTCCACCACGCGTTCTTTTAGCGGAATAATGGCGTTGTCGGTGATGGTGATCCCCTCCGGGCACACCTTTGTGCAGCACTTGGTGATGTTGCAGTAACCGATGCCGCCCTTCCCCCGCAGATCGCCCGTGCGGTTTTCGACATCCAGCGGCTGCATCTCCAGAGCCGCGGTGTACACCAAAAAACGCGGGCCCATAAAACGGTCGTGCAAATGGTGCTCACGAAGAACATGGCACACGTCCTGGCACAGGAAACACTCGATGCACTTGCGAAACTCCTGCACCCGGTCGACGTCGGCCTGGCTCATGCGCCAGGTTCCGTCGGGGGCGTCCGGCTTCCTTGGTTTGAAGGGCCGGATGGTTTTCTTCACGCGATAGTTCCACGAAACATCCGTCACCAGATCCTTGATGGACGGAAAGGCCTTCATGGGCTCGATGGTGACCGGCTGCTCCAGCGGTAGCGTATTGAGGCGGGTCATGCACATCAAGCGCGGATTTCCGTTAATCTCCGCCGAACACGAGCCGCATTTGCCGGCCTTGCAGTTCCAGCGGACGGCTAGATCGCTGGCCTGCTCGGCTTGCACGCGGTGCACGGCGTCGAGCACCACCATGCCTGGAGAGATCTCGGTGGTGTAATCGTGGAACTCGCCGCTTCCGTTGCTGCCCCGCCAGATGCGAAACACTGCCTTATCCATCGTGGCTTTGTCCATCGTGGTCTCCTTCCCTACTTCATCTCTTCGATGATCTGCTTTAACTCCGCTGGGATTTCCTTTAGCGGCTCGCGGGTCACTTGCATTTCGCCAGCCGCGTTTTGCCGCACGAGAATATTGCTGCGCCCTTCTTCTTCGCTCTTCAATGGAAAGTCCTCGCGGAAGTGCGCGCCGCGGCTCTCCTTGCGCTCCAAAGCCGCGCGGGCGACCATCCAGGAGACGGTGAGCAGGTTCTCCAGGTCGAGGGCCGTATGCCAGCCCCCGTTGTATTCGCGGCTCCCCATAACGGCTACTTGCTTTGAGCGCTGCTCCAGTAGCTCCAGTTCGGTGAGAGCTTGCCGCAGCTCGTCCTCGCGCCGTACGATACCGGCGAGTTTCTGCATCGTCTCCTGAAGATCTTGCTGCACTCCGTACGGGTTTTCTCCCGTGCGCTCGAACGGGACCACGGCGTGCCGGGCCGCTGTGTCAACCCGATCTCCATCGACGCTCACGGCGCCGTTCTCGCCGGCAAACTTCGCGGCGTATTCACCAGCGCGCTTGCCGAATACCAGAAGGTCGGAGAGCGAGTTTCCACCCAAACGGTTCGCGCCGTGCAGTCCGGCCGCGCATTCGCCCGCCGCAAACAGGCCCGGAACATCGGTCATCTGCGTGTCGGCATCCACGCGAATGCCACCCATTACGTAATGCGTTGTGGGTCCGACTTCCATGGGTTCTTCTGTAATGTCGAGATCCGCCAACTGCTTAAACTGGTGATGCATGCTGGGGAGCTTGCGCTTGATGTGGTCGGCGCCGCCCGGCACACGGCTCTTGATCCAGGCGATGTCGAGGAAAACGCCGCCGTGCGGACTGCCGCGCCCTTCGCGAACTTCCCGCATGATGCATCGGGCCACATGGTCGCGCGTAAGCAACTCCGGCGGACGGCGCGATTGCCGGTCGCCTTGGGTGTAGCGCCAACCTTCCTCTTCGTTGTCGGCAGTTTGCGTGCGATAGTTTTCAGGGATATCATCGAACATGAAACGGAGTCCCTCTTTGTTCTTCAGAACGCCGCCTTCGCCGCGCACGCCTTCGGTGACGAGAATGCCGCGCACGCTGGGGGGCCAAATCATGCCGGTGGGATGGAACTGGACGAACTCCATGTCCATGAGCGAAGCGCCCGCATAGTAAGCAAGCGAATGCCCATCGCCGGTGTACTCCCAACTATTGCTGGTGATCTTGTAGGCGCGCCCGATTCCCCCGGTTGCCAGCACCACGGCTTTGGCTCGAAAGAGCAGAAACCGGCCGCGCTCGCGGTCATAGCCGAAGGCGCCGGCGATGCGGCCATCGTCTTTGAGCAACGTGAGAATGGTGTGCTCCATATGCACCTCCATGCCCCCAGTGATGCCATGATCCTGCAGCGTCCGGATCATCTCTAGGCCGGTGCGGTCGCCGACATGGGCAAGGCGCGGGTAGCGATGACCGCCAAAATTGCGCTGGAGAATCCGCCCGTCTTTCGTGCGGTCGAACAGCGCGCCCCAGGCTTCCAATTCGCGCACGCGGTCCGGGGCTTCCTTGGCGTGCAGTTCGGCCATGCGCCAGTTATTCAGATACTGGCCGCCGCGCATTGTATCGGTAAAGTGGACCTTCCAGTTATCGCGCTCGTCCACATTGGCCAGCGAAGCGGCAATACCGCCTTCCGCCATCACGGTATGCGCTTTGCCGAGCAGGCTCTTGGTGACGACGCCTACCCGCGCGCCATGCGCCGAGGCTTCGGCAGCCGCCCGGAGCCCCGCTCCTCCCGCCCCGATAACCAGCACGTCGTAGTCGTGCGTCTGATACTCCGGCATTAAAAGATTCTCCAGTCGTGCCAGATACCCATGGCGCACAAACGGACATACAGATCCGAGAACGCGACAAAGAACAGGCTCATCCAGGCGAACAGCATGTGGCGGCGGTTCAGGCAGCTCACGCAATCGTAGGTCTTTTCCTGAACGGGAGATTTAGAAATTTGATCGAGCCGCCCGCCTACCAGATGCCGGAGCGAGTGGCAGCCGAACGTGTAACCGGCTAACAGCACAAGATTGACCAGCAGCACAATCGTACCCAGGCCGAGACCGGCGTGGACTTGGCCGGTTGCTGGATCGAGGAACCAGAAGGACTCCCAAACGTCCCATCCCAAGACCACCAGAAACAGCACCGCGAGATACATAAAATACCGATGGATATTTTGCAGAATTAGGGGAAACGAGCGCTCGCCGCGATAGCTTTTTCGGGGCTCGCCGACGGTGCAGGAGGGAGGATCGGCCCAGAAGGCTTTGTAGTAGGCTCCGCGATAGTAATAGCAGGTGAGCCGGAATCCGCCCGGCGCCCATAGGACCAGGAGAGCCGCCGAGACCGGCAGCGCGGTTGGCCACCAACGCGGCCACGCGCCTAGCCAGGCATGCGCCGGACTGCCAAAGATCTCCGGTGAATACAAGGGCGACACATAGGGACCGAAACGGTAGTTGCTGCCTTGCAGCGCGGCCCAGGTGGTGTAAGCGATGAATAACGAGAGCGCGAGAAAGGTGAGCAGTGGCTGAACCCACCAGGTATCACGGCGCGCGGTATTTCCAAACTGCCCGTTTCTAAGAGGAACGTCGATTGAGGTAGTGCTGGAGTGTGCCAAGTTGGTTGTTCTCCCAAAAATGCAAACACCAGAATACTCCCAAGCGGTTTCTGTATTTTTCCTGACTTAATTTTTGCGTTTGCGGCGACGTCCTGTTTCTCCTGCGTCCGCTAGCGCGAACTGCAGTTTGCGCTCCATTGTATCGGCGCGGTCCAGCCGGACACGCACGCCGTCGCCGATGGAGTATGTTTTGCGCGTGCGCTCGCCGATGATTTGGCGGCCGGTCTCGTGATATTGAAACCGGTCGCCTCCGAGCGTATCGATGGGAACAAGTCCTTCGATGAACAGTTCTGTGAGTTCGACAAAGAACCCGTGCTTGGTGGTGCTGATAATGAGGGCGTCGAACTCTTCTCCCACGCGCTCTTCCATGAACTTCACCTTTTTCCACTCGATAAGCTCGCGCTCGGCTTCGGCGGCACGGCGTTCGGTGAAGGACGTATCGTCGCCCAGTTCTTTTAAGGCGCGCTCCTCCGTAAGCATGTGCTGGGTGTCCAAGTAGTGCGAGAGGATACGGTGGACGACGAGATCGGGGTAGCGGCGGATGGGCGACGTGAAGTGGTTGTAAGCGGACGCCGCCAGGGCGAAGTGGCCCTCGTTCACATAACTGTAGCGGGCTTGCTTCAACGACCGCAGCATGAGGTAGCTGAGTATGCGTTCTTCCGGCTTTCCGGCGATCTTTGCAATCAGGCGCTGGTAGTTGCGCGAGGAGATCTCGAAATTATCGCTGGCAAGTATGATTTCCTTACGCACCTTGCGCCCGTCGCGGCCACGCTCCATCCTGGTGAACTTCTTCGCGGGCACGCCGCCGACGCCGAGCGAGTAACCGAAGTGAGCGGCCAGTTCCTCGAACTCCAGCACGCGCTTTCCTTCGGGGCGTTCGTGAATGCGGTACAGGCTGGGGATGCCGGCGGACTGCAGATGACCGGCCACGGCTTCATTAGCGGCCAGCATAAACTCTTCGATAAGGCGGTGGGCGATATTGCGTTCGCCGCGGGTGACGCCGATCATCTGGCCCGACATATCGAGTTCGATGTTCGTCTCAGGCATGTCGAAATCGATGGAGCCGCGTTTGGCGCGCTTGCGGTTTAACAGCAGGGCCAGTTCGCGCATCAGTTCGAAGCGACCGACCAGCCTGCTGTAGCGCTCGCGCAGGGCCGCGTCACCCTCCAAGACTCTGAACACATCGGTGTAGGTCATGCGTTCCGCGCTGCGAATCACACCGCGAGTAAATTCCTGCGACACCACATCTCCCTGGCGGTCGATTTCCAGCAAGGCCGACAGCACGAGCCGGTCCTCGTGGGGGCGTAGCGAACAGATATCGGTTGAGAGCTCTACCGGCAGCATGGGAACAGCGCGGTCCGGGAAATACACGCTGGTGCCGCGCATTACGGCCTCGGTATCGATGGGCGTGCCGGGCTGCACGTAGTAGCTGACGTCGGCGATGTGTACCTGCAATGCGAAATGTCCGTTCGGCATAGTTTCTACCCAGACAGCATCGTCGAAGTCGCGGGCAGTTTCGCCGTCGATGGTGACGATGTCGAGATCGCGGAAGTCCCGCCTCCGTGCCAACTCCGCTTCGCCGATGACGAGCGAAATGCCGCGCGCCTGTTCAATTGCCTCCTGCGGGAAGCGGTGGGGTAGATGATGCTTGCGGATGATGATCTCGACATCGATGCCGAAATCGTCCGGGAAGCCCAGGACTTCGATGACGCGGCCCACGCCATGCTCGCCGTCTTCGGGAAATTCAAGAATTTCCACGTTCACGATCATGCCGTTCAGGTCTTCGACGCCGGCGATTTCAGGCGGGGCCGGGCCCACCCTGTCGACGGTCACGCCGTCGGAGCCCGCCTGGAGCGCGGGCAGTTCCATTCCCTCCGGAATCTGAATCCACTGTTTGATGCGATCATCCGCTGGGACGACGAAATTGCCCCGGCGGTGCACACGAAACTCGCCGACCACACTGACATGCGCGCGGCGCAGAATGCGGACGATTTCGCCTTCGGCACGTCCGGCGCTGCTTTGGCGCACCACATGCACCAGGGCGCGATCTCCGTTCATTCCCTTGGCGGCTTCGCCCGGCGGAAGAAAAATGTCGCCGAGCGCTTCGCCGGGCGCGGGATCGCGGATGAGAAACCCAAAGCCATCGCGATGGATGGAGAGCCGCCCGGCCGCGTATTCGGAACGGCCTCCCACCGCCGTGTAATGCCCCGAACGCAAGGCAATAACCAGACCCTTGTCTTCCAGCCGGTCCAGCGCCTCGTCCAGTTCCGCGCGGTTTTCACCCTGTAACCGGAGCTCTTTGACTAGTTGTTTATAGGTAGCCTTGGCGTGCGGCAGCTTGCGGATGTGTTCCAGCAGGCCGGTGTCGTTGATTGTGGAGGGCACTACCTCTGTTGTACTGCGCTCACTGAAGCACTGGCAAAAGCTCCCGCTCTTTTAGGCAAGAGTCGTGGAGCGAGCCGATCGCGAGCCGAACCATTTGATTTGGCTCGCGATCTTGTGTTAAACGCACCTTCAGAAAGTTACTGGTCAGTGCGATGCCGCGCTCTTCCAATGTCACGGCTGAAAGGGTCTTGCCGATCATGCGGCGGCGGAAGTCTTCGTTCTTACGATCGGATAAGGCGCGCAGGATTCGAGTCCGCTCGCGGCGGAGTTCCATTGGCACGGAATCTTCGTGTCCGGCAGCGGCAGTACCGGGGCGCTCGGAATAAGTAAAGACATGCAGATAAGTGAGGGGCTGTTCTTCGATGAAGCGAACAGTTTCTCGAAAGTCATCTTGTGTCTCGCCGGGAAAACCGGTCATCACATCGGCTCCGATGGCGGCATCCGGCATTAAGCGCCGCGCCAGCTCTACGCGCGTGGCGTAGTGCCGAGTCCGGTACTTGCGAAACATGCGCTTCAGGACGGCATCAGAGCCGGATTGAAGAGGCAGATGAACATGCTGTGCAACGCGCGGCTCATCGGCGAACAACTCCAGCAGTTCCCCGCTCCAATCCATCGGCTCCACCGAACTGATGCGCAGGCGGCGAACCGGCGTTTCGCGCAGAAGCGTTCTCAGCAGGTCGACGAAGCGCATTTGCCCGGGAAGATCGCGCCCCCAGCGACCTAGATTGATGCCGCTCAGCACCACTTCGCAGTAGCGTCCGGCGAGATCGCGAACCTGCTCGACCACGCTCTCCACGCTTGCACTCCGGCTGCGGCCACGAACAGAAGGAATAATGCAGAACGAACAGCGATTGCTGCAACCATCCTGAATCTTCAGATTGGGCCGCGTGCGGTCGGCACGTGTATCGTTCACGGGCGTTGCGCGAAATTCAGATGGCTTTCCGATATCGCCGACGAATACCTGCCCGTGGTACTCTTCAAAGCCGCCCGAAACAATATCCGCGATCTGCGTTTTATGCGAGTTCCCCACCACCCAACGGACGCCTTCGATCTCGGCGATCTCTTCCGGCGCGCGCTGCGCATAACAGCCGGTGACTAGAACTTGCGCGCCGGGGCGATCCCGATGTAATCCGCGAATGATTCGGCGCGCGTCTACATCCGCCCCGTGCGTCACCGTACAGGTATTCAACACGACCAAATCCGCTTGCGTCGCGTCAGCAACAGAAGTCATCCCGCAGTCTTCGAGCGAAGCTTCAATCGCGGCGCCATCGGCTTGCGACGCACGGCAACCAAAACTCTGGACGAATACCTTCTTCACTGGTCCTATTTTAGGGTCCCGGGTTTGTGTATCAACGGGGGACCTCCGGTTACAAATGCGAGCCATCTAGTGGGGGCATCGTAAGATAGCGCCGTGTGGCAAGCTGACCACCCGTGGCGATCACCAATGTAACTGCGACGAGAAGCCCCGAGAGGCCCATGACGATCTCAGGTGAAGGGTAGTCACGCAGCGGTGCATTTCCGAGCAACGCACCTAACCAGCGCGAACATGTATTGAAGGCAGCATGGGCAACGATGGTGACCACCACGCTTCCCCAAGAGAGATTATAGAGAAACGTAAAGAGGAACGATAGTCCCACCACGATCAACAAGTAAGCACCGGCGCCGCTGCTGGACCAGAATTTACAGAGGAATAGCGGAAGGTGCCAACCCCACCACATAAATCCAAGCAATAGCGCCGCTCGGGATGGGCCCAACAGATCCTGCAAACGGGACAAGGCAAAGCCTCTCCATCCAGGCTCTTCAAATAGCGGTCCACCCAGAACAGTGGATAGGTCGTAAAAACTGAGCGAGGCGAGCGCGGACCATTGTAGAGCCGAGACCGGCACTTTCACCAAAATGATAGCGGGTACCGCCGCATAGGTCAAAAAGACGAGAAGCGGGGCGAGTAGGAGCCCCAGGAAGAATTGCCTCGCGCTTTTGATGCTTCTCTTTCCAGGCCACCGATGCTCAGTAAGACGAAGGGTAAGCACCCCAGAGATCGTCGGACCAAAAGTACCAAGAACAGTCATTATTGGGATCGAGAGATGGAAAGGCAACCATCCCAAGCCAGCCGTGGAGAGTGCAAGAGGGACGAAGAAGAGCCATGTCCATGCATAGGCTATACAGAAAAAAATAAAAACCTGTCGAGTTCTAAATTGCCGATTCATCGGCTCGAGATCCCCCAATAGTGCCGCTGCCAAGACTATAGCCTGCCTCAAGCTTGCAAAAACGCATCCGGATCAATGTCCGCCTGTTTCAAAATGGCTCGAAGCGTGCCCTCGGGCAGGTCGCCCGGATGATTGGGAATCGTTGTGTACCGATTCGTACGAGGGTTGAACCAGATTTCGTGACTCCCGGCGGCCTGGCGATCAATCTCAAAGCCGCACGATTTGAGCTTTCGGACGATCTCCCGGTAGCGAAAACCCGACAGGCGACCCATTTACGCTGCAACGACGATCGTGTAATCCCGCCGATCAGTGGTGGTCGGCAAATTGGGAACGCCGTCCCGCTCGCGCCGTGCCTCAATCAATTTGCGAGCGACATCCCGCGCGATGTCAAGCGCTTCAGCGACCGTGCGTCCTTGCGCGACGAGGCCGGGCAATTCATCGGAGGTTGCGAGGAACACACCTTCCGGCAACTGTTCGACCTGTATACGAATAGCCAGTTCCATACGACTCGATGCTATCAGTTCCCGCTGACCCCAGTTCATGGCAAGAATGCCATACTGAAGCGTGCCTGCGCGATTGGGCAACTGCTGGGCGCGAAACTTCGTGCCGGGAGGAAAGTCCGGTCTCCACAGGGCAGCATGCCGGCTAACGGCCGGGGGCGTTGCTTCAAGGCACACGCTACGGATAGTGCCACAGAAAATATACCGCCTGCCGGGTTTCCGGCGGGTAAGGGTGAAATGGTGCGGTAAGAGCGCACCGCGGCTCGAGCAATCGGGCCGGCAGGGAAAACCCCATGCGGAGCAAGACCAAATAGGGGAGGAGGAGCGGCCCGCTCCGTTACCACTTCCGGGTAGGTTGCTGGAGCTTGCCAGCAATGGCAGGCCTAGAGGAATGGTTGCCGCTCGCCGCAAGGCGGGAACAGAAACCGGCTTACAGATCGCGCAGGTACTGTAACCACTCGCAAAATTACACGTTGATAAACTAGAGAGTCCGATGGCAATTAGTAAAGAGCTGCTCGACATTCTGGTTTGTCCCGTTTGCAAGGCGGACGTTGTTCTGAAAGAGGATGGCTCCGGATTGAAGTGTGTCCAGTGCAAACGCGTATATCCGGTTCGTGACGACATCCCGGTGATGTTGGTGGATCAAGCCGTCGTAGAGCCGTAAATTTCTTCTATGACGGTGTTGGAGCAACTGCCGGTAGGCGCGCGTGTTTGCGTCATTCGTCTGCGTTCCCTGGGAGACTGCGTCCTCACCACGCCCGCCTTGACACTGCTGAACCAATGGCGCCCCGATTTGAAGATCAGCGTTTCCGTTGAGGAACGTTTTGCGCCTGTCCTCGAAGGCAATGAAATCATCGCCGATCTTCTTGCGCCCACCTGGCGGGCTGTTCGCCGTTGGAAACCGGAGCTTTGCGTCAATCTGCACGGCGGGACGCGGAGCCAGTGGATGACGGCGCTCTCCCGCGCTAAATGGCGCGCGGGCTTTGCGCATCACAGCATGACGTTTGCTTACAACCTGAAGATTGGGCGCGCGCAGCAGATTCTGGGAGTAAACCGCACCGTGCATACGGCGGAGCATTTGGCTTCTGCTTTCTTTGCCATGGGCGTACCTGTGCAGGACGTGCCACGCGCCCGCCTCTATGCCCAGGAATCCGAACCGCCGCCGCAAACGCGTTACGCCGTGCTGCATCCCTTTGCCTCGACTTCCCAGAAGCGCTGGCCCGCGGAGCGGTTCTGTGAAGTGGCCCGTTACCTAGAACTGTGGAACATCACGCCGGTTTTCCTGGCCTCTGCCGATGACAATATCGCGCCCTTCGCCGCTCACACGATATTCCGGGGCAGTTTGTCGAAAGTAAAAACGCTGTTATCAAAGGCATCCTTGTTTGTTGGAAACGACAGCGGCCCCGCCCACATGGCCGCCGCTTTTGGAGTTCCGAGCGTGGTCCTGTTTGGACCATCGAACCCGGCTATTTGGGGTCCGTGGCAGACCGAGTCCGAAGTAGTCGTCGCGCCAGATGGCTTAGACCAAGTCAGCGTGTCGCGCTTGATTGCCGCTGTGGAGAAACTGCGCATTCTAGAAGAGGCACACGCTTGAAAGACTTCCGGCGTCTGATGAGCTATGCACGGCCGTACCTTCCGGCACTGCTTGCTTCCGTCGTTTTCATGGCAATCGTTGGCCTTTCCCAGGGGCTACTTGTCCGTCTGATTCCGCTGGTGTTCGACCGTGTTCTGAAGCCGAACGCGCCGGATACGCCAGCTCTCTTGTTTTCCATCCCGCACACCAGCTTTCAGGTGTATTTGAACGATGTTCTACCTTCGTCTATCCATAACATCTGGACGATGGTGGCCATCGGCATCCTATTTTGCTTCATCGCCAAAGGCATCTGTGACTATCTAGGCAATTACCTGGTGAACTGGGTGGGCCTCAGCGCTGTAACGGATCTGCGTCAGGACGTATTCGAACAGGTGATGCGCCAGGATTCGCAGTTCTTCGAAGACCAGACCACCGGACGCATCATGTCGTCGATCATGATCGACATCGAAAAGATTCAAGTGGCCGTATCGACGATGCTGGCCGACTGGCTCCGGCAAACATTCACGGCGTTGTTCCTTCTGCTAGCCATGATCAGCATCGATTGGAAGCTATCGTTCATTAGTCTGGTCGTTTTTCCTATCGTGGCGTTTCTGACAATACGGCTCGGAGGCCGTATTCGGAAGACAACGCGGCATGCCCAGGATATGGCCGCGGGACTGAACCAGATACTGCAGGAGACCATCAGCGGTCATCAAGTGGTGAAAAGCTTCGGCGCGGAAGATTTCGAGTCGAAGCGTTTCCGGCTGGCTGCTCAGCGCCTGAAAACAGGCAATTTGCGGTATGTGGCGCAACAGGCGCTATCATCGCCCATCATCGAATTTTTCGGTGCGCTGTCCATCGTGGCTCTGTTAACGTTTGCCCGGCTGCAGGTGAAAGCGGACACCATGACGGCGGGCAAGTTCACCAGCTTCGTACTGGCGTTGGTGATGCTTTATGAGCCCATCAAGCGGCTAACGGGTATCCACAATATCTTCCAGCAGGCAATCGGAGCGGCTCTGAAAGTTTTTGAATATCTCGACTGGAAGGGCGGTGTCATCGACAAGCCGAGTTCAGTTCGACTATCTAAGTTTGAGCGCTCCATACGCTTTGAAAATGTTCGCTTCTGGTACCCCAATGCGCCAGACCGGACAGTGCTCGATGGAATCGACCTGGAGGTAAGGACAGGAGAAGTTGTCGCGCTGGTGGGATCAAGCGGCGCCGGCAAAACGACCCTCGCCAATCTTGTGCCGCGATTCTACGACGTTTCAGGGGGCAACGTCCTGATTGACGGTAAGGATGTTCGCGACATACGGCTGAACTCGCTGCGGGAAAGCATCAGCATCGTCGCTCAGGAAACGTTTCTTTTTAACGACAGTATTTTCGACAATATCGCCTATGGCTGTCCGGATGCGAAGCCGGAGGAAGTGTATGCGGCCGCGAAAGCGGCGTTGGCGGACGAATTTATTCAGCGTTTGCCCAAGAAGTACGACGCGGAGATTGGCGAGCGTGGCTTAAAGCTCAGCGGGGGGCAGCGTCAGCGCATCGCGATTGCCCGCGCCTTGTTGAAGAACGCTCCCATTTTGATTCTGGACGAGGCCACATCGCATCTCGATTCCGAATCCGAACGCTTAGTACAACAGGCGCTTACCGTACTGATGAAGCGGAGAACTGTTTTGGTCATCGCTCATCGTTTATCGACGATACGCCAGGCGAACAAGATTGTCGTGCTGGACGGCGGCAAGATCGTGGAAACCGGACCGCACGATCGGCTGATCAACACAAACGGCCTCTATCAAAAACTGTACGAGGTACAGCAATCGGATTCCAATGTCATCGCCAGCTAACCCTGATTCCGCGGGTGCGGGCGCGATCCGCAGTATGACCGGCTATGCGCTGGTCCGTCGGCAAACGGCTGCGGGCGAATTGACCGTCAGCCTACGCAGCGTAAATCATCGCGGTCTTGATCTTCACTTCCAACACATCGGCGAACTCGCCATTTTCGAGAACGCCTGCCGCGCGCTGTTGAAGCAGCAGATCCGGCGCGGTCATGTGGAAGTACGGATGTCGTTCGCTAAAGAAGGAGAATCGACCGGCCCTGCTTACAATCGGGATCTGCTCCGCCAATACTTAAAAGCGTTCGCCGAAGCTAATGCCGAATTCGAATTGAACAGCGAGCCTGACCTGAATATGATTTTTCGTTTGGGGGGCGTTTTCGATTCGTCGGAAGGAGCAAAGCCGGTCGATCAATCGTTGGAAGCCACCGTCCTGAAGGCGTTGACTGACTGTGCGGACGGCCTCAACGAATACCGCGAGCGCGAGGGCGAAGAACTGCGTGCGGCTTTAGGGAAAGAGGCGGAAGCCATTGCCAGCCAAGCGACTCGCATTGCCGCTATACGCGAAGAAGCGCTGCCCTATTTTCACGAGCGGCTTCACGAGCGTTTGAAAGAACTGCTGAAAGGAACTGTCATGGATGACACCCGTCTAGCGGGGGAAGCGGCTCTGCTGGCGGACCGCTCCGACGTGGGAGAAGAGCTCACCCGGCTGGCCATTCATACGGAGGAACTGCGCCGCATGCTCACGGAAGGCGGCGAGGTGGGCAAGCGCCTCGACTTCCTACTGCAGGAAATGAATCGCGAAACAAATACCATCCTGTCGAAAACATCGGGTATCGGCGATGCCGGGCTTACGATTACGAATCTGGCGCTGGCCACAAAAGCTAATATCGAGAAAATACGGGAACAGGCACTAAACCTTGAATAGCCGGTTTGCAGCACAAGAAGAAAGTGAATTCCTGCACCACAGGAATCGAGACGGCGTGACCGCGGTTTTTATTATTTCAGCGCCTTCGGGCTCGGGAAAGTCGACCCTTGTGGCGGGACTTCTCGACCGCGACCCCCATCTGGTTTTCTCGGTCTCCTACACGACCCGCAAACTCAGAGGCAACGAACGCCCTGGCGAAAGCTACAACTACATCTCGCGGGATGAGTTCGAAGCACGTATCGATCGCGACGAATTCCTGGAGCACGCCGAGGTCTTCGGCAACTACTACGGAACCAGCCGCGAAGTACTGGAACAGGCGCAGGGGGAAGGAAAAGACGTTGTGCTCGACATCGATGTGCAAGGTGCGAGACAATTAAGGGATCGGCTTCCCGATGCGGTAAGCATTTTCATTCTGGCTCCGTCGCGCGACATCCTCGAGCAGCGTTTGCGGACCAGGTCGGAAGATTCGGAAGAAGTGATTCAGCGCCGGCTGCGCGATGCCGCCGAAGAGATAGGGAAGTATGGTCAATATGATTATGTATTGATCAATCATCGGGTCGAGAATTCGGTGGACACGCTGGTCGCGATTATCAAAGCCGAGCGGGTACGCCGCATTCGCATGGAAGACCAGATACGGCCGATCCTTGATAGTTTCAAGGCGCGCTTGCCGCGATAGAAGATTTAATGCGCCTCAGGTGGGGGCGTGGATTGAAACGAAAAAAATTATGTCAGATAAACCAAGACCCAACGCCATGCACTCCATTCCGGATGATCCGGATGCCAGCACTTACCGCTTCATTATCGTCTCAGCGAAGCGGGCGCGCCAGCTCCAGAATGGCCAGCGCAGCGTTCTCCCTGCGACGAATAAGAAGCCGACCACGTTGAGTATGGAAGAGGTTCGCCGCGGTTTAATTCCGTACACCGATCTAAACCGGGAAGATCAGCAGGAGCTAGAAGTAGCAAAATAACGTTCTCATGCGGGTGGTCCTTGGTGTTGGCGGAGGCATTGCGGCCTATAAGGCCGTTGAAATCGCGCGCGCTCTAGGTCAACTCGGTCATGAGGTTCAAGTCGTCATGACGGGTGCGGCGCAGGAATTTATCCAACCTCTGACGTTCGCCACGCTCACCGGGCGCAAGGTGGTGACTGGCTTATTTTCGCGAGGAAGCGACGCCGACACCTTGTCGAGCGCGGTGGAGCATATCGCCGTAGCGCAGGAGAATGACGTCCTGGTGGTCGCGCCCGCTACTGCAGACCTGCTTGCGAAGTTCACCTACGGGCTGGCCGACGATTTCCTTTCCACGCTCTATCTCGCCTTCACCGGTCCGGTGGTTCTTGCGCCGACAATGAACACCGCCATGTGGAACCATCCGGCGACCCAAACCAATTTAGCCGCGCTGCGCGACCGGGGATGTTCCATCGTCGAACCAGACGAAGGCTGGCTCGCTTGCGGCACCCTGGGTGCGGGCCGCTTGGCAGATCCGTTGCGCATCGCCGAACATGTGGATTCGCTCAAGCGACAGAAGAAAGATTTGGAAGGCGAGACCATCCTGGTCACCGCCGGTCCCACGCAGGAAGCACTCGATCCGGTCCGCTACATTTCCAACCGCTCCAGCGGAAAAATGGGCTACGCCCTGGCCAGCGTCGCCTCGAAGCGGGGGGCAAAGGTAATTCTTATCTCGGGGCCGGTCAGTATTGCCGCGCCTGCGCAAGTCGGATTGATCCCGGTGCGCACGGCCTATGAAATGCGGAAAGCCGTCATGGAAAATCTTGAGGAAGCCACCATCATTTTGAAGTGCGCGGCCGTCGCTGATTATTACCTCTCCGAAATTCCTCAGCAGAAACTCAAGAAGACCGCTGCTCGCTTTTCGCTGGAACTGGAGCCCACGCCCGACATTCTGGCCGAAGTGGGGCAACGGAAAGGAGATCGCCTGCTCATTGGCTTTGCCGCTGAAACACAAAACCTTCTCGATGAGGCCCGGCGCAAAATGGTGACCAAGAACTGCGACATGCTGGTGGCAAATCTGGTGAATCAGGAAGGCTTGGGATTTGAATCCGACCGGAATGAAGTGGAGATCATTACGCGATCGGGGCCGGTGATTCACGCAGGTCCCGCCGACAAAAGCGAGATTGCCGAACGCATCCTCGACCAGATTACGACGCTTCGCCTTTCGGTACGGCACGCCCAGCTTTCCACATGACCGCCGAGCAGATTCGTTCCTACCTGGAGTTGTATCGCGACCTCGGTATTTCGACGATCTATAGACTTCCTGTAGCGGCGCAACAAGAGAGCGTTTCCGCTGCGGTACCGGAGCCCGCGCCGCTCCCGACAGAGCCTGAGGTGCGCACCAATGCCGCGCGGCCGAGCACGATTCTACCGCCCATCGCGCCCGAGGATGACACCCTCGAAAAGATTCGCGCCGACATTGGTGACTGCAAGCGCTGCCGCTTATGCGAGGCGCGGAAAACCATCGTATTTGGATCGGGTAATGAGCATTCGCGCCTCGTCTTTGTCGGCGAGGGGCCGGGTGCCGATGAAGATGCCCAGGGCATTCCGTTTATAGGCCGTGCCGGTCAACTACTGACGCAAATGATCGACAATACTGCGTCAAAGGAAGGCATTCCGATTCGGCGCGACGACGTGTACATCTGCAACGTGGTAAAGTGCCGCCCACCTGAGAACCGCACGCCTCAGCCAGATGAAATGCAGACCTGCGGACAGTTTCTGTTTCGCCAGTTGATGACGATTCAGCCGAAAGCTATTTGCGCCTTGGGAGCAACCGCCATGAAAGCTCTTCTCAACACGAAGGAAGGCATAACGAAGTCGCGCGGGCAATGGCACCAGTGGAACGGCATTCCCGTGATGATCACGTACCATCCGTCTTATTTGCTGCGCCAATACAATCAAGCAGCTAAGCGCGAAGCGTGGCAGGATCTGAAAACGCTGCTGCATTTTGTCTATGACTAGCAAAACTTGAGCCTGCCGGCCTGAAGGAGTCCCGGTGTCAATTAAAACAAATTCTGAATTTGAAGGCTTGCAACGAATCGGTCGAATTGTGAGAAATGCTCTGGACAGTATGACTAAAGCTGTACGGCCAGGAGCAACGACGGCTGAACTTGCTGAAATCGGAGCGAAAACGTTATCTCGGCATGGGGCTGAATCGTCGCCGCCTAAAGTCTATGGCTTCCCCGGAGCAGTCTGTATCAGTGTGAACGACGAGTCAATCCACGGAATCCCTGACTGTCAAATACTTCGATCTGGCGACCTGGTAAAACTGGATCTTACGGCTGATAAAGACGGCTTCGTAGCCGATGCGGCGGTAACGGTGAGAGTCGGTCAAGTTTCAAACGAGGCAGATGCCTTGGTGCGGTGCGCGGAGAAAGCATTTCATGATGGCGCAAAGGCCGCTCATGTAGGCAATCGCGTTTATGAGATTGGCCGCTCCGTAGAACGAGCGGTGCGCGGTTCCGGCTTTAACGTGATGAAGGCATTGTGCGGTCACGGCGTGGGACGGACTATTCATGAAGAGCCGAGTATTCCAAACTATTACGACAAGCGTTCCAGAACCCGCCTCACAGAAGGATTAGTGATCACGATCGAACCGATCATTGCGGCTGGTTCGGGACAAGAGAGAATGCTTGACGATAGATGGACCGTTCGAACGGCGGATCGGAGCCTTTCCGCCCACTACGAACACACCATTGTGATTACAAAGGGAAGGCCCATTCTGCTCACCGCATGAATCGCGGCACATTCATCAGTTTTGAAGGCACTGAAGGAAGTGGCAAATCGACGCAAATTCGTCTTCTCGTTGAGCGCCTTCGTCAGTCCGGTCTTGAGGTGGTGGAAAATCAAGAACCCGGCGGCACGTCCATCGGTAAACAAATCCGCCGTACGCTGCTCGATCCAGCGAACGTGGAAATGGCTCCCATGGCGGAACTGCTGCTCATGTTTGCTTCACGTGCGCAGGCAGCAGCCGAGGTGATCCGGCCTGCTCTTCATCGCGGCGCGATTGTGGTGAGCGACCGCTTTACCGATTCCACGCTCGCCTACCAGGGATGCGCCCGCGGCATCGGTTTTGAAACGGTGTGGACTGCACATAAGCTCGCAGTGGGTTCCCTGCTGCCCGATCTGACGCTCTGTATCGAGATCGACGTGGCAACAGGGCTTGCCCGTGCGCGTTCCCGTAATCTTCGCAAAAGTAATCACGCGTCAGGCGGTGCAAACGAAACACGCATCGACCAGCAATCGTTAGAGTTTCATCGACGCGTCAGTGCGGGTTACCGGCAGATTGCCGCGCTCGAACCGAGGCGTTTTCGCATGGTCGATGGCAGCGGAGACATTACGGCCGTGGCAGCGCGCGTATGGGCGGAAGTGGAGGACCGTAGGATCTCTGGAGATATACGACTTATCTGCGTAGACGAATGAGCTGTTCTTTGGACTGTGTGAGTTCGGCAAAACGTACGGCATTTCGCCTAAGAATCTCTGCGGCTATACGCGTTGGATAATTGCATGATTGAAGGATGACCACTTTTGCCCTGTTATATCGATTTAGCAATGTTTCAAAGTCTCCGTCTGTTGAGACCAAAACAAAATCATGCTTGTTCGCATATTCAAGGATCTTGACATCGCCTTGCTTAACTAATCCGTCGAGAAGCGCGCTTTCAGAATCAGGAAACAAATCAGCCAGTAAACTCACCAACTTTGGTGAAAGGCTCTCATCGAAGAGCAGCTTCATCTAACCGCATGCTTTTGTTCAGCCGTTAGCTCGGCCGCGTAGGCATAAACGGCCAGAAAATCTTCGGCTTCAAGCTGCGGAAAATCAGCAAGAATTTCGTCTCGCGACGCACCGGTGGATAGCCATTCCAAAATCTCCTGAACGGTGATTCTATGTCCGCGAATGCATGGTTTTCCGAAGCGAACATCTGGGCTACTGGTAATACGGTCCAGCAGCGAACTCATAGGAATGTTCATTTTGCGTCCTCATACGATTTTAACGAATATTAACTACCGCTATTAACTACCCGCGCAAAAGCACCTCAAGATGATGGTCAAGACTTTCCTCTAACCGGCTGTTCATAAATTCTGCGTAGGGACGTTCATCACCGCGCAATTGCAACTCTTGCAGGCAGTCGAGATAAGCCGGACGATGTTCAGGCCCAATCACTACCGGCGTATAACCGCTCTTCACCAGTAGAAAATTCATCAGCAATCGCGCCGTGCGGCCATTCCCATCCGTAAACGGATGAATGCTGACCAGACGCTCATGCGCGGCGAAAGCAGTCTCCGGTAGCAGCGGAGCACCGCTTAGCCAACGCGCTAAATCGCTCATCAGCGGGGGAATTTCAATGGGCGAAGGCAACACAAGTGATGACCCGGCGATTAGACGTTGATGCCGGCTGTACCGCCCAGCTTCATCGGGGTCGACGCGTTGCATCACGAGCCGGTGAATTTCCCGGATATCAATTTCGCGAACCGGCTCTGCTCTTCCGGCCAAGGCGTTCACATAGTCCAGAGCATCTTTGTGTCCCACCGCTTCCAAATGATCTTTTAGAGGCTTGCCGCTAACCGTTATTCCTTTCTCCAGCACGATTGCCGTCTCGTTGCGGGAAAGCGTATTTCCCTCAATAGCATTTGAAGTGTAAGTCAACTCCACGTCGTACCAAGACGAAAGCGATTCGAGGCTTTGCTTGGACAAAGGACGTAGCCTGTCCAGTTCGATCTTCTTGTCTTTGATCCTGACGGCTGGAGTTTTCATGGGTGTGGCGGGGCGATGCCACAATATAATGTAACGCTATGCCGCCCTTCAACAACTTCTACGGCAACGCAAACGCCTCGCAAACGCTGAGGCAGATGATCGACGGCAACCGCATCTCCCAAACCATTCTTCTGAGCGGTCCGGAAGGGGTGGGTAAGGCAACCTTAGCAAGAAGATTCGCGGCAACTCTACTGGGAGGCTCCGGGAAGATCGAGCAGGACGACCTCAGCCTGGCCGCCAACGCCAGCATCATCGAACAGCGTGAAAAGTGGACCGCCGACAAGCGTGGAGACGATCCGCTCCTGTTTTCGACTCATCCCGATTTCATCACCTTCGCACCCGATGGTCCTTTGCGCCAGCTCACCATTCAGCAGATGCGAGTTCTCCGCGAACGGGCGCAATGGAAGCCGTTGCATGGAAGCCACCGTGTTTTCCTCATTGATCGGCTGGACCGGGCGAACGAAAATTCCGCCAACTCTCTGCTGAAGCTTCTGGAAGAACCGCCGGACCATCTCGTCATCATTGCCACAGCGGAAAATCTCTATGACCTTCTGCCCACCATCCGTTCGCGGTCGGTCGTCCTGCCGCTTTCCCGTCTTCCCGACGAGGAGATGCAGGCATTCGCGCAGGGCCGCCAGCTTCCCGATGCGCAAGCCCGCATCGCCTTGGCGGAGGGCAGCCCTGGATTGGCCGTCACGCTCGATCTGCAGCAATATCGAGACCGCCGCTCGCTCATGTTGACCGCGCTGGAGTGCGGGGCAGGCCTTTCGCCTTTTTCTGCCTGGATTCAACAGTCGGAGCCGTTCTCCAGCCGCAAGTCGGAAAAGCTCGATGCCTACCTGAAACTGACTTATGGCTTATTGGAAGACTTGCTGTGCATGCTACAGAACGGCCCGCCGGTTCGCAATCGCGACATCGAAGCGTCACTTGCCAAAATAACGGAGCGCATCAGTTTCGCTTGGCTGGAGCGCGCCGTGCGAAATATCGACGAACTGGTGCAGATGGTTCGCCGGAATATCCAGAAGGTCTCTGCCTTGGATGCCATGGTGATAAATTTACGTAACGCGTCCGCGAGCACCCGCGCCTAAATATTTAAGCGGTGATTTCCCTTGTGGCAGGATACAATAGCGAACAACTACCGAGGTCCCATGATTGAGGAGAAGCGTTTCGAAGCGCTCACAAGAAAACCGGTTCGCGCCAGTGGTCCTGATGTGCGCGAAGGAACGCGCAAACCGCCTGCCGTGAAGAAAAGCACACCGCCTGAACAGACCAACGCTGAACAATTTTATTACGCGAAGCAGATGCAGGCGAAGACGCATATGCTCGTCGTCATGACCGACGGCGAGCAACTGGAGGGCGTCATCGAATGGTACGACCGCGATTGCCTGAAGCTGAATCGCGAAGGTGCGCCGAATCTGCTGTTATATAAGCACTGCATCAAGTACGTGCATAAAGCGGAAGAGGATTGATTGGATCCGGCGGTACCGGGCCGCTCTACTTCTCAGATGTTTTCTTCGTCTTGTCCTTGAACGCAAGCCGGTAGGCTCTTCGCGCCGCCGCCTCTTCAAAGCGGCGGACCTCCTCATCGTTCTCCGGACGAATCTGCGGTAAGAGCGCTTTCCGGCCAGCGCTATCCACAGCGACAAAGGTCAAGTAGGCAGACGAGGTATGTCTGATCTCGCTGCTGTGCAGGTTTTCCACCCAAACTTTTACGCCCACCTCCATAGAGGTCCGGAATACCCGGTTCACCTGTGACTTCAGCCGCACTAACTCTCCAATGTGTATCGGGTGCAGAAAGGTCATCTGATCGATAGAGGCCGTTACCACCGGACCGCGAGCATGACGCATTCCCGCAATGGCTCCACAGACATCCACCAGGTGCATGACATGCCCGCCCAGCATATTGCCCAGCATGTTCGTATCGTTCGGCAGGCATATCTCCGAATACTCCGATTGAGATTCGCGAACAGTTCTCATCTCGACTTCGGCGTCTAAGACCATGTTGGTCAGCGTACTAATGTTGTCCGGCATTTTAGAGTTAGAGTTATTGACGTGACCGAGCGATGTTTTCCTAAAACGAAAACCGCCGCAGATAGCTTTGGCAGAACGCTAGCGCCTGAGCTTTCATACAGGCGTCTTCAATCCGCGGCTCCAGCAGTCCGGTCGTGATGACGTACTGCATGCGGACCCACTTCACCGGCGCATAGTCTTTTTCCTCAACGCAGATCACTTCCAAGACATCGCCGGTGTGGGTCACCACGCTGTAACGCAGGGCTGAACGTTTTTCTTCGGCGGGAAGATGCTGGCAGGCATTGGCTGAATAGCCATGATTACAGCATCGGAATCGCAGGTCCGAAGGAACAGCGAACGGGTAGGATGCGGCATGACAGACTCCATCGTGCTCCTCGATCAGCGGAAGACGAGCGTTGCTGCGTTGAGGATGGCTGATGGCCCGCACCGGCTCAAACAGTGGGCACGGCATATGTGTAAATTTCAGTATAAAAGTACGGAGTTTCGAACGATGCAAAAATGTAGATTATGGCAACAAACCGCCTCGATGTCCTGAAACAGATGGTGGATCAGGATCCTAAGAATACCTTCGCGCGCTACGGGCTCGCCATGGAGTTTGCCAACAGCGGTAATTTACAGCAGGCTGTCGAAGAGTACCGGACGGTATTGAGCCACGACGAGAACTATGCCGCCGCTTACTATCACGGCGGCCAGGCTCTTGAAAAGCTGGGCGACCTGGACGAAGCCCGAGCTCTCTATGAAAAGGGCATCGAGATCACAACGCGCAAAGGCGACGGGCACACTCGCGCGGAAATCGAGGCAGCGCTGAGTTTGCTGCCCATTTAGTAAACCGGAGCGGACTACTGCGCTGACGGCGACGTTTGCACGGCATCCACCAACTTCTGAATACCCGGGGCAATTTGCACCAGCAAGTCTGCTTTCGGCTTGGCCGCATCAGTCACGGCGTCCACGCTATGCTGCTTCCATTGAGCCGGCGCCGGAGTTCCCCGCCCCAGATAGGAGAGCGCCTGCTGCCCAACCTGGCACAAGCTGGCCAGTGAATCCGCTAGCGGATTATCTTCCATCAACAGCGAGTTCTGTTGCAACGACGGCCGTACAGCTTCGACTGCGTCGAGCCATTGGGAGAGCTGCTTCTGCAACGGCGCTATTGCTTCCGAGGTCTTCGGACCTTGCAAGAACCGATCGACTGCATCGCGAAACTCTCGCGCGGGATTGCTTTCGGGCGCCGTCGCATCCACCAGCCGGTTTAGCGGCGTGTAGGTCTGGTATCGCTCGGCATGTCTCGAATAGCCCTTTACCGGTTCCAGAACGGAGGAGAATTCGTCTAACGGTTTTGCCGGGAATGTTCCCGCCAGCCGTTGCCGCATCAGCTCCAAGCCGGACCGCTGCGTTAACCCGAGCCACTCCAGCCAGTGATTCGTCACGTACAGCCGACGGTACATGGACGCCACATCGGTCACTGATTCCGGTGACCAGAGCCGCTCCGCAATCGCGGCTGTGCGCGGCCACAAGCGTGAATCCAGATTTTCCGGCGTGGCTAATTCTTCCCACATGGCCGCCTCGCCGCCGAGAATCAGTTTCTTCTGATCGGGCGTCAGATCTTCCACTCGCGCTACCGGTCCGTTCACCGCATGTCGTTTTGGGTTTGGCGGCGTCTTCATGGGATCGATACTGTAGTGATAAGAGGCCGGATACATCAGGTCCAAATAGTAACCGGCTGAAAGGATTCCTTGAAAGCCCTCGCTGGCAGCCTGCGCCAACGAATCCTGGCCCCGCCAGGACTGAATGAGGATGCTCTTCGGCAAGCTAGGCTGCAGGATCTCATCCCACCCTTCCATGTGCTTGCCATCGCGAGTCACTATCTTTAATAGGCGCTGGTTGAAGTACGCCTGTAGTGCATGAGCATCGGCAAGGTTGTGTTTCCGCATGAAACGCTGGATGCGGGGACTGGCGTTCCATTCCGCCGGATCCACCTCATCACCGCCGATGTGAAAGTACTGGTCCGGAAACAGCTTCGTCATTTCGCCGATAAACCCGCTCAGGAAGCGGTAAGTTGATTCCTTGGTAGGATCCATCAGGTGAGTCAAGATGCCGTGGCTGCGTTCGATCTCATAGGGGCCTGGTCCGACGCCGAGTTTGGGATAACCAGGAAGCCAGCTTGTGGCATGGCCGGGAATATCGAATTCGGGGACGATCCGCACGCCGCGGTCCCGTGCGTAGGCGATGACGTCCCGCACTTCAGCTTGGGTATAGAACTGGCCATCGGAGCCGTACTCCTGTAATCGCGGATACCGTTTGCTTTGAATGCGAAAACCCTGATCGTCGGAAAGATGCCAGTGTAATACGTTCATCTTTACGGCCGAAAGTCCGTCGATTGTCCGCTTAACGTCCTCCACAGGAATGAAGTGCCGCGAAACATCCAACGACAGGCCGCGCCAGGGGAACCGCGGTTCATCTTGGATGCTCACGGCAGGTACGGAGAAGCCAGCCAAGGCGGGTGCGCCCATGCCGGGGTTGGTGTTCTGCCGCACGAGCTGAAGAAAGGTCTCGATGCCGCGAAGGGCCCCTAAAGGTTTGTCGGCGGTAATGCGGATATGTCCGCCCCCAGCAATCAACGAGTAACTTTCGTCGTCGCCGAGGCGCTGCGGAGCTTTGTGATCCCGGCTTTCCACGATAACCGTCAGCGTAGGATTTTGCGGCGAAGGAACGAAATGTGGAAGCAGCGGAATACCGGTCTCCCGCGCCAGTCTTTCAAAGATACGCTGGGTCGCAAACTTAACGCGCTCGTCCTTGGCGCCCGCCCCGCCCACGGCCACGGTGAACGAGTTGTCGATGACCACCGCTCCCGGCTGAACCGTCACATTCGCCGGCCACGGCATCAGGGAGAGTTGATCGCTCGAAGGTGCCGGCTGTGCCGATGCGCTACAAGCCAGATAGAAACCGAACAGAGCGGAAGTGAAGAGCTGAAAAGTTGTTTTCGCCAATTCAATAGCTTAGCCGAAACGAGAGTCCGAGAAAATGCAAAGTGTTCGTTTCCGGTCACAGGATTCCCATAACCGGACACTTTGCAACGTGCGTTGACTGCCTTATCAGCACTTTACAGATGGCCCACAAAATGCCATATACGGCCTATATGGCTGCACTGATTACCGATCTGAGTTATGCCTTCCGTTTGCTGCGCAAGAGTCCCGGATTTAGCGCGCTCGCGATCACGTCGCTCGCGCTGGGAATCGCCGCTAACGTGGTGATTTTTTCTATCGTGAACGGGGTACTGCTGAAGCCGCTCGATTTTCCACATCCGGAAAACTTATACACGATCAATGAAGTCATCCCGAAACTCGCGCATATCTACCCGGCACTTCCGGCAAATCCGAGACATGCGGCAGAGTGGAAGAAATCGGTGTCATCCATTCAATGGCTGGGCTTGATGCAGAGCAAAAATTTAGCATTGGGAGGAAAGGCACAGGCGATCCGTGTTCCTGCCGCCAAAGTCACTCCTGATTTTCTGAAAGCGCTCGAAGCTAAGCCGCTACTCGGACGATTGATCGATGCAGCAGACACACAGGACGGCCACGATCACGTCGCCGTCCTAAGTTACGGCCTATGGAAAGATCGTTTCGCGGGCGCAAGAACCATACTGGGCCTGCAGATTGTCGTAGGCGGCGCACCATTTACTGTGATCGGAGTGATGCCCGAATCCTTTCACTGCCCACAACTGGGGCCCTCTTTTTCGAAGGAAGAAGCACGAATGTTGACGCCACTGGTGCTTCACTTGTCGAAATCGAGCCTTATGGGCGATTACAACTATGGCGCGCTGGTGCGGCTTAGACCGGGTGCAAATCCGCAGATAGTTCTGGCGAACCTGAATGTTGCTCAAGCAGCTATCGCCAAGACGTTTCCCGAAAAGCTGGAGAGCCATGCCGAATTGGTCCCCTTGAACTCTTTCCTGGTAAAAAGCTCGCGCCGTGCCTTGCTCGTGTTGTTGTGCGCCGTGTTCGCGGTGTTGCTGGTGGTGTGCCTGAATCTTGCCGCACTCATGATTGCCCGCGCCAATCTTCGAAATCAAGAAATGGCGATCAGGTCGGCGGTCGGGGCCAGCCGCGGGCGACTGCTCCGCCAGTCACTTACCGAAGCTCTGCTGTACGCGGCGCTAGGCGGCGCGGCTGGCACGTGGCTCGCTGCGACGGGCTTAAAACTGGTCCTGAATGCAGCTCCGGACACCTGCCGCGAACCAGCGATGTCACTATCGATGGACAGGTTTTACTATTCGCTCTTGGAATGACGGCGCTAACGGCGCTTGTCTTTGGGCTCTATCCGGCTTGGCAGCAGTCACGCCGCGATCCGCAGGAAGCGCTTAGCGGATCGAGCAGGTCTTCGACCGTATCGCGAACAACCGCTCACAGCCGGGCTCTTCTCATTGCGTTCGAGGTCGGACTGAGCACCGTTCTGTTGGTCGTCGCCGGTCTTTTTATGAGCAGCTTTATGCGGCTCCTTCATGTGAACACTGGTTTTCGGGTAGAACATGGAGTTTCCGCGCAAATCGATTTGCCGGGAACTACTTACCACGATCCCAAGACGGCGGAGGCATTCTACGGTAAGTTACTCAATGCGCTTCAGAATCGGCCGGGGGTCGCCCAAGCCGGACTCATCTCCCAAGTGCCCCTCGACGGCGAGATGTGGAATGACGACCTCTCGCGACCGGGTGATCCCAGGCCCACGTTCTCGCGACCTTGGACAAATGTGCGGTTTGTGAGCGGATCTTACTTCCCGGCCATGGGTGTCCCGGTTCTCCGAGGCAGAGTGTTCGCACCTCGCGGCAGCGAAAAGAAACAGGTAGCGATGATCTCGGCTTCGGTTGCACGCGAACTTTGGCCGGGAGAAGACCCGATTGGACAGACTCTGCTTCTTGACGACAGTCCGCTCCAGGTTATCGGCACTGTGGAAGACACCCGAACCGATATTGACAAAGTCCCTCCGCTCATGGTGTATGTTCCCTATTGGGCAAGTGACGTCGGGATCGTGAACGACTTGACTGCGGTCTTACGGTCAAGCCTTCCCTCGCATGACGCTATTGAGGTTTTGCGCCGGGCTATAGCTTCCATCGACCGCAGCGTACCCGTGGCGAAGGTGCGCACCTTCGATCGGATCGTTGCCGATTCGGTGGCGCAACGGCGTTTTCAAATGATGCTCGTCGGCATCTTTGCAGTCGCCGCTCTGCTGGTGGCAGCTCTCGGAATTTTTGGTATCGTCGCGGGCATTGTGGCCGCGCGCCGCAACGAAATCGGCATCCGAATGGCTCTAGGCGCAACCTCGGCAAGCGTCGTGCAAATGGTCCTTCGGCAAGGCTTACTCCCAGTAGTCGCCGGATTGATTGCTGGTATAGGGGCCGCGATCGCGTTTGGATCGGTGCTCCAGACGTTGCTTTACCAAGTCTCTCCGGCAGATCCGTTCACGCTTTGCAGTGTTGCCGGCCTACTGATTGCTGTCGCTGCGCTCGCCTGCTGGATTCCGGCCCGCCGCGCCTCTCGTATCAATCCTTTGGAGGCTTTGCACTATCAGTAATCAAAGCTTACCGGTACCCCGCCGCTTGCAGCTCAAATAGCTCGGCATAACGCTCGCCCAACGCAACCAGGTGATCGTGCGATCCCTGTTCCACGATTTGGCCTTGATCGAGGACTAAGATCCGGTCCGCCATTCGAACTGTCGAAAAGCGGTGCGAGATGAGGACGGCCATCTTGCCGGCCGTCAAATCGACAAAGCGTTGATACACCTCGAACTCGGCCCGGGCGTCCAGGCTGGCGGTCGGCTCGTCCAGAATTAGGATTTGGGCGTCGCGCATGTAAGCTCGGGCTAGTGCGATTTTCTGCCACTGTCCCGTCGAAAGATCGACGCCGCCCTCGAAACGCCGACCGAGCATCTGCCGATAGGCGTCTGGCAGCTTCGCAATCACAGGCGCCGCTAAACTCTTCTCCGCCGACCGGGCGACGCGCTCTTCGTCCTGCAAGTCTCCGACACGCCCTAGACCGATATTCTCCTGCGCCAGCATGTCGTACCGCATGTAGTCCTGAAAAATCACCCCGATCTCATGACGCAGGTCATCAACGTTGTATTGTCGAAGATCAACGCCGTCGAGCAGAATTCGTCCTTCGGACGGGTCATACAGCCGGGCCAATAGCTTCACCAAGGTCGTCTTCCCTGCCCCGTTCTCGCCTACTAAAGCGATGCGTTCGCCCGGGTGAAAATGGAAGCTAACGTCATTCAAAACTCTGCGTTCGGAACCGGCATAGGCAAACGAGACGTTTTCGAAGACAAAGCCATCGGCAATTGGCCGGGGACCCGGCAGGGCGTTCGGGACCGACGCAATTAGTGGGCTGGTGTCAAAGAACTCAAAGAGGTCTTTGATAAACAGCGCCTGCTCGGAGACACCTACCAAGCTGCTCACCAAGGTCTCCATAATGTTTCGGGCTCGCGAAAACGCCCCTACCATCAGCGTCAGGTCGCCGACCGTAAGGGCGCCCGCCAGTGCTCTCAAAATAATATAGGCATACGCGGCGTAATAGGCCCCGGTTGGAAGTAAATTGATCAGGATGCCATGGATTGCCCGCTGGACGGCAACATGCTTGTTCTCTTCGTAAAACCGCTCGAATAATTTGCGGGACCTATCGGCCAGGTAGTCACCCAGACCGAACATCTTAATCTCTTTGGCGCTGGTATTACTCGCCCCCAGGTAGCGTAAGTAATCCAGTTCGCGCTTTTCTGGCGTCTGCCGGAAAAGAATGGAGTAGTTCAGCAAGGCGAACCGCGTTTCACCCAAAAACACCGGGACTGTCGCGGCAATGAGAAGCAGCAGAAGCCACGGAGAGAAGACGATAACAGCCGAAAGCATGGAGAGCAGGGTTAAAAGCTGCTGCGCCATCCCGGCCAGTGTCGCCAGCATGCCCAGCCGGGCGGTCGTTTGACGCCGGGCTCGCTCCATTTTGTCGTAGAAAACCGGATCCTCGAACGAAACCAAATCCAAAGAATTTGCATGTTCCATCAGGCGAATACTGACCACGTTCGTGAAACGGTCACCCAGCAGGCTGTCCACCAACGCGATGAACCGGGAAAGCGTGTCGGCCGCAATGGCCAGCAGCAGCTCCAGGATTAAAAGCTTCCAAATCAATGATTTTTCGATGTGTTGATGGCGGATAGCCCGGACTACCAGATCGATAATCAGCTTCGATATCCATAACATCGCCAGCGGAATCATCGCCGCCACGCAACGGAGTAAAAGAGTAAAAACGCTCAAAATACGACTGGTCTCCCAGACCATCTTGAGCAAAGGGGGCACATTCCGGAGTGCCTGAAGCCGCTCGCGCCACGTTTGCGGCAAGTCGTCCGGTTTTGGAGGCGGGGGTCTCATAAAAGAAAATGCTCATCCTTTCGAATGAGCATTGTTCTTCCTGTTTCCAGGCCTCCGGCTGAGCGGAGGTTACGTTTGATGGGAGAATCAGATCCGACGATCGTACAACCGTCAAAACCTGTTAGTGATTGGAGTGTAGGGCGAGCCGGGGGTGAAGTCAAGGGCAAAATTCCGGCTTTGTAACTGCCCGGGCATGTATAGTTTACAGGCCTAGTCACCGGAAAGGTGAAGAGTCGTCATAGACTCTTCGTCCTCCAAATTTCCATAACGGCGCCGGTAGACTCGCATTCCGGCGTAAAAAAGTCCGGCCGCTGTACAAAGGGCAACCAGGATGATGCTCAGGAAAATAATGTTCCAGAGAAGTTGGTATAGAGGCCTGATTGGGTTAGGAGGAGGAATATCGTTCCAGACGACTTGCGCCTTGTATTGAACCTGGTCAAGCAAGCTGTCAGCAGCGGCCTTTTGGGCCGGAGGCAACACCGCCGCTACCAGGACCCCTGAACGCTTTACGAATGGTCCCAACAACTTAGAAGCAGCCACAGCATGGGCTCGCGCCATATCGGGGGTCGGATATTCGAGAATTACCAAACGAACCTGCTGCCCGTTTGCCGCCTTATAGGTCGCGATCTGACCTTCGGTGCCCTGGTCGAAGCCGAGAGATACCCCCTTTATGTCCGGTGCGAAGGCATCCACCGATGCGGAACCCAGGAGATACCGCGCCGACTGGGGAACCAGCTCGTTACGAGGTAAAAAGTTCAAAATGGGAGGCAGGGAAGAATCGTGGCGGTCCGGCAGACTACTGACTATCGAATCCACATCGGATTTATGGGGATTGCCGCCGTCGAACACCAGCAGGTAGTTGGAATTCAGGAGAGTGGTCTTGCTGCCCTGCTTTGTACAAAATGAAGCCACATCACAAGAATGCGCTTTTGCGGAACGAAGCCACTCCCAGGCGGCGAAGGCACCCGTCGCATCCTTCATCCGATAGGCAGTAACGGTCAACTTCCCTGTATGCAGCGTATCGGTGTGCGTGAGCCCATACTCCTGCCACAGCGCTTGGTCATCCCCGAACAGTGAACCAACTGACAGTAAAACTAAAAGGGCTAAGCCGCAGCTCCGTGGCATTTCTTATACTTCTTTCCGCTTCCGCAGGGACAAAGGTCGTTCCGGCCGATCTTCACGCCCCTGCTGTGAGCAGCTTCCTGGCCTTGACTGGAATCCTCGCCACCCGAAAGCTGCAAGGCAGCAAGTTCCTTGTCCTTCTTTCTTTGGATGTTTCTGGTGAGGTCGAGGACGGATTGTTGTGCTTCCCGGCGCTGCGCTTCCAGTAGCGCGGGCGAGGGAGTGGGTTCGTTTCGTATTTCCTCGCTATCTTCCTCTTCCCCGTCCATTTCTTCCTCGTCGTACTCCTCGGGCTCTGGATAGGGCAACGGGACGGGGCCACTCTCGATGCGCATGAAATACAGATAACGGATGGTCTCGTCCTCGATGCGGTCCATCATGTCCTGGAACATGGTGAAGGATTCTTTTTTGTACTCGATGAGTGGGTCTTTCTGGCCGTAGCCCCGCAGACCGATCCCCTCCTTCAGGTGGTCCATCGACAGCAGGTGATCTTTCCACTGGTTGTCGACTACGTTCAGCATGATGATGCGCTCGGCCTGACGGAGGTTGTCAGCACCGATCATCTCCTCCTTTTCGGTGTAGCGGGAAGACAGAAGATCGCTGACGTGCTGCTCCAGTTCGCGACGGTCCATGGTGGCGACGGCTCCGACATCCAGCTTGACGCCGAACTGGTTCAACACCGCGTTTTGTAGCCCCGTTAAGTCGAATTCATGATAACGGGCCCCTTCCGGGCAGTATTCATCGACGAAGCTACCGACGATGCCGGTCACAATCTCCGCGATGCGCTCCTTTTGGTTAGCCCCTTCCAAAAGCTGCCGACGCATGCCGTAGACCGCTTGCCGTTGTTTATTCATCACGTCGTCGTATTCGAGGACGTGCTTTCGGGAGGCAAAATGCTGTGCCTCTACCGCCTTCTGCGCCGACGCAATCCGCTTGGTAATCAACCCCGACTCGATCGGCACGTCTTCTTCCATGCCGAGGCGCAACATCAATTTCTGCATCCGGTCGCCGCCGAAGATGCGGAGCAGGTCATCCTGCAGCGACAGATAGAACCGTGAACTGCCGGGGTCGCCCTGGCGGCCGGCGCGGCCCCGCAACTGATTGTCGATACGGCGGGACTCGTGGCGCTCGGTGGCCAGAATGTGAAGTCCGCCCAAATCGGTCACTTCGTGGCGTTCCCGCTCGATCGCCCCCTTGATTTGAGATTTCAACAGCTCCAGTTCCGCCGCAGGGATCATTTCGATGGATTTACCCTGCCTTTTAAGGTTCTGGTCCAAAAGATCGTCGGCATTTCCACCTAATAAGATGTCGGTTCCGCGACCAGCCATATTGGTGGAGACGGTCACTGCGCCTTTACGTCCTGCCTGGGCAACGATATGGGCCTCGCGCTCGTGATTTTTAGCGTTTAAAACCTCGTGCTTCACGCCCATTTTCCGCAAAATATTCGACAGCTTCTCCGATTTTTCAACGGAAATCGTGCCCACGAGAACGGGCTGCCCTTTTTCCTGAAGCTTTTGAATTTCCTTGGCGGCGTTACGGAATTTCTCATCCTCGGTGCGGTACACGACATCCGGATTTTCAATGCGGATAAGCGGCCGGTTGGTGGGAACCAGGGTGACGTCGAGTTTGTAGATGTTGCCCAGTTCGGCCGCTTCTGTATCGGCGGTACCGGTCATGCCAGCTAACTTCTTGTACATGCGGAAGAAGTTCTGGAAGGTGACGCTGGCCATGGTCTGCGTTTCGCGTTCGATCTTGACGTTTTCCTTCGCCTCGACGGCTTGATGGAGGCCATCGCTCCAGCGGCGGCCCGGCATTAGACGACCGGTAAACTCATCGACAATGATCACCTGATCGTCCTGAACCACATAGTCGCGGTCACGCTGATACAGAATGTGGGCGCGCAAGGATTGCTGCACGTGATGGTTGAGCTCGATATTGGCGGGATCGTAGAGATTCCCGCTATCGAGGAGTTTTTCTACTTTGAGGACGCCCTGCTCGGTGAGAGCGGAGCTGCGGTGCTTTTCATCGACGGTGAAGTCGCCGGTGGTCGTCTGCTGTCCGGGCTCCTTGCCCTCAATCACTTCACCCCGTTCCAGATAGGGAATAATCTGGTTGACGCGGTAGTACTTGTCGGTGGATTCCTCGCTCGGCCCGGCAATAATGAGCGGTGTGCGCGCCTCGTCAATCAAAATGGAATCGACTTCGTCAACGATGGCGTAATTAAAGCCGCGCTGCACGCAATCTTCAAGGCGAAACTTCATATTGTCGCGAAGATAGTCGAAGCCGAATTCGTTGTTGGTCCCGTAGGTGATATCGGAATTGTAGGCCTGGCGGCGCTCCTCCTCATCGAGATCGTGAACGATCGTGCCGACGGTCAGACCGAGAAAGCGATGGACGCGACCCATCCAGTCCGAATCGCGGTGAGCCAGATAATCGTTTACGGTGACAACGTGAACGCCCTCGCCGCCGAGTGCATTCAGATAGCTGGGAAGGGTGGCGACGAGCGTTTTGCCTTCGCCCGTTTTCATTTCGGCGACGCGGCCTTTGTGGAGCACCATGCCACCGATGAGCTGAACATCGAAATGACGCATCCCGAGCACGCGGCGGCTGGCTTCGCGGCACACGGCGAACGCTTCGATCAGTAGATCGTCGAGCGGCGCACCATTGGCGATGCGTTGTTTGAACTCTTGTGTTTTGGCTGCGAGATCGGCGTCGGAGAGCGCCTGGAGTTGCGGTTCGAGATTACCGATCGCCGCTACAACAGGACGCATGGCCTTGATCTCACGGTCATGTTTCGTGCCAAAGACCTTGGCAAGCATTCCGTCGAGCATACTTTAGGGTTGTCTCTTCTAGTTTAACCGGGATGAGGAAACTGCTGGCGGACTTCCTGAAAACGCTTCAGTTCTTTCTCGAACGCCGGGAGGTTACCGGCCTTGTTCCTCATCAATCATGCCCAGTTGAAATTGAGCCTGCGGCAGGTTGGGATCGAGGGTGACGGCTGGTTGAAGCATGTCCACGAAGCGAGGAGTAAGCGAATGAGCGGCGTCTGACCATTTTCCTGAAACGAGCATCGCGTAGTCGTAGCATGAGAGTCCAGGGCCGATTATTTATCAATTCACCAGACGTGAGAAAGGCCGATGTCACGAGATGAACAGGCGAAATTTTATAACAACCATGGCAGGAACGGGAGCGCTATGCGGCGGGGCTTCGCCGGCAGCTCTTGGGAAGCAACCCGGACGTACGCCGAAGGTACGTAAGGTGCTGGCCGCCTTTATGTGTCATCTCGATGTAGGGTTTACCAACACCCAAGCGAATGTCATGCGGGAGTACTTCGACGAGTATTACCCGAAGGCGATGCAGGTTTCGGCAACGATGCGGGAGACCGGAGGCGACCGTTATGTCTGGACCACGGGCTCGTGGCTTCTTTACGAATATCTTGAACAGGCAACGCCCGCGCAGCGGAAACAGATGGAACAGGCTATTTCGGCGGGAGACATTGCCTGGCATGGTCTGCCATTCAATTGGCAGACGGAGGTTCTCGACCGTTCGATGATTGCGGGCGCTCTTGGACTGTCGCAGGAGCTGGACCGGCGATTCGGGCGCAAGACGACGGGCGGGAAAATGGCCGATGTGCCGGGCCATTCCCGAGGCTTGGTGGGTCCGCTGGCCGAAGGAGGGGTTCAGTTATTGCATATCGGCGTGAATTCGGGCAGCACGCCTCCGGATGTGCCGCCCGTGTTCGTCTGGAGAGACACCGAGGGTGCCGCGATCACGATGCTGTACAGCCGGCATGGGTACGGCAGCGTGATCCTTATCCCCGATTCAGACCTTGCCGCCGCGGTCATCGTGCGCAACGACAACGGCGGACCGCATTCGATCGAAGAAGTAAAAAAGATTTATGCGGACCTGCGCAGCCAATTTCCACAGGCCGTGGTTGCCGCCTCGACCATGAGCGAAATCGCTTCCGCGGTGAATGCCCATCGCGGCAAGTTTCCCGTCGTCACGCAAGAGGTCGGCGATACCTGGATCTATGGTATTCCCAGCGATCCGGTAAAGGTAGCGCGATATCGCGAGGTGGCACGGCTTAGGAAGGAGTGGATCGGTGGCGGACGTTTTCAGACCGGGGACGAGACGGACCGCAATTTGCTTCGCCGCCTGGCGTTAGCACCCGAACACACGTGGGGCACCGATACCAAGAGATATCTGGATTACGATCACTACAAACCTGCCGATTTGGCGCGCATGCTAAATGCGCCGGGCTACAAAACGATGGAGACGAGCTGGGAAGAGAAGCGTCAGGACATTACCGATGGTGTTGACAGCCTGCCTCCGGCGCTGCGCCAGCAGGTGGACGAGCGTCTGCGCGCCTTGCGGCCTACGGTTCCGAATCAGAGCGGACTGATGCGGCGCATGGGTCTCTTGAAATTTGAAAATGAGCATCTGATGGTGGAGCTCGATGGGAAAACAGGAGCGATACACCGCCTGGACAACAAGAAAACACAGCGCCCATGGGCCTCGCCGGAGCATCCGCTGGCGTTGTTTTCGTATCAAACGCTCTCGCAGGAAGATTTTAACCGCTTCATTGCCGCGTATGTTGTGACAAAGGCGGCATGGGCGCATCAGGATTTTGGCAAGCCGCGGATCGAGCAGTTTGGCGCGGACTCCCGGATATGGCTGCCCACTTTGCAGGCGTGCTGGGCCGGAGAAACCGCGGCAGGACAACGGGTTTTGACGGAGTTGCACATCGACGATCCCGCGAGCCAAAGTTCGGGACGGGTGGCTTGGCCGCGGACGATTTACAGCGAGTTTATCCTGCCCCATGATGAAGCGGTTCTCCAGGTGAATCTTTTGTGGTTCGGCAAGGTGGCGAACCGCTTACCCGAAGCAATCTGGTTCAGCTTTATTCCGGATGCGCCGGAGCAGAAAAGGTGGGTGCTGGAGAAGGTGGATCGGCCGATGTCTCCGTTCGACGTGGTCCAAGGCGGGAACAGGCACATGCACGCGGTTACGAATGAGGTACGTTATAGGGATTCCAAAGGCAGTCTCGCCATCGAAACGCTCGATGCGCCCGTTGTGGCATTGGGAGAAAAATCGCCCATTTACTTTTCGAATGAACAGCCGGACATGCAGAAAGGGTTGCATTTCAGTCTATTCAATAATGCGTGGGGAACGAACTATCCGCAGTGGTTCAGTGGAGACATGCGTTTCCGGTTCCGATTGAGGATCTAATGAGTTTGACGTTGCGGCACGATTTAAGCTGATGATTCCGGTAACATCCGACAATTGCGTGATACCGGCCAACTGTTAATCCATCTGCTGGATTACGGCTTCGCTGAAGCGTTCCATTTCTTCCAACTGCGGGCTGAACTGCAGAAGTAGAAGATCGACTCCGGCTTCGGAAAAGCGGCCGATCTGCTCCTGAAGCTGTGCCGGAGTACCGACCAGGCCCGAACGCAGGCCGCGATTGGAGACCGAGTATTCTTCAATAGAGAGCTCGCCTTCGAGTTGCGTACCGGAGAGCCATTGTTGAAAATTGGCGTAACCGGCGGCGCTGCCTTTGACATCGGTAATGCGGATTAGCTCTTGCTGCGCTTCAGCTTCGGTGTTGCGAACGATGGCGTAGCCGGCGACACCGAACTGCATTCCGGGAAGGCCCAAACGATCGCGGCGCTCCGACAGATCTGCGATTTTGGCTTTGACGCGTTCGGGTGAATCGCCGTGCATGACATAGGCGTCGCACTTCTCTGAAATCAGATTTTTGGCCGCTTCAGACTCGCCCCCGGCATACAACACCGGCCGTGGTTGTCTGACGGGCTTTGGCTGGAGGACGTTGTTTTCGACGCGGTAGTATTTGCCCGCGTAGGAGAAGCGATCTTCCGACCAGACACCGTTCAC
The DNA here is from genome assembly GCA_965277315.1 of Bryobacteraceae bacterium. GTDB lineage: Bacteria > Acidobacteriota > Terriglobia > Bryobacterales > Bryobacteraceae > Bog-105. Next base: position 4,944,039 of record OZ255724.1, on the reverse strand, counting down.
CACGTCGAGCCACTCCGATGTGCGCGCATAGCGATCGTCGTGCTGCTCAAAATGGACCCCATACATGCGTGCCTCGTCCTGCCACCAGGACGAAACCACGTTCAGGGATAACCGGCCGTTGCTGATGCGGTCGATGTTTGCGGCTTGCTTGGCCAGCAGCGCCGGGGAGTGAAATGTCGGGCGGACGGCGATCATCAACTCCAACGAATTTGTCACAGCAGCCAGTGCCGCGGCAGTAGACCACGCATCGAGAGAAGGCGCGTCGATGCCTTTGATGTCATTGAGGTTTAGTTCAGCAATCAAGCTGAGGTCGAAGCCTAGTTCTTCGCTGCGTTGGGCGAGTTTACTTACGTAAGGCCAGGTCGCCTCCATCCCTTCATCAGGAATGTTGCGCAACCATCCGCCAAAAACGGGCAGCCAGTAGCCGTAACGCATGCGCCGGTTATCGCTGGGCATACGCGGCGACCTCTGCTTCGAGAAAATCGACCAGGCGGGCGAAAGGATTCAGGCCCACCACCTGCTTGGCGCTGGCGACGAAGTTCGAGAGCGCATTCACGTCGTAGTAGTAGAGCTGGCCGTCGCGATCGTCGATGATGTACTCGATGCCGCCGACCTCGATACCGGCTTCCCGCATGATTCTTTCCACGGCTGCGATCACGTCAGGGGACGGAGTGAAGCCTTCCACTCGCAGTCCGGCTTTGGGCGCCTCCACCGGGCAACTGTTTTCAAGCGCGACGCCTTCAGTGGTGCGGCAGATGTCGGCTGGACAGAGATCGAACGTTTCGCCGGTGAGAAACACTTTGATGGCGTAGAGAAATTTACCGCCAAGCACTTCCACGCGAGTGATGTGTCCGCCGCGGGCTGGAATAAATTCCTGAACGAGACCGACGTCATCAAGCCCTAGATCCAAGCCATTGCTGGCGCCGTGCTGCAATTCCTCCAACGAATCAAAGCGCACTACACCCGCGCCGCTGCCGCCGACATTCGGCTTAACCACAATAGGGAAACGAAGTCCCGCAGAGGCTTGCGGAGCGTCTTCTCCACGATGAATCACTCTGGCCTTAGGAAATGGCAAATGCATCCGATGCAGCAGTGTCAGTTGCAATGCTTTTGAAATTTCATAACGAAAAGCGCGGCCGCCATTGATGACGCGGACGCCGCGGGATTCCAGATGTTCCAGGTAATTCAGTGTGTAGAGGATGCCGCTGCCATGTTCGCGGCGGTAAGCGGAGGGACTCATGCGGTTGAACACTAGTCCGATGTTCTCCGGCTGACCTGGGTCGAAAAAGTGCTCCTGGGCACGTAAGCGGACGTAGGGAGTACCGCGCCGGTTCATCTCCGCAAAGAGAGGTTCAAACCATCTTGGATGTTCGTAATAAATGCCGATTTTATTTTCGTTCAAGATTCGCCTTCATGCCTATTATCACGGTCACCAGACGTACGACGCGACTAGTTCGGAGGCGCTCGGTGAGTTGTCGATCACCTTCGCATGGAAGACGATCTCGATGTTTCGATGTTGCCAGTTCTGTCCAATGTGCCGGAGAGCATCGCTGAGGCGATCGGGAGCGGTAAGAAAATGCCCAGCCGCTTCCGTGCCGAACATGGTGATTCCGCCGGCGATGATCATAGTTTTGCCGGAGGGCGAATTGGCCAGGCGGCAAACGAGGATGTAGTCTTCCGGCGAGCTGCCGTCGGCTTTCTTTTCCGGGATGCTCCAGGCGGTGGATGGATGAGCAGCGTCGAGAATGGAAAAGGAGCGGTGCGCGTCGTAGCCGAAGTGGAAACGAAGTTTCCGGGTGAACTCGATGGTCCAGCGATTAGTAAACGCGCCGATCAGGACGGCGGGGGCTTCCCGGAAATCGTCGAAATCGACTTTGCTTCCGAAGCGCAGCCGTGCCTCCTTCGAGTGATTCGCCAGGAGAGCGAATACTTGTGTCGCGACCGCGGCATCGCCGAAACCAACATATTGATCCGGGACAGGGATCATATCGGAGCCCGTCAGTTGATCGGACAGAAGCTGCAGCGGACGCTGTTCCAACACAGGACTGGGTCCAAGTTTTAACTCATTAAGACGGGTGGCACGGTCGGAGGGATGATAAACCAGCGGGTTGGCAATCGCGACTAGGACGGGATTCGAGGAGCGCCAGAGCGGCACCCAAAATTGATCGAAGAGCGATGGTCTCGATCCGAAAACCAGCGCGATTCCCAGCAGAACCGCACACAGCACAAGTGGCCCTATCGGCCAGAGAGAGCGGGTGAGCCTACCGCGTCCATTCCGAATAAGGGGAGGTGGAAGTACGGTGGGGGAAGCGTGTTCGGGAGATTTCAGCGGCCTTTCGGAAAACCCCGAGGAGTGCTCCACCGTGATGAATTCCGGAACGTAAGAGCCCGAATGAAGCTCGATCCTAATCTTCTCAACCGCGCCTTCGGGACTTGTATAGTATTGGGCGAGCCGCTTCCGCACTTCGCGCGCTCCTACCCTCACGATAGTGTCGTCACCCGAATCCCAGGACGGGGACCGATCGAATACTTCGATGGCGAGCGTACGTTCCTTTAGAGTAGATGCTTTGCCTCCGAGCGTCTGCGCGACGACATATTCCAGAAAGCGGTGACAACGCTTGCTAGTTCGAAAGGCCGGACTGGCGAAGATTCGCGCCAGGTGAGCAAGGATTTCCTCTCCCGCTAACTCCTCGTGGAGTCCTTCTTGTTTACTGCCGTCCAGAATCGCACACGCCCCTGAATGCTAATAGTATCAGGTTAAACCGTGTCATATTTCTCGGCCTTGCGAAAGCCAAGTTGCTCATTTTATTCAATATTTCACCGTGTATTACGGGATGTCCCGTTGTCATGGATGCTGTTCAGGCGAAATGATGATCCGTACCAAGTTGTATTTAGTTGCTGAAGGGGTAAAGATTTCATGAAACGGTTATTATCATTTGCAGCCTTGTTGCTGCTGCTGGCGGCCTATGCCATAGGGCAGACGCCTACTGGAACGTTGCAGGGAACGGTGACAGACCCGAGCGGCGGAACAGTTACCGGCGCCAAGGTTCAAATCGCCAACACGCAAACCGGCGAGATAAAGAATTTGGTTACGGATTCGGCGGGACGGTTTGTGCAGCCGTTCTTGTTGCCGGGCAGTTATAACGTCACGGTAGATGCGAAAGGGTTTGAGAAAACGGCCCAGAACGACATCAATCTCAGCGTCGGGCAAACGCGAGCGTTGAAGCTGGTGCTTGCGGTAGGACAAACCACCACGAACGTGACGGTGGAAGCGACAACGCCGCCGCTGGATACAACAGGCGCGACGTTGGGACAAGTGATTGGGAACAAGCAGGTGAATGACTTGCCGTTGAATGGGCGGAATGCGTTTAGCCTGGCTGTTTTGGCGCCCGGGGTGAATAATACCGCTACGAATCAGAACCCGTCGACTCCTTACATCAACGGCGGCCGCGATGCGACCAGCGAGGTGCAGATCGACGGAATTACCGATATTCTGCCCGAAAACAACGTGGGAAACAGCTCACTGGCCATTACCCCGCAGGTGGACGCGGTACAGGAATTTAGCGTATCGACCAACGCGCTGGACGCGCAGTATGGCAGGTTTGGCGGCGGATTGATCAACGTGGTGACCAAGTCGGGAACCAACGCATTTCATGGTGATGCCTTCGATTACCTGCGAAACAACGATTTGGATGCCAACGACTTTTTTGCGAACCGTAATGGCCAGCCGCGCAGCGGGTTCAAACGCAACCAATGGGGCGGAACGCTGGGCGGACCAATTATCAAAAACAGGACGTTTTTCTTTGTCGATTTTCAGGGCGATAACCAGAGAACTCAATCCATCTATACCGACACGGTGCCGATCAACGCTTGGCGCACCGGTGACTTCTCCAACCTGCGCGATTCCAGCGGCAACCCTATTACAATTTACGACCCGACCATGACCCGGCCCGATCCGGCCGACCCCACCGGGAACATTGTACGGACTCCGTTCCCCGGCAACCAAGTTCCGACGAACCGGTTCAGCCCGATTGTAAACAATCTTTTGAAGTATTATCCGCAGCCGAACACAACACCCACTAACCCTTACACCAATGCGAATAATTTCATCAACAACGGGATCGATGTCAACAACTCTTATCAGTACGACGCACGCGTGGATCACAACATCACCAATAATTGGCGAATCTTCGGCCGTTACTCACATGCCTGGAGCACCGACACGCCGCCCCTGCCCTACGGAAATTTAGCAAGCCCCGGTACTAGCGGCCCCGATACCGGAAATGCGTGGGCTGGCGATATCGATAACACTATTACGGTTAGCCCCACGGTCATCTTGAATCTGCGCTACGGATACACTCGTACGACCTCCAGCCGTCTGCCGTTTTCGCATAATTTCGACCTCACCAGCCTGGGATTCTCTCCAAGTTACCAGCAGACAGCCGCCTTGAATGCATTGGAGTTTCCCACGTTTAATTTAAGCGGAGCTACCGACCAGCTTGGGCAGTACAGTTACACGGATCTTTATGAAGCGCCGGCGACGCATGATCTAATCGCGAACATCACGAAAGTATTCTCTAATCACACGGTAAAAGCGGGATTTGAATATCGCAAGATATTGCTGAACTTCACGCAGTTCGGCAATCCTTCGGGGCAGTTTAATTTCGACCGCACCTGGACGCAGGGAGACCTGAACCATCCCAACACGGATGGCGGCTTTCCCTTTGCATCGTTCCTGCTTGGCCTGCCGACGAGTGGCGATATTACGAACGACCCGCAGACGGCGACATCGAATAATTACTGGGCAGGTTATATACAGGACGACTGGAAGATCACGTCGAAGTTTACCCTGAACTGGGGCTTGCGATATGAATTAGAACAACCGCGGACGGAGCGATACAACCGCTTGTCTTACTTTGACTTCTCGGCAGGATCTCCCCTGCAGGGTTTAGTAAATCCAAATGCGTGCCCTAACTGTGGCGATCTGCGAGGCGCTTTGCAGTTTGCCGACGCAAACAACCGGACCCAAGTTCCGAACTATTATTTCGATTTTGGGCCGCGTATTGGGTTTGCCTGGAATATCACGCCGAAGACGGTGATTCGCAGCGGATACGGCATTGCCTATTCACCTTCCGTTTTCGAAGCGGCGGGAAGCAGCGGCTCTTTGGGAACGCAAGGGTTTAGCTCTTATACGAACCTAAATTCGACGTTTGACAGCTATCGCACGGCGGCCGCGACGCTAAGCAATCCATTTCCGGGCGGCGAATTAGTCCCGCCGGGGCGTTCTCTTGGCGCCAGCACCTTCCTGGGCCAGGGCCTTGGCGGCGGATCGGGAAGCGTGTTCGATTCCTATCGCATTCCCGAAATCCAGCAATGGAACTTCAACATTCAGCGCGAGCTGCCGGAACACATCACGCTGACCGTAGGCTATACCGGGCAGCGCGGCACGCATCTTCCCAATGGCGAGGGAGGCACCGCGTACGACCAGTTGCCAGCATCGGACTTCTCCTATGGCAGCCAACTAAACGCAAATGTAGCCAATCCGTTCTACGGAATCATTACGGACCCTACTTCCTCATTGAGCCAAAAGCAAGTTCCACTCGGCCAAATCCTGCGGCCCTATCCCCAGTACACAGGCGTGACGGCGTACCGGACGCCGGAGTCCGATTCGATTTATAACGCCTTGATCGTTCAAGCGACCAGAAGTTTCAGCGACGGGCTCAGCTTGTCTGTTGCTTACACCAAATCGAAGAGCATTGATGACTCCTCGTCGGCGGTGAACTTCATCGGGCCGAATGCCCAAGGTACCGGGAGCATGGACTCCTATAACCATCGTCTGGACCGCTCCGTTTCGGCCTTCGATGTTCCGCAGAATTTTGTCCTTTCCTATGCTTACGAACTGCCGTTCGGCAAAGGCAAGAAGTTTGCGCACTCGCTGCCCACCGCGCTTAACTTTTTCATCGCGGGATGGCAGGCGAACGGAATTTTAGCTTTCGCCAGCGGTACGCCTATCGTGATCACCGGGGCCAGTAATAACACTGGGCTGTTCACGAATACGCAACGAGCCAATAATAACGGCCATAGCGCCGATATCAGCGGCGGCAATACAAATCAGCGGATTAACGAATGGTTTAATACTAGCGTGTTCTCGCAACCGGCATCGTTCACGTTCGGCAATACGGCACGCACGCTGCCGGACACGCGCAATCCTGGCATCGACAATGTGGATCTCTCATTTTTCAAGAACACCTATTTCGGGCCAGAGAGCAGATTTAATATTCAATACCGTCTGGAGATGTTCAATGCGTTGAATGCGGTCCAGTTCGCGGGTCCCGACACTGGAATACTTGACGGCAACTTTGGGCAAATTAACAGCACCGCTCATCCGGCCCGGCAAATTCAAATGGCTTTGAAGTTTTACTTCTGATTCATTCGCGTATCCTTTAGGCTCCTCTGGCAATCAGCTAGGGGAGCCTTTTTGCTGTATATAGTTGTTCAGGAATCATCATGCGCTTTGCTCTGCTACTTCTTTTCGTTCTACTGAGTTATGTGCCGCCGGCCATAGCCAAAACAGTGGTCTTCTGGCAACAGGGATTTCCCGCCGTCGCGAGCGAGCCCGTCAGTAAGTCCGCGCTACAAAACGCGCTCGGCGGAATGGAGCCGGTGTTTGCCGATGTAAATGGCTTGAATACTAAAAGCACATTGGACGGTGCTGACTTATTGATGCTGCCCTATGGATCCGCTTTTCCAAAAGAGGCCTGGCGAAGCATTCTCGGCTATATACGCGGAGGAGGCAATTTGTTGGTGATTGGCGGCCAGCCGTTTCGCGTTCCGGTCGTGCTCCAAAATGGGCGCCTTCAGGAGGAGCCCGCGCAGGACGCTTACTCGCGGGAAATTGGAATTGTTCACACCTACGAAGTTCCGCAAAAGGATGAGGCGCAGTTTGCATGGAGGGACGGGTACGATTTTCTGCCGAAGCTACAGCTTCACGCCACGCGCTATTTCGTTTTACAGGGACAAGTAGACGGCCTTGGATACATGTTGGACGCAGCAGGCGCGAAAATTGCGGCTCCGGTGGTTGTTTCCGATCATATGGGGTCGAGACGGGTGATGTTGGACTTTCAGCCGCAGAAAGATTATTGGGAGTCGCAGGATGGAATTTCGCTTATCGAAGCGGCAGCAGCTTACGCAGCTCAAGGCCCGACACTGTTCACCTTGGAAATGCAGTATTCGACGTTAAAGCTGGGAGAAGTACCGGACGTTGTTATTCACCTGCGAAGCTCCGGCAAGCAGCGGAAAGGCGCGGGGCAGAGCGGACAAGTGAAACTACAGTTGTTATCCGGAGATGCCGTTTTGGCTAGGAAGCAGGTCGCGTGCCCGAATACAACTACGGACGCCAGCGTCGATTTTGTGAAGACGTTGCAGCCCGGATTTTACACTGTGCGGGGCACGTATGAAGAGAGCGGAAAAACGCGCGAATTTTACCGGAACGGATTTTGGGTCGAGGATGAGAAGCTGCTGAACTCCGGGCTTGTTCTTGGGGTACATGGTGATTTCTTGACCGAGGATGGCAAGCCGTTCTTTCCGTTTGGCACAAATTACTTTACGACGGAGGGTTATGGCTGGTTATTTTCCGATTCGCGTAATGCCGCCATATGGGAACAGGATTTCGCTGAGATGGAACGAAATGGTATCACGTTTGTCCGTACCGGCGTGTGGAATGACCAATTAAGGGCTGTTGACAACGTTACGGGCGGAGTAAGTGAGCGGTTTCTGCGGAACTTAGAGGCTTACTTGTTGTGCGCACGGCAACATCATATTGCGGTCAATTTCACATTGTTTGCATTCGATCCGCAGACTACGCTTCGTCATCCGGCGGACATGCCGTTGATGTCGCTACCGGGAGGAAACCCCTACCTCGATCCAGTGACGATACACGCTGAGCAGACCTATATGCTCTCCATTCTGAACCGGTTTAAAAATGTTCCGTACCTTTCATGGGACTTGATTAACGAACCGAGCTTTTCGAATCCAAGACGCCTTTGGAAGGGAAACACTCCGAATGGCGACCCGGCGGAATTAGGTGCGTGGCACAAGTGGCTTCAGGCGCGTTACGGGTCGATCGATAAGTTGGCGACGGCTTGGTCGACGACACCGGATCAGTTGGGGAGCTTCGACGCGATTCCACTGCCAAGTGAGCCGCAGCTTTCGTTTCAGCTTGAGGCTACTGTGCGACAGGTGAGTGCGTTCGACTACAACCTATTCGCGCAAGAAATGTTCAGTAAGTGGGTGAGTGCGATGGTGACAACGTTTCACGATGCCGGGAGCCATCAGTTGATCGACGTCGGTCAGGATGAGGGCGGCGTGGAGAACCGGGTATTGAATCAGTTTTACGGCGGTGCGGGGGTCTCATTTACCACGAATCATACCTACCGTGCAAACGACGCGCTGCTATGGGATTCAATGGCGGCAAAGCGGCCGGGCGTTCCGAACATCGTGGGCGAGACGGGGTTTCAGCCAGTGACGCTGCCGAGTGGGGATTGGCGCTATGACGAGGTGACGGCCTTTGGCTTATTGGAACGCAAGTGGGCGGATGGATTTGCGGATGGCACTAGCGGGGCGATGTCCTGGGACTGGGCGCGCGAAATTTACTTCGGCCTGAAACGCAGCGACGGGTCGAACAAGACCTGGATTGATATGACGCGGAAGATGGGCGATTTCGTGAAAAAGGCCGCTCCCTATGCAACGGATTTTGTAAGGCCGGAGGTGGCGATTGTTCTGCCGCAATCGCTGCAATTATCCGTTTATAATCGCGTGGCAATCGAGGCAGAGCAGAACAGCGTACGGGCTCTGTACGGTTATGCGCGATCGGAGGCTTACATGGTGGGCGAGGATCAAATTGAGCTGCTCGGCAATCCCAAGCTGATTATTCTGCCGTCTCCCTGGTTGCTGGAGCAAAGGGCCTGGAATGCGATCCAGAAAAAGGTGCATGCGGGAGCGGTGCTGCTGGTATCCGGACGGTTCGATGATGATCCTCACTTTCTTGCAACTAAGCGGCAGGATTCGGTTGGGATACCTTACAGGCCGGGCGCGCTGATGACGCGTGAGGACAGGATTCAGTGGCCTGGCGGTGAAGCATGGCTCAGCTATCGGGGCGACAAAACCGGACTGTTGGAAAGGGCGTTTCTGCCGGATGGCCGGACGTTCATTGAAAAGCCGTACGGTCAAGGCAAGATACTATTTATCCCGCTGCCGCTTGAATTAAACGACAACTTGCAAGCTGTGGGAGACATCTATCGTTATGCTCTGCAGGCCGCCGGGGTTAAATCGACTTACTCGACAAGCGTTGTGGACGACCCAGGTGTTATTATTTGTCCGGCTCGCTTTCCTCATGCGACTTTATACGTGCTCACGTCGGAAACGAGCGAGCCGAAGCTTTCATTCAAGGACGAGACCAGCGGTAAACAGTTCTCCGGCGAGCTTCCGCCCGGCCGAGCGGCGCTGCTGCTGGTGGGTGAGCAAGGAAACCTGCTTGCTTCTTACAACTGGACCTCAATTACTCCATGAGATTGAATTATCGTATCTTCGTTCTGCTTTTGCGTGTTATTGTCGGCCTGTTGTACGGCAGTTTTTTGGGAGCCGCCCCGCCTGCCACGGAAGTGCCGGGACTCGGACCCTATAACGGCATCTTTATAGCCGATGGGCTCGGGATCGTTAAGCCGATCAATACCGAAGAGTTTTCTCCCAAGGCGGGTAGGCCGTGGTCGATGGTTGCATGGGTAAAGGAGAACGGACCTTCCGCGGCAAATACCTTGCTGGCAGGCATTGGCGATCCCATGAACAACTCCACCTATCTTGGGGTGACTAACGGGAAATTGGCCGTTTGGGTGGGATCGCAATGGATGACTTCGCCGACGGCTTGGGAGACAGGCAAGTGGCATTTAGGGGCCGTCACCTTCGACGGCGCGATGCTACGCCTGTATAGCGACGGCGCACAGGTCGCGCAGGAGCCGATTGCCACGGCCGCAATGGCTCCGGTGATGGAGATGGCTCCTGATAAGTTGCCGTGGCCCGCTGGGGAACATTTCGCGGGGAACATCGCGGACTTTGCAGTCACGAGCCGGGCCGTCACGGCAAATGAAATCCGGGAGATGTTCAATAGGAGCGAGAATTTTGAGTTGCTGGAATTCCAGCCGGGCTCAGAACACTGGCCGGTCCAGACGAGAGCGCAAGCGGGTGAACCAGTACCTCAGTCGCCGGCGACGCTGCCCAAATCGGCGGCGCCGTTCTCGAAGCCAATTGCAAAACCGGTGCAAGATGCGAAGCCGTTACTGGCCCCGCGCGGGAAGGACGAATGGGCGCTGCAGGGCGGATGGAAACTGGCGGAAGCGCCAAAGGTGAGGGCAACCGGCGACCAGATTTCGGAACCCGGTTTTCAGGCAAAAGGATGGTACGACGCGACAGTGCCAGGGACGGTGCTGACCACGCTGATTGATCGCGGCGTCTATCCTGATCCCGACTTTGGATTAAATAATCTGATAATCCCGGAAACTTTGAACAAGCAGGATTATTGGTACCGCGTGGAGTTTTCTCCGGCTGCAAGCATGGCGGGACGCCGGTTGACATTGACATTCAAAGGCATAAACTACGCTGCGGCGATTTGGCTGAATGGCAAGCGCATCGGCGAGATGCAAGGCGCGTTCAAGCGTGGAATTTTCGACGTGACCGGGATCGCCGTACCGGGGAAGGTTAACGCGTTGGCTGTTCGCATCTCGCCGTCGCCTCATCCTGGCATCCCGAGCGAGCAATCCGTCAAGTTCGGACCCGGCGACAACGGCGGCATGTTGTGTTTAGACGGACCAACATTTGTCGCAACAGAAGGTTGGGATTGGATTCCGGGCATTCGCGACCGGAACACCGGCATCTGGCAGGAAGTGACGCTGTCGGCAACAGGCGCGGTGCAACTTGGTGACCCGCAAGTGGTGACGAGCCTTCCGTTGCCGGACACCAGCAGCGCCGATGTGAGTTTGACGGTACCGCTGAACAACACGTCGGGGGAAGCCCGGAAAGGCGAGCTAAACGCGACCTTCGAAGGCGTCGAGGTTTCGAAGAAGCTGACGCTTGCCCCAGGAGAAACGGCGATCACGCTCGACCCGGCGGAGTTTCCTCAATTGAGCGTGAAGAATCCACGGCTTTGGTGGCCGAATGGGTACGGAAAGCCTGAGTTGTATCACTTGACGCTCTCCTTTACGGATTCTCGGGGAGAGTCAGACACCAAGGCGCTTCGTTTTGGAATTAGAGAGATTAGTTATGAGTTGACGCTGCTAGATGGGAGCGGGCACTTACGGCGGGTGGAATATTCGCCGACGCAAGCGTCGGGGCACAACTTAGTCGATATTAGTCATGACGGGACCGTCAAGACAATCGAAGGATGGGTGCCCATGTTGCGACCGGAAGGCGAACATTCGCCCGCGGTACACGCGTCGAGCGACACAAGGACTGCGCCCTATTTGGTCATCAAAGTGAATGGAGTGCGCATCGCCTGCCGCGGCGGCAACTGGGGGATGGACGACTCGCGAAAACGGATTTCACGGTCGCACTTAGAGCCATATTTTCGGCTACATCGGGATGCCCATCTGAATATTATTCGCAATTGGGTTGGGCAAAGCACGGAAGATGTCTTTTATGACCTTGCGGACGAGTATGGGCTACTGGTGTGGAATGATTTTTGGGATTCCACGCAAAACTATAACCTTGAACCGGATGATTCAGCATTATTTCTAGCGAATGCTCGTGACACGCTGCTGCGGTACCGGAATCATCCGTCCATTGTTATCTGGTGCGGAAGGAATGAGGGGATGCCGTCGCCTGCGATCAACAAGGGTCTCGATAAATTGATTAGTGCGTTAGACGGGACACGATATTACTCGCCTAGTTCGAACCAGGTGAACTTACACGATAGCGGACCTTATAGATACCAGGATCCTGCCGGTTTCTTTACGACTCTTTCGCGCGGGTTTGCGGTGGAGTTAGGGATTCCTTCGATGCCGACCATTGACGCCTTCAAGGCGGCTGTTCCAAAGGAAGAGCAGTGGCCGCCGAACGACACTTGGGCTTATCATGACTGGCACCAGAGCGGGAATGGTGATGTTGCTCCGTTTATGGCCGCCATGACCGAAGAATTTGGAGCGCCCACCAGCCTTCTAGATTTTGAACGGAAGGCGCAGATGCTGAATTATGTCGGACACCGCGCGATTTTCGAAGGCTTCAACGCCCACCTCTGGGCCCCGAATAGCGGCCGCATGTTGTGGATGACGCATCCGGCCTGGCCGAGTACGATGTGGCAGATCTACAGCTCCGACTACGATACGCAAGCATCGTTCTATGGCGTGAAAAAGGCGAGCGAGCCCGTGCATGTGCAGATGAATCTGCCGGATTTCAAGGCGGCCGTGGTGAATAATACAACTGCGCCGTTGAACGACGTGACGCTGCGGACTCAAGTCTATTTGTTGGATGGAGCACGCGCGTCGTCGCAGGAGCAGAAGCTGAACGTGGCAGCGAACGCGGAGACCGATAGTTATCAAATTCAATTGCCGCAAAGTACCATCGCATTCGTAAAGTTGGAGCTGCTCGATGCAAATGGAGCACTGTTATCCAATAACTTCTATTGGCAGGCAGCACAGGCGTCAGCCTACCGCAAGCTGGATGATCTGTCGCTAATGGAAGTGGCGGGGGTGGCTAGTGTGGGGCAGGCGGGCAACGAGGATCAGGTAAACGTGGAACTCGTCAATAAAGGTGCTGAGGTTGCGCTGATGACGAAGCTAACTTTGCGGAAGAGCGACGGCACACGCGTGCTTCCGGCGTACTTCAGCGACAACTATGTATCGTTGCTACCGGGAGAACACCGAACAGTCGTGATCAAATATCCAGCATCCGTGGTCGCGGGTAACTTACAACTAGGACTGACCGGCTGGAACATACGGCCTGTGACTTTCGCCGTTAACGGACCCGCGCGTTAGCTTGCCTGCCCGGCTTAGCTTGATAAGGCTTGCAGCACTTCTTCGGAAGAGCGTACCCGTCCGATACGAGGCAGAATGTTCTTTACTGTAAACTCGTGCGCTTCGGCGCTGATGCTCGTCATCACGTCCTCCACAAAGACCTGTTCGTAGCCCCGTTCGTAAGCGCCGCGCGCGGTGGACTCGACGCCGAAGTTGGTTGCGATACCGGCTAGAACAATCGTGCGGACGCCGCGGCGTCGCAATTGCAGATCAAGTTCCGTGCCATAAAAAGCGCCCCAGTGGCGCTTGGTAACAACGATGTCGCCGGTGCCTGGAATTTCCGGCACTAATTCCGCCCAGTCCGAAGGACGATCGCCGGCAAGAGTCGCAGGCGAATCTGCGGGCGGGTTCAGCGCATCGTGATTGTCGCTATGAAACGCGACACGAACAAGAATCACCGTCGCATTTTTCTCGCGGAATTTCGTTGCCAGGCGAGCGGCCTTCTGGACAACCTCCGAACCAGAACGAGGCGCGGATGGCCTCCCTACAATTCCTTGTTGAAGGTCAATTAAGACGAGTGCCGTTGTTTTCGGATCGAGTGTCAGATTGCTCATACGCCTATTGTCGTCGCCGCCAGGTATGACAAGTGTCATGGGGATTCGCTGATGTTCCTCACTACCGCCAAATCGCGATCGAACGAATACTGAATACAGGACGGCCAGGAGGACCAGCAGATGATTGCAACTCAACTCGAGCAGCCTATTTGGGAGGCGCGGCAAATGAATTGGTCAGCGGTAGCGCAACTGAAGAACGTGGTGAAGCGATATGGCGAACAGAGGGCCCTTGATGGCGTTGATTTCTCAATCGGCGCTGGTGAAGTGGTGGCGCTGCTCGGACCAAACGGCGCGGGCAAGACGACCATGATCCGGCTCCTGCTGGGACTTGCTTCGCCGACCGAAGGGACAGTCTCAGTATTCGGTCGAGATCCGAGGCTTTCTGAAACCCGAACCCGCATTGGAGCCATGTTGCAGGTAGGGAAGGTTCCCGAAACGCTGCGGGTGAAAGAGCATGTCGACTTATTCTCCTCCTACTACCCGCGCCCTTTGCCGCTTCACGAGACGATCGCCATCGCCGGACTGAATGGGATTGAGAAGCGTCTATTCGGCGAGCTCTCGGGAGGACAGAAACAGCGGGTTCTGTTTGCGCTGGCAATTTGCGGGAATCCGGATCTTTTATTTCTTGACGAGCCGACAGTCGGGCTCGACATTGAAGCGCGCCGCGCCATGTGGGGACGGATACGCGATTTGGTGGCTCGCGGTAAAACAGTTCTGCTTACGACGCACTACCTGGAAGAGGCAGATGCGCTGGCGACCCGGATTGCCGTCATCAACAAGGGCCGCATTATCGCCGACGGTACGCCCGAAGCCATCAAGGCTAGAACGATGGGCAAGCGTATCCGTTGCGTTACGACATTGCCGCTGGAGATTATTCGCGAGATGCCCGGCGTGCTCGAAACAAAAGCCGATCGCGGGGCGATGGAAATTCAGACTTCGCAGCCTGAAACCGTTGTACGCGAATTGCTGCTGCGAGATCCTCAACTGTCCGGATTGGAAGTAGTGAGCGCTGGAATGGAAGAAGCGTTCCTGGCGTTAATGAATCCTGTCCCATAGGCAAACAAACTAGGTTTCATTACAGGGAGATACATACTATGACACACACTTTACCCGGTCTCGCTGCGGAAGTACACGAAGGAAATGCAACCCGTAAGCTTTCTATTTACTGGAAGGAGACAAAGTACGAGTTTCTGAAACGGCTTCGGATGCCGATGTATTCGCTTTCGTTGGTCTTCTTTCCCGTGATGTTCTATGCACTTTTTGGCTTGCTGCTCAATCGAAACGAATCGATTCATCACATCAGCGTCGCCACTTATCTGATGGCGACAATGGCCTGTTATGGCGTTATGGGAGTGGCGCTGTTCGGCTTCGGCGTCGGCGTGGCGACCGAACGGGGACAGGGATGGCTGGAAGTAAAGCGTGCCAGCCCGATGCCGGTGGCGGCTAATTTTGTCGGCCGTCTGGGCACGTGCCTACTTTTCAGCCTTGTGGTCGCTCTATCGCTTTTCATCATGGGAACGGCTTTTGGCGGAGTCCGCATGAAAGCCGCGCAGGTGTTCTTATTTCTAGCAGCGCTTGTGGCGGGTTCAATTCCGTTCTGCGCGCTCGGGCTCGCCATCGGATACTTTGCGAAACCGAACGCGGCAGCTTCGGTGGTGAACCTGATCTATTTGCCTATGTCGTTCCTGTCCGGTCTATGGATGCCTGTCGATGCTTTTCCGCCTATTCTACAGAAAACGGCGCATGTCCTGCCGCCCTATCATTTCGGTCAATTGGTATTGACGGTTGCAGGCGTCCACAATGGGGCAACTGGAATTCATCTGGAAGTGCTTGCCGGGTTTACGCTGATTTGTCTCGGGATTGCGCGGCTGGGATTCCAGCGTGACGAAGGCAAACTGTACGGGTAAATTCTGACATGATAAGGAGTCAGTGAGGATACGGATCGAGGGTATGAGACTGCTTCCGGAACATCGCGATAAAGGTTGGCTGCCGTACATACTTCTTTCGTACCTGGGGTTCTTCTTTATTGAGCCGATTGCGAATCACTTCACGTCGGCTCAATGGCTACTCACGATCATTGGGCTAATCGTCTTCCTCTTCTGTTATTTTTTGGTCTACTGGACGAAGAAGACCCGTGAAGCGCTTGCGGCGACGCTCGTCATTGCTCTGCTTGGCGCGGCTTATGTCCCCATGAACGGCGGCGCTATTTGTTTCTTTATTTACGCCGCTTCCTTCGTCGGGTTTATCGTCGAAACGAGTGCGGCATCGGTCCTGCTGCTAGTCCTTGTTGCTGGTATATATGCCGAGGCGTGGTTTATCCATTTACCTACGTCTCTGGGCTTATACGCCATCGGATTGTCGGTGGTGATGGGAGCAATCAATATCAATGTACGGCAGCGGATTAAGGCCGACTGCAAGTTGCGGCGCGCCCATGAGGAGATTGAAAGCCTGGCCAAAATCGCCGAGCGGGAAAGGATTGCACGCGACTTGCACGACGTCCTCGGCCATACGCTCTCGGTCATCATTTTAAAATCCGAGCTCGCTTCCAAATTGATTGATCGAGATCTGGAACGGGCCCGATCGGAGATCCTCGACGTGGAGCGTACCTCCCGTCAAGCTCTGGCAGACGTCCGGCAAGCGATTGGCGGCTATCGGGGACACGGTCTGCTGGAGGAGATCGGCAAGGCCCGTGCGGTACTGGAAACCGCCGGCGTGAACGTCGAATGCGATACCAATAAGATCGAGCTCCCCGCGACGCAAGAAAGTGTTCTCGTACTTGCCGTTCGCGAAGCGACCACCAACATCGTGCGCCACGCGAACGCGACCAATTGCCGCCTACAAATTCGCCAGGGCGAGGAAACGTGCCATCTGCAAATTCAGGATGACGGTTGCGGTGTTGGGCACGTGGAGGGTAACGGGCTGCGCGGCATGCGCGAGCGCGTTGAAGCGTTGGGCGGATCGTTGCATCGTGAAGTCGGCAATGGAACGAAGCTGAGTGTTGCCCTGCCCTTGCAGGGCGTCCCTGGGGCTGAGACGTCGTGAATACGTCAGCGGTCCGGGTGGTTCTAGCCGAAGATCAGGGCATGGTTCTTGGCGCATTGAAAGCGCTGCTGGAGATGTCCGGCAACATCGTGGTTGCGGCTTGTGCGCGAACGGGCAACGAGGCGTTAACGGCGGTCCTCACGCATCGGCCGGATGTATTCATCACCGATATCGAAATGCCCGGGATGACGGGTCTGGACGTAGCGGCGGAATTGAAACACCTCCACATTCCCGTCCGGGTGATTATTGTCACGACGTTTGCGCGCAGCGGCTATTTACGGCGTGCGCTGGATGCCGGAGCTCTGGGCTACCTACTCAAAGACAGGCCAGCCGATCAACTCGCCGATGCCGTCCATCGGGTTCACGCAGGCTTGCGTGTCATTGATCCGGAACTGGCAGCGGAAGCGTGGGGCGAGGCAGACCCCCTCACCGATCGGGAAAGACAGGCGTTGCGGCTTGCCGCAGAAGGACTAACTAGCGGCGATATTGCGCAGCAGTTGAAGCTTTCGGAAGGTACCGTCAGGAATTACTTATCGGAAGCCATCAGTAAGCTGGGCGCAAGTAATCGCGTGGAGGCGGCGCGGTTGGCGCGCAACAAAGGCTGGCTGTAAAGCGCCGCGATAGCCGTCCGCTTCAGATCTTCGTCGGGCGCGAGATCAATGGCTTTAATATCTCATCGAGAATGTCATCCGATCCGCTGGAACGCACCAAATGCGGGTATTTCTCGCCCCCGTGATAGTCAATCTTCAGTACTTTGAAATAGCCGTCATTTTCAGTAATCATTTCGATAGGCTCTTTCCTGTTCTTTGAATCGCGAATCGCTTGATGAAGCAGATCGCTATTGGCGCGGCGGCCGTTGACGGCAATTATCCTCATGCCAGGACCGAAGCCAGCACTATCGGCTAGCGATCCGACCAGAACATCGTCGACAGTTAGCTTGTCGCTAAGACGAAGGCCCAATGAATACCAAGCGTCCACGCCCTGTCCCGTCGATTCAGCAGCGCGCGTAAACAGATTCGGCTGCTCCTTGTATTCAATCCGATAGCCTGCAGCTTGAATTCCGCCAAGCGGCGCCCGTGGGGCTTTGGAAGTAAGCCGGTCTTTCAGGAACGTTGCCCAATCGTAAGGCTGGATTGCAGACAGATTATTCACGACATCCTCGAATGTGTATGGAACCACTTTGGGCGGCGTGTTTCCTCCTATACCTTCGAAACGGACGGCAAAGTTATTTAGTGATCGCTTTCCGTTAGACAATCTGCGAATCGTGACATCTGCTTCCAGCCATATTAGTTCGCCTTCTGGATAATAGTCGGTCGAACGGCGCCAGTTATCCCATTCGTCACTGGAACTATATAGGATCTGCGCTGCAGTTGCCGTGTCTTGGAGATCCCGCCACGTCCGCCCGGGACGGTGATTCAGCATTGCCGCCGAAGATGCCAAATAGGCGCGGTATTGCTCAGGCGTCCAAATACCACACCGTGTGGCCAAGACATCGCCCAAATATTGAGTAAGTCCTTCGTAAACCCAAAGTAAGTTGCCCACCATCGGCTGCTGGTAATTCGACGTGGCGAGACCGGCGGGGCGGCGGTACTTGCCGTTCCACGAATGAGTAAACTCATGGGGCAGAAGATCGCCCTCCAGAAGACTGAGGTCATCATCAATCAAGGTTCTGGCTTCGACGCGATCATCGCTTGACTGGTGGTGCTCCAGGCCGAAATGCGCCACGTCATCACTGAGAGTTAACAAAAAGTGATAGCTGTTGTAGTGCCTGGAGGCGTATAGTGCTCCTGTTTCACGGATCAAATTGCTGAACGACGTAATCTCGCTGTCACTAACGTTCAAATCTTCCGGGCCGTCGGCAACCATGTCTAGGAAATGCTTTGGTGTCACTTCGGGCGCAAGCGGAATCTCTTTAAAAAAACGGCCTGACAGAACTGGTGAATCGACCAGCATTTCAAGCGAAACAGGCTGGAAGCGAGTTATGCCATTTTCCGTTGAGGCAGTAGTCAGGGCAGTTCCGAACTTCCAGTCGTCCGGCAGCTTTACCGATGGATCAACCACAATCTGGGCAGAAGGCTCCCCTACCGGATACAGCACCAGTTCGTTCCAACTAAGAATCGCCAGGTTTGCGCTGGTAGAGGCGCCGGCGGAAAATCCTGTGGCTGCCGCAGTCGCCAAAAAGTCGAGTTTAACAGTCAAAAAGGTCGCGCCTTGTGGCACCTGAAGATGAAAGGAAAACATGTCGATGCCGTCCCGATGCCACGCGAGCGTCGTTCCATTCGCTTCAAATACAAGTCCGGCAAGATTGTCGATCGGACCGGAAGGCGCATGTTCGCCAGGTATCCATTTGGGATAGACCAGAGTGAGAGGCCCAGGCTGAACTGGAATCACAAGACGGGCATGAAGAATCTTACGCGGTGCATCGCTCAGATCCGCCGCCACGGTGATGTGGCGAGCGTTCTGCGCCAGAGCAGAAGTGCTGTACAAAACCAAGGCGCACAAGGAAAGAATAATTTTTCTTTGAATCAATCCTCAATGATAGAGGACGAATTGTAAGAAGAATATCAATCTCCGTCTTCCGCTGATACATCTTGAATTATGCCGGAATCCATCGCATCCGGTAACCTATTCGTGGCTCGCAGAGTCTGTTCCCTCAAGGCTATATTCAAGGCGTGAACTCAAATTCGAACGCACCGGTGGCGCCGGACGATCCACAGTCACCTACGGAAACTAGAGCTAACGAAACCCGTCCGCGGCGGAGGCGCTGGCCGGTTTGGGCTGGATTCCTTCTGGTCCTTTGCGTCGGCGGCTATTTGATCGCGCAGCGACTCGCCTCAAGTCCGACAAAGAGCGGCCAGTCGAGCCAGACAGCTAAGTCGGCGAGATCTGGTGGAATTTCTGTTTCGGCAGCCGTCGCGAAGACTGGAAACCTAGGGGTCTATCTAACGGCTTTGGGCACGGTGACTCCGGTCTACACGATTACGGTGACCAGCCGGGTCGTCGGCACTTTGATGGCTGTTCATTACAAAGAAGGCCAGCTTGTCCGGAAAGGTGACTTGCTTGCCGAGATAGATCCTCGTCCCTATCAAGCTGTTCTCACGCAAGCGCAGGGTCAGTTGGCGCGGGACCAAGCGACGTTGAAGAACGCCCGCATCGACGTGGATCGATATACGCAAGCTTACCAACAACACGCCATACCGGAGCAGACACTGGCGACCCAACAATCGACGGTGAACCAGGACGAGGGAGCTGTCAAGGCCGATCAAGGAATTCTCGACAGTGCCCAAGTCAACGTCGATTACACCCGAATACATTCACCTATTGACGGGCGCGTGGGGCTGCGAACAGTGGATCCGGGAAACATCGTCCAAGCCAACGGCACTACGGGTTTAGCAGTAATCACCCAACTGCGGCCCATCACCGTCATCTTTCCTGTCGCGGAAAATTACATCTCCGATGTTGTAACGCAAATGCAGGCCGGACATACATTGCGCGTGGACGCCCTGGATCGCGAACAGCAAACTGAGCTTGCCCAGGGAAAGCTGCTCACAATCGATAATCAAATCGATATAACAACTGGAACGGTAAGGTTCCGGGCAATCTTCCCCAATACCAACAACCGGCTTTTTCCGAATGAGTTTGTAAATGCGAAACTCCTGATACGAATGCTGAACAGCGCAACCCTGATTCCGACAGCATGCATTCAGCGAAATGGGGACGTGTCTTATGTTTATGTTGTTCAGGCAAATAAGACCGTTAAGTCTGAAAACGTCAACATTGAAACGCAAGACGATAATACGGCCGCCGTCACTGGAGTGAATGCCGGAGATTTGCTGGTCAGCGACGGGTTCGACAAGCTGCAGGATGGAGTTAAGGTCGTACTACGAACACCAACGGTGCCCACCAGCCAACCGGCGCCCGTTTCCCCGCAATCCGGCAAGCACGCTACACCGCAGGGCAGCGCCGATACGCACTTAAACACAAATAATCAAAGCAAAGGACAGAGGAGCGGTAAGTGAGTCCGTCGCGGCCTTTTATCCTGCGTCCCATCGCGACGTCGCTGGTGATGGCCGCGATTCTGCTGGTGGGGGTGGTTGGCTACAAACAACTTCCCGTATCGGCGCTACCGGAAGTAGACTATCCCACCATGCAGGTGGTCACTTATTATCCCGGAGCAAGCCCGGATGTGGTGGCTTCCGGTGTTACGGCGCCGCTGGAACGGCAACTCGGGGAAGTGCCGGGGCTAAACCAGATGATGTCGACCAGTTCCCAAGGCGCCTCGGTCATCACGCTCCAATTCGTCCTCACTTTAAATATCGATGTCGCTGGACAAGAAGTTCAGGAAGCAATCAATGCGGCGCAGAATTTTCTGCCTACCAATCTGCCGATGCCGCCTATTTACAGCAAAACAAACCCTGCCGATGCTCCCATCCTGACGCTGGCGCTTACTTCTAAATCGATGCCGCTTTCGCAGGTCGAGGATTATGTCGACACGCGGCTATCGCAAAAAATTTCGCAGTTGTCGGGAGTGGGAGCGGTCACCATTAGCGGTGGCCAAAAGCCGGCCGTTCGCATACAGGCTAACCCCGTGCAGATGGCCTCTTATGGGCTAAACCTGGAAGATCTACGAAATGCGCTAATCGCGACCAGCCTTGACTCGGCCAAAGGGAGCTTCGACGGATCCCACAAGGGGTACCAAATAGGCGCCAATGATCAGTTGGAAAAAGCTGCCGACTACAAGGACGTAATTGTCGCCTACAAGAACAATGCGCCTGTGGTGTTGAATAGCGTGGCCAATGTTATCGATGGAGTGGAGAACGTGCAGCAGGCGGCGTGGATGAATGCCACGCCCGCTGTGATCGTCAATATTCAACGGCAACCGGGAGCCAATACTATCCAGGTGGCCGATGGCGTAAAGGCTCTCCTTCCCCAGCTCAGGGTTACGCTTCCATCCTCCATCGATATTACGGTCCTTACGGATCGGACGATTACGGTTCGCGCGTCTGTCGCGGATGTTGAGTTCGAACTAATGCTCACCATCGTGCTTGTCGTAACGGTAATCTTTATTTTCCTTCGCAATCTTGCCGCGACCTTCATTCCCAGTGTGGCGGTGCCTCTATCCTTGGTCGGGACATTCGCCGCGATGTATGCGCTTGGTTACAGCCTAAACAATCTGACGCTGATGGCACTGACCATCTCGACCGGATTTGTCGTGGATGACGCCATCGTCATGATCGAGAATATTACACGCTACGTAGAGGAGGGAGAAGCTCCGTTGCAGGCCGCCTTGAAAGGCGCTGAGCAGATCGGCTTCACGATTATCTCTTTGACGGTTTCGTTAATTGCTGTTTTGATCCCATTGATCTTTATGGGCGACATCACCGGGCGGCTATTCCGCGAATTTGCCATAACGCTAGGCGTCACCATCCTTATCTCGGCTTTCGTTTCCCTGACCTTGACGCCAATGCTTTGCGCCAAGCTTCTCCGGCACAAAGACAGTTCTAAACAGGGCCGGCTTTTCCGCGCATCCGAGCGAGCCTTCCAAAGAACAATTGCATTCTATGGCAGGACACTAGAGGTCGTTTTGCGTCACAGGACAATGACGCTACTAGTCGCTCTAGCGACCTTTGTGCTTACCGTCTGCCTGTATATCATCATCCCGAAAGGATTTTTTCCAATACAAGATACGGGAGAGATACAGGGCATCTCGCAAGCCGGCCAAAGTATTTCGTTTACAGAGATGGAACAACAGCAACAACGGCTTGCCTCGGTGATCCTTAAAGATCCCGCAGTCGAGAGCTTGTCGTCTTTCATCGGCGTAGACGCGACAAATACAACTCTGAACAGCGGGCGCATGCAGATCAATCTAAAGCCCTTGGCGCAAAGAGGGATCGGCGCGTCGGATATTATTCGCAGATTGCAGCCCGAACTGGCCAAAGTGGAGGGAATTACTCTTTACATGCAGCCCGTGCAGGATCTTACGGTGGAGGATCGAGTAACTCGCACGGAATATCAATATACCCTTGAAGATCCCAATGCAAACGAATTAGACAATTACGTAAGTAAGTTCGTCGATAAGCTGCAAGGTCTTCCGGCATTGGCCGATGTAGCCGACGATATCCAGAATAACGGGCTGCAAGCAGCAATCACTTACGATCGCCAGACTGCCATGCGGGTCGGCGTCACTCCGTCGACGATCGACAATACGCTCTATGACTCTTTTGGCCAGCGGCAAATATCCACCTTATTCACGCAATTGAACCAATATCACGTCATTCTGGAGGTGCAGCCCCAGTTTCAAGTACATCCACAGAACCTGCGCGACATTTATATAAACACCACTGGCGGAGGACAAATCCCCCTCAGCACTTTTTCGAGATACACAAACGCCTTCATGCCGATCGTGATCACCCATCAGGGGCAATTTCCCGCAACGACGGTCTCCTTCAATCTCGCTCCGAACGCCGCGCTAGGACAGGCCGTGGATTCAATTAAGCAAGTGGAAAAAGAGCTGCCTGCCCCGCCCGCCATGCAGACTTCCTTTCAAGGCACGGCGCAGGCCTTTGTCGCATCGCTGACTAACGAACCGCTTTTGATTCTCGCCGCTTTAGTGACTGTATATATCGTTCTGGGAGTTCTTTACGAGAGTTATATTCACCCGCTGACCATCTTGTCGACTCTTCCCTCGGCGGGCGTGGGAGCACTGCTGGCGCTACTCATCTGCCGGACGGAGCTGACCGTTGTGGCCATCATCGGGATCGTTCTCCTTATCGGTATCGTCGAGAAAAACGCGATCATGATGATCGATTTTGCGCTGGATGCCGAGCGGCAGGAGGGAAAGAAGCCTTACGACGCGATCTTTCAAGCTTGTATGTTGCGCTTCCGGCCCATCATGATGACGACGATGGCCGCCTTGTTCGCGGGTGTTCCGCTGGCTTTCGGTCATGGCGTGGGATCGGAGCTGCGGCGGCCCCTCGGCATCGTTATTATTGGCGGCTTGCTGCTCAGCCAATTGTTAACGCTCTACACGACGCCGGTCATTTATCTTTTCTTTGACAATCTGGCATCGCGAGTGACGGCGTTTCGCGCCCGCAGATCCGGCAGCACCGAAGCGCAGCCCATGCAGGTTTCCGGAGACTAGACCATGAGTCTCTCATCGCCATTCATTAAAAGGCCGGTGGCCACTACATTGTTGACCGCCGCAGTGGCGCTTGCGGGAGCAGTTGCTTTTACGCTACTCCCGGTTTCTCCTCTGCCGCAAGTCGATTTTCCCACGATCTCGGTATCGGCGTCGTTGCCCGGCGCGAGTCCGGAGATCATGGCGTCATCCGTCGCGACGCCATTGGAACGGCAGTTGGGGCGCATCTCCTCTGTTACCGAGATGACCTCGGCCAGTTCGCTTGGGCAGACCAGTATTACATTGCAATTCAACCTTAACCGCAACATCGACGCGGCGGCGCGCGACGTGGAATCCGCCATCAACGCGGCTCGCGGGTATCTGCCGGCCGATCTACCCATGAATCCCACTTACCGTAAGGTGAATCCGGCGGATGCTCCTATCTTGATCATCGCTCTGAGTTCGAACAAGCTGACCCCTGGGCAATTGTACGACTCCGCCGATACGGTATTGATGCAGAAGCTTTCGCAAGTTCCGGGAGTGGGGCAAGTTGTGGTCGGCGGCAGCTCGCTACCCGCGGTAAGGATCGATGTCAATCCGAACCAGATCAACCATTTCGGAATTCAGTTGGAGGACGTTCGCAATGCGATTGCCGCCGAAACCTCAAACATAGCGAAAGGGAACTTCTTCGACCAGACAAAGACCTGGATGATCGGCGCCAACGATCAATTGTTCAAAGCCGTTGACTACAGGCCTTTAATTATCAGGTATGTGAACGGCGCGGGAGTCAAGCTGTCGGACGTGGCCAACGTTACGGATTCCGTGCAAACACTCCGGTCCACAGGGTTAGCGAACGGCAAGCCCTCCGCTTTAGTCATCATTTTCCGGCAGCCGGGGGCGAACATCATCGACACAGTGGATCACGTGAAAGCCGCGATGCCGTCATTGCACGCGTCGATTAATCAATCCATCGAGATGACCACGGTTCTCGATCAAACGATCACGATTCGCGCCTCGGTCGACGATGTGGAGCGCACGCTTCTTATCTCGATTTGCCTGGTGATTCTGGTTGTTTTTCTATTCCTGCGGAACCCGCGAGCCACGCTGATTCCCACTGTTGCCGTTCCCGTTTCGTTGATCGGCACGTTCGGGGTCATGTACCTGCTCGGCTATAGCATCGACAACTTATCCTTGATGGCGATCACCATATCGACTGGATTTGTTGTCGACGATGCGATTGTCGTACTCGAGAATATAACGCGGTACCGGGAGAAAGGAATGAGCGCCATGGATGCGGCCTTCAAGGGCGCGGCTGAAATCGGTTTTACCGTGCTTTCCATCAGCCTTTCTCTCGTCGCGGTCTTCACTCCGATCCTCTTGATGGGCGGGATTGTAGGTCGTTTATTCCGCGAGTTTGCCGTCAGCCTGTCGGTGACGATTCTGATCTCTCTGATTATTTCGCTGACAACGACACCGATGATGTGTTCCCGTTTGCTAGGCCAGGACAAGGGGCACGGCAAGCTCTATAAAGCCAGCGAAAAAGTATTCGAGTTCATTCTAAGGGTCTATGAACGCAGCCTGTCATGGGTGTTGCAGCATTCCGCCATTACTCTGTTCATTGCGTTGGCGACGCTTGCCTTGAACGTGTTTTTATTCATCAAAATTCCGAAAGGATTTTTCCCTCAGCAAGATACAGGACGAATGAGCGGAAGCATTCTGGGCGACCAGGATACCTCATTTCAAGCCATGAAACAGACCATGATCCGGCTAAGCGATATCACGGCTGCCGATCCCGGCGTGGCAACCGTCATGGGCTTCTCGGGGGGCGGAGGAGGCACCTCCACCAACACCGCTCGCATGTTCATATCGCTAAAGCCTCTCAACGAGCGTGGAGGAGTAACGGCCGATCAAATCATCACCCGATTACGCCCAAAGCTTGCCAGAGTGCCGGGAGCTACATTGTTTCTTCAGGCCACCCAGGATCTCAGGATCGGAGGGCGCCGGTCCAATGCTGAATATCAATATACAATCCAAAGCGATAATTTAGCGGAACTTACTCATTGGTCGCCTCTGCTGCTAAATGAGATGAAGAAAATACCGGCGCTGCGTGACGTCAATAGCGATCAGCAAAATTCCGGACTGGAGGCAAACGTCCAGATAAATAGACAGACCGCTTCCCGGATGGGAATAACGCCAAGCACTATCGATAGTATTCTTTACGACGCATTCGGCGAACGGGAAATCGCCACCACTTATCAGGCCATGAATCAGTACTACGTGATTATGGAAGTGGCCCCGAAGTTTTGGCAGAATCCAAGCGGACTGAAGGATATCTATATAAGTTCCAGCACCGGCACTCAGGTTCCTCTCGCGGCATTTACGCAGTTTCGGCCATCCACGGCGGCGTTAACGGTCAATCACTCCAGCGTATTTCCTTCTGTAACGATATCGTTCAACTTAGCGCCTGGGATAGCGCTGGGAAGCGCTGTGGACTCCATTAACAGCACCGAGCAGAGAATCGGTTTGCCGGCGACCATTCAAGGATATTTCGCAGGAACGGCCCAGGCTTTTCAAAGTTCGCTCGCCAACGAGCCGGTGCTAATCGCGGCAGCGCTTGGAGCGGTTTACATCGTTCTTGGAATTCTCTACGAGAGTTACATTCATCCAATTACTATCCTTTCCACCCTGCCATCGGCGGGCGTGGGGGCGCTTCTTGCACTGATGATCACACATACCGAACTCAGTGTCATCGCCCTTATCGGCATCCTTCTTCTGATTGGAATTGTGAAGAAGAATGCAATTATGATGATCGATTTCGCCTTGGAAGTGGAGCGGAGAGACAAGAAGCCCCCGAAGGAAGCCGTTTATGAAGCTTGTCTTTTGCGCTTTCGTCCCATCATGATGACGACCATGGCGGCGATGCTCGGGGGCCTGCCTCTGGCGCTGGGAACGGGCACTGGTTCGGAGTTGAGGCGTCCTCTCGGGATCACGATCGTGGGTGGCTTGATCGTGAGTCAAGCATTGACCCTCTACACGACCCCAGTGATTTACCTGTACATGGATCGGCTGCGTTTATGGATAGAAGGGCTTCGAAAGCACCGATCGCGAGAAGCACAAATGGAAGGATCAAGACCATGAAGCCGCGTTGTCGTTATTCACATAGTAGAAAATCAGCGTCGACCGGTAGGACAGTCTCCGGCAGGTTACCTTCTCTCGCATCGTTTGCTGTTCTAGTGGTGTTCCTTTCCGCCTGCAATCCCGCACCAAAGTATGCAAAGCCTCCGGCGCAAGCTCCCACTGCCTATAAGGAAGCCATTCCACAGGAATACAAAGAAGGAAACGGATGGAAAGTCGCTCAACCTGGCGACGATAAGATGCGCGCGAATTGGTGGGCGCTTTACAATGATCCCCAGTTGACTGCCCTGGAAGAACAAGTGCGGATTTCCAATCAGACCATCAAGGAAGCAGAAGCTTCATTCCGGCTGTCACGCGCTTTGGTCGTATCTGCCCGGTCCGCTTTATATCCGACGCTTAGCACAGGCCCTTCGTTTACCAATTCACGTTCCTCACAGACCTCGCGCGGCGTATTCATATCGGGAGGAAGCACCGGAACTACTACAGGGTCGTCCGGCGTGACTACTCCCGGACCGTCCGGATCCACCTCGACAGGTAATACTGGCTCAACAACCGGATCCAGTACCGGAGTGGGCGGCCTTTCCAATAGCGGCACATTTAACGAGTACTCGCTGCCTTTCGATGTTTCTTATGAGATCGATTTCTGGCATCGCGTTCGTAATACGATCGCCGCAAACGAATTTCAGGCGCAAGCGAGCGCTGGCGACTTGGCAACGGCGTTATTGAGCACGCAGTCCACGCTGGCGGAAGACTACTTTGAAATTCGCGCGCTCGATTCCGAGAGAAGAATCCTTGAAGATACAGTCGCGTCTTACCGCGATACCTTGCACCTCACTCAAATACTGTTTCAGACTGGAATCGATTCCGATCAGGATGTCGCACAGGCGCAAACACAACTTGATACAGCCATCGCGCAGTTGACGGACCTCGGCGCCTCGCGAGCTCAGTACGAGCATGCGATTGCCGCCTTGATCGGAAAGCCGCCGGCGGCATTCTTCTTGCCGGTTGCCCCTTTCAATCCGCATCCTCCGCCAGTGCCTCTGGCGCTGCCTGCAGAGTTGCTAGAACGGCGTCCCGATATCGCATCCGCGGAGAGAAGAGTGGCCGCGGCAAATGCGCAAGTCGGTGTCGCTCGCGCCGCCTATTATCCCAACGTGACATTGACGGCATCGGGCGGCCTGGAAAGTTCTCAAATTACGCAGTGGTTCACGTGGCCCAGCAAGTTCTGGTCTCTTGGTCCACAAGCGAGTGAAACACTTTTCGATGGAGGAGCAAGACGCGGAGCTACCGAACAGGCGGAAGCCTCCTACGATCAGTCGGTCGCAGTCTATCGTCAAACTGTCCTTACCGCCTTTCAGGGCGTCGAAGACAATCTTTCGAGTTTGCGAATCCTGGCCCAAGAGGTCGTTCAGCAGCATACGACGGTTATTTCAGCAACCCACTATCTCGATCTTGCACTTGTTCGGTACAGGACTGGCGTGGATAGTTATCTGAACGTCATCACGGCCCAGGCCACGGTGCTGACAAACCGGGAAACCGAGGTTCAGCTTCAGCTCCGTCAAATGGTCTCCAGTGTGGGCCTGGTGATGACACTAGGCGGCGGCTGGAATGCAACGCAGCTTCCTTCCATGAAGGATCTGCTAAGGAAACCTCCTAAGTGGTCGCCAGCAAGTCCCATGCCGGGATTACCTCCGGTTGCACCCGCGAATCCCCCTCCGCTACCGAGGCCCGCGGCAAGCAATCGCTCTCCCGATGTTCCGCCTGTTTATGTGCCGGTGAGTGCCGGCGGAGCTGGAAAATCTCAATAGAAACATGGCTCGCCAGCTTTAGTCCAATTAGAACCGTGGCTAACAATAATGAATTGGATATCCTGCGAAAGCAATTGGTCTCTGCAATGGAAGGAAGCGGGTCGCACATCGATTTCGACTCCGCAGTGGACAACTTCCCCCCGGAACTCAGGAGCGTAACGCCCAGCGGCGCCCCTCATAGCGCATGGGAGTTGGTGGAGCACCTGCGAATCGCGCAACGCGACATACTCGATTTCTCACGCGATCCGGCCGAATACAAGGAAAGAAAGTGGCCGGAGGAATACTGGCCGCAAAACAGCGCTCCCCCGAGCGAGGAGGCATGGAAGGACAGTGTTGATGCATTCAAGGCGGACCGGCAGGAACTGAATAATTTAATGAAAGATCCCCAACGCGATCTTTGGAAGGCATTTCCTCATGGTGACGGCCAAACGCTACTTCGGGAAGCGGTTCTTCTGGCGAATCACAATTCGTACCATCTGGGCCAACTTGTGTTCTTGAAAAAGATGCTGACAGCAAAGTAGCTGTTCTATACTCAAAGATAAGTTTCCAAAGTCTCATGATTGCCTTCCTTCAAATCGGCATTATTATTAGCGTGGCAATTACCGGCTCCGCCTGAGACCTCTTGTACAAAGTTAAAGTTTTGAGGCCACCGGCGGGGAAACCAGCAGGTGGCCTTTGTTTTTTGTCGATTGATATCTGTTCTCGTGAAAGGACGAGGCTTTATTCGGTAGGGTTATGAAGATTTTCACCTTCGATACGACACTCCGGGATGGGACTCAAGGCGAGTCCGTTTCATTTTCCGTGGACGACAAGTTGCTCATTGCGGAAAAACTGGATGAACTCGGTATCGACTACATTGAGGGTGGCTGGCCGGGCTCGAATCCGAAAGACAAGGAATTTTTCGCGCGCGCAAAGAGCCTGAAACTGAAGTACGCGAAGCTCACCGCTTTTGGCTCGACAAGATTTGCCAAGAATCCGGTGGAGAAGGACGCGAATGTCGCAGCGTTGTTGGGCGCGGACACTCCGGTCGTTTCCATCTTCGGAAAAACCTGGGATTTCCATGTTCATCGCGCTCTTGGAATCACCGAGGAAGAAAATCTTGAGCTGATCTCCGACACCGTTTCATATTTGAAGGCGCACGGGCGTGAGGTGGTCTATGATGCCGAGCACTTTTTCGACGGCTATCAAGCGAATTCGGCTTTCGCATTGCGCACTTTAGAAGCAGCTAAAGACGCCGGAGCCGATGTTCTTTGTCTGTGCGACACCAATGGCGGGACGCTCCCCATGCACTTAGCGGAAGTGGTTGAGGAGATACGAAAACGCTTCGACGGGATCATCGGAATTCATTGTCATAATGACTCCGAAGTCGCTGTGGCCAATACACTGATTGCGGTAGAGGCGGGGGTAACACACATCCAAGGGTGCATCAACGGATACGGAGAACGCTGCGGCAACACCAATCTCTGCTCGGTTCTGGCAAACTTGGAATTAAAGTTAGGCCACACGACGATCGGTCCGGAAAACCTGCAGCAGCTTACGAAAGTTGCGAGCTTCGTGGCTGAGTTAGCCAATCTTCAATTGCGCCGCGATCAGGCCTACGTCGGACCTAGCGCATTCGCCCACAAGGGGGGCATACACGTGAGTGCCGTTCTTAAAGATGCCGCCACGTACGAGCACGTAAAACCGGAGACCGTCGGCAACCGTCAACGCGTGTTGCTCAGCGATCTTTCCGGACGAAGTAATGTCACCTACAAATTGAAGCAGCATGGGCTGAGTGATCGCCTGACCGAATCCGCCCGTCGCGACATCCTGGAACGCATCAAGCAGATGGAGTACGAGGGCTACGATTTCGAAACGGCGGAAGGCACGTTTGAACTCATCGTGCGTGAGGCGGCCAATCCGGCACTGCACCCTTTCGATGTATTGAGCTACGAAGTCTCGACGAAGCTTCAGTCTGGGGGCGAGACGGTAACCACGGCAAACGTTGTATTGCGCGTAGCCGGCAGGAATCATTCCTTCGAGGCAACAGGTCAGGGACCCATGAATGCGCTTGATGTTTGCCTGCGCCAATGCCTTGCCTCGATTTACCCAGCTATCACGGACGTGCGGCTCACGGATTACAAGGTCCGTGTTCTCGGCGCTAAGGGCGGCACCGATTCGAAGGTACGCGTCCTGGTGGAATGGAGCGATCATCGCCGAAGCTGGGCTACGGTTGGCATCTCCGACAATGTCATCGACGCAAGCTGGCGCGCGCTGGTGGATGCGCTACGGCTGGAAATCATGCGATTGACGGAAGAAGATGAACCTGCAAACGCTATGACACCTGATTATAGCTGGGGCGTGTAATAGAAACGTATGCGTGGGCTACTCTCCAGCGTTCACCCCTCTTTTGAACGCTTATTAGTCATTGAGAGCGGCCCGCGTGATGTTGCCGAAATCTTTCTAAAGCACCTGTACGAAATTCAAAAGAGTGAGCGAGTCGATTTACTGACCTGTTATGCTGGCGCGCCGAAATCGTTCGATCCGAAACGGGGAACCCTGCATTCGGTTCATGACCCAAGCGCGAAAGCAAACCGGGTACAGTTTATTCGCAAACTGCTCGCGACACCGTACACCATTGTGGCGATCCTATGCACCGGCGATCCCGTTCTGACGAAGTGGAAATGGATGATCGCGCTTCGGGCGAACGCGAAGGTGCTAATCGTGAATGAGCACGCTGGCTTTTTCTTGCTCGACGTGAAACACCGCCGCCCCGCGAAGATGATGGCTTCGCTGCGCCTCGGTCTGCATCAACCGCTTCAGCTTCATGTTCTCGGCGAGCTCTTTCTGGTGCCTTTTACGATTACATACTTGGCCTTATATGCCGGAATTGTGCATGCACGGCGGACGATACGAACGCGGTAGGATTTCGTACCAGGCTTGCATTTTCACTTTCCTTGTAAAATCGGCTGTATATGAAAGCTGTTGTTGCGGATCCGCTTGGCGGCCCGGAAAATCTACAGTACGTCGATATCCCCACGCCAGAGCCAGGCGAGGGCGAAGCACTGATCAAGATCGAGGCGATCGGCGTCAACTATATCGACACCTACTTTCGCAAAGGCCTCTACAAAGCGCCAGAAACACCGGTGAGACTCGGTAACGAAGCGAGTGGAACAGTCGTGGCGGTTGGCGATGGAGTCCGTTTCCGGATAGGTCAACGTGTTGCATACGCCATGGCACGCGGCGCTTACGCCGAGTATGCCGTCGTGCCGCAATCGAACCTTGTCGAACTCCCTAAATCCGTCAGCTTCGAAGACGGCGCTGCGGTCATGCTGCAGGGCATGACCGCGCACTATCTCACTCGTTCCACTTATCCGCTAAAAACCGGTGACACATGTCTCATTCACGCCGCAGCGGGCGGTGCTGGACTTTCGACCGTTCAGATGGCGAAAATTGCTGGAGCCGCCGTTATAGGGACGGCGGGTACCGCAGAAAAGGTTCGGCTTGCAAAGGACCACGGCGCGGACCATCTCATTCAATACACAGAGACCGACTTCCTCGAAGAAGTAAAAAAAATAACGAACGGCAAAGGCGTGGATGTGGTTTACGATTCCGTCGGTCATACCACGTTTTATAAGAGCTTAGACTGCCTGCGCCCACGAGGCATGATGGTGACCTTCGGCCAGTCAAGCGGACCAGTCGGTGAAGTCGATCCGTTATTGCTCAGCCAGAAGGGCTCACTGTTTCTGACTCGGCCAAGTCTGGCGAACTACGTCAGCGATCCTGCCGATCTTCAATGGCGTTCATCTGATATCTTTCATTGGATAGCCGCTGGCCGTCTGCGCATCAACATTTACAAAACCTATCCTCTTGCCGAAGCCGCGACCGCCCATCGAGACTTGGAAGGCCGCAAAACCACCGGCAAACTACTATTGAAGCCCTAAGGAAAAGTATTGAACGACTGTCCCGAATTTTCCAGCCGCCGCGAACGGCTCCTCCCCGCGTTGACCGAAGCTCGCGCTCACGCTTTTCTCATAACCGCATTGCCCAACGTGCATTACCTGAGTGGTTTTACCGGAAGCAACGCCGCGCTACTGCTCACTCCCGAACGTGCGTTGCTTTTTACCGATCCGCGTTACGCCACCCAGGCGCCGCAGCAAACAGACTGCGAGGTAAAAGTTGCAAAAGGAACGCTCACAAAGGAGTTGTCAAAGTGGACGAAGCGCCTGCACGTTAAGTCGCTTGCTTTCGAACAGAACCGCATCACCTTCGACGCGTATCGCCAAGTGAAGGAGGATGCGAAGGACGTTCGATTAAAGCCCGTATCCGGTGCGGTTGAAAAGTTGCGCATGGTGAAATCCCCGTCCGAAATCGACGCCATCCGCGCCTCTGTCCAGTTGAATTCTGAAGCGCTGAGGCAAGCTCTGGGCTGTTTCAAGTCGTCCATGCGCGAAGCGGACCTCGCCGCGGAGATCGAATACCGGATGCGGCGGCTTGGCGCTGACAACACCGCTTTTGATACGATCGTCGCCTCCGGACAGCACAGTGCCCTGCCCCATGCCCACCCCACCAATGAACTCATACAGGGCGATCAACTATTATTAATTGATATGGGCGCGAAGGTTGCTGGCTATTCCAGCGACATGACGCGAACTTACATAACAGGCAAACCAACCAGGAAAGCTCGCGCGATGTACGCCGCGGTGCTGGAGAGCCAGCTTGCCGCAATCGATGCGGTAAGACCGGGCGTTTCCTGTGCTGCAGTCGATCAGGCTGCCCGCGAAGTCCTCCGAAAACACGGAATGGATAAACTGTTTGTGCATTCCACGGGGCACGGATTGGGTCTGGAGATTCATGAATTTCCGCGTGTGGGTCGAAAGGAAAAGACGAAGCTGGAGACCGGTATGGCGATCACCATCGAACCTGGCGCTTACGCCGAAGACGTAGGCGGTGTAAGAATCGAGGACACCATCGTTGTTACCGGTAACGGTTGCGAGATCCTGACGCCCACGGAGAAGGGCCTGACGCTGCTGTGAACCGCTGCCTAAAAGATATCAAGAGCGAACAATGAATATTGACGAGATTAAAGAACTGATCCGCCTTGTAAGTGAGTCTGGAATTGGGGAGCTCGAGGTCCAGCGCGGTGAAAATCGTGTCCGCATACGCCGAAGCTCGATAGGTTCCAGCCAGGAGTTTGTGCTGCCCACAGCTCTGCCGGTTTCAACGAGCGCGCCCGCCACGCTTTCTTCACAGCACACGCTAGCTGCTAGTTCACCCGAAGCTCCGGCTCAACTGAATGCGGTAGTTGCGCCTGCCGAAGAGGAAAGCGGCATTCCGGTGAAGTCCCCCATCGTTGGAACCTACTATGACTCGCCTTCGCCGGGATCGCCTTCCTTCGTGAAGGTGGGTGACCGCGTTGAACCGCGCCAAGTGCTTTGTATTATCGAATCAATGAAGCTGATGAATGAGATCGAGGCGGAAGTCGCGGGAATCGTGCTCGCCAAACTCGTCGAAGATGGCCGTCCGGTCGAATACGGTCAGGCGCTCTTCACCATTCGCCCTCTTTAGCTTGACCACGCCATCCATGTTTCGGAAACTACTCATCGCAAATCGCGGCGAAATTGCGCTGCGAATCATCTGCGCCTGCAAAGATCTCGGCATCCGCACCGTTGCGGTCTATTCCGAGGCTGACCGCCACAGTCTTCATATTCGCTTCGCCGACGAGGCCATCTGTATCGGACCGGCCAAAAGCTCTCTCAGCTATCTCAATATTCCTTCGGTGATCAGCGCAGCCGAGATCACAAACGTCGACGCCATTCATCCTGGTTACGGGTTTCTCAGTGAAAACCCGGATTTCGCCGAGGTCTGTGAGCTTTCGCGCATCAAGTTTATTGGTCCTAAGCCGGAGGTGATCCGCCAAATGGGCCTGAAGCAACGCGCCCGCGCCATCATGGACGAGGCCGGGGTGCCAATTCTACCCGGCTCGCTCGGCGTGTTGTCGAGCGCCGAGGAAGCACTAGAACTAGCAAAGAAGATTGGCTATCCGGTAATGCTGAAGGCAGCGGCGGGCGGTGGTGGGCGTGGCATGCGCATTGTTCGTGCTGAGGCGGACTTGCCAAATCTGCTGGCGCAGGCTCAGGCCGAGGCGGCGGCCGCTTTCTCCTGCGGTGACGTGTATATGGAGAAGCTAGTCGAAGCGCCTCGCCATATCGAATTTCAGGTGCTGGCCGATGAGCACGGGAACGTTGAAATATTAGGTGAGCGCGAATGTTCCATTCAGCGCCGCCATCAAAAACTGATCGAGGAATCTCCTTCGCCTTCCGTTTCCCCACGACTTCGAAAGAAGATTTCGGACCGGCTCCGGGTAGCGATGAAGTCCATCGGCTATACCAACGCGGGCACTGTTGAATTCCTGATGGATGAACAAGAGAACCTCTACTTCATCGAAGTGAACGCACGCATTCAGGTGGAACATCCTGTTACGGAATTTGTCACCGGAATCGATCTCGTGAAAGCGCAGCTTCGAATTGCCGCCGGAGAGTACTTGAACGACATCATTCCTCATCCCATTCAGCTTCGCGGTCATGCAATAGAGTGCCGCATCAACGCGGAACATCCGCAGACGTTTGCGCCGTCGCCAGGAAGGATCACCGGCTTGAATCTACCCGGCGGCATCGGCGTTCGCGTGGACACTTCCGTTTACACCGACAGCGTCATTCCGCCGTATTACGACTCGCTTGTGGCAAAGCTGATCACCCACGGAGCGGACCGAGACGAGGCTATCATCCGCATGAGGCGCGCACTCAGCATGTTCATTATTGAAGGCATTCACACGTCCATTCCCGTACATGAACAAGTCCTCTCGCATCCTGATTTTCTGGCAGGCCGCTTCGACACAACGTTCTTGACGAAACTACACGCGCCCGGCACCGCAGGCGCGTAGCTCTTCACGAAAATTGCCACGTTACGGACGGGATGAGGCTTCTTCCCGCCGCTGCGCCGCCTGCGATAGTGGCCGGATCAGCCGTAGCGCCGGACGCGTTAGATAGTCGTGCACGTACTGTACATGCTCAGCGTCCCGCGGATAGTGCTCGTTCTTCTTATACGGATACTGCGTCATGCCATG
The DNA here is from genome assembly GCA_965277315.1 of Bryobacteraceae bacterium. Taxonomy (GTDB): domain Bacteria; phylum Acidobacteriota; class Terriglobia; order Bryobacterales; family Bryobacteraceae; genus Bog-105. The sequence continues at coordinate 4,908,220 of OZ255724.1, read as the reverse complement.
GTACGGCAACGGTTGCACACTGTCGCTGAAAGCCGTATTGGCGTCGGCATCTTTCGACCAGCCATCCACCAACAGTAAATAATCACGCGTCCAGCCCTTCGGCAACGGCGGTAATTGAGAGGCGGAAAAATTCAACCGTATCTCATCGCCCGAACCCATCACGACCATTCGATCATCTACCTTACTCATCAGGTCCGTTACCTCGCCGTATCGCGTATAAAGCCCTGCTACCGGATTCCAGGTAGAGAGGGCCGAAACGTCGGCATACACGAACTGTTCTGGCTGTCCGTGGGTCGGATCGATCAACGTTTTCGAAAATCCCCGAAAATGAAGATCGGCGTTCTCGGCATTTATTCGTGTTAAATGAACAGAGGGGGCCTGCGTGTTCTCCAGAAGGAACGCCTCATCCCAAAAGATACTCATGTTGGTCACGATGCGAACCTCGCGCGACGCCGAAAGAAACTTGTCCGTCAAATCGACCGCAATCGTCTTTGGCCCGCCCGACGGCACGCCCATATCTTTGATGACCGTCTGCCAATTGCCCGCCGTGTCCTTCACTTGAAGGTAAGGAAAGATCAGGCCGCCCTTGCCGCTCTGTGCCGCCGCAAGAAAAGCGCTCCCGTCCGCCCAGTCGATCCAACCATTCAGAACCAGCACCGCCCGGCCATCCGGCGCAGCCCTGCCGAAATTGAGATCCAGTGCATGCCTCGCCGCCACCCCGGTTGCATCATGCAGAAAGGAGTCCGGGTAAATGCGATCCTTTTTCATGACCCGTGCGGTCACGTCGTTCCCATGGTCATCGGTCGCCCGGACTGGATATACTTTGCGGGTGTCGCCGAACAGGCGGAACTGGGGATAGGGCGGCGACTTGAATTTGTCATTCGTATAAATATCTTCGTTCGCGGGATGATCTACCGCGATCAACTGCGTTTTGTCGATGTACGAAACCTCGTGCAACTCTTCCGTGATCCGCACCTGATAATTTCCGTGATCCTCCCTGAGTGCGGAGCCAGGAATCTGTATATACTCGTCGTGGTCCACCGGGAAGTAGCTTCCATCACCGGAGCTGGCCCCGAGCGGCGCTACGCCCAGCACGTCCGAGATAAACTGAAAACCGTGCCCGTTCCAGGCAAACACCATCGGGCACGAACCAGACAAACGCTGCGCCTCCGCGATCTTCAGCGCCTCGCCGCTTTTCTTTCTCGTCTCGTTCTGGATCAGTCCGTTGGGCCAGGTGATGCGAATGGTATCGGCATCGGCATGCGCATCCGTGGCGAAATCGACCGGTACGCCATGGTACACCTGCTTGCCGTAATAGGCCCCCGATTTCATCTCCACTGTCGCGCCCATCGCTTCCTTCAGGTTCTTAATTCCTTCGATTTGAACCGCCATCCAATGTTGCGCGGCGGAGGCATTTAAGAACAAGTGCAAGCTCCCATCCGGAGTGACCTGTGCAAAGTCTTCACGGTTATCGCCATTAAAGTCAGCGTGAATGGCCGACCTTGCCACGTCTGCATTTTTCGCCGGAACAAATTTCGTTGAGTCGTTCTCCACTGCTATCAATCGCGGACTGTAAGCGACTGCATCCAGCAATCCATCATGATTGAAGTCCTGCACATCGAGAGTCCACGATCCGGCCGGAAGCGCGGGAACATCCATCGGGTCGAATACCTCATTCAGTTTGTCGCGGTACAGAACCGCCGCCCGATCCTGATAAGTCACAAGCAGGTCTCGCGCCGAAGTATCATCGCGCATGGCTGTTACCGCGCCATCAATCGCGGTCCCCTTTGCAAACGGGAACGATGCGGATTTGTCTTCAAACTTTCCATTGCCGTCATTGCGCAGCAACTGCGATTTCGTCCCCAGTAGAACCAGGTCAAGATCGTTATCGTGATCGTAATCGATCCAAATCGCTTTCTTCATCCCGGGTGTGTCCGGAAGATCCATCACCTTCGCAAACTGCCCATGGTTGTTATGGAAGAGCGCCGCGCCGCTACTAGTCAGCACGCATAAATCCGGCAATCCATCGTTATCGAAATCGCCTACGGCAATACTCCGCACACCTTTAAGCTTTCCCAGTCCAGAGTTTCCCGCCGCGTCAGTACCTCTCTTCAGCAATTCCACTCTTTGCGGCGACCAGACGAGAAGATCAGGACGCCCGTTCCCATCCGTATCCAATACCGCCATGCCGGTGCTCGCCGGATCCCAGCTCTTGCTCACCACGCGATCCGTATATTCGGTCGCTTCGTTTGCAGCGGAAGGCCTCGGCTGGGGAGGATCGTAGAGTTCGGAGTAGAAGCTCCACTCCATATCCTCGGGAACCGCCGCGCCCGCATTGCGTTTCTTCACCGCCTCAAACGCCTCGCGTTCGTGCATCGCCGCCTCTTTATTCCCCATGCGCTGAGACAATGTGAATAGCTGAAAGTGAGGTCCGGCCAGGTTTGGGTCCAGTTCCTCCGCCTTCTTGAATTCCGGAAGCGCCTTGTCGTTCTGCCCTAGCGCACGGTAGTCGGCCGCCAGGTTGTAGTGCGCCTTCGAGTCATCGGGAACCAGCCGGATCATGCCCATTAACTGCTCAATGGAATGCACATAATCGCCGTTCTGTTTATAAACGATCCCGAGATTGAACCAGGTGTGCGGTATCGAAGGATTTTGCTTCTGCGCGCGAACCAACTCGGTTATGCCAGCATTGGTCTGCCCCGCGCGCAGCAACGCTAAACCATAATTGATGCGCTCGCCTACCGAGTTCGGCGATAGCTCCAGCGCTTGATGCAACTGATCCACCGCCTCCCGGTGCATATCTGGATTCTCGTAAAATGCTTTTCCAAGATTGCGATGCTCCCATAACTGGTTGGCTTGCGGCGTAGGAGAATCGGCGGCAAACATTGCTCCGCACACGACCAACACCGCGGGGAGGACTTTCCAAATCTTCATGTAAAGGATTAGGCCTTATTTTATCCGAACAATAACGAGTGTCCATGTCATGGATGCCACGGATCGGGTGCTAGATTGAGTTCGTGTTGGATAAAAGCGCGGTTGCGATGGCGGCCATGATTCGCAATCGGGAAATCTCCTCTGTCGATCTAGTCTCGGCGCATCTTGCCCGGATACGCGAAGTAAACGCGTCGTTGAATGCCGCCGTTGAGGTTTTCACCAAGTCAGCGCTCAAAAGTGCAGCCGAAGCTGATAGACAAATTGCAGCAGGTCATCCCACCAGTCCGCTGCACGGGATTCCCGTTTCCGTCAAAGATTCCATCGATATCGCCGGTACGCATTGCACAGCCGGAACACTAGGACGGAAGTCCGGTCCGCCCGCCATGGAGGATGCCGAACTCGTCCGGCGTCTTCGCGCCGCTGGCGCGATTCCGATTGCCAAGACGAATCTGCCGGATCTCCTGTTCGCCTACGAGAGTGACAACTTCATCTATGGCCGCACCAATAATCCCTACGATCTCTCGCGCACAGCCGGCGGCAGCAGCGGAGGTGAATCGGCTTTGATCGCGGCATGCGGCTCACCTCTCGGGCTTGGGAGCGACGCAGCAGGAAGCGTTCGCCTTCCAGCCCACTTTTGCGGCATTGCCAGCATCAAGCCGACTAGCGGACGGCTTTCGCAAATCGGCCACGTTCCGCCTCCCAACGGAATCATCGATCAGCTTTGGTCCATCGGTCCCATGGCCCGTCACGTAGAGGATCTCGTCTTAGCGCTTGATGTTTTATCGACGGAGGAATCGCCCGTCGTCTCTTTGCCGGGACTCAAGACGTGCCGCGTTGCCGTCTATAACAATAACGGCTTCGCCCCATGCACAACCGAGGTAAAAGAAGCTGTTCAGCGCTGCGCTAATTTTCTTTCGGCGTGCGGAATGGCCGTCGAAGAGCGCAGGCCGCCTTGTGTCGAGCAGGCTTACGATTTAGAAATGAGCATCTTGGGAGCGGATGGCGGAGACGGAATCGCTACTTATCTCCAAACGAGCGGAACCACCACGCCTCATCCATTCTTGACCGCCTGGCTCGATCGCCTGCGCCCGTTTCGCACCACTTCCAGCGTCGACTACGCGAAACGCTTTACGGATTGGGAGAATTACCGCCGCACAACAGCAGAATTCTTCACGAACTACGACGCGATTCTCTGCCCGGTCTACACGCAAGCCGCACTTCTTCATGGTGACTCCATCAAGCCGTACAACTTCGAAGGCTTCAGCTATACCATGGCCTGGAATGTGGCTGGGAACCCCGCTGCAGTCGTCCGTTGCGGTGCAGCGAATGGACTGCCCATCGGCATTCAAGTCGTCGCTAAGCATTGGTACGATCACCTCGCGCTCGCCATCTCTGGGCTGATCGAACAAGAATTCGGCGGCTGGCAATTTCCGGGCGACTCGCCACTCCTCAGGTAAAGACGAGCGAACCAATTGAAAATCGTTTTACGCGAACGGATGTTCAAGTGACGGACTTTGCGGAGTAAACAATTCGGCTCCATTCTCGGTAATTCGCATGTCGTCCTCTAGGCGTATGCCGAACTCCCCACGAATATAGATTCCCGGTTCATCGCTGAACGTCATATTTGCCTGAATCGGAAGCTTATTTCCTCGCACCAGATAAGGCCACTCATGCCCATCCATGCCGATGCCATGACCAACACGATGCGCGAAGAATTTGTAGTCAGGTCCGTACCCTGCATCCGCGATCACCTTGCGAGCCGCTGCATCGACGGACTCACACTCGACACCGGGCCTCGCTGCGGCCAACGCCGCCCTCTGCGCGTGATGAACGATGTCGAACACCCGCTTCATCTTGTCTGTTGCTTTACCGAGAACAAACGTACGCGTGATATCGGAGTTGTAGCCTTCCACGAGACATCCATCATCGATCATCACGATCGTATTCTCGCGAATGGTTTGCGGTGTGGCGGAGCCGTGCGGATTTGCGGTGTAAGGGCCCACTTCCACGCTTGCTTCGCCGCGGAATCCCACCCGCGCGTATGCGGCATCGATCAATCCCGCCGCATTCACTTGCGTCATGCCCGGCCGGAGCGCTCGATAAACAGCCTCGTACACTTTGAGCGTGGCGTTATTCGCGATCCGCATCAAATTGAGTTCATGTGCGCTCTTGATCATCCGGCAACCCGCCGTAACAGGAGTAGCGGATGTGAGGTGAAGGCCCGGAGCAGCTTTCGCTATATCATCACTGAACACCCACGGAATCCGTTCTTCAATGCCGAGCACGCCGGTCGACTTTCCCAGAGATCGAAGACCTGACGCTACCAAGTTGTAGGGGCTTTCGTCTTCGTGCCACGTCAGCACTTCAGCGCCCCCTAAAGGGCCGCGGTCTAGTTGCTCCCGCGCTCGATCTTCTTCAAACGAGGGGCACACACAAAACGCTTTGCCTTTGGCGGGAATCGCACAAGCAAATAAACGTTCGCTGTTACCCCAACGGATACCAGTGAAGTACAGCAGGGATGTCCCTCCGGCCAGCAAAATGGCATCCATCCGATGCCTCCTCATAAGCTGCTGAGCCATTGTAATGCGTTCACGTCGTTCGTCTACGGTAATTGGCTTAGCCTCGTCCCGCATCGACTTTAAGGCCGCAATGGAGGGAGGAATGTTCTTCTCCGACGAGCTCGTTTGTGCATCGAGCGGAGAACTCCGGATAACCGGGAAAATGCTGCCCGCAGACATCATTTTGAGGGCAGTGCGGCGGGAAATGCTTCCGAGTTTGATCACTTACGCTCCTTCTCGTGTAAATAATGGAATGCTACCGCACCGGGTTCTTTGCTTGAAGGTAGATATAAAGTCGAGCCCAGATCACAAGGTTGCCCGCCCAATCAGTACAATGCCGAGTGTATAAGCCACCAGCATCAAGGCCACTAGCGGTTTGGCTCCGGGTCGCGCGTTACGGAACTCGCGCCACACGAACACGCCCCATAGCGCCGCGATCAGCGTCGCGCCCTGGCCAAGCGCGTATGAAATAGCCGGGCCCGCAACACCGGAGGCGATCACGTTCAGGCCAAGTGCTGTCATCCAAATCACGCCGCCCAAAATGCCCGGCCAGTGCACCGTCGGCCGCGCACGCAGATAATCGGCGAAACGCGATTTCCTTGAACGCATGAACCAGCCGTTTATTGGAATGCTGCTGATCAACACTCCCAAACCAAAAAAGAGAAGAGCCGTGTACGGCGTGAGCAGCCCCGGCTGAATCGGTTGAGTGTTGAAATCGGCAGAGATCGCCTTCATCAATTGGGGATAAAAGAACCCCATCAGGAAGCCCCCGGCAATCGCGAACACGAGCCCTGATCCTTTGCGGCTGTTCTCTTCTCGCGGAATCTTGCGATGGGCAATCGCGGACACGATCATCGCTACTAAAATAAGGGCCACGCCGCACGTCAGCAATCCCGGGTTTCCCTTTGAGACTTCAAAATAACTCAGCGCGGTACCAATCACGAGCGCCAACCCGATGCCGACAAGAAAGGCGACCGACATCCCCGCCGCGTCAATCGCGGCTACGATCAGAATGTTGGCCAGATTGAAGAGTGCTCCCGCAAAGAACGCCTGCCATTCCGCCTGCGCCGACGCCGTATGAAGATTGGCAAACGCCGGCATACCAGCCTGTCCGGAAGCGCCTAGCGTGATGCAAAAAAGAAAGCCCGTCAACGCGACTCCGATGGCGTAGTCCCAATAAAACAGCTCAAACGGCCAATTCCCTTTACCGGCAAGCTTCTGCGTGTTGGACCACGATCCCCACCCAATCATGGTCAGTACGCACAGCATGATGGCCGTCGAGGAATCATGAACGGTAAACATTCGGTCCTCCAGTCTGAGTTTCCCCGTGCGCCAGTAACTGCTCTACGGCAGAGCGGCTCGGGATGGAACTGATGGCACCCGCCTTCCTCACACACAAGGCCGCAGCGGCATTGGCAAAACGCATTGCATTGTTCAGCATGGCCCCCTCCGCAAGAGCGACAGCCAAAGCTCCGTTGAACGTGTCTCCGGCGGCGGTGGTGTCCACGACTTCGGAGGGGAAAGCAGGTGCCTCAATTGTCTCTTCCTCATGCAATGCAAGGCATCCTTGCGCTCCCATCTTGACGATGACCATCCCGGGGCCGCCACGCCGCAGTTCACGCGCCGCAACTTCGGCCTCCTGCGTTGTTTCCACTGGATTTTTCAGGCCGCACAACAGACTAGCTTCGCTTTGATTCGGAGTGAGGATAGACACCGAACGCAACAGGCCTTCCGGCAGAGTGCTGGCCGGCGCAGGGTCCAGTATGGTGATAACCCCATTCGCGTAAGCTGCCTGCAGAGCGGCCATTACCCCGTCGAGAGGAGTCTCCAATTGGCACAAGAGTAGATCGCCGCGCTGAAGATGATCGACGGACGCGAGGGCAACTTCGCGAGAAACATCGGCATTAGCGCCTGGAGAAATTACGATGACGTTTTCTCCCGTCGGCAGCACAAAAATAATGGCGGTTCCGGACGAACGCGGCGAATTACCAACCAACCTCGTGTCGATACCCGCAGCCTGCAACTCCGAGCGAAGGCGGCCCGCAAAAATATCGCTCCCCACCATTCCTGCGAGGCTTACCTTTCCGCCGAGAAGAGCCGCCGCACACGCCTGATTTGCACCTTTGCCGCCGACGTGCGTTACAAGATCCTCACCGCGCAGCGTCTCCCCGGGAATTGGCAGGCGGGAAACCCGTTGTACGAAATCGATATTCAAGCTACCCAGCACCAGAATCTGTTTCATCGGGCATCCATGACGCATCGAAATCCCAGTGTTCCGGCGCGATCGTAGCTCGGGGCCATCAATAGCAACTTTCCATGCTGGTCGTTCCGGTAAGCTTGCGGAAAGTACCAGACGGAACCTTGCGGTTGGTAGTAACCGCCGCCGCGCAGAATGCCTCCCCGAGTGTGATCGTCTTCGTACTCGTCGGTCCACTGCCACACGTTACCGACCATGTCGATCACGCCGAATGGACTTGCGCCGCTAGGATGAGCATCCACGTCATCCGGTCCACGAAGCGTCCGCCCCTGATCTGGAACCGGAACGGCGTTCGGTTGCCACGTATCGCCCCACGGATAGAGACGGCCATCCATTCCCTGCGCCGCAAACTGCCATTCCCACTCGTGAGGCAAGCGCTTTCCGACCCAACTCGCGTAAGCCCGTGCATCTTCCAACGCCACCCAAGTGACCGGCTTATTTGCCCATCCAGCAGGGTACGTGCCGTTCTTCCAATCGCGCAGGAAATTCAGCTCGTCCTTGGGGTGATAGTGCGTCTTGTCAAGAAACTTCTTGAACTCCGCGTTAGTTACCGGGTACTTGTCAATGTAGAACGGCTTTACCTCCATCCGGTGTTCATGGAATCGCCGCGGCATGTCTTCCCACGGATATTGCACATCCACGCCGATGTCATCGAAGCCTTCAATCTCAATTCCCTGCACTTTGAAATCATACTGTCCGCCGGGAATTTTAATCATGTTCTGGAGCGCGGATTCCGGCGGCTTCACGACCTTGATCTCCACAAGCTTCTGCGGCAAGGTCTTCCACTTACTCGAATAGCTGGCGAGCGGCGCGGCAGTCATCGCCTTCATATGGGCCATGAGTTCCTGCATGTGGCGATTGGGCTGACCGTGCGTGGCAAGAATCGCTCCGAACCCATGCGCTTCCAGAGGGAATGAAAGCACAGCGTTGCCGCCATCGTCCTCCGGAGTCAATTCGACACCGTGATAAAGGTCGAAGTACCGAAGGCCGGCCATCGCGGGCACGGATATCTGGCGACCTTCCAAATTGTATTCATTACGGTTCACGATCGTCCAAACGGTCTGTTCGCCCAGCGGCCATCGGCTCGCGTACACACCGTAACGAAGCATCGGAAACAACGGCTCCCAATCCTTGCTCGCGAGAAACGGCGCGACCCCACGCTCTATGGCCGCGACCTGCCGGGTTGCTTCGGCGTCGCGAGGCGTTATTCCGTTCCAGATGCCCCAAACATTTTCCCAGCTTTCCCATCCCTCGCCGTTGAAGAACGCATACTGGAGATCGTCGGTCTTGCTGCGGTTCCAGCGATCGGAGATGTTCACCATGTGCCGTGTCTCCAGCCAATGGAAGCGGTCCACGCCGGGAACAAACCCGAATTGGCCGCCATACTGGCCCCAGGTCATTACGTTCCAAGCCAGCGCCTCATCCGATGGGCTGCCTTCCGGCTCAAAGGCCAGCGAATGCCCTACCTTTTCTGTTGCCTGGGAGAACGCCAGGGGAACTCCGTCTTGCGTGTCGCCGTTGATACCGTCAGCCCCAATTTCTGTCATGATTTGCGCGATGGCTTGCGGCCAGGGCTCACCAGGATCTCTGGTGCCTTGGTCCCACATCATCATGGGAAAGAGCACTCGGACGCCCCGGCGATGAAAGCCGGCAATCATCTGCCTGACACCTGCCAATCCTCCAGGCATCGAGCGAATCATGTCGTGCTGATTGCGGTTATCGATGCCCATGTTCGGATAGGTAGGCCAGATCAATACCGCGTCTATCCCGCCGTATCGTTTCTCAAGATCGTCCAGGTAACGATCAACTGTGTATTTCCCCGCGACAGGATCGTAGAAATAGCGATCCTGCACCATCATCTGCGGCTGAATAAAGCTCGATTGCGCCCACTGCAGCACCGGCTCGCTATACCGCCAGCCGTTGTAGCCGATGCGGATGCGGCGCTCGGAGCGCCAATGTGTGATGTCCTTCAGCCAGTCGTTATGTACGTCAGGCGCGCAAGGTCCGGTAAACCCGCCAGCCCACGCCGCCTTCAAGGTCAGACAGTCCGGCGCGGGGATCAGTTGCCCTTTCGACGGATAATGCGTGTCTTGCGCGAACAACGACCCCCAGCACAGGAGCAGAAAAACCACGCCCACAAAGGAAAAGGCTGGCCTTGTCCGGTTTACTTGGATCGCCAGAGGTTCGGATTGCCGGAGGGCAATGATCACGGTGTAATCAGAACTTTACCACCTGTGCCCTTTTCGGCAAATTGGTGCGCTTCACGGATCCCGCTCAATTTAACCTTCTGCTGACGGGTTATTGCAAACTTGCCGTTGCGAACCTCTTCCGCAAGCTGGCGGAGACGCGCCGCGTCCGGTTGAGCCCACACTTCCTCCAGCCGTATGTCGGAGTTATCAAACCCCTTTGGCTTTCCTAGGGCGGAAGCCAATACGCCCGACTTTTTCAGCGCGGCGGCTCCATCCCGGTAGTCGGATACTTCTCAGACGTTCTGCTGCAACTTTGGCCTTGGCAGTTCTTTCTTTTCCGCGGGACGAGTCCCTTCACTTTTATTGCCATCCTTGCCATTGGTTGAAACAGGCGCGCCGTACCCTTCCGAGATTTCTTCCTCAGCCGGTATTTTGGACTGCACCTGACGGAGGAGCACCGCCGAATGCTGCATCATGTCGTACGGCTCACCGCTCTCAATTGGCTTGCGCTCTGTTTGGACCGGGTCACGGGTGTCCAGCAATAGCTCCCAACTGCAGTGGTCAGCACATTGCGGAATAAAAAACTCTATACGCTCGTGATGTGGATTGAGGCAAAGCAGGAAACCATCATCATGGATCGGCTCTCCGTAGCGGTCCACGTCGTTCAACGTCTTACCGCTTAGATACACCCCGAGGCAGCGAACCCACCCGGCATTCCACTCCTCCTCGGTCATCTCCTGCCCGTCCGGACGATACCAGGTGATGTCCTGCGTATCAATTCCGTCCAAGCTCGGCAATTTCGCCGAAGCTGGCCTGATCGCGCGATCTTGAAAGAACTTACGCCGGTGAAAATTAGCATGCTCCTTCCGCAGGGCAATCAGGTTGCTCGTAAAGGCCAATAAATCTTTCTTCCGCTCGTCCAGGTTCCAATCGAGCCAGCTAATTACGTTATCCTGCGCGTACGCGTTATTGTTGCCGCCTTGGGTCCGGCTAATTTCATCGCCTCCGCAAATCATGGGAACGCCCTGCGAAAGCAGCAGTGTCATCAATAAATTCCGCTTTTGCCGCTCCCGCAGCTCAATAACTTTTTCATCGTCGGTAGGACCCTCCACACCGCAGTTCCAGGAGTAGTTTTCGTTTGTGCCGTCCCGGTTGCCTTCGCCGTTTGCCTCATTGTGCTTTTCGTTGTAGCTGACCAGATCGTGTAGCGTAAAACCATCGTGAGCAATCACGAAATTGATGCTGGCCGAAGGCCGCCGTCCGTCTCCCTGATATAGATCGCTGCTGCCTGTCAAACGGTAGCCGAGTTCCGCCAGTTGCCCATCATCGCCTTTCCAATATCGCCGCACTACGTCGCGGTATTTGCCATTCCACTCTGCCCATAACGACGGGAACCGGCCTACTTGGTAGCCGCCCTCGCCGACATCCCAGGGCTCCGCAATCAGCTTCACTTTCGAAAGCACGGGATCCTGATTGATGACATCGAAAAACGCCGAGAGCCGATCAACGTCGTGCAGTTCTCGCGCCAGCGCGGACGCAAGATCAAAGCGGAACCCATCGACGTGCATGTCCAGCACCCAGTAGCGCAGGCTATCCATCACCATCTTCAACACCTGCGGATGACGCATGTTCAGCGTGTTTCCTGTGCCGGTGTAGTCCATGTAGTAACGCGGGTTATCGGCTACCAGCCGGTAGTAAGTAGAGTTGTCGATGCCCCGAAAGCTGATCGTCGGCCCCATCCGGCTGCCCTCCGAAGTGTGGTTGTAAACCACGTCCAGAATGACCTCGATATTGGCTCGATGGAGCTCCCGGACCATGGTCTTGAACTCTCCAATTTGTTGGCCCATATCCCCCGCGCTCGAATAGGGTGCATGGGGAGCAAAAAAGTTGGTGGTGTTGTAGCCCCAATAGTTGTGCAGGCCAAGATCCACCAGGTGTTTGTCGTCGAGGAACTCGTGCGTGGGCATCAATTCCACGGCGGTTACTCCCAACCTCTTGAAGTAATCGATCGCCGCCGGGCTTGCCAAGCCGGCGTAGGTACCTCGAATCGCTTTCGGCACGTCCGGGTTCTGCATCGTAAAGCCTTTGACGTGAACTTCATAGATGACAGAGTCGTGCAGGTGAGTCTCCGGCGAACGGTCATTTTGCCAGTCGAAGTGAGAACTGGTGACGACACCTTTCGGCATGCCAGATGCATTATCCCGGTCATCGAAGCTCAAGTCGGCCTTCGGATCACCGATCTTATAGGAAAAAATGGGGTAATCCCAATTGACTTTACCGGCAATCGCTCTTGCGTAAGGATCTATTAGCAGCTTCGCGGGATTGAACCTCAAGCCGTTTTGGGGTTCATTGGGTCCGTAAACCCGGTATCCATAAAGCTGGCCGATGGTCAATCCCGGTATATAACAGTGCCAAACGTAACCGGTACATTCGCGTAGAGTGATGACCTCCTTTTCGGGGCTGTTCAACTCATCAAATAAGCACAGGTCAACCCGCGTCGCGTTTTCCGAATAAACTGCAAAGTTCACCCCAATTCCATCCCAGGTTGCGCCTTGTGGATATGGTGAGCCGGGAAGAATTTTAGTTGCCATTCAAGTTACTTTACTATTCCTCTCAAGAAGATCTTCACGACTATAATCCCAAAAGATGAGAATCCGGGGTCGATTGTTTCTGTGACTCAATCGCCTATTTACCGGATCGAAACATTTTAGGAAAGCACGTGTCTTACGTGTGTGAGTTTGGACTCGTTTTTACTATTTCTTACAGAGTAAGGCGGTAAATATGGCAATCATCAACATATACGATATGGCGGAGGAATTGAGAATCGAGATCCAGGGAGATTTCTCCGGTTCTTGCGTAAGTGACACATCGGCCACATGGCGATCATCCTTACCTGAGGCGATGCATCGCCGCTTAACGGTGGACATTTCAGATGTTTCCGAATGCGATATGGACGGTCGGAACCTTCTGCGTGAGATGTACCGGCACGGCACGCAAATCGCGGCGGGGAATCCCCACGCGCTCGGGCTATTAAATGAGATCACTGGCCCGCTTAACCGTAAACTCCCCAACGGTTTTGACAGGCCCACCAATCGGGTTTCCATGACCCGATCCCTGCGAGTTTCGGTAGCTTCGGCATCTTAAGCGGTTTTTAGCGAAACGAACCCAGGCCAAAGCCACTGCCTGAAGGCGGCGGTGGCTTTGGCCCACTATGTTGCCCAAGAAAAAAACGGGCGCCCATTTTCATGGTCACCCGCTAATTGCACTTTTTTATTCTATTATTTGCCCGGAGGAAATTGAGGAGTTGGGCTTCTTACTCACTCTTATCGGCCGAAGTTTTCAATTTTTCGCGCTGTTCTTTCAAAATTGCTTTGCGGCTCAATTTTATTTTGTTCCCTTCAAGAGCTAGCACCTTTACCAGGATCTGATCACCCTCGTTCAACTCGTCCCGTACGTTCTTGATGCGGCTTTCCGAAATTTCGCTGATGTGCAGCAAACCGTCAGTGCCGGGAAAAATCTCGACGAATGCACCAAAATCCGCGATGCGGACCACTTTACCGAGATAGGTTTTACCCACTTCCGCCACGGCCGCAATATCTCCTATCATTTGTAGAGCTCGCTGCGCCGAAGTGCCATCAGAAGCAAAGATATTGACTGTTCCGTCGTCAGTAACGTCGATCTTCACCCCGGTCTGTTCGATGATGCCCTTGATGACTTTGCCGCCCGGCCCGATCAGCTCTCGGATCTTGTCAGTAGGAATTTTGGTTGTGTAGATGCGTGGAGCGTACTGTGAAAGCTCGGTTCGTGGAGTTGAAAGTGTGGCGACCATGCTCTCCAGAATTTCCAGACGAGCCTTTCGCGCCTGTGCCAAAGCTTCCTTCATGATGGCGGTGGTGACGTTGGGCACCTTGATGTCCATCTGCAGGCCGGTGATGCCGTCCTTTGTGCCGGCTACCTTGAAGTCCATGTCGCCGTAATGGTCCTCGGCGCCGGCAATATCGGTGAGGATGGCGTAGGAATCGCCTTCCAAAACCAGACCCATTGCAATACCAGCGACGGGTGCCTTGATTGGTACGCCTGCATCCATCAATGCCAGAATGCCTCCGCAAACGCTCGCCATGGAGCTGGAACCGTTGGATTCCAGAATGTCACTCACGACGCGCATGGTGTAGGGAAAGGCCTGATCGTCGGGAATCACCGAAGAGAGCGCCCGCTCGGCAAGTGCGCCATGGCCGATCTCACGGCGTCCCGGACCGCGCATGAAGCCGACTTCGCCCACGCTGAACGGGGGGAAGTTGTAATGCAGCATGAAGCGTTTCGAAGTTTCGGCGGGATCGAAGAGTTCGATCCGCTGCTCGTCATCCTTTGTTCCCAATGTTGTAGTCACCAGGGCTTGTGTTTCGCCGCGGGTGAACAGGGCCGAGCCATGGGTGCGCGGCAATATACCAACTTCGCAGGTAATCTGGCGAATTTCGTCGAATGCGCGCCCGTCAGGACGACGGCGATCTTGGAGCATCTGGTCGCGGAAGATGCGCTCCTTCAATGCGTCGAAGAGTTTTTTCGCTTGCGCCTGCTGGTCCTCTTCAGGGAAGAGGGCAATAGCCTTGTCTTTGGCCTGATCGACCCGGCGATAGCTTTCCAGCTTCGAATATTTTTGCGTGTTTAGCGCATCGGTCAGCTCCGTTCGGACGGCATCGGAGATTTTCTCGAGCATCTTGACGTTGGCGGCGGGAGGCATATAGTCGCGCTTCGGCTTTCCGGCAAGCTTCATCAGCTCACGGATGCCCTCGACGATTTTCTTGCAGCACTCGTGGCCAAACTCGATCGCCTCTACAACTTCGGCTTCCGAAGCTGAGTTGGCGCCGGCTTCCACCATGACGATGCCCTGTTCGGTACCAGCGACGATGATGCTGAGCTTGGCGTCCTTGGTCTCGTCGTAGCTAGGATTGGCGTGGTAAGAGCCATTAGATAGGCCGACCCGAACTCCACCCAACACGTGATGGAACGGAATGTCGGAGATAGCGAGCGCGGCTCCCGCGCCGACGATCGCCAGCATGCTCGGGTCATCCTTTGGACTGGCCGAAAGCACCATGGCGATGATTTGCGTCTCGCACGAAAATCCTTCCGGGAAAAGCGGGCGGACCGGGCGGTCGATCAGCCGGCTGGTCAAGACTTCCTTTTCGGAAGGACGGCCTTCGCGCTTGATAAATCCGCCCGGGAACTTACCCGCGGCATACGTATATTCCCGGTAATCTACCGTTAACGGAAAAAAGGCTGCGCCTGGTTTTGGCTTCTCGTTCGCGCATGCGGTGACTAACACCACCGACTCTCCCGAACTTACCACCACAGACCCATGCGCCTGTTTCGCGATCTTGCCCGTCTCGAGCGAGATCTTCGACCCGTGTAGGTCAATTTCAACTTTATGTGACATCAATGTTTCCCGAAGATGCGGCAAGCCGCATCGATTTTCCTCAATTCGTGCCTGCGCATTCCCGGACGGAATAGCAGCAAGCGGCTTTGATTAAGTGAGGACTGAGAGATGAAGCTGAGGAAGGATCACTCGCCGGAGTGATGTTACGCGGTTATCAAGATGAGCCGATCCACATACCGTGGATAGCGGCGCAACCCGCGCCTGCCTGAGAACGTAGCTAGCGGCGGATGCCGAGGCTCTGAATAAGAGTCTTATAGCGCTCTGGACTGCGATCTTTCAAATATTTGATCATCTTCCGGCGGCGTGCCACCATTGACAATAATCCACGCGTGGAATGAAAATCTTTGCGATGCGTCTTGAGATGCTCGGTCAACTGCAAAATCCGTTGACTCAGAAGCGCTACTTGTACCTCTGGCGAACCCGAATCCGATTTGTTGATTCGGTACTTTTCAATCACCTGAGACTTTTGTTCAACCGCCAGGGCCATGCTAGAAACGATACTCCTCGTCTGTTACCTAATCTCGATTTTATACTTAATCAGATTAACACAGACCGGTCGACGTCATCGATGACTCGGCAGCGCGTCCCAAATGGCGGGATCCTCTTGACCCAGCACCCAGGAGCAAAAACCTTGCAGTCCGCGTTCTTTCGCCAATTCGTAACGCGCCTTGAATGTGCGGTAATCGGTGTAGAAGACCCACTCGCGCGTGCCGGCGCGGTAAAAATAGAACCAAGTGCTTTTGTCGTCTTGGTCCCATTGGACGTGCGGATGATAGGTCTCGATGAATAATTGCGCGTCAGGGCCGCTGATGGAGGTGGCCAAAACGTCCGGTGATTCTTTGCCGTCCGCAGACTTGGCGGGCGATTCTGCGGACCAGTGAGAGCCGTACAGCGGTATTCCTAGCGATAGCTTTTCTTTGGGCAAAGATTTCAAGGCATAGTCGAGATTTTGGAGCATCCACTGATAGCCCGCAATCGGCCCCGGCGGCGTTAGGCGCGTGTGCTCGGAGTAGGTCATCAGGCAGATTAGGTCCACGTGTTCGGACAGCGCTTTCAGATCATAAGCGCCCTGCCAGTTCTCAAAATTCCAGTGCGAATAGTTATTTTCGCCCGGCATTCCCGGAGCGTTTGGAACCGTCGCGATCGACAGCTTGAGGCCTTCTTTGTGGAAGGCGTCCGCGGCTTCCGCCGCCAATTGCGTGAGAGCGTCCCGATCCGTCCAGAGAAGATGCTCCAGATCGAATTGGATTCCTTCGTAGCCGTTCCTTTTGCACTCGCCGATCAGCGCCTGGATAAAGTGTTGCCGCGCTTCCGCGTTTGCCGCTAGTTTGTGAAAGGTCTCCTGGTTAAAGTTTGCGTTAGTAACGATGGGCATCACGGGAACGTGATGGTTTTTCGCCGTTTGAAGCACCAGCGGATTGGGGCCGCCCCACACCAGTCCGTTTGCGTCAACCTGATACCACGTAGGAACGATGATGTCGATCTTGTTGACGTGAGCTAAAAATGACCGCACGGATTGCGGATTTTCCGTCATGTAGAACAAGGCTTGTGGCTGCGCGATGGCGGCGCAGGCCGATAGGAGAAGGAGCGCCAGGAATCTTCGCATGAATGGTTTCTACAACAAGCCTTCGTCGCTCGCCATCAGCTTTCGCACGTCCTCCAGTTCCTTTTTCAACCGGGCGCCGCGCCGCGCCAAGCTGATGACGTATAGGGCTACAATTACCCAGGCCGCCGCGAAGCCGTAAAACATAAATGCGAAATTGCGGGCATACATCAAAGCTATCGTGTGGGGATCCATAATTGCTGTACCTAAGCTACCTTTCTTTCCACCGCATTGGCCATCCGGCGTAATGAATCGATTTCGCGGGACATGCTCTCCTGGCGGCTGCGCACCAACACCATGGCCGCGGCCAGCAACAGAATCGCAAGCAGATTGTAGTAGATCATGTGTTCCATTGCCGGGTCGATGTCGCCTCCGCCGGTTCGGATACTGAGCACTGGCGCGGGATGCTGGGTGCGGAACCAGTCGATTGATTTCCAGATAATTACGACGTCCACGCAGCCGAAAATGGAGAGCGCGGCGGAAAGCCTGGCGCGTTGTGTTGGTTCGTCAATGGCACGGCGCAGCATTAGGTAGCCGCTATAAATCAGAATTGAGATCAGAGTCGAGGTGAGCCGAGCGTCCCAGGTCCACCAGATGCCCCAAATGACTCGCGCCCAAATGCTCCCCATGACGATGTTCACGCAGGAGAATACCAGCGCCACTTCGGTCACGGAGGCCGCCAGCGAGTCGTACCTTAAATTGGCCGAGCTCAAATACAAGACGCTGAGTGCGAGGGCCACGAAATAGCCGATGAATCCTGTGATAGCCGCTGGAACGTGGAAGAAGATGATCCGGTAAATAGGTCCCTGCAAAGCATCGTCGGGCAACACGAGAAAGATGCGGTAGAGGTTAAACGCCAAGAACAATCCCGCTGCCGCCGCCAACCAAAATACAAATTTGTCGCGCATTAAAATATGGTTCCTTCCCTCTTTTTAGTTGACCAAAATCGTTTCCGCCAATGCTAGCGCCAACGCGGTGAAGACAATATCGAAGACTACCAGCACGCGCACCCAGATCAACTGGTCGGCGGTCATGGCACCATTCGCAAGCAGGACATTCGTCAGTTCAATTGCCGCCATCAGAAGAGGAATCAGCAACGGATAAATCAAGACCGGAAGCATCAACTCACGCAGACGGAGATTCACGGTCAACGCTCCAAACACCGCGCCGATGATGGAGATGCCCCAGGTACCCAGCGCGAACACTCCGGCCAGTTCCCAGAAGTGCAGCCACCAGCGCATGTCATAGAATATGCCGAAGACCACCAGCGACAGTGCTTCCACGACCAGCAGCATGGCGAAGTTGGCCACTGCTTTTCCGAGCAAGAGGCTGGCCGACGATAATGGAGACGACAGCAGCGCGTCCAAGCATTCGTTCGGCAATTCCCGGGCGAATCCGCGATTAAACACCAGCGCTCCGGCGAAAGCGAAGACAAGCCAGAGTAAGCCACCGGCGATGTTGCGGGTCTCCTCCGCTGCCGGATCGAAGGCGAAGCTGAACAGTAGCAGAATGACGATCGCAAACGCTCCCGCCGCGTTCAGCGACTCCTTCGTGCGCAGTTCCACTGCCAAGTCTTTGCGCGCTACCTGCAGCGATTGCCGGACGGCTCTCAATCCGCGCCCAGCTTTGTGTGCAGGCGATAGAGGAGGCCGGGGTCGTCCAACATTTCCGCTGTCCGCTCGCCCGCGAATCGCAAGCGGCCATTCTCAATCAGGGCTACGTGCGAGGCGATGGTCATGGCTTCTCGGAGCTGGTGCGTTGAAAGCACGATCGTCGCGCCACGGCCTTGCGCCTCCCGCAGCAATTCGCTCAGCATGGCAATGGCGCGATCATCCAAGGAGGTGAATGGCTCGTCGAGCAGCAGAACGCGCGGCGCGTGTAGGAATGTTCTTGCTAGCGCCAGCCGTTGCCGCATGCCGCGTGAGAACTGCCGTACGGGCATCTCAGCCACGCGCTGCAGGCCCACTCGCTTCAGCCAACTTTCGGATGTTGCGGCGGGCTCCTTCACGTCGGCGATTCTTGCGAAGAATCGCAGGTTTTCCTGGGCCGTTAGGTCTTCATAGACGCCGATTCCGTGGCCTAGAAAACCGATCTGCCTTCGTGCGACGTCGCTTCTGGGCGGTGCTCCAGTGAGGCGCACTTGGCCACGCTGAAACGGCGATAATCCGGCGAGAATACGGAGCAGGGTCGTCTTCCCTGCCCCATTGCGTCCGAGCAATGCGGTACAGGAACCCTCGCCGATGCTCAGAGTCGTGTCACGGAGCGCGGGGTAATCGCCGTAGAATTTCCAGACTTTTTCGATGGCGATTGCCTCAGGCATCGGATTTTCGGATGCCTGAGGGCGAATTAAGAAAGAGCACGATCAAACCCACACCTAGGATGGAAAGCGCCAAGGCGACCAGCCACGGCAAGTGCTGGTAAATGCGCGGCTCACCTTCGGTGACAGGCGGCTCGTCGCTGGTGTCATTTGCGCTGGGTGCTCCGGCAGTCGTGTTGGCGTTGCCTTGGCCGGGGAGTGAACCTGTTCCGGTGATATCGATACTGAAATTGCCTGCCGCGATCACGTTGAAAATGGTTGCCCGTGTATTCGGCTCCTGGCCGATTCGCTCGATCGCATTTCCCGCCAGCGAAACGCCTTCGGGCGCCACCAAACGCAGCGGCGCGGTCTGTATTCCCTTGACGTTCACGACCTGCCCCCGAAAGGTGAATGGCGAGCCCACCGGCAATACGTATGTCAACTGAAATTGGGTCTGGCCGGGCTTGATGGCGAAATTGACTTTATAGACGTTCGACTTGTCCGTTTTTTGAGGAGCCTGCGGCAACGGCATACCCTGCGGACCCTCCGCGCTCACTCGCACCTGACCATTTGCCGGTGGCGGCAGGTAGAAGCGCATCCCGCCCTGAGCGTCGTTGCTGTAGGTCGTTTTCGACGGATTGTCGATAATCAATGTTTCGTTTACGGCGATTTCGCTGCTGGTGGGCTGCAGCACCATCAAATGCTGCGACTGGCGCAGATGGGCGGCAGACTTGGTTACGTCGTAAATCTGCAAGTCCACGCCGGACGTCGGGAGATTCGGCGTCAGCAGTTGGTTGTAGTTCACATCTTTGTAGTGGGCCTGCAAAAGCTGCGGGCCGCCGCCCGGCTGATCGTGCTCGAAAATAAAATGGCCTACGCTATCGCTCCGTGTCGTGCCAAGCTGCTGCATCCCTTGGGCTCCGGGCTTCAGCAGAATGATTTCTACGCCTGCCTGCGGTTTGCCGGTCGTACCGTTGACTACCGTTCCATTGATGGAGGCTAGCATCGGCGCGGCTAGGAGAACGCTAAACGCGAATGATTGAAGTGCGCTTTTCATGCCATGGCCTTTCCGCATTCGCCGCAGTATTTCAACGGCTGCGCGAACTGCGTGCCGCAGTGCGGGCATATGGAACCGGTTCGGATTTGTTCTGGGGCTCGCGCAGAAGCGGGCTTCTCCGGCGCGCGTTTCGCTTTCGCAGGCTGCAATCCTAAACGTGCCATCACGGTTTCCGTTTCGGCCAACACGCCTGCGAGTTCCTTCTGCAATGCCTGTTTCGTCTGCTGGTAGTCGTCGTCGGACAGTTTGCCGAGCCGGTACTCAAACTGCAGATCACGCAGGTTTTCGTAGATCGCCTGTTTGCGGTCTTCCAGGTACTGAACAGGCGAGACCGGCAGTGGCTCCGGAATGTCTTTCTGTCGTATAAAAAGGGTAAAAACGAAGACGCCAACAATCAAGAGCGCCGCGAACACAAGCGTCATTTCCGCTTATCCAAATGTCCTGTCGAAGTTTCGGGATCGTCCTCTAGCTCGCGATCAATCTGCTCATGAAAGCGCTCCAGCACTTCCTGATCAATCGGGGACAGTGATGCCGGCGTCTTCCTTTGATTGCGCTTTACGTATGCGGAATAGATGAAGAAGCCGATCAGGGCGGCAATACCCGGCATTATCCAGGTGAACAATCCCCAGCCTTCACCGGTGGGCGTCGATAGCGCTACGATGCCCTGCTCGCGGACGATAGTGTTGACGATCGCCTGGTCGCCCATTCCTTGCGATTGCATCTTCGCGATGCGATGCCGCATGGGATCGGAATATTCGCAATGCAACATCGGGCAACTGCCGACCGTGTTGCGGCAGCCTCCACAACGGCAGGAGAGCTTTTCTCCCACGCGGAGCACTTTGGGACCCATGTACGCCGTCGAGGTATCTTGCGCTATCAAGACACCGATGGCGAGCAAAAACGCCGCGACGAGTTTCAAATTCACGGACCGTCTATGAGTGAATGGGCGCATGCGTTTGGGCAATCCCCACCACCTCCGTCCGTGCGTATTGCAGGCGCACTTTGCTCGGGATCAGGCAAATGATCGTTCCCGTTAAGAGCACATAGTATCCAATCCAAATCCATGACACGAGCGGATTCAGGTAGAACTGAAAGATCGCTTTGCTTTGATCGGGCAGCACGCCCGAGAAGACGACGTAGAGGTCTTCATTTAAACGCCTGCGAATGCCGACGGTCGTGCTCTGTTGCTGGCTCGCTTTGTAGAAGCGCACTTCCGGCGCGAGTTGATCGATGACTTGTCCGTTCTTTGAAACTTGCAGAACCGCATGACTTACCTCGTAATTCGGCGTCTCGCCGCTATTTGCGCTCAGCAGCTTCAGGCCCGAATTGGGCACTTTGCCCCAAACCGAGGTTCCGGGTTTCATGTAAATTGAAGGCGCTTCCGGTAAACCCGATGAACATGAACACAATGGCGATATGCACCAAGTAGCCGCCGTAGCGGCGCGTATTGCGCCACGTGAGTTGGAAGGCAGCTTTCGGCAGCATCAGCCCCTCTTTTGCCTGGATCGCCCGCGAACCCTTCCAGAACTCGCCGAGGATCGATGACAAAACAAACGCGCACAAACCGAACGAAATCAGCGGCGCGGGATTTCGCATGCCAGCGATCGCCAGACCGGCGATCACCAGAGCGCCAATCACGGTGGGAACGAGGAAGGCCCGCTTCAAACTACTGATGGAGCTCTTCCGCCATGCGATCAGCGGCCCTACGCCGGTTAAAAACAGCAGGAATAACGCAATCGGAATGTTCACGCGGTTGTAGTAGGGCGCATCGATGGTCTCTTTCTCCCCACTTAGGGCTTCCATGATGACGGGGAACAGCGTACCCCACAGGACCGCGAAACAGCTTGCAAGCAGGATCAGGTTATTGAACAGAAAACTCGACTCGCGAGAAACAACGCTTTCCAGCTTCACTTCGCTTCGCAGATAGGGAAGGTTGCGGATGATGGCCAAGGCGGTTAGTATGGTGGCCGTGATCAGAAACGTGGTGAAGTACGGCTTCACGGGAGATTGCGCAAAGGCATGAACGGAGGACACCAGCCCGGTTCGGGTTAATGTCGTTCCCAGAATACTCAGGAGGAATGTGGCCGAGACCAGCACCATGTTCCAGACCTTCATCATGCCTTTTTTCTCCTGCATCATCACGGAATGCAGAAAGGCCGTCGCGGTAATCCACGGCATTAAGGACGCGTTCTCTACCGGATCCCAACCCCAATAGCCGCCCCAACCGAGCACGGTGTAGGCCCAGCCCATGCCGAGCAAGATGCCCGTACTCTGAAACAGCCAAGTCACTATCGCCCAGCGCCGTGTTGTATGAATCCAAGCCTCGCCCGGCTGCCTGGTCAACAGCGACCCCATCGCAAACGCAAACGGGACCGTGAAGCCCACATACCCGAGATACAGGAATGGTGGATGGATCGCCATCGTCCACCACTGCAGCAGCGGATTCAATCCTTGCCCGTCGCCCACGTCGATGATGCCTTTACCCAGCATCCAAACGTTGAAGGGGCTAGCGACGAACGTGATCATGCTGACGAAGAACGCCTCCACGGTCATGAGCACGGCCACGACAATCGGCATCATTTCGCGGAATTTGCGGCGGTTTGTGAAGACAGCAATGCTGGAATAGGTTGCCAAAAGCCAACTCCATAGCAGCAGTGAACCTTCTTGACCGCCCCACCATGCCGTGAACTTATAGACCATCGGCATGGCCTTGTTGCTATGCGCTTCCACATAGGCCAGCCGGAAGTCACCGGTCATCAGTGCATACACCAGGATTCCCGAAGCGACTGTTAACAGTATCCAGGTAGCATAAACGGCCCGCTCCGCGCTGATGACCAGAAAAGGACGCCGGCCATACTTGCCGGCCAGCGAGGACGCGACGGCGAAGACCGCGAGACAGAAGGCAAGAAGAATCGATAATGCGCCGATGTTTTCCATCGTTAGCTAAAAGCGCTCCTTTGTGCGCAAAACTATTTTGGGCAAGACATTTTAGGCAAGACTATGACCGGGAAGCCATGCCGCTGGCCGTGGTAGCCGCCGCAGTCTGATGGGAAAGACTGCGCTGCGGAGGCTTGGCTCCATATTTAGACGCGCATTTGGCTTGAATTTTTTGGGCCTCGAAAACGCCATTTGCATCCAGCCGCCCGTCGGCTAGAGCTTGCGCGTTGTCTTTGAAGGTATCGGGCAGCGGGTCCGTTCCCGAATACACCACGTTCAGCGTTTTGCCGCCCTGATGAAGCACAAAATTGACTCCCGTTCCGGCTTTCACGATGGAGCCCGGCTCCACGTCGCCGCCCACACGCACGCGCTGACCCTCGGCTGACGTACCTAGCTGCTGGAGCTCTGAAATCGTCTTATAGTAGGTTTTCGTCTCTCTCACCCCACCCACGGCAAGCCACACTAAGGACCCGATAATCAGGGCCATTAAGATCCCAAACTTCGCGTACGTATTCATATATATGCTATCTGCGGGAAACTTTCCTCAGTATATCCCTCTTTGCACGACACCATTCATCCGAACGTTGCAGTGTGACGAGAAAATATGCGGCTTGCCACAGTGAGATCTGTTAGCCGGGTCATGGCATTGCCGTTACCCGTTACAAGGATAAAAATTTCTGGTGCTCAAAATTCCATAATTCTAGCTTTAAGAGTTCCTCACCGACGGCTCCACGATAGCGCTTTCTAACCGGACGATTTTATCCTTACTTAAGGAATCTTTATAGCAGGATACTTCATCTCACCAGCAGGCTTAAGAGCTGAAGAGGAGAGATGCAGAATGTCTCGTAAGTTAACGGCCGCGGAAGATAGCTATGCCCTCGCGGTGCTTCGACTGATATTCGGCGCGGTTTTTTTTGCACACGGCTTCTTTCTGTTGATGGCGAAAGGGGCTGGAGCCGTCTCGGCTGACCGGCAGTTGTCTATGACACCGCAAGGCGCCAAGTAGTAATGAGCAGTACGCGCATGAACGCGCCCAAGCTCTGGATCGTTCTTGCCAAGTGCCACCGGGCGCTGAGCTTGCTGGTGGAGCACGGCATCGCCGAAGCAGGACTTTGCATGAGTGACTTCATGGTTCTCGAAGTTCTATTGCATAAAGGGCCGCTGACGATTTCAGAGATTCAGTCGAAGGTTCTACTGGCCAGCGGGTCGATGACGGCCGCCATTGATCGTGTCGAAAAGAAGGGGCTGGTTATTCGTACTGCTACCGCAAAAGACAGGCGGGCGCGGTGCCTCCAACTTACGGAGGAAGGCCGGGGCGTCGCCAAGTCGGCCTTCGAAAAGCACGCCGAGGAACTGGAGGCCGTCACGTCTGTTCTGGATGACCGGGAAATCCAGGCGCTTTATGGCCCTTTGAAAAAGCTTGGCTTATTTGCGGCCAAAACCAACTTAAAAGAAGGAGATGGAAAATGATTACAATTCGTAAGAGTAAAGAACGCGGTCATGCCAATCATGGCTGGCTGGATACGTATCACACATTTTCGTTCGCTAATTACTACGATCCGGACCACATGGGATTTCGAAGTCTTCGCGTGATCAACGAAGACCGCATCGCCTCTGGCCGGGGCTTTGGCTCACACGGGCATCGCGACATGGAGATTCTCACCTACGTCCTGAGGGGTTCGCTGGCTCATAAGGACAGCATGGGCCATCAGGAAGTCCTCGGGCCAAACGAAATTCAACGCATGTCGGCGGGCACCGGCATTATGCACAGCGAGTTTAACGCATCGGCAAGCGAACCGGTGCATCTGCTTCAGATATGGATCGAGCCCGCCACCACTGGCACTCCGGCCAGCTACGAGCAGATCGGATTTTCGCCAGAGGAGAAGCAGGGGAGATGGAAACTGCTGGCCGGCCCGCAGGGCGGCGACGGGGTGGCGCGCATCAACCAAGACGCACGAGTTTCCGTGGCCGAGCTAGCGAAAGGAGACACGGTCGCGTACGATTTAGGGTCCGAGCGGCACGCGTGGCTGCAGGTTATCGAAGGCGCGGTCACCGTGAACGGCAAAGAACTGCAGAGCGGCGACGCGGCGGCGCTCAGCATGGAAGAACGCCTGAGCGTAACGGGCGAAAACTCTGAGAGGAGCGAGGTTCTGCTCTTCGATATTACCTAAAGGCGGGCGAGCGAGGCCGTTGCGAGGTGAGCTACAAGTGAGCGAGTTGCGCTTCGACGTGCACGGGTCGAGTTGCGGGTTTCGGCAGATCGAAAATGGAGGTGAAGTGGAATTCGCTTCCCACGCCGGGCTGGCTCTCGACCCAGAGCGTTCCGTGCATTAGTTCAACGATACAGTTGCAAATGCTCAAACCGAGGCCTGTGCCGCCATATTTCCGCGTGGTGGAGGCATCCTCCTGGGCAAAGGGCTGGAAGATGAGCTGCTGCTTTTCGCGCGAGATGCCAATGCCGGTGTCGCGCACCGTGAACTGCAGATGAACGCGGTCAGCCTCTTTTGCGTGCAATTGGAGCAGCAGAGCGACGTCGCCAAAAGTTGTGAATTTGATCGAGTTGGAAAGCAGGTTGTTCAGTACTTGACTGAGTCGAGTGATATCACCCAGCAGCAAGTCCGGCACGGCATCCGAGATCTGAACAGAGAAATACAATCCCTTTTGCGTTGCCCGAAAAGCCATCGGACGTAGAGCTTTGTCGAGTTCGGCCCTGAGGTTGAATTCGACGCGCTCCAGGCTCAGCTTTCCGGCTTCAATCTTTGAGAAGTCGAGAATGTCATTGAGGATGGTCAACAAGGAATCGGCCGAGTACTTGATTATTTCCAGCCCTTCCCGTTGTTCGTCGTTCAGATCGGTGTCAAGCACGAGGTCGGTCATCCCTATAATCCCGTTCATGGGCGTTCGAATCTCGTGGCTCATATTGGCAAGGAACTCACTCTTGGCGCGGCTGGCACTTTCGGCTGCTTCCTTTGCTAAAACTAACTGTTCCGCCATGTAATTGGCCCGCTCGCGTGTTCGCAGTGCAAGGATGCCATAGGCGAGATTCGCTGCGAGCTCACTCAAAAGCTCCGCTTCTTCTGCGTCGAAGGCCTGAGACTGCGCAGCAAAAATGGTGAGCCCTCCGAAGGCCTTGCGTCCGTCCAAGAGCGGAAGGCAGATTGCCGATTTGAACCCACGGGTGAGTGCCGGTTCGCGCCAGGGGACGAAGTTGTCATCGTTGGCGATGTCGCGGATAATGTTTGGAGTACCCGTCCGGATGGTGTTGCCCATGGGGCCCTGTCCTAGATCAGACTCATCCCAGGACACTCGCAGCCCGTCGAGATAGGATTCCACAAAACCCGCGCTAGCCACTGGAGCTACGGATTTTCCACCATCCGATGCGCAATAGCCGACCCATGCCATACGGTACTCACCGATTTCAACAATGATGCGACAAACGGCGTCGAGCAGTTTTGGCTCGTGGTCTTCGTGGATCAAGGCCTGATTGCAGCGGCTCAGGACACGAAGTGCCCGGTTAAGACGGGCGGTGTTGCGCTCGGCTCGCTTGCGCTCTGTTATTTGGGAGGCCAAAGCGATATTGGCTTCCGTCAATTCCTGTGTGCGCTGCTGGACCCGATTCTCCAGCAGCCGGTGGTGTTCACGCACATCAACGACCATGGCACCGAACGCGCTCGTTAGCACTCCAATTTCATCGCCAGCGACGGGCAACGGGATGTCGCGAGTGGAGTCACTTCGGAATGCAACGGCGGCTGCTGTAAGAGCTTTTAACGGTTGTACGATGCGCTTAAGGAAAAGTCCCAGGATAACCGTTACTAATAGCATAACGCTCAGAATGCCACCCAAGACGACAGCTTCGGTTCGATGAACGGCGTGGATCAGAGTTCCACGGCTGAACCCGATGTAAACTGTTCCAACTATTCCTTTGAGAACAGGGTGCGAAAAGACGAGCACGGATGGCCCGAGTTCAGGGACGGAGAAATGCTTCGTCTCCGAACGCGGTTCGGCGGCAAGACGGACAGCCCATGACGGCAGGGTGGGGACAAAAGTATGAGCGAGCACTTTGCCGCCCGGTGTGGATGCGTAGGCCCACTCGACGTCCGGTATATTCACTACTTCGTCGAGTTCCGACTGAACGGAGACTTGATCGTGCGCAATGATCGCGGGCTGGACCGACTTAGCCAACTGCGCTGCGACTACCAATCCATGGTCAACAAACTGGGATGTAAGTTGCTTGGTCAGTTCGCGATCGACCACTTCATAAAGAAGACTGCTGACGAGTAGCGCGGCCGCGATCTGCAGTAAGGCGAGTTTACCGAGAAGACTCTTCATATCGACCGTTCACGAGTTCGCCAACAGGGATCCACCTGCCTTGCTTTGAGGCGGTGATCCAGACGGTGTGCAGGGCTTGATGCACTTCGGGAGAAAAGGCAAGCTTTACGCCGAGACCTGGATCCCAGTCGCGGAGCGATTCCAACGCGCGCAGAAGAGCGGCGCGGGAAGGCTGCCTGGCACAGCGTCTTAATGCTTCGGTGGCTACCGCAGCATTCAACCAGCCTTCGAGCCCAATATAGTTTCGCGCGGCAGGAGGGACATGCTTCCGGAAATCACGCGCTAAGTGGCTGGGCGACTCGTCGGGCGAAGGAACTACCTCGCTGTTGACAAGATTGGCCGTGAAGTCGATTTGGGATTCGTTTGAGTACTCGCGCAGCTTGGATAACAGTATGTCAGCATCGACAAAGCTCACATTTGCAATAGGAACAGTCCACCCTGCGATGCGGGCCTCCTGGATGAAGCGAGCCGAAGGGCCGTAAACTCCGAACGCGATGACAGCGTCCGCGTTGCTGCGGCGCAGGACTTCGACTTGGGCCTCCATTGTCGAGTTGGAGCGAAACATTGCGCCGCGCCGGTACCAGACGCTGCTCACGATCGACAACCCATAACGGCTCAGGGCGTTTCCGACGGCCACCTCACCGCTCTTTCCATACGCATCTGCTTGACCGAGGAAACCAAAACGCCTGCATCCTCGCGCATATAAGTATTCGACAAGTGCGGTTGCTTCTTCGCTGTAGGAAGCGCGGATATTGAAGACATACCTGCTGTAAGGCGGCTGGCGCTGCGGCTCGGCTCCGGTCATGGGGGCTACATTGACTATCTGTTCGGCATCATAGAACCGCAACAACGGTAGAACCCGAGTCAACGTCGGCGTGCCGACATAGTCGAAGAGGAACAAGGCGTGCTCACGCGTAATCAGGTCGTTAGTGTTGCTCACGGCCGGTTCAGGTTCGTAGTGATCATCCTTTACGATCATGCGGATGGGCCGGCCGTTGATGCCACCGCTGGCATTCACGACATCGAAATAGGCTTGGGACCCGGCGGTCAATTCTCTTCCAAGAGAGCTGGACGTGCCACTCTGAGAGTTGGAAACTCCAACCAGGATGTCTTTGCTTGGGTGAGGAGCATAGTTTGCGGCACGATACAGTGTTGGCGCGGTGATCGCAAGTGTGGTAAGAAGCGCCAGACGTTTGCAAATGCCTATGTACATTATTGTTCAAAGCATTAAGCTTTGTTTGAACAAGAGTGGCACCGTTTCTGAATAGCTCTCAAAAAGTTGGGGAAATCCTCCTGACTCCCGCGTATTGGCGGAGAAGGCAGCCAGCATTATGCAGGTCGCATCTAATATCACCGTTCGTGTTCGTCAGTGCCCTACCCTATAAGAGATAAGCTCCCGGCTACCCGGACATTCCTGAGAGAATTCGCCTCTACGGGCTACAGTAAAATTTGGCTTTCCGGGCCGTTCACTCTCTCCATGTCCGCTACCGCCCAGCCCTTGCGTGAAGATCAGCGCGTTCAGGAAAACCCTCATCCTTGGGCTCCGCTCGCTAACTCCGTATTCCGGGCTCTTTGGATCGCTTCGCTCGCCTCCAACATCGGAACCTGGATGCAAAACGTGGGTGCCGGATGGCTGATGACGGAGCTTAATTCGTCGCCGCTTTATGTTGCGCTGGTCCAGACCGCGACCAGCTTGCCTGTTTTCCTCATCGGCATTCCCGCGGGAGCGGCGGCCGATCTCTTCGACCGCCGGCGCCTTCTTATCTTTACTCAGGCCTTCATGGCTATTGCGGCGGGCCTGCTCGGGTGGCTTACATTTATTGGCAAGGCCTCGCCTATTGTGCTGCTGCTCACCACGTTTGCGCTGGGCATCGGCTCCACATTGAACAATCCGGCTTGGCAGGCCATGCTTCCCGAAATCGTGCCTCGCCGCGATCTGCCGCAGGCCATTTCGTTGAACTCGGTCGGCTTCAATCTCGCGCGGGCCGTAGGTCCGGCAATCGGTGGATTCCTCCTTGCTGCTTTTAATCCGGGATCGGTATTTCTTCTGAATGCCCTGTCTTTCGTGGGCGTGATTATCGTTCTATTCCTCTGGAAGCAATCGCCTAAACAGCAAAGCACCACAGTGAACGAAAGCATTGTCTCCGCCACTTGGGCCGGATTGCGTTACGTCCGCTACTCCCCCGGCATTCGCGCCGTCCTCATTCGGTCTGGAACGTTTATTATCGGCGGCAGCGCTATCTGGGCTATTCTCCCTACCTTTGCTCAGTCGGATTTACATAGCACCGCGACCGGCTATGGGATTCTTTTGGGTTGTCTCGGGGTGGGCTCGATGGTTGGCGCTTTGCTGCTTGCTAAATTCCGGCTGCGCTTCTCACCGGATCAACTGCTGGTCTTTTCCGCTGCGCTGTGGGGTTTAGTGACGGCTCTGCTCGGCTGGCTCGATTACTTTCCGCTCGCCGCGATCGCAATGCTAGCCGGAGGAGTGGCTTGGGTGACAGAAATGTCCAGCTTCAATGTCGCGGCACAGACGGTTCTACCCGCCTGGGTACGTGCCCGGGCGCTTGCCGCGTATTTGCTTGTGTTTCAAGGGGGCATGGCGCTTTCCAGCATGTTGTGGGGCGTCGTCGCCGAACGGTATGGCACGCGCGCCAGTCTATTGGCGGCTGGAATGACCTCGCTCGCCAGCCTTCTGCTCGCCCGGCGCTTTCCCATCCGTTTGGGCGCGGAGAGCGACGTGACGCACTCTACGCATTGGCCCGAGCCCGTGTTTCAAACTCCGCCCGATCCCGAACGCGGTCCCGTACTGGTGCAGATCGAATATGACATAGATCCCTTGCGGCACGAAGAATTTTCCGCTGCGATGCATGCGCTCGGCCGTATCCGTCTTCGCGACGGCGCTATCCGCTGGGGTATTTTTCAGGATGCAGCCGCGCTGAACCGCCATGTCGAGAGCTTTCTGGTTGAAAACTGGGCCGAGCATCTTCGCCAGCATGAACGCGTCACCGTGGCCGACCGCGAAATCGAAGAGTTCGTCAAACACTTTCACAGATCCTTGCAGCCACCGGTCACCACCCACCTGCTCGCCTCCGAATAGCGCAGTATTTATTGATTTTCAGTGGAGGATATAATCCTGGGTTCATGAACTTTTTACGGCTCGTTTCAGGAGTTGCCGGTACCGCAACGTGTCTTGCCGCGCTCGCCTTCGCGCAGCAGATTCCCTCTTCCGCACCGCCCGGCGATTCCAGCTATATCGACCGGAACGGAACGGCCCATGTCACGCGCGTTGTTCCGGTACCCAGGACGATCAGTCCGGAGGCGCAAAGGACGTTGGGTAGGCAGGTTTCGGATGCCTCGAAACCCGAGACGCTGGCGGAACGCCGCGCCAAGACGGACAAGTGGCAGGCGGGGGCGGGAGAGAAATCACGCGCGCTCTATCCGGCGAACGTCGCGGGCGGAACCATCGCGGGCATACCGGTTCGCATTATTACGCCGCTTACAACGCCCCCCGATAAGCGCGACCGTGTGCTCATCAATGTGCATGGGGGAGGTTTCAACTCGGATTCCGGCTCGCTCACCGAAACCATTCCGATCGCGAACTTGACGCAGACGAAGGTGATCGCGGTGCTCTATCGTCTTGCGCCGGAACATCCGTTTCCAGCCGCGGTGGAGGACACCGTTGCGGTTTACAAACAGCTTTTGAAAACTTATAAGCCGCAAAATATTAGTCTTTACGGAACTTCAGCCGGCGCGATTCTCACGGGCGAAGTAGCCGTAAAATTGCGGCAACTCGGGATGCCCCTTCCCGCCGCGCTCGGCGTCTTCTCCGGTATGGGCGACTTCAGCCGGGTCGGCGATTCGCAAGCGCTGTTTGCGCTGAACGGCTTATCCGGATCGCTGACGGTACCGGGGAGTACGCCGCCTCCCAGCGGGTACGCGCGCTCCACGGATTTGAAGGATCCCGTCCTCTCGCCCCTCTTTGCCGATCTGCAAGGAATGCCGCCCACGCTCTTCATCACCAGCACACGAGATCTGCTGCTGAGCGGTACAACCATTCTTCATCGGGCATTCCTCCGCGCGGGGGATGATGCGCAGTTGGTGGTTTTCGAAGCTCTCCCGCACGCCTTCTGGAACGATCCCAACCTTCCGGAATCGAAAGAAGCGGACCGGATTATGGCTGGGTTTTTCGACAAGCATTTGGGGAAGTAAATTGATGCGGCAGCTTATCTCATCCGGTTCTTCGTTCGAACACGACATCGGCTATTCGCGAGCCGTTGTTGACGGGGACTGGGTCTTTGTCTCCGGTACCACTGGATTCAACTACGCGACGATGACGATACCGGAGAGCGTGGTAGAGCAGGTGGAGCAATGTTTCAAGAACATCGAGGCTGCGCTTGCGCAGGCGAATGCCCGGTTGGAGGATGTGGTGAGGGTATGCTACGTTGTTCCAGACCGCGACGACTTCGAAGCGTGCTGGCCGGTTTTGCGAAGGTACTTTGGCGAGATCCGTCCGGCGGCGACCATGATCGCCGCTGGATTGTCGGATTTGCGAATGAAAATCGAGATTGAAGTGATAGCTAAGAGAACGGCGGAGTTTCGCGGGTCCGCCTAATTAACGATCAGTGGCGAAGCCGTCCGTTTCCGTGCTGCACAACGTGATGGTGTCGGTTTGAACTTTGTCCCATTCCTGAAGTGCCAAGCTCCGCGATTCGAAGAGCACGCGAATTTTTATCGAATTCCATGCGAAGAGCTCTTCGAGCATAGGCACGAGCACGCTGCACGCGTTGTCGGTGCTAACCGCGTCAACTGTTATGCACGGGCGGCATTTCGCTGATGATTATCGCAGTCATTGGACACCCCTCATTGGGCGGCCTCGAGCGTGTCGTAGGTTCCCTTCAATGAGGGGTCGCTCAGCCCTGTGGCTTTCAATCTAGCGGCGATGCGGGCGCGGACGGCCTGCGCGTTCGGAAACTCCTGTTCGGTCCAAAATCGCTTCTGCTTATTGAAGTACCCCACCTCGTCCAAAAACCATACCCCGTATTCGTAGGCGTCGCTAGTGGTATCGTCCAGGTCGCTCACCTTGAAGGAGCCATTTGCTTGGAGAGACTCCGTCAGGGACCAGGTGAGCATGCGAGAGAGTTCGCGGCGCGCGCGTTCACGAGTGGCAACATCGAGTGTGGGCCAAGCATATCGAAGAATGATCGCCGCGTCGGCGTTCAGGTGGTTCTCGTAGTGGCCATTGAAGCGGATGCCGGCGGGGAAATTAACGTCTTCAAGTTGCAACAACCGCTTCGCAACCTGGTCCAGATGCCTCACTTGGCCGTGCAGGTCCGAGACAACGTGGAAGGTCATCCCCATGTCGTCCATTTTCCAAATCCTTCCCTGCCGGTCGACTAGCCACTGGCCCCAGCATCCAGTAGCAGGATTTTGCCAATGGTTCACAAAAGTGCGCAGGGCTTCCCCGAGCTCGGGATGAAAGGCGTAGCAGCTCGTTCGTTTGTTTTTGATCAGTAAACGGGCGAGCGCGGAAAACGTCTCGTCGAGCTCTTCGCGGTTGAAGACACCGGTCCTCGTGAAATCGTCGTGTAGATCGGAATCGAGTTGAGCCGTGAGCTTTTGCGGCGAGTTGATGCGATCAAGAAACATCAGCGGATACTTGGGATGTCCGGCGCATTGCTCGGTCCGTTCGACGGAATAGTAGAGCTTCAGATACCAGCTGTCGATTCCGAAGGTCCAACTTCCATCGGACTGCTGCTCGGCCGCGAGTTTTTGTTTTTCGCGGTCAGACAGACTTCGGCGCAGGGCGGCAACTTCGGTCCAAGTGGCGTTGAGATCCGGCGTGAAATTTAGTAGCCAGCGAATCTCGCGATAGATATGCATCGAGTACTGCATGTCTTCTCCGGCAGCCTGGGCACGAGTGATCTGTTTCACAAGGGGCCGCAAGACGGGATCAACCTGTTTGAGGCGCTTCTCGCGGGCGATAGGGATTTCAGCAAAATCCCAATAGAATTGAGCGTCCGACTTGATGCGGTGGAAGCGGGACTCGCCGGGGCTGGGTGGTGGTGGAGTGAATATGTGCGCATGATAGACGCGGTAGGCAATCGCGGTGCGCAACAAGCGCTCTCGGTTGAAATAGACGATGGTCGCGAGAGCCATAACAGCGGCAAATAGAATCAGCCAGGCGGAACGTCTGGGCATGGACTATTTCGTCGACCGAAACCCGGTAAAGACCGTCATGATCATCTTCCCGGTGTGAGTGGTGGTGTTGGCCCACGAATCGCCGAGTGTTTCCATTGTGTTGAGCAGATCGCGTGTGAAACGGGCGATGGAAATGATCGGGGGCGTGAAATTGTGGATGGGAAAACGGTCATGTTGCTTCAGTACGCGAGGGTCAGGGGACTGCTGGACTTTAAACCCTTGCCGTCCTCGAACGAGCCCGGAAAGCTAATTGGTAATCGCGGCTGTCTTAAAGATGGGCGTTGCTTCTACCACGAGCCGCCGGGGCGCGCTTCCAATGAATCCGAATGGATAGCAGGTGATCAGTGTTAGCTGCGCAGTGCCAGAGTTTTTCATTACGCTCACGTCGGTTGGGGGAACAATCCGCGTGCGAGTGATCCGGTAACGGTTCGGCTCTCCGGCCATATCGAAAGCAACTTCATCGCCGATTTTGATATTTCGCAGACAGCGGAAGAAGGTGTCCCGGTGAGCCGCCAACACGGTGTTTCCCTCTCGGCCAGCCAAAGCTGAACCGGAAACGTGTCCAATGCCAAGCCGCAACGCCTGCTCGCTGTCGCCTTCCACCACGAGAGTGGAGACATGCAACCGGGGTATCTCAAACCGGCCTACAACCTGCAGTTCAGTGGGCGAGTGGTCCGGAAGAACCAGCGTATGCAAAGGTGGGACCGTGCCGGCATTCGCGGAAACCTGCGGAGAAGCTATTACGCTTCGAGGAACAGTTGTGAACATCTGCGGGCGCCATTGAAACAGCCAGCCTTCGCACACATTAGCAAACGAGGCAATCAGCAAGACTGCGCCAGCCAGGGCCAGAACGTCTTGCAAAATTCTCGTGCAGCCTTGAACTTTCATTTGCCGCGCTGTTCCCGGCGCGATTGAAGGGCCGTTACTAAAGCTGTCAATCGGCGATTAGTGGCGTCCAGCCGTGCTGCTGCATCGTGTTCGGACGCCACCTGAACAGCGTTCTGATCGTCCGCGCTCATTCGTCCGTCGACGAATCCAGTGCTTCGCACGATTGTTCCAGCGTCCGTGCGCACCGTCAGGACAGCCTGCACATTTCCGGTCTTGTGAGGAAACACAAACACGCCAGCAGGTTGAAAGTTTGTGGTGACATCGAAGGTCGAGCTAGCCGTTCCATCCAGAACCTCTATCTTGGCTGATTTTACATGGCCGATGCTCCCTTTCCAAGTGAACACGAGATCGGTGGCTTGCGGGCGAATGGCAACTGAAAGCGATGTAGACGTGGGCACTGCACCGGCCGAGCGAAATTCCCCTGTAAACCCAATAGCGAGGAGGGCGGCCAGCAAAGTGAGTGCCGCCGGTACACCAATCCACCAACGAGGGAATCGAAAATGCCTTTTATGCCCGTGAACCAACTTCATCTTTTGCTCCACGTCAGGACGCCGCGCCTGTTCTCTGATTTCTGGTGCTTGCACCACCTGCGGCGCGCGCTCACCGGCGGATTTCAATTCTCTATTGGCGGCCGAATCCAGCACCGCCGACCGCAAATGGATAGAGGGACTCCCTGTATGCAGCGCACCATGCCGATCAGGCAGAAAGATGCCAGCCAGAACCGCCTGCATGCTTTGCGGCTTTACTACCATCACGACTTGGTTTCCGTGCGAGAAATAGCGATGATGGAAGACGATCTCACGGTCAAGCAAGGCAAAATCGCTTCGGTGATGGGAACAACCCCACCCCACCGGCTCTGCCCCCTGCAGTTGAGGATCGATGGAAAGAGTATTCAGCCACTCCGGAAAGTGGTTCTCCTCTTCCGGGGAAAGCAAAAATCGCGGGCTGAGCAAGTGGTCGCAAGGAATCTGCCGGAAATGCTCAACCGCTACTCCGTCGTCTCCACTGCGGCCGAAGAGCACAAATCCCAATTCCACTCCGCCGTGAGGAGCCGCCGCGTATCCGTCTAAAACGCGATCGCGTATCTCCTCCAGAAGCCCCGGGGCAATTTGGACAGCGCCTTCCCCGGGGCTGGTTTCAAACGGTAAAACTGCAGCAGCGGCACACATGAGTGACAATACCCCACCGAAAAGAATTAAATCGGAAAAACACCTAGTCGCGTTTCGTTGTACTACTTCTGGCAATCCTCAGCAGGAATGAGGCAATGAGAAGCGACAACCCCACCAGCATCCATTGATACTGGCCTCCCGCTGTACGGGGAAGACGCGATTGAGCGGGCCTATTCGACGCCATCTCCGCTGTCCCTACCGGCTTATAAGCGATGGCCGACAATTTGCCGCTGGCATTCGGCCCCATCTTATGGACCGCAAGTAACCATAGATGAACAACCTTCATGTCATCCTGCGTCATAGACGGAAGCGGCGGAAGTTTGTCCGAAACCGGATCCACGGCCAACACCGGTCCGTTTACCTCATTGGCCAACTTAGCCGCAGTCTCCTTTGGATAAGCAAACTCCAGCGCCTCTTCCCTGCCCGGCAACACCCACCCACGCAATACCTTCTGGGAGCCTGCCGGCGTCTTCCAATCCACAATTCCGGCCTGCTGGTGACCCAGCGTGGCATTCGGGACCGCCAGCAAAAGCGTATTCACCCCTCCGGCGTCACCGGTCAGCCGAATGATTGCCCGGTCATGAAGAATATTTTCTTCAAGGGACAAAGTATAGGTGCCGGCGGGCAACATCGCTCCGGGAGCTTGTAGTTGATTCCGAACCGTGAAGCTGGTTTCCGGCGTCACGGCCCACAGACACGCAGGCAAAAATGCGAAGAGAAGAAAAGAACTAAGGCGTCGGTACACAGTGCCCTCCATGTAGAGGGTACGGTAACGGAGCCTAAACCGGATGATCCGTACTAGTACCTAGCCGGATATTTCTTCGCCCTTGCCTGCCCGCTGGTGGAAGCATACGCCCAGTCATAGGAAGTAGCAAGGAAACTCCTAACCTCTCAATGCCTTAATCACTCGATAATTTTAAGGGTTTTTGGCAACTTACTCGATAGCTAAGCGCCAAACTCTCTGAAAATTTACTCATTCAGCGAAAGGCTGTCGTCACATCGCTTCTTCTGCTTATGGGACAAACTGGATATCGGGTACAACTACTGGCTCCTGCTCAAGCGGGACCGCTTGTCTCCAATGCTTCCATCTCGGCGGACGCAGAATTACACCTGCATTACCTC
This sequence comes from Bryobacteraceae bacterium, assembly GCA_965277315.1. Taxonomy (GTDB): domain Bacteria; phylum Acidobacteriota; class Terriglobia; order Bryobacterales; family Bryobacteraceae; genus Bog-105. The sequence continues at coordinate 4,871,252 of OZ255724.1, read as the reverse complement.
TCCTCTCTGCAGCGTCTACGCGCACAGGCCTATTTAGAAGACGGCGCCATTGAGCCGTGGCAGATCGATGGGAACGGCCGGTTCTGGATGGATGGCGATGAAGAAAGCTGGCATTTCCTACTGGTGGATGAACAAGAAAACGCCGTCGCCTGCCTCCGTCTATTTCTGCATGAGAATACGGTTTCAGTTGACCGACTTCGCCTGATGCACTCCTCCATCGCGAAAGATCCTGTTTGGGGTGCGAAGCTTCGCGTTGCTGTGGAGGAGGAGCTAGCCGAGGCTCGGCGGGCGAAGATCGGATATGCGGAACTAGGAGGATGGGCGATTGCCGCGGGCTACCGCTGCACCAAAGCAGCAGTGGAAACGCTGCTGGCCTCCTATGCCTGGGGACAAATGGTCGGCGGCTGCATCTCCTCCTGCACCGCCACCATCCGCCACCGGTCGGCAACCATTCTGCGGCGTATCGGCGGAAAAAGTCTTTGCGCGAACAGCGAAACCATTCCGCCCTATAGCGACCCGCAGTATGGGTGCCTGATGGAGATTCTTCGCTTCGACTCTCGTGAGGTCGACACTCGCTTTGTCAAGCTGGTGGAAGAGACGCGCCGGAAGCTGGAGGTCTCCACAGTGATTCGTCCAGGCCTCTCGGGCGCCGAGGAGATCACCGAACAAATGTCCGTAGGGAATAGCCTACTTGCTCTGGGCGCTGCGACACGCCAATTTGCTCACCACTTCGATAGTGGCAAGATCCGCGCTACTCCGGAGACGATTCCCGTGGTCTAGCTTCAAGTTTCGCGCTCAGCCAAGTAAACTGAAAATTGGCGACCGAACCGAAGACGCTGCCGCAAGTCGCGCCTCGACCATTCACTCCCCGCTCCATTGCCCAGCTTGGCGCAGGAGGTTCACTTGCGGACACGCAACGCTGGTTTATTAAGGAACGCCCATGGATCGACGAGCAACAACTGGAGCTGTGTCGCGTTCCGGCTCCGACATTCTTTGAGCAGGCCCGTGCAGATTGGTTCCGGCAGCGTCTCGGATCCCTCGGTTGGAACGCTCGGCTCGACCGCGCTGGCAATGTGCTTGCATCTTTCGGCAGTCCGCATTCAGAACCGCCGGTGATTCTTTCAGCTCACCTTGATACCGTACTGGCGCCTACGCGCCCCGAAGACGTCTTCTTTGCGCCCGACGGCCGGCTGATTGGCCCGGGTACCTCGGACAACGGCTGCGGGCTGGCGGCGATTCTTGCGTTAGGTCGTCTACTTGCCGAGATTCCGGCGCTTCACGCGCTTGCCGGCTCGGTGCTGCTGGTAGCCAATGTCGGCGAAGAGGGCGAGGGAAACCTGAGCGGCATGCGTTATCTCTGCCGCTCCTCCGCCGATCTTCTGGGAACGCCGGCAATCGTTGTTCTCGACGGTCCTTCAGTGGAACACGTCACCACGCAGGCACTTTCCAGCCGCCGTTTTGAAATTACGTTCTCCGGGCCGGGGGGCCATAGCTGGAATGACTACGGCACTCCGAATCCCGTCCATGCGCTCGGGAACATCATCACCGGATTCACCAATTCGGCCCGTGAGCAGTCCCTTGCTCTTCGCAAAGGCCGCTGCTCCTACAATTTCGGCATCATCGAAGGCGGCGCGAGCGTCAATTCCATCCCGGCGAGCGCGCTTGCCAAGCTCGATCTTCGGTCGGAAGAGCCTTCCATTTTGGAAGACCTCTCGGCGCTTCTCACGACCACGGTTGAGCAGGCTCTCGAGCGTGAGAACCGCAACGCCCGCAATGTTCGTCTGACTGCCAAGATTAAAGAGCTGGGCGCGCGTCCGGGAGGGAAACTGCCCGCCAACTCTCCGCTACTCATTACGATCCAGGCGATCGATTCGCACCTAAATATTCGATCGCGTGTCGACTGCGCCTCCACCGATGCCAACATTCCGCTTTCACTTGGTCTGCCTGCTATTTCTATCGGAACCGGTGGCGCTGGTGGAGGGGCGCATACTCCGCACGAGTGGTATCAGCCAGAAGGCCGCGAAGTTGGCCTACGCCGCATTCTGATGCTGGTTGCGGCGCTCGCGGAAGGCCGTGGGCGGCCGGTTGTGACACCGTCGTTGTGACGCATCGGCACGCCACATCCATTCCGGCGCGCTGGAAAGCCGATTCTGCTCTTTTTGTGGTGGCGTTTGTCTGGGGCACTACTTTTGTGGTGGTCAAGAACGCGATCGCCGAAATCTCGCCCGTTTATTTCCTGGCGCTGCGATTCTGGCTGGCTGCGCTTTGCATGCTGTTTATCTTTGCTCCAGCGTTCCTCAAAGCCGGGCGGCACGCGGTGTGGCGAGGCCTGCGCGGAGGAGCTGCGGCGGGCGTGTTTCTGTGGCTCGGCTACATTCTGCAGACCCTTGGACTCCAATACACTTCAGCCGGCAACTCAGGTTTCCTCACCGGCCTTTATATAGTGCTTGTTCCATTGCTAAGCGCACTGCTGTATCGCCGTTGGCCACGAATCGCGGAAATGGCAGGCATCGGCATCGCCAGCACCGGAATGATTCTGCTCACGCTTCCCGCTCTTAACCAACGGTTCCATCTTAATCGGGGCGATCTGCTCACGATAGCCTGCGCCGTTGCGTTCGCCTTTCATTTGCTGACGCTCGGCTACTTCTCCCAGCGCGAGCGATTCGAGGCTGTCGCGGTGGGTCAAATTCTGTGCGCAGCCGTTCTCTCGTCAGTAATGCTGTGCTTTGAACCGCGGGTCGCTCGCTGGACGCCGAACGTTCTGTTTGGTATCGCCCTTACTGGCGTTTTCGCCACGGCTCTTGCGTTCGCTCTTCAAACCTGGGCCCAGCAGTATACGACCGCCACTCGTACAGCCCTGATTTTTGCGCTTGAGCCCGTTTTTGCTTTCCTCACGGCCGTAGTTGCCGGTGGGGAAATACTGAAATGGTCCTCGGTGTTTGGGGGTGTCCTCATTGTTGGCGGCATTCTCTTGGTAGAGCTGAAACTGACCCGGCGCGCCGCGGCCTAAATCAATTTGAAGATGTCCGTTACAGAGATCTTGACCTCCGGCCCAGCGGTTAACTCATCCACAAGCCGGATCGCGCCGCCCATGTCCTGATGACATTCGTAACCGACCTCTTCCTCGGAATCGATGATCCAGCAATACGGCGTTCCCGAAGGGTGGTATTGCTCGCGGCATTTCTTGAACAGGGAAGATAGGCGCTGGTCCTCCGACGAAGTCTCCAACCAGCCACGCCGGAGCAACTAGATAGCCTCTGTCCTCCTTGTAATCCGGAAAAGAAAAGGTCACATCAGGAATCACCTTCTCCCGGCCGTTTAAGATAGTCCACTCGTGACTGACATAGCCTCCCTGCGACGCCTGAAAAGGTTTTAGCAATGTCAACAGCGCCATTTCGATGGCGGAGTGTTTTCTTCTTCCCACAGATTGCTTCCTCTTCCACTCCCCATCGATGCACTCGTATAATTCAGAATTTTCGCCGGGTGGAACTTCACTGATTGGTGGATTAACTAACTGCGTCGCCATCGAAACGTCTCCTAAGACCAATCATACTGGCGCAGAATAGCCGAATCGGCTGTCGCCCTCGATTTTATAGGCGTGTGCAGCGCGCATGGGCCGAATGACGGAAGCGGCGAGTGGTGGGGGCCGTCGGCTTGGGAAAAAGAGTCGAAGATGGAATGAAACTTGCCAGCAGGAATGCCGATTCCCGTGTCGCGGACGGAGAAGCTGACGCTTAGGCCTTCTGAAGATTCCGCGATATTTTCAATACTAATCGCCACTTCACCCGCCTCTGTAAACTTGATCGCGTTACCGAGGAGGTTCACGAGAATCTGGCGTAGGCGAAGAGGGTCGCCCGATGAAGATGGAAGGCAAGGAATCGGGGAGATCGACATACAGGTTCACGCACTTGCCACGCACGATGACCGATAAAGATTCCACCGTTTCGAGGACCAGCTTACGCAGTGAAAACTCTTCGTGGTTCAGTTCCAAATGCCGCGCTTCGATCTTCGAGAAATCGAGCACGTCATTAATAATCTGCAGCAGGTTTTCGCCGGAGTTCTTCACAATGTTGAGGAAGTCGCGGTGTTCTTCCGAAACGTCGCCATCCAGGACTAGACCGGTGAGACCGCGGATAGCGTTGAGGGGCGTCCGGAGTTCATGGCTCATGTTGGCCACGAATTGTGTTTTTGCTTCGCTGGCAGATTCAGCTTTTTCCTTCGCCTTTACGTCTTCCTGAGCTTGTTTTAGGCCGGAAATGTCCATGCTGATGGCAAAGATCTCCGGTGACTCGCCGGTTTTCTCTACAAGCGAATAATTGACCAGTTTCCAGCGTACTTCTCCGTGCTTGTTTTTATATTGAACTTGCCAGCCGCATATTCTCTTTTGCTCTTTGAGCTGCGTGTAAATCTCCGACTATTCCTCCAAACTGTAATAGTGATCCCGGATGTCCATGCCAAAAATTTCATTTTCATGGCCATATCCGAGATAGGCTAGAAAATGTGAATTGGCGGCTAGCACGCGTCCGTCGAAGCTCAGGCGGCAGACTGCGGCCACATTGTTCTCGAAGAGGAGACGGTTCTCCTGGTCGCGCAGTTGAAGATTACGTTCCTGCAGCGCGAATTTTTTATTGACAAAACCGGTAAGAAGGGCCACTACCGTGAGAACGGGAAACGTCAGAGCGGCAATACCGGCAGTTCCGAAAGCAGAGATGCTTACGGCATCCCAGTCATTACACAGCGTACTAGCATGGTGGAAGCATACCGCCGCCATTTCGGTGTAGTGCATGCTAGCGATCGCGAATCCCATCACTATGGCACTGGCCGGGCGAATCCATGGGGAGCCATTTTCTTCGGTGCGCAGACTGAAGACGATCCACAGGGCGACGGATGACACAGCAACGGCGATAAGGGCGGATAGCGCAACAGTTCATAGATTGTAATGAAGGATGGCGGGAAGGCGCATGGCGGCCATCCCGATGTAGTGCATAGCAAAGATGCCGGAGGCCATTAACAAGCTTCCCAAAGCAAGGCTGCCGAAGCTGAGGCGAGGACGACTAATGATATAGAGGACTACACCGGAGGCGACAAAGGCGGCACATAGTGACGCAAGGACTGTCGGCAAGTCGTAGTCCACAGGAACGGGGAGATAGAAGGCGAGCATGCCGATATAGTGCATAGCCCAGATTCCGAGCCCCATAGAGAAGATTCCGCCGGTGAGCCAGAGAGTGCGCGTTCTTCCGAGCGCGGCGGTCGTCTGGATGGCGAGATTGAGCGCGGTATAGGATGCGCAAATGGCGATAAAGACAGAGAGCGCGACATAAGGCGGCATTGTACTGTCCGGAGAGGATGGCTTCGCGCATAGTTTCGATTCAGGACGCCGTTCTAAATACTTTATAGCGGCTGATAACCTTTTCTGTTGAAGCGCACTACCTTGAGGTGTTCTTCTTAGTAAATAGTTGCTTTTGAAGAAATTTTTCTTCTTTTCAGGAAATAAAAGTTGTTGGTAAACAATTATAGAAACTTCTTAGGCAGCGCCTTGTTGTTGTGCGCTTTGTCTGTTTTTTGGTGCGGGACGTTGTTGGCCGCGGATGATGATCCAGAGAATTTCAAGATTGAGGTAACGGGCGCGGCCTGGACGGTAAATGCGTCCGGGCAATTACTGATCGACGGCACGTCGTTCGATTTGGTGCATGAGCTGGCCGTCGGGCAGAACCAGCCGACATTTTATGGGAAATTGGTGGTGAAGCCGGGGCGGAGGCATCGGATTGTGGTGGAAGGAACGCCGTTTCGGCTGAGTGGGTATAACTCCGTCGATCAAACGTTTTTATTCCGGGGACGGCAGTACCCGGTGAATGCCACTGTCAGTTCGTCGGCGGAGTTGAACTATCTCTTCGCCGGGTATCAATATGACGTGATCAGCAGGCCTATGGGCCATTTGGGGTTTTCGGTGGGGGGCGCGTATTTGAGCGCGGCGGGACGGGTGCAGGCGAATACGAATTCTTTGCTGGGCGGTGTGAGCGACACGTACAGCAAAACCGAGACCGTAGGGCTACCGCTGACCGGAGTGGAGTTCCGTGTGTTTCCGATTCCGCATCATCCCATTATCGAGATTAACGGGGAAGCGCGCGGCATGGGGTTTGGGAGCTATGGGCATTATGTCGAGGGCGGGGGAAACGGCGGCATCAATCTGGGTCATTTTGCGATTGAGGCGGGATACCGGGCGGTGGTGGCGGACATTCACAGCACCAGCCAGACTCCGAGCGGTATTTTCGCGCACTTGCATGGGCCGATCTATTCGGTCGTCTTCCGGTATTAGCGGTTTCAGGTTAGACCAGTACTATCGCTTGCTGGTGCATAGAGATAGGCCGTAATGCCATCGACAGTACAGGCGGGACTTGCTTCACCGGACCGAACAGGCACGTCCGGTATTGTTTGTTCCTGCCTGCCTCGTCAACAATTAGGTTATGGGCTTGACGGGCTTGGAGTTGCTTCACGAGGAGTGGCAGAAATTAGTGAATGAGCGTGAGGGAGTGCTACGTGATGTCCATGCGCAAAAAATTACCTTTACAGAATGGAACAGGCTGGAGCGAACCTACGCGTTGCGGGTGCATGAGGCGCTAACGCGATTGAAGCACGCGCAGGCGAGAGAGTTTTGCCGGGAGATGGTGGGCCGGTGCGGGAATTGATCGCATTCCCCTACGCTCTATAGACGGGGATCAACGGGTTCGCTTTCGAGGGCCAGAACGCCAAAGACACACTCGTGAATGCGGTAGAGAGGTTCGCGGTGAATAAAGCGTTCGAGGGCTTCGAGGCCGAGGGCAAATTCACGGAGTGCTAGGGATCGTTTCGAGGCAACACTGCGTTCGCGCAGGCGGTTGAGGCGATGCGTTTCCGTGTACTCGGGTCCATAGATGATGCGGAGATATTCGCGGCCGCGGCATTTGACCGCAGGTTGGGCGAGACCGCGCTTTCCGCGTAGCAGGAACTGCAACGGCTTGACCACCATACCTTCGCCGCCAGCAGCGGTGATTTCTTCCCACCACTGAATTGCTTCGCTTTCGCTGCGGGTGTCCGATAGATCGACCGTGCGGAAAGGCGTGGGCACCAGCAGCGTAGGCGCGGCTGCGCAGAGGCGGGCGAGCGTGTTCATGTGCCAAAGGTGGTCTTTATCGGCGTACACGTTGCCTTCGGAGGCGAGCAGGTGAAAGGGTGCGAGGCGGAGATCGGCAAGGCCGTGGACCGGCCAGCAGTAGCGGCGGTAGGCATCCAAGTAAAGCTGGACGTCGGCGAGACGTCGGCGGTACCGATCGAGAATGGGCACGCTTTCAGGATTACGCTGTTGAGCAGTCTCCAGCGTCGAGATGGCGGCCGTGAGAGAAGCTCGCGCGGCAGAACCGGTGGAGGCATATTGTTTTTCGAGGAGCTCCTGCGCTTTTTGCGACCAGGGCATGAGTTCGCAATCGAGGCAGACCCAATCGGTTTGCAGTTCGTCCCAGAGGCCGGAGGTGGTGAGCGCTTCGGTGAGAGCCGAGAGGAATTCCCGCTCCAAAGCATCGTCTGAAAAGAAGCGACGTCCGGTGCGGGTGTAGCAAATACCGACTGCATCGCCAGGAATACCGAAGCGGGCACGCACAACGCCCTCATTGCGGCACACGACGACAATGGCGCGGGAACCCATGTGTTTTTGCTCGCAGATGACGGTGGGCACTCCTTGGCGGCGGTAATAAGCGAACGCCTCTTCCGGGTATTCGAGAAAGCCTTCACGGCGGCTGGTCTCGGGCGGCGACATGGTGGGCGGTAAATAGATAAGCCACTTGGGATCGACGGCAAACCGGCTGATGGCTTCGATGGCAGCCGTGGCATTTTCCTCGCGGATGGTGACTGCGTGGTGAAAACGTGTTTCGATGATGCGCTTACCGGAGACATCGCCGATGTCGAGCAGGTCGTCAGGGCGATGCCGCGAGCCGGGTTCAGGCGTGGTTTCCGCAGCGGGCAGAAAGGGTCGGGCCGGTTCGTAGTAGGTACAGTAAGCCTGTACCGAAACCAACTCTTTTTCGGGATAACGGAGGGCGGTCAGGGTTCCGCCGAAGAGGCAGCCAGTATCGATGTTGATGGTGCGGTTGAACCACTCGGGTTGCGCAACGGGCGTGTGACCGTAGACGACGTTGGCGCGGCCGCGATAATCCGCGGCCCAGTGCAACCGCACGGGAAGGCCGAGTTCATCGGTCTCGCCGGTGGTTTCTCCGTACAGTGCGAAATCGCGCACCACTGCCGAGCCGCGGCCTTGTAGTTCTTCTTTCAATCCGGCGTGGGCGACGACGAGCTTGCCGCCATCGAAGACATAGTGACTCGCCAGGCCATCCAGAAAGGACGCTACCTGATCACGAAAGACAGGCGGTTCTTTTTCCAGTTGCTGGAGCGAATCGGCGAGTCCGTGTGTGAGTTGGACATCGCGGCCGCGTAGTTTGCGAAGGAGTTTGATGTCATGGTTGCCGGGAACGGAGAGGGCGGCTCCGGACTGCACCATTTCCATAACGAGGCGAAGAACGCCGGGGATATTGGGGCCGCGATCCACGAGATCGCCGACAAAGACGGCTTTGCGGTTTTCGGGAGGCGAGACCGTGAAATTGTTACCATCTTTGTGAATGATGTAGCCGAGTTTCGTTAGCAGTGCGGTCAGTTCGTCGAAACAGCCGTGAACGTCACCGATGATGTCGAAGGGGCCGTGGTCGTCCTTGCGGTTGTTCCAGAGCGGCTGGCGTACGATTTGGGCCTCGTCCACTTCGCTGGGGCTGTGGAGGGTGTGAATGTAGCGGAAGCCATCGCGCTGGAGATGACGCAGGTTACGGAGGAGGTCTTTTCTTTGCGTGTGAATGACGTGAGGGCCGAAGTCGCGGTCGGTGCGGGTGTGGTTGCGTTCGATGCAGATGTTTTCCGGGAGATCGAAGACGATGGCGACGGGGATGACGTGATACTCGCGGGCGAGTTCCAGGAGCGGCTTGCGCGATTCACGTTGCACGTTGGTGGCGTCGACGACGGTGAGGCGACCGGCGGCCAAGCGTTTTGCCGCGATGAAGCGCAGGACCTCGAAGGCGGGCTTGGTGGCGGATTGGTCGTTCTCATCGTCGGAGACGAGGCCTCGGCAGTAATCGGAAGAGAGAACCTCCGTGGGCTTGAAGTGCTTTCGCGCGAAGGTCGATTTACCGCAGGCGGATGGGCCGATGAGGAGAACGAGCGAGAGTTCGGGAAGCGTGATGGTCAACGGGTGAAAACCCCCATTTGGGTGGGAGCGCCGACGTCGGAATCTTCCGGACCGATGGGGTGGAACTGGACGGAGTAGCTGTGGCGTCCGGAGACGGTGCTGGCCCAGGATTGGAATTCGGCGCGGGTCCACTCAAAGCGGTGGTCCTTATGGCGGAATGTGTTGGCGGGAAGGCTGGGGAAAAGCGCGTTGTATTCGGCGTTCGGGGTAGTGATGATGACGGACATAGGTTGGGCATGTTCGAAGATGACGCGCTCGAAGGCGGCCAGGCGGGGTGGATCGAGATGCTCGATAACCTCGACGACGGTTGCGGCGTCATAGCCGGAGAGGCGTTTATCGCGATAAAGGAGCGAGCCGTGAATGAGCTCGATGCGCTTTCGCTGCGTGGGCGGAAGGCGATCCAGTTCTAAGCGGCGCTGGGCGATTTCGAGAGCGCGCCAGGAGACGTCCATGCCGGCGACGCGTTCGAAGATGGCATCCTTCAAGAGCGCTTCGAGCAGACGGCCTTCGCCGCAGCCGAGGTCGAGGACAGACTTTGCGCTTTGCGAGCGAAGCGCGGACAGGACCGCGTCGATGCGTTGTTGCGCGAGGAGCAGCGGTCTTTCGATAGCGCGTTCTTCGCCGGCGTGCTCCGATTGCTTCGTTTCTTCGTCGGGGTCTTCGTCCTCGGTGAGGCGGGACAGAGCGGCATGGGTGAGACGGCGATCATTCTTGAGGTAGCGGCGCGTGATGGTGTCGCGCTCCGGGTGGTTGTTGAGCCAGCCTTCGCCACGGCGCAGAAGCTTTTCAACTTCATCGTCGCCTACCCAATAGTGCTTATCGGCATCGAGGACAGGAATCAGGACGTAGAGGTGCGTCAGAAGATCGGCAAGTCGGATGTTTGCCTGGAGATGAAGGGCGAAGTAAGGGCTTTCTCCCCACTCAGGGAAATGCCCGTCGAGCGGGTGCCGGTGCGCGGAGGCGCGGTAACCGAGGGGCTCGAAGAGCCGGTGCAGAAAGGATTCGCCGTCGCGGCATGGGACGGCGGGGAGTTGGGCTTCCAAATTGATAGGCGCGTCGGCGAGTTCCTGACGCTCCTTGCTGCGGCCGCTCATGGCAGAGCCGAAGACGCGGGTCAGGGCAACGCTAAGCAGCGAGGACGCGACGTATGGACGGTCGTTGACGTATTGGCCGAGCAAGGTGCTTTCAGCATTCGGGGAGCGACGGCGAACCAGACCGATGGGATCGATATCGAGCAGCAGAGCGGCCTGGGATTGCTCTTCGCTGAGTTCAGGATAGAAGACATGGGCGTTGCCGAACGGCAGCTCGAAGGAATGCAGCCGAGCAGGATTTTTATGGAGTAAATAGCCGAGGTCGTCTCCAGAGATAGCCGCGGTGATGGTCAGCAACATCCGTGTAACTACGTTATCAAGACCCAGGTAACAATACGTGGGACGAGCCTAACGCTTCGGAATCGGCATCAAGGCCTGCGGAAGATTCTGGTGCTCGAGGGAGTTTAACGACGAAGACGCTGCCGTTGGAGGTCGAAGATTCCAGATAGACCGTTCCGCCGTGGAGTTCGGCGATCCAACGGGCGATGGGCAGGCCGAGGCCGGCTCCGCCATGATCCATGCCTGAACGGGAACGGGATTTATCCACACGATAGAAGCGTTCGAAGATACGCTCCTGCGCCCATTCGGGGATGCCGCCGCCGGAGTCCGATATACGCAAGATGCAGGTTTCAGGCGTTGCGCTCAATTCCACGAAGATGGACCCGCCAGCGGGAGTGTATTTGCAGGCGTTGTCGAGGAGTATTAGCAAAGCCTGCCGCAGGAGTCCGCTGTCGCCAGTGCAGCGCAATTCGCGCAAATTGGCGAGGTTTAGGCGCAGGCCCTTGCTTTCGGCCACAAAACGGACAGCGCGGCAGGCTTCCGACGCAATTTCATCGAGATAGACAGTTTTCCGATGATGTTCGAGCGCGTGAGCATCGGCTTGGGCGAGAAGAAACATGTTATTGACAATCCGGCGTAGACGGAGCATTTGCTCTTCGATAATGGCGAGCGCTTCGCGGAATTCTTCTTCCGTGCGGGTTGAACCGCTTGAGGTGACCTGCGCGGCGGTGAGCGCCGAGGTGATGGGAGTCCGCAGTTCGTGGGAGGCATCGGCCATGAACTGGCGTTGCTGCGTAAATGCAAGTTGCAGGCGGTTCAGAAGATGATTGAAACAGCGGGCGAGTTGGCCCAGTTCGTCATTGGGATTGACGATGGCCACGCGGAGGTCGAGATTGTTTGACGTAATGGCGTCTACGGTTACAGCCATCGCCCGGAGCGGCGCGAGAGTACGCTTGGCCAGGATGTAGCCTCCAAGCAACGCGAGAAGCAGGGCGCTAGAGATCGTGATGGCGAGAGCACGCAGCACCGATGCAAGATCGTTGCTGACGTCACCGCGCCAAGTACTGACGACGATGGTGTATGCGGTGTTCGCTTCCGGCACGTAGACCTGTTTTGCCGCAATTCGGAGGTCGAGAATGTCCGCATGACGGCGACCGGGTTTGAGTGTGACCTTTCGCAAATCGGATTGCGGCCGGCCTAGATTTTTTTTATACGCGATCAGGCGTCCGCCATCGCGGATCAGGATTTGCTCCTGCGGGAAGGAGTTCTGGTACATAGTGCGCAACACTTCTCGGAGCGCGGATTCTCCGGACTGTTTCCCCTCTCCTCGATGCTCTTGTATTTCGTGGAACAGGGAGAGCGTGGCGACATCGGAAGTGGACTGGAGCGTTTCATCCAGGCGCCAATAGGCGTTGTTACGAATGAGCCAGTAAATGCCTGTAGCGGAGACCAAAACAATGGCCGCGAAAAGGAGGGTGTATGGAAGCGTAACTCGCAGGCGCGCCGATTCGATCATTGTTCGTTCCCTTCCTGAGTGTTCTCGTCGAGAGTAATCCAATAGCCCTCGCCGCGGCGGGTGTGAATGAGCGGCGTTTCTCCGGGAGTGTCGATCTTCCGGCGAACGCGCTGGATGTAGACTTCGATTAAGTTGGAGAACGGGTCGTAATCTTCTTCCCAGACATGCTCGGAAATTTCCTGACGCCCCATTACCTTGCCTGCGTCGCGGGCGAGGCACTCCAGCAAGGCGTATTCCTTCGAGGTCATCGCGATGGATCGGCCGCTTCGTGACACCTGGCGGGAGCGGGTATCCACTTCGAGATTGCCGACTTTCAGTATGGGTTGAACCAGCCGTGGCCCGCGGCGCAGAAGAGCACGAATACGCGCTAACAATTCACCGAAGTGGAAAGGCTTCGCAAGGTAATCGTCGGCTCCCCGGTCCAGTCCTTCGATGCGGCTGGCGATCTCGTCGAGCGCGGTGAGCATCAGGATGGGAACGGACAAACCGGCGGCGCGCAACTGCTGGCAGATCTCGAAGCCGTTGAGCCCGGGAAGCATGACGTCGAGCAGAATGAGATCGTACGGGTTGACCGAGGCCTTTTCGATGCCTGTGTTGCCGTCGGTCGCGAGATCGACAGCGTAAGCACGCTCGCGCAGGCCTTTAGCCAACATGGCAGCAGTGTCGGCTTCGTCCTCTACCAGCAATAGACGCACTACAAGTATTCTTCCGCAAAATTCGCACGGTTCCTAGGTCTGTTCTGCAATTTATCTTGCGTTTATGATCTCTGGACGATACTGGGGAGGTCTGCGCCAGATTATCAACCCAGTGCGTTCCTTTCGAAATCCCATTCACTTGAAGTTCATTCTGCCTCTTTTATTATTGGTCGTCCCGTGTGCGGCGCAAGTTCAACTGACACTAGAGTCAGCGGTGCAGCAGGCGCTGTCGACGAATCCGCAACTAGGCGTGGCGCAGGGGCGTATTGAAGACGCCAAAGGTATGCGGGTGCAGGCGGGATTGGGGCCGAATCCACGACTGGCGGTGCAGTCGGAAGACGCCCGGTTCTGGGAAGGGCATCCTGGCTCGTTCCCAGATTACACCGAAGATTACGCGTTTATCGGACAGACGTTCGAGGTGGCAGGCAAGCGGGCGCGGCGGGTGGATGTGGCGACGGCGGGTGTGCATCGGACAGAGTTCGAGCAGGAGCTTTTGCGCCGGCAGATCCGCGCGCGGGTGAGCGGTGCGTATTGGACGGCGGCGGGAGCGGTAAGACTGCGAGACCTTTTACAGCAAAGCCTCCGGACGTATGAGGATGACGTGAACTACAGTCGTAACCGGGTGCAACAAGGAGTGATGGCGGAAACCGACCTGATGCGAATTGAACTGGAACGGGACCGTGTGCAAATGCAACTGATGACGGCAACCAGAGAGGCGGATCAAGCGATAGTGGAACTCTACCGAGCCATAGGCAAGAGCGACTTTCCGCCGACAGTACTGGAAGATTCACTGGCCAAGCCGCGCGCGGTGGTGCTTCCCGAACTGGCGCATGTATTGGAGGCAAGACCGGAGATGGAGATTGCAAAGGAAGCGGTGACGGAAGCGCAAGCAAATATCAAGTTGCAACATGCGGATGCGAAGCCCGACCCGGAGGGATTTCTGGGCTACAAGCGCGATGTGGGGCTCGATACCTTATATGCGGCCGTCCAGGTGGACTTGCCGTTCCGCAACAGAAACCAGGGGAACATCGCCGCCGCGCAAGGACAGTTGCATATCGCGCAGTCCAATTTGGCCGCTACCGAGGCTGGGGTGAAGGCCGATGTGGCCAGCGCGGTGCGCGGCTACCAGGATGAGCGGAAACTATTGGACACTCTGCCGGCGACGCAGTCGCGCGCCGAGGAAACGGACCGGTTGGCGCGAGCTGCTTTTCGTGAGGGAGGCATCTCGCTTTTACGATTGCTGGATGCGGAACGGAACCGCATCGACGTCGAAATGCAGTATTCACAGGCTCTGGTGAACTTGCAGCAGAGCATTGTGAATCTGCAGTTTGCCAGCGGCGAAGGAACGGACAAGTGAGCGGAATGAGGGGACTGCGTTGGGCGTTAGCCGTTTGTGCGGTGCTGGTTCTGGCCGGTTGCGGGAATGGCGGCGGCGGTGAAGACAAGGGCGGCACGGGCGGGTCATCCCAATCCAGCAGCGGGCAATCAGGCGGGGGACAGTCCAGCGGGGGACAACAAAAGCAGTCGGGCAGCAGCGTGAGCAGCCAAGTAAAGATCAATCCGGACGCCCAGCGGCGCGTAAACATTCAGACGGTCACACTAACGCCCCAAAGGGTGCCGGAGTACCTGACCGCCGCGGGCCAGATTGTGATGGACGAAGAGAAGACGGTGCACATCGGCGTTTACACATCGGGACGAATCACGGAGCTGCGGGCCAACATAGGCGATTCCGCGGATAAGGGCGAGGTGCTGGCGCGGATGCATAGCCATGATGTGCATGACACCAGGGCCGCCTATGAAAGCGCGCAACAGGAGGTGCAACGGCAACAGCAGATGGTGGATTATCAACGCCGTATGCGAGACCGGATGCAACGGCTGTTTATCCTGAAGAGCGCTGCGCCGCAGGAGGTAGAGAAGGCCCAATCGGACCTGCGTAGCGCACAGACCGATCTTCATAACGCGCAGATTTCGGTTTACAAGGAAGCAGAGCATTTGAGCGATATTTTGGGCCTGCCGAAATCGCAGTTGGGCCACATCAACGAGACGACGGAACAAGTGCCGGTGATCTCGCCAATTAATGGGACGGTGGTGGACCGAAAGGTAACGCTTGGGACGGTGGTCGATCCAGGGATGGAAGTGTATACCGTGTCGGACCTTACGAGCGTCTGGATGATGGCTTCGGTGAATGAAACCGATATTGAAAGGGTGCGTGTGGGCGATACAGTACAAGTGACCAGCCAAGCATATCCGGACCAGATATTTCGCGGGCAGGTAACTCGCCTGGGAGCGCAGTTCGACCCGCAGACCAGAACCCTTCAGGTGCGCATTTATCTTCCGAATCCACAAGTAAAGCTGCGGCCGGAGATGTACGCGACCGCCGAGATCAATAACGGGAAGTCGCACGAGGCACTGTTTGTACCGGAGATGGCAATACAGAACATCAACGGCGGATCGATGGTATTTGTGCGGAAGGCAGCCGATACATTCGAAGCGCAGCCGGTGGAGATTGCACGTAGGATGCATGGGCAAGCCGAGATCATCGACGGGTTGCGCGCGGGCGATGCCGTTGTCACACAGGGGAGCTTTGTTGTGAAGTCGGAAATGCTGAAGTCTCAAATTGGCCAGTAGCGCGATTCACCATGCTTGATTTCTTTCTTAACAACCGGTGGTTGGTACTCATTCTAATGCTGGGCCTACTGGTGGGGGGCATCTACACGATGCTGCACCTGAATATCGAGGCGTATCCAGACCTCACGAACGTCCAGGTGGTAGTGACCGCCGAAGCGCCGGGGATGTCGCCGGTGGAAGTGGAACAACTTGTGACATTTCCGGTGGAAACATCGATGCTTGGGATGCCTAAGCTGCAGATAGTGCGATCGGTTTCGAAACTGGGACTTTCGATGGTTACGATCGTCTTCGATGATTCCATGCAGTTATACCTGGCGCGGCAATTGGTGAATGAGCGTTTGGGAGAGGTGCGTGGGCGCATGCCGCCAGGCGTTCAGCCGGTGATGAACCCGATGATTACGGCGTTCGGCGAGGTATATCAGTTCACATTGCAGGGTGGTCCGCGTTGGGGACTGATGCAGTTGAAGACCCTTCTCGATTGGGACATACGGTATGACCTGCGAAAAATACCGGGGGTGAGCGAGGTCAACTCCTGGGGCGGTTACACGAAACAATACACGGTGGAAGTGGACCCGCTGATGCTGCGCCGTTACGGACTGACGGTACATGATGTGGTGCAACGCGTGGCGGATAACAACGCCAACTTCGGAGGCGGATTCATTGAACACAATGAGGAGCAGTACAACATTCGCGGGTTGGGCCGAACGACCGATGTGAATGACCTGGGCCGCATTGTTGTTTTGTCCCATAATGGCGTTCCAGTACTGCTGCGGGATCTGGCTAAGATTGAGACGCTTCCCTACCCCAGACAAGGCGCAATCATGCGTGACGGGAAGGGTGAATCGGTGTGCGGGATGGTGATCACGCTCAAGGGCACCAACAGCCGACAGATTATTCAGGACGTGAAGCAGCATATTCAGCAGATGAAGCTGCCGCCTGGCGTACACATCACGCCTTTTTATGACCAAAGCAGAGTGATCGACGATGCCATACGCACAATTGAACACAATCTGTTTGAAGCTGGCGTGCTGGTGGTTTGCGTTTTGCTTGTTTTTCTAGGCAACTGGCGCGCGGCGTTGATTGTGGCGTCCGTCATTCCGCTCGCACTGTTGTTTGGATTTTTGGGAATGATGCTGTTTGGCGTTTCGGCGAACCTGATGAGCCTGGGGGCGCTGGATTTCGGAATGATTGTGGACGGTTCGGTGGTGATGGTGGAAAACTTTATTCACCGGATGGAGAACGAGAGCGAGGAGGAAAACGGGAAGTCGATGGTGGAACGGATCCGGCCGGCCGTACATGAGATGGCGAAGCCGGTCACGTTTGGGGTCCTGATCATTATTGCTGTTTACATGCCGATATTCACGCTGCAAGGGCTGGAAGGGCGCATGTTTCATCCAATGGCGGTGACAGTTTGTTCGGCGCTAACCGGTTCTCTGCTGCTCGCGCTATTTGCGATACCCACGATATCGAGCTTTGTGCTGAGCAAGAAGCAGTTGCAGGCGCGAAAGAAGAAGAATAAGGAGAACTGGTTTTCGCGGCTGCGGAAGCGCTATCTGCGATCGCTGGAATGGGCGCTACGACACAGGTGGCCGATTTTGGCAACGGCTGCGGCGCTGGTGGCGGGTGCAATCGTCTCACTGAAGTTTATTGGAACCGAGTTTATGCCCAAGCTGGACGAAGTGGAAATTGTGTGCACTTCGCGCAAGCTACCGGGGATATCGCTCGATGAGTCGATTTATTTGGGAGAGCGAATCGAGAAGGTTCTCCGCAGCTTTCCCGAGGTAAAGAATGTGGTCAGCAAACTGGGACGGCCTGATTTTGCGACCGAGGCCATGGGCGTGGAAGAGACGGACTCGTATCTGATGCTTGCGCCGAAAAACACGTGGAAATGTTGCCAATCGAAAGATGAGCTCATCGACCAGCTCTCCAAGCGGTTGAATAATGAAATTCCCGGCGCGGCATTTGTGTTCACGCAACCGATGGAGATGCGCATGGACGAAGTGGTGACAGGAATTCGCGGCGATCTTGCACTGAAGATATTCGGCCCGGATCTATATACGCTGGACCGGTTGGGGACACAGGCGGTGGCCTTGATTTCCAGTGTACGGGGCGCATCCGAGGTACAGAAAGACAGTTCCATGGGAATTGCCGAACTGAACGTGAAGATCAACCGCACGCAACTGGATCGCTACGGGCTGAATGTCTCGGATGTTCAGGAACTGATAGAGACGATGCTGGGCGGCAAGCAGGTTTCCGAAATGGTGGAAGGGGAACAACGCTTCCGGATCGCGGTTCGGCTTCCCAGGAACTACCGGGACGACATCGACAAGTTGGGCGATCTATACATGATGGCCCCGGGCGGAGCACGAGTGCAGTTGAGGCAAGTGGCCGATCTTCGCACCGTGCAAGGGCCGGAGATGGTGAACCGGGAAGACGCCCGGCGACGAGTGGCCGTGGAGGCGAGCGTACGCGGTCGAGATTTAGGTGGATTTGTGAAAGCGGCGCAGGCGAAGGTAACCAGCGGGATGAAGATCCCGCCGGGTTACACGCTCGACTGGGGCGGGCAATTCGCGAATGAGAAGGAAGCGAACCAACGGCTGTTAATCGTGCTGCCGGTTTCGATCGTGATGATCTTCGGGCTTTTGTTTGCAACGTTTCGCAATGCAAGGCAGGCCTTGCTGATACTGCTGATTGTGCCGTTTGCACTGGTGGGCGGTATTGCGGCACTTTGGCTGCGTGGATTGAATTTAAGTTTGTCGGCGTCCATTGGGTTCATCGCGCTGTTTGGCGTTGCAGTGCTGAACGGAGTGGTGATGGTGAGCCATATCGACGCACTCAAGGCGAAGGGGCGCGCGATGATGGATGCTATCAAGGAAGGCGCAGTAGATCGTCTGCGACCGGTATTGATGACCGCGCTGGTGGCGAGTCTTGGCTTTATTCCGATGGCGGTTTCACGGTCGCGAGGCGCGGAGGTGCAACGTCCGTTGGCTACGGTAGTCATCGGCGGATTGATTACCGCGACGATTTTGACGCTGTATCTTCTCCCAATGCTATATCCGTGGTTTACTCCGAAGGAGATGGAGCAGGGGCAGGATAAGCAGAAGTCAGGCGACCAAGCGTAGCAGGCAAGCTGATGCCGCCGAGCACAGGCAGGCGGCTAGTTCCCAAACTGCGCATTGGGCTTCCCTTTACAATTGAAAGGGAACTGTTGTCATGAGCGCTGCAATTCACGTCAGCCTGGCTGAATATTTAAATTACGTGGCTCCGGAGGGATTCGATGATGAGCTCATCGAAGGGGAAATTATTTTGTCGCCGTCGCCCAAGGTTTTGCACGAAGATGTTTGCCACGCGCTGCTGCGCATATTGGACGATGCCTTGGCGTCTAGCGAGTTTATTGCTCGGCGTGGTATGAGCATGGCTTTGGAGACATACGAAAGCATGCCGCGACCGGATGTACTGGTGACTGATCGTGAGCGGTGGGCGCAGGCGCGGGAAAATAACGCTTATCCTTTGGGCAGTCCTCAGCTTGCAATTGAGGTCTTTTCGCCGGGTAATAGACCGGGACTGATGCAAAGAAAAGTATCGTTGTATCTAAAAGCTGGATCGCTCGCAGTTTGGGTAGTGTATCCGGCGCGGCAGACCGTGATGGTGCACGATGCCGAGGGCGAACGGGAATATCGCGTGGGGGAAGAATTGACGCTGCCTATGCCGCTGCCGCCCGACGCGCGTATTGCTGTTCAGAAGATTTTTGAAACCCGCTGACAAATCTAAACGTGCATCATTTCACTATTCACAGACGTCCACGCAGTGTGAGCTTGGAAAATGCCGCGCCTCAGGACCTGTCGACGGCTGCCGGACCAGTAACGTTTTTGAGACGTGCGGCACCAGCGTTTTTTCGCCAGATGTCGACGGAAATTACACAGGAAAGCATTCCCGCTCCGTACCATCCATCGCCGAAATTATGGCCGGACACAGGACTGCATGCCACCTGGTTAGGGCATAGCACGGTTCTGCTGAAAGTGGACGGGTTCACGATCCTGACCGACCCGGTGTTCAGCAGCCGCGTCGGTCTGAACATGGGTCCGATGACGGTGGGGATCAAACGCATTGTGGAACCCGCGGTCGAGCTGGAAGATCTGCCGCCGATCGATTTGATACTGCTGTCGCATGCGCATATGGATCACTTCGATCTACCGAGCTTGCGGCAACTTGAGGACAAGCGCACAAACTTGGTGACAGCGCATCGAACCTGCGATCTGCTGCGCCCTAAGCGATACGCGAAAGCACACGAACTGCGATGGAATGAGTCCGTGCAAGCAGGAGCCGCCACAATTACCGCCTTTCCCGTGGAACATTGGGGAGCGCGTATCAGGAGCGATGTGTATCGAGGTTTCAATGGATACCTGGTGGAGGTGAGTGGGCGACGTATTGTGTTTGGCGGAGACACCGCTTATACCGAAGCGTTTAAAGCTCTGCGCAAGTCCAAGCGCGTGGACCTTGCTGTGATGCCGATTGGCGCATACAATCCCTGGATTCATGTTCACTGTAATCCAGAGCAAGCCTGGAAAATGGCGAACGATGCCGGGGCGGAGTTCGTGCTTCCTGTACATCACCAAACCTTCCGGCTAGGGCGGGAAGCACGTCTGGAACCTATTGAGCGGATGCTGGCCGTGGCTGGTTCCTCGCCTGACCGGGTGTGCCTGCGCCAGATCGGCGCTGAATTTCATCTTTAATTGACCGGAGCCATATGTACCTGGAGAAGTGCCGGCTTGACGGCAAAAACGCGATAGTCACAGGCGGCGGACGCGGCATTGGGTTTGCCATTGCCCAGGCGCTCGGGGAAGCCGGCGCGAAGGTGCTGATAGCCGAGATACTCGAAGACAATGGACGCCGTGCAGCCGAAGAGTTGCGAGGGAAGGGGTTGCAGGCTGAGTTTCGACCGCTGGATGTCACGAAGCCGGAAGAGGTAAACCGGTTTGCTAGGCAGACGGAAGCCGAGTTTGGGCCCGTGGACGTTTTGGTGAACAACGCCGGAATGGCGCGGAATTTTGACGCTCTCAGCTACACGGATGACGAATACGAGAAGTTGATGGATATCAACCTTCACGGTGTTTTCTACTGTTGCCGCGCCTTTGGTAAGAGCATGGTCGAGCGGAAAACGGGGAGTGTAGTGAACCTTGGTTCCATGTCGGGAATTGTGGTGAATAAGCCGCAGCCACAGGCACCCTACAATCTCAGCAAGGCCGCAGTGCATATGCTGACGAAGTCGCTGGCCTGCGAGTGGGCGTCGGCGAACGTCAGGGTGAATGCCGTGGCTCCTGGTTATATTGAAACCGCCATGACTGAAGGCGGACGGATGAAGCCGGAGTGGAACTCAGAATGGCTTCGAATGACACCGCTAGGACGGCATGGACGGCCTGATGAGATTGCTTCCGCCGTGCTATTCCTGGCCTCCGACGCTTCAAGTTTTTGCACCGGAACGATACTCACGATCGACGGCGGCTATACCTCCTGGTGACGCGAAGGAGGGCTATTGCTGATTGCGGCTTTCCGCCTCGGCAATAGCCTTCTCGGCAAGCGGACCCATCACCTCGTATCCGGCTGCGTTGGGGTGCAAGCCGTCAAAAGTTAGATCCTTTTTCAGCATGCCATGATCGTCCACCATGGCGGAATAATAGTCCAGCAGGGTAAGCCCATTCCGAGCCACGTATTGCTTGATCCAGGTGTCCAGCTTCATAATTTCGGCTGGCGGACGCCTCTTGGTTTGCGGCTTAATAGCGTCGGTGACCGGCATAACGGTAGCCAGTACCACTCGGATCTTATTGGCTTTAGAGAGGTCCGCCATGGACGACAGATTATTTTCAATATCGGCGAGGCTTTCGGGACCAGTGTTGCCCGCAATGTCATTGGTACCAGCCAAAATGACAACCACCTTGGGCTGCAGGTTGGCGACATCGGGACGGAACCGGACGAGCATTTGCGGGGTGGTCTGGCCGCTGATGCCGCGATTGAGATACGGCTTTCCAGGGAAGAAACTGCCGCGCTGGCGTCCCCAGAAGTCGGTGATGGAATCGCCCATGAACACGACACGATCGTTTCCGTTCTTTGGCGGCGATAAACGGGCATTCTCGTCGCGATAACGGCTGAGGTCTGGCCAATCACGCAGCATGTCCTGCTGATGTTTCACTTCGGCCTGCAGTTTCGCAACTTGGGGGTCGGAAGTCGTCGGCGGTTGCGTGGAGTTTTGTCCCCAAACGCACCCGGCATACAAGATTGAAAATGAGAAAAGCAGGGCTGAGCGTTTCACTGGTTTGTTCTAGTCAAGAATATCGCAGGCGGAGAAATTAAATGGGCGCTTAGTGGGCTGCCCGACGCTTCACATCGATGTTCAAGCGCTTGATCTTTTGATTCAACGTAGAAAGCGGGATGCGCAACAATTCCGCGGCTTCGGTTTGGCTGTAATTAAGGCCTTCTAACGCCTCAATGATCTTACGACGCTCGAAATCGGCCACGATTTCAAAGAGCGAAGCATCGGAGGCGACCATTCCCTCGCTGTCGCGCGTGATGCGCAGGCCGCTCGCCTGCTGAAGATGATCGGGCAGGACATGAGTAGGCACGGAGGATGTCGTGCTTAAAACAACAGCGCGCTCAACGACATTTTCGAGCTCACGAACGTTGCCTGGCCAGTTGTGCTCCATGAGAATTTGCATTGCTTCCGGCTCAAAACTCAAAACAGAGCGCCCGTCTTTGTTGAGGAACTTTTCGTTTTCACGGCAGTAGCGGGCGAAAAAGTGTTCCACCAAACGCGGCACATCTTCCTTACGGTCGCGCAAAGACGGCAAGATCAAATTAATGACGTTGAGCCGATAGTACAAGTCCTCGCGGAACTTCCCTTCCTCGACGAGTTTGCGAAGATCGGCGTTTGTGGCGGCAATAATACGGACGTCCACACGGATGTTTTCATTCGAGCCGAGCGGCATGAACTCGCGGTCCTGGAGAACACGAAGGAGCTTGACTTGAATTTCGGGCGTGATGGTCCCGATTTCATCGAAGAAGAGAGTTCCCCGGTTGGCGGTCTCAAACAGTCCTTTTCGGTTTGCGACGGCGCCGGTAAACGATCCTTTCACGTGTCCAAACAAGATAGATTCCAGCAGTTCCGACGGCAAGGAACCACTGTTGACGGGAACAAATGTGTGATCGGCGCGGGCAGAGTGGGCATGAATCGCTTTCGCGATCAGTTCCTTGCCCGTGCCGGTCTCGCCCGTGATGAGGATGGTAGCCCGGCTAGGAGCCACTTGCGTCACCTGGTCGAGAAGGCGCAACATGCGCTCACTCTTACCGACGATGTTGGGGAATGAATAGCGTTGCTTCAGGGCGCGCTTCAGTTGGGTGTTCTCGCGCTCCAGCCGCCCCTTGGAAATCATGCGATCGATTTCGATCAGCAGCTTTTCGTTGTCCCAGGGCTTGGCAAAGTAATCATTGGCCCCGGCTTTCAGCGCCCGCACGGCAATCTCGACGGATCCATAGGCGGTCAGCATGAAGATAGGAATTTCGGTATCACGTTGGCGAATGTCGGCCAACACCTCAATACCGGAACGGTCTGGCATCATTAAATCGAGCAGCACCAAGTCGTAAGTGCCTGCCTCGAACTTTTGCAGGCCGGAAGTTGCGTTTTCGGCAAGTTCAACGGTGTAGTTTTCGCCCGTCAACAGCAACTCCAGGCTTTCGCGGATGTCGATTTCGTCGTCGATAACGAGAATGCGGCGCCGTTCGGGAGGGCTGAGGCGGTCGGTTGGAAGGTCGTGTTCGGTAAAAGCGGCGGTTCCCACTATAGTCGTTGTATCAGACGCCGCACATTTAACGGATAAAGTTGCGTGCTCAATTAAGCCGAGAGCGCCTTTTGGACCGGCTCGGGTTGGCGGGCTGTTCGCAGGGAAAGGGTTGGGAACTCCAGGCGAAAGCGCGTGCCGCAGCCGAGAGCGCTATCGACTTCGATGACGCCGTTGTGCTCCTGGATGATGCCGTAGGAGATGGAGAGCCCAAGACCCGTGCCTTTTTTGGCACCCTTGGTCGTAAAAAAGGGATCGTAGATGCGTTGCAAATGTTCGGGCGGGATACCACTCCCGGTATCGGCAACCTCCACATGGGCAAAGCCGCTTTCCGACCAGGTGCGTACCGTGAGCGAGCCGCCCGGCTGCATGGCGTCGCGAGCGTTAATGAACAGGTTCAGAAACACTTGCTGGAGTTTGCCGGAGTTGCCGCGAATGGGCGGCAGGTGTTCGGCCAAACTGATTTGCGGGGTGACGCCAACCTTCTGAAATTGATGTTCGACCAGGGATGCGGTTTCACGGATCACACGATTGAGATCGGTTTCGATGAATTCCGTGGGCGCAGTACGGGAAAAGTTGAGCAACGAGTTGACGATTTCGCTGGCGCGAAACGTCTGCCTGGCAATTTTCTCCAGAAGCTTCGACTTCTGCTCGTCGCCCGCAACCTGCTTGGTCAACATTTGAGCATAGGTCGAAATAACCGCTAAAGGCGTGTTTACTTCGTGGGCAACGCCCGCCGCCAGCAGACCTATGGAACTCAATTTGTCCGCCTGTACCAGACGACGTTCCAGTTCGTCCCGGTCCGTCACGTTGTCGAAGATGATGAGGCGGCCAATTTGCTGCAGTTCGCGGGAGACCAGCGGCGCGACAGCGATATTGACGACCGACTCGTGCACGTTCGGTTTAGATTTCGCGAGCCCGATTCCGTTGTAGGCGACCGGGAACGCAGCAGTTTCCGGGAACACCGGCTCTCCTGGCTCACGAGCCTGCAGGCCAACCTTATAGAAGTTGTGAACACCCGTATTACTGCGTACGTCATCGAATTTTTGGCACAACTCTGCCGGGAAAAGCTCAGACAAGCGCTGCCGCAATGCCTCATGACGGGGAATACCGGTCAGCTTCTCAATTTGTGTATTCCAGCTTTCGACACGGTCGTCGAGATCAACAGCAAGGACACCAACGTTGATAGACTCGACGATGTTTTCGCTGAATTCCTTCAAGCGTTCGTACTCATCCGCTTTATCCTGAAGCGAGGTATAAAGACGGGAATTTTCGATGGCGATCGCGACGTAGTTGGACAGTGTGACGAGCAGTTCAATATCGTCGCTCGACAAGAAATCGCCTTCGGTGGTGCGACTCACTCCGAAGTAAGCGATCACACGGCCGCGAGATTTACAGGTGACATAGTAGGTGAAGTCCAGTTCGGCAATGGTGTCGCGAACTGACCCGGGCCAGGATTGCGATACGATGTCGCGCAGATGCTTTGTGCGTTCAAAAAACAGATACGGTTTTTCTTCGAGGGCGATTCGCGCTTCTTCCAGGAACCGTAGGTCGAGGTGGCCATCTTGCGCGAGCGCCGTTCGCCGAACTTTCTGGGACGAACTCTGTGACGAAGAATGCAGGCGAAACTGTCCGGTCGTCTGGTCATACAGAAAAAAAGCGATCTGTTGAATGGACAACGTCCGCAATAGCCGGTCGGACACCTTAGAAAGCAGCACGTCCTGGTCAGTTTCAGAACTGAGTTCACGGGCGAATTCAATCAGGGTTAGGCGAGCATCGTACCGGTCGCGGTAGAAAACCCAGCGATCGAGCAGTTCCTGCAACCAGCGCCGGATCGGCTGGAAAACAAACGTGGCGAACGAGATGAGTACCACGAAGGCAGGCGGCGTGATTGTGTTCGTGTTGAAAATGAGGAAAATCAGCGCGTAAAAGACTCCGATAACTGCAAGCGTCGCTAGGGTATAGACGTAGCCTTGCTGGAAGATGATATCCACATCCATTAGGCGGTAGCGCGTGATCGCATAGGCCCAAGTGAGAGGGATCAGTCCCATGGACAAGACGCTGAGGCTCATCAGGTGATTGGGGATGGCGCCAAAGATGTACGGAAGGACGTAGAGGCACGTGAAGGGCATCAATCCCACCAGCGCCCCATTGCGCAGGTATTTCAGTTGGCGTCGAAGCACCGGATCATCCTCGCGCGCAAAGTCGAATCCTAGTGCTGTAGCCCCAAGAAAATACAGCAGCGTGGCAAACCCAAGCGTGACGCGATCAAGGAGCCAGCGCACCTCCAGCAGTGGCGTGGCAAATTGCAGGATGCCGATTGCCGATGCCAAAACCACCGCCAGCAGCAACGTGGAGGGGAGATACAGGAGCAGCCAGCGTCCACTCTTTTCAAGGAAGGCAGGGCGAGACTGAAACGTCAGACAAAAATGCAGGAAAATGGCAGGAGCAAGCAGCGCCGAAACCATATTGCCCCAGTACATCGCTTCATCGAATGTGTTTAACTTGCCGGAATAGTGAAAACAGCAGGCGATGAACGAAAAAAGACAAAGGACAAAGAAATGCTGAGACTTGGCTGCACTGGTCCGCCGGTAATAGACAAAAAATCCGATCGCCAGATAGGCAAACCCCACAGCGTACTGATAATAGACAGCCGTGTCGCGGGGCGCATTGGTTATAAAGATGTTGTCTTTCTGAAACTCGATACCGCCGCGTTGCAGCGTGTATTTGGTCCGGCCCAGGAGCGGGATTTGCCACAGGGCTTGCGGAACGTCAAGTGCCTTCCCGATAGGAAATACGCCGATTTGCAGCAGGCGGTCTCCCAGCCGGATGTCGGCCTTATCGCCCGGCCCGTTCGGGGCGATATACTCGGCGGCCACATGGCTACGCCCGTCGGAATCTTTCTGGTCTACCCAGGTGACACCGTCGTCGTGCAAAGGATACGAACGCAGGTGTTCAAAGCTCAAAACGGCAGCGATGACGGCAGCCACAGTTAGAACGAGCAGCAGGGTGCCAGTGAATTGGTTTCTAGACTCGCTCAAGAGAAAACCTTAGGGACAGTCCAATCGTCTATAAATGCCTCAGCAACTAACCTGCCCGCGTGCACGTAGACTGCCAAAACAAACACTCAGGCCAGCGGCCCGCCTATCGGTGGCATCCTAATGTAGAGCATATCTCCGGTGATGGTGAAGTAACGGGCCAGCCACGATTCGGACAGGTTTTCTCTTCATTTTGGGAGAAAAATCTCCCAAATGCCATATTGAGAAGCGGCTCAGGCGCACTGAATTCGCAAAAACGCCCGCGCATTGAAACCAAAACAATTAAATCCACGTCAGGGGCGTTGACGCTGAGCTGAAACAAACTTAGACTTAGTTGTAGCCCTCACAGCCTACAAAGGTGGTTTTTCCCGGTATGAAGTTATTCCCTGCCTTCCGCTCTCCGGTTCTGGTTGGCATCACGGTGGCGTCCCTTGTCACTCTCCCCCTACCTGCGCAAAATAAGAGCAGCAACTCCAGCAGTTCCGACAGCGATACAGTAGCCAAGCCGCTGACGAAGAAGCAAATTGCAAAGAAGCAGAAACAGCTCGAGAAAGAGCTGATGGGACCGTGGAAGAAGTGGCTGAACGAGGACGTGGTGTATATCATCACGGACGAAGAGAAGCAGGCCTTCAAACGGCTGAGCACCGACGAAGAGCGCCAGCAATTCGTTGAGCAATTTTGGGCACGGCGCGATCCCACGCCGGACACCGAAGAAAACGAATACAAAGAAGAGCATTATCGCCGGATCGCCTACGCGAACGACCATTATGCGTCGGGAATTCCCGGCTGGAAAACCGATCGCGGCATGATCTACATCAAGTATGGTCCGCCGGATGAGATCGATTCGCATCCATCGGGAGGCAGCTACGAAAGGCCTTACGAGGAAGGCGGCGGTGAAACCTCAACGTATCCCTTCGAAGATTGGCGTTACCGCTATCTCGATGGCATCGGCACGAACATCAATATCGAGTTCGTGGACACTACCATGAGCGGTGAGTACCATATGACGTCCAATCCGTCGGAGAAGGACGCGCTGACCTATGTTCCGGGTGCCGGTTTGACTTTGTCCGAGCAGATGGGACAAGCCGACAAAACTCAGCGTTTCACACGCACGGATGGTACCCACTTAGGCACGGGTGGCCAGCCGCTTCCCGAAAGCATGGATGAGTTTACGCGATTGGAGCAGTTTGCCAAGCTGCAAAAGGCTCCGGCCATCAAGTTTAAAGATTTGTCGGCGGTGGTGGATTCCAGTATCCGTTACAACACCCTACCCATGCGAGTACGGGCCGACTACATTCGCGTGACGGATGCGACGGTACTCACCAACCTGATGATCCAGTTCAAGAACAGCGATCTTCAGTATAAAACGAAAGACAAAATTTCGAAGGCAACCGTCAATATATACGGGCGAATTACGTCGTTGACGCGGCGTCCGGTGAACTGGTTCGAAGATACGGTAAGCGTCGATCTGCCGGCGGAGATGCTGCAACAGGCGATGAGCGGGTCCCAGGTATATTCCAAGACGGTTCCGCTGGCCCCGGGGAGCTACCGTTTGAATGTAGTTGCGAAGGACACGGTCGGCAACACGGTAAATAATTACGAGATGTCGCTGGTTGTGCCGCATTATGACGAAGACGAGCTAGGAGCGAGCAGCGTGATCTTAGCCGACGACCTCGAGCGCGTTCCTACCAAGAGCATCGGTACCGGACAATTTGTGATTCGAAGCACGAAAGTTCGTCCACGAATCGACGATGTCTTCAAGAGGAGCGAGACGATGGGCATCTATACCGAGTTCTACAACTTGGGCATGGATCAAAAAACAAAGAAACCCGAGGGAAATGTCGAGTACGAGGTGGTGAATGTGGCCGACAATAAGACCGTCATGAGCCAGACCGAGAAACTGAGCGCGATACCGAATGCGTCCGCTTTCCTGGTGACGATAGAGAAGAAACTACCGCTCAGTACTCTTACTCCTGGCAAATACCAGCTAAAATTAAAGATCACGGATACGCTGAAGAATCGAACACTCACGCCGTCCGCGCCATTTACGATTACTTCCTAAGCATTTCGAATGCTCTTAAAGGCTTCGGAAACGCGAAAGGTCATGTAGAAATTGGGTTTCGCGAAATCAAAATCCGGTGCTTGGTTGTTGCTGGCTGGTCTGCTTGTACTAGCGGACCGGCTTGAGGCTGCAGATCTGTATTTTCCGGCAACCGGCAACCTCCTCGGATCGGTGGTCGATTCCAGCGGTGTGCCTCAAATGGGCGCATCTGTTCAACTATTTAACAAGTACGACCGCCTGCTTGGGAAAACTTTTACGAGAAGCAATGGGCGGTTTGCATTTGCGGATCTTCCGAGTGACAGCTACGCCGTGCTTGTCTCGGTTCCCAGCTTTCTCCCCGCCTCGCGCGATCAGATTGCGGTCAAAGCGGGTGAAGACAGTATGCTGCAGATCCATCTGGCTACCTTACTGAGCAGTATCGAGGTTAAGTATGTGCCGCCGGCAAGCGTGATGAGCGAGGATTGGAAATGGGTGCTGCGCTCTTCCCCGGCACTGCGTCCGGTCACTCGGTTCCTTCCCGTTGCCTTGGCAAAATCGTCAGGGGCTCGGACTCGTACGCGAATCTTTTCAGATACCCGTGCGGTGATGTCCCTTTCGGGCGGCGATACGGGGTTCATCGATTCCGACTACGCCCCTGCGGACCTAGGTACCGGTTTCGCTCTTTCAACATACATCCTGGGAGATAACCAGCTTCAAGTAAGCGGAACATATGGTCAGGTTGGGGGAATCATGCCCCCTGCTATTAGCGTATCGGCCGTGTACAGCCGCGCTAAAGGTGACGGCTTGATCGGGGCTCCCGAGGTAGGATTCTCGGTTTCCCAGCTCAGTTTGGCGGGCGGTTCGAGTTTCGCCGGTCAAAGTGCTGCCGGGCAACCGGCCGGCGGTCCGTGGGCCCAAGTGCGCACAATGTCGATTAGCATTTATCAAACGGCGGACCCGACCGGAAACGTGCACGTCGAGTACGGGGCCACCGGTGAATCGGTGGACCTGCTGCAACATACCAGCCGTTTCAGTCCATTCGCGCGGGTGACAGCCGACGTGGGCGCCGCAGGCAAGTTTGTAGCCGCCTATAGCGACGGTGATCGCCCCGACGAGCTTATCGATCATCAGGTTTCTAAGGAGGAAGGGGCGGAAGATGGATCTGATACTTCGGAAACTGCACCCGGGGCCATTGCAAGTCTGCCTCAACTTGCTTATCAGAGCGGGAAACTTCGACTGCAGCGCACCCAGAGCTATGAACTCGGTTATAGCAAGGCCTCCGGATCACGAACGTACGCCGTGAGTGCGTTCTATGAGGATGTCTCGGACAGTCGCTTGAATGTGGCGGGGGATACCTCGGCGCTCGACTCTGGCGATCTTTTGTCGGATGGGGTTTCCACTACGTCTATCTATGATGTTGGTCGCTACACTCGAAGCGGTTACTTAGCCTCGGCGAATCAACGCATCAATGATCTCCTAGACGTCGGCGTGGCGTACGGCCGCCTGGGTGGATTTACTATCGATGGAGATGGAATACAGCCGTCAGCGGGTTCCTCGTCTATTCGATTCTTGAATCAAGGGAACCATAACACGGCCGCTGCCGATGTGAAAGTGAAAGCTCCCGTCATTGGCACCCGCATTTTGGTGAACTATGGCTGGGTAGATGGCAATGCCGTTATTCCACGCCATGTTTTCGTAACACAGAACTCTTCCGCTCAACCCGGATTCAATATTATGTTCCGGCAGCCGCTGCCACACATATGCGGCATCGGAGGTCATTTCGAGCTGACTGCCGATTTGTACAATCTGCTTGCGCAGGGATATCTTCCAGTAAATAGCGCGGATGGACATACACTGTTAATTGTCCAAGCCCCCCGAGCCGTTCGGGGCGGTTTGAAATTTATTTTTTAGCGAGTATTCTTTGGTTCGGTCAATTTTGGTTCGGTCAATCCAAGTTGCTTTTCTATTTTGTTCGACGGCGTTGTTTCTGCTGGCGCGAACCGCCTCTCCTGGCATGCCTCTCAATCTCGCCGGGCAACCAGTCAATCCGTTTGCGGCTCCCGCACAAGCGCGTGTCTTTCTCTTCGTGCGCACGGATTGTCCAGTGACGAATCGCTATGCTCCGGAGTTGAGGCGTATCGCCGCGGAGTTTTCTGGCGATCACATACAGTTCTGGCTCGTTTATCCAGACTCCTCGGAGACTAGCAGCACGATCGAAGCGCATGTAGCGGAGTACCGCTTTTCTGGGAAAGCGTTGCGAGACCCTTCCCATGGACTTGTCAGGCGTGCCGGTGCAACGGTCGCACCCGAGGCGGCTGTTTTCGACGGCTCCGGGAAGCTAGTTTACCTGGGGCGCATCGACGATCGGTGGGTCGATTTCGGCAAAGCCCGCCAAGTGCCAACCACTCATGATCTGGAAATGGCCCTTTCTGCTGTAATCGCCGGTAAGCCTGTGTCTGTCAGCAGAACGCGGGCTGTGGGATGCTCACTTGCGGATGTTGAGTGAGGAAATTCGTTTTCTGGCTCCTTGCGGTAGCGCCCGCGCTCGCGCAATCTCAACAGCGACCCGATTTCGCTCACGACATTGCACCCATCGTTTATAAGAGTTGCGCTCCCTGCCACCGTCCCGGGGAGCCTGGCCCGTTCTCTTTGCTTACGTATAGTGACGTAAAGAAACATGCGCGGCAAATTGCGGCCGTGACCCACAGCCGGTATATGCCGCCATGGCTGCCAGAACCGGGCTATGGCGATTTTCAGGATGAGCGGCGTTTGACGGATGCTCAGATTCGCCTGTTCGCGGACTGGGTAAAGGTGGGCACTCCCGAGGGTCCAATTGCGCAGATTCCACCGCTGCCGCACTTCACAACTGGTTGGCAGCTTGGAAAGCCCGATCTGATATTGCAAGCTCCACGCCCGTTTATCGTTCCTGCCTCGGGACCGGACGTGTTCTGGAACTTCATTTTCAGGCCCCACCTTACCAAAACCCGCTACGTGCGCGCGATCGAGATTCGGCCTGGCCTAAATAAGGTAGTGCATCACGCCAACCTGTTAATCGACCGGACGGGCGTTAGCAGCCGCCGGGAAGCGACGCCCGGGGCCGGATTTCCAGGGATGGATCTGGACATCGACCGGAGTCCCTTCGATCCCGACAGTCATTTTCTATTTTGGAAGCCTGGCAGCGTGCCCTATTCCGAGCCGGACGGGCTGTCCTGGCGACTCGATCCGGGCAATCTGCTCGTTCTGAATACTCATCTTCCGCCGACCGGACGACCCGAACCGGCACAGCCGACCATCGGCTTGTACTTCACCGATAAACCACCCACACGTTTTCCCATTTTGATTCAACTGGAACATGACGGCGCTCTCGACATTCCTCCTGGAGACGCCAATTTCGAAGTCTGTGACGATTTTCGGTTACCGGTCGACGTGGATGTGCTGGCGGTTTATCCGCACGCGCATTATCTTGGAAAGTTGCTGGAAGGATACGCGACGCTTCCCGACGGAACGCGCAAATGGTTGATTCGTATTTCCGATTGGGATCTGAACTGGCAGGCTGTGTACCGCTATCGGACGCCAGTTTTCCTGCCTAAAGGGTCGGTCATCCACATGCGGTATCACTATGACAACTCTTCGGCAAATCCGCGGAATCCGAATACCCCGCCGAAGCGAGTTCAGGCCGGAAATCAGACGACTGACGAGATGGGCCATTTATGGCTGCAAGTGCTGCCGCGTGGAGCAGGCGATCATCGTCGCCAGATTCAGGAAGCCCTGATGCGCCATCGTCTGCAAAAGTATCCTCAGGATTTTTTAGCGCATATGAACTTGGGAGCGTTAATGCTTTCGCGGCTGGATGCGCAGGACGCGGTTCCCATGCTGGAAGCTGCTGTGCATATAGATCCGTCGCGAGCCGATGCCCATGACATGCTAGGCGCCGCTCTGGAGAACTTGGGACGGCTGCAGGAGGCCATGGAACAGTTCCGCAGGGCGATCCGATCCCAGCCAGACTATCTCAACGCGCACTACAATTTAGCAGTGGCGCTGGTGAAAAGCGGCAATTTCCCGGAGGCCGTCGAGCAGTTCCGCCCTGTCATCGCCGCCTATAGTGACAATGCTCGATTGCAAAATCAGTTTGGAGAATTATTAGCTCACGAAGGAAAAACCGCCGAGGCTCTGGCGCATTTTGGCAAGGCCCTCGCCATTGATCCATCGTATGAAGCGGCTCGAAAGAACTGGGAACTGGTGGCAGGACGACGAGCGAGCCAATAGTGCCGCGGCCCATGCGCATCGGTATTGCAGCATTGCTGATTTTTTATTCTTCTGCTCTGGCGGCTCAGCCCTGCGCGGCTTGTCATCCCAAAGAGGTGGCCGGGTTTGAACACTCCGCCATGGCCCATTCGTTATCGCGCGGAGCGACGCAGCCCGACGGAACAGTTTCACACGAGTTTTCTGGCACAAAGTTCGACATTCACTCAGACGCTTCCGGCATGTGGCAGGAATCCCAGAGTGGAGGCGAATCGAGCAGACAGCGCGTTGCCTACACGATCGGCTCGGGCAGCCATGCGTTTGGGTACCTGATTCAGGTGGGCGATCATCTCTTTCAATCGCCGCTTTCGTATTACACCAGACGGCGCGCCTGGGATATGGCTCCGGGATACGAACGGGACAGTCATCCCGACTTCACACGCCCTGTCACATATGAGTGCCTCGCCTGCCATTCAGGTAAAGCGCTGCCGATCAAGAACACGCTGAATCGTTACGAGATGACCCCGTTTGCGGCAGAGGGCATTACCTGTGATCGATGTCATGGGCCCACGGAGAAGCATCTGAAGAGTCCCGTACCCGGCTCCATCGTCAATCCCGCGAAGCTGACTGGAGCAGCGCGAGATAGCATCTGCGAACAATGTCATCTCGCCGGCGAACTGCGTGTTCCGAATCCGGGCAAATCCATTACCGATTTTGTACCCGGACAGAAGCTGGAGGATACCTATACGATCTATCTGGCTGCGCAATCGGCAGGCAAGGGCATCAAGGTAATCAGCCAGGCAGAGCAACTTCGGCTGAGTGTCTGCTCTCGCAGGAGCGCGGGCAAACTTTGGTGTGGCTCTTGTCACGATCCACATAACAAGCCCGCGCCTGTTAATACGGCCGCTTACTTTCGTGAGCGCTGTCTGGCTTGCCATGGCCCCACGCTAGCGAAATCGCATGCCGCTCCGGGCCGGGACTGTGTCGGATGCCACATGCCGCAGCAGCCGGCGAAGGACGGAGGCCATACAGCATTCACCGATCACCGGATCGCACGTTACCCCAATCCTGAAACGGACGTTGTGGAGACCTCCGATGTCATCGCCTGGCGCGAACCCGATTCTTCTTTACGCGACCGCAATTTGTCGCTTGCGCTGATTACGCTCGGTTTGCAGAACGGCTCGGCGAACCAAGCAATTCGGGGCTTTCGTCTCATAAATCAAGTGGCCAGCCGATATCCGGACGATCCAGCGGTGCTCACGAGCCTAGCGTCTATCCTGCTACGGGCGAACCAAGCGCAAGAAGCCCTGCAGCGATTCGAGAAAGCGCGTCGCTTGCGTCCCGATTATGCCCCCTACGAGGTAAACGTGGCGGCAGCTTTGCTCAATTTGCATAAACCGGATGAGGCCGCCGAACACTTGCAGCGAGCATTGCAGCTTGACCCGCTTCTACAGCAAGCAGCCGATCTACTGGCGAAGACATACCGCGATGAGGGACGGAAGGACGAGGCGGATCTTATTCTTCAGCGATACAAGAGAGCAATGGGGATTATGGAACGTCCATCCCGCTGATTGTACAATTTCCGTGCTAGACTTCTCCTAGGGAAATCCTAGGTGGCAACTCTTTACGTAGAAAACGTTCCTGATGAATTGTACGAGGCTCTTCGGGTTTTTGCTCGCGAACACCGGCGCTCCATTGCAGCGGAAGTTCTCACATTGCTCGAAGAAAATATTCCCACTCCTGCTGAATTGGAACGGCGCGAAAAAGTTTTTCTTGCTGCTGCACGCATCCGCTCCCGGCGCTCACCGTCGAAAGCCCACTTCCCACCGGCGGAGGAGATCCAATGCGAGGACCGCCTTCGTTGAGGGCATGCGTACTAGACGCAAGTGTTGCCGCGAAATGGGTTCTTCCACCGGAGCACGAGCCTCATGCGGCCAACGCCCAGACATTGCTGGAGCAACACACGCGAGGAATCTTACAGTTTGTTGTTCCTGATCTGTTTTGGCCCGAGATAGGCAACATTCTTTGGAAAGCGGCTCGCATCGGCCGCATCTCACCGGCAACTGCCCTAGAGTCCCTCACACTACTACATGAAGTCTCTTTCCGCACGCTTCCCAGCCAACCACTGCTGAATAAGGCGCTCTCCCTTGCAATCAAGTTTGATCGTACGGTCTACGACTGCGTGTATGTTGCGCTGGCCATCGCTTCCGGGGCGACGTTTATCACGGCCGACGAGCGGCTCGCCAACGCGGTTCGCGACCGCCTGCCGGTTTCCTTTCTCGCCCACCTCACATAAAGTCCCTCACCCGCGTTAGTACTTCGCCCACATAAAACATTTCAATGCGGCACATAAAATATTGCAAAGGTACAAAGCGCAATTTACTGTTACTCTAAACCTTTTACTAATTGAAGTAACAGGGAGGAATCTGCATGAAGAGTATGTGTAAGTACGCGCTGCCTTTATTGATGGGCCTTAGCGGCAGTTCGCTTTTGGCCCAAACAGCAGCAGGGTCGGTGGATGCGCGGCTCAATGCTCTGGACGCCGCTGCCAAGTCTGCACAGCTTTCAGGAGACAACGCCTGGATGTTGACGAGCTCTGCCCTGGTTCTTTTAATGACCGGACCCGGGTTGGCGCTTTTTTACGGCGGTCTGGTAAGGAGCAAGAACGTGCTCAGCACGATGATGCACAGCTTCGTGCTGATGGCGGTGGTGACGGTCCTGTGGGCCATTTACGGATACAGCCTGGCCTTTGCCGAGGGCACTCCCTTCATCGGGGGTTTTCATTATTTATTCCTGAACGGCGTCGGCACGGCGCCCAACGCCGATTATGGCGCAACCGTTCCGCATGAGACCTACATGATCTTCCAGTTAATGTTCGCCATCATCACGCCGGCGCTCATCTCCGGCGCTTTCGCGGAACGCATGAAATTCAGCGCCATGCTTTTGTTTACATGCCTGTGGATGACAATTGTTTACTTCCCCATGGCGCATATGGTGTGGGGCAAAGGAGGATTCTTAAATGCATTTCTAGGCGGCACAGTGCCCACTTTCGACTTTGCGGGCGGCACAGTGGTCCACATTACCTCCGGCGTCAGCGCGTTGGTTTGCGCTCTCTATCTAGGCAAGCGCGTCGGCTTTCCTCGCGAGCCGATGAAGCCCCATAATCTTGTGCTCAGTGTCATTGGAGCGTGTCTCTTGTGGGTAGGCTGGTTTGGCTTCAACGCAGGGAGCGCAGTCTCGGCTGGCGGTCTCGCCACGAGCGCATTCGTCGCCACTCATTTCGGCGCGGCGGCTGCGGCGCTGGGCTGGCTTTTCGCTGAGTGGTTTAAGCAGGGAAAGCCGAGCATGCTCGGAGGCATTTCGGGCGCGGTCGCCGGTCTGGTCGCCATTACGCCGGCATCAGGATTCGTCCAGCCTTTTCCGGCACTGCTCATCGGCTTCATCGCGGGCGTCGTCTGCTACTTCATGGTCACCACAGTGAAGAGCCGGTTCGGCTACGACGATACGCTGGATGCATTCGGCGTTCATGGTGCGGGCGGCACGGTGGGAGCGCTTCTCACCGGTGTCTTCGCCACGAGCCTAATTAACGATTCGCTGAAGGATTCGGCGGGCAAAACGCTCCCGCTCGGTTGGGTGGACGGCAATCCGCATCAAGTGGTGAATCAGCTAATCGCGGTCGCTATCGCGTGGGGGCTTTCGATTGTCGGTACGCTCGTCATTTTGAAGATCGTCGATCTTACCATCGGTGTTCGCGTGACGCAAGACGAGGAACGCGAGGGGCTCGACCTCAGCATGCACGGCGAAGAAGGCTACAATCTGGAGGCGTAGACTCCAGCTAATCACAACACGGAGGACGAAGCCATGAAGAAGATAGAAGCGATCATTCAGCCACATAAATTGGAAGAGGTAAAAGAAGCGCTGAAAGGCATTGGCGTGGATGGCATGACAATTATCGAGGTGCGCGGTCATGGTCGTCAAAAGGGCCATAAAGAGGTCTATCGCGGTATGGAGTATCAGGTGGACCTGCTTCCGAAGATAAAGATCGAGCTGGTGATTCCCGATGCTCGGGTGGATGAGATTACACGTACGCTTTCGGCGAGCGCCAGGACAGGCAAGCTCGGCGACGGCAAGATATTCATCTCCGACGTGCTCGATGCCGTGCGCATCCGCAATGACGATACCGGGGAGGCAGCACTATAAACGGTGCTAAAAGCAGTGTCTACCGGACCGCCCTCCTTCGCCGCAAACTTTAAACCTGCTCAGGCTGGGCCTGGTCCGGATCGGCCAGTAGACATCCCGGAGATTCGAACCGATTTCGAGATTTACCGGGATCCCTTCCGGTTGTTTCATCAACGAACACATTTTGTTGACGAGACAGTCAAGAAGGCAGTCGATAGCTATCTTCTGCCAAAACTGGCCGGACCCTTCGCCGTGGTTGCAGTGGGGGGCTACGGCCGGCGGGAGCTGTTCCCCTACTCCGATATCGATCTACTAATCGTCTTCGAAAGTGAGACGCTCCTTGCGGAGGCGAAGGAACCCCTGTCCGAGTTCTGCCGCGTGGTGTGGGATGCGAAGCTGCACTTGAGTCATTCGGTACGAACCGTCGCCGAATGTTGCCGCCTGCAAGAAGGGAATACGGAACTGCACGTCAGCTTATTGGACCTGCGCTTTCTTTGTGGCAGCGAACAGATTTTTGGAGACCTTTCAGAAGGGCTATCCGCTTTTTACAGGCGCTCCGGGGATGCCCTCATGCTTCGCCTCGCCGAACTCGCCCGGTCTCGCCATACAAAGTACAACGGAACGGCATACCACCTGGAACCGAATATCAAAGAGTGTCCGGGTGGCATTCGCGACATTCATCTCATTCATTGGTTATCAAAGCTGAGTCCGCGCAATGATGCCGTCCTCCAATCTGTTTTCGAACTGGAGGAGGCAAAGACGTTTCTGTATGCGCTGCGTTGTTTCCTGCATTTCAGAGCCGGGCGCGACAACAACCTGTTGACGTTTGAGCTGCAGGACGAAGGATCTGCGTTTCTTCCGGAACACGCTGCGGATCCAAGTCAGTGGATGCGCATTTACTACGGGCACGCGCGGCGCATCTTTCAGCACAGCCTTCATGCGTTGGAGTCCATCGAAACGCAACAGCCTTCCCTGCTCGGCCAATTTCGCAGTTGGCGGAGCCGCCTATCCACCCCTGAATTTACGATTTCCCGGGACCGGATCTTTTTACGCAATCCATCAGGAACGTTGGCTTCTGCGGAGTCAGTTCTCGGTATCTTTTCGTTCGTGGCCCGTCATAACATCGCGCTTTCCTGGGATGCGCAACGCCGTATTCGAGCCCATGCAGGCGAGATCGCGCGCCTGTTTCGGACCAAGCCGCCAGATTGGCCAGTCTGGCGCGAATTGTACTCCCAACCTCATGCCGCGCTGGCGCTGCATCAAATGCAAGAAACAGGCGTACTTGCGGCGGCTATTCCCGAATGGGAACACATCGACAGCCTTGTAGTGCGTGATTTTTACCACCGTTACACCGTCGACGAGCACACATTTGTCGCGGTCGGCATCATCGATTGTTTACTTGCGGAGAAAGCGGAACCGGCTTCTCGTTTTCAAAGATTACTACTCGAGGATGACGATCCGGCCGTGCTGCGGCTGGCATTGCTGTTGCATGACTTTGGAAAAGGGACGAGGCCCGGGGACCACGTGCAGGGCTCTCTGGAGACTGGCCGGATCATCATGGGCCGTCTCGGAGTTCCGCCGGAAAAACAACAGACCATTCGCTTCTTGATCGAGAACCATCTCCACCTCTCCTTGATCATGAATGGGCGTGATATTGAGGATCCGGCAACCGCGCGTTTCCTTACTTCCTGCGTGGGCACTCAGGAGCGACTTCGGAAGCTTACGCTGCTCACCTACGCTGATATCAGCGCCGTAAATCCTACTGCCATGACGCCGTGGCGACTAGAGCAACTTTGGCGCGTCTATTTGATGGGTCTGGAGCAACTGACGCGCGAACTGATCACTGATCGTATCCATTCCGCGGATCAATCCCTTTTGGATGCCGCCCCCGTACTGTCACAGTTTCTGGAAGGCTTTCCCACGCGCTACCTGCGCACGCACACGCCCGAACAGGTGGAGCATCATTTTGATTTGTTTCGCAAGGCTCAGAAAGATGGGGTAGCTGTCGAGATCGAGTCCAATGTGGACGCGCATCTACTGACGGTGATCGCAAGCGACGTGCCGGGCCTGTTTGCGGCGCTCTGCGGAGCGCTTGCCAGCTTCGGCATGAATATCGTAAAGGCGGAGGCTTTTTCCAACAATGGAGGCCGCGCCCTCGACACCTTTCGTTTTGCCGATCCCATGCACACGCTCAGCCTCAATCCGGATGAAGCGAATCGGCTGGCCTGGACCGTTGAGTGCGTGGTCCGTGGCTCTATCGATGTGTCGGACTTGCTCAAGCGGAGACGCGCGCTTCCCCGCCCGAGTCGCGGCGCTCGCATTGCCCCAGTGGTTCGATTCAACAACGACGCTTCCGATACCGCTACGCTTATCGACTTTTCCGGGGAAGATCGTCCCGGGCTGCTGCATCAATTGGCGTCAACGCTGAGCAAAGCGCGCTGCAATATCAACCTGGTGATGATCGACACAGAGGCGCATAAAGCCGTCGATGTCTTCTACGTGACTTCCGATGGTCACAAATTGAACGAGACGGCGCAGGTACGTCTCGAAGCGGAGTTGATCCAAGCCGCGGAAGAACATTAGGCGTCGATTGCGCTCATCCGAGTGAGTTCTAAAGTAGTATTTGGCGGTGATGTCAGACCTTGTTGCACCAGAGCCGGGCGAGACGCTGTCCGGTGCAGCTTTCCTACACCCCAAACTTTCCGCGCCGGCCCTGCTCGGGATTCTGCACCGATGCCTTCACGCCAGCGAGGCGGAATGGATATTCTTCCGCGAGTTGAAGGTCGGCACGGGCCGACGCAACGGTAGCATTCAGCGGCTGGACGCCTTTGCGCTCAACTGTCTTCCCCATCAGGCCATGAAGAGGGTCTGCTACGAAGTGAAGCTTTCGCGCGCCGATTATTTTTGCGAACTCCGCCACCCACTGAAACGGCGAATCGGCATGCGCTTCTCCAATGAATTCTATTTTGTCACCCCGGGAGGTTTGCTGGAAATCAGTGATGTACCCGCGGACTGCGGGGTGGTTGAGGCGGGTTACGCAACTGCCGCTGAGTGGACTATCTTACAGAGAAGGCAGTCTGGGTACTTCCATTACAATGCTGCCGCGTCGGAGTATTGCATGGTAACCGTGCCTGCTCGGTGGCGTGACACGCCGGGACCGACATGGCAATTCGCGGCAGCCATGCTCCGCAATCAGAAGCGTTGTTTGGAGAACGCCGGTCCTTTGCTCAGGCCGGAGCAGCGACAGCTTCCTTTCGAATAATTGCTATTTCTTCGTCTCACTCACTTTTTTTGAGATTTTTGTCCACTTCGGGCCTCTTCCTTCTGACTACGACAGTACTCAAACTAAAGATTGATCCCAATTAATCTGACATACTTTGGAACATTGTGTAAAGTACGGTATAAAAGTAGTCATTACCACCTTGTCGTTTTTACCTGGTAGGTGAGGGGATTGAAACTGAAAGACCTCCGGTTATTTTCGCGGATTTTGTTTGCTGTGGCCCTGTTTCCGGCCGCAGTGATCGTGGGTGCAGCCCATTCCTTCGCAGCGCCCTTGAGTGCTGCCGCTCAGACGCCAGCGTCTGGTTCCACAACCGCAAAGGTCAAGAAACACCGGTCAAGAAGGCATAGCGCCCGGCATTCCACCACTGCTCATAGACGGGTCGCCGTGCGGTCACCTCGGACGGGCGGGGCAGCGCAGCATATCGTTACACAGGCCGCGCTGATTCATACCGACGAGGTGCGAACCGTTGCCGTAAGCCGCAGTCGGCGCCTTAGTCGTCATCGCGTCTTCTACAATCCATGGACGGAACCGACTTACGCGGATTCCACGGTCGGCGACAACATTGACGGCGAGGATCTCGTGGTGCGGAAGGCTGCTGTCGATGCCCTGGGCCCCTACAATGGCACGATTGTTGTCTCCGATCCCAAAACCGGCCGTATTTTGACCATCGTCAATCAAAAATTGGCAATGAAGGGTGCTTTCCAGCCCTGCTCCACCGTGAAGATCGTGGTCTCGCTGGCATCGCTAAGCGAAGGAATCGTAGCGCCAACTACCCCGGTGCACCTTACACGGCGATTCTCAATGGATATGACGCACGCCATAGCCAGATCGAATAACTTCTATTTTGCGACACTCGGCCGGGAGTTGGGCTTCGAGCGCGTTGAAAAATATGCAAAGCTATTTGGCTTGGGGGAAAAGGCGGGCTACAATATACCCGGCGAGGAACCGGGTTATCTGACAAGTGAACCGCCGGCCAGCGGTGTAGGTATGATGACCAGCTTCGGCGACGGCATCCGGCTTACCCCACTCGAATTGGCAAGCATCGTAGGCACTGTCGCCAACGGCGGCACAATGTATTATCTGCAATATCCGAAGAATCAGGAAGAGGCGCAGAAGTTCACCCCCCGCGTGAAACGCGACCTCGATATTGCGAACCTGATCCCCGAAATCAAACCGGGCATGATGGGCGCTGTGGAATACGGTACAGCACGGCGGGCAGTCTACAATCCCGACGAGCCCATTTTCGGCAAGACCGGCACGTGCACCGACACCGCACAGCCGGGCGTTCATCTTGGCTGGTTTGGCTCATTCAACGATGTGGGCAACAAGAAACTGGTAGTGGTTGTGCTGCTGACGGGCGGACGCGGCATTAGCGGGCCCATTGCGTCGGGTGTTGCCGGCAATGTTTACCGTAATCTGTCCCAACAGAATTACTTACAGACCAACCGGCCCATCACTCCGGCCAGCTTGGTATCCATGCAGAATTGCTGCTCGGCGACCGCAGGCAGGCCGTAACATCATAGGGAGGTTCCACTAAGCCTTGGTACTTCCCACGACACAATTCGCTGCTATTTTTCTGCTTCTCGCTTGCGCTGGCTGCTGGGCCGTTTGGATTTACGCTTCGAAGGTAGCGATTGCCAAATGGCGTTATGAGCTCTATTATCTAGACATTTGCGTCGGGCTTCTTGTAACTGCCGCCGGAATTGTGTTTACTCTAGGAACGCTCGGTTCGGAGATGACTTTCGGCGACCGCCTGCTAGTTGCCGGGCTTACCGCGAAGGCTTGGACTGTGCTGGGAGGCGTCGCTCTCGCCCTAGGGAACTTCCTGTTTTTGGCCGCCCTGTCATTAAAGGACAAGC
This sequence comes from Bryobacteraceae bacterium, assembly GCA_965277315.1. GTDB lineage: Bacteria > Acidobacteriota > Terriglobia > Bryobacterales > Bryobacteraceae > Bog-105. Next base: position 4,829,310 of record OZ255724.1, on the reverse strand, counting down.
TTTCTCCGCTGATCGCTGTTGCAGCCGCGCTGGTACTTAACTTCAGTTGTATTTACGCCATAAGAGGCGGAAGCATCATGGTGCCCCTCTTAGTGCTGTGCGCTCTTTTGGTTGGTGCTGTCGGACTCGGCGTCGCATCAGCCGGCGCAAAGAAGAACTCAGCCAAGGTCTCCGCCAGAGCCAGAGCGATATCCGTAGCTGGAGGAATTTTCCTCGGAGGATTCTATCCTATTGCCAGGAGCGGGCTGTACACCGATATCGGCGTCGGACCCTATGGAGCTTTAATTATCCTTTCCATCAGCGTCCTGCTATCCAGCTTGGTGTTCAGCATTTATTTCCTGAATCTTCCGGTGAACGGCCCTCCCGTAGGACTTACGGCCTACCGTGCAAGTTCCATTGGACAGCATTTAAGCGGCTTATTGGGCGGTGTACTTTATGCTGTCGCTTTGACTACTTTATTACTCGGCATCAGCGTCGGAGCAGTCGCGAGTTAGGCCCAATCGAGCGCGCCCTTGCGATAGATCCAGACGTAACCAACAATCAGGAAGAACAAGAACACGCCCACTTCCGCCATCCCGAACCAACCTAGCTGCTTGTAGCGCACTGCCCAGGGAAAGAGAAAAACCGTCTCCACGTCGAAGATCACGAAGAGCATGGCGACCAGGTAAAATCGCACTGAATAACGTCCTCGGGCAGTGGATTCCATGGGAATCCCGCATTCGTAGGCTTCCAACTTCACTTTGTTCGGGTTCGACGGGCGCACTAGGCGGCTGGCGAGCAAGGCGGCGATGGGGAATAGCACTGCCAGCAGGGCGAACCCTAAAACAAGCAGGTATCCATCCGGCATCATTCCTTCAAGCTAACATGTAGGACGATGCCACAAATCAGGGCTGACCGGCATCGTTAGAAGAAGATGTCACTGCGCGATCACATCCGGGCTATCAAGCAGGAAGATCCCGCTGCTAAAAGCAGTTGGGAGGTTCTCCTCTGTTATCCAGGCTTGCACGCCGTCATGCTGCACCGGTTGGCGAACTGGTTCTACCGCAAAAGAGGTTTTGTCACGGCGCGCTTCGTTTCGCAATTTGCGCGATTTCTTACCGGAATCGAAATTCACCCCGGCGCCAGGATTGGGAAGCGTTTGTTCATCGACCACGGCATGGGCGTTGTCATTGGTGAAACGGCCGAGATCGGTAACGATGTTCTCCTCTACCAAGGGGTGACGATCGGCGGTACCGGCAGCCAGGGCGGCAAGCGTCACCCGACGCTGAAGAATCGGGTGGTGGTAGGCACAGGAGCATCCGTCCTGGGAAACATCACGCTTGAGGACGGGGTGAAAGTGGGTGCCGGCTCGGTGGTGGTCCATGCCGTCCCCGCTGGAGCGACCGTGGTCGGCATTCCCGGTAAGATCGTGAGATCACGAGGCACCGCAATAGGCAACTTGGAGCATGGCCGGGTGGCCGAAGCGGCTGAATCCGAGCAGGCAGATTTAGAGCAGCTCAACGACCGCATCCGGGAATTAGAGGCCTTGATCGGGCTGCTTTTAGAGGAAAAGGTGGGCGACGGCCGCGGTTAGCGCAATCGCCACCGCACTCAGTGCTTAAACCGGTATTTTAAACTGTTGGCGGCCAATTGGGTCAGTTCCTCTCGTGAAAATCCAAAGATCTCGCCCGCTAACGTATATTCGTGAAGTAGGTCCGTGAAAAACAAGGCCGGATCGTCCGTCCCAAGTACAATGGGAACCCCGGCATCCCAGAGCCTCCGGAGTGGATGCTGCGTCAGTCGCTCCACTGCGCCCGTGCACACATTGCTGGAGGGGCAGACCTCCAGCGGGATATCGCGCTCGCGAAGATAGGTCAGCAACTCCGGGTCGTCAATCGACCGGATGCCATGCCCAATGCGTTCGGCCCCTATGTTCACGGCTTGCCAAACGCTTTCGGGACCGGACACCTCTCCGGCGTGACAGGTAAGTCCCAGACCAGCTTGCTTGGCACTGCGGTAGAGCTGCTCAAACCACGTGGCCGGCCCGCGTTCTTCATCGCCACCGATTCCAACGGCGACGACACCACGATGGTGATACTCCTTTGCGATGTCGAATACACGAGCGGCATCCGAGACACCGAACTGACGAATGGCATCAAAGATCCAACCGACTTCCACGCCGGGAAAGCTTGCCGCTTCGGCGCTGATCGCCTCGAAAACAGCATGTACACTCTGCTCTTTCCAAAAAATCACGCCGACCGACAGCGTGATCTCGGCATACGATACATTCTGGGCCGTTAGCTTCTCCAGCAAGCGCCGCGTAGCCAGCGCATAGGCCTCGGGCGAGTTCAACTTCCGCGTCACCCAGACGTACGCTTTCAGAAATCCGGCAAAACCAGTGTAATGAAGAGTCTCCCGAATGCTATCTAACGAGAGCGAGGGATCGAGTTCCTGGATGGTTTCGGGCTCAACAGACCCTTCTAGGTGAATATGAAGTTCAGCCTTCGGCAACGCGCGAAGGAATTCTTGAAGACTTGAACCCGGTATCGTTTCGATTACCTTACCCTCCGGCAATGCACAAAGAGCGCAGCGCCGAAATCTATTTGCGAGAGATTCATGGTTTCTAGTTAGAGCGACACCTTTTGTCGCGGTGTACACTCTCACTGCCATAATAAACGTGCATGACTGAGCAAGAAATGGAAGCGATCGCGGGCGGCTACCACGGAGATGCTTTCGGCATCCTGGGACCCCACGCATTAAGCACTAGCGGAAATAAGAATGAATGGGAAGTCCGGGCTTTCTTGCCTCAGGCAAAGGAAGTGGAACTGGTTACGGATAGTAAGCCGGTTTCCATGCGGCGAGCTCATCCAGGCGGCATTTTCACAGCGCGCCTCTCCGAATCACCGCGGCAGTACCGGTTTCGAATTACGGATTACCAGGATGGCGTGTCGGAACAGGATGATGCCTATCGCTTCCGCCCGCTGGTGAGCGATTTCGATTTGCACCTTCATTCGGAAGGAACGAACTACGAAGGCTACAACGCATTCGGAGCTCATCGGGTAACGGCGGAGGGTGTCGAAGGTGTCCGCTTTGCGGTTTGGGCGCCGAATGCCATTGTCGTCAGCGTAGTCGGCGATTTCAACGAATGGGACACCCGGCGCCACCCCATGCGCCAGCGCACCGGTGGAGTTTGGGAGATTTTCATTCCCGGAGTGCCGTTAGGAGCGTCCTACAAATACGCGGTAAAGTCCCGTTATCGCGGCTACAGCCAGATGAAGTCCGATCCTTACGGCTTCTCCACGGAAACCCCACCCAAGTCGGCCTCGGTGGTGGCCGACATTGATTCTTACCAGTGGCGTGATGACGCATGGATGACGCAGCGAGGGAAGACAAACATTCTCGATAGCCCGATGTCGGTCTACGAGGTCCACTTGGGTTCGTGGACGAAAAACGAGAACAATGGACCACCCACCTATCGCGAATTGGCTGAAAAGCTAATCCCGTATGTGAAGCGCATGGGCTACACGCATATCGAGCTGATGCCCATCGCCGAGTATCCCTATGAACCGTCCTGGGGCTATCAAGTAACCGGCTATTTCGCGCCAACATCCCGGTATGGAAGCCCACAGGATTTCATGCACTTCGTGGACGCCTGTCACCAGGAGAATATCGGAATCCTCATGGATTGGGTGCCGGGACATTTCCCGAAGGATGCGCATGGTTTGGCGTACTTCGACGGAACCGCGCTTTACGAGCACTCCGATCCGCGTTTAGGCGAGCATTCCGATTGGGGCACGTTGATTTTCAACTACGGCCGGAATGAAGTGCGCTCCTTTTTAATCTCGAATGCGCTGTTCTGGCTGAAGAAGTATCACATTGACGGTTTGCGTGTGGATGCCGTAGCCTCCATGCTGTATCTGGATTACTCGCGCAAAGCGGGCGAGTGGATCCCGAATATGTATGGCGGCAATGAGAACCTGGAGGCGATTGATTTTCTTCGCAAAACAAACGAGCTGGTCCATCAGGTACAGGGTGCGATCACGGTTGCTGAAGAATCCACGGCATTTCCCGGAGTGTCCCGTCCCATTTACCTGAACGGGCTCGGATTCACCATGAAATGGAACATGGGCTGGATGCACGACATGCTGGCCTACTTCGAACTAGACCCTATCTATCGCCAGTATCACCAGAACGCCATCACATTCAGCATGGTCTATGCGTTTACGGAAAATTTCGTGCTGCCCATCTCGCACGACGAGGTGGTTTACGGCAAGCAGTCGCTTTTAGGCAAAATGCCTGGTGATGAGTGGCAGCGTTTCGCCAATGCCCGCGCGTTTTTAGGCTACATGTACGGACATCCGGGCAAGAAACTGCTCTTCATGGGGAGCGAAATTGGAGACAGTTTTGAGTGGAACTCTCAGCAGCAGCTCAATTGGTGGCTCTTGGACTATGAAATTCATCGCAAGTTCCAGGACTATAACGCGGCGCTGAATCACCTCTACCAAAACGAGCCGGCCCTTTTTGAAATTGATTTTCAGAGCCCGGGATTTGAGTGGATCGATTTCCACGACGCTCAAAACTCCGTTGTTTCGTTTGTCAGGCGGGCCAAGCGCCGGGAAGACCACTTGGTGTTTGTGTGCAACTTCACGCCGCAACCTCATCCTAAGTACCGCATTGGCATGCCGGAATCCGGGCTGTACCGGGAAATTCTGAACTCCGATGCAGAGTGCTTCGGCGGGAGTAATATGGGCAACGGAGGCTATGTAAACGCGGAGGAAACGCCTTCCCATGGACGTCCGGCGTCCGCGACCGTTACTATTCCGCCGCTCGGCATCGTTGTATTGAAGCCATCCAGGCCGTTGCCGCCCCTCCCTGAATAAAGAGCACTTAAATGGTGGCGAGGCCTTCCAGGCTTCGCCACAGATACCAGGTAGCAACCGAACAGTATGGATGCCATTTTTCCGCGATAGCTGCCAGTTCCGCTGCCCTGGGCAGTTCGTCGAGTCCATAGGCTTTGCGAACAGCGTTTCGTACTCCGAGGTCGGATACCGGCAGAACATTGGGCCGCTCCAGGGCAAAGATTAGGAACATTTGTACCGTCCAAACACCGACTCCCCGCACCTCCGAAAGCTGCAAAATGATTTCTTCGTCTCCAAGTTCAATCAGCTTGCGAAAGTTGATTTTTCGGCATGCGACCTTTTCGGCCAGATCTTGCAGCGAGGCAATCTTTTGGCGCGATAGTCCGCAGGCCCGGAGCTCGTCCTCGGTCAGCCGAAGAAATGCAGGCGCGGTAAAGCGTCGGCCTACGGCCTTTTTCACGCGGGTAAAAATACTGCCTGCGGCCTTCCCGCTGAGCTGTTGGAACGTAATCGAGCGGGCCAACGTCTCGAAAGTTGGTTCCCGTAGGCTCAACGCATAAGGTCCAACACGCTCGATGATTTCGGCCATGACCGGGTCGGCACTTCTTAGATGCTGCAGTGCATGTTCCATCGGGTTCTCATCCACTTTAGAAGATAATCGTAACCAGATGAGCAGTCTTTTTCGACGTTTATCACGGCGTCATGTCACGGTCCTCGCCCTCACCGGCGTGTCGTTTTGGAGTGCATCAGCGGTTAGGGCGCATCCGCAGGCGCCTGGCCCGGAACAGGATCAATCGGCACCCGGTGATCAGGCCATCATTCACGAGAATGTCGACCTGGTGAACATCTTCTTCACGGTGCGCAATAAAAAAGGCGGCCAGCTAATCCCTAATCTGCAGAAGAGCGACTTCACGCTCAACGAAGATGGAAAACAGCAGACCATACAACGCTTTTCTCGCGAGACCGATCTGCCGCTGACATTAGGGCTCCTGATCGACATCAGCGCAAGCCAAGGAAACCTGATCGATATCGAAAAAGATGCGGCCTCCGCCTTCTTTTCCGATGTGATTCGCAAAAAGGACGAGGCGTTCCTCATTTCATTCGGGAAAGAAACGGACCTTCTGCAGGACTACACCAACTCGCCTCGGCTGTTGAGGGCCGGACTGCAGGATTTGAGAGGTGACGAAGGGGGCGGCATGGCGACACGCAGCCCCATCCCGATCGGGAACACGGGACCGGTGCCCAGTATGGGATCACCCAAGGGAACGTTGCTCTACGATGCCGTTTATCTGGCTTCTGACGAGAAACTGAAAAGCGAGGTGGGCCGCAAAGCGCTGATCTTGATTACCGATGGCGAGGATCAGGGCAGCCAATACAAGCTGAGAGATGCGATCGAAGTAGCACAGAAGGCCGACGCAATCGTGTACAGCATCTATTACGTCGATCGCGCGTTCTACTCCCAGGGTGGATTCATGATGATGGGTGGAGGCGGGGGGGAATCCGGCCTGCGCAAAATGTCGGAAGAGACTGGCGGACACGTATTTACGGTAAATGGTAAACACACCTTGCAGGATGTGTTTAAGGAGATCCAGGACGAGATGCGCAACCAATACTCCATCGGCTATGTGCCCACGAATACAGACCGCGATGGAAGCTTCCGGCACATTCAGATCAAGACGGACGACAAGGACTACAAAGTGCAGGCGCGGACCGGCTATTACGCTACGCCGAACGATGTGAAGTAGTCTGCTCGCGAGCCAGCAGGTATTCTTGAATGACGTTTCGTAGGGCAGGCATAGCAGCAATTCCTGCGGCCTCCAGCTTACAGTTGGAGAGCGCGGAGAATTTCGGCCGACGCGCGGGGGTGCGGTATTCCTGTTCGCTGGTCGGCTCAAGCGACGGTGATACGCCGGCAAGTTCAAAGATCATGGCGGCGTAATCGAACCAGGAGATGGGTTGACCGCCGCCGAGATGGTAAACCCCGGTGAGGCTTCTTTCAATGGCATCCGCAGTACGCTCCGCCATCGCAGGAGCATACGTTGGGGACGCAACAAAGTCCTTAACCACGCGGATCGGCTTCCCTTCCCTCGCCAAGCGAAGCATCAGTTCCACAAAATTTCCCCGTGGCGTAAACATGCCGCCGGGACCGAACACGCCAGATGTCCTTAGGACAAGCGCGTTGTCAAGATAGGCCTGCGCATACAGTTCGCCAGCCAACTTCGACACCCCGTAAGCGCCGATCGGGTGCGTGGCGTCGGTCTCCACATAGGGACTCCCTTTCATTCCGTCGAATACATAATCGGTGGAGTAGTGGATAAATCGCGCACCAGTTTGGCGGCAGGCCATCGCCAGATTTCGTACCGCGAGGGAGTTCACTTGATAAGCTGCCAGCGGTTCGCTTTCGGCGATATCCACTTGGTTATAGGCGGCGGCATTGATCACCACCGTAGGATCTGCTTGTCCGATCGTCGTTTCCACACGCGGGGCATCGGTAATGTCGAGTTCCCGGCGTTCGGATCGCCGCACGCTCCAGCCTCTGCGCTCGAATTCACGGCATAGTTCCACACCTAACTGACCGCCGCTTCCAAAGACGAGGATCGTTTTACTCATTCCTTACGAAGGATAGCGAATGAGCTGTCGACCGTAACTATTTCGGATGCTTCAACGAATGTACTAGCGCACGGCGCAGCGTCTTCGCGCCAGCCCATTACTAAGTCGAAAGAGGAAGTTGACAAGTGAAAAACGATTCCATTTATTCGAAAAGTGAGTTCATGAAAGCCGCGCTGCATTCCGCGCTGGCAGCCTGCGGATATTTCTGTCTTGCGGGCACGATGCTGGGCCAAGGTACGCAGAGTTCGCCGGGAGCGATATTCACCGCCACGAACGGCGTCAACCGAAACGAGATTGTCATGTACCAGCGGTCGGCGAACGGAGCGCTGCTGTTTGCTGGCAGATATCCTACCGGGGGCCGGGGTGAAGGAGGCATAAACGATCCGTTGCAATCGGAGAACTCATTGATTTTAAGTCCGGATCATTCGTACCTGCTGGCCGTGAACGCCGGCACCAGCGATATTTCGGTATTTCGAGTTTCCGACTACGGCCTGCTGCTTCTCAGCGTGACTCCTTCGGGTGGCGGGAACCCGGTCGGGCTTGCTATTCACGATAATCTCGTGTACGTGGTGAATTTCGGCGGCGGCGGCGGTTATCACACCCAGGGCTTCCGGCTGCAACCGTGGGGCGGTTTAACGCCGATCCCCAAATCCAAGCAACCGCTTAGCAATCTGGACCCGGGAGCGTCCAGCGCGGCATTCACGCCCGACGGCTCTAAGCTGATTGTCACGGAGCGCGTTGCTAACAAGATCGACGTTTTCAATGTCAACTCCGACGGGACATTATCCAATCCGGTTTTTAACAAGGCCGACGGCGTGGAGCCTTTCGGCGTCCAGTTCACTCCGAATGGCGTGCTGTTGGTGGTGGAGACCAATGGCGGCCCGCCCAACAACGGTTCGCTCAGTTCCTTCACCGTCAACTCCGACAATACGTTGAGCCTTGTAACGTCGAAGGCGGATGCTTCCGGACAGGCTGCCTGCTGGGTGGCGTCGAACGGAATTAACGCCTGGGTCTCCGATACGGCCACCGGGAATATCGGCAGCTACAGCATTGGCGCGGACGGAACATTGACTTCGGCAGGCTCCGTCGCGCAACCGGCTGCCACATCGATTCCGCTGGATTTGGCTCTCTCCGATGATAATCAGTACCTCTATGTGTTCTACAGCAACGTCGGAAAGTTGATTGGCTACAAGGTGGGCAACAATGGGCAACTAGCCGAAATCAATTCTGTCTCGCCGGAAAAGCCTTCCGTCGGCGCGGAAGGGCTTGCAGCTTATTAATTCCCATACCTCCGGGCCGCTCCTTCACACGGGCGCTCCTTCCCCCCGCTTGAGCATCCAGAACAACTTGCGGTATTTTAAGCAAGGCGGTTGAAACGAATCGCTTCATTCCTCAATGGATTGTTTCGAACGTCTAAGCAGGTTGCGCCCATGACCGAGGAAGTGCAGTCCGAGTCGGCCGGTAAGACGAAAGAGCTGGAAGCGCTGATGCGGCTGTATCAGCAGGCTGACCGCGACGCCGCCGCCATGCTTGTCAGCAAGTTGAGTCCGCGGATCTTCGGCTTCTATTTGCGCCAAGTCCGCAACCGGCCTGAGGCGGAAGATTTATTGCAAGAATTTTGGTTGAGGGTTCACAATGCCTGCCGCAGCTACCGGCCCAATGAACCCGTCCTGCCCTGGGCTTTCGCCATAGCGCGGCGCGTGCAAGTGGACCATTACCGCCGGGTAAATCGGATCAAAAAGCACGAACTGTATTCCGAGAACCTGTCCGACATGGCCAGCGCGCAAGGTGATCAAAATCCGCCCAAACTGGACGATCTCCTCGCAACCCTACCGGCCAACCAAAAAGAAGTCGTCCTATTACTGAAGGAGTCAGGTCTTAGCTTGGAAGAAGTGGCGCGCGCAACGGGAACAACCGTGGGAGCGGTGAAGCAAAAGGCACATCGCGCTTACGAGACTTTAAGAGCAATGTTCGGCAAGGAACGATGAACTACAAGGACCTTCTACGATTCCTGGCCGAAGGTCGGAACCTTTCGCAGCCGGAGGAGCCGATTTCCGGTAATCGCCTGCAGGCGATTACCGCCCAAGTTGTCCGGTCGCTTAAACCGGTTCGTCCGCTGCCGCCGGACCGCACGTTGGTATCTATCGGGCTCTTGTCTTTTATCGCTTTCTGTTTGGGGATAGCGTCTATCGTTGGTTTTCGTGGATACGAAAACCTAAGTCTCTCCCAAAGATTGACGTACTTCAGCCTGTTGGTGGGACTCGCATTTCTCTTTTCCATCGTCACGGTACAAGACATGATTCCTGGATCGAGAAGGAGGGTCCGTCCCTCGTCGGCCATTGCGCTGATGCTGTTATTGGTGATCGCTCTGCCGTTCGCGTTATTTCACGATGTTTCGCTGGTCCGGTTTGTCCCGCTCGGCATCCCCTGCTTGCGTTTCGGCTGTATATGCGCACTACTTTTCGGGGCGCTGGCGAGCATTCCGGTCAGAAAGGGATTTCTTGTCTCTCCGCTGCAAACAAGCATTGCGGTCGGCCTATTTGCGGGATTGGCAGGGTTTTCGGCGCTGGCGCTGTCCTGCCCCATCCAGAATGCCGCTCATGTGGTGGTCTGGCACGGGGGAGCCGTGCTCGCGGGCGGACTCGGCGGTGCCATTGCAGGTTTAATTCGGAAGAGAATAAGCTAGGAATTGCTGCGTTTTACCTTCCTAATTACCTCTGTGCTCGCGGTGTATGCTTCCCTGGCCGGGTCGCCGATATTCCATGTCGAGGCGGCGCGTGGGCTCGATTTCCGGCAGCAGAATTCACCGACTCCGCGGAAGTATTTAATCGAGACCATGGGCGGCGGCGTGGCGCTGCTCGATTACAACAACGACGGTCTCTTAGACATCTTTCTGATAAACGGCGGGCGTTTGACTGACACGATGAAAGCACCGGAGAATTTCGACCGGCAGAACCCGCTCTACTGGAACCGGCTTTACCGTCAGAACCGCGACGGAAGCTTTACCGACGTCACCGAAGCCGCGGGGCTCGCAAATGCGGGTAACGGAAACTACGGGATGGGTGTTGCTGTCGGCGATTACGACAATGACGGCTATCCTGATCTTTACGTCACCAACTACGGCAGGAACATCTTGTACCACAACAACGGGAACGGAACCTTTACGGACGTGACACAGAAGGCGGGCGTTGGAGCGGGCGGGTGGTCGGCCTCGGCTGGCTTCGTCGACTACGATAACGATGGGCATTTGGACCTGTTTGTCACTCGCTATATGCAGTGGGACACGCAACATAACAAAACCTGCGGCGAGCCGCATCCCAGATATTGCCCGCCGGAGGAGTTCCCCACCACCACGAATCTGCTCTTCCACAATCGCGGCGATGGAACATTTGAGGATGTCAGCCAAAAGTCTGGAATCGCAACCAAGAAAGGACGCGGCCTCGGCGTAGCCTTCGCCGATTATGACGAAGATGGTTATGCTGATATCTTCGTCGCCAACGATGGCATGGAGCAGTTCCTATTTCACAACAACCGGAACGGCACGTTCACCGAAAAAGGCCTGGAAGCGGGTACGGCCTTAACTGACGATGGAAAACCTTTTTCCGGTATGGGCGTGGATTTTCGTGACTATGACAACGACGGCAAACCGGACGTCGTCGTAACCGACCTGGCTCGCCAAAACTATGCTCTGTATCACAACGACGGAGGCGGCTCCTTCTCCTACCAAAGCCTGCAAAGCGGCCTCGCGGCAATTTCCGGAGGAAGCTCCGGCTGGGGCGTGCGTCTGGAAGACTTCGATAACGATGGCTGGAAGGATCTCTTTGTCGCGCAGAGCCATGTGATGGACAACGTCGAGCAGATCGATCCCTCCTTGCACTATCTGCAACCGCCTCTGCTGGCGATGAATCACGAAGGCCGCTTCGAACCGGTGGACTCCGGCGTCAATAGCCCCGTAGCGGGGCGCGGCGCGGCGTTCGGGGATTTGAATAATGACGGTTCGGTGGACGTCGTGATGACCGTCCTGGGAGGCCATCCGATGGTCCTGCAAAGCCACGGAGGCGACAACCATTGGTTGACGATCACTCTTCGCGGCACACGCAGTAACCGCGACGGCTTCGGCGCACGTGTGCTCGTCAACGGGCAGTCGCAATACGCTACCTCGGCGGGGAGCTATCTTTCGGCAAGCGACAAGCGCGTTCATTTCGGCTTGGGCAAGACAGACACCGCGAATGTGGAAGTCTTCTGGCCTTCGGGCATTCATCAGACGCTGAAGAACGTTCCCGCCAATCAGTTTTTACAAATTCAAGAACCGGAGCATCCGTAGATGCGCGCGCTCGTTTTATATCTCGGGTTGGCTTGGCAGAGCGTTTCGCCTGACGTTGTGCAGCACGTGCAAGCCGGACTACAAGCGCAAAAACAAGGACGGCTGAACGATGCCATTCGTGAGTTCAAGGCAGTGACGGAGCTGATGCCCACGCTTCCCGCCGCTTTCGTCAATCTTGGCGCGGCGTATCTGCAGAACAAACAATACGGCGCGGCGATCGCGCCGTTGAAGCGCTCGCTGGAGCTGAACCCGGACCTCATCGGGGCGCACCAGATGCTCGGCTATGCCTTGCTGGAACAGGGTTATGCTGCCGAGGCGATTCCACATTTGAAGAAGGCTGGCGTGGTGGACGCGCTCGGTGTTGCGGAGCTCAAGTTAGGCCATTATCTCGACGCCATCACGGATTTGGAAGCAGCGCTGGCAAAGCATCCCAACGATCCTGAATTGCTCTATTATCTGGGCCGAGCGAGTGGCCTATTGTCGAAGGATGCCTTGGATGCCCTGCAGTCGGCCTATCCCAATTCCGCCCGCGCTCACGAGGCATTAGGAGAGAACTACGCCGTCTTGCGGCGCATCCCCGAAGCGGAGAAAGAATACACCGAAGCACTGCGCCAGCAACCGAATGCGCCCGGAATACATCTGCAACTGGGCCAGATCTACGCCGCGGCGAAGGATTGGCCGAAAGCCGAAGAAGAATTCTATGCCGAAACCAACATTCAGCCGGGTGACGCGGAAGCCGCCTACCGCTTTGGAAACGCCCTGCTGCAGCAAGGAAAGATCAAAGAGGCACGTGCGTCGTTGGAGCGTGCCGACCGACTGCAGCCCAACATGCCGGAAACGCTGTACGCCCTTGGCAAGTCCGCTTCTCTCGCGGGCGATGCCGCAGGCGCGGAAAGATCGTGGCTTCAATTGCTTTCCGTTGAGAAAAACACCTCGCTTGCGGCCCAGGCACACTTTGGGCTGGCAACGCTTTACCGCAAGCAGGGAAAAACAGCGGAAGCGGCACGCGAGATGGAAGCGTTCCACATGTCACAACCCCATGCCGAGCCCGAGCGGAGATGAGGCAGTGCAGTCGAGCCCGCCGTTTAGTGCGTTAACCTACATCAAAGATCACTGCAGATAAATCAGGCAGATAAACGTGTCTAGAAGAAAGGCAGCGAAAGCCGCCTTTCCTACCCCGACATAATCATCCGGCGTGTCTTTCTTTCGAGCCCTGATAAGTAGCACAATGAGCACGAGCCCAGTTACCAGGTAAATACCGAAGACTACCGGATTGAACCACGTTTTCCAAATAGCCACGGATATCAAGCATTCCAGCAACGCCACGTTAATCAGTTCGCCCCGGAATGAGCTATATAAATCGAATGACTTCATCACCTAATTGAGCCACTGATGCCAATTTTATGTCTCTCGTTCAACAGAGCCAAGTTCCGATGTTTAGCAGAAGAAGCATTACACCGAGTGGTCCCGCTATCTCGGGAGCAGCTAGCACGCCGCCGGAAGTAATGAGAACACGCATGACGATAGAGAGGTATCGTACGCCCCATTTGGTATAAAAACAGACATCTGCCGCAGTCATTCCCGTCTTCGGAGTCGGCGTGAAGTTGTTATTTGTGAACCAGGGAAGCGGCGGTGGTTGTGGGCTGTAACCTGCAGCAGGATCGTATGGATCGGGCGTATCCAGAGGCGGATCTTCACAATAATCCGGGTCCTCTTCGCAAGGATCTTCATCGCCAGAAATAGCTAACCTAGATGCTGCCTTTGCTATACGTCTGCCTTCGGCGCGAGCCTTCGATTCAATTTGTTTCTTTGCCGCAGGGCTGCCAGTTTCAAGGCTCATTAAGTAGAGGTATACACCTGCTGCCCCATTGTGAATAGCCGGGTAAACCGCCGACACCATTGATTTGCTGCAATGTCGCAGTTTCCTGCCCCGTTGAGTCGTTGAAGATCGCTTGAAGGTCCTCAGTAACGCTAGAGTTATAACCGCGTGCAATCAGAGCGCTTCCCACTGCAGCGACATCACCAGCGGAAGGCGTTGTCGGACTCGCAAACGCAGTGTCGGAAAGCGAATCAAATCCATTCTCCCGGAGTTGCTCGACAAGCCCCATGTACATGTCGCACGCAGTAACCCAGCCACCTTGAGCAAGTGGGGTACCGCTTTGTTTCCACGAATTGTACATTCCGCCGCCGTTGTTAATGATTCCGTTAAGGATTGTAGCATTCACGCCACCTGGATTCCATCCGGATTGGCCCCAAATCGGTCGACGTAACAGAAGGCCAGCTGCTACCAGTGGAAAACCTCCAGCGACTAGCTTTCTTCCTATCTCTCGTCGAGAGAAATTATCTGAGATCATAAAATATCTCCCACCCCAGACATTACCCGCGATCAATTAATTAATCAAGCAAAAAGTTAAACACATTTAATGTATTTCAACAATCTAGTAGTAAAATAGCATAAATTGGCGGCAAGAACAACGGCCCCGGCGAGGATTACTCCTGCCGGGGCTGTTCTTGCTTCGAGGATCGGAGATTAGAACCCGAAGCGCAACGCAAATTGTATGAGGCGCGGTTGGTTGTATTGCGAAGTCACCTGGCCGAAGTTAGAGTTACCGAAGGTTTCCCCAGGGCGATCGAACTGGACGCGGTTGAAGATATTAAAGAATTCCGCCCGGAACGTGAATTTATACTTTCCATCCGTACCGAACGGGAAATTCTTGACAGCGGCGAAGTCCCAGTTGGCGATGCCCGCCGCTCGTAGAGTCGGATCTACGCGAGGCTCATCGCCATAGGTAAAGGTCCCTGGCTGCGAGAAGCAACTGGTATCGAACCATTCATTAAGTCTAGCGGTGGCCGACCCTGAAGTATTAGCTTCACATCCGGCAGCCACATTTGGCCGGGAACCGCCACTGCCCGGAGAATTGATTTGGTTAACAGATGTATTGAAGTGCAGTGGAGCGCCACTTTGTACTGTAGTGGTGCCCTGTACACCCCAGCCGCCGATCGTAGATTGTACGAGACCGTTAGAGTTCGACAGGAACTTTCTGCCCTTGCCAACCGGTACGTCGTACACATAACTGACAATTAGCCGGTCCGGAGTGTCAAAGGAAGCGAGCGACGTCTCACCCTTTATGTTGTTCCAGTCCTGATAGGTTGTACCGCCGCCGGATTCCAGCCAATTGGTCACCGTATCCGTGTTGCTGAGCAATTTGGAATGGGTGTAAGCCACCGAAACTTGGCCGCCGCCGGAAAAGCGCTTCGTGGCTTTTACCTGCAGGGATTGGTAGCTGGAGGTTCCGATGCCCTGGCCCCCATAAGTCACTCCATTGTACTGGGGGTAAGGACGAAGCGTCTGATTGTACGGAACCGTGCTGCCCGATAGACCGCCGCCGCCCGGCACCATTCCAACGAGCGGGTTGGCTACATTCTGGGTCAACGCGCTGCCGAGCGCCAAATATTGGTCCGGCAGCTGATCGACCTGTGCGTCTAACGGGAGGTGAGTTCCCTTCGACCCGGCATACGCCACATCGAGAAGGAAGCTTTGCCCAAATTGATGTTGAATGTCGGCATTCCATTGCTGCATATAGCCATAACGGTTGTTCCTTTGCGCCTCCGTGACACCTTGCCCCAGGAGCAGATTCTGATAATTCGGATTACGGCCAGGAGCCTGCACCACGCCACTCGGGAAGGGGTTGCTAAGGCTGCTGGCGGGTAATCCGGTCAAAACCGATGCATTGTAGGGAGTCGTGTAACCGTTAATGGGATCGCTATTGGGGGCATAGCTCTGGTTGACGTCGTTGGGAAGATAGAAAATCCCATAACCGGCATGGAACACAGTGTTGTGCTCAATCTGGTAAGCCATCCCGAGGCGAGGTGAAAACTGCAGCCAGCTTGGGGCGATATTGCTTCGATAGTTGTCGTACTGACTATCTACAAGCTCTACCGCGCCGTTGTACTGGGGGGTGATCGGGTTCGGCACGTTCGGGTCGAAGAAAGACGACCGGTTATAGCGCTCGGTCCAGGGGCCGGATTCTTCCCAACGCAAACCCATGTTGATCGTGAGTTTAGAACTGGCGTGCCAGTTGTCATTGAAGAAGACGGCTGGGTAAATCTGCTGGGCCGCAACCAGGGACGGGTACGCAACCGATCCGCTGGACGCATAACCGAGAAGGTACGAAGCGAGCCCAGCGCCTCCGCCAGAGCCCGAGCTTTGACCATTCGCCGCAGTAAAGCCGGCATCAAAACTGAACGTACCGGAGGGTATGTTGGTCTGCAGGTAATTGTCCGTCAAACGGAACCATTCGCCGCCGAACTGGAGCTGGTGATTGCCTAGAATCTTGGTTAAAGTAGCGGCAACCCGGTCATCGTCGTTGCGGGAAGTAATGACGCTGCCCGCGCCTTGGCTTCCGAAGGTATTCGAAATGTCAAAGCTAGAAATTACAGCAAGAGGAAGATCCCTCTCCAACACCTGGTTGTTATAAGAGGCCGGAAAGCCAAGGGTCGTCAAATCCAGGCCGAGAGTTTCCGGCGTTCGATCGTAAATGAATCGTTCGTAACTGGCCCGGAACTCCAAAATCGTCGTCGGATTAAAAGAATAGGTATCGCTGAAGACAAAGTTGTTCGTATTGAAGTACTCCGCGCAGCGATCCTGGCAGACGCCGTTGTTGAGCGGATCCGTGGGAAGGTTGTAATTTCCCCAATAGGTATAGCGCGCCGAGATGTGCTGCTTGTCAGACACGTTTTGGTCGATGTGAACCACCGTTTCATTATTGCTTCCGCCGCTGCTTCCGTTGCCTACATAGTTATAAGCGCTATTCCCGCTCAGGTTCGGCATCGGATACAGGCGGTTGAGCAACAACAGAGATGTTGGATTCAGACGGTTTGCCGGGATAACGCCGCCGGCAAACGGTGTACGGCTATACTGTGCTTCGCCGGGTCCGCAAGCTCGACTGTATCCTGGGGACGGCGTTCCGGTACCACTGCACGTAGAAAGCGGATCGTAAAGCGTCGCACCGAGGGCAGACAAGTCACCAGTTCGTTCAGCGGCCGTAGGCACGTTTTGGGTGGTTGAAATGCCTTGTCGTTGGCGGAACCCTTCATAGTCGACGAAAAAGAACGTCTTGTTCCGGCCATCATAGATTTTCGGAATATACACCGGACCGCCTAGATTTACGCCAAATTGGTTCTGCGTGAATGACGGGCGTGGAGTGCCATTGATGTTATTGAAAAACGTATTAGCATCCAAATCCCGGTTGCGAAGATACTCCCAGGCGTTGCCATGAAGCTGGTTGGTGCCGGATTTGGTCGTAAAGTTCACCACGCCGCCCGCGAACCTTCCATACTCGGGGGAAAGGCTGCTGGTTTGCACTTTGAATTCCTGTAAAGAGTCCTGCGTGGGAATCAAAGCGGTGAGGTTGATATAAGCTACGTTCACGGGCGAGCCGTCGAGCCACATGGTGCTCTGGTTTGCTTGTCCGCCTCCGATCTGATAGTTGCCCCAGGCAAATGGATTCGTCCCGTTAGGGTTTTGCTGAGCTTGGCCTTGCGGAACAACCGAGGGAGCCAAAGCGACTAGGCTCATCGGGTTCCGGCCATTCAGCGGAAGCTCGGTCGCCTCGCGCTGGTCAATGACTGTGCCAAGCGACGAGGTTTCCGGCGAGAGCAGCGGCGTTTGCGATGTCACTTCAACGGTCTGGTCGAGAGCACCGACCTGGAGCGCAAAGTCAACTCTAATGGTGCTGGCCGTCGCCACCGTTAAATTAGTGCGTGTTTCCTTTTTGAAACCAGTTCTTTCGACTGCAAGTGAATATTGACCTGGAGACAGGTTTACGTACTGGTAAAGGCCTGCCGCACTGGTGGTGGAGGGCCGCTTTTCGGCGGTTCCGAGGTTGGTAAGTGTTACCTGCGCGTCTGCAACAGGGGCTCCGGACGAATCGTTAATTGTTCCAACGATCGATCCGAATGTGGTTTGGGCAAAGTTGGGTTTTGCGGCGAAAAAGCAAACAAGCAACGCCGCCAAAAGGCACCAACGAGGTGTACTTCTGAACATGAGACTGACTCCCTAGCAATTAGTGTTTGAACAGCAACACTATTTACGTTGGAGTATATCAGGTTCCAAGTACGGGTGGTGGTCAGAACTATCCTATAGGCCTAGTCCGGATGAGACCGTCGCGAAACCGCCATCCATAATCCCAGTCCAACTGCGCCTGCAGCCGTGCCCGCCAGAGCCCATTTGAGGGGGGTAGTTCCCTGATTCCGCCTCACGGTGTACTCGGAATCCTTTTGGCTGCCCTGGCGAAAAGCCATCTGAAGCACCTGCCCCAAATGGATGGCGTGCCGCTCAGTCTCTTGTTCAATCTGACTTTCGCAACTAAACCCATCCGCGATGATCAAGGTGTCCTCCCCCGCTTCACGAACTTTCGGCAGGAGCACCCGTTCCCCGCAGGCGATCGAAACATCGTAGTGGTCTGCTTCGTAGCCAAAGCCGCCCGCCATTCCGCAGCAGCCCGAATCGAGAACTTCGTGGTCAAGCCCAATGGCATTTAAAACCTTCTTATCGGAATCGAATTTCATCACCGATTCGTGCTGGCAGTGGCGGTGAACCAGCGCCTTTCGGTGTAGTTTCGGAAGCTGATCGAGGTGGCCGCGCTGCTCAATAAACTCGGCCAGCGTAAAAGTGTTTTCACGCAGCCGTTTCGCGTCCCAGTCCGTCGGAAATAAACTATAGAGCTCGTCGCGAAATACCGCCAGGCAGCTTGGCTCAATGCCGACCAGCGGAATGCCTTCCTGTAGCGCCGGGCGAAGTGTCTCCAGGACTTCCCTCAGAAGTTTTTTGGCGGTGTCCAGCATGCCGTAGTCGTAGAGCGGCCGTCCGCAACACAGCGACGCTTTGGGGACCAGCACCTGATAGCCGAGCTGTTCCAGGACCTCTGTGACAGCCGAGCCATGCTCCGGGTGCCAATAATTGGTGAACGTATCCGGCCAGAGCATTACTTTCGGACCGCCGATATTCCGCTTCCGGTGCTTCTTAAACCAATCTTTGAAAGTTCGTTTTGCAAATGCAGGAAGTTGCCGTTTTTGATGGACCCCCGCAACGGCCTTGGCGATTCCGCTGAGGCCCGGCGCATGGCTGAGGAAGTTTACGATTCCCGGCGCAAGCGAAGCCAAACGCGCCCACCAATAAATCAGTCCAACCGCGTACGCGGACCGTGGCCGGAGCTTGCCATCGTAGTAGTGCGACAGGAATTCAGCCTTATAGGTCGCCATGTCGACATTCACCGGGCACTGGCCCTTACATCCCTTGCAGGCCAGACAAAGGTCCAATGCCTCTTTGACAGCCTCGTTCTTCCAGCCGTCTTTCAGCACTTCACCGGTCATGAGTTCGAACAGCAGGTGAGCCCGGCCTCGCGTCGAATGCTTCTCCTCGCGGGTCACCATGTAACTAGGGCACATCACTCCGGCGTCCTCACGCCGGCAAGCCCCCACGCCCACGCAGCGCATTGTGGCTCGGCCAAAGTCTCCGTCATCGTCGGGATATTGGAAATGCGTGTGCACTGGCGGCGTGCGCAGATCGGAACCGAACCGGAGATTTTCGTCGATCCGGTAGGGATACACCACCTTTCCGGGATTCATCTTGTTCTGTGGATCCCAGATGTCCTTGAACTCCTCGAACGCCTTCACGAGTTCCGGACCATACATATCGGGCAGGAACTCCGCGCGCGCTTGGCCGTCTCCATGCTCACCGGAAAGCGAGCCGCCATAGCCCACTACCAGATCGACCGCTTCCTTCATGTAGCGCCGCCACTTCTCGATTCCCGGCTGTGTGAACAGGTCGAACGTAATGCGGGTATGAATGCAAGCCTGACCGAAGTGACCGTAAAACGCGCCCTTATAATCGTATTTTTTATAAAGCTTACAAAGGTCCCGCAGGTAGCCACCCAGCTTTTCCGGAGGAACCGCGGAGTCCTCCCACCCCTCCCACGCCGAAGCTTGCCCGGGAACCCACGCGGTAGCGCCGAGCGCCGACTCGCGAACCTCCCAAACGTGCTTCGTCTCGTCTGGATTGTCGAATAGCTTAGTGTTAGGCGCTTCCTTCCCTTTTTGCTTCAGTTTTTCCTGCAACCGCTTCGCCTGCTCTTCCGCCTCCTCGGTGGTCTGGCCGCCGAACTCCAGC
The DNA here is from genome assembly GCA_965277315.1 of Bryobacteraceae bacterium. Classification (GTDB taxonomy): domain Bacteria; phylum Acidobacteriota; class Terriglobia; order Bryobacterales; family Bryobacteraceae; genus Bog-105. The sequence goes on along the minus strand of OZ255724.1, from coordinate 4,809,368 downwards.
AGCAGCCAGCCGTTGCCTTCAGGAAGCAGGGCTAGATTTTTGGACATCTGTCCTTTGGTTCGCAGGTTCTCCACCATGAGAACGTCGAACCCTTCCAGGCCGATAGGTTTACTCTCCAACAGCTCTGGAACGGCATCGGCCGCCACGTAAATGTCGGGATACCCCAATACCAGCAAGGCGCGGCAAGGAGGGCTGGAGACCAGGCGAGTGACCGCCTCGAGCACAGTGACGCAGGTTGCCTCTGTGCCGACCAATGCCTGCGCGACATGGAAGCCATTCTCGGGCAAAAGCTTATCCAGGTTGTAGCCGGAAACGCGGCGTGGAATATTGGGGAAACCGTGCCGAATGCGGTCGGCGTACTTGTCACGGAGCGCCTTCAACTTGCTGTAGATCTCGCCCCGGCGACCGCCCTCACGAATAATCTGCTCCAACTCGCCGTCACTGGTCGCGCCCACCCGAAGGCGCGTACCGTCATAAAGAAGAACCTCTAGTTCGTCGATGTTTTCCGAGGTCTTTCCGGCCATCAGCGCATGCACGCCGCAGGAGTTGTTTCCGATCATGCCGCCCAATGTGCAGCGGTTATGAGTGGCGGGATCGGGACCGAACGTAAGCTTGTGTTTCTCAGCGGCATTGCGCAGATCGTCGAGGACAATACCGGGTTCTATCGCCGCCTGGCCCTTTTTTTCATCAAGCCAGAGAACCTTGTTCATGTACTTTGAAAAGTCCATGACCACGGCAACGTTGCAGCATTGCCCCGCCAGACTGGTGCCGCCGCCCCGCGATAACACCGGAGCGCCGAACTCACGGCAGGTCGCGACAGTCGCAATGACGTCCTCTTTGGACTGCGGCAAGACGATCCCGATCGGCGTTTGCCGATAATTCGAGCCATCGGTCGAATACAATGCTCGGTCGCCGCTATTGAATCGGACCTCGCCTTGAACACGCTCGGAAAGAGTTCGCCCGAGCTGTTCGGCATAGGACGGCAGATCGTCGATGGGACGATGGCGCGGCGGAATCTGCTTATGTGCTTCTTGTATGGTGACAAACATTACTGTTTTGCTCGCTTTCGTTGGACGCAAATGTCGGATGAGTGATACGGCGTATATTACAGTGCCGTCCCGCCAAGGGTCCGATTTCGGGATGGAAAATTCCAGCTCCGGACAGTGCCGGTTCGAGTGTAAGCCGGAAAAGATCGGTTTGATTCGGAAAACTGAACCTATTCCGTTCGGCTTGTCATTTGCAAATGGATATCTCATGAATTTTTTGGCCGACATTGATCATGCCGTGCGAATCTTCAGAGCCAGTCCGGGTTTCTTCGCGGCAGCCGGGCCTCTACACGAAAACCCTCGCCCTCGCGCCTCGTTAACGCTGGTCAACGGCATTTTATATCTCGCTTTGGCCTCCTCCTGTGATGTCGGTCCTTATCACGGGTGGATGATGGCGTACGATGCTCACACATTAAAACAAAGCCGGTGTATTCAGCACGTCACCGGATGCGGAGGAAAGTGGTATCTGGCAGAGCGACACCGGTCCGGCTGCGGATGAGAAAGGGAACATCTTTGTTTCGACGGGGAATGGAAGTTTTAACGCTGCATCCGGAGGACGTGATTATGGCGACAGCCTTTTGAAAGTGGCGCTTACGAATCGGGGCTTAGTGGTGAAAGATTATTTCACCCCGTACGATCAAGAGCAGCTCAATCGTGATGACGGGGACCTCGGAGCGGGCGGGCCTTTGCTGGATACCCGAACAACGGGATTCACGTACTCGCATCGTTACTGTGGCCGGCAAAGGTGGTGTGATTTACGTGCTCACTCGCGACCGCCTAGGAAATTTCAAACCGCTCCGGACCGGCCAATGGTTCAGACGATCCATGTTGGCGGAGAGGTGATGGGAGCTCCTGCTTACTGGAATGGGCATGTCTGTTATTTCCCAAGCCATGACGTCCTCAAAGATTTTGCCGTAATGGGAGACCGCCTGTCAGAAGAACCAGTTGCTCAATCGTCTCACATTATTGTGGACCCTGGAGCAATTCCAACCGTCTCCGCGGATGGGGAGAAGAACGACATTGTGTGAATCATCGAAACGAAGACTTGGAACGATTCCGACCGCCCCGCTATTCTCCGCGCCTATGATGCTCAGAATGTTGCAAGAGAGCTTTACAATTCGGAGCAGAACATAAAACGCGATCGCGCAGGCTTGGCTTGCCGGTTCACAGTACCCCTTGTCGTTCATGGGCGTGTGTACATCGGAGCGAAGAACGAACTAGATGTCTATGGACTGTTAAAGCCTTAGCCGCGATTAGGCTGGCATCTTCACCGGAACAGAACCATCGAGCTATGCAGGCTCTACGTCTTGGAGAAACACAAAACAAAGTCGGCCGTCCCAACGTACTTGGATCGTCCGCTCGTTAAAGCCCTGCCCGCAAACCTTCAAACAGGCGCCCTTAGGCACAGGCGTGATCCCTCCTGAGTAGGATCCGCTGCTGTCGGGACGGAGTTCCAGAGCCGAAATTTCCTTTGATACCGTGAAGGTTCGCTGTCTTAGCACGGATTCGGGAAGAGAGGGTAAGTGGATATTCATTACTGCTTCAATCTCTAGCCTGAAAGTTAGCAGAGATTCAATTTGCGATCTATGGCCTTTTTGGTACTGTCAGTACTATCCTGATAGCACTCATTTAATTCAGTACCGCTCCCGGACGCTCAGGATTAGGCCGACATCTTCACCGGAACAAGAACAGCCTCAGGCGTCTCCACCGGCGAAATTCTTACCGACTCGCCCAGAAGCCGGTCGCGCAGAATCATCAGGCTCTGCAGTCCGGTCAACACCGAACCGACCCGCACATTGATGTCCCAGGTTCCATTCAATCGGGCCGAGCCGATGACCTCACCCAAAAACAAAGCGTCGTTATACTCCACGCTTATGGCGCAGCCGAACGGAAGAGACTCTTCCGATTCCAGGACCAGTTGTTTATTCTCGAATTTCCGGAAAAAGCAGGGAATCCGGCGTTTTGTTCCGTCCAGTTCGGATGTCGCCATTTGAATCACCGCTGAGGTTGAAGAAGGAGTAGAGTTAAGCATCACACCCTACTAATCGGCGGATCAGCAAAAAACTTTAGGGGTGGGAATCAAAAAAAATCCAAAGTGACGCCCCGATTGCGGCGGGCAGTAAGATTTCGAGCCAGGAACGAAGACTGAGCTTCCGGCGCTGCCGAGGCGCGGGTGTCCGCCGAGCTTGATGAGCCCGGATCGCATCGGCCAAACGGGACTGAACGCTACTTGGCCTGCCTTGCAACGCACGAACTAGTTCCTCACGCCCGCGCTGGTCGGCGATCAAAATCGTCGCCGAGTTTAGCCCACTGGTAGATTCCTCCAGCCTTCGCCGCAAAGGCATGGGGACATCTTTTACAGAGTGATAAATGCAGGTATGCGTACCCGTCGCTATATATATGGTGGAGCTCTTTGCCGTTAATTGCATCGTTACAGCCCTCTATGAACCCGCTAGCCGCAGCCGAGAATCTAGCTGCTCGAAACCATCTCCGGTGCCTGCCCTCTCCAAAGTAACTCGAATAAAACCAAGCGCCGCTTTCGACAGGATCTTATCCCTCCGGTAGATCAGGCCTACCCGGCGGATCATCGACTCAGGCCCTAGAGATAGTGCAGCCAACTTGCCGGCGGCGACTTCTTCCTCACAGTGCGACGCTGCCAGAAACGATAACCCGAGGTTCGCCATGACAAATCGTTTGATCATTTCTGTCGAATCCAGTTCCATGGAAATCGTTAACTCCTCCTGCACCGCATCTACCCACGCATTGATGCGCGCGCGCGTTGTGCCGGTCTTCGGAAGAAGCACTTGTTCCCCAATAAGATCTTGCGGAAGAACCCGATCATAAGATGCCAGCCGGTGACCTGCCGGAACCAGTAATTTGATCTCGTCAGAGTGAATTTTTGCTACTTGCAGCTTCTTCTCTTGAACCGGAAGCTGCGTAATTCCAAAATCAGCTAAATTGTCCAGAACCGCCTGGACCACGCGCGTGCCGTAGGAGCGATCCACCAGCAACTGGACATTCGGAAATTGTTTCTTGAACTCCGCGAAGACTCCCGGAAGAACATAGATGCAAGTAGCCTCGTTTGCCGCGATCAGCAGTTCGCCGCGCGGAACTTTCTCCAGCTCGTTGATGGAATCTTGTGCTCGCCGGCGAAGGGACAGGATCTGTTCGGCGTACTCGGCGAAAATGCGGCCGGCCGCCGTCAGCGCAATTCTCGTCCCTAATCGCTCAAAAAGCGTGGCGTTCAGCTCCTGCTCAAGCTGCCGCACTTGTGCGCTGATCGCAGGCTGCGTTCGGTAGCATGTCTGCGCGGCTTTCGAAAAGCTCTTCAATCGCACAATCTCGAGAAACGTATGAAGCTGGTCGAGATCCATGAAACGTCGTGGTTTACTTAGTCTGCGGTATCAGACAATTCCTTCGCGTACGAATTGTAGCAGGGAAAGAAAAAACCCTAGTGAAAGGCCTGCAAGTCTGAATTTCCACGCATCTAATCGACCTTCTTTAAAACCTTCGCGCCCTGCGGCAGATCGAAGATATTCGGCGGCAGCGGACCATTCACTTCCACCTTTTCGAGATAATTCTCGAAGACCTTGTAGCCATTCCGCTCGCGATGAACAGTGTAGGGCCACATCACACCACCCCCCGCATCCCGGTACTTGGCAAAGTCGGTCACTTCATCATTCCGGTATCGTGTATCGGGGTCCATCCAGGTAAAGCTCTGGCGAATGGGGAGCATGGTGTTATGGTCCAGGTACACGCGCACCGTATGGTCCTGTGCGTCCGTGACATCAACAATCTCAATATGCGTGCTCAGCCAGACATCAGTTCCCACATAATCAAACTGAAGTCCCGGTTCATTGCGGCGCACGCGCAGAATATAGAAGATGTTGTTCTCCGTGGTCCTCCGATATTGCGCCCAGCTCTCGTCGGGAATAGGCCGCGCTCCCCTATAAGTGACATCCCAGGCCTGATTCGGAAGGAAGAGAAGAGAATAGTCTTGCTTCTTGCCGAATGCTTCCCGCTCCCGCACGGCTAAATTCCCGCCGGGCTTGTCCGTCAAATATTCCATGTAAACCGTGGCTACTTCGAGCGCACTAATTTCTCCCCGGTAGAAATTAAAAACCCGCCCGCTTTCGACGACGTTGCGCATTTGCAGGAAGTTGTCGCCCCCCAGTGCGGCAACCGCCTGGTCGATCATCTGTTTGCCCTTATTTGTATCCGTTGGAGCTGTCTCCGCTTGGGCACCCAGAGTGGATATCAATAGAAGTGCAACTGCCAAAAATCTCATCACAATTACTTAATTAAGAAGCGCAGGCAATGGACGGGACCCACTCCGCCGACGTTTCACCCGCGCCATTCTCCTCGGAGTGTATCGATCCGGCCCGTTCACGCAGTAAACCTCCCCGGCGTCCATTGAACTTTGCTTGAATCTCTGCGATGACGGCTAAGGCCACCTGCTCCGGGCCGTCCGCGCCAAGATCCAACCCGATCGGGCTATGGAGCATCGAGCTGACACTGGACGCATCAACTCCGGCATCCCCTAGAAGTTGAACCGTACGTTTTCGCGGCCCTAACACGCCAAGATAGGGGAGCGGCTTGGCCGCAAGCTCACCTATCACTTCCAAATCCTGCGCATAGCTATGTGTCATGAGGACTACCGCCGTCCAAGAATCGATACCCGCAAAGATGTCGAAGTCCCCCGCCGAACGCACCACCACCTGATCCGCCTGCATAAATCGCTCCCGGCGCGCATAGTGCGCCCGGCCATCCACGACGGAAACGTACCAACCGAAATACTTCGCCAATTCGACCATGGGAATAGCGTCGTCTCCCGCTCCGAAGACCAGCAAATGAATGGGCGGCGTCAGTACCTCAAAAAAGACCTCGCCATTCTTTCCGGCGAGCATCGTTTCGCTTGAGCTTCCTGCCAAAGCCGCCCGCGCTCCTTGTTCCAATTGTTCAGCAATCTCCTCATTCCGAAAGCGATGATATACCACACCCTGAGCATTGATGATCAATCGCTGTCCCGCCAGTTCACGAGGCTGAAGCACATGCGCGATTACCGCCGGGTGACGGTCTGTCCGCACCTCGCCGAGCAACGGAAGTACAGATTCTTCATGGGGATCAACTCGCTCCAAAAGAACATGGATAATGCCGTTGCATCCCAAACCGAAGCTGGGTCCGATTTCACCGTCCGGAGTCGTATCGTAGCGCCGGATCACCGGGCCTCCTTCGGTGAGCCACCACGCTTTCTTCACCAAATCGTCTTCCAGGCACCCGCCGCTGATAGAGCCCGCCCGTTGCCCGTCCAAGGTAATAAGCAGACGTGCTCCCGGAATCCGGTAAGACGACCCCTGTGTCTTTACTACCGTCGCTAACACAGCAGAGTTTCCCGTTTCTTTAATCTGCTCCCAAAGTTGGAGAATCTGTTCCAGTTGCGTCATCGGCAAAGCCAAGCTCTCACTCCAGCTTAGAACGTCATCCGCTACACTGCCCTCATGCGGAGCCGTCCTGCCACTTTAGGCATACTTCTCCTGCTCTGCGTGTCTGTCTTTTTCCTTATCAGCGCCGCGGATCAGTTGAAGCAGGTCACAACCACGTTGGACGGCTTAAAACGGCCGGTCGAGATCCTGCGAGACCGTTGGGGCGTCCCGCACATTTACGCTCAAAACCAGAATGACCTTTTCTTTGCTCAAGGCTACATCGCCGCGCAGGACCGGCTCTTCCAACTAGACCTTTGGCGTCGCATAGGTGCGGGCAAGCTCTCCGAGGTCATGGGGCCGAACTACGTTGCCAGGGATCGCATCGCCCGTTTGGTTCAGTATCGCGGCAATTGGGATGCGGAATGGCGAAGCTACGCGCCCGACACAAAGGAAATTGCCACCGCCTTCACCAACGGCATCAACGCCTACATCCACTCCCTGCACGGCCAGCGCCCTGAGGAGTTTCAGCTTGCCGGCTTCGACCCCGGCCTATGGACGCCGCGAGACGTAGTGTCTCGTTTAGCAGGGCTTAAGATGACCGGCAACATGCTCGGCGAGGTGAATCGCGCTCTCCAAGTGGCGCGGCTCGGCCTCAATGCCGTAAGGCTTCTTTCGCCTCCCGACCCGCCAACGCAGTTCGCGGTCCCGCGCGGCTTGGACTTGGGCGACATCACGCGTTCCATCGTTCGCGATTATGTCTCCGCCATCGGTCCGCTTCGTTTTCCCGGTCAGCAGGGCAGCAACAATTGGGTGATCGACGGCACCATGTCGCGCACCGGCAAGCCGATTCTGGCGAACGATCCGCATCGCGCTTTAACCCTTCCGTCACTGCGCAAAACCGTTCATTTGGTAGCACCCGGCTGGGATGTAATCGGCGCGGGCGAACCCGCATTGCCCGGCATTGCGCTTGGCCACAACCAGGACGTTGCCTTCGGTTTCACGCTCGTTGGCATTGATCAACAAGATTTATACGTCGAAAAAGTTAACCCCGACGATCCCAGCAAGTACCTCTACAAGGGCGTCTGGTGTAAATTCACAGTCGATCACGCCACGATCGATGTGAGGGAATCCGAGCACGGTGCCGACCAGGAAGTGCCGAGGCAAGTTGACCTCAAGTACACGATACATGGTCCGGTGATTTACGAAGATCCGGCCCGGCATCGGGCCTATGCTCTGAAGTGGGTGGGCGAGTTGCCCGGTACGGCGGGTTATCTGCCGGCCTTATCACTCGCGCGAGCTAAGAACTGGCAGGAGTTCCAGAGTGCGGCCGCTCGCTACAAAGTTCCTTCGGAAAACCTGGCGTACGCCGACCGGCGCGGCAACATTGGGTGGATCGCCTCAGGCTTGGCGCCCATTCGTAAGGGATGGGAAGGCTTGTTCCCCGCTCCCGGCGATAACGGCGAGTACGAGTGGGAGGGTTATCTCAATCCAAAGGACCACCCCAGCGAGTTTAATCCGCCGGACCACTACATCGCCACGGCAAATAACAACATTCTGCCCGAACACTATCCGCACGAGCTTACCTACTACTGGGCATCTCCGGAGCGCTATCAGCGCATCGTCGAGATGCTCAGCCAGAAGAAGAAATTCGACGTCGACGACTTCGAACTGATGCAGCAGGATACCGTCTCCCTGGTCGCCCGCGACTTTCTCGACCTTTTAAAGCTCTGGCACCCGGTCCGAGGCAGCCGTGGCGATCGAATCAAAGCGCAACTGCTCGACTGGGATTGCAGCCTGACCTTGAACTCCACACCCGCCCTGATCTATGAGATTTGGCACTCCCGGCTTAACTCCAAATTGACAGCAAAAGTGCTTCCCGCTCCGCGTATTCATCCCCGCAAAGTCATGGAAAGTCTCAGGACGAACCCAGACCTGAACGACTTGCTGTCTTCTTCGCTCGACGAAGCGCTTGCCATCATCGAGCGGCGTCTAGGGACTGACGAATCACATTGGACTTGGGGCAATCTTCACAAGGCCATCTTCAGGCACCCGCTCACGCTCTTCCAGACCCCGCCCGAAGCGGCGAGTTCGCTCTCCCAATTCGGTCTGGACAGCGCCGTCGCCCGCCGGGAACGCCTTCTTGACAGCTTAGATATTCCGCCGGTGTCGCGCCCCGGCGACGCAAACACCGTGAATGCGACCGGAGGGGGTCCCAACTACACCGAAGCTTATGGCGCTACCTACCGTCAAATCATCGATGTACAGAACTGGGACCGCTCCGTGATGACCAACGCTCCTGGCGAATCCGGCAATCCCGGCAGCAAGCATTACGAGGATCTCGTAATGCCCTGGGCCAAAGGCGAGTACCATCCCATGCCCTTCTCCCGCCGCGCTGTCGAAGCAGCGGCGGAGGAGCGAATTCTTCTCAAACCGGCCTCATAATTCAAATACCTTATCTCATTTCTGACATCTAATGTGTTGCGGAAGGGTAACGTCTACGGGATCTTCGGCGTCTTTCGTGCCATGGGGAGAAACCGGGACACTGGGCTACCCATACCAACTAATTAGGCCGCGACAGCCTAATGCCTTCAAAAAAAGATGATGATAGTAACTGGAGAGTGGCGATGAAAACGCCAGTGACGCTCGAACCTCAGGAAACCGAGACCCGCCCCAAACTACCGCCTGACCTAGACTTAGATAGCCATACAGGCTCGAAGAGCCGCTGGTGGATTTGGTTGCTGATCTTCGCCGCGATCGGTTATGGCTGCTACCGCCTGTATTTGTTCGAAGGAGCAAAACAAAGCGCGGCCTCGGCGAAACGGGAGTTGCTGCGCAAGCCCCAAAATGTTCCGGTTGTTGCTTCTGCGGCGTTCAGCGGTAATCTCCCAGTCTATGTGCAGGCATTGGGAGCAGTAACGGCGTTTAACACCGTAACGGTGAAGTCCCAAGTCGACGGCCCGCTGGCGGCGGTTCTGTTTCATGAAGGCGAATTTGTAAAAAAGGGCGACCTGCTCGCCGAAATAGATCCCCGGCCCTATCAGGCGGCGCTGGAACAGGCGGAAGGAAATCTGGCCAAGGATGAAGCGGTACAGAAGGACGCCCAGGCAATTTACGAGCAAGATCTAGCGCTGTACAAGGATCAAATTATCGCCAAGCAGCAGTTAGATACCCAAGCAGCTACCAGGAGTGAAGCCACTGCCTCCATCGCGGTGGACCAGGCCGCTATCAATACCGCCAAGCTGAACCTCTCCTACACGCACATTCTCGCCCCTATCAGCGGGCGTCTGGGGCTTCGTTTAGTCGATGCCGGCAACATCGTTCACGCCTCCGATGCCAACGGAATTGTGGTGATCACCCAAGTTCAGCCGATCGCCGTCATCTTCAACATCCCGCAAGAGCAGCTCCCGCCGGTTTTAGAAAAGATGCGGCAGGGCGCGAATCTGAAGGTGGAAGCCTACAACCAGGATGGCTCTGTGAAAATCGCGACCGGAGTGCTGCGGGCGGTTGATAACCAGATCGATGCGACCACAGGCACCTCAAAACTGAAGGCGGTCTTCAACAATTCGGATATGAAGCTGTTTCCGAATCAGTTCGTCAACGTTAAGCTCTGGCTCAACACAGAGCGCAACGTGACAATCGTTCCCGCCGTAGCGATTCAGCGCGGTCCCACCGGGACCTTTGTCTACCTGATCCAAAGCGACAGCACCGTGATAGTCCGTCCGGTGAAAGTGGGCCTTGCAGAAGGAAATGACGTCTCCGTCGACGATGGCCTGAAGACGGGTGATTCCGTTGTCGTGGACGGGGCTGAGCGATTAACTGACGGCATGAAGGTAACGGCCCGCCCGGCTCGTCCTGAAGACTTAAAGCGGAGACCACAAGCATGAGTCCTTCCCGGCCGTTTATTCTGCGGCCAGTGGCGACCTCGTTGCTGATGGCTGGCATTTTGCTGGCAGGCTTTATTGCCTACAAGCAATTGCCGGTATCCGCGCTTCCGCAGGTCGATTACCCGACGATTCAATGCGTGACGTTCTATCCAGGCGCCAGCCCGGACGTCATGGCGTCCTCCGTTACTGCCCCGCTCGAACGCACCTTTGGCCAGGTGCCGGGCCTGAAACAGATGACGTCCACCAGTTCGTTCGGCAGCTCCATCATCACGCTGCAGTTCGATCTGAATCTCAATATCGACATTGCCGAACAGCAGATTCAGGCTTCTATTAACGCGGCAGGCACGTACCTGCCGCCCGATCTTCCCAATCCACCCATCTACAGCAAGGTGAATCCGGCCGATGCGCCGATACTCACCCTCGCCCTGACTTCGAAGACCATGCCTCTGACGAAAGTCGAGGACCTGGCCGACACCACCCTGGCGCAGAAAATTTCACAGGTTACCGGCGTCGGTCTCGTCTCGTTAAGCGGCGGTCAAAAACCGGCCGTTCGCATCCGCGTGAACCCTACGGCGCTTGCCGCCTACGGACTAAGTCTGGAGGACGTGCGCACCGCTCTCAATCAAACCAACGTCGATCAGGCGAAGGGAAACTTCGACGGGCTCCGGCAAGCCTATACCATCGGAGCGAACGACCAGATATTTACAACCGCCGGATATAAGCCGATCATCATCGCCTACAAGAATGGCGCGCCGGTTCGGCTCAGCGATGTGGCTGAGGTCGTTCAAGCCCCGGAAAATCTGCATCAGGCCGCCTGGATGAACACCACTCCGGCTATCATCTTGAACATTCAGCGCCAGCCGGGCGCGAATATCATCGCCGTGGTGGATCGAATCAACGCGCTCTTGCCGCAGTTGCGCGCCACCCTCCCGTCCGCTGTTCAAATTGCAACGCTAACCGACCGTACCACCACTATCCGCGCGTCCATCAAAGACGTTCAGTTCTCGCTCATGTTAACCGTGGCGCTTGTGGTTATGGTCATCTTCTTGTTCTTAAGAAACCTCGCCGCTACGATCATCCCCAGCTTCGCGGTTCCGCTCTCCATTGTGGGCACATTCGGCATCATGTACCTGCTTGGCTACAGCCTGAATAACCTGACACTGATGGCGCTCACCATCTCGACCGGCTTCGTGGTCGACGACGCCATCGTCATGATCGAGAACATCTCCAGATATTTGGAAGAAGGCGAAACACCGCTGCGGGCCGCCCTGCGCGGTTCGGAGCAGATCGGCTTCACCATCGTTTCGTTGACGGTTTCCCTGATTGCGGTTCTCATACCGCTCTTGTTCATGGGCGATATCGTTGGCCGGCTCTTCCGCGAATTTGCCATCACGCTAGCTGTGACTATCCTGGTTTCCGCCTTTGTCTCCCTCACCCTCACGCCCATGATGTGCGCGAAGATTCTGCGTCACAAACCCGCGTCGGAGCAAGGTTGGTTTTACCGCAAGTCGGAGGCTGTCTTCGATTGGGTCATCGCGCGTTACGGGACCAGCCTGCAGTGGGTGTTGCGTCATCAGCCACTCACCTTGTTCGTGACTGCGGCCACGCTGGCGGCTACCATCTATCTCTACATCGCCGTCCCGAAGGGTTTCTTCCCGGTACAAGATACCGGAGTCATTCTCGGTATCTCCGAAGCTCCTGACGATGTCTCCTTTGCGTCCATGTCCCAGCGCCAGGAGGCTCTCGCTCACGTTATTCTAAATGACCCTTCGGTCGAAAGCTTGTCATCGTTCATCGGCATCGACGGCACGAACACGACCATGAACACCGGTCGTATCCAGATCAATCTTAAGCCGTTGGAGCAACGCGACGCCTCCGCCAGTCAAATCATCCGGCGGCTGCAATTGAAGGTCTCGAGCGTGCCCGGAATCACCTTATACATGCAGCCGGTCCAGGATCTCACCGTGGAGGACCGCGTCAGCCGCACCGAATTTCAATACACTCTTGAAGACGCAAATGCACAAGAGCTGAATGTCTGGACCACCCGTCTTTTGGAAAAGCTACGGACCCTGCCGAATCTCCGCGACGTCGCAAGCGATCAACAAACCGGTGGTCTTGAAACCACGCTCGTCATCGATCGCGATGCTGCGTCACGTCTTGGCATCAGCATGCAAGACATCGATAGCACGCTCTACGATGCTTTCGGGCAGCGCCTCGTCTCCACCATGTTCACGCAGTTGAATCAGTATCATGTCGTGCTGGAGGTGGCGCCCGATTACCGGCGGAACCCGTCCTCCCTGAACGATGTCTACGTTCGCTCGGCAAACGGAACGCAAGTCGCCCTCAGCAGCTTCACTCACTTCGAGCAATCCACTACCTCGCTCACGGTGAATCATCTTGGCCAGTTTCCAGTCAATACCCTCTCGTTTAACTTGCCGCCCGGCCAGTCATTGGGAGACGCTGTAAATTCCGTCAACCAAGCCGAGCAGGAGATTGGCATGCCAGCCAGCATCCACTCCAGTTTTCAGGGCACCGCCGCCGCCTTCCAGAACTCGCTTGCAAACGAACCGCTGTTGATTCTGGCCGCCGTTGTGGTCGTGTACATTGTTCTGGGCGTTCTCTACGAAAGCTACATTCACCCACTCACAATCCTGTCCACGCTTCCCTCGGCGGGGGTCGGGGCCATCCTTGCCTTATACATCTGCCACGAGGACTTCAACGTTATCTCTCTTATCGGGCTGATTCTCCTGATCGGCATTGTCAAGAAAAATGCCATCATGATGATTGACTTTGCGCTCGAAGCGGAGCGCGAAGGAGGCAAGCGTCCGACCGAAGCCATCTATCAAGCGTGCCTGCTCCGCTTCCGGCCCATTATGATGACCACCATGGCCGCGCTATTTGGCGGTCTTCCGCTCGCGTTAGGAACTGGCGTGGGCTCCGAACTGCGCCGTCCGCTTGGCATTACCATTGTCGGCGGCTTGATCGTGAGCCAGGTGCTCACTCTGTACACAACTCCCGTGGTCTATCTATTTTTTGACCGTCTCGCCAAACGGGTGACGCACTTACGCGCGCGAAGGACCACGCCAGCCAGATCGTTGCCGGAGCCCGTTACGATGGAGCACGTGTGAGCCTTTCCGCTCCCTTCATCAGAAGACCGGTCGGCACGTCCCTGCTTACGGCCGGCATTGCCCTAGCCGGTATCCTCGGCTTTCGTCTACTGCCCATCGCGCCGCTCCCGCAAGTGGAGTTCCCCACCGTCCAGGTACATGCCAATCTTCCGGGTGCAAGCCCGGAGACTATGGCTTCTTCGGTCGCCACTCCGCTGGAACGCGAGTTTGGACGCATCGCCGGCGTCTCGGAGATGACGTCCTCCAGTCAGTTAGGCTCCACTCGCATCACGCTGCAGTTTGATTTAACCCGGAACGTGTATGCCGCCGGGCGGGACGTGCAAGCCGCCATCAACGCCGCTCGCGGTCAACTCCCAACCGATCTGCCTGGCAATCCAAGCTACTGGATCACCAACCCCGCGGAATCTCCTATCATGATCCTGTCGATGACCTCCGACACGATCGACAAGCCACATATGTACGATGTGGCCGACTCCATTCTTGCCCAGAAGATCGCCCAGATCGAAGGCGTCGGAGAAGTGCGCGTGGGCGGAAGCTCCAGTCCCGCTGTCCGGGCCGAAGTAAACCCCACGCTCTTGAATAAGTACGGGATCGGAATCAACGATGTGGCCACCGCGCTAGCGGCGGCCAATGCAGATGGACCCAAAGGCTCGATTGCTAATAATCAATTTAGATGGCAGGTGCACGCCACCGACCAGCTCTTTAAGGCTTATCAGTACCGGCCGCTCATGATCGCCTATCACAATGGCGCTCCTGTTAGGCTGTCGAACGTCGGCGAGGTCATTGACTCCGTGGCGGACACCCGCAACGACGGCCTCGCGAATGGCAAGCCCGCGATTCTGCTCATTATCAACAGGCAGGCGGGAGCGAACATTATTCAGGTAACCGATCATATAAAATCGCTTCTCCCGCAGCTACGCTCCTCCATTTCACCCGCTATTCACTTGAACGTCGCTCAGGACCGCAGCGTCACCATTCGCGCCGCCGTAGACGATGTGGAGTTCATGCTCGTCCTGTCCATTATCCTGGTCATCCTGGTGGTTTTCGCTTTTCTCCGCAATGCCTGGGCAACCATTATCCCCAGCATCTCGGTTCCCATTTCCCTGCTGGGGACCTTTGGCGTCATGTATCTGCTGGGCTACACGCTCGATAACTTTTCATTGATGGCCCTCACCATCTCGACGGGATTCGTGGTGGACGATGCCATTGTTGTCCTCGAAAACATCTCCCGTCATTTAGAGCGGGGATTGTCTCCGATGCAGGCCGCTCTACAGGGTGCAAAAGAAATCGGGTTCACGGTGCTCACCATGAGCACCTCGCTTGTCGCCGTCTTTATTCCGCTTTTGTTGATGGGCGGTATCGTGGGGCGCCTCTTCCGCGAGTTTGCTGTCACTTTGGCCGTTGCCATCTTGGTTTCCATGGTCGTCTCACTCACCACCACGCCGATGATGTGCTCCAAATTTCTCCGGCCGCAGCACAATCGTAAACATGGCTGGGCGTTTCGGACGACCGAGCGCGGTTTTGAGGCCATTCGCGCCTTCTATGGCAGGACGCTCGCTTCGGTCTTGTACCACCCCACGCTGACCTTTGTCATCCTACTATTCACCATTGCAATTAACATTTATTTGTATGTGATCGTGCCGAAAGGCTTCTTCCCTCAGGAAGACACAGGCCGCTTGGATGGCTTCGTGCAAGCCGACCAGGATATTTCCTTCAAAGCAATGGATCAGAAGCTGCATGCCTTTATGAGCATTGTCGACAAGGACCCTGCGGTGGATAGCGTCGTGGGCTTCACGGGCGGCGGCACCTTGAACTCCGCCGCTATGTTCATGTCGTTGAAGTCTCTCCATGAGAGACCGCCCGTTGAGGCGGTTGTCGCCCGGCTCCGTAAAAAAATGTCCGTGGTACCCGGAGCGACACTCTATCTGGTCCCGGTACAGGACATTCGGGTCGGCGGCCGTTCCAGCAACGCGCAGTATCAGTACACCTTGCAATCGGACAGTCTGAAAGATTTATACGAGTGGGCGCCGAAGTTGTTGGCCAAGTTAAAGACACTTCCGAACCTGCTGGATGTCAACACGGATCAGCAAATTCATGGGCTTAACACGGAGCTTTCGATCGACCGCACAACTGCCTCGCGCCTCGGCATCACGCCGCAAATGATCGATACCACCCTTTACAGCGCGTTCGGACAGCGCCAGGTCTCCACCATGTACACCGGCATCAATCAGTACCATGTGGTGCTGGAAGTTCTGCCTGAATTTCAGCAAAATCCCGCGGCGTTAGAGCAGATTTATGTGAAATCGGCCACCGGCCAAATGGTTCCTCTTTCGGCATTTACCCACTTCACGACTACCTTAAGCTCCCTGGCCGTAAACCATCAAGGGCCATTCCCGGCAGTGACCATTTCGTTTGCCCTGGGTCCCGGCCTCGCCCTAAGCGACGCGGTGAACGAAGTGGAAAAGGCCGAGACGGAAATCGATATGCCTTCCAGCGTGCATGGAGCATTCGCCGGCAGCGCCAAGGCCTTCCAGGATTCCTTGAAAAGCGAGCCTTGGCTAATTCTAGCGGCGCTGATTACCGTTTATATCGTGCTCGGAATGCTCTACGAAAGCTACGTTCATCCCCTCACGATTTTGTCCACACTGCCGTCGGCGGGCGTAGGCGCGCTACTGGCGCTCCTTCTCTTTGGCGTCGATCTCAGTGTGATTGCGCTGATTGGCATTATCCTGCTGATTGGCATCGTGGAGAAGAACGCCATCATGATGATCGACTTTGCCCTCGAAGCACAGCGCAATGATGGACTTTCGCCGAAGAACGCTATATATCAGGCCTGCATGATGCGTTTCCGGCCCATCATCATGACGACGATGGCGGCTTTATTGGGCGGACTACCGCTCGCCTTCGGAACGGGAGTTGGCGCTGAGTTCCGGCGTCCTCTCGGCATCACTATCGTCGGGGGTTTGATCTTGAGCCAATTGCTGACACTCTATACCACTCCGGTCGTTTACCTTTACATGGATCGCATCCGCCAATGGTTTGGACACTCACGTGTCAGGAGCCCCAGACTACAGACTTATTTGGCCGACAGCCCTCACTAGTTTGATATAAACTTTTTTGGATTTCGGCCGATATGTACTATAGGCAGACTTCGTTCTGCGCTACAGCCATGGAAAATTTAACATCACTTGTTTATGTAAGTTCGGCCGTCCGGCACCTCGCCGAAGAGGAGATCGTCGATATTCTTCGGGCTTCCCGAAAGAATAATGAAGGCCAGGCAATCACCGGAATGTTGCTTTACAAGGGCGGAAACTTCATGCAGGTACTTGAAGGCCCGGAAGACACTGTAACAGGGTTGCTTCAGAAAGTCAGCAAAGATGCGCGCCATCGTGGAGTACTCCAGATGGCCAAGAAGAAGATTGACCAGCGTAGTTTCGCCGATTGGTCGATGGCGTTCCAAAACCTGGACGGGGTAGATGGTAGCAAGGAAGAGGCTTATAGCCCGTTTCTAGCGACGTCCCTACTGGATGATCGATTCCGTTCGCAGCCTGACGCTTGTTATAAGCTGCTGATGTGTTTCAAAAACGGCATGCGATAGCGGTATGGCTACTAGGCCGCTACAACCCTGCCGTCCCGCATCGTGACGGTCCGGTCTGCGAACGCGGCCGCCTCCGGATTGTGCGTAATCATGAGTATGGTCTGCCCGGTGCGCCGGTTCAAATCTTGCAAAATCCCCAGAACCGCCGTGGAGTTCTCCGTGTCGAGATTCCCTGTCGGCTCGTCCGCCAGCAGAATCGCCGGCTGGTTTACCAATGCTCTCGCGATAGCTACTCGTTGCTGTTCGCCTCCTGACAATGCCCGAGGCTTATGATCGAGCCGATTGTTGATGCCGAGTAGCTTCAGCATTTCATCGAAGTGCGCTGGAGGCGAAGGGCTATGAGACAGGCTTTGTGCAATTGCAATATTGTCTCGCGCGCTCAGTGTGGGCAGCAGATTGTATTTCTGGAATACAAATCCGATCTTCTTTTGCCGTAGCTCCGTTCTCTGCGACTCGGCCAGTTTTCGCAGATCCACGCCGTCGATGAACACCTCCCCATCCGTAGGTGGCGCAAGTCCCCCCAGGATGTGGAACAGCGTTGACTTTCCCGAGCCGGACGGCCCCACTACCGAGAGGAACTCCCCACGCCCTATTTGCAGATCGACGCCCCGTAGCGCATGCACATCCACCTCGCCCACTCGAAACGTCTTGCGAAGACCGCGAACGCTGATGATGTTGTCACTCATACGACAGCGCCTCAATCGCATCCTGGCGCGCTGCCTTCAGGCCCGGATAAATCGCGCCGAGTAGTGCTCCGGCGAGCGCGATCGCTGCCGCTTTCGGCCACCAGTCAGGAACGCTAATCACCGGCAAAGAGGCTGGTGCAATCGTTAAAATGAGCACCTTTACTGCGTACGAAAGTATGATCCCGAAGATGCACCCTACCACCGCCAGAAACACCGCTTCACGCACAAGAATGTCCAGGATGGTGAGCGGCTTCGCCCCGAGCGCCTTCAGAATGCCGATTTCCCGTGTACGTTCAACAACGGCGGTATACATCGAGAGAAAAACTACTAAAAACCCGACAATCACCGAAAGGATCGTAAGAACAAAAATGAACATCTTCAGTTGCGGAATATTGTTGATGCTGAACTGCGAAATGACATCCTGCATCGGAAGAGCCTTGAGATTCCCCTTAAGAAGCTCATTGAGTTGCGCTACGATTTGGTGCGTGAGGCCGGGGTTATCGAGCTTCACAAAAATCTCGGAGACACGAGGCGGATTAGCATTTCCGGTTAATGTCTGCAAGGCGGAAAGTTGCACCATTAGATGGGCTAAGACGCCATTTTGTACAATGCCGCAAACATCCCAGCTATGATTCAGCAAATTTAACTTTTGGCCGACGTGAAGCTTGTGTTCCGTTGCATAATCGTCATCTATCACCAAATCGTCAGGCGAGCGAGGCGGATGGCCCTTAAGGTACCGGAACCCGCCGTTGAATTGATCGATTTTGCTGAAATCGATGCCGTTCATTACGGTCACCATAACCACATTCGCAGTCAGAACGCCGATCGCCTGCGTCACATGGGGCTGCTTTGCCACAAAGCCTATGAATTGGGAGTTCAATTGGCCGGAGGCGAAAGAAAACGTGCCTTGCGTATCCGGTTTCAAGAGGATGTCGGCGCCAGCGCCTCTCATGCGTGTCGCTGATTGGTCCAGCAGCCCTCGACTCAAGCCGATCAACGTCAGTATCGACATTACCTGAACACCCACGACCAAAGCGCTCAGGAACGTGCGTACCCAACGATACTTTAGGTTCTCCAGAACAAGTTTATTGATCATTATTCGGTCGTCAACGAAGCTCGGCAGACGTAAAAAGATAGGGACTTATGCAAAACATCTCGATTATAGCGGCCCTATCTTTCGTGTTCTATGCGCTTGCTTCGTTCAAGACCGCAATCGACGGTTGGTCGAGCTGCAACTGCGTCGCTTCCACCAGATCCCTCAGTTGTTCCACGCTCGTCGCACTTGCAATCGGAGCGGTAATGCTGGGACGCGCGATCAACCAGGCAATTGCAACCCGAGCCGGCGTGGACTGGTGTTCCTTAGCGACGCCATCCAGAGCATTTAGAATGCGTGAACCGCGCTCATTCAGATAATTCTTCACCTTGAAATTGCCGCGCGGACTCTTCGAAAGGTCCTGTTCGGAACGGTATTTACCCGACAGAAACCCGCTCGCCAAAGAGTAGTAATTGATCACTCCGATTGCCTTCTCCTCGCATAGCGGTTCCAATGTGTTCTCGTAGTTGGACCGGTCGTAGAGGTTATATTCAGGCTGCAAACTTTCATATCGCGGCAGTTCGTTCTTCTCGCTAACATCCAGCGCTTCCCGAAATCTTTCGGCAGTATAGTTGGACGCGCCAATCGCCCTCACTTTGCCCTCTTTGATCAGTTGTGCGTAGGTCTCCAGCGTTTCTTCAAAAGATGTCTGCTGATCATCGGCATGGGATTGATACAGGTCTATATAGTCGGTCTGCAGACGCTTCAGCGAATCCTCGACCGAGTTCGAGATATGAGACTTCGACAAGCCATTCTTTCCCGGGCCCATGTCCATTCCCACCTTTGTGGCGATAATCATGCTATCCCGCTTGCCACTTTGCTTCAGCCATTTGCCGATGATTGTTTCCGATTCGCCGCCCTGATTTCCCGGCGCCCAGCGCGAGTAGACATCGGCAGTATCGACGAAGTTCAATCCCGATTCGGCCAGTGCATCGAGCAACTGAAACGACGTTTTCTCATCGGCAGTCCATCCAAACACATTTCCGCCGAAACACAAAGGCGACACTTGCAATGAAGAATTTCCGAGTCTTCTGGTGTTCATGAGTTTTCTACTCCTTGGATGAAGTGTCATTAAGGCTGCGTCGCAAGGAAATCCCTCACAACACGCTCCACCGGCTGATGCTCAACATCGACGCGCCTGTTCAGCTCTCGCATTGTGTCATCTCCGATGTGATTCGAAAGCATCGTCAACGCCATTCTGACCTGCGGATATTGATTCAGAATCTGTCCCCGAACAACAAAGCAGGCGTTGTAAGGCGGGAATGCTCTCTTGTCATCGGCCAGTACCATGTACTGTGGTTCTGTCAACATCCCGTCAGTGGAATTCGCGGCGGCCATGTCGATCTTCTCTTGCTGCAGCGCCCGGTATAGCAGTCCCAAGTCCATTGTTCTGGGCATGCCCTGCCATCTCAACCCATAAACCTGATTCAACCGTGTCAAGCCGTCTGGCCGTGTTAGAAACTCATAACCGACGCCCAAACGCCAGGCTCTTGCCTTTGCCGATGATAAATCCTGTTGTGGCAAATGGAGCCCGTCTTGCTTCCTCACGACCATCGCGAATGTATCGTTGAATCCGAGCGGCGGGAGCCAGATCAGATGAAATCGCTCGCGATAGGCGTCTTTTACTTCCATATAAACGCGGGCGGAATCGGCAGGAATTTTTTCTTTCAGGACGGAACTGAGCGCTGTGCCCGTGTACTCCGGGTACAGGTCGATCTGGCCCGATTGTAGCGCTCCATGCGCAAGCAGTGTTCCGCCAAGATCGAGGCGGCGCTCGACAGGAAGATGACACTTGCGCTCGATCTGTTGGGCTGCGAGTTCGCCGAGAATCACCTGCTCAGTGAAGTTTTTCGAGCCAACGACGATGACTCCTTGACGCGAGCACGACCAAAGGCAACAAAGGCAAGCCGCTACAGCAAATACAGGTTTCATTGTCGAGTAATCCTACGCTCCAGTAAACTAATGCCCGCGTCTGCGATCAGAGCCATTATCGCCGCAGGCACCGCACCCGCCAGGATCTCCAGGGTATCCACTGAGGCTAGCCCGCGAAACACCAGAACGCCTAACCCTCCTCCACCAATCACAGCCGCAATCACGGCTGTGCCGATTGTCGTGACAACCGCGACACGAATGCCCGCGATGATTGTGGGCGCGGCCAGCGGCAACTCCACCAGCCGCAATAGTTGGCGGTCGGTCATTCCCATCGCCATTGCCGCTTCGCGCACCGGCGCGTCCACGCTGGTGATGCCGACGATTGTATTGCGAAGGATCGGCAGCAACGAGTACAGCACCAGGCAAATGATGGCCGTGCGATTGCCGATGCCCCCAATGACTGGAATCGGCAGCAGAAATCCGAAAAGCGCCAGGCTTGGAATAGTCTGCAAGATGCTGGCGACCGTCACCGATATCCGCCGCACTACCCTATGCCGGGTGGCAATAATTCCGACGCTGACGCCGATCACGATCGCGAACGCTGACGAGATGAGCACTAGCATCAGGTGCTCCAGCGTCAGCTCTCCGACATCGCGCAGCAAGCTTTTTAAAACGATAGGATCCACAGGCGTTTAAGGATGTCCGGTCGTTTCCTTGGTGTTTACCGAGAACAGGTGGCATCGATCCAGGTCCTGCCTGAACCGAAAACGAGGATGCAGGAACAAAGCTGCCCGCGCGTCGCCGTTTCCTTCCAGCGATTTCAGGATCCACGCCCCGTCGGGTTCTCTCTGTTGCAGGAGATGAAACCGGAACCCCTTATGGACGTTTGCCAACAATCCTCCACCGATCTTCACATCGCGGTCTGTGTGTACTCGCATCTCAACGGGCGTGCCGCTCTGCTCGTCCAGCCAAATCCTCCCCGTAAGCGCCTGCGCAAATCGTCCTTCAATATTCCGGGGATGAAACTGCGGATCGCCGCTCAGATCGTAAACAATGATACTTCTGTCGTCCCGCATCTCCCTACGCCCATTCTCGAATCGAAGCGCTTGAAGAAACAAATTGACCTGCTTTTCTTCCTCTGCTTCCGTCTTCTGGACTTGTTTGGGATCGCTATATTTTTTTACTTCTTTGTCGACGCGCTCCTGTTCCTTCTTTGCAGCGCCGCCAGCGAGCGGTTTGCCGTCTTTTCGAAGCGTATGGTCGATTTCGACGCCATTCACGTAAAACTGTTCTTGTTCTGTTGAATGGTGATGCTTGATAGAACCGTCCGCATTGAGCTCGTCATCTTGCTCGCGCACAATACAGGAGTAGTTCTCCAGCGCCTCTTCGGACTTCTTCATGTTGGCGACAGCACGCGCTTTCATCTCTTGTGGATCGGGCAATGGACTTTGACCATACATCACCGTCATCGCGATTATTCCAGTCGTGACGATGCCGGTAAATTTGATCACTATCGCCCGAACCCTTTCGGAAGAGTATCCAGAAATGCGCGTGCGGTGGGCGTGGTCACGTTCGAAAATTCATGAGGAGCTACCAGCGCCTCCAACTTTCCATCGGCAAGCACCGCAATACGTGTAGCAATCGACATGGCTTCCAGCAAATCATGCGTCACAAAAACCGAAACTACGTCGTATTCGGCGCGAAGCCGAAGAAACTGCTGTTGCATCTCATGCCGCGTCACCGGGTCAAGCGCTCCAAACGGCTCATCAAACAGGAGCAATAACGGCTGTGCTGCCAGCGCACGCGCAACAGCGACACGTTGGCGCTGTCCGCCCGAAAGTTCCCGTGGCATGCGCCGCACCATTTCGTCTGGGTCGAGACCTACCTGTGCAAGAAGTTCCCTTGATCTCGCGCGCTGCTTCTCAAGAGGCCAGCCCAACAAACGCGGGACCAACCCGACGTTCTGTTCTACGGTCCAGTGCGGCAATAACCCAAACTCCTGGATGACATAGCCGATTTTCCGGCGAAGTTCGATGGCATCAAAATCATTTGTGTCTTGCCCATCGATCAAAATGCTGCCGCTGCTAGGGATGAGCATTCGATTGATCAGCCGCAGGGCCGTCGTCTTCCCGGATCCACTTCGCCCGAGGAGCACCAGTGTTTCGCCCCGATCGATCTCCAACGAGAGGCGATCAAGGATCACTCGTCCGCCCGCACGGTAACTAACTTCCCGAAATGATAGATACGCCAGGTTCGATCCCTCCTGTTCATTATCATTTAGTACATGGCTACCACTTCGTCCCGTCGCTTCGGAAGCGCTCGTGTCGCGGAGTTCAAGGAATCTGTCATCCGCGAAATGACCCGTCTGGCAATAAGACACGGGGCGGTTAATCTTGCACAGGGCTTTCCCGATTTCCCGGCCCCCGAGGAGTTGAAAGCTGCGGCGCAACGGGCCATTGCGGAGGACATTAATCAGTACTCCATAACGTGGGGTGCTAAGTCCTTCCGCGATGCCATCTGTGAGTACTATCGGCGGTTTTACGATTTTCCTGTAGACCCAGAGCGCGAAATTACTGTTTGTTGCGGATCCACGGAAGGAATGATTGCAAGTCTCCTCGCGTTGTTCAATCCGGGCGACGAAGTGATTGTGTTCGAGCCCTTTTACGAGAACTACTGGCCGGACTCGCAGCTCAGCGGCGCTGTTTGCCGGTTCGTGAAGCTCCGGGCGCCAGACTGGTCGTTCGATCCCGAGGAGTTACGGGCAGCTTTTACGAAACGAACTCGTGCCGTCATCCTCAACACGCCGAATAATCCAACCGGACGCGTCTTCTCGGTCGAGGAGCTCACCATCTTAGGACAACTCTGCGAAGAGTACGATGCCTTACTCATAACGGACGAGATTTACGAGCATATCGTGTTTGATGGCAAACGGCACACCCCGCCGATAACGCTGCCCGGGCTGCGCGAGCGTTGCGTCCTGGTGAACAGTTTGAGCAAAACGTATTCCGTGACGGGTTGGCGGGTGGGTTGGGTGATTGCGCCACCCGATCTGACAGCTTCGATTCGCAAAGTGCATGATTTTCTCACGGTAGGCGCGGCGGCTCCCTTGCAGCAGGCGGGGGTGGCAGCTTTGGAATTACCCGACGGTTACTATGCAGAGCTGGCCCGAAATTACGAAACGAAGCGAAATCTACTGATCGGGATTTTGGAGCGGGCAGGCTTCCGGTGCTTTCTGCCGAGGGGTGCGTATTACGTGATGTGTGATATTTCCGCGTTCGAATTCAAGAGCGATGTGGAGTTTTGCCGGTATTTAGTTGAAGAAATTGGTGTTGCAGCGGTGCCGGGGTCTAGCTTTTTTGCGGATCCGAAGGATGGCGCGCAGCTTGTGCGCTTTTGTTTTGCCAAAAAACAAGGGACGCTGGAGGCGGCGGCCGACCGGCTCCAGCGTCTTCGCCCTTGATTTTACGAAACGAACCCACTCCTCCGAACTGGGTTCGTTTCGCAAATCCGCACATAGCTTAAGGGAGCACGATAGCGGACTGGCTGGCGAGTGTCCCGGCCGCAGTTGTGTCCCCTGCTTTTTGCAGGAAGAACTGCTGGCCGAAAAGAACCCAGTCACCCGTGTTGGCGGAAGTAAACCCATTACCCGAGCCGAAGAGTCCGCCATCGGGGCTGCCGATGCGAATGTCATAAGGACAGGTCGCATCCGCACTAAGCGTGGAGTAGCCGAAGGAGTTATCGGACTGAACCGGGGTAGCGGTAAAGACCAGCGCCGTACAGGCAGCCGGAGGTTGCGCGCCGACAGTAGCATTCAAAATCGCCAAATTATCGGCGTAGTTGGTGTCGCCTTGTGGTTGCAGGTAGAACTTCGTTCCGTTTGTCACGTTCGTGGCCGTGGCCGATCCGCTTCCTGTTCCGGAGGCAAGGATAGCGCCGGCTGAGTCATTTAAGCGCAGATCCCATGCGCATGCGGCATTGACATTGATGGTGGTCTGCCCCGAACCTCCGGCATTGATGATCGGGTTATCAGTGGCTTTGAAGTTGCTGATCGTGCAGCTTGGGATGGCTTGATCCTTTAGCTTTGTGTTCACCGTGAAGGTGGCGAGTGTACCGGCAGCGGTTTGATCGCCGCTTTTTTGGAGGAAAAAGGACATTCCGTTGATGACCCAGGTTCCGGTGGTAAACGAGTTTGCACCAGTACCGCTTCCGAGCAAGCCTGCCGATGGCCCGCCAGCGCGAATGTCATAGGCGCAAGTGGCGTCCGCCTTGACAGTGATTTGATTGAGACGGGTCGATGTTTGGATGGGGTTATCGGGCGACTCGAAGTCATTGACGGTACAGCCAGCGGGAGGAGTTTGCATGACGAGTTTTAAGGTAGAGAGCGTATCGGACGCATTGGTATCCCCGTGCGGCTGGAGGTACATCGTCATTCCGTTAAAGACCCACTTGCCGGTTTGAAGAGCGGCGTAACCTCTTCCTTCCTTAAACTCCGGGCCGCTAGGAGATCCGATGCGAATGTCGAACGAACAGTTGGTGACAGCCGTGATGGTTGTTTGACCGTATTGATCGCTGGTGATGATTGGGTTAGGGCTAGCCGTAAATGCGGTAGCTACGCAGGCCAACCCTGGCTGGCCAGGCTTTAGATGAACCGCGAGTGGGAGCGCGAGAGTGCCTTGGGAAGTGGTATTCCCGGCTTGTTGCAAATAGAACTGCATTCCGTCGGTGACCCAATTGCCGGTCAGTGTAGAGGTAAAGCCATTACCGGTCGCCAAAAGCGATCCGCTTGGTGAACCGACACGAACCTCGTAGGCACAGGTTACGTTGGCGAGAACGGACGTGATTCCGTAGGAGCCGTTCGTGTAGATAGGATTCGGACCAGCGGAGAAGCTAATCACAGTGCAACCTGGAATCGTGTTGACAATCGGTGCTGGAGTTGGAGTTGGTCCTGGGGCGGGTGTCGGCGTCGGGGTTGGTCCTGGTGTTGGTCCCGTGCTGGTGCTCGTCGGGAATGTCACTTTGCGGATGACGCCAATTTGGTGGTTATTAGAGTCGGAAGTACCGATCACACCCTCATCAATATACAAATTGCCATCTGGACCAATGGCGATTCCGGTGACAAGATCTTCAAATTCCGCACTAGGTGCCGGGCCACCATCGACTGGAGGTCCGAACTGCCCATTTCCTGCGATTACTGTCTTGGGACCACCGGGCGTGCTTACCATGAGGACTTGTCCTCCCACCGCGGGCGCATTGCCGTATTCCGAGATATACACGTTGTTGGCGGCGTCAAGTGCTACACCCCAAGGCAGGGAGAGATTGGTAGCCACAGGAGTAACCACCGGAGAAGTAGTGCTGAGATTAAAACTTTCCACCAGCCCGGCGGCGGTGTCCACGATGTAGAGAAGTCCATGGGCGAAGGCCACCGTCGTCGGCCGTTGTAGCCCTCCAGGGACCAACACGGGGAGCAGGGTGCCGTTGCTGTCTACTTTTTTTATGCTTGCGCTTCCATAATCCGCAATGTAGAGGTTCTGTCCGTCATTGTCGAAGGCCACACCGAACGGGCTACTCAGACCAGAAGCTATCGTCGTAATAATGCCTGTTCCGACAGCAACTTTCCGCACATCGTTGTTCACGGATTCGGTGATATACAAGTTTCCAGCGGCATCCAGCGCAATTCCTTGCGGGCTGTTCAGCGTGGCACCTAGGGCTGGACCGTCATCCCCACTGTGACCGCCACTACCAGTGCCAGCAAACACAGCAACCGTTCCGTGCTGTTGATCTACCTTCAGAATCTGGTTGTCGTCGGTATCAGAAATATAAAGATTGTTTTGCTGATCGACGGCCACGCCGCCGGGAATATGCAAGGTAAAACCGGGGGTGGGAACCGTGGAAATTATGCCCGGTAAATTGGGGGCTTGCGGCGTCTGCGCGTTCGCAAGAGTTCCGAACGCCAAAAGGAGCGCGATCGGGAGAGATTGAAAGTATTTTCGCCTAAACAATGCTGAGACCCTCTTCAATTGGTGGGGATTTTTCCGCACAAATATCATGCGGTCTGGAAGCAAGTTTAAAAGAAATAAGGCATCCATTACTAGACATCCGTTCATTAAAAAGGGAATAAGAGGTACTACAACGAACGAAGGTTTTATCCAGTATTTTTGTTAATATTCATTTCTTAAAATTGCTCAATTATCAAATCCGCCTTGATCCCGAAAGGCCGCTTCATTCGAAATTCTAGTGGAGCTTTACTGGTGGTCATGACGAATAGTTGCCTACAATTGTGTCCTCCTTCCACTAGATATCCTAAATGAAGTAAAATATCTAAAAAGGCGATGCCCAAAAACACCAAATCCGAGGGCGACATGCTGCAAGGGACTCTCGATATGTTGATTCTTCAAACGCTAGTACTCGGGGCGGCGCACGGGCACTCCATTGCTCATGCAATTGAACGGGGATCGAGCGAAATTCTGCAGGTGGAGCATGGCTCGTTGTATCCGGCTCTCTATCGGTTGGAGGACCGCGGTTGGATCGCGTCGTTTTGGGGGACGTCGGAGAACAACCGGAAGGCCAAGTATTACCGCTTAACGCCTGCAGGGCGAAAGCAACTGCTGGTTGAGACGTCGAGGTGGGAACGTTTGGTGGCGGGCATCGGGCGGATTCTCCGGCCTGCCGCGGAATAGGGCGCGATGAGCTGGCTTCGTTTATTTCGCCGGAAGCAGAGAGACGCCGAGAGCGCGCGGGAGATGCAGTTCTATCTGGATACCGAGACCGAAGACAACATCGCGCGCGGTATGCCGCCGGAAGAGGCTCGCCGGGCCGCGCGGAGAAAGTTGGGGAACGCCACGTTGGTTCGCGAGGAGATTTGGCGAATGAATGGTTTGGGCTTTCTGGAGACGGTCTGGCAGGATTTGCGCTATGCGCTGCGCACGATGCGGCGGAGTCCGGCGTTTACGGTGACGGCGGTGCTCACACTGGCGGTGGGGATCGGGGGCAATACGGCGATGTTTACCGTGATCGATGGGGTGCTGCTGAAGCCGCTCGATTACCGGGACCCGGGGCGGTTGGTGAGGCTGTCCCTGAGCAATCCGCAACAGGGCGACAATAACGGCTCATTTCCACTGTCGCGACTAAAAGAAATGAGAGCGTCGGCAAAGTCCTTCAGTGGAATCGGGGCGTATCTGAAATTCAAGGAAAACGTTTCGCTCTCGGGTCGTGGTGAGCCAGAGGCGTTAAGTGGTGCGCGCGTATCGGCCAATTTTCTGGACGTCCTGGGCGTGAGGCCATTGGTGGGCCGCAGCTTTCTTCCGCAAGAAGATATGTCCGGCAGCCCTGCTGTAGCGATGATTAGCGCCAAGTTGTGGACGCAAAGATTCGGAAGCGATCCACAGGTACCCGGTAAGACCGTTACGCTCAATTCAACGCCCTATACGATTGTTGGCGTGCTGCCCGAGGGATTTGCCTTTCCCTTCGCGGACACCGATGTCTGGCTTACCAGGCCAGAGGTGTGGTCCGTCCTTCCGTCTCGCTTCTGGGGCATAGCCATTTCGAACGGATTCGCCCGGTTGAAGCCGCATGTTAGTCCAGAGCGGGCGCAGACTGAATTGGATCTACTGAACCGGCAATACGTTCTTGCGCACCCCGAAGACACCAGGACAGGAATGACGATCCGCATGACGTCACTTCAAGACCAAATTGTGGCAAATGTGCGCCCGACGCTTTGGTTGCTATTCGGCGCAGTAAGCTTTGTTCTGTTGATCGCGTGTGCCAATGTCGCAGGACTCTTGGTGGCGCGTGCGAACTCCCGTTCTCGTGAGTTTGCGGTGCGGGCGGCGGTGGGAGCCGGATGGGGACGACTGGTCCGACAATTATTAGCCGAAAGCATAATGCTGGCTCTCGGAGGCGGGGCCTTCGGGATGTTGTTGGCAGAGTGGGTGTTAAGTGCACTCCGATACGTCAGCGTGCTCAACCTGCCGGGCGTAGGAGAGATCCGGCTGGATGCGAGGGCGTTGGGATTCACCATGATTCTTTCCATCACAACCGGGATTCTGTTTGGGCTGTTCCCGTCGCTGCGGGCTTCGCGCCCAGACCTTGCCGCCGAATTGCGGGAGAGTGGGGCTGGCGCCGGACGAGGAGCATCCGGGCGGCCAAAGTTCTTCGGCGTAAATACGCGTGGTTTGTTAATAGCCGGGCAGATTGCGTTGTCAATTGTGTTGCTGATCGGCGCCACGCTCCTGATGAAGAGCTTTGCTCACTTGCGCAGCGTCGACCCAGGGTTTCAGTCCGCGAATTTATTGACGATGAAGATCTCTTTACCACTGAGGCGTTATGACACGGATCAAAAGAGGAATACATTCTTTCGCGAATTTGTGAGCCGCGTGGATGCGGTGCCTGGTGCGCGCAACGCAGCAGTGGTGATGTCGCTGCCGACCGTCTCGGATTGGCTAGGAACGAACGTACTCGTCCAAGGCCAGCCCATGCTTGATGGCGCCCACCAGCCGAGGTCTCGAGTGCAGAGCGTGACGCCCGGTTACTTCCGCACGATGGAAATTCCGTTGCGGCAAGGCCGGGAGTTTACGGCGCGAGACAACAGCCCAGACGCTCAGCCTGTGGTCATCATCAATGAAAGCTTTGCCCGCCGTTTCTGGCCGGCCTATCCGCGCGGCCAAAGCCCGATCGGCCAACATCTGCGCGAGGGAATAGATCATACGGCCTGGATGGAAATTGTCGGCATTGTAGCCGATGTGCATGAAGGTGATCTGAGTGCGAACTCCGGACCGGAAACTTATGTCACTAACGTGGTGCATTCACCGCAAACGGCGTACCTGGTGGTGCGCGCGGCGGGCGATCCGATGAGCTATGCCGGGGTGATCCGAAAACAGGTGCTGGCTGTGGATCGCAGCCAGCCGGTTTCGGAGGTGCGGACGATGGAGCAGGTGTTAAACGCAACGTTAGGGCAGCGGCGATTGACGATGTGGCTGTTGGGGGCTTTCGCCGGGGTGGCGTTGTTGCTGGCCGTGATTGGGATTTACGGAGTTATTGCGTATTCGGTGGAGCAGCGGACGCAGGAGGTGGGGATTCGGATGGCGCTGGGTGCGCAGCGGGCGGATATTCTGCGGCTGGTGGTGGGACAAGGTTTGGTGCTGACGGCGGCGGGCGTGGGGCTTGGGTTATTTGGCGCGTTTACTTTGACACGCGTGATGAAGGGTTTGCTGTTTGGGGTGAGCGCTACGGATCCGGCGACGTTCGTAGGTGTTGCGCTCTTGTTTGTGGCGGTGGCTCTGGTCGCGAGCTATCTTCCGGCTCGGCGGGCGGCGCGGATCGATCCAATGATGGCCTTGCGGATGGAGTAAGAATGCGATGAATTGGCTTCGTTGGTTTCGCCGCACGCAGAGAGACGCCGAGAGCGCGCGGGAAATGCAGTTCTATCTGGATACCGAGACCGAAGACAACATCGCGCGCGGGATGCCGCCGGAGCAAGCTCGCCGGGCGGCGCGGAGAAAGCTGGGGAACACCACATTGATTCGTGAGGAGATTTGGCGGATGAATGGCTTGGGATTTCTGGAGACGGTGTGGCAGGATTTGCGCTATGCACTGCGCACGATGCGGCGGAGTCCGGCGTTTACGGTGACAGCGGTGCTCACGCTGGCGGTAGGGATCGGCGGCAATACGGCGATGTTTACCGTGATCGATGGGGTGTTGTTGAAGCCGCTCGATTACCGGGACCCGGGGCGGTTGGTGTACTTCTCGGTGGATGATCCACAGTTGCATTGGCGAGACAGGTCCTTCAGCCTCGATCAATTCCGGGAGATGAGGGCGGACGCAAAATCTTTCATGGCAATGAGTGCGTACGGGCGACCGGAGAATGTGACGCTTTCCGGTACCGGCGAGCCGGAGATGCTGAAAGGCGCACGCGTCTCGGCTAATTTCCTGGAGACTCTAGGCATAAAGCCGCTACTGGGGCGGAGCTTTCTTCCCGAAGAGGACGTACATGGGGGACGCGCGGTCGCAATGATCAGCGCCGGGTTGTGGAAGCGCAGATTTGGCGGCGATCCCGAGATAGTTGGCAAGGCAGCCACTCTCCAAGCAACGCCATACACAATCATCGGAGTGCTGCCGCGAGGCTTTGAATTTCCGTTCGCCGGGGTGGACGTATGGGTGACGAAGCCATCCGAGTGGTCGATATTCCCGCCACGGTACTGGGATCTACCGTTACTGAACGGGTTCGGACGTTTAAAGCCGCACGTCAGCTTGGAACAGGCGCGCGCCGAGATGAATGTGCTTTTGCACCAATACGGCGCTGCTCACCCTGGCGTCATGAATTCGGACCGCGACGCAAGAATGGTCGTGGTGCCGCTAAAGGAGCAATTAGTCTCGGACATTCGCCCGATGCTTTGCATGTTATTCGGCGCAGTAGGGTTCGTACTGCTAATTGCTTGCGCGAATGTGGCGGGCCTGCTGCTGGCGCGCGCCAGTACACGTTCGCGCGAGTTGGCGGTGCGGGCGGCAGTGGGTGCTTCACGGGGGCGGCTAATCCGGCAACTGGCCGCCGAGAGTGCTGTGCTCGCGGCGGCAGGCGGGGCACTCGGGGCATTACTGGCAAAGTTGGTTTTGAGCGCGATTCCGCATATTGGCGCGCTCAATCTCCCACGGGCCGAAGACATCAAACTGAATGGTGCAGTGCTCGGATTCACCGTCGCGCTCTCGTTGATTAGCAGCGTCTTGTTCGGACTGCTGCCTTCGCTCGAAGCATCGCGGCTCGATCTCGTGAATGCATTGCGGGCCAGCGGGGTAGCAGCGAGACCTGTCAGCGTGAGTACGCGCGGATTGTTGGTCGTGGGGCAGGTGGCGTTGTCGATTGTGTTGCTGATCGGCGCGGCGCTTCTGCTACAAAGCTTGTTTCGCTTACATAACATTAGTCCTGGATTTCAGCCTGTGAACCTGTTGACGGCGAAGATCGCTCTGCCGCCCGGCCGCTATGATACAGACCGGAAAAAGGCGGCATTCTTTCGAGAGCTTTTGCCGCGACTTCAAGAAATTCCGGGCGTACGCAGCGCCACAATGTCGATGTCGCTTCCGGGGACAACATGGATTCGAACGAATATTTTGGGGGCAGAGGGCGGCAAGCCGGGGGGAGATCAGGGCGTGGAGGTGTCACCCAATCCGGTTTTGCAGAGCATCATGCCGGGCTACTTTCGCACGCTCCAGGTTCCGCTGAAGCGGGGACGCGAATTTACCGCGCGCGACAACGCCGCGGGCACGCGGCCAGTGATGATGGTGAACGAAAGCCTGGCTCGGCAGTTATGGCCGGGTTATCCGGCGGGCGTAAACCCTATCGGACGCCAGGTTCGGGAGGGCTACGACAAGGCGGTTGGCTGGATGCAGGTGGTGGGGATTGCGGCTGACATACACGAAGGCGGACTTGCCTACAACGCCGTCCCGGAATTTTATGTTCCTTGCAGCGTACATCCGCCGCAGACGGCATACCTTGTAGTGCGCACGACAGGCGACCCGATGAGCTACGCAAACGCTGTTCGGAAGCAGGTGTTGGCAGTAGACAAGAGTCAGCCTGTTTCGGAGGTCAGGACGATGAACCAAGTGTTAAACGCAACGCTGGGGCAGCGGCGATTGACGATGTGGTTGTTGGGGACTTTCGCCGGGGTGGCGTTGTTGCTGGCGGTGATTGGGATTTACGGAGTCATCGCGTATTCGGTGGCGCAGCGGACGCAGGAGGTGGGGATTCGGATGGCGCTCGGGGCCGAGCGGTCCGATATTTTGCGGCTGGTGGTAGGCCAAGGCTTGGTGCTGACGACGGCGGGTGTGGGGCTTGGGTTATTGGGTGCGTTTGTGTTGACACGCGTGATGAAGGGCTTGCTGTTTGGGGTGAGTGCTACGGATCCCTTGACGTTCGTGGGTGTTGCGCTCTTGTTTGTCGCGGTGGCTCTGATCGCGAGCTATCTTCCGGCGCGGCGGGCGGCGCGGATCGATCCGATGATGGCTTTGCGGATGGAATAGACTTGATGCCTTCTTGGATTGGCGTTCAGTTAATCTATTGCACTAAGGAACTCCGCCTTTTTTCTTATGCCTAATGCGCGATCAAAAGTAACGAGCTTGGCCTCATGGCTAATCGCGAAAGCAGCTAAATACGCGTCGGTCCACATGTTAGGGCCACCAGCGGCTGTTTCTGATTCCTGACGCCATTGCGATGCCATATTGGGAGGCTCATCCAAGAAGATAATGCGATCGTCTGTCCGGAGCGCGTCATAGATTCTTCATGCGTTTTTCGGGCTTGCAGTGTCGTTAGCCATGACGCCGCGATTTGTGGAGGAGGCGCAGCACACCCATCTCGGTGATGCGACAGAGCAAGCTCATCTATTTGGATGGAGGTGAACCAGCCTTTCGCTATTTTGTGGTGGACGTGTTTGTCGGATACGAGAGCGATCCAGACGTTTATGTCAGGCAAGTAGATCATCGAAATTGAGGCTCGACAAATCCAGAGTGCCTGGCCGCTCCGAATGGATCAGGGGAAGAGAAATACGGTTCCTGGGGCGCGGCGCGAGAGCCTTGCGGGAGAATTCACGTTCGATTGCTTGCACAATGAGCTGCTCGAGCGTAAAACCTTCGGCGCGCGCGATTTGCTCTCCATGCCAATAGAGGGAATCCGGCAACTCTATTGTGGTTTGCATAGTTATAGGGTAGCTGAGATTGGTTATGTTCTTTTTTGAGTCAGTACTTAAACCTGCACGACCAGGGGTGGCGCGGATCGATCCGATGGCGGCTTTGCGGGTGGAATAATTGCGGCGCGGCATGAGGGCTCTACTACTTGCGTTTGTGCTTCTGCCTTCGCTGTCTTGCGTGGCGCGGCGACCGTTAGGATCGTTTGCAGTTCTACCCAAGAGCCCGGAGTATTCGCTCCGGTCGCCGGATTCGGTGGAGACTCCGTTTCCAGAAGTGCTGCGGCGTTATAACGGCTTTGAACTGGCGCGAAGCTGGGTGGAACTGAGGCCGCGCATGGAGCTTCGGGTGGAGAATGCCTATTACCAGGACGGCATGCCGAAGCATGGATTTACGGGCTTCTTAGGCACCGAGGTTGCTTTGTATGAAGTGAAGGCGAAGGGAGGGCTGCGGCTGATTTCTGTGAAGCCGATGACGCAGCGGCCTCACGATCAGCCGCCGGTTCAGCGATTAATCGGCCCGCCACAACGGCACAGCCGTTACTACCGTTTCTATTATGAAGTTCTGTTTAAGAGCACCGCGGAGGCGCAAGGATCGGTGCTGCTGGGTGCATCGTCGAAGCGAGAACTCGAACGACTCGGTGCGCAGTTGTTCACGGCGCCGGACTCGGTCTGCGGTAGCCGATCCAGTCAATGTACGGTGTTTCCCCAAGCGTGCTCGGTGTCACTTGAAATGGAGATCGTGGTCAACAAAGTTCCACGCAGCGTGACCTGGGGCGCGCTGCTGGCGAGCGTTGTCGCGAATCCGCGGCACTTGACGTTATCGCGCCTTTATAAGGGCCGGTTAATGCCTGTCGAGATTAATCCCAGTGATCCACAAGCGCTTCGTTTACCTCTTCTGCCCGGCGACCGAATCACGTGGGATTAACCTGGATTTGACCCATGACCACCACACGACGTTCCTTCCTTGCATCGGCAGCCTTGAGTTTACCCGCCGCCGGTATCGCATTTGGGCGGACGCCGTCTCCCAAGCCTTATGGGGCGCTTCCATCCAGCCGCCAATTGGCATGGGGCGAGATGGAGTTCTACAACTTTCTTCATTTCACGGTGGATACGTTTACCGGTAAAGAGTGGGGATATGGGGACGAGAACCCGGCGGTATTTAACCCAACGGCGTTCGATGCGGATGCGATTGTGGCGGTGTTGAAGGAAGCGGGCAGCAAGGGCGTAATTCTCACCTGCAAGCACCATGACGGGTTTTGTTTATGGCCGACGAGGACGACCGAGCATTCGATTAAGCATAGTCCTTACAAGAACGGCAAAGGCGATATTGTGAGGGAGATTTCCGAGGCGGCACGGCGGCAGGGATTGAAGTTTGGCGTATATGTTTCGCCGTGGGACCGGAATCAGGCTACTTATGGAACTCCGCGGTACATTCCGATTTACCGCGAGCAGATCAGAGAGTTGCTGACCGGCTATGGCCCGATTTTTGAGGTATGGCATGACGGCGCGAATGGCGGCACTGGTTATTACGGCGGTGCTAATGAGAAGCGCATCATCGACAAGCGGCACTATTATCATTGGCCGGAGACGTGGGCGATGGAACGTGAATTACAGCCCGATGCGGGGATTTTTAGCGATGTGGGGCCGGATGTGCGGTGGGTGGGCAATGAAAAGGGTGTTGCCGGGGAGACGTGCTGGGCGACGTACACGCCGCTGGCGCCGGATGGCGAACCGGGTGCGCCGGGCGATGTAAACGAGAAAGCATCCACGACGGGAACGAGAAATGGCCAAGACTGGATGCCGGCGGAGTGCGATGTTTCGATCCGGCCCGGCTGGTTCTGGCATGAGCAGGAAAACGGGAAAGTAAAAACGCCGGCGGAGTTGATGACGCTGTACTACGAATCGGCGGGACGCGGCGCGAGTTTCCTGCTGAATGTTCCACCGGACCGGCGTGGTTTGATATACGAAGCCGATGCGCAATCCTTGCGGAGCTTTGGGAAAGCGCTGCGCTCGACGTTCGACAATGATCTAGCGAAGGGTGCGACAGCAAAGGCGTCCAACGTTCGCGGGAACGATCGGACATATGGAGCCAACCATTTACTCGATGGCAGCAGAGCAACGTACTGGGCCACGGATGACCAAGTGACGACGGCGGAAGTGACGCTGGAGTTGCCGCGTGAAGCTCGCTTTAATTTGATGCGCTTGCGGGAACATACGCCGCTAGGACAGCGGGTGAGCGCTTTTGCAATCGACATCTGGAAAGATGACGGCTGGTCTCTGTTCGGCGAAGGGACAAGCATCGGGATGTGCCGCATTCTTCGGTCGCCGGATTATGTAACTACGAAGCGGGTTCGTCTTCGTGTCACAGAGGCGGCGGTTTGTCCGGCCATTGCGGAGTTCGCGGTGTTTGCAGAGGGCTCGATTATTGCTTAACGATGCCTTGCGATTCGTCAATCATTAGAAACTGATTCGCGGGAACGTTTTTGAACTGCTGGTGCGTTCCGCTAGGCCATACAACGGAGATATTGGAGACTGTTTTATCGTGAGCAAGGCCGAAGGTGAGCGCGAGTTCGCTTTGCGAGCAATAACTGGAGCCGGTATGGACCGTGCTCCATTGTTTGCCGGACGCGCTTTCGATGTGGACTGCAGCCCCTAGCGCACTGCGATTGGATTTGGTTCCGCGAAGACGAACCGTAAGCCAGTTGTTGCGGTTACCGCCGTTATTCTTCAGCAGAACAGCAGGGCCGTCGTTATTGTTGATGAGAACGTCGAGGTCGCCGTCGTGATCGAAATCGGCATACGCGGCGCCGCGAGCAACGAGGGGACGGCGGAAGTCGGGGCCAAGGTCGCTGCTGACGTTTTCAAAGCGATCGTGGCCTTCGTTGCGGAAGAGCAGCGGCGGTTCGCGGTAGGCGATCTTCGGTTGAATGCGGTTGATGTCGGGCTCAATGTGACCATTGGCAGCGAAGATGTCGGGGTGGCCGTCGAGATCGTAGTCGAAGAAGAACGCGCCGAAGGTGAGGCTGAGCAGGCTTGATTTGCCGATGGTGGAGGAGGGAGCTTCGTCGAGAAAGAAGCCTTTGCCTTCGTTGTGATAAAGGCCGATCATCTGATTGGAGAAGTTACCGACGAGGAGGCTGGCGCGACCGCTGCGGTCGTAGTCGCCCGCGTCGGCGCCCATGGCTCCACGCGCCACTCCATCTTCGCCGTAGGCGACACCCGCTTGCATGCCGACGTCGGTAAAGGTTCCGTTGCCGTTGTTCTTATACAGCTTGCTGGGCTGGGTGTCGTTCGATACAAAAAGATCGGGCCAGCCATCGTTGTTGTAATCGAAGACGACCACGCCCAGAGATTTGCTGTCCTTGTCCGCCAGGCCGGCTTTCGCGGTGACGTCTTCGAATTTGCCGTTGCCGAGATTGCGATAGAGCTTGCAGGAGGTGCCTTTGTAAGACTCCGGCGTGCAATACGATTTGGTGGTGCCGTCGAGAGAACACCACAAATCGTTCTGCGGTTTCCAACTGACGTAGTTCGCTACGAAGAGGTCGGCTTTGCCGTCGCGGTCGTAGTCGAACCAAGCGGCGCTGGTGCCGAAGACCGCGTTGTGAATGCCGCTTGAAGCTGTCACGTCTTTGAAGTGACCGTGGCCTTCATTGTGGAAGAGATGGTCGCCGTCGAGTGCCGTGATGTAGACATCAGGGAGGCCGTCATTGTCGTAATCGGCGACCGAGACGCCCATGCCGTACATCTGGACATCGAGGCCGCTGCCACGCGTGATGTCGGTAAACGTGCCGTTGTGGTTATTGCGATAAAGCGCTGGGAAGTAGCGGGCAGCAGCGTGCGCTTTGCCGTTCTTTGCGGTGGGGAAATCCTTGCCGTTAATGAGCAAAATGTCGGGCCATCCGTCGCCGTCGAGATCGACAAACGCGCATCCGGAGCCGAGCGTTTCGGGAAGAAATTTCTTGCCGGTGAGGCCGCTGTGATGAACGAAATGAATACCGGCCTGTTTAGTGGAATCGACGAATTGAATAGCAGGAGAGGGCGCGCTCGCGCCTGCCAGCAAGAGGGACAAGGCGGGCAAGGAGAGAGCAGCGGCAAAGGCAAAAAGAAGAGATTTCATCGTTATGAGAGCGGCACGGATTCGTGATCGTGAATGAGCTGGCGTTCGTTGTTGTCTTCTGGGCTAACCATGCGGCGCTGGGCGGTGATCGCCTGCGATGCTTCGTCTGCTTTGAAGCGGCGGAAGAGCAGTTCCTCGTGATAAGCCTTTGCTTCCTCGCCTAGACCTCGGTAGCAGAGCATCGCAGTATAGTGCATCTGCACATCCTCGGTATCGATCTCGCAGACGCGATCGAGATAGGTGAGGGCCTGCGCGTAATCGCGCTTCAAAAAGAGGATGCGGGCGATTTGATTGAGAACGACGCGGTCGCGCGGATATTGCGCGGCGGTACGTTCGAGAGATTGAAGAGCTCCATCGTAATCGCCGTTGGATTTCTGGATGAGCGCTTTGAAGTAATAGATGCGGCCGAGGGATGGATTCAGTTTGAGGGCCTGCGCGATGTAAGGCTTGGCGCGATCGGTTTCGCCTTCCTGAATCAGGGCGCGGGCGGTGTTCAGCCAGGCATCGGCGTATCCGGGCTCGGCTTTCGCGGCGTTCTTGAAGCCATACTCGGCGCCTTTCAGGTCGCCTTGCAGCAGGAGGCCGATGCCCCAGTCGTTCCAACGCTCGCGGGTGTCCTTGCTGGTGACGGGCTGCCATACTGGCGTGCTATTGGAAACCGGAATGCTGATGCTGTCCTCGGCGAGCGTCACGATGGGAATATCGGGGATGCGATGTTTTATGGCTCCCGAGACGTTCGCGGGGATGTTCTTCGGATCGAAGCTGTACTGGCGGCTGTCAAAGCCGGCCGAAACAAGCGAGGGGCTTTGACCGGGCTTGGGAACACCGGCGTAGGCGAATTGCGTGTAATACCAGGAGAACTTGCGGTAGTTCAGCTTGGCGGTGAAGTGGAGCTTGCCTTTGGCGTTGGGCGGCACGGAAACGAGATAGTGAACGGTGTCGGCAGCGCCCGGCGGAATGAGGTGAACGTAGAGAAGAGAACGCTGCGCCCATCCGTTGCGTTTGTTGATGGCGTTCCCGGCGCCATCGAGCTGATAGGAACGATAGAAGTGAGCGCCGGGCTCGACTGGGCCCTTGCCGTTGTCCTCCACTTTGCCGCTCCAGAAGATGGTGTGGCCCGCGTCGTCCTTGCCTTGCAACTCCAGCCAAACATCGAACGCGTCGACGGTTCCACCGGGAAAGAAATGGCCAATCTTGCGCGTGCGAACGACGACATCCAAGCGCACGGTTGTGCCGGGCCTCACGGTGATGCCGGACCGATCGATGGGAGCGGCGATACGACCGACGTTTCTGATGACAGCGGCGGTAGACTGTTCGGCTTCTTCACCGACGGCGAAGGAGGTTTGCGCCTGTGGAGCTCCCCCGCCCCGGCGAACCATTCGGACATCGGATGGGCGGCTCTCCACCGGGGAAAGCGCGAAGATATCGACCGTGATAAATCCGGATTGCAGGAACTTTTTTGTGAGGGATTCCTGAATCTGATCGTGATTTGCAAACGGAACGGCGGTGTTCGCCGCAATGAAACGGTGGGAATGGACCATGCCGTTGATATTGCCGGGATCGTGAGACGGCGTAAGCGGCATGTGACAAGTGGCGCAGTTAGCGGATTTTTCCGGGTAATAAAAAGAGCGGGCGCCTTGGCCGGAGACACCGCTGGCCTGCCAGTTATCGTAGTCGTTAAAGCCGCGGGTCCAGCGATACGCATTCACCGGAACATCGAGATGTACTTTGTGGCAGGCGGAGCAGAAATCGGCGGTATCCTTCTTCATGAAGGGCCGCATGAAGGTGAGACGGTGCGGCTCCGGCGCGGCATAGGTGACGAAATGCTCCATGTCTCTGATGAGTGGATTTTTGCTGCTGGCGATTTCGTGAAGGGGCGGATAGGTGATGGTGAAATCCGCGTTGCCCATGGTGCCGTGCACTTTCGTGATGGAGTGGCAGGACATGCAGCTTAGGCCGGCCTGGGCTTCGGGCGTATCGATCTGCTGTTTGATGGGCCGGTCGAATCGTCCGTTGAAAAAGACGGCGTGGTCGTGGCAACCGGCGCACCATTTACTCGGCCTGGTGCCGACCGTGTCCTGCATGTACTCAATCGCTTTCCGGTAGAACTGATTGTTAAACGACGAGAAGTGGTGGGCCGAGCTTTTCCATTCGTTGTAGATATCGCGATGGCACTCGCCGCATTTTTTTGACTCCATGAAGAAGTCGCTGGGAATGAGATGACCGGTGTTGGTGTTGGCCGCGGACGGAAAGAAGGGACTCTTGGGGCCAGCGCCTTCCTGGGCCATGGAGGTGGGCACGTTTAGCGAATTTTTGATGTGGTCGTTCGGATGGGGCAGAAGGTAGTGAACGCAAACACCAACGGTGAAGAGCAGCGCGGCGGCGGAGATGGATAACCGGGCCAACTGGAAGGATTGCTTGCGCGCGAACAGAATAGCCACAGCGGCAAGCGAGAGAGCGATGTGAATCCACAGGACCAGCCGGTGGTCGTGCGTATTGCCGACCGCGGCGAGCACGATGCCGGAGGCGGCGGCAATGGGCATCCACACGGCGCGGCGTTCGATACGAGAGGCGAGGACACCCAAGACACCGGCGAGCGCGCCGAGCGCGATGTGTAGAAAAATATTTGCGATGTAGAACGCCGTTGCGGAAGGAAAGCCCGCGAGGAATGCGCTGTTGATGAGGAGCAATGCTCCTGTGACTGTACAGAGAGTGAGAAGACGGTTTTTCACACACTAACCCCTGGCGCAAACCCTGCGCGGACCCAAACGACCCCAAAACTACAAACGATGCTAGTAGACTATACCAACAGGCAGGGCCGCTGTCTTCAGCCCCGGGAGGGATCTAGCAGTCCAACTTAGGGGTGAGTAATTTGATAAGGGAAGCCAAAGCGGCCAATTTCGACCAAGCCATGGTCGCCCATGCAGGCGATGTGAAAGGATTCGATTTTGCCGATGCGGCTTTGGCGCGTGGCTTCGACGTCGCCGAGGAACTTGCCCGATTGCGCCTCATAGAATTTCACATCCAGGTCGTCTTCGCTGTGGCGGGAGCCGAAGACATATTCGCCGGGGCGCAGGGAGAGGGCGCCCACTTTGACGGGGACTTCAGTGGTAAAGAAGTGAGAGTACTTTCCGTCGGCGGAGTAGCCGGCTGTGATCAATACAACTCCGGCTATGTGTTTTCCATGCCGGTTCACGATGCCCGACGCCGTGCGAAGTTCGGTTTCGATGCGCTCCTTTTCAACAGGGGCGCGGGCGGGGATGATGTTCTTTAGTTCTTCGTCGGTTGCAGCGTGCCAAGTACCTTGCCCGTGAGCGAAGCAGAGGGAGGCGATCGCCACAAACAGGAGGGCGAATCTGCTACAAATGAACGATGCCACGTTGAATAGCGGTGGTGGCTGCTTGCGTACGATCATTCACGTCCAGCTTACTAAGAATACTGTTGATGTGTGTTTTGACGGTCGCTTCGGAGATAGTCAGAGCCTTGCCGATATCGCGGTTACTGTTGCCGGCCACAATGAGGCGCAGTACGTCGAGCTCGCGATTGGTGAGTGCGGGACCGCCCATGCGCTCGGCGAGGCGCTCCGCTACTAGTGCGGGGATGCGTTTGCCGCCAGCATGCACGGTCCGGATGGCATCCATCAGTTCATCGGCGGACATGCCTTTCAGCAGATAGCCACGCGCGCCCGCTTGCAGGGCACGGTAAATGTCTTCATCGCCATCGAAGGTGGTGAGCACGATGACGCGGGCTCCGGGA
This sequence comes from Bryobacteraceae bacterium, assembly GCA_965277315.1. Classification (GTDB taxonomy): domain Bacteria; phylum Acidobacteriota; class Terriglobia; order Bryobacterales; family Bryobacteraceae; genus Bog-105. Next base: position 4,768,094 of record OZ255724.1, on the reverse strand, counting down.
GATTGCTCGCGGATGCGAGTGATGGCTTCCACGCCGCCCATTTCGGGCAGACGGAGATCCATCAACGTAATATCGGGCTGATGCTGGCGATAGAGATCGACGGCCTCCTTGCCGTTGGCCGCTTCGGCAATGACGGTGAAGTCCGGGATGGTTTTCAGAAGAGCCACCAGGCCGCCGCGCACTACGCCGTGATCTTCCACGATCATGATTCGAATTTGTTCACTCAACTGATTGCCGCCTCCACCGCGACCGTTGTTCCATTTCCAGGAGCACTCTTAATGGTTAGTTTGGCACCAATGTTTTCGGCGCGCTCCTGCATTCCCTGCAGGCCGAAGTGTCCGGCGGTTTCCACGGAGTTAGGCTGGCCGGAGAAGCCGCGGCCATCGTCGGTGATAGTCATCCTAAATTTCCGGGCGTCGAACCGGAGATGCACGTCGAGGTTCGCGGCGTGAGCGTGGCGAACCACGTTGGTAATGGCTTCCCCAGCGATGCGGAGCAGTTCGTCTTCGACGGCCGCAGGCAAAGGGCGATAAGCACCATTTACCTGAAGTTTCAGCTTTACGGGGGCGGAGGCGGTGATCCGCGTGGCCGTTTTCGAGAGACGCGCGGCGAAGTCGTCATTCGTCGAGGATTGCGAGCGGAGTTGCCAGATGGAACGCCTAGCTTCGTCGAGGCCATCGTGGACCAACTCACGAGCACGTTCGAGCTGTTCCTGGGCGGCTTCGGCCGAAACTGTCAAGAGACGGGACACAACTTCCAACTGCACCGAAACGGCGACAAAACCTTGGGCGAGAGTATCGTGAATTTCACGCGCGATGCGGTTTCGTTCACCGAGTACAGCATTAAATTGCGATTGTACCTGGTTAACACGCAAGCGATAGATGCCGTATCCGAGCAAGGCGAGAGCACAAGCGGCCCCGATGTAGAACCAATAAGTCTGGTAAAAATGCGGCTGGAGGCGGAAGGATAGGGAGGCACCCACGCGGTTCCAGACGCCGTCGCTATTGCGGGCGATGACGTGGAAGTTATAACGTCCGGGCGGGATATTTGTGTAGTAAGCGGTACGTTGAGAACCAGCGTCGATCCAGTCGCGGTCGAAGCCTTCCAGTCTGTACTTGAAACGCACCCGGGTGGGAGCAGCAAAACTGAGGCCGGCGTATTCAAAGGCGAGGCGCGAGGAACCAGGAGATAAGTCGAGCGGTTCGGATAGGTCCAGAGCACGTCCATCCACGGTGACCGATTCGATGGCGACAGGCGGCGGAAAACGATTCAACTTGGCGTGATGGCTGTCGAATACAGCCGCGCCTTTCAGTGTGGAGAACCAGAGTTTACCGGCGTACGTTTTCCAGGCCGCCGGATGACCGCCGCCGGTGCACTCATTGATGCGTAGGCCGTCGGCGGTGCCGTAGGAAATTATGTCCAATGTCGTGGTTTGGCCATCCGCGTAACGGTTCAGATCGTCCCGATTGACGCGATAGATGCCGGTTTTGGAGGCGATCCAGAGATTGTTCGCGGAATCCTCCAGGATGGCGTAGATGGTGGCGGGAAGATCGAGTTTGCTTGCGAAGTGGACTATTTTTCCGTGAAGGAGGCGATGGAGACCGCCTCCTTGAGTGCCGATCCAAAGATCGCCCGCATGGTCTTCGTGAAGGGCGGTGACAATGTTGCTTGCGAGACCGTTTTTTTCCGTGAAGTTGATGAACTTGCCGTTGCGCAGTTCGCTGAGGCCGCCCAAAGTACCGATATAAAGGGCTCCGTCATGACTTCGGAGGACCGCGCCCACAAAGTCGCTTGGGAGACCGTCGGCTTGCGTGTACGTCGTGAATTGTCCGCTCTTCCAATGCGAAAGTCCTCGGCGCGTGCCGATCCAAATCGAGTTGTCCGTGTCGCGGTAGAGGGAACGGACAAAGTCGTCGGCAAGTCCGTCGGCTGATGTCAGTACACGGACGTGACCGTTATTCAGGACATTGAGTCCGTCGGGGGTGCCCACAAGCAGGTCGCCTTTTTGATCGTCGGCAAGCGCGAAGATCAGATTGCTGGAGAGACCATTGGCGGCTGTAAAGTTTAGAATTCTGCCGTTCCGGAACTGGTTGAGGCCGGTGTTGGAACCCAGCCAAAGCGTCCCGGCGTGATCTTCGAATACGCAGCGGACGAGGTCACTGGAAAGACCCTCGCGGGCTGTATAGGTGGTGAACTTTGAGTTGCGGAGGACAGTGAGTCCCTGCGACTCGGCACCTAACCAGAGATCTCCTTCGCGGTCTTCGAAGATGGATAAAACGATACTGGCGGAAAGGGGATCGTTCGGAGGCAGACGATCTACTGTCCCGTTTACAATACGGGCAAGGCCGCCGCCGGTGCTGAGCCAGATGCTGGCGTGGTGGTCTTCGTAGAGGGCGGTGACACGATTTCCGGGGAGTCCGTCAGCGGTGGTGTACATTTTCATGCGGCCGTGATCGTACACGCACAGGCCCTGCGCGGTTCCGATCCAAAGGCGACCATCGCGGGCGATGAGAAGGGTGTTGATCTGAGTATTGCCCAGCGGCGCGGGTAGATTTGCGCTGACGAAGCGCCCCTCAGAAAACAGCTTGAGGCCGTTTTGCGTGCCAAGCCAGAGGGAGCCGGCGCGATCTTCGGTGACGGCGTTCAGGCTGTTGCCGTCATGCATCCGGAAGGCCTCAAAGCGGCCGTTTCGATAGCGGGCGAGTCCATCGGGAGTGACTACCCAAAGAGTGCCGTGCCGGTCTCCGCAAAGGGAGTAGATGTTGTTACTGGGAAGTCCATCAGCGGTGCTAAACGTCGTCCACTTCGAACCCTGCAAACGGGTGAGCCCGTCGGCAGAACCGAACCATAATGATCCGGATGCATCCTCGAACAAAGCACGCACGTCGTTGCTAAGGAATTGGGGAGTGTTTTCGGAATCATAGGTGGTGAACTTTATTCCATCGAAGCGAACAACCCCCCCTTCGGTTGCAAGCCATAGAAAGCCGTCGCGTGTTTGCAGAATGGCATGGACGGTGTCCTGCGGCAACCCGCTTTCCACCTGCCAGGTTTGACGCTCGTAGCGATTGAAGTCATCTTTGTCATCGAGCGCGAAGACGAGGGAAGTCGAGGCTAAAAGAAGCAAGAGGCCGGAGCGGAGTAGCGAGAAAACAGCCCGGCGAGGGATGGTCATGAAACCGTTAGTTTACTCGTAGCGAAGGGCATCGATCGGATTAAGGCGCGAAGCGCGGATGGCGGGAACAAGGCCAGCGATGATGCCCACGATCTCCAGCAAGATAGTGGATGTGAGAACGGCAAATGCCGAGATGCCGAGGTGAATGTCCCCGGCGCCGCTGGTGTCCTTGAACAAGGGCCCCAATAGAGGAAGGGAGCCGACCGCTTTTGTCACGAGATAACCGAGCAACACACCCACTAGGCCGCCCGTGGTGACGATGATCATGGCCTCCATTAAGAACTGAAAGAGAATGGAGCGGCGAGTCGCACCCAGCGCTTTGATGACACCGATTTCGCGCGTACGCTGTGTGACGGCGACCAACATGATATTAGTCAGACCAACGCCGCCAATGGCGAGCGTAAGTGCTCCGATGAAGCCGAGAAGGATGCGAAGGGCCGCCGACATCGCGTCAATTTCTTTCATGAATTCGTTGAACACGATGACTTCCACGGCGCGATCGTCGGTTGGCGAGAAGTTATGCAGCCGGGCAAGTGTTGCGCGTACCTGCTTCAATGCTTCAGCGCGGAACAACGGGTTGGCTGGACTCCAGACGATATCTTCCGGATACTTCACGTCGTGCAGCAGCGACATGGTTCGATACGGAATAAAAATGCACTCATTATCCGGGGTGTTGTAGTTGGAGATTTGAATTTTCGTCTTGAGAACCCCCACGACGGTGAACTGCATGCCAGCGACGGTGATTTGTTCGCCGTCCGGCGGAATCTCGCCAAAGAGTTTTTCCGCAGCCTTGGCACCGAGGACGGCCATGCGGCGCTTTTGCAGATTATCTTCGGGCGAAAGCCAGCGGCCCGAACCGACCGTCATGTTACGCACCTTTTGATAATCGGGCGGCAGCACGCCACGGATGGTCATATTTTGCGAACGGTAGCCGCGAGTGACAGGCGTGGCGCGCATCAATACTTCGGGCGAAATCGCAGCTACCAGAGGCACCGTGTCGCGGATGGCCTCGACATCATCGGCTTCCAGACGAATGATTCGACCGGAGCGCTCCCCGCCCGCTTGCGAGGAGGTTTGCCCTCCGAACATGAGGATCAGATCTTGACCGACGGCCTTGAAAGAAGTCGACAAGGCGTAACCGAAGCCTTCGCCGTAGGAATAGAGAATGACAAAGCAGGTGACGCCCCAAGCCAGGCTGAGCATGGTGAGCAAAGTACGCTGCCGATTGAAGGCCAGCGCGGCGAAGACTTCTCCGAAAATGGAACGAATGCGCATGCGTGTTTATCTTTCGTACCGAAGCGCCTCTACCGGCGTCAGAGAGGCGGCGCGCCAGGCTGGAAGGAGTGATGACAGCACTGCAATGAGCGCGAGCGCGGAGAACGATAAAAGCGTGGTGTCCATACTGACCGGCAGTCCGGGAAACGCATCGGGCATGGGCAACAGTTTCAGCAGCGACGAGAGACCGAAGGCAACGGCCCATCCGATGGATCCACTGACAGCCGCTAAGAGGCAGCCCTCCATGAAGAAATCGACCAGGATTCTTCGGCGGGTCGCTCCTAATGCCTTGCGCAGGCCGACTTCACGGGTGCGCTCGTTGACGGTGACGAGCATAATGTTCATGACTCCGACTCCGCCTAAGCTCAACGTGACTAGCGCGACGATCGATAGGAAGACCGTCATGGATTGGAAAATTCCGTCGACTTGCTTTGCGTTCTCGACGGTGTCCCAGATACTAAGCGCACTATCGTCCCCTGGGTTGAACTGGTGGCGGCGCGCCAGAATTCCGACTACCTGTTTTCTTGCGGCCTCGAAGGCTTCGAGCGAATGCGGTTTGTAAATGATGTCGTCTAAATCGCCGGGTGAGTAGGAAGGATTCTTCGGCGGAATGTCTCGAACGGCGGTTTGATAAGGAATGAAAATCTTGTTTTCGTCGGGACTTCCGTAACTGGAGTTCTGGTTCTTATCGGCGAGCAGGCCAATGACGCGGAACGGTAGGGAGTTGATGGCGACCTGCTGTCCGAGGACGTTTGTGCGCTTACCGAAGAGCTGTGCCCTTACCTTGGTTCCGAGAATGGCAACGCGACGGCCGACGGCATTGTCCTCCTCCGAAAAGAAGCGGCCGGTGCCGATGGGAATCGTTCTCAGTTTGTTGAAATCCGGCTCTACGCCGTCCGTGTCGAATGCACCGCTATTGTAGGGGCTGGTGCCGCGGTTGGTGCTTTCCATTTCGCCCACGACGTAATCGACCAGGTAGCCCTCCTGCCGTATGGCAACGACATCGTTATAGGTGAGACGAATGCGGCGTCCGGCGCGCTGGCCTCCCGCCTGCATCTCCGTTCGGCCGCCGAATAGAATGACAATGTTCTCGCCGAGACTCTTCATGCTGTTGCGCTGCCCTTCCTTGAAGCCATCGCCCATGGCCACGATGATGACGATGGAGGCGATACCCCAGGCGATGCCGGCCATGGTAAGAGCGGTGCGAAGCTTGTTGCGCAGCAAGCTGGAGAGAACCTGTCGAAAAAGCTCCTGTAGGTACGGCATTACTGCAAGATGACCTGTTGTCCCTCGGTTACTCCGCTTAACACCTGAGTTCGCGCGCCATTGCTGATGCCGGTTTTGACCGGGATGCGGCGTTTGCCCGTTTCATTGGTGGAGTCCGGAACCTCGACGGCCGTGGATTTATCCTTTGCATAAAGGACAGCACCTTCGGGAATAGTAAGGACGGCTTTTCGCTCTTCGAGAATGATTTCCGCGTTGGCGGTCATCAAGGCGCGAAGCCTATGCGAGTCGTTCGAGATGGAGACGCGCACCTCAAAGGTGGTGACGTTGTCCTTTTCGGTACCCATAGGGGAGATTTTGGTCACTCTGCCCAGGAATTTTTCATTCGGAAAGGATTCCACGGTGATTCGCGCCGGTTGGCCGAGATAAACTTTGCCGATATCGCTCTCATCCACCTTGCCTTTCACGTAAACTTCCCGCAGGTCGCCCAGGGTCATTATGAGTGTTGCTCCGGAGCCCATAGTGAGGATAGAACTAACGGCGCCCCCGACTTCGCTATCCCGGGAGAGAACGACGCCGTCGATGGGAGACATGATGGTCGCGTCGCGAAGCTGCTCTTCCGCTTCCGCGACAGCGGCGTTCTGTTGATCGTACTGAGCCTGAGCTTTGGCGATGGCAGCTTGGGCACTGGCGAGCCCGACTGTTGCGGAGCGCTGCTTTGTGAGCGCCATATCGTAGTTTTTCTCGGCTACATCGCGCTGATCGCTGGCAATGAGATTGTCGTTGAAGAGACGACGGGCGCGATCGCGGTCGCGGAGTAGAAATGGCACATCCGGGCCGGAGGCATCGATCTTGAACTTCTCCAGATCCGCGCGGGCACTTGCGATTTGCGCTTCATCGACAGCCAGAGCGGCTTTCGCCTCGTTGAGCTTCGGCAGAAGATCGTTTTTGTCAAGCTCACAGATAATCTGGCCTTTATGGACGATGTCGCCAAAATTGACCGGCAGATTCTGAATGATTCCGCTGGCTTTCGACTTGATTTCGACCTGACGCACAGGCTCGATTTTGCCGGTGGCAACAACGGATCGAGCAAGGTCGAGCCGTTCCACTTTCGCCAGTTTATCGGGATCGATTTTGGTGGGCTTGCGCCCGAAAGCCTTCACCGATAAAAGTCCCAGACAGCCCAGAACAGGGATGATTAGAAGCCAGAGCCAGCGCTTTTTTTTGGATCGGTTTGCCATTCGTACTTGAGTTTACGTACTACGGCGCGGGAAGGTTCAAAAAAGTAGAAATTGTGTTTGGAAGCCGGTAAAGGGGGCGCTCCGGCAAACATCTGGCGGAGAGAGAGAGATTCGAACTCTCGGTAGCGCTTTAAGGCACTACGACGGTTTAGCAAACCGCTGCTTTCGACCACTCAGCCATCTCTCCGCTAATCGGCGGGTCTCTTGAAATCGTAGCATAAACAAAGCCCCGCAAAACCGGCAGCGAGACTTCAAAATCCGCTTTCCATGGGCATAGCGAATGGCGGCTCTACCAGGAAATCCGCTTCACGGATCTCCAGCATCGCGTTACGTATCGCTTGCTCCCTGGCCTGCTCAGTGGTAATTACAAATGGTAGATCACGCCAATTTTCCGTCGGCAACTGCAGTACTGCGTCGATTCCAATACTGTGTTTTGCCAGAATGGTCGCTAGCGTAGCAATAATGCCGGCCTTATCCTCCACGCGAAACCGCAAATAATAGCGGCACTGTTGGGACTGAATGGAGAGTGGCTTGTACTCTTCCAGCCGCTCGTGCGCGAACGGACTTACCCGGTCCGGGCTTCCGCAACGTATTTCGCGGGCCACCCGCATCAGATCGCTCACCACTGCCACGCCCGTCGGTTTCGGCCCGGCGCCGCGGCCATAGTAGAACGTGTCCTCCCCGTAGGCGCCTCGAATCCAAATCGCGTTGTAGGCGCCTTTCACCTGGGCCATAATGGTCGACTGGGGAATTAAACTCGGACGCACTGACAAATATAGTCCGTTGTCGGTCTGGCGCGCGACACAGAGCAACCGGATGGTGTGCTTCAATTGATGAGCGTATTCGAAATCGACTGGAGTCAGTCTTCTGATTCCCTCTGTAAAGATGTGAGCGGGGGTCAATTGCTCGCCGAATGCGAGCGCGGCCAGGATCGCCAGCTTGGATCGAGCGTCCAGTCCATCTACATCCGCCGAGGGGTCCGATTCCGCGTATCCCAGTTGCTGCGCCTCCGCCAGCACGGATTCGAAAGCCGCACTACTCCGCTCGATTTCGGTCAGGATGAAATTACTAGTGCCGTTAAGAATTCCATATAGCTCCAGTACGCGATCTCCGGCAATGCCCTCCCGCAACACTGTGTGAATCGGTATTCCGCCAGCCACGCTCGCCTCCATCGCGAGATTGGCGCCGTTCTGGTTGGCAAGGGACCAAAGTTGAGCTCCACGCAACGCCATCAGTTCCTTGTTGGCGGTCACTACCGACTTATGAGATCGCAGCGACTCTTCTATGACGTGACTTGCGGTAGCCGTACCTCCGATCGCCTCCACCACGATCTCCACCTCGGGATGCGAGACCACCTCGCGCCAGTTTGTCGTCCGCACCACGTCGTCACCCAGTTGCGGCAGTTTCCTGCTTTGGACGCTCCGGCTGCACACCGCTTTCACACGAAGGGGAAATCCCAGCTTTTCACTAATCGACCGGCTGTTCTCAATAAGAATGTGCAGCGAGCCACCGCCTACATTTCCCAGCCCGACAATGCCAATGCCCACTTCCATAGTGCTCAATTGCGAAATGCCCTTACGCTAATCATAAGTGGCTTATGATAACAACCGTATGGCTCTGGGCCGCCGAACTGTTCTGTTCTCGCTGATGGGATTTTCCATCACCTCCGTTTTGCTGCGGGGGAAACCTCAGGATGCCCAACAGCGGCAGCCCTCCAATTCCGGAGTTCCGCCCGCTCGCACTCCAGGGGATGAGAGCGGCGATCGTAAGCTGCCGAACGGCAAGTCGCAGGACAACGCCATAGCAAAACACAATCACGACCTGGCGATTGCGGAAGCAAATGAGTTGGTCGAGCTTGCCGGACAGTTGCGCAATGAGTTACAACAGGCCGGAAGCTACGTTGTTCCTCTATCCTCTATGAAGAAGACGGAACAGATTGAGAAGCTGGCACGCCGTATTCGTAGCCGCCTTAAAACCTAGGTGTGTTTGAACGCGCGGGAGCAGCAGCGGTCATAATAAATAGCAATGCCTACGGTTCGCGAAAAAAAGCAGTTGATGAGCGCTTCGGAGATAGATCGCACGCTGGTCCGCCTTGCGCATGAAGTCCTGGAGAAGACATCGAATATCAATCAACTTGCATTCATTGGCATCAAACGCCGGGGTGTTCCCTTGGCCCAGCGGCTCGCGGCAAAGATCGGCGATCTTGAGCGCTGCACGATTCCGACCGGTATTCTCGATATCAACTTGTACCGCGATGACCTTTCGACAGTTTCCGAACGTCCCATTCTGAACGCGAAGCAAATCGACTTTTCCATTGTCGGTAAAGACGTCATTCTGATGGATGACGTTCTTTACACGGGTCGTACGGTTCGCTCCGCGCTTGATGCGTTATTCGATCATGGACGTCCAGCTCGTGTGCAACTACTGGTGCTGATTGATCGAGGTCACCGGGAATTGCCGATTGAGGCGCGCTACACGGGACGCATGGTGCAGACCAGCGCAAGTGAAATTATCGAGGTGAAATTCACAGAGGTCGACGGGCAGGACAAGGTAATGCTAGTGGAAAAAGTAGACGATCAGGTACCACGGGGAGCAAACTAAACTCTGGTATGGGACGCGGTCTGCTCGACATCGAATCGCTAACACGGCCGGAAATCGAAGAGATTTTAGACCGGGCTAAGAACTTCCAACCGCCTAAAGGAGAACCATTTCAGCGCTTCGACCTGCTGCGAGGGCGCACGGTCGTGAATCTTTTTTTTGAGTCGTCGACGAGAACGCGAACCAGTTTTGAAATAGCCGCCCGGCGCCTGGGCGCAGATACTATCTCGATCACTTCGTCGGGATCAAGCGTGTCCAAAGGTGAATCGCTGGTCGATACGTTAAACACCATCGGCGCGATGCGGCCCGATGCCATCGTGATCCGCCACTCTGCCTCCGGAGCTCCGCATTTCATCGCTCGCTACCTTCCGATTCCAATCGTGAACGCGGGAGACGGAACCCATGAGCACCCGACGCAAGCGCTGCTGGATGCACGGACGATTTTGGATCGGCGTCATTCGTTGGAAGGCCTTCGCATCGCGATCATCGGGGATATTGCGCATAGCCGTGTTGCCCGGTCTAATATCTTTCTGCTCTCGAAATTTGGAGTTCAGCTTGTGTTGTGCGGACCCGCCTCACTCCTGCCGAAAGAAATGAAAGACATTGCTCCCGGGGTAGAACTGACGACGAACATGCAGGAAGCCATTCGCAACGCCGACGTGATCATGATGTTGCGGGTGCAGTTAGAACGTCAACACGAGGCGCCTTTTCCGGTGAATGAATATTTTCAGTTCTTTGGCCTTCGTCTGGAACACATGGAGATGGCGAAGCCGGACGTGATTGTGATGCACCCGGGTCCTATGAATCGTGGTCGCGAGATCTCCTCGGAGGTTGCTGATTCGCAGAGCTCCGCCATCCTAAACCAAGTGGGAAATGGGATATCGGTACGGATGGCCGTTCTGGAGAAGGTGCTCTCCCAATGAGTAAGCTCGTGGTGAAGAATGGCCGGGTGGTTGATCCATCGCAAAATATTGATCGGATCTGTGACGTTGCGGTTGAGGATGGTGTCGTTCGCGAGATCGGAGAGGCGATTTCGGCGGCCGGCACCGAAGAATTCGATGCATCCGGCTTGGTGGTTGCGCCAGGTTTTATCGACATGCACGTTCACCTGCGCGAGCCAGGATTTGAGCACTCCGAAACGATCGAAACCGGTTCGCGCTCGGCTGCCGCGGGAGGATTCACATCCATCTGCTGCATGCCCAACACGCTGCCGATCAACGACAACGCCACAGTGACAAACTACATCACCGACAGGGCGCGCCAGTTTGCGATCGTGAATGTCTATCCAATCGGAGCCATCACTAAAGGCAGCGCCGGCGAGGAATTGGCTGCTGTCGCATCCATGAAAGCGGCTGGTATCGTCGCCATCTCCGACGATGGCAGGCCAGTGATGAACGCCCGTGTTGTGCGGCGAGCGATGGAGTTTGCCAAGGCACTCGACCTGCCGCTTATCGAACACTGCGAGGATCTGCATCTGAGCGCCGGGGGCGACATGCACGAGGGTGTGCAATCCACTCGTCTCGGTTTGGGCGGTATTCCGCGAAGCTCCGAAGATGTGATGGTAGCTCGTGATATTATTTTGGCCGAACTGACGGGTGTCCGATATCACGTCGCGCATATTTCTTCGCAATACTCGGTTGAAATGGTGGCCTTCGCGAAACGCCGTGGATTAGCGGTGACATCGGAAGCTACTCCGCACCATTTCGCACTGTCCGACGCTGAGATGCGTCCTTACGACAGCAGCTACAAGATGAAGCCGCCGCTTCGTGAGAGTCGCGACGTGGAGGCCGTGACGAAGGGCGTGATCGATGGAACTATCGATGCCATTGCCACGGACCATGCTCCGCATCCCGGCGACGAGAAGATGCAAGAGTTTGAACGGTGCCCGTTTGGAATCATTGGGCTGGAAACGGCGATCGGACTCTCGCTAGAACGCCTCTATCATCCTGGCAAGTTAAGCCTATCGAAATTTGTTGGGCTCTTCACCCAGAACCCAGCTCGCGTTTTGTCCCTCAACCGCGGGACCCTCCGCCAAGGCTCACCGGCAGACATCACGATCTTTGGACTGGATCATCAGTGGACCTACAACGTCGCGAAATCACCATCGAAGAGCCGCAATACCCCTTTTGATGGCCATCATTTTCGAGGCGGCCCTGTCGCGGCAATCGTCGCTGGAAAAATTGTTTGGCGCTTGGATTAAAGTTGCGCGGCGTGTTGCACCGCCGAGGCCAGGAGTTCTTCCTCCTCATTAGCCACCGTACGCATGTCTAGCAATATCTTGTCGCGTTCGATGCGGCAAATCACCGGAACAGTTTGTCTCCTCAGTGCGCGCTCGAATTTTGCGGCGCTTGGAACTGTTAGTTCTACAACCCATGTCGGAAGCGTTTGATCGGGCGTGGAACCACCCCCAATTGCCGACTCGCTTTCCCGCAGCCATACGTTCGGCATGGCGAGCCTCCGCAGCACACGATTAGCCCTGTCGTGAATCTCCTCGACGCTGGCAAAAATCATTTGCAACGTGGGAATTGCGTTCCATTGCTCGGTCAATAAATGCTGAAGGGTTTTTTGCATTGATTCGATGACCAACTTGTCGACCCGAAACGCACGGTACATCGGATTGCGCCGGACTCTTTCCACCAGCTCCGCATCGCCCGCGACAATACCGCTCTGCGGGCCTCCGAGCAACTTGTCGCAACTGAATGACACCAGGTTCACGCCGGATCGAAAGCTATCCGCCACCAGCGGCTCCTCGATACCGCGATCTTTTAAGTTGACCAGACATCCGCTGCCTAAGTCTTCGTAAACGGGAATGTTGCATTCCCGTCCGAGCTGCGCAAGTTCTTCCAGACTAGGCCTTCCGGTAAAGCCGGCAACATGAAAGTTTGAAGGGTGGACACGAAGAATGGCTCGCGTTCTTTCAGTTATTGCGCTTCGGTAATCGCCGATCCTGGTGCGATTCGTCGTACCCACTTCGCGTAAGACCGCGCCGGAGCGGGCCATAATTTCCGGAATGCGAAAGCCGTCACCAATCTCAATCAGTTCGCCCCTGGAGACGATCACCTCATACCCGGCCGCAAGCTCGTGTAGTACCAAATAAACTGCCGCGGCATTGTTGTTTACAACGATAGCGGGTTTTCCGAGCAGGCGCTGCAGCAAATTCTGCGTGTGTGCATCGCGTTTGCCTCGCTTGCCAGCTTCCAGATCGTATTCCAGGTTGGAGTATCGAAGAATTGGCGCGAAGCTGCTGAGTGGAGCGCGACCTAAATTTGTGTGCAGGATGACGCCCGACGCGTTGATCACAGGACGAAGCGATGGCCGTAACAATTCGCGAAGCCTCAACTCGACAGTGTGCTCGATGGATTCCGCCGGAGTGGGCTCATCGGCTAATATTGCTTGCCGACGTTCAGCAATGACCGCTCTGATTTCATCGGCCAGCAGCTTCGTTGGCAGCGACTGTAAATGCGGCAAGTTGCGCACTACCTGATCGACGGAGGGGAGCGTTTGAAGTGCGTTCACGGCGATCCTTCTTACCCCCTCCGGCATTCGCCTCAGGCGGTAGCTCGCTGTACAAACGACTGCTTCAGGTATTTCCCGGTATAGGAGTCCGGGACGGCGGCGATGGCCTCCGGTGTTCCCACAGCAACAACATGGCCGCCCGCTTCCCCGCCCTCCGGCCCCAGATCGATGATCCAATCCGCGGCCTGGATTAGCTCAAGATTATGCTCAATCAGCAACACGCTTCCACCGTTGTGAATGAGGCGTTCGAATGATTGCAAAAGCTTCGCGATATCGTCGAAATGCAGTCCTGTGGTGGGTTCATCGAATAAGAACAACGTTCCCTCGCAGCTTGCCTGTGCCAGGTGCGCTGCTAGTTTCACGCGTTGCGCTTCGCCTCCGCTTAGCGTTGTTGCCGATTGACCCAGCCTCAAGTAACCCAGCCCGACATCTTGCAGCACCTTCAGGCGCGCTGCCAATTTTGGTTTGTCCGCGAAAAAAGAGAGGGCTTCACGAACCGTCATCTGCAGCAGTTCGTGGATATTTAACCCCTTGTACTGAACGTCAAGTACAGACGCTTTATAACGGGTGCCTTTGCACTCCTCACACACCAGTTCCACATCCGCAAGAAACTGCATCTCCACCGTGACCGTTCCATCCCCCTGGCAGGTCTCGCAACGGCCACCTGGAATGTTGAAAGAAAAGTGCCCCGCCGAATATCCCCGTTTTTCCGCTTCGGGCGTTGACGCAAACGCATCGCGAATGAGATCGAACGCCTTGATGTAGGTGACCGGATTTGAGCGAGGAGTTCTACCGATTGGCGATTGATCCACCATCACCACGCTCGTCAGTAGATCCGCACGTTCCACGCGTTTTAGCGTAACTTTGCGATTGCCTTCTTTTTCTTCGTCGTCGCTCTTTGCCTGACGCGCTTTGTTCACCTGGGAATCCAAGGCACGATACATCACCTCATGAACAAGGCTCGACTTTCCGGAGCCCGAGACTCCGGTAATCGCAACTAGCATTCCCAGCGGAATCTCCACGTCGATGTTTTTCAGGTTGTTCGCGCGTGCACCAAAGAATCGAACTGTACGCTTCGGATTGACCTTACGGCGATCCAGCGCGCGCGAGACTGAGAGCTCGCCCCTCAGGTAACGCCCGGTAAGCGACTGGGCACCGCTTCGCGACGAAGACTCTTTCGGAGTCATCAGCAATTGCCGGTACGACCCCGCGAAAATGACCTGCCCACCATTTTCGCCGGCACCGGGGCCAAGATCCAGAATGTGATCGGCCTCGACCATTAGCTCAGGATCGTGCTCCACCACGATGATGGTATTGCCTAGCTCGCGAAGATTCTGCAGGATGTGAATCAAGCGCGCCGTATCCCGGCTGTGCAAGCCGATAGAAGGCTCGTCCAATACATACGTGGCACCCACAAGTCGCGAGCCCAGGCAAGTAGCGAGTTGGATACGCTGCGCTTCGCCGCCCGAAAGTGTGGCCGATAACCGGTCGAGAGTGAGATACTCAAGTCCGACATCGACCAAAAATCCGCAGCGCTGCCTGATCTCATCCAGTACCTTCTCCGCAATTTCCGCTTCTTCGGGGCTAAGCTGAAGCGAATCAAAAAACGTTCGCGCTGTCGCGATGTTCATTCGTGCGACCTGAGCAATGTTGCAGTCCTCAAGTCGAACCCACAGTGCCTCGGGCCGGAGTCTCGCTCCTTCACAGGCAGGACATTGGGTGTAAGCGCGATACCGGCTTAAAAATACCCGGACATGAACCTTGTATTTTTTCTTTTCCACCTCGCCGAAGAAGCGGTGAATGTGCCGGCGGACGAAGTCCTTCTCATCTCGCTTCAGGCTATTATAGGGAACATCCAGACGGGCTTTCCCGCTCAACTTCGGTTTAAATACTTCGTCGTAGTACCAGCTATATTGCGGTTTCGTCCACGGATCGACCGCGCCTTGCTCTAGCGCGAGCGCAGGATCCGGAATAACAAGATCTAAATCATAGTCAATAGTGTTGCCAAAACCTTGACAGACGGGGCAAGCGCCCATTGGACTGTTGAAGCTGAAAAGGGTGGGCTCCGGCTGAGTGGTCGTCAGTCCGCAAGTCTTACAGGCGAACCGCTCGCTGAAATGCAGTGTGCGTGGATCGGCGACACCGGCCTCTTCGAAGTAGATTTCGCCTGCTTCGCGATAGCAGATCTCAACGGTGTCAACGATGCGCTGATGCGAATCCGGGCGGATAACAAGACGGTCAGCAAGCACATAAAACGGTTGGGCGAAGTCGATCTCCAGAAGCGACTCAGGCGTGGAGAATTCAAAAGTCTGCCCGTTCTGAAACAGACGATTGAATCCCTTCTTCCGCAGGTTGAACAAATGATCTCGCAAGGCAGCGGCTTCAGCGGCGGCATCCACCTTCCGAGTGGGCTCGCCTACGTGCGCCCGCACTGGGAAGAGCGCGTACCAGCGTGAACTTTCCGCCTGTCCAAGCATCAATTCCGCAACTTGATCCACGGTGTCACGCTGAATACGCGTGCCATCATTCGGGCAAAAAATCCGGCCCGCCCGCGCGAATAAGAGCCGCATGAAATCGTAGAGCTCTGTTGCAGTCGCAACGGTAGACCGGGGATTTCTCGTCTGGTTTTTTTGTCTTATCGCAATCGGCGGGGCGATGCCAAGAATCTCATCGACGTCTGGCTTTTCCATGCGCTCCAGAAATTGGCGAGCGTAGGCAGACAGCGATTCCACATACCGGCGCTGCCCTTCGGCATAGATAGTGTCGAATGCTAGCGAGGACTTTCCCGAGCCTGAAACGCCTGTAACAACAGTCAGTTTATTATGAGGAATATCGACATCAATATTCTTCAAGTTGTGAACGCGCGCTCCGCGTATCGACAGCATCGGTTCCCGAACGGCGTCGTCTGCGGCATCGAATTTGCGGACAGGTAAGCTGAAGTTCTCCGGCATCGATTAAAGGACAGCAGGGTGGAGGAGTCCACCGAAAAACTACTGGATTGAGAGCTTGTCCCTAGTATAAGATGCCTGCCGCCCTGCTGAGGAAGCAGTGTCTCAGAGACCAGTGCGGCCATTTATGTTGCCAGATTGCGAAATTCTCGATTTTCGAAGACGGTTGCTGTCGTGGTTCGCCACGCACCGCCGGGACCTGCCTTGGCGCCGAACTCGCGATCCTTACGCCATTTGGATTTCAGAGGTGATGCTGCAGCAAACCCGCGTTTCCGCCGTCATTCCTTACTACGAGCGTTTTTTGGCACGTTTCCCGAACCTCGAAGCGCTGGCCAACGCTCCGGAAGCCGATCTCCTAGTGCGTTGGGCCGGACTCGGCTACTACTATCGGGCGCGGAATCTGCAAAAAGCGGCACGCCAGATGTCCAGATCGGGTACATTCCCTGGCACACACACCGAGATCTTAGATTTACCGGGCGTGGGAAGCTACACTGCGGCCGCCGTCGCCAGCATTGCTTTCGATTTGCCTTACGCCGTGCTGGACGGCAATGTTTTTCGTGTGCTCAGCCGTGTTTTTGACGATTCTACAAACATCGCCTCTTCCAATGCAGGTAAGCACTTCGGCGCGATAGCCGATAACGTGCTGGCTCGGAACCAAGCTGGCGATTGGAATCAGGCCATGATGGAGCTAGGCGCAACGGTCTGCCTACCGAAAAAACCACAATGCCTGCTTTGTCCAGTCGCAAGCTTCTGCCGCGGGCGCGCAAATGGACGCCAGGAGCAGCTTCCTGTGAAAATCAAGCTCCAGAAGAGCTCAAAACATACCCGCGTCTTATTCTGGGTCGAACGTGACGGAAACCTACTACTCTGGCAGCGCCCGTCAGGCTCAAAGCTGATGCCAGGCTTTTGGGAACTACCCGAACTAGCCCAACTGCCAGGAGCAGAGACTCATCTGAAGTTGGGTTCCTTCCGTCATGGGATCACCACTCACAACTACATTTTCGAGATCGTCGATGTTGTGATCCCAGGAGACGTCGGTGAATGCCGGTGGATCTCTGAGAGCGAATTTCATACGCTGCCGGTGAGCACGGTTGCGAAAAAGGCTCAGCGCGTGGTGCGAAAATCTCGCCAGCAACCAACTTCAGCTCTCCCGACCGCTGCAAGTTGCTAATTACACGCTGTACGATTTCTAGATACACTGACTCTTGAAGGGTTTCCACATCATTGCTTTTATTAGTGCCGCGTTCCTGATGAGTCTTGCCCAGGCCGACCCGATTCCTCAGAATCAAAGCACACCATCGAGCTCAACGGCGGTCGGACCAATGCTCAAGCAGCGCAGCGGTGCGCCTGTGCCAGATAACACGACGCGGGTTGAACCCGGAACTCATATTGTGCTGAACATGATTAACAGCGTCAGCACTAAGCAGGCCGCCGTTGGCGACCGCATTTATCTCGAAACGGCATTTCCGGTACTTTCGGGAAATCGTATCGTGATACCGCAAGGAAGCTGGGTGACTGGAACGGTCACTCAAGTAAAAAGGCCAGGAAGAATAAAGGGACGAGGCGAGCTTCGGGTTAGCTTCGATTCAATTATACTGCCCAACGGTGTAACGCGTAACTTTCGCTCGGACTTAGGCGCGACTGACTCCCGCGCCAGCGAGAGACTAAACCGCGAACAAGGCACCATTACTGGGCCCGGGAACAAGAAGGGAGATATAGAAACAGTCGCCGGAACAGCCACGACGGGTACGATTATCGGCTCAGGCATTGGAGCGGCAGCAGGCAATATCGCCCGCGGTGCCGGAATGGGCTCGGGAGCGGGGGCTGCGGCAGGATTGATCGGAGTTTTGCTCTCGCGGGGTCCCGACGCCATGTTAACGAAAGGATCAACGGTTGAAATGATCCTTGATCGGCCGCTTCTTTTCCGCGATTCCGACCTTGACTTCAGCCACGCGCCCCTCACTCGGTGAGGCTATTTGCTTGTGACCGGGTCGGCGCTTTCTATCGCCGGGACTACAGTTTCTGGCGCAATCGCACCGCTAGCTTCTGGAGTGTAGTAATCGTGATAGTACGTGTACTTGCTATAAAGCTCGCCCCGACGTGCACCATTTACAACTACTCCGAGTACGTTGTTTTCACAAAGAGATTGCATCGCGCGCGTTACAGCGTCGAAAGTTGTCGCTCCTATACGAACCACAAGAATTGTCCCGTCGCACATCGTGGCAAGCAGGTTTCCATCCGCGGCAAATAGAAGTGGAGGACTGTCGAGAACCACCCAGTCAAAATGATCCCGCAGGTCGCCGATGAGAGCCTTACACTCTTTTAAGTTGAGCAGTTCAAGCGGATTCGAAACGGCGTCGCCAGCGGTCAGTATATACAGATTGCTACCTGCAACTTTGTGCACGATGCTCGCCAGAGATGCTTTGCCGGTAAGGTAGTCGGTAATGCCGGGAGCGCAATCGATCTGAAATATTTTATTTACGCTGGGTCGACGGAAGTCGAAATCCGCAAGTAGGACGCGCTTATCGGCGAGTTGCGACTGCGCAATAGCGAGATTCGCGGCGGTGAATGATTTTCCCTCCGCAGGGGAAGCGCTGGTCACTACCAGAGTATGCAGCGGCTGCAGCGTCTGGATGTGATTCAATCGCGTTCGCAAGCTGCGAAATTCCTCTGCGGGCGCCTCGCGTGGTTTGCTCGGATTGACAAGCAGCGAGTCGCTCGAGGGAGCAAACGAGATTTCTTTCGCGTTGCGGATAATATCCCGAAGGTCAGGCTCGGTCGCCTCAACCAGAACACCTGAGTTAAAGCTTGCAGCAGGCGGTCGAGACACTTCCATCGCTGCTGGTGGCTCCGAGGGATAAACAGGAACTCGTGCCGGCTCCCGAACATTATCAGGACTATCTTGCGTCACTTTTCGCAACGCGTCATGGACTCGACTCATTGTCTATGCCTTATGTATGTAGTAGTGGGCCATGGAGGCCCCCATGATTGCGAGTCCGGCTAGAGCCGCAGTGGCCCAACCGACCCACATGATTTGCTTACGGCGCTGCACTACCAGATCATTTTCCAGTAACGGAATACTGCCCAAAATAGACAGTTGAGTGTAAAGCCGCGCATCTTTTAAGTTCTTTAGCGAAGTATCTTTCAATTCGCGCACTGCAACAAGCACGAAACCCAGAATCAACCCGCCGAAGAAGCCCAAGGGTAGGATCATCTGGCGCTTTGGCGCGGTAGGCGTAGTGGGCGATGAGGCTTGCTCCAGGAGATCTAATGTCTCGCCCTGCTTGCGCTCCTGCAGAGTCATGGAAATAGTCGATTGCTGCAGGTTTTGCTGCGCCTTATCGTACCGCTGCTTTGCAAGATCGTGATCCCGCGCCAGCTCTGAGTATTCTTGCTCTCCCATCGGCGCGGACTCCAGACGGCTTTCATAGTTCTTCAGCGCGGCGTTCGTTGCCGCAACATCATTCCTGATCTGCTTCGCATCCGACTTATTTGCATTCACCTGAACCTGCAATTGATCGATAGTTGCTTGCGCGTCCAGCCTTTCCCGAGCCAGTCCCGAGTTGTCCTCGGTTGAATCAATATCGCTCTTTGTAGCAGCCTGTTTGGCGACCTGATCGCGTTGCCGCTGGTATAACGCCACCTGCTGCTTAGCAGTCTGAAGATCGGGAAAGTCTTTGGTATAACGTTGCTCCATCTCAGCGATATTGGTCTGGAGACTTTGTATGGTCCTGTCTAATCCCATCAGCCGTTCATTGCGTTGAGGCGCGCCATCCTTTATAGCGTCAAGTCTTTCCTTTGCAATATTGAGTTGGGTATCGAGCATCATGCGTTCTTGCGCGTTCCGGTTACTCGCTTCATCCAAGTTGCTCAGCCGGCTTTGAAGATTATTCACCTGGCCCATGTTCATTTGGACCTCGTCGGGCAAACGGCCTGCATTCTTGATCCGATAATCAGTTAGTTTTTGCTCGATTTGGCTGAGGTTCTTCTCCGCCTGCGCTACTTCGGCTTGAAAATATTGATGAGCCGCGTTTTGGGCCTCGAAAGTCCCCTGGGAACCCTCGTTGATGAGGGTGGTAACCAGGTCCTGACACACTTTTTGAGCCATATCGCGGTTACTGTACTTGAATCCAATTTGGAGCACGAAAGATCCGCCGGCTACCCCCGATGTCGGCCTGATTTCAATCGCTTTCTTCATCTGATTGACCACATCCTCCATCGGTTCACCCTTTAGCTCCTTTTTGTAGAGGCCATACCGATTGATAATGCTCGTCAGATTGTCCCGGCTCTCAATGGTCTGGGCGTAAGCGCTAATCCGGTCAGCCAAATCCTGGTTGGTGACATTCTGCACCATATTTGGATTGATCTGCTGTGGAACAATACGCACCAGTCCTTGCGACAGAAAGGTGTCGGGCAGAAGAAAGGCAACCACGGTAGCCAGGACAAGTCCGGCAAACGCGGGCGCAACAATCCAACGAACATTGCGCCTCAAAATGTCGATATAGTCTTCGAAATCAAAAGGACGGCGGGGTACAGAAAGCCGATCTAGCATAATTTACTCTTCTATGAATATCGTTACGGAACAACAACGTGGTCGTCTGGCTTGAGCAGAATGTTCTGCTTCATGTTCTTGCCGCGAATCACGTCTTTATAGTTGAACGGAATCTTCTGATCTCCGCGCAAAATGTAGATTTTCTTTGAGTTTGCGAACATAGCAAGTCCGCCAGCTTTGCTAAGCGCCTCTAAAATGGTGGTCGGCGCAACCAGCGAGTACTCGCCTGCCTTAGCTACTTCTCCGTCAAGGTAATACTTTTTACTGAGTACATCCTGGACGGTGACGGTCACCAGGGGATTGACGACGTATTTAGCGAGAGCCTCGCCGACGATTTTCTCGATCTGATTCGGCGTTTTTCCGCCCACATCTAAGTCTCCAACGAGCGGCAAAGTTACCTTTCCGTCTTCGTGAACGGAAACAGGCCCTGAAAACTCTCCTTCATGCCACACGCTGATATAGAGAATGTCGGTCGGGCCCACTTTATAGGAACCAGAGTCGACAGGTGCACCCGCCGTCGACGGATGCGGTACCGCTGGACGGGGAGCAGCACTCTTTTGTGCGCCCGGTGAAGAAGGCGGCACGGGCGACTGCCCTTGGTCTGAGGTAGCGGCCGATGCTGGCTGAGCCGGTGTGCTGCTTTGCTGCGCTGCTCCCAGCGCCGCGCCCCATAGAAGCAGACAGCCCCCGGCAAGGAGTTGCCTTCGCAGCATGGGGATGCCCCTTAAAAATTTCGAAAATTGAAATTGAGGATAGATACTACTGATTTTACACACTTTTGCTCTCTCCGAATAGTCCTGAACTCTTTCGCAACCAAACCGAAGAATCGTCTTCCCAGTGTTCAGCCAGGGCTGGCAGCACCGTTCCACCGCCACAATACTCATCGGCAACTTAGTCCGAAAACTTTAGGAAATATTTCCAATTAATTTTAGATAGCCATAAACCATGGATAAGGGAAGCCCCACCACGTTGTGGTAGGAGCCCTTGATCGACGCCACAAACTTAGATGCCAGCCCTTGTATTGCATACGCTCCGGCCTTGTCGAGCGATTCTCCGCTTCTAACGTATTCTTGGATTTCACCGTCTGTGAGTTCGGCAAATCGCACCTCCGTGGTGGCCACATCGATTATCGTTCTCGCTTCAGCCAGCATGCAAATCCCGGTATAAACATGGTGTTCCATACCGGACAGCAAGCGCAACATGCGGATTGCATCAAGTTCATCGGCCGGCTTGCCGAAGATCTCGCGGCCGAAAACGACGACTGTATCGGCAGCCAATATGACGTCCCCCGGCCCACGAGGGGCAGCGCGCGCCTTTTCCTCTGCTATCCGCTGGACGAAATGAATCGGACTTTCGTTTGGAAAGCTCTGTTCCAAGACGCAGGACGGCCGGACAACGTGCTCAATTCCCGCCTTTGATAGAAGTTCATGCCGACGTGGAGAAGCAGAAGCTAGAACCAACATACAACCTACCGGATAGCATGAGTTATCAGAAGAATGCTGCAGAATGCTGCGATTGAGGCGCAAGTAGCATACATCATCTACTCGCATACCGGGCATAATCGCAACGCTTTCGGAAGTTTTACGTCAAAAAGTTGTAGCGGTTCACACCCGGTGCATTTCTATCTCCGTTATACTTTGGATACGTCTCCGAATAATTCATGAACAGCCGTTTTAAGTGGACAATTCTTGGAAGCTCAACCTGCATTGTGGTTTTGCTTTTGATTGGCGCGAGGAACGGGCGCGCGGTCGCACCGGACGATGTCTACGGGCACCTGAAGGTATATACCGAGGTACTGGAGCGAATTAAGCTTGAGTACGTAGAAAACCCCAACATGAAAAATGTCACGTTGGGCGCAATCAATGGCCTTCTCGAGTCCGTTGACCCCTTTGCGAGCTACATGAATGCCGACCAATACCGGCAATACGAGAAAACGCATGGAAAAGCGGAGGCCGGAGTTGGTCTTATTCTCGCTAAGCGGTACGGGTATGTAGCAGTGGTCGATACGCTTCCCGGGTCGCCGGCCGACAAAGCGAGCATCACGACAGGCGATTTGATCGAAAGCATCAACAATGTGGCGACCAGAGACATGCCTTTGGCATATGCCCAAGAGCTATTAAGCGGTACCCCCAATAGTCAGGTAGAAGTCACCTTGCTTCGCCTGAAAAACCCCGATCCACAGAAGCTTATGCTCACGAGGGTCAACATTCCCTACCCGCCCGTCACGGCAAAGTTGATGCCGGATGAGGTGGGCTACTTGCATATCACCAGTCTCGCCGGCGACTGTGTTAGCCAGGCAAAGGCGAAAGTTGCCGAACTTAAAAAGCAAGGTGCAAAATACATGGTTCTCGATCTACGTCATAGCTCCACCGGCGAGCAGGACAAGGGAATCGCGCTAGCCAATCTGTTCCTTGATAAAGGCGAGATCACCTATCTGCAAGGGCAGAAGGTAACCAAGAAAGAGTTTGACGCAAATCCCGCGGACGATGTCTGGAAAGGTCCATTGGTAGTGATTACGAATAGGTCCACGGCTGGCGGAGCGGAAATTGCTGCGTCTGCGTTGCTGGATGACAAGCGGGCGCAAGTCGTGGGGGAACGCACCTACGGGGATGCTAGCCTTCGTAAAACCATTGAAATGAACGACGGGGGGGCGGTAATCCTTTCGGTGGCGAAGTACTTTGCGCCGGATGGCAAAGCCATTCAAGACACCGGTGTTGTTCCCTCCGTCCAGCTTGCCGAAAACGACAATAGCCCTGAGTTGGATGAGGACGGGAATCCCATACCGAACACCGCTCCGAAGAACTCTGAGGATAACCTGCTTAAACAGTCCATTGACTTGGTGACCGGAAAAGCGACTGTCGCGCAACTGACTGATGGCGAAAGAAATGCGGCAACCGGCGCGAGTCAGCAGCATCCAATCATCCAAAAGAGCCCTCAGTAGAATGGTTGCAAATAAGCTGCAATGAAGGAATTTAGATAAAGTAATGCCCATCTACGAGTACCGATGCGACGGGTGCGGTAAGCAGTTTGAGCTGATACAGAAGTTTTCTGACCAGCCACTCATCACTCACGATGCATGCGGCGGAAACGTTCACCGGCTGTTGTCCGCTCCTGCCTTACAGTTCAAAGGCAGTGGGTGGTATGTGAATGACTACGCAAAAGGCTCGAAATCGGGCGGCAACAGTCCAGGTAAAACGGAGTCTTCCGCAAAGAGCGAGTCTTCGTCTTCAAACAGCACATCCTCCGAGTCCAGCGGCACATCGCAGAAAACGACCAGCAGCCCCGCTTCCGATACAAAGTAGTTAGGCAAGTCCCCAGATTTCTACTTTCCTATTCGATACCAATAAACACAATCCATACGCTACAACCTGGTGCACGAGCTGGTGGAAGTACGCTCAACGCCAACAACCATCGAGATCTTCCACAAAGGGCAGCGTGCGGCTTCACACCTGCGCGCACATTGGTCGCCGGCACGCCATCACGATTGCTGAGCACCGGCCACGCTCCCACCAAGCTCACCTGGAATGGACGCCATCTCGCATGGAAACCGCAGCGGAGCGGGCACTGCTTACGGGAGCGTCCCGCTATCAGAGCGTAAAGTCGGTTTTGAAAAACTCGCTCGACGTGGTTCCTCCTACCGCCGCCACCTCCGCACGACAACATACGCGGCGCAGAGTATTTTGAGTGAGGAGCCGCCATGCTGAAACAACCGATGATTGAAAAAATGGCGGCAATGCGTCTGCTCGAAATGATCGAGGCGGTGAAAATGCAAATCCTTGGACTAACGGGCGTCGGCAAGAGCTTTGTAGCCTGCGCGCTGGCGCAGAAGGCATGCCGCGATGGTTACTCGGCACTCTACACTCGCGCCCAGTCGCTGTTCCGTGATCTTGCGATCGCGCGTACAGACGGCAGCTTGCGCAGTCTACTTGCACGACTCAGCCAAATCGATGTCCTCGTAATCGACGATTGGGCCATGGTCCCGCTGTCAGAATCCGAGCGCCGCGACTTTTGGCAGATCTGCGAGGATCGCTACCAAGTGCGCTCGACGGTCCTGACTTCGCAACTCCCGTGTCGCGCTGGCACGAGCAGATCGGCGACCCCACGCTTGCCGACGACATCCTCGACCGGCTGGTCCACAACGCCCACCGCATCGAGATGCGTGGGGATTCCATGCGCAAGAATCGTGTGAAGCCAAGCTCGTAAGTCCACCCTAAAATCTGCACAAGTCAAGGTAACCATTAGCCGGGCCTCAAACGAAGACCTAGCCTCGGTTCGCAGCTTTCCCAGCGGGCTCGTAACAGGCGCACTACGATCGCAAGCGATAGTCGATGGCGCCCGCCGATTTCGTCGGCACGACTCACGCTTGACCGCCATATGGACGTTCCATAGACATGGCAGTCTCCTCCGCGATCAAGACCGAGCACCCTTCGGCGGCCAGCTCGGGGCCTCGACGCCGAATTGGTTGGCGTATGAGGCAGGTGCCGAAGCTCTTCCTCTATAGGAGGAGATATGGCCGGGGACCTGCGATGAAGCTAGTCGGCCTGCTTGCTGCTCGCTCGCCGGGGCTTCGGCTTGCTCTTGCCCTCGAGATTGAGCGCCACTGCAGCGCGGATGAGATCCTTCAAGGCCGCCTCATCGACCTTGTCGCCCTCGTGGATGTCGATGGCGCGCCTGGCATTCCCGTCGAGGCTGGCGTTGAATAGACCGGAAGGGTCCTTCAACGCAGCTCCCTTGGGATATGTCATCTTGACGACGTTCTTGTACGTCTCTCCCGTGCAGACGATGCCGCTGTGGGACCAGACGGGAGTTCCCATCCACTTCCACTCTTCGACGATCTCAGGGTCTGTCTCGTGTATGATTTCGCGCACTTTCGCGAGTGTCGTCCCGCGCCAGTCCCCAAGTTCCTTGATCTTCTCGTCGATTAATGCAGAGGCAGATTCCACCGGGACGGGCCTTTTCATCTACAGCTCCAACTCTCGCACTATTTTAGCTGCGCTCGGCGTAACCTGCGCCCTCCGCAAGTGAAAGCCTCCTGGTTCGACCGAAGCCCCGTTTTCCAGAACGACATTTCAGTACTCATCTTGTTCTGCGGAAGATCAGATTCGTTGGAACTTTCGAAAACTGCCTCACTGGCCTGATCCCTTTTGTAAAGGCCAGGATCTTTGTTGGTGTAACAGAAAACACGACGGCCGTACCTCCAGCCCTGTGGTGAAACGCTCCATCGCACATCTGCCCGCACCCCTTTCTCCGCTAGCGGCATCCTTCCTCCGTTGCGCTCCGGACAGGTTTCACTTGACGAAGCCGAACACTTTCCAGCACAATCGAGAAGCCAGCGTCGCTACGCTCCGATGGTGTTCGGGATCATCCCGGAATGCCGTTCAGCTTCCTTTCGGAACAGGAATTTAGCTTCGCCGGAATCCCCAAAGCCGCCGGACAATATACCGTCCCTTATTAGAGGCGGACGATAAAATTATGCGTGCTTGGCCCGCAGTCCGTAGCCGTAACCACAAACTCATTCCACATTTCGGTGGAAAGCGCTAATTTCTTCGTCCGCCGGAAGCACAAATTTGTAGATAAAATACGAGTTGCCGTCGGCAAAGCGCCAACCGGGAGCGAGCGACGAACCACCGGAATCGAAAATAAATGGCTTCTCGGCATCAGTGCCCGGCTGAAAAGAGGCGATCACGTTTCCGTCCGCCGTGATGGTCACCTGCGAGACCGACGGTCCCCACCCGTCAGTAGACACTGCGTCTTGATAGCGGAGATAAAAAGCCTGAGCGCTCGCCAAGCTCGAAAGATCGGCGATGTAGACTGCCTTGTTTGAAGCATCATGGATGGGACGACTCTCCCGCAATAGAGTCGTCCATTGGACGCCGGGTACGGATACGGTAGCCGTGGGGCCGATCGTTGTTAAGACCTTTTTTGTAAGCCGCGGCCAAAGATCGTTGACCGCCCATTCATAAGCGTCCAACTTGTTCTGGAAGCGTCCTGTCAGATCTTCTATAATCGGCAAGTTCAGTTTCTTTGCCAGATCCGAGTTTGCGATAACAGCGTTGTTAAGACTGGGAATACGCAACATTGACAGTGTCGGGAAATCATGGACGGATGCCGTTTTTGCAGGGAAATTTAGCTACTTGCACCTAATGCTGCATTCAACGACCCTTGCCGATACCCTTCCAGGTCGATCGTCACATACAAAAACCCAAGCTGCTTGAAGATCTCCGTAAAGCGCACGGCGTTCTCCACCGTCAGCGCGTTTGCGAGCTCCTCCTTTGCGATCTCGATCCGGACCAGGTCGCCATGAAAACGTACTCGAAACTGCCTAAATCCGAGTGCGCGAATCGCTTCCTCACCCTCTTCAATCGTCTGAATGGTCTTCACCGTGACCGGAGTCCCATAGGGTACTCGAGAACTGAGGCAGGCGGCAGCCGGGCGATCCCAAGTGGAAAGCCCGGCGCGGCGGGATAGCTCTCGAATCCCGGCCTTTGTGAGTCCAGCATCTACCAGCGGTGCCTGTACCTGATGAATCTTTGCGGCACGTTGACCAGGACGATAATCGCCAAGGTCGTCCTTATTCACGCCATAGATGATGTGGTCGTAGCCACGCTGTTTTGCGAACGTTTCCAAGCGCAAGAACAATTCATCTTTGCAATGAAAACATCGATCCTTATCGTTCTTGGCGTAATCGGGATTGTCAAATTCATAGGTATCTATATACTCATGGCGGAAGCCGCACTCACGAGCGAATGCCTCGGCATCGCGTTTGTGCGATGTAGGAATGGAAGGAGAATCGGCCGTAACCGCGATCGAATTCGCGCGGAGAACACGATGGGCCGCCCAAGCCAGATAGGCCGAATCCGTGCCGCCGGAATAGGCCACAATGACGCGGCCCAAGTCTTGCAACACGCCAAATAGAAGTTGCTCTTGAGTGTCCAACTGAGTGGGGTCAAGAGCTACCGGCGTGGCCTGAAGTGTCACCAAGGTGGCCATAACCAAGTATAGCCACGTGCGATACACAAGCCGACACTCTAGCCCTCCAACGGCGTCTACCCAATGAGAAAGAGGATTGCGATGCTTAATTTGAACTACGTTCCAGACACCGCGGCGCCCGTCTTTTTGACGTCCCTATATTTGGGCCCAAATGACGGAGTCAGCCGTGGGGACCGCGCCGACACCGGAGATGAGCAAGCGGCCCCGGATGAAATGGGAACCGGCGACGCACATTCGACTGGCGATCCCACCAGCTTCGGAGGCACAACCTCCATCCGCCATCCCTCAGGAAGCGATGTTGACTTAGACGAGGATGGACTTGGTGCGGAGGATATGGAAATCCTTCCCGGCGACAATCGCTCACTTGGATTAACCAATACTGATACAGTTCCTGCTGACGATTGGGCTGCCGACACCGGGGCAACACGAAATCCCGATAGCAAACGCCAGATATAGGTGTCAGACGCTCCGTTATTTGACGAAAACTTTCGTAAGCTTCTCACGCAACTATTCATATGGCGCAGAGACGTTCGGCGATTTAAGCGGGATGAGCTGCCCCAGGAACTCCTAACCGATCTCCTGCATACCGCTTGCCTTGCGCCGTCGGTGGGTCTTAGTGAACCGTGGCGATTCGTAATTGTGCGTTCTCCTACCATTCAAGAGCAAGTCCGGAATGAGTTTGCCAGGGCGAATGAGGCTGCGCTCGGCGGCTACGAGGGTATACAAGCAGAGCAATACGCCAAGCTTAAGCTCTCAGGTCTTGAACAAGCGCCGGTTCATCTTGCCGTATTTACCGATCGTTCCACCATCCAGGGGCACGGTCTTGGCAGGCAGACTATGCCGGAGACTCTCGACTATTCGGTCGTAATGGCAGTCCATACGCTCTGGCTGGCGGCGCGCGCCCATAGAGTTGGCGTGGGTTGGGTTTCTATTTTCGATCCGGTTCGCGTTACCGCGCTCCTGGAGGTTCCACCCTCCTGGTCGCTAGCTGCCTATCTCTGTATGGGATTTCCGGAAGAAGAGTTCGATGTTCCGGAACTCCAACGGGTCAATTGGGAACATCGCGCAAAACGCGGGGAGTGCATCTTCTCCCGTTGAAAAAACGAATTACCAGATGACGCGCAGAGGATATTCGGCAATCTGACGATCGCTGGTCACCAGTGCGCCGCCTTCCGCGATGGTTTGGGCAATCAGAATCCGATCGAATGGATCGCGATGCAAGTCCGGAAGAGCCGCAAGCGCCGTGACGTGGCTCGCCCTGAGGGGCAGGATCTTGCCTCGAAATAAATCGACCACACGCGACCACCAGGTAACTGGCTCGGCAATTGGAAGCATACCCTTGTTTACCTTAATGAGAACTTCCCAATACGAAGCCACGCTCAAAATCGACTCACCCGAAGTGACAGCGGCCTTCGCGGCAGGAGACAGCCGGTCCGGCATCGTCAGCCCCCAGAGTAAAACGCTGGTGTCTAAGATTGTCACCATTTGCCGGCCCAAAAAGCGTCAGCCTGTTCGTCGGTGAGGGGCTTATCCCAGTATTCCGGCAGAACGAATTCGTCCTTCATTGCTCCTAGTGGGCTCCGGTTCGCTTTCGCCACACCCACAAGCCGGGCAACCGGTTTACCGTGCCGCTGTATGACGATCTCCTCGCCGTCTTCGACCAAATCCAGCAATGCCGAAAGCTGTGTTTTCGCCTGATGAACACTCACGGCTTTCTGTTCTTGCACCATCATCGACATGCTGGAATTTTAGTTCATTATTCAGACTAAACACAAGTTCTCTGCAAAATACTCTAACAATCATGAACCGTATCGCCACCGTCATCGGAAGTGGGCCCAACGGCCTTGCCGCCGCAATTGTTCTCGCTCAGGCGGGTCTCGACGTAGACGTTCGTGAAGCTGCTCCGGAATTTGGGGGAGGAGCGCGCTCCGCCGAGTTGACCCTCCCTGGTTTCGTCCACGATTTAGGCTCTGCGGTTCATCCCATGGCCCTCAGTTCCCCTTTCTTTTCTGCTCTTCCCCTTGCAAATCATGGACTTCGCTGGATTTGGCCGCCAGCCGCCATGGCCCATCCTTTTGACGACGGTACTGCCGTCACGCTGGAGCGCAGCGTCGCGGAAACTGCGAGACAATTCGGACCTGATGGCGATGCCTACCAGAAACTGTTCGAGCCGCTCGTTCGGGACTGGCCCACCCTCGCCCCCGAAGTCCTTCAATCTCTTTTGAGAGTTCCCGCCCATCCTTTGCTCCTGGCGCGTTTCGGCGTTCGCGCGATCCAGCCAGCTACATATCTCGCCCGGAGTTCGTTTCGTAAAATGCGTGCTAGGGCCTTTTTTGCCGGGCTTTCCGCGCACTCCATACTGAAACTGGAAGCGCCGCTCAGCTCCGCTTTCGGTTTTATCCTTGGCGTGACCGGCCACGCAGTCGGATGGCCCATTCCGGAGGGCGGCGCTCAAAAGATTGCCGACGCCCTGGCCGGGATACTTCGCCAACATGGCGGCCAAATCACCACTGACGCTCCCGTCGGATCTCTCGGCGATCTCAGCCGGCGCGATGCGGTCCTCTGCGACGTGACGCCTCGCCAGTTCGCCGCGCTCGCCAAGAACCGCATCCCAGACACGTTCCGCCGCGCCATGACTCGCTTCCGGTACGGTCCTGGAATCTTCAAAGTCGATTGGGCCCTCCGCGAACCAATTCCCTGGAAAGCAAAGGAGTGCTTACGAGCCGCTACGGTTCACCTCGGCGGTTCCATGGACGAAATTGCCGCATCGGAGCGCGCCGCCTGGCAAGGCCAGCCGCCTGACAACCCATTCGTCTTGCTCGTCCAGCCCAGCCTTTTCGACCCCAGCCGCGCGCCGGCCGGTCAACATACCGCGTGGGCGTATTGCCACGTCCCGAACGGGTGGCCCGGTTCAGCGCTAGCTCAGATCGAAAAGCAAATCGAGCGCTTCGCTCCGGGATTTAGAGAGTGCATCGTCGCTCGACGTCCCTGGAGTTCTGTCGAAATGCAGCAATGGAATCCCAATCTCATCGGCGGAGATCTAAATGGCGGTGCCCCGACTCTGAAGCAATTTGTCCTGCGCCCTACCTGGAGGCGCTACGCTACTCCGTTGAAGGGAGTCTATCTCTGCTCCTCGTCCACACCTCCAGGCGGCGGCGTCCACGGGATGTGCGGCTATTACGCCGCTCAGTGGGCGCTGAAATCCCTGGAAGGGAGTTAGCTCTTTTTTTCTTTCTGGCACACCAGCGTCAACGTCACCTCTCCGCCCTTAGATGTCACTACATGGCTCGAACGTGTGAGCGTCTGCTTGTCTTGGGACAACTCCCAACGGTCCTCCATCTCGACATCGTCACCCTCTGAATCCTTCATATCGGTGCGCACCACCAAAACCGGGCCATCCCAATACGTTTTGCTCGTTGCATCCTTGCCGTTGACGACATTACTCGATTCCCGGCCATCGGTAAAATAGGTGACGTCCGCGGTAGATGTGTTCCCGTTCTTCGTCTCCACCGTATGGACGTTCATGGTGGGATTGTGATCGTCCACCACTTGCACCAAAAGATCCGGCGTCGTAAATCCGGCAAAACTGCTCTTGTCCTTCACCATTCTCCAGCGTCCGGAAAAATCGGGCTTAGCCGAGACCTGGTCGCTGGGCGTACCAGGCGTGCGCGGCGTCTGTGCCACCATCGAAAGTACAAACAAAGGAACGGCGAATAATCGGGTGTAACGAAGCATGACTCTACGTGAAAACGGAACCTTGCCCTATTCTCATCCATCGCCAGCGGCACTCACGCTTTTTTATTGCGACCAGCATCATTTTCCGCTTCCGGACGGCCACAAATTTCCTCTCGCGAAATATCGGCTTCTCCGTCAAGAACTGACTCGTCTTCCCTGCTTCAACTTGCAGCCTGCTCATCCCGCCACACGCGATGATCTTGTCCGTATTCACACCCCCGAGTACGTGGATCGATTTTTGAACGGTACGCTCGATTGGCGAGTGATGCGCCGGATCGGGTTTCCGTGGTCTCAAGAGCTTGTCGTACGCACTCTGGCGAGCACGGGAAGCACGCTCCTTGCGGTACAGCACGCGCTTGAAACCGGATGGGGCGGCACGCTGGCCGGAGGCACTCACCATGCTTACCGGGATGAGGGCTCCGGATTTTGCGTCTTTAATGACCTAGCTGTTGCAATTGCGTGGGCGCAAGCGACGCGGCGGATCGAGACTGCAGCCATTATCGACCTCGACGTCCATCAAGGAGATGGAACCGCCGCTATCTTTTCGGGAAGCGATTCCGTTTTCACCCTGTCGCTTCACGGCGCTCGAAACTTTCCGTTTCGCAAACAGCAGAGCCGTCTTGACGTCGAGCTATTGGACGGCACCGGAGATGAAGCCTATCTCGATCTTCTCCAACCAGCTCTCGACCGGATCTGGGCTTTTCAGCCCGACCTGGTTCTCTTTCAATCCGGTGTCGACGGGCTGGAAACCGACAGCTTAGGACGGCTCGCTCTTACGCACTCCGGTCTCGCTCGTCGTGACCGGCTGGTGATCGAAGGGGCTCACAACCGAAAGATACCGCTTGCCATCACGCTTGGCGGAGGCTATTCGAGACCAATCGAGCCTACCGTCGCCGCTCACGCTCAGACTTTCCAGATTGCCTCCGACGTTTTTCTTGCCGCTACGGAACGAACTCCGATTTGAGCAAGCGACTACGGCTGTCCTCGATTGCTGTGCAATGAAAACCACTCGAACCGGGCAGCCCGAATCGAAGATCCATTAACTCAATCCGTGTCAGGGCGGCATGTCCGTTGCCGGTGTGATCTTCCGACCAGACGGGAAAGCGGGCAAAATAAAGAAAATAACGGAAGGGTTCGGACTGCGAGGCAATTTGCAGGTTACGCGTGATGGGGGGTTTATAAAACACGAGAGCCTTTCGCGGCTCCAAAGCTCCAAAAACACTCAACGGTATCACTTGGAAGCTGCGAGAGGTTTCCACCACTCCCTTCCAGCGAAATGGATCAAATGGGTTGGGCAGAGCCGCTATGCGGAGCGGCACAGCTCCGTCGTACAGCACCGATTGAAGCTGCGCAAGAGCCCGGCCATGCATCAGCGCTCGGCCGCAGTCATACACCAGGAAGAACAAGAGCGCAAATACCGCCACGCCGCGTCCGACGGGTCCTCGAATCCCGATTTCACCGTTCACCAGCCGCTCCAAAGAGGGCCAGAGCGCGGCAAACACCAGTGCCGCCCAAATCGCGCCATCGTACAAGCTGCTTATGTCCAACGCAAACCAGGCTGACGAAAATGGAAGGAATAATCGGATGCCGTAGTCGTTAGTCCAGTCGATCAGAAGATGGCTCGCCACTCCGGCAGCGCAAAGAAGCCAAGCTCTGCCCCATGGCAGCCTCTGACGGAATATTGCAGCCACGACCAGCACCGTCAGTAGGGCCATGAACGGCAGTCCAACAATGGAATGCGTGTAACCGCGATGGACCTCGAAATATTTGAGAGGGCCGCCCGCTAGCGCAACAATGTCGATATCGGGCGCGTTTGCCGAGAGCACCAGCAAAGTCGTTGCTCGAGGACAGAGTCTTCCGAGCCCGGCCCTCGCCATGGCAAGGCCCGTCAGAGAGTGCGTGAGATTATCCACCGTTAGTGTCCGCGCGTTTATGCTTACGCGAGCGCCGGAACCGCCGCCCGAGCCTGTTCTTTCGCCCAGTAGGATGGCGGAACTAACAACGTCATGGCTTCAGGCAATATCTTCGCGGTAATAGGCAGCTTGCCGGCAAGTTCTCCATCTACCTGCACGTAAGTTCCGATTCCTCCGGACAACGGCTGACAAGTGACCGACCGGCCGCGCAGAAACGTAACGCCCCTCATCTTTTCGACACATTTCAGCGCTACTCCCGCCAGATAGGGCAGATACTGGAGGCTCATCGTTCCGCGAAAAAGCACGATTTCGAAGTCGTCCTTCAGCAGCGATGCTCCTCTGGCAATCTCCAGATCACCGCCGTAATTCCGCACACGGCTGATCAGCGCGAAACTTGCCTGATGTGACCTACCATCGACTAGCACCTCAAATTCGCGTAGCGGCCGGAATATCTGCGAAAATCCACAGAGGTAGTAGGCAAACTTTCCAATGGCCGCCTTTAGTCCGACATTCAGCCGTGCCACAATCTCAGCATCCAGCCCGGCGCCGGCCATGCATAGAAAACAGCGCCGCTCACCAGTTCCCGCCGGTCCAATTACGCCCGCGCTAATCCGGCACATCTGGGAATCCGGAATCTGAGCTGCCGCCCTCTCAAGATTGATCGGCGTTCCTATCTCACGCGCCAGCACGTTGGCCGTGCCACCCGGAAGTATCGCCATCGGCACACCGCTGCCGAGCAGGCCGTTTGCTACTTCGTTGATGGTTCCATCGCCGCCGGCCGCGATGATTAAGCCGCAACCCGCGTCGATTTGCTCTTTGGCCAAAGCCGAAGCGGTGCCCGGCGCGGTGGTGGCGACAAGCGATGCTTCGATACCGCGTTGTGCAAGGATGGCGATGGTACGTTGAAGCAGGTGTCTGCGGCGGACGAGCCCTCTCGCAACAGGATTGTAGATGATGGCGGCGCGTTCGACGTTCAAAGATTCCAACTCCATATTTTATAGGTTCGCGTATGAAACAGCCCCTATCTGAGCGCGCGGAAGAATTACGCAAGCAGTTGTCGCATCACGAATATCTCTACTATGTTCTGGATGAGCCCGCCATCACGGACGCTCAATTCGACGCGATGATGCGTGAACTCCGGCAGATCGAGGATGCAAATCCCGATCTTCGCACCCCAGACTCGCCCACGCAGCGGGTCGGGGGCCAGCCGCGTGAAGGTTTTGTTAAGGTGGCGCACAGTTCTCCCATGCTGAGTCTCGACAACGCGCTCAACGAAGAAGAGTTGCGAGACTTCGATGCACGTGTGCGCGGGCTGTTGAAGTCGGATGACTACGAATACGTGGCGGAATTGAAGCTTGACGGGCTTTCCATGGCTGCGCAGTTCCATGATGGCCGCCTTCATCAAGCGCTCACGCGCGGTGACGGGCGCATTGGCGAGGACGTCACCGGAAACGCGCGAACCATTCGTTCGCTGCCGCTGCGCGCCAAGATCGAAGCCACCGGAGAACCTAAGTTCGAAGTTCGCGGCGAAGTCGTGATGCAGCAGAAATCTTTTCGCCGCCTTAACGAAGAGCGTGAGCAAGCGGGTCTTTCGCCCTTCGCCAATCCGCGCAACGCCGCCGCGGGAGCACTTCGCGCACTGGATCCTGCGGTCACGGCGGCCCGCCAGTTGGACTACTTTAGTTACTTTCTTTTGAAAGATGGCCAGCCGCTGCTCCCTAGCCAGTGGCAAACGCTCGAGACATTGGTTCAACTCGGATTCAAGGTAAACAGCTATCGCCAAAAATGCCGCAACCTTGATGATCTGCTGATGTTTATTCGCGAATGGGAAGAGAAACGCGAATCGCTGCCCTACGAAATTGACGGCGTAGTGGTAAAGATCGATTCGGTGGAGCAACAACAAGCACTCGGTTGGACATCGAAGGCCCCACGTTGGGCTATCGCGTTCAAATATGCCGCACGCCAAGCGTCAACGGTGCTTGAAAATATTGAGGTACAGGTGGGACGCACGGGAGCGCTCACGCCGGTGGCTCATCTGCGCCCGGTGATCGTCGGAGGTGTTACCGTCTCCCGTGCCACGCTTCACAACGAAGATGAGATTGCCCGTCTTGGAATTGCTATTGGTGACACGGTTGTGATCGAGCGTAGCGGCGACGTCATCCCGAAAGTAGTCCGCGTTTCCGAGGAAGGAGCCCGTCGGCGCCCGTTCCAAATGCCAGCCACCTGCCCCGTTTGCGGCGGGCACGTCGTGCGCGAAGAGGGTGAAGCTGCCAGCCGCTGCATGAATACGAACTGCCCCGCCCGTCTGCGCGAATCCCTCCTTCACTTCGCATCCCGGGGCGTCATGGATATTGACGGCATGGGCGATGCCCTGGTCGATCAACTTCTCAATCGAGGCTACGTCCACAACATCGCCGACCTCTACCGGTTAACGGTTGAGCAAATCACCGGGCTGGAGCGCATGGGTAAGAAGTCTGCCGCAAAGGTCATCAACAATATCGACACATCGCGTTCACGGCCACTCTCACGCGTCCTCAACGGGCTGGGAATCCCATTTGTCGGTGAGCGTACCGCCCAAATACTTTCCGATCACTTCGGCAGTCTTGACGAGATTGCCGAGGCGTCGGCGGAATTTTTGCAGGAGGCTGAAGAGATTGGTCCGAAGGTGGCAGACTCCATCCGGCAATTCTTCGCCGAGAAACGAAACCGGGAGCTCATCGAACGTCTTCGCGAAGCTGGGCTCCAGTTCACCGCTACTAAACAGAGGAAAAAACAAGGAGCGCTAAGCGGGCTGAACTTTGTTCTCACCGGGACACTCTCGGCGTTGACACGCGACGAAGCAAAGTCCCGGATTGAAGTAGCAGGCGGCAAAGTCGTGGGATCGGTAAGCAGCAAGACGTCTTATGTGGTTGCCGGCGAAGAAGCCGGCTCGAAGATCGACAAAGCGCGCGCACTCAATATACCCATACTGGACGAGGCGGGCCTGTTCGCTATCCTGAGCTCAAAGAGTGCTTAACACCACTCGGAGTCAACACTGAAGCACCTAATCCAAATCTTTCTTTCATGGGGACCGCCCGGCCTATTTTTTCTGGCCCTGCTGGATTCCGCCGGTATTCCGATCGTGAGCGGCGTTGACTTTGTGTTGGTAACCCTTTCCGTAGTGAAGCCTTCGCAGGCGTACCTTGCTGCCTTCTGTGCCATAGCCGGGTCGCTTGTGGGAAGCATGATTTTGTTTGCTATCGCGCATAAAGGCGGCGAAGTACTATTAGAAAAATATATCTCCCACGGCCGCGGCAAACGGCTCCATAACTGGTTTGAGCGCTACGGCCTGGTCACCGTGTTCGTTCCGGCGATCTCGCCTCTTCCTCTTCCAATGAAGATTCCGGTGTTCTGTGCTGGAGCTCTCGAAGTGCGATGGTCTTCTTTCATCCTGGTCGTACTCGTAGCCAGAGTGCTGCGGTATCTCGCCCTCGCCACGTTGGGGCAGCGGTTTGGCGCTGAAACGCTCCCGTATCTCAAGGCGCATGTAGTTCTCGTGATCGCGGTAATTGCCGTCCTCGCTATTCTTTCCATCGCGCTGCTTCGTCTGCTCGACATGGCAAAAGAGAATCCAACCGGCGAAGCGAAAGCTAGCCTTTAAGCTAAAGATAGGAATCGGTGCACACCGTATGGCGACTTTTGCAGAGAGCATCGCGCAGGCATTCTTTTCGGAGACTCTTTTGACTTGGCATCTCGACAACGACCAGCACGCCGTAGCCACCTTTAAGGTCGGTCCTGCTCACGTGGAAGTCAAGTTTGAACGAAAGGAAGCGGACGGGCCGTGGTACGTGTCGTTCGATGTTGAGAAGCCCACCGATCCTCTTTTCGTACACTTCGCCTTTCATATCTTTAACGGCGTGTTTGACGCAGTGGAGGAGTTCTTAGCTGTGCGTGCTCCTTCCCTCATGATCTTTGCGACTAAGCGTGAAGAGCTTGCGAGCATTTACGAAACCTATCTGCGGCGGGAAAACGAACGAATCAGGAATTTGGGATACGAACTCGCACCGCGGACTGCAATATCGCCCTACACCGAATTTGTTCTGCGACGTCAATCGCCTACGCTGTGGCGGGAACAATAAGAATATTCCCAAAGCAGTTGCATATGATGGAAGGCATGTCTGCCTCAACCCGGCGTACGTTCCTCGCGCAAACCGCCGCAATTCTTCCTATTACACAAGCTGCTTTATCCGCCAGAGAAGCGCTCCACAAAGATAATCTCGGCGTTCAACTGTACACAGTGCGGAAAATCATTGACGCCGACCCGCTCAAGGTGTTGAAAGCCATACAGGATATCGGCTACGCCGAAGTGGAGGCGATCTACGACGATCTCCCCAAGATCTGGTCAGCCTTGGAACAAACCAAGCTGAAAGCGGTGAGCGTTCATGTGGACGCAAAGATGCTGATGGCGGGCGGCAGCCCACTCGACAGCGCGTTCGGTAAACTTCGCCAGCGCGGATTTCACTATGTCGTCTTTCCTTATCTGGCTGCACCCCAGACCGGCGGCGTGGACGCATTCAAAAAGATCGCCTCGGATTTCAATAACATCGGAAAACAGGCCAAAGCGCAGGATCTGACCTTCTGCTATCACAATCACGCATCCGATTTTGCGCCGATGGACGGCACCACGTTCATTCAGTCGCTGATGGAAAACACGGACAAAGACCTGGTTTCGTGGGAAATGGACATATTCTGGGTCAGCGTTGCAGGTCATGACCCGGTGCAGTTGTTGAAACAATACGGCGATCGCGTCAAGCTTCTTCACCTGAAAGACAAGATGCGCGGTCTACCGGTCCACGACAACCAAAATGTTCCTGCGGACGCATTCAAGGCAGTTGGACACGGGTCGCTCAACATACCGGCTATTCTTGCGGCTGCTTCGCATGCCGACGTGCGGCACTATTTTGTGGAGCAGGACCAGACGTCCGGCAATCCCATCGACAGCCTTCGGGAGAGCTACCAGTATCTATCCTCCGTGATGAAGGGCTAGATGAAACTGAACCGCCGGAACTTTCTAAAAGCAGCTTCTGCGGTATCAGTCGTGGTGGGGGCCGCTGAAGGGCAGGAGCAGCGGTCCTCCAATCCGGCGGTAGGCGGACATTACAAGCCTGGGCGCATCGAAAACGAGTACTCGCGCTTTCTTGCCGGAGAGCGCGAAGCCTTGGCGGAACAGCTTACTTGCGGGAATTTCGGCAATGGAACAGTTTCGGTGGAGGCCGGAAAAGAGCAGCGCGCGTTGAAGCCGGGCGACACGCTCGGCGGCTGGAACCTTAAGACAATTTTTTCGATGAACGGAACAGACACCGCCGTCTTCGAAAAACAAGCAACACATGCAGGCGCGATTGTTTACGTCACCGAATCCGAAGGCGTGATTCTTCGGATTCCCAAAGGCGTTGGCAGCCTGGCGAGTATCCGGCCGCGTCCGACGAATACTTCCGGCGGCGTGAAGTTCGTCCGCGAAGCACCGTATGTGCCTGGACCCGACAAGCCCGGCAACTACATTCTGCGGTCAAACGAAGATCCTTCCTATGAGAACGTCGCCGCGCTCGGTGCCGAATATATTGGTTATACCTTCGTAGGCAATGAACAGGCTGGGCCGCTACGGTCGCTGTTTCTTGAAGCGGATGGCACATCCCGGCAACTGGGGACCACGCCTGAAGGGCAAAGTGCCTGGGCACCGGACTTGGTGGGTGCGCTCTTCGATCCCTCGCGCCACACGCCAGGCGACGACCCTAGTGTCTATCGTTGTCTTCCAGGGCACAGCAAGCGAACCCTGCTGGGCGGCTACCTGCCCGTTGCGGACATCGGAGTTTGGAATCCCGAGTCACGCGCTGGTTATGAGGTGATGGTTCTCTTGCCTGACGGCGCCGACGCTCGACCAATGGCACGAGTGAGATCGGTTGTGCCCCAGTGGATGGTGAAGCAATTGCGCCCCGGTGAACACGTCACGAAGGAAGCCGATGGCCTTTTGTATGTGGATCGCTACTGGAACAGCTCCCCAAACGGCTTCTTCCACTCGCTTGCGGGCATTGGGAACTATTGGCAGCGTTTTTTCGAGGACCATATGCCGGTAGAAATTCCGGACGGCTGGTTACTCGATGCCGCACGGGCGGGAATTACGCTTTGCCGCTGCAGTTACCGCGGGCTGGAGCCGACCTATCAAATCGGAGAGGGCGCTTACACCAAAATTCCGGAACGCAGCCATGCGTTGTTTCCGGTTTCTTTCTACGAGTTTGTCTGGACGCATCAGCTTTGGAACCATACCGAAGATGCAGATCGTTATGTGCAGAACTATCTCGACAAGTACATCCTTCCCGATGGCAATTTCCTCTACAATACGCAGGACCAAGTGGAAGGGCCACTAAACGTCGGCATCTTCCTATGGAACTCCGCACGATCGTATGACTATACGCACGATTTCGAAGCATTGCAGAAGCGCCTTCCTGTCCTGCGGCGGATGCTCGGTTACGTACTGAAGAGGTATGAATACAGCAAGACAACTTTTTCGCCCAACGACCGCCGCTATGGGCTGATCTGGGGCTCACCCGAAGCGGACTTAGGTGAGGTTAATAACGACTTTCCTAATTCGCATCCCTACTACTTTCAGAACGCAACGTGGACATGGCGTGGGTTAAAAGAACACGCTCGTTGCCTGGAAATGGCCGGCCGCGAACATAATGCAGGTGATCTGCAGGAGGAATCAAAACGGATTGCGGCAGTTGCCTCCGAAATGCGCACGCTCGTGGAACGCTCCTTGCAAAAAACGGAAGCGGCACAGAACTCAGCGATGCATGAGGCAGGCATCACATCGTTCACCCCTGACGACGTTCATCGCAAGCCAACCGACTTGACCAGCTATGAGAATCACCGTTTCATGATGGACTGGTTTACGGCTGACTGGGGGAATCGGCAGTTGGATTTGGGCCACCTGAAGCACCGCGAGATAGCGGGACAGCAAATCATGGGTCTGCACACGGATGGTGACTGGTCGCGCACCTCAAACTTCATGGCCCATGGCACGCTGTCAGTGAAAATACGTCAGGATGATTACCGCCCGTTTCTGCTAACCCTGTATTCGCTCTGTTGCTATGCGGCCGATTCGGGTAATCGATATTCGCCCGAAGACGCGTTTTTGCCGGGGAGTTATCCGGGAGAAGGCAGCCCCTATGGTTGGTCTTCGGTGGTCAACAGCGTTCTGCAGCCGACGCTAGGCCTGCGCTGGCTTCTTTGCTATGAGGAGAGCGATCAGGAGATTTGTCATCTACAGAAGGCGGCCCCCAAGCACTGGTTCGGGCCGGGCCAGCAGATCAAAGTAGGGCGCTGTCCTACGCGCTTTGGAGAAATTAGCTGGACTACGAAGAGCACCGCTAACGGCGCGTGGTCGGTGGTGATTGAAACGCCGCAGGGTTTCCTTGGCAATCTGATGATTCACATTCATCCACCCGACGGGCGTCAACTAAAGTCAACGAGCGTGGGTAAACTACAAGGCAATGCTGTATCTTTGCAGCAAAACGATTTGCAAGAAAAGCCGAAGCTGGAAGTAAGCGTGAGTTAACGCTCTACGCACGCTCCAAATATGCGCCTTCAGTAGTATTAACGCGGATACGCTCGCCCTGATTGATGAACGGCGGCACCTGAACAACTAGTCCCGTATCCATCTTCGCGGGTTTCGTCACGTTCGATACCGTCGCGCCTTTAATGCCGGGCTCCGTTTCCACCACGGTCATCTCGATGCTGGGCGGAAGCTCCACGCTAATCGCTTTACCTTCGTAGAACTCGACGTTCACTTTCAGATTCGGAATAAGATACAACGTGGCATCACCCAGCAGGTCCTTCGTTAGAAAGGTCTGCTCGAAAGTTTCGGTGTTCATGAAATAGTACGAGTCGCCGTCCTCATACAGGTACTCCATCTCATGCTCTTCGAGCGATATGCGTTCGACCTTGTCTTCGGAAGAGAAGCGGTGCTCGATCATGGAACCGGACCGCAGGTTGCGCATCTTGGCCTGCACGAATCCGCGCAGGTTCCCCGGCGTACGATGGACCATGCTGAACACCGTGTGAAGCTCGTTATTGAACTTCACCACCATGCCCGGACGCAGTTGTGTTGCCGCAATCATCAAAAAACACTCCCTTTACGTGGAAATTCCAGTGTATCAAGCCCGTAGATTCGCCTAGCGCGCCACGCATACCTTGCCTTCGAGAGTGCTAGGGAGACGCAGCAGACCAGCCGCATCGGCTTGAATGGGTACCTGCTTCTTCTGATACCGGTATGTCATTTTTTGCCCGGGCTGCAGATTCCACAACAGGAACGCAGTATTATTGCGGGCCTGAGTCACGTCCATGCAACGCTGCTGCAAGGGGATTAGCGTCAGATGACCGAAATTCATCGGCTTTGAACGCCAATCTTCCGGGCACCCCTGCTCCTTGACGCCAGTTGTAGAGACGCTTACCCAACAGGCATGCTTCGTCCAATCGGTTCGCGCAAACAAGCTGCCACTGGCGTAAATCCAGGGCTCCATATTTTGATAACTGACGCCAGGCAGATAGGGATCAGCCCAGAAGAATTCGTAGCCAACGCCGGGGCCCTCGCGAATCATCTGGTCCGATTGCAGGACCCAGCTTTGGAGGAATTGGCTGTTGGGAAGGTTCGGATGTTCGGTAACGAGCGCCAGCGCCCGGACATGCGCCTGCCACGAGGGATGCTCCAACTCGGCGGGCGTACGGGAAAGGAGCAGCAGTGCCGCGAGTTCGTTCGGTGAAGCACCGGCAAACGTGGTAACCACGGGAACGGCGGATGCTCCCGCGGCGCTCCATTGCTTCCGCTGTTCATCCGAAACCAGATTGGCGCACCAGTCGGCTACGATCGCGCGTTGGCGAGTCTTATCCGGGTGCGCCGCGGCCCAGGCTACCGCGTCCCGGCCTCGCTGTTCGTCTTGGGCTACCGCATAGTAAAGAGCCAGTTCGAAGCCCCGCTCCGGCGAGTCCGGAACAGTTTGAACGCGGTTTTCAAAGTCAGCCCATCGGGTCGTTTGCCGGTCTTTCTCCAGCCGCAAGCGATGCAACCGCTGCGGTGTCAAGGATGGCTTCAAAGGAAAACTGTCGCCGTCGTCAGCAGCGAGGGCGGAACCGCAGATAAACGTCATCGCAAGAACCGCGCCCGTAAGAACGCGCATCGTCACCATGACAAGGTTTGCGTGCGAGGCTGCTCGGCGAGATTTGGCAGGTAGACCGTATGGCAACGCTCGCATTGATAGATCTCGGTTTTCGCACCGTACAGCTTCTTTACCTCTTCCGTGGGTTGAAACCAGCGCTTGATGTGCCCGCGGCAAATCTTCCCTTTCGCATCCTTTTGGTTGCAGGCGCGCATGTACATGGTGCGCCGCTTCACCTCAATGCCGTCGCTTAATTTGGCCAACACCTCATCGGCCCCACGCGGCCAGTAACTAGGAGATTCCACCATGCGAACACATAGTAACTCAGTCTGTTAAGCTGAAACTTCTATGTCCGCCTAAAATGTTACCTTTGGCGCGGGCGCGATGAGCCATGCCGACTCGGGTGAGCGAGACCTATATTCTTCGCACATATCCCTTCCGCGAGTCGGATTTAATCGTCAGCTTCTTTACCCGCGATCAGGGTAAATTGCGCGGTGTGGCGCGGCGGGCTCGAAAGCTGAAGAGCACTTATGGATCTGGTCTGGAACGGCTATCGCTCGTGAACTTGTCGTACTCGCAAAAAGAAACTCGCGAACTGGTGAATCTCAATAGCTGCGATCTACTTCACTCGCAGTTCAATCTTCTTGCCAACTTCGACGCTGGTGTCGCGCTCGATTACATCGCGGAAGTAAGCGATCACCTGCTGCCTGCCAACGAACCGAATGAGCGTTTCTTCCGGCTCGTAACAGCGGTGCTTGGGCACATGCACGGGCAAACGGCAGGTGCTATCTGGGCAGCTATCACATATTTTTCACTATGGGCAGTACGGCTTTCCGGTTTTCTGCCGAATCTGCAAACTTATCCGGATAGAAATTTGTCAGACTCCTCCCGTGAGCTTGCTGATTCCATGCTTCGCACGCCCATCGCCAGCCTGCCTCCGCAAACTTGGACCAAGGACACCGCGCTCGACCTGCGGCGCTTCCTGATTCGTCAACTGGAAGAGCAGGTAGAACGGCGTTTTTATACGCCCGCGGTGCTCGAAGGGCTTTAAAGGTATCGCCTCACTACCGCATGGACTCATTTCAAGACACAATCTTAAAACTGAAGCAATACTGGGCTACTCGCGGCGCAATCATACAAGAGCCTTACGACGTGGAAGTGGGGGCCGGAACGATGGCGCCGGAAACGTTTCTTCGGGTCCTGGGGCCAAAGCCTTACAAAGTCGCTTACGTCCAACCGAGCCGACGGCCAGCCGATGGACGTTACGGTGAAAACCCCAACCGGCTGTATAAGCATCAGCAGTTGCAAGTGATTCTGAAGCCGGCGCCGAACGATGTCTTGGAACAATATCTGGGCAGCCTGGAAGCCATCGGGATAGATCTGCGCAAGCACGATATTAAGTTCGAGGAAGACAACTGGGAAGCGCCTACGCTAGGAGCTTGGGGCATCGGTTGGCAAGTGATGCTGGACGGCCTGGAAATCACACAATTCACTTATTTCCAGCAGTGCGGCGGCATCGATCTGGAGCTAGTGCCCGCCGAGATTACCTACGGCCTGGAGCGCATTGCGGCCTTCCTGCAGAACGTCGACAGCATCTACGATATCGAGTGGGCGCCGGGCTTCAAATACGGCGACGTGCGCCTAGCCGACGAGCAGCAATTCTCCGCCTTTAACTTCGAATGGGCCGATATACAAGCTCTTTGGCAGGGCTTTGAACTTCATGAGAAGGAGTGCCAGCGACTCTTAGCGTTCTATAGCAAAGCGAAGGAAAAAAGCCGTTTCCCGGTGCTTCCTGCCTACGATCAGGTGTTGAAGTGTTCGCACTTTTTCAATATGCTCGATGCTCGTGGAGCGATCAGCGTCACCGAACGCGTGGGCGTGATTGCTCGTGTTCGCAAGCTGGCGATCGGGGTGGCGTCGGCTTGGGTAGATCAGCAAACTCCGGCTGTGGAGGCCGTAGCCTAGTGACAGACTTTCTTCTGGAGATCGGTGTCGAAGAGATTCCGGACTGGATGATTGAGGGTGCGCTCGGCGATCTGAAATCCGGCTTCGAAAAAGAACTGGGAGTGTTGGGCGGGGACGCAATTCGGCTCAACGCCACCCCTCGCCGTTTGGTTCTGTTCCTGGAAAACCTGGCGGATCGTGCGCCGGACGTGCAGAACGTAACGCTCGGGCCGTATCTTTCCGCGGGAACAAGTGCGGCGCAAGGTTTTGCCCGCAAGTGGAATACGAGCATCGACACGCTAGCAAAGACGGCCGATGCCAAAGGCGAGCGTTACGTGTTTCACCAGCACATTCCCGGTGAATCCGCGCTCAATCTACTCACGACCAAACTGCCACAGGTCATCGCGGACATCCGCTTTCCCAAGGCAATGTATTGGACCGATAAAAACGGCGTGCGCTTCATTCGTCCGATTCGTTGGATTGTCGCTTTGCTCGGCGATGCTGTTGTGCCTTTTCAAATCGCCGGAGTGCAGGCGGGCAACACGACGCGCGGG
Source organism: Bryobacteraceae bacterium (assembly GCA_965277315.1). Lineage (GTDB taxonomy): Bacteria > Acidobacteriota > Terriglobia > Bryobacterales > Bryobacteraceae > Bog-105. The sequence continues at coordinate 4,723,244 of OZ255724.1, read as the reverse complement.
CATCGTATCCTCGGCGTCAAAGAGCCGATCCAGGTCACGATTGCCAACTATGAGCAGCGATTGCGCGAAAATTTTGTCCTGGTGCAGGATACCGAACGGAAAGTACGTATTGAATCCGGCATGGTGGAAGGTGTTTCGGCGGACTACGGGCTACTGAGAACGCTCGTCTATATGACGGAATTTCCGACTCCTATTCGGGGCCACTTCGACCCCGCATACCTGGAGTTGCCGAAAGAAATTCTCGCTACCGTGATGCGTCACCATCAGCGATACTTTTCGGTGCTGAACCAGGATGGCTCGTTGGCCGCGGAATTTGTGGCAATCACGAATACGGATGGCGATCCAGATGGGCTTATACGCCAGGGAAATGAGCGCGTGTTGCGGGCGCGCTTCAACGATGCGCGCTTCTTCTGGGAAGCGGATCAGAGAAAGAAATTGGCGGACCGGCTGCCCGATCTCGCGAAGGTTACATTTCAGGCAAAGCTTGGAAGCTATAAAGACAAGACCGAACGTGTTGCGGACCTAGCTGCCGCTCTGGCCGCCCAAATAGGTGCCGATCAGGAGTCTGTCAGGCGCGCGGCAACACTGGCGAAATGCGACCTCACCACCGATATGGTGAAAGAGTTTACTGAACTGCAAGGCGTTGTAGGCGGCCTATATGCGAAGGCGCAGGGCGAAAGCGAAGGCGTCTCCACGGCCATCTACGATCATTACAAGCCGGTGAGCATGGACGATTCGATCCCGCGTACGCCAGAGGGTCAAGCAGTAGCGATCGCGGACAAGCTCGACACACTGCGCGAGTGCTTCCGAATCGGCCTGATTCCTACCGGATCGAAGGATCCCCTTGCCTTGCGGCGTGCGGCGCAAGGGGTTGTGAAAGTCCTCTTTGAGGCACGACTGCCGCTGCGTCTGCTAAAGCTTGTGGAAGACCTTCCAGCATTGTCGCCCTTCATGAAGGAGCGCATTGAATACTATCTGCGTGATGTGCTTCGTTACGAGTTTGATGAAGTAAACGCTGTGCTGGCAGTGGAGATGACAACGCTGGCGGACCTTCAAGACCGTGCAGAAGCAGTTCATGATGTTCGTCCTACCGAAGACTTTGAACCCTTGGCTGCAAGCTTTAAGCGAATCAAAAATATATTGAGGCAAGCAGCCGTGACCGAGGCGAGTCCGGCGCAAACAGAACTGCTTGGTGATGGTCCTGAGCGGGACCTGTACGAGGCGTTCGTGCGAGTTCGCAAACAGGCCGAGCAAAGCCCTAGTTATCGTGAAAAGCTAACGGCCATCGCCTCGTTACGCCCGCAAGTGGATCTGTTCTTCGATAAAATTCTTGTGAACGATCCAAATCCGGCGATACGGCAGAACCGTCTGGCTTTACTGCACAGCCTGTTAACGGAGTTTTCGACGGTCGCGGACTTTTCCGAAATCGTCACGCAAGGCGAATGCGCCTGAAAGCTTTTAAAAATTGATATTAGTCAGGAGATACGACTGGAAATGAACAAATACGTTTACTCGTTCGGCGGAGGTACGGCGGACGGCGACGGCAAGCTACGCGACACGCTCGGCGGCAAGGGTGCTGGCCTGGCGGAAATGTGCAAAGCCGGCGTCCCCGTGCCCCCCGGCTTCACTATTTCGACCGAGGTCTGTAACCTCTTTTTTGAAAACGGCAATAAAGTTCCGCAAGAGGTGGACAATCAAATCCGCACAGCGCTCGCCAAGCTGGAAGGCGAGATGGGAAAGAAGCTTGGGGGCGTGGACGATCCACTGTTACTCAGCGTGCGCTCGGGCGCGAAGTTCTCCATGCCCGGCATGATGAACACGATTCTCAACCTCGGCTTGAACGATGAAACGACTGAGGGCCTGGCGAAAAAGACCGGCAATCCGCGCTTCGCCTACGACTGCTATCGCCGTTTCATTCAGATGTTCGGCGAAGTATCGCTCCACATCGACATGGCGAAATTCGATCACATCTTCGACACGCGCAAAACAAAGAAGAAGGCGAAACTCGACACCGATCTCGCCGCTGAGGATCTGCAAGTCATCATTGGCGACTACAAGAAGCTGGTGAAGAAGGAAACCGGCAAAGACTTTCCGCAAGATGCTGTGGAACAGTTGATGATGTCGCGCGATGCCGTTTTCCATTCCTGGAACACACCGAAGGCCACCTACTACCGCCGCATGGAAAAGATTCCCGATTCCATCGGCACTGCCGCGAACGTGCAGGCGATGGTGTTCGGCAACATGGGCGATAATTCCGGCACGGGCGTCGGCTTCACGCGCAATCCGTCCACCGGCGAGCATGTCTTCTACGGCGAGTTCCTGGTGAACGCGCAAGGCGAAGACGTTGTTGCGGGCATTCGTACGCCGCAGCCAATCGCCGAGCTCGAACAGGTAATGCCCGAAGCGTACAAGCAGCTTCGCGAGATAACCGCCAGCCTTGAAAAGCACTATCGCGATGTCCAGGACTTCGAATTCACCATCGAAGAAGGCACGCTCTATATGCTGCAGACGCGCAACGGGAAACGCACCGGTCCGGCCGCTGTCCGCATCGCTGTCGACATGGTCGAGGAAGGTGTCCTCTCAAAGAAAGAAGCCGTACAGCGTGTCGCGCCCGCGCAATTAGATCAGCTACTCCATCCAGTGCTCGATCCCAACATGCGTAAAGGGCTGCAGATGATCGCCAGCGGTCTTCCGGCCTCTCCCGGAGCCGCTGTCGGACGCGCTGCGTTTTCATCCGAAGATGCAGTGGAGATGACCGCGGATGGTCCGGTGATCCTGGTTCGTAAGGAAACGACGCCGGATGACATTCACGGCATGGACGTATCCAAAGGCATTCTCACGGCAGTCGGCGGCCTCACCAGCCACGCCGCAGTGGTTGCGCGCGGCATGGGTCGGCCTTGCGTGGTCGGCGCTTCGACGGTTTCGGTAAATGAAGCTGGCAAGCAAGCCACCATCACCGCCGGCGGCAAGAAACTTGTTATCAAGGAAGGCGACTGGATCTCGCTCGATGGAACACTGGGCGAAGTTTACCTGGGCCAGTGCAAGACAAGCGAGCCCGATCCCAAGTCGCATTATTTCGCAACGTTCATGCAATGGGCCGATGAGTTCCGCGGCAATTTCGGTGTTCGCGCCAATGCCGATATTCCTCGCGATGCCAAGCAAGCCCGTCTCTTTGGCGCGGAGGGCATCGGGCTTTGCCGCACGGAGCACATGTTCTTTGCCGAGGATCGCATTCCTCACATGCAGGCCATGATCCTGGCCCGCGATGAAAAGACGCGTAAAGTCGGCTTGAAGAAGCTACTTCCCATGCAGCGCAAGGATTTCGCCGGACTCTTCCAGGCGATGGACGGATTCCCGGTAGTCATCCGCACGCTCGATCCGCCGCTTCACGAGTTCCTGCCCAAGCGCGAGACCCTGATGGTGGATCTCACGAAGCTTCCTCACGCAACGCCGAAAGAAAAGAAAGAGCTGTCCGCGACGTATAAGGTTCCAGTTCCCGAACTGAAGAAGTACTTGCCGGAACTGCTGCACCGCGTCGAAGAGCTGCATGAGTTCAATCCGATGCTGGGACATCGTGGCTGTCGGCTCGGCATCACCTATCCGGAAGTGACCGAAATGCAAGCACGCGCGATCTTCGAAGCGGCCGTTCTGGTTGCCAAGAAGGGCGTCAAAGTCATCCCTGAGGTCATGATCCCGCTGGTCGGCAACGTGAAGGAGCTCGAGAATCAGAAGGCTCTCGTCGTTAAAGTCGCGGACGAAGTTCTGGAAGCGGCAGGCATGAGCGATATGAAGTACTACGTCGGCACCATGATCGAAATTCCGCGCGCCGCCCTGACCGCCGATGAAGTGGCCAAGGAAGCGGAGTTCTTCTCGTTCGGCACAAACGATCTGACGCAGACCACCATGGGTCTTTCGCGCGACGACTACACGAAGTTCTCGAAACATTACGAAGATCTGAAAATCTTCAAGGCTGATCCATTCGCCGTTCTCGATCAGGAGGGCGTCGGCAAGGTCATCGAGCTTGCCGTCAAATTAGGGCGGCAAACGCGTCCTGACTTGGAAGTGGGCATCTGCGGAGAACATGGCGGTGAACCAAGTTCCGTGGAGTTCTGTTACCGCGTCGGCATGAACTATGTTTCGTGCTCGCCGTACCGGGTTCCAATCGCTCGGCTAGCCGCGGCGCAAGCTGCAATCTCAAAAGGAGACGCGAACTCCGAGGCACAACGAACGTCGTAGCAGCTACGCAAACACCAAAGGCGGCCGGTCATGCAAGTGGCAGGCCGCCGTTGTATTTATTTTTCTTCTTTAGCCACTGATTCAGAACGAACAAAGCGATCCCAACCGGCACAACAGCGAAATAGAACCGATAAGTAAAAAACGGCGCTTCTTCCGGCAGCACGTTGATACTGCCGAGTGCCGAGCCGGCCAATGCCCCACGGGTAACGTGTACCTCTATCTGCCACGCGCCTGCGGAGGGCAACTCGATCTGAGCCGCATCCAGCATTTTATTTGTTGCTTGCGCTGTGGTCGCCCTCGCAACGATGTCCTGTTCATTCTCCTTGGAGAGCCGAACCGTCACTGCTGCATCGATAAGAGCGCTCTCCTGTTGGTCTTGCACCAGGACGCTTAGATCCGCGGTTCCGGCCCGCAATGGAACGGGCGCACTGAAGAGAGTTACCGTGAATGGGCCAGCCTGTTTTCGAAATTGAAAAGTGCCTCCATCTGCGCGAAGCGGGGCAGGCAACGAAGTAAGCGCCGTAAGCAGAAGAAGTGCCGTAATGCCGAATCTGTTCACATCCCCATGCCACGCATTTGCATCGGCTGGAAAAGAGTCCAAATGCCAATTCCATAGAGTGCGCACGCCAAAGCACCCCACGGCGCGACGAGCCCAATGGCCTGCTTCACCTGTCCGGAGTACTGCAAAGCAATCCTCCACCCAACATATAACGTCAATAGCAAGCCGGCATCGAGCAGCAGGATTTGAGCTTGGGTCAGCCAGCCCGGAATCATCACCATGGCAGAAGACGCCGTAATACTTCCGCCAAGAGCCCGTTGCACCGCCGGTACCGCGGACTCCCATCCTGTCGAGAAGTGAAAGAGCAGATGCGCCGCCCACATGGCGATACCGACCGGAACAAAAGCAAGCGCGAATCGCCGGACCATGCCGGACAGAGATCCGGAGTGCTTAACGGCTCGATTCAGCAGTCCACACACGAGCACAACCAGCGCAGGCGCAACAATAGCTCCCAAAAACGTGACGACCGCGACGACGACCGGCATCATGTGAGGGCCCAGACGCGCATGCCACCGGTGCTCCCACATCATCACCGGCGAAACCATTTGAGCCGCATTGATGAACGCGCCAAACACGATCAATAGCGCCAATGCTGTGATGTCCGTTCGTTTCGAAAATCTGCCAATGGAGGAGCGGTAAGGATCGACGATCAGGGTGCTCGCAGGTGCAACCGGCATCAGAGCCACATTGTCATGCGGACAAGCCTTCACGCAATCCATGCAAAACGTGCAATCCATGTTGCCGGTCTTCTTCGGCTGAAACAAATACAACTCACAGCCCCGGGCCTTGTCATTACCGCGAATACAATCATGTGTCTTACAGGAATCACAAACGCTCGCCTTCCGGATACCTACTTCGCGGGGAGACACAAACGAACTCACGAAGTGAAACTGCCCGATCGGGCACACATACTTGCAGAAACTCGCGCCTCGAAAAACCCCGTCAATGGCGAACGCGGCGAGAAAATAACCAGCCATCACGGTTGCCGTCAGCCACGGACTGTTCCAAAGACTAAACGCCTCGTATGTCCACAGATAAATTGCCAGCAGACCAACCGGAATCCATTTATTCCTCAGCGCCCGCGGCCAACGAAGCTTTGCTGGCAAAAATTTGCGCCCGGCATCGCGCACCAGCATAAAAGGACAAGCCATGCAGAACAAATTGCCGACCAGCAGCAGCGCCAGCACGGTGAGTGCGCGCCAATGAGTCCAAGGCAATACGCCCGCTAGGTTGACCGGCGCTACCTGCGGACCCCAAAACCCATCGGCCATAACGGCAACAGCCAGCACAAGCATGACTGTCTGCGCCACGCGCCGCAGCGCCGGGAACTTCCATCGCTTTGCCGCCGAAGGAGGCATGCCGATCTGCACCAAACCGGAAGCCGTGGGCCGGGCGACTCTCGTCACGGCAGGCGTGAAACGCCGCATCGCGGGCGATTCGGAAAATAATCCGACAGCGGTGGCCACGGCTGGTACAAGATAGATGAAAGAGCCCGGCACCCACATGATGGCGCCCGCCAGAGACTGATCCATAGCCGGGGTTAGGCCGCCCAGGTGCGCCACACCATATGACGGATACAGCAGCTTGCCAGAAAAGACAAAAACCGCCGAAATGATGGTATTTACCACGTCGGAGAACAGCAGGTACGGTATGATCGTCCACCGTGGCCAGTGTGGCCGGGCCGCGCCGGGCAGAATGATATTCCACCAGAACAGGATGCCGGTCCACAGGAAACAGGCATGCTCTGTGCTGTGCCACGCCGGTGACCGGAGCGCCAGTTCATAGAACGCCGGAACGTGCCAGAGAATGGTGCTGAGTGTAAAGGCAAGCCAGGCGACAGGAGGAAAAGTTAGCCCGCTGAATACCCGGCGCAGCAGAGGCCAACTGAGAAAGGGCGCGATTCCTTCCTTCACCCAGCGTTTCGGCAAACCGCGCAGCAGCGGCACCAGCGGATCTCCGATGAGCAGTAAAGGAGGGGCAATCATCATCAGCGTCATGTGCTGCGTCATGTGCGCGGAAAGAGAAAGGCTATCGAACGCGTCAAGCGGTGATTCTGTTGCCAGAAAAACTGTGAATAGTCCGCCCAGGAAAGCAGCTATCCGCGTGCCGTCCTGAGGATCGCGCACCAATCGCCGTCCGTATAGCCACCCGCGCACGTAAACCAGCGCAAATAGGAGCAGGATGACGGTCGCCCGGCCATCCAACTCCCAAGAGACAAACGCGGCACTGCCTGAAGAATCCACAACTATTTGGCGGACCCGTTCAACGAGGCACGCTCCACCTGATCCTGGCGTGAACGCGGCCGGGAGGGCTCGTTGGAGGGCTGAGCAGGAGGCTGATAGTTCGGACGCATCGTTGAAAGGAATGAGACAACCGCTTCCACTTCGGCAGGAGTCAATTCCTTCCCGTACGAAGGCATGTTTCCCCCGCCCTGAATGACTTGGCGAACCATTTGATCCTTCGTGAGCCTGGTCGCCACGGCGTCCAAAGCCGGCCCGCGCATTCCGCCTATTCCGCCCAAACTGTGACAGTCCCGGCACTGCTTCCCTTGCAGCACCAAGGCACCCTTGATTTCGAGAGGTGTTCGTCCTTTCAAATACGCGGGAGGCACTGGATCGGAGCTCCAGGCTTCCATATGAGGCGCCCAGGGAGAGTAAGTCCCTACCCAGCTCAACCCGCCGACGAGGACCACCGAGAAGATCACCGTCATCACGGCGAGCGGACGGCGGCTCCAGATTTTCTCGCCCTCGCCCGACACAAACGGAAGAGCGAGCATGCCGCCAATGATAATCACCGGGGCCACAAACACGGCCAGTATCTGGGCCCAGGTCGGAAGAAGAGCCAGGGCGGAAAAGATCCAGAGGAATGCGGAGTCTGGGCGAGGTTCACCCGCCAAGACCGACGGATCGGGAGGCAATCCCGGGCCTTTGGGGCCGAAGAACAAGGCGCAAGCCAAAATTCCAATGATCACGACCGAAGACACAATTAAGTCTTTCCAGATGCCATCCGGCGCGAAGGGGATACCCTCTTTCTTGATAATTTCGGCATATTCGGCATCGTAAGTGGCTTTCCGAACGGGCCTGCCCGCCACCGGATATTCGTTGATGCCTTTAGACAGCACAAGACGCAGGTGCATGCTGACCAACGCGATGATCAGTCCAGGAATAATGAAGACGTGCAGCGAGAAAAACCGCCCCAATGTCGGGGAAGCAATGATAGGTCCAGCCAGGAGTAGATGGACCAGATACGGCCCAATGACAGGTACACGGCCGGTGATGGCCGCTCCAATACCGATCCCCCAATAAGCATCCTGATCGAATCGCAACACCTGTCCGGTAAACGCCATCCCCAAGGTGAAGAGCAACAAAAAGACGCCGCTGATCCAGGTAAGTTCCCTCGGGTACTTATAAGCGCCGAACAGATAAACCTGCACCATATGCATGACAACTAGCGCCACCATAAAAATCGATCCCCAATTGTGGATCGCCCGCAGGTACCCGCCTAGGAATTGCTGGGTGTTCATGTATTGGAGACTGGCCCACGCACCCTCTGCCGTGGAACTATACGTAAACGCAAGCAGAGCCCCGGTAATTACTTGAATAACGAAACAGAGAAGGACGGCGCTTCCCAGCGCGTAAAACCAACTCGCCGCGCTTTTCGGGATCTCATGCCCGGCCGTCGCAGCCCACACTTTGCTAATGTAAAGCCGCCTGTCGAGCCAAATCGCGGCATCTCGCACCTTATTCACAGCAACGATCCTTTCTTTATACTTCCGGCTGAGTTAGCACAGGTAGCTGGCCGGCTTTCACCCACAACTCCCCGTTCTGTAGCCTGTATTCGTATTCGAACAAGCCGCGGGGAGGCGGGCCGGCGGCGCGGCTTCCATTGGCGTAGTAAGCTCCGCCATGGCAAGGGCATAAAAACAAGCCCGAAGCCTGGAACCAATGCACCGCACATCCCAAATGAGCGCAATTCACCGCGAAGACCTGGAACTTCTGCTCGTCCACTCGCCGGACGTAACAAGGGGTGTTCGTCGTTAATCCGTCAAACGGCGTTTTGATAGGGTTTTGATAAACGGCCATCCGGGTCTGCCCGACAGGAAACCCGTCGACGTGTCCCAGGGAAAGCCAACTAAGCTTATATTTATGGGCAAAACTTCCCAAGACGTATCCGGCCAGTGGAATGGCCAGTAGCGTTCCTGCGACCACGTTCAGCCCGGCCCCGATCATCAGCATCCAATTCCGGCGCGAACGTTCAACAACGTCCTCTAAATACGCGACTCCCTGCTCGGGAGTCTCAAACTCCTGTTGTGACATTTCAGTTCCGTTCCGTCCTATCTTTTCTGTGCACCTGATGCGTCAGTTTGTGCGCCCGCGTTGCCAGCCTTGGTGGGCGTGTTACCCGTATGCCCAGCCTCGTTCGGAGAAGGCGGCTGGGGAGCCGCGGATTGCTGCATCGCCAGCCTTGCCTCGGGCGGCCGCAGCGAAGACAGATATCCAACTACATCGGTGATTTCCCCATCGCTAAGCGGATGTCCAAACTTCAGTGTCTGCCAGTTGGGCATGCCTCTATCGGGCTTCCCCGCCAGCACGGCCGTTCGAATGTATTGATCCGAAGCCAATGACAAATATGCAGGCGTGGCCAAGGGTCCAATAACGCCATGTTCGCCGTGGCAAACACTACAAACCGTCATAAATACCTTCTTGCCATCCGCAAGGTCGATCTTGGCGTCGGCGGGCTGGTAATAAGGCGGCGGTGTCAAACCGTGAAAGGCGACCGGCTTCGCCCACTTCTGCTCAATCCCGTTCACCAGAATGTCGACCTGCTTCGCCGTCAACCTTCCCCCTTGACTCACATCGAAAGGCGGCATGACCGTGCCCGCCCGTCCGTAAGTAATTACTTTGTGAATCTCCTCTTTGGGAACAAGTGCGAGATACAGGGGATAATTGAGGCGCTCCGATGCGCCATTTCTTCCATCCACGCCATGACAACCCACGCAATTCTGTTCGAATAATGTCTGGAAATCGGTGATGTCCTGCGGCTGCATCTCCTCGGAGACTTGCTTGGGAGCATAATTCGAACGCTCACAACCGCTGGCAGCGACCATCAAGCTACATAAAGTTACAACAGCCAAACGGGATCGCCATCCCACGTATTTACTCCCTGCCGAAGCCTTTAGCAATTGCCCACCAACCTGCCCATTGAAACCCGACCGCTTGCTCCCCGAACTCATTCGTAGTCATCCTCACGTCCCGGGCCTCCGCCGAGTGCGTGCAGCGAGGCGCGACGCGCGAAATCCCAGGACTGCATCGTATGGATTTTTGTGCTTCGTGCAATCACGTACCCGCCCACCAGCCCGTAACCGAGCTGCGCAGCAATAAACCACGGCCAGCTAATTCGCTCATTCAATGCTGGATTCAGCATGCTCAAGCCAGTTGCAATAAAACCGCTCCAAAACAGCGGCATCAGTATACCCGCCCAGAAGAACGCATACTTGGGAAACATCGGCAGTATCACGGCGTAAAGGATTCCCACCAAAATGGAAATCACACCATGGCCCACAGATGCGGCTATAAAGGCAAGTCCATTGAAGTGCCTCAATTGCGCGATGCTTTCGTTACCGATGGAAGGCACAACCACACCGGCTAACAGGTTGATGGGATACCAAATACTGTGCTGGGCAATAAGCCCGTAAAGGCAGGCCAGCCCAGCCATCACGGCACCGCCGACGATACCGCCCCAAACACCCGATGAATACGGATTAATCGTCTCAGGAACGTGCGCGCGATGGTGATCCTCACCGATATCCATGCGAATCACTGAACGCTGCTCCACCATGATCGGGGCGGGCCGATGTGCCGCATCGATCGGCAAGGCCTCGTGCTCCTCGTGAGGGATCACGTCATGCCACCAATGAATAATCCCGGTAAGGGCGACGACTAGACCCACTATCGAAACCACCCAGTGAGTCACAATTCCCGCAAACCCGAGCATAATGCCAAACGCGAATAGAACCGGCCAATAAGTAGGCGCGGGCATTTCGATATGGGACTGCTCGCTTCGCTCTCCTGCTTCTCCGTGAACGTCGTGTGCCATGTTATTCGTTCCTATTTCCCTATGATGTAAACCACGGTAAACACCACTACCCAAACCGCGTCTACGAAGTGCCAATACCACGAAAGAAACAGCACGCGCCGCATCTGGGTATGAATCGGAAACCCACGTAGGGTCAAAATAAACACCAGAATCAAGAAGAATAGTCCAAAGACCACGTGGCTGGCGTGCAGTCCGACAAGTGAATAAAATGTCGTGCCGAACATGTTGGTCCCAACTGTCAGGTTGTCTTTTGTGATCAGGTCATACCACTCTTTTCCTGTTGCTCCTAGGAACTCAAGTCCCAATAGAATGGTGATCCCCCACCACAACTTAAATCGCCCCAACTCCAACTTATGCAGCGCTCGTTCGGCCATAATGATCGTTCCGCTGCTCGAAAAAAGGCAGATCGACGCGAGAACCGGATATTCCAGGACGTCCTTCGGATAAGGACCATTCAGGTTCTTGCCGATGTAATAAATGTAGGCGACGACAAAGATAGTAAATAGCGCCGACTCAGTTGCAATCAGGGAAAGAATTCCGACGGTCCCCTTGTCAGGCAGCTTCCATTCGCGCTCTATTTTGCCGGCCGATTCGGGCAGGTGTGTGGTGATCGATGCCATCGTTTCTTACTCGTACTTCCAATCTGGATCTTGCGGATGTTTCAGATCCCAAAGCGGCCGGCTGCTGCGAACTACCGGAAGCTTCTCAAAGTTGTATTCCGGCGGAGGAGAACTGGTGGTCCATTCCAGCGTCCACGCATCCCAAGGATCGTCACCGGCCTCCGCTCCTGATCGCAACGAGTGAACTATATTCCAAAGGAAAACCAGCACGGAAAGTGTCTGAAAAGCCACTCCGACCGAGGAGACCATATTCCAGAATTCCCAACCACGGCCCGGAGCGTACGTGTATATCCGGCGAGGCATCCCCCAGAACCCCAGCCAGTGCATCGGTGCGAACGTGACGTTAAAACCGATGACAAAGAGCCAGAAATGTAGCTTTCCTAGCTTCTCGTCCAGCATCTTGCCGAACACTTTTGGAAACCAGTAATAAATTCCTCCCATGACCGCGAATACTATGGAGCCGACCAGTACATAGTGGAAATGGCCCACGACAAAGTACGTATCGGTCAATTGCCAGTCAAAAGGCGTCACACCGAGCATGACACCCGTCAAACCCGCTATTAAAAATTGAAACAAGAACGCAAGACAGAACAGCATGGGAGTATCCATGCGCAGTTTGCCGCCGTACATGGTAGCGGTCCAATTGAAGATCTTTACTCCAGTAGGCACTGCAATAATCATGGTGGAAGCGGCAAAGAAGGTGTTCGATACCGATGTCATGCCCACCGCAAACATGTGATGCGCCCAGACGCCAAAGCTAATAAACCCGATGGCAATGGTCGCACCCACCATGGCAGCTCTGCCAAAAATGGGCTTACGCGAAAACACTGGAATAATTTCCGACACCGTGGCGAACGCCGGAAAGACCAAAATGTAGACCTCCGGATGGCCGAAAATCCAGAAGAAATGCTCCCACAGGATTGCTGAGCCGCCTGCTTGGGTATCGAAGAAGTGCGCCCCAAGATAACGGTCCATCAGCAACATCACCTGGCAAGCCGTCAGTGGCGGAATCGCAAGAATAATCAGGAACGCATCCACAAACATCAGCCAGACAAAAAGCGGCATCCTGATAAGAGTCATCCCGGGACACCGAAGTGAAATACAGGTTCCAATGACATTGATCGCGCTGGCAAGACTTCCCAACCCGGCAACCAGAATTCCCAGTGTCCAGAAGTCGGTACTAGCGCCGCGCGAAAACGCTCGTTCCGTCAGCGGCGCGTAAGCAAACCAACCGACATCGGGAGCCGAACCCGTCCCGCCCAGCCCATCGCCAATCACATAGCTGGAATACAGCAATATTCCGCCGAAAAGAAAAATCCAGAAACCGAAAGCGTTTAGCCGAGGGAAGGCCATATCGCGGGCCCCGACCATGATCGGCACCAGGAAATTAGACATCCCCGCTACAATCGGCATGCCGAAGAAGAACACCATCGTGGTGCCGTGCATCGTGAACAGCCGGTTGTAGGTGTCGGGAGCAATCAGATGGTTGGCCGGGATAGCCAACTGCAGCCGTATGACCGCAGCCATCACTCCTGCAATCAGAAAGAACGTAAAGGCGGAGCTGATATACAAAACGCCCAGCCGTTTATGATCCACCGTGGTGATCCACGAGTAAACATACTCGGAAAACGAAAGTTCTTTTCCGTGGGCAATGGGATGAGTTAGAGGATAGTCGATCGATGCCATCAGGTTACTCCGTGCTTTTACTTCAGCGACTGTAGATACTCCACTACTTGATCTAATTGTTTGTCCGTCAATTTCATACTGGGCATCAGGCATCCCGGCTTCACGGTCTGCGGGTCATCCACCCAGGCGCGCAGATCTGCCGCTGTGTTGGGAATCATGCCCGATGCGATCATGGTTCGGCTCGCCAGGTGTGTGAGATCCGGACCGAATTTTCCAATCGCGGGCGTGCCTTTGACGTTATGGCAATTCACGCAAGCAAGCGATTCAAACACGCGCTTGTCTTCGGTGAGTTGCGCGACGGGAGTATTCCCCGTCACCGTGTCGCCACCCTGGTTCAATGAGGCATTCTGCAATCGCGCGCCGCGCGCCGTCCCGCCCGGCTCCTGATTGGCGGCCATCTCGCCATACCCGTGTGCGCCTACTGCCAACTTCTGTTGGTTAGCTACCCATTTATCGAACTCCGCTTTCGGCTGAGCAATGACTCGAATGAGCATGTTCGCGTGCTGGGTGCCGCAATATTCGGTACAGTTACCTAGGTATAGCCCAGGTTTGTGAGCATCCAGCCACATATGATTATCGCGGTTCGGTAATACGTCCGTTTTGCCGGTGAGCTCCGGTACCCAAAAGCTATGATCTACGTCAACGCTCTGCTCCGTAATTGCTACCGCGTTCGCTTCCGACCTGTCCGACACCGGAATATGCATTTCATCCGCCGTCACGATGCCCAGGTCAGGATATTTGTATTCCCACCACCACTGATGCCCGACGACTGTCACTCGCAGAGCCGTCTTCGGCAATTTGGCATCCTGCGTGGCGGAAATAATGCGGGCCGTGACCCCAGTGAGCACAAAAACAATCAACAGCGGGATAATTGTCCACGCAATCTCGATCTGGTTACTTCCGTAGACTTGGGCCGGTTCCTGGTGCGCATCGTCGCCCGGCTTTCTCCGATACCGAAGAATTGCATAGGCGATCAACCCGCCCACCACAATAAAAATCCCTAGGCAGATATACAACACCAGCAATGCGGAAGTCTTGGCCAATTCCGCGGGAGTGCCCGACGGTTTGAATATGTCAGTAATCGCAGGTTGCGCGGCTGGAACGTGCACCTGCAAGAAGGCCGCAATAGCTAGCAAGGACAACTGATTCCCCCCTCTTCGGTCAACTGTACTCTCCAATTTACCGCGATTTCCGCAAAATACTTCGGTCCTAATGAACTTATCGTATCTTTCGCAGTAAGCACATAAATTCTCGTCATCATGCAGCCATTCTTGCCTTGGTGTAAAGAAGCTCCTTTAATCTAACCACACTTCCCTCGGTCACGCTATAGTGGGCCAGGGGAACTCCAGAGTGCGGCAGCGTGAAATCGACGGCATTCTCATTTTTGAAGTAGAAGGGCGACTCGTAATGGATGCTGGCCTCAGCAGCTTCCAGGAGACGCTCGAAGCCGAGATGGATAGCGGAAAGGCCAAGCAGATCCTTAATCTGAAACAGGTAAGTGCCATTGACAGTTCGGCTCTGGGTACCCTGGTCCTGCTTCACACAAACATCGCGAGGGCTGGCGGAGCTTTGAAGCTTCTGCACCTTTCGCAACGTCATCTCGAGCTTCTGGTCTTGACTAAGCTCACCGGCGTCTTCGAAATCTTCGATGATGAGCAGCAGGCGATCAATAGTTTTTATCCCGAGCGCGAGGTGCGTCGTTTCGACATTCTCGAGTTTGTCAAAAGCCAGGAAAGCGGACAACAGACTGTGGGCGAGGTGGCCAACGATGAAAGATAGGGATCACTCGGGCATGCTTGCGCTAACCTGAAGGAAGCATGGCGAATATCGGTGAGGTTTTAGGTTCGGCAGCGGCAATCGCCAAGGGGATGGGCATCACTCTAAAGGAGATGATGTCGCCCACCATCACGGAGCAATACCCGGACGCTCCCGCGCAGTTGGAAGAGCGATTCCGCGGTGCCCACGTTCTTCAACGCGATGAAAACGGCATGGAAAAGTGCGTCGCGTGCTTCTTGTGCGCGGCCGCGTGTCCTGCACAGTGTATCTATATTGAAGCGGCCGACAATACCGACCAGACAAGGATCAGCGGCGGCGAACGCTACGCCCGCGTCTACAACATCGACTACAACCGCTGCATTTTCTGCGGTTATTGCGTGGAAGCTTGCCCCACCGATGCCATTACTCATGGACACGGATTTGAGCTCGCCAGCTATAATACGTCTACCCTGATCTACCGCAAGGAACAGATGCTGGTGAAGTTGCCTGAAGGGGGCGCTCCTCCTTCGCAGCACAATCCCGTACCAGCGGGCGCAGCCGATCCGACACGTTAGCTCTGACCTTCTCCGTTTACCCGCTTCGCTTCCAATTTCGCGCCCGGGATCCCATTCGCTTTCCCGCATTGCTGTCAGCGAATATGTTCCGGGGAGCGTTTGGGTCTCTTCTGCGTCACGCCACGTGCAAACCGCCGTGCGTAGACGTGGCAGCATGCGATCGCCGCACATCCTGCCCGTATGCTCAAATCTTTAAACCCGTCAGCTACAGCGGGCCCAGCGGGCTCGTCGACTCTCCCCGGCCCTTTGTCCTGCGCACCCGCCACCTGGACGGCCGCCTGCTACAGCCAGCCGAGCCGTTCCATGTCGACGTACATTTGTTCACGCTTGCTTACCAGATTGCCGATCACTTCCGGGAGGTCTTTTCCCAATTCGAGAAGGTTGGTTTCGGACCTCAGCGCAGCCGGGCCACTTTGGAGATCATCACCGGCCCGACTACGCTTGCTCTTCCGCTTACGCAATTCAGTCCCGGCGTTGCGGCTATTCGCGTAGAGTTTTCGAGCCCAACGGAACTCAAGCAGCGCGGATTAGTCGTTGAGCAGCCGATGTTTCATGCGCTTTGGAGCCGCGCCTGCGACCGTATCACCATGCTGCGGGCGATCTATGGAGACGGGCCGCTCGCTGTGGACTTTCGGGACCTGCGCAACCTTGCCCAACAGGTAAGTTTGGCGCGTCATCGGTGGCTGCCGGTTCAAAAACAGCGCCGCAGCAGTCGCACCGGCCAAGTGCATCCTCTCGGCGGCTTCCTGGGATTTGCGGAGTATGAAGGACAACTAGGACCGTTTCTTCCCTACCTGCAGGCCGCTCAGTGGACCGGCATTGGCCGTCAAACCGTTTGGGGCAAAGGTGAAATCGCGATTCGATCCTCAACCGTTAGTACTCAGCCGCTCAAGACTTCAACGGCACCACAATAAACGGCTTCGTCGTAGGCGCCGGGGAGCCTCCGTTTGGCTCCACGCTCACCGCCACTGCTGCAATATTCAGTCCGCTTCTCGACACCTGCGACGAATAAACTACCTCGCCAGCAGCATTCGAATGGAACACGCCAGCAGAGCGAGGAGCTCCCTGGGAAGGCACCAGCCATAACTGGAACGTTCGATCCGATGCCAGTTGCGGCAGGCGCGTACCAACAAGCACAACGCCGCCCGCCGGCGGTAGGAAAACGCGGCCATGAGGACCATTGTTCGCCGCGCTAAACTGCAGGGCGCGCGTTCCCGAATTGCCCACCACGTCCACAATCGTCTGTAGTTCGCCGCGCTGGTTCAATAACTGAGTCCGCTCGTAGTCAAGTGCCTGCACCCGTCCCCGCAAGTCGTCCCGCTCTCTGGTAAGCGACTGGACATTGCTCAGCATGCCTTGCCTTTGGCTGAGCAACTGAGATCTTTCTGCATCCACTGTTTGAAGACGCCCGCGCAAGCTGTCACGCTCCGTCGTCAGCGCTTCCACATTGCTCTGCAGGCTCCGCTCCTGGCTGGCCAGCCGGGTCCTTTGGCCAGCTAGCGATTGCGACCGCCCCTGCAAGCTGTTCCGCTCACTAGTCAGCACGTCGATGGTGCGGTGCAGGTTCTGATCCTGACTTAACAACTGCGACCGTTCTCTAGTCAGCGTCTGCGCTTGCCCGCGGAAATCGTCCCTTTGGCTTGTCAGCGCGTTCACCGTGCTATGCAGGTCTTGCGTTTGGTTGGCGGACCACAACGCCGCACCAAGCAGGCCGAGCGAAACCGCGCTCAGTCCACCCATCGCGAATTTCCATCCGCGTGCCATCGCGGGCGCGGGACGCACCGTCCCCATCACTCGCTTGCGCAAGGCTCCCGGCGCCTTCACCGCGTCCGCCAATCCCATCAGCGAGGATGTCGTCCGGAATGCCGCCGGCACATGCTCCCGGCAGTATTCGCACCCCTCATCCAAATGCCGTTCTATCTCGGCGGAAGCCGAGGGCTCCAGCACCCCCAGGACGTACAGCTCGTATAACTCATTTAGTTCTTCATGAGTCATAGCGTCGCGTTTCCCTTCGCCGCTTCTCGCAAACGACCGAGCGCCGCCCTCATCCAGCTCTTGACCGTTCCGAGCGGCGCGCCTAGGCGCGTGGCAATCTCCGAGTGCGAACATCCCTCGAAATAGGCCAGTTCTAATACCTGCTTTTCGTTTGCATTCAGGCTCGATAACGCCGAACGAACCGTTCGAGCGCGATCTATTACAGATTCCGGTTCCGACGCAGGAGATGCGGAACGAAAATGATCCATCTGTTCCACCGGCGCCAGACGCTGCGCAAAACGTGCCTGCGCGGAACGTACGTGATCGATCGCCATGTTTCGCGCAATCGAAAGGATCCAGACCCCTAATGCGCCGCGGCTCGCATCGAAATCACGGCTGCGGTTCCAAAGCCGGAGGAAGAGTTCTTGAAGTAAATCCTCCGTCGCGCCGGGATCGTGCGTGATGCGTAGTACCAACCCATACGCAGCGTGTGCGTACCGGTCGTAGACAGCCCCCAGCGCGTCCGGATCCCGCTGACAGAGCCGAGTAACTAGGTCAGCCTCTGCAATCTCTTGCGACTTCATGCCGATGGGACTGCAGAGACGCTTGCTACTCGGTTCAAGCGGCTCTGTGCTCCTCAATTATTGAAGTCGGCTTCTTCACGCACAACCATCATACGCACAAGATGAGTCCTCTTGACGTTTCCAAGCGACCTCCTAGTACCGGAATGTCTACCAGATAGCGTACAAACCCAAAAGGGTTAATCCATTCCTACCCGCACTGTCGTATTCACCGTGTAGAGACTTAAGTCTGCTTAATCCGGAGGAGATATATTCCAAGATGAAATTTCACAGCAAACTAGCATGCAGCCTAGGCGCACTTGCCCTGGGCGTTCTCGGCTCGAATCAGTTAAAAGCCGACGCGGTATACACCGGGACACTCACCGACCCTTCCATGGTGGTTCAAGAGAACCTTTCCTTGATGTCGGCTGGCGATGTATCCATCTACACCACCTCTTACGGCGGAGGCAAGAACCTGGACGGCACCACCACGCCGGCCGGCGGCTTCCAGCCGAACATCACCCTCTATAACAGCGACGGCACCTATGTGGCCAGCCAGGGCGTTAATCCCGGACCCATGGCTAACGCGGATCCAAAGACTGACTGGACGGCTGACGGCTATCTGATGCAGTCCGATTTGGCTGCGGGTAACTACATTGTGACCCTCACCAACTGGGACACCCAACAACCGTATACCGCCACCAATCTTTCCGATGGTTTCGTGGCTGGCAGCACCAATTTCAACGATCCTCTAACAAATGTGCGCACCGGCGCCTATGCCCTCGACATCGCCGCAGCCTCTGGTCCTGTCTCCGCTACTCCGGAACCGGCGACATTCTGGCTGGTGCTGCCGGGCTTAGCCGGAGCGGCGTTCTTGATGCGTAAACGTACCGGGTCTGTGTCCTAGTACCATTACGAAAACGTTAAATTAAAAATTAAAAATTCACTGGAGAAAATGGAAAATGGCTAATAATAATCTAATTACTGATGTAGTCGGGGAGTCTCCCAATCGCCGCAGCTTGTTAAAAAAGATTGGAATCGCAAGCGCCGCCGTAGGCGCTGCGGCTGTGACGGGAGGCATCAAGCTGAACGCACAATCCGCTGCGTTGCCGAGCGCCGTCGATATTCTGCAATTCGCGCTCAACCTGGAGTACCTTGAGTCCGAATTCTACACCTATGCCACCACCGGCGCGGGTATCGATGCGATGGGTGTCGCTATCACTGGATCGGGTGCCCCCGGCGCCACTACCGGAGGAAGCAAGGTTAATTTCGCCAACGCTTTGGTCTTTACTGGCGCCATCGCTCAACAGATCAGAGACGACGAGATTGCCCACGTGAAACTGCTTCGCGGAGCTCTCTCAGCAGCGGGTATCACACCCGTAGCAAAGCCCGCCCTCAATTTGAATGCTCTCAAGCTCGGTTTCGGGAACGAAGGCGAGTTTCTTACACTTGCCAGAGTATTTGAGGACATCGGCGTTACTGCTTACGGCTATGCAGCGGGGGTATCCACGCTGGATAGCAGCGCCTATATTGGTACGGCTGCCCGCATTCTGGCGACCGAGGCTCAGCACGCTGGAAACATTCGGCTGCAGATCGGACGTCTCGGCATCAAGAGCCCGATGCTCGACAGCGTTGATATTCTGCCTCCTCCTTCCGGCGGCGACTATATCTCTGCCGATAACACCACGGGGCTTACGGCTGTCCGCAGTCCTGGCCAAGTGCTCTTCCTGGCTTACGGCAATATGGGTAACGCCACCGCTGGCGGCTTCTTCCCGAACGGCATGAACGGCGCCATCAACATGTCCAGCGCCACCGCCGCTTAATCTCACCACCAGCAGCATGGGAGAAGCGCACCGCAAGGTGCCTTCTCCCTTTTTTGCTTTCTTACTTATCGAAATAAAGTAAGATCGACCGCCTCCCCCATGGCCTTATGACCTGCAGTATTCGGGTGCAGATGATCTCCGCTATCATACTTTGGTGCAAAATGCGACGGGTTTCCCGGGTCCGCGACCGCCTTGGCGAAATCGATCACACCGTCGTATGCACCACCGGTCATAGTCCATCGATTGATCGCCTCCCGCTTGGCCTCCCCCGCGGGCGTCCATCCCGCAAATCCCTGGTAAGGCGTTAGCGTCCCACCGAATATCTTCAGTCCCATGGCGTGCGTCTGGGTGATGATCTGCTTGTAACCGGCGATGATTTCGTCCGCGGTCACTTCCCGTTGACTCAAGCACGGCAACAGCGCCATCGAGATTTTCTTCGTTTGGGCAAAATCCGGCTGCGAGATATCGTTGATGCCCTCCAGCAAGATCACATCGCGCACGCCCGTCTGTGCAATCACGTCGCGGTCCAACCGGGCCACGGCATTCACGCCGAAGCAAGGCGTACTTGTCAGGACATTGTTGCCGCCATATCCTTCATTGAGGACTCCCAGGACGTCCTGAGGCGGGCCTGCCAGAAATCGCCTCGCCAGCACATCTGTCCAACGCCCGTTCTCGTTCGTCTTGGATGCTGAGCCGTCGGTAATGGAGTCTCCCACGCGACCACAGCACCCCTCACGCTGGAGGAGGCCAATACATCTACCCCGCTCAAGTACAGCCACGAAGAAAACGTAGTCTTGAACGATGCTCCCGATTCTTCCGCCGCCATGTTTCCCGAAGTAACATAATTCGTCGTCAAGGCGGACGCATGTACAGTTAATTCGTTTGTTGCTTGGCGCATGAACAAGCTGATCTCTAAGTTCTGTCCGCTTCCCACCGCAAGCGGCACTGGATCACTTAATGCCACGCCGCCCGCGGGGATCATGACCACCTTGCTGCCGCCAAACGTCACAACGTGATTCGATCCGGGCGTCACCTGAGCACCGCTCTGCTGCACTCCCGCATACACTGCACCAAAAGATGTGGTCTGGCTACCGAACGTATTTGCCAGGCGTATGCGCAGAGATGTACCGCCAACGCTGGTATGTACAATCTAACGAATTGTTTGATTGCCGTTTAGCGAGATCGCTTGCAGCCGTCTTTGGGTGGGGTTTGCCTGGGCCATCGGAGCGCTCCAAGTGCCGACCCAGTGCCCTTGCTGGGCTCCGGGCTGCGCGGAAGCATGCGGCACTCCAGCCATAAACGCTGCCAGCACGGCAAAATAAGGAACGGGAGAAACTTTATAGGCTCTCCTACAACGAAAGGACTGCGCCTTCCGTCATATCGCGACACTAAACCTTAACGGCTATAGTTCTGTAAATAGGCATCGCGCGGCAATCCCGATCGAATAGCGGTCCGACGTATCTGCGCCGCATCTTCACGATTCGTCGATCCGCCAATCGTCACAAGATACGGGGCGTGGCCCTCGCCATTCGGCATAAACACTTGCGCGTCTAAGCTGGGATGCTTAGCGTTTATAGCCGCCGCTCTCTTCCCGGCATCTGCTGCCCGATTATATGTATAAAGGATCACTCTCCACACCGGACCACGCCCGGCAGCCGAAGTCGCTTGTGTCGCCGAACCCCGAGCAACATTCGGAGCAACATTCGAAGGAACAGCCGGGGTCCTGGCCGTTACCGGTGCCGTCGCTGAGCCATTCTGGCCGGCGGCGGGCAGCGTCATCGTCTGTCCATGTTTTGCTACCGCCACCGGCGAGGACGTTTTTTGCTGCCCTAGCACCCGATTACTGCCCGGCCTTGCCGGCCGCAGAGCCCAGATCACGGCCAGCAGAATCGCCAGCGCAATCGCCACAAAAATCCACGCCCGCCGTTTGGCCCGCGCAATCGCCTCCTGCTGCGCCGGGGCATTCTCCGCCGGACGGGTAGCCCCCGTGTTTCGCCATTCTACCGGTAAATCTCGTACTGGCGCGATCGGCTCTGCGACACTTCGCTCATCCTCCGAAGGAGCCGCCGGAGTAACCGAAAATGCCTCTGCTGAAAATGCTTCCGCCTCAGGCACGATTGGCTCAGGCGCGACGTAGACCGGAACCGTGGGCGCATGCTCAATTTCCGGCTCTACCGCCCTCGCAGTTCCCGCTGCCTCAAGTGGAAAAACGAAAGTGCTGTTTCCACCGCTTCCCGCGCCAGCGGCAGCCGCCATCTGCTTCGGAGCCGAACGTGTCAGGGTCGCTTGATCGGCCCCGCCTTCATGTAGGTTGAGGATGTGCGTGAGTGTGCCTCTCGCTTCAGGATCCGCCTGCAGACAGCTCATCGCAATGGCATCGAACGGAGCCGGCAGCTTCGCGGCTTCGTCCGCACCACCATCGCCGTACGGATGTTTCGTCAGGACTTCCACCAGAGTCGCGCCCAAGCACCAGATATCCGCTGCCGGAGTAACGTTTCCCTGATCACTTTCCGGCGCTCTATACTTTGCTCTATGAATATCCGGCTTTTCAGTCGATCTGATTCTCCGCGCTCCACCGATGGAAAGCTTTACCGTTTCCCCTACCGCCAACACCTGCTCTGGCGAAAGACTGCCGTGCACGAAACCTTGGCTGTGTAAATGTCCCAGCGCCCCTACAAGACTGACCAGAACTTCTCCCGCCTCTCCTGGCTCCAGGGCACGGTCGGCAAGCACACCTCCCAGATTCTCGTCCGCTGCCTCCACCACGACGTAAATCAGATCGTGACCCTCTGCATGGGCGCGTCCAGTTCCCCAGACGCGTCCAGTTCCCCAGATAGGAAGCAGATTCGGGTGTTCTGACTTTTTAAGTACCTGCCAAACTTGCATCTGGCACTCCCCTGCCTCGCCATCGGTCATCACTATTCTCGCGAGCGCCCTTGATGATCGCTCACCGCCGGTTCGCGTGACAAAGCTGGCCGTACTCTCATCCGCGCTTGCAAGTCGCTCCAAGAGATATGCGTCGCCGAGCATCGTGCCCTGAAGGCTGGCCCAATTCAGATTCTCGATCTTTGATTCGGTAGGCATGGTGTGCGGAACTCTCGGGAAGCTTTGCGTCAACCCCATCGCGTGGAGCGCGCAATCCCGGGGGTGAAGTAAACTTAATGCTACCTTACCATCATAGAGCCGGTACTTCCACGAGAGAACATGCACTCATTAGCTTCCTACAATGGAAGGCGCGATGTTTCCTCCTGGCCACTTCTATTCGCCGATTGTTGACCCGCACGATCCCCACGTTCAAAAGGCGGTGACCATTGAAGCTGAGCCGCTCGAGGCGCTCTCGGGCATCGCACTAAATGAGCCGAACATGATCGAGTGGTTCAACCGGGTGAAGACTCAATACCGGACCCATCCGTTCCCTCCAGAATCCTCGCCGCCATCTCTGTATTACTACAACAATCCCTTCTTTTCGCTTGCCGACGCACTCGCTCTTCTGGCATTTTTTCAACACGCTCAACCCCGGCGATTTGTCGAGGCTGGCTCTGGCTTTTCCTCTTGCGCCGCCATCGATTGCAACGAGCGGCTCTTCCGCGGTCGAACAAAACTCACCTTCATCGATCCCCATCCTGAACGGTTACTCCATCTGCTTCCCGTTGACTCGCAATACCGGTCCTGCATCGAACATAAGCGCTTGCAGGACGTGCCGCTAAAGGTCTTTCAGGAGCTAGAGGCCAATGACATTCTTTTCATCGATTCTTCCCATGTCGCAAAGACCGGCAGTGACGTCGTGGATTATCTGTTCCGTATTTTCCCAGCGTTGGCAGCGGGCGTACTGATCCACATCCACGACATCTTCTATCCTTTTGAATACCCAAAAGATTGGGTGATGAAAGACGAACGGTCCTGGAATGAGGTTTATCTGCTTCGCGCCTTCCTATCGAATAACCCCGACTACCGCATCGTATTTTTCTCGGACTGGTTCTACAAATGCCGCCGCCCGCTGGTGAATGCGAAAATGCCCCTGTGCATTGAACACCGCGGTGGAAGTTTATGGCTCCGCAAGGAACGCTGAAACGGTGGACTCTCCCACTTACGTGCCACCTGTCAACTCTCCGCGCTCCTTCTCCTTTCGGCGTCCACCTATAATCGAGGAATGAATCTCATTGATTCAGTCCTTTATAATTGGGGATTAACCGGTCCTCAGTATCTAATTCGTTCCTTTCATCTCAGTACGGCCTAGGCCGTTCTAAACCTTGTTTACTGAGCATTATACGGGGTAGAGTTGCGAGCATGTGTTTGGCGCAGCTCAACCCCTCTGAACTTGGCATCGATTTCGAAGTTCTACGGAAGGAGAGGGAGAAACTGATGGACTGCGCGAAAGCGAAGAACACGATCAAAGCTTATAACGCCGCCTGGAAGATTTTTGATCGGTGGTGCACAACAGCAAAAGAGTCGTGCCTTCCGGCATCTTCTGAAACCGTCTCATTGTTTGTTGTGTGGGCCATCTTTGTGAGAGCCTACCGGCTGAACACGGTTCGATCGACGCTGGCGGCCATTAGCAACAAGCATCATTCCGCCCGCTTAGAGTCCCCGGTCTCCCTAGGAGTGCGCAAACTGGTGTCCAACGCCGCCCGTAAGCTGCGCGAAAAGCGCGGCGGCAAACGGGCGCTCACCCCTTCGCAGTTACTGCAGATTTCACAAGTCGCCGACCATGGACGAACGATTTCGATTCGCGACCGCGCCATGTTCTTTATGGGCTTCGCTCCCGGATGGCGCCGAAGCGAGATTGTCAGTTTGGACCTCTCCGATGTTCACTTCACCGACCAGGGGATCATGCTTTCGCTGGGTGCGTCCAAAACAGACCAGGATGGGAGCGAAGGACGCTATGTGGGAATCGCTTACGGAGAGAACAAGGACATGTGTCCGGTGCTCGCTCTCAAGCGATGGATCGAAGTACGCGGATCCTGGCCCGGCCCTCTGTTTTGCAGAGTCAATCGTTACGGGCACGTCATCAAAAGCGGCCTGGCTGGTGACACAGTGAACGATCGAATCAAGTTGGCCCTGCTGTCGATTGGCGAAGATCCCACCCAGTTCGGCGCGCATTCACTGCGATCCGGATTTGTCACGGCCGTTGCGCAAGCCGGTGCCAGCGAAATCGCCATCATGCAAAGTACAGGCATTAAGCACATGTCTACGCTGCTCCGCTACGTGCGCCCGGCCAGAGCGTTCCGCGCTAATCCGATGCGAGGTGTGCTGTAATCCTCAAGCCAAGTAAGCTCTGACGGTGCTCCGCGCCATGTCGAAGTGCCGCGCGATGGCGGCCTTGCTCTTCCCTTCCGCGAAGAGCCGTTTGATCTCCTCGCGATGATGCGCGGCCGTGGCCGGCCGGCCGAGATGCACCCCTTTCAGCCGCGCCTCGGCGATGCCGGCGAGGATACGCTCGCGCCGCACCTCCTGCTCGAACTCGGCGAACACGGCCAGCAGGCCCGCCATCATGCGGCCGCTGGCCGTCGTTAGGTCGATAGCCTCTGTCAGCGAGACAAACGCCACGTCGAGCTGGTGCAGCTCCTTCATCGTGACGGCCAGGTCCGCGACGGAACGACCCCAGCGATCCAGCCGCCACACAATCACCACATCGATTTCCTTCCGGCGCGCCGCCCTCACGATCTCTTCCCGCTTCGGCCGCATCTTCGATCCGGAGCCGATCTCCCGCACTTCGCTGACGATGGACCAGCCTCGCTCGCCTGCGTAGCGGCGCAGCGCCTTGAGCTGCATGGGAAGGGTCTGCTGGTCGCTGGTGGAGACGCGGGCGTAGAGCGCGGCGCGAAGGGTCGTTTTAGGGTGGCGAAAATCATTCGCCGTTTTCGGCTTCGGAGAGGGCCTGTTTGCAGGGGTCGGAGAGAGGGCTTTCATGAAGGGGCGAAGGTTTAGATTATCGCCACTGCCGAAGCCGAGAGGAAGAAGCTTGAGACAAAGTAGTCTTCACGATGCGGAGACTAATGTGCAGAATAAAAAGCCTTCATCCCTCCTGGTCAAAGAGCACAGGTTGGGCTGTTTGCCTTGGTTCCCGCTTTCCACGCTTGCGCGTCGTGGGCGGAGCGATGATCGCCGCTGTCGGAAAGTACACCGGCTGAACGATGCTTTGAGCGCTCTTATGCGAATCCGGAAACAAGAGCCGGTAATCGTTGTCCAAATCCGGCCAGAATTTTTCGAACGTGCGAGCCAGCACGTGATCTTTGATGGGACGGTCCGAGAGCTTGTTGAAGGATTTTACTAAGTGAAGGGCTCCTTCTTGGTTGATGTGCAGGCCGTTGAACTGATTGAGAGGCTGCGTCAACTCGGGATAATCGATGTCGAGCAGAATGGTGGCGACACGGCTTTTACCCAGGCCCTTGACCATGCCTCCGGCTTCGAAGTGAATCCACGGGGCGAGATGATTTTCGCGCGTAATGCAAATCACCCCGCAGTGGCAGCGTTCCAGCTCGCCGATGATTTCCGTGAACCAAATGGTTCCCTTGTCGATGTCCTCGCTGGATAACCACACATCCGTTCCCGCCAGTACAAGCTCCAGCCAAGGTTTAAGCACACTCGC
Organism: Bryobacteraceae bacterium; assembly: GCA_965277315.1. GTDB lineage: Bacteria > Acidobacteriota > Terriglobia > Bryobacterales > Bryobacteraceae > Bog-105. Next base: position 4,696,771 of record OZ255724.1, on the reverse strand, counting down.
GAAAGTGCGGCTCTTTTCGCCGGACCAACTCATAAAGACTTTCATGCGCGGAGCACCCGGTGGCTATCGTAGCGCAGACCGGGAGTGTTCGGCGGAGTGCGATTTGCAGAGCTACCATTTCCGTATGCCCGCTCAAGACTTTCTCTGGTGCACATGCGGCGCGACGATCATCAACCGTCACGGCGCGTGCGCGCAGTGCGATCGACGCCGCCGCTTAAGCAAGGAAGACTTCGGCGGCTTGCGCGACCAGGTGCTCGCCCGCGACGGCCACCGCTGCCAGGTGTGCGGAGCGGTCGACGATCTGCTCGTGCATCACCGGCAGCCTAGCCGCAACCTGATCCGGATGCTGCTCACGCTCTGCCGGCCGTGCCATCAGCGCGTCCACCACACGCGGCGCCCGGCTTACGGCTTCGACGGGTTGCTCCGCGAACTATGGCGCGAGATGCACCCGAGATTAGCGGAACAGATGAAGTTTCGGCTGCAGCTCAGCCCGGTCATTCCCGACCCGCCGACCATCCAGACGGGGCTCTTCGAAGCCGCGTAGGGAGGAGGCGGATTTTACACCGCACCTTTACCTCCCCGGCACACGGTCATTTCCGCACTAAGCTTACTTTCTGCGTGAGACGCACCCCTTCAATCTCTTCGTGGCGGGCCAGCGCCGCTTTGATCGCGAGCTTATCGACCGCGCTCACCAGCGTTTCTTTGATGTACTCGCCTGGAATCAGCGACTCGTCATCGATGAATAGCGCCGGATTCCCGGACGGGCGCGCGGTGAATGTGATGCGCAGGCCTGCCAACTTCTGCAGGCCTGCTTCTCCCATTTCCCGCAGGATACGATCTTCGATGCGTTCGGCGCGGCTGTCGGCCGCCTGCTTGCGTTGCTGCAGCTCTTTCATCTGGAGGGCGAGGCGCTTCGAACGCGCCTCCAGTCTGCAAAGTACGCCGTGTGCCTGCTCGACCTTGCGTTTGATGCGAATTTCGGCTTCGCGTTCCGCGTTGGCTTCGGCTTTGCGGGCGGCCTTGGTCGGCTTCGTGGGCCGCACTAGACTCAGGTTCGAGTAGTGGGCGGCGGCGGACATGCTCATAAAGAAGCCTCGGCTTTCTGCAGCGCAAGCTGCTTTGGCTGGGGTTGATCGGTGCGTTCGCTTTCGAGGCTGTCGAGCGTGCGCAGGCCCGCATCGATCTTGCCGGCGATGCGCCGGACGTAACGTGTCTCCTGCACGTTCTTGGCTTTCGCGAGATCGCGCTCGATGAGAATACTGGCGCTGACCAGCGCGCCGCGCACGGTGAGGAACTGGGAGAGGTTCACCGTGAGCCTCCGTTCCGCTGCGCGCCGATGTAGACGCTCAACGCGATCGCGCGAATGTCCTCGGAGCAAAACTCCAGCGGCATGCCTTTGGTCTTGGCGTAGGTTTCCGTTTCGAAGCAGGCATCGACGGCGGCGCGCAGGCAGCCCGCGAGTTGCTGCGTCACCGGCGAGACGTTCGTCGCTTCCGGACCCATAGGGCCGATCGAAGCCGGTCTCTCCGATGGGCCGTATCGGTCGGGACGCGGCGGCTGCGCCTGACCGGCGTAATGCCCGTTTCCATTGCCGTTCCCGTTTCCGTTGATGTAACCGTTGGACCGCGGAGGAGGCGCGAGTTCATTCGAATCCGGGACCACCTGCACCGCCCATTGCGCGATGCGGCCCCGCAGCGATTTCACGATCTGGATCTCGTCGCCCGCTTGCGCTCCGCAACGGACGAGCTGGTCGCGGGCTTCTTTCGGCAGCCACATCACACCGCGATCGTTATTCACGGTGTACTGGTAGTCGATGCCGTAGCGGCCTTCGCGCTCCTGGCCTTCCGGTCCTTGGTCGAGCCTCACAGTGACCGGCACATCGGCCTGCGGCTTGATTACTTCGCGCTGCATGGCTCGCCTCCTTCGTCCGTGGAGCGGAGCCGCGCTATCGTAGTTGGCTGGATACTGCTTGTTGATCTTGTTCGATTCATAGGTGGGTTCCTTTACTCCTGAATAGGTCCGGACGCCGTGTTTGAAGCACGCTCCGGACCTGTTTGGGATCTACGCCGCCTCTTGCAACGGCTCCTCTTGCGGCTGCTCCTCGGGCTTGGCCCACTCGCAAATCTGCAGTTGTATGCCGAGGCGCTGGGCAATGATGGCGTCCTCGCCCACGCCGTCCTCCAGCAATTTCGCCGTCAGCTTCTCGGTGTTGTCGAACTCTTCCACTTGATAATCGAGGCTGTAGCGGGAGCGTGTAATCAGTAGGTATTTCATGGTTTCGTCCTTTTCGTTGATTGGATTGATTTACTGCTTCTCGCCCGCGTAATGCGGGCGAATGTGCTTCGCGAAATGAGAGCCGATCGACTTGGCCGCGATCAGCGCGTTGTGTTCTTCGGGCTCGACGTCCCGATAGCTGTAGGTGTGGCCGGAAGCGAACCGCACGTGTAGCGTGCGGCTGTCCTCGTGATAGCCCACGGCGTCGATGTTGCTGCTGGTGACCGGGATAAGTTGCATGGTTGTGTCCTCTGGTTTGGTCTAAGCCGCTGCAGTCTGCTGTTGCTGCTGAAGTAAGCAGCTCAGGCAGTGATACAGCGCGGAAAACTTGTGGTCGGTGACCGGCAGGGCAACGATGTGATCGACGCAGAAGGCCTCGGCGCAGATCACGCAATCGTACAGGTGCTCGGCGCAGCAGCGCTCATCGCACTTCGCGCAGCGCGCCTGGGCTGGCTGGTCGCATTCTTCCGAGCACGGCTGGCAGGTGCAGTAGCCCCAGCGTTCGCCGCAATCGTTGCAGAATCTCATGGTGTTTATGCCTCACAACCCTTGTCTTTATTGGGCCGGAATACTCTCCGCCGGCTGGTCACAACACTAGCTGAACCCCCTTAATGGTGCAATCAAGAGAAGTACTAATTCCTACTAGTACTGAACCCCCTTCGATAATTTGCTATCGTGTTGTCGATGTCGCACGAATTGTCAGAAGAGGCGCGCGAGTTCTTCCGCCGCGAAGGCGAGCGGGGCGGTAAGCTCAGCGGCGCAGCACGTATGAAGAAACTCACCGCGAAGCAGCGCACGTCGGTCGCGAAAAAGGCGGCGCAGGCGTCGGTAGAAGCGCGTCGCAAGAAGAAGAAAGCCGAGGAGCCAGAGACCAATGGATAGCGGCGTTCAAGTCGCCCTTTCGGTCAGCATCCCGACTCTCGCGGTGCTGGTGGGCATCCTGCTGAACAACCGGCAGCTAGACCAATTACGCAACGAGATGAATCAGCGGTTTGTCGGCGTGGACCAACGCTTTGAGAATTTGTTCCGCTATCTCGATGCCAAGTTTGAAGCGCAACACGAAGCCCTGCTCCGCGTCGAGGGCGTGATGGATGCGCGCCTGAAGCATTTGGAGGAGAAGGTGAGCTAGAAACGCCGGAGCGAACGCAGCGAGCGCGCGAAGAAAGAGGGCGCGGACGGACTCTAAAGAAGAGGAACCTTCATGGATTGGATTGCGGCGCGATTTGAATGCTCGGCCGAACACGCCTGGCTCGTGTTACGCGAGCGGCTGAAGGTGGATGTTGCCGCCTGGCAGAAGCGTCCGGGAGTGGACGGCCGCGTCCAGGTGAGCGAAGAGGGCGTGTCTCTGGTCATCAGCCGGACGATGAGCTACGGGAAAGGGCCATGGGCCGCTTTGGAAAAACAGAGCAGGCAGTTCATCCTGCGCACCGGAGACGATACGCACACGGCGGAACTTCAGATTAAAAATACCTTGCTGGTCCCGGCGTTGAATGCCGCCGGCGAGTGCCGCCTGTTTCACGACGGCAAAGAAATGGAAGCCTGGCAGGTGTCCCGCCTCATTTTAGAGCCGATCCTGTTCCGTGAATAGGCGGCCTTTAGAGCCCGCACGCGATCGCCCGACGCACCAGCCCGACGTTGCTCGAAACACCGAGCTTATACATCAGGGTCGTTTTGTAGGTATGCACGGTCTTGTCCGCGATGCCCAGCTCGTGCGCGATTTCGTTCTGGCTCAGCTCGGCCATCAGCAGGAGCAGCACCTGGCGCTCGCGCGCCGTGAGATCTTCCAGAAGGGCTTGACAGGTGTCCACACAGAAGGAGTGACGAGCCGCGCCTGGTCTTATCGGCCGAACACGCGATTTCTCCGGATTAAAAACGCTTAAGCGAGCTTGCGGGTGCGAATCGGCCCCAACAAAGAAGCTTCCGGCGGAAGATCGCGTCCGGTGACCGATAAGCCCGGTGTAGTTGGTTTAGGATTGAGAAAGCCGAGCTGCTCCCGCTGGCGCCGGATAGACTCGGTGATGTAGAGTTCCAGGTGGGCCTCCGTGATGCGCCATTGCTTAGGGCCGATCTGCCAGCCGACCAGTGCGCCCTGCTTGAGTATCCGGGTCACGGTGCGGACGCTGCAGCCGAGCCGGGCGGCGACTTCTTTGGGGCCGAGAATAACCATCCCCACTGTAGTGGTCATACTCAAAGGGCATTATCCGCCAGAAGCGTACTTTATCGGACAAACGCTAGAATTTCTTTCTCTCCGCACACCATACTCGTGTAGACCCCACCGGTCGCCGTCGTGAACCGAGCGACGCTAATCCATCGACCGCGAAGCGGCAAGCCGCTTTGCTCTCCCCGCCCATCCGGCGGGGCCTTTTGAGCCCCCTGGACCGAAACGGTTCCTACGAGCGAATCGTGCTCAAAGGGCCCTATGGGTCTGTTTGGACCGAGGAAATGGCGACCGACACCACTGTGCCTACTTACGCTTCTGACGGACGACGTTTGCGCCGCTACACGCTCGAAGCCATCGAGCGACTGGAACGACTGAACCTGGTGGCCGTTCAACGGAACCGTCACGGCCGCATAGTGATTGCGCATTTTCGCCCCACCGATGGAGCCAATCCGATCCGAACGACGGCGCACATGGGCACCAAATACAGTTTCAACGAACATCTGCCGAGCGGCCACATGGCCTGGAAGTACCGTCGATTGATCCGCGACGAGCGGGCGCTCGCCGCGATGTTCGGCGAATCGCCGGACGATGTGGAAGATGCCGAGCTGTTCGTCCGCGCGGTCTTCCGTGCCGTCCCGTTGAGCTGCATGGCCAAACCGGCCAAGGTGGTATCCATCGATACCAGCCGAAAGCAGAAAGCAACGGCGCGTCCCATTGAGTTCGACTCGGAAAGAAGGGTGGCCTAATGACCCACAGGGCTAATAGAAACGACTTTGGCCACAAGGACCCAAAGGGCTGCTCGCAGTCAACTTTGGCTGATTGCTGCCGTATCGGTCAGGAGCCGTATCGGTCATGAACTGGACGCAATCGGAAACGCTCGCGCTCGCCAAGCAAGCGTGCGTGCACTGCTTCGGACTCGGGCTCATTCAATCCTACGGCGCGAAGTTCCGCCCCTGCCACTGCGTCGAGCGGGCGATCTTCCGCGCCTGCTACGCGCGTTTCGAACGGTGCGTGGAGGGCAAGCAATTCAGCCGCAGCCACTACACCGATAATTACAGCTCGCGCAACCGCCGCCAGCAGACTTACGGATTCCGCGACCAAGAGTACATGGCCGATTTCGTGCTGGTCTCCAAGCGGGTTCTGAACGATACGTCCTCTAGCAGCCAAAGTCGCTCTCGAGCATCCCTAGGGGTCATCGGCGAAGGGACGCTCGCCTACCGCGTCTTCAAATACCATTTCCTGCTCGGCGCGGATCATCATCTCTGCTGCCGCAAGCTGAAACTCCCCCGCGGCGAGTTCTTTCACGAGGTCTACCGTATCCAGCAGAAACTTGGCCGCGCGTTCCGCGAAGTGGAGCCGCACGCGCTGTTTCCGCTCGATGAGTACTTCGGCGGCGTGAACAAGAAGCATGGACCGATACGGCCACTAGCAGCCGACGTTGCCTGCAAGCAGCCCTTTGGGTCAGAGCGGCCGGCGGCTTTGCTGCCGCTCGAACGCTGCTCGCTGTGCGTTCCGCTCGCCACCGCTGCATAGAACTCGCTACGATAATTCCGCATTTCGCTTTTACGGCGCGCTTGGTTGAGAGTCCAGGCGCGCCTCTTTTTTTGACCCAAAGGACGCCGCGATGCCCGCACAATTGAATGACCATGATTTGCTGGTGCGAATCGACGCACGGACAGAAACGCTGCAACAGGACTCTCTCGAAATCAAAGAAGAACTGAAGGCGAAGGCCGATGCCGAACGCGTCGCGCGGATCGAAGTGCGGCAGGACAAGAGCGAGGCACGGCAAGAGACGGCCGAGCGGAAGCTGAACTACATTCTCGGCGGCCTGGTCGTCTTCGAAGCGGCACTCAAATTTGTGGCCCGGTGACGTGTGCGACTGGCCTTTTACAGGGGTCCAGGCGACTGGATCACGAGGACGATCCGCGTTCTCACGCGCGGACCCTATAGCCACGTGGAATTAGTCTTCACCGACGGCGCTCGCTTCTCTGCCTCAGGGCGGGTGCCGGCCGGTGTGCGGTTCAATCATGAACCACACGGCGAGGGATGGGATTATCTCCCGATTCCATCCACTCCCGATCAGGAACGCGTCGCGCGGTGCTTCTGCGCGGTGCTGGAGGGCTCGGCGTTCAAGTGGCGCGGGCTCTACCGTTTTATTGCGCCGTTTATCGGCGACGGGCCGAACTCGGACTGGTACTGCTCGGAGCTGGCGCTCTGGGTGCTGCAGCGCTGCTTCGGTTACCTGGAGCGAGTCTCCCTCAAGATTTCGCCGAACCGGCTGTACAAGCTCTGTGTTTCGGAATTTCACAATCATGAACGCCTCCGAGCGCTGTATCGCGGCCATTAAACAGGCTGAGGGCTTCCGGGCGCAAGCCTATCGCGACGCGGTGGGCGTCTGGACCATCGGTTACGGCGAGACCTTTGACCGAAACGGCTCTTTAGGCGATGCCTCTTCGACCGGCCCTGGGGGTCGGAACGTCAAACCGGGCGATGTCGTCACGCTTGCTGAAGCGGACGCCCGTTTGCGGGCTCGCTTGGCAGTTTGCGCGTATGACGTCCAGCAGCTCGCCCGGGTGCCGCTCACCCAGGGTGAACTGGACGCGCTGGTCGACTTCGAATACAACCTGGGCCGATCCTCGCTGGCGCACTCGACCCTGCTCGCCAAATTGAAGGCAGGGGACCTGGACGGAGCGGCGGCCGAGTTTCCCCGCTGGTCCAAGGCCGGCGGCAAGGTTTTAGCGGGACTGCTGGCGCGGCGGCTCCAGGAACAGACCTGGTTCCGGGAGCCGCCGGCCAGCCTGGCCGCCTAAAAAACCCGCGTACTCGAACGAAACGAACGTTTCGGTTAACGGCATGCCTAGAACACGCAAAAACACGCCGAAATCAGGCGATCCGAGCCGCCCGTTCGTGGCGTACTACCGCGTTTCCACCGATAAACAGGCCGAAAGCGGCCTTGGATTAGAGGCCCAGCGATCGGCAGTGGCCCGTTTCATCCAGAGCGTGGGCGCGCAGGCCTCCTTGGTGGCCGAATACACCGAGGCAGAGAGCGGCAAGCGGCACACTAACCGCCCGCAACTGGCGGCGGCGATCGCCGAGAGCAAGCGCAAGGGCGCGACCCTTTGCATCGCCAAGCTCGACCGCCTGGCCCGCAACGTCCATTTCATTTCCGGACTGATGGAGGCGGCCGCCGACTTCGTCGCCTGCGACATGCCGAGCGCTAACAAGCTCACGCTGCACATCATGGCGGCGATGGCGGAGCACGAGCGAGAGATGATCTCGCAGCGAACGGCAGCCGGGCTGGAGCAGGTAAATCAAGAAATCGAACGTAACGGCTTCCGGATCAGCAAGCGCAGCGGACGCAAGTTTTCCAAGCTGGGCAACCCGAAATGGCAGGAGTCCATCGGCCGGGCGACGGCCGCGCGCAAGCGGCCCCCGACCAGCACCAGCATCAAGGCGATCATCGAGAACTTCCTCAGCGAAGGCCTCACGCTCCGCCAGATGGCGGAGCAGATGAACCAGCTGGGCTTGAAGACGCCCACCGGCGGCGCCTGGTATGCCAGCAGCGTCCGCACGATGCTGCTGCGCACCGGCCTGCGCGCCCCGGCCGAAGGAATTTCTTCGGTGCCCTATATAAAGAGCGAAAGCGAATTAAATCCGCAGCCGCTCGCCGCCTGAACCCCCCATCGTGAATGTGGCTCTATCTACCAACGTCCTGTCGCTCTGTGCCGGATACGCCGGCATTGACATGGGCCTCCGACTCGCTGACCCTTCTACTCACACCGTCTGTTACGTGGAAAGGGAAGCTACTGTCGCAGCCCTCCTGGCGGCGCGCTTTGCTGACCGCAGCCTGGACCCGGCGCCTATTTGGAGCGACCTACGAACCTTCGACGGCCGCCCATGGCGTGGAGTCGTGGATTTCATTACTGCGGGCTATCCGTGCCAGCCATTCAGCCTCGCCGGTAAGCGGCGCGGCCAGCGAGACCCCCGGCACCTGTTCCCGGAAGTCGCTCGCATCATCGGCGAAGTCGAGCCCGAGTGGGTCTTCCTCGAAAACGTCGGCGGACACTTGCGATTGGGATTTCGCGAAGTCGCCCAAAAGCTACGAGCGATGGGTTACCGCGTTGCGGCGGGATTGTTTACAGCGGAGGAAGTTGGCGCACCGCATCGGCGCGAGCGACTCTTCGCGCTGGCCCACCGCGAGAGCGGAAGATGCGGAGAGCTGCGGCAACCATCCGGGAGCGACCGATTCGCTGACGGGTGCCACGCGGATGTGGAAGACGCCGCATGGCCTGCAGAACAACGCGGACGGCGGCGGCGGGGAATTTCACAAGCAGGTGACGCGCTGGCAGACGCCGGCGACCGACTCATTCCGATCGCGCGGCGGCGATCGCAAGGACGAACCGGGACTCGACCAGCAGGCGCGCTTCTGGCCGACGCCCCGCACGTGTACGGGCGGCCCCGAATCGAAAGCGACGCGAGTGGCTCGCGGCTCGGGCGGCCTGGACTTGCAGGAAACGGCACGGCAGTGGCCGACGCCGGTCTCGGGCGACCACCGCAGCAGCGTGACGGGAGCCGTAGCAAAGCGCAACGCGCGGCCGCTGTGCGAAGCAGTCTCCTCTTTCCCCCTGGACCCGCCGACCTCGACGCCTGGCGCGACGTGCTCGAAGAGTGGCCCGAAATTGAACCCGCTATTCGTGGAGAGCTTAATGGGGACACCGCTCGGGTGGACCGGCTGCGAGCCCTTGGCAACGGTGTCGTACCGCTGGTGGCTGCTTACGCATACCGCCGCCTTAGAACGGCTTTTGAGCACGCCGCAATCGCTTGCGCTGCGTGAAGCAGCTTAACCCAACAATGAACATCGAAATCTGGCCGCTAGAACGGGTGATCCCGTACGCCCGCAACCCACGCAAGAACCTGAAGGCGATCGACAAGGTCGCCTCCTCGCTGAAGGAATTCGGCTGGAAGCAGCCGATGGTGGTCGACTCCGAGGGCGTGCTGGTCGTAGGCCACACGCGCCGCGAGGCCGCACTGAAGCTGGGCTGGACCGAAGGTCCGGTCGTTGTGGCGCGCGATCTAACGCCGGCGCAAATCCGCGCGTACCGGCTGGCCGACAACCGCTCCAACGAAGAGGCCGAGTGGGACAAGTCGCTGCTCAGCCTGGAGCTGGAAGAACTGAAGCTGGACGGCTACGATCTGAAGCTCACGGCGTTCGACGTGGACGAGTGCAAATCGCTGCTGGCGTTCCAGCACGGCACGAAGGAAGGCCTCACCGATCCCGACGACGCGCCCGAGCCACCGGCAGTGCCGGTGTCGGTTCCCGGCGATCTGTGGATCCTCGGCAACCACCGGGTGCTGTGCGGCGACTCGACCGTCCTTAGCGACGTGGAGCGCGTGATGGACGGTGAGACCGCTGATCTGGTCGTGACCGATCCTCCCTACAACGTTGCCTACAAGGGTAAAACGAAGGACGCCCTCACGATTCAGAACGACAGCATGTCGGGCGAGAGCTTCTTCCAGTTCCTGCTGGCCGTCTATACCAATCTCTTTGCCGTCGCGGGCGACGGCGCTGGCATCTACGTGTTCCACGCCGACTCGGAAGGCGCGAACTTCCGGCAGGCCCTGGTGGCCGCTGGCTGGAAATTGGCGCAGTGCTGCATTTGGGTAAAGCAAAGCATGGTCATGGGCCGCCAGGACTATCACTGGCAGCACGAGCCCGTGTTGTACGGCTGGAAGCCCACGGCGGCCCATCGTTGGTACACCGACCGCAAGCAAACCACGGTTTGGAACTTCGACCGGCCATCGCGCAGCGGGGAGCACCCGACCATGAAGCCCATCGACCTGATCGAGTACCCCATTGGCAACAGTAGTCAGGCAGGCAACATCGTGCTGGACCTATTCGGCGGCTCCGGCTCCACGCTGATCGCGTGCGAGAAGACGGCGCGGCAGGCGCGGCTGATTGAACTGGATCCGAAATACGTCGACGTGATTGTGAAACGGTGGGAGGCCTTTACCGGCAAGCAAGCCGTGCATGAGGACGGCACGCTGTTCGCGGATCGCGCGGCGCTGCCGCTGGCCGCCTAAACCACGTAGCGGGCCCAGCTCTTGTTCGGTATCGTCGTGATGCGCTTCGCTTCAGCGATCGCTTCTTCGACCGAGCGCGCCTTAATGACCAGATCTTCGAACGCTCCGCCGGAGCGAACGTGCACCGTGAAGCTTTGCATCTGCGTGCCCGCCCCATCGTTGACGCGGGCGCTGTTGATGGCTCGCGACGTTTCTAGCTCGTCCATTTCGCTATTGTGCCAGTTTTGCTCGGCCAGCACCACGTCGAGTTCGCGCTTGGCGCCGGCGCTGTCGTCGGCTTCGCCTTCCTGCTACGCGACCACCCGGTAAGTACGGAAGCCGCCTTCGTTCTTGAAGCTCTCGATCTTCAGACCCAGCTTCTTCTGCGCCGCGCCCGCGATGAATCCGCGCACCGTGTGCTTCTGCCAATCGGTGGCGGCCATGATCGCGTCCAGCGTTGCCCCGCCCGGCCGCTTCAGGAGTTCTAATACCTGGGCCTGCTTCGAGCCCTCGCGCGGAACACGCGCCGTTTCCGGCGCAACGTCGGCCGTTTCTTCGACCGGCTCCGGTACGGCTTCCAGGCTCTGGAGTTGGTTCCAGATCCGGGCGACCCCGCTCTGGCGGGTCATGAACCTATTGACCGGCGTCACGCCCGGCAGGCTGTTCCAAAGCTCGACCGGATTAATCCCCGTCGAGTTCAGCAGGGCATCCAGTTCTGTGGCGCATACGAAGAAAGCGTCTCCGCTGGACGCCGCTGCGCGCTCCGATGCGTAAGCCGTGATTTGCAGGTCCGGCGTCAAGGTGAAGGTTTTCATTTTGTAGGTTCTCGTTTCCGAGGGCTTGTTGCCCCGCGATCACATTAATCGCTTACCAGCGGAACGCTTGCAAGCGCCGAAGAGCGAAAGAAGTAAGGACAGTAACGGCAATGGCAGAGGACGAGCATTCTAAGCGCGGACGCGGCCGGCCACCTGTGGAGATCGACCTCGGTGAGCTTGAATCGCTGTGCGAGCTGGGCTGCACCAACCGCGAGATCGCGGCGCACTTCGGCGTCTCCGAACGCCTGATTGAGCTGCGGCGCAGGCGGCAGGAATTCCGGGCCGCGATGGAACGCGGCGAGGCCCGGGCCAACCTGTCGCTGCGCCGCCAGCAAATGAAGCTCGCGCTGAAGGGCGACAAGACGATGCTGATCTGGCTCGGTAAGCAGCGCCTCGGCCAGTCCGACCGGCTGTCCTCCGAGCACTCGGTCGCGGCAGACGCCGGGCCGCTGAAAATCAATGTCAATTTCGTCAGCGCCAAGAAAAAAGACGAAGCGGCGTGAAGGCGACATCGACCTACCGGAAAAGTTCGAATGCCTCTTTGGCAGCTCACGCTACGTAGTTCTGAAGGGCGGGCGCGGCGGCGCCAAGTCGTGGACTATTGCGCGGGCGCTGGTGATGCTGGCGGCCGCAAAGCCGCTGCGCATCCTATGCGCCCGCGAGTACCAAAGCTCCATCGCCGACTCGGTCCACCGGCTGCTGCAGGATCAAATCTGGAATCTCGGCCTGCAGCGCCGGTTCAAGATCACCGAATCGGCGATCACCAGCAACACCGGCTCGCTGTTCATCTTCAAGGGCCTGCGCAAGTCGATCCAGGAAATCAAGTCGCTCGAAGGCGTCGATATTTGCTGGGTGGAGGAAGCGCAGAGCGTTTCCAACGAATCCTGGGACATCCTGATCCCGACCATCCGCAAGCAGGGCTCGCGGATCTGGATTAGCTTCAACCCCGGCGAGGAAAGCGATCCGACCTATCAGCGCTTCGTCGTGAAGCCGCCGCCCGGCGCCATCGTGCAGACGGTGAACTGGGAGGACAATCCCTGGTTCCCGCCCACGCTGGACGCCGAGCGCCGCTACCTCCAGTCCATCGACCAGGAGGCTTACGATCACATCTGGAACGGTCATCCGCGCACCATCACCGATGCGGTGATCTTCGGCAAGCGCACGAGCGTGGAAGCGTTCGAGACGCCGGCAGAAGGCGTCCGCTTCTTTTACGGGGCGGACTGGGGCTTCGCCGCCGATCCCACGGCGTTGGTGCGGTCCTTCATCGTAGGCAAGAAGCTCTTCATCGACCAGGAAGCGTTCGGCTTCGGCGTCGAAATCGACGAGCTGTCGCAACTGTTCGACTCGATACCCGGCACGCGGGCGTGGCCGATCAAAGCGGACGGCGCGCGACCGGAAACCATCTCCTACATGCGCCGGGCCGGATTCAACATCTCGGCCGCGGACAAGTGGCCGGGCAGCGTTGAGGACGGCATCGCGCACCTGAAGGGCTTTGAGCAGATCGTCATTCACGAACGCTGCAAGAACATGCAGCAGGAGCGGCGGCTCTATCGCTACAAAGTGGATCCCAAAACCGGCGAGATCCTGCCGATTATCGTGGACAAGCATAACCACGGATTCGACGCCTTACGCTACTCGCTGGACGGGTATATCCAAAGAAGAGGCGGCTTGGGCGTTTGGGCCAAGCTGTAAGAAGCTAGGCGCTCTGCAGCGCATCCTCCACGATTGACGGAATGCGGTCAATGACCGCCAGATATGCGCGGTGCGCGCAGTCGGGCTTTCGCCGGCCCTGTTCCCAATCCTGCAAAGTGCGCGGATTGAAGCCGTAGCGGAAGGCAAAGTCCGCTTGCGAGAGGCCCGATTTCTCCCGCACGGCGCGGACGTCGATGTCCTCCAGGCTCCGGCGCTTCTTCACGCCGCGACCTCGACTACGGCGACCTCCGTAGAGGGTTCCGGGACCGGCAGCCCATCTTCCCGCAATGCTTCGATATGAAGTTCGATGGCCTCCTGAATCATCCGTTTAAGCTCCTCTAGCGTGTCGCCCACCGAGACACACCCTGGGAGGTCGGGCACGTAGGCGCTGTAATTGCTCCCTGGCGCCTTCTCGATCACGATGGCGTATTGATACTGCATCTAGCTGTCCTCTTTCTTTGGTTTTTCCAATTGCGCCTGGTGAAGAATCGATGCCGCCGTCTTGGGATGTAGGTCTTTATTCATGCGGGTGACGGGGATCGTCACGCGGCCCGGCTTCGTCGGGTGAACGAAGTGGCGATGGCTCCCCTTTTGCGAGCGGAACCGCCATCCGTCCTCCTCCACAATCCGAATCACGTCTCTCACCTTCATAACTCAATTATACGGCATTGCCGTATAGGTGTCTAGTAAAACCGCAGAACAATGTCAAAGAAAACGCCATCGCCGCGCTCCTCGAAAGCGCTGCGGCCGAACGCCCGCGCCGCCGCGCCGACGAAGGACTCGTTCCAGAACTTCTCGGCGCGCATCGGCTACGGCACCGGCAATGTATCCGACGGCGGTAGCTACGGCATCGACTATTTAAGCCGCAACCGCTTTCAGGTAGAAGCCATGTACCGGTCCTCCTGGATCTGCGGGAAGGCCGTGGACAGCGTGGCCGAGGACATGACCAAGCGCGGTATCGAGGTCAACTCGGTGATGGACCCGAGCGATATCGACGCGCTGATGGCGCTCTGGAAGCGGCTGAAGCTGTGGGACGCCATCGCCGACACCATCAAGTGGGCCAGGCTATACGGCGGCGCGATCGCGGTGCTGCTGATCGACGGGCAGAACTTTCAGACGCCGCTGCGGATCGAAACGGTCGGGCGCGATTCTTTCAAAGGACTGCTGGTCCTGGATCGCTGGATGGTGCAGCCGGACCTCACCAACCTGGTCACCGAACTCGGCCCCGACTTGGGCAAACCGCAATACTACGCCATGACCGGCGGCTCGGGCATGCCGCTGCAGGGCTCGACGCGCATTCACTACTCGCGCGTCATTCGCATGGAAGGCCAGGACCTGCCCTACTTCCAGCGCATCGCCGAGATGTTGTGGGGCCAGTCGGTCATCGAACGCTTGTTTGACCGCCTGCTGGCGTTCGACTCGACGACGCAGGGCGCGGCCCAACTGGTTTACAAAGCGCACCTCCGCACCTACAAGGTCAAAGGGCTCCGCGACATCATCGCCGCCGGCGGCCCAGCGCTGGAAGGCCTGGTCAAACAGATCGACTTCATTCGATCCACCCAGACCAACGAGGGCATGACCCTCATGGACTCCGAAGACGAGTTCGAGGCGCACGCTTATCAGTTCGGCGGCCTGGACACCGTGCTCCTGCAGTTTGCGCAGCAGCTTTCCGGCGCCCTGGACATTCCGCTGACGCGGCTGTTCGGGCAGAGTCCGGCCGGGCTCAATTCGACCGGCGAAGGCGATCTGCGGAACTACTACGACGGCATCGCCCAGCAGCAGGAACGGCGCTTGCGGACCGGCGTGTACACGCTGCTGCAGGTGTCTCATCTGTCGCTGTTCGGCAAGCCTGTGCCGGAAGGAACGGACTTCACGTTCCGGCCGCTCTGGCAGCTCACCGAAGCCGAGAAGGCCACCGTGGCGAACACCATCGCCGACGCGGTGAGCAAGGTGGAAGGCGGCGGCATCATCGACCGCGCCACCGCGCTGAAGGAGCTGCGGCAGTCCAGCCGCATCACCGGCGTGTTCTCGAACATCACGGACGAGGACATCGAAGAGGCGGAGGAAGAGCCGCCGCCCGCACCTGAAGGCGACTTAATGAATGCCGAGCCGCAAACCGTCGAAGCATCGTAAGCGCAATGCGCCGCAGGTGCGTGGCACCGAGCTGCGCTATGCGCGGCAGCTCCGGCAGATCGCCAAGCACGTCGGCTCGATCATCGGCGGCTTCCCGCCGGACGATCCGTCTATCGTGCCCACCATCGCGCAGATCCTGGAGAAGTACTCCGAGGCGCTCGACGGCTGGGCCAAGTCCACGGCTTCGCAGATGCTGGCGGCCGTCAATCAACGCGACGAACAGGCTTGGGCGGCCGCCACGCGCGAACTATCGCGCGGACTACGGGAAGAAGTCGCCAACGCCCCCACCGGACAAACCATGCGGGAACTGCTCGCACGCCAAACCGGGCTCATCAAGAGTATTCCGCGCGAGGCGGCGGAACGCGTCCGCAAGCTGACGCTGGAAGGGCTGGAGAACAGCACCCGGGCGAGCGTGATCGCCCAAGAGATCATGCGCTCGGGCGAAGTCGCGCAAAGCCGGGCCAACACCATTGCGCGCACGGAAGTGTCGCGCACCGCCTCGACGCTGACGCAGGCGCGTGCCCGGCACGTGGGCTCGGAAGGCTACGTCTGGCGCACCTCCGGCGATTCCGACGTCCGCGAATCGCATCGCCACATGAACGGCAAGTTCGTGCGCTGGGATGAGCCGCCGACCATCGACAATCTCACCGGGCACGCGGGCTGCCTGCCGAACTGCCGGTGCTATCCCGAGTCGGTGATTCCGGAATGATCCGCGCGCCGCGCGGCGCCTGACCTAACAACCCTTCGCGTGCGAGATTACGACCCACCCGCCGCCACAGGAAGCAAAATTCGGCAAACAACACGCCGACGGCAAGGACGGCAATCCAGAAGTTGCGCGTGACGAACATCCCGGTGAATGCTCCGGCAACGACAGCCAAATTGACGGCGGGAAGAATGAGGACCCCTAGGGTAGATCGGAGCCGTTCTCTTCGATTGGCCGTATCGGTCAGGACCCCCAGGGCTGCTCGGGAATGACTTTGGTTTCTTGGGGCCGTATCGGTCAGCAGCGACTTTCGCACGTTTTCCCCATGCTAACCGGGCGAAACAGAACATGCGCTACTACACCACTCAAATTCTCAGCTCCAAGCAGGAGCTGACCCCCGAAGGCTTTCTGCTCGCCAAAGACGTGCCGATCGCGCGGATCGGCACGATGCTGTACGCCGCCGGAGAAGTGCCGGTGGATGCGGTCGATGGCCTCATCCGCGTGGAACGGCTGCCGGAGGATGTCTTCGATCCGCGGACGATCGCCTCCTTCGAAGGCAAGCCCGTCACGCTCGATCATCCGAGCGAGGACGTGTCGCCGGAGAACTGGTCGCGGCTCGCCAAAGGCATCGTGCAGAACGTGCGCCGCGGCTCGAACATCGAAGACGACTTACTGCTGGCCGATCTGCTCATCACCGACGCGGACGCCATCAAGCAGGTGCGGGCCGGCTTACGCGAGGTGAGCTGCGGCTACGACGCCGGCTACGAACAGATCGAACCGGGGCGCGGACGCCAGATGAACATCGTCGGCAATCACGTCGCCCTGGTCGAAAAAGGACGCTGCGGTTCCCGCTGCGCAATTGGAGACAAAGCTATGAAGAAAACGAAATGGATCGACCGGCTGCGCGCGGCGTTTAAGGCCCGCGACGAGGCCGAACTGGAGAAGGCACTCGAAGAGAGCGTGAAAGACGCTGAAGCCGAGGAGACCGACGAAGAGAAGAAAAAGCGCGAAGAGGAAGAAGCCGGCAAAACCGCTGACGCCTTGAGCAAGGTGGCCGATGCGCTGAGCGACCTGAGCAACCGTGTCGCAGCCCTCGAAACTACCGACAAGCGTTCAAAGGACGACGGCGAGGAAAGCGACGAGGAAAAGAAGAAGCGCGAGGAAGAAGAATCCGGCAAAACATCCGACTCCGCTTCCCTGGCCGTTGAAGTACAGGACGTGCGTGCCCGCGTCGAGATCCTTTCTCCCGGCATGGCATTCGCCACGGCAGACGCGGCGGCCGATCCGGCCAAGACCCGCGACAGCCTGTGCGCCATGCGCCGCAAAGCGCTCGAAGCCGCTTACGCCAATCCGAAGACACGCGATGCCGTGGCTCCGCTGGTCGCTGGCCGCAACCTTCACAAGCTCACCTGCGATGCGCTGAACGCTGCCTTCATCGGCGCCAGCGAAATCGTGCGCCGTGAGAACAACGCGCAAACCAAAGTGACGTTCGACGGCGGGAAAACCGCGGCGGGCATCGCAACCACCATTTCCGACATGAACCGGCGGGCTGCCGAGTTCTGGAGCCGCAAGTAGTGACCGATACGGCCACTCGGAGCGAAGTCGCTTTCGAGCGGCCCTATGGGTCATACGCGGCTCCGCCAACAAGAAGAGGAGACAAGCAAAACCATGTCTAACGCATTCCAATTTCGGATGCCCGCCGGTATCCCCGGCGCTATCAACCGTTCATCCACCGCGACCGTCGAGGCGCAGTTGCTGGACACAACCAATTACCCGACCGTCTACGGCGTGCCGGTGGCGATCGACGCAACATCGAAGAGCGTCCGCAAGATCATGGCCGGTGACGCCGCCAGCAGCGTGTACGCGATGTACGTGCGGCCTTACCCGACCAATAGCGGCACAGACCCGATCGGCACGTCCACGGCGCCCGTTTCCGGGATCTGCAGCGTCCTGAAGCGCGGCTATATGACCGTGCAGCTCAACGGCGCGACGGCCGCCGCCAAGAACGGCGCCGTCTACGTCCGCACGGTGGCCAACGGTGGCAACACCATCATCGGCGGTATTGAAGCGGCGGCCGACTCGGCCAACACCTTCGCGATGGCAAACGCTTACTTCACGGGGCCGGCAGACGCCAATGGCAACGTGGAGATCGCGTTCAACATCTAGGCCTGCGCCTAAGTAACACACCAACAAAGGAACCAAAGAAACAATGCCTTTTCAAACTTACGACCGGCGCACGATCGATTCGACAGGCGCCTTCCTCATCGGCGAGCTCGAACGGCTCGATCCGGCCATGCACGAGCCCCTGGTCAGCGTGACCTGGAGCCGCGACATCCAATTGCGCGAAGACGTGACGATTGCGGATGAAACGTCCAGCTTCACGAACTCGACCTTCGCTGCCGCCGGCGGCATTAGCCCGGCCGGCAAGAACTTCATCGGCAAGGACTCGAACGCCATTTCCGGCGTATCGCTGGATATCGGCAAGACGGCTCAATCCCTCTACTTGTGGGGCATGGAGCTTTCCTATACGATCCCCGAGCTGGAGAGCGCGCAGCGCCTCGGCCGCCCCGTCGATCAGCAGAAGTTCGACGCGATCAAGCTGAAGCACCAGATGGACATCGATGGGATGGTCTATACGGGTGACAGCACGGTGGGCGTGAAGGGTCTCATCAACAGCACGAAAGTAAACGCCACCAACGTCGTCGCCAATGCGAACGCCCACACCACTTGGGCGCAGAAGCTGACCGACGACACCACCGGCAACGTGGGCCCGACGCAAATTCTGGCCGACGTGAATAGCCTGCTGCAAAGCGTGTGGGCCAGCTCCGGCTGGGCCGTCTGCCCGAGCGAGCTGCGTCTGCCTCCGGTGCAGTTCGCATTGCTGGTTTCCGCGAAGGTGTCGAACGCCGGCAATATGAGCGTCCTGCAGTACCTCAAGGACAACTCGCTTTCCAACTCGATCAACGGCCGCCCGTTGAACATCCAGCCGCTGAAATGGCTGGCCGGCAACGGCGCCGCCGGCGCCGACCGCATGGTGGCCTACACCAACGACAAATCGCGTGTGCGCTACCCGCTCGTTCCGCTGCAGCGCACACCGCTCGAATACCGCTCCATCTACCAGCTCACCACCTACTTCGGCCGGCTGGGCGTGGTCGAGTTCGTGTATCCCGAGACCGCCGGCTACGCCGACGGCATCTAGTAACCATGCAGACCGGCATCGCTTACGCTGGTCTGCATGAAAACCATCAACGTCTTCGAAGACTTCGTGCTCACCCTGGACGATCACACCAAGCGTGCGTTCAAGAAGGGTATGCACGAGGTTGAAGACGAAATCGCCAATCACTGGTACACGCAGGCGCATTCGAAGCCGATAGCGGCGGCCGAAGCTGCTCCTGCGCCTCCCTCGGAACCGCCGCCGGCCGAAACGCCGGGAGCGGAAGCGGCCGTCAACGCGCAAGCCGCCGAAGAAGAAGCCGTACCGGAACCCTCTGGACCGACACCGCCTCAAGCAGGCGAATTAGGCCCCGAGCAGCCCTTGGGGTCTACTACCGCCAAGAAACCGAAGGGGAAGTGACTCCGCATCACCTCCCGAGCAACAATAAAACGCCCATCGACGGCCAGCCCGCATGACACCAGATCAATTTCGCGCCGACTTCCCCGAGTTTTCCGACCCGGAGCAGTATCCCGATTCGCTCATCGCCTTCTGGCAGACGGTGGCCACCTCTTTGGTCAATACCGACCGCTGGGGCACTTTGGCCGATCTCGGCCTAGAGCTGGCAACCGCTCACCACCTCGCGCTGGCCGCCCGCGACCAGGCGTCCGTCGATAGCGGTGGGCTGCCCGGTCAAATGACCGGCCCCACGGCTTCCAAGTCGGTCGACAAGGTCAGCGTCGGCTACGACACCGCGGCCGCCACTCTGACCGGCGCCGGCTTTTGGGCGCTGACGCGCTACGGCGTGCAGTACGTCCAACTCGGCCGGCTGAACGGCGCGGGCGGCATCCAGCTCTAGACCGATACGGCTGCCTGCAGCCAACGTTGCTTTCGCGTGGCCCTCTGGGTCGAAACCCTTTCACCCCGAATTTTTCTTCCTTTTCACCGCCGCCCAGGCGGCCCGGCGTCGACCCAGAACTGCGCTTCGGGGTCTTGACGCATTCCCATTTACCAAAACCGGAGACCGAACCTATGTTTGCTGAAGCACTGCTGTGCCGCGAGCCGAATACCGAAATCATGCTGATCGGCAGCGATGGACAATTGAAGCCCCTGTGGCAAGAGAACCTGCTCGGGCGGCTGCTGCGCCTGGCCGGGTGCGAAGTGCGGATTCCGCACGTAACCGGAACGCACGAGCTCGTGCTGCGCAATCACAACCTGATCACCAACGTGGGCCATGCGGCAGCGAACGCCCGGATGAGCGGGCAGGGCAGTTACGCGGCTTTCGTGAATCTGGCGATCGGCACCGGCACCACGGCGGCGGCCGTGACCGACACGGCGTTGCAAGCCGAAATCACCACCGGCGGCGGAACACGCGGGGCGGCCACAGCCACCCAAGTGACAACGACGGTATCGAACGATACGACGCAGCTCGTGAAAAGCTGGACCTTCACCGCCGCTTTTGCGGTCACCGAAGAAGGGATCTTCGACACCGCGACCAGCGGCGGCAACCTGCTCGCCCATCAGGTCTTCGCGGCCGTCAATGTGGCTGCGGGGGATTCATTGACTGTGACTCATCGCTACTCTTCGTAGCCTTACGGTACGTACTTTCAATTGCGCCAACTCATCGCTAACTTGTAATTACGATGGGATGGACGGGTGGCATGCCCGAGGACGTGCGGAGCAAGATGGCCGCGACGAAGCAGCGGCAAGCAGACGAGCGCGCGAAGGCGAAGGGCTACATCGAAGATCGCCGCTGCCAAGAGTGCAATACCGTCTTTCCCAGGCCGCTGAATGGACGGCAAAAGGTCGGATGGAGTAAGTACCGCTCCATGCGCTTCTGCTCGCGTCCGTGCATGGCGCGGAACCGCGAGCGGAACTGGGGCCGCTCTTCCGCAACACTCACCTGTGAGGTCTGTGGAGCGCGGTATCGCGTTCGGCCCTTCAGAGACTATCCAGAACTCCGCTACGACGTGAACAACGGGCAGACGCTTTGCCGGGCCTGCCACAAAGTTGTTCACGCGGAAATCGGGATGCGGACCCGATTTCAAAAAGCAAGCTAGTACTGCTTTTTTTTTGCTCCAGGTCACGCACAAGTACTCCACTTAATTTTCGGGCTAAACCGCCCGGGATTTTTCTTCGCCCTTCGGGGCTCTAGCGCATGTCAATCACCCTCACTCAGAACCAGGCAAACAACGGGTACTCTCCGTTGCAGGTTGCTTTCATAGGCAACGTTACGGCGGGAAATCTGCTCGTGATCGTCGGCGCCGCAATCCAGTCGGTCACGACTTTAGGTGTGACCGACTCGCTCGGAAACGCCTACACTCGAATCGCCAGTTACTCCGACAGCACTGTCGGGACGGCGGCCATCTGGTGGGCCATCGCAAACAGCAGTGGGCCCAACACGGTCACCGTGACGTCGGGGATCAACGCCGATACCACCTTTGCCTATCTTCACGAGTTCGCATCGCCCACCGGCTGGCCCGCCGCGCCGTTCGATGCGGGAACATCGGCGGCCGGCAGCGGGCCCAGCATGTCGAGCGGATCGATCACCACCGCGGCTGCGGGCGAGTTGGTCTTCGGCTATTGTTCGGCCGGCATTAAAACGCCGGGACCCGGCTTCACGGTACCTGCCAATGATTTCGTCGCCATCGAGTATTTGGTGCAGCCGTCCGCCGGGGCGATCGCCGCGACCGCCACTCAATTTGGTTCCGGCGCTTGGCAGGCCTTCGTCGCGGCGTTCAAGCCCGCACCGGCCGCCCCGACCTTTGCGCACTACCGCACCATCACGATCGACCACACGCAACTGAGCGCCGCGCAGACGAATTTTCCCGTCCTGGTCCGGTTCAGCGACCCGACGCTGAAGAGCACCGCCAACGGCGGCCACGTGCAGAGCGCCTCGGGCTTCGACATCGTGCTGACCAGCGACCAGGCCGGGACACAACTGCTTTCCTGGGAAGTCGAGAAGTACGACCCGGCGGCCGGTTCGATCGTTCTCTGGGTGCAGGCGCCCGCGATTTCGAGCACCGCCGACACCGTCCTCTATCTGCAGTACGGCAATGCGAATATCACCACGAGCCAAACCACACCTACGGCGGCCTGGGAGAGCAGCTTCGCCGGTGTCTGGCATTTGTCCAACCCGGCCAACTTAGGCGCGGACTCCACCGTTAACGCGAACAATGGAACCAACCATGGGGCGACCTCGAACTCGGACGCGAGCATCGGCGCTTCCTGTGCGTCCTTTGTAGCGGCGAACTCGCAGTACATCAGCGTGCCCGACGCGGCCTCGCTGAATCCGCCGTCCACGGTCACCCTGTCCGGTTGGATGAACCCGCAGAATCAGACCGTCTCCTATTCGAACGCCTTCGGGAAATTGCCGGTCAATTCCAGTGCCGCCGCTTACGGCTTCTGGGTTTTCGGCACTTCTACTCAGATCCAAGCCGACATCAATGAGGCCTCTGTGTACGG
Source organism: Bryobacteraceae bacterium (assembly GCA_965277315.1). Lineage (GTDB taxonomy): Bacteria > Acidobacteriota > Terriglobia > Bryobacterales > Bryobacteraceae > Bog-105. Next base: position 4,674,317 of record OZ255724.1, on the reverse strand, counting down.
AAGCGTGAATCTCCCGGTCGGATCGTGGACCTACGCGGTGATGACCTACGACGGGGCGACGATCAGCCTTTACTTCAACGGCGTCCTGAACGGCAGTATGAGCTACTCCGGCCCAATAAAGCCGGACACGTCGTTCTCCTTCGTCATGGGTGCGAACACGAACGGTTCGCTCTGCTTCAACGGCTCGCTCGCCGAAATTCAGCTATCGTCCTCGCCCCGCTCGGCAGCCTACATCGCCGCCGCCTACGCGAACCAAAAGCCCGGTTCGACCCTCCTCGCAATAGGGCCGGAGGGAACGCCCGGCACCAACATCTATACGCGCGCTTTCGCCGACACGCTCACGATCCTGGAAGCCCTCGCCCGTCTGCCGTTCAAGGCGGTGCTGGACTCGACGACGATCTACGACCTACTGGCGCGGCAAACCAGCCGCTCTCTGCTCGAAGCGATCCCGGCCGCCGAGTCGTTCCGCAAGGGCCCGGCCAAGTTCGTACTGGATTCCAAGACGGTGACCGATGCGATCACTCGCAAGCCGGCGAAAGCGATGAGCGAGAGCTTCTCCCTTACCGAACGGATCGGGCGGACCGCGAGCCGAGCCGTCAGCGAAGCGTTCACGCTCGCCGATTCAATCGGCAAACAGGCCTCCAATGTCATTTACGAGTTCCTGAACGACGCCTTCACGCTGACGGATTCACTCGTCCGGAGGCCCGCGAAGGCCGTCAGTGAGCTTTTCCCTTTTTCGGAAAACCTCGCGAAGCGCACCACGCGCAAGGTGAGCGAGACGTTCGCCCTAGCCGACGCCCTCGCCCGGCAAGCGGGTAAGGCGATCGGCGAGAGCCTGGCTCTGGCCGAGAGCCTCGCCAAGCGCACCGGCCGGACATTGGCCGAGGGGTTCGCGCTAGCCGAAACGTTCCTTAAGCAGTCGTCTCATCAGGTATTTGAACTCTTCGCCGACGCTTTCACGCTCGCCGATTCCCTTGTCCGGCAGCCCGGCAAGGCAGCGGCAGAGCTCTTCACGATCTCCGAGGCGTTCCTGAGGAACACGAGCCGCTTCGTCAGCGACGCCGTCGCCCTGGGCGAGAGTCTAAGCCGGTCGGCAGCGCGAACGTTCGCCGAGGCGCTTTCTCTGTTGGAGGCGTTTGCGACGAGCGTCGAGCAGGCCGCCGAAGCGGTCCGCCTGTATGTGGCCGAGCTTTGGCAGCGGCTCTGGCCCGCCGAAACAACGCTGCGGCTGTGGAGCGCCAACGAATTTATGATTTACGCAGATCCGAAGGACGCCGAGTCGGTCGAAGACTTCGAGCTCGACTGGTCCCTGGCCATCACGACGGACCCGATCACGGCGAGCACCTGGGAAGTGCCCGCTCCGCTCACGCAAGTCACAGCGAGCAGCACAACGACCACCGCTACCGTGCGGCTGGGCGGCGGCGCCGCCGGAGCCAAGTACGTCGTGAAGAACCTCGTCACGCTGCGCAGCGGGCAGGTGAAGGCGCAAACGCTGCTGCTCCCGGTGCGATAGTTTGCATGAGCGTCAAAGTCACCAAAGATAGCGTCCAGCAGATCATCCGGTCCATCAGCCAGCTCGCCAGGAAAGATGTGCTGGTCGGGATTCCGGAGAGCGCTCCGGAACGGGACGATGAACCGATCAGTAACGCGGTCATCGGGTACATCCAGGAGACCGGTTCGCCGGTGAACAACATCCCGCCGCGGCCGTTTCTGGTGCCGGGCGTAAAGGACGCGCAAGTCCCCATCGCGGCGCAGCTGGGCAAGGGCGCGCAGCTTGCCCTCAGCGGCCAAGCATCTGCTGCTGAGACGGCGCTACACTCGGCCGGCCTGACGGCACAGAACGCGGTACGTGCCAAGCTCCAGGCCGGGGAGGACTTCCAGCCGCTGGCCGAAAGCACGCTGGCCGCACGGCGCCGCCGTGGGCGAAGCGGTACCAAGCCCTTGATCGACACCGGACAATTGAGAAATTCCATCACTTACGTGGTTCGTGATAAATGACCGATACGGCAGCAAGCAGCCAAAGTCGCTCCGATGACCCACAGGGATGCTCGGGAGCTGAATTCGTTTCTAGCAACTGTATCGGTCAGCGGCCCTGGGGGTCTAAATAGCCATGCCCTTTCTTGACGTCAGCGACGTGCTCCTCGATCCGGACTTCGTGTATCGCCAGCTTACCTGCACGCGGCAGGCGCAAACCGTGGGCGGCGATGGCCTCGCTATCAACCAGCCAACCATCTCCCGCTTCTCTGGCGTCGTGACCAGCGCCGGCGGTAAGTCGCTGGACCGCTCGGCCGAAGGCGCGCAGATGCACGGCAGCATCACCATCCACACGCGCTTCCGTCTGGACGACGGCCGCGCGGGTGGCGATGCGGACCTGGTGACGTGGAAAGGGCGGCAGTACACCGTCGTCAACGTCAATGATTATTCCGATTGGGGCCGCGGCTTTGTCGACGCCCATTGCGAACTGATCCCGCTCAGCGGAGGTAACTAGTGCCGAATGATAGCTCCACCGGCGGCGTACTCACGCCGACCTCCACACCGCCTGCCGGCGATGCCAGTCTTGACGCCATTTTGCAGCAAATGGTTGTGGCCCTCACCGGCCTGGACGGCAGCCTGGTGCGGCCGCGCTGGCAGCCTACCGTGCCCAAGCAGCCCGAGCCCGGCACGAACTGGTGCGCCATGGGCATCGCCACCATCACACCCGATGCCAACCCGGTTATTGTCCACGATCCCTCCGGCGCCGATGTCCTCTACCGGCACGAAAAGATCGAAGTGCAACTCAGTTTCTATGGCGCGCAAGCGCAACAATACGCGGCGCAGTGCCGCGACGGTTTTTGGATTCCGCAGAACAACGAGACGCTCCAAGCCAATCTGATGGCGTTTATGGGCGCCGAACTGCTCCGCTCCGTCCCCGAGCTGGTCAACCAGCAGTGGGTCCGGCGCTACGACTTCACGGTGTGGCTGCGCCGCCAGGTGGTTCGGACCTACTCGGTCCTGAATATCGCATCGGCTACCGTCACAATCAGGACCGACAATCCCCCATTGGTTGAGACCGTTGACGTCTCTGCCTCCTAATCTTTCAACGGAGAACAACTATGCCAGGCCTTTCAGTATCTGACCTCGTCTCAGTCGAGGTTTCCCTGTCGCCGCAAGCGGCCATCACTCAGAATTTCGGATCGCTGCTGCTTGTGAGCGCAGCCAGCGTCATCAACGTCACCGAGCGAATTCGCAAGTACACCTCGCTCACGCAGGTCGGCAACGATTTCGGCAGCTCCGCGCCGGAGTATGCGGCTGCGCAGGCGTTCTACTCGCAGAATCCGCAACCGTCCATCCTGTACATCGGCCGCTGGGCGCAGAGCGCCACCGCCGGCCAACTCGTGGGAAGTCTCGTCGCGCAGCATGCGAATCTCTCGGCGTTTACGACCGTGACAAACGGCTCGATGGCCATCACCATCGACGGGACGGTGAAGACCATCAGCACGCTGAATCTGTCGACCGCCTCCAGCCTCTCGGCCGTCGCCGCTCTGTTGACCACCGCGCTGGCCAGCGCTTCCGCTGTGTGGGATCCGAACTACAACCGCTTCGTCATCACCAGCAACACCACCGGCACCAGCTCTGCGGTGAGCTTCGCCACCCCCACCGGCTCCGGCACCGACGTCTCGGCCCTGTTCGGCCTCACTTCGGCGCAGGGCGGCTTTACCGCCGCCGGTGGGACCAGTGAAACCCTCCTGGCAGCCGTGCAAGCCTTGGCCGCTGTTTCGAATGACTGGTACGGCTTGGCGTTCGCCACCTCGCTCGTGCAAAACAGCGACGTCCTGGCTGCCGCCGGCTATGTCGAAGCGTCGAAGCCACAGCGCTTTCTGGTAGTGACCACGCAAGATCCGGCCACGCTGAACGCTGCCACCTCCAGCGACCTAGCCAGTCAACTGCAGGCGCTCGGCTACAATCACACCGCCGTCCAGTATTCGTCCAGCAGCCTGTATGCGGCTGTCTCGCTTTTCGCGCGGCAGGCCACCGTCAACTTCACAGCGCAGAACTCGACCATCACGCTGATGTTCAAGGGCGAGCCGGGCATCGCGGCCGAGACGTTAAACGAAAGCCAAGCCGCTGCGCTGAAGGCAAAGAGCTGCAACGTTTTCGTCAACTACAGCAATGCGACCGCGATCATCCAGTCCGGCACCGTGGCCAGCGGCCAGTACATCGACACTATCGTGGGACTCGACTGGCTGCAGAACAACGTGCAAACCGCCGTTTTTAACTTGCTACACCAGTCCACCACCAAGATTCCGCAAACGGATCCCGGCGTAAATCTCATCGTGAGCACCGTGCATTCCTGCATGGACGCAGCTGTCAACAACGGCCTGGTCGCTCCCGGCGTTTGGACCGGCCCGGCCCTTGGTGCTATTCAGACGGGCCAGACGCTCGCCGCCGGCTATTACGTGTATGCACCGCCAGTGGCCAGCCAAAGCCAGGCCGATCGTAGCGCACGCAAGGCCCCCAGCATTCAGGCGCTCGTGAAGCTCGGCGGCGCGATTCACTCGGCCGACGTCGCGATTAACGTCGTCCAATAGCCGCGAAGCGGTTACGCTTTAGCGCAATAACTCGATTTCAGTAGGAGATTTTCATGGCCACTTATTCATTTCTCGATACGCAAGCCTCCATTGTTGGCCCCGGCGGCGCGTTTTCATTGGGCAGCGGCGCGGGCGCCGCGGAAGAGGGCATCGATATCGCCATGAACGGCGAGAAGACCGCTCTGACCATCGGAGCCGACGGCACCGGCATGTACAGCCTGCTGGCCGACAAGTCGGGCAAGGTAAGCGTGCGGCTGCTGAAAACCAGCCCCGCGAACGCCCAGCTCATGGCGCTCTTCGACGCGCAGTCGCTCTCCAGCACGCTATGGGGACAGAACACCATCACGGTCACCAACAGCGCCAGCGGCGACGTCACGGCCTGCCGTCAGGTCGCCTTCGCCAAGAAGCCGGACCTGCACTACGCGAAAGAAGCGGGCATCGTCGAGTGGGAATTCCTCGCGGTGGCCATCGATAGCGTGCTCGGCGTCTACTAAACAATTCGCCCTCTCTAATTAAAAGCAAACCTAACTCTGTAAGCCCTGGAACCGAAATTCCAGGGCTTTTTCATTAAACGACAAACCCATGCTCCAATTCGAAATCGCCGGTAACGAGTTCCGCGCCGCCAAACTGAGCGCCCTCACGCAGCTCCACGTCTCCCGCCGCATCGCGCCGATTCTGCCCACCATCCTGCCGGCGATGCTGAAGGCTGCGACGCTGAAATCCGAAGACGAGTCGCCGGACCTGTTGGGCCTGGCCGACGCCTTCGCCCCGGTGGCCGAGGCGCTCGCGCACATGCCGGACGAGGCTTGCGAGTACGTGTACAACGCCTGCCTCAGCGTCGTCTCGATGCAGCAGGGCAGTAATTGGGTCAACATCTGGAACGCCGCCAACAAGGTCGCCATGTTCGACTGCGTCGATCTGGCCGTCATGACCCAGATCGTGGCCAAGGTGCTCTGGGAGAACCTCGGAAATTTTATGCGCGGGTTCGCCGCCAAGGCGAGCCCGGCCATAACGCAGCAGGCGTAGCTTGGGCCTGCCTGCCCGAGCCCGGCATGGACTGGCTGCTCCGCCCGGTCGTGCGCGGCCTGTGCCGCTACGAAAGCCTCAAAAACGGCGAGATTGACCTCGCCGATATCGACCTCATGAACGAGGCGCTGGACGTGGTCCAGCACAACGAACATCTCGCCAGACAGCAACCACCAAAGAATATATGAGCGGCGCCGTAGAGACCATCAAAAGCTTCCTCGTCAATCTCGGATTCAAAATCGACGACTCCGGGATGAAGCGCTTCGCACGCTCCATTGCCATTCAGACGGAGGTCGTCCATGAGCTGGCCGATGGCCTGAAAGAAACGGCCATCAAAATCGTCGATTTCGCGCGCGGCATCAGCGAGGCGACCGACGAACTGTACTTCACCTCGCAACGGGTGAAAGCGAGCGTGGCGAACCTGCAGGCGCTGCAGTACGCGGCCACGCAGTCCGGCGTCTCGGTCGACTCCATGTCGGCCGCGCTGGAGAATCTGAACAAGTTCCTCGTCACCAACCCGATGGGCGAAGCACTGCTGAACAGCAAGCTTCTCCACGTAGCCACCCGCGATTCGAATGGCCGGCTCCGCGACACCGCGGACATCCTGCGCGACGTAAAGCACAGCCTCTCGGAAATGCAGCCGTACCTGGCCAACCGGTACGCGAGCATGTTCGGCATCGATTGGAAGCTACTGAACGCCTCGGCCGGGTCGATCGACAAGTTCACCGCCGAGTACAAGGCGATGGCCCAGTCGATGGGCCTGGATGCCGACAAAGCGGCCGGCTCCGGCAACAAATTCCAGACCACCATGCGCCGCTTGCGCGGATGGCTGGACCTCCTGGCCGAGAAAGCGGGGTCTGAGCTGGCCGACCGGCTGCAGGAGCCGTTGGACCGGCTGTCCCGCTGGCTCATCGGCCACGGACCCGAAATCGGCAAGCTGATCGACCGCATCATCGACGGATTTGAGCGCATGGTGCCGGTACTGCTCCGTTTCGGCAAATTTGCCGCCGACGCTTTAGGCGGCTTGCTGCATTGGTTTAACAATTTGCCGGCTCCGGTGAAAGCCTTTCTCGGTGTCCTGCTGGCCCTTATTCCCGTAGCGGCGGCGCTGGCGGCCGGCGTTTTGGCCTTGGGCGCCGCCATCACGGCCCTCGGCACGATCTTCGGCGTGCTGGCTGCTGCGGTTGATATCGCGTTGGGGCCGATCGGCCTCATCTCCGCCGCGATCGGGGCGCTCATCCTGGATTTCGAACGCTGGAAGACCACCGGCAAGAGCTTTCTCCCCTGGGATAAGTGGAAGCCGGAGATCGATGCGGCAGTGGCCGGAGTGCAGGGCTTCGCCAAGACGGTCCGCGACAAACTGGGCCTCGGGGCCGGGGCGGCTGCCCCTACGGTTGCGAGCGACCAATCAACGCGCGGGCTCCGCAACAACAATCCCGGCAACATCGAATACGGCCGGTGGGCGAAGACCCACGGCGCCGCCGGCGCGGAAGCAGCCGGCCGCTTCGCGGTCTTCCAATCCGCGCAGGACGGCCTCGATGCATTGGCGGCGCTCCTGCAAGGATACGCGGCCAAGGGGCTCAACACCGTGCGCTCGATTATCAGCAAGTACGCTCCGGCGAGCGACGGCAACCCATCGAGCTATATGGCCACCGTGGCCAAGCGGCTGGGCGTGGGCATGGACTCTGCGCTGAACCTGTCCGACAGGAACGTCCTCGCGACACTCATGCGCTCCATCGTCCAATTCGAGAACGGCAAAAACCCGTACAGCAACGACATGCTGGCGTTGGCGGCCGCCCATGCGGGCGTCGCACCCGCCGGCGGAGCTAACGTGGTCATTCATCAAACCAACACCACCACCGTGACCGGTTCCTCCGATCCCAAAGCGGCGGGCCGGCAAGTGGGCCGCGCGCAAGACTTCGTGAACCAGCGTCTGATGCGGAACCTGCAAGCGAGGGTGTCATGAGCCTTACCGGCATACTCTCCACGGCCGGTATCGCCATCGCGGGCAATCTCGAAACCGTGCTCCTCCGGCAGGGCCGGAATATCGCCGGAATCATCCCGAACGTCACGATTGAGGAGCATCACTCCGACGAGATCGAGATTACGCAGCACCCGGTGGAGCAGGGCAGTCCAGTCGCCGACCACGCCTATAAGCGGCCGATGCGGCTGCTGATGAGCGTGGGCTGGTCCAACAGCAGTGCGCTTTTGAATCTGGTGCAGGGTAGCGGCGATATCAAAGACATCTACCAGCAACTGCTCAGTCTGCAGTCCTCGCTGCAGCCGTTCAGCATCAGTACCGGGAAGCGCTCTTACTCGAACATGCTGCTGCGGCGCATCAGCGTGAACACCAACAAAGAAAGCGAGAATGCCCTTCTCGCCGAACTGGAGTTCGAGCAAGTAATTCTCGTCTCCACCCAAACCAGCACCACCCTGCTGCCGCCGGTGGCCAACCAGGCCGACCCCGCGACCACCGCGTCCACCGCCAATACCGGCACCCAGCAGGCGCAGAGCATCGGTCTCTTTTCTAACCCGTTCGGTTCATAATTGTGGCCACCGCTTACCTCATTCCGCTCACGCCTCAGCCGCAAACGTTCGCCATTTCGCTAGGCGGCGTTCAGTACACGCTCACCGTGCAATGGCGGGCAGCCGACTCCGGCGGCTGGACACTCGATATTGCCGACGCTTCGGGCAATGCGATCGTCACCGGCATTCCGCTGGTGACCGGATGCGACCTGCTCACCCAATACGCCTACCTCGGATTTCAGGGGCAGCTGTGGATCGTGACCTCCCCCGATCCCACGGCTGTGCCGACCTACACATCGCTCGGCGTCTCATCGCAGCTCTACTTCGTAACTCCCTAACCCATGCCGGACACCTCCGACCGATACGGCCTCAACCAACCGACGTCATCCCCGAGCAGCCCTATGGGTCAGCTAATCGCCTCCGAGAGCGCCTACAATGCGCCGACGCAGTTCCTGCGGAAATGCACGCTGCTCGTGGGCGACAACACCGGTAGCGGCGTCGATCTTTCGGCGCTGCAGGTGAAGTTTTCCGTCGTCTCAGCCACCACGCAAACGCTGAAGCATCTGGAAGCCCGCATCTACAACGTCTCGGACGCCACCGCCTCCCAGATCCAGAGCGAGTTCACGCAGGTGCAGCTCTCAGCGGGCTATCAGGGGGGTCCCTTCGGTATTGTCTTCTCCGGATTCATTACCCAATTCCGGCGCGGTAAAGAGAACGCGGTCGACTCCTTTTTGGATATTCTGGCCTCCGAAGGCGACATTCCGTACAACTGGGCCAGCCTGAACATCGCGCTCAGCGCGGGGTGGTCGCCGACCGATCTGCTAAACGCCATCCTGAAGGCGCTGGCGCCCTATGGAATTGCGGCGGGGAGCATTCCGAACCTACCGCCGATTCAGATGCCGCGCGGCAAAGCGGCCTACGGCCTGGTCCGCGATCTGCTGCGCGGCCTGGCCGGTTCGCAGGACTGCGACTGGAACATCGACAACGGCAAGCTGAACCTCATCCCGCGCTACGCCGCCGTGATCGCCGATATTACGACGCTCACGCCGCAGACCGGCCTCATCGGCGCTCCGACCCAGACGGTGGACGGCCTGCAGGTGACTGCGCTCTTAAACCCGAGCATCCGTGCCGGCGGTTTGCTGAAGGTGCTGAACCCCTATATCAATTCAGCGGAAATTGTCACACCGCTCACCGCCGAGGATTACGTGCCGAGCTTGAGCGGAACCGGCCAATACAAGGTCTATAGCGTCCAGCACGTAGGCGATACGCGCGGGCAGGAGTGGTACACCAACGCCACCTGCGCGGCCGTCGACCCGGTGAACGGCCTGGTCGTCGGCTCGGCCAAGTTCGTGGACGCCGTACCAGGAAGCTAAACATGGATCACCGACAACGATGGGATGACCCGGAGGAGATGCTCCGGGTCGCTTGGGGCGGCTTCGCGTCCGGATTATGGACCGCACTGCCCGGCCTCATTCAGAGCTTCAACGCGACGGCCCTGACCGCCGTCGTACAGCCCGCCATTCAAGGCATCGTGCAGCAACAGGATGGGTCGACGCAGGCCGTCAACCTGCCGCTGCTGCTCGACGTGCCGGTCTTGTTTCCGCGCGGCGGCAACTGCACTCTCACCTTCCCCATTGCCGCGGGCGATGAATGCCTGGTGGTATTCAGCAGCCGCTGCATCGACGCGCATTGGCAGAACGGCGGCGTAGGCGTCCCGATGGAACCACGCATGCACGATCTGTCCGACGGCTTCGCGCTGCTCGGCCATTTCTCACAAAAGACGAAGATTGCGAACGTCAGCACCGCCACAACACAGCTCCGAAGCAACGACGGCTCTACTTACGTGGAGCTGAACGCGGCGAGCCAGCTCGTCAATATCGTGGCGCCCGGCGGCCTCAATATCACGGCTCCCACGGTGGCGGTCACCGGGGCTTTAACCGTTACAAAAACCATCGCGGCCCAGGACGTGATCAGTTCCGCCAACGACGTGAAGGCCAGCAGTATCTCGCTCAAGGGCCATAAACACTCCGGTGTCGCGGCCGGCAGCAGCTTAACCGGAGGCCCACAATAAATGCGCTATCGGAAGCTCGACGCCAACGGCGATTACACGGTCGAGACCGGCGACGATTTCTACGTCAACTCCCCGGCCGCCGTCGCCCAAGCCGTGCAAACGCGGTTGCGGCTGTTTGCCGGGGAGTGGTTCCTCGATACCTCCGCCGGAATGCCCTGGAATACCGGCGTTCTCGGCAAGTACACCGCCGCCGCCTATGACCCGCTCATCAAGGAGCAGATTCTCGCCGCCCAAGGCGTGACCGAGATCACCGCCTATACGAGCACCCGCGATCCATCCGCCCGGACACTGAACGTCGCGGTGACCATCGGCACCATCTACGGCACGACCAGCCTCACGACCGATACGGCCATCTGAAGAATCGACGCCCCTCTAAGTTGCCATGCCTACACTAACCACCACCGCGCCAACCATCAGCAGCACAGGCATCACCGCGCCTGCTTACGCCGACATCCTGAGCTACCTGGTGAGCCAATATCAGGCCATCTTCGGCGCGGACACCTATTTAGACCCCTCGACGCAGGATTACCAATTCCTCGCGATTCAGGCCCGCTGCATCAGCGACACCAATTCCGCTGTCATCGCGGCTTACAACGCGTTCAGCCCGGCGACCGCGCAAGGAGCGGGGCTGAGTTCCGTGGTCAAAATCAACGGCATCACCCGCGCCGTTCCGAGCTACAGCACCGTCGACCTGACGATCGCGGGTTCGGTCGGCACCGTCATCACTAATGGCGTGGTGGCGGGCTCGTCCGGAATCCGCTGGAACCTGCCCCCGAGCGTGACCATTCCGTCGAGCGGGAGCATCGTCGCCACCGCGACCGCGCAGGCCCTTGGCGCGATTTCCCTGGGCGCTAACGCGGTTTGGACGATTCTCACTCCGACGCTCGGCTGGACCTCGGTGACGAACGCCAACCCTTCCGCGCCGGGCAACCCTGTCGAGAGCGATGCCGCCCTGCGATTGCGCCAGTCCTCCAGCGTGGCTCTCCCGTCCCTGAGCATTCTGGACGGCCTGGTCGGCGCGCTGAAAGGGCTGCCCGGCATCACCCGCCTCGCTGCTTACGAAAATCCCACCAGCAGCACGACCCCGGACGGGCGGCCGCCTTACTCGCTGGCCTTGGTGGTGGAGGGTGGCGATTCGCAAACCGTCGCCAATACCATTGCGGCTAAGAAAGGCGTGGGCGTGAACACCTATGGATCGACATCGCTCACCGTCACGGAGGCGTATGGAACGCCCACCATCAGCTTCAGCCGCCCCACTCAGACGGCCGTGACCGTGGCGATTACGCTGCACGCGCTCACGGGTTACACCACCGTCATCGGCGCATCGGTTGCGGCCGCCGTAGCCAGCTACATCAACAGCCTGCCGATCGGCAGCAATATGCAGCTCACCAAGCTGTACCTGCCGGCGAACCTCTATGGCGCGGCCAACTCCGCCACCTACGAAATCACGGCTCTCACCATCAACGGCGGTTCCTCCGACGTGACGATCGGACTCATGAACGTGGCCTACTGCAATCCGAGCAGCGGAGTCAACATCACGGCGGCGTAGCATCCGATACGGTTATGAAAAACGAATATTGTCCCAAGGAGCCCTAGGGGTCAGCATGGCGAATACCCTCCCGACCTACACCGGCCTGGTCACCTCCGAGCACGCCGACAAACCGAATTACATGGCGATGACGGCCGTCATCGCCCAATGCTACGTGGACGCACAAACGCTGCTTGCGAGCCTTTCCGGAGCTTTCGATCTGGATGCGGCGATGGGCGTGCAACTCGACACCGATGCCCTTTGGATCGGCGCCTCGCGCCTGGTCAGCATCCCGGTTACCAACGTCTATTTTGCGTTCGACGACAGCACCCACGCGGTGGGCTTCGATCAGGGCATCTGGTATTTCCCGAACAACCCCACGACCAGCGTGTCGAGCCTGGATGACGAAAGTTTCCGGCTGTTCCTGCGCTTCAAAGTGGCCACCAACTCCTGGGACGGGACCATGCCGTCGATGTACGCCATTTTGACTGAATTACTCGCTCCCGCCGCGATTGCGATCTCTGAATCCAGCATGGTCGTAAGCGTCACCATCACCGGGACGCCTCCCTCGACCCTGTTCAAGCAACTCATTCTCAACGGCGCGTTACCGCTCCGTCCGGCCGGCGTTGCCGTGACCTATACCTTCTCCCCGTAAGGAATTCTCCCCATGCCCATCGAAAACGATTTCTTGCCGTTTGCCACCGGCAGCGGCAGCAATACCCTGTCGCAATCGGCCTATGCCGCGCTGCCGGCCCTGTCCACCGGCTTTCAGGCCGGTATTGCCAATTCCGCGCAGCTCAACACCGTTTGGCGTAAGTCGAGCATCATCGCGGCCGTGCTGGCGCAGTTCATCGTCGACTACTCCGGACAGCCCGCCGTCGATGACGGAACCACGGCAACGCTGGAGGCCAATCTCCTGGCGGCAATTCAGTCCATCATCGCGGCGCACGGATTCGCGCCGTTGGCCGGTCCGGCCCTCACCGGAACTCCCACGGCGCCGACGCAGAGCGCCACGGACAACAGCACCAATCTGTCGACCACCGCCTTTGCCCAGACACTAATCGCTAACCTGAAAAGCTACGTCCAGACCACCTACGCGGCGCAGAGCTATGTCCAGCAGAATTTTGCACCGCTCGCCAGCCCCGGATTTTCCGGCGCGCCGACGACTCCCACTCCCTCCGGGGGCGCCGGCGACAACAGTACACACATCCCCAATACGGCCTGGGTGCAGGCCTACTTCGCCACGCAAGCCTGGGTAAACGCCAATTTCGCGACCGACAGCTACGTCAATGGGACCTTTCAGCCGAACCTCGGCTTCACGCCCGTGCAGCAGGGCGGGGGAGCGAACCAGGGAAGCAACAAAATCCATCTCGGCTTTGACGGGACGGGTCTGCGGCTGCAGGTCGATGCGAGCGATCTCGGCGAGATCGCCCTGGTGAATACCTTTTCGGCCTCCTTCGCCGGCAATGGATACCAGCGGCTTCCCGGTGGAATGCTCCTGCAGTGGGGCACGGTGCAGATCACCTCGCCCGGGCAGGTATTCGCCTTTCCGGTTTCGTTCCCCACCGGCTTACTCAGTATTGTCGGAGTGGACCAGGGGAACTCGTCGACCGGGACGTCGACGGTCAACGTGGTGACCGTGCAGCCGATCCTCGGCGACACCTCGCACGCCAAAGGCTTCGGCTATAACGCCGGGCAGGTCGCCACAACGAATATCTGCTGGATGGCGATCGGACATTAAGAAGGAGATTCATGCCACTCTACTACTCGAAATCGACCAACGGCTTCTACGACGATCAAATCTCGGCCACGCGTCCGGCGGACGCGGTCGCGATCACGGCGGATCAGCACACGGCGTTGCTCAACGCGCAGACGGCCGGACAAACGATCGCGAGCGACGCGAGCGGGAATCCCGTCGCCCTCGCGCCGGGGCTCGCCCAGGTGCAGTCGGCGCAAGTGGACGTCCTCTCGGCGGCCTGCCGGGCGGCGATCACGGGGGGATTCGCGTCTTCGGCTTTGGGCTCGGCCCACACCTACGGGAGCCAAGCGAGCGACCAGCAAAACTTGAGCGATGCGTTGGGCTCGGCTTTGGCGAACGGCGCCGGCTTCTCAACCCCGCTATGGTGTGCCGTAGGCGCGGCCTGGATATTCGCCGCGCACTCGGCCGCCCAGGTCCAGCAGGTTCATGCCGACTGGCTGGCGTTTCGGGTGGCGCAGCAAAACAAGCTGATCAATCTCAAGGCGCAGGTGAACGCCGCCGCAACGCCGGAGGCGGTGGCCGCGGCCGCTTGGTAATCCCAGGAAAAAGGACTTTATGAAAAAAATAATTGTGAAAATCGGGCGCGGCTTTGTCGTCGCCGGAACGGTTCTCGGCCGCGTCTTCGGAAGCGTCGAGAAAGTCGACGCCATCTACCATCAACTGACGCCGGAGGCGAAAGCGGCCGCGCTCAAGACGTTTCAGGACGTGTTGGCCTTCGTGGCGGCCGCCGAAGCAGCCGCCGTGACCCAGGGAGCCAACTTCGCGATCGACGCCAGCGTGCTCGCGGCCGTGAAGCAGCTCTACGCGGATGCCGTGCTCGATATCGACTCGGCCAAGAAAGTGTTCGCCGCGCTGGGCGTTTCGCTCACGCCTGCGGCGTCGGCTCCGGCACTGCCGAAAGCCGCTTAGACCGATACGGCCTGTAGAAGCCGAAATTGCTCCGATTAGCCCCAAAAGTCATGAGAAGCACCGCCGGATTCCGCACTTCCCTTACAGCCAAATAAAGCCAGCGGCTCTACTGACCCATAGGGATGCTCGGGAGCAACTTCGCCCCGAGTGGCCGTATCGGTCATAACTTCTGGCTCCTTTACAAATAAAGCCCACGTCTACCCTTATCGGGGTGGCCGTGGGCTTTTTTGCGTTTCTAGCCGCTTCGCTCAACCCTCAAACGCTTCGAGGCTGGCGCGGCGGATGCGCCAGCCGCCACTTTTGCGCGCCGTGAGTGCTCCGCTGACGCAGAGGCGCTTCAGGTCCCCGCGTGCCAGGCCGGAGTAAGCATGGGCTTCGTCGAGATCGAGCCAGAGTTTGTCCGTCACGGGCACCGGGCGTTGACCCGCCAGTCCGTCCGCTAATTTTCGAGCTGCTGCTGCGAGTTCGACGGCAACGGGAATGTCCCAAGAGGGCATCGGCAGCATCGTTTTGGGCGCTGTCGGCACCCTCTCCTGTGGCGGGCGTTTGGCGCGCTCTTGCGCTTGGGCGACAAGACGAGTAACGTCTGCTGCTTCGTACACCCGCTCCGGTTTGCGCCCTTCGCGCGGAACCAGTTTCGAGCTGATCTGCTTGTTAGTGACCATCGCCTCGATAGTCTTCGGCGACTTTCCGAGCTTCTCGGCGGCTTCGGCCATCGAAAGCCACTCGCCGGAAAGCACGACCGAATCGGCTACTGTATTTCTCATTCCCTTGGGGAATTATAGGGAATAGGAAATAGGGAACGCAACGACCAGGAGTACCAATATTGTTCCTTGTCGACTGCAGAAACGGAAATCGAGGAGCCAAGAGGCTCGCGTACAGAAAATCACCACAATCGGCGGATTCCCCATTCCCTGGGAAGTGCAGGGAATAGGAGATAGGAAATTCAGGCTCTGCTACTGGACCGTCTCCGGTTTCGGCATCATCAGCGAGGAGGCCTCGTCGGCGTTTACGCAGAGCACCCCGAACCGCACATCGATCTCATTCACGTGCGCCGGCGCACCGAATCCGTCCAGCACGACGGACGCGGCAAAATCGAGCAGGTCCTCCTCGGACATGGTCTCCGGGAACTCCCGATGGAAGTCGCGCAGCGCGATGCCGAGGTTGGCGGCTTTCTTGGCCGCGTCTACTAAGCGCGTTTGCGGCGCTTTATCGCTGGGCATGTGTTCCATTTTGAAACACGCGCACGCCCGCTGCCCTGGCTTTTTCGAGCCAGCGCGCGACATCTTTGCGGTCCTTGATCCCATCGAGATCGCGCCGGAGCCCGGCCGCGGCCTTCGGCTGAGTATCGACGATACGCTTGAAGTAGACGCGAAGCAGCGTGATCTGAAGAATCGTGATTTCTCCACCCGAGAAATACACGTCCTTGGCGCGGCGGAACGCTGAGACGAGCGGTGCCGGCGCGAGAGCGGTGCTCATGCTCCGCATCATACGTCAGTCATGACCGATACGGCCTCAAGCGGCCAAAGTCATCCCCGAGCAGCCCTTGGGGTCATCACCGATACGTCCTCAAGGAGTCTGTTTCGAGTAGTCATGCGTCATGATGGACGCATGGCGAGCACTCACGCTAAGACCAACAACACGGAACGCGCGGCGGTGAACGCGGTTCCTCCGGTCGAGTCGTTTTCCAACGGCGACCTCCTGACCGATACGGCAGCAAGCAGCCAAAGTCGGTCGCAAGCAGCCCTAGGGGTCATCTCTCTGACCCTGAATCGGCAGCAATGGACGAACATTGTCGGCGCGCTCTCGATCGCGGCGGCGCAGGCGGCGACGGAGCGGAACTTCGAACAGATGTTCGTCTACAACGGCATCTGCGGTCTGGTCGGGCAGCGGCTCGGAGTCACGCAGCAGATAGTAGCCGGCGGAGATCTGCCGCCTCCGCAGTTGACGCGCGCCGCGAGCGCCTAAATGAAACGGCAAAAAGGCCCCGCCGAGAGAAATCCCGGCGGGGCCTTTTTGCGTTCACGAGACCGCCGGCGCTTTAACCCGCCGGCACGTTCGCTTTCGCTTCCTCCAGTTCCGCCATCAGCTTGCTGCCGATGCGCTGGACCTCCTCCGCGGAATGGAACCGGCGCAGGAGATCGAAGAGCTTGCCGATGACCTCGTGTACCTGCTCCGGATCGCTGGCATCGAATTCCACTTCACCTGTGAAGGTGAGCGTCGCGCTGGATTTTTTACTGAGCTTCGTCTGAACCGCTATCTTAGGAATCTTCGTCTTTTTCATTGATCCACTCTCCACATTCATTGCTCAACCCGGCCAACGGATCCACCGCCGGCAACCGCGTCAGCCTTTCGAGAAACGGCCGCGCCTGCGGATAGTGCTCCATCACCAGAAACGCCGCCTCGTCCGGCGCCAAGCCCTCCACAGTGCGCAGATAAAGGCCGTAGTAGGCCGCGTGCGCCAGAGAGGCCTCCTGGCTCGCCGGCTCCCGCCGGAAGCCGTCCTGGCCCGCCTGTGCGCTATTCTTCCGGGTCTGGCGCAAGCCGGCTCTCCCCTTTTCCGTCATCCGCGGATGCCTCCCACTCGACCGATACGGCCTCAAGGGGCCGAAGTCGCTCCCGATCATCCCTATGGACCCAGAGGGACGGTTGCACGATCATCTGCCCCGAACCCTTGGGGTCATGGGTCTCGACCACCAGCGACCGGCCGCACTCCGGGCATTCCGTTTCGCGTTCGTGGCTGCGGACCTCCGCGCCGCAGAGGCAGGGAATGTAGAACAGCGATTCCCGGTTCATGGCTTTTGCCTTTCGAGGTCCAGCATTCGCCGCAGGATCTCCTGCCGCGCTTCCGCCAGCGCCTCGGTGTAGGCCTCGCACCAGTGCCGCCACTCGGAGGCGGACCACTGCTTCTCCGGGTGCCGCAGATGGATCCAGGGCAGCAGCGCGTCCGTGATCGAGACGTGAAAGTGCTCCGCAATCGCGACCAGTGTTTCGGCGCGATCGCGAAACGCGCCGTCGGCTTCTTGAAGCACCTCCGCCAGGACGTGTTGCACTTGGGCGATCGATTGGTCTCGCAGGCTCATTCGCTTGGTTCCTCCTCCGGCATGGATCGCTCGTGCAGCTCCAACAGAGCTGTCGTCTTTTGGTCTTCTAGCAGTTCGTCGCGGCTCACTCCTTCGTACTTCACCTGAGTGGATCCCTCCTCGGTCCTGATCGTGATGATCAGCGTGTACTTTTTCATGGCTGTTCTTTCTCTTAATCCGGAAGCGGCCGCGTGTCGAGCAACGGCTTCTGTTCGGCCGCTTCCTTGCGGCTCTTGCGCAGCCGTTCGGTGTACGGGCAGTTGAAGAAGTGGTTCTCGCCCTGCGCGGTGTAGGGCATGAGCAGCCCGTCGCGGTGGCGCACGAAGTAGAGCGGCGCTTCGCAGTAGCGGCAGGGACGGTGGAGTTCGGCGACGGCGGTGAGGAGTTGCTCCAGGCGCTGGGCGAGAGGCGGGGTCATCGCGGGCCTCCGGCGGCCGTCGCCTGGGCTTCGGCCCGCTTCGCCTGCGTTTCGTAGTGGCCCCGCAGCAGGTCGCGCGCTTTGGCGAATTCGCGCAGCACGCTCCGGAGCCGCGCGAGCTTCTCCCGGTTCTGCAGGTCCGTTTTGGTGGGCGGGTCCTGCGGCGCGCCCGCGCCTTTCTCGGCGTTGCCGTAGCCCCGCTCCAGCAGGTGAAGCTGCTCGTCCAGCAGTTGTATCACCCGTTCCTGTTCGCGTGTCATCGTTGGCCTGCTTTCTGCGCCTTTGCGCTGGGCTCGCTGGCGGCGGGCTTGCGCTTGAGCGCTGCCAACTCCGCACGCCATTGTTCGACCTGCTGATGCGCGGGGGCCGCTTCGATCTGCCGCTCCAGCCGCTGAATTTCAGCGGCGATGGATGGCTCCGGCGATTCTGCATCCCTATTCTTGGCGTCCGTCTGGCGTGCCCGCTGGGCACGGAACTGTTGGAAACTGGCACCCTCGAAGCAATTCGAAACCGTAGTCAGCAGGTAACCTCCAGGACTGGGCTTGCCGCGCGCCAGATGGCCCTTCAACTGGATGAAATGCGTGATTTCACCGTCGGTGCAGTCCGGGGCCTTCGCGCGGCATGCCTGACGCAGTTGGCGCACTAGTTCTTCATCGGAAAAGCCAATCGCTTCTAGGACGGCTTGGCCGATTTGGGATTGGGAATCCGGAGTGGAATTCGTCGTCGTCTCGTTGGGTTGCTCGGCATCAGAAAACGACGACGACGCAGCCTCTATATAGGTATCGTCTTCATCCTTATTAGGGGGCGCGGCGGAATCAGGGAGCGTGGAACCAAAATCGGAAGAGTCTGGAACTGTTTCTGGAGGGAGTCCGGGACCGTTTTCGGCATTTGTCCCAGGAGTCTGGGACTTCAACCAAGCCTTGAACTCGGCCAGTTTCTCGCGGTTCAGCTTCTTAAGTTCGGTTCGGAGTTCTTTTTCGCGGCGGGCTTTGTCAGGCTGGGACCTTTTCCAGTCCTCTATAAAAATCTTATACTTAGCCTCATTTTGTCCCGGGAGTCTGGGACTATTTGTCCCGTTCGCGAGTTCGAATGGCTTCGTGGGGTCATCAACAGGATAAACCCCCGAGTCCAGGACGTGCAAACGATTTTTCGCGGCGAGAGCCTTGCCCCAGCGGCTGGCCGTCTGCTTGGACACCCGTAGCTCCCGAGCAAGATCGCTCAGCTTGAGATGCTTTTGCCCATCGGGATCAATAGCGCGTTTCTTGGGGCCGCTAGGGTGGCCCCAAGACCGGAGGACAGCCAGCGCCCACAACCGGTCCTCTTGCGCCGTTTTGTCGGCCACGAGCGCACGGAGGGCAGGATCGTTGACGGCCGTCCACTTCTTCCAGCCGTACATCTGCGCAAAAGCCTTGAGTGTTCCGACGCCGTTTCCGTTCTCTTCGCTCACGGCCGGCCTCCCGTACTGGAGCGTCTGGAACGAAGATTTCTATCTTGAGCATCGGTTAGGCGTACCGGATCCCGGAACAGTACCGTGTGTTCGCAGACCTTCGGGCGCGGCGGCGTGTACGTCTGGATTAGCCGCCGGTCGGCAAGCCGCTGCAGTGTGTTGAGCACGGTGGGCAGGCTCAGCCCCGTGGTTTCTTTGAGTTGCCGCGACGAGATAACGACCCGGCCCTCGTCGTCGCTGAACAGTTGTAAATCGGCGAGCACTTTACGCTCGCTCTCAGAAAGTGAAATGCGCCCTGGCGCTTCCGGCATGCATGGACTCCCGTGTTGTCGTGGAGCCGGAGACGTGGCAAGATAGGCATGTTGACGCGTTCTTCCGGCGATTCTGTTAGCTGCCGTGCCGCTCGTGGATCTTGGCGGATTTTTAAGCGGTTTGGTCAGCGGGTTTGCTGCCGGAGCGAATCGCGGCAACTAGCGAGTGGGCAATCTATTCGGTGTGGTTTCAGTCCTCTATAATCGAGGAATGAATCGCACTGAGTGGATTGCTCCTCGCGAACACGATGAAATCCGGACCCAGATCCATTACGCCCGCAAAGGCCGGATCACAGGCGAGATGCAGTATGTAGCGCAACGGGAAGATCTCGCGCCCGAATTGATCCGCGATGAAGTCGCCCGGGGCCGCTTAATCATCCCGGCCAACCTTCATCACCACTCGCTGGAGCCCATGTGTATCGGCGTGGCTTCCAAGTGCAAGATCAACGCCAACATTGGCAACTCCTCCACTACCTCGAACATCGACGAGGAATTGGAGAAGCTTGCCTACTCGGTCAAGTACGGCGCCGACACGGTGATGGACCTCTCCACCGGCGGCGACATTCCGCGCATTCGCCAAGCCATCATCGATGCCTCTCCCGTACCCATCGGCACAGTTCCCATTTACGAGGCGCTCAATCGCGTGCGCCGCGTCGAAGATCTCAACATCAACGTGCTGCTGGAGGTCATCGAAGAGCAGGCCGAGCAGGGTGTCGACTATATGACCATCCACGCCGGCGTACTCGTGCAGTACGTCCCGCTGACGAGGAACCGCATTACCGGCATTGTCAGCCGCGGCGGCGCTATCCTGGCCGAGTGGATGGTGAAAAACCACAAGCAGAATCTCCTCTACGAGCACTTCGACGCCATCTGCAAGATCTTCCAAAAGCATGACGTCAGCTTTTCTCTGGGAGACGGCCTACGCCCTGGTTGCCTCGCCGACGCCAGTGACGCCGCTCAATTCGCCGAACTGAAAACTCTCGGTGAGCTCACAAAGAAAGCATGGGAATACGACGTTCAGGTAATGATCGAAGGCCCTGGCCACATCCCGCTCGATCAAATTGAGCTGCAGGTTCAGAAGGAGCGCGAAATGTGCCACGAGGCACCGTTCTACACCTTGGGCCCGCTCGTTACCGACATCGCTCCCGGTTACGACCACATCACCTCTGCCATCGGCGCCGCCATGATCGGTTGGCACGGAGCCTCTATGCTCTGCTACGTCACTCCTAAGGAGCATCTAGGTCTCCCCAACCGCGAGGACGTGAAGCAAGGCATCATCGCCTACAAAATTGCCGCCCACGCGGCCGATATCGCCCGTCACCGCAAAGGTGCCCGCGACCGCGACGACGAACTTTCCCGCGCCCGGTTCACCTTCGATTGGAACCGTCAATTCGATCTCTCGCTCGACCCGGAAACCGCCCGCGCCTATCACGACGAAACACTGCCGGAAGAAGGCTTCAAAGACGCCGCGTTTTGCTCTATGTGCGGACCCAAGTTCTGCTCCATGAATCACTCCGCGAAAACACAGGAGTTCACCGAAGCCGACGCCGCTGCCGTACTTGGCGAGAGCGCCAACGACGAGCTAGTCAAACTGTCTTGATGGCTGGGTTTCGTTCAGACGACCGCATTCTTCTCTTAGCAATCCCCTCCCGGGCCGATCTGGCCGCCATCGCTCGCGTATTGATAAGCGGCGTTCTGGTCGCGCTCGGGACCAGTGATGAAGTAGACGAGGCTCGCCGGTCCATGGCGGACTTCGAAAACGTGATGTTCCTTGACGCCTCGCCGGAACAAATCCCTTGGCGTGAGGCTTATTTTTCCAAGATTCTTGTGCCGCCCCATCTGGAGTCACTGTTGCCCCACATCACCGCCGAACTACATCGCGTCCTCGCTCCGGATGGAGAAATCGTACGGACTGCCGTGGAGGCCTGAAGGCTACCAGCGAACCCGGGGCACTTCCGTCAGAGCAAAATCGTTACCCTTGAACAGCAGCGGTTCATCTAGCGTCACGGCAGCAGCTTCCGGATCTGCAATGCTCAAACTCGCCATACCGAACCTCGCTACCTTCTTATTCTCCTACTGCAACGCCGTCACCGTCATGCCCGATGTCAGCTCAATATCGCCTCGCAACGCAACACGATCCCCCAATTTCAACCCCGAAACAATCTGCACATTGTTCACGTCGCTCACTCCCGTTTTCACCGGCGTCCAAACAATCGTATTGCCCACCAGTTTGTAAACGCCTTCGCTATCCCCCAACCGGGTGATCGCCTGCTTCGGCATGGCGACTGCATTCTTCGCCACCGCCGAGACAACTGTCGCGTTCACCGTCACGCCGGGAAGTAAATCGTGGTTTGGATTATCCACAATCGTGGTCACCTCCCCAACTCGCCGCGTGTCCAACGGAACAATCTCCGTAGGAAGCCTCTCCACCTTGCCCCACCAGTGCTGTCCCGGCCGGGCCTCCCAGGTGAAATCCACTGGCATGTTCTCCTTTACCCGCCCTAAATCCGGCTCGTCCACATAAACCGTCACCTTCACCCGGTCCAGCTTTCCAACCAGAGCCACCAAGCTCCCGGGCTGCATATAGGCTCCCACCTTCAAGTCGAACTGGTACACCGTGCCCGTCATGGGCGCCTTCACCGTAGCTAACGCCAGCCGATGCTGCGCCAAGGCCAGCGCCGCGTCCGCATCCTTCAGCTTCGCTTGCGAAACACTGAGGTCGCTCGAAGTCACCAGTGTCCGCCGCTGGTCTTGGTAAGACGCAAGCTGCATCTTCGCTCGCGTCAAGGCATCTGCTGCATCCAACACCTGTTGCCTGGTCGCCGCTTGTTCTTTCTCCAGCTTCGCCAGGGAATCATAGTTGCGCTGGGCCACCCGCACCGCCGTCTGCTCGCTTCGAATGGAGTTGTCGATACTGGTCAACGGCCCTTCCTTCCCGCCTCGCTTCAGATTCGCAACGTCGGTCTCGGCTCCTTGCTGAGTTGCCAGCGCCGCCGCAAGCTCCGATTGAGCAGATGATGTGTCAAGCTTTACCAGCGTTTGTCCCATCACCACATTCTGGCCTCGTTGCACGTCCACCTCTTTAACCACGCCCGACACCTCCGCCCGGGCCGCCGCCCACTCCACCGGCTCCACTTTTCCATTCGTCGGAACCGTACTTTTGATCGTGGTCCGCCGCACGTCGGCAAAATGGACTCCAGGCGCACCTCTTTTTGTTCCAAAAGCCCACCAAAGCAGCAGAATTAATAAAATAGGAAGTGCGATCCAATACCGTTTCATCGAAGAGCGTGTGCGAAACTACCGTCCTAATTGTGACAGACCTGCTGACTGCGCATCCTCAGTTGATTTGGGCCCGATGAACTTAATTCCAAAATCCCTCGACCATTTGTAGGTCCCGGTCATGTTGGTCCTCTTGCGCAAAGAACAGGTAACGGTGATCCGGTGAAATCGCCATGCCCATCCGTAAGTTCTTTTCGAACGCAAACAGCCGCTTCGTTGTGTTCGACTGGACATTCAGAAACAATAACTGCTCCTTCTTGTCCGAAGTGACGGAGCGGTAAAATACTCCCTCATCGACCGGGACAAAGGCCCTGTTCGGAACCATCGAAACGATACACTTTTCCTGGCCCGTCGCCAACTGCATTTGCCACAGGGAGCTGAAAGCGGTATTTTGCCGGTTGTAATAAAGGTACATCCCATCGGGAGAAAACACTCCCGCGAAGCCGCCCTTCATCGTCACCTGCCGAGCATCCGCGCCCGTAAGGAGCATCTTCCAAATCTGCATTTCACCGGACCGGTTCGAAGAAAAGTAAATCCACTTCCCATCCGGGGAGAAGCTTGGAACAACATCCGCATGCAAGCCATCGGTGAAACTAACCGGCCTTCCCCCTGTGGAAGCGATTAAGAAAATCTGCGGCCTTGTCCTTACCCGCGAGTCATAAGCGATGAGCGTACCATCGGGAGACCAGCTCGGCGAACCCGTTCCGGGCACACTCATTGCCGTGACCGGTGTAGCATTCGCGCCGTCGATGCCGCTGGTCCAAATCTCCATATACCCGGACCGGTTGGAAACGAAAGCAAGCCTTTTTCCATCCGGCGACACCTTGGGGCTATCCTGAATGCGGGTAGACGAAAGCACTTCCGAAGGCCCTCCGCTTTTGCCATGCGCCAACGCCTGAATACCGAGCCTCCAGATATTCACGTTCAGCGTCTCATGCGTGAAAGCAAGCTGCCCCGTGCGCGAGATCGAAGGCGACCCGATGCCGTTCCCGTAGGGCAGCAAACTCGCTGGCCCAGGTCGATGGATCGGGGCAATCCATAGATAATGGTCTCCGCCCCTATTGGAATCGAAGACGACCTGTTTGCTATCGGGCGTCCATGCAGGGTTACCCGCATACACGTCCCTGGAAACGGACCACGACAAGCGCTTCGGTTCCGTTAGGACCACATGCTTTGCAACGAAATAGTTCGGATCGAATGGAAGCAGATAAACGGCGCTTACTCCGAGCCCGGTATCGCGCGCAAAAGCGATCCACTTCCCATTGGGCGACACCGCTGGAGCACTATCGTCCTCCCCGCGCTTTGGAACGGTAAGAAGGCGTTCCGCGCCTGTTTTGATGTCGACCAGGCGTAAACCGTCCTGATCGCTTGCTCTAAGGCGGGAACTGACCACGAGAAACTTGCTGTCGGGCAACCAGCTAAGCACCCGGTCGGAAGGTCCTGCGATGGTATAGAGTGTGGATACTCGATGTCCCGCGCCGCCCGAAGCTGGAACAATCCATACTCCGCCTTCAGGCCCTTCTGTTGCGCGGCAGAATGCGATCCATTTGCCATCGGGAGACCAAGCCGGACTGTAATCGATATCGGCATCTCTGGTGAGCCGCAAAGGCTGCGAAGAACCGACCGATGTTACGTAAATATCGAAATTGTCTTGGCTTTCTCCGTTCCACACAAAGGCCACCTGAGACCCATCCGGAGAAAAGGTGGGAGCTTCTTCTTCTCCCACATACGTGGATAGCGGGACCGGAATCAGATTCGTATGAACGGTCGCTCCCTCGAAGAACTGTAAGCTCACAAGGATACCGGCAGCAAGAACACCGATAACGATAGCGGAAATCGCCCACGCCTTCAGGCCGTGCGATGTTTTCGCCGGGGACGAAGTTTTCTCAAGATCGGGCGAGTGAATCGGCACAGATATTGCCGGAGCTATCACCTGAGCAGAGGACAAACCAATATTTCTACGCGATCCTTGCCACTGAAGCAGCTCACTTCGAAACGCGTATATCGAATCGAGCTTCGCATGCCGGTGCCGGTGAATCGGCAGCCCTTCCGCCTTCTCCCAACGCTGAACCGTCCGTATATCGCGCCCCAAGAACGAAGCGATTTCCTTCCAGGAATCGAGTCGGTCCTCGGCTGCCTTGTGTAGGGGGCTGATCTCGAACATAAAACGACGCGGCGGTCCGAATGGTAAGTAGACGAGCCTCATTATACGCCCACGGCAAACTACGGCATTGTGCGGCAATCCGCGTAAGTGCCTGAATACCGTCGTTTGCCGCTTGTGCCGCGAGCGTGCCCCGTGGCATCCTGCAAAACAGTTTCAGAAACAAATGCCACAGTCCTCAGCCAAGAAACCGTCTGTTCTCTCTTTAGCTAGTTCGTTCCTGATCCGATGGCGCCTCCGTTTAGGATCGGCACTCCTCCTCGCGGGCGCCGCGATGCCAGCCAATGCCGCGCAACCACCGATTTCCATCCTTTCACCGATCGCGGGCGAGAGCGTCACCACAGCGTCGGTATCCGTATCGGTTCGTGTCAGGCCGGCTCTCAGCGAAGACCCGCTCCAGGCAACGCTGAACGGTAAAGACGTCAGTTCCTTATTTCTCCGCGGCGGAAACTGCCGCCTTGGCGGTTGCCTTTACACCGCGACGCTTTTTCCGCAGGACGGCTTACTGAGCGGCAGAAACACGCTCCGCGTGCAGGTGGATAGTCCGCGAGGACACAACCATCCCTGGCGAACATCCTTTGACTGGTGGCCGGAAGGCCAACCGCCCATGGGAAGCGCCAGTTCCTACCTGCCTGCGGCAGTCGGAATACGCACCGTAACGCCCGGCGGAGGCTCCCCTTGGATCGGCATCTTCTCTAACCAGGGTGCGGGAAGCACTACTAAGTATCCGGAGACCACAAGCTGCACAACTACTTACCAAGTGCTCGCGCTCAACCGCAGAACTCTCGCCTTTGAAAGCTATAACTGTTACGACAACGATCACGATCTCACCGCCGCACTGAAACTGTTTACCGCCAACGATCTGGTAATTGCGGGAAGTAGTTGGGGAGCGAATCCCCAATCGAAGCTCGACACGACTCCCATCGGCGGTACAAACTACGGAGTCGCCAATTTCCCGGGGAATGATTTCCCGCAAGGCTACATCGTCGTTGGCGTCGGCGGCGCCGCTGCCGGACAAGCTTACGAGAATGCGAGCACGGACGAATCCGGAGCCTATAACGTCGACACGTGGGCCAGGGTCAACGGGCTGCTTACGATAGACGAAAGCGGCTATTACAATTTCCATCCCTCCGACTACTCAGAATTCACAGTGCGACCGCTTTCCTCGTCTCCGTCTATCAGCGTCGGCCCTGCGAAATACACTCCTCCTTCCGGAGCAAACGGCTTCTGGCTCCTGCTTCTGGAACGGCGATATCTCTTCAGCCTTCCCGGGTGTGACCCGTCCCCTTCCGACAGCAACCTGTATCCCGACTGCGGGACCTTCTACGCCACGGGAAGCGATGACTCGGCAACGGCCACTAAGGCCATGAACGATCTCGCGACCGTCCTGAGCGGTGCAGGAAAAAGCAAGCTCATTCTCCTCACCTCGCTAGGATCTCATCCCTTCTCCAGCGCCACGCAAGTGCCCAAGAGCCTCGCCGATGCGGTAAATGCGTTGGGAGGATCCGGCTACACCCTCACGGAAATGTCCAACGCGACTGCGCCCGCGTACACGCTCATCTCCAGTAACGATACCGGGTTTCAAAAAACTCTTACCGGCGCAGCCGTCATTTCCAGCAGTATGGACACCGGGCAGACCGGGTTTGTTCATGGCGTGCTGGGACGTGATCGCAACGGTCTCTATCGGCCGCTAGCGGCCTCGCAGGAAACGAAAGACACCATCGACACCGGCAATGCGGCCGACTTCAGCGCGTATTCGATCTTCTGGTCTCAACCGGCAGCTTGGCCGAAAATGGATTCCCCGGGGCGCATCGGAGCCTACAAGTACGTCAGTTACCAAGTGGTGAAGGCCAATCTGATCGGCGCGGCAGGAATTCACATGGACGATCTGCGGTTTTACTATCCCGGCAGTCAAATCTCAACTTTGCTTAGTGGCCAGACACAGCCCAATAGGCTCTCGTACCCGGCCAGCGCGGAAACCGCGGGCTGGGTGGATCCGGTGGACTCCGAAACCTACACCTTCAACCAAGCGGACTTCAATGACGCGGCACAACAATTGGCTACAGAGTTCGCGTACCTTACCCAGGCCATCAATTTCTTTGACGGCCCCTCCAACGGCGGCGGCGTGCGAGCGGCCATTCTGGGAGACAACACAAGCGTCACCGCGAACATGTTCAGCGCCATGGCCACCGTGCAGCGTAGCCTGGCGGCCAATGAACAAGCGCAAGCGGAGACGAACCCCAGCCGGATGCTGAAGTTGGCCGGAACGATTGTGTCGGTCGGCAGCTCGTTAAACCCGGCGTTCGGCGTGGTGGGCGGCCTGCTTAATGTGGCGTCCTCCGTCACTGCTCCCCCCACCTACAACAGCTCTTCCATTCCCAGCGCATTCGCGGATTATGAAACCACGGTCAGCGGTTTCATCAATAGTAGCGCAAACTATATCAACAATCTTCAGTCCGGTTTTGACACGGTTCTCGACAATGCTTACAGCGATTGGAATAAGCTATCGGCCATAGGCCGGAAAGTAGCGGATACCAGCCCAGGAGGTTGGTATTTCGTGAATCAAATCTCCTTAAAGCCGCTGGGAAACGAGACCAACTATGGTTCCCAGAGATACTTCTACCTGCAGCTACTGCCCAAAGCCTATAACGTCGACTTCTGGCCGGCACAACCCGTCAGCACGCCGCAGCAGATCGGCAGTGTACACACGGTGTGTCCTGCACATGGGCGCTGCCAGGAATTTTGCGTAAAGTTCTATTCCACACAGCATTTGCCGTCGCTCTCCTGGCAGAGCTACCCGACGCCGGGCAACTCCACAAAGAAAGACGTTCTCGTCATCGGGGGCCCTATCGGTCACGACCTTTTTAATAACCCTACGGAGCAGTTTCCCTCGCAGGAGCTGGTAAACACTTTGTTTGATCCGCAAGGAGCCCTCAAGCTGCCGCAGGACCTGTTCTTCGCACCAAACGGGCCACTCTCTCGCCGGGCCGGGTTTACGTATACCTCAACCATGTGTTACTAGTGAAGCGGAACTTGATGAAACGAAACGACGGTAGTCCCGGAAAAAGCGCTTGGCGGTTCCTGCGCAACGCCATTCGTCCCGATGTGCGGGTAACTCCGGCGCCGCAAGGAATCCAGGTGGAATGGGACGTGCCGGTAACGGTCCGCGACGGCACAAAGCTTCGGGTCAATGTCTTCCGTCCGGAAACCTCCGACGGGCCTGTACCGGTGATACTGTCAGCCCATCCCTACGGTAAGGACAAGATACCTGCCAAAACAACTGGCAGGCGCGGCGCTCCGATGAACTACCGTTTGGTCCTGCAGCCACGTACAGTTCATTTCTCCGAAATGACCAGTTGGGAGGCGCCCGATCCCGCGGTCTGGGTGCCCCGCGGTTACGCCGTCGTGAATGCAGACCTGCGAGGCGCGGGAACCTCGGACGGGATCGGTGACCTGTTTACCGAGGCTGAGGCGCTGGACTACTACGATCTTATTGAATGGGCGGGCACGCAAGCCTGGTCCAATGGGCGGGTTGCACTCGACGGCGTATCTTATTTGGCGATCAGCCAATACCGAGTCGCCGCACTCCGCCCCCGCATCTTACGGCCATCTGTCCATGGGAAGGTTTTACCGACCTGTATCGCGATTTCGTACGGCCGGGAGGAGTGCGCGAGAACGGGTTCAGCGTGCTATGGGCAATCTCGAGCAAAAAAATGATGCGCATTCAGACCGATTTGCGAAAGGAGTTTAACACCCGCCCGGAGCGCGATGAATGGTTTCAATCGATCACACCGGAGTTGGAGCGTATCGAGTTACCGATGCTCGTCTGCGGTAGCTTTTCCGATCAGGCTCTTCATTCGCGCGGGGCCATGGAGGCATTCCGACGCGTAAGCTCGAAGCAGAAGTGGCTGTACACCCATCGCGATGGCAAGTGGTGTCATTACTACGACCCGGAAGCGACGGAGACCCGCGGCCAGTTCTTCGATCACTTTCTCAAAGGCATTGACAACCGCTGGCAGCATGAACCACCGGTCAGGATAGCCGTTTACGAGGTAGGCTCCAAACCGGCGGAAATCATTCTCACCGATGCATGGCCACCGAAGGGACTCGATTGGTCAACGCTTTCGCTCGATGCAGCGTCTCACGCGCTGGCCCAGGCTCAACCGAAGCAAGCGACGTCGACTTCTTTTCACACGCGCAGGGGTGCGGTTGCCTTTACCTGGACTCTTCCCGAAGACATGGACATTATTGGTCCCATGGCGCTGCGAGTGCATATTGAAGTTCGTGGGGCGAATGATATTTATCTGTTTGCCGGCATCCGGAAGATTCGGAACGGAGCCGAGGTGTTGTTCGAAGGCACATTCGGATTTCCGCTCGATATGGTTACAAAAGGATGGCAGCGCGCGGCGCATCGCGAGCTAGACGAGCGGCTCTCGACGCCGGCGCAGCCGGTGCATACGCATGAACGCGCCGAGCCGTTACAGCGGGGCGAAATCGTTCCGGTCGATGTGGCTCTGATTTCCCATGCGACCCGGTTTCGCAAAGGCGACATTCTGCGTCTTGAGCTGCGCGGACGATGGCACTATCCGAGAAATCCCTTCCGGGGGACATTCCCATTCGGATATCAGCGGAGCCCGAAAGGAATATGTGTGATCCACGCCGGTGGCCCCTACGACAGCGGCTTATTCTTCGGTCATCGCCCGATTGCCGCCGGCGCCGTGTCGAGCTTCACCAGGTCTGCCCCTTCGTGACTTCCTGACCACAGCGGATATCCACTGCTTGCACAACGCCCGACACCTGCGACTCAGCACACAACCAACGCAAGGATCGCGCCGCGCTCCGCTCACCGCCAAAAACCCTGCACCATTTGCAGGTCTTGCTGGTGCTGGTCCTCTTGCGCAAAAAACAGGTAATGGTGATCCGGTGAAATCGCCATGCCGAGTCCCAGATTCTTTTCGAAGGTAAACAGCCGCTTCGTCGTATTCGACCGAAAATTCAGAAACAGCAGCTCATCCTTTCTGTCCGGAGAAATGGACCGGTAAAACACGCCCTCGTTCACCGGAACAAACGACCTGTTCGGAACCATCGAGACAATACACCGTTCCCGGCCGGTCGATAACTGCCTTTGCCACAAGGAACTGAACGGCGCATTGCCCCTGCTGTAGTAAAGATATTCCCCGTCCGGAGAAAACACTGCGGCAAAGCCGCCCTTCGTCGTTACCTGTTTAGCATCCGCGCCCGTCAGAGACATCTCCCAGATCTGCATTTCGCCCGACCGATTAGAGGAAAAGTAAATCCCTTTCCCATCCGGCGAAAAGCTTGGGACAACATCGATATGCAGACCATCCGTCAAACCAACCGGCTTCCCGCCTTTGGCGGCAATGGAGAAGATCTGCGGCCTCGTCCTTACCCGCGAGTCATAAGCGATAAGCCTGCCGTCGGGAGACCAGCTCGGCGAACCCGTGACGGGCACATTCATCGCGGTCAGCGACGCGGCGTTCGCGCCGTCAATGCTGCTGGTCCAAATCTCCGTATACCCGGACCGGTTTGACGCAAAGACAAGCCTTTGTCCATCGGGCGATACTTTGGGGCTATCCTGAATACGAGTAGACGCAATCACCGCCGCAGGCCCCGTGCTTTTGCCCTCCGCTAACGCCCGAAGATCGAGCTTCCAGATATTCACATTCAAGATTTCATGCGCGAAAGCAAGTTCGCCCGCGCGCGAGATCGTGGGTGATGTCAGGCCATTCCCGTACGGCAGCAAACTTGCCTTCCCCGGCCTGTTGACCGAAGCTATCCATAAATAATGATCTCCGCCTTTATTCGAATCGAATACCACATGCTTGCTGTCGGGCGTCCATGCCGGATTCCCCGCATATACGTGGCTCAAACCAGGCCATGACAATCGCTTGGGTTCCGTTCGGCCCACACGTCTCGGATCGAATGGAAGCAGATACACGGCGCTTATTCCAAGCCCGGTGTCGCGAGAAAAGGCGATCCACTTCCCATTGGGCGAGACGGCTGGAGCATCGTCGTCCTCCCCGGGCTTTGGACTGGTCAGCAGGCGTTCCGTGCCCGCTTTGACATCGACCAGGTATAAACCGTCTCCCTTGTTTGTGCCAGGAGTGTGGCTGACCACGACAAACTTGCCATCCGGCATCCAGCTAAGCGCCCGGTCGGAAGGCCTTACCGTTCTGTCGACTATGGATACGCGATGTTCCACCCCGCCCGAAGCCGGGACAATCCACAAACCGCCCTCCCCCACTTGTGTGCCGCGGCAAAAGGCAATCCACTTGCCATCCGGCGACCCTGCCGGACTGTAATCGATGTCGGCACTTGTGGTAAGCCGTAAAAGCTGCGGAGAACTGACGGATTTTACGTAGATATCGAAATTATTTTGGTCTTCTCCGTTCCAGACAAAGGCAATCTTCGAACCGTCCGGAGAAAATGTGGGAGCTTCTTGGTCCCCCAAATACGTGGACAACGGTACCGGAATCAGATTCGTATGGATGCTTGGTCCACCGAGGAACCGTAAACTCATAAGAACGCCGGCAGTCACAACACAAAGGGAGATAGCTGAAATCGCCCACACCTTTAGGCCGCGCGATCTTCTCAAGGTAAGCGCATTATTCTCAACAGCAGACAGATCGACGCTCTCCGGTGTTGCCGGCGCAATCACCTGAGGCGGCGACAACCCGATGTTTCTACGCGATCCTTGCCACTGAATCAGTTCACCCTTGAACGCGTAAATCGAATCGAGCTTGGAGTGC
This sequence comes from Bryobacteraceae bacterium, assembly GCA_965277315.1. Lineage (GTDB taxonomy): Bacteria > Acidobacteriota > Terriglobia > Bryobacterales > Bryobacteraceae > Bog-105. The sequence continues at coordinate 4,642,461 of OZ255724.1, read as the reverse complement.
CGGTGCCGGTGAACAGGCAACCCTTCCGCCTTCTCCCAACGCTGAACCGTCCGCACATCACGCCCCAAAAACGAAGCGATCTCCTTCCAGGAATCGAGGCGGTCCTCGGACTCCTTGTTTGCGGGGCTGATCTCGAACATAAAGCGACACAACGGTCTGAATGGTAGTAGGCGAGCTTCATTATACAGCCGCGACAAACTACGGCACTGTGCGGCATTCCAGTGCAAGTGACTGAAAACCTTAGTTTGCCGCTTGCCCTGCCGCCGTGCTTCCTGCCATCCTGCAAAAAACCTTTTGAAGGACTGATGAAATCGATATCTTTAACCAAGTCGAGGACAGGACAGCCCCGGATGCTGTTCTCCCGTCCTCTCATGATGCTCACCGCCTGTTTTTTGCTGTCTACCGCAGCGTTATTCGCGCAGACCGGCGGCAGTGTCCAACCCGGAGCGAACGATCCTATCGCAAGCCCGAACCGCCGCACCCAGTTCCCGGATCAATCCATCCTCGCCTTTACGCCGGGAGGTCCGAATGCGGGAATGTTGGACATGCGCCTCTTTAAAACCGACGGCAATACGCAACTCAGCTTGGGCAATGCAACCCTACTGCCGTCCCATCCCTGGAAACCCGCTCCCATTGTTGCCGCCGCCGGACGAATCCTCACCCAGGATCACGAGGATGTCGCCTTTGCGCGCCGCAACGGCTCAAGTGTAGAGGTCGGCTTCGTCAGTCAATCCCCCTCCACAACCACGCTTCTTCCCGGATTAGCCGACCGGCTGCAGCAGAGCACCGACTTCATCGCCACCGCCGTGGGAGATCTGGACAAAGCCGCGGACGCGCAAAATCAATACCATGACGAAGTTGTTGTGGCCTACGCCTTGCCGGTGACTGCTGCCAATTACCACCGCTATCAACTGGCAGTGCTGAATTACACAAACGGCAATACGCCGGCCATCACCGAGGTAATATCGCCCGGCAGTGCGCTTGTCCTCTCCTTACTGCCGTTCGACAACATTCTCGGGGTCGCGGTAGGAGATTTCGACAATGACGGCAACAATGAGATCGCTGTCGCATACGATGGTTACTCCGTACCCAACCGGGCCTATGGATTGATTATTGACACCTATCGCTATGCAACCAATCGCAACGGCGATCGCACCTTACAGTTCGTTGCCGAAGCTGCCAGCAATAAAAACAACCTGCTTGGGACAATCTCGGTGCAAGCGGGCGATTTCAATGGAGATGGCGCTGATGAGTTGGCGGTCGGTTACGAATACTCGCCGGGTATTCAAACGTCTACGCCCGCCCTGGCCGTTTTTCAATTCGATTCCAAGCTAATCGCTAGTCAGAGGGGATCTGTTTCGCTCCCGAGCATCACCGCGCCGCAGACTCCGCGAGTCGAAGTTGCCTCCGGCCAGTTTCTTTTCCAGCCGCCCGCCATCCAGTTCGGCCGCCGCCAGATCGCGCTCGCCTGGAACAACGTCAACACCCAAGGCATCGATGTCCAGGCCTACTCTGTCTCCAATGATCTGAACACCTTGACGCCTATAGGCGGAAGGCTTTCAGTCACTACCAACGGTACGGACCTCCCAGGCCCTCCGTTGCAGCAGTTTTCTTTAGTGGCCGGCGGCTTTATGGGCGCCGCGAATGCCAAGCCCACGTCCTCGCTGGCCCTCAGTTTCTGGACCGGCAATCCAGGAGTGTATTGGGTCCATACCATCGCGGTCAACTCCGGTGGACTTTCTGTCGCGGACCGCAGAACCTATGCCACCAGCGGTATCGACTACACCTCCCGTGTACCGCTGGTCCCCGTCGACTGGGACGGCAAGTCCGTCTATCTCGGAGCGCCCGCCCACATCGCCATCGAAGGCGCGGTCAATACCGATTTCATTCTGGAGGAGCCGCCCAAACACGCCTATTTTGACGAGCGGACGAAGCAGGTGGTCACCGTCACCCGCTACGACAGCAACAACGTCCACCTTTCCAATCAGAACACCGGCAGCTTCTCCAGCAATAGCACCGATCACTCCAATTGGTCTATCGGCGGGTCGTTAGCTATTTCGGCGGGTGGCACCGTAGGTTACGGCGTGGATGTCGGCATTTTAAAAGCGGGCGCGGAAGCCTCCCTTGACGTGACTGCAAAAGGCAGCTATGACTACGACCAGAAAAAATCGAACTACAACGCCGGTTACGCATCGCGCGGCGTCGACACCACCGGACAGACCGACCACGATGACTATCTGGTCGGCCGAACGCAGACCTTCGATGTCTGGCGCTACCGCATCTACGGTGTTCATCAGGATTCGCCCCAAACGAATAACTTCTACGAGGTCGTCCTGCCCGGTCCCTGGGTCCCGTTTAGACAGGGCGGTCTAAACTTCTCCTGGTATCAGCCCATCCATGAGAACGGCAACATCCTTTCCTATCCGGAGGCTCTCGGCAAAACGCCCGGCAATCCCTGGCTGCCATCCGATATCGGAACATTCACCTTGCCGAATGGTTCTAAGGGCACCGGTCCGCAGGTTCCAGCCGAATTAAGCTACTTCGACGGAACATCCGGCTCCACCACGCTGCATTATTCAACCGAAGTGTCGAACGGAGGCTCCTTCGACTACTCCAAAACTCTCGCCGAAAGCCTGGACATAAAAGCTTCGGCCAAAGCGTCTATCGAAACCGAGGGTGAAAAGGGCGAGGTCCGGGCCTCCGCGGATGCGGAGTTCCACAACAACAATAGTTGGGGAAACACCACAACAAATGACTACAAAACCACCAACCTGACCGAGATTACATTAAACAAATCCTCTGGAGACCCGAACGTCACTTATCCGTTCTTTCCGGTCGTCTACTCCAGTACGGACGGAACCGTGAAAATGACCTTCGGCGTGCCGAATCCATCCGGTGAATCGCTGAACAACAACGGCTATCAATTCTGGGCCGGCCTTTACGGCGGCAAGCCCGATCCGGCGCTGAACCTGGTCCGGCGATTTCAACCCACCTACAGCCTTCAGACCAATCTTCAGAACGGTTGGGAGCCGAATCCTCAGACCAATCGAAAATACATGCGCGGTCTGTTTTACCGCAAGTCGACGCTCAACTCCGTCAGCCACGATTACGATTTCCTCGCCGATAACCCCACCGACGGCGACACCGTCCGGATCGAGGCCAGGATCTACAACTACAGCACGGCCCAAACGGCCTCCAACATCCCGGTCGTGTTCCAGGCTATTCCGTACGACAGCGGCACGAACAGCGAGATCTGCAAGACACCAATCAATAGCGCGGCGGACGTCACTACCAATCTAGTCTGCCCGGCCTCGGCCCGCGCCACCATCGGCCAAACCACTGTTGCACTGTTGACACCGCTCCAGTTCACCTGCCTCTCGGGCACCGATGACCCGCAGGTCACCAATTGCGCACCCTCGGCGTTCATCAATTGGAATACGAAAGGCTTCGGTCCCAGCTCTATCGGCGCTACTCAGTACCGCATCTACGTGGTTCTCGATCCGAATAATACTATCAATCAACTCTACGGTGGCGAAGGGCCGCCCGTGTCCATCACAAACGTCACCAACACCTCTCCCATGGTGGTCACCACGGCCACGCCGCACGGGTTCTCCACCGGCGATACCGTGGTCATCGGAAACGTCCAGGGCCTCGACGAGGCGAACGCTTTTCACCAGATCACTTATATCTCGCCCACCAGCTTTTCACTCAATACCTCCACTCCCGGTAAAAAGCCTTACACAAGCAACGGCACCGCCACACTATTTGATCCGGGACAAAACAACGAAGGATTCGGCGCCCTGCTGAGTATCGCCCATAACTCCGGCGTAAGCCCCGTGACGGAGCCACCGCCGCCTCCCGCCGACAATTATCTGGCTGAAGATTCGATCCAGGCCATCGATTACCGCACTGCAAGGATCTCGGGCACCGGTGTCACCGCCTACCAAAATCGTCCTTTGCAGATTCGCATCACTGCGTTCAGCTCCGACACGCACTCTTATGGCTCTCGCGTGTTGCTCTTCGACGGCGATCCGGCGCAAGGAGCCGCCGCCATAGTCGACCAGTCCATCACTCCCGGCAGCAACGGAACCGACGGCACCAGCATCTGGATCGACTGGACCCCAGAAGCCATCGGCGTGCATCACCTCTACGCGCAGTTGCAGGAAAGCCCGGGCGACCCGCAACCCGGCAACAACGTCGCCACACTGGATGTCAATGTGCTCCGCCAGGGCGACATCAACGGAGACGGCCAGGTGAACCGCGTCGACTTGGACCTGCTGTTAAGCAACTTGGGCAAACGTACAGAGGCCAGTTCCTGCGGACTTCTCTGTGACATCGACGGCGACGGACGCATCTCGGTGCTCGACGCCCGCAAACTCGTTTTGATGTACCAATAACAAGGAGAATTAGCTTGATACTTCGAACAGCCCTTTTCTGTTCACTTTTAGGAGTCGCCAGTCTACTTGGCACCCCAGCTTCGGCCGCCAGTATCAGTCTGTGCGTCAACCCGACGCAGGGAACCGTGTCCTCCGGCCAAACAACAATCATCGACCTCACGATCAGCGGACTAGGAAACATGACTGCGCCCTCGCTGTCCGCCTTCGACCTGGACCTGCACTTCGATCCAGCCCTACTGTCCATTACGAACTCGGTGTTCGGTAGCCCGTCCGCGCCATACGATCAGTTGAATCTTTCTGGCCTCGGTTCGGCTTACCAAGCCGCCCAACCCTCTCCAGGCGATTTCCACTTATACGAAGTGAGCTTCGACAGCCCCAGTGTGCTTGATAGGAAGCAACAAGGCTCGTTTATTCTGGCGGAAATCACGATGCTCGGACAACAGTCGGGCACAAGTCCGCTATCGCTAACAGTCAATGACCTAGGCGACTCAGCAGGAAATCCACTCACGGCCACAACGGTATCGGGAACCAGCCTGCAAGTGACACCCGGAGCTATTACCGCGATTCCGGAACCAGGGAGCGCACTTCTGCTTGTCTCGGGAGCGCTGCTCCTTCTACTTGCGCGAATCTGCCGGACCGGGAAAACCCATGCATTGAAACACCGCTAGCCGATCCGCCAAAGCCCGCGCCCGCCTACAACTCGCCGCTCGCGTTACACTGAACGGCATGGCGCGCTATCGCATTCACCGAATGAAGGACACGCCGAGGGAAAACTTCCGTTGGGCAGCCCACACCAGCGGCCTCGCTGTCGTTAAACCGAAAGACTATGAGGCGAGTGAAGAACTGGAAGCGGACACCCCTTATTCGGCCTGGAAGACCCTTCAGGCAGCAGGACGCAATCTGCATCCTGGTGATCTGCTGGAGACCTGCCGCGAAGATGCGTCGGCCGGACCTCTGCTCATCGTGAAGTACATTGGATTTGAGCCTGCGGATTGGTACGTCCCCACGGCTAAACTCGATCCAAACCAATCTCATCCGCAAGACGCGAGCCACTCGGAAGCGGCTTCAGTAGTTTAGTTCAGTAGTGTCGCGCAGCATTTACCATGCGGATGAAAACAACCTCCACACAATCACGCTGGGGATCTGTCGCCCTGGTAAGCTACGTTCCCGCCCCGCTTGGGACCGTGCTCGATCGCTTGCGCCACGCGCTGTCCCTTGACGGCAGCCCCAAGGCTCACGTAACCCTTCTTCCTCCGCGTCCCTTAATGGCGCCGGTGGAAAAGGCTTCTGCCGCCATTCAATTCGTTCTCCAGCAATTCCAGCCGTTCGAAATCCAGTTTTCCACTGTCCACCGTTTCCCTGACACAAACGTCATCTATTTGAACATCACTGAAGGAAATTCCAGTCTGAATGCTCTCCACGACTGTTTGAATTCCGGAGTCGTCGCCCACACCGAAATTTTCGAATACCTTCCACATCTCACGTTAAGCTGTCCACTCCCCATCCACCTTTCAGAGGAAGCGCGCCAAGCGGCCGAGAACGCTTGGAAGAACGTCACCGCTCCGCACCGTTTCTCACTGGAAGAGGCTGTACTTCTATGGGCGAGCCCAGGAAGTGAGCCGGGCAATTGGCAGCGTCTCTGGACTCGGAGTCTGGGAACCGCCGCCGTCGCGGCCTCAGCGGCATCGTCGCCCATCAGTCATCGAACATAGTCAACTGCTGCCCATCCGGCGTCGCAGGCTTTTGGGCCCGTCGCGCTTTCGTGCTCCTATGCATGCCGACAACGCCGAGCAACTCAGTACTGCGCAAAGCCGATCGTGGCAAAAAGGCTCGCTGCCGTCCCGGACCGGCATGGGGCGGAATGATCCAATACCCCCGATCCGGCCAGTCAAGCAGATTGTGGGACAGAATACCTTCTATCCGGTCTCCATCGCGAAGGAAGAACCGCACCCACAAGCCCGCCAGTTTTGGCCGTCGTTCGAAAAGGTAATTCTCGGTAAATAGATTCGGTTTTGTTCCAGTTGCAGCAACACAAAGCGCCTTCACTTCCGCGTATGGCGCCCTTTGCAGCATCCCATCCGTCGTAATCATCTCTAGTCGGTCGTCCTGAAGGCTTTCGGCTGGATTGATGATGCCTTCAACCGGGTGAGAATTGAAGCGGTAAAGGATCACTCGTTTGCTGGTGCTAGGCGTCAAGGGAAAATTTGGGAGTACTGATCCAACTACGGCTTTTATTTTGAGTAATTTGCCCCGTATTGTATCATTGGCAAAATGAAGGGTACGCCGCCGTTTGAACAAAAATTGCGCTCTTACCTTCATTTTTGCCGTGCCGAGAAAGGGCTGGCCGTAAATACTGTTCATGCTTATCGCCAGGATCTAACGAGACTCGGAGCTTTTCTTGGTGAATCGGCTTTCTCCGCGGTTACTCTTGAGACTCTCCGAGCCTATATCGATCATTTGCGCGAATCCGGACTCGCAAATCGCTCGGTAGCTCGGCAAATTACTGCTTTACGCGGACTTTTCGGTTATCTCCTGGAAGAAAAAGAGATTTCGGCGGATCCCACCGCGCTGCTGTCAGCCCCGAAAATCGAGTCCGCGCTTCCCAAGTACCTCGATGCAGCACGGGTTGACCGTTTACTTGAATCTCCCGGCGATCAATCCGCGACCCGGCTTCGTGATCGGGCTATGCTCGAATTACTTTATGCAACGGGTCTGCGGGTGAGTGAACTAGTCAATCTCCGAATTTCCGATTTTGACGCGGCTGAAGGCATCATCCGTGTCCTCGGAAAAGGGAACAAGCAACGGCTCGTGCCGGCAGGCAAAGCCGCTTTGCAGTCTATTGAAATGTACTGCGGACAGGGGCGACCGCCATTACTGAAGGGGCGGATCAGTCCCTATCTGTTCGTTACAGCGCGCGGGACCCGGATGACTCGCCAGGGATTTTGGAAGCTGCTACGGAGTCATGGAAAATCGGTTGGGATCTTTGGTAAGCTGAGCCCTCACGTTCTGCGGCACACTTTTGCTACCCACCTCCTGGAGGGTGGTGCCGACCTCCGCAGTCTTCAGGCCATGCTCGGGCATGCCGATATCGGAACTACGCAGCTCTACACTCACGTGGTGCGCTCACGCCTGCGGCAGACCATCGACGAGCACCACCCCCGGGCCGCCCGGAAGCAGACCAGTCAACGAACACCTAAGGCTTCATGAGAATCTCGGACCACCTATGAGCGATTACATGTTTATGCTCGACAGCCACTTGAACAGTGGCCAGAACAAGGCACTTTCCAACGTTCGGGACGCGGCCGAAGAGGCTGGCTTAAATTTGTTCCTCACCGGCGGTGCCATGCGCGACATGATGGGAGGCCGTCCCATTCGCGACTTGGACTTCACTGTCGAGGGCGGAACCATCAAGTTTACGAAAACCGTTGCACAAAAAGGGAATGCGGAAATCCTGGGCGTCGATGAACTTCGGAAAACCGTCGAATTATGTTTTCCCGAGAACATCAATGTCAGCATCTCCCCCGCTCATCAGGAGCGGTACACCCGTCCCGGCGGCAAGCCCCAGACCCAGCCTTCCACTATCCATGAAGACCTTCGTGGCCGGGACTTTACCGTAAACTCCATCGCGCTATCGCTTGGCAAAGCTTCCCGAGGACTACTTCTAGACCCCACCAATGGCCTCGGCGACCTAAGCCGCCGGGAGTTGTGTGCTGTCAGTAGCCATACCCTTTACGATGACCCATCGCGGATGTTCCGAATGATCCGCCTGCGAACCCGTCTCGGGTTTACGATCGAAGAGCGTACACAATCACAATTTGAGCATGTGCTGGAAGCGGACCTACAAACTAAGATTCCGCAGGACGTGCTCCGTCACGAACTTCGGCAGATAGCGCAAGAATCTCTTCCGGGTGATGTACTACTAGCTCTGGACGAAGCACGCCTGCTGACAGTTATCTCTCCAACCCTGACTGCCGCCAAGCTGAACTTGCCGGGGTTTCAGAAGCTACAAAAGCTCCGGCAATCCCTGCAAAACGAATCTCAGAGCGATTCGGCATCCAATCACCTGTTTTTCTATCTTCTTTTCGAGAAACTCACTCCCCGGGAACGAAGCCAAGTGACCAAGTCCCTGGGCCTCGAGAAAGCGGACCTCGACGTTGCGGCTAAACTGGAGAGCCGGGCAGCAAAGGTGGAGAAAGAATTGATGGCGTTCAAGGTCAATCGTCCATCAGGGTTATATTGGTTTCTGTCGAAAGTACCGGGCGAACTGCTCTTATTCTTGTTAATGCGTTCCAAGCAGCGCATTGTCCTTGACCGATTGAAGAATTACTATCAAAAGTATGTTCCCGCCGCTCAGGAGGTCACCGAAGCTGAGTTAATCGAGCACGGCGCGGAGCCGGGCACCCCCCGTTTTGCGAAATTAAGGCAGGAAATGGTCACCGCACGCCTGGATGCTCGTCCCAAGAAAGTAGTGGTCGAGGAACTCCCGCCTCCTCCGCCTTCGGGCCCTGGACGCCGGCCGGCCAGCATCCTCAATCGATAGCCAATATTTCATCTGCACTTTGACTCTTAATGTCTATCGACATACTCTAGTAATAGATGGACAAGCCACTTCCGGCGGCAGAACAGGCAAAAGTTAACGCCCGCTTTCTTCGAGGAACTCTTCCCGAAGAACTAGGAAACTCCGAGTCCGTATTTTCGAAGCCAGCAACAAGCGTTCTTAAATTCCACGGTGTTTACCAGCAGGATGATCGCGATCTCCGCAAGCAGGGCGAGAAGAAGTACACGGCCATGGTGCGCATCGGGATACCCGGTGGAAAACTGACGGCTAGCCAGTACCTGACACTGGATCGATTAGCAGACATCGGCGACGGGTCGCTCCGCATTACTACCCGCCAGGACATCCAGTATCACTATGTACCGAAGCAGCGCCTCAGCGAACTTATTCGCGGAGTCAACGAAAGTTATTTAAGTACGCTGGCCGCTTGTGGCGATGTCGTACGCAATGTCGTCTGCTGCCCGGCTCCGTTTGAGTCGGAGCAGCGGCACGAACTGCAACCCATCGTACAGTTTATTTCGCGCAGCCTGAAGCCGAAGACAACGTCGTATCTGGATATCTGGATGGATGGCGAGCAGGTCAAGGATTACGAAACGAACCCATCGCCCGATTTGCTTAAGGTGGAGCCATTTAAGGTGGAGCCGCTATACGGCGCGACCTACCTGCCCCGCAAGTTCAAGATCGGGTTCGCTTTTCCCGGCGACAACACGACGGACCTTTATTCCAATGACATTGGCATCGTTCCGCGATACGAAGCCAATCGGCTGGCCGGGTTTACAATCCTGGCCGGTGGGGGCATGGGGCAAAGCGCCGGGGTGAAAGCATCCCATCCCCGCCTGGCGGATCCAATCTGCTCCATCGGCCCCACGCAGGAAGAACTGCTGGAAGTTTGTTCCGCAATTGTCACAATTCACCGGGATTATGGAAACCGAACGAACCGAAAACTGGCACGCCTGAAGTACGTCATGGATGACTGGGGCGTCGAGAAGTTCAAGGCCGAGCTGGAAACGAGGGTGGGCCGGACGCTTGCACCTCCGCCATCCTTGGAATGGGTTCGTTCCGTAGATTACCTGGGCTGGTATCGCCAGGGTACCGGCACGTGGTTTGTAGGAGTTCGGATAATAGCGGGGCGCGTGAGGGATTTCGATTCGCAAAATCGGGTTCGTTCGGGAATTCGCGAGATCGTCCAGCGCTTCCAACCGGATGTCGGCCTTACTTCGCAGCAGAACCTTTATCTCAGCGGAATTAGCGATAACGACCGCCCGGCCGTCTCACAACTGCTCCGGGAATATGGAATTGCCGAGCCGGCCCAGTTGCCTCCCGTACTTCGTCACGCGATGTCCTGCCCGGCGCTGCCCACCTGCGGACAGGCGATCACGGAATCCGAACGGATCATGCCCGAAGTTGTTGCTGAAATACAAAACGAACTGAATCAGGTGGGATTGTCCGAACAGATCATTCATCTCCGGACGACGGGGTGTCCGAACGGCTGCGCCCGTCCTTACACAGCAGAGATCGGGATCGTGGGTGCCAGTGTCGATATGTACACCATCTATCTAGGAGCCTCGCCGCTCGGGACTCGGCTAGGAAAGGCGTTCGCGCAAAATGTGAAACGAAACAAAGTCGCCGAACGGCTTCGTCCGGTAATCGAGTACTACAAAGAGTCCCGGAATCCTAATGAGGAGTTCGGCGATTTCTGTAATCGGGTGGGCGTGGAGAATTTGCGGGAGATCGCCGCGCCGGTTCCGGCCTAGAGGCTTTCGGCCGGGCTAATCCGGTTCATGACAGTGACGACGCGCACTGCGTACTCCTCGTCCGGATTATAGACGCGCAGCTTGCCGACAGAATTGCGATTCCTGTACAGCGGGCTTCGGCCCAGCTTGAACGCGACTTCTTGCAGGCTGGCCTTAATGCTTGAAAACTTCAAATCGCCGTTACCCCAGCCGAAAATGTTGTTGTTCCGGAATGCCTTGCCCCCGCCGGATTCAATGATGGAAATGCTGGGGAGCAAGCGCCAGTCGATCTTGTTTTTGTCGGCTACAATAACGAAATCATTGGCGAGATTGGCGACAGGACAGTGCAGCTTGGCGAGGAACCTGCCTAACCGAGCCGTACGCGGGTCGGCTTTAGCAACCGTTGTTTTCTGTTTTACACAGACCGGCTTTTCAGGAACTAGCGTTTCCCGTTGCACGAAAAACGGCATCGCGAGGAGACCGGCTGTCACTATGAAGCCACTATTCCCAAATGACATAGGAGTATTGTACCTCCCTATGCCTATTTACATTAAGGGGTAGGGCTCAAAACCGCCAGCCCAGTTCGTGGGAAGGCGAACTTACGGCCAAATTCATCGATGACATTCACCTGACATTCATACCGGCCTGGTTCGATTTTGGCGACAGGAGTTTGTAGATTCACCGGCAGTGTAGCGTTCCGCTTCGCGTCCAGCCGGGAGGCCCGCACTGGAGGTGTTTCAAAGACCTTCTTACCGCCGCGATAAAGTGCCAGGCTAGCCTCGACATCGGCAAATTTGAAGTTTGGGGGCAGGCTATCCGGAATCACCGGATCGTAAACCTCTAAATACACCATGAGATTCTGTCCGGCCCGGAACACCTTCGTAACATCGGGCATTAGCTGCTGGCCGTTGTTGTCGATCAACGGATTCGCCGCAGTCAGTTTCTTTCCGTTCTGCACGCCAGCGATTCTTTCCTTTACCGATTGACGCTGATTACTGAAGATCACCGAACTGACCCGCAGTGCGGGCCCGGCGGCAAGGTCCGGGACAATAAAGGAAGACTCAAATGTTCCTACCTTTCCCTCCCCGTTCTCGCGCGCGACAAAGCGCAGCTTGTATTTGCCTGGCGTGAGAGTGACACCAGTGTCGTACTGAATGTTCTTACGCCCGACCTCGCCAGCCACAGCGTCGTTCACCTTAATAGGAATAGTGTCGCGAACGGTGGCCGCTGTTCGGCCTCGGGCGTCGAACACCTCGGCTATGAAATCCAGTTCGGTTGCCGCTTTCGATCCTTTGTTCTTGAACGCGAGCGCCGAACCGGGAATCTTCACCGAGATGGGAACAAAATACTTGCTCTTATCGAGCCGGAAATAGTCGATCTCAGCAGCGACGGGTAGATCGGTGACTGGGTTGCCGGACAGGAGCGCCTGCTGCAGTTGGGCTTCTTTATCGGCATCACCCATGTGGCCGAATGTTGTGGGCGCGAAATAGCCTTGGCGATACTCCAACTTTGCTTTCAGCAGTTTGACACGAGGATTAAGCTTCACTTGAATGCGCCGGTACCGTCCATCTTGAGCCGGGTTTGTGCTGAGGTAGGAAAGAACGTAATAACTGGTGAAATCTTGCTGAACCTGTCTCATGCCCAGCGTGAGGTCGTTTGAGTCCAGCAATGCCTTACCACCGGTGTCGATCGCGAGCGTTGCCAACGTTTCCTGCTGGTTATTGAAATTTTCTTTTACGGAGCGCTGTCCTGCTCCGCTATACAGGTTATTCCCTACCGCGCCCGCTTGTGTCGCATCTCCGCCAGGCACGATGGCCGATAGGCCACGCGCATCGATCGGGTAAAAAGCCACGTTCGCCCGCACGGCCGTGTTGACGGTAGCCTCCAGTTGCGACTGGTTATCGACACCATTCTTCTGAATTCCGCTGGAGATATAGATCAAGGCCTTCTTTTCGGGATATTGCCCCAGTTGGCGAGCGGCGTCCTGCAGAGAGGCCAGTTTGACGTCGGAGTTAAAGATGTTGAATTCGGTTTCGTCGGCTACAAACTGCCCGCTTTGGTCCTGGGCGTCGGCCCCTTCGTCGGCGGTAGCGGCATTTTCACTCGAGTCACCGATGTGGAATTTGTTGATGGCCGTGATGAGCAGGTCACGATCGGAAGTGAAGTCTTGTACCGTGCGAAGTTCACTGCCCACGACCTCAATGGCAACAGTATCGCTTGCCGTCATTTGTGTGGTGATGAACTTCACGGCGGCTTCTTTGGCGCGAATCTGCTCGGCTGGTTCCATCGACGAGAAGTCGAATAGGATCACGACCAAACGCCGGTCCTGATACTTCGAGACCAGGGTGCTATGTTGGGCGGCCTTTTCGGCATCGGGATTGTAGCCCTTCGAGACAGGCGGCGGGGCGGCCTCCGCGTTGGCACTGGTTAATGGAGGGAGTGCCCGGTTCGTCAGGCGTTGCAGATCGACGGCTTGCAACTTCTGCTGCTTTCCGTCCTCGAACAGCTCGAAATCATCTTTTGTCAGATTCTCGACAGGCTTGCCATTCCGGTCGAGCACCGTAACGTTCACGACGACTACGCTAGTGGTCATCGAAAAGGTCGCTTTCTGAGGGAATATTGGCTGAACCAACAAAGTAGTCAGCAAAAGAACCGCCGTAAGTTTCAAAACCGGAACCTCACAACCATGTCCAGGGTGCGCATGGAACCAGCAGCGTTCGGGAGCCCGTAATTCACAGCGTTCACGACGGTATAAAGACTTGTGTAGTTTACGTGGTTAAGGACGTTGTCACCTTCCACGCGAAATTCGAGGCGACGGCGCGACTCGCCAAACGGGAAGGTCCGGCCGACAGCCAAATTGAGCGACACCAGGCCCGGTCCGGGGATCGTATTCCGGCCCGCGTTTCCGTAGCCGCCCGGAGGCGTGGTGGTAAATGCATTGAGATTGAAAAATCCGGAGCCGGAAGTAATGGGCTGGCCCGTGGCCGAGGCACGTTCGCTGCCGACACCGCCAGTCTGCGCGAGTTGCGCCGTGTTTCCCAGGATACGGGCGGTGAGCGGATTGCCCGTCTGTGCCGTGAGAGCTCCACTGACTTGCCAGTCCTTCAAGAGACGGCCCGTCTTACTGTAAGCCGAAATCCGTGAACTCGCACCGCCGGCGGGAGATGTCCAAACAAAGCTTCCATTGAATTCATGACGAACGTCGAAGCTGGACAGCCCGCGCTCCGCCGAAATGTCGAGCCAGTTCTGCGCGACCGTGTTGCCGACTCCGCCAAAAGTAGAGGAATCATCGATGGATTTGGCGAATTGGTAAAAGAGGTTGAGAGACAAGCCGTGGTGAAAGCGGCGTACCGTTCGAATCTGCAGGGCATTAAAGCTGGAGTTGCCGGAAGATTCGTCATAGGTGAAGCCCACTGCGTTTGCTAGCTGGTTTCGCTGAATTAACGACAATGGGCTACCGGGAGGAGCCTGATTCGGAAGAATACGCACGTCCAAGTCGGTGCCTTTCGTGCCTACATAACCGATCTCAGCGAAGAGTCCGCCCGGCAGGTCTTTCTGCAGACTGATGTTCCAGGTTTGCGCGTAGGGAGTCCGGTAGTTGCGATCGACCGCAAAGCTGTTGGTGATATCGCGTTGCGTAGTGGTGAGAAAGCCTTGTCCGAGGGTCAACACTGCCTCGGCGCTGGTATTTATCTGGTTAGAGGTCGCAAAAGGGGGTTGCTGGGCTAGTTGCGATGCGAATTGGACGTAGGCTTGCCCGTTATAGTAAATCCCGTATCCGGCCCGGAGCAGAGTGGATTGCTTGAAGCCGGGTATGTTCCAGGCAAGGCCCACACGGGGTGCCCAGTTATTCAAGTCGGGATTAATGAGGCCGCCGGGAAAGGCTCCGGTGTAGAGGCCCGGTTGATTCGGCGTGACCACGGAGACGCCGGAGAAATTCGGCGCGATATCCAGATTCGCGATCTGTCCGTATTTCTCGTTGAAGGGCGAAAAGTATTCGTACCGGACTCCAGCCAGAAGCGTAAGTCGGGGGTGTAGTTTCCACTCGTCCTGCCCGTAGCCGCTCCATTGATTCTGGAGGAAATAGTTGCTTGGATCGCCGTAGCGTATGGAACTGGATTGCGGGTACCCCAGCAGGAAATCCGCCAAATCGTAACCTGTGCCGGTCAGCGGCTGGCCATTCGCGCCGATCGCGCTGGTACCCAGTCCAGTGAAGTTAAAGGTCCCCCGCCCGTTTGGATCCGTCCGCGAGCTGAGGTCCGCCCTGGTGTAACCAACTCCCAGCGTGATCGTGTGGGCACCCTTCAGCAGCGAAATACTTTCGGAGGCGCCTTGCGATTGGTTCCGGGTCAGGGTGGCAACGGAGTCGCTGAGCGAGCCGAAGTTCGTGAAGTTGAGGGTTGGCGGCCCGTAATCCATGGGATTGCCTGACGAGCCGAGAATGCCAAGCTCCGATTGCACGTCGGGGCCAAACGCAAAGTGAGGGATCAGCTCCGTGACATTCCGGTTAAAACGGACCTGGGCGTTGCTGACAGCGGTCGGAGTTAAATTGCGGGTCCACTGCACCTGCGCATTTAGACCATAGCCGTTCGTGGCATCAAAATACTGAAAGGGATTGGCCGTGGTTCCGTCCTTGCGGCGGTATTGAAAGTTGAGGGATAAGCGGTCCTTCTGCGTAATACTTCGCTGAATCCGGAAACCGACATTATCGGAATTGCCGACCTGCGCGGTCTCGTATTGATAGTTATTGGCCGTGCCGGGTTGGTTAGGGAGCGGGTAGTAGTTGAGCAAACCGAGCGAGATGGGACTCAGCAGGTTAGTGGGAATCCGATTCCCGGCAAAAGGCTGGCGCGTGGCGGGATTGAAGATCGTCACCGGAACGTTTGTCGCGAACGTGCCGAGCGACTGGGTTGCCGCCGAGAAATCACCAGAGCGCTCGGGGGCCGTGGGAACCGTCTCGGTGAAGAGCTCGGGATTGCGGGCGCGAGTTCCGAAATAGGTAAGGAAGAACTGGGTGCTGGGATCTTTCACGATCTTCGGAATGACTAGCGGGCCGCCGACAATCAGGCTAAAACGGCTTTGAGCATAGGCAGCTTGCGGAATGTCGAGGCCATTGATAGAAAATGGCTTGGCATTCACGGCGGAATTATTCAGCGTGAAGGAGGCCATGCCGCGAATCTGGCTGGGGCGGCGGTGATTCCCGAACTGCCCGCGGGGACCGCCGGGCCGGTTGCCGCGGAATCCGCCGCGTCCCCCGCCGAATCCGCCGCGTCCGCCCTGGCCTCCCATTCCCGCTCCGCTTCCGAATCCGGGAGCTGCGCCTCCTTCGTCGCCTGCGCCGAAGCCGGATACACTGACACCGGAGGCTTCACGCATTCCTGGGCCGGAGTCGGCCTGCGCGTTGGCGCTCATGCCGGGGCTGAGGCTGCCAGAGACAAGAAAAGATTCGTTACCACTGCTGTTGTTGGCGAACGCCAGCGCGGGATTCTGCGATTGTGAACTAAACGCATTTTGGATTTCGGTATCAAGATTTTGGCCGTTGCCTTCGCCCGCCGAACCGGTTCGCCGGGCGGCAAATTGCTGGAGGCGCTGGAGGACCGGGGACGGCTTGAGAACCAGATTGAAATTCACTGGTCCGCGCACGGTGTTGTAGTCGACGCTGGTTTTCAATGGATCGAAGCCGAACATGTCGACCGTAACGGCCCAGCCTCCGGCGCCGAGCAGTGGGAAGGCATAGTGACCGTCGGCGTCGGTGACGGTGGAAACGGACTGGGAACCTTGGGTTGCGCTGACGGTGGCTCCGGGAATGGGCTGGCCAGCGGATTTGACGAAACCGCTCTGAGCGAAGAGCGTATCGGCTCCGGCAAAGAAAAAAACGAAGATGAGAGCGTACCGCGACACGTGAGAAGCCAAGATTAAGTTCAGTGTAGAGATGGGTGATGGAGTGGCAGGGTTACCTTGGACGGAGAGTTGCTTAGAATTCTTTACATCTGAAGAGTCAATGCTAGCCGGGTGGAGCCGGAGCGCAGGTTTGTGGTTAAATCGGACGATCATCCGCTGGCAGTTATTACTTGCTGTCGGTTTTCGTTTTACCCCATCCCGTGATCCATTCGCAACCCTTCGTAGGGTAACTTGCTAATTTCTGAAAGTGCTTAGACAGCCTAATGCGCGGCGCGCAGCGCTTCCGGTAGCGCCCAAGCGTAAAGTACTCCGCCGACGCCCATGACAAGATACTGACGGCCATCCAAGGCATAAGTAATTGGCGAGTCGTTAACGTGTCCGCCGGCGTAGGCGTGCCAAAGAGTCTTTCCGGTCGTTGCCGCTACGAGGAGCAAATTGCCTTCGGCATCGGCGGTGAACACGACCCCACCCGCAGTTGTGAGAATGCCGGCACCGGACCCGCCTGGTCCCAAGTCATATTCCCAACGAGTTTTTCCCGTTTGATAGTCAATTGCTTTCAAGGACGATTGTTCCCATAGCCCAAAGTCCTTTCCTGCATAACCGACAGCCTTGCCGGCCGTCAGATGGTAAAACAGCGAATAGGACTGCGCCGTACTGACGTAGAAGAGCCTTGTTTGCGGATCGAAGCTGGGAGATCGCCAGTTCGTAGCGCCGCCCGAGTTGGGAGAAACAAGAGTTCCGGCGGCACTTGGATCTTTCTCCGGATTCCGAATGGGCTCGCCTCTCGGATCGACTCCGGTGCTCCAGTTAATGTTGGAGAACGGCACGGACAACAGAGCCTTGCCGGTGGTACGGTCTAGGACAAAGAAATATCCGTTGCGAGAGGCTTGCATGAGCAGCTTACGTCGCCTGCCATGAAAATCGGCATCGGCCAATATTGGATCTTCCACGGCGTCCCAGTCATGCACATCGTGAGGAGACGCCTGAAAATGCCAGGAAAGCTTGCCGGTATCCGGGTTGAGGGCGACGATGGAGCAGGTGTAGAGGTTATCGCCCGGACGGTCGCCACCGTACATGGTCGGATTCGGGTTGCCGATACCCCAATAGACAAGATTCAGATCTGGGTCGTAAGTGCCGCTCATCCAAGTCATGCCGCCGCCATGTTTAATAGCATCTCCCTCGGCCGGCCAAGTCTCCGATCCGGGTTCGCCTGGTTTAGGAATAGAATCCCATTGCCACTGTTGCTTGCCGGTTTCAGGATCGTAAGACCGGATGTATCCGTTTAGGTCATAGAAATCTCCCGAGACTCCAACGATAAGGTGGTTGCGTATGACCTGCGGCGCTACCGTCGTAAAGAAACCTAACTTGTTGTCTGCCGCCTCCACTATCCAATGCACCTTTCCGGTCCTTGCGTCGAGACAGACCAGATGACAATCGTTCGACAGGAAATAGACCCATCCTCGATACATAGCAGCTCCACGCTGTCCGATATAGAAGCCTCCAGAGTGGGGATATGTGTAGTGCCAAAGCTGACGGCCCGAGCGGGCGTCCACCGCCCATAGTTGATCGGGGATCGTGAAGTACAAGACCCCGTTCACCAGGATCGGCGTTGATTTGATGGAAACATTCGACTCATTGGTCTGGAAGGCCCAGGCTAACGTCAGCATTCCAGCGTTTTTCGTATTGATTTGGGACAGTGAACTATAACGGCGGCCCGTATAGTCGCCGTAGTATGTGGGCCATGAATCAACGGGCGGTTTTAAAATAGATGCGGGATCGAGGCCCTGAGCAAGTAAGGCGCTGGAGAAGGCAAAGGCCATCAATGAAATAACAGCGGTGAATCTCACTACTTCAACGTCTCCAAATAAGCAAATAGGTCATGAATTTCTTTGTCTGTATATGTCGTCAGCAAGGCTTTATGGGCAGCAAGAGGATCGCGCGTTTCTAGTTTGACCTTGTTGCGCTGAAATGTATGGGTCCATCCGTTTGCATCACGGAGGGAAACCAAGAAGCGATCTTCGTAGATCTGTGCACCGGATATCTTCTCGCTGGAAGCCAGTGTCACAGTTAGATTCGGGACCGCGCCGGCAGGGTATGCAATGCGGGTCTGGAGATCGACCGGCTTGTACTTTGAAGCGATGTGCGCGAGATCACCGGACGGGGAATGACAGCTATCGCACTTACCCGCTCCGTTGAAATAAGCCTTTCCTTCCTGGGCATTTCCCACTAACATTCGTTGAAGTGAGTAATTCGCTGTGCTGTTGGTATAGAAGATGGTGGCATCTGCCTTGATTTCCTCATGAAGAAATGCCGCAATCGCCTGAATCTGGACGTCTGAAAACTGAAATGCAGGCATTCCCTTGTCTTGACGGCTGCCGCGTACGACTGGGCCGATCAGGGATCCCGCGTTATCGTGCAGTACCAACGAGGAATGGAGTAAATCTGGGCCCTCACCTCCGCTACCATCCGCCCCGTGGCAAAAACCGCATTTTTGCTGGAAGACTGTCTTTCCTTCAGCCGCGGATCCTGGGGATGTTTTACTAGCCCCGCTGTCCTGTGCTGCCAGAAGATTGGGTCTCAATGCACATGCGATGAGGACGGAAAAGACAATTACATGGTTCATTTGGACCTGCTGCTAAGGGCGGACATGCACGGCATCGGCGGTTGGAAAGTCATTTGGCACGGGTTGCGTGACGTGGCCGGTTGCCGCCCATTCCGTGCCGCGCTGTAAAGTAACGATAAATCCCACAC
Source organism: Bryobacteraceae bacterium (assembly GCA_965277315.1). Lineage (GTDB taxonomy): Bacteria > Acidobacteriota > Terriglobia > Bryobacterales > Bryobacteraceae > Bog-105. The sequence goes on along the minus strand of OZ255724.1, from coordinate 4,623,124 downwards.
CCCTCATCGCTGCCTCATTGTGGCCGAGGGTAGTCTGAAACACCCTGCCTTTTCCATAACGGACCGTGAACAGAACCGGCTCGTCGCGCCCGGTACCGCCCGTCGCAGGATCGGAGTAAGCCGTGGCCAAAATAGTCAGATTTCTTGCCGGTCCACGAAGGCTGTCGTAGAGTTCATCGGTGGCGTGCATCCAGACGCGCGGCAAGCCTTTGGTGATCGGGTGATCTTCATCGCGTATCACGACTTGGAAGGGATGCCGCTTCCCGTGATGCCCTCCGGGTCCGGCGGTCCCGTCTCGTACCTCTTTCCCATTTCTGAAGTAAACGTAAGGGCCGGAATGCTCGTCACGGCCTCCCCAGCCTCCGAGACCAATGATTTCGTTGTACGCCCTCCAGTTTGGAAACGCACTGGATGCGGCATGGAAAACAACGATTCCTCCACCGGAGGCGACATACTTGACGAACGCCTGCTTAGTTCTCTCGGGCCATTCGCCTCCATTTCCTAAATCAGTGTAATTCAGAACCACAGCTTTGTACTTAGAAAAAGGGGGCCGGAAATTCCTCATTTCGTTGTTGTTCTTGGGAGCAGTAGCAACACGAACAACAAACAGTCCTGTTTCCGTCAATTCCTGCTTTAAAAGCGGGGTGGTCTTTTCCCAGTCGTGATTATTACGGCCGTCCACGATAAGTATGGGAATCAACGAAGCAAACGCGGCAACCGGACTGCAGGCGAGAAGACCACCAAATACTATGACGATCATCGCGTGCTTGTTCATAGCGTGTTCACCTCAACTTTTTATTTGGAATTCAGCATGGGTTGCTCGTCGATTTGCTCCACCTGGCGCCAAGCGTTTCGCGACCATTCCCGGAGCCGCTGAGCGGAGTGAATTATATTTTCCCTTCCAGCAATCTCGAGAGTTGTTTCGCCCTGGAACCCTACTCCCGCAAGGGCGGCTACGACCGCCGGGATATTCACCAGCCCATCGCCCAACGTAATCGTGCTCATGCCGCAACCGAAAATTGTCCCTCTCTTTGGAAGCCATTCCGATCCCAGGTCCTTCCAGTGGACATGCTTAATGCGGTTTCCAAATCTGGCGATGTAATCTAGCGGGTCAGCTCCCGCCAGCCAGCTATTCCCAGTGTCAAGACAGACGCCAACGTTATCTTCGTGTCCCAACCCGTCTAACAGCGTTGCCATTCCGTCAAGCGAACCAGTCACGATTCCATGAGGCTCGATCAGTAACTCTACTCCGAGTTCCTCAGCCCATTCGATAGGCACTTGCAGTTTCTCCCGTATCGAGAAGATCCGCTGGTCCGGAGTTAGCTGGTGACCAAAGCCTGTTTTGGGATCGCCCTCTGTCGTGATCACGTGCTTGATGCCGAGGTGATGAGCTAGCCGTATGGCTTTGATAATTTCCGGCGTGCCGTAGACATCGGGGCTGGAAGGATCGAGAAGATTTGCGTGGGCACATACGCTGGTCAAAGTTATTCCAGCGGACTCGATCATATTTCGTATTTTTCGTGGGTGGCTGTCGAGACTTATGGAGGAAGAGAATCCGTACTCTACACCGAGCATTCCTCCCTCATGATTGTCGGTCAGGTCAGCAAGCTCAAAGCCCATTTCACGGATAATTTCAAACTGCCGCTCCATTCGGGAAAACGGTTCTATAAGGGCAAAGCATCCAATCTTCATAAGCGGATTTTAGAGTACACGTATCCCGAAGCGTCTTCGACTTCCTATGCTCCCGCATCGCCGTATTTGCTATAACACTTCAGTTCAAACATAAGCGTAATTGTTGTAATATGCTCATGTCGTTCAGAATGTTGCAGTGAAGAATTTTGAACACTTGGAGTTCTTCTGTGTCGAAGACCATTCCCATCTTTACGGATCACGATGAAAAGTATCGAGCCGACGCTTGTAATCCATTGATGGAAGCGTCGGCCGCGGGCACGGTGAACGTACAGGTAATCAGTCACGGGCACTATCCTGGCAAGCCGTTGCGCAACGGGGTGCTCCCCGGCTTGAAGATGGCGGGTTTTTGGGATGCTCGATCCGATCAAGCCTGGGGTTTGCCTCCGCATCGAAATGAAGGAATCGAGATAGCATTTCTCGAAACCGGCCGGCTTGATTTTTCCACCGTCGATCATCAAATCGCTCTAAGGTCGAACGATCTCACAGTGGTTCGGCCTTGGCAGCAGCACCGGCTTGGCAATCCGAACGTGAAAGCAAGCCGGCTCCATTGGTTACTCATTGACGTTGGAGTTCGGAGACCGCATCAAGCCTGGAAGTGGCCCTCCTGGTTATTTCTCAGCCCATCCGATATGGACGAACTTACAAAGATACTGCGTCAGAACGAACATCCGTTTTGGCGAGCCACGCCCGAAATTCGGCGCTGTTTTCAATCGATAGCTCAGTCCATTGAGGCGGAATCGAATGGAAGCAGCGTATCTCGCATCGGGTTGCGCCTGAACGAATTACTTCTTGCCCTGCTGGAGATGTTGCGGCGAAAGGAGATCCGGCTTGACGAATCGCTCACGACCACGCGACGTACTGTAGAGCTCTTCCTGGACGACCTACGGAATCACCCCGAGCACCTGACGCTCGACTGGACGGTTGAGAAGATGGCGAAATCGTGTGGACTAGGCGTCACTCAATTCATTCACCACGTAAAGTGTCTGGTCAACGTAACCCCCATGCATTATCTGGTGCACTGCCGCGTCGACTTTGCGGCGAAACGGCTGTGTGCGAGCCCCGCCAACTGCATTACGGATACCGCGCTGCATTGCGGCTTTTCGTCTAGTCAATATTTTGCGACCGTTTTTAGCCGCCGCTTCGGACTCTCGCCCCGGGAGTACCGTAAGAAACACATGACAGACGTCATTTCAGATAAGTAGCCAAATAACGTTCAATCTTTTTCAGTGAAGAATTCTGGAAGACGCCTGCCTACTTCGCCGATAGACTGTATCCAATGCTGAGCCCATGTTGAAGTAAGGCAATTGTCTCCGACGCGATGCGAAGGACATAATCCACTTACTCCGCCGGATCCATAAAACCTAATCGGCCACGCAGCAGCAAGCTTGTTGGCAGATGCCAGAACTATGTGCAAGGAGATACATATGAAGCCACCACCAGCCAGAGTGCCGGCTCTGCTCCTCCTTTTGGGGACATTGCTATTCGGCCAGGAAAGCTCGCAACAAGTCGCGGGAACCGTACACGATGCGTCTGGAGCGGTAATCGCCGGCGCGGAAATAACACTGCGTCAGACAGCCACTACTGTTACCCGGGAAGTAAAGACTAATGACGCGGGCTATTTTGTAATCACTAATATTTCCATCGGAAATTATGAGGTGACCGCGGAAGCGCCCGGATTCGAGCATTACCTGCAAAAGGATCTGACGGTAAATGCGGGACAGAAAGTTGACGCCGAGATTGTGATGAAGATTGGCTCCACTAGTGACACCGTAACCGTTAAAGCAGACGCCGCCATGGTGGAAAGTTCCACTGGTGAGGTGGGACGCACGATTAGCGGCAAGCAGGTGAGCCAACTCCAATTAAACGGGAGAACCTATACGCAGTTGCTTCAAATCATTCCAGGAGTGTCCACAAATGTGCAGGATAACTTTGGCTTGGCTTCGGGCTATGGCGCCGCAGTCAACCAAGAGTCGGTAAACGGGGGACGCATGGGATATCTCTCCGTTTACTTGGACGGTTCCGATAATCTCGCAACCGGCGGCGGTGGGCATAGTTTCGTCAACATCGATCCTGATGCCATAGCGGAGGTAAATGTCCTCACCTCGAATTACAGCGCGGAGTATGGCCAGAATGCAGGGGCCGTCGTGAACGCAATCATCAAAAGCGGCACAACAAGCTTTCATGGGGAGGCATATGAGTTTGTCCGAAACGATGCCCTGGATGCCCGGGCTTGGAATTCCGTCAATAAACAGAAGCTTACCTACAATAATTTCGGATGGAATTTGGGCGGCCCGCTTTACATTCCGAAGGTCGCGGAAAACTTGAAAGACAAGCTTTTCTTCTTTACCGACATGAACTGGAGGCGGCTCCGTCAAGGTAGTCCTCAGGTCTGGCAAGTACCCGATGCGTTGGAACGCACGGGGAACTTCTCCGAACTCCCAGCATCGAAACAGCCAATATTGAGGTGCGCGTAATATAGCGGAACAAATGGAGGCTGGGCGGGTTCTTATAGATATGGGAAACCCGCGTGGTGTGGCGCGCGACTTCGATGCGCTGGAAGCGCGGCGCATGAGCGCCTTGGGGCTGATGCGCGAGGGTCTCAACAATAGTCGGATTGGCCGCCAGTTGGGGGTCGCCAACCAAACCGTGAGCCGCTGGCGCAAGGAGTATAGCGCAGGGGGCAAGAAGGCTCTGGCGCAAGCGGGCCGCGCCGGACGCAAACCACGGCTGGACGACAAGCAAACCAAAGCGTTGACCGGTAGACTGCTCGCCGGTCCCGAGAAACTGGGCTACGAAACACCACTTTGGACCTGTGAACGGGTAGCCCATCTGATTGCGCAGGAGTTCGGCATTCGCTACCATCCCGGCCACGTTTGGCGTATTTTGCGCGGCTTGGGCTGGAGCCCGCAACGTCCCGTGGGCCGGGCATTGGAACGGGATGAGAAAGCGATTCGGGAATGGAAACGCATCACCTGGCCCGCTGCTAAAAAAAAGCACTCACGGAAAGCCGCACCCTTGTCTTTATTGACGAAAGCGGATTAACCCAGAAGCCGCACCGCTGCCGCACTTGGGCTCCACGCGGCCAAACGCCCCTCCTGTTTCATCATTTCAACTGGAAGAACTTGTCGCTGATCGCCGGTCTCAGCCGCTGGAACCTGCACTTCGAACTGTTTGCCGATACGGTGAAAAGTCCGCAGGTGGTGATCTTCCTGGAAAAGTTGTTGCGTGTGATTCCCGGCAAGCTGCTGATTGTCTGGGACGGCTTGGCCGCGCATCGCAGCCGGTTCGTGAAGGATTTTCTAGCGGGCTTGCAAGGAAGAATCCATGTGCTTCGCCTGCCAGCCTATGCGCCGGAACTGAATCCGGTCGAATACATCTGGGCGCATCTGAAGCAGCACGAGTTACCCAACGTCTGCGCCAAGGATCTCTGGAGCCTCGGCGACATCGCACGTAGCCGCCTCAAACGCATGTGCCGCCGCAAGCCGCTCTTGATTGCCTGCTGGAAGCAGTCTTCGCTCAGCTTTTGATCACACTATATTATGCGAAGTTCAATAGATCCAGCAACAGGAAAGCCTTTCGCAGGGGGGATCATCAGCCCTTCCGCCATTAACCCGAACACGTTGCGACTTCTCGGCAACTACCCGCAGCCTAATTTTCAAGGATCGGGCGGCAACTACGCATTTAACTACAACTACCCGATGGATGTCGATGAATATGTGGTGAAGATCGACTACAATTTATCGGATAAACATCATTTTTCGTTCGCAAGAGTGCATGACGACTATAATTCGGTAGAGAATCAGACAACTCTGGTGACCTATCAGAGACAAATTCCGGCAACTAATGAGTATTGGCGTTGGACCTATATCGTCAACCCGACAACGACGAACTCCTTTCAATTCTCTTTGCCCGGTGAGCATATTAACCAGGGCAGTTACGCAGCCAATCCGCTATTCATAAGCGATTTCACCAGGCAGGCACAAGGAGTGAACTACCCGCTTCTCTACAACGCGAGCTCCGCCATTCCTTCGCTGAACATCAGCGGCTACACCAGACTGAACGTGACACCATTGACTTGGAACAACTCCGACCGAATTATCTTTTTCAAGGATGATTTCGCCAAGGTGCTGGGCCAGCACACGTTGAAGGTTGGCTTTTTTGGACAGCGGAATCGGAAGTCGCAGAATAATCAAGGCCCTATCAACGGCAGCTTTAACTTCACTGGGAGTGGAGAGAACTCGACCGGGAACGCCCTGGCGGATGCATTGGTTGGTAACTTCTACAGCTATAACGAATCCGCGCTTTATCCCCAAGGCCAGTTCCGGTTTACGCAGATTGAATGGTATGCCACCGATAACTGGAAGATGAATTCCCGTCTAAGTCTGGACCTTGGCGTTCGCTTCAATTATTTGCCGCAGCAATATGCAGCTTGGCAGAATGGAGTATTCTTCTCTCCTGCTTATTTCGATCCCGCTAATGCGCCGTCGATCAACCCCTCTAACGGCCAACTCGTACCCGGAACAGGAAATCCAGATAACGGACTTTACGTCGGGGGAAGTCAATTTCCGAGTGCCCTTCAGCAGCGGGTTCCCAACCTGAATAGTCCCATTTACCAGCAACTGCTGCGTGACGCTCCGCTGACCATTTCACCAACTCACTGGCCTATTGGGCCTCGGGTGGGATTTGCATACGATCCGACAGGGAAGGGACAGACTGTGATTCGTGGAGGCTATGGAATGTTCTTTGAGCGGGAGCAAGGAAATTTTCTCTTTAGTCAGGTGGATAATCCGCCCTTTGTACAGCAGGCCACTGTCTTTTCAGGAAATGTTCAGAACCCAGCCGGTGGCGCTCACGCGGATTTTCCTTCCTCCCTCACATCCTTCGATTCAAACGTAAAAATTCCGACGACCCAAAACTATAGCCTTGGTATTCAGCATAAAATCGGAACAGACACGCTGATCGACATAGCGTACGTGGGAAGCATTTCCCGGAATCTTTACCGTACGCTCGATTTGAACCAACTGCCAGCCGGAACGGTACAGGCCAACCCTGGAGTAAACGTCAATGCTCTTCGCCCTTACCCCGGGTATGCGGATATTACCCAATACACGACTGGCTCCAATTCAAATTACAATTCTCTTCAGATTCAAGTTCGGAAGCAGTTCAGTAATGGAGGATTGATTAACGGAGCTTATACTCTTTCGAAAGCGATCGATACGTTGAGCGCCTTCAATTCGCAACCAATGGACAGTTACAACGTGCAGAGGGACCGAGGACTCTCTGACTTCGATCGCCGGAATATCTTCGTCCTCACTTACGTTTATCCATTACCGTTCTGGAGGGCGCAGACAAATTGGTATCAGAGAGCTTTCGGCGGCTGGCAGTTGAGCGGTATCACTACCATTGAGAGCGGCTTGCCGCTGAACCCCGTGCTTGCAGTGGACCAAGCGGGAACTGGAGTGGCAGTGAACCAACGCCCCAATGTCGTGGGGAACTGGAATGTGCCAGACCAAAATGCATCGGGCTGGTTTAATCCCTTGGCCTTCGCTCTTCCTAATGCGGGAACGTTCGGAAATCTCGGACGCAACGCTATTATTGGGCCGGGATTAAATAACTGGGATATCTCTGCTCAAAAGTTTTTTGCGGTAAACGAACGGGTCAAACTTCAGTTCCGGGCAGAGATGTTTAACGCTCCCAATCATGTGTCGTTTTATTCGGTGGCTACGCAATTCGGCGCCTCTAACTTTGGTCAAGTAACAAGTGCTTATCCGCCAAGAACCTTTCAGCTTGCGCTGAAACTGGCATTCTGAGAAGATCTCAGGACTCAGCATCCCATGTTCGCCGGCAAGCGCCGAAGCGTCTCGCAATCGGTACTTCCCGGTTAATCTTGAGCACCGTAACGGCCCAGCCTTCGGCGCCGAGCAGTGGGAAGGCGTAGTGACCGTCGGCGTCGATGACGGTGGAAACGGGAATGGGCTGGCCGGCGAATTTGACGAAACCGCTCTGAGCGAAGAGCGTATCGGCTCCGGCAAAGAAAAAACGAAGATGAGGGGGAGATTAGATAGTCTTTGGTGAAGAAGTGATTAACGGCTACCCTGAGCCGCGATACATTCCTCGATCAATGCTCCTACGGAATGCGTAAGAAAACCGCATATTTATATCGTGTGGTGTTATAACGAGGAGCGTTATAATTTCCGTATGACCGCATTAAGTACTCAGGCCTTCCACATTTTGGTGGCACTCGCTGAGCACGATCAACATGGCTATGGGATTATGCAGGACGTTGCTGCGCGAACGGCTGGCAAGCTGCGTCTGAGCGCTGGAACGCTGTATGGCTCGATCAAACGGCTGTTGGAGCAGGGCCTGATCGTTGAATTACGCGAGCACCAGCGACCAGAAAAGGAGCGCGATGATGAGCGCCGCCGCTACTATCGCCTGACGCCACTCGGACGCAAAACAGCGAAGGCGGAGGTGAGGCGGATGACTGAGCTGGTGGAACAGGCGAGGGCACATGGACTGGCCGCAAATTCAAACTAGATTTTTCCGTACCCTACTTTACTGCTATCCGGCTGAGTTCCGCCATGAATATGGCGCAGAGATGGAGCAGTTATTCGCAGATCGGCTGCAGTCGGAGCCGCGCTGGCGTTTGTGGCTGGAGACGGTCGCGGACCTTGCATTTAACGCGCCCAAAGAGCATGGGCACGTCTTGGCTGCTGACGCACGGTACGGCGCCCGCGTCCTCGCTGCAACACCCGGCTTTACGGCGATATCGCTGTTAGTCCTTACCTTAGGGATAGGCGCGACTGTGTCCATTTTCAGCCTCGTCAACGCGGTACTGTTGCGATCGTTACCCTACCGTCACCCGGAAAAGCTGGTATACCTGTGGAGCCCTAATCCGAATTTCAAGGGGGCTCCGCAAGAACTAGGCCCGAATGTTCCGGACTTCTATGAGTGGCAGCGCCGCAGTCACAGCTTCTCTTCCATGACCATGTTGCGTCAACGTGGGGTCAACCTCGTGCGGAATGGCTCTGCTCTCCCCGTAGACGCGGCTTTTGTGACCGGCAGCTTCTTTCAAACGTTCCAAGCATGGCCTGAGGTGGGCAGGAGCTTCGGTAAAAGCGATGACCGGCCGGGCCATAAACACGTTGCGGTCGTCAGTGACGCGTTATGGCGCTCCCAGTTCGGCTCCGACCCGCATGCGCTCGGCAAACAGATACAGTTGAATCGCGACCGCTACACCGTGATTGGCATCATGCCGAAGAGCTTTGGATACCCCTTAAATGGAGACATCCCATACGGTCAGACCGAATTTAGGCAGACGGACATCTGGTTGCCCATGGCGTCTACGCTCGGTCAAAAAACCGATCGTACGAACTTTGGAAGCGCGGACGCGGCGATTGGCCGATTGCGCAATGGTGTTTCGGTTGCCGCGGCGCAGGCCGAGTTGAAGGCCATCGAAATTCGCCTCGATCCTCTTTATCCAGAAATGTGGAGGGGCTGGACTGCCTTCGTAACCCCTCTTGTTCAGACGATTATTGGGCCGGTGCAGAAGATGCTCTGGATCTTATTAGGCGCGGTTGGAATCGTGCTGCTCATTGCGATCAGCAATGTAGCAAATCTATTGTTGGCGCGTGCTGCTGGACGAGCGCACGAGTTCGGTATTCGGACCGCCCTGGGCGCGGAACGCAGTCGTATGATTCGCCAGCTTTTGACGGAATCACTAATGCTGAGCTGTGTGGGCGGTGCTCTTGGTATCGCTCTCTCTTATGCCGCCGTGCATGTTTTGGCTATCCTGAATCCAGGAGACATCCCGCGCTTCAATACGGTCACTGTCGATGGACGCGTCTTGCTCTTAGCCGTAACGCTTTCGATCGGGACGGGTGTTGTCTCCGGTCTTGCGCCGGCCATTTCAGCCTCGCGATCCAACGTCAATGAGTTATTAAGAAGAGGTGGAAGCCGAGTCAGCGGCGGTTCTAATCGCGGGCGGCTCGCATTGATCGTTTTCGAAGTTGCGCTCTCAGTAGTTTTGTTAGCGGGGTCAGGTCTACTGATCCGTAGCTATCTTGAACTCGAAGCAATCGATCCCGGTTTTTCAAAGGCGGCGCTGACCTTCAGACTCGATTTGGATGATCGCTACAACCGGCCTGAACGGAGAGCGGCATTCTATAAGGCTTTCCTGGAGAAGCTACAAGGCATGCAAGGCGTCCGGTTCGTCGGAGCATCCAATTCCACGCCGCTGAGTAATCAGGAGTCGCTGGCTTTTGCCGATGTACAGGGATTTGGAACGTCAAAGAAGATGGTAGAAAACCGATGGGTCACTCCCAGCTACCGGGAAGCGCTCGGTACGCCATTGCTGCGAGGTAGAGATTTCAATTCGCACGACATCAACTCTAAAACTCCTGTAGTACTGGTGAATAAAAAATTCATTGATACATTTTTTCGAAGTCGAGATCCGCTGGGCGGGCAGGTTCGTCTTGGGATGAGAGATTTCTCCCATAGACCTTGGTTGACAGTGATCGGTGTGGTAGGGAACATCCGGCATTTCAAGCTCGACGAACCAAGCCAGCCGCAGATTTTCCAACCAGGAGATAGCGGCAACAATTTTGCCATCCAGTGCAGCGTGTTGACCCGGCAGGTGATCAGTGAAGCACGCAGCGCGCTTCGATCTCTGGATCCCGTACTGACCTTGCAAAGCATCCGCACCATGGGCGAGCGAATAAAAGAGAGCAATGCCCGACGTACATTCCAGACGTCTTTGCTGACGGGCTTTGCCGCCATTGCCGTTGCGTTGGCTCTGGCCGGTCTGTACGGGCTGATGTCGTACTCTGTCAAGCAGCGGACAGCGGAGATTGGAGTTCGGTTAGCTATCGGTTCACCGCGAGGCCGGATCTTAGGTCTAATCCTCTGGCAGGGCCTGCGCGTAACTATCTTGGGCTTGCTCATCGGACTGGGATGCGCGTTCGTGGCCACACGGCTTGTGGGGAGCTGGCTCTTTGGCGTGAAGGCAACGGATCCGGTAACCTTCATCGCCGTGCCGCTGTTCGTTCTGGCCGTCACGTGCTGCGCGTGCATTATTCCAGCCTGGAGTGCAACAAGAATCGATCCGGTTCAGGCGCTCCGTCGAGAGTAATCTTGCGACAGTGTTCTTTGGCCTCCAGAAAGCATAGAACAGCAGAAAGATGATTGACGATCACCCTGAGCCGCAATGCAAAACCCGATGATGATTGAATGTAAGCGCGTCAAAAAGCGTTTTGGCGACTTCTTGGCCGTCGACGATGTCTCGCTTGAGTTGCAGAGCGGCATTTGCACATTGATGGGTCCCAATGGCGCGGGCAAGTCGACGCTATTGAAAGTGTTGACGGGGCTTTTGGCTCCCGACAAGGGAGAGATCAGGGTGGCTGGCCTCGATGTCTCCAAACAGACGATCGCGGTGCGCAGCACGATGGGGGTGGTTCCCGAAAGCCTGGGGCTCTTCGACTCGTTCACGATTCAGGAATATCTGGAATTATGCGTTCCTATATATGGGCTTAGCAAGAAGCAGACTCGCGAACGGGCCGAGACTCTGATGCGGTTCTTCGATTTAGAGCAGGGTCGCGATACATTCCTTGATCGATGCTCCTACGGAATGCGTAAAGAAAACCGCATATTTATATCGCGTGGTGTTACATCGAGGAGCGTTATACTGTCCGTATGACCGCATTAAGTCCTCAGGCCTTCCACATTTTGGTGGCACTTGCTGAGCACGATCAACATGGCTATGGGATTATGCAGGACGTTGGCGGAGTCCACCGTCTGCATAAAGCACGCGCGTTTGTTCCTGTTCCTGCTGTTCTTTGTCCATGAAGTCGGAAGGCATTCCCTTCGTGGCGAACTCTTTCTTCGGCGTAAAGACAACGAGATATTGCATACAGCTCACAACCTCCAAGTCTGATGAGAGGACATGATTCACATCTTTGTTTCTTGCGAGAGTTGCACTAGATAATTGCGTAAAACGATATAAAACGTCAGCGTGCTCATGCTGGGGTCACTACACCAAACGTCAAAAATCGTATGCTAAGGAATTTGGATCGTCTCGTTCGAGGTAGAGAAGGGTTGCAGGGGCCTGAAAAAGCCTCTGCGGAGGCGTCCTGAAGCCTGCCAGGTGTAGGCGCCGGTCAGATTGATGTGTTCTCAGCCGATGGGCGATAGGTGAGCTAAGGCCTCGTCATCGATGGCGATGCCATAGCCGCGCAAGGCAACAACGGCGCGTTCGAGGTAAACAGTGTTCCAAAGAAAGATGGCAGCAACGATCGGCAAATACTGCTTTCCCAGCGCACACCAACAATTCTCGATTGCGTTCTGCGTCCACACGAGGCTTGCGAACCAGCAGCGTCTCCTCGGCCCCATGGTTTCGCTTGTGGTCGCCTTGGCTTTACCTTCTTGCGCATACAGTCAGGATAAATCGCCAACCGGAGGCAAGCTCCGTATATAATTCGGAGTGTGCCTCCGATTCGTGCTTCTCCTTATGGGCTTAGCACAAGCGTTGCAGGCACAAAAACGCAATCAAAGAGGAGACCACCATGGCTGCCAAGTTTGGCGCAACATCCACAGCAGAAGAGGTGCTTGCAGGTATGGATCTGGGCGGTCGGCGCGTCTTGGTGACCGGCGTCTCGGCCGGGATTGGGGTCGAGACCGCCCGAGCCCTTGTTGCGCGCGGCGCGAAGGTTGTTGGTACCGTACGCAACCTAGAAAAGGCGCAAGCCGTGACCGAGCAAATCCGCGCTCAGGCTGCTTCCGGAGCAGGACTGGAGTTAGTTGAGCTGGACCTGGCTTCGCTCGCGAGTATTCGCTCCTGCGCCGACTTGCTCCTATCCGCCGGTGAGCCTCTCGACGGAATCATAGCGAATGCTGGTCTCATGGCAGGTCCAAAGGCGGAAACCGCTGATGGTTTTGAAGCCCAGTTCGGGACGAATTACCTTGGACATTTCGTCCTGATCAATCGCATTGCCGGTCTATTGAATCCCGGTGGACGTGTGGTGATGGTCTCGTCCGCAGGCCACCGGCGCGCCGACGTCGATCTGGAAGATGCCAACTTTGAGCAGAACCCCTACAACGAGTATGTTGCGTACGGACGCTCGAAAACGGCGACCATCCTCTTTGCCGTCGAGTTCGATCGACGTCATAGGTCCAGGGGCATTCGGGCCACGGCGCTCCATCCAGGCGCGATCCAGACTGAAACAGTTCAAAAGATCATTGAGGCGCTGGGCACCGGCAAGGACGCGGCCGTTGCCGCTTTCGATTGGAAGACCGTGCCTCAAGGAGCGGCAACCTCCGTGTGGGCGGGATTTGTCGCGCTTGCGGACGAGGTGGGAGCAAGGTATTGCGAAGACTGCCACGTAGCCGAAGTGATCGATGATCCTTCCGCGAAAACCGGGGTCCGCTCCTACGCCCTCGATCCAGAGCGCGCCAAGGCACTATGGGCGAAGGGAGAAGAGATGGCAGGTGAGCACTTCTCAAGGGGCGCAGCCCAACAGTAACTCGCTCAGAATTAGTATCGGGAAGCGCGCTTCTCGCCACCTACTCTTGGATCCGTCGCTATTCGGGTGCTGCGCCACTCAAAGAGGTCCGTATGGTTCAGTAGAGCACCAAAGATGGCACGAGACGGAGAAGACTATATGAGCAGGCTTACGGGAAAGATTGCGCTGGTTACGGGCTCTTCGAAGGGCATCGGCTCCGGCATTGCGAAGAGTCTGGGCGCTGAGGGTGCGACTGTGGTCGTGAACTATGCGACGAGCCGCGAGGGCGCGGACCGGACGGTGGCGGAGATTGTGAAGGGCGGCGGGCAGGCATGGGCGGTGCAGGGCGACTTCTCGAAGCCCGCGGAGATCACGCGGACGTTCGCGGAGATCGAGAAAAAGCACGGGAAGCTGGACGTGCTGGTGAACAATGCGGGCGTGGCCGGGTTTGGACCGCTGGAGAGCGTGACAGCGGAGGAGTTCCACCGGCTGTTCAATCTGAATGTGCTGGGTCTGTTGCTGTCGACACAGGCGGGCGTGAAGCTGATGAGTGAGGGCGGATCGGTGATCAATATCGGGTCGTTGGCGGGGTCGATGCCAGCGGCGTACGGGTCGATCTACTCGGCTACGAAGGGCGCGGTTAATAATCTCTCGATCTCTCTGTCGAAGGAACTGGGGCCGAAGCAGATTCGGGTGAATGCGCTGAATCCGGGACTGGTGATGACGGAAGGGTTGCAGGCGGCGGGCTTCATGAAAGGCGAGAGGTACGACAACGCGGTGAAGGGGACGCCGCTGGGACGAACTGGACAGCCGGACGACATCGGCAAGGTGGCGGTGTTTCTGGCGTCAGATGAATCGTACTGGATCACCGGGCAGTTGATTCAGGCTGCCGGTGGAGTGACGATTTAGGGACGGCTTCGGCCGTATGGTTGGGCCTTCGCTAGAAGGCAAAGTAGTCTGAGTCCCTACAGGTCGCATAGTGGGAAGTAGGGCGGGTACAGGCCTAAAATTCTTCTCACATGCTGACGATCTCCAACCGCTCTCCGGTGGCCAGGCGCGAACGTACCATGCCCGTGAGTTCGCGGCTAAGGAAGCGAACTACTGGAGCCGGGAGCAGCAGGGCCACAGCGATTGGCAGGGCAAGCTCGCACAGCAGTGGAACCTGCAGGGTGCGGTTGGGGCAGAACAGTCCGCCCGCCTGACCGAGGGCCAGCATCCTCAAACCCAAGAGCAGATGGCGCGGTATCAGCCGGCCAAGACCTATGAGAACCAGTTCGGCAGGGAAGTGACTTCGGTCGAGCACCGGGCCGGATGGGACGCTACTTTTCAACTCCCAAGTCTGTTTCGCTGACCGCCTTGGTAGGAGGCGATGAGCGAGTCCGGGAGGCACACCGGGAGAGCGTCCGTGTCGCTTTGGGCGAACTGGAGAGGTACACGCAGGCCCGGCTCGGCAACGTGAACGCGCCAGAATCGACCGGCAAGTTCGCCGCTGCTACCTTCGAGCACGACACCGCGCGGCCTGTAGGGTCATCACTTGCTGGTGGTTCTCGAGGAAAATCCGGGAAATCCCTGCGCTGTGCTTGAGTTTGAGTCAACCGGGCGAGGTGATGCCGGGCACTCCCACGTGCGGCCCATTTGGAGAGAGTGGGGTTTACATGAGCCGGTCCGGCCAGGTTCACAACGGAACACGCGGCCCGTTCGGTTCGGCCTTCACCAGCGCCACTACCGAGCACGCGATGGCCAATTCCGCTTACAATGCGCTGGAAAGTACGTTCCGGCATACTAGCGGACGCTTGCAGTTCCTGGCGAGCTATACGTTCAGTAAGTCGCTCGATCAATAGTCCAGCCTGGCGGAGCAGGTAAATCCTCTCAACTACAAACTGAGTAGAGCTCCTTCCGTTTTCGATATACCGGAGAATAACTTCCCTTCGATAAAATGTTCCGCCGGTCGAACCAGTGGACGGCGGGCTGGGCGGTTTCCGGCATTGCTCGCTTCAGCACCGGGTTCCCGGTGACTCTGTTCAACAATGGAGATACTTCGTTGCTCGGCACGGAGCCTAATGGTGTGAATGACTACGGCGTGGACTTGCCCAATTACACGCCCGGGCCGCTGAATTTGAAGGGAATCCGCGAAATGGGCTGCGTTACTTCAATGCATCGTTATTTAGCGTTCCGCCCTTGGGCTCCACGGGTACTGCAGCGCACCGGTTCCTTTATAGCCCGGGCATGGAGAATTTTGATCTTGCGCTGCTGAAGAATTTGCGGCTTACGGAAAGCAGATCGATGCAATTCCGGCTGGAAACGTTCAACACTTTCAATCATGTTCAGTTCTTCGGTGCCCGGCGCGGTAAATGGCGTAGTAGGTATGTCGTCGTTTGGCTATGTCGTGAGTGCCGATTCGCCACGGCTTGTGCAATTCGCCGCAAAGTTCGTTTTCTGAGAAGCAGTTGCCGTCATCTGCAGCTCTTACCAGATCGAGCGTAGTGTCCAGGCATCCAGTGTCACGGGGCCAGGCTGGCCGTTCTTTGCGTAGAAGCTCATCGCGGCGGCGTGCTGGGACGGAAATACCAAGTTCGTGAGGGTGACGCGTCCGCCGTCGGCGAATACTTCGACCGAGGAACGGTCGACGAATATATCGAAAGATACCGAATCGTCAGTAATTGTTAGCGGGGCTACCGTGCGTGCGGGGAAGTCCTTATTAAGAGAGACAGCGTTGGCGTGGGTGCGATCAACGAATAATTCGTGCCGGGTCCGGTTATAGCTGACCAGCGTATATTTTCCGCCATCTGCCAGTAGCTTCCAGCCAACCTCTTCTGAATTTCCCAGCGAGACGCTCGCACGCAGTTCATAAGTAGGCGCGCCTTCGTGGCCGAGTGACTGCAACGTTCGATTCACGCTGTCTGGATTAGCTTTGCCGATGGACCAATGCTTTTGCCGGAGCTGCTTCAGTTCATCGGCGGGCTGTTGCACTAGACGGAGTCCCTCCGGGGTGGTGCGCAGGCTTAGTTGGCGGGGAATGGTCATTTGTCCACGCCAAGGTTGAGTGGGGAGCGCCGCGGCGTATTGCCAATTGTCCATCCAGCCGATCATTACCTGGGGATGACGGCGGGGAAGATCGTTGAAGGTGAGGGCGCAGTAGCAGTCCTTTCCATAGTCGGTCCATAACGTTGCGGGACGGGGACTATCGTCGATAAAGCGGGCACCGTCGAAGTGTCCGACGAAGTATTGCTCGCCCGATCCGCCTTGAAGCGCACCGGGATTGATGCCGACCTTGAGCACCCAGCGCGTGTGGGCTTTATTTCCATCGACTGGCAATTCGAACATCTCGGGGCATTCCCATTGGCCGCTGGTTGCGCCCACCGGACCGAAGTCACTCAGAAATTTCCACTGCTTTAGGTTTTCCGAACGGTAAAAGCGGATTTTATGGTCATTCGGAAGCGAAACGGCCATGATCCAGTGATGCCCTTGTTCGGACCAGAACACCTTGGGATCGCGGAAATCGGACAAGTGCAGGTTCAATACGGGATTGCCCGCGTATTTGGTCCAGGTGCGGCCCCGGTCGTTACTGAAGGCGATGTTCTGGGTCTGCAGGGACGGTTTGGTCGATGTTGCGGGCGAGTGGCCGGTGTACACCGCAATCAAGCAGGGCTCGCCATTCCGGCAAAACCCGCTGGTGTTGTGTTCGTCGACTACCGCGCTTCCGGTGAAGATCATGATGCCGTTCTGCTCGGGAATGGCGACGGGCAGTTCGGTCCAATGGGTCAGGTCGCGGCTGACGGCGTGACCCCAGCTCATATGTCCCCACTCATCGCCGAACGGATTGTATTGAAAAAAAAGATGATACTCGCCTTTGAAATAGACTAAACCGTTGGGGTCGTTTGTCCAGTGAAGGCGAGGGGAGAAATGGAACTGAGGGCGGTACGGCTGGTTATAGGCGGAGTGCTTGCTATCAGGCGTGCTGGAGAGCAGGATGAGCAAAGACAGAGGAATGAGACCGAGAGCTAGACGCCGCATCGTAGAACAAAGCGTATCGCAGCGGGAGGAAGGCGTGCCGGGAGAGTGAGACATAGGAAGGCGCTCGATGCTTTTCACCTAGGAAATTCCTGGTGATAATGTGTACTTCGATTACTACCTCACTGGGTAAATGGAAGTGCATCTCCGGCAAGTTCTCAAGCTTTTTTCGGGGTGGAGTACCGCGAGCGAATCGGTACCCTAAGACCTTGGCGAGCAGCGGCTAAGCTGCCTATACTCGTTTTCATAACGCAAGCTTTTCAAGCGAACAAACTTAAGAAGGAGGAAATTGCAATGAAAGTTAAAACCAGTGTAAAAGCAGGCCAAAGCAGATGGCCTGGGCTCCAAATCTGAAGAGGCGGTAGTCATTTCAGAGTTACAAGGCTGAATAAAAGCCGTTTCGTTTTATTACGAGACGGCTTTTTATTTGTAAGCACTTCTTTTTGAGTATATGGAGAGGAATTTTCATCGGATAAGCCAGTCGCTGTGCTCGGACAACGGACTGCGATCGACCGCAGGGATACTTTTTTGCCTTCTGCTGGCGGCCAGTTGGATTTTCTGGTCTCTCGAAGCAAGGGTCAGCCGCTATGAGGTTTCCGATAGCGCCCGGCTGGAAGTGGGCGGCTCGGTGTATCCGGTACAGGCAGATTTGAACGGGCAAATTGTTTCCTCCGCTCTTTCGATTGGGAAAGAAGTTCGCGAGGGGGATGTTCTGCTGGTGCTGGACTCGGCAAAAGAGCGGTTGAGTCTGGCTGAAGAAAAAAGCAAACTGGGATCGTTGCGGCCGCAGCTTACCGTTCTGCGGACAGAAGTGGAATCGCAAGCCAAGGGCGGCGTGGACGAGCGCGCGGTTCTGAACTGGTCGGAAAAAGAAGCACAGGCAAAATATTTGGAAGCCGACTCGCAGGCCCGATTGGCCGAACAGGAGGCTCATCGGGCGGAACTGCTGCGGGAATCCGGAATCATCGCCGAGGCCGAAGCGCAACGCGCCCAAGCGTCCGCTCAAAGGTATCGCGCGGCGGCAGAAAGCCTCCGGATCTCCATGGGCGGACTAAAACCACAGTTGCGGGTTCGGGAGGCGGACCGTGACATGCGCGTCAAAGGGGTTTATGCGGAGATTGCCAAATTGCAGGCACAGGAGCAAGACTCAGCGGCCGCGATAGAACAGTTGAATTACGAAATTCAGCGGCGCACCGTAAGAGCCACGGCCAGCGGAAAACTGATCGAATGCGCTGAGCTTCGACCGGGAGGTTACGTCGGCCAAGGCGAAAAGCTCGGCACTATAGCGTCAAAAGGCACCATTCAGGTGGTGGCCAACTTTCTTCCCGCAGCCGCCTTTGGCAAACTTCACGCGGGGCTGCCGGCGGTGGTGAAATTGAACGGATTTCCGTGGACGCAGTATGGCACGGTTTCCGCAACTGTATCACGCGTAGCGGGCGAGGTTCGCAATGGAACGGTAAGAGTGGAGCTGGCTGTCGATGCGGGGCACTCCTCCCGGATTCCTTTGCAGCACGGAGCACCGGGGTCGGTTGAAATACTGGTGGGCCGGATTTCGCCGGCGGCGCTGCTGCTGCGGTCAGCCGGACATTTTACAGGGGCCAATTGAAAAGATTTCTGGTACCGGAGACCGTTCAGACGTCGGGCATGGACTGCGGGCCGGCGGCGCTGAAATCGATTTTCGAAGGCTTCGGGGTGCCGGTCAGTTATGGGCGGCTGCGCGAGGCCTGCCAAACGGGAATCGACGGGACGTCCATCGACACGTTGGAGACGGTTGCCAATCAGTTGGGACTCCAGGCCGAACAGGTCATGGTGCCTGCCGATCATGTCTTGGTGTCTCCTTCCCAGTCGCTACCCGCAATTGCGGTCGTCCAACTGACTGGTGGATTGACACACTTTGTGGTGGTCTGGAGCGTGCATGCCGGGCGCGTGCAGGTGATGGACCCGGCAGTGGGGCGGCGATGGCTCCCTGCTGCGCAGTTTCTAGCCGAGCTTTACCAGCACAATATGGCTGTGCCGTCGGAGATGTGGCGAGAATTTGCTGGTTCGACTGAGTTTCTTTCAGCGCTGAAGAAGCGGTTAGCGAATGCGGGCATCGGCTGCGCGCAGGCCGATGGACTGCTTCGCGAGGCGGCGGAGAATTCCGGCTGGCAAGCACTGGCGACGCTTGACGCGGGGGCTCGCCTTCTGACTGACTTAGTGAAATCGGGTGGACTGCGGCGGCGTTCGCAAGATTTCCGGCGATTGCTCAAGCGTCTTTTGGCAGAACCAGCGCTGATTCCCGGACGTTACTGGTCGGCATCGGAAGGGCCGGAGGACACCAGCGGAGAACAGCAGCTTACTGTTCGCGGCGCGGTTCTGGTGCGATTTTCCGGCAAGAAGATTCCGATTGATAAAGAAGAATTGAGTGAGGAACTGGCTGCCGCGATTGAAGAAAAACCCGCGAAGCCGTGGCGTGAATTACACGCCATACTGCGGGAGAGCGGCACCGTCATACCAGCGATTCTGATCGTGGCGCTGCTGTCGGCGGCAGGGGGAGTTTTGGTGGAGGCGTTGCTCTTTCGCGGGCTCTTCGACGTGGCGGGAGAGCTGCGGCTGGGTGGCCAACGCATGGCGGCGATGGCAGCCGTCGCCGTTTTTAGCGGAGTTTTGTTACTGCTGAACGTTTTTATATTCTCGGTTGACGCGCGGTTCTGCCGGCAGTTGGAGCTGCGCTTTCAAGCCGCATTTCTTTCGAAAATCCCGAGGCTGGGAGACCGTTACTTCCGTAGCCGGCTGATTTCCGATATGGCCGAGCGGAGCCATACGACTCACCGGATGCGGCATCTGCCCGACCAAGTCCGCCAGTTGCTTCGCGCCGTCTTTGAGCTGTCTTTTACGGCTGCGGGGATCATCTGGTTAGAGCCGGCGGCTGCGACTGTTGCGATCTTGACCGTTGCTGCGGCGCTGGTTCCGGCGCTGGTGACGCAACCCTTGCTTTCGGAGCGCGATCTACGGGCGCGGAGCCACGCCGCGGCGCTCACACGTTACTACTTGGATGCCTTGCTTGGGTTGATGGCGGTGCGGGCGCATGGCGCGGAGAACAATATCCGTCGCGGGCATGAACGGCTGCTTGGGGAATGGGCCAGCACAGTGGGCCATTTGCAGAAAGCGGCGGTCAGCATTGAAGCAATACAGCTACTGGCGATGTTTGGACTGGTCGCGTTGCTGTTAGTGCGGGGATCCTCGGGCGGCGCCGACATCGGGCGTGTCCTGCTGCTGGCGTATTGGGCTTTGAATCTGCCGGTACTGGGCCAAGAAATAGGAGCGCTGGTGCGGCAGTATCCGTTTTACCGGAACCATACGCTGCGGTTGCTGGACCCGTTAGGCGCGCCGGAGGAAGCGGAGTCGGGTGGCGGCGATGGTTCAACAACGGGTGACGGGGCTCCGTCGATTCGGTTTTTAGGTGTAAGCGCGCAGGCGGGGGGGCATGAGATTCTCCACGACATCGAGGTCCATATCGCTCCTGGTAGTCACGTGGCGATTGTGGGCCAGTCGGGTGCGGGGAAATCGAGTCTGATCGGAATTCTACTCGGATGGATGAAGGCCGCCAGGGGCGAAGTTCTGGTGGATGGGGCCCCGCTCGACTGCGGCGCGTTGCGGCGGATGACGGCGTGGGTAGACCCGACGGTCCAGGTTTGGAACCGCTCTCTTCTTTCTAACCTTTCGTACGGATCGCAACCTAGCGGAGCGGCCATCGGCCAAGCAGTGGATGCGGCATTGCTTCGCGGCGTGCTGGAAAGGCTGCCGAAAGGGATGCAAACGCCGCTGGGAGAAGGCGGGGCGCTGCTTTCGGGCGGCGAAGGACAGCGCGTACGGCTGGCACGGGCGATGCTGCGGGATGGGGTGCGGCTGGTGATCCTGGACGAACCGTTCCGTGGACTGGACCGCGAGACCCGGCGTGAGTTGCTGCGGCGGTCGCGCGAATATTGGTCCGGTTGCACGCTGCTGTGCATTACGCACGACCTGGAAGAGACGCAGAGCTTCGATCATGTCCTGGTGGTGGAAAACGGAATGGTGATTGAGGACGGAACGCCGGAGGAGTTACTCGACAGCGGGGAATCCCGTTACGCCTGTCTGATGGAGGCGGAAGCTAGCACGCGGGCAACGCTGTGGTCGAGCCGGAGGTGGCGCCGGATTCATGTCGCTAATGGAAGTGCTGTTGAAGAGACTAGCGATCAAAAACAGGATCGAAGCGTGGAAATCAGGGTGGCATGAGGGGCGCGATTGAACAGTACATGTGGCCCGCGTCCCGGCTTCCGGACTTGTTTTCATCGCTGCTGGAGAGTACAGGACTTTCGTCGGCCGCGCCGGCAACGAGCGAGTCACGCGGCGATGTGGCCGATGCGGCGGAGTGGATTGCGTGGGCAGCGAAGTCTTCGGGGTGTGAGGTGGAGCGGTTGGAAACGACGCTCGCCGACATCGAGGCGGAGATTGCTTTTGCGTTCCCGGCGATTCTTCGAATTTGCGAAGGTAAGTATTTCGCAATTCTGCGCTCCACCCAGCACAGAATTCAGGTATTGACGCCGGATTTATCGAAGCGGTGGCTGAAGACGAGCGAGATACACCAAATACTTTGCCGGTCGGCGGATTTGCCACTGCAAGCCGGGGTGGAGCGTTTACTGGATGAGGCGTGCGTTCCTTTATCGCGCCGGGAAAGGACGCTGCGCTTCTTTTTCGATGAGCAGTTGAATCGCGTTCCGTTCCGGGATTACTGGATCCTTCGGCATGCCTCCGGCGCGAGAATGAACCGCTGGCTGAAACAGGCGAGCATCGTACGTAATGGAGCGGGCCTGGTGACCGCGCATACGATTCAGTATCTTCTTTGGATCGCGTCATGGGCCGTTATGGGGCGGCTTTCATTTGACGGTCACTTCGATACCGGGTGGCGGCTGGGATGGGCCCTGATGCTTCTTACATTAATCCCGTTCCGCCTATTGACGACTTGGAAGCAGGGGCAATTGGCGATTGGCTTCGGCGGCCTACTGAAACGCCGCCTATTGCACGGCGCGATGCAGCTTGGGCCTGAAGAAATGAGGCACAACGGCATCGGCCAGTATATGAGCCAAACGCTGGAAGCGGAATCGGTGGAGTCGCTGGCTTTGAGCGGCGGCGTGGAAGGGGCGCTCTCGCTGATCGAACTGGTGATTGCCGGATTGATCCTGGGCTCCCTTGCGCCGGTGCTGCTTCTGTGGTTCGTGTTGGCCTGCTTCGTTGGATGGCGATTCTTCAGGAAGTATCACGAGTGGACGGGGGGGCGGCTGGCAATCACAGATCATTTAGTGGAAGCGATGATTGGCCAGCGGACTCGCCTAGCCCAACAACCGCCAGATGAGTGGCACGATAGCGAGGATCAGGCGCTGAAGGCGTATCTCGGGATTTCCCGATCTCTGGACCGTATTGGAAATTGGCTGACCACAGCCATACCGAGGGGTTGGCTGCTAGCGGCACTTCTTTGTTTTTCGCCATCGGTGTTTCAGGCAGGTAAGCAGCCGGCACAATTGGCGGTCGCCTTTGGCGGCATTTTGTTAGCTTACTCAGGGTTTAGACGTTTGACCGGCTCTTCCGCCGATATCGCTGTCTTTTTTGAATCGATCAGTCGCATTCGTGTTCTTTTCCAAGCCGCAGCGCGTACGGAGCCGTCGGGAGAAGCCTTCGCCGCGGGCGGGAGACGGCAGGAAGTTGGAGAAAAGGTGATTGAGGCGGACGGCGTTGGATACCGCTACCGTCCACAAGGCGAGCCGGTTCTGGAGGGCTGCAGTTTGACGATTGCCAGAGGAGATCGTATCTTGCTGGAGGGTCCTTCAGGAGGCGGAAAAACGACGTTTGCCTCGATTTTGTCAGGAATGCGTGTACCAGAACAGGGGCTGTTGCTGGCAAACGGGCTAGACCGGCATGCGCTCGGCCCAGCAAGATGGCGGCGACGGATTGCGACAGCTCCGCAGTTTCACGAGAACCATATCTTCACTGAAACGCTGGCGT
This sequence comes from Bryobacteraceae bacterium, assembly GCA_965277315.1. GTDB lineage: Bacteria > Acidobacteriota > Terriglobia > Bryobacterales > Bryobacteraceae > Bog-105. The sequence goes on along the minus strand of OZ255724.1, from coordinate 4,599,908 downwards.
TCAATTTACTAATGGGTCGTGGGGAATCGCCAGATGAAAGCGATTTCGAAGAAGCCGAAGCGGTATGCCGCGAACTGGGATTAGGCGACCTGCTGGACCGAATGCCGAGCGGCATTTTGCAGATGGTGGGCGAAGGCGGATGGCAATTGTCCCATGGCGAGCGCAGCCGAGTGTTTATCGCAAGGGCGTTGCTGCAACGCTCGGATCTGGTGATTCTGGATGAGAGCTTTGGGGCGTTGGACCCAGAGAATTTGCAGGTGGCGATGGAGTGCGTGCTGAACCGGGCGGAGACGCTGATGGTGATTGCACATCCTTAGCAGGTGTGGTCCGGATGGCGGACGAGGCAATCTGGTAGTGTGAAGCCGATGGCCCTGGATTTAGAAACTTTACGGCTGGAACTGCAGACGTTCCTTGAGGAGCTTGGAGTCGCTGTATTTCATGGTTATGCAAGGATGGCCGATACGCTCGGACATGTGTACTGGGATACAGACACGCATCCTGATTTTCGTGAGTTTTTGCAAGTGGGACAGCGGGCGGGAGCGAAGCTTTTCGTGTTTCATCACGAGTCGCTTTCGCAAACCGAGCTTGATGAAGCGAGCGAATATCTGGATGATGCTGAGCTGACGCGCGAAGAGCGGCGGCAGTATGAGCACCGGATACGTGAGCTGCAGACCTACGAGGGCTTTACTTGTTCGCTTGAGCTTTCCTTTGAGATCGATGGGCGCGTATACATGTACGAACTGAGTACCGAATGGTATCAGGCTTTGAATGAACTGATAGCCGAATTAGAAGCTGCGTCGAGCGAAGCTGAGGACGAGGGCGAGGGGCCCATCGCGGGGTATTTCTCCAAGAACTGATGGGAGCAACACTCGTTCGCGCGCGGCAGTGGGTACGTCCCGCCGCAAGGTGGATTCTCCCGGGAAGCTACGTGCAAGACGTTGCGCGATTACAGCGCGAGTTTCGGCTGGAACAACTGCCGGCTGCCATACTGGCGCACCGCGGGCTGATTCGGTCTGAAGAAGTTCGCGAGTTTCTTTGGCCCGATATACGATCGCTACACGATCCATTCTCCATGCGCGATATGGAGCGGGCTGTCAGCCGCATTGCCGATGCGGTTGCACGGCGCGAGCCGATTCTTCTCTACGGCGACTATGACGTGGATGGAACAGCTTCCATTGTTGTTTTGAAGAAGGCGATTGAGGTGCTCGGCGGGCAGGCCGATTTTCATGTGCCGCATCGTCTCAAGGAGGGCTATGGAATGCGGTCCGACGTGATTGAGCGGGCTGCGGAAAGCGGCGTTCGACTGGTGGTGAGTGTCGATACAGGAATCCGCGCCAACGAAGCCGTACGGCAGGCAAATTTGCTCGGGATCGACGTCATTGTGACGGATCACCATCTGCCGGAAGCGGAACTGCCACCGGCCCTAGCGGTGCTGAATCCCAATCGGCCGGATTGCCAGTATCCCAATAAGAATCTGTGCGGTGCGGGAGTGACGTTCAAGCTGGTACAGGCGCTGCTGCAAAAGAGCAGCTTGCCAGAGGGCCGGCAAAGGGCGTTGCTCGATTCTTTTTTGAAGCCGGTGGCGATCGCTACCGTGGCCGATATTGTGCCCTTGGTGGGGGAGAATCGTGTCATCGTCCAGCGCGGCTTGTCTGGTCTGCGGCGGGTGCGCAATGCCGGGTTAAAAGCATTGTTGAAGGTGGCCGGACTGGAAGAGGGCGAGAGTCCTACGGCACATCAGGTGGCATTCCGGCTTGCGCCCCGGATCAATGCGGCGGGCCGCATGGCTACCGCACGAGACGTGATCGAACTGTTCCTGACCGATGACGCCGGACGGGCGCTTGAATTAGCGGAGCAGTTGGATGTTCTCAATCGTGAACGGCAGCAGGTAGAGGGCGAGATTATTGAAGCGATTCTGGAGCAGTGCGCGGAGGAGCCGTTCGACACGAGTACTTCAGCTTTAGTGTTTGCTGCGTCCGGTTGGCACCTGGGCGTATTGGGGATTGTGGCAAGCCGGTTAGTGGAGCGCTTTTGCCGTCCGGTGTTTGTGTTGAGCGATGCGACGGCCGATGCGGAGAGTGGAGGGGCACGGTTATCAGGCTCGGGACGCAGCATTCCTGCTTTTCATCTGCTTGAGGCGCTTGAGAGCATGCCGGATTTGTTCACGCGGTTTGGCGGACACCGGCAGGCAGCGGGATTGACGATGGAGGCTGGGCAATTGGATAGATTCCGCAAGCACTTGGCCGATTTCGCCGCGAGTAAGTTAAGCGGGAATGATTTACGTCCACAGTACTTGGTCGATGCAGAGGCTTCCTGGGCGGAATTGACGGAGTTATGCGTTGAGCAGGTTCTTGGGCTGGGCCCGTTTGGATTTGGGAATCCGGCTCCGCTTTTGCAAGCGAAGAGCGTCGTCGTGGCAGGGCCGCCGAAGGTGCTGAAGGAAGGAAAGCATTTCAATGTGCCGCTCAGGCATGAGGGCCGGACGTTATTTTGTAAGGCTTGGAATTTTGGAGATCGCGCTGGACTCTTCACACCCGGTAAAGAATTGGATGTATTATTCCAAATCGAGGACGATGCGTATTCCCGGAGCAGGGGTTATGGATCGTGGTGCTTGGTATTGAAGGATGCGCGGGAGAGTGGGTGACGGTTTCCGTTTAATGTCGGGCGTTATAGACTAGTCTTGCGATTCAGAGCTTTGCTGATCGAGAGACGCAGCGGCTATTTGAAACAGGGAAGAGCAGGAGATGGGTAAGCATACAAAAAGCTGCAAAGATCAAGCTTGACGGCCTTGCTGTGGCGAGAGATTTGGAACACCTGAGGCTACCGTCTGGAAGTCTTGAGGGGCCAGCGCTCTGGTCAACATAGTATTCGAATTAATGACCAGTTCCGAATTTGCTTTACATGGAATGATGGGGCTCCATGCGATGTGGAGATTGTAGATTACCACTGAGAAGGAGATCTTGATGATAGAAGAATTCAAGAGACCGCCGGGCGGTTGGAATTTCAGGCGGGTAACAACCCATCCGGGTGAAATGCTGCTCGAAGAGTTTATGAAGCCGCTGGAGATCTCAGCGAACAAGTTAGCGATTGACTTACGTATTCCTGTTACTCGTATCAGCGAGATCATCAAGGAGCGAAGGTCGGTAACGGCCGATACGGCTCTCCGGCTAGAACGGTACTTCGGCATGTCAGCCGAGTTTTGGATGAACATGCAGGCACTGCATGATTTAACAAAGGCAAAGTGCGAGATGGGCAAGAAAATCAAAACCGATATAAAGCCTCGGACTCGACCGAAAGCGGCTTAACCGTGGATTCTGCTTCTGGATACATCAGCACCCTACTGCAATCTGCGTGGGATGTGCGGGAGCGGGCGCACGCACCATTTTCGAAGTTCAAGGTGGGCGCGGCGATTCTCGATGCCGATGGCCGCATTTTCACGGGCTGCAACGTGGAAAATGCGACGTATGGCTTGGCGATGTGCGCCGAGCGAGTGGCTGTGTTCAAGGCGATTTCGGAAGGAGCGGCTCAATTGAAGCGCATTGCTGTTGTGGCGGCCACGCTAGCACTAACGCCCCCTTGTGGGGCTTGCAGGCAAATTCTGTGGGAGTTCTGCGGAGATGCAGAGCTCATTTTGGCGAATCTTGCAGGCGATCAGGAAGTTACGACTGTAGCGAAGATTTTTCCCCGACCGTTCGATGAATCGTTTCTTTAGCAGTCTGTTCCTCCTAGCCGTGCTTGCGATGAGGCTAAATGCCGCAGCGGAACCGGCGGATTGGATTATTCAAGGCAAGTACGTGGTGACGATGGATGCACAGCGCCGCCTCATACCTGACGGGGCCGTGGCGATTCGGGAGCAAAGAATTGTTGGCGTCGGCACGCAGGCGGAAGTCCAGAGCCGTTTCGCGGCACGGCATGTATTAGACAAGCCGAACGATTTAATTGCACCGGGCCTGATCGACACTCACACGCATGCTCCGATGTCGCTTTTGCGTGCATTCGCGGACGACCAGCGGTTAGCGGATTGGCTGCACCTTTTTATCTTTCCCGCTGAATCGAAAAATGTGTCGCCCGATTTTGTTCGTTGGGGGACGCGTTTGGCCTGTTTAGAGATGGTACTTGCGGGCATCACGACGTACACCGACATGTACTACTTCGAGGAGACAGAAGCCGAGGCCACGAAAGAAGCGGGCCTGCGCGGCGTGCTCGGACAGACGGTGATCGGCTTCCCGGCCCCGGATTACAAGCACTGGCAAGACGCGATCACGGCATCGGAACGCTACATTCAGCGGTTTCGGGGCGACGACTTGATTGTTCCGGCAATTGCACCGCATGCGATTTATACAACACCAGATGACGCGCTGGTAGCGGCACACCGGCTCGCCGTAAAATATGACGTTCCCTTGCTGATTCACCTGGCGGAAACGAAGGCGGAACGTGACGAAGCACTCGCTAAACGAAAGATGACGCCGACGCAAATACTGGAACGGCTGGGCGTGTTGGACGGACGGGTGGTTGCGGCCCATGCCATCTGGGAAGACGACAATGATCTGCGGATTCTGAAGCAGCACGGCACAGGTGTCGCACACTGCCCGTCCAGCAATATGAAGTTGGCGGACGGTGTTGCGCGAGTGACGGACATGCTGAGGATGGGAATCGATGTGGGGCTTGGGACAGACGGTTTCGCCGGAAGTAACGACACTGCAGACCTAATCCTAGAGATGGATATTGCGGCGAAGTTGCAGAAGGTGACGCAGATGGACCCACGCGTTGTTCCGGCGGAGCAGGCCTTTGCGATGGCGACGATTGGCGGCGCGCGGGTGCTGGGCATGGAAAAGGACATTGGCTCGCTGGAGGTGGGCAAGCGCGCGGACCTGATCACGATTTCGCTGGAACATCCGAACGCCGTGCCGCTCTACAACGTTTACTCGCAACTGGCTTACGCGACAAAGGCAGCCGACGTGGACGACGTTTTCATTAATGGACGACAGATTGTGAATGAACGGCGCGTCCTGACGCTGGACCGGGAGACGATTTACCGGAAAGCGAACGAATACAAGCAGCGGATTTGGGCGAGTTTGCGATAGGGCGGCATGGCTTGGTACGGCAATTCCGTTCCATTTCGGAACCGGACGTAAGGGATTTTCTGATCTGGACCCGGAGGCATTTTCGCTTTACTCTAAAACCAGACAACTACAGTTTGGAGAGTGGAAATGCATCATAGAGCATGGAGTGTGCTCGGTGTGCTGACTATTGGGATGTTCACGGTTGTGGAGCAAGTATCGGCCACAACGATCACGTCGACTAGCCTAAGCGCCTGGGAAGGAAGCCTCGCCGGATCGCCGACGGATGTGGATTTCAGCAAACTGAGGTATGGAAGCTACGATACTGCCGCGGGCGTTACGCTAAGCGGACTTACGTTCGCCGGGCCGGATAGCGGAAGTTACAAACTGACCGCGCAGTTGTATAACGGTACGGTCAGTCTTCTTGGCGGAACAGACAAGGGCTCCGGCATCAGCATTGCCACGCCCACGGGAGGCGAGACCGCCTTCGGTATCTATTTCCTAAGTACCGGAGGGACGCCGCTGGGATTGACACTTTCGGATGGAGAGAGCTTCTCGGTCAATCGGGGCTTCTTCGGAATGACATTGTCGCATCCGGTGACATCGTTCTTCCTGAGCGCCACGCCCGGTTCTCAAGCGGTCGTTTACGACGCGTTGTGGGGGGTCAGCAGTCTGCCGCAAGAGGGCGGCGTGAGTAGTCCGAGCGCAGCACCCGAAGCAGGCACGATCCTGCTTTTTGCGGTGGGCTTGCTTGCGCTGGCCGCAACAATGCGGTTGCGGAGTCGTCAGGCCGTTTGTCCTTGTGGCAGATAGTAGCACCGCTTAACTGTATTGACGGAACCGCATCGCAGCAACATGCCACATGTTACTTTAGTGGCTGACTTTGCATGGCTTGGTTCACGCGACAAAAACCATCGGTTGAGGCCGAGACTGCTGACGAGAGTGAAAAGAGTGTTCGCACGGAAGGGCTTTGGCAGAAATGCGAGGCATGCGGCCAGATTATCTGGCGCAAGTCGGTGGAAGACAACCTAGAAGTCTGCATCAAGTGCGGGCATCATTTCCGTATCGGCGCGGCGGAGCGTTTGCGTTTGCTGTTTGATGACGGCCAGTATGACGTATATGATTCGACCTTGCAATCCACCGATCCGCTTGGGTTTGTCGATTCGAAACCTTATGGGCAGCGGTTGCAGGAAGTCCAGGCGTTGACAAATCTTCCGGATGCTCTAATCGCAGGCAGCGGAAACTTGAACGGTCGAAGAGTTCACATCTGCGCGCTGGAGCTGAAGTTTATTGCCGGAAGCATGGGGTCAGTGGTCGGCGAGAAGATCACACGAGCGATCGAGCGATGCCTCACTGAAAAGACGCCCTTAGTCATTGTTTCCGCCTCAGGGGGAGCACGGATGCAAGAAGGCGCTATCAGCCTGATGCAGCTCGCGAAGCTATCGTCCGCGCTGATGCGACTGGACGAAGCAAGACTTCCCTATATCAGCGTAATGACGGATCCGACCACGGGCGGAGTCACGGCCAGTTTCGCCATGCTCGGCGACCTAAACATTGCCGAGCCAGGCGCATTGATCGGCTTTGCCGGCCCTCGCGTAATCGAGCAGACTATAAAACAGAAGCTGCCCGAGGGGTTCCAACGCAGTGAATTTCTGCTGCAGCATGGCTTCCTGGATGCTGTGGTGAAACGCGGCGATCTGAAGGCCTATATCGCCAGCGCGCTCGATTTCTTCATCGCCTGATTTAGTTTCATCTGCTTCATTAGCGAAAATGAGGGGAGATGTTGCAACTCACTGAAGCCGGCAAGCGGTTCGGACACAAACTGCTATTTGACGGACTCGACTGGCTGATTACGCCAAAAGAACGAGCCGGCTTAGTAGGCGGCAACGGAACCGGCAAATCGACACTACTGAAGGTAATTGCTGGAATTGAGCAGCTCGATTATGGCTCAACTACGGCAATGAAGGGCATTCGTCTTGGTTACCTTCCGCAGGATGGCTTGCGAGTCACGGGACAGTCCGTATTCGCCGAGTGCATGAGCGTGTTTGCGGACGTAACCGAACTGGAACGGGAACTGGAAGAGCTGACGGCCAAGATGAGCGAGCACGATCCGGTGAGCCCGGAGTATGTGCAGGTGTCGAACCGTTTCGAGCAGGCCGATGCTGAGTTTCGCGCGCGAGATGGTTATGCGATTGAGGCTCAAGTGGGGTCGGTCCTCACCGGACTGGGTTTTCAGAAGGAGGATTGGTCGAGGCAGACGGAGGAGTTTTCGGGCGGCTGGCAGATGCGCATTGCTCTGGCAAAGCTATTGCTGGAGAAGCCGAATATCTTATTGCTGGATGAGCCGACGAATCACCTGGATATTGAGGCCCGGGACTGGCTGGAAGAGTACCTGAACAACTACGAATTCGCGTACATCCTGATCTCGCACGACCGGTACTTCCTGGATGTGACGACGAACAAGATTGTCGAGGTTTGGAACAAGAAGGTTCATTTCTATACCGGCAATTACGAAAAGTACCGACAGAGCAAGGCGGAGCGGCTGGCGCAGTTGGAGTCGGCGTACAAGAACCAGCAGGACAAAGTACAGCAACTGGAGACGTTTATCAACCGCTTTCGCGCCCAGGCGACCAAAGCCAAACAAGTACAAAGCCGGATCAAAGAGCTGGATAAGATTGAACGTATCGAGCTGCCTCCCGAAGAAAAGACGATCCATTTTTCATTTCCGCAGCCTAAGCCAAGCGGCCGCATCGTGGCGGAGTTCAAGGGCGTGGCCAAAAGCTACGGAACAAAGCAGGTTTTGAACGGCGTGAATTTCACGATTGAGCGCGGCGATCGCATTGCGTTAGTGGGCGTAAATGGCGCAGGAAAATCGACGCTGATCAAGCTACTGGCGGGAACCGAGGCGCTGACAACGGGAGAGTACGCGTTGGGGCACAACGTAGAGCCGGACTATTTCGCGCAGGATCAGTATAAAGAGCTTGACCCCAATGGGCGCATTCTGGATGATTTGGGTGAAGCTTCGCCCAGAACGACACAGACAGAGCTACGAAACTTGCTGGGATGCTTTCTCTTCAGCGAGGATGACGTATTTAAGCGTATTGGGGTATTGTCGGGCGGAGAACGCAACCGGTACGCACTGGCTCGCATGCTGCTATATCCGGCGAATTTCCTGATGTTGGATGAACCGACAAACCACCTGGATATGCGGGCCAAGGACGTGTTGCTGGAAGCGCTGCAGGAGTTTACGGGAACGCTGGTGTTCGTTTCGCATGATCGTTACTTCTTGGAAAACTTGGCGACACGCGTGTTCGAGGTGGCGGATGGCGAAGTGCGGGTTTTTCCCGGCAACTACGCCGATTATCAATGGCGCAAGGAAGGCAAGCATGAACTCGCGCCGACGCTGGACGACGTGCTGATCGGGGTTCCCCCGGCGGAGCCGATTCCCATGCCGAAACGGGACGGGCAAGCTAAGCGCATCAATCCGATGAAGCGAAAGCAAATGGAGGATCAGGCCAAGCAGTTGGAAGAGAGAATTGCCGGGCTGGAGGCGCAGATGCAGCAGTCTGAATTGGCTCTGTCGGATTTCGCCGGGCCGGAGCAGGCGGCCCGGTTAGCGAGTCTTTTGGAAATGCAACGGGCGGATCTTGATCGCGCCATGGCCGAGTGGGAGGCGGTCACGGAGGAGATGGAGGCGACGGCGTAGCCGCAAGGCGGGGTGCGGATCCTATTGAAATAAGGGCGAGACCTTTGGTGAGAGCCGGATAACCGCCGGAACCTCTTAGATATGCTCCAGAAAACCGGATGGCAGTAGACCTTATTTCGCCCGCTGCATATACACTGATGTTGTTAGCAGTTGAGATGGCGAGCACATAAAAGCCGAAGATTAGATGCTTTACCGAGACGAGCGGCTAGGATGTTGGCGAAAAAGCTGCACGCACGCTCGACTACCACGCCAATTCCGAAGGCCAAAGTTCCAGTTAGCGGATTTCATTTTAACCTGCGCTGGAATCGGACCCTCTGCCGCGGAGAGCCCCGCTTCGTCTACTTAAGGTTCAACTACCGTCGAGCTGTGCATCATCGCGCCTCCAGGATATTATTGGACGTAGAAGAATCAGGTCGCAGTACGTCCGAGCTTGCAATCGAGTAGTGCCCGGCACCTTAATCACCCGCGAGCCAGCGCCGAAGACGAACTCTCAATGGGGATTCGACACATCGCCAGGAAAATAGCGATACGGAAACAAGGACGAATAAATAAATAAAAAAGGTCCGAAGTGAATGATGAGGCGGTGGAATCTTCAGGACGTAAGCAATCGGGATTTGAAGAATGTAAATCCCATAGCTGGCCTCTCCTAACAAGACGAGGAGCGGCTGTGAGAGCGCATGGACGAGTAAACCGCGACCTTGGGCGAGAGCATAGATCAGGATCGAAAAAAATGGAATCAAAAGTCCATTTGCTAGAAGCGGATGAGGTATAGATGGACAGAACGCGAGAATAGAGAAGATGCAGGCAGTGGCGAGATAAGAGAGCGTTTGGCTACTCCATGAAAAGACAAAACCCAATTTATAAGCCCGTCCTAGCAAAATGCCGATTAGAAATTCGGGCAGACAAAAAATAGGATTAAATTCAATTACCATTTGGAGGTGATCGTTTAGTTCTGGCGCACCAGTTGTACCTTTGATCATGTAGAGGCACGCCGGAGCGCACAGTGAGAGCAGCCAAAGCCCCAAGGCCGCTTTTATGCATGAAGACAATCTAAATCCCGCCAGCCGCGGACCGATCCACGGAAATGTCAGGTAAAAAAAAACTTCCACGGAAACAGACCACGCTGGGAAGTTCCAGTACCATGCTGTCCAGGGAGTCCATGACTGCTGGAAGGTAAGGACCAATAGTGCGCCGGTTATAAGCTTGAAGGTAGCAACGGCCGCGTGGTTCACACGCAAGCTCCAGATTATGTTCATGGGAGCTGCCAGAACGAAGGCAAGGAGATAAGCGGGATATATACGTGCGAGGCGGGACGCATAGAAGCTTCGGCGATTGCCGCGCATTGTTCCTTTTCCATCGAGATAACTGTAGGACAAAATAAATCCCGAAAGCAGGAAAAAAAAGCTTACCGCTACATATCCTGACCCAATAACATTCGATAGTGGATAGCTCCACCGCGGCAGGGCCGGACGAGCGAAGTGATACATTACGACACCGAGGGCGGCAAAAAAGCGTAATCCGGTCAACGCATCTAAATTTTCCTTACGCCGAGGCCGCCCCTTGCTCTCCAACAACAACGCAGACGTCAAGACCACAGGCTGGGCGATGTTCGTGGCCATTATTAGTACTCCTCAACTCTCTGAGCGTAGCCAACTTGTCGGCTAGCGCAAAGATTCTCATAGATAGCGGCGGTCTTCTTGGCGGTGCTGGACCATGAGAAGGATCGCGAGCGCACTCGGGCTCTCCTCCGCAAATTTTCCCGGTATTCGGTGTCCCGGTGAGTTCGGACGAGCATCTCTGCCAACCTGCTTGGACCAGTCAGTGGAAATGTCTCGCCACCCTCCGCGAGGACCTCTGGCAAGCAACTGGCATCCGCAGCAAGGACCGGACAGCCTACAGCCAAGGCTTCGCATATCTGGAGTCCGAATCCTTCATATTCACTGGGATAAACGAACGCCTGAGCTTCGGAATAAAGAGCTGGAAGGTCGTTGTCATCAACTCGGCCAATAGCAAAAAAGCGTTCTGAAAATCCCAACGCGGAGGCCATCCGTAGCAGGGCAGATCCTTCATTCTTGTTTCCTCCTCCAATGACCACATTTAGGTCTTGAAGATTTGCAATTGCAAAAGCTTCCAAAAGAAAGGGAATGTTTTTACGAGGCTCGAGCGAGCCGACATAGAAAAGAAACTTGTTCGGCAAGCAATACTTAGCGCGAACACGCTCACGCTCTGCCTGTGTAAGTGGCTCGTGAAAACGCTGGGCCGCTGCCTCATACGTGACCGAAACTCGATCTTGAGGAAATTTGAAGTGCCGCAGCAAATCTCGTCTAGAGTATTCGCTTACGGTTAGGATGTGATCGGCCCGATGGCGGGCCATCCAGCACAACAGGCTCGTGATCCTTTGAGAAATCGACTTTGTGGGGAGTTTTGGATCGTAATATCTCTCGTCTATAACGTCATGCAATGTGAGAACGCATTTTGCCCGCGTGAATTGCGGCAAGCCAAAATGAATTGGAGAATGGAAAACATCGATACGATCTCTCCTACATTGTTGCGGAATCCATTGCTGCTCCCACTTGAGGTAGTTCATGGCAGGAGCTTGCCTTATCGTCAACGATGAAAGTGGCAGTTGCGACAACTGCTCGGGATCAAATACCCGGTCCGAGTACAAGAAGATATGTGCGCCCAAGTCGACTAGACCCGCAACCAAATTAAGGGTGTAACGGTTCCACCCTCTCAGAACGGAATCGCTGAGGATTCTCGCATTAAAAGCTATTCTCATAAAGTGTTTTAAGGTCGCGACTAGCTATTAACTGATGACGCCACAAATCATAATTTTTGTATATTTCTGTGTATCTCAACGCAAGTATAAATGCAATCTTTGTTAAATGGAAAGGGTTTAATTCGTTTTTAGGCTCTTAATCCGTACGGGTTAATTCATAATCCTAGTACTGGAATTAGAGCTCTTTTTTATAACGATTTTCAGTCACCTACACCGCCAAGACTGCGCCTGATAGATTACATCGTCCATTACGATTTCAGTGCATGTCTAATTCGCTATACCTGTTCTGCCCAAAACAGTCCGAGTACAACAACAGGTCGCAAAGGAAGCTGCCTGAGCTGACGCGCCGTGGATAATGTTCGCGAAGACGATGTCCTGCGGAGTGTCTCGCCGAACATCCAAAGATCTTTTTAGTTGAATGCGATGATTTCCTCCCGTGGACCGGCATCGTTGTTAGGATTTCCTACAGTACCTATCGGCATTTTGAGCGTGCGAAAAAAGGGGGAGAGAGTGCGAGGAGGCCACAGGAGGTTTACTCCTTGCCAAGCTGTTGGAGTGAAACGCACCGGGTACTATTGAAGCTGTTATCCAAACCTTGTAAGAAGGAATTGAAATGTTCGCAGCGGCTCGCTTTTTTTCCACCGTAATGCTCCTGGGAGGAATACTTTTGGCGCAAGATACGCTCCCGCATACCATTCTTCTTTGGCCAAATGGCGCTCCAGGCGCGAAGGGAGATACAGACGCAGACAAGCCCGCGCTGACAATTTTTCCCGTACACGGCGAGAGGAAAGTGCCGACTGGGGTGCTCGTATTTCCGGGGGGCGGATATCAGAACTTGGCGATGGATCATGAAGGCTATCAAATCGCTGCTTGGCTGAATAGTTACGGCATCGCGGCGTTTGTCCTGCGTTACCGGTTAGGGCCGGAGTATCAACATCCGATCGAGCTCGGCGATGCGCAGCGGGCAATTCGGTATGTACGGGCACACGCGGGAGAAATGGGGATCGATGCTCATCGGATCGGCGTGTGGGGATTTTCAGCGGGAGGACACCTGGCGGCCTCGACGGGAACGCACTTCGACAATGGAAACGCCAGCAGTGCGGACGCGCTGGACCATGAAAGCAGCCGCCCGGATTTCATGATCCTTGCCTATCCGGTGATTACGATGGAGGAGCCCTACACGCACCAGGGGTCCAGGAATGCCCTGCTTGGCAAAACTCCCGATCAGGCGCTAGTGGACCTGATGTCGAATGAGCGGCATGTGACAACTCAAACGCCGCCTACATTTCTGTTTGCTACGTCGGACGATCCGATTGTTCCTGTGCAAAACAGCGTGCAGTTTTACCTTGCGTTGCGGGCAGCTAAAGTTCCGGTGGAGATGCACATTTATCAACATGGAGCGCATGGTGCAGGGCTGGCGAGAAACAATCCCGATCTTTCGAGCTGGCCCGATCTGCTGGCACACTGGTTGAAAGAGCGGGGATTGCGGTGAAGATTCTATCCGGCATTATCGCCGGGTTGGGAATGCTGAGCGGACTGCTACTTGCTGGCCCGATGCAGCGTGCGCAGGTAATTGGGTACTTCACGGAAGGAGGCGCGAAATCCGGGAAATACACAGTGAAAAATGTCGTGACAAGCGGGGCTGCCGCGCGCCTGACCGAGCTCGATTATGCGTTCGGGCGGGTAGCGAATAACCGGTGCTCGATCGGGGATGCCGATGCTGCTCTAAAACAGGCGTACACGGCGGCGGAAAGCGTGGACGGTACGGCAGATCCTGCGGACCCGAATCAGCTTCGGGGAACATTTCACCAGCTTCAGGAGTTGAAGAAGCGGTATCCCAAGCTGAAGGTGGTGATTTCGTTTGGAGGATGGGGAGCATCAGGCGGATTCCCGAGCGCAACCGAACCGGAGCACCTCCACGATTTTGTGCGGTCTTGTGTGGAGACCTTTATTGAGGGGCGTTTCGGGCCGGGGCTCAACGCGCCAGGAATTTTTGACGGAATCGACATCGATTGGGAGTATCCGGTGGAAGGCGGCGTCGATCCGGGGCGTCCCGAGGATAAGAAGAACTTTACCGCCATGACAGCCGAGTTCCGGCGTCAGCTCGATGCTGTTCGGCCGGGTTTGCGGCTCACGGCGGCGCTTCCGGCGGAAGAAGAATTCTACAAGAACTTTGAATTGAAGAAGGTTAGCCAGTACATGGATGATCTTTCGATCATGGCTTACGACCTGCATTGGAACACGGAGCCGGTGACGAACTTCCATAGCGCCTTATTCCATGACAAAGCCGATCCGTCAAAGCCCCCGTTCGATAAGCGATTTGGCGATTACGCCGTACAAGCCTTTCTGGGCGCGGGCGTGCCTTCCCAGAAGATCATTTTGGGCGTTCCGTTTTATGGCAAGGGATGGACCGGCGTAAAGGACGTCAATCATGGCCTGTATCAGCCGGATAGCGGGCCATCGAAAACAGACGGGAGTTATCGAAGTTTGCGGGCTCTGCCGGGCACGGCGGACCGGCAGTATTATTCCAATGTGGGGAGTTGCACAATCTGGTACGGCGATCAGTTTTGGAGTTACGACTGTCCTGAGGCAATGCGGGCGAAGATGGCCTACATCCGGCGCAACCGCTTAGGCGGCGTGATGTTTTGGGAGCTCAGTCAGGATAGTGCAAACGGCGAGCTGCTAGGCACTTTAGGCGCGAGTCAATAGCGGCAGATTGCCTTACTTCAGTTCCGGACTTTGAGCGGTCGCTGGTTCCTGGCCCCAGTTCTGATGGATGGCCATCGTCTGGTCGGAGTAAAACGTCCGGCGGCCAGTGCTGTTGAACGATTTCGGCACCGCAGTAATAGCATATCCGGTCGGACTCTCGATAAGATTGAAGTTATAAGCGGAATCGGAACCGCTCGCCAGGTTTCCGGGAATCAGCCCGGCGTTGTTCGGTCCTTCGGCTGCTCCGGCTGTTGCAGGAGGCCCGAGTTCCGCAATCGAGGTGGCGACTTTCCCGAATTGAGAGTTGTACTGCGTTTCGGCCTTCTGGAGTGTCTGAACCTCGGCGATGGCGCGCATCTCATTTGCGTTCATACGCATCTTGCTCATCTGCGGCAAGGCCACCGTAATGATGATCAAGATGATGGCAATCACGATAAGCAGCTCGATGAGGGAGAAGCCATGCTCCGATTTCCGGCGCTTCATTTCGTCGCAGTGACGTGGATAACTAGACATAGGCTATATAAAGAGACGTGGGTATTCACCACACCGTTGTCTCAGATTATAAAAAATAGCTTCTTAATAGTCACGTGATAACCGGCTTTAGCAGGGCATCGATGGCCCGAAGACGCGCGAGCAGGCCGGACAACATATCGACCCGCAGCGCATTTGCCCCATCGGACAGAGCGCGTTCCGGCGCCTCGTGGACCTCGACAAAGAGGCCCGAGATACCCACGGCAGTGGCGGCACGGGCCAGCGGTTCGATGAACTGCGGTTGACCACCGGAAACTCCAGCACCGGCACTGGGGAGCTGAACACTGTGGGTAGCATCGAAAACGACGGGGTAACCAGTATCCGCCATGATGGCGAGCCCACGCATGTCGACGACTAAATTGTTGTAGCCGAAGGAGGAGCCGCGTTCCGTGAGGATGATCCGGGTATTGCCGGTGCTGGCGACCTTTTCGGCGGCGAGCGCAATGTCGGAAGGCGAAACGAATTGGCCTTTTTTGATATTGACGGCGCGGCCTGTTTTACCGGCTTCCACTAAAAGATCGGTTTGGCGGCAGAGAAAGGCGGGGATTTGCAGGATATCGACGGATTCGGCGGCTATGGCGGCCTGTGAGGGCTCGTGAATATCGGTGAGAACGGGGATGCCGAGTTTTCGGACCTCGTTCAGAATGCGGAGTCCTTCAGATAAACCCGGGCCGCGGTAGGAGGCAACGCTACTGCGATTTGCCTTGTCAAAGGACGCTTTGAATACGTAAGGACCGGCGATCTCGCGAATGGTCTTTGCCGTTTGGAGCACATGCTCTTCGCTCTCAATGACGCACGGACCAGCGATCAAAGCTAATGGGGCGCGATTCGTAAAGATAACTCGGGTAGCGCCACTGCCGACAACGATGGTCTGGTTCATTTCGCGTGCGATAGTTCGGCGGGTTCGGTCATCTCATGGTGCGATCGCGATTTCCCTTGACGATGTTTTAACGCGGCGCCGAGAAACGCGGTGAAGAGGGGATGTGGCTCGAGCGGCTTCGATTTGAACTCGGGATGGAATTGGCAGCCGAGATACCAGGGGTGGTCAGGCACTTCGCAGATTTCAACATAAAGGCCGTCGGGAGTCTGACCAGTAAGTCGAAGCCCATGGGCAGTCAACTGCTGTTCGAATTCCCGGTTGAACTCATAGCGGTGACGATGACGCTCGCTGATATCTGACGTTCCATAAGCGCGCCGAGCAAGACTGTTCTCGGCTAGATGACAGGGATATGCGCCGAGCCGCATGGTGCCGCCGAGCTCATCAACTCCCTTCAGTTCGCGAAGCTTGTAGATGACGCGATGCGGTGTTCCTCCGTTGAACTCTGTGGAGTCGGCATCGGCAAGACCGCACACGTTGCGGGCGAACTCGATGACCATGGTCTGCATCCCAAGGCAGATACCAAAATAGGGGACCTTTTCTTCGCGGGCGAACCGGATGGCGTGCAACATCCCCTCGATACCGCGCCGGCCGAAGCCGCCGGGAACCAGAATGCCGTCAAACTGGTGAAGATGCTCGCGGCAGGCAGGCCAGTGCATCTGTTCGGACTCAATCCAGTCGATTTTGACGCGCGTCTGATGGGCGATGCCGGCGTGAAGAAGAGCTTCTTTCAGGCTTTTGTAGGAGTCTTCGTATTCGACATATTTGCCGACCAGTCCGATGGTGACATCGCGAAGAGGATGATTCATTCGGTCGATCATTTCGATCCAGCGCGACATATCACGCTCGCCGGCCTCAATGTGAAGGAGGCGAAGAACGCTTTCATCGACTCCCTGCTCGGCGAACTCCATCGGGATCTCGTACACGGAATGAACATCTTTGGCGGTGACGACACTACGGACATCCACATCGCAGAAGAGAGCGATTTTTTCTTTGACCTCGTCGGGAAGACGCCGTTCTGAACGGCAGAGAAGAATGTCGGGTTGAACACCGATGGCGCGCAGTTCTTTCACGCTGTGCTGAGTGGGTTTGGTCTTTAATTCCTGGGCGGCGGCGATCCAGGGCACAAGCGTCAGGTGCACAAAAAGCGTATTATCGCGGCCTTCCTCGTGACGCATCTGGCGAATGGCCTCGATGAACGGAAGCGATTCGATGTCGCCAACAGTCCCGCCAATTTCCACAATCGCGACATCCACGTCGGCAGCCACTTTACGGCAGGCGGCTTTTATCTCGTTGGTAACGTGAGGGATGACCTGGACCGTTTTGCCGAGATAATCACCCCGGCGCTCGCGCGTGATAATGCGTTCGTAGATGCGACCGGAGGTGAGATTATTGCTTTGCGTCAGCGGCGCGTGGGTGAATCGTTCATAGTGGCCAAGATCGAGATCGGTTTCGGCGCCATCGTCAGTGACGAAGACTTCGCCGTGTTGAAACGGACTCATGGTGCCGGGATCGATGTTCAGATAGGGATCGAACTTCTGCAGGGTAACGCGAAGGCCCCGGCTTTCCAAAAGACATCCGATGGAAGCAGCGGCAATTCCCTTCCCCAATGAGGAAACAACACCGCCGGTGACAAAGACGTACTTAGTGCTCATGATTGACGTTCGAGGGAACTGGCCGAAGCCATGAATAAATGGTTGACGCGTTCTAGATCTTCTGGCGTGTCCACGCCGAGAGACTCATATTCTGTCTTATTGACACGAATGCGATAGCCGTTTTCCAGGGCTCGCAACTGTTCGAGACGTTCGGCCTGCTCCAGTGGACCGACTGTCAGGTCGGGATAGTTCAGAAGAAATTCGCGGCGATACACATACAAGCCGATGTGCTTGTAATGCAGAGCTAAGCCATTCGCACCGTCCCGCTCGTACGGGATGGGGTAGCGAGAAAAATAAATGGCATCATTAAGCAGATTCGTCACCACTTTGACGACGTTTGGATTGGCGACATCGCTAGGATCTGTAATTTTTTTTCTGAGCGTGCCCATGAAAATGTTTTCGTCATAGAGCACCGAGAGAATGGCCGCGTCGATTGCTTCCGGGTCGATCAACGGCTCATCGCCTTGAATGTTGACATAGAGCATCGCGTTTTCGGCGGACGCCACTTCGGCTAGACGATCGGTCCCCGATGGGTGTTCCGTACTGGTCATGCGGACGCGGCCACCGAACTCTCGAACGGCGGCGGCGATACGGTCATCGTCAGTCGCTACCAGCAGACCACTTAAATAGCGGGATTGCCCGGCGCGCTCGTAGACGTGCTGGAGCATGGGCTTACCGGCGATGGAAGCGAGAGCTTTACCAGGAAATCGGGAAGAGGCAAATCGGGCGGGAATAACACCTAATATCCGCGTCGACACGTATGAGGATAGCACGGGATATTAGCGGAGCCGCAGTTACCACTACGTGTCTTGGCCAGCACAGCATCGAAATTCTTATTACGCGACTTGCGCTTTCCACATATTTCGATGATATTAGAAACATGGAAGGAACGGGGCATGGTCAACAGTAGCAAGAAGGACTGGGAAAAACAGGTAGCTCGTTTTGCCGATATGTTTTCCGCGATGGGCACTGAATGGAGATTGCGGATCATGCGTGCGCTACTCTCAGCGCATCCGAAGGGTTTAGCTGCCGGAGAGATCGCTGGCGAGTTGGGGCTTCCGGCGTCAACACTATCTCACCATCTAGACAAGCTGAAGAACGAAGGCTTGGTGAAGGTGCGGCGAGAAGGCACATACCTCTGGTATTCCGCCGATACGGAAGCGCTACAGGATCTATTCGGATTTTTATATGCCGAATGCTGCACTCGGAGCAACGCGATCAAGCCTCAGACGATTGTTCAGCTCTGCAAGTAGAAAAGGACACTTTATGGAAATCAAAGAAACCGTCAAGGAAAAATATGGCGAGGCTGCACGCCGCGTCACCAGTGGTGGAAGCAATGGTTGTTGCGGTGCGAGTGCGGCGCTTGATGGCTGCTGCGACCCGATTACGTCGAATCTTTACGATGAGCTGCAGTCTGGGGAGATCCCCGAAGCGGCATTGAGAGCATCACTGGGCTGCGGCAATCCCACGGCTTTGGCGCAGCTCAATCCTGGCGAAACGGTGCTCGATTTGGGGTCGGGCGGCGGTATCGACGTGCTTCTTTCGGCCAAGCGCGTGGGTCCGACGGGAAAAGCATATGGGTTGGATATGACGGACGACATGCTCGCGCTGGCGCGTGAGAATCAGCGCAAGGCCGGAGTGGCAAATGCCGAGTTCCTAAAGGGGGAAATCGAGCACATCCCGCTGCCGGATAACAGCGTGGACGTTGTTATCTCCAATTGTGTGATTAACCTATCGGGCGATAAGGATCAGGTGCTCGGCGAGGCGTTCCGCGTACTTAAGCCGGGGGGGCGCTTCGCCGTATCCGATGTGGTCGTTCGCGGGGAAGTACCAGATGCAATTCGTCACAGCATGGAACTTTGGGTCGGCTGTATCGCTGGCGCAATGAGGGACTCGGAGTATCAGGAAAAGCTCCAGCAGGCGGGCTTTGAAGCCATCGAGATGGAACCAACTCGTATCTATGACGTGGCAGATGCTCGCGCTTTCCTGGCTACGGAAGGTATCGATGTGGATGAGATTGCTCCTCTTGTGCAGAACAAGTTTATGAGTGCCTTCATTCGCGCGCAAAAACCGCCAATACTATGCTGCGATAATTCCTGCGCTTGTCATTCGTAGGGGCAGAATGAGAATCGATTCTAACTGTTTTAGCGCGGGCCAAGCCTGTGCGCCGTCACAGGAGAAGCACCTGTCCTTTTTGGACCGTTATCTGACAGCCTGGATTTTCGCCGCGATGGGACTCGGCCTTCTGCTGGCACATTTCGTGTCGGACACAGCGTCATTCATTCAGAAATTTCAGGTTGGGACCACGAACATTCCAATTGCCATTGGCTTGATTGTGATGATGTTCCCACCTTTCGCCAAGGTGCAGTACGAGCGGCTTACCGACATCTATAAGTACCCGAAAATCTTGGGCCTATCATTGCTACAGAACTGGGTGATCGGCCCAGTTCTCATGTTCCTGCTTGCTATTGTGTTTTTACGCGGCAATCCCGAATACATGACTGGGCTGATTTTAATCGGATTGGCCCGCTGTATCGCTATGGTGATTGTCTGGAATGAACTTGCCAAAGGCGACACCGATTACGCGGCCGCTCTTGTTGCCTTAAACAGTTGTTTTCAAGTCCTGCTATACGGTTTCTACTCGTGGGTGTTCTTGACACTGCTCCCGCCGTTTTTTGGGCTGAAGGGCAGCATCATCCATATCAATACTCTGCAAGTGGCTGAAAGCGTGTTTATCTATCTGGCGCTTCCTTGTATTTCGGGACTGCTGACACGGGTTGTCCTCTTACGCATTAAAGGCCGGGAGTGGTACCGAACGCGCTTTCTGCCAGCAATCGGCCCTTTGGCGCTCACGGCGCTTTTGTTCACAATTGTGGCCATGTTCAGCCTGAAAGGCAACATGATTGTTCAGCTTCCAATGGACGTAGTTCGGATCGCTATCCCGCTTCTCCTTTATTTTGTTCTCATGTTTTTTGTCAGCTTTTGGATGGGCCGCAAGGTGGGTGCGGATTATACGAAGACCATCACGCTGTCGTTCACGGCGGCTAGCAATAATTTCGAGCTTGCCATTGCAGTGGCTGTCGCGGTGTTCGGTTTAAATTCTGGAGCCGCATTCGCCGCGGTTGTTGGGCCATTGGTAGAGGTTCCTGTAATGATTGGACTCGTCAACGTGGCATTGTGGCTTAAGCCGCGCTACTTCAGAAATAATGTACCGGGCCTTGTAGCGCATCCTGCCGAAAACGCGCGGTGAACGGCAGCACACGACTGGTTCTTCGCCAGCGCAAGAAAGGTTTACAAGAACAGATGTTCAATAAACGAGTTTTGATACTTTGCACCGGCAATTCGGCTCGAAGCCAAATGGCGGAAGGGCTACTTCGTCATGACGAAGGCGCACGTTTCGATGTGGAGAGCGCGGGAACGAAGCCGGGAATTGTGCGCCCGGAGGCGATCAGCGTCATGCGCGAGCTAAACATTGACATCAGCGGACAACGTTCGAAGCATGTGGATGAGTTTGAAAGTCAACACTTCGACTTTGTGATTACCGTTTGCGATAACGCGAAGGAAAGCTGCCCGCTGTTCCTGGGCCCGACGATCCGCCTCCATCACAGCTTCGAGGATCCAGCCGCGGTCGAGGGTACCGAGGAGGAACGCCTTGCAGTTTTCCGTCGGGTGCGGGATGAGTTACGCACCTATTTAGCCAGCTTTGCGCGAGAACACGGGTAAGATTTGCGTTAAACACATTTCACCAGCTTCGACGTTCGGATACGACTGTCCCGGGTCAGCAGGGGAACACGGTGGGCCAAACTTGTCGCGGCGATAATCTCGTCGGCAGGATCCGACTGAAAATCGAGGCAACGAAGGTTCATGCATATCTCGCGACTAATTGGCCAGACGTAAATGCGATTCAAAGCAGCGAATAAAGGCGGATAATCGAGACCGTAGCGAATACGGCCGATTTGATGAAGTTTGGCAATTTCCCAAAGCACGATGGCCGAAATGCCCCACTCGGCATTTTCGCTCATCACTCCTTTTTCATGCGCGTTCAGCGCGCCGTTAAGAGCTTTGATGACAATATGCGTATCAAGATTGAGCATCCCATGCCAGCCCCGTCGAAAGAAGATCGTCGTCTTGGTCCATACTCAAATCCTTGATGCTACCAATAAGATCGATGCAAGACGAATTGACAGGGACCAATTTTGCCACCGGACGCCCGCGTTTTGTAATCAGAACCCCATCGGGCGAAAGGCCATCGACAAGCTGAAGACATTGTTCACGGAATTCGGTAACGTTCAATGTCGTCATTCCTCTACTGTACAGAATTGTGTACAGTTCAGCAAGTTGCTACGCGTCGGCTGACACTCCGGCGAGCGTGAAAAGCTCCGCAACGCGATGAAAATCGACGAGCTGTTGCGTAATCCAAGCTTGGTCGCGGTGCAACTCTTTCGCGAGTAGTTCGGCAACACGTGGGGCGGACTCGATGGCCGCCTTTGAATTGAGGAACAACGCGCGAGTACGCCGCGCGAGCACATCCTCGACGGTTTCGGCCATTTCATTGCGGGCCGCCCATACCACTTCCGCCGCAACATAGGGCAACTCCGGGCTTAGCGGCTGCGCTAATACGGGATCGGAGCGCATCAGCGCTTGAATCGCTGGGGCGTCGGACCCGTACATGGCCAGCGGTCCAAACTTTGATGCCTGGCTGTGGAATCCGTGAATGTTCAGCCGGTTCGTAACGCAATCCTTTTCAGGAAGTTTTCCGAGCATGGCGGCGTGGTTGACACAGTCCTCGGCCATGTGGCGATAGGTGGTCCACTTGCCTCCCGTGATATTCAGCAAGCCGGATTCGTCGATATGAATTGTATGGTCGCGGGACAGCGCGGCCGTGTTCCCACCGTCTCCCGCCTTCACAAGCGGCCGGATGCCGACGAACACGCTCAGCACGTCATCGCGGGTTGGCGGTTTGTGCAAATATTGCGATGCGGTGCTTAGGATAAACTCGACTTCTTTCTCAAACGGGGCGGGGTCGAGCGTGGCTTGTTCAATCGGCGTATCGGTGGTGCCTACTACGGTGTGATCGTGCCAGGGAATCGCGAACATCACGCGGCCGTCGCTGGTATGCGGCACCATAATGGCGCTGGAACCGGGCAAAAATGACCGGTGGAACACGAGATGGATGCCCTGGCTCGGCGAGATCATGGGCTTTACGGAGGGGTCGGCCTGCTGACGCAGTTTGTCGGTGAAAGGACCGGTTGCGTTCACCACTACTTTTGCTTCGGCGGTAAACTCGTTTCCGCTCTCCACATCGCGGGCTGTAACGCCGTTTACGAAACCTTCTTCGTCCTTGCTCAGTCCAGTCACTTCCGTGTAGTTCAGAAGCGTCGCGCCTTGCTCAAAAGCCGTCGTCACCATATTGATGAGGAGACGCGTGTCGTCGAACTGGCCGTCGTAATACACGACGCCGCCGCGCAGGCCGTCCGTCTTGATGGTCGGCAAAAGAGAAAGAGTCTCCTCCTTCGACAGAATCTTTGAGGGACCGAAGCCATATTTGCCGGAGAGCAGATTGTAGACCTTCAGTCCTAAGCCGTAGAACGGCGCTTCCCACCAGTCGTAATTGGGCACGACGAAGGCAAGATCGCTGACCAGGTGTGGCGCGTTCTGGCGCAATAGTCCGCGCTCTTTCAGGGCTTCCATTACGAGCGAAATATTTCCCTGCTCCAGATAGCGAACGCCGCCGTGAACCAGCTTCGTGCTACGGCTGGAAGTTCCCTTCCCGAAATCGCTTTGCTCCAGGAGCAGCGTATCGTAGCCTCGCGAGGCCGAATCAATGGCCACACCAACGCCAGTGGCGCCCCCGCCAACAATGATGATGTCCCAAGAATTTCCGTGCGACTCGCGCCGGTGCAGCATTTCGTTTCTTGTCATATGTCGCGTCCTATTTGCCGGTGTCCGGCTGGTCCCATGCCTTCGAACGTTCCAGAGCATCCTGCCAACGGCCGCGCAACCGGGAGATCTCCGAATCCGGACGCTTCGGATGAAACGTTCGATCTACCTTCCAGTGCTGCTTCACCTCATCCATGCTCTTCCAGAAACCGACGGCCAGTCCCGCGAGATAGGCCGAGCCGAGCGCAGTGGTTTCGGTGATGGCGGGGCGCACCACTGGGATGCGCAGCAGATCGGACTGAAATTGCATCAGCGTATCGTTGCGCGCCGCCCCGCCATCCACACGTAATTCTTTAATCGCGATTCCAGAATCGTCCTGCATGGCCTGCGACAGATCGGCCGCTTGATAAGCGATGCTTTCCAATGCGGCACGCGCGATATGTCCCGCCGTGGTGCCGCGGGTGATGCCGATGAGCGTTCCTCGCGCATAGGCGTCCCAATGGGGTGCCCCGAGGCCCGTGAAGGCCGGAACCAGATAGACCCCGCCATTATCCGGAACAGACAGCGCAAGCTTTTCCACGTCTTCCGATGCGCGAATGATGCCCAGGCCGTCGCGCAGCCATTGGACCACTGAACCGGCGATGAATATACTGCCTTCCATCGCATACTCCAGCTTTTGTCCAAGCTGCCAGGCAACCGTAGTGAGGAGCCGGTGTTTCGAAGAGATCAGCTTTACGCCGGTGTTCTGCAGTAGAAATGCTCCTGTTCCGTAGGTACACTTTGCCTGACCGGGGCTGAAGCAGGTCTGGCCAAACAAGGCCGCCTGCTGGTCTCCAGCAACGCCCGCAATCGGTATATCGCCCAAGCCGAGGGTAGTGGAAACGTTGCTATAGATTTCGCTGCAGGAACGCACTTCGGGAAGCAGGCTCTCCGGGATGTTCATGGTCTTGAGAAGATCACCGTCCCATTTGCCGTCGTGAATGTTGTAGAGCATGGTGCGTGAGGCGTTTGTCGCATCCATGGCATGCAAATGGCCGCTGGTCAGCTTCCATATCAACCAGCTATCCACGGTGCCAAACGCCAGTTTGCCAGCTTCCGCCTTACACCGCGCATCCTTCACGTTATTCAGTATCCACATGATCTTGCTGGCCGAGAAATAGGCATCGATCAGCAGTCCAGTCTTTTCCTGAATGGTCTGTTCCAGTCCTCCCTCGCGCAAGCGGTCGCAGATGGGGGCGGTACGGCGATCCTGCCAGACGATGGCGTTGCAAATTGCGTCCCCGGTTTCACGGTCCCAGACGATAGTGGTTTCGCGCTGATCAGTAATGCCAAGCGCGACCACATCGCGGGGCCGCGCATGGCCGCGGCTGAGCGCTTCGATGGCGACGCTGATCTGGGTGGACCAGATGTCTTCAGGATCGTGCTCCACCCACCCAGGATGCGGGTAACGCTGCTCAAATTCGCGCTGAGCGGTGCTATGAATGGCGCCGTTTTGATCGAACAGGATGGCACGTGAACTGGTGGTGCCTTGGTCAAGAGCAAGAACATATTTCATAGAACTTGTAGTTTTGCAGCCGCCGGTGAGGATGACACACGGACTCGCTAATGCCTGGCGATGAAGCTACCGTGATCGGGCTGCTTGGCTGCTGCCTCCATTTCAGGCGTCAGGGTCAGGAACATGGAAATGAATGCGACGCCGAGGTAGAGAATCGCGAAAACCCACATTACCCCGACGACTCCGATAAAAGGCATGAAGATACCGACGACCGCCGGACCGAGCCAAGTGCTTACACCCGCGCCGAGGTTCAGGATCGACATCGCGGCTCCCTTCGCCTCGGGAGCCAGCGACGGCATGAGCGCCGAGAGAGGGACGAAACCAGCGAGCGTTGCGCCATACAATACTCCGGCAAGAACGGACATCGGATAATTTCCGGCAAAGGAATGCGGCAAGTAGTACATCAGCAGCGTCGTTAGGGCGCAACCAATACAGCCGAAGTAGGTTACAGTGCGCCTCCACCCGAATTTGTCACCGATGACTCCCCAGAGCAGATTCCAAATGATGTTACTGAGGAATATGTAGCTGAGCAGGCGCAGCCATTGTTCGAGTGTGAAGCCGACAGTCCTGGTGAAGAAGGTAGGCATGAATACGAAGAATCCGAACTGCGAAGCCGTATTCACGGCCCGGACGAGGCCACCTAGACCGACCTTCGGTCTTTCCTTAACGATCGTAATACTTTGCAGCACGACCTTTAATGAATTTTCTGTGCCTTGCACCAGTGGATGATTGCCGGTGGGCTCACGGACTCCGATTAGAGTAATCAGGCCTCCGGCTATCACCAGTCCTAGGGAACTCCAGAAAGTTGCGTACTGGCCGATCAGGGGAATTATCAGGCTTGCGAAGAATGAACCAAGTGTCGGCAACCCGCCGGTGAATGCAAACCAAAACCAGCCAACCGAAGTTCCCAATTGCCTCGCGGGAGTAGCGGCGGCGATCCAGACCAGGAAGCTATAAGCAAACAGCGGATAGCCAAAGCCACGCAGGCCGTAGAAGAAAAGTATCAGGGCGTAGCTGCGGGCCGGTATTGCAAAAACGAGGAAGAGGATCTCGAACAAGACCCAAATCGCAAGGCCGATCCACATAGACTTGCGCGGGCCAATTAGATCGGAAAGCGCGCCCGAGAACCAGGCCGCAATAGCCGCGGTAATCCCATATACCGTGAAGATTAAGGCGACTTTACCTGGTGAAAACTGCAGGTGCTGAAGGTAAGGCGAGAGATAACCGGATTCGACTCCGTCCCCAATCATGAAGAAGAGCAGGCCAAGGTAGCCAACGGCGAGGGGCGGGAAAATCCCGATTCGCTCCAAAAAATGAAGCGAAGTTACCGCGGCGTTGCGTTCAGGCATTTGACCTTGCACTTTGGGCATGGAGACATTCAGCAATCCTACCGATTCCGTTTCGACGCGATGTGGATGGCAATCTTTGTTCTTACGTTTCAGCGATTCTCGCAAGCTCGCCTCTAAATATTCTGGGAATGCGTTCTTCGGCAGGACATCTATAGGGATACGGCATGGCGGCAATTTGCGTGGATGTTGGCACCACTTTGATTAAGGCGGTCGCGTTCGATGACGAGGGGCGAGAGTTGGCCATAGCGCGGCAGTCCACCGATGTCCGGCGTAGCAGGCCCGGCTATTCCGAACAAGATATGCACGCCGTATGGAATGCGGTGGTGTTTTCCATTCGCAGCGTGATCGGCCAGTTTGACGGAGCGATCAAGTTCATCTCGCTAACCGCGCAAGGCGATGGGTGCTGGTTGGTGGATCGCGACGGCAAGCCGAACGGTCCCGCGATCCTGTGGAATGACAGCCGGGCGAAGGGCATTGTGGAGGAATGGGAGCAAGCGGGCATCGTCGATCGCGCATTCCGGCTGAACGGCTCGGCGACATTCTCCGGGTTGCCTCATGCGATCCTCGCGTGGCTGCGGAAGGAAGACCCGAAGCGTTTAGAGAATGCGAGCAAGGCGTTGTATTGTAATGGCTGGGTTTTTCTGCGGTTGACGGGGCACTTGGCTGTGGATGATTCGGATGCTTCGGCGCCGTTTTTGGATATACGGCGGGGGCGGTACTCGCGCGAGTTGATCGAGCTCTATGGGCTGGAGTGGGCCGCGGAGTTACTTCCGGACGTCCGCCGAGGCAAGGAGCGTGTTTCCGCCCTGCAACAATCGGCGGCGGCGGAGCTTGGACTGAATGCGGGCGTGCCAATCGTGATGGCACCGTACGATGTGGCTTCAATGGCAGTAGGCGCAGGGGCGGTTAATCCGGGGCAGGCCTGCAGCGTGCTAGGAACTACGATTTGCACGGAGGTGGTGAAAACCGAGGCCGATACTTCGGGGGCGCCCAGCGGACTGACGCTCTCCTATGTAGTTCCGAACTTGTACCTTCGGGCGTTTCCGACACTAGCGGGCGCGGAAGTCTTTTCCTGGATGCAGAAGCTGCTGGATTTCGAACATCCGCGCGATTTAGGGAAGCTGGGGAACCGTGTCGGGATCGGCTCCAACGGTCTCCTGTTCCTTCCGTACTGTTCGCCTTCGGGAGAGCGCATGCCGTTCTTCGATCCCGCGGCGCGAGGCACGTTCTTTGGTTTGTCGTTCGAGCATGGCCGCCCACATATGGCGCGCGCGGTATTGGAAGGATTATCGATGGTGATTCGCGATTGCCTGGAGGCAGCGGCGGCTTCTCCGGGCGAGCTGCATCTTTGCGGCGGGGCGGCTAAGGATGAAATCTGGTGCCAGATGATCGCCGACGCCACGAACTTGCCTGCTTGTTGCACTACCGATAGTGAAGTGGGCGCGAAAGGCGCGTTTATCACAGCGATGGTGATTACCGGCGCGGCAAGCAGCTTTGAGCAGGCTGCGAAAGATTTCGTTAAAGTGCGCGCTCAATACGAGCCGGACCGGGAGCGGTCGGAGAGATACTCGCAGCTTTATCAGCGATTCAGAAGTGTGCGCGAGGTTGCCAAGGAGGCGTGGAAGCGGATGGATACGCCATTGGGAACCGCGCATGCCTGAAAGCAGGAAAGATACGGTCGGGGACGTCTGGATCGGGATCGATCTCGGTACGCAGAGTGTACGCGCCTCGGCGGTTTCAAGCGATGGATTTTCTGCTGGAAAGGGATCACGAAGCCTCACAAGCAAACGGGAGTCGCACCGACACGAGCAGAATCCAGAAGACTGGTGGAAAGCCGCTGTTGGAGCATGCCAGGACGCCACAAAGGGAATTGCCCGGGAGCGCATCCGGGGCGTTGCTGTCGATGGGACGTCGGGAACTATTCTGCTCAGCGACGGGTCAGGCAGGCCGCTCACCGCGGGTTTGATGTATGACGATGGGCGCGCCAGGGCCGAGGCCCAACGCGTGAATGAGGTGGGAGGCGAGGTGTGGCGCTCGCTCGGTTATCGCATGCAACCTTCCTGGGGTTTGCCGAAACTGGTTTGGGTTGCCCGGAATGAGCGTGGCCTGCTGAAGGGCTCGCGGCTGCTCCATCAGACCGATTTCGTATGTTGGCGCTTGGCCGGTAGGGAAGTCGCCTCCGACTCCAGTAATTCTTTGAAGACAGGCTTCGATCTGATCCACGAGCGCTGGCCGGAACAGGTGATTGAGCAGTTGGGAATACCTCCGGACATCTTGCCGGAAGTGGTGCGTCCCGGCACACAGATTGGCACCGTTTGCAGACAGGCAGCACAAGAAACAGGGATCCCGGAAGGAACGCCGCTGATGGCGGGCATGACCGATGGCTGCGCGGCGCAATTGGGCGCGGGCGCGGTAAAGGTGGGAAGCTGGAACTCCGTGCTCGGCACCACTTTGGTGCTGAAGGGCGTTACGTCCGCACTGGTTCGCGATCCCAATGGCGTTGTTTATTCGCACCGGTCTCCGGACGGAAATTGGCTTCCCGGAGGCGCCTCCAGCACGGGGGCGGGTATTCTTTCGAAGGATTATGCGGGACGAGACTTGGCAACGCTGGATCGCGAAGCCTCGCACCACGAACCGGCGAGCGTTGTCACTTATCCCTTGGCATCGCGTGGCGAACGTTTTCCGTTCAGTGTTCCCGAGGCGGAAGGTTTCACGCTGGGAGAAACGAACGACGAGGCCGATCGCTACGCGGCGGTGTTGCAAGGCGTGGCCTACATCGAGCGGCTGTGTTTCGACTATCTGGATTACATCGGCGCTTCCGTCGATGGCGAATTAAGCTTCACCGGCGGAGCGACGAAGAGCGGCTATTGGTCTCAGCTTCGCGCCGATGTTTTACAACGGGCAGTGCGGCTGCCGGAAGAGGCTGAAGCGGCGTTGGGAATGTGTGTTCTAGCGGCGGCGTCGGAGAGTTCCATTGGTGAAAGCGCGTCCCGAATGGTGCGGGTGAAAAAAACGATCGAGCCTTGCCGCGAGAAGAAAGATCGCTTCACCGATGGATATCTGCGCCTGATGAAGGAACTGACCGCGCGCGGATGGATTGGCAACAGCGTCCTGCAGCATATTGAGGTGCGCGCCGGACGATGACCAACCTCGTGTTGACGCGGCACGGCGAAACCGTGTGGCATGCGGAGAATCGTTATGCGGGGGTATCCGATATTGACCTGACGCGGCTCGGCCGGGAGCAGGCGAATGAATTGGGATTTTGGGCGGTTGCGGAGGGATTTAGCGCGTTGTGGGCGTCGCCTTTGAAGCGCGCGCGGGAAACGATGGCGCCCGTGGAACACTCCACAGGCTTGCAGGCCCACGTGGATGCGCGATTACGGGAAGTGAATTTCGGGCGGGGCGAAGGGCTCACCAACGCTGAAATGAAGCAACAGTTTGGACCGGCGTTTCACGCGTTCTTAGAGGATCCGGCAAAGAATCCGCTACCAGACGGCGAAGATCTTCTTGCCGCGGCGGAACGGGCCGTCAATAGCTTGCGGGAGATCGCCGCAGCAAGCGATAACGGACGCGTGTTGGTGGTGGCGCATAATACGCTGCTCCGCCTCGCGCTTTGCAAACTGTTGGAGATTCCCTTGCGTAATTACAGAACGGTCTTCCCTGCCCTGCGCAACGGGGCGATTACGGAGATTCGCATGGACCGCAACCGGACAAGCCTTTTGCAGTACAACGTTCCGGTGTTCGCTTCAAAAAAATGAAAACGGGAGTGTTGACGAATGAGCGTACGAATCTTGGCGGCAGGCGATCACTTCATTCTGCCGTCGATCTTTATCGAACACATCAAGAAGGAGTTGGCCAACGCCGGTTTCGAGGATAAAGTGGAGTACCGCGAATATCAAAGTCCATGGCCAGGCGTTCCGTTCGGGAAAGTGGCGGAAGTGGAGGAGGGGTCCGGCACCGAAGAGGAATTGATTCAGGCTTTCCAGGGCGTCAACATCTCCACCGCCAATCACGCTGCTTTGACGAGGCGGATTATTGAAGCCTCGCGGGATCTGCGGATGGCGGTGATCGCCCGCGGCGGTCCCACGAATGTGAACATTGAGGCCGCGACAGAACACGGAGTTGTTATCTGCAACGCGCCTGGACGAAACGCAGCAGCAACGGCGGAGCACACGGTCAGCTTGATCTTCAGCGTGATTCGCAGGATTCCGCAGCTCGACGCGGAACTTCATGCCGGGCATTGGCACGGAGATTTTTACGAATATGACAAAGCCGGGTTGGAACTGGATGAGGCAACGGTGGGCATCATCGGATACGGGCATATCGGCAGCATTGTTGCTCGGATTCTAAAAGCATGCGGCTGTCATGTGCTGGTCTACGATCCGTTTGTGAAGCAAGAGTCGCTGGGCGATGAAGCCGAAGGCGCAACATTGAATGATCTTTTAAAGCGCTCCCAGGTGGTGACTCTGCACGCCAGGCTTACCGATGAGAATAAGTGTATGATCGGCCGCGAAGAGCTCGCCCTGATGCCGAAAGACGCAGTGTTGATCAATTGCGCCCGGGGCGGGCTGGTCGATTACGACGCAGTCTGCGATGCTCTCGATTCAGGGCACCTGTGGGGCGCGGGCTTCGATGTATTTCCGGGGGAGGAAGTGTCCGCCGGTTCCCGCCTGCTAGAAACGCCGAACATCGTGATGACGCCGCACGTGGCCGGCGCGAGTAAACAGACCGCGCATAAAGCGGCGCGTATCGCGGCCCAGGAGATCGCCCGTTATCTTACGGGGCAATCCTTAAAAAACTGCCGTAATCCTGAAGCGTTACAGAAGCAAAAACAAGTAGCGCGGTAGCGTTACGTATGATAAGAATCCACACGAACGCGAGCTCATTTCATGCATATTGACCCGGCTGTCTTTGGCGAATTTTTCGGAACCATGATCCTTATCCTGTTGGGCGATGGAGTGGTCGCGGCAGTTTTGTTAGTGCGCTCGAAGGCACAAGGAGCGGGATGGATGGTCATCACAACAGGCTGGGCGCTGGCGGTTTTCGCGGGGGTGATAGCCGCCTTGTCACTCGGCGATAAGGACGCTCATCTCAGCCCTGCCTTCACGGTTGCGGCCGTGATTACTTCGGGGCATGCCGAGCGCCTCTGGACTTATATTCCCGCTCAAATACTAGGCGCCTTTGCCGGAGGAACGTTGGTCTGGTTGTTTTACTACCATCATTTCAAAGTAACCGAAGACAAAACATCTAAACTGCTGTGCTTCTGTACCCAACCCGCCATTCGCGCCTACGGCAATAATCTCCTTTGCGAAATTATCGGAACGTTCGTGTTGGTGGTGGTCGCGGCAGGCTTATCATCGAAACAGTTGACACGCGGCGGGACGACACCGCCTCCCGGACTAACGCCCTACCTTACCGGAGCAATCGTCTGGAGTATCGGATTGTCTTTAGGCGCGACAACCGGCTACGCCGTCAATCCGGCCCGCGATTTGGGACCGCGAATCGCGCATTCCGTTTGGCCTGTTGCAGGCAAGGGTTCCTCCGACTGGTCGTACGCCTGGGTCCCCATTGCCGGACCTATTATTGGGGCCATTTTAGCTGCTTTTTTCATCAAAACTACCGGCTTAGGCTAGAAGCGGTCGCTCCCTAGATTTCGATGCTATGATCTATTCAGAAAGAACTAACTTGTATGCGGACTTGCTTCTTGTCTCGCATTTATTCATACGGATACGCACTTCGCCGCACGCCGTTTCCGTATTTTTTGGCCGGAATAATTGCACTTATCTGCGCGTTCAGTTTAGCCCAGGCTGAGACGCCATCGGAGGCTGGTGTGCACGATCAGCCACGGAATACCAGGCCAGTCGACCTCCGTGTCAATAAGACGCTGGTGCTAATCAATGTCACCGTTACAGACCCCTTAAACAGGTTTGTCACCGGTCTCGAGCGGGAACATTTTCGCCTCTACGAGGACAAAATACAACAAGAGATCACGGATTTTTCGAGTGATGATGCGCCCATTTCGATCGGTCTTGTCTTCGACACGAGCGGAAGCATGGGACCAAAACTACAAAAGTCCCGGCAGGCCGCGGTAGAGTTTTTCAAAACAGCTAATCCCTCCGACGAATTCTTTCTGGTGCAATTCAATGACCGGCCCGAGTTGGCGGTTCCGTTTACGTCGGATACAGACAAGCTTCAAAGCGCACTCACCTTTACGCAATCGAAGGGCAGAACAGCGCTGCTGGACAGCGTTTATCTGGCGATGCACGAGATGAAAAAAGCACACAACCCGCGTAAAGCGCTTCTGATTATCTCCGATGGAGGCGACAACAGCAGCCGGTACACGGAAACGGAAATCAAGAACGCCGTTCGTGAAGCGGACGTTCAAATCTTCTCGATCGGCATCTTTGAGTCGGCGGGAAATCGCGGACGGACTCCCGAAGAAGCCGCAGGTCCGGGTTTGCTCAACGATCTTGCCGAGCAGACTGGCGGGCGTGAGTATGCGGTAGAGAATGTAGCGGAGTTGCCCGACATTGCCGCAAAGATTGGAATTGAGCTTCGTAACGAGTATATTCTGGGGTATACGCCAAAAAACCGCGAGCGGGACGGAAAGTATCGCCGCGTACAGGTAAAGTTAAATCAGCCACGAGGACTCCCTCCATTGAAAGCTTATTTCCGCCTTGGATATTATGCGCCGACGCAGTAGCCGCCCGCTCGCCTTTTTTCCATTTCAAAATTTTCTCATTGCGGCTTTGCTGCTCCCAGTCCTGCTAGGAACGCTTTATGCTCAGTTCCGCTCCGAGACGCGGCTGGTGGTCTTGCACGCCAGCGTAACGGACAAAAAGGGCAGGTTCCTGAATAACCTGAAAGAAGATCAGTTTTCCGTTTTCGAGAACGGGCAGCCGCAGCCGATCAAGATTTTTCGTCATGAAGATGTTCCCGTTTCGCTCGGAATCATCATTGACGATAGCGGCAGCATGCTGACCAAACGATCGCGAGTGGAGGCTGCAGCGCTCGCGATGGTCCGCGAATCGAATCCCCAAGATGAAGTATTCATCGTCAATTTCAACGATGACGCTTACCTCGATGTACCTTTTACCAGCGACGTACACAAGATGGAGCAAGGCTTGGCGCGCATCGATTCACGCGGCGGCACGGCCATGCGCGACGCGATCAATATGTCGCTCGATTACATGAAGTCGGATGCCAAAAAGGACAAGAAGGTTCTGTTGGTGATCACGGACGGCAATGATAACGAAAGCAATATATCGCTGGAACGCTTAGTGGCACGCTCGAATCAGACCGATACCCTGATCTACGCGATAGGATTGTTCACCGATGAGGAGAAACATGAGGCATCAAAAGCAAAGCGAGCACTGCGCGAGCTAACGTCTTCCACGGGCGGCGTTTCGTTCTATCCCAAAGATGTCAATGAAGTAAAAACGCTCGCCGTGCAGATTGCGCGTGACATACGCAACCAATACACCATTGCCTATTCGCCAGGAGAACAGCAACTAGACGGCAGCTACCGGCAGATTCGTGTAACAGTAAACGCTGCGGGCAAACCGGACGTTCGAACCCGTTCCGGATATTACGCAACCCCTGATTCAATGACAAACAAGGCACCCGCGGCTGCCGCCCCCACGCCATAATGATCCAGTTCCTTTGGGTCGCTTCGAGGGGCTATAGACTTCGGCCATGGCAGTCCCCCTACTTGCGCTGGCGCATCGAAACGTATTCAGGGATTCCAGCGGAATCGATCACGCCGGGCATCTTTTTTCAGTTCATATGGCAGGAACGATCAGCCCTTTGGCACTATCTGCAATGGGTAGAGAATATGAAGGCATAGACGTATCCGCGACCGGCTCAAAGTGATAATGGGACGTGAGGCTCACGTTCTTGTCAAAGCTTACACCGGCAGCCTTAGTTGTAGCCTGCTGCCTGGGATTCCTATTCCTTCCTCTTGCTGGCGCGACTGCTCCGCCGGAAGTCCATTTGGAACGTTTGCCGGATGGAGGTATCCAACCGCAAACCGTAGTCGACCAGCGGGGAACGGTACACCTGGTCTACTTCAAGGGAGACCCGTTCGCAGGCGATCTGTTTTATGCCCATTCGTCTAACGGGACCAGCTTTTCCACTGCCATTCGCGTGAACTCCGTTCCGGGATCTGCTATCGCGGTCGGCAATATCCGTGGACCCCGCATCGCTGCAGGCTGGCGCGGGCAAGTTTACATTACCTGGAACGGTTCCCGAAAGGTATCCGGCCCCAATGGCCAACGAAGCCCGATGCTCTTTAGCCGCCTTAACAATGCAGGCAGCGCATTTGAGCCGGAACGCAATCTCATCCACACGGCGTACGGCATCGACGGAGGCGGCGGACTCGCGGCGGACCCAAAAGGGAATGTGTATGTGTTTTGGCATTCTCCGATACCAGGGACGACCGGAGAGGAAAACCGGCGTGTTTGGATGGCAAAGTCCGAAGATGCCGGCAAAACATTTCAGCCGGACCGTATGGCTTGGAACGAGCCTGTTGGGGCCTGCGGATGCTGCTCTTTGACAGCTTTCGCCGATAACGCTGGAGCGCTGTTTGTGTTATTTCGCTCTGCCCAGCAAGCGGTTCATCGTGATATGTATCTGCTGGAATCGAAAGACCACGGCCGTACATTTCGCGGATCGGACATTTCGAAGTGGACGGTTGGATACTGTGTCATGAGCGCCGAGTCCTTCGCGGCTAGTTCCAAGCAAGTTTTCGCTGCTTGGGAAACGGACAAGAAAATTCGTTTCGGCAGTCTTGCGCCGGATGGCGCGGGCGTCACGGACCTTAGCGTGCCCGATTCCGGAACGAACCAGAAGTACCCCTCGCTTGCAACTGATCGAGCGGGCCTGCTGCTCGTCTCCTGGACGGACGGAATGGGCTGGAAGCGGGGCGGCTCTCTCCATTGGCAGTTATTCGATCCGTCGCTTCATCCCATCGGCAAGCCTAACTCCGTTACTGGAGTTCCTGTTTGGAGTTTGGTCTCTGCCTATCCGATGACTAACGGGAGCTTCGGCATTTTGTATTGACAGTTACGTTATCTTTGACCTATGCCCCTGCCGGATACTGAAGACGAATCATTACGATATCCCACGGGCCGCTACCAAGTGCCCTCGCAAATCACCGCGCAGGACCGCGCCCAGTGGCTCGCCGAATTGGAGTCGTTGCCAGCGAAATTGAGGCAAGCCGTCGACGGGCTTTCAGAAGAGCAGCTTGACGCGCCCTACCGCCCAGGCGGTTGGACGGTACGGCAAGTGGCGCATCATCTTCCAGACAGCCACATGAACAGCTATGGGCGGTTTCGCCTTGCCTTAACCGAAGACGCTCCGCTCATCAAACCGTATAACGAGGCCGCCTGGGCAGAACTGGCCGACGCAAAATCGGCACCCATCAATGTATCTCTGGCGCTCCTCGAAAACCTTCATGCGCGCTGGGTGATTCTTTTACGATCAATGAACGATGCCCAGTTTGCAAGGACCTTCCGCCATCCAGACATGGGCGAGATGCGTCTGGATGCGACGCTGGGACTATATGCCTGGCATGGCCAGCATCATGTGGCCCAGATCATGAACTTGCGGCGACAGAAGAGCTGGTAGCTTCTATTTATGACGGCCGGCGCGATGCTTGGCCGGCTTCGTTTCCCCGATCATATTCTGCACCGTGTTCACCAGCGCCAAATGCGAAAAGGCTTGGGGGAAATTGCCTAACTGTCGGCGCTCTTTCGGATCGTATTCTTCCGAGAGCAGCCCAACATCGTTCCGGACCGCCAATAGACGCTGAAAGAGTTCGTTGGCTTCGTCATGGCGATTTTGAAGAATGTAGTTATCCACCAGCCAGAAGCTACAAGCAAGAAATGCACCCTCGCTTCCGGGCAAGCCGTCCACTCCGCTTTCGTTGTTGTAGCGCATCACGAATCCATCTTTCATCAAATACTTTTCGACTGCGGCAACCGTATTAATCATGCGCGGATCGTCCGGCGGAAGAAACCCTACCATCGGAAGAAGCAGCAAGCTCGCATCCAGATTTTTGCTGCCGAAATACTGTACAAATGAATTTACTTCATGGCTATACCCGAGCCGGCAAACCTCATCATGAATGTCACCGCGCAACGCCATCCAGTGCTCTAGCGGTCCGTCGCACCCAAATTCCTGAACGGCGCGTATGGCGCGGTCTACCGCTACCCAAGCCATCACCTTGGAATGAACGAAGTGACGGCGCGGACCACGAATCTCCCAAATCCCGTCGTCCGGTTTGAACCAGACCTTTTCCACCTCGCTCACCAGAGCGCGTTGCAAATCCCAGGCCGGGTCTATTTGAGGCAATCCACGTTTGCGCGCTTGATAGAGGGAATCCAGCACTTCGCCCCAAACATCAAGCTGAAACTGCTCGGACGCCGCGTTCCCGATGTGGACCGGCAGTGAGCCTTGATAACCAAGTAATTCAGGTAATTCGAATTCTTTGAGACGCCGCTCACCCTCCACGCCGTACATGATCTGCATCTTGTCCGGGCTGCCGCCAATCGCGCGCAGCAGCCAATCCCGCCACATGCCCGCTTCCTCGGTAAAACCAGTTTCCAAAAGAGCGTAAAGCGTAAATGTGGAATCGCGAAGCCAGCAGTAGCGGTAATCCCAGTTACGCGGACCGCCTATTTGTTCCGGTAAAGACGTAGTGGCCGCCGCCACGATTCCACCGCTCCGATGATGAGTGAGTGCCTTTAGTGTGATAAGCGACCGCAGCACCGCCTCGGACCACTCTCCGTCCCCTTTATACTTTCCTGACCATTTTTCCCACGCATGCACGACATTTTTGATACTCTTGACAACATCCGGCGGCGGCGGCGGATCATTGTACGAATGCGACCACGTCAGCGAAAATGGAATTTCCTGGCCTTCCACGATCTCGAATTCTGAGTGTGTTTTAAAATCCTCGTTTTTTATGGGAACCTGAGTGGAAAACAAAAGTTGGTCTGGACCGGACACCGCCAGATACCGCCCCTCGTCCAACTGGCTAAACCACGGGAGATAACTTCCATAGCCGAAGCGAATGGTCAACTCCATTCCCATCGGCACACGGCCCTTTGTGCAACGCAATAGCCGCAGAACGTCCTGGTGCTCCCCCCGGCGGTCCATGCAGTCCACCAGCACCACCGTTCCTTCAGGAGTAGTGAACTCTGTTTCGAGCACAAGAGTTCCTTGCTGATATCTCCGCGACACCTTCGGATGCTCGACTCTCGGCGCAATACGCCAGTGCCCATTTTCATTCGATCCCAGCAGCGCCGCGAAGCACGCCGCCGAATCGAAACGCGGGAACCCAAGCCAATCGATCGATCCATTGCGGCCAACCAGCGCGGTGGTAGCGTTGTTTCCTATGAGAGCGTAGTCTTCGATCAATAGCGTCATGTTGGCGGTTTGATGGGGGCCTAAACTATACCTGCGTGAAGTCCAAAATTACCTTGATGTCGTTTGGTTCGCGCCGCAAAGCGCCCTGCCAACTGCTTAAAGGCACCTTGCGCGTAATCATACGGTTCAACCAATTCGGGTCGGCCTTGGCCAGCGATTCCGCCGCGAGGTGATAGTGCGTCCGGTTCGCGTTCACGCTGCCGAAAATGACGCTATTCTCCAGCACCATCGTCCGGTTGATCTTTCCTAAGTCAAGACTGATGTTCTGGCCGTGCGAGGAGATGCCGGCCAAGCACAAAATACCATCGTTGGCCAACTGCTCAATGGACTCAGCAATGACAGAGGCGATCCCTGTACACTCGATCATCACGTCAGGACAAAAGCCGACGTCGCGCACTAGCCCAGTGTGATACTTTCCGCCCAGATCCTTCACTAGTTCAGGCTTCGGGCCGTCCTGCACACGGTCTAATACATGGACCTCCAGTCCTCGCTGCGCCCCCATCATCGCCGCCAGCAGTCCTACCGGTCCAGCTCCGGTCACCAGAAGAGTTTTCGGCTCCCATTTCGCGCGCTGCCCGATCCGCGTGATATGGTCCCACGCTTTGGCCAGAATGGTGGCGGGTTCCATCAGTACGCCCGTCATTCCCAATTCAGGATTGAGCTTCACTAAAAATTCCGGACGACTTCTCCAAAGCTCCGAACCGAATCCATTCACCTCTTTAATGCCGCGTTCTGTATATTTCCCGTTGCGGCACATGTCCCACTCATCCACCGCGCAGGCGATGCAGGGCTCCGGATCTGGATGCCGTACAATACCAACCACCAAATCGCCTTTTTTGAAGCCGCCGTTCGCTGGCGCATCCTCTATGCGCCCCAACGACTCGTGACCTAGAATCAAACGGTCCTGTCCGGGAGGAGCCCACCCATACTCTCCCGACATCAATTCGAAATCCGTTCCGCAGATGCCCAGCGCAACGGCACGCACAAGTACGTCGCCTTCGCTCGGTGGCGGATCGGGCACTTCTTGAACGCTGGCGGAGTGTTGTTTACCGGGAAGGATGGTGAGAGCTTTCATGCGTTGGCTGAGAAGGACCGGCGGCAAACCCAGATGAGCAAAGCAAACTGCAAGTGCTTGCCTTTGGTCCATTTACATAGATGAATTCTTCTCTGAATGGTTACGCCCACATGCAATCCCCTGACAAAGCGCAACCGGCACTGTAACCTACATTCGGCGTGGCAGGTCTCATCTCACACGATGAACCGGAACTCTTCCCACACAGAAGACAATTCCCGCGCAAAATACAATGAGGCATGGCGCGTTCGGGCCGCAGAGGGAGAACTTATCAGAACAATGACAATGCCATTAGAAGACGGACGCCGTCGGGTCATTATCGAAGGCATTTCGCCGGAAGTGGACGCTGGCAGATTTCCAGCAAAGCGCACCGTAGGCGATTTGGTGCGAGTCGAAGCCGATATCTTCACCGATGGTCACGATTCGGTTTCGGCCGGGCTGCTCTACCGGCACGAGAGTTCGAAAGACTGGTCCGAAGCTCCCATGATGTTCCTTGTGAACGATCGCTGGTTCGGAGAGTTTTCCGTGATGCAACTGGGCCGCTATCATTACAAGATCGCCGCCTGGGTCGACCACTTCGAAACATGGCGTCGCGACCTGCACAAACGCATCCAAGCCGACGGCGACACGCCGCTCGATTATCTGATCGGAGCAGATATCCTTACCCATACTGCTTTGCGGGCAAAAGGAGACGACGCAAGCTGGCTGCGTACACGCATTCATGTTCTGAAGGCCAACGATGCAACAACAGGGCAGAAGCGTGAGGTCTCCACCGATGCACAATTGAACGAAATCGTCATGCGCTACCCCGACCGTCAGTTCGCCAGTGAGTCGGAACACGAATTGGAACTGGTCGTCGATCCCGTTCGCGGTCGCTTCAGCGCCTGGTACGAATTGTTCCCTCGTTCCACCGCGCCCGTAGCTGGCCAACACGGTACTTTTGCCGACTGCGAGGCGCGCCTGCCATATGTCGCCGAAATGGGTTTCGATATCGTGTATCTTCCGCCGATCCACCCCATCGGCACCCAATTTCGCAAGGGCCGCAACAATTCCACGACGGCAGAGCCAAACGATTTCGGCAGTCCCTGGGCCATCGGCGCCGCCAGCGGCGGCCATAAGGCAATTCATTCCAATCTAGGCACGATGGACGATTTTCAGCGCTTGGTGAAGCGCACGACAGAGTTCGGTATGCAGATCGCGCTCGATATCGCGTTCCAGGCCGCGCCGGATCACCCGTATGTAAGGGCTCATGAAGAATGGTTTCGCAAGCGGCCCGACGGAACTATTCAATATGCGGAGAATCCGCCCAAGAAGTATCAGGACATCTATCCCTTCGACTTCGAAACCACCAAGTGGTGGGAGATGTGGCAAGAACTGAAGGATGTTTTCATGTTTTGGATCGGACATGGCGTCCGAATTTTTCGCGTTGATAATCCCCACACCAAAGCGTTTCCGTTTTGGGAGTGGTGCATCACCGAAATCAAGCGCGAGTATCCGGAAACGCTATTTTTGTCCGAGGCCTTTACGCGGCCCAAGGTCATGTATCGCTTAGCAAAGCTGGGCTTCAGTCAGTCATACACCTACTTCCCTTGGCGCAATGCCAAATGGGAGATCACGAGCTACCTGACTGAGCTGACGAAAACAAACGTGCGGGAATTTTTTCGTCCTAGCCAGTGGCCCAACACTCCCGACATTCTGACCGGCTTCCTGCAGTTGGGAATGCGCTCTGCGTTCATGATTCGTCTCCTGCTTGCGGCGACGTTGGGCGCTAGCTACGGCATCTACGGTCCGGCTTTCGAGCTCATGGAATCGCGCCCCATAGCACCCGGAAAAGAAGAGTACCTCGATTCCGAAAAGTATCAAATCCGCGCCTGGGACTTGGACCGGCCCGACAGTTTACGCTACCTGATCGCGCTCGTGAATCAGATTCGTCGCGACAACGAAGCGCTGCAGAGCGACTGGGGTTTGGAGTTCCATCCGGTCGACAATGAACAACTGATCTGCTACAGCAAACAATCGAGCGACGGCTCGAATCTGGTTCTCATGGTCATAAATCTGGATCCTTATAATGTGCAGTCGGGTTTTGTCGATCTTCAACTCGATTTGCTGAAAATTGATCGCGACCGTCCCTACCCAGTGCATGATCTTTTGACGGATGCAAGATATACCTGGAACGGCCCGCGGAACTATGTTTTACTGAATCCGCACAGCATTCCCGCGCACATCTTGCAAATTCGTTAGCATCTGAGGAATAGCCATGTCTTCGCTAAACAGCAATTCATCCCGTACCGTTCCGGTAGTCATCATGGAGAATCACCCTGCGGCTCCGCAGGATTCCGGCGAGTTGAGCGATACCGCGATCGGACGCCTCGCGCCCCTGTTGCAGGAGTACATCATCACGCGGCGCTGGTACCGCGCAAAGACCCGCACCATTCGCGACCTCGGCATCCGCGATGCGATTTCAATCGTCGGAACAGATTCTTACGTGATCGTGGCGCGTATTGACTACACGGAGGGCAATCCAGATATTTATCTCATTCCCTTATCGACCGCGCCAGCTCAGGACAGATTGCAGATAGACGATGACATACTGGCTCGATTGGTGATGCCGGGCGGCGAAGAACGCATTGTCTACAATGCCTTGGGAAGTCAGGAGTTCACTGCCGGTCTGCTCTCTGCCATCGCTTGCAGGGCCAGTTTCAAAGGCCGGCAAGGTGATTTAATCGCCTCACGCACTGCTGTCTTTGACCGCGAGTGCAGCGACAGCGCACCGGCCCTGAAGGCGACGGTTTCGCGCGCCGAACAAAGCAACAGCTCCATCATCTTCGAAGACCGCTACATCCTGAAGCTTTTCCGCAAGGTTGAGCCCGGCGTTAATCCCGATATAGAAGTGGGCGCGTTCCTCACCGAACATCTGTTCAAGAACACGCCTGCAGTTCTCGGTTTCATCGAATACCGTCCGCATGAAGGCGAGTCCATGTATGCTGCCATTCTGCAGGCGTTTGTTCGAAATCAGGGTGACGCTTGGAAGTTCACGCTGGACGCCCTGAACGGATTCTATGGGCGCGCTGTGGCCGAAGGCAGGTCGGCACCTCCGTTCAAGAGCGCCCATCCGCTGCATTTAGCGGAAACCGACATGCCCGGAACTGCGCGCGAGATCATCGGCTCTTTCCTGAAGTCAGCGTCCTTGCTGGGTGAACGTACCGCAGAGATGCATGCCACTCTTGCCAGCAACAACGAAAACCCTGATTTCCGTCCCATTCCCTTTACGGCGGAGCGGGCAGCTTCTCTCCACGAGGAACTGCTGAAGGAATCCGATGCTGCTTTTGCGTTACTAAGGCGCAAGGAACACAGCCTGGACGCGGAGTCAGCGAAACTCGCCCACTCGCTTCTGACAAAGGAAGCACAGGTGCGCAAATGCCTCGCGTCCCTGCCGCACTCCCCTGTAAGGGCAGTACGCATTCGGCACCATGGAGACTACCACCTCGGCCAGGTCCTGGCCACCGATGATGACTTCATGATCATCGATTTCGAAGGCGAGCCGGCACGTCCGATTTCAGAACGGCGCGAGAAAGCATTAGCGGTGCGCGATGTTGCCGGTATGGTGCGTTCGTTTCAATATGCTGCCTATGCCGCACTACGAGTGGCCAGGGGAGTAACTGTCGCGAACCACTTCGCGATGGAAACCTGGGCGGATTACTGGGCCGCCTGGGTAAGCGCCGCCTATCTCCGTGCATACTTCGACCGGGCCGGTAAACTGCCGTTTGCTCCGGGCGATGCCAAGGAGCGGCGGACGCTGCTGGATGCTTTTCTCTTACAAAAAGCTCTTTACGAGATCGTCTACGAATTGAATAATCGCCCTGACTGGGTGCAGATTCCCCTGCGCGGGCTTCTCTGCTTGCTCAACTAAACCGAATTGTCATGACGAACCGTTTCGTGAATGATGGCGACCTTTATTTTCTGCAAGAGGGCACTCACATGCGGCTTACCGATGCCTTGGGAGCACATCTCCTCTCGAAGGATGGCAGGCAGGGCGCAAGCTTCGCGGTTTGGGTGCCGAACGCGAGAGTTGTTTCCGTCATCGGCAGCTTCAATGGATGGAATCAGCAGGCAAGTTCCTTAACACCGAAAGGTATCTCTGGTGTCTGGGAAACATTCATACCCGATGTACAAGCTGGCGCCCATTACAAGTACCTGATCGAGTCGGACGTCGGCGATTACAAAGTGGAGAAGAGTGATCCGCTTGGTGTCTTTCACGACTGTTCACCAAGCACTGAATCGATCGTTTGGGATCTCGATTATCAGTGGCGCGACAGTGCGTGGATGTCGAGCCGCCAGTTCAAGAATACGTTAGAGGCTCCCATGTCCATCTATGAGGTCCACTTGGGCTCATGGCAGCGCGCACCCGATGATAAGGACCGCTTTCTTACCTACCGGGAGCTAGCGTCGGGACTCGTTCCGTACGTAAAGGAAATGGGATTCACCCACGTGGAGTTTCTGCCCGTGATGGAACATCCCTTCTACGGCTCGTGGGGTTATCAGATCACGGGTTTCTTTGCCCCTACTAGCCGCTATGGCACACCGCAGGATTTTATGTTTCTGGTTGATGAGCTCCATCAACACGGAATTGGGGTAATTCTCGACTGGGTGCCGTCACATTTTCCCCAAGACGAGCATGGCCTCGCATTCTTTGATGGCGCTCATGAATACGAATACGCCGATCCGCGCAAGGGCCTCCAGCGTGATTGGAACAGCTTCATTTTCGATTACGGCCGTCCAGAGGTGCGCAGCTTTCTTCTGAGCAGTGCGATGTTCTGGCTGGAGCAGTATCACGCCGACGCGCTGCGAGTAGACGCGGTAGCGTCGATGCTCTATCTCGACTACTCGCGAGGCGCAGGCCAATGGGTTCCGAACCAAATCGGCGGACGCGAAAACCTGGAGGCGATTGGATTTCTGCAGCAGATGAATCAGCAGGTCTTCGGAGTCCATCCCGATACGCAAACGATGGCCGAGGAGTCCACCGCGTATCCCAAAGTATCCAAGCCCGTCTATGACGGCGGCCTTGGTTTCGGCATGAAGTGGGATATGGGCTGGATGCACGATACGTTGCAATACATGTCGCAGGATCCGCTCTACCGGAAGTTTCATCACGGCGAGCTCACCTTTCGCATGGTGTATGCGTTCTATGAGAACTTCGTTCTACCGCTGTCGCACGACGAAGTTGTCTACGGAAAACGTTCTCTCATCGGCAAAATGCCGGGCGACCGCTGGCAAAAGTTCGCAAACCTT
Organism: Bryobacteraceae bacterium; assembly: GCA_965277315.1. Classification (GTDB taxonomy): domain Bacteria; phylum Acidobacteriota; class Terriglobia; order Bryobacterales; family Bryobacteraceae; genus Bog-105. The sequence goes on along the minus strand of OZ255724.1, from coordinate 4,556,016 downwards.
CGGTTACTCTTCACTTACATGTATGCTCAACCTGGGAAAAAGCTGCTTTTCATGGGTGGAGAGTTTGGCCAATGGTCTGAATGGAATCACGATGGCCAACTCGATTGGACATTGCTGGAGTACCCTGAGCATGCCGCTCTGCGTCTGCTGATCGGCGATTTGAATCGGCTCTATTTAAGTGAGTCAGCTCTCCACCATGCCGAAAACGCGCCGGAAAGCTTCGCCTGGCTCGACGCAGACAATGCGGAAGAGGATGTTATCAGCTTCCTCCGCATCGGAGCGCTGGCAACGGACACGGCCGTGGTTATCTGCAATTTCAGTGCGGTTCGCCGCCCTAACTATCGCGTTGGCGTACCAGCACGCGGACTCTGGAAAGAAATTTTCAATTCAGATGCCGCGCACTATGGTGGGAGTGGCGTCAACAATGGCGATGGAATACTTACCAGGCCAATCGCCTTGCATGGCTATTATCATTCGTTGACCCTTACGCTGCCGTCCTTAGGAGCGATCCTGTTGAAGTTTGCGAAATAAGACAAAATCCGCTTGCGCAGCAAGCGCTTTCCTGACATACTTACTACGTGTCACGTAGTAAAAAGAGCGAATCGCAATCGGACGCGGATCTCGACCTGGGTCACTATTCCGATCCCCCCTTGCTGGTTCTCGCCAGCTTGGCGGATGGACCGAAACACGGACACGCCATGATCGAGGATATCGCTCGGATGTGCGGTACGCGTCTAGGTCCAGGCACTCTTTACGGAGCAATCACCCGCCTGGAACAGCAAAAGCTCATCGAGCCTCTCCCGGCCGAAGAGCGGCGTCAGCCCTATCGCCTGACGTCGGACGGAACGGAAGTGCTGCGGGCAAAGTTGGCCACGCTTCAGAAGTTTACGCGCGCCGGTCTACGGAAGCTGGAGGCGCAATGAGGAGCAGGCTAATACTATGGCTGTCTTCGCTCTATCCAGCCGCTTGGAAAACACGCTATCGAGAGGAGTTCCAGGCTCTCCTCGAACAACAGAACCTCACCATCCTGGTCGTTCTCAACGTTATTGGTTCCGCGATAAGGGAAAGAATTTATCCAGCCGGTGTACCGCAAATGACAAGACATCAACACACACTCACCTCCATCGCTTTCGCCTGGCTGCTGGCGGTTGCCGCGGGCCTAAATTTCTACGGGACGGTCGACGACACTCTTTTCATCAAGCTGATGTACGCGCATCAGCTGCTCAATCTCTCTTGGCTGCTCATCGAGATTGGCTCGGTAGTTGGCCTTGCCATGGTCGTTGCAGGCATGTCGCCCGCGGTCTGGCAAATTGTTCGACATGCCTGGCGGGAGAGGCGTTGGCGCACCCTCCAGCGGCTCGCTTTCGCACCGTTCAGCGGCTTTGTGCTCTTACTCTGGATGTCCGGCGTTTTCTTCTGGACAGATGGGCATCGGATCCCAACACCCTGGTCCGCGAATGGCAGCCAAGTGCCGGGATGGCCGGAGCCACATACGCGCCTCATTCTGGCATCGATCACCGTCATGCTCATGATCGTCATGTTCGCTGGAAGCTGGCTTCAGTTTAAACGCGCTATTCAGGCCGACAAACTTATAGAATGTCAGGAAAGCTCAACCGTGGTTTGGATCTTCGCTGTTGCGATTTCGGCGATGGCAATCGGAATCGTTCTTTGGGGCATCTTGGCCGCTCAACTGTCACCAGGTGGGTTTCAGCAGCCTCTGGGTCTCTTCAGTAGCAGCTTTTTTGCCTCTTGGACTATCAGCACCATTCTCTTCGTCATCGCGGCGGTAAATGCGATCCAGTGCGGCTTCCGCCTCCAAAAACCCTCTTTCCCGTCCTCAACATAGAAGGTCGAGAATCATTCATGCGTCGAGGCTAAGCATAAAGCGCACCATCTCTTCCGCGAGAGCCTCTGGCGCCTTTTCAGGAATATAGTGGCCGCTGCTCGCAATCGTGCCTCCCCAGACATCCTGTCCAAGGGGCTGCATGCGTTCATAGAGATCTGGAGCGCTGCCTGCCTCGCCGCCCAACGCGAGCACTAGGACATTTAGTTTCCGGCCGAGCAAGGAAGCGTTCTGCTCGATGTCTTCCAGAACGGCACGATAATAACCGAGCATGCCGCGAAGTCCTCCCGGAGCTGCGTAGACGCGCTCATACTCATCGAGGTCGGCCTTGCTGAAGGTTGCTGCCGGATTCGCGGCCTTTCGGCTAAAAAACCACTCGATGAGAATACGCTCGCGGCCCTGAAGTAGGGCTTCCGGAAGATCTGGAATGGGATTGAAAAGGAAATGCCAGTTGCGCCAGTTGTCTGGTCCGAGGCTCAGGGTGCTCTGTAGCGTGACTCCCGGAATGTTTCCGTCCAAAAACACAATGCCCCTCAACTCATCCGGATACTCATGCGCATAAGGGTAGGCTACCCATGCGCAAATATCATGACCGGCGAGTACATATCGTGAACGCGTTTTGCAGTAGTCTCGGTGTCATAGCCAGCAACCGGTTTCTCGGAATCTCTCTGTCCCGGAAGATCGACCGCGATCACGCGAAAATGCTTCGCCAGGATAGGCATGACCCGCCGCCAAGCGTACCAGCTCTGAGGGAAGCCAGCCAGCAACACAATAGTCGGGCCGCTCCCTCCTCCAACTAGATGGAAGCGGAGCCCTGACGCCTGCAAGTAATAATGGCGAAATACACGGTCTTCACGACCGGCGATCTCGGTGATCGGAGTTTCAAGTTTTACCGTTGGGCTTTGATCCATTGTGGCCGCTTCTCCTGGTCGAGTTTCAGGAATAACTTCCATTGAAGCATCCGGTCGGCTAACCCTCGAATAAAAACTCCTCAATGAACGGCGGTCGTTGGTCATAATCGCTGTAGCGAATCCATCTTGGGCGAACGACGAAGTACGCGATACCGGGCCAATGTTCATGGCCCCGGCATTCGGGCCAAGCCACAAAGTAATCCTGCTTGTAGCGGGTCAACTCATCGCCCTGTGGTACAAAAGCCGTTCCTTCGTACTGCAGCGTGACCTCGCCTTCCCACCCGATCACAAAAGAAGCCGTTGGATTCGCAATTAGGTTCCGATACTTCCGCGAACTGTCCACAGTATCGAAAACAATTTCCAGTTGCTTCGTGACAGCGATTCCCACCAACGCGGACTGAGGCGCGCCGCTTGGCGAGATAGTTCCCAACACACCCAACTTATGCTTGGCAATAAACGTGAATAAGTCCGCCCTTATCATACTCGGTTCCCTTCTCGGTACCCTACAAGAGGATGACAACAATATACAAACAGCGGAGCGGCTGGTGAAGGCTCTCGTAAAAAGCCATGCCGAACCGGGCTTGTGGCTTGCCGATGTCCCGCAGCCCACAGTGGGCATCAACGATGTGCTGATCCGCGTGTCTCATACGGGAATCTGTGGAACCGACTTGCATATCTACGACTGGGACGATTGGGCGCGAGTCACCATTCCCGTCCCGATGGCCATCGGGCATGAATTTGTAGGTGAGATCGTCGAAGTGGGCTCTAACGTCAACGACTTTCGCCCCGGCGAGGTGGTCAGCGGCGAAGGCCACGTCGTCTGCGGCCGCTGCCGGAATTGTCTCGCGGGCCGCCGTCATCTCTGCGCCCATACGCAAGGCGTTGGAGTAAATCGCCCCGGAGCTTTCGCGGAATATATCGCGCTTCCCATGTCCAACATCTGGCGGCACAGTCCAACTGTAAACCGCGAAGTAGCCGCCATCTTCGATCCTTTCGGCAATGCGGTTCACACCGCGCTGTCATTCCCCGTCCTCGGCGAAGACGTGCTGATTACCGGCGCTGGTCCCATCGGCATCATGGCGGCGGCGGTAGCGAGGCATGCCGGGGCCCGACATGTCGTCATCACCGATATCAATTCTAATCGCCTCCAACTGGCCCGCAAAATGGGCGTTACTTTGGCGGTAAACCCGAAAGAAACTTCGCTTGCGGATGTGCAGAGAGAGCTTAGCATGCAGGAAGGCTTCGACATCGGGCTGGAAATGTCCGGCAATCCTTCGGCTCTTCATGACATGATTAACAACACAAGTCATGGAGGAAAGATCGCGATGCTCGGCATCCCGGCCAAGGAGATGCCTATCGACTGGCGTAAGGTCATCTTCAACATGCTCACCATCAAAGGCATCTATGGGCGTGAGATGTATGAAACTTGGTACAAAATGACGGTCATGCTGGAATCGGGGCTCGACATTACTCCGGTAATCACGCACCGCTTCACCTACCGCGATTTTGAGCAAGGGTTTGAAGCGATGCGCTCCGGCAACTCCGGCAAGGTCATTCTGGATTGGACCGTCCTATAAGAAAGTAAAACAGACTTCCACGTCATGAAGACCAGTATTTTCGACCTTTTCAAAATAGGCATCGGCCCCTCGAGTTCCCACACTGTGGGTCCCATGCGCGCTGCCCGCCTATTCGTCGCGGCGCTTGCGCAAAAAGACGAACTGTCAACGGTGAGCCGCCTTGTTGTCGATCTTTATGGGTCGCTCGCGCTTACCGGCATCGGCCACGGAACAGATCGCGCCGTGCTGCTGGGCCTGCAAGGAGAAAAACCAGAGGAGATTGACCCGGATCGGATCGACTCCATCATCGAGACCATCCGTGCCGCGAAAGAGCTGAAGCTTCTCGGTTCACAGCTCATCGGGTTCGATGACCAGATAGACCTCGTGTTTCATCGTGATGTTGTCCTGGCGGAACATCCCAACGGAATACGGTTCTCCGCATTCCGCGAGGACGACAAGACAGTCGATCAGGAGATCTACTTCTCGGTAGGCGGCGGGTTCGTCGTCCGAAGAGACGAACTGCGCACTCCCACCCAAGCCGACTTGCCCGTGCCGCATGGCTTCTCCAATGCAGCGGAATTGCTGGCGCGGGCCGAAAGCAAGCGGATGCCGATCTGGCAGTTGATGCTTGAGAATGAAAGCGCGTTGCGAAGCGAACCCGAAGTGCGCGAGCGCATTGCCAAGATTTGGTCCGTCATGCAGGCCTGCATCGAACGCGGTTTGGCAACCGAAGGTATTCTTCCAGGGGGCTTGAACGTTCGCCGGCGCGCGCCAAAACTTTACGCAAAAATTCAGCAGCAACCTCGCGGCCCGTTAAGCGCCATCGATTGGGTAAACGTGTTCGCTATGGCTGTCAACGAAGAAAACGCTGCTGGCGGCAGAGTTGTTACCGCACCTACAAACGGTGCCGCTGGCTTGATTCCTGCTGTTGCCCGTTACTACCGCCAGTTCGAACCCGAGGCATCCGACGAAGGGCTATTGCGCTTTTTCCTAACCGCAGGCGCTATCGGTATTCTGTATAAGGAAAACGCTTCCATCTCCGGAGCGGAGGTAGGTTGCCAAGGTGAAGTAGGTGTTGCTTGTTCCATGGCGGCAGCCGGTCTTGCCTGCGCCCTGGGCGCAACAAATGAAGAAGTGGAGCATGCCGCTGAAATTGGCATGGAGCACAATCTCGGCATGACCTGCGATCCTATCGGAGGGCTGGTGCAGATTCCGTGCATCGAACGGAATGCTATTGGTGCCGTGAAAGCCGTGAATGCCTGCCGGATGGCGATGCAGGAAGCGGGCGGCCACAAGGTTTCGCTCGACCAGGTGATACGCACGATGTATCAAACCGGCCTTGACATGCAGTCGAGATACAAGGAAACCGCGTTAGCCGGTTTGGCTGTAAATGTCATTGAGTGTTGAGCGTGTAGGAAAATATGTACAAGAACATCCAAAGTTATTTATCGGATAAGATCGGCGATATCGAAAAAGCCGGTCTGTTTAAGCGCGAGCGTCTCATCGACAGTCCTCAACAGGCCGAAATCAAAGTTTCGACCGGCGCTTCTGTTCTTAACTTCTGCGCGAATAATTATCTAGGGCTGGCGAACCATCCCGCCGTGATCGATGCGGCCCGTAAAGCTCTTGACGATTGGGGTTATGGACTCGCCAGCGTGCGCTTCATCTGCGGCACACAATCCATTCACAAGGAGTTAGAGGCGCGCTTAACCGAATTCCTCCGAACCGAAGATACGATTCTTTACGGCTCCTGCTTCGATGCAAATGGCGGATTGTTTGAAACGCTGCTCGACGGGGAAGACGCCATCATCTCCGATGAGCTTAATCACGCCAGCATTATTGACGGCATCCGGTTGTCAAAGGCCGTCCGATTCCGCTACAAAAATAGTGACATGGCCGACCTCGAAGCCAAACTCAAGGAAGCAAGCAGCGCACGGTACCGCCTCATCGCGACCGATGGCGTGTTCTCCATGGATGGCTATGTCGCCAACCTGCCCGCTATCTGCGATCTGGCCGATAAATATGATGCCATGGTCATGTTCGACGATTGCCACGGTGTCGGTTTTATGGGCAAGTCCGGCCGGGGGACACATGAGCACCACGACGTGATGGGACGAGTCGATATTATCACCGGTACGCTCGGCAAGGCACTCGGTGGCGCCAGCGGCGGTTATACGAGCGGACGCAAAGAGATTATTGATTTATTACGGCAGCGTTCCCGTCCCTATTTGTTTTCAAACTCGATAGCGCCGCCTATCGTCGCCGCTTCGATCAAGGTCTTGGAACTGTTGGAAGAAACATCGGAACTACGGCAGCGTTTAATATCAAACACAAAACTCTTCCGCGAACAAATGACCTCGTATGGCTTTCGGATTCTGCCGGGCGAGCATCCTATTGTCCCCGTAATGCTCGGAGACGCGGCGCTGGCCTCGAAGATGGCGGATCTACTGCTAACTAAGGGCGTGTACGTGGTTGGATTTTCCTATCCCGTGGTCCCGCAAGAAAAAGCTCGCATTCGCGTACAGGTCTCTGCCGCACACACGTACCAGGAACTGGAATTTGCGGCACGTTGTTTCGCGGACGCGAAAACAGAATTGAGCATCCATTAGACTCTGCTGAACTGCGAAGTCTCCGTCTGGGAATTCCGTCCATCCATTGCGGAGACGCAATCGCGAAGCGCTTCTTCTAACTTCTCGGCCTTCAACGGAATCGTGACGCAGCGGTACTTGCCGGAAGAAGGCAAGCGGCCTGCCAAATCCGGACAGCCGAGCGGTGCCAAAACTACTACCGGCGCGCCAGAACGATTCCTTACCAGCCTTTCGAGTTCGGTCCGTACACTTTCATCGGAAGACCACTCGATGACAGCGACACTGGAGGTCTCCATGTTCTCGTTGAGACTGGCGGCAAAGGACAGCCCCATCGCTTTTGCACGCTGTGCCACAAACTTTCGGTGTAAGTTGACGCTGCCTAGGTACACGATCCGCACGCCTTCGGTCAGCGGAACCAGAATTGCCTCAGTCTTGCCTTGATCGACCTCTAGTTCAATCATGAACGAGAAACAGGATCCCTTCCCTTCCTCACTCTCCACGCTGACAACACCGCCCATCTTCTGCACTAACTTCTGGGAGATCGCAAGGCCAAGCCCCGTCCCGCCAAATTTTCGCGTTGTAGAAGCGTCAACTTGACTGAACGACTTAAACAGACGATTCATTCGATCCTGCGGAATACCGATTCCGGTGTCTCGAACGGCAAAAAGCAGACTGCATCGCCCGGCTTGTCCTGATGTGTCCTGCAATGCCGAAATGTGAATCGTTATTTCGCCTTCCTTCGTGAATTTTAAAGCGTTCCCAACAAGATTGATCAAGACCTGCCGCAGCCTAGTAAGGTCGCCGAGAATAGCGATCGGAGCCTCGTCTTCAATAAAATAGGCGAGCTTTATATTCTTCTGGAAACTCGCCGAAGCAAACAGGTCGAGCACGGACTCCACGCACTCCCGCAGAGAGAATGGCGCATGTTCCAGTTCAAGTAGCCCGCTTTCAATCTTCGAATAATCCAAAATATCGTTCAAAAGCTTCAGTAAAGATTCACTCGAAGACTGGACGATTTCAAGATACTCACGCTGTTCGGCAGTTAGCTCCGTTGTCAGGACAAGTTCATTAAGTCCGATAACGGCATTCATTGGCGTACGAATCTCGTGACTGAGATTGGCCAGGAATTCAGATTTCGCCCTGGTGGCGCTTTCTGCCCTGTCCTTCGCCAGGAGTAATTCCTCGTTAACGACCGTGAGCTCGCGAGTCCGAAGATCCACGCGCCTTGCCAAATCGAGGTTGCGCCGTTCAAAGCCTCGAATGCGAAGCCGGTAAAGAAGTACCCCGCCAATGCAAATACCGGCTGCCATCAACAGATAGAACCAATCCGCCTGATAGAAATGCGGCTTCAAAGCAAAGGTCAAGACAGCAGGGCTTTTACTCCACACCCCGTCCTCATTGCAGGCCATCACCTCAAACCGGTAACGGCCGGGCGGAACGTTCGTGTAGTAAGCCGTCCGGCGACTGCCAGCCGTTATCCACTCGCGGTCAAACCCCACGAGGCGGTAGCGAAATTTCACCTGCCCTGGGGAAGAAAAGCTAAGCCCGGCGTAGTCGACTTGAAGATCGCCGTCTCCCGGTTCAGCTTCCACTCCGTTCGATTTCGAAATCGTTTTGCCGTCCACAGCAACGTTTTCGATAACCATAAGAGGAGCCTGCAAATTTCTTCTTACATGAGCTGGATCGATTACCGCAACGCCACGTATGGTCGAGAACCAAAGCTCGCCGTTGCGCGTCAGGCAAGCAGGATGTGAAGAACCTCCGTTGGTCTCTGGAAATTTCATGCCGCTGCTCGCGTTATACACCGTTACTGGAATTTGAGTAATTCGATGTCTCGCCAGCCGGTCGGCGTCTTGTTCCTTAAAACTATAGATTCCCTTGTTTGTGCCGAACCATAGATTGCCTATATTGTCGTCCAGGACTAGGTTGACTGAATCGCCGGGAATGCCTTCCCTGGGACCGTAAGAATGAATAACGCCATTGTGAAGACGGCTCAACCCGAGCCCGGTACCGAACCACATGGAGCCGTCTTTCGCTTCGTGAAGCGCTACTACCATGCTGCTCGCCAGTCCGTTAGAAACATCGAAGCGGGTCGCCTTTCCGTGAGCAAATCGAAATGCTCCATCGTCGGAGGCGACCCACATGCTCTCATTTCGGTCCTTATAAGTCATGTACACGCTTGAGGAGCCAATGCCTTCAGGACAAATTCCGGTATCACATGTAGTGAATCTGCGATTTCGCAGCACTTCGAGACCTGACGCCAATCCCACCCACAGATTGTCTGCCGAGTCGAATTCTAGCGAGCGAATAAAATCCGATGGCGCTTTTCCAGCCAACGAAGGAGTCATAAGTTTGCCGTTTCCAGCAACTAACGACAAACTGCGGCGCCCAGAGCCCACCCAAATCGTTCCGTTTCCAGCCTCTGCGGAATCGAACGCGGTGCCTTGTCTCGTTCCGTTATTACTTACAATTTCCGTAAACTTTCCGTCGTGATACCGCGCCAGTCCCCCACCTGTTCCAACCCAGATATCGCCGTTGCGTCCCTGTTGAATGGACCAAACTATCTCGTTCGGCAGACCTTCAGGAAGGCCGAACGTGCGCATCTTCCCGTCGGCTAGCCGTTTTACTCCACGTCCGTTGGTTCCAATCCATAGGTTCCCTTCCCTGTCCTCGAAAAAGCTAGTGACGGATGAACTATTCACGCGCTGTTGACCGACCTTTGAATCGCCTGCCGGGAACTGCAATCGAGAGTATCCGCCCTCGCCTCCTACCCAGATATTTCGGTCATGATCCTCAGTAATCGTCTGAATCTGTTCGCCCGACGCTACCCCCGCCAGCACCAGCTCTCGAAAATCTCCCTGCGCGTCACGCCTCAGAATTCTCTGTCCCATGGCCAGCCAGAGATTATGATCGTAGTCTTCATACATCGCGGCAACCGGACTCGACGCAACCGGTTTTCTGGTGATGTCCTTCAACCGTCCATTAACGAACTGAGCGAGTAGTCCTGTACCAGTAACAACCCAGGAGCTACTTTCAACTCGTCGCGAGAACGCAATCAATTGAGCACTCCTAATCTCTTCCTTTACCGATGAGGAGAGCGCCCGGCCTTTAATCAGACGCCAGTGTTTTGCCGATCCCGCCCATATACGGCCATCTGAATCTTCCTGTACACTGTCCAAGCGTTGCATTGGACCACTGGGAGGCGCGGAGTAAGCACGAAAACGGCTACCATCGAAAGTTGCGAGTCCGCCACGATACTGGCCGATCCACAATAGGCCGTTCTCATCGACCAACAACGCCCCGATATAGCTCTCTTGAATTTCAGGAGTGTTATGGGAGTCGAATACCTGAAACCTAGAGCCGTCAAAACGCGCCAAGCCTTCTTGTGTGGCAAACCACATATAACCGTCACGAGTTTGGGCAACTGAATTGACCGTGTTTTGGGGAAGCCCGCGCTCGGTTTGCCACGATTCAAACAGGTACTGGCTGACCTGCCACTTCGGATCCAGGCAAAGACCTGGAAGCGCCAGACATAAAAGTCCCAGTAGAACCTTCAAAGTTTGCGGACGAGACGACGCTCCTCTTTCCCGCCTATCTCCGACTTTCAATAACCAACGTCTTGGGAGCAAAATACTCTACCCGTAATTCCTCATCGGCGTTTTGCCGTAAAACTTTAGTACTCAGTTATTAATTTGTTTCAACCCAGCGGAAATTCGCCGGTTGTTATCTATAGTGAATCGAAAGCTGCAGGATTCTCTCTCAATGTCGAAGGCCGTACCGACGAGTTGTTCCACCAAACCCGCACGCCCTTTCTCCAGTAAGCCAGCCCCTCTATTGCTGATGGAGTGTGGTGTCGCGAACGATAGTCTTGGATAATTAACGCATGGCTGTTCGGATGAAGGACATCGCGCGGGACTTGGGCGTCTCCGTGGTGACAGTCTCAAAGGTGATGCGAAATCACGACGACATCGGTTCCGAGACCCGGCAACGCGTGCTGAAAAGAATGAAGGAGTTGAATTATCAGCCGAATCTGGCCGCACGCGCCCTGGTAACAGGAAAGAGCAGCCTCATGGGATTGATTGTTCCCGATCTGGTGCATCCATTTTTTTCGCAGGTGGCAAAGGGTGTCTCACACGTCCTCCGCAAGAAAGGATACGGGCTAATCATCTCTTCCTCCGAAGAGGACCGCGAACTCGAACGGCAAGAGATCGAGCAAATGCTCGCGCGCGGGCTGGATGCGCTTCTAATCGCTTCGGCGCAGTGGACCGTGGAGAGCTTTCGGAAAATCGAAGCACAGCAAAGGCCCTATGTACTGATTGACCGGAAATTCCTCGGCCTCGCTTCCAGCTTTGTGGGGAATGACGATCGGCTCATCGGCAGCATTGCAACGGAACATCTACTCCAAAATGGCTGCCGTCAGATTGCGTACATCGGCGGCAAGGACGTAAGCCCCGCGGTGGAGCGTCTGGAGGGCTATCGAAGCGTTCTGGCAAAGCACGGCCAAGCTGTCGCGAATGACTACGTGATCTGCCGTGCACACGGAGACGATTCCGGGGACATTACCGGATACGACGCTATGAAAGGCCTTCTTCGGTTGAGCCCGCCGCCAGACGGCATCTTCTGCTACAACGACCCGACCGCCATGGGCGCCATGAAGGCAATACTCGAAGCTGGTCTCCGGATTCCTGACGATATCGCAATTATCGGGTGTGGAAACTTCCACTATGCTTCACTACTTCGTGTGCCTCTTAGTAGCGTTGACCAGGAGAGCGAGTCTATCGGGGAGCGAGCCGGGAAACTAGCACTGAAACTCATCGAGTCGAAAAATTCCCTACGCCCCCAGACAGTGCTACTGCCGCCGAAGCTGATCGCCCGCGCCTCCAGCCTAAGAAAACGTTGATATTCGTTTACTTTATCGCTGTCCATTGACGAAATCACAGTTCCTGTGGCAAGCTTGACATGGCATGTCGCCCTTGGCGCGGCCCACGTTCATGCAGCGTAGAAATCTCGGTCATACGGGAGAATCGCTTTCAGTTTGGGCTTCGGCGCCTCGCCGCTTGGCGATGTCTTCAACACCATAGATTCAGCGGAGGGCGTTCACGCTGTTCATTACGCGATCGATCACGGCATCGATTTCTTCGATGTATCTCCCTACTACGGAAACACTCTGGCTGAGGAGCGGCTAGGTGCCGCGCTTGTTGGAAAACGGAACGGTATCTTTCTCGCCACCAAGTGTGGACGCTATGGAGCCGACGAATTCGACTTCTCCCGGAACCGAATCACGGAGAGTCTGGACCAATCGCTCGTCAGACTTCAAACCAAACATGTCGACCTTCTGCAAGCTCATGACGTCGAGTTCGGCGATATTCAGCAAATTATCGGCGAAACCATCCCAGCCCTCCACGAAATCCAGAAAAGTGGCAAAGCACGCTTCATCGGCATCACGGGATATCAGCTCCGGATGCTTGCAGAGACTGCCGGCGCTGCCGCCATCGATACCGTGCTTTCCTACTGCCGCCACAGTTTATTGGTGAGCGATATGGATACGCTACTAACGCCCGTCCTGCAGGAAAGAGGAATCGGGCTGATTCTTGCTTCCCCCTTGCACATGGGATTGCTGACCGGACGCGATGTGCCTTCCTGGCATCCCGCCTCCCGGAGATTGAAAGCGGCCGCTTCCCGGATCATGGAGATATGCAGAAAGTATGGCGCTGATCCGGTCGCAGTCGCCCTGCGCTATTCTCTCGATCATTCTTATGCAGCAAGCACACTGGTAGGAATGTCGACCACCGAGCAAGTGAAGCGAAACCTAAACGCAATGGATATCACTAATGATCCGGCGCTACTGAGTCAAATTCAGAAAATTTCGGCTGCGGCCGACGGAAGGGTCTGGGCTTCGGGACGTCCGGAGAACGCCGACATACGTCATCTCCGTGCCCAGTGAAAGCAATCTATGAAGGCACTGCAGGTTCAAGGTCCCGGTGAGGTGAAAGTGGTGGAGGTTCCGGCCCCCGTGCCTCGTCCGGGCGAGGCTTTATTGAGAGTTCGCATGGTCGGCATGTGCGGATCGGATCTGAATACATTCCGTGGCAAGAACCCGCTGGTCTCATATCCGCGTGTACTGGGGCATGAGATCGCGGCGACCGTCGAAGCCGCGCCGTTTAACGGGCAGCTTAACTTCGCGGTAGGCCACAACGTGACGGTCTCGCCATACACTAGCTGCGGGCAATGCGCGTCCTGCCGCAAGGGACGCCATAACGCCTGTCAGTTCAACCAGACCTTCGGCGTACAGCGCGACGGGGCGCTGGCAGAATTCATCACCGTTCCCGCCGAGAAAGTTTATCGCGCGGACACGCTGCCGCTGGAGCAACTCGCTCTGGTGGAACCGTTGACGGTGGGTTTCCATGCGGCAGCACGCGGACGAGTCTCTGCCCGCGAAACGGTCGCGGTCTTCGGCTGCGGAGGCGTCGGCCTCGGCGTCATCTCTGGCTCGGCGCGGAGAGGCGCGCAGGTTATCGGCATCGATGTAGATGACGCGAAACTTTCGCTCGCTCAGGCCGCTGGCGCGAGCTTTGCGATACACTCCGGGCGCGAACCGCTGCATGCGCGTTTGCTCGAACTGACGAACGGACAAGGCCCGGACGTTGTCATTGAAGCGATTGGCTTGCCGGTCACATTCCGCGCGGCCGTTGAAGAAGTTTCGTTCGCCGGGAGAGTCGTCTACATCGGCTACGCCAAGGAGCCTGTAAGTTACGAAACTCGGCTTTTCGTCCAGAAAGAATTAGACATTCTCGGTTCCCGAAACGCAACAGAAGACGACTTTCGCGCCGTAATCGCCATGTTGCAGGCGGGAGGATTTCCCGCAAGCAGGGCCATTAGCAAAGTAGTCCCATTAGCAGAGGCCGGAGCAACACTCGCCCAATGGAGCGAAGATCCAACAAAATTCACCAAAATTCTTGTTAGCATCGATTGATCTGCATGTTGAAAACAGGCATTCTCAATCCGGCAATTAACTCGCTCCTCAGCCGCGTTCGCCACACGAACACACTGGTGATTGCTGATCGCGGTTTTCCATTTTGGCCGGAAATAGAAACCGTCGATATTTCGCTAGTTGACAATGTTCCGCGCGTACTGGATGTCCTACGCGCTCTGCGTCAGAACTTCACGATCGGATACGCCTTCATGGCTGACGAGTTTCGTTTGCACAATAGCTTGGCGGCACAGCAGCAGTTCCAGGCCGCGCTCGAGGGGATCTCAATATCTTTTGAGCCTCACATAAAGCTGAAAAATCGAGTGCCGCACGCCATTGGCCTCATTCGCACGGGCGACACAGTCCAGTATGCAAACCTCGTCCTTGAATCAGGCTGACGATGTCACTGACTAGCATCGACGCCCATCATCACTTCTGGCGATATACTCCCGAAGAATACGACTGGATCGACGATTCCATGTCCATCCTGCGCCGTGACTTTCTTCCCGGCGACTTGCAGTCCGAAATACAGCGTTCCGGTGTCAACGGCGTCATCTCCGTTCAAGCGCGGCAGATTCTGGATGAGACGCGCTGGCTTCTCGATCTCGCTTCGGAGCATGATTTTATCCGCGGCGTGGTGGGTTGGGTACCCTTGATCGATCCAGATTTACGGAGCGTTCTGGATCCGATTCGGCAGCACAAAAAATTGAAGGGCGTCCGGCACGTTTTGCAGGGCGAACCTGATGAGCGTTATATCTTGCGCGACGATTTCAACAAAGGCATCGATCTGTTGAGGGAGTGGGAACTGGCCTACGACATTCTGGTATTCGAACGCCACCTGCCCCATGTCATCGAATTCGTGAAGCGGCATCCAGATCAGGTCTTTGTCTTGGACCATATCGCAAAGCCTCGAATTCGCGAGGGACTCCTTTCGCCCTGGCGCGAGCACATCGTCAAATTGGCTGAGTTTCCCAATGTCTGCTGCAAGCTCTCGGGCATGGTGACCGAGGCCGATTACCATGCTTGGAAGGAGCAGGACCTTCAGCCGTACTTCGACACGGTGTTGAATGCCTTCAGTCCATCTCGGCTTCTCTTCGGATCTGACTGGCCTGTATGCCTGGCTGCCACAAGCTATCAAGCTTGGTTCTCGGTCGTTCAACAGCAGATTGCAGCGCTCACCGAGTCCGAGCAGAGTGCCATTCTGGGGGGCACTGCCGCCCGCGTGTATCGCTTCGACTGATGTGAAAGCCGCACCGGCCACAAGCTGAGCGGATCGGCGAAAAGTTCAACGCGAAGCTTGTAAAATTTTAAACACGTAAGCGTACTCGTCAGTCTTTTGCGCCGGAAACTGCAAGTTGAGGCCATTGCTATCATGCGTCCATTTCAGCTCTCCGGGGTAACCCAATAAGTGAATGCTGCTACTGTTGAGATCGCCGTTGGTCGATTCCTTTGCTAGTGATTTGATCGTCACTTTTTCGTCCTCAGGCCACGCAAGCGCGATCGCATACAGAGCGTTCCCCTTCGTCGTGAATCGAATATCCTGGCCCGAATAAAGCTTGGTAGCCGCGTCGTGGAAGGCGCCGCCCGTCACCTTTGTCGCCCTTCGCCATAGACTTTCCAGTGCCGCGTTCCGTAGATCGCCTCACCGTTTACCGAAATGCCAACGACCCCACGGATTTAATGCTGACCGATATGTCAGTCTGCCAGAACAAAGGACGCGATGCGTCCAACTGGCCTCGTTCGATGTCCAGCACCGCCGCTCCATCGGGAAACTCGTGATACTTATAGTTGATCGAGGCGGTGTAGCCATGCTTCGCAGCATCGTTGTAATAGAAAGCGGCAAAGCCCTGCAGATATGGTTCCACTTCTTTGGTGTTGATCCACCAATCGAACCAGACGATCTCCGGATGGCCGCAAACACCCCAAAAACAAGAAGACTCTTGAGTCGCATTGCGTTATGAAACAAGCTGACCCTCAGCCGTTGCCCAGGTGTGTCACACGGAAGATAGTGATCGCAACAGTTATCGATAGTGGCCGAATTTATTGTTGCTGCTGCTGTTGCGCATGAAGGACCTCGGCCTCACGGTCCTTCTCCAAGAATCGCGACCACTCTTCATCCGCCGCAAACTCCTGATCTGGCGGCAACACAGCTTCCGACGGCGTCACTCGAACTCGCACCTGTAGTTCCGTATCCGCTGAGCCCTTCATCGTACCGATGGTAGGCGGGACGTCGGAATAATCTCTGCCGATGGCCGTTCGGATATGTCTTTGGCCAGCAATCAAATCGTTAGTCGGGTCAAAACCAATCCATCCTAATTGCGGAAGAAGCGCCTCGATCCAGGCGTGAGTGGCGCCATCCACTGAGCGGTCGGCGTGGCCCTCGTGGTAGAGATAGCCGCTGACGTAGCGGCAAGGAATGCGAAGATTTCGCACCAGCGCGATCATGATATGTGCGAAATCCTGGCAAACGCCTTGCCGTGATCGAAGGGCCTCTTCAATAAGCGAATCTACCCTGGTGCTCTTCTTGACATAAGAAAACGCTCTATATAAATCGCCGTTCAGCTTTCTAAGCAACTGCAGTGGATCGCGCCCGTCGTGCTTCTCCACCCCGAGTTCCCTTGCTAAGCCTTCCAACTCCGGTGAAGTCCGCGCAAAACGGCTGGGCATTAGCATGTCCCAATAGTCTTCATGCTCGATCATGTCTCGCAACTCATCCCATACATCAGGACCCGCGGCGGCGGGCAGTTCCTCCGGCTCCTCTACGTCGACTAAGGAATCGGCAATGATCGTGAGGTGTTTGTGCCCGGCTGGAATGTCGAAGTGATGAACAAGATTCGCAAGATGGTCGGTGTAAGAATATATGCGGGCGCGTGGACTCACCGAAAGCTGAAAGGTAAAACAGCGCTGAGTGCTCTCGCTACGCGGATGCATGCGGATCTCCATCAAGCTCTGCCAAACAGGACGGCTGTAACGATAGCGGGTAAAGTGTCGAATGGCGTAGAACATCAGGCCTCGAAAGCAGATTCAATTGGATACTCGATGTAAGCCTCGTGCATCGCAGCGTGAAGGCTTCGGCATTGCTCGATAATGCTGTTCAGGTATTTGTGTAGATTGTTGGCCATGATCTCCTCGATCTGAACGTATGCCAGGGAAGCCCGCAACCCGCCGATAATTCTTTCGATTTGTGCCGTCTTGCGCACAGACGAGGCCTCCGCGATCGCTTCCAGAGTCTCCTCCATTCGGTCCGCCGAGTAACGCGCCGAAAAAGGAAACTCCCGATTGAGCAACAGGAACTCAGCCACGCGGCCCGGCTTCAAATCGGCTGTATAAACGCGGCAGTAGGCTTCAAATGCAGCGCAACTGGAGAGAAGGCAAATCCAGTCAAGATCGTCCGGCGCGGTAGGGCTGGAGAAATGCGCATCCAGCAAAATGGACAGAGCGCAGGCGCGTTCTATGAACTTGCCGAGTTGAATGAAATGCCAACCTTCCCCGTGGTTCATGGTGGCGTCGGTCACCCCATGAAATTTATAGGAACCTTCACGCACTGCCGTTACAAGCCGCATGGGGACGTCCGTCCGTTCAAAGAGCGAGTTCGACTGCGTTGTCTCATGATAAAGCTGATTGAGGCGCTCCCACATCTCGGAGCTAATTTGCTCGCGCACCTGACTGGCGTTTTCACGTGCGGCGGTAATGGCCCCCACGATGGAAGAACGGTTCTGCGCCTCCCCCGTCAAACGGGCAATAGCCGTCTGGGAGTCGAGATCCGAACAGCCAATCCCAAAGCCGAGGCAGGACGTGATCCGGGCCCACCTCTGGTCAGTAGACAACTTCGATGGGTTCAGCATCAAATTATAGTTTGCTTCCAGAACCCGCGCGCAATGGCCGGCGCGCTCGAAGTATCGGCTCATCCAATAGAGACTGTCGGCTACACGAGAAAGCATAGTTACTCCTTCGTAAGTGAATGCGTCAGTTCTGAAGAACCCAGGTGTCCTTGGAGCCGCCTCCCTGCGATGAGTTCACCACCAGCGACCCCTTGCGCAAGGCCACGCGCGTGAGCCCGCCTGGAACGATCGTGACCTTTTCTCCGAAAAGCACGTAGGGACGGAGATCGACGTGGCGCGGCTCGATCTGCCCGCCTTCGATAAAACACGGAGCGGTAGATAGTGAGATGGTGGGCTGCGCAATGTAATTCCTGGGATCATCCATGATCCTGGCGCGGAATTCATCGCGCTGGTGTTCAGAGCTGTGCGGACCGATCAGCATACCGTAACCACCGGACTCACCCACTGCCTTCACAACGTACTGGTGAAGGTTGCCGCAGACATGTTCGCGCTCGGCATGGTCGGTCATCAGAAAGGTCTGCACGTTGTCCAGGATGGGATCTTCGTTCAGGTAGTAGCGAATGATCTTCGGAACATAGGCGTAAACAGCCTTGTCATCGGCTACACCGGTGCCAAGCGCATTGGCAAATACCACGTTTCCGGCGCGGTAGGCACTAAACAAACCCGCAACACCGAGGGAGGAATCGGGACGAAAAGTCAAAGGATCGAGAAAGTCGTCGTCCACGCGGCGGTAGATGACATCAACGCGCTGCAACCCGGAAGTGGTTCGCATGTGGACAATGTTGTCATGGACGACGAGATCGCGCCCTTCCACTAGCTCGATTCCCATTTGGCGAGCTAGAAAAGAGTGCTCAAAGTAAGCCGAGTTATAGACGCCAGGCGTGAGCAGCACAATAGTCGGGTTTGAACGGCCTTCCGGTGCAAGCGAACGGAGTGTCGACAATAGCAGTTGACTATATTGCTCGATCGGGCGCACGCCGCATTGGCGAAAGAGTGTCGGGAAGATCTGCTTCATCACCTTGCGGCTGGTGAGCATATACGAAACACCGCTCGGCACCCGCAGGTTATCTTCCAGCACAACAAAATTTCCATTCGGCAGACGAATAAGATCAGTTCCGCACACGCTGACATACACGTCACGCGGAACCTTTACGCCGCGCATTTGACGTCGAAAATGCTTACATGTGTAGATGACCTCGCCGGGAACCACGCCATCCTTCAGGATGTGCCGCTCGTGATAGACGTCCTTCAGGAACAGGTTGAGAGCGGTAATGCGCTGCGTGAGGCCGCGTTCAATCGTCTCCCACTCAGCGCTGGTGATGATGCGCGGCAGCAGGTCATGCGGGAAGATGCGTTCGGTGCCCTCCTCGCGGTCATAGACGGTAAATGTAATGCCTTGATTGAAGAAGGAAAGATCCGCTTCCTGCTTGCTGCGAAGCAGTTCTTCGGCGGGTAGGTTCAAAAGCTGCGTGTAAAGCGAGTTGTAATGGGAGCGCGCGTAGCCGTCACTCCGGAACATCTCATCATAGGCGCTCGAAAACTCGTAATCCGCGAATGGAGCTGAGGCCAGCCTGCTGGCAGGTTGTAGTTGCGATGCCATAGTCCAAATAAACGTTCCTTCTCATTTTGTTCGAACCGGAGGCTCTTCTACACGGAACAGGACCGGACAGTCGGGATAACGATGAGTATAGCTCTGCGAGTAACCCAGTTACGAATCGATTTACAATGCGTCGCAAAAAGCTTCGAATAGCTTTTTCTGCTGCTCGTTCACGGGCGTCTGATCCTCCGGATGCCATTGCACGGCGATAACGAAACGCTTGTCCGGTCTCTCCAGGCACTCAATTACCCCGTCGACAGGATCTTTGGCCGAGACAAGTAAGCCATCTCCCACTGTTCCGGCGGCCTGATGGTGACGGGAGTTTACGTCCCAGCTAGCGGTGCCGGCGATCTTACTCAGATGTGTCTCCGGCTCTATGGAAACCACGTGGGCGGGAACGCTTGGGTCGGGCGTTCGGCGTTTGTGGCGCTCGACTGTATCGAGATGTTGAATCAAAGTGCCGCCGTGCTGGACGTTAAGAATCTGCAGGCCGCGGCAGATCGCAAAAATCGGCAGGTCGCGATGGAGCGCTTCAGCAATCAGCGCCATTTCCGTGTGGTCGCGTTCGAGATCCAGGTCCTTATCGGTTTGGGGGTCTGCTTGTTCCCCATAAAGATGCGGGCTTACGTCCGTACCGCCGGTAAGCAGCAGTCCCAGAACATTTTCCAACGACAAGCCACGATCGGATTCTCTTAAAAGAGGCTCTATTCCGGCATCGCGAACTGCCGCCTCGTAGGGACCGGTTTTCCCCTTCTCACGATAGGGAACAAGAATGCGTTTGCTCATGCTGTTAGTTCCCTGGGAGGCTCGCGGTATTCGATATCAGGCAGTTGCTCTACAGCGCGGCGGAGGCTTTGCTCCCAGCAGGCGTGGATTACGTTCAAGTCCTGATCGGTAGCGGAAAACCGGCGATATTGACTGACCTCGAAGCTATCCTTGCGATACAGCAGGAGTTCGATGGGTGGACCAACCGTCACGTTGGAGCGCACAGTGGCATCCATGGACAGCAATGCGTATTTGGCCGCAACGTCCAGGCTGGTGTCAAAATCGACGCCGCGGTCCAGGATCGGGCGGCCGTATTTGCACTCTCCCAATTGCAGGTAAGGCGAATCCTCGGTGGCGCGGAGCGGATTGCCCTGCGGATAAATGAGATAGAGATGGGGAGCTTCGCCCTTCACCTGCCCCCCCAACAGAAGATGCACGTTGAAGTTGTACTGGTCGCGTTCGAGCGCCGCACGGTCGATGTCCGAAACGCGGCGGACGCAGTCTCCCACGATGCGCGCGGCATTGTATAAGGATTCCGCTTTCGCAAGTCCCTGCCCTTCGTTAAAGGCATCGCGCAGTAGCGTCACGACCGATTGACTGATGGACAAACTTCCGCTGCTGAGCAGAAAGAAAGCTCGCTCACCCGGTTGCACGAACGAGTGCATTTTACGGCACGTATTCACTTGGTCGAAGCCCGCGTTGGTGCGCGAGTCGGACGCCATCACGAGTCCGTCGTCCGTCACAATACCCAAACAATATGTCATGTAATCTGCTCGCTCTCATTTTTACAGTTTCTGAGCGCGAAATGCTGTAAACTTCTGAATATCCCGGCACCGTTCGCCCCTGGCCCCTCGTCCTGGCCTGAAATCCAAAATAGTTGAAAATTCATGCTGATTCGCTTAGGCTACGACATTCGATTTAACGTTCCCTTTTCAACTCCGATGGTGGCGTTACTGAACGTGCATAGTTCGCGCATTCAGGACCTCAAAGAAGCAGATATGCTGCGAACCGAGCCGGACATTCCGGTTGAACCCTATCATGACTCCTTCGGAAACCAATGTTGCCGCTTCGTTGCATGTCCTGGAGAACTAAGGCTTTATAATTCGGCCCTGATCGAAGATTCCGGCGAGCCCGATCCGCAAAACCTCGACGCAAGAGAAATTCCGGTAGGAGACTTGCCGCTGGAGACGCTCCAGTTTCTTCTGGCAAGCCGTTACTGCGAGGTGGATCTCCTGTCGAACACGGCAGTCGAGCTATTTGGCGGGATAACGCCAGGATGGGGCCGTGTGCAGGCGATCTGCGCATGGGTGAATCAGAAGGTGACCTTTGGCTACAACTTCGCGCGGTCGACCAAGACTGCATTAGACGTTTACACTGAACGGGCAGGCGTGTGCCGGGACTTCCAGCATCTCGCGGTCACGTTCTGCCGTTGTCTTAACATTCCGGCAAGATACGCGACC
Source organism: Bryobacteraceae bacterium (assembly GCA_965277315.1). Taxonomy (GTDB): domain Bacteria; phylum Acidobacteriota; class Terriglobia; order Bryobacterales; family Bryobacteraceae; genus Bog-105. Next base: position 4,534,484 of record OZ255724.1, on the reverse strand, counting down.
GGATATCTAGGCGATATCGGCGTACCCCCTTCAGTATCCCCCATGGATTTTAGCGCTTGGTTTCAGGTCTACCTGGAAGACCGCTGGTGGACTTTCGATGCCCGGCATAGCAAGCCTCGGATTGGACGCGTGCTGATGGCGACCGGACGCGATGCGGCAGACGTGGCTATGACAACTTCGTTCGGCGATACTCGATTGACGAAGTTCACCGTGACAACCGATGAGGTTCCCGGTAACGCTTGACGATGAACTCCGCGGGGCATGATGTTTATGACAGCGTTATCTTCAACGCCGCCGCATAGTCCGTTTTGGGGTGATATTTCTTAGGCAACTCGACCCGCAAGGCCGCCGGGGCCTGCTTCCACTGCAGCTTTTCTGGCGTGCCCAATAACTGGACATGATCGATTTTTCCAGGCTTGGTAGCTGCCGCGGTACCGAGCGACTGCACGACAAACGCCTCCGTCGGCCAGCCCAGGACAATGGCATAGACCACGGTGTTGGATTTGTTGCGTGTGAACCGAATGTCCTTTGGGCCCAGCTTACTGACGCTGCCGCCCTGAAAAGACCCGCTTTTTACCATGTTCGGTCCCTCGCCAAAAACCTTCCAGGGCCGTGTCGCATAAATTGCATCGCCGTTGACTTGCATCCAGTCAGTCATCTGGTCGAGGAAGGCGGCTTCCTTGGCATCGATCGTGCCGTCTGGTTTTCCCGGAATGTTCAAGATAAAAGTGCCGTTCTTGCTTATCGCGTCGATCATCCAGTGGATGATGTCGCGCGGAGGCATGTAGCCTCCATATTCTCCGGGTTTATCGAACAAGCTGCGGTTGTAGTGCCAATCACCGATACACGTCTCCGACTGCCAGGCATACGGCATGATTCGATTGGTGATGCCGCGTTCATAATCGGCGACCACGGACTTAGCCAGATGATCGGGCACATTCTTGATATTGAGAATGGCCTCCATCTTGCCTCCGTGAGTTTCGAGATTGTGGTTGTAGAAATAGGAGCCGATGTTCATGCCACCCCAGCCCAGCGGCAACAATGGATTGTCAAAATAAAGCAAATCGGGGTCGTGTTGATCGATCAGGTCGCGCGTGCGGTCATAGAACTCTTTCACATAAGAAATGTCAGGCAGCGCATCATAAGGGTGTTTCACTCCATAAAGCCGCTGTGGATCGAATCCCTGCCACCACTGGCCCTTGCCCTCGCCCTCCATCAATCGGCCGTCGTAGGGCGCGCCTGCCATTGGACCAAATTGATCGGCTCCATGCGATGTCTGAAACCACCACCAATTCCGCGCTTGATGCACAGTGACACCGAACCGCAATCCTTGCTTGCGAGCCGCCGTGGCCCAGTCGCCGACGACATTGCGGTGCGGACCCAGATTGATGGCGTTCCAGGGTTGGTGTTTGGAGTTCCAAGCATCAAAGCCATCATGATGATTTGCGAGCGCGATGAATATTTTAGCCCCGGCTTTTTTGTAGCGCTGAATCAGGTCCTCAGGTTCCCAGTTGAGCAGCGTCCACTGGGCACAGAGATCTTTATAGCCAAATTTGGAAGGATGACCGTAATGTTCGAGTTGATATTTATTTTGTTTAGAATCCTGAGTGTACATATTTCGGGCATACCAATCGCCCGCCTCAGGCACGCATTGCGGACTCCAGTGCGCCCAGATTCCGAACTTAGCATCCCGATACCACTCCGGCACATCATATTGCAGCAACGAATCCCATGTGGGTTTATAAGGGCCTTGGCCTGCTAGATTGGGGATCGGTGAATCCATCGGCACACCGTCCCACGAGCCGCCCGGAACAGGCAACTCCGGAGGTTTGCCCCAAGCGGTGGGATGCCATTCTGCTTCGCTGAGCTTTTTCTTTACGATCTTGCCGCCGTCCAATGCATAGAAAACCCTCTCCTTCTCATGCGTTGCGCAAAACTCGGCATAGTCCTCGGTCAGCGCATCAAAGCCGTTATCCGCAGCCGATTGCGCCGGTTCGCCTGTTTGCGCTACGGCCGGTAAAGCCGAAGCCGCCGCCGCAGCCCCGATGAGTTTGCAAAAATCTCGTCGCTGCATATTTCCACGAATAACTATATCGTTAAAGTACTGGCATCCGCAAGCTGCTGCCGCTTTCATCAAGGCCGCGAAGACAAAAGCCAAACTCCACAGCAGAATCCCCGCGGCCGATGTAAGCGGCACACTGATCTAAAGGTCGGCAGGCATGTCAGTTTTCCGCTTTCAAATCGCAGGAGATACCCGCCGCTTGCGGCGTTCGATAAACACCATTCTCGATGACTGCAGGTTCCAGAAATATTCACGCAGGTGCGGAATGTACTCCAGAAACACAACTTCATGGCCGAGCGCCACGTGATTGAACAGCACCAGATGCTGATGGATCTGCCCCATGTCGCCGACGTGCGGCACTACCGGAAGCCCGTGCTTCCGCGCTAGCAGGCTGACGGTAAGGATTCAGAGATTCCCGCCAAGCGCGTGCAGTCCGCCTGTACGAAATGCACTGCGCCAGCCTGCATGAAGCTTTTGAACATCACTCGGTTTGGCACGTGCTCCCCAAGCGCGATCCGCACAGGTGCCACCTCGCGTGCGAGGGTGCGATGTGCTTCCACATCGTCCGGATGGGTTGGCTCCTCTACCCAGAACGGGTCCACGCTTTGCAGCGCGCGGGACATGCGCTTTGCTTCGGCGAGACTCCACTGCTGGTTGGCATCGAACATCAGCCGGCAGTCCGGACCAGCGATCTCGCGCAGCATTACCGCACGGCGCAAGTCGCGGTCTCCGTCTTTCGATCCCACTTTAAGTTTGAAGGCTCGAAAACCGGCAGCCAGCACACTCCTCGCGTTTTTCAGAATGCGGTCATCCTCATATTGAAACCAGCCGACCGAAGTGTCATAACCGGGATAGCCAGCGAGGAGAATGCCCTCCCGTTCCGCTCGCGTAGGCAGGTAATGGTGAAGGATCTCGAGTGCCTCTTCTTTGCTCAGGTCGTCCTCCACGTAGCTGAGGTCGAGCAGTGGCTAAGACCTGCTCCGGTTCGAGATCAAGCAGTAGACGCCACAGAGGAACGCCACGGGCCTTAGCCCAGAGATCGAAGCACGCGTTGACAAGCGAAGAGAGCGCCAGGTGGACCACTCCCTTATGAGGACCAAGCCAGCGCAAGGCGGGGTCATCTGCGAGCCGCCGCGAGACCACGCCGAACTCCGACATCAGCTCCTCGATCTCACGCCCGAGGAGCGCGCTGCAGAGTTGCTCAATCACGTCACATACGATCCGATTCCCACTTCCAAGTGTGAGGGTGATCCCGCAGCCCTCCTCGGCGCTGCCGGTTTGCAGTCGCGTGACGGCGAAGGCGTACTCAGCGCCACTGTGTACCGCATCCGAGCCGGAGCCTCCATGCAACGGGAAACGGCGGTTCTCTGCCTCCACCTGTTTAATGGTCAATGGCTTCATCGTCGATACCCCAATTCTGCCCCTCCGCTTACCGGCAGGATGCATCCGGTGTGCCGTGATGTTTCTTTTGTACGACCGGTCCCGGTTCATCATCGCCGACCACATCACCCCGCAGGCATCCTCGTCAGAAATATTACTTTCTTCTTAAGCAGCATGAATTCATGCCTATGTTTTAAAAATCACTGGTCACGCCCCCCTAGCTTCCGGACGGCGGATGGCTGATTAAGTCCGGGTCGTATGCGCGGAGGGCGCCCCGCTTGTCTTGGGGGGCGAAAGAATCCCAAGCTTCGATGGGTGGAGGAAGGGGAACGTTAGTTACGGTTTGGAAATGGAGGGTCACAATTTGTTGGGGCCTTACCGAGAAAACGTATTTCCCGCTTCCGGTCAATGCGGATTTCTGCCGTCCCATGGCATCAGTGAGCGAGGCGGATTCGTGGGGCAGACCGAACTCCAAGCGGGCGGCGCCCGGTCTGCCAAGACATTCGACGAGTCGCACTTCCATGTAGTCGCCTTCGCGCCGGACAGCTTCGAGGATTAGATTGTCCGACGTTTTTAGAAAAGATCGGGACGCATGAAACGCACTATTTGCGATTTCGAGAGGTGGGCAGTTGAATTCCCAAGCCATCTGCGGGACATGCGCCTGAGTCCAATTCTCGGAATGCACGAGCAACGCGTAAGAAAAGCGGTGGCGGCCTTTCCCGCTAAGCCATGGATTTGGGTACCCATGGTATTTGTCCTCCGCGTTCAGCAGATAGAGGATTGGCGTACGGCCATCAAGCTCCCGGCCGGTGCATCCGCGATCAAGAATGGTAAAGCCTCCACCCCCTGCTGAGACCGTAGTCGATCCAGCGGATTGCCGGGACGATTCCCTTTATACTGCCTTGCGAGAAGCCGAAGGGGATGCCGCGGCGCACTTCGGTCACGTCGTCGGATAACGGAAATTCCGCGACGACAACAGTGAAGTTGGGAATATCGTTCAGCTCTGTTTCGAAATCGATTCTTGGGTGGTGATGATAGAAGCGCATGACGCGCCGTATTACCCCGCCTCCATAGAACGTGCCCTTTACTTCTACCGTCGTAGCCACCGGACCTTTGGTGACGCTGATGTTCGAAGGCTGATCTGTGGAGCTGGCGAGCCGGGTGCGCTCGGGGCGTGCTGGCATGAAGTCCCCGGGATCCTCGTGCGGAGCCATGCGCACGGGCCGCTCGGCAACGATCACATTGCTCGGTCCGCTTAGAATCTCGCCATCGTCGGGCTTCGCCTTCAGGCTCGTTATAGCTCCGGTGCGTCGGTCGATCTTTACAGAATAGTGATCGGTTTCGATGGCTTCGGGCAGAGGGATAACTTGCGGCCGCGGTGCGGTGTGCGGCGACAAGTTGAAGGCGGCGATGCTGACCGGCTCCATAGCGGCCTGACAAAGCACGGAGCCATCGGGGAGCACCTCGCACGAAGCGCCTTCAAGACTTGTGCCGGCAGGCAAATTTAACGCGATCGGATCGTTGCGACGCCAGTTCAGCGGATTGAACACTCCGAATGCGTCACCAGCGCCAAGCAGCACGCGGCCCGCAGCCTGCGAGGTCCGGGCTGTCGTCTTTTCGACACAATCGAACCGGTCCTGGACATCCCATGATTTTGTATCGACGAAGACCATACCCCCCGCAGAACCCCATAAAGTGTTCCGATCCATATTGAGACACATCAGAATCCAGGAGGCGTACAGGTCCCTCACCGGATATTCATAAGCAGACTCAATGCTGGCAGCCGTGCATAGTATTTCGGCAGCTTGCAAGGCATGCTCATTGCATCGATAGAGCGTCTTTACTCTCGGATTTTCGATCCAGAACGCATCGAAATCGTAAGCCGTTCCGCCGGAAGATGTTGGGATAGAAATTTTGCCCGAAGCGATGCCAGGTTCAATGGCATCGACATACTTGCTGAGAGTTGAAAACTCCACGTCATTGTTCAGATCCGCCTGTTTCCACTGATCGAGAAATTGGCTTGGGTACGTTTTCAAGGCAGGCGCCAAGGCATAGTCGCCCGATCCGGCAAGGACCAGAATGGGCGCATGCGCGGGAGTACTGGAGTCCTTGCTATCGAAGAACTTCTCCAGTTTTTCGAGCTGCGCGCTGGTCAGTGGCTCTTTGGCGCTGAAGATCTCCGATGCCTCGCTGTAATGTCCGGGACAGAGCGTCAGTATCTTCGATCCGTCCGGCGAAACAGACCAGAAGATGGTTTTACCGGTGGGGTTTTTCCGCGTGTAGACGAGCGCCGTCAACCCCAATTCGGACGCGATTTGCGGCATCTGCTCGTGCGTGCCGCAGACATCGATATTCCAGGAAAAGCGCGGTTCAATCCCGAATACCTGGCGATACCAGCGAAGTCCTTCGACGCCCAGCCGCAAAAGCGCCTCGCCGCCAGAAAGATTGATGGTCGATTCGAGAAAGAAGCCATTCACGATCTCGACGCGGCCTTGGCGAATGCGCTCCTTTAATTCAGGAAGGCGCTGAGGTCGGAAATTCATGATGGCGATAACGTTGTTGACCTCGTCGCTTGGGGTAAATTACCCAGACGGCTGCGGAACCGTTCTTCAGGTACAACTCGATTTTCTTTCTGATTAAACCTGGGCGATTCGAAGGTGAGTAAACTTCTACGGCAAGTTGGGGACTGCCATTCGGATATTTATCTTCTTGGATAGCTGCTGCCCATCGGTTTTGATCGATTATAAATACGTCCGGAGAAGGCATGCTGTCATCCTCCAGAGCCATATTGGTGGCCAAATAAGCCTCGAAAGAGCTTCCTTGGAGCAAGCCTTCAAGCATCATCAATAGGTTTTTGCAAATCGTGGCGTGTAACGGCTTCGGTTCAGGCGACAAAATAATTTCTCCTTCGATAAGCTCGTCCCGGAATCCAGGCGGAGCTTCATAGGAGAGATATTCTTCAATGCTCACGCGGGCCGTAATCGTACTCATGCAGCTCCTCTACCTCATCCTACTTCGCAGTTGCGGCCGTTCCTAGCCCGTCCACCAGAATCTCCGACAAGGAGGAAATTAGTAAGTCGGCAGGATTATCAGGCGTGTAATTGACCTCCGGTATACCGTCGACTGTAATGGCCATGGCGATGGGCCCGTGCTGGGAGTAAATGATACCCACGTCACTGCGTAGATGGTCGAGAGATCCGGATTTACTTGCGATCGTCACGTCGTTCATATCACGCCCTATACAATCGTGGTCTCGTTGCCGCTTCAGCACCGCGAGCATCTCTGCCGAGGCGGCTTTACTCACCAGTTCACCGCGATACAACCGCTCCAGAATACTCACCATCTCGCGTGGGCTGCTTCGTCCGATGCCCCATTTCTTGTTATCCGGTTTAGCACCCTCGAGTGTTATGCCGCTCGGCTGTGGCTTCAGATTATTGCCGTCACCCAGGATTTTTCGCATCACACGCGTCTGCGAAAAGCCGAGTTCTGCCATCCTGACGTTCACGGCATTACCGCCAACACGGTTCAGGATGAGATTGGTTGCCGTGTTGTCGCTTACCACGATCATCAGGTGCATCAAGTCACGAATTGGCAACTCATCGCCGTCAGACAGTTCCTGCACAACTCCCGTGCCTGATACCTTCTCGTTGTCCGTCACCTTCAGGGGCTCGGACCACTTCAGTTTTCTCCGCTCCGCTTCAAAAAAGCACTCCACCATGATCGCCAGCTTGATGGTACTCGCCGTTCGGACGGGATCGTCGGGCGCGATGCCGTAGGAAGCGCCCGTATTCAGATTCGTGGCGTACAGCGTCGCCTTCCCGTGGAAGCCCTCCATCTTGCTTCTCATCTGCTGATCCAACGCGCCGTTAACACGCGCGTGGGCCGACGACCAACTACAACTGCACGCCAACAACAACAGAACCAGTTTCTGCATTTCTATTTCGTTCCTTTGAATAAATAGGGTTTGCTGACGCACGGATGTCCGCGCCACACGAAACGTAATGGCCAGTCCGCACATTTAGTGATACCAATTCTCGGAGTAATCTCCACCTCAAAAGACGGCCTGTGATTCCACTGTCTGATGGTAAGCTCCCCTTCATCCACGGGCAAACCATAGTGGGCTCGCGTGATGCCAAGAGCGCCGGTGAGTTTTCCGGGGCCGTTCGCCAGTCCATTCGGAGGTCCATTCCAATATCGGCGTTCGTACATCTCCGCTAATCCGGAAAGGGGCTCTAAGGCACGAATCAGCACGCAGCCGGGCACGTCCCCGGGCTTAGCCGACACGTTCAGGCATTCGTGAATTCCGTAGATCAAGTAAACATATGTGTAACCCGGCGGTCCGAACAGTACCTTGTTGCGTTCGGTTCGGCCACGCGACGCATGTGCGGCGAGATCCTCCAGGCCAAGATATGCTTCCGTCTCGACAATCATTCCCGCGGCTGCATCATGCATCAGCACGCACCCAAGCAATTCACGAGCGACTGTCTCCGCCGGTCGCGCGTAATAATCTAACTTTAGCTTCCGCGTGGAGTTCAACAGCTCTGAAATCGTGAATGGATTTTTCGAAAGTACATTTCTCGACTGATCCACACCTCGTTTCACTTATAAACCTTCAATGCCGTTTCGGGTACGCTAGAACATTAGCACGGGCATCGCACATGAGATTATTCACTGCTATCGATCTGCCCCCGAACGTGTTGCTGAGGTTGGAGCGCCTCCAAAGCGTCCTTCGTCCGGAAGCGCTCGTTAAATGGAGTCCGCTCGACAATCTCCACATCACAATAAAGTTCATTGGGGAATGGGCGGAATCGCGCATGGATGAACTGAACGAACAGTTGCAGAGTGTTGCACCACGGCCTCCATTCGAGTTGGAATTAAAAAATTTAGGCTGGTTCCCGAACGAACATTCGCCGCGGGTATTGTGGGCTGGAATACAAAGGGATGAAGCGTTGCGCGAGCTCGCCCAAGCGACGGAAAAATCCCTCATGAAACTTGGCATCGCAAAGGAAGAGCGCGCGTTTACGCCTCATCTGACGCTTGCGCGAGTAAAAAGTCCTGTTCCGCTCGATAGACTCCGAGAGAAGGTCCATGAGATGCAGCCCGCCGAATTAGGAATCTTTGCTGTTTCGCAGTTCTCGCTTTTCAGGAGCGATCCTGGTTCGAACTCCAGCATCTATCGCAAGCTCCGGACCTACAAATTCAAAGGGGCGCTTGCGGCATCGTAATTATCTTCAATGATTGAATCGCCCTTGGATATCTCTCTCGTTATAAGCACCGTTCTCGCATACCTGATCGGTGGTCTTCCCTTCGGCTATCTGTTTGTTCGTTTTTCCCTTGGCAAGGATGTACGCAAGATGGGCAGCGGCAATATCGGGGCGACTAACGTCCATCGAGCGGCTGGCCGAAAGGCTGGAATCATTGTTTTATTTCTAGACATCGTCAAAGGCTTCGTTGCTATTTGGCTCGCAGACCTTATCACGCGCGGTGATGTGGTTGGACTTGCACTCGCGGCGGCCGCCGTCATGGTAGGTCATTGCTATCCAATCCTGCTCCGCTTCAAGGGAGGGAAGGCCGTAGCCTGTTTTATTGGAGCCTTCCTCTATTTAGCTCCGGTTCCTCTGCTCTTCACACTTCTCATTTTTCTGGCCGTAGTAGCTCTCAGTAAGTACATTTCTCTTGGCTCGATTATTGGGGCGCTCCTTTTCCCGGCGGTGATGTGGTTCGTCCAGCGCCCGCCACAGCCGCTTCTATTCGCTGCGATCTTTTCGGCGGCGCTGATCATTTATCGGCACCGCGCGAACATTGGACGGCTTATCCGGGGCACGGAAAATGTCTTTTCGCTCAAGAGCCGAGTGACATGAAGAGGCTGGCCGTTCTGGGCGCGGGAAGTTGGGGCACCGCACTCGCCATTGCTCTTGCTTCGCGCTTTGACTCGGTCCGCCTCTGGGGGCGCAATCCCTCGCACATGGCCGAAATTGGTGTCCTTCGAGAGAACCGCCGCTATCTTCCAGGCTTTCTGTTGCCCAAGAGCGTAGAGACTACTAGCATTCTGGCTGCGGCATTGGAACAGACCGGTACTGCACTGGTGGTTGTACCTTCGGAATTTCTACGGTCGGTTTTGGTCGACGCTCAGCGCCACCTGTTACCCCGAACTAAACTGATCAGCGCAACCAAGGGAATAGAAGACGGGACGCTTTTTCGCATGTCGCAGGTCATTTGCAATGTTTTGCCCGAGTCTCTCGTTGCTCGCGTAGCCGTCCTGTCCGGGCCAACATTCGCCAAGGAAATTGCGGCGGGCGAACCTGCGGCCGTGGTCATCGCCTCAGAATTCGTGGGACTCGCAGAGGAGATTCAGCGCAATTTTTCCATGCCGAATCTCCGCCTTTACGTTAGCCACGATGTGGTTGGCGTGGAACTTGGGGCAGCCTTGAAAAATGTCGTCGCCATCGGGGGAGGTATTTGCAAAGGACTAGGGCTTGGCAGCAACAGCGTCGCCGCCTTGGTGACGCGAGGGCTGGTCGAGATCACCCGTCTGGCCGTGGCGATGGGCGGGAATAGACAAACGCTTTGGGGACTGGCCGGTCTCGGCGACCTGGTTCTTACAACCACCGGCGACCTTTCCCGCAACCGGTCTGTCGGCATTCAGCTTGGGCAAGGACTCGAACTTTCTCACATTCTTGCCGGAATGACCATGGTGGCCGAAGGCGTTGGCACTTGTAGGGCCGCATACCGGCTCGGCCAAAATCTCGGTGTCGAGCTTCCGATTATCAATCAGATGTACCAGGTTCTATATCACTCGAAAAATCCTCGGCAAGCGATTCGTGAATTAATGGATCGGCCGCTCACCAACGAATAGTCGGATGCTAGCCTTTAAGCGCATGACGTTTATGCTCCAGCCAGAGGAAATAGCCGATGATGGTTTTTCCGTCCGCAATTTCGCCCTTTCTGATTAGAGCGCCCAACTCCTCTTCAGGGAACCAGCGAATTTCAATGCGTTCGTCATCCATCGGCTGTTGCTGGCCCTCCGTCAATTCCAATGCCAGAAACAGATTCATTTTTTCGGCAACATATCCCGGGCTCGGCCAGAATGAGACCAACTCCAGCCATTTTTCGGCACTATATCCGGTTTCTTCCCGAAGCTCTCGTATGGCGGCTTCCAACGGCGACTCGCCTTTGTCAATTCGTCCTGCCGGAAGTTCCCACAATTCCTGTTCAGCCGGCAGCCGGAATTGTTTGACGAGCAAGATTCGATCTTTCTCATCTACCGCCATCATCACGGCCGATCCCGGATGGCGAACAATGGAGCGCTTGATTTCAAAACCGCTCGGATCATGGGCAACTTCCTCCACCACCGTGAACAGTTTGTTCTTAAGTATCTCTTTTGAAGACACGATCTGCATCCTTTTACAGTAGCCTTCATGGCGCCCGTATTTCTCTCTCGGCAATGCAACAGTTTTGCCCTATTTGCAATCCAGTGTAAGGAGAAACAATATGGACCAATTAGAAGAGTTGAAGAACAAATACCAGAAAGCCCTGGACACCATCAAGCAAGAGGGTGTTCAGCTCACGCATTTGCACGTGCAGGATAACAAGCTATTCATTCAAGGAGCAGCCCCTTCGCAGGAGATCAAGAACAACGTTTGGAACCAGATCAAAGCCGCCGACAACAGTTACAGCGACCTCACTTGCGATCTCACCGTGGATTCGTCGCTGCCGCAACCGCAAACCGCAACGTCCTCGCCGTCAACCGGAGGCCGCACGTATAAAGTGCAACCGGGCGACACCCTATCGAAAATCGCCAAAGAGTTCTACGGCAATGCAAATGATTACAATCGCATTTTTGAAGCCAACAGCGACAAGCTGGACAGCCCCGACAACGTCCGCGCCGGGCAAGAGCTTGTTATTCCTCAATAGGTGAACTATGTCACTTTTCGGCATTGGCGCTTATCATGTCTCGAAGCGCCAATAACATTTTCACGGAGTCACAAGGAAATCAATTTTCGTGCTTTGTCGTTGGGGCTGTCCGAAGCGGTGGCCCCAAGCCTCTAAATAACTGAATTCGAACCAAAAAGATATTCGTTGAAGCGGTGACTGGCAAGTCATAACCGTTGTTCGAGCATCGCCGCTGAGATTCTACATTGTTGCGAAGCCGTACTCTGTGGGCGGGTTTCCATGATCAACGGCTTGGATGTTCTGCAAATCGCTATCGGCTTAAGTTTCGTCTACCTACTGTTAAGCCTAATTTGCTCCGCTGTAAGCGAGGGGCTTGAGACGGTTCTAAAAAATCGCTCACGCGATCTGGAGCGCGGCCTTCGAGAGTTACTTAGTGACGAAGATGGCACGAACCTTGTTAATCTTATTTATAATCATCCCCTGATCAGCGGATTGTTTCGGGACGAGTATAAAGCAAAACTGATCCGCCGTCGGTTGCTCTGCCAGGGAAAAATTTACGGTGGAAGAACACTTCCTTCCTACATTCCGTCCAGTCACTTTGCCTTGGCGCTGATGGACGTCGTGCTTCCTGCCAGCGCGACAGCTCCGGGCGGTACAAAGGACGCGCTCCGCCGCAGCGAAGCACAAGCGACAGCCCCCACCATCGAAAGCTTGCGGGCAGCGGCAGCCGCTCTTCCAAACGCTCGAGTGAGCCGCGCTCTACTGGTCATGATCGACGCATCCGGCAACGACGTGGCGCGAATCCGGGAGAGTTTTGAGCACTGGTTCGATAATTCCATGGACCGAGTAGCCGGTTGGTATAAGCGCCGCACCCAAGTGGTGATTTTCGCCATTGCCATGGCCAGTTCGGGATTGCTGAACCTAGACACGATCAACATTGCTAGCCGTCTTGCTACGGACTCGGCCATGCGCAGCTCGTTAGCCGTAACAGCCGAGGAATACGCGAAGCAAAAGACATTGCAATTGCCCGATCTGAAACGAAACATCGATAGCCTTTCGCTTGGAATACCAGTCGGTTGGGATGCCGCGCCGCCGAATGCTTATCGATGGTTCATGAAGACCGCCGGAATTCTAACGTCCGCTCTGGCGGCAACGCTCGGCGCGCCCTTCTGGTTCGATCTTCTCAACCGGTTCATTACCTTGCGTTCGAGTGTCAAACCAAAAGACAAAAGCGGAGAGGAACTCGCTAAGTGCTAGCGACCTTAGTCAAGCCCGTCCATGGTGGATTCGGCCTCCGAAGACCGGCGAAGCTCATGATGAACATCGGCAACAATTTCGCCTTCCTGCGCGGAATGAAGTTGCTCGTCCAGTCTGCGAAGAGCAAGGCTCACGACATCCCGGTGATGAAGGCGGCCGCCGACGTTGGGCTGATTGGAGAGTTGCTGCCAAAGCCGATGCACCAGCGCGATGTCCGCCGGCCATAACTGCGGCTGGTGGGGACCAAGCGCAAACATTTGAATTTCGGTCCGGTTAGGAGGCACGATTTCCAAAGTTAAAGCAGGCCGGGGCATTGGAAGCTGCTCCCAAGCGTGCCCCAATTCCCGGGCCTGCTCATCGGGTGAAAGTCGCGGCGAGGGTGTCGTAATAATTCGTGAAGATTCCAACTGCTGTGCTGCCTGCACAACAGCCGAGTAATTGTCGAGCCCAGGTACGGCTAAGAGCTCCACGCGCTTTCCGGCCTTCTCCGCCATAATTACGGCTTTGCTGAACAGTGCGATTTCGCGGCTGGCACATATCTGGTCGGTTTGGAGGCGAGACTCTCCCCAACCGAGAGAACCCACCGAATGTACCGCCATTACGACGATATCCTGCTTCTCCGGATTTACCTCTTCCAGGGCGTACTGCAGGTGCTCTAAATGGTTAGGGTCGGTTGCTTCCACCAAGATACTCCCAGGCCTCACGTGGACATCTTGTACCGACACGGCCGACCGTTCTTCTAAATTGAATTTTTCCTGGTCGGATTCGGCCTGCTGCCGTTTGCGGCGATTGTGGCGTTCGGAAAGAGCAAAGGCCGTAAAGAAAGCAATCGTAAAAATGGAACCTGAAATGGTTGCTGTTTTCTTCGTGACAACATTGATCAGCGCCAGAAGAAACAGCGTGCAGGTGATGAGAATCAGCCCGAGCGGAACTTCGGTTTTGCCAAATCTCAGGTTTAGCGGCACCTTCCACGTGCGTGCTCCAGGCCGCTGATAGCGCAATACAAGCACTGATAGCGCCATGTTTGCGAAACTCCAGATCACGCCGAAGGCATAGGCTTCACCAAGCATATTCACGTCGCCCCGAGTGAGAAGAATGGTGGTGATCTGCAGAAGGACGACAAGATTAATCAGTCGGGATGAAGTGCCGTACTTGGGATGCGGCCGACGGAACCAGTCCGGCAGAACTCCGTCTTCTGCTACACGATTCAGTACCCCATTCGACCCAATGATGGCTGTGTTCACTGCCCCGGAGAGGATCAGTACTCCCACCAGTACGACAAAGGCGTGAAAGACAAGCCTCAAGGCCACCGGGCCGACCAGGAACATCGACAGTCCGCCAATTAAATTATCCAGATAGTTGGAGCGCTGACTGTCCGGAATCAGCATCACCGCAAAGAACGATACCAGTGAGGTAAATAGCAGGCTGTAGAGGATGACCACCAGGCCGGTCTTTTTCAGATTCTGCAGTTTGGGAGCTTGTAATTCGCGGTAGACCTGCGCCAGCGTTTCAAATCCGCTCATGGCAAGCAGCGAGTGTCCCAGGCCAATAAAAATGGCGACAGCGGTAATGGTCGGAGCAACCGTCCCTTGAAGCCATCCGAGCGCATCCGTTCCGAAGTGCAGATTGGGTTTGGCGGGGAAAGGCACCGGCTGATACCCTTTCACGAACATTGTCAGCAAGCACCACACAATCAGCACAACTACCATCACGGTGGTGATGTACATAATGCGGAGGGCTTTTGCACTCGACTCATGAATGCCGATGGTGTTCTGCCACCAAAAATAAATTGTCACAATCAACGCAAAGCCCGCTGCAAAATACGGGGGCGGAACGTGCCAATGGGGGTGGTGCAAATAGATGCCCAGTTCGTTGATGAGAGCAGCCAGGTATAATCCGGCACTGACAGCGCTGATGGGGCCGGTCAGCACATAGTCGAACATGAGCGCCGAAACAGAAAACTTTGCCAGTGTCGAACCCATCGCCTCGCGTACCACCCGGTACACGCCCCCGCGAACAAACATGCTGCAGCTTTCTGTATAGATGGCCCGGATGGCGAATCCGAACAGCATGATGGCCAGAATGAACCAGGGGGCTGATTTGCCGATCGCGGTCTCGGCGATTCCGCCCGCGTAGTATGCGGAAGATGCCAAATCGCTGAGGACAATAGCGGAAGCTCTCCAAAAGGAAATGAAGGAGAGCATGACGGTCGTAGCTACGACGACTTTAGTCTTTGTGGATACCGATGAATCTGCCAAAAAAGTGCGTTCCTTACAACTGCGAGCGCAAAGCAATCATTTTAAGCGATACCAGGAGCAGTCAGCGAAGGAGTTTAACTTAGCCTCTTCAGCTTAGCCCTCTTAAAATGGAAGGCAACCGTGCACTTTCCTCCTGTCGAGCAGCAGCTCACGTACCTAAAAAAAGGCTTAGCCGATCTGATTCGCGAAGAAGATCTGCGTGAACGTCTAAAGCAGTCCCTCAAAGAAGGGCGGCCCCTGCGCGTTAAGGCGGGCTTCGATCCTACTGCTCCGGATTTGCATCTGGGACACACCGTGTTGCTTCGCAAGATGAAGCATTTTCAGGATCTGGGCCATACCGTTATCTTTCTAATCGGTGATATGACCGGCCTTATCGGCGATCCCACCGGACGGAATGTTACCCGGCCTCCGATGACGCGCGAAGACCTCAACCGCAATGCTGAAACCTATAAGAGCCAGGTCTTTAAGATTCTCGACCCCGAGAAAACCGAGGTGCGGTTCAATAGCGAATGGCTGGAGGGCCTCACCTTTGAGAGCATCGTTCGGCTGTGCTCCAAGTACACGCTGGCGCGCCTGCTGGAGCGTGACGATTTCACCAAGCGCTTTAAGGAGAATACGCCGATCTCCATGCATGAGCTCCTTTATCCCCTCTCTCAGGCCTATGATTCGGTGGCATTGAGGTGCGATGTGGAGATGGGCGGCACCGATCAGACCGTTACTTTGTTGGTCGGACGGGAAATTCAAAAAGACTACGGACAGCCGCCGCAGATTGTGGCAACTGTCCCCATCTTGGAAGGCCTGGATGGCGTCGAAAAGATGTCGAAGTCAAAGGGCAATTACATCGGCATCACGGAACCGCCGAAAGTAATGTTTCGCAAGGTAATGCAGATTAGCGACGAATTGATGTACCGCTACTACGAACTGCTCACCGATATACAAATGAGCGAGATTTCGCAACTTCGCGAAGAGATAGCCGCGGGGCATCACGACCCCATGGAAGCGAAGATGTCCTTAGCGCGTCGTATTGTCCTCGACTTTCATTCAATTGAGGAGGCCGACGCCGCGCATGAAGCGTTCAACCGCGAAGTTCGCCAAGGACTGGAACCATCGGACACGGAAACAGTGAACTTACCCGTCTCTGCATTAACGGAAAAAGGTATCCGCGTAGACAAGTTGATCGCAAATGTGGGACTTGCGGCCAGCGTCAGTGATGCGGTTAGAAAGATCAAGTCGGCTGCTGTGGAAATTGATGGGAGGATTCAGAACGATCTACTCTTTACCGAGCAAAAACAACTGCTTGTTATTCGCGTCGGTAAAAAGTGGAAGAGAGTCAAGCTGCACGATTAGCCGACGCTCTTCCTTCAAAACGAGAGAGGAGGAACAAAAGGATTCGGGGTTATCACTAGCTCGCGGGGGTGGGGCAGTTAGGCCGCGAGTGGCAGGGTATTTTCGGTCGGCAACTTGCTCAAAAGTGCATCGGTTGCGATTCGCAGCAGCGCCTCGGTGCGGTCGCTAAGATCGAATTCATCCGAAAATCTGCGAAGCTGGGTCGCGAAGGTCTTCTGGAGAAGTACAGCCGCCTCGTCTAGCCCAAGCTTCGGAATGTCGATCAGCGCAAATTTTAGAATGCTGTCCATCAGTACCGTTTCCGTGTTCAGCATTTTGTAGATGGCTCGTCGGTTCTTAGACACGTACTTCACCACTTCCTTGCTCCGGTAGGCGAAGTAGTGCTCGCGTGTAAGCCAAGGAAAACTTTTTGTGTCCAGGGTCTTCAACTGGCGGCCGAGTTTGCTCGCAGCCGATGCGAAGGCCCGATTTAATGCTTCGGTTTGTTGAATATCGTAGGTGAAGATGTTCGTGGGTTTGCCGGAAAAAGGGTGCGTGGCCTGGTAAACGAGTACTGGATAAGCGGTGTGGGGCCGCAGCAGAATCTCCGGATGTGCGGAGAACCATTCGCTCACCCATTGCCGCATCGCTGCCTGCATGGCCCGCGAGACAGCGGAATATGTCGGAAAATAATTTGCGGTGCGCTCTTTGGGCGCTGATTTCCAGACGGAAAAATCAACTCCTGATTTCTCAGCCTGCTGCATCACTCCTACGTTCACTTCAGCCACTTGGTTCGTTGCTTGTTCGGTTCTCAATGGCATCTCGATTAGAATTCCCATGTCTCGTCTCCTCTGAAATGAAAAAAGCCGGGAGCGTGTCCCGGCTGCTTGTTTTCTCTCGTTTGTTGCAAACTTATTTGCGAACGACCACAACCTAACATGCCCATGTGCTTCTGCGGCCGCTCGATCGGCGGCTTAGCCGCCGAGACGTTTTGTATGTCGCTGAAAACACAGTAGTAAAATTTTTTAAGAAAAACTTTAAACTCTTGTGACTACGCCTTTGTAGAACGCATAAAACACCAAAATCTATGCAGAGATCCTATCCGGTGGAGCAAAGTCAGATAGATCGTCAAATCCCAACGGAAAACGATCAAAACGTGTTAACCTAATTGCTAATGAGCTCTCGGCGTACGCGCCCCTTAGTTCACGATTTTGCCGGCGAAATTATTTCGCCCTATAGTTTGCCTGCCGAATTTCTTAACACCTGCATCGAATCCTACTGTCAAGCAACGTCACTAAACGTTGTGTGTTGGCTATTCCTTTAATGAAGTCCTCTGTTCAGATCTCTCGCGGTATTGAATCTCTATTTGGAACCCGTGACGAAAACATACGCCTTCTCGAATCGGGACTGGGCGTACAAACCCGGCTTATAGATGGGGATTCGCTTGAAGTTGAAGGGCAAGACTCCCAGGTTCGTCGCGCCGAACAGATCCTTGAGGATTATGTGGCTTTGGTTAAAGAGGGCCATGTCTTCAATAACGGTGATCTAAACAGTTATCTTCGGGTTGTTACAAGCGACGCAAATGTAACGCTGCGCCGATTGGTCGAGAGCGGGAAATCCCGTTCTTTCGGGAAACGGGTTCTTGCCCCTAAGACCGTCAATCAGCGGCGCTATGTGGACGCGATTGAGAGCCACGATCTTACCTTCGGAATCGGTCCGGCGGGCACAGGGAAGACTTATCTGGCGGTTGCGATGGCCGTTTCGGCTTACCTGAGTAAGCGCGTGAGCCGTATTGTGCTTACCCGTCCGGCCGTCGAAGCTGGCGAGCACCTCGGATTTTTGCCCGGAACGCTCCAAGAAAAGGTCGATCCTTATCTCCGGCCGCTGTACGACGCATTGTTCGATATGATCGATGCCGAGAAAGTGGAGAAGCTCGTCGAAAAGAATGTTATCGAGATTGCTCCCTTGGCCTTCATGCGAGGCCGTACGCTAAACGACTGCTTTATCATTCTGGACGAAGCGCAGAACACCAGTATCGAGCAGATGAAGATGGTGCTTACGAGACAGGGCTTCAACTCCAAGATGGTGATCACGGGCGATCATACCCAGATCGACCTTCCGTCCGGGAAAAAGAGTGGGATTTTACACGCTGCGGAAGTTCTGCAAGGCGTCGAAGGTATCGCGTTCATCGCTTTCGACGACCGTGACGTTGTTCGCCATCCGCTGGTACAACGCATTGTGAAGGCATACGACCGGTACAACGAAATGATCGGGGCCGGGCGGCAACTCGCGCTTAAGCTGGGAGGCGACACACCGCAGGAGGTATCCCCGGAACCTCCGCTCAGCACCGCAGTTGAAATCCCAGAAGTTTCTTCGCTGGTTTGATGCACTGGTTTGATGTGCTTGTATGACTCCTGGTGACAGTACGGTGCTCTTTCGAGCAATTCCCGCACAATTGAAATTAGTTCCTGAAGAGAAGCGCAGCCTAAAATCGTTTGCCGAAATCTTGTCGGAACGTGTGGGCAACGGTCGCGCTTGGACGTGCCTAGTCACGAATGATCTTGAGCTACATCGGCTAAATGCTGCTTTCCTGGGACACGACTATCCGACCGACGTGTTGTCTTTTCCCGAGACGCCGCAGGGAAAGCATCTGGGCGAGGTCGCTATATCCACCGAGCGTGCGCAAGAGCAAGCCGCACAATTTGGTCACCTTTTAATGAGTGAGATCCGCATCCTCATGCTCCATGGATTTCTTCACCTGACGGGCATGGACCACGAAAGTGACCGCGGCGAGATGGCGCGGGCGGAAACGAGATGGCGACGGGAGTTTGACCTTCCCTTTACTCTCATTGCGAGGTCAAAGCGACGGCAATGAATCTACCTTGCTTAGCGTTAGCACTCGCATTTACAGCTCTGCTCGTCCTGGTCTCTTATATTCAACTGCTCTATCACGAATCTTTGCGCCTGATAAAGCGCGAAGTGCCTTCGCTGGAGTATTTCCGCGAGACATTGTCCGGCAAGATCGGCCTGGATACTGAGCAAGGCTCACTTCGCTTTTCGTTAATCAAGCACATTTCGCTTCCGCTGGCCGGTGTTTTCTTTCTTTGCGCGTTAGTTCGCCCCGCTATTCCTGATTGGCAGGCCGTACTCGAATCGGTAGGATTGTCGGTGCTCGCCATGCTGATCTCGGCGTACATTATTCCGCATTTTTTGTACCGGCGTTTGCGGGGCGACTGGCTGCTGCGGATCCTGCCGCTTGTAAAGCTCCTGGCGGTTATTGCATCGCCTCTCGCCGGTGTTCTGCGCGTCTTCGAGTCCATCCTGGAGTTCGGCACGGCAGATGGAAGGGAAGACTTGCCGAACGACTCTGTCGAAAATATCGAAGCCTTGATTACCGCCGGCGCGGAAGAAGGGATCATCGAAGAGGAAGATCGCAAGCTGATCCATTCCGTTGTCGCATTTGGGGGCAAGAACGTTCGAGAAGTAATGACGGCTCGGCCGAATATTGTCGCAATATCGGCTGACCGATCGCTTGAAGATCTGCGTCAGCTTGTGATTCATGAGCAATATTCACGCATTCCGGTTTACTCTGGCACCATCGATAATGTTTTTGGGTTTGTGCATGTACGGGACATGTTTGAGCTCGATCCGGAAGACCGGCAGAGTAAGCAGTTGGTCGATCTAATTCGACCGATTCATCTTGTTCCAGAGACGAAGCCAGTAAGCGATCTCCTGCGTGACATGCAGCGCGATGGTTCGCATATCGTTTTCGTTGTTGATGAATACGGCAACACGGCCGGCCTTGTCACGATGGAAGATCTGGTCGAAGAAATTCTTGGAGAAATACGTGACGAGCACGAGCCTGGAAGGGACGTGCGTCACGAGTCGGACAGCACCTTCGTCGCACCGGGAAGCCTCGATCTCGACCGGTTGCATGACCTGCTGGAGTTTCGTCCTGAAGATGACACCGAGTCAACCACAGTAGGCGGACTGGTCACGGAATGGCTTGGACATGTTCCGCAAGCGGGTGAGTCGGTGGAACGGGAGGGCATCAGAATTGACGTTTTGGCGAGCAATGAGCGGCGCGTGGAGGAAGTCCGAATATCGCGCGTTAATACGCCTATCGCCATCGCGGTAAATACGTGAGACACAATAAAAACAGTTCGCATAAGAACCAACGTCAAAAGGCCGAACTTGCTGGCAAGCTGCCGCAGGCTGATTCGGCTACGCAGCAGAACGAGGCAACGGCTACCACTACCCACAAAGCCGGATTTGTGTCCATTGCCGGCCGGCCGAATGCCGGGAAATCAACGCTGCTCAATGCGCTGGTGGGTGAAAAAGTGGCGATTACGGCCTACCAAGCGCAGACCACCAGAACATCCGTTCAAGGCGTTCTGACGTCGCGTGATTGCCAGATCATCTTCATCGACACGCCAGGCATCCACAAATCCGATACGCTGTTCAATAAACGCATGATGGACACTGTTCGCGGCGCCTTGCAGGATCGCGATCTTGTTCTTTATCTGGCAGACGCAACAAAGCCCATTAAGGAGGAAGATGAGCATGCGCTTAGTGCGCTTGGCAAGAACACCAAGGCTCTGCTCGTTTTGACGAAAATTGATCGCGTGGATGATAAGCGTCTTTTGTTGCCGTTGATCCAACGCTACACAGAACTGTTTCCATTCGCCGATGCCGTTCCAATTTCGGCGCACAAGGGAGACGGTCTCGACAAGTTGAAGAGCATCATTGGAGAATACTTACCGGTAGGGCCGGCGCTTTTTCCTGAGGATTATTTAACCGATCAGCCTATGCGTTTTCTTGCTGGGGAGATTATTCGCGAGCGCATTCTACGGGCTACGCGGGAGGAAGTACCGCACGCCAGCGCGATCCTGATCGACTCCTGGGAAGCGACACCGCGTTTGACGAAAATTGCGGCTACAATTCATGTTGAACGCGAGGGACAGAAAGCGATCTTGATCGGAAATCGGGGATCGATGCTTAAGAAAATAGGTTCGGAGGCCAGGGGCGAACTCGAGCAACTAGTAGGAACCAAGGTGTTCTTGTCTTTGTTCATCAAAGTGAAGGAGAATTGGCGGGAAGATCCTACGTTTCTTAACGCAGTAGATTGGCGCTCGATGGTAGGCTCAGAGGATAGATGAAACGTTTTGCCGCGATTGCCGCGTTGTTATGTTGCAGCTCCATTGCGCAAACCAACTTTGCGTTTGCCCAGAAGGCAAGCAGCTCTGACGACCAGATTGACTTCAAAGTGCGAACTCGTTTAGCTGGCGATGCCGATGTCAAGGGGGGCGCGTTGGACGTGAGCGTGAAGGATGGCATGGTTATCTTAAAAGGCCGTGTGGATACTGAAAAAGGCAAGACAAAGGCCACCAGGATAGCGAAGAAGGTCAAAGGCGTGAAGAACGTCGATAACGAACTGACAGTCGGATCACCGAACAGCTAAGCCTACTTGTTGCTCATCTTCTTGCCAATCGTGGCCGCCATCTGTTAAGTTAATAGTTTATTTGCTCGGATCCTGCTGGGCAGAATTGTGTTTTTTTATGGCAAAAACTTGTGAAATCTGTGGTCGTGGACCGCAGTTCGGAAATCGGATCAGCCACGCCCATAACGTAACCAAGCGTCGTTGGAACTTGAACCTGCAAAGTGTTCATGCTGTGGTGAAAGGCGCGGGCAAGCGTCTTAAGGTAT
Organism: Bryobacteraceae bacterium; assembly: GCA_965277315.1. Classification (GTDB taxonomy): domain Bacteria; phylum Acidobacteriota; class Terriglobia; order Bryobacterales; family Bryobacteraceae; genus Bog-105. Next base: position 4,512,602 of record OZ255724.1, on the reverse strand, counting down.
GTACGTCTTGTATTCGCAATGGCAAAGTTCAAAAAGTCTCAATAGCGTAATTAAGGAACGTTTGTAGAAAAGGGCGATTTCGCAGCGAATCGCCCTTTTCCTTTGTAACTTCAGTTTGCCGCAGAAGACTGGGCCCGCCGACAATGCTGTTCCGCTTCTGCTGTATCCGTTCAAACGTGAGGCGTACCTGATAGGTTGGCCAGCATTTCCCGGTATTGAGGGTGAATTTTGAAGCTTCCGTAACAAAGCTGCCGAAGGATGGAGACTGGCCGCAGATACCAACTGGCCCATCCAAGCGGGGTATCGCCGTTCATGTCTTTCGCATCGATGATCGCTCCCGCATTAAGCAATAGCCTGATCGTTTCTTCATCGCCAAAGGCAGCGGCGCGATGCAGCGGAGTTTCACCTTTGGTTCGGCAATCCCTCATAAATCCCCCTGTTTCGACCGCTTCCTTCGTGGCGCGATTCGGGTCTGCACCGTGTGACAGGAGTACCTTCAGGACGCGGTCGTACACCATGCGTTCGGTCTTGCATAAGGCTGCATGCAACGGCGTTTCTCCTGTATCGGCTAATGCCTGGTTGACATTCGCTCCCCGTTCCAGAAGAAACAGGCAAAGTCGCCAATGCCCGTGGAACGAAGCTGCATTCAGACCTAAGTTCTCTCCAAGCGAGTCCAGCGAGTCGCCATGAGCGAGCAGGAATCTCATGGCGCTGACATCTCCGTAATAGGCGCAATGCTGAATCAAGGAGACTCCGTCCTGATCTTTGGTCTCGACGGGACGACCTTCCGCTAAGAGGTCGAACACCAAGTCTGTGCGCCCATCCGCGAGTTCCCCGAGGAGAGTCCCAAGCCGTGAGTCATTCATTCCGAGGCTCCTTTCCTGACTTTCCAACTTCTCTAGCCTGTCGATTCAAACTAACGCATTACCATTTCGCTCATTTGCTTGCTTTACGCCGCCTGAAAAAGGCAAGATGGCAAGCATGCGTCTTGTCACTTTTGTTTCTGGCGGTCAGGCTCCCCGTCCCGGTGTTGTCACAGGCAGCGACACTGTTCTGGACCTCTCCCCTCTCGGCTTCCCTTCCCTGCTCGCGTTCATCGAGTCAGGACCAGAAGGGCTTGCGAAAGCGGAAAACTTCCTGTTCGAACAGGCCAGCAACGCGAAGCATTCTTTGAATCAAGTTAAACTACTCGCACCCATTCCAAAGCCAGGCAAGTTGATCTGTGTCGGCCTGAATTACAGGGATCATGCCATAGAAACGGGAGCACAAATTCCAGACGTTCCCACCATCTTCAACAAATTTGCGACTGCAGTTATCGGCCCTGGCGACAATATCATCCTTCCTAAGGTCTCAAAAGCGCCCGATTACGAAGCCGAACTAGCCTTTGTTATTGGAAGAGGAGGCCGCCACATTGCCGCGAACGATTGGAAAGATCACGTCTTCGGCTACACCATCGTGAACGACGTCAGTGCTCGTGATTATCAGCGTGCGACAACGCAGTGGTTGATGGGCAAGACGTTTGATACGTTCGCGCCTATTGGCCCCTGGATCACAACAGCCGATGACATCGCAGATCCGCACGACCTCGACATCCAGCTAGATATCGGCGGAGAGACTCTCCAACGCTCGAACACACGAGAGTTGATCTTCAAAATTCCGGAGCTCATCGCATTCCTTTCAAGCGTCTTTACACTGGAGTCCGGTGATATTATCTCGACCGGTACTCCCGCTGGGGTTGGTTTCACCAGGAAGCCACCGCGTTTTCTTCAACCTGGTGAAGAGGTCGTGGTAAGGGTTTCCGGTATTGGCGAACTTCGGAATCCCATAGTCGCGGAACAATAGCGATGGCTCCTTAGGCCCTCTGAATAATTGAAGTAACAAGGTCGGCGGTCACGGCAAGATGCGAGGCAGATCCAATCACTTTTCCCTTGCGGAAAACAATTACCTGCGGAGATTGATGCTCGACACCGCTGACCGTCGCGATATACCGCGAAACCTCGCGGCTATCGAGCACTGATACCAAATACAAAGGCACACTTGGCTGATCCCGTTGCAAGTCAGCCATCTCCTCGTGAGCAGCCCAACTGCGGTCGCACGCACTACTGTGCTTAAAAATCACCACGAGTTCGTCAGCCAATCGGGTATCGAATTCCTGTCTAGTATTGATCTCAGGAATTCCCGGCTTGGTCTCGGTTGAGAGGAAAGACATTATTCATATAGGGTAAAACACATTATTTCGCTTTTTAAAATGACCGAAAGCGGTCTCGCTGGAGCTAACTCTTAATCCCTCTCCTATCATGAAGAGAAGGACTCAGGATGGAAACGAGAAAGCTTGGATCGCAAGGACTAGAAGTATCGGTGCAAGGGCTGGGTTGTATGGGCATGTCGGACTTCTATGGCGTGCGGAACGATGAGAGTGAATCTATCGCCACCATCCACCAAGCCGTTGACCTCGGGATCACCTTCTTCGATACCGCCGATATGTATGGCCCCTTCACAAATGAGGCTCTGGTCGGCAAAGCGTTGAAGCCCCATCGTAAGCGAGTGGTCATTGCCACCAAATTCGGTTTCGTGCGGGACCCGAGCAATCCCGCCTCGCGCGACATCTGCGGTCGCCCGGATTACATTCGTCAGGCTTGCGATGCTAGTCTGCGGCGATTGGGAGTTGATGTGATTGACCTGTACTACCAACACCGGGTCGATCCTAACGTGCCGATAGAAGATTCAGTTGGAGAGCTGTCTCGCCTCCTCGAACAGGGAAAAATCCGCTATATCGGCCTTTCCGAAGCGGGTCCAATTACGTTAAAGAAGGCGGCGCAAGTTCATCCGGTCACCGCTCTGCAGACCGAGTTTTCCTTATGGAGCCGGGACGTGGAGAACGACGTGCTCCCGATCTGTCGCGAGTTAGGAGTCGGGTTTGTTCCTTACAGCCCGCTTGGCCGTGGGTTTCTGAGTGGTGAAATCAAGTCGATAGATGATCTTCCTGAAGATGACACGCGTCGTAATCAGCCGCGCTTCCAAGGTGAAAACTTTGCAATAAACTTACAACTAGTCGAGAAGGTCAGCGAAATAGCGCGCCGGCACGGCTGCACGCCCTCTCAACTCGCACTCGCCTGGGTCTACGCACAGGGCGCCGATATCGTTCCCATCCCTGGCACCAAACGTCGTAAATATCTGGAAGAGAATGTTGCGTCGCTCGCTATAAAGCTCACCCCGGCCGACCTCGAACAAATCGATGCAATCTTTGAGCCCGGTGCCGCTTCAGGAGAGCGTTATGCACCGGCCATGATGGCCGCCATCGCTAAATAGGGCAACAGTTTGAGCGTAATTATCAACACTGTCGCGTGGTTCACTGCCGGTTAAACCATGCCATCCTTTACACTCGGCGAGCTGGCCAAAACGCTTGACTGCCACCTTTCTGGAGATCCATCAATCGTGATTACCGGTGTCTCGACGCTCGACCAAGCGCGCGCGAACGACATGACATTTCTCGCCAACATAAAGTATGCGTCGAAGGCGAAATCGACTCATGCCGCTGCCGTAATTGCTGCCGAACCGCTTACAAATGCCGCCGCCGCTACTCTTGTCTCGGCAAATCCGTACCATGACTTCGCTCGCGCACTCGGTCTTTTTTATCAAGCGCCCAAACCTTCGTCCGGTATTCATCCCACTGCCGTAGTCGACCCCACCGCGAGCATTGGAGATACCCCCTCCATTGGAGCCTACGCGGTGGTCGGCGCAAACGTCACAATCGGGGCGAACGTCACCCTGCATCCACATGTCGTTATCTATGAAGGTTGTTCTATTGGAGACAACTTCACAGCGCATTCGCATGTTTCGGTTCGAGAATACACGCGCATCGGCCATCGCGTCACGCTGCACAACGGCGTAGTTGTCGGCGGGGATGGCTTTGGCTTTGCAAAAGCAAAGGACGGCACGCACTTCAAAATTCCTCAGTCAGGTATTACCGTGATTGAAGACGATGTGGAGATTCAGGCTCTTACCTCAGTGGATCGGGCATCGCTCGGCGAGACTCGCGTCAAGCGCGGGGCAAAAATCGACAGCCTAGTGCAGGTCGGACACGCCTGCATTGTTGGCGAAGACAATATCCTGTGCGGTCAGGCTGGTCTCGCCGGCAGCACCACTCTGGAGGACAACGTCATCATGGCAGGCCAGACAGGCTCGTCAGGGCATCTCACCATCCACAAGAACGCAGTGATCTGGGCACAGGCCGGATTAGTGGGTGATGTAGCAGCGGGAGCTATCGTTGCAGGCTCGCCGGCTTTCGACCGCCGGGAATGGCTCCGTGCGTCGGCGGCTTACCCGAAAATTCCGGACCTCTTGAGGACGGTTCGCACGCTCGAGCGCCGGCTTGCGGAACTCGAAAATGCAAGTCGGGCCGCCGAATAGTATGCGTCTTGTTGTCGGGATCACTGGAGCATCGGGTGCCATCTTTGGAGTTCGAATTCTGGAAGCGTTGAGAACTCTCGACGTCGAGACGCATCTCGTTATGAGTCGCTGGGCTCGCGTAACGCTCGCGCATGAGACCGACTACAGTCTGGAAACCGTTGAAAAGCTCGCCACAGTGGTTCATCATCAGGACAATCAGGCTGCTCCCATCTCCAGCGGCTCGTTTAAGACCGGCGGCATGGTCGTCGCGCCCTGCAGTATGAAAACGGTGGCGTCTATTCGCGCAGGATTCAGCGACACACTCCTCAGCCGGGCTGCCGATGTCACCTTGAAGGAACGGCGCAAGCTTGTTTTGTTGGCTCGTGAAAGTCCTCTGAGTGAAATTCATCTGGAAAACATGCTTGCCCTCACGCGTATGGGCGCCGTAATCCTCCCACCTGTTCCTGCGTTTTATAACCGGCCCAAAAATCTGAGCGAGGTCGTGGATTATATCGCCGCCCGGGCTCTTGATCAGTTTGGCTTCGAGTTGCCTGGCATGAACCGCTGGAATGGATTTACAAATGCCACATGATGAAACGCATCTTCGGTGAACACGGATGAGAGTCGCCCTATTCACCGAAACGTTCCTTCCTAAAATTGACGGCATCGTCACTCGCCTGCGCTATACCATCTCGGAGCTCCAGAAGCAGGGCGATCAAGTATTAGTGTTCGCGCCCGGGGAAGGCATCACTGAATATGAAGGCGCGCAAATTGTGCGAATGCCGGGCAGCAGATTTCCTCTTTATCCAGAGCTGACGCTTTCGCTGCCGAGGGCTTCCATGCGACGTCAGTTAGTCGATTTCAAGCCCGATATCATCCATGTTGCTGATCCGGTGTGTTTGGCAATAGCAGGGCTATACTACAGCAACGTTTTGCGGCTGCCGCTCGTCGCGTCGTATCACACCCGATTGCCGAAGTATTTGCATTACTATGGGCTCGGAGCAGTGGAGCCATTGGTATGGAAGGCGATGCGCTTTCGCCACAACCGCGCCGACATGAATCTGTGTACTTCCACAGTAATGGCGCAGGAGTTGATGGATCACGGAGTGGAGAGAGTTCATCTTTGGCCGCGCGCAGTGGATACGGAGTGCTTCCACCCCAGATTCAGATCGCAGCCAATGCGGGACTGGCTGAGCGGCGGCGAATCCGGCAAGCCGTTATTTTTATATGTCGGCCGGCTTTCTCCGGAGAAGGAAATCGAAAAGCTGAGGACAGTTTTGGAAGCGGTTGCAGGATCGCGCATAGCCATCATCGGCGGCGGACCACACCGCCAGCGACTTGAACAGTACTTCTCCGGATTGCCCGCTTTCTTTGCTGGTTATCTGACCGGACAGCGTTTAGCGGAAGCGATGGCCTCGGTAGACGCCCTCATTCTCCCCTCGCAGACTGAAACCCTTGGGCTCGTTTTAATGGAGGCGATGGCGGCCGGAAGCATCGTTATTGGAGCTCACGCTGGGGGCATAACCGACGTGATTGAGAATGGCATAAACGGCTACCTCTTTGACCCGAAGAGCGCAGGCGATTTGGCTCGGGTCGTAGCAGGAATTTTGCGAAAACCGGCCCAGAGCGAATCGGTGCGGAGGCAGGCGCGTGTACAAGCTGAAAATTGGAGCTGGACCGCAGCCACGCTTCGGCTGAAAACTTTTTACACGGCGGCTTCCGCGATGCCCCGAAAAGACGAATCGCCAAAATCGCTTTGGCGGCAGGCAGCAAGAAAGGCCGCCATCGGCGGCATCAAGACGTTTCTGCCGTAATCAGGCTTCGCAAACTTGATGCCGCAGGTTCGGCGTCTATGCTGCAGCGATTTGATCGAGTTCAGAGGACTTTAGTACTTCATAATTGGACCTTCGCGTGGTCGCCAAGATCGCTAGTCTTCCCCGTCGCCAGCGCCTTTGCAAAACTGAATGTACGACCTACGATTGAACTGGGCGAATCCCAGTATTCAGCCTTTTCGACATTTACCTTCAGTAATGCTAATTCCGGATCGTCCAGTCCTTTCGGAAAGAACAGTTTGTAGGCCGGTTTCCATAATTCTTCAATTTTCCTTTGATCTCGCACCAAATTGGCGACGCCAGAAGCCGAAATGTACGTATTCTGATGTGGATCGGAAAAGCTGACATTGACCTGATGTTCTTTATTCGCCTCCCAAACCTTTGGCGCGTCGGCAGAAGTAAAGAACCATAAATCCCCGTCGAAATCCCGCTGCTGCATTGTCATCGGGCGGCTATGGAGCGAACCGTCGGCTCCTGCGGTCGTCAACATGACGAACTTAAACTCTTTCATCAGATCAGTCAGTCTTTTGTGATCGTCTGAATACTTATCTTCGGCCATACCCGTCTGACTCCTTCGGAGCCTCTATGTTACAGGTGGGAGCGATGAGCGCCTACTCCCTAGGGCGATGCCGGAGCGATCAGCGTGGTCTGTGGATGTTCTGGCAAGATGAGCGGTGGCCTTGGTTGCTGTGAAAAGTCGAAATCGCGCATCAGGTCTCCAAGAACCGGTGCATTCTCGCGCACGTCCGGCCTCCGGTCCGGACGGCCATCGGTCTTAGGATCGATCCGCTGTCCATTCAAAAAGTCATCCTCAATGAACTTGAGATAGGCGTCGAAGCTGAGCGTCTGATGATCGATGTCACCGCGCTTCGCATAGGGGCTGATGACGATCCCCGGCACCCGGATACCGTAGCCAAGTGTGTCGACGCCGGGAGGTGTTACATGGTCGTAGAAGCCGCCCCAGTCGTCCCAGGCGAGAAAGATAGCCGTGCTGTCCCACTCCGGACTCTGCATGACCTGGTTGACGATGTGAGTTACGTAGGATTGGCCGACGCTGACCAGAGACGGTGGATGCTCACTGTCCCGCGAGTTGGGAGTGATCCATGACACTGCCGGCAAAGTTCCAGCTTTCAATGCGCTATAAAACGCGTCGAGGTTCTGAACATTGCCGACTTGATTGTCCTGATGCACATCGTTGAATTGCGGAAGGACATTCCAGATCTCCGGAACACCCCTGTTAACCGTATGCCGGTCTTGTTTTCTGCCCTTCTGCATCGGACCGCCATCAAGGTAGTAGGCCCAGGACACATGATTGCGATTGAGCAGCCATGTCAGATCCGTCCACCCATAGGGCGTTTCGATATCGGGCTTGGGTTTTGGCCGTGCGAGATCGCTTTGGCAGGTCTCCGGATCGTTGGGATCGGAGCACTTGGCTGACCAGCCGGACACCATGTAGAGGTGCGAAGCCAGACTCCAGGAAGCGACGGGCTCGAACATGTGGTCCTGAAGCACGTAGGTCTTCGCATACGCCCAGTAGTTGGGAATGTCCGACTGGACGTGATAGGCCATGACGCGCTTCAGACCTGCGCCGCCGTCCTCGTTACAATTTGGGTCGGTAGCATTCCTGCAGGGGCTTTTCTTGCCGGCGGCAACGGCAACGAAGCCGTCCATCTTTCCGCCATCGATCGCCTGAGCGGCAGCCTTGGAAGAATGCGGCGCACCGCCATTGATATCCAAATGTGTCACGTAAGGCTTGTCGCAGGTCGTCGAATCGGGACCGGAATTGCAAACTGTTGGAATACCGCCACGCATCGGAATCCCGTCAGCCCCGGGAAAGGTTCCGAAGTAATGATCGAAGGACCGGTTCTCCTGCATGATGACAACCACGTGACGAATTTTGTGAATCCCAGCATCGCCGGCAGTCCCTTGGGCCGACGCCGGTGCCGGCCAAACACCGGCAACGAGCATTGCCCAAAACGCAAACACAGCAACTACGCGAGTTTCAGAAAGCATTGATTTCCAGCGAGCATTCATGTAATCAAGTCCTCTGGCCAGGCGATTAGCGACGGCGGCGGAATGCTAGATGAGTCCGGCTTCGGGTATGACCTTGTCGGCCAGTGAAGCTCCTAGTTACCTCTCCTCCGCTTCGGGTAGTCTGCAGCGTTCTAGCCTTGCCCTGGCTACCGGTGAAGGACCGTGTGTCGTTGTGCTGTCCGTTGCCCCAAGTGGCGTTGTTCTGGTAATCGGTCGTTTTCCCATTCCGCCCCCTGGTGGTGACGTTGCGGGAGTAATCGCCGGGACTATGACTGACCGTCGTTTGCTTCGCCTCCGTCTTTCCAGCGCGCCCGGTAAACGACTTCGTGTCGTTGTATTGCCCATTGCTCGAGGTCGCGTTGTTCTGGTAATTTGTCGTTTTTCCATTTGGGCCGGTCGTGGTCGTGTCGCGCGAATAATCGCCAGGGCTGTGATTAACCGTTGTGTTCTGGTTGTACGTCTTACCATTGGGGCTGGTGACAGTCCGATTGGTGGTATGGTCCCCAGGCGAGCCCGACCGCGTTGTGGTTACTTGATCGCCTTGGCCGTTTGTATAAGTGGACGACGTTGAACTTTGGGCGGATGCTCCCACAGCAAACAGCGGCAGGAGCAGCAAAGCTCCTAATTGAAATAAATTATTTCTCCGGTTCATATCTGAATTCATTGCCTCCATTTACTTAAGACGGAGTTTCCGGAGGCGGGTTTACAGAATGAGGTCTTAGCTGCCGGTCGATTTTACGAAACGAAGCCAGCCTGTTACATTGGGTTCGTTTCGTAACATGGCAGTGAAGCCCACCAAATCGGTCTTATGGCTCGGAAAGTATATCTCACTAGCCCTCACGCTACCCGCCTCTGTAATGGGCGGCTACTTTTTAGGCGCGCTAGGGGATCATTTTTTTCATGTTCCAATCCTGCGCGCCGTTGGTATTTTATTGGGTCTTATCGCTGGTGTCTCGCAGATTATGCGTGAGCTCTCGCGTGACGAAAAGAAGAAAGGACCGCCGGCATGAAACGCTATGAAACCACCGTCCGCCTTCTTTACCAGTTGACGATTATATTGGGCCTCATTGGGTTCGTTTCGTATTTCGCTGTACAGGGGCCAGGCGCCGCATTGGGATTTGCGTTTGGCGCGGCTTGTTCGATCGGTAACCTGTGGCTCTTCGATTGGCTCACCCGCGCAATCGCCCCAGGCGAGACACGGCGCAAACCGTGGAAGCCGGCGCTGTTCGTTCTTCGCTACTTCGTTCTTTTGGCTAGTGGTTATGCTATAGTCAAATTTTTGGACGTCAATGCTTTGACTGTCGTCTGGGGCCTGCTGACCAGTACCGCTGCTGTACTATTGGCCCTGATCGTAGAATTACTTCAAAGCTTATTCCGACGTGCCTCCAGCCATTAAATGCAACATCAACTCTGGATCACTGCGCTGTTTAATCGCCTTCTAAATGCCCCCGGTAATGGCTTTTTAGATGCCATTGGACGGCCCGCTGCTCATCACAATCGCCCGTGGAGCGACTGGATGGTCTGCGAGATTCTCGTCTTCTTCTTTATCGTCATATTTTTTGCGATTGTACGGGCCCGTCTCTCTGTCGACAAGCCAGGAAATCTGCAGCACACTCTGGAAGTCACTTACGAATTCATTTACGCGCAGGCGGAAGACGCTGTAGGAGAACAAACGCCGCGTTATATCGTCTTTTTCGGCAGTATTTTTTTCTGCGTCTTGTTTTTAAACCTACTCGGGCTGATTCCCGGCCTCGATTCGCCCACTATGTATCCCATGGTGACGCTTGGATTTGCGGTCGCGACATTTGTGTTCTATAACACCGCCGGGCTTCGGGCCAACGGTTTGGGGTATTTTAAACAGTTTGTCGGTCCGCTGGTGTGGCTCGCGCCCTTACTGATTCCCATTGAGATATTCACTCACTTCAGCCGCATGCTCTCCTTGAGCGTTCGTTTATATGCGAACATGTTTGCGGGCGAACAGGTCTACATCACCTTTTTAAGTCTTCTAAAGATTGTTATTCCCGTCATATTCATCGGCCTGCACCTCTTTGTCGCGCTGTTGCAGGCTTATATTTTTATGCTGCTCGCGATGATCTACGTCGGACAAGCCGTGTCGCACGAGCATTAAGGCCTTATCCGCTTTCAGTGTGAGCGCCCGGCGTCCCAACGTACGGTGTCGAACCACCTCCTGAAAGCATATTCATAGGAGAAACAATGAAATACAAAATGATGATGCTCGCTATCTTTCTGTTAGCTCTGGCGAGCCCGATGTTTGCGCAAGGAGGAACTGGCGCGAATGGCGGCGGCGACAATGGAATTCGTCTCGCCGGTGCCTATATCGCCATGGGAATTGCTTCTGGTTTTTGCGGAGTTGGCCAAGGCAAAGCCACGGCTTCCGCAGTTGAAGCGATCGCCCGCAATCCTGGTGCTCTGGCGGCAATCAGAGTTATTCTTATTCTTGGCCTGGTGTTGATTGAGTCGCTGGCACTCTACACACTAGTCATTACGTTCATCGTACCCAGAACGTAGAACATTCATTAACCAGGCCCGCTGGCGTACCGGCGTCGGCGGGCCTTTTTCGTTCATGAAAATACAAGGAATTTTTCCCGCGCTCACGACTCCGTTCGACTACGAAGGCCATCTTTACAAAACGAAGGTCGCCTATAACGTCCGAAAGCTGAACGAAATCAACCTCAGCGGATATGTTGTTGGCGGCTCGACCGGTGAAGCGCCGCTACTGACCACCAGCGAACGGGTCCAACTTATGGAGTGGGTACGCGAGGCAAGCGCCGCGGAAAAGTTGCTTATCGCTGGTGTTGGTTGCGAAAGCGTTCATGAGACGGTCCTGCTTTCAAACCACGCCGCCGAAGCCGGTTACCAGGCAGCGCTTGTCCTTACGCCGCATTACTACCGGAACCAGATGCATCGGCCCGATACGCAGGCTCTCTTCTTTCGCGCAGTGGCGGACCGGTCGAAGCTGCCGGTCCTGCTGTACAACCTACCAAGCGTAACCGGCTATCATCTTCCGATAGATACTGTGGCCGAACTGTCACATCACCCCAACATCATCGGCATGAAGGACAGCTCAGGGAATCTCCAAAGTCTTCGAGAAGTAATCAAGGAAGCAAAACCTGGTTTTCAGGTGCTCTCCGGTTCCGGGGTAAGCTTCTGCGAAGCGATACACCTAGGCGCAACCGGAGCCATACTGGCTATCGCCAATCCCCTTCCGTATGCTTGCCTCACTATTTGGGAAGCGTTTCGCATGCGTCAGCAGGAGGCCGCGCGAGACTGGCAGGAGCGCATCCTCTCCGCAGCCCGGCTAGTGGCAGAAAAGCATGGGGTTCCCGGACTAAAGCATGCGATGGATCTAAACGGATATTACGGCGGACCGCCTCGCTTACCGTTAACTCCGCCTAGCAAAGAAGCGCAACGGGAAATTGAGGCAGCGTTCGACGGACTTAAAAGCTAGCCCCACTCACCACGCCGAGGGAGGATCGCTGGCCGGAAAGCTGTCTTCTACAGTAATGTCATGTGCCCTATCCACATGCTCTTTTCGCGTATTGAACACGCAGGTTTTACTCCAGAGCAGGTAGGCAGCCAGCGGCAAACCGGCGCCTAACAGGAAATAGATCAGCTTTTGAGTCGTGTTTTTGGTCTCTGACATGAATGGTGACCCTTCAATTATCCCATTGATGCCAGGATTGACAGGATTGCTACATGACGAAGGGTTAACCACGATAATGGAGAAGAGCAGTCTGCCAAGTGTCAGCCTCACAAATTCGAGAAGCCATCGCCAAATCCATCCTGAGTCCCACCTCGGGTTTTCTCAAACACGCCGGATTTACACACTCGCTCACCCCTGCCAGGAATTGCACTTACGGCTGCACGTACTGCTATGTACCCACCATGAAGATCTACGGCGGTTTGCAGCCGGAGGACTGGGAGCGCTGGGGACAGTTCACCACGCTCAAGACAAATGCAGCGCAATTGTTAGAACAATCGCTCAAGGCAGGTCAAGTTATCTATTGCTCTCCCCTGGTCGATCCTTACCAACCTACCGAGCGCGAGCGGCCTTTGATGCCGGACATTCTGGAGGCTGTCCTTGAACATCCGCCGGCCGTATTTGTCGTCCAGACACGCGGGCCGCTTATCCTGCGTGATGTATCGCTTCTCTTGCAGGTATCAGAGATCACCAAGCTTCGGATTAGTGTTTCCATCACCACGGATCGCGAGGAAGTCCGGCAAAGATATGAGCCGCATTGCGAACCGATAGCACAACGTCTTGAGATGATTCGTGTGCTTCGGAACACCGGCCTGGAGGTCTACGCGACTCTTGCTCCGCTGTTGCCGTGCGATCCCGAGCGCTTGGCAACTTTAGCCATCGAGGCCTCCGCACGGGATCTTATCGGCGACCCGCTGCACGTACGCACGACCAAACCATACGGTGCGACAACCAGGGCAGCGGCGACGGTAATTGCTGACTACCATCATGAAGCGGACTGGTTCGCGCCAGATTTTCAAGCGCAAGCTGTAACCAAAATTATCGAGGTCGCCGGACGATCTGGTCTTGAATTCGCCGTCGGTCCCATTGGTTTCAGCCGCCTCGCCCGCCAGTAGGCAACCATTATCGGAAATATCTGATAACGACTTAACGTACCGAACTATAAAGTTCTCGCGAGCTTCAGCCGAGAGTTCATCAGGCGATGGAACTGATGAACCGAGGAATTGTGGCGACTCGCGATACGCCATTAGACCACCAACAGCCAGTCCCCTGTGGCAGCGAGCGGGACCGGCTGATTTTGGAGCACATGGAGCAAGTACATTTAATTGCAAGACGCATTCATGACCGCTTACCACAGTCCGTCAGTCTCGACGACCTGGTGTCGGCGGGCATCTTGGGACTGATCTCAGCAATTGACCGCTATGATGCCGGCCAGGATGTGAAACTGAGAACTTATGCCGAATACAAAATAAAAGGCGCCGTACTGGATAGCCTTCGGGGGCTTGACTGGGCGCCGAGACAACACCGGAAGCGTGCCAGAGAAATCGAAACGGCTGTTGCCACCTTAGAGCAGGACCTGCAGCGAACACCGTTCGAGGACGAAATTGCACATCATCTTGGAGTTTCAATTCTCGAGTACCGGGAATGGCTTTCGGAAGCATGTGGGCTTACGCTTGGCAGCATTGACAGCCCACGGAAACCAAACGGCGACGAAAGAAAATTCAGCCTTGAGTTGGCCGACGCTGCTACGGAATCCCCCTCTCAAATTGCGGAGAAGGCCGAATTGGAGGGTCTGCTCACCAGTGCGATCGAGCAAATGCCAGACCTCCAACGGACCGTACTCAACCTCTACTATTACGAGGAACTAACATTGCGCCAGATTTCCGGCATTACCGGTTTACACGAATCCCGCATTTCGCAATTGAAGTCGCAGGCGATCATACGGCTTAGGTCTTGCTTACGGGCCAGTTAACTTTCCGTCGTGGCCTCTTCGGATATCAATTTGAATACTGAGGCGGCACAACATGCAAGGTGAGTTGTTTCCGATTTCTCGTAATAGCCACTGAAATGGTTCTCTCGCCATGCCGATCCATTCGCAGCGAAGCCGTCACGTCTCTCGGAGTGGCAACCGGTCGGCCGCCGACTGCGGTTAATACATCTCCAGCCTTGAATCCTGCTTTTTGCGCTGGAGAGTCGTCAAGGACAAAGCGAACCAGGACTCCTCGCTTCACCCCGAAATATTCAGCCAGTTGCGAATCCACCGCCTCACATTCCACACCCAACAGAGAACTCCTCCAGAGAAGAACCGGGTTGGGAACGTCAAATTCCAGTCGATTGAAAACCGCGACGCCGTGTATCGAGGCGATTCCCGGTGACATGAAGGCGTTGTGGTCCGCGAGAGAGCCGGTTACCAGAGAGAGATTGCCCGTCTTTCCGTCGCGCCAGTATTCTACGCTCACTTTTCGGCCGGGAGGGGTTTCCCGCACCAACCGCCCGAGTTGCTGAACACCCAGAATTTTCTCGCCATTGTAGGCCAATAAAACATCACCGGGCCGAATGCCCGATTTGTCGGCAGGGCTGTCCTCTTCTACATTCAGCACCTCCACGCCCCGATCTTCCCGGAGCTTCAACACGCTAGCGCGGTCGGCGTCGATATCCGACAAAGCAAGGCCCAAGTAGCCGCCGCTCACTACGGACGACGAGCCGGCATTCGTCAAGTCGGCTTGCACAGGCTGACCTTGGACATGTATTCCGGCCGCCAGCATAACCAATGCGAGGAGAATACGCATAGTGCCAAACCTAATAGATGTGGACCGGCGCGCCCATCTCTTGCAGCACCTGCATACAGCGCATGTTTATATAGTCGTCATCCTGTTGTGAGCGCATGACCTCCTCCAGCGTATTCGCCAGTTCGGGACTAAACTCTACTTTTTCCGTTAGCGGAGCCAGGAGATTTATAGCCTGCGATCTTACGCCAGGGTTGTCATCGTGTTCCAGAACGAACGTCACTCCCTGCCGGGTAGCCGCATCTCCTGTAAATCGCTGTAACGCCTCCAGCGCCTTCAGTCGTACGCCGGCGTTAGAATCATGTTGCGCCACATTCAGTAGAGCATCGCGAATGTCATCGCCACTCTGGTCTTTCAGAATATTTACAGAATCGACCTGAACGCCCGGATCGGCCGCATCCCTGGTTGCGGCCAACAATAACCGCCGCACCTCTCCACTATCTGCTTGGCCGACCACCTGGCGCTGCCGAACTTGGTCAAAGATAATTCGTACACGCCCATCGCCTCCAGGCTCGATGTCCCGTATACGCGAAGTATCTGGATTCAGCAATCCCATTTCGGAGAGGCTTCCTCCCTTCCCCGGGAAGTCGATATTTCGATTCACAAACTGTCCTAAGCTGAAGCCGATAAATACTAGAAACGACGCGAGCGCCAGTCGAGAAGACCAGCCTGACGGAGAGAATCTAAACAGTTCCGCCCAATGTCCAGGGAGGCTTTTCGTCTTAACCCCGGATTTCGGAAGGCGGACAGTTCTGCGCAGGCCCTGACGGCAGTTGGCCAGCAGATCGAAGGGAGCATCCTTCTTTTCGGAATTGACAGATGTATGCCAAGCCTTCTCACGCGCCAACGCGCGTTCGCACAACGCGCATTCGTCCAGATGCCGCTCAAGTTCTTCCTCTTGGGCGAACTCCAGTTCCCCATATAAATAAAGCGAGAGCTTAAGCTGCGTTTGCTGGCAGTTCATACAAAGTCCCCCAACGCCGACCGCATTTTCTGCGTCGCCCGAAACAGGCAGTTTTTAGCTGCCTCCTCCGTCACGCCGAGAGCTTCACCGATTGCTCGCAGCCGCATGCCTCCGAAGTGACGCATCTCAAACACCAGCCGCTCACGAGCAGTTAAATTCGCCAGCACTTCCTGGATTCGATTACTGACCTCCGCGCTCATAAGCTGGCGCTGCGGATCCACATCGGCGCGCCCCTCGGCCAGAAACTGAAAGCGGTCGACCTCGCCTCCGCCAGTGTTAATGGATGCGGCTTCCTCCTTGCGAACTTTTCGCTTCCGGATTTGGTCGAGGCACAGATTGGCCACAATTCGATACAGCCAGGTGCTGAAGCTGCAATCGAACCGGAAACTAGGCAGATTGCGAAAGACACGAAGGAACGCCTCTTGGTACACATCGCGCGCATCCTCCTCCGACCGCAGAAGATTGAATGCCATCCGCAGCACGTTCCCGTCATACGATCGGACGAGTTGCTCGAAGGCTTCGCCATCGCCGCGCTGCGCCGCGCGAATCAGGGCTGTTTCGTTCATCCGCTCGGCCGTGCCGTGCATCCCTATGTTATCGATAATTCCAGCCTGAGTCTCCACTATTGCGATGGACGTGCCACTCGGCGTTTGGTCACGTCTGGTTTCGCAGGGGTGCCCGTTAAAGTTGGTTCAGCTCGTTAGTTCCAGTTCAATCAACCGCTTACCCGGGTCGAGCGCCGAAATGCGGAACGTTCGAACCTGCCCGGCGCGAGCAGTCTCCTTTTCCGTGCTTATGCCGGTAGCACCACCGTGCTTCCACTTGGCCGACAACATGGCGCTCAAGGACGAAACGTCG
Source organism: Bryobacteraceae bacterium (assembly GCA_965277315.1). GTDB lineage: Bacteria > Acidobacteriota > Terriglobia > Bryobacterales > Bryobacteraceae > Bog-105. The sequence goes on along the minus strand of OZ255724.1, from coordinate 4,496,237 downwards.
GCGGCTTTTCGCGATGGCTCTTCCGCCGGCTTAGTCTCCGCAGCCGTGAAAACGCACGTCGCAATCACTCCTTCGCCCAATTCCACCTTTACCCGGCTACCTTGCACGTCCACTAAACGTCCACTGACCGTCTCGCCTGCCCGGTGTTCGGCAATGTAATGGTCCACGGTCGTGGGCTCAAGCTGCCTCATCCCCAGGCGAATGCGGCGGCGTTCCCGGTCCAGTTCCAGCACGACGGCTTTCACGGTCTGTCCTTTTGTGAGCTTCTCTTTGGGATGCTCCAGACGCTTTTCGTTCGTGACGTCGGAAATATGGACCATACCCTCTAATCCGTCGCCCAAATCCACAAATCCCCCGAATGCAGTTACGTTGGTCACCGGTCCTTCGACGACTGAGCCCACGGGGAACTTCTGTGGGACTGCGTCCCATGGATCTCCCAAGACCTGCTTATAACCGAGCCCGACCTTGCGGTCGGCTGGATTGATTTGGAGGATAACGACCTCGACGCGATCCCCGATTTTGAGTAGATCGCCCGGTTTTCGAACGCGCTTATCCCACGAAAGCTCTGAAAGATGGACCAACCCATCTACCCCCGGCATCAACTCCACAAAAGCACCGAAGTCAGTCAGGCGCGAGACCGTTCCAGTTACCCGATCGCCAACGTGAAATGTTCTTATCGCGACGCTCCAGGGTTCTTCCTGCAGTTGTTTTAAGCCGAGCGAGATTTTTTTAGTCGTCGCGTCCACTTTCAGAATCTTGACTTCGAGCTCATCGCCGATTTTTACGGCATCTCCAGCCTTACTTATGCGCGTGTACGACATATCCATGACGTGCAGCAGGCCGTCTATCCCGCCCAGGTCGACGAAAGCTCCGAAATCCATGACATTTCGGACCTTTCCATGAACTACAGCTCCCTCCTGGAGCCCTGAAAACCGCTGGTCGCGCCGCTGTGTCTGCTCTTCTTCAAGAACTACTCGCCGGTCGACGACAACATCCTCCTTCTCCGTGTCCAACTTTGTAATCCTGCACTGAATCTCCTGACCGACCAACTTAAGCATTTCGGCTGCATCGCGTACGCCGCTTCGAGAAGCGGGCATAAACGCGCGGACGCCAATATCAACTCGAAATCCGCCCTTCACCTGCTCCGCCACCATGCCGGCGATATTCTGCTTCCCGGCAAATGCTGTTTGCAAGCCGGTCCAATCTTTAGGACGCTCCACCTTGATCGTGGAAAGTTCGTAGTACCCTTCGGCGTTACGTGGTCCGACCGAAACCGTCACATGCATGCCGGATTTAGGTTCGCCCTCTTCGGTCTCGTGCCATTTAGACAACGCTAGCGAACCTTCGATTTTGCGGCCGATATCGGCTAAAATCGTGTCCGATCCCACCGATATCACGGTTCCGGTGATCGTCTGGCCATCACTATCGTCACGGTGCTGTTGTTCGAAGCTGGAAAGAATATCGGCGAAGCTTGTTTCGTCCGAAGCGGTGACGGCTTCGGACGAAACAAGAGGATTGAAATTGGAATTGCTCATGACTGCGTGAGGTTTCCCTTATTCTGTCATAGAGCGACACAGATGAGCGACACTGCATTTCTGGATAAACCGAAGCCACCTAAAGGGAAAAATCTCTTCGGAGCTCAAGACTTTGCATGGCTCCTATTTGTCGCTGTACTGATCGTTACTACTCCGGAAACCAACTATAACGCCACAATCCTACTGCTACTGATCGGCGCCTTTCAGATAGCGGAGCCGCGATGGCGGTTGTTCTCCTCGCCTCAAGGCCAGCGAGCTTCACTTGTGCTGAAACTGTTGTTCAGCTATCTCCTGATCGGATACACGCACGGAATTACCAGCAGTTACTATCCCATCTTTTTGATACCGGTCGTATCCGCCGCAACGGCGTTTCAGTTTCCCGGCGTACTTTTAGTGACGGCGATTGCAGTCGTCGCCTATCCGTCCTTTTTGGCGTTTGTGCCGCGCGACCGTTTGGCTGATTTTCTACTGCCGGACGATATACGGCTGATTGGACTACGCGTCGCCTTTTATCCAATCATCGGGTTTCTCGTATTTCAGCAAGCAAGGGCAAAGCGCGAAGAAATGAAGCGAACACAGGAAGCAGCCGATCGCTTGACGGAGTCTAATCGAAATTTGCGCGCTGCCGAAGCCTCTCTCCGCCGGAGTGAACGTTTGGCCGCTTTAGGGCAGCTCACTGCCGGACTGGCCCATGAGCTACGCAATCCGCTGAGCACCATCAAGGCTTCTGCCGAAATGCTGACGAAGGAAACCGCCCAAAGCCGGCCGGAAGTGATGTCCGAAATGGCCGACTTCATCGCAACCGAAGTGGACCGGGTGAACGGATTGATTTCACGCTTCCTCGACTTTGCAAGGCCGTTGCAAATTCATCCAGTTCAAGCCGATCTTCGCGACTTGGCAGATACGCTTGCCCGTCACCAAGCGGAATTGGCACGGATCCGCAACGTAACCCTCTCCGTTCACGTACCTAATATCAGCTTCTTCTTTGATCCTGACCTGCTGCTGCTGGCGATCTCTAACCTGGTTCAAAATGCGCTGCAGGCAAGTTCGCCCGGACAGGAAGTGGCGGTTAACGCCGAGATCTCAGGCAACTTCGTCCTAATCTCGGTAAGAGACCATGGCGAAGGGATTCAGTCGCAGCACTTGGAAAGCATCTTTAATCCCTTCTTTACGACGAAGCCGCAAGGTGTAGGCCTAGGTTTGGCGATAGTGTCTAAAATCGTCGATGAACATGAGGGCAAAATCAGCGTAAAAAGCCAGTTCGGCACTGGCACTGTCTTTTCCATTCAGTTGCCGATGGAAGAGCAGTTACAGAAATGACTTCTCAAAACACAAATTCGGGACGAATCCTCATTGTTGAGGACGAGGACAAGCTGCGAAGAGTTATCGAACTGCAGTTGCAATCCGCCGGCTTCGATACCGATGGAGTTTCCAGCGCGGAACAAGCATTGCCTCTCGTTCAGCTCGCGGATCTCATCATTACGGATCTGCGCTTGCCGGGAATGGACGGTTTACAGTTCATTCAACAATTGCAAGCGCGCGGCATCCAAGCGGGCCTGATTGTAATGACGGCACATGGTTCGATAGAAAACGCGGTCGAGGCGATGAAGCGCGGAGCCGCAGACTTCCTGCAGAAGCCGTTCTCGCTCGACCACCTGACAGCGGTCGCGCAGAAGGCAATGGCGGTGCAGTGGCTGCGCGCAGAGAACCAGCGCCTCCGCGAACAGCTCGATCGGCGCTATCGGTTTGACAACATCATTGGACGCAGCCCCGCGATGCGCGAGATATTCCACACTGTCGAGCGGGTGGGACCCACGAGAACCACCGTACTATTAGCTGGGGAAAGCGGGGTGGGCAAGGATATGATCGGGCGAGCTATTCACCAGCATTCTCCCCGAATACATCAGCCTTTTGTCAAAATCAACTGCACAGCTATACCCGAAAATTTGATGGAAAGCGAGCTTTTCGGTTATGAAAAGGGAGCTTTCACCGGGGCAAATGTCAGCAAGCCTGGAAAGTTCGAACAAGCCGATCGGGGAACGGTATTCCTGGATGAGATCGGTGACGTGCCCGGAAATATCCAGGTAAAGCTTCTGCGGATACTGCAGGAACGCCAATTTGAGCGCCTGGGATCGAACGTGACACGCGACGTGGATGTTCGGGTGATTGCGGCGACGAACGTCGATCTGCGGGCTGCACTCGAAGGCGGCCGCTTTCGCGAAGACCTCTACTACCGGCTGAACGTTGTGCCTATCAATGTGCCGCCGCTGCGGGAGCGGAAAGAAGATATTCCGTTCCTGGCGATCCATTTCGTGCAGAAGCTGGCGAAGGATCTAGGCTCGGTTGCGAGAGAATTGAGCCCCGGGGCCATGGACCGACTGCTGGAACACTCCTGGCCTGGAAATGTGCGCGAGCTAGAAAATACAATTGAACGCAGCATGGTGCTAACGCCAAACGAGATCATGCAAGCCGCCGACATCAGATTGGAGACCACCCGGCGTTCAAGCACCACCGCTTCCCTGCAAACTCCGCTTTTGCCCGAGGGCGAAACGTTGGAACATTGGGAACAAATGATGATTCGTGAAGCTCTCCGGCGCGCCAACGGCAACAAAAGCCAGGCGGCAAGGAGCCTCGGACTCACCAGGAATGCCCTACGCTACCGGCTTTCGCAGATGGGCCTGGATAATGGTTCGGCGGAAGACGGCGAGGGTAGCTAAAGCGGGTATATACTGTTGTCAGTTACTGAGGGCTGACACTTGAGTAAACCGACTGGTCTCTTGCAAGGCACGCTTGACCTCCTCATTCTGAAAACCATCGTTAACGAGCCAATGCATGGCTGGGCGATTGCCCAGCGTATCCGGCAGATCTCGGGAGAAGTGCTTCAGGTAGGCCAGAGTGCGCTTTATCCCGCGCTCCACAAACTCGAACAGAATGGCTGGATCCGTTCGGAATGGGCGGTCAGCGAGAATAACCGCCGGGCCAAATACTACGCCCTGACCAGAACCGGACGGAAAGCGCTTGAGCAGGAAACCGCTCAGTGGGAACGCTTATCGGCCGCCATCTCGCTCATTGTGCGAACGGCCTGAGTAGGAGACGCATGGAACTCTTAGATTATGTCCGCCTTAAGCTTCGTTCCCTGTTCTTCCGCCAGCAGGTGGAGCAGGAACTCGATGAGGAATTTCGATACCATCTGGACCGGCAAATTGAAGAAAATGTCACGGCGGGCATGGCACGGGAAGAAGCGCTTCATTCTGCGCTGCGCTCACTTAGAAATGTTGAGCAGCGGAAGGAGGAATGCCGCGATACAAGGAGTTTCACTGCCATTACGAGCGCCGGACAGGATCTGCGGTACGGATGGCGGCAACTGAGAAAGACGCCGGTCTTTACGCTGACCGCGGTTTTGTCGTTGAGCCTGGGGATCGGCGCGTCGGTGACTATGTTCAGCGCCTTTCGCGCGGTTTTCTTGCGTTCGCTGCCGTATCGCGATGCCGATCGCATTGTCGAAATCGGGAAAACGGCTCAACACGGCTATACTCCCGCATTGACCGTTGCGGATCTTCAATTTCTGCGCAGGTACGCCCCATGGTTTCAATCCATGGCATCCTTTGGCTTTTTCAAGACGGTGACGCTATCAGGAGTTTCTGAACCGGCGGATTGGTGGGTGCGCGATGTATCCAAAGAATTTTTTCCTCTTTTGGGCAGTAAACCGATGCTTGGGCGCGCTCTTCTGGCTTCTGATTTTCGGCCCAATGCGCCGTTGGCGACGGTTTTGGCGTATGACGCTTGGGAACGAAATTTTCATGGTGATCCTGGTATTCTTCGGCGTTCAATTTTCTTAAATGGCGTTAGCTATGTCGTTATCGGGGTAATGCCGAAGGGGTTTTCTTTTCCGAGAGCCGGAACGGCAGCGTGGTTGCCTAATAGGACTCCTGTTACCGATCCCATGCAGACCGATGTCGCTATTCTGGCGCGTCTGCGTCCGGGAATTTCAGTCGGTAAAGCCCGAGCGAAGACAAGCCAACTCGCTTCAGCTCTCTCGCGCCGCTATCCCGCTTCTGAACGGAACTGGGGGCTGGGAGTAGACGATGTTGCTACGCGTGATGTCGAAAGTTATCACACCGCCTTCTCGTTATTGCTGGGAGCGGTCGGCCTTCTCATGTTGATTGCCTGTCTAAACGTTGCGAGTCTTCTGTTGGCGAGAGCATCGGCGCGGGAAAGCGAGTTTGCGATGCGAAGCGCCCTGGGAGCGGCCCGGGTGCGCTTAATCGCTCAAGTCTTGACGGAAAGCCTGCTGCTTGCCGGTCTCAGTGGAATTTTTGGAGTCTGCCTTGCTTACTGCGGCAATCGCCTCCTTCTTCGGTTGCTTCCTGCTTCTCTCGGCATTCCCCGAATAGAAGAGACACATCTGGATTTGGCCGTGTTGGGTTTCGCTCTTCTGCTCACGTGCCTCGTCGGGCTTCTCTTCGGTTTGGCTCCCGCTTTGGTTTTTTCGGGAAACAAGCTCACCAAGCCTGATCGTCAGAGCCGGGCGACCAGTGCCAACGCCTGGCGCAATAGCGCTCTCTTGATCGGCGAAATTGCTCTCTCGTTAATCCTGCTGGCCGGTTCGATTGTCATGCTTCGCGGCTTCGTTCGTCTGGCGAATGTCGATCCGGGTTTTCGCACGGCCCACATTCTTACCGCGATGGTACCGCCCGGTCATGCGGCGCGCCTCACTCGGGAGCAACTAACTCGGCGGTACAGCGAGATTCTTCGTGTGGCGCAGAACGTCCCCGGAGTAGAGCAAGCAGCACTGACCAGCTATTTGCCTTTGGGAAACCTTACGGTCCAAATACAGCTTTCTTTGCCGGGACTTTCGCCGACGCCGTACCAACTCGATTATCACGCTGTTAGCGCCGACTATTTCGCAGTCATGGGAATTCCGCTCCTTCAAGGGCGGCTCTTTAGCAAACTGAATCCCGCTCTGAATAAGGGCGCTATGGCGATCAATCGAGCAATGGCTCAAAAGTTCTGGCCTGGAGAGAATCCTGTTGGGCAACATGTGAGTCCCGATATGACAGTAGTGGGGGTCGTGGGCAACACGCAGCATCGTTCGCTTAGCGGAGGCTCTGTGCCAGAGTTTTACGAAGATTATCGGCAATATCTCGGACCGGCTGTGGGCGCAACCCTGGTGCTGCGCACGCTTGGCGATCCGCGCACGGTGGCCTCATCGCTGCGCCAAGCACTACACCGGTTCGATCCGGAACAAGTGATCGAACACGAAAGAACCATGGAAGCAACGGTGGAACAATCGATTGCAACGCCTCGTTTTTATACGGTTTTGCTGGGAATCTTCGCGCTGATCGCCCTTATGCTCACCCTGATCGGAGTTTATGGAGTGGCATCTTATGGAACCAGTTTACGGAGACGCGAGTTCGCCATTCGCATGGCGCTTGGAGCCGAACGCCACAACTTAATTGGCATGGTTCTTCGGCAGGGCGCGGTTCGAGCACTCATAGGCGTTTGCATCGGGATCTTGGGCGCTTTGGCGCTGGCAAAACTGATGTCGGGCTTGGTTTATGGCATTCCGGCAAGAGACCCAGTATCTTTGGGCATTGCCGCAACTGTCCTCGTCGCGGGTGCGCTGCTGGCTTATTATCTGCCAGCTCAGCGCAGCACGAATATAGATCCGGCAGCGGTGCTTCGGCAGGAATAATCCGGAGCTATTTTGGGCAGTCTGGACCGGCAAAGATTTCGCGAATAGCGACAGATATCCGCGGAAGTGGATGAGGAAGGCTGAGGGTGCCTCCTTCTCCGTAAATATCGGGGTTCGACTGCCCCGAACTATATACCTCCACCTTGCGCGCCTTCGGGTACACAAGCCAGACAGTCTTTGAGCCGTTTTTCAGGTAGATTTCGACCTTCTGCAAAATTCTCTTTTTGCGGTTTGCCGGAGAGATTACCTCTACCGCCAATATCGGACTAGTTGTCGGATAAGTATTCTTCCGTCGAGCCTCCATCCACTCGGCGTGCGGAAGTACGAAAACGTCCGGACTGGGCATGCTGTGATCCCGATCCAGTTTTATGTTTACCCGGGATCCTACTTTGTACAAATCTTGCGGCAGGCAATTGCGCAAAAGCAGATAGACCTGCTCTGCGACATCGTGATGGAACGGCTTGGGATCTGGCGACAAGACGATTTCTCCCTCGATAAGCTCGTCCCGGAATCCCAAAGGGGCCTGAAAGGCCAGAAACTGCTCCGTTGTTATGGGTGGCGCTTTCAGGAGCGTGTTCATAGAACTCCTCTGTCTTACAACCGCACAATCTTTTCCGACTTAAATCGTTTCAGCGCATTTCGGGTGTCGACGATCAGCTTACTATGTTCGATCACCGAGGCGTAGTTAATGCCGGTATGATCTGTGACAATCACGACGCAATCGGCGCGCTCAATTCCAGACATCATTTCTTCGGAACTTAAGGTTGCGCCCTCTACCTTGATCGAGTGAACAAAGGGATCCGAGTAGGACACCAATGCACCACGGCGCTGTAACAGCATAATGATGTCGAGTGCCGGTGATTCTCGAACATCGTCGATGTCTCGCTTATAAGCCGTGCCCAAGATATGAATGCGTGACCCGCGCACGGGCTTTGAAACATCGTTCAGCGCATCTTGTATTTTTTCGATGACGTATTCAGGCATGCGACCGTTGATGTAGCCGGCAAGTTCGATAAACCGCGCCTCAATCCCCGCTTCCTTGCTCTTCCAGGAGAGATAAAACGGATCGATAGGGATGCAATGTCCCCCTAGGCCGGGCCCAGGATAGAACGGCATAAACCCGAAAGGCTTCGTCGCAGCCGCGTCGATCACTTCCCAAACGTCGATCTTCATGCGATTGCACATTACGGCAAGCTCATTCACCAGACCGATATTGATCATTCGGAACGTGTTTTCAAGCAGCTTCACCATCTCGGCGACTCGTGTCGAGCTTACTGGCACCACTGTCTCTAGGGCTTGCTGATAGAAGAGTGCGCCAGTCTCGGTGCATTCCGCAGTAATACCGCCCACTACTTTAGGTATATTCGCCGTCTGAAACTTAGGATTTCCAGGATCGACCCGTTCCGGCGAGAAGCAAAGGAAGAAATCCTGGCCGACCTTCAGGCCGGTTGCTTCCAGCTTAGGCAGTACCAGCTCATCCGTTGTGCCCGGATAGGTGGTTGATTCCAGCATGACTAGCAGGCCGGAATGAAGGTGCTCCGCAATCGCCTCGGTGGCCGCCACGACATAACTCATGTCGGGATCTTTCGTCTTCCGCAGAGGAGTGGGAACGCAAATATCTATTGTGTCCAGTTCCTTGATGACGGAGAAGTCAGTTGTGGCGCGTAATTGGCCGCTCTTCACCAGGGGAGCGAAAACGTCATTTGAGACATCCTTCACGTAAGAATCGCCTCGGTTGAACTGGTCTACCTTGCTCTGCTGTACGTCAATTCCAATCACCTCAAAACCGGCTCGCGCAAACTCAACGGCAAGCGGCAGCCCGACATAGCCAAGACCAAGCACTCCAACTTTCGCTGTCTTCTTGGCGATTCGTTCACGTAATGCAACTGCAGCGGACGACGGCTGCTTCGATGTATGTTCAACTGTTTCCGAGATCAAGAAAGAATCTTCCTTCGCCAACGATTTCCGCCGGCCCTGTTAAATAAACACTATCCGCCCAACGAAGATGGAGGCTGCCAGCCGGCGTCCGTATCTCGACAGGGCTTTCGACGTCACCCCTGAGGATAGCAGCGACGGCGGCTCCAGTCGAGCCGGTACCGGAGCTCCTGGTCTCCCCGGCACCACGCTCGTAAAACACAGCCTCAATCGTATGCCGATCGAGTATCCGCACAAACGAGACGTTTGAACGCACCGGAAATCTACGGTGACTCTCGGCTTCAGCGGCGGCAACCTGCCACTGTTCCGGAATCCGATCCGCGAAAATTGCACATTGAGGATTCCCCACGTTTAGGATGGTCGCGTCGAATTCACCCGCCTCAAGATGAAGTTTTGTTCGTACTTCCTCGATCTGAGCAATCCCCATGTTCATCTCGAAAACGAAGCGGCTTCCGTCACCGCTAATCAACTGCAACATTTTTTCTCCAGCCGCAGTAACAATCCTGATCAGCGGCCCCGCAACGGTCTTCGTCGCCAATCCGAAGGCAGCGGCACAGCGGGTTCCATTGCCTGAAATTTCCGGCTCACTCCCGTCGGAGTTAAAAAGACGTGTCCGCAACAAGCCATCGCCCTTTGTCACCAGCATCCAGCCGTCGGCTCCGATGCCCGTTGTACGCGCGCAGATCTGGCGCGCAATCTCTGGCAACTTTTCTGACGGCGCTTCGTTACTCCAGGTCAGAAGAAAATCGTTCTCCGCTCCGTGAAGCTTTACGAAGGGAACTTCGATCATTGCGCGGCCTCACGAAGCGCTTCGCCGCCGCGTTCCCGGCGCTCGTAGATTTCTAAAGCTGGCTCGTCTTTCACTTCAACTCTTTCTATCAATCGATAGTCCAAATACCCATCGCGCTTTATTGCCGCCGACACGGCATCGCCCTCCGCCGCGATTGCCCATCGTTCCGAATGCACCAAATCAGGTCTTCTAATTGCCGCCAGCCACGCTGGCCCGTTCCCTATGTTTAATGTATCGGCCAGAGGAACGAAAACTTTAGGAAAAATTTCTGCTAAATCGCCCGAGCCGGACAAGGTGAGAATTCCCTGATCCGCGTGATCGTGCTGGCGAAGAAATTTTGCGCCTGCGGCAATCCAGGCGCGCCGGCCCACGGAGTTCACCTGCGATTCCTTCCAGCAGATCCAATGTTCTTGGCCAGGCTGGGCAAGCCAACCGCTGATTGCGACGAGCGGAATAAGTAGCGCCCATTGTCGCATTCGTTGTGGTAACGCCAGAACAATTGCGCCCGCCGCGAAGGCCGCTGGAGGCAAGAGCGCGATTCCATAACGAGTGTTGTAGTACGAGTAAGGCGGCAGTTGTGGGACGTGAATAGGCGTCTTTGATGAATGGACGCTCCAGAGATAAAACAAAGGAGTCAGCAGCAGAAACCAGACTGGAGCAAGCGAATTCCGCGGGGCTGCGCAGAAAAGGCCGGCCACGCCAAGCAGCAGCAATGGCCACCCAGTGCAGAGTTGGCCAGCCTTGAAGTAGTACAAGAACGCAAGCGCCCAGTCGTGAAATCCCGGATAGGGCCGGGCTCCCTGAATCGCGGCCGCGGAATAGGGTCCCCGGATAAAATCAAGTGCATCGCCCGTCTCCCAATAGTTGTGTCCCATCCAATATACGGGCGCACAACTCGCTAGGATCGCAAAGATAAGAAAGACGGCAGCGCGCTGTTTTCGGGCAAAGATCGCAAAGGCGAACCCGGCAAATGGAATAAGAAACCATCCGTCATAACGTGTCAGGCTCATGGCGCAAGAAGCGGTCGCGCCGAGGACGACGAGATATCGTTGCTGCCGCTCCCGAAAAGCGAAAAGCGCCAGTAACAGAACGGAAAGTCCTGCGAAAAACACCACCTCCGTCATCGGAATCGATGCCAAGTACAACAGATTAGGATTCATTGCAAAGCAAGCGACAACAATGGACGCGGCCAGCGCGTCATGATACGCCAAGCGAGCCGCAAGGTAAAAACACGTTCCAGAAATCACAAAACATATTGCGACCGGCAGAGTTCCCGCAAGGCCGGTGCTCCACAGCCAGTCATCCGTCACGAAAGGCAAGCACAATACATGAAGCAGCGGCAGCCAGACGGTGCCGAGCTGGTCATAGCCAGGCGTGCGCGAATCGAGAATGCTGCGGCTGATATTGAGATGTGCGGCGGCATCCCCGTAGTAGAGGATGTAACCGTGATGAAAAAACCAGGAAGCAGCGGCCGCAGCCAGCACGGTGAGGCACAGGCAAACGCTCGCCGCTTCCATGGTAAGACGTAAGCTAGAAGGCTGTGAACCGGCGGAATTCGTCAAAGCGCTGGTCAATGTCTTTGCGGTCCAGTCGACGGAAGCGATCTACGCCAAACTCTTCGCAGCAGAAGCTGCCCATTACCGATCCATAAATGACTGCCCGATGAAGTTCCCGCACATCGACATTGTCATGATGCAAGTCAAAACCTTGTTCGGCAAGATAGCCAACGAACCCTCCAGCAAAACAGTCACCCGCGCCTGTTGGATCGAACACGTCCTCCAGTAGGTACCCCGGCGCGATAAATAGCGTGTCGCGGCGGAACAGCATCGCTCCGTACTCACCGCGCTTAATCACCAACGTGTGCGGCCCAAGTTCCAGAATCTTCTTGGCTGCCTTCTGAAGATTATTCTCGTTTGCGAGCATCCGGGCTTCCCCGTCGTTAATCAGCAGAAAGTCCCAGCTTTTGATAGTGGCGAGCAGTTCTTCACGCTGTTCGGCGATCCAGAAATTCATAGTGTCGCCGCCGACAAAACGCAGGTTCTTCATCTGCTGATGAACGTCGCGCTGCAGAGCCGGTAAGATGTTCCCGAGAAAAAGGTACGGCTGGCTGGCATAAGAGGCGGGAAGTTTCGGTTGAAAATCAGCAAAGACGTTCAAATCTGTCTGCAAGGTCGTCCGGTCGTTCATGTCGTCTGAATAGACACCGGACCAAAAAAATGTTTTTCCGGGAACCTGCTCCAGGCCTTCCAAGTCCACGCCTTTCGACGCCAGAAATTCCCGATCTTCCTTTGCGAAATCCTCACCGACGACACCAACTATCGAGGACTTCGTAAAATAACTGGCGCTCAATGAGATATAGGTGCAGGCTCCGCCGAGCGCCCGCTCTCGTTTTCCGTGGGGGGTTTCAATCGCATCGTAGGCGACTGATCCAATGACAACCAATGACATTCGTATTGCATTGTACTGAATTGGAGAATTGTCTCTTGCCGCTAAAGTTTTGGCGCGGCTCTGCCGATACTAGAAGTGTGAGTCATGATAAGACCATCGGAGACGGTCCGGTAATCCTGGCCTGTCTTCTGGGCGTCGCATCACAAATTTTGATTGCGCGACGTCTCCGCATTCCTTCCAAACTGAATTACTCTGTTGCCATTGGGCTTCTAGCAATCTACTTTTTGACGGACGGAGATAATGTTCCTGCAATTTACGATGCCTTTCCTTCAGCACCCATCGGAGTCGTTCACTCGTGCATCTTTCTCTGGTTCTTCTGTTTGATCCTCATCCAGGTGCTGCTGATACTGAGAGATCGCGTGCCCTCGTTTCAATCGGAACGGCGTGAGGTGTTGCGCAGATCCACCGCCGCTCTCTGCGCCGCGCCCGCTGCCGTGCTCGCCTTTGGCGTAATCACTCGAAAAGAATTTCACGTCAAAGAAGTTGACGTGAAAATCCCGCATCTGCCGCAAGATCTCAATGGTCTGAGATTGTTGCAGCTCAGCGATATCCACCTTGGCAGTTTTTTTAGCGCGAAGGATTTGGAACGCGTCGTTGACGAGAGCAATAATTTGCGCCATGATCTTGCCTTTATCACCGGCGACCTGATTACGACAAAGTGGGACCCTCTCGACCGCTGCCTTGCCGAGTTGAAAAAACTGCGATCGCCGAACGGCGTCTGGGGCTGCATGGGAAATCACGAGCTATATGCCAAGGTTCAGAACTACACCCAAGCCAAAGCGCGCGAATTAGGCATGACTTTCTTACGCCACCAATCTGCGGAGCTGCAATTCGGCAATACACGACTGAACATGGTAGGCGTTGACTACCAGCGTCGTCACGCTCCGTATTTGGTGGGGGTCGAGAAACTCGTCCAGAGCGGCAAGTTCAATCTGCTACTCTCACACAATCCGGATGTCTTTCCTGTTGCCGCAAAACAAGGTTTTGACCTGACCTTGGCGGGTCATACCCATGGCGGACAGATCAACATTGAAATACTTGGTGAAAATTTGAACCCTGCCGACTTTGTTACACCCTACACCAAAGGACTCTATACAAGGCCGCAATCCGCGGTCTACGTCACGCCGGGACTCGGCACTATTGGAATACCGGTCCGCCTCGGCGCGCCGCCGGAAATCACGCTGATACGTCTGTGCGATTCCTAATCCTCAGCGACATTCACGCAAACTGGCAAGCTCTGGAAGCGGTTTTGGAGCACGCGGGCGGCGGCTACGATCAGATTGTCTGTTGCGGCGATATTGTTGGCTATAATCCGCAACCGGCACGTGTTTTGGAGTGGGTAAAAGCCCACTGTGCGGGTACAATTCGCGGGAATCACGACAAAGTAGTCGCGGGAATCGATGACCTGGAATGGTTCAATCCCATTGCCCAAGCTGCCGCGCGCTGGACCATGGCCCAGCTAGATTCCAGTGCGACAGCATATCTTCGTGAACTTCCGCAAGGCCCGTCATTACTGGAGCATTTCGCGATCTGCCATGGTTCGCCGCGCGACGAAGACGAGTATGTGACCGGCCCACAAGAGGCATCTGAGGTATTTCCGCACCTCGACCTTCCGCTGACATTTTTCGGCCATACGCATCTGCAGGGTGGATTTTTCCTTCAACGACGACACGTAGGCTACATCTCCGCAGTTCCGCCCGCACATGAGGAAGCAGTGATCGAGATTGTTCCAGACACCTTGTATCTAATCAATCCCGGCTCGGTGGGCCAGCCGCGAGATGGCGACCCACGTGCCGCATACGCGATCTTCGATTCCGTGCAGCAAACGGTGACGTTACGCCGGGTAAACTACCCGGTGGAGAAGACAGCGGCCGAGATTAATGCGGCAGGTTTACCCGATGCGCTCGCGTTCCGCCTGTTCAAGGGCCGTTAGTCCGGAAGGGAGCACCGGCATTTGTGGTTCGATCTGGACCAAATCTACTACTACCGGCTGCCTCGCGCCGCTGAAGAAGCTCTTTAGTCGAACCGTAGCTGCTTTGCCGATGACCTTCGTCAATTCTTCATCTGAGGTTTGCTTTACCCGCTCCAAGCTTCCGAATGTCCGCAGCAGCTTTTCCACTGTCTTTTGCCCGATTCCCGGAATTTCGTGCAGTTCGGAAGTAAGACGTGCCGCGTTTCTGCGAGTCCGGTGGAACGTGACCGCAAACCGGTGTGCCTCGTCGCGGATCGTTTGTACCAGGTGCAGAATCGGCGAGAACTTTTCCAGGATGACCGGCTCCTCTTCCTGCCCGTAGACATAAATCCACTCCTCCCGCTTTGCGATGGAGGCTAGAGGCTGATCGGTGACGCTGATCTCTTCCAACGCCCCTGCCGCCGCGTGCAATTGACCGAGCCCCCCGTCAATAAGCACCAGTCCCGGAAACGGTATCTTCTCCTCTTGCAAGCGCGCATACCGGCGCGTTACCACTTCACGCATGGAAGCAAAATCGTCGTTACCCACCACGGTGCGGATAATGAACTTGCGGTAATCCGACTTTTTCATCTTGCCGTCTTCCCAAACCACCATGCTCGCCACTTTGTCAGTACCCTGTATATGGGAAATGTCAAAACACTCGATCCGACGGGGAGCTTCCGGCAGATTCAATGCAGTCTGCAGGGCTTCTTTGATGGCTGTAGAGGAAGGTCTCATCACCCGAAAACGTTGTTCGAAGCTGTGTTTCGCATTGGTCTCCACCAAAGCCAGCAGCGCCTTTTTACTGCCGCGCTGGGGAGTCGAGATCTCTACCTTTTTCCCCCGGCGCTCTCCCAAAAACTCCTCCAGTTCATCGCGGTCTTCAAAGTCTACCGGAACGTGGATATGACCTGGAATGAACGGCTCGTTCAAGTACACCTGCTTCAGTAACGCTTCGAAGAATTCGCCCGGAACGAACTCCATCTGGTCTTCCCAGAAAAACTCCCGGCGGTCCACAATCTTGCCGTTTCGAAGGTGGAACAGATTCACAGCAACCAAAGGCGGCTCGGCATAGTAGGCAAAAATGTCGGTGTTCTCCCCTTCGGCGGCTGCCATCTTCTGCTTTTGCTCCATCTCCTGAACCGTCGACATTAGGTTTCGAAGGCTTGCCGCCTCCTCGAACCGCATCTCTTCGGCAGCCGTCTGCATGCGGGCCTCCAGTTCGTCAGCTAGATCGCGATGACGGCCCTCTAAAAACAAACGCGTATCGTAAACGGCCGCACCATAAGCCTCATCCGTGGTCAATCCGGCAACACACGGCCCCAGACAGCGATAGATATGAAATTGCAAGCACGGATGAGTATGCCGGCGTGAAAAGTCGATCTTGCAGGAAGGTACCTTGAAGTGCCGGTGAATAAAGTGGACTAATCGGTAGGCTAGGTTCCCTGGGAAATAAGGTCCGTAGTACGTTGCGCCGTCCTTTAATATCCGGCGAGTCACATAGACGCGTGGATATTTCTCCTTGGTTAGCTTAATATAAGGAAATGTTTTATCGTCCCTTAATAGAACGTTAAAACGAGGCTTATACTGCTTAATCAGGTTGTTTTCGAGGGCAAGTGCTTCCTTGTTGTTATCGACCTGAATAAAATCGATGTCACGCGCTTCCGCGATTAAGCTCCCGGTCTTTGCTTCGGCTAAGCGATCTTCGTTAAAGTAGCTCCGTACGCGGTTGCGAAGACTCTTCGCCTTCCCTACGTAGAGGACCTTCCCTTCTCCGTCTTTATAGAGGTAAACGCCGGGCTTGGTGGGAAGCTGCGCTACTTTCTCTCGAAGTTCCATGGCAGCTATAATTTAATTGTGACACGTAGTTGGCGTTACGCCTTTTTGCTTACCGCCATTCCCTTGATGGCGGTGTTATTACAGGCGCAATCTGCGTCTTCACAGCGGGAACCGCACAAGTCAGCGCAGCCCTCCGCAAACCAAGCGCCGGGTTCCCAACTTCCACCTGAAGATTTGCCGCCCGAAGAAGATGAATCAGAAGCGCCAAGGACTTATGCGTTCAACCCGCTTGAATCCGAACGCAACATAAAAGTAGGCAACTTTTACATGCATCAAGGTACGCCCGCCGGATACCGCGCCGCAGCCGGCCGGTATTCCGATGCCACCAAATACAATCCGACGTCTGCGGAAGCATTCTTCAAGCTAGGAGAAGCGGAAGACAAGCTTAAGAGAAAAGAGGCCGCAAAGACTGCGTTCCATCGTGTCGTGCAAGTGGCGCCCGATTCCAAACTGGCTCGCGAAGCAAAGAAAAAGCTGTCCAGCAAAGGCTAGCAGTCCAGCTTCAGTCCGGCCCTCCGTAATATCACTTGACGGCGCATCATGTTGGTCAGTTTTGTAACGCCAACCTGCCAGTCTGGAAAAAGATCCACATACTGCGTCTTCCGTGCAATCTGGCCTGGAACTTCACAATCATCGAGACGCAGCGGAACCAGGAAGATGTCTTCGAGCGGTACCCGCCCGGCCAAATCCAAAGCGTAGCGTAGTTCGCATTGAAAGTGCCCTCGCTTGCCGGCCGACTTCCGCGAAAAGCATCCCAGAAAAAAGTCGGACAACTCGATCGCTCGCTCAATTGCCCGTGGCCAGTTCTGCCCCGGAACTAATTTCTCTTGATCCATCCAGGGCTCAAATCCCGCCTTTTGCAGTTCCGCGTATAGCTTTTTTACCTGCGTGCGATCCTCGTCAGCGTAGGCCAGGAATACTCGTATCCGTTTACTTGGCTCAAACGTAACACAATTCTCCGCATCAAGCTGAAACGAACCGAAGCCTTCGATATCGATCTCCGACTCTTCCCGAAGACAGCGCTCAATCAGTTTCAGCAGAGTTCGTTTACTCAATGTGCCGCTCACCGCTTCACCTTTGGGGACACCGGCGAGGGCGAAATGGGCTTCTCAGCTTTTGCCGAAACGGACTGTCCGGCCGCCGATGGCCGTTTCAGGTCTTTGATCAAGTGATAGACAAACGCGTCCACATCATCCGCCGCTTTCGCCTGGGAACGATGAAACTCTTTTGCTAATCGTGTGGCCAAATCGAGCTTGTTCATCGGCTTCACGCTAATGCATTCCCTGTAGCAACCGGGTATCGCAGAAGACCGATTTCACACGATCTGAACCTAACTTCAAGGCGAAGAATCATTTAGGCGAGCCAAGAAATTTATGTCTCCCTTGTGATCGTGTAAAGTCCAACCTGATGCGCTCACCCAAGAATTTGCCAACTGGGTGGACGAACTCGCAGCGGCAATTGCCCAGACTGCCAATGCAACCGCGCGGGCCAATCACGTTTTGTTCGCGGGGCCCTGCCAGTCGTTAAAAAACCTGCTCCGCCGAATTACTATAGTTAAATAGAGTTTAAGTTCAGTCGCTCGGGAGATGCAGTCGCATCTTCGGAGCCCCCGTAAGACCTTATGCCCATCTACCGTTCCCGCACCAGCACCCACGGACGCAACATGGCCGGAGCCCGCGGGCTCTGGCGCGCTACTGGAATGACCGATGCCGATTTCGGAAAGCCGATCATCGCCATAGCTAATTCGTTCACTCAATTTGTACCCGGGCACGTTCACCTGAAGGATCTCGGGCAGTTGGTGGCACGGGAAATCGAACGCTCCGGCGGCGTCGCCAAGGAGTTCAACACGATTGCGGTGGATGACGGCATCGCCATGGGGCATGGCGGCATGTTGTACAGTCTCCCGTCGCGGGAACTGATCGCCGACGCGGTGGAGTACATGGTCAACGCACACTGCGCTGACGCCCTGGTTTGCATCTCGAACTGCGACAAGATCACGCCGGGAATGTTGATGGCTTCCTTGCGCCTCAACATTCCTACAGTTTTCGTCTCCGGCGGTCCCATGGAGGCGGGCAAAGTGATCAGCGGGAACGTCGTAAAAACCGTGGATCTCATCACCGCAATGGTTGCCGGAGCCGATGCTTCTGTCAGCGATGAAGAAGCTCTCGCGATTGAACAATCCGCTTGTCCCACGTGCGGCTCCTGTTCCGGCATGTTCACGGCGAACTCCATGAACTGCCTCACCGAAGCGCTCGGCTTGGCATTGCCAGGAAACGGCACCATTCTGGCCACCCACGCCGATCGCAAGGAGCTTTTCCTGCGCGCTGGCAGAACTGTCGTCGAGCTCGCAAGAAGATGGTACGAGCATGACGATGAAACAGCGCTTCCACGCGGTATGGCCACTCGCGAAGCTTTTGAGAACGCCATGACGCTCGACATCGCGATGGGAGGCTCCACCAACACCGTCTTGCACCTGCTAGCCGCCGCGCACGAGGCCGGGGTCGATTTCACCATGAAGGACATCGATCACCTTTCGCGTCGGGTGCCGAACCTCTGCAAAGTGGCTCCTTCGGTTGCGAACGTTCATCTGGAAGATGTTCATCGCGCGGGCGGCATTATGGCCATCCTAGGCGAACTGGACCGCGCTGGTCTGCTGAACCGAGATGTCCCGACGGTTCACTCTGGGAGCCTCAGCGCAGCGCTTGAGCAGTGGGACGTGAAGCGCAGCACCGACGAGCAGGTGGCGACCCTGTATCGTGCCGCGCCCGGCGGAGTACGGACCACCGAAGCCTTCAGTCAGTCCCGCCGCTACGCGGATCTGGACACCGATCGTGAAAAGGGCGCCATTCGGGACGCGGAGCACGCTTTCAGCAAAGATGGTGGATTGGCGGTGCTCTACGGAAACATCGCCGAAGAAGGCTGCATCGTGAAGACGGCCGGCGTTGATGCCGCCAATCTGGTGTTTACCGGTCCAGCCCGTATCTACGAAAGCCAGGAGGCCGCAGTGGAAGCGATTCTAGCGGACCAAGTGGTCGCCGGCGACGTTGTCATCATCCGCTATGAGGGTCCTAAGGGTGGCCCCGGCATGCAGGAAATGTTGTACCCAACCAGCTATCTGAAGTCGAAACACCTGGGCAAAGCCTGCGCACTGATCACCGATGGACGCTTTTCGGGCGGCACGTCGGGCCTGTCCATAGGTCATGTTTCCCCAGAGGCGGCCGAAGGTGGGGCAATCGCTTTAGTCGAAGAAGGCGATCTGATTCACATCGACATACCGGCACGGGTCATTCGCGCCGAAATCAACACCAAAGAACTCGCTACCCGGCGTGATGCAATGTCGGCCAAGGGACGGATGGCGTGGAAGCCAACAAATCGCATCCGTCAGGTTTCGCCGGCATTGTTGGCCTACGCCGCACTCACCACCAGCGCCTCGCGGGGCGCGGTTCGTGACGTCACGCAAATCGCACACCGCGACGCCCCGATACCTGCCTTTGCAGACTAGGCAAGAACGTTAGGCTTGAAAGATCGGCGTGATCCCGTCCGCACTCGCCAGCAAATCGTGTCTCTCCGTCGTCGTCAGCGGCTGAAACTGCATGGCAGCCGTCAATGCCATCTGGAAATGATGAGCGTCTCCCGGCGGAATCGCCGACGTCACGTCTTCCGACAAGGTAAATCGCAGAGCTTTGTGAGCAAGCTCGGTGTTGTCAATCGGGCGATACCAGGCGTTCGGATAGGTATGTATCTCATCTGGTTTCCACTTCGTCAGCGCCATCGATTTCAAAGCCAGTCGGGTAACGCCTTTCTCTTTCGCTTTCGCCATAATCTGCGGTCCGAAATTGCCTTGCGACCATGTCACAAAGTTCACCGGAAAGAGAATGGAATCGAACTTATAATTGTCCATCAAACGAATCGCGGCATTCGCATTGTGAGCTGAAAACCCGAGATGGCGAACTTTACCTTCCTGACGAGCTTTCATAAACAGCTCCCCAGCGCCGTTGGGAGCTAAAATCTCGTCGACGTCCTTCTGTGTGCTGACGGCGTGAAATTGGTAAAGGTCGAAGTGGTCTGTCTTAAGCCGCTTCAACGATCCCTCAAGTTGCTGCCGAGCCCCTGCGCCGTCGCGCTTCTCGCATTTTTCCGCGAGAAGAACGTTCTTGCGATACGGCGCTAAAGCAATTCCCAATTTTTCTTCTGCTTCGCCATCTCCGTAAGAAAACGCCACATCGAAATAATTTACGCCGCGTTCGACCGATTTGGAGACGATATCGTTGCAGTCCTTCTGCGGCGTCCCCATCATGATAATTCCGCCAAAGCCGATAATCGAAAGATTCGTTTGGCTGTTGAAGGGCCGCTTCGGGAGAGTCTCCCCGGCTTTCAAATGAGAAAGCGCCAGGCTGGAAGCAAGTCCTGTCTTCAAGAAATCGCGCCGGTCCATAAAATAACTCCTCCTTAGAGTTTCCCACCATGCGCTCGTTTATTCACCCCGCAGAACCTCCAGCGGGCGCTGGCCTAAAATACGAGCGCTGGCAAGCCAACCCGCTACGTTGGCCAGCACTACCGTGATGAGTACCACCACGAGCAACGAAAGCCAGTCGAAATCGAATGAGGTCTCGATGAACTTATCCGAAATAATTTTGGTGAATAGATTAGCCAGCACGCCGCCTACAATTCCTGCCACGGCGCCCATGATCGAGAATTCAACGGAGAAGATGCCCGTAATACGGCGTCTGGTGGCGCCTAGGGTCTTTAGGATTGCGACTTCCCGTACGCGACGGTAGCGGGTGCCCGCTACGCTGGAAGACAAAATGATAACTCCCGCAACAATCGCGAAAAACGCCAGAAAGCGTATGACTACGGCCACCTGATCCACGGCTTCCTGGATGCGGTGCAAGACATCGGCGAGATTCATCACCGTGACCGTCGGGAATCGTTCAAATAGTCCCTCCTCTAACGATGGAATCTCCTTCGGGTCTACATTTACGGCGCCATAATAGACCAGCGGTAGGCCTTGCAGTGCACCCTGCGGAAACACCAGATCGTAGCGAACCAGCGCACGCGAGGAACGTCGAAATATTGCAATGATGGATGCATTTACAATCTGACCGGCTGCGTCAAACTGCAGGCGATCTCCGAGTTTCAGCCCATAATAATGCGCGGCATTCTCCGATACCGCAAGCTGGGGCGTCGCCGTTTCAGAGCTCCACCAACGCCCTTCCCGCATCTCCAGCGCATCCGGTTTTGCGTTAGCGGTGGTGAGGCGAACTGTCTGTAAATGACTCCTATGC
Source organism: Bryobacteraceae bacterium (assembly GCA_965277315.1). Classification (GTDB taxonomy): domain Bacteria; phylum Acidobacteriota; class Terriglobia; order Bryobacterales; family Bryobacteraceae; genus Bog-105. The sequence goes on along the minus strand of OZ255724.1, from coordinate 4,474,759 downwards.
TCCGCTGAGAGACGAAGTTTATCCGCCGGCACGCCGTTCTTTGAAAGCATGCGCGAAATGATATATCCGACCAGGCGGACACGTCCCGTGACGCCCTTCTGCGATTCAATGAACTTACTGACTGCGGATGATTTGCGGACGTCCAATAGAAACACGTCGCCGGATCGGCCCGGACCTTCACTTTGTACCTGACGCAGAACAGTCTGCTGCAGGAGGTAGGTCGTCAATGTAAACATGACACCGATACCAATCGCTACCAGCACCGAACGCGCCTGATTGCCGGGCCGGTATAAGTTCGCAAATCCATGCCGCAAGACCGGCGGCAGAATTCCACCCAAAAGCCGGACAATCCGGCGCATGCCCCATAAAAGCAGGCTTGCGACAACGGCAAGAAAAAGGATGCCGACCGCCAGCCCTGTCATGAAGTACAGACCCATTTTCCAGGAGTCGCTCAGCCAGACAGCGATGCCCGTAAACCCGGTAAGGATCAGCACTGCGCCAGCCAAGCTTGGAATCCAGTCGCGCCACCGTTTCCGGCTTTCCTCGCTGGCATCCTCCATGTTCCGGCGAAACACCAGCGCGGGACGAACGTGACGGATACTGAGCAGCGGCGGCACGGTAAATAGCAGCGTCGCCAGGATACCCAAACTCATGCCTTGCAAGCTGAACGACCAGTCCCAAGGCACATCGGGAAGCAACGCGAACACGCGCTGCATCAGCAGCGGAAACGACTTCTGAACCACCGCCCCCAGCGCTACCCCGAGCAGGCCGCCGATGATGCCCAGCCAGAGCGTCTGAATCAAATAGATCTGTATCACCTGGCGCGAACGTGCCCCCATGGCTTTCATAATCGCGATGGTGTCCATCCGCTGCTGCAGGTGCGAGTACATGGCCATGGCTACGCCTAACGAGCCGACAATAAGCGCAATGAGGCTGATCAGACTTAAAAATTTCGTCGTATTGTCGATCGCTTGGGCAACCGCGGGATCGCCCTGACGGTAGTCGCTGAGGATAGCGCCCGGAATCAGTTTGCGAATCTGAGTCTTCATCGCGTCGAGGTTGGTTCCGGGCCTCAACTTGAAAAGGAATCGCTGTGCGGCGCGGCTGCCAAATTGGATCAGGCCGGTTCGCTGGAGTCCTGCCCGCGTCATGACGATGCGCATGCCCGGGCCGAATCCGGAGGCTAGCCGGTCCGGTTCCGTCACGACCGTTCCTACGATTCGGAATGGCATGCCTCCGATCCTGACGTCGTCGCCCGGCTTCACTTTCAACCGCATCAACAACTCGGGAGTCACGACCACCGTCGAATCGTCTCTTAACAGTGCGCGCAATGAACGGGGCGGTTGTAGCGTCAACTTTCCGTAGTACGGATAGACGCGAGGATCCACCGCCTTCACCGAAACTAACTGCGGAACGTTCTCATGGCCAGAAGCGGCCATCGACACCGTTTCTGTCACTTGCGTGACCCCGCCATATTCCACGCCGATCGCCTGAAGCTTTTCGATTCGTTCGGGCGTTGGCAAGAGCCACGTCTGCGCCTGTAGATCGCCAGCGACTAGCTGTTTCGCATTCCGCACCAACATGCCTTTGAAGGCGTAACCAAAGCCTTTCACGCCGCTTAAGGCGCCCACGCCGATGGCAACGGCAAGAATGACAAAGAGAAACTTAGCCGGAGAAGCGCGCAGTTCGCGCCAAGCAATATGGGAAGCGCGCCTGGTAAACATGCCTAAGCTTCCTGCGCGCTTGCCACGAGTTCGTCGCTTGAGATCCGGCCATCCCGCAGTGTAATTACGCGGTCTGCGTAGTCTGCCAACTGACGGTCGTGCGTCACCAGAATCAGTGTTGTACCTTCCTCCCGATTCAACTGCAGAAGCAACTCCATCACGTGTTGCCCGTTCGCGGTATCTAAGTTGCCGGTGGGCTCATCCGCCATCAGGATGGGAGGCTTGGTGATAAAGGCACGCGCTAAGGCGACCCGCTGTTGCTCGCCGCCGGAAAGCTGCACAGGATAGTGGTGGCCGCGCTTGCTTAGACCGACGCGCCGAAGCAGTTCCTTCGCACGTGCCGCTGGATGGTTTACGTGACCTGTCAATTCAGCGGGCAGGAGCACATTTTCTTCCGCCGTTAACGTGGGTATCAATTGGTAAGACTGAAACACAAAACCGATCTTCCGGCCACGCAACTGGGCCAGTTTGTCTTCACCAAGATTCGTAATGTCCGTGCCATCCAGCACAATTGTTCCCGAGGTGGCTGTATCCAGGCCAGCCAATAATCCCAGCAGAGTACTCTTACCGCTTCCTGAAGCACCCATAATGGCGACGAACTGTCCCCGCGGAACCGAGAAAGTCACTGCACGAAGAATTTCAACAGTGCTAGCCGCGCTTCGGATCATCTTAGAAACTTGACGCACTTCTACAATGTCGGATGGAACCAAAGGCGTGGGCATGGGAATCTTAAACTTGTGAAGAACCGGCTGTACAATTTCATTCTGGCAGCTTGTCTCGCAGGAGGACTGCTAGAGAGCGGATGCCGCAGCGATAAACCCAGGCCAGCTTCAGAGTCTTCCGTTTCCACCGGGACGCAACCAGCAGCCAGTGATTCGAAGCCCGTTGCGGCAAATCCTGTGCCGCAGGACAACCGCCCGGTAATCGTGGCCTTCGGCGACAGCTTGACGGCAGGAGTCGCTACCGGGAAAACCTACCCAGACAATCTGCAGGACCTGTTGGATCAGCACGGTTACCGTTATCATGTGGAGAACCAAGGGATTAGCGGCGATACGTCCACCGACGGATTGGCGCGCATTGACAACGTAATCAATGCGCATCCGGTGCTGGTCATTCTTGAGTTCGGCGGGAACGACGGATTGCGCGGAATCCCGGTGGATTCCACCCGCGACAATCTTCAACAAATGATTGAGCGCCTGCGACAGGCCAAAATCCCGGTTGTACTCGCTGGAATCACGCTGCCGCCGAACTATGGTCCGGATTACGTAAAACCATTTACGGCCATGTTTCCCCAATTGGCACAGCAGTTCCATTTACGCCTGTTGCCGTTCTTGCTGGTCGATGTGTATCAACATCCCGACATGATGCAGTCTGACGGTATACATCCCAGTACCACAGGCAATGAAGTGGTCGCGAAGGACGTTTACGATCTGATAAGACCTCTTTTGAAGAAGCCGCGCCCAAACGCAAAATGAGCTATCCCGATTCTGTTCGCTATCTGTATTCCCTCGGCAATGAGCTCAAAGTAGGCGTCAAGTTCGGGCTGGAGCGTATGCGGACCCTGTTGGCGGCGCTCGGTAATCCGGAGCGCCACCACCGATTTATTCACGTTGCTGGAACCAACGGCAAAGGCTCAACCTGCGCCATGATTGCGAACATTCTTCGTCAAGCAGGATTTCGCGCAGGCCTGTACACATCGCCGCACCTGATTGAGCCGACCGAGCGCATTCAGGTCAATGGAGAACCCGTAAGCAGCCGTCAGTTTGCTGAGGTTTTCGAAGTCGTCCAACAGACCGCGGAACGATTGCTCGCGGAAGAAAAAATCGACGGGCACCCTTCTTACTTCGAGACGGTTACCGCCATGGCGTTGTTAATGTTTCGCGAGGAATGCGATGTGAGCGTAGTCGAAGTCGGTCTGGGAGGACGGCTCGACGCAACCAATGTAGTGACGCCGGAACTGTGCGTCATTACTCCCGTTGCATTCGATCATGAGGTGTTCCTAGGCAACACGCTAGAGTCGATTGCATTCGAAAAGGCCGGTATCATCAAGCCTCACGTTCCGTTAGTCATGGCGCGGCAGTTGCCCTCGGCTGATGCCGTTATCGCGAGGCGTGCAAAGGAATGTGATGCATCCGTCATCCGGACAACCAACGCGGTGCTTACTGATATCTCCACTCATTCCACGGGATCGTCGTTCAAACTTGACAAAGAGCCTTACGAATGTCCGCTCAGGGGAAGGCATCAGATAGAAAATGCTGCCGCCGCGATCCTCGCCTGCCAGCGTCTAGGTATAGAGATCCCATCCATTCAGGCCGGGCTTAAGACTGTACATTGGCCCGGACGCCTGGAGCTAATATCCCAGAATCCTGACTTCATCCTGGACGGCGCGCATAATCCCGCCGGAGCTTCGGCGCTGGCCGATTACATCGAAGAATTCTACAGGAATCGCCCCATCTGGATCGTCTATGGTGCCATGCGTGACAAGGCGATCGATGAAGTCACTTCGAGGCTCTTTCCGTTGGCCGAACGCCTGATCGTAACCGCTCCCGATTTCCCGCGCGCACTCCGGCCGGAGACGATTCTTAAGATCGCTCCTCATCCGAACGCCCAAGTTGCTGTTACCGTGCGAGAAGTAATCACATGCGCCCGAAATGCTCCAGGCGATGCGGTTGTCTTCTTTACTGGTTCGCTCTTCCTGGTCGGCGAGGTCCGGAGGCTCCTCTTAGGCCCTGAATCTTTTATTTCGTAGAATAGTGATTCATGAAAAGGCTGCGCGGCCTCTTAATCGCTGATCCTGCAATAATTTTGATAACAACGTTCTTTGGAACGTTGGGCGCTATCGCTTCTTTTTTCGACGAAACCGGCAACATCCAGATACGGCTTGCTCGTGTATGGGCAAAAATCCTGTTAGCGGCGAGCGGTGTAAAGGTTCGGGTTGAAGGATTGGAGCACATTGATCCCGCCGGAAGCTATGTATTCATCGCGAATCATCTCAGCTTTATGGATACTCCGGTTGTGGTCGCGAATATCCCGGTTCAGTTCCGTTTTCTAGCGAAACGCGGTTTGTTTCAGATTCCGCTCCTGGGTACTCACCTCAGCCGCGCCGGACACATCTCCGTTCCGCGCGGTGATCCCCGGGGCTCCGTGAAGGTAATGCAACAGGCAGCCGAAACCATTCAACGCAAGAAGATTTCTCTTTTAATTTTTCCCGAAGGCGGCCGGTCACATGATGGTGTATTGCAGCCGTTCAAAGAAGGAGGAGCCTACATTGCCATTAAAGCGGGCGTGCCGATTGTTCCAGTTGTATTAATCGGTACTCGGGAAATTTTGCCATTTGGCACTGGCGTTGTGCGCTCCGGCCCCGTCACATTGCGTCTTCTGAAACCGATCGTTACAAGCCAGATGACATTAAAGGATCGAGGAAAACTCACAGAAGAGCTGCGGACTGCTATTTTGCAAAACAGCGCAGTGGTTAAAGAACCGGCAGTTTACACCGCTTAGCAGCAGCCCGTTTTAGCTAATACGAGTTCATCGATCTGCACCAGCGTCGGATATTTTCCGGTGTAACAGGAGTAACAAAAATGCCGATCGGCATCTTGTAACGATTCTTGTAGGAATTCGAGAGACAAATAGCTCAGCGAATCGGCCTCCACGTACTCCTGGATTTCTCTTACGGTGTTGTTTGCCGCAATCAATTCGCGCTGTGTGGGGGTATCCACGCCGTAGTAGCAGGGTGAAATGGTGGGCGGGCAAGAAATCCGCAGGTGTACCTCGCGAGCACCGGCGCTTCGAACCATTCGTACAATCTTGCGGCTGGTGGTCCCACGCACGATGGAATCGTCCACGAGGATGACGCGCTTTCCTTCCAGTAGATGACGGACGGGATTAAGCTTCAGCTTCACTCCAAAATCGCGGATTTCCTGCGAGGGCTCGATAAAAGTTCTTCCGACATAGTGATTGCGGATTAAAGCTTGACGGTAGGGGATGCCGGACTCTGCTGCGTAGCCCAAAGCCGCCGTCACTCCCGAATCCGGCACGGGCACGATCACGTCTGCATCGACCGGATGCTGCCGGGCGAGCAAGCGGCCCATCATCTCCCGCGTTTGGGCAACGGGTTTTCCAAAGACAAGCGAATCCGGCCTCGAGAAATAAACATGTTCGAACGCGCAGTGGGCCGGAGCTTGCGGCGTTATATATTTTTCCCGCGTGATCCCTTCCGGGCCAACAATCACCATCTCGCCCGGTTCAACGTCGTTCAGGTAGGTGGCTCCGATCAGATCGAACGCACAAGTCTCGGATGCAAACACAGTCGCCATCTGTCCGTCCGACATCTGCAACTGGCCCATTGCCAGGGGCCGGAAACCACGCGGGTCGCGTGCCACAATAATGCGGTCTTCCGCTGCAAATACAAGTGAGAAGGCACCCTCAATCTGCAGCAAGGCTTCGCGGAGAGCACCGGCAAGAGTACGTTCGCGAGAGCGGGCTACTAAATGAAGAACAACCTCTGTGTCGCTCGTAGCCTGAAAGATGGAGCCGTCATCTTCCAACTCCTTTCGCAATTCAATGGCGTTTGTCAGATTTCCATTGTGTGCAACCGCAACTTGCCCCTTGTTGCACGCCACAGACAGGGGTTGAGCGTTCGCCACAACAGTGTCGCCCGAGGTGGAGTACCGCGTGTGACCGATCGCCAGGCTACCCGGCAACTGGTTGAGAACGTCCGGAGTAAAGATATCGGCAACATGTCCCATCTTGCGGATGCTGTGAATTTTGCGTCCGTCACTGGAAGCGATGCCAGCGCTTTCCTGCCCGCGATGTTGTAAGGCATATAAGCCTAGATAAGTAAGATTGGCCGCCTCCGGATGCCCATAAATCGCAAATACTCCGCACTCTTCATGGAGTTTGTCGAAAGGATCTTCGTGAAGCATCAATTTATACCAATACGGGGTTCTGCAGAAGATCTTCGAGAGCGTGGCTCCAGAGATCCTTAAGCTCGCTGACTTGGCAATCGATCAAGATATCATTCCGGTTACGAATCGTCACTCTCCATTCGAGTGTAACGCCGATTTCCAGCGCTTGGACGCCCTTTTCTTTTGCCAGGGCAAGAACGCGATCCGGTGCTGCTGTAGACAAGAGAATGCGCGAGGGACCTTCATGAAAGAGAAGATACTCCAGTGCCAGGTCAGAATCGAGTTCAATGGCCGCTCCCACCTGCGACGGACCGAACGAAGACTCGGCTAGCGCCACCGCGAGTCCGCCTTCGCCCAGGTCATGCGCGGACTCCACCAGATCCGTTGTTAACATCAACTCCCGGATGGTTGCCTGCACCCGCTTTTCATAGCCCATGTCGAGCTTGGGAGGAACGCCCCAGAGCGAGCGCGAGACCACCTTGGCATACTGTGTCCCGCCGAACTCGCGCGGATTGCAATCGCCGATGCCGCCGAGCAGAATCACGGAAGAACCCGCGCGTTTGAAATACATCCCCGCCGGCTTTGCCGTTTTCAGAGTGCCAACGATGCCCACCACTGGCGACGGCAGAATCGGAGATCCCAGTGTTTCGTTGTATAAACTGACGTTGCCGCCCGTTACAGGGACTTCGAAGTACTTGCAGGCTTCGGCTAGCCCTTCGATCGACTCCACAATTTGAGCCATAATCTCCGGGCGCTCCGGGTTGCCGAAGTTCAGATTGTTAGTGGTTGCAATCGGTAGCGCTCCCACCGTGGAAAGATTCCGGCAGCACTCAGCAACGATGAGTTTTGTTCCTTCGCGAGGGTTCAGGGCACAATACCGGCCATTCCCATCGAGCGATATAGCCACGGAATTGCCTGTCTCTTTGATGCGGATAATAGCTGCATCGGATGTCCCTGGACCGCTTAAAGTATTCGTTCGAACCTGGTGGTCGTATTGCTCCCAAATCCAGCGCTTCGAGCACAAATCGCCAGACGCAAGCAGCGACTTCAGGTCCGCCTTTAAATCACTACTGTGAACTTCCGGGCCATCCATCGGGGCGGTGCGTAACGGCGACGTGAAAGGACGGGTATAAACAGGCGCTTCGTCGGCGAGCGCCTTGTTAGGGATCTCGGCGAAGACTTCGCCGCGGTTCTTGATACGAAGAATTCCGTCGTCAGTCACTCGTCCGATGGTGACCGCATCCAATCCCCATTTCTTGAACACCTGGAACACTTCTTCCTCGCGGCCGCGCTCCGCCACGAGTAGCATGCGTTCCTGAGACTCGGAAAGCATCATTTCGTAGGGCGTCATGCCTTCTTCGCGCTGGGGAACATACTGCAAGTCGATTTCGACACCCGTTCCGGCCCTGCTGCCCATTTCGCAGGTGGACGAAGTCAGTCCCGCCGCGCCCATGTCCTGAATGCCGACAATGGCTCCCGTCTTCATGGCCTCCAGACAGGCTTCCAGCAGAAGCTTTTCCATGAACGGGTCGCCGACTTGCACGTTAGGCCGCTTCTGTTTCGACTCCTCCGTAAACTCAGCCGAGGCCATCGATGCGCCATGGATGCCGTCGCGCCCGGTTTTGGCGCCCACGTAGATGACAGGGTTTCCGACGCCGCTGGCTGTGCCGTAAAAAATCTCGTTGTGGCGAAATACACCTAAAGCGAATACGTTTACTAGCGGGTTGCCGTCGTAACACTCTTCAAAGACGCATTCCCCGCCAACGGTCGGGACACCAAAACAGTTCCCGTAGTGCGCAATACCAGACACGACGCCTTCCAGTATCCGTCGATTGCGAGCGCCGGTCTTCTCGTCGTCTAATTTTCCGAAGCGGATGGAATCCAGCACTGCAATGGGTCTCGCGCCCATGGTGAAGATGTCCCGAAGGATGCCGCCGACACCGGTAGCCGCGCCTTGAAACGGCTCAATGAAGCTAGGGTGATTATGAGACTCTATCTTGAAGGCAATCGCCACGCCATCGCCGATGTCGATAATTCCCGCGTTCTCGCCCGGACCTTGCAACACGTGCTTGCTTTCGGTGGGTAATTTTCTTAAATGAACGCGAGAACTCTTGTAGGAGCAGTGTTCGCTCCACATCACGCCGAAAATACCGAGTTCAGTGATGCTCGGCTCACGGCTAAGCAGACTGAGTACCTTTTCGTACTCCGCACTTGTGAGCTGATGGGCAGCGATCACGTCGGGGGTGATCTTACTCATGAGATGAGGGTGTTTGCAGCGAGCAGAGAGGCAAGAATGATGAGTCCGTCCGTGCCCCCCACGAGCTCGTCGGCAGCGCGTTCCGGATGGGGCATCATTCCCATGACATTCCGGCCTTCATTGACAATTCCGGCAATATCGCGCATAGAGCCATTGAGATGATTACGGTAACGCAGCACGACGCGGTCATTGGACTCCAACTCATCCAGCGTTCTTTCGTCAGCAACGTAACAGCCCTCGCCATGGGCCACCGGGATGCTCAGTATCTGGCCTTGAGTTGCCTGACGGGTGAAGGGAGTAGCAGCAGTAACCACTTCCAAAGAAACATTGCGGCAGACGAATTTAAGTTCGGAGTTGCGGACGAGCGTTCCCGGCAGGAGTCCCACCTCCGTAAGAACCTGAAATCCGTTACAGATTCCCAGGACCAGACCGCCATTCCGGGCGAACCGCTTTACGGCGTTCATAATGGGAGAAAACTTTGCGATTGCTCCGCAACGAAGATAATCGCCGTAGGAGAAACCGCCTGGAATAATAACTACTTCCGCGTCGCCGAGAGAATCGGCTGTATGCCAAATAAACTCGGCGCGGTGTTGAAGGTTATGCGAGACCGCATACCACGCATCATGATCGCAATTGCTACCAGGAAAAACGACGATGCCGACCTTCATCTCGTTAACGTGTAGGGGAAAATATTTGGAGGCAATTACGCTCCGGCACTTGCGGCGGGGACGGCCTTCTTGCGGGTAACACGGCGCTTTTCCACGGGCGGCTGCCGGTCGCTTTTCTTCAAGGCGGACAGGACAATCGATGTTACGAATTTTTTCTCGCCATGGTCATCAAATTTAATTACGATGTAATCGTCGTTGCAAGAAAGCACTGAGCCGAGACCAAATTTTCCATGCTCGACTTGGGCGCCTTGGGCGAATGCAGGTTTACTGGCCATGGCTTCTCAAAAGATCCTTTATATAGGTGATTGTAACAGTTCGGCTTAACCTCTGTCGAACGCGGCGGGACATGGCCGGGCACGGGCACAAGTAGTTTCCTATAATGGAGTCAGTATTTAGATGGGCGATATCAAAAAGAAGCTGCAGGACGAAATCACGGCGCTCGAATATGAGCTGCACAATGAGTTGCCGAGAGAGATCCTGAGAGCACGCGAACACGGAGACCTGAGCGAAAACGCCGAGTACCATGCAGCAAAGGAGCGGCAGGCTTTTGTGAACGCCCGCTTGGGGCACGTTCAGTCCCGGCTTCGCGAGTTTGCCATGGTGGACTTCTCAAAAATCCCGCATGACCGGGTTGGCCTTGGATCACAGGTGGTAGTGCTGGACGTGAAAAAAGGTGAAGAGCTCACCTATAACTTGGTGACTAGTGAGGAAGCAGATGTTGCCAACGGTAAAATCTCCACCAGTTCACCGATCGGTCGCGGCTTGCTTGGAAAACAAGTCGGAGATACAGTAAAGATTCAAATTCCGGATGGAATGAGAGAGATGGAAGTGCTCAGTTTGGCGACCATCCACGATCTCGCCGCTTCGCAAGGAGATTAGTTCAATGACATACACTCGTGCCATCGGTCTGGGAGCCAACAAGATCATCAGGCTGATTGTACGGGGGCTCGCTCTCTCGAGGATCAATCCCAACATTCTGACATTCCTGGGTCTAGTGATTAACGCTGTAGCGGCAGCGTTCCTTGCTTTCGGACGATTTCGAACCGCTGGCATCGTCATCATCTTTGCCGGTCTCTTCGACATGGTGGATGGCCGCGTAGCGCGGGAAACGAACCGCGTGACCCGGTTCGGCGGGTACTTCGATTCGGTGTTGGACCGGTATTCCGATCTTTGTCTCCTAATAGGTCTTCTTGTTTACTACGGCACGATCAACCGGCCGCCCTACGTCGTGCTGACCGCGGTGGCGATGAGCGCGTCCGTAATGATCAGTTATGCCCGGACACGCGCCGAGAACATTATTCCTACTTGCAAGGTAGGGTTTCTTGAGAGGCCGGAGCGCGTCGTCCTGCTCATCCTGGGCGCGTTGTTCGATCGAATGGCTCCGGTGCTGTGGGTGATTGCGATCCTCGGCAATCTGACGGTAATTCATCGGATGATTTTCACCCACGGGGAAACCAAGCGACTAGAAGATGCGCAACTTCGTGTACGTTCTACCGCAGCGGCCTCAGGTAGCCCTCGAACTCTATAACGGTTCACCCTCCGTCTTCGAGCAGGACCACTGCAAATGCGTGTTCGGTTGTGTGGCTGAGTGAAATAGAGATTCGCTTCACGCCCAGACGTTCAGCGTGGGACAAAGCCGCGCCGCTCAGATGCAGAGCCGGGCGGCCGGAAGTCTCATTCGACACCTCAAAATCCTTCCAGCTAATTCCGCCTCCCATTCCCGTGGCGATTGCCTTCATTGCCGCTTCCTTTGCGGCGAAACGGGCTGCGAAGCTCTCGGCGGCACTTCCCTTCCCCGAGCAATACGCTTGTTCTAACGGCGTGTAAATCCGGTTGAGGAAACGATCTCCATACTGCTGAATACTCTTGCGAATTCGACCAACCTCCACCAAGTCCGCTCCCATTCCGAGGATCATACTCTCAGCATGCACATACGCGGCCGCGAAAGTCATCCCAGGCTGGAGTGAGAGAATAAGGGCGTTCCCATGCACATTCCGGACAACTTTCTTTCCACACCGGTGTGGGCCACACTCGACGCCATTGCCTTGCCTACAGTGGCGATGGTCTCCAGGAAAGCACAACAGGCGACCGATACGAATCGCTTGCCGCTTTTGGGTGTGATGGGGGCTTTCGTTTTTGCGGCTCAGATGATCAATTTCCCGGTGGGCATTGGAACGAGCGGCCACCTGGTGGGTGGAACGCTTCTTGCGTGCATTCTTGGACCGTGGGCGGCGGCTTTGGTAATAACGTCCATCTTGCTGATTCAAGCGCTTGTCTTTCAGGACGGTGGAATACTGGCGCTGGGCGCCAACGTGATTAACATGGCGCTGCTAGGCGTCCTAGCCGGATACCTGCCCGCGAAATTGCTCGGCCGGGGCAGATGGAAATCGTATGGATTGTTTGTGGGAGGTTTTTGCTCGGTAATGATGAGTGGGTTGTTGGCACTGGCGGAGCTTACGCTTTCCAATGTTCGAATGCCGCCCGCTTTACTGGAAGCCTCGCTGGGACTGTTCGCCATCAATGCCATTGCCGAGGGGGCAATCACGGTGTCAGTAGTGCGCGCCATCGAGCGCTTACGATCCGGCGGAGCGCAACTTTCCATGGGACCATCCAACGTTGTTGATCGAGCCGTATGGAAAAATGTGTTTCCAGCAATGGCGATTGCCGCTGTTTTCCTAGCTTCAATAGGCGTTCTTGTCGCGTCTGCCCTTCCGGATGGCTTGGAGCATTTGGCCAAAGCCCTGGGCATGCCCTTCGGCGCACATCCGATACTCCATGCGCCATTGAGCGACTATCAGATCCGGATGTTGGGAACCAGTTGGCTGAGCAGGGCCAGCGCCGGACTGGTCGGACTGTTTCTGATCTATATTGTTTGCGCGCTTGGCGGACACTTACTGGGACGCGGCCGCCGCTCTTACTCTTGAATGTTCAACTAGAGGCATCCTTGCGGCACGCGACCTTTGCACAATGGAGTAATCAAGACAGCATTGTCCACTCACTTGATGCTCGAGTGAAGCTGATTCTTCTTTGTTGCTTCGTGATTTCCTTAGCGTTGATTCCGTTTCCTTCCGCCCTCCAACTGGGCGCTTGCTTTTTAACCTTGCTTGCGGCCGTTCGAGCAGCGCGGTTACCCTTGGTCCGCATTGTGAGAATCTCTCTGTTTTCGGTGCCGATTGTTGGTCTCTTCTCGATTATTGTTTACTTGGGCGGCGATGCCCGGCGTGCCGGGGCTATATTGGCGAAGAGCTATCTGTCAGCATTTAGCGTTCTCGTCGCGACGTCCTCCACGCCCTTGCCGCGATTGATTGCGGCGGGACATTACTTCCGAATGCCCGAGCTGCTGCTGGAGGTGACGCAGATCATTTACCGGTATTTTTTTGTGATTAGTGGGCAAGCGCAGCAGATGCAGACGGCCTTTCGGTCACGCGGAGGCAGACCGGGCTGGCGAGCGCTGCATGCATCGTCAGGCATGATCGCGGTTTTGTTTGGAAGGTCGTACGAAAAGGCAGTGATGGTTCATCAGGCAATGCTAAGCCGTAGCTTCGCCGGTAGGCTTCCCTCCGCTCCATTTCGAAGACTCAGCAAGGTGGACGTGGCCGTGCTCATGGGGGGCCTCTTGTTTGCAGTTGGCCTGCATTCGATTTAAATGCCAGCGAGTTTAATGGAAGTTCGCAGGCTAAGTTATTACCAGCCTAATGGGATTAAAGCATTAGATGAGGTTTGCTTCCGGCTGAACAAGAATGAGAACCTGACGCTATTAGGCCCCAACGGATCAGGTAAGACGACGTTGCTTCTGCATATTAATGGGACGCTGAAGGGGACTGGAGGCATCTTTATCGAGGGGCATGAAGTGACCCCAAGCAATCTTTCTGAAATTCGCAGGAGTGTTGGAATCGTCTTTCAAGATGCGGACGAGCAATTGTTCATGCCGACCGTGCTGGAAGATGTGATGTTCGGGCCGCTGAATTTAGGCATGAGCGCCGCAGAAGCTGAAGTGTCAGCCAAGAGCGCTCTGGCAGACGTTGGAATTACGAGCGATCTGCTGCAGCGGCCACCCTTTCACCTCAGCCAAGGAGAAAAACGCCGAGTTGCGCTAGCCGGAGTGCTGGCGATGCAGCCGAAGCTTCTACTTCTGGACGAACCCACGACATCGCTGGACCCGCCCGGGCAGAAATCCCTGGTGAGACTGCTGAAGACTTTGCCGCAGTCGAAGATCATCGCGACGCATGATATCCATTTCGCTGCCCAGTTGAGCAGCCGAGCGATTTTTTTAGACCGAGGCCGGCTACTAGCGGACGGAGATCTTGCGGAGATTGTGGAGCGCTATGAATGGAATCCGTACGCCTAACCTTGTTCCGCCTTTCGAAAATTAGCCCACCGCTTCTTTTGGGCGGCGGCGATACGCTTACGGGCCTCAGGACTGAGCGTACGTTTTTTCCGAGGAGCAGAAGTAGAGCCAGAAGCTGCCGCGGAATCACCGGAGCCTCCCTTTGGTGGCCGTCCAACGCGCCGTCCCATCATCGTCTTCACCTGAGCGATCTGCTCATCCAACCGTTGTCTTTGTGCCTCAAGCCCGTGAAGAGCTGCTTCCAGAATTTCTCTGCTCGGCGCTATAGACGTTTTTGCCATATATCTTTAGTTAGTAACACAAAAAAGTATTTGTACCAACAATGCCATAGAAGTTACAGCATTGAACGATCTGTTTCACACAATATTGTGACCGGACCTTCGTTTACAAGACTGAGTCGCATGTCGGCTCCAAAGATTCCAGTGGCTACGGCGACGTCTGCCTGACGGCAGCGCTTCACAAATTCTTCATAGAGAGGCTGCGCCGTTGCGGCGCTTGCAGCGCTTGAATAAGAGGGCCTATTCCCTTTCCTAGTAAGCTGTCCCGGCGGTAACGATAGCACTCGGGGTGTGTCTCATAGTAGTGAAGCAAGCTGTGCTGAGGATTACGGACGAGCAGCGAAAAGAGTTGAAGGGATGGGCACAATCGCGAACGCTCCCGGCGGGGGATGTGTTCCGGGCGCGGTTGATTCTGGCATTGGCGGAAGGCAAGAGTTACCGGCAGATCGCTTCGTCGCTGGGGACCACCGCACCGACGATCTCGCGGTGGAAGCAGCGGTTCGAGCAAGCCGGAGTGGACGGTCTGACCGCGCGGCACAAAGGCAGTCCGCCACGAGTGGCGGACGCAGCATTGCAAGCTCGCATCGCGCGCCAAACGCGGCGTAAGCCGACTGACGGTTCCACGCATTGGTCTTGCCGCAAGATGGCCTCCGCGCTCGGATTAAGTAAGTCGACGGTGCAACGTGTGTGGACACAGTTGCGCTTAAAACCGCATCGGCTCGATCGCTACATGGCGTCGGATGATCCTCAGTTTGAGGAGAAAGCTGCCGATATTATCGGCCTCTATCTTCACCCACCGCAGCATGCCGCGGTGTTTTGCGTGGATGAGAAGACGGCCATTCAAGCCTTAGATCGACAGGACCCGGTGTTACCCTTGTCGCCGGGACGCGCCGAGCGGCATGGATTCGAGTATTACCGTCACGGCACATTGTCCTTGTATGCGGCCTTGGATGTGAAGACCGGCCAGGTGCAGGGCATGACGGCGGGCCGGCATACCAGTCAAGAGTTCGTTGCGTTTCTCGAAGGGCTGGTTTCGCGCACGCGTTGGGCCCAGGAGATCCACGTCGTACTTGATAATTTATCGGCACACAAGACCAAGGATGTCGAACGCTTTCTAACGGAGCATCCTCAAGTCCGCTTTCACTTCACGCCGACCTACTCTTCGTGGCTCAATCAGGTCGAGCTTTGGTTCGCCAAAATTCAGCGCGACGTGATCCGGCGCGGTGTCTTCACCTCCGTTGCGGATCTGGGCAACAAGTTGCGCCGCTACATCCGCGCCTATTCCAAATCAGCTAAACCTTTTCGCTGGACTTATACCGATCCCCGGCGCCGTATTACCGCTAACAAACTCGTCGGGACAGCTTACTAGTATCGGCGTATAAAGTAAATTGTGAGACGATCAGCAGTTCGCCACCGGCGGCTTTTACATCAAGGTTCATTCTTTGGTTCTCGTCCGCAAAAATCCGGAGGGCTATTACTTTCTGGGCCAGATATCTTGCCTGCTCTTCCGTATCGCCGTGCGTCACTCCCATGAGCACAACCAAGCCAGGTCCGATCTGACCGACGATGATGTTATCAACAGAAACTGCAGCTTCCGAGACCCTTTGCACCAGTGCACGCATGATTCTTTTCCCATGAGACGATTTCATTGAGCTCAGTTGTTTATGCTTGAAAGATTGGCTCAGCCCTAAACGTCTTGCTTATTCTCCAATTTTTCTTCTGGCTCGCGGTCGCCGTACCGCTGTACGCATACTTCGGGTACCCTCTTACTCTTCTTCTATTACGGTTCCTGTTACATCGTACGATCGCAAAGAAGCCCATCACTCCTCGACTTTCTCTGCTTATCCCGGCGTATAACGAGAGCAGCAATATAGAGAAGAAGATTGTGAACTCGCTGGCGCTCGACTACCCGGCTGAGCTGATTGAGATTGTCGTGGCTTGTGATGGCTCCAAGGATAATACGCCCGAACTAGCGAACAAGATGGCGGAACGCCCGGAGACTAATGGGCGCGTTCGTGTACTCGACTACCCCGTGAACATGGGGAAGATTATGGTTCTGAACACGGCGGTCCAGGAACTCAGCGGCGAGATCATCGTGTTTTCAGATACTTCGGCAATTCTAAATCCCAATGCTCTTCGCCTCTTAGTTCGAAACTTTGCAGATCCTAAAGTAGGATCGGTAAGCGGAAAATATACGGTGATCAAGCCGCACGAAGTAGATATCGGGGGCTCTGAAGATTTTTACTGGAAATACGAGACGTTTTTGAAGACGCAGGAGTCCCGGGTAGCTTCGGCAATCGGCGGCCACGGCCATTTACATGCTATCCGCCGAGAGTTATACCCCTTTCCTCCTCCCGGCACCATCAATGACGATTACATCATTCACGCTTCTGTCATCGCGAAGGGCTGGCGGGCAGCTTATGAACCGGAAGCAGTCATCCGAGAAGAAGCGAAAGAAATGACTGGATTCGGGCGGCGTATCCGTATTATGGCGGGGAACATACAACAATTGCGCGAAATTCGCCCGCTGCTGCGGCCTTTTCGTCCTCTTCCGGTGTTCTTCTTCCTTTGTCATAAGGCGCTGCGCCTTTTGGTCCCGTTCGCCATGATTCTGGCATTTTTAACAAACATCTTTTTACGGCATTATCTTATCTACCAGATTCTTTTGGCGGGCCAAATTGCATTCTACATACTTGCTTTACTTGGTTTCTATCTTCGGCTCCGTCCGAAACTGCTGATGCTGCCGTATTACTTCACCATGATTAACGCTTCGGCATTTCTGGGCATGTACTACGTGCTCACCGGGATGAAGCGCATGCCGTGGAAGTAGTCAGTCGCGAGTGACCGCGGGTCAGGCTGCCCTGTTCCTGCGGATTTGAGAGAAGAAGGCTGTATAAGGACCACCCATCTTGAAGCCGTAATCCTCGATTTCTTCTTTTGAAAATTCGAAGCCAAATTCCTCTGGATCGAAGGACTGCTGATTACGCGCGCATTCCTTGTACTTCAACGCGGCTCTCATTAACTGGTTGTCTTTAGCGGCGATGGAAGCATGCATTTGATCGAAGGCTTTCTTTTGTTCCGCCTTTGCACGAGTGTTCTGAATCTGCTTCAGCCTTTCACGGTCATTCTCAAGCTGGCGGCGAAGCCGGGTCTCCTGAACACCAAGATTGTTGATCTGTTTTTGATAAGCAAGGAACGTTTTCGCTTCGATGAGCGCTGCGCACACGGCGGGATCGTCATGATCGAACAAGCTTGCAAACTCCAGGCGGCCCAGAGCGTAGATGCCGGCTTCGAGCGACGGGATACGGAGAAGGCGCCATTCGGTATCGGCAATGGACTGAACTAGCGTTCTTTCCTCTTCGCCTTCAGGGCGGTATTGGTCGATAAAGCGCTGAACTTGCTCCTGATAGACGGTAGCGTCATCTCCGGACAGCAGGACGGTACGACCGGTAAGCCCGGTTTTGACAGCGTTAAAAGAGGATTTAGATTTGCCCTCCGCAGTGCGTGGGCCTGTGGACAACTTAGCATTTTCGCGGTTGGCTTCAAACTGTTTTTCGGTGGACATGTTGTATGCGGAGGAAATCGTAACATGCCAAACCAAGCGTTTCCCCGCAAGTTATTGATTCTGGAATAAAAAAGAGCTGTGACTCGCTTTTCTGCTTCTTCCCTACGCGCGCAGATGATGGCCGGATTGCCGAGTCGGCAGCGTACCGCCGCTTCGCACAGTTCGCTGCTTACGAAAGTACTCCGTTGCGGGAGTAACTCTAACGCGTTTTTCTTTTGGTGGAGTCGGTCGAGCGCTTTTTGGTTGTAGGAGACTTGCGTGCGGAAGAATTAGCCTTTCCTTTGGTTGTACCAGATTTAGCACTTGGTTTAATTTTCTTTGAAGAGGAGTCTTCAGCGTCGGGAGCATGCAAATGCTGGGCGCTGGCAGGCCGCTTTCCGGGGTGTTCCGCGTCCCACCGGTCCAATTGCTTGCGGCGTTTTGCCTTGAATTCCTTTTGCGCCGGAGTGCTCTTGGAATCGGGTTTCGGCTTGCAACTTCCCTGACTATGCGGCTCTTTTCCTGGTACCGGCTGGTAGCCAGGCCAACATCTATTTTCTTTTTCCGCCATGAAGTCTCCTGAAGGAAGAGATGACCCGTCAATTGAGGTGATGGAAGAAAAACGTGGAGAAGAAAGGAAATGGGGCATTGTACAATGCCCCATTGGCGCTACGTTCACGAAGGTCTATTCACCAGAGGACCAGGCGATACGGAATTCAGGGTAAAGTGTTAGACCGCCGCAAGCAAACAAGGTTTGGCCGGTAATGTAAGAAGCCTCGTCAGAAGCCAGGAACAGAAAAACACTAGCGATTTCCTCGGAGGTGCCTGCCCGGCCCATGGGGATGTGGCTCTCGACTTCTCCACGAGCCTTTGGATTGTCGATCCAAGCGTTGTTAATGGGAGTGACAATGGCGCCGGGGGCTACCGAATTTACGCGAATGTTCCTGTCGGCATACTCCAAGGCGAGACTCTTGGTCATGTTTTCAAGACCGCCTTTGCTCACTGAATATGGAAGGTACTTTGGCTTAGGAATGATCTCGTGAACACTTGAGTTATTCACGATGACTCCGCCGCCGTGAGTAAGAAAGTTACGAATGGCCTCCCGCGCACAGAGGAAGGCTCCACGAAGGTTAACGCCCAGAATGCGATCGAACTCGGCCGCTTCCAACTGTTCACTAGGAACAGGAGCCTGGATGCCGGAGTTGTTGATCAGAATATCGAGAGAGCCGAATGCATCCAGGGTCTTGGTAAACATCTGCTTGATGTCTTCTTCCTTTGAGATGTTGGCCTTGACAGTGATGTGCTTGCGTCCAGAGCCTTCGACCGAAGCTGAGGCTTCCTGCGTTTTTTTCAAAACGGCCTCGGCGCGCTCCGCACCGCTGTTGTAATTTATGGCGACGTTTGCGCCTTCTTGGGCGAAACGAATCGCGACCGCCTCACCGATGCCGGAAGATGCTCCGGTAATCAAAACGTTTTTGTTTAGTAATCGTGGCATTCCTGTTTGAACAATCATAACGGGTGCGGTTCAGCAGAATGTGTTTTCCGTGATATCGGCCAGGATTCCTAATAAGTCCCGCTTTGCTTCCGCCGTACACGATGGGGGATGTTGCTGGGGACGAGATGTCTTACGAGCGATATTGCGGCTGCCGTGTAGGTTTCACGGGCTCCCATGCCAGCGCCGCAGAAGACGCAGATGCGCTGAGCAGGAACTGCCTATTTTTCTTCCTGCTGCGACTTGCGCTTAAAGGGGCGAACTAATCCAAACAGAGTAAGAAGGGCACCTGCAGCTAATAGGACGTTTGAGGGGGCCAGCGCTGCCGCCGAATCAAGAATAGCGGCCTTCAAAGTAATTGGAACACAGCAGATAAGCAGTAAAAGCAGAAGTGATTGTAATCTGAAAAAGTTTCTTTTTTTAACTGAATGCATTTTATTTTTTTACAACCCGGTTAACTACGCCGATAACTTCGATATAAGCCAAATACTTCTAAGCTTTTTGAAATTTGCAATAACTGATGTCCCAATTTTAAATCGCACACAGTTACGACGTAATGAATTCCGGTGGCCTTTCGGCGCCTTCTACAGAATAACAGGTTGTGGCGAGATATCCTAAAGCTGTAATATCAAGTTATGGCAAGCGCATCGGGCGAACAGGAGAAGAGACCGAAGTACCAGCAGGTGCTGGAGAGTCTTTCGGAGGCGATCAAGAGCGGGAATCATAAGCCAGGATCGAAACTGCCGAGCGAGGCGGCGTTGGTAAAGCAGTTCGATACGTCGCGGATCACGGTAGGCCGGGCGCTGCGCGAACTGCAGCAAGCGGGATTGGTGGAACGCTTTGCAGGCTCCGGTACATACGTCCGGACGCACGAAGGAAAGGACGCCAGGCCGTTGCTGTTTGGCTTGCTGATTCCTGATCTTGGGGAGACCGAGATTTTCGGGCCGATTTGTCAGGGAATTGCCAATGCATCCGATGTGAAGGAGCAAGGTTTGCTTTGGGGCCACGTGGATGTGAACCAGACGAAGGAAGAGCAAGCGAAGCAACTGTGCCGGCAATTTATTGAGCGGCTGGTGTCGGGCGTGTTCTTTGCGCCGCTAGAGTTTGAGATTCGGGCGGAAAGAACGAATCGGTGGATTCTGGCTGCCTTCGCGGAAGCCAGAATACCTGTTGTATTGCTGGATCGTCGGCTGTCTTACACGCCGGACCGGCATCGGCCCGACGTCGTCGGAATTAATAACAAGCAAGCGGGCTACTTAGCGACCGAACACCTGATCCAGCTTGGATGCAGACACATTGGATTTTTGGGTTATCATGGCGCGGCGTTCACGATTCAGGAGCGTATGACCGGATACAAGGAAGCGCTGGCGGCGCATGGGTTGCAAGAACCTTTTGAAGTAGATGGCGGGGCGACTACAAGCGAGGGAGCGAGAGAGTATAACGACAACAAGAAGACCGGTGTGGAGGCGTTTGTTTGCGCGAATGACCAGACCGCCGGGAATATGATGCATAGCTTTCTCAGTCAGGGTTTGCGAATTCCCGAAGATATACGGCTGGTGGGAATCGACGACGTGCAGTATGCAAGCTTGCTGCCGGTGCCGCTGACCACGGTGCGGCAGCCTTGCAGAGAGATCGGAGAGGAAGCGCTGCACACGATGGTCCATCGGATCGAGAGGCCGAAGATGCCGGCGCGGGATATTTTGATGGACGGACAGTTGATTGTGCGGCGATCTTGCGGAGCGCATCTGACCTTGGATCGGTCCGCGGGCTAGGCGTGTTCGAAGCTCTTCTGCATATCTTCCAGAGAGATGTTTTTTGTTTCCGGATAGAAGAACAGGACAACAAAGAATTGCAGCGCCATCATGGCGGCAAAGAAGACGAACGGCGCCCCTTTCGATGTGGCGGCCACCATGGGAAACGTCCAGGAAATAGCCGCGTTCATTAGCCAGTGAGTGAAGGTGCCTAGGCTTTGACCTTTGGCTCGCACTGGGGTGGGAAACACTTCGCTGATGTAGACCCAGATTACAGCTCCCTGGGAGAACGAGAAGAAGGCGATGAAGCCTACCAGTAGCCAGACGAGTAGATTTTGATGGGATTGTGCCAGGAATAGCCATGCGACGCCTGCTAGGCACACGGTGCACCCGACCGAGCCGATGAGAAGCAGTGTTTTGCGGCCCACGCGGTCGATGATCGACATAGCGAGCATCGTAAAGAACAGGTTGGTCGCGCCGATGATCACGGCTTGCAAATCGCCGGACACCTTGCTGAAGCCAGCGCGGGCAAAGATGTCGTTCAGATAGTAGAGGATCGCGTTAATTCCGGAGAGCTGGTTGAACATCGCGACTGATACGGCAAGAAAGATGGGCAGCCTGTATTTCCAACTGAAGAGTGGCTGGCTTCCGTGACGGTGTTGAAGATCGACCGAGGCGATGATGTCGTTCAATTCGCCTTCGACATTCTCTTCACCGATGGATTGAAGCACTCCACGAGCTTCGTCGACATGATTTTTCTGAACGAGCCAACGCGGGCTTCGTGGAATGGCAAAGAGCATCACAAAAAATAGCAAGGCGGGAATGGCTGCTACGCCGAGCATCCAGCGCCATTCGGTGGCTCCGAAGTGCGCCTGTCCGATGAGGAAATTTGAAAAATAAGCCAACAGGATGCCGAAGACCACGTTGAATTGAAAGAATCCGACAAGACGGCCTCTCCAGTGAGTGGGAGCGATCTCGGCGATATACATGGGCCCGAGAACAGAGGACCCGCCGATACCCAGTCCTCCAATAAAGCGGAAGATCACTAAGGAACCCCAACTCCAGGCGAAAGCGCACCCGAAGGCGGAAAGGACATACAGGACGGCGAGACCGCGGAGGCTATCACGGCGGCCGTAGCGGTCGCCAGGAATGCCGGCGAGCAGCGAACCTACCATGGTCCCCCAAAGGGCAATGGAAACGGTAAGGCCTAGGCCCTTGGGCGAGAGAGCGAAGGTGTGCGTCAGAGCCGCGGTGGTTCCGGCGATGACGGCCGTATCGAAGCCGAACAGTAGGCCGCCGAGGGCCGCAACTATGGTGCTTTTGACGAGTGCGCCGGATAGGGTCATGCGTTTTCGCCTCCGCGTTGGGCGAGGGCAATAGCACCTAATACGCCGGCTTTGCTTCCAAGCTGAGGCGGAACGATGTACTCATCGAGACGTTCCAAAATATCGGGGTGGCGCACATACCCGTTGAGAATGCGTGCGAATTTTTCTCGGATTAGGTCGAATAGGTGCGGCTGCTGCATCACTCCACCGCCCAACAGAAAGCGTTGCGGCGAGAGCGCGAACGTGAGATTAGCGACAGCTAACGCGAGATAGTTCGCTTCGAGCGCCCAGGCAGGGTGGTCCGAAGGCAGTTCCAAAGCTGGTTTACCCCATCGGGCTTTCATGGCGGGACCGCAAGCGAGGCCCTCCAGGCAGTCACTGTGGAACGGGCAGCAGCCGTCGAATGGATCTTCGCGGCGATCGTGAGGAAGACGAAGATGCCCCATTTCGGTGTGCACCAAGCCGTGGACTAGGCGATTGTTCACCATCGCGCCACCACCGATTCCCGTGCCGATGGTCATGTAGACGAAGTCGGACAGTCCTTGAGCGCCGCCCCATCGTGCTTCGGCGAGCACGGCCACATCGACATCGGTTTCGAATTCGACGGGCAGATCGAGCGCGTCCCGCACGGTCCCGCGCAGATCGAAGTTCTTCCAGCCTTCTTTGGGCGTGTTGGTGATGTGACCGAAGGTTGGGGATCCGCGTTGAAGGTCTACGGGGCCGAACGAGCCGATGCCGATGGCTCGTACGCCTTTGTTCGCATGTTTCTTGAAAAAGTCAATGACATGGGGCATGGTGCCGCCCGGTGTGATGGTCGGGAACTGGGTAATCTCCAGATCCCCCGGGCCCGTGCCGACGCCGCAAACAAATTTAGTGCCACCTGCTTCAATGCCGCCAAACATAGATTAGGGAAATGACCTGTGTGCCAGTGTGTCACATGCTGGATCTGATTTATGAGTTCCGTCTATATACCCCAGCAAAAATTTCGTAGAAAAGGCGACGGGGCGGAGCTACGATAAGAAGCGAGGAGAGCAGGCATATGAAGCAGACGAGTGCGATCACAACTCCGACACGTCGGGAGTTGCTCGCGACTACAGGCGGAGCCGTGATTGCGGCGGTAGGTTTGCCCGCCATTGCAAAGACGACAGCTCCGGCGACTTCGGTTGCAATTGTGCGGTGCCGCAATTATCAGGACTTTACCGGCAGGCTCCAAAGTGCTTTCGATTCTATTGGCGGTATCGGAGCCATAGCGCGGGGCAAGACAGTTGGATTGAAGCTCAACTTGACGGGGAATCCGGCCAACTTTCCGTTGACTCCGGATCTGCCGTATCGAACGGATCCGCAGACGGTAGCGGCAACGGTTCATCTGCTGGCGAAGGCAGGCGCGCGGCGGGTTCGCATTATTGAAAGCTTCTTTCCCGCAACGCAGGATCCTGGCTTATGGGCGCGATATGGAATCGATGTTGCCGCCATCAATAACCTGGGCGTTCCGGTCAGTTGGGAAAATGTACAGAACCTGGGGAATTATAAACAGTACGTGCGCCTGAAAGTACCGTGGGGCGGGTACATGTATCCTGCTTACCACTTAAATAAAGCTTACGTCGAATGTGATTCCTACGTTTCGCTAGCAAAACTAAAGAATCACTGGATCGCGGGGGTGACGATGTCGCTGAAGAACAATTTCGGCGATACGCCGTGCTCGCTGTACGGCAGCGACTGCGGGCCTAGCGGAAATGAGCGGCCGACCAAGGAGCGGGGGGACGTATTACACGCTGGAAAGACGAAGGCTCCTTCGGGCGTCGATGCCGAACTTCATCCGGATTCCCCGCGCGATCCCGGTTATCGCGTGCCACGCATCGTGGTGGATCAGGTGGGGATTCGTCCGATCGATCTGGCCATTGTGGATGGCGTGGAGACCGTACGCGGCGGCGAAGGGCCTTGGCTCAAGGGCCTGGAGCGAATGACGCCGGGCGTGATTCTGGTAGGGCGCAATCCGATCTGCGTCGATACAGTGGGCATGGCGGTAATGGGCTACAGCCCAGAAGCCGATCGTGGCACATCGCCGTTTATTCGAGGCGACAACTCGTTGAAACTGGCCGAGGCGGTTGGCATCGGGACGACGGATTTGAATCGTATCGAGGTGGTGGGCGTAAGTATCAAGGATGCTCATATCAATTTCGGTCCCGGCGCAGTGGGAAAGACGATGGCGCAGTTGCGCGCTTAGCCGCTTATACCTTCAGGCCCACGGCGCGCATGAGTTCCAGCGCATTGCTGCGGAGCACCACGCCAGGACGAAGCTGGTAGTCGAATTCGATGCGTCCGTCGATGATGGAATCCTCGAAATGGACGTTGATCGCCTGGGGCTTCAGGTCGCCTTCGAGATCGGCAAGCGCAAGATCATGCGTGGTGATCAGGCCGACTGCTCCCTGGCGTACTAGGCCTTGCACAATGGCGGAGGCGCCAATGCGGCGATCATGGGAGTTCGTCCCGCTAAGAAGTTCGTCTAAAAGAAAGAGCACAGGCAGGCCCGCGCTGGTAAGCGCGACGATCTGGCGCAGGCGCGTGATCTCTGCCATGAAACGCGAGCGCCCGTCTTGCAAGGAGTCCACCACGCGAAGGGAAGCTCCGATTTGCAGTGCGGAAACTCGTAGATGTTGAGCAGCTACTGGCGCGCCAGCCCAGGCGAGAACTGTGTTCAGTCCGATAGAGCGCAGCAGGGTGCTCTTCCCGGACATGTTCGATCCACTGACGATCAGCAGGTCACAATGACCGGCGGCACTTCCCAATTGGACGTTGTTAGGCACGCATCTTGCTGGCGACAAAAGTGGATGGCGCAAGGCGTCAGCTTCAAAGAAGGGTTGTGCACTTTCGACAAGAGTGGGAAAAGTCCAGCTAGGATGCTCGAACGAGAGCGAAGCAAGAGAAGAAAGCGCTTCGAATTCAGCTACGGCATGCAGCCACGTGACGACGTGAGCGCCGGATTTCGCGCGCCAAGCCTCCACTCCCATTGCAAGTTGTTCCTGCCATAACAGGGCTGGCCGGATGGCTCGAATTAAGAGATGGTCGCTTGAATCGATGGTGGCGACCCAACGCTGGAGCCGGGCGATGCGCCGGGACGCAGGCAATCCGTTCACGTCGAGTCCGGCGCGAAGCCGTTTCAATCGCGGCGTGGCAAACGACTCGCGCTCGAGGCGCTTCAAGATGAGTGACAGAACCGCCAGATCTTGCCCTGGGGTATCAATGGCAGCGATGACATGCGCAACGCGTTTGCGGACGGCGAACATGAATATAAAATCGCAGCCGAGCACGGCGGCAAACGGCCACAAAGAAATCAGTTGTGCGAAGAATGCGAGAATGAGCGCGATTCCCGCAACGGAAAACAATAGAGCAAGCACGCGCAGATACGAAGCAAAGATAACCGGGGGAGCCGAACCCCAGGCAGCCAGGCCTTCCGTGTGTACACCGGTCTGGACATCTTCTCCCAGTAGGGCCAAGTCTTCGCGGAGGTCAAGTTTTGCCGTGAGCTCTCCAATAGCTTCTTGACGAGCCTTGATGTCATCGAGCGTCCCCGGGGCCAGGAACCATTGAGCGAGCACGGATTCGCCGCTATGCGTACGGGCAGTTGACGTCAATTCAAAAAGAGAGCCTTTGCCGAACACGTCGAGGTCGCCGGAGTACACGTGTTCGGGATTGGAAAAGCGCTCGCCAGCATTTCCAGCGCCCATCCAGTGGTCTGTTAAGCGGGCAAGGCCTTGCTCATAGTAGGCCATTGCCCTTCGCGAAAACGTACGCTCGCGGGTAATACGTCCATGCCAAACGGCAAGGGCAATAAACGACGCTACCGGGATGACGAGCCACCAGGGTGAAATGGCGTCACGCCCCCAAGCGAGCCAGGCGATACAAGCGAAGACGAAAGCGAGAAGAAGGCGGAGGTTCCCAATAGCGTTGAAGCGCTTCTCTAGCTGCTGGTTCGCGGCGTTCCATCTTTCACGGCGCTCCGTGTATTCAGTTAGCGGATTCATGAAGGCCAGGTTGCGCTACTCACCCACGGTCATTCACTGCCGCTAGGTCTTCGGGCCTGCCGATATCTCGCCAATCACCTGGTATAGGTGAGATTCGGAGATCCAAGCCATCAGCAATCATCATATCGATCGCGGAAGTCAGTTCATACTCATTGCGGGGCGACGGCTTCACACGAGCCAAATAGTCAAAGACAATAGGACGGAAGGCATAAAATCCCGCGCTATTCCAATTGGTGGTGGAAGTTCCTTGCGCCGGTTTTTCGACGATCTTCTCTATCCGGCGATTTGTTTCGTAAACGGCTGCGCCCTGCCAAGGATCGTCCACTGCTTTCACGGCCAACGCGACCGCAGTCATCGGGCTGTCGTCCAAGAGTTGTTGGCAACGCCGGTACTCTTGGGGATCGCAGAGAATGTCGCCATAGGTGAGCAAAAAAGAATCGCGGCCGGCGAATTCTTTTGCAAGCAGCGCGGCGGATCCGGTGCCATTAACGGGTTCTTGAATTTGGAACTGGACGGGCAGCCGCCAGTGCCGGAAATACTTTTCAATTAGCTCATGGCGGTAACCGACAACGACAAAGAATTCGCGAATACCAGATTCGGCGAGTCGGTCCAGGATATGTTCCAACATGGGTCGGCCTTCAATCGCCAGCATCGGTTTGGGCAGCTCGTCGGTGATGTTGCCCATGCGAGTTCCCCGCCCTGCGGCAAGGACGACAGCTTTATGAATTGCCATGCCGGGATTAAAATTCATTTGACGTGGACGGTAGCCTCTACTCATTTCAGCAGACGCCGTCTCATGGTGTAATTTGTCGCTCCATTCACACGATAGGATATTTGTAAACTTATGCGCACAAAGAACAGTCGAACGAAGTGAAACAAAAACTGCCGAAGCATAAGGATCTAATTAAGCCGTATCGCGTGACCAAGGGCGATGCCTTTCGCCTGCAGAACTTCGATCCTTCGAACACGCAGGGTTTCCAGCTCAAAAACAAAGCGAGTGACTTGCTGGCAAGAGATGTCCATCGGATCAGTGCCCTTCAGCAGATTCTGGTGGTTCCGGGCGATCATAAATGGTTTGCGCGTTTGGAAGTCGCTACCGCGATCGTTACGGTGCTCGAAAGCTTGGATCTGGCTCTTCCTGGAGCGGCGGGTAAGAAGAAAAGGAACTCGACGAAGCTCGCGACTTACTGGAATATGATCATTAGAGCTTCCACTCTGTCTTATCTGCAGGGGCTTGGCCTGAAAACAACAATCCATAAAGGAGATGTATTCTTTGCAACGACGTCAATTTTTGACCACCTCTTTAACCACGTCCTTGGCTGCGACGGCGGCGATCGGCGCAAAAGCGCAGCAAACAGCTCCAAACACGGGCGAGAATCGGGCGCGGGAGTACTATGAACTTCGCCGCTATCATCTCGAAGCCGGTCCGCAGACGAAGTTGACCCATGATTATCTGGAGAACGCATTGGTTCCCGGACTGAATCGGCTGGGAATAAAGCCTGTTGGCGTATTTAGCCTGGAGATTGGGGTGGAGACGCCTTCGCTCTATGTCCTGATACCGTGCGCTTCGGTTGAAACGCTGGTGCGATCGGAGTTCCGGCTGCGTGAGGACGATCAGTACATGAAAGCGGGTGAGCAATTCCTGAACGCACCGGCAAAAGATCCGGCATACACGCGCGTGGAAAGCTCTCTGATGATTGCCTTTGAGGGCTGGCCGAAGCTGATCGTGCCGCCCGTATCCGGCAAGGAAGGCAAGCGGGTTTTCGAACTGAGGACCTATGAGAGTCCAAGCAACGCCGATCACCGGCGAAAGGTAGAGATGTTTCATAGCGGCGAATTCGACGTATTTCAGCGGGCCGGATTCTGGCAGGTTTTTTTCGGCGACGTGCTAATAGGACCGCGCTTGCCGAAACTGACCTACATGATTGGCTTTCCAAGTTTGTCGGAACGCGATGACAAATGGAATGCCTTCAAATCCGACCCGCAATGGAAAAAACTAACCAGTTCCTCCCGTTTCAATTACGAGAGCATTGTGACGAACGTGACGAACGTCATCGTCAGTCCTGCTTCCTATTCGCAGATATAAGTTGCGGGCGCAGACGAAACCAGCCGCTTAGTCTGGGAGAGGCAGCATGATTGTCTTTCCGGACTGAGCGGAGCGCCTTGCCGCATCTAAAATTTCACTGACGACGATGTTGGTATCCAATGAAGAAAGAGCGTGTTCATCTGGAACTTGGCCATCGAGTACAGCACGGAGATAATGGATGGAGTCGTCGTAGGGCGCGGCAAGCGGAGGCGCTTGTTCAGTTTGGAAGGCCTTATCGCCTTCACGCCGGACTTCCATTGTGTCCTGCTGCACCGTTCTCACGTAACCGGTTTTTCCATAGACCACCATGTCCTTGATGCTGAACGGCCAATTCCAGGAGGGCTGCAGAATCGCGACAGCGTTGGAGTAGTTCAGAATGACGTCAGCTTCATCGTCTACGTTGGGATAAATAGACGGTTTGATGTGCTTTGTCACTGCTGTGACCGAATGCGGAGCTTCACCTCTCATCAGCCAGGTCATGAGGTCCGCGCCGTAGCAGCCAAAATCATATAGCGCTCCAGCGCCGTTCAGTTTTGGATTAGTCAGCCAGGCGAAGAACTCCGGCTGCACATGAATTTCTTTCGGCCCCTGATGCCCATCGTGAACTACCACCTTCCACAAGTTGCCGAGCGCACCCTGTTGAGCAAGATCGTAGGCTCCCTTGTTGCTGGCATACCAGGTTGTTTCGTAGTTCACCAGGACATGGATGTGCCCCCTCTTGGCGGCACTTTGCATTGCCAGGGCGTCGGCATAGCTGACCGCCAACGGCTTCTCCATCATGACGTGAACGCCGCGGGCGGCGCAATCCTCTACGATTTTTCTATGATCGAACGTGTCGGTATAGACCAGGACAGCCTTCGGATGCTGTTTCGAAATCATCTCATCGAGGGAGGCGTAGAACAGATCTTTGTTGATACCAAACTGCTTTGCATATCGAGCCCGGAGTTGCGGATCCGGTTCCGCGATGCCCACAATCTGAATGTCGGCCCGCTTCAGGTCTCTATGAAAGAAGCCAGCAACGTGACCATGCGTTAAACCGGCTATTCCGAGACGAAGCGGCGGCGTTGGCGAAGCCTGCCCGAGGAGCGTGACCGTGAACATCGTCATCACGGCAAGGAGATGCATTGTCTTTTGCATGCTTCATATCGTACGACTAAGGAAGAGCACGGCAACTAAGTGCCGGACTGATACACTCTCATTGCGTGCGCCACACAGTTCTCGCGGTCCTTCTTTTCACGCTGTTCGCGAATCTTCGGGCGATCGCCGGACCTAACCTGGATCCTGATCAACTGAAGATGCTGCAAGATTCCGGCGGTTGGCAGTACATCAAGCTGAGTGATGCCGCTCTAGGCGTTCAAACTCAGCACACGTGTTTCGACGGGCAACCTCATCCCGGCGAGTGCAGCGGAACTCTTACGCTCTCCCCGAGCAAGACGTTCGTGCAGTCCCTACAAATTCAAGGTAAAAACGTTCAGCGGCACGGGACATACCAACTGGACGGTGACCAGCTTACGCTTTTCGATGAACTTGGAACTCGTGATGGACCCTATACTGTTTCCGTTGATCTACAGCCGAAAACGATGGTGATGCAGATGAGTCCGGCGGGCGGAGACGTTCGTTGCCAGTTTATGTTGAACCGCGAATATCATAAACAGAAACAGAGACGTGCCAAAGCGAAGCAAGGCTAAGTTAACGCGCCGGGGCTGGTACGACTCAGTTTTTCGATTTAGCGGAACCTTTTGCTGGTCGCTTGCGTATGCTTGGTGCAGGTATGTGACCATAGCTAGTGTCCAGTCACTAATTAAAAGTAGGTTTCGTGTCGCGCAATACCCTCAAATTGACTTCTCTTTCCGTTATCATATTTGTATTTTCCACAACACTTCTTGTCTCGTGTTCCAAAGTGGGTGGCCATCTGCCGAACGCGATGATGATGCCCGCCGTGGCGGTTCGGGCCATACCGGCGGTTGCTTCCGCTGTGCCCCTGCAAGTCTCTGCCATCGGAAACGTAGAATCCATGGCTACCGTGGATGTGAAGTCACGGGTGGCGGGCCAAATTTTGCATGTGTATTTCAAGGAAGGTCAGGAAGTACACCAAGGCCAGATGTTGTTCGAGATCGATCCGGAACCATTGCAACGGCAGATCGCCCAAACTGAAGCAGACCTGGCGAAAGACGCCGCCCTTGTCCGGCAGGCACAGGCCAATGTACTGAAGGACGAAGCGAATGTTAAGCAGAGCCAGGCACAAGCCGATCGCGGATTACAGCTTTCAAAAGACGGCATATTTTCTAAAGAACAAACCGAACAGGTGACCGCCGCCGCCGAATCCGCGCAGGCATCTTTAGATGCCGACCAAGCGGCCGTAGCAAGTGCCAAGGCTGCAGTGAATAGTGACGAGGCGCGTCTTGGACAGACCAATTTGCAACTGAGTTACACCAAAATTACGGCACCGATCACGGGCCGTGCCGGCGCAATCAACATAAACGCGGGCAACCTCGTAAAAGATAACGATACGGCCCTAGTGACACTGTTGCAGATGTCGCCCATTTACGTCTCCTTCGGCGTCCCAGAGCAGTTTTTGCCCGAAGTTCGCAAATTCGATTCCGCGAGTCCGTTGGTGGTAGGGGCCTCCACTGGCCACGCGACAGTTACTGGAACACTCCGTTTTATCGACAATTCTGTCGATTCCACCACCGGCACAATCAAACTGAAAGCGGAGTTCGAGAATAAGAATCGCGTTTTGTGGCCGGGCGAGTTTGTGAATGTGCAAGCTCGTCTTGAAGTCCAACAGCATTTGATCCTGGTTCCCAGCCGTGCGGTGGAAACCGGCCCTGACGGTAAATATGTCTGGGTTTTGGATCGGTCAAATAAGACGGTCGCCATGCGTCCGGTTACGGTGCTGCGGAATTATCAGGAAGCGAATACGGGCGAACAAGCCGTTATCGGAAACGGCTTGCGATCCGGTGAAGTTGTCATTTCCGAAGGGCAAATGAATCTCACACCGGGTGCGAAAGTACGCCTCCTGCAACCGGCAACTCTTCAATCCGCTAGTAAGCAGCCTGCCATGGCGAATAGCATGGGCGGCTTCTAGTCTCAAAAGGAAACGGCATGCACTTTACCGACCTCTTCATTCGCCGCGCCATCACGACCACGTTGCTGATGGCAGGAATTCTCATCTTTGGCATTCTGAGTTACTTCACGCTGCCCGTCAGCGATCTGCCGACTGTTGACTATCCCACCATCTATGTGTCGGCCTCGCTGCCTGGGGCGAATCCGGACACCATGGCCGCTTCGGTTGCCACGCCGCTCGAGAAGGAATTTTCCACCGTCCCCGGCATCAACAGCATGTCATCGTCGAGTTCGCTCGGGACCACTGGCATTGCACTGCAATTCGATCTCAGCCGCAACATCGATGCAGCAGCACAGGATGTACAAGCCGCTATCTCGCGCGCTTCGGGAGAACTCCCCACGGACATGCCATCACCACCTTCCTATGAGAAGGTGAATCCGGCCCAACAGGCCATTCTGTACATGAGCGTTAGATCGCAAACACTCGCGCTCTCGCAAGTCGACGAGTATGCGGAGAACTCGCTCGCGCGCCGCATTTCGATGGTGAGCGGCGTGGCTCGCGTGCAAGTGTTCGGTGCCGAGAAATATGCTGTCCGCGTGGAAGCCGATCCCGAGAAGCTGGCGGCTCATCAAATGGATCTCGGGGAAGTGCGGACGGCCCTCAGCTCGGGAAGCCTCACCTTACCCGCCGGATCGTTATACGGTGCGACAAAGGCCTATACCGTTCAATCAAACAGCCAACTCACCTCCGCGTCTCAATTCCGGCAGCTCATCGTGACGTACCGGAACGGCAGCCCAGTACGTTTGGGAGAAGTCGCGAAGGTGCTCGACAGCGTATCCGACAACAAGTCTGTCTTCTGGCTGAATGGAAACCGCGGGATCATCCTGGCGATCGACAAGCAGCCGGGCGCCAACACGATTGCCGTTGCCGACGGTGTCAAAGCGCTTGTGCCGGGGATCAAGCACTCCATGCCCGCCAGCATCCAAATCAGCGACGATTTTGACGCCTCGCAAGACATTCGTAAGTCTGTCGCGGATGTAAAGTTCACGCTGATTCTGGCGATTGTTCTCGTTGTCTTCGTTATTTTTGTCTTTCTGCGCAACGTCTCGGCCACCATCATTCCAAGCCTCGCCGTCCCGCTCTCCCTGCTCGGCACATTCGGAGTGATGGAGTTGCTGGGCTTCAGTATCGATACGTTTTCCTTGATGGCGATGACGTTGTCGGTCGGCTTTGTTGTGGACGATGCCATCGTCATGTTGGAGAACATTGTCCGGCACCTGGAGATGGGCAAGTCGCGTCGCCAAGCCGCCATCGAAGGCGCGAGAGAGGTAGGGTTCACGATCGTTTCGATGACGGTATCGTTGGTTGCCGTATTTATTCCCGTGATTTTCATGGGTGGAATTATCGGTCGGCTATTGCGCGAGTTTTCCATCACCATCGCGGTTGCGGTGCTCATTTCAGGACTGATCTCGCTTACCCTCACGCCGATGCTTTGCAGCCGCTTTCTCCACCAAGAGACCGGAAAGAAAAATGCGCTTTTCCGGCTTTCGGAGAGATTTTTCACATGGCTGAACGGGGCCTACCGCCGCACGTTGCTGGGCGTTCTGCGCCACCGGCGAATCACTTTGCTAGGCAGCATCGCGCTTACCGTCGCGACAGTTTACATGTTTATCATCATGCCGAAGGGCTTCCTGCCCACCGTTGACCAGGGATTCATGTTTGGCGGGTCGGAAGCCGCGCAAGATACATCGTTCGACGAAATGGTCCGGCTTCAGAAGCAGGTGACGAACATCATGCTAAAAAATCCCTACGTGGAGTTTACGGGGTCGGGCACGGGCGGGGGAACAGGCCAAAACGGAGGTTTTATCTTTGCAAAACTTAAGTCCGGGCCTCGGCCTAAGGCCAACGCGATCATTGGCCAACTCGAACAGCAGTTTTCTTCCATTCCCGGCATCATGGTGTACCTGCAAGTTCCTCCGCTTCTCACGCTGGGCCAAGGAGAAGGACGCAGCGAATACTCGGTGGCGCTGCAGGATCCCGATGTGGATGCACTTTATAAATGGGCGCCGAAACTGGAAGCAAAGCTTCATACTCTTCCGCAATTAAAAGACATTTACAGCGACCTCCGCCTGGCCAGCCCCCGGCTGGAGGTTCATATCGACCGCAATCGCGCCCTTGCGGTCGGCGTAACGCCTGACCAGATCGCCAACACCCTCTATAGCGCTTATGGCAACCGGAAAGTGTCCACCATTATTGCGGCTTCGGATCAGTACGATGTCCTACTCGAAGTATTGCCTGAATACCAGCAGGACCCGAACGCGCTTTCGAAGCTTTATATTCGTTCGGCCACGGGCAAAATGGTTCCACTGTCAGCAGTGACGGAGGTTAGCCAAACTGTCGCGCCCTTAAGCGTGAATCACATTGGGCAACTTCCGGCCGTTAACTTTCAATTCAATGTGAAGCCGGGAGTATCGCTGGACAATGCCACAAAAGCCGTCAGTGAAGCAGCCCATCAAATCGGTTTGCCCGATACCATGACCTTTACCTACCAAGGGACGGCCGCTGCATTCGAAAGCGCCCTGCGCGGGCTCGCCATACTGCTGGTCATTGCGTTGGTGGTTATCTATCTAGTGCTTGGGATTTTGTATGAAAGCTTCATTCATCCCATCACGATTCTCTCGGGCTTACCGGCGGCTGGCATGGGCGCTCTGCTCACGTTATGGATGTTCGGCGAGACACTCAATCTTTATTCGTTCGTTGGAATTATTCTTCTGATTGGCATCGTTAAGAAAAACGCGATCATGATGATTGATTTCGCTTTGGCGGCCCAACGCAATGGAAAGGCCCCGGAGGAAGCGATCGTCGAAGGTTGTTTGCAGCGATTCCGCCCCATCATGATGACCACGATGGCCGCCCTGCTTGGCACGCTTCCGGTCGCTATCGGCGCGGGAGCAGGAGGCGAGGCTCGGCGGCCGCTGGGATTGGCTGTGGTCGGGGGCTTGATTGTTTCCCAATTGCTTACGCTCTACATCACGCCGGTTATTTATCTCTATCTGGATCGCTTCACGCACTGGCGCATACGCAAGCCGAAGATACAGCCGGAGCATGCTTGGTCAGGTGAAGAGACGCTGGTAAAGAGTTAGCAGTCTCCTTGTAGTACATTAGACTCTGCTCGTCTGATATACAGGAGTGAGGCTTACACAACAATGAATTACGGTATGAATATCCGGCAAGAAGGAGCCCTGGACTTTCTCTCCCTGGGAGCTTTGGTTCATCGCATCGACTCCGGTGTGATTCCTTTTCGCAAGGCCACTGAATGCGCTATCCACGTGAGCGGCGGAGAGTTTAATGTGGCTGCGAATTTGTCGGATTGTTTTCAGTTGAACACCGGCGTCGCTTCCGCCATGGTTGATTATCCTGTTGGCGATCTGATTGCCGAGCGCGTGAAAGCCATGGGCGTGAAGCCATTTTACAAGCATTTCAAGCACGATGGAGTGGCGGGTCCGAACATGGCCGCCGTATATAGTGACCGTGGTCAGGGCGTTCGTCCGCCAGTAGTCTTTTACAACCGCTGCAACGAAGCGGGTGCGAAGCTGAAACGTGGGGACTTTAACTGGAAGGAAATCTTCTCCGGTGGAGTTCGCTGGTTTCATAGCGGCGGTATCTTTGCAGCCCTGTCGGAGACGACTGGCGACCTGGTCATCGAAGCTATGGAAGCAGCTAAAGCGGCCGGAGCAATCACGTCTTTCGATCTGAATTACCGGGCGAAGCTTTGGAATATTGCAGGAGGTCACGAGCGAGCTGTCGCGGTGATCGACAAGATTGTGAAGAGCGTCGACGTGCTAGTGGGCAATGAGGAAGATCTGCAGATGGGTCTCGGCATTCCGGGCCCTGAAGTAGCCAGTAAGTCGAAGCTCGATCCGAGTGCTTTTATTTCCATGATCGACAAAGTGCGCGAAAAGCAACCTCACGTAAAGGTGGTGGCTACCACGCTGCGTGAAGTACACTCCACAAATCGCCATAGCTGGAGCGCCGTCGCCTGGATTAACGGAAAGACATACAACGCCCCCACAGCAGAGCTCGACGTTTTGGATCGCGTTGGCGGAGGTGATGGCTTTGCCGCGGGACTGTTTTACGGCCTGCTTTCCGGCGAGCCGGAAGAGGACGCCGTAAAGCTCGGCTGGGCACACGGCGCGTTGCTCACCACGTTTCCAGGCGATACAACCATGGCGACAATCGACCAAGTGCGCGCATTCGCTAAAGGCGGATCGGCACGCATTCAGCGTTAATTTTCGGAGGAGGGCGTCATCTACGATAGTGATATGGCGACCTTTGATTTAGAGTACGCACAAGAGCATCTCATTGAGCTATTCCATGCTGCGCGGTTAGGACAAGAGGTCGTAATTATGCGCGAGGATGGCAAATCCTGTGAGCTAACCCCATTGGCGGAAATTCCGATTCGTGAGACCTCTTTCACCGAAGCTGAAGCTCCCGAGGAGCCCGAAGCAACTGGTGACCTGGTTCCGGCGTAGAATGCTCACGGGTGGGAGACTCTTCTGTTTATCGAAAGTCACGGCTTCTAACAGGAAGCCCTTTAGCATCTTGTTCGGCGTGCAACTGCCGGAGTTGGGCGGACCAGTCCCAAATATCGCGGGCAATCACATGCAGCACTTGTCCCTCTTTTTGGACGATGCCTCGACAGACCAGTAGCTTTCCTCCATAAACAGCTCGCCGGTGTTTGTCTTGGACTTTTTTCCAAACGATCAGATTAGTAGCTCCAGTTTCGTCCTCAATCGAGAGGAAGATCGTTCCCTTCGCTGTCTGTGGCTGCTGACGGAATAGAACTAATCCAGCAACTGTAATGAGCTTACCGTTCGGTGCTTTTTTCAAATCAGCCGCGGTGATTACGCCTCTGGTGCGAAGAGAGGAGCGCAGGAAGGTCAAAGGATGATTGTGTAGTGTGAGCCCTGTCGCCACGTAATCTTCCACTACCTCCTGGCTCGGCGAGGCCGGTGGCAAATGGGCATCTGGCTCATCGAACAGACTTCTTTTAGAAGCGTGGAATAGCGGTAGCTTTTTTCCATCAAGAGCACTCACTCGCCAAAGCGCTTGGCGGCGCTCCAGGCACATGGAGCCGAAAGCGTCGGCGTGCGCCAATCGTTCCAACGCGAGGCGCCCGCAAGCAGTTCGTGTTGCAATTTCAGCGGGCGAATCATAGCCCGAGCCTCGCTCCTCTACCAGCGCATTCCCGTCCTTTTCGGGTAGACCTGCAACCATCCGCAACCCGAGCCGGACTGCATGAGAATCAGCCTTTTCCGTAGCTTCCAGCGTAGTATCCCAGCCGCTGTGATTCACATCGATCGGACGCACGTCCACGCCATGTTCGCGAGCATCACGAACCAGTTGAGCGGGTGCATAAAAGCCCATCGGTTGGCTATTCAATAAAGCCGCACAGAACACATCCGGGTAGTGGCATTTGATCCAAGCGGACACGTAGACGAGGTTGGCAAAGGAGATCGCGTGCGACTCCGGAAAGCCATAGGTGCCGAACCCTTCTATCTGGCTGAAGCAACGCTCTGCAAAATTTTGTGGATACCCGTTGCGGAGCATTCCGCTAATAAAGCGATCACGAAAAGTTGAGATTGTTCCTACATGCCGGAATGTCGCCAGAGCCTGACGCAACTCGTCGGCTTCTTCTGGAGTGAAACCCGCTCCGACAATAGCGATCTGCATCGCCTGCTCCTGAAAAAGCGGAACTCCCAGCGTCTTCTCCAGAATTTTCCGCAACGCCTCGCTCGGATAGACGACGGACTCCTTTCCTTCTCGTCGCCGGAGGTAGGGATGAACCATATCGCCTTGAATCGGCCCTGGCCGCACAATGGCCACCTCAATTACAAGATCATAAAACTCTTTCGGCTTCATGCGCGGCAGCATGCTTTGCTGAGCACGGCTCTCTACCTGAAAGACTCCAATTGAATCCGCTGCCTGCAACATTTTATAGACGGCTTTTTCTTGCGGAATATTCGATAAAGTAAGTTTCTTTCCGTAATGACACTCAAGTAAATCAAATGCCCGTCGAATGGCGGTAAGCATTCCGAGCGCAAGAACATCCACTTTCATCATTCCCAGCTCGTTCAAGTCGTCCTTATCCCACTGCACAATAGTGCGATCCGGCATCGCCGCATTTTCGATTGGCACTAATTCATCAAGGCGGCCTCGCGCGATAACAAAGCCACCCACGTGCTGAGACAAGTGCCTTGGAAACCCAATTAGCTCCCGCGATAAATCCAGTGCCAGCCGCAAGCGTTTATCTGACGGATTCAATCCAGCTTCCTGCGCGCCATCCTCTTGAACTCCCTGATTGCTCCAGCCCCATACAGATCCTGTTAGCGCGCCTACAACTTCGTCGGAGAGACCTAATGCTTTTCCGACCTCCCGGACCGCGCGGCGAGTCCGGTAATGCACAACAGTGGCGGCAATGCCTGCTCTATCGCGACCGTATTTTTCATAGATGTATTGAATGACCTCCTCACGCCGTTCATGCTCGAAATCCACATCGATATCAGGCGGCTCATCACGGGCCAAAGAGATAAAACGCTCGAACAGGAGCTTTCGTTCCACTGGATCTACAGCCGTAATGCCCAGGCAATAACACACTAGCGAATTAGCAGCCGATCCCCTGCCCTGATAGAGAATTCCCTTACTCGCAGCAAACTTTACTATGTCGTGAACTGTCAAAAAATACGGCGCGTACTCGCGTTCGCCTATCAACTTGAACTCGTGTTCAATTTGCTTACGGACCTCGTCCGAAATTCCAAGCGGATAGCGGCAATCCGCTCCCGCCCATGTGCGGCGCATCAGATCTTCAAACGGCGATATGCCCGGCTCCACGATTTCTTCCGGATATTCATAACGAAGTTCATCAAGCGAGAAGCTGCAGCGGCTGGCAATTTCGAGAGTTGCTTCAATGGCGTCCGGCCACGTGGAGAACAAACGAGCCATTTCTTGAGGGGCTTTAAGATGCCGCTCCGCATTTGCGGAAAGGCGGAACCCCGCTTGTGCAAGCGTGCATTTTTCACGGATACAGGTCACAATATCCTGAAGCATCTTGCGCTCTGGCGCATGATACAGGACGTCATTCGTTGCCACCACTGGTATGTCAACAGAGCGGGCAAATTCGGCGACGGTACCGATCCATCGCTTGTCATCACCTCGGCAGGAGTGGGTTAGCGCCAAGTGAAATCTTCCTGGAAATGAAATGGCGCATCTTTTTACCTGTTCGATAATTGCATCGCTCAGAATTTCCGGGAAAGGAAAAACAAACTGCTGGTCTTCGGAGTATTCTTCAATATCGGAGAGATGGAGAATACAATCTCCTTTCACCGCGCGACGACGCCCCAATGTAAGAAGCCGGGTTAGACGCCCGTATGCGTTCCGTGTCGTTGGATAACAGAGAAGACTTGATCCATCAAAAAGATCGAGACGGCAGCCCACAATAAAATGCGTTTTGACTTCAGGAACTTTCTTCAAATGAGAATGCGCAAGAACAACTCCAGATAATGTATTCCGATCCGTCAGAGCAATTGCGGCATGTCCGTACATGGCTGCGGCAACAACTAATTCCCGCGGATGGGATGCACCCCGCAGGAAACTGAAGTTTGAGCAAACTTGGAGTTCAGCGTACAAAATTCACCCCCGGCGGCCATGTGCTTCTACGGAAGATGACCATGCAGAAACCAACGTGATGAGCGAGGTGACAGCGGAGAAGAGTTTATCTCGCGGAAAATCCATAAGCGATTCCCGTGGTCATCCTCAATCCGGTAATAATCGCGCATCTCCCATGAGAAAGACTCATCGCGCCACCACTCGGGAGTCAATCGTTCCGGCCCCTCCACTCTTACGATGCGATGTAGTTGACGTCCCATTTGGAACTGCACTGGGATATCTCCCGGAAGCATGGTCGATACACCGATGTGCATTGGCGGATTGATCAAACGCACTGGGCGCACGCGGCTTTCTGGCCATACCGCATTCGGGATCACCGGGGCGGCAACTGACTGGAATTTAACAACACATTCTGGCAGCCAGCTTTCGCATACATGTAACCTGCATACCTCTTGAAATCCCAACCGCATGCCCAACCGATCCACTAGTCTGTCGAGTGCCGCATCCTCTTTCGTGTCCAGATTGAAATGTGGGAGGCTGAGCTGCGCCGGATCGAGTTTGTCAGTATCCGGGATGGATAAAATCAGTGTTTCAATTCCAAATCCAGCATCTAGCGTGTCTAACTTTTCCGAGAAGAGCCGCATCAGATGCGTGATCGACCGCACAGGTTTTGAAGTGCCTATGCAACATGTTGCTACAGTTCCATCCACCCGGTAACAGTCCAGATTTAGACGCCGAGCGCCGGCCTGTTCCTCCTCCAGTCGCGAACAGACTTCCTTGAGTAAATCGAGCAGTAAGTACTGGACGGCACTGATGGTTCCAATCGGCTCGGCGATCGTTCGTCTGGCGCGATAGGGCGCAGGAGAACGATAAGGGGTAATCGGCTCTTCAGCATGATGGAATGCTTGATCCAGCCGCTGCAGGATACCGGGGCCGTATCGGGCCGCGAGCGACTGTCGTGGAATTTTTCGGACAGCAGCGATCGTGGTAATTCCCACACGACGCAACTTGCCTGTAACTTCTTCCGGCAGGCGTAGCGCGTCTATGGGCAGAGGATTTAGTGTTTCGAACATCTCATCGCCCGAGACAATGGTCCGTTTTCCATATCGCGCCAAGGCCCATGCAGCGCCCAAAGTGTCTGCGATCGAGCCTCGGACACGGTAGCCGGTTCGACGTATTCGAGATTGGAGATCGATCAGTAAAGCTGCCTCTCCTCCGAATAGATGCGCGCATCCCGTAATATCAAGGACAATTCCGCCGAATCCGTTATCGGCTACCAATGGCGAATACCGGTTGCACCACTCGATCAAACGCTGTTTTACACGCGTATTGGCCTCTGCATCATCCGGCAACACTTGAAGAGTTGGCAGAATAGCGCGTGCATCGGCAAGCCTTATGCCAGTACGAACGCCAGCGCCGATTGCCAAATCATTTACTGCCGCGATATATAAGTGGCCTTGTTCTTCTCGCGTAACAGCAAAAGGGCACAAACGCCGGGCCGGATCTTCGCGCTGGCAGCGATCAATCGACAGGCATGGAAAGAAAAGACAGAGCAGGCGCCGGGTAGCCATCTCATCCTGCCGCAGCATTTTCCGATAGGAACGGGGTCCCGAAATTTGCTTGTCTTACCGCGCCAGAAGAGGCGCTAAGAATTTCCAGGCGGCGATTTCGGCAGGCGGCAATCCATTTTCCCGGCTGCGCTCCCCGGCCGTACAAAAGTTCTAACGACCAAAAGGCCTCGTCAAATCCCCGGCCCGGAGGAGCACTGATTGATGAAACCCGCCAGCGGGTGATAACCGATGCAATCGGAGCAGAGTTTGCATCGCCAAGTAGAAAACCTGTCGCGCCGCTATTTTCGGCCGCTAATTGAAGACGACGGCAAAAAGTGAGATCCGCGGCTTTCATAACCGCCAAAACAGCGCTCACCTGAGGACATCGGAGTGCCTCCAATACGGTCCAGGCGAGATCTTCCGAACGCCGCGCAGATACATGAATACACCGCTCCAGCCTCACACCGTACGGTAAAAGTCCCACAGCATGAAAAGAACGGTCCGGTGCTATATAAACAATGGCACCATTGGAAGGAATCCGGGCAGCTAACAAAGACGCGAAAGCGATGGCACTGGCAAGACTCGTCCCCTTTACTTCATGCACACACCCCAGCGGCAAACCCCGGTGGGGCAAGCCGTCGTCAACCACATCACATACCGGTACAGAGCGGGCAAACCGGCGTTGACTTTCTTCAAGATGATCGACTGTCTCTCGAAGGTGAGCAAGAACGGCTGACCGTGACGAAGTGTCAAGTTTTGGAGAAAATGGAGAGAAGGGTTGTGTTCTCACCACATCAGCATAGCATCGTTTTCGCCTTTTGTTCGCCTTTTGATTTGCATGAATTCGCTAAATCATTGAACCAAGGAGCTTTCTCGAAATAGAGTTGGAGGCGCGAGGCGGAATCGAACCGCCGAATAAAGGTTTTGCAGACCTCTGCCTTACCGCTTGGCTACCGCGCCGGGAATGTGCTCTTCGCAACATAGCACATTCCACCATCGCGCCGGGGACTGCTGCGCTACGCTCAAGCCATGAGCTTGCCACCGCCCCTCGGCA
Source organism: Bryobacteraceae bacterium (assembly GCA_965277315.1). Classification (GTDB taxonomy): domain Bacteria; phylum Acidobacteriota; class Terriglobia; order Bryobacterales; family Bryobacteraceae; genus Bog-105. Next base: position 4,433,021 of record OZ255724.1, on the reverse strand, counting down.
GAGCGCTACAAGCAATTACTCATCCCGAGCCCTTCGTTCTCACCGAGTCGTTGTTTCTGCGTTTGCTTGGGTTAGTGTATCTAGCAGCGTTTGGATCGCTTTGGCCGCAGATCACCGGACTGATTGGGTCGAACGGCATTGTTCCCGCGGCGCAGTTAATGGCCAGCCTGCACCAGCAGGGGGCATCCCTGTTCTCCGACGCGCCAACCTTGTTCTGGTTCGGGATTAGCGATAGCGCATTGATCGCGGCCTGTGTTCTCGGTTGCATCTCGTCTCTCCTTCTCTTTCTTGGCTTCTATCCTCGTGTGTCGGCACTGGTTTGTTGGGCGCTCTATCTTTCGTTGACTACCGTGGGCCAGCCGTTTACGGCATTCCAGTGGGATGCATTGCTGTTGGAAGCAGGGTTCCTGGCTTTCTTCGCCGGGACGCCTTGGCTCGTTTGGGCTTACCGGTTTCTTTTGTTCCGGCTGATGTTTGAGTCGGGACTCGTGAAGCTGAGTTCGGGCGATCCGAACTGGCACGACTTTCATGCGTTGCGGTTTCATTTCTTGACGCAGCCGCTGCCGAATCCGCTGGCTTACTATGTTTATCGGCTGCCCACATGGATGCTTGATTCCATGACGTTTGGGACATTGGTGATCGAGCTGGTAGCTCCCTTCTTATTGTTCTGCCCGAGGCGTGTGCGGTACACCGGCGCAGGACTATTGATGTTTCTGCAGGTGCTGATTCTCCTGACCGGCAATTACGCATTCTTCAATTTTCTGGCACTGGCGCTGTGCCTGTGGGCGTTTGACGACCGGACGTTTGCGCCCATTCAGAAATGGCTGCGGAGGACTGTTAAGCCGATCAGTGTCCGGCCTTTGCGGAGCGGATTAGGCTTGGCTTTGGCCGCGCTTGTCCTCATTGGCGCGATTCAGGTATTCGACATGCTCGGTCTTCGCGCCGTGCGGCCATTTGCGTTTCTGGCGCCGTGGGAAGTCGTAAACACCTACGGGCTGTTCGCCGTGATGACGACCACGCGGCCCGAGATTGCTATCGAGGGCTCTGATGACGCAGAGCATTGGCGCGAATACACGTTCCCGTATAAGCCCGGCCCTCTACATCGCGGACTTCCGTTTATCGCACCCTACCAACCCAGGCTGGACTGGCAGATGTGGTTCGCGGCGCTGGGCGATTACCGGCAAAATATCTGGGTTGGCGGACTCATATACCGGCTGCTAACCGGCGCGCCCGCAGTGACGAAACTACTCGACCCGCCGCCGTTCCCGAAGCCGCCGCGCTATATGCGGGCGCTGCTGTATGACTATCGCTTCACCACTCCGGCCGAGCGGGCCCGGACCGGAGCGGTTTGGGAGCGAACGCTACGCGGTGTTTGGTTCGGCCCAGTCTCGTTGAGCGGTCATTAGAAGATCACCTTAAAAGCGAGTTGGATGTTGCGCGGCTCGCCGGTGCCGATGCCCGGGGCTCCGTTGTAGACGCCAAGGGTGGACGTGACCTGCCCGAGACCGCTGCTGGAGTAAACGTGCGCAGGCGGGGCGAGATCGAGCGTGTTGAACATGTTAAACATCTCCAGACGGAGCTGAGTGTTGATACGCTCCGTAATTTTTGTATTCTTGAAGACGGAAAAATCCACCTGGTAAGTAGCAGGCCCGTAGAACTCATTGCGAGGCTGATTGGCGTAGGTCCCTAGTGTCGGAAGGGCAAAAGCAGCCGGGTTGAAGAAATAAGCATAGCTTCCTTTAACGCTGGCCGGTACATTCGAGAAAGGATTGCCCACGACTTCGGCGCGGTCGCTATTCTCTTGAGTCCCGCTGGTGTTCTGTCCGGTCAATACGGTGAAGGGGCTTCCGGAATAGAAGGTCATGAGCGTATTAAGCTGCCAGCCGCCCAACAGCAGTTTGTAGCGGGAGGGCGAAGGCACGTTGTAGCTGATGAATCCTGAGAACGAGTGACGGATGTCGAAATCGGAGTTGCCGTAATCTCCTTTCAAGTTGTAGCTGTCTTGGGGGACGATCCCCCGCGTGGACGACAGATCGTCGCGGGAGTGGCCGTAGGTGTAGTTAAGCTTGGTGGTAAAGCCGTGGAAACCAGAACTGCGCAGGGAGACGATGGCGCTGTTGTAATACGCGTTGGCGACCGATTGGATCTCATTGATAGCGGCCAGATTTGGAAATTGGTTGTAGTAAGGCCGCGCTGTATCGGAGGTGCTGCCGATTGGAATCTGATTGATGTCCAGTGTGGCCGGCAAGTGACGGCTCAGGCTGCCGATGTAGCCTACCTCCAATACGGTAGAGGGATTAATTTGGTATTGCACGTTCAGATTGTCGTTCTGTACATAGCCGGTACTGAAGTGTTGACTGACCGAGAAGGCACCGAAAGGCCCGGTGGGAAATGACGCGCTTCCAAAGATCGGGGCGTCGTTCTGAATGGTCAGCGGACCTTGATTACTGAGCGTGTAAACGGGGGACGTTCCGCCGGGATTGGCAAGGACACCAGTAGCACCGCCGTTGCCAGGCCGGTTGTCGCCAAAGTAGTTGACATTGGGGACTTGGTAATAAATCCCATAACCTCCGCGCACGACGAACTTGCTGCTTCCTCTTGGCTGGTAGGCGAAGCCAAAGCGGGGAGCGAAGTTCTTCCAGTCGCGAGGCCACAGGGTCGTAATGCCTTGGCCGCCCGGGTACGTGATGCCGCCCAGGGAAGGAATGAACGTTGAGATGCGATCTGTGGGATCGGAGAGCGGGCTCTGAAAAATCCAATTGATGCCATAGTTCAGTGTGAGATTAGGACGGACCTTCCAACTATCCTCAAAGAATCCTGTGACGCTGTTGAGGTAGTAGTTACGCTGGAGGTCGCCATAGGTGATGGTTCCTTTATTCGCGGCCAGCCGGCCCGACAGGAAGTCGGCGAGGGAGTTGAGCGAGGCGGCATTGGCTGCGTTACCAGCGCCCCAAGTGTCGTTGGGGTTTGCCAGCGGGCCTTGCGAACCATCGAAAACGAAAGATCCGCGGGCATTGCGCTCATAGAACACGTCGAAACGCGCACGGCGGTATTCGCCGCCGAAGCGGAAGGAATGCGTGCCCACGGTATAGGTCATCGTTTCGTCAAGTTGTCCCGTGGTATCGATACGCCCTAAGGGAGGCGTTAAGCCGATCTCGTCGAAGCCATTGACCGTGATATCGGGCGATCCGAAAAGGCTGGGGTTGGTCACGCCGGTATTTAAGCCTAGCGCGGGAATATTGAAGCCTGTTGTCGCGTCGTTAAAGACCTGCTTGAAGTAGTTAACACCCGCTACCGTCTGAGTAACGAAGTGAGGCGAAACGATTCCGTTATAGACAAAGGAGAAGTTGTGCATGCGGCTCGGAGCCACCTGGTAGTAGTAGGGGATGACGGACCCGATCGCCTCGGTTTGCGACCCGGTACCGCCGAAATAACGCATGGCGATGCTGTTTTTCTCATTGAAATTGTGATCGAGTTTCACGATGCCGTTGTAGCTGTCGGAGGTGTTGTTAGCGGAGCTGGTGAAGTTGTCCTGGGCGGCCGGACCGGTCAGGCTGTTAGCGGGCCAGAGATTATTGATGAGCCGAAGCGAAACTGGGTTTACAGCCACGCCGTCACGCGCCAGGAGCTGTCCGGCCTGAGCTACCCAAGCCGCGGAGGGCGCAGTACCCTGAGCGGTGTTTCCGGCCACGAAATTCTGCTGCTCATACGTAAGAAAGAAGAAGGTGTGGTTGCGCCAGATGGGGCCGCCGAGCGAACCGCCTTCCTGATTGTTTCTTAGCTTCTGCGCACCAGCCGAAGACGGAGTGAACCAGTCGCGGGCGGCAAGATATTCGTTGCGGTTGAAGTAGTAAAGCGAACCGTGAAAATCGTTGGTGCCGGACTTGATGACAAGGTTAAGAGTACCGCCTCCGTTGCGGGCGTTTTCAGCGTCGCCGTTGGTTTGAAGGGAGAACTGGTCGATGGCGTCTATCGGCAGGACCGTGCCCGCGATACCGGAGACGCCGCCCTGGTTGACAGCAGCCGAATTTTGCCACTGATCGTTGTTGTCAGCGCCGTCGATCTGCCAGTTGATGGAGTTAGTCCGGGTGCCATTAACCGAGCCGTTGGCGTTGACGCCGGGATTCAGCTTAAGGAGCTGCGTGAAGTCACGGCCATTCAGTGGAACGTCAAGAATCGTCTTCGTCGGAATCACGCTGGTGAGCGCGGAGGACGATGTTTCGATCGCCACGGTATTGGCCGCCACGTTTACGCTCGTCGCCTGACTCGCCACCCCTAACTTGGCTTGCAAGTTAAAGATGCGCCCCGCGTCCACGTTGATGTCGTGGATATCGACGGTTTGAAAGCCGGCCTCTGTGACGTTGACGGTATATTTACCGAGAGGCAAATCCTGAAAGACAAAATCGCCGGCGCTGGAAGATTGCGTCGTGCGGATGACGCCAGTGCCGGTATCGGTGAGCTTTACCGTTGCTCCAGCAATGGAGGCGCCGGATGGGTCAACCACAGTGCCGGAAATGCCTCCGCGAAACGTTTGCCCGAAAGCCAGCAGAGCAAAAAGAAAGAAAAGGCCGAAGACGGCCCGTCTACGAATGAGTTGCACAACAACCTCCCACAAAAAAAGAAAAATAGCCGACTACAATAACGAAGCGACAACGTGGGCGAGACGGCGGCAAGGCCGGTCAGTCTTACTACTGTATTTCTTGGAGAGTACCACGACTGCCGCTAGCTTTGTCCGAGGGGCCCTTATCAGAACAGGTTCAAGCCCGATCGATACGGCCTTCCGCGCCTGGAAGATGCCGGGAATCGCCATCGTCCCTCAACTTCCCAGCGGCGCATTAGCCGCGAACTGCGGGTGCCGTTTCTCCCCTCAATTTTCATGCTGTATTCATGCCCCGTTAACATGCATGGAATAAAAATAAGGGAGAGGTAAACGCGATGGCCACATCTATCGACAACAGGCAGGCCGACTTCTCCGAGATGGACAATGCGGGAGTCTCCAAAGAGCATTGGAAGATCATGTTCATTTCGGGCATGGGCTTCTTTACCGACGCTTACGATCTCTTCATTATCGGCGTCGTTATGGCGCTGCTGAAACCCATGTGGCATGTCGGCAAAATAGAGGAGGGCCTGGTCAACTCCACAGCTTTGCTCGCTGCGGCGTTCGGTGCGTTGCTCTTTGGTCGAGTCGCCGACATGCTCGGCCGCAAACGAATTTACGGCGTCGAAGTGCTGGTCCTCGCCGCGGGAGCAATCGCCTGCGCCTTCTCTCCCAACATTTGGTGGCTCATCGGTTTTCGTTTCATTCTCGGCATCGGCATCGGCGGAGACTACCCTGTCTCGGCCACCATTATGAGCGAGTATGCCGGAAAAGCGAACCGCGGAATGCTCGTCACTCTGGTCTTTGCCATGCAAGCGGCGGGACTGATCGTCGGCCCTCTTTTTGCTACGGCTCTGCTTTCCACTCATCTCTCGCATGACATTATCTGGCGGATTTTGGTGTCTTTCGGCGCCGTGCCCGCCTTGGCCGTTTACGGTGCGCGTCGTCACCTCAAAGAGACCCCGCGTTTCCTCAAAGCTGCCGGTCATGAAGAAGACAACTCCGGCACTCTCAAGAGATCGGGACATTTTGACGAGAAAACGCACTCGGTCTCTTTCTGGGATGGTTTCCACCGTCTCATCGACAACAAGATGATCCTTTCGCGCCTCATCGGTGCCAGTGCTGCCTGGTTTCTGATGGACTTTGCCTACTACGGCAACACTGTCTCAAGCCCGCTCGTGCTCTCGGCCCTTGGCAGTAATCACACGATCCTGCAGAAGACCCTCACCCAACTCGGCATCTTCGTTGTCTTTGCCGCGCCCGGCTATGCTGTCGCGGCCCTTACCATGGATAAGCTTGGACGCAAGACTATCCAGTGTCTCGGCTTCGGCATGATGGCAGTCACCTTTGGCCTGCTCGCCCTCATTCCCAATGTTGAGAAACTGACGTACCCCTTCTTACTGATCTACGGCTTCAGTTACTTCTTTACCGAGTTCGGCCCCAATGCCACCACCTTTGTCTATCCTTCGGAAATCTTTCCTGTGAAAGTTCGAACCACCGGTCATGGCATCTCGGCGGCCATGGGCAAGATCGGCGGCTTCATCGGCGTCTTTACCTTTCCATTCTTCATGCACTGGCATGGCTTGTCAGCCGCGGAGGGCGCAGCCGCCATTGTCAGCATTTTGGGACTCACCGTCACCGTCCTCCTGCTACCCGAAACCAAGGGTAAGAGTCTTGAAGAACTTTCCGAAGAGCCATCCACCCCGATTGAAAAAGCGGCCGCTTGAGAGGATACGAATCGAGGTTCTGGAACTGCGATAAGTACTCCTTCGTGTAGGTAGCTGCTGCCGCGCGTAGCGCAGGATTCCGGTGCCGTTGGCCAATCGCGCCTATCGACCTGCGACAGCTTCGAGCTGATTGACACGGTCCCCTTCAGCGCGTCAGGTATTCCATCGGTGACGCCTCAACCATCTGTTTGAATTTCAGGGCAAAGATCGATCGGGACATGCCGGCACGCTCCGCCAGTTCCTGTAACGTCCAGCGATGCGCCGGATCGTCATGCATAGAATTGATCGCCGCGCTCATCTGTTTATCCGCCAGCGCGAAAAGCCACCCACCTCCGCCTCTCAGCCCTTCCGCCACGTGCAGCCGCAGGGGCCTGAACCAGCATCATGTAGGCAAGGTACTGTGCGACCAGAAAGCCGCCCGGCTGCGGCTCTCGCAGTTCCTGCCGCATCCGCTCCAGAGATCAGCGCAGCGCCGCCTCATCCGATTCTTTCCGAAGATGGACAATGGGCGGCAGCAAGCCCAACAGGATGCCGGCATGCTGGCCGGTAAAGGCGAAGTGTCTGCCGACTCCAAAGCAATCCCCGCCGCCCCTGGTCATGAAAAGGAGAAGTTGTAATGCGTGTGTTCGTAACAGGCGCGACAGGCTTTGTCGGTTCTGCCGTCGTTCAGGAGCTCATCCAAGCGGGCCATCAGGTGCTCGGACTGGCTCGCTCATATGCGGATGCCAAGTCCGTTCTCGCCGCTGGCGCCCAGGTCCATCGGGGGATCTGGAAGATCTGGACAGCCTGCGGAGTGGAGTCGCCGCCTCGGATGGCGTGATCCACACCGCTTTCATCCATGATTTCTCGAACTTCAAGGCCGTCTGTGAGATAGACCGGCACGCCATTGAGGTTCTCGGCTCCGCGCTCGCCGGGTCTGACCGCCCCTTGATCGTCACCTCCGGGACTCTGCTCGTCGCTCCAGGTCGTCTTGGGACCAAAGAAGATGCGGGCACTTTGACCGTCAATGATTTTCCCCGCGTCGCTACCGAGGAAGCAGCACACTCGGTGGCGGAGCAGGGAGTGCGCATCTCGGTGATGCGTCTTCCAGTGGTCCACGGTGACGGCGATCACGGCTTCGTTCCGACGCTCATCAAAATCGCACGCGAAAGGGAGTGTCCGCGTATGTGGGCGAAGGGAGCAATCGCTGGACCGCCATGCACCGGCTCGATGCTGCTCCTCTCTACAGACTCGCGCTGGAGAAGGGTGCCGCGGGAGCTCGCTATCACGCGGTGGACGAGGAAGGAATTGCATTCCGAGATATTGCTGAAGTCATCGGAAGACGACTGAACATCCCGGTAGTCGCCAAATCGCCCGAAGAGGCAGCGGATCATTTTGGCGGGTTTGCAGCATTCACCCAGATCGGCGGCCCGGCCTCCAGCAAGCTAACTCAGGAACGACTCGGGTGGCAGCCGAAGCAGCCCGGACTGCTCCCCGATCTCGAACACTCCGCGCGCTATTTCGAGGCCTGAACAGACCGCGTACCTGCGGCGCAAAAACGCCGCAGGCCGGGAGGTGCGAAGAGGAACTCCACGTTGGCGTTGCCGGCCTATACCAATCGCAGGGCGAGTTGAGCGATGGACGCAATCGGTACTGATAAGTCGTTAGACGTCTTTAAGTTCAAGCGAAGCTCAGCGCGACCGAAGTAGTCGCTCGCAAAGCCTTGATGTCGCGCATGGGAGGTTGGCCGAACAGCCGACTGTACTCACGGTTAAACTGGCTAACGCTCTCGTATCCAACCTCAAACGCTGCACTCGTCGCGTCCAATCCGTCGATGAGCATACGCTGCCTCGCGGAATGAAGTCGAAGCTGTTTTTGATATTGCAGCGGACTCATTGCGGTCAATGCACGGAACTGATGGTGCAGCGTCGACACTCCCATCCGCGCCACTTCAGCAAGTTCCTCCATGTGCAACGGCTTGGCATAGTTATTCTTCAGCCATGCGATGGCTTTCGCCGTTCGATTGCTAAGGTCGCCGGTCGTGGCGATAGCGCGCAGGCGTTCCCCTTGTGGCGTGCGGAGGATGCGATAGACGATTTCACGCTGGACCAGGTGACTAAGAAACGGAATATCCTCGGGAGTTTCGAGCAGTTCGATCAGCCGGGAGCAAGCGCCCAGCAGCCCGGTGGTCGTTTCACCAACGGCAAGTCCCCGAGATTCATCAGAGGCTTCGCTTTCCGGCAACTCTTCGCAGCTAATGACCTCGCGGACTGTCGGCATATCGAGTCGGAGGAACATCGAGAGCAGCGGCGCCTGTTCTGAGGCTTCGACGATTTGACTTTCAGCGGGGACATCGATCGAGGACAGCAGAAAGGACGATTCGTCGCAGTAGTAGACGGTCCCTCCGAGGTTGACGCGCTTTCGCCCTTGTACGAAAACCGTGATGCTGGGTTCGTACTTGGCTAGCAAGCAAGGCGTTGGCTTCGTTCGACGGTATAGCGCCAGACCGGCGACCGCTGTAGGATTTTCTCCCAGCGATGGAGCATGCGCTGCAATCTGGCGGGCAAGTTCCTTCCGCATTTCGATCGCTTCCGCGTTGAGATCCTTGCTCTTCTCTGTCTGCTTTGCCACTTTGCTTCGCATTGTCTTTCCTCCTCAAGCGTACTGCCGATCTGCCCGCTGGTGTGCACAAAATCCAATATCCGGGACAGGATCAGGCAAAAGATCGGCAGGATCGGGAAAGCGCTGAACTGAGGTCCCCTTCTATCCTTTGAATTGGGCGGATACACGCGGGCAAGTCCGCGAGATCCCCTCAGAGGAGGAGAAACCGTGCAGAAACGGAAACTTGGAAACAGCGATCTGGAAGTATCGGCCATCGGATTTGGGGCGATGGGAATGAGCTCCGGGTATGGTCCGGCCGGAGACAAGCAGGAGATGATCGCCCTGCTGCGCGCAGCAGTGGAGCGAGGCGTCACATTCTTCGACACCGCCGAAGTGTACGGGCCGCTCCTGAACGAAGAACTTGTCGGTGAAGCTCTCGCTCCGTTTCGCGGCAAAGTCGTCATCGCAACGAAGTTCGGATGGGAAGCGAATCCCGACGACGGAGGCAAGTGGAGCGCTCTCAACAGTCGGCCAGAGCATATCAAGCAAGTTGCGGAAGAGTCACTCACGCGGCTCAAGGTTGATGCGATCGATCTGTTCTACCAGCATCGTGTTGACCTGAACGTTCCGATCGAAGATGTTGCGGGAGCTGTGAAGGAGTTGATCCAGGAAGGCAAGGTGAAGCACTTCGGTCTGTCTGAAGCGAGTGCACAGACGATCCGTCGCGCCCATGCAGTTCAGCCCGTTGCTGCGCTCCAGAGCGAATACTCCCTGTTCTGGCGGGAGCCCGAAGACACGGTGATGCCCACACTGGAAGAGCTTGGGATTGGCTTTGTCCCGTTCAGCCCGCTGGGCAAAGGCTTCCTCACGGGAAAGATCGACGCGGATACAAAGTTCGACAGCACGGACTTCCGCAATACCGTTCCGAGGTTTACTGCGGAGAACCGCAAAGCGAATCAGGCTCTGGTCGATGTAATCAGCTCTTTCGCGGCACAAAAGAAGGCGACCCCTGCGCAGATCGCGCTTGCCTGGCTACTCGCGAAGAAGCCGTGGATCGTTCCGATTCCGGGGACAACAAAGCTGGCTCGCCTGCAAGAGAATCTCGGAGCGGCGGAAGTCGAGCTGACCACTAACGACGTGCGCGCCCTCGAAGCCGCTTCCTCCAAGGTCAAGATCGAAGGCGCCCGCTATTCGCCGTTCCACGCACAACTGGTGGGCCGGTAGCGGGCGCTCGGCGGGAGGGATGAGATGTCCGTCTCCATCAACCCGATTCGGCACGTAAACACAGAAGCAAAGAAAGAAAGGCGAATATGGAAATCAAACGAGTTGGCTCACAACCTTCGGCCAAGGGGCCGGCAGAGTATTTCACCGGAACGGTCCGTGTCGATCCCTTGTTTCAAGCACCCGATCCGGCACTTGTTTCGGGCGCAAGCGTTACGTTTGAACCGGGCGCACGGACTGCATGGCATACTCATCCGCTAGGTCAGACCCTCATCGTCACGGCAGGAACCGGCTGGGTTCGGCGCGAAGGCGGTTCGATCGAAGAGGTCCATCCGGGAGACGTGGTCTGGTTCCCCCCGCATGAAAAGCACTGGCACGGCGCAACCCTCACCACAGCCATGACCCACATCGCCATTCAGGAAAAGCTGGATGGGAAAGTTGTCGATTGGCTCGAAAAGATAGACGATGAGCAATACCGGAAGTGATGCTATGTCTGTTCTGAACTACGGCGAAGAGTCTGTTTCCGTGGCGTTCGAAAAAGTCGGACCGGAGGATGGACGGAACCGGTCTACAAAAAACCGGCATACAACCCGTTCGAAAAGTGAGGAACTCCCTATGAACATATCTTTTGAAAACAAAGTTGCACTCGTCACAGGCGCCGGGTCTGGCTTAGGCCTGGCTACAGCGAAGGCTTTTACCGAATCAGGTGCGTCAGTCGCGTTGGCGGACTGGAATGAGAAGGCAGTGCGTTCTGCAGCCGAAGAACTGACTGCACAAGGTCACAAAGCGCTGGCTATTCATTGCGACGTAGCTGACGACGCCCAGGTAGAAGCAATGGTTGAGCAGACTGTCGCCACTTTCGGTCGGCTCGATGCAGCCTACAACAATGCCGGCGTTCAAAATGCTCTTGCGGAAACCGCTGATTCTACTCGGGACGATTACGACCGGGTGATGGCGATCAACCTTCGCGGTGTCTGGAGTTGCATGAAGTTCGAGTTGCGCCAAGTCAATTTCCATCTGGCGCGTGATCCAGACAGAAGCGGATGCCACAAGCCGAGTTCTCGTTACCGACTTGGCTTTACATACTTTGTTCCGTTCAATGCATCCCGAGATACGCTGCGACCACCATCGCAATCAGAACGGAGAGGAACGACGCAGCAAGCTCCTCACGGTTTGCATAGGGAGAACTTGCTCCATCTATGGCTTTCCTGCTCGTATCTTTTCGTTTCCAAAGTCGGTAGTGCGCCGCAATCGTAAATGGATGGAAAGCAATCAAGACGTAAGCGCCAACCAAAACCATCCGAGCGAGCCGGAAGTGAGATTCAGTCGCGAGGGGCAATACGATCACGCAGCCGACCGTCGCGAACAGGCTCATGATATTGATCACGTCCGGTAGAGGTATGACGGTCTGCCTCTCAGCATCAGCGACATTGATCTCTCGATTCACTCTCCACCCGAAGGCGAGGAACTGTAGCGCAAACAACGGCGGGGCAAGTCTGTAGAGCGTTTCTGGTGTCATAGTGTGCCGTTTACGACGGATAGAAGTGAAGCGTTTTGAGGAGCCGCGTCCCGATGTACTCGATGCGCGGATCCATTGTGATGATGTCAGGCGGCGGACGCTTTGAACCCGGTCGCTGCCTCCACAGCACGGGCCAGCATGGCCGGATCGGATACACCCTGGTAGTCCATACGCAATGTGTAAGGCGACTCCAGTCTGGCAACCTCTTCGTCCGTCAAGGTGACCGCGAGCGCCTCAATCGCGTCGTCGATGTGCTTCGTCTTGAGCGCGCCCACGATTGGCGCGGCAACGACGGACTTGCTATGCAGCCAGGCTAAGGCGATGCCCGCTTGGCTGACGCCGCGTTCCTTTGCAACTGCACCCACCGCCTCGACGATCTTTTGATCGCTTTCCGCGTTTGTCTCGTCGTTATGGCCGGCAGCGGCCTCGGTTTCTGACCGCGTAGTGGTCTCTCCCCACGGTCGAGCCAGGCGGCCACGCGCCAGCGGACTGTAGACGATTGTCTGCACGCCTTCATCGGCACAGAGCGGCAGCATCTCGCGTTCTTCCTCGCGCCCGAGGAGATTGTAGGTGTCCTGCAATGACACGAAGCGCGCCCAGCTATTTGCTTTCTGTAGGTGCAGCGCTTTGCTGAACTCCCATGCCTTCATGGAGGAAGCGCCGAGATAGCGCACTTTGCCCACCTTCACTAGATCGTGAAGCGCCTCCAACGTCTCTTCCCACGGAGTGAGTTGGTCGCGACGATGGATCTGGTAGAGATCGACATAGTCGGTGCCAAGCCGCCTCAGGCTATGGTCGATTTCCGTCATGATCGCCTTCCGAGACAACCCGATCGCGTTGGGTCCGTTATGCGTGGCGGGAGCTATCTTGGTAGCGATGACTACACTGTCACGGTTGGTGAAATCCTTCAGCGCCCTGCCTACGATCTCCTCGCTCCCGCCGTTCGAATACATATTGGCCGTGTCGAAGAAGTTGATCCCCGCCTCGATCGCGTGCCGGATCAGCGAACGGCTGGCTTCCTCATCGAGCGACCAACTGGGATAGGCGCGCGAAGGCTCGCCAAATCCCATGCAGCCAATACAGATGGGCGAGACATCGAGACCTGTGTGACCGAGTTTTTTGTATTGCATATACTCTCCGAATCGGGTTAAAAATGGATAATTCTCCGGCTACGGTTGAGCGTAGCGGAGAATTCTCCGTTTAGTCAAGGAAGAAGAATGGCTGATGATGAAATTCTGCGCGCCGATGCGCGGGCGAACAGGGACCGCATTCTGGATGTGGCGCGCGATGCCTTGGCTGCTGATCCTGCGGCATCCCTGAACTCAATCGCGAAGACGGCTGGGGTTGGCGCCGGTACGCTCTATCGTCATTTTCCGAGCCGTGAATCTTTGGTGCTTAGCGTCTATCGCAAGGAGATCGACACTCTGGTAGCGCTTGCTCCCATGCTGCTTGCCAAGCACCCGCCCCTACAGGCTTTCCGTACCTGGTGTGATCGGTTAGCTAAATTCGGGAGGATGAAATACGGAGTCGCTGACATCGTCCATGCGGCGACATCGGATCAGGACCTTCAGGAAACCTACACGCCAATGCTGGGCGCGGTCCGCCAGCTCATTCATGCCTGCGAGAGTTCAGGCGATATCCGTCCCGGAACCGACCCCGAGGATTTCCTAGTCTTTGTGGGACTTTTATGGCGAATCCCTCCCACCTCGGCCGGTGAAGCGCGCGCCAAGAGACTTCTTGCGCTTGCCTTCCGTGGCTTGGGCGCAAACGGTTAATTCAAACGCGCTCATTGCCGCCGGCATATCCGAAAGCCTTCGCTTTTCTCCGCACCCTGTTCCGTCAAGACTGGGTCGTCTACGCCAAGCCCTCTTCCGCTGGAAAGACTATACCCATGGCAACAAGCAGCGCACGATGACCCTTTCGGCCGAAGAGTTTCTACGGCGCTACGTCCAGCACATACTGCCGCATGGCTTCGTCCGCATTCGCCAGTTCGGCTTTCTGGCACATGCGCCACGATGCTCCTCCCTGGTGCTGCTTCGCGAACTGCTGCCCAAGAGCTTCGGCGTGGTTGCCGACGGGTGTCCTGACGGCCGTACCAGGCAACGCCCGTAGCTCCATACACGTCACGCCCCGCCAGCGGCTTCCTTTAAGTCACCTTATCGAAAACGCCTCGGCTCGCAGCGATGCCATGCCATTCGGCTCTTCGCGCCGAGGCATTTCCGATCGAGACTAACGACTTGTCGTTACTGATTGGGGTCTGGAAGAGTCCCTGAGTCAGTTCTATTCGCGATCGCATCTGCTCAACGATTCCGTTCGTCAAAATGTTCTCTCGCCTTCTTTATGGAATTCCAATTGATTCCGATCCAATTCACTAATTGCTGCATCGGCTCCAGCAGAGTCAGTCCAAGAGCGGTCAATTCGTATTCCACCCTTGGCGGAACCTCCGGGAATACTTCACGGGACAGAAAGCCGTCCCGCTCCAGGTTGCGTAGCGTAGTTGTTAACATCCGCTGAGAGATGCCATCGACCATTCTCTGCAGTTCCGAGAAGCGGGCACGGTGTTTGGGGGTCTTTGCCAGCATGACGACCAACAGAATGCTCCATTTGTCCCCAACCTTTGTCAAAAACTCCCGAACGGCTTTGGATTCCTCGTTCTTACACATGAGCGCCAGGGGCTCTCTGGTCTTTTCACGCCGTTTGTTCATGGTTACCTCGATGTGCGTTCCTGCGGCGAAAGTGCCGTCTTTTCATTTTGCTGCTCTCACTTCATAATGTAGGTATTCAATAGTAACCAAAGGAGAGCATTATGGCCGCGTCACAATCGAGGATCCCGGCTCCAATCGAGTGGGCCACCGCGCTCGGCGACCCCATTCCTGTCCTATCTGTAAGCCCGATTGTGCTGTCAGCACCGGGGCGCGGCGAGGATTTACAACTACGAGTCTCAGCACCTGTAACCGGGAGTCAATTGCCCATCATTGTCTTCGCGCACGGCTTCGGCTCTTCCATGGACGGCTATGCTCCGCTCGCGAACTTCTGGGCGGCTCACGGCTTTGTCGTGATCCAGCCGACCTTTCTCGATTCGAGAACGCTGAACCCCAGTCCGATTGCCTCGCATAGCGAGGCCATCAAAGCCTTTCTCGACGATCCCCGAAAACTTACGATATGGCGGTATCGCGTTGAGGACGTGAAGCGCATCCTCGACCGACTCGACTTCATTGAAGATTCCGTTCTGGGGCTCAAGGGTCGCCTTGACCGCAGCCGTATCGCCGCGGCCGGGCATTCTTTCGGCGCTCAAACGACAGCGATGTTGTTGGGCGCGAGAGTGATTGATTCCGACGGCAGCTTAGCTGAGGATTTTTCCGATCCGCGGATCAAGGCGGGCGTGCTGCTCTGCGCCGCTGGCCGGGGAGGCGAAGCTCTTAGCCCGTTCGCGACCGAGCATTTTCCGTCTCTAAATCAGAGCTATGCCCAGATGACGACACCGACTCTCGTGGTTGCCGGCGACCAGGACTACTCTCCGATAACCGTCCTCGGGCCGGAGTGGTTTACGGATGCGTATACCCTGAGCCCCGGAGCCGAGTGGCTGGTCACATTGTTTGGAGCGGAACATATGCTCGGCGGCATCTCCGGGTATCTGGTAACAGAGACAACAGATGAGAACCCGGAGCGAGTCGCGGCGGTACAACGGCTTACCTGGGCGTACCTCCGAACTGCCCTCTATCCCGGAGACACCGCCTGGGCCGCGGCACGCGCCGCGTTGATGGGAAGCCCCGACCCGGTAGGCCGAGTTGACGACAAATGAGCGCGGAAGGCATCAGGTTCAAGCGCCGTATCGGCTACAGACGATTGCCGCCGTGATCGCCCTGGCCTGCTAAGTAACGAGAAAAGATCGAAACCAGCTCGCCTACTGGTCGGCTGATCTTCCATATCTTTGCCGCCCTGGAGCCACAGATGACGGGCACGGCCCAAACGCTTATAACCACTTCATGACCCAAGCGGCAGCCGCCGGGCTCGCTGGTGCAACGCAGTCGTATTTGGCTGGTCACGCATCTCAGACCCAAATATGCACGAACCATATGGCACTACCGGTGGGTGGTAAATTCGATATCCAGGCAATCGTACCGGGCAGCACAGGACTGCATCCGTGGGCTTCTCCGCGCATAGCCCATGATCGTGGAACGGCAGTTGACGTTGCTGGACCTGGCTCAGGGCAATACCCAAACAATCGAATCGTCAACGATCACATCGGGCTTAAGTCTGAGCTTCAAAGCGGCTGATCCAAGCCGAATTTGCGGTACTTGTAAGGCGCTGCGTTTCTCTAAGGGTGTTCGCTATACCGAAGCCGAACGAGGGGGTTACGAACCTTGCAGGCCGAGACTCGTCCTGTTCGCATGCTCGAAAGTTTTAGCGGCGGCTCCGAGGGCGGCGGTCCCCCCGGACATCGCTGCTCGCTCGATTCGTCAGGATCGCGCTCGCGATGACCCAAGTGCGCTCGAACGGCCCGCAGCTCGCAGAACTCGGGCGCTTGCTCGATGCGGGCACGGTTCGCGTCGCCATAGACAGCACGTTTCCGCTTGCGGATGCTCGAAAGGCGCACGAACGAGCCGCCCGTGGGCACATTCAAGGCAAGATCGTGCTCACGGTCGCGTGAGGACGAAAGCACGAAAGAACACGCCCCCTTGTGAGCGTGTTCTTTCGTGAAGCTGTCATACCGCTTCCTGCGTTGAGGCCTGCATCCAAAATGTCAGTATCGAACTTCGTCGACATAGTTTTCGGCTGTGACCTCGACGCCCAATTGCTTGAAAATCATAGACTGGTTCTTGCTGGAAAGCTGTCGCGCATTCTCGACGGCTTCGCGGGCATCGTTCATGGCCGCTTCGCTTTCCCAACGCGCGACGTTCACGAACCGGGTGCGTCCATCTTCTGTTTATGGAGAGATACAATATGCCTCCCGCCTGGCCTGGCTGCTCGCGCATGAAAGCGCAGTCTTTCTGCCATTCGGCCAAAATTGATCTTTCAAGATGCCGACGGCATCTCGAAAGTGACCATAGTGGTAATAGGCTGCATGGCACATTATTCCTTCGCTGTGCTCCGGGCATGATGCTGACCGCCCAGTTCTTGGATCGGGTGGCTATGCCGCTTATGCGGGTGCTGACAGCGCCCTAACGATCTCTGCCGCTAAGGCGATGTGGGCGAACTCGCCGTTGAGATTGGAGAGCGTCATGGCGTGGATAGCCTCGGCCGTGTGTTCATCCCCATCTGGACCGGTGCGATCGAACGTCCATGTCGCGTCACGCACAAGCCAGGTGTCAAAGCCCAGGTTGCCCGCCATGCGGGTGCTGGTCTCGACGCAGTGGTTCGTGGTGGCCCCACAGATTACGACCGAACGCACCTCGGCCGCGCGCAACCGGTGCTCCAGGTCGGTGCCGATGAAGGCGCTGTTCACCTCCTTCACCACGACCGGCTCGCCCGCTAGTTCGCGCGCTTCGTCCTTGACGGGGTAGCCGGGACCGTCTGGGACGAACGAGGAAGCGGGTCGGGTGCTACGGTGGCGAACGTGGAACACAAGCGCACTAGTCGCCCGGAAGGCGGCAAGCAGGTCCACAATGCGCGCCACCGCATCCGGGTTGTTCCGCCGCTTGCCGGCTGCCTCCCATAAGTCGAAGGCGCGCTGCACATCGATGACAACCAGGGCGGTCTGGGCGGGATTGAGGGTGTTCATGACCACATTCTAGACCTGTTCGGACCCTGCGGCCCGGCACACCCTGAAGCCGTGCAGCCGCATCGCTGACGGCGAGGTAGAGAGGGACCGGAAGACCCTGGGCCCTCTCTACCTCGGCAAACACGGTGGTCCAGAACTGCTACTCCAGCTTCGTCAGAAGTACTTCATATTCGTCAGGTCTTCGATCAACCCCGGCCCTGTCGGCTCCCAGCCTAACGTCTGGCGCGTCCACTCGCTCGAAGCTGGCATATCCAACCCCGCAAACTGCGCAAACCACCCAAAGTGCTCGGCAGCCTTCTCCGGAGCGATCGACACCGCTGGCACCTTCAGCCCCTTGCCAATCGTCTCCGCGATCTCCTTCGCCGGCACGCCTTCTTCCTGCACCGCGTGATACACCGTCACACCCGGGCCTGTCTTCTCGACTGCCAGCCGGTACAGGTGCGCCACATCCTTCAGTGGAGCCGCGGCCCAGCGGTTCGCGCCATCGCCGACATAAGCCGAAACGCCTTTCTCGCGCGCCGTTTGCGTAAGCAGTGGAACCAGTCCCTGCTTCCGCGTGTCATGCACCTGCGGCAACCGCACAATCGCTACACGCACACCCCGTTCGGCTACGGCCCTTGCAGTCAGTTCAGGCTGCCGCGGTATTGTCGTCGCGCTCGCCGGAAGGTCGCTCTCCGTGCGCACATGCCCCGGGCCGCCGCTCGTCAGTCCCGTCCCGGAGGTTACCACCAGCAGCTTGCCTGGTTCGAGAACGGAACCCAGCGCCTCAATTGCCTTCCGCTCGTCCTCTCCGTTCTGCGCGAACCTTGAGAAGTCGTGGTTGAACGCCAGGTTCACCACAGCATCCATGCCCGTCGCTCCGCTGCGCAGGCTGTCCAGATCCTCAAGATCGCCGCGATGCACGTCGGCGCCCGCTGCCTTCAACTGCTCCGCACCGGCGTCGCTGCGCGCCAGCCCACGCACCTGATGGCCTGCTTCAATCAGCTCCTTCACCAGTTCCGTCCCGATAAATCCTGTTGCTCCCGTCACAAAAACTCGCATTGACTCTTCCTCCTGTTGTTTGCTGGCACGACTGCGAAAGCACCACGCCAGAATGAATTTCCGCGTCTCCCTTAAGGGGAGACACTCTCCACTTATAAAGATATGCGGAGAGTGTCTCCGGTTGCAAAATCTTTCTGCGAAACTGATGTATGCCGAAAAAGCAGCCCCCGCCCCCTCCGGCAGCACGCAAGCCGCGTGCGGATGCGCAGCGCAACCGCGAGCGCATCCTCGAGGTCGCCCGGCTCGCATTCACCCGGCACGGAGTCGAGGCCACGCTCGACGACATCGCCCGCCGTGCGAACGTTGGCCCAGGCACGCTTTACCGTCACTTTCCCACCCGCGACGCCCTGATCGAAGCTCTCTACCGCAGCGAAGTCGAAAAACTGACTGCATCCGGGCAGCGCTTCGCCGCTACGATGCCGCCGCTGGAAGCTCTTCGAGCCTGGATGCTTCTCTTCATCGACCACGTGGCCGGCAAAAAACTCATCCTTCCCGCCATGGACACCGTGGCGGGCGGCTCCATGCGCCTCATCGAAGGCGCGCGCGGCCTCATTCACGGCGCATTTCTCGCTTTGGTCCAACGCGCGATCGACAGCGGCGATCTGCGTGAAGATACCGATCCCGGTGACTTCGTCCGTGTCCTCGTCGGCGTCTTCCACACGATGGCTCTGCCGGGCTGGGAGCCGAGCGCTCGCCGCATCGTCGACATCCTCATTGCCGGCTCACGCAAAACGAGACCCGCGAGGAGCCGATCTGGCGAGAATCCAGGACACCACCGATAACGTGCCTTACAACGGAATAAGTCCCTATAAACGAAAGGTTCAAACGCGCTTGCGTTCGCTCAACTCCTGGATCGTCGATAATTCGGAAAGTGTCAGCTACATACGGACCGGCAACTCGGCTTCAGTGAAGCGACCTCTGTTTATCTCAAATCGAGGCCATATCGCGTAAATGTGACGTAACTATTCTCTTTTTCCCTGTCCCACCTCTTACCCTGCAGCTATCATCGCGGAGAGAAATCTATGGCCCCCCAACGACGCCGGCGCGTTCTCCGGCCCCCGCTAGCGCCCCATACGGAGAAACAAAACGTCCGCCAAGCTCTATAGGTCTCTCCTATCCCTGGCTGCATTTGCCGACCTTTCGCAACTCAGTCACAAATTCCAAAAAAATTTCTTCTCGCTCGCACGCAACAACTTAGCTCGCTCCGACAACATCGCGCCGTTCGTTTTCGCCCTCCGGGATGCTACCGTCAAACCGCCTCAACCGAAATCGCCCGTACAAGCGAATTGGTTCGAGCGACCCCATGGGTCAAAAGGAGACAAACCATCATGACCGCCCGCCAACAACGCCGCCAGGAAGAACGCAAAGCCCGCAAGCAGGCGCAAAAATCCCAACCATCGCCCGCCACCTCACAACCCGCGACCGCGGCGAACCAATCCCTCGGATGCCGCCCCGAACCATCTGGCTTCGAACCGCCAAGGCCCACCCGCGCCGAAATCAACCGGCAAAACGCGCAACACTCCACCGGGCCCACCACACCGGAAGGCAAGAAAATCTCCTCCCTGAACCGCTTCCGTCACGGCCTCGCCGGCCAGTTCGTCGTTCTCGACTGGGAAAACATGGACCTCTACCACGAGCTCCTGATTCTCCTCCAGGAAGAGCACCAGCCCGAAACCATCACCGAACACCTTCTCGTCGAGCGCATGGCCCAGCACCAATGGCTCTCCCAACGCGCCGTTCGCCTCCAGGGCTTCTGCTTCCACAGTGAGGTGCCCCTTTGCCAGGAAGAAAAACTGCTCGCCCTCTATCTCCGCTACGGAACCACCCACGACCGTGCCTTCGGCAAATGCCTCGCGGACCTGCTCAAACTCCGCGCCGCCAAGCGCCGCGAGCAGAATGGCTTCGAATCGCAAAAACGCCAGCAAGCCGCCGAAACCCGCAAACAGGAACTCCATCAAGTCCGACTCCAAACGGCAAAATCCCGTCCGGCACCCCCCGTGACATCACACCGGGAACCCGTCATAGCTATCGCCGCTCCCCAAAACCTCTCCGATACTCCCCAAGATTATCGAGAGGAACGAGCCGAAGCCGCTTAGGAAAACTGGCTTCGTTCCGCAAGAGGACGATAATGAACTCTAGGCCAAGGAATCCAAACTCATGACCAGCCTTTTAGTGGAATCCACCCCCATGACGCTCGAAGAATTCCTTAAATTCTCCGAGGGAGAGGACAACGGTTCTCATTATGAACTCGACGAAGGAGAGTTAATTACGTTGCCCGCTACCGGCTACAAGCACGGACGACGTGTTAGCGAGATCAACATCTATCTTGGTCAGCATCTGGATCGTGCCCAATACGACATCGTGGTGGGTGAAACCGGTCTCATCATGGCCCTCGATCCAAAGCCCACGGTTCGCGGCATGGACATCGCTGTTCTGCATAAGCCAGCCGAGCAACCCCAGGGAATGCTACGGTCGGCCCCCCTCTTGATCGTGGAAGTGGTCTCTCCCGGCAATAATCCGCTCGAACTCGACAAAAAACGTAAACAATATCAGGATTTCGGTGTCGCTGAACTCTGGTTTGTCTATGAAGATAACCAAACAGTCTATGTCTATCGCAAGGATAAACCGGAGTTCTTCATCTGCGAAGCCCCCGGCATCTTCGTGTCCTCCTCCTTGGGTCTGACGATCGAAACCAAAGGTCTATTTGCCTGACCGAATTGGCTTCGTTCCGCAAAATCGACTTGAGTAATAAAGTCAGCGGTCCTGCTACGTTGGAAAGTAACACTGAAATTTAATGGCAAAGTCCGATTGCAAGTTGTGTAGCGGTACCGGCTGGATTGTGGAAAGGCGTGACGGCATTCCTGCCGCCACCCGCTGCGACTGTGTCGCTGAAGCCCAAGTTATTGAATTCAAGGAGCGTTCTCAGATACCGGAAAACTACCGCAACGCCTCGTTCGACACATTTCACCTGCCGCAAGACAACCCGACCGCCCAGCGCGGACTCTCCGACGTGATGCTCGCCGTCATGTCCTACACCCGTGGCTTTCCCAACAACCCGAAGCCAGGACTGCTGCTGGTCGGAGCCCCCGGAACCGGTAAAACACACCTGGCAGTCGCCGCCTTGCGCTTGCTCATCTCACGCGGACACGAAGGAATGTTCTTCGATTATCAAAACCTGCTCGAACGCATTCGCTCCAGCTACAATCCCGAACTCGGCACCAGCGATCGCGAAGCTTACCGCAGCGCCCTTGAAGCGGAAATTCTCTTACTGGATGACTTGGGAGCGCATCGCGTCACCGACTGGGTGGAAGACACCGTCACCTCCATCGTCAACTTCCGCTACAACAACCGCCGACCCTTGATCGCCACCACCAACCTCCCCGATCCCGATGCGGGAAGTACCCTGATCGAAAAGTCCTCCCGCCCCGGCGGCCATTCGTTTCGCACCACACTCGAAGAGCGGATCGGCGAACGCGCCCGCTCCCGTCTCTTCGAGATGTGTAAGGTGATCAAAATGCCAACGGTCGACGACTACCGGATCAAACGCATGCGCGCCTGAAGGTTACGCCTTCGCGGTCGTCGTAGTGGCCGCCCCGAAACTCGCCACCGCCTGATGCTCGTCATCGAAGGCCGGAAAAATCGTAAACAGCTTAGTGATCTGCAGCAAATCCTTCATCTTGCCCTGAAGGTGCAGCAGCTTCACCGAGCCTCCCTGGTTCGCCGCCGTCGTAAACGCGCCGACCAGTTCGCCCAACCCCGCGCTGTCTACATAGCCCACCTGCTGCATATTCAGCAGAATGTTCTTCGTACCCTTTGCGAGGAGAGACCGTAGTTCCTCTCGCAGCATGCCTGTGCTTTCGCCAAGCGTGATTCTGCCGTTCAAATCGACTATGGCGACATCGCCTACCTGTCGAACTTTTGCTGTTAGTGCCATTGAAATTCCTTTTGTCAGAGGATGAAAAGCTTGTCTGGAGGTTCCATTCTATCCCATGGATGCCCCTTCCGGGCAAGCTGTGAAACGACCGGTAAACTATGGAGAATGAAACTGGGCATCGATTTTGGGACGAACCGCATCGTAGTCGCCGCTGCTGACCGCGGCAATTATCCGCTGGTCAGTTTCGAGACGCCCGACGGAACAACGCCCGATTGGTTCCCCTCGCTGGTCGCCCTTCAGGGCAAGGAGCGGCGCTATGGCTGGGAAGCCTGGGACCGCCAGGCCGACGACGATTGGACGGTCGTTCGCTCCGTGAAACGCCTGCTCGAAAACGCCGGCCCATCGACACTGCTCGACGTAGGCGACCAGCGGATCAGGGTAACGGACTTGCTGGACGGACTCGTCAGCGCCTTGCACACGGCCCTAATGGAGAGCTCCAATCTACGATTGGGTTCGAATCGCAATCTGGAGATTGTTCTCGGCGTCCCTGCCCACGCGAACAACAATCAACGTTTCCTCACCGTGGAAGCCTTTCGCAAGACGGGCTTTACGGTCGGAGGAGTACTGAATGAGCCGAGCGCGGCCAGTATCGAATTCGGCCACGGCGAGCGCGAAAACAAGCGCGGCCGCCAAAGTCTTCTGGTCTATGATCTCGGCGGCGGCACGTTCGATGCTTCCCTCGTCACCCTCGATGACGGCGTTCATCACGTCGTGGGTTCGGAAGGAATACAGGCCATCGGAGGCGATGACTTCGATCAAATCCTGGCCTATCTCGCGCTGGAAGCGGCCGTCGGCATCGATGCCGCGCAAATAGACGCCATTCCCGCCGCTTCTTGGTTTCGATTGCTGGAAGAATGCCGTGCCAAGAAGGAGGCCCTGAATCCCAATTCGCGCCGCATCTCGGTCGACCTAGAACACGCGCACCCCGAATGGGGTAGCGTTCAAGTGGCTGTCACGGATTTCTATGAAGCAGCCCGCCCACTCGTGGAAGAAACCATCGCCGCCGCCGAAGATCTGCTGTCAAAGCATGGCGATGGCCAGCCGGAAGTCCTGTATGTGACCGGAGGCGGCAGCGAGTTACCGCTGGTGGCCCGTGTTCTTCGCGAACGCTTCGGCCGTCGTGTCCGCCGCTCTGCTTACACCCGTTCGGCGACCGCAATCGGGCTGGCCATCCAAGCCGATCAACCCGGCGCTTACCGGCTCAACGAACGCCTTTCGCGTCACTTCGGAGTCTGGCGCGAGGGAGAACACGGCTCCTGCATCACTTTCGACCCTCTTTTCAACAAGGGAGCCAGCTTGCCGTCCCCCGGCGAGTCCGCGCTTGTCATCCATCGCTCCTACTCGCCCGTGCATAACCTCGGCCATTTCCGCTTCCTCGAATGCAGCCATCGGACCGAAGACGGAGCGCCCAGCGGCGATATCACCATCTGGGACGAGATCCGATTTCCGTTCGATCCGGCCTTGGCCGAACAAGCCGATCTGCCTGCCATGCCCGTCGACCGGTCTCCGACTGCCGCGATGCAGTGGATCGAGGAACGCTACGAATGCGACTCGGGCGGAGCCATCTCCGTGACGGTGTCCAATCTATCGGCCGGATACTCGCGAACCTACCGGCTAGGCCGATGGTCGCCCGATACCAAGTCGGTGAAGTCGCCGCGAGTCAAGCAGCGGGTCGCCGCCGCTGGTAGTTAGGCAAGTAATCGTTCCAACTTCGAGCCGCGGACAATCATCGTTTCGCTGCGTTCCGGTCCGTTCGAGACGGACCCGACCTCGATGCCTGTCTTCTCTTCCAGGAACTGCAGATACTGTTTGGCTTCATTCGGCAAGTCGGCGATACTCGTCGCTCCCCGCGTTGACCGCCGCCATCCGGGAAGCCGCTCAAACACCGGCTTGATCGCCTCGATGCGCCGCGTGCTCGCCGGCATCTGAGTCATCAACTGCCCATCCACTTCGTACGCCACACAGACCGGAATCTCCGGCAGGTCGTCCAGTACGTCGAGCTTCGTAATAATCAGGCTGTCAAACCCATTCACCTCAGCGGTATACCGCAACAGCGGAACATCGAACCAGCCGCAGCGCCGGGGGCGTCCCGTTACTGCCCCGAACTCTTGTCCAGCCGTGCGGATCTTCTCGCCCAGTTCGCCGTGCTCTTCCGACGGAAAAGGCCCAGCTCCCACGCGAGTGATGTAAGCCTTCGAAACGCCAAGGATGCCATCGATCTTCGTAGGCGCCACACCCGTTCCGGTACATGCGCCGCCAGCAGCCGCGCTGGAGCTAGTGACAAACGGATAGGTGCCGAAGTCAATATCGAGCATCGTCCCCTGCGCGCCCTCGAACAGAATACTCTTACCCTCCCGGATCATTTCGTTCAACAGGTGCGCCGTGTCGCAAGCCATCGGCCGGATCTGGTCCGCGAACTGCCGATACTGTGCCATGATCTCGTCGAAGTTCACTGGCTCGCTGATCTGGAACGCTCGGGCGATCAGTTCTTTATCTTCGGCCAATGATCGGTAAAGCTGTTCGAAGTCCTGATCCACGAGGTCGGCGATCCGTATGCCGCGCCGTGCAATTTTGTCCTCATAGCAAGGCCCGATGCCGCGCGAGGTTGTCCCAATCGCGATCCGGTTCTCGCGGCTCTCCGACATCTTTTCGAGCGTCCGGTGAAACGGGAAGATGACATGCGCCCGGTTGCTGATCTTCAACTGCGACCTCACATCGATCCCGGCCGCCTCCAGCGTCCCGATCTCCTGAAGCAATGCACCCGGATCGACCACCACGCCGTTGCCGATAATGGCTTGTACGCCCGGACGAAGAACGCCGCTCGGAATCAGTTTAAGGACGTACTTCTTCTCGCCGATGTAGACGGTATGCCCGGCATTATGGCCGCCTTGATAGCGCGCCACGGCGTCAAACTTTTCGGAGAGCAGGTCGACGATTTTGCCTTTGCCTTCGTCGCCCCATTGCGCCCCAAGCACAATCAGGTTACTCATGGTGTTAGCGGGAGAAGCCCAAAACCTGTAATCTTACCGCAGGCTGAAGAAATACTCGGAATATAAGGGTTCGCCGCCTATGTTACCCTTGGCTCGATGCAGATGTGTGGCGTCTATCTGGCGCTGGGGCCAGACGTTTTCCGCCAATTGGTTCGCGGTATTTCCATCGGTAAGCTCAAGACTTATCAGGTATACGAGCGTTTCAAGCTCCGCGCCCATCTTTCGAAGTTGAACTCGGAATCCCTACGCAAAGCGGAACCGAAGATGTGGGCCCGCATCGAGGCTGGTGAAGAGGATTTCGCCACCGACCTCTCGCAGGTGTTTCTCCTCTCCCACCTGAACATGATCATCGATGTCTTGAACTTCCTCGGCATTCCCAACGAGGAAGGCTTTTTCGACAAGGATCTGAAGCCCGAAGGCTATCTGACCGAAGGTTGGCAGGAGCGGGTATTTAACCAGTTCTCGGAAAAGTACTCCCGGGAGATTCTGTTGTTCTACATCAACCACCTCGATTGGGAGCTAAACCAGACCGACACGGTGTTTCTCCCGGCTGCTTAAAAGATGGGTGATCTCAAGGCTTTCCACGAGGAAGTGAAGCGCGGCAATCTGACAGGGGTACGTGCAGCTTTGGAAAAGGATCCCGCGCTGCTCGATATGCCGAATGAAGCAGGCCAAGCCGCTTTCCTGCTGGCCAAATACTACCGGCAGGAGGAAATGGCAGAATATCTGCTCAGCCAAAATCCGACGATGGACCTGTTTACCGGCTGCGTCGCTGGACTGGGCTCCTATGTCTTGCGGCAGATCGATGGAAACCGGGATTTGCTGGACGCCCATAATCAGGATGGCTGGACTCCGCTTCACTTAGCCGCATTCTTTGGGCACGCGGAGTTAGCAAGGGAACTGCTCGACCGTGGAGCCTATACCGAGTCGCGCTCGACGAATGCAATGCGGAATACGCCTCTTCACGCCGCCGCTGCGGGCCGGAAAATTGAAGTAATGCGCTTGCTTCTGGCCAAAGGCGCCGGCGCGGGCGCAAAACAAGAAGGCGGTTGGACAGCGCTGCACGCCGCCGCGCAAAACGGCGACCGCGAGATGGTGGAACTGCTGATCGCGCACGGCGCGGATCTGAACGCGCGGGCCGACAATCAGCAGTGTCCTTTGGACATGGCGCTTTTGAAAGGGCATAAGGATATCGCCGCATTTCTGGGAGAACTGGGCGCAAAACTGTAATTGGGAATGATACTCGACGGACAACTTGAAGAGCTTCGCCGCGCTACACTCGCCAGTTTTGCTTCGGCTATTTCGCTGGACGAGCTGGAAGAAGGCCGCGTGGAAGCGTTGGGCCGCAAAGGAATGCTGGCGCAGATCACGAAAGAATTTGGGAAGTTGGCACCCGAGGAGCGCGCCCGTCTCGGCAAACTGCTGAACTCCGTCAAGACCGATCTCGAAAGCGAATACGAAAGCAAGAGACGGCGGTTCGAGCAAGCCGCGCTTGAAGAACGACTGGCGAAAGAATGGATCGATGTCACGTTGCCCGCGCCGGGCATTCGACCGGGCAGTCTGCACCCCATCACGCAGTTGCAAAACGAGATCGAAGACCTGTTTACCTCGCTCGGATTTGCGGTTCTCGGCGGTCCCGAAGTGGAAACCGAAGAGCATAACTTCGATGCGCTGAATATCCCCGCAACGCATCCGGCACGCGACATGCAGGATACGTTCTGGCTGTCCAGCGGGCACCTGCTCCGGACCCACACTTCGCCCGTCCAGGTACGAGGCATGCGGAAACTGGGACCGCCGCTGCGGATGATCGCGCCCGGACGCGTGTTCCGCAACGAGGAAGTCGATGCGTCCCACGAGCACACGTTCTACCAACTGGAAGGCATGATGGTGGATCGCGAAGTCTCGGTCGCGAATCTTATCTACTTCATGAAGACCCTGTTGAGCTCGATCTTCAAACGCGATGTCACCGTGCGCCTGCGGCCCGGATATTTCCCGTTTGTCGAACCAGGCTTTGAGCTCGACATACATTGCCTCATCTGTGATGGCACGGGCTGTCCGGTATGTAAACAGAGCGGCTGGGTGGAACTGCTGCCCTGTGGTTTGGTGCATCCCAATGTATTGCGCATGAGCAACATCGATCCCGATGAATGGGGCGGCTTCGCGTTCGGTCTCGGCCTCACTCGCCTTGCCATGATGCGCTACGGCATCGATGACATTCGCCAGATGCAAGGCGGAGACCTGCGCTTTCTCACGCAGTTTTAAAAGGATCCGAGTTGAAGTTTTCTTATCAATGGATGCGCGAGCTGGTACCCGGTTTATTGGCCGAGCCCGCCGAGTTGCAGCGCCTCATCACTTTAAAGACCGCTGAGTGCGAGGGCATCGAAGCCGTGGGCGGACATTTCACAAAGGTAGTTGCCGTTCGCGTGCTGGACGTCGAAGCCTTGCCGAAAGGAAAGAACAAGGCAGTCACCATCGATGCTGGCCAGGGTACACGAGCGGTTGTCGTCTGCGGAGCAACGAACGTTCGGCCCGGACTTCTGGCCCCGTGGGTCCCGCCGGGAACTCCGCTCGCAGGCAAGACCATTGGACGCGCCGTTATTGAAGGCGTGGAAAGCGAGGGGATGTTGGCCAGCGCGGCGGAACTCGGTATCAGCCGCGATCACGCTGGATTGTTGGAGCTACAAAACATCGAGCCCGGCCAGCCTCTTCACGGCATTGCGCCTGACTGGATCATCGAAATCGACAACAAGAGCCTGACGCACCGGCCTGATCTATGGGGCCACATCGGCATGGCTCGCGAAGTGGCCGCCATTACCGGGAAATCGCTTCGCGATCCTGTCCAGCCACAACTACTGCCGCAAGGCGAACCCGCCATTCAGGCTCAGATTGAGAATTACGCGCTCTGCCATCGCTACAGCGCGCTGGTCCTGGAAGACGTGAACGTCGGTCCATCGCCGCTCTGGCTGCAAGCACGCCTGGAGCGCCTGGGCCTGAATCCAATCAACAATGTCGTCGATGTGACGAACTACGTCCTGGCCGAATTGCCGCAGCCCATGCACGCCTTCGATGCGGACAAGTTGCACGGAAACACGATCTTCGTTCGCAATGCCCGCGAAGGCGAAACACTTCCTGCGTTGAATGGGGAAACTTACAAGCTGGACAGAGCGGATCTGGTGATCGCGGACGCCGAAGGTCCAGTGGCGCTGGCAGGCGTCATCGGCGGCGCTGGGAGCGCTATCTCGGATACTACTACTCGTGTCGTCCTGGAGAGCGCAAACTTCGAAGCATCGAGCGTTCGGTTGACTTCCGGTCGCCACAAGCTGCGCACCGATGCGTCGATGCGATTCGAAAAATCCCTCGATCCGGAGAATACACTGCGCGGCCTCGCTCGTGCTGTGGAGCTATTGAAGGACGTGTGCCCCGGCATTCGCATTGTCGGTGGCGTAACCGACAACGCTGCGCCGCAACGCGAACAAAAGCCAATCGCGCTGCCGGTGAACTTCGTAGTGCGAAAACTTGGCAAGCCGCTCGCGAAAGAGGAGATCGCTCGTATTCTTCTGGCGCTCGGCTTTGGCGTGAGCGAGACCACGCCGGATCTACTCACGGTCACGATACCTTCCTGGCGCGCCACAAAGGATATCGCGCTGAAAGACGATCTGGTCGAAGAGATCGGGCGCATGATCGGCTATGACGAAATTGTTCCCACGCCGCCATCGGCTGCGTCCACCGTACCGTTTACCGATCCCATGCGGAGCTATCTTCGACGGATTCGATTGCAGCTTGCCGCACAAGGGTTCACGGAAGTCTATAACTATTCTTTCGTCAATGAGACAGATGTGAAACGCTTCGGATTCGATGTGGCGGATCATCTTGCCATCCGCAATCCTATCGCGTCGGAGCAAACTCATCTGCGCCGCAGCCTACTACCGGGAATTTTCAAAAACGTCGTCAGCAACGTCCGGCATTACCCCGAGTTCCGCCTTTTTGAAATTGGACGGGAAGTACATCCCCCGACGACGGAAGAGTTAGCCAATGAAGCTACCCATGCTGTTGCGGCACTCTATCACAACGAGGGCGATGAGCAGGACTTTTTCGAGCTGAAGCGCGTCGCCGAATGCCTGTTTCCGTCATGCCGACTACTTGCTGCTGAGCCGCGCAGCTACGAGCATCCATTTCGCGCCGCGAAGATTATATGGCGCGATAGGGTGATCGGCAGATTTTTCGAACTTCATCCATCGGTGCTGGCTGAAGAAAGTGTCGAGGGGCGCACAGTGCTGTTCGACATCGATCTGGATCGCGCGCAGGAGCTCTCGGCGGCAGGCGTTATCCAATACCGGCCACTGAGACGATATCCCACCAGCGGATTTGACCTATCGGTGATTACAGAACTCACGACGCCGGTAGAACAGATCCAGGATCAGTTGACGAAGCTAGCTCAACCCCATCTGGCGCTGATCGATTTTGTCCGGCAGTACGCCGGGCCGCCATTACCCGAACGCAAGAAAAGCGTCTCCTACCATTTGGAAGTGGGCGCGCTGGATCATACGATGACCGCCGATGAAGTTACGGGAATCTATAACCGTGTTATCGAAGGCATGCGTGAGCTAGGCTTCGACCTGCGCGTTTGACGCAAACGGGTTTACGTCAGAAACATCGCTCGTACTGCCTCCCAGTTGTCGACGCGCCGGAAACGCGATTCGGCCACGTTGTGCGGCGCGGTGTAGACAACTCCTTCGCCACGGAAGTTCGCGAGATGCCGCGTATTATCGTCGATCAGGTAATCGGCGGCGACGATACTCTTATCTCCGCAGAATACGATGTTGCTGGTCGGGATGAAGGGAAAGTGTTCTTGCAGCCAATGATATTTGGCTGAAAACGAACAGGGTACATCCATTGCCGCCGTGCTAACGAACACATCGTAGCGATCCTGTAACGCTCGAATTACTTCCTGGCTTCCGGGCATAACGTCGATACCGGCAAAGAAGCTTTCCTGCTCGAAATAGCTAAAGGCGCGTTCGCGGTGTTCTTCGGGAATGACATCGAAAATACGCCGTCCGTGAAAGTAGCTCGGGGTGAGATCAAGGTTGAAGTCGGCATTATAGAGGTCGAGATAACGGCCCATTGTGTCGGCCATCACTTCGTCCATGTCGATTGCGATACGCTGCATTTCTCCTAGCGTAGCTTGGCCCTTGAGATACTACATATTTGAGCAGGATTGTTTCGCTTCACTCCGGGCTATGGGCGCACTCTTCGGGCGCGCTTTGGATGCCCGAGTCGAAGACGGCTGTCGTTGCCGATATTCACCTGGGCTATGGCTGGGCGCAGCGCCGGCGGGGCGAACTTGGTCCTCTGGCCGATGCCCGAGCTTACGAAAAGCTACTGAGTTTACGTGAGGAACTGCGGCCGCAACGCTTCATTTTTCTTGGTGACCTGGTTCATGCCCCGAAGCCCTGTGAACCGGAACGTCAGTGGATCGAAGGCTTGCTCCATGAGCTGAGCGGTTCGGCTGAAGTGATCGCGGTACGCGGAAATCATGACCGCGCCTTTGCTCAGGAGTTTGGCCATTTACCGGTCAAGACTGTTTCAGCATGGCGCGAAGCTTCGGTGACGGCGATCCATGGAGACCGGCTCGAGGTTCCGGTTCCTGAACAGAGCACGTTGCTAATAGGTCATCTGCATCCAGCGTTGCCGGTGCGGGATGCATCGGGAGCAGGCCGCAAGCTGCCCGTCTTCCTGGTCACTGCTTCGTGTATTGTCCTGCCTGCGTTTTCTCCGTTTGCGGGCGGCTACGACGTTGCTTGCGGATTGCCTGGAGAAATTGCGGCGTTGTTCCGCGGCGAAGAGATCGAAGTATTTGCGGTGACCGCAACACGGACCGTTCGATTAGGCCCGCTCACACGAGTGTTGGACAGCATGTTTGCAGCGGACGTGAGTAGCCCAGGACGATTCCGGCGAGGCCGATGAGGGCAGCTTCCTCGGTGATCACTCCGAACTGAACATCGTGGAAGGAGCGATTGCTGATTATTTGAGAGATAGCCGTGTAACGGTAAACCCTTCGCCAAAGAGCGCGAATGGCCGCCTAAGATGAAAGTAATTTATAAGATTACATACCCGAACGGCAAGATATATATAGGCAAAGATTTAACAGACAGCATCAACTACTTCGGTAGCGCAAGACATTCGGTGATTGCAGAGGATTTCAGCAGGGAGCAGAGGAAAGACTTCATAATCCGACGAGAGATACTTTGGGAGTCCGAAACTGCTACGGACGCTGAAGTTAGTCAGAAGGAGGTCGGGTATATAAAGGCGTTCCGATCAAATGATCCAGCAGTCGGTTACAACCGATGGCCCAAATTCAAATCTGAGTAGCCAAATGCAGATGCCTAGCGTGTCGAGGCGCGGAGGAGAGTGTGGGGTTGGGAGAGCGATGTGTCGGCGTGGATGGCGAGTTGGGCTCCCAGGGCAATGAGCATCAATAGCAGGCAGACGCGGAGGGGGCGTTGAGGGATTTTTCCGGCTAGTAGAGAGCCGGTGAAGGCTCCGCAGAGGCCTCCGATGACGAGGTTGAACAGTAGGGCTCCGTCGTAGTTCCCTGCTCCGAGTTGAATGATGCTGCCGGTGAGGGAGACTCCGAGTCCGAAACAGAGGTCAGTGCCGACGACTTCGGCGGGGGTTAATGAGGTGAGGCTCAACAGCATGAGAGAGCCGAGGGCTCCGGCTCCGGCGGAGGAGAAGCCGACTTCGGCTCCGATGGGAAAGGCGAACCAGGGGAGGAGACGCGCGCGGTCGCGATTCCCGGAGCGTGGCGCGGGGCGGAAGACGCGGTAGAGGTGGAAGAGAGCGGTCGCGACGATGAGCGATCCTAGCGCGGCGTAGAGTATGCCTTGGTAGGGGCTGCGCTTTAGACAGTCGAGCAGCACTGAGCCGAGAAGAACACCGGGTAGTCCTCCGATGAGCAGGAGACGCAGTACGCGGAAATTCACCTGGCGGCGGGCGGCGTACATGGGGACGGTCGCGATTTTGACGATGGCTCCGAAGGCGAGCGCGGTTCCCACCGCGATAGTTGGCGGGACACGCAACAAAAGAATGAGCAGGGGCGTGGTCATGCTGCCTGCACCTACTCCGGTGAGTGAAATCGCCAGCGCTATGACGAAGCCGAGGAGGAACTCCACCGGTTAATGTTCCTCAGCGATGTGGATGCCGCACTCTATTTTGCCGGCGCCGGCCCAGCGTCCCGAGCGGAGATTGTTGGGATCGGCGGGAAGCGCGGTGCAGGGTTCGCAGCCGATGCTGGTATAGCCGCGGTCGTAGAGCGAGAGCAGCGGGATGCCTTGCTCTTTCGCAAAGGCCCAGACGTCTTTGTCGGACCAATCGGCGAGGGGGCTCACCTTCAGGATGTGCTTGCCCGAAGGAAGCGGGAAACGGTCTTCAACTTGGAGGCTGGCGCGGGTGGGCGACTGCACGCGGCGGAGGCCGGTGAACCAGACGTCGTAGTTTTCGAGGCCGTCAAAGAGCGGCACGACTTTGCGCAGCTTGCAACACTCGTTCGGCTGGGTGCGAAAGAGAACTCCGTGTTTCTTTTCGTGCTCGCCGACGCTTTCCTTTGCGAGATTAATCAGGTTGAGGTTATAGCGCGCGGTCATGTCATCGCGGTACTGATAGACCTCGGCGAAGTGATAGCCGGTTTCGAGAAAAAGGACCGGGATATCGGGGCGATGCTCGCGCAGGAAGTGAAGGACGACCATGTCTTCGGCCTGAAAGCTGTTGGTGAAGCAGGCGGAGACAAGGCCGTCCAGCAGCTTTGCGACGAGTTCGCGGCTGGCAGTGATTTTTGTGGTGAGTTCGGGAGTAGCCATGTTATATTCCGTCGCTGTCAGTGAAACCGGGCGCGGGGAGTAGGACTTGCAGGTCTTGCAAGAGACGTTCGATGGTCAGAGCGGCTTCGTGACCGTCCTCGGGAAGAGAGTCCGCGGCGGTTTCCTTTTTCCCTTCCGGTGTTTCGATGGTGAAGCCTTCGGCCGGCCCATTCAGCAAGATGACGAGGGCACCGGCGGCGAGGAGCCTGCGCGAGGCGTCTTCGGGAAGACGGTCGAAGACAAAGACGTTGAAACCGGCGTCGAATAGGAGGCGTTCGAGGCGGTGAGCCACGTCCTGGCGAAATTCGGCGAGATGAATGGCGGCGCCGGAGTGGCGCTGGCGCACGATGCGCTCCCGGAGCGAGACCGGGGAGTCGGATTGTTGCGGGCGAATGGGGGCCTGATGGGCGACAGCGGGACCGGTGATCATGCCCGCGGCGACGGTCGCGTTCGTGACGGCGTCGATAAGGATAAAGCTGCCGGTGATGCGGTTTTTTGAGTACGCATCGAAGGCCAACGGGCGGGCGACTTCGATGCCGACCTGGCCGACGGCGTTCATTTCCAACGTGGCCGTCGCCTCGTGTTCGAGCGTGTTGATGTTGAGGCGGTAGTGAATCTTCTTGAGCTCGGCGTTTTCGAGACGGCCTGCTTGCTTGAAGCGGTAACGCTTGTTTACTTCGCCGGGAGATTCGTTGAGCCACACGAGCGTGGCGTCGATGCCGGAGGCGATATGAGGCTGATGGCCGGTGGCGGCCATAATATCGCCACCCGTGGCGGCGATGAGGTCGCCGCGGATGATGTCGATTTCGTCCTTGAGCGTGAGCGTGACGGATTGTCCGGCGTGGGCAGTGGACAGGTCGCCATCGAAGGTGGTGATGGTGTTGACGATGGTTTTGCGGCCGGAGGGATAGATAGTGACGGGGTCGCCGGGCCGCACTTCCCCGGCGGTGATGGTGCCAGCGTAACCACGGAAGTTGAGATCCGGGCGGACGACACGCTGCACGGGAAAGCGGAAGGCGGCGTGTTGCACGGCTTTGCCGACCGGAACGGTTTCAAGGTGCTCCAGAAGCGTGTGGCCGTGGAACCAGGGCATGTTTTGGCTGGTCTTTACGATGTTGTCGCCGACGAGGGCGCTGATGGGGATGAAATAGGGATCGAGCGACTGGAAGCGGGCGAGGAACTGGCGGAAATCACTTTCAATTTCCGTGAAGACAGACTCGCTGTAATCGACGAGATCCATTTTGTTGACGGCGATGACGACATGGTGAAGGCCGAGCAGCGAGGAGATGTAAGCGTGGCGGCGGGACTGCGGCAGAAGCCCCTTGCGGGCGTCGACCAGAATGATGGCTAGTTCGGCGGTGGAGGCGCCGGTGACCATGTTGCGGGTGTACTGTTCATGGCCGGGCGTGTCGGCAATGATGAACTTGCGGCGCGGGGTAGCGAAGTAGCGGTAGGCGACGTCGATCGTGATGCCCTGCTCGCGTTCGGCACGGAGACCGTCGGTTAAAAGGGAAAAATCAATGGCTCCGGCGTTGCGGCCGACCGAGGCCTTTGTGACCGATTCGAGTTGGTCGTCATAGACGCTGCGGGAATCGTAGAGCAAGCGGCCGATGAGGGTGGACTTGCCATCGTCGACGCTGCCGGCAGTAGTGAAGCGGAGCAGATCTTTGGCCTGTTCGGCTTCGAGAAAGTCTTCGAAGGTTTCAACGGCGGGGGCGGTGGAAAGAGTGGCTGCAGCCATTAGAAGTAGCCCTCCTGCTTTTTGATCTCCATGGAACCTTCCTGGTCGTAATCGATGATGCGGTTCTGGCGTTCAGATTTGCGCATGCCGACGAGTTCCTCGATGATGCGGGGGACGGAGTCAGCGTCAGAGCGGATGGCGCCGGTGCAGGGGCTGCAGCCGAGGGAGCGCATACGGCATTTGACGAGTTGCGGTTCTTCGCCGGGAAGACGCGGGACAAAGGGCTGTTCGATGGGCAGCAGCGATTCGCCACGGACGAGCATAGGGCGCTTTTTGGCGAGATACAGCGGCACGATGGGGATGCTTTCGGCGTGGATGTATTGCCAGACGTCAAGTTCGGTCCAATTGGAGAGGGGGAAGACACGGAGGCTTTCGCCGGGGTGCAGGCGGGTATTAAAGATGTTCCAAAGCTCCGGGCGTTGGTTGCGGGGATCCCATTGGCCGCGCGTGTCGCGGAAGGAAAAGACGCGTTCCTTGGCGCGGGATTTTTCTTCGTCTCGGCGGGCTCCGCCGATGGCGGCGTCGTAGCCACCGGCGCGGAGACCGTCGAGGAGGGCTTGGGTTTTCAAGCCTCCGCAGCAGCGCTGAGTCCCCCAGGCAAAGGGGTTTGCGCCGGAATCGAGCGCCTGCTGGTTAGTGTGGACGATAAGATGAACACCGAGCTCGGCGGTATAGCGGTCGCGGAACTCGATCATCTCCTTGAACTTGTAGCCGGTATCGATGTGGAGCAGCGGAAACGGGATTTTTCCGGGGTAAAAGGCCTTTTGAGCAAGGCGGAGAAGAACGGAGGAATCCTTGCCGATGGAGTAGAGCAGGACGGGACGCTGACACTCGGCGACGACCTCGCGCAAGATGTGAATGCTTTCCGCTTCAAGCTGTTTGAGGTGGCTCAGAGGGGTCACTACCCGAAGAGTAGCATAAAACCGTGTATGTCGATAGAGATTGAGAAAACAGGGATGGGAATGAAGCTGAGCCGCTAGTTCGATCGATTATGGTCGGGCTGCAGGCTGGCTATCGCGTAAGCTCCGTAAAAGGATTTGAATGCCGCTTCCCAAGAGAATTGGAGGGCTTGTAGCCGGGCAGCGGTGCTGAGAGAGGCCCGCAGACCATCGTCCGAGGCGAGCGCCAAAATGCGCTCCGCCATATCCGCGACCGTTTCCACCAGAAATCCAGTTTCTGCGTCCTGAACGAGAGCGGCAGGACCGTCCGTACGGAAGGCAATGACGGGAAGTCCGGAAGCCATGGCTTCCAGTTGAACTAATCCGAAGGTGTCCGACTGAGAAGGAAACACCAAAAGGTCCATCTGAGCGTAGGCTTGAGCGAGCGCCTCCCCGCCAAGTACGCCCTCAAAAGCGGCCTGTTTCATCCGGCGAGCGAGCCAGGCGCGCTCCGGGCCGTCACCGACGAACAAAAAACGAACGTCCGTGAATCCCCTGGCCAGCAGATCTGTTTCCAGTTCCGCCAGAATACGCACATTCTTTTCCGGCGTCAGACGCCCCACGTGGCCAATGGTGAACGGTCTTTGCCGGTGAACACTCGCCCGTCCGTTCGAATTAGGCTGGAAGCGCTGGCAATCGACTCCATGGGGCATGAGTTGTCCGGGCCTTCCCGTCAGTCTGGTGAGGGTGGTCAAGATGTCCTCGTTCGGGGCCAGGACGAGATCGGCAACTCGATAGAAGCGTGCTGTGGCGCGTAACGCGAGATGCTCTGTTTTCTTTTGAAGCCGTTGAGCCCACACTACTGGAAAGAAGCGGAATAACTTCCGGCAACGCAGGTCTGCGTATTGGTGAACATTCGTATGCCAGGAAATAACCAGCGGAATGCCAAGGAGGCGGGCGAGACGCGCACCGAGCATGCCCAGATCTCCGGGACCAGTAACGTGAATCACATCGGGTTTGAACCTTTCCAACTGGTTGCGCAAGTTGGAGAAATGCCTGGGCGTCAGGAAATCGAATTTGAGCCCGGTGCCGAGTGGAAGAGAAACGTGGCTCTTCCTCAACTCGATAACGCGAGCGGTTCCTTCCCGAACAGAACGAGTTTTGCGTCCTGGCCGAATGAGTAGAAAAGGAATCTCGTGCTGGGAAGCGAAGCGTAAGAACTGTTGACTGATGGTGGCGACACCATTAGGTTCCTCAAAAGTATCGGTGAAAAATGCTGCTCGAGGTCCCTGACATTCATTCACGTGCACAGGCCCGTTACAGGCTTTCTGGCCGCGGCTGCGGATAGCGCTTGCGCTGGCTCCGGCAGGTCCGGTGTTCAGGCCGACATTCATTGTTGAGAAACACCCGCGTTCGCAAGCGTGAGCTGATAATCTTCATAGTTAATAGTCAAGACGGCGTTACCGAAAAAACGAACTTTCGTCGATGTCGTATTTTGGGCCGGTAGCCAAACATCGCCAACTTTACTATAGGTTTCCTCAATCTGATTACGCACGGTCCACCAAGAAGGATTCTTCGCTGGCTCGGCTTGAGTATGAATCAGCGCGAATTCCTGGTCATCGACATAGATCTTGCCCCTAAAAAGAAATTTGTTGGCATGTTTGGGAGTTACATCGAGCACATAAGCGGTTCGCGTCCCCACCAGGTTACAACCGAGTAACCGAAACGTATAGTTCCGCGGCGTCAGTTCGCTCTTCTCGCGGTTCTCGGGTTGGGCGGCTTCGGTTTCCGCCTGCAGCAGCGGCAGCAGAACGTGTTTGAGAAGAAATCCAGAGCCAGTTTCGGACTCGACAGTAAACTGTTTGTGATTTGGCGCTCGATAGGAAGCATGCACCAGGAGGTCCGCCGATAGTGAATCGACGCCATGAAATTCAAGATGATAACGGCGCGTGGAAGTGTAGCCCACTAGCTTCTTTGCCTTGGCTTGGTTTTGGGCGACCAGGCGGTCCACGATCTCCGCTGTGCTGAGCTTGGTACAGTTGCACGGCTGTGCCGGCCATAGGATTTTGGGCATTAAGAGGACCATTACGAGAACAGGGAGGCAGTGTCGCAAAGAGGCAAGTGCTGGGGCTGGCCGGTTCTTCGGGGTTTGCAGCACTACCCGGATTACTGGAACCACTGCGGGGTCACCGGTGAGGAGCAATCCGGTGAACCACATGTATTCTTCGAGGGGTGAAACGGACCCGATGAACGTCAGCGAGACAATTTGCGATGCGATTCCTGAACGTTGTAAGCAGCGGCATAGGCAAATTCGCTGGGCTCGGCATTGAAGCGGAGGAAGGCGGTTCTTCCATTCTACATGCGGTGGGCTGGTGATTTTTGGCATTGCTGGGCGTTTGAGGTGTCGTGTATCGTAGCGAACCAGGAAATCACGGGCGAGCCCAGCTTGAGGTGGCTTCAGCTTGGTCCGGGCAACGTAAGATAAGAAACAAACAGGCTTGAAAAAATGTCCAACACAGCCGTTTCCCGCCGTACTCTTCTTGTTTCGCTTCTGGCGTTGCCAGCTTTGCCGCAGGGTGTGCCCACGTTCTCAACCGAAGTGAAAATGGTGGGAATTCTCGCGAATGTGCGTGACAAGAAGGGACACCTCATTCGCGATTTGAACCAGAACGAGTTCAGTATTTTCGAAGATGGACGTCCGCAAACCATTCGATATTTTGCGCGGCAGTCGGAGCTGCCGCTGGTGATCGGCCTGATGATAGACACGAGCATGAGCCAGCAACGCGTGATCGAACCCGAGCGTACGGCGTGTTATCACTTTCTCGATCAGGTGCTGCGCGAAAACAAAGACAAGATATTCATCCTCCAGTTCGATATGAACGTGAATGTGCGCGAAGACATGACATCGTCGTGGAAGGATTTGAATGCATCGCTGGCAGGGATAGACACGCCCTCGCGCCGCCAGCTTCGAAATCAGACGGGAGGCGGCACTTTGCTCTACGATGCGATCGTGACGGGCGCCAAAATGATGGTCCCGGAAAACGGGCGCAAGGCTTTAATTGTCATGACGGACGGCGTAGATATAGGAAGCGAAGCGGATCTGAGCGCGGCCGCTGACGCCGCAGTGCGGGCCGATACTCTTGTCTACTCGATCTTGTTCTCCGACGAAGGCTACTACGGGATGTTCGGTGGTGGAGGCGACGGCAGAAAGGTTCTCCAAGGACTCTCAAGAGACTCGGGGGGTGGATTTTTCGAAGTATCGAAGAAGCTTACCATTGACCAGATCTTTGACGTTATTCAAGACGAACTACGAAGCCAGTATGCGATGGGATATGTGTCCGACCGGCCGGTGAGAGTTTCGGAGTTCCGTAAAATCGAGGTAAAAACTGACCGTAAGGACCTTATTGTGCAAGCGCGGAACCGCTATTGGGCGCGGCGATAAGCTCTATTCGCTTTCTTCGCGGGCGCGGCTTCTTTCATAGCAGGATCGCAGAGCTTTTCCCAGGGCTAGAAAAGCGTCGGCGTCGACGGGTTTGGTGAAGTAGCAGTTGGCTTCCACGTTGGCCCGGTGCACTTTGCTGCGAATGAGGTCGCGGGGGGAAGAACTGAGGATTGCCACGGCTAGATTCTGCAGGCTGTCGGTGGTGCGGATGACCTGGAGGACTTCGGTTCCGTCGCGTTTGGGGAGATTCAGATCGAGGATCACCAGATGGGGACGTTGGGCGTCGGAGAAAGAGCCACGGCGCAGAAGAAAGTCGATGGCTTTTTCGCCGTCGCCGGTGACGACCGATTCCGTCGACCAGGCTTGTTCCTCTTCCAGAGCCAAACGGACGAGATGGACGTCGACGGGATTATCTTCAACGATGAGCACGCGGGTGGGTGATTCGGTGGAGTGCGGCGCGTTCATGCGATGATCTCCACGGCAGGAAGGGTGAAAAGGAAAGTGGCGCCAACATCGAGTTCGCCTTCGGCCCAGATGCGACCGCGATAATGAGCGACAATCCGAGAACAAATGGCGAGACCGATTCCGTTGCCTTCATATTCATGACGGGCGTGGAGGCGCTTGAAGACGCCAAATATGCGTTCGGCGTAAGCCGGGTCGAAGCCTATGCCATTGTCGGCGACCGAGAACAGCCATTCGTTGCCGCGCTTCAGTGCCGAGATTGTGATCACCGGGCGCCGATGAGGGTGGCGGTATTTGAGAGCGTTGCCGATCAGATTTTGCAGGAGCTGGACAAGGTGCGCCGGTTCTACTTTCAGCGCGGGGAGCGGATGGCAGATGATTTCCGCTTCGGTCTCGGCCACGGAAGATTGAAGATTTGCGAGCGCTTGTTGCGCAAAGTCGTTCGCATCTACTGGCGCGGCGGGCGCTTGGGTATCATCCACTACTTCGGTCAGTTCGAGCAGGTCCTTGACCATGCGATGCATTTGCTGAGCGGACTTGACGCTTTCGTCTGCCCACGCAGCGGCGTCTTCAGGCAATTGATGACCATAGCGGCGGCGCAAGAGTCCTAGTAAAGTGGACACGTTACGAAGGGGTTCCTGAAGATCGTGGGCGGCGGCATAGGCGAATTCGCGGAGCTCAGCGTTCGAGCGGCGCAGGGCGGCTTCGGCCTGTTTTTGCTCCGTGATATCGGTGGAGATACCGCAGACCCCATAGGGTTGTCCGTCGAGATCCAACAGGGAAAATTTGACGGAGAGATAGGTATGGAGGCGATCGTGGTGCATGGCGACTTCTTCCACCTGCTGGGCGCCATGCAAGTGGACGGACTCATCGTTTTCGCGGTACATCGCGGCGAATTCGGGCGCAAATAACTCTTCGCCAGTCCTTCCAAGGACGTCATCTCGGCTCCATCCGAAGACCCGCTCGAATTGGCGATTGACGAATTCCATGCGGCCGTCATTATCCTTCAAATAAATGACAGCGGGAGAGCTATCGAGGATTTCGCGCGTGCGTAGCTCGCTGTGCGCCAGTTGGCGGTTGGCTTTTTCGAGATCCCTGGTGCGCTCCGCGATACGGCTTTCGAGATCGCGGTTGAGCTGGCGGACCGCAGCCTCGGCCCGCTCGCGTTCCTCGATTTCCATATGCAGTTGTTGGGGACTGGGCAAAGCGACCACTTGCGGCGTAAGACGTACCAACAGGAGAGCGGTGGGCAAAGAGGCTAGGGCGGTGATGGCCTTGATTAAGCCTTCAAAGCGATAGATAGGATGCCAGAGCGTCCAGATGGCGAGAACATGAGTCATGCCGCAACTGAGGATAAAGGCGCCGAAAAGCACGAACATCCAGGAAAAAACAAGATCGCGGCGACGTCGCACGATGCGGACCAGGAGAAACGGAATTAAAAAATACGACGCGGCAATGAGGGCATCGGACACCACGTGGAGCCAGATGACGCCGGGCTGCCGGAGACAGTAGACATGCGGCATGAAGTCTGTCCCGAACAGCTTGCGAAAGAACTCGAGCAATACACCCTCCCAAAACTTGCGACCACAAGCTGAACCGATGGTTACAAGCCTTGTGATGCACCATCCTTAACAGGGTGGGCTGGTCGAACGGGTGTGCCCCTACGATGACCTGGTTCCTTTCATTTTACATGCGGGCGAACGGCTGGTACTTTTGAGCATTGCCGCGATTGAGGGTGTCCGGTATTATAGGCGAACGAACCAGGATTCCCGGTGCGGATGAAGAGGCCGTAACGTCCCGGCGAGCGCCGCGCTTCTTTTCGCTAACGTTCCGGCCATCAGAATGTGCATACTATGCTTTGCTCTCGTTCCGCATGAAGCGTTTTGTTTCCGTTGCGTTTCTGTTTCTATCTCTCCGATGTAGCGATGCGCAACATCTTCCGACGAAGGATTTGCCGTCTTCGCCTTCGGTTGACTGGAAGCCTGGTAATACGCCGGACTACCAGGCCGATTTGAAGAACGAACCGCGCAAGTATCCGGCGATCGATCCCCAAAAAGCTTATGCGCTGTACGAATTGATCGACCTTGCCGAGGAGCAAAATCCGGTAACGCGGATGGCGTGGAACCAGTTGAAGCAGCAGGCGGCGAACCTGGGCGTGGCGAACAGCGCGCTTTATCCGACGCTGGCGATTAACGTACCCGCAGTCCAGGAACGTTCGTTTCTGGTATTTCCCGATGTGCTGCTTCCGATCCTGAAAGCGGATTCCGAACGCATGGACGTGACCACGGTGAATCCTGTGCTGAGGCTGAATTATTTAATTTTTGATTTTGGCGGACGGCGGGGGAATATCGACGCCGCAAAGGCGCGCCTGTTTAGCGCGGGGACGGACCTTAACGAGACACACGAGCAGGTGGCGCTGCAAGTAACGACCGGTTATTACGGAGTGCTGAGCGCCAAGGGTTTAGTAGGTTCGGCACAGGCAGCGCTCCGGGATGCCGAGACCTCCGAAAAGAGCGTGCAAGACCAGGTGGACCATGGCTTGGCGACACTTCCAAACCTTTTGAATGCGAAAGCCCAGGAGCAGCAAGCGGTGTACAACCTGGAGAACGCTGAGGGCAGTGAAGAGATCGCCACATCGACGCTCGCGCAGAACGTAGGACTGAACCCGACGGCACCACTCAAGGTAAAAGACTTGTCGGCGATGCCGGAGCGGAGCGAACTGGAAGATTCGGTGGAACGGTTGATCGATCGGGCGCTGGTGCAGCGTCCGGATCTGCTGGCGCAAGTCGGCCAGATACGGGCCGCGGATGCAGAGATTAAAGTAGCCCGTTCGGAGCTTTATCCGACAGTGCAGGTTCAAGCGCAAGGCGGTTACGATTCCATGCGGACGGCCACGAATGCGGGTCCGGCGCCTTATATTCATCAGGGCAACTGGCAGGGGCAACTGTCATTGAATTGGACGGTTTTCGATGCACGTCGGCGGCGATACCGGGTGATTGAAGCGGAGTCCGAAAAGCGAGCCGCGCAGCAGCGATTGAACTCGCTGCGGGATGCGGCGGCGAACCAGGTTTGGTCTTCTTACATTTCATCGAAGATCGCGTTTCGCCGGCTGGATACGTCGAAGGTGCTGCTGCACGCGGCGCAGATTTCATATGATGCGGCTTCGGCATCTTTTACCCAGGGGTTGGCTACCTATGTGGATGTTGTGACGGCGGAGCAGGCTTTAGCGCAAGCACGCAATGAAGAGGTACAAGCGGAGGCGCAGGTGCTTACGGATTTGGCACAGCTTGCTTACCGCACTGGCGATCTTTTGGGATCACGATTCCTGCAGGCAAACAGAAATGCAAAATAGACTGCTTCTTGTTGCGTTGTCACTCGCGTTGGTTCTTTGCGGGTGCTCCCGCTCGCCGTCGATCAGCGTTCTTGGTTCGTTTTTTCCGGCGTGGATTATTTGTTGCCTGGTGGGGATTGCGTTGGCGATCGTTACTTACGTGGTATTTCTGCGCGTACAGTTGCATCCCGCGGTTCCCATTCCTGTGATTACGTATCCGTGTCTGGCCCTTGTGTACACACTTTGCACGTGGCTGATTTTTTACAGCTAGGGATTATTGCGGACGCAACGATTTGGACGAGGTGACTTATGGCGGAAGTTGCAAAAGGCAAGAAAATTACCGGTCGCGCGATCGCGATTGCCGTGATCGCCGCGGCGGCATTGCTAGGCGCGGTGGTCTTATGGACAACAAATATCGATCCACGGACGGATGACGCCAATGTAATTGCCAATTATATCGGGATTGCTCCTGAGGTGGAAGGGCGAATTGTTGCGCTGCCGGTGGTGGATAACCAGTACGTTCATAAAGGCGAACTGTTGTATGTGATTGATCCGAGGCCCTACCAATTTAAGCTGCAGCAAGCGATTTCTTCCCGCGACAATCTAGAGGAGCAGATCATCGACGAGCGGCGCAAGATTGGATCGCAGACATTCAATGTGACGCTTGCCACGCAAGGG
Source organism: Bryobacteraceae bacterium (assembly GCA_965277315.1). Classification (GTDB taxonomy): domain Bacteria; phylum Acidobacteriota; class Terriglobia; order Bryobacterales; family Bryobacteraceae; genus Bog-105. The sequence continues at coordinate 4,389,302 of OZ255724.1, read as the reverse complement.
GTGGCGTCGACGGGAGAAAGCACCTCCAGCGCGCAGGCGGCAGCGAATGCTGCGCAGGCCGACATTCCCAACCAGGAAGCGATGGTGAGAAGCGCGCAGGCCGACTATAGCCTTGCAACGAATAACCTCTCGCGAGCCGAACCGCTGCTGGCCAGGCAATATATTTCAGCGCAGCAGATCGACCGGTTGCGTACAGCCGAACGGACCGCGCAAGAAAGCCTTTCGCATGCACGCGCCATGCTGGCGGAAACGCAAGCCAAGTACCAGCAGGCGACCGCGCAACTGCGGCAAACGGCGGTGGCTGGGAACCAGCAGAAGCTGAGAGTGAAGCAATCGGTGCTCAACATCGACCGGCTGCAAACGCTGCTCTCGGAAAAGCTGGCGCGCGAGGCATCAGTAAACTCCGCGGCTTACGATCTGCAACGGTGCCGTATATATGCTCCCTTTGACGCTCGTGTGACAAATTTGCAGATTTCCGTTGGGCAGTACGCAAGAACTGGTACGCAGGTTTTCACGTTGATCGATACGACGGCGTGGTGGGTGATCGGGAATTTCAAGGAGACTCAACTGCGGCACGTGGCGCCTGGGATGCCGGCCGATGTGTATCTGATGACGCGGCCCGATATTCACTTCCAGGGTGTGGTGGAAAGCATCGGATTCGGCGTGACGCCGGAAAACATTTCGGCTCCGAACGGGAATTTACCGAGTGTCACGAGGACGTTGAACTGGGTGAGGCTGGCGCAACGTTTCCCCGTGCGTGTTCGCGTTTTGCATCCCGATCCACGGCTGTACCGATTGGGCGCGTCGGCGACGGCGATCATCCGCAGCGAGGGAAAGCCGGTAGCGATTCCGCCGAACCCTAACGTAACGAATGTAGCAATGTACGGTGATTCCCATGGCAGCAATCAGTCAGCCGCTCACCAGTAAAGCTCCGGAAGGCGGGTCCCGCGCATGGCGTTTTCTAAAGAGAGAACTAGCGCCGTTTCCGGGCCGTTTAAGTGCATCGATACGGGTCACGATTGCGGCGGTGATTGTCGCCACATTGGGAGAGGTGGGCCGAAGCGAAGCCTTATTCATTGCATTGTTTGTTTTGCTATCGCTGCCACGGGACTTCCCGAAGCAGACGTGGAAGGCTGCGCTGCAAATCCTGGCCACGGTGTGGTGTTCCGCCCTCGTCGCGCTGGTGGTGGACACGCTGGTCGCCGATCTACGTCCATTGCGTGTTCTTGTTCTCGGATTCTCGGTTTTTTTCTGCCTGATTATCGGGCGTGGACTCAAGTTGCCCTTGGTGGGAATTCTTTCCGCCGTGGTGCTTTCCCAAACCCTGACCCAGTGGGATACCGATAGCAATGCCAGCACGAATGTCGAATTTGTGCTTTGGTTCGGCCTGATGATCAGCACGGGAGTGCTGACCGGGACCTGCGTAGAGTATCTTTATCCGCATCCCAGTCCGCTGCAACGAGTGATTTGCGGCATTGCAGAACGGCTGGAGGCGCTGCAAGCAGCGTTGAAGAAGGCGAGCGGCGAGGTACTCAGCTCCCAAGAGGAGGAAAAGGCAAGGGGAGCCTATAAGCTGGCGGTCTCGGGCGCCGGTTCGTTGCAAGCGTTTCTGCCGGCTATTTCAGCGAACAATCTGCTAGACGAAGATTACCTGATCCGGCTCAGTTCGTTGCTGATGGGTGTGGAGGTTCTTGCCGATCTTGCGGCGAGACTGAACGACTATTCTTCGAGCGAATTCGACAAGGAGCAACGCAAACGTCTAGCAGATTTGAGTGTTGAAAGCGGGCGGCTGGCCGATAGCATCAGGCGGCAGGACACATCCCACTCTAGTAACCAGCCGGAAGCGGAGACGGCGGGCGCATCTGGTGAACAGAATCCGGCGGCGATCTTATCTCATATTGGATTTCTTCTGGAGCGCTTGTGGAATACCTGGTACTCGGAAAAGTATTTTATCGGAGAAGTAGCCAAGCGGGATATTCATCCGCCGAAGAGCAAATGGTCACCATCTGGTCCCTTTTTCACGGCGGATAACGTGCATTTTGCTTTCAAGACGGCGCTTGCCTCGATGATTTGCTACCTGATCTATAACGGCGTGAACTGGCCGGGCATTTCCACATCGCTGGTTACCTGTTTTATTGTGGCGCTGGACACGGTGGGGGCGACGTTTCGCAAGTTGGCGCTGCGTCTTGCCGGCGTGGCCATTGGCGGCCTGCTTTTTGGGATCGTTGGAATTTCGCTAGTGCTCTCCAATATGACTAATGTGGTCGAGCTTCTATTGGTGGTGGCGGTTGTCTTCTTCATATCGGGCTGGGTGGTGAAGGGCAGTCAACGCATCTCCTATGCGGGAGTGCAGATCGGGCTATCGTTTGCTCTGGTGGCGCTAAACAGGCCGATGATTCCAGACCAGATCGTCGAAGCCCGCGATCGTTTCGTAGGTGTTTTGCTGGGAGCTATCGTCATGTGGTTCACGTTTCGACAATTCTGGCCGGTGAACGCGATTGCAGAGCAGAAATCGCAGATAGCGGGGCTGGTACGAAGCACCGGTGACCTGACGGCGATTGCGGAGGAGGACCGGCCCTTAGAGGAGAAGGTCGACAAGATGAGAGAGATTCGTTCTTCGGCGAATCAGGCCATCTTTCTAGCAAATGAGCACGCCGACGCGGCGGGATTTGACTCGCATTTCGATGCTGCCGAGCAACAGAGAATCCGCGATTGCCTGATGAAAGCAGAGTCGGTACTGCTATTGGAACTGATTGATGCCGAATTTTCAGTAACGCATCCGCAACCGGAGTTACCGAAAGAGATTGGGTCTCGCCGGGGAGAGTATGCGTGGTCTTATACCAGGTATTTGCACTCACTCGCGGGAGAGATCACGAACACGGACGGGAAACTGCCGCCGGAGGAACTGCGATCGAGGGCGGATGAGCTACAAGAAGCTTCGGACGAGCTTTCAGCGCAGCTTCGGAAGCAGCAAGAGAGCGACGCCCCGGACGTGAAGCGATACGCCGGCATTAAGGAACGGCTGGTCCAGCGCAGGAGCGAATTCACGCGACAACTGGCTGGAAGCGTCGAAGAGCTTGCAAGGGCAAAGGACAGCGGCGCTTAATTGCCTTTCGAGAGGAGCTGGACCTGTTGCACGGAAGCTAGCCGGAGAATATCTCGCTTAACGGAAACTACGTTAATTAGGACGCCTATGTTTAAGCTGAAGCTGTCATCGAAGATCTGGTTTATGGCGGGGGCGGGATGGATTGCCGCGTTGGGGATAACGGCCTTCCTGTTATACAGGCTGGATGCCACCGCGGCCATGTATAACAGCGTGCTGGCGAATGAAGTAAAAGATGCCGATATGGCGCGCGTGGTTCAAGTGGATTTTAAGAAGCAAGTTCAGGAATGGAAAGATACCCTGCTGCGCGGCAGCGATCCCAAAGCGCTTGCCAAATATAGCGGGGCGTTTCACCAAAAGGCCATTCAGGTGCGAACAGAGGCGATGGAACTGGCCGGGCATACGGGCGATAGCAAGGCGAAATCGGTCGCGCTAGAGTTTGTGCAAGCTCACGATTCGATGATGAAGAAGTACGAATCAGCACTGACTCTTTTTGAGGCTGCGCCCGGTACAAACCAGAGTGCGGCGGACACCGCAGTGAACGGACAGGACCGCGCACCGACCGATCTTTTGGACGAAGTTGTCGGTGAATTAGTGTCGCGCACGCAGCGGATGAGCATGGACGTTCATCGCGAATTGTTCCTAGTAGCGATGGTTCTGGCGTTGGCGTTTGTGGCTGGTATTGGCATGGCAATCGTCATTATTCAAGGCATTCTGAAGGCACTGAAACAGACGGCAATTGGGTTGCGTGACAATTCGGAGAAGCTGGCGGCGGCTGCGGCTGAGATTAGCGCGGCCAGCCAACACGTCGCTTCGGGAACAATAGAACAGGCCAGTTTGATCGAAGAAACGTCGGCGTCGAGCCACGAATTGGCGGCACTCACAAAGAGCAACGAAGAAGGCACAGAGCAGGCCGCGAAATTGATCGCTTCGGCTGTCGTTCAAACAAACGGTGCGAACGCGAGTTTAGAGACGATGCTCGGGTCGATGAACGGCCTCAACCAGTCTGCCGAACAGATCTCGCGAATTATCAAAGTGATCGATGACATTGCGTTTCAAACGAATATTTTGGCGCTGAACGCGGCGGTAGAGGCTGCACGGGCTGGTGAAGCAGGGCTGGGATTCGCAGTCGTGGCGGAAGAGGTGCGGAACCTGGCGCAAAGGTGCGCGGCGGCGGCAAAAGACACCGGCGATTTGATCAGTTCCTCGGTGGAGCGTACACACGAGGGAACGGGCCACGTGAATAAGTTGGGCAAGGCAGTCCGTGACGTGTTCGCCAGCATGGGAGGAATCAAAGCGTTGGTGGAAAGAGTAAAAGCATCGACGCGCGAGCAGGGTGCCGGAACACACGAAATTGCAGTCGCGATGTCGCAGATGGAGCAGATCACGCAGCGCAATGCGGCTGCTTCAGAACAAACGGCTGCGGCTACGCTCCAATTGAGCGCAGAAGCCACCGCCCTCCATCGGTTGAGCGCGGGCCTGGAAGAGATGCTTCACGGGGCGGCAGCGTAGACACTAGGCGGATTATTGGTTGGGGACTACGCCGGTGAATCGCAAGGAGCTGTCCGTGAGGGCGATTTCGACGCGGCGGTTTTTGGCGCGGGCTTCGGCGTCGGTATCGGGCACGATGGGGCTGGTTTTGCCGTAGCCCTTAACGTTGATGATGGAGGGGCTGAGGCCGGATTGGACGAGGTAACCGCGAACGGCGGTGGCGCGGCGGAGTGAGAGTTTCTGGTTATAGTCGGCGCTGCCAGTGTCGTCGGTGTAGCCGAAAACGGATAGGCCGTAGCCCTTCGAAACAAGCAGGATTCCGGCGATGCGGCTGAGAAGCTCGCGGTTCTTTTGGCTGAGGTCGGCGCTATCGAAGGGGAAGCGGAAGGTGGATTCGGGGAGGACCATGACCATGCCGTTCGAGGTGCGGTGGGTCTCCACAACTTTGTTGAGTGCTTCCTGCATTTGATTGAGCTCTTGTTCGCGTTCCCGGCTCATGCTTTGCATTTCCGTGCGGGCCTGATTGGCTTGGGCGTTGGCCTGATTGGCTTGCTGGGCGGCTTGCTGGGCGGCGGTGAGAGCCTGATCACGGTTCGCTTCGGCCTGTTGGCGTTCGGTTTCAGCTTCCTTTCGGCCGAGGGCGGCTTGCTCGGCACGGGCAGCGGCCTCGTTGGCACGGAGACTGGCGGCGCTTACGGCGGCGGCTTGTTCTTCAACAAGTTTCGTTGCGTCGTTAACCTGAATGGTGAGAGCATCGACTCTCCTTTCAGTGGCGCGAATGCGACGGTGGCCCAGGTAGGCGAAGATGCCGATAGCAATGAGGATGATGATGACGGCGAGAAGAGAGAGGATGCGCTTCACGTTTTATGGTAACGCCTCCGCTGAGTAATTGATTCGGTCCCTATAATCGATCTATGGCGACCATTGCCCGCCCTTTGACAAAGGAAGAGTTCCGGGAGCGTTATGCGGGAGAAAAGCCCTACTACGAGTATTGGTTCGGAGAGGCTATCCAAAAATCGATGCCTACCTGGCTACATAGTGTTCTGCAAGTGATCCTGGCCGAGTTTCTGAAGCGGGCCGGTTACCGGTCGGGCTCGGAACTGGAGCTGCGCATCGATCCCGATTGGGAGCCTGTTCCCGACGTGGTGGGGGTCCTACGAAAGTTGGAAGGCCCTTACCCAACTGAAGCGGTGGACGTCGTGATCGAAATCCTTTCTCCCCAAGATCAAATGACCCGTGTGCTGGAGAAGTGCCATCACTACTCCCGTATTGGCATCTTGTCCACCTTCTTGATCGATCCCGAAGGAAGAAAAGGCTGGTTTTGGAATGCGCGGACGAAGCATTTGGAAGAGACGGAGGTGTTCCTCCTTCCTAACGAAAAAAACATTCTTCTCCCGGATGTCTTTAGCGAGCTCGATCAACAGATAGGGTAGTTCCACGTCATTCATTTCGATACACCGGCGAAGAGTTGCAATAGCCAGTGTCCGTTATCGGACAGGAGTTACTGCTTCCACTTGATGCTGCAGCCGATGCCCGGGATTTGATTTTCATTCATCGGTTCACCGGCGAGAACGGCGTCAATAGCGACGCGGAGATCCTGGCCGGTCACGGGAACGTTATTGCGCGGGCGGCTGCCGTCCAGTTGGCCACGGTAGACGAGTTTCTGAGCGCTATCGAACAGGAAGAAATCGGGCGTGCAGGCGGCGGTGTAGGCTCGGGCGACGGATTGCGTTTCGTCGTAACAGTAGGGGAACGTGAAGCCGAGAGCGTTGGCCTGTTCCCTAAGACTTTCCGGGGCATCGGCTGGGTAGGCGGCAGCGTCGTTGGAAGAGATGGCGACGATACCCACGGACTTTGCCGCGTAGTCGTGGCCGATTTTGGCCAGTTCTCGCTCTACATGCTTTACGTAGGGGCAATGGCGGCAGATGAACATCACCAGAAGTGCCTTTTTGCCGGCGTAATCGGAGAGCTTGATGGTCTTTCCAGAGACAACGCAGGTCAGTTCGAAGGCGGGTGCCGACGTTCCCAGCGCGAGCATGGTGGATTCGGTGTGTGCCATAGGAGTACCCTCAAGGCCAGAATAACAGTGATGGACGAAATACCGGGGCAGTGGCTCGAACGGGCGGTCGTGGTTGTGGCGGCGCATCCGGATGACGAGGTGATTGGCTTGGGAGCGCTGTTGCCGAGGTTTGAAGATCTGCGGGCGATTGTGCATGTGACCGATGGGGCTCCTAAAGCAGGAGTGGAGCAGTGGCATGAGTATGCGCAATTGCGGCGGCGCGAGTTTCAGGCCGCGATGGTGGAAGCGGGGGTTGGCGGTGTGCGGCAGATTTGTTTGCAGTGTCCGGATCAGGAGGCGAGCTTTCGGATGGTGGAGATTGCTCGGGAGCTGTGCGGAGTCTTCGAGGAGCTACGGCCGAAGTTTGTGTTGACGCATCCTTATGAGGGCGGCCATCCGGATCACGATGCGACGGCAGCGACAGTGCAGGGCGCGGCGGAATTGTTGCGGAATAAGGGCCCGTATGCGCCGACGATTCTGGAGTTTAGTTCGTATCATCAGGGTCCTCATGGTATGGAAACGGGGTGCTTTTTATCTTGGCCAGAGTGGGCAGTGAATGGACATGTGCTGACGGAAGAGGAAAAGTCCACGAAGAAGAAGCTGTTCGATTGTTACGTTAGCCAGCGGAATGTGTTGCAGTATTTCCCAATCGGAGAGGAGCCGTTGCGGCCTGCTCCGGCGTACGACTTCACGCAGCCGCCGCATGAGGGCAAGTTGTACTACGAAAATTTCCAATGGGGCGTTACAGGGGAGGAGTGGCGCGAGTTGGCGGCCCGGGCGCTTCGCGAACTAAAGTTGGCTGAACGATGAATGTTTTGAGTGTGGCGTATCCGCTGTTTCCCGTCAGCGTGGATGCGGGCGGGGGTGCGGAGCAGATATTGTCCTCGCTGGAACGTGGACTGGTGGAGGCGGGACATACATCGTTTGTGATGGCGGCACGCGGGTCACGGGTGCGTGGTGAGTTGATTGAGACTCCGGCGGCGAACGGCGCGATTACCGAGGAGGTCCGGCGACAGGCGCAGGATGAGCATCGGCGCGTAATAACGGAAGCGTTGCGAGAGCGCGAGATCGACCTGATTCATTTTCATGGGCTGGACTTTTGTGAATATGTGCCAAGGGAACGGCTACCTAAACTGGCCACGTTGCATCTTCCGGTGGCTTGGTATCCGCAATCGATTTTCGAGTTGGATGGTGTAACGCTGAGTTATGTGTCTCATACGCAGGCGTCGAGTTTTGCAGGGCCGGTGGTCTGCAACGGCGTGGATACAAGGCGCTATGAGGGCGATTACGAGAAGCAGGGGTTTCTGCTGACTTTAGGGCGGATCTGCCCGGAAAAGGGGATAGATACCGCGCTGCGGGTGGCGCACCGGTTGGATCTTCCGATGATTGTCGCGGGCCCGGTGCATGCGTTCGAGGCTCATCAACGATATTTTTCAGAACAGGTACAGCCGTTGTTGGATGAGAGACGGCGCTATATCGGACCAGTGGGACTGCAGGAAAAGCCGGGGTTGTTAGGGGCTGCGCGGTGTTTATTGATTCCAAGCTCGGCACCTGAAACGAGTTCGTTGGTGGCGATGGAGGCGTTGAGCGCGGGAACACCGGTGGTGGCGTTTCGATCGGGCGCTTTGCCGGAAGTGGTGGAGTATGGCGTGACGGGATTCTTGGTGGATTCGGAAGACGAGATGGTTGCGGCGGTGATGCGGATAGGCGAGATTTCGCCGGAGACTTGCAGGGAGAGGGCGAGAATGCGATTTTCTAGTCGGCGGATGGTGGCGGATTATCTGAAACTGTATCGCGAGTTAGTATCAGGCGACGCTTTTCGATAGGTCTTGCGCCCCAGGAGAACTTGTAATGTTCGTCGCCACGGCAGAAGTTCCAGGCACTGTATCGCTGCTTATAAGAAAAACGCATAGCTTCGTAGAGTAGCGTGCGTCCGAAGCCTAGGATTTCGTGTTCGGGGTCTAAGGCGCTTATGTAGGAATAGATGGTGTTACGGCAGAGGAACGTGAGCACCAGGGCGGCGACTTTTCCGCCGAAGCGAATGGCGAACAAGCGAAGCATGTTGCGGGAAGAAAATTGGCGAGCGACATCGCGGAGGAAAGCAGCGGAATTATTGGCCGCGATCATGCCGGGTTCGCCGCGCTTTTGCCAACGGGCGGCGTGAAGATGGACAAGCGCGTCGAGCAGTTCTTCCTCGGCATCGGTGGTCGTTTGAAACGTAATTGATCCTAGAGATCGGGCTCGTTCTCCGTAGCGGCGGAGATTGCGGCGCATGTCTTTCGGGCGCGCCTGCCGGAAGTCTTCGAAACTTCCGGTGAGCGGCACTTCGCTGCAGACGGTGTCTTCCACAAGATCGCCGCCGAGATGATGGAGAGGCGTGTTAACAGCGAGGTCCTGCCAATTGCAGATGTCCCAGCCGGTGTTCGATTGCAAGTAACGTCGAAGCTGAGGAAGAATATTCTTTGCATGATTTGGATGGATGAGTGGTTCCAAATAATCCGAGATGCCTGAGCCGATCAGAGTCAGTTGACGACGGCCTTCCCAGTGGTGAAGAAAGCAGGGGATGACGGCGATGAGCAGGTTGTCTTCCCACCAGGAAAGGACCTGTAACCGGCCGCTGCCGAGGTGATACCACCAAGTCAATTGCCAGTGCGGAAGTTGAAAGGGTGTCACGTTTGGAGCTGTATCTGCCAGAGCGGACCAGGCGGGCTCAATCTGCTGCAGGCGGGACAGTTCTTCAATGACTTCAAGCGTGGGCATTCGTGTCGAGAAGGCGCAGGGCTTCGCGATAGCCGTTGAGAGTACCGACGTCGACGTAAGACTTCCCTGCCCTGACGGCGCGAACGTGGCCGCCTTGCGCCATGTAGGCGTTAATGAGCGTGCCTAGATATTCGTCGTTGCGGTCCTGCCAAAGACGATGCAATTCGTGGAGGACGGAACCGGGCATCTTCATGGCTCCCCAGATCCAATTCGTGGCGATTTCTGGATTCTTTACGCGTACTTCCAGGACGTGGTCGTCGTCATCGGTGACGACCGCATCGAAATTTTCCGGATGATTCACAGGAAACAGCAATAGCGAGAGGACGCCGTCTGGAAGGGCGGCGAGCGCGGTTTCGGGGAACCAGATGGTATCGGGAAGACCGATGAAGACGTGTTCCTCCGGAGAGATGAGCGGCGCGGCGCGAAAGATGGCATCGCAAAGGCCGGCGGGGCGTTGCTGGACGGCGTAGAAAATAGTGGCCGAGAGCGCGTGACCGCCGAAGTAATTGACGATATCGGCTTTACCGGGCGAGATGACGAAGCAGATCTTCTTGGCTCCGGCGTTGACCATACGCTCGATGAGATACTCGCTGACGGCGCGCGGGCGTTCACCAGTGCCGTTGAGGAAGCTGCCTACAGGTAGAAGCTCTTTAGAGAAAGCAAGCGGCTGGATACGAGTGCCCATTCCAGCGGCGGGAATTATGCCCCACATAGATCTGACCCCATAGAATCTATATTGCCTGTGCCGCCAGAATATTTTCCGTGGTCGCGCTGCCTTCGTCGCGAGGCTTTTCCAGCAGAGAGATGAGGCGATTGGCACGGATTGCGGCGGTGTGGCAATCGAGCGTGCGCTGTTGTGCGCGGGTGGCAATACGCGCCCAGTCGGCGGAGCTCTTTTGTAAGGCCGCAATTGCGTCGGCGGTGGAAGTGGCGATGAGGATTTCTTCTCCGGGCGTGAAGAAGGTGTCGAGACCAACCCACCAGTCGCTGAGGACAGCGGTGCGGCAGGCCGCGGCTTCAAACAGACGTCCCGAGGGACAGAAGCCCATAGCTGCCATGGACGCGCGGGTGATGTTTAACGTCAGGGGCGAGGACGAATAGAAGGCTGAATGCTCCGGCGGCGCTATGTGCTCGTAGTGCCGGACGTTCGCGGGCCAGGAGCGGGGATCAGGATACATTGCGCCAGCGACGAGGAACTGTCGACCGGTTAGTTGGCGGGCAGGTGAGAGCAAGAGTTGTTCGAGTCCGCGCTGACGGTCGGCGGAGTAGGTACCGAGATAGGACAAATCGCTTTCGAAATGTTCGGACGGTTTGACGCAATGATACACGGCGGGATCGACCCAGCCGTAGAGCGGAGCGACGCAACGCGCGCCGAGCTTGGTTTTCAATTGATGGAGCGCTTGGCCGCCCGTGTAACTCAGCACAAGATCGAAACCGCTCAAGCCCTCGCGGGGAATGTAATCGACCTGTTCACCGCGTTCAAGACGACTGAGCGTGACGGGCGTATCCATGTCATAAAAGACCGTTCGCGGAAGATTCGCATTTAGGACAAGTTCACAGGCGACAAGCCCGTCGGGGCAGTAAGACGTGACCATCGCGGCGTCGGCGTCCGAGAGCTGACGTTTCGCCTGCGCTAAATTTTCGTTCCAATCGGAGTAGAGATGCAGGTAAGCATAACCCAACGATTCGGCGTCGCGATGAGCAGCGTAGTACGGAACGTCGCGTTCGAAAAAATGGATTTCGTGACCTTGTTCGTGAAGCGCGCGAAAGAGACCCCGTAAGAGTGTGGCGTGGCCGTTGCCCCACGCAGAGCTGATCGAAAGACCGAAAATGACGATTTTCATTCCAGAGATGCGAGTCTAAAGTAGACCACAGGTCCGACTCGTTCAAAGGACGCGGAAATGGTTGGATTTGTGACAGTCCGTGTGGAGGGACTCAAGCTGAATTTTCATCCTATAGCGGCATTGATTGCGGCCAATGGAACGGACGCAGTGCATCTTAATGGAACCGATGCTACGCATCTTCCGTTGGCACTATTGATTATATTCGGGTCGGCGAAGCTGCTGGCGGACATCTGCGAGCGTGTGGGGCAGCCGGGAATTGTGGGCGAGATCCTGGCCGGTATCCTGATTGGACCGAGTGTGCTTGGTTGGGTGCATCCGGACCAGACACTCTCGGCGTTGGCGGAACTTGGTGTGATGTTTCTGTTGTTTCGCGTGGGCCTTGAGGTGAAGGCTTCGGACCTGATGAAGGTGGGCAAAACGGCGTTTGTAGTGGCGGCGCTGGGCGTGGCCGTTCCGATGGGACTGGGCGTGCTGGCGATGTCGTGGGCGGGTGTTTCGAGGATTGAGGCACTTTTTGTGGGCGCTTCGCTGGTGGCGACCAGCGTGGGAATCACGGCGCAAGTTTTAGCGGCGAAGGGGTTGCTGCAAGAGCGGGCCAGCAGGGTGATCTTGGCCGCGGCAGTAATCGATGACGTGTTGGGGCTGTTGGTTCTTGCTTTCGTGAGCAGCCTTGCCGAAGGCAGAGTGAATTATTTAAAGCTGGCGAGCACGGCGGTTCTGGCTGGCGGGTTTACGGTGTTGATTGCGAAATTCGGGACACGCACGATGCAGCAAATTATTCCGCGCGTGGAACAACGACTGAAGGTATCGGAGCGCCAGTTTAACTTATCGTTAGTCCTGCTGTTTGGGCTTTCAGTCTTGGCGATGAAAGTGGGTGTCGCTGCAATCGTAGGCGCATTTTTGGCGGGAATGGTGTTGTCCGAGACGGTCGGACAACGGGCGCATGACTTGGCGCAAGGCGTTAGCGAACTACTGGTGCCTTTTTTTTTGGCTGGGGTGGGATTGCACATCGACCTGTCGGCATTTGCGCATCGGGAGACAGTCGTGTTGTCGGCGGTGATTGTTGTCATTGCGATATTTAGTAAGCTCATCGGCTGCGGGCTTGGCGCCTGGAATTTGGGAGCGGTGGATCGGCTGCGTGTGGGTCTTGGTATGATTCCCCGCGGCGAGGTGGGCATGGTGGTGGCGCAATTGGGGTTAGGCCTGGGCGTGATCGAGAAACCTATTTATGCGGTGGTGGTTCTGATGACGGTGGTGACCACGATGGTGGCGCCTCCGCTTTTAAAGTTTGCGTACCGGGGAAGCGCGCCGGGAATTCCGGAGGAGGAATTTGAACTAGGGTAGGACGGTGCCGAAGTTGGCGCAACCTCCTCGTGTAAATTCTACTCTGATAAGTGTCTATGGCTTCGGCGGTAAATCAGATACCAGAGCTTCAACCAACAAGAACACAAGAGAAGACGATCTTCACAATTTTAGCGGCAATTAGCGTTTGCCATCTGTTAAATGACATGATTCAATCGCTGATTCCGGCGATTTATCCAATTTTGAAGAATTCTTTCCGGTTGAACTTTGAGCAAATCGGGTTGATTACGCTGACCTATCAAATGACAGCCTCGCTTCTGCAGCCGATGGTGGGGTTGTACACAGACCACCGGCCCAAGCCGTTTTCGCTGCCCGTAGGCATGGGATTCACGCTGGCCGGCCTTCTATTGCTGTCCATTGCCCCGAGTTTTACAGCACTTTTGCTTGCCGCGGGATTGGTGGGACTGGGCTCTTCTGTTTTTCATCCCGAGTCGTCGCGGGTGGCGAGGATGGCGTCAGGGGGACAGCATGGGTTGGCGCAGTCCATTTTTCAGGTGGGCGGCAATGCCGGGAGCTCACTCGGGCCGCTTCTGGCTGCGTTTATCGTTCTTCCACGAGGGCAACACAGTATCGCTTGGTTTTCAATGGCCGCCCTACTGGCCATCGCGATTTTGACATACGTTGGGATTTGGTACCGCGCTTACCGGCCGGTTAGGGTGAGTTCGAAAGTGGGGAGTGGGCGAGACGTTTCGATTCTTTCGTCGAGAAAAGTGGCATTTTCGGTGGCCATTTTGATTGCCTTAGTGTTCTCGAAATACTTTTATCTGGCCAGCATTACGAGCTACTACACGTTTTACCTGATGCACAAGTTTGGTGTTTCCGTGCAGAGCTCGCAAATTTATTTGTTTATTTTCCTGGGCGCGGTGGCCGCAGGCACGGTAATCGGTGGTCCGATCGGGGACCGTATTGGGCGTAAATATGTTATTTGGTGCTCCATTTTGGGCGTGCTGCCGTTCACGCTGCTGTTGCCCTATGCGAGCCTGTTTTGGACCGCGATTCTGAGCGTGGTGATCGGCGTGGTGCTGGCGTCGGCCTTTACGGCGATCCTGGTTTATGCGCAAGAACTGCTTCCCGGAAAGGTCGGCATGGTGTCCGGGCTGTTCTTCGGATTGGCCTTCGGGATGGGCGGTATTGGAGCGGCCGTTCTCGGCAAATTGGCCGATATGACGAGTATAAACGTCGTATATCACGTGTGTTCTTACCTGCCCCTGATCGGGCTTCTTACGGCGTTCTTGCCGAACCTGGAGAAGCTGGGGATTGATCGGCGGGGCAAGGCATAGATCGATAAGGATAGAATTCGGCATGGCCGAACAGGTACGAAGCTTTTATGACGAACTCGCTGCGGATTACCACCTAATATTCGCAGACTGGAATGACTCGATTACTCGGCAAGCTGCGGTGATTGGTCCATGTATAGAGCGCGAAGCCGGTGAGTCCGGCAATCTCCGAATACTTGACTGTGCCTGCGGAATTGGCACGCAGGCATTAGGCCTCGCCCAGAGAGGTCACAGGATTACAGGCTGTGATCTTAGCCCTGCGGCTATCGATCGAGCTCGCTGCGAAGCATTTGATAGAGGGCTTGATATTTCATTCATGGTTGCCGACATGCTGAATCTAAGCTCCATCTTAGAAAGTGATTTTGATGTGGCAGTGTGTCTCGACAACTCGCTCCCGCATCTTGAAAGTTATGAGCAACTCTGCCAAGCGGCAATCGAGATCCGCACGAAGCTGCGGAATGGGGGAGTTTTCATGGCCAGCATCCGAGACTACGATCTTCTGGTTCGGGAAAAAGCGCCCGTACAAGGGCCAAACTTCTACCTGGATCAAGGAGAACGGCGCATCGTACATCAGGTTTGGGACTGGATTGATGACCTACGGTATACGTTTCACCTGTACATCACGCGCCAAGTCTCAACCGGCTGGGAGTCTCACCATTATGCCTCGATCTATCGGGCCCTCTTACGAAATGAATTGACGAGCGCGATCCATACTGCCGGGTTTGTCGATGCAAATTGGATGTTCCCAAGCGAGACCGGATTCTACCAGCCAATCCTAATAGCCAAGAAACGGGAGTAGTTCGATCAAGTCACATTAGACGTAAGATGTTTTGTTATCGCACCTTGAATTTGTAGAAGAATTCCAGGCTGACGACTCCGTTGTAATCGCGAAGGCCGACGGCGGAGACTTTGGGTGTTAAGGCCCATTCGACACGGACTATCTGCGCGTTCGGTTGCGAGACGTCGGTGATGTATGTAAAGGTGATGTTGCTCGCGATTTGCTCCTGCAGCGTCACTCGGGCTGTCGGAATGCCGCCGTTCCCGGTAAAGGCAGGATCGACTTTGAACTGGCTGAGGCCGAAAACGCGCTTCACACGACTGGCAAGGGGGTTTGCGACAGCTTGTCCCAGAACGGCGGATTCGCCCATCTGGGCGACGGATTGCTGCACCGCGGCAGGCTGGTGGGCGGCGATGGACGGATCGTTGGGCGTCGTGTTCGTGGCAAGGAGGCTCACAATCTGCTCGAAGGTGAGCGGCGGATCGGAGCGGTAGGAGAGTTTCAGATTGTTAATCGGGCCAGTAACACCGAGATTGACGTTCACTCCTTGAGCATTGGTTTCGAGCGACACATTCAGGACGGGCTGAATAGCGTTCGGATTATAGAAATTGATGGTGCCCTGATTGACGGTGTATTGATTGCCGAAGAAGACCAACTGTCCGTCGGTAACGGAGACGCGCCCGATGATGCCGGGGTCTGCTGCGGTACCGCGAACGGTAAGGCTCGCCTCCACTTGCAGTCGCTGGGTGTATTCGGAGACCACGCGCAGCTCCGGGGCAGTTGCAATCTGGATATCAAGCTTCATGCCGGCGATGATGCCGGACGGCGTGGTGGGTGCGGGCGCGGGCACGGAAGCGCTGGAAAGAATAGAACCGATGTCGCTGGTGGAGGCATAGGCGATGCGCTGAATGGTGATGCGGCCGCTTGCGAGGGAGTGTTGCGTATTTCCAATAAGAGCGATTGCGGCATTGGAGACGATGCTAATCCCGGAGTACCGGACTCGAACTTTGTTCGCGGTGGCCCGCAGAGTATAGGTAACAGCCCGACCGGTGAGGCCGGCGAATCCAGTGACGGCGATTTTGCCGCCTCCGGATTCTCCGGTGAGTTTCTGAATGGTGGCGCTAGTCCCGTTCAGCAGGATGACGCCGTTTCCGTTGGACAATCCGTTAGGCACATCCGCGTAGTTGACGTTGGCGTTTTTCAGTTCTAAGCGGCCGTTGACAAGAGGGTCGGCGAAGCTGCCGCGAATACTGGTGCTGAATGCTATTTTGCCAGACGAATAGAAGTCCCGGTCGATGTCTTGCAAAACGCCGAGATCCGCGTTTGCGCCCACGTCGATGTGAAGCGGAGCCTTCTGGTCTTTGAAATTGATGGATCCAGCAGCATTGAGCGTCGTAGACCGGCCTTCCATGTGAAGCTGGGCCAGTTGTACAACGGAATGGTTTAGCCGGACGATAATGGGACCGTCATTGTGAAATGCTACGGCGCGTCCGGGAGCTCCACCGGTCGGAGAATTCAGGCGTGACGTTTGCGCTTCCAGGCGATTGAGGCGGAGTTGCGCGGTGAGATCATCCGCGTTTAAGAGTGGGCCATTCGCCGAAGCGTTGCCTTCCACGAGCGCGTCGAAACTGGGCTGGATGCTGGGGTCGGCGGAGATAAAGGGAGCAATATTTTCGTAGCGGATATTTGCGAAAGAAAGCTTGGCGCTAATTGGATAATTTCCGGTGAGCTGCGCCGTTCCAGACCCGTGAATTTGTGATTGAGCGATATCGGAATCCAGCTTGAAGCGAAGATTCTGGCCGCTTGTGTTGGCAGTGAACTGCATGCCGCCGAGATCACGATCGTTTGTGCGCAGGGATTTTGCGGCCAAGTCGGCGTTTAGTTTTGAGAATAGAAATTCCGGCTTGCCGTTTACCTGACGCATATTCGCCGCGAGATCCGTGGCCAGATGGAGGACACCGGTAGTGCCGGGCCGCAATTGCTGGATGTGCTCGATCTTGGAGAGTTGGATGTCGGTGTTGTCGATATGAAGGGCAATATTTCCAGCGTGGAAGTTGTTCACCGGGTGATTGAATGCACCCGACAAGGAGAGATGGCCGGCAGGAGCAGTTAACTCCAGGGATGGAATATTCACAGCCGTGTTTGTGTAGTGAACCGCGCCCTGGAGGCGGTTGAGCTGCTCCCCGTAGATATCGGCGTCCCGAAGCGCAAAATTGAGGTTGGCCGTTGGGGCATCAATGGTGCCGCTTACGTGCGCACCGGCGGAAAAGGTACCACGTGCCGGCACGGCTGCCTCGCCGGCAATGCGCAGCAGCTTCTCAACCGAAAGATTCTTGATGGAAGCATCGGCGACTGTTGCATATTCACCAGAAAGCGCGGTATGACCGTTCACGTCGATGGTTGAACCGGCAAAGTCGGAAGCTACCTGGTAATTGACGTTGCCGTTGACGGTGCGAGCGGTCGCGGTGAGTTTCCCCGCATCTTGATCTTGCACGCGCAGGCCAGAGGCGGAGAGATCGGCGCTGACGTTGTCAACATCGATCTTTGACTGGTTATTTAGCTGGCGCAGGTCGGCCGCAGCATCGGCTGTTAACTCGACCAACCCGGCGACGCCAGCGTTTTCCTGCTGCAGCATTTTGAGATTGGCAAGTTGAAGATTCGAGGTTGCAACGTGAAACTGAGCGTGGCCTACGGAGAAGCTGCCGCTAGGGTGCGCGAAGGTTCCATTCACATCGATGCGGGCAGCGCCTTCGGCAAGTTCCAATGAAGACAGTGTGATCAGACGGTCAGTGAGATCGGCCCTGGTGACGAGATGATCGAACGGCTGATTGTCGACGCTTCCGTTCAGTACCTGTAGCGCAAGATACCCGAGCGGGTTGCCGTAGGTGCCCTTGATATGAATGTCGGCGGTGAGAGCGCCCGTGGCGGGAACAGATGAACCCGCGAGACTCATAAGATCGGCCACCTGGCCGTTGCGCAGGGTAACGTTTGCAGTGAGAGAGGAACGTGGAACGGGGCTCCACTTGCGAAGGCCAAGCGCGGCATCGAAATCGGTTCGGAGAGTTTTCCGGGTGAGAACTCCGTTATCGATTGTGGCGCCGGATGGAGAAGCGGCGAGTTGGAGGCTGAAGTGATCGAAGGAGCGATGCTCGACGGCAAAGCGGTCGAGGGCGACGCGGCTGGCGATGTGAGGAGCCGAGAGATTTCCGGTGATTTGCGCCTGCAGAGAGGCGGTACCATTCTGCAGGGTTACCGGCAGTTCGGTCATAGGCTTGCCGGGGGAGGAGAGGGCCACCGCAGGCAGGAAATCGTTCAAGTTGTGAGACAGAAGATTAACGGCGATGCGCTTGTTCAACGAGCCGGCAAGATCGAGCCGGGAATGCGGAAAGGCAATGTACGACCGGTTGAGCGACATAGTGCCGCTGCTGCCGGAATAATCGGCGGCGATGCGGCCACTAACCGGAATCCCCTGATGGCCGGGCACGATGGCGAGGCGAACCGTCGCGCTATACCCGGTTGTACCTTTCGCTTTCAGATCGCCTTTGCCTTCGATGTTGCCGGAGAGAATGCCGCCGTAGCCGACACGGTTACCCGCAAACGTCTGCGAGAGAGTTGCCAACACAAAGTTTCGAAGGTGGCCTTCCACACTTACGCGTTGCATATTTTCGACAAATATTTTGCTGGCGAGAGTACCTCCGAAGGCATTCAACGTAAGGCCATCGAGACTGATCAGATATGGGTCGGCATGAAAGGGCGTGTAGAGACTGACGTTCGAGATACGTGTTTTGCCGCTCCGGAAAGCCAGGTCTCGTGAGTTTAGCGTTCCGTCGATAAAATAATTCGATTGGCGGTCGAGTCTTGCGGCGCCTTGGATTTCAATGGTTCCACTTGTTTCCGGCGAAGTGACCTTCAAGAGGCGGCTCAGTTGATCGAGCGCGAGGTTGGCGTTGAATTGAGCTTTCCCCGTGTTTGAGGAGTTACGTAAAGGGCCGGAAGCCTCAAAGGTGGTTCTACCAAGGTCGAGATGAGCGGTTTGCACCTGAACGCTGTTGCTTTCCATGTGGACCGCAAAATCGGCGTTGAGCACCTTTGGGGCGTCTGCAGCCGCTGTGTCGAGGGGGAGATCGAAGCTGCGCCGCAGTTCCGGTAAAGAGATGTTGGCCTTGAGACGCGCAGAGATGTTTGGCGACGCAAGATGAGCTATCGAAGCGCTTACCAGGACCTTCGACTGGTCGGTGTTGAGCTGAGCGTTCGTTAAATTTACGGCATCTCGTTCGAGGGTGACAGGCAGGTTCACATGCACGTTCAACGGGGGCCGATTTCCGGAGGTAAGGAAAAGAGGATCGATCTTAAGGGTGCCTTTGTAGCCTGGATTGATGGTGTTGTAGAGGAGTCGCACCTGCAGATTTTCGCCTCGAGCATTGAACGCGGTCTTCTGCTGCGCCACCTGAATCAGGCCATTGCTCAAATGAAACTGCCCCACCGCCAGGTCAACGACTGATTGGAGGCCGGATGTATTGCTCGGCGGGGACTGGATTTTGGGCTGAGGAATATTGGTAGTTCCATTCGGAAAGACGATCAGATTGGCTTGCGGTTTTTCGATGCCCAAATACTGCAGGTCCACCAGATGATAAAGACCGGTGAAAAGCTTAAGACGCAGTTCGAGGAGGTCGGCGCGCAGCAGCGGAGCAGCGGTTTTGGGCTCCGTGCCATGCAAAACAACATTGCGCATGCGCAGGGTGAGGTGGCCTAAATCGAACTGGACCGAACCGATTGTAACGACGGCACCGGTGGACTCCTCGGCTACCGAGATTACTTTGTCCCGAAGGAAATTCGCAAACCACGAGCTCTGGAGAACGATGACAGCAGCAGCCACGAGAAGCAGCAGAAGTCCCGCTAAAGAGGCCGCGATGGTAGCGAGGATTCTCTTTGGCTTGCTCATCGAAGTTTCTCCTCAAGAAATTGAATTTTGGCATCTTTGCGCTGCTCATCGAGCCATGCAAAGAACAGTTGGTTTACCTTTTCGCTGATTAGCGTGTCATGGATTCCGGAACGGAGGTCCTCCAACGAATACGCTTTTGGATTAGCCCGGCGAAGAGCGGGCAGGTGAGCGTCATAGTACTGCTGCACTTCGCGGTCTGTTACAAGCGCGGCCGGCCTGAAACGTACATCGATGAAGCGCAACACAGTGAGCTGCCATCTGAAGGTAAATCGCAAATCGGGTATTGTCAGTCCGTAACTGCGTAAGTCCTGCGTGAAGACAGCATTTGTCTTGAACTTATCTTTCTCCAGACGGGCCAATTGCGCGTCTGCTTCCTCAAAAGTTGCGGTAGGATAATCGCCCACGTGGATCTCGTGGCGAATGAATGTTTGATCGATGAGACGGCTGGCGGACTGCTTCTCGGCCGCAAGACTGAAGCTGAGGGGATCGTGATTCAGGAACTCCGTGACGCGAATATCGCGTTCGATGTTGCTTTGCTTGATGATTTGGGTGTTCACCACGATCGCAATACGGTCGATGATGACCGGGAAGGCGGCAACACTCGCCAGCAGCAGGAGCATACCCAGCCGCAGTTTCATTAGAACGCCTGCCCGATGGAGAAGAAGAACTGGAAATGACTCAGGCGCTGCGGCAAGCTGGTACAGGAGGGTGTATGGCCGATTTCCGTAGGCCCACACTGCAAAAGGTCTTGAATGGTGCCGCTGTAACCGTCATACCGGGGAGGGTTGATGGCATACGCAAAGTCGATGCGAATAGGGCCAAGAGGTGTCTTGTATCGAATGCCGAAGCCGGGCGACTGAACGGTGTAATTAAAGTCCTGATTATTGTTCTGATGGTAACGGAGCGAAATGTCGCCGAAAGTGTCATAGATGTTTCCCATATCTTCGAATAGGACACCGCTGATATTGGAGCCTAGAAGGGGAAAACGCAGTTCAAACGTATTGAAAAAGAGGCCGTTGCCGCCGACAGGAAATCCGGTAGCGGGCGAGGGGTTCGTTCCCGGGCCGGCAGGCGTGCCAATATCGCGGGGGCCTGCCTCGTTGTATCCGAATCCGCGCATGGACACTCCACCGCCGCCGAAGAAACGCTCCGGAAGGGGCACAGCGTCGGCCGCTGTCAGATTGGAGGTGAGATTGAAGGGAATGATCGCGCCGATTTGGGTTTGGCGGGCGAAGACAAGGTTTCTACCGATGGAAGTATAGGTGGCGTTCCGGGCCAGTACGCGAACGAAATTTCGCTGAGAGCCAAAGAAGCTTCCAGCCACACCCGCATCGACCGTGTTCCAAAATCCGTGATGGGCATCGGCGGGATTATCGCGGTGATCCTGAATATAACTGGCGGTTAGTATGCCGATTCGGACGGGCTGGAGCAATTCAGGAATCAGCAAAGACGGAATAACGATGTTTCCGGTACTGACGCGGCGATAGGCAAACTGAAGAAGCAGAGTGGAGGCGCGCGTGAATCGCTGTGACGTTTGAACGGCAGCTTCCAACCGATGCGACGAAAAGGTGGTGACGTCCTGTGTGGTGTCGTAGAGAAGAGAAAAGGTGACGGTGCGGTTCTGCGATCCCAAAAAGCGCGGAAAGATATAGTTGAGGCTTTCGCGCTGTTCGAGGCTGGAATAGCGAGTTTGAATAGAAATTGTCTGTCCGATCCCCAGGAAGTTCAAGCGGCTCAGGTCGAATGCGATGCGCGGGTACACGCCCGTTTGACCGCCAGAGGCCTGGAGATTGGTGGTAGTGCCGCCGATACTGCCGAAATCGGCGCCCAAACCGACATTGAAGGTGTAGCGGGCCGCCTCGTCGAAGTCGAAGAGAACGGTTTTGTAGCGATTAGCGCCATCGGGGTCCTGCAGCGCGGTGTTCACGCTGGAGAAGATGCCGAGATTCGTCAGTCGGCGAGCCTCGTCGTTAATTTTGGATAAAGAAAGCGGCTCGCCATTGGCCAAATGGATTCTCTGCTGGACGAGAGAAGGTCGCGTCCGATGCAGGCCGGAGATCACGACATCGCGTACGAACTCGCGGGGACCTTCAGTAATGTGGTAGGTCAAATTGACAGTAGCTGGATCGGGCCCGGGTGTGGTGGCGACGGCGAAGGCCGCGGAAGGAAAGCCATGGTCGTAGTAGTACTCAAGGATCACGTTACGGTCGGAGGCGACCAGCGGATCGGCGTAAGGCTGGCCGACCGCTGCGCTTAATCTGCTTTCCACGTAACTAAGATCGAGTCGCGCGGTGCCGACGATGCGCAGGCTGGCGACACGCCATTGCGGGCCTTGAGCGATGTGAAATGTGACACCTAAGTCCTTGATCTTTCCTTTGTAATCGGTCTCGACTGCCGACGTAACTTTGGCATCGCGAAATCCGTTGGAGGCATATAGATTCTGAATCGACTGCTCGTCCTTCTTGCGAAAGGTTTCGCTGTAGCGGCCGTAGCGCAGCAAGATGGAGTTGGTTTGCAGGAACATGCGCTCATGAATGGTTTCTGGAGTGAAGTAGTTGCTGCCCGTAATAGCGATGTTGACTAACTTGCGGCGAGGACCGGTGGCGATGTAATAATTAATCACCTCGCGGTCGTTCGTCGTCGGCTCGCGCTTGAAGGTGACGTCCACATCGGGATAACCTTTGGACTGGAAGTAGTCGCGGAGATTGACGGCACCCTCGGTTAGGAGATCGTTATCGACCGATCCTTCCTGGTAAACGGGCACGAAATTCTGTAGTTTACTTCTTGACACCTTTGCTTCCACGGCTTTGATGGTGATCTTCGGCCCCGCGTCAATGTCGAGAGTCGGCTTAAGCCGGTTCGTAACGGAATCGTAGTCGAGCGACTGAAAATCGACCGATGCAGTGAGTCGATCCTTTTTAGCGTACTTTTTTTGTATGCCGCTGGCGCCTTTATCGGTCAAGGCCTGGGTCACCTGACGCCAGTAACCGATCAGCGGAACGCGCCAGCCGGTGGCGCGCACAATCGTCTTATCGGAGAGCTCTTTTGTATCGCCTTTAATGACCGGCGCTTCGTAGTGGGCGCGCTTGCCCGATACGACCTCGAAGCGAACGGTCATCTGATGGGTGTCGGGATCTTCGATGGTGGCCGCTCCGACATGAGACCCATAGAGGCCGTTATCGCGCATAATCTGCTCCATGTTCCTGCGGGCAGTTTCGACGTTTTCAGCATCGAAGGGCGTTCCCAAGGCCAGTTGCGCATCGCTCGTCAGGACGTTCCGGCTAGGCGGGTCGGAGATTTGCCCCTCGGCGGAGACGTGTCCAACAAAGCGCCGGCCTTGCGTGATGAATCGCAGGGCAACGCCGGTGCCGCTGGGCTCGGCATCGACCTGAATATCCGTATAGAGTCCGCTCGAAAACAAACGATCAATGGTCCCGGCAACTTGACGGGTGTCCAACGGACGGCCGAGTTGGACCAATCGCATATTCTGGAGGTCTCGCGAGTCGATGGGCTGATTTGGGGGATCGAAGGTGATTGATCGAACGACTTTGCCGGAATAATCCTGGGCAAGCGCCAGACTCATTGCCCCCGAAAGTAAAAACACAAAGAACAAAGATTGGCGGGCGTGGTGCAAGAAGGATGTCATCGGCGCTAATGAAGTGGATACGAGAAGCTCACTGGAATGAAAGGCGAGGTATATGCGTCTTCATCTCGAAATCCACGTAGGGATGTTTTGGCGATGCTGCACACCTTCATCGGGCGAGAAGGAAAGCTGGTTAGAGAAAGGGTAAAACAATGAAGGCACGAGAAGGACTGCAATTATTGACTTTGGCGTTTTCCCAATGGAACGAGCATGACGCGCCGAGGCTTGGAGCCGCGATAGCTTATTATACGCTGCTATCGATAGCTCCTTTGATGATTATTATTATTGCGATCTGTGGCCTTGTGCTCGGGCAGCGAAGCGCGGAGCAGCAGGTTCTGGATCAGGCAAAGACCTTGCTCGGTGACAGCGGGAGCACCACGCTGCAAATGCTGATCCAGAATACGCGGCACCAGAGCTCTGGCGTTCTGGCCACGGTGATCGCGATCATAGCTCTTTTGTTTGGAGCCTCAGGCGTCTTTATAGAGCTTCAGGACTCCTTGAACACGATCTGGGACGCGACACTCAAGACGTCTTCTACCTGGTGGAGCATTGTTTGGCAGAGGCTCGTTTCGTTTGGGATGGTGCTGGGGATTGGCTGCCTGCTTCTTATTTCGCTGTTATGCAGTGCTGCCCTCCGTATCATTGAGAAGTTCTTCTCGAACCTGATCCCGGTGCATCCAGCAATTCTGGAGATCGCGAATGTTGTGGTCTCGGTGCTAGCGATCGCGGTGCTGTTCGCGTTGGTCTTTAAGTATGTGCCGGATGTCTCCATTACCTGGCGGGACGTCGGCATTGGAGCAGCCGTAACGGCGATCCTGTTTACGATTGGGAAGGTTCTTTTAGCCTGGTATTTGAGCACGGCTGGCGTGGGTTCGGCCTACGGGGCGGCAGGATCGCTAGTCGCAATGGTGGTCTGGGTGTACTACTCAGCGCAAATCTTTCTCTATGGGGCGGTATTTACGAGGGTGTACGCGGGGAAATACGGATCCTATGCAGGACGGACTAGGACTAAAAGCGCTCCGGTTGGCCAGATTCGCCGCACTCAGCTAAAATAGAGGTTTCCCCTTACAAATTCATGATTTCTGTTAGTAATGTCAGTATGCGCTACGGCGGGAAGATTCTGTTCGAGGAGGTGACCACCAGCTTTCTATCCGGCCGCCGTTATGGATTGACCGGACCAAATGGCGCCGGAAAATCCACCTTTATGAAGTTGCTTTCCGGCGAGTTAGACGCACAAAAAGGTACGGTGGTTCGCCCAAAGAAGCTTGGGATTCTCCGACAAGACCAGTTTGCATTCGATCAGTATCGGGTCATCGATACGGTGATCATGGGCAACATGCCATTGTGGAGGGCGCTGGAAGAACGGGAGACGCTTTATGCCAAAACGGAGCTGACCGATGACGATGGAATGCGGCTCGGGGAACTGGAAGGCGTAGTTGCCGAACAGGATGGCTATACGGCAGAGAGCGATGCCGCGGTCCTGCTGGATGGTCTCGATATACCGGAGCCACTTCATAACAGGCAAATGAGCGAACTGCAGGGTGGGCAGAAGGTTCGCGTGTTGTTGGCGCAGGCGCTTTTCGGAGATCCCGAAGCGCTGCTGTTGGATGAGCCGACGAACTATCTCGATCTGGAATCGATACATTGGTTGCAGAACTTCTTGCAGCATTTCAATGGGTCATTAGTCGTCATTTCACACGACCGGCACTTTCTAAATGCGGTCTGCACGAATACAGCAGACATCGATTACCAAACGATCATTACTTATTCGGGCGGTTACGACGACATGGTGCTGCAGAAAACGCAGGTACGGTCCCGCATCGAATCGGGAAATGCGCAGCGCGAGAAGAAGATCGCGCAATTGAATGAGTTCATAGCCCGGTTTTCTGCCGGTACACGCGCCAGCCAGGTGAATTCCCGGAAGAAGGAGGTGGAGCGACTGCAGACGACGGACTTAGCACGTTCAAATATTCAACGCCCCTTTATCCGGTTTGAGATGAAACGGCCTTCGGGACGAACTGCGCTGGAGTTTAAGGACGTTAACAAAAGCTACGACGACATGCATGTCATCAAGAACTTTTCCGCTTCATTGCAACGGGGCGAGAAGGTGGCGCTGATCGGCAGGAACGGCATGGGCAAGACGACGTTGCTGAAGGCATTGTTGGCAAACGCGCCGGGCGTTGACGATCCGGATGTGGGATTAGACTCTGGAACGGTGACATGGGGGCACGAGGTCCAGGTGGGGTATTTCGCGCAGGACCATCGGGGCAGCATTCGCAACGGGAGCACAGTGGAAGAATGGCTGCACGAATGGGATCCGCAGGCCGCCAAGGAAGAGATTCGCGGATTGTTGGGACAGATGTTGTTTCGCGGCGAAGAAGGAACGAAGCCGACTGACGCCTTATCGGGTGGAGAAGCGGCGCGGCTCATGTTCTGTAAGTTGATGCTGCAGAAGCCGAATTTTCTGGTATTCGACGAACCCACCAATCACCTCGATCTGGAAGCGATTAACGCCCTCAATACCGCGATTCAGAAGTTCGACGGCACAGTGTTGCTGGTAACTCACGACGAGGACCTGGTTTCAGAGACGGCCACTCGAGCTTGGCATTTCGAGAAGCGGATCGAAGACTTTGTGGGAAGCTATGAGGAGTATATGGCTGGTGCGACGTCGCGTTAGATGGTAACCAAGCGCGCCGATTCCACGTTCTCCAGGAACCATTCGTAAGTGGATCGGACACCTTCTTGCAAAGGCGTCCGGTGATGCCAGCCAAGATTATGAAGCCGGGTAACGTCCAATAGCTTACGCGGGGTTCCATCCGGTTTCGACGAATCGAAGAGTAATTGACCATCGAAGCTTACAATGTCCGCCACCAGGCGGGCAAGTTCCGAAATGGTGACGTCCTTGCCCGTGCCGACGTTCACAATACCTGGTTCGTCGTAATGTTGCATTAGAAACACGGACGCGGCGGCCAGATCGTCCACATGTAGGAATTCCCGTCGCGGCGTTCCTGTTCCCCAAATGGTCACTTCGGAACGGCCTTCCACCTTTGCTTCGTGAAACTTGCGAAGGAGCGCGGGGAGTACATGCGAGTTCTTCAAATCGAAGTTATCGCCTGGTCCATACAGGTTGGTGGGCATCAGGCTAATGGCCCGAAAGCCATACTGAGCGCGGTAGGCTTGGCATAGTTTAATACCGGCAATCTTGGCGACCGCATACCATTCGTTTGTCGGTTCCAGTTCGCCGGTGAGCAAGTACTCTTCATGCATGGGCTGCGGAGCCAACTTCGGATAAATGCAGGAAGATCCCAGGAACTCCAGTTTCTTGACACCATTGCGGTGCGCAGCGTCCACCACGTTGAGTTGGATGGCAAGATTATCCCTAAGGAAATCGGCCGGATACGTTGAATTTGCAAGGATTCCGCCTACCTTGGCGGCTGCGAGGAAAACATATTCCGGCTGTTCGGATGCAAAAAACGAATCGACCGCTGGCCGGGACGTTAAGTCGAGCTCGCTGCGCCCGCGAAGAATGAGGTTTTCGTAGCCTTCAGTCCGCAAGCACCTGACAATGGCAGACCCTACTAGGCCTTTGTGGCCAGCGATAAAAATGCGACTCGTTTTCTGCATAGCTCCTGACCGCTTTCCCTTACGCGAGGGAACCGACGTACTTTTTGTCGTGGACCAGCCGCTCTTCCTCGGCCAGGCGAATATCGCTATCCACCATCATCCGCACCAGTTGTTGAAAACTCGTCCTAGGCTCCCAATTCAGAGCTTTTCTCGCCTTTGACGAATCCCCCAACAGATAATCGACTTCAGTGGGACGGAAATACGCTGGATCGATGACGACGTGCTTCGTCCAGTCGAGACCAGCATGAGCGAAGGACACTTCCAGAAACTCACGGACGGAATAAGCCTCGCCGGTAGCCACTACAAAATCTCCAGGCTCGGAGTGCTGCAGCATCCTCCACATGGCTTCCACATAGTCGCCGGCAAAACCCCAGTCACGTTTTGCGTCGAGATTTCCCAGATAGAGCTTATCTTGAAGACCCACTTTAATGCGGCCCAGTGCACGAGTGATCTTGCGAGTGACGAAGGTTTCGCCGCGGCGTGGAGATTCATGGTTGAAGAGAATTCCATTTGTGACGAAAAGGTTATACGCTTCGCGGTAGTTGATGGCATACCAGTGGGCAGCAACTTTCGATACGGCATAAGGACTTCGTGGATAGAAAGCGGTGCTCTCACTCTGAGGAGGATTGGCCGCTCCGAACATTTCCGAAGATCCGGCCTGATAGACGCGCACCTCGCGGCCCGTGTGTTCTACGTGGTCACGCACGCAGTCAAGAAGACGTAGTGTGCCCACGCCCACGGCGTCGGCCGTATACTCCGGGTTCTCGAAAGACACCTTCACGTGGGACTGGGCGCCAAGGTTGTAGATCTCGTCGGGCTTAGCCGATTCAATGACCCGCCGCAATCCAGTGGAATCCGTAAGATCACCGTAGTGCAGGATCAAACGGCGCCCCACATCGTGCGGGTCGGAGTAGATATGATCGATGCGAAGGGTGTTGAAGCTGGAACTTCGCCGCAGCAGGCCATGCACGGTATAACCCTTCGAAAGTAACAATTCGCTGAGGTACGACCCGTCCTGCCCTGTGATTCCAGTAATTAAAGCTGATTTCGACAAAAAATCTCCTCGGATTACTTATCGGTCACAATTGTCCCGATCTTTAGAGGAGATTAGCAGAAATCACAACGAAATGGCAGGCGGTACTGACACAATACCGAACGCCCAGTATGGGCATTCACTAAGGATTATTCTGTGAGCCAGGTCCGTTCGCGCATAACAAAACGACGGCTTGCGCTTCGCAGGAGCGGCCTTCGCCTACTGGTCCCACCTTTTCCGCAGTCTTGAACTTTACACTGACAATCACTTCGGGAAGGCTCAAAGCAGCAGCTAACGTCTCTCGAATCACGGAGCGGTAATCTTTCAATTTAGGCCGTTCAAGAATGATCGTCGAGTCTACATTCGCTAGCCGGTAGCCCTGTTTCAACGCAAGTGAGACGGCGTGCTGCAGAAATTGGAGGCTGTTGGCGCCCTTCCATTCATCTGCCGTGTCGGGGAAGTGCATTCCGATATCGCCCAAAGCCAAGGCGCCGAGAATGGCATCGGTGACAGCGTGAAATAGGACATCGGCATCGGAATGTCCCGCCAAACCGAATTCACAAGGAATCTGCACGCCGCCCAGGATTAATGGCCGGCCCTCCTCAATCCGATGCGTATCCCAGCCTTGGCCGATACGAAACGGCGAATCCGTATTTTGCATTTAGAGAAGGTTTAAACTGCCGCTTTCGAGATTGAGGTAAAGTCGAGCCAGCTCCATGTCGCTGGGTTTTGTGATCTTTATGTTGCGATCAGTTCCCGGAACGACGGAGACCTCAACGCGTTCCAGCCTTTCGACCAGGGAAGATTCGTCGGTCCCAATAAACAGGTCCTGCCGTGCTCGCTCGAAGGCTTGGCGCAGGAGGTCGAGTTTGAAAACCTGAGGAGTTTGGGTTAAGATAAGGCGCTCTCTAGGCAGAGTTGCCCGCACTTTATTTCGGTGGACCTGTTTCACCGTATCCACGGGCACGATGCCGACGATCGCGGCGCCGGATTCGTTTGCCTCCTCGATCACCTTTTCGATCACCTCGATTTCAATGAACGGCCGGACAGCGTCATGGACGGCAACTAGATCGGTGTCGTTGCTGATGCTGGCGAGGGCATTCTCCACCGATTGCTGGCGCGATTCGCCGCCCTCCACGGCTCGAACGTTTTTGGTAAACCCCTGACTGTGAAACAGATCGTCCGCCCAGGAAAGATCCTCTTTGCGGAGGGCGACCACGATCTCGGTAACCAGTGCGGAACTCACAAATTTTCGAATGGTATGGATCAGAATCGGCGAACCATTCAGGAGCATGAACTGTTTGCGGCTAATGCCTTCCTTTTCCGGTGCGGCTCGGCCCATGCGCGTTCCCAATCCAGCGGCAGGTATGATGACAGAAACTTTCATGATATTCCGGAGCTAAACGACCGTACAGGCGGATGGCAGTATCCGTTGAACTTACATGATACGAAGAGGGAGCAAATGGTGCTCTTTCGGCCCGAGTTAGTCCACGGCCTGAATAATTCAGCACCCAAACGCAACTAATTCGTACCGGCGGCCGCCGACAGATCTCTTACCGCCTGCGGCTCCTGGGCGCCCCGCGCGCGTTCGTCATACTTGCCGAAGATCATTTTACCGGCTGTCGTTTGGAGAACGCTCGTGACGGTGATGTCAACATTTTTCGAGATCAGACGTCGCGCGTTATCCACGACAACCATGGTCCCATCCTCGAGATAAGCCACGCCTTGGTTGTATTCTTTCCCTTCCTTGAGTATAAAGACCCGCATTGCCTCTCCCGGCAACACCACTGGCCGTAAAGCGTTTGCTAACTCGTTGATGTTTAAAACCGCAATTCCTTGTACCTGTGCGAGCTTATTAAGGTTGAAGTCGTTGGTCACAATCTTCGAAAGGCGCAGTTTCGCCAACTCGATCAGTTTCAGATCGACCTCGCGGACGCTGGGGAAGTCTTCATTGACCAAATGCACTTCCACCTGGGGCATTTTTTGCAGCCGCTGCACCACGTCCAGACCACGGCGGCCTCGATTTCTCTTAGCCGAGTCGGCCGAATCCGCTACCAGTTGGAGTTCGTGCAGGACAAATTTGGGAACTAATAAAACCCCATCGAGGAAGCCCGCTTCCGCAATATCGGCAATACGGCCGTCGATGAGAACGCTGGTGTCGAGTATCTTCTCCAGCAAAACATTTGCTTCTGCGCTGCCGACAAATCCTAGAGCTTCGAGATCGAGAACATTGGACTTCGAAACACCGGTGAGCATGCCGATATAAGCGCCCATCAAAGGCAGCCCGATTTTCAGGAACTGCGCAGACCGGGCGGCGAAAAAGAGACGGTCGTCGATCACGAGAACGAGCAAGAGCGCCAGGACGGCGCCGGCGGTAGCGCCGAGTGTGCCTCCAACAATAGGACGTAGTCCCGCCCGCCTGATTCTTGCCTCCAGAAAGCACGCCGCAACGCCCATTCCGATGCCGCAGAACGCTGCGGGAAGCGGTGAAAGGCCGAAAGGGCCGATCGCCGCAGCGATACCGCACATCAGAGCAACGAAAAGCATGCGGACGACCCGCATATTCCAGTTCGAACGGTCCAAATATTCACCTTCTCTTAATCGTGATGAGGCGTACTATTGCAAATGTAACCAGGCAAAACAATGACTCCCGGCTACGGTGTTGCGCAGTATAACATTCTGGATAAATTGAAAAGGAAAGAAGGTCTTTAACGAAGTGGCTGGAGGCTTCAACGCAGTATACGTTGACGGCTATTTAGGGAGAAGGAAAAAAGGACGGAGGGGAAAGACGTCTAGTCAGGGCCAGACGGAGCTGGAGAAAGAGCCCGCTCAGACTTATAAAGCCTTAGCGAGCTCTTCAGCAAATGCGCTCTGGCGAGCAGGAGTATTATTAGGTCGGCGGCCGGTTCCAGTTGTCCTTCGCGGCGGCCCATTCACCCCAGCTACGGCCGGACGCTTAGTCCTATCGAATGCCGGAGCAGGTTTGCCTACACCTTTGCCGGATTTCGGCGGTTGGGCAGGATTGGCCCGGAGAAGACGATCCTCCAGCGGCGCACGGTCAAATCGTCGAATAATGGAGTTCATTTCCTCCTGATTCGGTGACTCGATAAATGCGAAGCCTTTAGACTCCTGGGTTTCGGGGTTGCGGATTACCTTGACTGCGTCGGCAACAAGGTTTTCTGAGGCCAGCCACGATTTGATATCGTCGGCGGTCACCCAGACAGGGAGATTTCCGAGGAAAACGGTAAAGCTCATTAGTTAGTGTTATATGCTCCGTGGGGGAAGTACGAGGCGGACCTCGCAGGAACTGTTTCCCTGAGGCTAGTTAGCATGCTATCACATCTCTTGCAAGCGGGTAAACATCCTAACCCATTTAGTTTGTTATCTAGCAAGCACTAGCACTCTTTTGAGATGCTTGTGACAGCGCTTTTGTTCAACCAAATTTCTCCAGCTAGAATTTCTGCCCACGATGTACTCAGGAGGATCTCAGAAGGGGCATACGCGTCCGATTCCCTTCTCCTGAGCACGAGGGGAATGGAGGGGCGCGACGCCGGGCTTGCCTCGCAGTTGGTGTTTGGCTGCCTGCGATTCCAGGCGCAGCTCGATTACTTGATTTCCCGGTATTCTGGCCGGCAATTGAGTCAAATAGAGCCCCAAATCGTGATTGCATTGCGAATGGCGCTATTCCAACTACGCTATCTCGACCGAATCCCGCCGCATGCGGCCGTGAATGAGACGGTAGAACTGGTGAAACGCCACCGTCAGAGTGCCGGGGGATTTGTCAATGCAGTATTGCGGAAAGTGAGCCGAAAGCCGGTACGATGGCCCGATCTCGCAACCGAATTATCTTGTCCCGAGTGGGTACTGAACCGCTGGAGCCAACACTTCGGACCAGAAGAAGCGAACGCCATTGCGCGGGCAGCCCTGGAGGAGCCACAGCGATTCATAAGGGTGCCGCCCCGATCGGCTCCGCCGGAAGGTCTCGAACTGGAATGTACCGCTGTCGAGGGATGCTTCTCGCTGCTTTCACCGTCCCTGCCGGGTACGCGGCTGCAGGATATCGGTTCGCAATCGATTATTCCGCTGCTGGAACTCCAGCCTGGGCACAGGTACCTGGACGTTTGCGCGGCGCCTGGCAACAAAACGCTACAGGCGTTGGAAGTGCCGCTCGCGCTTGCAATTGCGTGCGACATCAGTGAAACGCGAGCCCGTCAGATCCCGGCGGTTTGCCCCCGGATCGTTGTCGACGCGACTCGCCCCCTTCCGTTCCGGGGCAAGTTTGACCGTATTTTTGTGGATGCGCCTTGTTCTGGAACCGGGACACTGGCCCGGAACCCGGAAATCAAATGGCGCGTCAGAGAAAGCGATTTTATGCGTTTTCAAGAAAAACAGGTGGGGATTGTTTCCGCTGCGCTCCTTCATCTTGCTCCGGGTGGCCGGCTGGTATACGCCACATGTTCGCTGGAGCCGGAGGAGAACGAAGCTGTCCTTGGGAGGGTGTTGCGGGACAATTCTTCCCTGCGCCTGGCGGGTGAGTTACGGCGACTGCCGGGCCGGGATGTAGGTGACGGCTTTTATGCGGTAGCACTGGAGTCATGCTCCTAAACATCGCTTGTCAACATCGTTTGCGTGATAACATCGTAGTTTCCAAAATCTGATTGGCAAGGTGCAGGCAATGCCTCTCGTCTGAGGCTCGACGGTAAGGTAATTACGTGGCAGAAATTGTTCCATCGATTTTCGCGGCGGACTTCACGCGTTTAGGTGAAGAAATCAAAAAAGTCGAGCAAGCGCCGGTCGGTATGCTTCATATCGACATCATGGACGGGCACTTTGTCCCGAACTTCACGATGGGAACGCCCATCACTGAGTCGATCCGGAAGATAACAAACCTGAAGCTGGATCATCATCTGATGATTGAAGATCCCGATACGTACGCGCCCATTTTCATTAAGGCAGGGGCCGATTGCGTGAGTGTGCATTACGAAGTCTGCCGGAACCTGGACCGCACGTTGCACATGATCCAAGATCTCGGGGCGCAGGCAGGCGTGGTAATCAATCCGGCCACGCCGGTGTCACTGCTTGAAAACGTGCTCGACATTGTTGATTATGTTTTGGTGATGAGCGTAAATCCGGGATACGGCGGCCAGAAATTCATTCCACGTTCCTTGGATAAAGTTCGTCAACTTCATCGACGGCGCACGGACTTGGGATTGAACTTCGCCATCGAGATCGATGGAGGAGCAGGGTTGGAAAATATCGAGGAGATCGCGGCGGCGGGTGTGGACTGGGTAGTTGCCGGTTCTTCCGTTTTCGGCGCCGCGGATCCCCCCACCGAAAGGGCGCGCGAAATGCAGCGCCGGGCAAGTGAAGCAGTCTTAATCAAGGTCTAATTTTTAATATGGTTTTTCGCAGTTTTGTGTCGACATGGGTGCTACTGTTCGCCTGCTCCTCGGGGTTGCTTGCTTCCTGGCCACACCACAAGAAGTATGAGACGCCTATCACCAAGAACACTCAGCAGCCGGATAAGATCCTGTTCGATCAGGCGATGCACGATATCGAACATGGGCGGTACGAAGTAGCCCGGATTTCGCTGAATACCTTGATGAATACCTATGAGTCGAGCGAGTATCTGGCAAAAGCGAAGCTAGCCATCGCCGACAGTTGGTATCGCGAGGGTGGCGCGGCAGGCATGGCTCAGGCCGAAGCCGAGTACAAGGACTTTATTCTCTTCTATCCCAATATGGAAGAGGCCGCGCAAGCGCAAAATCGGGTCTGCCAGATTCACTATCGCGAGATGGAGAAGAGCGATCGCGATTGGACTCAGAGTCTTCGCGCCGAGGACGAATGCCGGCAATTGCTGGTGCAGTTCCCTAACAGCAAATTCGCGCCGGAAGCCACCCAACGTCTCCGAAACATCCAGGAAAGCCTGGCCGAACATGAATTCGTGGTGGGCAACTTCTACTTCGTGCGTGGCGCGAACCCGGCGGCGGCCAACCGGTTAAATGCCCTGGCGGATGACTATCCGTTGTACAGCAAGGCGGACGAGGCACTATACGAAGCGGGCGAGTCTTACTCGAAAATGGGACCGCGTTTTCGCCAGAAAGCGGCCAACATGTACGGCCGCGTTGTGAGCGACTACCCGCTTAGCGAGCGTGCGGATGATGCCCAGCAAAATCTGACTCAGATGGAAATGCCAATTCCCAAAGTGGATGGGGGCGCGTTAGCCAGGGAAAAATATGAGCAGGAGAATTATCACCGGCCTGGATTGCTATACCGCTCCACCGAGTGGATGAAAGGATCTCCCGACCTCAGCGAGGCGGCGAAAGAGGGTGCGCCCGTCATGACCGATCCCAAGCCTACGTTTCCCGCAAGTATTCCGGTGGTGAACAACAATCCGGAGACGGAAGTGGCCGGTAATGGAACAGGAACGGGAACCACGGACGTGAGCGCATCGCAGGTAAACGGCGGGGGCGCTCTTGACTCTAACGCGGATGCACGGCGCAACAATGCCACGGCCCCGCCAGCGAACAAGCCTGTTCCACAGCAGCCATTGCCGACCAATCGGGATGAGGAATTGAAGAAATTCCACGAGAAGCAAGCCAAGAAGCAGGCGCAAATGGCCAAGAAGGCAAGGAAACATTCGCACAAGCAAGCAGCGCAGCCCGCAGCCAACGAGGGGAACAATCCCCAACCCGCTTCCAACACGCCTCAGGGCGTCACTGTACCGAACGCTACCGCGCCGAATACACCGACGTCGGTGCCGACTAGCCCGACTCCGGCCAACACGGCGCCTAATCCACCTCAAAGTTAATGAATCGTATATTGCTCGCGGATGACAGCCCCCAAGCGCTGCGCTTGGCGGAACAAATTCTAGCCGGACAGGGCAACGAGGTGGTTAGCGTAACGGACGGCGCTATCGCGATGCGCCGGCTACCGGATGTGAAGCCGGACCTCCTGATCTGCGATGTCTTTCTGGCCACGAAGAACGCCTTCGATTTAGCGAGATTTATCAAGTCGCAGCCGGAACATCGCCACATTCCAATCATTTTTGCCGCTGCCCCCGCGGATGAATTTAGCGAACAGGATGCCAAGAACGCCGGGGCGGACGTTATCCTGCGGAAACCTTTCGAGGCGTCTGCCTTGCTGCGAGCTGTTCAAGAGTTACTGGAGAAGAGCATTTCCGCGCGCGGAAACGTCGATGAGACTCAATCGAACGCTCTCAACCGTCATACCATCCGCGCCGCCGTGACGCTGGCGCTTGATAGCGCCATGCCTTCCTTGATTGACGAGTTGACCGAACGGGTGTTGCTGGCTCTGTCGCAGCAAAAATAAACTCTCGCCGTTCAAATTCCAGTCCACAATTCCCGTTATGAGCTCGTCCCGAGGCTCGCCGTCCTACCATGGGAAAGAATATGCCCGACAACACTTTCGATATCACATCGAAGATTGACCTGACGGAAGTTCTGAATGCCGTTCAACAAGCCTCGAAAGAGATTCAGACACGCTACGACTTGAAAGACAGTAAATCATCCGTTGAACTGAACGAGAAAGACCACAAGGTGTTGCTGGCCAGCTCGGATGAATACAAGCTGAAGGCCGTAACCGAGATTCTTGGCCAGAAATTGGTGAAGCGCAATGTGCCGCTGAAGGGAATCGAGTATGGCCCGCTGATCTCCTCTTCGGGAGGCAGTGTGAAGCAGGAAATGACATTGCAACAGGGAATTGCGCTTGAAAAGGCAAAAGAGATGGTCAAACTGATCAAGGACAGCAAATTGAAGGTGCAAGCGACCATACAAGGCGACTTAGTGCGCGTCAGCAGCAAGGATCGGGATATTCTGCAGCAGGTGATTACGCTGCTGCGCGGCAAGGACTTCGGCATCGATATGCAGTTCACCAATTACCGGACCAATTAATGGCGCGGCGGATCGAAACGTTCTTTATCGCGGGTCCGGCGGGCCGGTTGGAGGCATTGCTGGAAGAACCGGAAGATATGGTGGCGGCGGAAGCAGCGCTGGTGTGCCATCCGCATCCCTTGCACGGCGGGACGATGCACAACAAGGTAGTCTACCGGTTGGCGCGCGGCTTGCGGCGGTCGGGCTGCGTGGTGCTGCGCTTCAACTATCGCGGCGTAAATCTCAGTGAAGGAAAATACGACCACGGGATCGGCGAAATTGAAGACGCCCGGATAGCCTTGACAGAGCTGCGGGGCCGCTATCCCGAGTTGCCCGTGGTGGCAGGCGGATTTTCCTTCGGATCGCGGATTGCCCTTCAGTTGACCCGTACGGAGCCGGTGATCAAGCGCGTGATTCCTGTCGGATTTCCTACCAAATACCCCAACCGTGAGTATGTGTATGAGGTACAAGCGCCCAAGCACTTCGTACAGAGCACGAACGATGAGTTTGGCCCGCGCCCTGAATTCGCGGCGTTTTACGAATCGCTACCCCAGCCCAAACATCTGGACTGGGTTGAAGCCGCGGACCACTTTTTCAAGGACAATCTCGACGGATACGAAGCCATGATAGAGCGGATCGGGCGCGATCGCACCGTCGAAGGAGGCTAGAAGATCACGCCTTTGGGAAGACGCGGGCGAAGATCTGGTCCACATGGCGGAGCTGCCGATCCAGCGAGAAGATCTCCCCAAGCTGCTCCTGGGTCAGGTATTTCTGGACGGCTGGGTTGGATTCGATGGCAGCCCGGAAGTCACCTTCCGATTCCCAGGACTCCATCGCCTGTCCTTGCACCAGGCGATAGGCGTCCTCGCGCAACATGCCTGCTGCTGCAAGATCCAGCAGGAGTTGCCCTGAGAAGATCAGCCCTTTGGTCTGGTCGACATTGCGGCGCATCCGTTCGACATTCACGCGCAGTCCAGAGATTAACCAGGTGGTCTTTGCCAGTAGGTAATCGATCAGGATGGTGGAATCGGGCAGAATGACGCGCTCCACCGAGGAATGGGAGATGTCGCGTTCATGCCAGAGTGCCACGTTCTCGAAGGCGGCCTGCGCGTTGGCGCGCACTACGCGCGCGAGACCGCAGATCTGCTCGCAGACGATCGGGTTCCGCTTGTGAGGCATGGCGGACGAGCCCTTTTGGCCGACCGCGAAAGGTTCTTCGGCTTCGCGCACTTCGGTCCGCTGCAAATGCCGAATTTCAAGAGCGATCTTGTCGAGGCTGGAGGCAATGCCGGCCAGCGTGGCGATGTAGTTGGCATGCAGATCACGGGAAAGCACCTGCGAACTCACCGGCGCGGCGCGTAGTCCTAATCGCGCACAGATCTTTTCTTCCGCCTCCGGCCCGATATGCGCGAATGTACCAACCGCACCCGAGACTTTGCCGACGCGGATTTCTTCGGCTGCGGCTGCAAAACGCTTTCGATGGCGTTCGAGTTCGTCCCACCAGAGAGCGGCTTTCAGGCCGAAGGTGATCGGTTCCGCATGGACGCCGTGGGTGCGGCCCATTTGAACGGTGTATTTGTGGTCCAGGGCAAGCCGTTGTAGGGCTTCGCAAAGACCATCGAGACCAGCCGCAATCCGTTCGGAAGCATCCTTTATCTGGAGCGCCTGCGCGGTATCCACGACATCGTTCGACGTGAGGCCGAAATGGAGCCAGCGTGAGGACTCCCCCGCCCCGTTCGCCTTCATGCGTTCCGAAACCGCCGTCGTGAAGGCGATCACATCGTGGCGGACTTCGCGTTCAATTTCCCCGATGCGCTGGAGGTCGAAACCGGCATGTTGCCGGAGGGCAGCGGCCGCCTCCCGCGGAACTTCGCCCAACTCCGCTAAGGCTTCTGAAGCCGCAAGCTCCACCTCCAACCAGCATTCGTATTTGTGTTGGTCACTCCAGATGGCGCCCATCTCCGGGCGTGTATATCGCGCAATCATCTCGAACCATTGTCCTA
Organism: Bryobacteraceae bacterium; assembly: GCA_965277315.1. Lineage (GTDB taxonomy): Bacteria > Acidobacteriota > Terriglobia > Bryobacterales > Bryobacteraceae > Bog-105. The sequence goes on along the minus strand of OZ255724.1, from coordinate 4,351,491 downwards.
GACGATCGGAAAAGGCGAACTTAGTAGCAGAAAATTTCGGATTGTACGCCCGGTTCGGCAACGACGAGTTTCGTAAACAGAGTGCGCCCGTTCAGGGCCTTATAGGCCATGTTGCGAACTAGCTCCGGATGATTGTTATGTTCAGAAATATGTCCCAGCACGAGCGTGGACACGCGCCCGTCCAGGTCGCGTTCTATGAAATCCGCCGCGATTTCGTTCGAAAGATGGCCGCGCCGGCTCATGACGCGCTGCTTCACGGACCAGGGATACGGCCCCACGCGCAACATCTCGAGATCGTGGTTCGACTCCAGCACCAGCAGGTCGGTACCTCGCAGGTGAACGCGCAGCGAATCCGGCACATACCCCAGATCGGTGGCAATGGCGATCTTTATTCCGTGCGCGGTCAAGGTGTAGCCGACCGGATCGGCCGCATCGTGAGGAATCGTGAAACTAGCAACGTCAAAATCGCCGATGCGCAAGCAGCAGCCGGCTTGAAAGCGCTCGACCGTAGGCTGCGATTCACCCCAATCGATGTATTCGGCAGTGCCGTGCGTCAGGTACACCGGAACTTTTCGCGCCGAGCCCTTCTTTTTGGCGGACGTTCGCGGCCCCTTCGCCAGCGCCGCCAAACCACTGGTATGGTCGCTGTGCTCGTGCGTGATCAGGACAGCATCGAGCGCATCGACGTCCTCGCCGATGGCGGCGAGGCGTTTCGCGATTTCGCGGCGGCTCAAACCCGCGTCAATCAAGACACGTGTCCTGCCGGTGGCGATGAATGCCGAATTGCCCGCGCTACTGCTGGCTAAGATGCAGACCTTGACGATAAGATGTTCCGCCCTTCCCGCTGTGCTTATCCGTTTATACCAAAGGACCGAAACAATTTCTTCATTATTGTTTGTGTCATAGTTTGCCTCCGTCCCTCTACAATGAAGATTCATGAAAGCGCGCGTTTACGTCTCTATTAAGGCTACTGTTCTCGACCCGCAAGGGCAGACCATTCGCTCCGCCTTGGCGGGGCTCGGACATGGGGAGATAGCGACCGTCCGCCAGGGGAAGTACTTTGAGATCGGCCTTGCCGATGGAGTATCCCGGGAACAAGCCAGCCGTGTGCTAGACGAAATTGCGAGGGACGTGCTCTCGAATCCGGTAATCGAGGATTATCGGGTGGAACTTTTAGATTAATCGGACGGATCGGCCACAACTTTCTTTTATATGTGCGGAATTGTTGGATACATCGGTAGTCAGGATGCAGTACCGGTCATCGTGGATGGGCTGCGGCGGCTGGAATATCGCGGGTACGATTCAGCGGGAGTTGCGGTGCTCTCCAATGATAAGTGCCTGGAAGTTCGCCGCGCTTCGGGCAAGTTGCGGAACTTGGAAGAAGTGCTTCGCGTTAAGCCGCTTTCGGGACTCTATGGAATTGGCCATACCCGCTGGGCAACACACGGCCGGCCGACGGAGGAAAACGCCCATCCGCACCGGGACTGCAAGGGCGAAATCGTGGTGGTTCACAACGGCATCGTCGAGAACTATCTCGCCTTGCGGAAACAGTTGACCGCCGAAGGCCATACCTTCATCACCGAAACCGACACGGAAGTTGTGGCGCATTTGGTGGAGAAGTATTTCGACGGCAAGCTGGAGAATGCCGTACGCACGGCTGTGAAACAGATCACCGGCGTGTTTGCGATCAGCGTTATTTCCAGCAGTGATCCCAACAAGATCGTGGCGGCGCGCTCCGGCCCTCCGGTGGTGATCGGGCTGGGAGAAAACGAATTTTTTGTCGCTTCCGACGTTCCTGCCATCCTGAGCCACACCCGCGACATGTTCTTTTTGAACGACGGCGACGTGGCGATTCTGACGCCGGACGGTGTCCAATTGACCGATTTTGACGGCCGCACCGTACGCCGTCAGGTGTCGCGCATCATGTGGGATCCCATCATGGCCGAAAAGGGCGGTTATAAGCACTTCATGCTCAAGGAGATTTTTGAGCAACCGCGGGCCATCAAGGATACAATGCTCGGGCGCCTGGGCCTGGAAAGCGGGCGCATCTTCCTGGATGAGGTCAGTATCTCGGACGCCGACTTCCGCGAGTTTCAACAGGTGAAAATCGTGGCGTGCGGCACAAGCTGGCATGCCGGACTAGCCGGTAAATTTATCATCGAGCGGCTGGCGCGCATTCCCGTTGAGGTCGACTACGGCAGTGAGTTCCGCTATCGCGACCCGATTATTCCACCAAAGACGCTGACGGTCGTGATCTCGCAATCGGGCGAGACGGCCGACACGCTAGCCGCGCTTCGCGAGGCTACACAGAAAGGCTCCAAGACGCTCGCCATCTGCAACGTTGTCGGATCCATGATCACACGCGAAGCAAGCGGCACGTTACTTACCCACGCGGGACCCGAAATTGGGGTTGCATCGACAAAGGCATTCACCTCACAGATCACTGCCCTGCTGATTCTTGGTATGCATCTGGGGCAGATCCGCGGCACGCTAAGCCCGCAGGCATCCTGTACGCTGGTGCAGGAGTTGGCACAGCTTCCGGGAAAACTCGAACACATTCTTGCCGAAACCGCGATCTATGAAGAATTGGCGCAAGCTCTTTCCAAGGCCAGCGACTTTCTTTACCTCGGTCGAGGCATTCATTTTCCCATTGCCTTGGAAGGCGCGCTGAAGCTAAAGGAAATTTCCTACATTCACGCCGAAGGCTACCCGGCCGGCGAAATGAAGCATGGTCCGAACGCGCTGATCGACGAAAATCTACCGGTCGTGGTTCTGGCTACCCGCGATCCCCAATCGGAAGAAAGCCAGGTTCATTACGAAAAGACGCTTTCAAATATCCAGGAAGTGAAGGCGCGCAGCGGAATCGTCGTGGCAATCGCCTGTGAAGGCGATGAAGAGGTGGCCAAAATGGCCGACCATGTGATCACTATTCCTGTCACGCGCGAGTTGCTGCTGCCGCTGCTCGAAATGATTCCGCTGCAATTGCTCGCTTACCACATTGCTGTGCGCCGCGGGTGTGACGTGGATCAGCCGAGAAATCTTGCCAAGAGCGTCACGGTGGAGTAGCACGACGCACGATAGCGATTGACTGCCACCCTGTCAGTGATCCCGTCTCCTCTCAGTGATCCCGTCTCCTCTCAGTGATCCCGTCTCCTCGATGTGATAACCCCTCACTCGGTATTTAGGGCGTATAATAAGATTGGTTCAAGTAATTTTATTTTAACCGTCCGGCTCGTCGCTCCTAAGTTCGGCGTTTCGAATCTTCTATTCCCTACTTAGCCCGGAGTTTTAATTCTCTGGGTTCCCACCCGACGTTTGGAGTTTATATTGTCATTCCGTAATGGAGATAGAGCGAGAGCTCATAAAAAAACCACAAAGCGACGCCTTCGCCGAAGCCAGATCCACATTTTGCGTAAAGTTTCTGCCCCGGCGGAAAATCTTAAACCTGCGGAGTAGGTGATCAGGCGAACTGAAACGTCCTTATCCCTTCCGTTTTACATCCTTTGAAACAGCGACCACTTTCTGTGTGGTCGTTGGAGACCCATATGGAAACCAGCAGTGCATTTTGGAGTTGGAACGGCCGATACGTGGGGTATCGCGTGTCGGACGCTTTATACGATAACGGTGGACACCAGATTGGACATTTTGCCGAAGGTGACGAGGTCTACGGTGACAGCGGTTCTTACATCGGCGAAGTCCGGAATGGAAATCGTCTCATCGCTAATTTAAGCAAGAAGAAGTGGACCCGATCTATCTTCTCGCCCCAATTTTTAAGAAGCGGTAATCCCGAGCGTCCCGATGTCACGCCGAAGGAAATGCTCGTCGGATACGAGGACTTTCCTGCTGTGCGAAATGGTGTGTTATAACTCTTTCGAACTCGCAATAGGCGCATATATGAAGTTCCTCTATCAAGGCTTCACCCATCAAGGTGATGTCAGATCGTTCACCTTTCACGGCATTGAACAATCCATGATTGCAGCGATCTTTTCCATCGAAGTCGATCTTCCGCTTCTAGCGAGAAACCAGGTGGCTATCCAGGTAGTACCTACTTTCTGCCTGCAACTCCTCACCACTGCGTGCGCGGCTGACCCTGGCTTTATTGCACGGCTTCACAATTACCGTATTGTGGAGGAAGATCTTCGTCCGTTAGTAATAGATCGCGAACAGCGCGCCTTCTCGAAGGCCTCCAAGCCTGCTCCTCGGAGATCGGCCCGAAAGCCGCCTGCAACATCGCAATTGCGAGGTTTAGGTGCCCCTAGCACTTAGGTCTTAGTAGCCCAACTTCCTGCACCTACCGAAAACGCGAAACTTGAATTTCATTAACTCAAGCCGTAGTAGTTTACACTGAATGAAGCAATAATGTCGGGGCGTAGCGCAGCCTGGTAGCGCACCTGCCTTGGGCGCAGGGGGTCGTGTGTTCGAATCACACCGCCCCGACCAAAACTCACAAATAGAGGCGCACGCCACATGCTTCAGACGCAGACGTGCTCATTTTCATCCGAAGCAGCTCGGCCCAAATCGTGCGGCAGGGACCGATTTATGTGGTAGGGGCGACAGGGATCGAATCAGTTCAGCCACGTATTGGGCTGTACTAACCAGTCCTAAGCTATTGATTTTACGTTTATCTAGAGGGTCGCTTTTCATCTGTTTTCAGGGTGTTTTTGCGTCGTGCTAGTCCGATGCTAGTTCAGAAAGACCAAACATGGCCACTCCACCCTTTTTTGTCGGCAGGCCAGGAAGAGTCTCGGTTGGAGCATAGATAGCCTTCTCTGCGCATTGAAGCCATTGTTATTGATCGAACCGGTCGAAAGCAGCTTGCACTTTAGTCAATAGATCATCGGTCATTCCAGGGATGGCACGAAGGTCATCCCACTTTAGCTCCGGATTTCGAAAAGCGTCGGCTAACGCGTATCCCATGGCTGAGTCCACGCCTAGCCGTTCGCTGAAAACCTCTCTGCTCTGATGTCTTCCTCGAAGAGGATGCGGATTCTCACGATCTATAAGTATCCGCTTCAAATTGGCCAAAGTTCCAGCAGAAAGTTTTACTCCGACATCGGCCTGCCGAGCTTCTCGGCGTTCTAAGAGCCTGATGTATCTATTAAATTGATCCGCCAGGAGCTTTAGGTCCTCGACAACGTTCGCTACTTGGTCCTCTAGACTTGTCCGCACTGGAACTGAATTCCGATACGATTCAATATTGACGGGCCAGACGTCGCGTATGACAGTCCCAGTTATTGGGTGAACATAAGCAATCTCAATCTCAAAATCGGAAGGTATAGTACTACCTTGCGCAAGAACTTGGGAGAAATGGAACCAGAGAAAACGGAGAGCCTGCCCCGGTGCGAGCGCCGGAATGCCTTTTAGGAGTTGCTCCGGTGTTGGCCTATCCGATGGCCATGGTAAGCCGTCCGGAAGTACGAACGTAAGATTTTTGACCGTCCGAGAGGTCACGTTCTCGACATGAAAAGCAATTAGGACGTCCTTATAATCCTCGACTCGGAAGACCACGGCGGGTGAAACTTCGAAACTTCGACTACGAACATCGGTAATCTCGTAGTCATGCATCGGTTCTGCGGAGAAATTATGGCGCTTGTAATACTTTTTGTCGGCACTCTGATGAGGCCCGCGAAAGCTCTTGGGAACATCGATTACATACAGTGAACGGCCCTCGACAAGCCGGATTGGATAAATCCGAATGCTTTCGATCCGCGGGCGAATGAGAAATAGGGGCACAGATTCAATCCATTCCCGGTCGATTATCTTGTCGTCGACGCCCTCATCGATACCGGCTGGGAAGTTGTCCTTTTCTTTGACGCCATAGATTATCAGCCCTCCATCGGAATTGGCAAAGGCAGACACATCTTTCGCAATCTCATCCCTCTTATTCAAGGAGAGAGCCGGCGAGGCTTTGTAGTCCAGATGAATATTTTCCTGTATCCTGCCTTCAATAAACAGGTGGTTGATCTCATTGAGTGTTGTGGGGGTTCTCATCGGGGGTGGGCGCTTCACTGCTCAAAAGCGGCGCTAATATCTAGCGCGGATAGGAGCGGTCATAACCATGTACGTAGTTACCATCTTTGCGATAGTAGCCATGGACATGCACTTCGCCGGAATGCGATTTGCGCTTGTGATGAGATTTGTGTCGCGAGTAAGGTATAACACTGGCGTCGTCTGGCACTGAATCAGAAGGTTCAGAGGACTGGACGCGGAGCCGGAAGAAACCGGTAATGGCGAAACGGGCGGATTTGTTGACGGCTCGACCGCAGGAGCCTTAGGCTCTCCCTGGACCTGATTGGTGGGCTGCTCCATCTCAGGTTTCTCATGGACGTAAGACCAATCCATAAAAATGATTAATGCGGCAATTAGAAAGCCAATGATAACGAGGGGAGAGCGGAAGATTTGTTTCCACCGGGATTGGCTTGCCGGGATGACGACTGCATGCACGTACTCGCGTCTGGTGGCCAAGGGAGCTTTTACGATTTTGGCAGCCGGATGACGTCTCCAGGGAACGCGATTCCACTTCATGGCGTGAGGGCAAGGATATCACGCTGGCAACGGGAGAGTATGGCTAATCCCGAAATTTCTTCCTAGTGGTGAATCGAGCACAAAGTCACGATAGCGGCTTGGATCTGTTTGTTCTAAGGTGCTGATTCGATTTAAAATCGAGTTCGTTTAGACGATTCCTGCGAGGCGGACAATTAGCCCGACGTTATTTGAAGAGGCGAGGGTCGAAATGAAACGGCTCCGGCTGGCTGAACGCTATTTTGTGAAAATCAAGATGGTTTGGATTTAGAACGTAGTTTTTTTCGTGCGGAACTACCGCTGAAGGGACAAGTAGCACCGGACTTGCATTGCCACGAATCCATGCCGTGCCAAGCTGCTGGGTCCTTATCGTAGGTACTGGATCATCCCATCCATTGGGAAATCGCTTCAGAGTCGCAAACGGCTCCGTTATCTTCACGTCGTCCGGTATTGAGATCCTAGTCAGCCCATACCCCTTCGGCAGCACCGAAAAGTTAACGACAATTTCAAGAACGGCCAATGCAACGGTTGTCGAAGCATAAATGACCTCCACTCCTGGAGAATTCCAGCGACCGCCATGTAGCGCGGCACCAGCCCCGCTACTCGCCGGATATTTGAGTGAGCACAGCCGATAAACGGTGGTCAAAATACGCCGTGCTCAAGTTTGTCCAATACTTGTAAGACGGCCTGCTGTCCCTCTCGGCTGCTGAGAAGCGAAATGGGTGTGGCATAGTTCAAGGCCCGCACTGGCGTTCCAAGCCAGCGCAGCGCTTCCTGTTCGTCGCCAATGACTTCCTTTGCGCGCATTATCGGCTCAAACGTGAAGTCAATCAGCGGCGCTACAGAAGCAGCATCAGTCGTCCTTTTCCGTTTAGGCAGCTCCATAACAACGATTCGTACTCCTATTGTTCCACGCCCTTACCAACTCAGTGGGGTTGTCAAGTGTTAATGTCTTCTCATGCGCGAAATCTTGGTGCGGGCGCTATGAGGTTGACGTGAACCCATTTTCCGTCCGGTAGTTGCCTCATTGTGTAACGGATGAGGCTGTTGCTGCAAGACACGCCTGAGCAAACTCGTAGGGCGTGCGGTAATCAAGGCTGCTGTGCGGTCGTTCTTGGTTAAACTCATGGCGCCATGCGGCAATCTGTCGACGTGCATGCCAGAGATTCCGAAACCACTGCGTGTTCAGGCATTCGTCTCTGAGCCGACCGTGAAAACTTTCGACGTGAGCGTTTTGAACGGGTTTGCCTGGCTGGATATGGGCTAGTTCGATGCGCTGATCGATGCCCCACGCCAGGAAATGTCGCGAGGTCAGTTCGGCGCCATTGTCCATGCGAATCCGTTCTGGTTTGCCGCGTTCGGCAATCACGCGATCCAGCGCTCTGGTGACACGTCGGCTGGGCAAACCGGTATCGACTTCTAAGGCCAGGCATTCACGCGTGAACGTATCGACAATGCTCAAAACGCGCAGCGTTCGACCGTTTGCCATCCGGTCATGCACAAAGTCAATGGCCCATTGTTGGTTCGGTCTAATGGCCGTAAACAAGGGCTGTCCCACCCGCATCAAACGCTTTCGCTTCTTGCGCCGGACACTCAGCCCGGCAGCACGATACACCCGAAAGAGTCTCTTGTGATTCACGACCTGCCCCTCTCTGCGCAGGAGAACGGCAAGGCGGCGATAGCCGTAGCGTGGCTTCTCCTGCGCTAACTGTGTTAGCTTCACTCTGAGCTTGTCGTCCTTCTCTAGGTTGGCCCGATAACGAAAGCTGGATCGGGCAATGTTGGCCAGCTCGCAGGCTTTGCGCTGACTTGCGGCGAAGTTCTCGAGGAGGAACGCCGCGTCGGCACGCCGGCCTACGAGCTCAATCCGTTTTTTATTAGAAGCGCTTTCAGCATTTCCCGATCTAAACTGAGGTCAGCCACCAATCGCTTCAATCGATTGTTCTCGTCTTCCAGGTGATGCAGCCGCGCTGCTTCACTCGGCTCCATACCGCCGTACTTCGCCTTCCAGGAATAAATCGTGAAGGTACTGACGCCGACCTCGCGGGCCATCTCGGCTGCCGTCCGTCCCGCTTCCAGTTGCTTCACCACTGCCAGTATCTGTTCTTCGCTGAGTTTCCTCTTTGTCACTTCTGCTTTCCCCTTTCTTCGTCCGAATTAGTATTCCACTTCGGGCGGAAAACGGGGTTCACGTCAAGGTCAACGCTAGGCTGGCTCGGCTTGTTTCCATCCTGCTCATATCCGCATTTTTCGTTTATCGAGAGTATCTTTCGCGTCAGGAGCGTAGCGCCCTGCTCTCAGATCTCGCCGACGATCGAGGCGTCAGATGCACATAAAGAAGTTCTTGAGCGTATGAGAGATCTAGTCAATCAACTTGCGATTCTCATCTTGGCAAATGATTCAGCGACGAAGCTCGCAGCCGCTAATGACGTACCGCTGCCCTCCTACCCCTCGGGTTTCACCTCTGCTTTTACTACGCAATTTCAATCGCTAATAAAAGGGCAGAAACCGTAAATCCCGGATTTCAGGAGTCTTCTTTTCCTTAGATTCTTTTCAGTTTGCTTTTCGGCTTTGGTTTCGACGTGCCTTTTAGCCCTTCGGTTCGTCGCAGGATATAGTCCTTGATCGCAGCATCATAGGACTCGGGCGGGTTATTAAACCATTCGATAAACGCTTGCTTCTCCGGCTGGATGACCAGCGAGCTGTCGGCGCTCAATCCTTGGACGATTTTGTTGATTTGTCCTTCGGACAATTGCGCCATTTTTTGTAGGGCGTCTTTTTCTTTACCGGAGACTAGGCTGGCAAGCACCAAGCACTGAATAGGGCTCGGTGCTCTTTTCCCGCTCAACCAAAGGCTAAGGGTGCTGTAGTTAATCTCCAGCAGACTAGCAAGCTTTACCCGGTCATTGCCGTGTGCCGCAAGAATCTTTTCTAAAATCGCCTGAATATCCAAATTATTCCTTGGCGCAGTAGCGTTACGGTGCAATACTTTACTTGTGATTGCAGTTCCCGATAACCAAAGATATCCAACCTTCTCGGGAATTTTCTATGTGCACATATATAAAACATTGAAAACAGAAAGCTTTTTTCTATGCAAAACCTTCGACCACCAAGCGCTGAAGAGCGCGACAGCATCATTCGCAGCTTCTATGACTTAAAGCGTTCAGTGCGTGTGATCGCGCGCATGATCGGCCGGCCAGAAGCGCAAATAGAAATCGTTCTACGTACAGAAAAAGAACGTGTCGCCAGCATTGGCGCCAGGTGCAAGCTGCTGTTAGCAGCGTAAGTTTTTTGATTCGGTCTTCAGGAGAAAACACCATGAAAAAACCCGTTGAACATGTAGATGCCATCGACTACCGCGCCACCGATCGCGCGGCGTTCCCGGCCACTTGCGAAACCATCTTCACCCGCAACAAAGGCTGCATCACTCCCGCCGAGGAGCTGATCTGCAATCTGATCTCGCTCTATCAACATCAGGAGACGATCAAGCCCGACGATCTCAAGTTTTACTCTGACGACTTTCTTGAAAGCGTCGAGATGATGCAATCGGCGCGGCCCGTTGCCGCGTAAAGGAGAAGATATGTCTACACAAACACATACCAAGCACCCCATCGAGCAAATCTCTCTGGAGCCGTGGCAGCTCTTTCGGGAGAAGGCGGTGTACGAATTACAGGATGGCTTAGCCTCTTTTCTGAAGGACGCTTCGGTCGCAGAACTCTACCTGCTGACCTGGGTGTTCCAGGAGCGGGCAAGCTTGGTTGAACTTAACAATTCTCCAGCGGAAGGGACGCTCTCGGATGCGATTGCCGCTGCGGTTGGGCTCGTACCCCGCGCTGGCTGCCGCCTCACGTTCGATACAGTGCCCCAGGATCAGGAGGTGCGGTAATGCGAAACCATGTTACCCGAAAACGGGCGGCTAAAACAGAGCCGCTGGTTTTTACGGAGCGCGATCAAGGCATGATCGCGCTCGGGGTCGGGCTTGGCTTGGAGACGGCGGCCCGCGCTCTTGCCGAAATGATTGAGCCGGGGACGCGCCGGGCTATCGAAGACGGCGTTCTTCGGGGATTGCTGCGAAAGGATTCCCATGCCTAAAACAGTGCCGAAAACGACTCAAGTACGGACCACTCAGTTCGCCAATGTGCAGACGCGCCGGGAAGAACAAATTCTCCGGCGCGGGATCAAAGCCGGTGTAGAAATGGCTCTACAGGCAATGCGAGAGCTTCACGCGGGGCACGCTGCGGAATACCTCGAAGACGGCGCGCTCGAAAGCCTACGCAGGACGGTGCATCGTGCCAAAAAGTAAACGCACAGAGCCTCGCAGTAGTGAATACCCGAGCACTTTTGATTACGCAATAGACTGCGGAATGCTGTTCACGATGGAGTTCCTATTGCGCGATGCGAAAGCAAGACGACGACAACGCAAGCCGGTGAGTTTCGGTTGGTTGTCCGAAAATCTCGCAAAACACGCGGCCCTGATCCTTGAGAATCCACTGCGAGCAAACGAGCCCGACATTCTGTTGCCGCTGCACATTGAACCGTTGGCACCGGTACGCAGGAGAAAAGCAGCGTGAAAGCCTCCCTCACCCTTTCCGAAATACGGCAGCTGCGCGCCAAAGACATGGAGAAGCAGGTCGGCAACAGCCTCAGCCTGGAAGATGCCAGCCGTGAAGAGAAACAATTTCTTGCCGTTGCGCAAGCGATCTACCGCCGTCACAAAGAAGCAGAATGGGAATACGGACTCCCCTTCGAGCAGCTCGTTGTTGAACTCATCAATGCGGCATCCTTCCGCCCGCAGAATATCGAAGACGTGAAAGAGCTTTGGCTCGATTTCGAATGCTTCTGGCTATGTCGCGAGCAATCCGCCCGGCAGATCAAAGAAGAGGCAGCAGAAACGACCCGCTTACGGGACCGGTTTAAACATCGGCAACACAATCGCTCCAAAAAGCCAGCGCAACAGTCAATTTCCGCTGTAAAATGATTGTAGGCTCCTTTGTGGCCTGAGTTGAAAATGGACTTAGGGGTGTTGGCAACAACACCCCCGAGACATCGGCGGCGAGATTGGGGCGCCAGAAACAAGGGACTGATCGAAGATTTTTGGGGAGGGAGCGCAGCGGAAGGGGTATCTCCCAAAACTGCGCAGCAGCAGTGCCCTTGTTGTCGGCGGGGCAAAGCCCCTGGAGGTAGTTTAGAGGTTCTGCTTCAGCGTTTCCTTGAGTCAATAAGAACGTGAGAGAGCATGAGCCTGAAACAGGCATCTCGCTCCTAGCAACATCCCCACGAGGGAAGAAGGAATTCCGGCGTTCAAGGAGACGGACCGGGCCGTAAGGGTCGATTCGTATTTCACTGCTGGGGCGCAAAGCTGATGCTGGAATCACTGCTAAACTTTTTCATTCGGCCTTCCACCGTAAGCACTACGCTGGCATAAACCCCGTCGCCCGTAATCAGGTAAGGATAACTTGTCCGGGGATTAATTGGCGCGGAGATAAGCTCGTGCGGTTTTAATGTGCGGTCTTTCCAGTTGGGGCAAGATTGATCAGCAGCGAGGGCGCTCTCGCAGAACGATATCATCTTCGGTTCTGAACTATAGTTGATTGCCACAAATAGTCCCTCGGTTTCCTGGTGCTCTCTTGTTGAGTACCTTGATGGCCTAGATATGGCATCGCTGAGAAGATGCCCTACATTGACGACAGTATTAATGCTTTCCTTGCCAAGATAGTTCAATTCGCTTTCAACATCGACAGTGCAATGTTGTTCGTTGGATTGCGCTACCGTTCCAGAAAGCAGCGACCGCGTAGTGTCACCATTAAACTGCTTGGTCCATTGGCCGAAGGGCTTCAGTGTCTCAACGGATTGGTAGCGTCCAGAGCCATCGCCGTTGTAGATCGTAATTCGCACATCGATTGGTTTGCGGCAAGGATTGGTCACGGATACGTTTGTGAAAGCGGAATCGCCCACTTCGAGTAGGGGAACTTCTTGCGCTTGGTAAAACCGCTGTGGTTTTCCTCCCGCGAAGCAAGGCAACCCTATCAACACGAGCGCAAGCGCGTTTCGTAGCATTTTACTTCTCAGTCCGTCTCGTACAATCTTGCGACCGGCATTCATGGACCGCCTCAAGCGTATAGGAATAGCCCTATCCTCAGCATCCGTTATTCAAGGAATTTATAGGCGAATTCCCGCCTCTTTCCCACCTTGTTTTGTCGGTATATATTTAATGCCCAAAAGTTTTTTTCGCGTGGGCGGCACTCGCGTGTCTTGTTGCTCGTCGGAGTAACCGCAGCGGGATCGGTCCTAGCTCCAAGTGCGTAAGAATTCCTGATGTTTCCCCGGGATTTTGAAGCGTTGCCCCGGCTAAAACAAAAGGTACTTCCTAGAGATGCTGCGATCAGGTGGCAGGACTGCGCAAACCCGCGACTGCGAGGGCGTTTTCACGTGGTCTACAGGTTTACGGTTGACAACTTTGGTTTACATTTCTACTTCCGTCTCAGACGTGTAACCGGTGGGGGTGCTGGCAGGGCTACTGCGGGTTTCAGCTTGGCTTGCATCTGCTCTAATTCGTATTGCACGCCAGCCAGGTAGGTAGTCGTCGTTTGCTTTTCCCATCGCTGGCCGAGCAGGCAGCCGGCCAGAAAAATGACCACGGCACCAAAGAACATCCACCCGAGATGCAGATGCCGGGACTCTCGCGCGAGGTCGTTGCTGGCGGCGCGCATCTGCGAAGTGGCTTGGATGAGCCGATTGCATTCGCGCTCCGTGCTCCCAGCGAGCCCACTGTAACGATCGGTCAAATCCGCCGCGGTGCGCTCAAAGCTGTGGGCAACCGGTCGCAGTTGATCGAGGGCCGCCGCCAGTTGCTGGCGTATTTCTTCGATACCGGAACCGGCGAATTCTTGTTTTAGACAGAGTGCTAGTTGCTTGGCCACCTTCTCTGGATCGATAGCTTTGCGGAGTTCGGGAGGCAGTTTCTCCAAGCGCTTTTCGATTTCGTCCTTGTACGCAGCCGTGGCTGTCTGCAGTTGATTAAGTTGTCCGAGATTGTCACCCAGCAATGCCGCGAACTTCTCCCGCTCCTCCAGAATCTTCTCCGGGGTTTCCCGCGTTAGCCTCGTGAGTAAATCGAAGATGTCGAGCAGCCGAAGGATCTCGTCGTCTTTCGGAATGTGGCGCGAGTATTCCAACCAATCCCGGTAGCGCTTCTGGTCTTCCGCGCTCTCCAGGAAGCGGCTGATGCGTCCGAATCGTTCTTCTTCTACTGCTGCCAATGCCGCAGAACTCATATCATGTCCAGCCTTTCGAAAGAGAATCTAGCTGCGAAAAAAGATGGCGGCGGTACGCCTGAACTCGCATCACTACGGCGGATCGCTGCAGTTCCGTCAGCTTCGTTTTCCGCGTGGCGATATCGGTTAAGGTGACGCCGTGTTGCCGCATCACGTGCTCAATTGCCGGAACACGAAAGGGTAACTCCAGGACATCCGGCGCAAAGTAATTCCGGAATTGACGGGCGGCATCGGTGCGCTCCCAAAAGGAGAAATCCGCCTCCGGTGAAATGGAATTCTTGACGATCCAATAGCGCGCCTGATGCTGCAATGTGGTGGCCCAACTCAGTACGCTTTCCACTGATGTAGGGTCAGGGGTGATGATGCCGACGGCGGTAAATTCTATCCCCTGCTCTTCGGCAATAGCAAAGCGTTTTTCAAACCAGGAAAACGTGACGTTGCCCGATGCGGCGCCCTGATCGGCGATGATCAGCGACGGCGCGCCTGCTGGAAAATCGAAGAGCTCATCCAGCCCGCCGCGGGAGTGCATTTCTACTTTTTTTGCGAGGCGCGGGAAGTAGTGAGATAGGCTTCCACGAACTTGATTTTCGGTGTCGAAATCCAGCAGGCGAAACGGAATTTGACGAGCTAAACACCACTCCGCAGTTCCGCAAGCGAACAGAGTTTTTCCGGTTCCGCCTTTGCTGCCCATGGTGAAAAGAACTCGCTTTTTCTTGTTCGCTGTTGCTGCTGAATTCATGTCAGAACGCCTCGCTATTTCTTCTCCCGATCAAGACTTTGCCCGGGTCGAAAAGAGAATTTCTTGGGTGATTCTTTCGCCGTTTTCTTCTCGCCGGCCGCCTTCACTTTCTTCGCCGGTGGCCGCTCCTTTTGCACGAGTCTCAGCACCGAAGTCGCATGAACTTCTAAGCCAAAACGCTCGTTCAAAAGCTGCGCAATTTCCGCGTAGGTGTAGCGCTTTCTCCGTAATTCCCGAATGGCATCGGCGTACGGTTCGAGCTTCGACGTGGCCGGCTTTTCCGGTAACGTGGCCGCCCAAGCCAGGGGATCTTCCTCTGATTTCTTCACGGAGGTAAGGGTATCGTAGCACGCGCACCATGCGTGCAGCAAGGCGCAATATAAATGCAGTTAGACTGCGCGTTATTGCGCTATACTGCATATATGTTGCGCGTTTTTTTTCGCCCTAAGCCGAAGGCTTAGGGATGGTGTCTCTACTATCACCACTTCCGAAATGCTCGTTTTCGAACGATTGCTGCTCATGTTGCGAAAATGCTCTGCGAGCCGCATTTGTCTTAGGGCGGAAGAATGCTGACGATTCGGGCGATGACGGGCGGCGAAGGCTATTCCGAACGTCACTTGGAGCACAGTGACTATTACGACGAGAAACAGCGAGTAACCGGAGAATGGATGGGCCGAGGAGCGGAACAACTGGGGCTAGAAGGAGTCGTCAATCATGAGCAATTCGAGGCGATCCGGCGGGGGCTAGATCCCGGTACTGGCGAGTTCCTTCGGGTGCGGCAAGGGGCGGACCGGACGGCGGAGGACGGGACGAAATTAGGAACGGCGCGGGCGTTCTATGACGCCACCTTTTCCGCTCCAAAGTCGGTTTCCATTCAAGCAACTCTTGGCCGGGATCAGCGCATTCCGGAGGCTTGGAACCGCTCCGTCCAGCAGACTATCGAGCACATTGAGCAGGAGGCAGCCGCGACCAGAGTCCGGCAAAATGGAGCGAACGATGACCGCTATACCCGCAATGTGGTGGCGGCGGTTTACCAGCACGACACCAGCCGGGAGCTAGATCCGCAGCTTCACAGTCACGCGCTCTTTTTCAACCTGACCTACGACGAAACGGAGGAGCGCTGGAAGGCTCTGCAGTTTTCCGAAGTCTATCGAGACCGGGCGTACTTTACCGAAGTCCAGCGGAACTATTTCGTGCAGGAATTGGAAAGGCTGGGCTACGAAATCGATCACCGGCCGGATCGGAGCGAAGGTTACGAGATCCGGGGCGTCCCACAAGAAATGCTCGATCGGTACAGTCAACGGAGCAAGCAACGAGACGAGGCGATTGAGACATTCACGAAAGAGTACGGCCGTGTTCCGACCAACAATGAGGTGGCCGTGCTGGTGCGCGAGACACGCCAGGCGAAACTGGCGGAGATCTCGACCGAGGACGTTTATGCGCAGGCAGCCGGCCGATTAGCACCGGGCGAGCAGACGCACCTGCATGCAATTCGGGAACGATCATTAGAGCTATCCAGAGAACGCATGCTCGTACCTGAGCTGAATCTTTCCGGCGCAAGAGAATCACTGGAGCACGGGAAGGCGCACGTCTTCGAGCGTGTCTCGGTCGCACGGGACCGTGAGGTGTTTACGGAAGCGTTGCAGCATGGGCGTGGGCAGATCGATCTGTCGAACCTGCAGCGTGAACTACAAACGCAAGCGGAGAATGGCGCGGTGCTTCAGTCGGGCCGGGAGATTGCAACGCAGGCGACGTTGCGGCGTGAACAACAGATGATTGCGGCGGTGGATCGCGGGATGAACAGTTATGCGCTGATTGGGCGGGAGCGATTCCTTCCGGCGCAAATGCTCTCGGAGGAGCAACGCGGGGCGGTGGCCTTCGTTCTCGACTCGCGCGATCTCGTTATGAATCTACGTGGTGCGGCGGGCACTGGCAAGACCGCAACGCTTTCGGAAATCCGGCGCGGCATTGAAGAAGCCGGTGGCGAATTGATCGCGGTTGCTCCCACCCGGAGCGCCGTCGAAGAACTGGAGAACGTCGGGTTTGAAAAGACCATGACAATTGAGCGGTTACTGCAGGACGAACGGGCCCAACGCGAACTAAGAGGGAAGGTCTTGTTGGTGGATGAGGCCGGTATGGTGTCCAGCCGGCAGATGGCGGAACTGGTTCGCTTGGCCGAAGCGGGCTCGACACGCCTGCTCTTAAGCGGTGACACACGGCAGATTCAAAGCGTCGAAGCAGGCGATGCGCTTCGGACGCTTGAGCGCGAATCCAATCTCAAGAGTTATTCGCTCACGCAAGTGCGGCGACAGACGAACCAGGAATACCGGGCGGCCGTCGAAGAACTGCGCCGCGATCCCGAGGCGGGATTCGAACGGTTGGAGCGAATGGGGGCCATTCATGAAGTGCCCTATCTGGACCGTCCGCAACAGGTAGCCGAAGCCTATCGCCAGGCACAGGAGGTCAGCAACATAAAAGGACAGAGGAGTCGGGTATTGGTCGTTGCTCCCACCCATGATGAGATCGGCCGCGTCACGCACGCCATTCGCGCCACCAGAAAGGAACGAGGCGAATTGGGCGCGAGTGCGGCTCTGGAACGCCATGTACCGCTGAATTGGACCGAAGCGCAGAAGCGCGACGCGCGGCGGTACGCACCTGGCCAGGTGCTCCATTTTCATAAGGCGGTGAGCGGCATTGGACGGAATGAATCGCTAGAGGTCGTGCGCGTAGTGGGCTGTCATATCGTGGCCTGCAAACAGGATGGACACGAACGATCATTGACGGCTAAACAAGCGAAGGCATTCGCGGTTTTCGAGAAGCAACAGATCGATATCGCGCCTGGGGATCGTTTGCAATTGGAGGCGAATCGTCGCGCAGGCGGGTTCCGGGCGAGCAATGGCGAATTGGTAACGGTCGCGTCGGTCGACGACCAGAAGCGGGTTCATCTGGAAGACGGGCGCGTGTTGCCAGAGGACTATCGCCAGTTCCGCCACGGCTATGCCATCACAAGCCATCGAGCGCAGGGAAAGGGCGTGGGCCGTGTGATCGTCTCGGGTGATTGGATCGGTAAGGAATTGTTCTACGTCGCAGTGAGCCGTGGGCGAGAGGGTTTGCAAGTCTTCACCAGCGATCCGCAGGAGTTAAAGGAGAGCATCGCCTTATCGGGCGAGCGCCGTTCTGCGATTGAAATTGCCCGGGAGACATCAAACATCAGCCGACAAAGGCAGCCGGAGGGCTTGGAGATCGTCCGCGAAACACTTAGGAAGGAGCGAGAGATCATTCCGGTGAACGAGAGAACGGCTCAACTGGAAAGTATTGTTGAGCCGGCCACCCTTTCCTATCCGGAGCGGAAGCGCGGACACGACAGAAGCGCGGGCCACGGCATGACGCGCTAACTGCAGAGGTTCTAACTCACCTTGTCTGCCGCGTCCTTGTTCAGGTGAGCAAACTGGACAGTCTGTTTTTCTGGATCATTGGGGTACATCTTTGCTCCAATAAACTCGCTCTTGATTACCCGGCGAGACGCCTGGCGCTCTTCTTCCGCCTTTTGCGAAATACTGCTGTATTGGATGGCGGCCGTCTGAGGCCGATTTTCCGCTTCGGCGGCGTTGCGCGCCCGCTGCTCCTCATCGCGCTGTTTGCGGATCTCTGCCGCTTGGCGGTTGATAGCGGCGGACGCCTGAGCAATAGGAGCTAATTCATTGAATAGCGACTCAGCTACTGCGTCCCTGGGAATCGACTGGATCCAAGCGCCATTCTCGTATCTGCTTTCTTCTAGCGTAATCACTTGCGCAAGTCCATCTGCGGGTTCTGGTATCCGAATCCTCGCAAGCCCGGGTAAATTTGAATTCAAGCCGTCCGCTAAAGCGATGCCACGCCGCGCGACTGTAACGAATGCGTGCGCGGCCTTTACATACTCCGTGTTGAATTCAGCGAACTTTTGCTGCGTAAATTCTGACCGTATTGCGGTGAAGACTGCACTCTTCTGAAGCACGTCATCCTCACTCGCCTTTAGTTTGGTTTGCAGACCGGCGATCCGAGCGGTAAGGCTTGCCTTTTCCTCCGTGAGGGATTGGCGGCTTCGTGAGGCGGCGGTAGGGTTGGTAGGTCGAACGCCATGCTGGAGCGCGGCTTCAGCCTCTTCTAGCGACCACCTTTCGAAGTCTGCCGTCAACTCCGCGTCGATTGCCTGTAGTCGAGTGCTCGTGAGAGCCATCAAGTTCCGTACTTGCTGACGTTCCGCTACGACGTGCTGAGCCTCATCAAAGGCGCGTTGTGGGTCTTTCGGGAATTTCATCGGGATATCCTTTCGTGCTGCCGCCGAAGTTCATCAGCTGCGGCGAGAAGCGGATTTGTCGCTTCCTGTTTCGCGGTAGATTGTCCCGCGGCATCGCGCATCTCCATCGCCATCTGTACGAGGAGATTATCTTCAATCGAAGATGCTGCTGCTGTCGGCTGCGCAACGGCGCCGATCATTGCAGGTCTGTTCTGTATGGATGTCAGAATTGTTGCCGAACGAATCCGGCCTTCCATCTCTCTGCGTTCAAAGCGATCCATGGTTGGTTATCCTTTTCACTAATATGTCCATTTCTATTGGTTATTCCTTGCATAACAACAACAACCACTCCAAAAATTTCTGTGGCTAGGAAACCCGTGAGACCATTCAACCGTCGCGCTAGCTCTGGAAATAAGAACCTGCCGAACGAGGCTGGCGGGCGAACGACGGCTCCTCAGCTCCAAATCTGGAAGTCCTTTGCGAATCTGCAGCGAACAAGAATTCCTATCCGCCTTGCAACGGGCCATGGAAACCCTGTTCAGCAATTTGGCAGGTTCTTTTCCAGTAAAAATTTCAGTCGGGTTGAATGATCTCACGCTGTCGCCAGCGGTAGGCTTCAAAAGGTGTAAACAGTAAAAATCATCAGGCAGCATTGTCATACAGTCCTCGCTGTTTCGGTTTCGGAGAAGAGTCGAACACTGTTCCCTCTAAGCGCGCAATCGTCTTCCGTGCGACTTCCTGCATTAGTGGACTCGGATAACGTACTGGGTCGCCCGCAATGATCCTGGCGGCTTCCAGTTGAGCGGCAGGATCGTAGTTGTACCGGGGGCGGCCCATGAAAGCTACGCAGCTGCTTGTCTCCCTTGCAGCCACTGAATGACAAGCGGCCCGTCGCATCGGGGGCAATGCGGCCGCTTATGAGTCGGTATCTCGACCTGCCGATGGCATCGATAGCAAGTAAGGAAATACACTTCGTGAATGCGAAAAACTCGCACCGGTTTTGGTCGTGGATAAAAACGCTCGTCATGCATACGCGTTAACTCCTTTTCTCTCTAGTTCGCATCTGCAGCGCTCGCTGTAGCGCCTGTGCTTCGTTCTCTTCGGCAAGACACTCCGGCGTATCTGTGCTTTCGCCGTGTGCGACAGCCCACAACACGGAACTGTTGTGCCCTTTCAGTTCGGCGACTACGATGTGCCAAACATCGTGCTGCCAGCAGTACAGCATCGGATTGTCCACGCTTGTTTTCTCAATGGCATGAGCGTGATATTCGGGCGTGTCATGCGGTGTTGCGTGGGCTTCTGTGCCGTCCGGAAACCGTGTAATCGCCAGTTGCCGGTCTAGGTGCAGTTCAATCTCGCAGAACCGAAAACGTAAGGTGAGATCTGCACTGACTTCCTGCGATCCTTGGGAGCTTCGCAGGCGAATCGGGCGCTTCTGTTTTGGCGAAAGTTCAATCATTTTTTCCTCCGGAGTTTGTCCTTTGGTCCCAGTTGGTCCCAGTCCCAGTAGTTCTTTGAAAAGTTCCTAGGTGCACAGTGAGTAACAGCGCAAAGTCCCGTCTCACATACACGCGACTCACACATACTGGGACCACTGGGACCAGACTGGGACCTAAAGGGTTAAAGCGGCTTGGAAACAAGACGGTACCTCCATTCCCTATCCGATCCCAGACGTGCTTTGTAGCGCTCCCACCCCAAAGAACACAACGCCCGAGCTACTCTGTTCTTGTCAGACTGGGACCAACTTTGGGTCTCTTTCCCCAAACAGCTGCTTAAAATCTGCCCGATAGAAACGTCTGTTCGCCCGTCGAGCCAAGGGTTCAGGGCTTCGTCCCACGGATCGCCTTCAAAACGGCTCGCCTGCTCTCCGGCTGCTTTGACCATTAGCTCCGCACTGTCAAGCCACCAAGCCTTCCCTTCGCGATACAGAACGGTCGCCTCGGCCCATAGCTGATCTCGATCTCTTTCCAGGGATTTGAGATTGATGCTGTGGCATTGTACGGGCCAAAAACGACGCGCCCCTGTCTCATCCCGCAGGTAGGCACTGTGATTTACCGAGCCCACGAAGACGCACTGTCGAGGTGACTGGATAACGTGGCGTCCATAAGGTGGCCGGAACCGATCCGTTGTTCGGCTGATGAAAGCTTTGATTTTGCCTACCTCACTGCGGCTCATGCTGTCCAATTCAGCGATCTCGATGATCCAAACGCCACGCGTTTGCATGGAGGCATCTTTACTGCCGAGATCCGCAATCTCATCTGCAAACCACGGACAGCCTAAAGTGCTTAGCGCAGTGGACTTTCCTGATCCCTGGTCACCTTCCAAAATGAGAACGTGATCAACCTTCGATCCAGGTTTGAAAGCTCTCGCGACCGCAGAAATAAGCCATCGTTCGCCGACTGCCCGGGAATAGTCAGCATCATCGACGCCGAGAAGGTCGCGAAGCCACGTTCCGATACGCGGCCTGCCATCCCATTGGAGGCTGTTCAGGTAGGACCGGACGGGATGAAATGACCGTTCGAGCGCTACGGTTTGAATCGCCTGCGCGGCTATTTCCACGGAGACGTGAAGGCCGTTCTTCTGCAGCCATTCTGTAGTGAGTCGGTCCTGATTGTCATTCCAAGTCGCTCGCGGGAGCGCGTTCCAAGGCGTGGGAAGGAGAATTTCCACTTCTAATGCAAATTCGTTGTAGCCGAGGACGCCTTTCCAATCGGGATGATGTCGCAACGCCAGAAGACAATTAGCCAACAGCGCTTTGGGAGTTCCGCGGTCATTAACAATCAGCTTCGATTTCCAGCCGCCTTTTTGGGCTTGTGCCTGTTCCAACAACTCTTGAAAGGCTTCAATACCATTGGCGGCAAGAAAATCGTCGCAACCTTTTCCTTTCGCTTCGTCCCATTCGAGAATGGCGACGTCGGCGCCGCGGCCCTGGAGTTCCTTACTGAGAGCGGCCCTTGCTGCTTGCACCTGTGGCTTTCGGGCCGCATCGGCATCGAATGCGATATAGACAAAGCGCTTGGTCCAGGCGATCTTGTCGAAATCGGGGATCACGCCTTTGACATCAAGTCGCTCACCATTGGGACCACCCGTCTTGCCGATCATGCCGCGCCAATTCCAGACGCCGGATACGCCGATCGGAGTAAGGCCCGGTACACGTGACGCTGCAAGGGCCTTAAATTCACCTTCCACCATGAGGATGGGTAGGCCGGGATTTTGAAGCTGTTCCTGCGAAACGCCGGGCGGGAAATAAAGCATATTCCGTGCCTCTGGCGCACCGATGTATTTATTGACTTCGTGAAGTTCCGCTGAACCGGACTTCTGTTCACGGTCAGGATGGTCTCTCCGTAAACGCCAGGCCCGGGGGTGCAATGAACCAGGACCAATATTAGGAATGGCAATCCCTTGCATATCGCCGCGTTTATAGCCGATCAGTTCCCTGCCCTCAAACGTGCTAACCCGTCGTAAGCCGGCACCATCGCCGATTTCTGGCGTCACAAAGCGCGCAGCGAGCGCTCGGTAGTCCGCCTCTGTAAGCGGGGCGCCGATGCCGGTCTGCACAACGTGAATTGGGACGGCGCTCAAGAAATACCCCGTTGAAAGACGAGAATTGCGCCTTGAGGAACAGCTAAGGAGGCAGCAGTAGCAGACCCTTGATTAGCTGTGATCAGATATTTTGCGTACGCTCTCGTGCTGCCTGACACAAATTAGCTGGTCCTTACTCGCCGAGCTGTCCGCAGTTGGCGAGCCATCTTTCCAGTGCGGTCCTGGGAATGTAGAATTTCTTGCCCACCCGAATCGAGGGAAGCTTCGATTCTTGTAGAAGCCGATAAGTGTGGGAGACTCCGAATCCACACTCGCGTGCAACCTCGCGCGGTGTCAGTGTAGCTTTGACAGTCTGTTTGAGGATTTTAGAAGGATTAGCGCTTTTCATCTTGTGGCCTTTTAGTTCGACACTGTACAATTTCTTCTATATGGTTTCATCGCTTCTTCGCGTATTCGCTTTATGAGAGAAGAATAAGGCAATGCCCCGCCCTTCGTCAAGCAAAAAATCACCCGTTGCGAGAGCTATCGTTGACTTGCGCGCTAAATTGGGTGATTCTCAGCCCACCTTTGCATCTCGGCTCAGACTTGCTCATCAGACTGTCGCCAGATGGGAGACTAAGGTTCCTCCCACAGGGGTTATGCTCAAGATGCTCTGGCACTTGGCCGATGAAATTAGCCTGCCGAGAGTTGGCGATGTCTTCAGGGAGGCTTATCTTAAGGAACTGGAAGAGCGCGACGGACTGCGGGGCAGGTTCGCACTGCAGGGGGATATACGAACTCGGTTGGCGAAGATGGTCGGTGCATTAAAACCTTTGCTTGATCCGCACAGAAACAAAATTACCCCGGTCGACGTCGAGGCAACGCTTACCTCTGCAGAGCCGTTGCTGGATAAAACCCTTCCTGCGGAACTAATGATCTATCAGGAACTACTTCGGGCCCTTGGGTCGTTAAAGGCGAGCGTTTCACCAAAGGAGTCGGACAAAACCGGACCTTTGGAGCGGCTCAAGCTTGCACGGAAGAGCTTGGACGAACTACAGGTCTGTCTCGATTCTCTCTATATCGAAGGGCCGGCAAACTCAGAGTCGGAGGCATGAGACTTGCAAGGCACCATCACTAAACACTCGCGCAAAGACGGCAAGATTAGCTGGGGCTACTATTTTCGCGGCGGCCGGCAGGAGAACGGTAAATGGAAGCAAGTCACTAAGAGCGGTTTCAAGAGCAAGCGCGAGGCACAAGATGATCTCCGGATCGGGCTCGCTCAACATGCGGCGGGCGCCGTCGCAGTACGCGATCCACGCACTTTTAGCGAATTCTTCGATTACTGGATGAAGGAGTACGCCGGCCACCGCTGCTCGCCGAAGACGATCGAAGCTTACGGGCAACAAGGTGCTTATGCGAAACGCTGTTTTGGGGACGTGGCTATTTATGCCCTGCAGTCAATGCGCATCGAGCAGTCCATTAATCAGCTAAGGGCGCGGGGTGGAAAAAACGGCCGGCCGCTCTCCGTGAAGACCGTTCGGCATATCGCTTTTGTAATTAACGCTTCACTTGAAACGGCGGTGCGCTGGGGCCTACTGCAGACAAATCCGATGAAGCGGGTGGAATTGCCCGAGGCGGAGAAGAAAGAAGCCTCGGCGCTCGATAAAGATAGTCTCGGCCGGATCTTTGCCGGAGCCAAGGGCACGCGCCTGTACCCTCTCCTCGTCGTCGCTGCCGCGACCGGCTGCCGCCGTGGAGAGCTACTGGCGCTGCTATGGACTGACATCGATTTTGAGTCTGGCGTCTTAACCGTCAATAAGTCGCTAGAGCAAACCAAAGCCGGTTTACGGGTGAAATCGACGAAGTCGAAGAAAAGCCGGAAGTTCGCTATTCCGCAGTTTGCGCTTGACGTGCTCCGCGGGCATCAGGCGACGCAGAACCACGATAAGGAGTTGTTTGGTAACGACTACGACGACAGAGGATATGTTTTCTGCCCGCCGGAAGGCGGCCGTTACTGTCCGGATCGCGTTACGGGCCGAGTGTCTGAGTTCCTGCGGGATCTTGGATTTCCGAAAGGAGTTTCGCTGCACACCCTTCGGCATTCGCACGCCTCAGAACTTCTGAGCAAGGGAACGCCACTGCCGACAGTCTCAAAGCGCCTGGGGCACTCCAGCCCCACCGTCACCTTGCAGATTTATTCCCATGCCCTGGAAGCTGACGAGGTGGCGGCGGCGAAGATATGGAACGATGCGATGTCCGACGTAATCGAAGAAAATCGGCCTAGCAAATCTCAAATGCTAGGAAATGCTAGGAATTCAGCAAAACTAGCTGGCTAAGTTATTACAAGTACAGTCCGTTATGTGGTAGGGGCGACAGGGATCGAACCTGTGACCCTCAGCTTAGAAGGCTGATGCTCTATCCAACTGAGCTACGCCCCCACATGCAATGCACTAACTCTATGGTAATCGTTCTGCGGGCTATTCTTCAATTGCCAGCAGCAGGTCACGCGCTTCCACATTGTCGCGCGCGCTTACCAGGAGGTCTTTCACGGTACCGGTGATGGGCGCGTACACGGTGGTCTGCATCTTCATGGCTTCCAGGATGAGCAAGCGGTCGCCCTTTTCCACTTTCTGCCCTTGATTCACGTGAATGACGCTGACAGCGCCGGGGATTGGGGCGGCCACGTTGCCCGGTTTTGCGACGTCCGCTTTCGGGCGGGCTGCCGCTACATCCTTAATGGATTTGTCCCGGATCTCTACTTCACGGGGCTGGCCGTTTAACTCGAAGAAGATGGTGCGCATGCCATCGGAGCGCGCTTCGCCGACCGTGAGAAGACGGATGATGAGCGTCTTGCCCGGTTCGAGTTCCACCGTAACCTCTTCGGCCTGTGACAGGCCGTAAAAGAAAGTGGGAGTCGGCAGTACTTCCAAGTCGCCGTATTGGGTGCGGGCCGACGCAAATTTGGCGAACACGTCCGGGTACATGAGATGGCTCATCAGGTCGGTGCGGCTCCTTCCGCCGGTCTGCTCTTCGACAATTGCAGCAGCTTTATCAAGGTCCACCGGTTCCAGTTGTTCGCCAGGACGTCCTTCGATCGGCTTTTTCCCACGCAGAATGATCTGCTGAAGCTTAGGTGGCCAGCCGCCCTCGGGTTCGCCAAGGGAGCCCATAAACATATCGACCACGGAGTTCGGCAGGGTGAGATGGCTGTCCGGAGCCAAATTCTGCAAGTCCCTGATGCTCATCTGATGGCTGACCAGAAACAACGCAAGATCTCCGACGACCTTGCTGGAGGGAGTGACTTTGATGATGTCGCCGAAGGCGAAGTTCACGTCCGCGTACATGCGTGCTACTTCGGGCCAGCGTCCGCCCAGATCCATCGATTCGGCCTGTTCTTTCAAATTTGTGTACTGGCCGCCGGGCATTTCATGAATGTAGACTTCGGCAGTACCCGACTTGGGCGCGTTATCGAATGGAGTGTAGTAGCCGCGCACGACTTCCCAGTAGTCGGAAGCGCTGTTGAGCGCGTCGAAGCTCAAGCCGGTGTTGCGTTCCGTATGAGCCAGAGCAGCGACGATGGAGTTTAGATTCGGTTGGCTGGTAGTGCCGCTCATCGCCGAGATGGCTCCATCCACCACATCAACGCCCGCTTCGGAGGCCTTCAAGAGCGTTGCTGCGTTGATGCCGCTGGTGTCGTGCGTGTGTAAATGGATGGGAACGCCGACCTCTTCCCGAAGCGTTTTCACTAGCTTGTAAGCAGCATACGGGCGAAGGAGACCGGCCATGTCCTTGATACCGAGGATATGGGTTCCCATGCGCTCCAGTTCCTTGGCAAGACGCACATAGTAATTGAGCGAATACTTCTCGCGAGCCGGATCGAGAATGTCACCTGTATAGCAGATCGCCGCTTCGCAAAGGCGTCCTGTCTTCAAAGCTGCTTCGACCGCCACCTGCATGTTGGGCATCCAGTTCAGCGAATCGAAAATGCGGAAAATGTCGATGCCTTGCGCGGCTGCTTCGGCGATGAAGTCGCGGACCACGTTATCGGGATAGGCAGTGTAGCCGACCGCGTTCGAGGCGCGCAATAGCATCTGGAAACAGATGTTGGGAATCTTTTCGCGAAGAACTTGCAGACGCCGCCACGGGTCTTCGAGAAGAAAGCGCATCGCGACGTCGAACGTTGCGCCGCCCCACATCTCGACGCTGTACAACGGCGACAGTTCTTTCGCGACGAAAGGAGCTATGCGGAATAGATCGAAAGAGCGCATGCGTGTCGCCATCAGCGATTGATGGGCATCGCGCATGGTGGTGTCCGTGATGAGCAACCGGCTTTGTTCTCGTGTCCACGCGGCGAATTTTTCCGGACCAAGGCGGTCCAGGAGCTGCCGTGTTCCTTCCGGTATGGGTGTCTTCTTGCTTTGCGGTACGGGTGCTTCGCGGATCACGGCCGGGCGGGGCTTGTTCGCCACTTCGGGATTGCCGTTGACGATCACGTCGGCCATGTAGGTCAGTAGCCTGGTGGCGCGATCACGACGAAGTTGGAATTCGAAGAGCTGCGGTGTTTCGTCGAGGAAGGAAGTGGTGGTCTCGCCGGACTGGAAGGTGGCGTGGTTAACCACATTCTCCAGAAACGGGATATTGGTTTTGACGCCACGGATGCGGAATTCCCGCAATGCACGATCCATGCGCTGACAAGCCTGTTTGAAGTTGGTTCCCCAGGCGGTGACCTTCACGAGCAGCGAATCGTAGTAAGGCGAGATCACGGCTCCGCCGTAAGCCGAGGCTCCGTCCAGACGAATACCAAAACCGGCTGGCGAGCGATAGGTGTTGATTTTGCCGTAATCCGGAGTGAAGTTGCTGGCGGGGTCTTCCGTGGTGACGCGGCATTGCAGCGCGGTGCCGTGGATCGGAACGTCCTCCTGTTGCGGAAGTCCGACAGGCTCCCCGTGCAGGTCCAGGCCTTGCGCTACCTGGATTTGCGTACGGACAATATCGATGCCGGTGATCATCTCGGTGACGGTGTGCTCCACCTGTACGCGCGGATTCACTTCAATGAAGAACCATTCGTAGGTGTCCGCATCGACGAGAAACTCGACCGTGCCCGCGTTGTAATAATGAGCGGCGCGTCCGAGCGCGACGGCAGCCTCGGCAAGCTCCTGGCGCACCTTATCGGGCAAGCCGATGGCAGGTGCAATTTCGACGACCTTCTGGTGGCGGCGCTGCACAGAGCAATCCCGTTCATACAGGTGCAAAATATTGCCGTGAGTATCGCCGAGGATTTGAATTTCGACGTGCTTGGCGCGGCGGATGAATCGCTCTAAAAAGACGGCGTTGTTACCAAAAGCGGCACCCGCTTCCTGGCTGGCCTCCTGTAGCTTAGCCTGAAAATCCGCTGGCGATTCCACTACGCGCATACCACGCCCTCCGCCTCCGAAGGCCGCTTTCACGATCAATGGAAAGCCGATTTTCGCAGCGATTGCGGCGACATCAGGACTGTAGGGGTCCACTGGATTTTCGGTTCCGGGCACTACGCGAACGCCCGCGTTTTGAGCGATGCGCCGGGCGGCTGTCTTGTCGCCGAGAGCTTCCAGAATGTCAGCACTTGGCCCGACGAATGTGATTCCAGCCTTTTCACAGGCGCGCGGCAGAGCCGGATTTTCGGAGAGAAATCCGTAGCCGGGATGAATGGCGTCGACATCTTTTTCGGCAGCCAGCGCGACGATGTTCTCGACGTCCAGATACGCCTGCACCGGGCCCTTCCCTTCCCCGATGAGGTAAGCTTCGTCGGCCTTGAAACGGTGGAGGCTGAGGCGATCTTCTTGCGAGTACACGGCGACCGTTTGCAGACTCAGTTCATTGGCGGCCCGCAAAATTCGCACTGCGATCTCACCGCGATTCAAGGCAAGCAGTTTCTTCATGAAATGTCAGGGAGAGAACGAAAATAGGCGCGGCATAAGCGCAATTTAAGCCTTTTTACGCCATCTTCTAAGGACCAAGATTAGCATGGAACATTTGCCCTCCCGATTGCGTAGGTAGCTGCGAGTAACTAGTATTTAGGAGGAAAAACGATGAGACAGTACTGGCTGGGAGTGAGCCTTGCCGCCGCGATGTTTGTCTCTGGCTGCGGAGCCATGGGCGGCTTTGATAATGCCAAGCAGGAGTTTCACTACTCATACCCGCTGGCGGCCGGGGGCGATTTGCACCTGGATAACTCGAACGGATCGGTGCAGATTAGCGGTTGGGACCGTAACACCATCGATATATCGGGCACAAAGTATGCGCCGGATACGGAGGGACTGAGCGACGTCCAGGTGAAAGCAAGCGTTCAGGGCTCCAGCGCCATCATCGAAACCGTTGCGCCGAGGAATCCGTTTCACGGTTCCTATGGGGTGGCGTACGTGATTCATGTTCCCCGGAAGACCGTTCTGCAGCATTTGCAAACCAGCAACGGAAGCGTCTCCGTGGAGGACCTGGAGGGCGGCGGAAAAGTAACCAGCACCAATGGCCGGATTGCCATGAACCATGCCACCGGAGATTACAATGTCCAGACAACTAACGGGGCGATCAGCCTGGACCAGTGCAGCGGCGTGTTTCGCGCGGAGAGCAGCAATGGCGCGATTAAGGGCACGTTGGCAGCCGGATCGATCAGCGCAAGCACGACAAACGGTTCGGTGGACTTCACGGTCGATAAACCGGAAGACGGGCAGAAGATGCGAGCCTCCAGCACCAATGGCAGCATTGTGCTCGCCCTGGCGCAGTTTCGCGACAATGGAATCAAGGCAGATACCTCGAACGGAAGCATTACCCTGCGGCTCCCCAGCAATACAAATGCGGAGCTGGAGGCGCGCACGTCCTGGGCGAGTGTGAAAAGCGATTTGCCGGTGATGATGACTGGTGAAGTTTCAAAGCACCGCCTTTCCGGCAAGCTCGGGCAGGGTGGTCCCCTGATTTCTGCCGAGACGAATAATGGCAGTATTCATCTGCAACGCTATTGAGAAGGGATTCTAAATCGCGTAGCAGCTAAAATAAACTCGTGAAAGTAGCCGCCCTGCTGCTCTGCAGCCTAAGCCTTTTTGCACAGCAGCTTCGTGAAGGAAATTACTCCATGAGGTTTGAACCGGTCGCCGTTTTACAGGCCAAGGTTCGAGTGCCGTTTCAGATTCTAGTATTCGACGCCAACAACAGGCCGTTGAAGTATGCCACCGTCGATGTGGAGATTGCACGCCTGGATGGTTCGCAACCGGCGAAGTTTAAGGCGACCGCCGAAGACGCGATCAAGATGCCTGGCGTTTACATGGCGAAGCCCACGTTTCCCGAAAGCGGCCAATGGAATGTGACCGCCAGAGTGGAGCGGCAAAATCTGGAGAGCAACCGTACTATCCAATTCGATGTGCAGCAATAAAAAAGGGCGAGGTGTTTAAACCTCGCCTTCTGCCGTTTGTATTGATGGTTAGTTAATTGAATGTGTAGAGTAGCGTTCCCGCTGTAACGGCCGGGACGTCTGGTTCCGCACCGACCGGAACCGGCTGGTTTTCGATCTCGCCAACTTGCCGCCAATAGATGCCGTTTTCGCCGAGGTAGACGGTTAACTCCGCCGGGCGAGGCAACGTTCCTTGTATGAGCGCCTCCGATAACGGATCCTCGATGTACTTCTGCAACGCACGCCGTAAGGGACGAGCCCCGTAGCTGCGATCTCCGCACGTCTTGTCGAGAATGTATTTGGCCGCGTCCGGTTCCAGACTGATCTTGATCTGCTTTGCAACCAGGTTGGTATTCACCTGCTCCACCAGCATTTGAATGATCTGGATCAGATCCTCATCGACCAGCGAAGTGAACAGAATGACTTCATCGAGACGATTGAGGAATTCTGGGTTGAAGGCGCGCTTCACCTCTCCCATCACCTGCTCCTCGATCTTCTGTGGAATGCCGGAGGTGGGTACGGAGAAACCGATCTGACCGCGTTTGTCCAGGAAGCGCGCGCCGAGATTCGATGTCATGATGATGATCGTGTTCTTGAAATCGACCGTGTTGCCGAGGCCATCGGTCAATTGGCCATCCTCGAAGACCTGCAACAGAATGTTGTAGATGTCGGGATGCGCCTTTTCAATCTCATCGAGCAGGACGATGGAGTACGGAGCACGCTTCACGCGTTCGGTGAGCTGCCCGCCCTCCTCATAGCCGACGTAGCCGGGAGGCGAACCGATCAGCTTGGAGATGGAGTGTTTCTCCATGAACTCCGACATGTCGAAGCGAATGAGCGACTTCTCGCTGCCGAACAGAAATTCCGCCAAGGCACGGGCCACCTCGGTTTTGCCGACGCCGGTGGGCCCCAGGAACAGGAATGAACCGGAAGGACGTTTTGGCGACTTCAGGCCGGCGCGGGAGCGGCGAATAGCTCGGGAGAGAGCGTTTATGGCCTTTTCCTGACTGACAACACGCCGATGAAGTTCGTCCTCAATCCGCAGAAGTTTACTAATTTCTTCTTCTTTGATCGCGGTCATCGGTACGCCGGTCCAGCGGGCCACGACGTCCTCAATGTCATCCTTGGAGACAACGCCCGTGGAGGTGTCATCCAGGTTGTACTTTTCGCGAAGCTGGCGCAGGTTCTCGCGTTCCTTACGCTCTTCATCGGAGTAGAAGCGCGCCTTTTCAAACTCATGATTGGCGATCGCATTTTCCATACGATGCACAATGAACTTAATGCGCTTTTGGATATCGGCCACTTCGCTCGGAAGCGTCGTCTGGCGAAGCTTCACACGAGCACCGGCTTCATCGATCAAGTCAATGGCCTTATCCGGAAGAAAGCGGTCGGGGATGAACCGGGTAGAGGTATAAACAGCCGATTCTATGGCCTCATCAGTGTACGCGACGGCGTGAAACTTCTCATAGCGCTCCTTGATGCCGAACAGAATGCGGACGGCATCAGCCTCGTTGGGCGGCGGAACTTTCACGGCCTGGAAACGGCGTTCCAGGGAACGGTCCTTCTCGATGGATTTGCGGTATTCGGCAGGCGTAGTAGCCCCGATACATTGAATCTCGCCGCGGGACAGCGCCGGTTTCAGGATATTCGCGGCGTCGAGCGACCCTTCGGCCGATCCCGCGCCGACCAACGTGTGCAACTCGTCGATAAAGATGATGGCGTTCTGGTTCTCCATCAACTCCTTCATGATGGTTTTCAGGCGCTCTTCGAACTGCCCGCGGTATTTCGTGCCGGCGACAATCAGGGAGAGATCCAGACCGAGAATACGCTTGTCAGCGAGGAAGGAAGGCACGTCCCCGTCGGAAATTCGCTGGGCGAGACCCTCGACAATGGCCGTTTTGCCCACGCCCGGCTCGCCGATCAGCACCGGGTTGTTCTTTGTACGGCGGCAGAGGATCTGCACAACGCGATCCACTTCCGTATCGCGGCCAATTAACGGATCCAGCATTCCGTCGATGGCGGCTTGCGTTAAATCGCGGCTGAATTCGGCCAAAAGTGAGCTTTCTTTCGGACGGCTGGCGGCTGTTTTCTCCGATGCCGAACGGGCAATCTCTTCCCGCACCGCCGACAAGCGGAGTCCGCGCTCGTGCAGGATCTCGGCCGCAAAGCTCTTTTCCTCGCGTAGGAGGCCTAACAGTAGATGCTCTGTTCCAATGTGCTTGTGGCTTAAGCGCTCCGCTTCTTCGGCTCCATAGGCAAGGACGCGCTTGCACTCGTGGCTGAGGGGAAGGTCTACGGACGTGGAGACCTTCTCGCGCACGGTGGTGTGCGCTTCAATCTGCTTGCGAATCGACTCAATAGCGGCATGGGACCGCAAAAAGCGATTAGCAAGCGCTTTGTCCTCACGAAGGAGGCCCAACAATAAATGTTCGGTCTCGATGTAAGGACTCCCGAACTGGCTCGCCTCGTATCTTGCAAAGAAGATGACCCGGCGGGCTTTCTCGGTATATCGTTCAAACATAGGTGACACCGTCAAGACGGGTTGCGTCTTGTATTACTCCGGCACTCGCCAGTTCCATCGACGATGGAGCGTGAAGAGCGCCCTTCCTTAACTCTAGGATGCGATCGCAGCGGCTCGCGAATGAAAGATTGTGCGTTACAAAGATAGACGTCAAACGATGGGATTGGTGTAAATCATTCAGCAAGCTAATAATCATTTCACCGGTCCGGAAATCAAGACTTCCGGTCGGCTCGTCTGCCAATAAGATGCGCGGCGCGCCTCCGAGGGCTCTAGCCAATGCGACCCGCTGCTGTTCTCCGCCGGACAATTCGCCCGCCCGGTGCGATTGGCGAGCGCGAAGACCGACTTCTTCCAATCTTGCTCGCGAGACCTCGGCGGCTTTGGCGGCCGGTTCGCCTCGAATGAGTAAAGGCATCATCACGTTTTCCAGTGCTGTAAATTCCGGCAACAGAGACGGATTTTGCCAAACGAACCCAATTTCCCGATTGCGCAAATGAGCCAGCGGCTTATCGGATAGGGAGACAACTTCTTGCTGGCCGAAGTATATCTTACCGGCCGAGGGCCTGTCCAGGCCGCCCAGGAGGTGCAACAAGGTAGATTTCCCGGCACCGGACTCGCCAATAATTGCCAGCCGCTCTCCTCGCTGGACTTCGACGCTCAGCCGGTCGAAAACCGTTAGAGTAGCGTTCCCCGAGCGGTACGTTTTTGTCAGGGCCTCGGCCCGTATTGCCCAATCGGTGCTCAACCTGGTAAGCCTTCACTCCTAGAGTAAAACAGCATCGACAGGATAGTGCAAATGATGCCGATTTTGTTTATAGAGGATTTCCCCTAGGAACAGATGATAAAAGGAATAAGCCGGGCCGTTTAGGCTAGGCAGCCTTGCGTGTGGACTCGGGCATAAACTCGGCGTTGAGGCGGTCTTCTTCGTAGAAGGCGGCCTTCACTTCATTGCGGTCCATTAGTTTCCAACTGGCGATTTCGGTGATGAATTGGTCGGCTGTAAATTCGAAGCCAATCGTGGAGAAGTCGAAGTCGCGCTTGTGGAACTTGGCGCGGTAGTAGGCCTTCAGTCCGGCGTTGAAGCGTCCTTGGCGCGCGGCTTCGCGTTCGGCCTGGAGTTGCTTCAGTTCGGCGAGGTCCTTGTCGCGCTGGCGGCGGAGACGGTTCTCCTGGAGGGTGACGTTGTTAAGCTGGCGCTGGTAGGCGAGGAAGGTTTTGGCGTCCAAGAGCGCGGAGCGGACGGCGGGATCTTCGTGTTCGAATTGCGCGGCGAATTCCAGGCGGCCGAGGGCGTAGATGCCGGCTTCGAGCGCGGGAATGCGGGCGGCGCGCCATTCGGTGTCGGCGATGGATTGCACCAGGAGCTTTTCGGCGTCAGTGACAGACTGGTAGCGGGCTTCGAGGCTTTTCACATGCTGTTGATAAGCCTCGACATCATCGCCGGGGAGCAGGATGGTGCGCCCGGTGAGGCCGGTTTTCACGGCATTGAGCGAGGACTTCGCTTTGCCTTCTTCGGTTTTCGGCCCGGTTGACAATTGGGCGTTTTCGCGGTTGGCTTTGGTTTGCGCGGGAGTGGACATAGGTGCTCTTCGGCCAAGGACTATAGCATGGCGTTCCAAGCGTTTGCTTGTAAGTTATTGAACACATTACTAAAGATTGTTGTCACCGGGTTTTGGGGAAGTCTTCCGTATGGCTTGGAGCATGGGGGATAACTAGATCCGCGCAGACCGGTTGGGCGTTCGAAGACCGCAGGGTGTTTGTGGGACCTATGTTGTGACACGGTTCTAAACGCCAGATGGATCAACCCACATGACCTGCAGAAGCTTGTTGTTCAGAAAGCGGAAGTCTTTATCGGTTGTAAGAAGCGGCAGTTCTGTATAGAGAGCAGTAGCGGCTATCCAGATGTCGTTCTTCCCCATGTTCCGAGCACCTGCCGCAGCGGCGAGATCGACGGTGGATATGTCTACATATGCTTGCACCATATCTTTGCTGTCAATGGGGATGATGACCAGACTGTCGAGAGCGTGTTGCAGGGCAGCCCGTTTCTCGCTTCCCCAATCGTTTCTGTCAGCCATGACCCAAAGCTCCGCCTCCGTCACAATCGACACAAGTTGCCGGTGAAACGCCGAGGTCAGTCCAAATGCCTGGTCGATTTTCTTGCCGAGAGCGTTCCCCCGGATGAGATTTAGTACAACGCTAGTGTCGAGGACATAACTATCACTCAACGACGGATCTCCTCAAGCGCTTGCAGCAAATCTTTATCGGTCTCCTCGCCAGGCCAGGCGCCAAAGAAAGATGCCACGCCGCTGCTTGGCGATGAAAGGCGCCGCTCGGGCTTTCGCGGCTGAAGCAGGGATGGAGGGATCTTCGAGAATGCTCGCCGGCCCTCGACGACGGGCAAGATCTCTAAGGCGTCCAGACGAAGCAGCGTTCCAGAAGGACGATAGATCGCCTTTCCTAATATCGTGATTTCTTTGCCGAAGTAGTCCTGCAAGAGTTCGGACGTTCCCTCAACAAGAACACCGCGCACTTCGTCACCGCTATCGAGCAGCAATCCGAATGAGCGCGTACTGTGCCGAACCATATCCAGCTTACCGACCACGCGAACCTGGCGGGGAGGTGGAGTGCGATCGCTGAGTAACTGAGCGCCCCGAGCGACTTCATGGTCGATTTGAGCCGGAACGTCTCGGAACGGAAAGTCAACGCTTCTTAACTGGCGCTTGAACACTCCGCTCCAGGCGCTGAAGTGCCGGAGAAGGGCTCGATCATACAAATCGCTACTCGCTTCCTGTTGACGGAGTGCGGTAGCGATACGCCCTATGACCTGAAGCGCGGTATCTTCGGGGAACGCGGCGGTGGGCCACAACGACTGTTGCTCGAAGACTCTGGGAGCCGCGTCGCCCAACGTGGGAGCTTTCACGTGAAGGACGGATAGCCCGTTTCTCGCACTGAAACCCAAGGTGCGAATATCGGACGCTCGGTCCAGCCACGTTGGAGGCGCACCTACAGATGCGCTGGTTCCCTCCAGGAGCATGCGAACGCTAGGCCGTGCGGTGCTTTCCAGCAGTCGGAAGAAGGGCGAACTCACGGAAAGAGGGACGTCCTGGCCGTAAAAGGTATCGGTCCTGAAAACAATTTCTTGCTCGATGTAGTTCAGAGTTCACCTCCGGCGACTATCGTTACACATCTGTTTGCGAAAGGAACGGCGGCAGCGCGTTGACGAGGCGTACAGTTTCGACGCTCAAGCGAACGACTTGACCGACGAGCCGGACGATGTAGCCGGGATCGTCTTCCCGGTTAGGGTCTGACTCTCCTTTGACCTGATATTGGTCGATGACCCAGTCCAGGGCTGATTTGGAGCCAAGCTTGTACTCGCACGCTTCAGGCGGGATGCCGGCTTCGAGCGTGGGGATGCGGGCGGCGCGCCGTTCCGCGTCGGCGATGGACTGGACCAGAAGCTTTTCGGAGTCCAGTGTCGGGTTGGTAGTGACGTGAACCCATTTTCCGTCCGGTAGTTGCCTCATTGTGTAACGGATGAGGCTGTTGCTGCAAGACACGCCTGAGCAAACTCGTAGGGCGTGCGGTAATCAAGGCTGCTGTGCGGTCGTTCTTGGTTAAACTCATGGCGCCATGCGGCAATCTGTCGACGTGCATGCCAGAGATTCCGAAACCACTGCGTGTTCAGGCATTCGTCTCTGAGCCGACCGTGAAAACTTTCGACGTGAGCGTTTTGAACGGGTTTGCCTGGCTGGATATGGGCTAGTTCGATGCGCTGATCGATGCCCCACGCCAGGAAATGTCGCGAGGTCAGTTCGGCGCCATTGTCCATGCGAATCCGTTCTGGTTTGCCGCGTTCGGCAATCACGCGATCCAGCGCTCTGGTGACACGTCGGCTGGGCAAACCGGTATCGACTTCTAAGGCCAGGCATTCACGCGTGAACGTATCGACAATGCTCAAAACGCGCAGCGTTCGACCGTTTGCCATCCGGTCATGCACAAAGTCAATGGCCCATTGTTGGTTCGGTCTAATGGCCGTAAACAAGGGCTGTCCCACCCGCATCAAACGCTTTCGCTTCTTGCGCCGGACACTCAGCCCGGCAGCACGATACACCCGAAAGAGTCTCTTGTGATTCACGACCTGCCCCTCTCTGCGCAGGAGAACGGCAAGGCGGCGATAGCCGTAGCGTGGCTTCTCCTGCGCTAACTGTGTTAGCTTCGCTCTGAGCTTGTCGTCCTTCTCTAGGTTGGCCCGATAACGAAAGCTGGATCGGGCAATGTTGGCCAGCTCGCAGGCTTTGCGCTGACTTGCGGCGAAGTTCTCGAGGAGGAACGCCGCGTCGGCACGCCGGCCTACGAGCTCAATCCGTTTTTTATTAGAAGCGCTTTCAGCATTTCCCGATCTAAACTGAGGTCAGCCACCAATCGCTTCAATCGATTGTTCTCGTCTTCCAGGTGATGCAGCCGCGCTGCTTCACTCGGCTCCATACCGCCGTACTTCGCCTTCCAGGAATAAATCGTGAAGGTACTGACGCCGACCTCGCGGGCCATCTCGGCTGCCGTCCGTCCCGCTTCCAGTTGCTTCACCACTGCCAGTATCTGTTCTTCGCTGAGTTTCCTCTTTGTCACTTCTGCTTTCCCCTTTCTTCGTCCGAATTAGTATTCCACTTCGGGCGGAAAACGGGGTTCACGTCAGTAGCACACTTCGAGGCTTGCGACATGCTGCTAATAGGCGGCAATATCATCGCCGGGCAGCAGGACAGTGCGCCCGGTCAAGCCTTCGGAAGAAGAAGCAAGTATGTTCTGTCATAGGTCGCAAGTGACGAAATGGCCAGCGGCGGTGCCATGCGCCGCCAAAGCCGAAGTGCGTCTCAGAAGCTGTTCTTCGCGGATGGGTTCGCCGGAAGGGCTACTCACCGCCACGGGCAGTTTTGCCCGTCATTGCTTCTAGCCGCTTGCGACACAGGTCTTTAAGTTCCGTGATATTCCGATATTCAGGAACATTATGAACGGAAAGATCGAAGTGGAGCGGCGTACCGGCGCGCCGGTAGAGAATCGGTCGTTTCCCGATTGCGTGTGCATAGCCAACCTCGTAGTAAACGTTTGGCCTTTCGCCCGAAAGATCTGCCACAAGGAATTCAGTCGTCCGGATATGATCGAGGATCACGGAAGTGATTACGTCCTGATGCTGGATATCATCCGCACGTAACGCCTCGATCCCGAATTCACGAAAAACCTCTTTGAAAGCGTTAGCCACATCCTGTAGCTCGGGTTTGGTCGGGTCCATCCACATCAAGATGAACGCAGTGTTTGCCGATGCTGAAACGGAGATTCTATCGCCCTTATGAGGTTCAGCTGAGTCAATCGCGGGAATGGTCCGCAACTCGCGGAAAGCGACCTCGAAGCTTTCCGCGATCTCGGCCAAACTCTCAGTGCGGGTAACTGGCTTGTCTTGGTAGTTGCTGTAGGCCGGACGCTTGATTCTTCTGAGTGCCATGGAAAGGTGGATGTTCAGCTTCGATGTCAAATAGCCCTGTGTTAGCAAATCAACCTCGTTGAACCACCGTTCAATTTCAATCTCAAGGTCCCCGAGAGCGTGATATTCGCCAACTATGAAGTCTGGGAAGAGATCCGTATGAGGATCATACTGCCACTCCGAAACGAGACCGATGGCCCTCTGTTTCAGTTCGAGGCCGCGCTCAATCTGGCGTGAAATCTGGGAGGTCATTTGCTGGAATCCAATATTACCGACAATACAGCAGACGTTCAGCTACCCAGTCCACGTCGCCACGGGATCTCAATTATCTCAACCACCGCTCGGGCCGTCTGTAAGAGATTCGCGCTCGGGGCCAGAAGTCAGCATCACGTCGGCCAACTTCCGAGTTGCGCGTGATCCAGGAGCTATCCGGAACTGCCTGTGTCGGAGACTTCGACAACAGGGAGCGACGCAATTAGGTTGACGTTCCCGGGAACGTCGGGGCAATTGAGGCGACCTATTGCGGCTCAAGAGTACGAAAGGTGATTCGGCAGGTCTGAGACTCTTATAGAAGATGATAAGGTCGACCCAAATCGATTCCTGGAGTAAGCTTGAGGGTTATATAGAAAAGAATTTTTCTGCTCCCGGTCGATGGGTGTTTCGTGGTCACGAAGACAGCGATTGGACTCTTAGCACAAGGCTCGAACGGGAACTCTTAGACGTCTCTAGGTCCGCAGCTCCGAAACCGTGTCCGACGGGTATTCACGGTGAGCCCGTCGAAGGGATGCGAGAGAGAATTGAGCTTTACTTCTTTCGAGCTTTCCAAGCTCGGGCCGTTGATCTGACTGAGGGGCTTCCCCGTGCCGAGGATACCCTCAGTTGGCTGTCTATGATGCAGCATTGGGGTTTCCCCACTCGCTTACTGGACGTGACCACATCCCCTTCCGTAGCGCTTCACTTTGCCGTAGCACCTCACCTTCGAACGGAGCGTCTGCACGGGAAAAACGCCGCCCTTTTCGCTATTCATACGGTGCCTTTACGACGCCTTGCGTCAGAGTCGTTGGGTGTAGAGGAAATCGATTTCAGTCAGCCGGAAGCGTTTCGAAGCAACTTTTTTCAGAGGGCCAAGGGGTTCTTCGCCGTCCCGGTACATCCAAGTATCATAAGCGAGCGAATGGCGGCACAACAAGGAACGTTTCTCTGCCCAACAACGATATATGAATCGTTCGAACGATGTCTCCTCACGATTCCGAAAACTGCCAAATATTCCATCGACCATCTAGTTCAAAAGCTGATCTTGACAGATCGCGCGATCGAACAGAGCTTCGGTAAACTGACCAAAATGAACATCCATGAAGCTTCGCTTTTTCCTGACATACACGGTTATGCCCGGTTCCTTTCAGACAATGTCCAGAAGTTCAAGCGATCGAAGAGCAGGGACTGGATAGTTGAATTTGAAAGTCTAGAGCGACTGAAATGGCCGGGTTAACGGTTACTTCAGTCGTGAACTTGGGTGAACACGAAAGGCACATAGCCAACGGTCAGCAGCGCCTTCGAAATTGCCATCAATTATTTTGAGGGCTTAGTTTCCCTCAGATCGGAACCCCAATCCTGAGTAGTCGGCCACCTGGAAGTTAAGCAGGATTGGGACCGCCAAGTCTTAGGTCAGTATCAGAAGTGATTCGGCACGATAGGTCCGGGAAGCGGACGAAGCCATTGTGCCGAATCGCTTTTGATACTGGGACTTGAAGGAAGCCGCGACGGATGCTCCGGCTTATGGGTTTTCAACCGCCGGATTCAACCTGGGAGCAGCGGGAGGAGTGAGAAGTGGGTGGCTTGAGCTTGAAGTGAAGTTCCCGTGCTGGGTGAGTTGAGCCATCAAGTCACACGTCGGGTAAACGCACAGACGTGCGACACGGATTCGAGATTGTGTATAGCGAAAGGTCATGCTGATTTAGGCCGCCGTTGAGTTGAGGTTCGGAGGAGAGCGAAAACGAAGTTGGGCAGCGGTCCATCGTTCCCGAATCAGCATCGATCCATTGCAGCGAGGGCACAACCAAGCAATGCGTTGCTGTGATTGATTTTCAGCGCCGGTAGCTGCTGGTTCCGGCACGACAGGTATTGCGCCAAGCAGACGAAAACACAACGGCAGCAATGTGGAACGTTTGCGCGTGCTGAGGAAACCGAAGTGACGGATGCGCACAAAGCCTGGCGGCAGGACATGTAACAGAAAGCGCCGCAAGAACTCATTGATCTGTAGAGTCATGAGGCGCTTCTGATTGTGGTGTGCTGAATCGCGCCAGCGGAAAGTCACCTGATCGTTGGCAAACGACACCAGCCGATGGTTCGAGATAGCAACCCGATGCGTGTAGCAGCCGAGATAACGGAGGGCCTGTTCGGGTCCGCCAAACGGCCGCTTCGCATAGACAACCCACTTCTTACGAAAGGTCTGCCGTATGAGTTGCGCAAAGATTTTGGGCCGTCCGAGCGGCTGCATCGAACCGTGAAACCCGAGTTTGTCGTGCGCGAAAGCTTTCTTCAGCGCTTCGGTGAACTTGCCGCGAAAGACTTTGGCCAACACGTCGACTGGAAGGAAAAGTTTCGCTGGGACGGGACCCAATGCGTGCGATCTGGCGATAATCCACCGGCCGGAACGACACAGTGGATGTGGGGATGGTGTTGGAGCTTCTGATTCCAACTATGCAGCACACTGAAGAAGCCTATGTCTGCGCCCAAATGCTGCGGATCGCGCGCGACCTCAAGCAATGTCTCGGCACTCATTCGAAAGAGTAAGTCGTAAACCACTTGCTTATTCTGCAAAGCGAGTGGTGCTAGTTCATGCGGCAGCGTGAAGACAACATGGACGTAGCGTGTGGGCAGAAGCTCGCGCTGGCGCGCTTCCAGCCAACGGTCGCGAGCGTTCGCCTGACACTTGGGGCAGTGCCTGTTCCTGCAGGAGTTAAATGAGATGACACGATGTCCACAGCGCACACACTCATCGAGATGACCGCCGAGCGCGGCGGTGCGGCAGCGCTCGATGGCGGTCATCACTTTTAGGTGGAGCCGGTTCAACCAGGAACGATTTCGCGCGATGAAGTTCCGGCCCGCACTGCGAACGATATCGGCCATCTCGATGGATGGCCGGTTCATCTACTCGTCGTCTTGCGCGAGAAAGGCGGCTAACTTCAACTTGTCCAGCGGGCTGGCTGTGGCGCTCATGCGAGCATTCGAAAGATGCAGGTAGAGCGTGGTCTCTTCCAGATCACGGTGACCGAGCAGTAGTTGGATAGTGCGCAGATCCGCTCCGGATTCCAGCAAATGAGTCGCGAAGCAATGCCGCAGGGTGTGCGGATGGATCTCATCTCCCAGACCGGCGCGCGTAGCAGCCTGACGGCAAGCAGCCCAGATCACCTTGCTGGTGATGGGCTTGTTGCCAGTGTGCCAGCGGTTGCCAGGAAACAACCAGATTTCCGGTTTCCGCCGCAGTCCGCGCACATACGTCCGAAGCTCATCCAGGAGTTTCGGACTGAGCATGACGTCGCGGTCTTTGCGGCCCTTGCCACCTTTGACGTGAATCACCATCCGTTCACTATCGATGTCTGTCACTTTCAAATGCGCCAGTTCGGCACGTCGCAAGCCGGTCGCATACAGGGCCATCAACAACACGCGGTAGAACAGCGTCGGAGCGGCATCGATCAGTTTTGATACCTGCTCTACGCTGAGGATCTTGGGCAGCCGAAACGTCTTTCGCGGATAAGGCGTTTCCGCAATGGTCCATGGTTTCCTTAACAGCGCCACGAAGAAGAATCGGAGCGCTGCCGTTCGCTGGTTCACCGTGTTCGGTGCCAGTTTTCGCTCACGGAACAGATACGCTTGATATTCACGAAGCTGGTCCGGACCGAGTTGATCCGGTGGGCGTTTGAAATAGCGCGCCAGGTCTGCGATCGTTTTGACGTAGGTGCGTACAGTACTCTGAGAGTAATTCCGACGCTCGAGTTCCTCGAGCATCATTTTTCTTAACTGGGTCACAAGGGACCTCCTTTGTGACCCAAACTATCCCAGCTTAGAAACCCCCGCTATAACGCCCACGCGTAGCGTCTGCCGCTTCGGCTTCGTTCAAGTCGGCCTGTGTCCGCTGATTCTGGCCGGATCATGCATCACCCCGCAAACCATGCTCCACATGTCGTATAACTGAATGGGCGGAAGCGGGAGTCACGCCAATTGAAGACGGCTTCTTCGATGGACCGTATCGGTCATGACCCCTGACCGATACGGTTGCTTGAGGCCAACGTTGACTGCGAGGAGTTCTATGGGTCAATGGGCTGATCGAATAGATTCTCTGCGGTGAACTGTATCGGTAAAAGGGTCCAATATCATTTGGTTTGCTCCCCGCGTGTGAAATTACAGATCACTGAATCCGTGATGCCGGGAGAACCGAGCGGACCCATTGAAAGCACTGCGCTAGTTTACCCTACACCGTCAGTTTCCAGGGCAGCCGGTACTCACGGTCCATCCATTTCTTCAGAAGCGGGCTGGTGATCGTTTGGCGGTCGGTGTCGAAGTCGACGCGCGCGCCGCTGCGCAGGGCGATGTTGCCCAAGAGGCAGGTTGTTGTCGATGTATAGCAGATTTCAATGTCGCTGGTAGGGCGTTGACGAGAGCGAATGCAGGCGATAAAATTTTCCCAATGGCGCTCGTGCCCTTGCGATATAGCCTTCATGGACGACTCCGGCATGAGCGGCAGGCCATTTTTCTTTTCGGCAATGACGAAATACTCGTTGCGATCGACAAACAACGTCCCATTTTCGCCGTAGAACAAAATACCGTAGGGCTTGCTGAGAATAGATTTGCCGTTGTTGTCACGGTTGCCGTAAGTTGCCAGAAAACCGCTGCCATACTCAAAAGCGACGTTCAGG
Source organism: Bryobacteraceae bacterium (assembly GCA_965277315.1). Lineage (GTDB taxonomy): Bacteria > Acidobacteriota > Terriglobia > Bryobacterales > Bryobacteraceae > Bog-105. The sequence continues at coordinate 4,308,828 of OZ255724.1, read as the reverse complement.
GTATCCGGCGTTTCGCGGTCATCGGTTAAATAGTATTTGCCGCCGAGCGCAGTGATGCTCCTCGGTTGCTCCTCGTCGAACGCGGCCTGCACGATGTCCAACAGGTGCACGCCCCAATCGGTCATCATGCCGCCCGCATAGTCCCAGAACCAGCGAAAATTAGAGAACCAGCGCGGATGTTCGACGTTCGCGATGTCGTACCCGAAACGGTTAACGTTGTACGGGTGCTCCGGCGCAGGTCCCTGCCACATGTCCCAGTCGAGCCCTGGAGTTGGCACTGAGTCGGGAGGATTGCCGATGCCTTCCTTGGCCAGACGAGCGTTGTTCCAGGTGGCCACTTCGGCCACTTTGCCGAGTGTCCCGTCCGATACCAGGTCGATGGCCTTGTCAAAATGCTCGGCGCTGCGCTGCATGGTGCCCGCCTGCACCACGCGGTTGTATTTGCGCGCGGCCTCCACCATCTTCTTGCCTTCGTCGATAGTCACCGAAATCGGCTTTTCCACATAGACGTCCTTACCGGCCTTACACGCTTCCACGGTCATGTAGGCATGCCAATGATCTGGGGTGGAGATACAAACCGCGTCAATCGATTTATTGGCGAGTACGTCGCGGAAGTCTTTCACCGGCTTGGCGCGGCCCTGCGTCAGTTTCACCGCGTAGTCGAGACATGGTTGGTACACATCGCTGACGGCGACCACTTCCACTTCGGGCCGGTTCATGGCAATGCGCATGTTAGCGCGGCCTTGTTGACCCACGCCGATGAAAGCCATCGCGATTCGATCATTCGCGCCCTTCACATTTCCAGTGAAGAGGTTCGTAGTGAAAGCAGCAGCTCCGGCACCGGCAGCCGTTTTTAAAAAACTTCGGCGGTTTCGGTCCTGCTCCTGTTCCTTCCTCATCGGAGATCGCTTCATCGGTATTACTTCACCACGTTACTTCACCACGAGATTGATTAATTTCTCTGGAACCGCAATTACTTTCACGACCTGTTTCCCCTCCAGGAACGGTTGTATTTTTTCCTGCGCGCGAGCGAGGCGCTCCAATTCTTCCTTCGATATATTGTGGGCAACAGAAACATGCCCGCGTACTTTTCCATTCACCTGAACCGTGATTTCGACCAGATCCTCTTTGGCCAGGGCCGGATTGTACAAGGGCCATGCTTGCCGGAACACCGGACCGCTGTGGCCGAGGATAGCCCATAGATCCTGGGCTGTATATGGGGCAAAGGGCGCCAGCATCAACGTCAGGGCCTTACAAAGCTCGGCCCGGCAAACGCCCGACAAAGCAGCTTCGAGCGAGTACAATTCATTCACCAGTTCCATCAGTGAGGCGATCGACGTATTGAAATGCCAGCGGCTATCGAAGTCGCCGGTGATCTTTTGGATAGTCTGGTGCAGCTTACGTAGCGCCTGTTTGTCGGCTGGCGTAGAGAAGGTGTTACTGGCGCCGGTGACCGCGTTCCGGTCAGCATTGCGCGTGACAAACCGGTAGAGCCGACCGAGAAAACGATTCACGCCCGAGACGCCTTCTTCCTGCCAATCCATGTCACGATCGGGGGGCGCGGCGAACAAGGAGTACATGCGTGCGGAATCGGCTCCGAAGAGGGCGACCATATCGTCGGGCGAAACCACGTTACCTACGCTTTTCGACATCTTCGCGCCATTTTTGATCACCATGCCTTGGGCGAACTGGCGCTTGGTAGGCTCATCGTTTCCAATGATGCCGAGGTCGCGCATCATCTTGGTCCAGAAACGCGAATAGATCAGGTGAAGAATGGCGTGCTCCACCCCGCCAATATATTGATCGATGGGAAACCAGGTTTGGATCGTCTCCCCGCCGAAAGGAGCTTCGTTATTGCGCGGATCGCAGTAGCGATAGAAGTACCACGACGAATCGACGAAGGTATCCATCGTATCGCTCTCGCGCTTCGCGGCGCCGCCGCACTTCGGACAGTGAACGTCCATAAACGAGGGCACGGATTCGAGCGGCGATCGGCCTTTGCCGGTGATTTTTACATCCAGAGGCAGACGCACCGGAAGGTCGGACTCGGGTACGGGCACTGCGCCGCATTGCGGACAGTAGATGATAGGGATCGGGGTGCCCCAATAGCGTTGGCGGGAAATGCCCCAGTCCTTGAGGCGGTAGGTGATGGCTTCGGCGCCGAAACCGTTATCGCTCGCAAATGCTGCCATTTTGCGTCGCGCTTCTTCGCTCGCGAGGCCGGACCACTCGCCGGAGTTCTCCACGATTCCGTAGTCGCCGGAGGCCTCGGTCATGGCGGCCACGTCGGGCAACAAGCCGTCCACCGGGCGGATTACGGGAACAATTGGAATGCCGTAAGCACGGCAGAACTCAAAATCGCGCTCATCATGGGCAGGCACGGCCATAACCGCGCCCGTGCCGTAGCCGATCAGAACAAAGTTACTGATCCAGATGGGAATCTGCTGTTTGGTAAACGGATGAACGGCGAAGCCACCGGTAAATAGGCCAAGCTTTTCAATATTGCTCGGCTCCTGGCGCGCGGTGGCATCGATCATCTCTTTCACTTTCATCTGCTCGGCTTCGTCGGTGACGAGCGATTCCACCAGCGGATGCTCCGGGGCCAGAATCAGGCACGTTGCGCCATAGATGGTGTCGATGCGCGTCGTGAACACGCGGATTTTCTCGTCCGATCCCGCCAGCGTGAAATCGACTTCCGCGCCTTCGGAGCGGCCGATCCAGTTCCGCTGCATGGCCAGAACGCGATCCGGCCAGCCACCCTCCAACTGTTTCATGCCGTCGAGCAGTTCCGCCGCATAATCCGTCGTCTTCAAGAACCACTGCTGCATAGCGCGCTGCTCTACAGGCGTGTTTTCGTGACGCCAGCAGCACCCGTTCACCACCTGCTCATTCGCGAGAACAGTGGCGCACTCAGGGCACCAATTCAGCAGCGCTTCCCGGCGGTAAGCCAAGCCGCGCTCAAACATCTTCAGAAAGAACCACTGATTCCAGCGATAGTATTCCGGCTCGCACGTTGCGATCTCGCGATTCCAATCAAACGCGAACCCGAGACGCTGCATTTGCGCCTTCATGTGGGCAATGTTGCTCCGCGTCCAATCGCGAGGGTGACGGTTCTCCTTGAGCGCGGCGTTTTCGGCCGGTAGTCCGAACGCATCCCAGCCCATCGGATGCAGCACGTTGTAGCCGCGCATCCACATATAGCGAGCCAAGGCATCGCCGATCGAGTAGTTACGCACGTGCCCCATGTGCAGTTTGCCGCTCGGATACGGCAGCATTTCCAGCACGTAGTATTTGGGCTTTTCCGGCGAGTCGGCTACATAGAGCGACCGGTCTTGGTCCCACCGCTCCTGCCACTTGGGCTCAATTTCTTTGGGATCGAACGCTTTTTCGGGGATACCAGCTCCTTCAATGCCGTAACGTTACGGAGATCGTCGCCCGGCTCATCGACAGGCGTTTCCAGAATAAACGCTTTCGACCGCAGCTTCGGATGGTTGAGAATGCGGCGGAAGCCTTCCAATCCAATATAACCGTCGCCGATGTTGGCGTGCCGGTCGCAGTGCGACGCGAGCTTCATCTTGGTGTCGTTTGCGTGGATCACCGGGATATGGTCGAGCCCGAGTATTTCCGACGCGTGCCGAACAAAATGAGAGAGGCCATCTTCCCGCGCCACATCGAAACCGGCCACATAGCAATGACAGGTATCGATGCAGTAGCCGATGGGAATACCGATGTAGGGAGAAGCAAGCTCCCGAATCGTGGCGAGCTCTTCCAATTTGCCCCCGAGTTGCGCGCCGGCACCGGCCGTATTTTCGAGCAGGATGCTCAGCTTTGAGCCCTTGGATAGCTGTTCATCGACTCCGCGCCAAGCCAAAGCAATGCCCCCGGCTACATTCAGCATCCCCTGCTCCGGAGTTAATCCTTTGTAATTGCCGGGATGAGCCACCAGGAATTCCGCGCCGATCAGCATGGCTCGTTGAAGCTCACCTGCAAAAGCATTGATCGACTTCTCGCGGATAATCGCATCCGGCGAAGCAAGATTGATGAGATAGCTATCGTGAATCACCAGCGGCGTGAGGTCGTTCTTCTCGCGCGCGGCGTTGAGGAGTTGAATTTGATCGGGATTGGGCGCGTTGGCGCGCCACATGCGCGGACTGGCGGAAAAAATCTGGAACGTGTTCGCGCCCAGTTCGTTCGCTTTGCTCGCCGCCCGCTCTAGCGATCCCGCCGTGGAACAATGGATTCCGATGCGCAAGCTGGCTACTTTACCGGAAGTTCCACCACATTGATGGAGTAAGGAGCGAATGTGTGGCTCAGATGCGTGCCGCTGGTCTGAATTGTGGTTTCCATCGGCGCAATTTTGGCCGGCGCGTTGATGCTGTTCGTTTCTTTGGGATTTGTAGCGCTGAGGCTAGTCAGCGTTCCGGTGCTGCCAATACTGGATGCGCCCTGAAAATCGATATTCAGCGGCTGCGGCGTGGAGGAGGCGTTCACAATCTTTAAATCCATGACACCGTTCCCCGAGTTCCGGGTGACGGAATAGAAGAGGCGGGGTCCAGCGCCTTCGAGTTTTGCGGCAATCACCTCATCGCCAATGTGCTGGCTGAACATCACTTGCGCGTAGTAGCTGGGCGATCCGTAGCTATTCAGAGCGTTGAACCCAATCAAATCGGTTTGCCACTGCATCGCGCCGGGGTCCACATTCACCAGCAGCGGGGCGTAGCTTGCCATGATGACAACGTCGCTGTTCCGCTCCATTCCAGTCATCCAGGCCGCGTCTCCCAGTGCGGCGTTGAAGTCCGGCGTGGGTGATCCTTCCCGCGTGGCCCATTCGCCCACGAAAATCTTCGGACCACTGCGGCTGGTCTGGTCGTAATGGTGCGTGTCGTTGAAGAAGTGCTCGGCGCTCTCGTAGAAATGGTCGTCGATCACGTCAGGCGTCCGGCTCTTCACTTTAGCGGTTGCAATAAGCTGGAGCTTCGGATACTTCTTTTTGATCGCGTCGTAGAACTGCGCGAAGCGGCCGTCATAGCTGCCGGATTTGTCGAACTGGTCCTCGTTGCCGATTTCGACGTAGGATAGCGGGAACGGCTTCGGGTGTCCATCGCGCGCCCGTGCCGCGCCCCACTGCGAAGTCGGGTCTCCGGTAACGTACTCAATCTCCTCCAGCGCGTCCTGCACATAGGGTTCGAGCTGCGGACCTGGCTCAACATGCTCCTGCTGCAGCGAATAACCCGCATACACCGCCAACAGCGGTTTCATATGCAGATCTTCGCACCATTCGAGGAACTCCAGCAATCCCATCCCGTCCGTCGACCAATAACCCCAGGGACTTGGGTGTCCGGGACGATCGACCAGCGGCCCGATTGTTTTCTTCCACTCGAAACGCTCGTCGATGCGATTGCCTTCCAGGTAATTGCCACCTGGAAAGCGAAGGAATGCGGGATGCATTGCCGCCATTTTCTCCATCAAGTCGATGCGGTCGCCGTGCAGACGATCCTGGTAGGTCGGCGGAAACAGCGAGACTAGATCGAGCCACATCGTACCGGGGTGCCCTGACGTCAACACCAGACGATTTGCGGATGAGGTCTCGACCGTACCGGTTTTCAATTCAAATGTGTACGGCTTCCAATCAGTGCCCGATGTTTGAACCGTAGTGCTTGCCTCGGTTTTGCCCGTGTAATTATTTACGAGGCTCACCGTGAGCGGCCCTATCGGCGCACTGCCGTTCCTGGCATAAAACGAGCCGCTGTAGGTTGTATTGGGTCGCACCGCAATACCCCAAAACCCCTCGTTTTCAACGCCCGCCTGGTGAGATTCGTCGGCCTGTTCTATCGTCAGTTTCAGGCTGCTGGGAAGAGCTTTGCTCGGTCCGGTCGATTTATCAATCTCGATGGACGCTTGGGAGCCGGAGCCCACCACGACTGACCAATGCACAGGCTTATCGGGATCGTCATGCAGTGTGGGATTGCGTATGAGCTCGGCATACAGTCCGCCATCGTAGGAATGATTGATCTCTTCGGTCATCAGTCCATACAGCATGGGGCTGACCTTGGCAACGGACTTACCGGCCTGCACTTCGAGTACGGCAGTGTTCGATGGCGAAGCTTGCTGTTGTGCCTGTAGAGCAGCCGCGATAGAGAACAGTGCCAGGATCCGATTTAGTCTCACGACGGACGAGGGTAACACATCAGTAATCTGTCCTGACAATTCAGTTAGCAAGGATTCGTCGAGTCTGATCGGTATAGGTACGGCGAAACGGCTCGGTTGAATTTAGAATGCGCACCGAAAATAACGGCGCAGCTTGGTTTCCCAGATCCGCAACTGAAGTGACGATGCCACACGTCGCGCCGACAATGCTCACGTTCCCGGCGGACCGTTTGCTAGTACCCATCCTGAGTCATAACAAGATTCGCGGACTTACTCTCGCCGGCCTTGGTCTCGATTTCCTCGGGTTTCCCGCCATATGTCCTAAGAAAATCGAGATTCTGCCCTCCATTTCCACTGTCGCGAATTGCAAATAAAAGATGTTTTCCCGCAGGCACGGTTGGAAACGTAAACTCCCCATTTTGATCGCTTTGAGCAACAAGGATCTGTCCTCTTTCTGTCCGAAACGGCAGAGGATTGGCTGTCAGCAGAACTAGAGAGTCGGCGACTGAATGATGATCGCCATCCGTTACCGACCCAGTCACTTCGGCAGCATCGTTCTCCAAAGTGATATCCAGATCACCGCTGCCAGGTTTGAATGGTTTCACAGTGACATCTTCACTGCCCATCATCGCCGACTTCAGGTAATACCCCTTGGGAAGACGGAGAACGTTGAGAGTATATAAACGGACAAAGGTCCTGAGCAATGAAAACTCTCCCGATGATGTAACCGTCGTTATCGTATCTTCACCCGAATATCGCGATTGTTGGTATGGAGTAACTTGAATCATGATCCCGTCCGGGAACTTATCTACCTTGTTGCCAATGATTTCCACGTGTCCAATAATGCTTATCGTCGGTAATAGATTATTGAACTTCGCATAATATAGTGTGATCAAAAGCTGAGCGAAGACTGCTTCCAGCAGGCAATCAAGAGCGGCTTGCGGCGGCACATGCGTTTGAGGCGGCTACGTGCGATGTCGCCGAGGCTCCAGAGATCCTTGGCGCAGACGTTGGGTAACTCGTGCTGCTTCAGATGCGCCCAGATGTATTCGACCGGATTCAGTTCCGGCGCATAGGCTGGCAGGCGAAGCACATGGATTCTTCCTTGCAAGCCCGCTAGAAAATCCTTCACGAACCGGCTGCGATGCGCGGCCAAGCCGTCCCAGACAATCAGCAGCTTGCCGGGAATCACACGCAACAACTTTTCCAGGAAGATCACCACCTGCGGACTTTTCACCGTATCGGCAAACAGTTCGAAGTGCAGGTTCCAGCGGCTGAGACCGGCGATCAGCGACAAGTTCTTCCAGTTGAAATGATGAAACAGGAGGGGCGTTTGGCCGCGTGGAGCCCAAGTGCGGCAGCGGTGCGGCTTCTGGGTTAATCCGCTTTCGTCAATAAAGACAAGGGTGCGGCTTTCCGTGAGTGCTTTTTTTTAGCAGCGGGCCAGGTGATGCGTTTCCATTCCCGAATCGCTTTCTCATCCCGTTCCAATGCCCGGCCCACGGGACGTTGCGGGCTCCAGCCCAAGCCGCGCAAAATACGCCAAACGTGGCCGGGATGGTAGCGAATGCCGAACTCCTGCGCAATCAGATGGGCTACCCGTTCACAGGTCCAAAGTGGTGTTTCGTAGCCCAGTTTCTCGGGACCGGCGAGCAGTCTACCGGTCAACGCTTTGGTTTGCTTGTCGTCCAGCCGTGGTTTGCGTCCGGCGCGGCCCGCTTGCGCCAGAGCCTTCTTGCCCCCTGCGCTATACTCCTTGCGCCAGCGGCTCACGGTTTGGTTGGCGACCCCCAACTGGCGGCCAATCCGACTATTGTTGAGACCCTCGCGCATCAGCCCCAAGGCGCTCATGCGCCGCGCTTCCAGCGCATCGAAGTCGCGCGCCACACCACGCGGGTTTCCCATATCTATAAGAACCCGCCCAGCCTCCATTTGTTCCGCTATATTACGCGCACCTCAATAAGTGTCCCGATATCTACGTCCTCATGATCGATACTGAATTCGTCTTCGGCGATCTTCAAGAAGGGTTTCCCCGGTTCAGGCAATATGCTTGCGTTTAGATGATAGGTGCTCGGCGTCAAATCACAAACCTCGATGGCGCCGCCTCCCTGGATCGAGTCGTTGCCCAACACAACGTTTCCTTCCGGAAAGGATTGATAGACGGAAATACCGGTCCGCGCGGATGTGGGAAGCACTGCATCAACGCAGTAAGTGCTGGCGCGCATGAGTTTCAAATCAATATCACTAACGTTGCTGCTCTCCTTCACCGGGATCGGCATAGCACCGTCCGCATCAGTACTGCCGGGATAATACGTAACGACATCACGCCGGATCGACTCGCGAAACTTCGCCTGCTGAATAGACTTACTTATTGTTTGACGCTTTCTGGGCACGAGCGGCCCTCGCGAGGCTACTATGTAATACCGGCCGCTCGGAAGACCGGAAATATTGTAATTACCTGTCTTGTCGGTTTTCGAATTTCCTTGATACAACAGCGTCGGGAGACCCTCGAAACTGCCTATTCTCCAAAGTGAGACAGTAACATCTACTGCCGCTGTCTTGTTTTCCGAAAAAATATGCCCCGATACCGATGAGGGCGTCGGCAGTCGTAGGTCGATATTCAATAATGCTCCATTGTGGACGGAAAGATGTTTTACATCTCCGCAGCAGCCCTTAATAGCAACCACCACGTATTGCCCCTCAGGAATGCCCTTGATGGCATACCGTCCATTCGAATCGGTGATCGCTTCCATGTGTCGACGCGCGGTTCGAGCCTGCACCATAACGTTTGGCAACGCAACGTCGCTAACCTTGTCCAACACACGTCCTTCTATCGCGGCACCCCCCAGGTGCTCTTTTACGTCTTCATTCGGCAGCGATTGAGTGTACAGGAGCAAGGGGCTACCCAAACAAAAAACTGCTGCAAGGATGCCCGATCCGGTCATGTCAACAATCAAGAGTTTGGCCGAAGAGTGGCGACTCGATATCCTTTCCCTTTCAACAAATGCAACGTATCCTGGCAAGCGAGCTTAGAAGTGCTATCACTGCAACGGTACTAAACGTGAATCTCAATACGTTAGCTAACGAAATAAAAGCTATTTTTGTTCTACTTTAGTTGCTTGAACAGGGTCAGTATTCTTCAAATCATAAATCTTGTCAATCCTAATAAATATATTCGTAAACCGGTCCGGTAGAAAAGGTAACCCTTTCGATCCGTTTATCCTTATGAGGCAGTCGGTGCTGACGATCACAAACGAACAACCGGAATGATGAGTTGACCAGACGGGCGTAATCGCGCACTCTTCCAGCGGGTGTTGTCTTTGGGTGCGGCTGATTCCGATGCTGGCCGACCGCAACCGCTACCGGCACACCATGTCGGTACTGCAGAGGACGACATCCGCGATCTCGCGTTAGGAGCAAGCGCTTCGAGCAAGCCTGGATCGAATCGCCAGGACAGCTTACCTGGCATGTTCAGTTGTTAAACCTAACGCTGTTAAACTAGCGCTGGAATGCTACTGGCGCGAGAATTCATCGACTACATCTCACGGCAACTGGTGAGCCGGCTTGCCCCTGCTGCTTTCGAAACGTCGAGTCCCACCGCGGCCGCGGAGATCATCGCGGCGGCGATTGAAGAAGATCTAGCGACCGAAGACAAGCTCAACGACGAAGTTCGCGACATACTGGATCAGTACAGCGACTACATGCGGCGGGAGAACGTTTCTTACCAGGAGATGTTCCGCAAGATCAAGAATCAATTGCTGGCGCAGCGGAAGATCGTCCGAGCTTCGGGCCGCGACACGAACGATCCCATGAAGTTGTCGCGCGACAAGGTAAACGACCTGTCGCACAAGATTGTGGCCGCAGTGCGCAAGTCGCGGGATTTCCGCGTGCGCAAGGACGCAAACGATTTGCGGCTGGCGATGGTCCGTGAGCTGACCGACATCCTCCAGCTTGAGGAGCGCATCGACCAAGCGGCACGCCAGAAGATTCGCACGCAAAAGCGCGACATCGCCGAAGGCGGCGAAGAGTACGAACTCTTGCACAAGCGCTACTATTCGGAGGAGTTGAAGAAGCTCGGCATCAATCTCGACGGCTGAATGGCGCGTTCGAAGCAAATTCATGCCGTTGCATGTTCGGAAGGGCCCATAAATGGAGAGTGCCTTCGCGCCGAGAGCCCGGAGTTATGTGGAAAGCTTGGCCGCGTTGACGAATCTCGTCGAAAAGAAAGAACCAAAACAATGTGCACAAGTGGCTCATTGAGGAATGCCGATCCATGGGAAGTGACTACGCGGGATGCCTCCCAGTCCTCCTGAGTCATATAAGAATTTTCTTTCAGGCCCTACCCTGAGCTGCCGGAAAGCTCGCGCCGAACATCGGCCTTCCACTCTTCGATTGTTCTTGTGTCGCTTCGTCCTGAATCACGTCCCAGTGCTCGACCAGAATGCCGTCTTTCAGGAGAATAATGTCGGCCGCAATCCAATTCGAGGGGAGACCGATGCCGGAGAAGCGGCCGTGCAGAATAACGTAATTGCCCTCGGCCACGATTACACCCGGCTCGTGCTTCAAGGAGGCAGGCAGGCCCTTGGCGAGGTTGAAGAGCCCTTCTCGTCCCGGCGCGATGTGGGCGCTGTGTTGAATGTAATTGGGGGACCAAAAACGCTCGGCGGCATCGTAATCGCGCTTGTTGAAGAGCGTGTCGAAGGCTTCGAGAACAATCGCTTTGTTCTTTTCGGAAGTTGTTTGTGTCATAGTCTTATCTCTGTTGTTTTCATTCGATCAGCCCTCGGCTCGTCGCCACTCCAGGCGACTAGTTACGGCAACCCCGTTCTCGACTGGTCCCACGGCGGCTCGCAGCGTAAGTCTTTCGCCCCTTAATGTCACCGAGCGGAGCTGTTCCTGGTCAACCAGATTGGGCAGGAGCGCAACAAACGGGATGTGCGTGACGGTCTTGCTCTCCTCATTCACCTCGTACATTCCGCAATACGCAATGTATCCGCTTGCGGCTTTTCGATACTCCTCCGATGTTCCTCCGTACCAGTCGTGCGATTGGAGCAGGGAGCGTCCCGGCTTCATCAGTTGCGCCGATACAAAACCATCCGACGTATAAATAAGAAAGCCCGTCGGCGCAGGGCCAAACGGAAAGCTGTCTTCGTGCCCCTCCTGTTCATCCGCATAGCCCACCAGCGTCCAGACTCCGACGAGCCGCGAAGCGATCGCTCCCAGAGTCGAACTGGACCGCGCAACTGTCCGCGCTTGCTCAGATCGGCTCATGCTGCCACTCCAAGAACCTTGTAGTCGGTATATCCATGAGCTCCGCCGCCATAGAACGTCGACCGATCGGGCAGATTTAGCGGCTTGTTGTTTCCGATCCGCTCGACTAGGTCTGGATTCGCGATAAAAAGGCGGCCGAAGGCGATGGCATCGGCATGCTTCTTCTCGATTGTCTCTGCCGCGCTCTCGGGCGTGTACGCGGCTGCTGAAATCAGCGGCCCGTCGAAAACAGGACGGAACAATGCAGCATTATTCCGTGCGTTTTCGTGGAGTTCATCGGTCAAGCCGATCTCCGAACCCCGAGCCTCGATCAGGTGCAAATAAGCGATTCGGCGTTTGCTGAGTTCCTTGATGACGAAGGTGAACAGCTCAAGAGGATGGCTATCGTGAATTCCACCATACTGGCCAAAAGGTGAGAGACGTACGCCAAACCTCTGCGACCCAATTGCGGAGATCACCTCGCCGACGATGTCCAGGAGAAATCGAGCGCGGTTCTCCTTTGGCCCACCGTAGGTATCCGTGCGCTGGTTGGTTCCATTCTCCAGGAACTGCTCGATCAGATGGCCGTTCGCGCCTTGCAACTCCACTCCATCGAATCCGGCCTCCATTGCGTTCAGTGCGGCCTGACGGAACGCTTCGATGATGGCCGGGATTTCGGCAGCCTCCAGCGCGCGTGGAGTTTCCGCGGGCACCTGTTGAAAGTCTTTCGTCAGGGCAGGAATGTTGGGAGGAATGGCCGAGGGCGCGACAGGAAGCTCCCCACTCGACGCCAGCGAAGAGTGAGAGTTCCTTCCATTGTGCGCGATCTGCATGATGATCCGGCCGCCGCGGGCGTGGACGCGATTGGTTACGGCGCGCCAGCCGGCAATCTGGGCGGCTGTGTAAATACCTGGAGCGTTGGGATAACCTTGCGCCTGCGCGCTGATTGCAGTTCCTTCCGAGATGATGAGTCCCGCGGAAGAACGCTGCGCGTAGTATTCAGCGTTCAAAGCGGTGGGCGCGTGGTCCGCCCCGGCACGCATGCGGGTGAGAGGCGCCATGATAATTCGATTCGGCAGTTTGACGGCGCCGAGCCGAAGCGGTTTAAAAAGGTTGTCGATCGGCATTGGAAAGCACTCTCCTTGGAACTCTGTGGCCGGATGGCGAGAAAGCGCTAAGCGAGCGTGACCTCGCCCATGTCAATCGCTACCAGCAGCGGCTCCTTGACAAGCTGATAGTCCCCTTCGTAGGCATATACTCGACGTTTGGTCGGGACGATGATTCCATCGACGTCACGATAATCAAATGCGTAGTTGAGTCCTGTTGCGCCTCCGAGAATGTCCACGGTATAGTCGTGCCGCCGCAACAGACCGTCAGGGCCGAAGCAGGAGATCTGTTCGCGAGTGTGGCTCTTCACGGACTCCGGAAAGGTCACCTTTAAACGCCGCCACGTTTCGCCGTCCACCTCGATCGAAGAAATCTCCTCGCTAGCAAACCCTTCGTGAGTGTAAAGGAATGGAGTATTGAGATACGTCCACAACGCTTCGCCCACAAAGTAGGCGACATGAAAGTCATCCCAGGGCGTCTCCCTTTGCTGACCCTCGAAAGATTTCCCCGGGTCGTCGCGCGCATCGATCAGCGTGCCATCGTTCTTTTCCATGACGATACGGGTCGGCTCGAAGATCCATCGTTTATCCTGGCCAGGAAAGTCCACGGTAAGGCGTTCCCGCTTCGTCTCCGCGGTTAAGACAACATTCTTCAGAACGTCGCCTTTTCCCTTTACGAACCAGATGGCGCCGGTGATCGACGCGTCTACTTTCATCGAGTTCACTCTGTTCCAGCGCTCAAGACCACCGTGCGCCCTTACGGCTAAATTCAGTAATTCGTTCATTGGGGACTCCTTATTGAGGGGCCATGGTCAGTACCATGCGAAAGTTTGCTTTGCCGTCCAACATGCGCGCGTAGGCTTCAGGCGCCTTTTCGAGAGGCATGGTCTCAATCATGGGACGGATAGCCTGAAGAGCACTGAACTTTAATGTGTCTTCCTCGTCAATGGGTGTCCCTACGTTTTCACCCTGAACAGTTTTCATGCCGAAGATGAGTTGTGACGCATTGATTTCGATAGGCTCGGCGGAAACGCCAACCACGAGGAGCTTGCCACGCGGGGCAAGTCCTCTTACGAGAGGGCCCATGGACTTTCCACTGGCCGCGGTAGCGAGAATCGCGTTCGCTCCGCCCATTTTGAGAAGGGTCTCCGCGGGATTCTGCTCAGTGCTGTCGATATACTCGCTTGCCCCCAACTGTCGCGCCAGGGTTTCCTTTTCCTTGCCCCGCTGAATTGCCAGGGTGCGAAATCCCATCATGTGCGCGAACTGCACAGCCAAATGACCGAGACCCCCAATACCTTGGATGGCTACTAGATCTCCAGCGCGGAGGTTTGCGTTGCGGAGCGCGTTGAAGGTGGTGAGGCCCGCGCACATGAGTGGAGCGACGTCCGCGGCAGGAAGCTCCCGCGGAACGGCCGCAAGCGCTCGCGCCTCGGCGATGACAATTTCCGCGTAGCCGCCATCGGTCGTGACGCCGGAGATGATTAGATTGACGCAATTGACCAGGTCACCGCGCCGGCAGGGTTCGCAGTGGCCGCACTCGCCGCCGAACCAGCCGACACCGACGCTTTGGCCCACCTCCCAGTTCACGACGCCCTTTCCGACGGCTTCGATCCGGCCGGCGATTTCGTGACCCGGCACACGCGGATATCTAATCCCTGGAAATAAGTTATCGACCGTGACGGAGTCGCTGTGACAAACACCGCAGGCTTCCACACGAATGCGGACTTGCCTAGGACCCGGTTCCGTAACGGGCCGCTCCACTAATTTGAATTTCCCGGGAGCGGTCACTTCTACTGCTTTATAGGAATTGTTCATGGGAATCACCTTGCGCTTACTGCGAGGTTGTGAGGTTCCGGCGCGAGAGAATCCGCCGCGAGCGCGATGATGTCGGCGACCTCGCGCGGATGCGAAACAAAGGAGGCGTGGCTTGCCGGGACAGACCGCACCGTAGCGCCCATCCGCTTGGCCAGAAATTCCTGCGCCGGCGGTGGGATCATCTGGTCCTCTGTGCTCACGAGATACCAGGAAGGAATCGTCTTCCAGGCCGGCGCGCCTTCCTTTGCGGTGAAGCTCGCGACGCTTAGCGGCCTCTGTGCCGCGGCCATGACGGCAGCCTCGGTGGGAGTCGCATCGGCGGCAAACGCCTCGTGGAAGCGGTCCCGGTCAATCCAAAGGAAACCGTTGTTGTCGGGCCGTATCGCCGTGGAACCAGGCGACGGCGGACCTTGTTTGCTCAGCGAATCGAGGCTCTCTCCTTCGTCGAGGCCGAAAGCCGTGATATAGACCAAGGCCTTGACGTCGGGAGCCCCGGTGGCCGCGCCAGTGGTCACGGCGCCTCCGTACGAGTGCCCGACCAGAACCGTGGGGCCCGTCTGCATCGAGAGAAGACGACGCGTCACCGCGATATCATCCTCGAGCGAAGTCAGCGGGATCTGCGCCGCTGTCACGTTCAATCCTTTCGCCTCCAGCAGAGGGATCACCTTGCTCCAGCAAGAGCCATCGGCCCAGGCGCCATGCACTAACATCACATTTACGTTGTTGTTCATACTTTCTCCTTTTGAAAAATAAGTTAATTGTTCACTGTTTCGCAATCGCCGCGCTTACGCTTTGCCGCTGCCCGTTATAGAACGGGTAGTCTGTGTAGCCATGCGCATCGAATGTATAAAAAGTGTTGCGATCGTAATCCGCGATAGGAAGCCTCTCCTTAATGCGGCGGGGCAGGTCGGGATTAGAGATGAAATGACGGCCGAAGGCCACCGCGTCGGCTGTGCCGCTTTCCAGGATCGCCTCGGCGGTGGCGGGCTCGAAACCGCCGGCAGCAATGATCTTGCCCGAAAAAATCATTCGCATCTGCTCGGCTGCAATTGCTCCCTGGCGCTCCTTGACAACGACATTCCCCTTGACGCGCGGCTCGATAATGTGCATATAAGCGAGACCGAACCGGTTTAGTTGTTCTGCAACGTACTTGAACAGCGCTTGTGGGTTGCTGTCCGACATGCCGTTAAAGGCGCCGCCCGGGCCGACGCGAACTCCAACGCGATCGCTCCCCCACACTGAGGTCATCGCTCCGATCACCTCGATCAGGAAGCGCGACCTGTTCTCAATAGAACCGCCGTACTCGTCCGTTCGCTTGTTGCTGCCGTCTTGCAGGAACTGATCCATTAGGTACCCGTTCGCGGCGTGCAGTTCCACGCCCTCGAAACCTGCATCCATGGCCCGTTCCGCTGCCCTGCGATAGTCCTGGACAATCCCCTCGATCTCAGCTACGGTAAGCGCCCGATGCGGTGACGGTTGAATCCAGCCGCTGGGAGTGGAAACCAGGTGGGATGGATTCTGCCAATAGGCCGGATCGATGGAAGCCGAGACCGGCATCTCGCCACCGGTCATTTGAACGTGAGAAGAACGGCCCGTGTGCCAAAGCTGCGCAAACATGTGACCACCTCTGGCGTGGACGCCGGAGACGACCTTCTTCCAGCCTTCGACCTGCCGGTCGGAGTAGAGCCCAGGGGCGCCCAGCCATCCACGGCTGGTGACCGAGATATTGGTGGCTTCGCCGATGATGAGTCCACCGTCGGAAGACCGTTGAACGTAATACTCAGCCATGAGATCGCCGGGAATGGAATTGGGCTGCATGGACCGCGATCGGGTCAGCGGAGCCATGACGACGCGATGCTTCAGTTCGATTGCACCGATTTGCACCGGCGTAAAGAGTTTTTGTTCTTTGTTTATCGTCACCATAATTTCTCTCTCCCGCGCCTTGTGGATCACAACTTCATCCTGATGGAAATCGCCCGCGCTTGAAACCCTAGATGGAGTCTCGCGATTCACTAGATAGTGGCCTCGAATATGACTCGAACGAGGCATGCTTCGCAGTCCATTGTTCGTTCTCTCTTGTGTTGGCCAACGATTGCATCGCTACACAAACGTTGGCGGCAATCTGACATTTGTTCAGTCGCAGCAAACTCGCACAGACTTCGACGGGCAAGCCAAGCAGGACTCGCAACACGAAGCATTGCCGAAGCGCCGGTTCCATTTCCAGAACGTTTCGCAACTCGATCGGCAGAGCGGGGTAATCAGCCTCGGGATTGTTGAATTCAGCATCGTAAATCTCGGCGTGTCTAACCGACATAGCAATGGTTGCGCGCAGCAGTGCTTCGGCGGTTACTGTTTCGGGATCAAGCGATGAAAGGGCTTCGATCACCGCATGTTCGGCTGAAGTCGCGGCGCCGGTCAAAAGCAGGGCCACGTTGAAAATCCTGCCCATGGCCACAGAAATCGATCTATCTGTTCGGTCCGATCGCTTGATGTTAACGGCAATACAACTAGGCATTTTCTTGCCTCCTCGGTTCTGTTTACCTAAACGAATTGTGACTTGGATAGGGCTCGCCATCAACACTCGATAGGGTCCACAAGCAGGCTCGATGGTGTTGCGAAAACTTACTCTTTTGAGGATTAAAGCTTGGCCTCAAACCTGTCGCAAGTTAACCCGTTCACGTTGCAGGTGTGTTAGACTCGGTCGGTTCCAAATGAAACCCTGCGCTAATTTGGCCCCTTCGTTGCGATATGACGGAAACAACAGGACGTCCAAAAACAACCGGCTTGAGCATTGCGCTTTTTCCGGGTCTCTGGCTGTTGGCCTTGTTGTTCTGCATGCCCCTTCATTCAACGGAACTGAGGTTAGCCAGCTCTTTCGCGGGGATTTATCATACCGGCTGGGGCGTCAGGGATGGGGTTCCACCGAATATTAACGACTTGGCCCAGACAACCGACGGTTATCTGTGGATCGCTACAGAGGGCGGCCTGTACCGGTTCGATGGAGTCAGATTCGAGCAGTTTCAACCTCAGAGTGGGCCAGTCTTCCCCTCCGATATCGTCACCGCGCTGTTAGCTCAACCCGATGGCAGTTTATGGATCGGTTATCTAAACCGAGGCGCAAGCCTGCTAAAAGACGGAAGACTCACAAACTTCGGCAAGAAAGATGGCCTAGGCGCAGGCATTGTGTACCGGTTTGTGAGGGATCTCACGGGATCCACATGGGCGGCAACCGAGTTGGGTCTCAAACGCTTTGACGGATCGCATTGGGATCACGTCGGAACGGACTGGAACTTTCCGGCTTCGCGAGCAGAGGACGCGTTCGTTGACCACCAAGGCACTCTCTGGGTATCCTCCGGTTCGACTTTAGTCTATTTACGACGGGGAGAACGACGATTTCGTCCAACAGGACTTCGTTTCAGCGACGTAGTTAGCATGTCCGAGACGCAGGACGGGGTTTTATTGACTACCGGGATCAAAGGGCGGATTATTCCATTTCTGCTGACTCCGGGCAATTCATTTCTGAGGGGGTCGCCTCTCGCCCTCAGGTCCGTTGCTATCTCCGTAGATCGTAAAGGAATGTTGTGGGTTGCCACCACTTCCAATGGAGTGTGGCGACTGCCGGCGCCCGCGATGTCCTCTCCCTATTCAAGATTGGAAACCATCTCCAACCAGGATCGTTTCACTCGGCTTGACGGGATGACCTCGAATGAAGGCGATCAAATTCTTGAAGATGCAGAGAATGACGTCTGGGTAGCCACGACCGGTGGACTGGATCGATTTCGCCGCGCTAAACTCAACTCCGTTGCTCTTCCTTCCGGGGCAGAGGGTATTGTCATGTCACCGGCCGATGGAGGAGGAATCTTTGTAAGCACCGGCGCCGTGTCTCCCGGGATCTTGCACGTCTCAAGAAATGGGGCGGAATCGGTGAGGGCAGCCCCGGCCTTTCTTTCCTGCGCTTATCGCGATCGAGCAGGGACCCTCTGGCTGGGAGGTCTCAATGCACTTTGGAAGTTTTCTAAGAATCACTTTTTCCGTGTTCCCCTACCTCCGAATATTCCTCACTTCAGAGCGATTCAAGCAATCACCATCGGTCCCTTAGGCGATCTCTGGGTTGCAATCCATCAAGGTGAAATGTTCCGGCTGGCGGACGATAAATGGGCAAGACTGGGGGGGATTTCCGGTTTGCCTCGTTCTACTCCTCTTGTCGCTTACACAGATTCGCTTGGGCGTGTGTGGTTCGGTTATGAACAGGGTGCAATTGCCCTGCTTAAAGAAAGTCATGTAAAAATATTCTCCTCGAAACAGGGTTTAAAGGTTGGGAGCGTTACCGCTATCTCGGAAAAGAAGGGAAATGTATGGATCGGCGGCACGTCGGGTTTACAACGATTCGACGGTACCCGGTTTTTCAAATTGACGACAGCGACGGAAGAACTAAAGGACATCAGCGGGATCGTCGAGCGATCAAATGGCGACCTATGGTTAAACCAACGATCGGGAATTGCCCGTATTGACCATATAGAGATAAACAAATTCAAGCAGGACACTCGCTATCACGTTCGACTCGACATGTTCAACGCCCTCGACGGAATGCCTGGAGCCTCGTTATCGATCAGCCGGCTGCCGTCCGCGGTCGAAAGCTCCGACGGAACTTTATGGTTTACTACTTCTTCCGGCCTCGTCTGGATCGACCCGGAACATATTCCAACAAACCACATTATCCCAACGGTTCTCGTTCAGTCGGTGAAAGCCGATGACAAAACGTACTCAGTTTCGAAGCGGCTTACTCTGCCGAACCGCACTCAAAACCTTGCGATTAACTACACCGCTCTCAGTTTGTCGATGCCGGAGCGCGTTCGGTTTCGATACATTCTGGAAGGCTTCGATGAGGAGTGGCAGCAAGCAGGCGCCAGGCGACAGGCTTTTTATTCCCAATTGCCTCCCGGTGGTTATCGTTTTCGAGTGATCGCCTGCAACGACGACGGAGCGTGGAACATGGCTGGAGCCAACTACGAGTTTACCGTTGCGCCGGCTTATTATCAGACGAGTTGGTTCAGAGTTTTAACTATCGTTGCCGTGTTGCTTACGTTGAGCGGCCTCTATCGACTCCGGCTTCGTCAAGTAGGTCGGCAAGTTCAACTTCGCTATGAGGAGCGGCTTGCCGAAAGAACTCGCATCGCACGGGACTTGCACGATACGTTACTTCAAAGCTTCCATGGACTGATCCTCCGATTCCAAGCCGTTCGAAATATGCTCCCGACACGACCGACGCAAGCCATGGAGGCACTTGAGATTGCCATCGATCGGGCTGCCAACGCCATCACGGAAGGCCGGGATGCTGTTCAGGAATTACGAAGCAGCCAGATGAGCAGTAACGGCTTGGTTGAGACTCTTACTCTGATGGGCCGGGAACTCGAGGCGGATAACGGCAATACGACGGGTAGCAACGACCCAGCCAAGTTCCGTGTTCTGGTGGAAGGTACGCCTCGGCATGTGCATCCAACCGTGCAGGATAATTTTTACCGGATCACACGGGAGGCATTGTCGAATGCGTTTTGTCACGCCCGAGCCAGCCAAATCGAAGTCGATATACGGTATAGCAGGCGGATGTTGCGGCTACGCGTACGCGACGATGGAATCGGCATGGATCCGAGACTCCTTTTTGGCAGGGGGCGCGCTGGACACTGGGGCTTGCCGGGCATGCGGGAGCGCGCCCGAAGTATAGGCGGCCACTTCGAGCTCTGGAGTGAAGTCGGCCAGGGCACCGAGGTTGAGGTGACGGTCCCCGGCGCCATCGCTTACAAGACATCGGGTGACGCCGCCGCTCGTATGACAGTCCCGGAGAGAGGAGATGGGAAATGAGTTCGGGCGCAAGCCAAATCGACGCTCCGGCCCTTGATCGGCGAGCGATTCGCATCCTCGTAGTGGACGATCATCCTCTTCTACGCGAAGGAATCGCAGCGCTCATCGATGGTCAGCCGGACATGGAAATCGTCGGCCAGGCGGCAAATGGGCGTGAAGGCATCGAGCAGTTCCGGAAGCATGCTCCCGACATTACGCTGATGGACTTGCAGATGCCGGAGAAAACGGGGGTCGAAGCCATTATCGCCATTCGGCAAAACGCGCCGGATGCTCGTATTATCGTTCTTACAACCTACTCAGGCGATGTTCAAGTCCTGCACGCGATGGAGGCCGGCGCGCGAGCATATCTCTTGAAAAATCTTCTGCATAAGGAACTGCTGGAGACGATTCGAACCGTAAACGCCGGGCGCAAGACAATGTCTCCTTCGTTGGCCGCGGAACTTGCGGAACACTCGGGAGAAGACGCCCTGACCGCGCGCGAGATCGACGTTTTGCGCTTAATCGCCGGTGGGCATGCGAATAAGGAGATTGCGGCTCGCCTCTCGATCACGGAGGAAACGGTTAAGAGCCGTGTAAAAAATATTTTGTCCAAACTACATGCAAACGACCGGACTCACGCCGCCATGATCGGCATCAAACGCGGCGTCATTAGCTTGTAGGCGACTCAAAAGAGTGAAGATTGCGGCTCTTTTGGGGTTGCTTTCCTTCTCGGTAATCCAGTAGTCTCGAAGCGGGACCACTCTGCAACGCCTATTCTCAACGTTCGCGAATGGTTGGCCCGGCGCAGGGCTGATTATTCTACGATTGACAATTTCTGTCTTTCTGATTCACGATCTATATCCGCGTGACACGGACGCCGCCGGCTTCGATCACGGGTTGCCGACGATAGTGGCGGATGTGACGGGAGCCTTTTTATTGATTGGGCTCTGGACGCCGATCGCTGGTGCGATAACGGTGGGAATCGAACTCTGGATCGCGTTTTCAAGCCCAGGGAAATTTTGGATGTCTCTACTGGCGTCAGGTATTGCATCGAGCTTGACGTTGCTTGGTCCCGGCGCTTGGTCACTCGATGCGATCGCCTATGGGCGCAAACGAATCTCGATTTCGGGTCGATAGAAGATGTTTCGCGCACCGCCTATGCCGGTGTTTTGGCAAGCTCCTGCTTGGCAAACAGGCGGGTTGGATCCAGTTGCAACGCTTTCTGGAAGGCCTGCCGCGCAGCAGCATTCTGGCTAACCCTACGGAGCGCCACTCCCTTCCACAGATAAGCATCCGCTAAGTTCGGATCGAGGGAAATAGCCTTATTGAAGTCTTTCAAGGCGAGATCGACTCCGCCGCCGAACGATGCAGGCAAGTAGGTGTAACCAACTCCCCGGCTAACATAGGCCAATGCCAAGTTGCCGTTTAACTGAATAGCTTTATTTAGTTCGTCCTGGGCGCACTTGCCATACTTCAATCCGCCAAAGAGCGGATTGGCGGGAATCACCTGGCCGCACAGTCCGCCTAACACGCGATGATATTCCGCATCGGATTCATTCGCGGCTACAGCTTTCTGCGCAGCATCTATTCCGGCTTCGGCAAACGCTTCGGCCTTCCGTTTATCCCGCACTTCCATGGCGACTTCGGCTGCGTACGAATTGGCGAGCGCGAGCCGGTATTGCGCGTCGGCCGATTTCTCGTTCGCTTTGGCGGCGTCTCCGTCCTGAGCGATAATTTTCTCTAGCGCCGGAAGGTCCTGGCGATCTCGCGCCTGCTTCAACTCGTTCGATCCAACACTGGCTGCTAGGGCGACCGATGCGGCCAACGTACATAAGAGAAATTTTCTCATCCGCCTCCATTGTAAAAGCGGCTGAGACCGCGACCGCTTACAGCTTGGCCAATCGGCGCTGGACCAAAAGAAAATAGAGCGCAAAAAGGACGACGAGCACACCATTCACCGCCATGATGACCGGCGCCGAGCTCTGTTTGATCAAAATGCCACAAATAACACTGCCAATCGGCATACCGCCGCGGAAGGCCACATTGTAAACGCTCATTACGCGCCCTCGCATCGCATCCTCGACGTAAAACTGGACCAGCGAAGTGTTCGAGGCAAACACGATCATCAGGGCGGCGCCTGCGAAAAAGACCAACGTGCTGCTTACAATCAAGTTCCGGGAGAGTCCGAATCCCATAATCAACAACCCGAGCGCGAGCATCACAATGAGAGCCCGCTTGGCCATTCCCCCCTGCTTCTGATTGCCGGCGATCAGGAGAGCGCCGCTAACCGAGCCCGCGCCCGACAAGCAGAGAAACAGTGTGAAAGTATTCGGGCCGCCATGAAACACATCACGCGCCATTACGGGCAAGAACGTAATCAAGGGATAGGAAAGCAATGTGAGGAAGAACCCAACGGCCACCAGGCTCACCATGCCTTCCCGTTTGCGTATGAAGTCGATGCCTTCCCGCATGCTCTCAAGGACGGAGACCGTTGCCTTCTGTGGAACGAACCGCAGGCGGATCATCAGCAAGGAGGTAATCACGGCCAAGTACGATAGTCCGTTCAACCCAAAACACCAAGTAGGGCCTAACTTGCTTAAAGCAATACCGCCCAACATCGGGCCAACCACACGTGCCAAGTTGAATTGAATGGAATTCAAAACGATCGCGTTATTCAGGTCTTTCTTGTCCACGAGCGTAGGCACTAGCGCTGAATAAGCCGGTCCACCAAAGGACTGTGCCAATCCCACCCCGAACGACAGGGCCAGAATGTGCCATACACGCACCGCGCCAGTGAACCACAATGTTGCAAGCGTGAAGGCGCAAGTCATTTGGATGAGTTGCGAAACAATGAGTAGGTTCCGGCGGCTGGCGCGATCAGCCAGCACTCCGCCGAAAAGAGAGAACAAAAATACTGGGATCTGCCCGAAAAACGCGTCAAGGCCCAGATACACCGACGAGTTCGAAAGCTTGTAGACGAGCCAAGCTTGTGCCAAGATCTGCATCCAGCTTCCGATGCTGGATGTGCAGGCCCCTAGCCACATGAGCCGAAAATCGCGATATTCGAATGCTTTGAAGACTCGCTTCAGCAAGCCGGATTCTTTCTCAATATTCCTGCCGAAACTCTAGGGAAGCGGATTTGTACGCTCGATCAGGTGAATCAGGTTTCCATCGGGGTCTTTGAAGAACACCAGGCGATTTCCTCCTGCTGCATACGGTTCTCCGTCGAAGGCAACGTTCTTTTGCCTCAGCTCCTCCTGAGCGGCATCGAAATCATCTACGGAAATGGCGATATGCCGCATTCCAGGAGTCTGCCTGGTGTTTTCGCCGCGTTCGCCACTTGCGGGAATGATTTCGATCATGACGCCGTTGGGCGCCTTCACGAAGTAGTTCCCGGCGTATTCGTAGTTGATATGAAACGCTAAGTGGGAGGCATACCATTCGGCCAGCGTCCGCGGATTCGGCGAGGCGATCGCGAAGTGCTCAACACCAATAAACATAAAGGAAAATTGTAACAGGGGAGGCACCCTCATAACAGGCCGGAAAAATAGGGCACATCTTGAGCCGGAGACGGAGCGTCTAAAAAAAGCGTGCCCGGAATCAATAAATGTCCAATCGAAGATTACGGAGTGATCGGCGATTTGCATACCGTCGCTCTGATCAGTACCCATGCGAGCATCGATTTTCTATGTTTGCCTGATTTTGATTCTCCCACCATCTTCGCCGCCCTACTGGACCCGGATAAAGGCGGATATTTCTCCGTGGTTCCTCATATGGATCGTTGCCGCCGGAAGCAGATGTACCTTCCGGAGACCAATATTCTCATCACGCGTTATCTATCCGAGAATGCAGTTGCCGAGGTCATCGACTACATGCCCGTCGATCCCAGCGAGGACCGTCATCGCGTGATCCGGACGACCCGCGCGGTCAGAGGCCAGGTTGAATTCAAGCTGGAATGCTGTCCGCGCTTCGATTACGGCCGGAGAACACATCTATCGAAACAGATTGAAGAGCATGTGGTCGAGTTTGTCGTCGAGACCGGTGACTACCCTCCCGTTCGCCTGATCGGCAGCATTCCGCTGAGCGTCAACGGCGGCGACGTCGAAACCACCTTCTCGTTAAAAGCTGGGCAGGAGACTTCTTTCATCTTCGAGTGCGGCCTGTGTGACACGCCGTCCGGTGAGGCCGGTGGGAAAGTGATCGAGAAAGCGTTCGCGGAAACTTCTGCTTTTTGGCGAGCCTGGGCCGCAAAATCGACTTATAAGGGCCGCTGGCGCGAGATGGTAACCCGCTCCGCTTTATTGCTGAAACTCCTTACTAGCCGCAAGCACGGCTCGATCATCGCCGCGCCTACCTTTGGCTTGCCTGAGCGTGTGGGCGGCGCGCGCAACTGGGACTATCGCTACACCTGGATGCGCGACGCTGCCTTCACGCTTTACGCCTTTATGCGTCTCGGCTACACCGAGGAAGCACGCCGCTTCATGTCGTGGCTCAGCGACCGTGTGGCGGTCGACGCGAAGGAGGGCCCACTGCAGGTGATGTACCGTACCAACGGAGACCAGAATCTCGACGAAATTACGCTGGAACATCTCGCCGGTTATCAAAACTCCGGACCCGTGCGGATCGGCAATGCGGCCAGCAACCAGCTACAGCTCGACATTTATGGCGAGCTGATGGATGCCATCTATCTCGCAACAAAGTACGGCAATGCGCTTTCGTACGACTCCTGGAAAAAGATATGCGGACTGGTTAACTGGGTCGCGCAAAATTGGACGAGTCCCGACGAAGGTATTTGGGAGGTCCGCGGAGGCCGCAAACAGTTTCTCCACTCGCGGGTAATGTGCTGGGTCGCCGTCGACCGGGCTCTTCGGTTGGCCGAAAAGCGCTCCCTCCCCGCTCCGTTTTACGATTGGCAGGTCCTGCGTACTGCCATTTATGAGAGCGTTTTCGAGCAATTCTGGAACGATAAATTGCAGTCGTTTGTTGCCTACATCGGTGCCGACTTCGTTGACGCATCGGCGTTGCTGATGCCCCTGGTCCGCTTCATTAGCCCGATTGACCCGCGCTGGCTGGGAACCATGAAAAAGATCGAGTCCGATCTAACCGAAGATGCGCTTGTTTACCGGTACGACAGCAGCGTTAACCGGGTCGATGGCCTGGAAGGGACGGAGGGAACCTTCACCGCGTGCTCCTTTTGGTATGTCGAATGTCTCGCCCGCTCCCACCAGCTCGATAAAGCCCGATTACTCTTTGAAAAAATGACCAGCTACGCTAATCACCTGGGTCTTTATTCCGAGGAACTCGGCCCCAGCGGCGAGCATCTCGGCAATTTCCCGCAAGCACTCACGCACTTGGCGTTAATCAGCGCAGCTTCCTACCTCGATCGAGCCCTCTCCGGAGATGAGCACGGCGAATGGCTTTAATTATCTGACCGCTGCGCCCGAAGCCACAATTCCAGCCGCGGATCGCGAAAGTCCTTCACCTGCAAATGAACGCCTTCGAAATCGGTAGGCGTGGTTTCCACCGCCACTACTCGCATGCCGGCCGCCAGCCCTGCGTCGGCTCCGGTCTGCGAGTCCTCAAAGACGATACAATTTTCCGGCTTCACCTTCAGTCTGGCGGCGGCTTCCAGGTAAATATCGGGGAAAGGCTTCGGGCGTTCCACTTGCGAACCGTCCACGATGACTTCGAAATACGGACGCAACCCGAAACGCTCGGTAATGAACTGGATGTTCGGAGGCTCAGCGTTGGAGCCAATGGCCTTCGGCGTGTTCCGGTGGCGCTTCAGGAAGTCAAGGATGCCCGGTATTTCGCAGTCATTCAAGTCGGCTTGCAGCATCAATTCGCGAAACAGCCGTTCCTTTGCCGCACCGTGTTCCACAACCACATCTTCGGGAAGACCCTCGCCTAGAAGGTCGCGCACCAGTTCGGGATTCCGTTTGCCATGCATCCGGCGCTCCAGATCGTCTACTTCAACGCCCAAGTTCCTCAAATACTGGCGCCACGACTCCATGTGCATGGGCATGGAATGCACCAGGACCCCATCCATATCGAAAATCATCGCCAGTTGCGGCGAAACATCCCTATTCACGGGGATGAGAATAGCATGGCCTACACTCGCGGAACATCACACTAGCCGGAGCCCGACTCGCTACCTTGGGATTGAACCTGCTAGCCTCGCCCGTGTATCCTATCTTTCAAGCACAATACAATGAGGATCAATCCCTGAACACGTCTCGATGCAAAGCTCGCAAGGCAATTCGTGCTTAATGCCCATTGATGAAGTGACACATCCGGTCAAATCGTTATTCGGCCGCGCCGTTCGAGTCGTACTCATCGCCATACTATTCGTCATTGCCGCCGGGCTCATTGCGCCATTTATCACGATGGCTCGATACACCGGGGAGATACGGGAGGCGTTGGAAACCGCGCTGGGACGCCCGGTCCAATTCCAGAAGCTACACCTGACCGTGTTCTCGGGTCCAGGCTTCGCGCTCGATAATGTCACGATCGGGGAAGATCCACGCTTCGGCCTCGAGCCTTTTGCGTATGTGCCGACACTAGAGGCGCGAGTCAGGCTGGATAAGCTCCTGCTTGGCCGTATTCAATTTTCCAGCCTGCGCCTGATCGATCCCGCGCTCAATCTGGTGAAGAAAGGTGATGGAACATGGAACGTCGTCAGCTTAATCGAGCGGCTCAGCAGTCCTCGCCGCGTTCCACTCAACCTGTTTCCCGCCGTGGAGGTCTCCGGTGGCCGCCTGAATTTCAAATTGGGAATGCGCAAGACAACGGTTTATATTTCCGAAACCGATCTATCCATCTATCCCGAACGCTCCGGCAAGCTGTATGTGCAGTTTTCCGGTTCGCCGGCGCGCACCGACCGGGCGGGAAACGGATTCGGCCATTTTCGCGGCACCGCAAACTGGTATCTGGCGCCGAAAGGCCCTTCCGCGAACCAGCTTGAAGCAGATCTGACTCTCGACCGCAGCAACCTAGGCGAGATGACCACCTTGTTTGAAGGCCACGAGGCCGGCGTCGACGGCACGGTAAGTTCTCACATGCGGATTGAGGGTCCGGCAACCGGCCTGCGGATCGTGGGCGACCTCCGCCTGGAAGATGTTCACCGCTGGGATCTGCTTCCCGCCAGCGGCGAAGACTGGCATATCCGCTACGGCGGCGGCATCGACCTACTGGCCCATCGTCTCAGCATCGCGACCATTCCTCCCTCGCGCTCGAACGGACCGGCACCCGTTAATGTTCAACTGCAGGTTGATGATTTTTTGAGAACGAACAATTGGACGATTGCAACGCGCTTCACAAAAGCGCCTGCCCAAAACCTGTTGCCGCTTGCCTCGCGCATGGGCCTGTCGCTGCCTGACAATCTTTCTCTGACCGGCACGCTCGACGGAACGGTCAGCGACTCGGAACAGGGCGGACTGTCTGGCAAAGTCACGATGGAAAATCTCGCGACCACTGTACCCGGGGCGTCTCCTTTAACGGCGGGTACCGCAGCCATCGACATCTCCTCCGGTCACCTACATCTCGCTGATACCACTTTTCAAACCTCGGAGGGCAGCAGACTTGGGGCGAGTGGAGACTACTTTCCAGACACGCGCGAAGTGGCCGCCACACTCCACCTGACGAACGCTCCCTTAAACACGCTCAAAAGCGAGACGGCGGCCTGGTTTGGCGAGAATGCCGTCCTGGGACTGATCACGGGAGGCCAGGTAAACGGGCGCATCAGTTATACGCACACAGCGTCCGATCCGGCGCTATGGTCCGGCCAGGTGCTGTTTAGCGGAGCTACGCTGATTCCGCAAGGAGTTGCTACTCCACTGCGGCATTCGACGGGCCGTCTCACGTTTCACGGTCCCGATTTTCAGATCGATAATCTGTCCGCGACGCTAGCGGACCATGTATTGAAGGCCAGCTATCGATATAGTGCCGATGCAAGACCGGCGGAGCGCTTGCGTCTCCAAGTCCCCGCCATCGACCTCACCGAAATTCAGGACTTCCTTCGGCCTAGTGTGGGAGAACCGAATCTCTGGACACGGCTGCACTTCACACGGCGCCGAACTCCTGTTTGGTTGGCGACTCGCAATTTGGAAGGTAGCCTGGATGTAGCCCAGTTTTCAGCAGGCGGGGTCCTAATCGGTTCCATTCAATCGCGGTTCGCCTGGAAGGGCCACACCATTCGAGTCACCTCGTTGCAATCCGACCTGCCGCAAGGCTCTTTGCAGGGGCACGGCATCATCGAACTCGCGGGGGACGCTCCTTCTTACCGCTTCACTTCCAGCGTTACCGGCTATCCATTCAAGGGCGGCCTTCTGGACGCGGCCGGACAAATTGAATCCTCAGGATTGGGCACGGATACCCTACGCAACGTGCAGGCAACGGGCACATTCTCAGGCACAAATATTGCTCTGTCCCCGCAAGACACTTTCGATCATCTTGCCGGGATATTCAACTTCACGCTAGCCGACGGCTGGCCGAACATACATCTTACGCAGGTGGATGCCTCCGGAAATGACGAACGCTGGACAGGGGAAGCCGCCAGCGGAAGCGATGGAAAACTGGTATTCGATTTCCAGAATGAAGGGCAGCAACGCCAAATCGTGACACCGCTTACTCCAGAGAACGCCTCACCTTCGCCGCAATCGGCCTTGCGGAATGCACCGTCCTGGGGCGCACTTCGCTAAAATCGAAGTTCATAATGCAAATTCTTGAGACGGGTTCGGGCTCGACACAACCGGATGCCGAGTCCCGAGACCGCCAAGCGGCGCGTCTGCAACTCACGAACGAACTGAACCAGTTGCTGAGGCGCTTTCGATCTTACAGCAATGAAGCCGAGTGGGTTGCGGCGCTGAACGAGGGAGCTTCCCGCTTCGCCGGCGAAAGCGCTATCTTCGCGGTTGTAGATGGATCGCTGCGGCTGCGCGCGCAAACCCAGTTGAGTTGCGCTAGCGATTTGGCTATCCCGGTCCAGTCGGCAGCAGCGTTTGCCACCGCCATCGAATCGAAAGAGCCGATCGTTGCCTTGCGCACCCCCACCGAAGTGGGCGAGTCTTTGAGCGGAATTGATCGCGGCGACCGCGCCCATGTGTTCCCTGTTGTGAATGGCACTCGGGTGGTTGCGGTCATTTTTGCCGGGGGAAAAGACCGGGTCGATATCAACGGACTGGAACTGCTGGCGAGTGTCGCGTCGCTTGCTCTTCAACGCCAGGCGAACCAGTCGCTTCACACCCAAATTGCGCCTCCGAATGCTGCGCTTCCGGCAGACAACTCAAAGCCCATCGGTGGAGGAAAGCGTACCTTGCCCTCGTGGACCCGACTGGACGGCGAAGAACGCAGCTTGCATAGCCGTGCGCAACGTTTTGCCCGGGTGAAGGTGGCCGAAATGGAACTGGCCAAGCCGGAAGCGTGTCGCGCCGGTCGCAAAGAAGGAATTTTTTATCTGTTTTTGCAGCGAGAAATTGACGCCGCGCGCGACTCTTATCGTAAACAGTTCATGACTTCCCCCACCATGGTCGACTACCTTCATCTTGAACTTGTGGGTACCGCGACCGGGGGCGATGAACAGAAGTTAGGAGCCGATTATCCGGGACAGTTGGATTAGCCCACCACGAAGTGTTCGACCGTTTGCTCGAAGCCTTTTTCTTTCGCTTAGCCTTCTATTGACCATAAGCCCGATCGGCTATGGGCTTGCAAACTCCAATGCCATAGGAAAGCGTAAGCCGGCAAAGGCGGCCGTAACGCCTAAGCCTCCGGCGCCGAAAGCGGTTGGCGCTGCCGGCTTGATTGCGGTGGCGCGTCATCAACTGGAGACGGGAAATCTCGCCGCGGCAGCCCAGTATGCCGCCAATGCGTCAACGAAAGCTCCGATCCTGGACGATTACGCCCAGTACATACGCGCCCAAGCCGAATATGGACTAAAGAATTACAGCGAGGTCGCCAAGGCAGCCACGCGCGTCTTTGACCAAGTACCGCTGTCGCCCTTCGCCGGTCCTGCCGCCGCCCTCACGGTGCGGGCGGAGCTTGACAACAACAATCCCCAGGAAGCATTGGCGCTCCTCAAGAAACACTACGACCGTATCCCTCAACCCCAAGCCGACCTGCTGCTGGCGCGTTGTTTCAACGCCACGGGCGATGGTCCGCAAGCTGCCGAGTATTATCAGCGCGTCTACTACGATTATCCGACCGCGAAAGAAGCTACCGATGCCGCCAACGCGCTCGTTGATCTCAAGAACCGGCTGGGAAGCAATTACCCGCCGATCATGCCCAGCCAGATGCTGGGCCGGGCGCAGAAGCTATTCGACTTAGGAAACGGCGCGTTCGCCCGCATTGAACTGGCCGCCGCCATCCCACAACTCACGGGCGCTCCGCGCGATCTGGCTCGCGTGCGATTGGGCATCGCCGACTATCTGGACAATCACACCCAGGCGGCGTTCGAATACCTGACATCGTTGAAGGTGGATGACCCCGATGCGGATGCGGAGCGCGTCAACTATCTCATTCGCTGCGCACGCAAGCTCGATAAGCATGCCGACGTAAAGCCGCTTCTCAATGACTTGGAACAGCATCATTCACAATCCCCTTGGCGCCTGGAAGCGCTCATTTCGGTAGCCGACCAGGCCCGCACGGAGAATGACTCCGCCACTTACCTGCCCCTATATAGAGCCTGCGCCGTCACATTTCCGAACGACCGCCGATCGGCTTGGTGCCATTGGCGCATCGCCTTCGACAGCTATCGCCACGATGGCAGCGACGCCTACGATCTGCTTCGGACTCATCTGCAGAAATACCCGGCATCGGATGACGTGAACGACGCGCTCTATTTCTTTGGGCGCTTGGCGGAGCGCAAGAATCAGAACGGCGTGGCTCGCGCCTGCTATGACGAGATTGTCAGCCGCTTTCCCAATACCTACTTCGCCGTGGTTGCCCGCGAACGGCTAAAGGACCCCGATGTGGAAAGCGCCAATGCGGATTCTGCTACGATCCAATTCCTACGTTCCATTGCGTGGCCTTCTCCACCCGAATTTCCAAGCTTCACGCCCGGCAAAACCGCGCAACTCCGCCTGGGTCGCGCGCAGTTGCTTCAGCTTGCGGGGCTAACTGATTTTGCCGAGGGAGAGTTGCGGTTTGCCGCCAACAACGACGAAGGCCAACAAAATCTATATGCTTTCGAGCTTGCCAGACTAGCCGCGGCCCGGAATTCCGCCGAGAGTGCGATGCGCTACATCAAGCACTACGCTCCCGGGTATCTCTACATGCCGCTCGATCAGGCGCCGGTGGCATTCTGGAAGCTCGCCTTTCCCATTCCGTATCGTGGGCCCATTGAGATCCACAGCCACCAGGAAAGCCTGGATCCGTACCTGGTGGCAGCGCTCATCCGGCAGGAGTCGGAATTCAACGCCAAGATTATTTCTCACGCGAACGCCTACGGTCTTATGCAGGTCTTGCCGTCCACCGGGCGCGATCTAGCGCATCATTTCCGGGTGCGGCGTTATTCGTCGGCGCAATTACTGCTTGCGGATCGCAACATTCAATTCGGAACCTACTATTTCCGTAATCTGCTCAACTCGTTTGGCGGCCGCGCCGACCTGGCCTTGGCCTCCTACAACGCTGGCGCCGGGCGAGCACGCCTCTGGCAGTCCTGGGGACCCTACCGGGAACCTGCGGAGTTTGTCGAAACCGTGCCCTTCCACGAAACCCGCGGTTACGTTCAGATCGTTTTAAGAAACGCCGATGTGTACCGGCGCTTGTATGCCGGCAGCGTGCCCGATGTACCCCGTTACGAGCCGAAACCGGCGCCTAAGATGCGCCCTCGAAAAGCGCTGCATAGGGGAGCCGCCCCAGTGAAACGCCGCGTCAAAAAGCACGCCCACTCGGAGAACAGTTGACCGCCTTCAAAACAAAATACTGGAAATTTTTGCTATCTTTAGAGTTTCCACAGCACCTCTTCTACGTAACACGTTCGTAAACAATCCGCATGCCGTATAGCATTCAGCCACTGAAAGAATTCCTTGTTCGACCCGCCCTCCCGTCCAGCTTAAGCCGCCTTACTGAGCTCGCCTACAACTTGATCTGGAGTTGGGATCACACCATCCGGTCGGTGTTCCGGCGTCTGGAGCCCGCGCTTTTTAAAGAATTGAACCACAACCCGGTGGCGCTCCTGGCCAACGTTTCGCAAGCGGTGCTCGATAAAGCCGCATCCGATCCGCGCTATCTCGCTCTCTACCGCCGTGCTTGTGAGCATCACGATAGTTATCTGCACACCGCGCCAAAGCAAGACGTTCCGCAAATCGCCTACTTCTCCATGGAATACGGCCTGCTCGATTGCATGCAGATTTATTCCGGTGGGCTCGGACTCCTCTCGGGCGACCATCTGAAGGCGGCCAGCGACTCCGATTTCGCACTGTCCGGCGTCGGTCTGCTCTATCAGCGCGGATACCTGCGGCAATCTCTCAATCCCGACGGTTGGCAGCAGGAAGGCACTCCATTAAACGATTTCTACACGCTTCCGGTTCGTCAATGCTTGGACGGAAATGGCGACGAAATTGTCGTCAGCGTTCATCTGCCCTCCGGCGAAGTCTTCATCAAGGTTTGGCACATCGACGTCGGGCGCGTGAAGCTGTACGCCCTCGATACCAACATCCCTCAAAACCGTTCGAGCGAACATCGGGAGATCACTGACCAGCTTTACGGCGGCGACATCCACAAGCGCATCCGCCAGGAGATCGTACTTGGCATCGGAGGCCTGCGCGCACTCAAGACACTGGGCATTCAACCCACTGTTCATCACATGAACGAAGGACACTCCGCGTTTCTCGCCATCGAGCGCGTTCGCGTGTTGATGGAAGAACAGAGCCTCACCTTTGAGCAAGCTCTGGAAGCAACGCGCGTTAGCAACGTATTCACCACGCACACCTCGGTTCCCGCCGGCATCGACCTGTTCGATTCCAGCGTTGTCTACGACTATTTCGCTCAGTATTGCCAACGAGCCGGATTTCCCTTTGAAAAATTTCTCGGCTTGGGCCGGAAGGATCTGCAGGATCCCTCCGAACGCTTCTCCATGGCAATCTTGGCATTAAAGACATCGGCATTTCGCAATGCGGTCAGCATGCTTCACCGCTACGTGTCGCAGGAGATGTTCCAGGATCTATGGCCTCGCCTCCCGGTGAACGAAGTGCCCATTACTTCGGTGACTAACGGAGTACATTCGCCGACCTGGATCAACGGCGACCTGGCGGCCTTATACGATCAATACCTGCAGCCCGATTGGCGCGACCGCTTGGAAGACGCCAAGATGTGGGAGTTGGTTCATGAGATTCCGTCCCAAGAGCTGTGGGAGGTACACAGAAAGCGTAAGCGCCGCATGGTGGCCTATGTCCGGGAGTGCTCCGTAAACGCCGCCCTGCAGCGGAAGGCGTCCGCCGCGGAGGCCCGCCGGCTCTCGGAAGTTCTCGATCCCGATGTCTTCACCATTGGTTTTGCCCGCCGCTTTGCCACTTACAAACGCGCGACTCTTTTGTTCCGCGACGTGGCTCGCCTCAAGCGGATTCTCAACAATCCGAAGATGCCCGTCCAGATCGTCATCTCGGGCAAAGCCCATCCCAAAGACCATCCCGGGAAATCGCTCATTCGCGAAATCGTAAATCTTTCGCGCGATCCCGAAATTTCGAAGCGCCTTATTTTTGTCGAGAACTACGGTATTCAGGTCGCCCGCGAAATGGTGCAGGGCGTGGACCTCTGGCTCAACAATCCACAGCGCGGCGAAGAAGCCTGCGGTACCAGCGGCATGAAGGCGTCCATGAACGGCGTTCTGAACTTTAGCGTTTTGGATGGCTGGTTCGATGAAGCGTTTGAGATCTCAGGGGGTTGGGCCATTGGCGACCGGGCCAAATACTCCGAAGACCAGGACGATATGCATGCTACCGCCATTTACTCCACGCTCGAAAACGAGATCGTTCCTCTGTTCTATCAGGGCACCGAGCAAGAGGTGCCGAGCGAGTGGGTGCGCCGCATGAAAACTTGTATCGCCAACATCACGCCGCGTTTCAGTTGCGGACGCATGGTAGCTGAGTATATGAGTGAGCTGTATCAGCCCGCTCATATACTCTGGAACGGAATTTCAAAGAACGGCTTTGCGCCTGCCCGTGAACAGACGGAATGGGACGCACGCATAAACCATGCCTGGAATAATATTCGGTTCATCGGGTTCGGTGACGATTCCGGTGACCAGGTAATGAGCGGCTCGTCGGTTCCACTGCGCGCCACCATCGATCTGGCAGGCCTGAAGCCGGCTGAGGTAAGGGTGGAGGCCGTCATTGGCCAGGTAGGGATCAACGGACACTTGCAGAGCACGTATACGCTGGCATTGGCTCCAGTAGAGGAACGTGGGAACGCGGTGGTCTTCGCAAACGAATTCATCGTGCAGCACAGTGGACGCGTTGGTTATTCCGTTCGCATTACCCCAAACCATTTCGACAATTCGCTTACACGGCCTTGTAATTCACCATTGAAATGGATTTCTGACTAGGTACGGTACTAATCTGCCTAGAAATTCAACGGGATTACTAGCTTCCTGTCTAAAAGCATGGTAAATAGATACTTAGGTACACGCGGGATTTGCTGCACAAGACCATCCGGTTGCCGAATCCCGCCTTCTAATTATTTTGATTTTCAGGCCCCTAGCAGTTTTTCCCTCAGGTCTGAGAACTGTACCAGATGTATTTGGAGTAGCGTTCAGCGCACATCGTCAAGTTTTTCTTCGATGCTGATTCGCTAACCCCACCTAAGGAGACGATCAACGACAATGGACGGAGATCGCAAATACCGGCAACACGGCTACGCCGATTCAGACCGCGCGTCTGGGTCTTTCAACAGAGAACGTCAACCACGCCCCAAGCTTCCCTTGGACATCACGGGGCCGAGATTGCCGCGTCTTGTGCAAAACGTAGTTGCCTCAAGATGTTTTAGCTGTTCCACCGCACTTGCGGCTGGCGCCGATTTCAAAGGCGTGTGTCCGAAGTGCGGCGCAAGTCTGCATTGCTGCAAACAGTGCGTCAACTTCGAGCCTTCCACTCGCTTTCAGTGCGTGAAGCTTATCCCTGCACGCATCCCGGCGAAAGATCAGGCCAACACCTGCGAGCTGTTTTCGCCGCGTGTCACTGTCGCTCGCGACGGTCTCCCATCAGGGCCTGTCGTTTCTCGGGCTGCGGGGAATGGGCTTAGCTCGAATGGGCCTCGCACTCCCAGCGATGCCCGCGTCGCGTTCGATAATCTTTTTAAAAAATGAATGGATTCGATTAGTAAACATTGGCCGCCACAAAGATAAAAAAGAAATCAAAATCATCCCCGGCGAAAACATCCGCAATGCCGCGCCAGGGTGCAATTCCCTGCCTCGTTCTAGTTGCTATAGCGCTTGCAGTGATCGCTTTCTTCTTCTTTGCGTCTTTTCACGCCGGATGACCGCGCATGCGGGCGTCACTTAAGTGATGACCCACATGCGAGAGCATGTAAGAGATGAGAATCGACGGACGTATAGAAGACCAGCTAAGGCCTACAAAAATCACTCCGGATTACCTGATGACCGCCGAAGGCTCGGCCTTGATTGAGGTCGGACATACACGCGTGCTTTGCGCTGCAACGGTAGAGGATACAGTGCCGCCATTCCTGCGGGGAACGGGGAAAGGCTGGATCACAGCCGAATACTCCATGCTGCCGCGTTCCACCATCACGCGTAGCACGCGCGAAGTGACGAAAGGCAAGCCATCGGGAAGAACCCACGAGATTCAACGCCTGATTGGCCGCGCCTTGCGCTCGATCGTCGATCTCGCTGCTCTCGGCGAACGAAGCATCATGGTCGATTGCGACGTGATCCAGGCCGACGGCGGAACACGGACAGCGGCTATCACTGGCGCGTATGTAGCGCTCGCGATTGCTGTTGGTACTTTGGTGACCTTCAAAGTGATTCCCAAATCGCCGCTGCTCGACAGTGTCGCTGCTACCAGCGTGGGTATTGTAGGCGGCGTTTCTTTGCTGGATCTATCCTACGAAGAGGACTCCCGGGCCGACATCGACATGAATCTGGTGATGACAGGCTCTAACAAGTTCATCGAGATTCAAGCTACCGCCGAACGAGCGCCCTTCGATGATCCGCAACTTGTGGAACTGCTCACTCTCGCCCGTACAGGTATTTCCCAATTACGAGCGTTGCAAGAACAGGCGCTTGCTAGCCGCGGCAAATGACTCTCTACGCTTGTTCCTCCAATCCGGGCAAGCTCGGCGAGTTCGCGCTCGCCGGGCGAGAATCCCGCGTTCCCAATCTGGAGATTCAGCCGCTCCCCGGACTCCCTGAAATCCCGGTGCCCGAGGAGACCGGCGCGACATTCGAGGACAACGCCGTCGCCAAAGCAATTTACTACTCCGGCTTCACCCGCGAACTGGTATTCGCCGATGATTCCGGGCTTGTGGTCACGGCTCTTGCCGGAGCTCCTGGTATTCGCTCGTCGCGCTATGCTGGACCAGGCGCGACCAGCGAGCGCAATAATGCGCTGTTGCTCCGCAATCTGCACGGCGTGGAAGATCGGTCGGCATCCTTCGTTTGTGTTGTTGCCGTTGCGCGCGAGGGAAGGGTGCCGATCACATTTCGGGGAACCGTGGAGGGCTACATTCTGCATCACTTCTCCGGCTCCCATGGCTTTGGTTACGATCCACTCTTCTTTTATCCTCCGTTCAATGCTTCTTTTGGCGACCTTGATGACGGAGAAAAGTTTTCCATTAGTCATCGGGGCGTCGCTCTGCGACAGCTCTTTGCGTGGCTTCAGCGCTCCCGAGCGGGCGCGCCGTAGGAATCCCGGTTCTCCGCTACACTAAGGTTTAGTGCATAGGTACCTGCTTCATAACGACCAGATTCGGCCCACAACCGATCTGTTGCTTTCGCCGGGCCAAGCTGGATTCATGAATGGCTGGGGTGTATTCAGCACCCTCCGCGTCTGCGAGGGCGTGCTGTTCGCGTTTGAGCGCCACTACCGGCGCATGCAGCACGATGCTGCCCTGATGCACGTCCGTTTCGATATCGCGCCCGAAACACTCAGTGAACGTTTATACCAACTGGTGGAAGCAAACGGCGCCATGAACGCCACGCTTCGCGTCGTTAGTGTCCGCAACAAGGGAGGCCTGTTCGAATCCCCGCATCTCCCGCGAGAAACCGAACTGATCGCCTTTACGGCCGATTTGGCGAACTGGGGCGCTGGCGTAAAGCTCGGAGTCATTCCGCAGGGCCGCCATGCTGCGTCGCCATTCGCCGGCACAAAAATCACATCCTGGGCGCAAAACCTCACTTGGTATGAATCCGCGCATCGGCAAGGACTTGACGAGGTGATTTTACTCAACGAACACGGCCAGGTAAGTGAGTGTACTTCCGCCAACATCTTCGCAATTCGTGGAAGAGAAGTCTCCACGCCGCCTTTGCGGACTTCCGGATGTCTTCCTGGCATCACTCGTGCCATCCTGCTTGAAGAAATCGAAATACCGGATTTGACGCTCGCCGAACGGGATCTTTCTCTGGACGATTTGCAAAACAGTGACGGAGTCTTTATCACATCCACAACCCGCGATGTTCTTCCTGTGGTTGAGATCGACGGTGTGAGTGTGAATCAAAGCCCCGACGTAGCAAACCGCCTTCGCGATGCTTTCGTCCAGTACCGTAAAACGTATGTCGCCGGCCATCGTCGAACAAGCGAAGTCCTGACGCCATGAAAAGCTTTTCCCTAAATTGCGAAAAGTGCGGCGGTTCTCAGCTCCGAAGATCCCGCCGGCAGTCGCTTGGCGATTTCGCAAAAATAGTGCGAGGCCAGTCCCCGGTTCGATGTGTTGATTGCAACCATCGCTTCATGGCAAATCTGCTGCAAGTCGAAAAACTTCCTTTTGCCAGATGCCCGAAATGCTTCAGTTTGGACCTGACAAATTCGCCGGGAAAGAGTTATCATTCGACCTTATGGCGCACGCTGATGTTGAGCCTTGGCGCGCACAAGTACCGCTGCCCTGCCTGCCGGTTTAATTTCCTTAGCTTTCGTTTCCGGGACCCGGAAACCATGCCCCACGCCGATGGCGATACTTCAGGCAACACTGCAAAACCGGTCGGCTCCTAGACTCAGTTGGCGCGTTAAGCCCGTGAAAGCTGGGTATGCAATTCTTCAACACTCTTTTTTCGCGACAAAGCGAGCAAGCATCCGATCTGTTCACCAAGCGTGCTCAGCATTTCTATGTCGTCGCCTGAGTGCGCATGTGCGTCGCGATGCTGCACATTGATCACGCCCACAATCTTGCTTCGCGAAATGATCGGCGCCGAAAGAAATGCCTCAAACGTGTCCTGCGGCAAGTCAGCGAAGTATTTGAAACGTGGATCATTGTACGCCTCGCGCGAGATCGCAAGTAATCTTCGCTCGCGCGCTACCCAGCCGGTCAATCCCTCTTCCAACCGAAGCCGCACTTTCCCGATCTCTTTTTGAGTCGGTTCATCGGAGGCAAACAGCACCAGTTCGTCGCTTTCCATCAAGTAGATGAGGCACGAATCGCAGCTCAGAAAGTCTCGGGCCAGAGACACAATTTCGTGCAGTACTTCATGTAGGTCAATGTCCCGTGTCATCAGCCTGCTGATGCGCTGGAAAAGCCGAACCTGTTGCTCTGCCTTTTCCAAGCGGGATTCGAGTTCGTGGATTCTAGACACCGCTTCGATTATTACAAAGTGAGTCTTGCCCCGGCACCGAACGCCTTTGCAAAACCGTGCAACGGGAAGTGTCATAATCTTGTTTTACCTTCGCGATTTCGTTTACTCGCGCCGGCAGCTCCCTGTCCAAATGGTTACCGGTAGTAGTACGATGAAGGCAGCATTTTCGAGGAGACCCCTTCGCATGTGGAGTAGCAAAAGAAGAGAAGATGACCTGCCGGTAAGACCGGCCACCACGCCCACGGCGTCAAGTCCTGCAGCGGAGCCACCGAGGAGAGAATTCAATACCATGCCATCGCCGACAAAGTCATTCGATTCTGATTTGAGTCCGGTACGCAACGGTTCTGCCGCTCTGGGCAAGAACGTCACTATCAAAGGGCAAATCTTCGCTCGGGAAGACCTCACCATCGATGGAGAAATGGAAGGAACAATCGAGTGCCAGGACCATCGTTTAACCATCGGTCCCAATGCTCGTGTTCAGGCCACTTTAAAGGCCCGTGAGATCATCATCCAGGGTTCCATCCAGGGCAATGTGGAAGCCTCCGACAAGATCGACATCCGCCGTGAAGCGAAGCTTGTTGGCGACATTAAGACCAGCCGGATCGTGATCGAAGACGGGGCTTACTTCAAGGGGAGCATCGATATCTCGAAGGCTGCTCCGCCCCCGAAAGTG
The DNA here is from genome assembly GCA_965277315.1 of Bryobacteraceae bacterium. GTDB lineage: Bacteria > Acidobacteriota > Terriglobia > Bryobacterales > Bryobacteraceae > Bog-105. The sequence goes on along the minus strand of OZ255724.1, from coordinate 4,269,263 downwards.
GTGCCGCCGCCGCAATCACAGCCCGCAATTGTCACTCCTCCTCCGGCTGCAACTGCCGCGATTCCGGTGGCCGTGTCCGCAGGACCAATCAAATAGTGAAACGGGGAAGCAGGGCCGAATAGGTAGGTTCTTTCCTTTTCTGCCATGCTCTTTTTATCTTGCCGTCGTTTTCGCCACCTCGCTTTATGAAATTCGGCAAAGCTTCCGCAGGGGATCCCGCGAAGCCGGCCGGTAAAGACTCTTCTGCCTCCTTTCAGCGGCACAGTAGCGGCTTCGAGCAGTTTTGCTCGGCGCTCCAAACGCCCGACGGCGGCATGTCAGTCCTCGACATGTCCGGCGCAAGTCAGGCCAACATTGTCTTTCTTACCGGATTTGGACATCGGGTTGCTTCCGACGACATCATGGCAACCATGCAGCAGAGCTTTGCCGATAATTTCCATGAAAATCAGCAATCCGCCAGCAATGCGCAGCGCTTCCTCGATCAGGCGCTGGCGTTTCCCGATGATTCTTTCGACGGAATTCTTGTATGGGACGCCCTGCAATTTCTGTCGCCTCCCCTGCTGAATCAGGTAATCGCCCAGTTCCTCCGGATCATGCGTCCCAAAGGCGTGATGCTCACGTTTTTCAGTTCTTCCGAGAAGACGATTTCTCTTCCTATTTACACCTACCGTATCGCCGACCGAAAAACGCTGTCGCTCACTCCTCGCGCCGGCGAACAGCGTATTCAGTACTACAACAATCGTTTTTTAGAGAAGCTTTTTGAGAATGCTTCGTCGCTAAAGTTCTTTTTAACTCGCGACCACTTACGCGAGGTCCTCGTCCGTAAGTGAGATCCCTTCCATCTTTTTATCCAGCTCCGCAAACAACTCCTGAAGCGAAAGCTCCATGTTATCCGCCCGTAACGCACCATCGGGATCTATCCAGGTAGGGCCTGCTTTTTCGGCGGTTACCATCCAAGCGGTACGTGCTTGAGGATCGATTATCCAGACATACGATACGCCCCAGCTTACGTAATAATCCGCTTTCTTAAATAGCTTTTTTAACGAATCGGCTGGTGAGAGAATCTCGATACAAAGCCCAAATGGTTTGGTCGGATAAGGGCCTTTCACTTTCTCGCCTTTACGCAGCGCAATTACATCCGGAACCGGCTCGGCTTGCGGATGGAGCTTCAAACGAATTTCTGGAAAGACATTCCAACCGCGTGCATCCAGCAAAGCCATAATGAGAAACTGAACTGCGCCATGGAGTATTTTCGGCATCGGTTTTTGTATGACCTCGCCAAACCAATACTCGCGGTAGGGCTTCTCGCCATCGTCGTACAGCCGGTGGAACTCTTCCAGCGTAAGAGGCGTAGGAGCGGCAGCCATACCTACAGTCTGACATAGCAGACGCTGTTACCCCCTACAATAAAGGTTTCCCTGAAGGAGCTTTTTCGTTGGCATTAGAAGATGAACTTCTGCACACTCGCCAGGAGCGCATAGCGCAAATTCAGCAGCTCGGCTTCCATCCATACGGCCGGGCATTCGACAGCACCGCCACCATCCCTGAAATCCTAAGCGAGTATGGCTCCAAGACCGTCGAGGAGCTCGGCGCAAGCATTCAGGTGCGTGTTCCCGGACGCATCGTGCAAGTGCGGCGCATGGGCAAAGCCGGCTTTCTTACCTTGTTGCAATCTGGCAAGCGTCTCCAAATCTACATCAAAAAAGATGCCGTCAGCGAAGCCAGTTATAAGCTCTACGAACTGCTCGATATCGGCGACATCATCGGCGTATCCGGCTACTTATTTCGGACACGCACCGGAGAACTGAGCATTCACGTCGAAGACCTCACCTTCCTGTCGAAGATCCTACTGACGCTTCCCGAGAAATGGCATGGGCTGGAAGACGTGGAGACGCGATACCGTCAGCGTTACCTCGATCTAATATCAAACACCGAAGTACGCGACACTTTCATCACGCGCTCTAAAATCATCGGCTCCTTGCGGCGCCAACTCAACGAGCGCGGCTTTCTCGAAGTTGAAACGCCCATGATGCAGTCCCTGTATGGCGGCGCGGCAGCCCGGCCTTTTACGACTCATCACAATACACTCGATATCGATCTTTACCTGCGCATCGCTCCAGAGTTGTATCTCAAGCGTCTCGTGGTCGGCGGCATCGAACGCGTCTATGAGATCAATCGCAACTTCCGCAACGAAGGCATCTCCACGCATCACAATCCCGAATTCACCATGCTCGAGTTCTATCAGGCTTACACCGACTACCACGGCCTGATGGATCTCTCCGCCGAACTGCTGCGGCAGACCGCCATCGATGCCACCGGTTCAACCGAGGTCACCTTCGACGGCCTCCCACTCGACTTCGCCAAGTTCCGCCGCTTCTCCATGCGCGAGGCGCTCGTGGAATTCTGGCCCGGTACTGAAAAGCCCACGCTCAACAACGTCAAAGACCCCGCCTGGCTCCTGCGCCATTCCAAAGAAAGGACACCGGGTGCCGCGCTCGTCGAGCTCTTTGAGGAACACGTGGAGCAGCATCTCTTCGCGCCGACGTTCATCTACGATTACCCGGTCGAGGTCTCCCCACTATCGAAGAACAAGCCGGACGAACCCGACTTCGTGGAGCGCTTCGAAATCTACGCGGCAGGCATGGAAATCGGCAACGCCTTCACCGAGCTCAACGATCCGCAGGAGCAACGCCGCCGCTTCGATCTGCAACTGGCCCGCAAAGCCGCTGGCGACGTAGAAGCCCATCTCATGGATGAAGACTACGTCCGCGCTCTCTGCTACGGCATGCCGCCGACTGGTGGAGAAGGAATTGGTATCGATCGATTAACCATGATCCTTACGGACTCCAAATCCATCCGCGACGTCATCCTGTTTCCCCTGCTCCGCCCTGAAGGCGAGATCGGCCTCGCACAACGCCTGCGCGACCTGGATCATCCTTCCGATGCTCCCGCCTAGCCGATGTCCCGCTTCGAATGGATGGTCGCGCTTCGTTACCTTCGGGCGAAGCGCAAGCAAACAGTTATCTCGGTCATCACCGTCATCTCCGTTCTCGGAGTCGCCGCCGGTGTGGCATCGCTCATCATCGCGCTTGCCATCAACAACGGTTTCCAAAGCACGCTGCAATCCAGCCTGCTCAGCGCCACCGCGCACGTCAGCATCCTCGAACGTAACCCCGAATTCGGCATCGAGAATTGGCAGCCGCTCCTTCCGAAACTCCGCCGCATTCCGCACGTCATTAGCGTCACGCCGGGGCTCTATGGTCAGATCGCCATCAAGGGTCCATTCCTCGGTGCTGGCGCGGAGCTGAAAGGCGTTCCTATCGGCCATGGCGCGCGCGTCCCCGATCTTCTTCGTCACCTCAAAGCTGGATCGCTTGCGGTCTTTGACACCAAGCAAGGCGAGCGCGGCATCGTGCTCGGCTCCGGACTCGCGAAACAGATCGGAGTTGTTCTCGACAGCCCCGTCACAGTACTCAGCTATCAGGGCCAGTTAACGCCGTTCGGCACCGTTCCCAGTCTCTTCCGATTCCGCGTGGCCGGCATCTTCGAATCGGGCCTCGGCGACCTCGATTCCGCTTGGGCCCTCACCACGCTCCCCGCCGCCCAACAAGTGCTCGACCTGAACGACGTCATCAATGTCATCGAACTTCGTCTCGACAATATCTTCGAAGCACCCACGGTCGCCCGCGCGGCCGAAAATACTATCGGTCCAAAGCTCATCGCCTCCACCTGGATGGATCAGAACCATTCTCTGCTGAACGCCCTCAAACTCGAAAAAGTTGTCAGCGTTATCACCGTCAGCTTGATCGAGATCATTGCCGCACTGAATATTCTGGTGGTCCTGGTCATGCTCGTTATGGAAAAGCACCGCGATGTCGCCATTCTCATGTCCATGGGAGCCCGACGCCAGCAGATTCAGCGCATCTTCGTTCTGCAAGGCCTGCTCATCGGCGGTCTCGGCACGTGCATCGGCCTCATGGTCGGTTACTCGGTTTCGGTATTGTTCGATCACTATCACTGGATCAAGCTCGACGAGCAAATCTACGCCATCAGCTACCTGCCCTTTCAAAGCCACTGGACCGATGGCATCTGGGTCGCTGCCCTGGCAATGTTTACCAGCTTCATCGCCACGCTGCATCCGTCACGAAGCGCCTCGGGCATCTCTCCCGCCGAAGCGCTTCGTTATGAGTAGCCGGACCTGCGCATGACTTCGGATTCCTCCTCCTTCCGCCGCTATCAATGGCTCGTTCTGCTTGTTGCTTCGGCGGTCTTCCTCGCTTGCATCGTCAGCCCACCCTCGCTCATGGACGACGTGGATTCCGTGCAAGCAGCCATCTCCCGCGCTATGGTGCGCACCGGAGACTGGGTCACTCCACATCTCGACGGCGTCAAATATTTCGAAAAACCGCCGCTCAAATACTGGATCATTGCGATCTTCTTTAAGCTGTTCGGCATCCACGATTACATCGCCCGCCTGCCGCTCGCCCTCATTACGGTTGCGTTGTGTTGGCTTACATTTCGCATGGGCGCATGGGCGTTTGACAACAGGGCCGGCCTTTACTCCGGGCTCGTTCTGTCCACTTGTGTCGGCCTGTTCCTCTTCACGCGAGTCCTCATCTCCGATTCGCAACTGACCTTCACCATCGCGCTGGCAATGTGGTCCTTTCTTCGCGCCATCGACGCCGAAGAGAAACATCCACGCGCATGGGGCCTGCTGTTTTGGGTCAGCATCGCCGGAGCCATTCTGTTCAAAGGCCTGATCGGAGCAGTATTTCCCATCGCCTCCGCCGGCCTTTTTCTCATCATCACCGGGCAACTATTTGTCCGCGCAACTTGGAAGAACCTCGTGCCGCAATGGGGCATCCCGCTAATGCTCGTCTTGGCCGCTCCCTGGCACGTCCTCGCCACTCTGCGCAATCCACCTTACCTGTACTTCAGCCTTTACAGCGGCCCGCGGAATTATCACGGCTTCTTCTGGTTTTACTTTTTCAACGAGCATATTCTCCGCTTCCTGAACCGCCGTTATCCACGCGATTACAACACCGTCCCCCGCATCCTCTTCTGGGCCTTTCATCTGCTCTGGCTATTTCCCTGGAGCGTCTATTTCCCCGCCCTACTGCGGCTCAAATATCGCGGAAGAGATCGCGCTTCACGCATGCGATTATTGGCACTCTGCTGGATCGGTTTTCTCCTGGTGTTCTTCAGCTTCTCGTCGACGCAAGAATACTATTCCATGCCCGCCTATCCGGCGATCGCGCTACTTCTCGGCTGTGCCATGGCCTCCGCGAACACGGGAATACAGAAGTGGCTGAGACGGGGCGACGCTGCCCTGTTTACGGTCTGCGCACTGGCTTCAACAGCGATCCTCTATCTCCTCGCCCACGTCTGGACGCTCCCCACGCCCGGCGACATTTCGAACGCGCTTAACGTGAAAGACGTCGCCTATTACACGCTCTCGCTCGGCCACATGGGCGATCTCACGCTCGCTTCCTTCGCCTATCTCCGATTGCCTCTCCTACTCGCCCTTCTCGCCTTCCTCATCGGACTGCTCGGCGTTGTCTTCAAAAGCGCCAATCGCCGCTACTGGAGCTTCGCGATTATGATGGCGCTCTTCTTCCACGCTGCGCGCCTCGCGCTGGTCACCTTCAATCCCTACCTGTCCTCGCGTCCTCTGGCGACGGCCCTGCTTCACTCGCCTCCCGGCAAGCTCATCGTGGACGACCAGTACTACACGTTTTCGTCTGTCTTCTTCTACGCGGATACAAAAGCGTACCTGCTGAATGGCCGCAAAAATAATCTGGAGTACGGCTCAAATGCTCCGGGTGCACCGGACGTCTTCATCGACGACAACGGCCTCGCCCGCATGTGGAAACAAACGCGGCGCTATTATCTTCTGGTCGAGCGGCCTTCTCTATCCCGCATCCAACACGTCGTCGGAGCGGGCAACATTGACGTGGTGAAGGAAAGCGGCGGCAAATACCTGCTGACAAACCACGTCCTTCAGCGCACCGGCTCCACATCCCCCGCCCGCATGCGTGAGCCAATAAAGGAAAAGTACGCAATAAAAACGTAGCAGCCCAACGGAACCAACATCGCCTTCGCCATGCTGAAAGTCCCCTGATACACCAAGCCCATCAGAGGCGTGAAGACCGCCCCGCCGACAATCGCCATCACGATCATCGATCCGCCTAGCTTCGTGTTTTCGCCCAACCCCTTCAATCCAAGCGCGAAAATTGTCGGGTACATCAGCGACATAAAAAAACTGGTCAGGAAAATCGCCCAAAGGCCGACCCAGCCGGGCATGAAAACGCCTATCGCGACCAGCGTCACATTCACCAGGCTATAAATCCCCATCAAGACATTCGGCCGCACAAATCTCATGAAGTAAGTAGCCGCAAATCTCCCCACCCCGAAAGCAACCAAAGTTCCCGTCAGAAAGTACCCGGCCGTCTTCTCCGATCCATGTACATAATCCTGCACGTATTGAATGAAATAACTCCATGTACCGACCTGCGCTCCGACATAGAAGAACTGTGCAACAACGGCCTGTAGGTAATGAGGATATCGGAATAAATTCCGGAAACTGCCATGGCCTCCACTAACGGACGACTCGCCATCCCCGGCCATCGGAGGAAATTTAGTTCTAATAAGCAACACCGCCCATATAAAAACAACGCACCCGAGGGCGAGATACGGCGTAATCACACGCATCGTCTCGTGCCGGAGGTACAGGTTGTAACTGCCTGCGGCTTGCATGGCGCTGACTTGAACCGGTGTCAGCTCGATACCGGAGAAAATGAACGTGGTTCCGATTAACACACCGGCAATCGAACCGATCGGATTGAAGGCCTGCGCAAAATTTAGTCGCCGCTCCGAGCTTTCGGGATCTCCCAGTTGCGCGACAAATGGGTTGGCGCCCGTCTCAAGGAATGCGAGGCCACCGGCAATCACGAACAACCCAAAAAGGAAAAACCCATAGCTTCGGATGACGGCAGCAGGCCAGAACAAAAAGGTTCCCGCTCCATACAGAAATAGCCCGGTAACCAGGCCCGTCTTGTAACCGAACCGTCGCATCAGTAGAGCGGCCGGGAGCGAGAGCGCAAAATACCCAAGATAAAACGCCGACTGAACCAAGCCCGCCTGAAACCGGCTAATGGCAAACGACTTCATGAACTGCCGGATTAGCACATCGTTCAAGTTATTGGGAATGCCCCAAAGAAAGAACAACGCAGTTACCAGCACGAGCGGTAGGAGGTACCCGCGCGAGAACATTTTGCGATCGGAACGGCTCGACGCAGAAGCCTCCGAAGGACCTATATTCATTTTCATCATGGATGCAAACTCACTCGATAGCGTTTGGAAAGTCCGTTACAGCCCGTTATGGGAGCCACAGATGCTTACCTCTATTCCAAGCTCACGGAAACAGGCAGCCTTTGCCGCCAGCGCCTGGTTCGCTCCGCCAGCGTCAGGTGCGTAGGCTACCTGAATGTGATTGGCTTTGTGCCGCCCCATCATCTGATCGCGAGATACCCCATAAGTCACGGCGTGCATCACAGGCCATTGAGGTGTCGTCATGGCCCACCGCCGTTCTGTTTCCTCCGTTGGTAACAGCACCACGCCCGCGCGGCCGACATCCGCCTTCAACTTATTGTCTTCGATGAACACGCGGCTCCACACAATTTCTCCAGGCTTGCTGACGCCCTTCAGCGTACCGCCGCCTAGACGGAAGTACATCGGCGGCTGCCGTTCGCTGGCCGCTCCCTTGAATCCGTCGATAAAATGCGCAGGCGGAGCGCCACCCGAAATCTCGAACACCCAGACAAACTGCCCACGATACTTCTCGCCGTATCGAATGTCATGAAGCGTATTCTCGGGATCGAAACGAAGCGCATTCCACACACGCTTAGTCACCAGCCCATCCAGACCCGCGCATTCGTCCACCTCGTTGAAGTGCGGCAGCGGCTCACCTTCCGCGATGATGCGGCCATCGGCCGACTTCACCGGCGGACGGTCGCCATTGTTCAGCAGCCCCTCCGCCAGATCCGATGCCGGTGCAAGGTCTTTCAGTCCCTGTTGATACTGGATACCGATGGCGGCGCACCCGAACTCATCCGCGATGCGCAAGGCAGCGATATACATCCGGCACTGGTCGAGAATCTGTTCATCGGTCAGGTCTGTTTCTGGATTTGAACCGGTCTTAAACCGCAGCCCCTTCCCGTCCAGCCAGCGGCGAACCTCCTGCGCTTCTTCCCCGGATACCGTTTGCATGCCAGCGTACAAACTCGATTGGCTCAGCCGCTCTTTGAAGAGTCCCGTCGGGTTCAGTAAATGGTCCGGGATAATGGCGTTAAACATGCCCATGCAGCCTTCATCAAACACGCCAAGGATCGCCTTATCGCGCTTGAGCCGCCGCGCCACGTCCGCGCCGATCTGTTCAGCGGACGCGGGAACGGTCAATGAGGAAAGCGGGCGCACGTGGCTGGCGTCGTGCGCGACAGTTTCCCCATTCAGCCACTGCTCCAGCCGCGATAAAAAATATTCGTCCGCAAAGTCTTCCGACCATAGCGTCGAATATCGAACACCCGCCTTGGTAAGAGAAGCATTCAGGTTCAGCATGCCCACCAGGCCCGGCCACTCCCCGCTCCAGTTCGCAACGGTGAGAATCGGCCCCTGATGCGTCATCAGGCCGGGAAGAACGTGATGGCTGTATTGCCAGACCGCCTCGGCCACAATCAGGGGTGCATCCGTGGGAATGTTGCGGAACACCTCCATGCCGTACTTCTGCGAATCGATAAAGCCGTGCTGCTTCACGGGATCCGCTGAATGGCCCCGCTTCACCTGGCGTCCGAACCTCTCCACGGCACGCGTGACCGCCTGCTCCACACGCTCCTGCGCGGGCCAGCACTTCCGGTTGGCGGCTAACCGTAGATCGCCGCTGGCGACCATAATAACGGTCTGCGATGAATACATCTCGCGATTCCTTCTTTCTATTTCCATTAGCGGTTAACGTGGAGCAAACCTTGCTAAGTGTTCTCGCACCGATTCGGCAATGCTGCGGGCGAGAACGTCCACGTCTCCCGCCGTCGTTTCCAGCCGTGCGCCTCGCAATGGTTTCGGATAGGGATAAGCGCCGCTATCCGGCTGAACTTCAAAGCGCGCATCCGGCAGTCCCAATTGCTTCTTGATTTCGAGGATCTCTTGTATCTTCTCCGCGGAGATTTGCTGGACCGGCGCTCCCAGATGAGTGGCAAGAATTAACGTCCGGCAATATGTGTCCAGCACTTCGACAAACCATTCGGCATGCGTGATCGTATCCGCCCAACAAACCACTCCATGGTTCGCCAGCAGAATGGAGTTGTGCTTTTCGACGAACGGCAGGATCGTTTCGGCGAAAGCCTGGGTGCCAGGCGTCTCATAGGGCGCGATGGCCACCGGACCGACAAACACCTCCTGCTCCGGCACGCTGTCGGGCACGGGGACCACCCCTGCAATAGCGTAAGCGGTCGCATGCGCCGGATGGCAATGCACCACTGCGCGCGCGGAAGGGTTGGCCTTATAAATCCGCAGATGTAAAAGCAGTTCACTGGTGCGCCGAAACGGCCCGAACATTTCCTTCCCATCCAGATCCACCAGGCACAGGTCTTCTACCGTCAGGTCCGCCTTGCTGCACATGCTGGGAGTGCAAAGCACATACGCATCACCGATGCGGCAGGAGAGATTGCCTCCATTTCCATCGACATATTGCCGTTGCCAAAGTTTCTTCGCATTCCAGACGATCTCCTGCCGCAGGGCAACCCCCTCGGCAGAACGATAAATCGCCTCCGCGGCGGACCAGCTCTTCTTCTCAGCAGAGCCTCCTGCAAAGTAGTTGGAAAGAACCCGCCGGATCGTTTCCTCCAAGCCTTCTTCGGTGGTTTGCGCTGTCTGGTTCATGATTGCGGAGGAACTAAAAGGAATTTCTTCTATTCTCGACCGTCTTGGAAACGACAACTTCCATGGTCACGCGATTGATCGTATATCATACGATAGTTCACGAAAGAAAGCGTGCCTGCTCGATCGACAACCATTGCCGCAACACCTTGGGCGGAAATCATCTCAAAAGAAGAAGCTAGGCGCGGCGTCGAAAATCAAGACATATGAGCATCTCCCCGGTACCCGGTCCAACGGATGCCTCTTCACCGAACCAATCATCCACCGTCACCCAACGCCTTGGGCGCTACCGCTGGAAGATCTGCGCCCTGCTATTCTTCGCGACCACTATCAACTACGTTGACCGGCAGGTGCTCGGCATTCTCGCGCCCTACCTTCAAAAAGTAATTGGCTGGAACGAAGCCCAGTACGGGTATATTGTCACGGCTTTTCAATTCGCGTACGCGCTCGGCCTCCTGGTCTCCGGCGGCATCATTGACCGGGTGGGAACTCGCATCGGCTATAGCGTTTCCGTTGTGATCTGGAGTCTCGCCTCCATGGCCCATAGCCTGGTCCACAGCCCCTTTGGCTTTGGCGTCGTGCGCTTCGTGCTTGGACTGGGCGAATCCGGCAACTTCCCGTCCGCCATCAAAACGGTCACCGAGTGGTTTCCCAAGAAAGAACGGGCGACGGCTATTGGTATTTTTAATTCAGGGTCCAATATCGGCGCCGTTATCGCGCCGCTCGCCGTGCCTTGGATCGCTCTCCATTTAGGATGGCGCTGGGCCTTTCTGCTGACGGGCTTCGCCGATTTCACCTGGCTTGCCTTCTGGCTTGCTACTTATCGAAGGCCTGAAAAACAGCCCCGGCTTTCAAAAGAAGAGCTCGCCTATATCCGCAGCGATGCGCAGCCGCCCGCTGTAAAGATTCCCTGGGCTCGTTTATTCCGTCATCGTCAAACCTGGACCTTCGCGGTCGGCAAATTCCTCACCGATCCGATCTGGTGGTTTTATCTATATTGGCTTCCGAAGTACCTCAGTCAGAGCCGCGGCCTGTCCTTGGCCGATCTCGCCGCGCCGCTCATCGTCATCTATTTGGCCGCCGACGGCGGGAGCCTAGCCGGAGGCTGGCTTTCCTCATTTCTTTTGAAGAAGGGTTGGAGCCCCAACCGTGCCCGCAAAACAGTCCTTTTCATTTGCGCTTGCTGCGTGCTTCCGATCCTCTTCATCTCCACCATCAAGAGTCTCTGGATCGTTGTGGCCTTCATCGGCCTCGCCACCGCGGCGCATCAGGGCTGGTCGGCCAATCTCTACACCATCGTCTCCGATATGTTCCCCGAACGTGCAGTGGCCTCCGTTATCGGAATCGGAGGCATGGTCGGAGCAGTAGGAGGCATGCTGATCGCCTCCGCCGCCGGCTTGATCCTGCAGTTCACTCACCACTACTACTCGCTGTTCCTAATCGCCGGTTCCGCCTATCTCGTCGCCTTTGGACTTATTCAGATTATTTCGCCGAAGCTTCAGCCGCTGCAGCCGGACGAAATTTAACCTGCGCTTACCTGGTCACGCGTAGCAGGACAACGCCGTGTCCAGGAACCATCGCCGCATACTCGGGGCCGGTTAACGTTACGTCCTCATGCCGCCACAAATCCCGTGCCTTTTTCGGCGTGGCGTTCAGCCCCAGATCCTTCCAGGAAGCCGCGATTTTCGCAGGATCCGCGCTCCGATTGAAGAGCCCGACAGCAACTGACCCATCCGCAAGCTCCCGCGTCCAGATCTCCTGATCGCCCTCTTTCCAAGCTCGCTTGCCCTGTTTCCCCGCCGGATCCTGGTCAATAGCGATTACCTCGCGATTCGTCAAAATGTCATGGGTCGCCTTCGTCATGTTGGCTAGATCGTTACCCGCCAATAACGGAGCTGCCAGCATCGACCAAAGGCTCATATGCGTCGTGTATTCGACGTCGCTCATGCCTCCGTTCCCAACCTCGAGCATGTCTGGATCGTTCCAGTGGCCCGGGCCGGCCCAAGACGCCAAATCGCTCTGGCTGAAGCCGATTTTCGACATCGAAGCCCAGGAATCATTGATATCTCCCGTCGTCCGCCAGGAGTTGCCATCGACATCCGGCCCCCACTTCCAAACCTCGTCGCGTCCATACTGGCACAGGCTATAGATAATCCGTCGCCCGCTGTCGCGCAAGGCCTGGCCCATCTTCTGGTAAACGGCCTGCATGTCCTGGTCCGGGTAGATGTTGCGCGCTCCGCACCAATCGTATTTCAGATAGTCGATGCCCCACGCCGCATAGGTACGTGCGTCCTGCGCCTCGTGTCCATAGCTACCTTCGTAGCCCGCGCACGTATTCGGACCCGGCGAAGAATAGATTCCTAACTTCAAGCCCTTGCCATGAACGTAAGCGGCGAGTGCTTTCATGTCGGGAAATTTGTTATTGGGGTGAATGTTCCCTTGCGCGTCCCGCGCCCCCTGCCAGGTGTCGTCGATATTGACGTAGACATAACCGGCAGCTTTCATTCCGCTGCTCACCATTACGTCCGCCATCCTGCGAATACCGGCGTCATCTACCCTGCTCGCGAACTTGTTCCAGCTATTCCAGCCCATCGGCGGAGTTTTCGCCAGATGATTCGAAGGAACAGTATGAAGCGCCGGAGGTGGGATTCGCTTCGGCATCGCGCCTTCTCCCTGAGGCGCGGGATGCGCCACCATTTCCGTGGGCTGGTCTTGCGGGTGACGCCGTGTCGTCAGGTGCAGCTCATCGCCCGTCAACTTGCCTTCATACGTGACGTGGCGTAAGTTATTTCCATCCTGCATGCTACCGATAATGGTGAAGCTGTCGGAATTCCCGGTGCTTTCCGTAATCGTGTAGTGAAACTGTGTTGTGCGAATGAAGCCGGTGATGTGGCCATTCGCCTCCTTCAGGTCGAAGTACGTCCGGCGCGAAGTTCCGTCGCCTAGCGGTTTACTGGCAACCCAGTTTCCGGTGAGATCCGCGCCGCAACAAGCGCCTGCAATAAGCAAACAAAGGGAAAGAAGGGAAGACAGTTTCATCGGAAAAGCTGGAGCTTACCCTATCACATTCCCTCTTTTGGCTGAACAACGCAGAGGAGGGCACTGCGCCTCCTCAATGTAAGGTCAATCGCGTTCTGTCGACTTCGGTCTTCGTCTGGCCTCAAGCCGCTTCGCGGTCCATACGATTCGAAGAGATCGAATCACTTCAATCGTCATCGCAAAAAAGAGACCCGCCTCCGTGAGCGCAATACTCAGGTCAACCCAGTCCTTCGGCAAAGCGCGTCCTCCCCTGCACTCTCGGTGGCCGGAAACACACGATCCAGCAGACCAGACAGAACACCCAGGAAATCTCTAAGCAGAGATTCGCGACGTCGCCGATATGACTGTCCCGCAGAAGCGCGAGCACCGCTGCAAGGCCCGGTGTAACACCTATGTACACCACCATCAGCCGGCGGTGCAGAATCACGTCCCGTTCGATCGGCTGCGATTCTGTCAAGTGCAGCATCTCCTGTGCCACCAGCATGAAAAGGAGAATCCAGGACAGCCATTTAGTAACGGTCACTGCCGTCACCAACCACCAAACCAAGCTCAGCGTCTGCGTGGATTCAAAAAGGCTGACGATCACCGAAACGAGCAGGGCCGATGGAACGTAGTACACCAACACCCTCCGCAGGAATTTTCCGGTTGCCGGACGATGCCGATAGACGAGCAGCATCAACTCCAACACTGCGGCAAGCTCCAGAATCCACAGGACCGGCTGCGTATAAGACCAGACCTTGGCGTAAGTCCTGCTATGGTTGTCGAATCCGAACAGTGCGCACGAGCGAATCAGCTCGGCGAAGATGAAGCTCATAAACCAGCGATACCGCCTGAATAAGCTCCACCGGAGGAAGCAGGCTATGAGCATAGCCTGCATCAACAGTTCGACGTAGCGTGCGAACCCCGTCAGATGGTCCAACATAGAGGAGTATCTGCTACAGCTAATTGGTGCTGCCCGGCGTACATTGGGGACAGATGGGGAATGGATCGCCTTGAGGTTGCATCGGACCGTCCGCCGACAGGCTCACGGATTTATCTGTGACCGTAAAAGATGCTGGAGCGCTGTACATCGGAATGGAAGCGGCGGTGATTAGGTACAACGCCGTTCCTGATAACAGAATGGCTTTCTGAAAGCGTGTCTTCATGGGGAGTCTCCTATTAAGGCGCAAATTGCGCCATTAAAGAAGTGTAGAAGATCCCAGAATTTTTCTCATTATAAATGTAGAATTTTAAAGTTAATATGTATTAATTACTCGATTTATATGTAAAATCCCAAATCAAACATATCCACTTCGCCTTCGGCATACTCCACCAGCGCGTATTCACCAGGCGTTAACGGCTTTTCCGGCCAAACTTATATTTACTTCACAATCGCCATCCAACAAACCAGCGACACTTCGTCCATATCGATCGGAGGCAACGGTTCCGGAGCCTCGAACGGTTTCAGGCCCAACTGCTGCACCACATTTGCGACCTCCTCGGAAGCATTTCGCCCCGACTTTTCCGCCATCGCGCCCCGAATCTGATTTTCAATTCGTGCCCCCCACGGAGCTTCCAGGGAAGCCGCCACGCTATCCGCCGTTTGCCGGTCAACGCCTTGCGGCGGATAACGCCTCACCACTTCGGCCGCTCTCCGCAGCGAAGGACGCACGCGCGGCTGTAGATTGATGGGATCGGTCGCAAACATCCACTCGTCATGAATATCCCGTCTCGCTATTTGCCAGGCATGAAACGCTTCTTGTTGCGCATTGGGGCCCAAAACCCGCGCCGTCCGCTCATCGCAGCTAATCGCGCGCATACACGTCAATAAATCCCGGATCGCCGTCTGGCTTTCTTTCGGAACAAATCGCAAGAAAACCCGGTCACCAACACGCGCGCAAAAGAAGTGACCCTCCCGGCCGCCGCGCATCCCGGAACCCGCGCCCCACGGCAAGTTTGTCACCTGCTCGCCAAATCGTTCCATTCCCTTTCGCAGTTCTTGCCGGTACGCTTCGCCCGATTGCGTCCCCGACGCCTCACCCGCCGTCTGAAATAACTCCGGGTTCTCCGCCCGTAGCTTCTCAATCTCTTCCCGTGTTTCCGCGAACACCCGCTCGCTCGTGGCCGCCCCGGGGATAACCTCATGTTCTATGCCCACCGTCGCCGCCGCCTGCGCCACCTTGCGCCGAATACGCGCCTCTAAATCCAGCAGCCCCTCCAATTGCGCATCCGGAAAAAAGCATTGAATATAGACGTCGGCGTGCGGACTGCCAATGCGGTCGATCCGTCCGTGCCGCTGCACCAGCCGCATCGGATTCCAAGGCAAATCGAAATTCACCAAGTTCCGGCACTGCTGCAGGTTCATCCCCTCCGCCAGCACATCGGTCGTCACCATCACGTCGAAATCGTCCCCATACCCCGGCGGCGCTTCCGTCGACTGGGGTGCAAACCGGAACACTGCCTCCTGCCTGGGAATCCCCAGTCTCGATTGGTCGCCGGCAATGGCCGCCAACCGGCCTCGATACGGCCTCAGCTCATCGTCATTGTCGAACCGTTCCTGCAGATATTCGAAGATCCAGTCCACGGTATCCGCGTAGTACGTAAAAATAAGCACTTTGCGCTTCAGCCGGAAATCGCCCTCATCCCGGGCCTCGCGCCGGCTGTCCCGCAAAATAGGCTTCAGGACATCCTCGATCAGCGCCTCTAACTTCGGATCTTCCTTCTCACTTACTTGCGAAGCCCGATTATAAAAATGCTCCAATACGTGCCGGTCGCCCGCCACTGCGGATTTTAGTTCCCTTACCCGGTAATCCGCCGTCGTCTCCGAACCCGCTGTACTCATCAATTCATCCAGCGCTTCATCGGAATCGAGCTGACGCCATTCCTCGATCTCCGCCGCCGTTAACACCACGCCGCGATCCAGCCCGTCCAGAAAAACCCCGTGCGAATCGATCAGCCGCTTCAGCGTCAGCGCGAACGCATGAACCGACGGACTCGAACCGTTTCAACAGCCCGGAGCGCACCAAACCAACCAGCGCGGCCTCGGTGGCATTCTCCTTCTCGTACTTCCGAAAACTGCTCGGTGTGTAACGAGCCATGCTCAGTACCGGCTGACCCTCGTCCGGCATCAACGCTTCCGCAAATTCGTCGAAGAAGTCCGGCAGCACCTCATCCAGCGAATACACCACCTCGCGAAGATGCGGCGTCGGAAAGCGAATCGATACCGGCAATCCATCGGGCCCCGTCACCATATCGTTGGGATAATACTTCTGGACAAAACTCCTCGTCCGCCGCACCGTTGTCGCGTCCAGCAGATCGAACAATAGTTCCGGCCGCAAATCGTCCCCGTGTTGCTGGGCCACCTCGCGGAAACGGTCCTTCAAGGAGCGAATTCCCAGCCCCGCAAAAGCGGCATCGTATTTCGTGAAGTAATTCAGCAGATAGTACAGGTCCCAAATCGAGTTGTTCACCGGAGTCGCCGACATCAGCACCAGCTTCTTCGGCGGCTCATCTTGCAGCAGCTTCAACAAAGTGCGTCCACGCACCGTGTCGGGATTGCGGAACGCTTGCGCCTCATCCACCACGATCAGCTCGTATTCCTTCAACGGACGCTGTATATGGCTCGTGTCTCCGCCCAACTGCTTATCTCGCGCGAGTTCCTCGTAACTCACCATCTCCAGATAAAGCTGATGCCGTTCGCGGAATCTCGCCCATGTCCCATCGCGCAAAGCCGCGGGCGCGATCAGTAGGGCTATTTGCCGCCGGTCTTCCACGACTTCGCGGATTAACTCGCCGCCCACGAAAGTCTTGCCCAGGCCCACGGCATCGGCAATCAGAACTCCGTTATGCTCCGACAGGATTCGCTTTGCCCGAAAGATGCCGTCGTTCTGAAACGTAGTGAGTTGGATACGCGAGCCGGGAGGCCCCGCCTCGTCTTCCACTTCGCCGTGATAACGCTCCCAAAGAACGCGCAGGTAAATCAGGTAGGGATAATATTCGACATAACGAGCTTCGTAAATCTTCGCCAGATCGTACCGGACAGACTCGTTCCAGAGCCGGTTGAACCAGTCGCGCACCTGGCCGACGGGCGTCGGATCGTATCTTCCCAGGTTCAGCTCTAAATTAGTCGTCAGGCCTGCGGCCGTGAAGTTGGACGATCCCGCAATCGCGCCTTCCTCGGTGCCAAAAAGATCAGTCCCAAAGATAAACGCCTTCCCGTGCAGAAACGCCTTCTCATACCGCCGCACCTCGATCTTCCCGGACTGCAAAAAGTGAAGGAGACGCCGTACGGATCGGTCGGTTGCCGAATCGAATTCGAGCAAATCGCGGTCGCGCAGCAGTCCTTGGTCCACGCTCTGCAAGCTCTCGGAAACCAGTCTCGACTCGAGCTGCTCCCCGCGCGGTTCGCCCGGTTTGCGCGTGGGCCGCGCGGGCGGAGGGATCGGCTCAGCCCCTAGCAGCAATCGCACCCGGCTTAATTTCTCCAGCCGGTCCGCCAGCATCGCAAACCCTTCCGCGTTGAAGTACCCGGTCGCGATGGACATCTCCACCGGCGACCGGTATGTTTGTTCCAGCCAATCCAGATGGCCGTTGAGCGCTTCCACCAGACGCAACTGGTGATTGTCGACGAACTCGGGTTTCATGATCGCTAAGCGCGAGCCTTCCAGGAATCGAAGTGCTTCAACGTCGCGCGTAACCGGTCTTCATAGTTCCAGCCCTCGTGAAACGTCTCGAAGACAATCCGCAACTGCCGTTCATTCAACCCATAAAGAAGCGCGACGACTGCATCGAGTTCGGTAATCATTTCTTGTTTTTCATCCGGAAGCAGTTTTCCATGCGCGACTCCAACGGCTTTCGCCCAATCTGCAAAACGTATATCAGGCGAGGCCAACCGGCCAGCTAACGAAACCACGCGTTGCCACAGGGCCGATTCACGCGGAGGACGGGGAATAGGAAATGGATTCAATACAAAAAAATTGAGATTGATTTCAACGAAGCGACGAGCATACCAGTCCAGCGGAATCGAGCAAAGGGTTCCCAAGAGGAAGGCTTGATCTTTTGCGTCACCAATTGGCCATGTCAAGTACGGCGCCTTATTCGTGAGAAATGCCTTCCCTGGTACCAGCGCAGCCCGCACTGTGCGCGAATCCGTGGCTCGCGTCACATCCCGAAACACGATCCGGGGTCGCAGACAGGCAAGCGTTTCAGGATCTCTCAACCAAGTCTCTGTAAATCCATAGAAAGCTGATCGCTCCAGCCGGGCGCTACGAATCCTTTTATCGTAAAGAGCTTGCTTGAGTATCTCCGGATCGCCCCATGCATAATATCGTCCAGTATCCGGTTCCCAAATATCGAAAGACTCACCCTTAAAGATCGGCCAGAAATCATCAGGAGGGTCGTCTGCAAACACCATGAGCGGCCGGTCGTTGGTGGCATCGAATTCACGCTGAGGTCGGGCTTTCCAGCTTCCGTCAGTCCCCGCATCCAAACGAGGCGATCTTCGTATCTGCAGAAACACCTCCCCTGAATCTTCTGTAGGAAGTAACGGCAGAGCGGAAGTATCTGTCCAGGACATAACGTCCGACACGCGAAAGCGAAGCGGAGAACCCTTTACACCCGTCTCAAAACGCGCCAATGAACGATAGGGTCCGCGTAAAGGCATTGTTTGGTCCTCGCGTGCCGGTCGCTTGGAGAAAGCTGAAAGGACGATTGTCCATTGTGGATGCACATCATCAAATACCCATCCTCCTGAATTAAGAAGCCAGGTAAGATCCGAAAATTGCCCCTCACTAAACGCAATTTTGCGGAACTCGGTACTGCCCTTCGCGCACATCGCACTCCTCGGCAGTACAATTCCAGCCCATCCCGTGTTTGGCGCTAGAAGCTCCCAAAACCGCCAGTAGAAGGCCTTGTAAACGTCTGGATCACCCGTGCCCATCCCCGGATACTGATCGCTGGTGAGGATTGCCCGTATCAATTCTGCTTCTGTCTTCTCTTGTTCATAGATTTTGACCAGATCAGGGCGTGATTGGCGGAGTTGCTCTTTTACTTCTTCTTGCTCCCTTTGCCTAAGCGAATGAAATCCCGGTTGATGCCGGGTCCAAAAACGATCTTCCTCCACTGTTGCCTCCTCCCAGGGCGGATTCCCCAAAATCACGTCAAAACCCGAACGCTTCCGCAGAAACACCTCTGGAAACGCCACCGGAAAGTGAAAAGCCGGAACCGCAGAAAGGACCCTCTTTGCCCGTCGATGTATCGGCGAATCTATCAATCGAGAAAGGTCGCGCAGCCAACGCGCGGAATCCTCATGCGCCGCATGGGAACAGTCATCGTCCAGCCGCGCAGCGGCCAGAATATCGAATAAAGCCGCCACAGGCGCGGCCGCGCTCTTGGCTTTTGTGAACGCCCGCCGTGCTTGCGCAATCTCGGCCGCGTTGGCGTCACTCAATTCCGCAAGTAGCCGCAGAGCCTCCACCGCCGGTTCCAACTCTTGGCTGCTGAGTTGAAATAAAGATCCAGCAATCTCACTCATCCATTCATTCGCTTCCTTAAGCGTCCCAATCCCAACCAGCGCATTCCCTTGCACAAGATTGTGATCGAGAAACGACAGGGGCAACCCAGGAACAAACGTGTGAATCCAAATCGCCAGTCTTGCCAGCTCTACCGCCATCGGATTCAGGTCCACTCCGTAAATACAACGGCGCGCAATCTGCCTTCGTAGAAGCTGCGTGTCTTCAATCGTTACAGAATTGCCGAGAGCGCCCAGCGCATCCACCGCCGCTTCCCGCAATCGCGTCAATTCATCATGAACCGCCTTCAACGGCCGATGAACCAGATAATTCGATAGCGAGCGTTCAATATGGTCAACCGCCGATACAAGGAAGTGCCCTGAACCCATGGCGATATCCGCCACCCGCAAATCGAAGAATGCAGCAGCCGCTTCTGCATCGTTGGAAAGCGTGTCGAGCCGCTCCCAATGCTCGTCCAAAGCCTTCGATAAAGCATGGCCTTTCCGGACAATAATGTTGTCCCGCGCGCCTACCGGCGCGTACTGCTCTTTCTTCACCGTGAGGTCGATATCGGCAAGCGCCAGCTCATTCTCCAGCAGCCCCTCATAGATTGTGCCGAATTCCCGGACACCAAGAGAACGGAAGTCAACCGGACCCCATCCCTCCGGCGTGCCTTCCACCAAGAGACTTGTTAATACTGGGCCCAATACCGAGTCGGGAAGCGAAATCTCGGCCAGGCGCGCGCCTACTTGGGAAACCGAAGCATCGCGCGAAAACAACCCGCCGTTGTAAGCAGGCACGCCCCAGTTCTTATTCCCCTTATCGACCGCTTTGAACAGCAACTCGATTTCGTTCCACCAGATAGTGTCCTCGCCGAAAGAAGCATTCGAGCGTTTCAGTTCCGTCAGGTCTTGCGCCCCATGCTTCAACGACCGGTCCCGGTACATTGCATTGCCCTTGTACGGAAGAAGCCCCTTGTCTTCCGCGTAAGCAAGAAACAATAGCCGGAACAGATAGACCAGCGTCATCTCGTATGTTTCCGCCAACTGCTCCGGTTTCGGTCTCTTCAACCCCCGCGCTTGCAGGACGCCCATCGCAAGCTCGGGTATCACGTCCGCATAAATCCGGTCCCGTAATCGGGACCCGAGATCGGCTGCATATTTGCCGGAGTTCTCCAGCAACTCCTGAATCGTTCCGCCCTTTTGCAGTGCCTCCTTCGAGAACAGCAGCCACAGGTAAGCGGCCTCCGTTGGCGCAAGCAGATCCAGATGAATTTCGGCATACGTTTCTGCTCGTCCCCTGCGTCCCGTTCCCACCCCGGTAGACACTGGATGAAGGCGAAGTTTCGGACCCGACGAAACGATCACCCAATCCAAGTTCTCCCGATCCGCCTTCGCCAGCGCATACGAAACCGGCGATAGCTGGGCAAAACGCTCGCTGGGTAATCCATAGACTCGTTTTCTTGCAGCAGCAGAGCAAGCGCACAACGGCGATCATCGGCCCGAAGAATACTCGTTAAACCCGGAGTACGTTCGATGTGAAAGCCGAGCTCTTGCAGAAGCTTCTCGCCTCGAAAAGCAAGCAGCGGCTCAGCCCGCTGCTTAGCTTCTGCCCAGCGCGGGCCGCTGGGCAAACCGCTCTTCAATTCATGCGTGGCGAACAGGCCTTCGTTGCGGACACCAGGAATCGCGGTTTCGACTTCGGGCAGAGTATCCAGAAGAAATCGAAGCGCTGCGTTTCGATCTTGCGCCCCTAAAGCGATGCGGCAGATGCGCTCGGCGCGATCGATCTCTAGCGAAAGGAAAGCGGGCGGCGCTAGGACCGCAGATCGCCGCCTGTTGTCCATGAAGAACAACCACCAGCAGCGGCGTGGCGCGCCCAGCCAGTCGCGAGGTCCAAACGCCCCGCACATTGGTAGCGCTAGGCAAAACACCCGAATCCAAAACCGCAACCTCGAGCGCGTTCGATCCGCTGCCAAGATAAAGCGCTCTAGGACGAAAACCCCTCGGTTCGGCGACATTCAAGGGGCGGCTGGGCAGGTCCGGAAGAAATTCGATCATCTAAGAAACTGGTATTGTATCGGGAGCCTAGACCGATTACCACCATTGCCAATGAGCTATCCCAAAATTACTTCGATATCCCGCGCACCATGAATCACTCGAATAATCTCCACGCCAGTCGTTTTCGGGAGATAGAAAATTAACCAATTCTCAAAATCTGGTACCGGCCAGCGGCGCATTCCCTTGGTGGACGATTTCTTAAATCCACACCGTGCTCCCATTTCCGGCATGCGTTCCAACGTTTCAAAAGTTACGGCTAGAGCGGACGTAAAATGGTCTGCCACCGCTAAACTGGCATGCATTTCTAGGTAACTTACCTGCTCCAGAATGTCCCGGCGAGCGCGAGGGCGTACAGCTTACGCCAGCCAAATCAATGCTCTCGCTTCCGCTGTTCGGTGTGCTCTGAAATTTCCTGACGAAGGTTCGCCCACCACTCCGGCGTCACCTCTTCAGCTTCACCAGAGTCGAGAGACTCAAGCATCATCTGTTCCAGCCGTTCCTTAGCCTTACGCTTTTGGTCAGCACGAACCAGTTCACGGACGTACTCACTAGCATCGCTATAACCGCCGCCTTCCACCTGCTCTGCAACAAACTGGCTCAGCGGATCGGGAAGAGTGATGTTCACGGTTTGCATGTTCCAGGTACTCCAAGCTTACTGCGCCTTCACCGAAAAATCCCAAATCAACATATCCACTTCGCCTTCGGCATACTCCACCAGCGCGTATTCACCAGGCGTTAACGGCTTTTCCGGCCAAACCTTATAAAGATCGCTTTCCATCTCCTGCTCGAACGCCGGCATTTGCTTCCGTTCCTCATAGTTTTCGTTTGCTACCGGAATGATGGAGATGTTCTCCACAATGCGATTATTTTTCTTGGGAGTGAGCTGAATTATGCCGAATCGCTCCTCCTTCGCTAATCGCAAATAAAACTCCGGGCGCGGATCCGTCACCGTAAACGCCGAATGATCGCCCTTAATCACGACCGTCGCCTTGCCTGGAATAATGGGAATCGGCGATAAATACGTCAGCGCTCTGCGGGTTTTATTCGTAATTACCTGATACTCAGCGGCAGGGAGTGCCTTAATGGCTGTCCCGTTCCCCTTGTAATAAGCACCGGAATTCATTGGGATCGACTCAATCTCCCGGCGCAGTGCACGCTCGGCCGTTTCCTCTTCGTCGATCTCCCTCGCCTCTTTGTTGGTCTTAACCTGGATTATTTTCTGTTCGGCCTCCGTCTTTCCCAGATCGACCAAGCTGACTGGCATCTCTTCCCATTGGCTCCGCTCGGTGCTATAGAAACGGACGCGGTCGCCTTGTACCTGGTATTCGCGGACGAGATGATAGCCGCCGTCTTTCAGGTATAGCTTCGTAGCCTCCCCGAACAATAGAAAGGCGGTCAGCAGAAACAGAACAACAATCCGCACGACCGATATTCTATCGGGTTTTATTGGATGCGGTTTTTATTCCCGTCGAGCGACATGTTGACTATATCGAAATGAAACCGCTCGGGAGGAAAAGAAGCGATTGGATTCGGGGCCATCGCGAGCCAGGTCTTGTACGCCGTGGACGCAACCGAATTGTTCAGGTAAAACAAGAACTGATCGGAGCAGCAGCGGATCGGCGGCATCTGGCGGAACGCCAGCCTCAGTCCGACCGCCTTTTCCAGGAAAACGCCTTCCGTTTTTACGGCTTTGTCCTCCAGCAGTTGCACGAAACTGCTGCGTCCGGCATGCGGCCAGACGTCGCTGCTAAGAAGGTTCCGAAGTTCCAGGCGCGCGCCGAACGTGATCTCGCACTGCCGGATCCATTCAATCACGCCATCGCCCCAGTGCCAGTGGCTGAGCAAACCAAGGTATTGATTTACCAGGTTCAGCGCCAAATCCATCTTGCGCTGTTCCCATGCTTCCTCGTTAGCCAGCTCACCGCCCACCGCTAGCGGCACCATGTCTTCCTGCTCGATCATGTCGGCGGCGAATCCCACCATCTTGTCCAGCCGCTTTACCTGGGGAACAGTCTTCACCAGCAGCGGCGGCAGTTCATGAGTTTTGCCCCCTGGCATTTCAACGAATTTTCGATCACCTACGATGTCCATAAGCAGCCTCGAATTTCTCTGATCGACAACCCGGTCGATGAAATGGATCCCTATTCACTAAGTAACAAATTCCAGTGAAATATTTCACAGAGTACCGTTTTTTTATCAGCAGTCTCGACGGAGTGCCAAGCTATTCTGAAGTTTATGTTTCGCCTGGGTGTCTGTTGGCCGGTTATTTTGTTGCTGTTTACCGGATCGGCCTCCTACGCCCTGCCCTCGTGCGAAGAGGGCGCGAAGGCCTTTCTTCCGTGCGAACTCGCGTTCAGTTGGAGCCCGGCTGAGCTGCCGCCGTCCGCTTCGCCCTACAAAGACGATCTTCTGAACGTGGAGTTCCGGTCTCCCAGCCATATCACCTATCTCGTCCATGCCTTTTGGAACGGCGGTCGCAGTTTGCAGGTCCGCTTCAGTCCTACCGAGCAAGGCACGTGGGCGTACCATGTCTCAAGTACTATCCAACGGTACGACAACCACGAATCCACCTTTTCGGTAGCTCCAACCTCTAGTCCGGGCTTCGTGAGCGTAGCCAACGTTCGCCACTGGTGGACCACGAACAAGCAGCCGCATCTCTGGCTGGCGGCCTCGGTTCCTTTTCTCCAAATTGAGCAGCCCGCGTTGGATGCCTGGCTGGATGCTCGCAAGCACGACGGCTTTACTCACATTCGAGGTCCCCTGCTGACCGTACAAGGGTCCGCCAAGCCGTTTACCGCCCAAGGCACGCCTAACATCGCCTACTTCTCCGAGTTAGACCAGCGCATTCTCGCGGCAAATACCCGAGGCTTTACGCTGGATCTGCTGCTGGCTGACGATTCCTTTGTCCAGTCCGGGTTTCTGGCGAATGAGGAAGCCCGCGAGCCGCTGGTTCGTTACCTGGTCGCCCGTTACGGTTCTCTGAACGTTACCTGGCAAGGAATTGAGCACTTTGAAGACGTATCCGGTTCCCGCGCGCTGTTGAAGGACTTGAATGGGTTTGTGGAGAAGTACGACGGGTACCATCATCCCCGATCGACGGACGCGCGCGTGACGTCGTCTCCCTTGCTGCGCGACGGCTGGATGAATTATCTGATCGAAGCATCTCCCAACCCTGAACTGGGCGCGGTGGAGCATCAATTCACCGAAGCTCCCGAGATTCATGTGATGGACGAAACGAACCCAGCTAAATTCCGGGCGGAACTCTGGACCGCCACTACCAACGGAGAGTACCCGAGCGTCTCTTATAGTGCATTACAGAACGAAGCCAATGCCCGGGCCGTGCAGATTTGGGTGCACGTCATGAGCGATACCAGGCACTGGGAGCTGGAGCCCTACTTCGATGTGGACGGGGCCCGCGCCACCGGGCTGAACGAAGTCGAATACCTGGCCTATGCCGCCCATCCCGGCATCGTTGAGATTACGCTTCCCAAACACAAGTACAATCCCGTCTGGATTAACCCCATCACCGGCGAAGAGATTCCGCTGAAGAACTACAAAGGCGAGGTATTCAGCCAACAGACACCGGACAACACTCACGATTGGGTACTGCAGGTACCGCGTGAGGGCCATAAAGAATCCATGCTCCGTTCCTACTACTTCGAATCGCAATCGCCGCCGGTGCAGGACGTGGAAATCGACCCAGCTAAGATCCCGTTTACCATCGCCGACCCTCCGCAGGATTCGTTTACCCCGGCCATTCCGACGCCGTTCGAAGCCAAACTTACCCGGGCCGCCCGCGCAACCCGGTTGGTGCAGTACATCTGGTGGGGAGAAATCGCCGGAGGTCCCGAAGGCGCTCGTGTGCTCGGGGTGGGTTCGGCCGGCACGTTTTCCATCCCGAAGGATCTCCTCACCCAGTTGCCTGCCGACCTGAATCTTCGGGTGCAGGCGATCAATTCCTACGGCAAAGCGTATGAACTCGACAAAGTCTACCAGCTAACCCAGTGACTATTCTTGCCATAGACACCACTTCGGAGTTCGGGAGCCTGGCGCTGCGGTCCAACGGAACGACTGTCGCCGAGTTGACGATCGATTCGGCGACTGGCTATGGGCACTTGATCCTGCCCGCTATCGAGAGATTACTGAACGAAGCCAATCTGCGGCTGGACGAGGTAGACTGTTTCGCCGCGGCTAACGGCCCCGGTTCGTTCACCGGAGTTCGAGTAGGTCTCGGTACCACCAAGGGCTTAGCGGAGGCGCTGGGGAAACCAGCCATCGGAATCTCGAATCTTCGTGCCCTGGCTTCGTTCGGTAAAACAGAGCGGAGAGGAGTGCTGCTGGATGCTCGGCGCGGTCAAGTTTACGCCGCTATCTACAACGCAGATCTAGGCTTGGTCACTCCCGAGGTGGTCGCGGGATTGAACGACTGGCTCGCAGATCCAGGCCAGCAAGCAGAGGAGTTCGTTTCGCAAAAAGCGGGTTCGTTCCGCTATTTGGCCTCCGCCGTCGCTCTTTGCGCGGAGTTGGATCAATCCAGTTGGGCCGATCCGGCGGCACTCGATGCGAACTACGTCCGCCGCTCGGACGCCGAGCATGCCTGGAGAGATATTTACTGAGGAAAAACCTGGCGAGCTTGGATCAGGCTGAACCAACTTAGAAATCCGCAGGCGATGATGAGCGCCACGAAATAGAACCCCAGGCTGTGGCTGGGCTCGGCGGGAAAATCTTTTTTCCAGATCCGGTAGCCGGTACCAGCCGCGACGCCCAGGTACAGCCACTCGCCCAGAAAGAACCACATCGCGATGCTAACGACCAGCACCGCCATTCTTTCCTGTCGGCCTAGGCCCGACATCGCCGAACCACCGTCGAAGATTCCAACGGGGATCAGGTTTAATAGATTGATCCATCCGGCGACATGCGCAATCGCCAGCCAAACCCCTTGGCCGGTGGATATGTAGATCCCATACGAGATCAGTCCCGAGATCAACCCAAACAGCGGGCCAGCGAGCGAGATTTGCGAGCGAATGTCCGGCGCCACGCCCGCGCCTGCCCATTTCACGTACGCGCCCAGGCCGGGAATAAACATCGGCAGTTCGGCAGCGAATCCGAAGCGGCGAGCAACCAGATAGTGCCCCATTTCATGAAGGAAGATGGATACGGTAAATCCAATGGCGAACCACCAGCCGAACAGCGCCCAATAGATGCCTATAAAGGCTAGGACGCTAAAGATCATCTTGAAATGCGTGAGGCCGAGGAGTAGAAATTTGCCTTTGGTGAGGAGTAGCAGGCCCAGTGTTTTGAACTTGATGATCGCGGCGATGACAATACCGAGCGGACCGAAGCGCTTGCGCCAATCGGTTTTTTTAGGAGCGTTTTCCGGGCGGGGGTTCAACCGGTAATTCAGCTTCTCCACTTCGCGCAGCACGGATTGATATTGTTTCGATTCCGGGGGGACCAGTTTCAGCGCTGTCAGCCATTGATCTCTCGCCGGTTCAAGCTGACCTACCGCCATGAGTTGCCGGGCTCGAACGGCGGCCTGCTCCAACTCGTTAGCATAGACGAAGCGGCGGCAATTCGGACAAACTAGTGCTCCCGGCGCGAGGGAAGTACCGCAACTTGAACAGTGTTGAATGGGAAACGAACTCGAAGCCGCCAACTTTCAGTCTAACGGTTCAGTTCGTGGCTGGCTAATTTTGTGCTTTTTCTTCACTCAGATCAGGCAAGTCGTTGGTCACCTGTGAAGCGAGAAACACCGATACAATCGACTCAATCCCTTCCTGGTCCTCCTCGTCGAAACGGTTGAGCGAAGCACTGTCGATATCCAGGACTCCCAGCAGTTTACCCCAGTTCAGCAGCGGAACCACGATCTCAGACTGCGAAACCGTGTCGCACGCGATGTGCCCTGCGAATTTGCTGACATCGGGAACAACCAGCGTGTCACCCGTAGCCGCGGAAGCGCCGCAGACTCCCTTACCAAACGGAATTCGCACACAGGCAGGCTTGCCTTGGAACGGACCAAGAACCAATTCATCGCCTTGCGCAATATAAAAGCCGACCCAATTAACATCGGGCAACGATTGATAAAGCAACGCGGCTGTATTGGCTGCATTCGCCACAAAATCACGTTCATTGCCCAGCAATTCTTGCAATTGCCGGCAAATTTGCTGGTACGATTCGACCTTGCTGCCGCTGGTAATTACATCAGTTTGGGAGTGCATGCCTCAGTTTTGCATATTTTAGCTTAAATATATTGCCTATTTCAGCGTGTCGTTCAACGCTTTTACTTTGTTGACATCGAATTTGGGTTGGCGGTGGTAAGTCAGCAGGCCGTTCACTTCCTGCTCCACGTCGGTCAACTGGGTGTAGCAGATTCCGGCAACGTTCGGAAGCTTCGCCAGCCCCTGATAAAGCTGGGTCAGACGGGCAAATGCGGCGGCTTGCGATTTTTCCACGCCCGAATACCCCCACGATGCCGCCGGCACTTCCGTGCCGGGTGGAATGTAAGCAATGCCTCCGATTTCGGACAGGTACAACGGCGAGCCGTTGTATTTATAGCCGGGAATGAGCGCTTCCCGCCCGTTTTTTGGGATAGTTGTGCTTTCGGGTGTGATGTTCTTGTATTTTTCGTACAACTCTTCGCCCGATTTCGTGTAATCGTGAAGGGCGAAAAGATCGGTATCGTCGGTATGCTGCCAGCCTTCGTTATCGATCATCAGGCGCTCGTGATCGTAGGTTTTGGTTCTCCAGTACAAGCTCTTGAGATAAGCCTGCTGCTTGGGGTCTTTTAAATTCGGGACACCCCAGCTTTCGTTGATGGCGTTCCAGATGACGATGGATGGGTGGTTGAAATCACGCTTCAGCTCAGCAGTCCACTCGGCCGTAAACCGGCGCACAGTGTCTTCATTGAAGTCCTGCGTGTCGCCGATTTCGCCTGAAACGAGCAGGCCCCGCTTATCCGCCCAGTACAGGAATCGCGGATCCGCGATCTTCTGGTGCTTGCGAACGCCGTTGAAGCCCATAGCAGTAATGAAATCGATGTCCTTCTGAATGGCTGCATCAGAAGGCGGCGTCAGGATACTATCAGGCCAGTAGCCTTGATCGAGCAGGAACTTCAAGTAGCAGGGGTGTCCGTTAATAGCCACTCGGCCGTTTGCGATGCCGATGGTGCGGAAACCCAAGTAGGATGTAACCTCATCAAGCGATTGCCCGTTCTGTTGAAGACGGTACCGGACGGTGTACAAGGTGGGTGAACCGGGAGACCAAAGCTTTGGAGAGGGAACCGTTACTTTTGCATCGACCCGGTCTTCCGTGGTGTTCCCTTCGGCATGGCCGACCACTTGATTGCAGTCCAGGATATCGACCGAGAAGGTCAGCGACTGCGGCGGGATGGCATCGAGCTTGCCGTGGAACTCGGCGACGCCACTTTGGCCGGCGAGGACGTGAACGTAATCCAGGTGGTCTTGTCCAGTTGCTTCGAGCCAGACCGGCTGCCATATGCCGGAGGTGCGCGTGTAAAAGATGCCCTTCGATTTCAAGGTCCAGCTTTGCTTCCCGCGAGGGATGCTCTTATCGGTTGGCGGATCTTCAACGCGGAGGATGAGCCGGTTGCTTCCGCCTTTCTTCAGTGCGTTTGTGATGTCGAAAGTGAAGGGCACTCCCCCGCCCTCGTGTTTTCCGAGGAACTGGCCATTGAGCCAAATGGAGGCACGGTAATCCACCGCTCCGAAGTGCAGGAGCACATGTTCGCCATTCCACTTTTCTGGAACGGTAAACGAGCGGGCGTACCAGAAGACCGGATGAAAGCCGGTATCCGCGATGCCGCTCAACTTACTTTCGAAGCAATACGGAACGACGATAGTGCGCGACGCTTTCAGGCCGGTCCGGTACCATTTCTGGCCGAGACCATCATTGCGGTCATCGAAAGCAAAGTCCCAGGCGCCGTTCAACGTTTCCCAAGAAGCGCGCATAAACTGCGGCTCAGGAAACTCCGGGCGAGGGACATTCGCGGCGCCGGCAACCAGGGCTTGCGCTAAAACCGCGCCGAGTAATATAAACGACTTCCTACTGAAAAGCATCGCGCTTATTTTACAGGCAAGGATAAGCGCACTGGCGAACGCACGCAAGAAGAGCCTGACTTTCGCCGCGCAACGATAGGGTCAATCGAAGCGGCCCGGCGTCTTCCAAACGCTAAACTTACCTAGCTGGAATTGGCTCCACGGAGCTAAAATCCAGCCGACGCATTCGACTGTCGGAAGGTGTTCAACCCTCCCTTTTCTTCCGGTGGTAGGGATCGGAGATGTAGTCGTTGGCTTCGCTGGCGGCAGCGGATTGAGGCGCTGTGGCGATCACTTCCCGGTAGGCATTGACTGCCGCACCGTGATTTTCCTTTAAGTCGTAGGTCTGCCCGAGACGCAGCCAGGACATGACGGCAGTGTTTAGATCGAGGCTGGGTGCTTTCTGTGTGGCCTGCTTCAAGTCAGAGAGCGCGTTGTCAAGATCGCCGTACCAGAAGAATAGATTACCCCTTAAATAGGCGGTGTTTTCAGAGTGCAGAGTTGAGTAGCCGGGTGCTCTGGCTTCGCGAAGGCGGTCCACTTCGGAAAGCACCTGTAGCGCTGCGTTCTTATTGCCGAGATCGCTATACATTTGGACCTGCTCCAGGAGTAATAGATAGTTTCCGGGAAATCGACTGGCTGCTTTTCTCAACAGAGGGAGTGCTAGTTGGGGACAGCGCTCGCGCCGGTAGATGACGGCCAATAGAATTTGAGCATCGTACTTGTTTAGCGTGCCGTGTTGAGCTACCTCCTGCAGTTGGCGGATACCGGCCTGTTTATCCCCATGAAAGCCGCCTACCACGCCGACCATCCGCATGTAAAACGGAAGGCTGCCCACGATGTACTGATACAGGCCGACAATAAGACCCGCGTCGACAAAATGTGGATCCAGCGCGAGAATTTGTTTATTCGCTTTGTTGGCGGCGGCGGCGTCACGAAGCGAGTCGGTCCAGGCTTTCTCCACCAGGAATGAATAGTTGGCGCGAAGGCCGTGCGCGACACCGGAGGAGTACAAAGCGTGAATATCTTGCGGATCTTTGTCGAGCGCCGCTCGGCTGAGTGTTAAGGCCTGATCGATGCAATTCGCGAATTCGGCTCTACCTTGGGGAGAGATCGCCAATTTGGGACTGCGAAGAAACGGATTGGAGCCGCTGACCATTTGGCTTTCGAGCGCGCCATCGCGGAACAATTCGCTATACAGGATGACTTGGGCTAGGTGGTTATAGCTATCCGGGTCGTCCGGATGCGCTTTCAAATTCGCCTTAAAGTAAGCGTAGGCTTTCCCATATTCGTTGTTGTAGAAATCGACAAAGCCCGGGATAGTGAGCGGATCGCTGGGACGATAAACGCCAGCGAAGAGCGAGGACGCAATTAGCAGAAGAGATAAAAGACGAAGCATAACTACGCACTCATTCCGGGCAGTGGTTGATGTCGCCGGTCGAAGATCGTTAACGCTTGGCTCGCGGCCTGACGTACAGTGTCGTGATCGTGGCAGGCCAAGCGTTCGAGCACTGTTCGCATCTCTTCGGTT
Source organism: Bryobacteraceae bacterium (assembly GCA_965277315.1). Lineage (GTDB taxonomy): Bacteria > Acidobacteriota > Terriglobia > Bryobacterales > Bryobacteraceae > Bog-105. The sequence continues at coordinate 4,238,161 of OZ255724.1, read as the reverse complement.
CCAATATTTCCGATGGCAAAGGCAACGTTGCGAAGAAAACCCGCGTACTTCGTGCGCCAAACCGGCGATTGGCGGAACTGGTCCCGGAATTCGTCTTCGGTCAAAGAGGCTAGCGCGCCGAGCGGCGGAGCGAATAAGCCCGGTTGAAAAGCAGGTTCGGCGGTGTAGAAAGATCGGTGATTCCAAGGGCACACATCTTGACAGATGTCGCAGCCGAAAACATGATTCGCCATTCGGGACGCAAGGGCGTCTGGTAAGTCTCCGCGTTTCTCGATGGTGAGGTAGGAAATGCAGAGCCTGGCGTCGAGAGTTGTTCCGTTATTACTGGGGATCAGAGCATCGGTGGGGCAAGCATCGATACAGCGGCGGCAAGTTCCGCAGCGGTCAGGCGGCGGAGTGTCGGGCGCTAGTGGAATGGATAGGAGCAGTTCGCCGAGAAAGAACCAGGAGCCGCTTCCCTGATTGATCAAGCAGGTATTTTTTCCGATCCAGCCAAGCCCGGCTTCACGAGCGTAGGAACGTTCCAGGAGGGGCGCGGTGTCGACACAGATCTTCCATTCGAATTCCGCGCCGTAAACAGCGGCAATGCGGTCACGAAGCTGTTCCAAGCCTTGCCGGAGCACATCGTGATAATCCGCGCCCCAGGCATAGCGCGAGATCCAAGCAAGCTCGTGGGCATTGCTTCCCTCCGCCATTTCAGTGGAATGGGGGTGCTCGGTGTTGTAAAGCTTGCCTACGCAGATGATGCTTTGCGCGGATGGCAACAGGTAGCGGGGATCGCAACGGATGTCACCCCGACGATCGGTGAGGTAATTCATCTCACCCGCCATTCCCCCGGAGCGCCACGTTTCATAGCGCGTGAAGTCTGGCGACGGCTCAACGGCAGCGACGCCGGCAAGCTCAAATCCGCAGGCTTGGGCCAGTTCCTTCACCTGTTGCAATGTCAATGCAAATCGCGTTTTTGGTACCCTTCCCTTTTATTATCGGTGTCCGCTGCTTAGCTCTAGAATGTCTTCTTCCGCTTCTCCTCTTCTTTTAGATTTTCAACACGTATTCGTGCAGCGCGGCGAACGGTTTGCGCTGGATGGCCTGAGTCTTTCGGTCCAACCGGGGGAGCACGTCGCGATATTGGGACCGAATGGCAGCGGTAAATCCACGCTGATCAAAACCATCACGCGTGAGTGTTATCCGCTGAGGAAGCCAGAGACCCGGTTGCGCATCGCGGGCCAGGAGAACTGGAATATTTTTGAATTGCGGTCGCAGTTAGGATTGGTAAGCAACGATTTGATGACGCGCTGCACTCGGGATATCACGGGGCGTGAACTGGTGCTGTCCGGATTCTTTGGCTCCATCGGCATCTGGCCGAATCACCATGTGACGGCGGAGATGGAACAGAAGGCCGTGGACGCGATGGCACAATTGGAAGCAGCGCACCTGACCGAGCGGTGGCTGGATGAGCTGTCTTCCGGTGAAGCACGGAGGCTACTGATTGCGCGCTCGATGATTCATGAGCCCTCCACTTTATTGTTGGACGAACCGACAACCAGCCTTGACCTGACGGCGTTGCGGGAAGTGCGCACGCATCTGCGGTCGTTGGCGCAAAGTGGCGTAGGGCTGTTGCTGGTGACGCATCACCTGGATGACATTATCCCGGAAGTCGATCGTGTTGTTCTGCTAAAGCAAGGGCGAGTTTACGCGGACGGATACAAAGGGGACGTGCTCACAGAAGAAAACCTTTCGGCCTTATTCGGCACCCCGGTATCCGTAGAAAAGCGTGGAGATTTTTACCATGTCTGGTAAGGGATAAGTGTCTGATTCGGCTGCCGTTTAAGGCGGAATTTGCCCACCAATCAGGGCGTCTAAAGCTCCATACAACCTTCAAACAGCGCACTTCAGGTTTCTTTTGATTAACTCCTGCTAAAAATCAATCTATACTTGTGAACACTGGGAGGAGTAGTTCTCCTGGAAAAATTTCTTTGGTAGGAACTCGGAGTAGTCTCCACAGGTCGAAAGAGCATGCATAAACCAGTCAAATATCTTGAGAAAGCAGTTACGGTCGGCGCGAATGCCGCATGGCAGGTCTTCGACCGGCTCAACCAGATCAATCAGAATCCTTCGTTTACACCGAAGTGGTCGGAAAAGCCGCTCCTGAAGAGCTATCAGAAGTCGAAGCCGCCTTTGGGCTGGCCGCGCGAAACCGATTCACTGTGCCCGCGCTGTATTCCGGAGATCCGGCAGAAGATTGTGGATGGCGAGATCGACTACAAGATTCTGTTGAATGAACCGGTAGGCGAAATCAAGGCCAACATCATTGAGCGTGATGGTCAGATTCTCATGGTGAAGGACTGCCCAAAGCACGGGCATTTCGAAGATTTGATGTCGATCGATCCGGATTTTTCGAAGCATCTGGAAGATGTTTTTCCGGGCCGCGATATTCGCGCGCATAACGACGAGAAGCTTCACGATCACGGCACGAGCACCATTACACATGGCCGCGGTTCGGTGCTGACAGTCGATTTAACGAATCGTTGCAACATGATGTGCGATCCCTGTTTCATGGACGCCAACCAAGTCGGGTTTGTCCACGAGTTGAGCTGGGAAGACATTAAGACGCTGCTCGATAATGCAATTTCGATTAAGCCGCGCCGTCAGATGTCCGTACAGTTTTCGGGCGGTGAACCGACATTGTCTCCTTACTTCCTGGACGCGGTGCGGTATGCGCGGAAAGTTGGTTACAACAGCGTTCAGGCAGCTACGAACGGGATTGAATTCGCGAAGAGCCCCGAGTTTTGTCAGCAGGCAGCGGAAGCTGGGTTGCGATACGCCTATCTGCAATTTGACGGCGTCGGAAATGCGGCGAATTCGCATCGCGCCGTGGGCAATCTGTTCGATGTGAAGCTGCGGGCGATTGAGAATCTCTGGACGAATGGCGTCGATATCGTGCCTGTAATCACGATTATTAACGGCATCAACAATGAGCAGGTAGGACGCGTTGTTCAGTTTGCGCTGGATAATCCGAAGAAGATTCCGTTCCTTTCGTTCCAACCGGTTTCGTTTACCGGCCGGGACGAAGCGGTGACGGATGACCGCCGTCAAGCGCAGCGGTATACGCTGTCGCATTTGGCGCATGATGTAAAGACTCAGACCGGCATCGGCGAGCCTGTTCGCGACTGGTTTCCTATTAGCTTCATGAGCACGTTCTCTGACTTTGCCGACCTGGTCCACGGTCCGAATGCGGATTGGGGACAACTGAGCTGCGGCTGTCACCCGAACTGCGGTATCGGGATGGCGGTGATGTGCGACAAGGAAACGAAAGAATCCGTGCCGGTAACGGCGTTCCTGCATGCCGATCAGTTGGCGAATGATATTGCGCGCATTAACGATGCGAGCCGGGGACGGTTCATGTCGGTAGTCGGCGTGACCCTTGCGCTGCTACGCAACTATAATCCCTTCAAGGCGCCGACTCACTTTAAGCTGATGGATTTGGTCAAGAAGTTCGACAAGTGCTTCGGTATGACCAAGACTAACTATGGCAAGGTAACGGGGGACCGTACACGGACCGATATCGATAAGCGCCGTGGAGACCGCTGGAATTTCCTGTTCATAGCGGGCATGTGGTTCCAGGATCTATTCAACTACGACTTCCGCCGTACCGAGCAGTGCATTATTCCGTATGCCACGCAAGAGGGTGAGATTTCCTTCTGCGCCTATAACACCGGCGTGGGCTGGAGAAACATCATCGAGAAGATGCACATGACGGCGACGCTGACCAAGTGGTACGAAGAGAAGGGCCGTCACGAAATCTTCGCTGGCAACAAAGCGGTACCATTGGCCAGCAAAGAGCACAACCTGGTTCTGGTCGACAAGGACGTGAACGCTGACCGGCAGCATGATCTGGAACTGAAGGGCATCGCGAAAACCGCGCGTGAAGAAAAGACACGTGCGCGTGATTTGGCACTGAAGCAGAAGTTGGAAGACGACAAGATGGCTCGGTTGTATCGCGAGCATGTTCTTGGGGAGAAGAAGGTGGAAGGGTTCGTTCCTCTTAATGGGCTCCTCGCTTCGATTAACAACAAACCAGCGGATGTGGAGAAAGTAGAAAAGCAAGAAGAAGTGGGAGCGATGGGCGACTAGCTCATCCCCTCTTTATAAGCTAAAAAGGCCCGCCTGATCCTAACAGATCGGCGGGCCTTTTGTTTTGTCGTCTAGGATGACGACGAAGACGAAGAAGAAGAGGAGGAGGATGATGACGATGAGGAAGGCTCAAAGTCGCGCGGACGTTTTTTGCGGTTCCGCTTGCGAGCAAGAGCTTCTTTCGTTCGGCGTTTCTCTCCTGGTTTCAGGTAGAAAGAGTGACGTTTAATTTCTTTTACAATGTCTTCCTGCTGAACCTTGCGCTTGAACCGGCGCAGGGCACTTTCGAGAGTTTCGCCATCCTGAAGATGGACTTCTGCCAATTAAATTCACCACCTTCCAAATGGCGCAGCCCCTGCGCATGCAGAGGCTGCTTATTGCTTTATGATAGCGTAATCGGCGGCTGGCGTCCTGACATCCGCGAAGATGACGGGCAGATCCGCCGGGCATTGGATATGCTTGCTAGCGAGAATTTCCAACACACGGCGGGGATGGGTGATACTGTGTTCGAAGGTCTTTGTAGATGTTTGAATGATTTTCAGCAGAAGGTCGGTGTTGAAGGCTTCCTTGTGAAAACCGGCCATGCCGACGGCGATGGTATGAACGACCGCAAAATGGGACGCCATCAACATGTACTGCAGGAACGCCGGATTGGTTGAATCGTTGAGCCCTAGTTTTTGCGTTACGGCTTTGGTTCCGAACGGGAAGAGATTCTTACATACGTAATTGACCAGATAATTTTCGAGAATATGCTCGTTTTCGCTTACAACGGGCCCATAATATGTCGCGTGTGCTTCCGCATAGTTCCGCCCGAGGTCGTCTATGGTTGACTGCATCGTCCATTGAACGCCTTGCATGAATTGTTGGTAGCAATCGAGGAAGCGGCGGCTCGTGAAATCGGAGCCAATGCGATCCAGAATCAGTTCTAATACGATTTCAAGCTGTGTTGCTGCGTTTGCAGGCGGCTCGTTTGGGGATTGCTCGAAGAGACCGGTTTTGAGTGCTTGGCGGTATTGTTCGACGACCGACGGCAACTCGCGATCCGCTATTGCAGCAGTGAATTTGTCCACGTCTTCGCAAAAGTAGCCCAGAACCTTCAAGCGTTGCCATAGCGGATACGTTCGGTTCTGCAGGAGCCCGACAATGAATTCTCGGATTTCTCCGAACGCCGGATGAGGCAGGACTGCGTCTTCTCTTTCGGGAAGAATTAAGCCCTCCGGCAGTGGGACAGCTTGCCTACCCGGCGTTTCGATCAGCTCCGTGGCGGAGGGGCTGGACAGAGCGAGCCGAGCTGCTTCAGGACAAGACAGGTCTAACGTGGTTTCCAGGACATCGCCGACCAGATTTAAATTGCGCGGATAGGTGGCGCAGGTCTTCGGCAGATAGCTCTCACCTAGTTTCGCTTGAATAGAACAGAGGCGTTCCGACAGAAAGGCACAACCTGATTCGGACAGGTTGAGCGATGCATAGTCATTCCTGTGGCTGTTGCCTGTATCGATGGAAATCAGGTTGTTGAAGGAGGAGCGCAGATCGGGATCGGAGCATTGCTGATACTTGTCGTACGTTTCTTTGTCGATGCCGACACGCCAGCCGTAGCAGCAGGTGTCTTCGCAATCAGCACCGAGGCAGCGGAAATCGCTGGCATAGCGAGGTTGGAGCTGCGCGCTCCACGTTGCGTTGGAATTCAAGATTAAGCCTATGTTGTAACCCTAGAAGGAGAGCAGCTACTGAAGATAGGGGTCGGTCACCGGCCGTGAAACTCTCAAGTTTCCTCATGGCGTACAGCGCGGGTTCGCCTGATACAGTAGAAGTTCGCGCCAGGCGAAGCGACGCATTCAAGCCAATTACACGCTTGTAACGCAATCGAATCCTAAGGACAAAGATATATGGAAATTGTTAAGGTTTTAGGCCGTGAAATTTTGGACTCGCGCGGGAATCCGACCGTGGAAGCGGACATGCATCTCGCGGACGGGACTATTGGACGGGCGGCGGTTCCCTCGGGGGCCTCGACGGGCGAGCATGAGGCGGTGGAGTTGCGCGATGACGATAAATCGCGCTATCTGGGCAAGGGCACGCGCAAAGCGGTAGAGAATATCACGTCGAAGATCTCCCCTGCCCTGGCCGGTTTGGATGCCGCGGACCAGACGCTGGTGGACCGAAAGATGCTGGACCTGGATGGCACGGCAAACAAGAGCAAGTTGGGTGCGAACGCGATTCTGGCAGTTTCGATGGCGGCGGCGCGCGCATCGGCCGAATCGGAGATGACGCCGCTGTACCGTTACATCGGCGGCGTGAATGCACGGGTGTTGCCGGTGCCGATGATGAACGTGATCAATGGCGGCGCGCACGCCGATAATTCGGTGGATCCGCAGGAATTCATGGTTGTACCAGTGGGGGCCAAGAGGTTTTCCGAGGGGTTGCGCATGGGGACGGAGACGTTCCACCACCTGAAGAGCGTTTTAAAAAAGCGCGGGTATTCGACGGCGGTGGGCGATGAGGGCGGGTTCGCTCCGAACCTGAAATCGAATGAAGAGGCGCTGGAAGTTTTGAGCGAGGCGATCACGAAAGCGGGCTACAAGCCGGGAGAAGAGATTGCGATTGCACTGGATCCGGCGGCCAGCGAATTCTACGACGCAAGCAAGAAGAAGTACGTTTTCAAAAAGTCGGACAAGAGCGAAAAAACTTCCGACGAGATGGTCGAGTTCTGGTCGAATTGGGTACGGCAGTATCCGATTATTTCGATTGAAGACGGCATGGCCGAGGATGATTGGGACGGCTGGAAGAATCTGTCGAATGCGCTTGGCAAGAAGATTCAGCTTGTGGGCGATGACCTGTTCGTCACAAATTCGGAGCGTTTGCAACAGGGCATCGATAAAGGCGTGGCGAATTCTATTCTGGTGAAGGTGAATCAGATTGGATCGTTAACTGAGACGTTGGAGGCTGTGCGGTTGGCGGCAAGCGCTAATTATACGGCCGTGATCTCACACCGATCCGGTGAAACCGAAGACGCGTTCATTGCCGATTTGGCGGTAGCGACCAATGCGGGGCAGATTAAGACGGGCTCGGCGAGCCGCACGGATCGAATTGCGAAGTATAACCAGTTGCTGCGGATTGAAGAGGAGCTGGGCGGCGCGGCGGTTTACCTGGGCAAGAAAGCATTTCGGCAGTAGAGGACGGAATGGCGAAGATTAAGCCGGTTGTTCTGACAATTCTCGACGGCTGGGGATATTCCCCGGCCACCGAAGGCAACGCGATTGCCGCAGCGCGCAAGCCGACGTACGACCATCTGCTGAAGACGTATCCGAATACACTGATTCATACCTCCGGGCCGTACGTGGGTCTGCCGGAAGGGCAGATGGGCAACAGCGAAGTCGGGCACATGAACATGGGCGCAGGACGCGTGATCTATATGGATGTCACGCGGATCGATTTGATGATTAGTTCCGGAGAGTTTTTGAACAATCCGGTACTGCTGAATGCGATGAAAAAGGCGGAAGGACATCGGCTGCATCTGTTCGGGTTGTGCAGCGACGGAGGCGTTCATGCGCAGTTGACGCATCTTTATGCGCTTCTGGAGATGGCGAAAACGCACGGGCTGAAAGACGTGTTTGTGCATTGCTTCACCGATGGCCGTGACACTCCGCCGGAGAGCGGCGTGGGGTATATCGAACAGCTTGAGCGTAAGATGCACGAGTTGGGTGTCGGCAAGATTGCTTCGGTTTCGGGCCGATATTATGCAATGGATCGCGATAAGCGTTGGGATCGCGTCGAGCGTGCGTTTGGCGCGATGGTGTTGGGCAACGGCCCTAAGTTCCAAAGCGCCAGTGAAGCAGTACGCAAGTCTTACGAGCGCGGCGTTACCGATGAGTTTATTGAGCCGGTGACGATTGTCGATGAGCACGAGGAGCCAATCGGCCTGATTCGTGATGATGACAGCATCGTGATGTACAACTACCGGGCGGACCGGGCGCGCGAGATTACGGTGGCGTTTACCGATCGCACGCTGGAGCAGCCGTCGCGGTCCTCGGTTCCGAAGAATCTAACTTATACGATGATGACGCAATACGACAAGTCCTTTGGATTGCCGTTCGTGCTGCCGCCGGAACATCCGGATAATATTCTGGCCGACGTAATGGCTGGGGCGAGCTGGAAAAATCTGCGGGTGGCCGAAACGGAAAAGTACGCCCATGTGACGTATTTCTTCAATGGCGGAAATGAAAAGCCGTATGCCGGTGAGGAGCGCGAGATGGTGGCTTCGCCGAAAGTGGCGACGTACGATCTGCAGCCCGAGATGAGTTCGGCGAGCATCACCGAAAAAGTCGTGAAGGCGATCGAGCAGGGCGGCTTCGACGTGATTGTGATGAATTACGCCAACGCCGACATGGTAGGACATTCGGGCAAAATGGAACCTACGGTTCGCGCCGTCGAAGCGGTGGATGCCGGCTTGGGGCAGATCTATAGCGCGCTGAAACGGTGCGGCGGCTCCTGGCTATTAACGGCCGACCATGGCAACGCCGAAATGATGATCGATCCCAAAACGAAGGGAGCGCACACGTATCACACAACCAATCCGGTACCGATGATCTTCATGACAAATGAGGAAGTGCAATTGCGTCGAGATGGAGCGCTGAAGGACATGGCGCCGACGGTGCTGGGCGTGCTTGGCTTGGAGAAGCCGAAACATATGCAGGGCCAGGATTTGAGAGTTCGTTAGATAGGAAGCCTTGTTATGCGCGTGGCGGCTATCTATGATATTCATGCGAATCTTCCTGCGCTTGAGGCTGTACTCGAAGATGTTCGTCAGGCAGAAATAGACCAAATAGTAGTCGGTGGCGATGTACTTCCTGGTCCGATGCCTCGAGAAACAATTGCGCGCTTGCTCCAGCTCGACGTGCCGGTGCAGTTCGTTCAAGGAAACGGCGACCGCGAGGTGCTTGCGCGGATGCGAAGCGTGGAAGAAAGCACTCTCCCGGAGGAGGCTCGAGAGGCCGTGCGATGGGTGGCGCAGCAGATTACTCCTGAAGACGAAAGTTTGTTGGCCAGTTGGCCTAAAACGCTCCGTGTCCAAATTCTCGGATTAGGCGATGTGCTGTTTTGCCATGCGACACCGAGAAATGACACCGAGATATTTACGCGTCTTACGCCCGACGAGCGCCTCGTGCCGGTCTTTGAAGCGCTCAATGTAGCGGTCGTGGTCTGCGGCCATACTCACATGCAGTTTGACCGAATGATCGGAAGGATTCGAGTTTTGAATGCTGGCAGTGTGGGAATGCCGTTTGGGAAACCGGGCGCGTATTGGCTCTTGCTTGGACCCGACGTTCAGCTTCGGCAGACGTCCTACGATTTCCCGAACGCTGCTGAGCGCATTCGAAGCACGAAGTATCCACAAGCTGAGAATTTTGCAATACGCAACGTCCTGCGGCCCCCATCGGAGAGAGAAATGCTTGAAGCATTTGCCCGGGTTGAGTTGAACGTAAAACGATCTCCTAGCCAAGCTAGTGGGAAGTTTAAGGAGTAGCCGGCGCGGGATTTTCGGCGGCCGTTGTGGCTGGCGTGGTGGTGGCCGGTTCCGGGGTAGACGTTGCGGGCGGCGGCGCGGGGGGACGCACGTAGCGCACGATGCCCCGCGATTCACGGAACCAACTGTGGGACAAGACTTCGATTTTGACCGTATCGCCGCTCATCTTGATCTCGGTTTGGCCACCGGCCTTTTCTTCCAGGGTCAGTGGCCGCGGGACTCCGTCGTTGATGCGGATGGAGGCTGAATCGGCATCGCGGGATTCATTGGGTGGCCAGGAGACGAACAGGACGGGAGGATGATCCTCTACCGTAAGCGAAATCGGCGAGAAGGACAGACGTGAGTAAGCCACGTAGCCGACCGCAAACCCGATGCCGACTGCCAGTAAAAGAATAAACAGCGATACGAGGATCGATACACCGCGATTTCTGGAATGCGCGACCTGAGGATTGAGATCAGTGGATCGGCGCAGCGGAGTATTGCCGGTGAGAAGCGCGTGCGGCATGGCTGCGCTTGTCTTCGGTTGCGGTTTGCTCTCGGGGATTGGCGGTTGCGGCGGTGCTTCTGGTATGGGCTTCGCTGGTTCGGCTTTTGCCTCCGGGACAGGAACCGCAGGCACTGGCTCCGGTTTCACGGCAGCTTCGGGAATAGCCGGTGGCGCAACTGGCTCTTCTGGCTGGTAGGCAGGAGCGGGGAGGGAGGGCGCAGGCTCCGATAAACTCGCGCGGCCTGCTCGGCCAGGCAAAGGAAGAATGATGGCTTGCTGCGTGCCATCGCGCTTTAGCGTTCCTCCAGCATCCCGTAGCAGGAACGCGAACCGGGTGGGTTGAAACTTTATCGGCTTGATAAGAATGCTTATCTGTTCCGGCCGAGGAAAGATTTGATCGAAGAGTATCGCTTCACGATCAGAAACGATCAATTCGCCCCGGCTGTGAGAAATGAACCATCCCAGGGGCACCAGCCCTTGTAGTTCCTCATCGTCGCGGGCCTTTTCGAGCTGTTCCTGGAGGCGCTCTACGTCCCGCGGAGAAAGGACAAAGGACGGCCCCATGGAGTGCTCGCACTCGATGAGACGGTAGGCTTCAACCTGCAGCGAACCTGGTTCGGCGTGGCCAAAGAGGAGGCCGCCAATCTCCAAACCGCCGTGCGGAATGCGCCGGTATCCGTCGTTGACAGCGAAGTCGATTTCGTGGAACAGCGGAATCGAATAAACGACCGTGAAGGACGATTCGGGAGCGGTCCAGGCGGCATAGTCGGCGACAGGATCTTGTGCCGTCATGAGTTCATCCGAGCGGATGCCGCGGGGAGCCAGGAAGCAGAGACGCTGCCGTTCTCATCGGATCCGCTGTTATCTTCCTGAAGGGCATAGTAGTACGTAATCACCGCCATAGCAGCAACAATCACGAGGATTGCAGTGAGCCAGCGAGCCGAGCGCAGGGTCCAGGGTGAATCTGCCGACACTAAGGCAACGGTGTAGGCGACGATTCCTCCCGCCAGAGCCAGGCTGAAGCCCATCTTCCATGCCCAATTCATCAGGTCCAGCGCGGCCTGTCCGCCGATCTCCGACCAGGCGGTAAAAATGGCCACAAGCGCGACAAGGAATTCGAACGCATAAGCGAGGCGTAGGAGTTTTGGCGTCATGCCGGAAGCTCTCTCATTCTACGATGGAGATGAAGGCTGGTCACGTCGTATGCAGAGCGTATACTCCACTCACTCTGAAACGTGTGATTTCAAAGCAAAATGTATCTATTTAATTGTTGTAAAACGAAGTTGAAGGTAGCCTGATGAAGGTGAACGTAGAGGGAATTGAGCTAAACCTCGCTCATCCGGACGAATTGAACGTCACCTGGGTAGGTCAGGAAGAGGCCATGCGGCAACTGATGGCGGCCTGGCTGGTGCTGGACGAGCGCGATGTGCCGATGAACCCGCGACTGTTGGGGAAGCCGGGCGTAGGAAAGACTACCATGGCGTATGCGGCCGGCAAGCGCCTGGGCAGAGAAATTTACATCATGCAGGCAACTGCGGATACGCGGCCGGACGACCTGTTGATTACACCTGTGATTGAGGGCGCGGCGCAGTTGAAATATGTTGCTTCGCCTTTGGTGACGGCGATGATTCGAGGCGGCGTGGCGATTCTCGACGAGGGGAACCGCATGAGTGAGAAGAGTTGGGCCAGTCTTGCTCCATTGCTCGACAACCGGCGCTATGTGGAGTCGATTGCCGCCGGTATCAAGATCAAAGCGCATGCGAATTTTCGGCTGGTGGCGACCATGAACGAGGATTCGTCCACATTCGATTTGCCGGAGTACATACATTCGCGGCTGCAGCCGCAGATTCTAATCGACTTTCCGGAGCGGGAGGAGGAACTCGCGATTTTGCGAGAGAATCTTCCTTTTTCATCGGAGGAGATCCTGCAGTACGTCACGGATTTTCTGCAGCAGGCGCATGCGTCCGATGAAAGCTATACGGTGCGTGATGGCGTGAACATTGCCCGCTATGCGTTGAAGCTGAAGAGCCAAACGGGCCAGCAGGACCGGCCGATGCTGCAGGCGCAATTTGACCGGCCTGCGTTGCAGGCTTCGGTACGCGCTGTTCTGGGTGAAGAGGCGCTTCGATACAGCGTCCGGCGGTAAGCACCCATGTCTGAGGAACCGAGTACCGCCGGAACGCTCCACCGAGGCAATCTCACTTACTTTCCCGTGGTGCCTGGGCGAATGGAATTTGCCGCAAGAGTACGGCGATTTTTGCTGGAGCAACGTCCGGGTGTGGTGGCCGTTGAATTGCCGTCGTCTTTAGAGGCGCAGTACTCAGCCGCGCTCGATCGGATGCCGCAGATGTCGGTGATCGTGATCGCGGAGCCTGACAGCGGGTACGGGGAAGAAAGGGCCACGTACATTCCGGTTGAGCCGGGAGATCCGTTCGTGGAGGCATTGCGGACAGCGCGGGAGATCGAGGCCGAGATCGTGCTCCTGGAGCCTGCAACGCATGAGAAGCCGCACATCGATGACTCGTATCCTGAGCCCTATTCGATCGAGGCCATCGGGCTGGAGCGCTATGTAGAGGCGTACCGGGTCTATCCGCAGGAACGCAACGCCCAGATCCAGGCTCATGCCGGGGCAATCGCGTGGAAACTGCAAGGGGCGGACCCGCTGGCCCGTGTGTGTGCTGTTGTTTCGCTGAACATGCTGGATCCGTTGCTGGACGCCATGGAGGCGCCGCAGGAGGAGCCGCCTGCTCCGCGGATCAGGTTATTTGACAAAGCGGAGTTATTTAACCTGCATCCCGATTGCCTGGCGGAAGTCACCAGCGAACCGCCGTTTTATCAGGGGCTGTATGAGGGCATGCGCATGGCGGAGCCGCCGATGTTTCGCATCGACCGGCCGCGATGGCAGTTGACGCTGTTGCGAAAGTCCGAGGAAGAGTACGGCATCAATACCGGCGACAAGATGGAGTCGTGGCAGCGGCGCGGTCTTGCGAAATTTACACGGAATCTGGCCATGCTCGATGGACATCTGGTGCCCGGTATTTACGATTTAGCGCTTGGGGCGCGTTCGATTGTCGATGACAACTTTGCCTACGAAGTTTGGCAGATGGCAAACCGGTATAGCGTGCAGCAGACCGAAGACCCGCCGCTGGAAACACTGAATCTGTCTGGCGAGGAGGTCTGGATCAAGACCAGGAAAATGCGGATTCGGCGCAGGCTGCCGCGCATGAAACAGATGCTGAAGCCAGCGGGCCTGAAGGCGCGGAAGCGGGAGAAATCCAAGGGGGAGTGGGCCAGCCAAACGAGCGGATTTTCTATCTGTTCCTATCCGCCTGAGGATCTGGTGATCGAGAACTATGGCCGGTTTTTGAAGAAATATGCGAAGACGATGTTGTCGGAAGAGCGTTCCCGGGTGGAGGCGTTCACCACCTCGACATTGGACGGCATCGATATTCGCGAGACGGTAAGAAACTGGCACGAAGGCAAGCTTTACGTTCGCGAACTGGGGAAGTTTTCGGGAGACGTCGGCGCACTCGTGATCATCTTTGACGAGGACCGGGGCGACCGGTATCAGTATCTAACGACATGGCTGGGGGAGCACCAGAACGAGTCGGATATGTCGTTCTATTCGACTCAGCCGTTTGAGCACATTGTAGGGCCGGGTATCGGGCGGGCTGAGTATGGAGGTTTATTGATGACGCTTCCGCCACGTCGGCTTTACGACGTTTGGAGCGATCCCGACTACGAGATGGCCGAAACCAAGGCGGAACGGCTGCTGATGGCCGCGCTCGACTACTCCGTGGAGCGGCACGTGGTTTATATTGCGGCTAAGCCGCCGCGCAGCATCTTCCGGCAGATGGCGGCACGGGTCAACCGGAAAATCATCTACGTCCCGCTGGGGCAATTGTCACCGCAGAAGTTGAAAAGGGTCCGCGTGGTTCATGTGTTGGATAGCTATGCGCGGCGCGAAGAGGCGAAGCAATATATCTGGTGAGCTTCGATCAATCTTTAACCGGAAATGTAACCTCATGGACCATCTTCAAACCTTCGTCTGAGTGATGCGTTCCATTCGATAGTGCTAAACGTTCATTCACCTTTCGCATCGCTTCCGCGAACTCGCCCGGCGAGTGTATTTTTAACGTCGTTCCCTTATAGGCACGGGTTGCATAATGGATCGCATCGGGGAACTCGCGCCCACTTTGCCAGAACGGAAAATATTCGAAATAGAAGAACTGGGGCGCTCCCGGCCCGCGCGGCCGCAACATGGTCTGCGGGAGCTTGTCGGTGATGCGGGTGCTTGGTCCCAGAAAGACAACGCTATCGGATGGGGGCTGCTCTGCGATTTGTTCGTTCATGAGTTGAGCCAGCAGTTCGGCCCACCCATTTTGCCGCTGAAGCGTTTTGTACGAGACTGTCCCTAGCTCCAGCCGCTGCAAAGCCTCGGAAAGGCGGGTAAATCCGGCCCCATCGAAATGATCCTGACGGAAGATTTCGCGTTGTTGATCGAGATTGAACGCAATCAGGCGCACCGATTCGGCGGGAGTTTGTCGCAACAATGACGACAAAGCACCCAGTAGGAACGCGCGATCCCAGGCGCGCAGCTTGTTCGAGTATGGATTCATCGACGCGGCATCTAACAAAATAGTCAAACGGGAACCGGAACGCTGATTTACGCACGGCTTACCGTCCCATGAATAGGCCGGAAAAGCAGCGGCCGTGTTAGCGGCCACGGCAAGCGGGGAGCCTTTCTCATGACCGGAGGCTTTGGCCTTTACGGTCCAGTGGGTTTTGTAAATCCGGCTGCGGCTATCCACCAAAAGCAAATCGACGGTGTAGCGTCCTTCTCCCAGCACGAACCCGCCGCTCATTTCAACGCTGCTGCTCACCTTTTTAAGATTCACTTTGCTGGCCAGGGCACGTGGAATCGCAGGTAAGCGATAGCCATTTGCAAGCACCACAGGCACTCCATTATCGGGAGTGATACGCACGTAGGAAATCACCGTGTCGGCCCGGCCATCAAATTCTTTCACCGGACAACTGGCGACGTAACCAGCGTCAAAACGGAAGGCGAAATCGAGAAACGGGTCGAGTGGCTTTACAGAGCATTTCAACTGATCGCCCAGAACACCCGCGTTCAGGGCGCGATCCACTTTACCCGAATTTTCGCGGTCTAGTTGCCACTGAGCATTCGCGATAGCCGCAACGGCGAAAAGCGTCAGGATCAATCGTCTGCACATTCGGGACTCTGCCCCCGTCGTTTTCGATTCTAACGATTCCCGTTTGAGGGTTTCAAACGTATTAACCTCAGGTTATGCCGTCGTCTCTCACGCCGCGCACGGTAGGTTCACCGTTTCGGGATTCGGTGCGCGTATTGGGGCTTTACATACGCGCTCAACTACTGATCGCGGTGGTTTTGACTGTTCTCTACGCTGTCGGTTTTGCGGTCGCCGGAGTGCCCTGGTGGCCCGTTATTGCCGTGATCGGTGGGCTAACCAGCGTAATCCCGCATATCGGCGGACTAATTCCGCTTGCGCTCGCCGCGATAGCAGACCTGCTTGGAGGACGGGATTTGACGCATTTCGCGATCACGTTTGGGGCGTGGATTTTAGTTGAGGTGCTGGAAGGTTTTGTTATTACACCGCGTATATTAAGCAAACCGCTGGGGCTCCGGCCACTGCTTGTCTTTGTGGCTGTAGTTGCAGGCAGCTTTTTGTTCGGCCCTCTTGGGTTTCTGTTTGCGCTTCCTGTACTCGCCGTGATTATGGTGTTCTGGCGTTACTTTCAGAATCGGTAACGATCGGTTATCGAACTGAAATCTGCAGGTGAAGAGCACCCACGTATTTATCGGCTGCTCCGTAATAGCCCGTGAGGTCGAGCTTCGAGCCGTTGGGAACCGCGCCTTCCAAGAAGATTACGTTCGGAACATTGCCCACTTTCTCCCACGGAAGCTGCGGCAATACGAACGGATGGCTGGCTCTTGCTATTACGCGGCTTGGATCGTTGCGATCAAACAGGACCCAGCCGGGGCCGTACACCAGATGGTCGTCCGCGCCATTGTAGAGCAGCAGAATTCCGTCTTTCGTCAAAATCGGCGCGGGCCCTGGCTCCATTACGCGAGAGTCGAACGCACCGGGACGGCGGGCGAGAACTGGCTGCTTCGTGGCGTCGCTCCAGTGCAATAAGTCGTCTGAAGAAGCGAGCCCCATATAATCGCGCTCCTTTCCGTCCGGGTCGGTGCGAGTTCCCAGATAATACATCCACCATTTTCCGTTTACCTTTGCTGGCAGGATCGCGCCGGACTTAGTCCATTTTGTATTCCAGGTTCCTTTGTACGCGGGCATAATCACGCCCAGACGTGTCCAATGAATCAGGTCACGAGAAGTTGCGAGGCAGAGTTGGGCGTCGTGGAGGTTATAGCCGGTGTAAGTGAGATAGTAAGTTCCATCGATTTCCACCAGGCGTGGGTCTTCCAGCCCGCCTCCTTTCTCATAGCTCGTTTCGGGTGAAAGGATGGGGTTGGGACGTACCGTGAAATGCAGGCCGTCAACGCTCTCGGCGTAACCTACTCGTGAAGTGTGACTCTTATCTTGAGCGCGAAACAGCAGGATCGTCTTGCCGCCGCGTTTAATGGCTGTTGGATTGAACGCTCCTGAACTGAACCAGGTGTCAGCCGCTTCGTTGCTCGAAGGACTAAGGACGGGGCTTTGGGACAATCGTTCCGCGTGGACATCCACGGCCGCCTGATAGGCAACTGCCCAATGGGGAATGAGGGTCAGGGCAAGTAGAAATACCGAGCGGAAATTCATGGAACGGCCTCCGGCCGATGAAGAGATTGTACAATCCAAAGCGTGCCGACTATCATTCCACCTCCCACGCCTGCGCTGACCTTTGAGCAGGCGAGAAGGATCGTTCTCGATACCACTCGGTCTTTGAGAATTGCACATGTTGTCGAAGCAGTGAGTCTGGAAGGAGCGCACGGACGGGTGCTTGGGGAAGATGTTCTGGCTGACCGCGACTACCCTGCCCTGCGCCGTTCGTTACGGGACGGCTTCGCGGTGAAGGCAAGCGATGTTCCCGGTACTTTGTCCATTCGAGGCGAGGTGCGCGCGGGCGAACGGGAGCAGCGGCCGTTAGAGAAAGGCGAAGCGGTGGAGATCATGACGGGTGCGCCGGTGCCGGACGGTGCGGACGCAGTGGTCATGGTGGAGCACATTACCCGCTCGCAAGACGTGAGCGGTGCGGCGGTCGTGACGGTCGGGCAGGCTGCGGAACCGGGACAGTTCATCAATGGGCGCGGTGCTGAGGCTGAGAGCGGCGCTGTCTTGGTCCCTAAAGGAACGGTTCTCGACGCCAGCCATATCGCGATGCTGGCTACGACCGGCGTGACCGCAGTGCCCGTTGTGCGGCATCCCACGGTAGCTATTCTGGCGACCGGCGACGAGATTGTCGCGGTTTCAGAACAGCCGCAGGCTCATCAAATTCGCAACTCTAACTCATACATGCTGGCTGCGCTGGTTCGGGCTTCGGGGGGCGAGGCTCACATATTGCCAGTCGCCCGCGATACGGCCGAGGCACTGCGCCCTCTGCTTCAGGAAGGCTTACGGCACGATCTGCTGATCGTTACCGGAGGCGTCTCGGCTGGAAAGTACGATCTGGTGAAGCCAACGTTGCGCGAGCTTGGAACCGAGTTTATTTTTGAACGCGTGCGTATCCAACCGGGTCAACCAACTGCTTTCGGGGTCTGCAACGGGAAGCCGGTATTTGGATTGCCGGGCAATCCGGGATCAACCTTGATCACCTACCAGCTTTTTGCGCGTCCTACTCTGGAGTTGCTTGGCGGACGGACGGAACCGATGCAGCCATTCTTAAGTGCCCAGTTCCAAATGCCATTCCGGCATAAGGGGGGCCTCACGCGCTTTCTCCCGGCGCGTCTGAATGAAGATGGGCAACATCTCCGTCATATCTCATGGCAGGGGTCGAGCGATGTGCCCGCGTTGGCGAAAGCAAACGTATTCCTGGTGGCGGATCACGACCGCCTCACCTGGGAACAAGGGGATTGGATTCGCGTAATGGAGAAGATGTGAAGAACCAGTTGTCGCACTATGACTCGGCTGGGCAGGTTTCGATGGTTGATGTCTCCCGGAAGGATGTGACCACGCGCACTGCCACCGCACACGCCTATGTTTCGATGTCGCCGGAGGTGATTGGAGCACTGCCGCAAAATGCCAAAGGCAATCCACTGGAGGTCGCCCGCGTAGCAGGAATTCTTGCAGCGAAGAAGACCGCGGACCTTATTCCGCTCTGCCACTCCTTGCCGTTAGCGCACGTCGGAGTGGAGTTCGATGTCCAAGAAGATGGCATTTCAATCACCGCGATGGCGTCTACGGCGGCCCAGACCGGCGTCGAAATGGAAGCTATGACAGCGGCCTCCATTGCGGCGCTGACGATTTACGACATGACGAAGGCTCTTGATAAAGCGATCGAAATTCGCGAAGTGTATTTATTGGAGAAGACCGGCGGGAAATCCGGGACGTATCGCCGGCAGGTGACTCCGAAGTGAGTGTGGGGCCGAGCATACGCGTTGCGATTCTTACGGTGAGCGATTCCGTTGTCGCCGGAACGCGAGTAGATGCTTCAGGCCCGGCATTACGTAAGCGGTGCGAGGAGCTAGGCTGGCCTATCGTGGATGCCGAGGCTGTACCGGACGAGATCGAAGCCATTACAGCGCAGTTGAGGGCCTGGGCGGACGGAGATGTAGTGTCGCTGATTCTGACCACAGGCGGAACCGGCATAGCTCCGCGCGACGTCACACCAGAAGCAACGCGTAACGTTGTGGAACGGGAGATCCCGGGATTGCCGGAACTGATGCGGACGAAAGGGCTGGAGCAGACAATTTATTCTCCTCTTTCCCGGAGCGTGGCAGGAAGCCGGAAACGAGCGCTGATCGTAAACCTGCCAGGCTCACTGAAAGGCGCGCTGTTTTCGTTGGAAGTTGTTGAACATTTGGTCCCGCATGTCATAGATTTACTGAGCGGGAAGACCGCGCATTAGGCGGATGCGAAACTTAGTAGAACGTTCGAAACTCAGGATTTCAGTGAAACATCATACAAATATGAGAAACCGGCTGACGATAAGCAATTTCAAATTCACCTCGCATTTGAAAACGGCTGGTTTGCTGGTTGGCATAGCGATAGCGGGCATTGGGCAGGGCTTACCTCCCGGCCAATTACCACCACAACCGGCACCGCCTGGCGAGTTGGGCCCTCCAGCAGAAAAGCCCAGCAAGATTGCCAATCCGCTCCCGCCGAAGCCTGAGATTCCTGCTTCGAGCAAAGCTGGGAACGACTCACCGACATTTACAGCCAACACGAAAGTGGTGTTTGCACCAACGACGGTCCTCGACAACGGAAACTATGTCAACGGGCTGAGGCGCAGAGATTTTCAACTGTTCGATAACGACAAGCTTCAAACGATCGAATCTGACTTGACCGATCAGCCGGTTTCTGTCGTACTGGTAATCCAGGCAAACTCCGAGATCGCCCCTGCCCTGCCAAAGCTGAAGCAAGCCGGGGTCTTATTGCAGGGCTTGGTGACCGGCCAAGAGGGCGATATGGCTGTTTTGGCCTTCGACCATCGCATGCAAGTATTGCAGACCTTCACCAGCGATCCGGCAAGGATTGACGATGCCATGCAACATCTGACCGCCGGATCGAGCACGGCGGCAATGATCGATGCTGTGATGAAAGCCGATACGATGTTGCGTGATCATGACCGGCAAAATTCCCGCAGACGCGTGATTGTTTTGCTCAGCCGGAACGTGGATAAAGGAAGCGGTATTTCTATCCAAGAAGCGGTTCATCGAATGCAGTTCGACAATGTCTCTGTTTACTGCGTGAACATTTCGAAGTTCTTGCTTTACTTCAATAAACAAATGGATTATCCGCGACCGGAGTATGGCGGCCAACCTGCGGCAGCGATTCCGAACCTGCGCGGCAATGGGACTCCTAGCGATACCACCATTGTCCAGCAGCAAGATGGCAATTGGCTGAACGTCGTACCGCCGGTATACCAGTCGATGCACGATCTATTTAAGAAGACCCCCGCCGAGTCATTTACCGTCTTCACGCGTGGCCCCCGGGCTAAGATGTACGATTTCGCCAAGCTGAACGGGCTAGAGGCGGCTCTTACAGATATCGGCAAGGACATCAATAGTCAATACCTGTTGACTTACACGCCAAACGACCCAAAGGAGCCTGGATTCCACACCATTCGTGTAGAAGTAAACAGGCCTAAAGTGATCATCACAACGCGTCCGGGCTACTGGACCGGTGGGGGAGCGCCGCAGTAAACTGCAACGCTTGCTAGTCGAAGCGCAGCGCGGCAAATGAGACGACGCTAGCCTGATCAATTTGCCACTGGTGATAGTGAAGTAGACTTCCTCGGGCGTGCGGCATCGCTTTGAGGAACGTGTAGAATGGCGCCGAGCCACACCATTTGAGGTCATCGTTTTTTTCCTGGATGAGATTCCAGTACAAACGACTGTCCCCAGCAATTAGCTGGTCGATTCGTCGGTGATCCCGTTGCTTTACGTCCAGCATTCCGTCGCAGTCTGCACGGGCGGGATCGGGATCACCATAACGGGCGCCGATGTGAGCCATATCCACCCCGAGAACCCAAAACAAGCGGCGACCTTCCCTGGCCGCCAGATTCGCAAGGGCGTCGAAGAACCGTTGCATGTCCTCATTGTCCTCCGGCAAACCGTCTTTTAACATGCTTTTGGAGAATGGCCCGCACAAGATCGGCAAGATCCGTATGTCAGGGCCATAGAGGTACTGCAGAAAAATAACTTGTAGCTCAATCGAGTGCTCAATCGAGTGACAGTAGTCCTCCATACAGACCGCCTTGGGGGCGGTGCGCTCCAGTTCATCCACCAGCCGAAGATCGACTTGAGTTTCGCCGAGTGGCGTGATAAACGGCTTCCGCGTGAGTCCAAATCGTTCCGGCGTTCCATAATGCGATGTGCCCAGAATGACAAAGGTGCGACCGTCCATCGTCTCCGAAGGGAAAGAGCGGTAGGCGGCGCGATAGGTGGCCCAGGCGCCATCGGGGCTGGCGTGGGGTGCAGCGATCCCAAGTGTTTTGGAAGTATTAGCACCGTCCTCCTCGCCAATGCGCAGAGCGAACAGCTTCTTCAGATGATCTTTGTCTTTGGGGTAAGCAGAACCGGCAAGCGCCGCGTCGCGTACCGGAGCCATCGCGAATTCCTGTTCGCGGCGCGCCTTCATCGCGTGGTAAGTAGCATTGTTAAGAAAACCCGCTCCGTCCAAAGCATGGGAAAGCCCATCGGCGATTGCTTTGCCCTGTATGACGCCCGCCAAGACGGCGAACTCGATCTGCAAATCACGCCGGGACCGCTCCCCGTTAAAAAGCCGGAGTCCGTTTATCAAAGCCGGCGGGATCAGCAGCGTTGCCGATGAGTATTGGTAAGGATCCCGAAGCACCAGACCGGGCCGCGACGTATCCGGCGAGGGCAAGATGTCAAGGTCCAGCCTCAGCGAGGGAAGTAAGGTCGACACGCCTCATTGTACGAACGCAGTCGAGGCCGTTGGGGTTAAGACGCCGCTTGCTTCAGAAATCAAATGACCATTTCAAGCCTACGTATCAGCCTTATACCGGCGCATATTTTGTTTTGTCATTCATTTCTCATGAAATTACGCTACATTGTCGTAACGACCACTTCTTCTAAAAGACGTGACCGTCCGCGCCTGGAGAAAAATACCGCGAATGCCGAAGAAACCTCACAGCAAACACCCGGAACACAGACCGGCTGGCCCGCACGGCGGAAGTCTACGCCCCGGACAAGTCATGGAACGTCCGCCGAAGAATCGCTCACAAGCCCACAGCGGCATCCATCCATTGACTCCGTTTGCACAGGGAAGCCAGAAGTTTCAACCGCTTCCAGAGCCGCTCGGGCAGCCGCCGTACCATCTCGATCTTCAATCGACTGTTCCCGGGATCGAGAAACAAGCTGAGCAATCGGGCAAATTGGTTTTTCACGTGGTTGGCGATACGGGTGGGGTGAAAAATCCCGATTATCAGGCTAGCGTCGCCGCGGCGATGAAGGGCGACCTGAACAAGGAAGACGGGACTGCGCCAAGCTTCTTCTATCACTTGGGCGATGTCGTCTACTACAACGGCCAAATCACCGACTATTACGACCAATTCTACGAGCCCTACAATCACTATTCGGCACCCATCATCTCCATCCCGGGCAATCACGACGGGGATCCGATCAACGCTTCTCAAATTTCGCTGGATGGGTGGGTGAGGTACTTCATGACGGCAACGCCGCATGTGAATCCTGAATCTCATGACGCGCCTCGCGCGACGATGATGCAGCCGAACGTCTACTTCACTCTCGATTGCCCCTTTGTAACGATTGTCGGCATGTACACGAATGTTCCGGAGCATGGGTCCATCGATTCCGTACAACAGCAATGGCTGACGCACGAGTTTGCGACAGCACCGAAAGACAAAGCGCTGATTCTTGCGCTGCATCATCCGGTGTACTCATTCGATGATCATCACAGCGGCAGCCCGCGCATGGCCGATGCCGTGCAACATGCCGTAAACGACTCGCGGCGCGTTCCCAATATGGTCTTAACGGCACATGTCCACAATTACCAGCGCATTGAGCGCAGCCTCGTTGCGGGAACGCAAACGCCGTTTCTCGTTTTAGGGCACGGCGGCTATTTTCATCTTCACGGAATGAATGCTGAAAACGGCACGGAAGACCCCGACACACACGCTAAGTTGATTGCAAGCAATCACACGGACCACGGTTATGGCACCCTTACCATCGATGCGGAAACGCTGTCTGGTCAAATCACCACTATCGACGCACGGAAAAAGAAGGGCGAACAGAAGGCAGACACATTTTCCTATCCCGCGAAGGCGTTGTATCTGCCGAAAGATGCAGTTATCAGCCTCTAAATCTGCCGCATTCGGTCAAGGAACGCCCGGGGTACTCGGATGTTGCTGTGAGCGCCGGTGCCTAGATCAATGTTCGGCTTAACAGTGCCATGAAAGTCCGAACCGCCGGTGGGAAGGAGGTCTAATTCATCGGCAAGCTGATGATAGCGAGCTTGCAGGTTCGGCGAGTGCTCCGAGTGGAACACTTCTAAGCCCAGCAGTCCCGCATGCTTCCATTTAGCGAGCATTTTTCGTTCTATATCGCCGGAGAGAGAAAGCCGGACGGGATGGGCAACCACTGGAATGCCGCCCGCTGAACGGACGATCGAAATTGTATCTTCGGTCGATTCGCTTTCCCGCTCGACATACGTGGGCGCGGTCTCGCCCAGATACTTGTCAAAGGCGTCCTGGATGGTTCCCGCATAACCCTTCTCCACGAGAATTCTGGCAAAGTGAGGACGAGCCGCCAACGTCTTTCCGCGAGCCTCGACCTCCGCTAACGAGATATCCAGTCCCCGCTGATTCAGCGACTCTACCAATCGCCGGTTACGGTCCCGGCGGTCTGATTGCGCTTCCGTGAGCCACTTCTGGAATTGAGCCGAGGGCTCGCCGTCGACAAAATAGGCGAGCAGGTGGACGTACCGGTGCTCTCCGCCTTGCGGTAGATCGAGACGAGAGTTCAACTCAATCCCACGAATCAGATCGAGTTTCGATTCCCGCGCAAAGGGGAGTGCCTTTTCATATCCGGCAAACGTGTCGTGATCCGTTATCGCGATAGCATCCAGTCCAATCCGCGTTGCTAAGTCCACCAACTCAAGTGGCGAAAGCGTTCCGTCCGACTCATTGGTATGAGAGTGGAGGTCAATGTATCCCGACAAGGCAAGTGATCCAGGTAGAACAGACACTAGCGTGTTTTCGACTCCGCATAAACTTGAAAAGAGAAAACCTCGCCGCAAGTATGTGCGATTAGGCGACCGATGCCAAAAGTTTTCTCCTTGGACCGGTTCTCAAAAAAGACGGCGCCGTCGGTGCTATCGCCGGGCTTGAGCTTCACAGGCACCATCGTAATCGCAGAGGCAGCAGCGGCGGCGGCGAAGCTCTTATTTACAAACTGCGCCATTGCGGCTTCCCTTCTCTGCTCGTATCCGTTGGTTGCCCGGTAGTTCGAGAGTGAATAGATGCTGTCTTCATAAAGCACCTGAAGCTTTATTACATCATTGCGGCTGGCGCGTTCGAGGAGGGACGCCACTACATCATCCGCAGAGACAGTATTCAACGTCGTCCCGTCCTGGCGAACGAAGGAGAAATCGCCCGGCTTTACCGTCCAGGAAACCGGCGATCCGTTAGTCACGGTGATTTGGACGATGTTGTAATCCTTCACGCGCGGCGGCAGAGCAGCAAACATCACCGTGATTTTATTTTGGGTAAGCGCCTCATAATGCATCCCACGGGATTCGAAGTCCACCGGACCGCCGGAAGAGTTTACTGGAAACTGTCCGGCACCTGATGGCCGGCCAGATGCTGCAGAGGCGGGCTGGTTTTTCGGCGATGCGTTTGCCTGCGGCATAGGCATCCCCGGCGCGGTTTGTGCGCTAGCATGAAAAGAATCGCTTAAAAGAAAAACAGAAAAAATGCACGCGCAGGGAAGCGAAATGCGCGCTCTCAGTGACACCATCAAAAGACCCATCTACATAATAGACGTTTATTAAGGCGGCAATAGTCACACTACCCGCTAAATTGAACGCAGCCTGCTAATGGTTCTTGAACTTAGGACTGGGGAACTGTCAACTTTGCCGTTATGTACCAGCGCAGGACGCCCGCCGGTTGCGCCAGCATGCGCTCGACATCAATGCGCATCATTGCGCCTTTTTTGAATTCGATTTGTAATTGAGGACTATTTAGCAGATAACGGGCTAGATCGCTGAACAGCGGATTATGTCCCACCAGCAGGATGGAGGGTTCATCGCGATGAGAGCGAAGTTCCTTCCACGCCTGTTCTGGAGTAGAACTCGGAATTAACGCGTTACTTTGCCGTAGGCCGTGTTTGTAGCCGAGTACGCTTTTTACGATTTCCGCCGTCTGTATTGCGCGCTTCAGGGGACTAGTGACAATTAGCGACAGTTCTACATTCGCCTTGACAGCCGTTTGGAGAACCTGACGCAGTTTCTTGCGGCCCTCGGGCGTGAGAGCACGGGATTCGTCGTCCATTCCATCCCGCCCATCTTCCGCAATTCCATGGCGAAGCAAGTAAACCTGCATTGTCCTCGGTTTCGCCCTCCATTCTGTCATACTGGTTCGTTCATGCACGTGGCGGAGGACACGCAGGAGCGGATTTTATTGATCGTTGCGATTGCCGCTGCCGGGTTGATCCACATTTCCATTGCCGCCAGCCAGATCCTACTGGGCGTGGGAATCCTCCTGCTGCTTCTGTTTCGCCAGCGTCTCCCATTTCCCCGCGTTTGGATTCCGCTGGTCTTGTTTTTTCTTTGGACTGCACTTGCCGATGTGCTCTCGCCCGATCCCTGGGGCGGCCGCGCACAAATCCGTAAGTTCTTCGTATTCCTCTTTATTCCGTTGATGTACGGCGTGTTCCGCGAGCAGTTTCACAAGGTGTATTACGTTATGGCTGCCTGGGCGGCGGCGGCTACAGCCTCGGGAGCGTGGGGCCTTGTTCAATTCGTGCAGAAGTTTGAACACGCGAAGCACACCGGCGCCAATTTTTACGTCACATATCTTGCCCGACGCATTACCGGGTTCGAAAGCCATTGGATGACGTATGGAGCGCTGCAACTGAGCGTCTTATCGCTGCTGCTTGCACAATTCTTTTTCTCCAATCGCAGGATGCCGCGCTGGGTCTACGGAAGCATCGTAATCTTGCTGCTGGCAATCTTATTGGGGTGGACGCGAAGCATTTGGCTGGCCACTATTCCCGCTTCTTTGTATTTAATCTGGTTCTGGCGTCCGAAGATGGTCTTCATTGTGCCTGTCGTGTTGGCACTGGCTTTTCTGTTATCTCCGCCAGCCACCCGCGCCCGCATTACATCGATCTTTGCGCCGCACGGAGACACCGATTCCAACCGCTTCCGTTATGTCACTTTCCGCACAGGAGCGGAAATGATAAAAGCACATCCGTGGTTTGGCATTGGGCCCGAGCAGATCCGCCGTCAGTTCGATTCTTATGTTCCTCCCGACATCCGCCGGCCTCTGCCCTCCGGTTATTACGGACATCTGCATAGCATCTATCTTCAGTACGCTGCAGAGCGCGGCATTCCGGGCCTGATCTTCATGCTATGGTTCATTGGGCAATCGGTCTGGGATTACGCGCACGGCATCAAGCGGCTCGGCAGGGTCCGCTCGCAACAACTCTTCGTCTTGCATGGCGCAATCGCCGTATTCATAGGGGTACTAGTAGGCGGCATCTTCGAATACAATCTGGGCGATAGCGAAGTGCTGATGATGTTTGTCAGCGTTGTGGGACTGGGATATGCCGCTTTGCGGAATCTTAATGCCGTAGACTTCACGTCTGAGACGCTTGACAAGGCTCGGTCCCCGGCCTAATATTTCATGAACTCAAGCCGCTATGTGACCCTCGATCGCTCCGCTACACAGCAAAATACAGAGCCCTGCGAAGTAATAGAGGCGCAGCGACACGTTGCATTCCTCCTAAGCCGCATGGAATACGCCATCGCTCACCACCAGTTTGAGAAGGCGCGCTTTTATTCCAGCGAAGAATATCGTGAGCGCGAAAAATTACGACTGCTGAAGGAACAACATGGAATCAACGAGGCTACCTGAGCCATATGCATCGCAAATCGGTCAAAGGTCTGATGAAGAGAATACGCCGGTGGCTAAGACGCAATCCCGATCCGCAGGACCCCTATGCTCGCGTCCGAGTACCGGTTCGCAAAGGTCCTGGTAATTTCAGCGCTGCTATCGCCCTCAAAGAATCCGATGATTCATAGTTCCTTTATTGGTTCGTGCGCCATGTCGTGGCAAGCTGGTCCCGTCCAACCTCACGCCTTCTCCCCCACCGCCAGCAAAGTCTCAAAATGAGGCGCGTCCTGTTCCCGATGAACTACCGCAGTGTAAATCTTTCCGAACCCCGCCTTCTTCAGAAAGCTCTGCAGTTCCAGCTCGCTGAAACCGAGCCAAAGATCCGCATATAGCTCACGCGCCTCTTCGAACTGATGGCGAACTAAGTCGAGAATTGCGATTCTCCCGCCCAGTTTCACAATCCGCCAAGCCTCGCCAATAGC
Organism: Bryobacteraceae bacterium; assembly: GCA_965277315.1. Lineage (GTDB taxonomy): Bacteria > Acidobacteriota > Terriglobia > Bryobacterales > Bryobacteraceae > Bog-105. The sequence continues at coordinate 4,210,797 of OZ255724.1, read as the reverse complement.
CCGCTCCGGATGTTGTGCGTGATGAAGCGACTGGCTGAAAAACGCCAGATCGACTTCGCTGTCCGCTATCGGAAGAGCCTCCATGTCGCCTTTCCGGTACTCGAGATTATCCAAGTTATGCCTTTGCGCCAGGGTCGCGCCGAAGGCGACCATCCCGCCGGAATTATCGACCGCGATTACCCGCTTCGCCTGCCGGGCAAGGAGCTGGGAAAACGTACCCTCTCCTGCACCCAAGTCCGCAATCACCATGGGCGGCGTCAGCATCAGCAAGGCTTCGGCCAAGCCCTTCCAAGAGCGACCCGGAAGATACTCGCGTCCGAATTTTCCCGCCAGCCCGTCGAAATAGCTCCGCATCTTATCCTGACGTCTTCGCAAAACCAGCTCCAGCGCTTCCCGGTCTTGCTCGATTTCTGGAATCTGCTTGGAAGCGGTGTGCAAGAGCTCCAGAAGCGGACCGATCACCTCCGCCTCGACCCCTTTTCCTTGCTGCACACGGTAGAGGACGTTCTTGCCGTTACGCCTGTCCTGAAGCAAGCCGGCCTGCTTCAGTTGCGACAGATGAGTAGAGATTTGGCTCTGCCCCTTGCCGAGAATGTCTCGCAGTTCCGCAACGCTCAACTCTTCCTGCTGTAGCAATAGTAAGAGCCGGACCCGGCTGGGATCGGCCAGAAGCCGCAGCGATTTCAGAAGCGATTGCATCATCCATCAACATATCAAGATTTTTAGATATAATATTGTTGAGGTTTTAAATGGGTACAGCAACACTCAACCGCACTGCTACCGAATACAAAGTCGCCGACTTAAGCTTGGCCGATTGGGGCCGTAAAGAAATTTCCGTCGCCGAGCATGAAATGCCCGGTTTGATGTCTATTCGCCAAAAATACGCGGCGGAGAAGCCGCTGGCAGGCGTGCGGATTACCGGATCGCTGCACATGACCATTCAGACCGCAGTCTTAATTGAGACGTTGGTCGATCTCGGCGCGGACGTGCGCTGGGCAAGCTGCAACATTTTCTCTACACAAGATCACGCCGCAGCCGCCATTGCCGCTGCCGGCGTTCCCGTTTTTGCCTGGAAAGGTGAAACGCTCGAAGAATACTGGTGGTGTACTTACCAGGCGTTGAGTCACAAAGACGGGACCGGACCTCAACTCGTCGTCGATGATGGCGGGGACGTTACGCTGCTGATTCACAGGGGTTACGAACTGGAAGAGGGCAGCGATTGGGTTAACACGCCAGCCTCCAGCCAGGAAGAAAAAGTGATCAAGGATCTTTTGAAGAAAGTTCATGCTGAAGATCCCCAGCATTGGCACAAGTTTGCGAAGGAATGGCGCGGCGTTTCGGAAGAGACTACCACAGGCGTTCACCGCCTCTACAAAATGCAGGAAACGGGCAAACTGCTGGTTCCGGCAATCAATGTTAACGATTCGGTCACCAAGTCGAAGTTCGACAATCTCTATGGCTGCCGCGAATCGCTGGCCGACGGAATCAAGCGCGCGACCGACGTGATGCTCGCCGGAAAAATTGCCGTCATCTGCGGTTATGGCGATGTTGGAAAGGGTTCGGCGCAATCGCTGCGCGGCATGGGCGCTCGCATCATTGTTACCGAGATCGATCCGATCAATGCACTGCAAGCCGCGATGGAAGGCTTCGAAGTCACCACGATCGAGGAAACGTTGGGGCGCGGCGATATCTACGTCACCACCACTGGAAACCTCGATATCATCACGCTGGAACACATGCGCTACATGAAAGATCAAGCGATTGTCTGCAACATCGGCCACTTCGATAACGAAATTCAGGTGGATCGGCTCAATGAAGCGGAAGGTGTGAAGCGCACCAACATCAAGCCCCAAGTGGACATGTATACGTTCCCCGAAGGCACCAGCATATACATGCTGGCCGAGGGACGTCTGGTCAATCTCGGCTGCGCCACGGGCCACCCGAGTTTTGTGATGAGCAACAGCTTTTCCAATCAGACGCTCGCCCAAATTGACCTTTGGAAGAATCGCGATATCTATACCATCGGCGTCTACGTGCTTCCGAAGAAGCTGGATGAGGAAGTCGCGCGCCTGCACCTGGAAAAGATCGGCGTAAAGCTCACCACGCTCACACCGAAACAGGCAGAGTATCTGGGCGTTCCCGTTGAAGGCCCCTACAAGGCCGAACATTACCGTTACTAAACCCGCTACTAAGATTTACTCGCAATTTAGAACAGTAGGCCTCCTCCATCGAGAAGGCCTACTATTTTTGTTATTAAGGTAAGCCGAAATAGGTCTTCTGACTGGAATGAGCCGAAGACTGTTGTGCCGTGGTTAGAGTCTGCGGCCAAAGCACGAGCTCTGAAACATACTCTGCCGAGGCCACAGACGATGCGGGGCTGGTAGGTTGAGGTCCTAGCGTGATCCCCGTGGATTTGAAGTTCTCGTTTGTTACGCCGTTCGTTGCTTGTGGGCTGCCCTCGTCGATCACCAGAGCGCCGTTGGTGGTCCCACTGAATTGCGCGTCCATCCAGAATAGATTGCCGCCCGTAAACGCGATTCCGTTTCCACCATTGACGGCGTATCCGTCACGGTAGAACGTGAGGCCGTTGGAGCCGTCCCGAATAAAAGGCATCACCAGACCTTGCGTGCTATTGGACGCGTCGTTATTTGCGTCCGTCAGTTCCAGCATCAGCGTGTAGGGATCGGCGTTTGCGGCCATCGTTCCTACCAGCATTGCTTCAAGCTGGCTGCTCGTGAAGCTCACCGCGCCCTGCAGTCCCATGGGACCATTGAACATTGCAGCAGTTTTTCCATTCTTCGTTACGAGAACGCCAGCATTGACGATAACGGGCTGAGTAGCAGCGGTAGTCTGCGTTAAATTCTTCCCGTTGCCGGATTGGTCGTACCATACGTCGACCGAACAGGTATTCGAACCACAAAAGGTGGACAGCGAAGCCGTATCCAGATCACCACTGAGGGTAAAGCCGATATCTTGCACGGTCTTATCGGAGGACCGCACAACATTGATCGCCTTTCCGGTATACGTTCCGGAGAGTTGACGCAGCGAATAGGCCGCCGCTGGAGCCGGCAACCCGCTGAGTAAATAGGAAACGGTCGGAGTCGGCGAACCGTTGGAGCCGTTGCCGCTGCCAACCACTCCCGCGCCGAAATAGGAGACCTGCCCAGCACGAATAGCCGAGATCGCTTCCGCTCCCACTGCATAGGGGAACATCGCTACCTCAGAGACCTGCCCAGTGATGCCTGAACCTCCACTTAGACTATTACCGGTGACAATAGAATTCACCTCGAATCGCTGATAGTAAGGCGGAGTGAACCCAAGCGGCTGGGCTTGCAGAACAGTTCCATCCACTTGCATCCTTTGTAACCAGGAGTCATACACGCTCCAGACCGACGAAGGTGTTCCAAACGTCATGTTACTGGAGGCAGATGCGCCTGCCGTCGCAATCAGGTTATTCCGATCGTAAGTGAACGCCGGATACTGATTGTTCTGCAGAATCGCAACCGAGCTACTCGCGTTCAACTGCGAAGGATCGACCGGATTAGCGAGTTCCACCACGTGCCCCCAGGCTGCCGCAGAGGAGCTTAAGTTAGCAACGGCGTTGACCGAGGATTCAAACCCGTAATAGAAGAATCCGGGAATCGTCGCCAGTGATTGAGAACCGTTAAACTGCAGTGCCGGTTTGCCGGTTGTGCCGCTCGTCGCCAGCGTGCCAGCGTTCACGATCACCGGCTGGGCCGACGCAACGCCTTGAACGAAGTCGAATCCATTTCCCGATTGATCGTAAGCCTTCGCCACATAACAGTTGCTGCTGCCGCAGAATCGGAGCAGACCGGCGGTATCCAAATTACCGGAAGCAGTAAACCCGATATCCTCGGTCGCGTTATCGGAGGAGCGCCGGACATTCAGCGCCGGCCCAGAGTAGCGGCTCATCAGTTTGCGAACCGACCAGGCAGCCATAGGAGGCTGAAAATCGAGCGGCTGCTCCGTGGAAGCAATCGCCCGAGGAAGATAAATTTTCCTGGTTGCCATTTCTTCCGTGAAGGCGTTCTCATTCTGGCTCATCGTCACATCGTCCAGCGCCGAAGTGTAGAAGGAATACTTGGCGATCACGCCATTGAACCAATTGGTACCGGGCGCGCTCGGGTCTTGATAGTTGCTGCCAAGCGTCAATGGATACATGCCAATGTTGCCCGACACGCCGGCAATTGTGGCAATGGGCGTTGGTGTCGCTGAAGAGAAGCTCGCGGAATCATACAAATTGATCGTGCTTCCCGAACGACGGACAACCACCATGTTCCAGACACCGTCCTGCAACGTGACTGTGGTTTGTTTTCCCAACGCATAGAAATAGAAGCTGTCGTTGGATGTCCCGTTACGATACAAGGAAATTGAGTTGTCGGAAAAGATCACTTCACCGGCGCTGTGCTGCATCATTTGCCGGAAGACGATGTAGAGCGTGAAGTCCTGGCCGGCGTAGGTGTTCGCCGTGACGTTGTAACCAGCCCCGTTGAAGGACGCTAGTCCTTGCGAAGTGTATACCGCGGCGCCGTTGCTCTTGGCATTGTTCCCCTGCCCGCTGTAATCCGTAATCTGTCCCGTGGCGGACGCCTCCGGGAGCATCGCCAGATCGGCTAATTCACCCGTTTTGCTGTTGGAATCCACGTAAGCCGCTACCGATGCTTGCAACGGGGAAGTACTCGCCCCGGAAAGCGTCAGTGTTTGATAGTGTACTGAGTAAGAATCTGTCAGTGGATAAGTCAATCCTTGTGTTTGCGTGACATAAGAGCCCGAGCTTGCCAGCGTGACGCTGACCGATGGCGGAGTGCTGCTTAGAGGTTGCACTTTGCTCATCACCAAGCTGGGATAGCCCAACGCCTGCTCATCGCCGTTGACAAAGGCCGATTTATTCCACGGGCCGCCGACGTGCGCTGACGTGTAGATGACTGTGTTGCCGGTGTTCCCGTTGTTTTCTTCCACCAGCATCACGTACATGCCTAGCTGCTGAATGTAATAGGCCGGCACCCATGTTGAAAAAGGTCCGGTGATGAGCGGCACCGCGTTCGACATGCTGCTCGACCAGTTAGCGTCTTGCGTGATGTCGCCGCCGTTGCCTCCGGTGAAATACTGCCATTGGGTCACGTCCTGCATATTGGCCGATGTCCTGACCCGCGCTAGTGTAACGCCGCTATAATTGCCCGAGTTGCTCGTCCAATAGGTATAGGTTCCGTTGTTATCGATATTTGGACATCCTGCGGAGCTGTCTTGACAATACGTCACGGCTGTTGGGCTTGCCATCGGCAACGCCGCGCCGGTCCACATGGCCTGTCCGCCAAGCGGAGCGTCGCCGGTCTGCCCAGGCGTTGTACTGCAGCCCGTCCCCGAAGAATGCGTAGAGTTACACCACGTCTGTCCATGATCGGTACTCTTCAGGATCGAAGCGCTTGTGATGGTCCACGGCGCATTATCGAGCTGACGAACGACGGTCAGATAGAGCGCTCCATGAATAGACGATAAGCCTCGCGTCTTCCAGGTTGCACCGTCCGTCCAGCCGTTTGTATTCGTCTGTGCCGAAGTGCCGTAATCGGTCATCTGGTTGATGTTGGTAATAGTATTGAGATCGGCTGATACTTTGGCGACTCCAATGTTGCCAGCCTTGCTAGCGGCAGTATTCCCGCCCTTTCCATCATTGAAGGTCGTGTATAGATTCCCATCGTCCGCCCAGGTATAAAACCAGGTGTCGCCCTGCGTGTAGTTGCCGGTCTTCATGGCCCCATTTGTTCCGGCAAACTGGTCGTTATAGCGAACTTCGTTTGCGACCGACGCATTTACCAGATTGTAGGAAGGCCCAGATGGTGCTGTTGGGGAAACCGGCGTGATTCCCGGCAAGCTCGTGCTTACGTTGATCGCCATCCACGCGTAAGTTCCCGAGATATCGAGGCAAACCTGCAACTGATCTCCAGATGAGGTATTCGGGACTACAAAGGTTTGACCTCGCAGGCCGGGGTTACACACCGGCTGCCCAGGAAGGTTCTGTTGTGCGGCCAACTGGCTGGCCTGAGTGACGGTAGACCCTGCGGGAATCTTCCATTTGAAATTACTTGCCGTTCCGCCACTCATGACAACAACGTTATAGACATAGCCAGCGTTGTCCGACGCAACGAGCGTCGTAGTAAGCAGTCCGTTTCTTATATGTGCCGTCTCCTGGCCAGCCGGTACATAGTGGCCGGCGTCATCCCAAAACGGCTTCCAAGAAATGTACGCTTCTCCAAAAACGACCGGATTTCCCGAACCGTCTGTAACCGCCTGAAGATTGATCGGCGTCTGCTGCCCGAATGCTTTCGAGCACAAGACGGCAATCATCATCAAAACGATATGTGCAGGTACACAATATCTTTTTTTAAGATTCATTCTCTGTCCTTTGCTTTTGAGCAGAACTGTGCAGGCAGCGCCTTTCTGCACTGCCCGCACGGCCGTCAGAGCTCATAACAAGAAAAGCCACGAGCCGTGACGCTAGCCCACTCGCCCGCCATTGTTGAGGTAGAGAATTCTTAATTTTTTAACTGCACACGGCAAATGCTTGACATGAAAGGAAATATACTTCCACGTCGATGTGACCCAACTTCCGGTTGTTTGCTAAACCCTCGGCTACGGAATGAGTCGCGCTGCGGGAGGGTTGGCGAGCAGATCGCGAATTTCGGCGAGAAGCTTCTCTTCCGCGCTGGGTCCGGGCGGCGGCGGGGGTACCGGCTTTGGATAGAACCGGCCCAGTTGGTTTATCGTGATGAAGATCGCAAACGCGACAATAATGAAGTTGACAATGCTGTTTACGAAGCTTCCGTACGCGATGACCGCGGTAGCTTTTTTCGCTGCGTCGAGAGTTGCATAATGAACACCATTAAGAGCAACGAAATGATCCCTGAAGTCCAATCCGCCTGTGATTTTGCCGATCGGCGGCATGATGACGTCGTTGACTAGCGAATTCACCACGCCGCCAAACGCTCCGCCGATGACCACGGCCACCGCGAGGTCGACAACATTGCCTCGCATCGCAAATGCTTTAAAATCCTGAAAGAAAGACAAAGTCTGAGCTCCTTTTAACAAATAACTCCGCCGTAACCAGGCCGTCGACTTGCGCCGGTGAACCACGAACACGGTAGAACTTCTTTATACTGTAGGTTACCGCCGGAAGGTCTGTCTGTAATGCCGTTTGTGGAAAAGATGAAGCAGCAAAAACTGCTCAGCGTCACGCTGCTGCTTTTCACCCTTTTTCTGGGAATCATCATAGGAACGCTCGTTAATACAGGTGTCAGGGCCGACAAAACCACAACTACGTCCCCTGCGCCGGATGCCACGCCGTTGGCGGTTCCGCAGGCCGTCCCGATTTCCAACGAGTTTACGAAGCTCGCCAAACGCCTGGAACCTTCGGTAGTGTACATCGAATCCGATTATCTGCCAAAGGCGGGAAAGCGGGCTCGCCCCGATATGCCTGATGAGGAGGATAACCCCGATTCAAACAACGGGGAAAGTCCGAACAGCCAAGATCCTTCCGACCTGTTTAAAAAGTTTTTTGGAAAGCCTGAACCTCGTTCCTTCCGCAAAGAAGGCTCCGGAACCGGCTTCATTGTTGACAAGAATGGTTACATTCTCACCAACAATCATGTGATCGAAAAAGCAGACCGCATCCGGGTAAAGTTAAACGGCGAAGATGAGGAATACCGGGGCAAGGTCATTGGATACGATGCGGAAACCGATCTGGCAGTGGTTAAAATCGATGCCAAACGCCCTTTGATCCCGGTTCAGATCGGCAACTCCGATTCCGTGGTGGTTGGTGACTGGGCGGTCGCGATCGGCTCGCCATTCGGTCTGCAGGCCACGGTGACCGCCGGCATCGTGAGCGCCACCGGACGTGACCTACCGACCTCCCAGGCGTTCCAGCATTTCCTGCAAACAGATGCCGCGATTAATCCAGGTAACAGCGGCGGCCCTCTCTTGAATATTCGCGGCGAGGTCATCGGCATCAATACCATGATTGCCACTACGAGCGGTTCCTATGAAGGTATCGGATTTGCGCTTCCTTCCAATATGGCGGTCCGCGTCTATAACGACATCATTCGCCAGGGGAGAGTCATTCGCGGCTCGATCGGGATCTCCTGGGACAGGCGGGGCAGCCAGGCAGATACTCTGCAAGCGTTCGGCCTCAGTCATGGCGTCCTGATCGAGCGCGTTTCCCGAGAGGGCCCGGCTGCGAAAGCAGGCATAAAACCCGACGACGTTATCTTGGCCCTGAATGATCGGCCGGTGAAGAACGGTGACGATCTCGTCACGAAAGTAGCCGACATGCCGGTGGGCTCCACTGGTTTATTCACGGTGGATCGTAACGGGAGGCGTATGGACTTCAAGGTGAACATTGAGGAGCGTGCCTCGGTCTGGAAAGAGCGCCCGGAACTAACGGGAGATCAGACCGCGCCTCCAGAACATCCCGAGAGCCAAGGGCCTCTTCAGGGTAAGTTCGGCATCACCATCACGCGGCTTTCCGAAAAAGAGCGGACGGATTTGGGAATTGAGGGGAAAGAGGGTGTCCGCGTTGTTTCGGTCGACTCCGGTTCGTTTGCGGACGACATCGGAATGCAAGAAGGCGATGCCATCATTTCCATTGATCGTCAGCCGGTCACGTCGCCGACCGATGTCACAAAAGTGCAACGCACCCTAAAGCCGGGCCAAGCTGTCGCCTTTCACGTGGTCCGCAGCATCAGTATGGGCGGACGGCACACGCCTCCCGCTCGCTACTACCTTTCGGGAAGACTGCCGGGCACTTAGGCGAGGAGACCAGTGGCTTGCTTTGCGAAATAGGTGAGAACGAAGTCCGCGCCCGCCCGGCGGATACTGGTCAGCGATTCAATAATCGTCCTGTCCAAATCGAGCCATCCGTTGTTTGCGGCGGCCATGATCATGCTGAACTCTCCGCTCACCTGGTAAGCGCCAAGAGGCACGTTGAACTGGTCCCGTGCCTGACGGATGATATCCAGGTAAGCCATGGCCGGTTTCACCATGATCATGTCCGCCCCTTCTTCCAAGTCGAGCGCAATCTCCCGCATAGCCTCGCGCCCGTTTGCCGGGTCCATCTGATAGCTCCGCCGGTCGCCGAATTGTGGAGTGGATTCCGCGGCTTCCCGGAACGGCCCATAAAATACCGACGCATACTTGGCTGCGTAGGACAGAATCGGCGTGTTACTGTGATCCGCCAGATCCAACGCTCGCCGGATAGCGTCCACACGCCCGTCCATCATGTCGCTGGGAGCAACAATGTCGGCACCGGCATCGGCATGGGAGACCGCCGTTTTCGCGAGCCATTGCAACGTGGCGTCATTATGGACGTCACCATTCTCTATCAACCCGCAGTGCCCATGATTTGTGTATTCGCAGTTGCAGACGTCTGTGATCACCAGGAGTTCAGGAACCGTTTGCTTTACGGCTCGAATTGCGCGCTGCGTGATTCCATCCCGAGCGTAAGCTCCGCTTGCCAGCTCGTCCTTTTCTTCGGGTATGCCAAACAGGATGACGCCACCCAAGCCCAGAGACTTGCATTCTTCACATTCGCGCACCAATCGATCGATCGAGAGTTGCGCGTTTCCCGGCATGGAGCCGATCTCTTTTCGAACGCCCTCTCCAGGGCATACGAACAAAGGAAGAATGAACTGCGATGGTGCGAGTTGAGTTTCGCGCACTAGCCGCCGTATCGGCTCAGAGGAGCGTAATCGACGGAGGCGCTGTACCGGAAAAGCCATGGTTCTTCCAGTGTGGCAAAGTACTCAGGGAGCCTGTACGCTTAGCGGTAAGCCGGTAGAAGAAGGGATCGTCTACAACTCCGCTGCGATGCTGACCTTTTTTCAAAATATTCTCGACATTGGCAAACTCTACGCCGTTTCCTGGGGCGGATACGTAATAACTAGCCCATCAACACGAGCCCAAGGAGTCAATCGATGCGATTTGGACCTGGTAGCGCTCAGAATGTCCTGTACCTCGATTGTCCGCGCCAACAAAGCATCACCAACCAACGATCTGTGACAACGCCACGGAACCGCCTCGGCGCATACGATGACAACGGTCTTCTCCGACGCGACCGAAATCAAATCTTCTATTGCATTTTGAAACGGAGCTGTCTGCATGTAGTCCGCATATCCGCGAAACGAAGCGTTCTTCCAGCCACCATTGACTAAGTCTTTCCGCGAATGACGCAAACCACCGAGATCGGGGAAATAGAGGTATTCTATATTACCTTCGCTAAGCCAGCACTTAAATTCTTTCTGCTCATACTGGGGATTCTTGCGCGAGCGCGGAATCGTGCGAATGTCAACAACAGTATTGATCGAAAAGGCATGGACGATTGAGAGAAATTCCTGCTGCGTACGCGTCGAGTGACCGAGTGTATAAATCGTCGGCATGTGTCGAGTCCAACGCTCAGTATGCACCTATCGGTCGGCGAAGGCTTTGTTGAAGGCCCCTACGCTTACGCTTCTCAGCTTGGCCGGGAACACGTTGCTCGTTGAAGCTCCTAGTTTGACGGCCTCCCGCAAAATAACTTTATATGCAAAAGAAAATTGCCCGGCGTTGGTTCATCAGCGGAACCGTGCAAGGCGTCGGCTTCCGTTACTTCGTTGAGGGCAAGGCAAGCGCACTGGGCCTGTCCGGCTGGGCTCGCAATCTGGATGACGGCCGGGTGGAAGTCTACGCAGTCGGTCCAGAGAAAGTATTGAACGATCTCGCCGCAGCCCTGCACGCCGGACCCCGCATGGCGCAAGTGCGGGGAGTCGAACAGCGGGACGATCAGGTACAGGCGCTCTCAGGGTTCACCACCCGGTAACACGAGATAGTAGCGCAGCGGGCTACAATCCCGCCGCCTCATCCGCCGCCTGGCCAACAATCTGGGTCATCTGCGCCAGGCATTGCTCCACTAAGCCCGTTTCTTCTTGAGCCAGCATCCAGTTCTTGCTGTCCACCGCCTCGCGAATACCCGGAAGCGTCTTCACGCCATAGCCGGTGTAGAATCCCGGCGCATAAATTTGGTTCTTATACCACCAGCGATTCGGAAGTCCTTGTGGACGCGTCAACGCCTGCTCGGTTTGCATCAACTCCGTATTCAGTGTTTTCAGGTGCCCCACATCCAGCGACTGCTTGAGACTTGCCGCCTGCAGAGACGCTTCGTACCGATCACCGTTCTCGTCGAGCGTCGCCAATTGTCTCCGGAGCGAATTAAAATCAAGCTTCCTGCCGCTCCGTTGCGCTTCGTTCTGGATCTGATCCAGATAGCTACTCACGGTTTTAACGAAATGTCCAAACTCGAATGGAAGCACCGTGGCATCTGCCATCCGCAAGAGAGCGGTGGCAGTGAACTGCGAAAGGGCTCTCCCATCGGCAAAATCGCTACCGTCCGAGAAATGCGTGTACCAATAAATGGAATCGTAGACGGAGTGGTAGATGCCGCTGTCATTCGACTGCCCGCTGAAACCTTCGTTCGTGCTCGCCACTCCCAGGTAGTCGATAAAAGCCACATAGTCAGATCCCGCGCCGAGCGCCCCAATGGTAAACGCCTTGTCTTTTTTTCCAGGAGCAGGTCCGTCGTAATCCTCAGCGGGTGGATGATGCAGCGCGTAATCGGCTAGATTCGTATCGGTGCCGGGCTGTTGAATGGATCCGGCAAGCTCAGTGAGAAACTCCTCTAGCGTATGTGAACCGCCGACGTGAATCCATCCGCGCCCCGTGTCGTCCGAATTGAAATACACGACCGCCTTCTGCTTCAATTCATCCTGGTGCTTTTCCACCCATTCCGTCGAGCCCACTAGTCCGAACTCTTCGCCGTCCCAAAACGCGAATTTTACGGTGCGCTTTGGCCTCCAGCCACTCTTCGCTAACGTTGCAAGCGCACGCGCCGTTTCCAGCAGCGCCACGGTGCCCGAGACCGGATCATCCGCACCGTTCACCCAAGCGTCATGATGATTTCCCGCAATCACCCACTGGTCGGGTGACTCAGAACCCGGTATCGTCGCGATGACATCGTAAAGCGGCTTGCTGGTCCAATCGTAATCGGTCTTCATGTGAACAGTGGCCGCACCCGGTCCCGCGTGATAGGTGAAGGGAAGCGATCCCCGCCAATCCCGCGGCACCAGCGGCCCCGTCAATTGCTCCAGGATCGGCCGCGCATCTGCATAAGATAACGGCAGCACCGGAATCTTCATCAGTGTCGCGGCCTGGCTTATTGGTAAACGCTTCGCCCCCTTCTCCGACGCCCAACCCGGCGACAGTGGATCGCCAGGATAAAACGGCATGTCCAGCACGCTCCCGCGCTGCACTCCTTCCGGCGGCCGCATAGGACCCGCAGGATAGCTGTCCCCCTCGAAATATCCATCCTCATGCGGGTCGGAATAAATCAGGCAAGCAATCGCGCCATGCTCCGCGGCGACCTTGGGCTTGATCCCGCGCCAAGTCTTTCCGTAGCGCGTAATGACGATCTTGCCCTCAACACTAATTCCCTGCTTTGCCAGCCACTCGTAATCCTCTGGTGCGCCATAGTTCGCGTAAACCACTTCGCCGGTGACATCGCCCGTCGCGCCGTAGGCGTTATACGTTGGAAGCTGATGGGCATCGCCGCTATCGGGGTCCTGCGGCACCACTGGCTCTTTGAGTTTCGCGACATAAGGCTTCGGGCTCACCACCTCCACTTGCCGCAATGTGGGATACGGAAGCAAGGCTTCAAACTCTTCAATGTGCGCGTCCAGCCCCCATTCCTTCAACATGCCAAGGATGTGCTCGGCTACGACCTTTGACCGCGGTGAGCCAGCGTTATGGGGCTCACCGGCAATGAAATCCATGTATTGCCGCAGCCGCTGTGGATCAGGAATGGCTTGTGCTTGCTGCTCCAGCTTCTGCTCGCCTGGAACATCGTTCAACAGAAAACCGCGCATACTCGCGGTCTGTGCATCGGAATGGATCGGCAGTAACGTAACGCTTACCACCAACGAGAGAGCAAGTCTCATGAATTGCACCTATTCTACTTCTCCGTACCGCCTGGACAGGTCCGGGAAGTTTTGAATGCTACGGTCTAAGAAGAATGCTCTTCCCGAAACGCCGCGCCACTCCCGCCGCTATCCCGCCGCACTTGCCGCAAACCGCCGAAGACCTGCTGAATAGGAGCCGAACTTTCCGCGACTCTCTTTCTGGCGCAAAGCAAACCCCGCCCTCTGCATTCGACTGGTATCCCTACGACACGATGGCTTCTCTCGACCATCTGTCGCCTCTACTGCAGCAGCATTTCCCGTTGTTCGCGCGCGCCCTCCAGTCAGGCCCTGTACTCGACGTGGGCTGCGGAGACGGCGATCTCTCCTGTTTTTTCGCGAGCTTCGGCTCGTCCGTCACCGCCATCGACAACCCGCCCACCAACTACAACTGGATGAATGGCGTGCGCGATTTGCGCGAGCGTCTCAGCCTTCCACTCGAAATCGAAGAGCGCGATGTCGATACGCAGTTCTCGCTGGGTGATTCTTCCTACGGGCTCACGCTCCTGTTCGGGACCTTGTATCACCTGAAGAATCCATACTACGTCCTCGAAACACTGGCGAAGCATTCCCGGTACTGCGTGCTCAGTACCCGTATTGCCAGCGTCACTCCCTCCAAGACCAGAATTGAGAAAGAACCGCTCGCGTATCTGCTTGACGATCGTGAAGCAAACGACGATGCCTCAAATTACTGGATCTTCTCACCGGCCGGCCTTCTACGGCTTGCCAAGAGAAGCGGCTGGAAAGTCGTCGGCCATGTTCTCACAAATTCAAAGAGACGGCCGAACCCTGTTGATCCCGACGCGGATAGCCGCATGTTCTTGTTCCTCCGCAGCGACCTTCGCTCTTCCCCAGCCACGCTTCGCCTTACAGAAGGATGGACCGAAGTGTCCGCCCAGGGATGGGCTTGGACGTTGAAGAAATTCATTATCGAAGTCGACTCGCAGGATGTCGCCCAGCCTACAAGCTTCCGTCTCGGGTTCATCATCCCGCCCGTCATTGCTACCAGTTCGCCGGTCTCAGTTCATTGCAGGATCAATGGCAAATCGGCAGGCAAGCAAACCTACAAGGGCCATGGTTCACAAACCTTCGAGTCGATAATCCCCGAAAGGATCGACCCCCACAAGACAATGCGCTTCGAATTCACAGTAAAACATAGTTTTCGACCGGCATTGCCCGACACGCGCGAGCTAGGCATCATCGTGCCCTTTCGCGGGAAAATTCAGGGCGTCTCAGAGCCAATCAGCTTTTGGCTTGATTGAAAAACTGGCCTAGTGTGCGGCAACGGCAGAAGCAAAGGGCGATTCCGCAGGCTGCGGTGTCTCCGCCTGCACGGCCGATTCATTGAAACTATACCCGAATCCACGCACCGAGCGGATCAGTAGTGGATTTGCCGGATCGGTCTCCACCTTCTGCCGCAAACGCAGAATATAAACGTCAACCGTACGATCCGTCACTGCCCGGTCATGGCCCCACACAGCGTCCAGCAACTGTTCACGGCTAAAAACGACGCCCGGACGGCTCATCAGGAACTCCAGCAGTCGAAACTCGGTGGCAGTTAGCGAAAGCGGCGATCCGTCCAGCCGCACTCGGCAACTGCTGCGGTCCAATTCCAGCCGCGCCGCCTTCAATAATCGCGTCGCCGTTGTTTGGCCGCGGAATTGAATCTTGATCCGCGCAATCAATTCGCGGATGAAGAACGGCTTTACGATGTAGTCGTTCGCGCCAAGCTCCAAACCGACAATCCGGTCGGTTTCCGATGCCCGCGCTGTCAGGAAAATCACTGGAATATGCGCCAGTTCCGAATGCATTCGGATGCTCTTGCAAATATCGAGCCCATCCGAATCAGGTAACATAACATCAAGCAGAATGACGTCCGGTCGTTCGCGACGGCACAGGTCAACAACACCCCTCCCGGTCTGCGTGCCCACAAAAGCAAAACCCTCTTTCTCCAGGTTGTACTTTAGCAGCGCATACAAATCGGCATCGTCTTCCACCAGAGCAATTTTTCTCATATTGGGAACGGGATTGTAATCACCCACTCACAGCGTAACCGAATAATCATGACAATTTAGTTACAGTTGGGTCAATTCCCCCTGAATTTCGTGTGGTCGGGGAGCTTTCCGCAGTGTCTCACCAAGTTGTAAATCTAAGTGACCAGACAGGGCGAGTCACTTGCCAGCCAAAGCTGGCCGCAGGCAGATGCCGGACTGCGTAGCTAAGCCTATGTTGCGCCTCCTAACGGCCAGTGAAAGAACAAGAGACTGGAGCCGATTCTTGCTCCGGCGGTCAAAAAAGGAACCCTGACAAGGGGTGGGCGCAAAATACGAGTTGCGTACCGGGAGAGCTACGATGCTCGCGTAAGGGTGTACTCTGTAGTCGGACGGCCATGAACAAGTACGAAGAACGCGCCGACCGGAATCGCAAGTCTACCCTCCGTTTATCACTACTGTTCGGAATGGCGGGCATTGCGCTCGTCCTGCTTTTCGTTCTTTTTTTAGGAACATCCAGTGCCGCACCTTCTGGGCTTTGGTCCAAAGTAGGCGTCGCGGTCGTGGTCGTTCTCCTCATCCTGCGCCAGATGCAACGGCAGTTAAGACCTAAAGGAAGCGGCAAACGGCCTCGCGCGGCGGAACCCGACCCGCAATCCAGGCTCAACCTCGACCGGTAATTTAACGACCAGCAGCAATTGTCCGGCAACCGTACGCATCGAGCAGCGAGACTCATGAGTTGGCACCATGACTCCGGAGGACTTCGGCAATACGCGCTTTCTCAGAAGAAGAGCGGCTTCCCGGCAGCGACAGCCAGGCCAGTGAACCATCTTCGATCTTGGCGCCTGCGCCGATCAGTATCTGGATAATCGGGACATACTCAATATCAGGGGCGCCGTTGATGGCAGACCACAGGGCTTGGCCTAGAACTGTCCCGCCATGTATGTTCGTCGCTTCGAGAGGAGCGCCTCGTTCCAGAAGCAACTTGATCGTTTGCAACTGTCCGCCGATCACGGCCCAGTGCAGGCCCGTGAATCCGGTGCTCTCCTTTGTACCCAGATCCATGCCCTTCTTCAGCAGGAAATCGATGGTACTGTTTCGACCATACTCACAGGCCCACATGAATCCCGACTCCATCTGCGCTTTCGTCGCATTCGCTTTCAAACTACCGTCTTCGTTGAAGAACCCTTCGACCACTTCCAGCAATCCCACTCCGGCAGCTCCCTCGATGTCCAATTGCGCGCCGCGCCGGGCGAGAAACTCAGCCGCTTCCGGGCGTCCGTTGTGCAGCGCCGAAATCAGTGGATTGCCGCCTCCCCGAACTCCATCGATAGCCGCGCCGTAGTCCAGTAGTGTCTCCATCAGCTTGATTTGCACACCGACCTGTTTCGGATGGATGCTCGTCGCCACTAAGTCCAGCGTTGTGCTTTTGCCATATATGTCCGCTATAGAGTCGACTTCGGCACCCACGTTTAGCAGGGCCTTCGCAATTTCAACAGCATTCTCCGAAGACTTCTGACGGTAATTCTCCAATCCGTTCGCGCCCAGATAATGGAGAAGAGTGGACCGGTGCGAGCGCGGCGACCGTGCTCGCACCAGTTCCGGGTTCTCTCGAAGCAATGACAGGATTGTGCCGACGTCACCCGCGACGATTGAGTCCGCAGCCAATTCGAATTTAGATACAGGGGAACTCTCGTGAGCCAGTTCTTCGATATGTTTCGAAAACTTGGGCCAACTGTCGAAACCGTACTCGCGAGCAATTACCAATTGGGCATCGGCGAGAAAGAAATTGTGGGTTAGGATTCCAGAATCGAGCAGTTGACCCGAGCGGGGATGCCATTTCTTGATTTGTTGTAGGATTTCGGAGTTACCCGAATAGTAAAGCTTGACGAACTCCTTCGCCTGCTTCTTGTATTGCTCTAAGCTCGGGCGAGCCGGAAATGGCGTGAAATCTGTAGTATTCATCTACGAACTTCCTTCTTCGTTGCGCCTGGAGTCCGCCCGAGTCAGGCTGAAAGAACGTTCGTAATTTAGTCAAAACTGCTGAAGGTGGGCACGGCCCTTTCCGCAGACTGGGTGCGCGCTTCGCGCCAAGAGTTACCGTAGCGCTTTTTGATCGCGGAGTCAATTACTCGGACTTGACACTATGGCGTGCCTTCTTCTCTGGCTTGGCCGTTTGCAATTAGCATTACCGATGAAGACTGCCTCAGCGGCACTTCCCGATCAGGACCGCCTTTGCCGGATGCGGATCATCATTTCGCTGTTTGATATCCTCGGTCTTCAATCTGCGCAGCTCCGAGCGGTGTACCTCGTCCGACCTGTCTGTGTTGGGTGACAATACCTACTTGTGACCCCATACAGGGAGATTACAGGTTATAAGCAGAGCAACAAGACGACAGAAGCTGGAAGCCACTCTGAATCAACTCGAAGCAGAATTTACTGATCTTCTCGTAGCCGCACTTGAGAAATGCGCATCTGGACAGTGGGGAATTTTTGGCCAGAATGATGTCACAATACTCGGTTCCTCTTCTCAGATGCAAACCCAACTGAAATCTGGAGTCGCAGAAACATTACTTCACCTGGGCCACGATGTCATGGCAACCGCAAGGAACTCGGCGAAGATCGAGTTTTCGAACCTTATGCCAAATATCTCGAATATCGCAAACTGCAGTCGTACAACGATCTGGGCGAGCCCAAGCTCGCCGCTCAGTTCCTCTCCGACTTGAACTCTCACAAAAGGTGGTCATCAGCACGAGCGGCTTAGTTTAGATGAGACTAGCGGAAATTGCTTGCAAGTGCACGAGCGACTGTGCCCTTCACTCCGCCACGGCTTTACCGGATATACCGACGTAATCCGCGGCGGCAAGCAAATGACGATCTTTGGTCCAGATCTCTGTTTCACCTGCGTCTAGCGCGGTCGCCAGATGGACGGCGTCGCCGGCGCGTAACGGACAGTGTGGCGTGAGTCCGCGGATCAGTGTTGCTGTTCTCCGCAGGAGAGCATCCGTCACGGAAATCAGGTTCCAAAAATCGGCCTTGACGTGGCTTCTGAAGACATCCATTAGCTCGTGACCTTGGGCAGCCGTAAGAGATCCCTCCCGAACATAGCGGTGAAATACGCCAGTTACTTCGACCAGCGCCCAGGAGGACGAACAGATATGCGGTGCTCGGCGAATCAACTTCCTTACTGCGATCGCGTCCCGCTCATTCACGTAATACTTGGCAATGTATGCGGAATCTAAATACATCCTCAGCGATCTTCTTCCAGGAAACGTCCAATATCCGTACCCACCGAGGGAAAACGTCCCCAAAGATCGCTTAGATCAGGCAGGCGGGGCTTGGAGGGCTTTTTCAAAATCGGCCGTAGTTCCGCTACCGGTTCGCCACGCCGCTCAATCAGAATCACTGCGTCGTCCGCGGCTTCACGCACGAGTTCGGAAGTGCGGATATGAAGCTCGCGAATCGACGGGCGTTTTCATGTGCTACATTGTAGCACTTTCCGACTTCCGCCTCGATAACTCGCCACCGAATGAACCGCCAATCATCATCTGTACATAAATGCACACCTGCTACTATCGAGGTTTTATGAAGGGTATCGTTTTGGCTGGAGGGACGGGCAGCCGCTTGTTCCCATTAACAAAGATTACAAATAAGCACCTGCTGCCCATCTACGACAAGCCGATGATCTATTATCCGATCCAGTCGCTTGTAGATGCAGGGATTCGCGATCTGTTGATCGTAACCGGCGGACGGAATTCCGGTGACTTCCTGCGCCTGCTTGCAAACGGCAAAGAGTTTGGCCTGAAGCACATCAACTACACCTATCAGGAGGGCGAAGGCGGTATCGCGGAGGCGCTTGCGTTGGCTGAACACTTCGCCGAAGGGCACAAAATCTGCGTGGTTCTCGGTGACAACATTATCGAGGGCTCCGTGGCCGATGCCGTGCGCGATTTCGAACGCCAGGAGCGCGGAGCAAAAATTCTGTTAAAGGAGGTTCACGATGCTGAGCGCTTCGGTGTGGCCGAAATCCAAGACGACCGGATCGTAGGCATCGAAGAAAAACCCAAACAGCCGAAATCGAACTACGCCGTCACTGGAATTTATATGTACGACGAGACGGTCTTCGATAAGACTCGTAAGCTGAAACCTTCCGCGCGCGGTGAGCTTGAAATTACCGACGTTAATAACGCCTATATTGCCGAAGGCACCATGACGTTTAGCTATCTGGAGGGATGGTGGACCGATGCTGGAACTTTCGACTCGCTCCTGCGAGCCGCCAATCTCGTCAGCGAAACGGAGGAGCGTAAAAGTCAGGCGGCCTCGGGAGCAAGCGTAGGAAAAGGAAATCAATGAGTACCGCAGGCGTAGGGAAAACTGCGGAGACAGGCAAACCAATATTAGGAACGTTGGAATCCGGAATCGTCGTCGAAGTACCAGTCTCCGAGCCGGGAATCGGCAAGGTAATCCTGTCGCCCATCAGTCCGGACTTAATCGACGGTGTCCAGGTCAAGTCCTTTCCCCTGTGGCCCGATGACCGAGGCTATTTCCTTGAAATCGCCCGCTTGCAGCAGGGTCTCGTCGCCGATTTTGACCCTGCAACCACGCAGGTCTCCGCGGCATTGAACTATCCAGGAATTATCAAGGCCTTTCACTACCACAAGTTCCAGACTGATTTTTGGGTGCCTTCGGCGGGCCTCCTACAGGTGGTGCTTGTCGACCTCCGCCGCGGCTCTAATACCTATGCCGCTAAAAATACGCTGTATGTGGGTGCGTTCCGCCCTTGGCAAATATTGATTCCGCCTGGTGTCGCCCACGGCTATAAAGTGATCGGGGAACAACCGTCAATGCTGGTCTACGTTACTAACCGCACTTACGATCCGAAGGATGAAGGCCGCATCCCGCACAATGACTCCTCTATCGCCTATGATTGGGAGTTACAACACAAATGAAGCTTATTGTTACAGGCGGTGCAGGTTTCATTGGCTCCTCTTTCGTTCGCATGAGCCTCGGGCAAGACTGGGCCGAGCATGTTATCAATCTTGACAAGCTGACTTACGCCGGCAACTTAGACAATCTTGATTCTGTCTCCGGCAATGCCGGCTATCGCTTTATTGAAGCGGATATTTGCGATGGGGAAGCAATGGACCGTCTCTTCCGCGAAGAAGCGCCCGAAGCAGTAGTCCATTTTGCAGCGGAATCCCATGTAGACCGCAGCATCCATTCCCCTGCGCCCGTCATCCAAACCAACTTCAACGGCACGTTTTCGCTGCTCGAAGCGGCACGGCGCAATAAGATCGCCCGATTCGTCCACGTGTCCACAGATGAGGTCTACGGAAGCATTGAACCACCGCACGAAGCTGACGAGACTTATCCCCTTCGGGCCAGCAGCCCTTATTCGGCCGCAAAAGCCGGTTCCGATCTGCTCGCGCTATCTTACTACGCCACTTATAAGTTAAACGTCTCGGTTACACGCGCCTCGAATAATTACGGCCCTTACCAATTTCCGGAAAAATTGATCCCCTTGATGATTTCGAACGCGCTCGAAGACAAGCCGCTTCCCATCTACGGCGACGGCCAACAGATCCGCGATTGGCTCCACGTCGAAGATCACTGCCGCGCTATCCGCGCCGTTCTAGAAAACGGAGAGCCCGGGGAAGTGTACAACATAGGTGGGAATTGCTCGTTGCCGAACCTGGAAGTCGTCCATCGCATTCTGAAGGCGACCGGTAAGCCCGAAAGTCTCTTAACGCGCGTAACGGACCGCCCCGGACATGATCGTCGTTATGCTCTAACAAACGAAAAACTAAGCCGTCACACCGGATGGGCGCCTCAAATGGACTTCAATCGTGGTCTCCGTGAAACCGTCGAATGGTATCGGGCAAATACAGCCTGGGTGAACCGGGTCAAAAGCGGCGAATATCGCCACTTCTATCACCTAAATTACGCAAATCGTACTATTTAAACATCCAATATCTTATAATTCACGTTGAGGCATTCTTCTTAGGTGGATCGGTCTCAACACACGCATTCCCCTGTCGATGAGTTAAGGAGAATTGAGATCGATGCGCGACGGTCCACCTCCCTTGACGATCTCCGGCAACATTTTGAACGCATTCAGACCATACGCCGGTCGCACCCGGATGATTTTGATCTGCAGATACGGCTGTCTGAAATCCAGGAACTCGTTATCGGCCGCGCTCGCTTTCTCCGGGACGAGGGCCAGAGCTCTTCCGTTGCGGAAGGTGTAAGCGGAAGCCGCCGGTCTCTTTTGAGCGAGGACGCTGCCGAAATCTCTCCCGAGATGGAACGGCTTGACGCAAAAAACTGGCAACGGGCAATCTACATCGGTCTTTTCTTCGCCGTCATCCTCTTCGCGGCATTTTTCTATCTCATTCAAACGGCCCGCCGCCTGAATATGACTCCGGCCGAAATGTCCAGCCAGGCGTCTTCGCAAAACGCAAATGCGCCTGGTGGCGTCAAGACACCCGCGCAAACTGTGTCAAGTTCGCCCATTCCCACTGCGCCGACGCTTCGTCTATACACAGACCTGGTGCCGGGTTCGGTTTCGATCGACAACAAACCGCCGCAGGACCTGAAGGATGGTGAGCTGGTGCTCGACAATGTAGAGCCGGGGCACCATTCGATGACAGTGACCGGCCGGGCGGGAGAAGCCGGGTTCAGCTACGATGTTGCGGAAAAGTCCGCACCCAGGGTTGTCGGCCTTCCCACAGCTAGCAACGTTATGGCTGTCCTGGTCTCCAGTCAGAGCGGCAAAGCGCGCCTCGTCAGTAGCGCCGCTAATCTCAATGTCTCGCTAGACGGCAAACCAGCCGGCGAAGCGGGCACGGATGGCCTGATGCTCGACAATTTGGGTTCCTCGGATCACGATTTACAGGTAAGCGAAGGCAATGACCGGCAGCGTTTTGTGTTGACCTACACCCCTGCTCCTGCACTGACCGTCTACATCAAGTCCGATCCAAACACAGGCGCGGTCGTCGTGGTGGCTGGCCAGGATGGCGCGGAGGTCTACATCAACAATTTGCCGTCCCGTCGCGAGACCGAACACGGCCAAATTCGAATTCCCAATCTCAAAGTAGGCCAATACACCATCCGGGTCCATAAGCCAGGTTTTCTTGATCCTCCGCCAGCTATCGTGCAGGTCAAAAAGGCCGAGGAAACGAGGGCCGAATTCCACTTACAGCCTATGCCTCAAATCGCTACGCTGCAGATTAAAGGTGCGCTACCTGGCACCATGATCTATCTCGACGGAGATCTCGCTGCCGCCATAAAAGCCGACGGCAATGCCAATATTTCCAATGTTAAACCGGGCGATCACTCCATTGAGCTACGCCGTGATGGAGCAGCAACTAAAAAATTCCAGCACGCCTTCCACATCGGTGACGTCCTGCTTCTCTCTGGACCAGAGGTGGCCCTCGACAAGGCGCCTGTCGAGATTAAGCCAGGCCTGCCTTCGCCCGCCTCTTCAACAGTCCCCAGCGAGGAACCAAATGTTCAAACACCGGCTCCCGAAACAAACAACAGCATTCAGGTGAAAGGCGAGCAGATTCGACGCGGCGGGGGGTTCGTTCCCTATCACACACCGCACGCTCCCGGATACTATACCTTTGCGCTGATGAGCCGTAAGGGCGGTTTTCTGAAGCGCGGGAAATTGCAATGGTATGCCGGTTTCGAGAATGGAGAAAATTATGTTCTATTCACGCTGGACGGCAAGCACGCCACCGTTCGGAAGGTAACTAACGATCACTCCAGGCAAGTAAGCCGTGTTACCTTTGACTACGATTCGGACGAATGGATACAAGTGGAGCTCTCGGTAAAGCCCAACTCCGTAAGCGCCAAGGTGCGCACTCCCGGCGCTCCCTGGATCGATATCGGTGGCGCTAGTAGTATTTCCAGGGATCTAACTATGGACAAAGTTGGCTTCTATATTCCAGGCAATGAGGAGATTGCGGTGTCTAATTTCCGGTTCTCGGCGCGCTAGTGCCGTTGCCCAAGGAAGGATTTATTTATGGATGAACGTGCTTTCTACCGTGAATCACAAGCCGTGAAGCCCGTCACGCTCAACTGTCCGTACTGCCGCACTGCTGACAGCTATGAGCTCCGATGGCTGGTCAGGCGCAAAGTGGACCGGCTGCCTCGCCAAGCGGATGAACGAGACAGAGCTAAATTTTCCAAGTCCGCCAGCTATATGGTGCTCCTTGACGACAAAGCGTCGTGCAAAAATCAACGCTGCCGAAAGCTCTTCGACATCTCCGGCATAAAAACAACTGCGTTTCTGACCGAGTAAAGGCGCCCCAGAACGCGGTGACGTGGCCGCAGCAAAGAGGCTGCGAAGTCCTGTTGACTCCAGCGACTATAGCTAACGTCCGGGCCTGGAGGCGGAGCCGCTGGCCGGTAACCGAAAAGGCGTTGTACAAGCGGAAGAAGACGAACTCCGAGCGCTTGCCACGCCCGACCGAACGGCTGGAGCTACCGATCGCTATTTTCTGTATTGTATGATTCCACTCTGGCTGCTGAGCGGCGCAAAGTATGCCGAAGAATCACATCGTCGGCCTGCTTGGCGGAGTGGCGATAAACACCAGTGCATACGGAGAAGAGTTAATTCGTTGCATCCAAGCGAAAGAGAAAGGACTTGAGGGAGTGGATACTCCCAAGGCCTCGCGGGAACTGTATGCCGGCTAGATCGTAGGCGAGTGTTGCGCGCCTTGAGCTTCAGGCTGCAGTGCGTCACGAATTGTCGTATAGACAGTCTTATGGGGAGAGTACGAATTATGGCGAACAAACAGGATCTGCTGCACTTTTTGGACCGGCACGTTTTCGATCTCATTCTTCACGCATCGGCTGGCGATTACAGCGAGGCAGATCGGAAGAAGCTTGAAGATGTTCAGAATCGGACGAGAAGCGAGAAAGAACGGTTTAGGGGATACGCGAACGCCGGGGAGATCATCGAGAATTACAAGCGCGACTTGCACTCCCCGACCGCGAAGCGCGTGAACAGCGAATTGGAACATCTGAACCTGCCGACGCTCCCATCGGTGAAAGATGAATTCCTAAAAGAGGCGGGTGAGAGCTAGGCACGTTTTGGAGGGCAATCACCGGGAGTAAGAAATCAGACGGTCGGGATTCGTCCCCAGCGTTTATCATCGAGGATCAAAAATGGCATAGATAGCAAAGAACGACACTCCTATAGAACAGAAGAATCTGGAGCCTGCGAAAGAGTACATCAGCATATCTTACGATCCGAAGTGGGCAAGCGCAGAGGCCGTGAAGCACTTATGCGCACCCGGAAATACATTCATTGCTCCGACGACGTTTCCGAATTTCCACACGTTGGAGGAGTATGCGGAAAACTGCGGCAAATTGATGAACAGGTGAACGATCTGCACATTATTTAGTTTCGACGTGCTGTTTGCCAAAGCTGACCGCGTTTGCCTACGGTATACCGCCGAAGGACATCACAAAGGGGAAGCACCCGAAACCTTCAACCAACGGGCAAAAGGCCAAGTGGACGGCAAGCGCTTTGTTCAAGGTCAAAGACGGCAAGCTGGTGGAGTTTATCAAGGATTGGGAACAAGTTGTCGATGTGGGAACAGTTTGGTTGGCCTGTGCAGGAATGCCTTACTCATGCAAATACTTGATCATGTTATGGCATCCAAAAAGGCTCGACGGTTGGGACAAAGGTCACGGGAGTGCCACCGATAAACGCCGTCAGCCACTGCGCACAGCTTTGCATTCCAGCCTGCTCCGACGGAATGTGACCCATGAGGATCAGAGCCTTCGGCCTGCCTTCGGCTACAGCATCGGCGACGTACTCGATCGTTTCCCACTCCGGCACTTCGCCGATTATTAAGGCTTGGACGTCGTTCCGCCTTAAAAACTGGAGGTGCTTCTGTGGACCCGACGCGCCTGGTACCAGGGCTACTCGCGTCACCCTCAGGTCCGGATTCCCGACGACTCGGAGGACTTTGATTCCGATGGTCTCCTGGATGCTCTTTGCTAGGCCCCGAAGGCTTGTTTGCGGCAAGACAAAGAGATTCGGCAGCTCGGGGTTTTCATAATTTTGCCATTTCAGGGCATGCGCCATGCCGCTCAATATTCCGTCAGGTTGATGCATGTGCCAGTGGTCGTGGAATCGCCAGATTACCAGGTGATGTGCTTTTATGAATGACTCCTTCTCGCGCCATACTGCGTCATTCGCCGCTTCGAATGATGCTGTTTGATCTTGATGGTTGTAGAACGTGGGTTCGTGCGTGATGATGAAGTTCGCATTTTGGGCCGCTGCCCGTTGCAAAACATCAAAGGTCGCCATCATGGTGACCGCAATTCCGGTAACCGGCGTGTTGGGATCCCCCGCTTTGAATGTGTCTACCGTCTCGCCATGCCAGGGCACACCGACGTGCTGCTTAATGAGAGTCACCACCTGCCGCGCTGTTAGGGTGTGCGTTGGTTGAGCACCCACGAGACCAGCCGCCGCTATGAATAGAAGAATGGTTCTGATTTGCAAGAGTCCATCCTATCTCTTTACTGACGAGTCGCCTCATTGACGGGAACCTGAGGAAATGGCGATTGTCTGCTGCCGATGCCATCTAATAGGCGATGCTTGTTTGTCCGGTGTGCTCCGGAACGGCTTTTACTGCGGCCGCTGCTGCTGAACGGCTGGAAGAAGAGTGCCGGATGCGAGGCATTCGTGAAGGAAAGGTTGACGCGGCCTGCCGATCCGGAAGAACTGAAGGACCTAACCGATTTTTTCCATGGCGAGCGAGCGGACTTGCTGGAGTGCGATAATTGCACGCTGCTGGTACGGAAGGAGCACGAGCCTCCGCCGACTGAGGAATATTCGGAAGATACGTACGATCCCGGCTTGATGGAACAGCTTTACCCGCGGTATGTGGATGCATTTCGCGCGAAGGAGGAGCCGTATCGGAGTCTGCTGACGCCTGGAGCAAGGGTTCTGGAAGTGGGCAGCCATTACGGAGCGTTTCTTCAGACAGCGAAGGAGTGGGGCTGGCAAGCGGAAGGGGTGGATGTTGGTAAGGACACCAGTCGTTTTGCAAAATCGAAAAGTCTTACGGTTCATGTTGCGATGTTGGAGGAATGCCAGTTTCCCGATGCGACCTTCGACGGGGTATTTATCTGGAACTGTTTTGAACAGATTGAGAATCCACAATCAACGCTGCGGGCATGCCGCCGGATGGTGACGGAAGACGGCGTGCTTGCCGTGCGAACGCCCAACGGGCTGTTTTATTCCGTTTGCCAGAAGCTGTTGCGAGATCCGAGCCTGCCGGACGGCGCAAAGGAGTTCTTGGTGGAGGCGATGGGGTACAACAATCTGCTCGGATTTCCGTATCTATATGGACACAGCCGCACCACATTGGAGCGCCTGATCGAGCCGTACGGGTTCCGCTTTTCTGGCGTGGTTAACTCGGAACTGTTGACCCTGCCGCTGCCGCAGAACGCCGATTGGGTATCGCAGGAAGAGCGCACGATCAATGCGGACATGCGGATGCTGGCGAATTCTATTCTTATGGATACTTCGGGGACCGCGATGGGGCCGTGGGTGGAAGTCTGGTTTCGGGCCGGATAAGCGAACAGGCAGTTTCTATTCCGGACTGCCTTCGAGATCCGTGAGGCGCTATTCATGGACTCCCGCGATATTGGCCAGTCTGCGAATGTTCTCGGCGTCTATTTGCAACTGTTTGGTGTGTGCTTGCGCGATAGCGTACAGTTCCTGGGTACTGGAGTGCAGAATTTCCGTCGATTTAAACAGGAATGCTAAGCGCTCATCGAAGGTCATGTTCTATTTTCCCATCAAGAACAATGGGCGGCGACGAAATATCACGAATCCAGTATCACGACGATTCCCGCGGCGGTAAGATCGCCGCCACGCCGGAACCGGTGAGCGGTGAAATAAACGGTTGTGATGCTGTCGTAGTTTCGCTAGGATACTGGAAACCATAGGGGGTGGCAATGCCCGGAACGTCTATAGAACATCGGCAAGCGTATTACCGAAGCAAGATTGAGAGTATGCCGGAAGACTACAAAGATCTCCTGCAGGTAGCCAACTTACTTTGGATTGTACGGATCGTAAACAATACGTGGCGAGGACGGTCGCGACAGTATCCAGGGCTCCGGGCTCGTTGTTACCAGCGGGTCCGATTACGGAGGGGTTGTAGATAGCATCAGGTTGAAGTACCAAGAACGGACCTCCCGGGCCTATAAGCTGCACGCCGTGTCTAACGCCATCGATCCGTAACGTATCGGGTGGTGTATCCGCCTGGGCCCCTGTCCGCTCCGAAATTGAGGCGGAGATCGTTATTGGAAATGCTTTGGCCGATGTTTGCAAATCCAGCTATGTAATTGTTTCCACCTGTGCCGCCTATCGAGAAGGAGTCGCCGGAGACGGTCCAGTGATTGTACGATTCATGAGCGTAGCTGACCGAAGTGGCGGTCAGGGTGGGAATGGAATCAGTGAGGACGGCGACTGAGCAAAGAGATAAGGCCAGATTACCGACGCTTAGAAGAACGAGCGAGTGAAAACGACTCATTGTCGCCTCCTACGTGACAAGCAACCTAATGCTATGTCGAGCTATGCTGCCTGTCAACGGATTTCAGGCAATTAGAGTTCTACGTTACTTCGTTTTAATTATTGGAAGAGCTGGGACACGTGCTGCGGGATGGAGCCAATTCCACGTATAAAAGCGCCGGTAACAGGCCATGCAACGGTTCGGCTTGGCTCGCAGCAGGAAGAACGGAAGATCGCGAAGGCGGGATCTTGATTCACGGATTCTCTTGGACTGGCAAACAGGACATTTCCGAACTTCCATTGCCTGCGAGAAATAAGTTCCGATCCTTTCACGCTTCGTTGCCTTCGTATCTTCGCCCACTTCCGCCTTCAACGCCATCAACTTCTATCCCATCACACTTGTGTAGATAAGTCCACCGGTCAGTACTATCATGACTGCGGCGGTTGTCCAGGCGATGACGTTCTGCCAGGGTCTGTTCTTGAAAGTTCCCATTAAGCGCGGCCGGTTGATGAGCTTCAGCATATAAACCAGCACAAACGGAAGCAGGATTCCATTAGCCACCTGCGAGAAGATGATGAACTTCAAAAGCGGCAGACCGGGAATGAGAACAAAAGCCGCGCCGCCGCCGATCAGCAAGGTATAAAGCCAGTAAAAAATCGGGGCCTCGCTGAAGCGCTTGTCGAGTCCCGATTCGAAGCCCAGGCCTTCGCAGATGTTGTAGGACGTGGCCAAGGGGAGAATGGCTGCCGATAGTAGCGACGCATTGATAAGTCCAACCGCGAACAGCAGCGTTGCATATTTGCCGGCGAACGGCTTCAGCGCTAGGGCAGCCTGCGCAACGTCATTGATTTCGGGGTGGGCGGAGTGATAGATGGTTGCGGCGCACGCAACTACGATGAAAAAAGCGATAACATCGGTGACGACGCAGCCCGCGATCACGTCGAGCCGGCACAGGCCGTAGTGCCTCCGGTCGACGCCCTTTTCGACGACAGAGGCCTGCAGGTAGAACTGCATCCAGGGCGTAATTGTGGTTCCAATGAGACCCACGACCATCACAAGGTAGGACGGATCGCTCGAAAAACTGGGAATGAGGGTCTGCTTAATGGCACTATGCCAGTCCGGCTTCGCGAGA
This sequence comes from Bryobacteraceae bacterium, assembly GCA_965277315.1. GTDB lineage: Bacteria > Acidobacteriota > Terriglobia > Bryobacterales > Bryobacteraceae > Bog-105. The sequence continues at coordinate 4,182,080 of OZ255724.1, read as the reverse complement.
AAGGCCGAGATAGGGTAGGCAAAGTAGACGAGGGACGCAATAATCAGGATGCGCTCCACCGGTTTATAGCTGCCACGGACGATCAATGTCCAAACCAGAATGGCGCCAGCCGGCACGACGATGTATTTGCTGACGCCGAAGATGCCCATACCGGAAGCAAGGCCGGCAAATTCGGAGATGATGTTGCCGAAATCGGCGATGCCCAAAACGAGCATCGTGAAGAACGTGGCACGGAGGCCGAACTCTTCACGGATGAGGTCCGATAATCCTTTGCCCGTAACAGCGCCCATGCGCGCCGCCATCTCCTGAACGACGATAAGCGCAACGGTCGTCGGGATCAACGTCCAGAGCAGTTGATAGCCGAATTTCGCGCCGGCCTGAGAATAGGTGAGAATGCCGCCGGGGTCGTTATCGACATTCGCGGTGACGAAACCGGGACCGAGGACGGCAAGAAAAGCGACCAGGCGGGAGCTGATCAGGGCAAGCATTGGTCTTCGGCGGATGGCGTTGGGAGTCGGCATGGGTCAAAGGCAAACTCCCATTCTCGGATACTCGTATATCGTGCTAATGAATTATTTTCCGATGTAGCTTTTCCAGGTAACTTCCATCCATTGTGTTAATTATTTCTTCTTAATAAGACAGGTTTAGCACTATGCACAAACTTAACCTTTGCTTCCTCTGGCACATGCACTAGCCGTTTTACAAAGACCTGGTGACCGGTGAGTACCGGCTGCAGTGGACCTGCCTCCATGCACTGAAAGACTATTACGGCACGGTGAAGATCCTGGAGGAGTTTCCCAGCATTCGTTAGACGTTCAACCTGATTCCTTCTCTATTGGTTTCAAATCGAGGAGTACGCGGAGGGAAAGGCGAGGGATCCATTCCTGCAACTGGCGTTGAAACCTGCCGAGCAACTCAGCACCGCAGAGAAGGAGTTTTGCTACAACACTTGTTTCAGGCCAATGAACAACGGCTCATCCGGCGCTCTCCGCGAGATGGGGAGAATGCACAGTCAAGTATCACTGATTCGAGACTTGCGTTACGGGAGCGACGAGAGGAACATGTATTTCCGGATTGACTGGCGAGAGCCAAAAGAAAACGCCAAGCCGCTGGAGATTCGACTCCAACTGCTCAATCGGGCAGGCCACCAGTTTACTGCAGCAGTGGAGCATGATAGCGGCCTACGCGGTGTAACTTTGGCTAAACCGTACTGGCACGTTCCAGGGATAAATGGATTCACAGCCGCCTGTTAGGATGGCTTAGAAACCATACAACTATGATCCGGCCATACCGGGGAGTGATGCCCCGCATAGCGGATTCCGCTTACATTGATTGCAGTGCGCAGGTGATTGGGAACGTAGTCGTCGGTGAACGGTCAAGCGTTTGGCCGAACACCTCCGTGCGTGGCGACGTCAACTATATACGGATCGGTGACGAAACCAGCATTCAGGATAATACGGTCTTGCATGTAGATCATCAGACTTATCCCTGCATCATTGGAAATCGCGTTACAGTGGGGCACTCGGCGGTATTGCACGGCTGTCAAGTCGAAGACGAGGTGCTCATCGGCATCGGGGCCATCGTATTGAATGGCGCGAAGATCGGCCATGGTGCCGTGGTGGCAGCGGGGGCTTTGGTTCCGGAAGGAATGGAGGTGCCTGCCAACGCGCTGATGATGGGAACACCGGCCAAGGTTCGACGCGAGGTGACAGCCGAAGAGCAGGCACGATTCGCTAAGAACTGTGACAATTACATCAAAATTACGGCTATCTACAAGGAAGAGCAGCGTTGATCCAATCGGTTAAAGGCACACGGGATATTCTGCCGCCGTCGAGCGCGGTGTGGAACCAGGTGGAAGCAGTGGCGCGGCGTGTATTTGCACGCTTCAACTATCAGGAAATTCGTACGCCCATCTTGGAAGAGACGGCGTTGTTTGCGCGCGGGGTCGGCGAAGAAACCGACATCGTCAGCAAGGAGATGTATACGTTTGCCGATCGCGATGGAAGTTCGCTCACCTTGCGGCCGGAGTGTACGGCCTCGGTAATGCGTGCTTACATTGAGCACCGGCTCGATCAGCAGCCGGGATTGCAGAAGCTGTATTATATTGGCCCGATGTTCCGGCGCGAACGACCGCAGAAGGGGCGTTACCGGCAGTTCTTTCAGATTGGTGCAGAGGCGATTGGGTCTGATTCTCCCGCTATCGATGCCGAGGTTATCGAACTTGTAGTCACACTGTTGCGGGAAGTGGGGATCAACGGCTTTGAGTTGCTTATCAATTCGGTCGGATCGCCCGTATCGCGGGCGAAATACAACGAGGCGCTGCGGGCAGAATTGGCGCAAGTGGTTTCGCGATTGTGCAGCGATTGCAAACGGCGGGCCGAGACGAATCCGCTGCGCGTGCTCGATTGCAAGGTGCCAGAAGACCAGCCGATTATCGATCAACTGCCGTCCATTTTCGACTTTTTGGATGCGGACGATAAGGAACATTTCCGGCGCGTGCGCGAATTTCTTGATGACCGTCATATTGAATATCAGGTAAAGCCGCGGCTGGTGCGCGGGCTTGATTATTACGCGCGCACCACGTTTGAAGTGACGCATGGCGCTTTAGGGGCGCAGAATGCAATTCTGGGCGGCGGACGGTACGACGGCTTAGCGGAGAGCCTGGAATCGAAGGTGCCAGCGCCGGGTATTGGTTTTTCGATTGGCGAAGACAGACTGGTGATGACCGTGGAAGAGAATCGAACGATGCAGGTTCCGGGCCTGGATGTTTATGTGGCTCCTATGGGAGATGGGGCGCTACGACACTGCGCTATCTTGGCGGGCGAGATACGCAGTTATGATGTCTCGGTCGAGGTGGGAACAGATCGCAAGCTAAAGCGGATGCTGGAACTGGCGAACAAACTGGGCGCAAAATACACGTTGATCGTCGGCGACAACGAAATTGTGACGCAATCGTATGCACTGAAGAACATGGCATCGGGCGAGCAGGAAACGCTCAGTCGGTACGCGCTGCTGGAGCGCTTTGCACGGAGTCGGTAATAGAGAAACGGATACATACAAGACAACGAAATGGCAGAAGTACAACTGGACTTTCTAGGCGACTTGCGCCGGACAGATACCTGCGGGGAGTTGCGGGCTGGCGATGCGGGCGAGACGGTGTTGCTGATGGGATGGGTTCACCGCCGGCGAGATTTGGGAGGTCTTCTTTTTATTCATCTGCGCGACCGCGATGGAATTACGCAGATTGTCTTCGATGAGAGCAAGAATGCGACGGCCCACCGCCGGGCGCAGGAGTTGAGCTCCGAGTATGTGATTGCCGTGGAGGGCACGGTTGCTGTGCGTACGCCGGACACGGTGAATCCTAGTATTGCAACCGGCGAAGTGGAAGTCGCCGCCGGGAGAATTTGGATTCTGAATGAATCGCGGACTCCGCCGTTTCCGTTAGAAGACAACGTGGACGTCAAGGAAGATGTGCGGCTTAAGTATCGCTATGTGGATCTGCGGCGCCCTCGCATGCAGCGCAATATCATCATGCGGTCGCAGATCACGTTCGCGGTCCGGCAGGCGTTGTATGCGCAAGGATTTTTGGAGATCGAGACGCCCTTCATGACGCGGTCTACCCCCGAGGGCGCTCGCGATTATCTCGTTCCGAGCCGGGTGCAGCCGGGAAACTTTTATGCTCTCCCGCAGTCGCCGCAGATCTTTAAGCAGCTTCTGATGGTGAGTGGATATGAGCGCTATTTCCAAATTGTGCGCTGCTTCCGCGACGAAGACTTGCGTGCGGATCGGCAGCCCGAGTTTACGCAGATCGACCTGGAGATGTCGTTTCCGCAAGAAGAGCAGATTTATCAGGTGATCGAGCCGCTAATTTGGAACGTGTGCAAAGCGGCGGGAAAATCGGTTGAAGAGCATATTCCGCGTATCACGTACTCACAGGCTATGCGCTCGTATGGGAGCGACAAACCGGATATGCGGATTCCTCCGTTTCATTGCGTGGAGGACCTGTTTGCAGGCGCTGGACTGACGCCGGAGGGCTTGCCGCTGGTCGCAATTCACATTCCTAAAGTTGGGCAGTTGAGCCGTAAGGAACGCGATGACATCAAAGCCTTTGGGCAGGAACGCGGACTACGAGTTTATGACGATGTGAAACGGCTGGAACGCGATTTTTCCGAAGCGCTAGCGAAAGTGCGGGAACGCGTGAAACCCGCCGAGGATGACCTGCTGATTTTAGCGGGATGGGCAGGCGAACCGAAAGGTGCATTGCCGGATTACACGGTGTTGCAAGCCTGTGGACAGCTTCGTTTGCAAATCGCACAGAAATATAACGATCGGCATAAGCTGCTGGATACAGACGCTTTCAAGTTCCTGTGGGTGGTCGATTTTCCCATGTTCGAGTGGGACGAGGAAGACAAGCGATGGAACGCAGCGCATCATCCATTCACCTCGGTACATGACGAGGATTTAGAAAAACTCGTGACCGATCCCGCGCGGTGCCGGGCGAAGTCCTATGATCTGGTCTTGAATGGCGTGGAGCTTGGTTCGGGTTCCATCCGTATTCACCGGCGTGACGTGCAGACACAGGTATTTGCGGCGCTCGGATTCAGCGAAGACGAGGCGAAGCGGCGCTTTGGGTTTTTGTTGGAGGCATTGGAATATGGCGCGCCACCCCATGGCGGGATGGCGCTCGGACTGGATCGGTTGGTGATGATTCTGGCTGGCGAGAGTTCAATCCGTGAGGTAATTCCCTTCCCCAAAACTGCCAAGGGTACGGACCTGATGTGCGAAGCTCCTTCCACGGTACCCGAAAGGCAACTGCGGGAACTGGGAGTACGCTTGATCAATCCGCAATAGCTGGCATACTTACGGTATGGTGACTGGTACGTGCATTTCGGTAGAGGAATACCTAAAGACCCCTTACAGTCCCGATTGTGACTATGTCGACGGCGTGGTGGAGGAGCGTAATTTGGGCGAACTCGATCACGGCTTAATTCAGACCCGGTTTGCGCATTTTTTCTTGGGTCTCTACAAGCAAACCGGTCTTCTGCCCATTACAGAGCTCCGAATGCGTGTTCGCGAGAACCAATATCGCGTACCCGATATCGTGGTGACACGCGGAAAGCCGGACGAGCAGATCCTAACCAAACCACCCCTGCTTTGTATTGAAATCATTTCTCCTGAGGACAGGCTGTCTCGCCTGAATGTGCGCATCCAGGAGTACTTAGAATTCGGTGTACCGGTTGTTTGGGTTGTCGATCCGACGGAGAAGCTCGTGTGGATTTATCGCCGGAACGGAATGGAGCAGGCATCTGGCGAGTCCATCAAGCTGGACGGCACCTCCCTCGAAGTGCCATTCTCGGAGATTTTCGATTAGCCGAAAGACCGGCTAATCGCCATTCACAGCTACCGGGCTTCCGGGAAGCGCTTCTTCGCCGAATTCATAACGCGATCGGCCGCGGCGATCACGGGTACTACCGGGCCAATCGAGGCGCATGTCACGGGATACTTCATCGAGCATGGCAGACGTCGCCACACGCTGTTCCATGGCGAAGCATGTCACCAGAAGGTTGTCGCAGATGGCATTTATGATACGAGGTATTCCTCGCGACCGGTGATAAATCTCTGCCATCAATTCCGGCGAGAACACCCGCTGGTTCGGCATACCGGCGCGGGCCAGTCTCGTCTGAATGTACGCCGTGGACTCTTCTAGGGTTAACGGATTCAATGCACAGCGCAGGACAATGCGCTGCTTCAACTGCCGCAAGTTAGGCGCATCCAGTTTGCGGTCCAGTTCAGGCTGGCCGGAAAGAATAATCTGCAGCAGTTTCCCCTGGCGATTCTCCAGATTCCCCAACAAACGGATTTCTTCGAGTACATCCCATTCCAAGTTATGAGCTTCATCAACAATCAGAACGCAAGTGCGTCCGCGTTCGGTTTGCTGGATGAGCAAGGAATTGAGCGCAAACAGAACCTCGGTCTTGGACTTTCGATCGCAATGCAGATCGAAGTCGTAGGCAATCATTTCAAAGAACTGGTCGGGAGTGAGCCGGGAATTGAAGATGAAGGCAAATTCGATGCGTTGCGAATCGAGGTAGTCTCGAAGACACTCCAGCATGGTCGTTTTGCCGGTTCCGACCTCACCGGCCAGAACGATAAAACCCTTCCGGCTGCGCACGCCATAGATGAGATTCGCCAGCGCCTCTTCGTGTTGAGGGCTGCGGTAAAGAAATTCAGGGTCGGGGCTGAGATTGAATGGATTCTCAGTAAGCCCAAAGTACGCCTTGTACATCTAACAGTATCCTCCGCACGCCGCCCGTATCATATCTACATTATCGGCAATTTGCGAGGGTAACTTTACAGTTCCCCGCTAAAAAAAGAGTTAAGGGAGCCTAATCTTCTTCTCTGGGCTGTGCAATGTTACGATTTGAAGTCAAGTTTTACCCACCCCGGAAAAGCCGCAGGCTGTCCGCCAGAAAAGGTGAGGCGGCGTGTTTTAGGGAAAATAGCACCGTCACGGATGGCGTTTCCGTAGGCGGGAGTGGCATTCAGGATCTTACGAAACGACGGAAGATCAGTATCGAGAAAGGCAGATTTCGAAACGAACCCAGCCCCGCGCCCCAAGCACAAGAGGCAGCTCAGGTGGCTTTCCGCGAGGGAATTCAGCTCGCCCCGAAGGCGCTGGACTGTTTGCTGCAGGCCGGAAAGTCCGCTCGCTTCCGCATAGCGTGTTTGAATGTCCAATTGAGCCGCTGCATACTGATTGGCAGCGCTTGTGAACGTCTTCAACTCGGGCGCCGATCTCCACCCCAGAGCTTTGACGATTTCCGGTTGTTCAAGAAACTTGCGCTCCTGCAGGTCGCCTTCAAAAGTAACACCCGGAGCCGCCATCTCTGCAAAAGAAGCCGTCGAGTCTGCAATTCTTTGTGGTGGAACGCTGCCACGGCCAGCAATCTTCCAGGCGATCTGCGGCTTCTCGGGCTGGCGGTTGTCGAGTGAAGACACGCGTGTCAGAAAAATCTTAAACGAGGACGTGGCCACCGGGTCGCTGTCGGAAATGCCAATCGCTTTCATCTGAGATGCGCCCGAACTTCCTTCGGCTGACTCGGCCAGGCGCCGGGGCACGCGATCCCCTTCGAGCAAACCGGCAATTCGGTCAACGGTCCCGGCATTCCAACGCGAGAAGAGAAGACCCGTGCGAAGCGCCCCCTTTAATGTCGATCCAGGTAGGTATGCGCCGCGATAAGTGGCCGCAAAAGTCGGAATGAAGAGCGATTCGGAGGGCGCACCGTTCCAAATGGCCGTCAATTCAGCGCTTTCGAAGGGGATGCGGCGCTGCGAAAAATTCTGCGCGAAGCCTCCCCAGGAGGCAAAGTCGAGCTTCGTCGCTTTATGCAACTGCGCGAGATAGCCTTCCAGTCGCGGACCACGCGACAGAAGCTTGAAAATACGGCCCTGATCCAGGACGTTTACTTGTTCCTTCCAGACCATGTAGTCGATGGGTGAAAGTTCACGGCCGTCGCCGACGAGCAGAGGCGTGAGAGCGGTGACTTTATATCTCATAGTTCCCATCCTCGCCATCGCCGGACTGTTCGGAAGGAACAGGTGTTTCTTCCGGCACCGTTTTTTCCGGCTGCGGAATGCCAGTCTCGTCGGAAGGTTCACGAAGAGCCGTTTCCAGTTCCTTCATCTCTTCCATGGCGGGTTTCTCGATTTGGGGCTCCTCCCTGGATCCTTCCGGCTCTTCCAGGTTGGGCGTTTCCTCTATAATTTCAGGTTCAGGCTGCGCAGCAAAATTTATGCCGGGGAGCGGAAGCGATAAGGCAAAGCCAGCTCGATAAACCGGGTGCGGGAAGCCGTCAGGAGCAACATTTACTGCAGTACCGACGGGCTCTGCGGCAGCGGTAATTACTGAGCCTTCTGTGATCATGCGAACACGCCTTTTCTCCGCTCCAGAACCAGGTGAGTTCGTTTCCACGCAGCCTCCGCGAACCGTGGCATCGTACGAGCCCTCGCGCCAGTCGACCCGATCGGACGGAGATGGCGAGTAAAGGGAAAGGAGCCAATAGGACAGTGGCTGATCTCCGGTCACGTCTGCTCCGTTCGAGTAACCCGTGCGAGCCAACTTGGGCAGGATCACCGAAGGCCAGGTACCGGCTTGAAATTCCGGCGCAGCGGTTTGTCCCCAACCACTCGTACGCCGACCACCGAAGCCAGTATCGGCCAGAAGGCGAAGGGCGGATTGGACACGCTCGTTCCAAGTCGCGCGCGCTTCTTCGTTCACGAAGCGGACTGCAGTCCAGAGGCCAGAGCCGGGCTCGAACTCAACGCAGGCGGACGTTCTGATATCTACGGAATTGCCCGTGATCCGATCCACGGAAGCACCGCTGCGCGAAACAACGCGGTAAGGACTGGAGCTAGGGCGATCGCGGCGAAGCAGGCAGCCACTCGCGGCATCGGGAATCCATTGATCGGCCAGGATGCGTTGGCCGGTCAGGATGGATTCAACCAGGGCAAGCGGAACAAAGCGCGCCGCGTTCCATCGGACCTTTGTCAGGAATACGGGACTGGGAGTGGTGACCAGCGAGAGCGGAGGAGGCCAAAGCGTCGCAGGCGGCGACACGAACAGCGTATCTCCCTGAAACGGGAACAGTGAGCTGAACACGACTTCGGGAACTGCAGCCTGTGCGGTCGCCTGAAGCCACTCTTCCAGAAACCCGAGTTGACGCATCGCCAGTGTCAGGGCGGAGTACAGGCGGTCGCTTCGAAAAAGCGTATCCACCCGGCCCTGCCCGCCATCGCCGGGACCATAGCGCCATGGCCCGCGCGGCCGCAGGCGAATGAAAACAGCCGGCTGCATTTTATGCTAGTTTCTCGGCAAAATCTTCCGCCGTGACCAGTTGTTGAAACGCCGAAAGATCAGAGTTTTCGAGCAGACCAGTCTCGCTCGATCCTTTGGCGTAATAATCCTTAGAGCGCCAGGTAAGATTCAGGCCGGCAATCGATACGCGCCCACTGCCGCGGCTTCCACTGCCGCCAAGTGCGTCATCTTCAAGGAGACGCAACGCTTGGGCGATACTCGCCAACAAAGGCTTATCTTCCTCACACAAGACATCGAGCACCATGCGGACACGGAATCTCGCACCGGCGGGAACACGCTCCAGGGTTCGCGGATTTGCCTGGGAGGTGATGCGGTCGACGGCGTTCTCGCTTTTTACTTCAGTCAGCTCGTCATCCAGGTTTTCGCGCATAGCCGGGGTGATGCTTTCGACCACCAGCGGAGCGTCATAAACGGTAAGGCGGGCGGGCGTGCCGAGGGCTGCTTCGATGGCGTCGCCTGAAACTTTCTCAAAACGGCCGGAGTTCCGGCCAAAGAGCACGCAGATATCATCGTCGGGACGGTCGCTCTGATGGATGCGGACTTCTTGTCCTTTGCGTTTGGAGAGATAGATCAGCTCGCTGGGAACGGCAAGTCCAAGAGCCTGTTCCAGCAAAGAGCGCAGACGGCCGCGCAGGGAACTACCTGGAATATAGGGAATTCCAAAGGCATCCTTTACGACGGGATTGTCGGCGCCTCCGATCTCCAGCGAACCTTTTCCGGCACCGATGTGCAGGCCAGTTTGGCAACTAATCTCGCCTTCGAGAACCAGCTTTCCCAGGAATGTCAATTCCGTAGCTGCGGTATGAGAACTCATGCGTGAATATCCTATTCGTTATAAGCGATGATGGCTTCGAACAGATCGCGGAACCGTTCGTAGCCGCGATTGTCGTTCTTCCGCGTCACCTGCAGCAGAAGACGCTCCAGTGCATCGAGACTGCGGAGCGAATGCCGCGCTATGGTGTACGCCAAGCGGGCCCGAACCATCACAAATTCGTGCTGGCGCTCTGTTTCCGGCGCACGGGTGGCTCGGCGCACGGCATTGTATAACCGCCGCAACTGGCTCCTGGTACCCGAATCCATGTCGCGCATCCGGCTGACAACGACGTGGGCCTGGTTATCCAGATAAAGGCTATCGGCGATCAATTTATCGAGGTCAATGTCGAAGGGGCTGTCGCCGCGTCGCTCGGCTCCCGGCCCGCGACCACCTCCGGGCCGCCCTTCGCGCCCGCGATCAAAACCGCCACGGCTTTCATTCCCACCGCGATCGTTACCGCGAGGGCCGCCAGTTCGATTTTCCCTTGGAGGACGGTTTTCGCCGCGATTTTCTCGCGGGCCACGGCCTTCGCCGGTTCCTTTATCATCATTCTTTTTCTCTTCCACTTCAGGCATGTAAGATCCTTTCCGCGACTGCACCTGGAGAACGCAAGGTCAATGACCCGCGGCAAGGCGGGCCCACTCCAAACCCACGCGCGATGAAGGCCGGAGCTTATAGGCAGGCGTGTATTTGCCTACCAGATTTGCCGTCACCGCATTGATCAGATTTCTTGTTTCCCGTGTTCGCGCTTCAGGCAAAACCTGCATGAGACGCATGTAGGTCCGCCAAGGCTTCTCGACGCGCACCGGCTTATTTCGGCGGGTGGCGCGCAAAGAAAACGTCTCGCGATAGATCGACGCCACATCGTTGATGTAATCCGGCCCGTAACCAAAGTCTCGCACGAGGCGAACTAAATCCGACTTCAATGTCTCCGCATCGGGAAGACGCTTCCATTCCAGTGTCCATCCAAATAGGTGAAAAGTTCCGATTTGGGTAGCCTTTGCTTCGCGCAGAAGTACACCTGCCTCTTCGAAAACAGCAGAAGGCGGCGCATCAATGTCCGGTGCCACGGCCAGCGCCATAGTGACGCTCTTGCCTTCAACTCCCGAAGCGGCCTGGAGGTTATGCTCCGAGAACTTCTCAAACAAGCGCTGGAGCTCGCGGGCTAAAAGAATGAGCGCATCCCAGGTCCCGAGTACAGCGAAATCGTCGCCGCCACGGTAAAGAATGCTAACCTTGCGCCAGAAATCGGGTAGCGCGCACAGCAACGAGAGTTCCCCAGCGAAAAATTCCTTAAACAACACGGAAAAATGGATGTGTTCTTCGATGGAGTTGGCGTTACGGAGCCGAATGTTGAAATGATCCACGTCGCCGCGCAGAATTCCCCAGCGCGGCGCACCTGCGGCGCGCTCGCTGAGATCCCGGAGAGAGGCTAACTGCGATCCGGCATCATCCGTCGCGAACCGGCGTGGAAACAGGATTGCATCGTCCTCAATCCCGGACTGTTCCTTCAATGGCCAATTGTGCTGTCCTTCGTCCCATGTCAGGCGAGCTGGATTCTCTCGAGACCACCCAATCGCGGAAGCAGAAGGCATCCGTTCGGCGAAGGTAACGAAGTAAGAATCGGCTTCCCCGGCGGATGCACCTTCCAGTGGAGCAAAGAAGCCTTCTCGATCCGCTGCCGCCGCAAGAGGAGCATCGACCTTCGCCGTCACAGCGTCGTCAAGCCGCTTCCGCGCGACAGGCCACGAACCAAGATTTTCCGTGCTGGCCCAAACCAGCCGCAGCCCACTGTTCGACAACCGCGAGACATCCGTTGCGACGCCTTCAAGGAATTCGTTTGCACGGGGAATCTCTTCTTCGGGCAGCACGAGAAGAAACTGCTCGGCACTACTGGAGCCGAGCAGCATGCGTGAAAGCTTTAGCTCAGTAAGGAGAGCGCGCGGCAGTACCTCGCAGAGCAGACTGAGCCACGCACAACGTCCCGATAGATCTTTCGTTCCGTCGAGTTGGTGCGTGGAGTGACTGGCCAAAAAACTTTCGGCACCGAGCAATTGGGCTTGCAAAAAGACTTGCAGCGACATGACAAGAGGTCGTAGCGGCCCGCAAACAAGCAGGCTTAGTGTTGTTTAACGAGAACGTCCATTAGGCTAACACAGCCGACACGCTAAGCTCGCCAGACATAACAACATATGTACCTCTCTACGCTCCCGGCGGCTTCGTGGTAGTCGGTCTTGTGGGATCCGACGGCTTTACAGGATTCGTGTCGTCAGGCCGATGGGGCGGAACTACGGGCGGAGTTCCAGGGCGACTCATGTCCGGATGAGCTGGGTTGGCCGGATCCGGCGAAGGAGTTGGGTTGGATCTTCCGTCCTTCGAACCGTGCCGCTTACCCCCATGCTTTGATGTTCCCTGTTGAGAATTTTGACCTCCCTTCTGCGGCTCCGGGTTCGTCTGAGCGCAGACACACGTTGCCGCGAAAGCAAGTACGGTCGGCCAAAGAACAAGTGCGCGTGTCATTTGCCAAGAAGACCGCAACAGAGCCGAAACGTTTCATTCCACCGCCGGCGTCCGACTTGCGGCGAATACAGATGGATTACATAGCACGCCGGAAGCGGAGTGTCACCGAAGGCACTGTCGAGATTCAACCGATTGGATTGATCGGGGATCTCGTTGTGCCGGCGGATGCGCGAGGTGTCGTGTTATTCGCGCATGGCAGTGGAAGCAGCCGGTTCAGTTCGAGAAACCGGCTTGTGGCGGGCGTGTTGCAGAACGCCGGGTTGGGAACATTATTGCTGGACCTGCTGACGACTGACGAGGAGCAGATTGATCTTCAAAACAGGCACTTGCGTTTTGACATTGATTTGTTGGCCGAACGGCTCGGCTACGCGACGGCATGGCTGCGGAACAACACCGGGACCAGCTCGTTGCCACTGGGTTACTTCGGAGCAAGCACGGGCGCGGCCGCTGCGCTGGTATCGGCAGCAAATTCGTCTGACGCCGTCCAGGCGATTGTTTCGCGCTGGAGACAGCGGCGGACCTCGCAAGCGGCTGGTTTCAGCAGTACCTTCATCCTTGACGAAACACACAGGAGAAAGGGGAAATAAACCGGATGGCGTTCCACTTGGAATTCTCTGTTGCCCATTCGTTCCTTCCATGCTCTATTCCTGTATATGATCGTTTTCGTTACAGGAGCAACGGCAGGCTTTGGCAAGGCGGTGGCACAGAGGTTTGCACAGGAGGGCGCGAAGATTGTTGGCACGGGACGGCGCAAGGAACGGCTAGATGAGCTGAAGAGCGAATTGGGGGGAAACTTTCTTCCGTTGGCATTCGACGTGAGCAAACGAAAGGAAGTGGAGACGGCAATTGCGAGCCTTCCCGCCGAGTTTGCCGCTGTCGATGTGCTGGTGAACAACGCGGGCGGCGCAATTGGGATCGATCCGGCGCAGACGGCAAACCTTGATGACTGGGAAGAGATGGTGGACACCAACATCAAAGGACTTCTCTACTGCACGCGGCTGTTGCTGCCGGGCATGGTGGGGAGAAAGCGTGGGCATGTTATCAATCTCGGATCCACAGCCGCAGAGTGGCCTTACCCGGGCGGGAATGTGTATGGAGGCGTCAAGGCATTCGTGCACCAGTTCAGCCTTAATTTGCGAGCGGATTTAGCGGGGACGGCGATTCGCGTGACCGACGTGCAACCGGGACTGGCGGGGGGGACCGAGTTCTCTCAGGTGCGGTTCAAGGGCGACCAGAAAAAAGCAGAGGCGGTGTACGAAGGAACGCAGCCGCTCACCGCCGAAGATATTGCAGATGCGATTCACTGGGTGGCGACACGGCCCGCGCATGTAAACGTGAATACGATACAGATCATGCCGGTGGCACAGTCGTTTGCACCATTGTCAGTGAAGCGCGGTAAGGATCCAAAGGGAACTGGATGCTTGTAAACGAATCCGTGTGTATTACGCCAACGGGTGATCGATGCGGAGAGGGCGCGGTTCGGCCCTCAACCGAAGAAGGTTTACTTGCCGACCAAAGATTGCGCGTCGGGATTGCCGGGACCGAAATGCTTCAGCAACACAAGCGGTTCCTTGTCGCTAGCGTTAATTATCTTGACTCCACTTTTGGCCGCATCGGCGCTGACGAAGAACTCGTCGTTCGTTAATTCGCCAAAACGGATCAGAGAGGGCGTCTCAACCCTGTGACTGCCGAGGGTGCCGTTTCCTTGCGTCAAAATAAGTCCGTAAGCAGCGGCATCGGTGATCGTGGCCGATTTGCCGGGCAGTACTGTCAATTCTTTTGCTGAATAGTGCGCGGTTCCGTAGGTGACCCAGACTTCACGATATCCTCCGTCCCGCATCTCGCCTTCGGATCTTACGGGACGAGGCGCGGTGAAGTTGTGCGTGGCGAATTCAGGATCAACGTTGGCTTCCCAATCCAGCATGTCAATCAGATAATCCAGGTCTTGTGAGAGTTCCTTCGGCACATCCTTGACGAGCAGGTCCCAGCTCACGGGACGGCCCTCTACCATCGATTGAAACATCGCGAACACGTCGCAGTTCACTTGCGGCTCGTAGGTCACCAGCGACCCCGGCGCGTGCAGGATGCCGGCGTTCACCTGCCATCCGGTTCCGGGTTTCAGTTTGTAGGCTTTCGAATGATAGAGGATTCCGTTGTCCCCTTCGTTCCAGCGCTTCAGGCAGGCGCGGATATCGTCCTTCGTCGTGCCGGGCTCGAGTCCCATAAACGTGTACGGAAAGTTGTTGCCGGTGAAGTTGTATTGAGGCGGGAAGTAGTAGGCTTCCGGTTTACCGATCATGCCCACTCGCTTGGCATGTTCGTCGCGCTGATGCATGTGATGCGGGATAGGTCCCAGATTGTCGAAGAACTTGCAAAGAATGTTCCAGCCGCCATATGTCGCCACTACATCCTTGCCGAGGTAACGGTCGCCTATCGTTTCGATCGCTTCCTTGAGCAGTATTTTTTGACCTTTGAAGGCGATGTAGCTGAGCCCTTCATCCTCGGGTGTGCCTGGTCCGTTCGCGGCATGGGTCGTGGACGAGAACCACCGCTCATCGATTCCGCCTCGATGAGCACCGAGCGCATACAGATCCCGTGGATCCAACTTCAGGCGCCCTCCAGGCATCAGGAAGGAGCGAGGCACCCAACACGGCGCCAGTTGCACAATACCGCTGCCCGCATCCAGGGCTTCGGTAATCAAAGCTTGATTCGACATGTAGTTTCTCCTATTTGTCTAAATATGCCCACGACTCGTTTTTTGCCGATTTCAGAACGGCGTCTATCACGTACTCAGTCGCTAGAGCGTCCCGAAAACTCGGGCCGGGAACATTGTTGGTGGCGAGGTCTTTTAGCAGATCCGCGACCTGATGGACAAAGGTGTGTTCATAGCCAATTTGCAGGCCAGGCACCCACCAGTGCTTCATATAGGGATGCTCGCTTTCCGTCACGTGGATGGATCGCCAGCCGCGCAGCTTCCCGGTATCGCGATGGTCAAAATACTGAAGCCTGTGCAGATCGTGCAAGTCCCATACAAGCGAGGCGTGCTCGCCGTTCACTTCGAACGTGTAGAGGGCTTTGTGGCCGCGCGCATAGCGGGTGGCCTCAAACGTTCCCAAGGATCCGTTCTCGAACCGAGCCAGAAACGCGCTGGCATCGTCGATGCGGACCTGCTCCATCTTGCCCGTGCCGGTATGCTGCCGCTCCTTGATAAAGGTCTCGGTGGTTGCCGATACTTTTTCGATTTTGCCATTCAGCCAAAGCGCCGTATCGATGCAGTGGGCCAGCAGATCACCCGTGACTCCGCTGCCCGCCGCATCGGCATCCAGTCTCCACAGCGCTTGGCCGCCCTGCGGCACATCCTGGGAAATGGTCCAGTCTTGCAGAAATTTCGCGCGATAGTGAAAGATGCGCCCTAGGCGTCCTTCATCGATCAATTCTTTCGCCAGCGTGACGGCCGGGACCCGGCGGTAGTTGTACCAAACCATGTTCGTAACACCGGCCTGCTCCACAGCTTCGACCATGCGCACGGCTTGCGCGAGATCTGTCGCGAGCGGTTTTTCGCAGAGGACAATTTTACCTGCCTGCGCAGCCGCAAGCGCGATCTCGGCGTGAGTATTGTTTGGAGTAGCTATATCGATGACGTCGATGTCTTTGCGGCTAATGAGCGCTTCCCAGCTTTCTTCCGTGGATGCGTAGCCCCAACGCCGCGCGAACGCAGCCAACTTGTCTTTGTCGCGTCCGCAGACGGCAGTGAGCTCAGGCTGAAGATCAGCGTCGAAGAAATTGCCGACACGCCGGTAGGCATTCGAATGGGTCCGACCCATGAAGCCGTAGCCGATCAGTCCGATTCGTAAAGGCCTATTCACGGCCGATCTCTCCTTGCGATTTTGTCCAGCCATGTGCCTTGCGCACGGCAATCATCGTCGCCAGAATTTCGTTCCATGTCTCCTGTTTTTCCATTGTGCTGTTTGGAAACATGCAACCATCCCAGCAGATATGCTCAACCGCCTTTGTCGGATTCCCATCTTCATCCCGCAGCCAAAAGCCGGCAACGTGGACAATATCCAGCTTGCCGTTCGGATCGGAGGGCAGGCAGTGGTGCCCGGTTTTATCATGCGAACCTGATCCCTTCACCGTGGCATCGTTCTGTGCCACGTGAAAATCGATAGTCCATGGACGAAGCACTGCAGTGACCGCCTTCAGCGCCGACTGGAGCGCGGCGTTATCACTCCAGTCGAAATCGGTGGGAAGAAGGCGATCCTCCGGCGCGTTATAGCCGAGCGCGTACAACAGCGTATGAGCCATATCCGCTTGAAAGCCGAGAGTTTTGGGCCGGCTCACAAGCTCCAGCAGTTCCACCATTTTTCTCCAGCTCTGCATGCCGCCCCAGCAGATCTCGCCTTCAGCGGCCAAGCGCTCTCCGTAACTATCTGCAATGTCGCAAGCGCGACGGAAAGTCTCGGCGATTCGCTTGGTGTTGCCTGCAGGATCGGCGATCCAATCCGCCGTGCCTGCTGCCGAATCAATGCGGATTACGCCGTAGTGCCGGAGGCCGAGTTCGCGCAGCTTTGCGCCGATGCTGCAGGACTTCTCGATCTGTTCCAGAAATCGGCTTCGTTCTTCCTCGTTTCCCATAGCCGATCCACCGCCGGTCTGAGGCCATACCGGTGCCACCAGCGAGCCCACTACCAATCCCTTGGACCGGATCTTCTCAGCCAGCCGTTCTAAATCCGCAACGCCCGAGTCAATGCTGATATGCGGATCGGATAGAAAAAGATCGACTCCATCGAAGTGAGTCCCCTCGACGTTTGCCCCGGCAGTTAGGTCGAGCATCGTGTCCAAGCCGATGAAAGGCTCTGAATCCGATCCCTTGCCCACCAATCCCGGCCACATCGCATTGTGAAGTTTTGGAAGTACTTGCGGTTCCGCCATAGTAGTCGTTAATGCTCGTGGACGCAATCGGGGAAGCTGGCCATCGCTTGGTCGCCGGTGTACCCGAGCTCGGTCAGGAGACCGACTTTGGAGGTGTAATAGCCGTCGGCAGTTAGGCTTTTTACCAGAGCGAAGAACTGCACATTGCGTGCGCGCGTATCCTTTGCATCGAAGGCTTCACACAGCGGCTCTAAAATTGATAGTTGTTGGTTTTCGTCAAGCTCTACGAATTTTTTATTCACAAGTCTCTTGGCTTGTCCATCCAGCCAGCGCAAACCGTCGGCCATCATTAACTGCTGATCGGTGTTCCGGGAAATCACCAAGTCGATATAGGCCGGCACGCCCGCACCCATAGCTCCCGGAGTGTCGGTTTCGGGAATGATCAAGTCGGCAATTCGCGATATCGTAGCAAAATCGTCCTCATTGAAAAATTGGGCAGTTGACACCGGTGGAGGCGACTGGTGGCTATGCGGCACCGGAGCCGTTTGCCCGAATAGCTCATCGCTGGCGAACGGATACGCGCATGTAGCCCCAATGGCTCCGATGATTTTTAATAGTGAGCGGCGGTCCGATGAATAAGACGGCATCTAAGCTTCCCGCCTTTGCAGACGATCGGCGATATGGTCGGCGGTCCTCGTCGCCAGCGCCATGATAGTCAACGTGGGATTCTTTTCCGAAGAACTGGGAAACACGCTTGCGTCCGCCACATACAAATTTGAAATATCATGCGAACGGCAAAACTCATTCACCACCGAGGTTTTAGGATCGGTACCTATGCGGCATCCGCCGATTTCATGATTGGTCATTGGAGTGGCGGAATTCGTATAAATCTCCGTTCTGCTTGCGTCGAGAATGGCTTGACACCATTTTTTCATGTCATTGTGCAGCTTCCAATCCGCATCGTGCAGCTTCCACTGCCGTCGAGGCTTAGGCAACCCATACTCGTCCAGATTATCGGGATCGAGATCGATATACGAATCCGGATTAGGCAGCATCTCGTGATAACCAGTAAACGTGAGGTAAGCGGGATAGCGCGCTTTCACGGCTTCTTTATAGGATTTGCCCATGCCTTTCAAGCCACGGGCCCAGCCAGCGGTCCGGTGATTCTGATAGTTGAACTGCACACCGAAGCTACGGGGGTAATCGCGTTTTTTGTCGTGCATGAAGGAGGGGACGTAAGCGTGATCCAGAAATCCTTCGTCGTTCACTTCCGGTTTTCCGATGAAGTCTGTGAGAAACACTTCAAATCCGCCGGTGATATGTGGAATGAAGTTTTTTCCTAATTGACCGCTCGAATTACCGAGACCATTAGGAAAGCGGCTGGACTTCGACATGAGCAAGAGCGCGACGCTTTGGGCGCAGGCACAGGCGACAACCACGACCTTACCCCGCGCCACGCTTTCGGTACGAGTCTCCCGGTCGAAGTAACGAACTTCGCTCACCTTTGCTTCGTCCGATACAGCAAGCTCGTAAACAATGCTATTCTGCTGCAGCGTTAGCTTTCCCGATTGGAGCGCCGGTATCATATGCGCGTCCAGTGAATTATATTTCGCCGCGACATCGCACCCGGACATGCAGTTTCCGCAATAATGGCAAGCGGGACGCGTCTTCGTTGCTCTTGTCAGCGTTGCCTTTCGCACGTGAATCACGGGAACGCCGAGCTTCTTCGCTCCCTCTTGAATCGCCAGATCTGTGCATTTCAACGGAGGCGGAGGCATGAAGATGCCGTCCGGCAGATCTTCGAGATGATCGTAGTTCCCACAGACACCTACTTGGCGTTCGATGCGGTCGTAGTAAGGGGCAATGTCGGAATAATTAAACGGCCAGTCTTCACCAGCGCCGTCATGTTGCCGCCCTTTGAAATCTCGCTGGCTGAAGCGAAGCGCGACAGCGTTCCACAACTGTGTTTTGCCACCCAATCCGCGGCTGCGCTCGCCATCGAAGCCGGGTTTGCCGGGCTTCATGATCGGGATGTGGCGGAACGAAAAGTCGTAAGGGAGCGAGTGCGTATTGAAGTCAGTGCGTGTGTTTATTTTTGGGCCGCCTTCGAGCACGAGCGTCTCCACGCCCAATTCAGCGAGACGCGATGAAAGCGTGCCGCCTCCCGCGCCGGAGCCGATCACCACCACGTCGTACAACTTATCTGTCATCGTTTTTACTACCTGCTCTTATTCTCAAAAAGAAAGAGTCCGCTCTTGCCCGCCACTACGAAGTCCAGGTCTCCATCTTTGTCGATGTCCGCCACGGGAATCTGCAGGCCGCCGCCGGTCCGTCCGCCGTAATCAATCACATGCTTTACCCATTCGATATTTTTCGAACCGGGCACCACCAGACGCTCATACCAATAGACGCCTAGCGGCTCGCGAGATCCCGGATCTCTGCCATTATGCGCGAAATAGCGCTTGCCGGTGAGTAAATCGATATTCTTTTTTCCGCGAAAGTCGATCATTGTCACGGCATGAGGCTGGGACCAACTGTCGTCGATCATGTGCTTTTCCCATGTGCCATCCGCCTTATGTTCCAGCCAGAAGATGCCGTAATTATGCGCCATGGAGGTGATAATGTCGGGGCGTCCATCTCCATTCACATCGGCAACATACATGAAGCCCACATCGCCGAGCTTCCAATCGGAATGGAGTTTCCAGTTTCCCTGCCGGGGGTTCGGCGGCGCTTCCAGCCAGCCATTTGGCGTCAGAATGTCGTTGCGCCCGTCGCCGTTGACATCGCCCGCGCCGATGCCATGCCCCATGCTGTTGGAGTGAACAACGTGTTTCGTCATTCCGCCATGATGGTCCCGTTCATACCAGGCAAGGGGCGCCTTGAGATCGCCAAACTCTGGCAAGACCTCGTTGGCTTTACCATCGTTGTCCAAGTCCACTAGCTCTGCGAACTCCACTGGATAGCCTTGATCAATCGTGTGTTCCGCCCAGTTGCCGCCGCGCGCCCCGGGATTGCGCCACCATGCGATTTTCTTACTGAACCAACCTACCGTAATCAGATCGACATGGCCATCACCATCCACGTCCAGCGGCACCGTGCTGAGGTCGTCAATGTAATTATTCGTATAGTAAATATCGCGGAAGTGATGTTTCGTCCACTTCGGCGCTTCGTACCAGTTCTCTCCCGAAACAATATCGAGTTTTCCATCGCCATTGATGTCGCAGATTGCGGCGGATTCACTGGAGCCGAGATCGATCGTGTGCTTCACGAATGGAATCTCCGGAGGCCGGGTAACTACGTATGCGGTTAAACCAAGCGATATTATTGAAAGAAATAAGCCCGCCGTGTACGTTCTTCGTAGGGCATAACGAGCGGCGGGACTTTTCATTAGCTTCTGCAGTGCGATTGTCATTAGATCGAGATGTTGCGGCTGACTTTCATGTCTTTCAGAACGCGAGTCTCAGCGAAAGTTGGATCGTACGCGCTGGATTGGCACCTGTGACGACTCCATACTGGCTCGTATTGCTCACGTTTTCAGGACTAATATAAAACTGTGTATGGTTGAACAAATTGAAGAAATCCGCACGTAGCTGAAGTTGACTATTCTCATAGACGGACCAGATCTTCGATAAAGAGATTTGCGTGTTGTTGGTGTGGGGCCCGCGAACCCCGTTGTTTCCGCCAACCCCGAACTGCCCATTTGGAGGCTGAACAAAGCAACTTGTATTGAACGAATGAGTGAGTGTCTGCTGTCCGATGTTGGAATATGGATTGCAAACCTTGCTGGCGTACGAGGTCGCGACATAGCTAGTATCGGCGTTATTATTGGCGTAAACACTAACCGGAGTAGCACTGGCCACCGACCAGATGCCGGCGATACGCCAACCGCCAATGATCCCCTGATCCCACCAGTCCTTTTTATTCAGGAACTGCTTCCCGGGCCCAAATGGCAGATCATAAACACCGCTCACGTTAAGTACCTGTGGCTGATCAAAGTTCGTATAGGAATATTAATACCCGAGATGGTAGATATCTTGAACATCATCGTTGTCTCCAGAGGTATATCCCAGGGCTTTGGACCAAGTATAATTTACAAGTAGAGAGAGTCCGTTCCTGAACTGCCGGTTCAGCGTGACCACCAAACTATGGTAGTTGCTATTTACGAAATTACCCTGCGTGGTGATAGGTCCGCCTAGCAACGGGTAGGGCAAGATATTCAAACGAGAACTTCCGGGTGTTGCCGCTATGGGCTGGTTTCCATCGAAGCGGGTCGTTTTATGACGACCTACGTTGCCGAGGTACCCCACCGACAATGTCGTACTGCTGGAGAGCGCTCGCTGTACCGTGAAGTTCCATTCCTGGGCCGAGGTATCCTTCATCACGGCTGTTTGTGTACCCACGATTTCCCGGAGCCGGAGTTGGGATAAAGGCATTCTGGATCGGCGTTTGCTGTCCAATGGTGTAGGTATATCCCTGATTGATGAAATTCGGCGGATAAGTAAGCATGAACTGCTCGTTGTTATACGGATTCTCCGTGTAGTAGATTCCATAACCGCCACGCACAACCATTTTCGGAGAGATGCTGTACGCAAAGCCGAAGCGGGGTCCAAAGTCACGATGATTGGTTTGCCAAGCGCCTCGCTGATTTTGGCCTGTAGCAAAGTCATACGTTGTGGAAAGCAAATTGTCGACGGGAGGCGTATAGAAATCGTATCGCAAACCCAGATTTAGCGTAAGCTTCTGGGTGCATTTGTAGTCGTCCTGTATGTAGCCGTCTGCGTGCCAATCAAAAAAGTGGCCTGCGGTTACGCCTATGGAGTGGGATGCCGATTGCGGGAAACCCAGTAGAAGGTCTGCCAGACCATTGCCTTGCTGGGTAGGATCTCTTTGAATCTGACCCGTCGCGAGGTCCTTACTATAAAGCGAAGTGAATGTCCCATCGAAATTGTATTGTGCATTGTTGTTGATGGTCCAGTTTCCATAGAACTGAGTGCGAATTATCTCTCCGCCGACATACAACGTATGCTTGCCAATCGTCAGATCCAATTCGTCAGCATACTGGTAGCGGTTTTGTATCGCTCCTTGTGGCGTGTAGGGACTCCCCTGGCTGGTTATATTGTTAATTGCAACATAGGGAGGCGCGGATTGTGACGGCAGCGCTTGAACATTGACCAGCCCATACTCGGCCGTATAGTCGGCCTTCGAAGTACCCTCCTGTGAAAGAAAATAGTTGATGCGGTTGTATCCAATTCTTGCCGTATTCACGATTGATTACACTCGGGTCGGCGTATCGGGCAGGCGCCCCGTTTATAGTCGTAATCACTTCTTCAACGGATTCAATTGAAGGGACGATGTTCATCGTCTGGGTTAATAGATTAACATTCTCGACTCCGTCTTGCAGGAAGACGGTGCTGGTATCGGGCAGTCCTGTCACCGCTATCTGATTGCTGTTGGTACCGAAAAACCCGGAATCACCTGCGTTTCCTTGCGTATTTGTTGCGGGAGTATTTCCTGGAGCAAGCGTCGCAATTGACAGGATATTTCGCCCGCTGGTAGGAAGCTGAACTAGCTCACGGGTATGAAAGCCCTGGCTCACCTCATGATTTTCCGTCTGAATCTGACCCTGACTCGCTTGATCACTGACCGTGACGGATTCCGAGAGTGAACCAACTGTCAGTGTGACATTCTGCTTAAACGCCTCCTGCACCTGAAGCTGGATATTCTGAAGAGTACTCGCTTCGAATCCCGTCTTCTTCACCGTGAGCTTGTAGGAGCCCGGCAGGATATTGGGAATCGAGTACACCCCCGCGGAGTTAGCGGACGTTGCTCGTTTCTGGCCGGTGGCATTGTTCGTCAACTGGACGGCCGCCCCAGCTATAACAGCGCCGGAGGAATCGACGATGCTTCCCGAGATACTTGCCGTGTCCGTCTGCGAGAGGGCGGATTGCGGATGCAGTAGCGCGAGTGAAATGGCGATCCAAAGAAGTGCTTGTAATCTAAAACACTTGATATCGCGCGAATTTCTTGACGATGGAAAGCGCGAAAGCGCCTTTGGTTGCGTCATGGCAACATTCACTCACTTTCAAGGGCTCACGCCCAGTTCACATGTAGGTACCAAGTCAGAATCAATCAAACTGTGGCAAATAGCAACAGGAATTTACAACGAGATGAAAGTTTCAGAATATGAAACAGCGGAACCATTAAAAATGAAGCAAATATTGCTCAAATTAGGATATTTTTCGATCAGCCGTGGCCAGCCCATCTGGATATAAGTTTCAGGACGTGATACTTTTCCGAATATTATCTCAACGACTTGTCAGGACGTTGCTTCTAATAGAACGCAAGAGAGCGGGGGCAGCAGCACCTCAACAGCAGCAGTTCCAGCGGTGTGTGTTGTCGAAGCCATCTCCGTAGCCGAAACGGTCTTCACGTACCGCGGGCCAAGGCGTCGATCATGAATATGTACGGTCTGACCTTCGCTCGTCCAATTGGCGAGAACAATGCCGAACCGGCCATTGGGACTACTCCACGCGGAATGGAAAACAGCCGGAATGCGATTCTCGCGTTCTTTGTAGAGCCAACTCTTTGTGACGATGCCATCGATGTTTGCCGGGCGCTCCATCCGGCCATACACTAGAAAATCGTGTGCTTTGCCGCAGCGTAACGCTGTAGTTGTACGGAACACTTCCCAAGTATCGTCCTCGTTCCCCATTGGCGGCTCCCAGGCAGCCCAAGGATCGCCTTCGCGGTTTAATAACTGCCCAGTCCCGGTAAGTATGCTGGCCGGAATGGCCCCGGTTACGAAGTTGTAGGCGTTCCGAGTGGATGTGTAATAGGGATCGGGCCCATAGCCGAAGGAGCCTTGAATCAGAGTGAATTCGTGGTACAAGAAATTCCACAGCGGCACGAAATCAGGCTCATAACGGGTGTAACCAGGAGGCGCGACGCGGACATCGCAGATATCGAACCGCGACATAAAGTATTCGTTGGGCGCATTTTCGACAGACAACACAACCTGCCGCCCGGTCTTGTCCGCCGCTGCACGGAGTTTCGACAGCAATTCTTCCATCGCTGACGTCATCCATCTGCCGGGAGCGGGCGAGTGGCCGTGGGCCGTGGAGAAACAGGGAAACGTGCAACACCCCACGTTCTGATCCAGGAACTGAATCCAATCCAGGCCATCGTCAAGCAGATGCTGGACAAACCGTTCGGCGATCTGTTGAGTAGGCGGCGCGGCGGCACAGCAGGCGTAACTGGGACGCCATAGCCGGTCCCAGCTTTCGGCCCAGCGGCGTCCATCCACTGTGCGGCAAACGCTGGCATTACCATCGTGGTCTTCGAAATACGTTCTGCCGTCATAGCCCGTCCAGTAGTGGGCAGTTACCCAGCGCGTTCCATTGCAGTAGGTGCCAACATGCCAGTCACGTGTACGGGCAGCGCTGGTGAATTCACGAAGCGACTGGTCGCCTCCGGCCGGCGAAAAACAATCGGGGTACACCCAAGGGCCGGGACGTTCCCAGGCCATGATGATCGGCACCACGGGCGCGTTCAAGTGTTTGGCGGCCTTTTCCGCCAGCGGAATGATCCGGGGATACGGAACAAACTGCGTGTTGAGCGGAGCCGGACCGGCATCGATTTCACCTTGAATGCGAAATACCAGGTGGGGAGGCGAATCCAACAGCCACCGAGGCACCGTGGGTCTCTTGTGCAACGGAGCGCGCGCCCAAGCTTGTTGCAAACTCCATTGCCGGTACAGCTCGGCCGCGTCGTACCAGTCGCCTTTGAACGTTCGCAGCACTACGTGATATCCCAACGCCCTGCTTCCGTGCGACGGCCAGTCGCCCACGTGCGCAACACCCAGGCGAATCCCCTTTCCCCGGTGAACCGTCTTGATGAGCTTGATGGAACCTGCGGTATCGTCGCAGGCCATGTAAACACCTGCGCGGTCGTTGTAGTAGGCGAGGAATTGCGCGAACGTCAGTCCGGGATAATGTCCCGAGTCTCCGTTCTCCGGGAGAAACTGCCAGGCGACCGGACTGTCGGGATGCATTTGCGCGGGTTCCGGCGCGCGCTGCAATTGGCCTACCGAATACGGGCGCAACAGTGCCTCGGTCCCCGTCTGCCCGTCGAGGTGGTAGCGCACGATGACGAATGGAAACTGAACATCAGTGATGAGAAGTCCGGAATTGTTGTCAACTTCAATGGACCAGCGGCTCGCGGGATCTTCGTTCGACGTTCTCACGGTTACTTCGGCATTCAGGTCCAATCCGCCAAGCTGGTGAAACTTGGCTGTGAGTACACCCGCAAGGATTGACACCGATGTATGACTGGCTTCCGTGGATGCGATCTGGCGAAACGACTTCGTCCCATCCACGTACTGGATAATAAACATTGGTTCCGGAACTTCGGATTCGATAAACTCCTGCGTGGAGTCGCCAACGTTTCGCAGCGAGAGTAGTTGGGCAGTTTTGGGATCGAACTCCAGCCGGTGATTGGTGTTTCCCAATTGCAAGCGGTCTCCGCCGGAAGTCGCTGCCTGCGCCGCAGGGAGGAGCGGCTGAGAGATGGATGGGAGCGCCGATGCAGCCGCTCCAAACAACGCCGAGGACAGGAAGTTTCTTCGTTTCATTTATGCCGCTCCGTTAGCAAACACGCACGGCTTCAAGGCCCAACAACACGGCCAGCTTTTCGATCTTTCCCGCAATGTGCCCCACACCAATGGCGCAATGATGAGCGGGCCCCTGGGCGTTCCACTCCTTCATGAAACGACGGACTCCTATGGGAAACCGGTAGCGGCTGTTCGTGTTCCCAATCTGGAGAATCGGGCCAGGAACCGATTCTCCCTGAGCAAAAACAAACTTGAGGCGACCACCAGCGGCTTCCGCAACCGACAGCAATGTCACAGGGCCGTGCTTCACGCACATTTCGACCGAGAGCCCACGGCCGTTTTTGCCATGATATACACTCAGGGGCCGGACTTTTATTTTGCCTTCCGAGATCGCCAGGTGTCCCGGTCCGTCATGCCCCATCAAGATGACATCGTCGTTGAAGTCAGCCGCATAGTATTCGGTGAACGATCCACCGGCCCCGAACGAGTCCATGATTTTCATCGCCTGGGCGTTCTTGATTTCGTATTCACCGGCAACGGGAATGCCGCGCGCTGTCAGCAGGCTTGTCCCTAAAATGATGGAACTCATGGTGTCTTCGCTCGCGGAGCTTCCGACGCCTTTGTAGTAGTACGCCATCGACCCAAGCCGATGCTTTACGGCGAGCTGATCCAGTGCTACTGAAGTTCGCGCCGCACGGCGGAGTTCTTCGGGAGGGCAATCCGGCTGCACATCGAACACATCATGAAAGTGTAAGACACGCTCCTCGACCACGCTTCGGTCGATGGTCTCGCTCAGGGCTGTGAGTTCATCGACTTCGATGTGTTCAATATGCCCTCCGAAGGTGGCGCATTGTTGCGTCAGATCGGAGTAAATATCAAGCATGCCGCCGTAGTAATGCCCCATCACGCCCAGGCGATTGCTTTCCAGTATCCGGGCCACCTTGGCGGCTTCGATCCAAGCCTGAATCTCGCCCCACGCCACGGGATCGTCGTGGAGAATTCCTGGCACCTCAACGAATGGAATTCCAAACCGGCCGAATACATTGGCAATCTCCGGAACGGAACAAGCCTGGCAGAACGCCAGCCACTCCCCCGTCATGGCCGTACGATTCGGCAACGCATTAAACGAGCGGTAATCGATGGCGGATTGCGGAGCCAGATTCAAGACGATAACCGGCACCTTGGCCCTGCGCACAACCGGCAGGACAGTGGACGACAACGCGTAAGTGGTGACATGTAGGAAAAGAATATCGACGCCAGCGCGCCTGAACGACTCGCCAGCGTCGAATGCCTTCTCTACCGTGTCGATAAGGCCAAGATCGATTACCTCGACGCCCGGCTGACTAAGCCGATCCGCTACGAATCGTATGTATCCTTCCAGCCGGTCTTTCAATCCAGCAAATTGATCCCAATACGTATCGAGACCAATTCCGAAAAGCCCGACTCGCAGCGTGTTCGCGCTTCCCGCAAGGTCAGTTTTCATTTCAGTGTGAAGACGCCGACTGCCAGACCGCGAAGTGTAATCTGGCTGCTGCTGAGCGACTGGCGCGAGGGCGGACTCGCCCCGGTCGTCTGATCCACAAGCTGCACTTCCTTTGCGGATTGCGGCAAGGTAATGGAGATGTCGCGGTCCCGCTTGTTCACCAGGAGCACTTTGTGATCGCCCGACGGAGTAATCACTCCTAGAGCGTACACATACGGGCTACCGCTGGTCGTCTTCACCAACTTGTCGCCGGGAGCAAAATTTGCCTTGAGTAACTGGAGCACCCGGTATCGCGCGTTTGGCGCGCCTGTATTCCAGTCGACCATGGAGACACTGGGGAACTGAGTGGGATAGCCCACGAGTTGTGATTCACCGGCTACATCGATCCCCAAAGACGCCAAGTTGCCGAAGACATAAGCATAGGTAGCACCGGAGAGATTCCAATAAGAATTCGGAATCGGTTTCGTCACGTGACCTGGCCTTCCTTGCCCCCCATCATCGGCGGAAATCGATCCGATCTCATCCACGGTAGTACCAGTGGACGGAGAGAGCCGTTTTCGAATCGCTTCGATATACCTGGTCGTGGCGATGAAGCGGTCGGCCTGTTCGAAGAAAGTGTATTGCTGAATATCGGGTGTCTGGTCCGGGGAAGGGCTGGCGTAAAAATGGTACGAGATCATGTCCAGCGGGATGCCCGGCTTATGGTTCTTATGGTCCAGAAAGTATTCGAACATGCGAGGATCGTCCGACGGAGCAGCCAGTGCCAGCCCCACGAATTTCATATTAGGAGCAACCCGCTTGATCGCAGAAACAATCGCGTCGTAACGGGCCGTGTATTGTTCGGGTGTCGTGTGATGCTCGAAATCGATTTCATTGAGCACTTCCCAGTAGCCAACCTTGAAATGGTGCCCTGAATCATGCCGTTTGCCAAGCTCATCGGTGAATCCGCCGTTCACGTACCAACTCACCAGCCGGGCATAATAATCCCCGAGTTCTTTCATCGAAGGATCGCGAAGCTCGGTGCCCTGCGTATAATCCCATGTCGCCTGATCGGGATTTTGCGGATAGGTTACAGGCTTGGGCGTCTTGAATAGCCAAGCCGGAATGGTGCTGAAGTTGAGGATTACGGAATGACCTTTAGTTGCATTCAGGAAGTCGATCGTCATCGGATCGATCAGCGAGAAGTCCCACGACGTTTTCCCGTTCGTTGGCGGCTGTAATTCGGCGACGCCCAATTTCGGATACGGTAGCCACGGAACATACCGCACGTAGTCAGCGCCTAGCTTTCCCAGATCCGAGAAGACTCGATCATGGATCTTGGAGCCGCGGCGTAGCGGCGGGTTGACCACAACCTGCAACGTGGGCGTTGTCTTTGAGACTCGCTCGACGTGATCCCAGGCAATCGCAACTTTTTGAGCGAGCGAATTGGCCGCTAAGGCGGCGGATAACGAAACTAAAACAATGGTGTTTCGGATAATCATGTGTTTCCTCATGGTCAGAAGGTCAATCGCAAACCGAGTTGCAGGCGGCGCGCATCCACCTGCGTGGACGTGATCTGGCCGAACGTCGGGTTAGGCCACGTCATATTGGGCACTCCAAACTGGGTGTGATTGAAGATATTGAAGGCTTCAAATCGTAATTGCGCGGCCAGACGCTCCGTGATTTTGGTGTCCTTAAACAGACTCATGTCCCAGTTTGCGATTCCTGGAACTTCAAATTGATTTCGACCGGCATTGCCTTCCACGTGGAGAGTTGGGTAGGCAAATGCTGCTGGGTTAAACCATAGGCCTCTCGGGTCCTGTCCCGCCGTCGCATTCCCGATGACATTCGGCACCGACGTGTTGAACGATGGGCTGATATTCGGCCAGAACTGCGCAGTCGTGATCGTGTGATATTGGCCAGCAGAAAACGTGGTAATTCCGTTTAGCTGCCATCCGCCCACAATCGTATTGAGCGCCCTTGATGTATTGCCGAGCAAAGCCTTGCCGCGTCCAACAGGTAACTCATAGGTATAACTGAGCACAAACCGTTGTGGCGTGTCGTAGTCGGAATGGCCCTTATCGAATTTCTTGAAATCCGCGCTAATCATCGTGAAGTCGTCGGTTGTGCCGAGATCCAGCGCCTTCTGCCAGGTATATGCTCCCAGCAGATAGAGTCCCGATTTGAACCGGTGCTCATAGCGCGCCGTGAACGCCTCGTAACTTGCCCAGCCCCGGTTGTCGGACATCAAAATAGAGCCGTTATACTGCGGGTAAGGCTCCCGCGCGCTTAGCGGAATGGTGTTTGTGGGATCGATTGTTCCCGCATCCAGGTTGAAACGTTGCGGCAACTTCTGTGCCGTGTTGCCGGAGTAGCCCACCTCCACGAAGTTATTGGACCCAAACGTGTGCTGGACATCGAAGGTCCACTGTGAGACGTAGGGAGTCCGGTTGTGTAAATTTAACGTAAATGGGTTGAAGACAGCCCCGACACCGGCCGCAGGGAACAGATTGTTGAGCGACAGTGTAGGCGTGGTCGCGGTTAATGTCTGCGATGAGTAAAATGGAGCTCCCACGATTTCAAATTGCAGTTCGTTGGCATTGTCCGTGGCGTAGTAGATGCCGCCGCCAGCCCGAACGACGGTGTTCCGCGTTAGCTGGTAAGCAAATCCTACACGAGGGGCAAAGTTATTGTAGTCCGGGTCCACAATCTCGGGGCGCACGCCATGTCCGGCGACCACTTCTGAAGCGCTAGCTGTATCGAAAAATTCGGCTCGGCCATTTATTTCTCGCGGATAGCGTTGGAACTCGTACCGGAGGCCGAGGTTAAGGGTCAGCTTGGAAGTAACTCGCCAGTTATCGGCCAGATACCCGCCGTAGTAATTCGTTACCATGTTTTGCGAAGAATCGCCCACCGATGTCGTCGCGGTGTAGGGAGTTCCAAGGAGGAAATCCGCCAACCCGTTGGACGCTCCCGTGAACTGGCCGCTAAACCCAAAGTTAGGCACACCTCCGAAATCCGTAATCTCGTAGTACTTGAGATGCATAATTTGGAATCCGACTTTTATGTTGTGGGCACCCCGGGTAATGCTCAGGTTGTCCACGTACTGGAAGTTTTCTTCGTCAGCTCCGATCGCCTCGGAGAAAGATCCGATCTGACTAAAGCCGGTGGGATTGAACTGCGGCACTCCGAAATCGAATGGATTGGTGGATGTATTTTTTAGTCCAAACGTAGTTGCGGCATAGTTTGGGCCATCCGCACCCTGCTCCAGTTTGTAAGTCGATGTGTCATTGTGCCCGAACCGGAATTCATTGATGATGGTCGGAGAAAAGCTATGTACATAGGTGGCAGTCCAGAGTTGGTCCTTCAGCGGGTTGTTCGTACCGCCGAGTGGCTGGATGGCGGGTACAAAGAGCGGTTCGTTTGAGTTTGAGTAGGACCCGTAAACCGAGTCACGGCTACCTAGCTGGTAATCTATCCGAGCGTTATACTGATCGAAATCATTGATCGTCTTTGGTGACGCGAATGTATTGAAGCTAGGAAAATTGACACTATTGGGATTGATAGCGAGGTTGGGAATCGGGGTGAATGGAATAGCTTTCTGAGTTACCGGGTTCAGGAGTGCGGTCGGGATCACGTTGCCCGGGAATGGCTGATTGGTGGCAGGATTGATGATATTCACGCAATGCGCCGAGCTTGGATTGGTCCTGCAGAACGCCGAACTGGTCGGAAACAACCCGGTACCGGCACTATTGTCGGGTAGATTACCCGCCAACTGCGCTGCTGAAGGATAAAGGCCGGTATAGTTATTGCCTTCCCGCTGGCGAAAACCCTCGTAGTTGAACAGGAAAAACAGCTTGTTGCGTCCGTCGTAGACCTTCGGAATAACGACAGGACCACTCGCCGTCGCGCCGAATTGGTTTTGAACAAACGCCGGCAAGGGCTGCCCGGCCGCATTGGCAAAATAGTTGTTTGCGTCAAAGTCCTTATTTCGCGCCAGTTCGAATGCCGTCAGATGGAGATCGTTAGTACCGGATCGAATGGTGGTGTTAATGATTGCGGCGCTTCCTCCGTAATCGGGAGTGAAAAATCCGCGTTGTACGTTAAATTCGCCGATGGCGTCCGGGTCTGGGCGTATGCCGGCATTCCCAAAACGCGCATTTCGCGTCTCGATTCCGTTCACCAGGAAGCTGACATTGCTCTCGCGCAAGCCTTCGATCGAGAGACTTTGGTCTGTCCTGCCGGTCCATGTAGTCGCCGCAGAGTTTCCTGTTCCAGTTGGGGCCGCACCGGCCGATAATTGGGCTAGTTGAATAAAATTGCGCCCGTTTAGCGGTAAATTCTCGATGGCATGCGCCTGTAGCACTTGCCCCTCAGTCGCGCTATCTGTATTGAGAAGTGTTTCCGCGCTGGCCGATACGTTCACTGTTTCGCTCACTTGGCCGACTGTCAGCTTGACGTTCACAGAAGCGCGTTGCGCCAACTGGATGTTGATGTCCGAGACCTGTTGCTCCTGGAAGCCGGGCGCGGTCACCTTCAAGCTGTAGGATGCTGGCTTAAGTTGGCTGAAATTGTACGTTCCCAGACTATTGCTTTCGCCCGAAATGGTTGTGCCTTCTTGGTTATTCTTAAGCTGAAATTTTGCATTCGGTACGGCCGCGCCATTCGGGTCGGTGACATTGATGGTCAAGTCTCCAGTGATTGCCTGTCCGTTAAGAAGCATACAGCAGGACACCCAGACAAGAAGATACAAAGTAAGCGCGGGCTTCGTAAGAAGACACTGGCGCAAGCTACCCGAAGTTTTACTCCACATGGTCGTTCACCTCCACACGCTTCACCTTTGAAGCGCGTTGGTCTACATCGTATGTGGATCACAACCTGGTTACAAGGAAATTCCAACGAACTCCTCCGTTTTCATGGTATGAAAACCGACGCCCAGCCTGATTGCGGTATATAGCATTAGCTTGCCAACATAAACCGCACAAGCGCGAGAAATACAACCACTACCTTCTTACTGAGATGACCATTCGGAAATTTCATACTGTGAAATTCAGAAGCGATTCGAAGGTTGCGTGTACAATGCGAAACACAAGGGGCGTGACATGAAGGGCAACGGCACGGATCGTTATCACATCGACGTTGTCCTCCGCGCCTGTGATGTTCTGGAGACATTCGGAAGCGAGAGCGAATCCTTATGTCTCAGCGAGATTGCACGCAGGGTCGGCCTTAGCAGGTCCACCACCTACCGGCTGCTCGTTACCTTGGAATCGAGGGGTCTGATACGCCGCCCGAAACCGCTCGAATACTCGCGGGCTTTCCGCTTGCCGCGGACGAAGAAGTACAGGATCGGCTATGCGGCCCAGAGCACGGAATTCGCCTTCTCCCGAGAAGTAACCGAGAGCATCATCCGCGCGGCCGCAGATGAAGCGGTGGACCTCGTGGTCTTAGACAATCGATACAGTCCGCGGATCGCACTTCGCAACGTCGATGCCTTTATTCGGGAGCAGTTGGACCTGGTGATGGAGTTCCAAACGGACGGCCACGTCGCGCCAGTTGTCGCCTCGAGACTAAGTCAAAAAGGAATCCCCTTTATCGCGATCGAAATACCTCATCCGGGCGCGACTTACTACGGCGCGCACAACTACGAAGCTGGCTTGCTCGGGGGGCGCTGCTTGGGGCGTTGGGCGAAGAGCCAATGGGGCGGTCACGTCGATGAAGTCCTGCTGTTGGATCTTGCGGCAGCCGGCTCGATTCCCCGCGCTCGCCTGGCCGGCATGATGGATGGAATCAGGGCCGTCCTGGGCTCGATTCCGGAGTCTTCCATCACCGTCCTTAACGGAAACGGGCAATTTGCGCGTTCCTTGGATCTGGTCCGTAGACAACTCCGCAAAACGAGGCCGAAACGTACGCTGGTCGGCGGAATCAACGACCCCAGCGTCATCGGGGCTCTCCGGGCGTTTCAGGAACTCGGGATGGAGTCCTGCTGCGCCGTCATGGGGCAAAACGCTTCCCTGGAGGCGCGCGCGGAAATTCGAAGGCCGGAAAGCCGTCTGATTGGCTCGGTTGCTTTTTTCCCCGAGAAGTACGGGGAAGGGTTGATTCCGTTAGCGCTGGATATCCTGGACAAGAAAACCGTACCCCCGGCTGTCTACACCAAACACAAGCTGATCACTATGCAAAATGTCGACCATTATTATCCCAACGACCCGTCACTTGATTCCGGAGCACTTTATTGATTTCCCGGTACTCTAATAGATACCTCTATGCGCAAGCATCTCTTGACATGGCTTATCGCCGCGGCAGTGTCGCCTGCTGCCTTCTCCCAAACCCCGGCCACCTCGGTTTCCGCCAAGCCAACCGAACATTTCGTCGGCACGGTGACCACCATCGATCCTTCGTTCAAGAAGCTCTCCGTAAAAGAGGACAAAACCGGGACCGAGTACGCCATCTCGCTCGAAAACACAAAGACGTTTCTCAAAGTCGCCCCGGGATCGAAGGACCTGAAAACCGCGTCCCGCTTCAACCCTAGTGAGCTCAAAACCGGTGATCGCGTCTCCGTTCGAGGCTACAAAATGGACGGAGTTCCGAACGGCGTGACCGCCGCCAGCATTCTGCTGATGTCCGCCCGCGACCTTCAGCAAGCCCGCCAGACGGAAATGAATGCTTGGCAGCACAGCACTGCGGGCGTGGTGAATTCTGTCGACAGCGCTACCAAGCAACTCAAAGTGACTGTCCGTACCCCGGCGGGCCCTAAGGCCGTGGCTGTCGATGGAACGAATGCTCGCTTCACCCGCTACTCGCCTTCTTCACCCAAGACGCCTGCGGCTTCCCAACTCAGCGAAATCCAGCCCGGCGACCAAGTCCGCGTGATCGGAACGGGCGATGCGGAAGGCTCCATCATTACGGCGCAAAAAGTTTATTCAGGTACTTTCCGCACCGTGGCCGGTACAGTCGCCTCCATTTCTCCCGATGGCACGGAAATCACCATCAATAATCGCCGGACCAAACAACCCGTCCAGCTCACTATTGCCGGCGACTCCGTGATCCGAAAGCTTCCGCCGCAAATGGCCATGGCGCTGGCGCATCGGACCTCGTCAGCAGCATCGAACGACCTTTCGCAGACGCTGGAACGCGCTCCGAAGGTCAGCGTCTCGGATCTGAAGCCGGGTGATGCCGTTATCGCCACCGGAGGTATCAACACAGGCAGCTCCGGCCTTACTGCCACCAACATCATCGCCGGCGTGGAGCCTATCCTCCAATCTCCTCCAAGCCGCGGCGGAGCTCATTCGTCGGGCATGGGTAACGATTGGAACTTGGATCTCGCCATACCGGTGGAATGAACTCAAGTCTTTTCCGTGCGGCGTTGTTGGTCCTTCTCTCAGCGGCCTGGGCATGGCCGCAATCGCCCGCCGCCCCGGCCAGCTCCGGCAGTAGAACGGCTGCACAAACAGCTCACCGGCCAAGTGGCGCGGTCTCTGGTTCGGTAAAGGACACCACCGGCGGCATCATCCCAAACGCCGTCATTACCTTGACGGATCAAAGCGGCAAAACGCAAACAGTCAACACCGGCGCTGATGGCTCCTTTCGCTTTCACGGAGTCGTTGCGGGTACCTACACCGTCTCCGCTACATTTCAAGGCCTGCAGCAGTCCGGGGTTCTCCTTGTTTCGGTGAAACCCGGACAGAACGCTACTACCGACATCATCATGTCCGTCAGCGAACAGAAACAGCAGTTCACGGTTACAGAATCCGCCAACCAAGTCAGCGTCGATCCCACCAGTAACGCCAGCGCGACCACGCTCACGGGAGAAGATCTCTCGGCTCTGCCCGATGATCCGGACGATTTGCAGGCCGATTTGCAGGCCCTCGCCGGTCCTTCCGCCGGTCCGGGCGGCAATCAGATATACATCGACGGTTTCAGCGGGGGCAGCCTGCCTCCCAAACAGTCTATCCGGGAAATCCGTGTCAACTCCAATCCGTTTTCCGCTGAATTCGACAAGCTCGGCTATGGCCGTATCCAGATCTTCACCAAACCTGGTTCCGACAAATTTCACGGCCAAGGATATTACACCATCAGCGACGGCGTGTGGAACTCACGAAATCCGTTCCTCACCTTTGATCCGCCGTTCCGCACGCAACGTTTCGGCGGCAATGTGAGTGGCCCTATCGGCAAAACGGCCAGCTTCTTTTTCGACGTGGATCGTCGTAATATCGATGATAACGGCATCATCAATGCCACAGTCCTCGATCCCACCCTCAATCCCGTCCGCACCCAAAGCTTCTTCCCCACGCCGCAACGCCGCACTTCCCTCAGCCCTCGAGTCGATTGGCAACTCGGTGAAAACAACACTCTCAGCTTTCGCTATCGATATCTGGAGAACAATAAAACGCCGACCGGTGTCGGTGCCTTCGATCTCCCCGGCAGCGGTTACTCGTCTTATGAAACTGAGCACACCGGCCAAATTGTCGATACCATGATCCTCGGCCCTCACGCGGTCAACGAAACGCACTTCATGTTCGACCGCACCGGCCAGTCGTACCAAACCCAGAGCAATGCGCCGCAGACCGACGTCACCAATGCGTTTGTCAGCGGCGGTTCCGGTTATGGCACTTCCTTCGATATCGAAAACTACTATGAGTTGCAGAATTACACGACAATCACCCACGGCGCACACACCATCAAGTTCGGTATCCGCATTCGCACTGACGATATTAACGACTTTTCTAATAAGAACTTCAATGGTATCTACGCGTTCTTGGGCGGTGGTGGATACAGTCTGGGCCCGGACGGCACAGTGGTCACCAATGCTCATCAAACTTCTATTCAGCAGTACCAGCTCACCGAGATGTTTCTACAAGGGAAGCTGCCGGGCGATATACCCTTGCAAGACATAGGTCCCACCCGTTTCACCATCACCGAGGGCAACCCTAGTCTCAAGTTCTACCAACTGGATTTCGGTCCGTTTGTTCAGGAGGATTGGAAGGTACGGCCCAACTTCACCCTCAGCCTGGGGCTGCGCTGGGAGTCGCAAACTAACATCTCGGACTACAACGATTGGGCTCCCCGCGTGGGCTTTGCATGGTCTCCCGATGCCCGCAAGAGCGGTCAGGGCAAGACCGTCATCCGGGCCGGTTGGGGCATGTTCTACGACCGCTTTGAAAGCACCAACGTCCTGAATGCCTATCGCTTCAACGGGCAGAATCAGATTCCCTATATTGTCACGGGTGCCACGCAATTATTGCCCTATTTCATCTCCGGCACGACACCACCGGACCTCTCGGTCGATTCCCGCTACAATTCGCGTTACCAGATCGATCCCACCCTTCGCGCGCCGTATCTCATGCAAACCGTTATCGGCGTGGAGCGCCAATTGTTTAAACACACCAGCGTCACGGTTAATTACATGAATTCGCGCGGCAACCATGAATTGCTCACTCGCGATATCAACGCGCCCTACCCCAGCTCCCTGCCTATTAGCTTGGGAACACCACCGCCATTACCGTTTGGCAACGTCGGGCCCATTTACAACTACGAGTCCACCGGAATCTTCCGCCAAAATCAGCTTATGATTAACGTCAATGCACGAGAAGGCCGCTGGCTCACTCTGTTCGGCCGCTACGCCTATGGCCACTCGAACAGCGACACCGACGGCATCTCCACTGTCCCCTCGAACCAATACGACCTGGCCGCCGATTACGGACGCTCGGCTCTCGATTACCGTCACTCCCTATTTCTGGGCGGCTCTCTTACCGCCAAGTGGGGGCTGCGTTTCTCGCCCTTCCTCGTGGCTCATACCGGAATTCCTTTTAACATCACCACCGGCACCGATATCTATGGCACCGGATCGCTCGACCCCACCGCCCGCCCCGCGCTCGTCAGCGGACCCGGTGCCAACACGGTTGATACGCCATTCGGTTATCTGAACACTGTTCCGCTTCCGGGCGAATCGATCATTGAGCGCAACGCGATTTCAGGTCCCGGTTTTCTCGGCCTCAACCTCCGCGTCAGCAAAACCTTCGGCTTCGGCACCACCAAATTCTCCGGCCCTTCAGGAGGTGCCAGTGCGGGAGGGCAAGGCGGCCACGGTGGCGGCTTCCACGGCTTCGACGCTTCCACCGAGCACCGCTACAACCTCACTCTTTCGGTCAGCGCCCGCAACATCCTGAACCACGAGAATCTCAATACCCCGAACGGAAGCCTTACCTCGCCCTATTTCCTCGAGTCCACCGGCATCACCGGTGGCTACGGAGCCGAAGCCACCGCCAGCGATCAGCGCCGCCTCGACATGCAAGTACGCTTCGCCTTCTAGCATCGTCAATCGGGAATGGTTGCGAAGTGTTCACTCTGCTGAAAATCCAACTGGTGCAACGTCATCCAACACGAGAAGCATCATACAACCAATGCACATCACATCGCCAGGTCAACTTGCTCGCCGGCCACTAGGAATCCTCATCCTCATCTACCTGCTCTCTTCAGGGTTGTCGCTTGCACAGCAAGCCCCAGCAAACACAGGTTCTGCCTCTGATGTAAAACCTGACAGTACGAACCCGCCTGAGCCGGAACGAAAGCGCCTCTTCGGCATCATTCCTAACTACCGTACTTTTCCCAGTCTCGCCAAATATGAGCCCGTTACATCTCGCGAAAAGTTCAAGATTGCGAGTCAGGATTCCTTTGATCGCGGAACGTTCGTGCTAGCTGCAGCCTTTGCCGGCGAAAGTCAATTGACAAATGCGAATCCCGCGTTCGGTGACGGCGCGGCAGCCTATGGCCGTTATCTAGGCACCGCGTATGCTGATTTCGTTATCGGCGATATGATGACCGAGGGCGTTTTTCCATCTCTCCTCCATCAGGACCCGCGCTATTTCCGGCGCGGCACGGGAAGCAGCATATCTCGGGTCGGTTACGCTGTGGGCCAGCTCTTCTGGACGCACAAAGATTCAGGAGGTATGCAATTCAACTACTCGGAGGTTTTAGGCAATTCCACGGCCGTCGCCATCTCGAATGCCTACTATACAGACAATCGCGATGCCAACGATGCACTGATAAAGCTCGTCACCCAGCTTGGAGTCGATGGTGCTGCTAACATCCTGAAGGAATTTTCTCCTGACATCTATCGCAAGTTAAGTGGGCGTAAGTTCCATGGGAAACATACTGAGACGCTAAAGCCGTGATCACACAAAAAAGGCGCTCGATCTAAGCCTGCGATCAAGCGCCCTGCTAATTGCTAATTTATTTGCTTTATTGCAGCGGCAGTTCCCCGTTCGTTTCTTCGTCTTTCGCCACGACTTCGGCAGGCTCTGGAAGGCAAGAAGCCGCAGCAACAAGATCGGACTCCGCTAGGCGAACTAAACGAACCCCTTGCGTGGACCGCCCCGCTTGCCGGATGTCACTCGAATCCAAGCGGATCATTTGCCCGTCTTTCGTAATGATCATCAGGTCCGTCGTTTCCATGACCGAAAGTACCGCGACCACCTTGCCCACCTTCGGAGTCGTCTTCATGTTGATGACGCCCTTGCGGCCACGCGCAGTCAGCCGGTAATCTTCCAGCGGCGTCCGTTTTCCGTAACCGTTCTGCGAAATGGAAAGAATCAGGCCTTCCTTCTCCACCACTTCGAGACCCACTAGATAATCGCCCTTTTCCAAATCCATGGCGCGTACACCGCGGGCTTGCCGGCCCATGGCGCGCACTTCGTCTTCGTTAAAGCGAATCGCCATCCCAAGATAAGAGCCAAGGAAGATGAAGTTCTTGCCATTCGTAATCGTGGCACCTAGTAACTCATCACCCTCATCTAGCGCCAAAGCAATAATGCCGCGCGAGAGCGGATTGTCAAACTCGGTCAGCTCGCACTTCTTGATGACGCCCTGGCGGGTCACCATCACGATGAACTTATCGGGAACAAACTCTTTCACCGACAGAAACGCCTTCACGCTTTCATCCGGTTGCAGGTTGATCAAGCCTGAGACATGCTTGCCCTTGCCGGTGGTCGCGGCATCGGGAATCTCATAAATCTTCAGCCAGTAAACACGGCCCTTATTCGTGAAGATCAAAAGATACGAGTGAGTGGAGGCGACCACCAGATGATCCACCACATCCTCGGAGCGCGTTCCCATGCCGATGCGCCCCTTCCCGCCACGGGATTGCCGGCGGTAGGTATCGACCGACGTACGCTTCAGATAGCCGCCACGCGAAACCGTGACCGCCACATCTTCCATCTGCACCAGATCTTCCAGCCGGATGTCACCCGGATCTTCGATAATCTGCGTACGCCGCGCGTCACCGAAGTCCTTCTGAACATCTCGCAGCTCTTTTACGATCAGTGCTTTCAGCACCTC
This sequence comes from Bryobacteraceae bacterium, assembly GCA_965277315.1. Lineage (GTDB taxonomy): Bacteria > Acidobacteriota > Terriglobia > Bryobacterales > Bryobacteraceae > Bog-105. The sequence goes on along the minus strand of OZ255724.1, from coordinate 4,142,596 downwards.
TTCGGAACCCAGAATTTCGAGATACCCGGCAATCATCCGCTGAATCTCCGCGAGTTCATCGAGAATCTTCTGCTGCTCCATGCCAGTGAGGCGTTGCAGTTGAAGCTCAATGATCGCCTGCGATTGGCGTTCGCTAAATTCGAATTGCGTGATCAGCCCTTCACGCGCTTCGCGAGGCGTCCGGGCACCCCGAATCAGTGCGATCACCGCATCCAGGTTGTCCAGCGCCTTCTGGAACCCGAGCAGCAGATGCTCACGATCGCGCGCTTTCCGCAACAGGTAATCCGTGCGTCGACGAACGACGTCCACACGGTGCTCTAGGAACCGTTTAATAACATCGACGACACCCAGCTCACGTGGCTGCCCGTTCACGATGGACAGCATAATGACGCCGAAATTCACCTGCATCTGCGTCTGCTTATACAGGTTGTTCAGCACCACCTCGGGGTTCTCGCCACGCTTTAGCGGGAACACGATGCGCATGCCTTGGCGATCGCTTTCATCGCGAGGCTCGTTCATCCCCTCCAGTTTTTTATCGGAGATGAGCGCCGCCACATGCTCAATCAGCCGCGCCTTATTGACCTGGAACGGCAGCTCCGTGACAATAATGGCTTCGCTATCGCGCCCGTACTTCTCCGTCGTGGCTTTGGCGCGCAAACGCACGCTGCCACGGCCCCGCAGGTAGTAATCGAGAATTCCCTGCCGCCCCAGAATGAACCCGCCCGTCGGAAAGTCCGGGCCCGGCATCATCTCCAGAATCTTGGCAAGAGAAGTATGTGGGTCTTCCACCAGCGCAACGCTGGCATCGATCACTTCTCTCAAGTTATGGGGCGGAATATTCGTCGCCATTCCGACCGCAATACCCGATGAACCATTGATCAGCAGATTTGGAACACGCGCCGGAAGAACTTCAGGCTCATGTTCACTATCGTCATAGTTGGCGCGAAAGTCGACCGTTTCCTTGTCGATGTCTTCCAGCAGCGTAGCCGCGATCTTCGACAGCCGCGCCTCGGTGTACCGCATCGCCGCCGGCGGATCGCCATCCACGGACCCGAAGTTTCCCTGCCCGTCGACCAGCGGGTAGCGCATCGAAAACGACTGCGCCATTCGCACCAGCGAGTCGTACACAGGAACGTCGCCGTGGGGATGGTATTTACCAAGAACTTCGCCAACAATCTTGGCGCACTTACGCGTGGGGCGGTTGTAATGAAGACCTAACTCATGAAGACCGTAGAGAATGCGCCGGTGTACAGGCTTCAAGCCGTCGCGCACATCGGGCAAAGCGCGGCCCACGATCACGCTCATGGCGTAGTCCAGGTACGAGCGCTTCATCTCGTCTTCAATATTGATGGGGATTATATTCTTATTGTCACCAGGCGGAAACAGCGTACTGCTGCCCGGCGGATCTTGATCAGACAAAAAACACTCCTACAAGGCTGGCGAGCAAGTCCGCATACCAATGCGGTCCTATGGCTCACCCGAATCATGTCGCTATTCCTTTATTTTACTCCGCCTATGCGGTGGCCGTCCAAATTTCCCCACACCGGTCCGCTACACTCAAGAAAGTTCCCTAAATGCTCTCCATTGTCATTCCCATTCATAATGAGGAACCGGCCATTCTGCCGCTGTATGACCGCTTGACAACGGTGCTCGAAAGAATTCGCCGCCCCTACGAAATCATCTTCATCGACGACGCTTCCACTGATCGCAGCTTCGACCTTCTTGCAAATCTGGTCGAAACCGACGGTCATCTGCGCGTTATTCGCTTGCGGCGGAACTTCGGTCAGACGGCTGCTCTGGCAGCAGGCTTCGATGAGGCACAGGGAGAAGTGGTCATCTCGCTCGATGGCGACCTCCAGCACGATCCCGACGACATTCCGCTCCTGCTCGAAAAGATCGATGAAGGTTACGATATCGCCAGCGGCTGGCGCAAGAATCGCGTGGACAACGCAGTCACTCGCAAGATCCCCTCGCGCATCGCCAACTGGCTGATGAAGCGTGTCTCTGGTGTGGAGTTGCACGATTTCGGCACTACCTTCAAAGCCTACCGTTCGGAAGTCCTGAAGGACATCAACCTCTACGGAGAGCTACACCGTTTCATTCCGGCGCTCGCCAGTTTCTACGGCGCACGCATTGTGGAAGTCCCCATTAAGAATATTGAGCGCCCCAACGGTGCTTCTCATTACGGACTCAGTCGAACTTTTCGCGTGTTTTTCGATATCATGACGATCAAATTTCTGCTGACCTATCTCACCCGCCCGATGCATTTCTTCGGGAAATGGGGTCTCGCCGGCGTAGGGCTCGGCAGCGTCATTCTTCTGTTCATGCTAGTGGAGAAGATCTCGGGGCAAGACATCATTGCCGAGCACGGCCCCATGTTGATCGCAGGCGCAATGCTTTGGTTTGCCGGGCTCATGCTGTTCAGCACCGGATTGATCGGCGAGGTTTTAATGAGAACGTATTTTGAAAGCCAGGGCCGTCGGATTTACGCCATCCGCGAAGTACGTACGCGCCGGGAACAGGTGGTCGATGGCGCTCGTTAGTTCCTACAAGGGTTTTATTTTTGATTACGGCGGCGTGCTGGTAAGTCATCAGACAGACGCGGATCACGAAAAGATGGCCGGGATCGCCGGAATCCCCAAGCCGGTCTTCAGCGAAGGTTACTGGGGCGAGCGCGTCGACTATGATCGCGATCACATTTCCGGCTTCGATTATTGGCAGAAGGTTGCCCAGCGCGGAAACAAAACACTTTCGCAAGAAGTCGTGGACCAGCTCATCGCCTATGACAACGTGTCCTGGATGCAGTTCGATCAGGTGATGTGGGACTGGATCGCCCAATTGCACTCTACTGGTAAGCGAGTGGCAATCCTATCCAACATGCCTCGCGATTTGGGGGATGCCTTGAAAACGAGAACAAACAAGCTAAATCAATTCGATCACATGACGCTGTCCTACGAAGTACATGCCGCAAAACCTGAGGCGGCCATCTACGAGCACTGTCTGAGCGGGCTAGCGCTCGCCCCGGAAGAAACTTTGTTTTTTGACGATCGCATCGAAAACGTGCAGGGAGCCGAACTGCTCGGCATCCGCACCATCCAGTTCACGTCGCGAGACGAGGTCCTACTAAGGGTTCGCGAGTAATATAGCTTACGCGACAGTGAGGCGCTACACTGACCATTAAAGCTAGCCCTGCAATGCGCCTCAGACTCTGTCTGTTTCTTTTAACGGCATTAACATCGTCCGCCGCCGTCGTGGAGCCTTTGGTCACCGATGCGGTTACCGATCAGTACCGCCCGTTGGCATTTGACCGCCAACATTTAAGCGGTTTGTTGGCCGCCCGCATACGAGCCGATACGGAAGGCTATCTGGAGCCACTCGGCCAAGCCGGCCCAACCGGGAACAGCCTTGGCGCGTACCTTGATGCCGCCGCGAACTCATTTGACTTCACGCATGACCACAATCTCGGCTTGGCCATGGAGAAGGTGGCTAAACTCGCCATGACGCCCTCCTCCGGCCTGGCATTTCCAGTTCAAGACCGACTGATGGGATTGCTGTCCTATTACCGCGTCACCGGAAATGAGGCCGCACTCTCGAAGTGCAAGCAGCTTGGGAATGAGATTCTTGCGACGCCGGCAGCTCCTACTTCGCTCGAAACAATGGTATCTCTTTACCGGTACACCGGCGACCAACGGTACTTTGATTACTGCCGGAAGTTAGTTGACCTTTTATACCCGCCGAATGTAACCAGAGTACTCACTGCCGCTACTCCGAACGACGAGTTATCTCAACTACTTGGCCTGACTGAATTCTACCGTCTCACGGGAGAAGATGCTTTTTTCCAAGCAGCCACTACTGCGTGGCGGCACATACGCGACGGCCGCCTCACCGCCACTGGCACCCTGGATGATGTCTTCACCAAGCCAGATGCTGCCTGCGTCACGCTTGCCTGGATGCAACTTACTTTGGATTTGTTCCGGATTACCGGACAGCCCCAATATGGCGACGAACTGGAGCGGACGACTTACAACGCATTACTTGCCCACCAGGACGTGAAGACGGGACACATATTCGCGACCGTGCCGCTAAACGGCACCAAGAGCGCAGAACCGGCAAACGCCTGCGCCGGTAGCGTAGCTCGTGGAATTTCCATTATTCCCGCCCTGGTTTGGGGCCGGTATGGACATGGAATCGCCCTCAATCTTTACTCGCCTGGTAATGCGACAGTCCGCCTGCATCGCGGGGCGTCCGTCCATCTCTATGAGGAAACAACTTTCCCGGAAAGCGGCGAAGTGCTTCTGCATGTGGAACCCGACCACAAAGTTCGCTTTCCGCTTCGCTTCCCGGTTCGGCTACGAGTTCCCTCCTGGGCAGACACCTTCACCGTCACTGCTGGCACAAAACATTACACCGGCAAGCGCGGTCAATACCTGGTGGTAAATCGCCAATGGAAGCGCGGAGACACCGTGGCGATCAACATCGGAATATCCGTTAAGCTTGTGCGGCCCACGCCTGAAAGTGCGGGCACGGTTGCAATACAGCGCGGCCCACAAGTGCTGTCCCTGAGTAAGCATCTGAATCCCGAAATCCGCGATCTCTCCCAAATTAGTTTTGACGCTTCGGGCATTTCCCAATCGGCGGTAACCAGCGTTGCAAACCTCTCGCCCGGCGAATGGCAAGGCGATCAAGCGTACAGAGTAAAGGGCGTATCGCAACAACCTTTGATTTTCGTGCCGTTTGCCGATGCGACAACTTACCGCACCTCATTTCCTGCGCCGCTTCAAAGCTCGGCGCGTGACTGACGCCAGTAACTTTCGAACAGCTTCGACATCGCTTCCGCAAAACCTTCATGCTCAAAGACGACCGACTTCCAAGACGGATTGCTCCGTACTGGGTCGAGCAACGCCAATAGCCCGCAGCGGTTGTCGAACAGCGCCAGTTTCAGCGGTAGCCGGTCAAAAAAACGAACAGCCACTCCGTGTTCACGATAGTCTTGCAAACGGTCCTTGTCCTCGCTGTCGAGCGGCATGACTTCCATCAGCAAGCGGCAGGCGACCCCGCGTGCCGAGGCGTCCCTGATGAACTGGCCATTTAGAGAATCGGCATCGAACGGATACCGGCAGAATTCCGCATGCTCACGCGAAGCGGCTTCCAGCATTCGCCGGTAGTGGACCGTTGCTTGTGTAGCATCATTTACCAGCGACAGAAAATCGAGCGTGCCTTCTCCGCCCTGCCCCTCCTGAAAAGCCTCGCGCAGATCCTGGATTAACAGATAGGCCATTCGCTCCTGTTCCACCTGTTGGTATTGCAACGCCTTGCTCCGGCGCGCCACGAATCCCGGAATCGCCAAACTAGGATCGACGGCGGAAAACAATTTGGTCTTGTCCTGAACCACCTGCGCAAACCCCTTTTCCACCAAACTGTCCAGAACCTCATAAATTTTTTGACGCGGCACATGAGCGCGCCCCGCAAGTTCCAACGCTTTAAAGCGCGCATGTCCCATTAACACCACATAGGAGCGGGCCTCATAAGCATTCAGCCCCACTTGCTGTAACTTGCGCCAGCTCAATTGATATTCAGCGGACAAGGAATCCTGGCCTTTCACGACCCCGAGAACATATCACAACCGGTTTTTGGAACGCATTCTCTCCATTTAATTAGCCGCTCAGAATTCATTGCTAGACTTGTGGCTGAATCTATTTCGCGGATCTACTAAATGCCTCACTCCGAGTTACCAAGGACGCTGGGTGCCCTCCGCTCCAGCCGTTTTTCCACCAATTTGCAACCTGACAGAACCCTGAAAGAAGAGCTGCGATCTAATCTCATTTCGAAACTGGAACGCGGCGAAACTTTGTTCCCGGGACTAGTGGGGTACGAAGATACAGTTGTCCCGCAGGTCGTCAACGCCGTTTTATCACGGCACAATTTCATCTTGTTGGGTCTGCGCGGCCAGGCAAAGACGCGTATGGCGCGGATGCTCACGCGATTGCTCGACCCGCAAACGCCCTACATCGCCGGTTGCGAAATCCATGATCATCCGTTCCAGCCGATCTGTAAACAATGCCGCGATAAGGTGGCCGCTTCCGGCGAGGAGACTCCCATTGCCTGGATGAATGCCGAGGAGCGGTACGTCGAAAAGCTTGCTACGCCCGATGTCACTATCGCAGATATGATCGGCGACATCGATCCCATCAAAGCCGCGCGAAGCGGGCAGGACCTTTCGAACGAATTAACGATTCATTATGGCCTGTTGCCTCGTGCCAACCGCGGCCTGTTCGTCGTGAACGAACTTCCCGATCTGGCGGGCAAGGTACAGGTCGGCCTGTTCAACATCATGCAGGAGGGCGACGTGCAGATTAAAGGTTATCCGGTTCGTCTGCCCCTCGATGTAATGCTCGTGTTCACAGCTAATCCCGAAGACTACACCGCACGCGGCAAAATTATCACGCCTTTAAAGGATCGGATCGGGAGTGAAATCCGCACCCACTATCCGGTGACAGTCGCGCAGGGCTTGGCCATCACAAGGCAGGAAGCCTGGACGCGCCGCCGCTCTCCCGTGGAACTGGAAGTTCCACCTTACATCCATGAAATCGTCGAGCAAATTGCGTTTCTGGCCCGCGATGACAAGCGTGTGGACAAGCGTTCTGGCGTTTCTCAGCGCTTGCCCATTTCGGTCTTGGAAAATGTGGTTTCCAATGCCGAACGCCGTGCGTTGAAATCGCAAGATAAGGTGGCTGTCCCGCGCGTCCTCGACATCTACGCTGCTTTGCCGTCCATTACGGGAAAGCTGGAATTGGAGTATGAAGGCGAATTAAAAGGAGGCGACGCCATCGCGCGCGAACTCATCCGGAACGCTGTCGGGAAGGTTTACAGCTCCTATCTCGATGGAGCCAACATGCGTCAGGTCATTCAATGGTTTGAGGCGGGCGGCTCTCTTCGGCTCGACGAAAGCATGTCCGCGCATATCATGGTTCAGCAGCTTGCGCGCGTCCAGGACCTGATGGAATTAACCGGAAAACTGGGATTAGGCGTCAGCGAAAGCGATGCTTTGCGCAGTTCCGCCGCCGAATTTATCCTGGAAGGCTTATACGCCCACAAGCGCGTGAGCCGCAACGAAGAACTTGCCTTCGTCGCCGGAGAGCGCCCGTCACGCGAGGAGCGTTTCCGTGAAGATTTGGACGATCTCCAGCAGCGTCGCGGTTTTGAGGGCGGAAAACGCGGTGGCGGTGGCGGCCGCCGCAATCTCAATTAGTCAAGCATCCCTATGAAGTGGATCTCGTACTCTAAATTTTCCGAAGAAGATCTCGGCATCGAGACAGAGGATCTTCTTCGCGTCCTGTCCGACTACTTTCTGCAAAGCGGCTTCGACGATCCTTATCTTCAATTCTCTGAAATGAACCAGCAAACGCTGGAGAACCTGAAACGGGCCATTGAACAGGCGCTGGAGAACGGAGATCTGTTCGATCCCGAAAAAGCCGAGCAAATGCGTCAGCGACTGAACGAAATGACGGGCGAACAGCGCGAAAATCTGCTCCAAAAGCTGATTGAAAAGCTACAGCAAGGCGGCTACATCAACACCGACGACCCTTCGTCGGATTCGCCTTCCGCTGCCGGTGGCCAAAATGGGCCTCAGGGTGAACCTCAATTTCAGGTGACCGACAAAGCCATCGATTTTCTAGGCTTTAAGACTCTCAAGGATCTCCTCGGCTCCCTCGGCAAATCGAGCTTTGGCGCCCATGAAACGCGCGACCTCGCTACCGGTATCGACTCGAGCGGTGGCGCAAAGTGCTACGAATTCGGCGACACGTTGAACCTCGATATCAGCGCGACACTCTCTTCTGCCCTACAAAGAGAAGGCCTAAAGCTGCCTTTGAACCTCGAATATTCCGACCTTTATATTCACCAGTCCGAATATCAGAGTTCTTGCGCCACTGTGCTCCTACTCGATTGCAGTCATAGCATGATCCTCTATGGCGAGGATCGCTTCACGCCTGCCAAGAAGGTGGCCTTAGCCTTGGCGCATTTAATTCGCACTCAGTACCCGGGAGACTCATTACGCTGCGTGCTCTTTCATGATTCGGCCGAGGAGATGCGCATCTCGGAACTGGCTCGCGTCCAGGTCGGTCCGTATTACACAAACACCCGGGACGGCTTAATTCTTGCGCAACGCCTGTTGGCCCAAGAGCGTAAGGACATGAAGCAGATCGTGATGATTACGGACGGAAAACCTTCTGCTCTCACGCTGGAAGACGGGCGCATTTATAAGAATGCATTCGGTCTTGATCCTTTGGTGATTAGTCAAACATTAGAGGAAGTAGGGCGATGTAAAAAGCAAGGCATTCTTATCAATACCTTTATGCTAGCCAGTGACTATGGATTAGTACAATTTATTCAGAAGGTAACTCAGATGTGCCGCGGGAAAGCCTATTTCACCACCCCCTATACCTTAGGTAACTATCTTCTAATGGATTACATGAATCGCAAAACAAGGACGATTCACTAATCCAGAAAGAAAGCCCCCGAAGACTCTCTTTCTGGATAACAGACATACTTAGGCTAGAATCCAATCGCAAGCAGAGCGTCGCACTGGTCTAAGTTCGTTCGAAAACCATAGCCGCTAAAGGACTGGTTTGCCCAACGCGTATAACGCACCTGCGGCGAGAGTTCGAACGGTCCTTTTTTGAACGTGATGCCGATTCCGGCGACCCCACCAAAGCTGTTACGATTCACCAGCTCGGGGGCATTGTCAGTGGCCACTGGCCCGGTGCCATAAGGCTCAGAATACCGGCTAATCGTTGAGATATGGCGATACGAAGCTCCGACCAAAGCAAACGGTCGATAGTGGCCCAGCGAGAAATTGAACTTGAACATGCCTGGGATCTCCCACTGCGTTGCCGACGTGGGATGGTAAGCCAAGCTTGCGCCCGTTCCCGTTGTATTGTCATAGCCTAGCCGCTTTGCCAAGCCATCCACCTCAAATCGTAAGTTATGAAAGGGCAAACGAAACTCTCCCCCGACCCCTACTTCCCAACGCGGCGTGTGCGTGCTGTAAGCCGACCCAGGAAACTGCTGCGGTGAAACGAAGCTGCCCGTATTACTCGCGCTAAAAGAGTCGGTGAGTTGAGTTCCACCGAGTAACGTCAGAGTCACCGGAAGGTGCCCTTGACCTACGTCCGCCGCCTGAAGCGCCATTGCTCCTAAAAATAACATTCCCAATAAGCTAATTCTTTTCATTATTCCCCACCCAATCATTTTGTACTAAATTACGAAATAAAGAATCCATCGTTGGATATTTCTTGATAGATATTCCAAAAGTAAAATACCCTTAGGACCTTAATTACTTTTTGTCTTATTAGCTGATGACAGGCAGGAGCGTGTCGTTTCGATGAAATTGATGATTTTCTCGATCAGAAAGGATTTTAACGATTACGGTAAAAATAACCTAGGTGTTTTGAAGGAGGTAACTGGTAGTTATAGCTAGTTGTAATTTTCTATAAGGATGAATAAACGGACTTACGCGATGATTGTTACCAGAATATAAATGACCGGCAGGGCAAAAAGGCTGCTATCGACCCGGTCGAGCATGCCACCGTGCCCCGGCAGCATCTGACCACTGTCTTTCACGCCCGCTCCCCGCTTCATGGCGGATTCCGCCAAGTCCCCGAATTGACCGGCGACGTTCCCCGCAGTCGCTATCAATGCAATCTTCCAAGGCGCCACGACAGGCATGAAGTAGCTCATGTAAGCAATTCCGAATAGCACGGAGCCCGCGGCCGATCCCACCGCGCCTTCCCAACTCTTCTTCGGGCTGACAATGGGAGCGAGCCGATGCTTACCAAACTGCTTGCCCACGTAATAGGCCGCGGAATCGCCGGCCCAATTCAACGCCAGGCCGAACAAGAGCCAATGAACACTTATTCCGCGCAGCATCACTGCAAAATGCCAGGGCGTAAAGGTGTAGAGCGCGCCCAGAAATGAACAGGCTACCTGAGGCAGGACGTTTCGCAGGTCTGTGTACCGGAGTGCAGCCGCCAGAGCGACAACCACCAGTAAGCTAAGCCCGGGAAGGGCCTCTCCGGCACCGAAAAGGATCACTAGACCTGCCAGCACTCCGAAGATCCCTGGCCGCTGAATGCCATGGGCCACAACCAGACCCGAATACTCCCAGTAACACATCAGCCCCATGTAAGCTGCAGCTATTAGGAATAGCCAGGAAGGTGCCCAGAAGACCAGGTAAACAGCGACCGCAATTAGCGCGATTGCGGTAATAATCCGCTTCATGATCGGAAAGATGATCGGAAAGTCTCGGCCATTTAACTTAGCGGCATCTCAAATTCTTCCACCAGGAGCGATGACTCCTCAATCGTCGTCGGTGCCGCGGACCTAGTCAACCCTCCGAAGCGGCGATCCCGGCTCTGATAGTCGAAGATTGCTTCCAGCAGTTCCGTGCGTGTAAAGTCAGGCCAAAGCGTCTCGGTTACATAGAGTTCGGAGTAGGCGATCTGCCATAAGAGAAAATTACTGATCCGCATTTCACCGGAAGTGCGTATCAGCAGGTCCGGATCTTTCAAACCTGCCGTATAAAGATGCGCCGAGATAGCTTCTTCGGTAAACTCCAGTGAGTCCAGAGTGCCTTCCAGTCTCGCCGTATCGACCATCGCATTCGCGGCATCTACCAACTCCGTGCGCCCGCCGTAATTGATCGCCAAATTTAAGCGCATTCCCCGGTTGTGCGCCGTTTTTTCCATCGCGACCTGCAACTCTTCCTGCACTGACGCCGACAGCGATTCAATCCGACCAATCGCAATTAACTGCACGTCGTTTTTCATCAGTCTGGGCAGTTCTCTTCGCAGGTAAAAACGCAAGAGTTTCCAGAGACCTTCCACCTCGTGGCGAGGCCGCTTCCAGTTCTCGACCGAAAACGCGTACAGCGTCAATGCCTCCAGTCCGAGTTGGGCGCAGGTCTCTACCACTGTCCGCACGGGATCGACCCCGGCGCGATGCCCCATGATTCGCGGTGAATTGCGCTGTTTTGCCCAGCGGCCGTTCCCATCCATGATGATGGCAATGTGCGCCGGGACCCGCTTGGGATCTAACTGCGTCGCAATGCGCCAATCGCGCTCACCAGGAGAAAGCGCCTGAAGCAATTCCTTCATAACAAAGCTCAATCGTACACCAAGGATAGCCGATTTATCCGTCATTCCCGCAGGCATACCGCCCCGCCTACAATCGCCCGTCTACAATCGATGAATCAGCGGCAGAATGGCTCCTCCCGCGCAAAGAAAACTACCGAAAGGAAGCCAGTAAGTCGCCGCATCCTTTCGAGTTACCAGGAGGTAGACTACGCCAATAATCGATCCCGCGATCGATGCGATCAATAGCGCCCGAACACCGTCTCCGACGCCCAGAAAAATTCCCAGCAAAAAGAGCAACTTCAGGTCACCTAAGCCGATCCCCTCACGGTGCCGAATTTTGCTGTACGCCCAGCCCATGATGAAGATCGGTAGCGTCAGCACGCAAGCGCCGGCGAGACCGTTGAAGATCGAAGGCCCCAGTTCCCCCGGAACACGTACAAAGAACGCCAGTAGAAGACCGGCGATCACGCCGCCGAGCGTCAATTCATCCGGCAGAATTCTTTCTTCGAGATCGGTCCAAAAAAGAACGACCATGATGGCCTCAAACACCGCCCATTTCAAAGCAGCGACGCTCCAGCCGTACTCGGCGATCGTCAAGGCAAATAAGCCCGCAGTGCTGACCTCTACTATCGGATAACGCGGCCTAATGGGATGACGGCAACTGCGGCATCGGCCCCACAATCCGATGTAGCTCACCATGGGAATGTTGTCGTACCAGGCGATTCCTTCCCCGCACTCCGGACAAAAAGAACGCGGCATGACCACCGAGAGATCCCGTGGGATCCGGTAAATACAAACGTTCAAAAAGCTACCGAGTAGCAAGCCGAATACACCGGCAGCGATGATCAGGATGGCTGGAGTCTCAAACAAGTCCAAGCGCTTTCTGATAGGAATTCAGGGTACCCTGTAGCAGGTGTTCGCGAGTGAAGCATTCCTCAATTCGCGCTTTTCCGCCGTTAACAAGCAACTGTGCCAAGCCTGGCTCCTCCAACACGCGGCGCATCGCGGCAGCAATTGTCTGTTCTCGATTCTCCACGAAGAGCCCGGAAACCTCGTCCGTAAAAACCTCGACCATTCCTCCCACCGAACTGGCAATGACCGGCACGCCCATTTGCATCGCGAGCAACGCGGCCGATCCCAATCCTTCCGCCCGCGTGATGTAAACGAACATAGACGCTTTACGGAGATCCCGAACGAGATCTTCGGAAAAGACCACCGGTATGCCTGCAATGGTTGCGGCCGCCTCCACGAGATCTCTCCCCTTCATCGGATCGGTCGATGCCAGCGCGACGGCCGGATAGGATGCGTCCCAATGTTTTAACAGCCCGGTTTCCGAGGCGTCACGTGTTTCGACGGCATCGTAGACCACGTCGATCTTCTCCGGCCGGATACCTGCTGACTCCAGTTCTCGTGCTACGAACTGGGACACTGCCAGAAACCTGGCTGCCCGCTGGTACTTCCATGCTGAAGCCAGAGACCGTTTCACCGGAAATGCGACGCGGCGAGAGACAACCAGCTTCGGCCTGGCGGCAACGGCCCCTATCGTATGCGCTCTTGCGTCGTGAGCGTGAACGATTTCCGCCTGTTTGGAGTAAAGCCACAACTGCTTCACCTCCGACGGATGTACTTCGAAGCCTTGCGCGATGGCGGAACTGGAGAGCGGCGATCCTTCGCGCGCCAGCAAAACAGATTGATGATCCGCATCTCTCAACGCGTTTAGCAGCAGCAGCGCCTGATGCTGTCCACCGCGCATCTCCGAACCTGTATCGACGTGCAAGATGCGCAAAATTAGATTTTTCGCCCTGGACTCATGTGCCGCGCTTTCGAATACTTTACGAAATTGTAGAAGGCGGCCATATAGGCAATCGCCAGACCTTCGGCTCCGTCCATAAAACCCAATTTCAGCACATACGCCTTGAAAAAAGTCCAGGTGGGATTCAGCAACAGCCGCCCTACTCCCACGTTCTCATCACGCGACGCAATCTCCTGCGCCGCTAATGTCGTATAACGGTCCATTGAACGGACGTGTTCTGAGAGGGAGTCGCACGTGAAGTGGAGAAGATTTGACTTGAAGTGTCCTACTCTTCCCTCCACGTGAACCGTCTCGTGTACAAAGTCACCCACCCACTTTGCCTTGCGCCGGTCGAAAAGCCTCACTTTGCGGTCCGGATACCAGCCGCTATGCAGGATCCAACGTCCCAAGTATTGCGCCAGACGCGGCATAGTGTAGCCGTCGAACTCGGGTCCGTTCTTCTTAATGTGCCAAATCTCAGCTTCCAGTGCCTCGCTGACACTCTCGTCGGCATCGAGCGACAGAATCCAGTCATGCTTCGCAAACCCGGCCGCGATGTTTTTTTGCGCGGCATATCCATGCCAGGAAGCCTCGAAGACCTGCGCGCCCAACTTCGTTGCCAACTCGACCGTACGATCGTTCGATCCGCTGTCCAGAACGACGATCTCATCGCAGCAGCGCAAGCTCTCAATCACGCGCGCGATGTTTCTTTCCTCGTTGTAGGTAATGATGGTGGCCGAGATCGAGATTCGCATATAGCCGCTAACGGATATGTACCTCGATCGGCATCAATAGAACAGACAGCGCGAAGATGACGAGCGTGCTGATGCTCAGCAAGCGCCGGCCGCGATCTACGGGGGCTTGATCGTACACCAGCGGATGTTTACGGCCAAACAAAAAAAGCAGCAACGCCAGCAACCACCACGGCCGGTAAAGAAATCCGAGCCCGAGCAGCACAGTGATCAGGAGATTCGACGAGAGGCGATGCCACCGCTCGCTCGAAACAGCGTAAAGAATATGTCCACCGTCTAATTGCCCGATGGGAAGCAGATTTGTGGCAGTCGCCACCAGACCGGCCCAGGCCGCCATTGCCATGGGATGAAGTGAGATGTTCGTCGAGGCCACGCCCGGAAATCGCATCGCCTCGGCAATATGGATGAGCAGCGGTGTTCCGAAGCCCAAGTCACCGCCAGCAGCGATGTCAGGCACTATTCGGGACCAGTGTATGCCCAGCACGAGAAAAGGAACTAAAACAATGAATCCGGCTATGGGACCGGAGGCGCCGATATCGAACAGACTGTTTCGTGTGTAAATTGGCGAGCGAATCCGAATGAACGCTCCGAAGGTTCCGAGCAGGGTTGGGGAAGGCAAAAAATAGGGTAAGCTCGCATCCACGCTCCAGCGCTTACATGCGACGTAATGGCCGAACTCATGGGCAAGGAGAATCGTTAATAGGGGAATGGAAAAGCGAATGCCGGAAAAGATGCTGACGTCGCCGTGTGCAAGCCGGGCATACCCTTCAGGGATAAGGTCTAAGTTCAACGGCTGATTCGCCGAAAAGCTTTGGAAAAGCGCGAATCCAAAGACAGTACAGGTAACAAAAGTCAGAAGGAATAGTACGATGTGAAGCAGCCATCCAGCCGCGCTGCGCAGATTTCTGACAGTTCCGCTCAACTCCCAAAAGTTGTGGTGAGAAAGGGAGTGAATCGGGACACTCTCGAACTTCTGCACCTGCCTGGCAAACTCCAGCTTCCACACATCGTTTATTGTAGAGTTTGCAATTCCTTGCCGGGCTTAAAGCGAACCGCTTTCCCTGGAGGGATGGCCACCTCAGCCCCTGTGCGAGGGTTACGTCCAATGCCTGTCTTGCGCGGGCGAACGTTGAATATCCCAAATCCTCGCAACTCAATCCGGTCGCCCTGTTTCAGAGCTCTTTTCATCGTCTCGAAAACCGTTTCCACAGCCATTTCCGCCTTAGTTTTGGTAATGCCTGTACGATTTACGACTTCGTTGATGATGTCGAGCTTGATCAAGGAACCTCCAGAGCTACCAGGCATTGCGGACCAATGCTGGCGTCGTGCTGCAATGTTTATGATAAGAAGGAGTTTAACTTGTGTCAATCAGCCTTCTACCGAGAAGGGGCTAGGCCCAATAAGCATTTTTTGCCACCTATCCCTAATGGAGGTACTACTTCTTACCGGACTGTAAGTAGAAATACAGGTCTCCTCACTGCGTTCACAATAAGTTAAAGAAGTGGCCTTGTAGTTGCTCTGTTTAATGCCAAGGATCGTGAATCTGCGGTGGTTATGAGAGCATTAAGCATACTTCTTGTCGAGGACAGTCCGAGCGATGTCCGGCTCATTCGCGAGGCGTTGAAAGAAACACCTCTACATGTGGACATCGCTGTAACGCGCGATGGAGTAGAAGCAATGGACCATCTCCACCAAGTAGAGCAGGGTTGTCTTCTTCGGCCGGACCTAGTGTTGCTAGACCTAAACCTTCCAAAAAAGAACGGTCGTGAGGTGTTGGCGGAAATCAAATCCTCGCCGAATCTAAAGCAGATACCCGTCCTAGTCATGACCAGTTCCAGGGCTGACGAAGACGTGATGCAGGCGTACACTTTAAATGCCAACTGCTACATCACTAAGCCTATCGATTTGAACGAGTATCTGTCGGTCGTGCGAGCCATCGAGGACTTCTGGTTTATGACGGCGACGTTGCCCGATGCCTTACACGCATCCCAAACCTCCACGAGGCTTGAGACGCATGGATGTCTGCCGACTGTTTAGGTAGCTAAAATCGCTCGCGCGGCGTTCAGTGCCGCATCATAGTTCGGATGATCGCCAACTTCGTCCACGTACTCCACGTAACGTATTTTGTCCTCTTGATCCACGACAAAAATTGCACGGCTTTCGATTCGCAAGTCCTTGATGAGTGTTCCGTAGTTTTCGCCGAACGACCCGGTGACGTGATCGGATAACATGACGACGCGGTCCACACCATAATCCCCGCACCAACGTTTTTGAGCAAAAGGCAGGTCCATGCTGATCGTAAAGATCTTGATGGGATTTAACTTTTCCGCTTCGTCCTGAAATCGCTTTGTCTGGGCGTCGCACACCGGCGTGTCGAGTGATGGCAGAACACTGAAAATGCGCACGCCGCCCCCGGTGGCTTTCAAATTTACCTTTTGAAGTGAACTACTCACTACATCAAAATCCGGCGCGGGATCTCCCACCGTCAATTGTGGTCCTGCCAGAGAAAACTTATTTCCTTGTAGCGTTGTTTGTCGCGCTGCTTGCTTTGTCTGAGCCATCGGCCTCAGTGTAACAGGAACTAAGCTATGATCTTTGGAAGTTCACATACGAAATTCCGGCATTCATAGAGGGTAATGCTTTCTTTGCGCTCCAACTGCGACAGGAAAGGAGCTGCCGATTTCAACTCGTTTGCCGCGTCATCCCCGATGGTAATTACTACCGAGTACGGCCGGAAGGGACGGCGCTGTTCAGCAACGATTTGGTTCACACTCTCGCTTTTTTTCGTACACCGTAGGATGACCTGCTCCGGTTGGGCTAACCAGCGGCCCAATGCCGCTGCCATTTGTGGAGCAATTGTTGGTTGCGCGCGCAGTCTGGGAGCAAACGCCGACAGTGCTTTTCCCGCCCGAGCGCGGAACTGTTCGTCTCCGGTCAACTCGGTCAGACGCAGCAAAACGTCGGTAGCGACCGAATTTCCGGACGGTTCGGCCCCGTCGTAATCCTCCTTCATACGTAGGACCAGATCGGGGCTATCTTCAACAGTGCTAAAGAAGCCACCGTGTTCGGCATCCTCGAACTGAGAAAGACCTTCTCGCGCAATTTCGACCGCGCGACGTAAGTAAAGGACGCTGGAGTTTGCCTCGAACAGATCTAGCAAGGCCTGAGCCAGAAAAGCGTAGTCGTCGACAAATCCCCCCACAGCGGCTTCGCCATCGCAGAAACGGCGGAGGAGTTGCCTGCCGTTCCCCGCGTACATAGTATCGAGCAAAAAACTCATGGCCTGCTCTGCCGCCTGGAGATACTGCCTCTCACCAAGGATCGTGAAACCTTTGGCAAAGGCCGAAATCATGAGGCCGTTCCAGGAGGTGAGGATTTTCCGATCGAGGTGGGGTCTTGGCCGCTGGCTACGCCTCTCGAACAACAGTTGACGTCCGCGCCTGAGGCGGTCTTCGGTTTCGGCTACTGTGAGCCCAGCGCGCCGGGCGACTTCCTCCACATCGACCGCCTGATACAGGATGTTGCGTCCGGTGAACTCGCGGTGCGGATCCTGTTCCACATTGCCGCTCGCCGCCACTCCGTATCGCAGAGAAAACAATGCAGCATCGGTCTTGCCGAGCAACTCTTCGATTTCGCGGCTCCGCCAAATGTAGAAGGCGCCTTCGCCGGAGTGCGCTTGATCGTCCGGATCGGGACTATCGGCGTCCTCGGCTGAGTAAAACGCGCCCGTCTCGCTTGTCAGATCACGGAGCACATACGAGAATATGTCCCGCGCTACTTGGGCGAACTGCTCATCGCGGGTGATTTGGAAGGCCTCGAGGTACGCAATTGCAAGTTGCGCTTGATCGTACAACATCTTCTCAAAATGCGGAACGAACCACTGCTCGTCCACCGAGTAGCGATGGAAGCCGCCGCCGAGCTGATCGTGCATGCCGCCAAGCGCCATGGCGCGCAACGTGGCGGTGACCATGTCGAGAGCCTCCGAGTTGCTGTTCACGGAGTAGTAGCGAAGCAGATAGTGCAAGACGGCGGGCCTGGGAAACTTCGGGGCAGCGCCAAATCCGCCCCACTGCGAGTCGAACATGCGCCGGAACTGCTCATAGCCAGCTTCAAATAGCTCACGCTCGGGTGCTTGTGCGGTTTTCGCCGCCGCCGTCATTCCTCGCAGTTGTTCCAACACTTGAGCGCCGGACTCTTCTATGCGCGCCCGCTCCTCGGTCCAAGCCCGGGAGAGATGGTGCAGCACGTCGATAAATCCGGGCCGTCCATAGCGCGAATCCGGCGGGAAATAGGTGCCTCCATAGAAAGGTTTCCGGTCAGGCGTTAACCACACCGACATAGGCCATCCGCCGCTCCCGGTGGACGCCTGTACAAAGAGCATATAAATACGATCCACGTCCGGACGCTCTTCGCGGTCCACTTTTACTGGAATGAAATTCTGGTTCAGGATCTCCGCCACACGTTCGTCTTCGAAGGATTCATGGGCCATCACGTGACACCAATGGCAGGTGGAATAACCGACGGACAGAAAGATAGGTTTATCTTCTTCCCGCGCCCTGGTAAAAGCTTCGTCGCCCCACG
The DNA here is from genome assembly GCA_965277315.1 of Bryobacteraceae bacterium. Taxonomy (GTDB): domain Bacteria; phylum Acidobacteriota; class Terriglobia; order Bryobacterales; family Bryobacteraceae; genus Bog-105. The sequence continues at coordinate 4,124,339 of OZ255724.1, read as the reverse complement.
GCAGCCACGCGACCGGATTGCCGGCGTGCTGTCTGAGATAGGGGCTCTTTTCGTGAACGAGCGCGTTGGTGGGCATCCGTCTTTAGTCTAACGGCAAGAGAGAGTATCGTTCGAAGTTCAGTTTTTCCGCCTCGTTTTCCTATTTGCCAGCGTCTAGTTTCTTCGTATGCGCCGCATTGTGATTGCTGTCTGTGTCGTTATCGTAATTATCTTCATTGCGATACTTTTATTGCCGTCGATTCTGAATGTCAACCGGTACCGCCCCCAGATCCAGGCCGAACTTCAGCAGAAGCTGAACCGTCCGGTGACTTTGGGCAACCTCAGTCTTCGAATCATTCCCCTTTCGATCCGAGTAAACGGAGTCACGATTGGAGAAGCGCCCCAGTTTCCGTCGTCGCGCCCTTTCGCCACGGCCAACGAAGTGTATGCAAGCGCTAGCCTTTTATCCTTATTACGAGGAGCGCCGGAACTGAAAGATGTGACACTCGACAACCCGCAAATCGAGCTGATTAAGAATGCGCAAGGCATCTGGAACTACTCGACCGTGGGCGCCAGCGGCACACCTCCGCCTAACGGCACAACCAACAATACAAAACCGTCGAATCAGGGCGGCACTCCGTTTACGCTAAACCAGTTGAAGATCGTGGATGGTCAGGTCGGCTTAACAGATGCACTTGCGCACCAACCCCGTTCTGTCTACAAACACATCAACCTGACGCTCTCCGGCTTTGCGCCTAACAAGGCGTTCAACACGGATCTTGCAGTGCAGTTCCCAGGGCAGGGCAAACAGACACTTGAGTTTAACGGACAAGTAGGTCCACTACAGCCGGGCAACGCGGCTGCCACCCCGGTCACCGGGAAAATAAACATTCAACAGGTTTCACTCGCCGGGATTAACAGCCTAGCTCCTGGCACCGTTCCACCCCAGACAGATGCTGTCGCCACGGGCAGCGCCGACGTCAACACCACGAACGAGACGCTTTCTGTGAAGGGCAATTTGAGTCTCAACGACGCGATGGTACGCGGCTACAAAGTCGATTATCCGATTACCGCGGATTACAATCTCAGCGACAACCGGCAGCAAGATCTTACACAGATTAATTCGATGGCGGTGAAGCTTGGACCGACGCCGCTTTCGCTTTCGGGTTCGATTAACAGCTCCACTACTCCGGCGAATGTCGACCTTCACGTCAGCACGACGAATGCCTCCCTGGCGCAGATTTCGCAAATCGCGGGCGCGTTCAGCGAATCGGCGCAGGGATTGAAGGGGACCGGGTCGCTTTCGCTCAATATGAGCGTCAAGGGACCTGCGGATGCGACTAAACTCACGTACTCCGGCACGGGTAGCCTTGCAAACGCGAGCCTCACGTCACCTGCGCTGACCAAACCGCTCCTCGTCCACTCCGCCAATATTCAATTTGCCCAAAATGGGGCCGGCATTAGTAACTTGGTGGCTTCGCTGGGGACAACCAGCATACAAGGCAATCTTTCGGCGAGCAATTTCGCGGCTCCGGACCTGAAGTTCGCCCTGTCCGCCGGCACAATCGATACGGGCGAACTGGAACAGATTACCAGCCCACCGCCAGCCAAGGCAAACAACAAATCCCAACCCGCTGCCCAGCCTACTAGCAGCGCTCCCGCAGCTAAAAAGCCGAGCCTAGTGGACACTCTCACCGGCTCCGGCACGCTATCGGCGAACACCATCAAGGCGCAGGATATTATTTTGACGAATGTACGGACCAACGTGAAGCTCAACAAGGGCGTCATCCAGCTTCAACCGCTCACTTCCGATCTTTTTGGGGGCAAAGAAAGCGGCGCGGTTACGCTTGACGTCCGGCCGGCGACTCCGCTTTGTTCTATCAACGCGAAACTGTCGGGCGTAGACACCAACAGCCTGCTTTCCGCAGTCAGCTCAGTAAAGAATACGCTTTATGGCACGCTGGCCGCGGATGCCAATGTCAATTTTGCGCTGGCTTCTAGTGCGGAGCTTCCCCGGACCCTGAATGGCACGTTGGGGTTCAACGTGGCTAACGGGGAGCTCAAGAACGTCAATATTCTTAGCGAAATCTCGAAAGTGGGAAAGTTTGTGGGCGCTGCACCGGCCCAAAAGGGCACCGGGACCACACTTTCGAAATTGTCGGGTACGTTCGATATCAAGAACGGTGTCGCGACAACCAACAACCTGGTCGCGGCGATGAGTGATGGATCGCTTTCGGGGACTGGATCGCTTAATTTAGCCGACCAGGGGATCAATATGCACGTAAATGCCGTACTGGCCAGCGGCGCCAGCAAGGCTGTCGGCGGCACGAACATTGGCGGTTATCTAAATACTGCTCTTGCGAACAACAAAGGCGAACTGGTAATTCCGGCGATCGTGACCGGAACAATGGCGCATCCCGTGTTTGTGCCTGACGTTCAGGCCATTGCCAAGATGAAGTTAAGCCACCTGCTTCCGACCACGGGTAACCCAGGAAGCCTCGCGAGCGGAATTCTCGGGTCCGCGCTCGGCAGCAAGGGCGGCGGGGCAGGTGGCATCGTCAATGGCATACTGGGCGGCGGCAAGAGCCAGCAGAATGGCCAGAACAATCAGCAGCAACAGAAAAACAACTTAAACTCTCTGTTCAATAAATTTGGGAAGAAAAAGCCGCAATAGTGCTGCTTCGCGGAATGCTGCTTCGCAGGGCGCATCTATTTTTGTTTGGCGATGATCATGCCTTTGATTTTTTGATAAGTAGAAGCGGGCACGATCTTCTTCTGCAATAAGTCATCCTTTCCTTTATACGGACGGCCCGCTATGATTTTTTGGGCATAGGCAGGTCCGATTCCAGGGAGTTTGTCTAGATCCTGTGCCGAGGCCGAGTTGATATCGAGCAAGCCGGCGGACATGGAATTGGCGGACGACCCCATGGTGTTGGCATGGGTTTTCGCTGTTTTGGCGGCCTGCGGTCCTGGAGCTGCCCATAAAGAGAGGGCGAGCGCCGCGATGGATAGAAGTCGAGCGATGTGCATGTTCCTCATCCTGCCATATTTTCTGCTGGAATTGCACTAGCTTTCTCTTCTGCGATACGAAGCCAATTGAGGCTAGGCGGCTTTTTTCAGGAAGGCGTCGGGTTCGGTGTTGCGCTCGGCGACGGTGGCGGAGACTTGGCGGACCGGGCTGGCGAGATCGGGGGCAACTGATGCGGCGGGCTCTGCTGCAGGTTGAGTTGCGGTGCGGGCGGCTTTGGTCTTCATAAGTTCTGTTTTGGTTTGGATTACTTCCACACGGGCTTCGTGCATTTCTTGTTTGCGGCGCTCGGCGGTTTTATGGCGGCGCTGCACTTCGAACTGCCGGCATTCGCGAATTTCGTGAGCGCGGAGTTTCTGGAGATCGTTCAGGCATTTACTGAAAGCGCGCTCGTGGGTAGTTTGATAGCGCAGGCCAAGGGCGAGTTCCTTTTCGCCGCCGTTGGCGAAGATGGAGGCGTCCGCCTGGAAGCACAACTCCTGGAGACGAAGGGCGCGTTGGCCGAGCCACCAGTGCTGGGCCATGCGCTCGACCAGGAGAGCTTGGGTGGGAGTGGAGGGCTGGTGCTCACGGCGGAGACCTTCGAGGAGCTGGTCGTACTTGTCGCCGTCCTCCCAGTCTTGAATGAGGAAAGCGCCGGACAGGCCGTGGCGGAAGTTGTTTTGCGCGGAGGCGGTTTTTCCTTCTTTGGTCTTGGGTCCGGTGGACAATTTTGCATTGGCCTGGTTAGCGGCGATTTGGGCGGCGGTGGACATGGTTGGGCTCCTTGAAAATTTTGAGTTTGGAAACGAGAAACCCCGCGGAGGGCTCCGCGGGGTTCGTCAGTTAAGCGTGAAAGCTAAGCTCGGTGGAGAGTATACGGCACCGTTCCAAGCGATTCGTTGTAAGTTATTGAATCCGTTCAGAAGATAGGTTGTGATCGGCCCTGGGTGCGGCCGTCATTTTTAAACGAGTTCGCAGCCATCAGTGTAAATCGAGCTGGATTTGGTCGATGTAGCACCATCCCCAATGGTCGCCCGATTCGAATGAGCGCATGATGGGGTGGCTGGTGGAGTGAAAGTGCCTGGTCGCGTGCTTGTTTTTCGACGAGTCGCAGCAGCCAACGTGACCGCACTCCAGACAGAGACGGAGGTGGACCCAACTGTCGCCCGTCTTTTGGCACTCCTCGCACCCACTGGAATGAGGTGTCACTGGCCGGATTCGATCAAGATGCGTACATGATGAGGCCATGATTGTTTTCTTTTCCTTCGATGGATTAGCGAGGAAGCTTCGAGGCGAGAATATCGATTTTCTCGATGCTTGGCGGCTGAGAGAAAAGCTCCGAGCCTTTGTCCTTTAGAGCAGCGGCCACGCGGCCTTCGAGGTGTGCCTTCCGGCCTGCCTCGTCCGGGAAGGTATCGAAGATGCCGAAGGTGGAAGGTCCCATACGGACGGCAAACCAGGTGGTTGTGGCTGGCTCCTCCTGCACCACGGGAAGGGCTCCCCGAAGAAACTCGGCCACTTGATCCTCTTTACCGGGCTTGGCCTCCAGCCGGACAAGTAATGCTACGTTCGCCATTCTGACGTCTCCTATCGAGTGTTAGAAGACACTTGGTAAGATTTTGCTTCGGAAAATGAACTCGAAACAGCTCCTTTCAAGTACGCATGAGGGAAGTTTCTGGTGGTAGCACCGCACCGAGAGTTACGGCCTAAGGGCGTACGGCCGGGCCTTGCCGGCTATGTGCCAGCGATGCCAGTATTGACGGCAAGGACCTACAAAAACTCTTGGGAACCATTATGAAATCACGTCTTTTTCTTATGACCGCAATACTTGCGGCGGCATGCGGCTTGTGCGCGAATCGCGCCAATGCGGACACGTTTTCGTTCTCGTATCAGTTGGGCGACCAAAATATTGGAGTGATTACGTCGGGCATTTTGACGACGACGGATAGTCCGGTGAATGGCGCCTACACGATCACGGGGATCATGGGCAGCCGGACGGTGATATTCGAAGGTGTGGCGGAAGCGGCACAGACGATTACGAGGTTGCTGCAACCGGACACTTCCTATGGCGCGAACGACCTGCTGTACATCGATGCTCCGTATCTGGACGATAGCGGGTTTACCTATACGCTGCAGAGCGGATCGCGTGGAGACGATTTCAGCGGCGATGTGAATTTTGCCTATTTCAACGGTGCGTATCAGGAGCCTATTGAAGGCCTCGCGCCTGGCGGCAATTTTACGCTTACTGCCATGTCGGATACTCCGGAGCCGGCTTCGTTCGGACTTATGGCGGGCGCGGTTTTAGCGGCGATGGGATTTTACGCTATTCGACTCCGACAGCGCTCTTGACGAGCGCTCCGAGTTTCTCATAAATTCCTCGAACTCGGAGGGTTTGCGGAAGCAGTTGGCCTTCCGTTCCGAAGCGCGGGTGCGGTCGCGGGGGAATCGGAGGGCAGCAAGCCCGTGTCGATCAGTTCACGACGTTGTTCAATAACGAACGCCCTCACCAGGCTCTAGAGGGATGCTTACACCTCTATGGTTGTATTCCGTGAGCGAAAAAGCGTTTCCGGCGAAGCTTCACGCGATTACGTATGCAGAGCCCTATATCGTCAGACCGAGTTCTAAGCCGAAATCCGGGCTTCTGATAAATTATAATGCTGTACAGTCAACGGCACATGGTAACTGGGCGGCGCAACTCTCCATCGCTATATCTCCTGCTAGGCGCCGTCGCGTTGGCTAGCGCCCTTTTTCATTTCCGATCTCTTGAGCAGATGTTCCCTCAGTGGTTTGGCATTACACAAGCTGAATGGCCCTTCCTGCTAGACGCTGAGGATAAACCGCACTTTGTCCTCCAAATCCTGCGCGAGAATGCGCTAAAAGCTGGCTTGCACGGCGGAGATCAGTTGATCGCCATCAACGGTGTTTCCATTCGGTCAAGATCGGCTTTCGCAGACTTGCTTTCCAGCTCGAAACCGGGCTCCGCCTGGACAGTTCTGTATCGAAGGGGGGCTCAATCGAGGGGCAGCAGCGCCACAATCTCGCTCGAGCGGACAGCCAAGCGAGCCGATCCCGTGACGATCCTCTTCTACATTGCCATGCCTGCATTCAGTCTCGCGCTTGGCTTTTGGGTAGTCGCCGTCCGTTTGCATGATCTTCGTGCTTGGCTTCTCCTGGGATTCCTGCTGAGTGCCGCAACGGCGTTCGACCCCTTCCCCTATCTCTGGGGACCAGGGTGGAGATTTTTCGGCTGTTTTTATCGGGGGCTTTTCGATTCAGGCGGGATAGGCTGCCTTTTCCTGCTTGGCATCTACTTCCCCGAACCGTTTCCTCGAATCCCTCGCTGGCCTTGGTGGAAATGGTTGGCTTCGGTTGTGCTGCCGCTCTGGGCAATTTTCCTGACTGCCGATCTGGTCAGCTCTATCATCGAACTATACAGCGTAACAGCGGCCATACCCATCAATGTCTTTCTGGCACGAACCAAGCTGTCTAGCCAGCTAGTCTATGTTGTCTTGGCTGTGAGCTTTCTATCCTGCATCGCAGCTAAGTATCGGGTTGCGTCCTCACAGGACGTGAAGCGGCGTCTGCGCGTTCTCTCCGGGGGAACCGCCCTGGGCCTCTTGCCTCTTACGGTCCTCTTCACAATCGAACGGCTGACGGGCGGCACAGAGGCGGTTTTTCCCTACTGGATCAGAATAGCTATTTATCTTTCCTTCTTCCTGCTCCCGATCACTTTCGCCTACGTCATTGTCGTGCAGCGCGCTCTCGATGTTCGGGTCGTGTTGCGGCAAGGCGTTCAATACACGTTGGCATCGCGCGGCGTTATCGTCCTGCAATTGGTGCTAAGCACCTTGCTCTTCTTGTTTGTTTGGGGGCTCGTGACCTCTCATTCCGTGAGTGCAGCCGTAACCGGGGCGACGGTAGCGGCTGGAGTGGCAGGCATCGTCCTGCTACAGGGCGGAAGAAAACGTCTCGCGCTCTGGATCGACCGGCGGTTCTTTCGCGATGCTTACAACGCCGAACAGATTCTGAGCGACCTATCCGACCAAGTCCGGACGATTGTGGAGATCAGGCCCTTACTGGAAGTGGTAGCAGATCGTATCGCTAGTTCTCTACACGTCAAGGAGATTGCGGTAATCCTCAAACAGCACGGGATGTATCGCCCGTGTCACGCAATCGGTTTCGAGCACTTGCCCGAAGTCACTCTGCCTTCCGATGCCGCCACCATCCAACTCCTCACAAGCGCGAAGGAGCCCACGCGCGTCTATGTCGACGATCCCCATTCTTGGCTGAACCGTCCAGGCGTAACGGATGAGGAACACAGGCAAGTATCGCTGCTCAAGCCCGAACTGCTTCTTCCTCTCTCCGCTAAAAACGAGCTGCTTGGCTTCATGAGCTTGGGCCAAAAACTCTCCGAAGCACCGTTTTCCAGCACGGATCTTCGCCTGCTGCGTTCGGTCGGCGCACAAACCGGCCTAGCCCTGGAAGTGGCCCGCCTTACCGACGCTATTGGGCAGGAAATCGCATCGCGCGAGCGTCTGAATCGCGAGCTCGAAATCGCACGCGAAGTACAGGAGCACCTCTTCCCGCAGCGCCTGCCCGCGATCGCTGGTTTAGATTACGGCGGCCTCTGCCGCCCTGCACGCGAAGTTGGCGGAGACTACTACGACTTCCTGGAGTTGCCGGGAGGCAAACTCGGCGTGGCCATCGGAGACGTATCCGGCAAAGGCATTGGGGCGGCCCTGATGATGGCCAATCTCTGCGCTTCCCTGCGAGGTCAAGCGCCTATCGCGGAAACCCTGCCGCATCTCGTAGGAACAGTGAATAACCTGGTTTACCAAGCATCCTCTGTTAATCGATACGCCACCTTCTTCTACAGCGAATTCAACCCAGTGACGCTTCAGCTTTCCTTCGTCAACGCCGGTCACAACCCGCCTGTGATTTTGCGCTCTTCCGAATCCGATTGCCAGTTTTTTCGCCTGAGTGCGGGAGGCCCTCCAGTCGGACTTCTCCCGAATGCACAATACGAAGGCGGCGTCTTCGCACTGAAGCCCGGTGACCGGATTGTGTTATTCACAGACGGCATCTCCGAATCCATGAACAAAAACGACGAGGAATGGGGGGGAAGAAAACCTTATCGCCGTGGCGCAATGCACTTGTTCACCCGCTGCGGAAACAGTCAGCCGCATCATGTCGGCAGCGCAAGCCTTTGCGGAAGACGCACCTCAGCACGATGATATGACGGTCGTCGCACTCCAAGTTCTTTTAACTTGAGCAGAAGGAAGATTCACAGCCGGGGAAATGAAGACGCTGCTTTGGTGGTAACCGTCTGTGTTTTCGCGTGGACTCTTTCGCAAAGTCCGCAGCTTGCACGGCAACCCCGGCTCGCGCGCTGACCGTTCAATAGTGCCAATTCAATAGACTCTCATAGCCTACTAGGAGTGTGGAATTAAGAGGAATACCGGGAGTTAGATGGGGACCAATCCGCGCCGGATGGCGAGGGAGACGGCTTCGGTGCGGCTTCCGGCTCCGAGTTTGGCGAGGATTTGCGCGACGTGAAATTTGACCGTGTGGCCGGAGATTCCGAGTTGGGCGGCGAGTTGTTTGTTGCCTATGCCGGAGGCGAGGAGGCGGAGGACCTGGAGTTCGCGTGGGGTGAGGGGCTCGACTGCGGTGTATTCGCCGGCTGCGCCATCAGTATGGGTAAGGCGGGCTTTCGCTTGCTGATGGGTGAGGACGATCAAGTCGTGGGCGGCGGCCGTGATGGCGGCGGCAATCGCGGCGGGAGGCGAATGCGCAGGGAGGCAGGCGTGAACGGTTTCGCCGATATTTGGCTCGGGCGAAAAGTCGTCTGTAAGAGCGACGACTGGCGTTCCCCATTGCGGGAGGCGGGCGGGACGGAGCCCGGCAGTGACGATAACATCCACGGGGCCGGGCTCGCCGGAGAAGGCGCGGGCCTCCACGATGTCGAGGCGTTCGTCTTCGCTGAGAACACCCGCAATGGCTTGGGCGCGGAGCAACGAATCGGCGAGTATGAGGACGCGGATCACGTGGGTACTAGTTTTTCTTGCTGGGCCGCTCGGAAATGGTGATTTCGATCTCCGAGACGTTGCCGCCGCGCAGAAGAGTGGCTTTGACAGAGCGGCCAACGAGCGAGCCTTGCAGGATCGATTGCAGTTCCTCGACGTCGCCCGTGGGTTTTCCGTCGAGGGAGACGAGGATGTCGCCGAGCTGCATGCCTGCTTTTTCCGCTGGCGAGTCTGGTTCCACACTCAAGGCGATGAGGGCGGATGCGGGGGCGTCCGGAAGTTTTTCGCGAAGGGCGGCAGGGATGGGAACGGTTTGCATGCCGATACCCAGATAGCCGTGGCGGATTCTTCCTTCGCGCGTGAGTTCTTCCGCCAGACGGTTCATGGTGACAACGGGAATTGCGACCGCGGAATGGCGCAGGAGGGCCGGTGTAGCAAGCCCGATGAGCTGCCCTTCGGGGTTCACGACGGCCGCGCCCGATTGCGACGGATAAATGTTTACATCGAGCCGGAAGAAATGGTCGAGGCTGCCGCCGCGCCAGATACGGCGGGGGCCACCGACGGCTCCGAGAATGCCGAGACTCACCGATGGGCCGACGTCGGTTGTCATTCCGATCACGGCGGCGATGCTGCCGGTCTTGAGCGAGTCTGGTTCGGCGGTGGGCAAAACGGGGAGGCTGGAGGCTTCGATTTTGAGGAAGGCGAGGTCTAAGCGCGGCTCCCTTCCGGCGATAACGGCGTGCGATTTCGTTCCATCGGAGGTTTGAATGTGGATGGGTCCGCTTTGGCGCAAGGTGTGGTTTGTGACGGCAACGATGCCGTTGGGGAGCACGACTCCGCTGACGACGCGATAAGGCGCGGATTTCACGGCGATGACGCCGGGGGCGGTTCGATTTGTAAGGTCGATGAGCGATTCCGATAGACTGCTGAGATTCATGCCTTCAGTTTGAGCCGGAAGGCGATTCGCGCGCATCAGCCGTTTGGGCAGGCGGAGACGAACTTTCCTATTCCTGACGAAGGGCGGTCATGGGATCCAACTTTGCCGCGCGGCGTGCTGGAATATAGCAGGCCAACAGGGCTGTGCCGATTAACATGAGCGAGACTGCGAGGAGCGTTAGTGGATCTGTTGCCCGCACTCCGTAGAGTAAGCGTGAGAAGCTCGACAACAATCGGGTGATAAGGAGCGCGGCGGCTATGCCGATTGCTAAGCCAGGCAACGCAAGCCTGAGGCCCTGTGCGACGATCATTCGCAACACGTTCCACCGGTTTGCACCGAGCGCCATCCGAATTCCAATTTCCTGCACGCGTTGAGTTACCGAGTAGGAGATCACGCCGTAGATTCCGATAGAGGCTAGTAGCAGCGCCAGTCCTGCAAAGGTTCCCAGCAGGATCGTCGGAAGGCGTCGTGAGGACATCGATTGCGACACTATCCGCGGCATAGTCTGAACGTCGTAGATGGGCTGGTCGCTGCCCATTTCGTGAACGGCGGCCCTGATCGCCGGCATTAAGTTGGTAGTGTCGAGCGGCGTGCGAACCACAACGGTAGTCGATGTATGCATCACCAGCAGCCACCGATCGGAGATCTGGTAAAAAGGCGTATAGGTCTGGGCTTGCGTATTCGAGATAGGGTCGCCCAGCCCCCGGTCGCGCACGTGTCCCACTACTCCGACGATGCGATAAGCGCCTACGTTCGCGAATGTGATCGTCTTGCCCACGGGGTCACTGTGTGGGAAATAAGAGTGCGCCAGGACACTGTTTATGACTACAACCGGCGTGGACTTCAGGGTGTCTTTCAAGGTAAAAAACCGGCCTCGCAGGAGCGGGATTCTCATCACTCGGAGATAGTCCGGACCTGTTGAATAAGACTGCGCCCGGGGCGCCTCCGCCATGGACGCGGGCTGCTGCGAACTAACCCAGAAGGGGACGGCGTCGGAATGACCACTCAGCGGAATCAGCGTGGTAAGATCCGCCGCTTTCACACCGGGAATTTCCCGGACGCGCTCGGCCAACTGCTGGTAGGCAATTCGCATCCTCGATGGTGTATTTGTGAGGGAAGGCGAGAGCCCTACCTTGAAAGTAATAATGTGGTGAGGATCGAACCCAGGATTTACCTGCCACAGATTCTGAACGGAGCGAAAGAGCAGGCTGGCGCCGGCGAGCAAGACTAGCGTGAGAGCCATTTGGACAATCACGAGACCGCTTTGAGCGCGATGATGGGCGCGCGTGGAACCGCGGCTCCCCTCCTTTAGCGCGGTTTGAAGGTCGGGGTTTGAACTTTTCAAAGCGGGCGCGAGACCGAATAGAATTCCAACCGCGATGGAGACTGCAAAAGCGAACAAGAGAACGTAAGGATCGATGCCAATGTTTTCGCTACGCGGCAAGCTCCCCGGGACGGCAGCGAGCACGGCGGTAAGACCCCCTTTGGCCACTGCCAGCCCTAGCACTCCGCCTGCCAGCGAAAGGAGCACACTCTCGGTAAGCAAGTGGCGCAAGATGTGGGCGCGGGTTGCGCCAAGCGCCAGCCGAACGGCGAACTCGCGAGCGCGCGCCGCTGAACGGGCGAGGCACAGGTTGGCGACGTTCGCGCAGGCGATTAGCAAGACAAGTCCCACAGCGCCCAGCAGCAGAATAAGCGTTTGGCCCACGTCGCCGACGAATTCCTGCTTAAGCGGAATGATGAATGTTCCGTGGCCTCGCTCCGTGCTGGGGTAGAGCCGATCGATAGCTTCCTGCACGGTGTTCATTTCCGCTTGAGCCTGTCCTATGCCCACGTTAGATTTCAAGCGCGCGATACACGCGATGTTGTGGACGGCGCGGTTCTGGAGGGTCAGTGGATCGCCCTGCCCAAGCAGCGTATAGACATCGGTGGACACATCCTCTGGTTGGAGCCCAAAACGAAACCCTGGCGGGAGAATTCCAACCAGCGTATAGTCGGCTCCGTTCAAGGTGATGGGTTTGCCGAGTACCGCTGGGCTGCGGGCAAGCCGGTCTCTCCACAGACGATTACTGATGATGACGCCGGGAGCGCCGCCGGGCCGGTCTTCCTCCGGCGAGAAATCGTGCCCGAGAGCTAATTTCACGCCCAAAGTATTGAAGAAGCCCGAGGAGATCTCCTGGCCGGTAAGATGCTGAGGAGTTCCGGGACTCGTCAGATCATAATCGTGCTGAGTGAACGCGGAGATTTGCTGGAATGAGCGAGCATTGCGCTGCCAATCCTTAGAAGTCGGGGTACGAGAGATAGGTGGCGTATTTAAGAGCTCGATTGTACAGCAGTACGAGGGTCAGGCGGTCCGGCTCGCGATAGGGCAAGGGCGCCAGAACAACGCCTTCGAGTGCGCTGAAGATGGCGGTGTTTGCCCCGATGCCGAGCGCAAGGGTCAAGACCGCGGCCGCGACGAATCCGGGGCTTTTCCGCAAGCTGCGACAGGCGTAACGAATGTCCCGGAAGAAACGAGCGAGCGATTCCAAAGGCCTTTGATCACGGCACTCCTCTTTCGCAAGATCCACCGAGCCGAGATCGCGGCGAGCACGGAATTCCGCCTCTTCCCGGCTGACTCCCTGACTCACGTAATCCTTGATCTGGTTGTCGAGATGGAACTGAAACTCGGCATCCATCCGCCGTTCCCAACGCCGCCGCTTAAGCCAGGAGTTCCACTTCATCTTTTATTCCTCACTCTGCTGTTTCGAGAACTAATGAAATCGCTTTGCACAGCCGCTTCCAGCCTGCCGTCTCGGAGTCCAGTTGTTGCCGGCCTGCTTTGGTCAGACTGTAAAACTTCGCTTCGCGGCCACCCTCGGTCGTCTTCCATTCGGATTTAAGCCACGTTCGGCTCTCCAGCCGATAGAGCGCGGGATAAAGAGATCCTTGACGAATTTGCAGCGCTTCTCTTGAAATCTGTTGGATACGCTGCGCGATTGCATATCCGTGGATCGGCCCGAGTGCAACCACCTTGAGGATCACAACATATCGAGTGTCCCCTGGAGGAGTTCGGCGTCCCCGGGAGCGGATTCGCGGTACCTAGGCATGCTAGATATCAGCGTAGGCGCCGGTTATCTAGGATGTCAAGGTATTCTTGCGCAATGCGAGGCAAGGCGTAGATTGGTATTTGGCCGGGCAGTGGCCGATTTGCCGATTTTATGAAGAAGATTTTCTATACGATGCATTTTCGGGGACAGACGTCGCCTGTGACCTCTGACACAAAGGTGCTGCGGACGACGGCCAGCGCGACCAGTTCGGTGCTTCATACGCACATTCGAGAGGCGGGTATTGAATCGGAGCTAGAGGCTTCCGATGGGCAGCTTGCATTTCTGGAGACTGAGTTCCAGTTGACGGGCGCGGGCTCCTTCCAAGGCAGCGGGACGATCACGCTGGGCGAAGAGAGCGAACATGTACTACGGCTGCGGACGATTCAAGAAGGACACGTCAATACCGCGATTGAGGCGGGGACGATGACGGCCACTTCTAGCTGGAAAGTGGAGGGAGGCGAGGGGCAATTCGCGGCGGCGCAGGGATTCATCACGTCGATCTTCACGCTGACGAGCAGCGGCGAGTTCACCGATTACCAGTTGGGATTGCTGTTTCTTCCGAAATAGGACGGGCTTTAAAAGTCGCTTCGTTTGAGCAGATAATCCAGGCCGCCGACGCGGTACCAGTGATAACCGTAGGGCTCCAGCAGAATGCAGTGCTTCTCGCCGTTGGCCACCGTGCTGTGATCTCCTGATAGAACGTTGATGAGGCGCTGACCACGTTCGTCATTGACACCGGGATCGAGCCAGAGTTCGCAGGCGACCGGGCTGAGGTTATGGACTAGGAGGACGGAGTTGTTGCGCCAATCGTAGCGCATGGCCAGCACTGCGGGATTACTGGTATGAAGCACGGCAAAGTCGCCCCAGCCGATCTCCAGGATTTCTTTTCGCATGCGGATCACGCGCTCAAACCAGTTGAGAAATGAATTGGGGTTACGGCGCTGGTCAGCGACATTGACGTGCTCGAAGCCGTAGGGGCCGCCGGTAATCACGGGCATGTAGGGCTTATCGCTAAGGGTGAATCCGCCGTGGGGCTCGGGGGACCACTGCATGGGCGTGCGGGCACATTCGCGCTCGGGAAGGTCCAGGTCTTCGCCCATGCAAATTTCGTCTCCATAGCGGATGACGGGCGTACCGGGCATGGTGAGCATTAGACTGTAAGCCAATTCCAGGCGGCGGCGGTCGCCCTGCAGCATGGGAGCAAGGCGGCGGCGAATACCGCGTCCATAGAGCTGCATGTTTTCTTCGGGAGCAAAGGCGGCGAACACGGCTTCCCGTTGCTCCGGGGTGAGTCGCCCCAGATCCAATTCATCGTGATTGCGAAGAAACTGACCCCATTGGGCGGTCGTGGGCCGGGGCTTTGTCGCTTTAAGAGCATCGGTTAGCGGACGGATATCAGCGGTGGCCAAAGCGTAGAAGAGCGCCTGGTTTGCGTGAAAATTGAACATCATTTGCAGCCGGTCACCCTCTTTGCCGAAGTACTCCATATCGACTTTGGGCGAAATGTTTGCTTCGGCGAGGATAATGGCGTCGCCTTCGCGCCAGGTCAGGAACTCACGAAATTCCCGCAGCATGTTGTATTGCTCGACAGGCTGCGTGATGTCGACGCCTTTACGGGCGATCACGAAAGGCACGGCATCCATGCGAAAGCCGGACACGCCAAGCTGAATCCAAAAACCCATGATGCGGAGGATTTCTGCTTGGACTTGGGGATTGGCGGTGTTCAGGTCGGGTTGAAAGTGAAAGAAGCGGTGGAAGTACCACTCCTTGGCCGCTTCGTCGTACTGCCAGGTGGATTTCTGCACGCCGGGAAAGACGATGCCGTCGGCGGCATGCTTCGGTTTTTTCTTCGACCAGACATACCAGTCGCGGTATTCCGAATTGGGGTTGGCGCAGGCATCTTTGAACCAGGGATGCTGATCGGAGGTGTGATTTACGACCAGATCGATGAGAACCCGCAGTCCGCGTTCCTTGCAGGCGTGGGAAAATTCCACGAAATCACCGAGCGTTCCGTAGCGGGGGTCCACGCCGTAGTAGTCGGCGATATCGTAGCCGCCATCCCGGCCAGGAGAAGGTTGGAACGGCATGAGCCAGATCGTGGTGACTCCCAGTCCTTGCAGGTAGTCGAGCCTTCGCACCAGGCCCTTGAAGTCACCGATTCCGTCGCCGTTGGCGTCCATGTAGGCGCCTACGGAGAGGCAGTAGACGATTGCATCTTTGTACCAGAGGTCGTTGATCATGCCGAATTTTATAGACTCGGCGACGCGGATTTTTGTTCAGAGTTCGCTTAATGCAAACTCTCCGGAGAAAATCTGTAGAGAAGGAGGCCCTGAAGGGATACAAGCTTACTAATCCTGAAGGGATACAAGCTTACTAATCCTGAAGGGATACAAGCTTACTAATGAGGTGGGGAGGCCGTTACAAATGACGGTCTCCCCTCTGCTTAGAAACGACTGCCTTACCGTTTAGTGGGAGACGGGAATGAGGCTCCATTTCTGCGACGTGGCTCCGGAGCATGCGTCGGTGACGACCGAGGTTCCAGTGGCGGTCATGCACTTTCCGCTGTTGTTGACCGTAACGATGAAGAAACCGTCGGGGGTGGGTTGGGTGTTCCAAACTTCGTTCGAACCGCCCCAGAAACTGTACAACCCAATGACGGAATTGTCGGCGTAGTTATTGGGGCCGCCAGTGACGTCGAGCTGAATATTGCTGCTTTGCTCAGTGACTTCGTAGCCACCGCTAACAGGCGCGAATTGAAACGCTTGACTGGTAAGTCCGTCGCAGGAATTCAAACTGGTGGCCGAGCCGTTGGACACATTCTGCCCCACCACGTCAACGCAGGAGGCGTTCGTTGCTGAAACGATACTGGCCCAGCTGGAAGGCATTACAAGCACGCCGGTTCCAGACAGGGAAACCATCTGCGGCGAGCCTGCGGCATTATCGTTTGCGACGAGCGTTGCGGCGAGCGGTCCCACTTGCGACGAGTTAAAAGCTATAGCAACGTTGCAAGTGGCGCCGGCTGCTAGAGAGAGGCCGCAAGTGTTTGTTGAGATGGAGTAGCTTGCGGCGTTGGAGCCGACGAGTGTCCAACTGGAGAAGACGGCGGCTGCGGGGCCGGGATTGCTAAACGTAACAGTCTGCACAGTGGCGGGAGCGTAAAGGGCGCCATTTCCGAACGCAAGCGACGGCACACTAGGAAGGGCCTGCGGCGCGGTCACGTAGTCGGCGAGCACGGCATCGCCTATCTGGGGAATGGCTCCGGTGGCGAATGTGATAGTGGTCCCCGAAAGCGTATAATCACTGCCGACAGCCTGCCGGATGCCGTTCCGATAGACGAGCACGCCCTGCCCCGGCGAGGGTACATATTTCAGTTGAAACACGGCGTTCAAGCCGTTAATGGTTCCACCTACAACCTCGCCAGTGATTTTGGTGGTGGCATTCAGTCCGTTGATAGCGGACTGGAGGTTGGCGATGGAGGTGTTCAATTGCCCAATGACGGCACTTAGGCCGGAGACGTTGTTCATGGGAATAGAGGTAGTAGCGGGTTGCTGACATCGGGCCGTCAAGGAGGCCAGCAGGAGGGTAAATGCCGCTAGAGACACTTTTTTAAACATGAGAATCCTTTCGCACGGGATATTACTTGAGGATGTGCAGCCAAAAGTGCGGGTTTTTCTCTAAGTTATTGAGCGGAATACAGGATATTTTTAGGCCGATTGTTGGGATTGAACCTGGATGCTACCATCTGAGCGATTGAGTCTAGCGAAGTCTATATTGCGGACCGGCCTGCACTCGTTTGGGGGCATACAAGCCTTTCGCGCTCGGTCGAAGAGCGCACTCCGCATCTTGATGTACCACAATTTTCCGGCCGATCGGTCGGGATTGCGACAGCAGTGCGAGCATATACGGCGTTTTTATACGCCTGTTTCGATGAGGCAGGTGAGCGATGCGCTTGCGGGCGGGGCAAAACTGCCATCCAATGCCGTGGCGGTCACGATCGATGATGGATACCGCGATTTCCTGCTCAACGCGTATCCCGTATTTCATGAGTTCGGGATTCCGACAACGGTCTTTTTGGTGAGCGATTTTTTGGACCGGCGAGATTGGAATTGGTGGGACAAGGTTCAATATGCGCTCCAGAAGACCGCTGAGCGCGAGTTTGAGCTCCATGTAAGCGGCGAACGGCGCGTGTCGCCCGTCCTCAAAGGGCAGGAATATGCGCAGATGCACCGGATCGCGCTGGATTTAAAAATGCTGACGAACGCGCAACGCCGGACGGAAATTGAGCGTTTCGTGCACCAGTTGCGCGTGACACTTCCTCCTGAGGCCCCCGACTGGTGCGAGGCGATGAGTTGGGATGAAGTGAGGCGGGTTGCAAAGACGAATGTCGAGTTTGGCGCACACACGAAAACGCATCCTATTCTGTCTACTGTGGATAGCCAGGAGGAGCTCCAAGAGGAGATCCGCGGATCACAGAAGCGGGTGGAGGAGGAACTGGGTGGGCCAGTGCTCCATTTCTGCTATCCGAATGGGCGGAATGAAGACATTGGAGCAGACGCCCTTCGCCTGACACGGGAAAGTGGCTTTCGGACAGCGGTGACGACCGTGCCGGGCATGAACCGGATCGGTGCGGATACCGATGCGTTCCAATTGAAGCGCCTGGGGTCCGAATCGGGCTTGCCGGACTATTACTTCGCCGAGTTGCTAGCGGGCGTGAGGGCGGCTTAATTCTTCCGCGTCGGTGTTACACGAGCGTAAATTTTCATCGCGTAAGATTTTTACCTGATCCAGCCTAAAGTTTTTTCCGGCCTCGACCGATAAACTAGTAGCAACCGTGGACAGAGAGCATGAGCTATCTGTGCGCGTACACAGACGATTGAACAGAGCAAATGACTGCGAACGAAAAGTTAAAACAAGCCTTCCAGACGGCGCTGGGAATGCCGGCCGACTCCGATTTCGAGAATGCGAAGTATGGCGATACGGAGGGGTGGGACTCGGCGGCGCACATGGCCCTGATTTCAGAGATCGAAGCTGCTTTTGACATTATGCTCGACACCGACGAGGTGATTGGGATGAGTAGCTTTGGGAAAGCGCGGGAAATCGTTTCCAACCATGGCGTCTCGTTTGCAGCTTGAGGGCAAGATCGCCTTCGTTACGGGATCGACGAAGGGAATAGGTTGGGCGACAGCGCAGGTGCTGGCGCAAAGCGGCGCGAGCCTGGTGTTGAACGGGCACTCGGATGTTGCACTGCTGGAGACGCGAGTAGCGGAGATCAAGGAGCGCTTTGGCGTTCCGGCGATGGGGCTTTCTTTCCATGCGGCGGAACCGGCGGCGATTAAAGATGCTTATAAATCGATATTCCAAACGCACAAGCGATTGGACATCCTGGTGAACAACGCTGGTATTTTGCGCAATGGCGTAATCGGCATGATGGCGGAGGAGATGATTCGCGAGACGTTTGAACTAAATACAATTGCGGTGATTCATCACGTGCAGGAAGCGGCAAGGCTGATGGCACGCAACAAGTCGGGAGCGATTGTGAATTTGGCATCCATTGTCGGGCAGGCCGGGAGTGAGGGACAGATGGTGTACTCGGCTTCAAAATCGGCCTTGATTGGTTTAACGCGCTCGGCGGCTAAGGAACTGGCGCCGAAAGGCATCCGGGTGAATGCAGTCGCTCCGGGGATGATTCGCACGGATTTGTTGAAGGAACTTCCGCAGACGAAACTGGAGGAGCGCATTGGAAACATCAAGATGGGGCGGTTAGGCGAACCGGAAGAAGTCGCCAACGTGATTGGTTTTCTCTGTTCCGATTTGGCTTCTTATGTCACGGGGCAGGTGCTCGGGGTTGACGGCGGCATGGTGCTTTAAGGAGGAACGCCTACTACATGTTTTTGATTCCTGATGCGTTGAGGAGTTCTTCCGCTCCCGCTTTGTACGACTCTCATTTCAAACGGACATGGTCGTACGCCGAGTTGTGCGAGACGGTTCAAGAGACAGCTAAGACGTTCGCGAGCAGGAAGAAAGCCCTCTTTTTTCTGTTTTGCCGGAACGATGTGGCATCGGTGATCGGCTACTTGGGAGCGATTGAGGCCGGACATGCCGTGGCGTTGCTCGATGAGGAACTAGCGCCGGAGTTTAAAAAACGGCTGATCGAGCTTTACGAGCCGGAGTTTATCATCGGTTCGGTTCCCACGCTCAATCTCGGTATCGATCGAATGAAGTGGTCTTATAGCGAAGCGTCGGTGGGCGATCCTCCTTTGTACGTCTGGAGCAGCGACACGGAGCGGGCCGATTCGCTTCATCCGGAGTTGGCGCTGCTACTCTCGACATCGGGAAGCACGGGGACTCCGAAGTTTGTCAGATTGACACGGCGGAACGTCGAGAGCAACGCGGCATCCATTCAAGCCGGGCTTCAAATCACAAACGATGAAAAGCCGATTACGTCGCTACCGATTCATTATTCCTATGGCTTGTCGGTGGTCAATAGCCATCTAGCGGCTGGAGCGGCGATCGTACTGACAAACCTTGGCTTGATGTCGTCGGATTTCTGGAGCATTTTCCGCGAGCAAGCGTGTACCTCGTGGGCAGGCGTCCCTTATTCGTATCAGATTCTGAAGCGGCTTGATATCAATAAATTGAACGTGCCTTCGTTAGGCACTTTGACGCAAGCAGGCGGCAAATTGCATACGGACATGGTGGCCCATTTTCACACTTTGATGACGGAACGGGGCGGTCGTCTTTACGTGATGTACGGGCAAACGGAAGCGGCGGCAAGGATCTGCATCTTGCCTTCGGGCATGCTGCCCGAGAAGCTCGGCTCGGCCGGGCAAGCAATCGAGAACGGAGCCTTGGCGGTTGAATCCGAGGTGGGGCTGACAAACGAGCCTGGAGTTACAGGCGAGGTGTTCTATCGCGGCCCGAACGTGATGATGGGATATGCAAATGACCGGACTGATCTTGCATTAGGAGACGAACTGAACGGCACTTTGCGGACGGGCGACTTGGGCTATCTGGATGCCGACGGATATTTATTTCTAACGGGCCGGCGCAAGCGCGACGCGAAGGTACTGGGACTGCGGCTGAACATGGATGAAGTGGAAGAGATGCTGCGTCCCTATGGCCCGACGGCAGTGATCTCCGGAGATGAAAAACTGATTATCTATTGCGAACACGGAGACAATCAAGCTTTTGTTCAATACGGAAAGGAGTTGTCTTCGCGCTTGAAGATTCACATCGGAGCATTTGAGTTCCGGCGCATTACGCAACTACCCTTGAATGCGAACGGAAAGATCAACTATCAAGAGCTAGGGCAGCACGCATGAGTTTCGAGACTTTGCTGGCAGCCCAGCAGTATAGCCTTCCACAGGCAGAGAAGGAAAGATTGCTGTTGGAGGAGTTGAATTCACTCACGGCGCGTCATGACGCAAACTGCGCGGAATACTCGAAGTTGCTGAGGGTTACGTGCGCGGAGAAAGCGGCTAAGACAATAGAAGAAGTTCCTTATTTACCGGTCGGGTTGTTCAAGAGTCATGCTTTGCGGAGCATTCCGCTTGAAAGCGTGTTCAAGACGATGACTTCGAGCGGAACGACAGGACAGCAGGTTAGCCAGATTTTCCTCGATAAAGAGACGGCCATGCGGCAGACCACGGCATTGGGCAATATCATCGGGCATGTACTGGGGCGGGAGCGCCTGCCGATGATTTTGATTGAGACATCGGCTCTATTGAAGGATCGCAAACGATTCAGCGCACGCGCAGCGGGACTGCTGGGAATGATGAACTTCGGGCGGCAGCATTTTTATGCGCTGGACGAGAATATGGAGTTGGATGAGGCGGGCCTGCGCAGCTTTCTCGAACGCTTCGGTAGCCGTCCGTTCCTGATGTTTGGATTCACCTTTATGGTGTGGCAATATCTTTACGGCAATCTGGTTGGCAAAGATTTCGATCTGTCCAACGGAATCTTGCTGCACAGCGGCGGATGGAAGAAGCTGCAGGAAATGGCAGTGAGTAATGACGAGTTTAAGCGGCGATTCAAGGAAGCCACGGGATTACACCGCATTTACAATTTTTACGGCATGGTGGAGCAAGTGGGAAGCGTTTATGTAGAGGGCGAGGACGGTTATCTGTATCCGCCTAATTTTGCCGACGTGATTGTCCGCGATCCCGTGACGTTGGAGCCGGCTCCGGTGGGCACTCCGGGGGTTATCCAGGTATTGAGTGTGCTGCCTCTCAGCTATCCAGGGCATTCTATTCTCACTGAGGACCTGGGCGTGGTTCACGGCATTGATGATTCGACCTGTAGGCGCAGAGGAAAGCGATTTTCGGTAATCGGCCGAGTGCCGAAGACAGAGTTGCGTGGATGCAGCGACGTTCATGCGAGCCAGGTAGCCTAGATGACCGTCGCGCAGATTGTTCCCAAGCAGGAGTCCATCGAACTCGAAGTATTGCTGAAACGACTCAGCGATCCGCAGGGACGTGCAACGCCGTTCAGCGACGGCATTCTTGACTTTTGCGCGCGTTTTTCCACGGCACTGTTCCGTGACGGAGAAGCCCGGCGTTATCCCGAACTGCAGGCGCTAGCGTTTTGGATGAGGAAATCAGAACTGACGCGCATGAAGGCGGAGTTTGAAGCGTTGCAGAGCGAGACAGCACTCCTGATGCCGCGAGGGCTGGTGTTTCATGTGCCGCCATCGAACGTGGACACGATTTTTATTTACTCCTGGATTTTGTCGGTCGTCACGGGAAACACGAACGTGATTCGTCTGTCGGAACGGGCGGCGGATGCTTCATCGGTGATTTGCCGAATTTTTAACTCGGTGGCAGCCGAAAGCGATCCAGCAGTGGCGCAGAACACCGCGATGTTGCGCTATGGGCGTGAGCGGGAGATCACGGCCGCAATCTCCGCTGTGGCCGATGTGCGGGTGATCTGGGGCGGCGATGCGACGGTAAACACCATTCGAGCCATACCGCTTCCACCGCACGGACAAGAATTGACCTTTCCTGACCGGTATGCGCTGGCCGTCGTGAAAGCCGGTGTCTATTTGGAGATGAACGAAACCGAGCGCCAGGCGCTTGCGGGGCGGTTTTACAACGATACGTTTTGGTTCGATCAGATGGCTTGCTCTTCGCCCCGCGTGGTGATTTGGACGGGCGACAAGAAAGACTGCGAACGAGCGAGTGGCTATTTTTATGGCGAGTTGGAGCAAGAGGTGGCGAGGAAGCAATATGCGCTTGCGACCGGCCCGAAATTGAACAAGCTCACATTTGCCTACCGGGCGATTTTGGATCAGCCAGTGATTCAGTTCCTTCAAGCGGGGCCGGAATGTGCGGTACTGACGCTCGAACAGGTTTCGAGCTTGAACCGGGAGCACTGCGGGGGCGGGTTGTTATTTCAGGCCTATGCGAAGGATATGCACGAAGTCGTTCCGCTAATTGTGCGGCGAGACCAAACGCTTACACATTTTGGTTTTGACGGCGGGGAACTGCGTCAACTCGCGATCTTACTAAACGGTAGAGGCATCGATCGCATGGTGCCGATGGGGCAGGCCTTGAACTTTAGCCGATTTTGGGATGGCTACGATCTGCTGCGCGAGTTTACGCGGACCGTCTATATCCAGGCATGAAGCTCGATTTTCGCGCAACCCGTCCAGAGGAGGAAGAGGCAGTACGGTCGTTTCTCTCCGCTATTTTTGAGACTTCGCTGAATATGCCGCTGGTGAACTCCGAACACCTGCATTGGAAGTACTATCAGCGGCGTGCGGATGAAAAATGCGGCGAAGAATCGCGCAGCTTTGTTTACACGAACCAGAACAGTTACGCGGCACATGCTTGTGCGTGGCCGTTTCGCCTATTTGCAAATGGTCAGGTAATCAGCGGAGTTCATCCCATTGACTGGGCCGCCGGCTCCGATATACCCGGTCTAGGGGCATTGCTGTTGCGGCAAATGCGGACTATGGGAGATATTTCCTGCTGCATTGGCGGGACGGAGGTCGCGCAAAAAGTCATTGCGCAAACCGGCTACCGGCCCGTGGGCGAGATCAAATATTATTCACGGCCGTTGCATGCATGGAGACAATTCCGGACTCACTCCCAGAGAGATTTTAAGCTACCGGCGCGTCTGGTCCGTAATTTTTTGTGGTCGAGGCGAGCGGGCGTGAAAGCGCCGGGTGGGTGGTCGGCGGAACGGATTGCTCCCGAGCAGATTCCGGCGGAAATTTTGCCGCGATCTAGTTCGAAAGTTACGGCATGCGAGCGCGGGCCTGAACTCTTCCGTTATTTACAGGATTGTCCGACGGCTCGGCACGAGTTGTATCTGGCGCACCGCGATGGCCGACCTACGGGCTATTTCGTGCTAAGCCTTCCGCCGGGGCAGGCGCGCGTGGCGGATAGCTGGGTTGTTGGAGATGGCATGGAAGACTGGAAGGCGCTGTATGCTTTGGCGGTACATACCGCATACAAGAATACTCGGGCGGGCGAGATCACGGCCTGTTCGGCTTTGAAGGCCGGACAAGAGGCGCTGGAGGCGTTGCGATTCCGGGCGCATCTTACGTTGCCGGTGATGCTGTTCGATCCAAAAAAGCGGCTAGCGGGGACTCCGCCGATACACTTTCAGATGATCGATAACGACTTTAGCTTCTTGCACCAAGGGAAGCCTGATTACCAAACGTAGGATGTGGCGATGGTGAGTTAAAGCCTGCCTTTTCTCACGCGAGCTGTTATTACGGCGGCTACGGCAACCGGTGGAAGCAGGCAGAGTATCCAGGACGTTAGCCAATGCCAGATGGCGAGACGCATCTCGACCCACGGCATTATTACGTTGATGACGAAAAAGCACCAGATAATCCAGAGCACTAGGAAGGTGATGAGGGCCACGATGGCTTTTGGGCTGAGTGACATTTGTTCCTTCATTATTACGGCACATGTTAAGCCTGTTGCGCCGGTTGGTTATTCATCTGTGCTTTCGGGCAAATACACTTCTTCGGATTGCGGGTCGAAAAGAACCAACTCGTGGCTTGCTGCCAGTTCTGCAACAAATGAGTAGACACTTTCAGCTTTAGACCATACGCAGGACATAAGCACATGACTGCTGGAATGGTGGAGGGGACCTGACCACGGGGAGAGATTCCTGTCGACGGTATCCGGCCATTTCTCCATCAGGTCTTCGTAGAAAGCCTCCACAGCGGGACTGTTTCGTAATACGCGCACCGGTGTTTCTCCGCGACAGAAGCTCGCGTAAATGCCTGATGCTTCCGCCGCGGTAATCGAACCGTTTACCTGCCAGACACCGAGATCGAAGGTCATTGCTTTTGTAGAATCACCAGCGTGCTGTCGTAATCGTCGATCAACTTGAAATTAAGTCCGTGGTGCATCAGATACGCGCCGCTCAGCTCTTCTCTTTTATCCATAAGTTTGCCGTCGATGGACTCGAGATGATAAACCGCATGTTCATCGAGACCGCGTAGATAGATGGTGGGCGGAGGCGTGTTGTACTGCTGTGAGTGGCGGAAGGCAAAGAGGAGCGCTTGGCCACCGCTGCGGGAGACGTATTCATTCGCGCTGGTATCGTTGGTGCGCGGCGACAGAATGCGATAGAGGTCGCCCAATTGGACCGTGTCGCGGATGCGCTTGTCGACCGCGATCATCTTCTTCGCAATTTGCGTGTCCGCATCTGACCACTTATTAAGGTTCGCGCCGATGCCGAGAGCGCCCTGCATGGCTACTAGAAATCGATATTCCAGAGGCGTACTACGGTTGTTCATATTCGGTACGTCTGTCACCCAGGCGGACATGAACTTTGCTGAGTAGGCCTGCGAAAAGCCTTCCTGAATGCGGAGGCGGTCGAAGGCTTCGGTGTTATCGGAGGTCCAGAATTCTTCGACGCGGCGCAGAATACCCAGATCCACACGGCCACCGCCGCCCGAGCAGGACTCGATTTCCAGGTCGGGGTGCTTGGCGCGGAGCCGGTCGATGATGTCGTACAGGTTGAGAACATATTTCACCCAGAGCTTCTGTTGATCGGCCGACGGCTGTTCCGGCCAACCGGGCTCGGAGAAGGTTCGGTTCATGTCCCATTTGAAGTAGCGAATGTTGTACTCGGTGGCGAGCTTGTCGAGAAAGCCGTAGATGTACTCCTTCACGTCGTCGCGCGCGAGGTTCAGGACGAGTTGGTTGCGGAGTTCGCTGCGAGGGCGGCCTGGAAAATTCATCACCCAGTCGGGATGGGCGCGATAAAGATCGCTATCAGGGTTTACCATTTCGGGCTCTACCCATAGCCCGAAACCCATACCAAGGCGATTGACGTAGGAGATCAGATTGTTGAGCCCGTGCGGGAACTTCTGCGGGTTGACTGTCCAATCGCCGAGGCCTGCGCGGTCGTTGTTACGTTTGCCGAACCAGCCATCGTCCATGACGAAGAGTTCCACGCCGAGTTTCGATGCTTTTTCGGCGAGCTGCATTTGGCCTTGCTCGTTCACGTTGAAGCCAGTAGCTTCCCAGGAGTTGTACAGCACGGGGCGAACGCGGGCCTTCAACCCGTGCGGTTCAATGTAGGCGCGTTCCATATCGTGCAACAAGCGAGAAGCTTCGCCAAATCCGTGCTGTGCGACGCCACCATAGAATTGAGGCGTGGTGAGGGACTCGCCCGGCTTGAGCGGATAGGAGAAATCGAACGAGTTCAGGCCGCCGGTGACGCGCACCTGGCGGTAGGGCGTTTGTTCGACGGAGATGCGCCAGTTGCCGCTCCAGGCGAGCGCGCCGAACCATACGCGCCCATGTTGTTCCGTGGCGCTACCGTCATCGACCGCAAACCAGGGATTGAAGTTATGGCTGGTGTGGCCTTCGCGGCTCTCGATGACTTTCATGCCTTCGTGAATCGGTTCGCGGTTGAGCTGGGTTTCCGCGGCCCAGCGCCCGCTGAGGTAACTGAGGCGATAGCCGTCTCCCGGCGGCATGTACCAGGTAGCGGACTGCGCACTCACGATGGTGAAGTTTTGCTTGGTGTGATTGGTGATGGTGGACCAACGGCTGATGATGCCGACGCTTGGATAAACGCGATAGTGCAGCGTGACGTCGACGTCGTCGCGGATGTCCTTGAGAGTGATATCGAGGAGGTCGCCGTCGATGTGGTGCGAGACATAGTGCAGAACCAAGTCGCGGTCGCCGTCGTTGCGGGTGATCTTGAGAGCAGGCTCGTAGTAGCGGGGGCCGCCCCAGCCCGGATATTCCTCGTTTTCGAGCATCTGGTGGGGACCGAATGAGGAGATATCGTGTTTCGGCGTGGCGGCTTGCAGATCATCGGCGCGCCACAGCGGAGCGTCCCAATAGAGGTGCTCCAACTGGCCGTCGGGACCGAGACCCATGGCATAGGAGTTCTGCGAAGTTGTCAGAAGCCAGATCTTTTTTGCTGGAAGGAAGCGGATGGATTGCGCGGAAAGGGAACAGACGCCCATGCACGAGAGAAGCAACCAAAGTGCGGCACGATACATATATCCGTTTGATTGTACGTGAGAAGCTAGCAAGAGAGGCGGGAAGTGATGACATGAGCGCCATAGTGACAGAACCGGCTTACCATGTGGAGCTGATCGGCGGAATTGAGATTCAAAAGCCAGTGCCGAAGAAACTCCATGCCATCGTGCAAGCCCGCCTGATTGTCGCTCTTGCAAAGTGGCAGGAAGCACATGGAATTGCGTGTGAAGTACTATCCGAGTTGGACGTGCTTTGCGGCAAGAACAACGAAGACCGGCTTGTTCCGGATATCACGGTCGCGCCGGAGTCTGCTCGCTACATCGACAGTCAACTGGCTGAAGCAGCGCTGCTTTGCGTGGAGATCATGTCTCCGGGGCAAACGATCGGAAGTCTGTTCGATAAGTGCGACCGGATTCACCTGGGAGGCACGGAGATCTGCTGGGTTATCTGGCCGGAGCGAAAACGCTGCTGGATGTATTTTTCTAAAGGCGAGCTATCGGAGACGAATGTACTTCGTGTACAATCTTTTTCGATCGAGAGCGATACACTGTTTCGCGGCATGTAGACCGCTCTCGCTTGATAATCTAAATGATCTAATGTTCAGTGCAGATCCAGATCCCTAACTCCGAGACGCTGGTGGCCGATCCGAGCCCTCATGCGGTGCTCGATTTCAAGCGATGGTTCGCGCATGAACGGCTGACTATATCGCGATGCAAGCCAAAGTGCTTCGCCAGTACAGCACGAACCAGTGGATTACGACGAACTTCATGGCGATGCATGAGGATGTCGACCCGGATCTATCGGCAAAGACGCTGGATGTATTTACCTGGACCTTTTATCCGGTACATGGCGAACTGGGTGAAGGGTCGCTCGGGTTCCGGCTGGGAAGCGCGGAAGAGATGGGCTTCATGCATGATTTCATGCTTTCCTTTACAGGTTTGTCGGGCCCGATGGAGCTGCAGCCGGGCCAGGTCAATTGGGGCGCGGTGAATCCGTGGCCGCTGCCGGGAGCAATACACATGTGGCTTTTGCAAGCGTTTGGATCCGGTGCACGGATGGTCTGTACATCCCGCTACCGGCAGCCGTTGTATGGATCGGAGTTGTATCACAAGGGTGTAGTGGAGCCGGATGGCGTGACGCCTTCGCCGGGTGGGCGCGAATACGCGGAGGCGATGCGCGATGTTGTTGAATTGCGAAAGCATTACGATCCCAAAGCGCAGGAGCCGAAAGCGTATGCGGCGCGTAAGACGGCGTTCTTGATTTCGTACGACAATCGTTGGGATATTTCGAACCATAAGCAACGGTGCGCTGGGACACGGATGCGCATTGGTTCCGCTACTACCGCGCGCTGAAGAGCATGATGGCTCCGGTGGACGTGATCACGCCGGACCGCGATTTTAGTAAGTATCCGTTCGTGGTCGCGCCGGCATATCAATTGATGGACCAGAACATCATCGATCGGTTTACTGAATATGAGCGGAACGGAGGCCATCTGGTTTTGACCTGCCGCAGCGGCCAGAAAGATAGGCGCGGCCATCTGCCGGAGATGTTGTGGGCGCAACAGATTTACCCGTTAGTCGGGGCTCGCATTCCGTTCTATGATTTGCTGCCGGTGGGAGTGAACGGCCAGGTCACCGCGGGTGGCAAGGGCTACGCATGGGGAAGTTGGGGCGAAATGTGGAACCAGATGCCGGCACGGAAGTGCTGGCGAAGTATGCGGATCAGTTCTAATCCCAGGCGGACGGCGGCGGTGACACATAAGCTGGGGAAAGGAACGGTCACTTACATCGGGGTGGATACGCTCGATGGCGAACTGGAGCGCACCTTGATGCATCGTGTTTACGAATCAGCGGGCGCTGCCCCTGAAAACCTTGATCGCAACTTCATAGTGAACTGGCGCGACGGATTCTGGGTCGCGACAAATTTCGCAAGCAAGACCGAGAGCATTCCGGCCGCGGCAGGAGCACAGATTTTGGTGGGAAAACGCGAGGTTCCGCCGGGTGGGGCGGCGGTGTGGATCGAGCGGTAGTTACTATGTTGGCAGGAATTCAAGCGGGACAGGTGGTCAAGATCGGTGAGGCATAGTCAGCGCTACTGGCCCTTCTCCGTAATCTTCAATGTTTGGTCCGCGGCGGTCTCACCGATCACCTGATCGATGCCGCTGGGCCAGCGGATCTCGATTTTATCCGCGTGCGTTGCCTCGCCCAAGCCAAAGTGCAACGTAAACGAGTTTTGGGAGTAGTAACTGCCGCCGCTCATCACTTCGTCGATTCTCTTGCGGCTGCCCGCTGTGACCGTGACTCTTGCGCCGATGGCGCTGCGATTCGACTTTGTTCCCGTGAGCGATAGGTTCAAATAATGGCCGTGCGGGCCGTTGTTTTTGAGGAGGCTCGGGGTGGAGTTCATGTTGACGATCAGGATCTCGGGCCGGCCGTCGCCGTCCAGGTCTCCCACGGCTAGGCCGCGCGCGGGACGCGATACCTGAAAAGCCGGACCGGCCGAGGCGGTCTCGTCCTTGAAGCGTCCGTTTCCCAAGTTGTGGTACAGAATGGTTGGCTGCAGGTAGGTATCTCCTAGCTGCTTGCCTTGCACCTCGGGATAGACGTGCCCGTTGGCGACGACCAGATCGCGCCATCCATCGTCATCCACATCGATAAATGCGGTTCCCCACCCCAGAAACTGCCGCGCGCCAAGCCCGGTTTCGCGCGAGACATCGGTGAAGAATTTGCCGTCGTCGTTGTGAAACAGCGACGTGAGATCGCCGGAAAAGTTCGTCTTAGCGATGTCGAGAAGCCCGTCGCCGTCATAGTCGGCCACAGCTATGCCCATGCCGGCCTGCAGCGCGCCATCGAAATTATAGGCCACGCCTGCTTCCACGCCGCGTTCCTCGAAGGTTCCGTTATGGAGATTGTGAAATAGCAGGCTCGGGGTCATATCGCATGCCACGTAGATGTCCGGCCAGCCGTCGTTGTCGAAATCGGCAGACACTACGCCCAAGCTATAGCGGCCACCAGGTTTTAAGATGCCGGCCTGCTCCGATACATCAGTAAACGTGCCATCGCCGTTATTGTGATAGAGCACGTTATGCGCCAGTGGAAGCCCGCGCGGACCGCACATTACCGGGATGCCTTTCCACTCGCAAAAGCCGGTTTGGCCGGGGCGCGGAGTCTTTTTCAAGTCGAGATCGACGTAGTTGGCGACAAAAAGGTCGAGCTTGCCGTCGCGGTCGTAGTCCACGAAAGAGCAACCCGAGCCGTAACGAATGCCGGTGACCGGCAGCTTCGCCTTTTCCGTTACGTCCTCAAACGTTCCGTCGCCGCGATTGTGATAAAGAATATTGTGGCCGTAGTAGGTGACCAGAAAGTCGGGATGGCCGTCGTTGTCGTAATCACCGACGCAAACTCCCTGCCCCCAGCCTTCCTGCTTCAAGCCCGCTTGTGCCGCGACATTCGTAAAATGGCCGTTGCCGTCATTGTGGTAGAGCTGCGGGAGGCCGATTGGGCCCGATTGGCCCTGCAAGCGAGTTCCGTTGGCGATGAAAATATCGTTCCGACCGTCGCCATCGTAGTCGAAAATGGCTGCGCCGTTGCCGGTGGTTTCCAGAATGTAATCTTTCCGCTGTACTCCGCCGTAAACGTTCTTTCCCGTAATTCCCGAAATCGCGGCGATGTCGTGAAAGTTCGCCCGGAAGCTCGCCGTCAGTCCCGCTGCACTGAGGATCAGTAATAATGACAGTCCAAGAACAGCGAGAGCCTTCATCGCGGCTATTATATAGGCCAATCCCAGCGTAAGCTGGCGTACTACATCGACAGTACTGCCAAGTCAACCTAAAGTATTATGAAACATCTTGTAACTAGTGCGAAGGTATGATATCTTCTACTCCAGCTTCTAAAATCTAATCTCCATGCAGGAGAGGGGGAACTATGCTTCGTTGGCGTGGTCTCATTTATGTTGTACTTTCTCTGTTCCTGGTCAGCTCTGCCGCGTTTGCGCAGCGCGATTTAGGAACCCTCACCGGTACAGTCACCGACCCACAGGGCGCGGCTGTGCCAAATGCAAATGTCACGATTACGGAAGACGCAACCGGTCTTACGTATCAATCCAAAACCGATTCATCTGGAAACTACAACCGTGCGGCACTGAAGCCGAGCACCTACTCGGTAGAAGTTGCGGCGCCGGGTTTCCAGAAATCTCAGCAGAAAAATATTATTGTCAATCCGAGCGATCGGGTCTCCGTGAATCTTACTTTACAGGTCGGTGCATCGTCGCAGACCGTTGAGGTGACCTCGGCCGCACCGCTGCTACAGACGGAAAACGTAGCTTCCGGCGCGACGATCAATCCAGAGGCAGTAACGTCGCTGCCGTTGGGCGGTCAGCGTCAGCTCAACTTCCTGGCGCGCCTGTCGCCCGGCGTGGTTCCGGCCGAGAACGGCGCTCGTGATGCCGGAGGCGGCGGCTTTTCCGCGAACGGCGTACGTTCGAATGGCCAGAATAACTATTTGTTGAATGGCGTCGACAATAACGTGAACGTCATTGACTTCCTGAATCAAAATTCATCTGTTATCAATCCGTCCGTTGAGGCAGTGGGTGCTGTGCAGGTACTCACCACCGGAACCAACGCCGAGTACGGCCGCGGCGCAGGCGGCGTTCTGGATGTCAACTTAAAATCGGGCACCAACCAGTTCCATGGCGTTATCTTTGAAGTCTTTCAGAACGACAAACTAAACGCTAATAGCTGGGAGAACAATTTTTCCGGCATACAGCGTAATACGCTTAAGCAGAATCAGTTCGGCGGCACGTTGGGCGGCCCTATCATCAAGGACAAGCTGTTCTTCTTCGCGGATTACCAGGGCACGCGCCTCGCGACTGCCGGTGGAACTGTACTGAATCTCGGTTACGGCGGTCTGCGTACGATTCCGACTCCGGCGGAAACGCATGGAGATTTTTCTTCGCTGCTTGGTCCACAGATCGGAACCGACGCGCTCGGCCGACCGATCCGACAGAACCAGATCTACGATCCCGCCAGCACCACCACCGTGAATGGCCAGCTTGTTCGCACTCCGTTCCTGAACAACATCATTCCCCAGAACCGCTGGGATCCTGCCGCGGCAAAGCTCCTCAGCGAGTTTCCAGCTCCCAATCAGCCCTTTGCAGCCGGCAACTATCCCCAGAACGACTACTCCTTCTCGACGCCTGGGGCCCTGAATACCGATCAAGGCGACTTGCGCATGGATTATCAAATTAGCGAGAAGGACAGCTTGTACGGAAGCCTGAGCTGGTCGAACACCCTTAAATCGAGTACTCCGCCTTTCGGAGGAGCACTGGATGGTGAGACCTTCAATGGCACTGGCGAAACTGATTTGGGACGAAATGCTCAAATTGGATATACCAGGACCTGGACGCCTGCGCTTTTGACGGAGACTCGTATTGGCTTTAGCCGCTTGGTAACGCAGCGGACGCTGGACAACACGGGTACCGACGAATTTAAGGCGCTGGGAATCGGCGGGTATGATCCCACGGGAAGCAGCGGAGGCGGACTGATGCAGATCGATGGCGGACGCTACACTCAATTTGCCGGTAACGACTGGCTGCCGACCACGGAATACAGCAACGAATGGGATTTCATCCAGAATGTGGCTGTCACGAAGGGGAACCACTCGATGAAATTCGGCGCGGAGGTTCGTCCCATCCAATTTCCGTTCTTTCAGTTTCCGTATTCGAACGGGGAAATTGGCCTGAGCCAGAATGAGACGGCAGTGCCGTTGACCACAAAAGACGCGGGCGGCAAAACTGGCTCTTTCAATACGGATACCGGTGATGAAATCGCATCGTTCCTGCTGGGGAGCCTCGACTTTGGGCAGATTTCCACAACAAACTTCATTTCCACTCAGAAATTAGGATTGGCGTTCTACGGCCAGGACGACTGGAAAGTAACGCCGAAGCTGACCCTGAACATTGGGCTGCGGTATGAGCTATTCTCACCCATTGGCGAGAAGTTCGCACGTCAGTCCAATTTTGTGGACGCTACCCAGACCCTGGAAATCCCGGCAGGCCCAAATCAAAACACGCCGCTGCCGAACGGATTCACGACCGCATTTCCGCAAGTGAATGTAGTGCGCGGGCAAGTCGGACAGTATATGATTCCTTGGGACAAGACAGATTTCGGCCCTCGCATCGGTATCGCGTACAATATATTTCCGAAGACGGTGATCCGGCTCGGGTACGGCATCTACTACGGGGGCGAAGAGAACCAGGGTGGCAGCCCGCAGCGGGCCGAGTCTGCGCCGTTTAACTACTCGCCTACCCTGAACCGTCCAGCGGGAGTTGGAAATTTCCAGCCAGTACCGTACTTCAACAACGGGGCGGCAACCGGACAATTTTCCTCTGGATTTCCGACGAACGTTTTCGGCATTCCGGCGCAGTTACAGCTTCGCGAAATTTATCCTGATTTTCGCAACGGAATGGTTCAGAAGTGGAGTCTTGCGGTGCAGCAAGAATTGCCCGGACAGATGGCCCTTACGGCTAGCTACGACGGCAATCATCAGTCGCATCAACTCCTGCAGCCTGACCCGAACGCCAGTCCAAATGTGGGTACTATTGATCCAAACGTCAATGGAAATACGTTCCGGCCCTATTCCGATCTGGGCGGCGTTTCCGGAACGGCATCCTTCGGCTTCGGCAACTACGATGCTTTAACGATGGAGTTGCAGAAGCGGATGACAAATGGACTGCAGTTTATCGCGGCTTATACATATGGGCATGCTCTCGCAAACTCCGGCACGACCCTGAGCGGTTCAGCCAACTGGGCCGTAAAGGATCCGACTAATTGGGATTCGTCCTACGCCAATGCCGCTTGGGACATTCGGCATAACTTCACGCTCGGCTTCAACTACGAAGTTCCGTTCGGGAAGGGCAAGGCGTATGGAGCAAACCTGAATCCGTTTATCCAAGCGCTGGTAGGAAACTGGCAAACCAATGGAATCGCCTCGTTCCGCACCGGCCAGCCATTTACGATCCGCACCAATGGTTGCCAAGGTATTTGGAGTGCCTGCGCGCCCGATCTGGTGGCAGGGACGGACCCCAATAGCGCCCCGTCAATCGGACGCAATCCGGGTGAGTGGTTCAACGTTGGGAACTTCGTCGCGCCAGCGCCTCTCACCGGCGGCAATGTCGGCCTGAATACAAACTACGGTCCGTCTACTCGAACGGTAGACTTTTCGTTGTTCAAAGATTTTGTCTTAACCGAACGGTTCCATCTGGAATTCCGGGCAGAAGCCACAAACTTAGGCAATACACCCCAGTTCGGCACGCCTGACGGTTATCTGTCGGATGCGAACTTCGGAAGAATCACCGGCACGCAAGCGGGAAGCGAACGTCACGTTCAATTCCAGCTTCGGCTGCGATTCTAGATCACGTTTACCAGTTAACTTACAAAAGGGCGGATCAGCAATTTTGCCGATCCGCCCTTTCCTTTTCCCGCCGGAAGCCTAAATCAGCCGAAGCTCCGGAAAATCTTGCCGGTAGCGAGTTGGATCGAGGGTCATGAGACGGTCTGTTTGAAGCACCGCATGTGCTCCGATCATGAAGTCTGCTAACAAACGTTTGGGCGCTTCTCCCGTAGACCTGCGCCGCCGATTCGCATACTCTGCAAAGCGAAGTCCTGTTTCGAGCCATGCCTGCGGCTGAAACTCAAAGTCAATGGCTACGCCTGTATCGGCCAAGAAATCATTCACGAATGATACGCTTGCACTGGGATAGGCAAGCAACTCAGCGTAAACAGGCCCCGCAATCACAAGACCTCCCTCCAACTTTGCATCGCCTAAGCGCCTAGCCACCGCGACGGCAATTAACCCGTTCGACCACAGGGCAGAGATAACATTCGTGTCGATCGCCGTCCTCATCTCCCATCGATTTCTTCATCGCGCAGAGTCCGTACCCAACTATTGACTTCCTCGGCACTGGAAAAAGTCGGCAGAGCTCCCACATATTTCTGAAAAGGGTTTCCGGGGCCTCGTGCGGGTTGAATAATAGTGCGGCCATTGTCGATCACGAACTCTACGCGGTCTCCTTCTTGGAGGCCAAGACGTTGCCGAATCTCGCGAGGCACTGTAATCTGTCCCTTGCTGCTGATTGTGCTGGATGGTAGCATCTTTACTTTAATTCTTTACAGTAAAGGATAGCATTCTTTCAAGGGGTGGCGATGCCGTCCTTAAATGTTGCACGCTAGAATGCTACAAGCAGAACGTGTTCGCTGTTATTGCCCTCCTTCTCGTCGCACAAACGCCTCCGCCGGCCGAAGCCAAAGAACTGCTAAGGGACGGCTTGGTGGCCCTCCAGCACCGCGATCTTTCAACCGCCGAGCAGGATCTTCAACAGGCAGCGACGCTCGCACCTCAGAATCCTTACGTCTGGGCATCGCTCGCGCAAGTGTATTGGAAACTCGGCAGTAAAACGAAGGCGATCCAGAGCGCAGACAAAGCAGCACAGTATAGCCAGGGCAATCCATCCGTGGCGCATGGACTCGCGATTTTCTACACGGAGGCGCAGGATTTCAAAAAGGCGGCACAGTTGGAGGCCGTGTACGCCGGAAGTTCTTCGGCCGACCGCGAGGCTGCCGGTCGGGCGGCGCAACTTTACTTAAATGCCAGCGATGCGGGAGACGCGTTGCCGCTGGCAAAGAAGAATGCAGAGTCGAATCCCTCGGCGGCCAGCCAGGACCTGCTCGGGCGCACGCTGGTGGCGAACGGGAAAGCCGCCGAAGGAGTGAATAATCTGGCCGAAGCCTACAAAGCAGATCCGGTAAACGGAGCAATCGCCTTCGACTATGCACACGCGCTTTTGGAAAAGGCCGATTTCTCCCCGGCGGCGGATGTACTGCAACCGGCTTCGCAGGCGAATCCAAAGGACGCGCAACTCATGTTGGCTTTGGGAGTGGCCCGTTACGGGCAGCGCCGGTTTGAAGAGGCGATTACCGCTTTTCTGAAAACAATTGCAATCGATCCGTCAATTCCACAGCCGTATGTATTTCTGGGTAGAGTACTCGAACAGGCGGGCGACCATCTACAGGCAATTACGGCGGACTATCAGGCCTGGTATCAAAAATATCCCAAGCGCTTTGAGCCGGCATATCTGCTGGCCAAGGCCAAGCTGGCGGGCGGCGACACGATGGATGCGGAAAAGCTGCTGCGGCAATCCATACAGGAGAAGGGCGATTACTGGGCATCGTATTTTGAACTGGGGAAGTTGCTTGAAGGGCAGCGCCATTACCCAGAATCCGCCGCCGAGTTGGAACGGGCAGTTGCGTTGGCTCCCAAAGAGGCGATGCCGCATTATCATTTGGCACGCGTGTATGAGCGGCTCGGGGAGACAGACAAGGCGAAACAGCAGCGAACGATTCACGCCCAGCTTACGGCGGCGAAACCGGCGAGTGGCGGGATGAATGTCGATCGATAAGGATCGCTTGGAAGGTTAGTGGAGCGCTCCGACCACTCCAGAGGTACGTGCATCCTCAAGCGTCTTTACTCTTCCGTCCAGCTTGTCGACTTTTTCATTCAGGTGCTTGAATTCGGATTCAAGCCATGTTTTCAGGTCGTCAATGCGCTTATTCTGCCAGAAAGCAGCAACAATATAGCCAAATACGATGATTGCCGCTGGTCCCCAGTTGCTGCTCATAATCGTCTCTCTAGCTTAGCGCCTTCATCAGACTATTTGGCGCAGAATTGCGGCCACATCGACAGGGCGGTTTTGTTCAGCGTCACGCGGCATGGCGGGACCGAGGGCGACCGCTTCTCTCCCCGCTTCAAACCAGACAAGAAAGGACGACTGAGCCGCACCGGACAGGCGCTGGCCGTTAAGCCACGTATAGTACGCGCCCATATCCCCATCGATAAGAGAACTCTGAGGATCGGTACCGGGCGGGTCCTTGATGCCCGAAATCAATTCATTCATCGACTGCTCCCGCCGCCGAGGAGCGAAACGCGCTAAAAGCGTTAACGGCTGGGCGCGGCGCAGCGCCTCCCGCGCCGACCATTGCACAAAAGTGGTACTGAAAATTTGTGTGCCGGAGCCTTCGGTCAGCAGACTAAGCTGGAAACGATTCAGGACGGCATCGTTGCCCGTGCCGCTCATGCCGACATCTTCGGGAGTCATCTGGGCGAGCTGGGTACGCAGCAATTCCGGGCCTCCGCCGCCGCGCTGCATCACCTTCTGCATTCGTTTCAGCAGCGCGTCCCGAACGGGGCTGAGCGCATGGTAGGAAATCCGCGTGAGCCCTTCACCGGCCAGCGGCTCAATACTGTCGCCGTCGATGTACCAATGGCCGAACGGAGCGGGATGGACGGCGATCCGCTTGGCCATCGCGTCGAAGATTGCCTGCTTGCCGTTCTCCGGATTGACGTTTTTGAAGTAGACACCTTGGTGGCGCAGTTTCCCGAAGAGAGGATAAGTGTTTGCGGTAACGCCCTGTCCGATCATGACGATTCCCAGACGAGGCAGCGCCGGAGTTTCCTGGGGCTTCGACGCATCGAATGTCCCGATGTAGTCCACCGCCGTAGCGCGAAAAGTATCGATCTGATGGGTCGCCCAAAGATGCGCGGTCAACTCTTCCGAAAATCGGGCTGGATCGCCGGCCCAGTTCGAACTTTCCAGGTTTGGCGAAAGGTGAAGCCCGGCAAACGGAGCCATCGCGTGTCGCAGCTCGGCGGGTGATTTCGAAGCAAGATACCCAAGCTGGAATTCCAGGTCCTGACGCTCCACCGGGAACTTCCAGTCGTAGACGGCCAGTTCCCGCAACAGCAGCGGTAGAAAAGCCAAAGGCAGTTGCCGCAACAGCGGAAGGCGCGTAATGCATAGTTGACGGGCTTGCGGCGGATAGCTCTTGAAATCTTCGGGCGTGAGTTGATCCGGCAACATGCTAAATCACCTCCACCAGCGGCCGGCCCTTGGCAAGTGTGGGCGAGAAGCCCAGCATGGAGCCGAGCGTCGGTACCAGGTCGATCGACTCGACCGGGCGGTCAATCACCACGTTTTCGCGCACGCCGGGTCCCATCACCATCATCCACGTCGTCCGTGAGAGGGGATCGCCGGTGCGGTGATGTTGAAAGCCATTGCCGCCGGCATCGGTGTCGGCATCGCGGCCAAAATCGGGCAGGATAAAAAGATTAGTCTTGCCGGCGTAGGCCGGTTCGCTCTCGATAGTTTTCCAGATCTCGGCGCACAAACGGTCCGACCGCTGGATACCCTCGATATAGAGCGAAAACGCGCCGGCGTGGGCCACGTCGATATCGTGCAGCGTGATCCAAAGAAGACTGGGAGCCAGTTGCCGCATCAGTTGCTTGGCGATGTATACCGAGAGCTCGTCAGGACTGGCGAGGCTGCGCGCGTGAGCCGTGAACTGCGAGACGGATACCTTCAACAGCTCCGACATTTTTTGAAGCTCGAAGTTGTTGCTGCCGATTTGGGGCGCATAGAGCGGCGTCTCGTAGTTGTCGCGGAGCATATGGTCGAAACCCGCGCTGTCGCCGGAAAGAATCGCTGCATTCAGAAGGCGCTTGGGAAGAATCACGCCCGCGCCTAAACCGTCGCCGTAGGAACGGTTCCCGCTCTCACCGATACCGTTGAAACCGTTGCTGGGGGCCACTACCCAGGCGTCCGTGGCAGGCCGCTTCAAGTCTTTACGGAAGTATTCGAAAACGGTGGGGTTGTCGGGCCGGACAGCGGCGAAATTGTTGAAGGTTTCATAGACGCCGGTCGCCAAACTAGCAGTCGCGACGTAATGTCCCAGGATGCCACGATTGATGACCTGCGTATAGAAGGTGGCACGCGGGATGAGTTCGTTCAAAAGATGAGGAATATTGCGCTGACCGTCGGGCATGAAGGTCTCCTCATCGCGGGCTCCGCCGCCGAATGTAATCACAACAGCTTTTTTGCCGCGCGTTATGGCTCTAGCCAAGCTAAGAGAGGGCGCGCAAGAAAAGAGAGAAGCGCCGAGCGTGGCTCCGGTCGCGGCCTTCAGGAACTGCCGGCGGCTGGCCGCAATCGCTTGCGCAGCCTCTCGCGAGCTAGCGGGGCTCCTGAACATGTGAGGAGGGAGAATACGGCACCTCTCGGCTGGGCAAAACCAGCGAATCTAAATTGTCGGGACTATGTCTTTTGTAGCATAGTTTTGCGTCATTGGGATTTGCGTTGCGGGCTGCTAATCCGCTTCGGCATCCTCCGCAAGAGTGATTAATAGGGAATAATTCGGAAAATTCTCGTTGAATCTCCTAACCGCCGCCGGGCGGGGCGTGATTGGACGGGCTACGCACTGGCCGGCATTGGATGCGTTCTTATTTTTTATACGGGGCATTCCGCAATGAGTGATTCCCAAGCGCCTGCTGTATCTCGGGAAAATTTCATATGGCTTGGCTGTACGTGTTCCACACCATAGTTTGCGCGTTTACGAAGCGATGGCTGCCGCCCTTTTCGCATGCCCCGCTTTGGACGGCGACGATGGATGCGATTACGCTGACAATGAAGACGGGAATCGCGATTCTGCCATACGAGTATTTTGGATTGAATCTGCTGCTGAAACTAGCGGTACAGAGATGGTGATAGCCGGAATCCGATGCCCTCCATCTGATCGAGCACGGTCAGAGGATCCGCAGCTAGGGGATGGTTCGCGGAGGGTTGGCGGTGAGGTTGTAAACAGCGCCTTCCAGCGTGAGTTGAGAAGGGGTTTGCCATTGCAATTGCAGTGGGTTGACGGGGGCGGTGATGGAATAGCCCACGGGGGGTCGGTCAGCGGAGATGATGGCGAGATAGTAGCGGACGTGGTTGGCGTAGCCGTTGAAATCGCGATTGTAGGGGCTGGAGTAGTCCCAGTTGAAGACTTTTTCGACCAGAGCGGCGTGGCGGCTGTCGGGAGACCATGCGAGCGGAGATAAAAAGGTGTGAATGCCGCTGTATGCGTCGTTTGAGAAATGTTTGTGTTTCGGCGCAAAAGGATGAGTGGCCGGCCCCTCGCCTTCGAAGGTGCAATCGGGCGGATAGATGGTCGCGCGATTGAACAGCAGGCAGTATTTTTGCCCGAGGGGAGACCCGTAGCGCTGCAGAATTCCAATGCGGGCGAGGAGTTTGCCGCCGGGCGACGGCTGGAAGTAGAAGCCAGGATAATCGTCTTCCACGTTTTCCGTCTTCGTGTTCACGATGAGGTAGTCGTTCAGCGCGGAACTGTAGTTGCACAGAAGCCGTAGGCGACTGTTATCGAGCCAGCTTAACTGACCTTCGGCAAGACAGGCTTCTCCGAATTGTTTTGGCGGTTGCACGGAAAATTGGGATCGCTTCCGGCTAGTGGGATTGGTGATGACGAGCCTGATGACGGGCGATTTGCCGTCAACCGCGCAGGAGAGATCGTAAGCGGCTTGGCTGCGGTCCGGGGACAGAACCGGCGAGGACACGGGTGTGCAGAGCGGAGCAGGTTTCCCGTGCCCCGCAGCAGAGGCGGTGAAAGATGTAACTATAATGAAATAAAGGAAAATTCCCAGTCGCCGGAGGAAAGCCATCAGCCGGTTCGATGTTAGCAGAGGAGATATCTTTTTAGAAATAACCCAGCGCCGATTATGCCTTCCCTATTTTCTTGTCCCATTCGGCGCCGGCGTGTAAACTTTTCGTGCGGAGAAGCCGTCTACACATGGCGATGGAGCATGCCGTCGCAACTCATTCCATTGGCGAATTTGAGGGGAATACCGCGGCAGAGACGGATTTCGAAGCGGTCGTCGAAATCCACAGGCCGAAGATCTTCCGGTTCCTGCTGACATCGTTACGAGATGCCGACGCCGCCGAGTGCTTAACGCAGGACTGCTTTTTGAGGGCATTCCAAGGGCTCCGGCGGTTTCGCTACGAATGCAGCATCAGCACCTGGCTGATGCAGATCGCGGTGAACCTGCTCCGGGATCACATACGCAACCGGCGGCTTCAATTTTGGAAGCATACGCAGCGAAGCGGACCGCCGAGCGACGAACTGCACAACTGGATTGTCGACCAACGGCATTCTCCCGAGGCGGCAGCGCTGCTGAAGGAGCGGGTGAAAGCCGTTTGGGATGCGGCGGAGGCATTGACCGAAAAACAGCGAAGCGTATTCTTTCTGCGCTTCGTGGAGGACATGGAGTTGCTTGAGATTGCGGCCGTGATGGGAATGAAAGAGGGCACGGTGAAGGCGCATCTTTTCCGGGCCCTGCAGTCGGTGAGGGAAAGAATGGAGCCTTTGCGATGAGCGAGCATTTGAGCGCCGGTCAAATTGCCGAATGGACTGCTGGAGAGCGGCGTCCTGAGCTAGACAGTCACTTGAGGGAGTGTGCCGCCTGCCGGTCACAGATAGAGGAGTTTCAGACGGTACTCGGACAGTTTCGGGGATCGATACGGAGTTGGAGCGACGCACAGTTCGGCAGGGTTGAACGTCCAGCTTGGGCGCCGAGGAGTACGAAGCGGGTACAACCTCGGCTTTATTGGGCGGCGGCTACGGCAGCGTTCTGCGCGTTGATGGCAATTTTTTTGTTTCAGGGAAGCGTGCCAACAACGCGCCGCCCGTTGTTGAATGAGCCGCACGTGACGGCGAACCACCTTACGGCGACCGATGCCGTGCTGATGCGGCAGGTGGACACAGAAGTTTCGCAGACGGTGCCGGATGCGATGGAGCCGTTGATGGGGCTGGTGTCCTGGGGAGATTCTTCAGTTGCGGCGGAAGGAAGCTCCGGAAGTAAGCACTCGGAGAAGGAAGAACAGTAGAGCGGAAGCGCATGGGCATAGGAAGGCGAGTGAGAGGACTGCTGCCGCTGGTGATGTTGGCGAGCTTGGGCGCCTGGGCAGAGCAGCCGGGGGGACAACACGGCCAGCCGCCACCGCCGATGCAGCCCGATCGTCCTCCGGTGGAGAAAATTTTTCAGGGCACACCGCACGGGCGGTGGTGGATCAATCCAGTGCTGGCGAACAAGTTGGGATTGACAGAGAATCAGCGGAAACGCATGGACACATTGTTTCAGGAGAGCCGACTGAAGCTGATTGACTTACGGGCAATGCTGCAGAAGCAGGAGGTGATCTTGCAGCCTTTACTTGGCGCGGATCAACCGAATGAGTCGCAAGTTCTGGCGCAGATTGACCTCGTGGCACAAGCGCGGGGAGAACTAGAGAAGGCCAATGCAAGGATGCTGCTTGGACTGCGAAGAGTGCTGACGCTGAGCCAATGGAAAGATCTGCAAGAGATTTCTTACCAGTCGCGGCAACCGAACCACCCTAACCGTAATGGCAGGCTTCGGCCGCGTGGCGGAGCTGGTAGCCGATAGACCCAGCGAAGCAATGCAGAGCAAGAGGAACGGGCGTGACGAGCAACGTAATACCTTCAGATGGACGATGCACTATATGGGGGAGACCAGTAATACTGCGGACAGATATAGCGGCTATTCAAGCGCTATCAGGCGGACTTGGCAGGCCGGGATTGGGAATCCTGCTAAGGCTTCCCAGGGGATCGCAGGTGGAGATTTGCGGCGGAGGATTTTCGGACGGGACAGTGAAGGTGCGCTCAGAGAACGATTTTTTCTTTGTGCTCCGGCGGAATGTGATGGCGTAGCTTTAAACGCTGCAGTTCAGGATGAGAGCGAAAACGAACACCGCCGCTGTAATGAGGCTGGTGTCATAGAGAAACTCCATCGTAAATGCCGCGCGTTTTCCGGAAGTGTCTTTCACTGCGGGGTTACCCAGGTTGCAAGTAGCCAAGTCGTTCATCTTGCTAATTAGACGAATGCAGAGCAAATAAGTGTACGAGTGATTGTGCCAGCAAAAATTACGGATGTGGCAGTGGGCTGTTGCTTCCGCCAAGTACGTGCGGCGAGACGTCACGAGGCGAGATTGTCCTTTTATGACGTTACTGCGCGGCGCAGGGCTGGCAACAGGCTGGTTGCGGCCGAGGCTTTCCAAACGTAATCGGCGGCGCCGCGCCGGAATGCTTCGTCGCAATATGCGCGCTCGCGATGCGTGGTTAGAATGACTACGCGCAGATGCGGCAAAGTTTTCACGAGATCCCGCAGTACATCCAAACCGTTCTTGCCCGGCAAGGTGATATCGAGCAGGACGACGTCGGGACCGAAGTTTTCGACCGCTTCAATGGCTTGTTCGCCATCTGTCAGTTCGGCTACAACCGCAAACTCGGGCTCAATTAAATTACGCAGCACGCTTCTAAATTCTGCGTGATCTTCGATCAGCAGCACGCGGTGACGGTTCATTTTCAAGGCCGCACATACCCGTAGTACGTTTCCTTCTGTTATTGGTACGTCGTTGTGCTCAGAGTTGGATGAGCGCCTGCTGTCCTGCCCGCATATTCGATTCATAGAAATGCGGAGGAGATCTTCTTTCGCCAGCGGATGCAGTCTTTGCTAGAAAGGTGTCAGTGCTTCCGGCTTTTTTAATTTCAGAGATGACGATTCACGAGAGCGGAATAAGCGATGCGCTCGGGTTGGGGGAGGATGCGCCGGCAATGCTGGTGACGTTGGGGATTACCGAAACAGTGGAACAGGAGAGCTTGCTGGTGACTCTGCATGGATCGATGGATGGAAGTGAATGGGGCGCGGCGCCGGTAGCGGCATTTCCCCAGAAGTTTTACTCGGGCGTGTCGTCGGTGATGATCGATCCGAAGACACAAGGGCCGTTCCGTTATTTAAGAGCGCAGTGGAAGACGAACCGGTGGGGACGCGGGAGCAAGACGCCGATGTTCCGGGTGTATGTGTTTGCGGAGCGCGTTGGCTAGCTTTGCTGTAGAAATTCGCGGAGGTAGCGGTTTACCAGTTCTGGCTGCTCGTGGATGACCCAATGCGTACCTTCGGGGACGCGCTTTATTTGCAGGTTCGGCACGAACCGGTCGAGACCATTGAGATTGCCGGTGAGCAGGGCGGTGTCTTTTTCGCCCCAGATGACCAGGGTGGGGACGGAGAACGGGTGAGGGGCGGCGTTGTTCGCAGGCAGCGGATCGCCTGGGACGGGCGGACTCAGTTTTGAGGCGCGATAGTAATTCAAACCGCCGGTGAGGGCGCCTGGTTGGGACCAGGCCTGCAGATAGGCTTGCTTGTCCTCTTCGGTGAAGTAGCCAGCCTTCAGTCCTTCGGTAAGCACGGTACCGACCAGCGCGGCATAGTGATTGGCGGAGAGGATCGTTTCGGCTTGCGGGCCGCGAAACATCAGGATGTACTCGCTGGCTTTTTGCTGGGCGGGATTTTCTTGAAGCTCACGATTGAAAATTTCCGGGTGGGGCGCATTGACAATGATGAGTTTATCGAGCAGGTCGGGATGGGCAATGGCAAAGGACCAAGCGACAACCCCGCCCCAATCGTGGCCCACCAGGACGAACTTTGATGCGCCGAGATGGGCGGCTAGCTCCCGGATATCTTCGATGAGTTGGGGCATCTCGTAGCGGTTGATTGCGGCCGGACGGGAGGAGAGATTGTAGCCGCGCATGTCTACGGCGACCGCCTGGTAATCCTGGCTGAATTCGGTTAGCTGGTGCTTCCATTCGTACCAGAATTCGGGGAATCCGTGCAGAAAGAGGATTAGCTTGCCAGTGCCTTCTGTAACGTAATGTAGCCGGATGCCGTTCACGTCCGCGAATCTGTGTTCCATGCGCTTGGGGAGTTAATGGTTCGATATCGGGTGGCGAAAAGGGTGACGTTTTGTTGGAGGGGATTGAATCTGCCCCAAGTCGGGCTTCGTTGGGACGTTTGGCGATAATTGAACTTTGCCATGTCCATTTTTCAAGTGATTATTCTTGCGGTCGTGCAAGGTTTGGCTGAGTTGCTACCGGTGTCCAGTTCGGCGCATGTGGTGGTGGCGGAGAAGTTGATGGGACTGAATCCGTCGTCGCCGGAGATGACGTTGCTGCTGGTGATGCTACATACGGGCACGATGTTTGCCGTGATTGTTTATTTCTGGCGGCAATGGCGGGCGACCTATTTTCGGAGCGCGGCAGCGTTCCGGAGGTTCGCTGTTTTGGTGGTACTCGCGACGGTGATCACGGGTATTATTGGGGAGTTTCTGAACAAGTTGATTGAGAAGTTTGTTTTTCATAGCGCGCCGCATGCGGATGTGGAGCAGTTGTTCAGTCATCTGGAACTGATCGCGCCGGCGTTGGCCGCGATAGGCGTTTTGATCCTG
Source organism: Bryobacteraceae bacterium (assembly GCA_965277315.1). Taxonomy (GTDB): domain Bacteria; phylum Acidobacteriota; class Terriglobia; order Bryobacterales; family Bryobacteraceae; genus Bog-105. Next base: position 4,079,664 of record OZ255724.1, on the reverse strand, counting down.
ATTGCGGGGCGGCGTGAAGGGCGGGCTTCACGGAGCGCGTCCGATGATGCGGTTGGATTGGGGATGAAGGAGGCGGGGTGGATCGGCGCGGTACAGGGGCTGTGTTTGCCGTTTCGCGGATTCTCGCGTTCGGGCGCGACGATATCGACGGGGATGCTGGCGGGGGTCGCGAGAGTACGCGCCGAGACGTTTAGTTTTGCGTTGGCCGTGGTGCTGACTCCGCCGGTGGTGGTGCGGGAGGTGCTTCGATTACGGAAAGCGGGGCATGGTAGCGGAGGAGTAAGCGTTGCTTCGGCGGTGATGCCGAGCTTGTTGGGAATGGTGTTTGCTTTTCTGGCGGGGCTGCTGGCGTTGAAGTGGCTGAGTAAGTGGCTGGAGAGCGGGCGGTGGTATTTGTTCGGAATTTATTGTTTAGCGGCGGCGGTAGTGGTGGCGGGATTGTACCGGGCGGGATACTGACGCATTTGCGGAATCATCATCCAGGAGGTACAAACACGTGATAGAATTCCGCACAGCCAATAGTAGTCATTGGTTACAGGATCAACGTCATGATCAGAAGAATCGTCGTCCTTTCCGTCCTCCTTTCTTGCTATTCTCTCCTGCCGATTAGTCTTCCCGCCCAAACCTCTTTCGGCACGATCACGGGCACGGTGACGGATGCAAGCGGCGGTCCCGTGCCGGGCGTCAACGTCAGCTTAACCAGTCTCGCCACCGGCGAAAAGCGCGCGATCCAAACCGGTCCCGACGGCTCTTATCAATTCGTCAACATCAACATCGGCAATTACAAAATCGATGCCGAAAAGTCGGGCTTTAAACATTTCACTCGGCAGCCCATAGACGTCGAGGTGCAGAACTCGCTCAAGATCGACGTCGCCCTCCAAGTCGGCGATGTCAGTCAGCAGGTCGAGGTAACCGCGCAAACTCCCTTGCTCCAGCCCGAGACCTCTTCCTTGGGCCAGGTTGTTGAGCAACGTAAAGTAAATGAGCTTCCGCTGAATGGCCGAAATCCGCTCAATCTGGTAGCGCTGGTACCGTCCGTTGTTCCCCAGGGCGGCTCGATGCAGAATCCGAACGGCACGAATCCTTTCGCCTGGGGCAATTATCAGATCGGCGGAGGCATGGCGAATCAAAGCTCCATGCTGCTCGACGGCTCGCCCCTCTATATCTCGTCCGGGCAATTGTCCTTAGTGCCTTCCCAGGACTCCCTGCAGGAGTTCAAAGTGCAAACCAACGATCTGCCCGCGGAGTTCGGTCGTTTCGCCGGGGGCGTTATTAACATGACCACCAAAGGCGGCAGTAACGACCTGCATGGAAGCGCGTGGGAGTTTCTCCGCAATCGCGACTTGAACGCCAACGATTTTTTCAATAACCGGGCCGGTGTAGCGCGTCCCGCGTTTACTCAAAATCAATACGGCGCAAACCTGGGCGGACCCGTTTACATCCCTCATCTCTATGACGGGCGTAATAAGAGCTTTTTCTTCGTCGACTATGAAGGCTTCCGCTTGCGCCAAGGACAATCCTTCACCGAGACTGTGCCGACGGTCGCCGAGCGTACCGGTGATTTCTCCAATCTTCGCGACTCCAGCGGCAACCTCGTTCCGCTTTACGATCCGCTTACCACCGTGCCCACCGCCAACGGCCAGTACGCCCGTACGCCATTCGCCGGCAATGTTCTTCCTGTCAACAGATTGAGTCCAGCGTCGCTCCAACTTTTGAAGCTCTACCCGCTGCCGAATGCCACCGGCGACCCACTCACCGGTGTCAATAATTTCGTCACCAACGCCAGCGTGGGCGGTAACAACAGCCAGACGGTCGCACGATTCGATCAGAACATCTCCGACAGGCAGCATTTATTTGCCCGTTATACCTATTGGGGGAACCTGAACCTCCCCATCGATCCGTTCAAAACCGGCGTCTGTCAGGATCGCTGCACCGAAGCTTTCAATACCAACAACTTTGTCCTGGACGACGTTTATTCGTTCAATCCCACCACCATTCTTGATTTGCGAGCCAGTTATCTGCGGTTTTCCTATAACCGCACTCCGGAAACACTCGGTTACAACTTGTCCCAACTCGGCTGGCCCGCGTCGCTGAATTCGGAAGTAGCTTACAACCCTATCCCGGTGCCCTGCATCAGTGGCTTCGATCCGGCTAACGTCTTCTGCAGCGACGGCACTGGGAGCACCATTGTCGATCGGAATGAGAACTACGACGTGCTCGGCAGCCTCACCAAAATTATCGGACAGCACACCATTAAAGTGGGCGGGGAGTTTCTTCGCACTGTCGAGAACTACGTGCAATCGAATAATCCGACCGGCTCGTTCAATTTCGACCAAAACTTTACTTCCAGCGATCCACTGAATCCCGTCGGAGGCTCAGGACTCGCCTCCTTCCTGCTCGGTTATCCCTCCAGCGGCAGCGCTGGAAAACCAATCCCTCTCGCCGGCGAGCAACTGAACTGGGGCGCGTACGTCCAGGACGATTGGAAAGTCACCAAGTCGCTTACTCTGAATCTTGGTCTTCGCTGGAACGCCATTCTTCCCTGGACCGAACGCCACAACCGGGAATCGTTCTTTGAGCCCGGCGTGGTCAATCCTGTTCTTCAGCAGGCAGGACTCCCCTACGATGGCGCTCTCGGCCTGGTTGCCTCCGCCGATCGCAGCAGCCGCTATAACGTCAATCCGGATTACAAGCAATTTGCGCCGCGGGTCGGTCTTGCGTATCAAGTGGCTGCCAAGACGGTCTTGCGCGCGGGCTACGGAATCTCCTGGCTGCCGCCGAATCTGGCGGGAACCTATTCTACACCCAACGACTTCCTGGGTAGCTTCTCTACTCCCTACGTGGCTACCATCAACAACGGAATCACTCCTTACGGCAACTTCAGCAACCCGTTTCCGCAAGGAATTATCCAGCCGCCCGGGCGCAACCCCATCTATCAACGGCAGGCGCTGGGGCAGAGCATCGGCGTCACCGCTTTGAATAACCCGTTCGGCTACGCGCAGCAGTGGAACTTCGATGTTCAGCAGGAGCTCGGGTCCGGTTTTATGCTGGATGTTGCCTATGCGGGGTCGAAAGGCACTCATCTGCCTTTCAGCGGCCAACAGATCAACCAGTTGCCCGATCAATATCTCGCACTTGGCAACCAGCTACTGCAGCAGGTTGCCAATCCCTTCGCCGGTATCGTGCAGCAGGGTCCGTTATCGGCCTCTACCGTTACTCGCGGCCAACTAATGGTGCCGTATCCGCAGTACACCGGCGTTTCGTTGGATGGTTCGGACGTCGGTAATTCCAGTTATCAGTCCTTGCAGGTAAAGGCCGAGAAGCGGTTCAACAGCGGTGCATCGCTTCTGGTTGCCTACACGCATTCGAAATTGATCAGCAACACGGATGCGCTCACCTCATGGCTGGAGCCGGCGGGCGCCGGCGGGGTTCAAGACTGGAACAATCTGCGGGCGGAACGCTCGCTGACGTCCTTCGATGTGCCTGATCGCCTAGTGGTCAGCTATGTCCTCGACCTGCCTTTCGGCAAAGGCCGCAAGTTTCTATCCAACGCGCACGGGCCAACGAATTTCGTAGTCGGCGGCTGGGGCCTGGAGGGTGTCACCACTGTCCAGTCCGGCTTTCCGCTGCACCTCACGACGGCGCAGAATCTGACGAACTCTTATGGCGGCGGCTCGCGTCCCAATGTTCTGGGCAATGCCAGTCTCGGTGGATCCGCTCAAAGCCGCTTGAATGGCTGGTTTAACGTCAACGACTTCGCACAACCCGCAGCCTTCACTTTTGGTGACGAGAGCCGTAACGATCCCAATCTGCGCGGAGCCGGCGTGGCCAATTGGGATGTTTCCGCTTTCAAAAATTTCCCATTCGGGCCTGAGGGCAAACTGAATCTGCAGTTCCGCGCTGAGTTTTTCAACATCTTCAATCGCGTTCAGTTCGGTGCTCCCGGCCAGACTTACGGGACGCCGCAGTTCGGCATTGTGAGTACCCAGCAGAATCTCCCGCGTCTGGTGCAGTTTGCTTTGCGCTTCGCCTTCTAGATGGCTTAGGAACGATTGATGAGGCTGGCGACGTAGGCGGCACCGAAGCCGTTGTCGATGTTGACGACGGTGACGTTGCTGGCGCAACTGTTCAGCATTCCCAGCAAAGCAGCAAGGCCGTTGAAACTGGCTCCGTAGCCGATGCTGGTAGGGACCGCAATGACCGGGCAACCGACGAGGCCGCCCACGACGCTGGGAAGCGCGCCTTCCATACCGGCGCAGACGATGGCGACGCGGGCTGAGGCGAGGCGTTCGCGCTGGCCGAGCAGACGATGGATGCCGGCGACTCCCACGTCGCAGATGGCATCGACTTCGTTGCCCATGGTCTCGGCGGTGAGGCGGGCTTCCTCAAGGACCGGCAAATCGCTAGTACCGGCGCAGAGGATGGCGATTTTTCCCTTGCCGGTGAGGGTACGGTCGCGCCAGACACGAATGACGCGGGCGATGGGAAAGTGCTCCGTTTCGGGCGCGAGCAGGGCGACACGCTCGGCCATCTCCGCCGAGGCGCGGGTGATGAGCAGGTTGGGCGAACGGGCGAGGATGGCGGCGGCGATCGCTTCCACTTGCTCGGGAGTTTTGCCCATGCCGAAGATCACCTCCGGCATGCCGTGACGGAGAGCGCGATGGTGGTCGACCTTCGCGAAGCCCAGGTCTTCAAAAGGAAGATCGCGCAGTTGTTCGAGGGCGGCGTCGATGGACGTGTTGCCGTCGCGGACCTGGCGCAGGAGTTGTTCGAGATGAGTCGGTTGGGGGGATCGCGGCATCCATTAAGATATTAGTATCCCGACAAAACAAAACAGAATGACCTTCTTTTGGAAACGGCTGCGCATGACGCTCGACATGATTAAGTTCGAGCATTCGGTATTTGCGCTGCCCTTTGCGCTGACGGGCGCGTTGCTGGCATGGCGGGATAGCGGATTCCATATAGCGGGGCTGGCGTGGCGGTTTTTGTGGATCGTGGTGGCCATGGTAGCGGCGCGGTCGGCGGCGATGGCGTTCAACCGGATTCTGGATACGCCAATCGATGCGCGAAACGGACGGACGGCGAAGCGGCACCTGCCAGCCGGGGTGTTGTCGGCGCGGTTTGCTTGTGGATTTACGCTGGTTTCGGCGGCGGTGTTTCTTTGGGCGGCGCGAGAGTTAGGAGCGCTATGCTTTTACCTGGCTCCGCTGACGCTGGCGATCTTGTTTTTTTATTCGTTCTGCAAACGGTTTACGATGTTTGCACACCTGATTCTGGGCTTTTGCCTGGGGATTGCTCCGGCAGCGGCGTGGATTGCCATGCGGGGGACGTTGGATGCGCGGATTCTCTGGTTAACGGCTGCGGTGATGTTCTGGACGGCCGGTTTCGACGTGATTTACGCATGCCAGGATTTTGAATTCGACTGTGCGGAGGGATTGTGCAGCATTCCACGCAAGTTCGGGGTGAAGGGCGCGCTCTCGATTGCGCGGCTGCTGCACGTACTGATGGTCGCCTGCCTGATGGCTCTGGTGTTTGCCTTCCATCTTGGCGCGCTGAGCTTTCTCGGCGTGCTTGCGGTGGTGAGTCTGTTGATCTATGAACACGGGCTGGTGAAGCCGCACGATTTGTCCCGAGTGAATGCCGCATTCTTCACGGTGAATGGATATGTGAGCGTGTTGTTCTTTGTATTTTGGGCGGCGGATATTCTTTTAAATCGCAGGTATCTTTGAACATGAGTGCTGTTTTGACGGAGCCGGTGCAGGCACAGGTGACGATTGAGGACTCGAAGCTGCGGCCTATTTTGGAGAAGGTTCACGCAGGCGAGCGGTTGTCGTATGAAGACGGCGTTGCGATGTATCGTACTAACGACCTGCTGGCGCTGGGGTATATGGCGAATCTGGTTCGGGAGCGATTGCATGGCGATGTGACGTACTTCAATGTGAACCGGCATATCAATCCCACCGATGTGTGCGTGGCAAGCTGCCGGTTATGCGCATTCGGGAAACGGGCGAAGGACCCGACCAGCTACACGATGTCGTTAGAGCAGGTTTGGGAGATTGCGGGCAAGGGCTACGCCGAAGCGGTAACGGAGTTTCACATCGTGGGCGGGCTGCATCCGGAACTGACGCTCGATTGGTTCTGCGAGATGCTGCGTGGATTGAAGGAGCGGTATCCCGGCGTTCATCTGAAGGCGTTCACGATGGTGGAAATCGCCTACTTTGCCAAGCGGGCAAAGATCTCGATTCGGGAGACGCTGGAGCGGCTGAAAGAGGCGGGCGTGGATTCGATGCCGGGGGGAGGCGCGGAGGTTTTTTCGGAGCGCGTGCGACGGATTATCTGCGACCACAAGATCGATGGCAACGAGTGGCTGGAGACTGCGCGGATTGCGCACCAGCTCGGCATTAAGAGCAATTGCACGATGCTTTATGGACACCTGGAGACACCGGAGGATGCGGCGGACCATTTGGTGCGGCTACGGGCCGTGCAAGACGATACGCATGGGTTCGTGACGTTTATTCCACTTGCATTTCATCCGGAGAATACCGCGCTGGGGCATCTTTCGCGCACGACCGGCTTCAACGATCTGAAACAGATTGCGGTTTCCCGATTAATGCTGGACAACATCCCGCATATTAAGGCGTACTGGATCATGATGACTCCGGGGATCGCTCAGATTGCACAGCGCTTCGGCGCGAACGATATCGATGGAACAGTGGTGGAAGAAAAGATTTACCACGACGCGGGCGCCACCACAGCGCAACATCTACGGCGTCAGGATTTATTCCGGCTGATTCGCGAAGCGGGCCGGGAACCGGTGGAACGCGACACTACGTATCGTCCGGTGACGCGTAACGAGTCGCTATTTACGGTGCTGGTGTAGAAGATTTCACGACAGAGACGCGAGTGCCCCGGCAGAATCCAACTAGTTTTTCGAACAGATTTCGGGTGCCTTTGCGGTCGCTGACTGCGGCAGCGCGAAGATCAATTGGTCCGGCGGCCTGGAGATGGTGGGGATGCTCCGGCAGGAAGGATGCATTCTCCTGAGCCGACATGACGTTCAGCCATTGCCGCCCTCCGCCGTCTATCCCCTGTAGACAGCGCAAATCGAGTAGCAGTCTTCGCTGTCCAAGCGTGGTCTTTGCGGTGCGCCAACAACCGGTGAGTTCCCCGAGATCGTCTTCCGCCAATTGGCCCGTTAATTCGAGGCGAAGAGTGTCTATGCTGTCATGGATGTAGTACTTCAAACGGGACTGATAACGTTGCGCTTTCGGCACAGTCATCCCTTGAGATGGGGGAGCGGGGGGTATATAGGTAGTCTCCTTTAGTTCCATTTTGTTATCACGCTTTACCGTGAGATTCGTTTCTTCTGTCATCCGTTCCACATTTTTGGCTGGACTGTTCTGATGGCCGGAGGGGAACACTGATGGGGAAATTACAAATCATTACCAAGTACAGTGGAGTTTGATGTAAATATTCTCACTCTTTCTTCGCCCCATACTGTAGGACGTCGGTACCGGCATTTTAGAAAACACAGTAGCATGATCTTAAATATTCTTATTATTTCCGCATGTTTGATGGCATTTGCGCCCTTCACGGCACTGGGACAGCAGCAACCGCTACCGCCGGGGGAAGTGGCGCCGGTACCGCCGCCGAACAATGGTCCACTGGGGCAAGAGCCATTGCCGCCGGACAAGCGAGTATTTGGCGTACTGCCGAATTATCGGACTGCTGATGCGAATGTTCCTTATCATCCGCTGACGTCGAAGCAGAAATTAACAATCGCGGCCAAGGACTCATTTGATTATCCGCTTTATGGGTTGGGCGCAATTTATGCGGGACTATATCAGCTAACCGACTCGCATCCTCAGTTCGGGCAAGGAGCGGCAGGTTATTTTCGCCGATTCGGCACATCGTACGCGGACCAGGCCATCGGGAATATTCTGGCGGAGGGCGTCCTGCCGGTCGCCTTTCGAGAAGATCCGCGTTACTTTCGGTTAGGAGCGATCTCAGGCGTGTCCGTGAAACGTCGGATCTGGTATGCGGCTACGCGGATTATTGTAACGCGGACAGATGCGGGGACGCGCTCGGTCAATTACGCTGAGCTATTAGGAAGCGGCATCGCTGCGGGAATTGGACTTTCCTACTACTCCGATAGCCGCGATGTGGGCGATTTCCTGCAGAACACGGGAACAGGACTGGCAACGGACGCATTTTCGCAAGTGCTGAAAGAGCTTTGGCCCGATGTGAAGCAGTGGTATCACAACAAGCGTCACAGGGATAATACGGATTGAGAGATAAAGGCGCGTCGAAGGCCGCTCACCGACAAAAGGGCGTGTGGGCCCGGAGCGGCATCTTCGCGCTGATTGTTGTATTGGCTCTCCTGGTGGCCGGGGAAGTAATGCTTCACTTCGCCAGCCCCATTCTGAAGGGCCGCGTCGTGGAGACCTTGAGCACCCGATTCCACAGCCGGGTCGAGTTGGATCGCCTGAACGTTTCGGTCCTGCGCGGGCTCGAAGCGTCCGGCGATGGCTTGCGCATTTATCCGCCGGATGGTGTTGTTGCGGCTGGGGCGAACCAGCCGTTAATCGCTATTCAACACTTTGCCTTTCACTCGGGACTGATCGGGCTTTTCTTCAAGCCTATGCATGTGAGCAAGGTGCAGGTGACAGATCTCCAGATCAATATTCCTCCCCGGCAAATGCGGCAGCAGGCTCCTGAAAAAAAGAAGAAACACCAGGGCAAGATCAAGATTGTTGTCGACGAGATCGTCTGCGATAAGTCGCGGCTGATCATCGGTACGTCCAATCCCCGTAAAGACCCCAAGGACTTCGAGCTAGAACACATCGAGTTACACGATGTCGGCCCCAACGCTCCGTGGAAATATACCGCAACGCTCATCAATCCTATCCCGCGCGGCGATATTCACTCGACCGGCACCTTCGGGCCGTGGCAAACCGACAGCCCGGGCGATTCCTCCGTCACCGGTGACTATACCTTCGAGCATGTGGACATGAACACGATCAAGGGCATTGGCGGCGTTCTCTCTTCTACCGGCAACTTCAAAGGCCAGCTTGACAAGATCATAGTGGAGGGGACAACGGAGATCCCGAACTTCTCGCTGGATACAGCGAATCATGCAATACCGCTGCACACGCGGTTTCACGCGATTGTCGACGGAACAAGCGGCGATACTTATCTGCAGCCCGTGGACGCAAAGTTGGGAAACTCCAGTTTTACGGTTAGCGGCGCCGTGATCAACGTGAAGGGCCATGGCTCCCGCATCAACCTGGACGTTGACGTCCCCCATGCGCAATTGCAGGACTTTCTCGATCTCGCTGTGAAGACCAAACCTGCCGTCATGACAGGGAGTATCAGCACCAAGACGAGACTAAAGATTCCGCCCGGTAAGGAAAGTGTCCCGCAAAAGCTGAGCATGGAGGGTAACTTCACGCTGCAAAGCATTCATTTCAGCAATCCACAGGTGCAGGACAAGGTGGATATGCTGAGCCTCCGCGCCCAAGGCGAGCCGAAGAAAGCCAAGCCGGGCGCGAAGGACGTGAACTCGCAAATGAAAGGGAGATTTCAGATGGCCGGCGGGGTTCTGCACTTCAGCGATCTTTCCTATGATCTGCCAGGCGCACGGGTAAATCTGGACGGGATCTATTCTCTGGATGGCCAACAGTTCGACTTTCATGGAAAGGTGCTGACCGATGCGTCGCTCTCGCATATGGTCGATTCTCCATGGCTATCTTTGCTGCTAAAGGCGGCCTCTCCCTTCTTTAAGGGGAAGAACGGAGGAGCCGAGATTCCAGTGAGCATTAGTGGCACTAAATCGGCGCCGAAGTTCGGGCTCGACGTGCTGGGAAATCACTCAAAACACGATGAATAGATGGGCAGGCGTGAGACTGAGGAAAAGCGCGACAGGAAAGTTCTAGAGTATAGATCATGAGCTCATCACACGGGGCGATTGGCAATGTGACCGGCACACCAGAACTAATTGAGATGGCCATGGCTTACTCGCGCAGCCGCGTCTTGTGCGCAGCCGCCCGGCTTGGGATAGCGGACGCACTGGGCGACGGCGAGCGCTCGATCGAAGAAGTCGCGGCGATTTGTGCTGCGGATGTTCAGGCTCTATATAGACTTTTACGAACACTCGCCAGTTTGGGCATCACAGCCGAATCGTCTCCAGGCCGCTTTATTCTATCTCCTTTCGGCCAACTACTGCGCAAGGACGTTCCCAATTCGGCGTGGGCCGGCGTGGTCTTCTGGTCCGATCTTCTGGCCGATAGCTGGTCCTATCTCACCGAATGCGTGCGGAGTGGAAGAACCGCGGCGCAGATTATGGAAAGTGAAGGGATTGCATCACGCTGGTCGACCGCTCCTGACTCCGGAGCGATTTTCTGTGCGGTCATGGGAACGGCTCCAACAGAGAATTACATGCCGATCGTGCGGGAATGGGACTTTGGCAACCGAGCAATTGCGGCGGACCTGGGTGGCGGAGGCGGATCCCTTATCGCTGCAATTCTATCGAGCTACCCACAACTGAAAGGGATGTTGGTTGACCGGCCAGAGTCGATTGAGGCAACTAAATCCCGCTTCGAAAAGAATGACTTGGGCAGTAGGTGCAAGCTCATCGCTGCCGATTTGCGGAATGATGTCCCTTCGGGCGCGGATGTTTATCTTCTGAAGCACGTCCTCCACGGCTATAACGATGTTATTGCCGCTGATATTCTTCGGAGGTGCCGGGAAGCGGTCCAGGCCGATGGATGCCTGCTCGTTATCGAATTCGTTTTGCCGGATGTCATCCCAGAGCCAGATTACAAGTTGCAGGGGCGGTTCCTGAGCGACCTGAACATGCTTGCCGTTACCGGAGGCAAAGAACGCAGTGCCGCCGAGTGGACCGCATTGCTGCAATCGTGCGGCTTTGCCACGGAACGGTTTATCCCTGTAGCGGAGTTGGAGGTTTCAATCATCGAAGCACGACCGTGTTAAAGCGCGTGGTTGCGTCAGCGTCGCGGACGGGTGCTTAGGGCTTGTTGAACGAGATGCGGCGCACGAATTTGACAGCTTTGTTTTCGAAGATTTGAGAGATCACTTCTTCGGGGACGGGCTGGTCGGTTTCGATGATGGAGATGGCCGTGAGAGGCGCGCTGGGTCTTCCCGAGGCGGGGATATCCTGGCGGCCCAGGGCGAAGTTGGCGATGTTGATGCCGTTCTTTCCGAGCACGGTGCCGAGATAGCCGATGACGCCGGGCACATCCTCATTCTTCGAGTAGAGCAGGTTGCCGTCGAGCGGGGCTTCGCAGGCGATTCCTTCCACTTGCAGCAGGCGCGGCTTGTTGAGGACTACAGCGCCCATTACGGAGAAGATGCCGGCGTCGGATTCGAGTTCGATGCGAATAGAATCCATGTGGGAGTGGCGTGGTTCGCGCTGCTCGACGACGCTGAAACCGCGCTCGTTTGCGATATGCATGGCGTTTACGACGTTGGCTTTGTGCGCGAGAGACCGGCTGAGCACGCCAGCGAGACCGGCGTTGCGGAGAATTTGCGTACTGTTGTCGGCGAGGCGGCCAAAGTAGACGAGGCGAATAGTATGCGGATTTCCGGTCGCGATATTGCTTAGGAAGAGGCCGAGACGTTCGGCGAGATCGACGTAAGGTCCAAGGGTGCGGTACTGTTCGGCGGTCATGGCGGGCATGTTCACCGCGTTCAGGGCAACGCCGTCGTTCAGGTAGTCGATAAGCTGCTCGACGATGCGGATGCCGACGATTTCCTGGGCTTCTTCCGTAGAGCCGGCAATGTGCGGAGTAGCGACGATGCCATTCAGCTTGAAAAGAGGATGATCTCCGGGAGGCTCCTTTTCAAAGACGTCCAGGCCTGCTCCAGCAACGGTGCCGTTGGACATTGCGGCTTCGAGGGCCTGCGCGTCGATCAACTCGCCGCGCGCGCAGTTTACGATGCGGACGCCGGGCTTCATTTGGGCGAAGGCTTCCCCGTTCAGCATGTGATCGGTTTCGGGCGTGAGGGCCACGTGGAGCGTGATGTAATCGCTTTGCTTGTACAGATCGCCGAGGGAGACGAGGTCTACGCCGAGATCGCGAGCGCTCTGGGAATTGACGTAGGGATCGTGCCCGACTACGTTCATCTCGAATGACTTGACGCGCTTGATGACTTCGCGGCCGATGCTGCCGAGGCCGATGACGCCGAGCGTCTTTCCACGCAGTTCGTTGCCGAGAAATTTCTTCTTTTCCCACTTGCCCGATTTGGTGGAGACACTGGCATCACCTACCGACCGGGCCATGTTCAACATGAGGGCGATGGTGTGCTCGGCGACGGAAATTGCGTTGCCTCCGGGCGTGTTCATGACGAGAACACCGGCATCGGTGGCGGCGGGAAGATCGACGTTATCGACGCCCACACCGGCGCGGCCAATCACGCGGAGCTTTAGCGCACGGGCGAGAACGTCTTTGTTTACCTTGACGGCGCTACGGACAAGAAGAGCATCGCAATCGGCGAGATGCGGCTCATACGTTTTCGGATCGGCGACAACGACATCCCAACCGGCTTGGGCGCGCAACAATTCAAGCCCGGCAGGGGCGAGGGGTTCAGCGACTAAAATTTTCATTGAATTTTCGGATTACCTGGCGGCCAGGGCAGGTTCGTTCACAAGAGACGCGGCTTCCGCGTAGACCTTCTGCACCGCAGCGACGCCCTTGCCGAATTGGACAGAGTGGCCATGCGCGGTGAGGATCAGCTCCAGCTCGGCGATGACGGCAAACAAATCGTGGAAATCGAAGTAGCCGAGGTGGGCAAGACGGAAGATCTGGCCTTTCATGCTGCCCTGGCCGTTGGTGATGATGGCGTTGAAGCGGCTGCGATATTCCTTGATGATGACGCCGGAATCCATGCCGGCGGGCGGGCGCACGGCCGTAACCGAGGAACTGGGGGACGAGGAGAAGAGTGGCAGGCCGAGTTCGGTGACCGCTTCGCGGGTGGCGCGAGCGAGTAGCTGGGCGTTTTCGACGAGCTTATCCATGCCGATTCCTTTGATGTACTTGAGGGCTTCACCGAGGGCGAGCAGGAGAGCGATGTTGGGCGTCCAGGCGGATTCGCCGGTGGCGGCGTTTTTCTTTTCCTTCTTGAGATCGAAGTAGAAGCGGGGCGCTTTGGAGGAGTCCGCGGCGGCCCAGGCTTTGGGACCGACGGCGACAAAGGCGAGGCCGGGCGGAATCATGAACGATTTTTGCGATCCGCCGATGACCACATCGAGGCCCCAACCTTCGATATCGAGCGGCATGGTGCCGATACCGGTGATGGCATCCAAGACAAAGATGGCGTCAGTCTTTTTGATCGCTAAGCCCATGGCCTTCACGTCGTGCTGCGTACCGGTGGAGGTTTCAGAGGCCTGCACGAAGACGCCTTTGATGTTCTTGTTTTGCGCGAGCGCCTGTTCGACTGCTTCAGGCGTTACGGCTTCGCCGTAAGGAGCGCTCAGCACGGTGGCCTTCATGCCCCAGGACTTCATGATCTCGACCCAGCGCTCTCCGAATTTGCCGGCAGAGCAGACGAGAACTTCATCGCCGGGAGTAAAGAAATTTTGCGTCGCTGCTTCGAGTCCGCCGGAGCCCGACGCCACCAACACCAACACGTCGTTCGTCGTTCCGAGGACGTGCTGCAGATCGCCGAGAACCTGTTTGTACAGGTTGCGGAAATCCTCGGTGCGGTGATGGATATCGGAACCCATCATGGCATGCAGAGCGGAAGGTAGGAGTGGGGTAGGGCCCGGGGTGAGAAGGCGCTGTTTTTTTATGTGCATGGAAGGAGCAAATGGACCGGAATTCTACGAGAGCGTTCCGGAAATTTCAGAATATCAGAAGACCGGTCCATTGCTCCGGGCGGTTATTGAAGGGTCGCCGTGGCTGTCGTGAGCGTGGCGTGAGTGGCGGCGTTGACCAAGTAGAAAGTCATGTTATTCACGACCCAGGCACCGGTCGCCTGGCTGCCCGTGCTTCCTCCCGCCCCAAAGGTTGGGCCAGTGGGGCTGCCGACGTGAACTTCCACGGCGGAAACGCCTGGCGCATTCCAATTGAGCGTTGCTTGGCCATAAGCCGACCCGGGCGCAAGAGGAACCGGGTTCGGGAGAGTCAGCGTGCTGGGGCCACCGGTGGAAGTGCCCTGCAGATGAAATGTCAGCGTTCCCAGCGTACTCTGCGGGCTCTTGCTGTTTCCGTTGGTCGCATCCTGCAGGTAGAGGGTAAGGCCATCGGTGATCCACGCGCCAGTAGTAGCGGTGCCGGAGTTTGTGCCGGAAGCGAAGAGTGGTCCAGAGGGGCTGATGAGATGGATTTCCGTCGCCGAAGCGGAGGGAGCGCTCCAGGTGACGGAGGTTTGGCCGTAGGGAGTTCCGGGGACGAGCGGAACGGGGTTCTGGGCGGGCGTGATGGTGCCGCTGACGCTCTGGACGTGAATGGGCACGCTGCCTTCCACGACGCCTGACGTAGTAGTGAGATAGAAGGTCATGCCATCGGTGACCCAATTGCCGGTGGTCGCCGAACCCGTGCCGCCGGTGGAAGCGCCGAATAAGGGACCGGCCGGGCTACCCACGTGGAGTTGCAGTCCGGTGGTGGCGGAGGGGACGTTCCAGGAAATGGTGGTCCGGCCATAAGTGTTGCCTACCGGAACAGGAACGGGATTGGGGTTGGCGAGGAGCGTAACAGTGGCAGGAGCCTGCTGGACGTTGAGCGTGGTTGTAGCGAGTACGTTTCCGTTCGATGAGTCGGTGAGGTAGAGAATTTCTCCATCGGTCACGTTGCTAATGGACGCGCTGCCAGTGGCGGGGCCGGATCCGACCAAAGGACCAGCGGCGCTTCCGGAGTGAACGGCTACGTTGCCGGTGGAGGTAAGCGTCCAGTAAACTGTGGTTGCTGCGGTATTTGCCGGCACAGGGTTCGGGACTGCGTAGACCCCGCCTGGGCTGGCGAGCACCGGTATGGTGACGATGTTGCTGACAAAAGCGTCCTGGGCGATGCTGATCTGTGCAGCCGGACTAGCAGTGAGACCCGACGGCAGTTGAATTTGCACCTGGTAGAGGCCCGTGGAACCGGTGGGAATGCCGGCACTGATGATTTGGCCGGTGGCGTTGTTCACGGTAGCGCTGACGGGGTCCACTGCGGTGTTCGGCGCGGGACCGCTATAAGGCTGCCCCGCTACAGCGGAATCAATTAAATTTCCACTCGAATCCGCGATCACGCCCAATCCGGTAGCCATAAGGGTAATGGTCTCGCCCGCTACGGCAGGATTAGTTCCGTTGATAGGTCCGCTATTCGAATTCGAGCAGCAGGTACTGGGGTTATACGCGGTCAATGTCACGCCGGCGCTCGTTTGTCCCGAAGCCGCGGTAACGCCGGTAGTGACCGTCATTCCGTTGCCCGCGGGACCGGCCGCTTTCGCGGTGAGAATAACGCGGGAGAAGGCGCCGCCCAGGGCAGCCGTCACGTTGGGATCAGCTCCGTTGGTAATTGCAGTGATCAAACCCTGAGCAATGCTGGTGAGGCTATCGCTGGCAAGGACTGTATAGGTGTAGGCTTTGCCCGCAATCGTGATGGTGGCGACGTCACCAGCCTGTACGGTTCCATCGACGGAAACGACGTCGCTTGGATTGCCCGGAGAGTGCATGGCCTGAAAAGCGGGACGGGGTTCGTTGCCGGCACCGGCGAAGAGCCCCGGATTTGCGGGCACGATCACGATGGGCGCGGCGTTGGTGACGCCCACTTGCCCGTTGTTGTGCTCCGTGCGGACGTAAACACTACTGCTGGTGCGGTCAGTGAAGGTAAAGGGCACCTGCGTGATCACCTGGTTCGGCGACACGGACATGATGGGGGCAAGGAATCCATCGATATAGACCTGGACGCCGCCTAGAGTGGTCGGCAGTGTGCTGCCCGTGTTCGCGTTGAGCGTGCTATCGGCAAGTTTGGTTCCGTCGATCTCAACGAGCGTGCCAGGCGCGGCGGCGGCGGAGGTTCCACCCGTGAGATAGCCGCTGGAAGCGGTTGCTATAACGTTAAGGGAGTTGGAAGTAGTCGCCGCGAGGGAGATGGCGTCAGTGGCGGCATTCGCATCCTTGGCGGTGAGATAGATAGTTAAAGGATCCGCTCCGGCGAGGGCGAACACGTTGGGATCTCCGGCATTATTATTGCTCGAGTTGATCGCGGCGATAACGCCTTGTGTAATCGAGTTGAGGGTATCGCTGCTCTTCTCGGTATACGTGTAGGTCGTGCTGGCAATGGTAACGGTAACGGTATCGCTTGCGGTGATGGTGCCAGCAAGAGAGAGCGTGACAAAACCTTCTTGCCGGATGATGCGGCTGGCGGCATTCAGAATGGACTTATTTCCAAGCGTGGTGTCGCCGGTCCCCAGTGGAGAGAACACAAGAACGCGGCGGTCGTAGGGATCGCTCACGTAAAGGTTGGTTCCGTCCCAGGCCAGCGAGGTCGGATTCTGCACGGTATCGACGCTGCCGGTGTTATCGACAGCCGTGCTGCCGAAGGTCGCCATTCCGCTTTCGACCACATCGCCATAGAAGTCGGGCTGACCGAGCACGACATCGGCTGCGGCGGCGTTCTGGGTGGGGATGGAGTTGAATACCAGAACTCGGTCGTTACCGCCGTCGGCGATGTACAGGCGGGTGCCGTCGGAGAGGGCATAGCGCGGAAAGTTCAGCGTTTTGTTGCACTCAGAAGGATAGATGGGCGCTCCAGTGATGTCGTTGCCGGGCGAGACGCAGAGATTGTTGGTGTTATTGGCGATAGAACTGGTCATGTCCGGCTGGCCAACAACAACGTCGGCAGGCTGGGCATTCGAGGTAGGAATCTCATTCCAGATGAGAACGCGATTGAAGCCGAGATCGGAGACAAAGAGGTGGGTGCCGCTGCGGTCGGTGGTGACCGAGGTCGGCTCCAGCAGCTGATTCGCAGCGGTAGCGGGATAAACTGGCGGACTGGCGGCGTTGGGAGGCGGCTGGTTGGCGGAGGTAAAGTTCGGCTGGCCGAGCACGACATCGGCAGGCTGATTATTGGCGGTCGGAATGTGATTCCAGATGAGGACTCGCGAGTTCTGGGTATCGGCGACGAAGAGTTTGCCGCCTGCGATCCAAACGCCCTCCGGACCACGCAGACTGCTGGCAGTGGTGCTGGGAGTCTGTAACGTTGTAAAGTCCGGCTGCCCGAGAACGATGTTGGCGGGTGCGCCGGGCGTGGCCGGAACCGAGTTATAGATCAGGACGCGGTTGTTATCAGTATCGGAAATCGCCACGACGGTGCCGTCGGTTGCAACGCCCGCCGCACCGCTCAGTGCCGTTTGTGTACGGCCGAGAGGCGGCGCTCCCTGCCCCGTCGTAGGATCTGGAGGAGGGGCATTGACAGTGGATTGCCCAATGACGTTGAAGGCCGGATAGCCGCAGAGCGCGCAGAAAGTATTGAAGGCCGAGATGCCGGACAGATCGTCATGAGGCCCGGGGATCTGGCCGGTGTTAAACATCATGACGCGGTTATTGTTGGGCGAGGCTCCGACGCGATTATCATCAGCGACAAACAGCGTTCCATTGGCCCACGCCAAGCCGCCCACGCCGCCCAGGATCTGGCCGGATGCGGTGGTGTCACCTCGCGAAAAAGAGTATTGACCTATCTCGGCGCGAGCAGCTTGGCCGGTCACAAAAGTCTGGCCAAAGACGAGCGGCGCAGACGCACATAGCAGAAGAATTGCGGGTAACTTCATCCAAAGATCTCAGGGAAAACTAGCTCAGTATAACAAGGGGTTCGGACGCAAGTAGATGCCGCAGGGTTGCGAAATAGTTCATAGGTTTTGTTTAGGGGAGAAGTCCATCGCCGCAGTTTCGGATGGCTTGCGCGTCCTTTTTGCCGTAGAGCCGGGCGAGATGGGCTTCGGGCGTGAAGACGAAGGTGTGGTCGTAGGGGCCGGGCTTCAGACCGGAATTATGCACCATTTCGGTGGTGAGTTGGTTTCGCAAGGGGAATTCATTCGGCAAGACAACGGTCCAGGTGGTGTTGGGACCGAAGTACTTGCGAACAAAGCCGGGTACGCGAAAGGGATTGAAGGGCAGCGTGAGGCCGAGAACCAGCTCGTGCTCGCCGGGGTGGGCATTCGCTTTGACGGTGGGCAGAGCTTCGAGGAGGTTCTGCTGGATTTGTTCCTGGTCGCGCAACCAGCCAGCCATGCCGTGGATATCCTTCCGGTACTCGCTGAGCGTTAGCAGGCTAACAATCACGGCGCCAGCGACGGCCGCGGCGGCACCTTGGCGGGTACGAGGGATAACAGACTCGGCCAGGAGAACGGGAGCGAAAAAGAAGAACGCTCCGAGCCAGGCGTATTGATCTTCCCAGTGGTTGCGCAACAAGGAGTTTGGCAGGAGGATAACGACCACGAACGCCAGGGAAACGAGAGCGATGGCGAGGGAACGGAATTTTTTGGCGCGAACAAGGGCAATGAGTGAGATGAAAACCAGGAGCGCCGGAACCGGCATGACCAGCCATTGCAGGATGTGAGCGAGGCCGTGCAGGACCGAAAGCGGATGCCAGTCCTGATAATACGGATCGGTCGGTTTTGCATGGGGATTGATGAAGGCGGCAATATGCGCATTGTAGGCGAGCGATACAGCAGCAATGAGGGCGTTGATGGCGGCCATGACCACTGCCGCGTTTCGCGTACTTCTGCGGTACAAGGCTTGCAAAATAAAGAAGAGTACGAGGGTTGCGAAGTAGGTTTCTTTCACGTAGCTGGCGAGAAGGGCGAGGATAATGGCAGCAAACAGATTGCCGGCCTTCCCGGATACGACGTAGTTTTGCCAGAGATGAAAGATGACCAACATGCAGAAGAGGCAAACTACCGCGAGAATGTCCTCCTTAACGCTGGCGTAACCTTCGGGATTGCCGAAGACCAGCACGAAGAAGAAGCCGATCGCGAGGAAGCCGATGGCGCGATGGGTTAAGCGCTCCAGGTAGGTGATGAGCAGGCCGGCATTCACCAGCGCGAGGGCGAAGACAGGCAAGAGCATACCGCGGATTCCGAGCCTCCCGATGAGGTCGAAGAGTACGTTGCCTAGCGGGCGCGGGTAGTGACGGATATAGCGGCCGAGCCCGTAACCCTCTCCGCTATCGCCGAGATAGATGTAGTGGTCGATATGAAACGGCACGAACGGGTCGAGATAGCCGGGAAAGTAGAAACGGAGCAAAAGGGCCCAGATCACGGCTCCGATCGCTAGGATGAGCAGAAAGTGTTTTACCGGCCGCCTATAGGGCGTGGTGGTGAGGTTTGAGGGATGAACTGGGTTGTACAAAGCCTCAGTTTAGCGAGAGTTCTCGCGGAGCATTTACCAAACTTCTACAATTGTGGTTCTATGCCACTGTTAGACACGATTCAAAAAGACATGGTCGCCGCCATGAAATCGAAGGACGAGGTGAGGCTCGGCGCGGTGCGGATGATTAAGACGGCGCTGAAAAAACAGGAGATCGACTCGATGAAGCCGCTGGACGAGGCGACCGAAATGCAGGTGATGAACACGCTGATTAAGCAGCGGCGGGAATCGGCCGATTTGTTTCGGAAAGGCGGCCGGGAAGAGTTGGCGGCGAAGGAAGAGGCGGAGATTAAGTTGATTGAGGCGTATTTGCCCGCGGCTCCGAGCGAGGCGGAACTGGAAGACGCAGTGACGGCGGCGGTTCAGGAGACGGGTGCCGATTCGCCGAAGCAGATGGGGGCAGTCATGAAAGTGGCGCAAGCGAGGCTGGCGGGAAAACGCGTGGATGGCAAGGCGCTGAGCGCGCTGGTGAAGCAGAGGCTGGGTTAGGCTTCCGGTTGAAGGGCTTCGTCGAGTTCGGCGAAAATTTCGGCGAGGGAGATGGTGATCTCCGGATTCGTTGTCGATAGATGCTCGCGTGCTTGGCGGCCTTCGTCGGGAGTGTACTGGTAGGCGGTACGGGATTCGGGGTCGATGACCCAGACATAAGGCACGCCGAAAGCGAGGAATTCCTTCACGCGCTCCAGGATGCGGCTCATGCGGTCTTCCGGTGAGAGGATTTCAATGCAGAGGAAGGGCGGGCTGTTCAGAATGGGCTCGACTTTTTGCGACTTCAGCATCACGCAGAGATCGGGAATGCGGTAGCGAGTGGCGCTGACGCGGCTGCGCAGTTCGGGCATGACGCGGATGGGATGCTTTCTCTCCAAATCAAGAAGAATACGCATCAAAATGCGCTGTATCAACGAATGAGAAAATTCACCCACGTTGCGCTCAATCACCTCGCCGTCGACGTAGTCGCAGTCCGGACGGTACATCGTGTGAAGATACTCTTCCACCGATACTGCTAGCGAAGCGGCCATACCGCAACTATACAAGACCGGACGGGTGAGAGACTAATGGAATCTTAGTCAGTTCATGAGCACACAAACGAGGCATTTCAAACCATTTGTTCCGGAGCACGTGCAGATGCGCGAGCTGACGCTGCGCGCCATTTTGCTGGGGCTAACGATGACGGTGGTGCTGGGCGCGGCGAATGCGTATCTGGGACTGCGCGCCGGCATCACAGTGGCCGCGACCTATCCGGCTGCGGTGGTCAGCATGGCGGTCCTGCGGCTGTGGAAGGGTTCGCTGCTGGAAGAAAACATCGCGCGAACCAGCGGCTCTATTGGCGAGGGCGTGGCTTCGGGCGCAATCTTTACAATTCCGGCCTTCTTGATTTCACACGCTTGGAAATCGTTCGGGTTTGCCGACGCTTACTGGAAAACGACGGCGCTGACGATGGTGGGCAGCGTGTTAGGCGTTCTGTTCGTGTCGCTGGTGCGGCGGGTGATGGTGGAGGATCCGGAGCTTCCCTTCCCTGAATCACTGGCGGCTTCTGAAATACACAAGGCCGGGCAGCGGGGAGCGCAGGCGGCGAAGTATTTGTTCTGGAACATCGGCGTGGGCGGAGTGGTGTTTCTGCTGGGACGATTGGGCTTCTTTGCGGCGGATTCGGAGTTCTCGGTGTCCATTGGACAGCTCGGATCGAGCCATGTTCGCCTGGGCGGGGCCGGGACGAAGAACGTGCTGGCCACGGGCGGGGTTTCGATCTTTGCGGCTCCGAGCGTGAGCCCCGCATACCTGGGTGTCGGCTATGTGATCGGGGCGAAGTTGGCGGGTTTGCAATTTTCCGGGGGCGTGTTGGCGTGGGGCTTTATCGTTCCGCTTTTGGTTTATTTTCTCGGGCCGCAACTGCACGCGTTTCTGCCCGCGGGAGTGGCGACAGACGATTCCTGGAGCAGCCTGGCAAATGGGGTATGGCGTTACATTGTGCGGCCGATCGCGGTGGGCGGAATGTTGGTGGGCGCGGCGCACACGTTATTTCGAATGCGTGGGAACCTGGTGGCGGGGCTCAGCCGCATGATCGCCGACACGCGGCAGACACGCGAACAGACTGCGGCGTTGAGCCGGACAGAGCAGTACATGAGCTCAAAAGTGGTGTTTTCGCTGATCGCGGTCGTTTTCGCGTTCATGATTGCCCTCTATATTTATCTGTCGGGACATGTGATCGCCGGGCTAGTGGCGGCCTGCGTGATGCTGGTGCTGGGATTCTTCTTTGCGACCGTCTCGGGGAGTCTTTGCGGGATGATTGGATCGTCGAACAATCCGGTTTCGGGGTTGACGATTTCGACTTTGATTGTTGCGGCGCTGTTGATGGTCGCGTTAGGCGTTTCGGGCATTGGCGGCGTGGCGGCGGTGCTGGGCGTTGCGGCCGTGGTGTGTGTTTCGTCGGCGGTAGCGGGAGAACTGCTGCAAGATTTCAAAGTCGGCTATATTCTGGGCGGGACGCCACGGAATATTCAGATCGCGGAGCTGCTGGCGGTGGTGGTGGCGAGTGCTGTGATGTATTTCCCTTTGGTGTTGCTGCACGAGGGAAACATTAAGGCGGGCGGAACAGGATTCGGCGACCGTCAATTGCCTGCTCCGCAAGCGGGTTTGATGGCGTTGCTGGCGCAGGGAATCGTGGGCGGCGACATGCCGTGGCCGCTGGTCTCGGTGGGTATTTTGATGGGCTTGGGGTTGATTTTTATGCAAGTGAAGAGCCCCATGCTGGTTTCGGTGGGCATGTATCTTCCGTTTGAGACGACTTTCGCTATCTTTGTGGGCGGCGTGATTCGATCAATCGCCGACCGGGTGGCAAAGCGGCGCGGCTATAACGAAGGGCAAAAGGCACGGGTGGAGAACGCGGGCGTGCTGACGGCGTCCGGTTTGATCGCGGGGGAGGCGATTCTTGGCCTGGTTTGGGCTGGATTGCAGTTCGCGCCGCCGAATATTCGGGAGCACCTGCAGCTCTTTGGACATCCTTCTTATCTGGTAGGCATCGGAGTGCTCGTCATTCTGGGGATTATCATGATCCGCGGTCCGCTCGGGAGCGCGGGCGATCCGGACGAGCCCGCTCCGCCAGTCGCTATGATGTAAGCCGCTACTCGGGCGTTACTTCAATCGCTCGAACGGTCGCGTAGTCGATATCGGGAACGAAGGAAAAATTTAATTTACCCTGCGCATTTGGCCGGAGATGGCGGAAGGATTTAACGACCGCGAGATTTGGACCGCCTGCCTTGCCAAGAATGTCGAAGTTACGAATGAGCGCCGCGCCATTGCAGAAAATATCGAATTCGCGGCTACCTTTTCCGCCCTGGGCGTAGTTGGCAGCTCCGAAGTTATCCACTCCGAAGTTTGACTCCGCGAAATACATGGTGGCCGAGTACTCGCCGGGGGCGACCGGTATGAAGTAGGTAAAATTCCCGAAGCGTTCGCTGGTAAAGAGCTCGGGATCGGTTGTGTTGGCGACATTTTTGGTACGTTCCATGACACGGCCGCCAAGAAAGTAGCGGTCGGCTCCCCAGAACTGCTGCCGGTGGTCATACGCGGTTCGCTGGCCAGCGAGAATGCGCACGGGCCGCATCTTTCCCGCCATCTGGCCCGGCACGCCCCGAACAATTTCTATGCCGCAGAGGAGTGCCTGGTCGTTCGAAGCCCAGAAACGCAGATGAAGCTTGCCATCTTCAGCCGGAGAAACGCCGGTGAACACCTTTTCGTCGGCAGTGTTCAACATTCCGCCCGTGTCGAGCACTATATCAAAACCGAGCAGGAGAGGTTTGCCGTTCAAACTGATGTTGAAGCGGCGGAGGGCTTCGGCTCCGGAGTCGATGGTGTCGATATGTAGGATCTCGGCGAAGTAGAGGTGTAATTCATAGATGCCCGGCTGGAGAGGGATATCGTATTGAAAATCGCCGACGCGGGCATTTTGGTACAGGGCGGGATCGAGCGTGCGGTAAATACGGCGATTCGGACGATGGACCGTTTCGCCGCCGGTAACAAAGCGGTCGCCGGTCCATACGCGGCTGAGTGAATCCTCATACTTCGGCATGGAAGAGCCGACGGCAATGCGCACTCCAGGTGAATTCTCTGTTTCGACGGTGGCCGGCGTTGGTGTCCCGGCGTTAGCGGGTGCGGCCGCGGGGGAACGCTTGTTCAGAATTTGAAACGTGAAAAAGAGGCAGATTCCGGCAACTGCCAAGACGGCCGCCGCTGCAATTCAAACAATGCGCTTGCCGCGAGGAGGCCCGGTTGCGGGAGGGATCTCTCCAGGAGGAGGTTCCGCAGGAGGCGGGACGCTCGCCGGTTCGGCAATCGGCGCCTCGACCGCAGTCGCTGCCACGTTCACAAAACGGGGGACATAGCCGCTCTCCGGAAGCTGAATTTGAATGGAGTGGGACGCGCCTTCGGTGAGATAGTACTGCTTCAGGCGCTTGCGAAGACGTGAAATTTCGACTCGGACGATGCTGTCGCGGGATGGATCGAAGGACGAGTCGCGGCCTAACGCCTGGACGGCCACATTGTATTCCTTGATTTCAGCGGCGTTCCCTTCGAGCGCCGTGCGGCAGAGGTATTGAAGAATGCAAGTGAGATTCGGTGATCGGGAGAAAAAACGGGAAGCGGCGACCTCCTCCAGTTCGCTCATCTCGCCGCTTGTGGCCAATACTGTGTTGTTGTCCCCGCTCATGCTGCTATCGACGATTTTACGAATATTGTTTTGGTTGGTTGCGGGATGCACGGTGTTTACCTACCGTTAACCGTTAACGAGAGCCGCCGTTAACGCTAAGTTGAGCCGAAGTTTTTCAATACTCGACAACCAACGGCGAAGAGTTAACAGGCTGTTAGCAGGATTAGCCTTGTGCAGGGTTCGAAGGGGACGGTAACGTTCTGTAGCACTCCGATTGTGCTGTTAGCTTCCCGCACTGGAGTCCACGTTTACGCTTCAGGGAGTCCGCATGACCTCGTTCAGTCGCAAATACAAAAGAAAATTCGTTTCCGCTCTTATCGTCCTAGGCGGCCTGTTATTGGGGCAGCCACTCTTGGCGCAGTTTAGCAGCAATGTACAAGGTATCGTCACGGATCCCTCCGGTTCGCCCGTGCCCAAGGCCAAGGTGCAGTTGAAAAACACGGCAACCGGCATCACCATCCCGTACACAACCAACAATTCTGGCTTTTATCGTTTTACCGGAGTTCAGCCGGGGTCCTATACGGTCACGGTGAATGCTAGCGGATTTAATCAAACACAGATCGCCGCATCGGTGACACAGTCGCAAACGGCTGACGTGCCGGTGAAACTGGGAGTTGCGAAGGAAAACACGTCCGTTACGGTCACGACCCAATCGGCGGCGCTCGATACGGACGAAACCCGGCTGGTGACGACGTTGGACAGTAAAACCATCCGCGACTTGCCGCTGCAGAACCGGGATATCTATTCCGTGATCACGGCAGCGCCTGGAGTGACTGGATTTCTGGATACCGGAACGGTAGACAATTTCCAAACGGGCAATGCGTTGAATGTGAGCGCCAATGGCCACTACTCCAATTCCAACACCTACATCCTGGACGGTATTGAAGTGGATGACGTGGTAATCAATGGCGGTCCGGACCTTTCGCCCAATCCGGATTCTGTGCAGGAAGCGGCCTTGCAAACGAATGTCTTTACCGCCGACCGCGGTTACACCAGCGGCGTAGTGGATGAACTAACGTCCAAGTCGGGCACAAACCAGTTTCATGGCGATGCGAATTTTATCTTCAACAACCAGGACCTGCGGGCGGCCACGGAGTTCGTGCATGAATACAGTCCGTTTAAGCGATACGACGCGACGGGCGCACTGGGAGGCCCGATTGTGAAGAACAAGACGTTTTTCTTCGTATCGACTGATATTAAGCGCTCCACCAGCCAAGCAACCGGTTTGGCCCAGTTTGAAGATCCAGCTTTTGTCAATTTTGCCCAGAGCAATTACCCGAACACCTTGGGAACGAAGTTTCTGACAACCTATCGCCCGACAAACGCTGCATTTACGAACGTGCTGACGTATGCGAACCCGACGTTTACGGCATTTTCGCCGACCCCGACCAGCGCCATCAACACACCCTACCTCGATCAGGGAATTAACGGTTACACGCCCTACAACAATGGCTATCAATGGAATGCCCGGGGCGATCAGTACTTTCATCAGGGCAGCGATCGTCTGTTTGTCGATTTTTACCGGACTCACAATGACAACATTCAGGATCAGTTGAGGCCATCGCTGGGCGGATCGTCGTATATCGACGCCTGGTTCGGTTCGGTGAACTATCAAAAGACATTTACGCCGAACCTGGTCAACCAGGCTTCCTTTGGGTTATTCCATATCGATGGCGGCGACGTGAACAATGTCACGCCGTTTATTCCGTATTTGTTCGACACGTACGGCTCTGAGAGTGTCAGCCTGGATTCCACCGGCGGTCCTTCGAATTTCAATCAGTTCAATTATCAATGGCGCGACACCCTCACGTACGTGAAGGGGCGGCATAGTATTCATGGCGGTTTTGAAGGGCAACGGCAAAACGATATTGCTGGATTCAACTATTCTGCCCGCCCCGCATTTGGAATTACCTCATTGGCCAATTTTGTCCGGGACGGCACCTTGCAGGAAGGCGGAATTTCTTTCGACCCGCTGACGGGCGGGTTTAAGCCGTTGAATTTCGGCGTGCAGAATACGATATTCGGCGCTTACGTCACCGATGAATGGAAGGCGCGCGACAACCTGTTGATTACGTATGGCGTGCGCTGGGATGATTTCGGCAATCCCTACGCGTATGGATACAACACGTACATCAACATCTCGAACTTATATCTTGGCCCGGGCGCGACGATTGACCAACAGATCGAGAATGCGCGGCTGGTTCAACAGAAGAATGTCTACCAGCGCGGCCAAGGCAACAACTGGTCGCCGCGCGGCGGATTTTCCTGGGCTCCGACGCAGGACCGGAAGCTAACTCTTCGCGGTGGTGTTGGACTCTACCGGGATAATGTGACGTTGGGACAGGTGATCGACGGCTTGCGGGGAAATCCGCCGGGTTGGGTGTTCCCGACGTTTGGAAACGGGAATCCCGGCACACCGCTATTATCTTTCGGCAATAGCACGACGGCCCCGTACGGATACACCTATCCCCGTGTTCCACCAGCGACGCTGCTGCCAAACGGCGGCCTGTCGCCAACACCGGGAGTTCCCACTCCGGCCATCAGCGGACTTGCTCCCAATCTGGTGATGCCTAAAACGATCAGTTGGCAGTTTGCGGTCGAGAAGCAGCTTGGCCAATCCATGGTCGTTTCAGCGGCGTATTCCGGCTCGCACGGGTATGACATTTTATCGGGAACCGACTACAACCGGTTTGCCGGAGATAAGACTGCTACCGATTCGACACTCAACCGCTTGAATCCCGATTTCGCCAGCATGACCTATATCTCGAACATGGACCGTTCGTATTACCATGCGGCGATTCTTTCGGTGCGGCAGCGACTGGGGTCCAGCCTCAATTATCAAGCCTCGTTTACGTGGTCGAAGGCGGAAGACTACGGCGTTTGCGCCAGCCGGCAGGATTTCAACGCCGGAGTGGACTGTCCGCCGGATCAACACGATTATTACAACTACAAGGGCGTATCGGCGTTCAACGTTCCTTACCGGGGCTCGATCTCCGGCAGCTACACGACGCCGGGGCTCAAGAATGGCTTTCTTGGAGTGAAGAACACGGCGGTTACAGAAGTGTTGGGCGGCTGGGAAATCTCGGTGTTGGGTGTTCTGCAAAGCGGGCTGCCCTGGACGGCTGTGAACTACAACAATTTCGATCCTACCTGCAGCGGGCGAAGCGTCACCTGCGGCGATTACAATGGCGACGGTTATAACCAGGACATTCCAAACGTGCTGCCCAACACGCATGGAGGCGGCTTTACCTACCAGCAGTACCTGCATGGGACATTCGGACCCGCGGCGAGCGCGTTTTCCACGCCAGCGCCGGGCACAGAGGGGAACGAAGGACGCAATATCTTCCTGAACCCCGATACGATCAACATCGATGCCAGTTCGATCAAGAACTTCAAGCTGCCGTTCTTCGGCGAGGCGGGCAATCTTCAGCTTCGGGCAGACTTCTTCAACGTGTTGAACCGGGTGAACCTTCATCCGGTGGACTACAACATCGGCTCGTCCACTTTTGGCCGGGCGCTGGATACGTATCAGCCGCGAATCATTCAACTCGGGGCGCGAATTGATTTCTAACATCTGTTTCTAACGTCTAATAAATATGAAACGCCGTACATTTCTTGGCTCGGCTCTCGCGGCTTCTGCTGTCCCGAGCCTTTCTTTGGGGCAAGTGCCTGCAAGCGACCGGACCGCGAATAGTCGCATGAAGGCGCCGGTGAAGCTGGAGACTTTCGGCTATGTGGGCGTCCGGCTGCTGCCCAGCTTTTTTGCGCAGCAGATGGAGCGTACGCGGGACCGCTACTTCGAGATGTCGAACGATGACATCCTAAAAGGATTTCGCGAGCGGGCGGGTATGAAGGCTCCCGGGTTCGGCCTGGACGGATGGTGCTCAAAGACAAGCGCGGTTGTATTTGGGCAGTGGTTGAGCGGAATGGCGCGCATGTCGTCCGCCTTGAACGATGCCGAGTTGCGCAATAAGGCGATCGTATTGGCGGATGAGTGGGCGAAGACGACGCAGCCGCAAGCAACGCCCACGCGGGAGAAATCGGTTTCGGGACAGCCGACGCGCTCGCCTTACGGCATGGACACCTATTCGTACGAGAAGACCATGTGCGGACTGGTGGATCTGGCGTTGTACGCGAATTACACCGATGCATGGCCGCATGCCGAGCGGATGACGGAGTGGGCGTCGAAGACGTTTGATCGAACGCGCAGTCCGGCGAGCCCGATGGATCGCGATGGGCGGCAGCCGCATGGAACGCTGGAGTGGTACACACTTTGCGAGAACCTGTATCGCGCTTATGTGGCGAATGGCAATTCGCTGTATAAAGAGTTCGGCGATGTGTGGCGTTACCCGACCTATTGGGGACAGTTCGTCAACAGCACGGATCCTCCGGGCGCTAAGTTCCTGCACTCGTACAGTCACTGCAATACGTTTAACAGCGCGGCGATGACGTGGGCCGTTACCGGCGACGAACAGTATCTGAAGACAATCCGGAATGCTTATGAGTACGAGACGCGCACACAGATATATGCGTCGGGCGGTTACGGGCCGGGCGAGTGGAGCGTGCCGTCGGATGGGACGCTTGGGCGGGCGCTCGATTTTCGGTCGGACAGCGCGGAAATTCCCTGCGGGTCGTGGGGGGCATTCAAGCTTTCGAAGTATCTGATGCAGTTTACCGGCGAGGCGCGTTACGGGGACTGGATCGAACGGCTGCTGTACAACGGCATGGGGGCGGCTCCGCTGGTGCAAGCCGATGGAACTTCTTTTTACTACGCAAATTATCGCATCGGAATGGCGCAGAAGGAGTACTACTGGGATCACTGGCCCTGCTGCTCCGGCACCTATATTCAGACGGTCGCCGATTACCATGACGTGATCTATTTCCGCGAT
This sequence comes from Bryobacteraceae bacterium, assembly GCA_965277315.1. Taxonomy (GTDB): domain Bacteria; phylum Acidobacteriota; class Terriglobia; order Bryobacterales; family Bryobacteraceae; genus Bog-105. The sequence goes on along the minus strand of OZ255724.1, from coordinate 4,050,701 downwards.
GGCGATGGACTTTATGTGAATCTTTACCTGCCGTCGGAAGCAACGTGGACGTACAAAGGCCAGCCGGTGACGGTACGGCAGGCATCGACGTTCCCGGAGTCGGAGGCGGTCACATTCACGGTGGATGTAAAGCAGCCGGTCGCGATGGCGATCCGGTTCCGTGTTCCCGGCTGGGCCGAGGAATTCCGCGCTGCGGTGAACGGGCAGGCGGCTCCCACGGAAGGGAAGCCCGGCCAGTGGGCGAGGGTGGAACGCACCTGGCACCCGGGTGACCAGGTGACGGTGACGCTGCCTACAAACTTGCGGCTGGAGGCTGTGGATGCGCAACATCCACATCGTTGTGCCGTGATGTTTGGGCCGTTGCTGCTGGCGCAAAATGCCCGCTATACGCTACCGCTCGCGATGACCAACGGCGAGGATATTAGTCAACGGCTGATCCGGCAGGGGCAGAAGCTTTACTTCAAGCCGACCGAAATTGCGGCTCATGAGCAGAAAACTGGCCCGTTCGCGCCGTTTTACCAGGTTGCCAAAAGCGATCCCTATCGCGTGTACTTCGACATGCAAGAGTTCCGGTTTTTGTAAATTTCATTTCTCCTTGGAGGTGTGATTCCGATGACCCTGAGAAAGCCCTTGTTGGCTTCAGCGTGCATTTTTTGTTCGATGGCTTCCCTGCCCCAGGCGCAAGCTTCGGATATGACGGTCGACTTGACGCAACGGAGCGGGCCGCTCAAGAAAGGTGGTTTAGGAACGCTGTTCGGCATTTCGACCATCGCGGGCGGGCCGCCTTCCAACCTGATCGGCAACACGATCATGAATACAACGGCCTCGCAGGGGCGCGTGAGCGATAAGGGATCGAATCCTTATTCGACCGATTCGATTGCGCCCCTGATTCGGGGAAAAGGCATACGCCTGATGTGCCGGTTAAATGATTTGCTGCCGGGCTTTCCGTATGCCTGGAATGGACTGGCGTACTGGGATCAGCAGGTGACGGCGGCGATCCACGACATCACCGATAATTATCAGGATGTGGTGTATGCTGTCGAGGTTTTGAATGAGCCGGATGCGCAATTGAATAACACTGCGTTCAACAGCGACCCGATGGTGCAGGGTTCCACATACAACGCGCGCATCAATTGGCTTTGGACGCATACGGTGCAGGAGATTCGCGCGATCAATCCGACGTTGAAGGTGATGGGGCCGAATTATTTGAACTATCTGCCCGCCACCAATGGAGCAGATCAGCAGAAGATGCAGGACTTCTTGACCAATGCGATTCAGACCGGGACGTCTCCGGACGTTATAGGCTGGCATAGTTTGCTGACGCCGGAGCCTTCCGATATCGGGAAATCGCTAAGCAATTATCGGACTTTGGAGTCGCAGCTCAGCGTTCCGAACGCGCCGCTGCCGGTCAGCATCGATGAGTACGGCGTGAACGATGGCACGTTCGAAGGAGTGCCCGGCCACGTCGCCAAGTATTGGGCGGAGATGGAGCGCGACAAGATCGATTTCGGCGGTGAAGGCGTTTACACCAACTACAGCCAGCTTGGGAACACGTTGCGCTACCCTTGGCAGACTGGGCAAAGCACGCTTGCGCCTAATGGCGGCTGGTACATGCTGAACTGGTACAACCAGATGCGCGGCCAGTATGTGCCGGTGAGCGCGGCCAGTACGCGCTACGATCAGGCCTACGATGGCGTGGCAAGCTGGGACGCGAGTACGAAGACGGCGACCGTGATCCTAGGCGGCTCGAACGACGATGCGGATATTCATGTAAACGGACTCGGCAGCGTCGGACTCGGGAACTTTGTCCGCGTCCGCGTGGATGCGACGTTCTGGAGTGTCGACCCGAACCAGGGAGATACAACGCTGGAGCGCGGGGGAGATCCGCAAGGCAGCACCTACAACATCTTCGACGGAAATTTGCCGGTGAGTGGCGGCAATATCGATATTCCGCTGCATAAGATTGACGCAAGCAATGGCTATCGCATTTTGATCACGGCTGCGGGAAGCGCCGACTCATACCCGACCAAATACGAAGCGGAAGGAGCCTATTTAAGGCAAGCCGCTTTGCAAGCGGGCGCGAAGGATAACCTGGCTTCGAATAATGCGTACGTCGACGGAATAACGAAGCCGAACAGTTCGGCGACGTTCAATGTGACGGTGCCGAACGCAGGCATTTACATGATGTACGTGCGCTATGCCAATGGCACGGGCAACACTGCCACGCAGAAGTTAACCGTCAACGGTGAGAACCAGGGAGCTGTTACCTACGCGGCGACCAACGGCGGCGCGAATGCGGAGTTCGATTTTACGACCAAGCGCGTCGCCTTGAACGCGGGCGCGAACACAATCCGGCTAGCGAAAGACACTGGCAGCGCGGCGCTGGACTACATTGATGTCCGCCCCGATACGCATCGGTATCAGGCGGCTTATGCATTTACGGGCGATGCGACTCCGCACAGCTTTGTCGATGAGTACATTCTGCCCGACTATATCGGCGGGTTGAACAACTATGACAGTTACGTGGAGTACGCCATCGATGCTCCCCGCGGCGGCACGTACAGCCTGAACATTGCCTATGGCAATGGGTTGGGAGACGCTGTCGATAACTTGATCGTCAACACGATGCCGGTAAGCGCGGTGACGCTTCCCACCACCGGCGGCTTCTTATCGCCAGCCGATCCGCGCACGGTGGAAAAGGTGGTCACGGTCCCGGTCACGTTGAACCAGGGGGTCAATAGGGTCCGCCTGCAGAAAGAAACAAATTTCGCGGAATTCGATTACGTCACATTGACGTTGCCGTAAAGCCCAATCAAAATATTTAACTGTTCAAAAATGGCAGTCACAAATAATCGGTAAATATTACATGCGTGGGGGACGGTCTGTAAGTTTTTTAATTGCAATAACTTACAGCTTAATCCGCCTTTTTTTAGTTAGTCACGGCGTCGGGTATACGGAATTTTTGACCTGAGAAGCCAGTAGACTTCTTGGGCGAAAGGTCATACCCAAACACGGATGCGATCCTACAACCTGTCGGGCCGTACAAAACGCCCCGCTCAACCCGAAGACGAAGACTGCCTGGCCACACGACTCAGCGAGATGCTGGTGGGACAGCCGGACGCCATCGAGAAGATTATCCCGTACATCCAGATGCATCAGGCTGGACTGGCACCAGACGGACGCCCCGTCGGAGTGGTGTTGCTGCTTGGACCAACGGGAACAGGCAAGACGCGAACGGTGGAGGCGCTCGCCGAAGTGTTGCACGGCAGCAAGAAAAATCTGCTGAAAGTGGATTGCGGCGAGTTCCAGATGGAGCATGAGGTGGCGAAGCTGATCGGCGCCCCTCCGGGATATCTGGGTCATCGCGAAACGCAGCCGATGCTGAATCAGGCGAAGATCAACAGCGTAGCCAGCGACGATAGCGACATTTCGCTCATTCTTTTTGACGAGATCGAGAAGGCGGCTCCTTCGATGCAGCGCCTGCTGCTGGGCATCCTGGACAAGGCGACCCTGCGCTTAGGCGACAACAGCACGGTAAATTTTGAGCGGACAATTATTTTTCTGACGAGCAATCTGGGCGCGAAGTCGATGCAGCGCGCGAACAAGCCGGACTTTGGTTTCGAAGCCATGCTTCCAGCGCCAGCCGAAGTGGATGCCACCAAAATGCAGAGCATTGGGATGACCGCTGTGCGGCAGAAATTTTCACCGGAATTTGTGAACCGCATCGACTCGGTGATCACTTATAAGCCATTGGACCGCGAAGCTTGTGGAGTGATTCTCGACCATATTTTTGTGGATTTCGCAGCACTGATTCGCACCCGTCTCGGCCTTCGTTCCTTTCGGTTGCAATGCACCCATGCGGGGCGGAATCTGCTGCTTGATCATGGCACCAGTCTTGAATTCGGGGCGCGGGAACTGAAAAGAACCGTGCAGCGCAACTTCATGCAGCCGGTGGCGGCGCTGATGTCCGAGGGTCAAATTCCGCCTCAAAGCACGGTGATTCTCGACGCGAAAAACGGCGAGTTTCGTATTTTGCTGCGGCATTGATTAGCAAGTGAAGTTGACTGACGGGACAATTGCGTTCCGTCAGTTCTTCAAGGATCATCAGCGCAATGTAAAGTTGACCGTGATGATGGTTGAAAAGTCGACTGGCTTATTGTCAATCAGTGTGGGGCTGTAACGCCACCTCTTCACGGCGTCGCGGGAGGCAGGATAGAGCAGAAAGGGGCCGCTCCTCAGGCCCAGTTCTTCGATATCCCCCGCCCTATCGACAACGGCGGAAAAAGTGATGGTTCCTTGGACCCTCTCTTGCTTGGCTTCGGCCGGATAGCGCGGTTGGATGCGCGTGATCAATTTTGCTTGCGTCAATTTCGGGTCGTAATCTGTGAATGTCCTCTGGCCATCATCAGATGCCGGCTGAGCGGTATCACAGGACAGCGCTGTTTGAGGGTAGCGCTCTCAGGCATGGGCCAGAAGGCTTGGGCAGAAGGAGCGGTAACGATCCGGCAAACGACTATTCGCGGCAAGCGAGCGCCCGGCCCGGGTAAGAACCGTCAATGCCGCCAGCACCATTTTAGTGTCGTCGGTTTTCAGCAGTCATTTACTGGCAACTTCGTCGATGGTTGCAGGTCCAGAGGTCGCGTCGATTGCGTTTCCGGTCGTCGGGCTAAGCGTAGTGACGCCGAGGGCCGCGAGAGCATAGACGTCGCCCGCCCACGCGGCGGTTCCGTTCCAATTGGGGAGCTTGGCAAGTATTTCGAGCGCCCGTCGAGAGTCCGCTACCTGCAAAAAGTTCAACGCATGTGCCCTGACCTTCGCGTCATCTGGATATTGCGCTACAGCGTGAAGCCAAAGACTAGTCAAACTTGAGTTGGTATCGGCGTCCGCCAGCGATCCCCCAGAGCGATTCACGATCGCCAAGGAGCTTCCCAGCAAATCGTCCTGCGGATCGTTCTCTACTAGCCACGTAAGCAATTTTGCTCGAGCGGCACGTGCCTTCTCCGGATTTTGGACGCCCTGATTGGCGTAGTAGAAAAGCAAAGCAGTTCGCGGATTATCCGGCGCTTCCGTATTCGAAAGGTTGGCTTCCAACGCATCGGCGTCGGCCTCATTCAGTTTCCGGCCCTTTTTCAGCGCTTCACTGACTTCGACCGTTGAGGGATACCACGTGGGAGCCAGAAACCGTTCCGTCACCGGCGTAAGAGGGCGCGCAACCGGAACCACTAATTTTGCAAAAAAAGGAACTTTCCGGCCATTCTTCCGATAAGGGCTATACCGCCATTGTGCAAGGGCCTTTACCACGTAATCAGGCAGGCCGGAGGACGATTCGAGCGAGAACGGGATTCCGGTCTCGTCAACGAAAAGCTTAACTTCCGCCGCATCGAACACCACACCGGCTTTGGACCTTCCTTCATTCGGGTCGATCTTCTTGACTAAAACCGGCGACGTATCACCCGCAAGCAGGAATTGACAAAAAACCAGGGCGACACAGGCCAGGAAGTAAAGACGATTCATTCAACGAAGCTCAAGGCATTATGTCTTATCCGTCAGAAAAGGTACATACCGCCATCGCTTCGTAGCGGTATTGCGAAAGGCTTGCAGCGCCGGTAAAATCTGCTGTACGCTTCATGGTTCAAAAGAGAAAAATTCGTCTGATTTGGGTCCTTCTGCTTTCCGGTCTGGTGTTCGCAAAACAGGAACTGGCGCAAGCTGTCGCGGACAAGCTAGTTGAAGTGGAAAGCATCAGCGTGAAAGGCACTCGTTTGCCGAGTGACTCAGTGATACGCCTGTCTGGGGTCAAGCTGCATGATCGGGTGAACAACCTCATCGTTACTGCCGCGTGTCAAAAAATCGCTGACACAGGGCTGGTAAAAACGGTGAATTACGCGTACGACGCCTACCCGGACCGGCCGGGGATTAGACTGATTTTAAACCTAATAGACGAAGGCCCATTGCTGCCGTCGACCATTAAACCTGCGGCAGACGAAAACAAACTGTGGTCAGCCTTGCAGTCGCTGGATCCGATTTTTACGCGAGAGTTGCCACCGACGAAGAAAGCACTCGCGTTCTACTCGAAGAACCTCGAAAAATGTCTCCAGGCGAATGGACGCCCCAATGAATACGCGGACGCCCATGTCACAGCCGACCCCGGCGGGAAGCTGATCGGCGTTGTGTTCGAAGTCCGTCAGTACAAGACGCTCACACGGCCTAGGTGAGCGACGCCCCCTGTTTTACAATGTCCCGTTCTCAAGCCTTAATACGGGCCGTGATGTTCCGGTGCCAGCGGACGTCCTGCCACAGGCCGGTAAACTGGGGATGCGTGAAGTTCGACGTGCAGCAGAACAAAAGGTTGCCGTGCTTGCGGGCTAGATCGACGGAGACGTCTCCGACTTCTTTGATGATGGTCCAATTTAGCTCGGGATGATCCATCCAGCAGATAAAACCCCAGCCTTCCGTGTTTCCCCAAGGGATGCCGTTCTTCTTCGCGGTGGCGGATACCGCCGTGAGATGCTGATCCATCCAGGATGTCATCTGTGGCCGCTGTTCCCGCCAGGTCGTGAGTAGTTCGCCGTAGATAGCGGGATAATTCTTGCTTTGGTCGCGGTCAGCGATTGGTTTGTTTATCTTTTCAAATCGACCTGAATCTTCCATCCACAAGTGGTAGTCGATCATGGAGAACCTGGAGAAGTCCATTTGATCGAGAGGCATCTGATGATTCAGCGAGAAATGATACTGCAGGCGAGGGAAACGGGCCCTGAGATTGTCGATGAGGGAATTCGCGAACCGGTTATAGAACTGCTGTTGGATCGGATTCATCGCGCCGGATGCGGCAGCTTTCGGAAGGTTTGCGTCACGGGCGCCTGGCTGAAAGCGTTTTGTGTTGCTGAGAGCGTCGAGTTGCTTGTGCAGGCAGTCGTACCCGTGCCAGTAGGGGTATTCGTTCAATAGATCGACGTAGACGACGTTGTCCAACAATTGATGGCCGTTAAGAAATGCCAGGGTCTCGGTCCAGGCACGAAGCAGCCCTCCTTCTTCGTTGAAAATACCTCGCGTTCTCGTACCGTGATTGATGAACCATGTAGCCAGGGCGGGTCGGATGCCGTATTTGCGGCATAGCGGCAAGAACTCTAAGAGAGCTTCTCTAGGACAAAAGCTCATGCTCTCGTCATTTCCCCACAACGCGGGCGTCCAGCCGTTTTTAACGCTCCGGAACTTCTGCGCTACCTTGCCATTAGTATCAGCGGCGACATACTGGGGCATGGCGTCCAGGCGGATGGCATTGTATCCACGCTCCGCTAGTTGGTCTAGAGTTGTGTCCCAATTCTCGAAAGAACCGTAGCGATGATGGCGAAGAATCCAACTGTAGTCCCACATCGCAATCGCTAACGGCTTGCGGATGTCGCCGGTAGTGGCTGGATTTACGGGCGACTCTCCTGCTGCAGCTATGCTGGCGGCGGTGGAACCGGCGGTGAATTTGAGAAACGATCTTCGATTCATCAGCTTAAATTAGTCTGGCGTCGAAAGAGAAAGCCCGCTCGCTGACACAGTGCAGATGCTGGGCATCTTCGTGTTGCGGATTGAACACGTAATTAGTTTCTTCGGGCAAGAGTACCGAGGGTACCTTCAATACACAACCGGAGCCTGCGCGAAGCCAATCTGTCCCCAACTTTTGAGTGGCGGATTCATTGCCGATCCAGTTTTCAGGAAGTGGGGAACGATCCTCTATCTTGGCCGGATGAACCGCCTTTCCGAATCCAAAACAGCCGAGCCGCAAGTCGCCGGGCAGTAGATCAGGGTTGATGTGCGCCAGCTTTTCCAAAGCGACGATGGCCGGCGTTGCTCCAAAATAAACCACTCGTTTGCCTTGCGCGTGCCAACGCCCATTGGCAATTGTTCCGCCGATTCCATCCAAGCCTGGTCCGTGGGCAGCCCGGTATAGCCGCCACAGTTGCAGCATTAAAAGACGAATCCATACTCAATTTTCCGCAGTTCCTGCTCCACCTGTTGCGTCCCCAGATCGGTATCCAGCAGTTTGATGGGCAGTTCATTGCCAAGCGCCCGGCTAGGACGCTTCAACCACTCTGCCGCTTTCGTTTCATCGCCAAACACAGTAGCCGCCAACTGATGAATCCGGTTCACGCGGGAGAGCCTGTCGGAGGCCATCGGACTCAGCCGGTCGTTCGACCGGAACTTGCGCTGCAGCGTACGCGTGGAGATTCCTAAAATGTCGAGCAACACCTCGCGGTCGATCGATAATGCCTGGACCATCCGGTCCAAATTAGTAATGGAAACTCCCTGGCGAACCGATTCAATGGCTTCTACGGCTGTGAGCATGATGAGTACCTAGAAAATAGGATAGCATGAGGTCAAGACGGATGACGCCAGAAATGCGACATTTGTCATGGTTTTTGCCAGATTGCGGATTGGACCAGCGAAGTAGCATCCTGCATCTTCAATGCCAGGTTCGCCTCCACCTTGCCACCCTTGTAGACATAGGCGACCGTTCCAAACTTCAAGTCATCTTTTCCTAACTGCAATTCGCTGCGGCGCGCGCCATTGGTGATCGTCAAAGTCGCTCCTTCGGCGCGGCTGATCTCTGGCATTTTTCTATTCCATACCATCTCCAGGTTCTGGCCATGCCGCTGGATGGTGAATGCCATATCGGCGGAAGAGGTAATCGCCCAAGGACCGCCAAAGGTGGTCTCCCAAGCCGGCCAAAGCACGATCCCGATCGCAAAGAAAAGCACTGAGCAGAGCGACAGAAGTAGCGGGCGTACCCTTCGCGGCTGGTTCGCTTCAGGCGATTGTTCAACAGCGGCGACATTGCCCGCTTCGAGCGGAGCTCCCGTCAACGGCCCGGGGACAACTTCCCTGAGCGGACCCGAAACTTCGTTGCCAGACGGGAATACCGGGAAAGAGGAGTGCAGCGCGACTTGACCGCCGGTCGAGAGGAACAACGAAGCTTTGTACGATTCGTGTCCCTCGATGAGAAGCGCCAAGTACGGATCCGACCGGAACTGTTTCCAGAGGAGTCCTTTATCGGCCAGGGAAAGCGCAAGTGGACCGGATCGGAGGTGACTTCGAAAGAACCCAATGGGGACTAGGCCGCCGCTGGCGGCACGATGATGCGCTGCCGCAAGCCGGGTTGCGGCAAATTGTTCCTGCTGCTGTGGACTGAGCAGATACACTAATCCGGCGTCGCGCCCGGGCGCAATCAGTTCGAAGTCTTCCACTCGCACGGTGAGCACAGGAGAGAGTTGCCAGGAGCCGAGAAGGAGTCCGCCGGTTTCGACGCCCAACTTTTCGGCCGCCGCAATCTCGCCCGTGACGCGCTGAAGGAGGTCTGCGTTCAGTTCAATGGTGTAGTTCGACCCGCCAGGAGGCAACCGGACGTATTGGGGTGTGGCTTCGACAAGCCGCGCTACTGAGGGTGAGGCCATCTTCTCCTTTTAGGGTACAAGCCCGGACGGTAAACTGCTTAGTTTGTCCGGTACTCTCTACCTAGTTTCGACGCCGATCGGCAACCTTGAGGATATTACGCTGCGTGCTTTACGCATTTTGCGGGAGGAAGTCACGACAATTGCTTGCGAGGATACGCGGCAAACCCGAAAACTGCTGGACCACTATGGAATTTCGAAACCGCTGCTGAGCTACCACGAGCATAACGAAGCCAGCCGCGCCGCCGAGATTGTGGACTTGCTGCAGAGCGGGCAATCCATTGCGCTGGCGAGCGATGCCGGGACGCCCTTGATCTCCGATCCAGGCTACCGAGTGGTGAATGCCGCTATCGAGAGGGGATGCCCGGTGGTCCCGCTGCCGGGCGCCTCGGCTGCCCTTGCCGCGCTGGCGGCTTCCGGGATGCCCACCGATGCTTTCCGGTTTATTGGATTTTTGCCGTCCAAGGGAGGCGCGCGGCGCAGAATAGTAGAAAGCCTCCAGACCGAGACAGCAACCGTGATCGCTTACGAGAGTCCGCATCGAATTCTCGACGCACTGAATGATATTGCGGATGTGCTGGGAACCGGGCAGCGGGTGACGGTAGCACGGGAACTCACGAAGCTGCATGAAGAATTCCTGCGCGGTACCGCTCGCGAGATCCACAAACAGTTAGCTTCGCGGGCGGCCGTGAAGGGCGAGATCACCGTGGTGATTGAGGGGAGCCGAGGGATCGAAAAAGTTCCGCTCGATCCACGGGCTGAGATACTGCGTCTTCAGCAGGAGGAAGGGCTGCCGCGCATGGACGCGATCAAGACCGTAGCGAAGCGGATGGGGCTTCCGAAACGGGAGGTCTACCGCCTCTTTGCGGAGGAGGGCAGCAGCCCGCGGGGCAAACATCGTGATTCGGGCTGAAGAAGCCAACGGCCAGCCTTGGTTCGGCAGGTGAAAGACGCTCTTTCACGAGTTGGGCAATCATCTTGACGAACATAGGATGAGTTCCCACCGTTCCGGCGCGCACCATATTCATGCCAAGCTCTCGCGCAAGATCGGCGGCTTCAGTATCGAGATCGTAAAGCACCTCCATATGGTCGGAGATAAAGCCGACTGGGGCGATCACGACGTTTTGCACGCCTTCTGTCCGCAGTTGGCGCAAGTGGTCGAGAATGTCCGGCTGCAGCCACGGCTGAGTGGGCGGTCCGCTGCGGCTTTGAAAAACGAGATCCCAATGCGGAGCATTCGCGCTCTCTGCTACCAACCGCGACGTTTCGCGCAATTGAGCTTGGTAAGCGCTGGTATCGGCCATGGAAGAGGGGATGCTATGGGCCGTAAACACCAGCCGGACTTCTGTTTCCTTATCGGGCTGAATCCGGGATAGTGCGTCGCGAACTCGATCGGCCGAGGCTTCCACAAATCCGGGATGATTGTAGAAGACACGCAGTTTGTCGATCCGCGGAGCGCCGTCGCCTACTTCAGCCTGGGCAGTCATGACATTTTCGCGGTATTGGCGGCAGCCAGAGTAGGAGCTATAGGCCGACGTCATAAACGCCAAGGCGCGTTCGATACCGTCGTTCCGCATTTGGCGCAGCGTGTCCGGCAAAAAGGGATGCCAGTTACGATTTCCCCAGTAGACCGGCAGAGAAATTCCGTCACTGGCCAGTTCCTGGCGAAGCGCGGCAATGAGCTGGCGGTTTTGGTCATTGATGGGACTTTTCCCACCAAACTGGTGATAGTGCTCCGCTACTTCCAGGAGCCGTTCGCGAGGAATGTTTCGCCCACGAGTAACGTTTCCCAGGAATGGAAGCACATCCTCCGGCTTTTCCGGGCCGCCGAAGGAGACGAACAAGAGCGCGTCATATTTGCCACGCACACTACCGTCTGGCATGGCCGATCCGATGCAGCTTCAGCATGTTCGTCGAGCCCATCTGATTGACGGGTTGGCCGGCAACAAACACGATGGCGTCTCCTGGCTTGGCTCGTCCTGTATCGACCAGCGCGTGTTCCATTTCTTCGAGCAGATGATCGGTGGAGTGATGCGCGGGAGAAATAACCGCGTCAACGCCGTAGACGACCGAAAGCTGGCGGGCTACTGTTTCACTGGCAGTGAAGGCGTAGATGGGTACGGGAGGGCGATAGCGGGCCAGTAAACGCGCGGACGATCCGCTAAAGGTTCCTACCGCAAGCGCCACGACATCGGCGGAACGTGCCGCTTGATAGGCGACGTCGGCGAGAATCTGCGGCACGGTTGCTCCGTCTTGTAGGGGCACCTCAGGGAAGCCTTTTTTCTTCAAGGACTTTTCGGTTTCACAGGCAATACGCGCCATCACGCGCACCGACTCCACTGGATATTTCCCGGCCGATGTTTCGGCGGAAAGCATAATCGCGCTGGTGCCGTCGTGAATGGCGTTGGCGATGTCGCTGACCTCGGCGCGGGTGGGAACAGGACACTCGATCATCGACTCCAGCATCTGCGTCGCCGTAATGATGAACTTGCCTCGGCGCCGGGCGCGTTCAATCATGGATTTCTGCATGGCCGGAACCTTCTCCATGGCCATTTCGACGCCGAGGTCTCCGCGCGCCACCATGATGCCTTCGCACTCTTCGATAATGGCATCGAGATTTTGCCAGCCCTCTGGTTTTTCGATCTTGGCGATGATGGGCTGTTTCGCATCTACTTCTTCCAGCAGATGGCGGAGGCGAAGAACATCGCGGGCCTGGCGCACGAAAGAAAGCGCAAAGAAATCGACGCCTTGCGCCACGCCGAAATGAGCATCGGCAACGTCCTTTTTGGACAGCGACGGCGTACTGATGTTCACGCCGGGAAGGTTGATTCCTTTGCGGTCGCTGATCATGCCGCCGTTGACAATCTCGCAGCGGGCAGCGATTCCGTCAGTACTGACCACACGCAGACGGACAGTGCCGTCCGCAAGCAGGATGGCGTCGCCCGGCTTCACGTCGCGCGCCAGTTGCGTATACGTAGTGGAGGCGATTTCCGCATCGCCCTCGATCGATTCCGTCGTAATGGTAAACGTCGCCCCATCCTCCAGCCGGTACGGTCCGTTCTTGAATGTGCCAAGCCGAATCTTCGGCCCCTGCAGGTCGAGCAGTATGCCTACGTGACGCTTCAATTCCCCGGAAAGCTGCCGGACCGCCTGAATGCGGCGCGCGTGATCTTCCTGTGTGCCGTGTGAAGCATTGAGCCGAAAGACGTCGACTCCGGCCTCGAACAATTTTCTGAGAATGTGGTCGGGGTCCGTGGAAGGGCCCAGAGTAGCAACGATTTTAGTTGCACGCATGATGGAGGTTGATAAGAAGTCCTGTCCTCCTCATTATGCCGCTACATCGTGAATCTTTCATTGCAATCGCCAGCGCAAGAACGCTGATACACTCTGGTGCATGCTTCGACCCTTTGGCTCCCTGTTCGCAGTCGCGTTGCTATTCGCCGCGAGTGCGTCCGTTATTTCGGCCCAACCGGCTACTTCCGTTAGCAACTCGATAGCGGCAACTCCTCCCATGGGGTGGAATAGTTGGGACTCCTATGGCTTGAGCGTTAAAGAACCGGAGTTCAGGGCGAATACCGAATGGTTGAATCAACATCTGAAGCGGTACGGCTGGCAGTACGCCGTCGTGGATGAAGGATGGTATCTGCAAAATCCGGAAAGCGCCGGGAAGCCAGCCTGGGTATTCACGCTCAGCAAAGACGGGCGCTACATGCCCGCGACAAACCGCTTCCCCTCGGCAGCCAGCGGCGCGGGTTTCAAGCCTCTCGCGGACTACGTGCATTCGCTAGGCCTCAAATTCGGCATTCATATCATTCGCGGCATCCCGAAGGAAGCAGTGGCGAAGAACCTTCCTATCGCCGATTCCTCGTATCATGCCGCCGACGCTGCCGACCAATCGGATACCTGTCCCTGGAACCCCGACAATTACGGCGTTAAGGATTCGCCGGCCGGACAGGCTTATTACGATTCCATCGCGAAATTGTATGCAAGTTGGGGACTCGATTTTCTGAAAGTGGATTGTATTGCAACCCGGCCTTTCAAGGAAGACGAGATCCGGATGATCAGCCTTGCGCTGCGGAAGACGGGACGACCGATCGTCCTGAGCCTTTCCCCTGGTCCGACGTCGCTGGCCAGCGCAGGCGTCGTTCGCAAGTACGCGCAGATGTGGCGCATCTCCGATGATTTCTGGGATCACTGGGGCCCTACGACCGGACCTGAAGGCTGGTCGCAGAGCTTGCACGGGCAGTTTGCAACCGCTACTGGATGGGCTCCCCATATTGCGTCCGGACATTGGCCCGATGCCGACATGCTGCCCCTGGGATATTTGGGACCGCGGCCCGGCTCGGGGTCAGCGCGGCAGACACATTTCACTCACGATGAGCAACGAACGCTGATGACGCTATGGTCAATCTTTCGATCTCCGCTCATCATGGGCGGCAACCTCACGCACAATGATGCCTGGACAACCGCGCTGCTCACCAACAGCGAGGTGCTTGCCGTGGATCAGCACTCCACCAATAACAAGCCCTTGATCACAACCGACAGCACCGTCATTTGGTCGGCGCAGCCCGAGTCCGGAAAGGGACTTTATTTAGCCATCTTTAACCGTGGCGATAAGGCGCAGAAGATTCAATACAAATGGAACGAGTTGGGCCTCGGTAACGATTCCTATCATGTGCGTGATTTGTGGGAGCACAAGGATTTCGGGAGGGCGCAGTCGGTGAACGTCACATTACAGCCGCATGCTTCGGTTCTGTACCGGGTTTCAGAGTAGCTCGCCATGCGTTCTTTCCTGAATGATAATGAAATCATGCCGGTAGCGTCACGAAAGCACAACCCGAAGCACTCAGATTAGTGGTGTCAACCGAACCCAAATGACCGTTACGCTTAACATTCCCCCAGATATCGAGGCCCAGCTACTGGCGGACGCCCAGGCTAGCGGCGTATCTCTGCCCGATTATGTGCGCGACTTCATCATGGACCATTACCAGGAAGACGTGGAAGATAGCCAAGCCGCCGAAGCCCGCTTGAACGATCCTCAGACGCCGATCAGCAGCCGTCAGTTGCGCAAGAACCTTGGCCTGGACAGTTGAATACGATCCCCGGGTAGAGAAGGACCTGAGAGGTTTAGACCGTGGCATTCAGCAAGAAATTCTCGACTATCTCGAAACCCGTATCGCCTCGGCCGACGACCCCAGGCTTTTCGGCAAACCTCTGCGTCACAGCAAGCGCGGCCTGTGGCGCTATCGCGTGCGTGACTACCGCATTATCTGCCAGTTTCAAGAAGTGAAGCTAATCGTCCTGTTCCTTGCCATCGGCCATCGCTCTAAAATCTACGATTAGCCTGTTAGATACTGTTCACTGATGACCAGAAGAACAGTCCTCGGCTCTTTTGCCGTTGCCGCCACCGCTCTAAAGGCGCAATCGCACCACAGGCCCCATATTCCCGAATGGAAACCGAAACTTGGTGTGCTCGGCAACTACACCCCGGCGAACGTGGAATTCGCGAAGACGCAGGGCTTCACCAACATGATCCTTGGCGCAACGCCGCGATCCACGCTCGATGCCGCATCCATAACCGATGCTCAGGTTGCCGGCGTCAAGTCAACTCTTCAGAAATACAGCATGAACGTCTCGGCGTTTGAGTTGTTTCAGAACCACATCGACCCGGATCCTCAAAAGAAAGAGCAAGCAAACACCTATTTTGTTAAAGCAATCGAGCTTGCCGGCAAACTGGGCGTCCCCTACATCGGCACGGCTTCCGGCAAAGATCCATCGAAGCCGTTTCAGGAGCAGGTAGATGACATCGTACGCGTTTACAACGAGAAATACTTCCCGGCTTGCCAGAAGAACAACGTGCGCATCCTCTGGGAACCCTGGCCGGAAGGTCCCAATCTGGCCACCAGCCCGGTCGGCTACAGGGCTTTGTTCAAGGGCTTCGGCGATTCGCCGTATGTCGGCTTGCAGTTCGATCCTTCGCACTTCGTGCGTCAATTTATGGACCCTATTCAAACCGCTTGGGAGTTCAAGGACAAGATTTACGACGTGCATTTAAAGGACACCGAGATCTTCTTGGAGGTTCTCCACGCTGGCGGCATCGATCCGGTGAATAAGGCGCACTGGTGGACGTACCGCATCCCCGGCATGGGTTCCGTTAGCTGGCGCGACTTCTTCAGCGTGCTGCAGAGCATCGGGTACACGGGCGGAATGAGCATCGAGCAGGAAGACCCTTTTTACGGGGCGGATAACAATCCCGGACCTGACTTCAGCGATGAGTTCAAGACCGGCTTTATCATGGCGAAGCGTTACCTGAACCAATATGTGCCTCAGGAAACAGCCTAGAGATCCTGTTTCAATAAAGACATGAACTTGTCATGATTTAGCTATTGCACTCGAACTTAAAGCGCAATATACTTCCTCTAGTCCATTTAGTAAGAATCATGTAGACTGCAAACCGGGCTTGCCTTATCCGCAGCCCGGATAGACGGTCTTGATGTCGGAGGGGGAAAGTTTATGAGGGGCTATCTGCGTTCAAAGGTTCCTTGCCTTTTTGTCGCATGCGCGGTTTTTTCTTTATTCGCGATATCCGTGTTCGCGCAGTCGGACACGGGATCGATCAGCGGCTTCGTGAAAGATCAGTCTGGCGCGGTGGTGCCGGACGTCAAAGTTGTGATTAAAAACGAAGGCACCGGCGACGAGCATCCGATCACCACCGACCAATCAGGCCACTATGCTGTCACCAACCTGCTTCCTGGTTTATACGCCATGACCGCCGAAGCCGGAGGATTTAAGAAGTTTGAGAGCGTTCACAACAAGCTGGACTCGAACTCCGCGTTGTTACTGAACGGGGAGCTTGCTGTGGGACAGGCCAGCGAAACAATCGAGGTGAGTTCCAGTGCCTCACCCCTGCAAACCGAATCGGCGGCGGTACAGAAGAACGTCACGGCTCAACAGATCCAGGCGCAGGAGTTGAACGGCCGTAACCCGCTCTACATGGCATCGTTGATCCCGGGCATCCGCAGTGGTTCCACGCTCGGCGACTTCAACTTCAGCCTGACGAATGGCGGGTATAACGTGAACGGCGCGCGCCAGCAGGACACTCTGATTACAATGGACGGTGCGCCAGCCACACGTACTCGCGGCAATGGCACCAGCATCGCCGTGCCGAATGTGGACGCTACCCAGGAAATCCAGGTTTTAACAGCCGACTACTCGGCTGAATATGGCCGCTCAGCGGGTGGGCAAATCCGCATTGTCACCAAGAGCGGCACCACGGATTTCCATGGCGCGGCTTCCGAGTATTTTCGAAACTCCGCCATGAATGCGAACACCTGGCAGCGCAATTTGAGCACAAGCACAGATTTTGCTTCTCCATTCCGGTACAACGATTTCGGTTTCGACGTCGGCGGCCCAGTGGCCATTCCGCACGTCTGGGAAAAGTGGCGGCAAAAGTTTTTCTGGTTTGTAGCCGAGGAGTGGACCCGCTACCGCTTCACTGATACCCAGACCCAGGCCGTGCCAACCGAACTCATGCGCCAGGGAAACTTCAGCGAGCTTCTTGCTCCCAATCCCTGGTATAAAGGGTCGACGCAAATCTATGATCCCGCTACCTGTCCGAAGCCGGGCGCGGCCTCCTGCGTGCCGTTTGCCGGAAATATCATCCCGGCGAATCGGCTGAGCCCGAACGGCCTCGCCATCCTCAAGGCCTATCCGGCGCCGACGTCGGGTTTTCTTCAGGGCACGCAGAACTGGATTGCCCAAGCCGCGCATCCTATCAACCAGCGCAAAGGAACCATCAACGGAGACATTCTGCCGAACGAAAAAAATCACATCGAGTTCCGGCGCACCGACTTCTCCTACCTCGAATATCAGCCCTTTGACCAAGGCTCCGGACTCACTCCCAAGTACTTCAATCGTCCTAACCAGACCAACACCCTGGCCTGGATCTCGACCATCAGCCCGACGATGATTAACGAAGCTCGCGCCACGGTCAGCCTGGATGACGTCTACATCCCGGTAAATGAGTCCGCCCCTGGCTTCAACCGTTCTACGCTCGGCATCGACTACCCGTACATCCTCCCAATTGGTAAGGACATTGGCGGGAAGATCCCGACGGTGAACGTTCCTACTTTTTACGGCTTGGCTGGCGGTCCTTACCCGTCGCACTCCACCGGGCCCATCTACACCGCTTCCGATAGCTTGACGAAAGTCTGGGGAAATCACACGATCAAGGTGGGCTTCTCCTTCGAATACGCGGGCGAGAACGATGAGGACCAGATCAACGTTGCCACCGTTCCCGGCGGCAGCAACAATCAGAACGGCACTTTCACCTTTACCGATACGGGCATCGGCTCCACTTCCGGGGTAGGCCTCGCCAATCTCGCCCTCGGCAGCGCCGATAGCTATACCGAAATCGGTCCGCGTGCTTATACGCTCTGGAGAGGCCCGATGTACGAGGCATTCGCGCAGGATTCCTGGCAGGTAAACCAAAAGCTACACATCACTTACGGCGTTCGCGAGACCACGACGCTTCCTTTTTACCCGCTCTGGGGCAACGCGGATTATTTCGACCCGGCGCTTTACAACGCCGCGCAAGCCGTACAGGTGAATCAGAAGACCGGCAACGTCGTTGTCGGTACAGGCAACCAGTACAACGGGGTCGTCATTCCTGGCTTTAGCAAATTCCCCAACACCGCTATCGGGCGCGTGCCCGCGGCAAGCAACAGCGCGTACAACAGCCTCTTCGCTCCGAACCTGTCAAGGGGATATTCGCAGACTACCAACCAATTTCAACCGCGTGTGGGAATCGCCTACCAGTTGGACCAGAAAACGGTAATCCGCTCCGGCGCTGGACGTTTCCTGACACGCATGGGGCTGCTTGACAATATTTTCCCCGGCGGCAATTCGCCTTTCCAGCCATTTGTCACCGTGAATAACGTCTCGGTCGACAATCCTGGCGCTGCTTTGAATGCCGGAGTAGGCGCGCCACTGACCCTCACCACGTTAGCGAAGAACCTGAAGCCGCCAGAGGCCTGGAACTGGAACTTCACTGTCGAACGCGAGCTTCCCTTAAATTCCGTGCTTTCGGTGGCCTATGTGGGGCACCGCGGCCTTCACGGACCAGAGGTCTTCGACATCAATCAGCCGCTTCCCGGCACCGTTGTGTCCGGCACCAACGCAAACTACGTGCGGCCTTACAAGGGCTTCGCCGAAATTCAGCAGGAACAAGACGTTGCGAACTCCATCTATAACTCGCTTCAAGTCTCCTGGACCAGGCGCTTCACCAACGGCGCAAGCTTTAGCGTCGATTACACGCTCTCAAAAAGCAGCGACGATAGCTCCAATTATCGCGACATTGTCCCTGACACCTACAACACGAGGAATCTCTGGGGACCGTCTGAATACGACACGCGCCACGCCGTCACAGTCACTTATAGCTACGATCTTCCCTTCTTCAAGGAGCAAAGCACGCTTACTGGAAAACTGCTCGGCGGCTGGGAGATCACCGGTATCGCTCAATTTCAGACCGGTACCCCATGCAGCGTCGGCAGCAATAACGACTACGCCAATGTCGGCGAATTCGGCAGTTTCGGCTGTGCCAGCAACGAGGGCCAGTTCTGGACAGTGAATGGAACTGCGTCGGTGCTTGGACCGCCCCTGCCTGGCGGGTTCGCCGGCCCCACCGGCACGGCCAAGTATTTCGCTACCACCGACGCCTCCGGGCAGCCCATCTTCACGCAACCGGCTCCTGGCACATTCAACCTCCAAAACGGCGTCCGCGACAATATCTACCAGCCGGGTTTCCAAAATTGGAATCTCGGCCTATTTAAGAAATTCGCCATCAACGAACGGGCTGGATTTGAGTTCCGCGCCGAGGCCTACAACTTCATCAATCATCCCAACTGGGGCGGCGTCAACTTCAATCCACAGTCCGCTCAATTTGGCGAGGTAACCAGTAAATCGACCACCAACCCGCGGAATCTTCAACTATCGCTGCGCTTCTTCTTTTAGAAAGAGCAGCGCCCTGTTTACACCCGAAGCCGGCGGCCCGCCTGTCAAGGCCGCCGGCTTTTTTCATTCACTAAAAGCAGACGATATAAAATCAATAGTTGGTAAACGTTGCTTTCTCCTTGCCCAATAGAAAGAATGGGCGAGGAAGAACGCGAGCGAATCGCGCAACAACCTATAAGTAGAAATGGCACAAGTAAAGGCTAATCCCAAAACATACGACGTCGTGATTGTGGGCTCCGGGGCCGGCGGCGGTGTTGCCGCACAGGTTCTGGCCAATGCGGGAGCGAAGATCTGCATTTTGGAGGCGGGCGACTTCTTCGACTGCACCAAACAGTCGGACATGTTCCAGTGGCCCTACAACGCGCCACACCGCGCAGCCGGTTCGCACGAGAAGCCGTTCGGCTACTTCGATGCCACGCTGCTCGGCGGCTGGACGGTACCGGGCGAACCGTATGTGAACGCTCCTGGCTCCGACTGGCGCTGGTGGCGCGCCCGCATGTTGGGAGGCCGCACCAATCACTACGGCCGCATCTCGCTGCGCATGGGCCCCTACGATTTCAAGCCGTACAGCCGCGATGGTAAAGGATTCGATTGGCCCATTTCCTACGAAGATCTCGCGCCCTACTACGACAAAGCGGAAGAACTCATCGGCGTCTTCGGCTCGCCGGAAAACCTGGAGAACACTCCCGACGGAAAGTTCCTGCCTCCACCTGCTCCCCGCGGCTACGAAAAAGTCATTAGGGCCTCTTCGGACAAGTTGAACATTCCTTGCATTCCGTCGCGCCTGGCCATTCTCACGAAATCCATTCACGGGCGCGCCTCGTGCCATTACTGCTCGCAGTGCGGGCGATCGTGCGGCGTGAACGCAAACTTCAATTCCCCCGGCGTCCACATTTTCCCCGCCATGAAGACCGGCAACTTGGAACTCCGCACTGGCGCAATGGTCCGGGAAGTCCTGGTCGGCAACGACGGGATGGCCCGCGGCGTTTCCTATGTGGATAAGAAAACCCGCAACGATGTTGCCGTGTATGCGAAAGTCGTCGTGCTGGCGGCAAGCTGTTGCGAGACTGCCCGCATCATGCTGAATTCGAAGAGCAGCCAGTTTCCCGACGGCATCGCGAACTCGTCGGGTCTGGTGGGCCGCTACATCATGGATACGGTGGGCTCTAATGTCGGCGGTTTTCTTCCCCTCCTGGAAGACCTGCCTCCGCAAAACGAAGATGGAGTCGGCGGTATGCACCTCTACATGCCGTGGTGGCTGTACAAACAACAACAAGCCGGGAAGCTGCCCTTCGCCCGTGGCTATCACATCGAATTGGGCGGTGGACGCGAGCAGCCCGGAGCCGGTATTCTTAACAACTCCGAGCGTGTTCTGGGCGGAGGCTACGGGGTTAGCCTGAAACAGAATCTCCGCAAGATCTATGGCTGCAATATCGGCTTCTCCGGACGCGGCGAGATGATTCCCAACAAGAACAGCTATTGCGAGATCGATCCGAACGTGGTCGATCAATGGGGCATTCCCGTGCTTCGTTTCCATTTCAAATGGAGCGAAGACGAAATCCTGCAGGCCAAGCACATGCAGGAGACCTTCAAGGAAATCATCGAGACTGCGGGCGGCACTGTCACCTACAGCTCCGGCGCTGAGAAAAACTGGGGTATTGCACCGGGCGGCGAGATCATTCACGAAGTGGGATCGACGAAGATGGGCGACAATCCCAAGACGTCGGTTCTAAACCAACACTGCCAAGCATGGGATTGCAAGAATCTTTTTATTACCGACGCCGCTCCCTTCGTGAGCAATGCCGATAAGAACCCCACCTTGACCATCACGGCCTTGGGCTGGCGAACCTCCGACTACATCGTCGATCAGGTCAAGAAATACAACGTCAAAGTGTGAGGAAGCACGGAGGAGAGAGCAGAAAACATCATGCCTACTGAATCGAAGACGGGGAAAACTCCGGTGAAATCCGAGACGGCGCCGGAGGGCGTTAGCCGCCGCAATCTTTTTCATATTCTCGGTGCCGTGCCGGCTGCTGCCGTGATGGCGGGGGGCAGCGTGGCGTTGGCCGACGGCCACATGCAGATGGCTCACGCCTCCGACCCGCAGGTCCCCACCGGGCCCTACCAGCGCAAAGTCTTCAACGATGAGCAATGGCGCCTGGTTCGCATATTGTGCGACCTCATTATTCCCGCCGACGAGCGTAGCGGTTCCGCTACATCGGCGGGCGTTCCAGAGTTCATTGACGATTGGCTCGATTTCCGCCGCCAGCAGGACGGCAACGAAGATCTGATGGCGCTGATTTTCGCCGGACTTATCTGGCTAAACCGGCAGTCGGTTGCTCAGTTCCAGAAAGAATTTTCCGAAGCCTCGCTCGACCAACAGAAGCAGATTTTGGACCGGATCGCATGGCCGGCAAAGGCAGCGAAAGAAGATCATCACGGCGTTCTTTTCTTCAACCGGTTCCGGGATCTCACCGTGGGCGGCTTTTTCTCCAGTAAAGTCGGCGTGGCAGACTTGCCCTATCTCGGAAATACAGCAGTTGTCGAGTGGAAGGGCTGCGATCCTAAGGTCTGGTCCATCATCGAAGAACGCATGAAAAACGGCTACAAAGGTGCCTTTACGCAAAATACGTAGCCCACACTGCGGCGCGATTTTGTAGCGGCCGCTAGTACTAGTTTTCGTACGTTCGTTTCGCAAATCGGCAACAATAGGAAGGAAACACTCTCATGAGCATTCCGTCCAGTGTTCCTTTTCAGTTGTCGATCGTCGTACCCGCTTACAATGAGGAGCAAACGCTTGCGTCGGTTGTGGACCGACTCCTCAGCGTCGAGTATTTGCGCGAAATCGTCATTATTGACGATTGCTCGACAGATAGAACTTTCGCGGTCGCGCAACAGTTGTCGGCTCGACACGGAAACGTACGCGTTCTCCGGCATGAACGCAACAGCGGAAAAACAGCGGCGCTTAAAACCGGCTTTGCCGCTACCACGGGCGACATCGTCATTGTTCAGGATGCCGATTTGGAGTACGACCCGGGCGAAATCAAGGACGTGATACAACCCATCATCGACGGCTTCGCCGATGTGGTCTACGGGTCCCGCTTCCTCATTCGGAAAGCGGCCCGCGTCCTGTACTTCTATCATTATCTGGCCAATAAGTCGCTCACCTTTTTGTCCAACCTGCTGACGAACGTCAACTTCTCCGATGTGGAGACCGGCTACAAGGCGTTTCGCGGCGACATCATTCGCAATATGATCATCACCTCCAGCGGCTTCGGCTTTGAAATCGAGGTCACCGCCAAAGTCGCCAAGCTGGGCTGCGCCATGTATGAAGTCCCTATCAGCTACTACGGCCGCACCTACGAGCAAGGCAAAAAGATCGGCATGAGTGATGGCTTAGCCGCTTTGTGGTACATCGCCCGTTATAACTGGTTCACTACGCTCAAAGATTCGTATCGCGTTGTGCCGAATACCAGTCGCCCCAAACACGACTTAGTGGAAACCGCCAGCCAAAGCAAGTCGCATGCAGCGCGCTAATACGCCGGACCGCCTCGGCGAGGATACACCGGTTCGAGCCTTTGCTCGCCGTTTCCTTTTCGTCGTTTTCCTTCTCCTCTGCGCGTTTTGTGTCACTTTGTTTTGGCTGCTGCAATCGCGCGGGAATGCACACGCAAGCCTGTTATACGTGGTGCTTCTCTACGTTCTTGCGCTTCCGGCACTCTTCTTTTACTGGCGG
Organism: Bryobacteraceae bacterium; assembly: GCA_965277315.1. Classification (GTDB taxonomy): domain Bacteria; phylum Acidobacteriota; class Terriglobia; order Bryobacterales; family Bryobacteraceae; genus Bog-105. Next base: position 4,027,517 of record OZ255724.1, on the reverse strand, counting down.
GCCAACCGCGTGTCTCAGCCAGTGGCGTTGCGGTTCGGCAAGCTACATCTCGCTATCGCGGTCTTGTTTTCTTTAACCGCTATCGTCGCTGGCTTTTATCTTCAGGAAGGCGGTATATCCGATGAATCCGCCTACAAGTTTCAAGCCCGCATCTTTGCCGAGGGAAAACTAAAGGCAGCTCCCATGCCTGGAGCGACGGCGAACGTTCTGAAGACACCACCCGCCATTTTGTTTGAGCAGACGATTCAGACTCCCACCGGTTGGTTTTCAAAATATCCTCCCGGCTGGCCGTTGATTCTTTCGGTGGGCTACCTGCTTCATTGCGCTTGGCTGGTGAACCCCATCTGTGGCATTCTGCAACTCTTTTTGATTTGGCTTCTTGCTCGTCCCTGGGGAAGAAACACGCAGATTCTGGCGGTCGTCATTGCTGCCAGTTCCGGCTTCATGCTGGCCTTCAGCATCGGATTCATGTCTCATGGAGCGGAATCCGTGGTCACCTTGCTCGCGCTGTGGACGCTGTTCAAAGGCCTGAATGAAAAGCGCCTCGGATGGATCACCGCGTCTTTTCTCCTGGTGGTTGCAGCCACGGAAATCCGTCCCTATACAGGAGCCGTTCTCGGTCTTCTCTGCGCTTTTATTGTTTTCTACGAGTGGAAAAGGCAGCGACGTCTGCTCCTCCCTGCCCTGGCGGTTATCGTCGGCTCGGGTATCCTGGCCGTTGCTCTTTTTTTCCTGGTGAACGACATCTATACAGGAAGCCCACTTGTCACCCCCTACGCCATGATCATGGGTGGAGCGAAGATTCACGAATTAACCTTCAATCCGCTCGCAATTGCCGTCAATATTTTGCACGTATGGCGCTGGTCGATCACGGACACTCTGCGCGTCACGTTTCCCTTTATGTTTCTTCTGGCGCTCTACGGCTGCTGGAAGGAGAGTGACCGGAAGAACGAACTCATTTACCTTGCGCTCTTGTTCCCGCTGCTCGTTCTCGCGTATTTCCTGCAAAGCGAAGGCTCCGGCGGCTCCGCCAACACCGGGGAACGTTTCTACTTCGAGGGCTTTGCCGCCATCGCGATCGTCGCCGCGCGAGGACTCTGCCTGCTCGCCAACAACTGGAGGATTCAACCGCAGAGTATCTATCCCGCGCTTGCTGTTCTCTTGGCCCTGCAAGTAGGGCAGGTTGTTTTTACGCTCGATGCCATGACAGCGCAAAAATGGCCCTTCATCACGGGTTATCGTGCCGCGCACCAAAACCCGCCTCCCCTGGTCTTTTTCGAATTGGATGCACCGCCTCTCGCAGCAAAGCACGCGAATTGGAATGCCGCGGACTGGCAGAATGCGCGGACGATCTACCTGGTAGATCCAGGCGCCAGTCGCCGGGACGTAGTGGCTTGCCGCTTTCATCGCCCCGCTTACCGCGTTGTCGAAAGCTTCGCCAACGGAACAGTGAAGTCCTTCGATAGGACCGCAAACTGCGTACTCATCAAGTAAACCGCTCAGTTCATGAATCCGTCAACCGCAATCGCTGAGGGGGAACAGCGCCAATTCCTTCCTCTTTTCCTTCTTCTTCTTGGGCTTTACTGCTGGTGGGTTCTTTCCCTTCCGCTGTTTCCCACGCAGGACGATCCCATGCACCTGTACTACGTCAGCGTACTCGCGCATCTGAAGGCCGGCTCGCCCCTCTTCAGCAAGTACTTCTTCATTCGTCATCCTCCTCCGCCGTACACCGTCCATTACGCAATCCTGCTATGGCTCGCCAGCTTCTTGCCCTTTGTATGGGCGGAGAAGTGCATGGCGTGCCTGATCCTGGTGTCGACCGCTTTGGGTTTTCGTTTCCTTGCGCGCAGCGTTGGGCCAAACAGCGGCGTGATGTCGCTGTGGATTATTCCCCTGGCGCTCAGTTGGCCGCTGTTCATGGGCTTTCACAACTACTGCCTCTCGTTGAGCTTCGGCCTGTGGGCGCTCGGCGTGTGGTTTCGCGCCACGCGCAAACATAACGTTGCCCTCTTCTTCCTGTTTCTGCTGCTGATCGTACTCATTCTTTTCACTCATCCGGTGCCACTTTTGTTTGTGCTGGCCATCGTTGCCGGGGACGTCGTGATCCGCATGGCGCAGACGCGATGGGCCCAACCCGCACCGCTTACTCTACTTATCACAAGCTATCGTTGGGATCTACTCTTTGCAGCGCTCGCTTTTTGTTCACTCGCCTATATCGCGCTTTTTGTTAATAAGAGCAGCAGCGCCCAGGACCTCACCGCGCACTTCTCACGCGCTGCCTATGCATCGGAACTTGCGCGCCTCTCCACACTTTGTCTCGCAACCGGCGGTGTGGCAACACAGTTGTACCGCTGCGCTCTCTATGCGGTCCTGCTGCTTGTGCTAGGCCTCGCTTGGCGTGGCATTCGCCGCCATTTGAGAAGCGCCAACTCGAGCGCGACAGCCGTTCTGCTGCTGTGCGCCGTCGCCATGATCGTGGTTGTGCCCCTGCTGCCTCGTGACATGAACGGATCTCAGCATTTTTCTGACCGCCTGGTGATCTGCATCTGGATCGCCGCAATTGCGGCCGGTAGTGCTGGACAGGCTCTACGTCCGCGAGTGCGCAACGGAATGGCAATCGCGGCCAGCCTGCTTGCAGTTTTCGCCATCGGACTGGCGAATCATGTCATTCGACCCACAGCCGATCGGTTGGCGCTGATCGAACAGGCTCCGGTAGAGCTGCACAAACTCGGAATCCTTCTCGACGCCCCAATCAAGGAAAAAAGTCGTTCGTTGACTTTCGATCCCTACCTCCGCTGGGCGGGTGCTCGCTATTTTCGCCGCGCCCAAGCCGTCATGCTCAACAGCCCATGGCTAAATCTTCCAATTCTTCCCCTGGGTCGCCGGCCCAATGCCTTGACCGACCGCTTCTCCCCGTTCGAGCTGGATGTGCCGCCAAGCCTCCACGAGCATTTAATGAACTCACCCGCCGATCGCGAAGCCCTGTTGTCTTCCATTGACCTCATCGTGTTTGTCGGCAAGCCCGAACCGAACTCGCCCGTGCCCGATCCCTTGCTCGCCGGGGACGCAGGCAAACGCTGGAGATGTCATCAGAACGTCTGGTACTTTGTGTGCGAAGCTACCGGTCCGGTGCGGTAATTCTTCAAACTTCGATGCAGCAGTTTGATATTACGTTGAAGTCCCTGGTAAAGGATTCGACAGGCATTTTCCTCCAATTATTGACCGGCTCCAGAATTCGTTCTTGGCTGAACGTGGAACTACCGCAGGTGCGCAATCGGCGTGTCGATCAACTAGGTGAAACCGATTTGGGCGATCTGGTGCATATCGAACTGCAGTCAGCCAACGACTCTCAAATGGCGCTGCGTATGGCTCGTTATTTTCTGACAATTTACGAACAGCGCGGCAGGGCACCGCGCCAGATCGTGCTTTACGTAGGCCAACCTGCCCTTTCTATGCCTGACTTTTTGGCCTTGCCTGATTTCAATTATCGCTATCAGATTATCGACGTGCGAACTCTCGATGGTGACTTGCTACTAGCCAGTCTCAATATTAACGACAACATTCTCTCAATTCTGGCGCAATTAAGAGACAGTCGCAGCGCCGTTCGCCAGATCGTCTCGCGAATCGCTACACTGGAAGAAGCGGAACGGCAGGTGGCCCTCACTCAGCTCATGATCCTTGCCGGCCTACGCAGTCTTGAACAAGCGGTTACGGAGGAAGTGCATACAATGCCAGCAACAATCAATCTCCTCGAAAATAAGATACTCGGTCCTATGATCCTGAAGGAATTGGAAAAGGGTATGGAGAAAGGAATACAGGAGGGCAGGGAGAAGGGCATTCAGGAGGGCAGGGAGAAAGGCATTCAGGAGGGCATGCAACAGGGCATGCAACAGGGCCGTGTTTCTGTTCTTTGCCGCCAACTTGAAAAGCGCTTCGGCACACTGCCGCAAACTACTCATGATCGTCTGGCAAAGCTTTCTTCTGACGAACTCGACGAGCTTTCCCTCAAAGTTCTCGACGCCCAGAACATCGACGAACTATTCGCTCCGCGCCACAGCTAACATCCCCATCACAAATTTCAAAAGTATTTTTTCTCTCGCAGAATCTGCGCTTTACCCTCTCTACCGAGCACTTGCTGGTTCGTTTTCGGCGTTGGCCATGCTATCGTCAATCCGCTTACGAAGGAGAAGAAGCAACGATCATGACCGCCCGCCAACAACGCCGCCACGAAGAACGCAAAGCCCGCAAGGACGCTTACAAAACTGAAAAACGAGCGATTGAGGAATCCGCCGATCACTCCATGCGCGCCGAAGCCAATCGGCAGAATTCGCAGCACTCCACCGGTCCCAAAACGCCCGCAGGCAAAGCGAACTCCAGCAAGAACGCCTTCAAACACGGTCTCTATTCCAGACAGCTTATCCTCCCCGGCGAAGACTCCGCCGAACTCGACGCGTTGCGCGAAGATCTCCGCCGCGAGCACCAACCCGGCAACACCACCGAAGAGATCCTGGTGAATGAACTCGCCGAACATTACTGGCGTCTGCGCCGCATGCGCAAGTACGAAGCCCGCGTTATGGGCTCCGGCACCCTCGAAACACTGGAAAAGGGTTTCGCGATCCTTCCCATCATTCAACGCACCATGGCCTCCGCCGAGCGCGGCTTCCACAAAGCGTTGGCCGCCCTGCGCCAGCTCCAAAAGGACCGTGGCTTCGTTCCTCAGGTTTCTGGAAAGCAACTTGAGTCCATTTCGCAAAACCCTGCCGAAGCCCCCGGAGAAGCATCGTTAATCTCTCGGCAAGCTGGGTTCGTTTCGCAAAATGGCCACAGCCAAGCCGCCGGTCCCTCCATCGCTGAAACTCCAGCTGCCGTTCATCCCGAACATTCCCACCGCATTGCCGCCTAATTGAAATGTTCTAATAACAATCGTGCGAAAGTCCCTGGCTTTTACCCTCACCCTGCTTATGGGCGCAAGTGCATACTGCGCGGCAGCACCCCCGGCTGACACAGCGGACGCTCAGTGGTGGAAACACGCGGTCATCTACGAAATCTATCCGCGCAGCTTCGCCGATTCAAACGGCGACGGCATCGGCGACCTCAACGGCGTCGTTCAGCATCTCGACTATTTGCAGGAATTAGGCGTAAACGGTATTTGGATGACGCCCTTCTATCCTTCGCCTCAGGTGGACTTCGGTTATGACATTTCCGACTACCGGGCCATTGATCCGCAGTACGGAACCATGGCCGACTTCGACCGGCTCGTGGCAGAAGCAAAAAAGCGGAACATCCGCATCATCAACGATCTCGTGCTGAACCACACCTCCGATCGGCACCCCTGGTTTCTCGAATCGAAGTCTTCCCGCAATAATGCGAAGGCCAATTGGTACGTGTGGCAGGACGGTAAACCCGGCGGGCAACCACCCAACAACTGGATCTCTCTTTTCGGCCACTCCGCCTGGCAGTTTGCTCCCAAACGCGGCCAGTACTACTATCACGAATTCTACGTGCAGCAACCGGATCTCAACTGGCGCGACGCACAGATGAAGAAGGCCATGTGGGACGTGGTGCGGTTCTGGATGGACAAAGGTGTTTCCGGTTTCCGACTTGACGCCATTACTTCGCTCTTTGAAGATCCGCAGTTTCGCGACGAGAAGGTTCTGCCCGGCAAGAACGCCTACGGCGACCCCATCGTCTCCCGCGAGTACACTGACAACCTGCCCGAAGTGAATAGCGCGCTTCAGGAACTCCGGCAGGTGACGAACAGTTATCCGGGCAGTGTACTCATCGGCGAGACCTACGTACACTCGCCCAGCGATTTACTGCGGCTCTACGGCACGAAGAACAAACCGGAACTGCAACTCCCCATGTATACCCAGTTCGGTTTTCTCAATCACCTCTCCGCCGCTGGTTTCCGGGAAAAACTCGTTACCGCCGAAACCGAACTCGACGGCCATATCCCGCTATTCGTCTTTGACAATCACGACAACGACCGCAGTTGGAACCGCTACGGCGATGGAGAGCATAACGAGCAGATCGCCAAGCTTGTGGCCACTTTACTGCTGACGCCCCGAGCCTCCGCTTTGCTCTACTACGGCGAGGAGCTGGGCATGTACGAAGACACGCCAAAACGCAAGGAGGACGTGAAAGATCCTATTGGCATAAAAGGCTGGCCCAAGGAAAAGGGACGCGATGGCGAGCGCACGCCGATGCAGTGGAACGGCGACACCGACGCCGGCTTCAGCACTGCCGGCAAGACGTGGCTCCCGCTTGAAGCCGACTACAAAGTTCGAAACGTCAGCGCCGAGAGCCGTCAGCCGGACTCCCTGCTCAACTACTACAAGACGCTCATCCGTCTTCGCAAGGAAGACCCAGCCTTGCGGGACGGAGAGTTCGTGCTCGTCGATGGAACCAATAGGAATGTGCTCTCCTTTCTTCGCAAAACAAGCGATGGAAAGGCTGTCCTGGTCGCGGTCAACTGCTCGCCCGAAAGCCGTAGTGTCAGTTACGATCTCCAACCGCAAGGAATCAATGGCAAAGAGGCGAAAACCCTCATCAGTTCATTTAGCAAAACGGGCCAGACCGCAAAGCTGAGTAATCTCACGCTGCCTGCTTACGGCTCCTACGTCGGGAAGGTTCAATAATGACGCCGCGGGAGGTGGCTACTTCTGTAGCTCTCTCGCCTGCTGCAGCATTGCCCTGCCCTCGTCGGCGCGTCCTTCGCCCACCAAAGTCTGTCCCAGCAGGTATTTCGCTGAAAAGTTTTTGGGGTCGATCTGCAGTGCCCGCTGCAGAATCCCCTCCGCATTGGAGTAGTTCTTCTGCTTGTAATAGCATTTGCCCAGCAAAATGTAGGGCCCGCTGAAGTCCGGGTTTAGCCACACCGCGCGTTGAAGGTCAGGAATAGCTTCGTTCCAACGTTCCTGCCGTGAATAGGCATCGCCGCGCCGGTACCAAGCCATGGAAAAATTCGGATTGATCGCCAGTTCTTGATCCAGGTCGGCAATGGCTTCGTTCAGTTGTCCGTGAAAAATGGCTACTTCGCCCAACAGAAAATGCGCCTCCGGCAGCTTCGGGTCGAGGCTCACCGCCTGCTGAATCTCCGTCAGGGCCTGGGCCTCGTACTCCTTTTTCAACATCATCTGCCCCGCCATCAGATGAGCGGCCGCCGACTCGGGCTTGAGGGCGAATAAGCGCGCGAATGCCGCTTCGGACTCCGCCGGCTGTGCTGTTTGTAGATAGGCATAGCCCAGCATGTAATTGGCTTCGTTCACTGCTGGCAATTTAGCAAGCCAAGGGATCGCCTTAGGAGCCTGCGACAACATAAAGTAACTCTGGCCAATCATCAAGGCCGATTCGTTGTAATCGGCAGTTCCGGCGGCCTCGGTCTTGGCCGATTCCTCCAGCGAAGCAATAGCATCCGCATACTTCTGCTGCTTGTAAAGCTCCACTCCGCGCTGGTGCGGAGTGTCGGGAAGTCCCAACAGCAGCGCCAGGAGAAGAAAGGACAACATAACCGAAAGTATAATGACGCTTGCTGCTCAAATTCCGATGAAGGGCTTCCTCACCTTGTGGGTGCTGTCGATAGCCTCGCTCATGCATGCTTCGCCGCTCGCCGCCGGCAACTGCGTCACCTGTCATCCCGCGGAAGTCAGGCAACATGAGACCACCGCCCATGCTCATGCCATGTTGCCCGCCCTCAAGAGCGCCATGGGCGAGAATCTTCCTTCGCAGCCACTGCACGAATCTGCCGGGGGTTTTCAGTTTAGCTACCGTCGCGAGGGAAACGGCATTTCCGTCTCGGCGTTTCGCGGGACGGAGCGCGCCGAAGGTCTAATTGAATGGGTCATGGGAGCCGGCGTGCAAGGGCAGACGCCGCTCGTCCGCACTGCGCAAGGACTGGATGAATCACGCGTCAGTTACTTTCCGCAGCTTCATCAATACGGCATCACGGTTGGCCATCCCGCCGGCATTTCATCCAGTGCGGACGCCGCCCTTGGTTTCGGGCTGGGGCCAAAACCAATGGAGCGCTGTTTCGGGTGCCACACCACCGGCGGGTACACCAAAGATCTGCAACCCATTGACCCTGGCGTAGGCTGTGCTCGTTGCCACTCCGGCGCAGCCGCCCACGCGGAAGGCCGCGGAAGGCCCTTTAACCCCGGCAAACTCGATGCCAAGGCCCAGGTATTGTTTTGTGGGAACTGCCACCGTTCCGCCGTTCTCCCCAGTCAAGTAAACGACTTGGAAAACGTGCGGTTTCAATCCTATCGCCTGATGAAGAGCGCCTGTTTTGCCACCGGCAAGCTCGCCTGCACGACCTGCCATCCCGCTCATCGGGATGCCGTTCGGGAAAACCATGCGTTCTACATCGCGAAGTGCGTCACCTGCCACCCCGGTACCTCGGCCCACGCCGACGGGTTGGAAAAGGGAGACTGCATCGCCTGCCACATGCCTCGCGTTGCCATTCACCCGGCACTAAAGTTCACGGACCACTACATTCGGGTGGTAAGAACCATAAGCCCTTGACAAAACGTTAGTACCTAAATCCAAAGTGTGAGTTTTGTCCCACCATTTTAGTTGTATATAGATTAGACTACAAGGTGGTGTGAGTTTTGACATCACGAACAGGTAGAGTTGCCTGCTTCGCTGCTTCCAAGGAGAAGATTTATGAGGACAATCCGCAGGGAGTTGCTTTATTCCCTCATCCTTGCAACGGTCGTGTTATTGGGGTTAACAGGCCTTGCAAATGCTCAGCTAGTATTCGGCAGTATCTACGGTACCGTTACTGATCCAACAGGATCGGCCGTCAATAATGCCAAAGTTACGATCACAGACACGACGAAACAAACCAGCTCGGTGGTGATGACCAACGCGTCTGGCGGTTGGACCAAAGGTCAGCTTATTCCTGACAACTACAAGGTGTCGATTGAAGCGCCTGGGTTTCAGAAGGCGCAATCGAACGAGATCACGGTCAGCGTCGACCAAGCCGCAAAGTTCGATGCGACCATGAAGGTCGGCGACGTGAACCAAACGGTCGAGGTCACTACCTCAGCTCCGCTTCTGCAGACGGACCGCGCAGACGTCGCACAGACGTTTACTGGGAAAGAACTGAACCAATTGCCGAACATTGGACGTAACGTCCAGTCATTCGAGCTCCTCAATCCAGGTGTAGTTAAGCTTCCATGGCAGCATGCATCCGACGAGAATCCGCAGGGAAGTATTCAAACGATGGTAAACGGCCAGATGTTCGACAGCACGGGCTATTACCTGGACGGAACGATCAATCAAGATCCGATCCTCGGCATTATCGTGATCAATCCAACCATGGATTCAGTCAGCGAGGTCAAACAAGCGAACCAGGACTATGACTCCGAATTCGGATATATGGGCGCTGGATTGTTCACCTATTCCACCAAATCCGGTTCAAACGCCTTCCACGGCGATGCATTCGAATATGCCTACATCAACACGCCGGGGTTCCAGGACTTCGGCCGTAACCCATTCAATTCGGCTGAAAACATCGGAGTGCCGACAGTTCATCAAAATCAGTTCGGCGGGTCGATCGGCGGAAGGATTATCAAAGATAAGCTATTTTTCTTCGGCGATGCACAGTTGACGCGGAATAATAAGGGCGGATCGGTCCTGACGACGGTGCCAACAGCGGCAGAACGGGGCGGCAATCTCAGCGACTGGCTTCCCACCGGAAATCAAATTTACGATCCTCTGACTGGCAACCAGACTACCGGAGTAGGCAGAACTCCATTTGCGAATAACGTTATCCCAACGAACCGGCTCAGCCCTCAGGCGCTGGCTATCTTAAATTATTTCCCGATGCCGAACACCTCGCTTTCCGGCACACCGGAGTACAACAACTATTCCAGCAGCGGCACCGAAACGATTACAGGCAACCAATGGAATACGCGTTGGGACTACTACGGAAACGAGAAAAATACGTTTTTCGGACGCTATAGCTACGCAGGCTTTACCGAGCAGGCTCCCGGCGCTTTCGGCCTGGAGGCTGGCGGACCGGCGTTTAACAACGCCAATTATGCTGGGAACTCCAACGCATTGAATCAGAGCGCCTCCGCGGGTTGGACCTACACGGCAAGCCCAACCCTGATCAATGAATTCCGGTTCGGCTATATGCGATATCACGTCATCGACGTGCCGAACGGGGTAGGCACCAGCCCGGCGACGGCGGCGGGTATTCCTGGCCTGAACACAGACCCCTACTACACCTCCGGTCTTCCGGCGTTCTATCTCAACGAACCGGGCGGTACAGGCAATGCGACTCTTGGCTATGCGCTTGGCGTAAATCAGTGTAACTGTCCGCTGGACGAATTTGAGCGTCAGTATCAGTTCGTGGATAACGTGACGAAAATTGTTGGCAATCACAATTTCAAGTTCGGCGCGGATCTTCGTTACGCTCTCAATCTACGGGTACCGAGCGATAACCACCGTTCGGGCGAACTCGATTTCGATACTGGTTACACGGGACTGGTTACTGACGCGGCGAGTGGATCTACCACACAGGGGTTGGGACTGGCCACATTCCTGTTGGGTGACGTCACTAATTTCAGGCGCTACGTCAGCTCCACCACGGATGCTGAGGAACGCCAGAAGCGTTTCTTCTGGTACGGTCAGGATGAGTGGCATCCCACTCCAAAACTGACGGTGACCTACGGTGTGCGTTGGGAGATGGTGTTTCCGGAGACCGTCAACGCGGCGGGCAACGGATCTGAGTTAAACCTTGCTACCGGTCAACTAGACGTTTTTGGCTTGGGTCCATTCTCCAGCCATGGATATCAAGCGATGAATTGGCACGAGTTCGCGCCCCGAATCGGTGTTGCTTATCAAATAAATCCGAAGACCGTTATTCGAACCGGCTATGGATGGACGTACAGCTTGGGAACGTTCGGGTCGACCTTCGGTCACAACGTGACACAGAACCCGCCTATCCTCGCGAACCAGCAACTGCTAAATACATCCGCTAATGGGAACGCCTTTAGCGACGTGTTCACGCTCGCTTCCGGTCCTCCCGCTTACCAGGGATTGCAGGCAGACCCTCTCACCGGAACCATTAATTTACCTGGAACTGGTCCCAATGCCATTGAGGCAAAGACCCGGCCGGGGATTTTCACCATGCCGGTGGTTTACACCTATAACCTGACGGTCCAGCGTCAGTTGACCCAAAAGGTAGTGGTCTCGGCCGGTTACGTCGGCAACTCGGGCCGTCATGGACCGTTGGGCACTAGCCAGAATTTCAACGCCAATGAACCGTTGTATATTCCGGGAAATTCGAACGTGAATCTTGGCCGCCCCTTCTACGCCAAGTACGGTTGGACACAGACTATCGACAACTATTGCAATTGCGCCAATAGCCAGTATAATTCGGTGCAGGCGATTTTCAAAGTGCAGAATGCGGCAGGATACAACCTGCAAGGCAGCTACACCTATCAGGTCGCCCGAGGCGACGGATACGGAAGCGACCAGAGTTACACGTTCCTCTATGATCGCCCGCTGGGCTATGGAAACGTCGACAATATTCCACACCAACAATGGGTGCTCAGCCAGAACTACGACATCCCGATTGGAAAAAATCGAAAGTATTTCTCCAATATGAACCGGGCGCTCGACTATGTCGTGGGTGGATGGAATATCAGCGGCATCACTACCTATTTGAGTGGAATTCCATTTAGCCCGACGATTGGGACCTATCCGGCAGGCTATACTCAGCCGAACGCAGGGCCGAACGATCGCCCCAACGTCGGAACGGGAAGTGTGTACGCGGGTGCGCAAGGGAACCGAAATCAGTGGTTCGTTGGCGGCTTCAATGGTGGTTTCGCGCTGCCTCCACAAGGCACTTTCGGCAACTTTCGCATCAACGACCTTTATGGTCCTCAGTTCATTAACCAGGATGTTTCACTCAGTAAGGTTTTCCGCCTGACGGAGCGATTCAACTTTACGCTGCGTGGGGATGCGACCAACATCTTTAATCATGCAAACCTTGGCTCGCCTAATAACAATATCGCCAGCCCGACTGCCGGTCAAATTACAAGCCTTGCGCAAGGAGGGGCTTACTTGATGCGCCGTCTGCAGTACTCCGGCACGATTAGCTGGTAAACGAACCTAGACCAAGTACCTAAAACAAAGCCGGTAGGGCGAAAGCCTTACCGGCTTTTCTATTGGGGCAAGAGATGGCATGTACAATCGAAATTTGAAATCCCGCCGAGAATGGGTTAGCTCGCTCTGCCGCACTGCCGCTGTCTTCTCGCTCGATCAGATCCTCCAGGCAATTCCCGCGCCCCTGCCCGTTCAGTTCGTGAACGTCGCACGCGAAGCGGGTCTCAATGCGAAGAATACCTACGGCGCGGAAGGCAGGAACAAGTATCTTCTCGAAACCACCGGTTGCGGGGCGGCGTTTTTCGATTTCGATAGCGATGGCTGGCTCGATATTTTCCTGGTGAATGGGACACGGTTTGAGGCCGAATATCCTCTGGGTCAAATACCAACGCAACGGCTCTTCAAGAACAATCGTGACGGGACATTTGCTGATATCACCGTAAAAGCCGGTCTTGTTCGAACCGCCTGGGGGCAAGGCTGCTGCGTTGGCGACTATAACAACGATGGATGGGACGACCTTTTCGTGACCGCTTGGGGAGATTGCGCGCTCTACCGCAACAATGGCGATGGCACATTTACCGATGTTGCCGCGAAAGCGGGTGTCACGACGCACACGCCGCAGCTTCGCCGCTGGAATACCGGTTGCGCGTTTGTCGATTACGACCGCGACGGACACCTCGATCTCTTTGTTTCCAACTACATTGACTTCGACCCGAAGACGGCGCCCCTACCCGAGTCTGGCCCCTGTCTTTACGAGACGATTCTGGTCGCTTGTGGACCTCCCGGTCTACAAGGCGCGAAGAATATTCTCTTTCACAACAACGGCGATGGCACATTCACCGATGTCTCCGAAAAATCCGGCATTTTGAAAACCGAGGGCACATATGGTCTTGGAGTCCTGGTCTGCGATTTCGATAACGACGGGTGGCCCGATATTTACGTTGCGAACGACTCGTCCTCGGCCATCCTCTACAAGAATAATCACGATGGCACGTTCACCGATGTCGGCATCGAATCCGGCGCCGCCTACAGCGCCGATGGGAAGTCCCAGGCAGGCATGGGAGTGGATGCAGCGGACTACGACGGCGATGGACGCTTCGATATCATCAAGACCAACTTCGCCGGCGATACTGCGGACCTCTATCGAAATCTGGGTAGTCTCACCTTCGACGACAAGACCTTCGAGGCGGGGCTCGGCAGAAATACTCGCTTCCTCGGGTGGGGCACGGGCTTTTTGGACTACGATAACGATACCTGGCCCGATATTTTCATCTGCAACGGCCATGTCTATCCCGAGGTGAACGAAACCTCGCGCGAATCCGGATATCGCGAACGCAAGGTGGTCTATCACAATCGCGGGGACGGCAAGTTTGACGATGTGTCCATGGATCTAGGCCCGGGCATCGCCGAGAAAGTACCGGGGCGCGGGTGTGCCTTCGGTGACTTTGATAACGACGGCGATATCGACGTGCTGGTGAATTGCATCAACGATGTGCCGCAACTTCTTCGATGCGATTCGACGCTAGGAAATAATTGGATCAAAATCAAGCTGATAGGAACAAAATCGAACCGGTCCGCTATTGGAGCGCGTGTCTACTGCACAACAGAACACCGCAAGCAGATGGCGGAGGTACGCAGCGGCGGCAGCTATATTTCGCAAAGCGATTTACGATTGCATTTCGGTTTAGCCGGTGCGAAGAAATGCTTGCTGGAAGTTCGATGGCCCAGCGGACAGACGGAAAAGATAGGCGGTGCGCCGATCAACCGGATTATCACAATTACGGAGGGGAAAGGGATCACTTCCCGATCGTAGGATCGATATCCCGGGCCAAAATCAATTCTTGTTGTGCTTGCTGCGCTTTGTTTTGCCGGTCGAGCGCGAGGCTCAAGCTGTAGTGAAGCGAGGCTATTAGCGGATTGACGTCGATGCCCTTGCGGTAGATATCTATCGCCTCATCGTATTGGCCTTTGGCGTAAAATGAGGCTCCGAGATTGAGGTAGGCCAATACGAGGTCCGGATCGATTTGCAGCGCCCGCCGGTACTCGGACTGCTCTCCCTCGCTGTTGTTCATCCCGCCGTATGCGATGCCAAGGTTGAAGTGGGCGCCGGCGTCCTGCGGATAAAGATGCGTGGCAATGCCCAGAATGGCAGCGCCGGTCCGCGGATTGCCGGCTTCGCCATACGTAATGCCGAGATAGGTCAAACCACGCAGCAGGTGCGGGTAAATCTTGAGCGCTTCGAGAATGGTGGCGGCCGATTGTTGCCGATCCCCCTGGTCCCGTAGCGTGATGGCTTTGTCGAAAACAGCTTCGGCATCCTCGCGGAAGTTTCTGGGCATGCGCTGAAGGATGACGTATTTGCCATTCAGCGCGACCACGCCGGATAGTTCGCCGGGGCGCAACGCGAGCGCCTCCTGGGGAATTTGGTCTCCTTGTATGTCGCCCAGATAGCCTCCATTCGCGGCGCTGGCGGTATCGGCGGAGCTGGCGCGCGCCAAGTCGAAGAAGGAAGCGCCCTCCGCGATCTGCCGATGCAACTCCTCGGCTTTGTCGCGGCTGTCCACCGCGATCATGCGCAGGTACTCATGTCTCGGGGTCATTTGGCTGCGCCAAGCCGGGGAGTGCTGCGTCACCGGAACGTGCTGCTCGGGGTGGACACGGATCCAGTGGTCGGCGACAACCAGGGGCGGACGCTGCCGTGAATCGGGCAGATGACAGCCCACGCAGCCGGATACACGGTTCACCGGACATAAGGCGGGATGTTTGGCGAGCGTGGCGCTATGGCAGCCGAGACAGGTCTTCTCCGATCGGGCGACCACAACGGCACGAGGCGCGTCCTGATGCGGGTTATGGCAGTTCGTGCAGGTGATGTTCCCGCCGCTTTGGCGAAAGCATTCGCTGTTGCTCAGGGATGTGACCTGGTCGGAAATCAGCAGGTCGTCGGGCATGGGATCTTCGACCACGCTAAAGCCGGAGTGGCATTGGGAACAGGGCTTCATCTGGTCCTTGACGGGCAGTTTGTCTGGATTGAGGATCGCCTTGTCGACGGATCCCTTCGACAGGGCCGCCAAATGCGCCTGACCGGGTCCATGACAGCTTTCGCAGCCGACGCCGGTCTCCGTGCGCGTACCGTGAATGCGCGGTTCGCCATGACAGAAGAGACATTTCGCTTCGAACTGTGGCGTCAGAACCCGGCCGAAAGCTGTCTCGTAGTTTGCAGGCTTGCCCTGCGGGAATCCCGGCGACAATTCGAGCCGGTCGTGCGGCACATAGTGGAGGTAGCGCGCTTCCACCAGCGGCGCGCGAGACAGTTTCGAACCGTCAAGTACAGGCACGCGGAACAAAAAACTGAGCCCGTGACGCGTACCGCCGACTGTGGTCTCCACGGGATAGGACAGGAAGTGGCCGCCCGGCATTTGGATGTTGAACTGGAGTTTGCCGCCTAGCCGCTTGATCAGATATTGGATTGCCGGTTCGGGACCTTCGGCGTGGCTCTCCGAATAGTTCGGTGGAAGCAGCCTTGTTGCAGATGCTTGCCAAGTGCGCGCCATGGCCGTATGGCCTTGCGTCGCGGCAATGCTTTTATGACAGCCGGCGCATACGTCGGACCCTACGTATTTTTGACCCTCAGCGGCAAAAGCGAACGAACTAAGAGCAAGAAGGAGTACAGCCAGCCGCATTACGTCGCATCATTACGTCGCATCATAGCCGACGAACTGCATGAGCAGAACATTGCCTTTGTAGTTTATGTCCTGGTGAATGCCTATGGACGAAGAATAGTAAGCGAAGGCCGTGGTCTGCTTCAGTTGCGTGAAGAACTTTTCAGCAGGAGTCTTCGGATCCTTTTCGTTTTGCGCCATCTTAGTTAACACCCCGACCTGCTGCTTTGGCGTGGCCGCATTGAAAGACTTGCCATTCAGCGATTGCGAGAGTTCGTTGACGGTCGCGATCCCTTTGCGCCACGATGTTTTCTCTTCCGGCATGAAGGCTTCAGCCACCGTCTTGTCGATGTAGGCCGCAACGCCCGCGGCCTTGGCTCCCGGCGAATGATCATCCGCCGGAACAATCAGCTCGGTCAGCGTGTCGAGCGTGGCAAATTCATCTTTTGTGAAATACAGCGGAGCGCCTGGTTCGGCGGCAGTCAACTGAAAGGGAGTCTGAATGACGAATGCAGCTCCCGTTAAAGTCAACAGGAGCTCGCGGCGATTGAGTTCCGCCATAATTAAACTTCTCCTTTCTTCATCTGGTCTGCCAAGTAGTCGCAGGCGCGCCAGCAAAGCGCCATGATGGTCCAGGTTGGGTTCTGCGCCGAGGCAGTCACAAAGCTGCTTCCATCGATGACGAACAGATTTTTGACGTCATGCGACTGCTCGTATTGATTGACCACCGACTTCTTCGGGTCGTTGCCCATGCGCGATGTTCCCATCTCGTGGATGGACCAACCCGGCGTCAGCATGTTGCTGGAAGTGGATAGAACCTCGAACCCAGACGCGTCAAACATCTCTCGGCCGGTCTTCACCATGTCCTCGGCCATCTTGCGCTCGTTTTCGCCGAATTTGTAATCGAATTTCAGGACGGGAATGCCCCAGGCATCCTTCACATCGTGATCGATGGACATGGAATTTTCGTAGCGCGGAAGAACTTCGCCAAAAGCGCCCATCGAGACGACCGCGCCGGCGTACTCGCGCACGTGCTTTTTGTATTCTTCGCCAAAGCCTGGCGTGTCGAACGCCGGACCCGGAATCATGGTGCAGCCGCTACCGCCTTCAAAGCCGTATCCGCGAAGAAAGTTCGGATTCTTCGTGGTGACGTTCGTGAAGGTGGGGATGTAAAATCCTCCCGGGCGTCCATCGTCGATGGTGCGAGGTTTATTGACCATGCTCGGCATGAATCCGGATACGCTCGGGCCCATCATGTGTTCACAGAAGTTGTGTCCGACATGCCCGCTGGAGTTGGCGAGTCCATTCGGATACAGGGTGGAGGTGGATAGCAACAAGAGGCGAGCGGTTTCCAGAGTGGATGCGCCCAATAGAACTGTTTTGCCCTTAGCCTGATAAGTCTTCTTCGTCTGGCTATCGATGAACGAAACGCCGGTTGCTTTGCCCGTGTTCTTGTCGACTGTTACTTCATAGACCGTGGAATTGGGACGGAGAGTGAGATTTCCGGTATCCATGGCCGGGCGAATCAAGCCTGTTGGAGAGTCGAAGGCAGCGTGAATGTCGCAGCCTCCCACGTGACGGTCACAGGCGCCGCGACCGTAACAGCGGCTCCGGTACTTGTTATGTTTCAAACCGTCGGTGGTGACACCGGCGCGGTAAGGAGTCAACACGCGATTCATGCCTTTCAACGTGTTCCGCATGTGGAGCTCTATCGCGGTCAGCTTGAGAGGCCGCTGATACTTTCCATCGGGCATCTGCGGCAGGTTTTCCGGATGGCCGGAGACTCCCAGGTATTCATCGACTCGGTCGTAGTAGGGCGAGATATCGGCGTAGGAAATGGGCCAGTCCTCACCGAATCCGTCGCGACTTGCCGCTTTTAAATCATAATCGGAGAGGCGCAGGGCCAAGCGGCCCCAGATGTTTGTCTTGCCGCCAACCACGCGGGCCCGCACCCAAGCGTACTTTGTGCCGGTGTAAGGATGCTCCTTCTCGTTGACAACTATATTTTTGCTATAGTCCGTGCCTCCCCAACCTTGCACGTAGGATTGCACCTGAGTGTACGGCGAGGCTTTGGCATACGGCAACTCACGGAAGTTGTACTCGTTGAGCGTCAGCGCGTGATAGTCGGACGGCATCTTGCCGCGCCGGGGATGATCGTACGGCCACTCCAGAGAATGCAGCGTTTGGCTGGTGGGGACATATTTGCCGGCTTCGAGCAAAAGCACCTTCATCCCGTGAGACGTGAGTACATGCGAGGCCATGCCGCCGGCGGCCCCGGTGCCGACCACGACGGCATCATATACCATATCCAAATCAACTTCGGGGTTGCTTGTGATAGGAAGTTGCAAGAGCATAATTAACTAGGTTGAAGTCCAATTGTACGAAGGTCTTTTTCAGAGAGCAAACAAACAATGATCCGTCGCGAATTTTTAGCAGCAAGCATCAGTGGAGTAGCGGCAACCCTACTCAACGCAAAGCCGCACGAACAGTTCCCTACAGAGCCGCGCAAACGGCTCTCTGTGTCCACATATCCCTTCCGTGCGTTCATCACATCCCGCAAGAAGAGTGGCATGGCGTTAGACGAGTTCGCCGCCACCATCGTTAGCAAATTCGACGTCACCGGCATCGAGCCTTGGAGCCATCACTTTCAATCAATTGATGCGAGTTATGTCAACAAGCTGAAGCAAGGGTTTGACAGGGCGGGAGTTCATGTGGTGAATATCCCGGTGGATATCGGGGTGAACTTATGCAGCGGCAACGCCAGTGAGAGGGACGACGCGTACACACGTTATACGAAGTGGATCGATGCGGCAAAACTGCTGGGCTCGCCAAGTATTCGCATCCACCTTCCGCCGCCACCCATGAAAGAAAATTACATCGATTGCTCAGTAGCCGGGCTGAAGCGAGTGGCCGGATATGGGGAGCAAAAGAACATCGTTGTGAACCTGGAAAACGACGATCCGCAGACAGAAGACCCGTTCCGCATCGTAGAAGTCATCAAGCGCGTGAATAGTCCTTACCTGAGAGCGCTTCCCGACTTCTGCAATTCGATGATGCTCAAG
Source organism: Bryobacteraceae bacterium (assembly GCA_965277315.1). GTDB lineage: Bacteria > Acidobacteriota > Terriglobia > Bryobacterales > Bryobacteraceae > Bog-105. The sequence continues at coordinate 4,008,679 of OZ255724.1, read as the reverse complement.
GACAGCCTCGATTACAACAACAAGGGGTTAGCGGCGATGTTCCCCCTTGCCTACAACATCAGCCACGTGAAAGACGAGGAGGTCGATGGCGCGAAAGTCTATCGGGTGGATTTGCAAAAAATTTTTGCGATCGCCAAACAGGCCAACTATCGCGGGTTCTTTTCCATGGAATTCGACGGGGCGGGCGACCCTTATGAAGGCACGAAGAAGCTGCTTGCGCAAAGCATCAAATATCTGAGCTGAGGATGTTAGAGGCGTTGCAGGAATGGGTTCCGCTCTTTCTCTCTGCCGATGGTGGTGTTCTGTCCGTGCCCGGGAATGACGACCGTCTGTTCGGGCAAGTCCAGGAGGCGCGTTTTAATGGAGGCTAATAACTGCCGGGAGTTGCCGCCGGGTAAGTCCGTGCGGCCGATGGAATCGCGGAAGAGCGTATCGCCCGCCACCAGCTTCTCTTCCTGAGGTATCCAGATGGATAAACTGCCCTGCGTGTGTCCGGGAGTTTCCAGAATCTGAAAATCGGCAACGCCAAGCTGCAGAACCATGCCATCCTTGGCAGGGCAATCTACTTCGGTTCGCTGCGGCGTTTCCATGCGTAGCCATTGCGCTTGCACATCGAGCGCGTCCAGTAGTTCGCGATCTGCTTCATTCATGTAGACGGGCGCTTGCGTCAGGGAACGGAGCTTATGGGCACCCGCAACGTGGTCAATGTGAGCATGCGTAATGATGATCGCCTGAACTTTGAGTTGATGCTGGTCGAGTACGTCCGTGATCGTGCCGATTTCGTCTCCGGGATCAACGACAATTGCCTGACGAGATTGTTCGTCACCGAAGATGGAGCAGTTGCACTGCAATAGGCCGACAGGGAGGATCACGTGAATCATCGGGCGGCTGTCTGCCGTTGTTGCTCGAAGCTGGCTCTCGGGTCGCGTGCAGAGGCCTTGCCCGCGTAGAAGATACCAAAGCGGGTACACAGGCTTGCGGCGGTGCCGAGCAGGCCAGAGACGATGTGTTTCCCACGACTCCTGCCAGGAAGCAACGAGATCATGATCCCAGCAGCAGTGAAGACCTTGCCAGCCTTCCAGAGTGTGCCGCCTACACCCTGCTTCAAAGGACGGCCGACTCGCTCGACTCGACTGGCGTTGTGCTCCAGCATTGCCGTCGCAAGCAGTTCAGTAATTTTGCCCGCCATACCGAAGCGCCGGATGGTCTGGCGCTCTCGTTCATTCCAGGTAAAGAACTCAAAGATGGCCGCCGAGGCGGCTGTTCCCGAAGCGATAAAGAGGACCGGCAACGTTCGGTAGGATTGCTGCCAAAGCGGCACGGCAGTTTGCGCGATGAGGACGCCGGTGTAGCCGGACAGGCCCAGTCCGAACAGTCCTGCCACTAAGCCTAGCGGATAGGCAAGAGGCCGGAACAGGCGGGAACAGTGCGGGAGCACCGCGGCTCCCCCCACGCAAGTGGAAAAAACCGTCAAAATCCAAGAGCCCATACTCATCGGAGAACTTACGCGAAACACGCGGAGCATGTTGATGAACAACGAGGGGCGGCCGAGATCGTAGATCAGCAGCGCGGCACTGACCGCTCCGCCGATGGTGCCAACCCAATATCCGCGTTGAATGAGCGAGCGCATGGTGTCCGGCGCCACAAGCTGCGCGGCTGCCGCAAGAGTCGCGCTGACACCGGCCGCTCCACCAACGTAGAAGTATGCCGGGATCGACGCCTCCCACACAGGCTCCTTCAGCATCGGCTGATCGTAATAGGTGGGACTGGTGGTGGACTGCCGGCTGGGAACGTAGGGAAAGGCCTGCGAATGAAGAGCTACGTCGTACTTCGCGCCTAACGCGGCTTGTTGCGCAGCCTCTCCGGTGAGGGTCGCCATTCCAGTATCGATATTGCGACCGTCGTCTGTTAGCTCGTCGAGAGTCATGATCGCCTGAGGAGTTCGTACGCGAGGAATTTCGTGAGACATCGCGATTATTGCTCCCCCGCTGCATTGCCGAGCATTACGGAAGCAAAGGCCACGGCTGTTACCCCGATCGCGGCTAGGCCAGTCACCATCCAACTCTTATTGCCCTTATGCGTGGGCACTTCGGGTTTAGGAGGTAGATTGTAAACCTCCGGCTTGTCAACCAGAAGAAAGAATGCATTCAGGCCGCCGGTTCCGGGCTGGCTGGCCGCGTCCTCCCCGTAAAGGTACGCTTCCTTTACACCGAGCTCATGGAGGGTTGCTACACGCTCCTTTGCGCGATCACGCAGTTCTTCGACGTCGCCAAATTGAATGGACGCCGTAGGACAGGCTTTGGCGCAGGCAGGCTGCATGCCTTCTTTCTGGCGATCGTAGCAGAGGGTACATTTCCAGGCGCGTCCGTCCACCGGATTTCGGTCGATTACGCCGAAGGGACAGCCGGAAACGCAATACCCGCAGCCGTTGCAAACATCAGGCTGAACATAGACCGAGTTGAATTCGGTGCGGATAATCGCTCCGGTGGGACAGTTTTCCAGGCATCCGGCGCGAGCGCAATGTTTGCAGACGTCAGATGCCATAAGCCAAGACATACCGGCGTCGGCTCCGGTCATGGGAACCGGCCGTTCGATGAAGCTGACGTGCCGCCATGTAGTCGCACCCAAAGCCATCGTATTGTCGTACGACATGCCGCTGAAGTAATAACCGTCATCGGGCAGTTGATTCCACTGTTTGCAGGCGACTTCGCAAGCCTTGCAGCCGATGCAGAGAGTTGTGTCGGTGAAAAATCCGGTTGCCATAGCTTTATGTTTGTTCGTCCTGCTTCGTTTTGGGTGAGTAGATGCCGTGCTTGCCCACGGGCCGTTCCTGAGCGGCCGGAAGATCTCGAAGTTTCTCGCCGGGAGCAATTTCGGCGGACATGAGCCTCGGTCTACGCCGGTCACGGCGTCCGGCGCGGATATTTCCCGTGATGGCCTTGGATTCCATGATGCTCACGTTGGGATCGGCGCTCATGGCAAGCAGTTCGTTCGTGGAATCGCCGGTGACTAAGCCACTATTGCCCCAGTGGTAGGGCAAACCAATCTGATGGACAACGCGACGTCCCATCTTCAAAGGCCGCACACGTTGCGTGACCAACACACGCGCTTCGATCTCACCGCGAGCGCTGGTGATGGTGGCCCAATCGCCATTGCGGATCCCTTTTTCTTTCGCCAGTTCCGGCGAGATTTCACAGAACATCTCGGGCTGCAGTTCAGAGAGCCAAGAGAGCCAGCGTGACATGGCACCCGAAGTGTGATGCTCGGTTAAGCGGTAAGTGGTCAGGACATGAGGGAAGCGCTCGTCCAGGAAAGGACGCGCCATGGGATTATCCGAACGCTGATATTCAAAACGGATAGGATTGCACTGCTGCCCGTAAAGCGAATTGGCCACGGGTGCCTCCAAGGGCTCATAGTGGCTGGGCAGTGGACCATCCAGCATGCCTGTCGCGGCATAAAGCCATCCTTTGCCATCGGGCTGCATGATGAAGGGATCGTCTCCCGCGATGGTGTCTAGTCCCTTGGCGTGACGAGGAACTTTGTAATCAGGCGGCCGGGTGGCGATAAAGTCGGGGACGTCGTTTCCCGTCCACTTCTTCACTTTTTCATCCCACCACACAAGTTTCTTCCGTTCGGACCAAGGACGGCCTTCCGGATCAGCGGAAGCCCGGTTATACAGGATGCGGCGATTGGAGGGCCAGGCAAAGCCCCAATCATGGCCATAATGCTCGGGATCGGTCGCCTTCTCGCGTTTAGCCGCATGATTGATGCCGTCGGCGTACACGCCGGTGTACAACCAGCAGCCCGCGGCAGTGGAGCCATCGTCTTTCAGCTTGGTGTAATTGTCGACCGGCTTGCGGTCTTTCACAGTGTATCCATTGATTTCAGCCAAAACATCTTCAGCTTCGGGCTCTTCGTGGGGACCATGGACAGAGTAGTCCCAGGTCATATCCTGAATGGCACGATCCTTGGGGTCAGTCGAGCCGGCATAGAGCTCCTTCATGCGCTTGCCGAGATGAAAGACAAAGTTGAGTTCGCTGCGGGCGTCGCCGGGCGGCCTTACCGCGGCATGATGCCACTGAGCGACGCGCTGGGTTTGGGTGAAGCTGCCGTCCTTTTCGGTGTGGCAGGCCGCAGGAAAGAAGAACACTTCGGTTGCGATATCTTCGGTCTTCACTTCGCCACGTTCGTGTTCCGGAGACTTACGCCAGAACTCGGCCGTTTCGATCAGCGAGAAATCGCGGACAACTACCCAATCCACGTTGCGCAATCCTTTGCGCTGGAGACTCGAATTGGGAGAGCCGACCGCGGCGTTCTCGCCCATGACGAAATACCCTGTTAGCGAGCCATCGGCCATGTCGGCCACAGTGGTCATATGCGAGTGGTCGCCGGTCATGCGGGGGATATGGGAATAACAATACTCATTCTGTTCGGTTGCCGCTTTTCCATACCAAGCCTTTAAGAGCGAAATCATGTAGTTGGGGAACTGCGTCCACCAGCCGGCGCTGGGAGTGTAGTTCTCCATATATTTCTGAAGCGAGGTGTCTTCCTTAGCCTTCGGTTGCGGCAGATATCCGGGGAGAAGGCTGTAGAGGGTCGGAATATCGGTAGAGCCCTGAATGGTGGCGTGTCCGCGCAAAGCGAGAATTCCACTGCCGGGGCGTCCCATATTTCCAAGCAGCAGTTGAAGAATTGAGCAGGCACGAATAATTTGCGGGCCAACGGTATGATGCGTCCAGCCGACCGCGTAACAAAAGGCGGTGGTGCGTTCCCGGCCCGAGTTGTTGCAGATGGTCTCGGCGATGTGGCGGAATCGATCGGGCTGGATGCCGCAGACCTCTTCCACCATCTCCGGCGTATAGCGCTGGAAATGACGCTTCACGATCTGGAACACGCAATGTGGGTTTTGCAACGTCTCGTCCCGCTCGTAGCGTTTCGGCTCTTCAGCTTGGAAATGGACTGCCTTTTCGGCATGGGATTCGGCCACCTGATGGCTTACTTTCTCGGCGTTCTCGAATCCCTCGTAAGCCCAGGATTTACTGGAATACTGGCCTTGGCCTTCCTCTAAACCGCTAAAGAGTCCATCGAGATCTTCGGTGTCCTGGAATTTCTCCGAGATGATGGCGGGGGCGTTGGTATAGGCTTGAACGTACTCTTTGAAGTACCGATCGTTTTCGATCACATAGGAGATCAGCCCGCCGAGAAATGCGATGTCGGTGCCCGCGCGAATCGGAGCATGAATGTCCGACACGGCGCTAGTGCGTGTGAAGCGGGGATCAACGTGGATGATCTTCGCGCCGCGCTGTTTCGCCAGCATCACCCAACGGAAGCCCACCGGGTGGTTTTCGGCCATATTCGAGCCTTCAATAACGATGCAATCCGAATTCGCCAAATCCTGCAGCGATGTGGTTGCACCACCTCTGCCAAATGAGGCCCCCAGACCGGGGACCGTGGCAGAGTGTCAAATCCGGGCCTGATTTTCTATTTGAATGATGCCGAGAGAATTGAAGAGTTTTTTGATAAGGTAATTTTCTTCATTGTCGAGCGTTGCGCCGCCTAAGTGCGCCATGCTCATGGTGCGATTGACAACCTCGCCCTTTTCGGTAGTGGCTTCCCAGTTTTTATCGCGAGCTTCCATGACTCGTTGGGCGACCATTTCCATCGCCTGAGCCAGCGGGATCGGCTCCCATTCGGTGGAGTAGGGGCGGCGGTAGAGGACCTGCTGAACGCGATGCTCACTGGTGACCAACTGGAATGTTGCAGAACCTTTGGGGCAGAGACATCCTTCAGAGATTGGGGATTCGGGATCGCCTTCGATGTCGATGATCTTCTCGTCTTTTACGTAGATCAACTGCGCACATCCAACGGCGCAGTAAGGGCAGATGGATCCGACTACCTTGTCAGCGCCCTTTGTGCGGGATGTGAGCGCGGCAGTCCGCGCCGATGCAGCCGTCTCACCCAGCGCGTGCGGATCACGGCGTTGGAATTGTTTCAGCACGGGCCAATCAGAGATTTTGGGGAGACGAGTCATTGAATGGTGTTTCCTCGTTTACATAGATAGCAGGAACGCGAGGAAAGGAACACTACCAATGACTCGTAAATACACGTATGAAGAAAAAGATTTAGCGCATTGATTCGGAGCGGCTTCGCCAAAAACGGAGCGCACCGGCAAACATTAGTGCGACCGAAAGAAGACCGAGCGTTGCTGGTTCAGGAGTAGTGACGGCACTGACCAGAGCGAAACTGCCGGGAGATACCTGATCGTCATAGTTGGCCATGTCGGAGAAGATGGATTCGGAGACAGGGAAGCTACCGGCCAGGAGCGTTGGGCTGGCGATGGTTCCGGTGTAAAGCTGTGGACCGTAGAGCGAGAACTCCGGCGTGTAATTGCCATTATTCAAAATGCCGCTTTCCGGGCCGAAGAACACAGTGAACAGACCTTGGCTCGAGCCGTCGTAGAAACGAATGCTGGAAGGTGTCTCGGAGACAGATGTTCCGTTCAACTTGTAGTTGAAGTTTGAGAACGCGACGTCAAAGCTGCTGGCGAGCGTATTGGACGTCACTGGCTGACTATTTACATTGAAGCTGAAGGCCCATGACGCTCCGGGCGCGGTCAGCGATGTGACTGTGTCAGCCGTACCGAAGGATCCTGAGGTGGAAACTGCGAGCGTAGATGCGCTTGCGACTCCGGTGAAGGTTAGACCGACAGCAAGAAATGAGAGTAGAAGGTTTTTTGGCACAAGCGAATAGTACGCCCGATTTGTTGCGAGCGTATTACGGCTTCGTGAAAGCACCGATACTATTTGAAACCATTTAGTCCTAGACCGGACGAAAGCAACTGACGGTACTGTGCGGGCAAGCGGCTCGGGCGCATCTCGCGATTTAGCCACACATGCTTTGTGGAACCTTGGGCAAGCAACTGCCTGGAATCGGCGTTACGGATCTCATAGGCAAATTCGACCATGCGGGAGTTCGATGTTGATACCTGTGTTTGAATTGCAATTTCCTGGTCGTAGCGCGCGGGAAACACATAACGGCAGTTCGCATCGACAACCGAGAGGAACAGTCCTTCGGTGTCCTCAAGGTCCTTATAATTTAAGCCACGTGAACGGACAAGTTCGACACGTCCGATTTCCATCCAAACGAAAAAGTTTGCATAATAAACAACTCCCATTTGATCTGTCTCGGCGTAGCGAACGCGAATACGAGTCTCGTGCGTGTTTGAATGATCCGAAAATTGTTCCAAGGGCGATGAGTGCTTTCTTCTTATTACGAGTTACCTTGCCGAAGCGGCTGTGCTACTAGTTGAGGTGAGAAGAATGGGTCGCTGGCTTCATCGAGTAGCACTTGTGATCATCGCCGCAGTTCTGGCGAACGCGCAATGTTCGGCAGCGTGCCTCGTTTCCGATTCTCCCGCAGCCGCCGAACATTCGGCATGCTGTGCGGAGCATCATCCCTCGCCGGAGCATTCTCATCAGGGTTGCCAACATAGACATTCCGCTCTAAAAAATGCCGAATTGAGCGGCACGGACCTTTATCAAGCATCCGCTGTTTATTTGCATAGTACTGATTTTGTAGTTGCGGCAAACGTAAGCAAGGTTTTCGCAGTCGGCCCAATCGCCTTGGCCTTTAGGCTGGCCAGCAGTCGCGGCACTCCGCCAAAACGTTCGCCTCTTCTCGTCCTTTCCGTCCTTCGCATCTGATTTCTCCTTCACTCACAGAGTTTCTCCAACGGCCTTAGCACCCGTGCGCAAACATCGCCGTACTCCGGCGCAAAGGCAGTTGCTTATTTGCACAGTTTTGAAGGAAAGAAATCATGAGTAATCGTCGAAGTTTTTTTAGAAATGTTTTGGGAGCAGGCGCGAGTCTGAGTACTGCGTCAGCCACTCCTCGGGAGCGGGAAAGTTCTCTCGACAACCCATATTCCACACCGTCGCTTTATCCATACTCTACGCCGGCACGCGGCATCGCCAGGAAGGCGCCGCCCGCTCCGCCGTCGGTGCCGGTTTGTACGCCGGATATTCCGAATTTGCCATTTGCCATGGACAACGGAGTGAAGGTGTTTCACCTGATTGCGGAGCCGGTGAAACGGCAACTCGCGCCGGGCAAGACGATCGATGCCTGGGGATACAACGGGAGCGCGCCGGGACCGACGATTCAAGTCAACCAAGGAGACCGCGTTCGAGTTATTGTCGATAACCATTTGCCCGAGCCGACATCGATGCATTGGCATGGATTTGAGATCCCGAATGATATGGATGGCGTGCCTGGACTGGTGCAGGCGCCGATAAAGCCGGGGGGGCGATTTGTCTATGAATTTACGCTCCAGCAGGAAGGCACTTACTTCTATCACTCCCACATGGCGATGCAGGAAATGATGGGGATGCTGGGCGCCTTTATCATGCACCCGAAGGTTCCTTATGAGCCGCATGTGGACAAGGACTTCGTGATTCTATTGCAGGAATATGCTGTGCTGCCCAACAACACCGTGCCTAACACAATGAACATGGAGTTCAACTGGCTTGTGATGAACGGCAAGGCAGGTCCGGCCATTACGCCGATGATCGTGAGGCAAGGAGATAGCGTTCGCATACGCATTATTAATCTCGGCATGGACCATCACCCGATTCATGTGCATGGCCATACGTTTTACGTCACAGGAACCGAAGGCGGCCGCGTCGCGCGGACAGCGTGGCAGCCCGGGAACACTGTCCTGGTAGGCGTGGCTCAATCGCGGAACATCGAATTCATTGCGTATAACCCAGGCGATTGGATGTTTCACTGCCATCTGCCGCACCACATGATGAATCAAATGTCGTCTAATGTTGGCCCCATGTCGCGGGTTGGGATGGGGATGCCGGCGGGCGTGGACATGAACAATGGAATGGGAATGCTCAACGGCGAGCAGGGAGTGCCGAACGGTGAAGACTATGGCCCAAGCTTAGGACGCGGCATGGGCGTGGGTTCCACGGCAGACCAGCCGCGTTCGAATGGTCCACTTTCTCAGCAGAAAGCAATGAGTGCAATGCAGGGCATGGGAGGAATGCAGGGCATGGGAGGAATGCAGGGCGGCGGAATGTCTGGCATGAACATGCAAAGCGAGGTAAGCCCCGACGCAAACAACGTTCCCGGATTCCCACAAGATGCGTATATGGAAGGGCCAATGATGAACATGGACAAGATGGTGGAAAAACCTGAGAACTATGGCCTTCGCCCTGGATGGAGCGAGGAGATGCAGGGCATGATGACGGTGGTCCGTGTGCTTCCTCCGGATAAATACGAAGAGATCATGGATCGCATTCAGAGAAGTAAGCAGAACATGCCTGGCATGACGCAGCCAGGAGTGTAGGAAGGAGATTGAGAAATGAAAAGCTATATTTCGCTTATCGTCTCACCTATTCTGGGCGCGTTTCTTGTCTTTCCTGGGCTTTGTTTTGGCCAGACGGCGGATCACTCCGCGATGCAACATGACATGGGAGGCATGCAGGGGCAGATGGGAATGGAGCAATCTCAGCCTCCGACCAGCAATCAGAACCCCGCGCAGCAGACCGGGCCAGAGATGCCGGTTGCCAATTTACTGAAAGAGGCGATGAGCAAGGAGGGGCTGCGTTTACGCGATTTCGAAGAGATGGCGGCTAGCAGTAATCCCACGCTCGAACAGGCGGATGCTCTGGTTCGGAGCTCCGCCGGGCAAGCGAAGCAAGCGGGGCTGTACCCAAACCCCTCGGTGGGCTATGAAAGTGAGCAGATTCGCGGCGGCAATTACGGCGGCGGCGAGCAAGGCGCATTCGTGCAACAAACGATTGTACTGGGCGGCAAATTGGGCCTGCGGCGGCGAGTGTATCAGGAACAGCGCCATGAGAACGAGCTGGGCGCGGCTGAGCAGCGTGACCGCGTCACCAGTGACATAGCACAAAGTTTTTATGCGACGCTCGCGGCACAGGAAACTGTGGAGGTCCGGCGGAATCTTCTGAGGCTCTCCCTGAATGCCGTGCAGACAGCGCATCAACTGGCCAACGTGGGACAGGCCGACGCACCGGATGTCCTGCAATCGGAGGTGGAAGCCGAACAGGCGCAAGTCGATTACACAACCGCGCAGCGAATGTTCATTCAGCGGTTTCGCAGCCTGTCGGCGCTGGCTGGAAATCCCCAACTGCCACTCGCAAAACTGGAAGGCAACCTGGAGCAGACGCCTCCAATCGATCCTGCGCACGTCGTCGATGTCATCTTGCAAAACAGCCCTACCGTCAAACGGGCGCAACAGGCAGTGAGCGTGGCGGAAGCACAAGTGAAGAGCGCACGCCGGGAGCCGGTGCCGGATCTCACTTTGAGAGCCGGCATGCAGCAGAATTACGAATCGATCAATCAGGCCGGTCTGCCCGTCGGATTACAGGGATTTGGCGTCGGATCGGTTACGCTGCCCATCTTTAACCGCAATCAGGGGAATGTGCAGGCCGCAAAGGCAGAGCTAGAAAGAGCACAAGCGGAGGTCAATCGGGTTCGGCTTTCGCTTCGGCAGACGGCCGAGCCTATGGTGCAAACTTACCTTGCCGATCAGGCGCAGGCCGCCCGTTATAAAAACGAAATGATTCCGCGAGCTTCCCGCGCTTATCGACTTTACCTAAATAGATACCAGGCGATGGCGGCGGCTTATCCGGAAGTGATCGTTTCACAACGGACGTTGTTTCAACTGCAGGTCAGCTATATTCAGACGCTCCAAAACTTGTGGATGAATGCAGTTGCTTTACAGCACTTTACTCTCACGAGAGGGCTGGGCGCACCTATACCTTCCCGCAATCCGGCAATAAATATCAATTTGCCGAACGCGGGGAGTGGATCGGGAGGCTGAGATGCGGAATTTTATAATTGGATTCTTTGTTGCCGTAATTTTACTCGTGGGCGGAATGTACGCTTATGTGAGGCAAGGACACGTCGATCCACGGGCGGACATTCCCGTATCCTCGTTTGAGAAAAACCAAGCGATGGCGGCTCTCGACAGTTCAATTGACCGCCGCTCGCCGGAGACAAAAAACCCGGTTGCCGCCGATGAAGCGAACTTGACGGCTGGCATAAAGTTGTATCAGTCCAATTGCTCCGGCTGCCATGGGGACATCACGCATGCGGAGAGTCCGTTGTCGGAGTCGTTCTATCCCCGTGCTCCGCAATTTATGCACGACGCGCCAGACATGCCGGAGAACCAGAATTTCTATCTAATCAAGCACGGCATTCGCTGGAGCGGCATGCCAGCGTGGGAACACGTGATGACAGACCAGCAAATCTGGCAGGTGGTTACGTTTTTGTCGCACATGGATAAGCTTTCCGCGCCGATGCAAGAACAGTGGAAAGCCCAATCCAAGTAGACGCTGTTGACATATAGGTAATAGGGGTATAGGGTAAATATAAATAATGAAGAGAAGCGGAGGATCGCTGGCCTCGACTAGGGGTGTCGAACTGGAGCGAAAGGCAGTCGCGGTCGAGCCAGATATCAAACAATCCAATTTACGTCGGCTTCGCCGGATCGAAGGGCAGATACGCGGTCTTCAAAAAATGGTGGACGAAGAGCGCTACTGCGCCGATATTGTGATTCAAGTTGCTTCGATTCAAGAAGCGCTCCGGGGCGTAGCAAAGTCGCTGATGCGAAATCATCTCCATCACTGCGCTTCTGAAGCGATTCGAAAAGGCACGGAGAAGGAAGCCTCTGCCATGTATGACGAATTGTTAGACCTGATCTATAAGCACCTTCGCTAGATTCGAAAAGCAATCCTATGCCTCAACAAGCCAATCCGTTTCAAATCGTCGCGGCGCCTACTGTCAAAGATCCCGTTTGCGGAATGAACGTCGATCCTCAGCAGAGCAAGATCGGAAGCGAACACAAGGGAAAACCATATTATTTCTGTGGCGCTGGATGCAAAACAAAGTTCGATCTCAATCCTGAGAAATACCTCAACGCATCAGAGACTCCTCCGGCTTTGCCTGGGCGCTCCGATGTCGAGCACACCTGCCCCATGGACCCGGAAGTACGTCAACAAGGGCCGGGCGCATGTCCCAAGTGTGGAATGGCGCTGGAGCCCACAACGCTTCAGCCCGCGGCAACGCGGGTGGAATACACATGCCCGATGCATCCCGAAGTAGTCCGAAGCGAACCGGGCGCATGTCCGATCTGCGGCATGGCTTTGGAACCACGCGAGGTTACGGCGGAGGAAAGCAACGAAGAACTCATGAACATGAAGCGGCGTCTTTTCATCAGCGGCGCGCTAACAGCTCCTTTGTTGATCTTGATGATTCTGGATCTCATTCCAGGTTTGCGGTTTGCTTCCTCCATAGCCACCGAGCGGTTCCAGTTTGCCTTGGCTACGCCGGTGGTGCTATGGGGCGGTTGGCCCTTCTTTCAGCGGGGCTGGGCGTCGGTGGTAAACCGTCACCTTAATATGTTCACGCTGATTGCTCTTGGAACCGGGGCGTCGTATCTCTTCAGCATCGCTGCATTGTTCTTCCCAGCCCTCATTCCCGCTTCTTTCCGGGCCACTAACGGCCAGACGCCTTTGTATTTCGAACCGGCAGCGGTCATCGTTACATTGGTTCTGCTTGGACAAGTCCTGGAACTCCGCGCGCGTAGTCAGACCAGCAGCGCACTAAAGGCGTTGCTTGGATTAACTCCGAAAACGGCACGCCGGATCGAGAACGATGGATCGGAACACGACGTTTCGCTTGATCAGGTCCAAATAGGCAACACATTACGAGTACGCCCCGGAGAGAAGATACCGATCGATGGAGTTGTGTTAGAGGGAAATAGCTCCGTCGACGAGTCGATGATTACTGGGGAATCGATTCCGGTCGAGAAGACCTCCGGGGCACGCGTCACTGGCGGGACAATGAACGGCACTGGCAGCCTGAGTATGAAAGCAGATCGTGTAGGCAGCGATACTTTATTGAGCCAGATTGTTCGGCTGGTGAGCGAAGCCCAGCGGAGCCGCGCGCCGATACAGCGCCTGGCCGATCTAGTCGCGTCTTATTTCGTTCCGGTAGTTATCTCGGTTGCGTTGATCACATTTATCGTCTGGGCGATCTATGGACCCGAGCCGCGCTTGGCTCATGCTTTTGTAAACGCGGTAGCCGTGCTGATCATCGCCTGTCCTTGCGCATTGGGCTTGGCGACGCCGATGTCGATCATGGTGGGAACCGGGCGAGGGGCCCAGACTGGAGTACTGGTCCGCAACGCAGAGGCGTTGGAGGCTCTGGAGAAAATTGACACGTTCGTTTTGGACAAAACCGGAACGCTGACGGAGGGTAAGCCGAAAGTCGTCACTGTTAGCGCTTTCAACGATTTTGAAGAATCAGAATTGCTGCGCTACATCGCGAGCCTGGAGCAATTGAGCGAACATCCGTTAGCGGCGGCGATCATGCAGGCAGCTTTAGAAAGAAATCTTCGCCTGGTAAAGGCTAGCGAATTTTGTTCCGTGACAGGTAAGGGCGTCATGGGAAGAGTGATGGGCAAACCAGTGCTGCTGGGCAATGGAGGGCTATTGCGGGAATCGTCGATTGATCCACAAGCGCTTTTATCACAGGCCGACGCGATGCGCAAAGATGGGCAAACCGTTATGTTTGCCGCGATAGACGGTCGAGCGGCTGGACTGATCGGAGTTGCCGATCCGATCAAGGCGTCCGCTGCGGAAGCGATTCGGCGGCTTCACGAAGAGAACACCCGTATTGTGATGCTCACCGGGGACCACCGTCTCACGGCGGAAGCGGTCGCCAGAAAACTCGGCATAGACGAAGTAGAGGCCGAGGTTCTGCCGGAACAAAAAGCAGCGGTTGTGAAGAAGTTACAGGAGGCCGGCCACACGGTAGCGATGGCGGGGGACGGCGTGAACGATGCTCCGGCGCTCGCGCAGGCTCAGGTGGGAATTGCCATGGGCACCGGTACCGACGTGGCAATGGAGAGCGCGGGAATCACGCTGGTGGGAGGAGATTTGCGCGGAGTGGTACGCGCTCGCCGGTTAAGCCGGGCCACCATGCGCAACATACGCCAGAATCTTTTCTTCGCTTTCGTTTATAACTGCATCGGTGTACCCATCGCCGCGGGCGTGTTGTATCCGTTTTTTGGAGTACTTCTCAGCCCGATGATCGCGAGCGCTGCCATGACTTTTAGTTCGGTGTCCGTCATCGGCAATGCGCTGCGCTTAAGAAAAGTGGCCTTGTAATGCTGCACGCGTTTAGTATCTGGTTCTTGGCTCTTTCAGGACTTACTGTGCTTATCATTGCCTTTGATGTAATGAGGCACCCGCAGAAGATGACCGTGATGAATTGGGTGTGGCCCATCACGGCGCTGTATTTCGGACCTTTCGCTTTGTGGAGTTATTTCAGTTTCGGAAGGCGAAAGAATTCCGGGCAAGACGAGGAGCAGAAGAAGGAACAACCCTACTGGGAAAAGGTTTGGACGGGTGTAACGCACTGCGGGGCAGGTTGTACGCTCGGCGACATCGTCGCTGAATGGTCCGTGTTTGCCGCAGGATTCACTCTTATCGGGTCGCGACTTTACACTAACTATATTTTTGACTTCGTGGCAGCATATCTGTTGGGAATCATTTTTCAATACTTTTCCATCGCTCCCATGCGGAACATCTCCGGGTGGCCGGGAATTTGGGCGGCCGTTAAAGCGGATACGATTTCACTGACTGCCTTTGAAATTGGGCTTTTTGCCTTTATGTTCTGGATGGATCATCATTTTCATCCGCACTTGAAGCCGACGGATCCAGCCTATTGGTTCCTGATGCAAATAGGGATGATTATCGGCTTTTTCACAAGCTATCCGGCGAATTGGTGGTTGATCCGCAAAGGCTTGAAGGAGGCGATGTGAGACCTTTTGTTAGGATTTGGGCATGCAAGTTCGGGTCTTGTTTTTCGGCGTGCTGAAGGATCTGGCCGGATGCGCCGAAGACACGATTGAAGTGCAGGCGGGGACGACGCTTGCGGATGTTTTTGAACATTACTCGCAACGATTCGAAACCCTGCGCGGAAAGCGTTCGTCGATCTTGTTTGCCAGGAACCAGGAGTTTGCCGTGCCGGGCGCATTGTTGACCGATAATGACGAAGTTGCTTTTCTTCCCCCGGTTAGTGGCGGATCAGGAGACGCCATTTATCCGAACGAGCCGCACATTTTTTCGATCGTTAGAACCGTAATCGACGGGCGGCAGCTTGCCAGGCGTTTACAGCGTCCTGATGACGGCGCAGTGGTCACGTTTGAAGGCGTTGTCCGGAACAATACAAAGGGACGGCCGACTGGATATCTCGATTACGAAGCATACGAACCTTTAGCGTTAGCGCGTATGAGGCAGATCGGGCTTGCGATCGCTACTCAGTTTAAACTGGGCGGTATTGGCATCGTACACCGGCTGGGACGGCTGCAAGTGGGCGAGGCGAGCGTCGTGATTGTAGCGGCCGCGCCGCACCGACGCCCTGCTTTTGAAGCAGCATTGCAAGCGATTGACCGGCTGAAGCGCGAGGCGCCCATCTGGAAGAAAGAGTATTTCGAAGATGGAGCGGTGTGGGTGGAAGGCGAGTGGGATGATACCCTGCTTGCGGGTTCTTCACTAGATGTCAAGCCGTAGTAGCTTTCGCGCTTACGCCATCGCTTGTTTGTTCCCATTCCTGCTGGCGTTGCTGCCACCGGCCATACAGGCGCAGTTCAAGCCCGTGAATCCAACAGGGACGCCGCCCTCGGACGCCAACCGGCAAAACTCGTCGCCGCCACAGCCCGGCGTACAGCCTCCAACCACCTTTTCCGTTGGAGTGAACCTGGTCCACATCCTGGCGACTGTTCGCAGCCAGGATGGCGCGGTGATAACCAATCTGAATAAGCCCGACTTTCAATTGACCGATGACGGTGTGGCGCAAAACATCGCTGTCTTTGAACGGAATACCTCGTTGCCGCTGTCTGTCGCGGTCTTGATCGACACTAGTGCCAGCACCCGTATTGACATCCACTACGAAGAGGATTCAATTCTAAAATTTATTCCAGCCCTTCTCAATGCCGGAAATTCGAGCGATGCCTTCGCCCTATATAGCTTTAATTGGCGAACGAATTTAGAGGCTGACTTTTCCCGCAGCAAACGCCGGGCCGAGCACGCATTGCACTCGCTGAGGGGCGAAGGCGGCACCTCTCTTTATGACGCGATTTATCTCGCCAGCGATAATCTAGAGGGCCGGGAGGGACGCCATGTCATGGTGGTGGTCACCGACGGCAACGACACAACCAGCTACAAGCGCTTCGGCGATGCTTTGAAGGCAGCGCAACGCGCCGACATCGTCTTATATCCGATCGTGGCGGTCCCTATAGAAAACGATGCAGGACGCGAAGTCGGAGGCGAACACGCATTGGCTACGTTGGCAACCGCAACTGGCGGGCGGATATTCTATCCGTTAGGATTCGCGCAATTGGATCAAGCATTCATCGAAATCATCAAGGAACTACGAACGCAATATCTTCTGGGCTTCTATCCCAAAGGCGTGCCCCAGGCTCCCGGGGTATACCATCCCATTGCTGTCACGGCGAAGGATCAAAACCTCAGGGTAATTTCGCGCAGCGGCTATTACGAGCCGTAGACGTCTCTCAGTTCATTTGGTCGTCTTTCGTCCGTGTGGTGAAGTGAAGGTATATGGGCAATTTTGTGGATGTAGCGATTGAGGTCGCCCGCGAAGCAGGCCAGATACTGATGGCGCATCGCGGGGTGGGCTTCGAGCTCAAGGGCGAGCATGACTTGGTGACCGCCGCGGACCGGGCCAGTGAACAGCTCATCGTGAATCGGTTGAAAGAACGGTTTCCGGATCACGGCATCGTTGCTGAAGAGGGTGGCCACGCGGAGATGCAGTCCGAATTTCGCTGGTACGTGGATCCCTTGGACGGCACCACCAACTTCGCGCATGGCTACCCCATGTGGAACGTAACGTTGGGTTTGGCGCGTAATGAAGAAATGATTGCCGGGGTAGTGTTCGATCCCTTGAACGACGAACTGTTCACAGCCGAACGCGGAGCAGGCGCGAGGCTAAATGGCGCGCCCATGTATGTGAGCAAAGCGCGCGTCTTGAACGATTCGCTGGTATCGACGGGATTTCCCAGCCGGCGGCGGCATCAAAACGTCAACATTCATTTCTACTATCAGCTTGCAATGGCAACCCACGGCGTGCGGCGTGGCGGGTCCGCGGCTCTCGATCTCGCCTACACGGCCTGCGGGCGACTTGAAGCGTTTTGGGAATTTGGATTGAATCCGTGGGACATGGCCGCGGGCATTTTGCTGGTGGAAGAAGCAGGCGGAAAGACGAGCGGCATGCGCGGGGAACCGGTTAGCTTACACGGGCCTTACCTGTTGGCCGACAATGGATTAATTCACGGGGAGACGCTGGCGCTGTTCGAAGAGATCTTCGCGGGCCAGTACCGGCACGATATGCCGTCACTTCCGGCGAAGGAGTGGGAGAAGTAGGATGCCCGAACATCCTCCGGTTCCACTGACGCTGGAAGGCTCCAGCGTGCTGCACCAGATGTTTCAGTTTCGCCGAAGCGCCTGGCGCGTGCTGCCGCAATCGCGGCGCAACGAAATCCTGGAAGAAGCGGCGCGTGTGCTGGGCTCCATGGAGGAAGGCGCGCAGCAGGTGCATCCGAACCAGTCAGCCTTGTATTCGCTCCTTGGTCACAAGGGAGACCTGCTGCTCATTCACCTCCGTGATTCCTTTGAGGACCTGCATCGGGCCGAGTTAGCGGTTGCAAACCTCCAGTTATCGGACTACCTGGAGCTGCGGCACTCCTATCTGTCGGTAGTGGAGCTTGGCTTGTATGAATCAACATCCAAGACGTACGCGCAACTGGCCGAGAACGGACACGAGCCACATTCGGCAGGATGGAACGCCGGCTCTGCCGAGGTGATAGCCCGGCAAGCCGCGGCGATGGCGCCTAGATTGTTTCCCGCGATTCCCGAAGCGAAATATATCTGTTTTTATCCGATGGACCGCAAGCGGGGCGAGGAGAAAAACTGGTATCAGGTTTCCATGGCAGAGCGTCAGCGCATGATGCACGAGCATGGGCTAATCGGGCGGCGGTATGCCGATTCGGTCCGCCAAATCATCACAGGATCCATTGGCTTTGACGATTGGGAATGGGGTGTGGATTTGTTTGCCGATGAGCCGCTTGTATTTAAGAAGCTGATCTATGAAATGAGGTTCGACGAGGTGAGCGCCGTGTACGCCTCGTTCGGCACGTTCTATGTCGGACTGCGCCTAAGGGCCGCCGGATTGAGTGGTTTTTTGGAGGGCGAGGAACGTTAGAACTGCAGCGCCGGTGCGCGGTCTGAGATCCCGTCGAAAGCCGGAACGGGATGCATTCACAACGTGTTTAAACGATTGGGAATGGTACGCTTAAGATTCGAAAAATGCGCACTGTCGATCTTATTCATCGCAAGCGGGATGGGGAGGAGCTGTCGGCCGAAGAGATTCGGCAATTAGTAGATGGCTACACTCGTGGCGATATTCCCGATTATCAAATTTCCGCCTTCTTAATGGCAGTTTTCTTTGCCGGCATGACTGATCGCGAAGTCAGCGCTCTGACAGATTCGATGATAAATTCGGGCACGGTGCTGGATCTCTCATCCATCCCGGGCACGAAGGTCGATAAGCATTCCACCGGAGGGGTCGGCGATAAAACGAGTTTGATTGCGTCGCCGATCGCGGCAGCGGCGGGCGTCGTAGTACCGATGATCTCCGGGCGCGCGCTGGGCCATACGGGGGGGACGCTAGATAAGCTGGAATCTATTCCAGGCTTCCGCACCGATCTTACGGTCGATGAGTTTAAAGAACAACTGGCGCAACACAAGCTAGCTTTCATCGGGCAAACACCGGAAGTTGCACCCGCCGACAACAAATTATATTCACTTCGCGATGCCACTGCAACGGTGGAGTCCATCCCGCTGGTTGCCTCATCCATCATGTCGAAGAAGATCGCGGCTGGCTTGGATGCAATCGTGCTCGATGTGAAGGTCGGCTCGGGCGCGTTCATGAAAAAGCAGGTGGACGCCCGGCGGCTCGCGCAGTTAATGGTTGGTATCGGACGCCGCGTGGACAAACGCGTACAGGCCCTGATTACCGATATGAATCAGCCGCTCGGCTACGCTGTGGGCAACGCCTTGGAAGTAATGGAGGTTTCGCAAACCCTGCAAAATGCAGGTCCCACGGACTTAACGCGGATCTCGCTGGAGTTGGCGGCCCGCATGATTTTTCTAGGCAAGATCACCAAAACGCTGGACGAGGCGCGCGAATTGGCGCAGGGCAAGCTGCTGGATGGTTCCGGATACCAGAAGCTGAAAGAAGTGATTACGGCACAGGGCGGTAATCCGCAAGTGCTGGACCGGTTCGAGTTGCTTCCCAACGCCACAGGGGCACAGGAGATCACCACCAGTCGCGGGGGCTACGTCAGTGCAATCGACGCAGAGTTAATCGGTCAGGCGTCGGCCATGATCGGCGCGGGCCGCAATGTGAAGGAAGACTCCATTGATCCGGCAGTGGGCGTGATCCTTGAAGTAAAGGTCGGCCAGAAAATCGAAGCAGGCAGCATTCTATGCCGCTTGTATCACACAGGTGACGAGCATCTGGAAGAAGCCGCGGAGCTCGTTGAGGATGCTTTCCGCATCTCGCAGCAGCCCGTCGATGAACGGGATTTGATTCTGGAAGTCGTCAGCTAATCCGGCCGGGTTGATGACAAGGCTTCACGGCCTGCTTGGGCTGGTTGTCATCATCCTGTCAGCGTATCTTTTCTCCACCAGGCGGTCCGCTATCCAACGGCGTGTCATCGCTTGGGGAATAATTCTGCAATTCTCCTTCGCCTTTCTTGTTTTGAAGACTAGGTTCGGCGAATTGTTTTACGGAATTAGCCTTTTCGTCAATGCGCTTCTCAACTACTCGTCAGCGGGCGCGAGCTTTGTTTTCGGAGATAAGCTCGGCCTGAAAAGCAGTCAATTCGGCGTGATTTTCGCCTTCCAGGTGTTGCCGATCGTCATCTTTCTCTCGTCGCTCTTCGCGGTTCTTTACTATCTTGGCGTGATGCAGATTTTAGTGAGAGCCATGGCGGTTGCCATGCAACGCTTTCTACGGACGAGCGGGGCTGAAACGACGTGTGTAGCGGCCAGCATTGTGATGGGGCAAACCGAAGCGCCGTTGACGATACGGCCGTTTCTGGAAAGCCTGACCGAATCCGAACTATTCACCGTGATGACCAGCGGCATGGCGCATGTCTCCGGCGCCACGATGGCGGCTTACGTGGCGATCGCAGGAGTTTCTATCTCGCATCTTCTTACTGCGGTATTGATGACGGCCCCGGCTACTATCATGCTGTCGAAGATGTTCGTCCCTGAGATCGAGAGACCGGTCACCGCCGGCACTTTGACGGTGGAGATAGAAAGGCCCGGAATCAACATCATCGATGCGGCGGCGCGAGGCGCTGGCGATGGCCTACATCTTGCATTGAACATTGCAGGCATGTTGATTGCTTTTCTGGCACTGATTGCCATGGTAAATGGAGGGCTGGCTTGGGGGCACTCCTATGTGCATTGGCTGCCGGATTCGTTACAGCAAATCCTGGGTGCTTTATTTGCGCCTGTAGCTTGGTTACTGGGAATCAATTGGCACGATTGCGCCACGGTGGGAAAACTGCTTGGCACGCGCATGATCCTGAACGAGTTTGTGGCATTTGTCGATCTTGGGAAGCTGAAGGACATGCTGGATGCGCGTTCTTTTGTGATTGCAACTTTTGCGCTCTGCGGATTCGCCAATCTCAGCTCCATCGCTATTCAAATCGGCGGTATTGGTGCGCTTGCGCCGTCACGCAAGTCCGATCTAGCACGTCTTGGACTGAAAGCGATGATTGTTGGAACACTTGCGAATTTCATGTCGGCCTGTATCGCCGGGATTCTGTTGTAGCCCTTGTGCCTGTAACGACCGGACAGCACGAAGAATCAAAAGGAAATAGATGAAGTGTGTTTCTCCTGGAGTATCTCCGAAAAAAGATCGGCGTGTCATCACCTTGTCTGTGTGGCCGGTTCTCGCCGGAACATTGGTATTGGCTCACGGGGCATTGGGCGCGCCCGCCGCGCTAGGGACTGTCGCAATTGCTCCCAAAGATATTTTGCAGCACCTGAACCGGACAATCTCCTGGTATCAGCACGTCAATGCGATAAACCAGGCAACAAGCGCGCCGCAGAATCAGTTATTGCAAGACAACACCCGCGCCGATTCGCGGTCGGTGCTAGCACAAGCGTTCGAGTTTTCGCGTGCCGATGCCGCACTGCTACAAGGCAACAAGCAACCTGCCAGCAACGTGGCCGGGGGCGGCGGTACGCAGAGCCGTTCGCTTCAGTCAGCAGCTAACGCCACGACGCAGCGGATCGCTCAACTGCAATCGCAGATTCAAAGCATCGATGAACAGATCGTCAAAACCCGCAAGAAAAAAGAGCGACAAAAACTCGATAATCAAAAGATTGCTTTGACGGCGAACCTTACCTTACAGAAGCAGGTTCAAACAGCGATCCAGGGAGTGGCTTCCTACGCCACCGGAGCAGAAGCCGGAACAGGCGCGAGCGGATTACTCGGGCAGATAAACGATCTTGCTAGTTCTGATTCCATTCCTGCCGGGTTGAACGGCTCGGGAAAGCTTTTAGGTCCCACTGCCAACAGCAACACGATCGGCCAAACTTTTCACCCCGAATCAGCGGGTATTCTCACCCTGCTCACAAAGACAATCGGCTTCGTACAAGACCGTATGCAGCTAACTTCTTTGATTGCCGAGACGGGCCAACGAATCATCGACGTGAATGCTCTAAAAATTCCCCTCGTGACCAGGTTGAAGAAATACTTGCAGCAAGGCGAAGCTATTGCAGCTACCATGGCGTCGCAAAGCGATCCTGCCAAAGTAGAAGCGGCGCGCAGGCAACTGAACGCCATCCCTGCTCAGTTTAAAGAGGTCTCCACCGTTTTGACACCTTTGAGCGAGGAGGGGATAAGTCTTGGAGCGACAAGGAACAGCCTGGAGGAGTGGCATAGCTCTCTGAGCCAGCAATGCAAGTCCACCTGGCACTATCTGCTGCTCCGGCTGTTCATTCTAGGCATTGCAATTGGAGTGATTCTGCTCGCTTCCGAACTGGCGCGCCGAGCAACCTTCCGCTATGTTCGCGACACACGGCGGCGGCGTCAATTTCTACTGTTGCGGCGTTTCGCAGTGGGCTTTGCATTGACGATCGTCGTGCTGGTTTCATTTGTCACCAACTTTAGTTCGGTAGCCACCATGGCGGGTTTCATCACGGCCGGCCTCGCCGTCGCACTGCAGAATGTCATCCTGTCGATTGTTGCCTATTTTTTCATCATTGGCCGTTATGGCTTTCGGGTAGGCGATCGTGTCACGATTGCCAACGTCAATGGGGAAGTGATCGACATTGGGCTGGTTCGTCTCTACTTGATGGAGATGGCCGGAGCGGGCGTCGACCTTCACTCCACCGGTCGAGTAGTGGTTTTAACGAACTCCATCATTTTCCAAAATCAGCCGGTTTACAAGCAAGCCCCAGGCACCGAATACACTTGGCACGCTGTTTCCACAACGCTCACCGCCGATACCGATTACGATGAGGCGCGTAAGCGGCTTACGGCTGCCGTCGAAGTAGTTTATAGCGAATACCGCAGCATAATCGAGCGTCAACATCAGACTTTCGAACGAACCGTCAGCATGCAGTTAACAACGCCAAGTCCGCAGACTCGCATGCACTACACCGATGCCGGCCTGGAGGTTTTCATTCGCTATCCGGTGGAAATACAAACGGCTCCGGCCGTGGATGAGCGAATGATCACCACTCTTCTGAGGGAAACGGAGAGAGATCCGCCGCTGCAGCTCGCCGCCGCCGGTCGGCCGAGAATTCAGCCCGCGAGCTAGTTCACCTGCGTACACTGAAGAAAATGCCGGTAGCCGCTCGCATCGTTGAAGAAAGAACCGGGCTGCGCCCTAAAGTTGCCGTCGTACTTGGGAGCGGCTTGGGCAAGTTCGCCAACGCACTTAGCCACGCCACTCACATTCCTTACCGGGACCTTCCAGGATTTCCAGCAGCGACGGCGGAAGGACACGCTGGAGAACTAGTGCTGGGAACCTCCGGCGCGAATGGCAGCGGGACCGAGGTGGTCGTGATGTCCGGCCGCTTTCATCTCTACGAGGGTTACACCGCCCCACAGGTTACGTGCGGTATTCGCCTTTTTCGAGAGCTTGGAGTACAGCGGGTAATTCTGTCGAATGCGGCGGGCGGCATTCGTGCCGATTACGAGCCCGGCGCGCTGGTTCTGATTGCCGATCACATCAACCTCCAAGGGTGCAACCCGCTGGCAGGTGGCAACGATTACACGCTGGGGCCGCGCTTTCCCGATATGACCGAGGCGTATTCATCGAGCTTACGTGAGCTGGCCTTTCAAACCGCAGGCGAACTCGGCATTCCGCTGCACGAGGGCGTTTACGCGGCAATGTTGGGACCGAGCTATGAGACACCGGCAGAGATCCGCTTCTTGAGAACAATCGGCGCCGATCTTGTGGGTATGTCAACTGCGGCAGAGGCCATTGCCGCTAATCACCTGGGCCTGGAGGTTCTCGGAATTTCGTGCGTGACAAACATCGCTGCGGGACTGGGCGGCGAAAAGCTGAACCAACTTGGGCTAAACCATGCGGAGGTCCTTGAAGTGGGTCAAAGAGCTTCTGGCACATTCATCCGATTATTAACTGCCCTGGTACCGAAGCTGGCCCGTGACTAAAGCTCGCAACATTGTTCTTTTCGATATCGATGGAACGCTAATGCGTGGCGCAGGGCCGCATCATAAGAGCGCGTTGATAGCTGGTATCCGCCACGTCACGGGACTAGCAACAACCTTAGACGGCGTGCCGACGCAAGGAATGCTCGATGGCGACCTCATCGCCAACATGCTTCGCGCCGTCGATTACTCTGAATCCCGCTTGGGCATTGAACTGCCTTCCATTATGGCGGAGTGCCAACGTTACTATCTGGCCAACTGCGCGGAGGACCTCCGGTCCTGTGTCTGTCCCGGCGTGAACAAACTGCTAGGGGAATTGCAACGACACGGATCCGCGCTAGGGTTAGTCACCGGCAACTTAAGCCAAATTGGCTGGAAGAAATTGGAGTTGGCGGGACTGCGAGAGTATTTTGGTTTCGGCGCCTTTGCCGAAGATGACGGCACTCGGGCAAGCTTGGCAAAGATTGCCGCGATGCGGGCGTTTGACGCCGGGTTTGCCGATTCGAGCAGTCGCATTTCGCTGGTTGGCGATCATCCCCACGATATCGAAGCCGCCAAGGCGAATAGTTTTCAGGCCATTGGTGTGGCTACGGGGCTTAGCTCCCTCGAAGAACTTAGGGCGGCGCATCCCGATATTGCCGTTCGCGATCTCCGGGATATCGAGATAAGCGCACTGCTATAAACACGGGTGTTTCAAAAGCTCGTGCCATCCTATTCACTGACCCGGCATGCGCGCTTCCTCACCAGAAACTCACTCCCCCGAACTCGACCGCGAGACCGGCTTTCTCCGCGAACTCGGCTTGTTCGATTCCGCCATGCTCGTGATGGGCGCCATGATTGGCTCCGGGATTTTTATCGTTCCCGCCGATATGGCCCGCACGATCGGCAGCCCAGGCTGGCTGCTGGTGGCTTGGCTATTTACTGGAGTTCTTACCGTATCCGCGGCGTTGTCCTACGGCGAGCTTGCGGCCATGATGCCCAGGGCTGGCGGAATGTACGTGTATCTGCGCGAGGCATTCTCGCCGGTTGCGGGCTTCCTTTATGGATGGACACTGTTCACCGTGATTCAGACCGGTACCATTGCGGCCGTTGCCGTGGGATTCGCGCGGTTTACCGGCATTCTTTTTCCGGCGATATCGGAAGCAAACTACATCGTTCCACCACTTCACATCACTAGCGGATATGCTTTGTCTCTTTCCACTGCGCAATTAGTCGCGATTCTTGTGATCGCGCTTCTTACCTGGACCAACTGCCAGGGGGTGCATTACGGCAAAATCGTGCAGAATTTATTTACCTCGGCCAAGGTGGTTGCGCTCGCCGCGCTGATTCTGGCGGGATTGATCTTCTGGAACCACACAGCAGTGGCGGTCAACTTCGGTCACTTGTGGGCGGCACGCAGCCCTCAGCCGCTCACAGCTTCATTGAGCGCGTTAACCGGGTTCGGCCTCTTCGCCGCAATATGCGTGTCTCAGTCGGGTTCGCTATTTTCGGCTGACTCCTGGCATGACATCACGTTCGCGGCGGGGGAAGTGAAAAATCCGGGCTGGACCATGCCGCGAGCTTTGCTGATCGGGACGGTATGCGTCACCGGGTTATATCTGCTGGCCAATGTGGCTTACCTGCTGGTCCTGCCATTCGCGGCTGTTCAACACGCGCCTGAAGATCGTGTCGCGACCGCTATGCTGCAGGCAATTTTTCCCGGATGGGGACGACTCCTCATGGCAGGCGCCATCATGATCTCGACGTTTGGCTGCATCAATGGACTGGTTCTGGCAGGGCCGCGCGTTTATCATTCCATGGCTCACGACGGTCTGTTCCCGAAGCCTGCCGGCAGATTAAATAAAGCGCATGTGCCGGGCTGGTCGCTGGTTCTCCAGGGAGTCTGGGCAGCACTACTTGTACTCCCCCGCACTTATAACTTCGCCAGCCAAGCATACGGGAACCTCTACAGCAATTTGCTCGACTACGTGATCTCGGCCGCGCTAATTTTTTACATTCTCACCATCGCTGGCGTCATACGGCTGCGTTTCAAGCGGCCAGAGATGCAACGCCCCTACCGGGCCTGGGGTTATCCTGTCATTCCGCTTATCTATATTGTGGGCGCCAGCGCGATTCTCGTATGCCTGTTCGCGTTCCGTCCGTCTACGACATGGCCCGGGCTGCTTATCGTACTTTGCGGGGTGCCGGTGTACTTAGTAACGAAGAGACGCGCTACCGTTGATTGAAGCTCTCCGTTCGGTGTGCATTAGTAGCGCTGGAGGTATTGAACCACCCGATTCATTGCCAATCTGCCTCCAGCTACTGCTCCGCCCCATTGGAAAAATCCATGCACCATACCAGGAAACTCGTCATGCTCCACCGGAACACCTGCCTCTTGTAGCCGGTTGGCATACGCCTCGCCTTCATCGCTCAAAATGTCATGTTCTGCGGTAATGATCAAGGCCGGAGACAGTCCGCTGAGATTTTGAGCCTGCAGAGGCGATACGTAAGGCTCGCGTCTGTCCTGCTTCGCAGTCAAATATTGTTTTCCGCAATAAATATGGTCGATGAGCGTGAAGGGCAGCATCAGTGCGTTTTCCACGACCGAATCGCAGGAAAGCGTGCCGTCGAGAAAGGGATAGAGCAGGATTTGGGCGGAGATTGATGGCCCACCACGATCACGGGCCATCAATGTCATAACTGCAGCAAGGTTGCCTCCGGCGCTGTCGCCAACTACCGTGATGCGCGCCGCATCACCGCCTATCGAACTAGCGTTCGTCGAAAGCCAATGCAGCACGGCATAACAATCGTTCGGCGCGGCAGGATAGCGATGTTCTGGGGCAAGCCTGTACTCTGCCGCGATGACGACCGCAGGGGTGTGATTTGCGAGAAAGCGGCAAATTGGATCATGAGTCTCCAGATCGCCCGTAACGAATCCGCCGCCATGGATAAAGAACACGACCGGCAGGCTCCTAGATTCCGTGATTTTAGGGCTGTAGATTCGAATCGGTATTTTTCCGGCCTGACCTGGCACAGTTTGATCCTTCGCGGACGCGACAGGTTCGGGAGGTCCCGCAAGAGAAGCGGCTTCCCTGTAAAACCGTCGGGCATCCTCAAGGGCAAGCGGGGCGACCGAGCCGCGCGGATCCATGCGGGAGATGATCTGCTGAATCTCTGGGTTTTTTATATCCGATGGACTCGCAATATAGCCCATGCTTATGCCCCGACCGGCTTTGCTGTAAAGAACTCTTCAATTTCAGCTATCTCGCCGCCCGTCAGTCGAAATTCGAGCGCGCCGATGGTGCCATCCACTTGATCTGGCCGGCGAAGCCCAACAATTGCGGCGGTAACGGCTGGATTATGTAGGGTCCAGGCCAAGGCTACTTCTCCCGGCGTCCGCCCGTGCTTCTCGCCTACGTTGCGGAGAATTTCGACCAATTCCAGATTGCGGCTTAGTTTCGGCTCCTGGAAATCGGGGTTGCGGCTGCGCCAGTCATCTTGCGGAAGACTCTGCGCACGCTCCTTCGTCATCTTGCCCGTGAGAAGTCCCGCCCGCATCGGCGAGTAAACGATCACGCCGATATTGTGCTCCTGGCAGAACGGCAGGATCTCATTTTCCACGTCACGCGCGAGCAAGGAGTACGGGGGTTGCAATGACGTAATGGGAGCAATCTTCTGCGCCCGCTTCATCTGGGCAACGTTGAAGTTGGAAACGCCGATCCAGCGCACCTTGCCCTCCTGTTGCAAACGGGCCATCTCGGTCCAGCCTTCTTCGATATCCTCGTCGGGCTGCGGCCAATGCACCTGATATAAGTCGATAACGTCCAATTTCAAGCGGCGCAGGCTATCCTCGCATTCCTTACGCACGGAATCCTTCTTCAACGATCCCGAAATTTTACCGTTCTCATCCCATCTCCGCTCGCACTTGGTAAAAATGTAGGGTTTTTTGGAAACGCCCTCTAGCGCTTCGGCGACAACTTCTTCGGAATGACCCAATCCGTAGATGGCGGCAGTGTCGATCCAATTTATTCCTGCGTCTAACGCAGCTTTTATGGCACCGATCGAGTCCTGGTCGTTTTGCTCACCCCAGGCAAACTCCCAGCCGCCTCCGCCGATGGCCCATGCTCCGACTCCAAGGGGTGTTATCTGTAACTCGCTATTTCCGAATTTCCGTAGTTCGCTCATGATCTTGTCGATTCCTGTGATTTCTTTGGCCTTCGTGCAGTTTTCCTAGCGCGGATAGCAATCCTGCGCCGGTTCTCTCTACGTGGATGCAGTTTCGGGGAAGATGTATGCACCGTCTATTCGTCCGGGGCGTAAGGCGGGGGCGACTTCGCGAAGTTTGCCTCTTTCCAGGGCCGTACTGGAGCACCTTACAGCCCAGGATGCAATTCCGCTTTTTTCCCAAACGGGCAAAACTGGGATCACTGACACGGAGCAAACAGAAAAAACTGAAAGCTTCGAATGACCCAAAAGAACCGGTTCTGACAAGGTCAAAAAAAAAACAACTCGAAATAAAAATTTAACTTTTTGGAGACCTATCATGAAAAAATCAATTCTTTCTTTCTTCCTTTTCGGCGCGATTCTCTCGGCCGCACCGGTAACCGCGAACGTAACGTTTGTGAACGGCGGGACGCCCACCGTCACGGTTCCAGGCACGAACGGCGATGAGGCCGGCCCTTATACGCTCAAGGTGAATGGGCAGACCATTCAGGCGATGTGCATGGACAACTTCCTCACTGTAGGCGGTTCTTGGAAGGCGGACATCACATCGATGAGCGGGAACAACTTCGCCAATACATACCTGGGGAATCAAACGTTCAACGTTTTCGGCCAAACGTTCACCAGCAAGGACGCATACACTGCGGAAGCCTATCTTTTCAGCGAAATTACAAAGCCCAAGGCCGACCGCGCCAGCATTCAAGAAGCTGCCTGGGACATCATGGACCCCGCCACTCTCACAAAAGACCTTAACTCGAATAATACGAAGGTAGAGAACGTGCTTCAGGATGTATACGCCAACTACAAGAGTTTCAACACGGCAGGCTACGAGATTATCTCCGACATTGCTGACTGCAACCCGAACCAGGAGTTCATGACCGCCTCGGCAACTCCTGAGCCGGCCACCTTTGCTCTGATGGGTGGTGGACTTTTCGTTGCCGGCGCGGCCCGCCTGTTCCGCCGCAAGAAGCAAGCGGAGGTGAAAGCCTAGTCAATGATCTCACTCTTCGTTTCTTCTTCTCCTTATTACACTCATCGCCGGTGGCCCTTGTGGCTACCGGCTTTTTTTGCTCAGGGGTGAGCGGGCTGAACGACCGGGGGCTTATGGCCATTAGGACGGAGAATGTAGGCAAATCCCTTACCACTGCCGCACGCGGGAATCTCGGAGCCCCGGTAAAATTGAAGGCCATACAGCCAATCGCGGCCGACCCAGTCCTGGCAAATACTTCCCGAGATCGGCTGTATTTCACGCCAAAGTCCGCGCGCGGATACTGTCTTGTCCAGAAGGGGATCACTCTTGACCTTCAGATAGAATGCTCCTGCAACGAGGCTCAACACGAGCAATGTCGGCACCCACGAGCGTCTCGCTAGGATAACCACCGCAATTGGCAAGACTATATAGAAAAGTTCAGTGCGCGTCATGTCTTTCAGCGCCGACCCCAAGACCGGCCATGACAGCCGCCCTATCGCTAATGCTTGCGGCAGGACGTAGGCAAGCAAAGGAATGACCGCGATTAGGCAAGCGCAGCAAACAAGCCAAATACGTCGCGGTTGGAAAAATGGTTTTTCCGCGAACTGCACTCCGATCAACACGAAAATGCTGGGGAACAACGGTAAAAGATAGCTGGGTAACTTGTTCAACGAAATACTGAATAAGAACAACCCGAAGAGGCTGACAACAAGGAGAAACCGCCGGCACTGGTCCCACTCAGTTCTCCTTCGAAAAAGCAGTCCAAGTAGGGGAGTCCACGGGAACAATCCGGCCAAAAGCACGGGCACATAGAAATACCAAGGCTGCACATGTTGCAATGATGCCGAGTACAATCTTTCGAAATGATGTCTTATGAAGAATTCTTCAATGAAAGGGAAACCATTGATTTCATAGACGGCTACATACCAGGGGCCAGCGACTAAGATGCCGGCAACAATCGCGATCCACCAACTGCGCCACCATCGGCGAAAAAACCAGAAAAACGGTAATGCTAGCGCAATAGGAACCAAGCCTTTTGCCAGCATGCCCAGGCCCAGACAGGTCCCGATAGCAGCAAAGCGGTACTGCGTCTCCCGCCGGCGGAGTTCACGGCGCAGGAACGGAAGAGCCAAGAACACTGCTAGTGAAAAGAAAACGGACATTGGCAAGTCCGTCACACCTAGCTGACTAAAAGCTAACCATCCAGCCGATGTAGCTAGAAGCGTCATCGACACAAAAGCCGCTTCGCCGCCAAACTCCCGGCGGAGCAGGAAAAACCCAGCAATCAAGAAGCCTATGCTGAGCAGAGCCACAGGAATGCGGCCCGACAGCCCCGGTCCTAATCCGGCTTCCGTTCCGAGCGCGATCATCCAATAGAGGAGTGGCGGCTTCTCAAACCACGGTGACCCCCAAAGTGTCGGCGTAATCCAATCTCCGGTTTGAGCCATGGATTGGCCGATCGCGGCATAACGTGGCTCGTCTGGCGGTATGACGCCAAATCGATTCAGGTGATAGAGATAAAGCGCGAAGATCGCTACTGCCAGCGTAAAAAGCGGAAGATATCTGCGCAAAAAGGACAAACTTCTTCAGTGTAACGAGCACTGAAGAAGTCTGCCCCTAAGACACGCGCTGTTACACGCGTGTTGCAAACGTCTCGGAGCGCTGAACAGGCCATGGAAAGCTAAACAGCGGCTGCCGAACCAAACAACCCGCCGCGAAGCGGGCAGTAGAGGTATGCCTCTTTATTCTGCACGAATCGCGGCACAACAAACAAGCAAGTACTAGGTACTTTTGTGTCGATACTAGAACCGCAGAAACCAACTAACTCGAAAATTCACGTCACCTCCCTCGGAACAGTCGCCCCGGGAGGCTGCGCATGAGCGGCGCACCTAACGCGCCGAAGGCGAAACCCGACAAGAACCTGGAACTCGTAAGGGGAATGGGGGCGGATTGGTACGATCCCATTCCACCAGACCAGCACGGCTGCTTTCTCGATCCCGAGTTCACGCTGACTCCGAGAGGGCATCGGCTACTCGCCTGTTTGCGCTCGCATACGATCCGGGCGAAGAAGGGCGGCCGGACCCCTTACGCGCAGGAGGGACGCCGGACGCTGTATCTGAAAGATCTCGCGGCGGAGTTGGATTGGGATATGGCAGCGACCCTGAAGGTGTGGGCTGAACTCGAAGATCACGGTCTCGCGAGACGTGACGACAAACAGCGGCTCTGGCTGTGCGGAAAGGTGAATCCGAAAAGGCGAAAAAATGGCGAAATCGTGGAGGGTGTTTTAGACGAAGAACAGGAGTGGCAAAAGTTCTGTACAGACAATTTCCCTACCTATTTAGCCAAGCAATTTCAACAACTTAGCAAAACCGATCGCGCCAGTGCGCACACCGACGTTGAGGCATGGGAAGGGTACGAAAAGCGGGCGGCTGCCGAGGCCATGGCCGCCGCCCGCGAACAGGTGCAAAAACTTCGGGATCAGCATTTCGCCGAGCGCTACCAAATCAAGATGCGCCGCTTCGAACGGAAGATGTCTCCAGACGCGCCGCCGAGGCCCGAGCCTATCGTAGAGCTTTCGTTGTTGCGCACCCCGAAATTGTCTGTACAAGATTTTTCCGCAAATTCTGTACAGGATGAAAATGGGACTTTGTACAACGTCCAAAACGACGGTGTACAAACAACACCTAATAAGGAAGTCAGATCTTTCAAACAATCAGATATTTACTCGTCGTCGTCATCTTCTTCGGAAATGAGAGAGGCTCTCTCGGAATACGGAACAGTCGACGACGACGTACCGGATCAACTCCTGACTGCCTGCCGACGCAAAGCGCCAGACTGTACTGGTTCGGAAGTCATTCACTTCATCCACGAAAAAGGGAAGCTCATCACTGATAGGGTCGGAAATCCGATCGGGTTCCTACTGGTCGCGGTCCCCAAGTGCTTTGAACCTGAGCCGCTCCGCCAATACCGCGAAAAGGGGGCTATGCAGATGCCGGAACACCTGCTGCCCAGCGGTGTACGCCGTCTGCGTCGCCAAGTGCAGGAGGCTGAGGCGATCTGCCGCGAGTCACCGGACGACGAGGAACTTCGGGGCGAACTCGTACAGGTTCGCAACCTGCTGCGCCTCGAAGAAGAAGCTTGCGGGATCGCGGCAGGCTAGAAAGCGGGTATGCAATGACCTTACGCGAATCGCACGTTCCGCAATTAAACGAATTGGTTCAGTCCGGAGCGGTGGAATACAGAATCACCTTCCGAGGGAATGGCTATCCTGTCATCGATGTGAGGCCCGGACCGAAGTTCAGCCGGGAAACGCCAACCGAGGCGAGTCCAGGAGCACAATCCCTCTTTGGTCAGATCCGCTCCCGGCTCCTTCTGTTCGCGGCTCGTCAATCGCCGCCCCGCCCCGCTGCAGATGCCGCCGGAGGACAGCCGTGATCACCGCCCGCGCCGCCGCGCCCCACGATACGGTGCTGAAGGTGCACCCGCCGAGAGCTTCGAAGCAGCAGCCGCATACAGAATCAACGTCCTTTTACAGTCGCCTAGCGCGCGGTGCGTGTCCTCGTCCGACAGCCCGGCCCATCGGGCGAGATCGCTTAATCTGTAACTCGATCGATCCGGCCATGCCCGTCGCGCCTTCTTCAGCGCGCACGATGTTGGATTGCGAACAGCGATGTCACATTTTCGTGCTGCCTTGCGAAGGAAAGCCATGTCGAACTTAGCATTGAAAGCCACTAGGGGAAGTTCCCCGGCAAACGCCATAAATCCTCGAACGGCCTCTTCGAGCGACGCTCCGTCGCGATCGACCATCTCCTGCGAAATGCCGGTGAGCCGCGTGATTTCTTTCGGGATCGGTTTCATCGGCTTTACGAGTGCCTGGAAGAACGTGTGGACATCTTGCTTGACGTCCGTAATCTTGATTGCGCCGATCTCAATAATTTCATCTTCGCCGGCATCGAGGCCCGTCGTTTCCAGGTCGAAGACGACGAAGCTTTCTGGAATTTCCGAGCGGACTCCGTGTAACCCGGCGACGTCGCTTCCGGGTGTCTCGTGTACTACAAGCGAAACGATGAGTACGAGAACGAAGAGAACAGCCGTCGCGCTAACGACGAACCAGTCCATGCTTCCTCGCCTGCTGCGCGATCTGAACGCGGGTGTCCATCAAGCCTCCTACTTAGGCAACGGGAGGGCGGGAGAAGTAGGCTCCTCGCCCCGGCCCGCGTGGAATGCCGGGAGCGACCCGGCAAGCATTCATTCTAAACGCGAGGTGAACCGATGACACGCGAACAGGAACGAGTGCTGGAGCTGCTGGACGAGCAGCTCCACCTGCTGGAGCGGGGCTACGGCAACGCCGAGAAAGGCGCGGGCGCGCCGCAGGACCCGCCCACCAAAACGGACCTGCAGAACCGAGAGAAGCTCGCGCGGCTCCGGAGCGTGCTGCGCGAGTTCGCCAAAGCGCGGGACCTGTTGGGGGCCTACTACGAAACGCAGGCAAAGCGGGTCGGCGGTGGCCTCCCACTTCTGGATGTTCATCCAGGCCACGTTCGCGCCGCACCAGATATTCAGGTGCTTCGTTTTGAAGATGTTTTGCTTCCGGCTGTTTTGAATAGCCGCGGATTGTTCGGTCCGGAGGAAGTCTTCGAAGACGGAGATGCCGTAATTCGGATTGGCCTTGCGGAGGGCGGGCTCGGAGGTCCAATCGTCATCGGCATCAATCGTGTAAATAATCCCGAAGACTTCATCGCGTTCGAGCGCGCCTTCGAGGACCTTCTCGACGTCCCGCTGCAGCGAGTGGCAGGGCCCGGCGATATTGGAGCCCGCCGTCGTGATGATCCAAAGGAGGGGCTGCTTTCTCGCCCCCATGCCGGTGCGCATGGCATCGACTAGCTCGTCAGTCCTGTGCTCGTGATACTCGTCCACGAGGGAACAGGATGGACTGGAGCCATCGCCGGGTTTGCCCACGATGGGCTCGAACCGGCTGCCATTCTCGAGAATGGCCATGCTCTTGGCACCGGCATGGATTCCAAAAAGTTCTTTGAGCCGCGGCGTCCGCTCCACCATTTGTTTCGCCGGACGAAAGACCTCCAGCGCCTGGCGCTGGCAAGTGGCGCCGGCATAGACTTCGGCTCCGAATTCGCGGTCCGAGGCGAACATGTAGACCCCGGTACCGGCCGCCAGAAGGGATTTCCCGTTCTTTCTCGGAACGCAAATGTAGACGATACGAAACCGCCGCAGCCCGGTGGCGCGATGCACCCAGCCGAAGACCGCGCAGTAAATGAAGCACTGCCACGGCTCCAATCGAATGCGATTGTCCCGGCCTCCAATCGCCAGAGCCGAGTCGCCTTTGGTATGCGGAAGCTGCTCGATAAAACGGCAGACACGGGCCGCCTTCGTTTCATCGAAGACGAAAGGGTAGTCGAGTGACTTCGCCTGCTCCAGATCGCCTAAATGCCGCTGGCAGGCCAGTTTCACCCATTTGCAAGCGAGTACCCGGCCGGCCACAACATCGCGTGCGTACTGGTGAGCCGCCGCAACGTAGTGCGATGAAGGCGCGGATGACTCCTCAGTTGGGTTTGAGGACGTGGCTGGCTTTTCCTTCGGCGGCGAGGGCGGCGAGTTCGTCCGTTTCTTCTGTCTGTTTGGGTACGGCAATGCGGGACCTATCGGCGGGAGTCAATCCCATCCGGCTGAGGCAGCTCAGTAAAAGATTTCGTTCGGAGGCGAGCGCGGATCCTTGCCGCACATCGCGCATCGTCCGGCAAGCGAGCTCGACCAGCCAGCGATCTGCAATGGTCAGCACACGGGCGGGCACCATGCCGTCGATTTCGCGCCAGATGGCTTCCAGTTCTTCATCGAAGCCAAACGGCGGCGCTCCGAGCGGACCCTCCGGCTTGGGTTCCTCCTCGCGATCTTTGAAGCGCTGTGGATCTTTCTTGTAAGCGCCCTTCAACTCCTGAATCGAGGTGGGCGTTCTGGGTCTGGCCATAATGAACTCTTGAAAGCGTTTCGCCTCGCGATGGCTGCTGTTACCGGCTTACTCGTGGGCTATTTCATCGGCCAAGCCGACATGAATCGTACGATCCGTGCACACGATCGCGCCATTCAAACGCAAATGGAAGCAGCCGCGCGGTCACAGAATAGAAGCGGTTGCGAAGGGATTCGTCCTCAGGCTTCCTATCACTTCCATCCGGGCGTGGCATTTGAGTGAGTGCGAAACATGCGGACCGTCGCGACCTGCCCGGCGTTCCAAAATAGCCATTTAAACGCAAAAAGCCCTGATTTCACGGTGAAATCCAAAATGTGAATTTTGCGGAAATAAAAAAAGACTTGCGGGCGGTCGCGCAGGGGGTAGGTTGAGGGACTTCAACCTGCCCCTACCCGGGGCAGGCTGGGCAGGGGCTAGGTCGGACTAGGCCACCCCGATCGGGTGATAGGCCGGACTACAACGTCCGGATCACCAGCGAGCGCGTTCCTGTACGTTCTTTAATGGTCAACGAGGCAACGACCGCCGAATCCACGTCCGATTCTTCGAGCGCCTTTAATGTGATCGAGGTGTGTTCGAGATACTTAGCGTGGCCGAGGATGCGGTAAACTTCCGCCATGTCAGTCAGCCTCGTCTGCATGCCGCGAGGACCGAGGACGACTTTGAAACGATCCCCGGCGGAGCTGACCGCCGCCTCCGGTTCGGCGCTCGCATGCCAGGAACGAATCAGTTTTCCCAGCTCTTCAAACCGCCGCTGCTTGCTCTTGACGGGGGACAGCTCCTGATCCAGTCGTCCGAACTCATCGACGATCTGTTTCCGTTGCTTAGCAATCGCCTGCTCGTTCTCACGTTCTGCTTTTGTTTTTCGAAGTACTTCTAGTTTTCGTTTAGACGACATTGAAAGATTACGCCTGTGTATGTACAGTTAAAAGGTAAATGAGATTTACCTGGACACTAGAAAAGAACCAGGCCAATGTGCGAAAGCACGATGGCATCACGTTCGAACTAGCCCAGGAAGTCTTTGACGATCCCCATCAGGTGATCTTGGAGAACTACTCTTATGCAGATGAATCGGAGCAGCGCTTCCAAATCATCGGCATGACCCAGCAAAGGATCACATTATTAGCAGTTATCTTCGTCGCTCGTTCGAACGAAGGCGAGGAAATCATTCACATCGTTTCAGCCAGGAAGGCAGTGAAGTATGAAGAAAGAATCTACGCAGCAGCATCGCAGGCTTAAGATCACGGACGATATCCGCGAAGCCTACGCTCATCGCGACAAGAGCCTGGATAATGCCGATCCAGAGAATCCCGTGTTCCCCCCCGAAATGTGGGACGGCGCCGTCATCGGTAAGTACTATAGACCGAAGAAAACGCCGGTCACATTCCGCATCGATAACGATGTATTGGACTGGATTAAATCCAAAGGCGAAGGCCATCTGACGCGCATCAACGAAATCCTCCGCGAACGAATGACGACCGAACGCCGGCACTGATTACTCACCCGCTAACGTGCGCTTGGAATGGCAACGATGGCAAAGTCCTCGGCAGTTGGCCGGCTCGAACCGTAGCTCTGGATGCAACCGCAATTTCTTGACGTGATGCACATCGGTCGAAGGCTGAACCCGGCAGTCTGCGCAGATCACGTTTTCGCGTTGCCGCAAAAACCACTCGCGGAATTGCCGCCATCGGGAATCGTATCCACGCCGGTGCGAGTTGCCTCGCTGGTCCTCGTATCGGCGCTGTACCGCCATGGCGCGGGGAACATGCGCCGGGCAGTAACCCTTCTCCACCAATGCCGAACAGCCGGGAGCGGCGCAGGGACGTTTTGTCCGTTGCATCAGGCGGCGATACGGAAGCGCTTCATATCGCTGAGAGAGAATTCGATACGCTCCATCTCACAGCGGTAATTCGCGTCATAGTAGCGGGCAATGACCCTGCCACCTAAGCGGCGAAGAATGCCTGCTGAATTGTGGCGCACGGTCGCGGTCGCGATTCCGTGAGTGTCTCCGAACTGCTCCGCTAACCGCACCGTTTCCAGTGCCATTCGAATACTCGCTCGGGTGCCCCTAAATTTTGGTGCGACCGCCCAGCCACCGATGCGGGCCGAACGATTGCCGAATCGTAAATAGCGGATGCAAGCCCCAATGCCGCCCTCATCGATGAGGATGATGTGATAGCTCCGCATATCTGGCGCCTCGATATGCCTGCCATCCTTGAGTGTTTCCACCGCCCCGTCTTCAATGTAGATAGCACCCCGAAAGCGCTGCACGGCTTCTACGACTTCCGGCGAAAGCCAACCAAGTGCGACAGCAATCATTTTGGAGCGTTATTCCTCGACACCTGCGCGGCGTTAATCCCGAGCACGGCCAAGCCGCCCGACATGATGTACTTCGCCAAGTGGACGAGAACCGGGTAGGCGTGAAAGTCTTCCGGCGAGAACGCGATGAACCCAGCAGCAGCGGCCACAATCGCCGGAAGCGTTGTTTTCAGATCCCGCATGGATTAGGCGGATTCTACCGGCTTGTTCCAATTGCAGACGTTTATTTCTAGCCCGATTCGCTGCGCCAGAATGACGTCCTTTATTCCGGTCTGCATGACGTGCCGTTCCAACTCCTCAGCAGTGTCGAACTCCCTGATCCGGCAATAGAGTGAGTAGCGCTCCTGTTCGATGACTAAGTACTTCATGGTTATCCTTTCCGTCTAAAGTTGCGGTTCAGCTATGCGGCTTGTTCCGCCGGGCCCGGACCCTTGAACCAACTCTGCTCGCGCAGTCGCCGTGCCAGCAATCCCGCTAAGACCTTCCCGCCCGCTTTCGACCAGCGCGGAAACTCTGCCGCCGCTCCGTCGAGATCGCCCGCCCGAAGTTTGGCAAGCAGCGTCGAATGCGCCAGCGAGGATCGGCCCAGGTTATATTCAAAGTCGACCAGCGCATCCAGTTCGCCCTGCGTGATTGGCACATGGGCGAGTTGCTGAACGTCATAGGCGCACACCGCAACACGCGCCCGCAAGCGAGCATCGGCTTCCCCGAGCGTGATGACGTCGCCTGGTTTCACATTCGACGTTTCCCCATAGCCAATCGTCCAGACACCCACCGCATCCTGATAGGCAAGTGGCCGGAATCCTTCCGACTGCTTGATAGCAGCGATGCAGCACTCAGAGGCGTTCATGGGTCATTACGCTGCGGCCGGCGATTTCAAAGGAACCCGGAGCGAAGGAGAAGTACGCTCCGGTGCCTTAACGGCGCAAGCCCGCCCGCCACGCGCCGATCTCACACTCCCGCCGAAGTACTCATCGAGAGGCCACAAGCTGAAAGGCTGCAACTCACGGAAAACGAGCCCGAGCCGTTCCTCGATCCGATAGACTTCATGGAAGAACGCGCCGCGCTCCATGCCCAATCGCCGGCAGCAGAGCTTCCAATCCGCCCCGAGCAGGTAGTGATATTTGAAGACCCGTTGCGCGAGCGTGTTCTCGCCGAGCGTCCGGTTCGAAACCTTGATGAAGTCGGCCATGTACTCTTCGTTCCGGAACCCATACACCTGATAGCGGGCATGATTCGGCCGACGGCTTTCGAGAATGTGGCTCCGGCTGTACCACTTCTCTCCCAGTGCGCACTTCTGGAAGCGCCGGTAGCATCCTTTGAAGATCGCGCGCAGTACGCACTTACAAGGCCGTGACTTACTTCCGTAAGTTGCGCAGAGTCCCAGTCCGAAACAATGCACGCAATGTTGATTGGCGAGCGCCAGCGTTTCTGATTGAGTCCATTCCATGGGCTTAAGCGGCACGCCTGTTTTCCGAGTCGAATTCGACAGGCCGGGAATTCTCAAGACCGCGCTTCCGGAACGAATCGATCGAAACGACTTTGGCTGGTGTCGGCGGTCCTTCGAGCCGGGTCCTACTCATGCAGGAAAGCGGCACGGCGCGGAAGGTGCGGCGCACAAACCGGTCTACCTGCTCACTGTTGAAACCTTCGCTCATCAGGTTTTTCCGATCCGCGCGTTGTAGCAGCGGCGAATGACGCCAGGCGCTCCGCCCACTCGGAAGCCGTTCGTCGAAGCTGTAATGCTGGCCCATGTACGCGCTATCGAGGATCGTCAGAGCGCCGCCTTCGGCCCGGAGATGCGCACACACGATGCTGCCTTTCCGATTGCGCTGGACCACGACCTCATCGAGGGAAAGCATCCATTCGATGGAGCGCAGCGGGTAATTCCTCAGACGCTGGCCGTCAGCGCCGTAAGTAGGTATAGTGATGGACACGGGGTTCTCGATCTCGATTTAGAATCGTGGGAACGGGGATCAAAAGACCCGCTTTTGCAAGCGGGGAGCGGGAAGCAGTGCTTCTCGCAGTCCGATGGATTTAGACCTATAAGGTCAGCGCCGCTCGGTTCACGGCGGTGGCTGAGTGATCGGCCACAACGGTATGGTGCCGATCGCGTAGAAATTTTTATGCCTTGTCCGATAAAGGCGGCGTGAGTCCGATATTGTCATTGCGAACCGGCCACTTTCTCCCTTATGAGAGTTCTTTGCCCGAAAGAGATGGCCGGCGATCTCGGCGTGTCCGCGCGCACCATCACTCGCCTACTCGACAGCGGCGAGATCGAGGGCTTCAAAGTCGGACCGAAATTATGGCGCAGCACCGACCTGGATTTAGAAGCCTACATGGTCCGTCGGAAGCTCGCCCAGCGCAAAGCGCAGGAAGCGAAAAAGAACTTCGCGATACAGACCGATACGGCATCTAAAGGCCAAAGTCGCTCCGATTTACCCTATGGGTCACAGATTGCCGCGTAAAAGCACCGGAACTTTCTCAGTGATGGTCGATAAGACTGGGACCCGTCATCGAATAACGTTGCTCAAGACGCCCGGCGTCCTCTTTTGCCTGCATCCTCCGTTGCACCTCCGCCCGCTTCATCAGGATGCAAACCTGTGTTGAGGCCGCCATCACGTTGGAACCGATATGCAGATCCGCAGGTCCGGGAAGTTCACACTTCACCAGTTCGTCCTTCGCTTCCGTTAACAGGCGCGAAACGTTCTGCAGATGCCGTATTTGTTCAGACGTCATCTTCAAGAGTACGAGCCAGTCTCAATTCTTGGACGGCCTCGTAACGATTATTTTGTCATCTACCGGCTACTGAGATTCCACTTTGCCGGACTCTACTTTTCCTAAATGGACTCTCTTCCACTCAGCAGCCGCGAACGCCAGGTGATCGCGATGGTGCTCAGCGAAAAAACGCTGAAGGAAATGGCGTACGATTTGGGAGTCAGCGACAAGAGTGTCAGCTCCTACAAGAAACGCGCCCTGCAGAAGCTCGGTGTTACGAACGACGTAGCCCTCGTGAAGCTCGCGATGCGCCAGGGCCTAGAGCAGTGGCTGGACGGCCTCGCTCAAGTGGCGAATAGACTGGGATGATTAGGTGGAGCGGAGCCCACGCTCCCCGTGTAAGGGAAGCGTGGGATCGGTTATGAAGGAGCCAGAAGAGGTAGAGCCGCTGGCTTCACGGATTGTATCAACTAGGAGTGCTCCCCAGGTGGCGGATGCTCTCATTCGCGTCACGTTTGTTGTTTTCTTGTTGCACTATCTACGCTGTTTGTGTAATACTAGTTCTATGAAGGTTCGCGACATCGTCAAGCTGATCGAAGCCGACGGTTGCGCATGGTGTCGCAGGAGGGAAGCCATCGCCAGTTCAAGCACGCGGTAAAGCGCGGCCGCGTGACGGTTGCTGGGAAACCCGGAGTCGATGTTCCCATCGGAACGCTGAAGAACATCTATCGCCAAGCTCAAATTGATAAGGAGTCTTAAATCTATGCAGTACACCATCATGATCGAACAAGGACCAACGAGTTACGGAGCCTCGGTGCCCGATTTGCCTGGATGTGTGGCGGTCGGCGAGACTCTTGAGGAAGTCGTTGCGCTCATCAAGGAGGCGATCGAGTTGCACTTGGAAGGAATGCGCGAAGACGGAGACCCAATTCCGATGCCCACCACGACTGCGGCGGTCGTCGAAGTGGCTGCGTAAGCGCATGAAAAAAATGAAATCGCCGGGCGCGGAACTCGCGTCCATGCGAAAGACATTCGGCGGAGGTCGGCCGAAGCGTCTGCGGGCCTGTCCGAATTGTGGCCTGAAACTCGGAGCACGCGAAATGAGGGAACATGGAGCGCGGTGCCCGCAACGGCGCGGGGCCGCCAAGTAGTCTGGCCGTAATCTAAAGCTCAATGGAATTCTTAGAACGCCAACGCCCGCGAGACTGGTGGTTGCCAAGCTCGCGGGCGTTGAACGTTTCCGGGTAAAAATTACGAAACTGTTGTGGGTTCGTGGCCGCGCTCCTCTCACGGGCCGCTGCCGACCCACCCGGCGGTAATCTAAAGCGCCGACAGCCCAATGCAACTGTCAAAGAAGGACTGCGCTACCGGCGCGGACCAGTGACGACCGAGTTTCTGTTGTCGAAGGGAAATCCAGCTACAGCAGGTCTGTCTCATTATCCCCGTGCGATGTCTGAGTTGCGAGATCTACCGGTACCATCTCTCCGCTTGTGTAAAGCGAAACCGTGATTTGGTTGCCACAAAAGTAGTAGACGCAACCAGGGTTGACACAAGGATCACCGGCGATAAACTAACCGAACGGCCGTTACCGCCATACTTACTTCGGAACGTGCGACGGCACACCGGCAGCGCGAAGTTCACAGTAACGTTCCACCGTCAGGCCACGGCGCGTTTTGGTATAGGGCCCCATTTCTCGAATCAGCAAGGCGGTTTGTTGCGCTTTCTCGCGTACTTTGAGTCGTGTCAGTTTCAGGCTTCGCCGGAGATCCACGATCGTCGCTGCCGCGAGAGTCACTCCGCCGCGTCCAGGCAAGGGCAGACGCTCGGAAAGAGTCTCGAATCCCTCCAAAAACATCTGATACGGGCTAGGACCGGGAGGCGGCCGGCTCTTCCGCATCTGCTCGCGGACGAGCAACGCCAGCCGTTCCCGCGCCCAGGCCGCGACCAATCGAGACTCCCGCGCATGAACGTTTCGCGCGATTTCATCCGCCGACGCACTCGGTACGCTTGCCATCGTCAGCGCGATCTCCCGCCTCAATTTCACCGCGTTCGATTCGTCCATTCGCCCCTCTCTTTTTCAGACAAACAAGTCTGCATTTTAGTCTCTGGTTTTGAAGACTATTTGGTCTGCACTTTAGTCTCCGGTTGCGAAGACTATTTTGTCTCAAGCTTGATCGGGACAGCTTCGGCGAGTGGCGATAATCTAAACCTTCGCCCCTCCATGAAAGCCCTCTCTCAAACACCCCAAAACAGGCCCTCTCCGAAGCCGAAAACGGCGAATGATTTTCGCCACCCCAAAAAGGCACTTCGCGCCGCGCTTTACGCCCGCGTCTCCACCAGCGATCAGCAAACTCTACCCATGCAATTGAAAGCGCTGCGCCGGTATGCCGGCGAGCGAGGCTGGTCTATCGTCAGCGAAGTGCGCGAGGTCGGCTCCGGATCGAAGGTGCGGCCGAAGCGGGAAGAGATCGTTCGCGCCGCGCGGCGGAAAGAAATCGATGTGGTGATTGTGTGGCGGCTCGACCGCTGGGGTCGTTCCGTCGCGGACCTGGCGCTCACGATGAAGGAGCTGCATCAGCTTGAGGTGGCGTTCGTCTCGCTGACGGAGGCCATCGACTTAACGACGGCCAGCGGCCGCATGATGGCCGGGCTGCTGGCCGTGTTCGCCGAGTTCGAGCAGGAGGTACGGCGCGAACGCATCCTCGCCGGCATCGCCGAAGCGCGGCTGAAAGGGATGCACCTCGGCAGGCCGGCCACTGCCGCTCATCATCGTGAGGAGATCAAACGGCTCTTCGCGGAAGGGAAGAGCAAGGCCGCCATCGCGCGGCACTTCGACATGGCGCGGAGCACCGTCAGAGCTTACTTGGCCTGAGGCATTACAGCACGCCCTTGAGCGGGTTCGAGCGAAACACCGTCGCGGGACGCACGTAGCGGCGCATCATCTCGTAGCTTTTATGTCCGGTGCGCTGCATGACCGCTGTTTCCGTCGCGCCCGCCTTGATGGCCGCCGTAATCATGCCGGACCGGAGGCTATGCGCTCCAAACGACGTCGGATCTTCGCCGATCCGTTCCAGCGCATGTTTGAGAATCTGACTGACGGCGTTCGGTGCAAGCCGTTCCCGCATCATCCGTCTATGCGGCGCGAATTGCGTAAAAAGCGGACCGGCCCACCTCCCGCGAACCTCGATCCAGGCGTCGAGCGCCTTCACCGGGCAGGTGAGCGGATTGTCGCCGTACTGCACGCCCACTAATCGCCCGGTCCCCTCTTGATCGGTTTTCGACTTGCCGAGCCACATCTCAATACCCTCCGGCACCCATCGCACATCGCGCAGATCGAGCGAGACCAGCTCCGACCGTCGCCAGCCGGAGGCGAAACAGAGCAGCACGATTGCCCGATTACGCGTGTCGATTGCGATGCCGGTATGCAAGGCTTGCGAGAGGCGGCGGAGTTGTGCCGGTGAGACCGGTATCTTTCCTTGCGGACGCTCGCAGAGAGCGCGCTTGGCATTCCGGAAGAACTGTCGCACAGACCCGTCGTAGGGCAACGCGAGATTGTGCTCACGGTGATGATAGTTAATCGCCTTGAGCCGGAGATGGACCGTTTCGAGCCGGAGACCTTCAGCGATACACCAGGAGGCAAAATCGATGCAGGTTTGCGGTACGGCGGGCTGGCTGCTATATCCAGCCTGCAGGCACCAGCGCTCGAACATTCGCCACCCGGAGCGGTAATTGACGATGGTGTTGTTAGCTAGTTTTGCGGCCATGATTCTCGTTTGTACCTCCCGTGCGAGTTGCATGTCGAGACCCAAGTCAAAGAGAGGCATCTGCTGAAATTGCTGCATAATGCCTAACTTAGAGTCTATACTCGAATTTTGTCTATTTCCCGAAAGGACTAGGAGGTAACGGAACCAAGAACTTACTGACTCGATACTTCTTCAGTATAAGTGCCGATACATGGTTGACAGATCCTTGTACACTGGGACTTCACCTATGCTCCGCACCTGCCTGTTCCTCGCTGTGCTTATCATTCTCGGCGGATCTCCCGGCATATCCGCTTCCCCCGATCCTTCTCCGGATAAAACAGCGCCGAAGATCGATAAGCAGAAGTTTGAAGCATATGTGCGCTACGCAGAGGGGTTCGCGCCCGTGGTCAAGATTACGGTCGACGATCCTACTCCTAGCCCATTCAAGGGCTACTACCGCGTGCTCGTCCACTTGAGCTCCGGCGCTCAAAAGTTGGATCGCCTTTACTACGCGTCCGCTGATGGAGAACAGTTTGTGGCGGGAAACATATGGGACCTCAATCGAAGCCCGTTTCTCGATACTATCCAGCATCTGCCAACCAACGGTCCTTCTTTTGGACCGGCCAACGCCAAAGTCACGATCGTTGTATTTAGCGATTTCGAGTGCCCCTACTGCCGCGAACTGGCAAAAACTTTGC
This sequence comes from Bryobacteraceae bacterium, assembly GCA_965277315.1. Classification (GTDB taxonomy): domain Bacteria; phylum Acidobacteriota; class Terriglobia; order Bryobacterales; family Bryobacteraceae; genus Bog-105. The sequence goes on along the minus strand of OZ255724.1, from coordinate 3,964,237 downwards.
GCGACAACATTCCGCAGAAGTATCCCAACGACGTGCGAGTGGTTTTTGAAGACTTTCCCATTGACGCCATTCATAAGTGGGCGCGAGCCGCGTCGGAAGCGGCCCATTGCCTAGGCCGGGAAAAGCCAGAAGCTTTCTGGGCCTTCCACGATTGGATATTCGAGCACCAGCAAGAAGTAGACTCAGCCAATCTGCAAGACAAAGTAACGGTTTTTACAAAACAGCAAAACTTAGATCCCGCAAAGATTTCGGCCTGTATCGCCGGTCATGCCACGGCGGCGGAGGTGAATGCCAGTCAGCAAGCCGGCCAGGAGCTTCAGATCTCCAGAACGCCGACCCTCTTCATCAACGGTCGCATGGTTCCGGGCGCCGTACCATGGGAGCAGCTCGATACCGTCATCAAGATGGAACTGAATCGGCCAAAAGAGATCGCCGCGGCCCACACCGATCCCTGCTGCGAAATAACTATCCCCTCGGTTGGCAAAAGTAGATAGTACTTATTTGGCCCCCGATTTTCGTCAAACCCTCTAAAGTTTATTAGTGTACCTGCCGATACCTATAGCAGGTGCTTCTCCTAGACGAGACGCCTGACACATAAATAGGAAGGGCTTACAAATTGCTACTGACGGCGGATAAAATGACAGAGACTCCTAGGGTGGAGGCTTTCCGGCTACCACCACTAATCCTCCATCCCTTTTCTACTCCCGATGATGCCTCAGTTCTGATGCAAAGTTCGCGAGCCAGTCTTGCACTTCAGGGTTTTCTTCCCCTAGAGGAAGGCAGCGCGGAGGATCTCGACCGGCGATTACTGCGCGGCAGATATGCTGAACTGCGCATGCTTTACTACATCGGTAAGGATTTGACGCGCTGGATGGAACAATGCGCTGAGAGCACTGCGGAAGTGTTTGTCGGCCGGCGGATGCGGCCAGAAACGTTCGGAATCTATCTGATCGAACATATTCCCGTTTCTGTTCGTACCAAACTTGAGGCTTGGGGCGTACTAGATTACTGCGTTCTATTCCGTCGGGCGATTGGACTGCATGCGGTGTTTACCGAAATTCCGCCTGTCGAGTCGTTCTCCCACGAGTTTCTCCGGCGCTATCACCGCTATGTAGACCAGTGGTATGAGCAGCGTTTGAAGGACTCAGGTTGTGATCGGCCGCAACTCGGGGATTTTACGTTCGAGCTATATGCATCCGGCGAATACACCTTGTTGCTGGAACAAAGCTGGAAATAGTGTTTTGAATAGCCGGATTGTACCGGAGGGCGCGCCGTTATGTCCTTCGGACAGCTCGTAATTCTAATTTCGCGATTCGCAAAATCGCGGCTGCGCTTCGATCGATATCGTCCTCCGTTGTCGCCCAACAGGAAACACTGATTCGCATCGCGGTATAGCCTTGCCACTCGGTTTCGCCGCACCAGCACGTGCCCTCTTTCTGCACTTCCGAAATGATCCGTCTTGTCGTGGCGGCATCTCCGAAACAGACCAACACCTGATTAAGAGCAATCTCGTTCAGGATCGAACATCCGGCATTTCTCAACGCTTCAGCGAAGCGAGAGGCTAGTCGACAGTTCCGCTCAATCATCTCGGCCAGTCCTCGCCGTCCGAGTGAACGCAAAGCCGCCCATACTTCAACGGCTCGAGCCCGCCGTGAGGCCTCCGGCGTGTAGTGCAACGGCTCGCGGGTATCCGCCGTCTGTATGTAAGCAGCATTGACCGCCATGGCCGAGCGGAGGTATCGCGGGTCACGAACGAAGGCCAGACCCGAGTCGTAAGGTACGTTGAGCCATTTGTGGCAATCAGTAGCCCATGAATCGGCCTTACAGAAGCCTGCCGTCAGATGCGCTCGTTCTGGTGCAGCTGCCGCCCATAGGCCGAATGCGCCGTCGACGTGTACCCACGCTTCAAACCGACGGGCGTGCGAACAAATTTCCTCTGCTGGATCAAATGAACCGGTGTTGACGTTGCCGGCTTGAATGCAAACCAGCGTGTGATCGTCTAAAGGCGGAAGAAAGCCGGATCGGATGCGGCCCTGTGCATCGGTAGGTAATTTGAGCACACGAGATCTGCCGAATCCCAAAAGTGAGAGAGCCTTCAATAAAGATACATGGACTTCATCGCTCACGACCACTGTTAACGGCGGCGCACCGAATAGGCCATTCTCCTCCACGTTCCATCCAGTGCGCAGTAAAAGGGCGTGGCGGGCCGCTGCGAGACAGGTGAAGTTCGCCATAGTGGCCCCGGTGACAAAGCCGACACCGGCGGAAGGGGGCAGGCCCAACAGATCGCGCAGCCATCCCAGAACGACGGCTTCTAACGTCGCTGCTACGGGAGACATCGCACTGAGAGCGGCATTCTGATCCCATGCGGCCGCCAACCAGTTGGCCGCGAGCGCAGCAGGTAGTGTTCCGCCTGTTACGAAGCCAAAATAGCGGCCGCCGGTCGAGGCGACTGTTGCTTCCGATCCAATTTCGTCCAACATCGCAAGCACGACGGCGGGATCGCAAGGATCCTCGGGAATAGGCTCCCGAAAGGCATCCAGTCGAGCGGTTTCGTCTGGAACCGGCGCAACCCGCCGGGCCCCTATGCCCGACACGTAACGCACGGCTCGTTCGCTAGCATCCGTCAGCAGCTCTTTCATTCGCTTCCTTACGAACTATACCTGCGCTAATTGCACTGCCTGCCGCAGTGCTTCCAGCATGCTTTTCTCATCGGCCTTCCCGGTTCCAGCAATGTCGAAAGCAGTCCCATGATCGACGGACGTTCGGATCACCGGAAGACCGACCGTGATATTCACCCCGGACTCCAGACCAAGCACCTTCACCGGCCCGTGCCCTTGATCGTGGTACATGGCTACTACAAGATCAAAGTCGCCCCGGCTAGCGAGGAAAAATAAAGTATCGGCAGGTAGCGGCCCTTCCACATTCCAGCCCTTCTCTCGACATGCATTGACTGCAGGGATAACTTTGTCCTCCTCTTCTCCACGACCGAACAAGCCATGCTCACCCGCATGCGGGTTTATGCCGCATACCCCGATTCTTGGACGTTCTATACCGGAACGGACTAGCGCCTCCTGTCCGCGCGCGATTGTGCGCTCCACCAGGCCGGGCTCGATCTTTGCGATAGCATCGATCAAACCGATGTGCGTTGTCACATGAATTACCCGCAATTTCGGCGTGCTCAGCATCATCGACACCTCGGGCGTCCCCGTCAGGTGGGCCAGCATTTCTGTATGCCCTGGATACCGACGCCCGCCCGCATGGAGCGCTTCCTTATTCAGGGGAGCCGTACAGATCGCCTGTACTTTCCCGGCCATTGCGAGCTTTGCCGCCGCTTCCAGGTACCGGAACGCCGCATCCCCTGCTTTCGCCGATAGCTTGCCCCAGGGAAGATCGCTTGGAATCAATCGAAGATCCACACAATCCACGGTCCCCGCCCGATAAATCGCTCGGCCAATCTCCTCTAGCGAAAGACTATTAAATTCGAGTTGACTCTCAACAAGACGCCCAGCTTCCTCTAATCGCCTGAGATCTCCAATCACCAAAGGGCGGCATTGCTGATACAACTCAGGGTGTGCCAGACTCTTCATGATGATTTCAGGCCCCACCCCGGCAGCATCGCCCATCGTAATCGCAACAACCGGTAGCTTCATAGTCAAACAAGCCTTTCTACCAAAAGTTCGCGGGATAACGGCTACGGTCAAGCTGCCGCAGGTATTGACAGCAATGAACCAGCGATTGGGGATTTCCAAAATCACCCGCCTTTGTAAGCACCGGCAACCTCCTGGCCCAGCTCTCGGCCATAGAAAGAGGCAGGCCCGGCTCTAGTTCTCCAAGCAGCCGCAATCCAGTCACGCCGAGCGCTTTCAACGCTTCGCGCGCCGTTTCTCCACCGGTTAGAACAAGCCCCCCGACCTCATTCGCAACCGAGGCAACGAGCTTTGCTAGTTTAATCGACAAGAGACGTCCTTGCGTCATGTCCACCTCTGTTTCAAGTTGCAAGTGGACCAGAACATCGTTCCCGCTTCTCACTGCATCGCGGATCTCTCGCTCCCCGAAACCCCACTCGAATGACTCCATCCCCGCACGCAAAACAGCGGGCGATACGCAAACACTTCGAACATCACCAGCCCACGCCAGTTCTCCCACCTGCTCTCGTGAAGCGCTAGAAAGGCTGCCTACAACAAACAACGTCGGCCCGGCGGCGATCGGCTGGTCATCCAAAATCGTACGAACGTCGCTCGTGAGTCCTGCGGCTCGCGGCAGATGATGAGCCAGTCCCGCGGAACCGGCCCACATGACTCCTGGACCGACTGAAACAGAAGCCGTTGCAATTGAATAAAGATCCTCGTCGGTCTCCGCATCACAGACGATCGCGTCAGTGCTTTGCCGCAGTTCCATCATCCGGGAACGAAGACCATCTCGACCGGATCTCACAGCGCTCAGCGCAACCAAATCGGCACGCAGTCCGGACATTCGCAGAATCTCAGGAATGTACGCGGTTCCCCTCATCTCTTCGCGCTTCCATATCTCTGTCCCTTCCAGCGGAACACCGTCCAAGAACTGCCGCCCTGTAAACGTAGTACGTCCATTTTTGGGAAAAGCGGGGGAGACCACAACGACCCCACGTTGCCGTTCCGCGTCTACCGCTCTCAAATTCCGGAAGGCCTTCAACGCAGCCGCAACTTCCACGCCAACATTGCCGCGCAGAGTTGAATCCAACTTCTTATACAGTATCCTTTGCGGCCCCCGCATTCGCTCGCGCACGATTTGTCCGGTGATCTCCGCGGCATCTACTGCACTCATGCGCCTTGAATCAGCATCCACTGCGATCACGTCCGCGTCGATCCGGTTCGCATCTCCGTCCAACAGAACCAACGTCTTCAGGCCCGACACAGCGCAAGCAACACCGCAATCGGCCGCGCCTGTCAGATCGTCCGCTACGATCAGCATGCCGCCTGGCGAGATACTAGGCTTCAATGACCCTCGGCGATAACATCATCGGTCTCGATATTGGCACGTCCAGCGTTCGTGCCTTCCTTTTCGACCATCAATTTTCCCATTATGAGCAGACCGGTCTGAAAAAGGTTTACCAGTTCGCGACGGGCGCCGACGGCAGTGTCGAAGTAGATCCGGATCTGCTGTTGCGTTTAGCGTGCGATTGCCTCGATGCACTTCACGCTCAGATGACGGAAAAGCACCTGAAGCCTGTCGCGGTCGCGATGTCCACATTCTGGCATTGCTTCGTAGGCATCGACCACGAGGAGAAGCCAACCACCCCCATCGTGCATTTGCTCGATACGAGATCGAACCAGGAAGTGCGCCAGCTCACCAGCACATTTGAAGCCTCCTGGATCCATGCAATCACAGGTTGCATGCCGCACACCAGTTATTGGCCGGCCAAGCTGCTTTGGCTCAGGAAGATGCGCCCGGATGCTTGGAAGAATACAGTTCGCTGGCTCTCTGTTGGAGAATATCTGCTGTTGAAATTGTCGGGGCAGGCAACCGACTCTATCTCCATGATTTCCGCCACGGGAATCTGGGACCAACGGAGGGATGACTACTGCGAAGAACTGCTGGAGGCTACGGGTATAAAGCGTCATCAGCTTTCGCCGGTCGAAATGCTGGATCAGCCGAGTCGAACTTTATTGCCGGCCTTCGCCGCACGATGGCCTCTCTTTAACGGCATTCCGTGGCATCCGGCGTGCGGAGATGGCGCATGCAATAGTATCGGCAGCGGTTGCACGACGCCGAAACGCTTCGCCTTAATGGTCGGCACCACGGGCGCCATGCGAGTGGTCGTCAAGCAACGGAACGTGACACTCCCGGCCGGGATATGGGGTTACCGGGTCAATCGCGAGCGATCAATTCTGGGAGGAGCTGTGTCCAACGGAGGCGAAGTGTTCCGCTGGGCTTCGAGAACTTTTCGGCTTCCCGATAACGCCGAGGATGAAATATCCGCTCAAGAACCTGGCTCGCATGGGCTGACGGTTCTTCCGTTTCTAGCCGGTGAACGTTCGCCGTATTGGCGGCCGGAGCTTCGCGCCGCCATCACGGGCATTGGCCTCTCCACTAAGCCGACAGACATTCTCCAGGCATGCCTCGAAAGCGTATCGCTCCGCTTCCGGCAAATCTACACGCTTCTTACGCGTCCCCTCGCTGCGCCGGAACAGATTATTGCCTCCGGCGGCGCACTAGCTCAATCCAAGATATGGCCGCGAATGATGGCCGACGCCTTGGGTCATTCTCTGCTGGAATGTCTGGAACCTGAGGCATCCAGCCGGGGAGCCGCCATGCTGGCCGCGGAGCAAATGGGCCTGCTCTCAAATTTGGACGACGTTCCTGCGAATTTGGGAGCCATGCTGGAGCCCGACGAGCGGCGAACCGCGATTTATCAGCATCTGCTGGAACGAGACAACCAACTGTTCGATGCACTGTACGGAAAAACGCCAGCACCTATGGGCTTAGGGTGGTGAGGAGTACGGGCACATTGACGTAAGAACCGGCCGATTTTGCGAAACGAAGTGCGCGCACTCCGCGCAGGGATGCGGTCACGGCGTTGCGAAAAAAGATAACTCTAATGAAGAGAATAGGTTACGGCGACCTTGGCGGTTCCGGCGGAGTCCGGGCTGGGGAGACTTTGGCGAGGACGAGCTACGCCCATGCGCAAACGGGACCGCAACAAGGAGAAGAAGCAGAGAGCTGACGGCCTTCTTGCGGCTGATCTGATTTTGCGGTCGGGTGGGTTGCCGCCGGGGTTCTCTTTGGCAGGAACCGGCGAGGCGGAACCGAAGCCGGTGTATACGGGGGATTTATCAAACGCGCACAACGGGCACAAGTCGCCCTGTGCGACGGGACTTCTATCAAACGCGCACAACGGGCACAAGTCGCCCTGTGCGACGGGACCGAAAACGTCCGAAGGAAAGGCTATTTCGAGTCAGAATGCGCGGACGCATGGGTTGACGTCGAAGAAGTTGCTGCTGCCGGGGGAAAACGAGGAGGAGTTCGCGGAACTGCGGGAGGGATGGTTGGTGCAGTTTCCGCCGGAGTCGCAGGCCGAGACGGCGATGGTGGAGCAGTTGGCGCGGAATGACTGGTTTTTGCAGCGGGCGGAGCGGCGCTATGGGGAGATCGAGGAGCGGCTGGGCGAGAGCCACGCGGGGGACTGGAGCGAGGAGCAGTTCCGGATGCTGGAGCGGATTTTACGGTATAAGACGACGGCGGAACGATCGTTTCAGCGGTCGTTGACGGTAGTGCGGCAGTTGCGGAAGGATCGGCAGCAGGAAGAACGGGTAGAGGAGCAGGCGAAACGGGCGGATACGCCGCGAACGGTATTTGAAGGGCGAGGCAAGGGCCGGAAGCCGGTGTTTACAGTGCTGGAGCAGTGGGTGGAGGTGCGGGTCACCGATGGGGTGACGACGACTGAGTATGTGCCGGACAACTCCGAGTTGTTGAAGCAGGGGGAGGAGAGCGAGGCGGTTCCGCAGATGGTGTACCGGCGGTTGAATTTTCCCGATGGGGTACCGCCAGAGTATTCGTGGACGAATTTGCATGAGCCGGAGCGGTGCGAGGAGACGCGAGCGGGTCGGTGGTGCGCGTTGTGCTCGGTGAAAGAACGGGGCGGGTGTGGGACGCAGCGGATGACGTATCAGGTTTGGAAGGAAGTTATAGAAACGGAAGCGCTGCAGCCGGGCGGACATGCGGGGCCTACGGGTTGCGGAATTTGCCGCGACCGAAGGAGCGCGGGGGCGAGGTGGCGTTTGCGGAGATGAAGGAAAAGTGGGTGGAAACCCCGTAGAGCGCCGTTTACCCGGAAGGGGATCGGGTGTTCTTGGAACAGATGATCAGCCGTCGTACCAGGGATGTCAACTTCCGTTTTTTCGGAAGATGGCGATAGCGTAATGGTAGCGCGGGTTCGGCGGAGCGATTTGATTGTAGTTGGCTCGAATCCAGTGTTCGATCTTCCCGAATTGCAAGGTGGACCGGTCGGAGTTGGGCCAGATCGTCAGGACCATTTGCGGCGTCAGCTTGTGCCATATGACCCATTGAGGGGGGTGAGCCGTGAGTTCCCGAAGAGCCGTGTTTTCATCTTCCGGGGTCATCATGCCGGGTTGCAGAAAGTTGAAGCGCGTTGAGTTTACTCCGCCGGTCAGCGCATACCAGATGGGCTGATAGGGGTAGACGAATAAGTTGTCGCCGGGTTGGATGACGGACGCGGCAAATTCCACATTCGGTTCAGCCCGGTACTGGCAAGCGACTTCGCCGAGTTGAGTAGTAACCGACACAGTGGGCGGAAGGTGGGTGAGTGCGTCCAGAACGATCAGGCATGCAACGGCGGAAATCGCGATGGAAGCGAGGCGCATGACATGAGGCCGGAGTTGGAGAGAGGCCAGGATGAAGAGGAGCGCGAGAAAGAAGGGCGCGGCGAAGAGAAGCTGATCGGTGGACCAGCGAGGGTACAGGGAGGCGACCATGCCGAGTCCGGCGATTGTTAGAACGGAGGCCGGGTAGGGGACGGCGATGCGCCTGATGCGCAGGACAGCTAGCAGGAGGACGCCGACAAAGGGAAGAAGCGAGGGAATCTCGAAAATGAGGGATTGGAGTGGAGAGATTTTATGCGCGACGGACGGGGCCTCTGCCGAAAAGCCGTAGGGGACGCTGTTGGCCTTCCAATAATACACGCCGACCCAGCGGAAGCTTGCGAGCATGGGAGCCAGTGAGCCTTCCAAAGCAAGAATGATGGCGGTGAGGGCGAGGGGAATGCATGCCGCGCCGATGAACCAGGCCGCCTCCCGTCGGGTCTCCCGCTTCGCCAGCAAGTAAACCGTCACGGCGAGAACGACCCACAGTACAGGCGGGGTAAATACGGCGGCGAGTCCGGCCAACACGCCGGAGACGATAAGAAATACTCGCTTCCCCGGGCTGTACAGCAGAAAAGTTATGGCGAGGACGATGCAACAGCAACTATCCCAGCGATGGTTCACATACAGGCGCTGGGAAAACGGGAGCAAGAGAGCGGGAAAGGAGGCTGCCGCGCCGATGCCGGCGAATGCCTTACCCCGGCACGCTACGATCGCGTAGACAGCGCTAGTGATCAGGCCGATTTCGAGGGCCAAGAGCCCATGCGCTGCTGCGAAGCTAGGGCCGAATAGCTTAAATAGCCCGGCAAGGAGCCAGAGAGTTCCGGGGCCGGTGAAGAGGAAGAAATCACGATAGAGATGCTGGCCGGTGAGGAGACGCTGTGCGCCGTAGAGGTAGATTCCCTCGTCGAAGGTGAGAGCGAGATGGGCGCAGAGTTGGAAAACGAGGAGCGAGGCGGTCAGGAGGACAGCTATTGCTCCGAGGAGTTTGTAGGTTTGTGCTGGGCTCTCCTTTTCGCGGTCTGCAGTGGACGGAAGTCTCCGGGATTCCGTTTCGGGGAGGTGCTGACGAGGCGAGCGCTTTTTCGTAGTGCCAGGCGGCGTGCTCTTGAGTTGGCGCTCGGAAGGAAGTTTGGTAGAGGTTTGCTTCATACGCGTTGAGCCATGATTTTCCGATTTCTCCCGCGTCCCCGGTTCCCCCCGGTAGACTTTATCCATGGGATTGCAACCGCAAGCGTTGTCCACCACTGTCTCTGATTCACCTCGCCGTACGGGAGCAGTTTTAGGCTAAGGAGATAGCGGTTCAGATTTAATGTGCGACCGTCCCCAGTTCCCCCCCCCGAGTGAGATTGCCGAAGCCGTCGTAGCCGTACGCTTGCGACCAGGCCCCGCTCGGGTCGCCTTGGCCGTTGGCGGTTGCCAAGCGCTGCAGGGAATCGTATTGGTAGCTGATGACTTCGCCGCTGAGCACGTCCGTTTGCGATTGGATTTGCCCGTTGTCTTGCGTCGCGGAGTAGTTGTATCGGTAATGGACGTTCGCGCCGGAGGTGAGTTCCGTTAGCTCCCGGTTGGCGTTGTAGCTGCGGGTTTCGGTGAAGCTGCTGGCGTTGAGCTGCAGCAGTTCGTCGGCCGGTCCATAGGTGACACCGCCGATATAAGACGTGTTCGAGTAGACGTCGTTCATGCCTGTGGGCTGGCCCATGGAATCGTAGGTATGCTAGTGGGGTAGGTTATAGGATTCAATGTGCGTCCGTCCCTGATTACCCCTGATTACCCCTGATTACCCTAGGAAAGAGTTTAGTGAGTCCGTAAAGTTAGTACGTCCCCCAAAAAAGCTGGTACATTTGTCATCTAAGTCGGCCAGAATAGTCTTCAAGGTATTCAGTATTACGTTTTCGTTGGAACCTGACTTTGAAATATTTTGAAGATTTATGACCGGAGAGGTGCTACTTCCACCGCCACCCGAAGTTAGGGCCCCTCCTCCGCCGCCCGATGTATATGCGTAAGTCACGCTGCCAACGGGAGCAATCGGATCCGGTGCTGCCGTGACTGTAGTGTCACAGCCGGGGCATGAGACGGGAATAGGTCCACCAAAATTACCATAGTCGGACGGTAAGCCGGTTCCGGTCTGGTATTCGTTATAGCTATCATCCAATCCGCTCGGGTCGAAGTTGTTAGCCGGGTCATTTCCTGCGTAGGCGTAGCGGTTCCAGCTTTGGGGAGAGAAAACATTGGCGCTGCCGCCGAAGGGATCGGGTTTCATGAAGCGGCCGATGAGGTTATCGTAGTAGCGCTGGTCGGCGTAGTCGAGGCCGGTGGCGGAGTCGCGGGTGTAGGAAGCGAACTTTTCCTGGTCGTTGGGCGGGTTCGGCGGGGTGATGCCGGTCCGCTCTTCGCCGTAGGGGTAGTATTTGCCTCGGGAGTCCAGGCGGTCTTGCGGGAGACCAGGCGGTTGCCGAACCATTGCTTGGTGACCGTGGCTTTGAGGAGCACTCCGCTGCTGGGATTGATCTGCCAGGTGCCGTATTTGTGGCCTTCGACGCCGTAGAAGTAGATTTCTTCGGCGCTGTAAGCAGTGCCGTTCACCACGCCTTTGTAGATGCGGTGGTTGGTGGAATCGTAGCCGTAGGCCACGGTGCCTCCGCCGGCGGGGTTGGCTTGCGTCATGCGGTTGGCGATGTCGTAGCTGTATCGGTCGCCGGCATAGTTGGTCATGTTGCCGTTGGCGTCGTAAGCGGCGTTGGTCTGAAGGCGGTTGGTGGTGGGATCGACGGCGACCGAGAGTGCCGGGGCGTTACTGGCGGTCTTCTGGGTGAGATTGCCGAAGCCGTCATAGCCGTACGCCTGCGACCAGGCCCCGCTCGGGTCGCCTTGGCCGCTGGCATTCGCCAGGCGCTGCAGCGTGTCGTACTGGTAGCTGATGACTTCGCCGCTCGGCACATCGGTTTGCGATTGGATTTGCCCGTTGTCTTGCGTAGCGGCGTAGTTGTACTTGTAGTGGACGTTTGCGCCGGAGGTCAGCTCCGCTAGCTCCAGATTGGCGTTGTAGCTGCGGGTTTCGGTGAAGGAAGCAGCATTTAGTTGCAGCAGCCCGTTGGCGGCCCCGTAGGGGCCGCTGCCGACATAGGAGACGTTCGAATTCGAGGTTGTTTAGCCAGTCCATGAAACCGTAGGCTCTTAAACTCGCCGCGTCTACAACTGCCCCATCGCTGTATGCTAGCGGGAGCACATTATAGGATTAAATGTGCGACCGTCCCTGATTACCCTGATTACCCGTCCCTGATTACCTCTATTTTCCGGTAATTCCCTTAATTATCATCGGTCGCTGATTCACTCGAGCATCGATTCTAATCTGCTTTATAAAGCCAGGAAGCCAACCAAAAAACACCAGCGATGAACAGATTACATACAATAAGAAAAAAAATTCCTTCAAAAATTGTTATCGACCCTTGATAGATTACATATCCGAGCAGGCCCACTATTACTATTTCTAAAAAAATAAACCTAATACGTGGCTTCACATCATTTTTCCTCTTTATTATTAGTTTCAATTCTCCAGTTTTCCACGCAGAGTATAACTTGGCATATTGCAGAACATTCCTGCCTTATTTTAGCGTACTTATGCCTATTTCTTGTTTTTTGACCTAAGTCCGAGGTAAAGGATTCCTCCGACGCCAAGAATAATCGTGGAGCCGCCGCCATTCAATCTCTGAACCCATTTGGGTTCAGAACTGTTTAACCGGTCAGAAGCAAGTCTAAGAACTCCTAGTATCACCATTATCACGGCCACTGCCAAAAAAATTTTAGAGTTATAAGATGACATATACACATTTATTACACTTTGTCCTATAATCACTCACTCGACATCGTCCGGATTATACCTGCCAGGATCTAAATTGCCAACTACACCCCCATAACCGAAGTCCAACTGCGTTGCGGGAGGAATTGAAGCAAATGGAATAGGATCTATTGGTGTTGAAACTGTCACAGACCCCCCAGAGCCAGGACTGAGGTCTACAACTGTACTATCGAGAGAGGTAGCCTGAAACATATCAATTTGATTGTTCACCTGATTTGCCATTGAAATTTCAGCATTAAATAGATTTGTATTGGTGGGATTATTGAGCGCTTGGTTTTGACTGTCTGCAAACGTTACTGTATTGGCAACCTGATTGGCTGTATTCGCGGTCACTGCAGAAAAGACTTGGCCCACAAGCGCTGGAATTGTGCCTACATTGTCCACAGCATTTGCTGCTTGGCTAAGTCGAATATTGTTAGGATCACCTGGATTGGTAAACAGGCCAGCAAGCAAATTGAAAAGGCCAGCCACGCCGTTAGTGCCCGTTTCGTAAGCTGTTTCAATTCCAATGGCGGTGGCTAATCCTCCCGATCCAATCTCGATGCCTGCGGTAAAAACTCCGGATGCACCCGCAGTCCCGAGTTGGAGGAAGCTTTTCTGTAAAAGAGCCGGATCAATCAATCCGTTGGGATCGAAGTTATTGGCCGGATCGTTTCCGACATAGGCATAACGGTTCCAGCTTTGGGGACTGAGAGGGTTAGCGCTGCCGCCGAAGGGATCGGGTTTCATGAACCGCCCGATGAGGTTGTCGTAGTAGCGCTGGTCGGCGTAGTCGAGGCCGGTGGCGCTATCGCGGGTATAGGAAGCGAATTTTTCCTGATCGTTGGGCGGGTTCGGCGGAGTGACGCCGGTGCGCTCTTCGCCGTAGGGGTAGTATTTGCCTCGGGAATCCAGGCGGTCTTGGGGCGAGAGCAGGCGGTTGCCGAACCATTGCTTGGTGACGCTGAGTTTGAGCAGCACTCCGCTGGACGCATTGAGTTGCCAAGTGCCGTATTTATGCCCTTCCGCGCCGTAGAAGTAGATTTCCTCCGCGCTGTAGGTAGTGCCGCTGACCGCTCCTTTGTAGACGCGGTGATTGGTGGAGTCGTAGCCGTAGAGCACGGTTCCGCCGCCGGCGGGGTTGGCTTGGCTCAGGCGGTTCTGGAGATCGTAGGCATATTGGTCTCCGGCGTAGGCGGTCAGGTTGCCGTTGGCGTCGTAGGCGGCGTTGGTCTGAATACGGTTGGTCGTGGGATCGACGGCCACCGAAAGCGCCGGAGCGTTGCTGGCGGTCTTCTGGGTCAGGTTGCCGAAGCCGTCGTAGGTAAATGCCTGCGACCAAGCGCCGCTGGGGTCGCCCGTGCCGCCGGCGTTGACCAGACGCCGCAGCGTGTCGTATTGGTACACGATAGTCTCGCCGCTCACCACGTCGTTTTGCGACTGGATCTGGCCGTTGTCTTGCGTGCCGGAGTAGTTGTATTTATAGTGAACGCTGGTTCCAGAGGTGAGTTCGATCAGCTCCAGGTTGGCATTGTAAGTACGAGCTTCCGTGAAGTTGCTGGCATTGAGCTGCAGCAGTTGGCTGGCGGCGTTGTAGCCGACGCCGCTCACCAGGGCGTTATTGTTGGCGTCCGTCATGCCCGCGAGGCGCTCCATGGTGTCGTAGCTGTAATTGTATTTCGGCCCGGCCACGGTGGTGGCGTTGCTGTTGACTTGCGAGTTCGGATATTGAATGGAGGTGACGTGGCCTTCGTTGTCGTAGGTGTAGACGGCATCGAGATTCGCGCCTGCCACTTGCAGCCGCTTATCGATGACTGCTCCGGCTTTGTGGTAGCTGTACCATTCGACGAACGACAATCCGTGCGGACCCGCATAGGTGATCTGCGAAACGCGCCCTTGGGTGGCTGAGGAATACCCGCCGTTCGTGCCTTCGTAGGCATACGTGGTGCGCTGGGAAGGGTCTTCGGTGAAAGTTCCATTCGAGACCGTGCCGCGCGCGATCTGCGTGATGCGGCCCCATTGGTCGTAGGAGTAGAGTTTACGCTGGTTTTTCGCGTCCGTGGCAGTAGCGAGGGTGTTGTCGCTGTTATAGGTATAGTTGACCGTCCCGGCTTCGGGGCTGGTCTTGCTCAACAGCCGCAGCGTTTGCGGATCGTAGGTCCAGGTGCGGGTTTGCGTGCGCACCGTGCCGGCGATGGTGCGCGGCATCGTGACGCCGGTCAGATGGCCGAAGACGTCGTAGGTATAAGTGGTGACGTGGTTCGGTTCGGCGCCGGAATTCGGAGTGGGCTCCTGGACCTGGACGATGTGGCCGAAGGCGTCGCGGGTGAACTGCTTCCATTTCCCGGCCGGATCGGTGACCGTGGCGGTACTACCGGCGTAGGAGTACGCCGTGGTAGAGTGTCCGTCGGGACGCACGGAGGTCAGTACGCGGCCCAAGGCATCGTAAGTGAACACGGTCCAGTTCGCCGTTGCACTGGGCGCGTGCGGCACGCTTTTTCGATAGACTTTGCCCAGGGGATTGCAGCCGCAGGTATCGTACACGGTTTCGGTGGAAGACTGGACTCCGTTGGAATCGCCGCGCTCGACTTTCGCGGTACGGCCCAGGCCGTCGAGGTAGGTTTTCACCCAGCGGTTATTGGTGGCGGCAACGATCTGGGGCGCGCTGGTGCTGTAGGCGTAGGTGGTTTGCGCTCCGTAGGGAGAAGTGGCGGTTTGAGGCCGGTCCGACTGGTCGTACTGCATGCTGGAGAGATCTCCGTTGGCTCCCGTCTGATTGGTCATATCGAGCGAGGCGCTCCACGTCATATCGGTGTTCAAGGCGTTCGACGTGGTGATCCGGTCCGGGACAGCGTAGTTGGTGGCGGTAGAGGTGATTGAACTGGCGTAGTGGTTCGGGTTGATGTCGTTGCCGGTCCAGAGCGCGGCGCCGGTCTGGTCATAGTTCGAGTGCCAACTGCCCCAGGGCAGGGCGGAATCGTAGAGATTGCCGCGCGCCGTGTAGGACGTGCCGTAGGCTTGCGTGTCCTGCTGCGTCACATTGGCGGTAGGGGCAATCCCGTTCGGATACTGATCGTAGGTGTTGGTCCGCAGCGTTGTCGTGGCACCGTTCTTATCGGTCAACGTGACCTGCGCCACGCGATTGCAGATATAGAGCGACAGGTAATTTGTGCCGTTGGCGGAGCTTAAGTAGGCCGTGTTGTAGATCTTCGCCGGATTGGTCAGGTCCCCATAATCATAGAGTTTGGTCTGCGTGACGTTGCCGTATTGATCTACGGTTTGGTCCACTTGTTTGGTGACCGAATTAGCGCTTCCCGGATCATTTATACTTTGGCGGCGGGAGATATAGGGGTGTCCTGCCGCGTCGGAGGACCAATGATAGTTCGATTGCCGCAGGAAAGAACTTTGCCCGTTGACTCCCTCGCTTAAGCTGGCTACCGTGCCGTCCGCCGAGAAGCTCCACCTCTTTTGGCTATTGGCGGTCTGATCCACCAGGGTTCGGATAGCAGCGTAATTGCTTCCGTTTTCCTGCAGCGTATAGGAGCGCTCTCCTACCGACTGGTCCCATAGAAGATAACGATTGGTGACTTCACGAGTGGCGCCCTTCTGAAAATACCCCGCCGTGCTGTAGGTCCAACGCAGGTACCCGCCATACGGAAAGATCGTTTGCACCAGCTCTCCCGAACCGGTGGAATCGTAGGTGAAGCCCGTCGTGAGGTTAGTAGCCGAGTTCGTGACGCCGCTGAGGAGCGAGGCAGTTCCATAAGAACCGGAGCTGCCGGAAAATGGCGGCGCAAGTGTCACATCAGAATAGGTGAAGCTATACGACTCACCGGCACCGGTAGAATCGGTGATGGCCGTCAGGTGGACGGTTCCATTCACCGCGCCGTACTGGAACACATAAGTATTGGCTGCTCCCGTATATCGCACGTCTTTGATCAGTCCGATGCGAGAACTGGAATTTGTTCTGGGAGGGAGATTTGCTCCCACTGCGTATTGGATCGAGATTTGGTTGCCGTTCGAATCCTCTAATAAAGTCGGATACATGGTTCCGGCATCCGGCTCGGTTCCTCCCGAGGTACAACCAAATACCCAGTAAGAGCCGTCGTTGAAATGAAGTGTTTGCGCGTTGGCATCATAGGTCACGTAGATACTTTGTTTCGAGGTCCAGAGGCCGCCACCATTGTTTTGATCCAAACGGTATTCGGTTCCATTGGCATCCTGAAATTCGTAGTAAGCGACGTTCCAGGAAGAACTATAGAACGGAGTCAGCGAGCCGATCTGCAATTTCCATCCAAATCCGTCGCCGTCATCCCGGCCCAGCGACCAAACGTTGCCGGCGCGATCCAAGCGCCAGTTCTGAGAGTTGTAGGCGAGGGAGAGCGGAACGGACCAGTTCCGGCTCTTGAGTGTCAGCAGCGGAAGCTTGAAATTCAAGTTCCCGGACCGCAAGTCGATGTTTTCGCCGTTCGCGCCCCAATAGGCGCTGATCGGCGAAACACCAACGCTTCGCGGCTCGGGAAAGTTGCTGTTGGGAATCGTCACGGCAAACGAGGTCTGACTGGAAAGGTCGCCATCGTGATCTTCCGCAGCGACGGCATAGGTATAGCTGGAGCCAAGTGAAACATTGGCATCGCTGAACTCGGGACCGTATGTGGTTGCTACGTATTGGCCGTTGCGATACCACTCGTACCCGCTTAGACCGCTAGTGCCGCTGTCCACCGAGCCTCCCGCTTGGATTTGCAGGGTCGCTGTTTGGTTTCCGGGAATTACCGCATAATTCTGGATGGTAGACGCCGCCACCGCGCTTGGGCCTGTTCTATCGCAAGGCTGAAGGCCGGCGAGTCCAATGCTATTCGAGGAGGGCATGCCCGCTCCGCCGATGCCTGGTTGGCCGGAGAGCGGGTTTGGATCGAGCCAACTGAAATATTCGGTCGACGAGGGATATGTCGGATTTTGGCTGCTCCAAAAGTGGATAGCGTGGTCATTTCCGACAGAGGCATAGTAGTAGAAAGCAGCATTGCCGCAGGGAATGGTGGTTGAGGTAATTAGCGTCACCGAACCGTTGACAGCCTTATATAAACTTGCAGTGGCGGTGCATCCTCCATTAGCAACTACGACATTGCCGATCTGAATGGCATAAAACGATCCGATGCTGGTTTGCGAAAGGAGAGCATTGGGGGTGGCTTCCAGATAGAGGACGTAAGATCCACCCGAAGCATTCGCCTTCATGAGCATATTAACTTCATATTGGGCGGTTCCGTCCGGGACAGCGACCTTGGAGATGAAGGATGCCCCGGCAGTGGAGGAAATATTTAAACCATTGCTGCCCTCCGAGGCAGAGCCATTGATATTCCAATTCTGCGCGGAAGTGCTGGCATTGGTGAAATTATCAGAAAAGTAATAGTTGAGCGCGAAGAGAAACGGGGCAGCGATCAGACTGCAGCACAGCAACCGAAGTATTGTTTTCATAAGACACCACCCGTAACTGGCGAAAATTGAAATCTTTTTTGAATTTCCGTAACTCCTCCAATACCATCTCTTCAGAGGTGCTGTGCCGATCGAATGACTTCAGAACGGAACCGCTGCGTAGAATCTCCTGAAAGGCTGCGCGGTCTTGTGCGACAAACTCCACAATCGCGGCTTGCCCGTCGTCGGTAGGCACGCTATGGAAGGCAAGGATCTGGGGAGGTTCGGCGAAGCCCTTGCTCTTTGTCTGAGGAAGATCGGCTTGCGTTTGCCCCGGAACCGGAGCAAACATCGGCCGCCTGGGATCGTCCAACGTTCCGCTTCCCACCATCGGAACGACACAGATGAGGCGTTCGTAAATAGAGCCAGGGTCGCTATGAGGCCCCGTAAAGGAAAGCCGCGTGAGTAGACACACGCCGAGTAAGGCGCGAAAGAGAATGCGTCGCATCGAGACCGCCCCTCCATGGGCGGGAAGTTATTAACGGCTGTTCGGAAACGGAAACTTATTCGGCGCACCGAGGCGGCGCGCCCACACGGAAAACGGGAGGTACTATTAGGACTCTTAGTAATTATTCACTAAGTGAGAACTAATTTCTCAGAAATCCCGCGTTAATTCAAGAGGAAATATCGCGATTTCCGGGAATCTTTCGTTCTATTGAACTTCGCATAATATAGTGTGATCAAAAGCTGAGCGAAGACTGCTTCCAGCAGGCAATCAAGAGCGGCTTGCGGCGGCACATGCGTTTGAGGCGGCTACGTGCGATGTCGCCGAGGCTCCAGAGATCCTTGGCGCAGACGTTGGGTAACTCGTGCTGCTTCAGATGCGCCCAGATGTATTCGACCGGATTCAGTTCCGGCGCATAGGCTGGCAGGCGAAGCACATGGATTCTTCCTTGCAAGCCCGCTAGAAAATCCTTCACGAACCGGCTGCGATGCGCGGCCAAGCCGTCCCAGACAATCAGCAGCTTGCCGGGAATCACACGCAACAACTTTTCCAGGAAGATCACCACCTGCGGACTTTTCACCGTATCGGCAAACAGTTCGAAGTGCAGGTTCCAGCGGCTGAGACCGGCGATCAGCGACAAGTTCTTCCAGTTGAAATGATGAAACAGGAGGGGCGTTTGGCCGCGTGGAGCCCAAGTGCGGCAGCGGTGCGGCTTCTGGGTTAATCCGCTTTCGTCAATAAAGACAAGGGTGCGGCTTTCCGTGAGTGCTTTTTTTTAGCAGCGGGCCAGGTGATGCGTTTCCATTCCCGAATCGCTTTCTCATCCCGTTCCAATGCCCGGCCCACGGGACGTTGCGGGCTCCAGCCCAAGCCGCGCAAAATACGCCAAACGTGGCCGGGATGGTAGCGAATGCCGAACTCCTGCGCAATCAGATGGGCTACCCGTTCACAGGTCCAAAGTGGTGTTTCGTAGCCCAGTTTCTCGGGACCGGCGAGCAGTCTACCGGTCAACGCTTTGGTTTGCTTGTCGTCCAGCCGTGGTTTGCGTCCGGCGCGGCCCGCTTGCGCCAGAGCCTTCTTGCCCCCTGCGCTATACTCCTTGCGCCAGCGGCTCACGGTTTGGTTGGCGACCCCCAACTGGCGGCCAATCCGACTATTGTTGAGACCCTCGCGCATCAGCCCCAAGGCGCTCATGCGCCGCGCTTCCAGCGCATCGAAGTCGCGCGCCACACCACGCGGGTTTCCCATATCTATAAGAACCCGCCCAGCCTCCATTTGTTCCGCTATATTACGCGCACCTCAATAAGGGCACTAATCCGTTGGGGATAGGGGGAGTCTTTTCCGGGAGCAGAAGAAGGGGATGCTAGGGGGTTTGAAGGGCGATCAGGCATTTTGCTTCAAAAGAAAAATTCCTAGGCTGAGCTAAGTACCCCGGTTTATAAATTCAATGGTCGCTACTGGGGTGGGTTTCCAGATCGGGGATGGAATTGCGGATTGAAGAGATCAATAGGCGAGAAATTCAGGATTTTCCAGTGTTTCTTCTCACGGGTTATACGGACATGGATTTGCCGGTAACGGCTGTCCTGCACTCCGGGATTGGTTTTGTCGCCTAACGTGATAGTCCAGTCGACCGTTGCCGTGGTCTGGTCAGGACTATCTTGCTCATCGATCACGTTTACTTCGTTGGTAATCTGATAACTCGCCGTAAGCCCATCGAAGTAGTCGCTGAGCTTGTCGTAACTGCCGAACGATCGATTGAATGGCTTCAAAGCATCGGCAGGGTTCTCATCGCTCAATCCCGTCGCGATGCGCTGAAGCACGTCGCGAAGGTCCGAAGCTTGATCCGGACGAGCTAAAACAGGAAAAAGCAGACCCATCACCAGTGCCAGCGCGGTGTACTTCTTACGTCCGGTAACTGCCATTGATCTGAATATAGCCTTCTGTGAGGTCACAAGTGAACATGCGGGCTTGTGACTTGCCGCTTCGGTTCAGGGTCACGTCGATTTGCACTTCGGAGTAGTTCAACTTGTTTTTCAACTCGCCTTCATCGAAGTTCGCAGCCAGACCGCCGCGGCAGACAAGCTGACCCTGCAGACGAATATCCATGCGGGAAGGGTCAAACGCAACGCCCGAGTAGCCAGCCGCCGAAATGATGCGGCCCCAGTTGGGATCACTGCCCGCAACGGCGGTCTTCACCAGCGGAGAATTGGCAATCGCCCTTGCGACCTGGCGCGCATTCTCTTCCGTTTTAAAGCCTGATGCCTGGACAACAATCAGTTTTTTTGCACCTTCGCCATCCGTCGCGATTTGCCGGGCAAGGCTTTCCATCACCCGCGTGATTGCGGCTTCGACAACCTGCCGCTCTCTTCGCTCTGGTTGAACCCTGGAGGCCCCGCTCGCCAGCAGCACAACGGTGTCGTTCGTCGACATATCGCCGTCCACCGTCAGCGCATTGTAGCTGCAGTGCGTGGCACGAAGCAGCATCTCGCGCAGGTATTTCGCGTCAATTTCCGCGTCGGTC
Organism: Bryobacteraceae bacterium; assembly: GCA_965277315.1. Taxonomy (GTDB): domain Bacteria; phylum Acidobacteriota; class Terriglobia; order Bryobacterales; family Bryobacteraceae; genus Bog-105. The sequence continues at coordinate 3,943,604 of OZ255724.1, read as the reverse complement.
ATCACAAAGCCAAGCGTGGTCGCCATGTTCGGGTGGATCATGCCTGAACCTTTGGTCATTGCAGCAATCCGAATTTCGCCGCCACGCAACGCAACGGCTTCCGCTGCTACCTTGCTCCTTGTATCGGTAGTGAGGATGGCGCGCGCTACCGCATCGAAAGAATAGGAAGAAAGGCTGGATACCAGCTTCGGAACGGCTTCGGTAAGCAACTTCGGATCGAGTTCCACGCCGATAACGCCGGTGGATGCCGGAACCACGTACTGCGTCTTGGTCTCAAGCGCTTTCGCCACAGCTTTGCAAGAAACCGCAGCCACACGATCGCCGGTGCGAGTGGCGCAGTTTGCATTGCCCGCGTTGACCAGAATCGCCGAAACTCTCCCACGGGAGGATTTCAAGTGCTTACGAGCCAGACGAACCGGCGACGCTTGGACAACATTAGTCGTGAAAACCGCGGCGGCTTGCGCGGGTGTGTCCGTCACAATAAGCGCGACGTCATCGGATCGCTGCTTCCGTATCCCGGCATAAGTTGCCGCATATCGAAATCCGAGCGGAAGGTTCAAAGGTGCTCTCCTAAAGATTCATTGCCGGCTAACTTGTACCCGTTCAAAAACGATTTCGCCTGCATTCGCTTCTTGCCGGCAAGCTGAAGTTCCCGGATTTCTAGGCCCGTATCTTGGCCGCAAGCGGCAAACAGCCTCTTACCGTCCCCATAAAGTCTTCCCGGCGGCAGCCCACGCCCGTCAGCCGAGTGCACATGGACTAGCGAAAGTTGTTGACCCCGAAAAAGAGTGTAGGCTCCCGGCCAGGGCGTAAATCCTCGCAATCGATTGTGGATAGCAATCGCCGGCTGGTTCCAATCGATCAGGCCGTCCTCTTTCTTCAAGATACGCGCATAGGTGGCAGCGGCGGCGTCTTGCTTTTCTCGTCCGCTGGTGCCTGCCTCTATCTGCCGAATGGCCTCAAGTAAAAACTGCGCGCCGAGCGGAGCCAATCGCGCACTTAAGTCCGGAGCCGTTTCGACAGGATCGATTACCAGCGCCGCCTTCAGCAGCATGTCGCCCGTATCCAGACCGGCGTCAATTTGCATGATCGTGACGCCGGTCTCCGCGTCGCCATTGGCGATAGACCACTGAATGGGCGCCGCGCCCCGGTACTTCGGCAGCAGCGATGCATGGACATTCAAGATACCGTTTGGAGGAATATCGATAATTGTTTGGGGAATAATCTGTCCGTAGCCGACCACGACCATCATCTCGGGCCGCAGTTCCTTCAGGAACTCAACGATCTCGGGACGGCGTATCCGCTCGGGCTGGTGAACGGCGATTCTCAACTCTGTCGCAGCCTTCTTCACCGGAGACTCCGCCACTTGGTTGCCTCGCCCTTTCGGACGATCAGGTTGTGTGAAAACGGCAATCAATTCATGGCCAGCAGAGGCAAGCGCCCGCAACGATGGAACAGCAAAATCCGGCGTGCCGAGAAATACAATGCGCATGCGCTGGAACTTTAATCCCACTCGCCGGACTTCTGAAGTTTTTTGATCTTCCGGCGGATAATGTCCCGCTTTAAAGCACTGAGGTGACTGATAAACAGCACTCCATTGAGATGATCGATTTCGTGCTGCAACGCCCGAGCCAGGAGTTCCTCGCCTTCCACCTCAATTGCCTCACCATCCTCGTTCTGCGCCTGGACTAGAACCTTATTCGCCCGCTTCACCGGCTCGCGAAATCCTGGAATACTGAGGCATCCCTCCTCGCCCGTTTGCGATCCTTCCCGTTTTGAAATGGAAGGGTTAATCACCAACAGCTTTTTGGTCTCGTCCTCGCCCGCGCTGACATCGATAATCGAGATCCGCTTCCTCAGCCCAATCTGCGGCGCAGCTAGTCCGACGCCCTTTGCCGAGTACATCGTCTCCCACATATCGGCAACAATCTCTTTCAGTTCGTTCGTGCCAAATTCTGTTATCGGGTCGGCTGTTTGCTCCAGTACCGGATCGCCGTACTTTACTATCTTTCGAATCATTCCTTTTCAGTTTCAAAATGCGAACTTGTCAATCAGTAGTTCTTCACCTGGGCGGCAAAGCCTTCGTAGTTGCGCCGCGTCTCTCCTAGCGAATCACCACCAAATTTCTCTAAAAAAGCCTGAGCCAGCACCAACGCAACCATGGCTTCGCCGATAACACCCGCTGCCGGAACCACCGCCACATCGCTCCGCTCATAGGCCGCCAGCGCTGGTTCACGGGTCTCCAAATCAACCGATTCCAGGGGACGCCGAAGCGTCGAAATGGGCTTCAGGAAGCCGCGAACTACAACATCCTGGCCGTTGGTGATTCCGCCCTCCAAGCCACCCGCGCGGTTCGATCCCCGATGAAATGCGCCCGCCGGCTTGTCGTAATGAATGGTGTCCTGCACCGAGGAGCCATACGAAGCCGCGCCCTCCTCGGCAAATCCGACCTCCGCGCCCTTCACCGCTTGAATGGAGACGATGGCCTGTGCCAGACGCCCGTCCAGCCGAGAGTCCCACGTAATGTGCGAACCCAATCCCGGAGGCAGTCCGTGAGCTACTACTTCAAAGATGCCTCCAACAGTGTCCCCGGTGCGGTAGGCATGATCCACCGCTTCCTTCATACGAACTTCCACATCCTGGTCCACGCAACCGAGCAGGACTTCTTCCTTCTCGCTCAGCCCCACAATTTCATCCCATGCTACCGGACGCTGAAGCCGCACGGGTCCCACACCGACAACATGGCTCAGAACCTCAACGCCAAACGGCTTCAGAAATGACTTCGCCACCGCGCCCAAGGCAACGCGGGCAGTTGTTTCGCGGGCGCTAGCGCGCTCCAGGATATATCGCGCCTCCTCGAAGTTGTATTTGATAGCCCCGGGAAGGTCCGCATGCCCCGGACGCGGCCTGCTCACCGGCTTCCCGTTGCCTGGTTGCGCGTCCTTCGATTCAACGGGAAGAATACCGCTCCAGTTCTTCCAGTCCTTATTTTCAATGATAATAGCGATAGGAGAACCAATCGTCTGTGAATGGCGCACGCCGGACACGATCTGAGCACGATCGGTTTCGATCTTCATGCGCCCTCCGCGGCCAAAGCCCTGCTGTCGGCGCCAAAGCTGACGGTTCACATACTCAACGGAAATCGGGATCCCGGCGGGAAGGCCTGTAATGGTCGCCACAAGGCACTCACCATGCGATTCTCCCGCCGTCTCAAAGCGCAACATTGATTCCTTCATAGTAACGAATTCATGGAAACGCAACCGGGTCGCCACCACCCTAGCCATACAGTAGGCAGGTGGCCTAAGTGGTTCATAGCTAAGGAGTTCTGGGACTCCTGGACCTTGAAACGGCAGCGCAGCAACAGCTACCATCGTGTTCGCGATGGCAACATTTACGGCTTTCAGGGCAGACACGGGCGGGGAGACACATCCTGCAGACCACCTTCCTCTTTGTGTTGATCTCGACGGGACGCTGATCCGGACGGACCTGCTCTGGGAATCGCTGCTCCTGCTACTTCGCCAGAACTTCTGGGCGTTGCTGCTAGTTCCCTTCTGGGCCCTCCGGGGCAGAGCCGCGCTGAAACACCAAGTCGCGAGGCGAGTGACGATCGATGCGGCTTCCCTACCCTACAACAAGGAATTGCTTGACTGGATCTTTGAGCAGAAGCAGCTTGGGCGGAGCATCTTGCTTGCCACCGGCAGCAATGAGAAACTGGCGAGCGAAGTAGCCGACTATCTCGGCTGCTTCGACGAAGTTCTGGCCAGCACAGAATCCGTCAGCTTGACAGGGAGCGCGAAGCAAGCTGCCCTGGTCATTAAATTCGGACATCGACAGTTCGATTACGTCGGTAACTCACAGGCTGATATTTCTGTCTGGAAGCACGCCCGAACGGCAATCGTCGTGAACGCCTCGGCAAGAACGGCCGCTGCCGCACAAATCGTAAGCCCATCAGCACAGATTTTCTCTCCGCCGGTGTTGAAGTTGAAGCACTGGCTCCGCGCCGCGCGCGTTCACCAATGGGTGAAAAATCTCCTGGTCTTTGTTCCGCTCCTCACCTCGCATCACTTCGCCGATTTCGAAAGCCTCAAAAATACTGCTCTCCTGTTCTTTGCCTTCAGCTTTTGTGCTTCGGTGATCTACATCATCAATGACCTGCTCGATCTCACGTCCGACCGCAACCATGCCACGAAGTCCAGGCGTCCATTCGCCAGCGGTGCGCTATCGATCCCGCAGGGTTGCTTCTTGGGCATTGGCTTATTTATGTCCTCGGCAGCAGTGGCGTCTCTCTTACCCATGCAGTCGCGCGTCGTTCTAGCCTTTTACTTCGTCCTTACATCCTTGTACTCAATCCGGCTAAAGCAAAAGCTGATTCTCGACGTGCTGACCCTTGCAATGCTCTACACAATACGAATCATCGCCGGAGCAGTTTCCACACATACCAAGCTGTCACATTGGCTGGTGATGTTTTCGCTATTCTTCTTTCTCAGTTTGGGTATCTGCAAACGGAGTTCAGAGCTCATGAATCTTCTGAAGGCAAACAGAACGCGAACCAACGGGCGCTTCTACGAAACGGGCGATCTGGAACCCCTTAACATCTGCGGCATTTGCAGCGGCTTGCTTGCGTGCCTGGTTCTATTGCTCTACAGCACCAGCTCGCAAGCAACACTCATGTACTCTACGCCGGGCTTACTTCTCCTGCTGTGCCCATTGCTGTTCTACTGGTTATCACGCGTTTGGATCCTTACCTTCCGTGGACATCTGAATGAAGACCCGATTCTGTTCGCGGTGCATGATCGGACCAGCTACGTTGTTAGCCTCTGCGGTTTGGTGATCGTCCTGGCAGCCGAATTTGCAAAGCTGCCCATCGGTCAATTCCTCGAATAAGCCGTTTGTGGGATAGTCTCAGCGTCAATGCGTCGGACCCGCAGGTGGGATAATTTGGGCGAGCGAAGTTTCTCGCCCATGCTACAGAATTCACAGGGAAGTTCGATTGAAGCGCTAATCCGATCAGCTTCGCGAAGACGACACGGTCTCCTCGTACTTGAACAGCTTAGCTATGCATTGACGATGGTGCTTAGCGGAGCGATTCTCCTCCTCTTGCTCGGAACCCAGTTACTGAATTGGTACTGGCTGATCTTGCTCGCGCTTGGCGGGTTGGCTATTGGTGCCGTTCGCCTCCGGGGTCGTCTGCTTCCGCATTATCAAATTGCCCAAATCGTCGACCAACGATTGCAACTCTCCGACACGCTTTCTACAGCCTGGTTCATCCTGACGACACCCTCGTTTTACAACTCACAGCGCCAGCTTCAAATAAGGCAAGCGGAAGAGCTCACCATGTCTGTTCAGCCGCAAGCCGCCTTTCCGTTCACCGGAAAACGCCCCTGGGCCTTAACTGCGTTACTCCTGGCGATTGCCTGTGGACTATTTGGGGTGCGCTATTTTGCGCAGGATAAACTTGCTTTTCAACGCTCGTTACTTCCGATTCGTTTTAGCAACTCCATAGAACAGTTGGAAGCAAGACTTCTGACACAGAGCAGGCGTTCGCAAGAAGCACGGACGCCAACTCGGCGCGATCAACACACTGGAACCGAGGAAAGATCTCTGCACGAAGGCAATCCAGACGGCAAGGACAATGCGATGACAGGCCGTGAAGCGGGAAACTCTGCGGATCGGGCTAATGATTCCCGCTACAATCAGCAGTCTAACGGTCAGGCGAAAGGCACCGGTCGCGAAAACGATGGTAAGTCCAAGATTCAGTCCAGCAATAATGATCCGAACCAATCAGCATCACCAACTCCGAAAGGCCAGCAGCAACATGCGCCCGTGAACAACGCCGCGAACAAGAATGGCCACGAGCAGACCCCGAAGGGTTCTTCGGAGGAGCCGAGCCTTACAAGTAAAATGCGAGATGCTCTATCCGGTCTGCTGGCAAAGATGCAGGGCGGTTCTCGTCCCCAACCTCCGGGCGGAGAGGCAAATCAGCCGCCTAATCCGAAGGGAGGTAGAAATCAATCGGCTTCTAGTACGAGCCAGCAATCCACTTCAGAAAACACCTCCGATAAGCCAGCCGATGCAAGCTCATTACAGGCACAGCAGCAGGCGCACAGCGCTGAAAATCCTTCTTCCTCTCGCAGCAAGGGATCCGGGGATTCTTCCGGCCACCGGTCCTCCGATACTCACTCCGCGGCAGGCCATCAAGACGGATCCAAAGACGCCAGAGAAGCCGAGCAATTGAAGGCGATGGGCAAGCTGGCCGAAATCATCGGCAAGAGATCAGCCAATTTAACCGGTGAGATGACCGTGGAAACACCGTCCGGAAAACAGCAGCTACAAACGGATTATTCATACAAAACAGGCCGTCATTCCGGAATGGGCAGTGAGATTGACCACACTGCTGTGCCAATTGAGGACCAGCAGTACGTCCGCGAATACATGAAGCAAGTGCACAATCAGCCAGACGCTCGCTGAGCTTACTTTGCATCCCGGCTGGCTAACACCGACTGCGCGTAGTAGTTCACTACCTTCGCCTGGCTGCGAGCCACTTCATAGAACGCTGATCTCAGCAACTGATCCTTACGCTGAAAGAGCTCCGTGCGGATGCTCTCCTGAACACGCGGATCGCTTAATTCCCGCTGTCCCGCGGGCTCTTTCGAAATCAATTTGATAATCCGGTATCCCTCCGCCGTATGGATAATTTTTGAGACTTGCCCCGGGGTCATCGCCAGAATGATAGAGCGCAGTTCGGGATTCGCTTTATCGAGCGAAGACTCAGGAATGAATCCAAGATCTCCCCCATTCGGGGCTGTCTTCGAATCTTCAGAATAGCTTTGGGCCAGCTCCCCGAAGTCTTCTCCCTGCCGCAATCTCAACTGCAAAGCTTGAATTTTGTTCTTCGCCTGCTCTTCGTTTTGTGCTTTGTCGTGCTTGAGGTTTTGCACATTGGGATCAGGAGTGGACGTTACAACAATTTGAGCAAGCCGCACCTGGTTCTCCGGCAGATTGTAACTGGCCTTATTCGCTTTATAGAAGTTGGCAACGTCAGCATCCGAGATCGTGATGTGAGAACCGATCTCTTTGTTAAAAAGCTTCTGCACGCTGAGATCCCGCCGGACTTGGGCGCGCAGTTCGCTCACCGACATCTTTCGCTGCTGCAGCAGCTTCTGAAACTCTTCCTGCGTATAGGGCGCCTTTAGTTCGTTGAACTTTGTATCCACGTCGGCATCGGTAGCGAGCAGGCCTTCTTTCTCCGCCCGCTGCAGCATAATTTCGTTGTCGATCAACGCTCGTAGCGTATCCAGACGCAACTGGGCCGACTGATCATCGTTCGATTTTAATCTTGTGGCAGGAAACTGCGCCGCGAGCGCACGATCGAGTTCCGGATACGTAACGGGCCGACCATTCACGGTGGCAGCGGTGTTAGACGAGACTGCATGCTGACAACTCGAAAGAGTAAGCAGCAACAGCCCGCAAGCAGCAAAATAGGATCCGGCGCGTACTGTCCGGTTCACTGTTATAGTCATCAGTAATTTGTATGTAAAGTTTTTCGCGAGAGCGTCAACCCTTAGCTTTTTTGAATTCTTCTACAAGCGCGGGAACAACGTCAAAGAGATCGCCGGCGATGCCGTAGTCAGCAGTTTCGAAAATCGGCGCATTTTCGTCCTTGTTGATCGCAACCACTGTTTTTGCGCCCTTCATGCCGACAAGGTGCTGAATAGCGCCCGAGATTCCTACAGCCACATACAGTTTGGGAGAAACGCTCTGGCCGGAGCTCCCCACTTGCCTTTCCATCGGCAGCCAGCCGTTATCGCAGATCGGGCGGGAGGCGCCCAATTCAGCATGAAGCACATTCGCCAATGCCTCAACGACCGATATATTTTCTTTTTCTTTGATGCCGCGTCCCACCGAAACGATAATGTTCGCCGCACTCAGGTCCACTGTGCGCTGCGCCTCACGAAACGGAGCTTCCGGTTTGCTCCGGATCGCCGACGCGCTCAGTTGCGGACCGAATTGGTCAACAGGAGCAGCAGCAGACCCGGCTTGAGAAGCACGGAAAGCGCCGGCCTGCACCGAAGCGAATTGGGGGTGACCACTGATCCTTACATCGGCATTTAGTTTGCCCTGGAAAAGCTGGCGCACAAAGATCGTCTCATTTCCATCGGCACGAACATCCACAACATCGCTCACCAGAGCTTTACCAAACCGAGCCGCCAGTTTCGGCGCATAGTCGCGAACCTGATATGTATGGGGAAACAGAATCACGCTCGGCTCTTCCCGCCTAATCAATTGGTCCAGCGCGGCGGTGTAACCATCAGGCGTGTACGTTTGAAGCATCTCGTGGTCGAGCGCCCATACTTTCGAAACTCCGTAGCTCGCGGCTTCGTTGGCCAGCAAGCCAATGTCGGATCCCAATACCGCCACTGCTAACGGAATGTTCTGGATTTGAGCGACCTTCCGGGCAGCCTCAATCGCCTCAAACGACATGCGATTCCACTGACGATCCGCTTGCTCCAGAACAACCATTACACTCATATCACTCGCGCCTCAAATCTCAGCTTCTCCACCAATTGTTGAGCCACCTGCTGCGGCAAACCAGAAAGCATCTGCGTCTGTTTGCCGCGCTTCGGCGCGTACACCCGCTCTATGGTCATTTGCGAAGCGGCATCCATGCCAAGCGACGACAGCGGAAGGCTCTTCACTTCTTTGGTCTTGGCCTTCTTGATCCCCATCAAGGTGGCATACCGTAGTTTTTTGATGCCTGATTGAACGGTTAGTACAGCGGGAAGCGGAAGCACCACATGCTGATACCACCCGTTCTCCAGCTCCCGCTTTACGCGTATAGAGCCGTCCTGCGGCACCGCTTCCATCACAATCGTCGCATGCGCGAACCCGAGCAGTTCAGCCATAATGACGCCCGTCTGCCCATAACCCAGATCATCCGATTGCAATCCTGTCAATATCAGTTCCGGCGATTCCGGTTCAATCGCCTTGGCAAGAGCTTGTGCCGTGGAGAATGCGTCCATGGAGCCCTGCTCGTCTGTAGAAATGTGAATCGCACGATCCGCCCCTTTAGCCAGTGCCTCACGCAAAGTCTGCAAAGTACGCTCCGGCCCAGCGGAAACAACAACAACTTCTCCGCCGAGCTTCTCCCTAAGCTGCAGCGCCTCTTCCAGCGCATAAGCATCGGGCTCGTTTATCTCATAGGAGAGATCCGATTCCTCCAACCATTTACCGTCCCTATTTATACGCAAGGAGGAATCGCGGGCGGGTACCTGCTTGACGGACACAACAATCTTCATCTAATTCTTTGGCGGTCAAAGTCGAGGTCACCTCAACCTCCTTCCAGTATGCCGAACCCGGATCAGAGAAACGATCGTGCCCCATTCATTCAGCAAACGAAAGCCGGGGAACACCGTGCACGAAGGTGCCTTCGGGCGAAAGATGGGTCCGAATCGGGGGCCGCGTCATGTCGCGCTGCTCGGAGGCAAATATCTTGTCGCCTTGCGAGATCAGGTAGTCTGCCGTGCGTGCCGCTAAAGCTTGAATGGTGAGTCCGGGATTGGCCGAACCTTGCGTCGGCATGATGCTCCCGTCGCATACGAACAGATTGGAAACGTCATGAGTTCGTCCGTATTTATCGACAACCGACGAACCGGGATCGCTCCCCATGCGGGCCGCCCCTACCAGGTGCGCATAACGTCTTTCCTGCACTATCTCCTCGGCTCCCGCCGCCCGCAGCACTTCTTCCACCTTGTTCTTACCGAACTCGATCAGTCTTTTGTCGTTATCGTGAAGATCGAATGTCACCTTCGCAACCGGAATGCCCCATTGATCTTTTTGTTCTGCGATTTCGACCCGGTTGTCCGGCCACGGTAGGATTTCGCCCAGCACCCCGAGCGATGCCCAGTGATTGTAATCCATCATGGCGCGCCTCATTCCCCACCCCCATGCGCCTTTGGCAGCCATCATCTGTTTCGCAAATGCTATTGGCAAGGGCCCTACCGTTTGAATGGCGAATCCTCGAGCAAAATCACGCTTTGGATCCGTCTCATAGAACTCTTCGCTCAGAGCATGAGCGGGAGGTGCCTTGTAAAGGCGAACCAAGCTTTCAAACCGACCAAGAACCACGTTGCCTGCTTGCGCCATTAGATATTTGCCGACGGTTTCACTAGAGTTCGCCAGGCCGTTCTCGTGTCCGGGGCAAGCCGAATTCAACAGCAAGCGAGGAGTCTCGATGGCATAACCGGAAACGATGACTGCTTTTGCCCGCTGAAAGTGTTCGCGGCCTTCACGGTCGTAATAGAAGACCCCGTTTGTGCGATTATTTTTGTCCATCGACACGCGAAATGCCATGGACCGTTCACGAATTTCCGCTCCATATTCGAGAGCTTCCGGTACGTGCGTAATCAATGTGCTTGCCTTGGCTCCCACCTTGCAGCCCTGGATACAAAAGCCTCGATAGATGCAATGCGGTCGATTGCCGCGCGAACCTGACAAGATCGCAACGGGACCGCCCGCGCAGCTTCGAATACCCAGCTTGGTGCATCCTTTCACCAGGATGTCGCCGACACCGCCCATCGGGTGCGGACCGTAAGGGTAACCGTGTGGATCACCCCACGGGAAATAGGCAGGTCCCGCAATCGGAAGCTCCCGCTCCAGCAGTTCGTAGTAGGGCTTCAGCTCGTCATAAGAAATCGGCCAATCAGCTCCCACTCCGTCTTGCGTATAAACGCGAAAATCTGAAGGATGAAAGCGAGGCGCGAACGCTGCCCAGTGAACAGAGCCTCCGCCGACACCCTTGCCGCTATTGTTCTCGCCCAGCGAAAGCGGATCTTTGCCGCCCGTGATGCGAAGGTCATTCCAATATAATTCGTGCGAGCCCTTTTCATCGCTGACCCAATCCCGCTCGGTATCCCAAAAAGGGCCGGCCTCTAACCCAACTACTTTGAACCCACTTTTCGCAAGGCGCTGCGAGAGAACTCCCCCGGCGGCACCCACCCCGACAATGCAGTAGTCGACCGCCTCATCATCGCTGAACCGCTGCATCTCCGGCGAAATTCTCTGCATCGGGCCCAATATCTTTTTATTGGTTTGCGGCTTCCGGAACTTTCCGAGAAGTGGAGTACTCAATGCGTGCCTCCCTGCCGCGGATGCTCGCCGCCACCCATTTCTTCATAACGGTCGGATATGGACGTCAATGGCGCTTTCCATTCATAACGGCGCTCAGGCTTCTCCCAAGGCTCCGGTTGTCCGCCCTCCAGTCGCATGTACGGGCGCGGGTAGGCAGGTCCTCCGAATCCGATCTCATCCCAAGCCCATGGATGGGAGTAGTAGGCAGTCACGCAATCGCCTAGCAACAGTGCCCAAAAACGATGGACGGACATTTGCTTCCAAAGCTCATGCGCGGCCATCGGCTTAGAATCATGTATCGACTTCAAGAGCAGATCCTGCCGGATCGGGTCGAGGCTCGCGAAGGAAGCGGAGTACAGTTCCTGCGCCATTGCCTCTATTGCCTTCAGTCCAAGCTGGTAAGCCTTGGAATCGATCGGCATGTCCTCATACACGTAGCCTTCCAGCTCTTCTTTGTATAAACGCTCATCGATAGAATTCACAATAGGAATTTTTCGTTCCTCAATCCGGTCATCTTGCGGCACGATGCGGGAGGCAACGGCGCTCATAGTGGATAGCTCCTCAGGCGTAAAAAATCGAATGGGTGGAGTATGCTGGACACGCTTTTCAACGACCTCCCGCGTATGCGCATCCCAGTAATTTTTTTGCGCCAAGGTGCTGAATCCCGGATAGTAACCCGGCTGCTCCATAGGCGGCATGGGACGGCCAGTCTCTTCGTCAATGATCCAGCGATCTGTATTTGTGTGCGGCTTAATCACGGTTCTCTCTCCGTAGAATGCTTGCTAAAAGGCCCAAAGCTCCGCAAGCGGAGAACAACAAGGGCGCGAAAATGGGAGGCCCGTAGAGAATGTTGTAGAGCCATTTCTTTCCTCCTCCGGGGCGCCGCAGAATTCCCCGCGCGTGAAACCCAAAGCCGATGGCTCCGTCCAGCGTCGTTATTGCCGAAACCGCCGGAAGCAACGTTTTGGCCATGCGCTCGCTCTTGACCGCCGCGATACAGGCGCCCACTTGAAGCGGAGTCAGAATAATCGGCGACCATTGCACTTTGTATTGGAAATTGTTCTTGTAATGCGAGTACCAAGCCTCAAAGCCAGAGAACACGGCCCAGAGCGCGGAGACTACCGCAAGGTGCTTCTGAAATCTGCCTTCGTACAGGTCACGCTTCCAGCCGCTGTATTTTTCGGCGCTTACTTTCTCAAGTTCGCCCTCGGGAAGCTTCGGGTCCTCCTCTCTTCGGAGATAAGAAGCCATCAGTCCGAGATAGGCTGCCGTTCCAAACAGCAGAGGCGCGAAGATGGGCGGACCCATCACAATATTCACAATCGGAACTCGCCAGCCGCCCGGTTTACGAGCAATACCTCGTATATGAAACCCGAAACCGATGATCCCATCCGCCAGAGTAATCGCCGAGAGCCAACGCATCCACGTCCGGGCCGCGCGCTCGCTAAAGACAGCCCAGCCGCTTGCCACCGTCAACACTCCGCTGAGCATTACCGGGCTATACATAACTGGATTGCTATAGCTCCCCTTGTAATGCTCGTACGCTACTTCCAGTCCGCTGACAAAACTTGAGCCCGCCGTGACAAAGGCGAGCGAACGCTGAAAACGCCCGTCCTGGATGTGCGCGGTAACTAGTCGTGCCAGTCCTTCCATGCGAGGAACAAGTTGCTTTTCCGCCTGAGAGATTTTGTTGTTGAGATCAATCACATGAGTCCTAATACTTGCGTTATGTTTACAACTGAGCCGAAAATTCGCCTGCATCCCACGCAATCGCTCGTGTCCACGCAGCGCTGGCGCCCATCATCTTGATGGGAAATGCCGCGAACCATCGAACATTCCCGTCCAATAACGCATCGGGGATGTAAAGGTCTTCCACGATCAATTTTTTCGCACCCAGCAGGGCGTTGTGCGCCGGTGGTCCTTCGCCTTTTGCAAATCCTCCGATACTCAAACAATCGGTACCCACGCCCTTGACACCCTTCGCGACTAGGAACTCCGCGCCATCGCCGGTCAGATACGGATACTGCTCCAGATACTCCTTCGTGAACTCACGCCTGTCACCCCACCCAGTTTTCAAAAGCACCACAAACCCGACAACGGTTCGCTCCCGCAGTGCCGACTGAAGGTCCACTGCATTGATGCTGCTCTTGGGTGTCTTCGATTGAAAGTCGAGAGTGAGCGCTGGTGCGAAGAAGTGCTCCAGCGGCAATTGATCCACAGTCTCGGCACCAGGAACAAAGTGAAATGGCGCGTCTATATGCGTACCGGAATGTGTTGTTAGCTTTACATGTTCGGCATTAAATCCATCGACCGCAATCTTGTGTTCAAGAGTCACCGTGATCGACGGATAAGTGGCCCACTGAGGCGCGTCATGGAACACAGGCTGACTAAGGTCGTAGATCATCGAATCGTAAGCGACTGAATTGGGCTTCATAGCGTAGACGATGAAAGTATAGAACCGTTGCGGAACAGACCACCTGCGATTTGTTCTAGTCCCTGATCTCTGGAAATTCTGTGTACACCTTTATGCTCGAATCCGTCTCAGTTATTTAGGAGTTAAAAAAATAACTATGGCCAAGACAACGAGTGATGTAATTGTCGAAACATTAATCGATTGGGGCGTCGACACCATCTTCGGTCTTCCCGGCGACGGCGTGGACGGAGTCATTGAGGCATTGCGGAAGCAACAGGACAAGATTAAATTCATTCAAGTGAGGCACGAGGAATCGGCCGCCTTTGCTGCCTGTGGTTACGCGAAGTTCACAGGTAGACTGGGTGTCTGTCTTGCTACGTCGGGTCCTGGAGGCATTCATCTTCTGAACGGTCTTTACGATGCCAAGATGGATGGTCAGCCTGTGCTGGCCATTACCGGCATGCAGTTTCATGACCTCGTCGGGACGCATACTCAACAGGATGTCGAATTAGACAAGGTCTTCGAAAATGTCGCCGTTTACAACCAGCGCATCATGGGGATTGCCGCCGCGCAGAACATCACCGAGCTCGCCATCCGCACCGCATTGTCGAAGCGCGGCGTAGCCCACATTACCATTCCCATCGATTTCCAAACCCAAACGGCGAAAGAAGAAATGCGCTCAGAGCGCAACAAGCCCAATCATGTCTCCAACATGTTCTCTCGCGGGGCCCGTAAGCCAGAACCATTCGAACTACAAAATGCCGCGAAGGTTCTGAATGAGGGCAAGAAAGTAGCGATCTTCGCTGGAGCGGGCGCGTTGAACGCAGGACCGCAGCTCGAAAGGATTGCTGAAATGCTAGGTGCGCCAATTATCAAGTCGCTGCTTGGCAAGTCATGCGTACCGGATAATAGCCCTTACACAACCGGTGGCTTGGGACTACTCGGCACCCGTCCATCCGAAGATGCAATGGAGGGATGCGACACATTGTTCATCATAGGCACCGTGCAACCGTACATCAATTTTTATCCAAAGCCCGGCCAAGCCAAGTGCGTTCAGATCGATATAGACCCTTCGCGAATCAGCCTTCGCTATCCAGCCGAGGTTCCCTTGGTAGGCGACTCCGCGGAAACGCTCGATCTGCTCATTCCCTATCTGCAGCCCAAGAAGGATAAGTCCTTCTTAGAGAAAGCGCAGAAGGGAATGAAAGAGTGGAACGAGCTACTGGAGACGCGCGGCACCGCAACTACGATGCCTATGAAGCCGCAAGTAATTGGGTATGAATTGGGCAAGCGTATTCCTCCGAATGCCCTCGTCGCCAGCGATTCAGGAACCAATACAACTTGGTGGGCGCGTTACGTTCCTTCTTTAAAGGGAGCAATGCATACTTGCTCCGGCAATCTTGCCACGATGGCCTGCGGATTTCCCTATGCCATTGGCGGGCAGGTTGCGTACCCTGATCGGCCAGTGATCGCGTTCGTAGGTGACGGCGGCTTCACGATGCTGATGGGCGAGCTCGCCACCTGCGTGAAATATAACCTTCCGATAAAAATCTTCATCATCAAGAACAACGAACTGGGGCAGATCAAATGGGAACAAATGATACCCCTGGGGAACCCGAACTTCGTCACCCAGCTACAGCCGATTGACTTCGCGATGGTCGCCCGTGGTTTTGGCGTGGCCAGTTTCGTCATCGAAAAACCACAGGAAGCTGGACATGTGATCGAGACAGCTCTAGCGACCAAGGGACCTGTGTTGGTCGAATGCCTGGTGGACCCCAACGAGCCGCCTATGCCTGCCAAAATCACTGTGAAGCAGGCCCTTGAATTTGCCGAAGGCTTGGCGAAGGGAACGAAGGATTGGCAGAAAATAATTGCTACCGTCGTCAAAGATAAAGTTCGTGAAGTCGTCTAGCGCAGAAAAAATGAGATCACGAATGAGTTCTTCAGCTCCCGTCATCTCGTCCGGCAAAGTCTCCGCATTTCGTATACCGACCGATTCACCCGAATCGGACGGTACTGCGGAGTGGGATTCCACGACGATTGTGGTTGTGGAGTTGACGGCCGGAGGCGTTACCAGCCTGGGATATACCTACAGCGACGGAGCCGCCGCGCAAGTCTGCCAGGAGTTTATCCAGAAGAAAATAATCGGTAAAGATCCCGGTGCAGTGCCGGAACTAGCGGTGGCGCTGGGCCAGTTCGCTCGTAATCGAGGCAAGCCCGGGTTAGTGTCGTCCGCGATTGCGGCCATCGATGCCGCTTTGTGGGACTTAAAAGCCCGCCTCCTCCAAATTCCTCTTCTAACGCTGCTTGGAAAAATGAGGGACCAGGTAGCCGCTTACGGAAGCGGCGGTTTTACCTCCTACACAGACAAGCAACTCGTTCGTCAATTGACAGGCTGGGCAGAGCAAGGCTTCCATTCGGTAAAGATGAAAATTGGACGCGATCCCGGCCAGGATATTCAGCGAGTAACACTAGTTCAAAAGGCACTCAAAGGACGCGCCGAGTTATTTGTGGATGCCAACGGTGCTTACAGCCGTAAACAAGCACTGAAACAGGGGGAGCACTTTGCTGAACTAGGCTGCACCTGGTTCGAAGAACCGGTGACCTGCGATGATCTAGTCAGCCTTCGAATTCTTGTGGAGCGCATGCCCACGCCGCTGCGTATTGCCGCCGGCGAATACATCTACGTCCTCGACGACGCGAAAACCCTAATCGACGCACATGCCGTCGACGTTCTGCAAACCGACGTCACCCGCTGCGGCGGCCCTTCTAATTTTTTGAAGATCGGCCATGCCTGCGAGATGTATCATCTGCCCTTTTCCGCCCATACTTCGCCGTCTCTTCATGCCACGCTATGCTGCGCCCTGCCGTCCGCTTTCAACGTCGAGTATTTTCACGACCACGCGCGCATTGAGGGGATGATTTTCGATGGGGCCGTTCAGGCGGTAAACGGCTATCTTCGCCCGGACCTTACACGCCACGGTTTTGGTTTAGAACTAAAGCAGGCCGACGCTGCCAAGTACCAGGTGTCTTCTCAAAACATCACAAGCTGAAAAGAAACCTTACCGCAAGCTGCCAACGCTTGCTCAACTTATCCTTGGTAGCGTTTGAAAATCAAGCAGCCATTCGTACCGCCAAACCCAAAGCTATTGGAAAGTACATGTTGGATTTGAAGCGGGCGCGCGTGATTCGGGACATAATCCAAATCGCATTCCGGGTCGGGATCGTAGTGATTGATCGTCGGCGGAGCAATCTGATCGCGGATCGCGAGCACGCTAATTCCCGCCTCTAGCCCCCCGGCCCCACCCAGAAGATGCCCGGTCATCGACTTTGTCGAACTCACCGCAAGCTTCTTGGCATGGTCGCCAAAGGCCCTTTTCAGGGCAATGGTCTCTGCCCGGTCACCCACTTCAGTCGAAGTGCCATGGGCATTTACATACTGCACGTCTGAGGGATCGATGGCAGCATCCTTCAGCGCATTGCGCATCACGCGGTAGGCACCGTCTCCGTCGTCCGGAGGCGCCGTGATGTGATGAGCGTCGCTGCTCATGCCGTAGCCAACTATTTCAGCCAGAATGGGCGCACCCCGGCCTTTGGCATACTCCAACTCTTCCAGGACTAATACGCCAGCACCTTCTCCCACCACAAAACCGTCCCGTTCCTTATCCCACGGCCGACAGGCTTTTTCTGGCTCGTCATTCCGAATGGACAAGGCGCGCATGGCCGCAAATCCGCCTATGCCCATGGGAGTCACGCAAGCCTCACTGCCTCCACAGATCATGATGTCTGCATAGCCGTACTGGATGAGTCGAAAGGAATCGCCAATGGAATGGGCGCTGGTAGTGCAAGCCGTTGCCGTCGCGGAATTCGGACCTTTGGCCCCGTACCGGATCGACACATAGCCGCTCGCCAGGTTTACAATACAAGACGGAATGAAGAAGGGTGATATACGGCTGGGGCCCTTTTCCAGCAGAATGCGGTGCTCGCGCTCAATTACCTCAAATCCGCCGATACCGCTGCCAATGTAGACCCCGGCATTCTCGGCATCCCCATCCGGAATGGCCAATTGCGCGGTCTTCATGGCGAACTGGGAAGCAGCCATTGCAAACTGGATAAACCGGCCCATCTTCTTGACGTCTTTTTTGTCGACGTACTGCAGAGGGTCGAAGTTCTTCACCTCTCCGGCGATCCGGCAACTGAACTGCGCCGCATCGAACTGCGTGATCGGCCCAATCCCATTTTTCCCGTCGCGAATCGCTCTCCATGTCTCCTCGGTCCCTGTTCCGACCGAGCAAATCAAACCGACTCCGGTAACAACCACTCTACGCGGCACGAATCATCCTCAATTGCTCCGCTTCTTGCGGACAGAAAGTTGGCTGTAAACTCAAACTACTTTTTCTTCTTCTCTTCTATGTAGTCGACCGCATTCTTTACCGTCGTAATTTTTTCGGCATCTTCGTCCGGAATGTCCAGGTCAAACGCCTCTTCGAAGGCCATCACCAACTCAACAATGTCCAGCGAATCCGCCCCAAGGTCGTCCACAAACGACGCGCTCGGCTCCACTTGGGCCTCGTCTACGCCAAGCTGTTCGACAATAATCTGTTTTACTCTCTCTGCTACCGACATTCAGTTCTTCTCCTGTGTTCGCAAACGCATCTCACTCCGGCCCATCTGCCCGGTCCAACATTTAAACTACATCATCATTCGAAGAGGGAGCTCTCGGGGGGAGTTTGCGCGTGTATTCGACTCAAGCTGGTGTTCGACTCAAAAAGATTGATTTTAGCGAGCCTTCTTATTTGTAGCAAGTCAGTACCGTCGCTCGGGGCCATTACACTGTAGATGTTGCCAGCCCATTTGCGTGTCCTCTATCTCCATGGCTTTGCGTCAAGTCCGGAATCCCGGAAGGCTCGCTTCTTTTCTGAGCGCCTTCGGCAATTTGGCTTCCGGGTGGATACGCCAGATCTTGCAAAAGGCAATTTCTCGAAGCTTACCATTACGGGCCAGCTTCAATTGGTTGAAGAACTACTGGACGCCGAGCCCGCTATCCTGATTGGTTCAAGCCTGGGCGGTTATCTAGCCGCCCTATGCGCTAGCCGCCTGCCGTCCATTGCAAAGCTTGTCCTTCTCGCCCCGGCGTTCCGCTTTCATCAATTGTGGATAAATCGACTCAAGGGCGATCAGATGACTCGTTGGAAACGAGAAGGGGCCATTCCCGTTTTTCACTACGGCGCCGGACGCGAGATGCTGCTCGGGTATCAATTCATCGAAGATGCCGGAAATTACGAGCTTCTGCCCGCCTTCACGCAACCGGCTCTGATTTTTCACGGTATCCACGACGATGTGGTACCGCTCGATTATTCATCCGAGTTTGCCGACCACCACCCGAACGCCCGTTTAATTCCGCTCCCGTCGGGTCACGAGTTGACTGACGTCCTTGAAGAGATATGGCGCGAATCGGAGCATTTTCTTCTCGGGCAAGTTCCGAATTTGGTATGACCGCCTCCTGAATTTAGAATGCTAGACTCAGAGTACGCATTTGGCGCTAAATCAATTCTGCTTGGAACTGTGTTGTTCAGGATTACGTCCAAAAGGTGCACAGGCATCGTAAGCAAGGTTATATACGCCGTCTTTACCATTGAAGCATCAAGTAGAGAAAGAACACATGGAGCATCCTGAATTGGCCGGGCCTGATAGCCACTTAGATCGCTTGCTGACCCCCAGCGATTTGGGAGAGGCTTGGTTTAAATCGTTTCCCCGCCGTGTCCGGGAGGCCCTCAATCCGCCGAAACTCCCCCCGCTGGAACTCACGTCGAAACCCATCGATAACGTGGACCTCGGCGGAATGAGCGCGGTCGAGGAACCGTGGTTTAAATCTTTTTTCACCAATATCAAGGAAGCAATTCGTCCTCCGAAGCTGCCGCCTCTGGAAGTCACCTCAAAGCCCGTGCAAGTTGGTACTATCTGGGGCGCATACGGCGGCGGCCAGTCACGTTCGGGCGCGATGTCGGTCGGAATTCACGTCGGCGTACTCCTTTTACTGCTGTTGATCTTCCAGACGCCTGTCGTCCGGAAAGTTGTCGGAAGCGCGGTCGTCCTGTATTACAATCCCATTCATCCGGCCGCGATCAAGGCAGCCGGCGGCGGGGGTGGCGGCATGCACATGCCCAAGCCGGTGAGCAAGGGTGTCGCTCCGAAGCCTGCCGTCAAGCAATTCGTTCCACCCACGCCCCCCATCGTGAAACCCAAGCTTCCCGTAGCCCCCACCATCACGGCGACAGCTCCTGAGATCAAGGCCGACAACTATGCCGACCCGCTAGCCAAAGCCATGGAATTTTCGGGCGGTAAAGGCGCAAACGGCATGGGCAACGGCAAAAACGATGGCCTTCGCAACGGTGATGGAAACGGCCTGGGCGATGGTTCTGGCGGAAGCACCGGTGGGGGTGCCTATCGCATTGGCGGCGATGTTTCCGCTCCCGTGGTCATCTCCAAGGTGGAACCAGAGTACTCCGAAGAAGCTCGCAAGGCCAAGTACTCGGGTTCTGTGCTGCTCTCCCTCGTCATTGATGCCAACGGTATGCCACGCGACATCAAAGTTCTTCGCCCCCTCGGACTTGGGCTAGACGAAAAGGCGATTGAGGCCGTAAGCCATTGGCGGTTCCGTGCCGGCATGAAGGGCGGTCGCCCCGTGGCGACACAGGCCAACATCGAAGTGAATTTCCGGCTGCTTTAGGACTTCTGCAGGGACGCCGCGTAATCGAAATCCCGGCGGCTCTGCTACTCCCCTATGCATTCCCCGCACGGGCAAATCTTTCTTAAATGGTCGAACGAGTAAATGCCGGTATTATGCCCGTCGTTCCAGTAAATACGCACCGCGTACGATCCCACCGCCTCGACTGAATCCATTCGCAATGCAGGCTTGTACATCGGGAACAATCCCGGGTTAGAGTAACTGGATTTCTGCGGCTCTGTTCCATGCGAACCGGTGCAGGTCGCGCACGGGCAAGCGTCTCTGAGGTACGCGAGCGAGTAGTCGCTGCTGTGCCCTCCTTGCCAATCTATCTTGATGCCGGTCGATTTCGAAATTGCGATGTGTTCCGGCTCCGCAACCGCCGTTTCTTCTGATTCTTTTTGCATACTGTTTTCGGTCTAAGGCGCTTGCTGAATGCGCTCAATATCTCTTACTCCCGGAATGCGCCGGAACGCCGTCAGGACCTTCTCCAGGTGCTTTTTGTCACGCACCTCTATCGTGATGTCGACAATCGCGCTATCATCGGTCCGCGAATGATCGCCCCGCGCCTCCAGGCTTCGGATATTGCTCGATTCATTGAACAAAATAGACGTAAGCTGCTTCAAAATGCCGGGCCGGTCGTCGGTATAAATCACGATCTTTACAGGAAGCGGCTCGGTCCCGCTCCGCGCCCATTCCACATCGATCTTGCGTTCTGCTTCGTACAGCAGATTTTGCACGTTTGAACACTGCCCGGAATGCACCGCAACGCCTTTGCCGCGCGTAATGTATCCGACGATGCCTTCGCCACGAAGAGGATTGCAGCATTTAGCGCGATACACCATGACGTCATCCACCCCCTTCACATGCACCGTCAGGTCGCCATCGCCCATCGGCGATGCCGGACGCATACGATGCGTGGGCTCCGGTTCGGGACCATGGTGCGCTGTTTCCCCCGCCCCCTCGCTCTCCGGCGCTACCTTGTGCAGGATCTGCCGGGCTGAAAACTTACCATAACCGAGCGCCGCATAAAGGTCTTCCACTTTGCTGAGCCCGGAATCGGAGGCCACCACCTCCAAATCGTCGCGCGAAATTCGCCCCAGATTCACGCCCATGCGCCGCGCTTCTTTTTCGAGCGATTTCTGGCCGATCTCTACGGCCTTTGCCCGCTCCGTTGCATTGATGACGTGCTTGATTTTGTTGCGCGCCCGCGGAGTTCGCGCAATCGCCAGCCAGTCCTTGCTCGGCTGATGTCCCGACTGCGTCACAATCTCCACTACGTCGCCATTGCGCAACGCATACTTCAGCGGCTTGATCGCCCCATTCACCCGCGAGCCAATGCAGGTATTCCCCACGTCGCTGTGAATCGAATACGCAAAGTCGATCGGCGTCGCCCCGCGCGGAAGAATGATCACGCGCCCACGCGGCGTGAAGGTGTAAACCTCCTCCGGGTACAGGTCCACTTTCAGCGTGGACATGAAGTCGCCCGGATCGCGCACCTCGCGCTGCCACTCAACTAACTGCCGCAGCCACGCAATCCGCTGCTCGTCTTCGCCCGGCCCTCTTCGTCCTTCCTTGTACTTCCAATGCGCCGCGATGCCTTCTTCCGCAATTCGGTGCATCTCCTCAGTACGAATCTGCACCTCGAAAGCTGTGCCGCCTGGTCCCATCACGGAGGTGTGCAGTGACTGGTAGAGGTTGGGACGCGGAATGGCAATGAAGTCCTTGATCCGGCCCGGTATGGGATGCCATTCGTTGTGCAGCACGCCCAATGCCGCGTAACAGCTCTTCACTGAGTCCGTAATAATCCTGATCGCCAGCAAATCATAAACCTGATCCAGCGCAATCTTCTGCCGTTTCAGCTTCACATACACCGAGTAGGCACGCTTCACACGGCCCTCCACGCGAGCAGGAATGTTCTCGCGTGCCAGTTTTTGCTCGATATTACCTTGAATCTGCCGCAGCCACTCTTCGTTCTCCTGCCGCTTCGACTCGATCTCACGCATCAACTCGCCCCAGGAGTCCGGTTCGAGCGTTTGGAACGCTAAATCTTCCAGCGTTCCGCGGATTTTTCCCATCCCGAGCCGGTGTGCGATCGGAGCGTAAATGTCGATTGTCTCTTGCGCGATCGCCAACTGCCGCTCGCGAGGCAGCGAGCCGATAGTCTGCATATTGTGCAGTCGATCCGCCAATTTCACGATAATCACGCGGATATCGCTGGTCATCGCCAGCAGCATCTTCCGCAAGCTCTCGGACTGCCGGTCTTCCCGGTTCGCCAAGCTGATCTTGCTTAACTTGGTGACGCCATCCACGCAGTGCGCCACCTCGGCGCCGAACTGCTCCTGGATCTCTTCGAGCTTCGCCGCTGTGTCTTCCACCACGTCGTGCAGCAGCCCGGTTTGTATACACACCAAGTCCATCTGCATATCCGTCAGAAGATGCGCGATCTCCAGCGGATGCGTAATGTAGGGCTCGCCCGACCTCCGCTTCTGGTGGCTGTGAAACTCGGCTGCAAACCGGTAAGCCCGCTCGAGCGCCGCCAAGTCCTCGTTCGGTCGAAGCGTCCGGACTTTCTCGGCGAGGCTTAGGTAAAGCTCCTCCACGGCAGGCTGGGCCGGGATAATTGTAGACATCTATGTGCTGCTACTAGGTTAGACCAGCGATTTGGAACACAGGATGCACGCAAAAGATGCGTTGCTCTATTCGCTTTTTTTCAGCGAAAACGCCTTCCAGAAGGCATCCACCACGCCTTCGGCTAAGCTCATTGGATCTTGCACCGTCTTCCGCAGGAAAACGTGCCAATAAACGATAGGGCCAAGAAGCAGGGCCAAAGACAGATCAACGTCGAGTTTGCGCGTCAACTCTCCTTTTTTAATACCTCGCTCCATCAGGTGCTTCAATTCACGGCGCGGCGGATCCATCACCATGTCCCGCCATGCGTTACCAAAAGAGACATTCCGGGCCGAATACGCCATGAAATGAGGCATAATCCGCTTCCGCATATCGGCATGTTCCGGTGGCTGGTAGGAGAGAACGGCCACCATATCGGGTCGGGTCTGCCCCGTATCGAACGTTGGCCTTGCATGCAGGCCATTCACTTCCGCCATCGCCTCCAGCAGCAATGCTTCCTTGTCCGCCCAATGCTTGTAGATGGTAGCCTTGCTCACGCCGGATCTCCCGGCAATTGCATCCATGCTGGCCCCATCCACGCCGCATTCGGAGGCCAATTCAAGGGTGGCCTCCAAGACCTTTCGATGAGCGCTAGCGCTCCTCGTTCTTGGCATCGTTTAGGCTTCGATCCTCGAGAAAAGGCGACTTCCAATCACCAGCAGAACTGCCGTTATCACACTGAGCACCGCAGCATCCACAGCCAAGCCGAAATGCGGCCGGCCGATCAGCGTCATTCGAAGACCATCCACGCCGTAGGCGAGAGGATCCAGGCTAGTCACTATGCTGAGTGCTTTCGGCAGGTTGTTCAGTGGATAAAGAGCGCCGGAAAGAAAGAAGATCGGCATCACCAGGAAATTCATGATCAATTGAAAACCCTGCATATTCTCCAGAACGGAACCAATGGCCGTCCCGAGCGCGGCAAACAGGCAGGCAATTAGCGCGATGAAGCCAAGCGCTAACGGAATTGCAGCGATGTTGACAACCCGGAATCCCACGATGAAGCAGACGACGGCCACGAGCAAGCCTTGAATCATGGCAACCGTGGCCGCACCCAATGTCCGGCCGATCATGATTTGAATCCGGGGAACCGGCGCCACCAGCGTCTCTTTCAGAAAGCCGAATTGCCTGTCCCAAAGCAGTCCAATTCCGGAGAACACCGCACTGAATAAAACGGTCATTGCAATGATTCCGGGAGCCACAAACTGCACGTAGTTGCCCTGCCCCGCCTTCTGAAACACGGGTGCCAGCCCAAAGCCTAACGCCACCAGGTAAAGCAGAGGCTGCCCAAGCGACGCCACAATTTGCGATCGCGACCGAATGTAGCGCCGCAACTCCCGCAGCCAGAGAACATAGATCGCACTCATCGCCCTTTGCTCCACATCTTCGCCATTTGGCGCATCTGATCTTTGGAGGTCGTTGCGGCCTCATCCCGAATCGTCGATCCGGTCAGCGCCAGGAAGGCATCCTCCAACGAAGCGGCGCCGGTCTGTAATTTCAAGCCCTGAGGCGAGCCAAGCGCCACAATCTTTCCGTGATCGATCACGGCGATGCGATGTGCCACACGATCCGCCTCGTCCATGTAGTGCGTCGTCAGAAACACCGTCACTCCTTCCGTCTGGTTCAAATGTTTTACGTGAGTCCACAACTGGTTGCGCGTTTGTGGATCCAAGCCTAGCGTCGGCTCGTCCAGAAACAGAACCTTGGGCGTATGCAGCAGTCCGCGCGCAATTTCCAAGCGGCGCTTCATGCCTCCCGAAAACTTCTTCACTTGCTCCTTACGGCGGTCCCAAAGCTCGAATAACTGGAGTAGTTGCTCTATCCGCTCTCCACGAAGCTTCCGCGGAACGTGATACAAGACGCCATGCAGTTCCATGTTTTCGTAAGCCGTCATGTCCCCATCCAGACTGGGATCCTGAAACACAATCCCAAACCGTTTCCGGATCTCGTTCGGATGTACGTTCGCGTCCAGCCCATCGATGCTCAGGCTTCCGCTGGTAGGACGCAGCAACGTAGTGAGCATCTTGATCGTCGTCGTTTTTCCTGCGCCATTCGGCCCCAGGAATGCAAAGATTTCGCCTGCCGCTACTTCGAAGGAAATGCCGGCCACAGCCGTAAATTGGCCGAACTGTTTTACCAGATTCTTAACTTGGATCATGCGCAAACGGCAGCCTCCCTGCTCCATAACTACACTAAACCGTTCAGTTATCTCCGTCAAGTACTTTGTTCATTTGAAAGCAATTCAAGGCGGCGCTACGCCATTCCGAAGACTCTCGTAGAAATCCGATACTATAGGAAGGTCTGTTCGCCACCGTTTGTCCCATGCCGCACAATCCTCCCTAACGTATTCTGCTCTTCTCAACCCCTCTAAATCATTTATCGTTGTGCCCTGCCGAAGCCCCGTTGCGCTTCAGCAGTAATTCTATAAACCCGAAAGGTTGCGCGTTACCGTGACTGTCCATCTCCTCCACCCCAGTACCATGGCGTTTGGAACTGCCGTGATTACTCCCCGTTGGCTGTACGTACTAGCCTCCGCCACACCAAGTTGTTATGGCGACCCGAAAATCTGTGACGAAACTCTGGAACAACTCGATCCCGCCTCCATTCAAGCCGGAGACGTCGTGGGTATCGGCATTCATACCGGCAACGCCTTGCGCGGTTACGAGCTAGGGAAAATAGCCCGCGAACGGGGTGCCTGGGTCATCTACGGAGGCATTCACGCCACCCTGTATCCCCAAGAAGCGCTGGAGCGGGGAAGTGCGCATTCCGTGGTCAAAGGCGATGGCGACGTAGTCTGGGCGCAGGCCGTCCGGAACTGCCTGAGTCAAACGCCTCAGCCTATTTACGAAGGAGGGCGCGTCGAACCGGACCAGTTCCTTCCCGCTCGCTGGGATCTCATGCCCAAGGACCGCTACATGTGGGCCTCGGTACAGACCGTCCGGGGATGTGCGAAGCACTGCTCTTTCTGCTCTGTGTGGCGCACCGACGGCCAGCGTCCCCGTCAACGCGCCTCCGACGTCGTTGTTGAGGAGATCGTCCAACTTCGCCGTCGGGGCTTTCGCTTCATCGCCCTTGCCGACGACAATTTCTATCCCGTCACCCTCACCGACATCAGGCTAGCGGAGCGGCAAGGGAATTCCACCCGGCTCCAGCAATTACAGGACATCCGCGCCGAGCGCTTCGCCCTCATGGCCCGTCTCGCGGAGCTACCCCACGATATGGTGTTTTTTACGCAAATCACGATGGAGGCCGCGGAAGATACGGAGTTCCTGGACGCCATGAAAAAAGCGCGTATCAAGGGAGCGCTCGTCGGTGTGGAAGCAGTCACCCCGGAAGGGTTGAAGGCCGTCTACAAGGATTTCAACCTCTCCGGCGACAACTTGATTCATCAACTGCAAACCTTCCGTGATCATGGCGTCCACGTCCTCGGCTCGTTCATCTTCGGCCTGCCGACCGACAAGCCCGATACGTTCGAAGCAACCGCCGCCCTCGCTAAAAAGGCAGACATCACCTTCGCGCAATTTGTCATGATGACGCCTTTTCCGGGAACGGTGGATTTTGAGCGCTGGGAGAAATCGGAGGAAGCGCATCCGAAGATGGTCGGAGACATCCCCCTCACGCGCTATTGGTTGATTCCGGAAGACAAACGGCCCAAAATGTTCACGCCTCATCCCAGCATGAGCTCGGAAGAGATCCGCGAACGCACGCAAGGCGTCTGGGACCGTTTCTACGACTGGAGTTCCACCTGGAAGCGCTCCCGGTGCGCGACCTCTCTTCGCTACCGCCTCGCCTTTGTCTTCATTTCGAAACTCTATCGGCAGATGTATGCCAAAACAGGCATCAGCAGCGACAGCGCCCGCAAAAGTCGTGCAAATTTGATGTCGCGTTTGATCGCTGTGCCCTGCCGCCGCCTGTTTCACGCAAAGCCGATGCCGGAGCTGGAGCTACCCAGTGGAATGCGAATGGAGCAACCGACATTCCCCATCCTCCGATAGTCGCCACATGCCGCAACAGTCAGGGATGAGGCGAATTTGTCATCCTAGGCTCGGCTGGCAATGGCAACTCCACGTTCGCGCGACGCCTCGACGATCGGCTTGGAACACCTGTCGTCCATCTGGATGCGCTTTACTGGCAGCCTGAACGGCGCTCTCCCGATCAAGACGTTCCCGATCGAGTCTCACTGAAGCGATTTCCGGTGATGCATGGATAACCGACGGCAATTATGCGATCCACACTTTCGCCTTACGCCTCCCCCGTGCTGACTTAATAATCGGGGTGGAGCGGCCACCTCTACGCTGTCTCTGGAAAGTCTTCACGCGCGCGATCAGGAGCCGTATCAACGGAGACGACAATCTGACCCGTGGCTGCAAGGAACCGATGGACCGAAGTATATCGTGCGAAGCCGTGTGATGACTCTTCGCAATTACCTGGGGGATAACCCGAAGTAGTCAACTCCGAAGAAGCGACGACTTACTGCAGCGAAGCCAGCAACTGCCGATAGACCGGCCACTTCCCCACTACGCGATCTCCGTTTTCCAGAAACGCTCCCGACGCCAGTAAACCCGTTAAATCACCCGGGGTCACCCGCTCATGCACACGCGCCAGCTCCGCCCCTAGCATTTTCGTCTCCGTCTTCATCTGCCCGAGAACCACATTCGCCCTCGCTGCCGTCGCGCACTCCGCATCCAGTTCCAGCGTAAACGGAGTCTCCTGATTCCCGCTCGGCCCCAGCGAAAACACCACCCTGTCCGCGGGCGCGAGTGATATCGCAAAAATCTGCGCCATCACCGGCAAGCCCTCCGGATGCTCCAACACGCGATGGGACATTTTCATCCAAACCGGCTGCTTCGGGATGGGCGGAACCGTCCTATCCCGGCGCGGCGAAAGCCGATAGGCGGCGTCTTTATCCACGCTCACCGCAAGCCCGATCACGTTCCCCTGCACCGGCAGAAACGACGCCCACCGGCCCGGCTGAGACGTCGGCACATCGCAGAAATCGCCACTGCACGCACCGCCATGGTTCAGGGCATACCGGCGCAACTGCCTCCAGGCAAACCGCCCCCGTACGATAAAAAACATCTGCGATCCGTCACTAGCGCCCGCCAACGATTCAATATCCCGCGTGTAATCGAACCCCGTTTCCCGCACAAAGGTCCGATACTCCGCATCCCCCGAGGCCTTCGTTCCCGCCAGCACTTCCAAAATCCCCGCCCGCCGCAGCAGCCCGAAGTCCGCAAAAAAAACCGTCCAGTCCCCTTGCGGCAACAAAGCAACCATATCGGCATGGGACCGCACAAAGCGATGCCGGTAAGCATCGATTCCAAACACCGCAAGGCAGATAATCCCCGCAACAACCAACCCGGCCCACAAAGGCTTCAAGCGCGAAATCAACCGTTACCGCCGATCCTACGCCGTCGCCATCTCGGCAACGCGCGCACTGCGCCATAGCTCCATGTAAGGTTTCAATTCCTGCATCATCTCCGCAAACTGGCGGAGCGTTAACGACTGCGCCCCATCGCTCACGGCCTTCTCCGGATTCGGATGAACTTCCACAATCAGTCCATCGGCGCCAATCGCCACGCCCGCTCTGGAAAGCGCCGGGACAAGGCTTCGCTTGCCAGTGGCATGACTCGGATCCAGCATCACCGGCAAATGCGAAAGCTCATTCAACACCGGAATCGCGCTGATATCGCACGTATTTCGCGTCGCCGTTTCAAACGTGCGAATCCCGCGCTCACACAGAATCACGTTGGGATTGCCGTGCGCCACCAGGTACTCGGCTGACATCAGCCATTCCTTGATCGTGGAACTTAGCCCGCGCTTCAACATCACCGGACAGTTCACTTTCCCCAGCACCTTCAATAGCGCGAAGTTCTGCATGTTGCGCGCGCCGATCTGCAAAATATCGGCATACTCCGCCACCATCTCGGCATCCCGGTCGCTCATCACTTCCGTAATAATTCCCAGCCCACTCTCTTCTTTGGCCTTTTTCAGCAGCTTCAGTCCGGCAATCTCCATGCCCTGAAAATCATACGGCGAGGTTCGCGGCTTGAACGCGCCGCCACGTAGAAAAGTCGCACCCTCTTTCGCCACCGCAATGGCCGTTTCGATGATCTGCTTCTCGCTTTCCACCGAGCACGGTCCGGCCATCATGACAAACCGGTCGCCCCCAATCTCCGTCCCGTTCGCTACAATCCGCGACTTCGCCTGCTGAAACTCCCGGCTGACAAACTTATAGGGAGCAGAAATACGGACCGCCCTTTCCACCTGCGGCATAGCCTCCAACGACTCCAGACAGGAAGTGACATCTCCCACGCCCACCACGCCGATCACCACGCGCTCGTCGCCCTGAATGGAATGCACCTTGTAGCCGAAATCCCGTATGCGCTCGAAGACCGCCTCTACCTCAGTCTTCGTCGCATGAAGTTTCATCGAAATAATCATCGCTTCTTCACTAAGTCTATTCTCTCCGCCTTTCGCCGTCACAGCGGCGAATAAAACATCAGGCTGGCTCTTGTTTAATTGCTTCCGATTAAGTCAAAATGAGGATTCCTGTTTTCCCTGGATCATCATGCAATTCCTTAAACCCGTGTTTGCCGTTCTGTTGGCGTGTTCTTTCGTAAACGCCGCCGGGCAGCAGAGCCTCGGTCAAGTTCGCCGAATCTACGTCGCTAGAATGCCGGACAGCCTCGATCAATACGTCAGGAATGAAATCTACAAGCAATTCAAAGATAAAGTATCGGTGGTGCTCGACCGGCGTGAAGCCGACGGCATCCTCGTTGAACCTGGTACGGGCGGTCTTTTTCCCCGTGGCTTTACTGCCGGTCCGGAACCGCGTCCAAGCAACGAGATCATGGTTTCACTCCTCGACCGGACCGGAAAAGTGATGCTCTGGTCCGATGAAGCCGGCAGTCACGACGATTTATTCAAGCGAGGAGGTTCGCACTTGGTGGCCGAACATCTCGTCCACAAGCTGAAGCGAGCCATCGAGAGTTCGAAATAAATTTTTTCCCGTTCGCAGCCGTGCAAAACCCATGTCGCTGCTAGACTGAAATTGTCGCAATGAGATGTGCCGTTGCACTCACGTTGCTGGAGCTAGCCGCCCTCATGTTACCGTTGGCCGCCGCTCCGGCAGAGCAAAAGCATTCGCATGCCAAGGCGGCGAAAGTATCCTCGTCATCCCCGACCATCGGTCATACCCGTTCCCGCCGGGGTCGCCGCACCCGGCATCTCGCTTTGGCTCCCAGCTATCAATTGCATCCCGATCCTGAGCGCTATCGGCAGATCCAGCAGGCGCTCGCCACCCGCGGCTACTTCAAAGGCGACGCGAACGGTGTGTGGGGAGCTGACTCCGTCGACGCGCTCCGGCGCTTTCAGACCGACCAAAAAATTCCCGATAACGAAGGCAAAATCAACGCCCTCTCGCTGAATTCACTCGGCCTCGGCGCAAGGCACGACAGCAGCAATCTTTCGCCTGGCGCCCTCGCAGGAGCCATTCCCACTACCGAACCGCCGCCTCCACCCACCGAACAAACACCACTCCCTGACGTATCCGCCCCTGCGAAGTAAGTTACCCCAAATAAGTAAGCGATCTAACGCGCATTTCGGTCACAATACACAGTAGAGGGAGTCTCCGGATGGTCATCGGCGTACCGAAAGAAATCAAAGATCATGAAACCCGCGTCGGCTGCGTGCCCAGCATGGTCACGGCTTTGCTCGAAAGCGGTCATGACGTGCTGGTCGAGACTGGTGCGGGCATTGGCAGTTCCATACCCGACGAGGACTACGAGCAAGCCGGAGCGCTCATCCTGGACAACGCCGCCGAGGTCTGGAGTAAGTCCGATCTCATCGTGAAGGTCAAGGAACCGCAGTCCTCGGAATACTCGTTTTTTCGCCCGGGCCTGATTCTCTTCACTTACCTGCACCTCGCGCCGCTCCCCGAACTCACCGAAGCGCTCCTGAAATCCCGCGTCAACGCTGTAGCCTACGAAACCATCCGCGAGCGCGACAACTCCCTGCCCCTTCTCACGCCCATGAGCGAAGTCGCGGGCCGTATGGCCGTCCAAGTCGGCGCGCAATACCTCGAACGGCCTAACGGCGGTCGGGGCATCCTCCTGGGCGGCATCCCCGGCGTGGCGCCCGCCAACGTCCTCATCATCGGAGGCGGCATCGTCGGGCATAATGCCGCCAAAATGGCCGTCGGCTTAGGCGCGAACGTCACCATCATCGACCGTAGCTTGAATCGTCTGCGCGAACTCGACGATGTCTATTTCAATTCCATCCGCACCCTGGCATCCAACACCCATACTGTCCGCGACGCCACTCGCGAAGCCGACCTCGTCATCGGAGCCGTGCTCATCCCCGGAGCCTCAGCCCCCAAAATCGTCCGCCGCGACATGATCTCCAATATGAAACAAGGCGCGGTGGTCGTCGATGTCGCCATCGATCAGGGCGGCTGCTTCGAGACCTCGCATGCCACTACCCACACCGATCCCATCTACCATGTCGACGGCGTGCTTCATTACTGCGTCTCCAATATGCCCGCTGCGGTCCCTCACACGTCGACTTTCGGATTGACCAACGCCACGGTCCCCTATTTGCTTGCTCTCGCCAACAAAGGCCTGGAGCGCGCCTGCGAAGAAAGCAATGCCGTGAAGGAAGGCGTAAACACCTACGGCGGCGAAATCACTTGCCCGGGCGTCGCCGAATCGCAGCGTAAAACCTGGCGCGAACTGAATACCGTCATGTAGGTCGGGGGGATTATCTCGCACCCACCGCCATCTTCCTCAATCCGTCATCTTGGGCCACGCGCCTATTCAGCTTCTCGTACCAATAACGCACGGCGTAGAACGCGCACCCAATCGCCACGGCAAGAATTGCATTCACTACCAGCACCGCCACGGCCGTCGTGAGAAACGCCAGCGCATCCACCCTGTTCATCTTAGGCAGCCTTCGCCATGTGCCCCATTCGAGCAGGCAAATCCCGATATATGCCGTAACACCGGCCAGCGCCGGAATCGGAACATGCGCAATATAGGACGCCCCTAGGCTGATAAATCCCAAAATAAAAACCGCGTGAAATAGATTGGACAGGCGGGTCGTACCACCCGACCGCACGCTCGCCAAACTGCGCGCGGGAATGCCCACGCTCATCGGAGCCGCCAACATCCCCGCAAACAGATTGGCGATCCCATACGCTCCCAGTTCCGCATCCGCATCGCTCCGCTTCAGTTGCTTATGACGTCCACGAAAGTGCTCTACCACTCGCGACGTAATCAGAATGTTGACCGAAGAAACAAAAGCCAGTCCGAAGGCGTCAGGCAACACACCCCAGACATCGGTCGAACGCCACGCAAAGCCCGCAAACGGCGGAATTTCCAGCGGCAATCTCCCGACCTCCTTCTGATGCAGACCAAATACGGCCGCCACCCCCACAGCAACAATCACCCCAACCAATGGAGCGGGTGCCTTCGGGAGGAAGCGAGCCGAGAGAATCGCGACGGCAATGACGGCTACGCTAATAATCACCGCGCTGATTTGCATGTGGCTGGCGTGCGATAACACTTGCCAGCTTTGGTACAGCATGTTATTTGAGGTGCGATCAATGTTCGCTTTTACGCCCATCATCACGCCTAATTGCGACAGGAACATCATTGCGCCAATACCGCAGGAAAAGCCCGTCACCACCGTTTGCGGAATCTTTTGAATGTGCCTTCCCAGTTTCAACACGCAAAAGACCATCATGAAGACCGAAGCCGCCATGCAGACCTTCGCGGCCCCGCCCACGCCCTGCGCCTGCACGGCTTTTGCGATGAATGGAACTGTGGCGCTCGCCGTGCCTCCGATCAAAACAGGATTCCGGCCCAGCAACGCCGTAATGGGCGCCGTCGCAATCGAAGTCACCAAGCCCAGTATCGGCGGCAGCCCCATCATGCTCGCCAGGGCTAAACCATAGGGCAGCGCAATAAGCGCGGCAATCGCTCCGCCTGACAGGTCTCCGGCGAGATCTCGAAAGCCGTACTTTAAATGAAACGACTTAAACAACACTGCCCCCTTTGACTCAATACACACACGAGTGCCGCAAAGGACACTCTTCTGGTGCAACGGGGCAGTCCGGCCAAAACCGACGTTGTTAGGGAACCGGCTCTTTGGAACTTAATAACCGGGCCGGAAACAAAGCCTCTGAACGACTTTGTTTCCAGCCCAGCAACTTACTTTTAACTCTATGCGCTGTAAGCCTTAGCAAAAGCCTGTTTGAATTTCGTCATGTCGTCCTTGGAACCGACTGTAACGCGAACCCAGTTAGGCCATACCGGCCATACCCGGCCAATGTACACGTCCTGCTTCGCCATATCCATGTAGAATTCCTTGCCCGGGCGCTTCACATTCATCATGAAGCAGTTACTCTCAGTCGGGATGAACTCCACATTCTTAGCCGTGAGAAAACTGAACGTATCATCTTTGATGTCGTCCATGATCTTTCGCCGTTCAGGAACCAGAGTTTTGAGCTTCAAGCTGGTGTCGGCGCCTACCATGGCTGTGATCGGCATCATGCCTGCCGTCCATCCCTGTACCTTCGCCAGCATGTCGGGCCGTGCCAGTGCAGCGCCCGCGCGCAGCCCAGCCATGCCGTAAATCTTCGAAAAAGTGCGCAGAACAATCACATCTTTGTCCTGAGCCACTAAGTCCGTGCAGCGCTCCGCTTTCTTCGAGAAATGAATGTACGCTTCATCGACCATCACCACCGAGCCTTTCGGCTTATTGGCGACCAAGTAATCAATGTCGGCCTTGCTGGTGATTGTGCCCGTCGGATTATTCGGATTGCACACATAAAACAACCCGCCGTTCGGCGCCGCCGCCAGCATTCCTTTAATGTCGTGATCGTAAGTTCCCTTTCTCAAAGGAACATTCACCACGCCCGCTCCAATGAACTTCGCCGCGCGTTCCCCGGCTTCATAGCCCGGGTCCGCCTTCACCAATGGCCGGTCCTTTGAACAGTACGCAAGCACCGCCTGATGCAACGGCGCGCTCGATCCCGCATAAATCGTGACATAACTCTCGGCGGGCTTATAACTGAACTTGACGCCTTCCTGCTCCGCCAGGGTTTGCGCCAGGGCGTACATATCTTCATACTCGTAGCGCCCCCCTCGCTTAATAGCGCTGTACATCACGTCGGCGGCCTCTGGACAGGGCCCCATCGGATTCTCATTCGCGTTAATCTTCACGGCGCCCGCCGGCATGTTCTTCACCATGGAAAGCTGCGCCAGTGCTCGCTCGTTGTAAAACGGAAGAGCCGCGCCCGCCGTCAACACAGAAGCAATTCGTCCAAAGTTTCTGCGTGAAAATCCGCGCCGGACAAAGTCCTCTTTCTGTTCGGCGCTTAAAATCGATGACATAGTGTCTCCTTACTGCTGGTTAGATACTGTTTCTGGACTAAACAGCGGCGACGGGGCCCTGCTCATGACATCACTTAAAAATAGAACCGCACCCCAAGCTGCAGCATCCTTGCGAAGTTGACTTGGCTGGTAATGGTCCCAAACGAACTGCTTCCGAACTTAGTATTTGGATTCGGAAACAAAGGTGAGTTAAAAGCGTTCAACGCCTCGGCACGAAACTCTGCATTGAACTTTTCGGTAATCGCAAACTTCTTAAACAGCGACACATCCCAATTCTTCATTCCGGGTCCCCTATATGGGATCGTGCGCGCAAGATTTCCGAAGGTATAGGGCGCGGCGGTCGCGAACGCAGCCGGGTTGATGTAACCGTTCAGCCGGGCCTCCACGCTCCCCGGCTCCGACGGGTTGACACCAGTCGCATTCGGTCTCTGCACTCCCGTGCCTAAATTTGAATTATTGTTACTGCTCTGGTAAATGGCCAGCGGAAACCCGCTTTGGTAGATATTCGTGAGGTTTAACTGCCAGCCGCCTACAGCGTAGTCGAGCCACTTGCTCCCGTTAAGAAAGGTCTTCCCTTTGCCAAACGGCAGGGTGTACGAAACGGTATTCGCCCATCGCAGCGGTGTGTCGGATAGTGCAAGACTGTACTCGGCGGCCAAGTTGTACGCATCTTGGGGAGCGCTGGAGCTACCGCTGAAGAAATTAGAACCGGCAAACTCATTGTCCATATTTCTCGACCACGTAAAAGCAGACAGAAAAGTAAGGCCCGCGCTCAGCCGTTTCTGCGCCTTTACTATCATTGAATCATATCTCGCCCGGCTTGGATTTGTAAACTCCTTAATACTTCCATACTCCGAGTAAGGTTGGAGCAACTGCGAATAGGCTACCGTCGGTGATCCGATGATTCCCTTCCCGCCATTGCCGTAATAGGGATTCGCCACCGCTCTTCCCAACTGCGAACCAAGCGGCAGATATTGATCCGGAACCTGATTGATGTTATAGCCGCCGTCGGAGGTGGAACTACTCTGTAAGTTCCTGGAAAGGGATCCGATATACCCAACTTCTAGTCCGATGTTGTAGGGCAACTGCCTCTGCACGTCGATCGAGTACTGATACACAACTCCCGACCCTCTATCCTGACTTAGATAGCTAAAGTTCGACCCGATACCGGTTAATCCTCCTTGTGAGTTCCCCACCGGCTGTTGCACGCCCGCCGGAAACGGATTGCTCAAACTATTTGCAGGTGTTGCATAACCGTTGTTGGTTGCCACATACGGAGTCACCTGCGTATAGCCGAGCGCCACCGCCGAGTTCGAGTCGAAGAACGTGGGCGCATAGAACATACCCCAACCACCTCGAATCACCGTCTTCTCATTCAGCGAGTAAGCCGCCCCGATCCGTGGTCCGAACTTGGTCGTGGACGGGCTGCAGCAGGCAGTAGACGCGCCATTCACGCCGGCGTACTGCACCAGGCCCATGGGATTTATGCCGCTAACCGTCTCGGCCAGCGGATTCGGAACGTTCCCATTGAACCCCACAACTAAATGGTTGTTGTTTTCCGATACCCCGGTTTCATATTCGTACCTCAATCCCAGGTTCAAGGTCAATTTGTTACTAACCCGGAAATCGTCTTGTATGTATCCGGCGTAGTAGTTCACGTGCAGGAACAGCTTTGTGGTTGTATTTACCTGCCCCGTGTACGGATCCCCAAGCAAGAGGTCCGCGAAGTCAGACCCGCTTCCGCTGACATTGGGATACTGCTCGGTAAAGATCCCATTGAACTGGAAATCTCCTGCGGCATCGGTAAGGTCAGTAAAGTCTGTGTGAATAGCACGATAATCGAACCCGAAGGTAAGACTATGCCGCCCCACATACTTCGCCACACTGAACAAAGCATTCCTCGAATAGAAGACAGCCGTACTAGGAGAAACACTGCTGAAATAATTATTCGGATTGCTTTGCAGCAGGTCGAATTCCGGGAAATACTGCGACTGAATAGCATTCGAATAACTCGTGGGCAGATGAAGAGTCGAAGGATTAAAGCCCTGGTTAATCGGATCCGTCTGGTTTGGGAACCGGTTGAAACCGAACCGGGCACTAATCACGGTGGTCGCGTTCGGCGTCATCACGCTGTTCACCTGGGTCGCATCCACTTTCCGGTACAGCATGTACGGCGTGGCGTTACTCGCCGCGATGACAGTTCCCAGCGTATTCCCGCCCGGCTCGGTGCTCTTATAGTGAAGATAAGAACCGTTCAATTTCCACCACGAAAGCAATTGGTGATCGACTCTCGCCATATACTCATCGGCCCTATCGGTTAACGTATCGGTCCCCGTAAAATTGTTTCCATCCACCAGCCCTGTCTGCGGCATCGGCAGATATCCCATCACTGCTGCACCCACGGGATTTATCTGGCTTGAGGGAATCCTATTCCCCGGGAACGGATTCCTCACCGAGGTGACACCAGCCGGGCAATGGTCGGCTACCCCACAGGCATGCGTCGATGTCGGGTCGTACAGTGCAAACTTGCTCTGCGAAAAATCACCCGCTCGTTCAGCCGCCGTCGGCAAGTCATATTGGTCCGATTGCGGCGATTTTTGACGATAGCTTTCCGTCACGATCCAGAAAAAAGTCTTATCCTTGCCGTTATAGATTTTCGGGATCACCACCGGGCCGCCAAACGATCCCCCCCAGTTATAAAATGGTGTATCCGGCCGCGGCGTGTTGGTGGCGTTGTAAAAGAAATTGTTTGCAAGCCAATCCGTCTGCCGCGTGTAGCCGAACAGAGAAAAGTGCGGGTCATTCGTCCCTGACTTCAGCAGCGTATTAAAAACGCCGCCGCCCGTGCGACCCATCGTGGCGTCGTACGTATTCTCCTGTAACTTCATCTCCTGCGTTCCCTCGATAGAAGGAATAATCACCGCGCGATTTTCCGAATCGGTAATGGGAACTCCGTCGATCAAGTAATTGTTCCCTCGGATTGGTCCTCCGGCGATGGAGATGGCGGATGATCCGCTCTGGTCTTGAAACCGGTTGAATCGCGGGTCGCCGACCGGCTCAACATTGGTAGATAACTTCGACAGTAGAAACGGGTTTCTTCCCAAATTCGGCAAATCCGTCAGCTTCTGCGAGTCGATCACCTGCCCATTGGAGGCATCCGCGTTATCAACCACAGGTACTTCGTCGGTCACCATAACGCTTTGCGATACAGATCCGAGCTCTAATTTCATGTCCACCGTCACAAATTGCTGTGTCGCCACCGCGACATTTTCCCGCTCAAACTTCTTGAAGCTCGGCGCTTCCGCTGTAATCGTGTAAGTCGCTGGATCGACAGTATTGAACACATACTGACCCCCGCTGTTTGTCAACGTATCGCGCGATACATTAGTGCCAATGTTGGTCAATGTTACGCGCACGTCAGCTACCGAAGCGCCCTGTGCGTCCGTGATGGTGCCCCGCACGCCGCCCTGATAGGACTGCCCAAATAGTCCACACGCCGCCAGCACCAGCAACGGCACGCATCTTAAAATCGATTTTTCCCTGATGGTAAGCAACACCCCAAATCTCCTTTGTTGTAGTCGCCGGCAACTCTGACCGGCATAGGGCCAGGCACACCGGGCCGCCGTGGTCGCTGCAACAAAGAGCGGGGTTGTCCAACAATGGACACACTGTTCAAATGGGGTTGGGTCTACTCCGAGAACGGATAGACAGCCATGAACAGCTAATAGCTTAAGAGGAGTGTAACATCGTTGCGGCTACTGTGCTACGTGAAAGAGCTAAAAAATTCCGTAACCGAGCATCAGTGTTAACAATCTTACGCAGGTCTGCCGCATTCAGGGCGCGCAGGAGACAGCGATGTACCAGATAGATGCTATCTCCCACTGCGGTCTTATTTCAAAAACACCACCGGGTGGCCGGTGAAGCTGTGGCCTACCAGCAGCTTGGATTTAAATACCCGGTAAATACCCAGTACGGTACGTACGCACTTTCCTGGAACAGAGTGTTATACGATAAGGCCAATCCAACATGCGTAGAAAACTGGTGCTTCTCTCCAGCGTCTTCATGGTGCTTCCCCTTTCGGCGGCATTGGCGCTTCCCATCAATCAGTTGGTGGTGTTCGGCGACAGCCTCTCGGATACGGGGAACGCCTATCTCGGTACTGCTGGGTTGGTCGGCGGCGCGCCTGCCTATCAGAACGGCAGGTTTACCGACGGCCCGGATACGAGTCCTTCCACCAGTTCGCCCACTGGCCTTTGGGTTGACCAGTTCGCCTCGAAAATGAATCTCACCGATCCCGCGCCGTTTCTCGCCGGCGGGACGAATTATGCCGTCGCATCGGCCCTCACCGGGTCCAACTCCGCTTTCACCGGCTCGCTGACCGCAGTTCCCTATACCGATCAGCAAGTCGCGCTCTTTTCGGCGACGTCCAAAGTTTCACCCGGTGCCCTTTACACGTTCTGGGCAGGCTCCAACGACATTTTGGGACAGAAGAATCCGCTGACAGCGGCGTCTAACATCGCGGCGAACATCTCTACGCTTGCCGCCAGCGGAGCCAAGAATTTTCTGTGGCTCAATCTTCCTCAATTGGGAGAAGTTCCTGATGCCACGAAATTAGGTCCTACGGTCAGCGCCACCCTGAACGCGGAAGCAGTCGCCTTCAACACGGCGTCCGCCAAGGCCATTCCCCAACTGGAATCGCAGTACGGGATCAACATCATCCCTGTTGACGTTTATTCGCTGTTCAGCCAGATCTTCGCGGACCCGTCCGCTTACGGATTCTCCAACCTCACGGATCCGGCACAAGGCGTGCTCGGCGCGAATCCCAATACCTATCTCTTCTGGGATGGTGAACATCCGACCACTGCGGCCGACGCCCTCGTGGCGAATCTTGCTTACAACGATGTTCAGGCGGCTTTTGCACCTGAGCCTGCCGCCCTGGGCCTGATGGCCACGGCCTTCCTGCTGCTTGTTCTCACCGGCATCGCGCGAACGTTGCGCAAGAAGCCGTTTTAGCTCGACGGAGCTGTTACCAAAACTGTTCTCAGAGATCGCCGTGCCAAAAGTTTATCTGGAACTCTGCAGACCATTCCGAACCGCTGCCTCTGCTCTATCCGAAAGAGGCAATTGTCGTTCCAGCAAATCCCAGGATGACAAACTCTCCCGGGTGACTCCTTCCTTCGTATGAGCCTTGGAATTAGCAATCATGTGGTACATCTCATGAGCCATTACTCGCGCCAGGGCTGTTCCGTAGGCCGTCTGACTGCCCTTCGGGTTGCCCCGGCCGAGCGTCCGCTGCAGCGATTCCCGCACCCGGTCACACTCGATTTCGCCAAAGGGAAGAAGTTGGCCATCGCTAGAGTAGGTCATTGCCAGAGGCCCCCGTTCGTCCGAAAGCGCGCCGATGGGCAGCGCACTCATCGTACAGGCTCCCTTCATTTTGAAAAGCAACAGCCGTTGGAACTGCGCATTCTCCGCCACCTGATCTTTTAAGCGCAGATCGACTGACATTCCCGCGCTGTCCATAATGCTCTTTAACTCGCGTTTCATGGCAGCTAGAGAAGTTTGGGAATGAGTCTGCTCAAAATCGAGAAGGACGGTCACCGAGCCCTGAGATATTACTGGGGCCGGAGCGGCATTCGCGGTGCCAAGCCCAGCCAGAATGGCAAACAGAAGCAAAGAACGCATGAGAGTCTCACCGTGGAGAGGAAAGTGCCGCTACTGAGCGGCACTCGTAGTATATAGCGTTTTAACTGATGTCGATAGTGGTCTGTTTTCGAGTAGGTCTATCGCTTCAGAACCGGTACGTAGCGGCCACCGGAGCTCCGTTCGGCATCTTCGTGTTGGGAACTACAAACACCTGCCCGGCATGCAATATCGCCTGCACCACTGCGTCGTTCACCAGGTCTTCGTCTTCCGCCGAGCCAGTCTCCCGGCCCTTCATGGAATAGGTGGATTCGTCGAACGATCCCGTTTGCCCCAACGTATCGGACACAAACAGCGTCAGCACGCGCCCATCATGCGCGGCCGTGACGATATCACGCAACCGGTTCGTCGCGCCTGCTCCCACTTTATGGTCATAGGTTGCGAGGGCGTCATCCAATTTGCTCTGGTAATCCCGCGAAACTGCCTCGATGGCGCGTGCATGCATTTCGCCCGACTTCAGCCCATTCGGCGCTCCATGAACAGCCTCGCCCGACAGATTCGGATAGGAATTGACATCACGATATAGCGAGAGCTCATAATCGACCCCAGCCATGACCAGCGGCTCCGTCTTGCCCCGTAGCACATCGTTTACCGCACGATCGATCTGTTTATAGAAGTGGGATAGGTACTTATCCCGGTCTTCTTTTTCCGTGCTCGTGCCGGCAAAAACTCCCTTCGAAGAACCCGACGAGGGCCCCGCACTCGCGCCGAGGTTCTGCGTGTGATCGGGCTTCACCGGATTCATGTATTGGTCAAAACTAGTCGCCACGCCTCGCGTGGAGAGGGCCACTTCCTCGGAGTGGTTGGAGTTGCAGCACAGCAGGCGAATATCCTTCTGACTCAGCGCCAAAAGGTAAAAGGTCTTTGCTTTCGTCAACTCCGGAAGTAATGGCCGCACATAAAAATGTGGGCCGATCACAGCTTGGCTGTTCACTTCCCCGTCCAACCATGCCACCCGAAAAACGTCGGGCGAGCGGAATACGGCAACCGATTTCCCCTGCGGCTTTGCCCCTCCGAATAAGCTGTCCCAGTCGGCAACCGACTCCACCAACTCACGCGTCTCGGCGCCATGCTGCGCCATTTTCTGCTGCAGACTGCGCACGCACTCTTTCCACTTCAATAAATTAGCGTTCGCTCCTTGATGGTTCGGGAGAGAACTCAGCGGCACGTAAGCGCTGATGCACGGTCCTCCCGAAGACAATATCGGCTTCAACTCTTTCAGGTGTGCGAAACCCGCTACTTCGCCCTTCATGGTGTCCATACGCTTAGAAGACAAGCCGTTCGACCGGCCCGTTACCTCCCATTCTTACAACAGCGTAACGGGAATCCCTGATTCCGGGTCTCCGTTACAGGAAACACACATGGCAGAAAAAATGAACTACCCTGATTCCGACGAGTCCACCCGTCACAATCATCCTGCCCAGGACGACGAAATGGACACTAGTGCCGAAGAGGCCATCGACGGCCTGCAGACTTCCGGAAAGTCGGGAAAGCACTCTACGTCGGTGAAGCTGGCGGCGTCCCGGCCGGATTACGGGACCGGACGCCGCGCCGAACATGTTGACGGAGCGTTCGGCAAGGATGACGCGCAGGCGGTGGAAGAATCCAGTATGGGCAAGACAGAAGAACACCGCAGCCCGAACGAACACAAGAAAGCCACCAGCGGAGCATAGAAGCGATAATCGTCTTTGGCAAATTCTCCGCTTGCAAAGAAAATCGCCCAGGAACTTACCGTCCTGGGCGATACCCGTTTCGACAATTACCATTGGCTGCGCAACAAGGACGCCGATCCTGATGTTATTGAGTATCTTCACGCAGAGAACCGGTACGCCGAATCCGAAATGGCGGACACGGCGGAACTACAGGCCGGACTTTATCAGGAGATGCTGGACCGTATTCAAGAGACCGATCAGGATGTTCCTTACCGCAAGGGAAGGCATTTGTACTATTCCCGGACCGAACAAGGGAAAGCCTATTCGATCTTCTGCCGGAAGACGTTAGCCGACGAAAGCGAAGAGGTAATTCTCAACCAGAATCATTTGGCTGAGGGGAAA
This sequence comes from Bryobacteraceae bacterium, assembly GCA_965277315.1. GTDB lineage: Bacteria > Acidobacteriota > Terriglobia > Bryobacterales > Bryobacteraceae > Bog-105. The sequence continues at coordinate 3,901,517 of OZ255724.1, read as the reverse complement.
ACCTACTTTTCGTTGGGCAATCTCGCGGTCAGTCCGGACGAGCAACTACTTGCTTATTCGGCCAACACCGACGGTAACGAAACCTATACCGTTCGAGTGAAAGACCTTCGGACAAGCGAGCTGCTGGGTGACGAAATCCCCAATACCTACTATTCGTTTGCCTGGGCCAATGACAACCGGACATTTTTCTATGTCACCCTCGACGCAGCAAAGCGCCCGTACCGGATTTGGCGTCATCAGTTGGGAATTGCGGAAGATACGCTTGTTTACGAGGAACGCGATGAGCGGTTCGAACTCTCGCTGACGAAGTCCCGGGATGACGCGTACATTCTGATTGAGAGCGAAAGCAAGATCACCTCGGAAGTGCAATTCTTGCGTGCAGAAGATCCGTTGGGCACTTTTCAGGTGATCTGGCCGCGACGTGAAAACGTTCTGTACGACGTGGAGACGCACGAGGATACCTTCTATATTCATACCAACGACGGGGCTAAGGATTTTCGTTTGCTTAGCAGCAATGGGCAGGAGATTCTTCCGGCTCGTGAAGGCGTTTTTCTGGAAGACGTTAAGATCTTCAAGCGGTTTCTCGCAGCATTCGAACGCCGGAACGGACTCGCTGCCATTCTCATCCAGAACCTGGAAACGGGCGAGCGTCACTACGTCAACTTCGAGGAACCGGCATACATGGTTCATCCGGGCGTGAACGCTGTCTATGACACGGAGACACTGCGCTTCCACTATTCGTCGCTGGTGACACCCACGTCGGTGTTCGACTACAACATGGCATCGCAAACGCGGGAACTGAAAAAAGTACAGCCCGTACTCGGCGGATACGAGGCCAGCCGGTATGAGTCGGAGCGCATTTTCGTTCCCGCCCGCGACGGCGCGAGAATTCCCGTATCGCTGGTGCGCCGCAAAGACGCGGTTCGAGACGGCAACTCGCCTCTTTTGCTATACGGCTACGGGTCGTATGGGATCAACATCGATCCAAGTTTTCAGTCGCAGCGGGTTAGCCTGCTCGACCGGGGTTTCACCTACGCCATCGCACACATTCGCGGAGGCGCGGAACTAGGGCGCGGCTGGTACGAAGACGGAAAGATCCTCAAGAAGAAGAACACGTTCACCGACTTTATCGACGTTGCGCAGTATTTAACCGACAACGGCTACACTTCCCCGCAAAGTCTGGCCATTCAGGGCGGAAGCGCGGGCGGACTGCTGATGGGTGCCGTCATGAATATGCGGCCCGATCTTTTTCGGTCTGTTGTAGCGCAGGTGCCGTTTGTGGATGTGCTGACCACCGATCTCGACCCGACCTTACCGTTGACAGTAGGTGAGTACGAGGAGTGGGGCAACGCGAACGAGCAGCCCTATTACGACTACATCAAGTCGTATTCGCCTTACGACAATGTCCAGCAGAAGGCCTACCCCAACCTGCTGGTGATGACCGGACTCAACGACCCGCGTGTCTCGTATTGGGAGCCGGCGAAGTGGACGGCCAAGCTACGCGCTATGAAGACCGATGCGAACCTGCTCCTTCTGAAGACAAGCATGAATGCCGGGCACGGCGGGGCGTCGGACCGTTACGAGAAACTGAAGGAGACGGCTTTCATCTATGCGTTTCTGCTGAGGACGATCGACCGCCGGTCTTCGCCTTCGTGAGTGAGACGAATTTCAGTGCGATCGGAAGGCATTAAGGCAGGAAAACGTTCGCCCCACTCGATCAAGACGAGGGCCGGTTGATCGAACAAGTCTTCTATTCCCAGGCGGCGAACTTCTTCGAGCGTATCGAGGCGGTATAGATCGACGTGATAGACGCTCACCGGGTCGCCGTACTCGTGAATGAGCGTGTAGGTGGGACTGGATACATCATCGGCGTGTGCCGCACCCCGTCCTGCGACGATTCCTTGCGTTAACGTCGTCTTCCCTGCCCCGAGTTGGCCGATCAGCAATACAACGCCCTGATCCGGCAAGAGTTGGGCGAAACGGTGTCCTAACGCACGGGTTTCCTCGCCGGAGTGGGTCTCAAACCGCAGGGCGTACCTCGTTCATGGCAGCGGGCAGGAACGCAAGCAGATCCGATGCCATCATCGATTGTTCGCCCCAGTGGTCGCCGGCAAGTTTTCCGCTGCGCCCGTGGAGCCAAACCGCCGCGACTACCGCCCGCTTCCAGTCATCGGGATGCTGGGCAATCAATCCGGCAATCATGCCGGTAAGAATGTCGCCGGTTCCGCCGGTGGCCATCGCCGGAGATCCGGTGGGGTCGAGCCAGGTTTCACCATCGGGAAATGCAATGACGGTCCGGTCGCCTTTGAGAACGACCGTTGCCCCGCTCTCACTCGCTAGCTTCTGGGCGACGCCGGGCCGGTCGGCTTGCACTTCCTTCGTGGCCTTGCCCACCAGCCGGGACATCTCGCCGGGATGCGGCGTCAAGATTCGAACCTTCTCCGTCCGCGGTAGGTCGCCAGCCAAGGCGTTCAGGGCATCGGCATCGATTACGGCGGGTGCGTCCGCTTCGGCGTACAGGCGTTTTACCAAACGAACGGTCTCGTCTTCGGTGCCGAGGCCGGGACCGAGCGCGAGGACGGTCATGGTTTCGAGCATCTTGAGCAGGCGGCCGGACTCTGCGAAACGAACTCGGCCCGATTCGGTCTCTTCCAGCGGCTCAGTCATCAACTCCGGGCGGACGGCAGCCACAGTCGTCAGGGCGCTTTTGGGGAGGGCGACGGTAACGAGGCCCGCTCCGCTGCGATACGAACCCAGGCCGGTCATGGCGGGAGCGCCGCTTTTACCAAACGAACCCCCGACCACCAGGACGTGCCCGTAGAGTCCTTTGTTGGAGTTACGGACCCTAGGAGAGAACAGATGGCGAATATCGTCCGGCTCGGTGAGGTTCAGCCTGAAGCTTGGGTTCGTTCCGCAATATTCGGGTGGGGTGCCGATTTGGACAACGTTGAGGATACCTACGTTCTCGTAAATGGGCGAGAGGACCTGGCTTCGTTTCGCGGCCGTGAAGGTGACGGTGTAGTCCGCCCGGACAAATTCGCCGGTTGGCTTCGTTTCGTCGGAAGGCAGACCGGAGGGGATATCGACCGCCACCTTTTTGGCGAGGGGAAAGCGTTCGTTCACTACTCGGATGGCGTCGAGCGCCGGAGCTTTGGCCGGACCGCTCAGTCCGGTACCGAGGATGGCGTCCACGACAACCGTGGCACAATTGGGTTCGTTCGGTAATCCGCGCGTCACGGGGCAGCCGCAAGCGTCGAGCATTCGCCGGTTCGCCAGCGCGTCGCCTTTCAGCTCGGCGGGGTCGAAGAGTTCGACAACGGTCAGCTCGCGGCAGAGTTTGCGGGTGAAGAGCTGTCGGGCGATAACGAATCCATCGCCGCCGTTGTTCCCTTTCCCACAGACCACGAGGACGCGGTGATCTTCCAAGGGAGCGAATGTTTCGCGAAGGAAATCGGCCACGCGACTGCCGGCATTCTCCATCAAGATCAGGCCCGGGATGCCGCGCTCAATCGTGAGGCGGTCGACTTCGCGCATTTCGGCGGCGGTAAGGATCTTCATGCGGGATCCACCTGGCGGGCTAACAACAGGGTCATATCGTCGAACAACTCCGGCGTTCCGGTCCAGGCGCGAACGGCTTCCATGACGATGCGCACAATATTGCGGTCGTCTTCGTGAGCGTGCTTCTTCACCAGTTCGATCAAACGTTCTTCTCCAAACATTTCGCCGTAGGCATTTTCAGGCTCGGTGATGCCGTCGGTGTAGCAGACCAGAAGGTCGCCGGGGTGGATAGCGAGGCAGCTTTCGTCGTACTGGGCGGATGCGATGGCCCCTACGACTAGCCCATTAGAATCAAGCGGCGTTACCTCTCCGTTGCGAATCAACAAAGGCGCCAGATGGCCGGCATTGGTGTAGGTCAGCGTGCAAGTCTCTTCATCCCATAGAGCAAAAAAGAAGGTCGCGTATTTCTCCGGCGCTGTGGTGGCGAAGATTTGCTTGTTCAGTTGCGTAACGAGCGCGGCGCAGTCGAGTTCGGGGACGGAACTGCACTCGTTCTCATGCTGCGGCGCTCGTCCATTTATCTGGGCACGGAGTGCCGCCTGCAGGGTTGCCATGAGGAGGGCGGCCGAGATGCCTTTGCCGGCGACGTCGCCAATGGCGAAGGCCAGCCGCTGCTTGCCCAGAACCTGGTAATCGTAGTAATCGCCCGAAACCATGCGGGCGGGATCGCAACGAACGGTGAGACGGAGGCCGCAGGCAGGGGGCGATTCTTTGGGATAGAGCTGGCTTTGAACCTCGCGGGCAATTTCCAGCTCGGTTTGCATGCGCTCCTTCTCTTTTTCGACCGCGAAGAGGCGTTCGAGAGTGGAGGTCATCTGGTTGAAGGACTGGCTGAGGTCACCGAGTTGATCGTGGGCGCGGACCGGGATACGGTTTCCAAAGTCACCGTGGATGACGCTTCGCGTTCCGTTATAGAGATAATTGACGGAATTGGTCATGCGGCGTGCTAGCGCGAAGCCGACCAGCACGGCAACGACCTCGACAAAGAGGAAAAGGATGCCGATCCCGATGAACACATCCATCAATACACCGCGGAGAGGCTCTTTGCGTGCAAAGAAAGCACGAATTACCGCAGACGGCCGGGTTTGCACGACCAGTACCGAAGAGTGCGATTGGTTAGGGTCGTTCAGGTCATAGTGCGCGCAGGTAGTAGCCCAGGATAGGGCGATATCGAAGCGATTGACGGGTGGTGGAATGCTGCCTTTTCGCCAGGAAATTCCGGGATTTGGGTTGGGATCCTTCCCTTGGCTAGCGCCGCCGTCGAAGCCTCTAAAAAGAGCGATGACGCCGAGATGCGGGACCAGGTTTTCGATGGTCTCGCTGGATAGGGGCGCAATGGCCGTAATACTGCTGGAGTTGTCGTGAAAATGGGAGGTCTCGTAAAACTTGCCGGCGTGGTACAGAAGGCCGTTCCGATTGGGCCAGTTGGGGGGAACTTCGGGGACTTGGCTCTTTGCCGGGTAGCGATGGGTTCCGGTTTCATCTTGCAACTCGAAGGTAACTCCGGGGACGAAACCTTGAAAACTGCTGACGATGCTGAGGGCGGCGGCGCGGCGGGTATCCGGTGGAATGGAACGAACTCTTTCCTGTACGAACTGAATGGCTTCCAGGCGGTGGTTGAGCTCAGTCGTCACCAGGTAGAGGGCGAGTTCGTTGAAAAATGCCCATGCGCCCAGGCCGACCAGGAGGAGGATGAGCGCCATCGGCAAAACGCCGATCAGCCCATAGACAAAGAGGAGGCGGTTTCGAAGACTCCACAGAGAATTGCGCAGGATGTAGCGCAACAGGACGAACGTGAGCCAGGCCGCCAGGGGGAAGAGGGCGAGGACATCGAGGAATAGCAGGAAATGCAGGCCCGTGAAGTAGAACAGGGGCGCGAGGACGGCGAGGATGAAAGATGCGACGCCAGATTTACCGAGGCGATCGGCGCATTGACGAAGCCGGGACATTCCCGTAATTATCGCGCATATGGGCGCACTGTAATAGGCGGGGGGAAAGCTCATCTCCTTTAATTCAGATTCAGGCGATGAGCGATCCGAAGTTGAACGAACTGTCTCCGAAGCGAAATGTGGTCCGGGGGGAGGGAGTGCCCATCCCCGATTTACCACGCGAAACACGCGCCGTCGGGGTTGTCAGAGTCTCGGCAATCTGCTGGTTCGTACGGCCTTCGTGGGCCAACAAGATGATCTTGGCCCATTCCACTAACCGCTGCTTGCTCTTGCCGCGACGCGTCCACTGTTCGAGCGTCCCACGTTCCTAATCGGTCAGGTGAATGATTGCCTAAGGCTGGCGCATGCCCCAGTATTTATAAACACGCTAACTATTGCAAGTAGATACTAACCCGAACTGGGTTCCGTTCTATGTAATGAAATGCATTCCATAAATGCGGCTCATCCAGCAGGCAGGAGCGATACCGTCCTTGCCAAAGCTGGCCATTTTGACGCCGCTGAATGTGAACCCACCGCGAGTACTCCGCGTTGGCACGTCCCAACGCGGAAGCCATCGAATTCTTCCGGTCAGGAAGACAAATTACATGATAGCGATTGCCCATCAGGCAATAACCGAGAATTCGCAGACGGTAGCGCTCCGCGTACTCCTGTAAAATCGCCAGAAAGATCTCCCGGTCCCGGTCACTGAAGAACACCGTTTCGCGATGATTCCCCCGCTGCACTGCGTGGAATGCCATTCCCGGAACTACGATCCGCGCGACTCTTGCCATCTTGCATCCATTGTGCTATCCGCCCGCTCCTTCTCTCACAAATTGAGCAATGGAGTGCCTGGCCCCGATTTACCTGGCCCCGTTTTACCCACTCCTTTTTTCAGCTTGATGAGGGCTCCTAGGGAATAGGCGATGGACGACCACGTAGGAACAATGAGAAAAACCAGCGAGAGTCCTTCCTCCAGGTTATGGTTATCGGGTTTGACACCCAAGAACTGCAGAATGCTTTCTCGTGTGCCGGCCTGACCGGGTCCCACAAACGAAGAGTAAGTAACTAAGAGTACTGGCAAGATCCAAGTCCAAACCGCACAGCTATAGCCATATTCCATATATCGGGGGAACCGATAGCCAAAGAAAAAACCACCAGCGCACAACAGGTAAGGGATTGCAATTACTCCCGGGTCTTCTAAAAGCTTATTGAGAAACGGTACGAAGTTCGTGAACAGCACATAGAACGTTAACAAAAGAGGGCAGACAAGAACAGCAATTAACTGCTGCATCAAAAATGAAAAGACCGCATCGCGAATTCCTTTTTCAGTATGGTAAAAGTGTTGACGTGACATCTTCATATCCTCCTGAAAAATCCGGGTAGGCTCATAGAAATTAGACGTATTAGCTCCCTGAGAATATGCTGGATTGAGAAATGCTGGTAGCGTGAACTCATAAGGATCAGAGAAATCATTTTGATTGATGATGAGAGGATCGGGACAGGCGGGGCCTTGCCGCTGGCTGAGAAGAGTCGAAAACTGCCCTGCAATGCATCCGAAGTCGTGGCCACACCCGGCGGCCGACAGAACCGGAATCGAGGGATCGATTAACGTGGCAGCCATAGCAGCATAATCCTCCGTGTCCAAACCGCCTCGCAATACGATCGTGTTGGCATTTTGAAAGTGACCTGGCCACAAACTAAGCCATATTACTTTTGCAATAACTCCTATGCGAAGTTTGGGGGCAGGTCGCCGCTAGCTCCAGATTAGCGTTGTAGCTGCGGGTTTCGGTGAAGGAAGCAGCATTTAGTTGCAGCAGCTCTTTGGTGGCCCCGTAGGGGCCGCTGCCGCCATAGGAGACGTTCGAATTCGAGGTTGTTTAGCCAGTTCATGAAACCGTAGGTTCTTAAACTCGCCGCGTCTACAACTGCCCTATCGCTGTATGCTAGCGGGAGCACATTATAGGATTAAATGTGCGACCGTCCCTGATTACTCATAGGATTAAATGTGCGACCGTCCCTGATTACTTGTCCCTGATTACTTGATTACTGTCCCTGATTACTCTGATTACTGTCCCTGATTACTAGGATTAAATGTGCGACTGTCCCTGATTACTTCCCTGATTACTTCCGATTACTTCCTGATTACTTGATTACTCTGATTACTGTCTCTGATTACTCCACTCCTGATTATCCAGTCCCTGATTATCCAGTCCCTGATTATCCATTTAATTATCGCTGCGGATCAGCCTGACAAGGCATGTGATTAGCACATGGAATTTCAGAGATTATGTGCACTTCATTCGGCATCTTAAACACAAACTGCACCTTAGGCTTCCTGCGAGTTCCATTTCCAACTAACTCATAAAAATACTTTAAGTTAATTGTTCTTCTTTCCGGAGTTTTAGTTTTTGATTGAAATCGCCACATTTCTGCATTGTTAGTGGCTTGCTGTGTCAATATCTTTGGGCCTGACATGGCACGGCACTTATTTACCGAGCCGTCTGCATTGAGGTAACAGGTAACAGCCACTTTACCCTGTATTCTCGCCGCGGCTGCGAGAACTGGATACTCAGAAATTCCAATGACTTTATCAACTACCCATTCTGTAGACTGACCTAAACAGTGTCCACTGAGCAGCGACACACTCAGGAGAACAATTAGATAGTAGCCCTTCATGATTTTTCCTAAAAGTTAGATAGCGAGAAAATCGGGGACGGAGAAAATCGGGGACGGGCACTCCATTGAGAAAATCGGGGACGGAGAAAATCGGGGACGGAGAAAATCGGGGACGGGCACTCCATTGCGGAATTAGAGCAAGCAACCGGCGACGAGTGATACCTTGGGTTTTCGTCCGCGCCGCTGCGGACGAATAGAGCGCCCGAGCCGGTGCTCTATTTCCTCCACAAATTCAGGCGAACCGAGCGGCCTGCCGCGCTCGGTAGCATCGCGCAATCGCTCTGCAATGGCCATTTCATTGACTCCCCTTTCCAGAGCCTCCCGCCACCTGCGGGCATCATAATTCACCCTCCACGCCCGGTCATCCAACGCGAGCGGCGACTGGCCGGTCCCGACGTGCGTTGCCGCACTGGACCATGGCCACTCCCAAGCCCTCTCCGTCAGCCTGGCCCGAACTGGATTCAGTTCTACATAACGGAGAGCATTCCACAAATGGGACTCATCCAGTAGGCAGGAGCGGTACCGCCCTTGCCAAAGCTGGCCATTTTGACGCCGCTGAATGTGAACCCACCGCGAATACTCCGCGTTGGCGCGCCCCAACGCGGAAGCCATCGAATTCTCCCGATCCGGCAGACAAATCACATGATAGTGATTGCCCATCAGGCAATAACCGAGAATTCGCAGACGGTAGCGCTCCGCGTACTCCTGTAAAATCGCCAGAAAGATCTCCCGGTCCCGGTCACTGAAGAACACCGTTTCGCGATGATTTCCCCGCTGCACTGCGTGGAATGCCATTCCCGGAACTACGATCCGCGCGACTCTTGCCATCTTGCATCCATTGTGCTATCCGCCCGCTCCTTCTCTCACAAATTGAGCAATGGAGTGCCCGTCCCCGATTTGCCGATTTGCCGTCCCCGATTTGCCGTCCCCGATTTGCCCGTCCCCGATTTGCCCGTCCCCGATTTGCCCGTCCCCGATTTGCCCGTCCCCGATTTGCCCGTCCCCGATTTGCCCGTCCCCGATTTGCCCGTCCCCGATTTGCCCGTCCCCGATTTGCCCCCCTGATTACTCGTCCCTGATTACTCGTCCCTGATTACTCCTGATTACTTTTTACCGCAGATTCTCCTCGGATTCCCTCGGATTCCTTCTCAGTTTGATGAAAGCACCTATGGAATAGAGGATAGAGAATAAGGCGGGCATAAGTACAACAATCTGTGTAAGACCATTGTTTAATCTATTTCCGTCAACGTTGAAGCCGAAAAAGTCCAAAACACCTATCCTAGTACCAGCCCTATCTACTTCAAAAAATGATGAGAAAACAAGTAACAGCGCCGGTAAGATCCACGCCCAAATTGCATATGTATATCCGTCTTTCGTGTACTGGGGCAACCAGTAGCCAAAGAAGATCCCGCTAGCACAGAATCCGTACTCAAAACTGTCGCCATCCGGCCCTTTCAGAAATTTTTCCAGTAGCGGAATAGGCTGGCTCAGAGCTACAAAGATCACACACAGAAGCGGGCATGCCAATACAGCAATTAACTGCTGCATCAAAAAGGAAAAGACCGCATCTCGAATGCCTTTTTCAGTATGGTAGAAACGTTGACGTAACATCTTCTTTTCCCCCTGAAGAGATTTGGGTAGGCCCATAAAATGGGCTGAAGTCACTGACTCCCGGAGAGTACGCCGGATTAGTAAAGGCTGGCAGTGCGGCGTCATAAGGATTCGAGTAATCACCTTGGTTGATGATTAGAGGAACTGGACAAGGCGTGCCCTCCCGGCTGCTGAGAAGGGAAGAAAAGTGTTGTGCAATGCACCCAAAGTCATGTCCGCATTCTGAAGCCGACAAAACCGGAACCGAAGGATTCACGAGCGTGGCAATCATCGCGGCATAATCATAAATATCTAACCCACCCTGTAGCACGATCGTATTCGAGTTGTAGTAAAGCGCTCCGTTTGCGCCAGGAGAAACATAAGTGATATTGTTGATTCTCTGTGCGATATCGGCCCTGCCATTATTACTCAAGAAATTGATCGCCGCAGTAAACGTACCAGCCCCTCCGCTAAATGCAAACACATTGATAGGACCGGGAGTTTCGGCCGCGTTTACTAGCCCTGCTATAGCGGCAGTGGTATTGCTTGTTGGCCCGTAGGTTTGCTCGGCAACGCCTATGATTCCGCCCAAGAGTCCACCACCGCTCGGTCCCGTCGCACCAGCACTAAAGGGGTAAGCAGTAATGTCATTAGCGGTGAAATTGGCGAAATCTGGAGAATTGGACGCTGCCATAGTAACTCCAGCAGCAGCAAAGTCGCAAAGTCCCTCCGGATCGTTCGCATTGGCCGGGTCGCCGCCTACATAGGCGTAGCGGTTCCAGCTTTGGGGACTGATGGGGTTGGCGCTGCCGCCGAAGGGATCGGGTTTGGTGAAGCGGCCGATGAGGTTGTCGTAGTAGCGCTGGTCGGCGTAGTCGAGGCCGGTGGCGGAGTCGCGGGTGTAGGAAGCGAACTTTTCCTGGTCGTTGGGCGGATTCGGCGGGTTGATGCCGGTGCGTTCTTCGCCGTAGGGGTAGTATTTGCCGCGGGAATCCAGCCGGTCTTGGGGGGACACCAGGCGGTTGCCGAACCATTGCTTGGTCACGCTCGCTTTTAAGAGCACGCCGCTGCTGGGATTGATTTGCCAAGTGCCGTATTTGTGGCCTTCGACGCCGTAGAAGTATATTTCTTCCGCGCTGTAAGCAGTGCCGCTGACCGCGCCTTTGTAGATGCGATGGTTGGTGGAGTCGTAGCCATAGAGCACGGTTCCGCCGCTGGCGGGATTGGCTTGCGTCATGCGGTTCTGCAGGTCGTAGCTGTATTGATCGCTGGCGTACGTGGTCATGTTGCCGTTGGCGTCGTAGGCCGCGTTGGTTTGTAGGCGGTTGGTGGTGGGATCGACGGCCACCGAGAGCGCCGGGGCGTTCGTGGCGGTCTTCTGGGTGAGATTGCCGAAGCCGTCGTAGCCGTAGGCTTGCGACCAGGCACCGGTGGGGTCGCCTTGTCCGCTGGCAGTTGCCAAGCGCTGCAAGGAGTCGTATTGGTAGCTGATGACTTCGCCGCTGAGCACGTCGGTTTGCGACTGGATTTGCCCGTTGTCCTGCGTAGCGGCGTAGTTGTAACGGTAATGAACGTTTGCTCCGGAGGTGAGTTCGGTTAGCTCTAAGTTGGCGTTGTAAGCGCGGGTTTCGGTGAAGGAAGTGGCATTGAGTTTTAACAGTTGGTTGGCGGCCCCATAGCTGGCATTGCTCACCCACGTTGTGTTGATGCTGTCGGTCATGCCGGTGAGCCGTTCCATGGAGTCGTAGGTGTAACTGTACGTCGGGCCGCCCGTCACTGTATTATCGCTGTTCCATTGCGAATCGGGGTACTGGATCGAAGTAGGATTGCCTTCGTTGTCGTAGGTGTAAGCGGCATTCAGGTTCACGGCGGCGGACCCGAGCGAGCCTCCGGCGATATTGAGCCGCTTGCCCGTAACCGCGCCTGCATTGTGGTAGCTGTACATTTCGGTGAACGACATGCCGTGCGGTCCGGCGTAGGCTATCTGCGAGACGCGGCTCACCGTGGCCGACGAGTAGCCTCCGTTCGCACCGTCGTAGGCGTAGGTGGTGCGTTGGGTGGGGTCTTCGGTGAAGGTTCCGTTCGCCACGGCGCCGCGGGCGATCTGGGTGATGCGGCCGTAGGTGTCATAGGAGTAGACTTTCCGCTGGCCCTTGGCGTCCGTGACGGTGGCGAGGGTGTTGTCGGGATTGTAGGTGTAGGTGACCGTGCCGGCTTCCGGGCTCGATTTGCTTAGGAGGCGCAGGGTTTGCGGATCGTAGGTCCAGGTGCGCGTTTGCGTGACCACTTGGCCGTGAACGGTGCGCGGCATGGTCACTTGCACAAGATGGCCGAAGACGTCGTAGGCATAAGTTGTATTGTGGTTGGGCTCGGTGGCGGGGTTGGGGCTCGGTTCCTGCACTTGCGCGATTTGGCCGAAGGCGTCGCGGGTGATCTTTTTCCATTTTCCCGCAGGATCGGTGATGGTCACGGTGTTACCGGCGTACGAGTAGGTAGTGGTGGAGTGACCGTCGGGGCGTACCGAGGTGAGCATCCGTCCGAGTGCGTCATAGGTATAAACATTCCAGACCGCCGTTGCACCGGGGGTGTGGGGCAGACTGCGCTGGTAGACTTTTCCGACCGGGTTGCAGCCGCACGCGTCATAGATCATTTCCAGGGAGGATTTAGTGGAAGACGTGTCGCCTTTTTGCACCTGGGCTACGCGGCCCAGGCCGTCGAGGTAGGTCTTGACCCAATGACTGTTCGTGGTGGCCACGATCTGCGGGGCAGCGGTGCTGTATTGATAGAGCGTTTGCGCGCCGTAGGGAGAAGACACGTTGGAGGGCCGGTTCGACTGGTCGTACCGTATGCTGGCGTTGTCGCCGTTCGGTCCGGTCCGGCTGGTCGTTTGAAGCGATTGGCTCCAGGTCAGGGCGGTGTTCCAGGAGTTGCCGGTAGTGACCATATCGGGAACGGCGTAGTTGGTCTGCGGCGACGTCACCAGGCTGGTGTAATGGTTGGGATTGACGTCGTTGCCGGTCCAGATCGCCGTGCCGGTTTGATCGTAGTGGGAGTGCCAACCGGTCCAGGGCGTAGCCGAATCGTAGAGATTGCCGCGCGCCGTGAAGGACGGTCCGTAGTCCGCGGCGTCCTGCATTTGGATGTTGCCAGTGGCCGCGATGCCGGTGGGGTACTGGTCGTAGGTGTTGGTCTGGAGCGTGGTGGTGGTTCCGTTGCGGTCGGTGAGCGTCGTGCTCGCGACGCGGTTGCGGATGTAGAGGGCGGTGTAATCGGCGCCGTTCGCGGAGGTGAGATACGTCGTGTTATATGTCTTGGCAGGCGTGTTGAGATCGGAGTAGTCGTAGAGCTTCGATTGCGTGACGTTGCCGTATCGATCGACGGTTTGGTCCACTTGGCTGGTCACGGCGTAGGACTGTCCGGGATCGCTCACCCGTTGCAGGCGGCCGATGTAGTTGTTTCCGGCAGGGTCTTGCGTCCAGGTGTAATTGGTGGCGCGGAGCGGAGTCTGGCTTCCCGCCGCGCCTTCCGTGTAGGTAGAGATGAGACCGAAGGCGGTGCCGGGGTTCTGGACGAACTGCCAGGTTTTCGCGGCACCGGCATGCGTATCCGTCACGGTACGCGAACCGGGAATGTTGCCCGAACTGGACGGCGTGGATGAGAAATTGTACGTGCGTTCGCCGATGGTCGGGTCCCACAGTAAGTAACGATCCGCCACTTCCCGGACTGTGGATTGGGAGTAGGCTGCATTGCCGTAATCCCAACGGATGTGGCCTCCCAAGGGAAAGGTCACCTGGGTGAGTTCGCCGGTGTTGGCCGCGCTGTAGGTGAAGGTGTCGGTCAGGCTGGTGGCATTGTTCGTGGCCGAGTCGAGGAACTCCACGGTATCGAAGGACGCGCCGGAAGAGCCGAAGGGCGCGGACAACGCAGTAGCGCCGCTATAAGAAAACTGAAACGAGTCCTGGCTGTTAATGTAGTTCCCGATCCCGGTAAGGTGCGGAACGGTATTGGAGTTGTAGGTGAAGGACAAAGTGGGACTGCCGTTCGGATTCGTGCCGGGACGCACGTCGTCGATCTGCGTGATGCGCGCGCTGGAGTTGGTCCAGGTGACGCCGTTGCCGGGCTGGTACTGAATCGCGATTTGGTTGCCGTTGGTATCTTCCAGAAGCGTCGGGTACATCGTTCCCGCGTCGCCCTCGGTGCCGGCGGACGTGCAGCCGAGCACCCAGTACATGCCGCTGTTGAAGTAGAGGCGCTGCGTGTTGGAGTCGTAGGTGACATAGACGCTGTCGCGCGAGGTCCAGACGCCGTTGTTGTTTTGGTCGAGCCGGTAGGCGGCTCCGCCGGCGTCGCTGTATTGATAGAACGCGAGCGTGTAGTACGAGCTGTAATGGGGCGTCAGGGAGCCGATTTGCAGTTTCCAGCCGAAGCCGAAGCCGGTATCTTCGCCCAATTGCCACGCCTTGCCGCTGCTGTCCAGCCGCCAGTTCTGGGAGTTGTAGCTGAGGCTTAAGGGAACGGACCAGCCGCGGCTAATCGCGTTCACGAGCGGATAGGTGAAGTTCAGGTTGCCGGAACGGGTGTCGATCTGCTCGCCCCTGCCGCCCCAGTAGGAACCGGTGGGGCGGACACCGACTTGGCGGGCATCCACGGCGGCGTTGGCGGGAACGGGCACCGAAAAAGTGGTGAGAGGCGCGAGATTGCCGTGAAAGTCTTCGGCCTGCACGGCATAGGTGTGCGAGCTCCCGGCGGTGACTCCGGCGTCGCTCCATTCCGGTGTTTGCGTGGTGGCCACTTCGACGTTATCGCGGTACCAGCGGTAGCCTTCCACACCGATGCCGTTCGCGCCGTCCGAGGAGCCGGCGGTCTGAAGGTTGACCATGGTGGAGGTGGCGTAAGTCTGGACGGAGGCGGAGTCGATGGAGGAAGGCGCGACGCGATCGCAGGGGCCGAGTTGCACTAGGTCCACACCGTTGCCCGACGGCATGCCGTAACCGCCGACGCCGGGGTTGCCGGTGAGCGGCTGCGGGTCGGTCCAGTTCAGGTATTCGACGCCGTTGGTGTAGAAGTGAAGCGCGTGGTCGTTCCCGATCGCGGCGTGGTAGGCGATGCCGTCGGCGCACGGCACAGCGGCGGAGCTGATCTGCGACACCGAGCCGTTGACCGCTTTGTAGAGGGTGGCCGCGGCGGTGCAACCTCCGTTGGCGAAGGTGGGGTTTTGCACGGCGACGGCATAGAAACTGCCGGCCGACGTGGAGCCGAGAAGCGCGTTGGGCGTGGCTTCCAGATAGAGCACATACGTCCCGCCCGAACCGGCCAGCTTTACGGTGGCTTTCACCTCGTATTGCGAAGTGCCGTCCGGAGCAGTCCCCTTGGAGATGTAGGCCGCCCCGGCTTGTGAGGTGACGGTGAGACCGGCGTTCTGGGAGTTCGACCCCGTGCCGTTGATATTCCAGTTCGGAGCGGAGTTGTTGTAGCTCGACAGAGTATCCGTGCCGTAGTAGGAATACTGGGCCAGAAGCGTTTCCGGCACGGAGAAACTCGCCAGCAGGCAGAAGAGAAAGAGTTGTCTCACAGGGAACCTCCGCGCAGCATGCGTAGATCGAAATTCTTTTTGAAATTGCGGAGCGATTCGAGCAATGCGGCGGGCGGGGTCTTTTGCAGGTCGAAGACGGCGAGCGGGCCGGTTTCTTTCAGAATGGGTTGGAAGGCGGCGCGGTCGCGGGCGATGAATTCGACAATCGCGTGCTGGCCGTCGTCGGTGAGCACGCTATGATAGCCCACGATTTGCGGCGCTTCGGCGAAGCCTTTGCTTTTCTTCACCGGCGCAAGCTCGTCTGGGGGGCCGCCCGCTACCGGCGTAAACATCGGCCGCCGCGGATCGTTCAGGGTTCCCGCTCCCACCAGTGGAACCACGCAAATCAGCGTGGGATAGAGCGGGCCCGAGGTCGCATGGGGACTAGACCAGCTCAGTACGGCGAAAAGACACACGCCGGCTGTGACACGCAAGAAGAGATGCCGCATCGAGACCGCCCCTCCATGGGCGGGAAGTTATTCACTGCTGTTCGGAAACGGAAAGCCATTCGGCGCACCGAGGCGGCGCGCCCACACGGGAAAACGGGAGGTACTAGTAAGCTGTCCCGACGAGTTTGTTAGCGGTAATACGGCGCCGGGGATCGGTATAAGTCCAGCGAAAAGGTTTAGCTGATTTGGAATAGGCGCGGATGTAGCGGCGCAACTTGTTGCCCAGATCCGCAACGGAGGTGAAGACACCGCGCCGGATCACGTCGCGCTGAATTTTGGCGAACCAAAGCTCGACCTGATTGAGCCACGAAGAGTAGGTCGGCGTGAAGTGAAAGCGGACTTGAGGATGCTCCGTTAGAAAGCGTTCGACATCCTTGGTCTTGTGTGCCGATAAATTATCAAGTACGACGTGGATCTCCTGGGCCCAACGCGTGCGCGAAACCAGCCCTTCGAGAAACGCAACGAACTCTTGACTGGTATGCCGGCCCGCCGTCATGCCCTGCACCTGGCCGGTCTTCACATCCAAGGCCGCATACAAGGACAATGTGCCGTGACGGTAATACTCGAATCCATGCCGCTCGGCGCGTCCCGGCGACAAGGGTAACACCGGGTCCTGTCGATCTAAGGCTTGAATGGCCGTCTTCTCATCCACGCAAAACACCGCGGCATGCTGCGGTGGGTGAAGATAGAGGCCGATAATATCGGCAGCTTTCTCCTCAAACTGAGGATCATCCGACGCCATGTAGCGATCGAGCCGATGCGGTTTTAAGCGCAACTGTGTCCACACACGTTGCACCGTCGACTTACTTAATCCGAGCGCGGAGGCCATCTTGCGGCAAGACCAATGCGTGGAACCGTCAGTCGGCTTACGCCGCGTTTGGCGCGCGATGCGAGCTTGCAATGCTGCGTCCGCCACTCGTGGCGGACTGCCTTTGTGCCGCGCGGTCAGACCGTCCACTCCGGCTTGCTCGAACCGCTGCTTCCACCGCGAGATCGTCGGTGCGGTGGTCCCCAGCGACGAAGCGATCTGCCGGTAACTCTTGCCTTCCGCCAATGCCAGAATCAACCGCGCCCGGAACACATCCCCCGCCGGGAGCGTTCGCGATTGTGCCCATCCCTTCAACTCTTTTCGCTGCTCGTCCGTAATCCTCAGCACAGCTTGCTTCACTACTATGAGACACACCCCGAGTGCTATCGTTACCGCCGGGACAGCTTACTAGTAGAACTATTTAGTAATTATTCACTAAGTGAAAACTAATTTCTCAAAACTTTCGCGTTAATTCAAGAGGAAATACGGTGATTTTGGAAAATCTTTCGTTCTAAGGGTACTAATCCGTTCGGGTTAAGGGTGCCTATTCCGGGAGGGCGAGAACAGGCGAGGGGAAAATCGTTCAACAGACTATGGCCACGATTCTCAATCAAATTCATGGAGGAGGTTTGGGGCTTCTTCTAGGCACCCGAAGACAGGCTTACTGTAAAGCGCAATCTCCACGCAAAAGCGTGGGAGAGTCACCTCAATTTCCCATGGCATATGATAGTCGCAAAGGTTAGCTAGGCAAACAGTGGAGATGCGGGCGACTGCTCAGTTCTTCTCCACCTCCGCAAGCAAGAAAACATACGTCTATGGACTTTGTAATACACACATGTAAGCGCATTCCCAATCAAGCTCTTTTGTTTTTAATCGTGTCTGCTCTTTTCGGTTGCCTTATCAGTTTTGGACAAGGAACAGGCGCAAGCCTCAACGGAAGCATCACTGACTCGAACGGCGGCCTTATTCCTCAGGCCAAACTCACCGTTCAGAACCTCGATACTAATGTGACCCGCGTGATCACCAGCAACGGCAGCGGGCAATACACCGTCACGCCTTTGCAGCCGGGGCGCTATAGCGTCACGGCCGAGAAATCCGGTTTCAAGCGCGAAGTCCGCAGCGGTGTCGTGCTCACTGTCGGCCAGTCCGCCACGCTAAACATTTCTCTAGCCATTGGCGATACCAAGGAAGTGGTGAATGTCGCGTCTACCGCTGAGCTGATAAACGCCACTTCCGCCGAGATCAGCCAGGTAGTTGGAGAGAAGGCAATGAAAGCACTCCCGCTCAACGGCCGTGACCCTTCCAGTCTGGTGCTGCTTGCGCCCGGTATTACGAACGTGCTGAATACAGGCGGGGGAACACAACAAGGCGAGACGACATTTCCGACAGAAACGGGAGCCTCGGCAGGGGGAGGCCGGCAGGGCAGCACGTACTACCTGCTGGACGGTGTGCCGAACATCGATACGTATCTGCTGCTGGCAGCCCCTTTTCCGAATGCGGACGCCACACAGGAATTTCGCGTGATCTCGAACAATTTCGACGCGCACTATGGCTTTGCGCCCGGCGCAGTGGTGAGCATCGAGACGAAATCGGGCACAAACCAGTTTCATGGGGGCGCCTTCGAGTTTCTACGCAACGACAAGTTGAATGCGGGAAACTACTTCACGCACTTAGTGGATCCGCTGAAGCGCAATCAGTTCGGCGGCTATCTAGGCGGACCTATCATGAAGGGAAAATTGTTCTTTTTTGGGAACTACCAGGCAACGCGGGCGGTAAACACGCCCTCGACGAACGTGACTTACACGCCAACGCCTGCCATGCTGAACGGCGATTTCAGCGCGGTGCCGCAGACCCTGAGTGGTCCCTTTCAAACGATCAATGGAAAACGCAACCAAGTAAACCCGGCGCTCTTCAGTCCGGCCTCGGTAAGACTGGCGGAGACGGCTCTACCGTTAGGCCAAGTTGCGTCGAGCGGCCAAGTGAATTACGTTGGCGCGCCACTCGACTACAACTACAACGAAGGCACGGGGCGGCTTGACTGGGATCCTTCGGATTCGCAGCGATTATCGTTCCGCAGCTTTATTAATTTTTACGATCAGCCCGAATCCGCCACGCCGGGCGACATTCTGGCGGTCACACCAGGCAAAGTGGGCCGGTATTACAACGAAGCACTGAACCATACGTGGACATTGAATCCGGTAACGGTGAATCAGCTTTCGCTGTTCTGGACGGAGATGTTTGTATCGAATGGCGGCACAGGCCTGGACAACCAGGGCAATGCGTTCTGCCTCTCGAAGTACATCAATGTGCAGGAAAAGGGCTGCTACATGGAAGGACCGAGCGTCTCGAACGCATTCAGCTTAAATTACACAGAGCCGACGAGCGAGATGCGTAAGACCTGGGGACTTTCGGAGAACATTTCACACACGATCGGAAATCATACGATTTCGGCCGGCGTGAACGCATGGCACCAGTTCGCGCAAGAGAATACTAACTATCCGATCAATCCAATTTTCTCGTTTAACGGGAACTACACGGGATTCGGACTGTCCGATTTCCTGTTGGGCGACGTGGGGCAATTTACGCAGGGCGCGGGAGAGATCGCGAGCGTCAGCGGCTGGCAAATTGGCGTGTTCGGGCAAGATCAATGGAAGGTGAAGCCGAATCTGACGGTGACGCTCGGCTTGCGGTGGGATCCAAATCTGCCGCCGGCGGCCTATGGCGGCCGCGGGTCAGCCTTCCGGGCTGGCCAGCAGAGCACGGTTTTCCCGAACGCACCGCTGGGGATGGTGTTTCCCGGGGACCCCGGTATCAACGATGCGCTTATGCCGACGACCTACAGATATTTCGAGCCGCGCATCGGCATTGCATATCAGCCAAAGTCGCTGCCGCATACCGCGATCCGCGCAGGTTTCGGACTATTTACAGCTCCGCTGCCGTACTCGGCCTATAATCACAGCGCGGACATTTCACCCTTTAGCCCGACCTATCAACTGAACGGAACACCCGCAAATCCGATCTCGTTCCAAAATCCCTGGGGGAATTTTCCTGGCACCGGCAATGCCAGTCCGTTTCCTCCGTTTGCTTCGCTTAATTTTAAGCCCGCGCAAAACTCAGCGTTCCCGCTGCCGGTGCAGTTAGGGGCGCTCTTCTCGCCCGACTTTCGTTTGGGCGTGACACAAAGCTGGAATTTTTCCGTCGATCAACAGATTGGTTCGACTTGGGCTTTGCATGGCGCGTATGTCGGAAGCGAATCCTACCACCAATCGGTGATCCTCGATCAAAATCCCGGCGTAAATAGTCAGCGAGTCCTTTACCCGGACTTCAGCGGCATTTTGACCGATTCAAGCGTGGGTACGGCCTCTTACAATGCCCTGCAGGTAGGCGCCGAAAAACGCTTCTCGCACGGCCTGCAATTTCAATCGAACTTCACGTATTCGAAGACGATCGATACGGCTTCGACCGGAAATATCTCTTTTTCAGGCTCGCTTCCCGATCCGACCAATCTCGGATTTAGCCGTGGGTTGTCGGACCTGAATTTTCCCTACATCTGGGTCACCAATTTCTCCTACACGACTCCGGCACTCAGGAGCTGGAACCCGGTGGTGCGGCAGATTTTAGGGGAGTGGGGAGTAAGCGGGATCTGGACGATGCAGGCCGGCAGGCCTTTCAGCATCTCCGGCGGAAACGGCAACAACAACTCCGGCGCTCTCGAGTACGGGGATCGGGCCGACCTCACCGGTCAGCCGATCACGGTCCAACAGGGCAGCCAGCAGCAGTGGTTGAATCAGTACTTCAACACGGCGGCCTTCGCCAGCAATGCCCCGGGCACATTCGGCAATACCGGACGCAACATTCTCCGCGGGCCTCGTTATGACTCGATCGATCTTGCGTTAATCAAGAATTGGACGATGCGTGAACGCTACGGCTTGCAGTTCCGTTGGGAAATGTTCAACGCGCTGAATCATGCGAGCTTCAACACTCCGGTGAACGATCCGACGAGCTCGAACTTCGGCCAGATCAACTCCACGGGACCGATTCCCGCCCGGGTGATGCAAGGGGCGCTGAAGTTCTCCTTCTGATTCACCAGATGAAGCGCAGGCCGCGTTCTGATGGCCTGCACTTCATCTGGAGCAAATCGCGCACACGAGCGCGGTGTAACGGTAAGGGGTTAAAGTTCATCTTGTAATTGAGGTTCCACCTGATGAGCGATCCGAATTTGAGCGAACTGTCTCCTAAGCGAAATGTGGTCGGCGGAAAGCGGCATCGATTTACGGCCGCAGGAGTGTTTTTTATTTTGGGGATACTCTCGGGGATATTGGCGATTACTTTGCCGCCGTCGAGCGGCATGGTTGCGTGCCGGGTGCTGGCGTTTTTCTTTGGGGTTTTGTTTTTGCTGTTCCTGGTGTTTGGCTTTTTGGGGCGGGCTAGCGATATGGGTGGGAAGTGAATCGAGGATTCACTTCGCTGACGCGCGCATTTTTAATCATAGCTACTGGTAGGCCATAATTTCACTGGCTTTCCGCTTGTATCTTTGTAGTTGTCCCGAAGCTGTTTTAATTTACCTACTAAGTCATTGACTACCGGTTCGTAAGCTGGATTTACCTTATAGCCTGACCATTCGAATAAGTTCTCCATTTCATCGGGGTCTTTGGCCAGGTCGAAAAGCTCCCATTCGTTCACCGTGTAATAGCTGATCAACTTATACCGGTCGGTGCGAATTCCGTAGTGGGGAAGGGCCCAGTGCGGAGGCGCAAATTCGTAGTAGTGATAATACATGGATGTTCGCCAGTCCGAAGGCGGATTGCCTTTTAGAATCGGAACCAGGCTTCTGCCCTGCATATCGTTCGGAACGGGGAGGCCCACCAGATCCAGGGCCGTAGGAGCGTTATCGATGCTCACCACCCAATCTTTACTGACCGTCCCTGCTTTTATATGGCCTGGATAGCGAATCATCCAAGGAACCCGCAGCGCCTGTTCATACATGAAGCGCTTGTCGAACCAGCCGTGATCACCGAGGAAGAAGCCATGGTCGGTGGTGTAAACAACGATCGTATTTTCCGCGAGGCCGTTCTTCTCCAGGAAATCCAATAGCTGGCCAACACTGTCATCCTGGGCACGCAGGGTTCCTAGGAAGTGACGCATGAATTGTTGGTAATTCCACTGCTTGCGCTGGCGGCCGGTCAAATCCTGGGGAGGATGAAAGTCCGGCATGTCTTCAATCCGCATGCGAGCTTCCCGAGCTCCCGCCGCACGCATTGAATAGTCGTCCCAGAAGGTGCTGGGCTCGGGGATATGGGTGTTGTCGTAGATGTGCTCGTACTTGTGAGGAGGATTGAAGGGACGATGGTCGTTAAAATACTGAACCATCATGCAGAATGGCTGCTTGAACTGCTGTATACCTTTCATCACCAGATCCGTAACGTTGTCCGTTATGTATCCGGGGTAGCTTTTCTCTTCAATTACTGTGCTGCCTAAACTAGGATTCTGCAGATAGCCATCGGCCTTATAGTAAGGTCCGCCAGCGCCGCGTTTGAAGACGAAATAGTCGAATCCACAATCTCCGGGGTTGGCCGGCAAATGCCATTTTCCGACCATGCCGGTCTGATAACCGGCGCGCTTCAGAATTTTTGGAAAAGTTTCCTGGGAGGCGTCGAAGGTGGGAGAAGTCACTCCGCTGGTGGTGGCTCCCGGGTTGGAAACCATTCCATTCAGATGATTGTATTTGCCCGTCAAGAGCGTGGCCCGGCCAGGAGCACATAGCGCGTTGGTACAAAAACTGTTTTCGAAGCGCATCCCTTCGTTAGCGATCCGATCGATGTGCGGCGTATCGATCAGGCGGCTTCCGTAACAACTGAGCGCGGCTGTGGGAACGCCTTCCCCGGTAATCCACAGAATGTTGGGTTGACGGGAGGACTGGCCGGTTGCCGTTTTCGAAGCCGAGGGTTCGGGGTTCGATTGCGCCGACCGTAATTGCGGGAGGAGAGCTGAGCCTAGGGCAAGTCCGCTTAGTTTTCTAAGAGCCTCGGCTCGGGAGATTGCATTTTCGTTGTCCACGGATGTTCCTTATAGTCGATATCTCGAAAGGAGTAATTAAAATGTTAGCTTTGCGCTGAGCTGAATGTGCCGGGGATCCAGTGCTGCGGTGACGTCCCCAAAGGTCGGCGTGCCGTAGGTACTTCCGACGGCAGAAAAATTGGCGTGATTGAAAATGTTGAAGAACTCCCCGCCTATTCGGAGGCTCGCCCATTCGCGGATCGCAAAGTTGCGGTACAGGTTGAAGGTGACGTCGTCCGATATGCCCGGACCTCTGACGATATTGCTGCCTTCATTGCCAAAGGCGCCGAGCGGTTCCAATGCGAAGGCAGCGGTATTGAAGTAGCCGTAAACGTTTCCGGTGATATTCAAGGGGCCCACGACGTTCGGACGCTGCGTGCCTCCGCCCACACCGGCCCGATCTCCGGAGACCGCCACCGTAAAGGGGAAGCCGCTGGCAAATGTCGCGTTCCCGCTTGTTTCCCAGCCGCCCAGTACTTTACCAATGAACCTGTTGCCGTGTTTGAAAAACGGCAAATCGTAGACGAAGCTAAATGTTAGGTTCTGCGGTTGATCGTAGCTGTTCAGCCCTTCTTCATCGGGCTGGACGAACGGGTTTTGCCCAAAGCCCCAGACGATGGATTTAGACCAGGCATAGGAGACCTGAAACATCAATCCGTTGTTGAAACGGCGATTCAGCGTCGCCTGAAGAGCGTGATATTCAGCCGAAGCATTTCTTTCGTCATAGGTGATGGTTCCGTAGCCCAGATAGGGCCGGACGGTATTGACGTTCACTAGTCCTTGCGCCACGGCTAAGTTGGGCTGCGGCTGATTGAGATTCGGCTGCTGATCCAGATGAACAGCATGATTTCCGACGTATGTGGCGGAAAGAACCATTTGCCCAGGTAACTGCCGTTGAACGCCGAAGCTCCACTGCTGAACGGCGGGGTAGTAGTTTTGTGCATCGAAGGCCTGCAGATTAGGAGGGAAAACACGTTGTGTGCCGCCTCCCGGATTACTGAGAGAGGTGTTATAAATACTCGCGGACGAGGTAAAAGGCGGGTTATTGCGATAGTTTTCCGCGTTATTGTTATCCCAATGGTAGAAGATCCCGTATCCACCGCGAATGACAGTCGTGGAACTTCCGAAAGGCGACCACGCGAAGCCCAAACGCGGTCCGGGCATGTCGTAACGATTTTTCAGCAAGCTTCTTGGCAGATCGAGGCCCTGGAGATTCGTAGGAGTGAAGATTCCGTTCAGAGCATTGCCGGTGCCGGGTTCGAGCGAGCCATTGGCAAGGACAACGGGCGCTTGGGCAGCTTGATATAGCTGCGTGCTGAAGCCCGATATGTTGTTGTATTTTTCATAACCGATGGGAGCGGCTTTGAACATCGTCCATCTAAGTCCTAGATTAAGAGTCAAATGGGGCGTTACTTTCCAATCGTCCTGCAAATACATTTCATAGGAGTTTGCGAAGAAGTAACCATTAGGATTCAGCGACGATTCGGTATAGCTGTAAGCATTTCCTAATAGAAAATCGGCTGCCGCATTGCCCGTGGAGTTCCCGTTGAAGGTGAACGCGCCTTGCGTATTCACGTTTCCATAATCGAACTTCTGCATGCGCATGATGTCGACACCTGCCTGTAGCGTGTGGTTGCCCGCAACGTGCGTGAAATCGTCCTTCCACTCAAAGAGGTTATTAAAGTTGGGGTTGGGAGCGCCGATTCCGATATTGCTGTAGCCCGCAATGGTGACGTCTGGAGGGGCATTGAACAAGTTGCCGGGCAAGACTTCGGGGATGTTTATTCCAGTGCGGGAGGCAGCCGATCCCGTGGGATACGTGATGATTTGATTACGGGAGAAGCCATCGGTAAAGACGTTTGTTGTGGTTGGATTCAGAGTCCAGGTCAGGCGAATGATC
Organism: Bryobacteraceae bacterium; assembly: GCA_965277315.1. Taxonomy (GTDB): domain Bacteria; phylum Acidobacteriota; class Terriglobia; order Bryobacterales; family Bryobacteraceae; genus Bog-105. The sequence continues at coordinate 3,876,979 of OZ255724.1, read as the reverse complement.
GCGTTGTAACCGGGTTTGCCGAGGAAGCCAGGCTGGGTGGGGAAACTGGCATTGGAAGGGGCGAAGATGGCTTCGTTCTCGTACCAGTTATCGTGCGCATACCGCACGGTAAGTAACAGATTTTGCGTTAGCTGTTGATCTACCCGAGCCAGATCTTCGCGCCACCTGCTTGCGCTATCCGGTGAAACCACATAGTTAGGACTGCCGGGCCGGTTCGGAAGAGGATAAAACAGATTTAGTAGAGCTGTTGCATTAGGATTGATACGGCCGGCAGGAATGGTGTTGTGGGGAAATAGGAGACCCGTCAGCGGATCCTTAATCGAAGAGGTAAAGACGCCTTGCCGCTGTGCAGCGGTGAGAGTGGTCGCGGTAAATGTACTCTGCGGGGGTGACGTATAGTTCACCAATTGCGGCCCCTGCCGAAGATTCCACGCTTCCGAGACAAAGAAGAAGGTCTTGTTCTTGGCTGAGTTGTAATGACGCGGGATGTAGACGGGCCCTCCCAGCGTAAACCCAAACATATTCTGGTGAAACGGGGCCCTTTGGATATCAAAAAAGTTTCTAGCGTCGAGATCAGTGTTCCCGAGCACTTCATACACATCTCCATGGAACTGGGACCCGCCGGACTTCGTGATTAAATTTACCAGGCCATAGCCGTAACTTCCTTCGCTAGCCGAGTAGTTGCTGGTCTTCACCTGGACTTCGGCAACGGCATCCATCGCAGGGAATAGATCCAGACCGCGATTGCCGCCCGTGTCCATCGCCAGAATGCCGTCATAAGTAAATTTCGTATCGTTAACGCGGCCGCCGTTGATGGAGATGAGCGGGTTGCCTTCCTGTCCCACGCCAAGCCGGCGGCCAGTCTGGTTCGAAGCGACGCCTGGGCTGAGAGTGACGAACTGGGAAAAATTGCGGCCGTTCAGCGAGAGTTCGCTCACCTGAGCTCCGCTCACTAAATTACCGACCTCGCCATTGTCCGTTTGCAGAGCTGGCGGCGCAGCAGATATCGTTACTGTTTCCTGAGCCGCACCGAGTTGCAGGCTTACGTTTACGGCGGCCGTGGTGTCGGCATTCAGGTGAACGTTTTCCTGAACAAATTTCTTGAACCCTTCCTTCTCTACGGTGATGGTGTAGGATCCAATCGGCATATTTGTGAATGTGTAGCTGCCGTGCCCATCCGCAGTGGTACTTTGCGATCTTCGCGTACTGAGGTGAAGGGCCGTGATGGAGGCATCGGCAACGGTGGCGCCGGACGGGTCGCTTACAACGCCCGTTATGGTGCCCGTACCCATGCTCTGCGCAGCCAAACGCGATGCGAACGCGCCGGTAAAGAGGAAAATCAGGATACAGCAAATCGATCTCATTTTTTTCGCTCCCAATGATGAAAATAATTCGCGACCTTAGGACGGCCTTACGCGTTAGGGAAAGTGGGACAGCATCGAAGGCCGCACAAGCGGAACGATGCGCGCTGCCAGACGTGCTTACAACGGTTGCCGATTCACGTTAACTCCGGTGTATCGGGAAAGTAAATTTTTTGCTGGGCCGATTATATATCAAGACTTAGCTTGTATCGCAACGTCAGATGATATTTCGATCGTGGAAAGGAGTAAGAAGCTGCGCCGGATGACCAAACGTTAGCGTCTGTATCAGGTGTTCACTTCGAAGAGGAAATTTTGGCCTTCGGTGATCTGAACAGGCTGGGGAAAGCGGAAGAGGGTTCCGGTCTCGGTTCGCTCAATTTCGTGAGCGACTGAAGTTCCGTTGTGGATAGCTCTTGAGGCGGCGGCGGAGTGCGTATTGAGCTGGCAGGTTTTGAAGGTGAGGGTGCCGGAGTGGACTTGCACGCGAAACTGAGCTGGATTGGCGGTGCGCGTGAAGACTCCCCAAGCGGTGGCGTTGGACCAGAAGGAACGAAAGGTGGTCAGTTTGGTGTCGGGTTGTAGCGAGAGGTGTTGCTGGTCGCCACGATAGCGGAAACCGCTCAGGGCGAGAATGCCGGTCCAGGCCGCCATGGCGCGGGCGTAGTGGTGGCCGCATTCGGCTTCGTCCCAGGGGTTGCGGCGCTCGCCGTCGTAGCGCATGCGGATGTCTTCGATAGATTGAAGCCCTTTTGCTGTCATGACCCCAAGGGCTGATTGCGGTTGGCCTTGGCTGCTGGAAGCCGTATCGGTCATGCCGGCGTACAGCATGAGCGAGGCGGCGGTGTACTCGAAGCCGGTCATGACTTCGGCGAAGTAGGGGAATGGAATGCGTGGGCGGGGGGCGGTGGCGTAGTCGCAGATGACTAGCGCGGATTCGTCGTTTAGAGCGAAGGTCCGTTGGACGGAGTTGTGGTGGTAGAGCGTGGGCTTGCCGTTGTAGCGGGCGATGGATTCGAGAGTTTTTCGGAGATGGTCCGGTTGGAGTAATGCGCCGAGTCCGCAGACGTCCGCTAGGTATTGGCCGACGAGCTGGTCCACCAGGCAGCCTTTGCCCACCTGGTATTCGGGATGTTCGGTATTTTCGGATCCCATGGAGCTGCGCAGGGAGGGGGCAATTTGATCGGAGCGGTAGCCTCGGACCTGCTGAATGTAATATTGGCCGTTGAAGAGATTGGCGTCGATCCATTGGCTTCCACTGGCAAACAGGCGGGCGCATTCTTTCGAGAAATCGGTGTCGCCGAGGGTGGCGGCCATTTCCTGGCAGGCGCGCAGGGCTCCGAGGTAGTAGATGCCGCATTGCGGATTGGGCCCGTAGAACTCGACGTCGTAGGTGTTGTGCTGAACGCCTTGCATGACGCCGTCGCGATTGGCGTCCCAGCCTCCCGGCACCCAGGCGAAGGCGATGGCTTTTTTGATGCGCGGCCAGAGGTTTTGGAGCCAGTCGCGGTCTCCCGAGAGAATCCAGTCGAGATAGGCGTGGATGATTTGCCCCATTTGACCGTCGGCGGCAGCGAAGCCGCTGCGTTCGATTCCGTCGGGGAGAAGCTGGCGGAAGTGCATGGCGCCGGCGTCGTCCATGGAGAAGCCGAAGGCGTCCTGGCGCAGGGAGCGGGCGAAGTTGGGGAAGAGATGGGCGGTGGCGGTTTCGTAGTTCCAGACGTGAGTGCAGTTTCCGAAGCAGCAGCCCAGGTGATCATCGACGCCTTCGAAGCCGTGGAACGCTCCGTCGGCGGTGCGGAAGCAGGTGGTGGAGGCGAGCGTGGACAAGTTAGCGGAGGCGGCTTCGCGCACGGCGGCGGGAAGGGTGCTTTCGCGTAGGGAATCGGCGAAGAGGCGAGTCTTCGCTTCCAAAGCCGGCAGATGGGCGGCGGCGTATTCGGCGGCTTCCCATGCGCCGGCAAAACGAGTGCTGTACCAGTTGCCGATGACGGTGTTTTCGTGACCTTTCGGGGCGCTCCAGCCGCAACGGGCGGGTGTTCGATTGGGAAAGTGCCAGGCGAGCAGGAATTCGAAGTCGGCGGAATGGCCGGGCGGGATGTCGCGGGTGAGGCAGAGTGCTCCGACGGGGCTGGCGGCGGCGGGTTCGGGACCAAGCTTTCCGTCGGCGGAGAAGTCGTCCCAGAAGAGCAAGGGCGAGTTCCACCAGCGACCTTTCGGCCAGCCGTTCAGGTGGGTCAGCTCGCCGTCATTGGCATTGAGGAGAGCTAGGACGAAGTTGCCGTGAAGGGGGTCAGTCGCGGGGAGTCCGGGGTTGGCCATGAGGAGGCCCGAGAGCCCGTTGCTTTCGCGAAATTCGTTGGTTCTGGCGTCGTTGTGCTCCTGCGCGGCCGAGGTGTTAACGGTGGCGCGGACAGGATTTTCGATGGACCAGGCGACCGAAACGCGGGCGGGGCGGGAGCCGGGATTATGGGCGCGGTAGCGCAGGATAGCGACGGGGAGGCCGGAGTCGTCGGGCTGATGCGGGATGAAGGGTGAGAAAGCTTCCAGGGAGACGTTCACGGGGAGGGATTGGTCTTCGAAATCGACGCGCGCGAAGGGGTACTCTCCGGTGAAGCGGGCCGCGTCTAGCCGGGAGAGTCCGGGGGCGTTTTGGGAGCCGAGGCCGTCCTGACCTTCGTAGGGCGGCTGATAACGGGATTCGAGGACGCGGGCTACGGCGGGTTTACCTTGTTGCTGACACCAGATGGTGGGAAGGGCGTAGGTGAGACTGTTGCCTTTGTCGGGTTTGTTGAAGATTTCCCAGTCGCGCAGTTGGCCGCGGCCTCCGAGAGCGAGGCTGCCCGCGCCCACACCGCCGAGGGGGAAGGCGATCATTTTGAGGTGGCGACCGGTGAAGACGCGGGGGTAGGTAAGAGCGCCGCTGCCGTCTTCGGTTTCGCCGTACTCAGCGTGCGACGGGGTGGCCGGTGAAGTGGCGGCCGACTCCGCGGGCTTCGCGACATCTGTATTCGTCGACTCCGCGGCGGCGGTTCCCGCGACTGCCAGCGCAGCTCCTTCGAGAAATGAGCGCCGGGAGCTTTTCATTGTGCGTTGCCTTCTTTAATCATCACAAGATCAGAATAATAGCTTGAGCGCAAACTGAAAACTGCGGGCTGCGTTCGTTTGGCTGGTGACTTGCCCGGCGTTCGGTGACCCGATCGTGGTATTGGGAATACCGAATTGCGGGTGATTTGCAAGGTTGAACGATTCCGCGCGGAATTGCAATTTGAATTGGTCACCGATGGGAAAGTCCTTAAAAATGGAGAGGTCAAGATTGAGAACTCCTGCCGCGCGCAGCGTAGAGATGTATCGGGGCGTGTCTCCGTAGGTATAGGGAGCAGGCGCGGTATAGACGGCGGGATTGAACCATTCATCGATCCGGCTGGAGGAACTTCCCGAGGTTACGCCTGAATTGCCCGACCAGTTGGGACGCTGCGTGCCTCCATAGTTATAGAGCGTATTGGTGGCCATCGCCAAACTGAGCGGCACGCCGCTGGTGAATGTTGCAATTCCATTCAGTTGCCAGTTGCCCAACACGGCGGTAGTAATCCGATTGGAGTTCGAGAGCCAAGGCTTACCTTTGCCAAAAGGAAGCTCCCAAACACTGCTGATGGTGGCGTCCTGGGGCGTATCGAACGACGCAACCGACCATTCATTGTGCAAGTTATCCCAGTCCTGAATGTTGTCCCCCGAAAACGGTTCACCGGGAAAACCAGTGGTGGTCGCGGCTACGTTATCCATCAACTTGGAGAAGGTATAGCTGAATAAGAGGCTAAATCCGGCCGAGAAACGGCGCTCGAGTTTTACCTGAAGCGAGTTGTAGTCCGACATTCCATAAGAGTTATTTCCGACCGTGACGCCGGCAAACTGCGGATATGGTCTCAATAACTGATTCGCGGTCACGGTGGGAGTGCTTAGGGAGCCGTTCAGTATTTTTCCATAGAACGGATTGGGCACGGTCTGTAGTAATCCGCCGCCCAGCGCGAGGTCTTGATCCGGAACCTGATTCACATTGAGATCGCCGAACAGGTCGATGCCGCGGCTACCGGCATAAGCGACATCGAAGATAAAGTTGCCGGGCAGGAGTTGCTGGATATCGAAATTCCACTGCTGTGCATAAGGATTCACCCGGCCTCGGTTCATTCCCACGACGCTTTGGCCCAACTGGGTGGCAAGTCCGAACGAACTCCCAGTTGGCAGCACGTACCCGTTCGGAAAGGGATTGGACAAATTAGTGTAGGGCGTGATGTTGTCGATGGTTCCCACCCACTGCGTTGTTGCTTGGAATCCGCTGATCGGCATAGCATTGCCGTTGTATCCACCGCCGGTTATAGGCGCGTAGAATAGGCCGTAACCACCTCTCAAAACAGTATGGCGCGCCGCTAAAAACGAAAAACCCAATCGGGGCGCGACGTTGTTGTTGTCGGGGTTAAACTCTCCTCGCGACAATCCATTCACTCCTGGAAATTCCAGACCACCGTAGAGGGGAAGCCCGGGCGTGGAGAGCGGGTTCAAGGCGGTGTAATTAAAATCGGAGGCCCGGTTATACCGCTCGGTCCAGGGAAGATTATTGTCGTACCGGATGCCGAGGTTCAGCGTTAGTCTGCTGTTGACCTTCCAATCGTCCTGGAAGTAGAAACCAAAATACCGATTTAGGTTATCTTGACCGGGGCCGCCGCTCTGAACCGAGCCGCTTCCATCTCCTAGCAGAAAAGAGGCGAAGCCTACGCCCGCTTGGGAGGAACCGACCAGTGGATTGGGCCCTTGGGTAAAGTTCGGGCCAAAATTTAAGCCAAGACTCGCATCGCTGTAACGATTGGTATTGAGGCGATTCACCCCGAAGTCGCCACCGAACTTAAAAGTATGATTCGCATAAGTCCAGGTGGCGTTTGCCGTCTCGTTGAAGGTTTCATAAGAGTCATGCAGCGTTTGACAAGAACCCAGAAAGCCGCCGCCGGCATCGGGATCTTGCACGGAAACTCCGAGCCCGGTAACGTTCACGCCGGGAAAGCAAGGAGTGAGTGAACTATTGAGCTGTTCGAGCGATGCCGGAAGCCCCAGTTGCGTAGGATTGAATCCGTTTGCGGGGCCTTGCCTTTGAATGGAATAACGCAAAAAGCTCGAATTCAATTCAAGCACTACGTTCGGCCGCAGGATGTTGGTGTAATCGACCGTTGCTTGCCGCTGGTTGTATTGATCGTTTCCAGCGGTGGGGGTGGATATTTGGTAATTGACGCCCGGCCCATAGATCGAGGGGCGGATATCGGAGGTGTCATTGATCGTAAACCGCCCGAATAGCCGCTGATTTTCACTGATTGTGTGGTCAATACGAATGGATCCGGTATCCTTCGGAACGCTTCCAGACGGACTGGACGCGAAATTGCCGACGCCGGTCAGCGGATTTCCGGGAGCATTCGGAAGGGGGATATACGGCAAGATGTTCCGCGCGACGGGATTGATGCGGTTGGCTGGAATGATGTTCCCGGCGAAAGGCTGCCGAATATATTGGCCAGGGTGGTTCGGATCGGGACCGACATTACTCGGATCGTAGATCGCGATCGGTTGCCCGGCCGAGCTGTAAGTCTGCGAAAAGTTTCCCTGACGCTGCAGAACGGTCGGCACAGTGCCGGTGGTGATGAGGGAGCGGGTCCAGCGGAGCCCCTCGTAAGAGGCGAAGAAAAACGTCTTGTTCTTCCCGTTGTAAACGTGAGGGATGACGACGGGGCCACCGAGGGAACCTCCATATTGATTGAAGCGGAAGGCCGGCGTTTGCAAACCTGCCTTGTTAAGGAAGAAATCATTTGCCGAGATGGCGCTATTCCGGAGGAATTCATAGAGGGTTCCATGAAGTTGATTCGAGCCGGACTTGGTAACGACATTGACGATTCCGCCGGCAGTGTTTCCGAACTCAGCGCTGAAGTTGTTCGATTGCACGACGTATTCCTGGACGCTATCGATGGATGGGAAAATTCCTGGCCCATTAAAAGCCGGCTCGGAGTTTGCGCCGCCGTCCAGGAGAAATTGATTGGCGTTGGGGCGCGAGCCGTTGATGGATACAAACTCTTCGTTGTACATCCCGTAGGAGACCTGGCTGAATCCCTGCGACGCTCGAATGCCGGGAGTTAGCGTGGCGAAGCTGTAAGGATTTCTTCCGTTGGTCGGCAGATTCACGATGGATTGGTTCTCGATTGCCGTGCCCAGCGAAGCAGATCCGGTGGCGAGGAGAGCTCCTTGCGCTGTTACGGTTACTTTCTCAGAAACAGCTCCTGGCTCAACAGTGAAGTTAAGCTGCGCCACTTGCGCGGGATCGAGTCTTACGCCGGAGCGAATGACTGGCCGAAACCCTTGTTTCTTGATTTGGATTTGATACTGTCCGGGATCGAGAGGAGGCAGGGTATATCGCCCTTGCCCGTTTGTCACAGTGCCCGTTTGGACCCCGGTTGCCGCATTGGTGGCTGTGACTTGAGCGTCAGTCACGAGCGCATGGGAAGAATCTTGGACGGATCCACTGACCTGTGCCCTGGCGGTTTGGGCTTTCACTTCAGTACCCGCGAGCGCAGCCAGCAACAGAATCCGTAGGAGAAGCTCGGCCATGTATTTGGCCTGCATAGAGATACCTCCTTGCTGATAGGGTCAGAATAGGAAAAGCGTGACGGTATGTCAACGCAAAGATACCCCGCAAAAGTGACGGTACGACCGGAAGGTATCTTTACTCTTCTTGAAAAAAGAAAGGAAATAATGAAGTTCCGCTACAGATTAGCCTCGTTAGCTGTTCTTTTTACATCTCTCGCTGTTTATGGATCTCCAGCCAGTCCGGAGGCAAGAATGGATTGGAAACAGACGCTTCAGGAGCGGCTGGCGCTGTACGGGCATCGGAACTGGATTGTGATTGCGGACTCCGCGTATCCGGCGCAGACGAGCCCGGGGATTGAGACGATTGTTTCGCATGCGGATGCGGCCGACGTGCTGAAGCAGGTGTTGGCGAGCGTGTCGGCGTCCAATGTTGTCAGGCCTATTGTTTACCTGGATAAGGAATTGCAGTTCGTGGATGAGAAGGATGCGCCTGGCGTTTCGGCGTACCGCGAGCAGCTTCGGACGTTGCTCAAGAACCAGGAACAGCATCGAGTACTACATGAGCAGCTCATCTCTAAGCTCGATCAGGTGAGTAAGGATTTTCGAGTGCTGATTATCAAGACCAATTTGACGATTCCGTACACTACGGTTTTTCTTGAACTCAGGGCCGGTTATTGGAGCGATGAGGCGGAACGCAGGCTTCGGGCCAGGATGAAATAAGATGCAAAAGACTCCGATTCTTTTGTTTGTGGGCGGGTTTCTGGGGGCGGGAAAGACGACGTTGATTTCACGTGCGGCCGAAATATTGGAGCGGCGAGGAATGCGCGTGGCGGTGATTACGAATGACCAGGACAGCGGTTCGGTGGATGCCCGGTTCGTGGCAGCGCAGGGATTGCAGTCGCGGGAGATTGCGGGAGGATGCTTTTGCTGCCGTTTTTCCGATCTTCTCGATGCAGCGGACAGGTTTCGAGACTATGCGCCTCATGTGATTTTTGCGGAGCCGGTGGGGAGTTGTATCGATCTTTCGGCGACGATTTTGCAGCCGTTGAAGGCGGACTATCGGGAGGCGTACCGGTTAGCACCGCTTACGGTTCTGATCGATCCGTTGCTAGCGGAGCAGGCTTATTGCGGCGGGCTCGAGGCGGAGAGGGAGTATTTATTACGTCAACAGGTCTCCGAGGCGGACTTGGTTTGCGCTACTAAGCGGGATGTTTACCCCGATAGTTCGCATTCTCCAGTGCCTATCGATTTTCATTTGAGCGGAAGGACCGGCGAGGGCGTGGAGGATTGGCTGGACGAGGTATTGGGGATGAGGCGAGTGGCGGGTGCGCGATTACTGGAGGTGGAGTACGGGCGATATGCGGAGGCGGAAGCGGCACTCGGGTGGTTGAATCTGCATGCGGACGTTGAGTTGGATGAGCCGTTGAGCCCGGGGGCGTTTGCTGGACCGTTATTTGACGAGTTGGACCGGGATTTTACGGAGCGGCGCATCGCGATTGCGCATTTGAAGATGTTTGACCGGACGACAACCGGTTATATAAAAGCGACGATCTGCACGAACGGAGATGAGCCGAGGCCCGAAGGCGATTTGACGGCGGAGCCCGCGCGGCAGCACGAGTTTGCGATCAATGTGCGCGCGCTGGGCGAACCGGAAGACTTGCGGGAGATTGTCCATCGCGTGCTGGCGGGCGTCAAGGGATCTATTGCGATACGCCATCTGGGCGCGTTTCGTCCTCCGCCGCCGAAGCCGGAACAACGATTCGATTACGTCGTTTCATGAAGTGCGGGAGCGTGCGATTTCGGGCGTCTCTTCGGCGGGGTGCGCCAGGGAGCGTTCGGGGTCGAGATAGTAGTTGGTGAGATCGCGCTGAAGCACTTGGAGCGCGGCTTCGGGCGTATCGGCGAACTCGAAGAGGTTCATGTCTTCGGGCGAGATGACGCCGTGTTTCACGAGAGCTTTGAAGTTCAGGACGTCGTGCCAGAACTCCGAGCCGTAGAGGACGATCAGGATTTTGCTTTCGAGTTTCTTGGTTTGGGCGAGGGTTAGGATTTCGGTGAGTTCGTCGAGGGTGCCGAAGCCGCCCGGGAAAACGACGAGGGCTTTTGCCAGATAGGCAAACCAGAACTTGCGCATGAAGAAGTAGTGGAACTCAAAGGAGAGCTCGGGGGTGATGTAGGGGTTGGGACGCTGCTCGAAGGGCAGGCCGATGTTCAGGCCGATGGTCTTGCCGCCTGCGTCGCTGGCGCCGCGATTGGCGGCTTCCATGATGCCGGGACCGCCGCCGGAGCAGATGACGAAGCGGTGGTGGGGCTTGGCTGAGACGGATGGTTCGCAGAAGAGCTTGGCCGACCATTCTGTGACGAGACGGGCTAGTTCACGGGCTTCGTGATAGTAGCGGCTGAGGGGGCCGGTTTCCTGGATTCTGGCGGAGCCGAAGAAGACGACCGTGTCCTGAATGGCCTCTTCCTGAAAGTGCGCTAGAGGCCAGAGATATTCAGAGAGAATGCGCAGGGGCCGGGACTCCGGACTTTCGAGAAAGGCCTCTTCCCGGTAGGCGACGGGGCGGCGGAAAGAATCAAACGGTGGACTCGCCATGCTAGGGCTAGGTTAGCGCGAGGGGCAGGGAGAGGATGGCCGGAATGGTTGATATACTTTGGCTCATTCGTCTTCGGAGGTGACATTTGAAAGCGTCTGTCCTTTATCGAATTGCTTCTGTTCTTCTGCTGCTTTTCGCGGCTGGACACACATTTGGGTTTCGGAAGACAGATCCCAAATGGGGAGTGGACACGCTGCTTGCCTCAATGCGGTCAATTTACTTTGACGCGCAGGGGGTTAGACGGACTTATTGGGACTTCTATGTTGGTTTCGGGCTGTTCGTTCTGTCTTCCTTGTATTCGCGGCGTTACTGGCGTGGCAGTTGGGCGGTCTTCCGGCGCAGAACCTGGCGCTGATGCGCGGCACTTCGTGGGCGCTCGCTATTTGTTTGTTGCGGTGACGGTTTTGACTTTGCGATACTTTTTCATCGCTCCTATCGTCTTCACAAGCGTGATTTCCCTGTGTTTGATTGCAGCGGCATGGCTATCATCGAAGCCAACCTGAGTAGGAGCGCGTGCTCGTATTCTACAGATTTGTTGAAGGCGCGTGGAGACAGATGACGAAGTGGTGGTGGGGCTTAGCAGGACCAGTATGAGTAACGTGCAAATTCGGGGCACGAATTTGCAAAGACGCTCGGGAACCATGAAGCAACCCTTGGCAACCAGACTCTAGTAATGCCCAGGCGCGTCGCCGTTGCTCCTCGATGGTCTTCTAGTTAGCTGAACTTATCCGCTTCTCGTCACGGTTGCGGCCACGCCAGGAATTCAGCTCATTCACCAAGTCTGCCGCACTTCGACCATAGGTGTCGGGGAGTGCACTTGTGAATCCAAAGAGCGCTTTATTCTTTTTGGCGAGGTTGAGGGAACGGGGATTAGATTCATCAAATACAACGAAGAGGGTGTTCGCATTCGGCAAGCGGGCAGCACTAAATTCGCTTATTGTATTCCACTCGACAAGTCGCGACACTCGAAAGAACTCACATATCACGAATCCTTCTGCCTCCAATTTAAGATAAGAGGCTTGAGGCCAGAGTCGTAAGCAAAACACGATTGCGCATAGTCCGAAAAACAGGGCCGAGGACCATCCCAAGATGGGCTCGTCCATTCGCATCCACACCCCACCGGCTGTGAGTGCGAGAGAGAACATCAGAAAGAAAACCGTCTTGCGCTTCGACGGTTTAAGCACCAGACGTTCTTCTCTCTTCATTGCAGGCACGCGATTATTAAAGGCAAATTTACCAGGGGTGCGCTTTTTGTTATTGCTTCCACTATAGCCGGATGGAAGTACTCAAGGTTAGGGCCTGCGTGCCGATTCTGACTCTGCTGTTGCTGTATTCGCCGGAGAGGAGGGCGCTGGTTCCCACTTCCGATTGCGAGGTGAAGTCGAAGCCGTAGCCTAAGTCGAAGCGGTAGCGGCCGGTACGGTAGCCGACACCAGTGGTCAGTCCGTTTTGCATGATGGCGGCGGTCAAGGGGGAAAGTGTGGAGTTGGGGACGGGGTTGTTTCCGTGCAGGAAGCCGCCGCTGACGGAGAAGCTTTCGCCGAGGGTGCGCTCGACGGCGCCGCGGAAGGTGAACTGATCTTTCCAATCGAGGGGCACGGCGTCTTTGATCCCGTTAGAGCCGAGAAAGCTGTTGATGTCGCGGTTTGTTCCGTTGGTGAGGGTCACGGGCAACTCATTGAAGGCTCCGTTCCAGCCGGTCCAATCGGTTTGGAAGCTGAGACGGAGGACAGAATTGGCTTGCCAGATGGCGCTGACCAGGGCTGATGGGGGTAGCACGACTTTTACCTGGGCGTGGTAGGCGAAATCGGGCTGGAAGGGGATGCCGAGCACGGCAAATTGCTCGCCCATGTTTCCAGTGGCGGTGCCGGAGCTGGTGATGGAGGTGCTTGTTCTGTAAGAAGCACCGAGTTCAAGTTTGCGCGTTGGCGTGGCAAGGAAACCGAAGCTGCCGTTCCAACCGATGCCGGTGGTGTGCAGGTCGAGGAGGGTTTTCAAGCCCGCCAATGCCGGATTCTGCTGGAAGATATAAGGCGCGTCGAGCGTGTTGGAGTTGTAGACTGCGCCGAGGCTTGCGCCGACGGAAAACTTCGGCGTGAACGAGTAGGCGACGCCGGCCGATGCACGAAAGGCGAGGATTTTCGACGTTTCGTCTTGTGGGCCGTAGTTAGCGCCTCCGACTCCGGGCGCGTCGCGGTATTGCCACTTCGACGAGGAGAGAAGGTCGGGAGTAATGGCCGCGCCGATGCTCCAACGGCTATGACCGACGGGTGTTCCGAAGGCTCCGAAGGGAACCAGGCCTCCGGTAAAGCGCATGGGTGAGTCGTTGTTGGTGGAATTAGTGAAGGAGCCGCGCGCGAGGATGCCGGTGGTGGTGAGGTCGAGCGTGGGAGCCCCTAAGGCTGACAGTCCGGCGGGATTGAGGGCCAGGGCGTCGAGCACGTTATCCGAGGCTGGAACGTAGACGCCAGCACGGGCAGCGGTTCGGGCGCTGACTCCGGCACCATAGAAATCCTGGGCGTTCAGAGCGGCGGAACCAAGACTAAGCAGGATGGCAAAAGCAAAAGAGTGGCGGTGGATAAGCATGATCGTTGTCACTGATAAGAAAGAAGCTGTTCGTTGAGGTTGTGCAAGTCAATGAATGTCTGGTCGGAGGCGATACCGGATTCTTCGAGCGCCTTGAGACAGGTTGCGTCGATGGCGTGTGGCGCGTCCTTGTGCATGATTTCGAAGACGGTCTCCAACGGCAGACTGTCGCGATAAGGCCGTTTGGCGGAGAGGGCGTCGAAGATGTCGGCGACGGCTAGAATTCTCGATTCCAAAGAGAGTTGATCGGCACCGAAGCCTCGGAAGTAGCCTTTCCCGTTGAGTTTTTCGTGGTGGGAGGCAGCGACTTCGCTCATCTCATCGAAGCTGGAGATTCCCTGAAGGATTTTCCAGGTATAGAAGGGGTGCAAGCGGATAGCGGCCCATTCGGCGTCGTCGGGTTTGCCTGGCTTTTCGAGGATGGCGTTCGAGACGCTTAACTTGCCGAGGTCGTGCAGCAAGGCGGCGTGACGGATGAATACGACGCGTTCGCGGCTTAATTGCAGGGTCCGGGCGATGGCGACGGCGGCATTGGCGACTCCGCTGGAGTGGTTGAACGTGAAGGGTGACTTCGCGTCTACGATGTTGGCGAAGGCGACGCAGATGGAATCCATGGTGGTATCGCCCTTAGCCATTGTTTTTTCCTGAGGCTCCATGTTCAGAGCAACCGTGAATGCTTCGTCACCGGCAACGCCGGTCCAGAGCGCGCCGCGTGCCGCCAGCGACCGAGCCGCTTTGACCAAATGGGGATCGAACCATTTGCGGCTTCGTTGTCCAATCACGTCTAGTGCTGCGTCCGCGCTTTGGCTGGCGAAGAACACCTCCAGGGTTTGCGCCAGAAGCATGATTCGAGAAAGGACAGGGATCTCGGTGCGACGGAGTCCGACCGGGTTGCCCTGGCCATCCCAATGCTCGTCTAAATTCAGGATGCCTTCGGCGGTGGCTTCGGGCAGCCCCATGAGGCGGGCTAGCATGGAGCCGCGTTCACAGCGGATTTTGGTGACTTCTTTTGTGTGACGCTTGCTGTTGACGGCTAAAGCGAAGAGGGCGCGGCTGCGCTCTAAAAACGGTTTGCCGGGGGCGACGTGCGACAGAGCGTATTGCACGGTTTCCCAGCTCATGCGCGTCCAGTCGGTTGTCTTTACGTCCCGCTTGGCTTTGATGTCGTCCGATCCGAGAGCGTGAAAGGTCTTGGAGGCGTTGGCGCTGCAGCCGCAATCCTTCAGAAGCAATGCATAGTAGAGTGCGCTTTGCGTTTCGAACGACAAGCCGATTTCGGCGGCGATGCGCATACCCAGAATGCAAGTGCGCACGGAATGACCGATGGGCTGTCCGGTGGTCAGATCGAGCGAATGGGACAGCGCAGAGACCACCTCTGCTACGCGAAGCCGCTCCGGCGCGGGACGTGAGGAACGGGCGGGGGCACTCCACAACGGAAGTGCGGCGGGAGTGTTGAGGACAGCGGTCGCCACGATATACATATCGGCACAACTTCGTAATTTTTCGGCAGCGGAATAGATGTTTTGGGATTGATACAGTTATGGCAATGGCTGGGCGCAACGTATTTACGGTATTAGAAGAGACGGCAACGCAGTGCGGAGATGCCGCGGCTCTTCATCAGCCCACGGGGACGAAGGAACAGCGCAGCTACCAATCGTATTCGTGGAATGAATGGGTGCGGATTTCGCGGGAAATCGCGCTGGGTCTGCGGGAACTGGGGCTGCAAAAAGGTGAGTTTGTTTGTGTTTTGTCGGAGACCCGGGCGGAGTTTTATCTGGTGGACCTGGGGATTATGGGGGCGGGCGGAGTATCGGCGGCGCTGTACACGGCGTATCCGATGGTGGATCTGGCGCGTAATGTAATGTCCACAGCACCGCGATTCCTTTTTGTGGAGGATGCGAAGACGCTGGACGGGCTGGCGGGGGCGATCTCCGAGCAAGAGGGAAAGCTGCCGGAGCACATCATCCTGCTGACCGGCAAGACGGAGATTGCGCATTCGCTGGAAGAGATAAGGACATTCGGGCGGGAGGCGCTGTTAAAGGATGAGACGGCCTGGACGCGTTTGCAGGAAGAGATTTCGCCGGAAGATGCGGCGATCCTTTATCTGACGTCGGGATCGACGGGCGAGCCCAAGGCGGGATTGACCAGCCATGCGGCCATTATTGCGAATTTGGACATGGTGCCGACTCATTTTCCGATTGGGCCGGAGGATTCGACGCTGGTGTTTCTGCCTTCGGCGCACATCGCGCAACGGATCGTGCTGGAACTGATACCGATGCGGATGGGGACGCCGATCTGGTTTTCCGAGAGCCTGGCGCGATTGCCGGCCGACCTGCGGAATGTGAAGCCTACGGTGTTTCTAGCTCCTCCACGGGTTTGGGAGCGCATGTATGCCACGGTTCAGAGCGAGCTGAAGAAGCGGCCAGCGTCGGCGCAAAAGATTTTTCGAGCTGCGTTGCAGATGGGCAGGAAGGCACAGGAGTACAGGCGGGCGGGTAAGCGGGTTCCGGTTGGATTGGCGCTGGCGCTGCGGGTGGCCGATAAGGTTGTTTTCGCGAAGATCCGGGAGCGGTTGGGCGGGCGCATACGAATTGCGGCGAGTGGCGCGGCTCCGCTGGGGAAGGATTTGGGCGAGTTTTTTGCGGCGATCGGGATGCCTTTGGTGGAGGGGTATGGCATTACCGAAGCGGGTGTGATTTCGTTCAACCCGCTGGAGCGGCCGGTGCCGGGGAGTATTGGCAAGGCGCTGTCGGGTGTGGAGATGAAGTTGGCCGAAGACAACGAACTGCTGGTGCGGACTCCTTGCTTGTTTCAGGGGTATTGGCGGGATGAGGCGGCTACTCGGTCGGTGATGAGCGAGGATGGCTGGTTTTCGACGGGCGATATCGCGGAGGTGGACAGCGACGGCTATTGGTACATCACGGGGCGCAAGAAGGAATTGATTGTGTCTTCCAATGGCAAGAAGATTTATCCGGCGCGGATTGAGACGTTTTTTAAGACCGAACCGATTGTGAATCAGATTGTGCTGGTGGGGGATAAGCAGCCTTATATGACGGCGCTGCTGACGGTGAACCTGACGCAGGTGCAGAGCCTGGCGGGAATGGAGCGGTTTTCCGGGAAAGAACCGGGTGAACTGACGCAGGCGGAGCCGGTGACCGCAGCGGTGCAGGGCGCGGTTTCGCGAGTGAACCAGAAGCTGGCGGACTTTGAACGGATACGGCGGTTTCGGGTGTTGGACCGGGAATTCACGATTGAGCAGGGGGAGTTGACGCCTACGATGAAGGTGCGGCGGGCGCGTGTCCTGGAAAATCATAGAGGTTTGGTGAGTCAGTTGTACTTAGGTAAAGATGAGAGCAGTTAATACCCGTCGATGACCTATGCCGGATACCTTTAAAAAGCCGATTCAATTGCTGCCGATTTTCCGGGAGCGTGTTTGGGGGCGCGAGACGTTAGCGCCCTATTTTGGCAATGCGCCATTGTCGGAACGGATTGGCGAGGTGTGGTTTACGTTCGAGGAAAATGCCACTTCGCTGGATCAGCCTCTGGGTGAGTTGTTGAAGGAGCATCCGGAGATTTTGGGAACGGCGGCAGACCCGAAGCATCCGAGTCTTTGTCCTATTTTGGTGAAGCTGTTGTTTACGACGAGCAGACTATCGGTGCAGGTGCATCCAGACGATGAGTATGCGCGGAAGCACCACGGGAGCTTGGGAAAGACCGAGGCTTGGTATGTTCTAGACGCGCAGCCGCCGGGGGAAGTGGCGGTCGGGTTCCGGGAGACCATCAGCGCGGAACGGTTGCGGGAGTCGGCGGAATCGGGTGAAATTGAGGATCTGCTGGATTGGCGGAAGGTCAACGCGGGCGATGTGATTTTTACACCGGCCGGGACGGTTCATGCCATTGGCGCGGGATTGACGATTTGCGAGATTCAGGAGAACTCAGATATTACGTATCGGCTTTATGACTACGGGCGTTCACGCGAGCTGCATCTGGAGCATGGGGCGACCGTGTCGCATTTAGGGCCGCATGAGTACGAGACTTCGGCAACGGCGGTGACGGAGTGGCGGGATCGGCTGGTCGATTGCGAGTACTTCCGTATGGAGCGGCTGCGGCCTGCCGGGGCAATTCAAGTGGACGGCGGTCTGCCGTATTACCTGCTGTTGATCTGCGTGAAGGGATTGGGCGAGATTGCGGGGCAGCCTACTGCGGCGGGTGAGGCTTGGCTGGTACCGGCGGGAGCGGATCCATTTCGTGTGGACGGCGTGGGGACAGAGTGGATCTTGACGTACGCGGCGGCGGAGATGACTCAGGGGCCGCGAAGCGTTTCCTAACAAGTCGCCTAACACTCGGGGCGGCTCCGGTTGCTACAGTATTGTAACGACATAGAGCAACGAGTTTTCCCGTGAGACACGATACAGTCGCTTCCGAGGCCCACAATGACGAAGCGTTTCCTCAACCGGTTCCGGAGGAGGCGGTTCGCGGCGTTCTCGACGAGATTCTGGCGAGTGCCGATTTTCGCGCCAGCAAGCGTTGTAAAGACTTTCTGAAGTTTGTCGTCGAGCAAACGCTGAGCGGGCGAGCCGGGCACTTAAAAGAGCGAACGATCGGCGTCGAGGTCTTCGGGCGCGCGGCGGCATATGACACGAATGACGACGGCGTGGTTCGTATTAAGGCCAGCGAGGTCCGGCGCAGGCTGGGTAATTTTTATGCCGGGCCGGGCAAGCATTCTTCCGTTCGCATTGAGTTGCCGGTGGGGGGGTACACTCCCCATTTCTCCTGGAAACAAGAACCAGTGGCACTTTCAGCGGCAGCAACTTCTCTAGAGGCCGAGCTTAGCAACATCTTGCCGGAGAGAAGTTTAGGGAAATCCAGCGCTCGCGGAGATTTCAGGCGCTGGATTGCTGTTTCTATTACGATCACCTGCGTGGCATTGGCGATTGCCTTGTTGGTGTCGCGCCGGTCTGCTGGCGTTCTGGACCAGTTTTGGGCACCGGTAGTGCAACGGGACACGCCCGTCCTGGTAGCTGCTGCCTATGTGCCTGTTTATGAAAAAGAACAACTTCCCACGGGAGAATTGCAACAAGGACCAGGGAGTGCGGTGATTCAGGCGGCGGACTCGGAACAACCGCAAGCAAGCCAAGGGATTCCATCGCGCAAGAATGAGTTTCTGTTGCTACCCGACCAATACGTGGGCGGAGGCGATCTTGTCGCGACGGCGCGCGTTGCTGGGATGTTGAGCCGGATGCGGCGTCCGTATGTGGTGAAAGTCGGTTCGGTTGCGTTTGAAGATATGAGAAACGCGCCAACGATTTTGATTGGATACTCAAGCGACCGATGGGCGGCGGTGAGCAAGCGTTTACGTTTCTACATCGATGATGAACGCGGGTTTATATCGGACGATGGAAAACCTACTTCGTGGTATCCGCATAACTTGACTCGCGAGTTTCACACGGATGAAGACTATGCGATTATTTCGCGGGTGTTCGATTCGCAGACGCACGCGATGCTGGTGGAAGTGACGGGCTGCACGCAATATGGAACGGAGGCAGCGGCCGAGGTGGTGACCGATCCCGAACTGATGGCGGAGGCTCTTCGCGGAGCGCCGCGCGGGTGGCAACGAAAGAACCTGCAGCTTGTTTTGCACATGAATGTGATTTCGAACTACCCGGCGACCCCGAAGGTGATCGCGTCGTATTACTGGTGAGGAATGAGTAAATTCGACAACGAGGACGGTTCGGTAACGCGCCGGGATTATTTAAACTCGGCGCTGCTGGGAGCGGGATCGGCGCTGCTCGGGGCGGCTTGCCCGATGCATTTGCTAGGGCGGGAAAACGATTTCGATGGGTATAGCGGGGTTGGTGATTATTGCGGCGCCAATGGGAACACGCTGCCTGTTCTTACCGCCGGGCATACCATTCGCGACCGGGTGTTCGAGCCGCTGCCTAAAGATGTTACCGATACGGGCGAGACCTTCGATTGTGTGGTGGTCGGCGGAGGAATCAGCGGCCTATCGGCGGCACTGGCATTTCAGCGGAAGGCTGGGCCGCATCGCACGTGCCTGGTGCTGGAGGACCATTCCGTGTTCGGCGGAGAAGCGCGGCGGAACGAGTTCGTCGTGGACGGGCAACGGCTGATTGCGCATCAGGGTTCCGCGATGTTTTTCCCGCAGTTTGAAGGCAGTTTTCTGGATGGATTTTACCGGTCGATCGGTATCGAGCAGAACGCGTTTCAGTATCAGGCTTGGAACGGAAGCGAACGGGAAATGGCGCTCGGGAATACGCCCTATGCGGAAGATGGGCCGACGTTGGGCTATTATTTTGGGCGGCATTTCGGGGGTGATCCCGCGACTGCCTCAAGTGAGGGCACCTGGTTGATTGATCCGTGGGTAAAGAAATTACAAGGCGCGCCGTTATCGGACGAGAGCCGGCAGCAGTTTTTGAAGACGCGGATTGAGAACCCTGCGTTTCGGGCGCCGGAGCGTCATGGCGATGCGGTATCGCGGTATCTCGACAGCATTACGCTGGAACAGCACTTGATGGACATGCACGGTATTTGCCGGGAGACGGTGCGGCAGTTCTTGTCGCCAGTTTCGGGCGGCGGATCGGGCATTGGAGCGGATGTGCTGTCCGCGTATGCCGATTACGCGGCGGACGTTCTGCTCCCGTGGGATCAGAGCAAAGGCGCACAGATGTTTCCGGGTGGCAATGCCGGAGTGGCGCGGCTTATTTTGAAGGCACTGATACCCGATTCGTTCGCTGGGCCTGCGGGTATGGCTGGTGTGGCTAACTCGGCGATCCATTTCCCTGCCCTGGACCGTTCCGGGCAAGCATCCCGGATTCGGCTCAACGCCACGGTGGTGCATGTTGGACAGGACGAGACGGCACGATCAGCGGAGGCAAGCATCGTTTATAGCGTTGGCCAGAAGCTGTACCGGGTTCGCGCCCGCTCGGTCGTGATGGCTGGGGGCAGTTGGACGACCAAGCACGTCGTGGAAGACTTACCGGCGTCGCATCGCGAGGCGTATGCTCAGTTTCACCGCTCACCTTGCGTGATGGCTAATGTGGCCGTTCGCAACTGGCGCTTTTTATATAAGATGGGGATCGATCAGTTTCAGTGGTTCGGAGTTGGACCGGGAAATTATACGGCTGTTCATAAGACCGCGACCATGGGTGGAGTTTCGCCGCACATCTCGCCGGACTCGCCGGCTGTTTTGTCGATCAAGATTCTGTTTTCGAAGCCGGGGGTGTCTTTGCATGAACAGGGCGTGATGGGACGAACCGAGCTTTTGGCGACGCCATTTTCTGTTTATGAGAAGCAGATCAGATCGATGTTTGCAGAGATGTTTTCCCGCAGCGGGTTCGAACAGAGCGATGTTGCGGGTATTGTTCTGAATCGCTGGGGGCATGCGTATCTTAGCGCGCAGCCGGGATTCTTCTTTGGGTCGCAGGGGAAGCCTGCACCGGGCGATGTTTTGAGAAGTAATCCGGTGGGGCGCATCTCGTTTGCGAACTCTGACCTCACGGGAATTATGGATCACCGCTGTTCGATCATTGAAGCTCATCGGGCGGTTTCGCAGGCAATCCAACACATCGCCTAGGCAAACTCGGCTCTCCGCAACGGACGAAGCCGGGGAAAGCTTGAACCGGAAGCGTTAAAATAGCCACAGAGGAGAAAAACTTAATGGAATGGTCAACCCCTAGTTTCCAGGAAGTCTGCTTGAGCTGTGAAGTTTCTTGCTATTGCAATCCTGAAATCTAGCATTTAAATGTACGTAAGAGTTCTTGGTGCAGCCGCAGGCGGCGGTTTCCCACAGTGGAACTGCTCATGTAACAACTGTCGGCGACTGCGCCAAGAGTCTTTCTCCGGCTCGGCGCGGTCGCAAGCTCAACTGGCGATTAGTTCCGATGCGGAAAACTGGTTTCTGGTAAATGCGAGTCCAGACCTCCGTTACCAGATTGAGTCCTTTGTTTCCCTTCATCCCCGGCCGTCAGCCGTGCGCCAGTCGCCCATTCAGGGTGTTGTATTAACTTCCGCGGAGGTAGATGCGGCTCTAGGTTTGCTTTTGCTGAGAGAGTCACAGCCGTTAGTGATTTATGCAACCGAATCGGTACGCTCGCTACTGATGGATGACAATAACGTTTTTAACGTTTTAAGGCGCCAACCGGATCAGGTGCGGTGGCGAACAATCGTCCTGAATCGATCATTTGAGCTTCGCTCGACTCGGGACCACTCCACGGGGATTCAGTGTACGGCTTTGCCGACCGGAGGCGCGTTCCCGGGTCACGTCGCGCTGGAACGAGCGAAAGATTTTGACAGGTCCGAAGCGGTCATCGGTCTGACTCTCGAACACGGCTCCAAGCGAATGGCGTTCCTGCCGGGAGCGCAAGTTATTACGCCCGAGTGGATGCGGGAGATGGCACGTTGCGACCTGATTCTGGTCGATGGCACATTCTGGTCGGACGATGAACTGATCCGCTTACAGGGCCAGGGGAAAACCGCGAGGGAGATGGGGCATTCACCGGTTGGCGGGCCGGGCGGCACGATCGAAATGCTCTCAACTCTAACGATGCCCCGCAAGATTTTTATTCACGTTAATAACACGAACCCCATGCTCGATGAAGAGAGTTCCGAATATCGGGAAATGCGCGCTGCCGGTTGGGAATTGGCTGCTGATGGAATGGATTTGCGGCTATGAGTTCCGTTCGGGACGAAGCACTGCTTTCCGCGCAGGAGTTCAAGGAACGTTTGCTTGCGGTAGGACACGAGCGCTATCACCATCGGCATCCCTTTCATTTACTGATGCACAAGGGCGAGTTAACCCGAGGCCAGTTACAGGCGTGGGCGCTGAACCGTTATTATTACCAGAGCCAGATTCCCATAAAGGACGCTATCATTCTGTCGCGCAGCAACGATCCGGCGTTTCGGCGCGCCTGGCGGAAGCGCATTTTGGACCACGACGGAGTGGACGGTCAGGCGGGTGGGATTGAAAAGTGGATTAAGCTTGCCGAGGCTACGGGCGTGCCTGCCGCGCGAGTGATTTCGGAACGTGAAATCCTGCCGGGCGTTCGCTACGCTGTGGATGCTTATCTGAACCTTGTAGGCAAACGAAGCCACTTGGAAGCGGTAGCATCGTCGCTGACCGAGATGTTTTCGCGCGACCTGATTTCGCTTCGGATCGATGCTCTTCGTCAGCACTATCCGTGGCTTGAATCCGGTCTTGTCTATTTCACTGCACGGCTCACTCAGGCGCCCGAAGATGCGGCTTTTGCCCTGGACTGGACTACCCGGCAGGCGCGTTCGCGTGAGGAACAGGAATTCGCTATCGGGGCGCTGCGCACGAAATGCGACATTCTTTGGGCGCAGTTGGATGCGATTTATTACTCGTACGTCAACCCCGGTTGGCCGCCTCCGGGAGCATTTCAAATCGAGGCTTAAGTATGCCGTTCGCCCTTACCGAAATTCCGAATCTCAGACGAGGATGCAGGCTTTCCGCGGTATCGGCTCCGGAATCTTTGCTTCTGATCCCGGAAGGAGCATTGCGCTTGCAAGGACCGGGCAGACGCATTCTAGAACTGTGCAATGGGAAACGCAGCTTGGCTGACGTGATCCAGCAGTTGCAAATGGAATTTCCTTCGGTCGAGTCCTCCAGGCTTTCGCAAGAAGTGACGACTTTCTTGCAGGGGCTGCAGGAGAAAGGCGCCGTCGAGTTTTTATGATTGCTCCTCCTCCACAGTCGCTAATCGCGGAGCTCACGCACCGCTGTCCGATGCATTGCGTGTACTGCTCAAATCCTTTGGAGATGCAGCAGCGGGAGCATGAACTTTCGACGGCGGCGTGGGAGAAGATCATCCACGATGCGGCAACCCTGGGCTGCTGGCATCTTCACCTGACCGGCGGTGAACCTTTATCTCGTAGCGATGTGCCCCAATTGGTTCAAGTCGGCCGCTCTGCCGGATTGTACGTGAACTTGATCACGTCGGGCTTGGGACTCACGCGGGAGCGATTGCAACACCTGGTCGATGCTGGACTCGATCATATCCAGTTGAGCTTCCAAGATAACGTGGAAGAGAGTGCAAACGTTTTCGGCGGCACTCGCGCCCACGCCCATAAACTCAAAGTCGCCGAATGGATACGCGAGCAGGACCTGGCGTTTACGGTGAATATCGTGGTTCACCGTGGCAACCTCGACCGGTTGGAAGATTTAATCGCACTCGCCGAAACGCTGCGGGCGGACAAACTTGAGATTGCAAATGTGCAGTATTACGGCTGGGCGCTCAAAAATCGCGCACACCTGTTGCCGACCAGAGCACAACTGGAGAAATCGATTTCGGTGGTCGCGGCCGCTCGAGAACGGTTGAGCGGTAAGATGCGGATCGATTTTGTGCTTCCGGACTATTACGCTAAGTATCCAAAAGCCTGCATGGGCGGTTGGGGCCGAGGAGTGCTGTTGATCGATCCGGCTGGCCAAGTGTTGCCGTGCCACGCAGCGGGGGTTATTCCGGGCTTACATTTTGAAAACGCTCTGGAAAACCCGTTGCGTTGGATTTGGGAGGAGTCATCTTCATTTCAACGTTATCGAGGCGATGCTTGGATGCGCGAGCCGTGCCGTTCGTGCGATCGGAAGGATTTGGACTTTGGAGGATGCCGCTGCCAGGCTCTCCTGCTGACCGGTGATGCGGAAGCCACGGACCCGGTGTGCTCAAAGAGTTCCATGCGAGACACGATCGAGCAAATCGTTGCCCAGGCAAATCGGCCAGCAGAACCGTCGCGTGGGCCTGAAAGCTGGGTATATCGCATCGATCCTAGTGCAAGCGCCTAGTCAGGGACTTCGTGTCTACGCCGAGAGCAGTCCAAGCGAAGAACGGATGTGCCGCGTCTTGAACTATCGGCTAACCGCTGGAGATGTGTTGCACATGTCTGTATGGCTGAGGAACATGTCGAAGATGATACACATCAGAGACGATGGAATTGGAGCGTATGGCGGAGCCCTCCGTAGTTGTGGAGTTACTCATGAACGGGCCTGCTTGACGTGGAAAGTAGCGAGTGCTCTTCGAAAGTTGCTTGCAGGCCAAGGTATCGTTCCCATCGCAGCGAACAGCTTCTCACGGCACTTGTAGCGCTCCCCTCAGAGCGCTACGCCGCCTATATAGCTTTAGCGGAAGTAACAAAACTCTGTCTTCTCCACGAGCGCACGGGTGATGCTGTTCACCCTGTAACGGTAGTTTGCGGACATCCACATTCGCGGCGAGAACGGTTTGGCGCTTCCCCCCTGTACATCTCGAACGTTACAAGATGTACGCCATGTACGTTACCCTGGGGAAATGGAAGTAACCATCAGCCAGTTTCGTCGCGACCTGTTCCGTCTGGCAGAGTCCGCGTTGGAGGGCGAGCCGATTACCTTTTTCCATAAGGGAGTCCGTTTCCGAGTGGTCCCAGAGGTCGAGAACGATCCCTTCGGGCGCATCACGCCTCTCCAAGTCATTAATACGGAGCACCCCGACCTAGATAAGGAGGATCTCCAGAAGGAGATGGAGCGGAACTGGCAAGAGGATTGGGATCAGCTGTGACCGTTTATCTCGACACCAATGTGGCTGTGTGGCTGGCTCAGGGTGCATTAGTTAAGATACCCGCCAACGCTTATGCTCGGATGCGGCGTGCCGACCTGAGAATCTCCCCGATAGTGCTCCTGGAGTTGGAATATTTGTATGAGATAGGCCGACTGCTCCTACCCGCGCACGACTTGCGATCAAAGCTGGAGCACGAAGCTGGAGTGCATGTCTGTGGTCTCGATTTCCCAGCGATTATCAACATGGCCTTACAAGAGAAATGGACCAGAGATCCATTCGACCGCATCATCGTGGCCCAAGCGAAGGTCAATGGATTGTCCCACCTGATCACCGCGGATGAGGCAATCCGGAAGAACTTCACGCGCGCTGTATGGGATCTCTGAGCTGGGACTTATTCTTTCAATAGAGGCGACGCGCGACTCCCGAATTCCATACATTTGGCCGATGGCGAATGGGATTAGCGCCAATGGCTCCCATAAACGGGAACGTAACCGTTCAGATCCCGATTCGAACGACGGTTTTTGTTCGTTTTACAGCGGCTTAGCATTGACTATGAGCCGGAGAATTCCCTATAGTTCTAGCAACATAGGTATTGAATGCTTAAAAACTGCTTCTTGGTGGTCGTGCTTTTTGTGGCAACAGCGACTGGGCTGGTTGCGCAGGAGGTAAATGCGACGCTCAATGGAA
The DNA here is from genome assembly GCA_965277315.1 of Bryobacteraceae bacterium. Classification (GTDB taxonomy): domain Bacteria; phylum Acidobacteriota; class Terriglobia; order Bryobacterales; family Bryobacteraceae; genus Bog-105. The sequence continues at coordinate 3,851,572 of OZ255724.1, read as the reverse complement.
CCGTCGCGGATTCCTCGGGCGCGATGGTTCCGGGTGCTTCGGTAACTGCCCGGAACAACGACACGAACCGTGAGTCTACGCCCGTGACCACGGATGGCAGCGGTAATTACACAATCACCAATCTGCCTCCGGGCCGTTACACCATCACGGTGAAGGAGAACGGCTTTCGTACCTACACCGGGGCCAATGTTGTCCTGCACGTCGGCGAGCATCGCACTCTGGCCGCGCAGCTTCAGCCCGGCGAGGTGACGGAAAACGTCACGGTCCAAGAGAGTACGACTCAAGTGCAAACATCGAGTTCGGCGTTGGCCGGAACAGTGACGGGAAAGCAGGTGCGTGAGCTTGAACTGAACAACCGTAACTTCGAGCAGCTTGTGACGCTGCAACCCGGCGTGTCGAGCGGGCTGCCAGACCAAGTGGGTTTCGGATTAGGCAATACGACCGAAGTTGCGGTGAATGGGACTCGCTATACGTCGAATAATTGGACGGTAGACGGCGCGGACATCAACGATAGCGGTTCTAACCAGACGCTGCTGAACGTTCCGAGCGTGGATGCGATTCAGGAGTTTACGCTGGCGCGGAGCACGTACGACGCGGAGTATGGCCGGAGTGGCGGGGCGCAGATCGTGGTAGCGACTAAGTCCGGAACGAGCGACTTTCACGGAGACTTGTATGAGTTCTTCCGCAACGACTTTTTGGATGCCAATACTTTTCTGAACAACTCGTCGGGAACGCCAAGACCTCCGTTCCGGTATAACGACTACGGCTTCACGGTAGGCGGTCCACTATTCATCCCCAAACTTTATCCCAGGAAGGAATCGAAGACATTCTTCTTTTGGTCGGAAGAGTGGCGGAAGAATCTGGTTCCCACGCAGCTCGATGCGACATTGCCCGATGCAGGGCAACTGGCAGGCACCTTCAATGGAGTTACGCTGACGCCGCCTCAAGGCCAGGAGAGTTGTATTTCCAACAGCAATCCGGGGTCGCCCACGAACGTGGGGCAGGTGAATCCGGCCTGTTTCAGCCAGAATGCGAAAGCTTATATCAACAACATTTATTCGAAGTTCACGCCGAACTACAACGGTAACCAATATGTCTCGACCGCGACGGCGGTAAACAACTACCGTCAGGATCTTATTCGCCTGGATCAGAACGTCACTGACCGGGTACATATCTATGGACGGTTTATGCAAGACCAAGTTCCAACGACCGAACCGCAGGGATTGTTTGCCTCAGCCGGTTTGCCGAACATTTCATCGACGGCCACCAATGCGCCGGGACGGAACGTGGTGGCAAACATGACGTACACGATTTCGCCTACGGTGGTGAACGAAGTGGAATTCAATTATTCGTGGGGCGCTATTAACAGCACCGTAACCGGGCTAGTGCAGAACCCTGCCTTTTTGTCGCAACTGACGAACAATGCCCCTTACAAAGATCCTTATGGGCTTGTGCCCGCGGTGAGCATTACCGGCTATGAGGGCGTGCAAATACCGAATTCCCCCTATTTCGAGCGGAACATCGATAAGAATTTTGTCGACAATCTTTCGATCGTGCGGGGGAACCACTCTATTCGCACCGGCGTTACCGTACAGTGGATGAAAAAGACCGAAAACATCGGCGGCAGCGCAGGAAACCCGAACTTCACGTTCGACGACCAGACCTACACGCTGAATCCGGTGGCGAATTTTCTGTTGGGGGATGTCGCGAACTTTTCACAAACCAGCCGCGACATTATTCCCCAACTGTACTACGCAAATGTGGAGGGGTATGTCCTGGACGACTGGAAAATCCGCCCGAATCTCACCTTGAATCTGGGTGTACGCTATAGCTTTTTCCCAGCGACGAAGGACAGTGCGAACGTCATGAACAATTTCGATCCAACGCTCTTCAATGCGGCGGCGGTTCCGCAAATCGATCCTGGGAGCGGCGACTTCGTGGGTGGGCAGGCGGTAAACCCGGGGAACTATGTGAATGGCATCATCTTTCCGAAGGGCGCGGCATGCGCTCAGGCCCAGGGGATTGCGGCGGGTGTTTCTTGCTCGCCTTTCGGAAATTACGTGAACCCCAACACGCAGAATTTCGCGCCGCGAGTGGGATTGGCCTGGGACGTGTTCGGCAATGGTAATACGGCCATTCGCGCGGGTTACGGGATTTTCTATGACCGGGTGTACACGACGATTTGGGAAGAGAATGGCTGGCACGATCCGCCGCTGCTGCAGAGCACAGCGACGAGCGGCACCAGCTTCGATAATCCGTCGCCGGGTGTTCCGCTTGGTCCCGCCGTTTTGTATTCGACGGGAAGCCCGAAGCTTCCGGTTCCTTATTACCAGGACTGGAACTTCACGCTGCAGCAGAAGATAGCTTCGAACACGGTGCTGGAAGTGGCATACGTTGGAACGAAAGGCACCCACCTTTTGGGGCAGTTCGATCTGAATCAGGTGCCGGAATCGGTTCGCCTGGCTAATCCGGACGTGAATGCCAATGCGCTGCGACCGTACACCGGATACGGCAGTATCGCGAGCGTTCAAAGCAACTTCAACAGTAACTACAATTCCCTGCAGGTATCATTGAACCGCCATGTGACGAGCGGACTTACGTTGGGCGCGGCGTTCACCTATTCGAAGAACCTGACCGACGCCTCGCAAGCCAGCCTGATCGATAATCTGTCGAGCGGGGTGTATGACACCTACAATTACGCGCAGAATTACGGCTTGGCTCCGCTGAACACTCCTTATGTCTTCGTGGCGAATTACGTATATGAGCTGCCCTTTTTCAAGGACCAGAAGGGATTACTAGGACACATTCTGGGAGGATGGGAAGTTTCGGGTATTACGTCGGTGCAATCGGGCCAATCGCAGAGCATACTGCAGAGCACCGATCCGTTCGATGGCACACTGTCGAACGGATCTCCGAACGGCGGCATCGGGATCGACCAGATTGGCGGATTCAGTCCACGTGCCGACGTGATTGGAGGAATGCCGCTGACCGGGCCCAAGACGCCACAAGAGTTTTTCAATACGGGCGCTTTTACAGCCGCGGTGAATCACTTCGGCACAGCGGCGCCGGGCGTTATTATGGGGCCGGGTTTGCAGAACTGGGACGTAGCGGGCCTGAAGAATTTCAAGATTGGAGAGCGGTTCAGCCTGCAATTTCGCGGCGAGTTGTTCAACGTGTTCAACCACGTGAACTATAGCGCCGTGGATGTGAACGTGTCCGATCCGAACTTTGGACAGGTGACGGCGACCCACGATCCGCGCATCGTTCAGTTCGGACTGAAGCTGTACTTCTAGTTGGTATTTCCTAAATGGCTGATACCAGCGCGACGGGCTCCACTCCCCCGGTGAAGCTACGGCGGGCTTTGACGTTGTGGGACTTGATTCTGTACGGCGTGATCGTCATTCAGCCTACCGCGCCGATGTCCGTGTTCGGCGTCCTGAGCAACCGGGGACACGGCCATGTCGTAACAACCATACTGATCGCGATGGTAGCGATGCTGTTCACCGCGATCAGCTATGGGCGGATGGCGCGTGCGTACCCGAGCGCGGGTTCCGCCTTTACGTATGTGGGACGAGAGATCAATCCTGCTGCAGGGTATATCACGGGATGGAGCATGGTGATGGATTACATGCTGAATCCAATGATCTGCGTCATTTGGATTAGCCATCAGGCACACGCGTTTGCTCCCGGTGTGCCTTACGCACTTTGGGCAGTGTTCTTTTCGTGCTTGTTTGTTTACCTGAACATTCTGGGCGTGCGCGCTTCGGCAAGAATTAACGCGGGCTTGGCGGCTGGCATGGGTGTGGTCATTGCGATATTCTTTGTGGTCGCGGCGCGTTACATCTTCGGCCACCCACATGACGGCGCGGCATTCTTCACGCGGCCATTCTTCGATCCCGCTACTTTCAACACCCGAGCGGTGCTGGGGGGTACGTCGGTGGCGGTCCTCACTTACATCGGGTTCGATGGCATCTCGACTCTGTCGGAAGAGGCGAAGAATCCACGGCGGAACATTTTGCTGGCGACAGTGCTGACATGCGTTAGCATCGGCGTGCTGTCGGCTGCTACGGTGTATGCGGCACAGTTGATCTGGCCCGCATCACAGCCGTTTCCGGACCTGACGACGGCTTTTGTCTATGTGGCGGGACGGGCGTGGCCGCCGTTGTTTCTCATTGTGGGATGGACGTTGCTGGTAGCGAATTTCGGGTCGGGGATGGGGGCACAGATGGGGGCGGCGCGGCTTCTGTTTGGAATGGGGCGAAGCAATGCATTGCCGAAGTCTTTCTTTGGAGCAGTAGATCCTAAGCGGCGGGTTCCCAGGAACAATGTTTTTTTCGTAGGCGTTGTCACTCTGATCGGATGCTTTCTTCTGGACTATGATCTGGGCGCTGAAATGCTGAACTTTGGAGCGCTGATCGCGTTTATGGGCGTGAATCTTGCCGCGCTGTTGCGCTATTACGTGCGGGAACCGGAAAAGAAACTGATCAACCTGCTTCCTCCGGTGCTGGGGTTTTCCGTTTGCCTGCTGCTGTGGCTGAGCCTTAGCAGGACGGCGCAGATTGCCGGAACCGTTTGGATGCTGGTGGGCATTGCCTTCGGGGCGTGGAAAACACGTGGCTTTCGCGGCGAGCTGGTGAACTTCGATTTCGCAGTGGAAGATAACGCTGAATTTGAAAAAGTTCGATGATACGACTCTATTTACTGACTCTGTTTATCATTGCGGGGCGAGTTTGCGCCATCGGCGCGCCGTCCCTTTCCCCTGAAGCTGGAAAGCTGGTGCTGAAGGATGATTGGTACATCCAGCCGTCTTCGGAAGTATCGGAGAAGGGTGAAACACTGTCCAGCACGTCGTTCGAGCCCAAGCATTGGTATCGCGCGACGGTACCCTCTACCGTGATGGCGAATTTGGTGGCGGATGGAGTTTACGCCGATCCTTACTTTGGTAAGAATTTGCGATCGATTAGCGGGGAAGTCTATCCCATCGGAGCGAATTATTCGAATATTCCCATGCCGCCATCGAGCGCTTTCCGGTTGCCTTGGTGGTACCGAACACGGTTTGCGGTTCCGCCGGACTTCAAAGGCAAACGAATCCAGCTTCATTTTGATGGGATCAATTTTCGCGCAAATGTATGGCTGAATGGGCGGAAGATCGCTAGCGCGAACAAGATCGCCGGATCCTGGCGGTTGTTCGAAGTGGATGTGACGGGTTCGCTGGTTTCTGGCAAGGGGAATGCTCTTGCGGTGGAGGTGTTTCCGCCGACTCCGGAGGACTTGGCGATTACGTTTGTCGACTGGAATCCAGCACCGCCGGACAAAGGAATGGGCCTTTGGCGTCCTGTCTATTTGACAACGAGTGGACCGGTTGATGTTCGTTTTCCGCAAGTGGTTACGAAGCTCGATTTGCCGTCGCTGGATACAGCGCACTTGACTGTTACCGCCGAGTTGCACAATTCGACAGACCAGCCGGTGAAGGGCGTGTTGAGAGGCCGAATTGAAAACACCATAGAGTTCTCGCAGCCTGTCCGCATTGAGGCTCACCAGACGGAGATCGCTACGTTTTCCCCCGGCAGCTATGCACAATTAAATCTCAGAAAGCCTAAGCTTTGGTGGCCGGCTAAAGTAGGGCCGCAAAATTTGTACGGATTGCACTTACAGTTTGAGACGGCCGGCGTGGTCTCCGATGAGAGTTCCATTCAGTTCGGCGTGCGTGAAGTGACTAGCGAATTAGATAAGGGTCACCGCCTCTTCAAAATCAACGGGAAAAACATTCTGATCCGTGGGGCTGGCTATTCGTTCGACATGCTGCTCCGTGAATCGCCCGAAAGAGAGGAAGAGGAATTGAAGTATGTCCGCGATTTGAATCTCAACACGGTAAGGCTGGAAGGCAAGATTGCGGACGATCATTTTCTGGAGCTTACGGACAAGTACGGGATTTTAGTGATGGCCGGCTGGTGCTGCTGCGATCACTGGGAAAAATGGTCTGACTGGGACGGCGAGGACCGGTTGATCGCGTCCGAATCTCTGAAGGACCAGATTCGCCGTTTGAGGAGCCATGCATCGGTTTTCAATTGGATGAATGGCAGCGATAATCCGCCTCCGCCTGAGATCGAGAAGATGTACATCCACGTTCTGAAGCAATGGAACTGGCCGAATCCGTATGAGTCTTCGGCCTCGGAGAAGCCAACTCCGGTCAGCGGCGAGAGTGGCGTAAAGATGAGCGGGCCGTACAAGTATGTTCCTCCTTCCTATTGGCTTCTGGATACCCGTAACGGCGGCGCGTTCGGCTTCAATACGGAGACGAGTCCGGGGGCTGCGGTGCCGCCTATCGAAGGATTGCGCGAGATGCTTCCCGAAGATCATCTGTGGCCGATTGACTCGACATGGGATTATCATGCGGGCGGTGGAACGTTCAAGAACATCGGCGTGTTCGCGAATGCACTGAATAGCCGCTACGGGGCCGCCAACAATGTTCAGGATTTTGCCATGAAGGCTCAGGCCATGACGTACGAAGGGGAACGGGCCATGTTCGAGGCGTATGGCCGGAACAAGTATGTCTCGACGGGCGTGATTCAGTGGATGTTGAATAATGCGTGGCCGTCCCTGATCTGGCATCTTTACGATTACAGTTTGCGGCCCGGTGGCGGATACTTCGGCACGAAGAAAGCGTGCGAGCTTTTGCATGTCCAGTATTCGTATGACGACCGTTCAGTTGTTGTGGTGAATTCGTTCTATCGCGAATATAAGAGCCTGGAGGTTTCGGCGGAAGTTTATAACCTCGACCTGACAAAGAAGTTCGCGCGGAAGATTAACATGGATGTTGCATCCGACGGCGTGGCGAAGGCGTTCGTCCTTCCACAAATTGCAGGACTTAGTACGACATACTTCGTCCGGCTCTTCCTGCATGATCAGGCAGGGCAAGAGGTGAGCTCCAACTTCTACTGGCTATCGACAAAACCGGACACACTCGATTGGGATCGATCAACTTGGTATTACACGCCTGTCAAAACATACGCGGACTTCAAAGAGCTGAACACGCTTCCACAAGTGAATTTGCACCTGTCAGCGACTAACAATGCGAAGGGGGTAGACGGAGAAGCAACAACACGAGTGACGGTCGAGAACCCGAGCAAAAGCCTCGCGTTCTTGGTTCACCTGAAAATGATGAAACGATCGCGCGATCCTGAAGAGGATGATCCCACGCATGAATCTGAGATTCTTCCGGTACTCTGGCAAGAGAATTACTTTTCACTTCTGCCGGGAGAGACGCGGCAGGTGACGGGGAGCTATGAGAAGTCCGATGAGGGTACCAGTGCGCCGTTTATAGCGGTGGATGGCTGGAATATCGTTCCCAAAAGTTTGGAAATTCGATGACGCCTTTGCCCAATTGCGAAGAGGTGCGCGCGTCCGTTCTTTGCGTGGATATTGGCGGAACTTCGACGAAGATCGGTGTGCTGGCGCACTCAGGTGAACTGACCTTGTCGAGAGAGTTGCCGACGCTAGGTCCGGATCCGGAAGCGTTTGCCCGTCGGCTTTGCCAAGAGATCGATACGGCTGCAGGGGCGGCCCGTCAGGGCGGCGTTGCTCTGGCGGGGATAGGCGTCGCAATTGCGGGATTTTTGGATGACGAACGCGGCGGGATGATTTACAACTCGAACCTTCCTTGGCTGGAGGGTTATCCGTTGCGGGACCGCATTGCAAAAGAATTTGATCTTCCGGTGGAACTGGAAGTGGATTCGAATGCCGCCGCGATTGCAGAGCAGCGCTGTGGGTCGGGGCGGGATTCGGCGCGGTTTTTGTGTGTCACGGTAGGGACCGGGCTGGGCGTGGGAATGATTATCCATGGTGAACCGCTTCGCTTTGCGTATGGGTGCCTTGGCGATATCGGACATTTAGTTCTTCAGCCGAATGGTTTGGTCTGCACGTGTGGCGGGCGGGGCTGCGCGGAGATGTATGTTTCGGCTCCGGTGCTGGCGAACAAGTATCGCCTGGCAAAGAGGATTGCAGCGGAGACAACGCTGCGCGACGTGATTGTGGCGGCGCGGGAGGGAGATGCCGCGGGCGTTGCGGTTTTGCAGGAAGCGGGCGAATGGCTGGGGCTGGCGATTGCGTCGATGGCGAATACGTTTTATCCGGATCGCATCGCGATTGCGGGAGGGTTGGCGGAAAGCGGCGATTTGGTGATGAATGCGGTGGACAGAGCATTTCGGGAGTCAGTGAGCGATTTCGCGCGAGAAAAGGCTGTTTTGGGCAGGGCGACGTTGGGTTCAATGGCTACGTTGACTGGGGCGGCGTATTCGATTTTGGGGCGGCAGTAGAGCAACGATTTCACGCCAGCGGAGGACGAGGTCGCGAGCCGCGGCGGGTCATTCAGGGAAGAGACACTGGAAGCAGCCGTCGCGCAGACGGATCGGCACAACGAGGCAGCTTTTAGGCCTTAAACTACGATTACGAAATGAACGAGTTAGAGTACATTCAGTCACCGCGTAATCTTGACCAAATTGTCACCAGAACAAATTTATTAGGCTTCAACATGGCTTCAGAACCTCGAACGGGAGCCTTATTGAAAGCTTTAGCAGCTTCTAAGCCATGCGGTCGCTTCTTAGAACTGGGCACCGGCACCGGTATCGCTACAGCTTGGCTCCTGGACGGGATGGATCGAAATTCGAAGCTGATCAGTGTCGACACCGACCCGAAGGTCCAGGAAGTGGCTCGAGAGTTCCTCGGAAAAGACACGCGACTCACTCTGGTTAGTTCTGATGGCATTGAGTTCCTGCGGCATGAGGAGGCTGACAATTTTGATTTTGTTTTCGCTGATGCAATACCAGGCAAGTACGAAGGGCTAAAGGAATGCCTAAGAGTAGTAAAGCCGGGCGGTTTTTACGTGATCGATGATATGCTTCCTCAACCCAACTGGCCAGAGGGACACGCAGCTAAGGTCCCCATTTTGATGAAGGAATTGGCAGCAAATAAACAGCTTTCTATCTCGCCGCTCGCTTGGGCGAGCGGGCTAGTCGTCGCAGTCAAGCGGGCCAGGTTATGAAGGGGTTTTTAGAAAAGCCTGGAGCAGCAACGCAAGTTTGGTGTGGGTGGGGACGTTGATGCGGTGGCTGAGGACGGCGAAGTGCGAATCCTCCAGTCGTGAGAGGAGCTTCAGATAGATTTCACGGAGAGCCCAGAGGGAGCGGCGGCTCCTGGGGTCGATCAGCTTCATCAGTGGCTCGGATTCGTCGTAGTAGGCTTGGGCGCGGGCGGATTCGAAGCCCATCAGTTTACGAAACCTGTCGTCTTCGATTCCTGAGCGGAGTTGCTCGACGCTGACTCCGAAGCGGGCGAGGTCATCGAGGGGCAAGTAGACCCGGCCCAGTTGGGCGTCTTCGCGAACGTCACGAAGAATGTTGGTCAATTGAAAAGCGATTCCACACTTTTCGGCTAGAAGCAGGGCCTTGATGGAATTGAAACCGAAGATGTGAATGATAGTAAGACCGACGACGGAAGCTACGTGATAGCAGTAGCGATAAAGATCGTCGAAGGTCTGCATCTGCCGCGGTTCGACGTCCGATAGAATGCCGTCGATCATTTCATGAAAGAAGCGATGCGGGATGGAGTAGCGACGCACGGTGTCGTGGAAGGCCGGCCAGAGAGGATTACCTTCCACGTCTCCGTCCAAAGCGCGATCAAGGTCCATGCGCCATTGGGCGATGGTCTGCTTCAGTTTCGTGGTGTCAGTGGTGGATGGTTCGTCACTGAGATCGTCGCAGTAACGCATGAAAGCGTAGATGGCGCACATGGCGTTGCGCTGCGGTTTCTCCAACAATAGGAATGAATAATAAAAATTCTTGGCACGCTTGCGGGCGATGTTCCGGCAATAGCGGTAGGACTGCTCGACGGTGGTGGAGTTTAGAAGGGGAGCAGCCGCGGCAGACATTTTAGAAGGATACCAATTCGCTCGGCTTTGGAGATGTGCGGGCGGCGATGGAGAACGTTGTAACCTTCGATTCGAATTTTGGATAAGATACGCAGGCCGCCACGGCTGAATAGTTCGAGATCGAGGGCGAGACGGCGGTCAACTTTACGGATAAGCGGCAAGCCTTTCCGGAAGAAATCTTCGGCGGTCGAGACGGCTTCGCGCATGACGCCTTCGAAATCGCGGTTGAACTTCAGGGCGAATAGATCTTCGACCGTGTAGTTATGTTTTTTCAGTAAATTAACCGGTAAGTAGACCCGATCTTTTTGCAAGTCCACCGTGATGTCCTGCCAGAAGTTGGCTAATTGGAGGCCGGTGCACGTGTAATCGGAGAGTTGCTGGCGCTCGGCGTCGCGGTAACCACAGAGATAAAGAACCAGGTGGCCTACCGGGTTGGCCGAGTTGACGCAATAGCGAAAGACATCGTCAAAGGTCTGGTAGCGAGTGACCGTTTGATCTTGTTCAAAGGCACGGATCAGTCGATCAAAGGGGTCGATGGGGATGTCGCGGCGGCCTACCGTGCCGCGAAGAGCCACGAAGACCGGGTGCGAGGCTTCGCCCCGGTACATCCCTTGCAATTGTTCGCGCCACCAGGAGAGAAGGCGAAGGCTTTCGGCGGGATCGTCAATTTCGTCGCCAAGATCGTCGGCCCAACGGCAGAAAGCATAGACGTTGTAGAAGTCCTGATGAAGATGCTTGGGCAGCAAGAAGCTGACGACATGAAAGTTTTCGTAGTGATTCGTCGCAAGCCAGCGCGTGTATTCCAGAGCTTCTTTTTCGGAATAGGTGGTGGAATCAGGCACTTGCCTGAGGAATTCTTTGGGTTGCAGGTAGGCGACAGGCACGTTGCTTTCCGTTACGGAATGATGGCGGTTTTGACGTGGCGGCTCCGGTGATTGGCAAGTTCGTCCAATACTGCTGGAAGGGCAGTGAGCGACGCTTCGTGAGTCACCAAATGATTTGCCTTGACCTTGCCTTCCGCGATGAGACCCAGCGAGCGGCGGATGTGGCCGGGAGTGTGGTGGAAGCTGGCTTTACAAGTAATTTCCGAGTAGTGGAGCAGCGTGGTATCCAGCTCGACTTTCGTGCCGCTTGGACAGCCTCCGAAAAAGTTTATGATGCCGCCTTTGCGCACCAACTTGGTAGCAAGCTGCCAAGCGTAAGGCTGGCCGATGGCTTCGATAACAACATCGGCTCCGCGGCCTCCAGTTGCACCCTTGACCTCGGTAACCAGTGCATCGGGCTCACCCATCAGAACACCTTCATCCGCGCCCAGCATCATGGCTCGGTCCACTTGCTCGAGTCTGCGGGCCATGGCGATGACACGAGCGCCGTAGGCATATTTGGCAAGACGGACAAACATCAGACCGATAGGTCCCAAGCCCATGACGGCCACGGTATCGCCAGTCTGTACATAGGCCTCGTCCAGCCCGCGCAGAGCACACGCAAGCGGTTCCGCAAGAGCAGCGTCGGCGTATCCCAGATCGGTGGGAATTCGATAGGTGTTTTTCTCAACAATGCGCCGGGGAATACGGATATATTCGGAATAAGCGCCATTGTTGAAAATCAGATCCTCACAAAGATTTGGCTGCCCGTGCCGGCAGAAAAAGCACTGATCGCACGGCGCAGAGTTGGCGGCAACGATGCGGTCACCGACACGAAAACTGTCGACGTTTTCACCCAGCGCGGCGATATCGCCCGAAAATTCGTGGCCGAACAGCGTGGGCGGAACAAGCATCTTGGCATGATAGCCGCGGCGAAAGACTTTGACGTCGGTACCGCATGTGAGAGCAGCGCGGACACGTACAAGCAACTCGCCGGGACCTACGGCAGGAACCGGAACAGACTCAAGACGGACGTCTTCTTTCCCGTAGAGCACTGCCGCTTGCATGGTTTTGGGTAAAATCTGCGCTGATTTGCGCGAAGGCTGCAAGGCTACGGTTGCCATTACTGGAACTCCTGTGGGTGAACTACAACTTTCAAGGAAGCCTCACCTGGGTGTTGTGCGATTGCGATGCCGCGTTCAATATCGGCGAGAGAAACACGGTCGGAGATGAGTTGCTCTAATGGCAATTCATTACTGAAAACTAAACGGGCGGATTCTGCCTGCAGATCGACATCGGCGCTGTAGGAGCCGAGCAAAACCCGTTCGCCAACACAGATATCGGCGCCCGAGATGTCGATGCGTTCGGCCGCGGACGTTTGGGCAAACAGAAGAATTTTTGCGCCAGGACGCGAGATATGCAGCGCCTGGTCGACGAGGCCTTTGGCGTTGGTAGCGATGATCACGGCGTCAGCGCCACGGCCTTCGCTTGCGGAACGCACGGCCTCCGTGAATCCATCGACACGCGGGTCGAAAGCCTTCGCGCCATAGAGTTGGGAGAGGCCGCGACGAAACAGGATGGTATCGGTGGCGAGAATAGTGGCTCCGGTACGCTTGACGAGCATGGTGAAGATGAGCCCGATGGGTCCTTGGCCGAGAATAGCGACGGTATCCGAGACACGCAGACCGAGCAGCTCAACGCCTTTTAAACAGGTATTGACAGGTTCCACCCAGCAGGCCTGATCGAAAGAAACGCCATCGGGAATGCGCTCCACACCACGCTTCACGATCCAATCCATTACGCGCACGTATTGGGAAAAGCCGCCGCCAGCAGGCTCGTAACCAGCCGTCACACCGACTTTTTTATACACCGGACATTGCGCGTACAGACGGCGATCGCAGTAAAAGCACTCGCCGCAGGGGATGTGGTGAAACAGGATGACGCGGTCGCCAGTGGCGAAGTTCGTTACGCCTTCACCGATTGCAGCCACGACGCCAGCGGTTTCGTGCCCGTAGATGCGAGGCGGGGCAAGCAGGTTGTACTCCACCTTTTTGAGATCGGTGTGGCAGATGCCGCAGCTTTCCACGCGGACCAGTAGTTCGCCCGGCCCGATTGCAGGCGTGGCGACTGACTCTACGGAAATTCGGCTTTCGCCGCCGTAAACTGCGGCAAGCATTTGCTCCGGTACCAGATCACTCATCGGGTGTTCCCCGGGTTTCTGCGTTAATTGTGCAACTGACAAGAAAATCCCCTAGTGTCCTGGCCACGCGATCGCTTCTGCGCTTAAGCTGTAGCAGGTTCGGCAGCAGCATTGGATGCCGCAGGACGTACAAACCAATTTTCCCACGAGCGATGCGCCCTTCGGTAGTTCGCAATTCATTCAGGTCGAACGCGAACGACTCTTCGGCACTATCGGACACTACTTTGATGCAGGCGAAGGGCAATCCGGCTTTTTTGGCATAAGCGGCGACCCCAGCGGCCTCCATTTCAACGGCAATTGTCCCCTGGAGGAAGAGCTGCTGCTTTTCGATGGCGCTATGGGCAATGCGATCTTGCGAAAGAATCGATCCGGAAACAAAGGGGTGGACGGACGAGACTGCGGCGCAGGCGAACGCCTGGCCTTGGGCGGGAGCGACGAGGTGAGATCCGATGACGATGTCGTTGACCTTGAGTTTGGGTTGCAGCGCGCCGCAAAGGCCGACGCTGGCAATTGCTTCGACCCTCGATGAGGAGAGTCCTTTCCCGGCAACGGCGCGGCAAGCGATCTCCGCAGCTTGGGCGGCCAATTTTGGGCCAGCGCCGTCGGCGACGAGAATCATACGCACGCCATTCAGAACGCCTTCATGGGCATAGCCTAACGGCCAATTCAGTTTTCGAATATTCTCCAGAGACTCGGCGAACGGTTGCAACTCAAAAGCTTCGGCGGCGACAAAAAGGATCGCCATGACTAACGGTAACCGTTGGAGCGAAACCACTGCACGGCCCGCTTCAGTGCGGCGTCGATGGAGCCAGGAGTGAAGCCGAGTTCGCGAGATGCTTTCGCATGGCTGACGAACATCTTTTTACGCGCCATCCTGATCCCTTCAAGAGGAGCGAGAGGAGGCTGCCCGGTAAGGTTGGCCCATACGGTAGACACCGCGCCAGCGGCGTAGGCAAGCGCAAAAGGAATTTTCGTAGTGGGAGCGGGCTTGCCGGCGATACCAGCCAGATGTCCGAGAATCTGTTCCAACGTCAGGTCCTGGCAGCCAAGTATATAGCGTTCTCCCGGGCGTCCGCGCTCGGCGGCCAGCAGATGCCCGATGGCGACGTCCCGGGCATCGACAAGATTTAAGCCAGTATCGACAAAGGCAGGTAGTCGATCGTTCAGGAAGTTCACTATGATTTTGCCGGTAGGCGTGGGCTTGCAGTCATGATCTCCAACCGGTGCGGTGGGATTGACGATGACCACGGGCATACCGGCGCGAGCTTTCTTCAGCGCCACTTGCTCGGCAAGCCACTTTGAACGTTTATAGTGACCGCACATGTCGGCAATCGATACAGGAGTAGTTTCGTCGCCGACACCCGTCTTGGGTATGCCGATGCAACCGACGGTGCTGGTGTAGACGACGCGTTCGACTCCGGCTTCCTCGGCGGCTTTGAGGAGATTGCAGGTGCCGTCGACATTCGAGCGGTAGAGATCCGCTGAATTTTTCGACCAGAGCCGGTAATCCGCGGCAGCATGGAATACGAGTTTACAGCCAGCGGCTGCGCGTGCAAGCGAGGCGGGATCGCAAAGATCGCCTTCCACACGCTCCACATCGAGGTCGCGGATTTGACTGGCAGGGCGGCAAAGGGCCCTCACTCGATAACCGCGATCCCTTAAGACGCGGGCGATGTGCCAGCCAAGAAATCCGCTGGCGCCTGTGACGAGAGTGAGGAGCAAGGGGTTGCCGGTTTAGGACTCTTCTCCGCGAAGTGAAGCCACCGACTTTTTGAATACAGCCAAGGCAAATAGCGGGAAGGTATTACGGTAATCGGTGTACGCGAGATAGAAGACGCTGGGGAAACCAGTTCCGGTGCAATATTCTTCATCCCAAGTCCCGTTGGGGCGCTGCGTTTTGATCAGGTAATCGACGCCGTTATACAGGCTTTCGCTGCGCAGGTCGCCGCCAGCCAACAAGGCGAGAATGGCCCAGGCCGTTTGTGATGGTGTGCTTGGGTTAGGAACGTAGCGCTTCTCGTCGTAGCTGGCGCAGCTTTCTCCCCACCCGCCATCGCGATTTTGGTAGGCGCGAATAAATTCTAGAGATTGTTGAATGCTCGGCTCATTTTCGCTCATGCCAGACGCACGCAATCCGCGCAGGGCCAGAAAGGTACCGTAGATGTAATTTACACCCCAGCGCCCGTACCAGCTCCCATCGCTTTCCTGCACTCGGAGGAGAAACTCGACTCCTCGGCGAATCACCGAATTGTTCGGTTTCAAACCGCACTGGATGAGCGCTTCGAGAACCCGGCCGGTGATATCGGGGCAGGAAGGATCGAGCATGGCTTTGTGGTCGGCAAAGGGAACATGGCTGAGAATCTCCCAATTATTGTCGACATCGAAGGCAGCCCAACCGCCGTCTTTTCCCTGCATCGCCAGCAGCCAGTCGACGGCACGTTTTTCACAGGCTTGCTGTTTTACGGTGTCGGTAGCCTGCATGTTGGCAAATGCCAGTAACACCATGGCGGTGTCATCCACGTCGGGGTAAAACTCGTTGTTAAATTCAAAGGCCCAGCCTGAAGGCTCAGCTTTAGACCGTTTGACTGCCCAGTCTCCCTTGCGCCGAATTTCTTTGGACAGGAACCAGTCCGCAGTTCGCGTCAATGTCTCGGGAGGCGCGGTTTCGGCCTCGCCCAGCGCGTAGGCGGCGATGGCGGTATCCCAGACGGGCGAAAAGCAAGGCTGGATGAAAAAGCCGCGGGACTCACTGTCGACAACGAGATCGTTGAACTGCTTCTCGGCTTCGATGCGTAAAGGATGATCGGCCTTGTAGCCCAAGACATCCAAAGCCATCACGGCATACTGCATGGACGGGTAGATGGCTCCTAAGCCGTCGGACTGCTGGAAGCGTTCGATCATCCACTCGGCGCACTTCTTTACAGCGTGCTTCCGAATAAACTTGGGACTAAACCGCTCCCACAACTTCAAAAAGTGATCGAGCGTCAGGAAGCAATTGCGCCAGCTAAAAAGCTTTGGATCATGCTCGGGCATGATCGGTGCTCCAGACAGAAAAATCTCTTCCAGATGGAAGCCGGCGGGCACGGGACGGCGTGGATTGGCAGAATGGACGATCGACAGCGGAATAACAATGGCCCGCGTCCACGAAGACATCTGGTAGATGAAGTTCAACGGCAGCAGAATGACTTCGGGCGGGATGGATGGGCAGGCGTTCCGGGGATAAAGGTCGAAGAGGCTGAGATTGGTGCGGACGTAGCTATTGGCGGCCTGCATGCCTCCCAGTTCCAGAATCCGGTCTTTCAACCGCAACATGCGGGGATCGGAAGGAGAAACACCCGCTACCTTCAGCCCAAAGTACGCCTTTATGGAAGCGCTCACTTCCGAGGGGCCTTTGAGGTAGATATTGAAGCCGCCATCCTCCAACTGACGCGCGAAAATTGCAGCAACAGCGCGATCCACTTGGAGCCTTGTAGGCGGATTCCAAACTCCATTGACCGGTGGATGGAGCCACAACTGCATCAGTATGTAATCGGATTCGAGTGTTGTGTCGGCGGTAAGATCAGCCCACCAGTAACCTTCGGCGGATTGCCGGCGAAGAAGAGCGTCGGACGCTTTGCGGACCGTATCTTCGACGGCAATATTGAGAGAGCCTGAGGTTTGGAGACTTGATTTCATCGTTTTCGAACTGTCAGAACTAATCCAGCAGAACTATCTAGGCGAATTATCACGCACGAATGGTATGGAGTCGAGGTGTGAAACTTTCTAGGTCAGAGGGCAGCGTAAAACGCACATCTTCCTCTTTGATTTCCGCCTCTTCAAGATCGTTATAGCCCTTTGCTTTCAGGTGATCGATCAGTTCTTGGACCAGATGCTCCGGGGCGGAAGCGCCCGCGGTTACAGCGACGGTTTGGACGTTGTGCAGCATTTCCGGCTTCACTTCACTTGAATCATCGAGCAGGTAAGCGGGAATGCCGGCCTTTTCGCAGACTTCGACTAGCCGCCGGGAGTTCGAGCTGTTTTGTGAGCCGACCACGAGAAGCGTTTCGCAGAGCGGAGCCACGGCTTTCACGGCCAACTGACGATTTTCCGTGGCGTAGCAGATATCCTGCGTTTTAGGACCGACGATCTTCGGGAAGCGCTCCAGAAGACGCGTTACGATGTCTTTTGTTTCATCGAGAGACAAAGTGGTCTGGGTCAAATAGACCATGCGTTCCGGATCCTTGATATTGAGACGATTCACATCGTCCACATCAGAAACGAGAATGGTATTTCCCGGCGCTTCGCCCAGCGTACCGGTAACCTCATCGTGGTCGCGATGGCCGATGAGAATGATGGTGTAATCCTGCTTGGCGAATTTGATGGCCTCGATATGAACTTTGGTGACGAGCGGGCAAGTGGCGTCGATCACTTGAAGATGACGTTCTTTTGCCTCGGAACGGACAGCCGGAGAGACGCCGTGGGCACTGAAAATGACGCGCGCGCCTTCGGGAACTTCGTGTAGCTCTTCGACGAAGATAGCTCCGGCTTCGCGGAGCTCATCGACAACGTGGCGGTTATGAACGATTTCCTTGCGAACGTAGATGGGAGCGCCGTAGAGGTCGAGGGCGATTTTCACGACGTCGATCGCGCGCACCACACCGGCGCAGAAGCCGCGCGGTTTGAGAAGAATAATCTTTTTTTCGCCCTCCCGACCCGGGTTCAACCCTACAGGAATGATGGTTTCTTCGGCCAGACCAGTCATGGGCATAGGAATCCTAAGTATATCAAGACGCTGGAGCGGCTTATACTCCGAAGAGTTCATAGGGCGTGAGCGAGATAGAGTTCGACGAGGATAGTAGTCCAGCTTACGATTCAAGAGAACAATAGATGATTTACATCAAATACACCTTGACAACACCACGCGCCCATAGTTCACTCTAGTTAACCTACATGCACCAATTCAATCGGAATATGTTCCCGGACGCATGCCGACCGGGGTAGGAACATGCCGGTCAAGATCCAAGGAGGATACGTACCATGCAGAATCGAAAGCCTCAACTAGCACTCCTTGCAGTGTTTATTTTGGGATTCGGGGTTGTGACCGCGAATGCCCTGGCGCAGGACTCCACTCAAACGTGGCTTCGGATCAGTGCATTCACCGATACCCCGCTGGCCGGGGCGGATATTGCGGTGTACAACATGGCGGGGCGTCTCCTCTTTAAAAAACCAGGAGCCACCAACGCCCAAGGGGTATTTCCCGCGCCGGTGAACGGGCTTCCGCGAAACTTTCGTGTGACGGTGACTTGGGATGCCAGCCAGGAGGGCGACTTGGGCCGTATGGCGTTGGGCAAGTTCACGCTGAGCGCCGATGTGCGGAACTTCCACCCCGTCCACGGCATTGTTTACGTGAATCCCGTCACCACTATCGTGAGCAGGCTCCTGAGCAGGTTTCCACAATTGACCCAACATCAGGCGGAGGCGCTTGTCCGGCGGTTTCTCGTTATGCCGCCAAACGCCAGCCTGGGCGCGGCGCTACGCGAAGGAAAGTATTTCCAGTCCCAATACTTTTCGGTATCGGCGTTTCTGAAGGAGGCAAGCCAATACGGCGGAGTGAAAGAGTTCATCGAAGTCCTGCTGGTTGACATGCTTGCGCAGCCACAAGCGACCCATGCTTTCCCGCCCACATTGCAGAGTTCCGCCGGGAGCGCCACCAGTTTCATCGCCGAGAATTTGGCGAAGGGCGCTCTCTCGTGGGCCGCTGGGCAAGGAGCCGGCTGGGTGGCGCAAAGCGCCGGACTCACTACGCCCGGGGCAACGGCGGAGGACATCGCCAATCTCCAGGCAGGCCTGTTGGCCTTACAGGGCAGCGTTGACCAGCTCAGCAAGCAATTGCAGGCGCTTCAGGACGAGGTGCTTGCCCAGCTCACGCAGACCCAATACAACACAATTGTGGTGCCCGCGATGGCGCTGGCCAAAGAGGTGAATGGCGTCGAGAATGACTTAGCGTACTACGCTCAGGGGTGCCCGGCCGTGCCGGAAGGAAGCACCGCCTCGGTCGAGGCTGTCTCGGCGGACTTCTGCACGAGCCAAAATGTCACGATCACCGCCGAGCTGAACGATCCCACGATCCGCCAGTCCTTCGCGACACTCTCGGGCTATGTGTTGGACAATCCGACGATAGGCTTCAAGGGCTTAGTTCACCTGTTCAGCCAATCGCTCGGCCAGAGCGTGCGCTTCTTCCGGCCGGCCGATTCGACCAAGATTCAGAACATGTTCAATTACTGGGACGCGGCGCAAACGCAAGCCGCGAACCTCAATGTAGAGCTTCTACACCAGAACGGCGCGCAGGATAACCCAGGCGGCATCGCACAGCTCACCGATTTCCTTGGCAACGAGAACGTCAACCCGCCGACGCAGGGAACCTTTCAGAACACCCGCGACGCCGAGCAGAAATTGTTGTTCCCGGCCCTGCCAGTAGGCACGGTAATCAACACTAAGGACCGTCTGATGTGGGCTACGGACTACCCTGTCAACGCGACAGCAGCTTGTCAAACGGGGCCAAAGCCGCCTGCGTCGAGCCTGTTTAATGGCCCAACAATAACTATCACATGGAACGGAATATACGGCTGGTTTTCTCCGAGCCTGCCGGAGATACAGTCGCTGATAGCAGGATGGAGCGGCCGAAGCCCGAACTCCTGGCTGACCGATCAAACGAAGGCCGTTGATCCCGATTCTCCAGTGAGCCCCGGTTTTGCCAATATCAGCGATCCTCCCTCCGGCAACGGCTGCCCCGGGTTGGGCTGGGTTTGGACGAGCACGCCGACGGGAGGATCCGTGAGTAAAGAGGGCCGAACCTATTACAGATATTACGTAATGAGGATGGACAACGGAACAACATTAGATCCTCTGGACGATCACGATATCGCCTTTCTATATCCTTATGGCACGTGGAATTGGATCTATCTTAGGCGCAATCTGTCCTCGGGCGAGCAGTATTATTGGTATCCGTAAGGCGGGATTGAGCTATTTAGCGTAGCGTTTCAGGCGCTACGCTCGCTCCGAGCGTAAGTAATCTACCGTGCGGAAGGTTCTTCTCGAAGCCGCGGAACATTTTGACGAACTCGTGGATTGGTGGGAGAGCATTCATGAAGAACAAAATTAAGGTGATAGCGACAGACGTTGAAATCGATGCAGCCATTTAAACGCGCAAAACAGTCGGAGATTGGCCGCCAGTGTGGAAGTGCGAAGAGTAACGCAAAGCAGCTTGCCGCTCGTGTCAATGGCGCGAGAGGCGGACAGCCGAGACGAGCTCACGTATGATCGTCGATCACGCCTCCAGCGCGACGATCTCGCCGATACCCAAATCGCGCAGAGCGGGTTCGAGTTTTTCGCGATCGCCTACGACCATCCAGATCATTTGACGAGGATCGAGGAGTTCTTTCGCCGATGCGTTGAGATCGGCTACGGTGAGGGCGGACACGCGGCTGACGTAGGTGTCGTAATAATTCAGGGGCAGGCCGAGTTGCAACAGGTCGCCCAGCGTGCCGCCGATGGAATTCATCGTCTCGTGAGAGCCGGGAAGCTCCAGGATCTGCTGCTGTTTCACCTTCGCGAGTTCGTCCTCTCGGACAGGCTTCATGCCGAGCATGCCTGAAAACTCCAGGAGCATTTCGTTAATCGAATCGCCGGTCTTGTCGCCTTGGACGGAGGCGTAAGCAAGAAAAGGGCGTTGCCCGCGCGCGCCATACAGAACCGAAGCCGCGCCGTAACACCAATGTTTTTCTTCGCGGAGGTTCATATTGAGGCGTGCTCCGAAAGTGCCGCCGAGGACATTGTTCATTGCCTCCAGGGCGATCTCGGTTTGAGCGCTGGGGGGCAATGCGACGGTACCCGCGATGACAACCGAGTGTTCGGCTCCGGGCTTGTCGATGAGGTAGAGAGCCGGATTGGAAGGGCGGTTCACCGGGCCAATGTTTTTCGCGGCGACTTCCCCGCCCTGCCAATCGGTGAACAGGTTTTCCAGCTTCCGTTTGATTTCTTCGAGCGTCGTATCGCCAACAATAACCAATGTGGCGTTGTTCGGCTTAAACCAAGCGGAGTGGAAACGAACAATGTCGTCACGGTTGAGGTTCGTGACGCTTTCTTCAGTGCCCGATCCGGTAAGAGGAAGACCGTAGGCGTGACCGGGGCCGAATAGGATCGGCGGCAACGCACGTAGAGCCATTTGCAGCGGGGTGACCTTTTCGTTAGCGATCGCGGCAAGTTGGAGCTTCTGCTGACGCTCAAAGTCGGCTTGCGGAAAGGACGGGTGAAGAATCACATCCGCGTAAAGATCGAGCGCGGCATCCAGGTTGTTCTTGAGTGCAGACAGGTAGACCGTCGAGATGTCGAGATTGGAACCGGCGCTGATTTGAGCGCCCAGGGTTTGCACTTCGTCGCTGATTTCAAGAGCGTTACGGCGCGCAGTGCCGCTGGTCAGTAAAGAAGCGGTGAGGCGAGCGGTGCCAGGGGCGGCCAGTTGGTCGGCGGCGTAACCGGCATCGATCTCCAGCCAGAAATTGACGACGGGAACGTCGTGACGCTCGGCAAGCAGGACGCGCAGACCGTTGCTCAGTCGACCTTCCTGGATAGGGGGGAGTTTGAGGTCGTGGGCTTTGCCCGGTTCCGGGAGGGTTCGTTCCGCCATTGCGCTGACGGGTTGCTTTGCGGCCGCAAAGGGGACCATTTCCAGAGAATACACACCGTCGGACAGCCATTCCCGGCAGGTATCGCGCAATTGGCCAGGAGTCGCTGCTTCCAGATTTTCCAACCGTCGCTTATAGGCGTCCGGCGAACCTCCGAAAGTTTGGCTGGTGGCCAGGATATCGGATTTTCCGCCAAATCCGCCGATTCGCTCGACGCCGCGCACGAAACTGGCGTAGCCTTGCGTCTTAATGCGGTCGAGTTCCTTTGCCGTGGGTCCGTCTTCGAGGAAGCGGGTTAATTCTTCGTCGACGGCTTTCTCCACCTTGCGGAAATCTTCGCCTTGGCGGGCCGTCGCAACAACGGCGAATTGGCTTCCAATCTCGCGCTCATCCAGGTAGGCAGCCACTTGAGTGGCAATCTGGTCGTCGTAGACGAGACGTTTATAGAGACGTGAATTCTTGCCCGAGGACAAAACGCTGCTTACAAGCCGGAAACGGTCGGCGGCCACGCTTCCATATCCGGGAACATTCCATATCTTATAGAGACGGGCTTGGGGGACACGATCTTGCGCCACTTCACGGTGCTCACCGGTCATTTTGGCGATCCAGGAGCGCTGATGGGAGACGGGTGGACCAGGAGGAATGTCGTTGAAGTAGCGGCGCGCCAATTCGTGCGCTTTCGCGGGCGTGATGTCGCCCGCGATTACCAGAACGGCGTTTGAGGGTGTGTAATGGGTTTTGAACCAATTCCGGACGTCGTCGATGGTCGCTGCGTCCAGGTCTTCCATGGATCCGATGACCGTGTGAGCGTAAGGATGGCCGTGCGGATAAGTGGCTTTGACGATGAGTTCTTCGGCCAACGCATAAGGCTGGTTATCGCCTTGCCGCTTTTCATTTTGCACGACGCCCCGCTGGAGATCGAGAAGCTCCTGGCTGATCGTGTTGTAGAAGTGGCCCATGCGATCGGATTCGGCGAAAAGCGCGTAATCCAGTGAGGAGGAAGGAACGTTTTCGAAGTAGTTGGTGCGGTCTTCGCTGGTGGTTCCGTTCAGATCGGTTGCGCCGATGCGCTCCATCGTTTTAATGTAGCTGCCCTGCACATGCTCGCTGCCGCCGAACATGAGGTGCTCAAAGAGATGGGCAAAGCCGGTTTTTCCAGGCTTTTCGTTCTTCGAACCGACGTGGTACCAAATGTTGACAGCAACGATAGGGGTCTTGTGGTCTTCGTGAGCGATTACCGTGAGGCCATTGTCGAGCGCAAACTGCTGATAGGGAATATTGAGATCGGAAAAGCGCATTCTGGCGTGAACCCTCACGGTAGCAAACGAAGAGCCAGAAGCTGAAATACAGTAGAGATATGCCGAATTGGATCTCAATAGAAGGGCGGCTCGCGGACGGCTTGCCGATGCGTCTGTATGTGGCCGAATCCGATGGGCAGATTTGCGCGGCTTCTCTGCATGATGATGTGCATCCGCGTACCGTTGAAGAATTTGAGTGGCGTTGCCGTGGTGGCAGTAAGCCGGTGAAAGTTCGGGCAAGCAGAGGAACCGCAGAGGTTCTCGACGCCGCGGAGCAGCAGGTTGGAGAATATTTTTCCGGGCGGCGTTTTCAATTCGATCTCCCGCTCGAATGGCAGGGTACCGAATTTCAGATTCGTGTGTGGCAGGAGCTAACGAGAGTACCGTTTGGCGCGACGCCAAATTATCAGAGGATCGCAGAACAAATTGGCGCTCCTAAGGCTTCGAGAGCGGTGGGAAGCGCGAATGGGCGGAACCGGTTGCCCTTGTTTGTGCCATGTCACCGAATTATCGCTGCAGGCGGTAAGTTGGGTGGCTTTACAGGCGGCCTCGGATTGAAGAAAAGACTGCTCGCACACGAAGCGGCCGTATTAGGGAAGGACGGAGGCGCCGGCCTGTCCGCCAACACCCGGAAGACGTAGTGCAGTTTGCGGAGAATTACTGTTCACCAGCGCGGTCGCGCACAATATTGCGGCTGATGCGATTGCCCACGTACAAGTGCTCCGCGTCGCGCTTATGGCCAATGACGTCAAGTAATAGCGAAGCCAGCGATTAACCTGGACGTCGGGTGCCCAAGGGCTCCTCATTGGCCAATGAAGCCGATTTCTTACTACTCTCAATGGCCCGCACGAGTATTTCGTGCTTTCCAGTCGCGGGTGCCCAATTGAATTGCCAGCGAACCCAGGACCCTTCGATATTGGCGCAAGTAGCGTGGCTGCCTGCCAGGGAGCATTGTCAATGCCGTAGACCACTTCGCCCACTTTTCCCTCTCCGGCGCTAACGCGATTGCGTTACCGACCGATCCGCCCACTCAGCAGGGACCTTATCTTCATCGCAGTTCAGTTTTCGGCGAAGCGCATACGCTTTTGCTCTGACGTAGGAAGTTAATGAGTATGAAACTGATCGTATGAAAACTTTCGGTCTTCGGCTTTTCCGCGCTTGTTCAGTATTCGGTCGAGTAGTGCAAAAAATTCGGGTTCCTGTTCCATCTCGAGTTCTATCTCGAGCCATGCCAGATCGAGCGGCGCAATAGCCGAGGTGAGGTGGTCGGGACAGTTCATACGATCCTTCTCTGTAGTTACCAGAATTTCAGCATTTTTCATACGCGCGTGGTGAGCGATCCGCTGTAACTCGACTGGTTTGTAGGCGTGATGATCGTCGAAAGCCCAGCGGAAAACGATTTCCATCCCGAGTGATTCAAGGGTGCTCCAGAAATTCTGGGGATTGCCCAGTCCGCAAAATGCGCCCACACGGCGGGCAGGCAGTTCGTCCAAGAGCTTGCCCGAATGATAATCGCGCCAACCGCGGGCCTGCAAGCGCGTGCGGAACACAGGCGCGCCAGGATTGTACCGGTGAAGACGGTGGCGGATGGCTTCGTACCGAAAATCGTTTTCCGCGCGGGTGACGATGAACACATGAGCACGTTTGAGAGCGGAAAGCGGCTCACGCAGCCGGCCGAGCGGTACGACGTGTTCTTGGCCAAAGGGATCAAGGCCGTCGATAACCACAATATCCAGGTTGCGGGGAAGCCGGGCATGCTGGAAGCCATCGTCGAGGAGAACAATATCGGTCGAGGGATGCTGTTGCAGCAGGATTGTGGCGGTTTCGTATCGATTGGCTCCGATGCCAACGCTGGCCGCGCCGGAGCGCAGAAAAATCTGCGCTTCGTCCCCGGTCAAAGCGGGAGATGCCGTTGAGCCCGGCGCGAACACAAGGTTCCGGGCAGGAGAACGCCTGCGGTATCCACGAGTGAGAATGGCAGGGGAGTACCCCATTTGTTGGAGACGCGTGGCGAGAAAGCTCGCGAACGGCGTTTTGCCGGAGCCGCCGATGGTGATGCCGCCAACGCTTACGACGGGAATCGGCAGCGGCGGCTGGGACATCGCTCGAACTTCCGATTGCCGGCGTTTCCTGGTTCCGCCGTGCTCCCAGAGAAAAGCCAAGGGAGCAAGTAGCGCCCGAACAGTATGGTTAAGACGGGCTTTCGGGCTGTACTGGTGATACAGCGGCCAAAGATAACTGGCCATGCGACCGGAAACACCTCGCTGTTCCTCTACCAAGTCGAATGCGCGACGGCCTAGCGCTGTCGCGTATTCCCGATTATTGAGGAGATTGCGGATTACGGGTAGAAGTTCATCGGCCTTTCCGATCTGAATCAGAGCGTTTGCGTCGAGAAACTCCCGCACCAGAGTAGTGAAGTTCTGGGTGTGGGGTCCGACGACAATGGGCACGGCGGCGGCAGCGGGCTCAAGAATATTGTGGCCGCCACGGGGCGCGAGAGATCCTCCAACAAAGGCTGCGTCCGCGAGAGGAAATGCCCGGCTTAACTCTCCGATTGTGTCCAGCAGTAAGATACCGGGAAGCTTCAGTTGATGTGCAGCGTTTTCTTTCTGTTCGCTTCGCCGGAGGAATAGCAGGCCGCTGCGCTGCAGCTTGTCCGATACGGCAGCGAAGCGAGCTGGCTGGCGCGGGGCAAGTATAAGGAGGAGATCGGGAAATTCAGGTGCTAGCGCGGAAAATGTCTCGATGACGATGTCGTCCTCATCGATCGCGTGGCGTCTGTTGCTGCCACGTTCGTTGGGGCCGACAGTGCTGGCCGCAATCCACACGTATTTAGCCCCGAAGATTGGAAGATTGCCTGATTTGAGGACTGGCGCTGCATCGTATTTGAGATTTCCAAGAACTACAAGCTTATCCGGACTGACACCAAGTTGTAGATACCTGCTGCTATCGTCCGAACTTTGAGCGAGAACAAGATCGACAAGGGCGAGGACAGGCGCGAAGAAATGTTTTGCAGCCTGGTACCGAGGCCAGGTTCGGTTTGAGATACGGCCGTTGACAACGGCGAGGCGCGCACCGGTGCTCTTGACCTCCGCGTAGAGATTGGGCCAGATTTCGGTTTCGAGAATGATGACAAGCGCGGGCCGGATAGTGCGCAGAGTTCGGCGAACGCAGGAGAGGTAATCCAACGGCGCGTAGAAGATGCCGTTCGTGATGGAAGATAGCTGACGCTCGGCGGCTCTGCGCCCGGCCACGGTTGAGGTGGAGACATAGATGACCACCTGCGGCTGTGCGGCACGAAGTTTGCCAATAAGAGGAACAGCGGACGCGATTTCGCCTACCGAAACGGCGTGCAACCAAATGCTACCCTGGTCCGTCGTTTTCAGGCAGCGGCGCAGGAAGCCAAGCCGTTCCATGAAATGGGGCCGGTAGGTACACTTTGTGAATAGCCGGACACCGAAATATACGATGGCAAAGGGTAAAGTTGCGAGCTGAATCAGCCGATAAAGGAGAAGAGTGCGCGTAATGCCAAAAACCCAATTCGTGATTTTGAGTATAACGTTGGCGGTAGGGACGTTGGGAACATCTGCGAATGCTCGTGGAGAGAAGCCTTTCCGGGCAGAACCAGCGGCGGAATATGCGCACCAGAGCTCAAGCGAAGTGACGATTGGCGCAAGGGCCTATACTTCGGAGGAGCTTACGGCTGAGGCATTCGGGAAGAAAACCGATCTTTTGAAATATGGCGTATTGCCGGTATTGGTTGTTGTTGAGAATAAGCGAAAAAAAACGCTTGATCTACGCGATCTGGAGATCAACCTGGTTGGGTCCGACGGCAGGCATGTCGGGCCGGTTGCACCGGAAGATATTCAGTACCTGCATAAGGCTTCGGCTCGGACTTCGGTTACGCCTTTACCGGTGCGGCTTCCCAAAAGGAGAAATCCCCTGACGTCTCCCGAGTTGGTGACCCGTGCGTTCGCTGCAAAAATGTTGCCGTCTGGAGACTCGGCGAGTGGTTTTTTCTATTTCGAGGCGAAGCCCGAGCCCGGAGACAAGGTTTATGTAAATGGGGTGCGCGATACTCCGAACGGGGATGAGATCATGTACTTCGAGTTTCCCATCGACAAGCAGTGACCCAGCTCTCGAGTAGCCGTCAGTTCCAGTAATTCCGATCAAGATTGCGGCATTGGACGGCTTCGGCCAGATGTTTCGCCGAAACGTTGGGGGATTGATCGAGATCGGCGACGGTTCGCGCTACTCGGAGCAAGCGATCGTGGGCGCGAGCTGACAGGTTCATCCGCCGGACGGCCATTTCGAGAGTCCGTTCTCCTCCCTCGTCTAGTGCAGAGAGGATTCGGAGTTGTGAGTGCGGGATTTGTGAGTTGTAAAAGCCTCGTTGCCGCTGGATCTCGCGGGCGCTTTCCACGCGTTCGCGGATTTGGGCCGATGTCTGGCCGTCTCCTTTGCTGCGCAGCTCCTTGTAGGGGACAGCAGGCACTTCAATGTGAAGATCGATGCGATCCAGCAGAGGCCCGCTGACCTTCGCCAGGTAGCGCTGAATGATGCCGGACGTACAGCGGCATTCACGGGTCGTATCGCCATAAAAGCCACAGGGGTACGGCTTCAAAGTTTGGCTTAGGGTGCGAAGTGACACTTGCATTGTCGGAACCCTACTTCCGCACTCCGGCCAAACCCCTCAATTCGCTCGGCATTCCTGAGCGGCCCCACTACCGAACCTCCGACGTGTGTCATATTCTCGGTATCAAACCAGAGTTATTTCGTTACCGTATATACAAGCGACAATATCCGGAGTTCCAAAGAGACGGCAAAGGACGTCTCTTCAGTATCGAAGACTTGCGAGTCCTAATTGAACTTTCGAAGCACCTAGAAAGGCGACCGATAGAATAGCATGGCCAAACAAGGTCAATCCATTCATGTACATATATTGGAAGAGGTGACCCATCTCTTGCGCCTAGGCAGCCTCGTCGCTTCCAACGGCTCGGTCGGTTTTCGCGAAATCTCAACATTTACAACAATGCGGGGAATCTGCTTTGTCCAAACAGCAACAACCCCAGCGGCTCGAACAGATCGAGTTCGGACACAGTCTTGGCACAGTAGAAAAGCAGGATTGCTAATTTGTCTCGGTTGCCGTTTATGAGAACGCGTTTTCGATGTAGGTGGCTTCACAGGGGTTATCACATGAACAAACGGTAGTCGTAAGACCCGGACCCGAAACATTCGAGTAACGCCCCGATTCCGGCGATCTGCCTGGATGATTCCACAGTCGCCCCGCACCTTAGTGCAGAGATGGAACCTATTCAAGTTTTATTTTGGAAAGGGCAAGAACTTCATCGCCACCATTATCAAATCCGAGCGGTGGGCATTACGGCAGATAAACGAGGCGCTGGCGCTTGCCCTATAAACTCCAGACGTATGGCTCGCGAAACACCATTTACCCAAAGCGGGGCTGAGTCCCGGTCGAGTTTCAACAAGGCACCCCGTTTCACCGGAGATCCGTCCAGCTTGAGCGCGCCGTTCGGTAGGTGAGCAGAGGAGAGGTACCGCGAGGCACCATCCATGTGAATTTCAGCTAAATCGATTTCTTTCAGCCCGCTAAGGCCTATTTGTAGTCCCTCCGTTCGTCGCTGGAACGCGTCAGTTATGGACCACCAACCACCCGGACAGTCTAGAGCGGCATTCCCAGATACCCTGGCGCACTGCCGCATCTTCCGCGTACTCACGACCATCGAAGAACACACGGGGAACGCCTAGCCGTTCGAACAGGCACGAGCCTGCCTTACTCAGACACGGGGGTTTTACCAGATGAGATTCACGCCGATGACGCGCCTGAGTTCGTCTGCCGACCCGTATGGTCCGGGTGCGAAAAGCATCGGGTGCTGCTGCGCTATATCGAGGCCCGGGCTGGTCCATGCAGAACGGACATACCGAATGATTGAACGGCCATCGCGCGATGAATGTCTGAATGCGAACTCGCTTCTAACTCTGGCCAGTGCACGAATCCAACTTGAATGCTGACGAAGCGATTACAACCGATCTCGCCCCACAACGCCCTCGGTTTAGTGAACGCCCAAGTTCGCGTCGCTAATCGCGCAGCGACAACCGCAACCAACTATAAGGGGAAGGTTCTCATAGTCGAGGGATACGTTGATGGGGGCACCTCAGCTGATGGGGGGCACCTCATAGGAACTCCAGGCAGAGTACTAGTACTGCCCTTTGAAACTAAATTTTGCATTTGATATTACCTGCTATACAGTTGTTCTAGGGATCCTCTGACATTAGAGGAGCATTCGGTGACGGCAGTCCGCCCCCTCTCCTTTACTCCTTACCTTTCGTTTCAAATTGAGCAAAGACACAAGGCTCGCGATTCGGCATCTTCGTCCTAATTTCGCTATTGGAGATGCTCGACGTGCATTACGCAAAGGGAAATTCAACAATAATCGATTTACAGGTCCGGCCGAAATGCACCGGGATATAGTTTCAGGCCTACTTCATTACAAGGCTATGCAGAGTACTTGCTCAGATACTACGCAGGAGCCTGCGTAACCGCTGCCAAAGTGCTAGGAGGAAGAAGGCCAATTCCCCTGCCTTCACAGACATTAGTCACACCTGCGACTGACCTAGATTACGAGCGTTAAGTGTACCGACGAGTGCTGAAGCTCCATGCAGGATGTTCTCATCAATGAGCACTAATCACCAGCCTTACGTTTTAGGTTATGCCTCTTCCCACAATGGAGGAGCTTGTCTATTAAGAGGTGACACTATCGTGGCCGCGATCCAAGAAGAACGTCTCCTCCGACAGAAGCGTGCCTACCATCTTGGCTCCCGTGCTTCTATGTCGGTTCAGTACTGTTTGGAAGCTGCGGGTATTAAATGTTCGGATCTGGATCTGATCGTTTTCTGTTGTGTTGGAGACAACAATGACCCGCTTGAGGATATAGGCCTAAATCCGACCCTCCGCATTGCTCATAATCGTATTCCCATCGAGTTAGTCGGTCATCACCGGGCACATGCAATCGGTGCGTATGCGGGTTCCGGGTTTAATAGTTCAGCCATCTTGGTTATCGATGGGTGCGGATCCGTGATCAGCAATCTTGCTGGTGATGAGCGTGAAGCTATTCTTCCCCAGCAGCAAAGCCGTCTGCGGGGTAGGCCGGAGAGAGATGTCTTCGAAATAATCTCTATCTATCAGGCGCAAGATACTGACATAAAACCGATAGAGAAACACGTGTCCCGGGTGATTGGCACGCGTGGTTGGCCGCTTAGCTTAGGTCATATGTATGAAACTATCTCAGAAAAAATCTTCGGTTTAGGGCTCGAGGGAGCTGGCAAGGTTATGGGATTAGCGCCATATGGCACGCCGGCCATACCCCCCGAACAGTTCTACGAACTGGCAGACGGCGAATTTACGTTTCACGACAAGAATATCGACCAATTTTTTGCAGGCCGTCGAGCTTGGCCTCACGATCAGGAACACCATCAATTGCTGGCCGCCTCGGTACAACATGCACTCGAAGAGGCGGTCCTATATCTCGTTGGCCACGCTCACCGCTTATCCGGATTGCCCGATCTTTGTTATGCGGGCGGAGTCGCACTCAACAGCGTGGCAAACGAACGCATCGTGAGAGAAGGTCCTTTTCAAAGAGTTTTCGTCATGCCAGCTGCGGAGGATAGCGGAACGGCTATTGGGGCGGCCTTTCACGGCCTCTGGGCTCTCACTCGGCGTAAATCACGCAAAAATATTCGAGGTGACTCTGTTGGCCGTGTTTACGATGACCAAAGCATTAACCGCGCAATACGAGATCAGCAGGGGCTCACAGTAGTAAAACACAACGGAGTGATTTCGAAGGCTGTCGAACTTTTGACGCACGGCGCAGCGATCGGGTGGTTCCAGGGTCGGTCGGAATTGGGACCCCGCGCTTTAGGTCACCGCAGCATTCTCTGTGACCCGCGCAGATCCGACACCAAAGACCGCTTGAATCGAAAAGTGAAATTTCGCGAATCTTTCCGCCCGTTTGCGCCTGCCATTTTGCTGGATGAGGTCAGCAAGTGGTTCCACACGGACCCCGGATTCTGCGAAAGCCCCTATATGCTCCGAGTGCTCCCCGTCCGCCAGGAGAGACAGGCTGATATTCCCGCAGTCGTTCATGTCGACGGCACCGGAAGAGTTCAAACAGTCTCTGAGTGCGACGACGCACTATTCCATCGGTTGCTTCTTGAGTTTTTTACCGAAACCGGGTGCCCCATCCTTCTCAATACATCGCTTAACGTAGCTGGAGAACCTATCGCGGAATCGCCCGAGGATGCCTTAAGATGCCTACTCTTAACTGATCTCGACTACTGTGTTGTCGGAGACTACATCTTAGCCAAGGAAGCAACCTACTCTACTCTACAGTCAGTCCCGTTCGTTTTGCCGTCCGTCCTGTCTATGGATCTTATACAACACCATGAAATAGGCGGTAACTCGAACAACTACCCAGGCCAGCAAAAAGGTCTAATTCGTTCCGTCCATTTTGATTATTTCAGTATTATAGACACGATAACAGCACTCGGCGGAGGCTTCCCACTATCGACGCTCGATAGCCGTAGCAGCAGCGAACTCGCGCTCATACCCAAAGCAACGCTCGCGAGAGTAACGACCTTAAGTCCATTCGGCCCCGTCCTCCATTTACTTCATCCGGACTTATACGAGCTGCTTTTACACGTTAATGGAAATACCACGTGCGAGGAGTTATTCCAATCGGCTCAAACGTGCACATCGGGACTATTTCTCGATCCGCCAGCTTTCCTTCGCAGCATTTCCTCCCTAATGAGAGCTTCGATTATCGGACTGAAAACAACCGCTTGATGCAAACAGACGTGAACACTCGACTCAGTCATATCTCGACTCAGTCATATGTCGATGCGTTCTCTGACAGCGAAGTGCAGAGTGCCAGAAACTTTGGGTCTGCTTAATACTGTTGCTCGGGAAAGCCGAGCGCGAGATCTCTGCCTCTATGAAAGGCTTCAGCGCTACCGACCACAGATGTGACCTCTGTGGAAATCACCGGATGAATCCCGGAATGTCCATCAGTCGTTAGCACAACTCACTCTGTTTCAATCTGCTTCATTGAAGCTTGTCTATTTGGAACCTAATCTTAGGACCTATATCAAGATTCTTCTAATAAGAGTTAACGATGCTGTTTCAAGGCTACCAAGTCTCTCCAAATCAGAATCGGCTGTGGCATCTGCAGGGCTGTCCCATGCCCGGGCCGTATGTTGTGTCCTGTATTCTCTTGTTCGAGAGCGGACTAAATACTGAAAGGCTTCAGCTCACGCTGGAGAAGCTCGTTGCTCGGCATGAGATTCTTCGGACGCATTTCGAGATCGTGCCCGGTATGGCCGCGCCGCTGCAGATCATTGATCATCCAACAAGATACACGATGTGTGTCCTTCGGGAAGTGGGCACATATGCCGAAGTCCTAGGCCAGCATTTCGAAAGGGGAGAGTCTTCGGAATTTAAACCTGAGTTGCTGACCGGGTCAAATGAGTGCGGGTTACAGAGCACTCTGCTCTATGCGACGAAGGACAAGAGTGCTCTGATTTTGTGTCTTCCGGCTTCCTGTAGCGACACAGCTTCTATTCAACGACTGGCCGCCAGTGTTTGTCGCCAGTACGAGTCCGGTTCCGGAGAATGCAGCGAAGCTTCCGAAATGCCCTACACAATAGTTGCGGACTGGATCGGCGAGATCACCAGATCGGAGGAGTTTGAGGTCGGCCGTGCGTATTGGCGGGAGGAGATGGAGAAGTGTCTTGAGGGCCACGCTCATTTGCCGATGGAGCGCAAGGATGGAGGGAGACCGTTCGAGGTAAGGCGGATGGTGCGGGCTGCGGGTGAGGGAATCGCGCGGGGTTTGCGAGAGTTCAGCGGCAGTGAGGGACTGCGGGTACAATCGGTGCTCCTGGCCTGCTGGGAGTCGTTGCTGAGGCGTTGGGCAGGTGGGGCAGTGCTATTGGGGTGTAGCTTCGACGGTCGGACGTATGAGGGGACCGAAGATGTGCTTGGGCCATTCGCAAGATATTTGCCCGTACGATGGAACTCGCGGCAGGAGAGCTTGTCAGAGGCGAGTGGGCGTTTACAGGAGTGGATGCAGGAAGCGGCGGAGTGGCAGGAGTGCTTTGAGTGGGAAGAGCGATGGGGGGAAGGATACTTTCCCTACTGTTTCGATTATGAGGAATGGCCGGAGGTATGGGAGTGCGGGACGACGCGGTTTCGTGTACTGGAGCAGTATGCGTGCATTGATCGGTTTCGCTTGCGATTAAATTGGGTGCGGCAAGGGGAAAGATGGCGGGCCGCATGGGATTGGGATCCGAGTTATTACACGAAAGAAGATGTGGAGCGGCTAGCGGAGGGTTACGAAGCATTATTGGAACAGGCGCTGGAACAGCCCGAGACGATGGTAGGGGCGTTGGAAGCGGTGGGCGCACGGGAAAAGCGGCGGGTAACTGAAGCGTTCAACGAGACGGCGGTGGAGTTTGGAGAACCACAGTCCCTGTCGGAACGATTCGAGCGGCAGGTAGGGCGGACACCGAAGGAGATAGCAGTAAGCGACGAGCGCCGATCCTACAGTTACGAGGAGCTAAACCGGCGGGCGAATCGTGTGCGGAACTATTTATGGAAGCAAGGAATGGGTCCGGAGAGCCTGGTAGGGATCTGCATGGAGCGCTCGGCCGACTTAATGGCAGCACTCCTAGGAGTGCTGAAGGCAGGCGCAGCATACGTACCGCTGGATCCCGGCTATCCGGCTGAGCGGCTGCGTTTCATGCTGTCAGATGCAGGCGTGGAGTTAGTGTTGACGGAGCGGGTCATGGCGGGAGCGCTGCCTATTGAGTATGCAGGCCGGCGAGTGAATGTAGAGGAGATATGGGAGGCCAGTGACGAGAGCGCGGAACAGAATCAGGTCAGCGGAGCGGGGCCGGAGAACGCCGCCTACGTTATTTACACATCGGGATCGACAGGGCAACCCAAGGGAGTGGTGATCTCGCAGGCGGCTATCTGCAACCACATGGATTGGATCGGGCGTCGGGCGGTCCTGAGCGCTCAGGACCGGGTTTTACAGAAGACGCCGTATAACTTTGATGCCTCAGTGTGGGAGTTTTATGCACCATTGGAAGCTGGGGCACAGTTGGTAATGGCGCGGCCGGGCGGCCACCAAGATGCCCAGTATTTGGTGGAGATAATGGCGCGCGAACGGATCACGGTGGTGCAGATGGTGCCATCGCAGTTACGGATGGTGCTGGAAGAGCCGGGTTTCGAACGCTGTCGCTGGCTACGGCGGGTGTATTGCGGAGGAGAAGCGCTGGAGCGCAGCTTGGTAGAGAGATTTCAGGAGCGTACGGGGGCAGAGCTGGAGAACCTGTATGGGCCAACAGAAGCAACCATCGACGCAGTGAGTTGGGTATGCGGACGAGATGAGCAAGGAGTGGTGCCGATCGGAACACCGATTGCTAACGTACAAGCCTACGTGCTGGACCAAGAGTTACAAACGGTCCCGGTTGGGGTAAGCGGGGAGTTATATCTGGGCGGCGTGGGATTAGCCCGAGGATACCTGAAACGGCCGCAGTTGACGGCCGAGCGCTTTCTGCCGAATCCATGGAATGCAAACGGTGGGCGGCTGTACCGAACTGGAGATGTGGCGCGCTGGCGGTCTGACGGAGTGCTGGAGTATGTGGGACGAAGCGACTCCCAGGTGAAGCTGCGCGGATACCGCATTGAGCTGGGCGAGATCGAAAGCCTGCTGCGAGGGCATGAGGCAGTCAGCGAGGCTATAGCGGTGGTGCGGGAAGAGAATCCAGGAAATGCGCTGTTGCTAGCGTATGTAGTGGGCAAAGAACGAGTGGTCCTGGACAAAGCGGAACTGCTCGTCTATCTACGGCAGCAACTGCCAGACTACATGGTCCCAAGCATATTGATGGTGCTGGATCGGTTGCCTCTGACACCACACGGAAAAATAGACCGTAAAGCGCTCCCGACTCCTGAGCGTAGCGGCAATAATACCATCCCACAACGGCCCCGTACACCCGTAGAAGACGTGCTAGTCAACATCTGGGAAGATGTGCTAGGTCTCCCGGATCTTGGGCTGCAGGAGAACTTCTTCGACCTAGGTGGTCACTCTTTGCTGGCAACCCAGGTGATCTCGCGCGTGCGGGAGGCCTTTCACGTCGAGGTGCCCTTGGCGACTCTGTTCGAGTACCCGACGGTGACCGCTCTGGGTACGCAAATTGAGCGCTCGTTGCGGGCCGGCCAGCTTTCTGAAGTGCCCCCCCTCCGGTCGGCACCGCGCGACCACCCCCTGCCTCTGTCGTTTGCGCAGCAGCGTCTCTGGTTCCTCGATCAATTTACGCCGGGGAGTACTGTTTACAACATGCCTTCGGCGACGCGGCTGCGGGGGCGGCTGGATGTGAGATCCTTAGCCGCCAGCCTGAATACGATTGTGCAGCGGCACGAAGTACTGCGAACGAGCTTCCCGGCTGGCCCGGACGGGCAACCATTTCAAGCAATTGCGCCGTCATTGGAGCTGCCGCTAAACCTAATCGACCTAAGTGCGTTGCCAGAGCAAAAACGCGAGGAAGAATGTCTGCACTATGCGCGGAAGGAAGAGCAGCAACTATTCGATTTAGCGCATGGACCGTTGCTACGATTTACTTTACTGCAAATCGATGAACAAGAGCATGTGCTCCTGTTTACAATGCACCACATCATCTCCGATGGGTGGTCATTATCTGTCCTCGTTCGGGAGTTGTCCGAACTGTACGAAAGTCATTTGCGTGCCGTCCCCCCTCAACTGTCTCCCCTGCCTATACAGTACGCCGATTACGCACTTTGGCAGCGCGAGTGGCTGGACGGAGAAGTACTCGACCGGCAAATCGCCTACTGGCGCGATCTCCTCTCCGACGCTCCTCCGCTTTTGACCTTACCCACTGATTTTGCACGACCGAGGATACCGCACTTTCAAGGCACTCCCCTAGAGTTCAAGCTTTCTGACGACATAGCCGAACAACTACGAGCCCTAAGTCGGCGCGAAGGGGTCACGATGTTCATGGTGCTTCTCGCCGCATACGCGGTTTTGTTGCACCGCTACTCTGGGCAAAGCCGGATCGTAATCGGCGTACCTATGGCAGGGCGAAGCCCCTTGGAAGTAGAACCACTGATCGGATTATTCATTAATACCCTTCCCCTATGCATCGATATGTCGGGTAATCCCACCTTCCAGCAACTGCTGCGA
This sequence comes from Bryobacteraceae bacterium, assembly GCA_965277315.1. Classification (GTDB taxonomy): domain Bacteria; phylum Acidobacteriota; class Terriglobia; order Bryobacterales; family Bryobacteraceae; genus Bog-105. The sequence goes on along the minus strand of OZ255724.1, from coordinate 3,815,343 downwards.
CGCGTACGACAGCTAGTCCTAGAAGCCTATACTCATCAGCATGTGCCGTTCGAAAAGCTCGTCGAAGAACTGCAGCCAGAACGAGATATCAGCCATGCGCCAATATTTCAGGCTGCCTTTATCTACAATGGTGATGAGCCACAATGCAGGTCGCTCGGCGATATAAGTATTGAACCGCTAGAGCTAGAAACGAGCGTAGCAAAGTTTGATCTGTCGCTCGCGCTGTTCGAGAGTAACGGATCCATAAGTGGTTCCCTCTCGTATGATTTCGCTCTTTTTCTTCCTGAAACAGCCAACCGTATAATGAGTGCTTTCGAGTGCCTACTTATCTCGATAATACGAGATATCTCGTCGAGAATCTCATTATTGCAGTTGCTAACGGCTAATGAACGGCATCAAGTACTTTACGAGTGGAATAAGACTGAGGTTCGGTTTCCCAACCCAATGTGCCTTGATGAGCTCATCGAATTCCAATGCAAAGAGACACCAGAAGCGATTGCGGTCGAATTTGAAAACAGTCAGCTGACGTATGGTCAATTGAATGAACGTTCCAATCGAATTGCTGCGCTGTTAGATGGGATCTCGACTGGGCCAGGTTCTGTAATTGCACTTTGTATGGAACGCTCGTTAGATCTGGTGATTGCGCTATTTGGAATTTTGAAAGCCGGGGCCGCATATCTTCCACTCGACACCGAACATCCAAAGCCGCAGTTGGAGTTTATGATCGCGACCGCAAAGCCTGCGGCAATCTTGGTGCAGCGGCAATTCCTCGATTTGTTCACACAGTCCTCACAAATAATCTGTGTTGACGATCTGCTCGCGCTCGATATTACCTTAGCTCGGACTCACTTAAACCGAGCATTCGATCAAGTCGCATATGTCATCTACACGTCAGGATCCACAGGCTCGCCGAAGGCAGTAGCTAATACACATCGAGCAATTTACAACAGGCTGGTGTGGATGCAGGACAAATACGGCCTGAATGAGACGGACCGCGTGCTTCAAAAGACGCCATATACGTTCGACGTGTCGGTTTGGGAATTCTTTTGGCCTTTAATTACTGGGGCACGGCTCATTCTGGCCCGTCCGGACGGTCATAAAGACCCGGCCTATCTTAAAGATCTAATCCGACATGGGCATGTAACTACTGTGCATTTCGTGCCCTCCATGCTCCGCGCCTTCCTTGAGGAGCCAGATATAGAGGATTGCGTCGGTATCCGACGCGTCGTATGCAGCGGTGAGCCCCTGTCGTTCAGCCTGCAGCAGCATTTTTTCAAGAGGCTCAATTCAGAGTTACATAATCTCTACGGACCGACGGAGGCGGCCATTGATGTTACGTACTGGCGTTGTGAGGAAGACCTGCCTACAAGTTGCCGCATCCCGATTGGAAGGCCAATTGCCAACACCCAGACGTATGTATTGGACGGGGACCTTGAGCCTGTGCCGATCGGGGTAATTGGGGAGTTGTATCTGGCTGGGGAGGGTCTTGCGCAAGGGTACCTAAATAGGCCGGAATTGACAGCGGACCGATTTATTCCCAGCCCGTTTAGTAAAGGGCGGAGGATGTACCGGACAGGGGATTTGGCGCGGTGGATTAATGGAGGAACGTTGGATTATGTGGGTCGCATTGACCAGCAAGTGAAGATTCGGGGGTTCCGTGTAGAGCTGGGAGAAATTGAGAGCATACTGCAGCGGCATGAGAGCGTGGGCGAAGCGGTCGTGGTGATGCGTGAGGATACACCCGGGGACCAGCGTCTGGTGGCTTACGTAACGAGTGCGGCAGACCGGCGGCCCGAAGCTGGAGAGTTGATTGAGTACGCTAAAGAACGCCTGCCGGTGTATATGGTGCCAGCATTGGTCGTGGTGCTAGAGAAACTGCCGTTAACCGCAAACGGGAAAATAGACCGTAAAGCGTTACCGGCGGTGGAATGGGGTGGCGCTATAGACGAGGGGGCGAACGCACGGACGCCAGTTGAAGAAGTGCTGGCGGGGATTTGGGCTCGAACACTCGGGTTGGAAGAGGTTGGGATTTACGACAACTTTTTCGACTTGGGCGGGCATTCACTGCTGGCAACACAGGTGATGTCGCGCGTGCGGGAGGCGTTTGGAGTGGACTTACCGTTGCGGGCACTGTTCGAAGCCTCGACCGTGGCGGGATTGGGGTTGCATATCGAAAACTTGCTACACATCGGTGTACAGACAAGCATGCCGCCCCTACATAAGGTGGGGCGCGAGCAGCCGTTACCGCTGTCGTTTGCACAACAGCGTTTATGGTTTCTTTACCAAATGGCTCCGGGTAATGCAGCTTACAACCTTCCTGAAGCGGTGCATCTCCAGGGGGCTCTGGATGCAATAGCGTTGGAGGAGAGCCTGAACGATCTAATTGCGCGACACGAGATTTTGCGTACAACGTTCCCGTTGAGTGAGGACGGGGAACCTGTGCAGTCGATCGCACCCAAGCTGCGGGTGCGTCTGGAATCCGTAGATGTGAGTTCACTACCGACCGCGGAACGCCAGAGCGGGTGGCAACGGCAGGCTCGTGCAGAGGAAGAAACAGCGTTTGATCTGGCCCATGGGCCGCTGGTACGGGCACGGCTGGTGCGATTGGACGAACAGCAACACATTTTACTATTCACGACGCACCATATCGTATCGGATGGCTGGTCAACTGGGATTATGATTCGCGAGCTGTCGGCACTATACGAGGCCAGACGGGCCGGGAAAGAAGCGTTGTTGCCGATACTAGCGATTCAGTATGCCGATTACGCAGTATGGCAGAGGAATTGGTTGCAAGGAGAGGTGCTGGAAGAGCAGTTGCAGTACTGGTCTCAACAGCTGGCGAACGCTCCAGCACGTCTGGAGTTGCCGACTGATTTCGCACGGCCAGCCGCCCCGAGCTTTCGGGGGGCGCAACAGAAGCTGGAACTGAGCCCAGAACTGAGCATGCAGATAGTAAACCTGAGTCGCCGCGAAGGGGTGACGCTATTTATGACATTGTTAACGACCTACCAGATTGTACTGGGAGCACTGAGTGGCCAGTCTGAGGTGATAGTGGGCACAGACATAGCCAACCGCAACCGTCTGGAGACGGAAGGTCTCATCGGATTCTTCGCCAATCAGTTGGTGCTGCGAGGAGAGTTGGGCGGCAATCCTACTTTCCGGGAACTGCTACGACGTGCCCGTGATGCCACCTTAGGGGCCTATGCGCATCAGGATCTGCCGTTTGACAAGTTGGTCGAGGAACTGCGGCCGGAGCGCAAATTAAACTACTCACCGCTGGTCCAGGCCAAGCTCGTATTGCAGAACGCGCCGCCGGGCGAATTCCGCGTCCCAGGACTGCAATTTCAGCCCCTCCAGTTGGAGCGGCCCATCTCCAAATTCGATCTGCTGATGACGGTATGGGGAGGAGCAAAAGGCCTGCATGCCGTGATGCTCTACGCAACAGACTTGTTTGCACCCGCAACTATTACCGGCATCGGCGCTTCCTTCGAAGCCGTACTGCGGCAAGCTGTGGCTAATGCCGATGTTGACTTTACCTCATGCTGTCAGACGATCCAGATGGTTGATGTCGAATGTCGTAAAAGAAATTTATTGGAAATGAAAGATTTACGCAAGCAGCATTACCAGCAGATAAGGCGTAGACCTTTCGTGATTGGCGAGTAGGGAACACAACACAGGCTAACGTTCCGCTTGGAGCATCAATATGGGTCAAACGATAGAAGGCTACAGCACTTCCCCACAGCAGCGCCGTCTCTGGTGCTGGTTCACAGATCGTGCACCGTCGGCCTGCGACAGCCGCTGCATACTACTGCTGGAAGGTACGGTAAGCCCAAACCGGCTGAAGCAGGCCTTGGAAGCGACCGTACACTCGAACGAGATTTTGCGGACTCGTCTGCAAGTTCTTCGTGGAATGAATGTGCCTGCCCAAATAATTACAGATGAGGACTTCTGCTGGGCCGACTTGGACACAAATACAGGGCCTAAGAATATGCTCGTAGTCACCTCTGACTTATTGGAGCAAAACGGACAACTTTCCGACCATGTTGGATCTTGGCGCCCGCTGCGGGTTTCCTTTGCTCAGCTAGAACCTGGGCGCGCAATTCTGCTTCTATATGCGTCGGCGTTTTGCGCGGACGGACGAACACTTCGGACTCTTATAGATCAAATCGTGCATCCGAGCGTTGATTCTATTTCGCCCGGTCACGGTATGCAGTATGCCGATATCGCTGAAATCTTAAACAAAGTTACCGAGAATAAATTGGGCCGTGCGTATTGGCGGGAGGAGATGGAGAAGTGTCTTGAGGGCCACGCTCATTTGCCGATGGAGCGCAAGGATGGAGGGAGACCGTTCGAGGTAAGGCGGATGGTGCGGGCTGCGGGTGAGGGAATCGCGCGGGGTTTGCGAGAGTTCAGCGGCAGTGAGGGACTGCGGGTACAATCGGTGCTCCTGGCCTGCTGGGAGTCGTTGCTGAGGCGTTGGGCAGGTGGGGCAGTGCTATTGGGGTGTAGCTTCGACGGTCGGACGTATGAGGGGACCGAAGATGTGCTTGGGCCATTCGCAAGATATTTGCCCGTACGATGGAACTCGCGGCAGGAGAGCTTGTCAGAGGCGAGTGGGCGTTTACAGGAGTGGATGCAGGAAGCGGCGGAGTGGCAGGAGTGCTTTGAGTGGGAAGAGCGATGGGGGGAAGGATACTTTCCCTACTGTTTCGATTATGAGGAATGGCCGGAGGTATGGGAGTGCGGGACGACGCGGTTTCGTGTACTGGAGCAGTATGCGTGCATTGATCGGTTTCGCTTGCGATTAAATTGGGTGCGGCAAGGGGAAAGATGGCGGGCCGCATGGGATTGGGATCCGAGTTATTACACGAAAGAAGATGTGGAGCGGCTAGCGGAGGGTTACGAAGCATTATTGGAACAGGCGCTGGAACAGCCCGAGACGATGGTAGGGGCGTTGGAAGCGGTGGGCGCACGGGAAAAGCGGCGGGTAACTGAAGCGTTCAACGAGACGGCGGTGGAGTTTGGAGAACCACAGTCCCTGTCGGAACGATTCGAGCGGCAGGTAGGGCGGACACCGAAGGAGATAGCAGTAAGCGACGAGCGCCGATCCTACAGTTACGAGGAGCTAAACCGGCGGGCGAATCGTGTGCGGAACTATTTATGGAAGCAAGGAATGGGTCCGGAGAGCCTGGTAGGGATCTGCATGGAGCGCTCGGCCGACTTAATGGCAGCACTCCTAGGAGTGCTGAAGGCAGGCGCAGCATACGTACCGCTGGATCCCGGCTATCCGGCTGAGCGGCTGCGTTTCATGCTGTCAGATGCAGGCGTGGAGTTAGTGTTGACGGAGCGGGTCATGGCGGGAGCGCTGCCTATTGAGTATGCAGGCCGGCGAGTGAATGTAGAGGAGATATGGGAGGCCAGTGACGAGAGCGCGGAACAGAATCAGGTCAGCGGAGCGGGGCCGGAGAACGCCGCCTACGTTATTTACACATCGGGATCGACAGGGCAACCCAAGGGAGTGGTGATCTCGCAGGCGGCTATCTGCAACCACATGGATTGGATCGGGCGTCGGGCGGTCCTGAGCGCTCAGGACCGGGTTTTACAGAAGACGCCGTATAACTTTGATGCCTCAGTGTGGGAGTTTTATGCACCATTGGAAGCTGGGGCACAGTTGGTAATGGCGCGGCCGGGCGGCCACCAAGATGCCCAGTATTTGGTGGAGATAATGGCGCGCGAACGGATCACGGTGGTGCAGATGGTGCCATCGCAGTTACGGATGGTGCTGGAAGAGCCGGGTTTCGAACGCTGTCGCTGGCTACGGCGGGTGTATTGCGGAGGAGAAGCGCTGGAGCGCAGCTTGGTAGAGAGATTTCAGGAGCGTACGGGGGCAGAGCTGGAGAACCTGTATGGGCCAACAGAAGCAACCATCGACGCAGTGAGTTGGGTATGCGGACGAGATGAGCAAGGAGTGGTGCCGATCGGAACACCGATTGCTAACGTACAAGCCTACGTGCTGGACCAAGAGTTACAAACGGTCCCGGTTGGGGTAAGCGGGGAGTTATATCTGGGCGGCGTGGGATTAGCCCGAGGATACCTGAAACGGCCGCAGTTGACGGCCGAGCGCTTTCTGCCGAATCCATGGAATGCAAACGGTGGGCGGCTGTACCGAACTGGAGATGTGGCGCGCTGGCGGTCTGACGGAGTGCTGGAGTATGTGGGACGAAGCGACTCCCAGGTGAAGCTGCGCGGATACCGCATTGAGCTGGGCGAGATCGAAAGCCTGCTGCGAGGGCATGAGGCAGTCAGCGAGGCTATAGCGGTGGTGCGGGAAGAGAATCCAGGAAATGCGCTGTTGCTAGCGTATGTAGTGGGCAAAGAACGAGTGGTCCTGGACAAAGCGGAACTGCTCGTCTATCTACGGCAGCAACTGCCAGACTACATGGTCCCAAGCATATTGATGGTGCTGGATCGGTTGCCTCTGACACCACACGGAAAAATAGACCGTAAAGCGCTCCCGACTCCTGAGCGTAGCGGCAATAATACCATCCCACAACGGCCCCGTACACCCGTAGAAGACGTGCTAGTCAACATCTGGGAAGATGTGCTAGGTCTCCCGGATCTTGGGCTGCAGGAGAACTTCTTCGACCTAGGTGGTCACTCTTTGCTGGCAACCCAGGTGATCTCGCGCGTGCGGGAGGCCTTTCACGTCGAGGTGCCCTTGGCGACTCTGTTCGAGTACCCGACGGTGACCGCTCTGGGTACGCAAATTGAGCGCTCGTTGCGGGCCGGCCAGCTTTCTGAAGTGCCCCCCCTCCGGTCGGCACCGCGCGACCACCCCCTGCCTCTGTCGTTTGCGCAGCAGCGTCTCTGGTTCCTCGATCAATTTACGCCGGGGAGTACTGTTTACAACATGCCTTCGGCGACGCGGCTGCGGGGGCGGCTGGATGTGAGATCCTTAGCCGCCAGCCTGAATACGATTGTGCAGCGGCACGAAGTACTGCGAACGAGCTTCCCGGCTGGCCCGGACGGGCAACCATTTCAAGCAATTGCGCCGTCATTGGAGCTGCCGCTAAACCTAATCGACCTAAGTGCGTTGCCAGAGCAAAAACGCGAGGAAGAATGTCTGCACTTAGTCCAGACAGCCTTCCGCAAGCCCTTCGATCTTTCACAAGGTCCCCTCGTGCAGACGCTGCTTTTGCGCATTGATGATGAGGAACATGTCTTAGTCTTTGTTACCCATCACATCGTCTACGACCGCTGGTCGGTCAGTGTTCTCATTCGTGAATTAACCGAACTGTACGAAAGTCATTTGCATGCCGCCCCCCCTCAACTGTCTCCCCTGCCTATACAGTACGCCGACTACGCACTTTGGCAGCGCGAATGCATGAAAGGCGAGGTACTTGAGCAACAAATCGCTTACTGGCGCCAGACTCTGAACGGTGCACCTCCTCTCTTAACTTTACCGACCGATTATCCTAGGCCCGCAGTTCAGACGTTCTGCAGAATGGAACGGAAGTTTGTTTTAGCCTCGGATGTCTTGGCAGGAATTTCCCGCCTAAGCCGAGATCGAAGCGTTACGCTGTTTATGACACTTCTCGCCGCATACGCGGTTTTGTTGCACCGCTACTCTGGGCAGAGCCGGATTGTAATCGGCGTACCCGTTAGCACCCGCAATAGCCTCGAGACTGAACCGTTGATTGGCCTTTTTTTGAATACTCTCCCGGTATATCTTGATTTTAATGCCGATCCGACATTCGAGTCCCTGCTGGCCATCGTACGGGAAGCAGTTTTGGGCGCCTATACGCATCAACAACTCCCGTTCGAAAAGTTAGTCGAAGAACTGCAACCAGAACGCAGTACAAGCTACACACCGATTTTTCAGGTTGCATTCGATTTCGAGAATCTTTCCAGGGAAACGCTGCGTTTGGGCGCAGTCAGTATTACACCAGTCGCAATAGACAATGCGCTCGCAAAATTTGATCTTTCTCTTGCACTGTCCAATACGGGAAGTGCCCTGGCAGGATCACTGGTATTCGATACAGCGCTCTTCAAGTCGGGAACGGGAGAGAGGCTCGTCAACAGTTTCGAGGTACTGGTGAAATCTGCTGTAGCGGAACCGCACCAGCGTGTCTCGAGGTTGCCCTTAATTACAGAGGCTGAAAAGCGGCGGGTAACTGAAGCGTTCAACGAGACGGCGGTGGAGTTTGGAGAACCACAGTCCCTGTCGGAACGATTCGAGCGGCAGGTAGGGCGGACACCGAAGGAGATAGCAGTAAGCGACGAGCGCCGATCCTACAGTTACGAGGAGCTAAACCGGCGGGCGAATCGTGTGCGGAACTATTTATGGAAGCAAGGAATGGGTCCGGAGAGCCTGGTAGGGATCTGCATGGAGCGCTCGGCCGACTTAATGGCAGCACTCCTAGGAGTGCTGAAGGCAGGCGCAGCATACGTACCGCTGGATCCCGGCTATCCGGCTGAGCGGCTGCGTTTCATGCTGTCAGATGCAGGCGTGGAGTTAGTGTTGACGGAGCGGGTCATGGCGGGAGCGCTGCCTATTGAGTATGCAGGCCGGCGAGTGAATGTAGAGGAGATATGGGAGGCCAGTGACGAGAGCGCGGAACAGAATCAGGTCAGCGGAGCGGGGCCGGAGAACGCCGCCTACGTTATTTACACATCGGGATCGACAGGGCAACCCAAGGGAGTGGTGATCTCGCAGGCGGCTATCTGCAACCACATGGATTGGATCGGGCGTCGGGCGGTCCTGAGCGCTCAGGACCGGGTTTTACAGAAGACGCCGTATAACTTTGATGCCTCAGTGTGGGAGTTTTATGCACCATTGGAAGCTGGGGCACAGTTGGTAATGGCGCGGCCGGGCGGCCACCAAGATGCCCAGTATTTGGTGGAGATAATGGCGCGCGAACGGATCACGGTGGTGCAGATGGTGCCATCGCAGTTACGGATGGTGCTGGAAGAGCCGGGTTTCGAACGCTGTCGCTGGCTACGGCGGGTGTATTGCGGAGGAGAAGCGCTGGAGCGCAGCTTGGTAGAGAGATTTCAGGAGCGTACGGGGGCAGAGCTGGAGAACCTGTATGGGCCAACAGAAGCAACCATCGACGCAGTGAGTTGGGTATGCGGACGAGATGAGCAAGGAGTGGTGCCGATCGGAACACCGATTGCTAACGTACAAGCCTACGTGCTGGACCAAGAGTTACAAACGGTCCCGGTTGGGGTAAGCGGGGAGTTATATCTGGGCGGCGTGGGATTAGCCCGAGGATACCTGAAACGGCCGCAGTTGACGGCCGAGCGCTTTCTGCCGAATCCATGGAATGCAAACGGTGGGCGGCTGTACCGAACTGGAGATGTGGCGCGCTGGCGGTCTGACGGAGTGCTGGAGTATGTGGGACGAAGCGACTCCCAGGTGAAGCTGCGCGGATACCGCATTGAGCTGGGCGAGATCGAAAGCCTGCTGCGAGGGCATGAGGCAGTCAGCGAGGCTATAGCGGTGGTGCGGGAAGAGAATCCAGGAAATGCGCTGTTGCTAGCGTATGTAGTGGGCAAAGAACGAGTGGTCCTGGACAAAGCGGAACTGCTCGTCTATCTACGGCAGCAACTGCCAGACTACATGGTCCCAAGCATATTGATGGTGCTGGATCGGTTGCCTCTGACACCACACGGAAAAATAGACCGTAAAGCGCTCCCGACTCCTGAGCGTAGCGGCAATAATACCATCCCACAACGGCCCCGTACACCCGTAGAAGACGTGCTAGTCAACATCTGGGAAGATGTGCTAGGTCTCCCGGATCTTGGGCTGCAGGAGAACTTCTTCGACCTAGGTGGTCACTCTTTGCTGGCAATGGAAATGGTCTTAGATATTCGTCAACAGCTCCATGTTGAAATGCCGCTATGCAACGTGTTCGAGACACCCACCGTTGCAGGACTGGCAACTCATGTCGAAACGGGTTATCGGAGCGGGCAAGCTGTGGAAATTCCCCCAATATTCTCAATGCCCCACGGCGATATTATCGCCGCTTCACCCGTACAGCAAAGAATGTGGAGGGCGGAACGCGGGCAGTCGGACATGGTTGCCTATCATTTTCCTGCTCGCATGCGAGTGCGAGGTGTCATAGATATTATTGCCCTGGAGAGTGCTCTCAATGAAGTCATACGTCGCCATGAAATTCTGCGAACCACGTTTCATGAAGACGTCGCTACCAGCAAGGTGATGCAAATGGTTCAGCAGCCGTTTCAGCTACGGATTCCGGTTCTTGATATTTCCCATCTTAGGCCTGAGGAGCGGGAGCCACATTGTCTAAAGCTTGCGCTGGAGGAAGCCAAGAAACCGTTCAATCTCGCTACCGGTCCCCTTTTACGGGCGACTATCATTAGTTATGATGGACAGGAACACATACTTCTGTTCACCGCGCACCGAATGGTTTATGACGGTTGGTCTGCCGGCATCCTCATCAGGGAGCTTGGTAATGCTTACGTTAGCTTCTTATCTGGATCTCAACCACAGCTGCCTGATGTTCCGTTTCAATACGCCGATTACGCGACCTGGCAGCAGGAGTGGATCGAAGGTGAAGGGCAAGAATCACTCGCATATTGGCGAAAGCTATTCTATGGGATGAAAGGTGATCAGAAAGCTTCCTTATCTAACCCTGACTTGCAACCGAGAACGCACTGGGGGCGCAGTATACCTTTCACGCTTTCCCACGATCTAACGAACGGCCTGAAGGCGCTAAGTCGGCGAGAGGGAATGACGTTATTTACGCCTTTACTTTCCGCGCTTGGCATACTCCTGTACTTTCATTCCGCCGAACAGACCATAACTATTGTAACTCCCGTTGCGGGTCGATTTGGAAATGAAATGAAACGGGTAATCGGCCCCTTCTCGAACCCACTCCCCCTGCAGATTCCGTTCTCGAAGGATTCAACCTTCAGTCAGGTGCTCGCTACAGCGCAAAAAAGTGCGTACACCGGATATCAGCATCAGGCCCTCCCAATTGAGGCTGCCGCTGACGCTTTACATAGGTGTGAGCAAGCACCTTCAGCGAGCATGTTCTCGACCGCATTTGTCTTCGAAGATGCGCCCCGTGAAGCGCTGCGATTACCCGGTCTATGTGAAATGCCTTTTATTGTGGAAGAGGGACCCACCCAATTCGACCTTACAATGGAGATCCTTGAACACAGTACCCACTTGAGGGGCAATGTTATTTATGACTGCTCTTACTATCACTCAGAAGAAGCGCTTCGATTTACCGAAGATTTTGAGGCTATCCTCAAAGCTGTCTTACAGAACCCCAGTTTAAAGGTGCACGAATTGAAGGAAATAATTCACGCGAGTTAATAACTTCATAGGGACTCCTGTCGAGTCAGAGTTGCTTTCCACTCGGGCGAACATTGCGGAAACCAGAGTCTTCCGGGAGCCTCGTCTTGTGTCTCAAATCCGACTTATCTGGTTAATATCGCTGGTAAATACCACTTAGGAGTGAAAAAATGATCGTCTTGGGTATACATGGGGGAGGAACACGCGAAAGTGATCTTGACCCTATAGGGCACACTTTCCACGATGCCAGCGCCGTGATTTTGAAGGATGGTCAGATCATCTCTGCGATTGAAGAAGAGCGTTTGAGCCGGATCAAACATACCAATTGTTTTCCGGCGCGCGCAATTGATCATTGCCTCAAGGCATGTGGCTGTGCGATCCAGGAAATCGATTTGATTGCAACCAACAAGACACAACATTCGGCCGATGGCATTGAACGTGTCGCGTTTCTCGATGATCCGAGATATCAGGGCGCGCCTGAAGGACGTGCGCACCTTTCTGCGTTATTTGAGCAAGTCTTTGGAGTGAGCGTGTCACACAAGATTCGGTTCTGTCATCATCATCTTGCACATGCCTGGAGCGCCTTTGCGCCCGCCCCGTTTGAAAATAGCTTGATTCTCTCGATTGATGGTGATGGAGACAACTCCTCGGGCATGGTGCTCGTGGGCACCAATAGTAAACTGACAAAATTAAGGGAATTCTCACTTCGCCAGTCGCTTGGACATCTCTATTTAACGCTCATCAAACTCGTCGGATATGGACGGTTCGACGAATATAAAGTTATGGGTCTAGCGCCCTATGGTGACCCATCGACGTATGCTGATGTATTTGCGCGCTGTTATTCCCTGCTGCCCGGCGGCGATTATGTGTTGCAGGATGCGCCTGCGTGGCTCGCCGAATTCGAAGCGGCGGGCCTTCTAAAGCACGCCCGCCGCTTCGAACAACCGTTCTCCCGGATACATATGGACTTTTCAGCTACTCTTCAGGATACGCTTGAAAAGATAGTGTTGCATGTTCTCCGGTATTATCGTCAGCAAACGCATCAACACAATCTGTGTCTCGCGGGCGGGGTGGCCCACAATTGCAGTTTGAACGGCAAGATTGTATATTCCGGTCTGTTTGACCGAGTGTTCATTCAACCCGCCGCACACGATGCTGGCGGAGCGCTAGGGGCAGCGTGGTGGGCGCATCATTCAGAGTCTCCTAGCAGTCCACGCCCGAAATTATCCCATGTCTACACGGGCACAGAGATTGGCTGCGACGACACCATCCAGGAAGTTCTTGAGAGTTGGGCCGACTTCATTTCTTTTAAACGAGTCGACAACGTGACCAGGCAAACGGCGCGCCTGATCGCCGACGGATACGTGATTGGTTGGGTACAGGGTCGGTCTGAATTCGGACCTCGCGCTCTTGGCAATCGCAGTATTCTCGCCGATCCGCGACCTGCCGAAAATCGAAGGATCATAAATCAAATGGTGAAAAAACGAGAGGCTTACAGACCGTTTGCGCCATCCGTTATTGAAGAGATGATTGAAACCTACTTTGAGGTACCTCACGGTCAAAAGGAGTTCCCGTTTATGCTCGTGGTATTGAAGGTGCGTGAGAGCGCTCGGCAACTTCTCGGGGCGGTAACACATGTAGACGGCACAGCGCGGGTCCAAAGCGTTTCCAAGGATACCAACCGCCTCTATTGGGAACTGATCAACGAATTCGGTCAGCTTACGGGTATTCCGGTCCTCCTGAATACGTCGTTTAATAACAATGCAGAGCCTATTGTGGATTCGGTCGACGACTCAGTGAGATCTTTTCTCACGAGCGGATTGCACCATCTGGTGGTGGGTAATTTTATTATCAATAAACTTGATGCCCAAGCGTTTGACGTGGGCTCGCTGCACTTAGCTCCCGATCTGCCTCCGTATCATAAGTTGGTTCGCCGTAAGGTTGTCTACGGCCCGCTGGGACAATACTGCGATAGATTCGAACTAGAAGCTACAAAAAGCCGAGACTTTATCACACCAAGTGTTCCTATTTCGGCCGAAATGTTCGAGATTCTGGCGCGCTCGGATGCTCGCAAAGATCTAGAAACGCTCGCCGACAATTCGGGTATCCGCTCACCAGATATCCTTCAAAAGTTAGCAGCGGAGCTGCTCGATTTGTGGAGGATGCGCGTGGTCTCGGTCCGACCCGCTGTACATAGACCTCGCGTCGGTTTATGCGCGAACATTTAATCCCCCGTAATGTTAATTGTTTCTCGGAAAGAAGGGCGAACTCGTCCCGGCTTCGACTGTTCTGTTTTCCATATGCGGGGGGCGGCACGTGGATTTTTCGCTCGTGGCAAGAGATTTTTCCAGACAGCATAGAAATATTGCCGGTCGAACTACCTGGCCGGGGGCGCCGCTACAACGAACCGCTGATCACCGATATGAAACAGATGATCGAGCTGCTAGCTAGTGAACTGCAGCCGCACTTCGATCTCCCTTTCGCATTTTTCGGTCATAGCATGGGTGCGCGAATCGGATTCGAGCTTGCATCTGAGTTGCAGCACCGATGCGGCCCTTCGCCTGTGCATCTGTTCGTGTCGGGGGCGACTCCGCGCGACGAGCATCGCGCGGAACAAGACATTCACACATTGCCCCTTTCTGAATTCCTCGAAAGAGTGAACTCGCTAAATGGTACTCCAGAATATGCTCTCAAAGACCCAGAGTTGGTGAACGTAATCGTGCCATTGCTGAGGTCCGACTTTGCACTGAACAATTCTGCGGTCAGGAGTTTGGGCCCCCTGTGTTGTCCCATTTCCGCCTTTATAGGCTCCCATGATCCCGAGGTCACGCTAGAAACCGCATCACAATGGCGCATCCATACGCTTTCAAATTTTCAGTTAATGGTGTTTCCAGGAGACCATTTTTTTATTCAGACATCTCAGCGCGGACTCCTTCGCGCCATTGTTGCCCACCTGGCGGAATACTCAAATTAAGCACCGCAAGTTAGTCTACGGGTTCTTAGGATGAGAGCCGATGCCAGTATCAGGCGTGTTTAATTCAATCCTACATAAACAATAGAGGATCCTAATGTTTATTTCGAGCATACACAATATACTCAAAAGCGAAGAGTTGGCACGCGTTCACCAACTTATTCAGAACTCCGATTTCATCGACGGACGCATTTCCGGCGGAAATGCATCGGATAAGAAAAATCTCGAGCTAGTTCCGGAGAGTGAAAAATACTTGGAGGTGAGAAATATCGTTGAATCCGCCACTCGGGAGAATATTGATTTTAATCTTACTGCATTTCCCCGCTATATCACCAATCCGATCATTAGCCGCTATGAGATGGGCATGTATTACCACGACCACGTGGATCTCCCTGTGATGGGATTTATGGGTTCGCCGCGCCGCGTGGGTCGATCCTTGCCGCCCCTGGGCAGCAACTATGTTCGGAGTGATCTCTCCATGACGCTATTTCTTAGCGATCCCGACACATACGTCGGCGGTGAATTAACCTTTCAGGGACCATTTGAGCCAGTCAGTTCGAAATTGCCAGCCGGGAGTGGTATTTTGTATCCCACTGGAACGCGCCATTCTGTAGCTCGCGTCACCAAAGGTGTGCGCTATGCTGCGATATTTTGGATACAGACTTTATTTCCTGTAGAAGCACACCGGCAAGCCGTTTGTCACGCTCGTCAACTTATGACTGCCTTAGGGGCAAAGGCTCCGGATTCGGACGAGTTTCAGCTCGCCCAAGACAGTTTCTATAACCTTTGCCGGATCTTCGCTGAAGTCTAACCGCTGCATAGGAGGGAGCTATCTGAGCAAGGCTGTAGTGCGAAGCATATTCAAAAAGGAGAAGGGAACCAGTTACATATGCTCATTCTAGGCGTTCACGGCGGTTACAAATCGGCATCGGAATCCGATCCGCTCGGCCACGCCATGCACGACGGCGCGGCATGCTTGATTGATCACAACGGCTCAGTAGTCGCAGCTGTCGAACAAGAACGGCTGGATCGTATAAAACACTCCAATTGTTTTCCCGCAGACGCAATTCATCGCTGCCTTGCAATAGCAGATCGTTCTCTTCATGAAGTTGACCGGATCGCCTTCAACATTTCTAAACACGCGCTTGAAGGAATGGAACGTGCGCTCTTGTTCGAGGATTCTCGAATGCCGATGCTGAAAAAGGGTGCTACGCGGCTTGACGCTTTGTTCCTCCGCAATTTCGGAGCGGATTTCTCGCACCGTTTCCGGTACTGTCATCACCATCTTGCTCACGGCTGGAGCGCGTACGCGCCATCTGGATTCGAGGAGTCACTGATTCTCTCGATAGATGGGGACGGTGATAACTGCTCGGGAATGATGCTGAATTCGGAGGGTAATACGCTGAGAGTTCTTCGCGAGTATACAGTGCGCCAGTCTCTTGGCAATCTTTACTTGGCTCTCATCCGCTTCCTCGGCTATACACGTTTCGATGAGTATAAGGTTATGGGTCTTGCGCCATATGGCAATCCCAACAGGTATTCAGCCGTGTTTGAGCGCTGCTATCGGCTTTTGCCTGAGGGCGACTATACGATCCAAGAGCCGGCGGCGTGGTTCAGAGAATTCGAGGCCGTTGGACTATTAAGTTCTGCACGTCGCAGAGACGATTCGTTCACTCAGGCACACAAAGATTTCGCGGCTTGCATTCAAGTTACGCTCGAGCGAATCGCGATGCATATGCTCGAACATTATAGAAAAACGACCCAGCTCCGTAAGTTGTGCCTAGCGGGCGGGGTCGCGCACAATTGCACGCTGAATGGAAAGATTCTTCGCTCGGGACTATTCGAAGACGTATTCGTGCAGCCAGCGGCCCATGATGCGGGTGGTGCTCTAGGAGCCGCGTACGCAGTGCTCTACAATGAGTTGCCTTCCGCTCCGCGTCGTCGTATGCGGCACGTTTTCCTCGGATCTCCTCTAGGTAATACTCAGTCAATTCGCAACGCTCTGGAGAAATGGAGCGAAGTAGTTCGAATTCAGCCGTGTGAGAACGTTGGTGTGGCTGCCGCACGCGAACTGGCGGTAGGTTCCGTTATCGGCTGGGTGCAAGGTCGTTCCGAATTTGGTCCACGCGCGTTAGGCGGCCGCAGCATTCTTGCAGATCCTCGGCCAGCGATGAACAAGCTTCGAATCAACGAGATGGTTAAGAAACGTGAGGCTTATCGGCCCTTTGCGCCATCTGTGCTCGAGGAGAGAGTCGCGGACTTTTTTCAATTGCCCACAGGTAATTTGACTTTTCCTTTTATGGTTTTCAGCGTGCCAGTTCGCCCGGAGATGTGCGACGTACTGGGCGCTGTTACCCATATTGATGGTACGGCGCGTATTCAAACGGTTTCGCGCGAAGACAATCCGGCTTATTGGGAATTGATCTCGGAGTTTGAAAAGCTGACGGGTATCCCCGTCCTCCTAAATACGTCTTTCAATAATCATGCAGAACCGATCGTAGACTTGGTGGATGAAGCTGTTGCTTGTATGCTCACTGTAGGACTGAACCTGCTTGTAGTTGACCGATTCCTTATACGCCGACAGTCCGACGTCTCACCGACTTTTCTGCGCAGATTCGTCCCATTCATGCTACCGGCCCGCAAATTGGTGATCCAAGCCTCTGGCGAACCAGCTTCGGCGAGTTGTTTGCAATATAAGTTGGAATCCACCAAAAGTGGCGTGTTCCAGCATCCCGAGTTCCTGCTCACCTCCAACGCCTTCCAGGTGCTCAGCCGCTCCAGCGGAGCAATAACCTTGGGTGAGATTCTAGCCCAGATTCCGCTGTCACCAGAGCAAGAGACTGCCCTACTTCAGGAATTGCATGATCTCTGGAGTGAGCGCGCGATTGCATTCCGCCCATCATCCAGTATCGGACGTTCGACGAATACCCAATGCAACACACAAGTGACTGCTTGCCCTCACCGGAATAGCCTCTGGGAATTCGGGAGCACGGTACCTGGCGCCGACATCGTTACTGAACAGCAGAAAACTGAAGCGATATGAAATGACGACTTATCATGAGAATACTGCATCCTTTTAGTGCCACCACATCCCTCCTACTTCTACTTACCCGGTTGGCGGGTCAAGATGGCCGACCGGCTCTCTCCATTGCTCACGATACTCGCATACCCGCCCACTGTTCGGACCTTAAGGTCAGGGTTGAGCACGGAAAGGTGGTGCGTTCTGAACAGACGTTCTTGATCGATCAATCTTCCACGCCAGTGCAGATCCGAAATCCAAGAGGAGGTGTGCTCGTGCGCCGATCTAGCGGGTCCGCGTACGGAATTGTCGCTTGTAAAATATCTTCTGCTGAAGATACACCATCTGCGACGCGGATAAACAACCGAATATCGGTATACGAACGTAATGGCCAGTTCTCCGTTTCTGGTCCACAAGAGGAAAGTTGGATGGTTTATTTCCTTGTACAGGCGCCAACCGAGGCAAAGTTGCAGCTTCACGTTGTAGACGGGGAGGTTGGCCTTCAGGATGTCAACGGCAGCATTGATGCAAGAGTAACGACGGGGTCTATTTCTTTGAACAACTGCAGAGGTAATATTCACGCCGGCGTAAAGCAAGGCCCGTTGGCGATCTCCGGAAGCGGCGGCGAGGTCGCCGGAGAGGTCGAAACTGGCCCTCTCGCCGTCAGTCTTGAAGGCAGTAGGTGGGCTGATGGAGTTCTCCGAGCTCGTGCGAAGACCGGTCCGCTTACGATCCGCTTGCCCTCCGCTTACTCGTCCTCTGTACGCATAAGCATGCCTTTAGGATCTCCAGAGACTTGCTCAGCTGTTCCGTGTCGCAATCTCGATCGGGACGGAAAACGGCAAATACAATTCGGAGAGGCGCCGTTCGTCGTCGATGTAGCTACAGGAAGCGGGCCCGTATCTATCGGATCTCCGCGATAAATCAGAGAATCAAGGTGTTCCGGCATTCGACTCCTGGTTCCAAGCCCTACACTGAGTTATTGAAAGACCTGGGACCGCCGGGTCTGCCGGTCATCATGGACCGTGCCTATAAAGGCGACGAAAGCCGATAGCTGGTACTCGAT
This sequence comes from Bryobacteraceae bacterium, assembly GCA_965277315.1. Lineage (GTDB taxonomy): Bacteria > Acidobacteriota > Terriglobia > Bryobacterales > Bryobacteraceae > Bog-105. The sequence continues at coordinate 3,796,961 of OZ255724.1, read as the reverse complement.
CTGGAGATGGTTCCCGTAGCCCCACCGAAATCCAATCGCGTAGCACCATGACGCTTCGACCGGGCGCCCTACCACAAGCGCAACGAGGTCGAGCGGTTCTTTCTCAGACTCGAAGGATACTGCCGTATCTTCTCCCGTTTTGAGAGATTTTACTCTCTCTTCTTGGGGTTTCGCTGTTTTGCCCTTAACGTCGAAGCACTCAGATAGTTTTAACGGATTCTAACAGCCGTCGACAATACCGGCGCTATCTCGGAGGTGAAAATGCGCATATCGGGTGGGCGAAATGCCGGAGTACGCAAACCTAATATGAGTCCGATAACTTCGCAGAATGCCATTACGAAATGGAATGAGCCGCAAGCTTCACAAACCCTGAATACTTGGAAACGGCTGCTGATTCTTAGTCCCGCAGAGAAGTATGGAGGAAATATCACATTATTCTTCCAGGGTGATCAGGTACGAGAGCTCTTTATATTAGCTCGCGGCATTGTCAAATTGACTTGCATATTCAACGACGGCCAAAGTTATCTTACGCTTCGCTATCCCGGCCAGTTCATTGAAGAATGTGCCTATGACTTGGACATGCCGAGTCCGGCTTCCGCCACCACCATCACTCCATGCGATATTCATCGGATAGACATCACACGAATACGTGAAGCGGAGCGACGCAACGCTGAAGTGAATGCGTTCGAGAAATGTGTTCTGAAGCGCGATCTTTACAATATGGGGATCGCGAGAGCAGAGCTCAGGCAGTTGGCACCTGCTGAGCGCTTGGAACGGCTGCTCTGGGAGCTTGCGACCGTACTCGGTGGACGGAAAATGGAGGGTGCAGTGCAATTTGTTCTGCCATTAAATAACTTCGAAATGGCCGGACTGCTTGGGCTTTCTGAAAGCCATTACAAACAAATCCGGGGTGAACTCGAACTGACAGGCCGGCTGCGGCGACTGGGCCGAAGAGCAGTAGTGCTCTTTGCGCACAATTGAAATCACCTCGATTATGTCTGCACATGATGTTGCCTTTGCCCGATAAAATGGTCCAAATGTACGGTCCGCTGCTGATCTGCAAGTGCAATTGATGGATAGCGGTTTGCCTGCGTCGCTAATGTATCCGGCCATTTGATGGAGTGAAATCCTAACCGCGATGAGAATGCGCGCATGCCCTTATTCATAACCGCGGACGGAATCTTGGTCCGGTTTTGGTAGCGGGTCAGAACGAACCGGATTCCAGTTATAATTGGACTGGTTTTCACGGGTAGGTTACACTTTATACGCCCATGAACAATTTAGCAAGCCTGAGGGCAACGAGAAATGCCAGAACTAACTGCAATTCAAGGTACGATTCAGGATCTGCGATACGGAATACGAATGTTACTCAAGAATCCGGTCGTCACAGTGACAAGTGTGCTCTCATTGGCGCTAGGCATTGGGGCAAACACAGCAATATTTAGCATTATTGATGCTGTTCTGCTTAGATCGCTGCCGGTCCGACAGCCATCCGAACTTGTCCTTCTAAGCGCAATGTCTCGAACAGGAGTGCCTGGCTCGTTCTCTCACAAAGATTTCGAAATGATCCGCGATGGGAACAAAGTGTTTACAGGCGTTCTCGCGTCGTCGCCGTGGGAGTTAACGTTGCAAGCTAGCAATAGCAACGAGCACGTCCAAGGCGATCTGGTATCGAGCAATTATTTCCAGTTGTTGGGAGTACATCCTGTTCTCGGCCGAACGTTCACCGACGCAGATGCCGCACGCGCAGACCCCCTCGCGGTTATCAGCTATCGCTTCTGGAAGCAGCATTTTGGAGGAAGTTCTTCGGCGCTTTCAAGAGAGCTGACTATCAATGGAACTTTACTCGAAATAATTGGGGTTGCACCTCCTGAATTCTTTGGTGAGACGGTCGGAAAAGTGCCTGATATTTGGATACCACTGACGATGGAGCCCGCGTTAAATCGGGGACAATCTTTGTTACACACCCGCAACGCAAGCTGGCTCGATTTAATGGGTCGCCTGCGTGCTAATGTCACGTTGGGGCAGGCGCGTGCCAGCCTGGCCGTTCTGCTATCCGCAATTCAAAAGGACATGCATATCGATCCGCAAAGCGATTATCTAAGCGCGATAGACGTCCAGCCTGGCGCTGGAGGGTTCTCAATGCTCCGGCTGAAATTCGCGCAACCGCTTCATATATTAATGGGGATCGTCGGCCTTGTGTTGCTAATAGCATGTGTGAATGTTGCCAATCTCCTTCTCTCTCGCGCTGCTGGACGCCAGCGGGAGTTCGCTTTACGCCTCGCCTTGGGATCCTCCAGAGGGCGTTTGTTTCGACAGCTGATTACGGAGAGCTTTGTTCTCGCAATGATCGCCGGCGTTGCCGCGCTAGCCCTTGCGGGAGCTGTTTTGCGAATTCTGCCGGCTTTGGTGAGGGGGGAAGGCGAATCGAAGGTCTCATTGAACCTCGGAGTCCTCCTTTTCACGGCAGCTATCTCGTGGCTGGCCGCCTTAATGTTCGGGGTATTTCCTGCAATGCGCAATGCTCAGACTGATCCAGGGCCTCTTCTGAAATTCAGTTCGCGCACGGTTGGCGACGGACCTAGGAAATTTGGGGCATCTCAGGCGTTCGTTTCGGCCCAAGTAGCCCTGTCAGTTGTGCTCTTGATCACTGCGGGTCTATTCATCCATAGTCTGCAGAATTTGCGTTCGTACAACCCCGGCTTTGACAAGCAAGCAGTTGTCCAGGTGCAGGTAGATGCGAGTGAGGGAGGGTATAACGGACGAAGCGGAGTGCCGTACGCCGAGCGGGTTGTAAATCGACTCAAAAGTCTTCCGGGGATTGAGTCGGCGAGTTTTTCAGGGTTCGGTTTTGGGGAAGGCATGATGCGGATGTGCTGCGTCAACATCGATGCACATGCAGCCGGATCAGCCGAGGATAAGACCGTTCGAGTGCAACAGGTAAGTCCCGGATATTTCACTACACTCGGTATTCAGCTGATTGCTGGACGTACTTTTGCAGAATCGGACAAATTGGGTGCACCTGAAGTAGCTGTTATCAATGAAAGTATGGCAAAATACTATTTTGGAGATCAGAGCCCCATAGGCCGCCGATTTGGCTGGATTGCTGATGAAAGCCGGAAGATCGAAATAGTCGGCGTTGTCAGAGATGCCAAGTACGACAATTTGCGGGAGCGGACTCCCCGGATGCTATACCAATCATTTCTGCAGAATGCTGTATCTCCGAACTTTTTCTATGTGCGCCTATCGCACGCAAGTTCGCCCAATACCGTTTCATCGATACGGGGCGCTGTCAAGGAAGTTGATCGAGGCGTCCCGGTTATTGGCGCTGACACTTTGGCCGGAGAAGTTGACAAAACGCTTCAACTCGAGCGGCTTGTTGCCGAATTGTGTACCTTTTTTGCATCACTTGCAGTGCTTTTAGCAGCGGTAGGACTATATGGGATGATGATGTACGCCGTGACGCGACGAACAGGCGAAATCGGTGTCCGTATCGCCCTTGGCGCCCGGTCATCAGATATCGTACGGATGGTGTTTCGCGACGCCGCAATATTGGTGTGTCTTGGCCTGATCGTAGGCTTGCCGGTCGCGCTGGCGAGTACGCGCCTAGTAGCTAATCAGTTATTCGGATTATCTCCTTCAGACCCCGCTACGATCGCAGCAGCACTGACCACCATTCTTTACACGTCTGCGCTAGCCGTGTACATTCCGAGCCGACGTGCAGCATCCGTGGATGCGATGGTCGTCCTGCGTGATGGCTGATCCTTTCAGTTTGCCGTGCAACTCTGACCCGCCCGCCATCCAGAAGGGCCCCGCAAAGCTGAGTCGAGCATCTCAGACACTGGCTGCAGCTTGCGTGAGAGTGACGCGATCCAATACGTTCTAACCGTCCTGCGAGTCAGCGCTGCAGCGATTCGCTCTGGCGTTGTTCAAAGAGGTCTCCGCCGAGCTCACGGTAAGTAGCGGACTTTCATGTGCCAGTGGTCGGGAGCTGATTGCGCGTGGCTGGCGCATGTACTTTACACTTCCACGCTTCCCGTATTGGGATCAATTCGTGACCGCCAAACGTGACCTTAAGCTCAGCTGCTTCTCAAGAACCTGGCGTACTTCGGAGCCCGATCACTGATGATCTCGGGTACGTGGGTCGAGAAGAGATGGAAGTGCAATTCACCTTGCTGGCCGAGCGCTACGAACGGCGTAGCGTCTTCATCTCCAGCAATGTGCCATTCTCTGAATGGGAAAGGAATCTTCAAAGATCCTGTGACCACGGTGGCAACGATTGACCGTTTGGTTCATCACTGCGTCATTCTCGAGCTGAACTCCCAAGCTACCGAGTCGAACGGGCAAAGCTTAAGAATCCTAAGCACCCAAGGACAGCCCTGGAGATGACAGGCTGATGGAAAGCCAACGCCGCTTCCCACATCTCTTAGGAAAACACGTGCGCGTTTCCCATAATGGAATGAATGGAATGGTCCTCCGCCTGTCATCATCCGCGACGGATCAACTTACATCTGGGATGCTCTCGTGAAAATCAGCACTGTGGGAATTTAACTTGAGCAGGGCGATTCGTGTCGGTCTGGAGGAAAGAGGAACGATTGGTTCGGAAGAAATTCTCCCAGAAGCAACTGTTGACGTATGCCGCCAACTCGCCATCAGCGCTCATGGGAATGGAGTCCGGCGGTGGGGGCAATACCTGAGCCGCGCTGGAAACGCGAGGTCATCAAATTCGGTTGATGCCGACGCAGTGTTTGAAGCCGTGCGTCAAGACTAAGAAAAGCGACCCTCTTGATTCAGAGGCGATTGCTTGGGCTGTACCCGATTTCGGCATCCTGAAGTGTGGCCCCGTTTGGCGGAGAGCAAAAGCGGACTATTCGAGGAGATCCGCAGGCACTATGAATTTGGAGCCGGAACGATTACCGGGTTAGCCAAGAAGCTGAAAGTGCATCGGCAGATCGCCCGCGAGGCGATCGGTAGTGCGCTGCCGAGAGCACGGAACAAAGACGGAGCGGACGCAGTGGAATACCGCCGCAGCAGCGACGGTATTCGTCGATCGGATTTTTAGAAGCAGACCGGAAAGCTCCGCAGAGGCGACGCCACACGGCGCGTCGAATCTGGAACCGCATTCAGAACGAAATGCCGGAATGCCGGATCTGCCCGCGAAGGATGTGGCAGTATGTACACGACCGAAACCTTGAACTTGGGCAGGCTTTACAGAAGACGTTTGTTCCGCGGAGCTACGACTGGGGTATGGAAGTGCAAGTGAGTTGTACGAAGCCTCCGCCGAGTTCGCCTTTCGGCGGCGTGTTTCGCAAGCTGCGCTACGACAACCAACCGCAGCGGTGAAGAAGAATGGGCGCGGCATCATTGAAGGCGAACCTGGCTACTTCCGTAGGAAACTATTGGGTCCCGATTCTCAGCGGTTCAGATCTCGGCGAGCTGAACCTGTCCTGCTGGCCGCTTGCCGAGCGGATGAGCAACGCTTCATCGCCGGACGTGGCAGAGCATGGGTGTGCCGTTGGGGCTGCGGCTACAATCGTGGCCATCGGAGTAAACTGACCGCGAGTATTTTGAATCAGGATTCCCAAGCCGAGCTCATCGATGGCACGCTTTTCAGCCGTTCTCCGCACAACTTGGACACTTTCGTGACCACGAGTCAATTTCAAGCTGTTAGGGAGCTTCTTTAGATTTATTCTGCTCTTGGCGACATCGGGTCTCGGGACAAGCACTTAAGGCGCAGTTGTATGAATCGATCTCAACCGCGCCGCGTTTGAACTTAGGCTCGCCGCCTAGCTAGGTGAGAAGCGGTATGGATTTGAGCAAAGTTGATCAGCAATGGCTGGCTCTACAGGTTAGGCCCAAAGCCGAGTTTATCGTTAGCTCAATACTGCGACAAAAAGGATATGAAGAGTTTCTGCCCACATACACAGTACTGCGTCGTGAGCAAATTCGTAAACCGCTGTTTCCTGGTTACATTTTTTGTAAATACAATAAGGAGGTTCGAGAGAAATTCATCACCACTCCCGGGATAGTGCGGATCCTCGGGTCTGGGGTATCGCCCAATACTGTTCTAGACGAAGAAATACATAGGATCAGGAACATTGTCGAGAGATGTTGCGCAACACCTTGTCCCTTTACAAAGATTGGACAGAGGGTAGTGATCGGGAGCGGGCCGCTACTAGGAATTTCGGGTATACTTACGTCTTATGCTCGCCATCGAAAATTAGTCGTCTCAATAGACTTACTCCAAAGGTCTATTTTGGTTGCAATTGAGCCGTCATGGATCACAGAACTGTGTTAACGAGCTGCTCGACCCGAGGTTTGCCTGCGTACTCCGAGTACTCTGTGAATGATCTCTATATGAAGACGCCCGCCCCGGTGACCCACGCAGCATGTGATGCATGCGTAGTAATTGGGTCGCGGTTGCACCGGTGCTTCAACGACACGGCCGACTGGAAGTCCAGAGTTCCCGGGCTTTTTAGGCCGTGAGCATCGGTGTCTCTCTCAGCGGCCGATCGAGGTTCCTTCGATTAAGCTGGTTGCGGTTAGATAACCGGGTGCGTTGCCCGGCGCACTGGGTTGTACAATAAAGGTTCATATTGCCCCTGCGAGTAAATCTTTGTGGCTGCTCCAACTGAGAATTCCCGCGATCAGTTTGCCATCATTGTAGCTGTTACCCAATCACCAAGTAAGCGAAGCGGGTTAACGCGTGCCTTATCCGATAGCTGTTGTATCCCGCTCGGAACACGCATTCTCCGGTGTAGATGCCCTTCACAAAGAATCACTCAGGACGACCTCCCCAGCACTGTTTCACCTTGACCAAGAGTCGGCGAATTATTACTTCCGTATTTGACGGAATTCGGAGGCAAAAAGCTGAGATCTTTGGGGAAGGGAGCACTTTCGCTGGCTGCGGAGGGAGATAAGAAATAAGTCCAGAAAAGTTGGACAAGAGTATAAATGGTTGATAGGATTCTGCAACAGAGCTCACCGATCATCTCCAGCAGGTCCGCCTCTCGGAGGATCCGATCAATTCACTTACCTGTCGTGTCGTGAAAGAGCGCGATTACGGCTTTGACTTGGAATGTGCATTGCAAAATGGTAAAGGCGCTAGCCCGAGGCAAATAAGAACACGAGGGCTCCGAACTGCCCGACGCAGTTCAATTCAATCACGCAGCATGCGAAGGCTTGGCTCTCGCTATCTAATTTTGGCCGATCACGAAATCCATTTGTGGTCTTCGAGCGTTCTGAAACCGAATGCTGTTCGGGAAGATCTCTATCGCGTATTGTCGCCGGACGAACGTGAGAAAGCAGCACGATTCCGGTTTGAAAAGGATCGGAATGCCTATCTCGTGTCACGAAGCCTTCTTCGGTCCATCCTCTCGCAATACGTGGGAATCGAACCCCAAAAGCTTCATTTCACCTATGGGCCGAAGGGTAAACCCGCACTTCTGGGCAATCCGGTCTGTTTTAATATGTCGCATTCAGAAGATGTGGTCCTCTACGTGGTCGCTCGAGAGCCGAAACTCGGGGTGGATGTGGAATTTATTCGTCCGATGTCAGATACAAAGACCATTGCCGAACGATTTTTCTCAACTATCGAATATGGCGACCTTCTTTCCTTGGGCGAACGCACTGAGGGATTTTTTAATTGCTGGACCCGAAAAGAAGCGTACATAAAGGCGACCGGTGATGGGCTGTCTGCACCGCTCGATGAATTTCAAGTCACGCTTAAGCCGAGGGAACCAGCTGCTTTCATCACGATTCGAGGAGACAAGAGCCTAGCTGCGGAATGGTCGCTGTTCGATTGGAAGCCAGGCGAGCAATATGCAGGTGCAGTTGCAGTCTTTGGACGAGGATGGTACATCACCGAAAAGTCTTTCGAATTAGTATTCCACTTCGGGCCAAAATCGACAATCATTACGCAAATGTAAATATTCTGCGGTGATTGTCTGCTACCTATGTCCTCAAGATTGCGCCGCTTACGCAGGCCCGTTCCCGCTCTTCTTAAAGAAAGCGGCGTTGGTTGAGGTTGTCGGTGCGCGAGTAGCGCAGCGAATTCATTGATGTTCGATACCGAGCTGATTTTAGCGAGTATACTCTATCTGTGCCATCCTCTTTACGGAATGCGAGGTAAACACTTTATTGGGACCGCAATTGCGGCGGAGCGCTCATTTCCGCCAGGAACGCCGGCTGCGATGCGAACCTTGTGTTGAAGGCGCGGGTTTGATGCTTTCTAGTCTGGAGATTTTTTTTCCTTTACGCGAACGGGAATTGCCGCTCTGCGCTGACCACGGATATTTGAGATACTCCTTGACACGATGTCACTTCTAGTCGAAACTTGTATTGTATACTCACGCGGAATCATGCATTTGTTGAGAGCGAACGGCCATCCCAGTGTACTATCTGGTCCGGGTTGGACGTTCATATCCTTGGTGCCAAAATCCAATGCGGATTAAGGTTTCGGAATAGCGGCAGCTTTGTTTTAAAAATCCTTCCGCGCGGCGCGTGCCCACAGCCATTTCGATTGTTTGTCGTGCGGTCGATCCTGAACAAGTTGTTTGATGACCTATTTAACGGGTTCGTTCAAATTCGCAGTCAGGGGTGAGCAAGAACAACTGCCGATTATGATCGTGATCTTGAACTGGGGATGTTGAAGTCTGGCTATCCGCCGAATGTGTATTTTTCTGCAACCATTGCTGCATGATCGTCGGTGAATTCCGATGGGCCGGATTTCAGGGCTACGCGCATATCAACAGAGTTTTGAGGATAGGTAGCCTGACATCGTATGTTCAAACCGGAATATTCATAATACTTAGCCCTTATGGCCCTACTCACCCCGCGCTGATTCTTGTGAACCAGGCGCCACTTGCCACAGGGCGACCAGCTCCGATCCGTGTACCGAGGACGGAACCCATCTGTTCCTCGGCACATCGACTCTCAAACTCATTAAGCCGCTGATCCAATTCGGCAAACTGAATGCAACCTCTGGTATCTCCTGGGGGACACTAAGTCCTTGAGCACCATTGAACGGTATGTACGGGCGCGCACAACTGTGTGGTTAAATTTCAACCATAAATTAGGCTGTATATTTGACATGCAGAGGAAGAAAACTTGCGTTTTTAGCTAACCGCCATGAATCTCAGGATTGTTGAATGAAAGCTGTCCAACATGCGCTTCTTGTAACGAAGGGCACTGCTGGAGATGTTGTACCATTCCTCGCACTGGGAGATGCTTTACGCAGCGCAGGATGGCAGGTCACGCTATTTACTCACAGTGCATACGCTCAAATGGCAGCTTCGGCTGGCGTCCGATTCGTTCCTTGTGACACGTTTACTGAATTTGACCAATTCCTAGCTGACGGCGCGCTCCTGGAAAGTCCAAAGGGAATCGAGGCATTTGCACGAAAGCACGTGCTAGGGCAGATTAGAAGCGAAGTGGACAGACTTCGTTCCGTATGTCTTATCCCGCCGACCGTGCTCGTACACCGTTATATGTCCGGGTTCGCCGCTCCAATGGTCTCTGAGCTGCTGAACATTCCAATTGTTACCGTATTAACCGCTGTTGCCCAAGCGCTTACCAGACGTTTGTTTCAAGAGATCTGCCGTGCTCGACTCGCTACCGAAATAAATAGCGCGAGAATAGATTTAGGACTTGCCCCGGTGGTTAGTTGGAATGAATGGCTGGATAGCTCAGATCTCCACCTTGCCTGTTGGCCTTCGTGGTTCGGTCAAATAGCACCGGAACTGCCGCCAGTTCAGTACTTGGGGTTTATGGCCGCAGATTTCGCGGAATCCGGGGCTCTCCCTTCTAACGTATCTGCGGCGCTGACCGGAGGGAACCCGCTCGTGCTACTTACAGGAGGAACGGCCCGTTGGAGGCTCGCGGAGCGATTTTATCACGCGGGTGCATACGGGTGTGCGCTCGCAAATCGAAAAGCGATTCTGGTGACACCTTACCCGGATTTAGTACCCACTCCATTACCTGCCGATATTCAATATTACGGCAGGTTGCCGTTCTGCACGTTGATGCCCTACATCGCAGTCGTCATACATCACGGTGGCACCAGCATACTGGTCCGTGCCATCCTAGCGAACGTTCCCCAGTTGATAATGCCTTTCGGTGCAGACCGGCCTGATACTGCTAGCCGGGTTAGTAATCTCGGCGTGGCGAAGTGTCTCCTCCCTCCTCAATGGAACCCATCGGCTGTTGCGGAAAGTCTAAGTTCGCTCCTTTCAGATCCGGGCGTTCGAAGGGCGTGCGATGACACCTCTCGCAAAGTCAAAGAAAGTAGTCGTCTAAAAGAATTGCCAGAAATTCTAAGCGCGGTTGCCGTTCGTGGAGAGCACAGGAGGCATCGCTCTCGCATCGGTTGAACCGTCATGGTGAGTTTCATGGCCGAGACTATCAAGCTGCTTATCTCGGATCAGATAAGAGAGTAGGGGGCACAAGCAGTATCATCGCTAGTCTAAATGTCTTCTGGGGGCGGCGCCATGAAAGTGGGAATGAGTATCGGATTTGATTCAAGATACGGTGGTTGTCGCTCTTGCAGCATTAGCCGCTCCATATGAGCGCTTCTGGCTACTTCCGCGAATTCGGCGCGACGGCTTTCAGCGTGCGAGATCCGCCCGATCGTCATCAAACGGCTGCGTGCAATAACAGAGAATGACGATCCACTGATGTTGAAGCCGTATGCGGCACCGAGCCGGACATCCGCAGGTTCGGTGCCCTCGCGGTAAAGAGACAATGATCCGTTATCAGTCACTCTCGTGCTTCCCTCGTCCGTAGAGCACACGAAGGTCAGAAAAATGTTGCGAAGCCTGAACAATGTGACGATAAAACCGTCGACTGGAGCACAGTGTCATGCCCCCGGTGTCGGTGCTTTAATCTTGCCGAGCAATAGTTTACTCACGATGCCCGTGTCGTTCTGGATTCAAGAGCTATTTTCGATCAAGGCATAACGCCGGGCCATCTGAGATGCACGCTGCTTGGTGGCTCTGCGAAGCCGAGAGCAGTCAAAAGAAAACTTCTAAGACTATCCGGATCACTTGCGTCCTGGTTGATCAACTGAAACCTATGAACTCCCAGTATGAGGTTGCAGATGAATCTAATGACACGAGATGAGATTACTCACTTCTGCCGCTTGTGAAAGACCCGTGCGCCGATTACCTGCTTCGACATTTAACAAATTCAGATCATGACTACAAAGATTCAACCTTGGTCCAGCGAATCCATCGTTGGCATACTGTTGGCCAGGGTCGCCGCTGAGCCGGACACCGCTGTATATCGCTTCGCTTCGGAGCCGGGGCCATATAAAGAGTTGACATATCGGGAATTGCACGCAGGCGCACGGCAGGTGGCGGCGAGCTTGCGAGACCTGCATCCAGCACCAACTACGGCGGTGTTGCTGCATCCAAGCGGACCCGACTTTATTGTCGCCTTCTTTGGATGTTTGTATGCTGGCGTTGTTGCTGTACCTGCCGCACCGACGCGTGTGGCTGGCGATATCCGCACGTTGGAAGCCATCGCGGTCGACTCCGGAGCCTCCGTTGTCGTAACGACGCCCTCGCTGCTGCGCCGGATGCAAAGAGCGGTGGGCGGCGGTGGACGCGGAATCCATTTTATTGTCCAGCCGAACGCCTTGACTGCAACACACACCGATCTTCCCATAGTTGCAGCTCATCTTGATCACCCAGCCTATCTGCAGTACACTTCCGGTTCCACTGGATCACCGAGAGGCGTGATGGTGACGCACCGAAATGTGATCTCGAATTTAGAGTTTATACAGCGCGATTTCCGTCACGACCGATCTAGCGTCAGCGTGACATGGCTCCCGCATTTTCATGATATGGGCCTAGTCTACGGCCTGCTGCAGCCGATTTACAGCGGTTTTGTCTCCATAGTTTTGCCCCCTTCAATCCTGGGGACGTCGCCGGTCAAATGGCTCGAAGCTATATCCCGAAATCGAGCAACCCACAGTGGAGGTCCAAACTTCGCATACGATCTATGCGTCCGGAAAGTAGCAGTATCAGCGCGCGCTGCCTTGGACTTGAGCTCGTGGCGGGTGGCTTTTAACGGTGCTGAGCGGGTGCTGGCAGAGACACTTGAACAGTTTACCAGGGCGTTCTCTCCATGCGGTTTTAGCAGCTCGGCTTTTTATCCCGCCTACGGCTTGGCGGAAGCGACGTTGAAGGTATCGGGTGCCTTTTTCTCACCGTCTTGCGTCTGCCGTTTTGATGCAAATGCACTTCGCCAAAATCGTATTATCCTGACAAAGCAAGATGATAGTACTCGATGGGTGAGTTGCGGAATGCCCCGAGCAGATGCACCAGTGAAAATAATCGTCGTCGATTCGGATCGTAGCGTACAAAGCGCCCCCGGGGTAGTCGGTGAAATTTGGGTGTCCGGGGACTCTGTGGCAAAAGGCTATTGGAATAGGCCGAAAGACACCGAGCGAATTTTTCGTGCTTTTCTCCGCGATACGGGTGAGGGGCCTTTCCTGCGAACTGGAGATCTCGGCGCAATCCTGGAAGGAGAACTGTTCATCACGGGACGGCTCAAGGAACTCATGATAATCCGTGGGGAGAACCACTATCCTCAAGATGTGGAGCAGACTATAACCGAGGCAATCGCCTGCGAATTGTGTGTTGCGTTCACGGTGACGGTGGACGGGGAGGAGCGAGCAATCGCAGTATGTGAGCTGAAGCCAAAGAAACTGGTTCCTGACTTCGACAGCATTGTTGCTTGTATTCGTTGCGCGGTCACCCAAAGGCATGGGTTCACGTTGAGGACCGTGTGCTTTGTAAGGGCTGGAACGCTGCCAAGAACTTCAAGCGGCAAGCTCCAGCGCAGCAAGACACGTGACACCTACTTCTCAGGAGAAATGTCTATCATTCACCAAGACACTCTAACTGAACAGACTGAAATTTCTTCCCCAGTGCAGCGCGTTGAGCAACAGGACGAATCGGAAATCTTAAGGCGCTTGCGCCAGATGCTTTCGCAGGTACTGAACTGTGCCGTTTCGTATAGTGATACCTCGTTGGCATTGACATCCACTGGCGTTGACTCCTTGAAGGCTCAGGAATTCCGAGCCCTTATTGAAAAGGAGTTCGGACGATCCGTGTCGTTTGAGCAACTGCTGGGAGGTGGTAGTTTAAGGACCATCGCATCGGAAATCGCCCCAGCGATCGTCGGAGTGTCAGAAGAAAATAAGGTCTGCATAGGTGGCGGAGAGGACGCCGCTTGGCTGCCATGTTCTCCTGGCCAGGAGCGGCTCTGGTATGCGGCGGCACTAGCGTCTGAGAACTGCCCGTATAACCTCGCCTTTGGCTTGCGCTTGAATGGCAATCTGAATCTTGAGGCGTGGGATGCTGCGCTGGCTGAGATTGAGTGGCGCCACGAGTCTTTACGAACGAACTTCGCTGCCATCCAAGGCGTTCCTCGATGCAGAATTGGTGCTGCACGCCGCAAAGTGGTTCGGGTAGCCGATATCCGAAATTTTCCAGAGGCGCGCAGAGAAGAAGAAGCGCGGCGAATGGCCGAAGCCGAATCGCGGGCACCGTTCAATCTGGAGTTAGATCCAATGCTGCGCGTGCTGATCATTCACTTGCGCGAAAACGAGCGAATCGCGGTTTTTGTCGTCCATCACATCGCTTCCGACGTTCATTCTTTTCAGATAATTTTACGGGAACTCAGTGATTACTACGAAATGCTTGTCCAAGGACGACCAATCGCTCGGTCGCATGTATATCGGTACTCGCAATACATTTCCGACGCTCGCGCAAGACTGTCAACCGTTGCATCGACGCGCGATGAAATTTTCTGGGCTTCGAAGCTAAAGCACGAAGTTGACCCCCTTGTTCTCCCGTATGATAATCCGCGGCCAGCACGTCGCACGTATAACGCAGACGAGGTGCAGTTCTCTGTGGACCACGCCCTTTTCAATCGCCTCAACGACCTCGCAAGACTCGAAAGTGTGACCCCGTTCGTGATCTATGCAAGTGCATTTTACACTGTGCTCTACATCATCAGCCAGCAACGCACACTGATGATAGGATGTCCTGTCGCGAATCGCACGAGCGCTGACCTCCAGGAGGTCGTTGGGCTGTTTAGTCACCCAGTGCCTGTTCTCGTGACTTTGAACGGAGGCGAGAATCTGCGGGATTTGTTGCAATCCGTCCGCGCGGCAATCGTCGAGAGCTTGGAACATCAGGAATTGCCGTTTTCTAGAATCCTGGAGATGGCGCCTTCGGGCAATGCGTCGAGTCTCTCGTCAGTAATCTCGGTGATGTTCGGCTTCCATGGAACTGTGGACGAAGGATTTAAATTGTCTGATATCGAGAGCACGGCGTACCACATTCCCTGGCCTGGCACGGATTTTAGCCTTTTCCTGGATGTGGAAGCCTCGCCACAAGGTGTGCGGGGGTCTATGGTTTACGATGCCCAAATCTTCCGGCGAACGACCATCGAGAAGGTAGCGGAAGACTACCTTGCGGTGCTTTCCAAGCTTGCCTTGGACACATCGGCTCCGATAACTGCCGTTTTGGCGCAAGAGACACGGGCGAAAGCAATATCTCCGACGCGACTAGAAACAATCCCGGCGAACATTGTAATCTCTTCGACCTTCATTGCCGACCCGGTTAGGGACGTAATCGGATGGTGGTGTAGCGAATTAGGGGTGTCCGTTACGACCCACATTACACCTTCCGAACGTCTGCCGGACCAATTGATAGATTCGACGAGCGCTTTTAGAACTAACGCGTTCGGCCTGAATGTCATATTGATTCGTCTCCAAGACTTCCCCGATGATCCCGATTATTTAAATAATATTATTAGCCTCATCCAAAGCGCGGTACATCGAAATCCAATTCCGCATTTGGTCTATGTCTGTCCCTCGAGTATCGAATCACAAGCCCTAGTTTCTAAACAGCGAGACTTTTCTGACAAGATCCGAGGTATTCCCCAAGTCGAGTTAATCTCCAGCACACAACTAATGGAGCGGTACAGCATCGCAAACTGGTTGGACGTCACTAGTGACCGTCTCGCCAGTATTCCTTATGTGCAGGAATACTGGGCAGGCCTCGCCACTGATATTGTTCGTAAAACAATGGCGTACATGCGAGCACCCATCAAGGCTCTCATAGTGGACTGTGATGAAACCTTGTGGGGCGGCATCTGTGCCGAAGATGGCATTTCGAACCTTAGTATTAGTCCGGGGCACCGCGCTTTGCAAGAGCATTTGCTTGAGCAACGACGGAGGGGGGTGCTGTTATGCCTGTGTAGCAAGAATAATCCGGAGGATGTCCAAGAGGTTTTCGATCGATTGCAGGGCATGGTCCTGGCACATTCTGATTTTGAAATCATTAAGGTCAATTGGCTTCCGAAGTCGCAAAATGTACAGGAGATCGCTCGGGAGCTCAATTTCTCTCTCGACAGTTTAGTTTTCGTCGATAATGACATACGTGAGTGTACGGAAGTGGCGGCTCATCACCCGGAAATCAATGTTGTGTGTCTGCCGGCGCATGCATCCCAATATGGGGACTTCCTCGACCACAACTGGATCTTCGACCAAACGTTCAACACCCGTGAAGGAAATGATCGCGCGCTGTTTTACAGACAGAACGTGCCACGAGAAGGTCATCGGCAACACGCCACGGATCTGAAGAGCTACGTGGACAGTCTTGATATCCGGATTGAGTTCCGAGAAATGGACGTCTCCACGTCTATTCGCGCCTCGGAGCTTACATATCGGACAACCCAATTCAACACGTCAGGAGTGCATTGGACAGCCGGCCAGATCGTATCAGCCATTAACCGGGGTGAAATTTTAGGAATCACATGTAACGTTGAGGACCGATTTGGCAGCTACGGTCTGGTCGGTGTGATCCTGCTCTCTCCGGGAGCTCATGCATTCAGCGTTGAGCTATTGGCTCTGAGCTGCCGAGCTCTCGGCCGAGGGGTCGAGGAGAGAATGATCGCTCACGTGTTGAAGATCGCTGAACAACATGGTTACAAGTGGGTCGAAGTCCCAGTCCGATCTACGAACCGGAACAAGCCTGCCATTAATTTCTTCGAGCGCGTTTCAAACGAAACGTTGGATGTAGACAATAGATCGGAGCGGCGATATCGGATTGCGGTTTCGAATCATATTGAGTTCAATCCTTCATTCACGCGCGAAGAGTCAAATGAAAAATACGTAAATTCTGCCACACTCGCAGGAATTGAAAAGTCGGAGAGACTCTCTATTCCGTCAGAACAGCTTAACTGGGTCGCGAGTCGTCTAAGGACTGCGGCTGCCATTCTCCAAAGTTTCCGCGAGGCCACAAGAATATCAGGACTCGCTTCAAATTCATTCATCCCGCCGGCTAATCCTACTGAAGAAGCAGTTGCGTCCGTGTGGGCCGAAGTGCTGAACGTCGGGCGTGTCGGGCGTTTAGATGACTTTTTCGAATTAGGCGGACATTCACTTAAGGCGATGCAGATATTGGCTCGTCTGAACGAGCGGTTCGACGTGGACTTACCTCTCGATCTTCTGTTCGACAGTTCGCCTACTATCGCCGACCTGGCTAAGGCAATTGACGAACAAAGTCCTGGACGATGGCCAAGCACTCATCAGGCGAGTTCAGTATAACCTCAACTGCAGTCCATTGGACTACTTGAGCCGATGATCGACAACCATCTCAGTAAACACCTACGAGCTGCGAACATAGACATTGCGCCTCTGTCTGTAGCACAGGAGCAGCTGTATTTTCTCCATCTTCTCGATCCTGCGAATCAAGCCTACAACGAATCTATCGGCTTCAGGATCGAGGGCTCTCTCGATTTAGAGGCACTCTTCCAGGCGGTCGAAATTATAGTGGACCGCCACGCAACGTTGCGAACTCAATTCCGTTCATTTAATGGCGAGACCGTCCAATTCATCCTGCCTAGACACCAGCCCTCCGTACATCATCATGAGTCGTCCGGCTTAACCTTCACAGAAATTCTTCAGACGGTAGCGGCAGAGATAAAGCGACCTTTTCAGCTTGCTCACGAACCGGCGTTCCGGTGCCATCTCTGGCGACATTCGCCTGAGGAACATGTTCTGCTTTTTTCAGCGCATCATATTGTAGCGGACGGATGGTCCGTGAGCATTCTTTGTGAGGAGCTATCTACAGCCTATGCAGCGATCACGGGCCACAAAAACCTTGAATTGCCACCCTTACCGATGCAATACGCGGATTACTCAAAGGCCCAAAGATCCTGGTTATCCACACCGGCTTTCGGATGTCAGATGCAGGAGTATACCCGCCTTCTCGATGATGCCCCTTTGATATCTAACCTTCCTTTCGACCACCGGCGCCCGCACCGACCCACTTACCGGGGGGCCTGTCACTCGCATCCGATATCAAAAAATGTCTCGCAGCAGATACGATCATTGGCGCTATACCTTCGGTCCACGCCCTTCATTGTGTTGCTTACCGCGTGTCAACTATTGCTTCAACGCTATTCCGGTCAGGAGAACGTTTTGATCGGCACGCCGGTCGCCAGCCGATACCGCAGAGATCTCGAACGTGTAATTGGTTTGTTTGCGAACGTAGTGATTGTGAGGGGCCGAATTAGCAGTTCAGCAACGTTTCTATCTGCTGTTGTGGACTCAAAAGAATCCTTACTGCGAAGCCTGCGATATTCGCGGATACCGTTCGAAAAGCTCGTCGAACGCGTGTGTCGGGTTCGCGATATCGCCGTGAATCCGATTACTCAGGTAATACTAGCATTCAATAATCAACCCTCCTCGACTTTTCAGATGTCGGGATTGCGAGTCACTCGACTCCCATTTCCAATTGTCAACGCAAAACTGGATCTCCACGTGTCTATAGAGGATCGCAACGAGGGATCTCAAGCAAACTTCATCTACAACACGGACCTCTTTGATACGTCGACAGTCGTGCGACTCGCAGAGGACTTCGTAGAAATACTGGCTGAGGGTGTTGCCTCACCGAGCAAAACGTCATGTCGCCTTGCTCTGCGTTTGCCGCAAAAGAACTATGCTGCGAGCCTTAGCTTAACTGATGATTTGCCTGTTACATCTGACGACTTCGCCCACAATTTGTTCGAACGGCAGGCGGACAAAACGCCGCAAGCAATTGCGGCCGAGATGGTCGGTCAAAAGACAACATATGCGGAGTTACGAGCGATTGTTCGACTTACTGCGGCAAAGCTTCGTGAATTCGGAGTAGGGCCTGAGCAAATCGTCGGTCTGTATCTCGCTCGCAACTTAGACATTGTTGCTGCGCCTCTTGCAGTGCTCACGGCGAGTGCCACATATCTGCCGTTAGATCCGGACTATCCACCGGAAAGACTTAAGGCAATGCTGGAAGACGCTCGACCAGAAGTTCTCCTCGTCTCCAAGACCTTACATGACAAGGCGCAGGCTCTATTTTCAGGACCTATTCTTACGATCGAATCCTCCACGCCGGAGCCACCGCCCGATACAGAAGCTTCGCGAAAGGCTTTTTCATCTGTAAGTGCCGATCAGCTAGCCTACGTAATTTATACATCCGGATCCACGGGACGTCCAAAAGGCGTTCAGATCAGTCACAGGGCGCTCGCGAATTTCTTGAAATGCATGCTAGTGGCGCCGGGGTTGAGTTCAAGCGACATATTTCTATCCGTGACGACGCCGTCGTTTGACATTGCAGCTTTAGAGATCTTCCTCCCACTAGCGGTGGGAGCTCGCACGTTTATCGCGCACCAAGAGTGCGTAAACAATGGCCAAATGTTGTCCCAACTGTTGGGAACGTCCGGAGCCACCGTGATGCAAAGTACGCCCTCCACTTGGCGAATGTTGCTAGGCGCTGGTTGGCCGGGAAGCCCTCAACTTGCGGCGCTTTGTGGGGGTGAGGCACTTGATTTACAGCTCGCAAATGATCTCCTGAACCGCTGCCGAAGTTTATGGAATCTATACGGACCGACAGAAACGACCATATGGTCCACCCTGTGTAGGGTACATCGATCCTCATCAAGCATAAGCATCGGCTTTCCCATAGCAAACACGGAAGCCTATATTCTCGATACTGAATGGAATCTAGTACCTCCGGGCGTACCGGGAGAATTGTACATAGGTGGGCTGGGTCTAGCGCGTGGATATCGCAATCGGCCTGGTCTAACAGCTGAGCGGTTCATACCTGACGAGTTCAGCCGACGACGGGGAGCTCGGCTCTATGGTACGGGAGATCTCGCACGACAATTACCTGATGGCGAGTTTCGTGTATTGGGGCGGCTCGATCAGCAGGTCAAAGTACGAGGCCATCGCGTCGAACTGAATGAGATCGAAGAGGCATTGAACGGGCATTCAGCGGTTACCTGTTCTGCGGTAATCTGGCATGAGTCTGTTGCTGGAGATGGACGCTTGGTTGCATACGTGCAACTGAAAGAGAATTTTCCTGATGCTGTCGACTGGACTGCCCTTTTGAAGCTCCATGTGCGTCGGATATTACCCGGCTATGCGGTTCCGTCACGGTTCGTGCAAGTGGACTCCATGCCGGTGACCCCTAATGGGAAGCTCGATCGGAAAGCGTTACCTCCTGCAGGCTTTAAAAGAATGGACCTCACGTTGGCTCCGGCCGTTAGCCCGACGGAGAAGGCCCTCTCGAAGATATGGTGTGAGGTTCTCGAACTCGGCGAGATCGGTCGCGACGAGAACTTTTTCGAGCTTGGCGGACATTCTCTCCTCGCCGGTAAGATAATTGCCCGCATTCAAGATGCGTTTTCCGTAGACATTCCATTTAGCGCTTTGTTCGACTTTCCTGAATTGGCGATGCTTGCGGCTCATATCGATTCCATAAAGCAAACGGCGCGAGATAACGTGATTACTAAGGTGCCCCGCTCCGGAGAGGGATTTCCGCTCTCGTTCGCGCAGCGGAGATTGTGGTTCATCCATCAACTCGCGCCGGCAGATGACGACTATCATATTGCAGCCGCATTCCGAATTCACGGCCAGTTCGATTTCGACGTGCTCCACCGGGCGATAGAGTACCTCGCAATACGTCATGAGGCGATTCGGACGCGCTTCACCACAGACGCGGCTAAGCGACCGATCCAGATCATCGACGAATGGAGTACCGTCGAATGCTCTTTGAGTGAAGTTGGACCGACTAGCCCCGATTTCTTGGCGACTCATCTAGTCAATAAGTGGTCAAGGGAGCCGTTTTCTCTTGAACGAGGCCCCTTGATGAAGGTTCGCTGTGCCCGGTTTAGCTCAGAGGATCATTTGCTTGTATTCGTAATGCATCACATCGTCGCCGATGGGTGGTCGACCGGAATTCTCATCCGAGAGTTATCCGACGTGTATGCAAAAATTCGGGCGGGGGAGTCACCTTCTCTTCCGCCTCTTGCGATTCAATATGCCGACTACGCTGTGTGGCAGACTCGGACCGAGCGATGCACGGAACTCGACCAGCAGCTAGACTTTTGGCGTTGTTACCTAGAGGGTACGCCTTCTACATTCCAATTCACCGAACCAGCGGCGATCGACGGAGCAGGAGATGACGGGTCGACTCTTCCGATCGAGTTCCCTCCGGAACTCGTCTTTGCTATAAAGGCGTGTGCGCAGCAAGAACGTGTGACGATGTTTATGGTCCTGCTGGCAGCGTTCTCTACCGTTCTGAGCTCCATGAGTCCCGACGACACCATTGTGATTGGAACTGATGTTTCGGGGCGTACAGTGTTCAACACCGAAGGCGTTGTGGGGATCTTCATAAATCAACTTGCTTTACGTGTCGACCTATCAGGCGAACCAACATTCCGAAACTTAATCGCAAGAATCAAAGCCACGACTCTTGCGGCCCTTGCAAACCAGGATGTGCCGTTCGAGCGACTGGTTAAGGAGCTACAACCAGAGAGAAACATTTCTACGTCGCCTCTGTTTCAAATCAAACTGGTGCTCCAAGATACAAACCAAACGAAATTGGAGTTTCCGGCGGCGATCGTGGAAGGGATACCGGTAGAACACAGAAAAGCAAAATTCGAAGCTCTAGTGAATCTCGCACCGACTGATGATCGACTGGTGGGCTACATTGAGCACAGACAATCGTTCATTTCGCAACGTGTAGCTGCAGAAATGGTAGAACAATTCCACGCAACTCTCTCTCGTGGCGTCAGTGATCCTGCTCTCTCAGTGACTTATCTACAGGGCCGTGCGAAAGAAGGGGCCGCCGCCATGCGGGCGAAACGTGAGTTGCTGGCCGAGGTTGCTATCGAGAGATCTTTGGCGCTTGCCAAACGAAAATGAAAGACTACGAAGTGTAAAACATGTCGGCAATTCCGAATCGGCAATGAGTGCGCTTCCGAGTACATTGAAGCTGAGGAGCAAGTCGGTTCTTCTTTTTCCAGATGCCAATGGGCAGCGGAACTATCTGCAAGGTTTTAACCCGACGGGTCGAGATCTCGCCCGTCGGCTTTTCCGTCGCCCTCTATCACGTGCAGATTGGTTATATGACCTTAACAGATACGATTAGATTAGTTCAGCATCGAGCATATGAGCGTAAGCTTCAAGGGTTCAGGTGGTTTCCGGAGTGCTCTTTTTTTGAACACCGGAATGATAGATGTTTTGTACTTTGTCTGCCTAAACTCCGTTCATATACTTGGAGTAATTAATAGTCCAATACCGTACGAATAACGTAAGGAGAATATTTGTAATGCAACAGTCTTCAGACGACGAAACGAGGATCTTCAGAGTGGTGGTTAACCACGAGGATCAATACTCCATATGGCTTTCAGATCGCTCCAATCCGCCCGGGTGGACTGACGTCGGCAAGTCAGGATCCAAACAAGAGTGCCTCGACTACATCCAGGAGGTCTGGACCGATATGCGTCCACTTTCATTGAGGAAAGCAATGCAAGCTTAGATGCATCCTACATTACTGCACGGGCCAGTGGGACACAGCGACGTACGGCACCATAAAATGTAGACCTCTTTCTTCCTTTTAGGTACTCGTGTTGTTGCTCAGTGATTATCCTCGCTGATATGGTGCGGCAAAGACGTGTTTTCGGGATGGAATCACTGGTTCGGAATTTGGAAAGTCCGTTATCTAAGACAGCCTCTCTGACGTTGCCCCTGTGAACGAATCGGTGTGAAATGAGAGTTTCCTAGCGGCCTGGGAGCCGCGGAAAGGGAGACGAATGAAGCGAACGAGGTTCACGGAAGAGCAAATTGTGGGGATTCTGAAGCAGGGCGAAGCGGGGCTGAAGACAAGCGAGGTGTGCCGGCAGAACGGAATCAGCGAAGCGACGTTCTACAACTGGAAAGCGAAGTACGGCGGGATGGCAGTAAGCGACGTGCAAAAGCTGAAGCGTCTGGAAGAGGAAAACAGCAAGCTGAAGCGGGTGGTGGCCGATCTGACACTGGATAACGTCGTGTTGAAGGACTTACTGGGAAAAAACTTGTAACGCCTGCAAGCAAGCGAGCCGCGGTTAGGATCGCGATCGAGCAGCATGGGATCAGCGAACACCGCGCTTGCAGGTTGACACAGTTGGCACGCTCGACACAAAGAAGAAAACTGTCCAAGAAAGCCGATCAGGGTTTAGCCCAGAGGCTGACGCAACTGGCTCGAGAGCGGCAACGATTTGGATACCGGCGACTCACGGCGTTGCTGCGCAGAGAAGGCCGGACTGTTAATCACAAACGGATTTATCGACTGTACCGGGAACTCGGACTGGCTATGCGAAAACGCAAACGAAGACATAGTGGAGAACGTGTTGCCCCGACCACAAAGGCATGTTTGCAAAGAGCGGATCAGCGTTGGGCCATGGACTTTGTGGCCGATACGCTGGCGCAGGGCCGCACGTTCCGCGTACTGACGGTCATCGACGAATACACGCGGGAATGCCTGGCGATTGAGACCGACACCAGTCTGCCCGGGCTGCGTGTCATTCGTGTACTGGAACGTCTTGCGCAAACACGTGGTCTGCCAGAGGAAATCTCTGTCGATCACGGGCCGGAGTTTGTCTGCCGCTCAGTACGGTCGTGGTGCGAAACGCACGGTGTCCTGCTGCGCTATATCGAGCCAGGCCGGCCGATGCAGAACGGTCACATCGAATCCTTTAACGGCCGGTTTCGCGATGAATGCTTGAACGCGAACTGGTTTATCACCTTGGCCAATGCACGTCACCAAGTGGAATCGTGGCGAACCGATTACAACCAGTCGCGCCCTCACAGCGGGCTCGGCTATCAAACACCCAATGAATTCGCTGCGCTTGCCGCGCAGCGTCAACCGCAACCAACTATGATGGGAAAACTCTCCTAGCCATCGGAGTCGGCATAGGGGGCAGCTCACTTCGACGCAGGTTGAACGATGGGCGGAAACTCAGCGTGTGAGTTATTGTTAACTTCCGTGGAGGACCTTGGGTGGCAAATGTGGACCTCGCTGACAGAACAGCTTACCGACGTGACATCCCTGCCAGTTAGCTCAAATACTCCCATTCTCATGACGAAATGTCGCCTGTTAACGACGAGGATCTAGTGGCCTGTCGCAAAGAGAGTATTACCGATGTGGCGGGTAGGATCTGAATACTTCCAATGGAATGGTTTGGCGTTTGCAGAGTAGGCGCGGATATAGCGCCGCAGTTTTCGCGCGAGGTCGGTGACGGAGGAGAAGACGCCACGCGAAATAACCTCGCGTTCGATACAAGCAAACCAGATCTCGACTTGGTTCAGCCAGGACGAGTAAGTCGGCGTGAAGTGCAGGCGGAGATTGGGATGATCGGCAAGGAACGCATTCACAAGCTTTGTTTTGTGTGCCGAGAGGTTGTCCAGAATGATGTGGATTTCTTGATGGACTGGACGGCTCGCGACGACTTCTGACAAAAAGGCAACGAACTCCAGACTAGTGGCCTGTCGCCGTGACTTCGTTAGCGGGAGCCTTCAATCGCTTCGCCCATGGCTCCGAGTCCGGAATGTCGCCATTCAGAGCCGCGAGCGCAGCGACCGGAGGTTTTTGGCCAGCAGCTCAGATGGTAACGATTTCCCTGCGACAGGCCACTAGAGCATATATAGCGCAACAAAGGGAACTATCGAGCTCATCTGACTTCCGGGCTTCATCTCAAAAAGCGACAAAAGCGTCCCAACAACACATGCAACCTTTGATGTCTCTGAACAAGACCTGCATTGACCAGCATGAAAGAATGCGGGGCGGCTGACTACGGTGCGCATTGAGCAGAGAAACGAATGAAAAAGCTGATGCAGTTCGTCATAGCTAGAATTGACTTCTTTCTGGTCTTGGCCATAGTGGCTAGTATCATCAGTGGGCTTTGTAGGGCGGCCCTTATCGCGATGGTCAATCATGTATTAACCGGTCAACAGTTATGGTTTGAGTCTTATTTGGCACTATGCCTGGCTGCACCTATCTTCAGCGTTATCGCAGAATTGCTCACGGTCCGAATGATTAACGAGACTATGTTTCAGCTCGTGCTCTCCATAGTTCGTCGACTATTAAGATCCTCACTTCGAAAGACGGAAGAGATCGGACCACATCGCATCCTAACCGTATTAACTCAGGATGTCACGGTAGTCACCACTAACCTACAGCTAATTCCCTCTATTGTATTGCAGTGCGCGGTCGTTCTCGGCTGTATGGCATATCTAGCTTACCTGTCACCTGTTGTCTTTGTAACCGTCCTTGCCTTCGTCTTCGTAGGTGGGATAACGTTCCGATTTTCACATGCCCTCGGACACAAGCAATTGCGGGCATCTAGACGGCAGGCCGACAAATTGTTCCGTCAACTTGATACTATTACACGAGCTTTGAAGGAACTCAAGTTACATATGCAT
Organism: Bryobacteraceae bacterium; assembly: GCA_965277315.1. GTDB lineage: Bacteria > Acidobacteriota > Terriglobia > Bryobacterales > Bryobacteraceae > Bog-105. The sequence continues at coordinate 3,772,159 of OZ255724.1, read as the reverse complement.
CGTCAACACAGGTTGATAGATAAAGACTTGGTTGAAGCGGCAGCCGCATATAAGAAACATTCTCTCATCGGCAATGCTGTCTATAGCATCAGCGGAAACTGGAGTCAATTGTTGTTCTTTGTAGTGATGGGCTTTCTGCTGTCTGACGGACCCGCGTGGTGGAACACAAGCCGTGGGCTAGTAAGTGCCTATGGCCTCACGTTGCTATTTCTGCTTGGTCCGCTGACGTCTCTGGCGGGTACTGCGGGGAACATGGGTGGACTTATAACGGCTTTCGGGCGGCTCGAGAACTTGGCTGACTCGCTGGTCGCCTCCGAGTCCGAATCACCCACCGATTTGCAACAGTTTCTGCTCTGGGAAAGGATCGAAATCTCGGCGATCGAATACAGCTACGGCTCTCGTGATGGAGAGACACCCTTTGTCGTTGGTCCTCTGAGTCTGACCATCAAGCCCGGTGATCTGATCTTCCTCGTCGGAGGGAACGGATGCGGTAAGACCACAGTTGCAAAATTGATATGCGGCTTATATCAACCGGATTCAGGACAGATTGACGTGAATGGCCGAGTGCTCAGGCCGGACAATTTGCAAGCGTACCGTCAGTTATTCTCTGTGATTTTTTCCGATTTTTGCCTATTCGATGATGTTATAAACGTCGGCTTAGGCAACTTTGACGATCGCTTGGCTGACTATATGAAAAGGTTCGAGCTTGACATGAAGTTGACCGTTAATGATGGTGTTTTTTCTACTACAATGCTCTCTGACGGGCAAAGAAAGCGTCTTGCCCTTGTTGCGGCCTGTATGGAAGATCGTCCCATCTACATCTTCGACGAATGGGCTGCTAATCAGGATCCAGGGTTCAAGGCTTTCTTCTACTTAAATATTCTACCTTCCCTAAAGAGGCAGGGTAAGACACTCATTGTAATCACTCATGATGATGCTTATTTTAATGTGGCTGATCGAGTGATTAAGCTGGATTACGGTAAGATCGTGGCCCAAGGGCAATACGGAGTGGCGTTCAGCTGTTGGAATTCTGCATCGCAACCATAGCCAATCCGGCGGGTGGACGTTTAGCTCTTCCATTGATTCTTCAGAGCCCTTCTCCAACTCGCCTTGTCGAAATCTTTCTCGGAGGCGATAGCCGCTTCCGTACCATAGTCTCGAGATGATGTCCGGTATGGGTCAACGATTTTCATTGGAAGGAATGATCGGTTTCATCACAATTCTGGGAATTTCAATGTATGAAGATACTAAGAAGCGGTACGATCCTTACAAGTAAGATCCTATTTGCGACTTCTCTGTTTGTCGCGTCGGCCGGTTCACAATCATCGCACCAGACGGTGACTGCGATTGCGGCGGCAAGACCAACGGTCAGTTCCAATGTGATTTATGGGATGTTTTCTGGTCTCGCTCTACTGCTGGATGTATATCGGCCTGTGCAGCCGAACGGGCGAGGTATTCTGTTTGTCCCGGGCAGCGGCTGGGCTACGACGCCCGACTTCGGTGCCCTGCCTTTGAAAGATGAAAGGGAGCAGCTGCGGTTGTTTGTTGAGCCACTTGTCTCGGCAGGATACGTAGTGTTCGTTATCAATTATCGCGTCGCGCCGCAGTTTCACTATCCGGCTTCAGTCGAAGATGCAGCCCGAGCTGTTCGTTTCATCCGCTATCGCGCGACTCAATACGGGATCGATCCAGGCCGTATCGGTGCCGTCGGGTATTCATCTGGCGCAAACCTCACGGCAATGCTCGACGTGAAAGGGGATTCGACAGGCCCAGAAGGCCAAGACTCTATCGGGAGGCAGAGTGCGCGGATTCAATGCGCGGTAGGAGTGGGCACACCAGCCAACTTGATGAGTCCCAGTGTTCCTGCGGCGTTACAGATTCTGAGTGCGTACTTAGGTGTGACGGTTAAATCGCAGGCGACAACGGATTCTAAAGTGCATAATCTTCTTGTGAACGCGTCGCCCATCTCGTACGTGGCGTCAGGGGACGCTCCTATGTTATTTATTCACGGAACGATGGATTCACTTGTTCCAATCGCAAACGTAGAGGATATGGTAGCAGCGCTATCCAAAGCCGGTGTTACTACGAAGCTGGTCAAAATCACCGGTGCCTCTCATTGGCCACTCGACATTCGGGGTGCCCCGGACATCGGCGGAACGATGGCGGAGTGGTTGGATAAATGCTTGAGCGTTCGGCGACGTCCGGAGCAAGAGTGAGATCACCGTTTCTGTACAAATTTGCCAGAGTGCCATTTACGCTAAAGGCAGAGCGTCTTAAAAGAATGCCGGGCAAGTAGCTTTTTGACGTTTCCAGACTCTATCCGCTTCAGGGCTGCTCTGGACCTTACAAAAGTGCTGCTTGGCCACCATCCTATGAACGCGGCTTCGGTATCGCCGATCTAGTCCTTATTGGAGAAGGAGGTCGCTACTGTCGGCGCGCAGGAACTGCGATGCTCCGTGCTGGTGGATTGTTCTATGCAGAAAGCGGAATACGCGCCGCCTCGTCAGATTTCTATCATTTCGGTGCCAGACATTCGCGAGTAAAAGAGTCTATCGCACCGAACGCGCGCACTGGCCTCGGCGTTGCTCTACGTGCGAGTCACGGTCGAACTGGGTTCACGGCGACGCTTAATGGCTGCACTGGTGAATGCACTCGCAGAGACGGAAACAAGAAGGCCGCCTTCAATTTAAAAGCGGGCATCCCCTTGAACACCGGGCCGCAGAAACTCCTCCAATTACTCCAGGTTAACTGCGACGCCAGTGTTGTCCAGAGATTACATCGCCTGCTATCGTTGGTATCTCGGCCGGTATCGCGAAGGCTCAAGAAATCAGGAATATTTCTCATTTGGTTGCTTCGGTTTAGGGAGTGTTGGGCCGAAATCAGCCGATACGGCCTTCCGGTAGACAACAAATTCCTGTATTCTTTAGAAATTAAGAGCGCGTTACCTTTCTCAAACCGCAGCAGAAAGCAAAGCTGACATGCCGCTATCTGTCGCGGGCAGAGTGGCGGGACGCCAGAATATTGACAGGTTGGGAGCAGCCTGGGCGGCAGCGCACCTGGCTTCAAGGCTTTTCTTTATTCTTTATTAATGTGAGCCCAATACAGGCGCGCTATTTGCCATCGCAAGAAGATGCCAATTGAGTGCCTGTTTCGGTGATAGGTTCTTTGCTCCTGCCGATGAGACGAGGCGTACATATGAATACGCCGCGGTTTACAATTTCTGGCATTCCACTAGTTGGCTTGAATGCACTTTCGTCCAAACTTACTAGACTTAGTATCTAATACAAATCTGTCGTATTGTTCCCAGAGAGGCGACGGCCCGCGGACGGTGCGTTCACGCGCGAGTATCTGGCCAGCCCGGCGGGCCAACACAGAACAGCCCGATTGAGAGCTTTTCACTTTCACGGACGTCTTCGGGACGAGCGTTTCAAAGTGAACTGGTTCTGGAACTTATGGGATGCTCGCCACAAGGACCACCTAGAGAATCGATTAAAACCAACACAGGCCGCATTCATCGCTGAAGTGTCGAACACCGCAAGAATTTGCGCATAACTCGCAGAACACTTGCAGGGCTACGAATACCGCGCCGTCGGGGCTGAGTCAAGGCCCAAGCCTCTGGGGCGCCTGCGACGTCTTCTATAGCGATGCGGGCAGAGAATCGAGCACGTCAACGAGAAACAGTAATTACGAGCTGCACACGTGACATAGACAGTATTGGTTAATAACTCGGCGCAGTTTTATAGTGTATTGCCCTTTTAAGGAGGATAAATGAATATCGCAAGTGGAAGAGCCGGTCTGAAGCCGCTGAACGCCTCGGGACGCAAACTCATTCGTATCTCTGATGACGGATTGGTCAATATTGAATTGTTAAATCCGGAACAATCGTTACCGGTCGCCATCAAACCGGCCACAAGAGGTGTTAGTCTTGCGGCCTGGGTACATAGCAACGTTGAATTAGTCGAGAATAACATTCAGAAATATGGAGCAGTCTTGTTCCGCGATTTCGAAGCGTCGACACAGCAGGACTTTGAAGACTTTCTGACGGGATTTTCACTTGAACGGATGAACTATATGGAGGGAGCAACTCCGCGCAAAAAGCTCGGAGAACAGGTATATACCTCAACGGAATTTCCTGCTCAATATCATATAGCCTTACATAATGAGCTTTCATACGTGCTTACTTGGCCAATGAAGGTCTGCTTCTTCTGTGTCACCCCTCCCTCACATGGCGGTGAGACACCCATCGCTGACGTTCGTAAGGTCCTACGCCACATTCCTGATCGGGTGCGACAAGCCTTTGTTGAAAAAGGCTGGATGCTCGTCCGGAATTTCGGCGATGGCCTTAGTCTTACATGGCAGAATGCATTCAGAACCGAGAGCGAGAAAGAGGTAGAGGACTACTGTATGAAGTCCCATATCTCTTGTGAGTGGAGAACGTCCCACCGCCTAAGAACACGGCAAATAAGGCCGGCCGTTACGTGCCATCCCAAAACGGGAGAGAGTGTTTGGTTCAATCATGTGGCTTTTTGGCACCATTCGAGTTTGGACCCTAAAACTCAGGAGTTTTTACTTAAGGAATTCGGTGAGGAAGGTTTACCGTACAACACATACTACGGCGACGGATCTCGGATCGATCCTGAAGTCGTAGAAGAGATTCGAAAGGCCTATGACGTCGAAACAGTCGCATTCCCGTGGCAAACAGGAGATCTCTTAATGACTGACAACATGTTGGCTGCACATGGTCGCTGTCCATTTGAAGGCCCGCGTAAAATTATCGTGTCTATGGGCGAGCCGTTCACTCGGATAGACATCTAGGCGGACTGATATGCCGGGCACCAAGCTAGAGTCATTGCAAGGATTCCGAGTCTCACCCCAGCAGCGGCGGCTTTGGTCATTGCAGCAGAAGCTCAACGGGGTCGCCTTTCACGTGAAAGGCAAGCTCTTGATCGAAGGACCTCTCAATACAGAGCGCCTGGACGAATCTATTCAGAAGTGCATCATACGGCATGAAAGCCTTCGTACAACTTTCTGTGGGCATTCCGAATTGGTTTTACCGGTGCAGGTGGTCATGCACTCGCTGGAGTTACCCTTGGATATCCGTGACTCGCAGGACGGTAGTTGTTCGCAGGATCGGCAACACGAATTACCCATGGACAGCGGCGTACAGCCCAACTTCAACTACATTCGAGGACCGTTATTGTGGGCACAACTTGTCAGAGTATCTCCAGTCCGACATGTACTTTCCGTTGTTGTTTCGTCGTTGTGTACCGATCAAGCGGGACTCAGCAATCTGTTCCGTGACGTCGTGCGGAATTACGAAGGCACTATGATCGACGGCAGCGCTGAAGCCGTGGCACAGTATCCGGACGTTGCAGAGTGGCTGAACCAATTGATCGAGGACGAAACGAGCCTGGGGCGGGAATATTGGCGGAAGCAGCATTTTGTATTCGGTTCTAAATTGGAGGTGATTAGCAGAAGTGAGAATGTCTCGAACTCATTCATTCCACATTCGCTCCATCGCACTATGCGGTTGGAATTGTGTCGTGCATTCAGCGTACACGGATCATCGATATTTCCGTTACTGCTGACTTGTTGGTTGCTGTACTTGTCTCGGGCGGGGTTAACGACGTCAGCGATAGCTGCAGTTGGCTTTGAATGCCGAAGATTTCCAATCCTTAAGAATGCGGTCGGCCTATTGGCGCGGTATCTTCCCATGTCGCTCGACGTGAAATCATACTGCCGATTCGTGGATGCGCAAGCTACAGTTGAGAACTCTCTTAAGGAGCTTTCGAAGTGGCAGGAGTGCTTTGAGTGGGAAGAGCGATGGGGGGAAGGATACTTTCCCTACTGTTTCGATTATGAGGAATGGCCGGAGGTATGGGAGTGCGGGACGACGCGGTTTCGTGTACTGGAGCAGTATGCGTGCATTGATCGGTTTCGCTTGCGATTAAATTGGGTGCGGCAAGGGGAAAGATGGCGGGCCGCATGGGATTGGGATCCGAGTTATTACACGAAAGAAGATGTGGAGCGGCTAGCGGAGGGTTACGAAGCATTATTGGAACAGGCGCTGGAACAGCCCGAGACGATGGTAGGGGCGTTGGAAGCGGTGGGCGCACGGGAAAAGCGGCGGGTAACTGAAGCGTTCAACGAGACGGCGGTGGAGTTTGGAGAACCACAGTCCCTGTCGGAACGATTCGAGCGGCAGGTAGGGCGGACACCGAAGGAGATAGCAGTAAGCGACGAGCGCCGATCCTACAGTTACGAGGAGCTAAACCGGCGGGCGAATCGTGTGCGGAACTATTTATGGAAGCAAGGAATGGGTCCGGAGAGCCTGGTAGGGATCTGCATGGAGCGCTCGGCCGACTTAATGGCAGCACTCCTAGGAGTGCTGAAGGCAGGCGCAGCATACGTACCGCTGGATCCCGGCTATCCGGCTGAGCGGCTGCGTTTCATGCTGTCAGATGCAGGCGTGGAGTTAGTGTTGACGGAGCGGGTCATGGCGGGAGCGCTGCCTATTGAGTATGCAGGCCGGCGAGTGAATGTAGAGGAGATATGGGAGGCCAGTGACGAGAGCGCGGAACAGAATCAGGTCAGCGGAGCGGGGCCGGAGAACGCCGCCTACGTTATTTACACATCGGGATCGACAGGGCAACCCAAGGGAGTGGTGATCTCGCAGGCGGCTATCTGCAACCACATGGATTGGATCGGGCGTCGGGCGGTCCTGAGCGCTCAGGACCGGGTTTTACAGAAGACGCCGTATAACTTTGATGCCTCAGTGTGGGAGTTTTATGCACCATTGGAAGCTGGGGCACAGTTGGTAATGGCGCGGCCGGGCGGCCACCAAGATGCCCAGTATTTGGTGGAGATAATGGCGCGCGAACGGATCACGGTGGTGCAGATGGTGCCATCGCAGTTACGGATGGTGCTGGAAGAGCCGGGTTTCGAACGCTGTCGCTGGCTACGGCGGGTGTATTGCGGAGGAGAAGCGCTGGAGCGCAGCTTGGTAGAGAGATTTCAGGAGCGTACGGGGGCAGAGCTGGAGAACCTGTATGGGCCAACAGAAGCAACCATCGACGCAGTGAGTTGGGTATGCGGACGAGATGAGCAAGGAGTGGTGCCGATCGGAACACCGATTGCTAACGTACAAGCCTACGTGCTGGACCAAGAGTTACAAACGGTCCCGGTTGGGGTAAGCGGGGAGTTATATCTGGGCGGCGTGGGATTAGCCCGAGGATACCTGAAACGGCCGCAGTTGACGGCCGAGCGCTTTCTGCCGAATCCATGGAATGCAAACGGTGGGCGGCTGTACCGAACTGGAGATGTGGCGCGCTGGCGGTCTGACGGAGTGCTGGAGTATGTGGGACGAAGCGACTCCCAGGTGAAGCTGCGCGGATACCGCATTGAGCTGGGCGAGATCGAAAGCCTGCTGCGAGGGCATGAGGCAGTCAGCGAGGCTATAGCGGTGGTGCGGGAAGAGAATCCAGGAAATGCGCTGTTGCTAGCGTATGTAGTGGGCAAAGAACGAGTGGTCCTGGACAAAGCGGAACTGCTCGTCTATCTACGGCAGCAACTGCCAGACTACATGGTCCCAAGCATATTGATGGTGCTGGATCGGTTGCCTCTGACACCACACGGAAAAATAGACCGTAAAGCGCTCCCGACTCCTGAGCGTAGCGGCAATAATACCATCCCACAACGGCCCCGTACACCCGTAGAAGACGTGCTAGTCAACATCTGGGAAGATGTGCTAGGTCTCCCGGATCTTGGGCTGCAGGAGAACTTCTTCGACCTAGGTGGTCACTCTTTGCTGGCAACCCAGGTGATCTCGCGCGTGCGGGAGGCCTTTCACGTCGAGGTGCCCTTGGCGACTCTGTTCGAGTACCCGACGGTGACCGCTCTGGGTACGCAAATTGAGCGCTCGTTGCGGGCCGGCCAGCTTTCTGAAGTGCCCCCCCTCCGGTCGGCACCGCGCGACCACCCCCTGCCTCTGTCGTTTGCGCAGCAGCGTCTCTGGTTCCTCGATCAATTTACGCCGGGGAGTACTGTTTACAACATGCCTTCGGCGACGCGGCTGCGGGGGCGGCTGGATGTGAGATCCTTAGCCGCCAGCCTGAATACGATTGTGCAGCGGCACGAAGTACTGCGAACGAGCTTCCCGGCTGGCCCGGACGGGCAACCATTTCAAGCAATTGCGCCGTCATTGGAGCTGCCGCTAAACCTAATCGACCTAAGTGCGTTGCCAGAGCAAAAACGCGAGGAAGAATGTCTGCACTATGCGCGGAAGGAAGAGCAGCAACTATTCGATTTAGCGCATGGACCGTTGCTACGATTTACTTTACTGCAAATCGATGAACAAGAGCATGTGCTCCTGTTTACAATGCACCACATCATCTCCGATGGGTGGTCATTATCTGTCCTCGTTCGGGAGTTGTCCGAACTGTACGAAAGTCATTTGCGTGCCGTCCCCCCTCAACTGTCTCCCCTGCCTATACAGTACGCCGATTACGCACTTTGGCAGCGCGAGTGGCTGGACGGAGAAGTACTCGACCGGCAAATCGCCTACTGGCGCGATCTCCTCTCCGACGCTCCTCCGCTTTTGACCTTACCCACTGATTTTGCACGACCGAGGATACCGCACTTTCAAGGCACTCCCCTAGAGTTCAAGCTTTCTGACGACATAGCCGAACAACTACGAGCCCTAAGTCGGCGCGAAGGGGTCACGATGTTCATGGTGCTTCTCGCCGCATACGCGGTTTTGTTGCACCGCTACTCTGGGCAAAGCCGGATCGTAATCGGCGTACCTATGGCAGGGCGAAGCCCCTTGGAAGTAGAACCACTGATCGGATTATTCATTAATACCCTTCCCCTATGCATCGATATGTCGGGTAATCCCACCTTCCAGCAACTGCTGCGACGCGTACGACAGCTAGTCCTAGAAGCCTATACTCATCAGCATGTGCCGTTCGAAAAGCTCGTCGAAGAACTGCAGCCAGAACGAGATATCAGCCGCCATTCTCCTCTTTTCCAAGTAATGTTTGTGCACGAGGGCAAGGTTCAGGAGTCCGCTCACATTCAGCAACTCGAGGCTTGTGCTTTGAAAACCGGTAGTTTCGGTGCCAAGTTTGATCTCCGCCTTGGAATATTGGACGACAAAAGAGGTCTTGAGGGTTCGCTCGTATATGACGCTCATCTTTTCCAGAGCGAAACTGCTCAACGAATGCTGCAGAATTTTCAGTTTCTGTTGGAATCCGTCATACACGAATCCGAGTCGGTACTTTCGGAACTCCCCATCATCGCTGACGTCGAACAAGAGAGTATGTTGACCAAATGGAACGGTCCCGATGTTACCTATTCGCGCGACATGTGCCTACATTCTCTATTTGAAGAACAGGCTAAGAGATCACCGGCGGCAGTTGCCCTAGTTCATGGCGACCGTGCATGGACGTATCGGCAGCTTAATGAGCGAGCAAATCATTTGGCACATCATCTTCGCGCTCTCGGAATCAAGCGAGGCAATATGGTTTGCGTATGTGTAAGTCGCGGTCTTGAGATGATCGCAGCACTGTTAGGAATTCTGAAGGCAGATGCTGTTTATATTCCGATCGATCCGTCCTATCCGCCTGCGCGCATTGCATCTATTCTTTCGAACGTCGATGTAGGTCATATTGTAACCAAACGCGACTACGTAGGAAAACTCACAAATCTCGATCCTGGTTCACGGCTCCGTCATATGATCTGTCTTGATGACCACGACTCGGCAGCCAAGCAATCGCACAGGGATGTTATCCCGACGGAGATGTGGACTTGGCAGCAACTCTCTTCGTTGTCTTCGAACAACCCCCTCTCACAGTCGGGGCCTGGAGATCTTGCTTACGTGATATTCACTTCAGGATCAACGGGTGAGCCTAAGGGCGTGATGATGCAGCACCAGCCCGTAGTAAACATGATCGAATGGGTAAATCGAACTTATGGAATCGGGCCAAATGATCGAGTGTTGCAAGTCTCGTCACTTTGTTTTGACCTTTCCGTCTATGACATATTTGGCGTATTGAGCGCGGGAGGCTCCATTCAAATAGCTGATGAGACCGCTCGGCACGAACCGCGAGAATTATACAAGCTTTTAATGAAAGAGCCGGTGACATTGTGGAATTCAGCTCCGGCGACATTTCAACAACTGGTACCGCTTTTGTCCGGGAGTAATGGGGAGGCCCAGTCATCGAGGTTGCGACTTGTGTTTTTAAGCGGGGATTGGATTCCGGTAACATTCCCGGATATCATTACGAGCAGCTTCCCTGAAGCGCGTATCGTCGCGCTCGGAGGAGCAACGGAGGCCGCTGTGTGGTCGAACTCATTCGATGTTAGGGCAGTTGACCCGGGGTGGGCTAGTATCCCGTATGGCCGGCCGATATACAACTCAAAATACTATGTCCTTGGTTCAACGCTCCACCCTTGTCCGATCGGGGTCACTGGAGATTTATATATCGGAGGTGACTGTCTATCCTTGGGGTACGTAGCTCAACCTGGGCTAACGGCCTGCAGATTCGTACCCGATCCGTTTTCAAAGTTTCCAGGTTCCCGGCTTTATTCTACAGGTGATCGTGCTCGCTGGAAAAGCGAGGGAAACCTCGAGTTCATGGGTCGCATTGACCAGCAAGTGAAGATTCGGGGGTTCCGTGTAGAGCTGGGAGAAATTGAGAGCATACTGCAGCGGCATGAGAGCGTGGGCGAAGCGGTCGTGGTGATGCGTGAGGATACACCCGGGGACCAGCGTCTGGTGGCTTACGTAACGAGTGCGGCAGACCGGCGGCCCGAAGCTGGAGAGTTGATTGAGTACGCTAAAGAACGCCTGCCGGTGTATATGGTGCCAGCATTGGTCGTGGTGCTAGAGAAACTGCCGTTAACCGCAAACGGGAAAATAGACCGTAAAGCGTTACCGGCGGTGGAATGGGGTGGCGCTATAGACGAGGGGGCGAACGCACGGACGCCAGTTGAAGAAGTGCTGGCGGGGATTTGGGCTCGAACACTCGGGTTGGAAGAGGTTGGGATTTACGACAACTTTTTCGACTTGGGCGGGCATTCACTGCTGGCAACACAGGTGATGTCGCGCGTGCGGGAGGCGTTTGGAGTGGACTTACCGTTGCGGGCACTGTTCGAAGCCTCGACCGTGGCGGGATTGGGGTTGCATATCGAAAACTTGCTACACATCGGTGTACAGACAAGCATGCCGCCCCTACATAAGGTGGGGCGCGAGCAGCCGTTACCGCTGTCGTTTGCACAACAGCGTTTATGGTTTCTTTACCAAATGGCTCCGGGTAATGCAGCTTACAACCTTCCTGAAGCGGTGCATCTCCAGGGGGCTCTGGATGCAATAGCGTTGGAGGAGAGCCTGAACGATCTAATTGCGCGACACGAGATTTTGCGTACAACGTTCCCGTTGAGTGAGGACGGGGAACCTGTGCAGTCGATCGCACCCAAGCTGCGGGTGCGTCTGGAATCCGTAGATGTGAGTTCACTACCGACCGCGGAACGCCAGAGCGGGTGGCAACGGCAGGCTCGTGCAGAGGAAGAAACAGCGTTTGATCTGGCCCATGGGCCGCTGGTACGGGCACGGCTGGTGCGATTGGACGAACAGCAACACATTTTACTATTCACGACGCACCATATCGTATCGGATGGCTGGTCAACTGGGATTATGATTCGCGAGCTGTCGGCACTATACGAGGCCAGACGGGCCGGGAAAGAAGCGTTGTTGCCGATACTAGCGATTCAGTATGCCGATTACGCAGTATGGCAGAGGAATTGGTTGCAAGGAGAGGTGCTGGAAGAGCAGTTGCAGTACTGGTCTCAACAGCTGGCGAACGCTCCAGCACGTCTGGAGTTGCCGACTGATTTCGCACGGCCAGCCGCCCCGAGCTTTCGGGGGGCGCAACAGAAGCTGGAACTGAGCCCAGAACTGAGCATGCAGATAGTAAACCTGAGTCGCCGCGAAGGGGTGACGCTATTTATGACATTGTTAACGACCTACCAGATTGTACTGGGAGCACTGAGTGGCCAGTCTGAGGTGATAGTGGGCACAGACATAGCCAACCGCAACCGTCTGGAGACGGAAGGTCTCATCGGATTCTTCGCCAATCAGTTGGTGCTGCGAGGAGAGTTGGGCGGCAATCCTACTTTCCGGGAACTGCTACGACGTGCCCGTGATGCCACCTTAGGGGCCTATGCGCATCAGGATCTGCCGTTTGACAAGTTGGTCGAGGAACTGCGGCCGGAGCGCAAATTAAACTACTCACCGCTGGTCCAGGCCAAGCTCGTATTGCAGAACGCGCCGCCGGGCGAATTCCGCGTCCCAGGACTGCAATTTCAGCCCCTCCAGTTGGAGCGGCCCATCTCCAAATTCGATCTGCTGATGACGGTATGGGGAGGAGCAAAAGGCCTGCATGCCGTGATGCTCTACGCAACAGACTTGTTTGCACCCGCAACTATTACCGGCATCGGCGCTTCCTTCGAAGCCGTACTGCGGCAAGCTGTGGCTAATGCCGATGTTGACTTTACCTCATGCTGTCAGACGATCCAGATGCTGAAACAAGAGCAGTTGCGTTCCGGGCAACGCAAATTTAAAGACCTTTCAGCCGCGAGCCTAGCCCGAAAGAAAGCTAGCTATTATGGTCGTCAGCACGTCTAGCGTAAAACTCTCAACTCAAATCAATCTTTATCCGAATGGAACGAAGTGAAGAAGCGCATTGAGGAGGTCACTGGATGCTTGCATTTTGCGCATCTGATTTCAATCACGGCGGTGCGCCTGGTATCACGGAACGATCATTGCGCGGCATTGCCGTCAGGCACCATTCGAAGAACTATTCCCGCACCTTTGGGCCGCTCAAGCAGGATAACTTCGGCACATTGCTGGAGCTAAGCTCCTATTGGCTTCGAACGGTTTCATGTGATGCGTACGCTCACCGAAGAAAAGCTGATTCGAGCTAGATCTGCCACTTCGGTCACTAGCAGCAGGAGATGGTCTCGTTCGGTGATCAGCGCGGCACCCATGCTCTGCTCCCGTCCGGCGATGAAGTGTTACTCATCCGCTGGGCAGGCGGCCAGCAGGAACCGGTTCAGCTCACACCGAGGTCGGAGGCCTGGGAATCGGGATCCAGTGGTTCCTGCGGAACTAGCCAGCTTCGCCTTCAATGCCCCCTTTGATCTGCGTCAAGCATTTTTCGGTCAACGACACTTACAATTCCCTATCTCTGACATCTTTCTTCAATCGCAGTACCGGCGGCGTCGATTACTGCCATCAGCCATTAGCACATTAACCTGAGATTGCGGGCCGCGGGCCGGAGGCGGAGGGCGAAGCCCGGTCGCCGGACGGCGGCTCCCCGCAATCTGGCGCGATCGGGGCGGCGTTTTCGGCTCGGTCCAAAAATCCGCCATCGAGCAGCGTGCGCATCTGCCGGGTCGCTTTCGCCGGCAATGGCCGAGCGAACGCCGAATCGGTGTGCCTCGTACGAAGCAGCGCACACGACCGACCGTTGGGTTGCCAGGCGACAACGACGGGCCGGCCACGAAGTGTAGGATCATCCCTTTGTTCCACTGAGGCATAGAACGCGTCCATGTCGATGTGAACGATCTTGCGAATATTCGCCTCCTCAGCTCAATGAAATTGTGGGATGGCATCTCTTTTGCACCATAGGGATCTAAGCTCACCTCTGCCACCGACTGTTTCAGCCGGCTATTCTCGTCTTCCACATGATGGAGCCGTGCCGCCTCGCTCGGCTCCATGCCCCCGTACCTTGCCTTCCAAGAGTAAATCGTAAACGTGCTGACCCCTACTTCACGCGCATCTCGACTGCTGTCCGTCCTGCTTCCAGTTGCTTCACCACGCTGAGGATCTGCTCCTCGGTGAACTTCCTCTTTGCCATCCTTCTTTCCCCTTTCCGAACTAGTATTCCACTTCGGGCGGATAACGGGGCTCACGTCAGCACTTGATTTCATCAACGGCTCCATTCCGTGGCTTCTCCGGCATCAGGATTCCAGATTGAAGAGCCGGTGTTTCAAGTGTTCAGGTGATATCGTAACCTCAAGGATCCAAGGGGAGACTATGTGCTGAAGGATCGAATTGTACGCTCACAGTCCACGGGGTCATCAGAACCTCAGTTGACGTTGGAAAACATTTCTCGTATGCTCCACGAGCAGCTACTAAACAGTGGCGAGGTCTTTCGTGCGTGGAAAAACAGAATGCCTTTGCCGGCATTGCGGATGAGAAATGGTCTCACATTGGAGCACGACCACACTGACCCAACTTTCGTTACATTTTTTGAAACGTTTGTGCTTCAGAGCTACACTCAACGCGAGTTTTACAAGCCACAGGAGGGCGATACCGTTCTGGACATCGGTGCAAATATTGGGATGTTTGCGATGTTCCTTTCTTCTATTTGCAACGGTATCAGAGTACATTGTTTTGAGCCAGCAGCTTCTACCCGCGATCGGCTTATATCAAACATTCACCGGAATCGTTTAGAGGAATCTGTGGCGGTTTACCCATATGCCGTTTGGAATCAGCAAGGCAAGCGCAGGCTTAATCATTCCATCTCGAGTGGCGATTATTCTCTGTTCGACAGAAACTCAGGCCAGTTAGATCATCATGAATTTGTAACCTGCATTCGCCTTTCAGAGGCCGTGCGGATGTGTGGATGCGAAAAGGTTCATCTCTTAAAGATAGATGTGGAAGGCGCTGAACCTGAAATACTTGAGGGGGCTGACATGCACGTTTGGAAACGCATTGAACGAATTGCGCTGGAGTATCACGATTGCATTAGGTCAAACAGCAGAGAACGAATCGTCACCGCCCTTCGCCGCAATGGCTATTGCACGATTCGAATAAATGCTGATTTCCCTTATTCAGACGAATTGGGGATCGTTCAGGCTAGCCGTGATTGACTTTCCGAGGAATTGGTCATAAAGATGGCTAACAAAATTGCAAATTTCATATTTACTTCGGTCGGAACACACGGAGATGTCATGCCGTTCATCCGAATGGCCCGATTGCTAAGTGCTCAGGGTCACAGAGTTAGTGTTATTACACATGGCGTGTATCAAACTGTGATGGAGTTTCCAGGAGCTTTTCGTGCGATCGATAGAGACAGCGATTTCCGTCAGTTCGTAGACGATGGATATCTCCTTGACTCACCACAGGGCTGGTCTGAATTCATCCGCCGTCACGTCCTAAGTCGTCTTTCAGTTGAGTGTCAGGAAATATTATGCTGTGCTTCATCTAATCGCCCTGTCGTAATTGTTAGCCGATCGATGCCGTTTATCGCCGCAAAGGCAGCTGCGGAATTGTTGGATGTCCCTATTATTCCTGTGTTGCTATCACCCGCACACTATTTCGGTTTGCCTATATATCAGAAGCTATTAAAGGGCTGCTTCCTAAGTGAGATTAACCAGTTTAGACGATCCGTTGGATTGCGGCCCGTTTCTGATGTCTCAGATTGGTGGGATACGGATGGGTACATGGGGCTTTGGCCAACATGGTTCGCCGAACCAGGTACATTTTTGCCTGATCGAATCTTTTTAGCGGGATTTCCAGTTGAGTGGCGAAATGAGCAGCCGGCGACTTTTTTTCGACCTGAAACGCCCTTCTCGTCTTGCACAAGGCCCGTTTTGATCACTGGAGGAACGGGGCTCTTTGCTGGTCCGACATTTTTTAAGTCGGCTGTCATCGCTTGTCATAGCTTAGGAGCACCAGCAACCATTGTCTGCCGTCGATCTGAAATGATTCCGGACGAACTTCCAGAAAACATAGTTCACGTTCGAGAGGTACCCTCACTCTTCAACTTGATGGTTGAGAGTTCAGTTGTACTTCACCATGGAGGGATGGGGACAGCCGCCGAAGCTTGCGCTGCCGGAATTCCGCAGCTCATACTTCCAACCGGAGGGGATCGTGTCTTTAACGCCCACCGATTAGCAGAGCTGAAACTGGCTGCCGTGGCCGATCCGCACGCTCCTCCTCATACGCTGGCACGGCACCTTAAGTCGTTAATGACCGCGTCGGACATCAAAGAACAATGTGCGAAGATTGCACGACGTGTTCGCGCCGAGCGGTTTGATATCAATTCGCACCCGGTTATCGAGAGTTTCAATAGCTTTTGATCAGCGAAAATTGAAAACGTCGACTGACGGCATTTAGAATTCCCTATCTCAATAGTGGGCGTAAGGAACGCCTCGCCGAAGAGATGGAAATTTTGCGGGCGCTGCCGGAACGGCGCTTTGACAGCGCCAAACGGGTACGGGTGCGCAGCAGAACTGCAAGACGGCGATAGCCGTAGCGAGCCTTCTCGTGCGCTAACAGTGTTAGCTTCGCTCTGATGACGAACGGGCTCGCCAAGCGGCAGCACACCTCGTGCCAGAGTAGGCCGAAACTCACGTGCCGGAAAACGTGAAATTCGTCCTCTCCTTCACCTGAGACAAAGTTATCCCGAGCCTGAATTTTCCTTTCCATTCTGTTCAACTCGATCTAAGGTGTTGGAATGCAAGTCTGATCGAGTTGAAGGTTTCTGCACTGCCAGATGTGGAAATCCTTGTGAATTTACGACCGGCACAGAATTCACTAGCCGCGCCGCCACCGCCGTAACTCTTCCTATTAACGTTGCGCATGACGGATACGGAAATTCCCGTGTCTTCACGCCGGATAGCGGATGAGGAATAGAAACAAGCCTATCTCGGTAAAATTCGCACCAAGAACAGAGATAGCCATCTCGGAGCTCCACAAAATAGATCGGCCTTTCGTAATCATTGCGGAAGCTCGTTTGGAGAGCAGGTTTGCCGACACTCTCAATCTGAACGAATGAACCCGGGCGGAGCAAGGGAGACATGGTGGTGTCGTTCATTCCAATATAGCCCCAATTCCCTTGGCGCAGGTTGAAACGTTGTAGCAGCGCGATCGGTATCTCGCCCCAAACTTCCACCATGCGGGAAAGCAAATTTGAGTTTTGTAGGCTGAATCCAGGATCGAAGCGAACTGGGAAAGTGATCTTATTTTCTGTGGTCGTATAAGAAACGTCCAAAATATGCGTTGCTAGTTGCTCAATTTCCAAGTGTTGCTTCAATAGGCCGTCCGTATCAATGTAGAGCGATAGCAAATTCATTATTGAGCAGCTGTAGATCACACTCAAGGAGTACAACTTGTACACGCTAGGGGTCGAATCTCCGTTCTCAATTTGGACAAGGCGAGCGTGCGAGACGATGTAGTCCTCATTACCTCTTTCAACGGCAATTTGGCGACTATAAGCATCCACATCCCGCGTAGTCAGTGCAAGCTTCACGCGCTTGCTGCGCAGATAATCTCCGGGTGTTTTTGCCACGCTCTAATCCAATTAGTAAGAATTTCTCTCAGGTAGGATCATTTTCTGACCATCAGAATAGTTCCCACTCGATGGGTCCGCAGACGTATAAATAATCGTAAGCGCCTTCAACTCTAAGAAGAATAAGAGCTAACCGTCGCTAGCGGTCTTTTCGCTCTCAACCTATAGATACTTTACTGACCAACATTCACCTTATTGCTCGACTCAGGCAGTTCGACTCTACGCTGCTGCTGAGGAGCAACTAAGGTGTCAATAATTTGTGTACTTGTCTTATCTCTTATTCCAACCCAGCGAGTGATAGCTATCACATCGAGCGATAACTGCCAATCTGTAACGAAACGCATCTTCGTACTTCATATCAACGATGGCCCTATACCCCCGCCGAACTCCCCCCCGCCTTCTCGACCTAGGTAGAAGGAAATTGCAATCGCATTGCTCACGGAGCGCCCATTTGCCGGGCGCGTAGAATGGCAAGAGCTAATTTCATGTTTGATGTAAAGAGATCGGAGCTGAAAGAATCACTACCAGACGGCACAAGCAGTTGGTATGCCCTTAGCTCTTGCCACGAGCGCAATATCTGAGCTCGGTCGGTTTCCAACGATTCAAAATATGCGGAGAGTTCTGAAACGAGATCAGCTAGCGACACCCTCACAAGCTGCGCAAATAGCGCTTGATGAAAGGATGCAAGAGCCTCCTGGGCCACCAACGGATTATACCGGAGGGACAGTCCCTCGTGGACGTAGTTTCCTGAGTTGCAGTCTCGCGTGGAGGCGATATAAATCACCCGACCCAGAAGAGTATCAATTGATGCTAGGGTATGATGCTCCAGATCGTCTATAGCGATATCTCTTAAATTAGCTAGAATGTCTCCCACGTTGAAATTGGCTTTCCATTAATTATTGGCCGTAGCCCCGGATGAATCGATCCGAACATCTATTAGAAGAAGTGTAAATAGGTGTATAATATGCTCGCAAAGCATTCGGAACTGGCGACATGTTGCCCCTGTAACGGCAGGCCCATACAGCACGAGAAGTAGAAAAAGAATCAGGTGGAAGAGACGGAACTGCAGCCAGTGTTGAAAAAGACGAAATTCGACACCGCATCGAAAAGCTGCGCTCGTACGAACAACGCGCCGATGCTCCGCCACAATTCGAGTTAATTCCCAGTTAATTGCCGCAAGCCAGTTAAGAGCGATGCGTCGGCGTTCTTTCGTGATAAATGAAGTGAGAAATTCGCATCCTTGTTCGGCCACGAATTCTAGATCTTGCGAATCGAACAGGCGACTCACGAGGTCCAGAGGTGGCAACGTATTTTCACCAGATTCCTGCAATAGGTTAGGCCAGGGCTCCCCAACTCTCGATGAGGTGAGCGCACTCCGAGCGAGTACGATCAACAAAATCAATAGAAGAATGGCCAGAGAAGAGAATACGATAGCTTGCGTCATCTGAAGATGCTTTCCGCGAGATATGCATGAAGACGGCCGAGAGATTTTCTTGTGTTATTGAGGACGATTTCGTGGGTGCTCGTCTCATCAGTAGCCATATGCTTTACCAAAGGGTTAGGCCAATACGACCAAAGCAGAACACACCAGATTAGTTCGCAAAGAACATATTCTATGGGCTGCAAAAATTTCCATTCCGTGACAAAAGAGGGACCGAATCCGACTCGAAGTGTCAAGTTAACCAGCGCAGAACTTACAAATGCGCCATAACCGAGTGCAATGCCCAGATTATTTCTGCCAAGAGGAAACCTGTAATATGAAACTAATACGGAAAACCAGACCAACATTATTACTTGTAAAGCCCGGAGGTCGCGCTCGAGTTCAACCATTGTAGAAATCGCCGGTGGAATTCCGTCTAGACCCAATCTGAGGATGACGAAGACGCAACAAGTGAGTAAAACTAGGCGCGCCAATCTCTGAATGCCAGAACGTGCTGGAAAGGCTTTTTGGAAACACTCGAACGTAAGACCAAGCCCCAAGAGAAGAGAAGCCAGCTGGGAGATCCAATAATAATCTACATAGATTTTTGGCGCTTGAAAAAAAAGAAAGAGTGCAGGGATAGAAGTTATTAACACATATATTATGTAAGAATAAAAAATTTTGTAATGACTGATAAGGCGAGCCTGTAATCCGCGCAATACGATCAGGCCCAGTACGAAGATGCCCACCCAGCCAATGACGAGTTGGGGAAGTGTTGAGCGCATGCCTAGCTCGGTCCTATTCGAAGAGAAGTGTACCAGAACCTTTCGAGCAGTGGTCATAGAGACCGTATACGGGAGTGTAAGCAAGTAGTGTAAGACACGACCGATTCTTCACAACGAGTGCGCTTGCTGACCAGAACCTATGAACCTGGCAGCCCATCGAGCAAGTGTCGAGGCATCACCCACCTATCTGCGAGTCGATTCGGACAGAATGACACGATGGAAAAAGGGTTTGCAGGGGCGTTGTCCCGTGGCAGGATTTGCCCCTAGTGTGCTCGCTGCTCGTTGTACTCCTCGAGTTGTCTTTGTCGTCTGCGAGTTGTGGTTGATTCTCCACTGCGTCACCGACCCATTCGTCATTGAGGTCACTGAGTCATTTGTGCAGTGGCACGGTGCCGTCGCGATGGGTAAATACGTCGATACAATCTGCGTTCGTCCCGCAAGCACATCAAGTGAGTTTCTCATCAGCCGCCATGCCTCAACAGCGGTCCAAGACTTACCGCTCCCGATCTCCCCCGAACACATCGAAAACGTTACTTGCCGAAAGCGTCGGATTTCAATCTCACGCTGGCCGCCGCGGCGAGATCCGTGTCTACCTCAGAAATGGACGTTAGTGGGCGGGCGGACCTGGCGCTCGGAACAGTCGTTCCTTCAATGCGCAAAGAAAATACATGATTTTGTCAACCCCGGACTAGCCCACTTCGATGCTCTGATTTGGCGCACCGTTGAAATTGTTGAGGGGCGACGATGGGCCCCGGCCTTCCTGTGCACAGACCGGATAGTGTCAGCGTGGCTTGATGGCGATTGATTCTGGGGTAGCCTACTTGCTAAAAGTCATCGGCCCTAATCATGGCAGTCCTTTTTTCTTGCGCCTTTCCAGAGTTCGTCTGAATCGGAATGACTCATTCCCGGTCACCTGAGAGCGATATTTGCACGCCAGCCTTCCGAATCAAGCTCAGCACCATTTGATGTAGCGGAAGACCGAGGTCCTGGTATTCGTCAAAAAAGAGCAACGGATATTTTGCTCGGACGCAACGACGCATCAACTGGTGTCTCTCAATCAGGCGAGGGCAAGCAGGGATAAGAACATCAAAATCGATCGGTCACTTCTCCATCTGCGCTGCCTCATAAGCCACGGGAACTCACACAGCCAAGAACTTGGCCGCTGTTCCTAGCGCAGCCTGTAAGGTTCGTTTGGCGTGGAAAGATGTCTTCGTCGCTGTATTGGCTGGTGGTTGACAGGCGGATAAAGCTGTGAGAAGGCCACCTTTGGCTTTCCTTGCTGAGTTCAGCGGAGAACGGCGGATTCAGCCCGTTGCCCGTTGTGAATCCGCGCCTAGGCGATTCGATCAGCAGGCAGGCCTCCTCAAGTTCCGGATCCATGCGCACGTTCAAGACATTCTTCCCGGTGCCGGCACTGCCGCTTCAGAATTGGAAGTTCTTTCCTGATACCCGATCAGTTGAAAGCCTTACGTCAGGGTACGTCGCCCGGTGCGGCTAATGGCGCGGAAGGATGACGTCTTTGAACTGGACCAGGTACTGGGGACTGGCCACTTCACGATACCGCTCACGTGCGCACTCTCGAATGCTGCCGTTGGTCGGTCTGGCCGCCAGCGGACGCTGGAGAAATGGGTCTCGCTGTTCCGGACAAATAAATGGCCCGAAACACGGTACAGTCCCCCTAACCATGCATCGCGCAGTTTCTGCGCGAGAGCCGAAGACAGCGGAAGGCGTGCGGCGCTCCGTGGGTCTGCCGGGTAGCCGTCGGTGAACGAAACGGAGCGACCGGTTCCACAAGTCGGCTGAAACGTCAGGAGCACGTCCGTTCTGGCGACAGAAACGAACCGGCGCCCTGTCCAGTCGGCAAACTCTCCGTGAGGACCAAATACCCGCGCTAGGGAGTCCTCAAAGCTCCAGGTATCCGGCGAAGACATCTGCGCGCGCTGGATGGGGTTCGTTTTTCGGCAGAGACTTGATTGCGTGCGCGAATGAACTGTTCGAGAACTCGAAAAGTGCTCTTGCTGTTCCCTGCCGCGAGGTCCGATGTACGGCGCCTCTTGCGTAGAAGGGCGACTCGCCCCCGGCTGGAGGAACTGCTCGTCGAAGAGCTTTCTGTCATTCAGCACAAATTGAACGCAGCCAAAAAAGCCGTTCAACCCGCGAAGAAGAAACGAAAACAAAAACTGAAGCCAACCGCATTGGATTCGCTCTAAAGACATCCGGGCAATCGTCCTTACGCCGTTGCTTCTGAAATCTCTTGAGGATTGGTATGCCATCTGAAGCGCGAGATTGCGAAGGACCGGTATGCAGGTTGCAGAAGGCCCCCACAAAGCCCATCACAAAGAAGAGAACTCGATCTCTCGCTGAAACCGAGTGCGCCAAGAAGCCAGGAGGTGAGTAGTGATAACGCTTGCGTCTGCGGGCAGTGATCCCTCAGGTGAGTCCACAATGGACCGCCTCCTTTTCAGCGCCCGAAAGCACAGGCAATTTGGTCTACTTGCATGATGTTTTTGCATCGGGAAAGGACGTGCTATGGCACGAATGATGAGAGAACCGGACAGGAGATCAAGTGGGTGCGCTGGGAATCGTACAAGCGCTATTACGCGGTCTACGTGGAAGCCGATGGCGTGTACTCGACGTACTGTGGTCGAAGCCAGCGGCCGTCGGGAGTTGTGGAGGTGAGTCAAAACCACTTCGGTCCGCTGTCACCATTGCCGGGTCCGTGTCCGGAGTGCCTATCGGTGCCCGACCAATTGAAAGCTTTACGCCCAAGCGCGTAACGGTCGCCTGGGATCTCAGGATAGCCGGTGATTTAGCCACCTTGATGCAGCACGGCGAGCGCTCTAGTCCGCAGAGTGGCGAAGCCGAGCCCAAGCTGCGGGATCGACCGGCAATGCGCTGACGCGGCCGGAGGTCATGTTCAGGAAGCCGCCGTGATAACTAATTTCCCCATGTCGAAACAGGCGCGCGAGCATCCCGAGCACATGTTGCGCAATGGTTTGATTCACGAACGGTTCCTGACGCACCAACGCTTCGGCCGCGCTGCACGCCGGTAACGTATCCTTTTTGTCCAGCGCCTTCTTGGTGATCTGCGGGAACAGTTCATCTACGCACGGCAGGCGCTTCGAACGTTCTTTGCGGTCGCGTTTCAGCGGTTCGCCGAGCACGAATTGCCCGGAATCCGCGTTGTTCCCGGTGTCCAGCCAGTAGTGAAAGCGGCGCGTCTTCAGGCGAACGATGCGGGCCAGAGTCGCGCGCACCGCCCGGGTATCGACGCAGCTGATTACAAAGTCCGCGTCGGGCACATCCCGTCCGAACCGGACATGCGTAGGGACACCCACCCAATCCAGACTCCAAAAGAGGTTAAGCCGCTGCATGAGGACGTGGGCCTTGTAAAGCCCGATCTCACTCGATGTGAACGGTTGCCGGACGCAATTGGTTTCACTGACCCGGTCTCCATCGATGGCATAGACCTTCAGGCCCGAGGGATGACCGGCCGCTAGCAGGGCATGATGCAGATAGGGCAAACCGGAAAGCACCGCCGAGCCTGTGCCCCCGCAACCGACGACAACAACAGAGATGCGATTGGCGAGCATCCCATGTTTCACTCGATGTACGGATTGTTTGGACATAATGTCTCGCGCAACGTTTTCTTCGGAACCAGGTATTCGATTGGGAACCGCTTGCGTCCCGCCAAATCGCGCCACATGCCGAGGAAGCCTTCCGGATGCCGGCACAAAGAGCGCTGCAGATTGGTATGTGTGAAGCGGCTACTGAAATAAGCTTCCGACCACTGCGCCAAGCGGTCTAATTCCACCCGACGCGGAGTCGCCATGCTCCCGTGGCAAACACTGCCGTTTTCATAGGTGTTCCAATACGGCGCCTGAAATAGCTGCGTGTGGGGTTCGGGCCGGGTGTTCTCTGCGAGTGCCCACACGCATAAGTGCCGATCGCGCACAGCAAACAGGAGCGCAGGGTGCGGGTAGAGTTTCCCGTCCAGGGTCTTCCCGTCCGACTCCGGGCTGAAAAACATCGGCCGGATACGAGACGGCTCCCACCAGGCGACGAGATGTTGCGACCAGATCAGAACGTTTTCCGGCAACCAGGCAACGGGAAGCTCACTTTGCAAGCTACGGCTGAGTGTTTCGAGGAACGACTTCGACACAGGCTGCCCCTCTCCCAACAGCGGCGGTCCGCCGGCTGGATTGGGTTCGGGCATATGCACTGTTGCCAACCGAATTTTCTCCTTGGTACCGTACAGCAGAATGGCAGAGACGAGATGCAACGGCGCATCCGCGCCGTAATCTGCAGAAAAACGCATAAACAGAACCTTTCTAGCGGAGGGGTTCGTATCCTGGTACTAACAGGAGCAAGCGAGCTGCGGCGGCGAGCGTCTCTAAAGCGACGTCCGCACAAGCAAAGGCATCGCGGATCGAGTCAGCTTGTGTTCCATCGATCTTGATCGTGGGCCAAGGCTCCAGAGAAACTTGCCCCGCCGACTCGATTTCCTCGTTGAGGAACTCCGTGATGACGTCATGATCTCCGAACGCGAGAGCCAGCATCGGAACGTCCGGATCGGAGTCCACGTACAGTTCCTCGCGATCTTCCTCGGACAATGTCACGAGCGGAGGATGCGGACGGCGACTTGTGGAAGCAAGCGAGTCCACGGCTCGGAGGAGCGCTTGGGCGTGCTTTCCACGCGCCAGCGAGAGTGCGGGTCTTGGCAGATCCGGCATGGCGGGCTGGACACAGCTGGGCCAAGCGGGTTCCTCGGGTAAGTGCGTTGGCTCATACGCCGCTCCTTCCGCTCCTTCCCGTTCGCATGCCGCTTTTTGGTACGCGTCTTCTTCCGCCCGCATCTCGACCCAGTCGTCCCAGCGCAGTCGCGCGTCCTGCAGATCGTAAACACGGAACCACCGTGACATCGCTTCGTGCAGTGAGTGGTAAAAGAAGGATGGTAAAAGCTCGTGTTCCTTCGCGAGTAAATCGAGTGCCGGCATGAGATTGACCCAGGCCACCGTGTCGATCACTTGAAACGAGAGGAGGACCCGCTCGGGCCGCGGCTCCTCGTTCTCGGCGCCGATTCTGTCTACCGTCGGGCTGAGAGTCAAATACAGACTGAAGGCCCGGTCGATCACCTGCGCTCGCTCGCCGACGAATTGCCGGAGCATGCGTTCGAGGAAGCTGCCGATATTTCTTGTTTCGAACCAGTCCGACGGCTGCGCAACTTCAGCCCACAGCAGGTTCCGAGCAAACTGCGCCGCATGAAACGAACACGCGCGCGCGGAAAATTCGCAGTGCTCGGGCCGGAGATGCGGGACGGCGAAGCCCGGTCCCGGTGCAATCAGCCCGGGTGTACCAGGGCGGCGGGTACTGGCAGAGAGGCGTCGCGGACTGGCGAACGCAAGTAACCCGGTTCGCGGCGGAGAGCGCCGCCGAGAAGCTCGGAGAGCTGATATGATTCCTGGCATGTGAATTTGTTGACGAGGCGGTCTCGATGAGGATCGCGTGCAAATTCGCTGAGTTCGCGCAGCGCCTGTTCGAGCAATTCATCCCCCTCGGTCATCCCTTCGTCCCGATGGCGCGGGTCAATTTGAAATGCAACGTCCCGCCCGTTGCATCCGGGCCTTCGATCACGGCCGTCGTGATCTCCGGATAGGTGCCGGCGTACAAATCCCGAACCTGTTCCGGTGTGAGCCGTGGGTCCGGATCCGGCAGGCGCAATCCGTTATAGCTGAAGGATCGCTCCAGCGTGCGTGTTTGGACAGGCATAATTTACGTTTCCTTCCTCCTTCTTCGCTGCGTTCAAGCCGCCTCGTGTTCCGCTGCCGGGCTGTCCGTCGCTGCGGTTGCTTCGGGCGGATCGTCGAATAAGCTGACCATAGGGGCCGCTACTTTCGCATCGGCGGCCTTCTCTTTCGTTGGCCCCCTATCGTCGGACTTTACCGCCGATTTCGAGGCGCCCGCCGTTTGGCGCTTGGCATCGAGAGCCTTCTTGTTCTCCGCTTCCAGCTCCTTCACTGCCGCGTTGTGGGTTTCCCGAATCTGGATCAGTGTGGAACTGGTCTCCAGAACGCTTTGCGTATAGCTGGCTAGCTGCGCGGGCAATTCACGATCCAGGTCGGCCGCCGTGCCGGAGATCGAGAGCGGCGTGGCCAGTGCTTTCTCGGCACTATCGTTCTCCTTCAGGCATTTGGGAATGACGTTCACGCGGACCGTGCCGCCCGGGACAGAAGAGAGCGTCAGGACCAGCGTGCGGTTCGCAAGCAATGGTTCAAGTTCAGTAAACATAAGTGTTCCTCGTTGGTGCTGCTATCGTTGGGCTGTGAATGCGAGCGGATCAAGGGATCCGCATGGGCATCACGATGTACCGGAAATCCGGCGATGCTGTCTCGTTTACCGGCTGCCATTCCGTGGCAGCATCGGCATGATCGAACAGGAAACGAATAGTCTGGTGCTCCGCGCGGTTGAGAAACTCCGCCAGATAGGCGGCATTAAAACCAATACGCGCAGACTCGCCGGCGTAGATCACGGGAAGCGATTCTTCGCTTTCGCCGATCGTCGCGTCCTGGCCGCGGACACTGAGGTGATTGGTGGACACTTCGACGACGACACAGCGCGTCTTGCTTTCGGCAAACTGAGCGACCCGTTCGAGCGCACCACGCAAGTCGTTGCGATTCAGGGCAAGCGAGGCCGCATGGCTCTTTGGAAGAATGCGCTCATAGTTGGGGAACGCGCCGGTGAGTTTGCGGCTGAACAGCAGCCGCTCTTGCCATACAAAGAACAAATGATTGTCTGTCACCACGCAACGAACGGGTTGATCGTTGCGGCCTTCGGCGAAGCGCAGAAAAGCGGCCAGTGTCTTCCGCGGGATCAGGACATCCATCGGCTTCTCCAAGATGGGGATCTCTACTGGAGCGGTTGCGAGTGCGAGGCGATGCCCATCGGTCGCAACCATACTGAGCATCGACTTTTCCACTTTCAGAAGAGCGCCGGCAAGGCTCGCGTTTGCGGATTCTGGTGAAATTGCGACGAGGGCTTTCTCGATAAGCCGCGCCAGTATGCCGCCGGGAAACGAGGAACCGTCGCGTGGTGGTTTCGGCAGCTCCGGGAAATTCACGGCGGAAATCGTCGCGATGCGAGAGCGCGATCGTCCGCACACGAGCGACACCCAGACGTTCGTTTGTTCTCTCAGGATCAGCTCGCCGTCCGGAAGCATGCGAACGTAATCGGCTAAACGCTGTGCCGGGATGGCAATCGAGCCGGGAACTTTCACGCTGGCGGGACAATAAGAAATTCCGCCGAGATCCCCGTCGGTCCCGGTGATAGACACGCCCTTGTTATCCGTACGAATGAGCAGTGTGCCCAGCACCGGAACGGTGTTCTTCCGGTCTGCTAAAGCATTTAGGAGCCGGAGCACTCGGGCAAAATCGGGTGTGCGGACGGCGATTTCCATAAATTATGAATTCTCCTCAGTTGTTGATCGGGGATCGTGAAGGTCGGATCGCTTGGCGCGCCTCAGATGACGAACACGCTACCGGAAGCGTTCTGGAAGCTGACGAGAGGACTGCGATGGCCAGCAGTCCGGTTAGAAGCGAACGATCAAGAGCCGCTCCACCTTTTCACGATTTGAGCGACTCTATGCAGTAGCTTCTTGTCTGGACAATGGCATGCCCAGCTCTCAATGCTTGTCCAAAACTGCAGTCATTGGTGAAGTTCATTGAATGGGAATTCCGCTGAAGTGTACGGAGCTGCCTGCACATCTGGCGCTGTTTGTGACTGGGATGTCCATTTCCAGGCGGAAACGTCTGCCGCTGCACGATTCTGTTGAGGAACGCCAGCGCAGGGCTACCTTGCGGCTCGTCAGCCACGAGATGGCGCCAAGCGAGCCGGGAATTCAACGACTCGGAGGCACTCAAGGCCTTACGAGAAAGTACGTTGAAGGGCGCTGTCTAATGGGCAGTGGGCATTGCATCTGTGAACTGCACCAAGTACTGAGGATTGGTCACATTCGCCACGCCGTTTGCTTGAGCGCTTTCGAAGTGCTGCCGCGAGTCCGTCCGATTTCCCGCCGAAGGAGCCGGCACCTGGGTGTTTGCCGTGCTGCGTCGCGCAAATAAATGGCCTGAGACCCTAAATAAGCTGCCGGGGAATGCCTCCCGCAGCTTCTGCGCTAAAGGAGACGAAAGCGGAATACGTGCCGAGTGGGCGCTGCTGCGCGGGTCGGCTGGATATCCGTTGGTAAACGAGACGGCAGAACCAGGTCCGCACGCCGGTTCGAACGTGAGCACCACGTTTGCGCCTGTGACCGAAAAGAACAGGCGCCCCGTCCAGTCCACAAATTCGCCGTTCGGACCGAATACATGGGCGATCGTGTCCTCAAGCATCCAGGGGTCCGGCGCATTCATCTGGGCCCGGCGTATGGGATTCGGTTCGGCCGAGACTTTGTTGCGGGCCTGAATGAACTCCTTAAGAACCGCGCAAAATTGCTCCTGCTGTTCCTTTCCCGGCGGACCGGTGTACGGCGCCTGCTGGGTTGGCGATGAGCTGGGGCCGGAATGGAAACGCAGTTCGTGGATCAGCCAGGTCGAATAGGTAAACGGTTTGCCGTCGACCTCGAATAGAATGCTGTTGCCGGTACTGGAGAGATAACGGCCCTCGATCTTCTGCCCGTCTTTCAAAATCAGTGTGTCAGCGGCAAGGCTGCACGCCAACGCCAGCAGCAGAGGCAAAATGACATGCCGTTGAATCATCGCTTTCCTCAATCGTTATTGAACCAAAGCGTTGCTTGCAACCCGGCGTCCAATCCGTAACCTTTGTGCTTATGGCGGCGACTGCATGGGACCATTTCGTAGTGGCGGTAACGCCCAGCGGGGAAGGGCTGTGCTGCGAACTCCGCGACGGCCGAGTGATCGTCTTTGGCCCGGAATGGCGTCGGCAAGTGTCTGTCACCGACAAATTGTATGTAGCGGACACTGTTACGGTTGCCGACCGTTCGACAGCGCTGCACGTGGAGCGGAACGGCCGGGGAGACTTAGCGCAGCTTCCCACCACTGCGGCCATGCCGCCCCGACAAGATCGCCGGGGTCGCGGCTTTGTGATGCTGGATGCAAGAGGTGCCGAGAACGGAATTTCCAAAGTGCTGGTCACGGCCGCGCAAATCCGGAACTACTTCTTCGCGCCCGACCGCTCGGTCACCTGGAGCGAGCAGCCAAGCTGGTTCGATGTTCTCGGGGTGCGGAAGAACAGCACACCGGCGGAGATCCGCCTCGCTTACCGCGTACGCCTATTGGAGCTGAAAACGAGGGCTCGTGGGTCCACTCCAATGATGCAGGCACCGCTCGCGCGTGGGCTACAGATCTTGCTCGATCCGGGTCTGCGCCGGGATTATTTGCGGTTACTAGAGAACCCGGATTACAGTGCAGCGTTCCCGCCCTGGACGGTGGGATTCCTGCTCGCCACGGGCCGGAAGAAGGGTGACCTGTTCGTGGTGCGTGATTTGTTGCGCTTTCTGCCGCGCACAGAAGAGCGAACGGTCCGGCTCGCCCTACGGCGCTTCCGATTCGAAGGCCCGGAGGCCGTCTACCGGGACGCACGAAAGAGAATTCTGATTCGATTGGACTCCTCGCTCCTGCCGATGCCCTGGACCGAACAGTGGAATACCTGGGCCCATCTTGCGCTGGGCGCAATGACCGTCAAAGCGAACTTTTGGCAGCAGACTCGATTCCGGCGCACAGAGGCTGGATTTCCGCCTAGAACCTGGGTGCAACCGTTCCAGAGTACGCTTACCGTGCAGACTCCGTCAGCAATAGCACCCAGATTCGAAGCGGCGCGCGCCTTCTGGGAGCATTTCCATCCTCACGCGGAGGTCGTTGCCCTGCTCCGCGCGCGCCTGGAACAGCAACCGATGGAGGCCGCAGAGGCGGCCCAATGGTGCGAGTCGCGCGGTGTTCGTCCTCCGGTCGAAGCGAGATGGATCAATTGGGAGCCCGACTACGAAGAGGCCTACTACCGGGAATTAGCTGCCCGCGCCAAGGCGATCTACTTGTTTCGGAACGAGTACCTGTTTTTGTTCGAGCAAACAGTGCTTTCCGAGATCCCCCGGGCCGGACATGCGAGTTATGTCTTTCACCCAAAGACGTCGCTCGAAACATTCCTGGTGCGGTATGCGCGGACGACGCGGCATTCCATCCGGATCGATCCGGCAAACGCCGGAAAAACACTTGGTTACGCTGGCCGCGTTGCTCATCTAAAGGATTGTTCAGTTTGGATTGCGAGGATCGAGCGCACATTTGCGAGCCCGATGACCCAGCGAGCGACGGCCTGAACACAGATCCCAAGGATCTCGTCAAAGCGTTGGCGTACGGGATTTCTTGCTTGGCGACAACAAGTTCTTCCA
Organism: Bryobacteraceae bacterium; assembly: GCA_965277315.1. Taxonomy (GTDB): domain Bacteria; phylum Acidobacteriota; class Terriglobia; order Bryobacterales; family Bryobacteraceae; genus Bog-105. The sequence goes on along the minus strand of OZ255724.1, from coordinate 3,742,201 downwards.
ATTCCAACATGGCCTGTGCGAGATCCGCTCGCGCTTGGTGATAACGCTCCATCAATTCTTGAAGAAAATTTGTCGGCTCGTAGATCGTCGTCATAGACGGCGGCCGCCAGCGGAACAATGAAAACCGCAAGCTGCCGACCGCAAATGAGGTCAGCCCAGCACCAGAACCGCAAGCAGGGGAAACACGGGTCGATTCGCGCGCAGACGGCAGTGAATGCCATTATGCCGAGCAGGTCGATTCCCATTTCGGCCAAATCCTTCCACCAGAGAAGGCCGCCGGGATCGTGGCGCTCGATCTGGAGAGTTGTCGGGTTCACAGGACACAGAATGTCGTAATCGTAGCGGCGCAGTCTGAATAAGCGCTTTTGCCGAATGCGAATTTCTTTTCCAAAACTAAATTCTTTTCCCTCATTGTTCCCAACGCGCCTCATTCCCGGCTCTTAGCTATGGCGTGTCACAGCCGCGCCAATCAGGTCTCCGATCATGCCATTTTCCATACAGATCGCGTAGAACGTAAATGAATACGTTCCCGATCATCACGAAACCAGCGTTTCCATCAACAAGCTCTGATGCTCACTGCTGTACAAGCAATGGTTGCCGCAGACGGAACGTGAGGCGCGTTTCCGACGGAACCCGGACCCGCTGACCGGATGTGAACACTTGGCCTAGCGTTCCCAATGTCGCGCCCGAGCCTGCGCCGACGGCCGCGCCTTTTCCCCCGCCGGCAATGGCGCCGATCACAGCGCCTGCTGCCGCAAGTCCGCCAATCGTCTTGCCCGAGCGCGCCGTGCGTGACGAGCTCGCCTCGACGACATCGGTCGATGTGGCGTCCTGTGGTTTGCCCTGAATTGCCAGGGAACGCAAGGCGAGAGTAAGCTCTGTTTTTCCGGCGAGATGCCCCGACTGTTGGCGGTTCGTTAGAACGACCGACACATCCGTACCGCGCGGCACCACAACTTGCCCCGTCGAAGCGACGATTGGTTCGTCGAGGGAGGCACGGTAGAGTTTTCCGACGGCGTCATGGGCGGAATCGACCGAATCGATCAGCCGGACCACAACCGCTGTATCTGCCGGAATGGTGATGCCTGCCTGCTCGCGCGCGACCGCGACCGATTGCGGCGACATGCCCGTAAATCTCGGAGATCCGGGCGCGGCCGGGCCTGACTCGAATTGAACGGCATCGATGCTCGCCGTTTTGAGTGTGAGCGGCTGTCCAGCGACCAGCACCCTGATCTCGTCGGCACCGCCGCCGGTGAAAGTGCCCTTTACTTGGCTGCCGTCATGCAACGTTACTGTCATCGATTGTGAACCATAGGCGATTGCGGTGAGCAAAAGCGGTGCGATCCAGCGGGTGTGGAGGAGCGTTTTGAGCGTGATCATAGTAAGAGTCCTTTGAAAAACGGGAGTCGTCTTCAAAAGTGATTGTATTTTGCCGCCCCGATGTCAGAAGGACAGCTTGCACTATACATACCCGATGAGGAGACATCTTGCAATCTCCGGCCTGCCGGTATCGTTGTGAAGCGGAAATGTGAATTCCAACCGCGCACGCCGCTCTAATGCCAATAGATGGGAATGACGCCAGAACCTCGTCCGCCTTGTAGGGAAGCACAGCGCCGACCGAACTCCACGGCATGATGAAGCAGACGCACCGAGATGGCTGTACCGATGCTTATTGCTTTCCCAGCACGCCTTCAGCGGGCAAGCAGGCCTACAGCGCTACGCCGCAAAACCAGCATTCGGCCCCAAGCGACGGTGCCGGCCGCGGACATGCCTAGGGCAAACGGGCGAATGCTACGAAGTCGCCCGCTCCCACTTCAGAACGAGCGCCACATTCAACGAGTGAGGCTGAGAAGGCAGTTTCGGAAGAGAGCGAGTCGGGGTCAGGAGCGGAGGCGTACCAGGTCTGTACGAATCCGACAAGATGCGATCGATGGAGACCCGGTGTCCGAATTCGCTACGCCAAGGCCCCTTGCGGGAGAGAAAGAACTGTTTCGGCCGTAGATTCGGCCGTAGAAGACCATCGATTTGGACGGAGATAGAGGCCGGCATCACCTGCGTAACGGTGCCGAAGTGGCGGCTTGCTCCCACGCTCGGATAGATCAGCGCGATGCGGCCACCAGGGACGAGAAGGTGTCGTTGGGTGATGGCAGGACTCCTCAAGAGCGCTGTGAAACACGCTCTCTTGCATGAGCAGAGGAAATGAAATACAACGAAGGTGGAAAGTAAACGCAAGATGCTGCCACTTCTACAAGAGCCCTTGACGAAAGAAAAGTTTGAGCGAGAGCTGCTGACGCTTCCTCCCAAGGAGGCCGAATCGCGGCGTGAATTCTGGACATTGTGTGAAGCTCTTCAGGCGATGGAGGACACAAGGTACCCACCGCCCGGCTGGTTTATCGAATCGTTTAACGAAGTGCTACAACAATCGTCCGAGGAGCGGGCCCAGTCTTGGCGGGAACTGCGGCATCGTTTGCTCGAGCACCTGGGGGAACTGCAACGAGGGCCACGGGCCATGCGGCAGCGGCAAACTCGGTTTCGGAAGTATTAAGTATTTACAGAAGGCCCACCACTTACCTTTGGCTATCCTTGGTCGCACGCCAGCGCCGAGGTCGAAGGTAAAGGGTCTTTCGGGAACCGGAATGATCACGTGATCGCGCACTAGCTGCATGAGGGCGAGATCGACCTCGACCTCTTCGGCAAAGAAGCTTAATCCTGCGTGGAGTAGTACGTCGCGCGTCAGGACACGGTCTTTGCATTGCCGAAGAAACGTCAGAAGCCGGTTTGTCATGTTCTCCGGCCCTGGACACCCGGAGAAATAAGGAACGAGCGCGATGAACGCGTTCCATTCCTGCGATTGTGACGGCATGGGAACGGGTGAAGAAGGGTCGTTGGCTGTGTGGCTTTAGACGGCCGGGAACCTTCCAGCAGCCGTAAAGGCAGTGGCCGGGATTCAGTGGGAGATCGTCGTGAACCACTGCGCCGGTGACGGCGAACATGTGTTTGGCGGTACGAGCAATCCAGCGCTCCTGCCGGAACTGATGACAGAACTTTGCCGGGTTCCTCCGGCTCTGCCCCTAGAAGGCAGGAAAGGGCCTCCCCTGCAAGCGTGGCTGCTTCTTTGCCCAGTCGGAGAACGCAAACAACTACGGCCCGCGGCGGCGAGGACGTCGTATGATGTCTGGTACGCAATGGCCACCGCCCAAACGGTGTAGTCGTTCTTCTGTTGCGGACGCTTCGATGGCGACCGGCCGCAATGGTCGAGAGCGAAGCATACAGGCTAGGGCTGCGGCTAACGATTTTCGCCCTGCCGGACACTCGAGCATGGCGCTTAAAGGTGTGGGCTCGCCTGTGAAATCCGGTAACGGCCTGAGGTCGACGCGCGACGACATTCAGGCCGCTCCCATATAAACGGTAGCGCCGAACGGGGCCGCTCGTCGCTCCGTGCTGGCCCAGATGACGGGCCACGCAGGTTCGCGCTCCGGAAACGAACCGCAGAGATCGGTGAGCAACACCACCGCATGCGGCTCGATTCTTTGCGATTCGAGATAGTCGAATACAGGCCGGAAGTCGGTGCCGCCGCCTCCCTTGGGTTCGAGCGCGATCGTTTGTCCGAATTCAAAGGTCTCGGCGTGCTGCACCTCGGTATCGAAGTAGAGGACGTGAACGCGTTCGGGATGATTCTCTTCGACGAGCGATGCCAATTCGGCCGCAAAGAGGGAAAGGGTTCGGTTCGCGATGGATCCGGAGCAGTCCACAGCGATCGCGAGTTCGCCGGCGCCCTCCTTTTTCGGTCCCGGCAAGTACAATCCGTTCGCGAGAAATCGGCGATTCGGGCGCGACCAAGTGTAATCCGTAATCAGCGTTTCGGAGAAACAGCGCCGCAGAGCTTCGCGCCAATCGACAGAAGCTTCTTCCGCGGATTCGAGAGAACGATCGACACCCGCCGGACATTTGCCAGCCATTTTGGCCGCATTGTGCGCTTGCTGGACAGCCACTCTCCACTCGCGCTCGTGTTCTCGTAGCTGCTCGAGAGTGGCGGGCGCGCTTGGATCCTCTGGATTCGGCGCATCGAGGACTTGTCCGAAACCGCCCGGCGTGTCGGGAGCTTGTGGATTGCCGGAGTCGGAAGGCACCTCTCCAGAGGGATTCGCCTGCGGGCCGCTGTTGCCTGATCCAGAACTCGAACCGCTGCTTCCCTCCTCTTCGTGTTTGGCTAGCAAACTGAAGATCTGTTCCGCACTCATTCCGCGGAAACCATCATCGAGCAGGATGCCGACGGGCGGAAACAGTCCCGCGTCCACCAGCAACGGATTAATGGCATAATCGCACGCCATGTTCCATATTTTGAAATCTCGAGTGCCGCGCCGGGTGTGATGCTGGAGCGCGGGATGCATCACTTCGTGCGCCAAGACAAATACCAGCTCGGCGTGCCTGAGATGGGCAGTGGCTGTCGGGTTGTAAAAGAGCGACACGCCGTCAGTCGCCATGACCGGGATGCCGGCCGCAGGTTGCATTTTCAGCCGAAACAGCAACGATCCGAAGAACGGATGCGCGAGCAACAGGTCCGTCCGCGCTTTCGTAAGGCGGCCGGCAAGGTGCTGAGTGGGATGGATCATAAAGCGCTCCTGATAGGGATCGGAATAGCCGGGAAGCGGCTGTCCTAAAGGCTTCTGTTTCCAGAGGGGAATGGACTCGGGAAGACGTTATTGAGCGGTCATGTAGGCCGACATTTGCGAGAAGATTTCGTCGGCGGCCGCGTGAGACGGAACATCTACAGGCTGCGCGGTCGGGTTTGTGCTTCCTTGGTCGGGCGCTTCGCCGTACTCCATATGCGCCGCCATGCGGGAAACAATATCGGCCGCTTCTTGAGCCGTAGTGGCGCGGAGTGGGTCGTTGCCCTTGAGATCTTTGGCGCTGGCGGCGCAAAGACGCGTGCGGATCTCGTCCACGAATCCGTTCAAGGCAGGATCATCCGTCAGATTCAGATCCGGCAGGACGTCGATCAAGTCGACGATATTGTCCACCACGGAAGCATAGAGCCTGCCGTCGGATATTTGCAGGCGGGCCACCATGTGCTCGACGAGCTTCCGTAGGCGCATCCATAGTTCCCGCGTTCCCTTCTCCAGGGACTGACGCACTTGGGCGTCAATCTCACGCGAGATACGGGCACGCTGCTCATCCGAGAGCGCCACCCGGAAGTCCTCACCGTTGGGGATCGGCAGGATTTCCAGACGGAGTTCGAACTTTTCACGAATTTTCCGCGCATCGGGGTAATCCTCGGGACGAAACAGCCCGTTGAGCGCGGGCCGCACCTGTTCGATGTAGGCGGGATACTCGGCCAGGAACTCCTCGACGGCAGTGTAGAACTGCCGCTCAAACTCCTTCATCTGCTCGGCCAAGTGGAAATACAAACTGGCGGGCAGAATGCGGTATCCTTCATCCGACCAAGGCAGCGTAACCTTATAGACGTGCGCGCGGATTTGGCCGGCGAGCGTTCGGAGCGCATCGAGCTTGGCCGCTTGCTGCAGAAGTTTCTTGTTGTAGCGGCCGGCGCTCTCGTGAGCGCCGTGCTGGTCAGCAATCAGACGGCTGACATCCTTATCGTGCTTGGTCGCGGTCCACACGCTGATGTGGACCGCGACGAGCATGGCTTTTTCGGTAATCAATGAATCACCTCCGCGTGTTGTACGCCGAACGCGACGAACTCCGGCGTTTGGCAGAGTGCGGGATCGCGATGACTGGCGTCCCGCACGGCAAGAACCTTAAATTCGACCGGAAGCCGGTTGAGATACGCGACGGCGCGGCCGAACGACTGGTCGGTGACATAGCGCCCAATGGCGGTCGCCACGGCATACTGGGCCGAAGGCTCGGCTGGCACCGGCGCCCGGTCCGGGTGGAGAAAAATCTGGTCGATCGCGGGAAGTTCTCGATACAGCCGCAGAAACGCAATCAGTTCGCCGGCGGCTCCCTCGCCCACAGTTCCTGCGAGCAGCTCGTATTCGAGTTCGGCGTTGACTCCCTTGCTGGTGCCGCGCAGGACTTTCGACGCCATCTCCCAGGCGCGCGGCGTGGGCCAAGCGTTGGCGTCCGATGTTCCCGGCGCGTGCAGCAGTTCCGGCTTGAAGCGTAAAAACGCGATCACTTCCGGCACGATGTTGCTCCGAAGGGCCCACCGGCACCATTCCTGAACATCGGTTTCGAGTTCCAGATGCACGAAGCGGTTGCGCAACGGCCGCGGCATGGCGAAATGCACGCCCCGATCGGAGGCACGGTTTCCGGCTGCCAAAACCACCCAGTCCGGCGGGAGCGAATACTCGCCCAGCTTACGGTCGAGGACGAGCTGGTAGCAGGCGGCCTGCGTGAGTTGCGGAGCGGAGGTTAGCTCATCGAGGAAGAGAATGCCGCGTCCGGTCTTCGGCAGGAAACCCGGTGTCGCCCACCGGGTTTCGCCGGCGTCGATATGCGGAATCCCGCGCCAATCGACAGGGTCCAATTGGGAGGCGCGGACGTCCAAGAAGGCGTATTGCAAGTCGCGCGCCACCTCGGCGACGATCTGCGACTTGCCTACGCCGGGAGAGCCCCAGATATGCAGCGGAACCTGTTCCTGAATGAGAGAGAGAATGGCACGATACAGATGAGATGGTTTCAATGAAAACTCCTAAAGTAAAAGCGTGAGCGAGACAAACACAAGGAAATAGCCGCTGAAGGCACGGAATGCGATACGATCGCATCCCGTGATCTCGTTTCAGAACGTAAACGCAAGCTGTTCGGCCCGCTGTGACGGAACGGGTACTGGCGCCACCATTGTCTGCTCGACGAATGGAACAAAACTACTGGGTTCTTCGACTCGTTCTGGAATGGGCCGGGCAGGAACCACTGCCTGATGCGTTTGCTGCTGTTTGAGGTTTTTCCAAACAGCGGCCGCGCACTCGCCGATGCCTTTCTCGGTCACGAGTTCGCGCGCAAGCGCGGTGAGAACATCGTCGTCCTCTTCCATGGCGGTGAGGCCGTGGTGGGCGAGCTTGCCTTCGAGAGCCAAAGAAACCAGCATCTTTTTGCCCATGAGCCGGAGGCAGCGTTCCTGCGCGGTATTGGCGTAGCTCATGTAGCAGACGCGCACGGGCTTCTTTTGCCCGATGCGCCAGCTGCGCCGGCTTGCCTGCCGGAGAACGTGCGTGGAGTAGCCCGTTTCATAGAACAAGATCGTCGGCATTTCCAGCAGATCCAGGCCGGTCATCACCAATCGCGGGTGGGCGATACAGACCTGCATCCCATGCTTCAGCTTCTCCTCGTACCACGCTTCGCGCCGTTCCGGCGGAATGTGCGTCGTCAGCACTTCGGCACGGATGCCCTCGCGTTCGAACAGATCGTGTAGGCGCTGCGTCACGTCCCGCTTCTGTGTGTAGACCGCGAAGATTTGGCACTTGCGGCCCTGCGCCAGCTCGGCGCGCACCTCATCGAGCAGCCGCCGCTCTTTTGCATAGCGCACGGCGCGGTCGAGATCCTCTGGACGGGAAATCAGGATCTTCTCCCGTTGCCCGCTCTCGGGATCTTGAATAGACGCGGTCAGGTCGCCCATGTCGAACGGACGGTCGGGATAGAGCAGCAGAGCGTTCATCCCCACACTCAAAAGCGACTGGCTTGGCCCGTACTCCTGAAGTGCCTTCTTGAGGTCTTCCTCGAGCGAGCGGTACGCTTTGTCGAGTTCCGGGTCCATGCGGACGGTCAGAACGTCTTCTTCATAGGCGGGAAGCGCCCCGGCGATATCTTCGAGCGACAGGAACGCCGCCGTATCCATCAGGAAATGCCCGAACAGCAGCGGCGATGCTCCGGGGCGGCGCTTCACCTGTTTTGTGACGCGCGCTTCCGAGCAGGCGTTATCCATCGGTTCGATGGTCGTGATGTGCTCGAGAACGCCGTACGCTTCGGCGAACGAGCGGAGCCCGGACTGGCTGTATTCGAAACCGGCAGCCAGCATCTTTTGGGGATGCAGCCGGAACAGGTTATTGAAAGCCTCGTCCGCATAGCCGCCGCTGAAGGTACCGGTTAACGCAAGCGTTCGCTTCGCCGAAGAGGCAAGCGTACCGAGCGACTGTCCCTGAGCGGTGTCGTTGGCCAGTTCATGCATTTCATCGGCAATGGCGTAATCGAAGAAGGTCTTGAGATAACGGCCGATAAAATCGACAGGCGCGGCACGGCGAATTCGTTCGCCGTCCGCCTGCCACAACGCGCTGAAAAACATCCGCCGGCTTTTCTCCGGCGCTTCGGCGTCCGGCATCACCACTTCGGCATGTTTCGCCTTGTGGAAGTCGGGAGCGCGGAGTTGATCGTCCGAGGTAAGGATCGGCTTCCCGGTATCGGGATTGACCACGCATCCGCTGAATCCTCCGGAGCGCGACACACGATAGGTGTGCCGCCAGAAGTAGCCGAGTTTGGCACGCTCGCGCGAAACGATGAAGAGCGCCGGACCGGGGCAGAGGCTCCGCCAACGTTCGCGCGCGGAGCGGTGTCCCTTGACCAGGCGGAGATCGCTCAGAGTGGTCTTCAGACCCTCCCTTCGGACGTGGCCGTTACGGAAGCGGACTTCGTTCACCCCGGAATAGCCATTCGAGCCGACACCGTTGCGCACTCCGTCGACCAGAAACACCCGGACGCCGGGTATCGTGAGAAAGCACTCGCGCGCCCATTTGAGCACGAGTTGCGGCGGGACCATGGCAATCGCGGTGAAGGGGTTGCCCTCGGCATGGGCGTAGATGCTCGCGAGGGCGATCAGCGTTTTGCCGGTTCCGCACTCGGCAATGGCCAAAGCGCTCGCTTGCTTTTCCCAAGCCTTCACGATGCCCATGATGGCAAGTTCCTGGCCGGGAAACGGCTGACGCTGCAACCGCCTCAAATACGGGGAAACCGGGTCCCCCGGCCGGTGTAAGGGCGGGAAACGGGAAACAACCTGTTCTCCGATCTCGTGCGAGAAGGTGCGCAGGTAATCTGAGATGCTGAGAATGTCTTGCACAAGATCTCCTGACCAGGGCCGCGCAGAAGCTGCGCGTGGATGGTGCTGGGAAGTGGAACGAAGGAGTAGAGCCTTATCGGCGATCTTCTACTGTAAAGGCCTGCGGGACGTTCCAGTCGAGCAACGGGTTTGCCGGAATAGAGAGACTGCCGCTCTTCAGAGCCGCTGCGACCAGATTGAGCAATTCCTGTTTTGTGGCCCGCACGAGCGCCGGACGGCAACCAAGACCCGGCAGCTCCTGAATTTTCTTCTGGAATCTCAATTCTTTTGCGAGCCAGGCGCTCCAGCATGGAAGGAGGGGAACACCGAACCGCACCCCGAGACGGTATGTCAAGAGCTCCGGTTCTGCACTGTAAACGATCGTGCGGTCTGCCTGCGCATTCCCGCCTGCTTGTGTCTCGAATAACTCCCGAGACACCGCGACGACATGCCGGATCGGTTGCCGACGGCCAAGCGCTTGGACGGAACCGCGAAAGGTGTGCGCCCGCTCGCCCAAACTGACGACCAGTTCGGAGAAGTCGGGGCCGGACACTCGGAAATTGGCCTGATCCGAGATGGCGGCATGGATTGCCGCCATCTCCTGTTCGCCGCCAAACGCGGAGAGCAGATGGCATCGCGGCGCCCGGCTGGACTCGCCAGCAGGCTCGATAATCAGCCGATCCATCGCCACGGTCACGTGAGTCGATATGGACTTCTGGGAAACGGCCGGTTTGATGTATTCAAGCCGGCCGAGGCGTAGGTGCGCGTTCTGCATCGTTGTCCTCCGAGAGCTCGGCTGTACGGCCGTCTGCGTAGATCAAGGTAAGGGATTGCGTGAACCGTTCGCGGTCGCGCAGGGTCGTCACGCCGCGCTCGTCGGTCTCTTCCACATGGTCGATCTTTTTGCTGGTTTGCCAGCAGGCGACGTGGCGAAGACTGCCTTGTCCGAACACGCCATTGAGCAGGCCGCTGCAGCTTAAAATACCGGCATGCCCTTCGTGCAATGGGGTGAGCGGCCGCCCGGCAATGTGGATGGGCGGAGCGAAAACGCTCCGAACAGCTTCCCGGTACGCTCGCGACGACGGCAGCAAGTCTTCGACTGCATCGAACGGCAAACCGCTGTAGGTCAACCGGACGGCGGCAGATCCTGCCGGTACGCTATAGAGGCGGTCTGGTCGATCGCCAAGCGGGTTGATTTTCGCATAAGCAGCCGCGACGGAAGACAAGAAATTCCGCTGTGCCTGGAACTCACGGTCTTTCAGGCGCTCGCGCTCGTAACGTGTACGCCGGATACCAAAGAGAACGACTTGTTTGTATTTAGCAGATTCTGGATCCGTTAGACGATAGAGTGCGACGTCATGGAAATGCGAAGCGAGTATGCTGCTGCAAACCGCGACGCGCGGGGCCGGGATGACGAGGATCAGTACACCTCGCACCACGAGCCAGCGGAAACACTGCTCCAGAAACACGACTTCGCTGCGGCGCGACCGATGGTCGTGGATTTCGTCGTCGTAGGGCGGATTGAGGTAAAGCAGAGAGTACGACTCCACAGGCGAGTGGGCATCGAAGGTGCTGCCCTGAATCACATGATCGAGAGTTGCCCGAGCCTCTTCTGCCCGGAACGCATCGAGCTCGATTCCATACAGCCGGGCACCGGTAGCACCGGCAATGAACTCCAGGGCGCGACCGGTTCCGGCGCACGGATCGAGAACGGCGCAGGCCTGCGGAAACTGCAGAAACTGCCGGATGCGGTTGGCTTCATTCTCGACCAGTGGATAGTATCCGAGCTTCAGGCGGGAACCCAGGCGTGCCATTTGCAATTCTCCTTCGAAGAAATGAATGTTGTGAAATTAAGGTATAGTTTGGCCGGGAGCTAAAGCATATCTTGGCCAGGGAGAGGTCACTTGGGTTGTTGTGTTGGAAGAATGAGAACAGAGACCCGACAAGCTTTCTCAATCGGGAATATAGTCATATAGGAAATATTTCCTTTACATTTTATTTCCCAATTGGGAAACTATAGCTGATGAACGCCATAGCTGTCACGGAGCAAACAGTGGCGGAGGCGCTTTGCGGCCAGCAACCCGTGAAAGGGTTGGCAGGAGTATCGATTCAAAATGTGAGCGCACAGCCCGACCAGCCATTCGACATCAGCTTCGAACTTCTCTCCGGCCCCAACCGAATTCAAGTACTCGGAGAAATCAAGTCAACCTTTTCTCCTCGATTACTCGAGGAAATCGGACCTTGGATTCGAAGGCTGAAAGCGCTGCGCCCCGATGTTTCGGTTGCTGTGATTACACCCCTTCTATCGCCCCAGGCTCAAGCCTTCTGCATTCAGCATGGAATTGACTTCCTAGACCTGTCGGGCAATATTTTTATCAATGTTCCCGGTAAGTTCACTCTACAGCGGAGCGGGATGCGCGCGCGCAGTAAAGTCGACGTGGCGCCTGAGAACGCACGCGCTGTCAACGTGTTCTCTGGCCGCTTCTCTCGCGTCCTCCGTGTTCTTCTGGAGAAACCGCAAACGTGGGCCGTCTCCGAGATTGCCCGCGAGCTTGAGACAGAAGGCGCCCGATTCAGGGAACTATTTCCAGGAGTGATGGTCGATTTCACAATCAGCCTTGGCTCGGTATCTAAAGCCGTGGGCGGTCTGGAAGAGCAACTGGCGGTACGCCGGCGGGGAACCGCGGTCATCGTCCCTGAACCATTGCGTGTTCTTCAACAATGGGCCGAGAGGTATAAGGAACGATACCGCTGGCGTTTGCGGAGTTCCTTCCGAACCGGTAACCCGTTTGGACGGGATTTGGCTTCCATCGCGAGCGGGATCGGCACAATGATTCAAGGCCCGTATGCATTCAGCGGAGCAATAGCAACGACCCCCGATGCACCATTCGTCGATATCGATGTGGTCGATGTTTTTGTGCTCAATGAAACGACCAATACGCAGCTGCGCGAACTCAAGTCGCAAGCAAATCATGGCCCCCCCCTGCGAGTCATCATGCCCTATGATGCCGGCGTATTCCTGTACTCGAAGCAGGCCGGAACGGCGCCGGTCGTCTCGTCGATTCAAGCCTATTTGGATCTCCACGCCCGGGGTGGACGCGATCTGAAACAAGCCGAGTACTTACTGGACAATGTAATTCAGCCTCGATGGAGAACTGTGTGATCCCTGAACCGCAGAGGACGTACTTGTTGGAACTCCTCCATGCGCTGGGGCCGGCGGCCAATGAATTCGTGGTCGCGGGTGCGCAAGCGATGAAATTCATTATGGAGCGGGCGCGCGCAACCAGGGACATCGACTTCGTTCTCGATGTAGTAAAGCTGCGTGGTAAACAGCTATTGCTGGGTGCTCAACTGGAAAACCTGGGATATGCGGTAGTCGATGGCTCCCGTAATTTCCAATTCGAAAAGCCAATTCCCGGCAGCCCCGAAACCATGCGAATTGAATTTATGGCTCCCGAAGAGTTTAAGCGAGGCAAACGCGACATCCGCGTGGATGTTCAGAAAGGTGTCCATGCGCGCGCATGTACCGGCGGTTCCATTGCAGTGGCCGAATCGGAACTCCATCAGCTAACGGGCAGGTTGCCGGACGGCTCGGAATCCACCGCGTTGCTGCGCGTGACGAAACCTCATGCGTTAGTCATGTTGAAACTGCTGGCGCTCGACGACCGTTATCGAAACACCCGCGGTCCAGCTGAGGCCCGGCATGATCGCGAAGAAGCACGTACCCACGCAGCCGACATCGTGGCGATCGTCTCGGCACGTTTGGATACTGCCCAGTTCAGGGAAGCATTTCACCGCCAATTCAAGTCCGATCCGCCGCTTGGCAAACGCGTATCGCAGATCCTTCACGAATACTTCAAAGAGAGTGTCTCGCCAGGAATGTTGGTCTACGAAGAATTTCTCGGCGCCGACAGACCCCTGGACCGTGATGCTCGGCGCGAAGTGGCGCAAGAAATGGAACGGGCACATCACTTGATGAAACGGATTGCATAGAGCTGTAAATGGGGAACAGCGCCTGGGGCGTTGTCACATTGCGGCATAGCCGACGCTGCATAACTTGTCAGCACGATGACCGCAGGTTCACAAGAAGAGGCTGGCGGCACTTGCCCTACGCTACATGACCCCTGCTAAGTTCGAAGCGGTGGCTCGCTCGTCGCCGTAGAGAAAGGCCGTCATGAGATGTCGCGTGAATCGAAAATGAGCGGCGAAGATCATGCAATTCGCAACGACGAGGCAAAGGGCTCTCTTTATCCGGTTCCTTTCAAGGAACCGGATTATGCCCTAAAAGAGACTTCTCGGCGGCCAGAGCCGGCCGACGCGAGAGGCTGAGTATTCGAGAACGAGCGCGGTTGATCGTGCGGCCTTGAACCGCAGTTCCAAAGCATGGCCGTCCTTCAAAGCCCAGGGAGAAGTTTTCGGCGTGAAACAGTCGGGCCAGCAAACGGTCGAATGACACATGGCGCCGCAAGCGATTGAGATCGATCTGTTCAGTTTGAGACGTCTTCTTCAGGCGCTCCTCCAGCGCCTTTCGAAATGCTCCTGCCGTTAAGTACTTTCTGGGCGTCTCCATTATGCTGCTCGCCGCAGGACTTCCTCGACAATCTCGCGCGCAGGTCTGCTCATCTGCGCGTTCCGAATTTAGTGACGAGTGATCAGACCACGATTAACAGCCTGCCGCAGAGCCTGACGGATGAAGTTGCGTTCGACCGCCGCAGCCTCAATCACATCAAGAATCGTCCGTAGAGGGCGGGTGAACTAAAAGCCCTGCGCCGTCTGCGCATCGCCTTCGGAGAGGTCGGCGTAATGCAGCACCAGGATATGAAGAATATCGCTGTTGCGCCGGAAATCGGTGGGCACAGTCATATGGAGCTTCGACGGGTTCACGTCCGACAGATCGTAGAGACTGAGCGCCGTCTGATGACTGTAGACGCCCAACGAAGAGCGTGCGGTGGTCGAGGTCGACGCGGAGAAATTCCTTACACTTTGGCGGCGCAGTCCGTATGAATAAGGCCGCTGGCCAAGTCAGCTAGCGCGCGAACCGCAAAGACCAGCACGCCGAGGAAGGCTTTTCATATGGTGCCGACAATTCCGTGCCGCTAGCGAAGCCCCACGTGAACACCTACACCGGGAAAATCCCAATCTATTCTCGCTGGCACGGTTTATTCACACGTCTCGAGGGCTACGAAGGCAATTCGGTCGAATATATCAGCTTTACCAACGGGGTCACTAGGACACTTTGGCTGCTTGAGAATGGCGTGAAGGTCTTCCCGATCGAGTGTCGGATAGGCGAAGCACGAGATATGCAGAGGGCGGTTGGCGTAGCCGATGAGGACTACATTACCGTCGAGCAGTTGCTTCCTATTTACGCCTCTGGCGCTGGAGTCCTTCGCAATCCAGGCGCACACAAGGCAAGATACGTTGCAGCAGCAGTATAGATAGGCCTGCGATGCTGCTGCTCAGCATCGCCTTCAGTCATTTGGGATCTATGCGCCAATATCCCGTTGTACCGGTCAAAAGCAACCGCGTGGCCGCCGCATCTGCCTCGACAACAAAGGTTTTCCGGGAAATCTGCCCGATAACGAAGAACAGACCATGCCCTAGCCCGTCTGGGATGATCTGCCGGAACTGCACCAGATCTCCATTATTGATGTAGGCGCGCGTACCGTCAATCTGCCTGACAAACAGCGGGTGTGTTAAGTGCGTCACCTGCTGAAACTCCTGATAGCCGAGCCGATGAATTATCTTAGGCCGGGGTGCCGATTGTGAAACGAAGCTATAACAGAAAGTTGATCCTGTCAGAAGAAAAGTAAGAATCGATTTCATGAGGAATCCGCCTTTCACCGGTTGACTTGCAATTATTTCAAATCTCAAACCTGCTCGATGAAGAGTGAAGCCGTCAGCGATAACGGACTGTCGAGGATGAATGACTGGCAGACCGCGGCTGCGGTTCGCGGTTTAAGACGGTGGGCAAAAGAGCCGCAGGCCAACGGACCCTTAGGAATGCGCGCCACATCAACTCCCGGTGTGATAAGCAGTCCATAATAATAGTCACTCATGCAAGCGCACCGTATTTGCTACCTTGTTCGGCGTGGTTCCCGGACACGCTATTCGCCCCGTCTACGATCATTGGTCCGCAGCTGTTTCCAAATTTCAATACAGAGCTCGTCGACCTGAGCGAGATGACGAAGCAAAGCCGCATGGTTTTCGTCCGTCCAGATATGACCGACACGCGAGGCTGAGTATTCAAGAAAGGAGCGTGGGGCCACGCCCATCGGAGTATCAGGACTTTGATGATAGAGCACTTCGCTCATCACACAATTGTCTACCAAAAGGTTCCTTTATGCACCTTCATTTGCAACGTGGCGATTGCTGAACAACCGGTAACGAGCCACTGTCTTCCGCACCGTTCCTGCGGGGCTCCGTGAACAACCGCTGCTGTTCGAGCGGAACAATCTGAGCTGCGGATTCCCCCCCCCGGCCGACTGTCTCGAGATATGCCAGAGCAGGATGCGGGCCGCCGCGGTAGTTGATGCGCCAAGTGAGCTGAAAAACGCCATTCCCGGTCCGCTTCAGGACGAAGCCCTCGCAGTTATCACCTGTGAGTTCGAATCGTTGCTTCAAGTCCGGGTCAGTCTCGAAGATTGCCCCGAACGCGCCGTACTCCACATCCAGATCAAACTTGCTGAAGCCTTGCTTGGGACCGCCGTTTTCGAGGAATACCACATCATCCTCTCATCCCAATTCCGCCGCCAACTCTCGCGTCAGCAGGCCTGACCGCCAGACGATGCAAAAGTATTCCTTCTTTGAACCGGTGAGCAAGCGCGGTAATCTGCACGGAATTCAGGACGATCGGTTTATCGAGCACGGGTTTTCACCTTGGGCATTTCCGGCATGCGCTTGCGAACGATGGCGCCCAGCCACGCAGCTCCTTGCAAGATGGTTTGTAATAACGCAAAAGGCCCCGAATGCGTTGAATGAACCTGTTCCCGACTTCGTTATCCAGTATTCCGTAGTTCCGCCGCGTGCCCCCGAGCTCATTCGTTTTCTTTTTTGGGCGGTCCCATTTTCCTCGATAAAATAGTTCGGACTGTCGATCTGGAAAAGGTTTTCCCATTGTTCGCTGCTTTTCGAGTTCGGACATATTCATCAGATTAGGGCCTCGAATTGGTTGTGTTGGTTTTGTTGGCTGCCGTTGGCTGCTCGCGATTGAGTGACAGACCTGAGCTCGTTTCCGTGTTCTTCGCTAGCCGACAGCCGGCGCCCATACATCCAAGATCGAATGGGAAGCTCTGCAATCCAGTCTTGGAACGAAGGAATGCGGCCCAGATCCTCGCGCACATGCTGCTCGCCGATATAGCGGACCGGAATTTTTTTGCCATCCGAGTTCTGTATCGTGGCGCCGAACAAACGTTCCGCCTGGAAGATACCTTCGCAATGGTGCCGTAACGCTCTATGGCGAAAATCCGCCACTTGGCTCTTACTCTCGTCGAACCAATTGTGGATGCGTTGATAATCGTCTGGTACACCACCGAACTTACGGGCACTCGATTGGGCATGTTCCACCGGATGGGCCATCAGTACTCCTCGAGCGCGCTATAAGA
This sequence comes from Bryobacteraceae bacterium, assembly GCA_965277315.1. Classification (GTDB taxonomy): domain Bacteria; phylum Acidobacteriota; class Terriglobia; order Bryobacterales; family Bryobacteraceae; genus Bog-105. The sequence goes on along the minus strand of OZ255724.1, from coordinate 3,725,614 downwards.
GCGCTCGACAGTGAGATAATACGACTCATGCGTGATGGTTGCCGCCTCGACATTGAGACGAAACTCACCGCCGCCGCCCTCGTTATTTTCGTAGCCCTCGGGCGCGATTTCATCGTGAAGCGTCTCAAGTAGCGGATATAAGCCATCCACGATCTTCGTATTTACTGCTTTACCTTCCGAATTAACAACTTCGAGATAACTATCGAGGCAGCCCTCATCGCCCTCGCCGCTGTAAAAAGCCACAATGGTGTGAACACCGGCCGTCCGTAACTCGGCGCGGTTCTGTCTGATCCAGTCTTTTACTTGACGGACCGCTTTCTGTTTCTCAGAACTTTCCATCATCATTCCTTTCGTGGTTTGACACCTGCGAATCGCGCCGCCTCAGGATCGATGGCCTTGGCTCGGCGCTTTAGAGTCCGGCGAATCTTCAGAGCAACGTACTTTCTTGCACGCTGGGTTCCTTGCGGGGAACAGACAAGCCTTCGGAACGCATGGTGCCGTGTGCCGATTGCTCTGCCTCTCTCTCGTGAACGTGTGTTGCTTTGCGGTCCGCCAAGTGCCCAGATAAGTGATGCGCGCATTCATGAAGGAAGATGTGCAGCGCGCGGCGGTTCACCGGTCGCGGTGCTTCAATGATTCGCACATTGTTTCTGACCGAGCCCCGTCCGCTCAGGGACCGCCGCTCGTGATGACTGCGGGTATTAACTGCGCGATCTGAAGCGAAGTATTTGGTCGCAATCGCCTGGCATCGTACTTTCATACGCTCGCGACCCTCTCGGGCCTATTTGAGGTCGAGACTCATGGGCAATCCTTGAGATGAAGGAGTGACCGTCGGAAAAAGACCAAGGCACTTCAGCCTTCACATAGCTTAGCTGCAAGGGTCGGACCGAGACATTGCGGATACCACAGAAAGCGGTGATTCCGTTGATTGTTGTGTAATGAGTGGCGGATGGGTTCTTCATGGCAACAGGCCCAGCGTTTGTCCGGCTGGATGGCGATCGTCGGCCCATTCATTTAGTTCGCGTGCGATCACGTTGTGTTCGACTACTCGGTGCAACTCCGGACTGCCCGTTCTAAGCCGTCGTACTTCGAGCTCTTGAGCACATTAGCACCGTATTCCAGCCGCTGGCTTAACGATAGAGCCATACTTAACTCCAGAAAACTAGTCTTGCGAGAAGTGAGATGTTCGGGGTTACAAGAAGGCGAACCACGCGTCTATTTGCTCATTGGTTCTCGACGATCTAGGGGAAGGCGACAGCTCACCGCTGTGACTAAAGTGGGGTGGCCCCAATACGAAGAAGAAAGCTTCATAGCGTAGTATTCGAATTACTTCAGACAGCGAGTTTACGGGCACGCGGCCGCACTCCACCGACGCACATAGTATTGCCTTGCCGCTGATTTCTTCGATACTGAGCAACCCAGTGTAAGAGTTCGATCCGAAGTGATCGATGCCACGCTTTGGAATCTAGCCAAACCCCTTCTGCGTCTTCCGACCATCCGGTCTGGCATCGCTGGGCGTTCTCCAGGTACTCGCGAATCTCCCCGGTCCAGATCACCATCGGGAGATAGAGCCAGCGAGGAGTCACGGCGAAGGCAAGCTTATCTGCGACACACAAACGCGAAACGGGTTGGTTCCGTTGTTTCGCGAAATAACGGCTATGGTAGAGGCAGAAATGCGCCCAAGACTGGCCTTCTGGTTGATAACCCCAAACGCGATCGCAAAACCGGCTAAGCGCGCCTGGTAGGGTGCGAGTGGCGGCTCTGTCGAACAGAGACGACATAATTTTGCTGCCGAGCCGTACATGCTGTTCGCCTTCCGCGCCGTCCATGTTAGGACACGCAATGTAGCCAAAATCATGCACGCCGAGGGCAACCCATATTCTCGGATCCCAAGGGAAGCCGAATAGTCTTGTCCAAGCAATTGCTAGTGTCAAGGGGTGGATGAAGAAGCAATGGGCTCCATACAGAATGCTCTTCGTTCCGATTGTCAAAACGTGACCTCCTGATTCAGCGAGAAAGAAGCAGTCTGTTCTTCCCAAACGGTTCGTTATTTCCGTTGAGAAGTGTCGCCTTGAGTGACCTGGTCAACCAGTTGGGCCGCACAACCACGTTCGGTGCTTCGGCAAAGATGCGCTTTCTCTGGTGTTCCTGCCACTCTGCCCACGAGATACCGACTGCATCAGGGGGTATATCGCGCAGCGTCATGGCATCGGTTTACCCGAACGTAGCGTTAACGTAAGTCTGGAGCCGGCAACTGCGCCGCGGGTGACGCAGTTTCCGCAGGGCAACCGTTTCCAGTTGCCGAATGCGTTCGCGGCTGACGGAGAACCGATCACCGATTTCATCGAGCGAATGCTCGTGTCCATCTTCCAAGCCGTAACGCAGCGCGATGATCATGCGTTCGCGTTTACTGAGGCTCTTCAGGATGGTTTCCGAGACTTGCTTGAGTCGCTCTCGCGTGATGTCGTTGAGCGCCTTGTGAGTCACTGCATCGGCGACCTTGTGTTGATCCGGCAACCCGCGAATGTCCCAGATAAACTGTCCGAGGCTGCTATCTTCGTCTTCGCCCACGGTCGCCTGCAGCGAGACTGTATCGTGTCCGATGCGCAGGAATCGTTGCACGTCGGACGCGCTCATGGAGAGGTGGCTTGCGATCTCGTCGACCGTCGCTTCCCGCCCCAGGCGCTGCTGTAATTGCTTCTGGGTTCGGGACACGCGCTGCATGGTCTCCATCACATGCGCCGGAATCCGGACGGTCCGGCTTTGCTCCGCAAGCGCGCGGCTGATCGCTTGCCGAATCCACCACGTGGCATAGGTGGAGAAGCGGTAACCGCGTCGGTAATCAAATTTGTCAACGGCGCGCAGTAGACCGATATTGCCTTCCTGGATGAGATCGAGAAAACGGCCCGCATCGGACCGCGCATAGCGTTTGGCGATGGATACGACCAGACGAAGGTTGGATTCGGCCAGCTTTTCCCGAGCGGAATTGCAATCGCGCTCGGCACCGGCAATGATAGTCATCGCTTGGGCGAATTGTTGGCCGGTCGCTCCGGCCTGCGTTTCCAGCCGCTCTCGCTCTTCGAGAAGAGAATTTGCCAACGCCAAGTCCGTGACCTTCGTCAGTCGTTCCGAAACAGAGTGAAGAGACTGCTCGGTTTCCCGAAGCTTGCGGATCAAATGGCTGCGAAAAGACAGAGTAAACGGGAGGCTCCGGATCTCTTTGGAGATGGCCACTAACATTCGCGCGCGCGTCGGGACGCGCCGCGTACGCCGTTTCCGTTGGGCTCCGTTCTGGAAATTGGCGGCAACCGTGCGGCGCTCTATGGCTTTCCGCAGTTGCTCCAGTTTCGAAACAGCGCTTGAGAATTGCACTTCCAGTCTGTCGGAAGCGGCCGTATCTTCCTCGATACTGAGGTCGAGCTCCGCTTCCTCCGAGCAGGTCAGGACATCCGTGATGGGCATCGCTCCGGAAGCGACGGCCACCCGTGTTTCGGCCAGCATCCGCTCGGTGACACGGGAGCGGGACACGGCCTTCAGAATGGTTCTAGTGGCTTGTTCCATGCGGCGAGCCAGCGCCATCTCCTGCTCGTGAGTGAGTAGCGGGAGCTGACGCATATCGCGCAGATACACCCGCACGATGTCGCCCGCTGGATCATTGTTCGAATCCGGCGGTACCGCTGCGTCGTCGCTGGGAGACTCGATTAATAGATTGTTCATTAGGTACTGATACTCCTTGTATCCCTGTCTCTGCGAGTATAAGGATCGGCGTTTATGATGCAAACGCGCTCCTAAGTCATTGATAACAGGTCACGGTCAGGAGAAACCCGGCACAGCCGTGAAGTGATTCGAGCTGTGCCGGATCGCGATCAGGCTAGGGCTTAGCGATGTGCTTCGGAGCGGCGGCGGGGCATACCGGTCTGTGGCGCACTGGACGCCGGAGGAGACTCCGTATCGAATTGCTCTGGAAACAGGCCGTAAAACTCTCCAGTCATAGCTGCGGCTTCGGATGCCTCTTCCTCTGCATCGATCACGGCAGGACCGGTCCTTGGTTCCTCCGTCACACAGGAGTTCTCTTCCGGGATGGCAGTTGCTGATTCGTGTTCCCCTGAGCCGGCCACTGCGGGTAACGCGACGAACTGCCGGAACTCGTTGGTGTGCGCATGCAGCAGGCGAGCCATTTCTTCGAGACTCTTGGCCCGAAATTCCAGGCTTACACCGTATTGAATACTGCTCTTTTCGCCGACTTGTACCTTGTATGGGCGCAGCACGAACTTGAGCGGTATGCCGGCGACGCTGCCTGTTTCCGGATTACCTCTGCCGGTCATGAGCCGTATCTGGTCGAGCGAGCCGGCCAACTGGGCAATTGACCGGAAACCCGTTGTATCGAACTGACAGGAGCCTCCGAGTGTCGGCGCATTCATCAGTTGAAACGTCAATTTGCCGTGCGGCTTGCATTGTCGCTTTTCGCCCATCGCAAAGCGACAGCCCGCCGTATAGCAGCGGCTCACAATCGGGAAGAACCGCTGATTTTGCTTCCGGGCTTGCTCCGCCAAGACCCGTTCTTCGGGCGCCTGCGGCCACTCCACATTGCGGCGTGCGTCGATTCCGTTCCCTTCGCAGAGCAATTTCGAGGAGGACCATGCTTGAAACGACGCGTCGAACGCGTTCTCGTTCAGGAAAACGATGTCGATTTCAGTCGGTGTCGGTCCGTGCAACTCGATGGTGTCGAAGTCATGCACAAATTTTCCTTGCACATCGGTATGCAGGAACGTGAAGTACGGAAGTTTCCCTGGCGCGTTTCGTTCCGGTGCCGTTTTTCGTTGTTGTGCGTAGAACGCTTCGGCGTCGGCGCGTTGATCGAGCCGCTTGACCTGGCTCTGGCGCTTACCGTTGACATAGCTTCCGACCTCGATGCACCATTGGCGGTTCGTATCGATCCACACATGTACATCGGGCCCAGTGGGAACACCGATCCCCACTTTCAGAACTCGTACCTGCCGTACGATAGGGCGACCACTCGCCTCGTGCAGCACGCCGTACAGCTTGCTGCGATTGATCGTTGTTGCCGTCGCACTCATTGCGCCCTCCTTCCTGCAACGCTTAGCTTCTTCGAAATCCGGACCCCCGGGATTTCGAGGTCTCCGTTGGATGCTTTCGCCATCGCGGCAAGAAGCTTCATATTTGCTTGTAGAACTTCCTTCTGCACGCGGCTCGCGACAATAGCCTTGGCCAGGAGAAGAATGTCGGTCACCTCGACTTCGAATTGATCGCGCGTCGAGTATCCTTTTGGCCTGACAAACGAATCCGGTGCCGCGATCGGAACCAACACTTGCATCGCCCCGAGCGAAGTCAGGACCTCCTCCGAAGCTCCTGATTGCCGGGCTGCCTCGATCATTTGCTGCTGCATTGCAGAGCCGGCTTCAGCAACAGCTTGTTCTCTCGCCCGCGCAGCCTCTGCTTCGAGTTGCCGAATTTTTAAGTCGAGCGCTGCGATCCCTTGCTTCAGCCGTTTTTCAAGTACGACGACCGGATCGAGATCCTCATGCTCGGCTTCGCAGGCAGCGGCATGCGCCTCCTTCAAAGGGCGTTTCATCGGTTCGTGGTAGCGCTCGATCTCGTCCTTCAATGAAAGAACGAATGTCAGCAGATCGTTCGCTTTTCCGAGGTCCTCGACGGTTGTGAACGAGAGCGATGTGACTTGTTGCTGCAGAGCACTGGTACGCTCCTTGAAGCCGGCGGGGGAGTTCACTGAGTTCGCATCGTCTGGAGACTTGCGAAGCTCAGCCGTCCACGCCTCTTCCTCGTTGAGTTCCACGGCGCTCCCTTGCTCGGCAACGTGCCGGATGATGTGGAGTATGGGAGATTGCGCCGATGAGGTGGAAAAGAGATTACGCTGCGGAAATAGCGGTACGGGTGTAGCCATGAGAATTCCTCTTTCTGTGCTTTGCTTGCCAAATGACGGCCGCCGCGGCGAACACCTGCCAGTCGTAAGGAAACGTGGTTAGCTGGTGCTCGCGCGTCGAATACGAACCGTTCGTCCGAAGATGAACGGTCATGCGTTTACGGGAGTGTGGATGGGGAAGACACTGCGAGTACGCGGCTAGCTGGTAGCCGTGCCAGTCCTGGGGTTCGCCAGTCTTGATATCGAGAAGATACTCGGCCGTGCCGATCGTACCGAGCCGATCGAGCATGCCGCAGTAACCCGAAACGGGATGGAAGAGTCGGTATTCAATCAGGAGGTTGCCTTCCGAGTCACGACCGATCTGGAAGTGCGACTCCCGCTTAAACCGCTCCCAAGCCTGAACGTAACCGCGATAGCTCGGGAGGACCGTATCCCAGTCGAGATCGTCTTCATCGAGAAACTGCGTCGCGAAATGAACGGCCTTGCCCCGTTCGCGAGCTTCGTCCGTATACCAGGTGACATCGATCAGCCCGGCGTCTTTCAGGATCTGTGTAACGCTAGGACGCTGCACACCGGTGACGGTGTACACGTGAGCGGCCTCGTCGAAATGCACCGAATCGGTGCGCGTCGGAACGATGAGCATAAGTTGTACCTCGATGGTCTCGGGTTATTAAATTGTGATTGGCGACAAAAGTAGGAAGGTGGACCTAGCCGCATTTGTGCTTTGGAAGCAGATGCGTCAGGAACGGACTAGAGAGGAGTTGAGTGCATGCCTCCGCACACCCTGTAGGACAGAAAGCCGCTTGTGCAAACAGAGCGGCCTTAACAAGATGCGGCACTGACAAGAAGATGGAACAGCGCCTGCGCAAAGGGCTGTTGCGCTAGGAATTGCTTTTCGGGGAACAATTGTTCGATGGCCTGAACATCCAAAAACATGAACAGATAGATCATCCAGTTCGCCTGCGCCATGGCGATGCAAATCGGCTTTCGGCCCAAGATGGCAGTAAGCCGAACGGCGCTCGAGTTGGCGTCGAATGACCCTGAGCTCCCTTTCTTCCTTATCTTTGCGATAGGGCCGGTCCCAGTACTTTATTTTGCGGGACTAATTCGTCCAGGTCTAAAGCCATAGTGATTGACTTCCTCCTCAAGGATCTCTTTCAGGCCCTCGTAATCCGGCCAAGATAGCGCCACCAGCCCGGAAGTGTTCCGGCAAAAGGAGTGCAGCCAGGGAATTACTGTTCTGGAAATAACGATTCCAGGCGCGCGGCATCGAGTAGACGGACCGCCAGGTCGTCCAGCTCGGAAATCGTCAAATCGGCAAGACGGCGCTCGACCCACACGGGCGCCGACCCACAAGGCTTGGAGAGGAGTGTGCGCAGAACCTCTTCCGCACCCTGTCTGCGGCCCTCCCGCAGGGCGGGGCCGATGATCTTGTGGTCTTCAATATTCGCCAGAACAGGCATTCGACTTGCCTCCTCTCTTATTATCTCCTCAATTCCGCGCAGGCCGGAAAGAATAATGAGCTGGGTGAAAGCGGTATCGCGCGTTGCCGGCGGTTCTTGCGCAATCCGCTGGAGAATGCGCTTCACGTTTGCACGCTGCCAGCTGAGACGCGTGAGCATAGCCAGAATGTGATCTCCGAGATACGGACCGCGAGCAGGCTTCGCCATCCAGTTCCCGGATATCCACAAAACGGCATTGATATTCGAGAACAGGTGTACCTGTTTCCGGTAATCGTACCGTTCCTTCATGGATATCGTTGTCTCGCCGACGTACAGAAGAAGTTGAACGGGAAAACGCTTGTGCTTCGCATACGTGGCTAGGGCATACTCGGCCATACGAATTGCCATGTTGCCGTCGTTGCTGCTCTGAATTTCTATGTGAAGCAGTTCTCCGACGGAAGTTTCAGCCAGCAAATCGGCACGGGGTGCTCGTACTTGCGGTAGTTCGGGATTCAAACCAGCGCTCGATCCCCGTGCTCTTAGCGGAAAGGGGGACGCCGACGGCGCGGGCTTCTCCGAAGAGTTGTGCCAGACACGAGCTGGCTGAGCTCTGGAGCAAGATCTTCAGCGTAGCATCGTAATCCTGCATGATGGTCACTCGCTTTCAAGGAGAGCGGCCAAAGGTGCCGAGACACGGGATTGGGATTTTCTGTTGGTGGGATCTACTTCAGGCACTTGCACCGTCGCTGTCTATCATCGAATAAGCAGTTCTTGCACGGAGTCTGCGGCGTGTCGCAAAGAGCCGCACCAAAAGAAAAAGTGACCCGCGTGCCAGCCGAATAGGGACTTCTTCCTGTTCTTACCCAATTGCGGGAAACGCTAACCCACATAGAAGCGGACCGCCAGTAAGGCCTCCACTCCCAGGAGCAGCCAAAAGCAATACGTAGAGGGGCACGCCAGCCACGGTCCGATGAGAGATTATCGTCGCTGTTTATCATTGCTGAAAGGGAAATAATCGCGGGACAACGAACAGGCGTCAACCCGCACCACAGTTGGCCGGAGAAACTTTTGGTCTCTCCCGCCCGGCGTTACCGGGAGAGACCTGGCTAAAAGGCACGTCGTCGTCAGTAATCCCCATTCTTTCAAATCCATCGTCTTCTTGAACGGCGGTTGCTGACCCGTTTCCGCGGGCGTTTCCGGTCCCATTTGCCGTTCGTCTGCCGGCAGGTTGCTGTGCTCGTATCCCGGACGGTGACTCGTCGCCACGGCCGCCGAGTAGAATGACATCCTCCGCTATCACTTCGGTGACGTACACTCTTTTCCCATCCTGGCCGTCATAGCTGCGTGTCTGCAATCTGCCCTCGATGTAGACCTGCTTTCCTTTGGTGAGGTACTCTGCCAGATTTTCCTTGCGCCACACCACGATGTTGGTCCAGTTCGTCTCTTCTTTCCACTCATCGCTCTGCCGGTCTTTCCAACTTCGTGAAGTGGCGATCGAAAAGCGAGTACACGCATTTCCGGCGGCCGTGAACTTCGTTTCCGCATCACGCCCCAAATGTCCAATCAGAATTACTTTGTTTACACTGCGGGACGCCATTTGTGCGGCCCTCCTTTCAAACATGAATTTTCTATCTAGATCTCGACAGCCTCGTAGCATCCTCTGAACGATCCTGTCTCTTATACAGCCAATCGGCAAAGCTGTTGTGAAGCCTTCGGCCGCAACGCTGCTCTCGGATGGAATAGAGGTCGATGTCAGGAGCCACTTTCTTGCGCCGATACGGGGCGTTCGTGTAGCTATAGAAACGGCACAACAGAGAGAGGCAACACCGTCGTTGAGCGGGCTACATTTGCCTCCGATGTCCCGTTTGGCCCGGCACTGGAGGTAGGCGAGGATTTACTCGGGTCGCCTTGCCCCTGACGTATTTCGTCTTTTGTCCGGGAAGGAATGTCGTAATGGCGAATTCTCCACACGCGCGACGGCCCGGAGAATGAACCGGGATGCCAGAAAAGAGGAAAGAGTTCTCGCTCGATTCGACGAACGAGAGATTTAATGCACCGAATCATTGGTGTCACCTGAACACGGCAGAGCAGTTGGTGGGCTCGAGTCTCGTTGAGGCAATACGGTGACGGCGCAACGAACCGCGCGCCGGTGCCACGCCAGAAGCGGCCGTCCCAAGCGAAAGAGCCCACAGACAACGGCGAACAAGACCAACCAGGCAGCCAGTTCTGCGAACCACTGTGCCTGAATCCACGCCACGACTCGGCTTGCGACGGGAGAGACCATAATCAATCTCCCTATACCTTCGAGCACCCACACGGCTCCAATCCAGGCAAACGCAAGCATCTGGATCACAGATATTGCAAGCACCAGTTGGGAAAGAGCACCTTTGGCGGGAGCCTCGGGCACGGTCGTGTCGCGTCTTGTCCCATGCCACCTCCATCCGGTCAGGCCGATCACCACAAGGGACCACACGAAGGAGGCGCGATTCAGAGCGAAACAGAGTGCCGGGACAACGAACAACGGAAGGGCCAACCATGGACTGACGAGTAAAAGTTTGCCGAAAGAACGACTATGCACCAGGGCTCCTTATTGCACAACCAGGTTGGACGGTCGTGTCCACATCTGGTCGAATTTGCGCTCGTAGGTGTCCGTTTCGCGGGGGTCTGTAGTGAACCAGACGGAATTGTCCTGATATCGTTCGGATCCCAGCGACCAATTCGCGCTACCATCCCGGAGTAGGCCAGAATCATTGAAACAGTCGATGCAATAGTCTTTCTGGTGCATGAGATCTCTGACTGCACCCCCTTTCACGCGAATGTGAATGCTCGCCACGCCTCGAAGGAGATCGCTCGTGCTCGGATGGCCGCGATGAGAACGCGACTGTTCGGTCTCAAACTGCTCCTTGTCCCGGTACAGCCGTACGACAGAACCTTTCTCTGCGAGTTCCTTCAGAACGCCCGCTAATTCCCGGTCCGTGAACGCATACATGCTGATATCGAGACGGGCGCGGGTCTGGCGCAATCGCTCGATGTCCAGCCGCTCGAGATTCTGATTGGGAGCAAAGTACATGGTCGGCGAAGTCAACATTTGCCTTCCCTCTTGCACCATGCGGTCGCCCTCTTGAAAGATCGGATCCTTTCGAAGGGCCTGTGCAATGGCGTCATGAAACAGCGCAACAGCCATCAACGACGCGACCCCCAGGATGGCGATCTGTTTGAGACCACCCCGAACAATGCCGAACATCACACGCCGCTCCCGGTAGCCTTCATACGTGCCCGCAAATAATGGGAATGACAGCATCCGATACAGCAAGAACCTTCGACCGCGGCTTTCAATGCCGGTTGGAAAGGCTCCGGCACAGGCACTTCATCGCCGCCTCGTGTACTAAACGTCGGTAGAACGACACCACGGAATGCCTTCTCTTTGTTCCACAGTTCAAGACCCAAAAAGCCATGACCGCGGAATACCATCCTGCTGACCAGCTTTGGCTTACCATTCACAATCTTCGTGGCGTGCTTCGTAATAGCGACCTCATAGTTCCTTTGCAGCCGAAAGACCTCAATCCGCACCAGCGTCGCCGCCACGACGACGGCGTGCGTTTGGTTCGGAGCGATCGCGTCCTGCGGATGCAACCACTCTAGCGGCTGGCCATCGTCCGCGGCGAAGGTCACGTAATGACCAATCGGCTCGATGGCCCCGCCCGATTCTGTTCCTCGCACCACAGGACCTTTGCTACTCGGAGCAACGCTCAACGCGCGCCAAGCGGAGATTCGCGCAAGCTTGAGTCCCTGACGGCACTCTTCGGGCAACGGCACGCCGCGATCGTCGAGAACGTGCCGTTCGCCGTTGCTCGGTCCGTTCCGAGCTGGGGAAGGCTCCTTCCGACCAGGTAAAGGTCGCCCGTTCACTGCTATTTCAGCCAGCACCGGATCGTTTTCAAGAGCGTGCTGCATTGTTCCTCCTGTTCTGCGAGTAGCAGAGTGTTGTACACCGAGAGTTCTGAAAGAAGAGGTTCGAGTTTGACGGGATCGATGTCCTGTTCCACCGCCCACTGCTGAAGGATTCGACTTAAGGACTCGCCATTCGGCGGCTGAACAGACGGCAGATCGTCGTCGTTCTCGTCATCTTCGTTGTCAGCGTCTGTAGTTTGCCTCGCCGCCGTCGTCAAATCGCTCGTGTAAGCGTGACCTGTACAGCATTTGAAGTGTTGTCCAAAATCGGCGGGGATGGGACCAAGCTCGGTAATATCCCAGCACTGGCCCATCGAGTCCAGATGGAGCAATTCGCCGGAATCGCGATGACGATAGCACTCGTATCCCTGCTGATGCCACATCCAGGAAAAGCGGGTACGACAAAGCGGTGCCGGAAGCCACCGCTGGAGTGGCTTCCAGTTTTCCGGATGATACTTGTGCTCGGCGGTTTCCATCACCGGACACCTTCCGAGGCGGCAAGCGGTACGGGGCTGCCGAGAGCCGCGCGGATTGCATATTTGTCGCAACCGGCCCGACATACATAGAAACGAGGATCGGACACTTTGATGTGCAGATTGTCGCCATGCTTGTCCCGGCCCTGCTGTTGACAGGAAGGACATGGGGCCTGATAATTGCCGCTGACAATGCGCCGAGTGTCGACCTGGACGTGATCCAAGATGTAGAACTGCGGACGATCGTCCAAGCGAGAGTTCCGGTGAAAGGGAACTGGGGGCGATGATCTGGGCTCGGGCGGCGGCAGCTTGTCAACGAATGCCCGAAGTTCTGCCTCGGTTAGCTTGCGCCGTTGATTCAGATAGACAATCTGAGCATCCAGCGTGAAGTCATCAGCGCCATAGAAGTAATAGCGCAGGCCTGTCGCCTGATGCACGCCGAGCGGCCCCCGCAACCCATTCCCGAAATGACCCGGCTCTAAGGTGTCGTGCTTCGGAAAGATTTCGATCCCATCCACCTGGATCGCCCCTTCTTCGTTCCGCTTGCCTTTAATCGGCACCTTCAATTGTTGAGCAATATGAGAGATGAATAAGCGGCACTCCAAGGCAAGACATGGTTTTGCCAGGAAGATCCAAAGATGTCCACCGCGGCGGCTTTGCTCCACAGCGACATCGATGCCTTTCTGGGTAAGCTCGTACTGCAGAGCACACAGGTCGTATAAAGCCCGGTCATAATCGGCATCGATCGCCAACCACTTGCATCGCTGCGTGTCCGGGTTCATGGCATAAAGGCCGATCGTGAGACGCCCTTCCAGATGCGCGCAAATGATCCCATCGTCGAGGGGTTTGGGAGGACCCTGCGGCGGACCGGGAGGTTGATCGGGCAGAAACTCTTTCGCGACGAAGTAGTTATGGCGCCCCGTCTCAGGAGCGGGCCGCTTGGACTGAAGGGTGTGGGCCCGCCGGTTCACGAACAGGGCCCAGTAGTCGCGCACATGCTCCGGACGAGCACTGCATCGTAACCTCTCCGAGTGGGATCTAGGCAGCACGGTAGTCCTTTTACACAACGCACCCGGCGGATGCAAATACCCCCGAAATCAGAGGGTTGCTGCGATCCGGCGTGTATAACTTCCGCGGACGCCGGGCGAAATCGGTCAATCGAAACTGCCGGAGCAGCCGGTCAAAATCGTCAGTGGCCAACTGGCCGTTGTCTTCACCGGGCAGCTCGAGGCAGTGAAACAGGCCCTGCCGGCGTTCATAGAGATAGCAGGCACCGCTTCTCGGATCGCCGGGCACGGTGACACAAAGCAACACCCCCGCAGGCATTTGAATCCAGCGGGTAGCGACCGCTTCTGCCCAATGGAGGAACGTGAGGACCGCTCTTTCCGTTCCGACATTTCCGTTAAGCCCGATGTCGCATAAGGACAGGGACCGTTCAATCAGGACTTTCTTCTGTTGCATACGTTTTCTCCTTGAAATTTCAAATACAAACCCCCGTGCTGAAAGCGCATGAGTAGACACACGACGGCTCTGCCATGCGCTTCAGACAGGAACGTTTCGAGGGGGAAAGAAGGATTCCGGACGGAACCCTAAAAAGGAAGGAGCGGCTAGGCGACGCGAGGAACGGGAATCGGAATTCCCGCAAGCCGCATCCGAGTGCCGCGCGCGTAAGCAACTGGTTTTCCCGCAGGGCGGGAAAGCACAGTGTTCGCGCGTTTGCCATACACGGCGGACAACACAATTAGGTCGGCATTCTGCCAACGGTGAAACAGCGAAGCGTTCATTTCATTTCTCCTTGAAAAAGCAAATGGCTTTCTGCGGCATCCCGCAAAAAGGGTTAGGGGTGGGGTCCGAGACCGGCCCCGGTTAGAACAGGTCTTTTAGAAGATGCAAGGGAGCTTGAGAGTCCAGGAATAGCAACGGGAATACTGGACTGACAAGTTGGCAGCAAGCAGTTGGGAACGACGCGAGTAAATAGGAAGTCGCGGTCCTACGCTCTTCGACGCAAAAAAGCCAGCCCGAAGGCTGGCCGTAGTTTCTATCCAATGGAAACGTTTTGAGGAGTAGCTCCCCAAAACTCAATCAAGTTTAGCCGAAAACGAAGAGAACCGGAAATCCTGTCCACAGCTTGGAGGAGAGTAACTGCGGACAGGATCCATCTGCCTCGTCCGTCGAGCGAACGAAACATCTCCGGCCGCGTGTGCAGCCGATTCCGCTGCGGCCGACGCCAGATGATCGACGTATTCTTGTTCGGGCACGCCGGAGTGGCCGCGAACCCAATGCCAGGAAATCCTGTGTCGACTGCCGGCCCGCAGCAGCTCCTGCCACAGAGCCTGGTTTTGTACGGCTGCGCCGTTGCTGGATCGCCAGTTCCGGGCTTTCCACAGCGGGAGCGACTCCGCCATTCCGTAAATCAGATACCGGCTGTCGGAGACAACCACAATATCGCCGGGCAACGGAAAGGAGTTCAGGCCTTCGATCGCAGCGCGGAGTTCCATTCGATTGTTGGTTGTGCTCTGTTCGGTGCCGGACTGCTCGCGCAGAACACGCCGGCCTTTCCAAACGCGATAGGCCCACCCACCAGGCCCGGGATTTCCTAGGCAGGAGCCGTCGCAATATAAGAGATACTGTTCCATGGAGACCTTTCCGTGGTGGGCAAACATACCGCCCGCGACCAGGATATACGGGGAAGGGATACACGGATGCAAACAAGTAAGACTGGTGTTCGCATCCTTAATATATAAAGGTCTGTCTCTGGCGCCTCTGTCGGCCCATCCTTTCCTAGACCTTAGCCATCAAAAAGTTCGCGTCGTCGTGTTCTTTCCCGAACAGGCACTGCAATTCGACATGCGCACCGCCTTCGATGTGGCCGCTCTTGATCATGCCCCGAAACGCCAGATCGACCGTTCCCATCGGCAGCACGGTGTGTCCGAAAAAAACGACTTTGCCGCCTTGCACGGTTCCCGATGTGATGGGAATCTGGAAAATTCCGGCCGTGGGATGGTGTAGCGTCACGTTTCCGGTTAACGAAGAACCGCTCTGTGTTAGCAAGATTTCAGCACTACCCTTCCAACCAGGCCCGCTTGCTGTTCGGGCATTCACAGCCGTCGTGTAGGACCCGCTAATGTCCGGCTGCGGTGAGCAGCCAGAGAGAAGACTGAGAATCATTCCAATCAGACCGGCAACGAGCGAGAGGGATATACGTTTCATGGTGATGGGGTACTCCTTTAGCAGAAATGCGTCACCGCGCGCGTTATGCGGCACTCCGAATTGCAGCATGACGCGGAATCGGAATTCCCGAAGACAGGTGACAGGATTGAATCGATTTTCGCCCAATGCGGGAAAGCACGACATCGATTTGTTTTCCGTAGACTGGAGCCAATACGAGCATCTCGGCATTGCGCCAGCGGTAAGCAACAGAAGTGTTCATCGGGTAATCTCCTTTAAGACAGCAATAGCCTGCATCGCCAGG
Source organism: Bryobacteraceae bacterium (assembly GCA_965277315.1). Classification (GTDB taxonomy): domain Bacteria; phylum Acidobacteriota; class Terriglobia; order Bryobacterales; family Bryobacteraceae; genus Bog-105. The sequence goes on along the minus strand of OZ255724.1, from coordinate 3,710,374 downwards.
CGAGAACGGGTACGGAACCGTTGATCCGGGGTTTTGGGCAGATCCCTGAACTACGTTGGTGCGAAAAAGAAGCGATGTTTTGAGTCCGTCTGTGGATCGAACGAACCCGACACGGGTCCGGCGCTGACACCGCGCAGCGCCGGAGATTCATTCAGGTGAAGAAAAGTGGTCAGTCCCGTTCGCAATCGCGAAGCAACCGCCGAGCGGCTGCTTCGCCTTACGGCCGCACTCAAAACATTACACACGCCCACATCGAGTTCGCGGCAGGCGGGATGATCGAACTTCCCGGCTTCCAGCAACCGAATCGCGTCATGGAGTAATCGCCTTGAATAACAAGAAGGTTAAGAATCTCGGAATCGGACACGGTACTGTCTGGCCGTTCTTCAACCGAGTGGGGTCTCCCAATGCGCTGCTGTCCGGCGTCAATAGGTGTCGATCTAATACCCGCCGCTCTACACACCGCGGATGATCACGACAGCAGAAAGCAAGTGCCCGCGGCAGGAACGCAGTGTGAAGAAAACGTTACGCTTGAATCGGCGAGCGAAGCCAGACGGGGAGACCGTCTCAGAATACGCGCCGGTGCCTTGACTGACGAGGAGGTGAAGATATACACAGTGCCAGTCTCACGAGTACACCTGGTCGAGTGTAAAGCTTGAAGCGGAAATACATGTACATCGGGAAATACCTCGAAGCTCAGATCGAGCCATCGAAATCAATAAGCGCAAAAGCAACGGCTGCCAGGCTGACAACGGCCTAGCAGCGCAGTTCGCGCACAGAGTGGAAACAGGACATGGCAAAGCCTCCTTTGTAGCTGCCTGTTGGTGAACAGAACGGACGCCCGGATCTCATTGCGGAGACCAGCCCGAAAGAAGATTAGGAAGGCGTGGCGAATGAAGTTGTAGCTACCGATCTTTAGCATCCCCCAGTTCGTATTCGGAATTGCGAAGCGTTCAAACGCGGTTTCCCTCCACGGAGAGAATGCTGCTGATTTTCGACGTAAGTCTCGTCGGCGTGGTCCGAGTGCTCTGACACGATCCCTTCCAGAGGGTATGCGTCAAGCGCCAGTTAGTGATCGCCGCGACTCGACTGTTTAGGTCATGCGTCAATTCGGAAGCTGATAACCAGACTGCCGCCTATTGCACCGATGTGATGTCACCGCGACTAATGAGGCATCGGGGCGTTCACATGAGAGCGTTTCGAAATGGCGAAACAGTTCGTATCGAAATAAAACTGTACTTGTGAACTGAGAGGACGCAAAAACTTCCTGAACTGGAATCGCACCCTCGGCAGGGTGCCGTACGAAAAAGCAGACGGTGATGTTTGCCGGTCAGCAGCGAAGAGAGATAGCAGGACGGCCCGACGCGCATACGAACGGCGTGCGCGAAACGCGACGAGGAACTATTTCCCTCGCAGTATATATATGTAGCAAGCGGGCAAGCAACGGAGTCGAAATCGGCTATACCCCCGACGCGGCCAGCGAGCATCGCAAGTTCGATGAGTGTTTGCACGGACCGTCCACGGTTGTGCGAAAAAGGGAAGAGCCGTTACTGTCGAGAAGGAACGAAGACATTCGCGTGCAGCTGCAGGACAACACGGGAGCGAAACAGCGTAAGTCGGGGACTGGCGATTGTCTCCACCGTGAATCAATTTCTACTGACACTGATCACGAATCGGCTGTACGAGAATCTGGCCGAACAGGAACTGCTTTGCGGGTCGCCGGATATCTCGCAGCCTAGACGGGCAAACTCCGCAATGACCGGTTCTGGGGCAGCCACGGTTACTACGGAAAGGCTCAACTGCAACCGATTCTCTGACAATTTCCAAAGAAGTGCTGCAAGCGGTCTGCGGCGCCAAGACTCGCGATTATGTCTGGGCAACCGGAAGCTTACGCGTCTCGCAACAGTTCAAGGCATATTCGTTCGAGGTGTACCTCCTTGTCACGGAACATGCAGCTGCCCGATGCTCCGGACGTGCTTCAAAGTCGACGAGAGGAAACCTCGACATTACAAATAATCAAAGCGCTAGCAAATAGTCGCGCTGGGTTCCCGACGAAAGCCAGAGCAAAGATATTCGCAATTGACTCTCGGTCGCAAGAGGCGCAAGTGTACATCGACTTCTGCCAGTCGCTCCGTCCGTTCGATGCCGATCCGTCCTTGAAGGCAACTCCGGCAAACATGTTGTCGGTATCCGAACTGGTGCAAGCCGTACGACGGCCACGGGAGACGTGCTGGTTCCGATCCGCAGCGGTGGCGGGCAAGAACAGTTCGGTGTATTCAATCGTCCTGATTGGCTACACGCCGGGGCGGAGAAGCCAGTCTACATAATTGTTGGTGTCGGTCACTCGGCAAACAGTACAGCACTCGACTTGCTGAGCAACTTCGTGGCGCCAGCCTGCACACAAAGAGTACAGAGTGGAGAGTGCTGGTACAAGGGCGAGACAACCAGTTGCAGCACGCGGCGTTTCTCAGCGCCAGCGCAAGTCAGCTAACTCCCAGTTACGACACACGAGCGGGACGCCCCACTCGTTTGGAAGGAACACTCACACTCGCGCTCATCATTGGTGTCTTGTCGACATAATCGTCGAAATGCTGCTCGTGGGGCGGCGGTAAAGCATGCACACTCGCCGGAGACGTTTGTGATTCGAACCAACCGCACGGACGCCGGTCCATGTGGTCGCCCACGAAACTACTTAGCGCGCGCGATCTGGGAGCCCTAAACAAGGACCAGCCGGACAGAACACGCAGCAAAATCGCTCCGACTTAACGCGCTGAGAACAGAAAGCAGTGATTCCTGCTACTAAATGACGCCGTAAGTGATTGACGTCAGCGGTACTTACGCTGGCCTCGGAAAGCGCATAAGTTTGCCAATGGCAGGATAGTAGCAGCACAATGGCACTGTAGCAGCAACGCAATGGCAGCAGAAATGTAGCGCATAGGCAGGTCAATGCAGCGCAATGGCAGCACAACAGCAGGATAATGGCCACAGCGAGACCTCACAGGTGCGCCGCGAGACGGACCGGTGGATCGGTTTTGAGGGCGCGCTTCAGGTCGATTAGTTCGCGCAGGGTCATCCGCCATTGTTCGTTGAGCAGTACGACATTGACTTCGAACATACGCAACTGAAGATCGGTTGCCAAACACACCGCTACGGATTGCCGACATTTGCGAAAGACGGCAGACACTTTTGCGAACAGATGAGGCGTTGCCGTCACATACAGCACAAAGTCGACGTACTCTTCCCGGTTTAGAGTAATGGCTATCGCTTGATAGTCCGCATCCGTCTTTTGCGAGCGTTCGTACTCCAGTGCAAAAGTCACCGGTTCCTGTTTGTCCGCCGCGAGAGATACGACGGCATCGTAGTCCTTGGCGTATCCGCGCGCAGTAAGAATGTTGCGTGAGCAGATGTCGGTTTCTGGAATCCACTCCCGCAACTCGCCACTGCGCACTAAGGCAAGGTGCATTTCGTTCAGTTGCAGCGCGTGCTCGGCGGTTGCCAACGGACGATCCACACCACATCCGCGACCGGCGTACGTGACTCCACGGTTGACCAATAAGCGCAATCCCGCTTCGCTGATCGCGTAAAGAGATTGCGAGGTTCCGGGAACCGCTGCGAACCTCCGAATGAGATCATTCTTCACCAGCCGGGCCAGTCGCATCTTGAGTGCTCCGGGGGAGCGCTCACGCCCCTGCAGTTGCATGAACTCACATAGCTGCTCCCGTGTTGCGTACGCGCAATGGAACACCTGCCGCAGGAGCGGAATGTCTTGTTTGTCGCTTAGCTGAATGGATCCCTTTTCGTAGCGTGGCATAAGTTTCTAGCAGACTTCCGTCAGTTGCAATCGTGCTCGCCACGGACGGCGAGGCTCCGGCTCTACGACGAGACGTCCAGTACGTCCCTGAACCCAGGCGTCGGGCTTCATCAGGATCAGCGCTTCCTGGTTACCGCGTTCGGCACTGTACGATAACAGAAACGTATCCGGCGATTTCACCTTGCCGCTTTTGAAATTCATCCAACCAATGCGCTCCGACGTAACACGGAACAGAAACCAGTCCGGTACTTTCGGTTGCGGCAATCGACGCTTGCAACATATTTGGAGCCAAGTGAACCGTTGCTCGGGCTCATCACACTCGAAGACACGCCCGAGATTGTTTTCGACGCGGGCCGAATCAAATGCGCTACCCCCTTGGAAACGAAGCTTGCCGCCCACCTTCCAGCGATGCTTAATTGTTCCGTTCTCGCCCACAGGCACACCCGTTGTGTTATAAAACGCGGCTCGCACGGAGAACCGAAACGGATCGGAAGGGTCTTTCCCTGTCCGCTGTTCCCAAATACGCCCGAAACCTTCGACCGAAACCAACATCAAGACACCTCTTATGCCAATTGCTCCAGCTTTGTCTGCGCCGTTGCTAACTGTTGTTCGAGGTGTTGGTTGCGCAAGCTCAATAGATTGACTTTCTCCATGAGCTGCGCCGTCAACTTGGTATCCGAGCCGGTCGACACGGTTTTCGCGACATCGTCGACACGAGTATTCAGGTTTGTGATCAGACGATCCCGCTCAATAAGTTCTGTCTTCAGGGCACTCACTTCCTGCTGAAGCACTTCTCGCTCTTTCTGTAGGCGTGCGGCTTCATCGCTATTCCCACTCGAGCCCGCCGCCAAACTCAGTCCATCCATCGCGGCTGGGCTGCACAGTTGGATGTGTGAATTGAATTTTTCGACCGCCGCGCGCGCGGTCCAGTCGGCGAACAGAGCCCAGTTCCACAGGTCGGTCATGGCGCGCGTTGCCTTCCATAGCTTGCGATCCCCGCTCACGCGCGAGGCGTAGAACAAATAGAGCAAGACAACATTCGCGAGAAAGGAGGTGATACAAAACCAGAAGTACCGATTCGTCAGACTGGCCTCGACGAGAAGCTGCCGCCGATAGGCGATCCAACTGCCGATGTCCCAGCCACCCTCCTGGATCGCTTTGGTGGAATCCTCCCAAAAAGAGGGCTGCGCGCGCACCCCGACTCGCGAGGTAACAGCCACGAAGGCCGGACGTGAATTGGAAAGTGTCGGCGACGAAGCGCGCGTGACAGTGGCACCTGCACGCTGAGTCGACGGTATCTCGGCCAGTCCTGCCGCGTGTACAAGAAGCAGTGCGGCCAGCATCCAGATGGAGTGAAACCTGTGTGTCATCGCTTGAATTGAAACTCCCTTCGTTTTGCTTTGAACTCTTTCTGGGCGTTGACATTTTTGAAACGGAGATGCGCGCCGATCTCCGCAGTGCTTTCCGGCTTCAGCGCGCAAAACGGTTGCTGAATGAAACCCGGAATCCCAGCCGGGGATGCCAATCGGCCCTGGACGGTCGTGTGGATCATGCCCAACGAATCATGTCCCATCAGCATTTCGAACCGCCCGATGGGCAGATTCTTAATGTCGAAATCTTTGGATCGGGTTTCCGTTTGCTCGCGCTCGGTTGCCTGTCCGGTCTCGCGGTATTTGCCGAACAGGGGTTTCTCGATATGCATGGTTCGGCTTTTGACTTTCTGCTCGGCGCTTGCGTCGAGAAAGAACTTTGCCGTCTCCTGGTCCTTAACCTTGTACATCATGGTTGTCACGCCGGCGCCCGTGACCGACTGCTTGAAACCCCGGGCCACATCGTCCAGTTGGGGGACAGCCTGCATGGAAAACAGAAAGGCGGTATTCGAGCCGCGCGCGGTGTTCTGAATGTGCGCAAAGTTCTTGTAACTGAACGCCGGAAACTCGTCCAGGATGACAGAGAACAGCGGGCGGTCCGGGTCGTTCAGCTTTTCGAGATCTTCATAGAGTTTTCCAATCGTGAGCTGGATGCTCTGCAGGATCATGCGGCCGAGCGCCACCACCGCGGACGTGTTTCGGTTCGCGTTGAGGCTCACCAGCAAAATCAAATCCCTCTCGACTACTTCTTCTACACAGAAAAGGTCGTCATAATCGCTGGCAATCGCCGACAGATCGTCATCCGTGAACGTCATGCACTCGTTGATCAAGCCTTGGATCTTGGCGACCCGTTCCCGGTCTTCCAACGATTGCTGGAGAGTCCGCACGCTCATCTCAAAATTGAGTTTCGATTGGGCCGTCAGGTTGCTGTTTCGGAAAAGTTCACGCTCGGCAATGGAGATTTGCTCACGGAGGACGAGCTCGTCGAGCATCATCACAAGGCAGTCGTAAAAGTTGTAGCGCCGCCCGGTGTAGTACAGAATGCGAACGATGTTCGAAAGGGTATCGAGCTGGTGCTTGGTGAAAAAGTCCGGCCGCATATTGAACGAACCGAAAATCATGTTGACTCGTTCCATATACTTGCCGTCGGGAGCGTAGAAGGGGTTATAACGCGCACAAACCTCGGGGTGGGACGGAGTAATCATCCGGAGCTGGTGCATGCGCCCGGCCCGGTGAACGTGCGGCAAGATCTTTTCTACGAATTTCGCATCGCCTTTGCCGTCGAAGATCACTATCGGCAGGTGCCGGCGTTTCCCCGGCGGTCCGACCACACGCCGAAGATCCTGACTCACGATGTTCTCGAGCATCGTTGTTTTTCCGGAGCCGTTCATCCCGCAGGCCAGCGCCTGCATGGTGCGGGTCCGGTCGGTCCAGATCACGGGAGCTTTATCGAGGGTGTAGCCGAGCAAAACAGATCCCTGTTCTGCTGCTTTCTCCACTGCGGCTTCGTCTTCGGGCAGCGGCATGCGGAAGGGTTCGCGATTCCGATTGCGATCGAGGCTTCGCGCCGAAAACAGTAGCCAGACACTGGCGGCCAGGAGCGCCAGGTAAATGCCTCCTTCGATCCACTGGGTCGTGGCGATGTTGTACCGGATGCTCAGGCAAAAGAAGCCGAGAAGGATAAACAAACCGAAGAACAACGCTGCCAGCCAGGGGTTGTCTTCGATCGAATTGTGTTGCTGCGGGCGATGATGAGACTGCGGCATACAAACTCCTGCTCACCCTGGTCCGGCCGACAGCCAGCCCAGTTGAATCCCAATCGACGCCAAGTGAATCGCGCCGGCAAAAAGAATCCACCATAGCGGTTTGATGAGGTCGCGGCCGGTATGAAAATACTCCATCAGGCGAAACATTCCTAGAACAGCGGCGATTATGGCAAGGATCCGTTCGGGATGAAAACGCAGGAAGATGGGCTCGTTAGGCGCATGGTCAGGAAGCGAGTGCCCCAAGACGGCGATCAGCCCATAGATCAGCACGATACAGGTCAGTGTTGCCAAAACCAAGCGGACGCGGATCTCCTCACGAGCGCAGTAGGCGCGCAGCTTTTTCATCATGGAAATGCGTCCTCTTAGTGCAAGAAGGAGAACCCAACAAAGACCGTGACTCCGATGCCGACAATCCACAGACCGAGAAGCACGGGCAATTTGAGACCTGGGCGCTTCTTCGGCTCGAACGGATTGGGCGGTTCGAGAAGCGCTTTCTTCCAAGGTATGGATAAGCCTGTATCCTGGTCGCGTTGGAGCAGTTTTAGAAACCGGCTGTGGACCAGATCGTGGGACACGGTGTCGGGCCCATCCTTATGTAAGACGTCTGTTTTCGTGCTCACGGCACCACCACCACGGCTTGCAAGGGAGCGGGTTTGGAGGGAACGGAAACGCGGACGGCCAGCGGGCTCGAACCCGGCGGAAGATGCACACCGATAACTCCTTGGCCGATTTGGCCGGGCGCCAGAAAGGAGGCGCCCGTCCGGTCAGCAATGAGAGAAAGCGGCGCACCGGTGGTGATGCCGTATGCTTTGCCCGCACTCAGTTGAATCGGCCGCGTTGACGAAACCCGCGACACCGAAGCGGCCGTCACCACCGGCGTTTCGTTCATTTTCAGAAGAACGGATCCGTTGTTGCGGACCTCGTAGCGAAGAAACAGGCTGTCCTGGCAACGGTAGACATCGCTGATCAGCAGACTGGATCGGCGCCGTGCTTTCTTCGAGTCCATCTCGACCGGCTGTGCGCGTAGGAGCAGATCTGCAGGAATGGGATCGGCCGTTACCGGCCTGGAAACCGGCTTGATCGCTGATGCGTGTGCCGGGAAGTGGGTATCGATCGAAACATCCATACCTTGGATGGCAGCGACGGAGGGCAGCAGTTCGTACACCACCCGGCCTGCATCGGTCCAAACAAACAGATTCGTCGATTGATCGGCTTCCTTCGGAAGGAGGAAGACGGTATGGCCGCGCCATTGAATATCGAATGCGGTAGTCTCGGCGGCAAGATCCTTGATCGGACTGTCCAGATCGAGAACCGTCAAATGATTCCGTGCGGTGTGGACCGGAATGATGACACCCGGCGTCACCGATACGGAAGTTATGTGCTGAGCGGAGAGCCCGACGGCACAGAGAAGGCCGCTCGGAAGCCCATGGAAAAAACGAGTTCGCATGCTTGGTTGCTCCGTTTTACTGAAGTCGTCTTCGAAAACGACCCGCAGCAACCATAACCGGCCACGTGGCCGTATGCAAACCAGCTTTCGAATCGGGGTTTGGGATTGTTTTATAGGTGAGCACTGGAACATCCTGGTAAAGGACGTTCCAGCGCTCGGCTACTTCGCTACAGGCGCCATCGGACCAGCAACCCAAGGCCGCTGCTCCGCTCCCTGCAGGAATAAGGTGAGGTCTTCGATGGAGTCGATCACCCGGCGGCTCTGTGAATCGTGCTCCACATAGACGACGAATGCCGATCCATATTTTTCAGCAGCGCGCTTCAGAAACGTGCGCCGGTCTTCCAATGTGCGAAGCACGGTTCCGCAGCGCACCGTGGGTCTTTGCAAAATGTCGGAAAAGATGACTTCACCGTTTCGGATGACTCCCTGGCCGGCCTGCATCGGAAAACGCTGTATTCGCTCCCCGGGCGTGCCGTCCATCCAAATCCTGCCATTCCGAATTTGGAAGAGCCAGATTTGTTTCTCCTGCTCGGACCCATCCGCCGCGCGATACGGTTCGAGCAGGTAGACGTTGCCGTCTTCGTCGTACCGGATATCACCTTCGGGGAGATCGGGCAATTGCAGACGTACCGGTTGGCCGCCTGTCCGTTCCACGATAACGTCGAGTAGTTCCTGAGGAAACGCTTGAAAGAATAGGGCTCCGGTGGCCTTCTCGTGCGTCGATTGCGTCACAATCGACCACAGCGATTTCGCCCAGCCTCGGCGATTCTCCGTCTTGCCCTTCGCCCAGAGTTGAATTATGAGATAGAAGTTGCGAAGTTCCGCCTTCGACCGTTCCTCGTTCGCCTTGATGGCGGCTTTGGCACGGTCCAGTCGGCGTCCGGCAGCACGCTGCCTTTGCCGGTCTTCGTAGGTCAACTCCGGTTTTTGTTTGTAGTGTTCGCGGACTTTGTCGAACTCGGCTTGAGCAAGCGCCATCTGCTGCTGCTCTTGCTCCGAGCGTTCGCGATTCTGTTTGCACAGCGCGCGAAACTCCTGGTCCTTGGCCCGGCACTCCTCGAACATAGCGCCTGTAAACGAGATACCGCGCATGAGTCCAGCGAACTCATGAATCGGCAGAATCGCCTGAAACAGGTTCTGGATATCCGGCCGGATCGCGTTGTAGAGGCGTCCGACGATATCGTTCGAGCCGACACACTCAATTTTGTGCGGCATGTCCTCGACACGTTCTGCACGCTTCGCCGCCATCCAAGCCAGCCGCGGAAGATCCCTTTGGATGTCCCGCAACCGCCTGAAATCGACGGAAACGTCGTGTTTCAGCGCGTCCAGAGCGTTTTGGAGATGATCCGACAGTTCCTCGGCATAGTCGAGCCGGTTGGCCGCTAACGCCGCCGAGGTCATATCGGTGATCCACCCGATGAGATTGCCTTTCGCCTCCATCGCGACCTCGGCTAAATTCCACCAAGGTGCTTTCGGACGGGCTTTCTTGTTCTTCGTCCGCGTGTCTACCGTCATTCTTTCCCTGCTTTCGACGAACAGCGGGAAGGTGCTCGATGGAATCACACAGATGCAGTCGTAGTCGAAGTCGCCGCCGTTTTGTGCCGCTTTCCGGCTGTGCATGGCGAACGTCCCTTCGATGAAGAGTTGCCGATCCACGATGTCGGCGATCATTGCTTCGTCGAGCGTAATGCCACTCTTCCCAAAATGCCTGAAGAGACATTCGATCGATTCGGAGCGGGACAGTCGCGTGAACGGGAGCAGGTCTGCCTTCTTGCGAATCGGGAACCGCACTTCTAAGCCGCCTTTCGATGCGAGATCGCAGACAGCGGAATCGTACGGAAGCCAATCGACCGCCCAATGGAGCACGTTGTCCTGGAGAAACAGGACGCCGTCATCCGTGAGGGCAAATGCCGGCAGTTTGAACAAACCCGCCGTACATGCCTTGAACGCCCACCGCGCCAGCAGCTTTTGCAGCCGGCCCTGGACGTACGGCATCTTGAGCGAGTAACCGGAACGGTCGACCTTGAGGAGAGCCTCGGCGAGCGAGGTTTCAAAGGACGTGAACTCGCACTGCTCGTTATCGGTCGGACTCTGCTGTGCATTGCTCGATCCAATCGATTGCAACAACAGGGAGTAGTCTCCTTGTAGTGCACTCTGAATCACCTGTTGCACGTCCTGACGCACCGCCGGAATAATCTCTTTCTCAAGAGACTCCTCCGTCGCATGCTGCAGGAGCGTATAGCTCGATCTATACTGCATTCCCGACTTGGAATAGTCGCGAATGCCGAGCACCATGGGCCCTTGAAACACGCGGGCGTGAATCGAGGGGTGCCAAAGGCGAAAACGTGTCAGCAGAGAATCGACTGCGCTGAGTTCGACCTTTGGTTTGGTGCTGCTCTTCGGAAGGACGATGTCGGCGCCGGCGGCTGCTGCCACCTCGTCGCTCATCACCTTAAAACAACCTTTTGCCTGGATTTCCCCGATCGCCAGCCGGAACTGGTAAAAGCGTCCTTCCGGTAGCCCCAGTCTTTGGAAGAGCGTTTCGGAGATCCAGCCGCGGCAGTCGTTCGTGCCGAGCTCGAGATCGTCAACGACGAGAACCCGTGCCTGCTCTTCGAGGATCAGGGTCTTGCAATCGCTGACCAGAATCCCGAAGTAGGTAATCGCCGCCTGCGGCCAATGGGCGAAACGGTCGGCGATATGCTTCTCGTGCTGAGCGTCTACGGCATAGAACGTACCCTCCTTGGCGGAAGAGCCGGCTCCGATCAGCCGATAGTCGATGCCGTCCACAGTGAAACCACTGAGCGCATCTTTCACCTTTTCTGTTTCTACCTCGTCGAGTGAAAAGGTCGGCACCGAGACGCGCGCTACCTTGATCGCTGGATAGAGCCGGTGCAGCAGCGTGTTGATCAGCTGGCCCTCTCGGTCGATCTTCGGCAGTCGCTTCACTACGTTCCCTTCCTCGTCGATTTCGACGTTGATGACCGGTAGAATTTGATTCTCTTTCATTTGAATTTCTCCTTTGTGTTTGGTGGTTCTTGAAAACAACCGGCGCAAGACACAACGAGGAGAGGACCATTCTGGTCTTCTTCCGAGTGCCTTGCGCCAGACAGAAACGAACGGTAACTGCTGACGAAAAGCTCCTCGAAGAGAAGCCAGTATGCTCAAGCGGGTCCGATCCAGAAGATCGGGGAGCCGAACACAGCGTGAGGTGCTGTGTTCAGAAGAGAAGCCCATTCGGAAGATCTGGGCGGGAGTACGGGAAACGCCTTTAAACGGGCGTTAAGGATGACGGTGCATCGCATCGAGGAGGAGCATCAGCCCACCGAATGCGAGTCCCGCCACAAAAGCCAGCTTTTTGAGCAGGCTGAACGAAAGCACGAGTCCTTGGACTCGTGCCGCTCGCGGAGACGCATAAGCGCGGACCGCGGGCCGAGTAGCGAACTGCTTGATACCGTCCCAAATCTCACGTCCATGACAGAGAATGAGCATGGACAGGCCCGTGAGTTCGGCAACTTCCATGGCATGAAGGCTGACGAGTCTGCCCGCGGGCAGGCCGATCATCACCAACAGGATCCTGGAGGTATGTTTTTTTTCCATTGGATAGAGTTCTCCTTCGGTTGAGGATTGAAATAAAGTCCCAAGTGACTTGGGTTTTTGTCATATAGACAAAACTCGAGGAGAACGGACCCAGCTAGCTATCCGCTCGTGAAACTCCTTCCTTCACCAGCATGGCGCTGGCGCCTTTGAACTGGGTCTCGACCCGATACTCGTTCACTACGAAGAACGTGACCTTTTCCTGGAAGGCCGCCACCAGGGCTTCCTGCTCGCTTTTGAGCTCACGGCTGGTCGCAAACTGATCCCCGGCTTTTCCCGTCCCCAGAAAATATCGCTCCCGGCCGTTGGGCTTTGGCTTGACATTGCTTCGCCGGGTGTTCTTTGAGTCCCGGGCGCGTCTTTTTCGGAGAACCTCCGTCGGCGGCGCGACCGGCATCTCCGCTAGCGCGGCAGCACTATTGTTCATTGTCGCTACTCCTTTCCTCTTTTTCCAATGCCGGCGCTACGCGCCTGCGACGGGAATCCGGCAGCAAGCCGTGCCACGGTCCAGCGATCAGCGCGGCCAACACACACATCGGGCAGAAGGGCGCCACCGTCTGAATCGATTTCGCCACATGCGGCAGCACCGCCATCCAGGTGACTGCTGCCGTCACACAGACCAGCACAATGGCGTGCCGGAATCGGACGACGGGCGGCCGGACCAGTGGAAATCCCTCCGCCGTGAGATGCAAGTAGAACACCAACAGTGCGTAGAAGGACAGTGCTACGGTCAGCGTGCCCGCCATTGCGGATACCCCTGCGATAGTGCCGACCGTGTCGGCGCCCGCGGCAAAGCTCGCCGCGAGTGAGACCGTCGTGCCGATGACCCGTTGCCGTTCCTCCGCTGGTGAAAGAGAAGTCCTCATCCCTTCCGGCATATCCGATTTCGCGCCGATCCGCAAATGTTTTTTCTATAGAGAAAATGCTCACGGCTGACCCCCGTTGACATCGCCGGCGAGCTGGCGATTGACCGCATCGTGCATTAAATCATCTTGTTGCGCCAAGTCCTTGTTTTCCTCGCCCATGACCGGCTCCTCGGAGAATTCGGCCACACGGAGTCCACTGGCATCGCGCTCCGTCCGGGCTACCGGAGCCAAACGCAGGTTGTAATGAGCCACGATGCGGTCGCTGCTTTCCTTCCCATCGTCCAGACGGTGAATGGCGCGAACGCCCAGAACCGTATATCCCAGATTGATGCCGTTCACGGCATCGATGCGGACGATGTGGAAGTTGCTGACGACACGCTGCGCCTGTATCTTGTCAAACTCCCCCTCGTCCCGCATCTTCTTCATGGAAGCCTGCCGCAAGTTCGGCGTCATCATGTTGAAGGCGTCCGCGAGGCTCGCGTCCGCTGTGGCAGGCTGGTAGCTCATGTATTTCGTCAAAAATTTCCGAATGAAGTATCTGATTGCGACCTCGTCCGGCTCGATCTCCGCCGCCGGTAGCAGCCGGACCCGGGAAGGAAGCGGCCCATCCGCGCGCACGCCGGCCACGGTGACGGCTCCGTTCGGATCGATCTTCACGACGGGAGGATTCGCGAGCTGACGACACGTATAGTAAAGGCCGCCGCCCTGCACCATGCACACCAGTCCCAACACTACAATGATGCCGAACGCCAGATTGAGCCGTGCTTGCATCTGCCCGTTGTAATCCCAATAGTGATAGCTCCGTGGTCGCTTCTGTAGTTGTTGTTCTGCCGCCTTAGCACTCATAGGCTCTCCTATTTCTGTTTCGGTTATTGAGCACTGCTGTTATGGGGGCCCTGGATCGTCACCGTTCTTCTTACCCTTACCGGGCATGAATCTAGCCGCAGCGCCCGCAACCCGGCTCACAGCCCCACCGATGTCACCGTTAATAAGGGAACCCGCTAACAACGGGATGAGGGCGACCGCTACGGCCAGAACCACGCTGACAATACCAATCAGAAATGTGCTGCCGAGCCCCGCCAGCCATCCCAGAAAATTGTTGGCATTCTCGACCGAGGCCACCGTGTTCATATGAATCAGGACCATGAGACTCGCGAACAGGGCGTACAAGACGGGCCACATCCCCCACGTCACAACACCTTTCAAATACCCTTTCGTATAGGAGCCTAAACTGCCGCTCGGGTAGAGGGCACAGACGAGTGGGCCGAGTGCATAGAGGACAACACCCGCTATCAGATAAAGCAGCGAGAAGAGTACATAGGCAAGCGCCAGTGCGATATAGCTAACGACCAAGAACACCGTGCTCACGAGAGCGGCGGCACCCCCTTTCACCAGCTTCCAGAGATCCTGGGCCGCGGCATTCTTCGTCCACTCGATTTGCGCATCCTGCGCCCATTGCTTGACGATGTCGCCAGCGCCTCCCGTGCGGCTCATGATGGTATTCGACACGGTGTCGAAGGCATTCATGACCAGATGAAATACCGTGTCGTAGTTCGCCAGCAGGGTCGTCATCAACATGCCTTTGACGAGCACTGTTCCGAGCTCGTTGTAATCGGCTCCGCGCCACCAGGTTTCATACACCTGGTACAGAACAGTGGCGACGACGATTCCCTGCCCCACATGACTCATGGCGCCGGTAACGCCGCCGCTGTTGATGCCGTTGAGAGCGGTCGTGAGCAGGCTTTCGAAAAAGAAGGGAGATGCCATGGATCAGTGCCCCGCTGCGCTGACCTGTTGTTGCAGGGCCTGTCCAGCCGTGGCCCGCTGTTTCAGTACGCTTCCGGCATTGGCGAGATCGGTTCCGTGAATACGCATCAGATCGGACAGTGCCGACTGCGTATAGGCCTGGGACTTTACCAGCCATGCCGCCGCCGACGCTTCGATCATGGGCGCGGTCCCCGGAGCGGCGCTGGTGATGGCCTGCTGCATTTGATCGGCTGCCTGCAACTCCGCATCCGCCATCTGGTCATACACCACGGAACGCTTCATGGCGTCCTGAGCCACCGCGTCACTCAGATCGATGGTTTCCCGGTCCTGCGGCGATGCTGTGTTGAGGGCCGGCGTGGAACCATACAAGGTTCGAAATTGGTTTCCGAGGATGGGCACCTGCGTGACATCCCGCGACAGAAGAACCGTTTCGAGTTGCGATGGATTCGGCAACGTGGCCGAATGCAGCGGACTGTTCAAGAAGCCTCTGAAGCCGTGCATGCTGGTCCACAGACCGCCAAGCAGCAAGCGGGTGTGGGTGATCAGCGCTGCCGGATACAGTACTTTTTGTTCGAAGTCACGCATGTTGCTTTGAATCGAGTTCAGCTTCTTGAGGTCTCCTCCGATGGTGTTGAGCAGGCTCCCGTTGATCTGCACGAGGCCGAGCGCCATTTGAATGCAGCAAGGGCTCACGAACTGGCAGACAGCCTGTTGCGGCACGAGTAGCGCAAACAGAACGGTGGCGGCGAGCGCTGGAACCGTATGAGCCCGTATCCAGGCGGCAACGTTCCTCAAAGCTACTTCTACTTGGTTCCCGAGTTTCATCCGCCTTTTTCCCTTTCTTACTTGGTGGTCAGAATATGTCCGACCGTCTGCTGCAGATCATTCGTTGCGTTGATTGAGCCTTTGATCTCTGCTGTCCGGTGCGCCAAGTGCGCGCCCTCCAGACGCAGATAGGCCGCGAGCATTTTCTGCGTAGCGGCTTGGGATCGAAGCATGGTCACCAGGGCCGTTGCGGTGAGGTAAGGAGCTGTGCCGGGCGTTGCCGACGTACTCATCGTTTCCAACCGATCCCCCACGGCCCGCACCGTCGTATTCACCTGTTCTCCGCGCTTCACCTGTTCGAGCGTGTCTAGTGTGAGCGCATCGTCCAAGTCCGTGAGGTCCTTGTCGCCGGGAGACATTCTCGCATCCGTCGGGACGGCCCCAAATACCTGTTGAAAACTGCTGACCAATTGCGGTTGGTTCGATCCCATACGGTCGGTCATCACTTGTTCCAGAGACCGCGCTTGTGCGAGCGTGGCGCTCGCGGGAATGTATTGCGACAGCAGTTGCATGGGGTGCTGGTAGGTATTCGCCCAATGTGTGGAGTAGCCGCGCGCCTGCTGAATCATCGCCGGTGGCCAGACTGCAGCCTGCTGGATGGACCGCATGTCATTTTGGACAGTATTGATCGTGCCGAGGAGCGTGCCGAGCACGGTATTGATCGTCTTGAGTACCACGCTCACCTCAGACAGCATTCCCTGCGCTTGAGCCTGGGGCGGCCGCACAAGTAGAACGGCCAGAAGAACGCCACCGCCGAGCGCCAGACGCTTCCCCTCTTTCCGATTCGCCCAGAACAACACTCCCGCAAACAGTACAACCACCGCTGCCATCATGCAAATTCTCCTATTCGGCCGCTGTCGCCATCGCTCGCTCCGACTCTTGGTCCCGTTCGCGATCGAGCAACTCTTCTTCCGGAAGCGTCGGGAGATCGGACAAGCCGTGCGGGAACTTCCTAGCCAGCTCGCGATACACGTCCAGCGGAGGGCATTCGCGATGGCGGCCCAGGGACCAGGCCCGATACCGTTTTTCCCGGGCATAGGAAGTACAGATCCAGTACAAGAGCGGTGTCGGCACCAGACGGACAATCTGGCTCGTTTCGTTGTCCCCGAGAACCAACAACACCTCACTCGAGCGGCCGACAACCGGAGGGGCGAAGTTCTTCACTGTCTCGATTGCCTGGTCCGACAGTTCCATGTGTTTCTTGAGCGCGGCGCCGTTGCCCTTTTGCTTGCCAATCCACTTCACCGACGTCGATTGCAAGATGCCGGGGCCGGAGGGGCGAGGCCGTTCCGCAGTTCCTGTGTAGTCTTCGATCGCCTGCGAAATGCCCCAGATGCTGGCATTGTTCGTGCGCGCAGTTCGGAAGCTCTGCTCGACCTGCGGCGCCATGTACGGAGAGTCGAGCATATCCCAGTTCTCGTCCAAGGCCACAATCGAACGCCGCCCCTGATTGGCGGTGGAGCGAGCGGCCATCTGCTGCGCAATGATCATCGGATACGTGCGCGCCAAGCGTTTGTCACTGTTGAGCGGTTTGACGTTGAAGTAAAGCCAATTGCTGTTCGCACTGAAAGTCGTTCTCCGGTCGAACAGCGAAGCATAAGACCCGCTCCCCACCCACGGCTTGAGCCGGACGGCCGCCCTCCGGGCTTGTTCCGAAACGCCGGGCACTTTGTCGTGCCAGTGCTCGAGTTCGCTGTGCAGTTCGGAAAACGTGGGCACATCGCTCGATTCCGCGAAGCGCCGATAGATTTCCTCGATCGCCTGATCGAGAATGCTCTCGAGGATGGCCGGATCGGACTCCGCTGTATCGGCATACAGGCTGGAACGCATCATTTCGAGCGCTACATTCTTTAACTCGTTCTTCTTTTCTTTGGCCGGCAGCTTCTGTCCGGGCGGTAAATCCCAGGCGTTGATGGCGTGCTCACCGTCGAGAGAGACCGTCATGGTCTTTCCGCCCATCAGATCGACCAGCGGAGTGTAAGTCACGCCGGATTCGATGATGCAGAACGTGGGGTTCGAGCGGGCCGCCATGAGCAGCATGGCCTGCGAGAGAAACGATTTGCCGTTCCCGGAAGCCGCCACGAGGAGCATGTTGTAGTTGCCCAGACTGGAGTGGAACATGTCGAAACCGATAAGCTGCCGCATCGGCGTTTCGAGCAGGACCAAAGGCGTGCGCTCCATTCCCTCCCACGGGCCTTCGAGGGGCAGGAGATTGGCCGCCGCTTTGGACGAGCACTCGAGTTCGCGGCGCGTTTTGCCGCACAGTCCCGGTAACGATTGAATATAAAGGCGACGGACCGCTTCTTTCTCGTCCAAAACTTTGCTGCCCTCTGTGGCGACGAGAGCCGCCCGCACGCGTTCGCGCCGGCGTACCAGTTCCTGGTGCGCCGGTAACCGATCGGCCGCGGTCAGAATGGGACGCGACGTCCGGACCACGACCGTTAGACTGTACTCGACCAGTCGCTCCCGGCCCGCTAAGATCGCCTTGAGCGTTTCGGTGATACTCTCCCCGGCTACTGCGGCGGCGATATCGGTCCGGGCCCTGGCATCGGCGCCCCGCTGGGCCGACTCGGTGCGGGTCAATCTCTTGGTCAGGGCGTGATGAGTCTTGCTTTCGCCTGGAATCACGATTTCCGCGGAACAGCTCAGCGGGAAATCGAGATCGATCAGCTTGCGCATGAGTCCAGGAAAGGATTTTTCAGGCGTCCATTTCATCGTTAACACGCTGTACAACAGGCCATTCATCTGCTGCCAGCCGGGCCCTTCTTCTTCAATTCCCACATCGGTGATCCACTCCCGGACGCTACGCGTCCCAATCTCCGGATGCCACGACCGGGTGTGTATCGCGCTCGGATTCAGGGCTCGAAGCAGCTCGAGCGACAGATCCTCGGTCGTGAGGCGTTTGTACTGGAGTCCCGCCAGGGTGAGCAACGATTGGTAGCCGGAGAGTAAACTCTCCAATGCGGAGCGAATGCGCTCGTGCTCCTCATAGGACCTCTGCACCTGATAGCCCGGAAGGAACCTTCCGAGAAAGGCAAGATCCATGGATTGTGTCAGTCTCTCGTCCAGGAGCGTGTAGAGCCGGGGGTCCAGTTGAAAGCCGATTTTGTAATGACGCCTAATAAATTCCCCTCGCCGGTCGCGCTCTCGCCAACTCGTGAGCTGCTCGCCGCCGAGCGCGGCCAACACCGGATGCGGAGACCGCAACTGCCCTTCCCAGTTGTCGAGGAGCGCCCCGACGCCCTCCGTCATGTCGTACCGGATCTGGAGCCGGAGCGCTCGGTTGTCGGGCATCGTTCGTAACAGCGCGTGAAGTGCTTCGCTGGTTTCGTTCCGCTTTTCGTCGCTCTGATAATACGTGTTCAGGGGCGACACTTTGTACATGGCGCTCAGCGCGCCATTCCTCAGAACGGTGTAGTTGTCGACGAACTCGAGCAGCGGAATCTGACTGCAAAAAGCCGGATTCTTGGCAGCATTGTCCACTTGTTTCGTGGTCTCAGGCATCGAATCTCCTCATAGGTCTTCACTGAGATATGGTTTGGCCTCCACCGGGTCGGGCTCGGACGCGCACCAGATCTTCGGCAGACGCATGTAGTCCAACAAATCGAATAGGTACGCCGGCGGCCGGTTGTACTTGAACAGCCGGATACCGACATACGTCAGAATGACAACCAGCCACGGCAGGACCACCTCAGCCGGCACTCCGAATAACGTGCGGTGAACCAGATTGGCCGCCAACTCGGAGCCTGCCCACAAAAGTCCAAGCAGGATCAGATCCTCGACTTCGAAGGCCAGCCAGCGCATTCTGGCCCGCAGGTTCCGCTGTACTCGAATGGTTTCAAGTGCCATAGCTTTTTAATGGAGACCGGCGCCGCCTTGCTGAATGAGATAGAGCATGAGCTTCACGATTCCCGACAAACACAACGACATCAGGCCGAGGAACACGTGATGAACAGGTCCCCACACGCGAATGTGCCCCGTCCGGGAAAAGACTCCGCTGCCTGCGCCAATGGATTTGGCTAACTGAGCCAAAGCGTTCATGGGAAGAATCACATTCGCCACCCAGTTGCCGGCGGAATACAAAGCGACATAGTAAGAATCAGGATCGCCGGGCTGCGTTTTTCCGGCAAAGGCTTCGAGCAGCCGCATTAAGCCGGGGATCAGAAACATACCCCACGCGGCATACCAGTAATGGGTATAGCGGCTGTGTGCCTGGCCGTAGAAGTAAAACGCGGCGCATAGAAAAAAAGCACCCAGGATCGGACAAATCACGTTGGCCGCCCAGTTCACCGCGTGCAGAAGACCGTGGTAGAAAATCATGGAATTACGCAAGTCCCAGATAGTTTTTCGTCAGAGCCCACAGGCCGAACAGGCACAAAAAAGCGAACCCGGAGCCGGCCAGGTGAAGCCACGGCCGCTTCTGAGAAACCGACCAGACAATACCCATCACGCAGACACCGGCCGCCACAGGAGCCAACTTGCTGGCAGCGAATTGCCATAAACTCAGCACCAGGTCGGAGGTGGCGTATTGATCGCCCGCCTGGTGATAGCTCTGCATCAGTGCATATAACGAGTTCAGCGAGAGCAACGCGAAGCAACCTAGAAGCGAGGCGATCGGGGATTCTCCGTGGGCAATGTTGAACACTGCCCGCAGCAGGAACCACGCTCCGACCGCAATCGCCAGATTCTTGATCACGAGGTTGCTGACGAAATTGCTCAGCTGTACGGAAAAAGTGGAGAGCCAGGCATCCGAGACAGACGCCTGCGTGGCCGACAGATCCAGACCGCTAAACCAGAGCAGCAGCTCCGGCAACGTCAGAAACACAATGGCCCACCCCATCCATCGGCCGAATTGTCCGGCAAAGATCCCGCTCGCATTCCAGCCGCCGCCCATCGAGAGGGCTGCCTTGTACAGGCACAGCAGCGCGGCAGGGATCCGCAGCGCCATCATCAGCGACACGGCGTCTACCAGCAATTGGGGATAGCTCATGGAAAGCTCTTGAGAAAAAGCGGAGACGGAGGCTCGATCCGTCCCCCCAAGATAAAGAAGGAAGGTTCGTATCCGAACTCAGTGAATACCCGCGGCGCCTTGCTGCACGTGGTACTCGAGCAAGCGTGTCAGGCCGCTAAGGATTAAGCAGGCAAAAGCGCAGACGCCTCCCACCACCCATCCCCGCCCGGTCTTGAGGGCAAAGACGACATACCCGAGAAACGCAACGGTTAACAACGGAAAAATGACATTGGCCCCGTAGTTGAGAAAACTCTCTGTCGTTCCTTCGACGACAGCCGCGTTTTGGCCCGGCGCCACCTTACCTAACACGGGCCCGTTGTCACCGCTGGTTTGAGCGTGCATCACTGCCGGTTGCGCAATGAGCAACCCAAAGCAGAAAAGAACCGCCGCGCTCAGCCCTTTGACCCGGACTGCTGCGAGGCGGGAAGAGAGAAGTTGAAACATGGATCGTTATGCTCCTTGTCCGGCGCGCGCGCATTCGGTTGGGCGAGCGGACAACAAGCAGGTACGCCATCTCGAAGAGAGATGCAAACAGCCCCAAAACGAGGGCTTTCGTTAACAAAATGTATTTAGTTATGCGGAAGTGCCGGAACGGCATGCGGGTTCGTCGTACCGCACCGGATGGACGCGATCGATGGCGCGGGCGAAATCCTCGACCGTCAGTGGCGCGATACGGTCATCGTGCTCGGAACGGCCAAAGGCGAACCGCCGGGCGGCCTGCACCACCGCCTCGATATCCGCCGGCGCCACGCCGGCGGTGTCCTGCACCAGTCTGTCCAGGGAAACGGATAGTTCGGATCCGGCCAGTAATTTCCGAAGAAGTCTCGCTCGATTTTCAGGACCCGGCACCCGGATCGCGATTTTCTCGGAAAAACGGCCCCCTCGGAGAATGCGGGGATCTAACCGGTCGGGGTGGTTCGTCGCCGCGACCAAAAGCACTTTATGCGCCGGCTCGATGCGGCTGATCTCGATCAGCGCCTGTTCTGTAAATTGTGTATCGTGAGCAGAGGCAAACCCGTGAGCCGTGCCGAAGAGCCCGTCGAGTTCATCGAAAAAGATGATCGAGGGACTCTGCTCTCTTGCCCGCGTGAATAGTCCCGAGAGCCGCTTGACGGATTCCCCCTGTCCCGAGCCCAGCAGATCTGCCGCGGTCACCGGATAGAAGCTCCGCGCTGTTTGCGTGGCGAGGAG
This sequence comes from Bryobacteraceae bacterium, assembly GCA_965277315.1. Taxonomy (GTDB): domain Bacteria; phylum Acidobacteriota; class Terriglobia; order Bryobacterales; family Bryobacteraceae; genus Bog-105. Next base: position 3,688,726 of record OZ255724.1, on the reverse strand, counting down.
CCGAGCGATCATGGTTTTTCCGGTTCCGGGAGGTCCCTCGAGCAAGACTCCGGTGGGAATCGGCAGCGGCGAGGTCCCATGGACCTTTAGTTGCCGCACGAGCAAACGTAGCTCTTCTTCTACGCCGGGCTCGACGATGATATCTTCCCACTGGACGGGCTGAATGAGCGGACGATCCTGACCGCCCGCGGCTTCAAAGGCTGCCTTCAAATGTTTCTCGGAAAACGGCGTGTGCTCTATCACCGCCAAAGAGGCGGCCCGGTCCACCAAAGCATTGAGCTTGGCAGGACTGTACCCGCTGCTGGCGCGCGCCCATGCATCGGTGTTGAAACCGACACCCCGTTTACTCAGTAGTGCGGTGAGTATCCGACGTCGCTCCGCCTCATTCGGCAAATCGAGCCGCACCTTTAAATCGAACCGGCCCTCCCGGACCAGTGCGGGATCGAGGCTATCGAGAGAATTGGTAGCGGCCATAATCACCAGACCGGGCGACCGGCGGTACTGATCGATGCATTGCATCAGCTGGATCGTCGTGTTGTTGTATGCTCGATTGGCCGAAAGCGAGGTCTGGGTTAAACTGTGCCGCGTCCCGCCCAGCGCATCGATCTCATCCAGAAATAGCAGCGTGCGGCCACGGGCAGCTCGGGCAAATACACGCCGGATGTTGTTTTCGGTTTCCCCAATCCACATGCCGTTTAATGCCACTCCCGAAACGTAGATGTAGTGAAGTCCAAGCTCCCCGGCTGTGGCTTCTGCCAATAACGTTTTGCCGGTCCCTTGTGGGCCGTACAACAGAATGCCGTTTTGAACAATTCCTTCCTTCTCGAATTGCCTCGCATGGAGGCGGGTGTTCGCCAAGTGGAGGATCTGCTGTTTGGCTGTTGCCAGTCCCCCCACATCGCGGAATCGGACCGTCGGTGTCTTTGCCTGTAAAGCATCCTCGATCGAGCTGGTCCCGCTGATCGAGCGTTTGCTCCCGGCATCTCGCCCGACCAGCTTCGGAATGCGGAAGGCCGTACCGAGCTGAAACAGCACAAGGAAGGAGAAGGCACCGGTCCCGACGAGCGCGATCGGTGTCATCACCTTCTTCGGAAGGCCGAGCAGCGGCAGCACGGCCCAGAACGCCAAAAAACAGAGAGCGTACCGAATCAATGCGGCCACTTTCCGTGCCGGTACCGGCCAAGAACGCAGCGGACCGGCTTCAAGCAGAAACAATCCTACGGCCAGCGCTATCAGCGTGGGCCAACTGCTCAATACCCAAGCTGCGAAGGATTGATGACTTGTGCCGAGAAGATGGGTGCTGACAAAAAGAAGGGTGCTGAGGACCAGAACCGCTAGGACGGCAAGCCCGGGCAGCTGATGTGAATCGCGCAGCGCACGCATACCTCTGTTTTACATTGCTTTCAAGCAAAAAGCCGGAGAATCAACCCGTATACCGTACTAAATTCCCTGGCGGATAGTCGAATCGCTGTCTATTGCGGCGGAGGCGCTGGACTTTCAGCCTCGGACGGATTCGCTGAATTTGGCGTCTCCGCCGGCGCAGGGCCGGTACTCAGCATGGTCTGTTTGGCCATCACGTCCGCCAGCTCCTTTCGCAATTCCACCAATTGTGCCTGCATACTCGCGTTGCCGGTATTCACGTCCGGAGCTTGCCGGCTCTGACCATCCCACCGCTCCCGCTGTTTGGCCTCATGGTCAATCACTAGATAAAACCGCGTGTTCCCTGCGAGTGTGACCACTCGGCGTTCGGAGTACGCCAGTTGCTGCAACTCCTGATCGCCAGCGGAACCGATGTTATTCATGAGCTGCTCGCGAATCAGCACGTTGCTATTCAAAGCATCAGATGCGCCAGTACCACGGCTCATGCCAACCGTAGCGGCCGTCATTTCTCCCACCCCGCTTGCCGCGCGCACCAGGAATCCGCGGCTGCGATTGCGCCCGCTCACCACTCCTTTGAGCGGTTGGTAATTGAGACCGATCGCCCGGGCTTCAAAGGGGATCGGCACCGAGTCCGAGGGCCGCTGAATGGATTGGAAGTGCAATCCCATAAAGCCCTGTGAATCGGCTTGTTCCAGCTTGCCAAAGACGCGGCTTCCGGCCGGAATCAGTAGTGAGTGGTCCTTATCTTCATAGTTGTATTCGACTGTGGCCACAGCCGGGAGAGTCACCGCCGTGCTCACCGGCGTCTCGAGCCGTGCAATCAGACGCGTCCCGGTGGGCAAATTATCAAGCTCCTGAGATTTAAGCGCAATCGCAGGACGTAAAGAAACAGGTTCCACAGCCCCAGTCGTCGTACCCGATGAATCTTTCACGAGGTGGCGCACAAACACGAGCGACGTGGTATCCAGGGGATTCTTGTTCGAAACCGGCGATGCCGGAGGCGCAGAGACGGGCGGTGGAGGAGGAGGAATCTTCCCGAGAGCATAATCCGGATCGTTGTTCGCCGCTCCGCTCTTTTTGGCGGCAGCCGGGGGCGGCATCGCCCCGCTTGCGGTTCCCCGGATATCCGCCGCTGTCACGCCCTGATCTCCCGACGGCTGCTGCTCATTCGGGTGGGCCTGCAAGCCGGGCGTGAGCGACTTGTCGCTTTTTGCTGGTTGCTGTTGCGCTGCTGGGGTCGCGTCCTGTGCCGGGGCCTTCCTCACGGGAGAGGACACGATGTAGAGCAGCCACACGCCCGCCACAAAGACGGTCAGTACGCTGCCGATTAAGAGACCCGTCTTGTTTTGCCGGCGCGAATTGCGATCGGACGAGGGCGCGTCAGCCATAGCTCTCCGTTTGTTTCCATACAACGCGGAATGCTTGATCTTCTGCCAAAAACTGACAGGTTCCGGTTCTGGCCGCACTTCTGTGTCCGTCGACGAAGGATTGGCTTTCGAAAACACGGCTTCCCGGAGTTGCTGAGGACTTTTTTCGGCTTCATGCTGCTCCATTCGTACCGTGTCGGAATGCGCGCTTTCCTGAGCATGGGAAGCGTCCCGAACGGCGGGACCGGATTCCTCTAAGCCATGCTCCTGTTCGTGTTGGAAGTTGAGATTATCGGGCGACGTTTCCGGCATAAGCGGTTATGCCTCCTTTCTCGGTGGACACTCCGAATCCGATCGGCGCAAGTGCGGGTTGGTCCACAGCACCCGAATCCGCCTGCTGCAGAAACAAGGACTGTTTCGCCTGCTTGAAGCTCGGTCTGTCGAACACAACCACGCCGTTTGCACGACCGCCGGACTCGAGGCGCTCGCGATCGAGCCGGTAAGCCAGTACAGGCAGCTGATCCGAGGTCGTCCATTTCTTCTTCACCTGCCCCCCGAGCTGCACCTGGGGGGCCAGCAGTGCGACGGCGTGAGGTGCTGTGTTGATCACCGAGAAAAGCACGATCACGGTTCCGCCCCCATCGATCACTTCACTGACGCCGGCCTTCAGATGATTGCCATCTTTGATTGGTGCTGGATGCTGGCCATATAGTTTTGGTAACGGGGCCTGCTCTTGCTTTTTCAGCAGCTCCTCGGGACGTGTATTGGGGTCCCTGTCCGTCGATGGGCGGGAAAGACTGACGGCGGTAAGCGAAGGATCTTTTTCTTGTTCTCCTGCATCCTGATTCAGGGACACGGTTTGCGCAATCAACAAGCTTGGTGATTTGCTCTCCGGCCGCCAAAAAGAACCGGCCGTGGAGGTGATTGGTGTATCGTAATGCAAGGCAAAATCCACCGGCACCTCCGGACGCTCCTCACTGACGAGCCACAGAATGGCCTGCTGCCCGGATACCGTGGTAATTTCCAGATTGGTCTGCGCTGGTTCCGCAGTAAGAGCATGCACAATGACGAGCGATGCGTCGCCCTCATCGTAGTCTGCGCGAAATAAGGTTTTATCGCCCAACACAATGGTCTGAACGGCGTCTCGCATCCGTACTGTTGTTGCAAAGTGCGGCAGCATGTACACGCGTCGGGGGACACCGGCATCGGGCTGTTCCTGCCGGACCCGCGGTTCGATGACCGGCAGACCCGTTCCTGCCTCTTCGGGCGGCTTCAGCGTTTGCCCCAGCAAGAGAACTTGGAAGCCCAGGCCTCCCATCAGCAGCAGGCTTTTTGTCAACGGCTCGTTCCTTTCAATTGCAACGCTCGGTACTCGGCCAGGACGCGGGAGACATACGCGAACACCCCCGGTGAGGAATACCTTAAACCGCGCCTTTCCACAACCTCGGGGCCAGCATTGTACGCCGCCAGGGCCAGGCGCCAATCTCCATGGAACCGTCGATAAAGAAAAGCCAGATACGCAGTGCCGCCCTCGATGTTCTGATAAATCCAGAACGGGTGATCCACTTGTAAAAGGTGCGCGGTCCCGGGCATCAACTGCATCATTCCCAGCGCTCCCGCGCTGGAGACGGCGCTCGGATTCCAATTGCTTTCCACACGGATCACAGCCCGGACCATGTCCGCGGGTATGCGATACTGCCCCGCATAGTGTTCCGCCATCTGCTCTGCGTACGGCCGGTATGGGGAGGTCAAGCTTCGTGCGGCTCCCAGAGCGGCCGCTGCGCACAAAAGCAGGAGCACAATCTGTTTCACGCGGCGGTTTCCCGTGCCAGGTTAGCGATCGGCAGGACAACGTCGGGCCTCTCCATCAGTTCCCGCGCGTGCTTCGCCGCATCGGCGCATAGCCGGTCAAAGTTGTGCTTCAGCAACATCTTGTCACGGTCTTCTGCGGTCTTAACGAGAAAGGGAAGTAGAGTATCCCGCATATTCGGCTGGATCTCGATACATCCTCGCCCCTCAAGCAACTCCGCCAGCTTGAGAATCTCGCGAATGCTAGGAGGTTTAACCAAGCGATAGGACCGCAATGCCTTGGCGAGCCCTGCAATTTGAGCGTAGCTTGTCGACGAGCGACTTGATAACCGCAATTTGAGGATGTCCAGTTCCTGCTCGATTGTCGGGTACTCGAAATACAGATAAGCACAGCGGCTGCGGAGCGGATCGCTCAGCCTCCGTTGATTGTTGGAACTCAGCACGGTCATGGGTTTACTCCGCGCTTCGATCGTTCCCAACTTCGGGATCGTCACACGCCACTCTTCGAGCAGCTGAAACGTCATCGCCTCGAAGGCAGGGTTGGTCTTATCGATCTCATCGATGAGAAGTACGCACGGCGTCTCGCTGAGCAGCGCTCGCACAAACGGCCCCATCGAGAAAAAATGAAGCGTGTAGATCTGATCGCGCAGGCGCGGCCACTCCTTCGCATCCAGGCCTGCCGAACCGATCTTTAGATATTGATCCTGTAAAGCTCGGTCAAAGGTGCCGAGCGCCTCCTCCTGCCCGATTCCTTCGTAGCATTGCAGCCGCTCCATGTGCGTGCCGGCCGCGCTGGTGAGCGCACGCGCTAGCTCTGTCTTGCCCGATCCGGGTGGACCCTCCACGAGCAATCCAAGACCGCTGCGCAAGGCGTCATGGATCGCTTGAATGTTAGCATCGCTCGCCACATATTTGGCGAACCTGAGCCGCGAGCGCAAATCGTCCGTTGAGAGAAACACGTAGCATTCGTACATCATCTGTTGTTGCTGATGCGACCCGCTTGTGGGCCACATTGGTGATTGCGAGCTCCTCGGTTGGGTAGAAGGAGACGTAGTAGTCTAGGCGGGAGCCATTTGTATCAAATGACCGTCCCGGAGCCGTTTGTATCAAACGACCATCCCGGAGCCGTTTGTATCAGACGACCATCCCGGAGCCGTTTGTATCAAACGACCATCCCGGAGCCGTTTGTATCAGACGACCATCCCGGAGCCGTTTGTATCAAACGACCATCCCGGAGCCGTTTGTATCAGACGACCATCCCGGAGCCGTTTGTACCAAAATGACCACACTGGAGCGCAGGTTTGCGTTTTTTTTTGAGGTCGCCTTAGCAGGGGGCGAATTCAAGAAGTAACCAGAACGGAACTGCTCATCCACATGCGCCGCATAGCGGATGATCCGAGCGTCCACTTGCCTGTAGCAGCATCCTTTTGCTTCCGCACAGCTTATCCGGTCGTAACGAAAGAACTCGGCATTTAACCCCGGCGGAGAAGAACGCGAAAAGAGGTGGAGGAGGTGAGCACCCCTTTCGATTTGTCGACGGCCAAAGACCGTCTCGAATACCTGCCCCGTACGGCTTCGTATCGACGAAACCATTCTGGATTAGCAGCAACGCACCTCGCGATGTCGGTGAGCTCAGGATATTCATCGAGCATGCGATAGACAGGCTCGTCAGAGAACAGTTTATGAATATTCTGCGAATCGAACTTCAGGTCAAGCCACCCACGTTCAATCCAACTCCTGAGCGTCTTTTGGGATACGCAAAGAATCGAGGCTACCTGCTGGTATCGACTACTCTCGAGTATGTCCCGCAACCAAAACGACTTTTCCAGGCATCGCGACCACTGAATCTGGCGCGGGTGCTCCAAAACAAAATCAACGATCGCGTCTGAGGAGATGCGTAACTTGCCGGTACGCTGCAGTTGCCGCGCACGCAGAACGCCGGACTGTACTAAAGCTGATAGAGTTGATCGGCGCATACAGAACCCTTCAGCCACCTCGCGCGCCGAGTACGTTCCACCGACGAGACTTTCAACACAATTGTCGTCCCGATAAAGGCGCAGCCGAGCGGCTGCTCTACTGATGTGCAGTTTGGTGGCAATGACGGCCAGCGGATCCTCATGAGGTGTAGAGTTGCTGAGTAGGCGCACAATTGACACATCAACTGATCTCGGCGTCTGAAATTTCTCCCAAACACCCAATTCTTTGGCGTGGTAGACAACGTTACGCCGCGAATAGTTGCTATCCCGGACAATTGCCGCGATCACTTCCAGCAGTTCCGAACGGGATGTGCATGTAAGTAGTCTCTGGTCGTCACTCGGTGCAAAATGACAACGCTGACGCCTTCTTGTTAATAGCACGGAGGAATCGGTGGCTGTCTCGGTGGAAGCAGATCTGTCTGGCATTGAATTACCTCACTAAACAAGGGGCAATCGCTGACGTTTGTGACATTTTGATGAAGGTCGCGAATAGGCTGACCCGCTCGAAGGTTTTGCGCGACCAAATGCCTGTCTACAGTGAACGGCAATACTTGGGGTAGCGGCAATTAGGGATGAAGACAATCCCAGCTCCTTTCTTGGACTACGCGCGCGGGGCGCGAATTATGACGCGTGATACAAAAAAGGTTTTAAACGTACTGGAACGGCCGTTATACTGAGAGTTGTTCGGTTAGCTCCGGAAGATGGGCTCCAATCTCCATCTCGTCGACGATGAGGGTGAACCGCTTCCCCTGCATATTGTCCAGACGGTAAATCGCTTGGCACCGGTCATCACACAGCGATTCTCGCGAAGGTGTGATCCAGCCGAGTTGAGCGACTCACTGGAGCATGAAGCTAAGAAAATCGCCCGATCCGAAAAGAATAGAGAAACATTAACATTAGCAGATGCGAACGCTTTAGGCGGACTAACTTGGCGCGCGCTCCTGAACAGCGCGATCACGGTCATGCGAAAGCAGAAGCGGAAGCGAGAGGAATCGCTCTCGGCTGAAGCGCTCAGAAAGCTCTCCGGCGTTGTCGATGACGACAATCCTGAGGCACGACTGATTCGGATACAGGAGAAACACGCCCTTTTCTCTGCGCTGTCTACAAGGGAACAGGAGTATCTGGGATTAAAAGAGCAGGGATTTGACGACGAGGAAATCGCTGATCATTGGAAACTCAGCAAGAATGCCCTGTCGGCATTCAAGTACCGGCTGAAATCGAAATTGACGGCGAAAGGGTTTATATACAGGTAGTACATAATAAGGCTTTCGATCCCGATGCGACGAAGCCCCAAACAATCTGGCGGTCCCTTCGAAGAACTGTTCCTACACGCGTTTCCTAATCCGGATCGCGTGGGCTGTCCAGGTCGCGATGTGCTGCGTGGTTTGGCAACGAAGGAACTTCCGATCAGTCATCCAGCTCGCTTACATATCATGAAATGCTCCCCTTGCTTTCAGGAATTTCGGGCATTAGAAAGGGAAGTACATCAGGGAAAAGCAAAGGCATGGACTCGACGTGCTCTTGCGCTTGCGGCTACAATTTTTGTTCTTATAGGCATTGCAGTTTTCTTCACTCGTCATCAAGAATCGCAGCAGACCATAGCAGTTTGGACAATTCCGTCATCGGTACGTGGGCTTGATGATGCCTCGATGAAAGGTTTAACAGCTCCCCAGAAAACGGGGCGGGTACAAATGATCTTGCCATTCGGCAGTGATGATGGGCTGTATGCAATTGAGGTTCGGCACACGCCCGAGGGGCCCGTGCTTCAGACGTACTCCGGTCACGCAACAATCGTGAACGGCGAAACAGAACTAACCTTCCTGGGCAATTTCAAAGACCTTACTCCCGGCTCGTATGCGATAGCTTACCGACACGCTGGTTCGTCATGGCATATACTGCCCCTGACTGTGCAATAGCGCTGCACCTACGCGATTGTTGACGATGGGGTGGTCGGCCGATCCGGCGACCACAAAACCAGCCCAATAATACGGAACAGCTCGATCCGAAAATTGTTGAACGACCGCTCTTTGCGATACCGCCAGCGCTTCTGCTGGACTGAGCCCTTGGGCAAGTCCTTGATAGAAATAACTAATAATTCTTTCCGAAAATGTATCGTCAATTGGCCATAAGGTGGCTAGTACGGTCCGCGCTCCCGCCAAAAGGAAGGCCCGGCTCAAACCAAAAACACCATCCTCCCCTTGGGACGGACCGACTGCTGTTTGACAGGCGGATAGCGAAACCAGTTCGGCCCGCAGCTGAAGCCGGGCGACTTCAGCAATTTCGAGAACACCGTCCTCGTGAGCATCATCGAGAAAGAACAGCGCGGCACGATCCGAATTGTTGGGGCTTGCGACGCCATGCACCGCCAAATGAATAATTTTGCGATCCGCCAATTGTGCATTTCGAAAGGCTGTTTCTGTAGCTTTCGTACCCATTAACAAAGTAGTAGGCATGGCCTGGTTTAGTGCTCTCTCGGCGTCATACACTTCGTCAACGCTATAGGGTAGGTTTCCAAGAACGTCCTTATTCCACCCTCGCGTTTGCGCGATCTGCCTCATGTCTCGGTTATAAATGACGCCACCGACGGCTAAGAGTCCACCATTCAATTCCACCGGAGGTCTGTTGCGGAGAAGGACATACGTGCTAGCAGACGGAATGCGAGTCGTCACATACGTCTCCAGAACCCGCTTTCCTGTGGGCGTCACGATGGCGTTAAAAGGAACAGCGTAGAGTTCGGCATCTGGCACGATGAGCAGGTGAGAATGGGTTTGGACTTCCGAAATTCCATTCAGCAGAAGCGGCCACAGCCGGGCACCTTCGTTAATCGCATCACGTTTGGCCGCAATTGCCTGGACAAAGGAGGCAACTGCCGATTGTGTGTCGGACGTCTTTGCTAATTTCGCAAGCCGCGCTTGGCGATTCGTGATGACAACGGCGTACAAATTCGAATCGGTCTGTATATATTCGATCAGAACCTCTGACGCCCGAAGCTGGCGCTCAACGGTCAAAAGAGGAAAAAAGCGGTCCGGCGACCTTCGCAACGTGCTGACTTCCTCATTGCTCAACCATCGCTGATGTGAAGCGATGAAGATATGATCACGGATAACAGCAACTTGTGCATCGGTTTTCGCCTTCGCTAATTGAAGGCGTAATGCACTGATTTCCTGTTCGGCTGCCTCGGTCTGAGGTGATTGGGAAAGGCTTCCGGTACGCAGAAGGCTGTAAATGGAGCGTGCCCGAACCTGTTCGATCATCCGGTATGCTTTATCTACACTAGGGAAATGCTCGGCCATCAACTCAAATTGATGCGTGTAAATGTCGCTGCCAGATTTGAGCAGCAAGGGTCTGGTGCTGAACGGAGCAAACGCAAGCTGTGCATCAATCTCGTTGGCAGCCCGCTGGTAAAGCGAGTTCGCCTCCTCAAACTTTCCCTCTTTCGTTTTTAGTAATGCTAGGACATCCATGCGCACCGGTAGCTCCGTTACATGGCCGCTGTCGTGAGTCGCCTCCAGGCCTCTGGTGGCATACATCTCTGCTGTCCTCAGATCGCCCTGACTCCTGTAGATATCAGCCAGTGCGAACTCGGCTTTGCCAAGCGGTAGTTGATAACTTCCGCTACCGGCAATTCGGACAGCCTCTTGTAGTTCCTGAATGGCCTGGGTCGGATTATGTTCTTGTCGGTAAATGGAAGCTAGAATCACATGAGTTTCAGCCTCGTTGAGCCGGTGCTTTTCTGAGCGCAGAACGCTAAGGACTTCCTTGGCAAGAGCTTCAGCAGACTGCAAGTGGCCCTGTCCTTCCAGAGCCATCATACGGCCGATTTGTACGTTGGCTGGATAAGCCTGCTCGGGGTGTTGCTGGGCAATTGACAAGGCCTTATTTAGGTGTTCCAACGCATTTTCATACTGTCCTAACATGGCGTACACCGTTCCAATGTGAGTCAACAAGCGAACCACGGAAGCGGAATCTTGAGCGGAGGAGGCGGCGGTCAGCGCTTGGGTCACGAGGGAGCGGGAGAGAGCAATATTCCCTTCGTAGTAGGCGGGAATGGCTAGTTCTCCCTTCGCCCGGTAAATCCATTTTGGATGGTTCGTTTCTTTCGCTAGACGCGCGACGGCTTCCCAGTCCTTTTGTGCCACGGAAGGGTACTGCAGGTCTTGATCCACATCTCCTTTCACGATGTATGCCCAGAGCAATAATTCGGCATCGCGTTGGACAGCGGATGTTCGAATCAGGGTTTCTAGTTGGTGGGACTCATCGGCAAAGTTTCGCTGCTGAAGTGTACCCCAAATGTAGCCAATTTTTGCGAACTGTGCGTTGCGCTCGTCACCGCAGGCGCGGAAAAGACGATAAGCCAGCGCAAAATGCGGAGCGGCATCATTTCGGTTATAATTCTCAGCGGAAGAGATGCCCTTCGTCAGTTCTGGTCGTGCGACGCTATCGCAGCTAGTGGTCGCGGTTACTGGAACAGAGAGAAGAATGAAGGTGAGGACAGCAAGACCGAGCTGTTGAATCATATGCACCGCTCATCAAAGGATATCTTGTGCTGCTTTAATGGCAGCGTCAAGCTGGTTATCTACGCCCCTGATGGCCGCTTCGGGCGAAAAGGGTATTGACAGATGGGGATCAACTCCTAATTTTTCGAAAGATTTTCCCTCCCAAGTCAAATAGTTCACTGTCGGAAGAGTCAAATGGTAGCCATGCATCAACGGGAATGTGGACCAACCCAATAGTTTTCCTGCCGTGGTATTACCCACCAAAGTGGCAAGCTGATGATCTCGCGCAAATCCGGCAACAATTTCTGCGCCAGAGATCGTGTGTTCGTTGATGAGCATCAGAATCTTTCCATGAAAGGATTGCTTTCCCAGTCCTTCGGTAACGACCACGATCGATTTATCCACATTCTTGAACTTCAGCAGCGTCAGCGGCGCGAGAACGGGATTGCTCGGAATTTTCGTAAACTGGGCTAGATCTTCGCGTCGGTATCCTGTTGCCGCACGAGTTCTGGTGAGACTATAACCCACCGGCATTTTGCTGGGCGTCAGATATCCCATAAGTCGTAGATTCCCGGCTCCCTCCGAACCCAGGTTGCCACGGATATCAATAATTAGAACTTCGGGCTGCGACAAGCTTTGGATGGCGTGGTCGGTCGCGCGCGCCACTTCCATTCCGAGGATACCGGTCCACTTGCTAATCCGAATGTAGCCAATTTTATCAGTCACTCTCCTGTTAGTAACGTACCGGATAGAGGTCGGTTCCGGTTTTACCGTTGGGTTAAAGCTGAAGCTTTCACTTTCTCGCCCGGGATTCTGGAAGGTGACTTGCACGTTGTCACTCAACGTGAATTTCGGAACAGCCGATGTATCGGTGGGCATTCCATCAATCGCCACCAGTTCCGCTCCCGGCTGCACGCCAGCTCGATCTGCCAGGCTGTCGACCAGTATGTCCTGAAACACCCAAGTGCCATTCCATGGGAAAAAACTCACGCCGATCGTCTTCCAAAGGCCGATGCGTCGTTCGGATTCGTGGAAGAACTCAATCGGGTACGCGTCGATTCCATTCAGAATTGTATTGACGTCGTGCGAGAATCGGTCACTTCGCATCAGGGGAGGGCCTTCCGCCTCGAAGCGGGCATTCAGATCCATTCCGTGAATTGTGGGTTCGTAAAAGCGAGTGGCAAATGTTGCCGGAATCGAGGCGAGTAGATCTTTTCGCACTCTGTCGGTCGGACGAAACGGGATCATTAGGAAATTATCCATCAACGGCAATCGTCTTGCGGAGTACAAATCCCGATCGATGTGCCAGACAACGTACAGGAAACTCCGGGGCTCATTTGGGACAGCCTACATGAAGGAAACCTTTTGAGACCCTTAACACTCCCGGAGCGATTTATCCCATATGGCAACTCGGAACCATTGCTCGATCACCTAAAACGTTGGCGCTAGACTGCTTTCCCCTAACTTGAGAGACGTCGAAGTTCGAGCACAGGATCGGCCACTAGGAGCACTTTGCAAAGACAAACGATTTGCATTATCAACATTGGTATAGCCCAGACCATCTTCTGGCTAGGAGTCGCTAGTATGTTCCCCTCCCCCATACAGTTCTGTTCCAGTTTCGATCCGATAGGGAAGAGCCCCGAGTGGTTCGCTACTTGCAACGAATTACTTAAGTCGGCTGGCTTTGTATTCTCCTTCGATGTGCCTTCTTTGCACGGGCTAGTTTTTACGTCTCATCTCGGCATGGAGAGGGCAATTTCTATTCGCCGTCCATGGCGCTCTCTTTCGGAGGCAACGTGGTAAATCGAATATCAGCGTTAAGCACTACGGTCGCCGTGTCTTCGAACGAGATCTTGAACGGTGTGAGGAATATGAATCACCATGATTCTCGGGTGCAACCGTCGGAATCGCTCACAGATCTCATCGAAATCGCCAAAAAGCGTGCTCTGCTCATCGAGAAAATGAGAAGTTGTCTCACAAATGGTACTTCATCCGAATTACGAGAGATTGCCGAAGCAGTGTGTGGCCTCAGGCGTGAATTGTAAAGCCGAAATGCAGTTTCGCGCGATTGGCTTTTGTCGTCTATCAACGGAGGAGCAGGCACAAGAGGGTCGGGCGGGGCTCCTGCGGCAACACCAGGAAATCCGGCTGTCGGCCGAACGCTGGAACCTGGAGATCGTCCGGATCCTGGAAGTCACCGACGTCAGTGGCACCCAGGTTTTAGAAAGCCCGGAATTTCAGGAACTCCTGCGTACTCTTCCGGATATCGATGGCGTGGTGGTCGCCGCCATCGACCGACTCATGCGGCCTGACGACTTTTCCTGCTTCAGCATCTACGATTACTTTTTGAAGCAACGAAAGCTCATTTGGACTCCTTCCTCCCGGCTGGATGTGCATGAGGACAGCGGCTTCATGGAAGCGCTGGTCTCCGGTATGATGGCCGGTTTGGATCGACGGCGCATTTTGCGGAATACCCAAACGGCGAAGGAGGAGAATCGCAAGCGAGGCCGCTGCGCGAATGCGAAAATCACGTTGCCCCAGGGCGTCGATTTTGATTTCAAAACCGGGCAGTGGAGCTGGGTGGAGCCCTGGGCCACCCGGATCAAAACGGCATTCGACATCCTGGTCACGACGAATCACAGCGTGCTGTCGATTGCCAGGGAACTGGGCTACGCTTCCGATCGTGCGCTGTACAACCAATTACGCAACCCGATCTGGACGGGGTACCGTGTTTATACGCAGAAGCGGGGAGAAAAACGCCCCTCGCGGAACGGCCGGCAGGCGGATCGAAAAAAGATCCGGCGCGTGGAACCGCTCCGGGTGAAGCTCAATATCGAACCACTCGTGTCCGAAGAGCAATTCGCCCAAGCGCAAGCGATTCTCGGGCATCGCCGAACGAGTTGGATCAGCTCGCGGTCTCAAGAAAGCCGGTTCGAGGCATCGGGTTTACTGTACTGCGACTGTGGAGAACGGATGTACAGCAAAGGATCCGGACGCTGCCGGCGGCAGAAATGGTTGGATATTTATTACTGCCGGAGCCAGCACAAAGGCGGAGCGGGTTGCGGCGCGCCGAAGCTGAGCCGGGAAGTCACGGATTACTCCCTGAGCGCGCTCATCTCGGAGATGTTCCTGCAGCCGGCTGTTTTGGGTTCTCTGATCGAAAAGGCGCTCGAGCCGCCGGAACGGTCGCCCATCGACGAAATGATAGCGAAGGCTGCGACGGAACTCGATCGCTTGAAGGCAGAGAAGCAACGATTGCTCAGCCTAACGTTGAAGGGCGTGTTTTCGGACGAGGAGGTAGCCTCAGAAGCGCGGCGAATCGAAGCGGAAATACGAAGTTGGAGCACCCTGGTGAGCAAGGACCAGCAGCAGAAAGAGCTGCGATCGGCCGCAAACGTCCGGGAAACAGCTCAATTGATTGCTTCGGTATTTGCCGAGTATCAGTTTCTGAGTCTGAAGGAACGGAAGCAACTAACCCGGCAGTTTGTGAAACGGATCGAAGTCGTGGACCGGCACTTTACTGCCGTAACGCTCGCTCTGCCTGCGACTGCCACCAAAATTCGAAGCCACACGGAGGGGCTTTTTTAGCCCGTCTAGCGTAAGTGTATTCGTATGGACACACCGGTCTCCTTCATTTCTGTTCCTTAAGACTCGGATCCGCTCCTCACTACCAGCAAACCGGCAATTATCGCACCTGAAACGTCTTTGCTAACCGCGTTTACTCTCACGCTTCCTAAAACGGTCGAGACAACATCGCCACGTAGCTAGACGCAAGCTGACAGGCTCACGCTTCGATCGTCAGTAACGGGGCTTCATCTCTTTTGATTCCTGCCACAGCCGTTCCCATTCCTGTGCATAGCGGACAGCTACACCAGGAGCATTCCGCAAAACCATCACATTTTCTGCATTCCTGTTTTCCGCGGACGCGGTGAAATTGAAGCTTCCGAGCTCGACGGTCTGCCCATCGATCACCAAGAACTTGTCATGCATGATCGAATATCGGTAGTCGATCCGAACCTGTACGTTCTGATTCGCAAGAAAGGTGGCTGCGGTGTATCGCGCCGTGGCCTGTGATTTATCCACCACTACCCTTACGTCGACGCCGCGCTCGTGAGCTTTCAGGAGGGCGAGGGCGATGGGTTTTGAGGTGAAGCTGTATGCAGCGACCCGAACAGACTCCTTTGCTTCGGAAACGGTCCTCACGACAAGATCCGTGGCACCGCGATCTGGAGAGAAAGCAATTTCCACCGATTCGGCGGCAGCACCGTCGGGAAAAGAGCACCGTAGAAGCAGCAGGATAACAAGAACACGGACCATAGAATCCTTATCGGCAGTTTCGGGTCAAACGTCCATAGCAAAACTCGGGAAGCTGCGCAGAAGTCGAAGGAAAAACAGAACGTGGGATTCAGTTCGAGACCATTTGTCCTGTGTGGATACCGGTGCGGAAGCCGCCTAGGGGCGAGACGCTTATGAGCGCCGGAACGCGAATTTGTCCTGCAGATCACCGGACATCCAAATTACGGCCTACCCTCGGTCAGGATTGCATCGTACCTATTTATCTGGCCACGCTCCCTGTGCGTCAACAGAGCCAGACAATTCAATTTCGAAACGCCGCCGAAATGCTGGTGACCTTCAGAATGAACCGAGGGGGCAAGGAATACCGCCGTCTGGTCGTGGCCTTCAAACGAATCTTTGGGGCGACAATCTTCTTCGGAACCGACACTTTCAGCCAATCCGAGGTGTTCCGTAGAACAATGGGGCAAGTCTCATGAAATTATTGTGCACAATCAGTTCTGAAGAAAAGCGGGCGCGGGCGCGACAAGTTGGTCAGGTGCGATGGAATCGGTAATCGCCTCCCCAGGTTTATGGAAACCCTCGCTATGATGTTTCATCCGTCCGCGCTATCATGATATTATTCATGATAGTAATCATGATAGTTATCATGATTAAAACATAGCGAATGACTACAGCCGAGTTGCAAGAACAAATCGCCCATCTCCGCCGAGTGAATGCCGATTTGACCCACGTGGAAGCTAAACATGCCAGCACCGACCTCCCCAAGAGGTTTTGGGAGACGCTCTCTGCATTTTCTAACACTCCGGGTGGCGGCGTCATCATTCTGGGCGTTTCCGAGGAATCACGATTTGCTATAGCCGGGGTAAGGAATCCGGCCAAGTTGCAGCACGATTTGGCTAGCCTATGCAGCGAGATGGAGCCGTCCGTTCGTGCGCACATTCAACTTCATACGATAGATGATAAACACGTTGTCACGGCTGGGATACCAGAAATCCCATTGCAACTGAAGCCGTGCTACTATCCCAGCGCAGGCTTAACGAACGGAGCCTTTATCAGGATTGCCGACGGCGATCGGAAACTGTCCGCATACGAGGTGCAAATGATGCTCTCGGCTCGCGGACAGCCGCGCGAGGACGAAGAGCCCGTCCCAACTACCGGGATTTCGGAACTACAGCCTAGATTGCTGAAGGCATTTCTCGCTCGCCTTCGACGGCGGCCCGGCAAGCGTTTGGCGCGACTGTCGGATGAAGGAATTCTCCGAACGGTCAAAGTTCTGGTTCCTTACAGCAACTCTTGGGTATGTTCACTGGGAGGCCTGCTGGCGCTCGGGAAATATCCGCAACAGTTCTTTCCCGCACTCAACTTAACTTTCATTGTCTACCCCAGAGCAGACGTCGGTGCACCAGGTCCAAACCGAGAGAGATTCCTCGACAATGAGCGCGTTGAGGGAGCCATTCCGGACATGCTGGGGCCCACGCTGGAGATCTTGCAGCGGAACATGAAGCGGCGATCAGTTGTCAGCGGGTTATACAGGACGGATTTAGATGAGTATCCGGCGACTGCTGTGCGAGAGGCTGTAATCAACTCGCTTGTGCATCGGGATTTGAGCAGCGGATCGAGAGGAACGCCTGTCCAAGTTCAGATGTTCCCAGATAGGCTGGTGATCCACAATCCTGGTGGCCTCTATGGACCCGTCACGGTCGATTCGCTTGGTAGAGAGGGGATCAGTGCGAGTAGAAATAGTGCGATGCTCAGGATTTTGGAAGATGTGACCGTCGGCGGCGAGCGTCAGGCAGTTTGTGAGAACAGAGGGTCGGGAGTTGGAGCGATCGTTGCCGCTCTTCGGCAAGTTGGACTCCCCGACCCCTTATTCGACGACCGGATATCCAGTTTCAGAGTCACCTTCGAAAATACATCGCGGCGTCGCCGTCCCCGTGATCGGCGGACGGACATTCTGAACTTACTTCGCGATCACGGTCAGATGTCGCGTGCCGAACTCAGCCAAGCACTCGGAATTAGCGACATAGCTACAAGGAAGTGGCTTCAAACGCTACGCGGGGAAGGGGTGGTCAGGACAACAGAGGAGAAAAGCCGATCAAGGAACTTGCGTTATCGACTAGTTGAAAACTAATGATGGTTCGGGCGAATTAGCAAATCGATTCGTCGCAGTTGCGAGTATATTCCTGAGCATCTGAGGAACGATTCGATCTTCATAATTTTGTGAAGGCATTCTGTGGTCCGCAGGAAATCGCCACTCAGTTCCTCGAAGGGCACTGTCACATTACGCTGCAGAAGACATCGTATAGATCTGGAAGGGTGCTGATGGCGACGGGGCCGAGATGGATGCTTTTCCAAACCGATGTCAGGCGGCGGATGATCTCCTGCCATGTCTCGAGTCGACTCTGCCTGTCCGCTTGGTAGTCCGCCGCAGAAAGGAGATGTCGTTTCGGTCGGAAGTGGGCAGCCACCACATCGTGTATCTCCAGAAAACGTTGCGCATGCTCGGGAGACTTAAAGCGCTTCGTCCGCCGCTCTCTTTGTCGGGTCGGTTGATGCGAATTCTCTGCTCGATTGTTTAACTACCGGCTCTGCCGGTGAGCCACTCGGGACAGAACTATTTTCTTAGCAGCACCGTAGCTGCGAAGCTTGTCGGTAACGATCACGCGAGGCCGGCGTCGACTGGTTTGTAAAAGCTTGCGAAAGAACCGAATGGCAGCGAAGCGATCCCGCTTTGGCTGCACCAGAATATCGATCACCGCACCGTGCTGATCCACAGCTCGCCAGAGATAATGCTGCTCTCCGTTGATCTTTAGGAACACTTCATCCAGGAACCATTTGTCGCCCAACTTCGGCCGTCTCCGCTTTAACTTCCCTCCATAGGAAGCCCCGAACTTGTCGCACCAGCGGCGGATCGTCTCGTAGCTTAACTGGACTCCCCGAAACGCCATCATCAGCTCCACTTCCCGAAAGCTCACCGCAAAGTTGAAGTACAGCCATACGCATTACGAAATGACCTCTTCCGGAAACCGGTAACCACGATAGGCATTCGCTGACACCTTGTCAGCATCTCATCCGCTCGACGTGACAGTGCCTGCCAGGGCGTTTGCGGTTCTTTGAAACCCATAACCGGAGGCATTCACCGCGGCTTCCTTGAAGTCCCAGTATCAAAAGCGAATTCGGCAGTATGGCTCTAGCCACTTCCTCAGGTGTATCGTGCCGAATCGCTCCCGATACTGACCTAAGACGTTTCAGGACCAATCTCGCTTGCCTGACAACGGCCGATCGGAGCCGTAGCGGTTCAAGAGGTCGTCCGCAACTGATTTCGGTAGCGTCTCGGTCGCCGCTTCGTAGTACCACGCCATCAAACTCTCGAAATAGGACCAAAAGAGAAGGACGATGATGATTCGAGCCGACGGCTTCTCCTCCGCCGGCATCGAGCCCAGCGCCAACTAGGCGGCGGGCCGAAGCCACTCCTTGTGCATGAGCTGGGGCATCAGGTATTTCGACCAGTCAAGCGCGCCTTGATATGCCTGCGGGACAGTGAACGACTTTCCGCCGATGGAACGACAAGGGGTTCGGGATTTCGATAGTCGGCGCCGCAAACCGGGCATAGGTAGCGCAGCACCGCAGCGGATATGGTTTTTCCACGCATCCCACCACCACTCCCAAGCTACAGGACCCGGCTGCATCCTAGCACCATTCGATCCGGCCCCGCCGGACGAAGAAGTGGCTTCGGCATCCTTTTTGCCGCCAGATCGACGGTAGGACGGTAACCGAGCCGTCCTTGTGTTCCTGAACGCTCCAGCACGGCCGCGCCTCGTTCAAGAGGTTCAGTTGGATCGTTTCGCCGCAGCCGCAAGGGCATATCATCGCCGCTCCCCAAAAGTGGCCGGCTTCGCCTGCGAGGTAGACTCTAGACGCCTTGAGCCGCTCCGGAAAATCGTCGATGCATACGAACTTGACGAGTTTCGGCTTGCGCCCAAAAAAGCGCGGCTTGCGCGAGTACCAGGCGGATATTCGTTGCGGGATCGATGCGATCCCCGAATTCTCCCATAGCCAACGCAGCCATCTCAAGCAACGGTCTCCTCGCTGTCACTGAGATCCGGCATTCCGAGCAAAGGTCGCAGATCGCCCTTTCCAATATGGGCGGCGAACATGCCGGACGGCGGACCTTCCCGCTCGCGATACTCCGTGCCCTGAATGAAACTCGTTCGCACCACGGCGGAATTCGCGTTGTCGTCATATCGATACGGATGAAACCGCGCGAGAAATTCATTCACCGCAACGCTCGCCATTTGCGTGTTGATGCTGATCACGGCCGGCCGGTCTTCCGCAATGCCGTGGATATAGCCGACCCTGAGCTGTTCACGGTAGGTTGCGGGATCGCTGCGCCGCAGACCGTCGGCCTTCAACAGTTCCATCGTGTAGACGTGCCGGTCGAGCAGCGTCGATCCTTCTGGTCGTAGGTAATGCACGGCCCCGCAGGCCTCATCGATCCCGCCGCGTCCGTCGGCCACCAGCTTCACGCCGACATCAAAGTAAGGCAGCACATAAAAAGCGGCGAGACGATTGAGAAGATGCCGCCCCGTGACGCCGTCCATGCAGCCGAACACGGCGTCGCATTCGGCCACGGCCCGGATTGCCCTCAGGGTTGCGAGGTCGTCGCATATAATTTCCAGCTCGGTCCCAAAGCCCATGGCTGCGATAGCCCGCGCCATTGCCTCCACTTTCGGGCGGCGTAGGTAAGCGTCTTCCCGCGATGAGTTCACGATGCGATTGAGATTTTTTTCCTGGACGTGATCGGGGTCGACCAGAACCAGGCGACCGACGCCCAAACGCGCAAGCTGTTCGATCAGAGGACTTCCCGTTCCGGAGCACCCCACGACGGCCACCGAGAACTCGCGGAGACGCCGGGTCGTCCCTGCACCGAAGAGCTGCGCGTGCCTTTCCGAAAATGCCGGCAACGAGCCCCCGGAATCCGGGCACCAAAACTGGATATCGTTTCCCGGCACCAGTATCGAGTTCAGGGCCTGAAACGATCCGTCTTCCAGGATGGCCCGCCCAAACATGCGCCCGTCCGGCAGCATGACCGCGCTCGCGTGAGGGAACTTGCTGTCCGTCCAGCCGAACACCGAGTTGAACAAATCCGCGTCCGACTCGTCGTCCATCGAAGAAAACTGGGGATAACCGCCCGGGTGGCTGTGTATCTTCAGGATGCCGAGATCGCGGTGCGCAGCCTCGTTGAGCAGTGGAACCAGCCGCTTCGTCGACCACGTGACACGGTCCGGCGTTCGCTCGTTGCATTCGTCGTAGGGGATCGGCACAACCTTCCGCACCGTCAAACAGTGGCGATCGGTGCTTCGACGGCGGCCGCACAAAGCCACGACGACAGCTTCCAACCCGTCACCCGGCAAAAGATGTTGCTTGAGCGCCGCGTGATCGGTTTGCGTCAGCCTGAGTTTAACCTTCATGTCCTCAGTCCTTCAGCGCTCTTTCGAGCCAGGTGTCCGTTTGCAGCAAATGTGTGCAGGCATTATCGAGACCTGGCCGCCACGGATTAGCTGCCGTTCTATGCCGGGACCACTGCTGGTATAGCTTGCCGTCGATGGTGGTCGTCGTCAACTGTTTGATCGCGGTGCCGCTTACAAGCGCCAGCGGCGGAGAGAAATACGCCATGTCGATCTGCTCGTCCGGGTACGAAGGAGGGATACGTAACGCTACGGATGCCGATCGGTGATTGTATCCCTCCGGAACCGGATAAGCGTGGACAATGAGCCATTTCGTCTTGTTGTTGGCGGCGGTTTCGACGACAGTTTCCCAATCGAGCCCACGAGCCGCCAGGCAGGCCTCGTCTTCCTCCGTCAATTGAAACTGCCGCCGCATCCTTCATCCCTCCGTCGGGTCCAGGGCCAGGGTCTGGAACCGCTCGACCTCATGATGATGGAATTTCACTATTTGGTCCGGTCCCACTGGCTCGACGACCCCGTGGCGCAGCTTCTGGGAGAGCAGGTACTTCTCGGGCGTCTTGCCGACCAGGCCGAGAATTTCCCGCCCGGTCATTTCGTGGACGGTCACTTCCTTGTATTCCTTGTCAATGCGTATCCGGTATTTCTTGGCGTGCTGCGGCTTTTTACCGGCTTTGGACCATTCTTCGAGATCGATGAACTCGATGATGACGATTTCTTCGACGACTTCGATGCCGTGCGGCGCTTCGGTAAGGTTAGGCTGATGTTCTTCGTTCACGTTGTTTCTCCTTAAAAATTAACTTGCGCGGATCAGGTACGGATCGGATTTCGACGACGGGTTTGAGCGGCTCCAGGATCGTCGGATGCTGAGTCAATGAAGCCAGTCCGGTCCTCGGCGGCGAGGGCGTTGGAGTTCCGGACCTGGCCGGGGCGCCACGCGTCCCGTTCGTAATGGAAGCTGAAAAATATTCTCCGGGCCATAAAAGTTTCCTTCGCAAGATGTCTGTGGCTTGCGGTAGGTAGAGCGAACGCTAACCGGGAGTGCACTTCCGGGACACCCCGGCGGTGTTACCGCTATCCAATTGCCACTTTAAGTCCGCAGCCTAGCGTTCAGCTACGGCCGCGGTGTGGTGGAAACTTTGAAGAGTTTCCTTCAGACTCTTGGGCTGGGCCGGACGGCGGGCTTTGAAGCTGTTCTACGAGTGTCGAAATCGAATGGTTTCCGATCTGCCGGAGCTTCTCGAAGGCGCATTGCCCGATGCGCACACGATCAATAAAACAGTAATCGCCATGATACTTGTTCTCGACAATATCGACATTGCCCAAAGCGATTTTTAACTCATTGCGAAGATTGGAAATTCCTTTGAAGCCTTGCTCGGCATTTGCACCCATGTCTACCTTGTTTGCCATCTCACCCTTCTGCCGAGCCACCATAAGATTCAGAAGTATTCTCAGTGAGGCGTCGGTCAGCTCTACGGGATTGCCGGCAATGGTCACGCGCGTCCGGCGGCGCCGTACCCGATCGCCAGGAATTGCCAAGACTATTTCGTCATCAGGATTGACCGTTCGGTGTCTGGGGAGCGCGCCACATGTGTCGTGAGTGCGGCGACCGCTGTCCTGTAGCGCTTGCCGAATCCTTTCCGACGCATGGCCACTGACAAAAGGCTTTTGGATAATGTCGCTGGCCCCGCTTTTCATCACGTCAACAGCGGGGTCCCTCTCCCGCGCAAAGCCACTAACGATGAGCACAGGCAGCGTGAAAGAGTTTCCGTTGTAATCTCCGTACGTTGCTCGAATTGTACGAAGTACGCTTTTCCCGTGCTCGACGTGACCTTTGATCGCGTCCGGGCCCTTCTTAATTTCCAGGTCCAGAAGAATGAGACAAAACGACCTCTCCTGAACCTGTTTTTCTGCGTCTTCGGCGTTATCAACGACAACGCTCGCGCAATCGATTGATTCCAAAATTTGGACGAGGTCCTCGGCGGTTTCGGGGTGGTCCTCGACGACCAATGCAAGGTGTCGGTCTTTCATAGCACATCCATTCGAGGGTTTGCCGCTACGGTCATTCGAACGAGAGTTCCGCGTCCCTTCACGCTTTCAATGGTTAAGCGGCCTCCATGTTCAGATTCAACAATCTTGACGGCCAGTGGCAATCCGAAGCCGGTGCCGTTCGGTTTACTCGTCGCAAAGAGCGTAAGGGCATCGCGTTGCGCTTCCTCGGACATCCCGCACCCCGAGTCTTCGACCGTAATTCCAACTATGCCTTGATGGAGGCGAGCCTTAACTTTAATCGGTTTCGGCGTATCGACGCCACTATAACTCTCAATAGCGTTCAGCAGAACATTTGTAAGAGCCTGGACCAGGCGTCCCCGTGCGACAGAGACGACCAGAGTCGTTGAGACCTCAATGTCGATTGCCGGGCGGGCTCGTTTCGAATCGCTCTCGATGGCGACGGTTACCGCTTCCTGGATGACATCCCCCAGCATTTCCGGCTTATAGCTGAGTGGCGGTTGAGCTGTGTACGCGCGCATCGCGTCCAGGATGTTACGAAGCTGTGTTATCCGTCGCCCCATACGCGCCGCTTCGTGAACAAGTGTTTCGGCAGGAACATTGCCGTCCAGAAGCTGGGTCCGTAAGTTCTCGGCAGAAACAGCCAGAGGCGAGAGCAGTTTGATGACTTCGTGATACAACTCGCGGGCAAAGATATTCGCAATTTCGTCCGCCGCTCGCCTGACTGCATCGCGCCCCTTGGTGCCAAAACGAGCTGCAATATCGTCCAGTATCGAATTTATGCGATCCTCGTGTTGCTTTCCCAGTGAGCTGGCATGCCGTGAGTCGCGCCGCCTTAACGCGGCTTGCTCGGCAGCGAGTCTGACGCGACTATTGTCGTCAAGCGAAAGCTTCGCAAGGGGCGTTTCAAATGCCGGATGAGGTAGGTGCGCCGCGGCATTAGCAATCGCTCGGCGGACCTCCCATTTCGGGTGATTTGCGAGCATCACCAGCTTTCGCACGATCGGATCGGCTTGAGCATCGCCGACAATCGTCTCCCGTAAGGCTCGCTCGGCAGCAGCAACGGCTTCAAGCGTCACGGACCAGTCGTTTGCGCTTAACGCCTGGAGCAGGTTTTGACCTTCGGCAGGATCGTTAATGGCCATAGCGAGTTTTTCGCTTTAGAAACGCCTCGCGACCGCCCTCCAGAATTCTCTCAATCTGGTCCCTGCATTCATCGACCGTCCCGACCTGTTTGAGAGTTGAACGCTGGCCATCAGACGAGAATACAAAAACGCGTTCGGCATCGCCAAGGACCGGTATATTCGGGTTGTGGGTAACGAAGATCACCTGACGCGTGCCTTTGATCGCCTGTAACGCTCGCACGATTGTTTCATAAACGAATGCGTTGTCGAGATTGTCCTCGGGCTGATCGATCAGGAGCGGACGTTCATTTTGCGTCAGCAATATCGGCAAAATCGTCGTGCATCGTTGCCCCGTGGAAAGATTGGTCGATTCTTTAAACGTGTCTCCATCGAGCAGTTCGATGCAGGGTCGATCATGAAGGGCAGCCGTCTCGATCGTGTAATAAGTGCCGCCCGTGCGAAGCGCGGTCAAGATCTTCTTGGAACGATCCTCGTCGAATCCAGCCCGCTGCATCAGCGTGGCGATGTCGTTCTTGGCCGCGACCTCGGCCAACTCTGCGGGTAGGAAGACTTGAGAAAGACGTTCGGCCGTGGGCCCTTGTTTGACGCCTGAACCTTTGAGGGCGTCCGTAACCCGCTCCTGATATTCCTGCACATCGGCCGCCTGCGCTACCGTAACTCTGATGCTTGGGAATTTGCCGGAGAGCTGTTCGGCAACCCGCTTCCGTAGAGCGAAGCGTTGGTCGCGCAGTTCTGAAACTCGATTGAGCAGTAGCACGCGCTCTTTCAGCATCCCTTGCCGTTGCTGTTCTTTGGCTGAGCGTTCATTCGCCGCAGATTGTGCGTTCGCGAGCGCGGTTTGCATTGCCACACGTTCAGCCGCACGTTCACTCTGTTCCGCAGAGGCCGAGACGACGATCCGGTATTCGGCCTCTTGAACGGCATGTCGCTCGGCAAGCGCTGTTGCATGCCATATTATGTTGCGCTCAAGGTCCCGGGCCTTGTCGTCAATTGATTGGACAGAGGCGGCCACATGCTGGATGAAGCTGGCAATATCCTTCTGAAGCGCTTTAAACAGTTCCTGATTAGCCCCTTCGCGAATGGAACCATCGATCTGCGCATCGACACCGGCCTGAAGCGCCGAATGGCTTGCTCCGATTTCTCGCACGAGCTTCTGCAGCCCCGCGATTAGGAGCCCCGGAACCTTCTCTTCTCGGGTGCGTAAGCTCTTCGCGGCATGCGCCGCATTGATTCGACTGGCATCGGGGCCAGCAACTTCAGCCAGACCTTTCAGCTTTTCCTGCAAAACGGGCAATTCAGAGGCTCGCCCGAGGGCGTCTTCTGTTTCCTGGTCGATTTGACGAAGGTCGATACTGGATTGGTGGAGCTGACGTTGGAGCAGTTCCAATTCGCGGTCAATCGAGATCGTCTCGTTCTCTTCAAACCGATCAAGGAGCTGGAGTTGGGCTGCTGGGCTCGATGCGATCTCTTCAATTTCGTTTTGGCTGAAAACGTCCGCACCGAATATCTGATCGCGATCAAGGGAAATCGGAACGGCCGTTCCTAATTCGTTAAGCACCTGGACCGCGTCGTGAGCACTCCGGCCAGCTGTATACTTCATGTCCGTCTTCGTTCGGAGTTCGATGCTAAGGCGGCCGTTTCCCAGATTCGCCTTGACCAAACCATCTATCGCACGGTACCGCTGAGAACTCGTTTTAGCGTCTGGCATAAGGCCGAGACCGAATCGAAGAAATTCAAGCGCAGTGGTCTTGCCTGCTCCGCGGCCGCCGATCAAGCAGTTCAAGCCATCGGCGAATTCGAGATATGCACCGGTTAGGAACCCGCCCGTCACACGGAGACTCGTCACCACATGGTGTGCAGACCTGTTTTGAGGTTCAGGTGTCATATTCCCGTAGCAGCTAATTCTACTGCGCGACGCAAAGCGCGGCCTTTTGATCGTACAGGCATTGCTTCTGGCCGCGGGTATCGGAATCGCCCAATGAGGCGTGGAATCCCCGCCGGAATCCAGCTCTACTGACGCAATATGCTTGGCCATTCGTCGGTTTGCAGGACCGTAAAGCGTGCAAGCGCCTGCGATCAGCAGTTACTCCCGATAAACGCGCTTCTCAATTCGGAAGGCGTCCGGCATGTCTACACCGCAGTACAGCTCGTGCTGGCCTTCAAGGCGACCGTTATCCACCGTCGGAAAGCGCTGGCAACATCGGAAGAGTCCGCACCCGTTTTCCAGTCGCAGCAAACAGAGCCGCACCAATGGAAGGCGCGGAAGTAGTAATCGGCGATTCTCCCGCGCCCGCCGATGGGATTTCACGACGGTCGATCAGCAGCACCTCGATCTCGGGAGCATCGCTGAACCGCGGCACGCGATAGTTCGCCAAGTGCCGGCTCAGGATCTTCGCTTCGTCATACTTGATCTGCTCAAACAGTGCGCCCCCAATCCCCTGAATAATCGCGCCCTCCACTTGGTTCGACAGAATATCCGGATTGATTACCGCGCCGGCATCGAAGGACGCCACCATCCGGATCAGCTTGACCGTCGTTCCATCCACTCGCAATTCCGTGAACAGCGCCAGATGACCGCCCTTCTCCACGTTGCAGGCCAGACCGTACCCGACTCCATTCCCGCTCTTGTGCTTGCCCCAGCCAAAACGCTCGGCAGCCCGCTCCAAAACCGCTTTAAGCCGCGCGTTCTCCGTGTTGCGCAATCGCAGTTCGAGGGGATCCACTCCTAGCGAAGCTGCAATCTCATCCATGTGCATCTCGCGAGCAAACGTGTTACCAGTTGCCGCAAGCGAGCGGTACGACCCTTGGCGCAGCGGTGACTCGGACTCGTGGTAAGCGGCATAAAGGTTGGGAATCTCGTAGGGCGGTTTCAGTGAAGCCGCGCCCCCGTTGTAGTTGTGGAACTCCCAGGCGAGAATCTTCCCGTCCCGCTGAACGGCGCTGCGGACTTCCATCAGCGCGGCTGGGCGCGAATACGATTGCGAAAACTCTTCCTCACGCGTCCAGGCCAAACGTAACGGTTGGTCCGTGCCGCGAGCGAGTCGCGCCGCCTCTAATTCACACTCCGAATTGTGTTTCGCCCCGTACCCCGAACCTGTGTCTGAAACAATGACACGGACGTTTTCCAACGGAACAGCCATCGCCTTCGCGATCTCTGCCCTCACCGCGAACGGTGCCTGCGTGCCACACTGGACGGTCAGCTTGTCACCCCGCCATTGCGCTATCGCGGTTCGCGCCTCGAGTGGCACGTGAGCAATCGGAGCAATTGTATAGCGGCTCTCGAACTGCCGCTCATGCGGGCCTATTCCGTCGCTCATCGATCCTTGCTGGAGCAAGGCCGGGTAACGGCCGAACTCTTTCAGCTTTGGTGGTTTGGCTCTCTTCTTGATGTCGTCGAAGAGTTGGTCAGCCTCTCCCAACGTCCCTTGAGTCCATTGCGCATCAATCAGTTCGATCCCCTGTCTCGCCAGAGCCGGGCTCGCTGCAGTCACTCCCAAAAAGTCACCGTCGTGAACGACCCTGACGCCCGGCAGGCTCTCGGCTCGTTCGGCGTCAAACGAAATCAGTCGGCACCGATGATTGAGAGGACGAAGCACACGTCCATGCGCCATGCCCTCGTAAGCAAGGTCGGAAGAATACTTGAGCGATCCGGAAACGATACTCGCGCCATTCACATTCGGCAACGGCGTTCCACAAACCCGCCACTTCGAAGGCTCCTTCGATCGCCCACCGCCATTCATGGCCGTGCTGAACAACGCATCTGCAGCCAGATCTCGGTACGAGTACGTCAGGGTGCCTTGCCCGGCAATACTGCCATTCAGAACTTTCAAAGTGTCGGGCTCCACCTGCCAACGCTCCGCCGCCCTGCGGCACAGCAACTCACGGAGGGCTGCACAAGCTTGCCGAATAACCGGTACCGTCTCCGGAGTCGTCAAGCTGCCCCATGTTCCCCCATCATCGGGAACCAGCGCCGTGTCGCCCATCATCAGGCGGACACTTGTCGGTAGAACCTCCAGCTCTTCAGCTGCTACCTGCGTCAGACTGGTACGAATCCCTTGCCCGCACTCCACTTTGCCGGTGAGCACCGTCATAATACCTTCCGGGCTGACGTGTAGCCGCGACGTCAGCAGTACTTGTTTCCGGCCGCTATTCTTTTCCTCGTCGCCATCCACCCTACCTGCCGTGTAGACAAATAGGGCTCCCGCGCCGAGTCGCGCCAGGACTCGCCTCCGCGTGAGACTCTCCTCCTTTACGGTGTGCAGCCAGTTGAGCAGTCCTGGCCTAGACACGTTTTCCGCCTTGTGCCGCGCGTCGAACCGCTTTAATAATGCGCGGATACGTTCCGCACCGGCAGAGATTGGCATCCAGCCCCGTTCGAATCTCGTCGACAGTTGGATTCGGGTTGCGGCTCAACAGCGCCACCGTCGCCATAATCATCCCGGGTGTGCAGTATCCGCATTGGAAGGCCGAGCACTCCAGAAACGATTGCTGCACGCGGTTAATCTCCGCGTTAACAGCCACACCTTCAATGGTCTGTATTTTCTTCGAAGCAACTTCGCTCACCCGCGTGACACACGAGTGAACCGCAGTTCCCTCTACCAGCACAGTGCATGCGCCGCACTGACCTTCACCGCACCCCGGTTTTGCACCCGTCAAATGTAGTTCGTCGCGAAGCACTGATAGGAGGGATGCCGCCGGGTCACCCGCAATGTCGCAGTCGCTTCCGTTTACGTTTATTCTCACGGCGCTCATTGAGGCAGAGTCCCCCCTTCAATAATGGCATCGAGCCTGCGCCTCAGCGAGTCAGGTGAAACTCCGCTGAGTATAGAGAGAACCTCCTTAACTTACAAGTTGTGCGTGTCGTGGAATTCCCAACCGCAGGGGATCAATTCAGAAATGATCGGCAAGCGATCGAAATCATTTCTGAAGCAGCTGCACATAACGCCGAAGTGATCGTCATTCCCGTAGAGCGGCTCACCGAGGGCTTCTTCGAACTGAAAACCCGGATCGCCGGCGACATCCTTCAAAAGTTTGTCACTATCGGAAATGCATTGTGATTTTGGGCGACATCTCAAAACAGTTGAGCGGGAGTTCGGCTCTTCGAGATTTCGTCTATGAATGCAACGCCGGGCATCAAGTCTGGTTCCTCACAAGCGTAAATGACCTTGATCAACAGCTACTGGCCGAAGCGGAATAATGTGAACCTGGGCGAGACCATTCCGCGAATGCAGATGCTAGTGTGCCAATGACCACAACACCCGCGAGGATAAATGAAGCGAAGCCGACGTTATCGGTGGTAATCCTTAGAAACCGTCGGATTCTCGATAACCGATGGGCCACGAATTATGAACTAGGTCAGCAACTCAGGTTGAAAGTGCAACATCGAAGCCCGACTATTTCCCACAAATTCGACACCTATAAAATATCCCTCCGCCAAGACGGTGCAGTGCCGGACAACGGCGGTCAGTTCGCCATCACCGTAGGTCATAGCGACAGTGGTACCTAACGGAAGGGCATCATCCACAATCATTCCCGCGCCATTTAAGGACAGATTCTCTACATTTCCAAACTGCCGGAACGTAGTTCCGTTCTCATCCCAAGAAACCATGACGAGTTCGGCATCACTGATGCGAGGTTGTGAGCGCTGATCGGTCATCAAGGACCTCCCTGTAGGAAGTTCGACGCTCCGGAAGCCCGTCTCTCTCAGATAAGCCTGCTGCACCGATCCGAATGGACTAAGTAGGCGGGGTGAGGTTCTCGAGAGTTATCGGATGACTTGGTAGCGTGACTCGATGGTCCAAATCCGCGCGCCAAGGGAAGATGTCAGTGGCACAGCATTCAGCATGTTAGAGTGCGAGTGAAGTGCTCATCAGGAATGAACGCAACCAGGATACGCCAGACCCTGAAGAGAAATTGCCGCCTCTGGAGTTGTCTGAGGACAAGGAAGTAGCAATGCTGTACTGCCCGATGTGCAGTACCCGATTGGCCTCACTGAAGTGCAAGCTCGTGTGCGAGAGGTGCGGGTATTACATGAGTTGTGCGGATTACTACTGAGATCTGCAATGCTACGCGAAACAATGATCCTGTCGTGGAGTCGCTCCCAGCTTCGTCGCATAGAGATACTGTGCTGAGGCGGCGCAATTGGGATGTGAGGCTTCAACGATGGTCGGTGGCTGAACTGAAATCGAAGTTGCCGACCGTGGGAATTCCATCGCGTGCGGGTTGCGCTCAGCACATTTCAGGCGACAAGCGTGCGGCGGACTCAGGAAAAGCTGAGCATCTGGAATTAGTCGTCGGCGAGCGCCCTTTGCAGAGGATGGCGGACTTGACGGCTTGGCGCAACTTCCATTAGTGAATAGCTCCTCACCTGTCCGACAGCGTAGAGCAATACGCGGTTTCCCGAAGTGTGCGCAGATTACCAAGCCGCTAGGCCGCCACAGGCGATCGATCCGACGTTCGCGGCGTTCAGTTTCCGGATTGCCAGTGATACGTCTGGAAACCTCACTTCGAAAGCTGTTTATACGAGAGGGTGTGGGCACATAGGTTCGCCCACCGTGAATCCGCGTGGGGCCTACGAAGGCGAAACATTGTTGACATCCGTAGTGGTTTGTAGTAGCGTTCGTTGCATCGGATAGCTTCGACCAAGGAGTGACAATGCCGAGTCCAGACCGCGCTGACGAATCCGCTTCCCTCTCGATGTCGAGCACTGAGCCGCTGAATGCTCCGGGTGCCTTGCAGGTATTAGATGGCCAATTCGCCTTCATGACGGTTCTCAGAGAGACGTTCCTCACGGCGGTAGGCGGTGGGGGACGGACGACCGACACGGTCCACACCGACGCGACCGTGCCCCGTTCATGGGAAATGTTCCGGCTGTGGACCACGAACGCCTCTGGGTTCTATGGAATCCAAACTCTCAACGGCCACTTCGTCACCGCCGTCGACGCCGGCGGATACGATCCACACCGACGCCACGAGGGTTGCCAACTGGGAGCTCTTCGCCCCTGTCCCGTTACAGTACCCACAGAGCGGTTTCGGCCTAAAAACTAGCAGAGGTTTCTTTTTGACGGCAGTCGGCGGCGGTGGCCATAACACCGGCGACACGATCCACACCGATGCGAGCGTAGCGCAATCATGGGAATCTTTTCTCCCGTACCGCGCCAGCCACTTCGGCACCGGCTCCACCTATGGCATCCAGATCTGGGACGGCAATCGCTCTGACGAACAGAATCTCCGCGGGTGGGTCTTCGCAAACAACGGTGGCGGCAACCCCGGTCCTGGGGCGATCTGGCTCACCGAGGAGGGCGAGATCAATGAGATCTCGTGGACGCTGCTGAAGCAGCCGGACGGTACCTATGCCCTGCAGACCGCCAACGGCACAGTTCTCACTGCGATCGACGGCGGCGCGGCAGGAGCGGAATTTCGCACAGACACCCCCGTCAACGCCATCGGGGATTCCGAAAAGTTTGTTCTTGTCGACAACGGCGACATGACGGCTTGGATAAGGACCTTGGCCGGCAGTTATATTTCCCTCGGTCCCACCCCACTCGCGGGCTTATCCAACATCAGCCGCGCTCTCAAATTCCGCTTGCAATTGTTCAAGCTGGCAGCGGGGCCTACCGGCTGATAACAATCCTGACAGGTCCAAGCTAACCGATTAACCTGCGGCCACCGCTTTCTCCGCGTATGCGCCAACTCCAACAGAACTGGAGTCGGAGGACGACAGATCTGGCGATGAGATATAAAGACAGAGAAAATGCGAAGACTCTCGATTGCTTACGTTGGGCTTTGCGCTACCGTTATCGGCGGCATCGTCTCTATGCCGGCAAGTCCCAGGAACGGTGAAGCTCCTACAGCGGACCTGGATGCGTTTGCCCAGATGGAACCCATCGATACGCATGCGCATGTCTTGAAGGACGATCCTCAATTCACCAACTTCCTGCAGCGATATCACCTGCATCTGCTCGATATCGTTGTGGCGACCAAGGACGATCCGACATTTCACAATCTGGAAAGCAAGATTGCCGCGGCAAAGGCCGTCGTAAGGGACAGCAGAGGACACGCTTTGCTTTGCACGACGTTTGATCCGTTCAAATTCTCCAACGCGACGTTTGCGGCTGATGCCGTCCGGCAACTGAATGAAGACTTCGCGCAGGGAGCAGTGGCGGTGAAAATTTGGAAAAACGTCGGAATGCAATTGAAAGACCAATCGGGACGTTTTGTGCTGCCCGATGATCCACGTCTCGATCCGATCTACCAGGACATCGCGGCACACGGCAAGACGCTGATTGCGCATCTGGCAGAGCCCGATTCCTGCTGGCTGCCGCCGAACAAAAAATCACCTGACTACTCGTACTACAGCAAACATCCGGAATGGTACATGTTCAAGCAGCCTGATCACCCGAAGAAAGCCGCGATTATCGAGGCCCGTGACCACATACTCGAACGGCATCCGCAGTTGCGGGTGGTGGGAGCACATCTCGGCAGCCTGGAATCGAACCTGGACGAACTCGGACGGCGACTTGACCGGTATCCTAACTTCGCGGTGGACGTTGCGGCGCGAACGGTGTATCTGACGCTTCAGCCGCGCGAGAAGGCACGGCAGTTCCTCATGAAGTATCAGGACCGCATCCTGTACGGGACGGACCTGGAATTCTTCGTCGGGCAGGATGCGGCAGCGGCAGAAAAGCGATGGGCAGAACAGTATGCGACCGACTGGGCCTTCTTTTCTTCGGATAAGACGGTGACGTATCGAGGAAAAGAGGTGCAAGGACTTGGGCTGCCGCCGGAAGTGCTTCGGAAGCTCTACCACGACAATGCTGTGCATTGGATCCGTGGAGTTGTGCCGTCGGGAAATGCGACGTCCGCACGCGGTGGTCGTCCCTAAGCATTGAGATCACGCAAGGGCGGATCGTTTGGGTTGCACGGGAAGCAGGAAACGACGGACGGCACAACCGACCTCGGCACGATTGCCCGGATCAATTCCAGTGTGGTCGGCTAGCCGGAACTAGACGATTGCGAACGAGTGGTCGCCATGTGTTTAGGCACGGTTGGCAGGTCTGCTATATCAACTTGAGTGATTTTTATCACGGAGACGTGCGGATCTATCCTCCATCGGTGAATCGGCACGCCCCAGGGAATGGTTGACTTGATTGCTGTGGTCAGCAGAGAAGGGGCAAGATACCTGCGCCATCAGGGATAAAGGATGAGCTTCTGCACGCGCCAATTCATGAGTTCTGCGACATAGAGCTCGTTTTCGGACGGGCACGCAAGTTCGTGAATCCAGCCGAATTGCTTGGGTTGTCTGCCGGTTCGGCCGAACATGCCGACCAAGTGACCATCCAGAGTGAGCTTATAAATCCGGCCTGGAGACGCATCGGCACTGTACAGGTATTGATGCCGACCGGGTGTAATGCAGATGGCCTAAGGCGCCGCGGTGCACGTCAATACCACTTGGCGTGTTCGCAGGAGTCACGACGCGTGATTTGCTGTTGTGGCATCGTATATCCACGCTTCCCGAATAACACGCTGCAGCGGAGAAGAAGTAGAGAGGCTTCAAACGTAGGCATGTGCATGCGCGAGTTATAGAACATGCGCATTTACTGTGTCGGCTATGGTTGCAGCGCGAGCGTGGCCTTGCCGGCCGGACCGCTGTAGATCAGCTCCATGGAATGAATATTCTGCGTCTTACTGCGATAAGGAAAGAACAGCAGGCCAGCCTGCGGCAAGGTATGTTCGCCTTCGGGTAACGAATTCACCTCAATGTATTGCGCCATCTTGCGCCGCAATTCGATGGGAACCTTGGGAGGCAACGTTGCTGTGTCTTCTCCTCCCCCGCCGAAGCTCGTTTTCGATTTGGCTTTTGGCTGATCCGCTGGGACCCACTCAGGATCTTTGAGAGAACCCGCCACAACAACAAATGTTACGGCGGGAGACGGCTTCCTGTCGTTCATTTGCAGCGAGAACTGGTTAGGGGATAAGTTCAGCTTTATGCCATTCGGCCCGTAAAACGCCGCCTCTACGACGACGTAATCTTCCGTCGTCAATGGATCTTCAGGACGCGGCACGTTATGACCCGCAAATTCGGCTGCCAGAGTGAAATCACCCACTTGAACGTGTGCCGCGTAATCGGTCGCAGCAGACCGCGGCGGCATTCCGGTTATTTCAACCGGATGCGGCTTCTCCTGCGGCGCGTTTTGAGCATGTAAGGAGCAAAGGACGGCCAGGGAAACAGCAAGACGTCCGAAAAGACTTCGCATTTCACCTGACAAATTAACACACGCTTCTCAAGTGACGATTCTGGGAGCGCTAAATGTGTTTTTGCTATCGTCCAGCGGTTTTGTTCTTGTCGGCATCTCCGACAAGTGTCGGGCCGGCTACTCGCGAGTAGTCGGCGAGCGTAGATCTATTTTTGGGATTTCCCTTGGACTTAAAACGCGCTACCCGGACATTAGGACATCGAGGGGGACTTGGACGAAGCCGCTGACGCGGCGGCCGACCTGACCGGTGGTGACGATTGGAAGCATAAGTTAATCGCAGAGAAAGGAGTTCTCTGTGATTACATTGATCGAGCGGATGAGGCAAGAACTCGTCCGCCGCAACTACGCTGCCACGACCATTCGGTCTTACATCAAAGCGGTAGAGCATTTCCAGCAACACATTTCGATGCCCTTGGAGGCAATCGGACCAGACGACATTCGTAGCTATCACGCCTACCTACTGGGGGATAGAAAGCTTGCCGTCAAAACCGTCGTAGTAAAGGTGTGCGCTCTTCGCTTCCTGTATATCAAGGTGCTCAAGCGACGAGACATGAAAGAGGATCTGCCCTATCCGAAAGAGCGGAAGCAGCTGCCGGTGATCTTGAGTCCGGCTGAAGTAGCGCGGCTGCTCGGTTCGGCTCGAAACTTATACCACCGGGCGATGCTCATGATGCTCTATGCAACAGGTCTTCGGCGCGCGGAGATGTGTCGGTTGAAGGTGAGTGACATCGATAGCAGGCGCATGATGCTCCGGGTTGTTCAGGGTAAAGGCGGCATCGATCGCGAAGTGCCCTTAAGTAAGACGCTGCTTAAGACTCTGCGCGAGTACTACCGCTGGATGAAGCCGCAGACTTACTTGTTCCCAGGCACTGTGAATGGATGGCGTGCGGACAAGCCCATTACCGAAAAGATGGTCTGGGCTGCCGTACGCCAAGCCTGTGTCCGCGCCGGTATTAAGAAGCGAGTAACTCCGCATACCCTCAGGCATTGTTTTGCGACACATATGTTGGAGTCCGGTGCGGATCTGCGAACCATCCAGATGATCCTAGGGCACTCGGATCTGGAAGCAACAACAGTATATCTGCACCTTTCACGACGCCATCTCCAAGCGACAACCAATCCGCTCGAAAGGATCAGCATCTCGGATCCCGCCCAACTCGAACGTTCCCGAAGAAAGCGGAAGCCGGAATGAGCCGGCCTGCTCTGGAGGTGGCCGATATACTCCGCGAGCAGGGTGATCGCTTCTTGGAACAGAGTCCATGGCTGAGCTTCCAGCAACTTACCGTGCTGCGAGCTATCGCTCGCTGCCGCACGGCGGAGCTGGGTGGTCATGTGGACCAGTGTTCCCGTTGCGATTATCAGGCCATCTCTTACAACTCCTGCCGCAATCGACATTGCATGAAGTGCCAGGCGCAAGCTCGCGAGCGGTGGATCGCCGCACGAGAGCGCGAGGTGCTTGAGGTCCCCTACTTCCATGTGGTCTTCACCCTTCCGCATGAGCTAAACGCACTCTGTCATCAGAATGCACGCCTGCTTTACGATCTACTGTTCCGCGCCAGTGCTGCCACCATGCTGGAAGTGGCTGCGAATCCAAAGCGCCTCGGTGCACAGATTGGCTTCATCAGCATCCTGCATACCTGGGGTCAAAACCTACTGCTTCATCCTCATGTTCACTGTGTTGTACCAGCTGGTGGGTTCTCCTCTGGCTATCAGGAATGGGTTCGCCCGAAGTACGCTTTCTTCTTGCCCGTTGATGTCCTCAGCGTTGTGTTTCGAGCCAAGTTCGTTGAAGCATTACGGACGCTGCATCGCAAGGGAAAGCTGAGCTTCGCAGCGCCTACGGCAGAACTGAGGAATCGTAAGCACTTCGCCGTGTTCCTCGACAAGCTGTTCGAAAAGGACTGGGTCGTTTATGCCAAGCCGGCCTTTGGTGGACCCACCCAGGTGCTGCGCTACCTCGGCCGATATACCCATCGTGTAGCAATCAGCAATCATCGCCTGTTGAGCTTCGACGGTGAGCACGTTACCTTTCGGTGGCGAGACTATGCCCACGGCAACAAGCAAAAGAAGATGACCCTCGCGGCCCTGGAGTTCTTACGCCGTTTGTCTCATCACATCCTGCCTCGTGGCTTTGTGCGCATCCGACACTTCGGTTTCCTAACGAATACCCGGCGATCAGCCTTATTAGCGGTGGCACGTCGGCTCATCGCTACCGTGCTGCCCTCCGTAGAAGTTTGCCCGGCAGCAGCTGTTGATCAGAAAGCGGCCTGGCACTGTCCGCACTGCCGCGCGCCTATGCATATCGGTCCGAATCTATCGGCTTCACAGCTGCGATCCCGATGCCGCTCCTTCGACAGCTCATAAGCTCTATCAGTCTCGACAATCTAACGCCTGCATGTGCCACTTGGCGCACCCGCAGACTTGTGTCTGAACTAGCTGACACCTGGGCGCAGGCTCTTACGCCCACATCCTTCTGCTCATCAAAGGGACGGATTCAATGGGTCGGCACCGGGCTTGGGAACGATTCGACGTACACAGTCGGTCCTGAAAACAGCTTCGGCGCTCTCCAAACACGCTTGTAGCTCCATAGCGCGGCCCACCCCATCAGCGGCTTCCTCCAAGTCGCCCCTATCGAAACTGCCTCGGATTCGACTGCCAGCCGCCTCCCGTACTGCATCCCCCGAGACAGTTCCCGATAGGACGCTAACGACTTCTCGTTCCTGACTCACACTCTCAGGGCCAATGATGTGAGATTCAGGGTTCCTAAACCCTTCGCATGGCGGGCAGGTTTAAGGTTGCTACATTTACCCTGAGGACGAACGCCTTTGCCGCCAAAGTTTCCGGATTTTAATTTCGAGACAGAAGTTGAGAAGGACATGAGCCGGTTCGGCGACCTACTTGGCTTTCAGCCCGGTGCGGACCTAGAAATGATTCTTCTGAAGGGACACCTTCTCATTGAGGAACAGCTAGTGGCGTTTATAAAATCTGCTGTTCCCAATCCCGATGCCCTGAAAGACGCAAAATTGAGCTTTCACCAGCGTCTCGCGGTCTCGCATGCGCTTCATCACAAGCCTGAGCGGTTCGGTTATGGCTGGGTATGGCCATCCATCAAAGCTCTGAACACATTGAGAAATAAGCTCGCTCACACGTTGGAATCTCCCGAATTGGAGAAAAATATGGCAACGTTCGTCGACCTGATTGAGAGCAACATCCCTGTTCCCCTAGTTCCCGGCAAAGGTGCCGAGTACGAAATGGCAAAGATTGGAGTTGTTCTTTCCATTCTCAATATGTGCCTGGCGCGCCTTATTAGATCAGAATTGGATTCCAATTTCAGGTGCTTTGAGCATGGTTCCACTGCTTAAAGCGTCCGCTCAGCCCGGCCAACCCACCGACTCGCTTCTTATGGCTGCCCATGCAAATTAGATTCTAGGGGTTTCGACTGCCACACCCAGTACCGAGGCTTGCGGATACGTCCTGATAAACGCGCTAGGCTCCAGAAATCCACTTGTCCATAGAGTCGGCTAGGTTGTGATTGGCGTCCGGCGCGGCGGACGGAGAAAAAGAGCCGCCCTGTCGCGATGTGTAGATGAATAATCCGATCCTCAGGTGCCGCGGTCCGCAACAGTACGCCGTCAGGATGATCTTTTCGAGCGTCTACTGTTTTGAGCAAGGTTTCCAATCCGTCGTCAATTAAGGAGATAACTTGCTTAGACCTTGAAAATAGTGCGCGTCTGCAAAAAACCTAATTGTCAGTTCAGCGGTTTTATTGTTTAATCCATGCGAAGAGCGATCAGCGGATCGACGCGCGCGGCTCGTCGTGCCGGAGCGTAACTCGCCAGCGCGGCCATGGCCATAATTCCCACGCACACGATGACGAAGGTGGCGAGATCGGTGGGTTTGACTTCATAGAGAAATGCTCGCAGCAGACTCGTCACAATCCAGGCGACAAGAATGCCTGCCCCCAGTCCCATCAGCGCCAGCCTCACCGCCTCAGAAAGGATCATTCGGAAAATCTCGCTGGTCTGAGCTCCCAGCGCCATACGCAAGCCAAACTCGCGGGTCCGTTGCGAAGACGACAGGGAAAGCAGTCCGTATAAACCAATCGCCGCCAGCAGCGTTGCCGAGAAAGCAAACAGCAAGCCGAGCGAGGTAGCAAATCTTCGCGGCGCTGTCGCATCATTCAAAATCTCGCTCAGGTTTTCTATGTGGGGGATGGCAATCGTCTTATCTGCTTGCCTGATTAGTTGAGCGAGCCCCAGCCCCATTGTTCGCGGATCGCCCTTCGTCCGCACCACGAGTGATATTGACCAGGGCGGCCATACCCAGTACGGCACATACACCATGGACGGAGCTTCTTCTTCGGGCGACGCACGGACATTTGTCATCACGCTAACCACTTCGAAGGAGATTAATCCTTTCGCGTCTGGGGGAGTCCAATATAGATGTGCACCAATTGGATTCACGTCCCGGGGTAGTTCTTTCGCCAGCCGATTCGAAATCAGAACCAGCGGTCGACCATAATCCGATTCCGTCAAAAAGCGCCCGCTGACAAGCCCCACGCCCGCCGCTCGGAAGTAATCCGGGCTGACAAATCTCCAGTTAGCGCTCGATCTATCGTTTTCCGACTTCGGGGCTTCCTTGAAATTGACGCCGTCGCCCCACATTTCCCCCTGAAACGGCAAGGCGGTGGTGATTCCAGCCGTTTCCACACCCGGGAAGTCACGTGCGCCCTGAAGAACTTTGGTGATGAGCTGAGCGCGCCGCGATGCGTCCTGATAATGGTTCGGCGGGGCAGAGAACTTTAGCGTCAGAACGTGCGACGTATTGCCCCAGGCATTGGCCCGCATCACGCGTATCAGGCTCTGTGCCAGGAGCAGCGCCGAGACCAGCAGCACGGTGCAGAATGCAATCTCGATCACTGCCAGCGCCTCATGGATCCGAGAAATCGCGCGGCTCCGAGTCGTGGCTCGCCCGGCTGCTTTCACGGTTCCGGCCGAACTCTGGCTGCTAAGCCAAAACGCAGGCACGAGTGAAAAGACCACGGCCGCCGTCACCGTAAGCGCCGCACTGAAAAGCAGCACTCGTTCGTCTAGTGCCACCGAGGATAAGCGCGGAATTTCAATTGGCGCCGTTCGCACCAGAACACGCACGCCCCAGTACGCCAGAGCGACTCCAAGGACCCCTCCCGTGGCCGACAGGATCAGCGCCTCGATCAGAAATTGCCGCACGATGTCCATACGGCTCGCCCCAAGCGCCGCCCGCACCCCGATCTCATGCGCTCGCGCGGCGCCTTTCGCGATCAGCAAACCGGCCAGGTTGACACAGACCAGCAGCAGGACCAATGCTCCGGCCGCCGTCACCAGCCATAGCTTCCGCTCTGCGTCTCCGATAATCGCAGATCTCAATGGACGAAGCCCTACCTGCATCTTTATTCCGCTGAGCCCTCCCATAGGGACCTGTGCCTCTGCCACGTCCAATTGCTCCGTCGCCCGCTCTACTGATACTCCAGCTCGCAGCCGGCCGACTACCGCGAAATTAAACATCTGCATACCGGGCCGTATCTCATACGGCTGCAGCGATAGATTGACGAAGTATTCAATGGGGTGCGTCCAGCCGGCAATGGTCGATGCGTATAGCTCGTTCTGTTTCGGAAAATAAAACGATTCCGGCAACACGCCGGCTACTACGAACGGAAAGCCGTTCAGGTGGATAGTGCGGCCCACGATTCCCCGATCAGACTGAAAGAGTCGCCTCCACAAAGCGTTGGTGAGGATTACGCTTCTCGCGCTTCCCATGAAATCTTCATTCGCTGAGAAAGCGTGGCCGATCCATGGCTGCACTCCCAAAATCCGGAAGAGGTTCGCGGAAGCCCGCACACCCGTGAGCTCGACGGTTTCGTCTTTCCGGTTGAGATAGTCCGTCGAAGGCATGAGTAGCGCCATGTCGACGGCGCTGTTTGCCTGCCTCGCCCACAGCAGGAAATTACCCGCATTCACGCACGTGAATGGCGTGCGCTTTGACCTCTCCTGCGAGACTTCCTGGATCTT
Organism: Bryobacteraceae bacterium; assembly: GCA_965277315.1. Classification (GTDB taxonomy): domain Bacteria; phylum Acidobacteriota; class Terriglobia; order Bryobacterales; family Bryobacteraceae; genus Bog-105. The sequence goes on along the minus strand of OZ255724.1, from coordinate 3,648,479 downwards.
ATAGAGCCGGTTGGGCTCCTTGTATGGCAGCTCCTGCAGCAACACGGAATGCACCACTGAAAAGATCGCCGTATTCGCACCAATGCCAAAGGCTAGTGTCAGCACGGCAATCACGCTGAAGACGGGCGCCTTCTTTAATACGCGCAGGGCGTACATTGCATCGCGTACTGCGTTCTCGAAGCTCCCGAAGACCCACGCCTCGCGGGTTCGCTCTTTCGTGAGAGAGGCATTGCCAAATCGGCGCTTCGATGCCGCCGCAGCTTCGGCTGCCGGCGTGCCCGTTTCTTCCAGTTCCCGCTGCTTCTCTGCCAGATGGAACTCGATCTCGTCTTGGATGTCGCGCTCCAACTCCCGCCGTAACCGGAATGCTTTGAATCGCGCACTGAGAATGCGAAGCATCTGCTGTATCATGCCATCTCCATCACTCGCGCAATTGCCGCTGACAAAAATTTCCAGCGTTCGGTTTCTTTCCCCAACTGCCTGCGTCCCGCCGCTGTCAGCCGGTAATACTTTGCGCGCCGGTTGCTCTCCGAAACCCCCCACTTCGAATCCAGCAGGCCGCGTACTTCCAGCCGGTGCAGGGCCGGATACAATGCCCCTTCCTCCACCTTCAGCGCCGAGCCGGAGCGCGTTTGAATGTGGCTCGCGATCGCGTAGCCATGCAACTCGTCCCGCTCGACCGCTTTAAGAATGAGCATGTCAAGCGTGTCCCGCAACATTCCACCAGAGGTGGGATTTTCTCCCATAATGTTCTTATGGAAGTATCGCCCATTTGTTCGGACGCGTCAAGCCCACAGTTGCGTGTGGGTTGCCGCAGGCTACCGAGCCTCCCGTCACAATCACGCTATCTTTCTTCTCGCATCGAGGGAGTGAACGTAATTCCGACCAACAACCCTTCTGGAGTGATGAAACGGCTGACAGTCTGGCCCCACGGTTCCATCTTGTTCTTTACGAGCATTCGATGACCTTGCGCTTGAAGCTCCCAAGTTGCTTTTTCGACATCGTTAACGTCAAACTCAAGCCAAGCCTGTGGTGCAGGAATCTCGGTAGGCCAGACATCCTTACCAAAGCAGACTCCGCTACTTGCGAAAGGGGCCACAAAGCGAAAGTTTTTGCGCCGTGCAGAGCCTCGGTATGAAGATAACCGCCATTCTCTTCAATCTGCGACTGCGTGCGCTGCGACGCTTGACGTACGAGGTGTCTAATTTTGACCTGCTCATTGCAGACCTCGCGGCAGGTCTACGCCTTGTGAAAGGCGTAAAGAAAATCAGGGTTCCGGCTCGGCAACCGGCTGCTGCCGGATCAAGCGATCGCACTGCTAGAAGCTCCGGATCCGGAGACGATGAAAGGCAAAGGGGATCTGGCGCCATTAGCCATTCTCGTTGCGTGTAGTCCGCGTCGCCACGGGGCGGCATTCAGCACTACTGCACCTCCGACAAGCCCCAATCACCCCGTTTCATGCGATGAGCAGCTATTTCCCAAGTTGGTTCGAAAGATGTCGTAGGTAATCGGGAGAGACATATTGGGTCTGGCTTTGCTGCTGGAGTTCAGCGAGAATCTTCCTGGCATCTTCCTTCCTGCCAGCCTGCAAGTACGCATCGGCAAGCGTAAACAGATATTTGGGAGTTCTGCCTGAAGAGTTTACTGCTTTTTGGAACTGCATCACTGCCGCATCCAACCTGTGATTGTGCTCGAATAGGTGGCCTTGAATATAGAGAGCAAAAGGGAAGTTCGGATCGAGCGCGAGAGCGTGGGTGACTTGTTCTTGTGCTTCTCGAAACCGGGCCGCCGAAAAGAGAACCCATGCAGCATAGCAACGGGTGCGGACTGAAAGCGGGTCTAGTCGCGCCGCTTCGAGAATCTGCGCAATGGCTGCGTTGGGTTGCTTCACTTCGGAGAGCAAATACAGCGCGTACTCCCGTCGAACGTACGTATCACTCGGATTCAGTTCAATCGCTCTTCGATATGCTTTGTCGATGCCCGGGGCATGCGGGTTCATTTTTTGGAGTAATGCCGCCATTAGCGCATGAGTCTGCGGAAGATCATCGTCCAGCTTGCGTGCGAGGGCAACATGCTCCTGTGCTTTTCGATACGCCTCTTCGGAAGAAAGAAAATGGTACCCCTCCAATTCCAGATATGTCCTCGCTATGGCGTCGTGCGCCATAGCATATTCCGGGTCGAGACTGATGGCGCGTTCGAAATCTGCGAGTGCGTTTCGAAAGCTCTGTTCGGTGCCGCGATCAAATTGGTACACTCCGGCGAGATAGGCGTCGTAGGCTTCTGTATTGGTCGTTGCTGCCCGCGCCAGAGCATTCTCTTCCGAAGGCAACAGGCGAATCGCCAGTGCCTCTGCAATAGACTTGGCGACATCGCGCTCGATTGTAAGAAGTTCCTGGGCTGGTCTTGTGTACGTCTCGGCCCAAGCCTGAGTTTGATCGCTGGCCTGCACGAGTCGAGCGGTCACGTTCACTTGGCCGTCTATGCGGCTCACACTTCCCTCCAAAATGTAGGAAACGCCAAGATCGTGCCCGACACGGGATACGTTTCCCACCGGATTTTGCAATCCAGTTACAGAGGATTGTGCAATCACGCCCAGTTTTCGCGGCGCAAGGCGTCCCAGGTGAGCAATCAGTTCTTCAGTGAAACCGTCGCTGAGATAATCCTGTTCGCTAGACCCGCTCAAATTGCGGAACGGAAGTACGGCCAACATGATTTTGTTTTGAGAAATTCCCCGACTGTGAGACTGGCGATGGAAAAGAGCCCAGGACCCGGTCCCAAAGAGAACAACCAAGAAGCAAGCAAACACCCAACGTAGCGAAACGGAAGGACTTGATCGCGGAAGTGTGGACTGAGGATTCGAGAGAGTAAGCGGCTCGGGCTCGGCAGGTAATCGCTCCACGGGAGGGATGAATCGATATCCCCGACGGGGGACGGTTTCGATATAACGCGGCCGCTCCGCCGAATCGCTCAACGCCTCGCGGACCCGTTTCACGGTGGTGTTGAGGTTGTCATCGAACTGAACAAATGTATCGGAGGGCCAAAGCCGTGCGCGAAGCTGTTCACGAGAGATAACTTCACCGGCGTTTTCTAGAAGTGTCGCCAGGAGTTGAAACGGCTTTTCCTGAATCTTTACCAGTTGCCCCTGTCGCAGAAGCCGCTGTGATACCAAGTCGAGCTCGAATAATCCAAAGCGATATCCGCGGAAATGCGAATTGATCTCAGGACCGATTTCTGGCATATGGTTTGCCTGGGTTCAGGATCAGGATATCTCGACCTCGATGAATGATTAGTCTTTTAGGCAGTTTAGCGCCCCAAAAATGGAAGTCAGGAAGACTTGCAAGTCCATGACTTGCAATGAGTTCATGGGACAGACGGATTTCAGGTTCGTTTCCGTTGCTTCCTCGCGACTGCGGCTTTACGGTGAGGGAGAAAGGATAGCCGCTTTGTCCATTACCAGCATCGTCGTCAACGGCGTTTCACACGCAGTAAATGTTGCGCCTTCAACGCCTCTTCTTTGGGTGCTGCGCGATGCGCTCAACCTAACCGGAACGAAATATGGGTGCGGGATGGGACTATGCGGCGCATGCACCGTGCATTTAGACGGACAGGCAGTGCGTTCCTGCCAGACGCCAATCCAAGGCGTTGGAACGAAGAAGATCACAACCATCGAGGGCTTGTCACGCGATCGCAGGCATCCGCTGCAAAAAGCCTGGATTGCCGAGCAGGTGCCGCAGTGTGGTTACTGTCAATCGGGCCAGATCATGCAGGCCGCCGCGCTGCTTACGAGTCACCCGCATCCCACACGAGAACAGATCGATGACGCGATGAACGGCAACATTTGTCGTTGCGCAACCTATCAACGCATTCGCCGGGCGATTCAACGCGCCGCCGGAGTGACGGCATGAAGAGCGTGGTCACTCGCAGGGAGGCAGTTGAAATGGGCGTCGCCCTGATGATTGGGTTTGCGTTACCGAGCCGAGGCCAAAGCGCACCGGGGAGCAATGAGTTCAACGCCTGGGTACGGATTTCAAGCGATAACCAGATCACTGTGTTGGCAGAAACTCCAGAGATGGGCCAGGGAACGCGAACGGCCAACATCATGATGCTTGCCGAAGAGCTCGAATTGGACTGGTCAAGCGTGCGGTGGGAACAGGCACCGACAATTCCGCGGCTTTATAAAGATCTGGAAGCAGGTGGCAGCAGCGGAACCACTCGTATGTGGCTGAAGCTACGAAAGGCCGGCGCGCAAGCGCGCGAGATGCTACTTGCAGCCGGAGCGCAGCGCTGGGGCGTGGACGTGAAAGAGTGCCACGCAGAGCATGGCGCCATCGTGCATACAGCGAGTGGACGACGGATTGTCTATGGAGACCTGGTACGAGATGCCGTCAAGCTACCAGTTCCCGACCCCGACCACGTGCCACTGAAAGATCCGAAGGACTTCCGCGTGATCGGAAAACCGATGCAGCGGGTCGATATACCAGCGAAAGTGGACGGCAGTGCCGTCTTCGGTCTCGATGTGCGCCGCCCGGGCATGTTGTACGCGGTGATTGCTCGGCCACCTCACTTTGGAGGCAAGGCGTTGCACGTCGATGACTCCGATGCAAAAGCCCGTCCAGGGGTGAAGGCGGTATTTGCGGTTCCTGCGATTGGGTTTGTTCCTGCGATTGATGTCAATTTGAACGTGGCGGGAGGCGTGGCCGTGGTCGCAGATTCGACATGGAATGCCATGCAGGCCCGAAAAGCTCTGAACATCACATGGGACCAGGGCCGCGACGAAAGCACGGCAACCTTGCAGGCGCAATTCCGAGAGGCGGCGGCTGGGGCCCCCAGCGTTGTCAACGTGGATCGCGGCAAGGTGGAAGAAGTACTGACGGCGTCAACGAAGAGAATCGAAGCCGACTATGAGTTTCCATTTCAAGCGCACGCCACCATGGAGCCGATGAATACGACTGTGCACGTCCGCGACGACGGACAAATCGATGTGTGGTCGCCCACGCAGATACCAGCCATTGCGCAACAAACCATAGCGGCGTTGGCCGGCATTGCGCCGGAAAAAGTGAACGTGCAACTGACGCTCTCCGGCGGCTCGTTCGGACGGCGCTTCCAGTGGGACTATTTGGCGGAAGCTTATACCGTTGCCAAGAATGTCAAGGTACCCGTGCAACTGGTGTGGACTCGCGAGGACGATATGCAGCATGATTTTTATCTGCAGTATTCGTTCCAGCGCATGCGCGCAGCGTTCGAAGACGATGGGCGCATCGCCGCGTGGTGGTATCGCGAGGTGACAACGCCAATTAGTACTGTCTTCCATGACCCGGCGAAACCACAAGCCCCCAAGGACGTGGAAGACCGGAATGGCGAGACGCCTTATGATGCTGCCAATTTTCGTGCCGATTATGCGCCTGTGTTGTCGGTTGTACCGCGGGCCTGGTGGCGTTCGGTGTCGTCGCCTTTTCAGTGTTTCGCCATTGAATGCTTTATCGATGAATTGGCGCATGCGGCCGACAAGGATCCGCTTTATTACCGGCTGGAGAGACTGCGCGTCGACCAAAAAGGCGAGGCCCAAAAGCTTCGCAGCGTCCTGCAATTGGTGGAGCAAAAGTCTAATTGGCGCAATCCGTTGCCAAAGGGACAAGGACGCGGGGTGGCTTGCTATGTATTTGGCAAAACGGCCGTCGCGCACGTCGCGGAAGTATCTGTCGTCAATGAGACCATTCATGTCCTGCGCGTGGTGAGCGCCGTCCATTGCGGGCTGGCGGTAAATCCGGAGAGCGTTCGCGCGCAGATCGAAGGCGCGATCAATTATGCACTGACCCCTGTTTTGCATGGCGAAATCAGCGTGAAGGACGGTGGTGTTCAACAGAGTAATTTCCATAATTATCAAGTGGCGCGGATGAAGGATGCGCCGGAGATCGAAGTTCATCTTGTGCCTCCGACCGCGGAACCGTCGAACGGTGTCGGCGAAGGCGGCGTTCCTCCTTTAGCTCCCGCGGTCGCGAATGCTGTTTTCGCGGCGACAGGCAAGCGGATGCGGCGGCTGCCGATCTTGAAAGTCACTTAAAAGTCCGGACGATGATCAAAACTCTAGTATTCGCGTTGCTCTCGCTATGCCTGCGTCTTGCGGCCTTCCCGAATGACGTGCTGACATGGCATAACGACATCGCACGGACGGGTCAAAACTTGGCCGAGCGGAGTTTGACTTTACAGAACGTAAATCCGAAAACGTTCGGCAAGCTGTTCGTCATTCAAGTGGACGGAAAAGTGGATGCAGAACCCCTCTATGTTCACCAGTTGGAGATGCCCAATCGAGGATTGCGGAACGTTCTTGTCGTCGCCACGGAACATGACAGTCTGTATGCCTTTGATGCGGATACAGGGCAGCAATTCTGGCACGTTCAGTTGCTAAAGCCCGGAGAAACGCCATCGGATAATCGCAACTGTGGCCAGATCACTCCGGAAATCGGAATCACGTCTACTCCCGTCATTGACCGGCGTCAAGGCCCTCATGGCACCATTTACACGGTCGCAATGAGCAAGGATGCACAGGGCCGCTACACACAACGGCTCTATGCGCTCGATCTTCGAACCGGGGCTGAAGAACTCGGCGGACCGGTGGAGATTCACGCAACATTTGCGGGCGCGAATCCTTTCGACCCGAAACAATATGCGGAACGGGCGGCACTTCTTTTACTGAATGGCGTGATTTATACCACTTGGACATCGCATTGCGATATCAGTCCGTATAACGGATGGATTATCGGCTACGATGCGCAAACGTTGAAACAGACTGCCGCGCTTGACATTACGCCCAATGGGGAGGAGGGGGCGATCTGGCAAAGTGGCGCGGGGCCTGCCGCCGACTCGCAGGGATTTATCTATCTGATGGCAGCGAACGGAACCTTCGATACTGTACTGAACTCCAGCGGATTTCCTTCAAGGGGCGATTTCGGCAACAGCTTTCTGAAGATCTCGACGCGCGGTCGCAAGCTCTCCGTCACCGATTACTTCACGATGTTCAATGTGGTAAAGGAAAATGCCACCGACACCGATTTGGGCTCAGGTGGTCCCATGGTCCTGCCCGATATGACGGATGCGTCCGGCCATACGCGTCGCCTGGTGGTGGGCGCCGGGAAAGACCTAAGCATTTATCTTGCCAACCGTGAGGCGATGGGGAAGTTCGACACCCGTGGCAATCAGAACATTTATCAGGAGTTGCCTGGCGTGTGGAAACACCGGCCACGCGAACTTTCACCGGCGTATTTTAACGGCCGGCTTTATTATGCGTCGAAGGAGGAGACGCTTCGCGAATTTCGCTTCCAGAACGCACGATTGCTCGCCGAGCCGATCAGTCAAACTACTTTGAAATTTCCCTATCCGGGCACGACGCCAAGCATTTCGGCAAATGGAGAAAAAGACGCAATTGTCTGGGCTGTGGAGAACGTAGATGGCGAGCATACGGAGAAAGGAACCCCGGTGGTGCTTCACGCGTTTGATGCCGCCGATCTATCGCACGAACTCTATAACAGCAATCAAGCGCCTTCCGAACGGGATCATTTTGGTAAAGACAATAAGTTCATCACGCCGATGATCGCCAACGGCAAGGTCTATGTTGGAACCACAAACGGAGTAGGTGTATTCGGTCTGCTCTCGAAGCGTGTTCAATGAACAGATTGCCGAGCGGGAGACGTCCATGTCCACACGACAGATGATTCAGCTTTGGAGGCATGCGCGCCAAGTCGAAGAGCCTTTCTATCTAGCAACGGTCGTTTATGTGGAGGGCTCGGCATATGCGAAGCCCGGGTCGCGCATGTTGGTCACCGCATCAGGTAAGCGCTGTGGCATGATCAGCGGCGGGTGCCTGGAGGCCGATATCGTTCGTAGGATTGCTTGGCTCACCGCAAACGGACCCTGTATCCAGACATATCGCTCGCAGTTCGAAGAGGATGAACCCGATGTCGGCGGAACGGGCTGTGGCGGCACCATATGGATTGTGCTTCAGTCCTCTGCGGATGCAGAGCCCGTTCTGATGGCATTAGCGGATGCCCTCGACGAAGAAAAATCATCCGTTGTTGTCATGTGGCTCAGCGGACCAAATATCGGTACGACGAACGTATTCACTGAGGGAGAAATGGACAATAGAGCTCACGAAGCGCTTTCTTCCGGGCAAGTCATTATGCCTAGCCCGCCTAATGACTCAAGTCTTCCCGATTGGATCATGATGCCAGTCACTCCTCCGCCGCATTTGTTTCTTTTTGGTGCGGGCGACGACGTCCTGCCCGTGATACGTTTTGCCGAGGAATTGGGATGGAAGTGCACCGTAGCCGACCGCCGTGCTCATCTTCTCAGCCGTTCGCGTTTTCCGGAATCGGTAGAACTGCGCCGCCTTGATTACGTAAGAGGCGATGATGGGCACGTGTGCTCTGTTGCGGAGCAAGACCGCGCTCTGCACCTGTCGCAAGACGCGCTCGTGGTTCTTCTCACGCATTCGTTTGAGCAGGACTGTGTCCTCTTAAAAGCCCTGCTTCCACAGAAGCTGAACTATCTTGGAATCCTTGGTCCGGTGCATCGAACGAATCGAGTTCTTTGTACGATTTCCCAGGAGCTAACAAACAAAGATGGTGAGTGGCTGAAGCGATTGCACGCTCCTGTTGGACTTCCCATCGGTTCTGGCGATGCTGCGACAATTGCGCTTTCTATTGTGGCCGAGATTCAATCGGAACTTCACGGCAAGCAAGTTACGGTCCTGGATAAACCACTGGCTGGTAATAAGCTTTCTCGAAAGGACCCGCTTCACGTTCTATCCTGTCTGCCGAGTCCGACAGAAACCCCGAAATCATCCCGATGCGGCTAACATTGAGTGCCGCCATTACCTGCACGAGCGCCAGGATTCGCTACAAACATCTCGAATGTTGTTTCAAATCTCGTCACTATGGTGTTGAGAGATTTTTTGCGACAGCATCGAGAACGTAAAGAGAGGAGGAAAACATGATAGTTGAGCTGCACTCATCTGGAGTGGCGAGCATCGATTACATTCTCGAAGCTATTCGCTCCTTTTTCGTGACACATGGATTACGAACGCATTCACCGGTGCTTTCTTTATGGGTATTCTTCGCTGCTTGCGGAGTGACAGAATTGTGCGTCAGTTTTCTGATCTGTACGCCTTTAGAACGATTCTGGCCACTCACCACATGGCCCAAGCGCAATTCGATTGCGGCCGACATTACCTATGCATTTTTCGTTCGCATCATTCTATTTCCACTTATCGCCTATTTTGAATACGATTGGTTGCGTCAAAGCCTTGACGGCGATCTCCGTGCCCATTCCCTCGTGCCGCTATCGCTTTCGGGTCTGATTCCAGTTCTCGCTTTCTGGCCGCCAATCGCCTTCTTTGCCAACTTCGCCATTCTGGACCTCACCGATTATTGGCGGCATCGCATCTCTCACCGAGTGGGCTGGTGGTACGGCATTCACTCGTTGCATCATGCCGAAGAACAGATGACGTTTTGGTCTGACGATCGAGCGCACGTTCTGGAAGATGCCATCACCTATCTATGGCTCATCGCTGTTGGCTTGTTGATTGGAGTGCCTTCGTTTCAATTTCCGTTTCTCATACTTTGCTTCCGGCTTCTGGGCAGTATGTCGCATGCCAACACTCGCATAGGCTACGGATGGCTCGGCGAGCATATATTCATTTCGCCGCGGTTCCATCGCACACATCATGCATTGAAGGCTGCCGGACGACGTAGTTGTAACTTTGGCACCACTCTGGTTTGGTGGGATATTCTCTTTGGCACCGCTCGGTTTGGTGATAACACCGTGGAGACTGGAGATGCAGGGGCTGAACCAGCGTTAGTAAATGGCTCCTGGGGTGAGCAACAGCGGGCCGGCTTCCGCCGTATGGCCCGCCTGGGCCGCCGACGTCGAGCGGCACAGGCGGTGAGGAGCGTATTATGACCAGCACTACTCCCACTCACTGGACAGCCCGCGTTCTCCGGCGGGGAGCGCTGGGCGACGCCTCGAAAGAGCGATGGAAGGTTGACGCGTACGAGCAATATCGGGCTAAGCTCTGCGCATCGGAATATCCCTGTTTCTTTGGTCAGGGTGGGGAAGCGCGTGGAGAAATGATTTATACCTTCGCCGCCAGAAACGTGCTTGAAGAAGTAGTGACCAATATGCAACAATTCGTTCGACTGATCGCTGCGCCTCCATACGAGCGTTGCAGTCTAGTTGCGTTCTTTGAACCCGACCCCTCCATCGCGAATCACAGCGAATTTGTAGCGCGTTTTTGGCAGGTGTTGCAGTTTCTTCACGAACATGATGATGATCCGGCGATCAGCAGATCCCCCGATCACCCTCTTTGGGAATTCTCGTTCCAACATTGCGAAATGTTCGTGGTGGGAACATCACCTACTTATGAGTGCCGCCGCAGCCGGAATCTCGGTCCTGGCATCGTCCTGATATTTCAACCTAGAGTTCTTTTCATCGATCCGGCTACTTCCCAACCCATTGCGGCCTCTGCCCGGAAAAGCATTCACAAACGCATGCTGAACTATGACGAAATGCCTGTCCATCCCGATATTGGATTCTATGGAGATCCAGTTAATCGTGAGTGGAAACAGTACGCGCTTCCGGACGACAACGAAGCCGAATCTGGTATTTGTCCTTTCCATGCGCGTACGAAACAAGAGACTGCTCCGATGGGACTTTCCTGATTACGGAGAGGAGTAAATCAGCTCAGAGATACTGTATGCAACGCAGGAGCTTCCTCAACAACTTAATCTACGCAGCCATGGCGGTCGCCATAGGCTCCCCTCGAGCGCTTGCTGAAGCAGAGCGGAAACGCATTCTTGTGCTCGGGGGAACCCACTTTCTCGGGCCAGCAGTGGTCCAAGCCGCCCTGGCTGATGGACATACGGTGATCCTCTTTAATCGAGGTGTCTCGCATCTAGAGCTATTTCCATATGTAGAGAAGCTCAGAGGCTTCCGCAGCGCAAATTCCGATGATCAAAACCTCTCTTCCCTGGCCCGCATCAGCTGCGGTGAGTATTTACGCATGGTGCCCATTTTGATTGCTCTCCTTGGGTTTGGTTTTGTATCGCGATGCATCGCGGCCGAAGGCCCCAATGTTCTCACCTGGCATAACGACAACGCAAGAACGGGGCAGATGCTGAACGAGAAGCTGCTGGCGCCGAATAACGTCAATTTCAAGACATTCGGCAAGCTGCTCACAATCCCTGTTGACGGCAAGGTGGACGCAGAACCCCTATATGCAAGTCGGGTTGAAATTCCAGGCCATTCAACGAAGGACGTGCTTTTCATTGTGACCGAGCACGACAGTGTCTATGCCGTTGACGCGAAGACAGGCGAGCGCGTTTGGCACGCTGAGCTGCTTGCGGCCGGGGAGACTCCTGCCGATACTCGCGGTTGTGAGCAGATATCTCCGGAAATCGGCATCACGTCGACCCCCGTGATTGATCGCCATCGCGGTCGCCACGGCACCATCTACATCGTTGCCATGACTAAAAATGCACAAGGGCGTTATCTGCAGAAGATTCACGCGCTCGATATTACCGACGGAACTGAGCAATTCAACGGTCCGACGACAATTGGAGCAACCTTCCCGGGCACCGGTGCCGGCAGTGCGAATGGAATAGTTACTTTTGATCCGGGACAATACTCTGAGCGTGCGGCGCTCCTCTTAACAAATGGCTTATCTATACAACGTGGACGTCTCATTGCGATCGCGATCCCTATACGGGCTGGATTATCGGTTACAGCGCGGACACGCTGAAGCGCATCGTGACTCTCAATGTCACTCCCAACGGAAAGGAAGGGGCAATTTGGCAGAGCGGCGCCGGGCCCGCCGCCGATTCGCAGGGATTTGTTTACCTGATGACTGCAAATGGAACCTTCGATACAACGCTTGATGAACAAGGCTTTCCATCTCGGCGAAATTTTGGCAACAGCTTTTTGAAACTCTCAGCACAAGGCGGCAGGCTTACCATCAACGACTACTTCACAATGTTCGACGTGGCGCAGGAAAATGCGTCCGACGGTGACCTCGGCTCTGGAGGTCCGATGGTCTTGCCCGACATGAAAAACGCGACTGGCCGCACGGAGCAATTGGTCATCGGAGCAGGAAAGGATAGAAATATCTATCTTGCAGACCGGAACGCCATGGGCAAGTTCGATATGCATGACAACCACGGTATTTACCAAGAACTCCTACATGCGGTGAAGCACTCGTTCGTGCGGCCGATACCGGCTCATTTTGATGGTCGGGTATTCTATGGAGCCACCGGGGACCCACTTCGCGCTTTTGGTTTTCGAGACGCTCGACTGCTTCCTGATCCGGTGTCTCAGACCGCTGCGTCGTTTGGATATCCCGGAGTCGCGCCGAGCATTTCTGCGGATGGCTCCCAGAATGGCATCGTTTGGGTCGTAGAAAACCAAAACTTCTACGATGCGAAGGCAACGCACGAAGCAGTTCTTCATGCTTACGATGCAAGGGATCTTTCACGAGAAATCTACAACAGCAACCAGGCTCCGTCGGCGAGGGACAAGTTCGGCACAAACAATAAATTCGTTACTCCAATGATTGCCAACGGCCGCGTCTATGTTGGGACGCCGAATAGCGTCGCAGTATTCGGATTATTGGGAACAAGCAAGAGCGGCAAACAATAAATCGCTTTTGACAGGAATATAGCAGACTTCGTTGCAAAGTATTGGATCATCGTCGCTGCTTGGACTTCTCTAAATCATGACAGCCGGGAGCGTTATTCGTGCAAAGCTAAGCTTTCTCAATAAATCGTTTGTACATCCGAGTACGATCGCACGATCACGATTCTCAACGGCAAGAACCCCATCGAGCATGTCATCCAGCAACTTGCCGTCGAGCTCAAGAACGATTTGATTGATCGGCGACAATTAAACTCCCGGCCGCATTGACTCATCCGATTTGTTACCGGTGAGCGGTCGTTGCCTCACGAAAATGTTACCCGTTCAGACTTGAGATGAACGGGAACAAGAAGCAGAGGCAATTGAGCTTGGCAACCGGCCTCGATTTCGCACGTCGCTAACATTTACATCGTTTATTACGAGGTGCTTAATCAGCTAAAGAAAGACGGCGCGGAGATCGAGTCCGCGTCGAAAGATGCCGAGGTAATGACGACGGCGACGGTCACCGGCCACTACCGGCAGACCGGATCTTGTGGAGATCACGTTCATTCCGGACAGCTCGTCCCAGACCACCATTCGCGTAGCTGCTTATGAAGAGAAGTGCTACAAGGCGCTTAAGACGGAACCGTGGTCTGTGCTGAAGATGAATACGAGGAAGTCACGGAGGTGAAGCAGAAGTTGGGATGATAGCACTTGCTCGTACGCCCGGCATTCAGATCAAAGATGATCGCAGGGCTTTGAGGCGCTTCCTCTTTTCGGAAATGTGGATGCTTTCGTGGTTCAGATAGTCGTAACCAGCGTCAGGACATCGGTACCAAAGGGGCACGCCTGACTGACGGGCACGGCGGTGCATCAGAAAGATGGATTCAATTGTGCCGAATCATTCGATACGAAGCGCGTTCATCGGTTCTATGGAAGCCACGCGGCGGGCGGGGATAACAGCGGCAATAAAGGCACATAATGCCAACGAGCCGGTTGCGATCACAAGCGCCAGCGGGTCCCAGGCAGATACGCCGTAGAGTTGTGAGGAGATGAAACGTCCTGCGCCCACCCCCAGCGGAATGCCGAGCAGTAGGCCGATCGCCGCCCGTTTGAATGCGCCACGCAAGACAAGCCGGACAACGCCGGTGCGGTCCGCACCCAACGCCATGCGCACGCCGATTTCGCTCGTACGCTGCGTGACCGAGTAGGCCAGGACGCCATAGAGACCGACGGCGGCTAATATCAGCGCGACAATTCCGAAGAGGCCGGCCAGGCTGGCGACGGCGCGTTCTTCATCGAAATTCATGGCCACCATCTGCTGCATGGTCCGGACATTAATGATCGTCAGGTTGGGATCAATGTCCGCGAAAGTCTTTTTCAGGATCGGTTCAAGGGCACCGGGAGGCAGATGCGTTTCGAGGAGAATGCCGTTAATGAAATGCTTGCCCAAGTAGTGAACGTGCTGCGCCAAAGGGATAAAGAACATCGGGAGAACCGCCATTCTTGGGTGTGTGTACTTGGCGTTGCGGGCGATGCCGACGATCCGGAAAGTATTTGCATTCTCGGGCATATCGAGCCCGAAATGCTTATTGATGGGGTCTTCGTGGGGGAAGAACCTCTTTACAAACGCTTGGTTGACCACCGCCACTGGGGCGGTGGCGTCCTTGTCGTACGTCGTGAACCCGCGTCCGCGAAGGATCGGCTGACCTAGTGTTTCGAGATAGCCGGTGCTCACGTCATCCCAGGAAGCGACTGAATCTTCGTTGAATGTGCCCGCCGGGCGGCCTGCGATGTAGATCAACTCACTTTTGTTATTGGTGAAGGGGTTGTAGCCGGCAAGTCCGGCGCGTTCCACACCCGGCAGTTGAAGGAGACGATCCTCAAGGCTGCGATAAAGAGCGTCGAGGTGTTTCGGTGTGTAACTCGCCGGCAGTGAGTTTAACTCGATGGCGATCCGATTTGTCGTTGGGAAACCTAAATCCTGATGCTCCAGGTTCCCCAGACTTTGTGCCAGCATGGCGGCTCCGGCAACCAGCATCACCGATAGCGCGGCCTGAACTTCCAGTAAGGCATTGCGCGAAAAAGAAGAACGGCGGCCGGTGCTCCGATGAGCGCCGCGAAGCGCATTCATCGGATCGGTGCGCGTGGCGAACCAAGCCGGCGCAGTGCCGAAGAGGATTCCCGTGATCAGTGATAACCCGAATTCAAACGCAAGCACCGGGGGCGAAGGAGAGGTGCCGATTGGAATAAAACTGTTGTGGAATGCGAGCGTGAGCAGCAGACCATCGGCACCGTAGGCAACGGCAAGGCCGGCGATTCCGCCTGCGATCGCAAGCAAAACGCTTTCGGTCAAAGCTTGAGAAAGCAGCCGTCGTGCCGAGGCACCCATCGCCAGCCGGAGAGCCGTGTCGCCGCGGCGGGCCATGCCTCGGGCAAGCAGGAGGTTGGCGACGTTCGCGCACGCAATGAGCAGGACGAAACCACAGACCGCGAGCAGAATGGCGAGGCTTCTGCCGTACTCGTCTTTCATTTGGGCCACGCCGCCGCCCGCCGGAACTACTTGGATGGTTTGCTGCGGAAGCGTGCGGATCACGTCCGGCATCCATGCCGGCGGATAGCCGTTATCTGTTTTTAGCCACTGACGCAATACTCCGGTAAGACGCGCCGATAAGCCTGCGATGGTTGCTCCCGGCCGCGATCTTCCAATCACGCGCAGCCATCCCGCCGCGTTCTGGTTCAACAACTCGTTGTGCCCATCGATCAGCGGCTCCTGACGTAGCGGGAGCCAGAGTTCGGGTGGGTCGCTGCGCAAAGTTTCGCCGAAAAAGCCGGGTGGAGCGATACCGATGACTGTGAATGGCTTACCCTTCACGAGGTAGCTTGAGCCAATCACAGAAGGATCGCCTGCATAGTCGCCGCGCCATGCGCGATAGCTGAGTACCGCGACCGGCGCGGCCGATGCCCTGTCGTCATCGGGCGAGAAAAGACGGCCGGCGAACGGCAGGATACCAAACGTAGAGAAGTAATTCCCTGTGACGAACTCTGCGCGCAGAGGGCGCGCGATACGTTCCCGCCTTGTCCGCCGCACGCTCAAAGTCCAAGGTGATGACTGAAATGCCGTTACTTGTTGGAACTCCGGCGAGGCTGCTTTCAGCTTTTTAAATAGCGCGAATGAGTACATTCCCCATTGGCCCTGCGGACTGGCGTCTTCGCAGCAATCGTAGCCGGCACCAATGCGGTACAGACTGGCGGGATCGGCCACAGGGAGAGAGCGCAACATCACGGCGTGAATCAGAGAAAAGATTGCCGTCGTGCCGCCGATGCCGAGCGCAAGTGTAACGATGGCTGTGGCCGTGAAGCCGGGGCTCTTCCGAAAATTGCGCAGCGCATAAGTTATATCTCTGAAAATGTTTTCGACAGACGTCCAGCCCCACATGTCTCGCGTAACTTCCTTAACCACTCCGACATTTCCGAATTCACGGCGGGCGGATTCGATGGCCTCGCGTTCGGAGACGCCGGCGGCAATGCGCTCCTGGACCCCCATACGGAAATGGGCTTCGAGTTCTTCGTTGAGTTCGCGGTCGCGTGCGCGACGATTCCACGGCCACGGCATAATCATCACGCTTCGCTTGGAGCAGGACCAACGATTGCGGTAATCGCCTTCATCAACTGCCACCAGCGCTCCTGCTCGGCCAGCAGTTGTTTCTTTCCGGCAGCGGTGAGACGATAATACTTCGCGCGCTGCCTGCTTTCCGTCTGTTTCCACTCCGCTTTCAACCAGCATTTCTTTTCGAGACGGTGAAGCGCGGGGTAGAGCGAGCCTGTTTCTACTTGCAGCACATCGCTCGAGTGAGCGCGGATGACCTGAATGATCCCGTAGCCGTGCTGCGGCCCCCGCTGAAGAGTTTGGAGAATCAGCATGTCGAGCGTCCCCTGCAGCAGTTCAATTCGATTCTTATACCCGCTTTCCATGTTCGTAGACATTCTACATCCAAGGCATGTAGAGTGTCTACGGTCAATATCATGATCGCGCCCGATGAGCGAGAAAAGCCGATTAGGCTGGAATCGGCGGCGACGGCCCCGACTAGAGGGGAGCTTTGCTTGGCCTCGTGAGCCCAGCGATAAACTCAATTTGACCTGGATTAACTGCTGGTGGGCTTACCAGACGCACGCTTGCCGTTCTTGACGCCGGCAAAAGTAGTTGTCGCGAACGTATGACTCTGTATCCAGGTTTCACTCACTCCGCAGCGTCTGAGCAGGATCGACACGAACCGCACGAATCGCCGGCGGCAAAGCTGCTAATATCGCGACACTCAGAAGAATGATCAATGGGCCGACTACCGCTCCTGGATCGGTGGCCTTGACCTCGAACAGAAGACTCTTGACGACGTGTCCACAGGCAATGCCAGTCGCCAGTCCGACAAACAAGCCAAGCGACACCATACCAAGTAAACCGCTCGTGACCCGGCGCACAACATGTGCGGGGCGAGCGCCGAGCGCGAGGCGGATGCCAATTTCTCTGTGTTGGCGGCTTACTGCATAACTGAGTAAGCCAAAGATCCCAATCGCCGCGAGCGCAAGCGCGATGATCGCGAAGAACAACGAGATGGTGGCGAGAACGTCTGCCACCGGAGAAACGCACTTTGGGATTGAACCGTGTGCACCCGGAAATCGGAACGCACGTGTGGAACCTCGCGGCGCAGGATTGATGCCAAAGCCAACGGATTGCCCGTAGTGCGCACCAGGAATGTGTTGAAATCCCTGTTTTCCATTGGTACGTAAATCGTGGGGTGGACGCTCTCGCGCACGTCGTAATAGACTGCATCGCGCACGTAGCCGATGATTTCCATCGGCGTGGAAAGACTCTTCATTGGCACGTCTATTAATCTACCCACCGGATTCCGTCCATTAAAGTAGGCACGGGCGAAAGCTTCGTTCACGATGCCGACTCTTAACAAAGACCTCGATGCGCTACTCAAATGTGGCGGAAGATCGCCGGGCCGAAAATCGCGCCCATCGATCATCCCTATACGCATCGTTGCGAAGAAGCCGGGCGACATGTCGAGAACGTAGGCCGAGTGAGCTTCGTGACCAGGAACACGCACGTCGGTCGTCCAACGGTTGCGACTCAATAACGGCCATCCTGCCAGGGCGACGGACTGTACGCCTGGAGTGCTATGAAACCGGTCGGCGACTTGCATCCAGGCCTGCAGCGGCTCTTTTTTTGAGGCTGCACAGTCCATGACGAGAACGTGGTCGGCGGAGAATCCCAGCGGCCGATGCGACAGATCTGAAGTGTTGAAACGAAAAGCCCCGCAAGGAACAGCACGAGAATGCAAAAGGCCATCTGAGCAGCCAATACTCCGTTCAACCAGTGCCGGTGTGAGGGCGACCCTTCCTTACCCTTCAGCGTTGCCATCGGTTTTACTGCCGATGCCCGGAGTGCAGGCCCCAAGCCGAAGAGCAAGGCCACAAAGGACGCGAGCGCAACGGTAAATAGCAAGCCCCACCAGCCAGAATCGAGAACAAGGCGCACTGGATCGTCGGGTACGTGCAGCATTGACACAACCCACGGAATCGACCATGACGCAAAGAACGTGCCGAGCGCCGAGGCCATTGTTGCCAGCAGCGCACTCTCTACTAACACCAACTGAATCAACCGCCACTTTCCAGCTCCGATTGAAACGCGCAGCGCCATTTCGTGCGCACGCGACGCAGCCTGCGCGGTCAGCAGATTGCCGACATTCATGCAAGCGATAAGCAGGACCAATGCCACGAGCACCGTCCAAATCAGCAGCGGACGGCGGTATTGCCTTTGTACATCCGAAGCCCCTGCGGCCGCGGAGATAAGCGTCGATGAACGCTTTCGGGGTATCGGACGGAAAGTGGCTCAGGTGTTCCTGATGCTCGCGGACAAAGAGTGCCTGCAAAGGCTGCCGAACTTGTTCAGCGGTGAATCCGGTCTTGGAATGCGCCCAGATTCGAAACCAGGACCAGCCGGAACTATTGATGGCCTCTGTATTCATCATCGCCGGAATGAAAACGTCAGTGATTTCTCCAGGTTTTGTTCCGATGAAATCCTGAGGAGCTACGCCGACGATCTGAAAGCGCTCATCATGCGGAAGGTTTTGCCGAGGACGTGGGGATCGCGAGCGAAGCGGTGTATCCAATACTCGTAACTCAAAACCGCGACGGGAGCAGCACCGAGAGTGAGATCGTCATAGGGCGCAAGAAGGCGGCCGAGAGCTGGCTGTAGCCCAAAAACACTGAAGACGTTCCCCGAAACGTATTGCCTGTAAATCTTTTCTGTTTCGCCACTGGACTGAATGACGGCATCCTCGCGAGCAGTGAACCCGATGACCATCAGATCCGCTCGGTCCGCGACGGCCTCCCGATATCGCCGGAACGTTGGATAATCGAAGTCGTCGCGATAATCCGAGTGGCCATCGCGATCAATGTAGGTAGCGGCCACATAAAAGAGACGATCCGGTTGAGCTACAGGCAGCGTACGCAGCAGGACTGCGTCAAGCAATCGAAAAGCGGCAGTCGCACCGCCAATTGCAAGAACGAGCGATAGTACCGCAGCAGTCGTAACGAGAGGGCGCTTGTGAAGCTGCCGCCATCCAAAAATCACATCCGAAATCAACGAATCGATCCAGGGCACTAGTTTGATATCACGACTACGCTCCCGCTGGAGAAGCTGGCAGCCAAAAGCTTTTCGCGCCTCCTCGGCTGGACGACCGTGTTCAATTGCTTCCTCAATATGCGAGGCCAACTCTTCGGCAATCTCGTCTTCAAGCCGTCTTCTGTGGAAAAGATTCGCAAACCGACCAATCCAAGACATGGTTGACAGCGCCCATCGATTTAACTTTACGACCGGATGCATATCGCGCGGGACTTGAGAGTTTAAGCGGAGCGTCTCCCAATCGCATACCTATCGAGCTTGGAGACACCAGGCAGTCAGCGTTTGCAGCCGCTCGGCTAACTTGAACAGCAGTATTCTACCTTATCGGGGCGCTGCTGGTAATTCGGAGAATGAGAAGGCGAAGACCGCATGGGGCAAATTACCTGATCAAGGAGGTCCGATCCCGGCAGTAAATCAAATAATGAATTGACCGCAAAAGCGTCACTCCGAGCCAACAACGCAGAGTAGCCTAATTGGGTACGACTGCTCAAGCCAGTTGTGGATAACAGATTAAATCCCAGCGAACGATACGGCGTGTCCGCGCTCGGTAAGATCTCTGTAAACTCTGGCTAACGCACACCGTGCGAAAAAAGGTAGGTCGAGTGCTGGCCTGCCGAGCGAGGCTAAACAGAGATTCCATTCACCGTTTTGGGGCCGATGGTCGAGCCATTCGCAATCGATTTCAGGATAGTGGGTGGCGAACACACCACGAAGCTGCTGACGATAGCTGGGATCAGTACTAAAAAATAATTCCACGGTTCTCCGAACCTGTTCAACTAAATGGCTCATTCCGCTAGATTTTGAGACGATTTTGACAAACACCAACGTCCGGGAATCCTGATGTACAAGATCACACCATTCAAATTTTGATTGGCGACCGCCAAAGTATAAATTCTTAGCGTCAAAGTGCAGAAATCCGGACTTCACCGCTGCGAGATTGTAGGTTTTTTCATCGTCACTCTGATTCCAGTCTGGGATATGAATTGAAGGAACTTTTATTGCTGCAACTGTCCTATTGATGCGGGACACGAATTCGGGTGTTGCCTCATACCACTGGCCCGACGATAAGACGTACTGCCGACCGTCCAAAGGCAACTCGTAACCGAAACAGTCGAACGCACGATATGTTTTGATGCGCTGTCCGCAATCATCCAGTAAATGCACTGGCGAGTCCTTTGCACTACTCACGGACGGTTCCCGGTCATTCCGGCGCAGAAAATTGAGCCAACTCTCAAAATTTAGGTAGGGGCTCCTTACTGCTGAGGCGGAGAAACGACCAAATACAAAAGCATTTGCCGGCTCGGCATTCTCTCGTTTGCTGGCTGGAGTAAAGAGAGCCATATTCTTTTGAGCTTGGCCTGATGCAAGTTCCTGGTCCAGATGTGATTCGAGCGCGGCCTGCTTCGCTTTGTCGTGTACTGGGCTGATTGTCTCAATTTCGGGCCAGATTTCCCGGTACCGGTGGCTCGCAAAAAGGGAATCCGCCATCTCCAGAACGGCAGGAAGATCAGCAAATGGAACTGTGACATGGAGACTAGTACCGCCTCGAATGCTTTGACCAAATACGCGATGCGACGGCACCCCCTCCACGCGACCGACCAGATCCCGGTCAAAGTCCACGCTAAACTCCTCGACCGATGTGGCCCGAGGAGCCCTATCGTTTGCAACATGCCACTTAGCGAATACTTGCTCGGCACGTATTTCCACGATCTGGTCTCGCTCCATCGAGTTCAACGCAGCTCGCCGCCCAAAATCCCGCTCCAGCCAATCATCCTTCAACTTGAGCCAAGCATGCCCAAAGCTGACGATGAACAGTTTTCCGGCGTGTCGCAGGAGCAGCAACCCGGCAGGACTCTGGGTTGGAAAACTGAGATCGGATTGTTGGGTCTGGAGGATAGATCGGACCGCGAAAGCCCATCGAGGCTCCGCTTCACGCGCTCGAAGCGGAATAAAAACTCCATCAAGCGGCTGCAATAAAGGGATAGAATCAGCGCTCAGCAACTCCCGTTCACACGCTTGGACCTGATCTGACCTGATCAGATAAATAGTCAAGCTGATCTGTTCTACGCTAGCAGTGAACGGTACAAATTCGGACCGCTCACCTGCCGTTGATGCGAGAGCCTGCTCAGAGAAGGGGATTAGGACGTTTTGGACAGATGCCACTGTTTTCATTGATTAAGTGGAATCCTGGAGAAAATATTCTCAGTGAAATCTGGTACTCCTCGGATCAATCCCAGGCTATTGAGGCTGTCGGATGTTCAACGAGAGCATTCTCCGGTGAACACTGCGGGCCGCGTCGCCGCCAATAAAGCGGTTCGGAATCTCGGAGAACTTGTGCCTCTGCATGACCCGTTTACTCCAAAGGTCCATGAGTATAGAGGAACAGTTGCTTATGGAATGGAGATCCAGCGCAGTTAATACTCTGTTTAGCCACAGGAAGATTTCCCCGACGTCTTCTTCTTGGGATCAGGCAACGCGGCCTTGGGCCTCAACTGCGATGGACGGCTACCGATCACCACATCGGCTATACCGGGGATCTTGAGAAGTGCATGGCGGGTCACATCGTATTCCTGCACGCTAGCTAGCTCAGATCTCGAATCCGAATGAATTTGAAGCTACAGCAGAAATGGTGTTCACGGGTCTGTCCAGAGGCATTGCTTGTTAGAATCCAGTCGTGAGCTTTGAAGTTGGTAGCCGCTTTCGCGCGATCGGCTTTTGTCGTCTTTCAACGGAAGAGCAGGCGCAAGAGGGTCGGGCGGGACTGCTGCGGCAACACCAGGAACTCCGGCTTTCGGCCGAACGCTGGAACCTGGAGATCGTCCGCACCCTGGAAGTGACCGACGTGAGTGGCACCCAGGTTTTGGAAAGTTCGGAATTTCAGGAACTCCTTCGTTCTCTTCCGGATGTCGATGGCGTGGTGGTCGCCGCCATTGACCGGCTTATGCGGCCTGACGACTTCGCCTGCTTCAGCATCTACGACTACTTTCTGAAGCAACGAAAGCTCATTTGGACTCCTTCCTCCCGACTGGATGTGCATGAGGACAGCGGCTTCATGGAAGCGTTGGTCTCCGGTATGATGGCTGGTTTGGATCGACGGCGCATTTTGCGGAATACCCAAACGGCGAAGGAAGAGAATCGTAAGCGCGGCCGCTGCGCGAATGCGAAAATTACGTTGCCGCAGGGCGTCGATTTTGATTTCAAAACCGGGCAGTGGAGCTGGGTGGAGCCCTGGGCCACCCGGATCAAAACGGCATTCGACCTTCTGGTCACAACGAATCACGGCGTGCTATCGATCGCCCGGGAACTGGGCTACGCTTCCGATCGTGCCCTGTACAATCAATTACGCAACCCGATCTGGACGGGATACCGGGTTTATACCCAGAAGCGGGGAGAAAAGCGC
Organism: Bryobacteraceae bacterium; assembly: GCA_965277315.1. Classification (GTDB taxonomy): domain Bacteria; phylum Acidobacteriota; class Terriglobia; order Bryobacterales; family Bryobacteraceae; genus Bog-105. Next base: position 3,625,734 of record OZ255724.1, on the reverse strand, counting down.
CCTTCACGGAACGGCCGGCAGGCAGATCGGAAAAAGATCCGGCGCGTGGAACCATTGCGGGTGAAGCTCGAACTTGAGCCACTTGTGTCCGAAGAGCAGTTCGCCCAAGCGCAGGCGATTCTCGGGCAACGCCGCAAGAGCTGGATCAGCTCGCGGTCCGAAGAAAGCCGGTTTGAGGCATCGGGGCTGCTGTACTGCCGCTGTGGAGAACGGATGTACAGCAAAGGGTCCGGACGCTGCCGGCGGCAGAAATGGTTGGATATTTATTACTGCCGGAGTCAGCACAAGGGCGGATCGGGTTGCGGCGCGCCGAAGCTGATTCGGGAAGTCACGGATTACTCCCTAAACGCGCTCATTTCGGAGATGTTCCTGCAGCCGGCTGTGTTGGGTTCTCTGATCGAAAAGGCGCTCGAGCCGCCGGAGCGGTCGCCCATCGGCGAAATGGTAGTGAAGGCTGCGACGGAACTCCAGCGCCTGAAGACAGAGAAGCAACGATTGCTCAGCCTAACGTTGAAGGGCGTGTTTTCGGACGAGGAAGTAGAAGCAGAAGCGCGCCGCATTGATGCGGAAATACGGAGTTGGAGCGCCCTGGTGAGCAAGGACCAGCAGCAGAAAGCGCTGCGATCGGCCGCAAACGTCTGGGAAACAGCTCAATCGATTGCTTCGGTATTTGCCGAGTATCGGTTTCTGAGCCTGAAGGAACGGAAGCAGCTGACCCGGCAGTTTGTGAAACGGATCGACGTGGTGGACCGGCACTTCACTGCCGTAACGCTAAGTCTGCCTGCGACTGACGCCAAAATTCGAACCCGTACGGAGGGGCATTCATGACCTATTCGGGCAAGTAAGCCGACACTTCAGATTCGGAGCTTCGGTGGCGGACTGGCCTTTCCAATTAGTACATGCTAGGCCGTTTGAACGAAGCCGCCCGCGCGGCGGACGCTACGCGTGCGGGTGGATCAGCTTTTGCCCAGTTCGGCGAGCAACTCGGAGGCGAGTCTTGGTTCACCGAGTTCGTTTGGAGCCCGGCGCTGCCGGTAGGCCAGATACGTTGCAAAAGGATGGAAGGGTTCCTGGATACCGAGACTCGCGCGGGCGGCGGTAATTTCATTACCGAGTTGGAGAAGCCTTTCTGCTACGCCCGAACTGAGCTGAGCCTGTAAATGAGGCGAGTATGGTTCCAGTGCAGTGTCATTCTGGCCGAACAGTCCCCACTCTCCGGATGCGCATTTATTCAGTGCATCGAGCAGTAAACAAGTAAATTCGCTTTCGAGTTGCTTTAGTTTCGCTTCAAGCTTCTGCCGTTTTGTTGCTCTACTCATGGCTGTCCGGATCGATATTGTGTGGGTCACAAGGAGGTCCCTGTGACCCAACTTCGCAAAATGATGCTGGACGAGCTCCAGCGTCGTAATTATTCACAGACTACCGTAAATGGCTACCTCAAGATCGTGGCGGCCTTTGCCAAGCATTTCCATCATTCTCCGGACCAACTCGGGCCAGAGGAGATTCGCGCTTATCAGGTGTATCTGTTCACTGAAAGAAAACTGGGAGCACGTACGGTCGGGCATCATACAGCAGCATTGCGTTTTTTCTTCTGCAAGACACTCAAGCGCAACTATCCCGTGGAAGAAGTGCCGTATCCGAAGGCACCCCGCCGTTTACCAAAGATCCTGACGCAAGAGGAAGCAGTGCGGCTGATCGACTCCGCGAGCAACCTCTTCCATCGCGCCATGCTGATGACGGTCTATTCGACAGGTATGCGGAGAGCTGAGATGTGCCAGCTGAAAGTAGAAGACATCGACAGCGACCGCATGCTCATCCACATTCGTCAAGGCAAGGGACGCCGCGATCGGGATGTGCCGTTAAGTCCGAAACTGCTGGAGACGTTGCGCGAGTACTGGCGTTGGATGAAGCCGAAGACGTACTTGTTCCCGGGCACGATCAACGGCTCACGAGCAGATAAACCGATCACGCCCAAGATCCTGTGGGAGGCCTGCCGGGAAGCTGCGCAACGGGCAGGCATTAGCAAGCCCGTTCGCCCACATCTACTTCGTCATAGTTTCGCGACGCATTTGCTTGAGGGAGGAGCCGATCTGCCGACCGTACAGGCACTGCTCGGACATGCCGATCTCAAGCCGACTTCCATTTACCTTCACATGTCCGAGCGCCATCTGAAAGCGGCTGGCACACCACTGGACAAGGTAGAACTCTCAAGCCCTGACCAAGTAAAGCGGTCCCGGAAGTTGCACAAGCGATGAACGCGCCACCTTTCGAGGTGGCCGATATCATTCGCACGCATGGCAAGCGCTTTATTGAAAAGAATCGATCCTGGTTGACGTGGCTGCACGTGCGCGTGCTGTTTGCCATCGAGCACTGCCGCACGGCGGCGCTCGGCGGCCACCTGGATCGCTGCTGCCAATGCGGCCATGAAGTCACCTCTTTCAACTCGTGCCGCTCCCGGCACTGTCCCAAGTGCCAGACCAACGCTCGCAATAAGTGGCTCGCGGAACGCAGTAAGGAACTGCTGCCCGTCAAGTACGTGCATGTGGTCTTCACAATCCCGCATGAACTCTCCTGGCTGGCTCTGCAGAACAAGAAGGTGGTTTACGATCTGTTGTTCCGCGCCAGCGCTGCTACCCTTCTGGAGATTGCTGCCGATCCGAAACATCTTGGGGCGGACATCGGCTTCCTCAGTGTGCTCCACACCTGGGGACAGAATCTCCAGCACCATCCGCACATACACTGTGTGATTCCAGCCGGCGGTCTATCTTCCGATCAACAGCACTGGATTCATCCTCGTTATCCGTTCTTCCTTCCGGTTAAAGTACTGAGCCGTGTGTTTCGCGGCAAGTTCATCGCCGGCTTGAAGGACGCTTTCCAGCACGGCAAGCTGCTGTTTCCGGGAACCCTGAAACACCTGAGCGCGGCTCAATCCTTCCACGCTTTCCTACGGCCTCTGTTTCGTAATGACTGGGTCGTCTATGCCAAACGGCCCTTTGGAGGACCGCAACACATACTCCAGTACCTGGCTCGCTACACGCACCGCGTCGCAATCTCGAATCACCGGATCATTCGCGTTGCTGATGGCAACGTCACGTTCCGCTGGAAAAATTATGCGCATAAGAGCAAGCAGAAGCTGATGACCGTAACGGCGGAGGAGTTCCTTCGCCGTTTCCTTCTTCATACCCTGCCGCGCGGTTTTGTGCGTATTCGCTTCTGCGGCTTCCTCGCCAATCGACGCCGTGGCACAGCCCTACCGTTGTGTCACGCGCTGTTAACAATCGGTCCGGCGCCCGCACCGTCCGCTGCAACCAATGCTCCTTGTCCGTGCGTGTGGCGCTGCCCTTGCTGCGGCGGTCCGATGACCGTTGGCGAGAAGCTCACTCCCCGACAGATCCGTTGGCGATTCGTCGGTCGGGAGAGCCTGTGTGACACCTCATAGCAGCCACGTATTCACCAAACATTTGCTTGCTCGGCTACGCACGCCTGACGTGTGCCCAACCGCGGCTACCAGCGCTGACACAGCCATCAATAGCACTCTCCTCAGTCCGCCCGCGCTCCCTCTTTCACCCTCGAAGCTGAAAATCGTCCACCCGCGAGGCATGGTTTCCGCGCGAAGACCCTCCGGCCAGATGCTCCGAACGATTGAATACCCATAGTTGGCCGCGTCCGCCGCAAACGCGGGCGCCTTCCTTCAAACGTCTCTATCTAAAGTGACCCGGCGCTTCAAGCGACCGTATATCCCAACATTCGTACGCCGGGTCACTCCAGATAGAGTCATAGCGTTAGGTCGGATCTATTGTGAAAAGCCTCAGTATTCGTCCGGCCTGCTATCACCGTGCGCTTACCTTGTTTCTATCGTGTGCGTAATCGGAGCACGAGACGCCAGAGCTCCGGAGTCTGAGTTATGGGCAGTTCTTGGCAAAGACGCTGAATCGTTGGCCGCGCGTCTTCGCCGAATTTCGGCCATTCAATAGCAATCTGCGCTGTGAGGATCGAGAAATCCCCTATGCGGTTGAGTATTGCTGGTCTCGTTCTCGAAATATTTAACACGCATTCCAGAAGAATAGGAATGCTTGTAGCTGTATCCGCCATACGCGATCTGTTCATTTGTTTAGCAACCTGGCAGAGCTGGGTCTTACATCTTAAGATCAGTTCTTCTTTGGTAGTAAAGAGCAGGAGACGGGTTGCTATGCAGAGCGCGAGAGCAGCGAGATGGGGTTCCCTTTCGACAGCCTCCTGGAACTCAGTTTTCTCAATAGCAGTTTCGATGAATGGAATTAGGTCAGGAGGAGGTGGAAAGCCCCCAACCGCAGCACCAAGCGTTATCCATCCCTGCAATCCTAGGCTCTCTAAGGCCAGTTTTGCTTGTTCCTGAGGTGTTTCCTGAAATGCCTGCTGGAGAGCGTTCCGAGTGTCTAGCTCGACAGTATTGAGAAGTGCAGCAATGCGGTCACGTCCCAGAAACGATTCGAGCAAGTTTGTAGCCATCGCCGGGTTCGGTAGCAGAGGAAGCATAGGAACGGAATGCGTTCCACTATGGAACAGCAAAAATGATTTCACTGCGGACTGCAGTTTACCCCCGATGCAAATAGCTGATTCTCCCTGAAAGATATATGCTAACGAGCATGCCACAAACACCTCGGGCTCGACATTTGTGGGATCGGCAACATCGTGTTTTACGAATGAGTCGGCAAAAATGTTTTCCGCTATAGATGGCGTAACCGAAAAAGTCTCTAGCAGCCACTGAGGATCTATACCTTCTGCTCTGAAAGCGGCAAATATCTGGTCTCCGAGAACCCACGCAGAAGCAAGCCGAAAGCTTGGTGACCATGATTCAGTGCCCCGCCACATCGAAAGCTTGCTAACTGCCCAACGAACGACCGTGAGATAGGCCCGAATTTCAGAATCCATAGACCGGACCAACTGCGTAACTACTCGATTCACCAAACGACGATACCGCTCATTCCTTATCCCAAGGACGGCCAAGATGCGCGCAAAATGAATCGCGCAAACCGGAGTTTGTGTCTGCCGGAATAATGACCTTATTAGGTCCCGCTGAGCATCAGGAGGTAATGCGAATATTTGGGATTCGATTTCCACTGGCAACTCGATTGGAAGGGAACAGATGCGATCTAGGGCTGGTAAAATCGAATCTCTGCCAGCAATGTCCGCATACAATTCGAGCCACTGCCCGGAATTGAGAGAGTGATCGGGTGCCGTCCTCAGAAAACGAGGAAAGGCTTCGGGTGAATTAGGTAGGAGATCACTGTCCTTCAGTTCTTCCCGACGCCGAATCCGGTCCTTCAGATTGAATATAAAAAATGGTAGGCTTTTGCTTCTTAGCGCCTCAGCCTTCTGGAGACGTGTAACCGGCTCCTCCGTAGATACAAGATCGGCGACGCTTGCCTTAAACTCCCCCGGTGGAACATCGAGTTGGCGGGCGAAATGCTTTGCCACCATTTCTCGTCGTTCGATTGACTCAGACAGCAGTCCCAGTGCAGAATCTTCAACTAAAATGTTCTTCCCCAGCGATGAATGGTGCATTTCAATAGCATTTGGGCGTGTACCAGATGACGTAAACCGCATTTCGATCTTCTGGTCAAGTGTGCGAATCACCGCACGACCTCCATTGATTGCCTCTCGCGCTGCAGATATGTATTCCGTATATCCGAAACGCAACTCGCCCACCGACGCTACCGGTGTGAGCTTGAGACCGATTTGTACGGCAAAATCCACATCAAATGCAATCTGGGACTGCAATATAGGAGGCAAGTCCATAACTAGACTGCCCAGGAGGGCTGCGGATGCCCTTGATAGTGGATCATCCAGGGCTTTCGGGAATGTGTCAAGCAAAACTCGTCGGACAGCTAATCCGACTTTGGCCATGAATTCCGGCTCAAAATAAAGTCGCGGCGTTACGAAGGTGTTGAACACCCATTTGATATATTTCTTGGCGGTTTCTCGGTCGTGTTCCTTCCCTCGGATGGAGATGGCCCGTGATAACATGCCAGCCACTTCAATCGCCGAGACATAGAGATCATCCGCTTCCGTCGAGGGTAGACCAGCGATTCTGCGCAAAGCCGCAAAATCAACGTGCAGCGATTCTAAAATCCAGCGTGCTCGAGCGAGAAGTTCGGTCTCACTTTGAGCAACAGTCCATAGATCCTTCAGCGCGTCAACACACGCTCGCATACTTTGGATTAGGAACGCCAACTCTCCGGGGTCGCCACCCTGAGCGTTCGAGTTACCATGCTGCAGCAGATTGGAACGCAAGAACGACATTCCCAGCCCCCGGCGGAGATTCTTCAGGCGGGATGTCTCCACTAGCTTGCTGTCCCGAACATGTGCATCAGTGAGGGATGCTAGTACTTCATCGGCAGTGAGAGGGATGAAACAGATTCCCTCTGATCGCATTCTCCCTATAATGTCGTAAAACTCCGAAGGCAATACGCGTCCGCTCTGGCGCAAGGCCTGCAGGATTGAGACAGAATCGATGATCTCCATTGATCCCGCGCGTTGGTGGCCATTTATCCATCGATCATCACACCAAAGGCGATGATTCTCGGTTGCACGGGCGGTAAGCAACTGCTGCATCGCGCTTACGTCCAGTTTGGCCGAATCATTGGGCACTTCATCCATTGACGAGGGAGCAGCTACAGGCAGCACGGTGTAGATCCCGGACCGAATCCCGGCACTCAAACGCTCAACAAGTCCCTTAATCCAAATAGCTAACTTCAAACGACGGTCAAATTCTCTAAGTTCCTCCTCTAAACGGTCGAGTTCGCTTCTTTCGACAAATACCCGGAAGTGCCCGCAAATACTGCTGAGTAAACCAACAGATGCGAAGGTCTCGATGCATGTGCCGTGGAAATAAAGACTCGAGCCTGGTACTGGTAAGAGGTTGTCCGGCTCTGCGGTGATAGAGCCAAGCCGTTCCAGAAAGGCCATATATTCGCGTTGGCTTAGTGGCCCACTTTCCGACATACTGCGGAGAACTGCTTTCTGGCCGATTACTATGCGTTGCGCTTCGCTCGGAAGCTCGGAAAGGGGGATCGGCCCACTTTCGGTCACAATAGGAATAAAATCGACGACGTAACCATCGGAACCTTTGGCAGCTTGATACAATGTTGCCCAATCGCCGAGGAGGGTATCGGGAAGGTTACTTGATACCGTATTCTGGTCTTCGGTAATTGCGAATAACTCTCCCTGAGAATAGGCTTGAAGGATGGCTCTAAATCCTTCTATCCGGGACGGTTGAGATGCGGTTAAGTGGTCTTGCATTGCGACCAAGCTCGGAATGAGATTTGGTGATATTTGAAGTGGAGGAAAGGCTTGTTCAATGCGACCGAGGTAATTAAAATGCTGCGCAAGCAGCAACGACGTCGCGTCTACTCTTACGATCCACGAAGATGTTCCCGTCTCGGCGGACACCGATCTCCGTCCGTTTCGGCTTAGGACTGCTGGAGCTGTCCATCCGAAAGTCGCCTTCTGCGACTCCGCTGGATACTCATGGAAAATATCTGCCAACGTAAGGTTTAGCTGCTGAGCTACCGCATGCACAGGAGTTCCACCTCGCTCGTAGTGCATGATGATGTTTTGGGCATTGTCGCGAAATGCTTGAGCATACTGTTTCAAATCGTCAAGTGTCGCAAGTTGGACACCTTCCATTCCTTTCGCGCCCAAGGTCATCATTCGGCGAGTGAGATCATTGAGTTCGTCTTCCAGTCCGAGATTATGTCCCAGATTAAGGGCAGGGGGAATATCACTGTCAGCAAGGCCCACTTTGACCGCACGTTTCCAGAGCTGAATCGCTAGCTGAGCATTTTCCCATTGCGATTGCCAGGCCAGCCGCAGATACACAGTCGCTGGAGCGTTGACGTCAAGTTCTAAAACTCTTTCCGATACGATGCACGTACGACGCTGATCACCGATGGAGAAGTAGAGTTCACTTAATGCCAGCAGATTGTCCAATGAAGGCTCTTCATGCGCCAAGTGCTCCGCCTCTTGTATTGCGACTGGAACGAATCCGAGCTGCCGTTGAGTGTCGATTCGAATGCGCCTGAGCTCGGAAGGTAGTCTCAAATTCGGGAATAGCCCTTGGCCTTCGTTTAAGAACTGAAGGCACAGATCAGCGCGTTGAGCACGGTACGAGACAACAACAGCAAGCCAGATGACTTCTGCGCTGTTGATCTCCGCAACCAGGCGTTCGCACCATTGAACAGCATCCGACCACTTTCCATGTTCGACTTGCCATTCAACCAAATCTAAGAGGAAGCGGGAATCGCCTGTGACTTGATACGATTCTTTCAGATGAATAGGTAGTCTACTTTGTAACTCATCTTCGAGACGAAGTACGCTTGCTTCTATACGTCTTGCTTCAGCTTCTGGGATTTGACCAAATTGAAGAACCTCCCTGGCGCGAGCCACTCCGTCCGTCATGGCCGTAACCTGCGCCATCAAGCCCGTCCATATCGTTGCGGCTCCAGCGCGCTCAAACAAGAGCTTGGTCTTTGCAAGCAGTTTCGACGCCTTCTTCGGTTTCCTGTTCGCGACATAGTAGTACGCAAGTGTGATCGCTTTTTCGGGATCCTCAAGACCATTAATCAATGCTGATCGAGCAGCATGCACAGATGTAGGAAATTTGCGTTGGGGGAAACGCGCCACCGCCCAAACCAGCAAACGGTGATTGTTAGGATCTGCAGAAAGGAGTCTACAAATTTCGCACTCCGCAAAATCCTGTTTGTTCGGGTTGTTTGCGAGCGCGGCAATATACCAAGTTTCGAGAAGCTGTCGTTCTTGCTCGTTCAACTCCGTTTCGGACAGTGCTTCCCGAAAGGATTCAGCGGATTTTTCTATTCTCCTGTTACTTTCGTCATCTCGAAGTATAAAGCTCCATCGGATTGGTTCCGGCCAAGCGACGAGAGAGTTCGGAACTGCGACACTTGTAACCACACTCCAGAAGTTAATAATCGCTTCCGCGTACTTTATATTTACGTTGTTTGGCGCTTGCTCTCGCGCTTTTAGGATCGCCGTTCGCGCTTCTGGCATGCGTTTTGCGCAGAGATTAATCAGAGCTTCCACCCTTAGTCTTTCGGCCGTTTGCTCCTGTAACTTCGCAAGCTCCGCCTCCGCTTCCACCGCACGCCCTAGGGCAGCGAGCATCACTGCAAGCTGCGTTCGTGCCCGAGGCGCATTGGACGTTGCAAGCTCCTGGATTGCTTCCGCGTGCTTGCCCCCACTCCATAGGATGCTTGCTCGAACGCAATTGTCTTCCTGATTAGGCGCTAGCCGCGTGGCTTCCGATATCAAGCTCTCTGCAGAATTAATATCGCAATCTGATTCAAGGCAGAGCGATGCCTCTAGGCGCAGCACGCTTGCCTGCATCTCTTTAGGGAAAGTGATCCAAATTGTCCGGTCATCCTTCATTTTGTGCAGCAGATTTCGAGCATCCGTCCGCCGACCGCGCTGCCACATGTCTTTCACTTGGAGAATGCGATTATCCGTCACGTCGGCAACGGCTGATATCAGGCGGTCGTTTAATGCTGACAGTCCTGCAAGTTGAGCTCTTATTTCAAGATCGTCGGCGGACCCGCAGAGGTACGATGCCCAGGTAGGTCCCAAGTGCGTGGAAACAATTCCAGGATATGGCCGTAATTGATTTACTATCTTATTCGCTGGCCATAATTCATACACGATCCCGAATTTTTGAAATCGATTTTTCTGACGCAGAATTTCGTCCTGACGTTGGGTCTGACTCGCCTCGCTGGCTACGAATACAACAAACCGAGTAACGTTCTTTTGTTTCCAAAATTCCCAGTGGTCTAGAAACTCCGTCGATGCTGTACGGATCTTTGCCGGCGTAAAGTCCCGCTCGCATTTGCACTGAGCGACCTCCAAACGGCCATCGTTTCGATGTCCCAGAAGATCGATTCCACGCTGAGCCTGTCCATTTTTTCCGTATTCTTCGCACTGACGCACCTCGGGTTCACGATCAAAGAGATCTCTGCACATTTCCTGAAATTTCAATCCAGGTAAACGAAGGAGCGGCGGCGTATCTCCGCTAGCTAGAGGTGGTGGAAGAGCTTCACTTCGAGGCACAGCCAATTCCTTAGAATTTCGCTTCTGCAATGATCAAGCCTTTCTTAACCAAGCCCGTCCTAATCGATCATCGAAATAAAACGGCTCCGGTTCAAAAAAGTGAAAGGTAGTAAAAGCAGGATGCGCAGGGTTCAAGATATGGTTCCGCTCCCGGGGGATGACTGCCGAGGGAACCGCCAAGACCGCTGTTGTGAATCCCTTTGCCCAGTCCGTTCCGATGTCGCGAGTTACCTCTGTGGGTTCTCCTGCATCCCAGTGATCGGGGAGATCCGCTAAGGATAGCCTCGTTATCGGAGTGGCCTCGGGAATGGTGATGGCAGTGACGACGTAGTCATTGGCCAGCTCATCGGCATTGGCTAATACTTCTAATGCGCAGAGCGCCCGGCTTTCTGCCGTGTAGAGGACCGCCGTTCCTTTGTGGTTCCACCGGCCTCCATAAAGACGAGCGCCCGTTCCGTCGTTCGCAGGAAAGCGGCTACTTCCGATCCGGAAAACAACCACTACCAGATGCCATGCTCTACACGGCCGAGAACGTCATTCACCCGGTCAATGCCTTCGGGAGTGTCCAGTAGCGAAAGGGGAGGCTGATTGCCTAAAGAGCGGACCGGCGTCTTCAACCACCGCAGGGCCTTCTCGCGAGAGCCGAATACTTCGATGGCCCTGGCCGTGACTTCCACTAGGGGATCCACCGCTCGAGTGGACCAGAACGCTTCCGTAATTAAACGTTGCACTTCCGCTCTGTCCTCTGTCGTTAGCATGTCGCCTCTCTAAAAGAGTATAGAATGCGATGACTTGCTGCGAAAACGTTGATTGTCTCTTCAAGTCGCAATTCTCTCAATCTCCTCCCAGGGTTACGGTGTCGTTGGTCCGGTCGTAGAGCTTGGTGGTGCGGGGCGAAGTATGCGGGGCGATTTGTTGCGCCTTTTCGAGCGTGCCGCCATTTTCGAGATACGCCGTGATGCCGGTGGCGCGGAACGTATGGCAACCGATGGTAGCCGGCAGCCCGGCCGCGCGCTTCTTAATCATTCGCAGCACATCGTTTTCATTGAGGGCCCGGTCGGTCACCCGCCCGTCCCGGCCGAAGGTGCGGAACAGCGGAAGCTTCGGCTGCCCGGTCAGGCCCGCCGCCGCGACCCAGGCATCCACATGGGCTTCCGCTTTGTGATGGGCCGGCACGTTGTGCCGCTTGCCGCCTTTTTCATGGAGGCGGAACCACCAACGCTTTCCCTGCTGGTAATACTCTTCTCCTTTCAGGCCGACCACCGCGCCCACACGCGCAAAGGTATAGGCCGTGACGGCGATCACGGCGCGGTCGCGCAGCCCTTTCAGCGTGTTGGTTTCGATCGAATCGAGCAACTCCCGCGTTCGGCGGCCGTGAGCACCGGGGTTTTTCCTTTGGCGACGACGTGCTTGGGACCGCGGACCGAGGCAGCCGGGTTCATGGTAACGTCCTTATCCGACCTACGCAATAGAACACGAAAATGTTGTCGTTAGCACGGTAAATGTCCGGTTGAATTAGCACGGTATCTGTCCGCTTTTGGAAAAGCGGCGGAGACGCTGGAGTTTGGAAACAAGCCAAGCGATCTCGGCCGCGGAACTGGAGCGGATGATGAAACTACAAGATGTCATTTTGAAGGCCATGGCGAAGAAGATCACTTGGCTGGAAGCAGCCGAGATTATCGGCGTGTGTGATCGCACCATGCGGCGGATGCGCGAACGATATGAGGAGTTCGGCTACAACGGGCTGTTCGATCAGCGACGCCGGAAGCGGCAATACATACGCGTGCCGATGCAGACGGCCGAACGGGTGCTGAGGCTGTATCAGGAAACATACTTCGATCTCAGCGTTCGGCACTTTCACGAGAAGCTGCGGGAAGAACACGCCATCGAGCTTAGCTACACGTGGGTCAAGCAGGCGCTGCAAGGGGCCGGCTTGGTAGCACGGCGCAAGAAGCGCGGCTCGCATCGCCGGCGCCGACCACGGCGGCCGATGCCTGGAATGCTGCTGCATATCGATGGCAGTAAGCATCGCTGGTTCTCCGATGATCGTTACTTCGACCTACTCGTGATTCTGGATGACGCAACCAGTGAGATCTACTACGCGCAACTGGTGAAAGAAGAGTCCACGCGTACGGTGATGACAGGACTGCGCGAGGTGATCGAGACCAGAGGCCTGTTCTGCGCGTTGTACAGCGATCGTGGCAGCCACTTCTTTGTCACTCGGAAAGCCGGCGAGAAGGTGGATCCGCATCGGCTGACGCAGGTCGGGCGAGCGATGAAAGAACTCAGCGTGCAGATGATTCCGGCCTATTCGCCGCAAGCGCGCGGTCGCTGTGAACGCAGTTTCGGCACTTGGCAGAATCGTTTACCGCAGGAACTCCGGCTCGCCGGAATTAGCACGCTGGAGCAGGCCAACGCGTTTCTGAGCGAGCGCTATATCGCCGAGTTCAATCGGAAGTTCGCCAAACCGGCGCCGAGAAAGGGACAGCCTTTCGAAAGTGTGGCCGCAAAGATCTGGACTGGGTATTTTCGATTCAAACCGAGCGAACGGTGGCCCAGGACAACACGGTTGTTCTGCAGAACCGGTTTTTGCAGTTGGACAAGACGCGTTTCCGCAACACACTGGCCGGCTGTACCGTTACGGTTTGTGAGCATCTCGACGGCAGCCTCTCGGTGCGTTGGGGGCCGCACCTGCTGACCTCCGTCAAAGCCGAAAGAGACGGTGGAAAAGACGGCGCCGCTGGCGCCTTGGAAATCTCGCCGAAACCGCGAGATTCCCACTTTGCCCACCGTCCGACGACGGCTATGCGTAAACTCAAAACCAAGGCCAAATCCAAAGCGGCCTGACCGGACAGATACCCTGTCAATAAAACCGGACAGATTCAAAAGCTAACGACATAGAACACGAAAATGTTTGGACCACTTTTGAACCGTAGCGTTACGGCTTATCCGGCGTTTTCGTGATCGCCGCGATCTTATGTGCGAGCCCGCTAAGGAGCAGAGAAAAGTTGCTCGACTGCAATTGTGCTTTTTCCACTCTCCAAGGTGATGCGATAGATAGAAGCCCGCCGCGGATGGAAAACCAGAGCTGGCCGGAAGCACGCAATACAGGTGCCAGAGGGATGACGGACGCTTGGATAAACAACGCCGTTCGACCCTTCATAGAGGAGCCTATGAGCCAAGGCCTGTGATGCGTCATGACACTGCGGAATGGGGTCTGGCTGAAGATAAACTTCGCGCTCCGAGGCATCTAAATGGTGAAACATCCCGGAGAAATCAGCGAGGAAGTCGACGTAATCAAACGGGTGCTCGCCGGCAAACCGGGCATTTTGCAGGAAGCGTCTCTTGTGAAACGCCACCTCAGCCATTGACGTCTCAAGCTCAAGACCGGCGTACCAGCAACCCCGCCGAGGCCCATGAAAGCGACCTCCGTAAGGTCCCGCATGCGTAAACGCGGCATTCACGATATGCGCTTCAGGAACTCCGTACAGGAGTTCTCCAGGACTGATACCTGGGCCGCCTCCCGTTTCTGCGATTTTGCGTTCATTGGTGGCAGCATCCAGTTCACTCAAATCGGCGAGCACACTCGAGGGCAGCGGCAGATTTTCGAGAACGCTTCCTGTGCTGAACTTGCTGGGAATTAATCGGTGAGTAGCGGAATGGTCAATTCGATCGAGGTGAGCCACTAATGGCCACCGCGCGCTTCGTCCAGCAGACTCCGGACCTGGTGCAGTCCTGGAATGCCCGCTCGAAGTATGTAATCAAGAGGCGTTTGGCCTCCAAACAACAGGTCATCGTTCGGTCGACTGATCCACTGATCGGCAAGCTCCTCCGGCAGGAGGACGTGTAACGCTTTATAGATCCCCACAACATAGGACACGCGGGTGAGTTCGTCTTGCCGCAGCGTTCCTGCTGCGGTCTTCAGCTTGTAAACAGTGGAGCGCGGCATCCCTCCGAGTAACTCACCTGCTTGCTCCATGGGAATTCGCCATTTGTCCATAATGGCGAAAAAGCCGTCGACCGCCGACTGACTCAAGCGTTCCCGGGTTTCTAATCGGTTCAAATCGGGGGTGGCTTCGAACTGGTAGCCCGGCACCGTATTGACTGGGAGCGTTATCATAGTTATCCTCCTCTTGAAATAGATTATCTCTCATTGGATGGATACTTGTCTATATAGAGACTGGAGTGCCAGTGAAATAATTCAGGACCCTTATCAGCGATCCCAACCGTTGGGCGATTCACAAACTCAAATACTTCCGGAACTCTCTTTTGGGCGGGCATACAGGTACCGGCCGGTGGTTGCCACCGAAGCATGCCCTGGTGTGGCTTGCACCAAAAGGAATCGGAGCGCCGCAGTCGAGCGAATGCGAGGCATGACCGTGGCGCAGCCATTGTGGGGAAACGGCACCCGACAGACCGGCGCGTGCCGCCGTTTTCTTCACGATGCGCCAGATGCCCGAATTCGGTCAGCGGTTTCCCCTGCTTGCGGGAGGGAAGCACGGGATCCTCGTCCTTCCCTGCCCTGCGTAGCACGAGCAGTTGCTTTCAGAGCGACATTAGCAGCTGGATGCTCCGGGTCTTGCCGCCTTTCCCCAGACGGTGATCTGGCCTCGTCCTTGGTCGTCTGCAGATCGTGCCAGCGAAGCCCGGCCACCTCGGCCCGCCGGATTCCCGAGGCGTATAGCAGGAACAGCAGCAGCCAGTTGCGCTCGTCCGGTTCGAGCGACAGCATGCGGTGCAGGTCGGGCTTCGGGCAGAACACGCTCGGCCAGCCGGTTGCGGACGGCAGGCAGGCGCAGCACCCATCCGACGTCGAAGGGGAAGACACCCGAGCAGGTGGCCGAAGGCGAGCAAGCTTTTGACCGCCGAAAGAGAGCGGTACCGGATGGCTTCCGAGCGCTCGGCGAGCGACTCGGCGAAGCGTTGCAGATTGGCCAGGGTGACTGTCGCAGTTCCTTCCCTACAAATTCTCGAAAACGCTGCACATCCGCCCGGTACGCCCGCTGGGCACTGGCCCGGGCGGGAGTGCAGCCAAAGTTCGACGAGTTGTTCGTCTGACTGCGCCTGCACCAAGGGGCGAAGTATCGGAGCCGGTTGGAAACGATATGTTTCGGCCTTGATGTGAATTCCATCAATAAAGGCGAATGAATAGATAAGACGACTGAAAGAAGTGGTCCGGCAAGTGGGTTCGCGTGTCCAAGCTCTAACATAGGCAACAATTGTTGGACAGGCAAGGCACTCGTTGGGCGCTCAATCTAGAGGGCTCCCGTTCTCGTTCATGACTGGTGCGGGACGGACACTCTGCACACGCATCGCGGATAGCGCGTGCAAAACGTGACATTGGAACTGTCAGTACGCAGAATCCCTCGTTTGCAGACGGGGCACTCGCGCCACGTACTTGGGTCAATGTTGATCCATTCCAAATGATCCGTCAAGCCCGGCAGCCTAGATAACTCCAAAACAAATTCGCTCGGTGCTTCCGATGCAGTGAGCAGTATCGCCTGTATTCTTGCCCGTGTGATCGCGACATACAACAATCTCCGCTCCTCGTCGATAACGTTGGATTGCGGTGGCAGAAGCAGTTCGAAAAGTGGATCGGTCTCGAGGTTGCTCGGAAAGCCGCGAAAACCTGCGTCCAGCCCGCCAATGATCACGTAATCGCATTCGAGTCCTTTCGAGCTGTGCATTGTCTTGTAGTCGACCTGGAGCTTCGCTGCAGAGTTGTGTGCTACATGTGCAACCGTTTCTTCCTCAAATCCCTCGGCGACAAAGGCGGCGTCTTTGTAACGCGTGAGCACAAATACCTTCGCCGGTTCCGCTGTATGCAGGCCCGCAATTCGCCGTAGCTCGGATTCGAGCGTGCGAGTTCGGGCCAGTCTGTCCGATTCATGCCCAACGACGCGAACTGTGCCAGCAGTCTGACGCGAGACTTGCGACAGCACGGGCTTATCGATCTGACCGCGATTTTGGAGCACCACCGCTCGCGCGACATCCGCCACTCCCTGACAACATCGAAATGTGTTAGAGAGGTATTGAACCGTGATTCCCGCCTTTGCGCCGTGTGCACTCGTGTTGCTTCGGCCCACATGAATCGCGTTAAAAATACCGATGTCCGAACCCGCGAATCGGTTGATCGCTTGCCAGTCGTCACCGACGCAGAAAAGCACAGCCGTGCCGCATGTCGACTGCACAAGGGCCTCAACAAGGTCCATTCTCGATCGCGCGATGTCTTGGAATTCATCGACAAGAATGAATCTGTACGGACTGCCGTTCTCGTTTTTGAGTAGGGCCGCGGTGCCGCCTCGGATCATGTCGCTGAACTCAATGAAGCCGCTGCAGGCGTACTCGTGCTCCACTTCGGCGCGAAGCCTGAATGCCAGGTCGAGGAACATGTGAGCGCGTCGGACATCTCCGCATTGCTCGGCACGGGTACGCACATCGTGTTCTGTGAGTCCGCTGTCACGGAACGTCTGAACAAATCGCAAGAATAGATGTTCAATATCGCCCGAATTCCTGAACTCCGCGAGAGCCCTTTCTTTGAGTTCTTCGTCTTCGGGACCGACCTCGATTCCGGCAGTTCGAAGCTGTTGCTCTAAGCGAGCGAACACCGTCCCACTTGCGAAATCCCCACTCAGAGTCTCGAAAAACGAGACACAGTCGGATCGGATGTTGCAACCTGGCGCAGTAAGCCTCCGAAATACCTGTCGCTTTTGCCGCACGCGTTGCTCGTATGCACTCCCGAGAAAATCGGGGGCTCGCCCCGTCTGATCAACACCGAAATGCTCGTGAAATATGTATCCTGTTCCCCCGGGTGCGGGATACAAGAAATCAGGCTTGTACGGAAGCTGCTTACCATTCTTTGATTTCGGGACCTTCATCATGGAGGCGATTGGGTTGAACACCGGCCGTTCGTACTCGAACGAAACATGCCTCAGGATCAGCCAGTTGGCGATTGACGCTTCCTCAAACGATCGCACGCGCAATTTGGGATCGAGTGTCGCTACATGAGCGTCGTACCACCTCCGGCCTTCTCGAAGCTTGCTTCTGATCGCCTTACGGCAAGCCTCGTGATATCGCTGCTCATTAGCATCAACGTCCGTACCACCGGGATCCAGCTTTGGCTCGCCGTATCGAGCCGATACAATCCAGTCCAGGAGCTTCTGGCGAAACCCCGCGTCATCCCTGCACAACCGGTCGAAAGCTGCGAGGAAGCGCCGTTTGCCTTCAGAGCCGTCCAGCTTCTCCGGCCGAACATCCTTGTCGATCGATTCCCTGAGCAATCGATTCCCGAGTGAGTGAAACGTGCGAACCGAAACTTTAACATTCCGTTGCAGCGCCTTCGAGAGACGATCACGGATCCGGCATCTGAGATCCTTTGCGGCGTTCCTGTTAAAGGCTAGGACCAACACGTCGCCATCCCGAAACATACCGGACGCGAGCGCAAATCCAACCTTCGCCACGATCACAGACGTCTTGCCCGATCCCGCAGCGGCGACCGTCAGATTCAGGTCATCAAAGGCGAGCGCCGCCTCAATCTGTTCGTCCGTCAAAGGGCGCTTCTCAACCGTCTCGAAGAAACGAGCGTACCGGGCCTTTGCTTCGAGCACGAACTGGCGATTGTGTTCACTACGCGCAATGCAGTTGTCTGAGAACAGGTCCTGTACCCGCGTGAGCAGCAACATCTTGCCTTGAAACCCATCCGTTTCCGAAGCCCATCTGTGCGACAGCAACTGCGAAAGGTCACCGACAGACTGAAAGAATGCCGGGGACTGTGTCGTCTGCTGCCACGCCCTGAACTGGGACAGGCGAGAGTACGCACCAGGCGCGAACGGCTGAGGATTGTCGGCAAGATGCTCCTCGATACGAAGTCCAACACTGTGAATGGAGGCTCGGAGTGCCTCTCGAACCCGCATCTGCACCTCGTGACGGACATCTGTCGCCTTAGATTCAGACGCGATTAGAACGGTGTGCCATTGGCCTGCTGCCAGAACCTCGACCGCTACGGCCAATGCCCGCCCGAATAGCCGGAGAGTGGCACCTACGCGTGCGTCTTCTATTGAGAGCAGCGGGACCGGAGCTTCGGTCTTAAATCGATTTCGGCGTTGGACTGTTTTTGAGCAGACCTGGAATTGCCCAGGAATGCGAAACGATAACAACGATCGCAGCGCATCGTCTGCATGGAACTGGCTTTCGCCTGTCAGGTCCTCCAAACAACCAAGTTACCGGACTACAGTTCGCACCAGCAAGAAATTCTGGGATTTGTGCTCCCTCTCGGACGGCCCAGTGACGCCGAATTTCATTGCTAAAATCCATCAGTGAGCTTCGAAACCCGTACACTTGCGCCCCGCTTTCGCGCGATTGGCTTTTGCCGTCTTTCCACGGAAGAGCAGGCGCAAGAGGGTCGAGCGGGGCTTTTGCGGCAACACCAGGAAATCCGGCTTTCGGCCGAACGCTGGAACCTGGAGATCGTCCGGATCCTGGAAGTGACCGACGTGAGTGGAACCCAGGTTTTGGAGAGCCCGGAATTTCAGGAGCTCCTTCGTTCTCTTCCGGATGTCGATGGCCTGGTGGTCGCCGCCATCGACCGGCTCATGCGCCCTGACGACTTTTCCTCCTTCAGCATCTACGACTACTTTTTGAAGCAACGAAAGCTCATTTGGACTCCTTCCTCCCGGCTGGATGTGCACGAGGACAGCGGCTTCATGGAAGCGCTGGTCTCCGGCATGATGGCCGGTTTGGATCGACGGCGCATTTTGCGGAATACCCAGACGGCGAAGGAAGAGAATCGCAAGCGCGGCCGCTGCGCCAATGCGAAAATCACGTTGCCCCAGGGCGTCGATTTTGATTTCAAAACCGGGCAGTGGAGCTGGGTGGAGCCCTGGGCCACCCGGATCAAAACGGCATTCGATATCCTGGTACGACGAATCAAAGCGTGCTGTCAATCGCCAGGGAACTGGGCTACGCTTCCGATCGCGCCCTGTACAACCAATTACGCAACCCGATCTGGACGGGATACCGGGTTTATACGCAGAAGCGGGGAGAAAAACGCCCCTCGCGGAACGGCCGGCAGGCCGATCGCAAAAAGATCCGGCGCGTGGAACCGTTGCGGGTGAAGCTCGAACTCGAACCACTCGTGTCCGAAGAGCAATTCGCCCAAGCGCATGCGATTCTCGGGCAACGCCGCAAGAGCTGGATCAGCTCGCGGTCCCAAGAAAGCCGGTTTGAGGCGTCGGGTTTGTTGTATTGCCGGTGTGGAGAACGGATGTACAGCAAAGGTTCCGGACGCTGCCGGCGGCAGAAATGGTTGGATATTTATTACTGCCGGAGTCAGCACAGAGGCGGATCGGGTTGCGGCGCACCCAAGCTGAGCCGGGAAGTCACGGATTACTCACTGAACGCGCTCATCTCGGAGATGTTCCTGCAACCGGCTGTGTTGGGTTCTCTGATCGAAAAGGCACTCGAGCCGCCGGAACGGTCGCCCATCGACGAAATGGTAGCGAAAGCTGCGACAGAACTCGAGCGGCTCAAGACAGAGAAGCAACGATTGCTCAGTCTGACGGTGAAGGGCGTGTTTTCGGACGAGGAGGTAGAAGCAGAAGCGCGCCGCATCGATGCGGAAATACGGAGTTGGAGCGCGCTGGTGAACAAGGACCAGCAGCAGAAAGCGATGCGATCGGCCGCAAATGTCCGGGAAACAGCTCAATTGATTGCTTCGGTGTTTGCCGAATATCAGTTTCTCAGTCTGAAGGAACGGAAGCAGCTGACCCGGCAGCTTGTGAAACGGATCGAAGTGGTAGACCGGCACTTCACTGCCGTAACGCTAGGTCTGCCTGCTCCTGACGCCAAAATTCGAACCCATACGGACAGGGCATTCATGGTCTATTCGGGCAAGTAAACCGACACTTCGGATTCGGAGCTTCGGTGGCGGACTGGATAGGCCTTTCCAATTAATACATGCTAGGCCGTTAGGTCGGATCTATTGTGGAAAGCCCCAGTATTCCGTATTCCGACTCAGAAAACGAGTAATCACTGGATCAAGGTTGGAAGACACATCCTCGTTTTCTGCAGGTGAATAATGTCGAGCGCGGTGGAGGTAACTGGCTGTAGCTGGCTGTTAAGATCAGTCGCACGACATTCAATCAGCGCGGCAGATCGACTACATTCATGTGAAAATTCAATGCTCTCTCCGTCCACCTAGAATGTCTTCTTACTGATGATGATTGGCTTCGAGTTCACCTAATAATCCGACGACGAACTGCGGTTCGAAGCCGTGTTCTTGTAAGCGCACGGTCATGCTTTCAATTACCCACAAGTCGAGAGGCGAGAGTAAAGCCGAGTTCGATGTCAGTGAGGCGTGACAGCCCGCGCCCCACATGACAAGGTTTCCGGGTGGACGATCTTTGGCGCGCCCAAGATAGCCACCCAGCCGGGCAATCTTGGTGAGGTATATGGAGAGCAGAAGATTCCGAGGCCGCTTTCCGTTCACATCTTCGATAATCATGTCGAGCAAGTTCGTTTCCTGAGTAGTGGGCCCACACTTGGCAATGCAGTTGGTGCGAGGCGATTTATCATGGTCATCCAGAATATGCGCCAACTCAGGATGCAGAAGATAGCGATCAGGTTCACGATTCTTTCCGCCGTGCGGAGCTTCGAGTCCTCCGCCTTGCAACCGGATTTTAGGATTTTGTGGAAAGTCTCGATTTTCCATCGCATGGCGTACCAGGACAGCTTTTCTACAGCGTGCTTTGGAGATCGAATTGGCAGATTGGTAATCAGCTTCCAGTCGATGCGCTCCCTTCCTTTTGGCCTCGTTGTTTCCTGTGCATGGATAACCGTCAATGTCAGCGATGGATACTTCTTCTGTTTCCCGATCGGCGGATGAACCACAAGCCGTTCGTATTTAATTTCCAGAGTGGCTTCGGACACATCACCTTTGCTGCCGCGGACCTCAACTCGGTGAATCGCCTTCATTTTGGCGCGCTTCACGGCCGCTGAGATCGTGCTCTGGCCGTCGCCCGCAAGCCGATCTACACAGGTGCGCAAAACGAACTTGGTGCCCGCCGCTTCTGCTGTGCAGAACAGTTCATAAATGTCGCTCTCCCGGTCGCCGATATGGATGCACCGATATGACTCGCCGACGATGTCAGTGGAATGCTTTAGGTTCTCCAACCAACGGATACTCTCCTTCTTTTCAATTGGCACTCGCGTTGGATTGACGGTTCGTTTCAGTGCATTGGTTCCCTTGGATTTATTGCGAGTCCAGAACTTGATGGCGGTGAGGCCGAGCGGCAGCCCATCCGTCGTGACCGCCAGGCTGGAGTGCATCAGAATGCCACAAACTGTATGCTGCTTTGCTCGTCCACTCTTGTCCCATCCAGTGAAAGTCGTCTTGATGATGCCTATAGCTGCTGGGGATTCCCGCGAATATGAAAACTCGGTCGTGTCATGCAGGATCAAAATGGGACCATCGACCGCCGCTGCCCGCTCCTGTGTCGCTTGGAAGTGCCCGGCCAGAATGGTGGCCTCGTTCACCTGGCGATTGGCAAAGAACCGATAGGCCGCCTTTGTATTTGTCCAATCCTGGCAGGCCATCGGAATCTAATGTTTTATGCTGTAAAGGCAAATGGCTTCTCCCCCGAGCCATGTGCAGGCTCTTCTTCCCGATCCAGTCTCACTTAAATTGAAGTTGGTCCAACAGCAGGATGAAGGTAGAGTCTTGATTGTCGTGGCTGCAGTAGGTTCCTCAGCAAGTTGTCTGGGATGCGAGCGTTCTTCCCACTCCATCCACAGCCGATACTCCCGAGCATTGAAGGATCTACCGGCAAGGTTCCACCGTGCAGATCCGTTTGGAAGTCCGGCGTTTTCGGTGTGGCTACCGGGATTGCAGTCGCGTAACGTTTGCAGAATCGTTGCCACTGGTCGCGCAGAGATACGGTCGGCAAACAAATCGGTTCGCTGAGACTCTTCGCTTAATTGGCTATGTTTTGGGCGGCGAGGCGGGAGCGCGATTATCCCGGCGACTCGGAATGCACACGAGCCCGGACACGGTTCTCCGCAGATTGAAAAATGGACCAGCGGTTCCTGTCAAGAGTGTAAGGGTTGTTGGGTTGACGGCTGGGCCTGGCGAAAAGGACAAAGCTATGGGACCATTCTGGTCGATCTCGAACAACACACGCCTATCGATTTGCTCCCCGAGCGTTCCGCCGAGAGCCTCGCTGCTTGCTACGTTTACATTCAGGCACAGAAGTAATTAGTCGTGATCGCGCCAGTCTGTATGCCGAAGGAGCAGCACGCGGCGCACCCCAAGCCATCCAGGTAGCCGACGTTTCCATCTGCTCTGTAATCTGACTTCAGCCGTAGAGCGGGTGCTGGTGACGTGAACCCCGTTTTCCGCCCGAAGTGGAATACTAATTCGGACGAAGAAAGGGGAAAGCAGAAGTGACAAAGAGGAAACTCAGCGAAGAACAGATACTGGCAGTGGTGAAGCAACTGGAAGCGGGACGGACGGCAGCCGAGATGGCCCGCGAGGTCGGCGTCAGTACCTTCACGATTTATTCCTGGAAGGCGAAGTACGGCGGTATGGAGCCGAGTGAAGCAGCGCGGCTGCATCACCTGGAAGACGAGAACAATCGATTGAAGCGATTGGTGGCTGACCTCAGTTTAGATCGGGAAATGCTGAAAGCGCTTCTAATAAAAAACGGATTGAGCTCGTAGGCCGGCGTGCCGACGCGGCGTTCCTCCTCGAGAACTTCGCCGCAAGTCAGCGCAAAGCCTGCGAGCTGGCCAACATTGCCCGATCCAGCTTTCGTTATCGGGCCAACCTAGAGAAGGACGACAAGCTCAGAGCGAAGCTAACACAGTTAGCGCAGGAGAAGCCACGCTACGGCTATCGCCGCCTTGCCGTTCTCCTGCGCAGAGAGGGGCAGGTCGTGAATCACAAGAGACTCTTTCGGGTGTATCGTGCTGCCGGGCTGAGTGTCCGGCGCAAGAAGCGAAAGCGTTTGATGCGGGTGGGACAGCCCTTGTTTACGGCCATTAGACCGAACCAACAATGGGCCATTGACTTTGTGCATGACCGGATGGCAAACGGTCGAACGCTGCGCGTTTTGAGCATTGTCGATACGTTCACGCGTGAATGCCTGGCCTTAGAAGTCGATACCGGTTTGCCCAGCCGACGTGTCACCAGAGCGCTGGATCGCGTGATTGCCGAACGCGGCAAACCAGAACGGATTCGCATGGACAATGGCGCCGAACTGACCTCGCGACATTTCCTGGCGTGGGGCATCGATCAGCGCATCGAACTAGCCCATATCCAGCCAGGCAAACCCGTTCAAAACGCTCACGTCGAAAGTTTTCACGGTCGGCTCAGAGACGAATGCCTGAACACGCAGTGGTTTCGGAATCTCTGGCATGCACGTCGACAGATTGCCGCATGGCGCCATGAGTTTAACCAAGAACGACCGCACAGCAGCCTTGATTACCGCACGCCCTACGAGTTTGCTCAGGCGTGTCTTGCAGCAACAGCCTCATCCGTTACACAATGAGGCAACTACCGGACGGAAAATGGGTTCATGTCACTGGAACAGAAGCGTACTGCGCTAGCAACATCTGAATCTGTCCTGCCAGTTTCCGAACCGTTACAGGTCGACAGTGCCGCCGCGGTCCCGACCAGGGCGGAGGAAATGCAAGAGAGGCGTCGGCAGAAACGGCTAGCTCGATACAACGAAGTGATCGCACTCTCCCGCGCATTCAAGAATTTTCTTAACCGTCGGTGGGCCGAAGGCTGCCACAATGCGACCCAACTCTGGCAAGAGATTCAGGCCGAAGGATATGCCGGGGGACGAAGTAGGTCGCTTGCTTCGTGGCCGCCCTTCGCACGCATGAGAACAGGAGAACGGTTCACGCTCGTCAGCACAAAGCCAAACTTCCTTCTCCAAGGCAAGCCGCCATGCTGCTGGCCCGCCCGAAAAACTCAGAACGAGGAGCAGCAACTGCTCGCACAATTAACTGCGGCCTGTCCAGAAGTCTCGACGCTGCACGCCTTGACGCAAGGCTTCGCTAACGTGTTCCGTAGTAAGCAAAGCGAAGCTCTGCAGAGCTGGCTCGCTGAAGCTAAGGCATCTGGTCTGCCTGAAATAAATTGGTTTGGTGACGGTCTGCTCCGTGACGTCTCCGCAGTTACCGCAGCAGTCATCCTGCCGTGGAGCAATGGCCGCGCCCTCCGGGCTCGGCAGAGCGAACCGCCTATTTACAGAATTTGGAGCCTTTCGCTTGAAGAGTACAAGACTGGAGGAGCTGCGCATCTTCCAGAAGAAACACGAAAACGAATCTCTGAAGAGACCGGACCAGATCGAATCGACTTCGAATGCGATCTGATCCTTGTTTGCTTTGACTCCAAGGATGAGGTTCGGCTCTTCACTATGGATAGCTTAGGCAGAATTAGAGAGTCAACGGCCACCGGGTTTGCAGTAATTGGAAGCGGCTCCGTTCTGACTACAGCCGAACTGTATTCCCTTGGCTTTGACGGGCTAATTCAACTGCCAGAAGCTCTTTATTGCGTCTACGAAGCCAAGAAAAAAACGAAGCTGAAATCTGGGTCGGTCCAGAAACATACATGATGGTTGCAGACCCCAAAGGCTCATCTTTGTACATCCCTTTGGGACTGACTTTCTCCAAGAGGAGTTCGAGCGAAGAAATCAGACAGTCAAGGACATAAAGTTACCAGAGGGAATTTTTTCATTCAGCAAGACGGCTACATGGGTATCATCGAGTCTATACTGCTTGCAGATGCGGAAGCCAATGATCCCCGCCCAGCCTCAGGCGAAAAGCGGTCCGAAGCCGAAGAGTGAGTTTGAGGCATTCGAGGTACTGGCGTCGAAGCTGCTAAATGTGCCAAAGAGCGCGCTTTCTACTACGCGCAAGAATGCCACAGTGAAGCGTCCGGTACCAGCGAAAAAAAAGCGGCTGAGTTTTAGCGCGTTAGGCTGAAGTAGGTTCGAGCGAGGCTTGCGGGATGTCGATGCGAACCTGCCTTGAAAGGCAAAGGCGGGCAGACTCAATGCGTTCACGAATCCACTCTTCGGATCGGGATGACTCGGCGGCCAATTGCGAAATACTCATACCGGACAGGTGGTCCGCATAGAGAGACAACATTGTGCTCTGAGCGCAAAGTAGGCTTAATGCTTTGTCGATTTCCACTACACAATGAGTTATCCGAAGGTAAGATAAATCTCTGGCAAAGATGAACAACATGCCTGACGTCAGCAAAATGAAAATCTCGGACCTGATCGACTTTGCCGAAGACGAAGCGGAGAAAAAGCGTCAAGCGCCGTCTTTGATCGAAGCGGGTTCGCCAGAACCCAACGCGAGTTGGGCGGATACGCTGGACATTCTCGGCAATTGTTAAACCAGATGCGGCGTAATGACGTTGAGAACATCTTTGGTGGCAGACCACTACATCAGTGTGCTGTGACACTCTACACGCAGCGCATACAACCAAATAGGGGGATGGCCAGTCATGCGGCTATCCCCCACCTACATACCTATTGCAAGACAGAAGAATGCGAATGTTGGGCAAATTGAGGGAGAAGCTTCTCACGCCACCTTATACACGCTGCTTCGGCCTCTTTCCCAGTTGCAAAACGACGTCTACCGATCCTCTCGCCTCTCCTTAAAAGTTTCTTGGCGGCCGCCTCAGTTCCGTAGCCAATCTGAATTCCGTCGTGATCCATGTACAGGAAGTATTGAAACAGAACCGTAACGCTGGTATTCATCACTAGACTCACAACTTCTTATCGGTCAGTGTTGAGAGATGTTCGCCATAGAACCTTTAGTGGCAATGCACTCCCATGCAGGTTTTGATCGAAGATGAATCGCAAAACTGAGGAATTAGGACAAGTGCTCAGAGAGCAACTTCATCAGCTTTACACCGAGATCATACGCATAAAACAGTTACATAGGGACTTGCTGAGAATGATTTGGCCTGAAAGATGGGAATCTATCAGCCCGATAGAACCCACGCAAGTGATTGCCGTTCGCGCCTATCCGGTGAGCTGATGTGTCTGCTGCAGGAATGTTAAAATCCATACTCGTCGGACGAAAACCAGATTAAGGAAGAAGCATGATAACTAGGCAACTGATTCTGGATTCGCTGGATGTCTGGCGAGTAATGGCCGTCTCGCCACCACTTCCGTAGCGCTCCAAGTATTGCACGTATACGGGCCCACGGACAGAAGAATGCTTCAGCCCTATTCCGCTGTTTGTGATCGTACCATTGGTGCAACCAGAGCGCTCAGTTGCCGTGTCTGAAGCTTGACGAAAGCCGGTCACTTCTTGGGCTTACTGGCTTGGGCGGCCGAGGGTTTCTCAAACTCCGAGGCGTCGAGGGGGGTATTTAACTGAATTTTGTCGAACTGCAATGTAGTTTGGCTGTCCTGGTCACCCGACACAATCCTAAAGGGGAATAGCACACCTTCAACATGCTGAAAATCTTTATAGACGGTGTCCCGAGTGACGGATTTTCCTTTTTGAGTACTCGTTTTTTCCCTCATCAGGATGTAGTGTCCCGTGCTCTCGACGTAGTAACATTCCGCATCCCCGTTATTTCGAGTGACCTTCAGCTTCCACACAAGGGAAGGTCCTAACATTTCTTTGTCTAGAAGTTCAATTTGAGCGTTTTTTACCGTGAAATCCAGGAAGGGACCGTCGACGTCAGCATCTTCTGCCATTTTTTTGCACTCAACAGTGTTCAACGGCTGAGGTTGATCACTGCCTTTGGTCACGTTAAGCTTCCATCCACTTGCTCCGTTGAAGGTCATGGTAGTGGTCTCGCCCTCGATCGTCACTTCCATCCGGATCTTGTTGGGACGCATAATCTCCCGGACAAATGTACCTTGCCGATCCCCGACGAACAACGTCCCGCTCATACGCTCGGTCTGGATGTTCTGTATTCTAGCGCTTCCGCCGCGCGCATAGATGATTCCGTCTGCTAGGTCTTGCGCCGTTTCGGTTTCGGCGCACAAAGGAGCTGTTATGACGCTGAAACCAAAAATGAAAACTGTTAGACCTGCTCTGGTCTTTCGAACCATATATCAGATGGTGATACTATTCGCTTATTTAATTCGCTTTATTCCTTAAATAGAAGAATTGTTTTGCTTTAGGCCGTTAGGGGTGTTGACCCAAGCGACATCTCCTTTGGGCCGCTGTCTACCGCAATGAAAGAGAGTACTAGTAAGCTGTCCCGGTAGAAACGTTAGCACTCTTGGGATGTCTCATAGTAAGGAGGCAGGCAGTGCTGACGATCACGGAAGAGCAGCGGGAGGGAGTTGACGGGGTGTGGGCGCAATCGCGGAGCTTACCGGCAGGCAGTGACGTGTTCCGAGCGAGACTGGTCCTGGCGTTAGCGGAGGGCCACGGTTACCGGCAGATCATGTTGTCCCTGGGATTGAGCAAGTCGACCGTGCAGCGGATATGGACGCAGTTGCGTTTGAAGCCGCACCGGCTCGACCGCTCTAGGGCATCCAACGATCCTCAGTTTGAGGAGAAAGCGGCAGATATCATCGGCCTCTACCTTCATCCGCCGCAGCATGCCGCCGTGTTTTGTGTGGATGAGAAGACGGCGATCCAAGCTTTGGACCGGCTCGATCCAGTCTTGCCGTTATCGCCGGGACGCGCAGAGCGGCATGGCTTCGAGTATTACCGTCACGGCACGTTGTCGTTATATGCGGCCTAGATGTGAAGACCCGGCCAAGTGCAGGGTATGACCGCGGGCCGTCATACCAGTAAGGAGTTTGTTGCGTTTCTCGAAGGACTGGTGTCGCGTACTGGTTGGGCGAAACGGGTAGTGTCCTGTTTTCTGTGTAAGTGGCGAATCTCCACCAATCAATCGCCAGCCCAAGCCGCTGGTCTAGCTTTGCCCTTACGATAACAGGCTGAGCCGGAGCGCCGTAGGCGCGGAGGCTTGGCCTGTTATCGTAAGG
Organism: Bryobacteraceae bacterium; assembly: GCA_965277315.1. Classification (GTDB taxonomy): domain Bacteria; phylum Acidobacteriota; class Terriglobia; order Bryobacterales; family Bryobacteraceae; genus Bog-105. The sequence continues at coordinate 3,597,658 of OZ255724.1, read as the reverse complement.
GCCGAGCCTGGGCCGCTTCAATCCGGTCCCCCCAGAGCAAAGTAATTCAGCGAAGTGCGCCAGGTTGGGGCGGATCGCCATCTTTGGGACACGTTCCGGAGGGCTAGATAAATCAGCTCAAGGCCGATTCTTCGTTGGGAAACGAAGCGCGAGTCTTAATCACCTTGCGTAGCGTCATGTTCAGCGATTCCACCACGTTGGTGGTGTAAATCGCCTTTCGAATCTCTTCCGGGAAAGAAAACAGCCCCACTACACCGGACCAATGCCGCCGCCAGATCTTACTGATCGAGGAATACTTGGCATCCCAGCGGGCTTCGAACTCGCTCAGCCGCTGCTCGGCTTGTTCGGCAGTGACGGCGTGATAAATCTGCTTCAGGTCCAAGGCCAGCGTCTTGCGTTCTTTCCAGTTCACGAAGTTCAAGCTATTGCGCACCAGATGCACGATGCATAATTGCACTTGTGCCTTCGGGTACACGGCCTGAATGGCATCGGGAAATCCCTTCAGTCCGTCCACGCAGGCAATCAGAATGTCCTGCACGCCGCGGTTGCGTAACTCCGTCAGAATCTGCAGCCAGAGCTTGGCGCCTTCGGTGGCGCTGGTCCATAGCCCAAGCACCTCTTTGTTGCCTTCCAGGTTCACGCCAAGCGCCACGAATACCGCGCGATTCTCGACTCGCCCCTCCTGCCGCATCTTCACAATCAGCGCGTCCAAATAGACAATCGGGTACACCGGATCGAGCGGCCTGCTCTGCCAGGCTCGTACCTCCTCCATCACCGCTTCGGTTACTTCACTGATCAGCGACGGACTGACTTCGACGGCATAGATCTCTTCCAAATGTCCATGTATGCGCGTGCTCATGCCACGCACATACATGGACAGAATCTTTTGATCGAAGCCGGCAAACCGCCGCTCGTGTTTGGGCAAAATCTTGAGGTCGAAGCTTCCATTGCGATCTCGAGGTGTCGCCACCTCGATTGCACCGAAGTCGCCCCGGACCGTTTTCCGGCTTTGGCCGTTGCGGTTGTTGCCGCTGCCCCGTCCGGAGGCCTCTCCCTTTTCATAGCCCAAATGGTGCGTCAGTTCGGCGCTCATGGCCCGTTCCAGCACTCCTTTGGTCAGTTGTTTCAGCAGACCTTCCGGTCCGACGATCTCTTCCGTGCTCTTGCCGGAAAGCAGCTCATCCAACGCCGCTTCTAACTTCGTCTTCTCTTTCATCCGTTCTCCTATCCTCCCGGAGAACGCCTCTTACACGAAATTTAAAACACCCTCGCGAAGGAGATCCACGTCGTGCTCGACAACCTGTCAGCGCACAAGACCAAGGACGTCGAGCGCTTCTTACTGGAGCATCCACAAGTGCGCTTTCACTTCACGCCGACCTACTCCTCGTGGCTGAACCAGGTCGAGCTTTGGTTCGCCAAGATTCAGCGCGACGTGATCCGGCGTGGCGTTTTCACCTCGATTGCGGATCTGGGCAATAAGCTGCGCCGCTACATCCGCGCCTATTCCCAATCAGCCAGACCCTTTCGCTGGACCTATACCGATCCCCAGCGCCGGATCATCACTAACAAAATCGCCGGTCGCGGTAGGGACGACCATCACTGATCGCCCCCCGCACAGATCCGTACGTGCGCTGCTCACGCATACGGCTCCTACCTTGGATGTGTGGCGTCGAAGCGAACACTCGGATAGGGATGCAAGATGCGCGGGTAGGCACCCAGCGGTTGAACATCGAGCAAAAGCGATCCCAGCGCATCCGCCTTTCGCTGCGGCGGCCAACTACTTTCCACCACACCCAAAAGAGCCGATGCCGAAACCGCCCGAGCGTCGCGCTGTTCCCCGGTACCGTGTGGTATTGGTAATAACCACGTTGCACACTTCGCAGCCACTCGCCGACTTGCGCTAGCGGCTGATGCATCCGGCGTCGAAGTTCCTGCTGGAGTTGCTGCAGTTTCGCTCGCATCCGTTTGCTCGCCGTCTTGCGCCAGACAATGAAGCGGCCCTTCTTAGTCTCACAGTAGTGCGTGAATCCCAAGAAGTCGAAGGTCTCCGGTTTTCCCTCATCACGTTTTTCGCGGTTGGTCAGCGGTTCGTCCGAACTCGATGAGTCGCGTTTTCTCCGGATGTAGTTCCAACCCGAACTTCGCCAGACGTCCCCGGAATGCATCCAGGAAGCGCTCGGCGTCCTCGCGGTGCTCGAAACCCAATACCAGATCGTCGTCATAGCGAACGACGATGACCTCGCCCTTCGCCCATCGCTACATGCCGGTTGTTCCGAAAGCATTCAGCCGCTAGTCGCCAGAGCTGTGGATGCAGGAGTGATCTCGACCGAAAGTCCAAGTCGACGAAGGCAGCGCAAGTGGTGATGAGCATGACGTTCTCTGCGCCGCTGCTTGGGGAGCATCTTCAGCGTCACGAAAGGCCACTCCATCTTTCAGCATGCAGTAGAGAATGAGGAGCATGAGATGAGCCACCGCGACGATTGCGCGTTTTTCACCGCGCCGTGGCGCCAGCCGTTGAAAGCGTGTCCGGAAAACAGAGTCGTGCTTCCGGGTGGCGGCCCAAGCGCACTGCACCAGAGCGGTCCGTAAGTACGGATTGCCGTGAGTCGTTTGTGGCCCTTTTTGAATCCCGGCGCTCTCGCGGTTGCCGGGACATAAACCGGCCCAACTCGCTATCTGTTCTGCGGTTGGAAATGGTCCCATATCGGTTCCTGTTTCTGCCAGGATTGCCGCCGCCGAAAGCTGCCCTACTCCCGGCAAGGTCTGCAACAGAGCAAAGGGCTTCTCGAAGGGAGCGTTTGCCATGCGCCGTAGAATCTCGCCGTCCAGTTCCTCCACCTCTTCCAAACAGGCCAAATGGCGCAGGCAGCTACGAATTAGGAAACGCACGTGGTCCGTCATTCGATGGCCTTCCAGAGCTTCCACCAGTTGAGATATCTTGTGCTGGGCCGTTCCACGCGCCAACCCGGCGATCTCCGCGGCGCTCGCTTGGCCGTCCAGAAGCGCCAACAGCATGCGTAACCCTGAAACACTGAACACATCGGTGAGCACACTGCCAATCTTCACATTGGTTTGCTCCAGCAGCTTCCCTACCCTATTCCACTCACGGGTCGCGCCTTGCGTGAGTTGGACCCTACACCTGGTAAGATCGCGCAACTGACGCACCGGTTCGGCGGTATGTAGCTGGACCAAACGTGATTGTGACGCAACAAATCGGCCAGATGCTCCGCATCTTTCCGATCTGTCTTGTGGCCCTTGCGAGTTTTCACTTCCTCTGGATTGGCCAGCACGACGGTAAACAGTCCTTCCAAAAGCTTAAAAACCGGGACCCAGTAGGACCCAGTGCTTTCCATCACCACGTGCGTCACACGCTCCTCGCTCATCCACATTCGCAGTCGTTCTAGACTCGGGACCGTGGTATCAAAACGCCGAGTCTCACTGTGCGGATCCTCCGCGGCCGATCCAGTCAGCACGCAGCAAAGTAGAAAACGCTTGCCAATGTCAATGCCGGCGCAGCGCTCAATGATCCTACACATGTGACCTCCTGGTCACCGAGGAGCCAGTGCATCGAGCATAAGTTGTTCCACGAGCTTTTCGCACCAATCAGGGGATTCACAAGCGCTAGCCAGGTACAGTTTTATCCGCGGGGTTTGTTCCGCCATTCCGGCAACGTCCTTGTCCTCGGCTACACAACCACCCTTTCATAGTCAGGGGTGATCGCCCGGCGATCATGGGAGTTTTATCCCGGCGCACGGACAGCTTACTAGTTGTAGCGGCAAGTCATTACTGTGAAGCATCTTTGGGGCGCTCTGGGTCGGTTAGATGGGCTGATTTCAATGCAATACGGGCGGATGACAGATGTGGCACAGTGTATATCGCACGGCTACAGCTTCGCGCAGATCGATAGCGTACCGCGTTGACTGAGATAACGACATCAGGCACGATGGTAAGGCTATCAGTGCGAGTCATGTGAACCATCTGATTTGTCTCGGATTGCCCTGACTGTGCTGACGCACTCGGAACCGGGTCGGCCGCCCATTTCTCGCAAGCCAGTACTAAATTGGAGTACAATCACCCATGGTGGCTGGCACCCTGTCAGGATCTCATCTGCCCAGGTCGACAACACCAGGAAGCTTACAGCATCTTACTGGGAATGATTGGCCCACTGGATTATTGAGGCGCCATGAATTCGCGGAAGGCTAGAGACATCGCACAAATTACAAAGAAGACAGTGACAGCGGAAACGCATACGGTCAGATAAACAGACAGTTTTGTATTGGACACAAAATCCCTCTCCGCTCTTATCGGTCACATTCCCTAATGTTTCCCTGGGTTCCTTCTTATTGAGTTTCGCATAATATAGCGTAGTCAAAAGCTGAGTGAAGATTGCTGCCAGCAGGCAAGGAGAAGTGGCTTTCTGCGGCGCATGCGCTTCAGCCGGTGGCGTGCCATATCGCCGAGGCTCCAAAGGTCTTTGGCACAGACGTTGGGCAACTCGTGTTGTTTGAGGTGCGCCCAGATGTATTCGACAGGATTGAGCTCCGGCGCATAGGCTGGCAGCCGAAGAGTGTGAATTCTTCCCTGCAGGCTGGCTAGGAAGTCCTGCACCAAGCGGCTACGGTGCGCCGCCAAGCCGTCCCAGACAATAAGCAGTTCGCCGGGAACGACGCGCAGCAGTTTTTCGAGGAAGATCACCACCTGCGGACTCTTGACGGTATCGGCCAAGAGTTCAAAGTGCAGACTCCATCTGCTGAGACCAGCGATCAGCGACAAGTTCTTCCAGTTGAAGTGATGAAACAGGATGGGGGTTTGGCCACGTGGGGCCCAGGTGCGACAGCGGTGCGGTTTCTGCGTCAATCCGCTTTCGTCAACGAAGACGATAGTTCGCCCTTCCGTGAGGGCTTTTTTTTAGCAGCCGGCCAGGTAATCCGCTTCCATTGGCGGATGGCCTTCTCATCGCGCTCCAGCGCCCGGCCCACCGGACGTTGTGGGCTCCAGCCCAAACCGCGCAAAATGCGCCAAACGTGCCCCGGATGGTAGTGAACGCCGAACTCCTGCGCAATCAGATCGGCCACGCGTTCGCACGTCCAAAGCGGTGTTTCGTAGCCGAGTTTTTCGGGACCCGCCAGCAGTCTGCTCGTCAATGTCTTACTTTGTTTGGCGTCCAGCAACGGCTTGCGCCCGGCCCGCCCCGCTTGGACCAGAGCCTTCTTGCCGCCGGTGCTGTATTCTTTGCGCCAACGGCTTACGGTCTGATTGGCGACCTCCACTGGCGGCCAATCTCACTGTTGTTGCGCCCTTCGCGCATCAGCTCCAAAGCGCTCATGCGCCGCGCCTCCAGCGCATCGAAGTCCCGAGCCACTCCACGCTGGTTTCCCATATACATAAGATCCCCACCGTTCCATTTGGTTTCCGCTATATTACGCGAAAGTTAATAGAAGCTAAGTCACGGCCACACGACATTCAGGAAGATGAACAGGGAATCAAAACAGTCATGCACCGTCTCTGAATGGATGAAGTACTTTAATGTACGTGGGATGGTAAGTTCTTTCAATTCACCCGATAAGAAGAAACAAAGGTAATACGGGTATTGCTCGTCAGGACACTGTTCCGGCAAAAGTCCAGCTAAACGATTCAATGGCAAACATTTCCAGAAAGAGCAGCATTACGCCATCTTCCAAAACGATGTTTAAGTACTTCTTATATCTGGATCAGAATGATGTGCGAATCGGATATGGTACCGAGTGATCGCAGTCAAGTATTTTCCCCGTTTGCGGTCAACTATTATTCCGTTTTGTTTGAGAGAGGTTAATCGTAGTCGTTGCGGTGGGAATGTGGGAAACGCGCAGGCGTTTTCCAAGGGCTGTGGGAAGCGGTGTTTGCTTTCCATCAGTCCGTCATTTCCACGGCTGTCCCGGTTGTTTTACGCTTCTTCTTTGGCTTTCTTGGCCTGTTCGACTCGGTAACTCGGGATGTTGAGCTCAAGAATGACGCAGTGATGAACTAGCCGGTCAATCGCTGCTGCCGTGGTCATAGGATCTTTGAAGATGCCTTCCCAATTTCGAGAACGGCAGATTGCTGGAGAGGAAGACGCTGCCACGCTTGTAACGTTCAGCCAGCAAGGTGAACAGCACTTCCATTTCCTCCCGGCTCTGTTGCACGTACCCAAGATCGTCGATGATCAAGCCTTCGAAGTGCGCCAGCTTCTTTAGGAATCGGCTGAGCTTGAGATCGCGTTTGGCAACCAATAGGTCCTGTACCAGAAGGGCCGAAGTTGTGAAGTACATGCGTCGGCCGCGAGCAATCAGTTCCTAGCCAATGGCACAGAGAAGATGGGTCTTGCCGCTACCGGGATTGCCGAACGCCAGCACGTTGTCACGGCGGTCCAACACCTCGCCTTCGATCAGCGACTTGGTTAAGAGTGCCACCTTCGGCGGCAGCCTTTTGAGATTAAAGTTGGCTAAAGTTTTCTCCGCCGGGATGCGCGACTGATGCAGCAGCCGTTGAATTCGCTTCTGTTGGCGGTCCTGCGTTTCACGAGTGACCAGATCCAGCAGGTAACGTTCGTAACTCAGGGTTTCGCGTTCTGCGAAACGGGCTGCTTCTTCATAGATCCGCTTCACCGTCGGCAAGCGCAGTTCGGTCAGGCTCTCGGTGAGTGCTGCTTTGACATCCACGACATCGCTGGTCATGCGGCCGTCTCCTCCGTCGTCAGAAGATCATCGAAGACCGTTAACGAGACAGGATCGATAGCAATGGTGGTCAGCGGAGCAGGGGCGTTCTCTTCCGTCAACCGGGCCGTTTCCTCGGCATTGAGAGCCTGCTGGCTTCCTAGCAAAAACCGAATGGCTCCTTCGACCCGATCTTCTCCCCGGCGAGCAGCCAATAACAGGATCGCCAGGTACTCTTGGGCGCCGCGTTTCGGGCCTTGTTCCTCGCGCAGAGCATCGTAAGCCAGGCGAAACCAACTGGTCGGGAACAGGTCGCTCCGATAGCGATAGTTTTCAAACGCGCCCGGCTTTCGAACAAGCCAATCGATGATGTGCCGGTAATCGATCCGGTGTTTGCTGCGGCCACGCAAACGCGGTAGCGCCTCTACTTTTCGATCGCCATACCAGATCTCAACCGTATCGGCATGAACTCGTGCCTCCACCAGTTCGCCAATCATACGGCTATGCACAGAGTACAGGTTGCGACCAACCGATACCAGACTGCCTGGACTGACTCGGACCCGTTCCCGCCGTACCGAATCGAGCCGCTGCTCCGGCAAGGGCCCTAGTTGTGCCACCTCGTCCAGATATCGTTCTCGCCGGCCGGCATTCAATCGCGTAAACAGCTTGTCTAAGAACAGCTGATAGGCGGACACTTCAGGAAAGTCGCGGCTACCTCGCATCATCAACGCTTGATCGGCCGCTTGCTTGAACCGGTAATGCCGTTGTTCGACATCGCCGTTCTCATTGGCCTGACCGGCTTGGATCTTTTGGCCACTGATCCGGTAATGCCGCAACAGACCTTCATAGGCTCGTGTGAACTCTTTGGCATCACACAGATTATTCACGGCCGCGCTCATCCGGTCGGTCCGATGTTCTAATGGGACGCCACCCAACTGCCAGAGCGCATTCTGCAGCCCCTCGCTCAGACTTTCGAACGTCTCCGAATAGCAGATGGTTCCTGTCTCCCAGTTGGAATAACTCAAAACAAAGTGGTAAATCAAATGCGGAAACGCCTGACCATTGATCGTCACTCCCAACTCCCGGCAGTGCGTAAAGTCCGACTGGCACAACTCGCCCGGCCGATGCTCTTGAGCAAAAAACACTTCTCGCGGTGGCCCTTCCGTCGCTCGCCAGTAACTGATGCGACGCCGCAAGGTCCGTACCTGCCCGTCACTGAACCGGCCAGGATGCGCTTCCTGCAGATGCTCGAACAGCGTCTTTGCTTGTAACCCAGGCTCGACGGTGAGCAGTTGCCGAATCTGTTCCCAAACATCCGCGAATGGATCCGGTCGTGTTCGCCACGTATGCTTTTGTCGCATCTCGCTCGGCAGGCGCCGATCCCGCAGGTACTTTCGTGCTGTCTTCGGGTCCATGCCCGCCTTCGCCGACGCAATCTCCAACGGCAACTTCTGCCCCGCCAGCCGCCACAGCCGCTTTACCTGCTGATCGTTCACCATACAAGTCGTCTCCGACTTGTATCGCTTCCGCCCGCCTAGCCAACGGGAATTTTAATTGTCCCTGGCCGAATTATGATTGTCCGCAATCACCGAGAAAGCCGCTGAGCACATTCTGAAAAAGGGCAAGATGCTGGGCCAGCAACGATTTGATGCCAGGGAAGACGCCGAAGCGGAGCGCACGAAGTGGCACGAAGGGCTCCCCTTTCGTGAAGCCGCGAAAGTGCCACGGACGCTGTCGCAGTAAAGCATTCCATGACATTAGTGCATGACAGGTAAAGCGAAGTTGATCTGGACTCTTCAGCTTATGGACTGTAAGCGTCTCGTCAAGACCTTCCTCTAGGCCGCGAGCAGCACTGGGATTCAGATGTATCAGAGCGTGATGCATCTGTTCCAGCGCGCGACGGCACGGAGCATTATCCGACCGGTCAGACAGTTGGAGGCAGGAGCACGCGCTTTGAGGTCCGGTAATTTCGAAAACCGGGGTGCGGGTGAGTGGTTCGGACGAGTTTGCGATTCTAGCCGAGGCGCATAACGCAGCCGCAAGGCGGTTCCAGGAGCTCTACGGGACGCTGGAACAGCAGGTAGCCGGGAGGACCCTGGAGCTGGAATAAGCTAGAAGGTTGGCTGAAGCGGCTTCTGGTTGACTTTGACGTGACACAGGCCCCAGATAGGACAGCTTTCGGCTTCGCCGTCTGAACGCCAAGGAATACAAAATGTACACTTTCTGATTTTCCAAATTACAGGGCGCCGATGCTCCCGGCGTGAACTTAGGTAGTGTCCTAAAGGTGCGTTGAAGAAAAAACCATCGTCGGTTGACGTATGAGCGGTTGACGAGTGGGGAGTAGGGCGAACAACTAACCACTCACTCGGCAGATTCTTCGGGTACGTCTTCGTGAGGAAAAGAGCCAGGATACGCTAAGCGACAAAATGTTTGTTCGGTCTCCGTAATAAGATTGTCCATCTGTTCTTGACTCAGGCTTGGTTTTTCTCCGTGACGGCTCATGATTTCAAACTGCTGGTTGATGAACTCTTCTGCTTCGTGTCTCAGGCTTGTCATGATGTCTCTGTTCCAATAATATCGGGTGTTCCGTATATTTCTTCGATGATATAGTCCGCGAAATGGATCGCCCAGTACTTCTGCGTGAGGCGTTTCTTCGCCAAATGGTCTTCAAAGGTTGGGTCAACTCTAACCGAGAGTTGCAAGACCGCAGACACATCTCCTGGTCTGACCTTTTCTTGATTGCGCTCAAGAAAACTGGCGGCGTGAGCCGCTGCTAAGCCCGCAAGTTCCCTCCATAAATCCTCGTGATCGCTGTACAAATGGTTAAATTCTTTAGCGTTCAACGCATGAATCTTTTCCGCATCTAAGCTCAAACTGGTTCCAGTGCCTCAGACTAGTCGAAAGAACGCGGTCACCCCATAAACCAGCGTGAAGATGCCTAAACATTCAAACGAGTAGATTGCATTATCATAATACGTTTGGCATGGATCGGTCAGCCACTTGAACGAGAGCCCACCGGCCAGAATTGAGCACACGAATGGAACGACTCCCCAGCGAGCAAAGTTCCTCAGGCGCTTAATGAGCCTTTCATTAGTCCTTTCCGCGTCCAAAGCCATGTACTGACTAACCAAAAAGCCGCTAAAAACCAACACAAGGCCAGCTATGGAAGCACTCGCCGACAAAATGGCCAGCATTACGTCCTTCGGATCAGCTTTCATTAAGCCCTTACCCTGTCTATTCTCAGAAGAGACTTCATGGTAATGCATTACCGCTCAAAATCAGAGTTCCGGTGAACATCTCTCAAGATCGGCCGATAAGAAGTTGTGAGTCTAGTGATGAATGCCAGCGTTACGGTCCTGTTTCAATACTTCCTGTACATGGATCACGCCGGAATTCTGATCGGCTACGGAACTGAGGCGGCCGCCAAGAAACTTTTAAGGAGAGGTGAGAGGATCGGTAGCCGTCGTTTTGCGACTCGGAAAGAGGCTGAAATAGAGTGCATGAGGTGGCGGGAGAAACAGTTCTCTCCTTTCGTCCATCGCACGCATTATTCTGTTTTGCAGTAAGGATTTAGGTGGGGGACGATCCGCATGACTGGTGTCCCCCTATTTAGTTGTATGCGCCGTTGGTGTGCGAGCGCATTAAAGTAGTGTTTCCAGAACAGGATCTTCTCAACCTCACCGCCGCATGCTGTCCCTTAGCGAGATTACTGAGGCGTTATGACCTCGCGGTAGACCAGAACTCCCGCACAGATCACAAAAAAAGGGTGAGCGCAGAAGCGCACGCCGTCAGATAAACAGACCATTTCATATTGGACACGGACAGCCCTCTCCGCTCTTATCGGTCACTTTCCCGAATGTTTCTCTGCGTGTTTTTTGGAGCAAAGTCCGCCTGCCTATTATGGATGAAATATTTTAATGTGGCTGAGAGGACAAACTCTTTACTTTCAGGCCGATAAGAGAGTAAGGCTCCCATGGCAACAATTTTCAGAACGAGTGGCGTTAAGCCATCTTCCAAAGCAGTGTTTAAATATTTTCTGTACCGGGATCAAAGAGAAGTCCGCATCGCTAACGGCACGGAGGGTGTTGCCGAACAGATAAGAAAGAAGGGACTTCAGGTGGCATCACAGCGATTCGACACACGGGACGAAGCAGAAGCGGCCCGTAAAGCGTGGGTGCCGTCATCACCTGTCCTGTAGTGATTCCGGCACACCACGCTCTTTCATGGTCCTCAGAATATCCAGCGTATCCGACCAAGTTGCGTCTCGCGCTGGACTGTTAACGTCGAGTAACGACGGCGTTTGCCGCTCTTTTTCCGCTTGCTCCTCGGCAAAGTCGATCAGTTCCGAGATTTTCATTTTGCTGAAGTCAGGCATGTTGTTCATCTTTGCCAGAAATTAATCTTACCGGGAACAACTCCTTGTGCAGTGAAAATCGACAAAGCATTAAATCTACTTTGCGCTCAGAGCACGATGTTGTCTCTTTATGCGGACCACCTGTCCGGGATGAGTATCTCGCAATTGGCAGCCGAATCATCGCGTTCCGAAGAGTGGATTCGTGAACGCATTGAGTCTGCCCGCCTTTGCCTTTCAAGGCAGGTTCGCATCGATATCCCGCAAGCTACGCTCGAACCTATCTCAGCCTAATTCTGCTGAATCAGCGAATGACTAGAACAGCGCATTCTGCTTTGCTGTGATCTCTTTTGCGGCCTTCTTAAAGCTGGACGCGTCCAGCCAAGGCATGTGCGGCTGCTTTCCTTCTAGCAACTGCTCGATGGTGAGAACTTGCAAGCGCTGAAACTTGCCGTAGGGCGTTTCGTAAAAGCCTTCTTTCACGGCTTCGGTCAACATCGGCCTTGTGGCATCGGCAAGTGTGATGAAGACTCCCATTTGCGCCTTCTCCCGCTTTACGACGTGGGCTAGATCGCGCACCATCGCCACGTTGACGTTCTCCCCGCCTTTGACGGAGACGATAGCCTTCTCCGTCGTTTGCCATCGGGCTTGAAGTAGATAAAACCGTCAATGCCGGAGTCCGCGCCTTTTTTCTTGCCACCATAGGGAACGGCTTTGACGAGCGACACGGCCCACCATTGGAACTGGTACTTGTCTTTCGCCGCCAATGCTCTCGCGCCGTCCAAATCTTTCGGTGTCCCATGTACTTCAAACTTCACTCCGGGGAAAGCATCCGTCAGGCGTTTCTCAATTAGGGAAATAGCAAGATTCGTTATGTCGATGCCGATCCATCGGCGATTGAGTTTCTGCGCCGCGTGAATGGTCGTTCCACAACCGCAAAAAGGATCGAGCACCAAGTCGCCGGGGTTGCTGCTCGTAGCAAGAATGCGTTCGAGTAGGGCTACGGGCTTCTGCGTCGGGTAGCCCAAGCGCTCCTGCGCCTGCGAGTTGATGGGCGGGATGTCTGTCCACAAGTCCTGCAATGGGACGCCCGGCATCTCATCCAAGAACCGCTTGAAATTAGGCATCCCGCTCTCGGTGTAGTACAGCAAACCTTTGGCTTCGAAGCCAGCCATGTTCTCCTTCGAGTAAGCCCAGAAACGACCCTTGTAGGGCCTTATCCCTGCATAATCCCATCCCTCAGCGGCTTGAGATACTCATTTGATAGATCAGCCTGCCATTCCGTTTTGTCTCCAGCAAGCCGCTTCACCCGCCACTCATAAGCCGTGTCGCCGCCCGGCTTCGCCGCTGTCAGGTTATCGGCCCGGAAGCACCGCTTGGTGTTCGGCTCCGTGAGCGAGTAATGGCTTTTAATGTAGCTCTCCTCGTAGGGCGTGTAGAGTGTGTTCCACTCCCATTCATCAGACTTTGTGTAAAAGAATATTAGGTCATGTATGTGGCCGTGTGATTTCCTTCCCTGCTTCCATCACCGTGAGCGGTGCTGCGCTTCCATACAATCTGGCTGCGGAAGCTCGCGGAGCCGAACACGCCGTCGAGCAGGAGTTTCAGATAGTGCCCAGCACTGGTATCGCAGTGTAAATATAAGCTCCCAGTTTCTTTAAGAACACGCCGGAGTTCCAAAAGCCGCACGGCCATCATTGTCAGGTAAGCCATCATGTCGTTCTCTTTAAGAAAGGCACGCATGGCGCGTAGCAGTTCGGCGGCATCGGAATTGCCGCTCTGCATCACCTCATCGAAAGCTTGCTCTGCTTCGTCCGTCCAGTGCCACGTATCCTCAAAGGCTTCGATCTGCGCGTGTGATCTTTCACCAGCCGGGGAGCGGAACAGAACGTTGTAATTAGCGTTCGAATTGAAGGGCGGATCGAGGTAGATCAGGTCTACGCTCTCGTCTTTGATGTGTCCCCGAAGGATCTGGAGATTATCGCCGTAGTAAAGCTGGTTCAACGAAATCAGAGTACACCATGAACTCTAACGTACGATGCCACAGGGGTCTTTAGGATTGCACTCGCGAACAACTATAGGGCGTAGCAATTCAAAGGCTTCATGGAGGCCATACCTGTCCTTCGAGGGAAGTCGGACTTCCCGCCTGAGTAAAGCATAAGCGCAAAAATCCGCCAATTGCACGAAGTAAGAAGAGTGCGACTGCTTAAATATTGGATCTTCGATAATCAGGTCTAAAGGTATATTCTGGCTTGAATGACCAGACGGCCAAACCCCGAATTTGCTTGGAATGGGATTATGTACACCCATTTTGCGAGCGAGGCGTGTATAGATGGCTTCCTTGCCTTCATCACACAATAAAATGGCTTTACTATCCCAAGCCTTCATCGTTCGATTTATGCGATTAAGAAGGCGTTCAAAAGCTATCAATTCACGCTTTTGATTCATTGCCACGTTGAATAACCGGACCTTCGGAAGCTTGGCAATTCGGTCTAGAGTTTCAACGAAAATCTTGCACCGAGTCCCCTTGTATATGATGGAGTCGGCTATTTTCCCGCGACCGCTAACGAACTCAGTAGCATGGAACTCTTTACGCATGTAAATGCCGTGGCTAAGCTTAAGTTCACGTCTGTATTCACGAATGGCAGTGAAGCAGGTTTTCCACTGATCCGATGGGACTGACAGCGCAGAAAAGATACACACACCCGATGATGCATCACGAGAATCATCTATGTATATGAAGTGCAAGTCGAAAACATTTTACTTGAGAATGTTTTCGTTGTCTAGTACACTATTAGTGCGGAACCGAACCAGTCTTTAGCGGCTGGTGTAAGCTCTGCTAAGAAGATAGGGCTCCGACAACTTTCTGCTGTTGGAGCCTTTTTGATTTGCTCTTCTAAAAAGTTCAAGCTAGCAATTCCGCTATCGTCCACACATGATCGGCAATCCCGGCTTCCATCGCAGGAGTGACGCGCAAGGATTTGTGAACTCGGCAAAAATTGTAGAAAACGAAGTGCAAACAGAGCGCCGCCCAGTGATTCTCCCATTTCTTGCTGAAGCCGTTTGTTAGGCGTGTCATGCGCCGGACCTGGATACGGATCGTGAGGTTCTGACGTTCCACGATGGAGGTGCAGATGCGTTTCGGATCGGGGTTGCCGATGACTGGGACGACCCTCACGGATTCGACCGTGGCAGGAGAGTAGCGGGCTTCGCCTTCGGTTCCTGCACCGTACACTTTGATGAGTTGGGCGAAATCTACCCGACTGCCAAGCGTCGTCGTGATGGCGCTAACGTAAGGCGCAAAGCCGTCTGTCGTGATCTGAAAGCGATGGCCCGGTTTCAACGCATCCCGCAAGCCCTCAATGAAAACGTCGGTTGTCAGCTGGTTCCGTTTCCCGAGAGCGAAGTTGATAATCAGCTTCGTTTTGCGGTCAATCGCCACGAAACAGTAGGTATCGCCTAAGCCCTCGTTCTCGGCTTCCTCTGCGCTTTTGTGGCCTTCCTTTTTGCCGACGTAACCCCAAATTTCGTCACATTCGATATCGGAAGGGGTGAGATTACGGACCTGCTTCGCCATGATCTTCTCGGCTTTCTCGCCAGCGAGAACCAGCAAGCGGCAAATCGTATCCCGGTGAAGATCGGTGATGCGCTCAATAGTGCGGATGCTGGAACCTTCCGCTAGGAGCTTGATGGCCAAGATCGCTTTTTCCATCGGAATGGTCATGTCACCTAGCGGCTTCGCGTGTTCTTCGGTGTAGGTTTTGCCGCAATCCGCGCAACGGAAACGCTGCAATCCGTTCCGATGCTTGCCAAAGCGGCGGCATTCAATCTCGCACTCGGGGCAGATCATCGAAGCGATTGCTTTGGCTTGGCTCATCATGTTTTCATTATACAGCGAGCGGTCGTTGTTTTCAATAGAGAATTCTTTACTCCTTCGGTTGTTTTTTAGAACAAGTTGGTTTCGGGTCTGACTAATTATGCCGCCGCGAATCGCGACAGCGCATCGCTGAGGCCGCTTGGAAGTAAAGCGCCCTCTTCTGGAATCTCCGCAATGTCATCGGCTAGAGTACCGACAACATGTCGTGCGGTTTGCTTCCATTTCTCCGGACGTGCCAGGACTGCTATGAGTTTTGGCCTTGGCACGCCGGCCTTTTCTATGTCCCATACCTTCATTGCGTACCTATCCGCGCTAACGTTCGGTCCATAGCTAGGGATTAGAACATCTACCGCTATCGGCTCTTTAGCCTGGGCCAAGAAGTCGAAGGTATGTTGACGTACGGAGCCGTTTACTTCGTAGTCCTTTACCACAGCAATTCCGGTAGCCGTACTCCAGTCGTCCATTTCTTTTGCAACAGTGGCGCGAATTCGTTCTTCTTCCGAAAAAGGAGCGTGCCGAAGCAATTCGTACAGGGCAAGAGAACAGCACTGGCCAACCGACAAAGCGGTTTGCTGAAGCGTTGCAGTACGCGCAAATCCTTGAAAGACTCCGTCCAGCAAACCGACGCCCAAGCGTTTTGCGAGTTGAGCAAACATCTCAACCCGCATGTCGGTCAACTTTAGGCCGGAAGTTTCCAGCCGTCCTATCGTCCTGCCAGCATCGTGAACACAGAAAGCGCCGTTTCCGCTCTCTTCGATAAACACTTCGATATTCGCGCCGTCGATCACCCTGATTGGCAGACTAAGTAGACACGCCTGCCGCGTTTGCAAGACTTCTGTTTCGGCCTGTAAATATCGAGAGAACGCTTCGCGGATAGCATCGCAAGTCATTGTCATGAAGTCCCAGCGCTCCTCTCCGCGATACGCATCACCGCACAGCACGCGATCACAAACATTTCAATGGTATCGCCTGGGTCGAATAATGGCAATTCAGTCCGAAAAGGCTCACACATTCGTTCTGTGGGCTCCCAGATATGTCGATGCCAACCTCGACATTTTCCACCGTGACCGTCCGGAGCCGTTATGTGAAAGTCTATTCCGTCAATCTTCTGATTGAACACCAGGAGAGAAGATCTCCAAGCAACTGGCTCATCTGAGCGGTATGGAATACATAATCTTAGTCGCAGATGGATGTTTCTGGAGTGAACCTGGACTCTATGCTCAAAAACCCAATCGCCCGGACTGCCGCGCTCTTGCTTTCGACGAGTTCTAATTGCGGTTGCCACGTCTGCCATTGACGCGCCCAGAGACTTTTGGGAAGCCAAAACTAGCGGTACGAGCGCCCAGTCTCCTTCCGTTAGCCGTTTCTTACTCACAAGTCACGGATTGTATCAGGGATTCTGTATTTTGCGCGGTCTTCCGCCCGCCTTTGTCTTCCGCATGGCAGCAAGTCTCCTGAAATGCTCCGAACCCTTGCTAGCAAACGTAGCATTCCCCCCTCTTGCTCCGAGAGTGGCGGCGGGGTTCTCTTTCAGCGTTTCAGTATTCGTGCGGGCGATCAAGTCTTTCGAAAGAGCTAGGGCCGCATTCAAGGATTCCCGAGCGCTCGCCATGGAAGGATGAGGCTTTGGAATCGTGTCAAGAACTAGGTCAGCTTGGTCAATGAGACGATGGAGTGCTTTCAGATCGTTTCGGATGGATGGACTTGCCATGTCCCCACCGTATCATGGAAACGAGCGCTTGCTGTTATCGCAAGAATTTCTTCAACGCACCTTTAGGACACTACCAAATTTTGCGCATGATGGCCTAAAGTATTCTTTTCTATAATGTGTGCCTGATTCGCTGCCAAATCGTAGCCCGGGGGAGATCCGGTCGCAAGTACGCCCGCTGTCTTGGTTAAGAATTAAGAAATCAGGATTCAGAATTGGAGTAACCGGGGGACTTCGAGTGCCGGAATTCGCCCCCCGGTTACCTTGCTGTTACTGCGTAGGTTTCAACGCCCAGGTTTGATTGGGCCCGGCGTTATCGTCCCCTTGATCGATCTTCGTACCGTTGTCAGCGGAGGAGGCCGGCACATCGAGAACCTTTCCGCTCGATTTGTTTAGGATTTTGTAGTATCCATTTGGAAGGGGAACAATCAGCCACTGTTGATTATCGGTTCCGAGATACTCCCGCTGTTGAATCGGAGCGCCATCGGACAAGGAGGCGTTAGCGGCCTCCAGTACTTTTAGGCTCAGTTTATTTTGGATCTCGTAGTAGCCGTTCCCGATCGAGATGAGGAACCATTGCTGATTGGGGCCGCCCCAGTAATCCCACTGTTGGAGCGGAGCTCCGTCCGCGAGCGAAAAATCGGTCATGTCAAGAGCTTTGCCGCTGGACTGGCTGAAGATTTCTAAGGCTTGCGAGGCACTTCCACCGGTGCCGGTAAGCACGACAATCTGCGGCGAGGGGTTGGCATTGTCAGTGATAATCAGAGTCGCTTGGCGTGGTCCCAAAGCGGCCGGCGAGAACTGAATCGATATGGAGCAGCTTGCGCCCGCAGCAATGGAACTGCTACAGGAGTTGGGTATGGTGAAATCGTCAGCATTCATCCCCGCCAAGGATACGCTGGTAATAGTCAGAGCAGCTGTGCCCTGTGCATTGGAGATAGTGATGTCCTGAGCAGAACTGGACGCAGTGAGATTCACGGCGCCAAAGATCAGGCTGGTGGCACCAAGAATGGCCTGCGGAGTACCGAAGCCGGTACCGGACAGGGCAACCGGTTGGGGGCCGGCATTGGATTGCAGCACAAGGGTCGCGGACCGCGCGCCGACAGCGGTGGGCTGGAAGGTGACCTGCACGGTGCATTGGGCATGTACGGCCAAGATTGCGCCGCACCCGTTTTGAAGCGAAAAGTCGGACGGGTTCGCTCCGGTGACTCCGATGCCGGCGATCGACAAAGGAGCATTTCCCGGATTGGAAACGGTGACGGGCTGCGAGGACCCGGCGAGCCCAAGGTTTTGGCTGCCGAAGGTCAGCGCTTGCGGGCTCACCGCAGCAATGGGTTCCGGCAAGATGGCTTCGATATCGATGGCCGCCAGGGAAGGATTTTGAATGATCTGTTGCAGCTGGACGTTCAGAGCGCCCTTGGTGATGGTGACCTGGACCGGCAGGTCATAGGCGAGATTGGCGCCGCCTGCTGCCTTAAAGGCATCGAAGTTCGGCACAACTTTCGTGCCGTTTACGATCACGTTAAAGACACGCTGGCCGGGGCTGTTGAAGTAGGTTTCCGCAAACTTCAAGATCACCATGTAATTGCCGTTCGGCAAATTGAAGTTGTAGTTGAGATCGCCACTCATCCAGCGCTGTAGTTTGTAGATTTCTGGATTAGCGACGTTGCTGATATCAGCACTGTCGCCGCCAATGGTGCCGTACTGATAATAGCCATCATCGGAAACCCAGCTTTGCTTCAACCCGTCTACCAACGCCGGCCCCCCGCAGTTGACCCGAAGGGGGGTGAAGGAGGGATCAGTCGCCACTAACGGCACGCTGATGGTGGTCGACACGGCCGGGTCGATCTGCACCGACCAGGACGTATAGGCAATATAGCCGGGAGCGGCTACCTGCAGGGTATAAGTTCCCGAAGGAAGATTCCCGATGGTGAAGTTTCCCGAAGCGTCGCTGGTGGTGCTTCGGCGATAGGAATGGTTCGTGAGCCAGACCATTGCTCCAGCCACATGCTGCTGAGCATTATTCTGGATCGTGCCGGTGAGAGTGCTGGGCCCGACCTGCACCGGGTCCAACTCAATGGCATCGATTTTAGGGTTGTTAACAACAGGATCGAGTTCAACCGTGACCCACTGATTGGTAACAGACACAGGAATCGTAATGTCGTACGCGGTAAAAGCTCCTCCCGCCGCTGCAAACACGTCCAGATTTTTTGTTATCAGTGTTCCATTAACCACCACATTGAAAACACGCTCATTTGGTGCCGACCAGTACAGTTCGGAGAACTTTAGCACCAGATTATAAGTTCCGTTGGGCACTGGAATCCGGTATGTCATCGGACCGCTCATCCACCGCTCTGACTGGTACACTGAGGGCGTTGCCGTATTGGCGATGCTGTTCGCGGTCCAGCCCTCGCTTCCATCATCATAAAGTCCAAGATCGGAAGCCCAGTGATTTCCTGCCTCGTCTGTTAAGGACTGCCCGCCGCATTTGATGCGAATCGGCAATGGCGTCGGAGGCTGCGGCAAAGTCACTGTTGCTGTTGCTGTGTTCCCCGCTGTGACCGGGACCGTCACTGTAGCCGCGGGAGCATAGCCGAATCCGCTGGCTTGCAAGGTATAGGTTCCCGCCGTGAGATCCCAAAAGGAAAAGTTGCCCGCATTGTCCGTGGTCGTCGTAAAGGTGGTGGTTGCGGTGGAAAGTGTCACCGGGGCATCCGGCACGGTCTGCCCTTCATAGTTAAGAACTTGCCCGGCGATATTGCCTGGCAAAACGAACGAAGTGCCTGCCGCATCGATTTCGAGGGCATTCACAATGGGGTGATCGGCGACTGCCTGAAATTGAATCGTAATCCACTGATTTGTAACCACAATCGGAAGCTTCAGATCATAGGCCCGATCCTGACCGCCTGCGGCAGTGAATACGTCTAGGTTTTGATCCACCATGTTCCCGTTGACAACAATGTTGAACAGGCGCTGCTTCGGCCCACTGTCATAAAGTTCTGCAAACTTTAACGTCAGATCGTAGTTGCCATTGGGTACCGGGAAGCTATAGGTGAAGTTCCCGTTATTAGAGTGCTGCGATGCATACAACGAAGGCGTGGGCGTGTTAGAGACCGTGATTCCTGCCGGAGCAGCGGCTCCCCCGGAATCGTAGTTCGTATCGGCAAGCCATTGATTTCCCTGCTCGTCTGTCATCGCGGAGCCCCCGCACTTAATACGGATCGACGGAAACGTAGAAGGTTGAGATAAAGGAATCCCGAGGTTCACGGTGTTTCCACTGGCGGGAGTCGCCGGCGTGATGGTCGGGACCTGTACCGAGCTGTTGGCATAGCTGTTGTACCCGAAACTAGCGACCTGTAACGTGTAAGTGCCGGAAGGCAAGTTAGCGAAGGAGTAGTTTCCCGAGCCATTCGTCGTCGTGTTCCAGGTAAGTGTGCCATTGGAAAGGGATACGGTCGCTCCAGGAATTGCTCCGCCGGATGCGTCCGTCACTTCACCAGTGATGTTCCCCTTGGACGGAGCTAAGCTCGCTACGTAATAGGGCCATGCCGCTTTGGCCGCGGCAGCGAACTGGGCCATTTGCGAATAGTCATCTCCCCAGGTGGTGTACATCAGACCTGTAACACCGGGAATACCTGAGGCTTGGGCAAGTTCGGTCTGCGCGCTCCAGGCTCCGTTGCCGTTGTCGTAATATCCCGCAATCATCTGTTGGTGCGGCGTCGGCTGCGCTGGGTTTAATCCTGAAAACCACGTGAGCGAATTGGGTAAGTTTCCCAAATTCCAGTTCATGACAGAGATACTTGAAGAAAGCCCCTCCCAAGAACCGGAGATATCTCCCTCCACGTAAAAATAGTTGTCCTTGGCGTTGTGAAATGGGTCAAACATGTCACTCCAGACATAGAGCGGAGTGCCGGGATGTACCGATTGATAGAGATTTGTACTCTGTTGAACATGCCACGCGAGTAATTGGCCCGGGGTTAGGCCCTTTGCCCGGCAACTCCCACAGGAGTTCATTTGCCGCATTTCGTCATACTGCATCATGATTCCGGCGTCGGCTGGAAGCATCGCATTGATTGCTTGCGCGTTGGATTTAAGCCAATCCAGTGTTCCCTGCTCCGTCAGGCACATTCCTACCTGTTCGCCAGGAAGCACTGTGACGGCGTAAGAGTCGAGCGCTACGATCTGACCGGGTTTGAGAGTAGTCGTCGTGGGCAGAGTGATCGTGGGGGGCGTGTGCCACAAATTGGTGAAAGGTGTTCGCCAATTTACCATCTGAGGATCTGCAATATAGTTGAAATCCGTTCCTTCTAGATAAACCGTATTGGGGTTCTGCGGATCGTAAAGCTTGATCGGTGTGCCCGATCGCCTCGTCAAAAAGATGAGATCTGTTTCGTCAACGCTAATATCATCGAACCAAAGTGACCCGGTGTTCCCGCCCCAGTTGCCCAGATACATCAACAGTTCGGTGCTCGCCTGGGAGTTAATCGTGTAATCGATCTCCGTCCAATTTTGTCCTCCGTTCGCGTTGAACGAGGTATTGAACCGGACCTCATTCATGTTCTGCGCATCGTAAATGTAAATATTCGGATTGCAGCCGCCGCAGCCCTGCGACTTGTACCAAAACCGTACGTGATACTGCCGCCACGGATGCACCGGAAACGACTGCACCAGCCGCGCATTATTCGGCGCATTCTCAATCAATGCCGAGCAGGACCCGGTGTGGCTGGTCGTGCAGTCTACGCTCACGCCCGCGTCGTTCATGCCGAACCACGCCGTCTGCCCATTCTCGATTCCGGGGTTCTGCAGCCCAGGAAAATCACTGATCTGCTGCAGGGTCGCGCCATCTGCACTCACTTGAAACTGAGTTCCAAATACACGCTGTGACTCGGCCCAATTCGGATTATTCTGCAATGCATCCTGAGCCGCTCCATACGGAGCCACCGTTGCAGTTGCTTTCAGTCCTTTCGACTCGGCATAGTCGATCACCTGCTGCAGGTAACTTACGTTTTGCGCAGTCCAAAAAGGCGCAGACATGAAGGAGAAACTGCTGTCCCAAAATACTATGCCGGTATACCCTTCCGAAACCGCCTGATCGATTCGTGCCTCGTTCTGTTGCACCGCGGCCGCATTCACAATGTAACTGTGAGACCACAACCATAGCTCCATCGGCGGTGTTGCTGACGCCGTCTGACCCCTCACTAACCTCAAAGGAGCTATCAGCAACACAAAACAAAAGAGTAACGAGGTTATTCTTTGCAAAACAAACGTTCCTTCCCGAAAAGAAGTGTGCCTAAAGCAAAAAATATTGAAGTAAGAGTATTCCGTATGCTTAGTCGGTAGGCGATCAGAGTAAACACTTACTCCAATTCCATTGCGAAGGTTAGAAGAGCGACTTTTCCAGGTAAGGAGCAAATCCGATCACAGCTGGAAATCCGCGCTCGTTGGGTATTGTCGCCAGCCGGCATAGCGAATACATTTGCACCCTACGTCATCTTCCCTGGCAGGGACAATTCGTCCCATTCCATTTGTGAAGATGAGGAGGTCGGTTCCGATCACGGCTTCCATTACGCTGCCAGTGATCAACGCACGCCGGATGCTATCGAAAGGGATAAGTAGAACGCCCTAGCTAGCCATTGTAAAAGGAAGAAGACAGCGTTCCAAAGCCGCCAAGATCCGCGTCCCGGTTCAGTGGGATCGGGAAACCATCGTTTGGAAATAGTGGATTGCGCGCTCGGCTCTTTCGGCGCATTCACGCATTGTTCCGATACAGTCCTCAGGTGCGACAGAGCCGCGAAAACAGCAGATACACGCAGAACGATCGCGTCTCGGTTGTACTAGAATGTCACAGCACCGTGCCGATCAACGGCATGCAGAAATAATGCTGCACTCCGCTGATCTTAAAAGAACATTCGTCGAGGAAACAGTTTGTCGCCCAGCTTGGGCCTTCTGCGTTTCAGCTTGCCGCATGCGATGGGCCGAACGTGTCGCACCAGCGGCGGATCGTTTCGTAGCTCAATTGAACGCTCCGAAACGCGCGCGTTTTCAGTTCCATTTGTGCAAGCTTACAGCAAAGTTGAAGTACAGCCACACGCATTGCGAAATGACCTATTCCGAAAACCGATAACGACGATAAGGCTTAGCGAACACTCCGTCAGCATCTCATCTGCTCGGGGTGACAACCCGCACAATTGGCCAATCGGCGGAGTACTTAAACAGCCTGCCCTAATTTCCGAAAAGAGCTGCAGAAATAGCCTTAATAATATCAAAAATTACGGGAGTGTGCATGGAAAGTAAAAAATTCATATTCACCTATCTGCTCCACAAGAATTAATGCAGTATATTGCTTATTATCAGACACTTACTATAAGATCTTGTTCACGAAAACCAAGTGATATATTAGGTAAAATATTCTCATATTCCAATTGGATCAGGAAAATATTACCACCTGAGCGCCGAGTTGCGACTTTAGAAAAGTCTTGTGTGGTGGTGAATTGACTGCCAAGTCAGGGCGTTTTTCGCAGATCAGCACGACGAGTGCCCAAGAGGTTGGCTCCGGTCTGGTAGCAACACTGTGCACAATTGCGAGGATGAAGTCAGGAAAGCCGTTCAGAGTATTCGTCTGGATAAGAACCTTCTGATCCGGCCAACATCAAGTTTTGCGCGGCTATGCGGCTATAAAGGTGTGCAAAACCGGGAGGAGCCGGTAGGTTCTGCCGGAGGTCATATTCCGACAAGTTGAACTTTTTCTGACCGATTGCGATTCCGGGATGAACGTGAAAAACATTCCGGGGTGAACGTGAACAGTGATCCCGACTGGAAGGCGAACGATTTTTACCAACGTTCGGAACGTTTCTCACGATGAGCCCGGAGTGATTTCATAGGCAGAGCGGCGCTGGACATTACACCGGCACAATGAACCCTCCAAGTGAGATTCAGAGCGGCGACAAGGGGAGGGCCGACAGCAGAAACTATGGGAGGTGTTGCGCCTCCGATTCGAACTATGTCTGGTCTACCAGCAGATCGGGCGAAGCTGCGCGATCCGATGAGCGCGATATGTCAGGATTATAGGAAGCTGAAGGGACAGATATAACATGGCCGTTGCCGGAAGGATGGGCCGACGCGCCTGTCTGGAACTCACGGTCCAGCGGGTTCCTTTGCGAAGTTTGGGACGGGAATTTTGGCGGGCTAGAAGCTGTGCCGATCACAAGGAGTCCCGTTCAAAGGTCGCCAATACGTCGGCGAAGTGATCCTCACTGACGTGCGTTGCTACTTCCGCTATTCTCTGGCCTATGAGAGCATTTAGTGGAACTACTCGCCGAACGAGGGTTTCCTGTGGGTGGCAGTTGTGTCTGGCGATGGGTGCAAGTGTACGCTCCCGAATTGAGCAAACGTTGTCGGCATCATTTAAGACCCACCAATTTAAGATAAGACCCACCAATAAGAGCCACCGGGTTGACGAAACTTATATTAAAATAAAGGGCCGGGAAAAGTATTTGTAGCGAACCGTGGACTCCACCGGGCAGACGGTGGACTTCCTGCTGACGGCCACGCGAGACGCGGCGGCCGCGAAACTCCTCGTTCAGAAGGTCTGGAGTTGTTCTGCCAATCCGATCCCGCGCGTGATTGATATGGACGAGAACCCGGCCTATCCGGCAGCCATTCGGTCACTCCAGCAAGGAAGGGAGACTGCCCCGCCGGGTACGGTTACGCCGCTGTAAATTTCTCAACAAATGCCATCGACCGGACAACCGGACGTGAAAAAGCGCGTTTGGCTGGCCAAGGGTTTACAACATTTCAGAGCGCTAGACGAACGTTCGACGGCTGATTACAGAAACAAGACGTCGTGGCAGAAGCCCGATATCTTGCCAAACTCTTCGGCCTCGCCGCCTGACGCTCCACGTTGCGAGATATTCGCCAGTTTCCAATCTTCGGATGTTTTAACGTGACAGGAATTGAAGCCTAGAGTGCCCACAACCAATGGGAGTTATTAGGCTTAGGAGCCCAAGCGGTACTATGACTGTGGCCTTAGCTTCCCCACCATGCACCTTGGCTTTCCTGATGAGAAATGTACACGGAAGCGGACTGGTGAAGAGGAGTGCAAATTTTGTCCGACAAGAACACGTTTTGCGATAAATTGAACAGTTTATTGAATCTTCCTGCAGGTTCCATCGACGACCAGCAGGCGTTAAAGACGTTGAAGAATTGGGATTCGCTTACGATACTCGAATTTATTGTGATGGCTGACAATGATTATGGCCGCGAGTTACAGCCAAGCGATATCGCGCTGCATGCCAAAGTGTCGGCGAGCTAGCGCAACTCACATTGACGAGCAGTACTTTACACGTATGAAAACTTGCAAGGTTATGCGGTCGGTCGAAACGGTATAGTTTCGGGAATTCTCAATAGGACCGCGGAGTGATCGAGGTGACGCAACACGCTTTTTTCGTCACCGGTTGAGCGGCACAGAATTTTGCTGCACATGACGATCATCGATCGGGTGTGGGAAGCGATGCTGTAGGCGGAGTATAGCCACAAAAATGAGACAAGCGGGGTAAGAGTTTAAGGAGGGCGATGTAGCACCTAGGGACGGCATTAGACGATATGTGAATGCGGTCGGAAGAGCCGAGGCCGCGATCCGTTATTTTCCAAACGATGATTTCCCGACCATGTGATTATTATTGCGTGCGCTAATACTGCGGTTTCATCTGAGCTATCGAGAGATGGCAGAAGTTGCTTGGGAGGTGGGGTATTCTGGCCGTCCGAGCACCATTTTTCGCTAAGTAGTTCGAATTCGAACGATGCTGGCGAGCTTTCGAGCAGCGAGTCGGCCAGAGTTGCCGAGCCATTGAGAGGTACATCAAGGTACGAGGCAAGTGGATTTGCAATATGAACGGATCGACAATCAGCTCTTCTCTTGCTCCACGATCCGTTGCTGCGCATATCACACTGGATGGCTTTGAGCCAAGTCATGCCATGCTCACCGCGTGGGCATAAACAACGAATTCAGCTTTCGTTGGAAAAATCCGGTAAAGATACGCTCTTGTCAGTATTTTGAATAAATATTGTGGAACAGGACTACTGGCTCAGCAAATCCCGAACACGGCTGAAGCTTGCTTTGAGTCTTTCTACAACCCACGGCGTGTACTCATCGGCATCGAGCTAGTGAAGGAATTATACAAAACAGCAACATCGCGTACCCGCTAGCTTTGGCTCCCCCTTTCGTCCGTTTTGGCGCCACATCCTTGCTAGTTGAACGCTCACTGATCCCCGGTGCAACAGAACCCGCCTGTGTATCCAGGTGTGTGTGTCTCGCCAAAAGTGTAGCCTCCTCCCGGCCCTTTCAAGTGTTTGATGGAGGATTACCAAGGCTTGGAGTAATTCTCTTTTTCCCGCCACCGGCGTTTCTCTTTAATCTGCTTGATCTTTCCAGGACGGTTCCTGGTAAGCTCCTGCTTTGGCTGTAAAACGACGATAAAGCTGCAGGAGCAGAGAATGCCAAGAATGAACGTCGAGGATCCGGGGACGTAATTCAGAAATAACAGCTCACTTCCTGCATGAAACAGATCCGAAGAAATCGAACGATCCATGCGCATATGCCGTATAGCACGGTGCAACGCACGATCTAGGATCACCGCGATACGAGTTCCCGGTAGTAGGCCCACCGGCATTTCCCGTCAAGATCAAACTGTCTCAAGCCGCAAATCGTAGTTCCTCCATATCAGAGTCGCTGGCCTTCACCGAAAGAAAGTAGCGGGGTGACAGTTTTGTCACTTTCAATGCGTAGGCATGGTCGGATAGACTCCAGGAATCCTCGCTATTCTCGACCCAGCTCTCGGCCAAATGAAGAATGGATGTAAGAATTGCATTTGATTCTTTTGGGTGATGGTGGGTGCGTACGGCTTCCACCATATCGAGTGGAAAATTCCAGTCGGACAGAAGGTTGGCGCCGATCTCAGCATGGCTAACTCCATACAGTCTCTTTTCTATTTCGGACGATGGATGCCCTTGTTTCTCCAGTCGAGAAAACTGCTCTTGAACCGAACTGTCGAGTGCGGTAACCACTATTCTCCCGATGTCATGGACTAGCCCGACCAACGCTGCTTCTTCCGGCTCGGGATAATGCGAAAGAATGCTTAAGTGACGGGCAATGCTTGCCACATCAACGCTATGATTCCAGATATGGTGCGATTGAGAGGACGCAAACAGCGGACGTAAACAAAAGCTGACAATTTGTCGCTGGGCCTGCTTGGTGCCAAGCTGGTCCATTGCCCCACTAACCGATCTAACTACATTCCCCCGTCGACCCCAAAGAGCGCTGTTACTCAGTTTAATGAGGTGTGCAGCTAATACAGCATCCTTGTTGATGACCTCCTCGATTTTTGCCGTGGTTGCCATTTCACTTCTAATAAGGCCCAGCGCTTCCCCGGCAATCAGCGGAGACCTAGATAGCCGTTTTCGCGCTGTCATCAGCTCGTCTTGCGTGATCTTTCGCTCGGAGAGTGCTTCGCTTTCCGTCTTGACCAAAGCGGGTGCGACGATGTACTCCTCGAAAAGATTGATCAAGGTGTGCTCAGGATTAAGAATCCTGATTTGCTGCCGATCACCGATTTGAAACGTATTTGACAATGTTTGTTCGAATGAACTAAGGACCTGGGCTCCTCCGAATTCCCGGCTTTGCTGCCCCAAATCTTCTGCGAGCAGCTGCCATATTTCCTCAATTTCTTCGTCTCTGTGGCGCAAGTCCCCAAGCTTTGCGTAAAGCTCATTCGTACTTGGATCCAAGAGTAAAATCCCGGCCGGCTCTAGCTTCTTCCCGGGAAATTGAACAAACAACAATGACCAATCACCGATTCTTGTTTGCATCTCTAGCATTTGATCAGCTCTCCTACTCAGCGCAATAATCATCATTATTTCATCTCCATATCTCAAGATCTGGCTAAACTGTGTCCTCTGCTGGTTTGCTTGTGAATTCAAACTCACTGGCGAACAACCGACCTGCGCCGAGTGGCAACCCTTCGTCACGGAGCGAGACCAAGAGAGTGAATAAAAGCGGGGGGAGCTACATGTGGTTAGGCGCGATACGATCGCGCATGCTGGGACGCACCGCTGCCAATCATCCTGGGGTGGCATTTTGCTTGCTCTGTTGCTATTTGGTTCACATGCGCCAGCGCTCTCGATCCCGAAGCACCTTCGATGGCTTTCAAGACAATATCCTGCGTTCCATTGCGAAGTTTATGGATAGCTGGGGAATGGGACGAGTTGGAGTGGTGAGCGGGACTGGAGTCAGGCAGCGATACCGAAAAGTTTGGCGATGAATCGGGCTTCTGCCACCACGTCTTTCTGGGCTACCCATCGGACTCGTCCCTTGCGGATCATGCGGAGTGTTTCAATGCCGGCGAGGGTTCGCCAGGCACTGTGAAACGTGTTGTAGCCCTTGGCCAGCCAAGTCCGATTTTTCACGGTCCGGTGGGTAGTGTCCTAAAGGTGCGTTGACGAAATCAATCGGCGGCTGACGTATGAGCAGTTGACGAGCGGGGAATAGGTAGAACGCTTTGTTCGGGCTCGTTCACGACTTCCAATTTGCTATCCCACTTCGGAACCATCTTAAATCGAGACTTTGACGAGCCGCTGAGATAAGGCTGGGGGATTCGGCACCCGTTAAGCATGAACTCTCTTCGCTCGCTTGCGCTCATTTTGCTGGCGCTGTTCCTTTCCTCTGCCGTTGTCCCGCTTCCCAATGCCTTTGCACATGCAGCGCAATCAGAGACAAAGCAGATCATCGTTCACGTGACTCGTACGGGAAAACGTTACCATCGTGCCGGATGCCGCTATCTCAGCCAAAGCGATACACCTATCGATCTGCGGGAGGCTACATCCATGGGATATACGCCGTGCCACATCTGCCATCCACCTGTATTGCGGTGATCTCACGGCTAGGTATTGTCCTGCCTTGCGTTGCTGGGGCGGGTGTATGTTTATGCAGCGAGTGAAATCAGGGGTTTAGGTGAATGTGACCCGAAACTCTAGTTTCGATTGATACGAATTTCGGTAGCGGGTCAAAAAGTGACAGTGAAGCGAAATACCTTCCCTTCGATCAGTATCACGGCAACTCTGCAAGCTAGCCTCTCCAGGATCGAATTAATAATCAGTCAGCAAGAGTCCCATGCCCACCATCCCAAGACATCGCAGGACGAGATAAAAATCACTGTTGATTCGAACAATGTATTGCAATTTACGTTCGAAGGAAAGCGTTACATTACTGCTGAAGAACTAGCCCAAGCGATTCTCTTGTTTGTTGCCGGAGCAGTTCAGTGATTCCATCACGGGATCAGATAAATTCCGAGACTAAATAAGACTGCGAAACCAATACTAATTCCAGCCAATTTCATTTTTAAGGGACGGGCTGTGCAGAAGGGGCACTCCATCCCACACGTCTCGGAGCATTGACAGAAAACCTCTGACTGTGCACACACCGCACAAACACGGCCTGTCGCTTTGCAGCAGATGCAAGCAGGGATCCTAGATAGGTCCTCTTTGTACATTCAACTTCGCGTATGATCCTTTCGGGGCTTTGCTGGGGTAGTCTTCTTGACCGGAGCCACGGCGCTCTTCGGCACGTTCAGCAGCTTTGACGGTGGAGCGACCTTCTTGCCCGTTGCTCCTGGCCGTGGCATATCCTTCGTCGGCTTCACCTGAAGCGCCAGCCGTAGCGCTTCGTCTTCGGGTAGCGGGATGTGGATCTTATGGCCAGGATGGGGCATGCTTTCAGTATGCCTACTTTTCGTCATGCGCGAAACCTCCTATACTGAAAGTGTTGGTATGCGGTAGGCGGGATTTGCACCCGCATGGGGCTGTTCCTTGACCGGGGCCACCACTCGATTCCAAATCGAGCGCGTCTGCTGATTTCGCCACTACCGCACAACTAAGCTAGCTTTCTTTCTGTTCGCTTAACCAGTTGCAAATTGGCCCCGCTATCTGTCTTATGCGCAGCTCCGTTGAAAACGGAACGTAGCAAGCTAATTGGATAACCTGTTTGTTTCCGAATTTTGTTTAGGTCGAGGGGAGACCCATACACAACCTCTGCCATTTTGAGGAAGCCCCGAGGCTTCTCCTGGACAATTTCTGAATCGCCTTGCTCTTCCTTTCGCCACCCTTTCATAGCGATCTGTTGCATCAGGTAGCGGTACTGGTTAGGGGTGATGATTCCAATTCTACTTGCGTGTACAGCCTCGAAATTAATGGAGGTTCCCCATCGATGCTTTGCTTGGGCAAGGCTAGCAAGAGTTATCGGTGGTACAAGCTCTCTCCGCATAGCCTCTTCCGGGAACAGAAATTCACCGGCGAAAGCCTTTGCCTCCTTTTCCGCTTGATCTACAGATACACGCAAGGGGGTATGCATCACGAGATGCCCGACTTCCTCCGATAGGGTTAACCGATACCGGTAACCTGGAGTTGTTTGAAGAAGGCAAATAACCGGAATGCTCTGCGCGGGTCCCACCCAAGCGGAGAAGGCGTCGAGTCCTTCCACCTTCATCGGAAGCCGCAGAATCAAAACACCGGCTCGTTCTAATACCGCAGTGATGTTTGCAATAGGGGTGTCCGGCGAGAGTCCAAAGCCGCTTCTTGTCAATCTCGCGCTCATTACCGGATCATCCTCATAAATTCGGGGCATGGTGACCGGTATGTCTCGTAGGCTCTTTCTCATTTGTAGAGCAAGCTCGAACATTGTTTGCGCTAGCCTATGGGTCTTTGCCTTTTCCGTTTTGCTTACCTTTGTTTGTGATCTAAACAAAAACGACGGTAGTGGAAAGTTTGCAGGTGGGTCGGGCTGCTTAAGAAAGAGTAAGTCGAAACCGGTTTCTTGAGCGATAGTATCGAGTGTTGCCTCCGATGGCACATAAATACCTGCTTCAATCTGTGCAATGGCAGACTGCGCACACTTTAATCGCTCCGCTAATTCGGACTGGGTCAGGTCGCAAAGTTCTCGTGCTTGGCGAATACGTTCACCCGTCATTGCTAACCTCTTTACGCCGTTCTTCGTCATCGGATATACGCCGAATTAGGTCATCCAAATCATCAGTTGGCGAACCTCCTCCTTGGCTTACTGGAGGGGACATTTCTGCTGGATGCCGGATAGGATTACACCAATACTTATCTACATCGTCAGGCCGCTTTCCTCCTTCTCGTGGACAAGCCAGCCAGAGTTGGGACAGCCCACACGTAAAATCACAATCCCAAAGCACTATCAGGTTCAGCTTGGTCTGTACAGGCTTATTTGTCTCTAAGTATGAGCTTGAAACTTGGTTGTAAAAGCGCTTCTTTTTCAAGGAATACCCGCATCCTGGCAATATTCCTTCACAACCTTTCAGAACCCTGATATGTCGATCTTTGAAATAGAACGAAATCCCTGAGAACGGTATGCGGTTAAAGGTCCACTTGCATTTGTCTTCTTGGGCGTCTATGCCTTCGGCCCTCAGGTTTCGCAATGCATGGGCTCTGAACCAAGCTGCCGACAATCCTGGATCGACCTTTTCTCCCGGGAATTCCCGGTCTTGTGCCGACCGTGCCTTGAAGGCTGCATCTTCAAGTGCGTGATACAGGATCGTGGGGACCCTCCCTAGGTTCTCAATTTCTTCTTCAAAGCTAGGGATGTAATCGGGCCTTGGGTGAGAGAATTGAAAAAGCCGTATCTGCATCTTCCTCTGATAATATCAGAGAAATTTACAAAGGCAAGGAGTTTATAATTCCTCCACATTTTTTGGGTGCTTCAGCATCAGCCGCTTGCCTTCCGCGCTCTTCACTGCTTTGATCGCGTGCTACTCGCCGCTAGGTAGTTAAAACCGGGAGCGGGCATTCTTTTCCTAACCCGTGCTGACCGGTGAGGTCTACGGGTAATACCGAGCGCGTCTTGTGAGTCCTTACACTTACAAGAGCCGCCATCATGTTTCTTGCATTGGGCCACTTCGTGCAACTACGTGCTAACATGCGTTTTCCCGAACATCAAAAAGGCCGCTCGAAAACAACACTCACGGCGAGCCGACGCGAAGACCTGAATCTTTTGGTGAAAGTGAATCTGATTGACTTTGATGAGCCCGGTTCGGCAGATGAACTAAGCGAAGAGCTAATGAACCATGTTGTGAAATGTACGAAGTGCTTAGCGGCAATCTTGGGAACCGACACGTCCCTGACGGATGTAGGATGCCCTCTTTATAAGGCAATGGCACATATTCCCAAGGCAGAGTAGGTGGGGGACACCGCATGATTGATGCCCCCCTATTTAGTTGTATGTGCCGTTGGAGGACGGCGCACTTAGGTAGTAGCTGGCCCACCAAAAGATTCTCAGCGCGGTCACGCGAGAAATTCGGCGTACATGTTCTTGCCTGCTGACAAGTTCTTGTCAGTGCCGCTTCTATTCCACCCACGGCGGTTGAGGACATTAGAAAGCAATGGATTGTTAGTCTTAGGTGTAAGAAGCAGCCCCTCAAGGGATCGGTCATCAGAGAAGAATGTCATGAATCCTCCCATAGCGGCGCATGCCTTGCTTTGTATCGGCGTGGCTACTGCTGCGCTTCCACGTGATCTCGTTGCGGAATTTGTCGGGTCCGAAAATTGCGTCTAGCAGCATTTTCAGATAGTGACTCGCAGTTGGATCGCAATGGAGAAAGAGCGAACCGCTCGACTTCAGCACACGATGGAGTTCCAGCAGTCTGACGGCCCATCATGGTCAGATACGCCATCATGTCATTCTCTTTGAGGAACGCACGCATGGCGCGTAGCAGTTCGGCGACATCGCTGTTTCCGCTCTGCATCACACTGTCAAACGCTTGCTCTGCCTCTTCCGTCCAGTGCCACGTATCCTGCTCGTGGCGCCCTTTGAACGGATTCGCTGCGGTGATCGGCACAGCCTCTTACCCTAACAAATCCTCATGCCCAAACTTCGCAATGGAATCCGAATTTGTACACAGCAGAGTGCCTCTCCGGTTCTCCTCTCCTGTGTGCTTCTGAGGCGGCTTACTTAGTCTACATCTGGAGCCACCGGGCATTCCCCATAGACATAATTTTATGAGAGTCCAATCGGAAGGACGTAAGTGTTTTCACCTCAGCGGAAGGCATGACGGATCTTGAGAGTCGCACGAGCGTGGATAAAGTACACTGAATCCAACTAAGACATGATGACAAGCACACCTCCCGATGTGAAATCGTTCTGCCTCAAAATGGAAAAGCTCCTGCATCTTTCCCCCGGGTCGGTCGAAGGAGAACAAACGCTCCAGACATTTATTCTTTGACAATCCTAGAATTCATTGTGATGGCTGATATGGATTACAAGAGCACCGTTCAGCCTGGACAAATAGCAAATTGCCGCACAGTGAACGATCTCGCAAAGCTTACCCTTGCAAACGTAGGCGCTTGATCGAGCCTGGATAATGGATTCTTGCCTCGATTATCGTCATTGCACATCCACCGTGTTTCGTCCGTTTGGATATAACTGCCTTTGAGTAAATCCTGGCCGGTGGCGACGACAATCGGAATGAGTAATTCACCCACCCCCTCAGTCTGAGAGTCGCTTTCTACGAATTAACAGACATCCTCCGATTATCTTCGGTATGATGGCAAGCCTATGACTGCATGCTCCCCAACAGTAGGCGCCGTCATGCGCTACCGTGTCGCGAAACCGTTTCCGATTTGGAAAGGAATCGAGCAGACTCAATGTCCCATGTTGCCGATCGGCGCAGAGGTTCATATCGTAAAAAACCAATGGCCGGACGATTCGCTGGTCGTGATCGAATCGAACAATGAAGAATGGCTGTGCACAGCCGAAGCGCTATTGACTTCGCTCGCCGCCGAGATGGAACTAGCATAAAGAATCCGGGCCAGGGCTGGGCACAACGGCACAGCCCTCTACCCCCAAGGTATCCCTTTGGTAAGCGTGGGTCGGGTGCGCGGTTGCGCTTACCTGAGTCTATGGTACCTATTTGCTACACTGCCTTCACTTCCGAACAGACCCTCGCCATCATTGAATATCAGGGAAACGTGCCGCCAGAAATTTCTTGATGCGAGATTGCCGGTCTTCGTCCGACTACCGTAACATGTTGTCTGGCACTTCCTCCTCTCATCCTGGCTTGATCTGTTTTGCGGCCTCGGCGGCCCGTGGAGATCAAACCTCGTTTCCGTGTACCGTCCTGGAACGAGACGGAGTCCGGCTTCTTTTGCAGGCGTCCCAGGCACTTCCTTTAGGAAGTGTGGCCGGGATCGAGTACCAGGACGTTTTACTGTGTCGGAGAGATCGTGGCGTGCGCAGAACGGGAAGATGGGATGTGGATCGCGCAGGTAGGCATAGAGCAGGCCATCACGAGCCTGCAAAGTTTGATGAAACTGCACCAGGAACTGGGAATCAGCAGTACCCCGGTAATCAACGTGCGACCGGAAAAGAGAGAAGTACCCTACGCTCATTCCCCACTTGCAGTGACTGGAGTCTACGACTAGAACGCGATAAACATCAGCACGGGGATCCCTCCCCGCGCCTAACTTCAACTCGGTCCATCCAGAACGATTCAACGGCCAGCGCTGTCCCCACAAAGGGAAGCTAACGAGCGATCCCCATTCCCCCTACAAGAAATCTAGCGGCGAAGCATTGTCCTAAACAGAAGCAAATCACTGCTGTTCTCATCGTGGTGCCCCGGCTTGTAAATAGGAGTGCATTCCCCTTTACAAGCTCTGACAACAGCGGAACGCCAAAGGGCGGCCGCTAAGAAGGCGTACAAGACGTCGATAGCGAGAGCGAAAGACGTCTTTGGCAATGGCCGGAGACAAAGAGTTCATTGTGAAGAGGCGCGCGTGAGGAGTGCCGGACTCGTTGAAACCGAATAGGACAGTGTGGCTCCCAGCTCGCTTTTCTAACCGCCGGAGCGATCCTCTCCCGTACCCGTACTCCGGAGGACTGCTTTCCCTTTATGGAAGTTCTTTGGAATTCCCGGTTCCTGAAAATGTTTGCCGAGAATTTCCAAAAGCGCGCCCAACTGGTTTCGTCCTAAAGGTCTCTTTTTTCCATTCGACCTTTGTACTCCTGCCGGTCTCCTGGGAGCCGCTGCAGCGTTTGCCGCTATCGAGAGTAGTCGCTTAAGCCGGGAAGGAGGTCAGTTTTCGTGCACAGCGAACTTCGCGAGACTAGCTAAATCGTGAATATCCAGCTTGCGCATCAGACCGGCGCGGTAACTGTCCACGGTCTTCGGGCTCAACGATAAGCGCGCGGCAATTTCTTTGGCGCGAACGCCTTCGATAAGTAGAGAAAACACCTGACATTCCTGGCTGTTGAGGGAGCTGAGCGGATCTTTCTCTACTTCCCACCGGGTAGTTCCCTCCACGAAAGACTGCATGTCGATGGAAGGAGAAATGTAAATGCCTTCCTCCATCATGTGCCGGAGGGCCTCTGTACTCTGTTGCAGCGCGGCGGCCTTCATAATGTAGCGGAAGCTCCATACCGGAGCGCCTCGAGCACGATCTTTCTCTCTTTGTTGGTGGCGAGGATGGCGCACTTGGTCCGTAATTTCTTTTCCCGGACTCGCCGGAGGACTTCGCTTGCGGCGATGTCAGACAACTCCAGATCCAAAAGGGCGAGGTGTGGCAGGCAACGCTCCATTTCGGCGAGCGCTGCCTGGGAGGTGTCCACCTGTGCCACGACACGAACTCCCGGCATGGCATTGAACAAAAGGGCCAGCCCCTCCCGCACGAGCGTCCAGGGATCGGCGTGCACAATGTCGATAGGATAGCCCTGGATTGTTGAAACGGGGATAGTGGGCAGGGGGAAAGGACTAACGGCGGAAGTACTGGCGATCACAGGTTCTACGAACAAAGTGCCGCTCCCGACCATCTATCTCAAATTCCCGGGATGAGCGGGATGTTCCACCTTTGCTGCCCGGCGAAAATCGCCGATATTCGATCCAAGCGGACCACGCAGGGCTTCTCAGGCTTCTACTCGGCGGCCTTAGGGCAGCGCCTGTGAGACCAAGTCGGAGCTTTCTAAGGTCGAACTGTGCTGTGCGGGCATGGTGGCCCGCCGCAAAGCGCGTCAACAGGAAGACTACTCCCCTCCGTCTGCTCTGATAACACATCTGGCGCGCACGCCGAGAGGCCAGGAGAAGGCTCCCGTATATCTAACGAACTTTCGCTCCTCCACCGTCGAATGAGCTCTATTCCTTCGAAGGACCAAGCCCGCGCGGGCGTTCCAGTGAACGGACTGTTTTCTTTACCGGCCCGATTTCCAGAGCGAAAGCGCTTTGATCTGGGCTTTCGCGAAATCGGCCAGCTTGAGGAGTACCGGAATCACTAGGAATTCGGCGGCTGCTAACAATCCAGTAGGAGCTTCCATGATCTATATTTCCTTGTAAGTGAGATGGGACTAGGGGGCAAGAATCAGGTGCTAGAGTTTCCGACAAATTCTCACGAAACTTTCGCTTCAGAGCGGAGCTTTTGTTCGGTACTCTTAAGCGGCAACGGGCGGAGTGGTTTTTGAACGAGGGGAGAGAGCGCTATCTGCTTTCTTCAGTTCTGCCTTGCCGCGTTCCCCGAAGGCGGCTTTCGCGCGCGACTTGATCAGGCGGAACTGTGTTTCGGTGAGATTCATTTCTTGGCAGATTTGCTCCGGCCGTTGCTCGCGCAGATAAAAACGGACGAGGACCTCCCGGTCGCGAGGTTTGAGGGTGGCCAGCGCCTTCTTCATGATCTCGGTTCTATTGCGAAGAATTGCTTCCTGCTCGGGATCTTGGCTCCGGTCGACAACGTAGACACCAGAGATCGTATCCACTTCCCGCTTGCGGGCATTCACTTGCTCCTCGATATAGCGGGCGACTTGCCGACGCGCTACCGTGTGAATGAATCCTATTAACCGCTCCGGGTCACGAATATCGCCGTTCTGGATGGCCCGAGCGGTAATCAGAAAGGTTTCGTGCAGTTTATCCTCAAAATCCTGATGCCCCAACTGGCGAACCAGAAAATAGCGCAGCCCACGCGAAAACACGCGGTAGAGTTGCTCCAGTCCGGCTTCCTCCCCGGCTTGCACTTGCACGACGATGCCCGCCCAGTCGACGCTGGGAAACTTCTGCGAAGAGCCGGGCTCTACCGGTGAAGCCGAAGCAGTAGTACCCTCGCCCGTAGCGGTGAGAGCTTGTCTTTGTTCGGAAGTCATCATGATTTTGTTTATTTTTCCTTGAGTATCGGGAATAAAAAACAGACTTAATAATTCGTTTACTTACGACGAGGAGGATGGCATTGAGCCAGTACCGTTAGCCATCCCGGCGATCCAATCGAATCCTTGCGCTTTGTCATGAAAACCGGCGGCGCCTAAGGCGCGGCAATGGCGCTCTAATTCTGGGGAAGGCGAGTTGGTCATGACCGCAATCACAGTTTCCCGCTTCTGAGACCGGTAATGCTGCAGTACCTCGATACCGGTGCCGCGCTTCAGGAATAGATCGACCATGACCAGATCCGGCCCGGTCCGCTCGATCAGGTGAATTCCTTCTTCGGCTGTCTCGGCAGTGCCGACCAGCACCGCTTGCGACGTATCCGCGATGGCGTACTCGATGGCGGTCAGGTACACCGGAGAGTCCTCGATCACGGCTATGCGGTACGGTTCGTTCTGCATCGGTGATCTCATTCTGCCCGGGATCACAGGCGAACTCTAGTCGTTTTGTTCCCGAAGCGCTGTGCAGTTTTTGGGGGGCGCTTGTCAGAATACTCCTACACGCACCACCCAAAACGGCAGATTCCCTTCTGTTGGCAGGTTCACCCTCTCTATTAGAGCATCGGAAATGCTGGGATGGACAGCAGATTAAAAGCGCTAATAAACGTTCCTCCAATGTAAATGAGCGATAATAAAGACGCTATTCCAGTAAGAAATCACGGCATTAAATAAGAAATGAACGAGATAAGCAAGCGACATGGCAAAGACCGGCGCGGTTTCCAGTCCGTGCGTTCCCGCCCTCGCGCGCTGACACGATTGGTTCTCCAGCAACAGGAATTCTGGTTATTAGGATTGGCCTGTTTGGTGCTTTTACTGATCGTGGCGGGACGGCTCGAGGAGCACCGCGAGATCTCCCATTCGCGGCAGCGCGTCGGGAAAACGGTGTTGGCCTTGCAGAGTATCGAGAATGTCACGACACTGCTATTGGAAGCGGAAACGGCGCAGCGAGGCTTCTTATTGACGGGGGCAGAGAGTTACCTGCTGCCCTACCAGCAAGTCCTCCGCGAGCTACCCGCCGCTCTCAGCGACTTCGAGGCCGCTTCGCTCGGCGTGGGAATCGACCATTTACAAGCACAACGACTGCAAGCTCTGGCGCACGCGAAGCTCGCCGAAACCTCGCAAGCCGTCACACTCTATCGCCGGTCGGGTCCCATGCAGGCGTTGACTCTGGTGCGCAGCAACGCCGGTCAACATTTCATGGAGCAGATTTGGCAGGTGAGTAAAGCGCTGAAGCAGGACTACATCCGGGTGTTTACTCGCGAATCCGAGCAGCTGGAGCATAATAATCAGAAATCCTTGCGGGTTCTTGCGGCGGGCAGCGCGCTCGTGCTCGCGATCTTGGCCTTCTCGACGGTTCGATTGCAAAGATTATTCCGCCAGTACTTGCGCCTCCTGGGGGAGTTGCAAGACGGCCAGGAACGCTACCGGCTTCTGGCGCAGCGGCTCGAGGCGGTCCGGGAAGAGGAGCGGACCCATCTCGCCCGTGAACTGCATGATGAACTTGGGCAGACGCTGACCACCATCAAGCTCGGCATGGCCACGGCCGGCCGTTCGCCCGGGGCGGATCCGGCGGCCGTTACAGCCAAGCTCGAGCAGGCGATGGCGCTCACCGATCGAACGATTCAGAGCCTACGCCGGATCGCGAGCGAACTGCGCTCTCCGTTGCTCGACGCCGTGGGCCTACCGGTGGCTCTCCGGGTGTATACGGGGGAAATTCAGGAACGAACCGGGCTATCCATCCGGTTTATCGAAGAATCCGCGATTCCGTCCCTCTCCCCCGAGCAACGCATTACTGCCTACCGGATCTGCCAGGAGAGTCTCACCAACGTGCTCCGTCATTCCGGAGCGAGCCAGGCGATAGTATCGCTTTCTTCGCAAGAAGGCCAAGTGGAGTTGAGCGTGCAAGACAACGGCCAGGGCTTTGCCCCCAGCGATGCTTCCAGCCAGCGCTCCTTGGGACTGCTCGGCATGGAGGAACGGGCGGAACTCGTGCACGGTGAACTCTCGTTCGAAAGCAGCTCGGGGGTGGGCACGAAGGTGACGCTTCGCCTGCCAGTTACGGAGTAATCCAAGAGTGGCACGGTCAGACCCGTCGCCGGGTGGTGTGTGGCACTTTCGTTTAGTTCTATCCCGCAGCGCACGGAATACCGGGATGATCCGGGTACCGGTCCAGGAGAACTAGGAGCGGAACGGCGCACTTGTTTGGTATGCCAGAGCCATTCGAAGCTTTATTTTCCCCGGATTTCGCCGCGAGTTTAGTGGAAGGGGAGGCTATCGCCCGCTGTTTTGCCTGTGCTTGTCCCCGGAAACTCAACGAACTGGCACCCTGCCTGAGCTGCGGGGCTTTGGTTTGCCAGGGCTCTTTCCTTTCCGCCTGCCCGGGCTCGTGCCTCTGCGATCAGGTGGACAAGCTCGATCCAGATCGGCAGCCGGGGCACGCTTTTTTCATTTTAGCCGTCCGTAAGAACAATCCAGCGCCCCTCGATCAACGTCGAGATAGGGCTTAATTAAGCTCTCTTTATGTTGAAATAGATGCTCGTTTATTCCGGATATACGTCATCCTTTGTCGCCATTTACATTGCTATCGGATCTCGTTTCTTGATATAGTTTCTCCAGGAAAGTTCTGTAGGGAAACTCACACCCGAACAGAAGCCCCTGGCCGGTTCGCGCTGCTTTCCGCCACCGCCTCCGGCAACCGCCTGGTTGCCAGCCCGATTCCGGATGGAAATCGCAGATCAGAACTCTGCGAAATAGGAGGCGCGGATGAGACGGATTTTACTGGTCGACGATCACTTGGCAGTACGGGCCGGTTTAAAGGCGCTCTTGCTCACCGAGTTCCCGGAGTTGCACATCGAGCTTGCCGAGAACGAGGCCGTCGCCCTTGCTCTGATGGGAAAAGAAATTTGCCATGTGGTCATTCTGGACGTGAATCTTCCCGGCCGTGGTGGCCTGGAACTGATCCGGGTGTTGAAGGGAAGCCAGCCGCATGTAAAAGTGCTGATCTACACGATGCACTCGGAGCGGCAGTTCGGTTTGCCTGCGTTCCGGGCGGGGGCCGACGGCTTCTTGACCAAAGACAGCAGCCCGTCCGCTCTGTTCGAGGCCATCCGCCTCTTGCTCAGCGGCAGAAAGTATCTGTCGAACAGCCTCGCCGAACAACTCGCCTCGGCCTTGACCGGAGAAGCGGGAGCTTCCTTGCACGAAAAGCTGTCTCCTCGGGAACGGACGGTTTTCGAGCGTCTCCTGGAAGGATGCGCTCCCTCGCAGATCGCCTCCGATTTGGGAATGAATATTAGAACCGTAAGCACATATCGTGCGCGGATTTATGAAAAGCTAAAACTATCCAATCATTCGGAGCTCATGCTCTATGCCGTCCAGCACGGCTTGATACGCCAATCGCTCGGCCACGTTTCGGGGTGTTGAGAAAGCGCGCTATCCCCTCCCTCTAACGGACACGGCCATGAGCCCGCCGACAGCAATGAGAACGACCGAGATAGGACAAAATCTAGCAAACGACGGCGCTGAATGTCTTGGTGGTGGATGACTCCGCCGCGATCCGTAAAATTCTGCAACGTGTTCTCCGTCAGACGGATCCTCCGCTGGGGGAACTCTTTGAGGCCCGGGATGGATGGGAAGCTCTGCAAATTCTGAAAAAGAACACGATCGGGTTGGTTCTCTCCGATGTCAATATGCCCCGGATGAATGGAAGGCAACTCTTAGCGGAGATGAAGAGCGAAGAGGATCTCAAGGCGATTCCCGTGGTCCTGATTACGAACGAAGGCGCACAGGCCAAGATGCTCCGGGCACTCCATCGCTGGGCGGCGGGCTACATCCGGAAACCGTTTACCGCCGGTCAGATTCAGGAACAGGTAAGAGGAATTCTCTAAACGGACGCACCTGCTTCTCGGAGCCCGTCGGGAAATCGTCGGCCCAATCGTCTACGGAAGCGAGGAAGATGGGGAGGTCAACGAGATATTCACTTGAAACTTCAGGCAAAGTAAATCTGCTTTACACTCAACACAATGATTCGAACCTTCGCACTTATTCTCATCACGTCAACCCTCTCGATGTCATCGATTGCAGGCCCTCACTACGGCGGTGGACATCATACGAGCTCGCATGGGGGTAAAGTAAATATTCAGATTCACACGGAAGCAGCCACAAGGGCGGAAGTTACCGAAATGCAAGGACTGGAAACGAATACGGGTCACACCAGTAAAGATGTCTGCCTGCAATCATTTCACTCTTCCTGCCAATCCCAAGGGATCGCAGGGCGCATCCTCCAGATCCTGATCGATCCCTAAGTAAGACTCTTCGGTTCCACTTCATCTACTCTTATCGGCTGGTAGGAAATCAGGTAGTGTCGCAAAACGACTGGAGCTGGGCTGGTAAGGTAGGCCGAGTGGGCAAGAACCGGCCAGCAGTATTCAAGGGACGACATTTTCAGGACGAGGTGATCGTGTGGTGTGTTCGCTGGTATCTGCGGTACTCGCTCAGCGATCGGGACCTGGAGGAAATGATGGCAGAACGTGGACTCAGCTCCCCGGAACAGTATTGGTCGCCTCTTTCGCACTCGGCCTACCTTATCAGGCTTGGTTCTCTCTTTGCGACACTACCCATTAATGAACCTTGGCCTCTAAGCTAATAAGTGGAGTACTAATCCAGATAGAGATGGCAATAACATATACGATCAGCACGCAAAAAGATGGACGTCGTTTTAGCAGTAACGGAATTACGGGCGCAAAGCAAACAGTTATCGACAATCTTTTGGACACACTTCGTTTAACCATTCGTGTAACATCGTTTCTGTAATTTGACTCCGAAGCAATTCGTGAGTGTTTTGTTCTGGGCCGTAGCGAAGGCGAGCGCAGCGAGCCCGGAGCGGAGGGCCAGAACAAAACGAGGCACTCTTGTTTTGGCGGGCCAAGTTTGATTTCCTTTTATGAACGACCAAATTCATGAGAAGGAGCAAACGATGGCCCACCAGGCCGACAATAGCGTAATTGAGACAGGGGTTCAACTGCTTTCAGAAAACGGGCTTCCGCACATGGCCGATGCCATGCGCCTGATGCTCAATGAGGCGATGCGGATCGAGCGTTCGCAGGCGCTGGAGGCCGATCCCTACCAGCGGACCGAGAAACGGCGTGGGTATGCCAATGGCTTCAAACCGAAAACTCTGAACACCCGTGTGGGGGAGTTGGCGTTGCAGATTCCCCAGGTACGCGGAGAGGTGGAGTTCTATCCCTCGGCGCTGGAGCGTGGGGTGCGCAGCGAACGGGCACTGAAATGTGCGATCGCCGAGATGTATGTGCAGGGTGTGTCGACCCGCAAGGTAACGGCGGTGATGAGTGAGTTGTGTGGGCTGGAGGTGTCCAGCACACAGGTGAGCCGGGCCAGTCGGCTGCTGGATGAGGAGTTGAACAAGTGGCGCAACCGCCCGCTCGGGAGGTGCCGTACGTGTTCCTGGACTCCCGCTACGAAAAGATCCGGCACGGCGGAGCGGTAGTTTCCTGCGCCGTGTTGATGGCTTTCGGAGTCGATGAAAGCGGGAACCGCACGGTACTCGGCGTCAGCGTCTCCTTGAGTGAAGCGGAGGTGCACTGGCGAGACTTTTTCGCTGGGCTGCAGGCGCGCGGTTTATCCGGCGTGCAGTTGCTGGTCAGCGACGATCATGCTGGCCTGAAGGCGGCGCGCGAGGCTCGCTTTCCCGGCCTGCCCTGGCAACGCTGCCAGTTTCATCTGCAGCAGAATGCCGGGCATTACGTGCCGCGACTCGAGATGAGCCGCGAGGTCGCCATTGGTTTGCGGGCGATTTTCGAATCTACAGATCGGCTGGACGCGGAGCGTCGCCTGCGTCAGACGGTGGACAAGTACGCGCAGCGGGCACCGAAGCTGAGCGCCTGGATGGAAGTCAACGTGGCCGACAGTTTCACTGTGTTTACTTTCCCGCCAACGC
Organism: Bryobacteraceae bacterium; assembly: GCA_965277315.1. Classification (GTDB taxonomy): domain Bacteria; phylum Acidobacteriota; class Terriglobia; order Bryobacterales; family Bryobacteraceae; genus Bog-105. Next base: position 3,554,859 of record OZ255724.1, on the reverse strand, counting down.
ACCGCCGGCGATTGCGTACTTCGAACTTATTGAGCTTCGCATAATATAGCGTAGTCAAAAGCTAAGTGAAGATTGCTGCCAGCAGGTCATGAGAAGGGGCTTTCTGCGGCGCATGCGCTTTAGCCGGTGGCGTGCCATATCGCCTAGGCTCCAAAGGTCTTTGGCACAGACGTTGGGCAACTCGTGGTGTTTGAGGTGCGCCCAGATGTATTCGACAGGATTCAGCTCCGGCGCATAGGCTGGCAGCCGAAGGGTGTGAATCCTTCCCTGCAGGCTGGCTAGGAAGTCCTGCACCAAGCGGCTACGGTGCGCCGCCAAGCCGTCCCAGACAATAAGCAGTTTGCCGGGAACGACGCGCAGCAGTTTTTCGAGGAAGATCACCACCTGCGGACTCTTGACGGTATCGGCCAAGAGTTCAAAGTGCAGACTCCATCTGCTGAGACCAGCAATCAGCGACAAGTTCTTCCAGTTGAAGTGATGAAACAGGATGGGGGTTTGGCCACGTGGGGCCCAGGTGCGACAGCGGTGCGGTTTCTGCGTCAATCCGCTTTCGTCAACGAAGACGATAGTTCGCCCTTCCGTGAGGGCTTTTTTTTAGCAGCCGGCCAGGTAATCCGCTTCCATTGGCGGATGGCCTTCTCATCGCGCTCCAGCGCCCGGCCCACCGGACGTTGTGGGCTCCAGCCCAAACCGCGCAAAATGCGCCAAACGTGCCCCGGATGGTAGTGAACGCCGAACTCCTGCGCAATCAGATCGGCCACGCGTTCGCACGTCCAAAGCGGTGTTTCGTAGCCGAGTTTTTCGGGACCCGCCAGCAGTCTGCTCGTCAATGTCTTACTTTGTTTGGCGTCCAGCAACGGCTTGCGCCCGGCCCGCCCCGCTTGGACCAGAGCCTTCTTGCCGCCGGTGCTGTATTCTTTGCGCCAACGGCTTACGGTCTGATTGGCGACCTCCACTGGCGGCCAATCTCACTGTTGTTGCGCCCTTCGCGCATCAGCTCCAAAGCGCTCATGCGCCGCGCCTCCAGCGCATCGAAGTCCCGAGCCACTCCACGCTGGTTTCCCATATACATAAGATCCCCACCGTTCCATTTGGTTTCCGCTATATTACGCGAAAGTTAATAATGGAGAGAGTCAGCAAAGAACTGAAACGCCGAACACGCGTGGCCACCTTATTTCCGAACGAAGCCTCGCTGCTTCGTCTCGTCAGTGCGGTGCTCATGGAGATTAGTGAGGAATGGGAGACCGAGAAGATTTACTTGGGAATGACTAACTTGCACCCACCCGAACAAGATTAAATGAATTTACAGAAAGGATGTTGCTTTATCGTTTAACCGAAGCGGCCGAGGCCGATTTGAATGATCGGTTAAACACGGCAGGTGTGGCATATTGCGACAAGAATGCAACCACCTATTTGCTACTAGCATTGCCCTATAGCGAGGCTCGCATTAAGCCCTCTCCGTCTGGCTTTGGAGAATATCAGTTGGTGCCTGGTAGCGGTGAACGGTGGGCAAATGAGGACGACCTGGTGGACGCTATGCGCGGCTCGCTTTCAGATGTCGGCGCAAAGCTGGTGGAATTGGGAGTAGATGTCTTGCCGGACAGGGTAGAAGACATTCGCGGAAGAGTCGCGAACGAGCCGAAACGCATTTTTGCCCTGCTCGATGAGGAGGATGATCTTATCGGCTACACGAACATCATCGCGGATTAATAACTACCTAAGAACAATGGCTAGAATTGCTATCATCATCGGCTATTGCCGGGATTACAGCGGTTACCCCTTCGATGTGCGGGAAGTTCGCCGCACCGGACTTGGCTTCGATGTTTTGATCGGTTGGCCGGAAGGTGCTCGCGGTAAAGGGATGGGTGGTCCGCAGATTATTCTCACGCGGGCACTGCGGAACTACATCCTTAATACCTTTCTTGCGCGTGGCAAAGCCGCGAGAGCCCTTCCTATCAGCTATACGGCACTCAAACGTCTTCGGCGCATTATTGGCCTCGATTATTATTCCGAAGTCTCCGCCTGGTGGATCGAGAAATCACCAGAATTGGCCTCCAGCACCTTAACGGATTTTGCCGCGAAATACGATCTCAATCTCGGTACCGTAAGCGAATGGAATAAGCGACTCTTCGGAAAGCGCTTGCGCCCAAACAACTGGTGGAGAAGCGAAGAAACGCAAGCGATTCTTTTGGCGCACGAACCCGACTGGCTCATTGCGGGGCGGCTGGATATCTCAGAGGGAAGCGTGAGGAGACTGCGATGGCTATCGACAAATTGCGAGAGCCCCCTATCGGTAGTGTCGCAAAAAGTGAAAGCCGGCTGGCAAGGTAGGCCCAGTGCGAAAGAAACGGCCAATACTGTTCCGAGGACGAAACTTTTTAGGACGAAGTGATCGTGCTGTGTACGCCGGTATCTTCGGCATTCGCTCAGCTACCGTGATCTAGAGGAGATCATGACCGAGCGTGGGCTGAGTGTCGACCATTCTACGATCGCTCTCTGGGTATTGCGGTACGCTCCGGTTCTGAACCAGAAAGTACGTCATCGCGTACGACATCCGAACCGGTCCTGCCGCGTGGATGAAACCTATGTTCGGGCTGCCGGCAAGCGGACCTATCTATATAGGGCGCTGGATTCGGAAGGCAACACCATCGATTTCCTATTGTCACCGTGTCGTGACCGGGTCGCGGCCAAGCACTTCCTGCAGCTTGCCTGGTGGCGTGTGGGGCATCTTCGGCCAAGAGTGATCAGCGTCGATGGCCATCCCGCGTATCCTTCCGTCATCGTCGAACTGAAACAGACCGGTGAACTATCCAAAACTTGCTACTGTCGCCGATCACCTTACCTGAATAATGTGATCGAGCAAGACCACCGGTTCATCAAAAAGCGCATCGTGGCCAGTCAATGGTTCCGCTCCGTAGAAGGCGCACTCCATACGATCCAGGATTAGGAAGCAATGCACATGATTCGTAAGGGACAGATCCGGTGGCTAAACAAGGGCGACATCGTCGGCCAAGTCCGATTTGTGAACCGCGCCTTCGGCTTACCTGTGTGATGCTAAGCACGCCACGCTTCTTCGCACCCGCACTTACCTATTTGCGACACTGCCTGTTAAAGAGATCAGCCAGCGCTCCCGCTTTCCTTTCAAAAACCACTCCGCACGTTGCCGCCTAAGGTACCGGAACCCTTTGGGATCTGGATTTGTCCGACATGGCCGTCAACAGAATTATCCGGCGGGTCCGGAAAAAACTTTACGGACCAAATACACGGTTCTCACCGCCAAGCAAAGACAAAAAAGCCGCGCTCAAAGCGCTCCGGTACGGAGGTTTCGGCTACATTTTAAAAACAGATGTGCCGCTACAGATGGCAGATGCCCTCCGGCACATGATGGGTGGAGGCATTTACATTCTTCTTCCATCGACATGCAGTCTTTCGTGGAGGGAAGTACCCGTGGGAATCAGAGAAAATTCCGTTCGGCTCCTTCAGCCGGGAATATCAGATGTTTTCCCTGCTCAGAAGGGGTTCGCGCGAAAGAGATTGCCGCGCGCTTATCGTTGAGCCCGAAGACCGTGGACAGCTATCGCGCCGGTTGATGCGCAAGCTGGATCTTCACGACTTAGCTAGTCTCGTGAAGTTCGCTGTGCCACGAAAACTGATCTCCTTGCCGACTCAAGCGACTACTCTCGATGGCGGCAAACGATGCAGCGATTCCCAGAAGACTGGCAGGAGTACAAAGGTCGAATAAAAAAAGGAGACCTTTAGGACGAAACCAGTTGGGCGCGCTTCTGGAAATCCTCGGCAAACATTTTCAGGAACCGGGAATTCCAAAGAACTTCCACAAAGGGAAAGCAGTCCTCCGGAGTACGGGCACGGGAGAGGATCGCTCCGGCGGGGATGTGGGTATGCTGTCCCTTTCCTTCGTTCCAATACACCGCTATAGTGGTGGCCTGTAAGCAATAGTGTTGCTGCTCTGTCATAGAAGTCTCGAAAACTTTCCTGCTTCGCTGCGGGGAAGCTTCTCTCACAGCATGAACGTGTCTTCATCTCACGAGAACTCTCAACAGAACTCTCAGCCAGGACAACCGAGCGAGAAAAACGAACTGGGTGAGCAGCCGTGCCCTGTTCGGCTTTGACGAGTCCGGCACTCCCCCCGCGCATCGTCACAATCAAATTTTTGTCGCTGGCCATTGCCGAAGACGTCTTTAACGCCTTCTTAGCGGTCGCGATTTTTCTTTCCGCTATTGCCCGAGCTTGTAAAGAGGAATGCACTCCCTATTTACAGGCCGGGGCACCACGATCAGATCAGCGGTGACTTGCTTCTGTTTAGAACAGTGCTCGCGGCCAGACTTTTTATATGACGAACGCTCGTAGCTTCTCTTGTGTGGCCAGTGCTGGCCATTGATCGTTCCAGATTGGCCGAACTTAAGATAGGCGTGAGGAGCGATTCCCGTGCTGATGTCCATCGCGCGTTCTACTCGTAAACTCCAGTCACTGCAAACGGGGAATGAGCGTAGGGCGCCTCTATATTTTCCAGGCGCATATCGATTACCGGGTGCTGCTTATGCCTTACTGGTGCAGCTTCATCAAACTTTGCAGGCTCGTGATGGCCTGCTCTATGGCTACGGACACGATCCACGTTCCATCTTCCCGTTCCGTGCACGCCACGATCTCTCCGACACAGTAAACGTCCTGGTCTTCGATCCCGGCTACGCTTCCTAAAGAAAGTGCCTCGGATGCCTGCAAAAGAAGCCGAGTTCCGTCTCGTTCCAGGACGATACACCGAAGTCAGGTTTGATTTCTACGGGACGCGCCGAGGCAGCAAGACAGATCACGCCAAGATGCGCGGAGGAAGCGCCAGACAACATGCTTCTGCAGCAATTTCGCATGAAGAAATTTCTGCCGGCACCTTACCTGATACTTTGAACGATGGCAAGGATCTGTTCGGAAGTAAAGGCAGTACCGCAAAGCCCTGGCTTGAATTCCTTATGCTAAGTCTATTTGGGCGGCGAGCGAAGCCAATAGCGTTTCGGCTGTGCACAGCCATTCTTCATTGTTCAATTCGATCACGACCAGCGAATCGTCCGGTCGTTGGTTTTTTACGATACGAACCGAGTCCTGCAAAGAGTCGAGGGGCAGAGGAAAGATGACATAGCCCTATGGGAATACCCCTTCGCTTGATTCCACGGGCGGTTCTATGTCAAGTAAGCCCTATGGTGATCCGCCTTCTCTCGCTTCCGGATCACGTGGAATCCCCAGAATTCCACAAAGTCATGGGAGCTATCCTCGACTGGGATAGCGATATGGGACACATCGTTCGCGTCCACGCCAAGCGTTTAACAGCTTCCGGCGGAAGACGAGATCGAAAGCCCTGCAGGAACTGAAGCTCCGCCGGCAGGAAGAGTTCCTCTACATCTGCGACACCCTGGACTTGTAGGAATGTGGCATTCGCATCCTGGTTATTGAGAACGGCGTAGAAGAGGAAGGATCACACTCCCACTGCTTGGGTGGCCGAGACGCGGCTTCCCCGGAGCACTGCGGTGGACCAACGGGATACCGGCTGATGCTGAAACGGCAAAGAGACGGTCCAGGGAGCCTCTGCACAGGTGCTTGAGTTTACGGTGAGGATGCGTGTGTGCCGATCGGCAAGCTGTATGCAGAACAATATCCCTGAAAACGAGACCTGTGTGGGTTGTTCTGTGGTTCCGAGGCCCTTCTCCGGCCTCGGGACACACATGCCCTCTGCATAAGTAGCTGTTTGCGGTGTTGGTAAAGATTGATTAGAGCAAAGCAGGCGCACAGCCGGTTGTGATTCTTCACCAGGCCGCGGTATCGCACCTTGTCGAAGCTAAATTGCCGCTTCAGTACCCGGAAGACGTGTTCTATTTTAGCTCCTACTTTAGACTTGGTGGTGTTCTTTCTCTTTTGTAACTCGTTCACATAGTTCTTGAATTTTGTCCGGCGATGGGTCATGTCCTGGGCCATGGGAGCAGCTTCGCGAATCGCTTTGCTTCGCCCCTGATAAGCCGCATCGCCGCAAACCCTACGCTCTCCGCTATTTTAATAGGTCCGGCAACATATGTTTGTCGGCCACGCTGGCCGCCGAGGTCGCTACCGAATGCACCAGCTTCGGCCTGCTGTCCACGCCTACGTGCACCTTCAGGCCGAAGTACCACTGGTTGCCTTTTTTCGTCTGGTGCATCTTCGGATCGCGCTGGCCTTCTTTGTTCTTGGTCGAACTGGGCGCATGGATAATGGTTGCGTCCACAATCGTTCCCGTCTCAATCTTGATGCCGCGCGCGCCCAGGTGATCGTTGACCGTGTCGAGCATGATGCCGCCCAACCGATGCTTCTTCAGCAGGTGACGGAACCGGCAATGGTGTTCTCATCGGCACCGGCTCCTGCCCCAAATCGATCCCTGCAAACTGCCGCATCGAGGCCGATTCATAGAGTGCTTCTTCCACAGCGGGGTCCGACAAGTTGAACCACTGCTCCAGAAAATAAATCCCCCGCATCCGCTCCACTCCCACTGGGCGGCGACCGTTGCCCGCCTTCGGATGATTGTGATGCTCCGGCGTGGGCTCTTCCGCTAATTTGATACTGCTGGCGAATTCAATTAAGTGGAAGCAGACTGGATCACGGCAATCAACGGAGGTGTTCGAGTTCTGGCAGGATGCCGCCTGCAAATCATGCAACCAATCGCACCAAGTTGATGGCTGCGGCCGTGATGACGTGTTGGAGATGAGTTTTGGAGTGTCCGAAGTAGCGGGATCGGCGCAGCCCAAAGGCTCGGACTCCTTGCGAGATCGTGCCCTCTATGCCAGCCCGCATTCGATATTGTCGGGCAAACTCCTCGCCAGATTCTCGGATACGAGCCGCTTGCAATGCGAGAAATTCTTGTTCTGGCCGGATCGTAAGTGTGCGGCGCGGGCGTTTTGAATGCGTGCACCGTGTGCGGCTCACGCAGACGCCGCAATCAGCTGAAGCAAATTTGATCTTAATCACATCCCGATCGCTGCGGTCTTTGGTTGGCGTCCAACTCACGCTGTTGCGCTTTTGTGGACAAATGGCCTGCTATTTCTGCCAGTCGATAATGAAGTTGCTGGCCGCGAAGCCTTCTTGCTGGCGTGCCTGCCAATGATAATCGCCTCGCGTCGGCCCTAGTAACTCCACCCCATAGTCGCGCCGACTGGCCGCCAGTAAAGGCCCATCGACGTAGTCGGTGTCTACCAGATGCGTGTTCGGCAAAAGAGTTTTTCGAGCGAGTGCGGCGTGGATTTTCGTGGTCATTTCTCGTCCCCTAGTGAGGCCGGTGTCGTCTCGACGTGGGTGATCAGATGCGGTGTACCTTCCTCGCAGGTTTCGGTCAGATGTACCTTGTAGCCTTGTAAATAGCCTTTGTATGTAGCGAGGAACTTCTCCGGTCGGCGCGTTCCCGCGTGGGCGTGTAATCGTAAACCGCCGCCGGATGTTCGCGGTCGCCCACATAAGGCCAGAATCTTCCCTTGCGCGCATGCGGCAATGTGCGATCTAACACTTTGACCGGCGTGTCATCCGTTCCCACGACGACAGCACAAACGCTTTCAACCGCCGATACAACGGTTCGAGCAACTCCGCGCTTTGCCGCAGCCATCCGCATAAGGTCTGATCCGGCAACTCGACACCGAAGCGGCGGAACATCTTCGCTTACCTGTGTACGGGCAGGTGATCCGCTACTTTGCGCACGATCACCTGTGCCAAAACACTGGCGGAAGCCATGCTCTTCTCGATCAGCTGTGCGGGCTTGACCGCCGTGACAATCCTGCACGCGCAAGCGTACTTCTGGCACGCGTCTTCCATCACCAGCATCTGCGCCGGAATGTACTCGTAGCGTTCGCTGACTTCCTCGCCGATGTGCCGCAGATCCTGATGACAATCGAGGCATTGCTTGTCGCCTTCCGCCAGATCGTGCACCATGCGTTCGCGCTTCAAGTGCCGGGGCAGCGGTTGCCGTCCGCGCGGCTTCTTGTCTCCGCTCCCGGTTGCCGCTGGCGGATCGCCGTCCATATCGTTGTCTTCCGGTTCGGGCTGAGATGCTGCGCCGATGCCGAGTTCCTGCGCAAACAACCGCGGTTGGTCCGCGCTCAACTGTTCGCTTCGTGTACCGCTCCGGGCGGCGAGAAACTGCTGCAGTAAGCGCTGCGTCTTGTCCAGTTGCGCCGTGAGATCGACCAGCATCTGCTGCAAGATATCCGGATCTCGCGGCAAGCTGTTCTTATCGACCGGCACTAAGTAGATTGTAAGTGCTTTATGTCTTTTTCACAAAGCAATAATGCATTTCGGGCCAATCTTTACGCGGCCTCGGATGGGTTGCCGCGATATCGCTTGCGCCGCTTGGCCTCGCTCAGGTCAATGCCGCTCAACAGCGCGCTCAACTCCTGCGAGCCGATCTCCGCACGCCGCTCCTTGCCGCCCGTAAACGGCATCGCATACGTACCTTCCTCCAGGCGTTTCGATCACGCCGCGAACCCGTCGCGATCCCAATACAGAATCTTCACCCGGTCGCGTTTGCGGTTCGAGAACACAAATAAGTGTCCCGCCAGGGCGTCGAGTTCCATCACGCTCGTCACCAGCCCATGCAGCCCGTCGAAGCTCCGGCGCATGTCGCACGGTACTGTGCATAGATAAACGCGCACGCTGGCAGGCAGGCAAATCACGGCTCTGTCCGCAGCACCCGCAGCAGCAGCCCAAGCGCCGCTTCCTCACACGGAACACGTAGCGTTGCGCCTCCGCTCAGAACCAATTCCAACAGCTTCGGCGGCTCGCTAACAGGCTTGCTCTCAACCAATGCGAACTTGACTGCGCCATCACTCCGCAACCGCTGGCGCCACGCGTAAAACGAATGCTCGCCCAACCCGTGCTCCCTGCAATAAGCACGGATCGATACTCTACTCTGTTCCTGCTCGGCTAAGCGCCGGGCGCCACGCTTCACGAACCTCGGCTTGCTTTCCCATGCACCCACTATGGGCGCTCCGTCCCACCTGCGCCAGTGGTGTTCATGTGATGCTTACGAAATAAGTGAGCAAACTGCTCATCTCGGAAGATCGCTCCGAGTTCATCGGCGATTCGTATACATAGCGAACCGTTCCGAAAAGCGGCGCGCGCGACTCTTTGCGTCTGTTCGGGAATGACAAAACTCGTTTGGGGAAGGAGGCACATGTCTGCCAAGTTAAAACATTTCGGACTAGACATGTTCAATTCGCCAGTAGTATCGAAAGTGCGGGAGAACCCAGATCTGAGCATCGAAATCATCGGATAATGCGGCTCAATCGATGCCGACAGCCGCGCCCACGGCACGATCCGATCCACCTCGCAAGAAAGACTTCGTGCCGTGTCGGCTTGCGGTATTTCTCGAAATTGCTATCCGCTGCTACCGCCAGTGTCTGCTGCCGCATCACCCCTACCCACATCTACAACTTTATCCAAACAGGCTGTGATGCCAAACTTAATCAAACTTCCCTAGCGATGTCCGATCCTCTTTTGGTTCGGATCCGCCAGCACAGGCAACTACTCTAAGATGCAAATAAACTGCGCCACTATATATTCGTCGTAACCGGAACTCTGGTATTGCTCGCCGGAGTTAAGGCTTTCTAACCACGTAGAGAAATAGAGAAGACCATCTTTCTCATGCTTTTCTTGTCCTCGGTATCGCTTGACACAGTATGAATTCTGGTCGGGAAAGGACCCGTTCTGAACAAGAACTAGATCACCGTCTCTCCAACTTGCAACTCCACCTCGGAAAACGCATAAGCTGCCCCGCGGTATTATCACTTCCATGTCAGTTACTTCGACGATGAACGTATTCTCGTCTATTGGAATGTCTTGCATACTTTATTGTCAAAGCCTTTCGCCATCACATTTACACTTCACCAGCATTATTGCCGGATTTATGGGAGCACGACTACTGATCGGCTGGCCAACGTACCATCCGAGGTCGTATCTCCTTTTTGTTGCAGAAAGAATTGTTGTCCGAATATAACCCAAGGCCCAGTGTTAGCGGAAGTGAAGCCCTTGCCAGAACCAAAAAGCGCACCGTTGGGGGCGTTGACGCGAATATCGTAAGGACACGTTGCATTTGCAGTGATCGTGGAAACGCCGAAGCTACTATCGGATTGAATAGTGCTGGCGTCGAAAACTGAGACAATACAAGCATTTGTTACTTCCGACCTTACCCTGACGGTTAAGATCGATACAATATCGGCATAAGTTGTATCATTGTGCGGTTGTAAATAAAACGTGGTACCGTCAGTCACTCCGGTCGCGGTTGCCGATCCACTTCCAGATCCTGACGTAAGAAGAGCCCCCGCAGAATCATTGATGCGAAGATCCCATGCGCATCCAGCACTTACGTTAACATTAATTACTGTCTGACCTGAACCTGTAGCGCTGATGATCGGATTGTCAAGCGCTGTGAAGTTGGTGATTGCGCAGCGTGAGGAGATTTGATCAGGAAGCTTTGTGTTTACGGTCAGAGTGGAGAGGGTGCCGGCAGCACTTGTGTTTCCACTTTGCTGGAGGAAGAAGGTCATTCCATTTGTGACCCACGTGCCAGTGGTAAAAGAGGACGAACCGGAACTACGGCCGAGCAGGGCCGCAGATGGACTTCCGACACGAACGTCATAGGCACAAGTGGCGTCAGCTTTGACCGTGATTTGATTGAGGCGTGTCGTCGTGGAAATGGGATTGTTGGGCGACGAGAAGTCGTTCACTGTGCATCCGGGCGGAGGTGCCTGTATAACGAGCTTCAAAGTCGCAAGGGTGTCGGAGGCGCTCGTATCTCCGTGCGGCTGAAGGTACATAGTCATTCCGTTGGTCACCCAGTTTCCTGTGAGAAGGGCGGCATATCCTCGCCCTTCCTTAAATTCCGGACCGGCAGGAGATCCGATACGGATATCGAACGAGCAGTTGGTGACAGCTGTTATCGTGGTTTGGCCATACTGACCTTTGGCGATAATAGGGTTAGGACTTGCTGTAAAGGCAGTGGCAAGGCACGCCAGACCGGGCTGACCCGGTTTCAGGTGAACAATGATTGGCGGAGCCAATGTACCTTGTGAAGTTGTGTTCCCGCTCTGTTGTAAGTAAAACTGCATTCCGTCGCTTACCCAATTACCGGTTAGCGTTGAACTATACCCGTTGCCTGTCGCAAAAACTATGCCGCTTGGTGAGCCTATGCGGATGTCGTACGCACACGTTGCGTTCGCAGTCACGGTCGTGATGCCGTAAGTATCATTGGTGAAGATCGGATTAGGACCTGCCGCGAAACTCAGCACCGTGCATTCAGAGCCAGCTTGCGTTGCAGGCATAACCGGTGTTGCAGGCGTCGACGGTGTCTGTTCCGCCGCCGTTGGCTGAGCAGGAACGAACGCCCAGGCTTGATTGGGCCCGGCGTTATCGTCCCCTTGATCGATCTTCGTACCGTTGTCAGCGGAGGAGGCCGGTACATCGAGGACCTTTCCGCTCGATTTGTTTAGGATTTTGTAGTATCCATTTGGGAGGGGAACAATCAGCCACTGTTGATTATCGGTTCCGAGATACTCCCGCTGTTGAATCGGAGCGCCATCGGACAAGGAGGCGTTAGCGGCCTCCAGTACTTTTAGGCTCAGTTTATTTTGGATCTCGTAGTAGCCGTTCCCGATCGAGATGAGGAACCATTGCTGATTGACGCCGCCCCAGTAATCCCACTGTTGGAGCGGAGCTCCGTCCGCAAGCGAAGAATCGGTCATGTCAAGAGCTTTGCCGCTGGACTGGCTGAAGATTTCTAAGGCTTGCGAGGCACTTCCACCGGTGCCGGTAAGCACGACAATCTGCGGCGAGGGGTTGGCATTGTCAGTGATAATCAAAGTCGCTTGGCGTGGTCCCAAAGCGGCCGGCGAGAACTGAATCGATATGGAGCAGCTTGCGCCGGGACCAATCACAGTCCCGCAGGAATTCAGAACAATAAAATCCTTTGGATTCACTCCCGCGAGTAAAACACTAGCAATGGTCAGTGGAGCTGTGCCCTGTGCATTGGAGATAGTGATGTCCTGAGCAGAACTGGACGCAGTGAGATTCACGGCGCCAAAGATCAGGCTGGTGGCACCAAGAATGGCCTGCGGAGTACCGAAGCCGGTACCGGACAGGGCAACCGGTTGGGGGCCGGCATTGGATTGCAGCACAAGGGTCGCGGACCGCGCGCCGACAGCGGTGGGCTGGAAGGTGACCTGCACGGTGCATTGGGCATGTACGGCCAAGATTGCGCCGCACCCGTTTTGAAGCGAAAAGTCGGACGGGTTCGCTCCGGTGACTCCGATGCCGGCGATCGACAAAGGAGCATTTCCCGGATTGGAAACGGTGACGGGCTGCGAGGACCCGGCGAGCCCAAGGTTTTGGCTGCCGAAGGTCAGCGCTTGCGGGCTCACCGCAGCAATGGTTCCCGGCAAGATGGCTTCGATGTCGATGGCCGCCAGGGAAGGATTTTGAATGATCTGTTGCAGCTGGACGTTCAGAGCGCCCTTGGTGATGGTGACCTGGACCGGCAGGTCATAGGCGAGATTGGCGCCGCCTGCTGCCTTAAAGGCATCGAAGTTCGGCACAACTTTCGTGCCGTTTACGATCACGTTAAAGACACGCTGGCCGGGGCTGTTGAAGTAGGTTTCCGCAAACTTCAAGATCACCATGTAATTGCCGTTCGGCAAATTGAAGTTGTAGTTGAGATCGCCACTCATCCAGCGCTGTAGTTTGTAGATTTCTGGATTAGCGACGTTGCTGATATCAGCACTGTCGCCGCCAATGGTGCCGTACTGATAATAGCCATCATCGGAAACCCAGCTTTGCTTCAACCCGTCTACCAACGCCGGCCCCCCGCAGTTGACCCGAAGGGGGGTGAAGGAGGGATCAGTCGCCACTAACGGCACGCTGATGGTGGTCGACACGGCCGGGTCGATCTGCACCGACCAGGACGTATAGGCAATATAGCCGGGAGCGGCTACCTGCAGGGTATAAGTTCCCGAAGGAAGATTCCCGATGGTGAAGTTTCCCGAAGCGTCGCTGGTGGTGCTTCGGCGATAGGAATGGTTCGTGAGCCAGACCATTGCTCCAGCCACATGCTGCTGAGCATTATTCTGGATCGTGCCGGTGAGAGTGCTGGGCCCGACCTGCACCGGGTCCAACTCAATGGCATCGATTTTAGGGTTGTTAACAACAGGATCGAGTTCAACCGTGACCCACTGATTGGTAACAGACACAGGAATCGTAATGTCGTACGCGGTAAAAGCTCCTCCCGCCGCTGCAAACACGTCCAGATTTTTTGTTATCAGTGTTCCATTAACCACCACATTGAAAACACGCTCATTTGGTGCCGACCAGTACAGTTCGGAGAACTTTAGCACCAGATTATAAGTTCCGTTGGGCACTGGAATCCGGTATGTCATCGGACCGCTCATCCACCGCTCTGACTGGTACACTGAGGGCGTTGCCGTATTGGCGATGCTGTTCGCGGTCCAGCCCTCGCTTCCATCATCATAAAGTCCAAGATCGGAAGCCCAGTGATTTCCTGCCTCGTCTGTTAAGGACTGCCCGCCGCATTTGATGCGAATCGGCAATGGCGTCGGAGGCTGCGGCAAAGTCACTGTTGCTGTTGCTGTGTTCCCCGCTGTGACCGGGACCGTCACTGTAGCCGCGGGAGCATAGCCGAATCCGCTGGCTTGCAAGGTATAGGTTCCCGCCGTGAGATCCCAAAAGGAAAAGTTGCCCGCATTGTCCGTGGTCGTCGTAAAGGTGGTGGTTGCGGTGGAAAGTGTCACCGGGGCATCCGGCACGGTCTGCCCTTCATAGTTAAGAACTTGCCCGGCGATATTGCCTGGCAAAACGAACGAAGTGCCTGCCGCATCGATTTCGAGGGCATTCACAATGGGGTGATCGGCGACTGCCTGAAATTGAATCGTAATCCACTGATTTGTAACCACAATCGGAAGCTTCAGATCATAGGCCCGATCCTGACCGCCTGCGGCAGTGAATACGTCTAGGTTTTGATCCACCATGTTCCCGTTGACAACAATGTTGAACAGGCGCTGCTTCGGCCCACTGTCATAAAGTTCTGCAAACTTTAACGTCAGATCGTAGTTGCCATTGGGTACCGGGAAGCTATAGGTGAAGTTCCCGTTATTAGAGTGCTGCGATGCATACAACGAAGGCGTGGGCGTGTTAGAGACCGTGATTCCTGCCGGAGCAGCGGCTCCCCCGGAATCGTAGTTCGTATCGGCAAGCCATTGATTTCCCTGCTCGTCTGTCATCGCGGAGCCCCCGCACTTAATACGGATCGACGGAAACGTAGAAGGTTGAGATAAAGGAATCCCGAGGTTCACGGTGTTTCCACTGGCGGGAGTCGCCGGCGTGATGGTCGGGACCTGTACCGAGCTGTTGGCATAGCTGTTGTACCCGAAACTAGCGACCTGTAACGTGTAAGTGCCGGAAGGCAAGTTAGCGAAGGAGTAGTTTCCCGAGCCATTCGTCGTCGTGTTCCAGGTAAGTGTGCCATTGGAAAGGGATACGGTCGCTCCAGGAATTGCTCCGCCGGATGCGTCCGTCACTTCACCAGTGATGTTCCCCTTGGACGGAGCTAAGCTCGCTACGTAATAGGGCCATGCCGCTTTGGCCGCGGCAGCGAACTGGGCCATTTGCGAATAGTCATCTCCCCAGGTGGTGTACATCAGACCTGTAACACCGGGAATACCTGAGGCTTGGGCAAGTTCGGTCTGCGCGCTCCAGGCTCCGTTGCCGTTGTCGTAATATCCCGCAATCATCTGTTGGTGCGGCGTCGGCTGCGCTGGGTTTAATCCTGAAAACCACGTGAGCGAATTGGGTAAGTTTCCCAAATTCCAGTTCATGACAGAGATACTTGAAGAAAGCCCCTCCCAAGAACCGGAGATATCTCCCTCCACGTAAAAATAGTTGTCCTTGGCGTTGTGAAATGGGTCAAACATGTCACTCCAGACATAGAGCGGAGTGCCGGGATGTACCGATTGATAGAGATTTGTACTCTGTTGAACATGCCACGCGAGTAATTGGCCCGGGGTTAGGCCCTTTGCCCGGCAACTCCCACAGGAGTTCATTTGCCGCATTTCGTCATACTGCATCATGATTCCGGCGTCGGCTGGAAGCATCGCATTGATTGCTTGCGCGTTGGATTTAAGCCAATCCAGTGTTCCCTGCTCCGTCAGGCACATTCCTACCTGTTCGCCAGGAAGCACTGTGACGGCGTAAGAGTCGAGCGCTACGATCTGACCGGGTTTGAGAGTAGTCGTCGTGGGCAGAGTGATCGTGGGGGGCGTGTGCCACAAATTGGTGAAAGGTGTTCGCCAATTTACCATCTGAGGATCTGCAATATAGTTGAAATCCGTTCCTTCTAGATAAACCGTATTGGGGTTCTGCGGATCGTAAAGCTTGATCGGTGTGCCCGATCGCCTCGTCAAAAAGATGAGATCTGTTTCGTCAACGCTAATATCATCGAACCAAAGTGACCCGGTGTTCCCGCCCCAGTTGCCCAGATACATCAACAGTTCGGTGCTCGCCTGGGAGTTAATCGTGTAATCGATCTCCGTCCAATTTTGTCCTCCGTTCGCGTTGAACGAGGTATTGAACCGGACCTCATTCATGTTCTGCGCATCGTAAATGTAAATATTCGGATTGCAGCCGCCGCAGCCCTGCGACTTGTACCAAAACCGTACGTGATACTGCCGCCACGGATGCACCGGAAACGACTGCACCAGCCGCGCATTATTCGGCGCATTCTCAATCAATGCCGAGCAGGACCCGGTGTGGCTGGTCGTGCAGTCTACGCTCACGCCCGCGTCGTTCATGCCGAACCACGCCGTCTGCCCATTCTCGATTCCGGGGTTCTGCAGCCCAGGAAAATCACTGATCTGCTGCAGGGTCGCGCCATCTGCACTCACTTGAAACTGAGTTCCAAATACACGCTGTGACTCGGCCCAATTCGGATTATTCTGCAATGCATCCTGAGCCGCTCCATACGGAGCCACCGTTGCAGTTGCTTTCAGTCCTTTCGACTCGGCATAGTCGATCACCTGCTGCAGGTAACTTACGTTTTGCGCAGTCCAAAAAGGCGCAGACATGAAGGAGAAACTGCTGTCCCAAAATACTATGCCGGTATACCCTTCCGAAACCGCCTGATCGATTCGTGCCTCGTTCTGTTGCACCGCGGCCGCATTCACAATGTAACTGTGAGACCACAACCATAGCTCCATCGGCGGTGTTGCTGACGCCGTCTGACCCCTCACTAACCTCAAAGGAGCTATCAGCAACACAAAACAAAAGAGTAAACGAAATAGCCGTTCCAACCAAATAACCCTTCTCGCTAAGAGAAGTGCACTCGTACTTTAAAATGTCGGAACCAGAATATCCTGTATACCTACACAGTCGGCAATCAGAGGAAACTGAACACCCTATCCTCCAGGTATCACTCGTGGTCCTCTGCTGCACTTGGGGAAGGCGTTAGGAGCTTATTGAAACTGATTCCAGAGACACGGTCGCGTCGAGTAGATGAGATCCTGACAATATGCTACGAATTTCGTATCGCGGTTACTGGGTTCCAGAAGAGGCCATTTCGCGATGAGTGTGGCTGTCTTCAACTTTGCCGTGAGCTTCCGGGAGGTTGGAATTGACGATGGCGTTGACGCCGAGAATGCCGGTCGCGCCTTACTGTCTAACCCGCAGCGCCGAGGAATCACTTCATTTGTCGCCCAGCTTGGGCCGTCTCCGTTTCAATTCGACGGCATAACAAGGCGTCAAACGTCTCGCACCAACGCCGCCGGATGATCTCATAGCCTAACTGCACTCCCAGGGATTTATCAGCAGTTCCATTTCCCCGGAAGCTCACAGCACAGTTGAAGTACAGCCAACCTCATTGCGAAATGGCCTCCTCCGGAACCCGGTAAACCACGAAGGATTGGCTGCCGCCCAATCAGACTCTCATCTGCTCGATGTGACAGTGCCGCCTCAACCGCTACACAATGAGGCAAGCTAGCGGGCGAGATTGGGCATATGTCCTAAAGTAGCCATCGAGTGCAATCAGTTGTAATAACACCAGCTCTATACACCCATACCGAAGGAATTGGACCTAAGACAAAACTTAGCGATTTTAATAATGAGAAACCCCTACTACTGATGCAGCAGCTTTGCTTCCGACTGTGGCAGTTAACTCGGAAACATCAATTACCGTAAGTGTAGCGTGAATATCGGTTAATCAGTCTTCAGCCAGAACTATGAATAATCTGGGCTGCTCGGATTAGCCGCAGCGGTCAGAAAGGAGAGTTTGTGATGAGCGATCTCTTAACTAGGATTCAATTTGGCGTTCGACGTCTTCGTGGCAAATCGCAGGCCTGCCTGATCAAGGGGAAAGACAATCTTTTCTATGTGGCCAAGTTCGCCGGGAACCCCAAAGGAAACCTGTCGCTTATAAATGAGTGGATAGCATGTCGCATCCTCCAGCAATTAGGTGTCTCTACTCCCTCCGTCCGCCTGCTTCAGCTCAATTCGGAGATACAGCAACGGGAACAATTTCATTTTGTTCGCGGCTGCCAAGTGTTTCCTGTCGAAGGTGAGCTTCACTTAGGATCGCCACTGCCCTGTGATCCCAACGAACAAACCATTTGGGACTTTTTACCTCGAAGGCTCCTTCCGCGTGTCACGAATCTGGAGGATTTTGCCATTACCTTTGTGTTCGACCTGTGGACTCAAAAAAAGACACGGCGGCAAGCCGTTTTTGTGAGGGTTGGCAGTTCGCCATATTTTCGTGCCTACATGATCGATCACAGCTCAAGCTTCACTTCGGCAGAGTCAGGCATGCTATCCCAGAGAGACACGCTAGCAGTTTGTTCACCAGGGATTTACTTCGATGAAAAGCTTTACGCTTTGCTTTCGATGGATTATCTTTGTAAAAAGGCGGCCGAAGCTATAGAGAATTTGCCAAGCATGCAAGTCTGCGTAGAAAGTGTACCGAAAGCTTGGCTAACAGCGGAGACATCCGAGATGCTTGTAGCCGTTTTCCGTAAGCTCGAGCGGAGGAGGACGACTCTACGCGATGAGATCGCCGAATCGCTGGATTTCTTATACGATTCTGCTTCGAGATGTCGGCCAAATTACCAGTAAGTACTAGTGCTTCTACACGCGCACACTGAGGTAAAGCTCGGCGCTCCCGTGATCTGTGCTACGAGCGTCACGATTAGCTCGGAATCTAACTCGAGAGACTCTGCTAAGGCGAATCATTAACGCAGTGGGGTGCGTCTCGCCAATTGGTGCATCGGGCTCAAGGCGATCATAGCCGACATACCACTCTGCAGTTTTCTAAAGTCGGGTAGTTCGTCATCCAGAGTTCTTCAGGTGGGACTACATCAACCCGCATCACGCTGGGCCGTATTCAATGTATCGGAGTCAAGTGGAATCCTGTCAGCCAAAACTTGGGAAAGGCGCTCCATCAGCTTTTTACATTGGCCTCTGATCTTGGGTCGAGTCACAAGAATGGATAAAGATAATGCCTGCTCTATCGCTTCCCTTGCGCGGGCCAAAGCGCGGTGAAGATCGTCAGCCCTCAGAATGGTGTTTTCTTGTTCGTTATTACATTGCTTTAGAACAATAAGGTCATCTACAAGGGTGCTGATTCGAAACAACGTTCTCTTAACGTCGAGAGCCAGTGGTCTTCCTTGGATGACTGCGATCAAGAGTTGGCTAGTAAACTTTATCTCCTGCTTGAGGGTGGTAGCCCGCGACAAACATGCCAGATGTTCGGCTTCACAGGTGCGATCGCCCTCTCGCCAGAAATTTACACATACATCAGCTTTCGTCATATCCCGTGAGTTACATCTATTATGATGCATCCCGCCAGCGCTCTATCCCAACTGGCATTTACCTTACTTTCAGACACATCGCTGCAATCTTTTCTTTCATTGTTCTTTACGTTCCGACTTCACTGCCCGGGCCGCCCCGAAATACAGCAATCTCGAAAGGCAGGATCAGTTGTCCTGCCCGCAGGCAGATGAGTCGACGTTGCACCACGTAGGTCAAACAAAGCTAACGTAAATTTGTCATCATACTTCTTTCCGCATCGCCCTTCAGATAACATTTGGTTATGGGATCATGCCGTGTGCGCTTCGGCCTTGTTCAGGAAATGTCCAGGATCTCTCAAGGCTGCAGCAAAGTACCGGCCTATGTCCCCCCTCTTCCGTCCATCAGGATGATTCTGTAAAAACCGCACAACGACGGTTTGCTGCCGACAGTAGAGGTAGGGCTCGATGGACAGCAACTCCACCGGTCCTCCTGGATCACATGGCGTCCAATAAGCATTACCGATTAGAAGCTCCATAAGTTATCCTTTTAAAGCTCCCATTTGTCTGGGATTCTAAGAAAATGTTCACCTCGGCTCATCTCCATTTCTGCTTAAAATTAGACAAACATCCACAAATATAGCCTAGTAGACTGTCCCGGTAGAAACGTTAGCACTCTTGGGATGTCTCCTCTTGGGATGTCCCATAGTGAGGAGGCGGCAGTGCTGACGATGACGGAAGAGCAGCGGAGGGAGTTGACGGGGTGGGCGCAATCGCGGAGCTTACCGGCAGGTGATGTGTTCCGAGCGAGACTGATCCTGGCGTTAGCGGCGGGCCACGGTTACCGGCAGATCATGTTGTCCCTGCGGACTACCGCACCAACGATCTCGCGGTGGAGAGGGCCTTGATGCACGGCCCAAGGGCAGCCCACCGCGTGTGGCCGACGCGGCTTTGCAAGCTCGCATCGCGCGTCAAACGCATCGCAAGCCGGCCGATGGATCTACCCATTGATCGTGCCGCAAGATGGCGGCGGCGCTGGGATTGAGCAAGTCGACCGTGCAGCGGATATGGACGCAGTTGCGTTTGAAGCCGCACCGGCTCGACCGCTCTAGGGCATCCAACGATCCTCAGTTTGAGGAGAAAGCGGCAGACATCATCGGCCTCTACCTTCATCCGCCGCAGCATGCCGCCGTGTTTTGTGTGGATGAGAAGACGGCGATATACAAGCTTTGGACCGGCTCGATCCAGTCTTGCCGTTATCGCCGGGACGCGCGGAGCGGCATGGCTTCGAGTATTACCGTCACGGCACGTTGTCGTTGTATGCGGCGCTGGATGTGAAGACCGGCCAAGTGCAGAGTATGACAGCGGGCCGTCATACCAGTAAGGAGTTTGTTGCGTTTCTCGAAGGGCTGGTATCGCGTACTGGTTGGGCGAAGGAGATCCACGTCGTGCTCGACAACCTGTCAGCGCACAAGACCAAGGACGTCGAGCGCTTCTTACTGGAGCATCCACAAGTGCGCTTTCACTTCACGCCGACCTACTCCTCGTGGCTGAACCAGGTCGAGCTTTGGTTCGCCAAGATTCAGCGCGACGTGATCCGGCGTGGCGTTTTCACCTCGATTGCGGATCTGGGCAATAAGCTGCGCCGCTACATCCGCGCCTATTCCCAATCAGCCAGACCCTTTCGCTGGACCTATACCGATCCCCAGCGCCGGATCATCACTAACAAAATCGCCGGGACAGCTTACTAGGCTTGTACTCGATCCATTTCTGTCCCGGACCGGCGGAATAATAGAATTCCCATCATCGCCGCATCGATAAAGTTCGGCTAGTTCTGTCACCATATCGGAAAGATCATGCAAGCGTTTATTGATCTCCATAGGCGAAGCCTTCCTATGTACGTGGCCCAGGATGCCTTGCGCGGCATTATCGATTTGTCCATAGAGGAGAACAGCACGTTCTTCGGCGTGTTTTTCGGCTTGCACACTAGGAAAGTGTCTCAAGAAGATGACGAATCTCAGGGTAGGGCAATTAACAAGAGACAGGCAACGTGACTGACAATCTGAGCAAGATGAAGATTTCTGAACTCATCCGCTTTGCCGAAGAGCAAGCTGAGTGGGAGCGTCAGACGCCGTCTTTGATCGAAGCGGATTCGCCAGAGCGAAGGCAAGCTGGGCGGCAACGCTGGACATTCTGAGCACCATGAAAGAGCGTGGTGTGCGGAATCACTACAAGACAGGTGATGAAGCCAGCCAGGCTTTACGCCCTGCTACTGCCTCGTCCCGTGTGTCGAATCGTTGCGGGGACACCACTAGGCCCTTCTTTCCTATCTGTTCGGCAACGTTCTCTGTACCGTTAGTGATGCGAACGTCCCGCCGATCCCTATACAGGAAGTATCTATTGAACTTCGCATAATATAGTGTGATCAAAAGCTGAGCGAAGACTGCTTCCAGCAGGCAATCAAGAGCGGCTTGCGGCGGCACATGCGTTTGAGGCGGCTACGTGCGATGTCGCCGAGGCTCCAGAGATCCTTGGCGCAGACGTTGGGTAACTCGTGCTGCTTCAGATGCGCCCAGATGTATTCGACCGGATTCAGTTCCGGCGCATAGGCTGGCAGGCGAAGCACATGGATTCTTCCTTGCAAGCCCGCTAGAAAATCCTTCACGAACCGGCTGCGATGCGCGGCCAAGCCGTCCCAGACAATCAGCAGCTTGCCGGGAATCACACGCAACAACTTTTCCAGGAAGATCACCACCTGCGGACTTTTCACCGTATCGGCAAACAGTTCGAAGTGCAGGTTCCAGCGGCTGAGACCGGCGATCAGCGACAAGTTCTTCCAGTTGAAATGATGAAACAGGAGGGGCGTTTGGCCGCGTGGAGCCCAAGTGCGGCAGCGGTGCGGCTTCTGGGTTAATCCGCTTTCGTCAATAAAGACAAGGGTGCGGCTTTCCGTGAGTGCTTTTTTTTAGCAGCGGGCCAGGTGATGCGTTTCCATTCCCGAATCGCTTTCTCATCCCGTTCCAATGCCCGGCCCACGGGACGTTGCGGGCTCCAGCCCAAGCCGCGCAAAATACGCCAAACGTGGCCGGGATGGTAGCGAATGCCGAACTCCTGCGCAATCAGATGGGCTACCCGTTCACAGGTCCAAAGTGGTGTTTCGTAGCCCAGTTTCTCGGGACCGGCGAGCAGTCTACCGGTCAACGCTTTGGTTTGCTTGTCGTCCAGCCGTGGTTTGCGTCCGGCGCGGCCCGCTTGCGCCAGAGCCTTCTTGCCCCCTGCGCTATACTCCTTGCGCCAGCGGCTCACGGTTTGGTTGGCGACCCCCAACTGGCGGCCAATCCGACTATTGTTGAGACCCTCGCGCATCAGCCCCAAGGCGCTCATGCGCCGCGCTTCCAGCGCATCGAAGTCGCGCGCCACACCACGCGGGTTTCCCATATCTATAAGAACCCGCCCAGCCTCCATTTGTTCCGCTATATTACGCGCACCTCAATAAACACTGTGGTGGAAGGTGGCTTAACGCCACTCGTTCTGGAAATTCTTGTCATGGGAGCCTTACTCTCTCTTATCGGTCTGATATGAAATAGTTTTTCCTCTCAGCCACATTAAAGTATTTCATCCGTAAGAGACGAAATTTGCAGTGATATTGAGAAATCCTGTTCTGGCAGCCACTACGTCGCTGCGCTCGCACATCAACGGCGCATACGACTAAATAGGGGGACATCAGTCATGCGGTAGTCCCCCCACCTGTTTAGCCTTGTGAATGCGAGATCGACACCCTTTAATGAACACGATCCCGGAGAGATCGCGTTCATCACCAACGGGTATAGAGACAATGGCGTACTAGTAAGCTGTCCCGGCGGTAACGATAGCACTCGGGGTGTGTCTCATAGTAGTGAAGCAAGCTGTGCTGAGGATTACGGACGAGCAGCGAAAAGAGTTGAAGGGATGGGCACAATCGCGAACGCTCCCGGCGGGGGATGTGTTCCGGGCGCGGTTGATTCTGGCATTGGCGGAAGGCAAGAGTTACCGGCAGATCGCTTCGTCGCTGGGGACCACCGCACCGACGATCTCGCGGTGGAAGCAGCGGTTCGAGCAAGCCGGAGTGGACGGTCTGACCGCGCGGCACAAAGGCAGTCCGCCACGAGTGGCGGACGCAGCATTGCAAGCTCGCATCGCGCGCCAAACGCGGCGTAAGCCGACTGACGGTTCCACGCATTGGTCTTGCCGCAAGATGGCCTCCGCGCTCGGATTAAGTAAGTCGACGGTGCAACGTGTGTGGACACAGTTGCGCTTAAAACCGCATCGGCTCGATCGCTACATGGCGTCGGATGATCCTCAGTTTGAGGAGAAAGCTGCCGATATTATCGGCCTCTATCTTCACCCACCGCAGCATGCCGCGGTGTTTTGCGTGGATGAGAAGACGGCCATTCAAGCCTTAGATCGACAGGACCCGGTGTTACCCTTGTCGCCGGGACGCGCCGAGCGGCATGGATTCGAGTATTACCGTCACGGCACATTGTCCTTGTATGCGGCCTTGGATGTGAAGACCGGCCAGGTGCAGGGCATGACGGCGGGCCGGCATACCAGTCAAGAGTTCGTTGCGTTTCTCGAAGGGCTGGTTTCGCGCACGCGTTGGGCCCAGGAGATCCACGTCGTACTTGATAATTTATCGGCACACAAGACCAAGGATGTCGAACGCTTTCTAACGGAGCATCCTCAAGTCCGCTTTCACTTCACGCCGACCTACTCTTCGTGGCTCAATCAGGTCGAGCTTTGGTTCGCCAAAATTCAGCGCGACGTGATCCGGCGCGGTGTCTTCACCTCCGTTGCGGATCTGGGCAACAAGTTGCGCCGCTACATCCGCGCCTATTCCAAATCAGCTAAACCTTTTCGCTGGACTTATACCGATCCCCGGCGCCGTATTACCGCTAACAAACTCGTCGGGACAGCTTACTAGGGTGCGTGCAGCCCGATCCAGTGGATCGAGTGTTCAGAGAAAGCGGCATATGTGTATCTGCTTTTTGTGAGGCTACCGTTCCGGAACCTCCGTTTATTGCTCGTGGAAACGGCGGCAGTGGTTTAACCGTGTTAGTTCCTAAAGCACCGATGAGTGATGCTGAGCTATTTGGCTACGCCAGCTATATCAGTCAATGTCACGGATGGAAATTTTCCTTTGGGAGGATGGCTACCGGAGCCCGATTAGCAAGTCTGCTTGTGCCAGAGAAATCACCTCTCGTAAAAGCAATCAATCCTCGCTTACTGTTACCTTCTCAGACCAGCAATACCGCCGTCTACAGGCCAAGAAGTCTCCGCTTTAATAAAATTTGCATAGCTGATTTGTTTGAGGTTAAATCTGGAGATTTCCATAGCGTTAGCGAACTCTCTCCGGGTGCTGTTCCATTGATCTCTTGCGGCATTCAAGACAACGGAATTATAGGATTCTATTCTCCGCCTGCAGACATGATTTACCGCGCTAAATTGACCGTTGCATATAACGGAGATTATCCGCTGATGGCCAAGTTCCATCCGTACTCCTTCGCAGCAAAGGACGATGTAGCTATTCTTAATCCACATAAGTCTCTTGGCTTAGCATCTACTTTATTCATTCAGTTGCTTCTTAACCGTGAAGTGTGGCGTCATTCATACGGGCGAAAGCTCTATAGAACGCGCTTAGCAAAGTTTGAACTCACCGTTCCTATTGACGGCAATGGATCACTAGATGAGACCGGCATCACCGAGTGGTTTGAAGCAAATCCACTTTGGCCTCATATGTGTGGGGTCCTACAATCTGGCCTTTCCTCGATCCGCCGAGCAACTCTCGATCTTATGGGTGACTCTGGAGGGTAGTGGGATATTTCTTCAACGCACCTTTAGGACACTACCTATCTTGCCGTCGTTCTGGATGCCTTCTCACGCCGCGTGATCGGCTGGGCTCTGGACCGCACACTGGAGGCGAAGCTCACCGTTGCGGCACTGAAGATGGCCCTTTCGCGCCGTACTGTAGCAGCGGGCCTGGTGCATCATTCCGACCGTGGCGTTCAGTATGCAGCCGACGAGTACACCAGCCTGCTCGCTCAGCATGGCATTGAAATCAGTATGAGCCGCAAGGGAAATCCGTACGACAATGCGCGGACGGAGAGCTTCATGAAAACCCTGAAATACGAGGAGGTCTACCGCCAGGAATACCGCGATCTGCCCGACGTACTTCGTTCACTCCGCCGTTTCATCGAGAAAGTGTATAACGAAAAACGGCTGCACTCGGCCTTGGGCTATCTGCCGCCGACAGAGTTCGAGTCTAATCTAGTGGTGGCTAACAACTGCAAGGAGGCCGCTTCGCGGCGGCTTTCTCTATGAGTTTTTTCAGGCATCGGGAAATCTTTCGATTCGATGTGATGCGATCGACCGAGGAGCAGCGAAATCGCCGCTCCCCCGGCTCATCGTCTCGATGAGTTTCCGGTTGGTTATTCCTCGGCGAGTTGCACTCCTGCAGCGCTCGCCTCTGCTTCGCCAACCGGCATTCATTCTGCAACAAAAGGCCTCCGTCGGCATAGAAATTTTCAGCCAACGGCAAACTGTGTCTTAACTTTTTGTGCCACCTCAGGGGACAACCGCAACCCTATTTGCAAGGAAGAGATCAGATGTTCTAATCTGGCAGATTCCATCGAAATCAACGGAATTGCCGAGCACATCTTTAGAGTCGTCTGTTAGCTGGGGAACATACATAGAATCCCGTCTGGCAAACTTTAGCAGCTCGCCCATGCCCTGCTTTGCAGTGGGGTCTGAGCTTGGGGAACTTGTTCGGGTTCACTATCTCGTCGCAGCTCGTCGGATTAATGGGCGGGAAGATTTGGGTGTCGAGTCAAGCCGGCCAGGGCAGTACGTTTCATTTCACGGCTTCCTTTGGCCGAACGGTGACTCGTTGTTTCCGGCTAACCGACACCCTGTAACGCCTGCTTGCAACCGGTAATGCCGCCTGCCGCGAGGAAGCAAACGGGGATATTTGGGGCGAAGAGAACGGCAACGGAATAGAATTTGATAGAGGTGGGCTTGGAAGGGGCAGAACAGGCACGTTCTGTCCCTATTCCGGAAACTGCCATGGAGGCACTTGATGCAAGAGTCTCAAGCTCTTGCTTCAAGCGGTGCGCCGACCTAACGGCGATGGCATTACGGCTCCCGTGCGGCCTCCATGTCCCCCCCTTTCTTCGAGGTACAACGCCGGAATTCCGCTCACTACGAGATTCCCTGTACGCTGAGGGCAGCAGTTCTGTAAATTTTCTTTATTTCCGACGCCCAGTTGCCCTCTGACAGTGCCCTTCCCAATCGCGCCCAACTGCTTCACCTATTTACCGACGCTGTCCTCGACTACGCTTTTATTCTGCCGAACACGGAGAATCGAGTGTTGGCGTGGAATGCGGGTGCCGAACAGATGTTCGGTTACCCGGAAGCCGAAGTTCGCGGCGAATCGGGAGAGTGGCTGTTTACCCCCGAGGACAAGGGTGCCAGTGAAGTAGAACGGGAGATCGAATTATTCTGCGCGAGGGTAGGCTGAGAGCAGACGGTGGCAGGTCTGATCAGCGAAAATTGAAAACGGCGGCCGTATTGCCTCAATGACGAATGTTACCGTGACGTGATGGTATGGACCCGGCCCGGTGATGAACTGGGTTAAGGAGGTTCGACCGGATGACAGCACGTTCAGATACTTGACATCAAGGGAAGGCTCTCGGCCCAATTCGCAATAGTCTTAGGCCCATCGGCGAACACGAACAGTTAGCCTGAACGGATTTATTCGAAACCCTGAACGTGGGCAGCCCGGTCTCCGAAGCTTCCTTGCTGTTTCCCGCCGACTCAGCCGTTGGCCCGTGCCAGCGTAGCAGGGCTGGCACTCGGCGTTTTTTACTTGTGATTGCAAGAAATTCCGGGGATACTGAGAGTTCGTTTAGTTCGATAAGAGCATGCCCGCCGAGGACGAAAGCGGCTAAGTTGTTGAAAATGGAGCGGAGATGGGATTCGGACCCACGGCGACCGGCTTGCGAAGCTGGCACTCGAAAGAGCAGCAAACGCGTCTCCTTCAACTAACTCAGATATCGAATCCCGAATGAATTTAAAGGTACAGCAGAAATGGTGTTCCGGCTCCCTCCAGAGCAATAGCTCATGGCATTTTGCTTGTTAGAATCCAGTCGTGAGCTTTGAAGTTGGTGTCCGCTTTCGCGCGATCGGTTTCTGCCGTCTTTCAACGGAGGAGCAGGCGCAAGAAGGGCGTGCAGGGCTGTTGCGCCAACGCCAGGAGATTCGGCTTTCGGCCGAACGCTGGAATCTGGAGGTCGTTCGAACAGTTGAAGTTACGGATGTGAGTGGCACTCAAGTACTGGAGAGCCAGGAATTTCAAGAACTGCTTCGCTCACTTGCAGATGTAGATGGGGTGGTCATCGCCGCCATCGACAGGCTGATGCGGCCTGACGATTTTTCCTCCTTCAGCATTTACGATTACTTTCTGAAGCAACGAAAGCTCATTTGGACTCCCTCGTCCAGGCTGGATGTGCACGAGGACAGCGGCTTCATGGAAGCGCTGGTCTCCGGCATGATGGCCGGTTTGGATCGACGACGAATTTTGCGGAATACCCAAACGGCCAAAGAGGAGAATCGAAAGCGTGGCCGGTGTGCCAATGCAAAGATCACCCTGCCGCAGGGTATCGATTTTGATTTCAAAACCGGGCAGTGGAGCTGGGTGGAGCCCTGGGCCACGCGGATCAAAACGGCTTTCGACATCCTGGTCACGACGAATCGGAGCGTTCTCTCGATTGCTAAAGAACTGGGCTACGCTTCTGATCGCGCATTGTACAACCAATTGCGCAACCCGATCTGGACCGGTTACCGCGTCTACAGCCACAAGCGTGGAGAAAAGCGTCCCTCTCGGAACGGCCGACAGGCAGATCGAAAAAAGATCCGGCGCGTGGAACCGTTGCGGGTGAAGCTCAATATTGAGCCGCTCGTTTCCGAAGAGCAGTTCGCGCAGGCACAGATGATCCTCGGGCAACGGCGGAAAAGCTGGATTAGTGGTCGCTCTGAAGAAAGCAGGTTCGAGGGCTCCGGGCTGCTCTACTGCCGGTGTGGAGAACGGATGTACAGCAAGGGCTCCGGACATTGCCAGCGGCAAAAGTGGCTGGATATCTACTACTGCCGAAGTCAGCATAAGGGCGGAGCGGGTTGCGGAGCGCCTAAGCTGAGTCGGGAAGTTGCGGATTACTCGCTGAACACGCTCATCTCAGAGATCTTTTTGGATGCCAGCGTTTTGGGTTCTCTGATCGAGAAAGCACTGGAGCCGGAGGGGTCCCCAATTGACGAAATCGTGGCGAAAGCTGCCTCGGAACTCGAGCGGTTAAGAGCTGAGAAGCAACGCCTACTCAGTTTGACGTTGAAGGGCGTGTTTTCCGACGAAGAGGTAACAACAGAAGCGCGCCGCATCAATGCCGACACACGCAGTTGGACAGATCTGGTGAGCAAGGACCAGCAAGCGAGAGCGCTCCGGTCCACGGCAAACGTCCGGGAAACGACTCAATTGATTGCTTCGGTATTTGCCGAATATCAGTTTCTGAACCTTAAGGATCGGAAGCACTTGGCTCGGCAGTTCGTGAAGCGCATCGAAGTGGTGGACCGGCACTTTACTGCCGTAACGCTGACTCTGCCTGCTCCTGACGCCAAACTTCGAAGCCGCACGGACAGGGGTTCATGGCTCCCACCAGCATAATGCGCGCGGGAAACGTAAGGGTGCCGTTACTGCGGGCTAACGTAACGGAGCCTTCTTCCAGCGGTTGCCGTAGCTGTTCGAGAACACCGCGAGGAAATTCGGGTAACTCGTCCAGGAACAGAACGCCCTGATGAGCTAAGCTCACTTCACCGGGGCGAGCGCTGCCACTACCTCCGCCGATAAGTCCGGCATCGGAAATTGTGTGGTGAGGCGAGCGAAATGGGCGCTGGCGCAGGATGCCGATCCCGGACGGCAGTACACCCGCGACCCCGTGAATTTGGGTGGCTTCCAGAGCCTCGCGAAAAGTCAATTTTGGCAGTATTCCGGCAAAGCGCTTCGCCAGCATGGTCTTGCCGGATCCGGGAGGACCGATCATTAAGACATTGTGATTGCCGGCGGCTGCCACTTCGAGGGCGCGCTTGGCCATGGTTTGGCCGCGCACGTCGGCAAAGTCGGATACGGAACCTTCGCCGGTTTCTGGAGCCGGTAAAGCTGCGGGGGTGGGCGAAAAGCCGGAGGGCTCGTTGAGGAACTTCACGACTTCAGCGAGATGGCGCAGACCGAAAACGGAAACACCCTCCGCCACTGCGGCTTCGGCAGCATTATCGGCAGGAACAAGAAGATTCTTAATGCCTCGACGCGCGGCACAGACAGCGATCGACAAAGCGCCCCTTACGGGTCGCAGGCTGCCATCGAGCGAAAGTTCTCCGACCAGCAAGTGATCATCAGCGCGGCGCACAGCGCCCATCGCTCCAAGAATGGCGGTAGCCATCGGCAGGTCGAAGCCCGCCCCCTCTTTTCGCACGTTGGCGGGAGCCAAGTTAATCGTTACGGACTTACTGGGATATCCGAATCCAGAGTTCAACAACGCCGACTTTATTCGCTCACGGCTTTCCCGCACGGCCGCATCCGGCATACCTACAGTGACGAAATCCCGGTTCGTGCCGGCAGGATACATGTCGACCTCTACGTCGACAACGTGCGCGTCAATGCCCTGGATCGCTGCGCTTAAAGTGCGGAATAAAGCCACATAAACTCAGTGGTTATGCCGTCAGCCGATTCTCAATCTGTTCCTCGGCAAGGCTGCGTTCCGTTGCCTGGTCCGGCCTAGGCTACGCGTCGTCGTCGGCCCAGCGCACCTCCACCTACAAGACCCAAATCCAGAACGACTGCGATCAATAGAAACGCGAGTTGCGTGGTTCCCATTGGAGCATGAATGTTCAGCAGGTAGGTATAGACCAGCAATGTCAGCGGCAGGAAAAGAAATCCGATAATGGGAACGACAATGCCAGGAAAGATATGCGCGAAGAAGTTTGTAAATAAAAACAGCAACACGATAGCCACTCGCGGGAATGCAACGGCTAAAAAGGCAAATAAGCAAGGCATAAGACGTCAGTTTATTTTCTTGGACCGGCTTACAATCGTCAATTCCCCGTCCGGCTATGTTCGATAGTTACTGCCAGTACTGCCACTGCGCCCACCAGATCACGTAAGCACTCAACAAGCCGTTTGTGACAGCGTGCATCAGAATGCAGTTCGCAACGGACTTGGTACGGATCATCCACCAGTTGTAAACGAATCCGGTGAGAAGCCCTACATCCCAGTAAGGCCCGTGTTCGGAAGCAAATAAGATGGCGGTTAGGACAAAGGAGAAAGGAGTATACGTCCCGAGCGAGACTTTCCAGAAATCGGTGTTAATCAGCCAGCGCATCAGCCACGCCCTCCAGAACAGCTCTTCGATGATAGGAACAATTAACATCGCACGGGCCGTTCGCCAAAACAAAATCCAGTGACTCCGCAAGGCGACGGGCGGCAATGACGAGTGGGTATGGCCGACAATGACGTTGGAAAACAGCGGAGTAGCTCGATATCCCGGGATAAGGATATCCGGAGCTATCCAGAGAAAGAAGACGGCGGCACCCACGGCGATGCTAGCGACCAAGTTTGTGGGGCGGAAAGACAGGCTGCGAGGCCAGCAGGCGATACAAACAGCAGCCAGTATAAGGACACGAAGCGGAGCCTGCCAGTCTTCCGGCAGCGGCAGCTTCGGAAATAGCGCCAACAAGATAAAGAAGACAACAAGAGGCGCTACATATCTGACCGAAGGCGATGCCTCAATCCAACTCGTGTTTCGGGACTCTACAATCACGCCGACTCAACCAATTTGGCTTACAAAGGTCCGAATCTTCTTCTGCTCGTCGGGTTGCGAAGCGTCCTGAAGAGCTTTTTGAGCTTCTTCCCGCGCTCCTTGCTTGTCGCCCTGCTTGAGCAGCGCCATTGCCAGGTGCAAGCGGAATGTCGGGTTATTCGGCCGATTCTGCACGATTTGCCGGAAGATTTGCACTGCCTGTGCATTCAGATTTTTCCGATAGTAGACATATCCCAGGGTGTCGGATATGTCTGGACTGGTTGGCTCCTGCTGCTTTGCGCGTTGGGCTAGTGACATTGCCTGATCCAGATCTCCTCCGGTGTCGGCACTAAGAAACGCCAGGTTGTTCAAGGCTACAGCATTGCCGGGATCCATGCTAAGAACCTTGTTGTACAGAGACGAAGCCTCCTTTTTCTTGTCCATGGCTTCCAACGTCATCCCCTGATTCAGAAATGCGCCAGCACTATTGGGATCGGTTTTTCCAGCTTGTTCGAATGAGGCAAGAGCGGCTGGAAGTTGCCCAAGAGCGCGCTGAATGAAACCAAGCCGCAACAGGACGTCCGTCGAAGAAGGATTGGTTTTCAACACTTCCTGATAGTTGTCAGCAGCCTGCTGAAGATAGTTCTTCGCGCCTGCGGGATCGCTCTTCATCAATTGACCGGCTGTTTGCGTATCTATGTTCGCTAGTTGATAACGGAGACTGGAAGCCCTGGGATTCTTCTGTATGAAGCCGGACAGCGCAACTGCGGCCTCTTGTCCTTTTCCTTGAGCCACCTTTACATTTTGGAGACCGAGGAAACCGCGAGGATCAGGCGGATTGGAGGACCATACATGTTGATACTCGTCCGTCGCCTTTGTATATTGTTGCTGCCGGAGATAGAGATCCCCTAATGCCAGGCGAGCTTCATTTGCATTTGGGTACTGTTTTGACAGCGCTTCCAGTTCCGATTGGGCTTGATCAAGCTGGTTCATACCAATCAGGGCACGATCGCGGGTCAGCTCAGCTTCGGGATTTTTGGGTTCCGCAGCAAGCACAGTACCCGTTTCCGCCAGCGCTTTGTCGTGCTCTCCCCGGTCCTCATAGATGCGGGCGGCAAGCAAGTGAGCAGGCATGAACGATTGTTGCTGTCGAATGGACTCCAGAGCTTCCGATAATGCCTGATCGGACTTCCCAGTTCCCAGGTAAGCACGGGCCAAATCCAAATGAAGCAATGCGTCGTCTGGATTGTTCTGGACCATACTCTTGATCTCGTCCACTTTTTTGGCCGTATCAGTATTCCCCTCCGACATCAGCAGCGATGCGTAAAGGTTATTTGCTGCCATGTTCTTCGGATTTTTGGAGGCCAACTGTTTTGCAA
This sequence comes from Bryobacteraceae bacterium, assembly GCA_965277315.1. Lineage (GTDB taxonomy): Bacteria > Acidobacteriota > Terriglobia > Bryobacterales > Bryobacteraceae > Bog-105. The sequence goes on along the minus strand of OZ255724.1, from coordinate 3,522,756 downwards.
GTTGAAAGGCCTGGTCGCGATGTCCGGTAAGAGTGTAAACAGCAACCAGCCGCTCCTGATAAGTCAGGTCGTCCTTGGGATCTTCCTTGGCTCCCGCTTTATACTGCTCGATGGCCTGATCAGGCTTTTTGGCACGAACATAGAAATCCCCCAACATCTCATGTCCAGCCGGAAAATCCGTTTTGTCGTCTGCAACACGCTGCATCACTTTCTGGGCTTGATCGTAATGGTTCGTCGCCAGCAGATAATTTGCCAGATTCGTGATCGCGGTAGCATTCTTCGGATCGTTTTGAACGCGCTCCAGCAGAATAGCCTCTGCTTTGTCGAGGTGGCTCTGGTTCCGGTAAAGCATGAATAGCGTGTCATACGCAGGTCCCCACGTCTTGTCGTGGGCAATCATGCCGCGCAGAAGGGTCTCGGCGTCATCTGGACGCTTGGCACTGATAAGCGCTTCGGCATACCACCCCACCAGGTCGGGCGCATACGGTTTTATTTTGTTTGCTTTTTCGAACTCGACCAACGCACTATCGACCTTGTTATTTGCCAAATCCAGCAATCCCTGGAGGCGCGCGCCATCGAAAGAGTTAGGCTGAACCTGGTTGATTTTAGTGGTGAGGTCTTTCGCTTCCGAGAGAAAACTTTGTAGCTTTTCCGGGTTCCGGCTGTAAATTGCCAGATCAATTTCGGCCAGCTTTGCCGCCGCGTCCGTGTTGTCGGGCTTCAAATCCACGGCGCGCCGCAAAAAGCTACGCGCCTCTCCGGGATTCCTTTGATCCAGTAGATTCAGTCCTTCGCGATAATAAGCCTCGGCGTTGGTCTTGTCCTTGGATATCGCTTTCCTATATAAAATGGAAGCCTCTTTATATTTTTTGTTCTCGTGATATCTGTCGGCAGTAGCAATCAGCTTTTGCGGACTTTGACTACAACCCGTTAGCAGCAAGACGGTGCATAGGGACGCGGCGAGAAGGTGCTTCATACCAATAACCAAAACTGTACTTGATTGTAGAGGAAACTGAAACACGGTACAATTCCGCCGGAGAAGTAAGGGATCGGGAATTCCTTAATGAGAAAAGATCCAGCCATGTTCAGCGGGCCCGTGATATCTGACGACAGTGATAATCCAGGAAGAGTTCGAGGCCGGATTTACCCATATACCGTTCCAGCAATTTTGGGTCGGTTTGCAGCAAATCGACAACAATCAAGCCGTCCAGTGCGTTCGAGAAACCACTATCGACATTGAAGCTTATGCTGTTACGGCCATCGATAAAAATGGGGAGCACGGGCGCCTTTGTCAGAACGGCCAGACACGCTACGGATTTCGCGCCAGTCCGGGTCTGCTACTATACCCCGGCGGAACTGAAAACTGGAGACCTCACCAGCGGGAAAAACCATCAGAATTCCACCACCCCTAAAGCCAGGAAAAAGCCTGACGCAACGCGCGGCGGTTTGAGAAACAGGCTTGTTTGCCTTCGGAGTTGTCGACCATGATGACGTGCTCCGCCGCTCCGGCAAAGTGCCCGAGCAGGAAGTTTGCCATAATGCGGACGTCCGGCCGCACCTGTCGGAGCGGCGCGCCGAGGGCCAGACCTTCCACCATGCCGAAGGGTGATTGGCGACGACGAGGACAGGACCGCTTGCTGGGACGTGCTGGCAGTCTGCTGAAGAGATGCTCCAATCAACATTCAGCGCATCCAACAGTAATTGAAAGATAGTGGTTTCATCCCGGCCGGAACTTTGCCGCTCCGCCGCAGATCTCGCACACTCTTCGAAGTCCCGTCCACCGCTGTAGCAGGTGAAGGCCGGGATGAGACGTCTCCAAATTGAATAAGGAGCAGCCACTGCCGGTTGGCGAATCCGTCGGTGACAAACCCTCTGCGCGGTGGCGCGGCATCATAAGCTTTCTAGAAACTATTATGCCTATGGCCAAGCCGAGTAAATTTTCCGTGACAAGTAGATGACGCTGTTGGATTTATAATCGCCCAGCTATAATCAGCGCTAAATGCGACATATTCTGCTTGTTTTTACCGCCAGCGTTCTGGCGCTTGCTCAAAGTGCATCCGGGGGAAGTGGCGCGCAAGGCCAGACAGCATCCCATCCGGCTAGGAAGCCGTCCCATCCCGCGTTGCCGCCAGTTCAATTGCCCGCGGAGCCGGGACTCTACGCGGTGCTTTATACTTCGATGGGCGATATCGTCTGCCGCTTGTTCCCCCAAGATGCGCCGAAGACGATAGCCAACTTTCGGGGCCTGGCGACCGGCACGAAAATTTGGACTGATCCCAAAACAGGCAGGAAAAGGCGCACGCCGCTTTACTCCGGGACGATCTTTCACCGTGTGATTCCACAGTTCATGATTCAGGGCGGTGACCCGCTTGGTAACGGGACCGGTGACCCAGGATATAAGTTTGAAGACGAATTCAGTCCCGATCACGTGTTTGATAAACCCGGAATGCTGGCGATGGCAAATTCCGGGCCTGATACGAACGGGTCACAATTCTTCATCACTGTTGCGCCCACACCTTGGCTGAACGGTAAACACACCATATTCGGGGAAGTGGTCTCCGGACAAGAGGTCGCCGACAGGATTTCGGAGGTCCCCCGCGACGATCAGGACAAGCCACTAACGCCGGTGAAGATTATTCGGATCTCCATACGAACGGTCCGCGCAAGTGCGCCGGCAAGAGCAAGCGCACCTAGTATCAAGGGAAAGGGCTGATACGGTGATCGGTTCAATCGGCCGGAGAAATGAACAGACGACTTTTCGTATGGCGTGAAATATTTTTCGGGAGTGAACTGATGAAGAAGAGAATGCGATCGGTGATCCTCGCTTCCCTGCTGGGCGTGGCGCTGCTTGCCGTGACTGGCTGGGCTCAGGACAACAAAGGGCTGCCGAAATACCGGAATCCGGCGCTGCCCCTGAATCAACGGGTGGAGGACTTGGTCGGACGCATGACGCTCGCGGAGAAGGTCTCGCAGATGCAGAATGACGCGGCGGCGATACCGCGACTGGGCATTCCTGCGTACAACTGGTGGAACGAAGGGCTGCACGGCGTGGCACGCTCCGGTTACGCTACGGTATTTCCGCAGGCGATCGGGCTTGCAGCCACCTGGGACACGGACCTGCTACATGAAGTAGCAACCACCATTTCCACGGAGGCGCGCGCCAAGTACAATAACGCCGTTCGTCACAACATTCATAGCATCTACTATGGCTTGACCGTCTGGTCTCCTAACATCAATATCTTTCGCGATCCGCGTTGGGGCCGTGGTCAGGAAACGTATGGCGAAGATCCATTTCTCACCAGCCGCCTCGGTGTGGCGTTTGTCACAGGGCTACAGGGCAGCGACCCTAACTATCTGAAGGTGGTGGCCACTCCGAAGCATTTTGCGGTCCACAGCGGGCCCGAATCGGAGCGTCATCGGTTCAATGTGAATTCATCGCTATACGATCTTGAAGACACGTATCTGCCCGCGTTTCGCTCGACCATCACCGAAGCACACGCTGATTCCACCATGTGCGCGTATAACGCTGTTGATGGAGTGCCGGCGTGTGCGAACCACGAATTGCTGCAAAACATTCTGCGCCAGCAATGGGGGTTCGGAGGTTACGTCACATCCGATTGCGGCGCTATCACGGATTTCTACTCGCCAGAAGGCCATCACTACTCTCCCGATGAGGCCCATGCCGCCGCGGCAGGCGTTTTGGCCGGTACCGACACCAGTTGCGGAACCGATTACTCCGCGCTGACAGAAGCGGTAAAGGACAAACTCTTGCCCGAAAGCGCTATCGATACGGCCGTCAGGCGGCTGTTTACCGCCCGCTTTCGCCTGGGCATGTTTGACCCGCCCTCGAAGGACCCGTACGCGAAAATTCCGTTTTCAGTGGATGATTCGCCGGCGCACCGTGCGCTTGCGCTCGAAACAGCACGCAAAGCGATGGTGCTGTTAAAAAATGAGAACGGCGCGCTGCCGCTTCACGTTGACGTTCATACTCTTGCGGTAATTGGCCCCAATGCGGCGTCTCTGGCCGCGCTGGAAGGCAACTACAACGCAGTGCCTTCGCATCCGGTCTTGCCGCTTGACGGAATGACGCAGGAGTTCGGAAGCAAGACAAAGATTCTGTACGCCCAAGGCGCTCCTTATGATGCGCAGTTACCCTTGCCCGTTCCCCGGACCGCCTTTCATCCGCAAGGGGAAGCTTCGCAGCCGGGACTGAAGGCCGAGTATTTTGCCAAATCCAATCTCAGCGGCAAGCCCGCCATGACAAGAGTCGATCAGCAGGTCGACTTTGACTGGAATTCCGCGAGTCCCGCGCCGGGCATTCCCGCCAACGACTTCGGCGTCCGCTGGACCGGCACAATTAGCGCGCCACAGGCGGGAGATTACAGCTTCAATATCACGTTTGCGCACTGTTATCCCTGCTCTGACCGCGAATCCTACACGGTATATTTCGACGGGCAGCAGGTGGCGGCGCAGACTACCAGCGAAAGCAAGCCGTATCGCCCTAGCGCGAACCCACCCTTTCACTTGCAGTTTCCCGATACGAAGCCGCACTCCATTCGCATCGATTACACGCACCACTCCGCGCTATTTGGCGCGGGGCTCACGCTTAATTGGCAACCACCCGTCGAAAGTCTGCTTCCCCAAGCTGTTGCGGTTGCAAAGCAAGCGGATGCGGTGGTCGCCTTTGTGGGTCTTTCGCCTGAGCTCGAGGGCGAAGAGATGCCGGTGCATGTCGAGGGGTTCTCGGGCGGCGACCGGACGAAAATAGATCTTCCAGCAGCGCAGCAGCAAATGCTCCAAGCAGTTGAGGCTATCGGCAAACCACTCATCGTCGTCCTGATGAACGGCAGCGCGCTAGCGGTGGAGTGGGCACAGCAACATGCAGCCGCGGTCCTGGAGGCCTGGTATCCGGGTGAGGCCGGAGGACAAGCCATCGCCGAAACACTGAGCGGAAAAAACGATCCGGGCGGCCGTTTGCCGGTTACTTTTTATGCATCGCTCGATCAGCTCCCGCCTTTTACCGACTACTCAATGAAAGGCCGCACCTACCGCTTCTTTCATGGCCAGCCATTGTATCGATTTGGATATGGCTTGAGCTACACGCACTTTGGCTACTCCAATCTCCACCTGTCATCAACAAGTTTCAAAGCCGGCGGCACGCTTACGGCGGAAGCGGACGTCAGGAACACCGGAGCGATTACCGGCGATGAAGTTGCCGAGCTTTACCTTACGCCGCCCTCGCCGTCACCGGATGGACTGGTGTACGCACTGAAGGGCTTTCAACGCATTTCGCTAGCGCCCAAGGAAAGTCGTCACATCGTGTTCAAGCTGGAGCCGCGTCAGTTGAGCGAAGTGGCGGACGACGGAAAGCGAAGTGTGCAGCCGGGACGTTACACCGTAGCCATTGGCGGTGGCCAACCTATGGGGAACTCCGGCGACCTATCCGCCACTTTCACCATTTCCGGCACTCAGAGTTTATCCCAATGACGTTATTCCGTTGTGCATGTTTTCTTCTCGTTTCTGTGGTTGGCTTGCAAGCGGAGACGGGAGCAGCGGGATGGCTCCGGCATGCGCTGATCACAGATCCATCGGCATCGCGCTCGATCACTCGCTGAAGATAGCCACGGCCAACACGGGCTGATTTGCGAGGTTCGCGGTATGCTCCGATTTCGCGCGTTGCCGTCCGCCCTGGCGATATCTTTCATGGTGAAGGCATCCGGACGGTGACGAACCCGCGCCGGGTTGACTATGTGGAGCTTCAACCGGAGTCTCTGGCAGGGCTTCCGGTCGTCACAAATTCCGAAAAGTTTTTATCTTTTTTGTTTTCTATTATTTAACTGTCATTTTTGGCCTCAGACTGCCACTCGGGAAGTGTATTCCTATCTCAGTTCTGCTTTTCACGAGCAGATTTTAGGAGAAAATAGCCCGTGAAGACCTGGATCTTTGCACTGATGTACCTGACCTCTTTGGTCACGAAAAGTTCGGCCCAAAACACATTTACTGTCACGGGAACGCCCATTCCCGCGTCACTGATGCGACAGAATTACGGTAAAATGCCGAAAGGAATTAGCGCTTATGATCTCAGTATTTGTAATTCTACAGACCTGAAGCACTCGATCGTTAGCAGTGAAATATTCCAGGCTTTATCGAAATCGAATACCGGGCTACAGCCGATTGGGAGGCAAATCATGTTAACGGCGATTCTCCGGAATCAAAGCTGGACCTTTACGAACGTTCTCGGCGTAGCTATGAACGTGAGCGCCGGCATCCTTTCGGTGCTGAATACTTCCAAGATTGGGCTTCCAGCAGGGGCATCCACCGGTGCCACCCTCGCCTCGATATCACTTCAGCAAATCCTGTCCAATCTAAAGCCGGTAAGCGCGGCCGATCAGTTGGAAAAGTTCGAGAGCCAGGTTCTGGAACCGGCACTTGTTTTAGACGGTGGTTCGTGCGTCGAGCGTACGGTGTTTACCGTGACGGACCAGCCGAAGGCGAAGGCCGCAGGTTTGAATTTCCACGTTCGTTAGTTAGCGGGCTCCCGCGCGTGCGGGCACACGTGTTCGGGATAGCAGTTCGGGCGATCGGCTATCTCTTGGTTGAGTTGCTAACAAAAATAGCGAACGTGGATGGGCACTGGAATGGGCATTCCAGTGCTATCTGGGGGCGTATTGCTTGGGCAAGCAATACGCCTTCAGCTTTTGCAATATCTAAAAGTGCCCTGCTTGCCAAAGGAGCAGGAACGTGGCAGAGTAGCGAATTGTACTCTCAGCGGCTTTCCTGGTCTCTTCCGTCCAATCCTTTCAGCAATCGAATCGAAGCAAAACGACGCGCGGGAATCCGTTTATTGGACCTGACGCGGTCCAATCCCACCGAGGTTCTCCGGAACTATCCCCACTCAGCCATCAGGAACGCTTACGGCACCATCAGCGATTTCTCTTATACCCCTGACGCGGCGGGAAAGCGGGAAGCTCGCGAGACGATCAGCCGCTACTACGAAAAGCGCGGCGTCTCCGTATCACCGGACCAGTTGTTTTTGACAGCAAGTACCAGCGAGGCATATGCTCTTCTGTTTAAGCTCTTCTGCAACCCCGGTGATGAAATCCTGGCACCTATTCCCTCGTACCCGCTTTTCGAGTATCTGGCAGCATTGGAATCCGTCCGCATTGTCCCGTATCAGCTTCGGTATGACGGAAGCTGGCACATCGATTCCCACCACCTGCGCAGCCAAATTTCATCGCACACACGAGCTATTGTCGTAGTAAACCCCAACAATCCGACAGGCTCCTTGCTGAAGAATTTCGAGGCAAGCGAGCTGTCGCACATCGCCCACACGCATCACCTACCCATTATTTCCGACGAGGTCTTCTTCGATTACGCGCTTCTTCCCACGGCGAACGTCACATCAACACTCGCGGCCCAGAGTTCAGTCTTGGCCTTCTCACTAAACGGCCTATCGAAAACGGCCGGCATGCCCCAGATGAAATTAGGCTGGATCGCCATGAGCGGGCCTATCCCCGAGATGAGCGTCGCCAAACGCAATCTTGAGCTGCTACTAGATACATATCTTTCCGTCGGAATCCCAGTCCAAATCGCACTGCCGGAACTGTTGAAGGTAGGGAATGGCGTGCGAGCCCAACTTCTTCAGAGGATTAGGCACAATTTCGCGACCCTGAAAAATCTACTCGACAACACAACGGCGACTTGCTTGCACACCGAAGCTGGCTGGTCCGCGATCGTGCGTCTTACCAATATCTTCAGCGAGGAAGCCTGGACGACACGATTATTAGAGGAGTGCAATGTCATCGTGCAGCCAGGCTACTTCTTCGATATGCCGCAGGAGGCTTACATCGTGATCAGCCTGATCACTCCCGAGGACGAATTCGAGACTGGCGTCAGCAAAATCAGAGAGTTCACTCGATCGTGAATGCCTGCTTCGTATCGTAAACTTGATTCGCAACTAGATCATGAACTTTGAGCAGGATTGTATATGGACCGAGTTCTGACTTGGCAGAAGTCGTCACCTGAAAATCCGCCGGTACGAACTGCGCGGGATAAAAAGTGCTGTCTGCAATTTCCGCCGCTTTCGGCTGGTCTAAAAACACCTTCCCATCAGGACTCAAAACGGTTAACCCATAGGTCAAATGATATCGATTGTGCGGGCCGACCTTAAAACCGACCAGATCGAAGCGTATGTAGACCGAATCACCGCGGCTATAAGCCGGCAACTCAAGCGGTTTACTGTCACCTTCTCTCCGAAAGAACTGAAACTTCTCGACCGTCAATGAGCCGGAGGGCTGAATTGCAGTGCCTCCCACACGGAAAGTGATATCGCGATCAACTTCCGTCTTGGCGATTAAATCTTTCACAACAATATGCATCCGAAACTCGCCAGCCGCCATGACGGAGGGGAGAAGAAAAGAAGCTCTCCGTTTGGGAGTCCAATTCTTATCTTCCGGTGCTAGCTCGACCGCGACGGCGCCTGAGTTCGGCGTAGCCAAAGGCTTGCCCCGCATGTCTTCGGGAGTAATCTCATATGAAAGCGAGATCTGGCGCGACATTGTATCGGGACTTGTCTTAATCCCGAATCCTGACACCTCAAAAGTGAAGTAGATGTAGTCGCCCGGCAAGAACTGATAATCGCTTGGAACAAAGGGCGCATCCTCTGCCTGTTGTACGCCCGCCTGCACGATAGCCAACGAAGACTCTGCTGCATTATTAATGCTCGGGAAAAAGAAACACAGCGACACGATAGTAAACAAGAAGGCAAACGGCATACAATATGCATCGAATGGGCGCTAATCCTAGCGGTGCCGCCCACTGTTGAGTATGACCGACCTCTTTTCCGTTTCTGGCCGCCGTTGCGCCCTTCCTGTGCTCTGGGTCGTGCTTATTTTCTTTCCGTCTTCCGCTGTCGCCCAGGAAGTTGACCCAGTTACCGGCCGGCATATCGCGCCCGTCATGGGCCTTGGCGGCGCCGAGTGGCTCGATAGGGAAGAACGGGCAAAAGAAGAGCAGCCCCAAAAAGCCTTGGCCGCGTTAGAACTTCATCCCGGCATGTTCGTTGCCGACGTTGGCGCCGGGACCGGGTTTTATAGCATTCGAATCGCAAAGCGCATCGCCCCCACCGGGATCGTGTATGCAAACGACATCCAGGCCGGCATGCTCGATCGACTCCGTGAGAACGCATCCACTCAGGGCATCTCCAACATCCGAACAGTCCTCGGAACCGCTTCGGATGCCCGCTTGCCCACCGGGAAACTTGATTTAGTCATTCTGGTGGACGTGTACCATGAATTTTCGCAGCCTCAAAGAATGCTCGATTCGATACGGGCTGCCTTAAAGCCTGGCGGCCGTTTGGTACTGCTGGAATACCGAAAGGAAGATCCCAACGTGCCCATCCTTCCCGAGCATAAGATGAGCGTGAGCGAAGTGAAAGCCGAAGTGGTTCCCGAGGGTTACCGGTTCGAAAAGGTGGTGGACACCATGCCGTGGCAGCACATCATCTTCTTTCAAAAAATCGCGGTGCGCGTGGGATCTCCGCGGCAGACCACGAAACTGGCAAAATAGAAACAAAGAGAGATCAATCTGAACCTGGAAAGCATAGGGACGTCCGCGCCGATCAGCCGGTACGTCGATTTCGATCGGGCCCAATGGAAAGCCTTACGGGCAAGCACGCCTCTTCTTTTGAACGAAGAGGAAGTGGCAGAGTTGCGCGGCATCAACGATCAGGTCTCGCTCCGCGAGGTCGAGGACATCTATGTGCCGCTTTCCCGGCTTCTAAATCTCCACGTCGCCGCCGTTCAGCACCTGTATGAAGCACGGCGAGCTTTTATGGGAACATCACTCGCCAGCCGCGTTCCTTATATCATCGGCATCGCCGGCAGTGTCGCGATCGGAAAAAGCACGTTTTCCCGCGTCCTTCGGGCATGCCTCGCCCGGTGGGCGGATCATCCCCGCGTAGACCTCGTGACCACCGATGGATTTCTCCATCCCAACCGCATCCTGGAAGAGCGCGGCCTGATGAAGCGCAAAGGTTTTCCCGAGAGCTATGACCAACGGCGCTTAATTCAATTCCTGGCTGATGTCAAAGCCGGCGAGCCCTCCGTCTCCGCGCCCGTCTACTCTCATTTGCATTACGACATTGTTCCGAACGCCGTGCAGCGAATCAACCAGCCGCAGATTTTGATCGTGGAAGGCTTAAACGTGTTGCAGTCTCCTGCAAGCTCCGGGCGGGACGCATCGCGTGTGTTCGTCTCCGACTTTTTTGATTTCTCCATCTACATCGATGCACCCGAACGGACCGTTGAGCACTGGTACGTGCAACGATTCTTGCGGCTACGAGAGACAGTATTTCAGAATGAGTCCTCGTACTTTCATCGCTACGCGCAACTCACCGTAACAGAAGCTACAGAAACAGCGCGGCGCATTTGGGAAGAAATTAATCTGCTCAACTTACGTGAGAATATTCGTCCCACTCGTGAACGGGCTCATCTCATTCTTCACAAAGGGGAGGAGCACTCCATCGAAAGAGTAAGGCTTCAAAGAATATAGGAAAACAAGTTTGCGGGGTAGTCGGGGTAGTATGGTGGACCTGGACGGGTTCGAACCGTCGACCTCTTCCATGCCATGGAAGCGCGCTCCCAACTGCGCCACAGGCCCATTGAACAACTGTTTTTTGAGCATATCACATTGCGGATTGCTCCGAATTACACCAGTACTGGAAACGAATAGGGCTTTAATCGGTAATCTCTATTGACTCGTAGTTACATCAGCGCAACAATCGTACGGTCGGCATTGCCGACCCTCACTTGCTGCTGTTGAGCACCTGAAGGACCTGAATGGACCATCAACTTTCACCCAACCTATCTCATGCCTTCGATGACAATTCCCACAACCAATCCATCCCCGCCTCCTTTGCCGGAGTCCTCTCCACGCCTTCGGCGATGGATGACCTGGCTCACGAAGTGCGGCAGCCGCTGAGCGTCATCGAGTCGCTGGCTTACTACCTGGAAATAACCTCCACTGACGAGAAGACGCGAGTACATCTGCAGCGCATTCAGGCGATGGTTCTGCAAGCCAACCTGATTCTGAAGCGAACCTGCCGGCTTCAGGCGATGGCCGCCGCTGCGGAATAAGTATTTCATTCCTTCGTGCTTCCTTCCAGCTCTTTCACCCGTTGCTTCAGTTGGCGTAGGTCCTCCCGAACCTCGGGCAACTTCGCGACATGCGCCAGCCCTCGCAGATGTTGGCGCAAGGGACGTGCCGGCATTCCCCAAACAGGCTCACCGGCTGGAACCTTTTGCGACGAGACCACGCCCGACTTTGCGCCGACGATGGCTCGGGCTTCAATCCTGGCCTTGTCCGCAATTCCCGCCTGCCCGCCAAGTACAGCATAGTCGCCCACTGTGACGCTGCCCGATAATCCCACTTGGGCGGCGGCGACCACATGCTTTCCTAGCGTGCAGTTGTGCGCCACATGGACCAAATTGTCGAGCTTCACGCCGTCGCCAATACGCGTCACCCCCAGCGCCGCGCGATCCACACAGGAGTTCGCACCGATTTCAACATCGTCGCCGATCTCCACGCTGCCCACCTGCGGGAATTTCTCGTAGTGATCGCCCACCAGGGTGAAGCCGAACCCATCCGAGCCAATCACCGCGCCCGAGTGCAGGACAACCCGAGCGCCGATGCAAACTCCGTCGTGAATGGTCACGTTGGGGTACAGCGTAGCCTTCTCCCCAATCGTCACGCCGTCGCCGATGGTCGACCCCTTTCCTATGAAACCACCCGCCGCAATCGTTGTATTCTCGCCAATGGTGACGTAAGGACCAATGCTACAGCCGGAAGCCACTTTTGCGCTGGGAGCGATAATCGCGGTTGAATGTATCGAGGCCTCGTGCGCCTTCTTCGGGTAGAGCACCGTCAGCGCCCGTGCGAAAGCGAGGCGCGGATCGTTCACACGAATAAGGGACCAAGGCCCGGCCTTGTCGAACGCAAGAGGCACAAGCAGACAACCAGCGCGCGACGAAACCGCAGCCACGTCATTTCTGGCATTCGCTGCGAATGAAAGGTCGTCCCCCGTCGCGTTTTCCAGCGCGTTTGCGCCCGAGATACAGCGCTCCATGTCTCCCGCCGCTTCTCCTTCACAAATTCGCGCCAACTCCGCAACCGTGATACCAGCCATCCCCCATACTTATCATGATGGCGATCGATCCCTCCGCAACCATCGCTTCCACCGCGCGGGTTCATCAGGATGCAATTGTGGGCCCCCAAACCAGGATTGGCGAATACTGCGTCATCGAAGGAGATGTGTCCATCGGCGCGCGCTGTTCCCTGGAGCCGTACGTCTATGTGAAGCGTTGGACCACCATGGGGGATGACAACGAGATCTCGGCGGGAACAGCGCTCGGCACCGATCCATTGGACAAGGCATTTGCAAACGAGCGCAGTTATCTACACATCGGGCACCGGAACAAGATTCGAGAACACTACACGATTTCGCGCGGTACGAAGCCAGAGTCAGAAACCAGAATCGGCAATGGCAACTACATCATGACCTCTGGCCACATCGCCCATAACTGCTACCTGGGCGACAACATCGTCATCGCAACCTGCGCCTTGATAGCCGGGTACGTCGAGATTGAGAATCACGCATTTATATCGGGCGGCGTCGTGGTTCACCAGTACTCTAAAATCGGAAGCTTGGCCATGGTCGGCGGAAACACCCGAGTGAACAGCGATCTTCCACCATATTTTCTTTACTCCGGCTTCAACGTGGTGGCGAAAGGGTTGAATCTAGTCGGCCTAAAGCGAGCGGGTTTTTCGCTGGAGCAAGTGAAACAGCTCAAGGCTGCCTACCGGTTGCTGTATCGTTCAGGACTAAAGCTGAAAGATGCGCTCGAGCGCATGGAGGCGGAAATTCCGTCAATACACACAAAGCACCTAATCGAATTTATCCGCCGCAGCAAACGGGGCATTTGCCGCGAGAGTAAGCCGCGCGAGAATGCCGAATAGGGCTCCGCACAGCTACTCTGCCTTCGCGATCTGCATATGGCTCAAGCTGCTGGCGTACTGCGCAATACCTTTATAAAGCGCCTCAGCGATCTTCTGCCGCTCATCGCCGCGCCTTAGAAATTTTTCGTCGTGCGAATTCGAAACGAACCCGATTTCGGCAAGAATGGACGGCATGGTGGCCCCGATCAGCACCACAAACGGCGCTTGGCGGACTCCACGATCACGAGAGTGGCTGTCCATTTTCGTAGAAACATTCCACAACGAAGACTGTACATTCTGCGCAAATTCACGGGATTCATCGGCCTTCGCCATCAAAACTGCTTTGTGGAGCAAGTCGCCCAAATCCGAAATAGAACTGGCCGCCGTCGCGTTCTCGCGGGTGGCTAAATCCAAGCTGCTGCGATCGGACGTGAAGTTGAAGTAATAGGTCTCCACGCCGGTGGCACTTGGCTCTGGAGACGAATTCGCATGAATCGAAATAAAGAGATCGGCCTTCTCGTTATTTGCGATTTTGGTTCGCTCTTCGAGTGGAATGAACACATCGTCCGAACGCGTGTAGACCACCTCGGCTCCCAGCCGCTGCGAAATCAGCCTTCCTAGTCGGAGCGCCACATCGAGCGCCAGATCTTTCTCCATCAGGCCATGAGGACCAATTGTCCCGGTATCGTGTCCGCCGTGCCCAGGATCGATAACGACCTTCCCCAGTTTCAAACCAAACACCCGAACCAGCGAGCGGTCGCCCAGGCTATCCGATTTAGCGGCAATAACGTCGTCCACGTTGTGTCTTTTCCTGGATCGGCTAATCGCCCGTGATGATTCAGCAGTGCCGGGTGCGTTAGCCAGCTCGCGAGTAGGCGCGGGGGCTGGCGCCGAGCGCCTCTCCTCAAATCTTGCCGCGAGTGCCGCAGTTCCGTTCGCAGCAGGCGTATCAAGACTCGCGACAGCGGGAATCTCCGGCCGTGGCTCACCGGCTGCCGCCTTTTCTAGAGGATTCAATGGCCTGGAGCCCGCCACGCTTCGAGCAATGAAAGCACTAGGAGGCACGGTGCTCTTTGGACGAACCTCGATCATCAGCCGGTTAGGATTCACCAACTGGGACGAGACGACGTTTGCCGGTCCTTCTAAATCGAAGACGATCCGTGTCACTCCGGGACTCACTTCCGCAACGCGAATTTGCTTCACCAGGCGATCATTCACGTGAATCGCTTCGGCAGCATGATGACGCACGGTCATCGGACTTATTCCGAACAAATCGAAATAAAGACGGGACGGCTTCTCGATTTGGTCGGACTTCAGTTTGTAATCCCCCTGCGTCTGAATCGCGACCCTTGTCACATCGCCAAAAGACCAGAACCGTATCGCTTCAATACGGGACGGCGGCCGGCGGCTTACCGAATGCGTACGCGCACTGCCGGCAACACACACCGCTGCCAGAAACAGGAGCAGAGTGCCCGTGCGCCGATGATAACGGCGCGTAACGATGTTAGCCGGACGTCTAATGGAAGTCCCCTCTCCCGATGGAACAGGCGCAAAGCGGCATAATACAAAACCAGCTAAGTATGTTGTTCGATTATAACCGGAAAATTCGCAACAGAGTGTTACCATTTTGGCATGCGGACGGCCGGATTCGTACTTGTGGGCGGCCAAAGTTCGCGAATGGGACGCGACAAAGCACTGCTTCCGTGGAATTCGGCATCGCTGGTGGAAGACGTTACCGCCAAAGTACAAGCAGCCGCGGGCAGCGTAAATCTTATCGGCGATCCGTCCCGTTACCAGCATTTAGGCTACGGTTGTCTGCCGGATCGGAGACCGGGGCTTGGCCCGTTAGCCGGAATAGAGACCGCGTTAGCAAGCAATCGCGGTGAGCTCAATTTGATCGCTGCTTGCGACATGCCCGGCCTTCAACTCAAGTGGTTGCGGCTGCTTCTCGAAAATGCAGCGCAAACGGACGCGCTCTGTACGTTGCTGGTGGACTCTAACGGGGCAATGCACCCGTTATGCGCCGTCTACCGGAGCACTTGTCTGCCTGCGGTTCAAACGGCCCTCGAGAAAAGACGATTGAAGTTGATGGACCTTGTCACTAGCCTGAACGCGCAGAGAGTTGCCATATCCAGTCCCGTACCGAACGTGAATACGCCCGAGGAATGGTCGGCCTGGCAAAGAGCTAGAGCACGATAACAATCACCGCATGGCTGCCATCACCGAAGGATATCCCCACTACATAGAATTCCGGCATGTTTACAAGACATTCGACCGCCCGGTTCTGATCGACATCAATTTCTACGTCGACTCAGGCAAAACCCTGGCCATCATCGGACGCAGCGGCGTCGGAAAATCCGTGAGCCTCCAACACATCATGGGCTTTCTACGGCCAGATAAAGGCGAAGTCATCGTGGCGCACACCGATATCACAGACATGCCGGAACCCGAACTGAGGCGCATCCGCCGTAAGGTGACGATGGTGTTTCAGTCCGGCGCGCTATTCGATTCCTTAACCGTAGGAGAAAACATTCTCTTCTCGCTAGAGCTCCGCGACGACTACAACGACCAGAATAAAGACGAAGTAGTGGATGGATTGCTCAAGATGGTGGATCTTCTGCACGTCAAGAATTTCTACCCAACCGATCTCTCGACTGGTTACAAGCGGGCAGTAGCCATCGCCCGCGCCTTAGCTGCCCAGCCCGAGTGCATTCTGTATGACGAGCCGACCACCATGGTGGACCCCATCATGTCCGACGATCTGGGCAACTTGATGCTGCGCTTGAAGCAGCAGCTTGGCCTTACCTCCATCGTGGTGACTCACGATTTGGATCTGATGCGCAAAGTGGCGGATTCTGTCATGTTTCTCTACAAAGGCGAGGCGATTTACTTTGGCCCGGTAGCCGATCTGCACAAATGCAATCACCCGCACGTCAAGCAATTCCTTGCTATGGATAAGGTGGAGATCGAGGGCAAGATCGAAGAAGTGTGAAGAGCTGACATTAAGCCTTTCAAGTCAACACTGATACGATCGCGGCGGCTGAGATGCCAGAGAAGAGGTTCACGTGCCGCTCGCTACCCCGCCCGGCTAAATTGCAAGCCGCGCTTGCCGATTACGATACTGGCAAGATCACGTTCGAGCAGTTGAAAAAAGAGCAGGATGCGGCCTGCGCCGACTCGATGGAGCGAATGGAGGCAACGGGGGTGCCGGTTGTCTCTGACGGAGAGCAACGGGCGTCGAGTTTTGCGACGTATCCACTGGCCGATACGCTGGCAGGCACGGGACTGGCCAAAAATCTGGCGGCGGATGGCCAATACTTCGCAATTTTCTCCGATGGGCATCACCGGCAATTGCCGCGCTTGACCAGCGGACCTTTCCGGTACAAGACATACGCTGCGGATTACCTGAAAGAAGCAGTCAAGATAGCGAGGAAGCCGTTGAAACAGGCGGTGATCGCCCCATCGATGCTGGCATTGCTGTATCCGCTGGATGGACAGGTGGACGGATACTCGCGCGAGCAGTTCCTGGATGATTCGGTGAATGAATGCGAGAAAGACATTCGCCAGGGTTTCGCCGCAGGAGCAAAGCGCGTCTCCATTGACTTCACCGAGGGGCGGCTGGCGTGCCGTAACGATCCGAATAATCCATGGCCCGGGCGCGGCAGGTTAAAGCAGTTTGTGGACCTGAATAACCGCGTGTTTGCCCGGTTCACGGCGGAGGAACGGAAGAACATCGGCATTCATACCTGCCCCGGAGGCGATTGCGATGCCACTCATAGCGCGGATGTCGATTATGCAGAGTTGCTGCCAAGCATGATCTGACGGATGCGCAACAACACGCCGTATCCATGCAGCGGTTTCAGGGACACCGCCTTGAGAATCAGCATGTCGAGCGTGCCCGGGAGTAGGTCTGCCGTTTTTTCCACGATAAGTATCCTCCTAGCTTAACTAGGCGTTTAACGGATCTCTCCTAGTTTGGCAAGGAGAAAGCGCGCCAGATAACGGGCGTGGTACCAACCAGCCATTTTCTGGCCCATGTTCGAGCGAAGACTCAGTCCTGCCGTAAAGCACTCATTGGGTCAATTCTTGTTGCGCGGCGCGCTGGTATCCAGCAGGCAATCGCGCTGGTGATCGAAACGATAAAAGCCGCAATCCAAAAATCTGCTATGTTTATTGTTCCAAGTCCGGCGATCATGCCGCGAAGCACTTGCATCAGTGCCATTGCCAAGCCAAATCCTATAACCAAACCTGCGACAACGGTTAGAAATCCTTGACGGAAGATGAGTGCGTGAACATGGCCGCGAGTAGCCCCAAGCGCCATGCGAATACCAATTTCCTGCGTCCTGCGCGACGTAGTGTATGACGAGACGCCGTAAATGCCCGCAACGGCCAGTATCAGCGCCAAACAACCAGTGACCGCAAGCAAGTTTATAACGAAGCGCCGATCCGCGACCGTATCGGTAATCAAGGCTTGCATCGACGCGCTCAGCAACACAGGTTGATCGGGATCGACCGCGGCAATCGCCCGCCGGACGGCTTTGTCCATTTCGCCGGTAGGCCGATCTGTTCTGATGACCAGGAATGAGGCTCCTTCCAGGGCTCCTGCTGCCAAATAAACATTCGCTTGCAGCGGTCCATCGAGAGTTGCATGCCGAATGGTGGAAACAACACCGATCACTCTTTTCCAATTGCTAGGATTTTCCGGAGTGCAATTTACGCAAAGCCGCTGCCCAACGGCATCGCTGCCCGGCCATAGCTTGTTTGCGGCAATGTCATTCACAATCGTGGTATCGTCCGATTCTTTCATGTCCTCCTGGCGAAACCAGTGACCCGCGACCAGACGCACTCCTAGCGTTCGCAGATACTCCCCGCCGACCACATCGATCTCGGCAATTACTCGACTGCTTTGCTCCGTCGGCCCTGACTTGCTGGCACTGACAAAGCCTCCGTGATTCTCTCCGCTAAAGGGTAGGGCGTCGACGGTTCCGGCGCTTTCCACGCCGGGAATCGCACTGACCGCGTCGAGGAACTTCTTGTAAATCCTAGCCCGCTGTTCGAGCGTTGGATACCGTTGGGGAGCTGGCAGAACAACCGACGCCAGAACCCGGCGGGCCTGGAACCCAGGATCGGTGTGAACTAAATCGAGAAAGCTTCCCAATAATTGACTACCGATTAAGACCAGCACTACCGTTATAGCTACCTCGCCGATCACGAGAGAAGTGCGAATCCGGTCCTGTCTTCCCGCGGCAGTGCTCCGCGTAGCTAAGTCGCGCAACGCAAGAGGTGTCGCGGAAGCAACAGAGCGCAGAGCAGGCGCGATTCCGAAAAGAATACCGTTTGCAAATGCAATCACAATCGCGAAAACCAGGATCGTCCAGTCTACTCGTGCTGTCGCCAAACGAGGAATACTTGCCGGAGCCAGCGCAGGCAAAATCCTCCATGCGGCCACCGTCAACACGTATCCTCCCAACCCGCCGAGTATCGCGAATACACAGCTCTCGGTGAGAAGTTGCCGGATAATCCGCAGGCTTCCCGCGCCGACGGCTATTCGTACGGACATTTCCCGCTGCCGAACGACTCCACGCGCCAGCAGCAGATTCGCAACGTTTGCGCATCCGATCAGCAAAAACATTAGCGCAGCAGCCATCAGGAACCACAGAGCATTGCGGGCACTCCCAACAGTCCGGTCCCATAAGAAAAACATGTGGAGGGTACGATCGCGATTTGTAGCAGGAAATTCGCGGCTGAGGGCCGAACCGATGGATGCCAAGTCCTGTTGGGCTTCGCTGAGCGAGACACCGGAACGGAGACGGGCCACGGCTCCGAGTGCGCCTCTCGCGTCCCCAGGATCGATTCGTAAAGGAGCCCAAAATTCGACGTACGGGTAAGGGGTGTGTGTTGCAGCTCTGCGCAGCGGGAAGTTGAAATCCGGCGGCATCACCCCGATCACCAGGCAGTTATGGCCGTTAATTTTTATAGTTTGTCCGACGATGTTTCGGTCTGCGTGAAAGCGGCGGGACCATAGACCGTAGCTCAAAATTATCTCATTGGCGTGACCAGGCTGATCCTCCTCGGGGCGAATATTGCGCCCAAGCAAGGGCGAGACACCCAATGTCGGAAAGAGACTCGCGGTGACACGGAGGCCATACAATGCTTCCGGTGGAGTTGATGGACCGCCGCCGAGATCGAAAACGGCGTTGCCATAAATACCAATCGATGCAAGTGTACGCGTGCGCCGAATGATTTCCTGAGCATCGTTCCAAAAGATCCAATCGGTCGTGCGGGATCGTCCATTCCCGGTTCCTTCACTGCTGAGCTGCACGAGTTCTGCGGGACTTTTGTAAGGCAGCGGATTGAGAAGCACGGACTTAATTGCTGTAAAAACGACTGCGGTTGCACCGACACTCAATGCGGTGGAAAGCAAGGCGATGACCGTAAGCGAAGGCGTACGTTTCAACAGGCGAAAGGCGATTCGGATGTCCTGGAACAGAGTTTCCAGCCAGACAATGGTGCTTGCCTCCCGTGTTTGCTCCTGGATGCCCGTAAGATTGCCGAATGAACCAGCGGTCTGACTACGATGGAATTCAAGTTCTTCCCGGATGTCGGCCTCCAGCCTGTCGCGACGAAGCAAATTGATGAGTTTCCGGAACATCGTATTTCCCTTAGGCAAACTTCAGGAAAGAGGTAACGGCTGCGGCGTGTTCTTGCCAACTCTTCATTTCCTGTGTAAGCCGTTTTGCGCCTAGTGTGGTGAGGCAATAGTAGCGAGCGCGTCGATTGTTTTCGCTGCGCTTCCATTCCGCTTTGATCAAACCCGCGGACTCCATACGCCGAAGCGCCGGATACAAAGATCCTTCTTCCACTCGCAATTGATGGTCAGAGGCTGCAAGGATGTGGCAAGTAACGCCGTACCCGTGTTGTGCTCCGCGCGAGAGAGTTTGGAGAACCAAGAGATCGAGCGTACCCTGAAGATTGTCTTTAGGCATCAAAACCTTCCCCTAGATATCTAGGGTAATTATTGCTTTGGAACACATGCCTGTCAAGGAAAAGTCAATTTCCTCAACTCGGCCCATCGCCAACATCAGTGTTTTTGGGGACGGAAATCCGCAACCCAGGATTCTCCGCTACTGCGCGTTGTCGACCGGTTCGTGCGGTCGTCCCCTCGTCAGTTTCTGTTTCAACGCGAGCCATTCGC
The DNA here is from genome assembly GCA_965277315.1 of Bryobacteraceae bacterium. Classification (GTDB taxonomy): domain Bacteria; phylum Acidobacteriota; class Terriglobia; order Bryobacterales; family Bryobacteraceae; genus Bog-105. The sequence continues at coordinate 3,502,568 of OZ255724.1, read as the reverse complement.
GCCCAAACCATCCCGTCCGCTGCTGCGTCTGTGCCGGTGGTGTCTCGCTGACCTTCTCCGCAGCCTCGGGACGATACTCCTCCGTCCCTGACAGATGAACGCGAACGCCATCGAACCGATAGCTACGCTGCCGTAATATCCCATCGTCATCTTTCGTAACCAGCTCAAACCGGCGCCCGGGAACACCGGATTCGGGCGGATCCACATGAACCGGAAAATATCCCACCAAGTCGCGGGTGCGATACGAGGTTTCGTAACGATGCCTGTGCCGGTTCCATAGGAAAACGCGCCAGCTATCGAAATCGTAGGGCTCCGTGCCGGACAGGGTTGTCCAAAGCCAGTCGTGCCGAATGCCCTTCTCTTCGTCCTGTACGGCTCCAAGTTCAAAATAGGACGTAATGCGCTTCCCTTCGGCATATTGCGCCACGTCATCGGGAATGGACATGATCAGGTTGCGCGAAAGCACCCAGCCGTACTCGCCATTCTTCGTGCGAACCAGAGACCAGTCCTCCATCACGACCGGCTTTGATGGTTCCTTGGTTGTCTTGGCAGCTCCCGCAGCATTCGCACTTTCGGCACCCGGCTCTCCCGGCATGTCCTTCCAATCCTCCGGCGGTTTCGGCGGCGGCGGCTTTGGAGGTAGGCGAAAACCAGCTTTCGATGGCTTGCTCTTCTTCCCCCGTCTGCGAGCCGGCGCGGGCTTCTGCACGACCAACGCGGGAATCGGTGCTGGCCCCGTGACCTTGGGCTCAATGCGATGCGCCAACACCACCACCGAGCCTCCCTCTGGAACCTTGGCAAATGCAGGTGACTGCCGGCTCGGGTCGATGTGTATATTCAGCGCGTCGTAAACGGTCGCCGCCCCCTCGGAAGGCAGATGCGACATGTTCTGCCGTTCCCTTAGAATCCTCTCCATCTGTTCGGGGCTGAGCAGCTCCGTTGAATCGAGCCATCCCTCCGCGCCTTTTTCGGTACGGACTTTCACATACCGGCGGTGTACGTCCAAAATGCTGACGCGGTCACCATGTTTAAGGACGGCAACGACACTGTTTTTCTGACGAAGCTCACGGCGAAGCGTTAAGGAAGCCGGAGCAACATAGGCTCGCCCCAAGGTATCGTCCGGCTGTACGCCGCAACCAGCCAGCATCACGAGAACAATCGCGAGAGCGCTGAAAGCGGCCAAGCGCAGCAAAATCGAGTGCATTTCGCAGGATGGCTTTATCGGTCCAGTCTAAAGCAACCGGGCGATTTCTTTCAAGATGCACCGGTCCATGACCACCGGAATGCCAGCCGCCTCGGCCTTCGCCGCTGCATCCTCATTCACAATCCCTTCCTGCATCCAGATACAGCGCGTTCCCTTTTGCAGCGCGTCCTCCACCACGGTAGGCACATGCTCCGAGCGGCGAAATACATTGACAATATCAATTTGGTCCGGCACTTCATTTACTGTCGCGTACGCCTGCTCTCCCAACACTTCTTTTCCCTTTTCCTTGGGGTTTACCGGAATGACGCGATACCCTTGCCTCTGCAGAAACCGGGACACGCCGAAGCTCGGCCTTATCGGGCTGTTGCTTAGTCCGACCACCGCGATTGTCTTTGCTTCCTGAAGAAGCTTTTTCATCTCTGTGTCGTTCATCATGTGTTTGCCTCTCCCGCGTCTTCCCGGTCGCCTGCTCCTCCATCGTGAAAAGCTTTGAAAACCGCGCCACCTCCGTGTTGGTAAGTGTTCGATACGCCCCCGGCTTGAGACTCCCCAGTTCCAGGAATCCAACCTTTACTCGCTTCAGCTTCTCCACCAAAAATCCCAGGTGCTTGAACATGATGCGGATCTGGTTTTGCCGCCCCTCAATCAGCCGCACCTCGTACCAGGGATTCAAGCCCTTGCGGATAATCTTCAGGCCCGCCGGAGCCGTCTTTCGTCCATGCATGGGAATGCCGTGCCGGAACTGTTCTTCCTGGTCCGTGGTTAGAATCCCCGTGACCTTCGCCAGATAGGTTTTCGAGATGTTGCTCGACGGCGACATCAGCTTGTTCGCGAAGTCACCATCATTGGTCAATAGCAGCAGTCCTTCGCTCGCGTAATCGAGCCGGCCTACCGGATAAATGCGCTCCGGAAATCCTTTGAAGAACTTCATGACCGTTTCGCGGCCTTCCGGATCGCGAACCGTAGTCACGCAGTTCTTGGGTTTATTCAGAGCGATATACACGTGGTGTTTCGGCGCGCTTAAGACCCGTCCATCCACCTTCACCTGGTCCGTCTCAACATCGGCCTTCGTTCCCAACTCGGTTACAGTCCTACCGTTTACCGACACGCGTCCGGCCAGAATGTACTCCTCCGCTTTGCGCCTGCTGGCAACGCCCGCGTTCGCCAGGATTTTCTGCAATCGTTCTTCAGCCATTTACTTGCGGTTCGCCCGCTCCCTCTTCGGCTTGTCTTTCATTCGATTCCAACTGATTCGCGCTCGCCTCGGCCGTGTCCTCATCTTCATCGCTCAAAGCCAGCCGGCCCAGTTCTTCAAACTCTTTCAAAGTAGGCAACTCCGCCAGTGAACTCAAGCCGAACTGAATTAAAAATTCGCGAGTCGTCTTATACAGAATCGGCTTCCCGAGCACGTTTTTTCTTCCCGCCGCCGCAATCAGCTTGCGATCCAGCAGCGTCTTGAGTACTCCCGTGCCCTGCACACCGCGCACTTCCATAATTTCGGGCGCGGTAATCGGCTGTTTGTAGGCCACCACCGCCAATGTTTCCAGTGCAGGCAGAGATAGCTTCAAGGCCGGCTGCAGATTCTTCACAAACCGTCGTATCGATTCGTGATACTCCGGCTTCGTGTTCATCTTGTAGCCACCCGCCAGCTCGCGTACCGACAGACCCCGCTGAGGAGCGCTGTACTCCGCCACTAGCTCACTTAGAATTTCTTTCACCCGATCCAACGGCTCTCCCACGGCACCCGCGATCTGCTCCGCACTAAGCGGCGCATCGGTAATGTAAATAGCTGCCTCGATCACGGCCTTCAGCGCGAGGGAATTGTCTTCGGCCGAGAGCGGCTCCGCGATCGCCTCCGCAATTACAATCGCCTCTTCCTGGCTCGCCGGCACCATATCCGACGAATCCTCAAAACTCGGCACGATCTCGGGTTCCAGTGCGGGTTCCGAACTCTCAGGCTCTACAGTTTCATTATTGGCTGACGTCTGCGGCTCACCGGCTACTATCTCTCGCTGTTCTTCCACTTCCTGCATGCTTTGGATCTATCGATATTCCTGTTCTACCGCGGCGAGGTCCTCCTGGGAGGCTTGCAGCTCCACAAAATCCGGCCCCCGCTTCAAGCCGATTTCGCCGAACGCCTCGCCTTGCATCAGCTCTATCGCCTGCCGCTTCACTAACTCCAGGATCGCAAGAAATAAGCAGATTATGGCGCGCGCACTGTGCTGTCGTTCGAAAAGCTGAGTAGCCGAAACCAACTCTTGTCCGTCCGCTCGCCCCAATTGCTGTCGCACCATTTCCATCATGTCCGGTATGCTGAAGTCGTCCTGGCCCACTTCATAAATAGGCCGGTTCTTCGCCCGATCCAGTACCGCCTGAAGCGTTTTTACTAAGTCGAAAATCGTGACCGCCAGGCCCGGCCCCTCGTCCTCCGCAAGATATCGCTCGATCTGCGGATTCGACCAGATAGCCTCTTCAATCATTCGCTTCTGTTGCAGCATCTCGGCGGCGTTCTTAAAGCGCTCATGCTCAATCAGGCGCTCCACCAATTCTTGGCGAGGATCTTCTTCGGGCAACAGCTTTTCCAGTTCCGGATCCTGTGGCAACAGCATCTTGCTCTTAATATGGATCAGCGTCGCCGCCATATAAACGAACTCGGAACTCAAATCGATGTCGAGTTCCATCGCCCGCTGCATGTACTCGATATACTGTGCCGTGATACGCGCAATCGGGATGTCGTAAATGTTGATCTGTTGCTTACGAATTAAGTCCAGTAGAAGATCGAGCGGCCCCTCATACTTCTCCACGCTGAACTGCAACTGCGTTGACACTAGCTACACATTAACACGCAAAAACACCGAGTTCAGCCCATCATTCGACGCCTAATCAAACGCGCAACACAAGTAGCGCCTGACTGGATTTCAAGAATTCTCCAATTTCAATCGCGTCCCTTATGAATGATCTAAATAGCATGTTCAAACCGAAGCTAATGTATTCAACGTCAACGGCCGCTGCGCCTCATAAGCCGCAATCGCGGCCTCCTGGTGCAGAATATAACCCAGCTCGTCCACGCCTTCCAGCATGCAATACCTCGCAAAGCTATCGACCGGAAACGAGACATGCGACCCATCGGGAAGCGTCAGTTGTTGTTGAACCAGATCCACCTTGACGGTTGCGGCAGGATCCTTCGCCACAGCCTGGAACAAAGCAATATGAGCATCCCGGGGTACCACAATCGGCAACAACGAATTCTTCACTGCGTTGCCTTTAAAGATGTCCGCAAACGAGGTGCTGATTACTGCCCGGAACCCATACTGCGTTAACGCCCACGGAGCATGTTCCCGCGAACTGCCGCATCCAAAGTTATCCCCGGCCAGCAGCACATGAGCAGCCCTTCCCTCCGGCTTATTCAGAATAAAATCAGGGCGTGGATTCCCGCTTTCGTCATAGCGCCAATCGCAGAACAGAGAATCGCCCAGACCCGCCTTCGAGATCGTCTTCAGGAATCGCGCTGGAATAATCTGATCGGTATCGATATTGTCGATGGGCAACGGTGCCAAACGGCTTGTAACAGTGATGAATTTGTCCATGTGCGTCTCCTATAACATCGTACGGACGTCGGTAACCACGCCCATCACGGCACTGGCGGCAGCCGTCAGCGGGCTTGCCAAAAATGTCCGGCCGCCTTTGCCCTGTCGACCTTCAAAATTGCGGTTGCTTGTCGAAACACTGTACTCGCCCGGCTGCAACTGGTCGCCATTCATCGCAATGCACATGGAGCATCCGGCCTCGCGCCACTCCGCGCCCGCATCCGTGAACACCCGATCCAATCCTTCCGCTTGCGCCTGCTCCTTAATCTGCTGCGACCCAGGAACAACCATCACGCGCACCTTGGGACTCACCTTGCGGCCCTTCAACAGCCCCGCCGCCGAGCGCAAATCCGAGATCCGCGAATTCGTGCAGCTTCCAATAAACACCACATTCACCGGATGCCCCAGCAACGGCTTGCCCGCCGGAAGATCCATATAACGCAGAGCCTTGCCCAATGATTCCCGCTCCAGCGCATCGCTCATTAAAGAAGGATCCGGCACCGCCGCCGTAATCGGTATCCCCATGCCAGGATTCGTGCCGAACGTAATCATCGGCTCTAGCGAGCTGGCGTCGATATCGATCCGCTTATCGAACACCGCGCCCTCATCGGTCGGCAATTGCCGCCACAAACCCAGCGCCTTTTCCCACTCCGCGCCTTGAGGAGCATACGGCCGCCCAGCCAAATACTCATAAGTAGTATCATCGGGCGCCACCAACCCCGCCCGTGCGCCACCCTCGATCGACATGTTGCAGATCGTCATGCGCTCTTCCACCGATAGCGCCCGGATCGCTGGCCCGCCATACTCGAATACCGATTGGGTACCACCGCCGATTCCGATGCGCGATATCAGGTGCAGGATAATATCTTTCGCCCCAACGCCCGCCTTCAACGCGCCATCCACGTGCACTTCATACGTTTGCGAACGCGTCTGCAAAAGGCATTGACTCGCTAAAACATGCTCCACCTGGCTAGTGCCAATCCCAAACGCCAGAGCCCCAAAAGCCCCGTGCGTGGCCGTATGACTATCGCCACACACCACCGTCATACCCGGCTGCGTCAGGCCCTGCTCGGGCCCGATGATATGTACAATGCCCTGTTTGTTGCTATGCGGCCCGTAATAGGGAATCCCAAATTCGCGGCAGTTCTTCTCAAACTGGATCAACTGCGCTTCCGCCACTTTGTCCAAAATAGGAAGCGAACGATCATGCGTCGGAATGCTATGGTCCGTCGTCCCGAAGGTCAAATTCGGGCGGCGCACTTTCAAACCGCGCTCCCGCAGACCCGAAAACGCCTGCGGCGACGTCACTTCATGCACCAAGTGCAAATCGATATACAGAAGCGTCGGCGCGCCTTCACGCTCAGCTACGATGTGGTTGTCCCACACCTTCTCGATAATCGTCCGCGGCTTCTGGGCCGCTCCACTTGCTTGTGACATATTTATCTCACTTCTAGGCCGCCACGGTCCTCGCCGAAATGGCCTCACAGACCGCATCCCCCACTTCGCTGGTCGTCGCAGGCTTGCCTACCGGCCTCAAATCCGCCGTAACATGCCCGCTATTCAACACCCGCTCAGTCGCTTCGTTTACCGCCTTCGCCTCTTCCACCAGGCCAAAGCTGTACTCCAACAGCGCCGCCGCTGATCCAATCGCGCCCAGCGGATTCGCCTTATTCTGTCCCGCAATATCCGGCGCCGATCCATGCACCGGCTCATACAACCCCACCCAGGCGCCCGAAGGCCGCTGATGGCCAATGGACGCCGAAGGCAGCATGCCGATCGATCCCGCCAGCACCGCGCCCTCGTCGCTCAAAATATCGCCAAACAGGTTTTCTGTCAGAATCACATCGAACCGCTTCGGGTTCAGCACCAACTGCATTGCGCAGTTATCTACTAATAGATGATCCAGCGCCACATCGGGATACTGCCCGGCGATTTCCGCCACCACGCGCCGCCACAACTGCGAATTCTCCAGCACGTTCGACTTATCAACGCTCGTCACCTTCTTGCGCCGCTTCCGTGCGAGCTGGAAAGCCATATGCGTCACGCGCTCAATCTCCGGCCGCGTGTACAGCATCGTGTTCACGGCCTTCTCCTCGCTGCCGCTGCCGGAAATCCCACGCGGAGTACCGTAATACAATCCGCCAGTCAATTCGCGCACGATAATCATATCCGTGCCATCTACCAGCTCATTCTTCAGCGGCGACGAATCGAGCAGCGCCTTGTACGACCGCACCGGCCGCAGGTTCGCAAAAACCTCCAGCGCCTTGCGTATGCCCAGCAGCCCGCGCTCGGGTCGCTTCTCTGGTGGAGCATTGTCGAACTCCGGCAAGCCCACCGCGCCCATCAACGTCGCATCGGCCCGCAACGCCAACTCCCGCGTCTCATCCGGAAACGGATTGCCCGTCTTATGAATCGCAATCCCCCCCAGCAGTCCTTCACTAAAGGCTAATTCGTGATCGAACTCGCGCCCCACATGCCGCAGCACCTTCACCGCTTCACGCGCTACCTCAACCCCGATTCCATCTCCGGGCAATACCAGAACGTTTAGTTTCATCGATAGTTTACTTCGCTACCGGCGTACGCGCCGTCACTTCCTGCACCAACGCCGCGATCTCGTCATTGCGCACGCCTTTTTTATTGTCCGCCAAAGTCGTAAACTGCTGGTACACCTCGTCCAGTTCCTCGCGCGTAAGCTGGAAACCCAAGTCTTCGGCGCGCTGCTTCAGCGCATGCCGCCCGCTATGCTTCCCCAGCACCAATCGGCTCTGCGGAACACCCACGCTTTCCGGGCTGACAATTTCGTATGTCGATTTGTTCTTTAAATACCCGTCCTGATGAATGCCCGCTTCATGCGCAAACGCGTTATCTCCCACAATTGCTTTATTCGGCTGCGGTCCAAAGGAAATAAAACTCGTTAAAGCCTGGCTTGTCCCATACAATTTTTCCGTATTGATTTTGGTCTGGAACGGCAGCCGGTCCTGGCGCGTTTTGATCGCCATTACCACTTCTTCCAGCGCCGCGTTTCCTGCCCGCTCGCCGATTCCGTTGATCGTGCATTCCACCTGCCGCGCGCCAGCCGTCACGGCCGCCAACGAATTCGCTACTGCCAGCCCTAGGTCGTCATGACAATGAACACTGATGATCGCCCGATCCCCCACCAGTCTTGCCATTCGGCCGATTAATTCCGCGTACTCGTCCGGCACTGAAAAGCCCACCGTATCGGGCAGATTCACCGTCCGTGCGCCAGCCTCCACCACCGCCCGACATACCTGTTCCAAAAACTCCGGGTCGGTCCTGGTCGCGTCTTCTGCCGAAAATTCGACGTCATCGGTGTAATTCCGCGCTAATGTTACCGCCGCAACAGCATCATTTAACACCTGTTCAGGCGTCTTTTTCAGCTTATACTTAAGATGTATTTCGCTTGTCGCGATAAATGTGTGAATTCGAGGACGTTTCGCATGCTCCAGCGCCTTTGCCGCCCGCTGCACATCCAGCGTGCAAGCCCGTGCTAACGCCGCTACCTGCACCCACGGAAACTCGCGGCTTACCGCATCCACCGCCTCAAAATCCCCCTCGGACGCGATCGGAAATCCAGCCTCTAATATGTCAACACCCAAATCCACTAAATGCCCGGCCATTTTCAATTTCTCGGGCCTTGTCATACTGCAGCCCGGCGATTGCTCGCCGTCACGTAACGTAGTATCGAAAATGTATACCCGGCTCAATGGTGTGCTTCCTTTCTTATAAACACTCCTATCGTAAAGCTGCTCTGCAGATTATGCAAATTTATAGTTTTACCACCTTGCATAAGCTAAACTAATGGCATAACGCGTGGCCGGGGTCGATGCAATGGAACTATATCCCTTAAAAGTCTTTCTTACCGTAGCTACTGAACGCAGTTTTTCACGCGCAGGCGAAAAACTTCTCCGCACTCAGCCTGCCATTTCCATTGCGATTCAGCGCCTGGAAAGCGACCTCAAGGAGAAGCTCATCGACCGCTCCGGCCGCGAGTTGCTCCTCACCGACGCGGGCCGCCTTGTTCTGGAATACGCCAAACGCTTTCAGAACCTCGAATCGGACCTCGAAAACGCGCTTCGTGAGCTGAAGGACAACTATGCGGGTCGTTTGTCCATCGGCGCGAATGAGTCCACTTCGCTGTACCTTATTCAACACATCGAGCAATACCGCCGGATGTTCCCCAAAGTAAAGGTGCAAGTCCGCCGCAGCGAATCGAGTAAGATTCCTTCGCAGCTTCTCGATGGCGAACTGGAACTCGGCGTCATCAGCTACGATCCAGGCGACGAACATCTAGTCTCGCAGGTGATCTACACAGACCGGCTGACCTTCGTGGTCTCGCCCGAGCATCGTTTCGCCAGCCGTGACGAGATCTCCATCACCGAACTCGATATGGAAACGTTCATCGCCCACAACGTGCTCTCGCCCTATCGCGAATTCGTGCTCCGCGAGTTCCAGCGCCACAAAGTACCACTCAATATGGACGTCGAAATGCCCACCATCGAGACTATTCGCCGTCTGGTTCAACACAACGAGGGAGTTTCGTTCCTGCCCCGCATGTGCGTGGAACAGGAAATCCAGCAGAAGCTCCTACGGGAAATTCGCGTCAAAGAGCTGAATATCCAGCGCAAAATTCGCCTGGTGTACCCCGCCCGCCGTGCGCTGAGCCATGCCGCCCGCGCCTTCCTGGAAGTAGTGAGCAAGGCTAGCCCTGAAAGGGAGCTCGCACAGGAACGGGCGTGAGCCCCAGTTCTCCCCACTCCATTGCCGTCATCGGCGGCGGAATCATTGGGCTGTCGATCGCTTGGCGCTTGGCGCAAAAAGGCTTCCGCACCACCGTCATCGAGCAGAACAGTCTTGGCGGTGAAGCCAGTTGGGCAGGCGCTGGTATGCTGGCGCCCGGCGGTGAAATCGACCAGCCGTCTTCTCTAGCGTCCCTGGCCATCGAATCGCGCCAACTTTACGGAGAATTTGTCCGCGAACTCGAAACCGCTTCCGGCTTAGCCATCGATTATCAGGAGTGTGGCGGTCTCGACCTCGCCTACTCCCCCGAAGAATGGGAAGAGTTGCACGCTCGCGCAGGCCGCCAGTCCGCTCTTGGAATTGAATCCAAACCCCTCACGCCTAAACAAGTATCTACTTTCTGGCCGCGCATCCAACCGGACAAGCTAGCCGGTGCCCGCTTCTATCCCGGCGATGCCATTGTTAATCCCCGCGAGGTGGTTTTGGCCCTTGCGTCCGCATGCCGGCAACGGGGCGTGGAAGTGCGCCAGAACTGCGCTGCGGAGCGAATCGCCATCAATGACAATTCCGTCGAAGTACACACCGGCCGAGAGCGCAAACCGTTTAGCGCCGCCGTCATCGCCGCCGGTGCCTGGAGTAGTTCCATCAACGTGACCGGCGCTCCCCCTCAGCCACTCGCCGAGCCCGTGAAGGGCCATATCATCGGCTATCATCAACCCGAACAAACCTGCAACACCATCGTCCGCCATGGCCACACATACTTGTTGCAGCGCTCCAACGGCTTGCTAATCGCGGGAGCATCCGTCGAGCATGCCGGCTTCGACCGCCAGATCGACCCTGCCCGCATCGCCACTCTAGCGGCCGAAGCCGCATTTATCCTGCCCCATCTCAGCGAAACCGAACCCACCGAAACCTGGATCGGCTTCCGTCCCGGCAGCGACTTGCTCCACATCGGCCGGTGGCACTCGGAAAAGCTCTACTTGGCCTACGGTCACTTCCGCAACGGCATCCTGCTAGCGCCGGTTACCGCGGACCGGATAGCGTCGGAAATGAACGCGAGCCTTGCAATAGGTTAACCAGGCGCTTACCACTTTCGGCCATTCTTGTTTGGCCCGAGCTGTGTGCCCAGAATGCCTTTTGATGAATACGGGCCGATTGCATTCTCAGCGTCGCCTATTGCAAAATCAGGCCGCTGATACGAGGCGTCCTGCCCGACTAAGACATCAATCGTGTCCTCCTCCGCACTTCCATTTGCGCCTCGAATGCGAACCGTAATCCGATGCTCTCCGCTATCGACTGTTGTGGAATCCCAACGGCAACTCCAAACAGAAGAAGACCCCGCCAGAGACATATCCATAAGCGGACGGTCATCCACTTGCACGACGGGAGAGGCCGCGCCTCCAATTCCCCAAGCTTTTGCTCGTATCTCAACCATCCCCCTCACCAGTTGCTCCGGCCGGTCCGGTTCCGTAATCAGACGGCGTTCGACCGGCGATGTAATCATCACAAAAGGCCACTTGCCGAGTGGCTTAACTTCCAACTCAACACGCCACGGTCGAGATTGGTAATAGAAAGCCCCACCGGCCCCTCTTCGATCTGTCCCGTTGAGCGAGTGGCCGCATAGAGCGTATGACCGTCATTCGCAAGCTCGTTGTAATGGGTATAGCCCATCTCGATCAGCAACACCCGATGTGTCCTGATCAGGTCCTGTACCCGTCGAGCGCTCTCACCGAGCTCACTGGGATATGTATGCATAAAGAGAACCGGCCGTAATCGTTCTTCTGTTGCCGCCTCCAACTCTCTTCGAAGCCAGTCCACCTGCTGTTCGCTGAAGTCGAATCCATGGCCGCCGTGGCGCTCCATGGAATTGAGGAACACAAACTTGTAACTGCCGAGGGAGAAACTCTGCCACAATTGCTGCTCCAGATACCGCCGGAACCGATGCAGATCGCCAGCCTTGAAATCGTGGTCTCCTGGAATCGCGTAAAGCGGAATTCGCAATTGGTCGACGGCTTGACGAACAATTCGGTACTGCTCGTCGGTTCCGTCATCCGCATTATCGCCGGGCAGAAAAGCAAAATTGATTCCGTTCGCCAGATGAACGTTCGCCTCGTGAATAAGCGCGAGAAAATCCTGGTAACTCCTCTCCGACGCAGTCGTCACGTGCAAGTCTCCGAAATGCACCCAGCTCACAATCTCCGTCTGATCGTGAAGCAGCGGCGTACCTCGATGCCGCGGCTCGGGTTTGCTGCTCGCTCTCCTAACTGTCATACCAGGAGAAGTGCACTCCGGAGTCCAAGTAAAGCAACCGAAAATACACGGCCAAAACAAGTGGACAGCGGGATCATGTACGATAAACGCTCAACTTGTGCTCCCATCCGGTACACGCGCGATCTTACCCGTCCGCCAGGAGTACATGTTATGACGCTTTCTCATTGGCCTCGGACGTGCATCAACCGAAACAGGAGACATACTTTGAACGCCGGATGGGTTTTTCCCTTTATTATTGTGGGCGGCATCTTGCAAACTTGCGGTGCCGCCATGAACGCGCAGCTTAATACATCGCTGACGAACAAGTGGCTTGCCAGCACGGTGTCTTTTAGCCTCATCACTGCTTTTTTCATCTGCATGTTCGCGATCTTCCCATCGCCTCTGCCGAGCGCTGGAAACTTAGCTGCCATGCCCTGGTGGGCGCCGCTGGGCGGTTTAGTAGGCGCCGTCCAGGTCTATGCCGGACTCACGCTTGTGAACAAAGTAGGCGCTGGGCCATTTGTTGGATTAACGGTAACGGCAGCACTGATTGCGTCGCTTGCGGTCGACCATTTCGGTTTGTTTCACATGCCGTACACGCCATCAATCCATGGCGCATTCTGGGAGCTCTGCTCATGATCGGAGGCGTGTCTTTGATCGCTCGATTCTGACAAACTTCACGAGCGTCAAGATATACGGTTGACTCTCAGTGAACGCAGAAGAGACCTCACTTTCGCCCATCAAAGAATCTCTGTTGGTCGACTCAGCTTCGCCCTGCTTCTGTATACTGAATTGCAGGACTGAACGGAATCGTACATCCTCCCTTCTCAGCATGCGTCGCTGCTGAAGACACGTTCTCACACAAACTGCTGCTGAACTCATCGGAGAAATTTTGGCGACTATCCTTGCAGATATTATTGACCGTTTTCAGACGGAACTTCTAAGCGAGTGGCTTGCTCTACAGGCTCAAAGCTCCAGATCCGAACGCCATGGAATTCCCGAAGCACAGGCCCGCGCCAAGTCGCAGGAGTTTCTTAGTGCCATTCGGGAAGCCTTGGCCAGCAAGGGCAGCTCGGACGTAAACTCCGCCGAGTGGACCCGGGTACGCGACATGCTGGGCGAGCTTTCGCGCCAATTCGCCGCCCAAGGCTTTTCTCCCACCGATACCGCCCATTTTGTTTTCTCCTTTAAGCAGGCCCTGTTCAATCGCCTTCAAGCCGAGTTCAAAAACGATTCGGCCTCCCTTATCGACGGCGTATTTCAAGCGACTGCCTTGCTCGACCAATTGGGACTCTACACCACGGAGATCTATCAAAAGGGCCGCGAAGATGTCATCAGCCGCCAGCAGCAGGAGATGATGGAACTTTCTACTCCCGTCGTCGAACTCTGGCAGGGAATATTGGCGCTCCCCCTGATCGGCACGCTGGACAGCCAGCGCACGCAGATCGTCATGCAAAATCTCCTCGAAGCCATTGTGTCCACCAATAGCGATCTGGCGATCATCGACATCACCGGCGTACCCACCGTCGATACCCTGGTAGCCCAGCATTTATTAAAGACGGTAGCAGCGGCCCGCCTGATGGGTGCCGATTGCCTCATCAGCGGTATCCGCCCGCAGATTGCGCAGACCATCGTCCATCTCGGCGTGGACCTGGGAAATGTTCAGACCAAGGCAACTCTAGCAGGCGCTTTCCAACTCGCCCTCGTTAAAAAGGGTCTCAAGATCACGAAGGCGTAGTCTCGATCATGGAACGAATTCCGATATTCACCTTGGAAGGATTCCTCATGGTCTCCATTCAGGTCGACATGCACGACCAGTTGGCCCTGTCGCTGCAGGACGATTTGGCGGATCGCATTGTGAAACAGAAAGCCCAAGGCGTTCTCATCGACATTTCGGCGCTCGACGTCGTCGATTCGTTTATCGGCCGAATGCTGGGGACGATCGCCGGTGTGTCACGGGTTTTGGACGCCGAAACAGTGGTCGTCGGCATGCAGCCTTCGGTCGCCATCACCTTGGTGGAGCTTGGGCTTTCTCTGGAGGGAATTCGCACGGCTCTGAACATCGACCGTGGAATGCAACTGCTCCGGCTATCGTCGCCCGACATAGAGGAAACCGGCGATGATCACCGAGAAGAGGATTGAAGTCGCCGTGCGCAAGCAGGAAGATGTCGTTTCGGTGCGCCAACTCGTACGGTCGCTGGCTTTGGAGCTGGAGTTTAACCTGATCGATCAGACGAAAATCATTACTGCCGCGAGCGAACTGGCGCGGAACACTATTATTCACGGAGGCGGAGGCAGTGCCGTCCTGGCCGTCCTTCGGGATGGCGGCCGTCGCGGACTTAGCCTTACCTTCGCCGACTCCGGTCCCGGCATCCCGGACATTGCGAAAGCGATGCAGGATGGTTTCTCCACTCGCGCAGGATTGGGACTTGGCCTTGGCGGAGCCAAAAGGCTTTCGAACGAATTCTCCATCGAGTCCCAGCCCGGCGTCGGCACTCGCATCACGATCGTTCGATGGAAAGGCGGAGCCTCTGCCAAGTAGCATTTTTCCTATCGATGATTCGAGTCGGGTATCGGAAGCGCGCCGCCATGCGGTCACGATCGGTCAAAGTGAAGGTCTCGATGAGAATACGGTATCGAATGCCGCCATCGTAGTAACTGAACTAGCGACGAATCTCCTGAAACACGCAACGCGCGGTGAAATTCACATCTCTCCCCTCTGGGAACGCGAGCGGAAGGGCATCGAGATTATCTCTATCGATCGAGGGCCGGGCGTCAATGATTTGGGCCAATGGCTGAGGGATGGATACTCCAGCACCGGTACGTCAGGAACGGGTTTGGGAGCAGTCGTGCGACTCTCAACCGCTTTCGACTCCTACTCCGAGGTGGAGCGGGGGACCGTCATCGTGTCTCGGCTCTGCTCCCCTTCGAATGCCTCGTGTCAACTGCCGTCTATCGCCCTCGGCGTGGTGTCACGCCCGATTGCGAACGAGCAAGTCTCCGGCGATGGATGGGCCGTCAAATACACCAATGATGACGCCGCGCTTTTCTTGGCGGATGGCCTCGGTCACGGCCAGCTTGCGGCCGAGGCCTCCGGGAAGGCGGTCGCGACATTTAGAGAGAGCCTCGATACTGCGCCGGTCGCGCTGCTGGAACAGGTCCATGCCGCTCTTCAAGGAACCCGCGGGGCGGCAATCGCGGTTGCCTGCCTTGCGTTCGAACAGGCTAACTGTCAGTTTGGAGGCATCGGCAACATCGCCGGACGCATCATCGGCTCCGACTCGGCGCAGCACATGGTTTCGCATGTGGGCACCGCCGGTTATGAGGCGCGCCGCTTTCAGGAATTTACTTATTCGCTGCCGCCCTTCGCCGTGATCGTCATGCACTCGGACGGGTTGGCTTCCGACTGGAGGCTCGATCACTATCCCGGACTGCTGAGTCACGATCCGGCCCTGATCGCCGCGGTGCTCTATCGGGATGCCGCCCGCGAACGTGACGATGTCTGCGTGCTGGTTGCGAAAGTCACGGAATCCTCATGAGTTCCCAAGCGCTTGAGCATCGGCCGGCATCGATTCTATCCATGAAGATTGCCGTGGAGCAGGACATTGTCACGGCGCGCCAACGCGCCCGGCAGATCGCGTCATTGCTTTCCTTCGGCAGCCAGGATCAAGTTCGCATCGCCACAGCGGTATCGGAGATCGCCCGAAACGTTCATCAGTACGCTGGCGGAGGCACTCTCGAATTCTCGGTGGATCTCCACTCGCGTCCTCAGGTCTTCTGGATGTTCCTCACCGACGCGGGACCCGGCATGCCGAATCTGCAGGCTGTTCTCAGCGGCCAATATGAATCGCAGACCGGCATGGGCGTCGGGCTCACCGGCACGCGCCGCTTGATGGATCACTTCGCCATCGAATCCGAGCCCGGGCAGAGGACAACCGTTTCCTTCGGCAAGCGCCTGCCTCCCGACGCGGGTCCGCTTACCCACGCCGTGATCGGCGTCCTCCGCAATCAACTTGCAAAACAGAGTGCATCCGGGGCGTTGGAGGAGCTCCAGCGTCAAAACCGCGCCGTAATCACAAGTGAGGAGCTGCCCATTCTACCCGGCGATGAGCAACAGCTCGCGCAGGTCTTTCAGAATCTGCTGTCGAATGCTTTGAAATATAGGAATAGCTCCGAACCCGTCCGTATCCACGTCGGCGTTCGCCGAAGCGGACCGGAGTGGATCGTCTCGGTGCGCGATAACGGCATCGGCTTCGAACAACAATATGCGGATCGCATCTTTGGTCTCTTCAAGCGGCTGCATGTGGGTGAGTACGCGGGTACAGGTCTCGGGCTGGCTATCTGCAAACGAATTATCGAACGGCACGAAGGGCGTATTTGGGCGGAAAGCGAACCAGGGACCGGATCGACGTTTTACTTCGCAGTGCCAGGTTAAGTGCCGAAAGACCTACGAATCCTCATTGCCGAAGACAACAACGCCGACGTCGTTCTCATTGAGGAAGCTTTGAGGGAACATGGTCTGAAATACTCCCTCAGAGCGTTCGCCGACGGAGCTGAAACCGCTTCTTTTCTAAAAAGCATCGAGCGGAAGACAGATTCCAGATGTCCCGATGTGGTGCTGTTAGACCTAAATCTTCCCAAAGTCGAAGGGCATCAACTGCTTCGGATGATACGGGAACACCCGATTTGCTCCCGCATTCCCGTCATCATTGTCACATCTTCGGACTCTGCCGGGGATCGTCAAACTGCCGAGAAAATTGGAGCCACCCATTACTTTCGAAAGCCGTCGAGCCTCGAAGAATTCATGAAGCTGGGCGGCATTGTTAAAGATGTAGTTCATGCCTGAACTTCCAATAGCGCCAACCATACACGCCAAGATTGATCGCACAGACCGCAACGCCGACGCCAACAAGCACCCCTTCTGGAACATTGGGATACACGATCTCATCGAGAACATGCGGCAGAAATGCTCCCCGGTATGCCGCTGCTCCTGCTTTCTGTTCGAAGTACTGTTCGGCGAGCGTCATCGGGCAAGGCAACGGCGACAACTCCACCGTTATTCCCCACATTAGCGAAAGAACATGAAACGCGGTAAGGACTTTGCGGCCTCGGGTCCAGAAAGCTCCGAAAATCACCCACAATATCCAGAGCAGATGAACTGTGAGCACCAAGCTCGCCAAACTTCCATAGGATTGCTGCAAATCTATACTCGACCTTCTTCCATACGGAAACCGGTGCCAGTTTTCGGTTGGCCGAGCTCGGACGCGACCTGAGATTTTCGCTTTGAGCGTCAGACAGCAACGCGATCTTCGGCAAGCCCTTAATTTACGGGCTCTCCGCGTTTGTCACACCCGAGCCTTCGTGAAACGTGGACTGGTCCCCATCATCCAAAGAAGAATTTCCCGAACACCACAGGTTAGCTTTAAACTCACTCATGGGCGGATTTCCGGGGATTCGCAGATCTTTCCTTATTTCCCACTCCAAGCGAGATAGAAGGGCATCATGCCGGGCATTGTCGCGGTTCGCATTCGACACTCGAATTTCGCTCTGAAATTTATGTAGAGCCGTAATGACGCCTTGCGAAGCAATCAGGTGCAAAGTGTTGCAGGCGGCTGCGAAACGCCTGGTTCCTTCAGGTGTTGAATCTGTTCCCACAATCCCGCTGAAAGACTGTACGAGTTCCCTGTAAATCTCAAATTTGTACCGTTGCCAATCGGCTTTCCGTTCCTTCTGTTTCGTGAGGTAAAAACTCACGGCTGGAACAACGATAGCTGCGGCGGCGGAAATGATCGCCACGGTTACGGGCGTATCCATAAAGAATCTAAGCCAACTCCAACCGCTTCAGCTTTAGCCGGTCGGCGGGAACCTGCGCAAGATCGTACTGCGCCTGTTGCACAAGCCAACTTTCGGCGCTGCCGCCAAAAACCTTGGACAGCCTCACGGCCATTTCAGGAGAAATGCCGCGCCTCTCGTTCACCAGTTCCGATAATGTGGTGCGCGTCACGCCAAGGGCAGCGGCGGCGTCTGTGATCGTCAATCCTAAAGGCTCAATGCACTGCCGCAAGACAAAGCCCCCAGGGTGAGGGGGGGTTTTCATAGGCATGTGTTCAGTCTCCCTTTCAGTGGTAATCGACGTAATCAACGTCCAGCGCTTCACCTTCGGCAAAGCGAAATATAACCCGCCAATTGGCGCGAACCGTGACGGCCCAAAAGCCTTTGTACTCGCCCTTGAGTGGATGCAACCGGAAACCGGGCAAATCCATATCAGCCGAACTTCCGGCTGCATCAAGGCGCACCAAAATATCTCGTAACTTGCCTGTATGCTCCGCAATCAACCCGCGTGTGTCGTCCTCCTCATGAAGGCGCTTTAGTGCTTTATGGCGGATTGACCGTATCATCCCGAACCGTAACGTGTAACGTTACGTATGTCAAGCACAATAGTATCAGGGAGGCGTTCGCGCGTTGCATCGACGCCTGCCTCATTCCGTCTCAGCAAAAGAAGCCACGCTATTCTATTTACTTTCCTGCCCTTGTTTTGCCAACCGATTGGCGATGCGTTCTTCTAAGAGCCGGAATACGTTTCGGATATCGGCAAACGTAGTTTTTGGATCATTGTTGTAATCCATGAGGCGGTGATGATACTGCTTCCAGTTAGGGTCGACCTCCTCAATTACAAATCGTGCCTCCTGCATCGCCGCGCCACGGTGCTCGAATTGGCCGCTCACCTCGTTTGTGGCTTTTTCCAAGGCGCAATAAAGACTGAAGGTTTTGGCTTCTGCCGCACAAATTCTGTTGTCGGAGCGATTCCACTTCGTTGGTGAGCTCAGAATCCCGCTTGCGCGTTGCACAATCTTTAGATCTGTCTTGGTTACGGGAGGTCTGACCTCATAAGGTTTATTCGGTGAGGTTTGCGCCTCAAGGGGAGTCCCCAAGATCGAAACCGATAAGGCAAGCAGTGCGCATGTTGTCCATTTCATAAAGACCCGATTACCTTCTGCGTTCTCCTAGCTTACTGTTTGGACGTTCGAGCCCTCAAAGGCGGCCTGGATGCACCGCCCCTGTGCTTGCTGATTAAGGATTTGTTCGATGTAGGACTCAACAGACAGGCCTGCGGCTTGCGCTCGGCGGCGAGCTGATCGGGAACCGAGACCGTGATGGTCATGGGCTCACGGTAGCACCGAACTTGGTCTAACATAACCTCCTTTATGTTGGGCTGCCTTGCGGCGGGTTAATGACCGTGTCCCCTATTGCGATATTTAAGACCCAACGGCCGACCAGATTAAGGTCCTTACGGAGCACTGTGACCGGTACACTGCAGCACGCCCAGATACGCGCACCATGGACCGACCGCGTCACGATACTGGTGCGCCATCACACGAGATAGTTGATGCACATGAGTGAGGTCGTGAACAGCCCAAGTTGCCAGAAGCTCCGATAACGTCACCACTCCCAGCGCTGGATGCCTTCCTCGTCGGGTCAAGTCTTCCTGCTGTACATTCATTCCCTGCAGCGCAGCTATATTCTCCCTTCGCAGGGAGGCGAAATCGTCCAGGAGTTGATCCAGCGACTTGTCTTGACTATCTTTCAACTGCGCAAAGCGGTCAAAGGGATCAAATGGCCGCGCTTCGTCGCCCTCTAATATGCTCCGTACCCGCGGCATCCAGTCGGTGCGCTCGGCGAAGACCAGGTGGCCCACAATGTCGAACGCGCTCCAGGTATCCTTTCCCTCGTTGCTGCGCACCCAGAAGTCGGGCAGTCCGCGCAACAGCGCATTTAGGGTTGCGGGTGTACGGGTAAGAACCGGGATGGCCTCGGCCAGGCTAAATTCAATCAAGCTTGTCATGCTTACGTCATGCTTATATAGATACATTCCTGGCGCCCTCACGTCAATTCCGCGCGGGTGAAAAGCTCAAGCATCTTTGTTTCTGTGGGCGGCTGCAGGATGTTGTTAGCGGCAAAATCATCTGCCTCTGGATAGGCCGTTTCCCGGACGCGCTCAGCAGCCATTGCAAGATCATAGTTCGTGTGGCGAAATTCGATGTCCGAGCCAAGTAGAAGCCAGTCGGCGCCAGGGTTTCCGAACGGCATTCCGACACTACCGGCGTTCAGAACTCGTACTGTTCCAACCGTTCGGTCAAATTGCATGTGCGTGTGACCGCAGACGACGACAGGTACATTAAGTCTTCCAAAGACCGGTAGAAGCCGGTCTTCGGGCGTCAGGCGAGTGAAACACTCATTTTCATTTCGTGGTGTGGCATGGCAAAACAGTACTTCACCTAAACCAGAAATTTCGACGCGGATTGTTCGAGGCCAATCACTTAACAGCCGCTCATGTTCTGAATCAAGCTGCTGGGCCGTCCAACGTATGGTGGGTCCATACTGTTCCGGGACACCGACCAGGTCCCTCCCGGCCATTTGTTCGAGCACTGCGACCTCTCCGTTGCCATAGATAAACCGAGTCGGGATATCCAGGTCGAGTAAGCACGTGAGCGCTTCACGCGGCATCGGGCCAGGAAGTACATCGCCTCCAACAATGACTTGGTCTACTCCTAGCCGGCGGATCTCTTCGAGCACGGGCTCCAAAGCCGGGAGGTTTGCGTGGATATCGTAGAGTGCCGCGACAAGCATAACCTGTCTTTTCCTAGTTTCCACAATTCGCAGAGCCGAAGCACGATGCGGCGGCTAATTCCGTTTCGTTACCTTGCAACATCTCTTCCTAAATTCTCTGCCGCATCCACCGGCCCCGCTTGAACAAAACAATACTCGCCACCGCCATCGCCCCCTGCGCGATCACGATGGAAAAGTAAACTCCATTCGAATGCAGCCCCACCGGAACCGCCAGCCAATAAGCAATCGGGATCTCCAGCACCCAGAATCCAAAAAGATTCACCAGCGTCGGCGTGAGCGTATCGCCCGCTCCGTTGAACGACTGCAGCATCACCATGCCATACGCGTACGCCATGTTTCCATAACTGATAATTCGCAGACAAGAAGAAGCAAACCGCACCACCGTCGCGTCATGCGTAAACAGCCCGACAATCGGCTCCGCAAAAACGATAAACACGATCCCCGAAGCGCCCAGAAAAATCATGTTGTAAAACCCCGTGCGCCATACCGCGCTAGCCGCGCGTTCCGGCCTGCCCGCGCCCAGGTTTTGCCCCACCATTGTCGCTGCTGCATTGCTCAGCCCCCAAGACGGCAAAATAATAAAAATCACGATGCGAATTGCAATGGTGTAGCCCGCGAGAGCCTCCGCCCCGAACAGGCTGACGATCCGCACCAGTCCTATCCAGCTTGCTTGGGAAATCGTAAACTGCAACATGGCGGTGAACGAAATGCGCAGCAACCGGATCAATACACCGGTGTTCAAGCGGATCTGCCCGCGCAGTATCCGAATCCGTTCACTGCCCCGCAGCAACCGGTAAAATTGATAGAACATCCCGATCGACCGGCCGGAGAACGTGGCCAATGCCGCGCCTGTGACGCCCATCCTCGGAAACGGGCCAAGGCCAAAAATAAAGCACGGGTCGAGAATCAGATTGAGGATGTTGGAAACCCACAACAATCGCATCGCAATTGCCGCATCGCCCGCTCCGCGGAAAATCGCATTATTCAGAAAGAGCATCAGCACCACTCCACTCCCACCCAACGCAATTCGCGCATACCCGGAACCGGTGGCGACAATCGCCGGCGAAGCTCCCATCAGCCTCAGCAAATCGGGCGCAAACACGAAACATGGAACGCCGATAAGAGCCGATGCCACCAGACCGAGACCGATCGCCTGAACCGCCGCAACCGCCCCTCCCGTAGCGTCTTTTTCGCCGATGCGCCGCGCCACCATTGCCGTGGTAGACATGCTCAGGCCCATCGCGACTGCGAATACTAGCGTCAGGAGAGACTCCGTAAGCCCAACCGTCGCAATCGCGTCAGCTCCCAGGCGGCCAACCCAAAACACGTCCACTACCGCGAACAGCGACTCCAAAACCATCTCCAGAACCATCGGGATGGCCAGCGCAAGAATTGCCTGATTCAGACTTCCCGTGGTGAAATCGCGATGCGAACCCTTAAGCGCTTCACGGATAAAAACCCAGAGCGTTGGTCGTGGCTCGATAACCTCCAAATCATTCATGGTTCAGAGAAATTTAGCGCCAATTCGGAAACGCGCTCGTTCGCTTCTGGCGCATCTCATCTATCAGCGTTGTCACCTGGGTCCGCCGCTTCAGCAATCGCTCCAGCATCGCCTCCAGTTCATCCTCATCCCCGTCCATCCACGCCCGTGGAATCTCTTTCCACGCCGAATCTACGACCTCCACGGGAAAGTTCTCCACCATCTTCAGCCACGGCTGGAAGGAATCGAGCGATTTCACCTCCTCGTACACGGTCGTCCGGAAATAAAGTCCCTGTATCGGCGAGTCTTGAAACTCCCAGTGCGGCCCATTGAACGCAAATCCGTGATCGATCATCTGCGCAAAAAAACCGATCCTCGCGGGAGCTTCACCTTTCAGCGGCGTCCAGGTTTTCGCTCTTGCCCGAAAAAACACGGCCTGCCGGGAATCCGCGTTAGACGCCCATTTGTCGAACACCAGCGTGCCCAAAAAATCCACGCGATTTTCAATCTTATAAAGCAGCTTATCGGGCAAAAAGTCATAAACCGCAACACGGTCAGGATGCACCGCCATTCTGGATCCGAAGTGCTGCCCAGGCGGCACCTGCTCGCGGCGTGAACCCACGGATAGGTAGAGTTCCGGAGTCTCGGCGATAAACTCCGGCGTCAATTCAACTACCGCCGTTTCCGGCACATGAATTTGCAAGTAGCGCAGGAAGGCACAGGCCAGCCACTCGTTAATCAGGATACGCCGGTGCTGGGGATTGTTGGTGAATTTCACCACATAATACCCGCCGTCGTCGCACTCGATCAAGTGCGCTTGCGCTCCACCGCGCATCTTGCGGATCAGATTGCGGGCTCGTAGAGGCATGTGAGGCGGGGTAATGAGAAAATCAGGCTATATCGAAGTATGCAAGATAAGGAGCAGAACCATAGAATGGCTGAAGAGACCTCAGAGAAGCAGGAACACCCGCATAATCCGGATGAGGTGGCCCTCGAGCTGATGAAATTCATCGCGATGACCACGGGATATGGCAAGGGCACTTCCGGCGCCGGATTCGGTGGCAAAGGACCGCGTAGCAGTGAAGAATACGCTGATTCGTTATTAGACCTGTTCGAGAGATGCCGCAAAGCTGTACGGAACGAGCCTAAGTAGATAATCAACCGCAATCCCCATTGGAGCCGGACAACGAGCCGCTCTGTGTTCCTGTTTGAACAGGCGCCGGATCGTTGCCGGCTCTCCCCTTTGGCCATTACCTCTTTTTTTTCAATGCCTTCTTGGCTTCCGTTTTCTTCGTCACAGTCTTGGGTGCCACGTTCTTCGACGGTTGTTTCTTCACGGGAGTTTTCTTTGTAGCTTTTTTCGCCGCGACTGGTTTGATCGCCTTTTTTGTGGGCGCTGTCTTCTTTACGGCGGTCTTCTTGCTCGCTACAGCCGCCTTGCCGCCGGTTGTGGTGGCCTTTGTAGCCTGCGCCGGCTTTCGAGCGTGGCTTGGGGTCTTCTTTGTAGCGGAAGCCGCGGCCGTGCGCTTTACTTCTTTTTTTCGGGGCGCGGATTTCTTTACGACCGGTCTTCCCTGCCCGCCCGATTGCGGCGATTCATTCTCCGCTGTCGACTCTTTTCCACGGCTAACGTCGTCGGCCGGTTTGCCGCGCTCTGGCCTGATCGGTGTCCCGTGTTCTTGTTCTTCCCTGTGCCTTTCGAAAATACTTGCTTCGGATGCCGGCATATCCCGATGTTCAGCGATCTCTTCGGACGGAACTGGCGGCGCGGGACGGCTCAAAGGCTCATCTTGCACAGTTTGACGTTGAGACAAGGGAGCGCCTTCGTCCTCCTCGAGTCCGTCATCGCCGCCGTACTCCTTCTTGTCGGATTCCAGTTCGACGTGTTCATCTTCGTAATCGAAGTCGTCCTCACCGTCGAGCCTCAGCCAATACCCAAAGCCCATAACGCTCCTCCCTTGTGCAGCCCTACTCACTAAGCTTGCAGATGACGCAAAGGGTCAAATGATTTCATAGCCTTTGGGTAAACAAACGGGGAAGTTGATGAATTGTGAAAACCGGACGTAGACGAGCGCTACTGCCGCAGGCTGGCCGTCTGCACGGGCGCGCGGTGACGATGAGAGGCGGCTTGCGAGCTTACATGCCGCGAAGCAGCGATATGAGTGGAGCGGCGCATCACTCTCGACCTTCTGCTTGCGCGTGTTTTCCGGGCGAAAACTTCCGGATGGTATACGGCGGGAATTAATAATACGTTGCCTGCTTCCAACTGCTCCGCCCCCTGGTTCACCTCGGCGACTCGCGAGGTTGATAGGTGATATGATCGCGCAATCGTCTGGAGTGTGTCACCACTCTCCACATGATGAAGCCTCCACGCCAGCCGATTCTCAGCAGGCACTGTCTCAAGGGCAGTCATCGTGGTTTGGCCGGAACCCTTAGGGACATGAACGCTGAAACCAGCGGGCGCTACATTGGTCAGCAACGCCGGATTTAACTCGCGAATTTCGGAAACCGGCTGCATCGCCGCATCGGCTACCAAATTGAGGTTCGTCGATGCGTTCACGTGAATCGTGTCGTACTGAAGCGGCGAATCGAGTTCGATATGGTCGAGTCCATAGTCCTTCGGATTCTTCGCCATAATCGTCATCGCGACAATAATCGGCACGTAATTGGCAGTTTCCTTCGGCAGAGCGTGCCGCTTCAGCAGTTCCCAATAGTCCGCATAGCCGGTTCGCTCCACCGCGCGATCAACGGCTCCCGCTCCGCAGTTATAGGCCGCCATCGCCAGATACCAATCGTTGTAGCGGGCGTAAAGATCTTTCAGGTACTTCGCTGCCCCACGCGTCGCCTTCTCCGGGTCGAACCGATCGTCGTAGGTAGATGTCCGCTCCAGCGCGTATGTAGCCCCTGTACCCGGAATGAACTGCCACATGCCGACCGCTCTCTTATTAGAAATGGCACGCGGCAAAAAACCAGACTCGGCCTGCGCCAGATAAATCAGCTCTTGCGGAACGCCTTCTTCCGCGAAAATCCGCTGAATCATCTCTTTATATTTTCCGGACCGCCGGAATCCGGCGAGGAGCATGTTGCGCCCACGATCGGTCGAGAAGTAATGAACGTAGCTGAGCACCGGATCTGCCAACTCCAAAGGAATCGCCGAGGTCGTTCCAGTCAACTCGGCCTTCAGTTTAGGAGCTAGCGAGGGATCGGCCTGGAAAGTCATATGACTGATCTCATCAATCGGCGCTTCATCATAAGCGATCGCGTTCTGCTCAGTTCTGCCCGCGCCTAGTTTCTCAACATCGAACCGATAGATTACATCGCTAATCTCATCAAGCCGCCTCTCAATTCGGGCATGATCTGGAAGCGTCTCGGGAGCGTTCAGCAGCGTATCCACCGCAGAGTCAAATTCCCGCCGCGCCTCTGCTAGATTGTCCTGGAAGTAGGACTGCTTCCCCAGATTGAAGTGGGCATTCGCCTTGTCCAGGATTTGGTCCGTTTCGTTAGAACGATTGCCGAACGCGGGCAATTGCGCCTGTTCGGTCGACCCAGTATCCTCGACAAAGCTCCCATCGGCAGCAATTGCAGCTCCATTAGCAAAGCTCAATCCGTGCAAAATGCCGTGGGCGCCTTCTCCACGACTACTGCCGGAGAAAAGACCGATGCATATAGCAAACCCGATTAGCAAAGGGCGGTGTCGTTGCATTTAAGAAACAAATTTCATCAACTGTTGACTTAGTAACGGAATCATCACTTTACTCCACCCGGAATAAGGGGGTCAAGCCTAAACAGCCGCAAATTTTTCCATACCCCATGGGAGACCTACGGGAGTACGAACTTGGAACAAGACTTGCTGTACAAAACCACAGAAGCCACTAACTTCTTGAAAACAGAAGGTCGCCACGCGATTCAGGCCGCCTGCCGTGTGCTAAGTCAGATAGTGACGTGCCTAAGCACACGGCTTGAAAGGCTCGGAGAGCCGCGTTAAACAGTTTTAATGCTTTACTTTAGACTCGGTACGGGCTGAAGTTTACGGCTGTCAATGATCCGGTCGATCATTCCGTATTCCAAGGCAGCCTCCGGCTCAAGGATGTAATCGCGATCGACGTCGCGCGCTATTCGGTCCACCGGCTGCGACGTCGCTTCCGCCAAAATCTCGTTCAGCGACTGCCGCATCCGCAGGATCTCTCGGGCATAGATGTCGATATCGGCAGCTTGTCCTCCCAAGCCGCTCATGGACGGCTGGTGAATCAGGATGCGCGAGTGGGGCAGGCTGAATCGCTTTCCCTTTGTGCCGCAAGCGAGCAGCACCGCTGCCATGGACGCGGCTTGCCCTAAGCAGTAGGTCACAATGTCTGGCTCGACCAGCCGCATCGTGTCCAGAATCGCTAGACCCGCCGTGATCGACCCGCCCGGTGAGTTCAAGTAGAGCGATATATCGCGCTCGGGATCTTCCGCCGCCAGAAATAACATCTGGGCAATGACGAGGTTCGCGACATTATCGTCAATTGGCGTGCCGAGGAAAATGATGTTTTCTTTGAGCAGCCGGGAATAGATATCGTAGGCCCGTTCACCGCGTGACGACTGCTCAACCACCATTGGCACTAGTACTGAATTGTTCATTCAAAGCTCCTTTACACAAAGGCTTTCCGCATAATGTGCGAATTATCGATTAGCTTTCCTCATGACCGACACGGCCTCAACCAGCCCACGTCGGCATCGAGCAGCCCTATGAGTCATGATATAGGATTGCCGCTGTGTGGCTTACCCCTCTTAAGCCTTAGTGCGCCCCGCTATACTCTTGATAGCCTGAGTTGAGTCACCGCTCCTTCCCTGCTGGTGGTAGGGAGTGAGTATTTTCTTAGGCTGCGGAAGTCAAGGAAAGTAGCGCAAGAAGTTCCCTGCGGCGACTATGTTTTTGTAACTAGAGGGCTAATGTTTTGAGCCGTTGCTGCCGATTAGTTGCATAGTGCCAGGGAGTCTGCGCAACACATGAAGGTACTAATAGCTGACGATAGCGCCCCGTCTCGGACTTTGCTAAAAGCCGCGCTATTGCGTTGGGGATATGAGGTCATAACGGTCGAAAACGGCGCCAAAGCCTGGGATATTCTGGCTTCGGAAGATGCCCCGCCGATGGCGATCCTCGACTGGGTGATGCCCCTCATGACCGGTCCGGAAGTCTGCCGCCGTGTCCGGGAAACCCGCCGCGAGCCCTATACCTACCTGCTTTTGCTCACCTCCAAGCACACGAAAGACGAAATCGTGGAAGGCATGGAAGCTGGCGCCGACGATTACGTAGTTAAACCCTGGGATGAGCATGAACTGCAGGTACGGCTGCGCGCCGGCAAACGTATCGTTGACCTGCAGATGGATCTGCTCCGAGCCCGCGAGGAGCTTCGCGAACGCGCCAGTAAAGATCTGCTCACTATGCTGCCCAATCGCGCCGCCATCGACGATATCCTCGAACAGGAATTCGCGCGCTGTCACCGCGATCGGCGCACGGTAGGCATGATTCTCCTCGACATCGATCATTTCAAGAAGATTAACGATACTCACGGGCATTTCGCCGGGGATGCCGTACTCCGCGAAACAGCCGCGCGGCTCCGCTCCAACATGCGCACCTACGACCAAGTGGGACGGTATGGCGGTGAGGAGTTCTTGATCGTGTTGCCGAACTGCGACCTGGAACAGGCAGTGCTGCAGGCAGAGCGAATCCGTGGTATTCTCCACGACCATCCCATGATGATCGAGGGAACCGAACTCCGGACGACCGCTAGTTTTGGCGTCACCATCTCCGACGGTGTTTCCGGGCCCCCCGCTATATTTGTTCGCGTAGCCGACGAGGCGCTTTACAAAGCCAAGGCGAGCGGCCGCAACCGGGTTTGCACGCTGACTCTCGACGAATCGGTGCAGCGAACTTGACAGAAACCGCACTGCTATACTGTCAATTGTTGCGCCCGTAGCTCAGCTGGATAGAGCGTCTGGCTACGAACCAGAAGGCCGGGTGTTCGAATCACTCCGGGCGCACCATAACGATCTCCGCCAGAAACTTCCCATCCGCAAACCACAGCGATTTTACTTCCCCGCCCCGGTTCATTAGATTTTCCAGTTCATAGGTATAGCCCACGTTTCCAAAAACCCAAAAATGGGAATTTCGCGGCAGGAATTCATCAAAAGTAAGTTCTCGATTGTAGCGCACAGGACACGATTCGCGCACGTTCCTATAAAGACGATAGAAGAGGTCGTTTTTTGACCAGCTCACCGAATACAGCCGCTGACTCAAAAGGGGGTCGTACTGTACAAGGTACAAGAACTCCATGGGCTCAATCACGACGATGGGGAGAGTGGGATCAGCCTTTGCAAGCACGGAATAAGCCGCCAGCGGACGGCCGGGCGTCGTATTCATCAGTGCTTTACTGCTGGGCTCTTCCAATACTTCGCCGGTACCGTGATCCCGATGCCAGACGAGTTTGGCAAAATCCTGGGCGACTCCGGCCGTAACAACCAGTGTTAACAGGATCACTACAGAATTCCACGCCTTTCGAGTTCCCGTTCCAAACCCGAGAAGCAGGGAAAATCCGGCCACAGAGGACATAAAGTAGCGCGGTATAAACGGACCCTTGACGGCCTTGCCCAACAGAATTCCGAACACCGGCAGCGCTATAAATCCCAACATGAGCGCCAGTTCAGTGGTCTTGAATTGGCTCGCGAAGCCGCCCCGGTTGACCGCAAACAAAATGAACGCAATCAGCACAACGAAAATGCCGGGAGACAGAAGCGTCAGATAGAAACCGGGGAGCTGGTGAAATCCAGCGCGGAACATATCCGCAAATAGTGTCCCCGCAATCACTGCTTTGTAGGAGCGGAGCAGTGGAATAAAGGAAAGTCCCGCGACGATTCCCGGAATGGCGAGTGCGGCCCAGAAACTCCAGCGGATGCGCCGGAATTTGACCATTTGGTAACTTTCGGCCAAGGCGAAGGGCGCGGCAATCAGAATGGCGTAACAATGAGTGAAGAAGCCTGCTCCCAAAGCGGCGCTAAATGCAACCAGCCATGAAAGGCGGCGTGGCTCTTCGTCCCATTTTTGCCAAAATACCAGCGCCAATCCGCAAAACCCGAGGACAATTCCATGCGGCCTGGCTTCGTAGGCGTAGAAATAGGCGCTGGTGAGTAGCGGGAACAGCATCGCCACCCAGGCTGGAAGAATACCGGCGCGCCGATGCACAAAACGGAACAGACAGAGACAAAGTACCCAAAAGCCGAATACCGAAGGTAGCCGTGTAGCAATTAAGCCTTCGCCGAACACCGCATTGGCTGCGCGGGTAAAGACATAAAACAGGGGAGGGTTGTAATCGGCGCCGTGAAGCACGGCTTGCCAGACCGCGTGCATCGTCGGGAGCTGGCAGATGTAAACGGTGCAGAGTTCGTCGAACCAGAAGTACTTCTCGGAAGCTCGAAGGCAAGTATCGGCGAAATAGAAGAGCGAAAAGCCAGCCAATAAGACTGCAATGACGACCCTGCGGACCCGGAGTGACATTCAGGTCTTCATGCGGGCCATAAAGTAGAACCCGGCAAGCGCAAAAATAATGTCGGGAGACCAGGCGGCCATGGCGGCCGGTAATTGGCTCAAATCGCCGATTTGCTCAAAAATGGTTCCTATCGTCCAGTAAGCGATGGCAATTCCGAAGCTGATGCCGACACCGGTCATGGCACCGCGGTTTCCCGCGATAAAGGCGAAAGGAATACTGAGAACGGCCATAATAAAGGCAAACAGGGGAACGGCGAACTTTTTGTAGTACTGCACCTGAAGAGGAGTGGTATCGACGCCGCTGGCCTTCGCCTCCTTTATATAGCTTCCGAGTTCCTCGAAGTTCATCTCCTTGTACTCTTTTTCCTCCTTCACGAACCATTTCGGCGGCTCGTTCAGTTCCGGGAAAACGGCGGAGGAGTTGTGGAAGTTCTTGTAGTCGTCGGCGTTTTGGTGCGCGTTGTGGCTCATGCCGTTCCGGAACATCCAGGTGTTCATCGTGGGCATCCAGCGGGCGCGTTCGGCTGAAATCTGATGAATGATGTGAAAGGTCTTCGGATCCAGCTCGTAGACGTTCACCTGCGACATGACTTCCTTTTTGGGGTCGAGGAATTGATAGTTGTAGATGCGCGCGCCCTCGCCGTAAACCCACTGACGATCCTGCCGCAGATAGGTTTGGACCGGCTTCTTCTTGATTTCCGCTCGGAGCATTTCCTGGCGGCGATTTGCTTCGGGAATGAAGTTTTGGTCGAAGCCGAACAACAGCAAGCTGACAACGAAGCTGGCAAACAAGACAGGAATTGCCAGACGATGGACGCTGATGCCGCCCGCCTTGAACGCCGTCACTTCGTTGTACTTGGTGAGAATTCCGAAACAGATCAGCGAAGCTACCAAGGTTCCGATAGGCGTGAGGTCGTAAAACAGCTTCGGCGCCAAATGAAATAGGTAGTCGAGCATGGTCGACATCGGAATATCGTTCTTCACCATGTCGCCTAGAAGTTCGAAGAATGTAAAGACCTCGATGAGCAACACGAGCGAGATCAACAGCACACTGAAGTAAAACAAGAAGCCGTTCAGAACATAAGCGTCGATCAGCATGGGACGAAAGGCGAAACGGCGGATAGAGCGAACGCGGTCTTTTCCCCGCACGGGCTGAAACGACTTAAACCGTTGCGCAGCCCGCAGAAACGAAGTTCGCAGCCAGCCGACCAGATCGCGGTCGCCGGGTCTTTCCAGACGGGCCAACATGAAGATTCCTACAACAGCGAAGACGGCATCGGGAGTCCAGACGGCAATGGGAACGGGAAGACTTCCCTTCTTCGCTAAGCCAAGGAGCGTGATGAAACCCAGGTAATACAAGAACGCCAACAGAACGGTGAACACGAACGCGGCCGACTTTCCGCCCTTGCGGGAAGAGATGCCCAGCGGAATTCCAACCAACGCGAGCAGTACGCAGGCAAACGGTAAGGCAAACCGCTGATGGAGTTCGATGGCGGCATCGGTGTAGTCGGTACGCGAGAGGTTATGGGAACGATAGACGCGCTTCCAGAGAGGCCAGGTATCCAGCTCCTGAACAGTTTTGTTTACCTGGAGGTCAGCGGCTTTTTGGGCCTGGAGCGATTCGATCTGGACCGGGGCGGCTTCGGTGATGACTTTTCCGTCCTTATCGCGATAAGTGCTGCGGACGTTCCGCATGTCGAGGATGATGCGGTTATGAGCGGGGTCGGGGTGCGGAATGGTTTCCTGCGCGACGAGAATGCGCGGACCATCGCCGCGATCTTTTCCCTGCTGCCTCAGTTCGGCGGGCGGAGTCACATCCGCCATGAACACTTTGTGCCAGATGACTTGTTTGCCGAGGGTGAAGACATCGCCCACATACAGGATGGTGTTGGGGAACTGCTCGTCGAAGATGCGGGATTCGATGTTGCCGGTGAGCTGGGCGGCGGCTAAGGTCCGGGCGATGTTCGATTCCAGGTGGAGCGAGAGAGGGGTGAGCCAGAGCGAGGCAAGCGCGGTAAGGAGGAGTGATAAAAACGCGAACAGCAGGGCCGGGCGCGCGACGGACATGCTGGAAATTCCCGAAGCGCGAATGGCCGTGATTTCGCTATCGGCCGACATGCGGCTCAGGCCGATGAGGATGCCGACAAGAACGCCTAGCGGCAAGGCGAACGGGATGGTAGACGGCAGGGCGTATAAGAAAAGCTCAGCTATTACCTCGGGAGAAGCGGATGTCCGGACGAGAAGGACAGAAAGCCGTTCGATGGTGCGAAGAAACAGGACGAAAACGAAGAGAAGCGTTCCGAGACTAGCGCTGACCAGGATTTCGCTAAAGATGGCAAGACTGAGAATTCTCATCTACTGCTACTGCTAATTTCTCCTTTATTGACCTTCCACGGCGGGAGCCGGAACGAGCGGCGGTTTGGCACTCTGTCCTTGCGCTCGATCCAGATCGACAGCATCGAACAGGAGTGACGGACAGATTACTGACGAGGTTGTGGCGGCCGAGGTTGCGTTCGCCCAGTTGAATGAGTTGCCATTGTTCTCGTAGTTGAGCACGAAGGGGTGGTCGGAAGCAGCATCGACGTCGCGCAGATCCTTGGCGCTGAAATCTTTGAAGCGGAAGCCGCGGACCAGTTCTTCATGTCCGTCGGCATAGACGCGGTAGGCGAGCAACGGCGCGGTGAGCGAGCGGGTGCTGCCGCCCTTTTGCAGTTGAGCGGTCATGGCTTGTAGTTCTTCCACATCGGCGGTGGAGGGAAAATCGAGGCGGCGGACAACGACGCCGTATTTCAAACCAGCGGCCTTTACTTTCTCGATCAATTTCTCTCGCATCTGGGATTCCGGCACAGTCTGACTGGCATTAACGAAGACATTGCCGAAAACCGGCAGTTCGGCGCCCCAGGCTCCCGGCAAGCGCGCATGGCCATTCGAAGCGTCGAAAGCGCGCACTGGCTGACGGGTCAGGAGAAATCCCTT
The DNA here is from genome assembly GCA_965277315.1 of Bryobacteraceae bacterium. Classification (GTDB taxonomy): domain Bacteria; phylum Acidobacteriota; class Terriglobia; order Bryobacterales; family Bryobacteraceae; genus Bog-105. The sequence continues at coordinate 3,470,160 of OZ255724.1, read as the reverse complement.
CAATATTCCTTTGTCCACCAGAATAACGCGTCCGGCCGGAACGCCTTCCTCATCGACGTCGTATTGCCCGGCGAGCGGTTCTCCGCCGAAGGTCTTCTGGCTGGGATCGTCGACGATGGTCAGCCAGTCCGGCGTGACTTTGGAACCGGTGCGGGAGGACCAAACGCCATCGAGCACCTGCCCTTCTTCCTGCATTTCCGGGGGCGCGACGGGTTTACGCGCAAGGCGGGTGGCATCGGTGAGAACCTGGGCCATCAACTCGGCGGCTGCTTCACCCTCGAAGAGCACGGGACCGCTGTAGTCTTCGGCGGCGGGAGCTTTCAGCAGAGCGTCGGTTTCGCTAGCGGCGGCGTCAACAGCTTTTTGCAGTTCCTGCTCGTTCGGCAGTTCCGATGGCTGAAGAACCACGATGATTTTGTGATTCCAGACTCCTGCTCCATCGGCGGTGAGGCCGGCGCTCCGGATGTCGATTTCGCCGAGGCTTTGGGGCACGCGAACGGCGGTTCCTTCGGTGGTGACGAGCCGGAAGCCGGACGAAATGGCACGCATGCGAACGCTGGAGGACGTGATGGCTTCGTGGGAACGGAAACGGGCGGACAGGTTCCGCACGACGGCTTCCCAATGAGCACGGTCCAGATTGAGCGGCGGGATGGGCTGGAAGAATTGTAAGGGCTTGGCGGGGGCGAAATCGGGAGTTTTGGGCGGATCGGCGATTTCCCGGAGGGCGTTTCGCTTCCGTGCGATTTCTTCGGCGGCGATCTTGTAGCGCTGATCGGTAATGAGCCAGAGGGCAGTACGAATGGCCCCATAGTTGTCGTCAAGGGGCAGGGCTCCGAAGCTGGCGGAAGTCGAGAAGACGGAGTCCGTGTTGTCGAGGGCGTAGCTGCCGACACGCACCCGCACTTCGGGCATGCGGACATGGGCCGCGGACGAGGCCAGGATGCCGCCGAGACTTCCCGTGATATCGACCGACTCGCCATCGTCGCTGGCGATAGCGATGAAATAAGGCTTATCGAGAGTGGTGAGCTGCAGGGTCTTTGAGCGGTTGAGTTCGTCGAGCATGGCGCGAAGTTGCACATCGCCTTCGACAGCAGACGGAATGCCGGCCGCCCACACTAGACCGGAGACCGGAAGCGCGAGCAAGGCCACGCAAGAGAGAGCAAAGAGAGGATTCCGCATGGGTTATTCGACCTTCGTTCCGTTTCCGGAGAGTTCTTCATTGATAATTCCTGTCGCCAACTGCCGCGGCATCGCGCCAGAAATTGTCATTACTCCCGATGTCGCGCCCCGCGTCATGGCAACAGGTCGGGGCAAGATGGGAAGCCGCTGCTGGGAGTTAGGCTTCTTTTGGATCTCGATTTCGGAGACCAGGATGGCGGGGGAGATGGCGGAAACGGGGATGCTGCCGGATTCGGCGCCGCAATAGCCGTTGAAGACCTCGGCGCGATTGGAGGTGGCGAGGATCTTTTGGAAGCTGGCGAGAGGCGTGCCGACGATGTCGACCCCGCGGATGAGTTCGTCGGGCCGACCATCGGGGTAAACGCGGTAGACGATGAGGGGAACGACGGTGAAGGCTTGCAGACCAGCGCGCCGGGTAGTGGTGTAACCGCTGGAGACTTCCTCGAAGTAGAGGCCGTAGGGCTTGTTCTGACGTTTCACTTCGGCGATGAGGGCGTTGCGAAGGTCCGCGTCGGAGACCTGCTTTGACGATTCGACGATGAGGTTGGACTGGCGGGAGACCACTTCGTAGCCGGGCTGACGGCGGCCATGGCCGTTCGAGTGTTGGAATCCGGCTACGGGAGACCGCGACAGCAGAAACGTCTTGAGAACGCCGTGGTCGACCACGGTAACGGGCCGGGCTTTCATGCCTTCGTCGTCGTACTGGTAGTAGCCGATCAGGTCTTTGCCGTTGTAGGTGTGCCGGGTGGGATCAAAGGAGACGCTGACGAAATCGGGCAGAACCTTTTGACCGATCATTTTGGTGAATGTTTGGCCTTCGGCTTCGTCTTTCTGGCGATGGCCTTCGATGCGATGGCCGAAGATCTCATGGAAGAAGACGGCGGAGGCGCGTCCGGAGAGGATGGCGGGGCAGACGATGGGCTCGGCGGGCGGCGCTTTGAGCAGGGCGTCCATTTGGGTGGCGACGCCGTTCACTTGTTTCTCGAAGGCTTCGGGAGCGGGAAGGTGGGAGGGATCGGAGGCTTCGGTGGTGGAGTAGAGCTGGAGCGGCATTCCGTCGGGCGCGAGGGCCGAGGCGACGACCTCCAGGCGGAAGAGATTGCTGCCGAGCTGCACGGCTGTTCCTTCGGTATTGACGAACGTGCGGATTTCGCGCTGGGCCTGAAGCTGGACGGAGGAATCCAGGATTTGCGGGTGGGCGTTGAAGAGGGCGGACCATTCGCGCAGGTTTCCGTTCCAGGCGGCCATGTTGTAGCGGTACTGCTCGGGAAGCTGGGCGAAGGTTTGGGGCGTTTCGGAGGAGAAATCGGGGACGGCGTCTTTCCGGTCGACGATGAGCTGCTGGTCGGTTTTGAGCTGCAGGTAGCGCTGTGCGGCGAGCTTGTAGACGCGGCCCGTTTCGGACCAAAGGGCACGGCGGATCTGGCCGGGGTTGTTATCGAGGCTGAGGAGCGAGGAGATGGTGAAGCGTCCGGTATCGCCGTTGAAGGGGTGGTAATTGTCGAACTGGGGCGAGCCGACGCGCACGGTGGTATCGACCGCACGAACGTGGTTGTGATTGCTTCTGAGGAGGGCTCCCAGTGAGGCTCCGGCGGTGTCGGTTTCTTCGTCGAATACTTCGTAGGCCATGTAGTAGGGCGGTGGCTCTCCTTTGGCTTTGAGGGCGGTGAACTCGCGGGTAAGCTCTCCTTGGAGGATGCCGACGAGCGAGGGGGCGGCAGGCGCGGTAGGCATCGAGGCAGCAGCATAGCCACAGACGAGTAGGGCGATGGCGGCGGGCGCAACGATGGCGGCCAGTTTGTTGGGCAGCATTGATTGACGATTATCGACTTTCCGACAGAGACGTTCTATATATCCTACGGGCTTTATCGGTTGATTTTGGCATTTCTTTAAAGGGAAGAGGGCGATGGGAGGCGATTTTATCGTTAGGAGTGTTCTGAGGATGCCGATGGGTATAGGGTTACTTGCGGTGCGGCCGACAAGGGGGATCGGGCGTTTTGCGAAACGAAGTGCCTAGGGTGATCGGCAATGCCAGATTTACGGTGACAGATCGGCAAAATAAATATGATTCTTTAATTTGTTTAACTTAGAAGTCATATTTGAGCCTGTTGGAACGGGCGGGGGGCTAGAGTTTTGGGCGAGATGCCCGAAAAGCCGCTAGAGAAAGGCCATCGACACCGATCCGGACCCTCGACCGGGCCGCAGACGCCGGAGGGCAAGGAGCGGTCCTCGCAGAATGCGCGGAAGCATGGGTGTACGTCGCGGAAGCTGATCCTGCCGGGGGAGTGCCCCGAGGATTTCGAGGCTTTGCGGCGGGATTGGCTGGAGGATTTTCAACCGGCGGCGGAGACGGCGTGGGAGTTGGTGGAGCAGACCGCGCAGGCGCATTGGTTGTATCTGCGGGTGCAGAAGCAGTGCGATGCAGCGGAGGCGGGGTTGGAAAGCCAGAATCCGTTGGCGTGGAGCGAGGAGCAGTGGAAGCTGCGGGAGCGCCTGGGGCGGTACCGGACGACGGCGGAACGGTCGTTTCATCGGGCGTTAGGGGCGATTGAGGCACGGCGGAAGAGCCGGACGGCGGAGTTTAATCAGGCTGAGCGGCTGGAGCAGGCGGCACGGCGCATCGAGTTGCAGTTTCTGCGCGGGATGGAGCAGAAACAGGACGCCGAGGCGAAGCGGGCGCTGGCGGAAGAGCGCGAACGGGCGCGGCAGGCCGAACGGGAGCGCCACGAGCAGGAGCGGAAGGAAAAAGAGGCCCGGAAAGAGGCGGAAAGGGCGGGCAAAGAGGCGGAAAAGGCCGAAGCGGCGAAGCAGAAGCCGGTTGCCTCGGCGAAAAAGGGCAAGAAACAGGCGTTTGGGGTGGTCGAGCAGTGGGTAGAGGTGCGGATTACCGACGGGGTGACCACGACCGCGTATGTGCCGGAGAATGGGGAGCTGTTGGAAGAGATCGAAAAGGCGGTGGAGGAGGGGAAAGCGGAACCCGAGATGGTGTACCGGCGCATGAATTTTCCCGACGGCGTGCCGCCCGAGTATGCATGGACGAATTTGCATGATCCGGGGCAGTGTGAGACGACGTTGGCAGGTGTTTGGTGCCCGTTGTGTTCGGTGCATACCAATGGGGGGCATGGGATACAGCGGATGACGTTTGCGACGTGGAAGCAGGTGATCGAGCGGGAGAAGGAAACTCCGGGCGGACATGCGGGACCGACGGGCTCCGGGAATCTGCCGCGGCCGAAAGAACGCGGCGGGGAGGTGGCGTTGGCGGAAATGCGCGAGTGGGGAAAGAAGGACGATGAGCCGGAATAAGGTAGCGGCTCGCACACCCACCTGCCCGCCCCTACAAAGTGTCGTTGCTACGGTGTCCGGCGACCCAATCCCTCAGCCAGCAGAGAGACCACCAGCGTGTTGAACGAGATGCCCTCGCGTTCTGCCTCGGCCTGAAGGCGGCCTTCCGTATGGCCGACTGTTTAGAGCTTAAGTAAATAAATGCGCGCTTATTAGGACCAACCCGTGTCGCTTCAAAGTGTCGACGCATCGCTGCTTTTAGCAGGGGTCGCGGCGAGCTCTTCGCAAGGTGCTGAAACGGGTGCACATAGATCAATTGCGGTGCCCGAAGAGCCCGCCTCGAGGCATTCGGGTCTAAAAAACATTCTCACTGATCGTCTGTATCAAGAAAACATCCATTCTGGCGATTTCCCTGGTTCTTTACCGAGCAGTCCAGCATCTTTTATAGTGGACCGAGAAGTCAACAACGGCAGTCGCTAAGACCTGGATCAGTCCCATACAGGTCACGCGATTAGGAATCTCGGTGCTCCACGACTGAAGGAGCAAAAGGAGAAAAGCGATGAAGAAGCTTGAAAGAAAAGTCGCACTGATCACCGGTGGCACAAGCGGCATCGGACTGGCGACGGCTAAGTTGTTCGTCGAAGAAGGCGCGAAGGTCGTCATTACTGGTAGGCGCAAAGATGTTTTAAACGACGCGTTGAAGGAAGTTGGCGCGGAAGTTATTGGTGTTCAGGCCGATGCGAGTAATTTAGCTGATCTTGATCGGCTCTACGCATCGGTCAAGCAAAAGTTTGGTCGCCTCGATGTGATTTTCGCAAACGCCGGTGGCGGAGAATTCGGCACGATTGAGCAGGTGACCGAAGAGCAGTTCGACAAAACCTACAACACGAATGTAAAGGGGGTATTCTTTACTGTGCAGAAGGCACTCCCCATCTTGACGGATGGCGCCGCGATTGTGATCAACGGTTCCATCGCATCCGTGAAGGGTATGGCGGCACTGGGCGTATACAGCTCAACGAAGGCTGCTGTGCGTTCCTTTGCTCGCACTTGGACGAGCGAGCTGAAGGCCCGGAAGATTCGCGTCAATGTGGTTAGCCCCGGCCCGATCGAGACACCTGGAGCAAGCGGCCTCTTCAAGACTGAAGAAGAAGCCAAGCAATACAACATCGATACGGGCAAGCAGATTCCTCTTGGGCGTGTAGGACAACCCGAGGAGATCGCAAAGATCGCATTGTTTCTTGCCTCCGACGATTCGAGTTTTGTGAACGGGATTGAGCTGTTCGCCGACGGCGGCATGAGCCAGGTCTAACAGAACGTTGGAGCAGCCGCCTCGTAGCGATGCGAGGCAGAGGACAGTGCCCTGCGCTACACGATCTTTGAGCTCACTCTCGCCCCGGGCGAGAGAGTCGATCTCCATTCCCACCCTTCGCCCGAAACGTTCTACGTTCTGGAGGGAAGGGTGAACTTCTTCCGCATTACAAATGGTGAGCAGGAGACGCTTACATGCGAAGCGGGCACAACTGTCATCGTCCCCCCCAATGCACTTCACGCTCTCTTCAATCAAAGCGATGGGAAAAGCCGGTTGCTCGACATTTCAACCGCGTCCCACCAGACCTTTTTCGATGCCGTTCTCCGGGCGGACAAGCAAGAGGCGTTCGCCGGGCAGAAAGCTCAAGACGCTATGGAACGGATGGGACACATCGCGGAAGAATACGAGATGTACCTGGCCCCGTACGACGTCAAGGAAAGCAGGAGGGAGTGAGCGATGACTGTGAATGACCGTTCCATTCCACATCACACGAGACGCATTGCTCATTGAATCCTAACTGCCGCCGACGCGCTCGCTGGCTTTAGGATCAGGCTTTCTTCCATTCCGCAAATGAGGTGTACCAGGATGGCGAGCGATTTACTTTCAGATCGACGATCGCTTGTTCAAACGCTTTCCGGTATTCCTTCGACATCTGGTTCTTCATGAAGGAGTCTGGTGTCTCGCGCCACACCTCATAGTTCAAGATGGATGTAGAGTCTTCTAGATCCTGTTGTAGAAACGCTTCGACAAATGCCTCCTCGCGTTCGATATGTGAGAAGACTTCTTTCAGCCGTGCGACGAACTCCGGTTTTACGGATTCTTCCATTTTGAAGCGCACGATCAGCTTAATTCGGTCTGCCATGATGGCCCCCTGCTCAACTTCGGATGCTGATCCGGCCAACTTTCGTTGACTGCACAGTCCACAACGGAAGACAATTGTGAAACTATTGAGGCAGTTGGTGCTCGATGGCAAGACCAAGACAGTTCGATGAGGAAAAGATTCTTGCAGCAGTGCGAGATGAATTCTGGAAGAACGGCTACACCTCAACCTCTCTCGATGATCTCATGCGGGTGACAGGGCTCGGCAAGGGCAGCATCTATGCGGCGTTTGGCGATAAGCGGAGACTGTATCTCGCAGCGCTCAAGGTATACGCGGACGAAACCCTGACAAATGTGCGTGTCGCGCTTTCCAGCGACCAGCCTGCTATCGAGCGGCTTCGCATGCTGTTCCTGCGCCCGGATTGTGGACCTATCGGAGCTGATCCCTATCGAGGTTGTTTCCTCGCGAACAGCGCCACGGAGCTTGCGTCAATCGATAAGGACGTCACTGCGCTTGCGCGTGGTATTTACTATGCGGTCGAGGAACTTATCGTGGAGGTGGTTTGCGAGGCGCAACGAGACGGTGCGCTCTCCACACGAATTCCCGCTAAAGACCTGGGCCGGCTTTTGCTGGCGATCATGCAGGGGGAGGAGTTTCTGCAGAAGAGCGGAATGCCCGTTGCCGATCTCAAAGGCATTAGCCTCGCGGTGGAACAGCTCCTCTTCATCAATGCCTCCGAGAAGAAGCATGGCTCCAAGGCAGGTAGCCAAGCCGCTAAGCGCAAAACCAGGCCCTCGGGATGATGAGCAGGAAATAGCCGGCGTACTGGAACATCAGCAAGACGAACATCTGGCGGGATGCTGTAATCAACTCGGGACCAGTGATATGGTTATTGTCGCTCGCTTCTTTCCCGTAGCCGATTTTGCGGTAACATTTGCTCAGGTTGCGAAGGATGCTCCATGCGAAATAGTCTTTGGTTCCTTCTTTGGATAGCTGCTCTTGCCGGAATTTCCGGTGCAGCCGAACGGCCTAACATCAAAGGCAATGTTACTGACGCTTTCGGCAAGCCAGTCAGTCACGCGGCGGTGATGGTTTACTCAGCCGGCGTCAGGACGGGATATAGCACCTTTTGTCCGACCTGCTATGTCGATTGCGGCAAGCACACCTTCACCGACGCCGACGGACACTTCAACATCGTCGGCTTGAGTCCAGACCTGGTTTTCAATCTGCTGGTGGCTAAGGAAGGGTACGCGGCGACGTTCATCAAGAAAGTAGATCCCGCGAAAGGGCCAGCCGAGAGCGCTGCGCTGAAGGTGCGAACGTCACCGTCAAACCCTTTGCAGTACGTGCGCGGGCGGGTGGTGGATGCGCACGGCGATCCGGTAACGGACGCGGTGGTTGAGCCGCAGGGCGTGATTTCTCGTAACGGTAACGCTATGACTCTATCTGGAGTGACCCGGCGTACGAATGTTGGGATATACGGTCGCTTGAAGCGCCGGGTCACTTTAGATAGAGACGTTTGAAGGAAGGCGCCCGCGTTTGCGGCGGACGCGGCCAACTATGGGTATTCAATCGTTCGGAGCATCTGGCCGGAGGGTCTTCGCGCGGAAACCATGCCTCGCGGGTGGACGATTTTCAGCTTCGAGGGTGAAAGAGGGAGCGCGGGCGGACTGAGGAGAGTGCTATTGATGGCTGTGTCAGCGCTGGTAGCCGCGGTTGGGCACACGTCAGGCGTGCGTAGCCGAGCAAGCAAATGTTTGGTGAATACGTGGCTGCTATGAGGTGTCACACAGGCTCTCCCGACCGACGAATCGCCAACGGATCTGTCGGGGAGTGAGCTTCTCGCCAACGGTCATCGGACCGCCGCAGCAAGGGCAGCGCCACACGCACGGACAAGGAGCATTGGTTGCAGCGGACGGTGCGGGCGCCGGACCGATTGTTAACAGCGCGTGACACAACGGTAGGGCTGTGCCACGGCGTCGATTGGCGAGGAAGCCGCAGAAGCGAATACGCACAAAACCGCGCGGCAGGGTATGAAGAAGGAAACGGCGAAGGAACTCCTCCGCCGTTACGGTCATCAGCTTCTGCTTGCTCTTATGCGCATAATTTTTCCAGCGGAACGTGACGTTGCCATCAGCAACGCGAATGATCCGGTGATTCGAGATTGCGACGCGGTGCGTGTAGCGAGCCAGGTACTGGAGTATGTGTTGCGGTCCTCCAAAGGGCCGTTTGGCATAGACGACCCAGTCATTACGAAACAGAGGCCGTAGGAAAGCGTGGAAGGATTGAGCCGCGCTCAGGTGTTTCAGGGTTCCCGGAAACAGCAGCTTGCCGTGCTGGAAAGCGTCCTTCAAGCCGGCGATGAACTTGCCGCGAAACACACGGCTCAGTACTTTAACCGGAAGGAAGAACGGATAACGAGGATGAATCCAGTGCTGTTGATCGGAAGATAGACCGCCGGCTGGAATCACACAGTGTATGTGCGGATGGTGCTGGAGATTCTGTCCCCAGGTGTGGAGCACACTGAGGAAGCCGATGTCCGCCCCAAGATGTTTCGGATCGGCAGCAATCTCCAGAAGGGTAGCAGCGCTGGCGCGGAACAACAGATCGTAAACCACCTTCTTGTTCTGCAGAGCCAGCCAGGAGAGTTCATGCGGGATTGTGAAGACCACATGCACGTACTTGACGGGCAGCAGTTCCTTACTGCGTTCCGCGAGCCACTTATTGCGAGCGTTGGTCTGGCACTTGGGACAGTGCCGGGAGCGGCACGAGTTGAAAGAGGTGACTTCATGGCCGCATTGGCAGCAGCGATCCAGGTGGCCGCCGAGCGCCGCCGTGCGGCAGTGCTCGATGGCAAACAGCACGCGCACGTGCAGCCACGTCAACCAGGATCGATTCTTTTCAATAAAGCGCTTGCCATGCGTGCGAATGATATCGGCCACCTCGAAAGGTGGCGCGTTCATCGCTTGTGCAACTTCCGGGACCGCTTTACTTGGTCAGGGCTTGAGAGTTCTACCTTGTCCAGTGGTGTGCCAGCCGCTTTCAGATGGCGCTCGGACATGTGAAGGTAAATGGAAGTCGGCTTGAGATCGGCATGTCCGAGCAGTGCCTGTACGGTCGGCAGATCGGCTCCTCCCTCAAGCAAATGCGTCGCGAAACTATGACGAAGTAGATGTGGGCGAACGGGCTTGCTAATGCCTGCCCGTTGCGCAGCTTCCCGGCAGGCCTCCCACAGGATCTTGGGCGTGATCGGTTTATCTGCTCGTGAGCCGTTGATCGTGCCCGGGAACAAGTACGTCTTCGGCTTCATCCAACGCCAGTACTCGCGCAACGTCTCCAGCAGTTTCGGACTTAACGGCACATCCCGATCGCGGCGTCCCTTGCCTTGACGAATGTGGATGAGCATGCGGTCGCTGTCGATGTCTTCTACTTTCAGCTGGCACATCTCAGCTCTCCGCATACCTGTCGAATAGACCGTCATCAGCATGGCGCGATGGAAGAGGTTGCTCGCGGAGTCGATCAGCCGCACTGCTTCCTCTTGCGTCAGGATCTTTGGTAAACGGCGGGGTGCCTTCGGATACGGCACTTCTTCCACGGGATAGTTGCGCTTGAGTGTCTTGCAGAAGAAAAAACGCAATGCTGCTGTATGATGCCCGACCGTACGTGCTCCCAGTTTTCTTTCAGTGAACAGATACACCTGATAAGCGCGAATCTCCTCTGGCCCGAGTTGGTCCGGAGAATGATGGAAATGCTTGGCAAAGGCCGCCACGATCTTGAGGTAGCCATTTACGGTAGTCTGTGAATAATTACGACGCTGGAGCTCGTCCAGCATCATTTTGCGAAGTTGGGTCACAGGGACCTCCTTGTGACCCACACAATATCGATCCGGACAGCCATGAGTAGAGCAACAAAACGGCAGAAGCTTGAAGCGAAACTAAAGCAACTCGAAAGCGAATTTACTTGTTTACTGCTCGATGCACTGAATAAATGCGCATCCGGAGAGTGGGGACTGTTCGGCCAGAATGACACTGCACTGGAACCATACTCGCCTCATTTACAGGCTCAGCTCAGTTCGGGCGTAGCAGAAAGGCTTCTCCAACTCGGTAATGAAATTACCGCCGCCCGCGCGAGTCTCGGTATCCAGGAACCCTTCCATCCTTTTGCAACGTATCTGGCCTACCGGCAGCGCCGGGCTCCAAACGAACTCGGTGAACCAAGACTCGCCTCCGAGTTGCTCGCCGAACTGGGCAAAAGCTGATCCACCCGCACGCGTAGCGTCCGCCGCGCGGGCGGCTTCGTTCAAACGGCCAAGTGGGGATGAGTTTCGGCCCCTCCGGCTGGATTGACCCGATAGCCGTGAGCAACAAGGAGGGCGAGTTTGAACTTGCGTATGACAAACCGGCAACAAAGATCATCATGAGTGTTTCGCCACGGGGCATGTCGTCAAAGCTGTTCACGGAATCGACGGGTGAAGATCGAAAGACTCTCACGGTTACAGAAGGAGCGACGGTCAAGGGAAGGCTGGTGCGAGACGGCAAACCCGTGGCGAATGCCGAAATCGGATTGAGCACGCATAGCCGATATTCGGGAACGGTGCTGCCCGAGATGCGGATTGGAACTCGCGAGGATGGCACGTTTGCGATCACCAATGTGCCCGCGGGCCGGATTTGGTACCTCTACGGCAAGATGGATTCGCTCGCTTCGCAAGGCGTGGCAGCAGAGCTGAAGGAGTGTGAGACGAAGGATGACGGGGAGGTGCTTGACGTGGGGGATATCCAGGTGAAGCCGGCTCATACATTGCGCGGGAAGGTGGCACTGACGGATGGCAAGCCGGTCCCGCCGGATACGCGCGTTTTTCTGAGCGCGGATCGGGCGGCGGATAGTCAAACCGTGGTGCTTGATCGAGAAGGGCGATTCGAGTTCAAAGGTTTGGCGAGTGGGGTTTACGAGCTGTCGCCTGCCGTAAGGAATTATAAAGTCGGGGATGGTTTCGCGCAGGAGGAGTTGGTGGAACATGACATCGATAACCTGGTGCTCACGCTGCAGCCGGCGAATGCTAACCGCTAAACGATAGGTGGGCAAGTGACCAGTTTGTGATTGGATTTGGAATATCCCCTATGTGCCCTATTTGCTGTTTTTACCGGTTTGTATATTCAGCGCAGCGGACTTCATGGCGGGGAGAAACTTCTTATTGATTTTTGCGACAACGACGTAATTCGGGTCGACCATCTCGTCTAAATGGATCTCGCCTACCTTCGAGAGCAGTTCGTAGGCGTCCATCTCCGAGAGGCCGTAGCTCTCATGAATCCAGGCGATCAACTGAGTGAAAGCGATACGGAGGGCGTCGTCAAGGGGACGATAGACGCCGACGGCCATGATGTAATTTTCATTCTCGAAGCGAGGCCAATCGATTTTTTTCTGCTTTACCAGATCGACTTGGATTTGAACTTTCATGGAGATCTCGATAGCGGTTCCATCCACTTCGCCGTCGCCCATGGCGGCGTGACCGTCACCGAACGAGAGGAGCGCTCCGGGAACGTTAACGGGGAGGTAGAGCGTATTGCCGACGCTAGCTTCGGGGGCATCCATGTTTCCGCCAAACTCCGCGGGAACAATGGAGCTGCGCGTTTCCCCGTCGGCGGGGGCCACGCCGACACAGCCCAAAAACGGATGCAGCGGGATCGGAACGGAGAAGCTGGAATCCTTGGCCTGGAAAGTGGCCACATTGGCGGCCTGATCGACTGGATAGGTCCACTCCAGTTTGGGGATGGGAGCGCCTAAAACGGGCGTGTAGTGGCTGCTATTCAGAGCGCCAAAGCCGGGACCAGCGCTGCCAAAGCCGTCCTTGGCGTTTACGGCGATCGCGATGAACTTTACCTTAAGCATGTCTCCGGGCTGGGCGCCATCCACGTAGAAGGGACCGGTCAGTGGATTCGGCCCGTTTACTTTGAAGCCGGCCTGTTCGGCCGCTTTGCCGTCGGCATCAACGGTGGTGGTGTCGATGATTTCTCCCGGCTTGATGTGCATCACAGGCGGGAGCGGCCCATAGACGGTTTTCAGTTCTGGCATTTTCAGCTCGTAGTGAACGACCTGGCCGGTTTGCGCGGACAGGGGCACTGTGGACTGAAACAGCAGGAAGGAAAAAACCAAAGCGGTTTTGATTTGCATGATCGTTTTGTCAAAGGGTGATTTAGAAAAGAATCTTTAAGGCGAGCTGGGTGTTGAATGGTTCGCCGGGCCCGATTCCCGGCGCGCCGCTGTAGTCGCCGATGGTGTCGCTGCTCTGGCCAAAGCCACCGCCGATATATCCGCTGGGGGGCGCCAGGTTCACGCGATTGAACACGTTAAACATTTCGATGCGCAGTTGCGCGTGCAGCCGTTCCTTGATGGGGATGTTTTTCAAGAAAGAAAGATCCACATTGCCGTAGCCCGGGCCTCGCAGGACGTTGCGGCCAATCGTGCCAAAGCTGCCGTTGACCGGATTCGCGAAGGCGGCTGGATCGATCCATTGCACAGGCTGATGATTGTTAAGGCTCTGGTTAACGCCCTGATAGGGGTTGCCTATCTGGTCGCCTCGGGCGGTGTTCTCCCCGGTGCCGCTGGTGTCGGACGAAGCATACACGTTGAACGGGGGGCCGCTATGGAACGATAAGTTTGCGTTGGCTTCCCAGCCAGAAGTCAACCATCTGGGGCCGCGGCTCAAGGCAGGAATATCGTAGATCAGGTAGCTGGTAAAGGTGAGCGGGATATTGTAGTCCGAGTTGCCGTAATTCCCTTTGAGATTGTTGCTGTCCTGGGGCAGAGCTCCGACGTACTGTGTGACCTCGTCCAGACTGTGGCTCCAGGTGAAGTTCGCTTGAGAGATCAGCCCGTGCCAGCTTGCGGTGCGCAGCGACATTTGCAGGCCATTGTAATTCGAAGTCCCGGTGCTCTGGATCTCATTGATGACCCCAAAATTGGGGTACGAGGAGAAATAGGGCCGGGTGGTCTGCTGATACGGAAATCCGTTGGCATCGGTGGTGTTGACGAAGCCGCTACCCAACGCTGCTTGATTGATATCCCGCAGAATGAGCAGACGGCGGCCCTGCGACCCAACGTAGCCGATCTGGAGCATGGCGCGGTTGCCGAGGCTTTTCTGAACGTTCAGGTTGTAGCTCAACGTATAGGCGGGCCGGAAGTTCGGGCTGACCGAAAAGAGATTGACGACGTTATTTCCAGCGAGCGAAACATTGCCGACGGGGAAAATCGGTGCTCCGGGGGCCAGGGTGTAGCCGTTCTGCTGAAGCGTGTACACAGGCTGCGAGCCCGCGGGGTTGCCTTCCACTCCGAGTGGGCCGTTGTTGGCAACCGACGGAGTGGAGAGGCTCGATGAGTTGTCCAGGAAGGGAACAATGGCGGGGGTGTCGAAGTAGATGCCGAAGCCACCGCGAACAACCAGTCCGTTGCTGGATGTGGGCTGATAAGCGAAGCCCAATCGCGGGCTGAAGGCCTTCCAGTAGTCGGGATACAGACTGCCGATCTGCTGGCCGACCGTCACCAGCCCTCCTTTGGCCGGATTGAATACCGAAAGATCGTCGTTGCCATCGTGAATAGGCCCTTGATAGTCGTAGCGCAATCCGTAGTTCAGGTTGAGCTTTGGCGAGATTTGCCAGGTGTCCTGGGCGAAGAGATCGAAGCTGTTCATGGTCACTTTGCGTTCTTGATTTCCACGCACGATGGTGGATTGATAAGCATAGCCGCTGAGGAAGTCGGCCAGGGAGGCGATGTTTGTGTCATAGCCGGGAGAGTTCAGCAGACCGCTCCACGGGCCTTGCGCGCCGTTAAAGAAGAATGCGCCGCGCGCGCCGGTGTTGTAGAAGGAATCGATGCGCGCCTGGCGCACTTCGCCTCCGAAGCGGAATTGGTGCTGACCCGAGACAAACGAGGCGGAATCGTTCAGGTGGCCGGTGGCGTCGCTACGGCCGGAGTTGGGCGTTAGTCCAATGGTGTCGAAGCCACTGATGGAGATGAACGGCGCGCCGGTGAGATTCGACGAGTTCACGCCAGTGTTCAGGCCCAGCGCGACAGGGTTGAAGCTATTGTTGAAATCGGAGAAGACCTGATTGAAGTAACTGATGCCGAAGAGCACCTGATTCGTAAAGCGAGGGGAGAGCGTTTCGTTATAAATCAGGGAATAGTTTTGAACGTGAAGCGGGGCTACCTGGTAGTAGTCAGTAATGTGTGAGCCGATAGGAGCGGTTTGAGTCCCCTGACCGACAAACGAGCGGAAAGAGAGGCGGTTGGCGTCATTGAAGCTATGGTCTATTTTCACGAGGCCGTTGTTGCTGAAGCCGTGCTCCGGATTGGGATTGAAGTAGTTGCTGGGAGCCGCCTGACCTTGCAGCGCGCTAGAAGGCCATAGCGTGCCGAGAAGGCGAAGAGACAGCGGATTTACCGGCACACCGTACTGTTGCATGAGACCGATGGCGGATTGCTGGTAGGTATTGGAAGGTTCGGTGGAGAGGGCCTGATTGCCGATGAGAAACTGCTGCCGTTCGAAGGCGGCGAAGAAGAATGTCTTGTCCTTGATGACGGGACCGCCGAGCGAAAAGCCCCATTGCTGGTTGCGCATCTTGTTCTTCGGCGCGCCCTCCGGCGCAAAGTAAGATTGCGCGGCGAGGGCTTCATTGCGGTTGTAATAGTACGCGGAGCCGTGCAGTCGATTGGTTCCCGATTTGATTACGAGATTGACGCTGCCTCCCGGGTTGCGCCCGGATTCGGGTCCAGGCTGGGTTTGAAGAGAAAACTCCTCGATCGCATCGAGCGGCATGATGGTGCCGGGTATGCTCTGAACGCCGCCTTGATTGACGGCCATGATGTTCCACCATTGGTCGTTATTGTCGGTGCCTTCGATTTGCCAGTTCACCTGATTGGCGCGCGCGCCGTCTACCGATCCGCCGGCACCGCCGGCATAACCAGCGAAGCCGGGCGAGAGCGCGATCAACTGAGTAAAATCGCGGCCATTGAGCGGGACGTCCTGCACGGCGCGAGAGGACAGATCGGTGGTCAGGGTGGTGCTGGTTGTCTCGACTTCAAGGCTGGCCGCTGAAACAGCGACGGTGGTGGCCTGCTGTGCGACATCCAGCTTGACGGGGAGATTGTACACCTTCCCGGCGGACACGCGAACGGCAGTAACTCGGACATTTTGGAAGCCGGGCCGGGAGACCTCGATGGTGTACTCGCCGATCGGCAAGTCCTGCAGGGTGAAGTCTCCGGTCGAGGACGACAGAGTGGAGTGCAAGAGCCCGGTTGCGTTATCGGTAGCTTTGACGGCGGCCTCCGCGATGATGGCGCCTGTTACGTCCGTGACGGACCCGCTGACTCCGCCGCGGAACGTCTGCCCCCGGGCAAGAGCAAGTAGCTCAATACACGAGAAGACCAACACTAATACACGTCGCATGATCCACCTCAAGATTCGGAATTAGAAGAAACCGTAAGGCAGACAATCGGCGCGACGGGACCGAAGTTAACAGGGTATAAATGCAGCTTTGGATTTGGGTACCTGCTACCTAGTAAGCCAGTCGAACCGGGAGTGGTTTTTTAGGTTTAACACTCCCGAAGTTGTGTTGTCAATTTATTTTGCCGTAATGGCGGTTCGGGCGATCGCTCCAGCATAAACTGAAACGACAAGGTGAAGACATTGAAGGCCAAGACTTATGTGAGGACCATCGTTTTCTTGCTCGGCGCAGTGTCCGGGGCGTTCGGCTTCGGGGCTGCGGATAATGGGGCGCGGGCGCGATGGGAGCAGGAGGCGCGGGACGTCACGATTGTTCGTGATGACTGGGGCATTGCGCATGTCTATGGGAAAACCGATGCAGACGCGGTGTTTGGTATGGAATACGCTCAGGCGGAGGATGACTTCAATCGTGTGGAGACGAACTATATCAATGCCATGGGACGCTTGGCGGAGGCCGAGGGAGAATCGAAGATCTATCAGGATTTGAGGATGAAACTCTTCATCGATCCCAAGGAGATGAGGAAGCAGTATGCGGCAAGTCCCCCTTGGTTGAAAACGCTGATGAACGCGTTTGCCGATGGCCTGAACTATTATCTTTACAAGCATCCCGAAGTGAAGCCACGAGTGATTCAGCGGTTTGAGCCCTGGATGGCGCTGACGTTCTCCGAAGGCAGCATTGGAGGCGATATTGAAACGATCAAGCTGGATCGGCTTCAGGCGTTTTACTCTCATGCGGCCTTGTTACCGGTGGCCGCCGCGGACGAGAGCGAGCCGCCGGAGCCCACGGGATCGAACGGTATGGCTATTGCGCCCTCGAACACGAGAGCGCACCATGCGTTGCTTCTGATCAATCCTCATACGTCCTTCTACTTCAGGTCGGAGCTACAGATGGCGAGCGGCGACGGATTGGATGCGTATGGGGCGGTGACCTGGGGACAATTCTTTGTCTATCAAGGCTTCAATGAACGAGCGGGCTGGATGCATACGTCGAGCGGCGCCGATGCTATCGACGAGTATCGGGAGACGGTAGAGAAAAAGGGCGGCCGATTCTATTACAAGTACGGAAACGAAGAGCTTCCAGTGACGGAAAGCGAGATCACGGTTCCGTACAAGACCAGTCACGGAATGGCGGAAAAGAAATTCACCGTTTACCGCACGCAGCATGGACCGGTGATACGCGAGGAGAACGGCAAGTGGGTGAGCATCCGGTTGATGCAGGAGCCCGAGAAGGCTTTGATCCAATCGTATACGCGCACTAAGGCGAAAGACTATAAGGCATTCCGGCAGACGATGGAGTTGCATACGAACTCGTCGAATAACACGATCTTCGCCGATGCCGATGGCGACATCGCCTACTTTCATGGCAACTTTATTCCGCGGCGGGATACGCGGTTTGACTGGACCAAACCGGTGGATGGAAGCGATCCGGCGACCGAGTGGCACGGGCTGCTTTCCATCGATGAGACGCCGCACCTGCTGAACCCCAAGAGCGGCTGGCTGTATAACTCCAACAATTGGCCGTGGTCCGCGGCTGGGCCGAGCAGTCCGAAGAGAGAAGACTATCCTGCGTACGTGGAGACGGGGCGCGAATCGGCGCGTGGGCTTCACGCCATCAGGGTGCTGGAGAACAAGAAGGATTTTACGGTGGATTCGCTGATCGCGGCGGCGTACGACAGTTATCTTCCCTGGTTTCAGAAGCCGGTTCCCGCGCTGGTGACGGCTTGGGAGGGGCTTCCGAAAAGCAATCCGTTACGGGCGAAATTGGCTGAGCCGGTGGCGCTGCTGCGCGGTTGGGATTACCGGTGGGGCGTGAAGTCGGTGCCTACGGCGGTGGCGGTCTTCTGGGCGGAGGAAGTGCGGCGGCGCGTGTTTGGGGAGGCGAAGAAGGCCAATATGTCCATTGAAGATTACGCGGGCAGCAGGGCGGCGCCGGCGTTGCTTTTGGAGGCGCTTTCGGCGGCAGTGGACAGGTTGCAAAGCGATTTTGGCACGTGGAAGACGCCGTGGGGGGAGATCAATCGCTTTCAGCGACTGACCGACGATATTGTTCCAGTATTTAGTGACGCAAAGCCAAGCATTCCGGTCGGGTTTACCTCTTCGCAGTGGGGTTCGCTGGCCTCGTTCGGCGCGCGCCCGTATCCGGGAACGAAGAAGTGGTATGGCAGCAGCGGGAACAGCTTCGTCGCGGTGGTCGAGTTCGGCAAGACGGTACATGCCAGAGCGGTCACGGCGGGAGGGGAAAGCGGACATCCTTCGTCGGCGCATTTCGATGACGAGGCGAAGCGTTACAGCACGGGCAACCTACGGGAGGTGTACTTTTACCGCTCGCAGCTTCGGGGGCATACCGAACGGGAGTATCATCCGGGAAGTTGAGGTTACTGGAACTCCATCCCGCGCAGCAGGCCGGTGCCGGGCTTTGCGGTCTTGGCGTATTCCGCTTTCACGTTTTTGGCGGTTTGCGGGCCGCAATTGAACTCGGACGGAGCGTTGCGCATCAGGACGTGTGTTGGATCGGGAACCGAGAGAGTCAGCGTTCCGGACTTGCTCTCCACGAGGAAGGCGGTCAGCCGGCCTCCATCGCACTGAACTTCTCGAAGCGTTCCCGTTGCTACCTCGATTCGATCGTTCGCTTCGATAAAGGGGTTGAAATCCGTCGTGCCGTGCGGAATCCGCGCCGTGGTTAGCTGCAGGTTTCCATCGGCGCCTCGCTCGAACCGGACAGTGAGATCAGTCTTGGCAACGTAGGCAAGCCTAGCAGCTTGCGCGTGTTCTTCCGAAGAGCTGGCAAAGCGCATGGCCTGGTTCGCCGCGCTTTCCGATTCGTCCCGCTTGCCAAGTTCAGACAGGGCATAGGCCAGTGCGGTCCAATAGGCGAAAGCGCGGGACGCGGGAGGCTTCGTCATGGATTCCAACTGGTTCACGGCAGCGCCGTAATCGCCGGCATTGCTGTTCAAAAGCGCTAACTTGTAGCGGGCATCGTCGAAGTCGGGCTGAATTACGATGGCCTGTTCCAAGGCCCGCTGGATTTCTCCGGACGGCAGTTCCATTTCATCGGCAAGAAGAGCGTAACGGTAACAGAGGGCGGCATTATTCAGTCCGCGGTGGAGAGCTTTGCCCCAGTACACAAGCGCGGCGTGGCGATTACCCTTGCGCAGGGCAATAGTTCCTAACGAGGCGAGGAGCTCCGGGTCACCTGGCGATTGGCGCAGGAGTTCCTGGTATATCTGTTCCGAGCGGTCCCAATTTCCATTCGCAAAAAGTAGATCCGCTATCAGGGCGCGCGCCTGAGATTCGGAGATTTGGTTCACTTCGATATCGAATATCTCGGGAGGAGCGGGGAGGAGCGTTCGGCGTGAGGATCGGCCATGACCAATCCAATTTTGCGCATCCGCTACGATCTTTTCGGGAGACTTGCTATAGATTCTTGCCAGCGCCTGCTGCGAACGGACGGTGGCCGAATTGAGAAGCGCGATTAGGTCTCCGAAATGAGGCGCATACTCCGGCGAAGACGTCAGCATGTCCGCCAGCGCCCAGCTTTCGGCGTAGAAGATGGCCGCTCCACTGCGGATTTGGAGCAGCGGCGAGTCTGGTTGAGCGGTAAAGAGTTGTGAAGCGGAGAACCAGGGATGGCGGCGCAACGTTTCGACGTGAACGGGAAGCTCGCCATCAAGTTCGCATCGGCGGTTTGTAATGCGGACGGTAGAGAAGATTTCGGCGAGGCCTTCGTCGAGCCAAGCCGGAAGCTGCAAGCCATCGGAATGAAGCACGAAATGTGCGTACTCATGCGCGGCCACGCGGAAATCGTCGCTTCCGAGTTGTGGCATCACGATGTAATCGCGGTCTGCCGTACCGGTGTAATAGGCATCGGCAGTGGCCCTGAGTTTCACAGTGTCGTATTCTCTTTTTGAGCTGAATTCTATGACGCGGACCGGCGGCTTTTTTTCTAGCCGAGATTGGACGGGGACGATACGGTTCCGGTCGAAGAACGAGCTAAGCTCCTCAAAGTGCGTGAGCACGATCCTGGCACGTTCCGGGCCGGTTTGTGAGTAGACTTCGAAGTGCGAACTTCGCGCCACAGTCCAGCCAGAGATGCCCTCTTCAGGTAGCTTGGAGAAGGCTGTGGAACAGCAGAGTAAGCCAACGACAACCAAAAGAGCAAGTTGCCTCACACGCAAACGATAACAGACGCGATTGTAGCCGGATGGTATCATCGCCTGCATTATCATGCGGCTTTTACAGTCTCTAGCGGTGTTTGCGTTTTGTTGTTTTGCGGCGAGTGCCGCAAACACCGGAGCGCCGAGTCATCCGTTGGTCCTTCATGCGGCTCATCTTTTAAACATTGAAACTGGACAGGTGTTGACTCCGGGCGAAGTGCTGGTGGAAGGCGAACGGATTACCGCGGTGGGGCAGAGCGTGGAGCGGCCTGCCGGGGCGGAGTCGATCGATCTGGGAAACCGGACTTTGCTGCCCGGACTGATCGATGCCCATGTTCATCTTTTTCTGCATCCAGGAGCGGAGGATTTGCAGACCGTGGAGGAGTCGGTGCCGCAACGGACCATATTGGCCACTCTGGCGGCGAGGGCGGATTTGATGGCGGGCTTTACGGCCGAGCGCGATATGGGGACCGAAGGCGCGGGTTCGGCGGATACGGCGGTGCGCAATGCGATTGATAAAGGGCTGATTCCGGGGCCACGGTTGCGCGTTAGCGGCAATGCGATCGATATTTTGGGCGGACACGAGGATGCGATTCACTTCAACCCCGCGCAGCATGTACTGCCGAACGCCACCTGGGCGAACAATGCCACGGAACTGGTGCGGGTGATTCGCGAGCAGAGGAAGGAGGGCTCGGATTTCGTCAAGATGTATGAGACGGGCCGGGACTCGCTGCAGGACGGTGTGTTTACAACGCCGTATCAGTATACGGAAGCGGAGTTGCGCGCGGCCGTTACGGAGGCGGCCCGGATGGGCACGCGCGTTGCGGTTCATGCAACCGGAGAGCCCGGAACGCTGTACGCGGCGGAGGCTGGCGTGGAGTCGGTGGACCATGGTTATCAGTTGAGCGCGGAGACGATGCGGCTGATGCGGGAGAAGCAGATTCCGGCCGTGCCGACTTTTACAATTAGCGAATATTTTGCGGAGCATGCGGCGACGCCGGCGCAAGGCGAGCGTCTGCGGCAGATGCAAGATTTTCACGTCAAAGAATTCCAGAAGCAACTGGCGGCTGGGGTGCCGATGGCGGTGGGTTCCGATGTGGGGCCTTTTCCGCATGGGACACAGGCTCGCGAGTTTGTGCTGATGGTGAAGTATGGGATGAAACCGCTGGCGGTGCTGCAAGCAGACCTGTTGAACGGGGCGAAGCTGCTGGGATGGCAGGGGCAAGTGGGTGAATTGAAGCCCGGGTACTTTGCCGATATCGTGGCGGTGGAGGGCGAGCCGTTGCAGGATATAAGCGCCGTGGAGCATGTGGATTTTGTGATGAAGGGTGGGGTGGTTTACCGGCGGCCGTAGCTTGGCCCGGGCGGTGTGAATTCTGTCCGCCGGATTCTCCCAAATTGAGTGATACGAGATTACTCAAATCCGGGAGTTTCGTGAGAACGGACCAGATTGCTGACTGACCCCACAAGCCCGGCAACTGAGCCCAACGCCGACCCGACCACTTCCGCCACTGCTATCATCGCGGGTTTTATCGGAACATCTTCGCTCTGTTTGCCTAGTTGTTCTTCGGCTCCGAACCAATCCACTTCGGGAGTCCCGAATGGACAACCGCGCTGTTGCCAAAGATGGTACGCAGCTAGCTGAATCGTCTGGTGCTGCTCTAATTCGTTCTGCAGTGGTCCCTCCACGAAGAACAATTCTCTCACCACCATGAATTGAACACAGCTTCTGCGTGCATGATCCGGCAGGATGGAAAGGCATATGATGTTTCCGTATAGAGGAGAACTATGGCGACCATTCTTACGAACCCTCGAAGTGCCCAAGAGGCGACCAAGCAGACCAGGATTCTGATCGATAACAAATTTGTCGATAGTGTCTCGGGCAAGACATTTGAAACCATCAATCCGGCAACGGGCGAAGTTCTGGCCAAAGTCGCGGAAGCCGAGGCCGCCGATGTTGATTTGGCAGTAAAGGCAGCGCGGAAGGCTTTTCATCACAAAGCGCCGTGGCGCCGGATGGCGGCTACGGAACGCAGCAAGCTGTTACACCGGCTGGCCGATCTGATTGAGAAGAACATCGATGAGTTAGCCACGCTGGAGTCGCTCGATAACGGGAAACCGCGGCATATCGCGCGCGCTGCGGATCTTCCGCTGGTGATCGCGTGCTATCGCTATTACGCGGGCTGGGCCGACAAGATACAGGGGAAAACCATTCCCATCGGCGGCGACTATTTTTGCTACACACGGCACGAACCGGTGGGTGTGGTGGGGCAGATTATCCCGTGGAATTTTCCGTTGTTGATGCAGGCGTGGAAGCTGGCTCCGGCTTTGGCGTGCGGCAATACGGTGGTTCTGAAGAGTGCCGAACAGACGCCGTTGACCGCGCTGCGGATAGGCGAATTGATTGTGGAGGCCGGATTTCCGGAAGGCGTGGTGAATATTCTTTCGGGGTACGGGCCCACGGCTGGGGGGGCGATTTCAAGCCACATGGACGTTGACAAGGTCGCGTTCACGGGGTCGACGGAGGTGGGCAAGATCATCATGAAGGCCGCGGCAGACAGCAATCTGAAGCGGGTGACGCTGGAGCTCGGCGGGAAGAGTCCGAACATTGTTTTTGCCGATTCGGACATGGCGCAGGCGGTGGAAGGCTCGCATTTTGCGTTGTTTTTCAATCAGGGGCAGTGCTGCTGCGCGGGTTCACGTACTTTTGTGGAAGAGAAGGCGTACGACGAATTTGTGGAGCGCAGTGTGGAACGCGCGAAGACGCGCACGGTGGGAGATCCGCTCGATGCCAAAACCGAGCAGGGACCGCAGATCGACGATGAGCAGTTTCGGAAGATCCTCGGCTACATCGATGCGGGCCAACGGGAAGGCGCCACGATGCTGTGCGGCGGGGAACGGGTGGGCGATCGCGGGTATTTTGTCGCGCCGACCGTGTTCACCGACGTGAAAGACGAGATGAAGATCGCACAGGAAGAGATTTTTGGTCCTGTGATGAGCGTGATGAAGTTCAAAGATACCGACGAACTAGTGGAACGCGCCAACAAGACGATCTATGGGTTAGCTGCCGCAGTGTGGACGCGCGATATCGGCAAAGCACATCAGATTGCGAATAGTGTGCGGGCCGGGACGGTGTGGGTGAATTGCTACGACGTCTTCGATGCCGCGGCGCCGTTCGGCGGATTCAAGCAGTCGGGCATTGGACGGGAGCTGGGCGAGTACGGTTTGCAGCAGTATTCCGAGATCAAGACCGTGACGGTCAAGCTGTAGAGCAGTTGCTGTATTCCTTGCAAAATAAGCCGGTTGAAGCGGGATTGTGTGCCGATCCCGCTTCAACCGAGACTAGGCACCGGTGGTGTAGAAAAATTCCTCCTGCGTCACTTTTCCATCCTTGACGGTATAGAGACCGGCCTCGTCCATAGTGAAACGCTTACCGGCCATGGGGCCAGCTTTAGGAGTCATATCCATTTTAAACCGGACGATGAAGCGGTCGCCGTGCGGGAATGGACCCTCGACCTCGGCTTTATGAACCTCGTGGTTTTCTTCCCACCACTTCCCTTTAGCCTTAATGGCCTCCATGCCTTCCATGCGCGCGGGCATGTTCGGACCGCTTGCGGCTTCGATGCTCACGATGTCGCGGCTGTAAAGCGTATCCGTGGCTTCCGCGAACTTTCCTTGCCGGCATAGCTCCACCAGCTTTTTTCCGACTGCTAATGCGTCGCTCATCTTCTGCTCCTTTGTGGCGCTTTTTTTCTTCCGATTGCCACCTGGTTGTTGTAGCAGACCAGGTCGGTGGTTTGCAAATTCACGAAAGTGAAAGTGAAATACATTGCGCGCGAGGAGTAAAAACTTTTATGGATGGCGAGGCAGAGCAACACCAGAATAATAGCTGGATGAAAAGACGCAGCTTGCAATAAGCGCTGTCTCGCTGACTGAAATCTCGATCAAGCACGCCATCGGAAAACTGAAGTTATCGCCTGATTTAGCCAGTGAAGCAGCCGGTGATCTCCGGGTGACGTTGATCGCGTATACGCCGTAACACGCTTACGGATTTTCTCATTTGCCTGCACTGCATGGCGATCCGTTCGACCGGATGATTATCGCCACTGCTTTCATTGAGAAGATTCCGGTTTTGAGCAGTGACCAGAATTTCCCGAAGTATTTCATGGTTCAGGTAATTTCGTAGCAGTAGAGTGGTGGTGGCGGGACACCGTGAGCCCGTGCCGGAAGAATAGAGGGAGCCGCTTGAGACGCTTTTTGATCCTGCTCGCACTGCCTGCCGTTATTCACGCAGCGAGCGCATACATAGCCGAGAAGACGACCGATCATGGCGTCGATGTCGTTCGCCTGACGGATAGGGCGCGCGGGGTGGAAGTTTCGATTGTGCCTTCGGTTGGGAATCGGGCTTATGAGCTCAGAGTGCATGGGAAAAACCTTCTTTACTTTCCGTTGCCCAATGTTTCAGCGTTCAAGAACAGTGACCCGCGGCCGTTTTGCGGCATTCCATTCCTTGCGCCATGGGCGAACCGCATTGCTGACGCGAGCTTCTGGGCCGACGGCAAAAGATATCTGTTTAACCCGGACCTGGGCACGGTTCACGTCAGCGCACGCGGCATCGCCATGCATGGGATGCTGACGGATTCACCGCTTTGGCAAGTGACGGATGTGGGAGCGAACGGAACGTCGGCGCATGTCACCAGCCGGCTGGAGTTCTGGAAGTATCCGGATCTGATGGCGAACTGGCCCTTTGCCCAAGAGTACGAGATGACCTACCGGCTGGCTGACGGCGTTCTCCAGGTGAGTACGACGGTCAAGAATTTGAGCGCGAAGCCGATGCCGATTGTACTTGGCTATCACCCGTACTTCAACATACCGGACGTGGCGCGCTCGGAGGAGACGGCGCATATACCGGCTCGCAAGCATGTCGAGACGGATGCACGGTTGGTGGCGACAGGCGAACTGACCGCCGATCATTTGCCGGATCAGGTCTTCCTCCGGGACCACACGTTTGACGACGGATTCACGGACCTCGTGCGGGATAGCGATGGGCGCGCTGTCTTTTCGGTCCAGGCAGGGGCCAAGAAGATCGAGGTGATCTATGGGCCCAAATATCAGGTCGGCGTGGTTTATGCCCCGCCGGGGAAAAATTTTATTTGTTTTGAGCCTATGACTGCCATTACGAATGGCATCAACCTGGCACACGAGGGCAAGTATCCGGAACTGCAGACGGTGGCTCCCGGGGCGACCTGGCGCGAAAGTTTTTGGATACGGTTCAGCGGATTCTGAATGGACCGCCGGCTTGCCCATCGTGCCATTTACATTGCCGCGTTGCTCTTGGCCACATTGATTGTTGGGACGATCGGGTTTCGAGTCATCGAGGATTATCCGCTTTTCGATGCTTTTTACATGACGCTGATCACGATCACGACGGTCGGGTACAACGAGGTGCATACGTTGAGCCGCACGGGCCGGATCTTCAACTCATTTCTGATTCTGTTTGGCGTGTCAGTGATGTTTTTCGCGGTGGGCGCGATGACCCAAACTATTATTGAGCTGGAGTTACAGAACCGTTATGGAAAACGGAGGACGAAGAGAATGATCGACCGGATGCATGATCACTTTATCGTCTGCGGCTTCGGCCGGGTGGGCCGGAACGCCTCTTTCGAATTGCAGCGGGCCAACGCGCCATTTCTAGTGGTGGACCGCAACGAGCAGCGGGTTAATCGGGCCTTGGGATTGGGTATGGCGGCTGTTTTGGCCGACGCTACTCACGACGACAGCTTGCGGGAGGCCGGGGTTCTGCGAGCCCGCGGGCTTGTGGCCGCGCTGCCGAGCGATGCCGAAAACCTGTTCATTATTCTTTCCGCCAAGACGCTGAACCCGAAGCTGAACGTTGTCACTCGCGCATCCGAGGAGGAGGCAGGCGAGAAGTTGCGGCGGGCCGGAGCGGACACGGTATTTGCGCCGTACACAATGGCAGGCCAGCGACTGGCACACGCGCTGGTACGCCCTCATGTAGTGGAGTTCCTGGGGTTTGCGAACAACCCGGCCGGTACCAAGATCATGATGGAGCAAGTGCGCGTTGCACCAGACACCAAGTTCGATGCAAAGGCACTCCGGGACATGCATCTTCGGCGCGACCTCGGCGTTATTCTGCTAGCGGTGCGGAAGGAAGACGGCCGGATGTTGTTCAACCCGCCGCTAGAGACAAAGGTTTGTGCCGGAGATCATCTGATCGTCATCGGCGAGCAGCCCAATCTTCACAGGCTGGAAGAAATTCTTACGGGCGCCGGGTAATTGTTTTCGTGATAGAATGCTTTGATTCCAATCTCATTGGTCCAGTCTCATAGGTTCCAATCTTATTGGTTTCCAGTCTTAGGAGGTGGCTTTCATGGCTGTTGTTAGATCCATTCCAGATGGTTACCATTCGGTAACACCTTACCTCACACTGAAAAGCGCCGATACGGCGATTCGGTTTTATCAACGAGCGTTTGGCGCGAAAGAAATACTGCGCTTGAGCATGCCGGGCGGCGGTGTCGCACATGCGGAAATCGAAGTCGGTGATTCTCGCGTGATGCTAGGGGATGAGAATCCAAGCTACGGGAATAAAAGCCCGGAGACTCTTGGCGGATCTCCCACTGCGTTTATGTTTTATGTCGAAGACGTGGAAGCCGCGTTCGAACAGGCCGTGAAAGCGGGGGCTACGGTAAAGCGTCCGGTGGCGGATCAATTCTATGGCGACCGGGTGGGAACGGTGGTCGATCCCTTCGGTTACCAATGGAGCATCGGGATGCATCTAGAAGACATGAGCGCGGAGGAGATGCAGCGGCGCATGGAGAAAATGTTCACTAGCCCGGAGACTACGTCCGTTTAGGGAGTTCCTTCCGGGGCTTTGTCCAATGCCCGGCGCACTTCCAGCAATCCGCTGAGGATAGCCGCTCGGTTCTTTTCCGGGGCGCGGTTTACCCATTGCGGGCTGGGATGCGGTAGTTCGAAAAATTGCAGGCGGGGGAATTCATGCTGAAGTGACACCCGGGAGCGTCCGGCGGCGCGTCCCACCAAGGCCACCACTCGCAGTCGAGGCAGGAGTGCGATTAGCTGCCGCAAGTAGTGCAAGCCGCTGATTACGTCCGCTGCTGTTGCGGAACGCAGCAGCCCGTTCGGTTTGCCGATGAACCACGGCACCATGTTCCAGACGGCGGTAAGCTTGCGTTCGATGGACGCGGCCCGCGTCAGGCGCCAGAGATTGCTGGAGGTCTGGCTGGGATTGTTCCGCGAAACGAAGCCAGTCTTCAGTGCCTGAGGTCCGGGAGCTTCGAGGACAAATAAGCACTCCGCGAAAATTCCGCCGTCGAGCGGGTCGAAATCGGGCAAATTTCGCTGGCCGCTGTCGGCGCGCACCAACGCGGCGAACCGCGTCAAGGGAAGCAGGTAGTCGTCATACAAGAGTTGCCTCCTGTTGGCCTGCTGTACCGCATCGCGCAGGGAGCCCGGCAGATCGATCAACTCCGACATAAGAGATGCAGCGGATGCGACACTGTCTAGGACAGTCTGAGTAGCGCCTGTCCGATTATCTCCTGCGAGGAAATGTAATTGTCGATCATCGACTTCTTGATCGGGCGGCCCATTGCCACGTCCGATGAGCGAGCCCAACAGGTCGGCGTGACCAAGGGTATTCCCATCTTTGGACTCGATGCGCTCTCTTCCGCGGCTTACGGGCCGAAGCAGCGCTGACGCTGTTAATTCCGTTGGGCGTGGCTGGGCTGGCGTATATCGTTCCCATTAGTTTGAGTATTATCGCTCTATTGCTGATTGTTTTCTTTTCCTATCGGCAGACCATTGCGGCGTATCCAGAAGGAGGCGGATCTTATACCGTTGCGCATGAAAACCTGGGGACGTTTCCGAGCCTGCTGGCAGCGACGGCGCTCACGATCGACTATGTTTTTACGGCGGCGGTCGGCATTTCGGCGGGCATCGGCGCACTGACTTCCGCAGTCCCTTCGCTGCATTCACGAACGCTTACGCTGTGTCTCGCCGCACTCGGCATCATCACATTCGTCAATCTGCGGGGGGCGGCGTTTTTCTGATTCCTACTTATCTTTTTCTCGGTTGTATGTTTGCCGCCATCGGGCTAGGGGTGGTGCATACGCTTGTAAGCGGCGGGTCTCCCGCGCCGGTGGTTCCCCCGCCGGCGGTGACGGCGGCTCCAATGGGCGCGGCAAGTCTGTGGTTGCTGGCAGGTATCCGATGACCATGGCAATGAAGCCGAGTCCTGTTCCTGCTTCGAAGACGGATAGAACCTTGCTCCACGGGGTGTGAGGGACCATGTCGCCGTAGCCGAGCGTAAAGAACGTTACGCCGCTGAAATAAAGTTGGTTCAGCCAGACGTGGGGATTTAATGGCAGGCGACCTATCGCCCCAAAGAGGCTACCGAAGGCAGTGATGAGACCGACGGCCCACACCACTAACAGCAAAACCAAAAAGAGTGGACCGTACAGTCCTAAGAAGGTGTGCCGTTTGTCGTCGGAGGAGAGGCGGTGGCCGATAGCGGACCAAAGAGCCTATGTGCCGTCAAAGAAATAGCGCACAATGCGCAATTTGCTTTTGACACGGCGGGGCAGGAGCATTACCTCGAAGGCGTCGTGAAAAATGGCGATGATAAGGATGATGCTGAGGAGGGCAATTATTGCATAGGTCAGTACAGGTAAGAGCAATGGGAGAATTGTTCCTTTTTAAATGCCTGTAGACATTATGGAAGGCGAATATTATTCAAGAAGATTAAGAGAGGATTACAGGAATTGAAGTTCTTTACATTGGGAGAACTGGGGAAATTGTGCCGCCGTGCACACTATGTTCACTGCAGAGTCAATTTCCCGTTACTCCGTTAAAGCCGGCGGTTTTACGCTCACACCGACTGCTAGTTAACTATTTCTTGTGGCTACCTGACTTCGTGTGAGCTTCTTTAGAAGCATCGTGGGCTTTACTAGAGTGATCGTGGGCTGCTTCGGAGTGCTTGGCGGCTTCCTCGTGATTGCCCTTTTCGTGGTGCTCGGCCGCTGTTTTGTGAGACTTGGCGGCGCTTTCGTGGTGCTCCGCGGCTTTCTTGTGTGCGTCTTTTGGCATAAACTTGATACCTCGGGTAGTTGGAGCTAGCCTGCTCGAAAAAGTTACCGTCAGTTCCTATAGGCCATGGGGGGGCCAACATCGCAAAGGCAAAGATGGTATCCCCGGCGCCGCGCCACGGCTGATTATGCCCAAACGAGTTCGCTCCACTCATCGCGGGTCATGCCACGCCCGAGAACGATGTTGGAGCTGTGACAAGCTCCGCAGATGCGTTGGAGAGTGTCTTTTCCCGGAGCGTCGGGGAGCAGCGGGGCTGGTGTTTATGCAAGGGCGATGAGCACGCTTAAGACGAGTGCAGCGGCTACTCGGACACACGTGGTTCTAAGACTTCTCATGATGCTGGCTGAATGCCGCCGCTACCGCGGCGCGTAAACAATTCTACATTCCGACGCGTTGAGTTCCCGGCGAGGTGCTTCCGTCCGGACCTGTACCCATGCGCGCTCCTGCAGCATGCAACGGGTAGTACACTCTATTGCTTACGCTATGCGAAGATCCTACGATTGTTGGGTGAGGCTGTTCCTGTTGCTGGTTGTGCTGGTGGGCTCCGGGGCTCCGTCGATCTACGCCCAAAAGCTTTCCGTGCGTTGGGAAGAGCTCACCGGCGCCGATTTTGCGCGGGCTATCAAACAGGCGCAGAACACTTGCGTTTTGCCGTTCGGCATTATCGAGAAGCACGGTCCGCAATTGCCGCTGGGCACGGATCTGATTAACTCGCGTTATGCCGCGGTGCATGGGGCGGAACAGGAGTACGCGGTGGTCTTTCCTCCCTATTATTTCGGGCAGATCTTCGAGGCCAGACAGGAGCCGGGAACGGTTGCTTACAGTCCGCATTTGCAGCTTGAGCTGCTGCAGGAGACGACGGATGAAATGGCGCGCAACGGTTGCAAGAAGATACTGATTGTAAATGGGCATGGCGGGAATGATAGCCTTCTGCCGTACTTTGCGCAAACGCAGTTGGCCAAGCGGCATGATTACGTGGTGTATGTGTATCTTTATCCGCGTTATCCGGCCGGGCGACCACCGCTTCATTCAAAGGTGGACATGCACGCGGGAGAATCGGAGACGTCGAATACGCTGGTGTCGCGCCCGGACCTGGTGCATTTGGACCGGGCAGGCAGTGAATCGGGAGCGGACCGCAACCGGCTGGATCTACCGGAGGGCGTGTACACGGGTATTTGGTGGTATGCGAAATTTCCGGATCACTACGCGGGTAACGGGGCGCTGGCGAGCAAGGCGCTGGGCGAGTTCGATATGAAGGCGTGGAGCGGTGATGTGGCTAATGCGCTGCGGGCGATCAAGAGCGACCAGGAAAGCCTGAAACTGCAGAATGAGTTTTTCGAGAAGGCGCAGCATCCTTTGGACACGCCGCAGTAGTTCGAGGGGCGCCTGTTGGCTCTAGGTTAGGAAGATGACGATCGCCGGAGTGCCTACCGGAGTGTATTGGCCAGTGAACGTGAGGTCTCCGCTGGTTCGATTCACACGGAACGTGGTGAGGGCGTCGCTTCGTTGATTGCAGGAATACAGGAAGTCTCCAGTGGGATCGATGGTGAAGCTGCGCGGATAGTCGCCTCGTGTCCATGTCTCGCCTACAAACTTCAGAGTTCCCAAAGGTGCGATGGAGAAAAAGGCGATGCTGTCGTGCAGACGGTTGGCGGCGTAGAGGAAGCGACCGTCGGGAGAAATGCGGAGCTCCGAGGCGAAGCTGGTGCCTGTGAAAGAAGGCGGTAGGCTAGAGAGACTTTGCCTCGCGGTGAGGCGTCCCGCTGCCGGGTCGTAATCGAACAGGATGATGGTGGACCCTTCTTCCTGCAACGAATAGAACCAGCGGCCGTTCGGATGGAAGACGAAATGACGCGGTCCGTCTCCGGGCGGCACGGAGACCGATGCGGGAGTGTTGGGAATGAGCACGCCCTTCCCGGCATTGAACTTCCAGATCTTGATTTGATCCAGACCAAGATCCATACCGAGGACAAATCTGCCGGTGGGATCGGACTCGATCATGTGAGCATGCGGGCGATCGTGACCGCTGATGGCGAAGCTGCCGACGGGAGCGCTGGCGGCGCGGAGCGGACCGGTCTTGCCGGTCTCCCGCTGGCTATCTGCCGGTGCTCCCAGTTGTCCGTTAGTGCCCACGGGGAGGACGGCGAAAGTACCCCCAGCGTAATTGGCTACGAGGACATACCTTCCGGAAGGATGAACGCTGAGATACGCAGGGCCGGCCCCTCCGGAGCCAACCGTATTCAGTTTCGCGAGGCGGCCGGAGGAGTGGTCGACGGAAAAGGCAGTAACTGCTCCGGAGTTTTTTCCTTGATAGTTATCGATCTCATTCGCAGCGTAAAGGTATTTCCGCGAAGGGTGGAGAGCCAGGCAAGACGGATTTGCGTTGTCGGCAAACACGTCGCGCTGCTTCAGGGCTCCGGTGGACGGGTTCATTTCAAAGAGGTAGATGCCTTGCCCGTTGCCCTTGCTGCCTTCCGGGCCTTGCGGTGAGCTGTAGGTTCCAACGTAGGCGAGCACTGTAGGCCTTGGCTGCGCGGCCCTCGCCAATACCGGCAGGGCCGCCGCGAAGGGGACGGCCTGTGCGAAAAATCGGCGGCGAGAGAGACCGTGGAGAGGGTCGTTTTGCGATTGCATTCTCTATCTGTTTATCACTAAGAGCGTGTGCAAGGCAGGTCTTTGCGGCAATTTCGGAGCCTATTTCATCTCTCAAATATGCCTTCTGTCAGAGATGTTGCCACAGGGGACGTTGCCCTGGAGCAGGAGAAGGTGCACGACCGCGCGGGATTAAGGCCGTACAGCCGGGTGGCGGCCGTGTTTCTTTGCGGGGCGTTTGCATTTTTGGATCTGTACTGTACGCAGCCATTGCTGCCGTTGCTGTCCCATGTCTTCCAGGCCTCCGAGGCGAGCGTCAGCCTGACGGTGAGCGCCTCGACGCTGGGCGTGGCACTGGCAGCGGTGCTGCTGGCAATTTTCGGCGAGCAGGTGAACCGCAAGCGAATGATCGTAAGCTCCATGATTGTGCTAGCCATTGTTACGGCGTTGACCGCGACGGCGCCGAACCTTCATGCGCTGGCAGCGTGGCGGTTGGTCCAGGGGCTGCTGACACCGGGCATCTTCATCATCACGATTGCGTACATCACCGAGGAGTGGCCCGCGCACCTGGTGCCGCGAGTGATGAGCCTGTATGTTGCCGGAACGGTGTTTGGCGGGTTTACCGGGCGGGTGGCGGGAGGCTTATTGGCGGAGCGTTACAACTGGCAGTTGATGTTTTTGGTACTGGGGATTGCCGGAGCCGCGGGAGCCGCGATGACGCAGCGGGTGCTTCAGCCCTCCGCACCGAGAACCTTCCCGCAGGGCGCTAATTCGCGCTTCGCGGAGTCGCGCTTCTCGCCCATAGTTCGAAACTTGCGCAATCCGCGTCTGCTGGCAACGTTTAGCGTTGGTTTCTGCATGCTGTTCACCCTGGTGTCGTTGTTCAGCTACATCACGTTTTACCTTGCGGAGCCGCCTTTCCGGTTGTCGACGGTGGAGTTGAGCTGGCTTTTTGCGGTGTACCTCTTCGGGTTGTTGACGACTTTGGCAGTGGGCACGGTGCTGGCGCGCATCGGGCTCTTGCATGGCATGATAGGGGCGATTGGGATGTGTCTGGCGGGCGTGATGCTGACGCTGGCGCCATCATTGATGGCGGTGGGCATGGGACTATCGCTCGCGAGTTCGGGCGTGTTTATTGCGCAAACCTGCGCCAACAGCTTTCTGCGGGATGCGGCGCCCGCAGGCACGCGCGTTTCCGCCGCCAGCATGTATATTTGCAGCTATTACGTGGGGGGCACCGTGGGCGGGTTGCTTCCGGGATTGATCTGGAAGCAGGCGGGCTGGCCGGGATGCGTCGCGATGATCTGCGGTTTCCTGATGATCGCCGGAGCAATGGCGTTCTTTGGCTGGCGGCGAAAACCGGGGGTGCCGGACCCAATCCCGCTCTAAGGACACTAGTCTAGCCATGAATGATGCGTCCGTCTGGTTCCGCTTTCACGGCGAATTGAATGATTTTCTGACGCCCGCAAAGCGGAATACCGAGTTTCAGCACCCCGCCGGGGCAACTGACACGATAAAGCACGTGGTGGAATCGCTCGGGGTTCCGCATACGGAGATTGGGCGAATTACGGTGAATGGGCAGACGGTTTCCGATTCCGCGCGCCTAACGGAGGGAGACCATGTTGGGTTATTTCCCCCCTCGCTGCCGGTGATCCTGAAAGAACCTCGATTTCTGCTCGATGGGCATCTCGGGCGTTTGGCGGCGTATCTTCGAATGCTTGGATTCGATACGCGGTACGATCGCTTTGCCGACGATGCCCAACTGGCGGCGATTGCCAGCTCGGAGTGGCGCACTTTGCTCACCCGCGATGTCGGACTGCTGAAGCGGCGCGAGGTGGAGAGCGGGTATTGCGTCCGCCACCCCAAGCCGCAAGATCAGTTGCGCGAGGTATCGCGCCGGTATGCACTCCACTCGGACTTCAAACCGTTTCGCCGGTGCATGGAATGCAACGGGCTCCTATATCGGGTAGCGAAGGACGAAGTGGCCGCGCTGCTGCCGCCGCATACCCGGGAAACAAAAGAAGAGTTCAGCCGGTGCCTAGATTGCCGCAAGGTTTTCTGGCGGGGTTCGCACTACGAGCAGATGCTCGGACTGATCGAGGAACTGAGAGCGGATTGTCGTTAGCCGAGATACATGACGTGGACGTAGATGCCTGTTCTAGAATTGTAGGCGAGATACCAACCTGGGTCGTCGGGGTCCTGATAAATGACGATGGGGTCGGAACTCCACAGCCAGCCGGCCACATAGCCAGCGTCGATCGGAGCAACGCTCCAGTACCAGTTGTTGAATCGAAAACGGTTCGGGCCACCTCCGGCGAGGCGGTACTCATGGCCGGGACCGAAGCCGCCGCTGAAGCGTCCCTGCTGCCAGGGGTGATCCAGATGTAAACGTGAATCGCCGCCATCGTGGCCGATCCAACGGCCAGTGCCGGCATCGACATGGGGCGCGTTTGGGTGACCGGGTCGATCGCGGAAGCTACGCTCCTCAGCGTGCTGGGGCTGGGCCCGATTTTGCTCCTCCTGCGGCCTTTGGCCCCGAGCCTCTTCGGCTCCCCCGCGATTAGCGGGCTGGGGTCCGTGGGGAGGAACATAGCCGTGACCAACGCCACGATCCTGCCCGCTATGTTGTTCCTGGGCGTGGCCGCCTCCGCCGTGGTCTCCTCCTCCGTGATCGCCTTCATGCTGACCGACACCAGGATTGGCTTGCAGAAATACGGGCAAAAAAGTCACAAGGGAGAGAGTGAGATACCAATTCAATTTTCGTTTCATGATAGTGACGCGATAGCGTGGTGACACAAGCTTCGGAAAGGTGGACCCGAAATTGTTCTGGTATGTTTCAGAGTGGTCACGATGGGAGACATCGGACCGTCGGCCTTGCGCAACTCAAGCGAGAACGTTACGTGAAGAATGACACCAAGTTATAAGGTTCACAATTGTTGGTCCGCAAATTTCATCGTGGAAGATTGAGTTCGCCGGTCGAGGCCCTTTACCGGAAACTGGCAGTTATCCTTTGTTTGGCGCTCGGCAGTATTGGCGCTCAGGCCGCTGCCGGTCTTCCAACTCTTACTTCCGCCGCTAAGGTGCGTGGCTTGAGCAGCAAAGAAGCCAATCGCGGTTATCCCATTCGACTCCGGGGAGTAGTAACCTACTTCGACGCGGTCGACCCCAATCTTTTCGTACAGGATACATCAGGGGGCATTTGGATTCAATGGTCGCCGAAGTCCCCGAAGCCCATGGTTGGCGATTTGGTAGAGATACAGGGTGTCAGCATCCAACGGGATTTCGCACCCGACGTTGCAAATCCCGTCTTGACCGTTGTGGGGCGGTCAGCGTTGCCGCGCCCGAAGGCTGTTTCTTTTGCTCAGATGGCGAGTACGCGCGAGGATTCGCGCCGGGTGGAGGTGAAAGGCATTATTCGCAGTGTCGCCTATTACAATGGCACGCCCAACGTTAGGTCCAACCGCCGGATGCTCTCCCTCCGACTTTACATGGATGATGGCAAAGTGCAGGTACAGATACCTTGGAATGGCGCGCCGTTGCCATCGGATTTGGTGGACGCCTCAGTCCGGGCACGCGGGATTTGCGGTGCGATGTTTTCCCGCAACAACCAATTGATAGGCGTGGCGCTGTACGTTCCTTCCCTAGAAGACGTGACGGTCCTCGGGCATCCCCCCGCCGATCCGTTTTCCGCGCCGCAAATGTCGATTGCAAACCTGCAGCAGTTCGGCTTCCAGACCGCCCTCGGGCATAGGATCAAGGTGGCTGGCACCGTGACGGCAATCATCGGCAGCAACGCAACCTACGTGGCCGATCGAACAGGGAGCCTCTACATTGACGCAAGAACCGGGCCGCACCTGGTTCCCGGCGACCGGGTGGAGGCGCTCGGTTATCCCGGTTTTTTCGAGTCTCATGTCCGCCTGGATGACGGGTCAATCCGGCTGATCAGACCGGGTGCAGCTCCCCATCCGACTTCCATTACGGTGGACCAGGCGATAAGCGGCGCATTCGACTCAGTGTTGGTCAGCATGGAGGGCCGAATCGTTAACCGCTCGGTGTTGCCGAATGAAGAGCAGTTAGTTCTGAAGGCGGAGGACCGGATCTTCTCGGCCGTTTCCCAAGCTCCACTCGGTGACTCAGCCCCGGAAGGAAGCGTGGTCAGAGTGACGGGGATTTGCGTGGAAGAGCTCGACGCGCTTCAGAAAGTGGCCTCCTTCAAGCTTCTGGTTCGTTCTCCAGGCGACTTACAGATCGTCAAACGAGCGCCTTGGTGGAGCCTCGGCCGCGCGTTACTGCTAGTTGGAATTCTGGGGTTGGGCGCTTTGATGGCGTTCGCCTGGGTGGCGGTGCTGCGCCGCCGGGTGGATGAGAAGACCGAGACGCTTCGCGCCACGCTGGAATCCACAGAAGAAGGAATTCTGGTGGTGGACGGCGAGGGCCGAATCGCTACGTATAACAAGAAGTTCCAGGAGATCTGGAAAATACCTTTGACGCTGCTCGAATCGGCAGATGACAAAGAGGCGATTCACTTCGTGCTGGACAAGATTGCGAATCCACAGGAGTTTGTTAGCAAGGTCGACCAGGTCTATGAGTCGGAGGAGATTGAGACGCACGACGTTATCGCGCTTAAAGATGGGCGCACGATTGAGCGCCACTCGGAGCTACGAAGACTGCAAGGCAGGAACGCGGGGCGGGTGTGGAGTTTCCGCGATGTGAGCGCGCGCCGCCGGGAAGAGGAGGAACTTCGCCAGGCCAAGGATGCGGCCGAGGTGGCTAGTTGCGCCAAGAGCGAATTTCTGGCAAATATGAGCCACGAGATTCGTACTCCTATGAACGGGATTCTGGGCATGACCGAGCTCGCTCTGGCTACCGATTTGACCCGCGAACAGGAGGAGTATCTGACACTGGTGAAAAGCTCGGCGGATTCGCTGTTAACTATCATCAACGATATCCTTGATTTCTCAAAGATCGAAGCAGGGAAATTCCTTATCAGTCCGATTGAGACCGATTTACGCGCAGCCCTGGAAAACACGATGAAAGCGCTATCGGTAACGGCGCATAAGAAAGGACTGGAACTTCTGTGCGATATTCATTCGGACGTTCCGGCGTGTGTTCTGGTCGACGTCGACCGGCTACGGCAGGTGCTGTTGAACTTGCTTAGCAATGCTGTTAAGTTCACGTTGCAGGGCGAAGTTGAAATGAGAGTCCTGCTCGCGCGCAGAACGGGCGATGATGCCGAGCTTGAGTTCTCTGTCCGCGATACCGGTATCGGAATACCCGAAGATAAGCAGGCCGGTATCTTCGAAGCATTCGTCCAGGCGGATAGCTCGACCAGCCGACGCTTTGGCGGGACTGGTTTGGGTCTCGCCATCTCGTCCCGTCTTATTGAGCTGATGGGAGGAACGCTTCGGCTCGAGAGTTCGCCCGGCGTGGGCAGCCGTTTCAGTTTCGCACTGAGCTGTCAGGTAATTCCAGACCGGGAATGCGTGAGACAGCTTACTCCGCGGGCCACTACGGCCGGGATGCGAATTTTGATCGTTGACGACAACGAGGTCAATCGCCGGATCCTGCGGGAAATAACCGCCAATTGGGGCTGTCGGAGCGATACCGCGGAAAGTGGAACGGAAGCACTTGAACTGATCTTTTCTGCCGCGGAGAAGGGCGAATTTTACTCCGCCGTCCTGCTGGATGCGAAACTGCCCGGCCTGGATGGCTTTGCGGTAGCGGAAGCTATCAAATCGGACGGACGTGTCAGCAGTGTTCCGATTATGATGTTGAGTTCGTCCGATTTGAGTTCGGAGGCGGCGCATGCCCGGCGGCTGGGGATCGAGACTTACGTCGTGAAGCCGGTCCGCCAGACGGAGCTGCGAGAAGCGCTGGAAGCCGTCATCGGATCATCGAAAACGAGCTCCCGCAGCGATGCGCGCGGCCAGTCGCTGCCCGACAATCCGCTTCGGTCAAAGCTCCGGCTGCTGGTCGTCGAAGATAACCTGGTCAACCGCCGGTTGGCGTTGCGCTTGCTCGAAAAACAAGGCCACGCGGTCACTCTTGCCTGCGACGGCGCCGAAGCTCTGCGGAAGTTTGAAGACGGTAAATTCGATGCCATCCTCATGGATGTTCAAATGCCCACGATGGACGGATTCCAGACGACGGCGGCTATCCGGGAACGCGAGAAGGCGAGCGGCAAGCACGTCTCCATCATTGCTCTTACGGCCCACGCTGTTGCAGGCTATCGTGAATCGTGCCTCAACGCAGGAATGGACGGTTATCTCTCAAAGCCGATCCAAACAGCGGAACTCTACGCTGTTCTCGACTCCCTTCAAGTGGATGCCGACCCAGTAGGCTGCTGAGAAGGGAGTGGCCCGCCCTCTTAGCGACGGGCGAGTTCATGCAGTGGCAAGGGAACTTTCCTGAGAAAGCAACGTCTATGCGAAAAGGTCCTTCATGGAAAGTGTTCTTCGCGATCTTCGACATGCGGTACGGATGTTCCGGCAAGGTGGCGCTTTCACGATCACGGCGGTGATCGCGCTCGGGCTGGGGATTGGGGCGAACACAGCGATTTTTTCGCTGGTGAATACGGTGCTGCTGAAGCCGCCCCCGTTCCCGAAGGCGGATCGGATGGTCATGTTGGAGACGAAGACACCGCAGGGCAGTTTTCCCGGAGCTTCACCGGCGAAATTCGCGCACTGGGCGCAACAGACCGACGTGCTGGAGGATGTATCGGCATTTGGGGGCGGCGTTCTGAACTGGACGAACGGCCAGGTTCCGGAGCAGCTTCCATCGGAACAAGTCAGTTGGGGATACTTTCGCCTGTTTGGCGTACCACTGATTGTGGGGCGAGCTTTCGACACGCGGGAAGATTCGCCGGGCGCCTCGCCTGTCGTCGTGATCAGCGAGGGTTTGTGGAAGAGCAGATTTGGGGGCGATCCGAAGATTGCCGGCAGGACGATGGATTTGGGAGGCGTGCCGCATGTCATTACAGGCGTGGTAGGCGCGAAGTTCGACTTCCAGGATTTCGGTCCAGCCCCGCAAGTATGGGTGCCGTTCCAACTCGACCCGAACTCGCGGGATCAGGGTCATTATTTTCAGGCGGCGGGTCGAATGAAAGATGGCGTGAGCTTGGCGCAGACGAATGCGCGACTGGACGCGTCGGCGAGCGCTTACGGCCGCAAGTTTTCGGGTGGCGGGTTGGGGCGCGGGCAGAGCTTCGATGCCGTTACGTTGAAGGAGTCGCTGGTGCAAGGCGCGCAGAGATCTCTCTGGGTGTTGGCGGCCGCGGTGGGATTCGTGCTTTTAATTGCCTGCGCGAACGTCGCGAACCTGTTGCTGGCGCGCGCGGAAGTACGGAAGCGGGAACTGGCGATCCGGGCGGCTTTGGGAGCGGGCCGGTTCAGAATCGTGCGGCAGTTAATGACCGAGAGCCTGCACCTCTCAGTTGTGTCCGGGGCTCCCTCACGTGGAATTGACGCTGCCATCGACGAGAATCATTTGCCCATTGACATAGGCGCCGTCGTCAGAAAAGAAGAACACCGCCATCACAGCGAGGCCCTCCGGACTTCCGAGTCGAGGCGATCGAACCGACGCGAGGATCTCGGCACGATACTCCTCGGCAGTCGCTTTGAGTGCCAGATCACTCCGCGCGCAACTGAAGCCACTTTCCGCGCGCTGGCCCGCCATAAACAGTCCTTGACAAAACGGCCAGCCGTAATTATATTTAACCTATAGGTTAAATACGATGGAAACGGATCCACTGAGCACGACGTTCGCGGCCTTGGCCGACCCGACGCGCCGCGCGATCCTTGCGCGGCTGGCATTGGGCGAGCTTTCGGTGACTGAACTGGCCGAGCCTTTCGAGATGAGCCTGCCTGCGGTTTCGAAGCATTTGAAAGTGCTGGAACGCGCGCGGCTGATCCGACGCGGGCGCGAAGCGCAGTGGCGGCCGTGTCAGCTTGACGCGAGAAGTCTGAAGGACGTCGCGGAATGGGTCGAGCGCTACCGGCGGTTCTGGACGGAGAGCTTCGATCGATTGGACGAGTACCTGGGAGAGATCCAGAAAAAGGAGAAAAACCATGGCCGCGCTCGAAGTCGGAGCAAGTAAGGCAACAAACAAAAAGCCGCCCGATCTCGTCCTCACGCGGGTTTTCGATGCGCCGCGCGAGGTCGTATTCAAGGTGTGGACCGATCCGAAGCACGTCGCGCAATGGTGGGGGCCGCGCGGATTCGAGACCACGATTCAGGAGATGGACGTCCGGCCGGGCGGGCGCTGGCGATACGCGATGCGCGGGCCCGACGGAAACGATTATCTATTCGATGGCGTGTTCGTCGAAGTCGTCGAGCCGAAGCGGCTCGTATTCGACGGCGTGATTCTTGACGACCCGAACGAGCGCGTATGGACGGAAGTGACGTTCGCCGACAGCGAAGGAAAGACCAAAGTGACGGTCCGCCAGGCGTATTCGTTCGAGTCCGATGCTACGCGCGGCGCGTCCATCGGCTGGAATCAGCAGTTCGACCGGCTAGTTGAATACCTGGTGAGGGTCTGAAATTCTATAGCGAGGGAAAAGCATCCATGGGAACTGTCCAATCGAAAGACGGCACACGATTAGAGCATTCTGAAACAGCCCGAGACCCAAAATCGATTTCCGGAGGGTGACAAGTGAGAGAGCTGATCGCAGACCTATTCATTTCGCTTGATGGTTTCGCTTCCGGGGTTAAGGAGGCCGCTTTCTTCGGTCACTCCGGTCAGGAGCTCGCAAATTGGGTGAGCGAGCATGCTAATCAGCCTCAACTCATCATCATGGGGCGAGTTACGTATGAGCTGCTGGCCGGGTTCTCGGCGCATGCCACCGATGAAGCCAGCGCCAGATTGACCAGCCTTCCCAAGTTGGTGTTCTCGAGAACACTTGAAGAGCCGCTCGTCTGGAAGAACACCCGTCTACTCAAGAGCGGCGTCGCGGCCGAGATTAGGGCACTCAAACAGCAGCAGGGAGACCCATTGAGATTGATCGGAAGCATTAGTCTCGTGAAGAGCATGATGCAGCTTGGCCTCGTCGACCGCCTGCGACTCATGGTTTTTCCGCTCATCCTTGGCAGTGCTGGCAGGGAGCCGATCTATGCCGACTATCAACGAACCAGCCTCCAACTGATGTATACGAGGGTCCTCGACTCCAGGCTCATTCTTCTCGAATACCGTCCAGACCACAGCGCGGTGAGTGTGTGAGCTGCGACAGTTTGTGCGGTAACTGTTTGTCTGGCTGAAACAACAAGTGAGGTGAAGGTGAATGAAACTCAGTAGGCAATCCTTTCCACAATCCAGTGCGGCCGCGGCGATTGGCTTTGCCATGTCAGAAGCGGTGCCCCTAGCAGGAGAGGCGCAGATGAAATCAGTGAGCACCAGCTACGCTGATGTGAACGGCATCAAGCTCTATCACGAGATCTACGGCGAGGGCGAACCCTTGGTGCTGGTCCATGGTGGGCTGACGACGATCGGCGAGATGCAAGGATGGGTGCAGCCGCTGGCGAAGACGCGGCGGGTAATCGCGGTGGAGATGCAGGGCCACGGTCGCACGGCGGACACAGACAGGCCGATGAGCTTCGCCACGCTGGGCGAGGACATCGCGGCGCTCCTGGACCATCTCAAGATTCCGAAAGCCGACCTAGTCGGCCATTCGTTCGGCGGCGCCGCTGTGATCCGCGCGGCGATCCAGCATACGGACAAGGTTCGGCGGTTGGTGGTGATCTCGTCGCCTTATGCCAGGTCCGGCTGGTATCCGGAGACCCAGCGGGGCATGAGCCAGGTAGGTGCGGCGATGGCCGAAAACATGATGCAGACGCCGACGGGCAAGTTTTCAAAGCAATGGCCCGAGCCGCAGCGTTTTCCGCAGTTTCTCGACAAGATGGGAAAGATGATGAGCGAGGACTATGACTGGTCGGCGGACATCTCGAACCTGCCCATACCGGCGCTTTTGGTGTTCGCAGACAACGATTCGATCTCGCAGAAGCATATCGCCGAGTTCTTCGCGCTCTTGGGCGGCGGTGTAAAGGAACCGGGCTGGCTGAACACACATCTGTCGAAGTCGCGGCTGGCAGTTGTGCCGGACTACAGCCACTACAATTTCATAACCTCGGCGGAGGTGCCGCAGATTGTCTCCAAGTTCCTGGCCGATCCGCTCACCAATCCGCCGACAGGCGCAGCAGCCGCCTCGCAGGCCGCTCCGGCGTCGGACAAGAAGCAGTAGGCCAGGATCAAAAAGCGGGACGACCGGTTCTGCAAGCGCCGGGGCGATTCGATTGAGCTGCTCCTGGACCATTAGAGGTTGATGATATCCGGAAGCGATCCACATGAGCGATAAGTCGGCGCGCCGTACATTGGTCCGCAAGTTAGCCATTCCGA
This sequence comes from Bryobacteraceae bacterium, assembly GCA_965277315.1. GTDB lineage: Bacteria > Acidobacteriota > Terriglobia > Bryobacterales > Bryobacteraceae > Bog-105. The sequence goes on along the minus strand of OZ255724.1, from coordinate 3,427,818 downwards.
CTTCGGTGTCAGGATACTCGAAGGTTCGTCGTTGTCACGCCATCTAATAGGCACGACTTCTTTGACATTCTGAATTGCAGGTCAAGTCTTGGCTATTAATAATGTGCCCAAGTAAAACGCGTCCGCTGGCGTTTTCGACGCGGCATAATCCGGAACCGCCTGCTGCCTATAATCGGGCGCATGGAAACAATGTTTACCGATCTCGAAAACATTCAGGGCCTGTATTCTGGACCTTTGTGTCGGCATACCCAGCCGTATATTGCACAAGTCCAGGAGCAGGGATACAAGCTGCCGTCGATAGACTAAAAAACCGTAGCCGTTTACGCTACCGTGAATCTAACCCTGTGGGAGGGATTATGGCCGAAGATAAGAAGTGCGCTCATCCGTCGTGTAACTGTAAAGCGGGAAAGGATGGCAAATACTGCAGTCCGTACTGTAAAGCCGCGGCAAAGACTGTGGAGATTCAATGTAACTGCGGGCATCCGGAGTGTTCCTCGAAAGCTTAGGGTTTCGTAAGCTGCCAGAGTCTTACTCTTTGGGCTTGCGCTTTCGAAAGCAGAGCGCCAACTAAGAATGTTGACTCGCCCGCGAGAGCACCGGGAGAAAGGACAGACTGTGAATCTGGAGCTTGAGGGACATATCGCGGTAGTGACGGGCGGAGCGAGCGGAATCGGTTGGGCTTGTGCTCGCAGCTTGGCGCAGGAGGGTTGTCGGGTGGCGCTGTGGGACGTGTCGACCACTGCTAGCGAGAGGGCGGCGCGACTTACAGATGAGGCGGGTACACCAGCGTTTGGGACGGTTGTCGACGTTAGCAACTGGGCGGCGGTCCAAGCCGCGGTGCGCGAGACAGAAGCTGCGCTAGGGCCGGTTCGCCATCTGGTGCATGCGGCGGCGGTAGGGTCGGGAAAGTTCGGTTTTCCGTTTACGCATTTGGAGCCGGGGGACTGGGCGCGGGTGCTCGATGTGAATGTGATGGGGATGGTTCACCTCGCACATGCATTGGCGCCGGGCATGGTTGAGCGCAAGACAGGGACAATGGTATTCGTGGGGTCTGTCGCGGGCCAGATTGGGTCTCCGACCGATCCGCCTTATAGCGCGAGCAAAGCGGCGAATATCAACTTTGCGCAGTGTTTAGCGAAAGATCTGGCCGCGCATGATGTGCGCGTGAACGTTGTGAATCCCGGCATGGTGCGGACGCCGTTAAACCGGCGGGTTTGGCGGGCTTGGCACGATCGACAGCCGGAAGAGGGTCGGCGCTCGTATGAGGATTGGGCGGGAGAGAAGGTGCGGGCCGTAGCGCCGCTCGGCCGGTGGCAGGAGCCGGAAGATGTGGCGGATACCGTGGCGTTTTTATCGTCAGCGCGGGCAAGTCAGGTGACGGGGCAGACGATTAACGTGGATGGGGGGCAGGTGATGCATTGGTAGGAGGGCTAGTCGCACCGCATCATGCAATTTCCTAAATTGGTGGTCGCCGCGCAAGTCTATTGTGTGTCCGTAAGAAAATTTTGCGGGTAGGCCTACAGTAAACCAAGTTCTACGCCGATAGTGCTGTTGAAAGTAGGACTTGATGATTTTACGAACACATCTAAGATCTTTTCTATCGTCGGTGGTGGCCGCCATGCTGCTCTTCGCGGTACAGGCATCCGCTCAGGACGGCATTCTGCATGAGGGCACGCCTGTCAGAATGAAGCTGAACCGGACGATCTCCTCGGCGACCGAGCATCAGGGCGACAGTGTAGATTTTGAAGTGCTGGACGATGTGAAAGCCGGTAATGTCGTTGTCGTCCCCCATGGCTCGATAGCTCTGGCTACCGTTACGGAAGCCGTTTCGAAGGGACGGATGCGGGTCTGTCAGATGCAGTGATGACCGCCATGATGGAAGCGAAGTACTAGAGTCCACTCACGATTGGACGATGGCCAATTATTGGCTGCGGCTAATTCTTGGTCATGGTCAGGCCGCTGACGGTGGCTTCGGTGTTGTGGGCGAAGCGAATTCCGTAGATGCCGTCGGTGGAGCTGAGTTTTCCTTGTGTTACCAGCGCGGACTTTTGGTAGGTCGCGACGACGGTGTCGTTGATGGAACACTCGACGTGGTCACCTTTTACGGAGAGGGCGATCTTTTGAGTAACGGGCTGTCCCGGACCTGCAGCTTTATGCACCGCAGCATTCATCTCGCCGCGCCTGCCGTTCATCTGAAACGGTTCGGGGCCAAATCCACGAACGATGAAGTTCCCATTGCCGTACGCCGCGCAGTAGAGATAACTCTGTTGGGCGGTTCCGAGGTTATCGCCAGCGATGAAAATGCCGTACGGATGCGGGTGGGTGTTCAGGTTCATGTACTTTGGCTCATTAAAGGTCGCTTGCACGGTATAGTTGCCCGTGGCTTTGTCGGCCGGATTCCAATAAGTCACCGCCGGGCCGGTTGTGACGCTCAGGGAATCGGCAGTCCCGGTAAGCTTGGCATCCTTTACGGATTGGCCGGCCTGCTTCTCGCGGGCATCGACCTCCCCCGTCCAGCCGGGGACCGAGATGCCGCCGCTGGCAATGGAGCGGGAGCCTTCTGTTTGAGTTTGAGCATGAATCATCCCGGGAATGAGCAGGACAATTGCGAGAGCGGAAGCGTGGAGGAGGCGCATGATATTTCCTTTCGTTTATAAAGCTACGCGTTTGATAGATGGGTTACTCGGGCACAAGGATTTCGAAATCATAGAAGACACCAGCGTTCTGGGAAAAGGCATATTCGCCGGGAGGCAGGGGCTTTAGAAGAGAGAGTTTGTATATGCCCGGCTTTACCTGATCGACGGTGACGCCATGTGTGGCCTTGTCGTCGGTTCCCATGCTTGTGCCCCAGATGCTGCCCGATCCCGCGACAATTTCACGCGAATCACCCTTCTGGGTGAGCTTTACTAATGTGAATTGATTTGGAGTGACATAGCTTCCGCCGAACGAGGAGTTATCTGGTGGGATGTAGAGATAGAAAGCTGGATTGGGGTCGTGAGTCTTGACCGGGGCATCCGCGCCATCGAACACGGAGAGCACCTTAAACTTTTTGATGCCGTAAGTTAAGCCGGATAGATACGCTCCCTTGCCCTTTGTCTGTTTGAGCTTGGCGCGCTGGAGTTCCGTGAGGCGATGGCCATTAGAGGCCGTGTCATACATGTAAATGCCGGGCGGGTGAGTAGCGTCGGGGTCGCTGGTATTCGTGCTGGCTGCCGGAGCTGAGGCGTTGCCGGGTGGCAGGGAGGCGTGCGGACTAATCATGGTGCGAACGACGGTATTTGAGACGTGGGCCGCCTGCAGAGCTTTGAGGCCATCCACGCCAGTATCGAAGTCCGTGGCTGGCGCGGCATGTATTTTTTCAACAATGATGTCGTCGCCGATGCCGGCCTGCGCCATAGCAATGACGTCGCTATTGGTCATTGTATTTGCCGGCTCTCCGGCGATGGCGGCGTGCGTTAAAGGCAGGAGTAAGACGACCGTAGCCGCAAATTTAGTAAGCAAGCTTATTCCTCTAGCCAGGCGCGATCATAGATTTGGCCGCGCATCCAGCGCCTTTTACTTTAGCCGTTGGGAAGTGTGAGCGCAAGCGTTACGCTTTTCCAATGCTAGCCTGAGCAGATGCGCACGCTGCTTTTCCTGTTGCCTGCCCTAATGGTGGCGCAAAGTACCGCCCCAAGCGGGCCGGCAACAACGTCAAAATCTGTCACACGGAGATCTCCGGCTGCCAGACCAACAAGTGTAAAGCCGAGTGCGGCTGCTAAGCTGACCCCGATGACAGACGATGAGAGGATCATTTACGCCTTGGGCCTTTCGATTTACCAGTCGATTTCTCAATTTGACCTTTCGCCCAGAGAAGTGGACTTGGTGAAACAAGCGCTCAGTGATGCGGCGGCGAAAAAGCCAGCGGAAGATCTCAACACGTGGGGGCCTCGGATTCAGGGTTTGGCGCAGGCTCGCGCGGGCCGTGTTGCCGAGCAGGAGAAGACAGCCTCGAACGCCTATCTGCAGAAGGCCGCAGCCGAGCCCGGTGCGGTGAAAACACCGTCGGGATTGGTGTACCGGGAACTGAGGGCGGGTACGGGTACGTCTCCCAAGCCCACGGACACGGTGAAGGTGAACTATCGCGGGACACTGGTGAACGGTACCGAGTTTGACAGTTCGTATAGCCGCAATCAGCCTGCTGAGTTTCCGTTGAATCATGTAATCCCGTGCTGGACGGAAGGCTTGCAGATGATGAAGGTAGGGGGCAAAGCGATACTGGCGTGCCCTTCCGACCTCGCTTATGGCGATCAAGGCCGGCCTTCTATTCCCGGCGGCGCTGCCCTGATCTTTGAGATCGAACTGCTGGATATTGTGAACCCGGCGCCGGGACAGGCGCAGTAGCTCGTCTGCCGCCGTTTACCGAACCACGCTGCTGGCTGGGCGGACGATCCGGACGGGGTGGTTACGGAGGCGGAAGCCCAGGGTAAGCCAGAGGACTCCGAAGAGGATCGCGTAGACGGCGATAATCCAGATCAGGGCGACGGCTCCGGCGAGGGGTGCGAAAAAGACGAGAATGCCGAAGAGTATGGAGAGCGCGCCGGTGAGGATCAATGTCCATTCGCCGGGGATGTGGCTGCGGAGGCGGAGGGCGGCGGCGATTTCGAGAATTCCCGTGATGAGAGCCCAAGCCCCGAGGACATAGACAAAGAGAGCGGCTGCGGCGACGGGGTCGAAGAGAGCAAAGAGGCCGATGAGGATACCGACAATTCCTTCGATGGCAAATACTGCCCAGCGGCGATGGTGTTCGGCGGCACGAACAGCCGAGATGATGGCGAAAATGCCGTCAATGAGGGCGTAGACGCCGAAGAAAATAACGAGAATGGCGATGGTGGCTCCGGGCCACGCAAAAGTGAGAATGCCGAAGATGATGGCGGCGATTCCACGGATGACCAGGGCCCACCAATTGGCGACTAGGACAGCAGGCATTCGGGGCGGCTCCTTGTTTTCATGTCTTTGTTTTTCTCCGCACGCGTTCGGCGTGTCTATTCATTCTAGGCTGCGCGTCATTCTAGGCTGCGCGCTGAAGACAACAGAAAAGGGCGAACCAAAGGGGGGCCGTGGTGAGAAGGCAGAATAGCTTGAGTCCGCGCCAGTAGAGGTCGACGGCTTTGTGACGGGCTTCGACGGGGTTTGACCGGCGCCAGAAGAGTTCAGCGACCCAGCCGAAGGTATAGGCCACGTTCGCACCGAGGCCGTAGAAAAAAGTTCCGGAGATGAGGCCGGCGGTGGAGATGGCGGCGGCGGGGGCGAAACGGTCCAACAACAATTTCATGATGATGACGGACGACATGCCGACGAGAAAGAGATAGAAGTTGAAGAGTGGGCGGCGGATTTCCCACCAGACAATGGCTTGGATGGTAGAGAGGTCGAGATAGGGATCGGGCTCGTGGGGAATGGCTTTCATCCAATCGGGACGGCGCATGGGCATAGGCGAAGCGTGACGGGCGGCGGCGGACCTTGGAAAACCCGTTAGTTTTAGGGTAGCGCGAGCGTGGGCCAGGCTGGTACTAACCTGGAGTTATCGAACATGCACTTGATACCTACCAATGATGAAGTGATTGCGATGATGCGAGAAACAGGCGCACTCCGCGATGGGCATTTCGAGTATTCAAATGGAATGCACGCCGATGAGTACCTGGAAGTGGCGCTAGCATTCCGTTATTACCAATACGCCAAGATTTTAAGCGTTGGGTTGAGCCGGCGGCTGCGGGCGGATACCGAGGTTCGGGCAATGATTAAGGAGCTATCGTTCGTCGCGCCGAAGACGAGCGGATTACCAGTGGCGTATGGGGTTTGCGAGGCGCTGCGAGCGAATCAGGTGTATTGGACCGAGGAAGAAAACGGGCCGTCGCCGATGCGGTTCAAGCAATTTGTGGAGCCCGCACCGGGGGAGAAGGTGATGCTGGTGGATGACGTGCTGCGCTCGGGGCGAAGGTTGACGAAGCTGCGGGCGTTGATGGAATCGAAGGGCGCGGAGGTTGTGGGCGTGGCGGTGGCGGTGTACCAGCCGAATCCTTCCATTCTCGATTTTGGGAATCTGCCGTTGTTTTACCTGGCGAAGTTGGACGCGCTGTATTACAAAGATGCGGCTTCGTGTGAACTTTGCAAAAAGGGTGTTCCGGTAGAGACGATTTAGGAATAGGGCGCACTCCTCGTACGAGGAACAATGCGCAAGCTTGTCATCGCGATTTCCCTGTTAGTGATTTGCGTTTGCCTTGGAGCGGCCCATGGCATGGGCGGACGGGCGGAGTACATCGGCGGGACGTATTCCCAACTGGCGGTAAACAATCCGGGCGAGATTGAGGCTACCGATTCCACGTATTTTATTTTTAACTCGAAGCATACGCAGGTGAAGATCCCGTATGAGCGGATCAACCTGCTGGAATACGGGCAGAAGGTGGATCGGCGGGTTTTGAGCGCGGCGATCATCTCGCCGCTGTTCCTGCTGCTGAAGAAGCGGGAGCATTTTTTGACGGTCGGTTTTCAGGACGATAACGGAAACCAACAGGCGATGGTGTTCCGGGTTGATAAGAACGATGTACGAACAACGCTGGTGTCACTGGAAGCGCGGACGGGGGAACGGGTGCAGTACCAGGATGACGATGCGCGGATTGCAGGCAAGGGATGAGGCAATTGTTTAGAGCGGGTGTCCTTTGTTTCGGTATTTTGCTGGGTTGCGCAGGCAAAGCGCAGACCGGCGGGGCCGCAGTGGCTCCGGTTGCAAACGCGGCGGCGGCTCCATCGCCGCTTCAGACGGAGTTGCTGTCGGTGAAGCGGATTTATGTGGGCGAACTATCGGGCGGGCTGCAGGCGGAAGCTTTGCGCGATCTGATCGTTTCAAGCCTGAACGCTACCAAGCTATTCATTTTGACTGATAATCCGGAGCGGGCCGATGCGGTGCTGAAGGGTGCCGCGGATGACCACACGTTTGAGGATACGTTCGATATGCAGGACGGCATTAGCGGACGTGTCGGTTCAGGAAGTGCTTCGAGCAGCTACTCGAGGTCAAGCGGTTCGTCCGGCGGTGTTTCCATCGGAGACAACGAGTCGCGGCACATTCGGGAGCGGAAGCATGAGGCGTATGCGGCGGTCCGGCTTGTCGGGCGGGATGGCGACGTGCTCTGGTCAACTACGGAAGAAAGCAAAGGCGGAAAATTTCGGGGAGCGAGCGCGGATGTGGCGGCGAAGGTAGCTCGGGACTTGACGTTTGCTTTGGGGCGGGCAGAGCGCGGGACGGGTGCGGCGGCTGCGGCTCCGGCCCGGTAATTGCCTCGTCATAGCGGAGGATAAACCTCATGGTTTTGTTCCCACCACTCGGCCATACTCTCCACGGACGCAAGACCCTTTATTCGCGCGGGCGATGTCCGAGCTGTAAAGTGTCTTAATTGCCTCGCCGACTCTGTTATTCAGTTTGCCCAAAGTCAATCGTCTAAAGCGGTCCACATTCGTGACTCCGCCTACTGTGCAACCTTGCGGCCACGATAGGCCAACAGTGCGAATCCGCCTAGGCCTAATAGGATGAGCATTCCCGTAGCCGGTTCCGGAGTTGCCGTCGTAATCGCGCCAAAGAGGCCATCCGCCTGGTTATCGATGCCGGCCGTAAAGTAAAGCGCGTCGGGATCGACGTCCGCGCCGCCCGTCCGGAAATCGAGGGACCAGAGGAAGTCGTTGACGAGCGGTTTCCCGTTTGCTCCAGCGAGGGTGCTAAGGTAGGTTCCCGTTGAAGGATCGTACGCCAGGATCTCGCCGTTGCCAAAATTGCCCACCAGGAGATCGTTGCCAAGATTGCCAAATCCGGCTGGCGCGACCGCGAGTCCCCATGGCGCATTGAGCGGGCCGCCAGTCGCCACGCGCTTTGAAAAGTTTCCGTTGGTATCGAACGCATCAATGTAGCCGCCAGGAAGGCCGGTGCCTTGAGGGGTCAATTTAGCATATGTTACATAAAGGCTGGATCCGAGGAGTTGAATGTTGAACGGTACGTACCCCGAGAGAGCGTGTGGATCCGAAAAGTTGCCCGCTAGGGTGACCGGTTTGAAATTGGAATCAAATACTCGAATCTGACCGGTGCTATCGGCTGCGTAAAGATGACTTGAACCGCCAGCATTAGCCAAAGCGAGACCGGTATAGACGGCACCCGGAGTTGTGGCGACATTCACCGCCGTTGTACCACCATTCCAGCCGGCAATGGAACCGTTTAGGGTGTCGAAGATAAATGCGGCAGGCTTGCCGTTCGGCAGTGCAAAGTTGGATGTGCCGTTAAATACTTGGCCGGTAGGTCCCGAGGGCGGCGCGCCACCCGGAATACTGACAACTAATGGGGTTGGAGTTCCGGCGCCATTGTAGAGCGTCGATGTGCCCGATGCCTGATTAGAAATCCAAAACGGGGAGGTAGGAGAGAAGGCTACACCCCACGGATTTTTGAGATTCGCATCGGTTGTGCTTGCCATCCCTGAGACATCAGAGACTAGATTCGTTTGGGCGAACGAGTCGGCGAGCAACAGTTGCGGAGCGAGCGTTAGAGCAACAGCAAAGGCAAGTTTTGCCTCAGCACGGAGGGCGTACTCACGGATCATGTCGGACTCCTTTTATGACGGTCATGGGCCTTAGGCAGTTCCCTAAGCATCGGAAACCTGATTGCGTCGGTCCATAGATGCATTGATTCTGACTTTGTTGCGCAAAATGCGGATGGGAGTGAGTACCATCAGTTTGCTTGGCTTCGGGCGGCGGCATGTTGAGCATCAATCTACCGAAAGGCGTCTTCGTAAGGTCAGGCGCAGAGTTGCGACTCCAGGAGTTTCAGACGCTGAGTCAGGCTCCCTGACGAGGTGGGTTTTTGAAATATTTCGTCCACGAGGCTTACTTCTGGTTGCGATGACAGGCGATGAGGGTTGGCTCCGGTGAGGATAAATAACCGAATCTCGCCGTTCAAATTCTTCAATTCGCGAATGAGGTGCAAACCGGCGTCTTCTGTGGGTAGACGAAGGTCGAGAATCGCACAGTGCGGGCGCTCCGTGGCGGCACGCCGCAGTGCTGAGGGGCTATCCAGGGCGTACGTAACGATGAAACCGGCGCGCTGCAACAGCATGGAGCGGAGGATCAGTTGTTCCTCGTCGTCGTCGACGATCAGTACCCTGAGCGGAGGCTCATTCATTGGGCGAAGACGATTTTCGCGATGACCATGCCGGGTATCGCTTGATTCCAGCCGTCAGGCGTGCTGTCGAAGGCAAGGCGGAAGGGGCGAGTTTCGCCGGGTTTCAGGGAGTTTCGCGTTCCGGCCAGCATGGGAACGCGCTGGCGATCGAGTTGGCGTCCATTGATGCCGTAGAACAGGCAGTAGAGTTCAACGGATTGAAGAGAGCGGGGGCCGGTGTTAGTAACGTCACCATCGACTTCGACGACGCGCTGATTCACCAGGTTTTCGGCGGCCTTTACGGTGACATTGGACAGCTTCAGGTAATGGACGTAGGCCTTGGCTTCTGGTGTGGGAGGCTGGTCGGGGGTCCGATGCGGAGTGGAGTGGTTGAGATAGACGATGCCGCAGATGAGGAGCACGGCTACGACCGCGGCCCCGATGATCGGGATGAGGCGCGGAGATCTGTTATCAGAGGCTGGAGATGCCATTCCTGTTAGAAAGTGTAAACGACAACTCCAGCCCACGGCGCGTTTTTTCGGCGGCGAAAGAAACTAACGGCGCTTTTTGCTTGCCGTTTTCGCGGTCGTTTTCTTGGCTGCGGCTTTGGCCGGCGCGGTCTTTTTAGTGGCCTGTTTTGCCGGAGCCTTGGAGGCGGTTTTCTTTGCGGGAGCAGCTTTCTTGGCCATTGTTTTCTTGGCCGGCAGTTTCTTCGCCGCTGTTTTCTTGGCTATGACTTTTTTCGCGGGAGTCTTTTTAACGGCTACTTTTTTCGCAGGCGCTTTGGCGGGAGCCTTTTTCGCGGCGACCTTCTTCGGCGCTACCTTCTTGGAAGGTGCCGCCCCAGTTCTGCCAGAGGTCGCGGACTTCTTAGCGGGACTCGTTTTAGAAGCGGATTTTGACGCGATGTTTTTGGATCCAGCAGGTTTTGCTGCCATGCTCTTCGACGCCGATTTTGAAGGCGCGGATTTGGGAGCCGAAGGACTGGGGGCTGCTTTCCTGGCGGCGCTTGCGCCAGACGGCCTTCGAGCGGTCCTCTTGGCCGCAGGCGCAGCATTGGAGGACACGCTTTCTGAAGAGCTTCGCCGGCTCTCATCATGTTCTTCGTCCAGATCGACCGAATCGGAACTCACCAGTTTGTTGAAGTTGCTCTTCTCGCCTTCGGCGGTGGTCTCCTGATAGACGAGGGCAAGATTGTGATCGTCGAATTTCTCAAAGAACTGTTCCCATTCAATTTCTTCGAGGTTCTCTTCGTTGATGCCACCATGTCCAGGAAATTCGAGGCGCAGAAGACCAATGTCCTGCCCGGAGCCAGTGCTTTTCACATGCGCTGGTCTGCCTCCACGTTCTTCAGCCCACTCCCGGATCACGTCGTGATCGCGAGTGGTCTTCGAAAGGTTTGCCATAATTCTCCCTTTGTGCGCTCGGAGCAATTCGTTTGCCAACAAGCGCCTATGGTCATCACATGGATGACCGTTGATGAGCAATGAGCAACGCCAGATACTCAGGCATTGCTCAAGAGCTTTTGAGCATTAGTATTGCAGCGTATGCGCTGATATACAAGCGTTGCAAAAAGTTCCTTCTCACAAAGCAAAATGTTCTGCATTAAAACGGACGCCGAGGCCCATGCAAATTGGCGTGGAGAGCGTGTTGCCATGAAACAGATTCCGCTCATTCTCATACTTCTTTGTATGGGTTCACAGGTACGAACAGGAGAGCGGAAGCCGCTGCGGACGGCGTCGCGGATCCGGAGTACTGTTGGGCGGTGGTGGGCGAGCCCACGCGATGGTATCTGTGGGCGTTGACGAGGGAGCCGGTGCTAAACACTGACATGTATCGCGCGATCGAGCAGATTGTGACGGAGCATGGATATGACGCGAGCCGCCTGGTCCGGACGCCGCAGGAGCAAGGCAAACGCGAAGAAGGAACGAGGTAGGCGATGGCGTATCGATTGAAGCCCCACGACCGGATTGACCAAGAGATGAAGCGCGTGTTGAGAGAAGAGGCCGAGGCCGCGGCGGAGCAGTTGCTGATGGCGGGCAAGGGGAATGGCGAGGAGGCGGTACACGAGGCGCGCAAGAGCGTGAAGAAGATCCGAGCGGCGCTGCGGCTGGTGCGTGGAGAGATTGGCGGCGTGTACCGGCAGGAGAGCGCGCGGTTTCGCGAGATTGGGCAGAAGCTGTCAGAGTTGCGGGACGCGGGCGCGATGGTGGAGACATTCGATGGGCTACGAAAGGGCTATGAAGATGAGGTAGATGGGCGAGTGTGGAATGCGCTACACAAGACGTTGTTGAAGCGCAAGAGCGAGACAGAGCAGGCGGTGGATGCCCGGCAGTTGTTTGAGACATATCCGCAGGACATGGTGGCGATGGCGAAGGAGGTGGAAGGCTGGCCCCTGCACGGCAAAGGATTCGTTATGATTGCGCCGGGGCTTGAAGAAGCATTCCGGCGCGGGCGAAAGGCGATGCGGACAGCGCAACGGAGACCGACGCCTGAGAACTTCCATGAGTGGCGTAAGCGGGTGAAGGATCACTGGTATCACGTCCGATTATTCAGAGAAATTTGGGGCGGCATGATGGAGGCGTACGGCGACGTGCTGAAGGACATGCAGACGTGGCTGGGGGACGACCATAATCTGGCAGTGCTGCGGGGCGTGATTGAGGAGAGCGATGGCGAGTTTTCTGAGTTGCTTCCCGTAATCGAACGGCATCAGGCGCAGTTGCGGGAGCAGGCGCTGATTGCGGGGGTACGCGTGTATCGTGAGGAGCCGAAGCGGCTGGTGCGGACGATGGCGTTTCTTTGGGATGCGCCCGCCGAAAAGGAAGAGACGCTGGGTGAATTGAAGGGCTAAGAACCGCGAATGGTGAACATGCGCGTGGCGGCGAGGACCGGGAAGTAGCAGGCCAAGAGAGTCCACCGCGACCTGAAGATCACGCGAGCCATGCGATCGGCAGCGGGACATTTTACTTGCGGATGTGTTTTGATGAAACCGATGAAGTCGCCACGGGCCGAGGGAAGCGAGGCCTCTCGCCACTTCATGCAGGAACCATTCTTCGTAATCAAGTGGCAACCGGCTCTATCACGAGTTGGTCTGCACCTCGTTCTGTTTCGGAAGCGATCCGGTTTAGCGGGCGTTAGACTTAGCCGGAGGTGAAGGCTGCGCTTTTGCGGCGCTGCAGGATTGCGGTTGCGACGAGGTAGGCGAGTGGCCAATTCATCAATGCGAGTGGCAGTAGCCTTGCTTGCCACGGGTAAGGCGGTACATGCCATGTTTCTTGGCTCCAGGTTATTAGCGCGTCCCGGTACCAGCCTCCGGTCCAAATGGCCGGCGCATCAAACATGATGACCACGGTGGCCAATAAGATCGTCGGACGGAGAGTGAGCAAGCCGTGCCGGAGCCCTTGCAGCATTCCCCAGGCGGAAGGGAGCACAAACAGGCAGGCGGACGGCAGCAGATTGAAAATCATCCGCGGGAAAAGCGCGATTGTTTGAGAGGTCAGCAAGGCCGCCGCGAGTACCAAGGCAACGGGAACTAACCAGGAAAGATAGAACAGTGCGGCATTGATCCAAAGCGTCCGGCGCGATAAGGATCCGAGTACGAAGCCGCTGATCCATGAGGAAGCGATTAGCGCCAACGATTGGCAGATAAACACAATGCTGTCACCGGTCGCAGTGAGCCCAGTTTCGTAGCGCACTCCGTAACGCCACTCTGTCCAGAGTTGCCTTCCTAGCGAATCACTGATCTGGCGAGAGTCTAACGTCAACAACAGGCCCACTGGAACGGCAATTCCGATGACAGCAAGCCAGGAACGCCAGTCCTTCCACAATGCTCCTTGCCGCCTTGCGATTAAGCCGAGCAGATCGCGGAGGGCGTGGAACCCTATGAGGCCCAATTCGGCGAAGTCGCCGCGCACCGCATTGCGTTCGTTGGCATCCAGAGTTTGAGAGAGCTTATCGACCAGCCACCAGCAAATTCGGTTCATGACTGGACCTCGACTCGATGAGCAGCCCAGGAGACGCCGCGGCTTCCTTGCATTACCGCCTTATAAAATGCGCTGGCCGCTTCCCTGCCTTCCGGCTTCAGGCGAACCATGCGTTTGGACCGGCCGCCTCGTTGGGGCGTGGCATCGCCCATCCAGGTCTCGATCAATCCTTTGGCTTCAAGGCGGTCCAGGGTTGTATAGAGCGCCCCGATAGAGCAGCGCCGTTCAGTAGAGCTTTCGATGTCCTGCCGGATGGCAGCGCCGTACGCGTTTTCGTTGAGCCGGGCTGCCGCGCTGAGCAGCAGATATTCAAATTCGCCGAGCATGGCTGCTGTTAGTTACCAAGGCTGTCTTGAAGGAGGGACTGGATCTTTTTCTCGAAAGCTTCCTTGTTCACGAGCCCGGTATGGGACGAGACTATTTTTCCGTCGCGGTCGATTAGCAGCGTTACGGGCAATGCAGTCACACCATACTGTTTTGCCAAAGTAGCGTTACCGAGCACGACCGGGTAGTTCATCTTTTTCGCGTCAACGAATGGCCTTACCTTCTTCCAACCGTCATCGTCCATGGCTACTCCTATGGCTGTGAGGCCCTTGTCGTTATATTTGCTTTCGAAGTCCATATACCAGGGGATTTCCGTCTTGCATCCGTGGCACCAAGTGGCCCAAAAGTCGAGCAGCACGACCTTGCCTTTGTAGCCGGACAACTGGACGGGAGCACCTTTGCTATCAGGAAGCAGAAAGTCCGGGGCAGTTTTGCGGACGGCCGGCATCGCAAGCGCCGCCAATGCGGTTCCTATAACGAGAGCACGTAGCATGGAAATGGACTCGCTTTCTTATTACTACTACATTGTGATCTTAATTGCGAGAACGGTCAAGAGCATGGTATGAGAATCGGGCCGGCTTTCAATTGCGAGGCCGTTCAATTACAGTTCTTGAGTGGTCAAAGAGCTTCGCTGTCTTGCTAAGGCCATTCGAAGAAGCGGGTAAATCGCGATGTAAAGAAGTGGAGCGAAAACCCGGCGGCGGGTTCGGAAGACCAGCAAGTCTCCATTAAGAGCGGAGCGCTTGGTTTATTCGCTGGCCGACATCGGCATGGGAGATGAAGTCGCCGCTGTCCAGGAACGCGAGACCATTCTCCACTTCACGCCGGAGCCATTCTTCGTGACTCAATTGCGTGGCAACCAGATCCATCACAAACTGGTCCGCCGCTCGTCCGTTTTCTGAAGCGATCTGGTTCAATTTGGCTTCCAGTTCCGGGGTGAAGGCGATCTCCATCGTTCGATTGTAGCGGGAAGTAAGGTGATTGGCGGTCGTCGGACGATGCGGCCGCGGCGGTTGCTGGATTGCTGTTGCGATCGAATAGTCGAGCGGCGAGTACGCCAATGCAGAAGTTAATGGCGACTTTTGCCAGTTGTAGGCTACTGGCTCAGACTGATAATAAATCACAAGCGCTATGAATCACAAGCCGCTATTAGAAGCGTGCCAGCCGTCATTCGATAAAACCAAATCCATTGTGGCTTGCTGCGGCGTATCCGCTACTTTAAGAAATTGAGCTGTGTAGTACGTTTTCTCCACGTCTGGATTCTTCGCCCAGTCAGCGATATCGGCAAGTTTCCACGTGTACGTTACTTCCGAAATCGTCATCCCCATCGCTGCGCCCGGTTGGGTGTATCTCACCACCTCAACTACTTTGCGATTTCCATAACAGAAGTTGGCCGACGATCCGCCGAAGCCTAGCATCTGATGAGGCAACGTCCTGGCGTATTTCTTACCCAAGTCAGAAAGCTCGTAGCGATAGCCGGGTACTTGCTTGGGTCTTCGATCTCCAAACATGAAGTCCATGGATGCCCGACGCACCATTGCTTGGGAGCGATTGACAAGACCGACTTCCACAAGCGGTTCCAACTGCTTATCAGGACCGAGTTGACCGTTGAAGCTGGGAACCTCCGTCGGGACAGAAGCTGAGATGCACACGGGGTTTTTATCGAGTTGCGCCTGAATCGCTGCTTTGAAATTGCCTTTGGTCGCGGCAGTTTTGCTGGTGCAGGATGTTCCCATGCAGGTAATAGCGACGACTATTACTAGGATTATCAGAAAAGACGATCTCATGATTAAACGAGAGACTATCACGTACGGTCTTCAGTAACTACTCTTTGCCGCGGAGATGATATAGCGCGCAGTCCAAACAATCACGGCCGCGCTCCCGATCGGACGAGTGAAAGGATTAGGCTCACTAACGATTCGCCGGTTTGCAGGCGGGAATCAGGATGGGAATTTCAGGGATTTCCATGATTCGGCACGGATAGGGGATTTGTAAAAAGAATGGGACTTGTGGGAGGACGCGTGTTTCGAGCCCAGAACGTCATTTACCTGCGGCGTGCCGAAGCCATCTCCGCCAGGGCGCTCCAAACAGCATAGAGCGGCAGAGACAGTATTGCGAGAGGAGCAAGAATATTTACGCGAAGCGCGCCAATCAAATCTCCGTGCAGGAGAATGCAACAGGATCGGGTCAGGCCGCATAGAGGGCAAGGCACACCGGTTGCCCACCGGAACGGGCATATAAATGGAACGGAAGGCGAGTAGCTTCTCAGTCCGTAGCTATAGGCGAGGTATGCTAGCCAGAGGCCGGTCAGAAGCCCGATCCGCAGATGGGGGCGCGGCGCGGGTTCAGAGAGCGGGAACTCCACCCTGCGGCTCAATCGTGATCTCCACAAGCTCGACATCTGCCTGAGTAGCATAAACGATGACGTAGACAATCAAAGGAAGCACGCAGAGAAAGAACCCCACAACAGCCCAAAGTACTTTGAATTCCTTCCTTTTCTGCAATGTCACGGAATTTGCCGTCTTGTTGGCCACTACGAACCCTTGCGCGAAGTACGAAGTCATGCTGACCTCCATATCTTGGGCGCTAGGAACGGTGAACCTCCGAATCTTTGGTCTAGCCATAGGAAACGCTCCGTCTTGTTCAAAGTCACTATACAACAGAGCCGCTCTCGTTACGATGGGTAGCGCGATGTTGTTGAGGAGCTTGCTTTACGATACAACGCTGTTCAGTTTCGGGATTGCCGGAAGTTCACGGCGGATTCGACGGTGATCGTTGGGCGGTGAGACTTATAAGAATAGTTCTTTGCTCTCGATGTGGAGACCAATAGAAGCCTCAAAAACCCCAGGGGGTTCGCAGATGAGGAATTCCGGTTTGTCCCTGCGATAGATGTGGATGGATTGAGTTTCTTCGTAGACGAACCAGACTTCTGCGACGCCGAAGGCTTGGTATTGCCTTCTTTTCCGCTCCATGTAGATGGAAGTGTTGCTGGGGGAGATCACTTCGACGATCAGCAGAGGCGCTTCGCGCAGCATTCCTTGTGGCCGCTTTTCTGGCCGGTAGAGTACGGCGACATCCATGCCGCGAACCGTTGCCTTAGGATCGAGAGCCATGATGATACCGGCTTCTCCACCGATGACGTCGTAGACGTTACGATCTAAACGCTGACGAAGGTCGGCGTTAATCTCGATAACGCGCCTCCCATGCAAATAGCCCACCGGTGACAAGGTAATGAGTTCTCCTTCGTCGAGTTCGTAGTGGTTTCCGTCATCCTGCTGCTCCGAAAATTGCAGGAATGCTTCGAGCGTCATGGTGACGGGTTCTGTCAATAGGCTGGTCATGAGCTACGGTCCTTCGCCTCATTTCATTATCGTCTTTATTCCGATGGCTTAACGGACACGATCCGGAGGCGGCGGTAATCGGCAAACCAGGTACCGTCGCGAAAAAGTTTGGGGCGGAGCGCGGCGATTGCGTCTGCGAGAACGGCGGTGCGTTGGGTGGTCGGGAGGTCTTCGAAGTAGTACCACTTAAATTGCCGGATCCAGTTTTCCATCCCTTGCTCGCCTTCTAATGAGGTGGGGCGGTCGTAGAGATGGGCGAATTGGACTTCGAGACCTACGGCGGCGAGCAGGCTGGTGTATTCAGGGATGGAGGGGAAGAAGGTCCGGCGGGGTGGGATGCTGCCGGTGTGCTGCTGGAGCGCAGTCTCGATGGCTTGAAGGATCTGCCGGATGTTGCCATGACCGCCGAACTCAGCGACGAGGCGCCCTTGGGGCTTGAGGGCACGTGCGATGTTGTTCGCGGCAGCGGCGGCATCAAGAATCCAGTGGAGGGCGGCGTTGGAGAAGACGGCGTCGAATTCGTTTTCAAATTGCATTGCAACGGCGCTTTGCAGCGTGAACTGCAGGCGCGGGTAGTTTTGACGGGCTTGCCCGATCATTTCAGGCGAGGCGTCGAGGCCCGTGACGTCGGCTCCGGCAGCGGCGATCTTGGCGGTGAGCTGGCCGGTACCGCATCCGAGGTCGAGAATGCGCTCGCCTACTTTGGGCGCGAGGAGGTCGAGGAGCGCCTCGCCGTACTGCCAGACAAAGGAATGGCGGGATTCGTAGAGTTCCGTGTCCCAGGTGGGGGATTTGGTGGGCATGAGTTTAGGGTAAAGGGTTCGTCAGGAAAACGGACTACTAGGGAATGCGCGCAGGTTACTATTGCAGGGCTTCGGCGTCGGCCTGCAGCTTTTCGAAGTCTACTGGGTCGAAGGTGGAGTAGTAGCCACGGAGGTGCCCGTTCTTATCGATCAGCATGAAGCGGGTGCTGTGGGTGAGACGGTTGCGGACGGTTCCGATATGGAACGTGCTGACCGCGAGCGAATCGATCGTGGACAGCGGGCCGGTAAGTAGGACCCAATTGGGAGTGGGGCCGCCGAAGTGATGGGCGTAGGCGTCAAGCACGGGCGGCGTGTCGCGCTGCGGGTCGACCGAGATGGAGACCAGGCGGATGCCGTTGTCATCTTTTAGCTGTCCCGCGAGCTTGTGCATCTGGGAAGTCATGCGCGGGCAAGGGCCCGGGCAGTTGGTGTAGATGAAATCGACGATCCAGACTTTGCCTTTTAACGCGTTGCTATCGAAGGGGCGGCCTTGAGAATCGGTGAGAGCGAAGTGTGGAACCACGCCGTAATCATCGAGTTTTGCTGCTGGATTGGTGCAGGCGGATAAGAAGAGAAAGAGGGCGAGGAGAAAAAATAAAACAGGTTTTTGCTGGATAGTCACAGGCGAATGGGATCGATCAACATGAGGCCGTACAGAACCGGCAGGTAGACGACAGACGCAAGTAATACTCTACGGGCGCGTGCTTTGGTCCGATCGAGCGAAACCCGGATGCCGGAGTAGAGGAACAGCAGGCCCATGGCGAGCGCCCCTACTGTGTAGAGGGTGCCGGTCATGCCCAGCCAATATGGAAGAAGACTGATAGGGATGAGCAGAACGGAATAGATCAAAATTTGGCGGGACGTGGAAGCGCCGTCGGGCTCCACGACAGGAAGCATCTGGATGCCGGCGCGGGAATAGTCTTCGCGGTACATCCAGGCGATGGCGTAGAAATGGGGAAATTGCCAGATCAGCAAAATTGCGTATAGGGCCCAGGCTCCGGGCGTGAGATGGCCGGAGGCGGCCGCGTAGCCGATAAGCGGGGGCATAGCGCCCGGAATGGCTCCGACGGTAGTGGACCACCAGGTTTTCTGCTTGAGGGGCGTATACAAGCCGAGATATAGGGCGAGCGTCAGAATCCCGAGCGCGGAAGAGAGCCAGTTGACAAAGAAGCCGAGTTCCAAGCCGCCCAGCACAGATAGGCTCACGGCAAACCAGAAGGCCTGGCTTGGTTGCAGGCGGCCCGACGGCAGCGGACGGGATTGGGTGCGGCGCATGTGGCGGTCGGCTTCACGCTCGTACCACTGATTGAGAGCCGCGGTTCCAGAGGCGATAAGGCCAGTCCCGACAATGGTATGGAGGATGGACCAGAAGCTCCAGGCAACCGTTACGCGCCCGAAATAGTAGCCAATGGCCGTGCTCATGAGGATGAGCCAGGTGATGCGCGGCTTGGTGAGCTCGATATAGTCTTTCACGCTCAAAGAATTAGCTGCAAGACGAGGCTGGAACAGGCACTGCGGATCTGAGTATACACTCTCTATTGATTACCTGGAACTCGTACAGTTTCAGTGTACCCTTTCTTGTTTGACAAGAAAAATTCTCTAAACGCTTAGCTCGGATGAATTCCCAAACCGTTACTGATAGTGAAAGGCAACGTAGAGGAGTTGGCCGTGCCGCTCCAGGAGGATTGCGACCGGGTTTCCCGGTTTGAGCGCTGCAATTGCGGCCTTGAGAGCCTCGACTGTAAACACAAAAGTGCCATTTACTGCGTGGATGACATCACTTGCTTGCAGTCCCGATTCTGCTTCGGTGCCGTTTGGCACGCGAGCCGCCACGACCACCCCAGTGGGGAGCCGAAGTTCGCCGGTGATCGCTTCGATACGTTTATCGACGGTCACGCCCATAATGCCCAAGGAAGGGATTACATCCTTGCCAGGATCGACGAGATCGGCCAAATGGTCTGCCTGATGTGGCGGGGCAACGGGAACCAGGTCGAAGGTCAGTTCCTGACTGCCCCGCAGCACTTCGAACTTGATGTGGTCGCCCGGGCCGTGCTCAAAGAAGAAGCCGAGCATGGCGGGAACGCTGTCAATAGGCCGGCCGCTTACCGATAGCAGCACGTCATTCAGCTTGATACCGGCGGCATCGGCTGGCCCACCCGATAGGACATCACTGACGATGACACCGGACTGACGAGGAAGTTTCAAGGCTGCCGCTAAGACGGGCGTAATGGCTTGTATGCCCATGCCGACGGAGGCGCGATGCACGTGGCCGTACTGGCGTAAATTGCCGTAGACCCATTTCAGAAGCATGCTCGGTATGGCAAACCCAACGCCTTCATTCCCGCCGGACTGGGTAAGAATGAACGTATTCAGACCCACGATCTCGCCGGCGATGTTTACGAGCGGACCACCGCTGTTACCCGGATTGATCGGCGTATCGGTCTGGATGAACAGGAAGGGGCTATCGGGATCGGGCTGGCGGGCAATCGAACTTACGACACCCATGCTGACAGAATTTTGCAGTCCGGCGGGACTCCCAAGCGCAAAAACGACCTGTCCTTGACGAAGCTTGGCGTAATCGGCAAACGGCAGAGCGGGCAATCCAGTTTTGGCGATCTTAATAAGTGCGACATCGCCTTCCTTGAAAACGCCGAGGACTCTTGCATTCTGCGGTGGAGTGTAGGAACGCGTCAGGACACCGGGAATCGTTTCTCCTCCCGCCGGCACCAGATCCACCCTTACTTTTTGCGCCCCTTCGACGACGTGAGCGTTCGTCAGGATATAGCCATCCGGATCGACAATGACACCGGATCCCACACTCCGTTCCTTGCTTATCACTGCGTCAGTGCGTCCGCTTTCGGATTCGGCACCGTAGCGGGTGACTGTAATGCGGACCACGGAGGGCGATATGCGCGTGGTGAGCGCCTGAACGGAACGGCTGAACTGCTCGAGCGGCGCAAACGGAGTCTGATTTCCCGATTGAGCCCACGCGTGCGGAGCCGCCACGAAAAGCAGCACGGCAATCCCCGTTCTTGTTATAAATGATTTCGATCTTCTATTTACATCACGGGGCACTCGGCTGACATCACCGGCCTTTGCCGCGTTGCTAGTGGTGCAAGCCACACCGGAATGTTCTGACATTTCTCTTCGCTTTCGTAAGGACGGCTTCCCGACTGCGCAGGTTGCGAAAGGGCGGTGCGCAACCCGAGAGAAGTGTCTCGTTATAGATAGCGGATGAGAGCGACTTTGATCTAATAACATTTATCCTTATGGCAACCAACACTGTACCGGTCACCGTGGCGCATGGCGACGGAATTGGCCCGGAGATCATGGCGGCTTCGCTGCACATCATGAAAGAAGCGGGCGCGCGGATCGAAATCGAGACGATTGAGATAGGCGAGAAGGTTTATTTGCGCGGCGGGACCACGGGAATTGAGCCGAGCGCGTGGGAAAGCCTGCGGCGGACGAAGGTGTTCTTCAAGGCTCCCATTACAACGCCGCAGGGGGGCGGATTCAAGTCGCTGAACGTGACGACACGGAAGACGCTGGGGCTGTATGCCAATGTGCGGCCTTGCGTTTCGTACTCCCCCTACGTGGAGACGAAGCATCCGGGCATGGATGTGGTGATCGTGCGGGAGAACGAGGAGGATTTGTACGCGGGCATCGAGCACCGGCAGACCGACGAGGTGTATCAGTGCCTAAAGCTGATCAGCAGGCCGGGCTCGGAGAAGATCGTCCGCTATGCGTTCGAGTATGCCAAGCGCAATAACCGCAAAAAAGTGACGTGCTTCACCAAAGACAACATCATGAAGTTCACCGATGGCCTGTTCCATAAGGTCTTCGACGAGATCGGCACGCAGTATCCGGACCTGGAGAAAGAACACTGGATCGTCGACATTGGCGCGGCGAAGATGGCCGATACGCCCGAGGCATTTGACGTAATTGTGATGCCGAATCTGTACGGCGATATTCTTTCCGACGTGGCGGCGCAGATTGCGGGCTCGGTGGGGCTGGCCGGGTCGGCGAATATCGGCGAGAAGGCGGCGATGTTCGAGGCGATTCACGGGTCGGCTCCGAGACGCGCGGGACAGAATCTGGCGAACCCTTCGGGTCTACTGCATGGCGGCATTTTGATGCTGGTGCATATTGGGCAGCCGGATGTGGCGGAACTGGTGCATAATGCTTGGCTGCAAACGCTTGAGGATGGCATTCACACGTACGACATCTTTAAGGAAGGAACGAGCAAGCAAAAGGTCGGGACGAAGGAGTTCGCTGAAGCGGTAGTGGCGCGGCTAGGGAAAAAACCGGAGAAGCTGCATGCGGCGTCTTACTCAAAGGAACCGGCGAAGACGGAGACGCATGCGCTAAGCAATCCGCCTCGCGCCAAAAAAGAGCTGGTGGGAGTGGATGTGTTTCTGCATTGGACGGACCGGAATCCGGTGGAGTTCGGTAAGAAGCTGGAGCAGTTTAATGGCGATGGCATCAAAATGTCCTCGTTGAGCAATCGCGGCGTGAAGGTGTATCCGAACGGTTTTGAAGAAACGTTCTGCACGGATCATTGGCGGGCGGGCTTTGTTTCTGAAAATGCCAATGATCCGGTGACGCACGTGCAAATCGTGAAGCTGCTCGACCGCATACAGAAGGCCGGGTTGGATTTCATCAAGATGGAGAACCTGTACACGTTCGACGGGCAGAAGGGCTTCGTCGCATCGCAGGGCGAATAGGACCAGCGATTTTGCCGGAACAGTTTATTTCCGACGCGCCGCTGGTGGGCGTGATCATGGGCAGCCGGTCGGATTGGGAGACCATGCGGCGGACGAGCGAGGTTTTGGAGAAACTCGGCGTACCGCATGAGAAAAAGATCGTGTCGGCCCATAGGACGCCCGACCTGATGGCCGAATATGCAAAAAGTGCTGCGGCGCGCGGACTGCAAGTGATTATTGCGGCGGCGGGCGGCGCGGCGCACTTGCCCGGCATGGTGGCGGCGCACACGACGCTCCCGGTGCTAGGCGTTCCCATCAAGAGCCGGGTGCTGAATGGCGTAGATTCACTGCTCTCGATTGTGCAGATGCCCGCGGGCATTCCGGTGGGGACGCTGGCGATCGGCGAGGCGGGCGCGGTGAATGCGGCGTTGCTGACGGCGAGCATCCTGGCGCTGCAGTATCCAGAGTTGCGGACCCGGCTGGAAACATGGCGGCGCGAACAGACCGAGGCTGTTTCGAAAGATGAACTATTGTGAGGGATTTGAAAAAGCCGGTCCTGCCGGGTAGCACGATTGGCGTGTTGGGTAGCGGGCAGTTGGGGCGGATGTTCGCCATTGCGGCGCGGCGGATGGGCTACCGGGTACACACTTTTTCGCCCGATGAAGACACGCCTACCGGGCAGGTAGCGGATTTAGAGATCAACGCGTCTTACGAAGATTTGGATGCGGTGCGCCGATTTGCGGGCGGCGTTGATGCCGTCACATTTGAATTTGAAAATGTACCGGCGGCAACTGCGGCAGCGGCGGCCGAGTGCGCGCTGGTTCGTCCGGGGGGGCATGTTCTCCATATCAGTCAACACCGCCTGCGGGAGAAGACATTTTTGGCGCAGGCGGGCTTGCCAGTGACTCCGTTCCGGCGCGTGACGAACCTTGACGACTTACAGAAGGCGGCTGCGGTACTGGGGCTGCCAGCGGTGCTGAAGACGGCGGGTTTTGGATATGACGGCAAGGGGCAGTATCGGGTGCGCAACCAGGAGGAATTTTCGGCCGCTTGGGAGGCAGTAGGCGAACAGGAAGCCGTACTAGAGGCGTTCATCGACTTCGAATGTGAGATTTCGGTCGTGGCGGCACGGGGAGAAGACGGCAGCTTCGTTCATTACGGCGCGGTGGAGAATCAACACCGGCATCACATCCTCGACCTTTCGATTGCGCCGGCCCGAGTGTGGCCGGAGATTGCTCGGGAGGCAGTGGAGATTGCCAGATCCGTGCTGGAAAAATTGGAAGTGGTGGGCGTGCTCTGCGTGGAGTTCTTTGTGTGCAGAGACGGGAGCCTGTTGATCAACGAGTTGGCTCCGCGGCCGCATAATTCCGGGCATTTTTCGTTCGATGCGAATTTGACGAGCCAGTTTGAGCAGCAGTTGCGGGCCGTTTGCGGTCTGCCGCTGGGTGATGTACGGCAATTTGCTCCGGCGGCTATGGCGAACTTACTGGGAGATATTTGGGACGGCGGAGAACCGGACTGGGCGGCGGCGGCGGGAGTGCCTACCGTGAAGCTGCATCTTTACGGTAAGGCGGAACCACGCCCGGGACGCAAAATGGGGCATTTGACCTCAGTTGCATCAACGCTGGAAGAGGCAGTAGCGGATGTGGAGCGGGCGCGAGCGCTGCTGACCGGCGCGCGGCGGGATGGAGCGAAATGAAGAGGACGTTTGTTGTTTTTGCGCTATGTGCGGCGGTGCTGGCGCTGGTGTTTGGGATCACCCAAGAAGCGCTTGCGGCGCAAATTGGGCTGTTTGAGAAACACAAGAATATAGGGACCACGCCGAAGAAGGGCTCGGCTATGTACGACGCTTCTACCGGAGAGTACAGTGTAACCGGCGGCGGCGCGAACATATGGGGTCAGACCGATGATTTTGAATTTGTGTATAGAAGACTTTCGGGTGACTTGTCATTCGCGGCTGACGTGGACTTTGTTGGCAAAGGCATGGAGCAGCATCGGAAAGCGGCATTGATGATCCGGCAAAGCCTCGCTGCAAATTCGGCGTACGCCGATGTGGCGCTTCATGGTAGCGGCTTGACGTCGCTCCAGTACCGGGAGACAACCGGAGCGACGACATTAGAAACGCGGTCGGATGTCAAGGCGCCCACGCGGATTCACATTGAGCGGCATGGAAACCAGTTCACCATTTCGGCTGGCGGTAATGGACAGGATATGAAGACGACCGGGCCTATCATGGTGACCATGCATGATCCGGTATATATAGGCTTGGCGGTTTGTTCTCACAACGCGAAGGTTTTGGAGACAGCAGTGTTTTCGAATGTACGATTGGCGGCAGCGGCGACACAGGGCAACTCACGAAAAGAGGAAAAGTAGAATGCGATCCAGCGTGCTTGCGAGCTTTTTAGTGTTGGCGGTCACGACGGCTGTTAGCGCACAACAGCAACATATCAAGAAAAGCAAGATCACGGTTTATAATGTCGGCACTAAGTCGACGAAGATCATTTATGAGTCGGATAAGTTGATCGAGGCGCCGAACTGGTCACCGGACGGCAAATATCTACTGGTAAATACAGGGGGCGATCTTTATAAGCTGCCGGTGGGCGGATCGGGTTCTCCGGAGCTACAGAAGATCGACTTAGGATCACTCACTAAATGCAATAACGACAAGAGCATTTCACCGGACGGGAAGCTGATTGCCTTTTCATCGAGTGGACGGGCGAAGGGCTCTCAGGTGTATACCGCGCCTTCGGATGGCGGAACGCCGAAGCTGCTCGTTCCGGAGACTCCCAGTTACTTTCATGGTTTTTCGCCGGATGGGAAATGGCTGGCGGTGGTTGCGCAGCGGAGCGGCAACTTCGACCTGTTCAGAGTGCCTGTCGATGGCGGGCAGCAACAGCGATTGACGATGAGTCCCGGCTATGACGATGGCCCGGATTATTCACCGGATGGCAAGTGGATTTATTTCAATTCGAATCGTTCCGGAGCCTGGCGTATCTGGCGCATGCCTCCCGATGGGGCAGGGCCGAATGACAAAAGAGCGCAGCAGGTGACCAATGGTGAGTACGAAGATTGGTTCCCGCACTGCTCGCCGGATGGTAAATGGCTGTTGTTTATTTCCTTTCCGAAGGGGACCGAGACGCACAATGGCCGGATGCCGGGCGTGATGTTGCGGATGATTCCGCTTCCCGGCAAGAAGATCAAACCGAGTCCCATACAGACGTTGAAAACGTTTTTTGGCGGCCAGGGGACTATCAATGTGAACTCGTGGTCACCGGATTCGACTCAGTTTGCCTACGTGAGCTACGAGGAATGAGACCGCTTTCTTTGTCTTTATATGCGGGCATTTGCCTGTTTGCTTTGGGACTGCCGATACAAGCGGCTTCTCCTCAGCGTCCGCGCATTTTAGGAGTGGCACACATCTCGTTGTACGCTCACGACTACGAAAAGTCGCGCGCGTTTTACCGCGATTTTCTCGGCTTTGAGGAACCGTACTCGCTGAAGAATGCGGATGGGACGCCGTCAATGACGTTTTTTAAGATCAACGACCGGCAATTTATCGAGTTGTCGCCAGAAAAGGCGCCGGGCACGGACCGGTTGAATCACTACGCCATTCAGACCGACGATGCAGAAGCGATGCGGGTTTATCTCCAGTCTCACGGTGTGGCCGTGCCCAGCCATGTCCCCAAAGGCCGGATTGGGAACCTCAACTTCATGATTAAAGATCCCGAAGGACATAACGTCGAGATCGTGCAGTATCCGCCCGATAGCTGGACAGCGAAGGCAGACGGCAAATACATGTCCGATGCAGCGATTTCAAAGCGCATGATGCATGTCGGCATCATCGTGACGCAGTTCGACCGTGAGATGAAGTTCTATGAGGATGTGCTTGGGTTTCAGGAGATTTGGCGCGGCAGTAGTTCCGGCAAGGTGTTGTCCTGGGTGAACCTGAAGGTGCCGAATGGGGACGACTATGTAGAATTCATGCTTTATAAGACCATGCCCGATACCGCGAGGCGTGGCGGCGCGCATCATCTTTGCCTCGAGGTCCCCAACGTCGCGGACAGTGTGGCAAAGCTCGATGCAAAGCCTTACCGGAAGATCTACACGCGGCCAATCGAGATACACACCGGTAAGAACCGGAAGCGGCAGGCCAACTTATTCGACCCGGATGGCACACGCACGGAGTTGATGGAGCCGCATACAGTTGATGGGGCGCCAGCGCCGTCGTCGCATGCGCCGCCTCCGGAGTGAAGGTCGCAATTGCCTCATGATTGAAGAGGAGATACCGCTATCGGGCGGAAACATCAGCTCGGTTGTACGGGTTGGTGAAACGGTTCGCCGCCCGATTCACCCCTGGAGCTTCAGTGTTCATAAACTGCTGATTCATTTAGAGCGGAAAAGTTTTCCCGGCTCGCCACGATTCCTTGGTATCGACGAGAAGGGGCGGGAGATCCTGACATTCATGTCCGATGAGGCTGGGTATGCAGCGTATCTATGGAGCGGAACGGCGGCTCTGACGGCAACGGCGCGCCTGTTGCGCGGATACCATGACGCGTGTTCCGGCTTTGCTTTCGATTCAAACGATCAGTGGCAATTTGTCTACCCGGACCGCAGCCGGCATGAAGTGATTTGCCACAATGATTTTGGACCATATAATCTCGTTTGCAAAGGCGGGGTGCCTTCCGCGATTATCGATTTCGATTTCGCCGGACCTGCTCCACGATTGAGAGACGTGGCATACGCGGCGTATTGGATGACGCCTCTATCCTTCAGCAGCGACCTAACGGAACTATCCCGAATGGACGTGCAGCACGGATGTAAACGTCTCCGGCTCTTTTGCGGCGAGTACGGAATCGATGCCAGCCTTGATTTGCTTGACATGGTGGATGAATTCCTTTGTCATTTGGGGGACTGGCTGGAGCAGGAGGAACGCGCCGGAAATCAGGCGGCCGTGAAGCTGATTCGGTCTGGACATTTACTCCATTGGCGGAAGGAACGCGACGCATTTCGGGAGTCCAGGAGCGCGCTTGAGGGTGCGCTCCTGGAAAGTTGACCAAGAGCCGTTTATGGAACCGCTCAGCGCAGTGGCAGAAAAACGTCTGTAATCATTTCGTGTTCCTGCACTTGGGGTCCGACATTGACATAGTGAAAAAAAATCGGAAAATGCCTCATCACTTCCCCACTATTCGGGAACCAGACATCGTACAGGTAGACCGCCGCTGACACGTTCTCGCTTGACCCGAAATGCCGCACGACAGCACAGCGACCCCCCGGAATCGTCTTGCTTACGACGCCTTGAGGATTTTGGGGAACGTCTTGCTCGAAGGAGGCGCAGAAATCTACTCGATAGTCCGCGGGCGGGGTGGTGCGTGGATCATTGTAATGGACACCGTAACTGCGATGGCGATCAGGGCCAAACGGTTTGCTAGACGCCATTCAATGAGCTTGCGGACGGTCTCGGGTTCGAGGTGTGGAGATCCGTGGTGCTCTAAAACTGCTACCTTTGTTTCCGGAAAGTCCACGATCTGAACGTCCATTTTTCCCTGTCCCTTCGTTATGAGTGCCGTTATTATTGGGAGCTTGGCTTGGGGCCTACGTCCCTCTCCAACTATCCTTCACCGGCCATGTTTCACGACGATAAAAACGATATGGCTGATTTAAGACTTTCCTTTGGGAGGGAAATCTTTGAAGAGCTTATCGATATCCTTATCCACGTTTTTGATATTCTTGCCGGAATTGTCGGACACGTCACGAGTCAGAATGCCTCTCCATAGCAGCTTCTTATCGCTGGAGGCAAAGATGTCGATTACCACGTTCGCAACGGGCTGTTTGGTGGTGGTAGTGGTCTCTTCTCCTAGTCCGCCGCCACCGCCCCAGCCCCAGCCGCCCCAACCCCAGCCGCCGCCCCAGCCGGGACCGAAGCCGTTGTACATCGTTTGCAGTTGTTTTTCGTTATGGACTTGGCCGGTGGCAAAGACAGTCGTACTGCCGCCGTTAGGCACCATCTGCCAGCCTTTCGCTTGTAATTCCTTATTGACCTCGTCTCTGATGCGGCTGACGTAGAGCGGATTTGTGGTTTTCACCCCGCCCCAGGAGTAGGTGTGGTACTGCGAGAAGTCGGCGTTATGGTCGTAGTCGCTCTTGGTGTTGTCGGCCAATGCGGAGCCGCCGAAGGTCAGCAGAACCGCCGCGAATAGTCCCACGCATTTATTCGTGGTTTTAAGTGTTTTCATGATCGTGATTCGGGTAACTTAACTCAACTCGGGTGGGCCCGCGAGAGCAAACTTCCCTATACCCTAGGGACGCTTGTAGCAGGAGATCCTGCACGTCGTAGTTCTTCCGGCATACTTCGCGCGAGTAAAAGCAAAACGAGTGTTTTTTTTCATACGGGAAGGTTGCGACATACTTGAAAGGGAGATGATTCATGGCGGTTTAGCCGAACCCCTCGTGATGGAACCTTTTCTGATGACGGTAGAGCAATATCGCGAGTTGCCGGAGAGGGAAGATGTCATTCAGGAGTTGCACTGGGGGCGAGTGGTTGAACTGTGTAGACCAAAGGTTGGGCATGTAAAAACGCAGTCGCGCTTGGTGAGATTGTTGCGTCCGCTGATGGAGCAGTTAGGCGCTGTCGAAATGGAAGTGCCTTTCCGGGCGGTGCCGGAGTACGATATACGCGGAGTAGATGTCGCCTTTGTGTCGCGGGAGCGGTGGGAAGCACTCGATGACGATAGCGATCTTCAGGGATCGCCGGAGATCGTAATCGAGGTGCTATCACCGTCGAATACAAAACGAGAGATGCAGGAAAAAGCGGCCCTCTATCTGACGACCGGAGCGCAGGAATTCTGGATCGTTGATTCAAAGCGGAGAACTATCGATGTTCTTTGGCGAAGCGGGGAACGGGCCACCTATGGAGTGGGTGACCGCGTTCCTCTCCGATTGTTCGATGCCGCGTTGGAAGTAGCGCTAGTTTTCGAGTAGAGGTTTACGCGTATTCCCGGCTTGTGCGCGCCGTCTTACGTGAGACAGCCCGCTTTTTTCAGGCATTCCTTCATGCCGGCAAAGCTAATGCGTGTGGATTGCTCGGGTGTTCCCCCTCCGCGCCAGTGCGTTTCCAGGCTGACGGCATGACGATAGCCATCATTCTTGAGGGCGCGGAATTGACCGACCCAATCGATAATGCCCTGCCCGACCGGTGCCCAACCGAACTTGCCATCCGGTTTCTTGACGGCGCTCTTGCAATGACAATGGCCGATGCGGTTCTTCGGCAACAGTGCGTAGCCGTCGGGATACGGCTTGGCTTCGCCCGCGGCTGCCGCGTTGCCTGGATCCCAGTTCAGAAAGAAGTAGGGCGATTGAATCGCAGCCATGGTCTTTGCGGCTTCGGGACCTGTGGCGGTGTTGCATGTCATTTCATTTTCAAGAACGAGCAATAAATTCTGTTTGCCTACTTTGTTGGCCGCGTGAAGCAGTGTGGAGTTGATGTCGGCCCGGTATTTGGCGGGATCTTCCAGACGCCAGAAGTCGAAGCAGCGAATACGCTCCGTGTTGAAGGCCTTCGCCAGACGGATGGACCGATCCAAGACTTCGTCCTGCTGGTCGAACCCGAAATGTGCCTTGAACTCATCCCGCTTGGGACTGTACTTAGAAAGCGGCGCCCCCTTAAAATCTACTTTGTAGAGCGGACTCCCGATGTCCGTAACACGGAGTTTGTACTTGTCCACCGTACGCTTGGCTTCGGCGAGTTCGTTGTCATCGAGCGTCAGAATGTTCTTATTCCAGAAGCTGCGTAGCTCAATCCACCCCAAGCCGAACTCGTCGGCCACCACGTGGCAGGCGTGATCCAAGTCCTGCGATATCTCGTCATTGATGACCGAGATATGAAAAGGCGATTTCCCGATTTCGGCTGCGAAGGATGGCATGGCGCTCAGAAAGGTTGCCGCTACCGCGCCGCCTGCTCCTACGACAAAGTCGCGGCGTGTTGGTTTACTCATTGATCTCCTCCGTTTTATTGTCCCGCTTTTCTGTAGAAGTACACATCAAGCCCCGGGCAATTAAAAGCTAAATTTCGCGCCGAGTTGGAGGGTGCGGCCACCGCTGGCTCCGGTGATGTAGCCGAAGTTGCTAGTGCTCGTAAGGCTAGTTCCGGGATTACTGAACTGTGGTGTGTTTGTAATGCCAAAAGCTTCGCCGCGCAGTTCCAACTTATATCGCTCTTTGAAGGTAATCTCTTTGAACAATGAGGCGTCAAGGTCGAAGAACCCAGGCCCGGTAAATATATTCCGTCCAGTGTTGCCGAACACACCCGTGGCCGTCGGATTGGCGAAGCTGGAAGGACTGAACCAAGGGCTATTCGGACCGACACCATGCAGTATCTGAACGGGCGCAACCTGGTCGGCCGTTTGAGTGTTGCCGGGCGCATTGAGAGCGGTACCGCTGGCCGTGACCGTCATGGGCGTTCCGCTCATCAGCGTCAAAATTCCAATCACACGCCAACCGCCAGCGATGTTGGACCATTTTCCCGAACTGAGCCACTTTTTTCCGGGCCCAAAGGGTAGGTCGTACATGTAGCTTTGCACGAAGGTGTGCGTGCGGTCATAGTCATTGCGGGCATAATTTCGGTGTTGGTCGATATAGAAGTCCAGATTACCGTCATCGCCAGTTTGGAAGGCCATGCCCTTGCCATAGGTGTAGGCGGTGGTAAGCGTGAAGTTAGCGAAACGACGGTCCAGTTTCACCTGAAGCGAGTTGTACATAGAAGAGTATGGCGCAAACAGAAGGTTTGTGGCTGCTGTCCGCTTGTTGAAACCATATTCGGGCAACGCGGCATTCCCGATGCCGGCAACCAGTGCGGCATTCAGGTTGTAGTTGACAACGGAATCGACGCCATGATTCGCAACATAGGCGATATCGAGAGTAAATTTATCTGGCAGAGCCTGCTGGACGGCCACGTTCCACGATTCGACATAGGGATTTTTGAAATCGTGATTCACGACGTAGTATTGCTGGTTCGACGGGGCGTTCGTGATTATTCCATTGGCTGGAATCGCGGGCAGCGCAGCGGCGGGAAAGCCACTTTGGAAGGTAGCGATCTGTCCATTTGAGAGGACAGCCGGACCGTAGCTGGCGACAGCCGGGAGATAGACGTTATTCGCTCGAACCGGATAATTGTACGCGTAGCTGTTATCCGGGAAGGGAGTGTAGCTGATACCGAAGCCAGCACGCACGACCGTTTTATCGGTGATGCGGTAGGCTGCCCCAAATCGCGGAGCGAAGTAGTTATAGTGCGTCACTAGCCCAAGATCGTTGGGATTTCCGCCGATACCGCCGATCACCAAAGAATTATTTAGCTGGTTGTAGTTCGAGAAGCCGCCAGGGAACTGGGGGGTAGCCGGCGGATAGAACTCCCAGCGCAGGCCAAGATCAAGCGTCAGCTTGGGAGTGACAGTCCATTTATCTTGGACAAAGCCGAATACCTGCCACTGCCGGTAAGACGGAAAATATGTATCTAGGTCCCGGCCGGCTTGGTTGGGAACGTCCAAAAGAAGGCTCGCGAAATTGTTGTAGTAGCTGCTAGGAGAAGCGCCGGTTCCGGTGTTCAGCGAAGTCTGGCCGGAACTAAACGAATAAAGGCCGCGAAGGCTGAAGGTTTGGCCTTGTAAGAGATTGTCGCGAATGCGGCGAAGATCACCGCCGAACTTGATCGTGTGATTGCCGATGATCTTCGTCCATATATTGGCCACATCGATGTTGGCCTCTGCTCTTATCCAAGGCATGGAGGGCGAGTAGCCAAGGATGGGAGTCGAATAAAAAGAACCGATATCGATACCCACCAAGCCGCTTGTAAACGGATCAAGGTTGATTCCGGGAATACCGAGCGCGGTGGAATCGCTCTGGCCGTAATCGGCAGGCTGCGACTCGTTGTGATAATAGGCAACGCCCGCGCGGACCTCGGTAATCAGCGTCGGGGAAAAGATGTGATCGTAGTTGATTCCGGCGCTATACGTTCGCTGAGAACCGGTGCCTTCGAACGCGCCTTGCGCCGGACCGCCAGCGGAGCCGAAGACAGGAGCCTGAAATGTCTCCGGCCGCTGATAACTGAGCCGCACACTGACCCGGTCTTTCTCGGTGGGAACGTAATCTACCTTTACGTCGTAGGAGGTAGTGTCTTTGTGAAAAGGCAGAAGCGCGAAGTAGTTATTGTTTCCGGTGGCGCTCGCGACATTGGGAGCGGGCAGCAGACTCAAGAGCTTGGCGGAGATGGGGTTGATCAGGTTTGCGGGAATCTTGTTCCCCGCGAACGGCTGCCTGCCAGTGCCGTCGGGATTGCCCGTGAACGGATTGTAAATCTGGGTAGTGGAAGCGCTGAGGTTTCCTGAAATTTGGGCGGGCGTGGGAATTGTGAGCAAGTTCGTGTTCGCCTCATGGTCCGTAACGCGGAGGATGTCGCCGAAATAGAACAGCTTGTTTTTAATGACCGGGCCGCCGATGTTTCCGCCGAAGTAGTTATAGACCAAATGGCCCACTGAAGGATCGAAGAAGTTACGGGCATTGAATTCGCTGTTATGCGCGAACTCATAGGCAGAGCCATGAATGCTGTTGGTGCCGGACTTCAGAATCACGTTGGTGACCGCGCCGCTAGCGCGCCCAAGCTCGGCTTCGAAGTTGCTGGTGGATACGTCGACAGTCTGAATGGCTTCAATCGGCGGAATAAGAAACTGCAGGAGGCCGGTACGCTCGTTATCGTCGATGCCTTCAATCTGGTAGTTATTGCCCATGCGCAACTGACCGTTCACCTCGGTCTGCAAGGAGCTTTGCGCATTGAAGAACGGCGAATGCTGGAACGTTGCACGGGTAGTCCCGGGCACCAAGTTCAGCAGGTTCTGAAAATTGCGATTCGTGCCGACCGGCAGATTGGCCGTCGCGGCCGTGGTGATCGTTGTGGATACATCCGCGCGATCGGTTTGAAGTGCTGGTGGCGCCGCCGTCACCTCGATTGTTTCCTTCAGATTGCCGGGCTGCAGTTGAACGTCCACGCGGGTACTGGTGTTCACCGAGACGTTGATATTCTTCCGGACTTCTTTCTTGAATCCAGGTGATTCTACTGCCACCGAGTAACTTCCAGGGGCTGCATCAGGGAACGTGAAGTTCCCGCTGTTATTAGTCTGTCCAGTGCGGCTAGTTCCGGTTTCGGTCTGTGTCGCAGTCACGTTGGCGCTCGCAACGGCGGCGCCGGACGAATCGGTCACGGTACCCAGGATAGTGGCATTCACGGCCTGCGCATATGCGCAAACATGAGCGAAGACGGCGAGCGCACACACAGCACACGCCGAACGAAGAAGTTTCATTCGGTACTCCCCTTGAGCGCCGGACAAATTTCGTCCGGCGAAAGCATATCGGTTGGGAGCGACTATATCACAAGGCTAGTAGAAGTGACAAATAATAGTAGTTTTCGGCTATTAAACCTGTCGGCCTATCGCCAGCACAAAATACTGCGCTGCCTCTGAGCCGACGTTTTTCAGTCCGTGCAGATCTTGCGAATGGACAAAGACTACGGACCCAGAGCCCACGGTGCTGCTCTGGCCCGAGATGGTGAATTCCAGGGTTCCTTTTTGGATGAGCATCAGTTCTTCATGAACATGACGGTGAGGCGGGTGAGGCATTTCTCCGGGCTGAAGCGTGGTGATGTGGAGATCGATCGGCACTCCCTCGTGCGTCTCTCCTTTAAAAACCTGCCGGGATTGATTATGGTTTTTTGGATTCGTTTTCACGGGCAGCGAATCGAATTCGTAGCATTTGGACGGCAGCATTTCGTTCTGTGCGACGGCCGACTGGGCCGCGAATAGTGCGGGAATCAGCAGGCTCAAGTCACGACGCGAGTATTCCATGGATGTTGTTGTCTCTCCTGTTCCGATAGCGTATCGCAGGAGGGGCAATATTGGTGATTCTCTCCTGGGCGGCAAGCTTCTGCCGAGTTCGCTGGTGATAGCATCTGTGACGTGTGCATGTAGCTAGTAGCTTCTTGCCCCTCTCTCGCTTGCCCACCACTTACCATGACCGAATCCCCCAACGGCATCACTCGTCGAACCTTTGCCGCAGGTCTCAGCGTGGCTGCAGCCATCCGCGCCGCCGAGCCGGAAAAAACGGATCAACTCTTTTGGTACGACCGCATCCGCCGCTTAGGCCAGATCAACATCAATGAGAAGGATGCAGCCACACTCGACATCGAGGAATGGGTCGATTATTGGAGCAGCTTGAAAGTAGACGGCTTGATTGTCAGCGCAGGCGGAATAATCGCCTTCTATCCAACGGCCGTCCCGTATCAGCACAGATCTCCCTATCTCGGGAATCGTGATTTG
This sequence comes from Bryobacteraceae bacterium, assembly GCA_965277315.1. Classification (GTDB taxonomy): domain Bacteria; phylum Acidobacteriota; class Terriglobia; order Bryobacterales; family Bryobacteraceae; genus Bog-105. The sequence continues at coordinate 3,393,136 of OZ255724.1, read as the reverse complement.
TACGGCGATTTCTCAAAGGCTACCCGCAAGGCGAATATCCGGGTCGTCGCTCGCCTCGATCCGACTTATGCCTTCCCCGATGCGCTCGCCGCGCATCCCGAATGGTTTCTTCGGGACCGCTCCGGCCAGCCCGTACGTCACCGCGAAGCAAAAGATCTCTACGCCACCTGCATGTTCGGAACTTACTATGACCGGCACATGGTAGCGATTATCCAGGAGTTGAACAGCCGCTATGATCCGGATGGCTTCTATACCAATGGCTGGCCCGGTACCGGCTTGGGAACAATCTGCTACTGTGACCGCTGCCGCACCGAGTACCGTCAACGCTTCCACTCCGATCTGCCGGCCGGCAGCGATCGCGCGGATCCGAATTTCCGCCGCTGGACTGAGTGGCGTCTCGAGCGCGTACTCCAGGTTTGGAAGCTCTGGCAGGATACGGCGACGCAAGGTCGAGCCGACCGCGTCTACGTAGGCAACCTCGGCGGCAGTATTCGAGCAGAAATTAACGTCAAGAAAATCTCCGGCCTGTGTAAATGGATGAACGCCGATCACCAGGATCGCAGCGGAACCACCCCGCTGTGGGATTGTGCCCAGCAGGGCCGCATTTCCTATAGTGTGATGCGCGGACGCACCGCCACCAACGTGACCAGCGCCTATAATCTCAGCGATGCCATCTGGCGGCACACCAGTAAAGCCCCTGTTGAGATGCGCTCTTGGCTGGCTCAAACTGCCGCCAGCGGGATGGTGCCTTGGGAGACTTGGCTGGGCGGCGACCCGAAAGACACGCGCTGGGAAAAGCCCGCGCATGACTTCTTTCAGTGGCTCGCGAGCAACCAGAAGCACTACTTCAATCGCCGTTCTCTCTCCACGGTGGCTTTGGTGTGGCCGCAAAGAACGCAGGTTTGGCATCCGAAGCTTTCCGGAAACACCGAAGCGCTGCAAGGGTTCTATTACGCCCTACTCGAAGCCCGCATTCCCTTCGATCTGGTGCATGACGAAGATCTCTCGCCCGAGCGCCTGTCCCAATACACTGTTGTCGCTTTGCCCAATGCGGCTCTCTTGTCGGATGACGCCTGCGAGTCGCTGAGGGCTTATGTCCGGCACGGAGGATCCCTTGTCGCCACCTCCGAAACATCCCTATATAACGAATGGGGTGATCGCCGCCCTGAATTCGCTCTGGCTGACGTCTTCGGCGCATTCGTCAAAGGTTTGGTCGAAGGCCCGCTGCATAATTCGTACCTCCAGGTAGAACGCCGGCACCCCATCCTTGAGGGGATCGGCAACACCACCCTGCTTCCAGGCCCGATCTTCCGATTGCCGATCAAAGACATTAGCGATCCGGTGCTTACTCGCGTCCCACCCTTTCCCGCTTTTCCTCCGGAATTTGTCTTTCGTGAGTCTTCTAAAACAACCGGCCCCAGTCTTGTGCTGCAAGACGGAAAGGGCCGTGTTGTTTATTTTCCGGATGACGTCGACCGGACGTTTTGGCGCAGTTGGAATCGCGACCTGGGCTTCCTGTTGTCGAATGCGGTTCGCTGGGCGGGCAGAGATCCACGTCCCGCCAAGGTCTCCGGCCCTGGTCTCTTAGACATTTTCTACTGGGAAACCGAACCGGGTCTGGCTCTCCACCTCCTCAACTACACGACACCGGCTCTCATGAAGGGTCCGACACGTGACATCTATCCCGTGGGACCGCAAGAAGTCCGCCTCCGTGTCCCCTCCGGGTTCCGCGGAGAAAACGCGGTCACATTGAGTAATCAGCGGGAGATTCCGCTACAGGTACATGGCAACGAAATCTCTCTCACCCTGCCGCAGGTAGGCGAATACGAAGTAGTTGCCATCACCCGAAAATCCTGAGTGGGCCTACTCATTCATTCCGGGGTTAAAAAGCTACCTTGATTCGCTTACAATTGTTTGCGAATGTTCAGAGCTACGATCTTCCGAGCGAGCTGGATTGCACTTGCGGCGTCACTGGTTACGTTCGTACCGACGAACGCACTGGCGCAAGTGAAGGTTTGGGAAGGCACGATCACGCTGCCCTCGTCAGAAGAGGGAGCCCCCGATGAGAATCCGCCTTTCGACCTGTTCGCGAAACATTCTTTTGACTATCCGTATACTCTCCGGCAAGATATTAAGAACAAACGCCCATTAAAGACATGGCGCGCGATCTACCTTGAGAGCGAATATTTGAAGTGCAGCATATTGCCGGATCTCGGCGGCCATGTGTACACGTGCGTCGATAAAGTGAGCGGGCAACCGATGTTCTACGCCAACCCATCCATCAAGGAGCAGTTGGTGAGTTATCGTGGCGCTTGGGCGGCATTCGGCGTTGAGTTCAATTTTCCGGTCTCGCATAATTGGGTTTCGGTTTCCCCCGTGGATTTTTCTTACGGCGCGCATGCCGAAGGGAGTGCGTCCGTCACGGTGGGAAACATAGATCGAGTCTACGGAATGGAGTGGACTGTTGAACTGGTATTGCGTCCAGGAGTGGCGATGCTGGAAACCCATACGACACTGACAAACCGCGATCGCGTGCGGCACCGTTTCTATTGGTGGACCAATGCCGGCGTCCAGGTCTGGGACGATTCGAAACTTTACTATCCCATGCAGTTTTCGGCTGCACACGGGTTCAAGGATGTAGACACCTGGCCGGTGAATTCGAAGGGGATGGACCTGAGTATTATTGGGAATCACACCGCCGGACCTGTTTCGCGATTTGTTTATGCCAGCCGCGAGCCGTTTATGGGTATCTATCATCCACACAACGGCACGGGCATCGTTCATTATGCCGACTACGCCGAACTGCCCGGCAAAAAAATCTGGACTTGGGGTGTAGATTCCGATGGATTGCAGTGGCGTAAAGCTTTATCGGACAACGACAGTGCCTATGCTGAGGTCCAGGCAGGACTCTATCGGAATCAGGAAACGTTTGCCTTCTTAGAACCACAACAAGTGATTCGATTTCGCGAGTACTGGATGCCGGTGAGAGGTATTGGAGGGATCACTCGCGCAAACCTTCACGGCGTGGTGTTCTTAAGGCGAGAGAAGGAGAGTGGCGGGACGAGGACTCTTCACGTCGGTTTCAACGCGAATGAAAAACTCTCGGGCGCGTCTATTTCGATATTGAACGGAACGAAAGTACTTTGGAAAGAAGAAGCCGATTTAAGTCCTGCGAAGATCTGGGCAAGAAACTTCTCAAGCCTTGCGGCGAACCATACATACACGTTCCGTTTACAGAGTTCTACCGGCGCGGTGCTGCTGGAACATACCGAGGGAAGGTGGAATTGGCTTCCAAGAAATCAAGTACACGTAGGACCTCAACCCCAATATCGTCCGCTGCCTGAGAAGGAATGGACTGATGGGAACTTCATCGAAGCTGGACGCAAGGAAGAGCAAAACGGTGAGGACCTAAAGGCATGGGAAACCTATGAACAAGGTCTCCAGCGTTATCCATCGAGCTATTTGCTGCTGAAAGCCGCCGGGCGCCTGGCCGTTGGGCTACTTCGTTATGAAGAGGCCAAAGAGAAGCTGACGGAAGCGAGCGCTCGTGACACGACGGACGCCGAAGTCCGCTATTATTTGGGTCTCGCTTTGAATGCTTTAGGACAGGGCTATCAAGCCCGAGATGAGCTGGAAGCTGCCACTAGAATGCCAGACTGGCGGGCGGCTGGCGCCTTGGAACTCGCAGAACTTCTTGGGCGCGAAGGCGATAGGGAAGGCGCTGAGAGATGGATCAGGACTGCCGAACGGGCATCTCATCAAGACGAGCGAATCGCCGAGGAGAGTGTCGTGTTGGCCAGGTTGGCGGGCCAGCCAGATGCCTCGGTGATTGCGGAATCGGCATTGAAGCGTTTTCCGGAGAGCACAATTATTCGTCTGGAGTATGAGAGGAATCACGCTGCGAATCCAGCGCTATGGCTGCACTTGGCGGCTGATCCGGAACGCGTTCTTCAGGTGGCAACTGAATACCTGGGCTTAGGCGCTTACCGGGATGCGTTGCCTCTGCTTGAGCGCCCTTATCCGGTTGTACCCGCAGGCGAAACAGAACCCGGTGCCGTGTTGCCGCAGGAAGATCCAATGGTGATTTATTATCGCGGTTATTGCAGGGAGAAACTCGGTCAGTCACCCTTTGCAGATTACAGGACCGCTGCAGATATGAACGTCCGGTATATATTTCCAAATCGGGCCGAGAGTGAGCCCGTGTTGCGGAGCGCCTTAATGGCAAACGAGCAGGATGCCAACGCCCATTGGCTTCTCGGTACGCTGCTGTTTTCTCGTGGGCAGACTAACGAAGGGATGAGGCAGTGGCAAACTGCACGCAACTTAAATTCGCGAATTCCAGCTTTGGACGCTAGCATCGGCCGCGAACTGCTAGAGCAGGGTAATGCGGGAGAAGCAGCGCAGGTGCTGGAGGAGGGAGTTACTGCCGACTCGTCCAATCCAGAGGTTTATACGAGCCTCGACGAAGCTTTGAGCAGATTGGGACGATCTCCCGAAGAGCGCGCGAGGAAGCTTCGGCAGTTTCCAGAGAATCTTGCGATGCCGTCGAAGCTGGTTTTCTTACTGGCGCGGAATTTAGCGGATGCCGGGGATTTCGACGCTGCCACCGCACTGTTTCGAAATCGATATTTCGAAAGTGCGGAACAGGGAGCCGACGTTAGAAAAATTTATCTGGAAGTCAAGTTAAAGCAAGCTCGGGAACTCGCTCGGAAAGGTGACTGCAAGGCAGCGCTTGCTACTGAGGAGGACGCTACAAAACCCGTGCAGGATATTCGTTTCACAAGCCAAAAGTTGAAGAATGTTCTTGATCAAACGGCGAGCTTGCAGCCTATACAAAAAGAAATCCAGAGTGTTTGTTCTTCTACGGTTCTGAGGCGCTAGGGGCTGTGAGGCGGGAATGCGCAGACCTGCTGTCACTGCCGCCTCTCGTAAATCGCACTCTACTGATCAATATCTTTATCTGTAGGATGGCGGAAGCTAATGGGAGTCGAACCCACCCGTGACACAAAGTGCCGCACTCCGGTTTTGAAGACCGGGCCCTGCACCGGCAGAGTCTAGCTTCCCCATTTAAGTCTTCGCCTCGCTCAAAGGCGTGGGCTCATCCGACTGCGATTGTAACGTCCTCGCTGGGGCGAAGAAGTTGCTCGCTCATAGCGAACCGGAGTTCTTCGATACCGTTGCCAGTCACGCTGGAGATAGCGTAGAACGGAAGGCCCCGTTCCTCAGCTTTTTTGCGTACAACGTCGATACGCGAAGAATCCTGACAAGCATCGATCTTGGTTGCCAGAACAATCATCGGCTTTTCAACCAGCTCTTCGCTAAACTGGCGAAGTTCCTCCAGGATAATGTCGAAGTCTTGCGCGGGTTCGCGGGCGCTGAACTCCGAAACGTCCACCAAGTGCACCAGCAGACGGGTACGTTCCACGTGCCGCAAGAACTGAATACCCAAACCGTGGCCTTCGTGAGCGCCTTCGATCAAGCCGGGAATATCGGCAATAACGAACGTCCGGTCGCCCGCTTGCACAACGCCCAAATTCGGTTCCAACGTTGTAAAAGGATAATCGGCGATCTTCGGCTTAGCCGCGGAAACACGAGAGATCAACGTGGATTTGCCGGCATTCGGAAAGCCGACTAAACCAACATCGGCGAGAAGCTTCAGTTCCAGGCGAAGTTTGAACAAATCACCGGGCTTGCCGTCTTCGTGTTCTGTCGGAGCCTGATGCGTGGAGGTAGCGAAGCGGGCGTTTCCCCGTCCGCCGCGGCCGCCCTTAGCAACCACAAAACTCTGTCCCTTTGCCGTAAAGTCGAAGAGCTTTTCTCCGGTCTCCGCGTTGTAAATGATTGTACCGACCGGGACGGGAGCTTCCGCATTGTGTCCCTCGCGGCCAGTGCGGTTGCTTCCTTCACCGTGACGTCCGCGCTGAGCAGTGTGCTCGGGATTAAACCGGAAATGTAGAAGGGTGTTGTGATGCTCGCTGGCTACAAGAATAACGTCGCCGCCCTTGCCACCATCGCCGCCGCTTGGGCCGCCGCGCGGCACAAACTTTTCGCGTCGAAACGCAAGGCAGCCATTGCCGCCATCGCCAGCCTTTACCGTGATAATAACTTCGTCAATGAACAACTTTTACTGCTGATCGGTAAGGATGTTGACAAACTTACCCATCCGGCCGCGGTCACGAAACTCTACCGTACCGGGAATGGTGGCAAATAGCGTGTCGTCTTTACCCAAGCCAACGTTTTTGCCGGGCTTGTAGCGCGTGCCGCGCTGGCGAACGATAATGGAACCGCCGGTAACGAACTCGCCGGAGAAAACCTTGATACCCAGCCGCTGTGAATTGGAATCGCGACCGTTTTTGGAACTGCCTAAACCTTTTTTATGTGCCATTCGCTAAATACCTCAACTCACGTTGCCGATTAGGCCAAAATCTCTTCCACCTGCACCCGCGTGTAATTCTGGCGGTGGCCGATGGTGCGCTTATATTGCTTTTTGCGTTTGAACTTGAAAACCAGAATTTTATCGCCACGCCCGTGGGCGGCAATCTTCGCCCGCACACGAGCGGACTTCAGCGCATCGCCTACGACCAATTCATTGGATTCATTGGAGATCGCCAGAATACGGTCGAATTCGACCGCCGCGCCGATATCGCCGGCAATGGTATCCACTTCGATCGACTGGCCAGGCGCGACACGATACTGTTTTCCGCCTGTTTCAATTACTGCGTACATGACTAAACTAAACCTTTGTGTGGGTCACGGTTCTCCCTGGCGAGAACCAGCCGGAGGAAGATGAAACTACCGTGGGATGTCCAGCAGGGTCTGCTGGAGACAATGTAACCTTTTGATGATACCGCAATCATTCGGCGTTTGGCCATTGAAAGTCTTATGAGCAGTGAGGATTTGTTATTGGACGCGGGCCCCCGTTTTCCTTCAAGCTAAAACAAAGGAAAGCAGTCGGGTTTATGGCAGAAACAACAACTTCACCGTTCGAGGTAACTAAGGCAAGCAATACAGTCGTGCCGCTCATTCTCCGGAAGCGTGAGCCTGAAAATCTCGAATCGTCGTTTGCCGCGCTCGACGGCTTTATCACGCCAACCGATCGCTTCTATGTGCGGAGCCACTTTCCCGTTCCAAGCCTGGACACATCTACTTGGCGGCTTCAGGTGGAAGGAGCCGTGAAGCAAACAATCCAATTTAGCTACGAGGAATTGCGCCAACTTCCAGCTTACGAACGGCCCGCCACGCTGGAGTGCGCCGGCAATAGCCGTGCTTTCCTCATTCCTGCAGTGAAGGGCGTGCAGTGGGAAGCGGGTGCTGTGGGCAATGCCCAATGGCGAGGCGCCCGCCTTTCCGATGTGCTGGCCCAAGCGGGCCTGCTGCCTTCCACTTTGGAAATTATCTTTGAAGGGGCCGATCAAGGCGAACCGGACGAGCCACCGAAGCCTTCCGGCACGATTCATTATGCCTACAGTCTTCCCGCTTCTCGCGCCTTACAAGACGATGTCCTACTCGCCTACGAGATGAACGGCTCTCCTCTGTCGCCTGCCCATGGTTATCCTGTTCGCTTGGTCGTTCCGGGATGGTATGGCATGGCCTCCGTCAAATGGTTGACCAAAGTCATCGTGAGTGAAACGCCATTTGCCGGTTACTATCCAACGGTCGACTACGCCCGGTGGATTGAGCGGCATGGGCATCCAGTCCGCGTACCCTTATCCGAAATGGGCGTGAAAAGCTTGATTGCCCGTCCGGCGCGGTATGAGACGATACCGGCCGGATCTTCGTATCGCGTTTATGGAGCGGCATGGACCGGCGGCTCGGAAATCGTCCAGGTAGAATTAAGCGCGGATGACGGGCTCAGTTGGGAAGAGGCAAAGCTTATAGGACCGTCGCACCGGCATGCCTGGCGTCTGTGGGAGTGGACCTGGCAAGTACCCGCTGACTCTGGCCGGCACACCCTCCTATCGCGCGCCACCGACGATCGAGGAAACGTTCAGCCCATGAAGCACCATCCTAACAACGAGACTTATGTCATTCACCACAGTATTCCGGTCGAAGTAGAGGTGCTTTAAGCGCATGCCGAAGGATTCCGGTCTTCCGATGGATCTGCGCGAGCATCTTGCCGCCGAACGGACGGCGCTTGCTTACGTCCGCACCGGTTTAGCTCTCATGGGATTCGGGTTCGTGGTCGCCCGCTTCGGTTTTTTTCTGCGTGAGATCCGGGCGGTGCATGCAGGTGCCGTGTCTCACTCGACCGGTCTGTCTCTGGCGCTTGGAACGGCGCTTGTTCTGTTGGGCGTGGTTGTGAGTCTTTTGTCCGGTCGCCAGTATGCTCAGCAAGTACATCGGCTCAATCAAGTCTCACCGCCCGGACATCCGGTTTCCTATATCGCGGTGGGACTTTCCCTCTTACTGGCAGCGATTGGAATGGCCATGGCGGGCTATTTACTCGCGCAGTGAAATAATAGCCGGGAAATATCTATCACTTAGCTTCAAAGAGACCTGAGCATCAGCTCGCGCGTTACGCCTTTGTGTGTCGCAACGGCTTTCAGAATGGAGTTGAAGGTTCCCAACCTAAGGGGATTATGGGCCGGGACAGAGATTCTTTGATGTGACGGCCCGGAGGTCTCCAGGATAATGTGGCTTCCAACCTGATGTACCTTCTCGTAACCCCAAGTTCGGCAAAGAACCTCGGCGAGGCGATTGCCTGACACATTATGCGGTAGCTTCATGCGACAGAGAGAATCTCGTCACGAACCAGATGTAAACGGATCCGTGAAGGAATCTTCGTGTCGAAAAAAAAAGCAATCACCGCTTCACGAACATTGGTTCGCAACTCGTCCCAGGTATCCGCTTCCGTGAAGATGTTTTCGGTCAGGCACTCGGCGCAGTAGCCGCCATCTTGCTCCTGAATCACCTCAAACACGAGTTCAGCCATATAGGCCAATGATACAGAGAATGCGATAACGCTAATCGTCGTCCGCGTCTTTGCGTTGCGGCTTGGAGTGCTTGAGTGAAGCGGGTATCGGACGGCTGCCCATGGCATCGCGCCAAAGAATCGCGTTCAACTTCTGCGTAGGTGCCTGGTCGGCATGGCGAAAATCCATCTTGCTCGATTCGCGTGCGCCAGGACTCCTCGGAGTATTCGCCGTGAAGATCAATCTGTTGTCGCGATTGGAGTAATCGGCGCTAAATGTAGGTTGCGTACCATCACCAGCGAATTCGCTTCCGATCAACGGCGCAAGCGCATCGTTCTGATTCATCGGCGGCAGATCCAGCAGGTTCTCCATCGTGCGAATCACGCTGACCGTCGTGTAGAAAGTATGGTCCACGAACGGCATCCCGTTTTGCGGGCGCGGAGCATACTTGCTGACCACCAGCGCAATACTGCGGTGCGCGTCCACGTGGTCGGCTCCCGCCTGGGCGTCGTCTTCGAGGATAAAGAAAGCAGTATCGTCCCAATAGGGGCTGTGCGAGATCAGATCCACCGCCCGGCCCACGGCTAAATCATTGTCCGCAACCGAAGCTTTCGGAGTGGGACTGCCCGGGCGCGTGCCGGCCGTGTGATCGTTCGGGAAACGTAGATTGATGAACTGCGGCATGGCGTCATGGCCGTTACCGCGCTCGTTCACCCATTGCTTAAAGCGTGTCCGAAACTCTTCGAACCGAAGCTGATCGGGAAAACTGAGATTGAAATCCGGGTACTGCGGATCGAAGTGACCCTGCAGTTCGGCTTTGGTAGCAATATCTTTGTCGATCAACGGAATCGGCCACGGATACGGGCTCACGCCGCCGCCATAGTTGGCGGGAATAGGATCACCTTTGCGGATCGCGGGATGCGCGCATGGCCCAGGACCGGGCTCCGGAGTGCCTTCCAGCGGCGAACTGGCGGCATTCTGATCGGATTTTTCTCCGCAGAATTTCGTGGAAACGTACTCGCCGAAATGGTAATAAGTCTTGCCGTGTTTGGCCAGGTTCGTCCACAGGTAGCCGCTCTCGGGCTCATTCACATCGGGGATGCCTTCGAGCAGCGGATATCCCTCCGCCACAACGCCCTCAAAGTCGTACATGCGCTCGCCGCCACGGTAACTCTGCTGCCACGTCTTCTCCGTGTAGTCGCTGGTGATCGCGGCGTTCGACCACACGTGGCCATCACCCGACACTTCTCCGGAATCGAAAAAATTGTCGAGTACGCCGAACTGTTCGGCCAGTTTGTGCTGGTTTGGCGTGATAGACTCGCCGTACATGGTTAAGCTTGGGTCGCCATTAGCGCCCTTGATGTCGCCAAAATCCTGATCGTAGGTGCGATTTTCCTTAATGATGTAGATCACGTGCTTAATTGGGTTACGCCCGGCATGAAAGGCGATCCCCTTTTGTTCAGCCTGGAGAAGATTGCTCGCCCGCGCTTCTTCCGTCAGTTTGGGAAGCTGCTGTTCGATCCCGGCCGCGTCCATCCTGGCAACCGAGCCGTAAAGAAGCGTACAGATGTATGTATTTCCGCGATAAAAGCGAGGATCTGTGTTTGGAGCACGTTTTTGCGGAAAATTATTGGGACCTGTTCCCTGCCCCTTCGCTGTAGCCACATAGAGGTTTTTGCCTTCAACGGCCACACCAGTGGGATACCAGCCCGTGGGCACGAACCCCATCGCCTTTACCGGGCCATTCGCCGCGGATTGCCGCGTAAGCGCCTTCGTATCGAACACGGCAAGGGAATCGGAACTGGCGTTCGCCACGTAAAGCCGACTGCCGTCGCCGGAAAGAGCCAGCGCATTCGGGACCGCTCCGAAGTAACTTTGACCAGTAAGACGCGTATCGAAGAGCCCCTTCAAGCGCATGCCGTGGGAGCGCAGATCCACCGCAGCCACCATATCGCGATTGGCCAAAGCCACGTACAGCAGCTTCTCGTCCGGGCTGAAGGCTAGCGCGGTGGGGTGCGAGGAAGACGCAGTCTTCGATCTCGGTTTCAGCAGCGGAAAAGTATCGAGGACCTTTCCGTCGCGGAGGTCCAGTTCCGCAACAGCCGAGCCGTTCCACAGCGCAGCAAAGGCACGTGTTCCGTCTTTATTCGCGATAACGGCAATGGGATAAGCGGCGGGAACCGTGCTGCTATCGGAGAGATCGTAGCGGCAAATAATCTTGCCGCTCGCCGCATCCATCAGCAACACGTCGTCGGAAAGATTGTCGGCCACCAGTATGTGGTCTTCGCCAGAAGATCCCGCAACGACGGCGAGACCCGCAGGCGAGGGAATCGCCATCCCCGCCGGGATAGTTGTCTTCCACCGCGCCTGCGATTTCCCGGCCGCAAGCTTCTGCAAGGGAACCGGAATCAGCCGCTCCGGCGTGACGGTGCCGTCCGTGAAGCGATAGACCGCAATGGCATTGCCGGTCGATTCTTTCCCGCCGCCCGTCGGGGCAGTCAGCGAGTCGAGACTTGCGTACAGATGCTTGCCGTCGTGGCTGAAAGCAAGACCGGCGTAAAGCGTTTGATGCGCAAAGCGAGCCGCCGTCCGGTCATCGGGAAAATCCGCTACTTTCCCGGTCTGCGTATCGATCACCGATATCGATTGCCTGTAGCGCGACTCATACGTTCCATAGCCTGCGTCGATCACAGCAATGTAGTGTCCATCGGGAGACTTGGCCATCACCATCGGCAGGCTATTGATCTTCTGTGGCTCCCCGGGAAGCGGCAGACGAAGCTGCTTGCTGGAGGGAAGGTCGATCTGTTTCGCGTCCGCGTCCGACTGTCCTGCTAATAGGGGACAGCAAAGGCAAACGCCGGCAAGCGCCGTCAGAAGGAACTTCGATGTAGGCTTCATAAGACTCTCCTTAAACTTAAAACGAAAAACGCAGGGCAAACTGCATGATACGGGGATCGCTGACGCGTTCGCGCCCTGCACCGAACCACCGATGGTATCGGTCATCCAGCAGCGAGGTTTCCGCCTGGGGTGAAAACGCGAGAATAGCGCGGGTTCAACTTACTTGGAATTACAGCGGCGTTAAAAATGCGTGACAAGATAGCGAACGTGTCAGAAGGCAACCCGCTTGGGTTAGGCGGCAATCGGGTCCTCCAAGTAGATAAAGGCGCGGGTGAGGCGGTCTTCTTCTTCGATGAGGGTGTTCAGTTTGTGGCGGCCGTGGGGTCCCCAAGTGGCGATTTCGGTGATGAACTGCTCGTGTGTAAATTCGAAGCCAATGGTGGAGAACTCGAAGTCGCGCTCGTGGAACAGGGAGCGGTAGTAGGCGTTGAGTCCGGCATCGAAGCGTTTCCTGCGGGCGGCTTCGCGGTCGGCCTGGAGCTGCTTTAGTTCGGTAATGTCCTTTTCGCGCTGGCGGCGGAGACGGTTTTCCTGGAGCGTGAGGTTGTTGAGCTGGCGTTGGTAGGCGAGGAAGGTTTTGGCGTCTAAGAGCCCGGGGCGGACGGCGGGGTCTTCTTGTTCGAACTGGGCGGCGAATTCCAGGCGGCCGAGGGCGTAGATGCCGGTTTCGAGCGTGGGGATGCGGGCGGCGCGCCATTCCCCGTCGGCGATGGACTGCACCAGGAGTTTTTCGGCGTCGGTGGCGGGCTGGTAGCGGGCTTCTAGGCTCGTCACATGCTGTTGGTAGGCCGAGATATCATCGCCAGGGAGCAGGACGGTGCGCCCGGTAAGGCCGGTTTTCACGGCGTTGAGCGAAGACTTCGCTTTGCCTTCTTCGGTTTTAGGCCCGGTCGACAACTGGGCGTTTTCGCGGTTGGCTTTGGTTTGCGCGGTGGTGGACATATGCGGCAAGAACTGTAGCATGCCGCTCCAAGCGATTTTCTTGGAAGTTGTTGAAAGTACAAGAAAAGATTTCTGTGACCGTGTTTTTGGAAAGGGTGTATTGTCGGACTTTGGAAAAATTCCAGCTTAAAAATGGCGCAGTTCTCAGGGCCAGGTCAGGGACTATACTACTCTTCAGGTGCGACCGCTAACACACAGGCTATTAAGTGTGGCGGTTTCTACTACACTCCTTTTTGCACAATCGCGGGAGAGTCATTCACCTCAGCCACTGATCAAAGACACAACTCAACTTGTGCAACTTACGGTAATTGCAACGGACCGAGATAGATCACCGGTATTCGGCCTGACACGTGATGATTTTCAGGTGATCGAGCAAGGTAAGCCTCAACGGTCCTGGCACTCCAAGCTCAATCGACTGCGTTCCTACTCCAAAAGTCATCCGGAAACGCTCAGTACCCGCTTTTCAGCAGCCTGCTGGAATGGCAGGGACAAAAGGGCGGACTTCTTCGCCGCCCTCCACAGCTTCATCGTTGTAAGTTCACTGCGCATCTTTGGCGTTTACAAAGCGCTCCGCGACTGTACGTACAAATGGGCGGGCATCAATCGGTGTCGCTTGGTTGCCTTTCAGCACCCGCTCGAATGGCACATCAGAACCATACATGGTTTTCGTGTCCTGATCGTTCTGCGCAAGTACTGTGCCATCCAAATCGACGCCGGCGAACAATCCCCGGCTACGGGAGTATGTCAGGAACTCTGCATTTAACCTCCAGTCAGTACCAGCCTGCGCGTTGCGCCCCACCGGCCCGGCGGAAGCGGCGGCATCGGCGCCAAGCTTGATCTTCGCCTTCAACATGTCCTGAAGACCCTGGTTGTTCATCGCGATCATGATCAGATCGGTAGATTGTGCGCCGATCTGAAATCCAAAACTTCCTCCACTCAACGCCACAAACACCGGCGCGCTCCAATGTTTGCCATTGCGGCAGGTTGCCACCCCTTGCCCATACTGAGCACCAACGGCGAACGCTGCCTTCTTGAAACCAGGAATCACCACCACGCACGAAGCGCCGGAAAGAATGCTCCGTGGAATACTCTTATCCGGCGAAGACTGAATTTCAGTCAGAACTTCCTGCCCATTCTTGAGCCGCTGATCAAGCATTGTTTTATCGGCAGCCGCGTAGACTGACGAGTACGTCAAAATAGATGCTGCCGCGCAAATTAAGCCTGCAAAATGTTTCATCTTCGGGATCTCACTTTCTAGTCCTCAGTGTGCCCGATTTCGAGCCGTGTAGCTGTCAGGATGTGTTGGGTTTTGTCAGTGTTTGTATGAACGAAAACACATCGATAGCAACCGGCAACTGGAAGCAATTGCCCGAGTGCGATGCGATGCAAGAGCGCTAGCGTGTGCCTTGCTTAGAGCCTTGACGGGGTGGCTGTAAGCTTATCGGTTATAGGAATTCGCACCTCAATTCGAAGTCCATTCGGCCTGCGATTCAGCGCTATGATCGAACCCTGGTGAGCGTGAACAGCGCGGGTTGCGATGGCTAAACCGAGGCCACTACCTTCGTGAGCTCCTGCGTGCCGGTCGACGCGAAAAAAAGGCTCAAAGATTGTTTGGAGCTGCTCCTCGGGAACACCCGGCCCACTATCTTCAACGCTGATCATTACTTCGCTGCCGCCAAGTTCAAGGCCGAGCGCTATGCGCACGGCCGTTCCTGAAGGAGTGAACCTCACGGCATTGCGAATGATATTTTCACAAGCACTTCTGAGTGCTTCGGGGTCGGCACAGGGGAGGATTGCCGGACCAGCCAAGTCGGCGTAAACGTTCTTCATCGATGCTTCCGCTTCGAGATTACTGTCCGCCACTACTTGCTGCAGTAGAAAGGAAAGGTCGACCGCTGTTCGTTGTCTGGCGGTAATTCCTGATTCGAGCCGGGAAAGAGTGAGAAGTTGGCCTATTAGTCCGTCCACACGCGACACGTCCTGCTCCATGCGATCGATAATTTTGGTCTGAGTAGTCCCTGCTTTACTGAGCAGGGCTAGCGAAACATTTAGCCGAGCTAAAGGCGAACGCAGCTCGTGTGACACCGAAGCAAGCAACTGCTGGTGTGCTCCCATTAAGGTTTCAATGCGCCCAATCATCTCGTTGAAGTCCGCGCCAAGATCGGCTAGTTCGTCGTAACGCTTCGTAGCGGAAACGGGTGCACGGGCTGACAAGTCGCCTCTGCTCACCCGCCGAGCAGCAGCACTCAGGCCGACGATCGGACCTGCAATGTGTCGTGCAAGCGCAAGACACAACAGCGTGACGGTAATTAGCAGGGCAGCGATGAGAGCGCTTTCCAATCTAGTCGGCAGCTCAAGCCAAAACAGCGTTACCGGTGTGAATAAAACCAGAACGTATCGATGGCCCGAGGGCGAGTAAGTCTCGTAAGCTGTGACCTTGCTTCGAAGTCCGTATTTCAAAATCGCGGTGTGTTGGGCTCGTGCAGCTTGAACCATAGCGTTCACGTTTGGAGGCAAAGCGCGCCCAAGCACATCGTGACCTTGCGCATCGATCAGGTAAAGCGCCTGTTGCCGATTCCCGATAACAACCTGAGAAAACCGCCTATAGCCGGCAACACCCCTTTCTTCATACGCATGCACGGCTGCATCCGCAAGCACTGGCGCTATTCCTGCCACCATATCCGGCGGCGTAAGAATTTGAGGCGAGGCGCGACTTCTATGGAGAAGAGCGACCAAGACCAGCGCTAGCACTAAAAGCGTGGTGAGCCAAAACCAGAAGAAGACTTTTATGAACAGGCGGCTGCCTGACAGCCAAAACCGCGCCCAGTAAGGACCGGCTTGGTCGGGCTGCCGTTGCGACGGGAAGAAAGGATCAAATTGCGGCGTTGCTTCCGTCCGGATCTTCAAGCTACTTGTACTCACACCTTTGGCCAAGAATAGAGATAACCTGTCCCGCGAACGCTGCGAATTCTTTCAGCACCCTCTGTTTGTGGTCCCAGCTTCTTTCGAAGGTTGCTGACGTGGAGATCAATGCTGCGATCGAACGGAGAGAAGTGCCGGCCGAGTACTTTCTCCACGAGAAACTCGCGTGTTAGAACCTGCCCTGGAAACTCCAGAAAAACACAGGCGAGATCATATTCGGCCGAGGTTAAGTGGAGAAGTTCGCCCGACCGGAACAAAGCGTGAGCCGATGGGTCAAGCAGAAGATCTCCAGATGAGATGGGAGAAGGCCTGAGAGGCTGAACAGTTTCGCGATGCCAGCGCGCGCGGCGGATAATCGCGCCGATGCGAGCAAGGAGCTCACGGGCACTGAACGGCTTCGACAGATAATCGTCGGCGCCTAACTCTAATCCCAACACACGATCCAGTTCGTCACCGCGCGCCGTTAGCATCAGCACCGGACATTGGCTCTGAAGTCGAATCTGCCGTAACACTTCGAAGCCTTTCTTGTCGGGCAGCATGACGTCGAGTACAACGAGTTCGAAATCCTGCTCGAGCGCGGCTCTTTCGCCAGTAGCGCCAGAGTGAACCGATTCCACCTGGAAGCCTTCCGTCTGCAAGTACTCGCTCAAAAGCTCGCATAAAGACACATCATCATCAATAATCAAAAGCTTATTAGGCGAGGCCGGCGATATCGACGATTGTATAGCTTGCATGCGCGCTGAGGATGAGTTGAGCGGGTTCAAAAATGGCAGACCCTTTGATTTTAGCGAGATTTCCGGCCGCGTAAGGTGGACGCTGACAAATCTAAACAAAACCAACACGTTTCCTGATGGCACGAGCTACTCGAGCAGTCCACACCTGCGATGGGAGGAGCTTGATCCAAAGAATCATTTTCTTGAACCGTATCCGAAACCGGGCCACCGTCGCATGTCGCAAACGCGGCGTGGCAATACCGTTGAAACCGGTGCGTTTTACGCTGAGGTCGAACAGCAAATACAAAACTTTACTGAGTTACACCGTTCCTGACGTCTCTCGCCTCACAAGTAGCTCACCATGTGGTTAAGAAGAAATCTATGATTAAACGTATTTGTGAGTTAGTAGCTCTTTCCGCTGTAACGGTTTTGACCACTGTTGTCTTGCAATCACAGACCACCGATCTAAGTGATAGATGGCAAGTAACAAGGGAGAAACAACCGATATTTACGCTTGAGTTGATCCAATCCGGGGTCAGCTTGACGCGTAATTGGATCAACCCGGGGAACGATAAGTCGCAGATTGAGAAAGGGAGAGTAGTTGAAGCTACCTTTATCTATTCTTTCACCCACGATCCGGCCCATTATGGGGCCACAGGGCAAATCCATTGTGATTCCATTGTGGTTAATGTACAGGAGCAAGGTAAAACCGAAACACTTCACGCTTTTGCGAAGCACTGAATCGTACGTTTGTGCGGCAATTAGAGTAGAAGGGGCGACGGTGGCTGTTTCATCCTTGATCGAGTCACACGTCCATCCCACTTTTATAGAGGAGGAAAAGTATCACTATTCGCGTGTGACTTCTCTATCCAACTTCCGCATGATCCGATTACCGGTCTACGCCGGCGGAGATTCCATACGAATGGCCGACCGGGTGAACGGACCAGCCTGTAGCTTCCAGTACAAAGAAAAGCTGTTGGCTGGAGGGAAGGTCGATCTGTCTTGCGTCCGCATTTGATGTCCTGCTATTGAGGTGCGCGTAATATAGCGGAACAAATGGAGGCTGGGCGGGTTCTTATAGATATGGGAAACCCGCGTGGTGTGGCGCGCGACTTCGATGCGCTGGAAGCGCGGCGCATGAGCGCCTTGGGGCTGATGCGCGAGGGTCTCAACAATAGTCGGATTGGCCGCCAGTTGGGGGTCGCCAACCAAACCGTGAGCCGCTGGCGCAAGGAGTATAGCGCAGGGGGCAAGAAGGCTCTGGCGCAAGCGGGCCGCGCCGGACGCAAACCACGGCTGGACGACAAGCAAACCAAAGCGTTGACCGGTAGACTGCTCGCCGGTCCCGAGAAACTGGGCTACGAAACACCACTTTGGACCTGTGAACGGGTAGCCCATCTGATTGCGCAGGAGTTCGGCATTCGCTACCATCCCGGCCACGTTTGGCGTATTTTGCGCGGCTTGGGCTGGAGCCCGCAACGTCCCGTGGGCCGGGCATTGGAACGGGATGAGAAAGCGATTCGGGAATGGAAACGCATCACCTGGCCCGCTGCTAAAAAAAAGCACTCACGGAAAGCCGCACCCTTGTCTTTATTGACGAAAGCGGATTAACCCAGAAGCCGCACCGCTGCCGCACTTGGGCTCCACGCGGCCAAACGCCCCTCCTGTTTCATCATTTCAACTGGAAGAACTTGTCGCTGATCGCCGGTCTCAGCCGCTGGAACCTGCACTTCGAACTGTTTGCCGATACGGTGAAAAGTCCGCAGGTGGTGATCTTCCTGGAAAAGTTGTTGCGTGTGATTCCCGGCAAGCTGCTGATTGTCTGGGACGGCTTGGCCGCGCATCGCAGCCGGTTCGTGAAGGATTTTCTAGCGGGCTTGCAAGGAAGAATCCATGTGCTTCGCCTGCCAGCCTATGCGCCGGAACTGAATCCGGTCGAATACATCTGGGCGCATCTGAAGCAGCACGAGTTACCCAACGTCTGCGCCAAGGATCTCTGGAGCCTCGGCGACATCGCACGTAGCCGCCTCAAACGCATGTGCCGCCGCAAGCCGCTCTTGATTGCCTGCTGGAAGCAGTCTTCGCTCAGCTTTTGATCACACTATATTATGCGAAGTTCAATAATAGAGGATGGGCAAGGCAAACGCCGTCGGAAGAAACATCAATGTGGGCTTCATAAGGCTCTCCTTAAAGTTAGAACGAAAAACGTAGAGCAAACTGCATGATACGCGGATCGCTGGCGAGCGTCGTGATGGTGCCCACCGCACCGGAACTCAAATTATTGTTCGGCTGCCCAAAAATAGGTGTATTGGTCAAATTGAAGACCTCCCAGCGAGCTTGCAGGCTGACCCGTTCGTGAATGGTAAAGTCACGCATTAAGGCAAAGTCGAAAACGTTTGTATGAGGTCCACGCAGAGTATTGCGGCCCGCGTTGCCAAACTGCCCGATCGATTGCAGTTGAAACGCATTCGTGCCGCTGGGCTCGGCCGACTTACACGCCGAGTTTTGCGAAAAGTACACCCAGCAGCCCACCGTGCCGACGTTCACGGGAGTGCCGACGACGTTCGGAACCGCCGTAGCTGCTCCGTAAGGATCGAGAGCATTAGAGTAGCTGCTGCCGGAGGTGATGGTAAACGGACGGCCGCTCGAAAAAGTATAGACGCCGGAGGTCTGCCAGCCGCCGAGAATCGCCGATGCGATCCCGCTGCTTAGAAAGGGCTTGCCCTTTCCGAATGGCAACTCATACACGTAGCTGGCGACGACACGTTGCGGAATGTCGAAGTCACTCACGCCTCGCCAGGCGCTTTGATTCCGTCCATTCTGCGAGCCGCCCGAATTACTCTCCAGTTCCTCCGGCGTGTCGTCGATGCTCTTTGACCAGGTGTACGCAATGCTGGTGGACAGGCCATTGGAGAAGCGCCGCTTAACCGAAGCCTCCAGGCCGTTGTAGCTGGCATTGCCGATGGCGGACTGATATTCGAGGTATCCGAAATTCGGGTATGGCTTCGCGCCGTTTATAGGCTGGTTATAATCCGAAAGAACATCCAAGTGCGTCGATTTCGTGCCGACATAATCGAGCGTGAATACGAACTGAGCGGGCAGCTCCCGCTGCACCCCGAAGCTCCACTGCTGCACGTAAGGCGTAGCCGAGTTTGGATCTTGCGCGCGAACGTGAGTGAGGGAGTAATTGATATTCGCCGGATTTAAGTAGCTTGCCGGAAAACCATTCTGCAGAAGGAACAGCGGCTGGGTGGATGTAGTGGGAACAGCGCCGGTGGTCTGCACCAGAAACGGCGGGTTCAGCGAGAGCTGGTCTTCACTGCCGAAGCGTTCCAGGAGCAGATAGTAGATGCCGTAACCGCCGCGAACCACGGTCTTTTGATCGGGCGAGTACGCAAACCCGAAGCGCGGCGCGAAATTTTTGTTGTTAATTTTAACGAGTGCCCGGTCGCGTAACGAACCGCCGCTGGCGAACACGAGCGACCCGCTGCCCGAAGGATCGAAGTTCGCGAGCTTGTTGTTGCCCGAGAGTTGCGGCGTTGCGAAGTCGTAGCGCAGCCCGAGATTCAGGGTCAGTTTCGGAGTCACCTTCCAATCGTCCTGGAAATAGCCGGAGAACATCCGCAGCCGCTGGTCTACCAGGTAGACGTTCGACAGCACCGCGCTTTGCACATAGCCGGCCAACGCGTCCGCGTAGGGCAAGCCGGTGCCCGCCACGCACTGCCCATTAGCACCTTTCCGGCAAGTGAAAATACCGCCAAACTGGAGGTTGCCATTCACATCGGCTTCGTCCTGAAAGATGTTGCGCATGGGCGTCCGAATATCCGCGCCGAACTTCATGGAATGACCGCCTTTATTCCAGGAAAGCGTATCCACATACTGGTATTGCTGCGGGTTCTGCTGTTTGGGCAGGAAATCGGGCGAGCCGAGAAACGTGTAGTTCGAAAACGTGATCGCCGGAAGGCCGCCTCCTGATACCGGATTCACCGGTATCCCCGGAACATAGTCCGCCGCCGGGCTTAGGTTGAACGGGAGCTGCACATCGATGGCCGTGTTGCGCAGAAATCCGAGCCGCAGATCGTTCACCACGGCAGCGTTGAATACATGTGTCCAGCCAATGGCGCCGCTATAGGAGTCGAGTGTGGAATCGCCCCACGCAGACGTGGAGGATCCATCCGCTAGACCCGGATAGTTGCCCGGAACGATCCGGTTCCGGCTGGAGGATGTGTAACGGAAGAAAACAGCGTCTTTGTCACTCGGATTCCAATCTACTTTGGCGTCGTAGGAGTCATTGTTATCGGAGAATGGCCCGGTACGCGCATAGTTGTTCAACTCGCCCGGCAGATTTGGCTGAGGAAACAGCGCCAGCAAGCGCAGCGCGTTCGGATCGAGCGATGCGGCTGGAATGGTGTTGTTTGGATAGGGCTGATTCGTCGCCGGGTTGTAGATGGCGGGATACGTGAGGCCGTTTGCGGCTGCGGCAGCAGGACTGAAATTGCCCACCCGCTCATTAGGCAGCGGAACTGTAGAGATGCGGGTAATGCCACGCGTAATGCGGGTTCCTTCGTAATCAAAGAAGCCAAACAGTTTGTTCTTAATGATGGGCGCTCCCACATTCCCGCCGAACTGGTTCTGGATATTTTTCGGCTTCGGGAGGCCGGAGCGGTTCGAGAAATAGTCATTAGCATCGAAAATCCGATTGCGCAGGTAATCGAAAAGCAGTCCGTGAATCTGATTGGTACCACCCTTTGTGGACACGTCGACCACTGCGCCAGGGCTTCGTCCGTATTCAGCCGAGTAGGGAGTGGTAATGGTCTTGAACTCTTGTATGACGTCGACCGAGGGGTGGGAGCCTTCCGAGGATAGCTCCTGCACGTTTTCGGAGAAGGTGTTGTTGTCGATGCCATCCAAGATGTAGTCGTTCTGCAGCGAGTGAACGCCATGAACGGAAAAGTCGCCCGTGCGGCCCGATGCGGTAGCGCCGCTCTGCTCGGTGTAGCGATTTTGTTGCACGCCCGGAACCAGGCGGATGAGATCGTCCCAATTTCGCTGAAATAAAGGAGTGCCCTCGATCACTTGATTCTCGATGGTCGTTCCAATAGAAGAGTCATCGTGCTGGATACCTGGCGCGGCTGACGTCACCTGAACGCTGGTATTTGTCGCGCCGATCGATAGATGGAAGTCTTGGCGGCCCTTTTGTGCCGGTCCGAGCGGGATGGTCGCGGTAGCTTTGCCAAAACCGGACTGGCCGACCGTGATGGAGTATGTTCCGATGGGCAGAATGGGGAAGCTGTAGTAACCAGAGCTATCGCTGGTGGTGGTCCTAGTGAATCCGGTGGCTTTGTTCGATACCTCGACTTTTGCGCCCTGCACGGAACCGCCGCTCGGATCGGTCACCAAGCCGGAAAGGCTTCCTCCGTTGACTTGGGCGAGAAGAGAGAATGCGCCCGCAAGAAGACACACCAACAGTGCAACAAATTGTTTCATTTTAGGCATGGAAAGGTGGAAACTGTGAGGATACCGAGCCCAATTTACCGTCGCATGACATATGCGTAAACATTGCGTTACGACATTAGCGCGGCACTTTGGGTAGCGTCAAACCGCAGGCAAAAGCCGCAGTACCTGCTCGATATCGTCGGGCGCAATATAGAAATGGGGAGACATGCGAACCCAGCCCTGACGCGGCGCGCACGTGACCCGATTGCGCTTCAACTCGGCGACGATGGAGCGGCAATCTACCGATGGATGACGAAAGCTGACAATTCCGGAGCGGTTATCGGCGGTGCGCTCCACCATCACTTGATAGCCTTTCGCGCGCACGCCTTCCTCTATTTGATCGGCCAGCGAAAGGACGGCGGAGGCAATACGATCGATGCCGACTTCGCCGATAAAATCGAGTGCGGCACGGAGGCCGTAGCAGCCGACGGTGTTCAGTGTCCCGCACTCATAACGCCCGGCATCGGCCCGCAGCGTCATGTCGCGTGAACTGTAGTCTTCGTAGCCAGCGGGATTGGTCCAGCCGAATTCGACCGGCTCAATGGAATCGAGCCATTTTTCGCGTACATATAACACTCCGTGGCCTTCCGGACCCAGCATCCACTTATGACCGTCCGCTGCCAGCGCGTCAATGTAGCAGGCTTCCACATCGAGAGGCAGGACGCCCATCCCTTGAATGGCATCGACGAAGAAGAAACAGTTGTGTTTCCGGCAGAGTTCGCCGATCGTCTTCAGATCGACGCGATATCCGCTGAGGTAATTCACATAGCTGATGGCGAGCAGCCGTGCGCCGGGAATTTCTTCGGCAATCTTCTCGACAGGATCGTAAATGGATAACCAGGTGATCTCGACGCCACGTTTTGCGAGCCGCAGCCAGGGATAGTAGTTGGCGGGAAACTCTTCGCGGAAAGCTACAATTCGGTCGCCTTGTTTCCAATCGAGCCCGAGCGCCACGGTGGCGATTCCTTCCGACGTATTCTTCACAATGGCAATTTCGCCCGGAGAAGCGTTGATCAGGCGTGCTGTCGCCTTGCGAAGCCCGGAGTAGGACTCCATCCAGTTGCCGTAATGCAGCGATCCGAACCGGCAGGCGTCATCGGTCAGTTCCTTCATTGCTTCCGCCGCACGGCGGCAAAGGGGGGCCACGGCGGCGTGGTTTAAATAGGTAAGTTCTTGGGTCACGGGGAACTCCTCGCGATACTGCCTATGCAGCTCCCCGGCACCTGCGTTATTATCGGTCGCCGTCACTTTCTCGTAACCCATTCTTCCGAGCATACGTTAACCGTGTAAAGAACGTTCTTGCGTTCCCTTTCCCAGCAATCAGGTTTTGGTCCTATACTGGAAGCAGACGAAAGTTGAAGCCGGCGGAAATCCGCCCTGATTTTATCTGTAGTGTTTTGTCTGTCGTTAAAAAGGAGTTCTATGCGGCGACCGGCCCCCCTCAAATCCTCTGTCAGTTTGGTGTTGGCAGTCATGCTGTCGGTACCCTTCCCGGCGTTTTCAAAGACCGACAAAGAAAAGAATCCAGACGACATCGGCGACCGGAACGTCAGCGGTAAAGTCAATTTCTATTCGCTGGAGAAAGAGATCGCGCTCGGCAAGCAACTGGCCCAGCAAGTGGAACAGCAGTCGAAGATCGTTAATGATCCAGTCGTTTCCGAGTACGTGAATCGCGTGGGCCAGAATCTGGTGCGGAACTCGGATGCGAAGGTGCCGTTCACGATCAAGGTGATTGAAGATCCCAGCATTAACGCGATGGCGTTGCCGGGAGGATTCATGTTCGTAAACACCGGCTTAATTCTGAACGCGGACGGGGAAGACGAGTTGGCCGCCGCTATGGCGCACGAGATCGCCCATGTGGCCGCGCGGCATGGAACACGGCAGGCGACACGCGGCGAGATTGCGCAGCTTGCTACCCTTCCATTGATCTTCATGGGTGGCGCTGCGGCCTACGGAATTTACGAGGCGTCGGGACTTTTAGTGCCTCTTACGTTCTTGAAGTTCAGCAGGGCGCAAGAAGCAGAAGCAGATTACCTTGGTATTCAGTATATGTACAAGGCCGGCTACGATCCAACGGCAATGGTCGATTTTTTCGAGAAGATCGAGACGCTGGAGAAACGCCGACCAGGAATGGTGGCGAAAGTGTTTGAAACCCATCCGCCGACCGAAGATCGCGTAAAGAAGTCGCAGAATGAAATCGGCGCTATCTTGAAGGCCCGGCCGGAATATGTAGTGACGACGTCAGAGTTTAGCGATGTGAAGGCCCGCTTGGCGATGCTGGAAAATCAGCGCAGACCGGACAAGGCGAGTATCGATCCTAACAAACCCACGCTGCGCCGGAACCCGAATTCGACGACCCCGATCGAGGACGAGACCGATCCTTCGAAGAAGGCGCCGACCGATGAGGGAGATCGTCCCAAGTTGAAGCGGCGGCCGTCCGATAGCGATACGCCCGATAGCGGCTCTACCACGAGCAGCCCTAGCCTTAATTAGCCTCTCTTATGATGACTGCCATACTTCCGCTCGACGGAGTCGAGCAGCAATTTGAGATCCAGCCTGACATTGGATATTCGAAGGAGTTGTTCGAAGAGATCTGCCGACTGAATAGCGAAGCTCGGGTGGAGCTTACGCGCGATGGCCGAATTATCATCATGGCGCCGACAGCGATCGAGAGCGATTATCAAAACGGCGAGGCGTTTACTCAGCTTAAAATTTGGACGAGAAAAACCAAACGAGGCAAGGCATTCGGCCCCACCGCTGGCTTTTACTTGCCGGACGGAAGTAACCGGTCGCCGGATGCCGCTTGGGTGAGCGATGAAAGGGTGAATGCTCTTTCTCCTGCCCAGAAGCGAAAGCCTGCTCCGCTGCTGCCGGAGTTTGTCGTCGAGGTAAAGTCCCCGTCCGACCGGCTGAAGAAACTCCAGGAAAAGTGTTCGCAATATCTGGAGAACGGCGTCTCGGAGACTTGGCTCATTCATCCCGATAAGAGGACCGTGTTTGTCTACAAGCCCGGTCAAGAGGTGCAAGAACTGGTAGGCGTATCATCGGTTGCGGCCTCGGCGGGTCCGGTGGGATTTGTCCTCGAGCTAGAGGAAATCTGGGCCGGACTCTCCTGACCTACTCCTCGCGAAGGGCGCGGACAGGATCGATTGTCAGCGCCCTTCGCGTTGGAAATACACAAGCTGCGATGGCGACCAGACTCATCAGAGCCACAGCAGCCAAGTACGTGACCGGGTCGCGTGGACTCACGCCGTAGAGCACGGCTGCGAAGAAATGTCCGGTAGCGAAGGCAGCCACGAGACCGGCCACCATCCCGATGCCGACGATAACAACGGTGCGCCGGAGAACCAGATTGAGGATGTCGCGCGGCTTCGCCCCAATGGCGACGCGAATGCCGATCTCGCGGGTGCGGCGAGCGACCGCATAAGACATAGCTCCGTAGACACCGATCGTCGCTAGTGCGACTGCGAGAAATCCGAAGGACCCAAGAGCTTCGGCCGCGAGACGGGCGGGACTGGTAGGAAATTTGAGGTAATCCTCAAGCGAACCAACGGCATAGAGCGGCATCGCCGGTTCCATTTGCTTGAGTGTTTGGCGAAGGACGCTGACAATCTGACCTGTGGGCAGATGAGAACGAGCGACTAACGTCGCAGTGGGAGTGTAACGCTGCAATAGAGACCAAAACATGGCAGGCTTGTTCTCGTCATTTAGTGACTCATATTTGCCATCTTCAACGATGCCCACGATCTGATACCAAGGACCCTGTCCGCTGCCTTGCGATAGGCGTTTTCCAAGGGCGTTCTCATGTGGAAACAACCGATGCGCCAAGGAGTTGTTAACGACGACAACACGGGGAGAGTTGGCGTTGTCGCGCCAGGTGAAACCCCGGCCTTCCATCAGCTTAGTCTGCAGCGTACTGAAGAAATTGGGCCCGGCGAAATAATAGACGGCGTGGATCTTATCCGAATGCCTTTGCTCTGGTTGGCCATAACCAGTAACTGTCGTAGTGGAAACATCCATGCTCAGCGGAATGGTATTAGACAAGCTGGCGGACTCTATCCCGGGTAGGTTTTGCGCACGTTCGAGCAGTCGCTTCTGAAAAGCCAAGCCGTGCGCTTCATCGTAGCCCTGCATCCCCAAATCGAAGGAGACGGAAGCAGCATTCCGAGGGTTATAACCGACGTCTACTGTTAAGGCATTCTGCAAACTGCGCACAACAAGGATGGAGCCAACTAGCAGAACGACAGAAAGCGTGATTTGACCGACTACAAGAAGATCGCGAACTTCAAAACGGCGGAGGCGCTGCGACCACGTCTCATTCTTCAGGGCAGGTAGGACGTTCGGACGCGTGGTGGCCAGGGCAGGCGCGAGACCGAACAAAAGAACAGTGAAGAGCGACACGGCCAGTTCAAAGCACAGCACATGAAAGTCAACCGATGCTCCAGCGCCTTTCCGGATGGGAAAATCGACGGGAAGCGAGGTAGAGGTAAATGCATCGATTAGCCAGTACGTCAGGAGGATTCCCACCGCGCCGCCCCCGAGAGCCAAAATCGTGTTTTCCGTAAGAAGCTGCCGGACCAGCCGTAGACGCCCCGCGCCCAGTGCGATTCGTATCGCGGTCTCTCTTTTGCGGTCGGCGGACTGGGCCAAAAGAGAGCTAGCGAGATTGGTACAAGCAATTAACAAGACCAAGCCTGCCACGCAGAGAATGACGGTGGAAAAGGCAGTGATCGAACCCCTAAAGGATTCGCCGATCAAACCGATTTTAGTGAGCCGGATACGCAAGCCTTCGTTTTGCAATGGGTGCTCGCGTATGAGCTGCGCGGTGATATCGTCAATTTCACTTTGCACTTTTTTTAGCGGTACACCGGATTTCAGCCGCCCAAATACCCAAATATCGTAGGTACTATAGACATTCAGCCAATCGTTGCCACTTTCTAATTGCGCCTCCATTGACATAGGAACCCAAAGATCTGGTGCAAGCAGACGCTCCGTGCCGATGAAACCTTTGGGAGCAACGCCAAGAACGGTATATTTGAGACCATCGATTGCGATGAGCTTATTCACGATATCCCGGTCAGCGCCGAAACGATTTTGCCAGCAATCGTAGCTTAAGATCGCGTAGGGATTTGCTCCTGGTTTCACGTCTTCCGATGGCGTGAAAAACCGCCCGAGAGCGGGATGAATACCCAACACCTGAAAGTAGTTTCCAGTCGCTTCGTAACCCCAAAGCCGGACCGCTTTTTCTCCCCTGGCGACGGACATGGGAGCGATTCGAATGGCGGCTACACCCGAAAGTGTTTTGGTGCGCTCGCGAATATCCCGGTAATTCGGATAACTCTGATTGGTTCCCGCCGCGCCAGAGGTGAAGAACACCAATTGTTCGGGATGATCGATGACCGGCAGGGGCCGGAGAAGAAGCGCGTTGACGGCGCTGAAAACGGTCGTGTTGGCTCCTATCGCGAGAGCGAGTGTAAGAATAGCGAGAATAGTGAAGCCAGGGTTTTTGCGAATGCGGCGGAGGGCGAAAGTAAGGTCTTGCAGCACGGATTGCATGCGCAAAGATAATGCAGGTGAATGGCCAAGGTTTTCCTATTGAAAACATTAGACCGACGCTACGAAGAGTGTCCGGTTGTGGGATTGAGGTGTGCGGTTTTGGGAAAAAGGGGAATACTAGTGATTCCCCCGAACGAGAACGGTGAGCTTAGTGGGCGGCCGCGTGGCGATGGGTTTCCAGAATCTCGTTCATCTGGTCTTTGGCATGTAATTTCAGCTTCTTGAGGCGCTGTTCTTCCAGTTCATCTTCTTCGGTGACGAACTGTCTGGACTCAATTTCCTCGACCTGATGCTTTAGCTGCGCATGCTGCTCGACTAGTTCCCGGAAATGGCTGTCGGATGTCAGCAGATGCGCCTTCAACTCTTCGTCTTGTGCGGAATTCTCCATGAATGGTCTCCTTCGATAGTTGATGCGGACGGGCGGCTTTTCAGAACACACCCGCACCTCAAAGGTTAACTCCGTTTCATGCGCATGACAATAGCGGTTTCGGACGGGAACTGGTAGTAGTTCTTGCGGCGTCCGATCTCGGCGAACCCGAAGCAGCGATACAGCTCCTGGGCCGGCGTGTTCGATTCGCGCACCTCCAGAAAGAAAATGGACTCGCGCTTCAACTCTTCTTTCAGCAGAGCGCTAGCGACCCCGCGTCGGCGGTGCGCAGGCAAGACGGCCACGTTCAGGATTTCGCGTTCGGAAGGCAGTCCATCCAAGGAAACCAGTGTTTGGCGGGAGACAAGAAAGCCGACAACCTGCCGGTCGGATTCGGCGACGAGGCAATCGTAACGGCGAAAATCTTCTACAGTCCAATGGGGACGCCCAAAGCTTTCCCGTTCTATTTCAGCCAGGGAAGGAGCCTCGACCGAAGTAGCGGGACGAATCGACAGCATCACTTGCGATTGAGGCTGACGACTTCGCCGGCAGTTCCTAGCTGATCGTCGGGATGTTCGGAATAGGTGACAGAGACGGGAATGGGAGGTCTCTGGATTCCACAGAAAAGACCGAGCTGCGACCTGTCCTGGAGCAATAGTTTCGTCGTTTTCCCTTGGCGGTCACGGATGGAAATTGTGGAGGAGGGGTCCACGCAGCCGACAACAGTGATGGAGCCGGTGAGCTTCTTAGCCGATAGCTGGTTCCAAGGGACCGCGTCCGTGGGAGCGGGACTGCCCGACTCGCTGGCGACTTGGCGATTGGCCCGTCGCTCGGCCGCATGGATACGCGCGGCTTCGGCGTGGAGAGCGCGGTCGTCGTCTTCCTCGGCGGTTTGTTCCTCCCGGCGGCGTTCGGCATCGGCGGCATTAAGGCGTTGCTCTTCGGAACCGAGGCGAAGCTGGTGAATGCGGTCGCGTTCCGGACTGGTCGGCGCAGATTGTTCTGCGCGAAGCCAGGAGCCCTGGGCGGCAGTGGCGTGACCGTCGACCGATTGAAGTTGGGCAAGTGTCACCCAGCACTCGGTCTTGCGGGGATCGAGCGCCGTGCATTGACGCAGAAGAGCTTCCCGGTCAGCGGGTTTAGAGGCAATTTGGGCTTGGCGGTAGACAGGCTCGGCCCAGCGCGGATTCAGCAAGACGGATTTTTTGAGCAGTTCGAGCGCTTGGTCTCCCGAGAGCCCGTCCGCCGCCTGGAGGTAAACGGGAGCGCTGCGGCTACCGACTTGCATGGCGTCGTCCAGGTACGGCTTATAAGGCTGGTGTTCCCGTTTTGCCAGTTCGGCCAGTCCGGCATAGCCTAAAGCGGCAGCGGCGGGACTTCCGGTTCCAATCGCAGCTTTATACGCCTTGACGGCAGCCTGTGGGTCGGTGGCTAATTGGGCAGCCGCAAGGTACACGTCGATAATGGCCGGGTCGGCAGAGTGTTCGCCGAAGTCACGCTTGGGATCGAGCGGACGGCCTGAGACGGGAACAGACTCCCAATGGCCAGCGGCGAGGTTAGCGGCGGCTTCGGATTCCAGGATCTGGACGGGCTTGCCGAAGGCGTTTTGCTCAGCCGTGCGGAGGGTGCTCCCATCGCGTAGGGAGGCGAGGAAGATGTGGAAGCTCAGGCTGTACTCAAATTTGGTGGCGAAAAGCTGCATGCGAGCCCAAGCCAAATCGGGATGAACGGGAGCGCTGCCCCAAGTGACGTGAGTGCCGTGGGCCTGAAGGGTGCTGAAGAGTTCCCGGAGACCGCGTTCCACTTCAGGGGGCAGACGAGGGGTGTTAGCATCGAGCAAACTGCCGGCGATTTCGCCGAGCGGCAGGGGTTCATCGGGGGAGCAGATGAGCAGATATTGCCCGTTTTGCAAAACGAACCGGGTGGTCTCCTCGGGATTTTGCGAAACGAACTCGCTCCGTAGAGTTGGGTTCGTTCCCTCATTTTTTGTGAAAACGATCCGGAAGGGCCAGACGCTCTTGAGGTCTTGAGATTCCAGGAGATTGCCGAGAACCCAGCGAAGCTGTTCCGCTTGGGTCAGGGCGTTGCGCGCGTTGAGGCCATCTCCTTCCGTATCAATGAAGAAGGCTCCGATGTTCAGCTCCGTCCACCGTTCGCGGGCTTTGCCAAGTCCGGAGAAGCAGGTCAAGCACAAAAAAAAAATGAGGACTGACGGAACGAAGCCACGCAACTGTTTAAATGCGAGGGGGCAACGTAACGATGATTGCTCGAGTGGGGGAATCGGACTGACCGTAGTAGGAGTGAGACTCAGATGCATCGAAGTAAACGCTATCGCCTGCTTGCAGGACGTGTTCTTCCGTTTGATAGTTTATCGCGAGAATTCCTTCGACAACATGGATGAACTCGGATCCGTCGTGGACATGCTCGCGCACCTCCCGCTCGGTATGACGGGGAAACTCAGCGAGATACGCGGAAAGGCTTTTGTCGGGAGCGCCAAAGGTCAGCACTTCAAAAAAATAGCCAGGAATAGCACTGTCGGGACGCTCGGGAAAGCGGAGCCGATCCTCGGCGCGCACGATGGAGAAGATTCGCTTATTCCGCCTATCACCAAAGAAGTGTTCCAAACCGACGTCGAAGACCATGGCGATACGCGCCAGGGTGGGAAGCGTGGGGATCAGTTTACCGTTTTCCAACTGGGAGAGCATGGAAGCGGACAAACCAGTGTGCTTTCCCAAATCGACGAGCGCGATTTTCTTTCGCATGCGGAGTTGGCGCAGCTTTTGACCGATGTCATAGTGTGAGAGCGCCCTGCGAATTGTCTCATCCGTACTTTCAGCAGCTTTCAAAGTCTCTTTACTGAGACTAACATCCTGATTTACAATTTCGGTGGCACTAAAGCCAGAATTGCCGTCGTATGGCGCTGTACTTAGCTCAGGAATAAAGTCGTTCATAGAGGCTTCAAATCTCATGGATTCCCCTGATAATCGCCAGATGCAAAACCAAAAGCAGTTTTGTGGCATGGCTGACGACCGGCTGGTAGAGCTTTGCCAAAGGGGAGAGGACGGAGCGTACGCTGAATTGATGAGCCGGCATCAGACGACGGCGATGAAGCTGGCGCTTTCCATTCTGCGCGACAAGCAGGATGCCGAAGACGAAGTGCAGAATGCATTCTGGAAGGCCTATGAGCACATTGGGCAGTTTCAGCGTGACTCGAAATTTAGCACTTGGCTTACCCGAATAGTCGTTAACCAGTGCTTAATGCGCCTTCGTCAGACTCGGCGCGCAAAATTCTACTATCTGGACGACACTCAGGTTGGTGATGACGTAATGACGCTGGAACTGAAAGACCAGCGTCGTTCGCCGGAACAAGTGATGGGGCAGACGGAAGTGGCGCAGGTGCTGCATGAGGAAATTCAGAGAATTCCCCCGCTGCTGCGGCATGTGTTCCTGCTACGAGATGTACAACAAAGGCCTATGGCAGAAGTGGCCCAGCAGTTAGGAATCTCAGTGGCTGCGGCCAAGAGCCGACTATTGCGGGCGAGGGCGGAACTGCGGAATAGGATGAAGCGGCATCATGGCGACACTGGGCCGGCAGCGTTGATGGCCTAGGTAAGTATCTGCCCCGATAAGAAGGCGTGCTCCCGCTTCGATGGTAGTCTAAGGGACGACAAGCGTAAGATCCGCAGCCGTACGCTTATACTTTTCGAAACTACAGTTATGGAGCAGCGTGCTGAGCCCAGGCGGGGGTATTTCGCCCACGTGCAGGTGCGTTTCAGATCCGATGAGGGCGAGAAGCGCAGCATCGAGGGTATGATTGAAGACCGATCCCATTCGGGATTGGGCATTCGAGTCAGCAAGCCAGTTGCGGTAGGATCAGAAATCACGGTTCTCCAGGGGAGCGTAACTCTTCACGGCAAAATAAGACGCTGCGTCCCGGATGGTTCCGGATACCTGCTCGGAATTAAACTGCTTTCGTCGGGTGTAACGGAGTAGGCGCGTTTGGTGGTCGCATCGACGAAACATTGCAACATAATAAAGAGCTGGCGTGCTTTTGCAGGATGCGCTGCACCATTCCGCCGAACAGTGGCCGGTAGGATTTCGCGCTGACGCGGTAGCAATTGCTGTCGGCCCGAATCATCCTTTCTGGCGGCGACTGTCTTGCCATCGCCGTGAGTGTAACGGTTACGGGACATGGAGGGCTTGATCGCAGAGCAGGCCGGTTCTTCGCAGTAGCTTTCGCCTACGCCAATCGACACTCCGCACTGTACTCTTGGTGAGGACCATTTGCGGTGTGTGGAGGTAGAGATGATTCCTTTCGATGCGGCTCATAAAACTGTTCATTATCCGAAAGATCGTAAATTCAGGATCTGGATCAGGCCGTCAATCCTGGCACTGCTGATTGTGCTTTGTTTTATTCCGCTGGTATTGGCGTGGGTACAGAGCGCCGTGTACGGTCTTCCTTATATCGCGCCTACGACGGCGTCCGTGCAAGGTGCGGCGAGCGGCCCGCATGGGTTTCCGGCGTGGGTCCGCTGGAGTCACTTTTTCAACCTATTCTTTTTATTCATGCTAGTCCGCAGCGGACTTTCGATTCTGGTGGATCATCCGCGGCTATACCTGAACGACCACTGTACGCCGGGCATGGAGTGGATTCGTTTTACGCCGTTGCGAGTGCCGAAAGACCGTGTGTGGACGGCCAAGAATGATGCGCGTTACATCTCACCGATGGTGGCGCTTCCGGGCTACCGGCATACGGTGGGAGTGGCGCGTTCCTGGCACTTTATTACGGTGTACGGGTTCGTGCTTACGGGTCTTTTCTTTGTCTGCGGGCTGCTGACGAGCGATCATGGTTGCGGCTAGTACCGACTCCCTGGGTGTTTTCGTTCAGGCGTGGAATACATTTGTACACTATGCAAATTTTCATTTCCCGCCCGAACCGAACGGTTTTTACGGCTACAACGCGCTGCAGCAGTTGGCGTATTTCGCCACGATCTTTTTTATGGCTCCGCTCTCGATCCTGACAGGACTGGCGATGTCGCCAGCGCTTGCCAATCGGTTTCCGGCTTACATCGGGATTGCGCAATGGGGCGGCGTTTCTCTGCGGAGACTGATCGAACATGTCAGGCCCTTGCCGTACGCTAAGACGATTGCGTTCTATTCGTTCGGGGGCTCATTGTATGGCGGCGCTTATTACGATACTCAGGATATTTACAATGCGCTGAAGCCGGAGTGTATGCTCGCGTTCGACATGAATGGGGAGCGATTGCCGGAGCTTTATGGTGCACCGCTGCGGCCGCGGGTGGAGAATCAGCTTGGATACAAGATGGTGAAGTGGATCGAGCGGATCGAGTTTGTGGAGTCGGAGAAGCAGGTCGGGGAAGGCGAGGGTGGCAAGAATGAGGATGACGAGTACTTCGATTTGCTGCCGAATATTTAGTTAACGTTGGGTGGGCTTGTCAGAGTTGGACGATTGTGAGGCCGGGGATTTTTTGGAAGTGGCGGAGGTTGCCGGTGACAAGGGCGTAATCAAGATGAAGGGCTGTTACACCGATCAGCAAGTCCGGGAAGGAGATTACGTCTCCGGCCTATTCCGCGGCGGCATCGATCTTTGCCGCAAGTCGAGCCATATCTCCAGTGAATGGCGCTACCGGAATGGCCGCGAAAACAGACTCCAGGTAGTCGCGCCGCTTGCGCTTTAGTTCCGGCGTGTGAGCGCGATGGAGACCATGCTCCAGTTCAAGCACGGTAATGGAGGAAAGCACGATTTCAGTTCCGTCATAGTCTCGTTCGAGATCGGCCAGCAACTCGCTGACTGGTTTGGCGTGACGCTCCGCCGCGATCAATACGCAGGAGTCCAGCACTAATCCCATGCAGGTGGGTTGAGGGGCTCAAGACGGGCGTCGATACCGGCTTGCACGTCTTTGGCAAAGCCAGGGTCGGGTATTGGCCGGTAGCCGAGTTTTTCTTCGTAGGCCTTCGCGGAAGCGATGCATTCTGGGATGGGCCGTCCAAATCGTTTTGCCGGCCGGATCACGGCTATTGGGTGATAGCCCTGTTCGACCACGACCTCGGCTCCTTCTCGAACCTTCGCGAGTACGGCGGCGATGTCTTTCACCAGTTCATCTTCGGTCATGTGAAGGGTGGCCATATGTTCGATGATAGCCGTAATCATCGGGTGTTGTTCAAAAACGGACAGTGGAGTCCCACAAACGGACACTTTGCCGTGATCGAACAACGGCTAAGTGCCGTTTACTCTAGCGCAGGGTGGATGGCTAGGTTCGTGCAATATAGAAATGCACGATGCAGACGTTGACCCGCGAGCTTATTCACACGATCCGGCAGTTTGGGAAACAGCCGGGATTCACTTCGATCATTATCTTTACGCTGGCATTGGCGATTGGCGCGAGTACGTTGATTTTCTCAGTGGTGGAAGCGGTATTACTGCGTCCGCTTCCGTTCCATGATCCAGGGCGGGTGGTGGCGGTGAAGGAGCACGTCAACCTGCTGGGGGAGCAGGCGTCCGATTTGCCCGCGCCCGATGTACTGCGATTCGTAAAAGAGACGCATGGCTTTGCGCGGGCGGGCGGTTTTACCGGCGCCCAGATGGAATTTTCAGGGCATGGCGAGCCGGTGCAGTTGCAGGTGACGCGGTTGACGGCAGGCGTGTTTCCCACTTTGGGAGTGGACCCGATCCTTGGACGCTTTTTCACGCAGCGTGAAGATGAGGCCAGCGAACGGGTGGCGGTGCTCAGTTATCGGCTTTGGCAGAGCCGGTTTCATGGCGATACGAAAGTGCTCGGGCAGCGTGTGGCGCTGGACCGCAAGCCATATGTGGTGATCGGGGTGATGCCGCGAAGCTTCGAGTTTCCGCTCGCGGCGGGGAGGCTCGATGAAACGCAGCTTTGGGTTCCCATGAGTTTTACGCCCTATGAGAGGCAGGACGCAGGGGATGACTGGCAGTACGGGTTGGTCGCGAGATTGAGGAACGGGGTGACACGCCAGCAGGCAGAGGCGCAGGCGAATCGAGTAGCCAAGAGCATCCAGGCGGAGTACCCGGCCCGGTGGGGCGTCACGGTCTCGGCGTCTTTGATTGGGTTAAAAGAGGAGACCGTGAAAGAAGCGCGGCCGCTGATTACGGTTTTGTTTAGCGCCGTGATGGTGGTGCTGCTGGTGGCGTGCGCGAATGTGGCGGGATTGTTGTTGATTCGGGCGATCCGGCGGCAGCGGGAGGTGGCGGTTCGGGTGGCGTTGGGGGCACCTGCCAGCGCCGTGGTGCGTCAGCCGATGACCGAGAGCTTGCTTTTGAGCTGCGGGGGCGCGGCGCTGGGCGTGTTCTTCGCGGATACGACGCTGCATGCCTGGACGAACTTGCTGCCGGATACTTTGCCGCGCATTAGCGAGATTGGAATTAATTGGAGGGTGGCCTGCTTTGCGGTGGCACTGGCGATGGGGACGGGTTTTCTATGTGGGCTAGTTCCGGCGTTTACGGCCCTGCGCACGACGGTGAACGATGCTCTACGGCAGAGCGGACGCGGAGGCCAGAGCGCGGAACACGCGCGGATGCGGTCGGCGCTGGTAGTGGGCGAGATTGCGGTGGCGATGGTGCTGTTGACGGCGGCGGGTTTGCTGGCGAAGAGCTTTGAGCAGATGCGCGAGGTGAACCCAGGGTTTCGGCCGGAGCGGGTGGTGGCAGCATCGTACACGCTGCCGGGAGCGAGATATCAGAAGCAGCCAGAGATCGATGGTTTTAACGAGGAGTTGTTGAGGCGGCTGCAGCGCGTGCCGGGGGTGAATACGGCAGGACTGGCGACCAGATTGCCGATGTCGGCGCTTGGTTCGGACCGTTTTTTTGAGGCGGAAGGCTACGTCGAGCCTCCAGGAACATCGGGGGCCGATGAAGCAAATGCCTATGTAGTGGGAGACTTCTTTCGCGCGATGCGGATTCCTTTATTGCGCGGGCGGTACTTTAATGAGCGCGACACGGCCGACACGTCTCCGGTAATCGTCGTGAACCGGACGTTGGCGGCGCGGTATTGGCCGGGGCAAGATCCTATTGGAAAAAGGATGCGATGGAATCCGGGCTCACATATTAAAAGGCCATGGATGACGGTGGTGGGCGAGGTAAGCGATACAAAGCAGGGTCCGCTGGACAGCAAGAACGTGCCGCAGGCGTATGAGCCGATGGCCCAATACAACGAGGAATTCGGAGCGCTGGCGAGCAAGTTGGGATTGCACGGATCGACGATGTGGATCGCGGCGCGGACGGCGTACGATCCGCAGTATGTGGAGAGTGCTCTTCGGCAAAAGGTACGGTCGATGGACCGCCAGCTTCCCGTGAGCGACATGCAGACGATGGAGCAGGCAATCAGCCGGACGGAGGCTCCACGGCGGTTCAATACGACGGTGATTTTGCTGTTTGCGTTGACGGCGATTGGGTTGGCAGCGCTGGGAATCTATACCGTGATGGCGTTTTCGGTGGCGCAAAGGACGCATGAGATCGGCATCCGGGTGGCGCTGGGAGCGCAGGCTTCGAACGTGATGAATTTGGTAGTGAGCGGCGGGTTGAAACTGGGCTTGATTGGTTGTGTTTTTGGCGTCGTGGGAGCGATTGTGACGTCGCGATGGTTAAGCACGTTTTTGTTTCAGGTGAGTCCGTTCGATATTCCGGTCTATGGCGTGGCGGTTTGCGGGGTGTTGGTGCTGGCGGGGGTGGCGTCGTTGTTACCGGCTGTGCGAGCAGCCGCGATTGATCCGATGGAGGCGTTACGGGTTGAGTGAAGGGCTTCCGATGGATATACGCTCGGATATACTACTCGAAAGAAGGAGAGAAGCTGGAATGGCCAACGTAGCAGTAACGCTTTCCAAATGGGGCAACAGTATCGGTCTTCGCGTCCCGAAGAACGTTTTAGAGGATGCTCATCTCTCGGAAGGTGACGTAGTGACGATCGAGGTAGAGGCTCCTGGGGTGATTCGTTTGCGTTCCGGGGAAGAGTCGTTAACTCTCGAAGACTTAGTTGCGCAAATTACGCCGGAGAATCGACATCAGGAAGTGGACTGGGGTCGGCCTCAAGGTAATGAAGTTTGGTGATTAAGAACTGGATTCCAGGTAAGGGCGACTATATTCGAGCGGATTTCGACCCACAAGCAGGGCATGAACAGGCCGGAAGTCGCCCGGCTTTAGTTTTGTCGGAAAAGAGTTACAACCAGTACGGGATGGTGATTGTATGTCCAATTACCAATCAAGCCAAGGGTTACCCATTTGAGGTTGCGATTCCCTCCGGACAGCGAGTAACAGGCGTAGTTCTTGCCGACCAGATTAAAAGCATGGACTGGAAGAGCAGAAACGCAAAGCATCTAGGCGGTCCTGCACCGAAGGAAATAATGAATAAAGTTCTTCTTCGCCTCAAGCTTCTGGTTGGCTTCGATAAATCTTAACGCGTTACGGGTTGAGCGATTGGAATAGCTTGGTGGCGGGAGTGGCTGTTGGAGTGTAGAGCGAGAGCTGCGGCGGATCGGCATCAGGCTCCAGTAGCCAAGCAGTGCGGTGTGGGTAGTATTGCGTAAGTTTTTTGTCTTCCTCGGGGCCGAGATCGCGCGCCCAGACTACGCGGGCGGCATCGATATCAGCGGCGTTGTGAATCCACTCACGAAAGCGATGGCCGGGGCCGTAATGCACGAAGACCAGTTGTTTGCCGGGCGCGTGGGATAGCTGCTGGTCGATGGCAATGCGGCCTTCGGGATCGTCGTAATTGATGTAGTCCCATGTCTCGTATTCGAGGGCCGGGGAAAGGTCTTCGGAGCCAACAAGATGAAGAGTCCACCAGAAGAGAAAGGGTGCTACGCAGAGAGCGACCAGGAGAGAAGAAATCGCGGGGCCGAGGGGGGAGCCACGCACGGTCAGTTCACTGATTCGTTCTAGCCCGGTGATACTGATCAGCAGACACAGGCTGGTAAGGGCAGCGATGTAGTGGGGATAAAAGTAGGGATAAAAGTTGGTCCCGAGGGCGAAAAGAAGCAAGGTGGCGATAATCCATAAAGTTCGGCGATTGCGCAGAGTAAACAAGAAGGCGATGAGCGCCAAATAAAGCGGGGGCAGGAAGAAGAAGCGGTAGTAGCGGACGCGGTAAAGAAGGCGTTGCGAGTAGCTCTGGAGGGTATCGGTTCCATCACCGTGAATGATGGATTGTGCTCGGTAATCGAGGTCTTGTTCTGGCGTTAGCGTGCGATGAGGAACGGGATTTGGCTGGAGCGTGAAGGTGGTGGGAACGCCGTATTGATAGCGGCTGAGCATATAGGGGAGCGTGGTCCAGTGGTCCGTAACGGTTTTATTTTGCAGCAGTGTGAGAGAGGCGGCGGCCAGTAAGGGGAGCAGGAGGGCCGGGAGGAGGCGCATGGGGCGCGGCGGAATCGGCAGCAGGAAAAGAGCGGCGCTTGCGAGCAAGAGGACGAACTCGAAAGGCCGGGTTAGCAGTTGAATTCCTAGCCCGAGGCCGAGGAAAAGCGCATGGCGCATGCGGCCCTGAGTCCGAAAGCGGGGCAGGGCTCCGAAGACGAGGCATCCGGCGATGGCCGAGACTGCCCCGCCCCAATAGCTGTTCATCCATTGCGAGAGTGGGCCGAATTCGATGACGGCCAATAAACCTCCGAGGAGTGCCCAGGTGGGAGCAATCCAGGCTCTTAACATCCAATAAGAGAGGGCGCATAGAGCGGAAATCGAGAGAACGACGCCAGTCCAGGGGAGACCGAAGAGAAGAGAGCCGAGCGCCAGGGCAATTCCTTGTCCGAGGGGAAAAATGGAGCTGTAGGTGGGCTGCTGAAGAGTGAAAATCGCTTCAAAGAATTGAGAAAGCGGATGGGGTGGGTTCGCCAAGCGGAGATGAGCGAGGGTGTCGCCGAGCAGAAGGTAACTGAAGCCGTCGGCTCCGCTGGGCGTGGGGACGGGAGATTGCCCGAGGAGCAGTAACCGGAGGGCGACGGGCAAAATCGCCAATAGCAACATGCAGGGGAGGGTTCGGTGAGCAAAGCGGGTGGCGAAACATTGCAGCCAGGGGCGGCATAAGACAAGGACAACCAGAAGGAGGGCGAGCGCCAGTTCGAGAAAGTCACTGATGCCGAAGCCGAGGGGGTTCCGTAACGGCAGATAGGAACGGAAGAGGTGGAAGAAAAACGTCCAGGCAGGGCTCGTCATAGCTAGAAGGTAGCTATGCTTGGAAGATGGAGATGAATGTGCATGCGGCGAAGACCAATTTATCGCAGCTTATCCAAGCCGCTGAAGCTGGAGAAGAGGTGTTTCTCACCAAACATGGTGAGGCTGCGGTTCAATTAGTTCCCACCAGATTGAAGAAGCCCAAATTCGGTACGCTGGAAAGCATTGTGCCGCCTGTGGACGAGTCTGTGTTGTTTGCAATGAATGACGAGGAGGCAGAGGACTTTTTAGAGGGTCGCTGGTAGATGCAAGTTCTATTAGACTAAACAGCTCTTGAAGACGCTCCAGCAGGGGAGCGACTCAGATGCGGCCATTATGCTCTCCATCCCCGGAATTGGTCCTGCCATATGCGCAAAGCTACTTTCAGAGGCATCGCGGCGCGGTGTCGGCAACAGACTCCTCCGCATGTTGATCTCGATGCTTACAGCAGACAAGCTTTGATCCATTACGGCGTCAAGACGCTTGGATTTCTTAGTTTTCGGCTGTGTTTGCCGTTTTCAATCTCGCCGTTAGAAGTTCTGGCGAGGGCGAAAGTGATAGGTGTAGGAAAGGCTGACGTATGACGGAAGGTACACGCCAGTCACTCTCTCGGATGGCGTTGCTTCACCCGTCAGCGCAAGCACTTCTGTTGTTTGGCCGGTATAACCGCTCGCGATCAAAAAATTCAAGCCCAGATCCATTCTATGGTTCAGAAAAGGCCTGACGAGGGCTCCGCGAAACTCCTTAACCGGAACGCTTCGAAAGCCATCACCGAGAGGTTTCGCACCAACTTCCTCAAACTCAGCGCGAGCCTGAAGGTCGAACGGCAACTTATTTACCGTTCCCAGAACGTCAATCAATAGCCGTGGCGCTTCCGGCGTCGGAAGACCTGTATCGAGATCCCTCGCGTCTGCCTTTGAGACCGAGGCTTGCAACAAACCGAATCCGAAATAGTGACGGGCGGCGATTGTAACGAACTTGTTGCGGCCTGGTCCCTCGTCTATCTGCAGGCCCGTGTCCGGGTCAATCTTTGCCAGAGACGCCTCTGTCGTAACATGTCCTAACGTCACCCGGAAATCTGTTCCAAAAAACATCTTGCTGACCACCATCTGATACGAGTGTTCGCGGCTAACAGGTGTTCCTCTTACTGTCCCGGTGCCGATCCTTGGGTCATTGGTATAAAATGCTTCGCCGAAGCTAAACGCGAGCGTCGGCAGCGAAGGATGATCTACCGGAAGGAAGGAAATGGTGGCTTTGGGAGAGCTGAAACCCACCAACGTGTTGTAGGAATTTGTCGGGTTTATCAGGTCAATATTGCCGAACTGGATTTCGTCCCGGCGCCAGCCTAAATCGTAATGCAGATCCTTGAAAAAGGAGCCATCGAGCGAAAGGTGCGGTGCTATGTCTCCGAGGGTTACATTATTTGCCGAGACCTGCTGAAAAGGACCGTAGAAAGACCGATCGGTCGATCCATAGCGATCGAGATCTAAGCGCCGCGGTGCATCCCGTTGGTAGTCAGTGCCGGCCATCAAAGTTAGCGAATGAGTCACCTGCTTGATGTAGGTTGCATTTCCGCCGGTCACGGTCCGAAACTCACTTTGTCGAATCAGCCCGTCGCCGAAATTCGAATAGAGCGAAAGGTTATACGTCCGGAAAAAGCCTGAGAGCTGAAGTTGTTGCGTGGAATCTAGATGCCAGACGTCGTTGAGGGCAAGCTCCCCTGTATGTGTCTGATCCTTCTGCCGCCTGTCGATCGTGTCCTGCAGTCCCGGTGTATCGACAGGGACAAGGCCGGGAATGTACGAAAATCCGTAATACCCGATACCAAACAGCGTTAATTGATGTTGGCCAAAGTCGAATTCCCGGAAACCATTGAGCTTATACTGCTGCCGATGTTCCAGGCGGTCGAGGAATCCATTTCCATAAGCGGCTTCCATTGCGATCCAGGATTTTGTCTCCGGCTTCTCCGGACTCCATCCTGCTACAACATCGACGTCTCGGTAATCGCCCGTCACGGTAACGAAAGGTTCAAGGCGGCTGCGGAGCTGGTAAATGGCCGAGAGATTCTCGGCGTGATTGCCTTCGCGGACGTTGAACGCTCCTCCATCAGTCTGAACGCCAGCGAGTATGGCGGGAACCATTATGTTGGGATCGGCGTACCCGTTGCCGTGCGCATTTGACGAAAGGTTATTAGAAACCAGGTAGGCGCCCACTTGAATGTATTCGGCGATGGGCTCCCCGTGATCTCCGGCGACACCTGGCGAGAAGTACTGCGGGGCTTTGATCCCGCCAGACGCTGTTTCAATGGGTAAGCCCGGTATGGAAATAGGTGCCCCCGGCCGACCCGGATTTGCGTCCAGAGTGTCCTGACGCACGAACACGCGTTGTGCCGGATCAGGGAAGAGGACATTGGCTTCTTTCACGTCGGCAGTCACCGTGACCGATTCCTGTTTAGCAGTTAAGTTGCCGAGCTGAACATCCGCGGCTACCGGATTTTCGGAGCTGACGACGATATTTTTGGTCACTTCCTGAAAGCCAGGCGCGCTTACTTTCAGCGTGTAGGTTCCCAACAACACAATGTGGAACTCGAAATGTCCATTCTTGTCAGTCGTTTGTTCTCTCGATGCGCCTTGCCCATTGGGGGTGATCAGTTGAACGCGAAGGTCGGCCACAGGCTTTGACTGTGGATCGGTGATCTGCCCGGATACCGCAATATCCGTAGTCGTCTGTGCAGGTATCAAACCCCCGCTGTTTCCGCCCAGGAGCAACAAAACGGTCAACTGAAACGCCACTCGCATATTACATTTCTCACTTTCGTGTTACTTTCATTGCTGCAGCCTGTGTCCTTCGATCCTGCATAAGGGAGATTCTTAAGCCGTTCGAGAAAGACAGACGGTAGGAGAACTCATGACCAGCCGTCCATGTTGAACGCCTTTCGTGCCAATCAACATATCTGCTAATTTTTGTACTTTCCTGGAGGCACCCCTTACGACGATCACTTCGAGGCAAGTGTTGTGGTCCAAATGCACGTGTGTCGTGGAGATGATCAGTTCGTGATTCTCGTGTTGAAGATTCGTCAACTTCTCTGAAGCAGACGAGAGTGATGGTCGTAAATCAGCGTCACTGTTCCTACAACCAGTGCTTCTGGATTGTCAACCGCTTCCGTCACAAGGCGATCTCGTATCAGGTCCCGAAAAGCCTCTGAGCGATTCGGATATCCCTGCCTTGTAATAAAACGGTCGAACCGCGCTAGAAGGTCCGAGTCGAGGGCGATGCCTGTTCGAGTCAACTGACCCATTGTGGATTACATTAACACGAAACTTGCTTTAGACACGCACATTATCATTTGGCTG
The DNA here is from genome assembly GCA_965277315.1 of Bryobacteraceae bacterium. GTDB lineage: Bacteria > Acidobacteriota > Terriglobia > Bryobacterales > Bryobacteraceae > Bog-105. The sequence continues at coordinate 3,350,792 of OZ255724.1, read as the reverse complement.
ACGACCGAACCGGATCGAATTCCTCAGAACTTAAGGAGCAAAATTGAAACCGCGGCGAACCGGCTTTTCAGCTCGGTATCGGCAATCGAGGTCGAATTGAAGCATCGTAAATATCCGGGCAAATTTCCGTTCAGCGGCGACCATTTACAAAGGGCGATCAGTGATTTACCTCGCACCGAACTAGCGCTTCAATTTCAGCATGCAGCGGAGTTGCGCAGCATACCGCTGCTGCATAACGACCCATTCGATCATTTACTGATGGCGAAAGCCAGGTCAGAAAGAATCGCGCTAGTCACCATGGACAAGAGCATTTTGGCTATCGGTTAGAGCATCTGCAGTTCCTCTAAAGACAGCAACAAGGGCTAGCTTACCGGAAGCTTTGTGACATCCCATCCACCGCCTAAGGCCATGATTAGAGAAATGGTGGCGTCCATGCGGCGGCGTTGAATATCGACCTCGGTGCGCTCGTTTGTGAGAGCGATGTTCTGGGCGGTAACGACGTCCAGGTAAGTAACGAGGCCGCCTTTGTAGCGATTTATCTCAAGCTGAAGTGAGTTTTCAGCAGCTTGCGTTGCTTCATGGGACTTGGCGGCTTCCTGTTCGAGGATGCGAAGTCCAGCCAAGTTGTCCTCTACCTGCTGAAAGGCGGTGAGGGCAGTCTGGCGATAAGTTGCCACGGTCCCTTCATAAGCGAATTTAGCGATATTGACCTGGGCGCGGCGGAGGCCGTGGTCGAAGAGGAGCTCGCTCCCTTGCGGACCGACGGACCAGAGACGGCTGGGCCAGGTAAACCAGTTGGTGATGTTGTTGCCTTCGAAACCTCCCGCAGCCGTGATGGAAAGAGTGGGATAGTAGGCGGCTTCGGCGATGCCGATTTGTTCGTTGACGGCAGCCATGTGGCGTTCGGCGGAGGCGATATCGGGCCTTCGTTCGAGAAGTTGCGATGGCACGCCGACGGGGACGCCGGGAGGCGCGCCCTGCAACGGTTCATACTTCATGACGAAGCTTTCGGGGTTTTTGCCGATCAAGACCGCGATGGCATGTTCGTATTGGGCGCGAGCGACTCCGACATCGATATCTTCGGCCTGCGCCTGGTTCAACTGCGTTTTTGCCTGCGCGACTTCGGCCTTTGAGGAGATCCCGCCCTCGAAGCGATTCTGCGTCAGCGTGAGGGCCCTCTGATATTGGGTCACAGTGTCGTCGAGGAGCTGCTTATCGCGATCAAGACTACGCGCTTCAAAGTAATCGGTGGCGAGCTCGGCGTGGAGCGAGAGCTTTACGGTTTCGAGATCGGCGGCAGTAGCTTGAAACGATTCTTTGGCGGCGTTGATGGTGCGGCGGATGCGCCCCCAAAGGTCTACTTCGTAGGAAACGTCCACAGGGAAGTAGAAGTCGGCGGAGGTGAACCCCTTTGAGACAACAAAGGGGCGATTACTGGAAAGATGCTCATTGTCCAGGTATGGATTGACCGCGATGGTGGGCGCCAGATACGACTTGTTAACCGTGATGTACTGGCGGGCCTCGTTGAAATTAGCTTCGGCGACCTTCAGGTTCTGGTTCGCGGGTTCGATCTGGTCTTGGAGGGCGTTCAGGTCCGTGGAGTTGAACATTTTCCACCAATCGGAACGAAGCAAGGCGTCGCTGGGCTGAGCGGGTTTCCAGCCATTCACAGGCTTGAAATTGGCGGGAGATTGCTCCCGATATGTAGGGGCAGTGACGACCGACGGCTTGGAGTATTTTGGTCCGACCATGCAACTGCTGAGCAGCGCGGCCATGGCAATAACGAGTGACGTGAGAAAGCGTGGAAAGATTCGAGCAACCCCTCGCTCACGCTCAGGGTTTCGTTTTGGTTTAACTAACATGCAGACCTTCGTCAGGCGCCCCCCTGGCGCTGCGTGATGCGGACCTGCTCACCGTCGGTAATAGAATCGCTAGGACCCACGACGATATCGTCGTCATGCTTCAGGCCGGAGACCACTTCGACCGTGTTTCCATAATCGTGTCCGAGTTTGATGGGAACCAAATGGACGCGGTTGTCCTTAATAACCGCGGCCTGCAGCCCCGCGGTCTGAAAAATAAGCGCGTTTGTGGGAATGACGAGGCCGCCTTGTTTGGAAGGCAGTTTCAGATGGACAGAGACATAGGAGCCGGGCAGCAGTGCGCCGGCGGGGTTTTTTACGTCGACTTCCACCAGCAAAGTCCGGGAGGTCATATCGATGGAGTTAGCGTTCCGAACGATAGTTCCGTAGAATTTGCGATCGGGGTACTCGTCGAGCGTGAGGTAGGCTTGCGCTCCTTTACTGACGGCGCGAGAGTAAATTTCAGGAACACTGACGTAGGTGCGGAGCGTATTGATTTGGCCTTCGTGGAAGAGCTCTTTGCCGGGGGTGTTCGCGCCGGCGTCGATCAAAGCGCCGACATCCACGTTGCGGGCGGTAATGACGCCATCGAAGGGCGCGTAAACCCGTTCAAATGACTGCATCTGTTCCAGCCGCCTGACGTTTTGAGTCATGGCGTCGAGGGTCGCTTTTTGAGCAGCCGCCGCGCTCACCATCTGGTCGGTTTCCTGTTTGGCGACCGAATCGGTTTTGAGCAGATCCTGGTAGCGTTTGGCGGTGGAAGCGGCGTAGCTGTAATTGGCCTGGGCGGTCTCCTGGCTGGCTTTAGCCTGATCTAATTGTTTATCGACCTCGGGCGATTCGATGACAGCGAGAAGCTGACCGGCTTTCACGTGACCGCCGATATCGACGTACCACATTTTGAGATAGCCGCTGGCGCGGGCCCAGATAGGGGTATCGATAAAGGACTGCATGCTGCCGGGCAGAATCACTTCGTCGGAAGCGGCGGTACGGACCGGGTGAGTGACCGCGACGTCGAGAATGGAGTTCTGCAATGTATTGCGCCGCAAAGCGGTGCTGGCCTTGGCGCGCTCGGAGATGCCCGAAACGATGACGAAGGCGAGGACGGCGGCTACGATCAAGACGAGTACGCCCAGACCCACCAGGGACACGCTTTTTGTTCGTGGACGGCCTTCGCTGCTGGCCGTGTTGGGGACTGGGTTGGCCTCGGCGGGCGTTCCTAAGTTTTGTGTTTCTTCGACTTTCATCTGATTCTCCGTACGTTATGCATGAACAGGGCGATCGGATTTTCGATCGCTAGCGCCAGCGCTCTGCGGTTTCTTCGAGCCGTGCAATAAGGCAAAGACGGCCGGCACAAAGATAAGGGTCGCGACGGTGGCGCAAAGCAATCCGCCGATGACGGCGCGGCCGAGGGGAGCATTCTGCTCGCCGCCTTCGCCCAACCCCAGCGCCATGGGAACCATGCCGATAATCATGGCGAGAGCGGTCATCAACACGGGCCGGAAGCGGGTGAAGCCAGCTTGCAAAGCGGCCTCGACGGAACTGCCATGTTGGGCCAATTGCTCTTTTGCGAAGGAAACAACGAGAATGCTGTTGGCGGTGGCAACGCCCATACACATAATAGCTCCCATCAGAGCCGGAACGCTGAGCGTCGTGTGGGTAACGAATAAGAAGATAACGATGCCGGCCAATGCGGCGGGCAGCGCGGTGATGATGATAAAAGGATCGAGCCAGGACTGAAAATTGACAACGATTAAGAGGTAGACCAGAACGATGGCGCCCACGAGGCCGTACAGCAGCCCGGTGTAGGAGGTTTGCATGGTCTGCAACTGGCCGGCGATCATGACGCGCGTTCCACGGGGCAGATATTTATTATTAGCGGCGACGACCTTGTCGATATCGCGACCGACGCCGCCCAGATCGCGATCCTGCACGGCGCCGTAGATGTCGACGGTGCGGCGGATGTTGTAGTGTTCGATATCGGCCATTTCGGGCTCACGAGTAATTTGAGCAAAGTCGCTGAGAACCTGCGGGGTCGATTGAGTCCCGCCGCTGATGGGAATATTGCGTAGATCCTGAATGGATTGAATGTCGTACTGCGGAGTTTCGGTTACCAGGTTATAGCTGACGCCGTTGTTTGGATTCAGCCAGAATTGAGGCTGGGTTTGAAAGCTGCCGCTGAGGGAAGTGAGCAGGTTTTGCGCCAGGTTGAGCTGGGTAAATCCGCTTCCCGCCGCCTTAGTGCGATCGATTTGTATATGCAGTTTCGGGCCGTCGAAGGCTTGCTGAATATGGAGGTCGGCAGCGCCGGAAATCCGCTTTAGCTGAGGCAGCAGACGGTCGGCATACTGGCGGCTTTGTTCAACATTGTTTCCGACGATTTTGATGTCCACAGGAGCAGGCAAGCCAAAGTTGAGGATTTGGCTGACCATGTCGGCGGGAAGGAAATAGAAGATCACTCCCGGAAATTCGCGGGGCAGAACCTTTCGCAACTCGCGCACGTAGTCGGCAGTGGGATGGTGTTTTTGGGCCAGACTGACCAGGATGTCGGAATCGGCGCTACCAATTGTGCCGGTGTTGCTATAGGAGGTATTCATCGAGCTGTAGGGCACTCCGATGTTGTCGATGATCGTTACCAGCTCATTCTTCGGGACTACCCGGCGAATGGCTTTATCCACCAAATCGTTGACGCGGGCGGTGTCCTCAATGCGCGTCCCGGTTTTCACGCGCATATGCAGTTGGAATTGCCCGGCATCGGTACTGGGAAAGAAGTCCTGGCCGAGAAATGGAATCAGAGCCGCGGCCGCCAGGCAAACAATGAGGAAACCCGGAATGAAAAATTTCCGGCGGTAGACAAGCGTGGTGAGGACTGCGGCGTACTGGGCGCGGAAACGCTCGAAGCCGCGCTCGAAGGAGCGCTGAAACAGCACGAGCGGATTGCGGGTTCGGCGTTGGACGTGTTCGTGCAGCCGCAACAGGTACATCGCCATGGTCGGGACAAGCGTTCGAGAGAGGACGTAGGAGGCCAGCATGGCGAACACGACTGCTTCGGCCAGGGGAACAAAGAGAAATTTGGCGACGCCGCTCAGGAAGAACATCGGAAAGAATACGATGCAAATACAGAGCGTGGAAACCAGGGCGGGAACGGCGATCTGCGCCGCGCCCTCAAGGATAGAAGTGTGGAGGTCGTGTCCTTCTTCGAGGTAGCGTTCGATGTTCTCGATAGTGACGGTGGCGTCGTCGACGAGGATGCCGACGGCCAGCGCCAAGCCGCCGAGCGTCATGATATTGATGGTCTCGCCGAGCGCGCTCAGACAGATCACCGAGGTCAGGATGGACAGCGGAATCGAAATACCGATGATTAAGGTGCTGCGCCAACTTCCCAAGAAGATGAGAATCATCAGCCCGGTGAGGCAGGCAGCGATGACCGCCTCGCGGATGACGCCGCTAATGGCAGCGCGCACAAAGATGGACTGATCGGCCAGCGGTTGAATCTTCAACTGCGGAGGAAGGGCGGCGGCGACACGGGGCAACATTTTCTTGATTCCCGCCACAACATCGAGGGTAGAAGCGTTTCCGGCTTTCAGAATACTGGCCAGCACACTGTGTTGTCCGTCGATGCGGACCATGTTGGTTTGCGGCGCAAATCCGTTTCGAATATTGGCAACATCACGCAAATAGATGGTGGAATTGCCGACCACCTTTACGGGAAAATCGGCGATTTCGGCGATCTTCCGCGGACTATAGTTCATGTCGATGTCGTACTCGAACTGCCCGATCTTTGCGGTGCCGGAGGGAAGAAGCAGATTCTGGCTATTCACTGAGTTCACAACGTCGAAGGGTGAAATGCCCTTGGCCTGCATCTGCGCCTGATTAAGATCGATCATCACCTGGCGTTGTTTGCCGCCATACGGATAAGTGAGGACGGCGCCAGGAACCGTGACGAGCTGCGGACGGATGAAGTTCATGGCGAGGTCGTTCAGTTCCTGCTCCTGCAGGCCCTTTCCGGAGATCGCCAACTGCAAGACAGGAACGGTGGACGCACTGTAACTAATCACAATCGGCGCAGTGGTACCGGGAAGCATTTGCTTCAAAATGGTCTGCACGATCGCCGTGACCTGGGCGATCCCGGTGGTCAGGTTGGCGCCGGGCTGGAAAAAAACTTTAACAATGGCCCTGCCGTTCAGGGTTGTGGACTCGATGTGTCCGATATTGTTGACCGTGGTGGTGAGGACGCGTTCGAAGACCGTGGTGACATGCCCTTCCATCTGCTCGGGCTCCAAGCCGTTATAGTTCCAGATAATGGAAACAACCGGGATATCGATGTTCGGGAAGATATCGGTGGGAGTGCGCAGGATAACGATCGGGCTGAGGATCAGGATCAGGAGCGCCAGAACGATGAAGGTATAGGGGCGCGAGAGCGCAATTTTGACAATCCACATTCAGTATTCCTAAGGCGGGCACGAAACCGGCTACACTGGCTTCGATAATTTACGATACGACAAAGTTTCGTTATTGCGCAAGGCCTCGCATTTCCTGTAACATCGCAACACGGGGATTAAACGACGGGGATCAAACCAGGGGATTATGGGAAACCGATTAGGAAGTGCATTTGCACGGGCTCCGAGAGGCCTACTCAGGAATCATTAGATGGGGACATCAAGCATTCAGTTGGAGGAACCCTGTCCGAAAGGGCGCGGGCGACCCCGCGACGAAGAGGCGAGGCAACGGATTCTGGAGGGGGCGCTGAAGCTACTGGAGGAATCGGGGTATGCCAACATCACGACGGACGCGATCGCGGAGCGGGCGGGAGCAAGCAAGGCAACGATTTACAGGTGGTGGCCGAATAAGTCGGCAGTGCTGCTGGAAGCGCTGCGAGAGGCGGTGGCACAAGAGCAGCCGTTTCCCGACACCGGAAATCTGGAAGAAGACATTCGCATTCAGTTGCGAAATTTTACGACCTTGCTGACGGGACCACGGGGCCGAAGCTTCGCCGGATTTATCGGGGCAGCGCAGAGCGACCCGGAGATCGCGGAATCATTCCGGACAGTGTGGATCGAGCCGAGAAGAGAACAGGCGAAGGGAGTGTTGCGCAAGCATCAGCAGAATGGATCGCTGAGCAAGGAAATCGATTTGGGACAGATGCTGGATCTGTTGTATGGTCCTTTTTATTTCCGTTTACTGGCAGGGCATGAGCCGCTGTGGGCCGGATTTGCGGATTTAATTACGGATCTTGCGTTTCAGGGTTTGGCGCGGAGCAGCACTGCGTAAAGCGTCTTTCGTCGATCTCCACCCGTAGGCGGAGTTTGCTATCGTCGGAGTGCAGGAAAATAAACTTTGCCGGGACAGCGGGTGGTACTCATCATCGAGGATAATCCTGCGGACGTGCGCCTGATTCGCGAGGCATTCAGGGATGTGCATCCGCCGGTGCTGATTCACGTCGCAAGCGACGGTGACGAGGCCCTGCAGATTGTGCGGAAAGAGGGCCAGTACGCGGCTGCCCCCAGACCCAGCCTGATATTTCTGGATTTTAATCTGCCAAAGTCTAATTCCCGTGAGGTATTGCGGCAGTTGAAGCAGGACGCGAAACTGCGCCCGATCCCGATCGCGGTGCTGACGACGTCGGAGTCGGAACGGGACATCCAGGACGCTTACCAGTTGCACGCGAATTGTTATCTGCGGAAGCCGGTGGATCTGGACTCGTTTCTGAATACGATTCAGGCTGCGGTTCACTTCTGGCTGGATGTGGCGTATTTACCTCCGGGGGAGCCGGAGCGGTAAGGTGCAAGGGCGTAATTAGCAAGCTAATAGAGCTTGCGCCAGAGGAAGGCTGCGTAGTCGGGCTTGGTTGTTTGATATTCTTGGGAAAGTTTGGCCACGCGGCTTCGTTGCTGCCGATTTCCATATTCGCTGATCAGAATGGCCGCACCGTATATATCGCCCGTACCATAGGAATCCGAAGGATAGGCATCGGGATTATCGAGGACCTTCAAAGCCCGTTTCAGGGACTCGGCGAGACAAGCATTCTGCCCCTTGGCCGCCATAATGAGAGCAACATGCATGGTTCCCCGAACGTTTTTCTTCAGTGCCGATTTCATGCTCTTGATTAGGACTGGATCATACAAGTAGCACATCAGACTTTGTGCCGAATCGCCGTCGTATGCCGCTGAATTGAACACCAGATTCTTGATGACCATCGTTTGGGCTTCTTTGGCGTTTGGCAATTTTAGAAGTATCTGACGAATGAAAGCAGTGTAGGTTGGATCGAGCCTCTTCGTCCCGCGATTGTCTCCTTGTAAGATATCGGTGACTTTCCATCCCGGGCCTCCCGTCGTCGCGAGGATGCCAGTGGCTATTCCTGCCCAGCGATTCTTATTACCTCCGATTCTGGTCTCAAGGGAGTGCATCAAATCGCGCTGTAGATAATTCCAATTAACGTGCACGGTGCTCGAAAGGGCGAAGATTTCGTGAGGGGTACCGCAAGCAAGCGAATTGGCGATTTCCCTCCGAAGAAAAGCTCGGGCATCAGTTACTGGCGATTCCAGCTCTTTCATTTGGTCTTCCACTGGAATGGTGAGATCGTAGCCGCTATCGCCGATCAGTCGCCACGACTTCGAGGCGGGGTCCTTGTTCATCCGAAGTGGAAGAATCAGAGTTGATCCCGGTTTAATTTTGGGTAGCTCAAGCGGTAACGGAGAATAGTCGATTCCGTCGTATTGAGGAAACCGTAGATGCAACCGGCGACCGGGTATTCCCATCGGTTGTCCTATGGAATTAAATTGCCGGAGCACCTCGATGTCTGCCGTCATGGCGTAGGTGGGCGGCGGGGCTTGGCCAAAGCCTTCATGAATCATCTTGCCTTTTTGGACCGTCAGGACGCGGCCTACAATTAAGACCGGCGCTTTCGCGATTTCGTCGAGTTGCCAAGAGTGATTAGGATCGAGCCCTGCCTGGACCAGCAAGGGCAGACAAAATGAGAGGAGTCCGACTGAGATCGCCGCGAATCGCATAGCGCTTCGACGTGGCATTTCCACCGCGTGTTACCTGAGTATCTGGCTGTCGAGCTTTGTTATGATTCAGGCGCATGAGCGCTTACTCAATTGGGGTGGATCTGGGGGGGACGAATCTACGAGCGGCGGCCGTCGATGAAAATGGCAAGATATTGCACCGGCACTCGATGGCGACGTCTAACTATGAGGGTAGCCGGGAGAAAATCGTCGCCGATGTTGTCGATTTGATTCGAGAAGTGCAGGGGCGAGTCGGCGCGGGAGAACTGCGTGGAGTGGGAATTGGCGTTCCCGGTTACATACAGATGGAGACCGGGATTATTATCGGAGCCGCCAATCTTCCTTTTACGGATTTTCCGATTCGGGATGAGATCCAGAATCAGCTAGGGATTCCGATCATCTTGGAGAACGATGCCAATGCGGCGGCTTTGGGAGAGCATTGGATGGGCGCGGGCAGGGGCGTCAAGAACCTGTTCCTGCTTACGTTAGGCACGGGGATTGGCGGCGGCATCATCATCGATGGAAAAGTGCTGCATGGATTCGCGGGGATGGCGGGCGAGCCGGGGCACATGACGGTGTATCCGGACGGTAACCCGTGCGGTTGCGGCAACCAGGGATGTCTCGAAAAGCATGCCTCGGCCACGGCGATTGTCGGCATGGCGCGAATGATGGGGTTGGGCAATCACGACATCACATCGGCCGACGTGTACGATATGGCTGCCGGGGGGAACGCGAAGGCGAAGTTGGTGTTTGAGTGCATGGGGCGCGCACTGGGTATTGCGATCGCCAATCTAATTAATCTTTTCAACTTTCCGTTGTATCTGCTGAGCGGCGGTCCGTTGCCGGCGTGGGAGATGTTTGCGCCCACGATGCTTTCCGAGGTGAAGCGGCGCTCGTACACGTATTCGCGCACGGCGACAAAGATCGAGAAGGCTACTTTGGGAGGCGAGGCGGGGCTCTATGGCGCTGCTTATCTGCCGTTTCAAAGCAGGGATGAACCCACGCACGAGATACGCAGCACTTCTGGTATTCGATAGCTTAAAAAAAGGGGAGAGCGAACGGGATGTACTGGCTAGGACTGGACGTAGGGACCGGCGGTTCACGGGCCTTATTGATCGATGGACACGGGCGGGTGATCGCTACTTATACGGCGGCGCATGAAGAGATGCAGATGCACAAGCCGCTGTGGGCGGAGCAAGATCCCGACGACTGGTGGCGGGCTTCGGTCGAGGCAATTCGAGGTGTCCTGAACGAAGCGAGTATTGGCGGCGATTCGATCAGCGGCATCGGGCTGACCGGTCAAATGCACGGGCTGGTGCTCTTGGATCAGCAGGACAGAGTGATTCGCCCCGCGTTGATCTGGTGCGACCAACGAAGCCAGCGGCAAGTGGACGAGATCAATTCCACATTGGGCAAGGACAAGATTCTGCAGTACACGGCGAATCCGATGCTGACCGGATTCACTCTGCCGAAGCTGCTTTGGGTGCGGGACAACGAGCCCGAAAAATTCGCGGCAGTGCGAAAGATATTGCTGCCGAAGGATTATCCGCGGTTTAAGCTGACGGGTGAGTTTGCCACCGACGTTTCCGATGCGAGCGGGACGGGACTGTTCGACGTGATCCATCGCAGGTGGTCGGAAGAGATGGTGAGCGGGTTGGGATTGGACCGGAGCATTCTTCCCCGAGCGTATGAATCGCGGGAGATCACAGGCAAGATTACGGCGGAAGCGGCAAAGTCGACGGGATTGAAAGAAGGCACTCCGGTGGTGGGCGGTGCGGGCGATCAAGCAGCGAGCGCGATTGGCAACGGCATTACCGAGATTGGAACAATTTCTTGCACAATTGGCACGTCGGGCGTGGTGTTTGCCTATTTGGATAAGCCTGCGTATGATCCCGAAGGCCGGGTGCACACCTTCTGTCATGCGATCCCGGACGTGTGGCATGTGATGGGTGTGACGCAAGGAGCAGGGCTCAGCTTACAGTGGTTCCGAAACCGTTTCGCGCCGGGAGTGGCTTACGACGACCTGACAGCGGAAGCGACGCTTTCACCGGCAGGAGCACATGGACTGTTTTGGCTTCCCTATTTGATGGGTGAACGGACGCCCCATCTGGACGCCAATGCACGCGGGGCCTGGATCGGGCTGACGGCCAAACACCAGCGGCACGATTTGGGGCGAGCCATTCTGGAGGGCGTTTGCTACAGCCAAAAAGACGGACTGCGAATTATCGAAGACTTGGGAGCGAAGCCTTCTCTGGTGAGGCTTTCGGGTGGGGGTGCCAAGAGTCCGTTCTGGCATCAGCTCTTTGCGGATATTTTCGAGAAACGAGTAGTGACGCTGCAGACGCAGGAGGGGTCGGCGTACGGAGCGGCACTACTCGCGATGATCGGGACGGGTGAATACGGCAGTGCGGCTGAGGTGAGCAAGGTAGTTGTGAAAGAAGTGGGGAGCAAGACACCGAAGAAAGAGGCGGTCGAGTTTTATGCGAAGCGGTATGACGTGTACCGTTCGCTCTATCCCGCCCTGCGCGAGGCTTTTGCCGCCATCGGCAAGTTGGATGGCTGAGGAGAAGCACCTGTATTGCGATGTCAGTCTGCCGGTGCCGGTAGACCGGCTGTTCACTTATTCCCTGCCCTTGACGCTGCAACATCGCGTTCAGACGGGGTGCCGGGTACTGGTTCCGTTTGGGAGCCGGAAGTTGACTGGCGTTGTTTTGCGCGTACACGACGATGCACCGGCGTATAAGCTGCGGGATGCGTTGAAGCTGCTGGATTCCGAACCGGTGTTGGATGAGGAGTTGCTCCGTTTGGCGCGGTGGATTGCGGAGTACTATTGCGCACCTTTAGGCGAAGTGTTGCGCGGGATGTTGCCGCTGAGCGGGGAGATGCGGCGCAGCACAATCTATGAGCTTACCGATGCGGGGCGCGATGTGGCGCGGCAATTGACGGGAACATCCGATGCGGATGCAGCGGTGCGGGTGCTTACGTTGCTGGAAGAGCGGCCGCGTCCGGCAGAGTATCTGTCGGCGAAGGTAGAACGGGCAAAGCCAGCGCTACTGCGATTGGTGAAGCGCGGGTGGGTGATCGCGGAAGAGAAGCAGCAGGAGCGGGATCCGCTGCGGGCACCCGCGGAGAAATTACAGGCGGAGTTCTTGCGGCGGCCTGCGCCCGATGCCAAGCTGAAAAAAGCCGAGCGCGAGCTGCTGGCGTTTTTGGAGCTTCATCCAGGGCAACATAATTTGGCGGAACTCGGGGAAACGGTGAAGCGCGCGAGTGAGGCGGCTCGGGCGTTGGCGAGAGGCGAACTGATCAAGCTGGAGATTGAACAGGCTCCCGTTCCGGCTGGGTTTGAGCGGCCGGTTCCCCTGTTGAACGCGCACCAGCAGGCGGCTTGCGATGCCATCGGCGAGGCGTTGAAGGCGGAACAATTCAAGGCGTTTCTACTGCAGGGAGTGACCGGCTCGGGTAAGACCGAAGTGTATTTGCGCAGCATTGAAGCGACACTTGCAATGGGCAAGAATGCGCTGCTGCTGGTGCCGGAGATTGCGTTGACTCCGGCTATGGCGGGGCAATTTTTTCATCGTTTTGGTAGGCAAGTGGCGATACTGCACTCGGCGTTTGGTGATGCGGAGCGAGCGGATCAGTGGCGGAGAATACGCAGCGGACAGGCAAGGGTGGTTGTGGGAACGCGGTCAGGCGTGTTCGCTCCGGTGCAGGCGCTGGGTCTGGTGATTGTCGATGAAGAGCACGACGGCAGTTATAAGCAGCAGGAGACGCCCCGGTATCACGGGCGGGACGTGGCGCTGATGCGGGCCAAGGAGGCGAATGCCGTGGCGGTACTCGGGTCGGCGACGCCTAGTGTGGAAAGCCGGTTTAACGCCGAACACGGGAAGTACTCGATGCTCCGCATGCCGGAACGCATCGCGCAGAGGCCGATGCCGCAGGTGGAAGTAGTGGACATGCGGGTGGAGTTCCTGGAGACCAAGAAGCAGACCGTGTTCTCACGCAAATTGGTGGAAGAGATGGAGCAGCGGCTTGCACAAGGCGAGCAGACGATGTTGCTGCTGAACCGGCGCGGGTTTTCGAGTTTTATGATGTGCCGGGCCTGTGGCGAGCGGCTGCAATGCGCGAACTGTTCGGTTGTCTTGACGCATCACCGGCGCGACCGGCGCATGCTTTGTCACTACTGCGCGTATGCGGAGAAGATTCCGGTGGAATGTCCGAAGTGCGGGAGCGATTATATACAGTTCCTGGGGACGGGGTCGGAGCGGGTGGAAGAGGAACTACACCAGGCGTTGCCGGTGGCGCGCATAGCACGGCTGGATCGGGATAGTGCCAGCGGCAAGGGTGCATTCGAGCGCATTCTGAGTGCCTTTCGGGATGGAAACATCGATGTACTGGTGGGTACACAGATGATTGCGAAGGGACACGACATAGCGAATGTGACTCTGGTGGGTGTAGTGCTGGCGGATATCGGGTTGAGCATGCCGGATTTCAGAGCGGCGGAGCGGAGCTTTCAATTATTAACGCAGGCAGCGGGGCGGGCAGGCCGGGGCACGATTGCGGGACGCGTGGTTGTGCAGACGTTAAATCCCGATCACTATGCAATCAGGTTTGCGGCGGAGCAGAACTACGAAGGCTTCTATAAGAAAGAAATCGAGTTTCGCAAGTGGTTGCGGTATCCTCCCTTTGCAGCTTTTGCCAACGTGGTGGTTCGGGCGGAGAAGCAGGAAGAAGCGCTGCGGATGGCAACGGCACTGGGGCTGCTGCTGCAACCGGCTCCCGAGGGCATGCGTGTGATGGGACCAGCGGAGGCGCCGGTGCCGCGATTGAAGAATGAGTTTCGGTATCAAATCCTGCTGAAAGCGGCGAAACGCACTGTATTGCGGGAAATACTGAAGAAGTTGCGCCGCTACGCGGAGGACGAGAACTGGAATGCAACAGCCTTGGTGATCGATGTGGATCCGATTAGCTTGATGTGAGATATATTCACAGGAATGTTAAACTGATGGGTACGTGGCGGCTGTAGCTCAGCCGGTAGTAGCGCCAGATTGTGGTTCTGGATGTCGTGGGTTCGATCCCCACCAGCCGCCCCAGAATATTTCCCTTCCTTTCGTAAACCGAGCAGTTTAGAACCAGTGTTGTTACAGTTGCGCTATTGTTGAAAACCACATGGCTGCCGAACGCTTCGCACTAGACGCCGGAAACATCACTCCTCCTCCGGTATTCAGGGATGTTCTTAACACGTACCGGGCAGATGCCTGCGATCCTCTGATCGAGGCGGTGCAAGCGTCACAGATAAAACTAGACGCTCTCGCACGAGGTCATTATCCAGGGCGCAGATTGTCGCACGACGCGCTGCAAGGACTGAAAACGATCGGGCATTGGGATGCCGCAACAGAACAGCATTGGGGTTTGCCCGCGCACCGGAATGAGGGAATCGAAATCAGTTTTCTCCAAAGCGGCACTCTGGCGTTCGCGGTGGACGGCCGCGAGTACATGCTGCAGCCGGGCGACTTGACGATTACCCGGCCGTGGCAGCTTCACCGATTGGGCAATCCCAATGTTGGATCGAGCCGTTTGCACTGGCTGATTTTGGACCTGGGGGTGCGGCGGCCGAATCAGAGTTGGAAATGGCCGCGCTGGGTAATGCTGAATGCCACCGAGGCGGACGAATTGGAAAGGAATCTTCGGCACAATGAGCAACCGGTTTGGCGAGCATCGAATGAAATTTGGCGCTGCTTTCGCGCGATCGGCTTAGCGGTCGAGAATGATAAGCGGGGAAGCAATAATTCGCGGCTGGCGATTAAAATTAACGACTTATTGCTGCTGTTATTAGATATTTTTCGCAGCCAGCGCATTCCTCTGGACCGCAGCTTGGCGGGTTCGCGGCGCACAGTTCAGTTGTTCCTGGCCGGATTGTGTCATCAGGCGCAAGAGCTTGGCACGAACTGGACTGTGGAATCAATGGCCGAAGAGTGCGGTTTGAAACCGACGCAGTTTGTACATTACGTGAAGCAATTGACCAACGCGGCACCGATGCATTACCTGAACGATTGTCGGCTGCAGCTTGCGGCAGGGCTGCTTCACCAGAATGACGCGAACAGTGTTACGGATATAGCGCTTGCCTGTGGCTTCTCCTCAAGCCAATACTTCGCCACTCTTTTCAAGCGGCGTTTTGGATGCACTCCTAAGACCTATAAAGAACGCACATAAACCCGATTGCGCTATTTCACGGCATGGGCTCTGCCCAGGAACGAAATGCGGGCTTCGGTTTGCGCACAGTTCCCGTAGCAGCCCATTCCACGCCGCGGACAAACGTGGTGGAAAAGCCAGGCATCGTTTGGGCTTTCACGTCGTGTCCAAGGGTCGTATAGAACGTCCTGCCTTTGCCATAGTGGACGGTCCACAGGAGGGGCTCATCCTTGCCGGTTGGATTCATATCGAGATGCGGCCACTGTACCGTGTGTCCATTAAAAGTAATGGGCGGCCTTGATGCTGCGGGCGCGGCTGGTTTGTTGTTGGGATCGTCGTAGGCGGTCGCTAGAACGTGGACGCCCGAAGCCATGTGCATGTTGTGATAGAGTTCATCGTCAGCCTCGAAGGTTGGAGGAAGGCCCTTTGTTACCGGATGGCCTGGGTCCACGATCTTGACGAGGAATTTGTGACGAGGCGCGTGCCCCGAAACGGGATATCGATCGGACCAGACTCCGCCGATCATTTTCTTATACTCCGGCCAGGGCGGCTCCATGATGCCGGTGGGAATATGATGATCTGCCAGAACAACTAATCCGCTAAACGCCCAATTCGCTCCGTGAACGCCGACGAGTCCTTTCCCGGACCGAACAAAATCGGCAAGCGCATTTTCGGCTGTGATTCCCCAACGCGGCCCGTTATAGTCCAGCACGACAACGTCGTAGATCGCCAGGGTCTCGGAAGTCATACCGGTGGGTTCTTCGTTGACGCGCACGTCGAATCGCCCGGTGTTCAACAGCAGCTTTCGCAGGAATGGTGTTGTTGTACGCCAGTCGTGATTATTTTGTCCCGAAAGGATCAGCACTCGGATGGCACCTTTTTTGAACAACGGAATTCGATCGGCAACTGTGCTCTGCGAAATCAATGGTAGGACGGCTACGAGGCTCAGCACCGGGAGGAGAAGCAAATTTTTCATAGCGTCACTACGACAGTTGCGCGCCGTCCTTTTCGAGCAGAGTTTTGGTAGCTTTTATGCCTTCGAATACTGGGATTTTCTTACCCGGTCCTTCGGGTTCCCATTCAATACCGATGTAGCCGGTATAACCGGCCTCCTTGACGCTCCTCAAAATGCGCGTGTAATCGAAGGAAGTTTCATTGCCGCTGGAATCGAAGGCGTGTGTTTTTGCGTTCACGGCTTTGGAATAGGGCATGAGCTTTTGAAAGCCGGTGTATAGATCGAAGCTTTGCCCTGTTTCGGTTTTGTGACCGCCACCGGGGTTATTCACGATAAACAATTCCTGGAAGTGCCCGGGGTCGGCTTCCACTCCGGCGTGCTTGTTGTTGACCTGTTGCATGACGCGAACGAGCCAATCCGGGTCGCAGCTATAACCGAGATGATTCTGAACGAGTACGTCGATGTTGTGCTGCGCTCCATATTGCAGCAGCCGTCCGTAGCCATCCACAGAGGCCTGCAGGACGGCTTCTTTTTTACCCGGCTGTTTCAACTCATTCAGGTTTACGCGGATTCCGCCGCAGCCCAGAAATCTGGCGATGTCGATCCAGGGGCGATGAGCTTCGACGGCGGACTTGCGTTTCGCTTCGTCGAGATCACCTAACTCGGGCTGCGGAAGGTCGACGAGGATGAGGTGATTTGTAATGCCGTTGTCGTTGGCACGTTTTTTTAGTTCGCGGAGAAAACTTCTATCCTTCGCTTTGTCCGCCCAGAATGAAGAGACGTAATCGATTGCATCCAGGCCGAATTCATTTCGAGTCATGGACGCCAGATCCAGCGGGTTGTACTTGCCTGCGCGAAACAGCGTATTCAAAGAATACTCTCCGAAGGCGATTTTGAAGAAGAGAGGTTTGGGGGCTGCGTTTGCGCGAAGCGAGCATGCAACGCCTGCACCGGCATATGCTAAACGTTTCAGGTGTTCGCGTCTCGTGATGCTTGTCATAATCCGTGTCCTTTATTGCTTCGGTAAGGTGAAGGCAAATAGTTTCGCTCCAGCGCCTAAGAGGACGTATTGACGGCCATCCAAGCTGTAGGTGATGGGCCCGTTCGACATGATGCCGTCGAGGTTGACATGCCAGAGAATGCGTCCGCTGGCCGGGTCGAGCGCGAGAGCGTCGCCGTCGCCGTTGCCGCCGAAGAGCAGGTGGCCTGAAGTGGTGAGGATGCCAGAAACTCCGCCGTTGCCGGTGGAATGATCCCAGGCGATTTTTCCGGTTTTGGAGTCGATGGCCTCAATGGAGGAGGGACCATTCCAGACGAACTTGTCGATGCCGCCCCACGCCTCGGGTTTTGGGCTGGTATCGGTGAGATAGAAGACCGAGGCCGAGCGATTCACCCGGACATAGAACAAGTCGGTTTCAGGATCAAGGCTCGGCGGAAACCAGTTAGTCCCTCCGCCTTCGGAGGGAAACACCAGCGATCCGGCTGTTTGCGGGTCCTTGCTCCGATCAGGGATGGGACGGCCTTGCGCATCAAGACCCTTCGCCCAGTTATTCGGAACGAAAGGAACGGTCAGGATGTGTTGGCCGTTTGTGCGGTCGAGCACGAAGAAGTAGCCGTTCCGGTTTGCCTGCGCCAGTAGTTTGCGTGGCTTTCCATCGATCACGGCATCGAAGAGGACCGGAGTTTCCGCGGAATCCCAATCGTGGACGTCATGCGGCGTGGTCTGGTAATACCAGGCCATCTTTCCGGTATCAGGATTTACGGCAACGATGGAATTGGCCCAGAGATCGTCTCCCTTTCGGCCCTGGCCAGCCATCACGGGCTGCGGGTTGCCGGTGCCGAAGAAATAGAGATTCAAATTGGGGTCGTAGGTGCCCGGAATCCAGACAGCTCCGCCGCCATGCTCCAAGGCATCCTGGTTCGGCCATGTTTCAGAGCCCGGCTGGCCTGGGCTGGGGGTTGCGTACCAGCGCCATTGCCGTTTTCCGGTTTCCGGATCGTAGGAATCAACATAGCCTCGATTGTCGGTCGATTCGATGCTGGGGCTGACGAGTACGTGATTGTGAATGACCACGGGGGCAACGGTGGAGAAGAAGTCGAGCTTGAGATCGGCGATTTCCACGCGCCAGCGCTCTTTACCGGTGATGGCATCTAACGAGACCAGATAGTCATCGGGAGTAACGAAAAACAGCCAGTTCTCATACATGGCCGCACCGCGATTGCCGATATGGGTGCCGCCTCGCGATTTGTTCTGCCATCGCCAAAGCTCGCGGCCGGTGCGCGCGTCGATCGCCCAGGCATGATCGGGAACAGTGAAGTATAAAACGCCATTCACCATCAATGGCGTCGCTTTGATGGGAACACCGCCGGAGTCGTAGGTCCAGGCAAGGACAAGACTCTTCACGTTTGCGGCGTTGACTTGCGATAAATTGCTATAACGGCGGCCGGAGTAATCGCCGTTATAGGTGGGCCAGTTGTCACCAAGAGGCTTGGCAAGATTGTGGGGGTTTAGTTCCTGCGCCGATAACCACGACGCTGCTGCCAAGAGCGTGGCTGCAAGCAGAGCGGCCGGAAGGAGAAGAGACCGAAGCTTCATTTCAAGGTCTCCAGGTAAGTGGTGACGTTGTGCAGGTCGCTGTCAGTGAGGTTTTTTAGCAGTTCTTTGTGCGCGGCGAGCGGGTCCTTCACCGCAATTTTCATGTCTGGCGTGACGGGAAGACTTTGGTAGAGGCCGTCAGGACCGTAGAACGAAACGTTGAATTCGTTGAGATGTTTTAGTCGTCCCGATAGGACTTGGCCGGACGGCAGAGTGACAGTCACGTGCGAGGGCGGCAACGGCTGGCCGGCACCGGAAGACGAGGCCGCAGGATCAAGCCATAACTGCTGGAGCGCATCGCCGGGATATTTAGTAGCGATTCCGGCCAGATCGCCCGTAGGAGAGTGGCAACTGCCGCAATGAGCATCAAAATAAACTTTTCCGGCTGCACTATTTCCGACGGAGACATTGGCGATCTTGTATGTGAAACGGATACGCGCATCTCGGTTGCGCTGATGTAGAAAGGCCACCACGTCCGCCACCTGAGCGTCGGTAAAATCGAACTTTGGCATTCCCTTGTCCACGCGTGCGCCGTGGATGACGGGACCGATCAGGTTACCGTGTTCGTCGTGATTTACCAGGACAGAGCGGATCAGGTCTGGTCCGCCATTTCCTCCGGTGGCATCGGGTCCGTGGCAGAAGGTGCAATTGGCCGAGAAGAGCCGTTTGCCGCGAACCACGGCAGCGGGGTCCTGGTTAGGCGGCAAGTTAGGCCAGATTTGGCGCATGCGATCCATCGCGGTTTTGTTGGCGCTGGATTTTGATTGTCCGGCCGCTGGAATTGCGGTGGCGAGTAGGGCAAATGCTACACCGCCAGCGAGAAGACGCTGCATCAGCATCACGACTTGGCAGTCGCGGGTTCTGAGGCCAACGCGTCCTCAAGGTGACGCAGGCTATTTGCTGCCTGGGCCGAGGTGCCGCACTCCACCGATAATACGCCGTTGTAGTTTCCTTCGCGCAGGATGGTTATGACTCGCGGCCAGTCAATCACGCCTTCTCCGCAAGCGCAGCCAACAGGTGTGCCGGCTGTCTTTCCCTTCTCGGCCTCCGCCTGGCGGAACGAGATATCCTTCGCATGCACATGGACAAGTTGGGGCAGTACGTCGCGCAGCCCTTGATACGGGTCCGCTTCGCCAAGGAAGGCGTTTCCAGTGTCGTAATTGATCTTCAGCATCGGCGACTTCACGAGGTTAGCGATGCGAAGCAATCCTTCAGTGGTCTTCGTGATGCTTTGGTGGGGTTCGATTGCGATATAGATCCCGTGGCGCTCAGCAACTTGCAGGACCTTCTTTAGCGTGTACTTGATGACTTGGAAGCACTCTTCATCATCGAGCCACTCGGGCCGGATACCTTCGTCCGTATTGACAACGGGCGCTCCGATTCCCACGGCGAAGCGCACCGCCTTTTCCAGATAGGGAACACTGATCTCCGGCCGCATCAGCGGGCAGTGGGCGGAGAGCCCGGAGGCTGCCATGCCGTATTGCTCAAGGATGTCCTCCATTTCAAGCGGATCGTTATCCATTGAGAACGAGTGAAAATATCCTGCTTCGCTTAGTAATTCGCGGCCGTTGTGGACCATAGGCTCGACCAGGCGGTATCCCAGTTGGGACGCACGTTCGACACCTGCCGCAAACGATAGATCCTCGCTGCGAATGAATTCCATATTCAAGCCGATTTGCATGTTGAACACCTCAATAGGGGACGTCGTTCGACGTATTAAGCCCGAGTGTACGGGAAAAAGTCTGTTTGGCGCGTTCAGATTTTGGCGGGTGTTGAAATTTGAACATCCGCATTTACCCGCAGAGTTACTACCGTAACGTCCATCGGCGCGATTCATCATACAACCGATCATGCATAATCTTACGATTCAGCGCGACACGTTTTGCCAAAGATTATCCGCAAGCGGTGAATGGCCTGATAGTAATGGATAACATTCCCACCCGCATCATTTTCGAACGCATGAATGCCGAGATCGCACGCGGGCATTGGTTCTTCATCTTCAACAACGTTCCCGATCTTCCTGAAGCGTTAATCACGGGGAGGGAGGAAATTTGGCTACGCTTTATCTTCTCAAGCTGGTGTTACAACCCCGAACTCTTTACTTCTGAAGAGATCGGCATATATGTAAGGGCGTTCTCGCAACCAGGTGCATTGCGGGGCGCTTTTAGCGACTATCGTACAGGCCGGGAAGATGTTTCACGGGACGAAGAGGATAAGGACGTCTTGAGGGCGGGAAGATGTGGGATTTCCGGGAGATTTGGCACAAGATGACTAAAGATGTAGAGTTTGTGTCCATTCCGCAGTGCGGGCACTTGCCGCACGAAGAAAGACCGAACGTTGTAAATGATGCGTTGCTCAAGTTCCTTGAGCCCTGGCGAGGATAGTGCCGGATGCAGGGTTCTGTTCACTTACACGAAATATTTTTCAAGCGTTTGCATCTTGAGTCGTAGTGAAAAAGTTGGCTGAATATTTCGCGAAGGGGCTGGGCTTTGTCCTGCTATGGTTTTTTTTTGTTTATCAGATCAGCCTTCCGGAATTTTTGGCAGGCGTTGGCGCAGCGGCGCTGACGTTGTTCGCCCTTGAAAAAGCGCTCCATCCTGAACCGCTCCATTTCAAGCCAGAGCTTCGCTGGTATGCGCAGCTTTGGCGAATGCCGGTGATGATCGCGGAGGATCTTTGGATTCTTCTGCATACCCTGGCACGGCATACCCAGCGGAAACCGAGCGAGGCGCTGTTTCAGATAACGCCTTTTCGAACATCGGGAGACGAATCCCACCAAGCTGCGCAGCGCTGTCTTGCCACGGTGTTTATGAGCGTGTCGCCAAACGCCGTAGTCGTCGATATTGATACAGAACAGGACGTCATGATGTTTCACCAGGTGAAGAAAGCGCCTGTGCCCACGATTGTCCGCAAGTTGGAGGAATAATGAATCCCTGGATTTTGACTGCGTTAGCGCTCCTGGTATGTATGGTCCCCTGCCTTCTGCTTTGCATACGCGGGGATACAATGAGCCGGTTGGTCGGACTGGAAGCAGGGAGCACTATGGCGGTAATGATTCTGCTGGTTCTTACCGAGGGATATCACCGGATTCCGTTCGTCGATCTGGCGCTGACGCTAGCGTTGCTTACCTATGGTGCGGGGCTGGTGTTTGCACGCTTTTTGGAGCGCTGGCTATGAGCGCCCGTGACATCGCGGTCTGGGTATTACTTGCTGTTGGAGTATTGGGATTCCTGATGACTGCGGTGGGTTTTCTTCTTGTCCGAGACTTTTATGAGCAGCTTCATTATCTTGCTCCCTCGTCACTGTTAGGAGCTGTTGCCATTCCGGCGGCGGTGGTGGTTCATGAGGGCTTGTCCCAAGCGGGCGCGAAAGCGATTGCCATCGGACTGCTACTATTTTGGGCAAATCCGGTGTTGTCTCACGCCACTTTACGCGCGGGCCGTATCAGGAGGAAACGCCAATGGACACCAACGGCCGACGAGGATGTTCCCGTTGCCGCCGAGAACGAGAAGGGTGGGTGAACGTTTGATTGAAACTCTTCAAATCGCGATATTGTTATTCGTTGCTGTTGCGGGCACAGCAGTGGTTTTCACTCGCGACCCCGTATCGCAGGCTATTGTGATCAGTTTCTATGGCTTGCTACTAGGCATCATGTTTTTCGTTTTCCAAGCTCCAGACGTCGGCTTATCGCAGATTACAGTAGGCGCGGTTGCTTTGCCGCTGATGATTCTGCTGGCACTTGCCCGCGTAAAAAAACAAGGGCGCGGCAAGACGGGATCATGACGCGAGGAGTCAGACGAGTTTTCTTCCTGCTGTCGGCCGTCCTGCTGATTGCTGTCTTCTGGAACGGCTACTCGAAGCTGCCGCCCGTGGGTTCGATTAGCGGGGTTTATGGCGATACCGTGAATGCCATCACGGTGTCTGAGCGCCACATCACGGACGCAGTAACGGCGGTGAACTTCGATATACGAGGATTCGACACATTGGGGGAAGAGTTCATTCTCTTCACTTCCGTTCTGGGCGCGGTTCTCCTCATGAGGCGGCAATCGGACGAGCCTTCGGGCGATCATGAGGACAAAGCTACCAGCCGGGTAGTTCCCGATTCCAGCGACGCCGTACGCGTGACCGCTCTGTTGCTGCTGGCACCCACGGTCTTGTTCGGGATCTACATTGTTACACACGGGCAGGTATCGCCGGGCGGTGGCTTTCAAGGAGGCGTCATCTTGTCCACGGCTCCGTTACTGCTGTATCTGGCGGGAACTTTCGGCCAGTTTCGCAGTGCGGCTCCGCAACGCCTGATTGGCATTTCGGAGGCGGTGGGCGCGGCGGCTTACATCCTGATCGGCGGAGCTTGCGTTGCCCTGGGAGGGTCGTTCCTCCAGAACGTATTGCCGCTTGGGCAGTCGGGAAGCATTACAGGTGGAGGGACCGTGGTCTTTATCGACCTGGGCGTAGGGCTTGAAGTCAGTGCCGGGTTTGTCCTCATTCTTCTGGTTTATCTGGAAGAGTTGATGGAAGAAAAAGAAGAATGAATCATCTGAACTATCTAGGTTATGTGGTGGCAGCCTGGTTGTTCATCGTCGGCCTCTACGGAGTGGTGACGAGCCGTAATCTGATTCACCTTTGCATTTGTGTCGCGGTGATTCAGTCGTCCAGTTATGTACTGTTGCTTTCGATCGGTTATCGAACCGGGCGGCCCGCGCCGATTTTCGCGGATATTCCGGCAAATACGCCAGCCGTCGATTCCGTAGTTCAAGCGTTGATGCTCACCGACATTGTCGTGGAAGTGACCGTGATGGCCTTATTGCTGGCGCTCGCGGTGCAGGTACATAAGCGGCAGGGAACGCTCGATCCAGACAGGCTGCGAAAGTTAGGAGGATAGCGCCGTTGCCATACGCACCTGTTTTGCCGGTAGCCATACCGTTATTCACAGCAACGCTTCTGGCGATACTGGCGAAGATGATCTCGCGCGCGGTAGCGGCGATCATCGCTATTGCCGGGGCCTGCCTTACAACGCTGGCCAGCATATATTTACTTGTTCACTCCCAAGCAGACACCATTGTTTATTGGTTTGGAGGCTGGCGTCCGCGCGGGGGGTTGGCGCTCGGGATTTCATTTACCATCGATCCGATCGGCGCGGGACTGGCGAGCTTCACTGGATTTCTGGCGATTGCCGCGCTTGTCTTTGCGTACAAGTATTTCGACGAAGCTGCAAATCACTTTCCCGCGCTGATCCTTGCATTTCTTGCGGCCATGTCGGGGTTCACGCTTACGGGCGACATGTTCAACCTATTCGTCTTTTTCGAGTTGATGAGCACGGCCGCGTTTGCCCTTTGCGCTTATAAGACGGACGATCCCGGAAGCCTGCAGGGGGCCCTCAATTTCGCTGTCACTAACACCATTGGCGCATATTTTGTTCTCACGGGAATTGCTCTCCTTTATGCACGTACGAGCGCATTAAACATGGCGCAAATGGGCCATGTTTTGGCGGCGCATCCGCCTGACACGCTGGTGATGACCGCATTCGTGTTTGTCGTTTGCGGGTATTTGATCAAAGCCGCTATCGTTCCATTCCATTTTTGGTTGGCGGATGCGCATGCGGTAGCTCCCACGCCGGTGTGTGTTTTGTTTTCGGGCGTGATGGTAGAGATGGGATTATACGCTGTCGCGCGGATCTATTGGACGGTCTTCGATGGAGTATTACATCCTCATCTCGGCCAATTGCGGCTTTTGTTTATCACGATTGGTGTGGTAACAGCGATCACCGGCGCAGTGATGTGCTACTCGCAACGAAACCTGAAGCGGCTGCTCGCCTTTTCTACAATCAGCCACGTCGGCGTGTTGACTACCGGGTTTGGACTATTTACACCGGATGGGTTAGCCGGTGCAGCGATCTACACGTTGGGACACGGATTGGTGAAGTCGGCTCTGTTTCTTGTGGCGGGAATTCTATTACACCGATTTCAAACCGTCGACGAAATGGAATTGCATGGCAAAGGCAAACAAGCCCGTTATGCCGGCGTGGTGTTTTTTTTGGGTGCGGCAGGACTTTCCGGCACACCGCTCTCCGGCATCGACTTAGGCGATGAACTAATGCGCGAATCGGCAAGGATGATCGGTTATCAGTGGATACATTGGGTGGGGTTGTTCGCGGCGGTGGTTACGTCCGCGGCCGTGCTCCGGGTTTGGGGGCGCGTGTTTTTCGGGTGGGGCCCATGCGAGGAAAAAGAGCCTGACGAGGATGGCAAGAACGAAGACAAGCCAGAGACGAAGGAAGGTCATGAGCGCACGCCGTTCAGCATGTTTCTTCCTCCGACTGCGCTTGTCATTGTTGGCCTGCTCTTGGAGCTTATTCTAGGGCTAACGAGAGGAACCTGGAGTGCGGCGGTGCGGTTTGAGAATACGGCCGGTTATGCTGCACGGGTTTTGAACGGCGTCCCGTTTCCCGTAAACTCAGCGGCCGACCCGCACGTGTCCATACATGTCATGCCGCTGGCGACCTTTGCCGTTGCGATGCTGATCGCTCTTGCACATCTGTTCAGTGGGCGAGCCCGGAACTTTGCGGAAACCGCGGGCACACCCCTGAAACCGCTTCGCCTGATACACAGCGGGCACGTGGGAGATTACGTAGCGTTTCTGACCTTCGGTATTGCGGTATTTGGAATCATTTGCGGGCTTTTTTTACGGTAGTCTCCAGCCATTGTCTACACTTAGGCGCGAGAACCGGCCTTTAACCCGGGAATATATATATATATATCCGAAACCAGCCCCATTTCCAAAGTGAGACGGCACCCAGCCGCGCGTCATGTAGTCGCCGAGCGTCAGCGTTTCAAAAATAAGGAACCAGATAATCGCGGCGGCAATGATGATGCGTACGAGTGTTTTTTCATATAGAGCATGCATGAAAAAACCCCCAATCAGCGAGACCTGAAGGGCCGCGATGGCTACCGAAATAACAATGTTGAATTGCCCGAGATCGAGGAAACCGACCAATGCTGTTAATAGCGTCAGGCCCAGCAATCCTAACCACGTGAAGACATAGGTTTTCAGGGGCAGCTTGGGCGACCTGGTGACGGCGGTTTTTTCGTGAATTAATGTCGCCATGCGTTCACCTCAAATGAATGCCCGGTATGTAGAGGACCGCGTATAAGAAAATCCAAATGCAATCGACGAAGGACCAGTAGATGCCCGCAATTTCGAGCGGTGTGTAGTATTCGGTGTTGAAGTGGCCGAGCAGCGTCTTGATGAGCATGACGAAGAGAATCACGAGTCCAATACTCATGTGAACAACGTGAAGGCCGGTCATGATGAAGTAGAACACGTAGAACATCTCAATTTGGCCGGCATCGGGTCCGGCGTGCTCCCACCAGATACCAGGAAATTTATGTTCCTGAAAATGGATGTAGTATTCCGTAAATTTCAGGGCGAGAAAGATCACGCCGATCACCATGCTGAGAATCAGAAGGAAAACGGTTCGCTTCGAACTCCCCGCACCCATGAAGTACACCGCAAGAGCCATGGTGAAACTACTACAGATGATGACTGCGGTGTTAACGGAGCCAATGACCAAAGTCATTTCGCTGCTACCGATGTTGAAGGCGTGCGGGTGGCTCAAGCGATATACGGTGTAGGCAAGAAACAATCCGCCGAACATCATGATTTCGCTGGCGAGGAAAATCCACATTCCGACGCTGGCGGTTTCGCGCTGTTGGGCGGGAGTGGCAAACTGCTCGCGGAGTTCAAGTGTAGAAACTTCAGACAAGGCCTAACTCCTCCTTCTGCGCTTCATAATCGTAAGCGCGCCAAGTGACCACGGGTGTTTCTTCAAAGTTATGTGTTGGCGGCGGAGAGGGCGTTTTCCACTCGAGGCCTGTGGCACGCCACGGGTTGGCAGGCGCTTTCTTTCCATACTTCCAAGACCAAAGCAGATAGAAAAGCGGCATGAGATAGCCGACGCCAAGGATGGTCGCGCCAGCCGTCGAGAGAATATTTAACATCTGGAACTCTGGCGGGTAGGCGGCGTAACGCCTCGGCATACCGAGATAGCCAAGAATAAACTGCGGGAAGAATGTGAGATTAAAGCCGAGAAAAATAGTCACCGCCGAAAGACGGGCGAGCAGATCGGGATACATACGCCCGCTAATCTTGGGCCACCAGTAATGGATACCTCCCAGGAAGGCCATCACGCTTCCGCCGACCATGATGTAGTGAAAATGCGCAACAACGAAATAGGTATCGGTGACGTGGACATCTATACCCAAAGCAGCGACGAATAAACCGGTCATGCCTCCGATGGTGAAGAGCCCGACGAAGCCGATGGCATAGAGCATGGGCGTGTCCCAGGAGACAGAGCCCTTATACACGGTAGCCGTCCAATTGAACACTTTGATGGCGGACGGCACAGCTACGAAATAGCTCAAGATGGAAAACGTCATGGCGGAGTAGATGGAGATACCCGCAACAAACATGTGATGGCCCCAGACAACAAAGCTAAGGACTGCAATGGCAACGCTCGAGAAGGCCACAGCCTTGTACCCGAAGAGCGGCTTGCGCGCGAACGCGGGAATGATCTCGCTAACAACTCCCATGGCAGGAAGCACCATAATGTACACAGCCGGATGCGAATAGAACCAGAACATGTGCTGGAAGAGAACGGGGTCGCCGCCGAGGGCCGGATCGAAGATGCCGACCTGAAAGATGCGTTCGACGCCGACCATCAGCAGGGTGATGGCGAGAACCGGCGTGGCGAGCACAAAGATGACGCTGGTGGAGTAAAGAGACCAGATGAAAATGGGCAGACGAAACCAAGTTAGGCCGGGTGCGCGCATGCGATGGATGGTCGCGATAAAGTTGAGCCCAGTCATGATGGAAGAAAATCCGTTGAGAAAGATCCCCATCGCCGCGGCAACGACGTACGTGGTGGAGTAGGCAGTGCTGAACGGTGGGTAGAAAGTCCAGCCAGTATCCACGCCGCCGCGAAACAGCGCGTACATCACGACGCAACCGCTGAACATGAAAAGGTACCAACTCAGGAGGTTTATTTTCGGGAAAGCCAGATCCTTCGCGCCGATCATCATGGGGATGATGAAATTGCCTAGCGTATTCGGAATCGACGGAATGAGAAAGAACCAGACCATGATGATTCCGTGGGCGGTAAACAGCTTGTTATAGGTTTCGGAGCTCACCAGGTAATTGGTCGGTTCTAATAGTTCCAGCCGCATCAACAATGCAAACACGCCGCCGAGAAGAAAGAAAAAGGTGATGGAGATGGTGTAGAGAATTCCGATGCGCTTGTGATCGGTTGTGAGGAGCCAGGAGCGGAGCCCTTGGTCTTCGGTAAGATAATTTTCCAAGACGGGCGTTCGTACCGCGGTTTCGATCATATCAGCGCACTCCCTTTTGTGATGTTGAGTCTGCCGTTGCGCCTGGGCCGCCAATGCCCTTCTCCGCGCCATATATTTTTGGAGTAGTGCCAGAGGAAGAGGGTTCCCGCGATCCAGGCGGAGGACTGAGCGCCTTGATGTAGGAAATCAGGGCGATGACTTGTTCTTCGGAGAGGACGCCAGTGAAGTTGGGCATGATGTTCGCGTAGCCGTAGACGATCTTAGCGCCTGGATTCAGGATGGATTGATGGATGTAATTGTCGTCCGCAGTGATTGTTTGACCGTCTGAAAGCTGGACCGGGCGGTTATAAAGCTCGGTAAGATGCGGAGCGCGGCCCGCGTTGTCGAAGTGATGGCAATTCGAGCAGCCATATTGATGAAAGTACTTCTCGCCCATCGACGCGAGTGAGCCTTCACTAACGCCCTGCGTGAGCCATGCCTGATATTCACGCGGCTCCATGGCATATACGTAACCGATCATCCCGGAGTGTTTCGCTCCGCAGAACTCAGCGCAAAAGAGATGATACCTGCCGGGCTTGGTTGCTTCAAACCAGGTTGTTGTATAGCGGCCGGGCAAAACATCCTGCTTGGTCCGGAAAGCAGGAACATAGAAGCTATGGATGGCATCCTCCGAAGTCATAATCAACTCAACCGGACGCCCAACCGGAATGTGCAACGCGTCGATTTCACGCTGGCCTTCGGGATGCTGGATCTTCCACATCCATTGCTTACCAACGACGTACATGCGGATCGCGTTATCCGGCGGACGCTCGATATCAAAGTACAGCTTTGCACCCCAAGCGAACATCGCCATAAAGAAGAAGAAGGGCAGAATGGTCCAGGTAGCTTCGACCCAATAATTGTTCCGGAATTGGGCGCCCATTTCGTTTTCGTTCTTGCGGTGATAACGGATGGCGGAGTAAACGAGAAAGGCAGCGATGGCGAGCGAGATCCCCCCGGTGAACACGATCATCAAAATGTAGAGCGTGTTGACCTCTCCCGCGACGGAAGATGCGGTATCGGGAAAAAGCCTGAAGCTTGGAATCATACTTTCGAAGACTCTTCAAACGAGTGCTTGCCCTGGAATGATCGGTGTTTGCGAAGGTCGCCCCGCCACAGCAGAAAAAATCCCGTGCCCATTGCGATCAGGGTTAGAATACCCGCCCACCAGAGAATGCTCAGTACAGTCAATGTGTATTTACCCGTCGTCGGATCGTACTTGCAGCAGAACAACAAAATCTCGTCAGCGAGTGATCCAATACGGTTGTGGGATGACTCGATCAGTCCGAGTTTTAAGTCCTTGGGTTCGTACTCGACTCCGTAGAAATAACGGGAAATGCGGCCTTCAGGGGTGACGACCATGACGCCGCTGGCGTGGGCGAACATCTTGATCTTCGGATCCCAGCGATAGCGGAATCCAATGGCGCTCATGACAGCATGGATCGACTGTGGTGAGCCAACCAGGAAGTGAAAGCCTTTGTGGCCTCCATTGCGTCCCCAGTAGCGCCTTGCGTACATATTCCGCTTGGCGGCCGCGTCTTGCGGAGTATTGGATGGATCGAAACTGATGGCGACCACATTGTAGTCTTTGCCCGGCCGCAAGGCGAGAGGCTTCAGGCCGGAGACGAGCCCCTTCAAAATCTGCGTGCAGAGCATGGGACAGGTGTAATACACGGGAGCAATGATGACGGCCTTACCATCGAAATATTTTCGGAGCGTTACGGACGCGCCCGTCTCGTCGTGGAACATCGTGTCGAGAGGTACTTGCGCGTTAAGTCTTTGGTCAATGCCGACACCCTGCAGTTGCGGAGGAAGATGCAGGTTCTTTGTTTCAGCCGATACCGCCAAGCCGGAGGAGCAGGCCGCTACTGCAAAAATAACGACAAATTTCGTGATAGATTTCATTTGGGTTCGGGTTCCACCTTTCCTTCAAAGCCAGTGAGAAGCGTTCCCTGTTGCGGATCGGAGAGCGGCAAGTTCGGCGACGCTTTTTGTGGAGGAATACCGCGTTGAGCAAGGATCTGCATGGCGCGGACTATCGGAATAGTAACGGTTCCCTTTCGGCGATCAAGCCAGTGATAACTGGTTTGCTCGGCGTTCTGTGCGCGAAGCATCGCTTGTAAATCCAATGGCGGCGAGCTTTGCAAAAGCGGTCCTGGGGGGATTACGGGACCGTGCAGATATGCCGGCAACGGCGGCTTGCTGACGGCGGCGCGGTGGTGCGCCAGAAATGCAAAGTATAGATAGAGGAAAGCGGAGATAATCCAGATTCCGACCAGCAGCGAAACTCCCGCGATGAAGATACCCCGCATGCTGCCATCGGAGTGTTCATAGTAGGTATCTTCGTTGCGCATCGCTTCGTCGTCGGGCGGCTGAGGAGCCCCGTGCTTCACCAGATCCGTGACGGACTCCGCTGCGCCGACGGCTGCTCCGGCGATCCCGCCGAGCGCGCGTGTTAAGGCATGAGTTTTCTGTTCAGCCATGTTGCAGAGCCTCCTCCAGTTTTGGCGCGAGGGGCAGTAGCGGACGTTTGCCTATGTGCCAAAGAAAAGCGGCGATCCACAACGCACCGATTGCGCCGGGAACCGAAAAGTTGAGCCAGTCAAGACGGAAGCCTTTGACGAAGGTGCTGGGCAGGACAATCCACCACATGTCTACAAACCGCATGATAATCATCAGCACAGCCACCCCGCAGAGTAAAGATGCACTGCGCTTCAATGGCCGGAACAACAGGAGTGTGAAAGGAACAAGAAACTGCAGTGCGAGCAGTGCGATGCCCACCCAACCCCACGATGTACGAAGCCGGTGAAGATAATAGGAAATCTCACTGGTCAAATTGCCTCCCCAGACAATGTTGAGCTGCGAATAAGAGAAGTATGCCCAAAGCATGACAAAAGCGAGCAGCAGATTGCCGAGGTCGTGAAAATGGGCCGGTTTGATTTTTCCAAGAAGCGGCTCGCGCCTTGAAAGCCAGGCCAAAACGATAATGGCGAATGCGAACGCGGAGATACCGTGTTGCGCCACAAACAGAAAACCCCAAATAGTGGAGTGCCAATCGGTTTCCAGCGATTCCGCCCAATCGACAGCGGCAAAGCTGAGCGTAAAGACGTACACAACCAGACCAGGAGAGCTGAGCGCAATCAGACGCTTCTGAATCGCCACGCGCTCACCCATTTTTTCGCTGCGATCCTGTTCGGTGGACCAGCGATTCAGGAAATAGGTAAACACGCCCCAGATGGCGAAGTATATGGCTGCCCTAACAATGAAGAAGGGCACATTCAGATAACCGCTACGATGCCGCAAAGCATACTCCTGCTGCACCAGATCGGGACGTGCCCAATCGTATATATAGTGAAGCCCAAAGCAAAGTGGGATGAACAAGATAACGAGCAAAGGCAGTGTTTGTGTTGCTGACTCCAGCACCCGTCTGCTGACGATTCCCCATGCCCCGCCGGTGACGTATTGCAGCATCACGACTGCCAGAGAGCCGAGGGTGATGCTAATCCAGAGCAGATAACCCATGAGGTAGGAGCGATAGAAATCTCCAGGGCTAAAGAACGCTCCGATGATGGAGATTATCGAAAGGACGATACCGGCTCCCAGAGCGAGACGAAGCCAACGCTGCGTTTCGCGAACAAAGTTCCCGGAGATGGGAAGCGCTGCCGTCATTGCTTCACTCCCTTCGCTCCCGCTCCGTCCAATTTCGAGCGGTCGGCAGCAGGAACATCCGCAATGGTTGCGTCCCTGCTCAACTGTAGAGCGCGGAGATAAGCGACGATGGTCCAACGGTCGCGAACTGGGATCTGATCGCGCAAATCACCCATTCCGCCGTATCCATTGGTAATCACACGGTAGACGTATCCCGGAGGGACTTGGCGCAGGCGATCGGTATGGAAGTTGGCCGGGGCCCGAAGGCCGCGCCGGGCCACCATGCCGTCGCCGTAACCCAACATTCCGTGGCAGGGCATGCAATATATGTTGTAGCGGTCGCGGCCGCGCTGGAGCACCTGGAGATCCACAGGCATCGGTATGATATCGAGAAAGACACCGTTCGCTTCACCGGTATGGAACGAGTCATCGTCGTTCAATTCGTCACGGGCAACGGTGCCGGCGGGAATGGGGCGCGCGGAACGTCCACTCGCATAGAATTTACTAGGCGCAAAGGACCTATATTTCGGTTGGTCCTGCATATCCTGACGGCACGCGTTGCCGCCGAGAAACGCAAGGAAGACAACGAGGATGGAGATACTATTTCTCAACTTCCCAAACCTCAAGCGGATGTAAGCCTTCCAGGAGTTCGGTCGTCCGGTCCAGTTCGAATACGGCATCGCGCGCTTCGATGCAAAGAAAGAAACGGTCTTGGGACGCGGAAGCAAAACGGCGAAGATTAAAAAGCGGGAAGTGAGGGCGTGGCAATCCGCACAACAGAAGTCCGCCGAAAAAAACCGCGCCGCCCGCAAACAGGATCGTTACCTCAAACATAATCACGATGAAGGAGGGCCAGCTATAGAGCGGTCGTCCTCCGACGTTTAGCGGATATTGGAATACGGCTATGTAGTACTGCATGAACCATGCGCCGATTGCTCCCGCCAGCCCCGCTAAAAACACCATGGCGGGCAGAGGATTGAAACCAGGAATGATGGTATCCAGCTTTATGATTTTGTTGAGTTCTTCAATGGGATACGGCGAGTAGGCCTCAAACCTGCGATAGCCGTATTTCCGCAGTGCGCGCGCTGCTTCGACAAGCTGAGTGGGATCGTCGAATTCGGCAACCAAGCCGTACAAAGGGACTTCATTCATCGCTCTGATCCTCCTCCCGGCTTCGAGTATGGCAATAACTCACGCACTTCGGAGATCGGGACCATAGGAAGGAACCGGATCAGCAATAAGAAGATGACAAGAAATAAACCGATGGAGCCGTAGAGCGTAATGTTGTCCCAAAATGTCGCAATAAAATTGCCCCAGGAGGACGGCAGATAATCTCGATTGAGACAGGTAACCATCAACACATAGCGCTCCATCCACAAGCCGAATAGTGCGATAACCGCTAGCGTGAAGAGGCGTTTAGGAGTAACCCGAAATGAGCGCCACCAGAGTAGTTGCGGCAGAATCACGACGGTTCCGAGCATCGTCCAATAGGTCCAGGAGGTAGGGCCGAACGCTTTGTTCCACACGTTATACCGTTCAAATTCATCTCCGCTATACCACGATGTAAAGGGTTCAAAGACGTAGCTGAAGGCGAGAATCAGGCTCATGGTGAGCATGATTTTGGCGCAATTATTCAGGTGGCGTTCGGTGATGATGTTTTTAAGACCGTAGACCTCCCGAATTGGAATTAAAACGATAAGAACTCCGGTGATGCCGCAGTAGATCGCGCCCGCTACAAAGTACGGCGGGAAAATCGTGGAGTGCCATCCTGGCAAGATGGCGATAGAGAAGTCAAAGCTCACCACCGAGTGAACTGAAAACACGAGCGGGGTTGCGAGACCGGCCAGGAGCAGTGAGCCGATCCGATGAACTCGCCATTGCGTGGATGAGCCCCGCCAACCCATGGCAAGCACACCGTAAAACCCTTGCGCGAACGGGTTTTTTGCCCGGTCCCGAATAGTGGCAAGGTCTGGAATTAAGCCGAAGTACCAGAACAAGACCGAGACCGTGGCGTAACTGGTAATCGCGAAGACATCCCAAACCAGCGGACTGCGGAACTGGGGCTGTATTCCCATATTGTTTGGATACGGAAAAAGCCAGTAAGGAAGCCAGGATCGGCCGAGGTGAATGATGGGAAAAAGTCCGGCGCAGGTGAGAGCGCCCAGAGTCATGGCCTCCGCCACGCGATTGATCGAATTCCGCCAGCCCTGATTCAACACGAGCAGCACGGCCGAGAGAAGCGTTCCACCCTGTGCGATTTCAATCCACCAGACGTAATTAGTGATCGCGAATCCCCAGGCTACCGGAATATTGATTCCCCAAATCCCGGTACCCTTCACCAGGAGATTGCAGACAGCCACGAAAAAGAGGAACAGAAGCAGGAGCCCGAATCCGAGCACGATCCACCAGGAGAGCGGCGCTTTTCGGGTGAGTACAAGATTTGAAATTTGCTCCGTGATTGAGGTAAAAGTGACGCCGGGCTCAACCAGCGTGGGAATGCCTTCCGGATCCGGAGGCCGACGGGTATGTCGCTGTTTTTGCTCGACAGCAACCATTACGCTGTATCCTTTTGCAACTCGGAGTTAGGATTACGCAGTTCCGCGAGATAGGTAGTGCGCGGACGAGTATTTAGTTCCGCCAGTAGAGCATAGTTAAGCTTTTCGTGTTTGAGCTTGGAGACGCGGGTGCTGCCGTTATTGAGATCGCCAAAAATAATCGCGTCGGTGGGGCAGGCCTGCTGACAAGCGGTTTTCAGTTCAGATTCGCGAATGTACCGATTCTCTTTCTTGGCGGTGATGTCCGCCTCGCGAATGCGCTGGATACAGTAGGTGCACTTTTCCATCACACCGCGGCTGCGGATAGTGACGTCGGGATTCCGCTGCATCTTCAGCGTTTCCGTCGTCCAATCCTGATACAGCAGGAAATTGAAACGGCGAACTTTATAAGGGCAATTATTCGAGCAGTACCGGGTGCCGACACACCGGTTGTAGACCATGTCATTAAGGCCTTCGTCACTGTGAACGGTGGCTTGTACCGGACAGACCAATTCGCACGGCGCATCCTCGCACTGCATGCAGGGAACTGGCTGGTAGTAGGCAGTGGGCGCGTCGATGTCGCCCTGATAGTAGGTATCCACGCGAAGCCAGTGCATGGCGCGGCGGGCCAGCACTTGCTCTTTTCCAACCACCGGGATGTTATTTTCTGCCTGGCATGCGACAACGCAGGTATTGCAATTTACGCAGGCAGTTAAATCGATGGACATGCCCCACTTGTAGCTTTTGTAGTCCCACTGCGGGTATAGCGTGTCATTTTCTTTCGGAGAAGGCTCCGTGGCGTGAACGAACTCAGGGTCTTGTTTGTAGCCGTCGACCGTATTCGAAATAACGATGTGGCGGCCTTCCATCGACTGATGCATCTGCGTTGTGGCCAGTGGATAGGGCGTGTCCAGCTTTCGAATTTCCAGACCGTTGGCGGCCCATAACGCATCGGAACTCCGAAGCTTGTAGGCATTGAAGCCAGCGCCGTTTCCAGCGCGACCCGCCTGCGTACGGCCGTAGCCGAGATTGATGGTAACGGACCCTTCCGGCTGGCCAGGCAGAATCCACACCGAGCCCCAAACAGTGTTTCCGCGAAAGCGCAACTCGACATGCTGTTGGTTCTCGAGAGCATGTTTTCTGGCAGTCGCGGGACTTAGAAACACGGCATTGTCCCAGGTGAGTTTTGTCATGGGCTGCGGCAACTCCTGCAGCCACATATTATTCGCGTACCGTCCGTCATACATGTAAGTATCGGGACGGAAGACAAGCTCAAGTTGGCCTGCCGGTCTAGGGGCAGGCGCTGAAGCGGCGACAGTCTGAAGGGTTGGCTGAAAACCCGGAAGAGCTGAGCCAGCAATTAAGCCTCTTCCGACAGAGGTGCGCCACCAATGCTCAAAATTCGAAGCAGTGTGATTTTTCGACCACGTCTCCTGCACAATTTCGTGAGCCGGGCGGCCTGGAAACTGCAAGGCTGAATCCAGCAATGTGAGCGCAGAGTGGGAATCATAAAGCGGCGCAATCAGCGGTTGAATGATGCTGACCGTTCCCTCGAAAGCACGGGTATCGTTCCAGTCTTCGAAGAAGTGCGACTCCGGAACATGCCAGGTCGTCTTGAGCGAGGTTTCATCGAAGTGCAGGCCCAGATGAATCGACATCTTCACTTTGTCGAGACCGGCTGCGAATTGAAAATCGATAGGCGCGTTGTAGACCGGGTTGCCGCTAACAATCAGAAGCGTGTCGACCGCGCCGGTATTCATGTCCCGCACGAGTTCTCGCAAGGAGGCGAGCTGATCGACCGGCTTCGCTTCAATTGGGTCGGTATAGATCACGGTCTTGCCCGCATTTCCGAGAGCCACATTCATGGTATGCGCCAAAGCGTGTACTGTAGGCGACTGATGATCGCCCGCGAGAATCACGCTTGCGCCTTTGTTTGCCTGAAGGTCGCGTGCGACGGCAGCAGCCCACGCGGCATGAGGAGATGGCACGGAGGAGTTAATGCCAGAGACGCCGATGGCGACCGCCAGAGCCACCGCAAATTCCTCTATCTCGGCATACGGCAGAGCTAACCGGTGATCGGCTTTTCCGCCTGTGCTGGTCATGGTGCTTTCAATGGCGTACAACCGGTTCATATCAAGCCGGTCTCCCTGCCGCCTGCGCTGCGCGAAATCGCGTGCATACCGCGTATAGTTAGGACCGAAAGCGAGGAAGTCCGCGTCCAGAGCGACCACCACGTTTGCGGATCGGAATTGGCAGTAGGCGTTAACCGGTCGGCCGAACGCCATTTCGGACCCCAGCCGGGCCGATTGCTGACCGGCGGGATCCCACTGATGCCACTTCGCCTGCGGAAACACACTAAGCACAGCATTGAGCTGTCGCCCCAAAGACGGCGAAACCACAGTCTCGGTGAGAATGCGAAAGCCGTTTCCATCTCGCGAACGTGCGGCGCTCAGCGCTGCCTCCCATGCAGCTAGAAACTGATCCCAACTTTCTATGTTGCCGAGGTGCGTTATTTCCTTCGCTCGATCAGGATCGTACAAGTCCATCAAGGATGCCTGCGCCGGTACGCTCGAAGCACCCAAGCTTGCAGGGTGATCCGGGTTACCTTCTACCTTGGTAGGCCGTCCCAGGTGAGTCTCAACAATAATGCCCTGTGCGATTCCGTTGACCGGGACCGCGGTTGCGTAGTATTTCGGAATTCCCGGGAGCGTTTTTTCCGGAGCCTCGACGTAGGGCATGATCGTCTCGACCGGTTGCCGTGTACAGCCTGTTACCCCGGCAAGCGCCAATGAGCCAGCCATCAGTGAAAGAAAGCGCCGACGGCTTGCAGGAGAGATTTCAACGCCTTCTTCGGAAAACTGCTCGCCCTCCAACTGGCCGGAGGCACCGTCGCGAGAACCTAATTCTTCGAGACTACGCCAATAGCGATCCGGCGCCGGGCTGCCAATGAGAGCTTCGACGGGTATGAAGTTAGAGTTCATAAGCAGTATTCCTCATCGGTGACACGTGTCGCAACTGATGAGGCTTTGAATGTGGTATGCCTTGACGAGTTGTCTTCCAACGGCGGCCTGATTCGGAGGAGGAGCCCAATTCATGTTGAAGACTTCGGCACGGGGCCGCACATAGTTCTGAGGATTCTCGTGACACTGGAGACACCATTTCATCGCGAGCGACTGTGCTTGCCAGGTGAGCGGCATCTTGTCAACACGCCCGTGGCAAGTGGAGCAGCCGAATCCCTTGCTCACATGGATGCTGTGATTAAAGTAAACGTACTCAGGAAGATCGTTGACACGGGTCCACTCGATGGACTTTCCGGTTCGATAGCTTTCACGCACCGGAGCAAGCATAGGAGCCGAGGCCCACATTTGCGAGTGGCAGTTCATACAAATTTTTGTAGCTGGGATGTTGGCGGATGCAGAGCGTTCGACGCTGATGTGGCAGAAGCGGCAATCAATGCCTAAAGCGCCCGAGTGATGCTGATGACTGAATGGAACCGGCTGTTCGCGCGGAACGTTCTGAACCATCTCGTAGGGCGAGCGCACAAGTAGCCACGAAATCCAGACCACCGCAATGACCGCGACCGCCGCGCTGAAGATGCTCAGCTTCGCGACTGTGTTCGCGCTCCGTGAAAAAAACTGCGGCATTCGATGTGTCTGATTCTCCGATAAACAAACGGAAACAATTTATCAGAAGGCCTGTACGGGATTGCGAAATATCAATACAGTCAACAACCCCACAGTTGATCTTACATTTACAAAATCACCCATCACACCCGCGAAACTACCAGCTCCACTGAAGCATGGTCCTCGTCATCTTGTTACAACCTCCCAGTGAAGTCCCTTGAGTGTTATATCTATCCAGGGGACCAATGCTTACCC
The DNA here is from genome assembly GCA_965277315.1 of Bryobacteraceae bacterium. Classification (GTDB taxonomy): domain Bacteria; phylum Acidobacteriota; class Terriglobia; order Bryobacterales; family Bryobacteraceae; genus Bog-105. Next base: position 3,312,740 of record OZ255724.1, on the reverse strand, counting down.
GATCACTGCTGATCTTCATGCTTGGGGCCGTTAGCTTCGCCGCGGAGCTTGCGCCCTTGCCTAATTTTTCAAGACCGTTGGGGCCGCTAAGCATCACGTCCCTAAGCGTGCCGGAAAGACCCTGGACGGTTGCCGGTGAGCACGGCGCACTTTTGGGGCGGCAAGACGGGCATTTTGAAGCTTGGCAGTGGCCGGTGAAGATCCTGAGCGATCTTCGCATCCATGCCGAGTTAGCCGATTACCCGGTGCCCATCGACGTGAACACCCTGTCAGCCAACATCCAGGTAACTCCGGCAGAAACAGTGATCACTTATTCGCATGCCGCGTTCACTATCCGCCAGCACTTGTTTTCGCCACGAGGAGACTCGGCCAGCCTGGGTTCAGCCAATCTTGGCTCAGTGGCATTCTTCGAAATCGAATCGATACGACCGCTCGAGCTCACTTTCGATTTCACACCGGAGATGTTACGTATGTGGCCTGCTCCCAACTTCGGTCGACCCAGCGCAGAGTGGGTGAAGCAGGGGCAAAGCGGCTTTTATGTCTTGCACACGGATAATCCTGATTTCTCCGGCCTTGTGGCAATGCCGCACACGCGTCCTGGCATCCTTCCTCCCTACCAAGAGCACCCGCAGACCTATCCTGTGCAGCTAAAGCTCTCGTTCGATCCCCAGCGTGACAAGGGGCTGGTTTATCCGCTCATCATGACGATGAAGGGCAAGACGGCTCCCGAAATACAAGTGATGAGGCTGAACGAAGCTATTCCTCATCTTTACGCGCAAACAAACAGCTACTATGCTCATTTTTTCGATACTCGCCTAACGATCGACACGCCCGATAAAAAGCTGAATGAAGCATTGCGCTGGGCCGAAGTCGCGATTGACCAAGCTCAAGTAAAGTATCACGGCGAAACGGGACTGGTAGCGGGATATTACGAATCAGCCGATTCGGCGCGACCTGGATATGCGTGGTTTTTTGGCCGCGACACGTTGTTCACAACTTACGCCATTAACAGCTATGGAGACTTTGCGCTGACGAGAAAGGCACTGGACTTTTTGATCCAGCGACAGCGGGCAGATGGCAAGATCATGCATGAGTTTTCCCAGTCGGCGGATGCGATCGATTGGAAGAACACGCCGTACTTTTATGCCGCAGCCGACTCCACTCCCTTGCTCGTGATGGCAGTGGCCGATTATGTTCGGGCGAGCGGCGATATCGAATATTTGAAGAAAAACTGGGATTCGGTTCGGAAAGCGTATCGATTCACACGAGCGCACGATTCGGATGGCGACGGCATCTACGAAAACACCGAGGGCACGGGATGGGTGGAGTCGTGGCCACCGGGAATGCCGCACCAGGAAATTTATCTGGCCTCCCTCGACCAGCAATCGTCCCAAGCCATAGCAGACCTCGCAGGGATGCTGAACGATAAAGACCTTGCAGCATCGGCGCAAAAGGCAGCATTGGATATTCGTCGAAAGCTTGAATCCGAGTACTACGAGCCACAGAGAAACTTTTACGCTTTTAGCCGAAACGCGAATGGAACGCTCGATAGCACGGCATCGATCTACCCGGCGGTCGCTTGGTGGGACGGAGCACTCTCATTACCGCACGCCGGAGCAATGCTGACCCGTTGGGCATCCGATGAATTTTCCACTGATTGGGGAACGCGCGATATTAGTCCGAAAACATCTTTCTATGATCCGATTAGTTATCATCAGGGGTCCATCTGGCCGCTGTTTACCGGATGGGTTTCGCTTGCCGAGTATCGCGCCGGACGTCCGCTTTCCGGATATTCTCATCTGATGCAGAATGCCGGACTCACGTGGACGCAGGACCTGGGTTCGGTGACAGAACTGCTGTCGGGCGAATTCTTCCAACCCTTGGGGAGAAGCAGTTCGCACCAGCTTTGGTCGTCGGCCATGGTCATCACTCCGTTACTGCGTGGGCTTTTCGGACTGGATTGGAACGCGCCGAATCACACGCTGCACGTGAGTCCTGCGCTGCCGGCCGGCTGGAACCATGCGGAACTCCATAATGTTCCCTTCGGCAGTGGGCATGTGGATCTCACGATGGAGAGAAACGGCGGCAGGTTGCTCATACAGGCTAAGACGCACGGCATGGACCTATTCTGCCTGGCTGCAACTCGGGAAAAAGAGAAGCCCTGCACAGAAGGCGGCGCTTCGGCATCTTCGCTCATGATGCCATTGCCCGCAGTAGAACTGGATGTTCCGCACGGATTGCCCCTCGAAGGCGCGACAACAAGTCAGCTCAAAGTCTTGGACGAGGAGTCGGATCGCCATCAAGCGACTTTCACGCTGGCGGGCATGGCCGGACTGACCTACGAACTTCCAGTGCGACTAAATCGTACGGGAGTTCGCTTGGAAGGAGGACGGCTGAACGGGGACCATGTTGAAGCAGTGTTTCCGAATGGGATAAGGTATCAAAGCGCGAAACTTACGTTTACTTGGCAATGAAATAGCAACGGTACGCCTTATTGGCCGGGGTCGACGTCGGTAACGGCTTTTTCATGCACGGCAATCTCGGCCCGCTCTCGCTTAAGATCAAGGCGCACATGCGAATAAAGGTTCATGTACACGTTGGCCATCCATACCAGTGAGAATCCGGCGATCAGGTACCCTCGCCAATCCGGGTAAAGCAGCTTAAATCGCGTGATTACGAGGAATATAACCGTTACGTAATGACTGAAGCAGTACTCACAGGTAAACAAATAAAAAAATTTTCGCTTGTAGACACGATTGCACTCCTTACTATTTTTCTCGCACCATTCGCGTGGCTCCCGAAACACCTCCTCGTGCGTCACGGTCCAGGCGATAGAAGCAATGGGAGCGGCCAAGATAAATAGATAAGCGAGCTGTAGATGAATGCTCATGCGAATAAACGTCAGGCCCTAAATAAGGATAGATGTAATTTCATTGGAAAAGCATCATCAGAGTTAGATGCTGGACAAAACTACCTACCTAGCGGTTACCTTTCTTGCTGCTATAGCCGGGTTTGTCGATGCCGTTGGGTTTCTTGGCCTCAGCCACATTTACACGGCAAATATGAGTGGGAACAGTGTAGCCGTCGGCATTCAACTCGCCTCCGAAAACTGGCCCGAGATGCTGAGGAGGCTCTGGCCGATAGTGACGTATGTGGCCGGAATACTATTTTGCCGCATTCTTGTTGAAATTGGGGCTCGGCGGAAATTCCGCTACATCGCTTCCATCACGGCGGTCTGCGAAGTCGGCCTGATTCTTCCAGTTTGCCTCCAAAACTCTCCGCACCCGGCCCAGGCTCTGTATGTCAGCCTGCTTGCTATCGCGATGGGCATTCAGAATGCCGCATTAACGCACGTCCAATCCGTCACCGTTCACACCGGCTTCGTAACCGGAGTGTTGCTGAGCAGCATTGTGCAATTCACGAAGTATCTCACCTGGCTTTTCGACTGCGTGCGAAGTGGAACGTACTCGGTAGGCGCCGCACTCTCCCAATCAAGCAGTCAAAAGCCCTTTCAACTGGCATCGTGGCTTGCCTTTATATGGTTTGCCTATGTCACGGGCGCTGTTTGCGGTTCACTCGGGGAACGCTCAGTTCACTTTGAAGCGTTAGTCTTGCCGATAGGCGGCCTGCTCATTGTGGTTGCTGTGGACCTGTGGCATCCGCTTGCAGTGCCAGAGGAAAATCTACAGGAGAAAGGCTCATGACGATTATCATCTAAGGTACAAAGTCGATGTACAAACAAGGTGAGCGAACGAAAGGTCAGATGAACAACAACTTCCTGCAGTGTAAAGCGTTGGTCGCCGGGATGCTGTTACTGTCTTTGTGCGTTGCTTGTGGACGGAGTGAAAAGCCTCGCCAGGAAGCATACACAGAACCGTATCACGGCGAAAACAGGGCGCGCCACGAAGAGCATCGGCGGATGAACACCGAAGCTAAACCCGGCGACTTCGACTACTACGTATTGTCACTTTCCTGGGCTCCGGCATTCTGCGAAGATCTGCGGCATAGGGCGATGCGCGAATGCGATCCACAGCGCAACACGGGGTTTGTGGTTCACGGACTCTGGCCCGAGCGGGAGAACGGACGATCGCCGGACAGTTGCGGCAACACACAGTCCTTGGATGAGACGGCAGTGCAGGAAGCGCTGTCCGTTATGCCCGATGTCGGATTAGTTCGGCATGAGTGGCGGGCGCACGGAACTTGCAGCGCACTCTCGCCTCAGCAATATTTCGGTTTATTGACGAAGGCTCGCGAAAAAGTTGAGGTTCCCGCGCCATACCGTTCGCCACAACGTGGCCTGCGCACTAGCGCATTCACTGTAGAACAGCGATTTGCGCAGGCAAGTAAAATCACGCAGCGTGGAGCCATACATGTTCATTGTGTCGGGAACCAGCTAGCGGAGGTTCGCTTCTGTCTGACCAAGTCGTTAGATCCGCGGCCGTGCAGCGAAAACGTTGGAGAATGCCGGGCGAACCCGATCTTCATGCGGTCGGTTCGGTGATAATAACCGTCTTGTAACGTGGGCAAGAGAGAATCATATTATGAGCAACGAAGTCGCCTCTAGTGGCGCGACGCCAGCAGGGCCTTGCGCAATGGTCATCTTTGGAGCAGGCGGTGACCTGACCAAACGATTAGTGATACCGGCTCTTTATAATTTGGCTTGCGGCAAGCTTCTTCCGGAAGAGTTTGCGATTGTCGGTGTCGACCGTGCACAAAAGAATGACGACGATCTGAAGAACGATCTGCACCAGATGATGCAAGAGTTTGTAAAGAGCGGCGGCCCTACCGGACAAATCGATGAGAATGTGTGGGCCACACTATCCGGCCGCATTTCGTACCTGCAAGGCGATTTAAACGATCAGGATACCTATGAAAGACTGAAGCAGAAGTTGAGCGAAATCGACGAGCGACAAAAGACCGGCAAAAACTATCTTTTTTATCTCGCGATAGCGGACCGTTTTTTTGGTCCGGTGATTGAGCACCTGGGGGCAAGCGGCCTGAATTGCGAAGACGACGGCCAGTGGCGGCGGGTCGTAATCGAGAAGCCCTTCGGGCACGATCTTCCGTCTGCTCAAGAACTGGACAGAAAAATCCTCAAGGTCCTGAACGAAAAACAGATTTACCGCATCGATCACTTCCTCGGCAAGGAGACGGTGCAAAACATCATGTCTTTCCGGTTCGCAAACGGCATATTTGAGCCATTATGGAATCGGGACCGTATCGACCATGTGCAGATTACGGTGGCGGAAACAGTGGGCGTGGAGAAGCGCGGGCATTTCTACGAGAGCACGGGAGCACTCCGCGACATGGTACCGAACCATGTCTTCCAGTTGGTAGCCACGACAGCAATGGAGGCACCAAGCTCCTGGACGGCCGATGGCATTCGCACGGAAAAAGCGAAGGTGATCGAGGCAATCAATATTTGCAAGCCCAAGGAAGTGAGGGCATCGGCGGTGCGCGGCCAATATGACGCCGGGGAGATCAACCGTCAGCCGGTGATTGCGTACCGGAACGAGCCCGATGTTGCTCCCGATTCGCCAGTGGAGACATTCGTCGCGATGAAACTTGCCATCGATAACTGGCGCTGGGCCGGAGTTCCGTTTTATGTGCGTACGGGAAAGCGAATGGCGCGGCGCAAAACACAGATCGCGATTCGCTTTAAGGAACCACCGGCCTCTTTGTTTCGAACGACTAGAATAAAAAAGTCATCACCGAACTGGCTCCTGTTGCGCATTCAGCCGGATGAGGGAATCGCACTGGAATTCGGAGCGAAGGTCCCTGGGCCCACCGTAAAGATGGGCGATGTGCGCATGGATTTCAAGTACCAGGATTACTTCGGGACGGCTCCCAGCACTGGATATGAAACGTTGATCTACGACGTTATGATCGGCGACCAGACGCTGTTTCAACGAGCCGATAACATCGAGTTTGGATGGCGAGTTGTGCAGCCGATTCTGGACTTTTGGGCCGAGAACAGGCCAGAGCGCTTCCCCAATTACAAGGCGGGAAGCGAGGGTCCTCCGCGAGCCGACGAAATGCTTGCCAAGGAGGGGCGCGCTTGGCGCCCGGTCATTTAAGAACGCGCATACTCGTGGGCGTGCAGCAGGCGATACTTCCGCAACAATTCATACATGACGATCGCTCCTGCGCTGGCAACGTTGAGCGAGTGCTTCAATCCGAGCATTGGAATGCGGACGTGCGTGTCACACGCGTCGAGCAGTTGCGTCGATAGTCCTTCCACTTCATGACCGAAGAGGACGCAGGCGGGAAAACGCGGCTGCCAATCGAAAATATCCACGGCTCGAACGCTGGTCTCAATCGCGGCTACTTCATAGCCGGCGGCATGCAGATCATTCACTGTCGCGAGAGGATTTTCCACCGGATCCCAGGGGAGACGATCTTCCGCCCCAAGGGCCGTCTTCGAGATGGCGCTCTTCGGAGGACGTGCCGTGATGCCGCTTAGCAGCAGGCGTTCAATACCTGCTCCGTCGCCGGTGCGGAAGAATGAGCCGACGTTATACATGCTGCGTATGTTGTCAAGCAGTATCGAGACCGGCAGATGAAGGTGAGAGTACGGTTGCGACGCCTGAGTGGCGCGGTAAGGAATCCGCTCGGGCATTATCTGCGGTGGAGGCCTGCCCGTTTCCAAAGATCATCAACACGCTTCCTGATATCCGGCGACATTTCGATCACTTTGGGCCAAGGGCGCGTGAAACCTTCCGAATGCCATTTCATCGTGGCATCGATCCCCATTTTTGAGCCAAAGTTCGGCAACCGGCTCGCATGATCCAGCGAATCGACTGGCCCAGTAACAAATTCAATATCCCGCTGCGGATCGATGTTGTTCAGCGCTTTCCAGGCGACCTCGCCGACGTTCTGCACGTCGACCTCTTCATCCACCACCACAATGCACTTGCTAAACATTGCTTGGCCGAGTCCCCAGATCGCGTGCATCACCTTGCGCGCATGCCCGGGATACGACTTGCGCATGGAGACGAGAATCAGATTGTGAAAGACGCCCTCAGCGGGCATGCAGATGTCCCGTACTTCCGGCAGTTGCATTTTCATTAACGGCAAGAAAATGCGCTCGATTGCTTTCCCCATGTAGAAGTCTTCCATCGGAGGCGGGCCGACGATCGTAGTCGCGTAAATGGGATTCTTGCGATGAGTCACACACTCGACATGAAACACGGGATAATCGTCATCGAGCGAGTAGAAGCCGGTATGATCGCCGAAGGGCCCCTCGCGACGCAGTTCTCCCAGATTGACGTAGCCTTCCAGAACGATTTCGGAATTGGCTGGTACTTCGATACTGGAGGTCTCACATTTCACCATCTCGACCGGCCTGCCGCGAACAAAGCCGGAGAACATCATTTCGTCGATTTCCGGCGGCAACGGCAGGATCGCGGAATACATTGTGGCGGGATCAGTGCCGATCGCCACCGCAATCGGCATGCGCCCTTCTTTATTCTGTGCGACAAGGCGGCGGTAGTGCTCCGCTCCCTGCTTATGCTTCTGCCAATGCATGCCGGTGGTCTGGCCGTCAAAGACCTGCATGCGGTACATGCCACAGTTGCGCTTGCCTGTTTCCGGATTGTTCGAAAACACCATCGGCAGCGTGATGAACCGGCCACCATCGTAAGGCCAGCAATGAAGAATAGGAAACTCGTCCAGTGAAAAGCCGCTACGGCGAACCACCTCTTTGCACGGGCCGCTCGACACTCGTTTGGGAAACATGGAGCCGAGCTCTTTTAGCTTCGGAAGCATCTTCATCGTCCCGATAAATCCCTCGGGCTTTTGCATTTGGAGAAAGCCAGCGATTCGCCCGGCGATGTCTTCAATGTTGCCCACCTCCAGCGCAAGTTCCATGCGGCGCATGCTAGCGAATGCATTGATGAGCACCGGCACGCGGGAATTACGGGGCTTTTCGAACAGCAGCGCCGGACCGCCCTGCTTCACGGCACGATCGGCGAACTCCGTTATTTCAAGATGCGGATCCACTTCAAAAGGAATTCGCTTCAGTTCTCCATGTTTCTCAAGGGTCCGAATGAAATCGCGCAGGTCGGTAAAGGCCATAGTGTAGCGTTATACCCATTATGATGAGAGTGAATTTATGAGCAAGCGGACTGCTTTGGTTACCGGCGCAAGCCGAGGTATTGGAAAGGCGTGTGCATTGACACTAGCCTCCGCCGGTCATCGGCTGGTGCTGGCGTCACGCACAGTTGAAAAGCTGGAAGAAACAGCCGGCGAAATTCGCGCTGCGGGAGGCGAAGCGTTCGTGGTCGAAGTGGACTTGGCATCACGTGATTCCATTGCGGATGGATTTGCGAAGGCTGCCAAAGAGTTCGGCCGCATTGACATTCTGATAAACAATGGCGGCATGACGAAGGACGGGCTCGCGATGCGGATGAAGCCGGCCGATTGGGACGTCGTGCTTCAAACGAACTTGACCGGGGCCTTTCACGCCATTCAGCAAGTAATGGCCGCCATGATGCGGGAACGTTGGGGCCGTATTGTGAATATCTCATCGGTGGTCGGCGAGATGGGCAATCCTGGTCAAGCCAATTATGCCGCTTCCAAAGCTGGTTTAATCGGGCTGACCAAATCGCTGGCGCGTGAAATCGGCAGCCGTAATATCACCGTGAACGCAGTGGCTCCGGGTTTCATTGAAACCGATATGACCCACGGCTTGAGCGCCGAACTGAGGCAGAAGATGATTGAGCAAACGCCGCTGGGCCGCATGGGTACGCCTGATGATGTTGCACATGCGGTGAAGTTCCTGGTCAGCGAAGAAGGGGGCTTCATTACGGGCCATGTATTGGACGTCAACGGCGGAATTTACATGTAGCGTTGTCAACCGCTAAACCATCGAATCTTCTGGAATCAAAAATGGCGGGAATCACAGTGAGCCCAAGGGCGCAGCGAGACAGCGCATTCAAGATTGGCCTGGTACAAATGGCATGCGGGACAGATTCTGAGGCGAATCTACGGAAAGCGATCGATGGCGTTCGTGAAGCGGCCTCAAAGGGCGCGGAGATTGTTTGCCTTCAAGAACTTTTTCGCTCGCAATATTTTTGCCGTGAGGAGAACCCGGAGCTATTCAACTTGGCCGAAACAATTCCCGGCCCGTCTACCGAAGCCCTCGCTTCCGTTGCAAAAGAGTTACAGGTATCCATTGTTGCTTCGTTGTTCGAAAAGCGCGCCCAAGGTTTGTATCACAATACCGCAGCCGTTCTGGATGCGGACGGTTCGCTGATCGGCATGTATCGCAAAATGCACATTCCCGACGATCCGTTGTATTACGAGAAGTATTACTTCACGCCGGGCGACCTCGGATTCCAAAACTTTGAAACACGCTATTCGCGTATTGGCGTGCTGGTCTGCTGGGACCAATGGTATCCCGAAGGAGCGCGCATCACCAGCCTGCAAGGCGCTAACGTCCTGTTTTATCCCACCGCGATCGGTTGGCATCCTTCGGAAAAGGAGCAGTACGGCGAAGCACAGTTGGATGCATGGCGCACGATTCAGCGGTCACACTCGATTTCGAATGGCGTGTTTGTCGCCGCTGTAAACCGTACGGGATCCGAAGGACCGCCCGACAGCCAACTTGAATTTTGGGGCAACTCGTTCGTCTCGGACCCGTTCGGCCGCGTGATCGCGCAGAGCTCTACCGAGAAGGAAGAAACGCTTGTTGTGGAGTGCGATCCGAAGCAGATGGACGAAGTGCGGCGCAACTGGCCGTTTCTGCGTGACCGCCGGGTGGACGCCTACGCGCCCATTACGAAACGCTGGCTGGCCTAAACGATGGATCAGCCGCAGCCGACACCCCGTGCACTTGGATTTCGCATGCCTGCGGAGTGGGAAACGCACGAAGCCACATGGATCGCGTGGCCTCACGAAAAGACAGACTGGCCCGGCAAGTTCAGTCCCATTCCGTGGATCTATGGTGAGATCGTCCGGCATCTTTCGCGTGTTGAGCAAGTGCATATTCTTGTCGAGAACGGTGATGCGAGGCAGAAAATCGAACGCGTTCTGAGCCGATGCGGCGTTTGCCTTGAGGCGGTTCGCTTCTTTCCCGTCCCGACCGACCGGAGTTGGACGCGCGATTTCTGTCCTATGTTCATTCGCAACGGTAGCGGCGAACGCGGCCTGCTCAACTGGCGTTTTAATGGATGGGCGAAATACGAAAACTCGAAACAGGACGATGCTGTCACTGGAACGGTTGCGCCGCAGCTTGGCTTTCCGCTTTGGACGCCGTTATGGAATGGCGGGCGCGTGGTTCTGGAGGGCGGCAGCATTGACGTGAATGGTGCCGGCACTGTCTTGACCACGGAAGAATGCCTATTGAGCGAAGTGCAAGCCCGCAATACATCGTTTGGCCGTCACGACATGGAACGGATATTTGCCGAATATCTGGGAGCACATCACACGCTCTGGCTTCGGAATGGAATTGCCGGCGATGACACGCACGGCCATGTAGACGATCTGGCTCGCTTCACCGATGCGCGAACTGTCGTTGTGGCCAGCGAAAAAAACCCCTCCGACCCGAACTACGAACCGCTGCAAGAAAACCTGGCGCTTCTGCGCGAGATGAAGGATCAGGACGGCAACACTTTGCGCGTCGAGACGCTCCCCATGCCGGAGCCGGTCTTCTTTGGCGGCCAGCGGCTTCCTGCCAGTTATGCGAACTTCTACATTGCAAATCAGCTCGTCCTGGTTCCTACGTTCAACGATGCCAACGATCGCATTACGCTGAATAAAATAGCGGAGCTGTTTCCGACGCGCTCAGTGGTAGGTATTGCCTGCACGGATCTCGTGCTTGGGCTAGGTACGCTGCATTGCATGACACAGCAGCAACCAGCGTGAGTGCCATCCATGATCTCGCTCCTCGCGGCTTGTGTTCCATCGTCGATCTGGATTTATCTCGTGACCGCGCGCGGGGGCTTCTGGCGAGTCTCGAAGCACTTCGCGCCAATAACGCCTGATTCAGTTCGCACCAAACGCGTTGTTGCTGTCGTTCCTGCTCGCGACGAAGCAGAAGTTATCGATCAGGCTATAACGTCTTTGCTCGGGCAGAACATCGCGCCTTGCATCCACGTTGTGTTAGTGGATGACGGCAGCAGCGACGGGACCGCCCAAATCGCCCGGGCCGCGGCAGAGGCCCTCGGAAAACTAGACAACCTCACAATTCTCAACGGAAGCCCGCTTCCCGAAGGCTGGACCGGAAAAATGTGGGCTGTCGCGCAAGGCGTGAGCAAGGCGGAAACGCTGCATCCGGACTTTTTGCTGCTCACCGATGGCGACATTTCCCATAGTCCCGACAACGTTGGCGAGCTAATAGCGGTCGCCGAACAGCATCAGTGCGATCTGGCGTCCTACATGGTGAAGCTGGCTACTGCCAGCGTTGCCGAGCGGGCGCTGATTCCGGCATTCGTTTTCTTCTTCTTTATGCTGTATCCGCCCGCTTGGATCTATTCAGCCAAGCGCAAGACGGCTGGTGCTGCCGGAGGATGTATCCTCATCCGTCGTGAAGCGCTGCAACGAATCGGCGGGATTGCGGCTATACGCAACCAAGTAATTGACGATTGCGCTCTGGCGCAAGCAGTGAAGAAGAATGGCGGGCGAGTATGGCTTGGGCTTACACCGGTAACCGGGAGTATACGTTCCTACGGAAGCTTTGCCGGGATCGGACGCATGATCGCACGAACCGCTTTCAATCAATTGGACCATTCGCCTCTGCTGCTAACGGGAACTATTCTGGGACTATTCTTCACGTATCTGCTCCCGCCCTTGTTGGTAATCAAAGGGCGCCCAGTTCTGAAAGGACTCGGCGTTGCAGCGTGGCTGCTGATGAGCGCGGCATACCTTCCTACCGTCCGATTCTATAAACGGTCGCCTTTGTGGAGTATCGCCCTCCCGCCGATCGCCTTGTTTTATATGGCCGCGACTGTTTACTCCGCTGTCCGGTATTGGCGAAGGCAAGGGGGAGAGTGGAAAGGGCGCGTACAGGACGTCCGGTCGTAAGCAGGTTCTAAGGTCTACGTTCTAATTTTGAAATACGTTCTTCGTGATTCGCGAGTTGGTTAGTGATGTTGTCTTCCATCCGCTGTAGACGTTCCCAAATTAGCCTGGTATTATTTTCGAGCCTTTGGCCGACAGCCCTACTGAAATCGTCGAATCTTCTGTTCACCGAATCACGCAGATCGGTGATTCTTGAGTTGTTGAAAAGCACCGCCAGAACCGCTGCGATGAAAGCAGCAGAAATAGCAATCATTTGCGCGTCGGACATTGGTTCCTACATTCTAAGCATATCTCGCAATCTGCCCTGCCCCGCATAATAAGAGCTAATGCAAGCGAATCTAGTATGCTTTACGCCAACCTGCCGCGCAAAGTATCTACTCACTGATGTTCTCTACCAATGCCCCCACTGCGGCGGCTTACTCGAAGTGGAGTACGACTGGAGCGAAGCTAACACTTCCTCCTGGAAAGAACTATGGCGCGAGCGCCGCATGGACAACGGCCCGCTAAACCAAAGCGGCGTCTGGCGTTATCGTGAGCTGCTTCCGTTCGATGGCGCAAGTGAAGACCAGATCATCACGTTGCGCGAGGGCAACACCCCGCTGCTAAACGGTCCGATCGCGGCCGATTATGCGGGAATTCAGCAGATTACATTCAAGCACCAGGGTTTCAATCCAACCGGCTCTTTCAAGGACAACGGAATGACGTGCGGCGTCTCCCAGGCCGTTCGCCTTGGCAGACAGATCGTGGCGTGTGTTTCCACCGGCAATACTTCGGCATCCATGGCCGCCTACGCGAGCGCAGCCGGATTAAAACCGGTCATTTTCCTGCCGCACGGAAACATCTCATTCGGTAAGCTCGCCCAGGCGCTTGAATACGGAGCGGCTACGTTGCAAGTGAAGGGTGCGAACTTCGATGAAATTTTAGCCTTAGTCAGGCAGATCGCCGACACCTCAGGAATTTATCTTTTGAATTCGATCAACCCGTTTCGTATCGAAGGCCAAAAGACAATGGCGCTGGAACTGTTGGATCAGAACGATTGGCAGGTACCGGATTGGGTCGTGATGCCGGGAGGCAATCTGGGCAACACGGCAGCATTTGGAAAAGGCTTTCTGGAGCTTCGGCAACTCGGGCTGATTGATCGATTACCGCGTATCGCCGTTGTACAAGCGGCCGGCTCAGCACCGTTCTATCGGTTCATGCAAGCGCGCTCTCTACAAACGGAACGGGGACAGGCGTTTTCCGCAGTGGCAACTCCCGAGACATTAGCGACCGCCATCCGCATCGGCGATCCCGTGTCATGGCCGAAAGCGGAATTCGTGCTCCAACAAACGGATGGCGTCGTTGAATCGGTAAGCGAGCAGGAAATCGCGGACGCGAAAGCCATCATCGGCCGCTGTGGTATCGGATGCGAACCGGCCTCTGCGGCCACCTTGGCAGGCATCAAAAAACTGATTAGTTTGGGGACAATGAATCCCGGTGACCGCGTGGTCGCCATACTTACAGGAAATGTGTTGAAGGATCCTGACTACATCTATCGCTATCACACCGGCGAATTGAAAACACCCACGAATACGTCGATATTATCTACTTACGGCAATGCACCTCGGGTGGTAGACAACGACCCCGACGCAATCATCGGACTACTCCGAAGCATGTTCTAGCAGGGCGGTTGCGGAACTACCAGCGATTTTTACTGCCGCCGAAGTCACGTTGATGTCCACCGCCGCCGCCACCGCCCTGTGAACGCTCCCTGTGCTCCGGTGGGCGCGCTTCGTTCACGACGAGCGCACGACCCATGAGAGCACGCCCGTTGCATGCCTGCACGGCCTGCGTAGCCACTGCGTCATCATTGATTTCAACAAATCCAAACCCTCGAGCCTCGCCACTGAAACGGTCCCGCAAAATGTTCACGGTATCTACGGGGATGCCAGCTTCCTCAAAAAACGCCTGCAGGTCGGATTCAGTAGCCTTGTAGGGCAGATTTCCTACGAAAAGCTTGGTCACTTCTATATACTCCTAACTGTTGTTCGAAATGCCGGATATCTGCGTGGACGATAACGTGACATCACTCCCTAGAAACCGAAACATCCAAACTGACTTTCTTTATCGTCCCACAAAATCTCGCCTTCGCCAAAGGACGTAAAAGCTTGCTCGTGCTGTCATGCCCTTGTAAAACAAGCACGAGGACTCTTGTTCGCGCTGTTAACGCGGCGTGATGAGGCCCCCAAGCTTGTCCTGCTCACTGGTGCCTTGACGCGGAAAACGGGCCGCGTAGGCCTCCAAATACTTCAACCCCGACCCGGTGTTGTAAATGACGATCTGCTCGTCCGTACTCAGAAAGCCCTCCTTCAGCAATTGCGTCGCCGCAGCAACGCATGCCCCACCCTCTGGCGCCGCGAAAATTCCTTCCTCGCGGGCCAGAGCAAGCGCGGCGTCGATCATATCGGCATCGGACACCGACACCGCCCTTCCCCCACTCTTCCGAACAGCATCCAAGACGAGAAAATCTCCCAGGGCCTTCGGGACGCGCAATCCGCTCGCCACCGTGTGCGCGTTTTGAAAAAATTCACTGGCCAGCGCGTTTTGCTCGAAAGCGCGCGTAATCGGATCGCACCCGGCGGCCTGAACGGCAATCATCTTCGGGCGTTTTGAACCGACCCATCCCAGTTCTTCCAGTTCGGCGAAAGCCTTCCACATTCCAATCAGGCCCACACCGCCGCCACACGGGTAAAGGATTGCATCCGGCAGCTTCCATTGGAACTGCTCTGCCACCTCGTAGCCCATCGTTTTTTTGCCCTCGATCCGATAAGGCTCCTTCAGCGTGCTCACCTCAAACCAGCCTTCCCGTTCCTTGCGTTCGGCAACAATCTTTCCGCAATCACTGATCAGCCCATCCACGAGTGTGACCTTCGCGCCAAAAGCTTTGCATTCAACAAAATTGGATTGCGGCACATCGCGCGGCATGAAAATGTGCGCTTCCATGTGCGCGGAAGCGGCATACGCAGCCAACGCGCTTGCAGCATTTCCAGCCGAAGGAATTGCCAGCTTTTTGGCTCCCAGTTTTTTGGCCATGGTGACCGCGCACGAAAGTCCTCTTGCTTTGAACGAGTCCGTGGGGTTGCGTCCCTCGTCCTTAATCCAAAGGTTGGACGCCTCGATGATCTTCCCGAGAGACCGCGCCTGGATCAAAGGGGTCCAGCCTTCAGCTAAACTGACAGCTTCTTCATAGTCGGCTGGCAGGACTGGCGAATACCGCCACATAATATTCACCGAATGTTCTAGATCTGCCCGGTTCCACTGGCCACGCACTCGCGCCAGATCGTAATTCACCAGCAAAGGCCCACCGCACTCGCACAAATTCAGAAGGAGATCCGGCGAATAATATTTTGGACATCGGCTGCAAACAAGGTTTACTGGCGTTCCCATACGTTTTTTATCGTAGCGTTTTGCTATGAAGACGCCTGAAAAAGCGAGTCCACCGTTAGGCGCGCGTAAAATATTCCCGATTCGGCATTTTTTCTATGGAAAAAGCTACAGCGTTTTGCTAAATTACGGGTAAGTCCTCCGGGACCCGTTGATTAAAGGAGCGCACGTGCAATATCCGTTGAGTCGAGACGAACACGCTGCGATGGCCAGATATCTTTCCGGCGTGCGTAAGCAATTGCAGGATGTTTCTGACCTGTTTAGCACCCGCTATGGAAAGAGCAGCAATATTGCAGAAATTGCTGTAAAAACTTTGGTTTCTACCACGCTGCTAGAGCATGAATTTCTGCTCCTTGATTCTGATACGGAATCGTTAGCAGAAAAGAACTACGAGGGAATTGCCGCTTCGGCCCACTAATTTCATGGTTCTTGGCAGGGCATTTACCGCTTCATTTCTGCTCGGGGGCATTTTGAGCTGCACTTGCGCCGGCAGCGAGGTCTGTCATCTAGCCAATGGATTTCAGATCGAAGCAGTCTCGCATACACAAGACCATGAACATCTGATCCTTCGAACAGCAACAGGCTTCCTGGAGTTTCCGCTATCGGAAGTTGCCAAAATTGAAGCCATTCCGGATCGGACAGGGGCGCAAGTGGTTTCCGGCGCCTCGACTGCTTCCAATTCCCTCTCCGCTAACGAGGCATTACGCCGGGCGGCGGAGACAGAGGGCCTACCCGCCAGTTTTGTACGCAGTGTCGCCCGAACGGAATCCGGCTATGACCAGAAAGCTATTTCCGCGAAAGGCGCCATAGGGCTAATGCAATTAATGCCAGCCACCGCCTTCGCTCTTGGTGTGAAACCGGCGCTTCTGGAGGAAAACGCGCAAGGCGGAGCAAAATACCTGCGCGACCTACTCGTCCGCTATAAAGGGAATGCCGTTCTCGCCTTGGCTGCGTATAATGCCGGTCCCAATGCGGTAAATAGGTATGGAGGCATACCGCCCTACGCGGAAACCCAGCAGTATATAGTGCGCGTTCTGCGCGAGTATGCCCGACAGCAGAAGCTGAGTCTCACGGCCAAGCCAATGGTGGCGAAAGCCTCGCCTAGTATGCCCAGCGCCACAAATTAGCGGCTGCCGTATAACCGGCACCGACGGCTGCAAATAACACCAAATCGCCCTTTTTCAACCTGCCTTCCGTAATCGCGTCACGCGTCGCCAGAGGGATAGTTGCGGCGGTCGTGTTTCCATAACGGTCAAGGTTGATGACGATCTGGTCCTCGCGCAGACCCAGCCGCTCACCCGTCGCGGCAATAATGCGTTTGTTTGCCTGGTGCGGGATCAGAAGCTTGATTTCCGAAGGCTTGATCGAGTGCTTCTTCAGCAGGCTTTCACAGAGATCCGACATCTTGCGCACCGCAAACTTGAAAACCTGCTGACCTTCCTGTTTCACGTAATGCATGCGCTGGGCGACGGTCTCAGCACTTGCAGGAAGCCGGCTTCCCCCAGCTGGCATTTTGAGGGAGTCCCCACCCGATCCGTCAATTTCGTTCAAGTGTCCAATGAAGCCGAGCTCCGGATCGTCTCCTGTCTCTATAAGGAACGCACCGGCGCCGTCACCGAACAAAATACACGTCGCGCGATCAGTGTAGTCGATGATGCGCGACATAGTGTCAGCGCCGATCACCAACACTTTTTGATGAGTTCCGGCGGCCACGAGGTGGGCCGCCGTCGTGATGCCGTACAGGAAGCCAGAGCAGGCCGCCACCAGATCGAAGCCCCAAGCGCCCGCCGCGCCGAGTTGGTGTTGAACAAGACAGGCGGTCGAGGGGAATAACATGTCCGGTGTCACAGTGCAAACGATAATCGCATCCAACCCGCTCGCGTCGATTCCTCGATGGCGGAGCGCTTCCCGGGCAGCTTCGACGGCCATATCCGAAGTAGCCACCGATTCATCCGCAATATGGCGCTGACGTATTCCCGTACGTTCTACAATCCACTGATCATTCGTCTCCACCATACGCGAAAGGTCGTCATTACTTAAGACCTTTGGCGGCACGAAGCAGCCCACGGAGCTTATCTTAACTTTCAGCAAGGGATCCTCATTTGTCTTTAGTGCTTTTCGAATCAGTGCCTTGATTCTTAATTAGCCCGAATCTACATGGTACATTTGGGGGGAAATGCAAGTTGAGACTGCTCTTTTCTTCGAAACGATCAAGCAGATCTATACGCGAGTATTCCACATAATAAAGCCACGAACGCCGGTTCCCGCCGTCATGATCCGCTTCCGCAGGTATGCAAACGTCACCAGCCGCATTCGACTGGAAAACAATTATCTAACGGTAGATATCAGCGATCTTCTGGAATCGGCCCCGGCACCCATCCAGGAAGCTCTAGCTTACATTCTGATTGCGAAACTCTTCCGTAAAACTCCCGACGTCAATGTCGTTGCCTGTTATCAACGATACCTGAACCGTACGGAGATGCGGCGCGTACTCCATTCCGTGAAGCGAGAGCGTGGACGTAAACTGATTCGCGATCCAAAGGGGGAAACGTACGACCTTGCGGCCATCTTTGAGGATCTAAACTTTAAATATTTCGACGGGTTGATGTCTCAGCCGCGGCTGGGATGGAGTATTCGGCCGTCACGTACTACTCTCGGGCACTACGATCCTTCGCACCACGCTATCGTGCTCAGCTCGTTACTAGACGCCAAGCACTGTCCTGAAGTACTCGTCTGTTTTGTGATGTTCCATGAGATGCTGCACCTTCGCTGCCCGACCGAGCACAAAGGCCTCCGCAGATGCGTTCACACAGCGCAGTTTAAGCGAGCTGAGCGGCAGTTCGAGGGGTATATCGAAGCAAAGAAGGCTCTTCGCGCCTTCGTAGATACAGAATGGTCTAAAGCAAACCTAGTTCAAAGATCCAGAACAATCTAGCTAGGAAACTGCGGATATTTGTGCTCCCTGAATGGCCGAAACAGCCTTCATCTGAGCGCTCATCTCTTCCAGGTAGTAAACCAGATCACTGACACGGATCGTCCTCAGTCCCAACCAGCAAAGCCCATAACTCATTTCGACACGCATCAAGCATAGTGAAAAGCGGATCTTGAGCCAGATCAACTGACCCACCAAGTGGGAATTATCCTGAACTTGCCGGGACACGATCAACCGAATTGCCAAGTGAAGCCGGTTGAAGTCGGAGATCAATTTGTGTAGATATCCTCTAAAGATGGCCAGACGTTCCCGTCGCAACTTGCGGCGCAACGCGAAGTCGAAACCTGGCTGTCGCGCGAGGAACTGAAAGTCCTCGTCGGAAAGCAATCCCACCATCGGGTCATAGTAGGAGACGGAAAAATTCTCCGCCCACTCCGGAGTCAGCTCTTCAACGGAGCAGTTCCTATATAGTTTGCTTAGTATTCGTGCCACGAATACTAGTACTGTGCAGACCGCGCACAAGGCCGAAAAAACGAGAGCAGAAGTCAATGTGAGCTCCGTACTCTACAAGTTAACGGAATACTCGCGTGAATACAATAGGGAAATGACGCTTTTATAGAAAAAGAAATTTCTTTTTCTTCATACTGTAGTCCCCTATAAACTGCCGGAATATCGGAAGACTGCCTCCGGTATTCAATGGCTGTTTTCATGATCGAAACTCCTGTCCTTCTTATCGGCGGGAGCTCCTAGAACTTTATAGAAAGCGAGTTTAAATAATTAAACCACTTTCTTGTTTGCAAGTGTTTGAAGCAGAACTCCGTTTATCTCTTCCATTCGGTGCAACAGACGTTGCTGCTCGTCGGCTTGCCATGAATGCCCGATCCGAACCGGAGCTGTTTCGCCTTGCTTACTTAAGAAAATAGCCCAGTATGTGTAGCAGACGCTGGTAATGAGCATGACCACTGTGCTAGCAACCGGTGAGCCGCCCGAAGTCCGAAAACTCTGCAGCACTAACATCGCCGTAGTCGACGAAAAATATACGACGTAACCAATGCTGAATATCGCCAGGTTTCGAGGTACGACGACCGGAAACCACAGAAAAAAACCCAACATTACAAGGAGCACCAAAAGCACGGTAACTCCTATCACCTGATCCACAACATAGGTAGTGGCGACCATTCTATTCAAGGCGCTTGTCCAGCCTCCTACCCTGGAGACTGCATTGTCCATGGCGATGACTGAAACACCAATCAGGAAAGCCACCGCGAATACAACATGTAAAAGTCGTCTCGAATAGCTGAGAATGCCGGGCAAGCTCCTCAGTATTTCCTTGAGCAACGCGTAAATCATCCAAACCGAAAGGATCCAGGCAACCACGCGAGCAGAAGAGTACAAAATTCTGTAGTCTACTGGAACGAGGCCAAAGCTTGTCAGTCCCGCCACAATCGACAAAACCAGGTCACAGATCAAAAATGCGGAAAAAATCGAGTAAACACTTCCTAGGCGAAGAGCAAATAGTCGAATTAGCAAAACAACATTCAATGCCAGTTCGATATACTCGGCAGTAGCTTCCAACATTCTCAATCGTTCATCCGTGCCATCCTTATGTTAATCAAGATGCTCGTCAAGAGCAAAGCACAGTAACCACTTCCGCCTCGGCACAAACTAATTAACAGGGCTTTTTAGGATTTCCCATCTCCGGGAAGGGCAACCACGCCACTTTCTGGCCTTTTTCGATCTTCACGATTTTCTTTGAAGAAGCCGTGATATTATTTCCGTTATGGAAGGTAATGGTGGATCCGGTGAACACGGAACCAACCAAACCGCCGATCATTAATGAGAGAGAGAGTAGTTTTTTCATAATATTTTTTGAATTCCTAAGAATTTCCTTCCTGTTTTTCTTGCCGCCTCGACCTCACGATAGCTCAGCCTCCCAGTCTAAATCTTTGCAAGTACTATGTTTTCCGGCAACGGAACGTTTTAGTCCTATTGGTACTTCCGCACCTTGTTTTCCTCGATTTTCCATGTAAAATTTGATTTACAGTGTAATGCTAAAGCAGCACACAGGCCAAATATCGATGGAGGAGGCTGACAGTCTCTGGTTAAGGAACCTGTCGCAGATTAAGACTTCCTACGGTCGACTTGTATACCTCGCTGGATTACGTAATGCCGATACGGGGAAATACGAGCATTACGGCGCGTTTATTAGTCCTTCCCCCGAGACCATCAGCCACTCGATCAGGCGTGCTCACGAGCAGATATTTCGGGATTGGGTCGGTTTCTCGCTGGAGAGAAAAAAAGTCGATATCGATCTCTACATCTCCGGAATCGATCAAATCGACAAAGCAGACCTGGTGGATGCGTGGTTACGGCTAACGCCTTATAAGAACTTGGTTCCCGGCTCTATTCAAGGTCCGGAGCGCCAACGGCACGTCTCCGATTTCGAGGCGATCCTAGGGCTGCTCAAGAACGTGTATGGCGTCGCTTCCCCAGATCGAAACGCATAGCCACCGCTACGACCTGCCCGATCACGTCCACTTCTTCCGGATACCGAAACACTTCCGGTGCTACGTGCGAAGCTGAATGGGGCTGTAAGATCAACATTCCGTCCCGGACAGTACACCAGCAACATCGGAATCCACTTCGATGCTCCAGAAAGTAGATGGGTCGCTCGTACTCATGCGTCCAGCCTTCGCTGGCGATGCGATGCTTGGTTTCATCGATCTGTACAAAGGATCCCGGTGCCAAGATAGGGTACATAGACCAGTCGTCGGTACCGATGAATCCATACCGTTGTTGCTTGCAATCGAGAGCATCCAAAAACTGAATCGGCAACTTACCCCATCGGTGCACCTGCCGACTGAAATAGGAAGTTCGGTGAAGATCAACAATACACTCAAGATCGGCCGGGAAGTCCACTAGTTCCGGCGCAGTGGATCTGAAGTCTACCGGATGGGTTTGGCCAATTGATATATGTCCAGCATCCTCCACTAGGTGGCCCAAATCGATGCCGTACCAACGCAATGTACTAACAAAGTCCAGACGATAGATGGCGCACAAGGAATACAAGCGATAAAACGAAGGAACGGTTCCCCGGTTCTCGATGTCGGCGAGACGGCTCAGACCGATCAGAAATTCGCTGCTGCCTCGGCTGCTCGCTATCCGCTGACTCGCTTCTTCTACATCGCGGTATCGCAACTTCAGACGCTCTCGCACTTTTCGCAATTTTTGCCCAGGTTGTTCCATCGTGCAAGTGCGCCATCTTCAATGAAAAGAGAGTAAGCGCCAGTCGCTTTCGCCAAAGCTTACCACCAAACGAGGAGCGCTGTTCTGATTTCAGAACAAATAACTTAGTTTTTCTTATAGCTGG
Organism: Bryobacteraceae bacterium; assembly: GCA_965277315.1. Taxonomy (GTDB): domain Bacteria; phylum Acidobacteriota; class Terriglobia; order Bryobacterales; family Bryobacteraceae; genus Bog-105. The sequence continues at coordinate 3,290,994 of OZ255724.1, read as the reverse complement.
GAATCCCGCAAGCTTCAATGGCTGCTATAACCCTGTGCACAGTGAGTTTCAGTACGATGAGGAAGGCTGCCTTAAGCCACAAGTGTTGCATCTGTTCGATGCCAATCCATGAGCGGGGCAGGTTTTTTATTGGACTAGAAAGGACGGGAACACATAAATTATGACTCGAAAACGGAGATCCCTAGCGGCCTTTCAGGGCGAACTGGGAGCATTCAGTCACTCCGCAGCCCGCAAATTGCTAGGACCCGAAACAGCATTGCACCCGTGCGCCGCTTTCAAGGAAGTTTTTGCCGCGCTCGAAGCAGGTACAGTAACTCACGCCGTCGTACCGATGGAAAACACACTCCACGGAAGTGTTCACGAAAATTACGATCATCTTGTTGACTATGATTTCCGAATTACCGGAGAAACGAACATCCGTGTTGCTCATCATCTAATTGCCATGCCAGGAACACGTTTGCGCGACATTCAACGTATTTTCTCGCATCCCGTAGCCCTCAATCAATGCCGCATCTTCTTTGGAAAAAACCCTCGATTCACAGCGGAGCCGTTCTACGATACGGCGGGGAGCGTGAAAATGCTACAGCAGCAAAGACCCGAAAATGCCGCCGCACTTGCCTCCGAAGACGCCGCGCATATCTATGACGGAATCATTCTGAAAAGGCATTTGGAAGATAATCGCCAAAATTTTACGAGATTTTTTCTGCTATCGAAACAAGACACGTCGGCCCTAGCGCCGGACCGCGCCTGGAAAACGTCGATCGTCTTTTCCACGGCTAACGTGCCTGGGGCATTATTTAAAGCCATGGCGTGCTTCGCATTGCGAGACGTGAATCTGACGAAAATAGAGTCCCGGCCACTTCGCGGCAAACCTTGGGAATATCTCTTCTATGTAGACCTGAATGGACATCAGGAATACAAAGCAGTCCAGAACGCAATATCCAATTTACAAGAGATTACATTGTTTCTGAAAGTTCTCGGAAGCTACCAGCCCACGCCCTAAACAGGAAATCTCTTGCAGCGTACGCCTAAAAGTACCAATAGTACTAGAATCCTAACACGTCTACGTAATTTAAAGTGCCATTAAATGTCATAGTACAGCGCAAATTCGTAGGGATGTGGCCGCAGCCGCACCGCCTCCGCTTCCGCCTTGCGCTTGTAGGAAATAAATGTTTCGAGCAGTTCTTCGGAAAACACATCACCTTTGATGAGAAAACCATGGTCTTCTTCCAGGCACGTCAGTGCTTCATCCAAAGAAGCCGGCATAGAGGGTACCCTCTTTATTTCTTCCGGAGAGAGATCGTAGATATCTTTGTCCAGCGGCTCGCCCGGGTCAAGCTTATTTACGATGCCGTCTAAACCGGCCATCATCATTGCGGCAAATGCAAGGTAAGGATTGGCCGCCGGATCAGGCGGCCGGAATTCCACACGCTTCGATTTCGGACTGTTCGAGTACATCGGAATGCGAACCGCCGCCGAGCGGTTACGGCGCGAATACGCGAGGTTTACCGGCGCTTCGTAGCCAGGCACCAGGCGCTTATAGCTGTTGGTCGTGGGCGCGATGATTGCCGATAGCGCGCGAGCATGGCGGAGCAGCCCGCCAATGTACCACAACGCCATCTGGCTTAAGCCAGCGTAGTTGTCACCCGCGAATAGCGGCTTTTTCCCCGCCCACAGGCTTTGATGCGTGTGCATCCCACTGCCGTTGTCTCCAAAAATCGGCTTCGGCATAAACGTCACCGTTTTTCCATATTGGTAGGCAACATTCCGCACGATGTACTTGTAAAGCACCATATTGTCCGCTGACTTCACCAGTGTGTCGAAGCGTTGGTCGATTTCGCACTGGCCGCCAGTGGCCACCTCGTGGTGATGGCATTCGATATTCAGGCCGCACTCGATCATGGTGGCGACCATCTCGCTGCGAAGGTCCTGATAATGATCCGTCGGTGGTACCGGAAAGTAGCCTTCCTTATACCTGGGCCGGTACCCTAGATTATTGTGCTCTCGGCCGGAGTTCCAGCGCCCCTCCTCGGCATCGATGAAGTAGAATCCGCTGTGCTGATTCTGATCGAAACGAATGTTATCGAATATAAAAAACTCTGCCTCCGCTCCGAAATAGGCCGTGTCCGCCACCCCGCTATTCTGCAGGTGCATTTCCGCCTTTTTCGCGATCCAGCGGGGGTCCCGGTCGTAGTGCTGCCGTGTAATCGGGTCGATGATGTCGCCCAGCATGATCAGTGTCCGCGTCTCGGCGAACGGGTCCATGAACGCGGTGGCCGGATCCGGGATAATCAGCATATCGCTTTCATTGATCGCCGCCCAACCGCGAATACTGGACCCATCAATGCCGAAGCCATCCTCGAATGAGCTTTCCTCCAGCATATTGATGGGATAAGAAATGTGCTGGGTTAAACCTGGAAGATCGGTGAACCGCAGGTCGAACTGCCGCGCATCATTCTTCTTCGCAAACTCAAGAGCCTCGTTCGCTGTCATCCGTCCTCCTGGCCATGGGACAATGAGCGCAGCAAGCGCAGCCTTGCCCTGGCAGTCGTTAGCATACAAAATCATTCCGCCGAAGAGCAAGAATCGCGTCTCTCAAGCCAGGCATTTGGGTCGTATTCATGAAGAAACTCGCCGTCCGAGCGCCCATCGAAATTACTCAAATGCAGTTGTCGCTGGAGCCGCAGCGCCATATTTATCGAGTCAGCGAACTGAATGCTGCCGTTCAGCGACTCTTTGAGGCAAGCTTTCGCACCGTTTGGATTGCAGGCGAAATTTCCGGGTGCCGTTTGGCCGCCAGCGGTCACTATTACTTCGCGCTAAAGGACGCGCAGAGCCAGCTCAAATGCGTACTCTTCAAAGGCGCGGCCCGCTCGGTCCGGTTTAAGCCGCAGGATGGGCTTTCCGTTCTGGCGCGCGGAAGCGTGGAAGTGTATGAGGCACGCGGCGAGTATCAACTCGTCGTGGAATCGCTGGAGCCCCAAGGCGCCGGTGCCCTGCAGTTTGCCTTCGAGCAATTGAAAAAGAAGCTCGCCGAAGAAGGGCTGTTCGAGCAGTCGCGCAAACGAAACCTGCCACGGCTACCCTGCCGTATCGGTATTGTCACTTCACCCTCCGGCGCTGTCATTCGCGACATTCTACACGTTCTGGAACGGCGTTTTCCCGGGCTGCATATCCGCCTTTTCCCCGCTACAGTCCAAGGCGAAGGTTCCATCGAGCAGGTTTGCCGAGGCATTCACCATTTCAGTGCTGAAACCTGGGCTGACATCGTGATTGTCGCTCGCGGCGGCGGGTCTTTAGAAGACCTTTGGACGTTCAACGAGGAGGCGGTGGCACGTGCGATCGCGGCTTGCACGATCCCGGTCATCTCCGCCATCGGGCACGAAACCGATTTCACAATCGCCGATTTTGTAGCAGATTGCCGTGCTCCCACGCCGTCAGCCGCTGCTGAAATCGTCATCTGCACCAAAGAAAGCTTGCTGGAGCAGATCGCTGGCTGCCAGTCGAGAGCGCTGCAGTGCGTCCGCTACCGCCTGATGACCTGCTCCCGCGATCTTCATCAACAAGGCGCCAGCCGAGCTACCACGCTGATCTCCCGCGCTATCGCCAAGCGCATGCAGCGCCTTGATGAACTGGATTACCAGTTGCGCACCCTGAAGCAGCGGCTCCTGGAGGCGCGCAGTCGCCATCTGGCGAACTTAATGCACCGGCTAGGAAGGACCGATCTACGGCTGCGGTTCGCACGGAATCGCCATCGGCAGGAACAACTGAGCGCCCAATTGTTGCGAGCTGCGCAGGGCCGTCTCGGTGACCGGAAACGCCGGCTCGCCATGGCCGAGTCGCACCTGCGGCAGCTCAGCCCGTTGAATGTGTTATCGCGGGGCTATGCCATTGTCGAGAACTCGCGAGGCGCAGTCTTGCGATCCTCCGTAGAAACCGCTCCCGGGGACTCTTTAAGAGTCCGCCTGCGCCAGGGAGAATTGGACGCTGTGGTCTCGCACACTCGCGACACTCCACCACCGTCGTAGGCAACTTTATAATGGAGGTTGGAACCATTATTTGAAAGACGGGCATCTGAAAAACGCGCTATCTGTCTGCTCAGCGGAGGACTCGACTCCGCTACTTGTCTCGCCATCGCGGTTGCCGAGGGCTACCGGTGCTATTGCTTGTCGTTCGATTACGGTCAGCGCCACAGCATTGAATTGAAGGCAGCCTCTCGCGTCGCACAGCAGCTAGGGGCCGCTGAGCATCGCACCGCCCACATTGACCTCCGCGTCTTCGGCGGCTCTGCTCTCACCGGGAACATCGAAGTTCCCAAGCAGCGTCCGGAAAGCGATATCAGTTCGGGCATTCCGGTCACCTATGTGCCGGCCCGCAACACTATTTTTCTTTCGTTCGCGCTGGCCTACGCCGAGGTATCCGGCGCGTCCAGCATCTTCATTGGCGTAAACGCGATTGACTATTCCGGGTATCCAGATTGTCGGCCCGAATTCATTCGCGCTTTTGAGAATATGGCCAACCTGGCGACAAAGGCAGGAGTCGAAGGAACCACAAAACTTTCGATCAGTGCGCCCTTGATGAAGATGACCAAGGCCGATATCGTGCGAAAAGCAACGGAACTGGGCGTGGATCTCAGCCTGACCTATAGCTGCTACGATCCTGACATCGACGGGCGCTCCTGTGGAGCCTGCGACGCCTGCATCCTGCGCCGGAAGGGCTTCGAGGAGGCCGGAGTGGCCGATCCACTCTTTGCGCACGGGTAAACAGGATCGTGAAAATCGCCGAAATCTTCTATTCGATTCAGGGCGAGGGAACGCTTGTAGGCGTGCCGTCGGTGTTCGTCCGCACCTCCGGTTGCAATCTACGCTGCACCTGGTGCGACACGCCGTACACCTCCTGGCAGCCCCAAGGTCAGGATCTGTCGGTGGAACAGATCATCGCCGCAGTGCATGGCTTCTCCGCGGCGCGGCACGTTGTTGTCACGGGCGGCGAACCGATGATCGCTCCAGACGTGGCTGTACTAACCGCGCACTTACGTGAATCCGGGCAGCACATCACAATCGAAACCGCCGGTACCGTCCACGCGCCAGTGACTTGCGATTTAATGAGCATCAGCCCCAAGCTTTCCAATTCCACTCCTCACGAGCGGGAAGGAGGACGCTGGGCGGCGCGGCACGACCGGCTCCGCTACCAGCCAGTCATTCTGCGGCGTCTCATGAGTGAGTATCCGTATCAGTTGAAGTTTGTTGTTCAAAACGAAAGCGACATGCAGGAGATTGAACAAATGGTCGACTCGCTTTCCGCATCGCGTCAGCATGTCATGCTGATGCCGGAGGGCACCAATCGCGACGCAGTCCGGGAACGCGGTCTCTGGCTTGCCGAGGCGTGTAAGGCACGGGGCTACCGGTACAGCCCGCGATTACACGTCGACCTTTGGGGAGATAAGCGAGGTGTCTGAAGAATATTCACTCCGCCCTTCCGCTGGGCCATCGAAACTGAAATCATGAACGCTAAAATAAGGGTTGAGCGAGCAAAATCTAAACTCTTCCCCACGTCTTCGCGTCGGCTCCGTCAGTTTCTTAAATCCTGTGCCTCTCATCTGGGGCATGCTGCACGGACCGCAACGGGAGCAGGTCGACCTTTCGTTTGCCATACCATCCATCTGTGCCCAAGAACTGGAACAAGATAAGATCCAGGTGGGCTTGGTTCCGGTGGCCGAAGCCTTTCGTCAAAACCTTGAAATTGTTCCTGGCGTCGCGATCACGTGTTTCGGCGCGGTACGCAGTATCCTGCTTTTTTCCCGTGTTCCCTGGACCAAGATTCGCACCCTGGCAGCAGACCTTAGCTCCCGCACTTCCGTCCAATTGGCGCGCGTAATCTTGAGGGAGCACTACGGTGTCGAACCGCAGGTGACGCAGCATCCACCGGCTCTCTCCGACATGCTTGCCGTTGCTGACGCCGCACTCATTATCGGCGATCCCGCTCTCCGTATCGATCCACGCGACGAAGCTTACGACTGGCTCGATCTGGGTTCCGAATGGCTGCGGCTCACCAGTCTCCCGATGGTATTCGCCGCGTGGGCTGGCAAGCGTGGCATAGATGTCAGTGCGATTCAGTCTATCACCACCGGTTCCTACCATTACGGCAAAGACAGAATCGAAGAGATCGTGGAAAGTGAATATAAGGCCCGCGGCATTCCGAAGGATCTCGCCACACGCTATCTCACGCATCACATCCGCTATGAATTAGGAAGAAAAGAGCAGGAAGGATTGAATGCCTTTATCGAACTGGCAAGGCTGGCGCCCACTTCTGCCGGAGTTGTCCGGAAATAACGGGAAGAGAGAGCAGGCGCACAATGATGACACAAGACGAGGCGCTCGGCCTTTTCGGCAGCAACGATCTGGTCCATCTCGGGTTCCGGGCTGATGCGATTCGCAAGCAGCTTCACCCAGATCACATCATCAGCTATACGGTAAGCGTGGACAGATCTCTCGACGGAGAAACGGGGCAAGTGGCAACTCTGGAGGTGCGGGCACAGAGCACTACTGACGATCGTCTCAACCAACTTGTCGAGTTGCGAAAACAGCAGGAAGAAACACAAAGGTTTCTCTGTTTTGCCTTAGTGTCTCGCCACGACGGTGAGGTAACGGCTTCGGAGTACATGAAGATGCTCGCGATCTCACGTCTTTATCTCGATAATATTCCCCATGCCCAAGTTCCGGTGGCAGCAATGGACACCAAACTCGCGCAAGTGGCAATTCGCTTCGGAGCAAACGATCTGGGGATTGTCAATCTGGAGAACTGCGGCCACACCAAGGCGATCAGCGAAGAACAGGTGCGCCGGCTGATTCGGGATGCGGGACTCATACCGAAGCAGCGGGACAGTTTGTTCCAGACTTACTTCCTATATTAAAAAAGGCAGGCTCCCAACGGAGACCTGCCTTGTACCTGTAACTGGCTTACTGCTCTACCTAGGAGGAAGATTCGTCACTCTTCTTCGGCCGGGTCGCCTTCATTTTCTTAGTGGCCAATGACTTATCAGCCCACTGGTTCGCTTTGGCAATGTCTGCCTCCGCTTCCTCAGGGGTGTCGTCGATGGCAGCCTTGCTCCGTAGAAGTAAGCCGATATACGACATGGCGTCTTGGTTCTCGTTGTCAATATCAAGGGCTTTGTGCAGGTCGGCGATCCCATCGTCGATGGTCTTTCCGTACTTGTCTTTCAACTCCGCCCGGATTTTTTCATCCTTGATAGGGCCTGTGTCAGCAGTCCCAGTCAGTACCGGCTGCTGTTTCGCTTTCGCCTTCTTCTTCGTGCCTTCCTTGGCAGTCGCTTGCTTGTCCCGCACGCGCCCATTCCGGATGGCAGGATCCGATTCGGAAAAGTCGATCACACCAAGGTAGTAGTAGGCTTCGGAATCTTTGGGATCTGCTTGAATGCGGCGGTCGTTCCATTTCCTTGCATCTTCCATGGCTGCCGCTTTCTCCTGGTCGTTGGGTTTGGTCGAAGCAACATTGTAGGCTATGGCCGCCATTGTCGCGAGCGCCAGCGAGTCGTTCGGGTACTTGTTCAATACTTCCTGGAAAGTCTGTTGCGCCATTTGGAGGTTCTTCTTATTGTCCGCGGACTCCGCGCCAGGTATCCACTGGGTAAAGTAGGACGTTGCCAGATACTCAAGAGCATTTTTATTGGTTGGATCAAACTGAACCGCTTGTTTGAAATGATCGGCTGCATCGGCGTAGTGGCCGTCGCGATACGCTTGTACGCCTTGGTTCATTTGATCCCGTGACTGTAACTTTGCGCAGCCGGTACTGAAAATCACGAGCCCGGCAACCATCGCCAAGATGATCCACTTACGCGCCTGGGCAGGATTCACACCGTCGCCTGCATAGAAGGCTAATTGTTGCGTCATATTTTTGAAACCGTATTGTTTCGCCTGCGCGAACGCTTACTGTCCAGCCTCCACCTTCGGCGTCATGATGCCCACCTTATCTAGTCCGGCCCCGTGGGCCGCATCGATCGCCTGCGCCACGTACATGTACTCGACATCCTTGTCTCCCTTTACGAACATTACTTTATTCGCCCGCGTCTTAAAGATGTCGGTGAGTTTGGCCTGCAAGTCGCGCAAGGCTATGGGCTGGGTATTTATCGTGAGGCTATGGTCTTTGTTCACTTGCACCACCACGGTAGGATCATGCTCCGGAGGTGGAGGAGGTTGGTTGGGCGGCGGCGGTTGAGGCACCAACGCGTCCAGTCCATGCGGGGTTAACGGCGTGATCACCAGAAAAATAATAATCAACACCAACAATACGTCAATCATCGGCGTGACGTTCATATCACATTTAGGTCCGCCCGAGCCGCCTACAGTAAATGCCATAAAACAAATGCCCTTTCCACTGAAGTACTACGAACTTATAATTTTTGCTTCTTGCTTTGGTCTTGCACAGGCTCGGTTAGTAAACCTAACGTATCCACTCCCGCCGTTCGCAGGTTGTCGATCACGTCGGTTACGGTTTCGAACCGCGCCCGGTAATCCGATTTGATGAACACTGTTTTATCCGTACCGCTCCGGTTGGCTTCCAAATCCTTCACTTTGCCGCCAAGTTGGTCGGGGGTGACGGGTATGTTTCCCGGACTGAGAAATACCTTGCCGTCGCGAGTAATCGCGATCAGCACAGCGTCGGTCTTGTCCGCATCCTTCATCGCAATCGAGTTCTTGGCCCGCACTAGTGTGACTTGTGCGCCCTTGGTGAGCATCGGAATGATCACCATAAAGATAATCAGCAACACGAGCATCACGTCCACCATGGGTGTGACATTGATCTCGGAAACGACCGGCGGCGCTTTCATTAACTTCATTTTTTTTATTCCTTCAAGACAATCTCGCTCGGGTCCCACTTCTGGGGCGGTACCCCGTTATGGACTAGCACCGGAGCGGCGTTTCCACCGCTCCCCGCTAACGATTCAACCTAAGCTAAGAATTCCCTTCTGACCTACCGCGTTACTCTCTGCTGCTGCGTTCTCTTTAAGAAGTAGTCGATCAACTCGGAACTGGAGTTACCCATTTCCACATCGAATGCTTCAATTCGGTTGGTGAAGTAGTTGAACATCCAGACGGCCGGGATAGCCACGAAGAGACCAACGGCGGTGGTAATCAAGGCTTCCGAAATACCGCCCGCCACCGCACCGATACCAGTAGACTTCGACGTTCCGATGGTCGTGAACGCGTCCATAATGCCAACGACAGTTCCGAACAAGCCAACGAAAGGAGCCGTGGAACCGATGGTTGCCAGACTGCTGACACCACGCTTCAATTCCGCATGCACAATCGCTTGGGCGCGTTCCAAAGCCCGGCGCGAGGCTTCGATCTCTTCGCCCGGAATTTCGGTACTTGTCTGATGCGCCTTAAATTCCTGCAAGCCAGCCACAACGACCTTCGCCAGATGGCTCTTGTTGAAACGGTCTGCAATCTTTACCGCTTCGTCCAGCTTGCTCTCGCGAAGCGCGCCCGCCACCGCCGGAGCAAAAGCCCTCGACTGCTTTCTGGCACCGCTATACGCGATCAATCGGTCGATCATCACACCAATCGACCAGGCCGACATGATGAATAGGACGATGACGACGCACTTGGCGACGATTCCCATGTGACCCCAGACCGAACGGGGATCAAAACTAATTCCTCCGCCCTGTTCTTCTTGCAGAAGCCAGAACGCCCATACGTGAAGTTGTAAAACCATGCTTATCTCCTTAGTTGAATCGAACTAAACTATACACTCACAAATCACACTCACAAACTCATTCACCGTTAGGAACTCAATGTGAAGTTAACGATGATATCAGTAACCACCACCACTGGTTCTCCATTTAGCAGCGTCGGCTTGTATCTCCATTGCAAAACTGCTTCCTTGGCGGCATTCACTAACAACGGATGCCCACGCACCAGCTTCAGATCTTCAATCCGGCCATCTTTACTAATGACGGCCGTGAACTCCACCGTCCCCTGCACACGGGCTGACTTGGCCAGTGGAGGATAGTTCGGCTGTACCTTCTTGATTAGGTTAGCCGCAGCGACATTACCGCCCACGCGCACTGGCCCGGTTGGTTTTTTAGGGGGTGGTGGAGGAGGCGGCCCCGGAGTGCCGAACATATCGCCAGCCACCGGGGGCCCCGCACTGCCCGCAGTGACATCGGGAGCAGGGGCCTCAGTAACGTTTTCATTCACCTGCGTCGGAATTACTTTCGGCGCCTGAAATCCATGCGGCACAAACTGCCGGACCACCGGCTTCGGCGGCGTCTTCGGCGGAGGCGGGGGAGGCGGTGGAGGTGGCGGAGGCGGCGGTGGCGCCACCAGCATGCTCCTCAACTGCGCGTTCGGAAGCGCCTGCGTATAAATCAACGGAATCAGAATCAGAACAATGATAATCGCGATCTGTATCAGAAAGGACGCGAAAACCGTATACTTGCTCTTTGTTTTAACTGTTCCGTCAACGAATGTTTGCTCAAACATCTTCTTTTCCTCACTCTTAGCCCGTGGACAGCAGGCTAGTTACTATTCAAACAACAGCAATCTTTCTCGTCTTACTTCACCGTCTTCGCGATATTACGCGAACGGCTCTCCATCGGTACAGCCCTTGCTCTCCTCTTCCGATTCTCCGAAGCGTCTTGCCAGAAGATCAATATCGGGCTTGCGATAAAGATCGAAGAGTAAGTCCCCACAATAATACCGATAACCAGGGCAAATGAAAACCCGTTTAGTACTTGACCGCCAAAGAAAAACAATGACAAGGCAGTGAGCAGCGTGAGCCCCGATGTTAGTACGGTCCGGCTTAGCGTCTGATTGATACTTACATTCACTATTTCTTTAAAGGTGCCGCGCCGCTGCAGCCGCAAGTTCTCCCGGATCCGATCGAACACCACGATCGTGTCGTTCATCGAGTAGCCCACTAGCGTCAGCAGCGCCGCGATGACGGTCAGATCGATCGCCTTGTTGAACAGGGAGAACAACCCAATCGTGATAATCGTGTCGTGAAATACAGCAATCACGGCCGCCACACCATAAATCCATTCAAATCGCAGTGCAATATAAACCAACATCGCCGCCAGCGCAATCAATACGACATTGATTGCCTGCTGCCGGAGATCCGCACCGATCTTGGGACCCACCGTCTCCACGCTCCGCACGGCAAAGTTGCCCGGGTAACATGCCTGCTTGATCGCCGAGAGCAGTTGGGGCGTTATGCCGGGCAACCCGGAGAGGTCGTCCAAATTACTCACCAACCCCGAATGCGCATTCCGGTAATCCGCAATTGCTTTCACGGCCGCCTGCGCCTGGTCATCGGACAAAGAAGCCGAACGAAGCCCTGCAGCCAAATCCAATTGCGGCGTTGTATTCACATCCATCTTCCCGGCGCTCTGACGATTAAAAGCATTATTTAACGACGTCACCATCTCATTACGCACCGACTGCAACGCCCCGCTACTCTGCGCCGCCGTCGAGATCAGAACATCCTGAGAATTGGCCACTTCCTGCACTTCGATTTCACCCGGAATACGCTTATGGAGCGCGGAGCGGATCGCCTCCGCTGGAGGCCGCTTTGTAAAATTCACGTCCATCAGCGCTCCTCCACTAAAGTCAATGCCGTACTTTGGCCCACCCTTCACCCATAGGCTGCCAATGCCAGCCGCCGTGAGACACAAGGACAGAATAATGAACGGCCACTTCTTGCCGAGAAAGTCGAAATTCGTTTGCTTAAAAATTTCCATCGAGCTTCAGAAGCCGGCATTCAAAAAAGTAGACACCGGCTTTTCACAAAGTGTTCCCACGACTAGGATAGGCGTGGTTAAAAAGTTCCTTTTTTTGCGGGAGATCTCAAATACTTAGGGCCTTCACCGGCTTCGGACGCGACAACTCCCAATCGAAGATGAACCGCGAAACAAACACGGCGGTAAACACGTTGGCCATCAGACCAATCACCAGTGTCACCGCGAATCCTTTCACCGGCCCCGAACCGAACAGAAACAGGATGGCGCAGGACACAATCGTCGTCACGTGCGTGTCGATAATGGTCAGCAAAGCTTTCCCAAACCCGGTATGCACGGCCGGAACCGGCGACTTTCCCGCGCGCACTTCTTCCCGGATCCGCTCAAAAATCAGGACGTTGCTGTCCACCGCCATACCAATGGTCAAAATAATGCCGGCAATTCCCGGCAGCGTCAACACGGCGCCGAAGTAACTGAGGCAGGCGATCAAGATCACCGCATTCAGGACCAACGCCAGGGACGCGTTGATGCCGCTTTTTTTGTAGTACACCAGCATCGAGACGATCACCGCTATCACGCCCGCCAACCCGGCAATGTAGCCCTCATGAATGGAATCCACGCCCAGCGACGGCCCCACCGTGTTTTCCTGCAGATAATCCACTCGTGCGGGCAGCGAGCCAGCCTTCAGATTCAGCGCCAGGTCCGCCGCTTCTTCCTGTGTTCCAGCGCCTTCGATCACGCCCGAATCACCGATTTGGCCGTTGATTCTCGGCGCTTCCAACACCTTACCGTCCAGCACGATAGCCAACCGGCCGCCGACGTGGGCGCCCGTGTAGGCTGAAAAGTGTTTCGCCGCATCCTGGCTCAGCACGAAATTCGTGTCCCAGCTATTCGCCATCTGGCCCTGCTCGGCCCGCGCGTCGCGAATGTCGGGACCGCGCACCAACGGCGTCCGATCCACCAGGTAAAATCCGCCGCCCTTGGCGTATTGCGGGCTCTGGTCGGTATTCGGCGCGCCAATCAGCTTCGCTCCAGAAGGCAGGACACCGCTACTCTGTGCCAGGGCCTCCTCGCGGCTGGCAAAAGGACCGCCCTGTACGCCGTACAGTTCCAGTACCGCCGCCGTCTGCAAAATCTGCTTGATACGGCCCGGATCGTCCACGCCCGGCATCTGCACCAGTAACTCGGAATCCGATACTTGGCGGCGCTGCTGCACGGTCGCCTCGCTCAATCCCAACGCATTGATCTTCTTGCCGATAGTGTTCTTACTCTCGTCCAAAACGCGCTGCCACAGTGCCAGCGCCTCGGTCGGCTTCATCGTCAACCGGTAGTCGGTGCTTCCCTGCGGAGTCGCCAGCCACATCGGAAAATCGCTGTTCACTACCCCGCGAAACTTTCCGGCATCGGTCGGTGGCACGCCCTTCACTACAATCGCGACCTTCCCGGCATCCTGCAGTGTCTTCGCTTCCGCCACCGAGATGTCGGCAAACTGCGCCCCCGCCTTGCGAACCGCGTCCTTCAATCGTTCCGCGTCCGCGCCCGCCTGGGCGTTAAAAGCGTCCTGCTGGTCCACTTGCAGCACCAGGTAGGTGCCGCCCCGTAGATCCAGGCCCAGATGGATATTATTGTGCCAGTTGGCAACCAGTTCCGCCTTGCTTCTCGGGACCCCGATGATCCCGTAAATACAAACCAGAATCACCGCGATGATGAAAAGGAACTTCCAGCGTAAATTGCGTTTCATTTCTGCTTACAAATAAAAAGGTGGGTCGCGCTTCCCCGGCCTACTTCTTCACCTGTTCGTCCGATTGAACCACACTCGTCACGGCGCTGCGCGATACTTGCAGCTTCAGGTTGTCCGGCTTCACGCGAATAATTAGCGTATCATCGTTCACGCCAACAATTGTCCCGATAATCCCGCCGCTGGTCTGCACCATCTGACCGTTTTCGAGCGCCTTCAACATATCCTTCTGCTTCTTCTGCTGACGCCGCATGGGCATGAACACCAGAAAATAGAAGATCGCGATCATCAGAATGATCGGCAGCAACCCGGTCAGGAACGAGTTTGTGTTGGCCGTGGCGGCTTGCAACAGGAACGAAAGCGGCATAGAAGTATTGAGTTTACTGCAGGGGGTTTCAGAGGGCGGCGATGTCATTCTGCCGCGAGGCTCTTAGAAAATCAGGAAACTGCCCAAGCAAGATAGACTTGCGCATCCGGCGCATAATGTCAAGATAATAGTACACATTGTGCAGCGTCCCCAGCGTGGAAAATAGAATTTCACCCGCCTGATAGAGATGTCGCAGGTACGCTTTCGTAAACGTCCGGCACGTATAACAGGAGCATTCGGCGTCGAGCGGGCTGTCGTCATCGGCATACGCCGCATGTTTAATCACCACTTTTCCCGCCGATGTAAATAGATATCCATTCCGCGCATTCCGCGACGGCAACACGCAATCCATCATGTCCACTCCTTGGGCCACATACTGCGGCAGTTCCTCCGGCATGCCCACACCCATCACATAGCGGGGGCAGTCCTGCGGCAACAACGGAGCCGTTACGGCCACCATCTCCTGGCTCAGCTCCCGCGGTTCGCCGACCGACAGTCCGCCAATGGCGTACCCCGGCGCATCGAGTTCCAACAACGCCTCCGCGCATGTTTTCCGGAGGTCCGGATACATGGACCCTTGCACAATCGGGAACAGCGCACAATGCAGACCCTTCTCGCGCCGCCGGTAATGCGCAAAGCCGCACTGCGCCCAGCGGATGGTCCGGTGCATCGATGCCAGTGCCGCTTCATGCGTGGTCGGATGAGGAAGGCACTCATCCAGCACCATCATGATGTCGCTCCCAAAAGCCAACTGCACGTCAACGGTGCTTTCGGGCGTAAAAAGATGGGGATCGCCGTTCAAATGCGACCGAAACAGCACCCCTTCCTCACTCACCTTGCGCAACGCGTCAAGACTAAATACCTGAAACCCGCCGGAGTCCGTCAAAAGAGCTCGCGGCCACGCCATAAACCGGTGCAAGCCGCCAAGACGCTCAATGCGCTCGTGCCCCGGCCGCAAAAATAGATGATAAGTATTCGCCAGAATAATGCGCGCATCCAGGTCGTTCTGCAGGTCGCGCTGGGTGATCCCCTTGACGGTCGCTTGCGTGCCGACGGGCATAAACACAGGTGTCTCAATCATTCCATGCGCCGTATGCAGCAGGCCCGCGCGCGCTCCCGTCTCCGGACACACCGCCTCAATCTCAAATTTCAGAGCTGACATCGAAGCTTCTATTCTCGCGAATCCCGTCCGTTCAGGCCAGCATCCTCTCCGAACGAACCTCCCATAAATATGGGAAAATAGGTCAAGTGAAGACAACGATAGAAGTTCCCGACGCACTCTTCCGCCGCGCGAAATCGGTCGCCGCCCAGCGCGGGATTCCTCTACGTGCCTTGGTGTCAGAGGCCTTAACGGACAAGCTACGGACTACCGACACGGAAGATAAGCCATGGCTGGAATCTTTTGGGAAATTGCGCCACTTGCACAAAGAAACAGTAAAGATCAATCGAATAATCGAGCAAGAATTCGGTCAACTTGAACCCGAGGACAGCGAGTGATCGTGGACACGAACGGACTATCCGCCGTGGCGGACGGCGATTTAGCGCTGGAATCGATCTTTCGCGAGACGGCGGAAATAGCCGTTCCGGTTATTGTGCTGGGCGAGTATCGGTATGGCATTCGCCAATCGCGCGAGCGGGCCAAATATGAAGCTTGGCTTGCGAAGTGGATTCCGGCTTACCGGGTGCTTGCAGTGGACGGTGAAACAGCCGAGCAGTACGCGGATATCCGTGAGGAACTCAAGCGCCGAGGGCGACCGATACCCGCAAATGACGTTTGGATTGCCGCGCTAGCTCGTCAGTATTCGTTGCCGATCCTGACGCGCGATCAGCATTTCGATTTCGTTTCCGGACTGAAGCGGATCAAATGGTAGCCACTCTCTCCTGGCGAACACGCTGCTATACTTTTCGCCAACCCATGAGAAAGATCGTCGTTCTAGCCCTGCTCAGCACATTCGCTTTAGCTGCTCAGTCCCCCGATATCACCGGAGTCTGGAAAGCAGACTTACAAAAAAGCAAACTCAACATCCCGCCCGGTCGCGCTCCGAGCAATTACCTGGTCATCATTGAGCGCAAGACCGCCGTAGTCAACCCGCGCACGAAAGAAACAGCACCCCAGATTATCGAAACCACGGGCATCTGGGGCGAACGCGGCGAGCAGCGCTCCGTACTCAAAGTCTTCGACAACAGCAAGCCGGCCGTTCTTTCTTATGAAGGCGTTCCCACTCGTCTGACAGCTTCTTCTGGAGGCAACACGCTGACTGTTACGGGACAAGTGGCTGGCCGGTCCGATACCTTTACACGCACCTACAAACTCTCGCCGGACAGCAAGACACTGACGGTCGAAATCTCCAGCCATCACGACGGCAAAACGATGGAAAGCACCGTATGTCTGCTAAAACAGCCCGATGCAGTGGGAGATCCACTCCGCAAGCCGGAAGAGTTGGCCGGGGCTCACTTCAAGAACGTCAAGACCGCCTCATTGAAAGTGCTGCCCGAATCTGAATTTATCAACCAGATGCACTACTTCGCCTGGTCGCTCAACCGGAATTGCGAATTCTGCCACGTCGCTCATAAATTCGATTCCGACGATAAGAAAGAGAAGCGGACCGCACGCAAGATGATCAATATGGCTGCCGCGATCGACCAGAATAATTTCGAAGGCCACCCCGCCGTCCGTTGCTTCACCTGCCACGAAGGTCACGCCCACCCGCTTTCTCATCCGCAATTCCCGGAGGAAGCCGCCGCCGAGAAAGCCTCCATCGAAAAGGCCGCCGCGCAGCACGCCGGGGCTAATATTCATCCGTAATAGGAACGCGCAGTGTCCATGCAGCCTAAGTTTCTAGCCGCTCTGCTCGCCGTAGCGTCTATTCTTTCCGCCCAAACCGGCGCGAAAGCGCCAGCCGAAAATCACGATTCTAAGCGCATCGACACGCTGCTTCAACAATTTCCCGCCGTCGAACGAGGCGACCTCGGCTACAAGTTCGTTGACGTGCTCACAGGCCAAATACTAGCGGAAGAAAATAGCCGCCACTTTTTCACGCCAGCATCGAACGCCAAGCTTTACACCACCGCGTTGGCCTTGACACGCCTCGGTCCCGATTACAAATTTCAAACCGATCTTCGGACCACCGGAGCCTGGACTCCCGGCCAGTCCACCTTGTCCGATCTTCAACTGGTGGGCGGCGGCGACCCCAACTTGTCCGGCCGTGCGCTCCCCTATCGTGTGGACGACAAAGACAGCGACCCACTGGCAGTGCTTCGGGAACTCGCCGCGCAGCTTGCCGCCAAAGGCATTCGAGAAATCGATGGCGATGTCACCGGGGTTTCCACTCGTTATCCTGATGACCGCTATCCCGACGGTTGGACGCTCGACGACAGCATCTACGGCTACGGCGCGCCGGTCAGCGCCTTGGCCGTGAACGATAACGCCGTATCGCTCAAAATCGAGCCCACCGAAACCGGCCAGCTTGCCGATCTCGAACTTCGCCCCTCGATCGGCAACTTCATCATCCTCAACGAAGTCACCACCGATGATTCCCGCAAATGTCAGATTAAGGTCAAGCGTGCGCCCGGCAGCAATGAACTTGTCCTTTGGGGAACCATCGGACGCTACTCCCCCGCCTGGGAACAGGACGTCGCCGTCGAAGATCCCGCCTTGTTTGCAGCCGAATCGCTCATCAGCGTCCTCAGTGATGACGGCATTACAGTACGCGGCGCGCCGCGTTCCAAGTACCGAGTCGAAGACAACCTCCCATATACAGCGTCCGTTTTAGCGCAGGCCGCTGGAATCGTCCTTGCTTCCCACGAATCCGCCCCGCTTACGCAAATCATTCAGGTGATAAACAAAGTAAGCCAAAATCTCCATGCGGAAATGCTATTGCGCGAGGTAGCGCACACCCACGGAGACGGCTCTCTCGCCTGTGGCCTCGCCGAACGCGGGAAGTTTCTCTCCGAGATCGGCATCACGAAAGAAGGTAGCGGCTTTGCGTTCGCCGACGCCTCCGGCCTGGCACGCCAGGATCTGACAACGCCCGACTCCACCGTCACGCTTCTCCGTTCCCTGTGGGCCAGCCCCAACCGCTATGCCTGGGTAAACTCCCTGCCCATCGGAAGCGTCGATGGTTCTCTCGAGCATCGCTTTCAAGGAGTCCGCAACGCGAACCGCATTCACGCCAAAACCGGATCTCTCGCGAATGTCAACGCACTCAGCGGATACATCGAAACGTTGCATGGCCGTTGGATCGCGTTTTCCATCATGGTCAACGCCACGCCCGGTCACGCCGACGATGTCCAAAAATTCCTCGATAGGCTCTGTGCCCTTTTCTTGAATAACTGACCCCATGCGATTATTACGATGAGATCGGTATGTCTTCATACCGGGGCTGGTCCGCAATGGACTGATGGACAAAGTTCCACAGCACTTGCCCGTGAAACACCATAAACACTCCGGGCATCTGGAGCAAGTCCGGCGTTAGTCGTCCCGCGCCATACTGAATCAGCCGCACCACGCCGCGAATCCAAACCGGTGGGCCCACTACGCTCCACAACGAACCCCGCCGCAATCCAAAAGCACGGTACAAGCTGAGCCCCTTATCGCTCACTCTCGGAAGATCGCTCAATCCATAGGGAAGCAAAAATTCGTGCATCATCTGGTCTTCACCCATGTGGACCAGCACAACTTCCACGTCTCTTCGCTTCAGGGTCGAACGTTCTGCCGCGATATTCGTCAGGGCTTCACGGCAGAAGGGACAATCGACTGTTCGCAAAAAGATAATCAGCAGCGGCTTTTCTATCGACATCTCCAGCAGCGTCTGTCCCTTGTTCGTCCGCGTGCGAAGCGCCAACCGTTGAATCTCAGGCGAAGCATACCGTCGTGAGTCTCCGTGCACTTTATGCGCAAACCACAGGATTGCGCCCAACGGCAGAAACCAGACGACATCGTTTGCGATGATCGCGCCGCAGAATTTCCACGGCAGCCGATGCTCCGCCCCAACGATCAGAAAACCGAGCGCCTCGAAAACGCGACTCAACAGCCCCGCCAGCACAATGGGCCAGTTACGCACCGGATAGGCAGCCGCCGCCAGATATCCAAACCCCCAAACGCCCATAACCAAGCCGGAGCATTGCCAAATCTCCGGGTAGTCTGGCGCCGTCAGGCCGACCCAGTGAAACAACCAGTTTGGCCAGCAAACCGCCTGTACTCCCCAAAGAACGTTGTAAATTCCAGCCGCCAACAGGACAAAGGTCATCCATCGCTGTCGGGACGGATGATTTTCCAGTTCCTGCAGGTCTGCGTCTAGCGTGCGATTTTCTCCTTGGTCATTGCCAACGCGCTCGTCAAAATTGTGATGACGCCTGAGCCGGATTCGCGTTATTTTTCATCTCATCAGCTACGGGCTTTTTCTGCCTGAATGCCATCGTCACCGCACATGGAAATACAATTTCGAGAAGAAGGTATCTTTCTGCCCGCTATCGATCTCTGGCTCGACAATACCGATGGATGCGCGGCCACTTGGATCTCCCACGGCCACAGCGATCATGCCCGTGGTTGTCACGGTAAAGCCATCGGGACGCCCACCACCCTGCGTTTTTATCGCATGCGGCTCTCCGTCGAGGAGAACGAAGAAGAGCCGGAACCGCTACCGCTCGACTTCGGCCAAAGCATGGATTGGAACGGAGCACGTCTGACGGCCTTTCCTGCCAGCCACATTCTTGGCGCGGCTCAACTGCTCATCGAATGGAAAGGAGAGCGCCTCGTCTATACCGGCGATATTAAGCTGCGCCCGCCCCTCTGCGGCGAAACTACCGAAGGTATCCCTTGCGATCGTCTCATCATCGAATCCACGTTCGGCTTGCCAATCTACAAGCTTCTTCCTCGTGAACAGGCCGTCGACCAAATCGTTCACTTCGCCCGCGCGTGTTTGGAAGAAAATTCCGTTCCTGCCTTCATCGGTTATGGCTTGGGTCGCGGCCAGGAGATTGTTCATGTCCTGTGCCAAGCCGGCATCCGCACCGCTGTTCACGGAGCCATCGCAAAGTTCATTCCGATCTACGAAGAACACGGCTACAGTTTTTCCGGATGGGAGCCTTACCAGGCGCAATCAACGGCGGGAAAAGCACTCGTGGTCATTCCCACACACGGCAGCGCTCTCGAAGCCAGCGGGAAGAACATCCGCATGGCTTATGTATCGGGCTGGGCAGCGCTCGACAACGCGCGAACCCGTGCTAATGCGGAAGAGCTCATTCCCTACTCCGATCACGCCGATTTCGATGAACTTCTTTCGCTGGTCGCGCAGTCCGGCGCAAAGCACATCGACGTAGTGCATGGCTACACGGTGCCCTTTGCAACCATTCTGCAGTCGCGCGGTTACTCCGCGGCAGCTCCCCAGCGTACCAGCGCCCGCACGAACATTGAGGCCGAAGGGTAATGGACCATTTGGCTCTCGTCTGCGAGCAGATCGCCAAGCACGCAAGCCGTTTGCGAAAGGTGGCCCTGCTCGCGGATTACTTTCGCGGATTGCCGGACGAAGATCTTGCGCTCGCCGTGCAGTTCCTCGGCAGCGGGCCCGTCCTGGAAGGCACGGCCAATCACACGCTGTTCGAAGTCGAAGAGAAAACAAAGCTCTCTATCGGCGGCGGTCTCCTGCGTGACGCCTTACAAACCGCAACCGGATGGGAGCCTAAGATCCTGAGCATCTGTTATTCGGAGGTCGGCGACAGCGGTGAAACCACCGGCTTGCTCCTCCGCGGTATCAGCGCCGAAGAACCGCTCCAGCTCGCCGAAGCTAATAGCATCTATCAAAGACTCTTCCGCGCGCGGCTCACCGCCCGCAAACGCGAACTGTTGGTCGAGACCTTTCGCCGGTACCGCCCGCTCACGATGAAGTACTTCGTCAAAGTAATTACGCGTGGCCTTCGCATCGGCCTGATGGAGAAGATGGTGGAGGAGGCCGTGGCGTCTGCTTGCGGTACAACTCCTGCCGCGGTACGCGATGCGAACAACCGCTTGGGCGATCTCGCTTACGTTGCCTTGGCTGCCCGTCGTGGCGAGCTTGAAGCGATTGAAGCGCGCCTTTTTCATCCCATGGAGTTCATGCTGGCGAAGCCCTTGGATCGTGTGGAGGATCTCCCCTCGCCCGCCGATTGGATCGCTGAGGACAAGTACGACGGTATCCGCTCGCAGGCGCATTTTGCGGAAGGCCAGGTCCGTCTCTATTCACGCGGAATGGAGGAAGTGACGACTGCGTTCCCGGAAATCGTGGCAGCCTTCGCAAAGGTCGCGGGTAATGGGCTCATCGACGGCGAACTTCTTGCCTATCGCGATGGCCGTGCTCTCAACTTCAACGTTCTTCAGCAGCGCATCGCCCGCAAGCAGGTCCGGGCGACACTGATCGCGGAGATACCGGTCGTCTTCATGGCCTACGATGTGCTCTATCGTAACGGAGAACTGCTGCTGCAACACCCATTCGAAGAACGCCGGCGCATCTTGAACGAACTCTTCATCCCATTGCCGCCGCTGCTTCTTTCACCCCAGCACCAGATAGCAACGCATGCCGACCTCGAAACACTGTTCACCGCCGCCCGCGCTCGCGGCAACGAAGGTCTACTATTAAAGCGTCGCGGCAGCATCTATGAGCCCGGAAAGCGAAGCGGTGCTTGGCATAAACTGAAGCGCCCCTACGGAACGCTCGACGTCGTCATTACTGCCGCCGAGCAAGGTAATGGACGCCGTGCCACCGTATTCTCCGATTACACCTTTGCCGTTCGTTCCGGCGACGGCTTCGCCAATATCGGCAAAGCATACTCGGGACTCACCGATACGGAAATCAAACAGCTCACAAGGCTTCTGCGCGCCGCCTCTACCGATAAATTCGGACGCGTCATGCTCGTTCGTCCGGAGATCGTTCTCGAAGTAGCCTTCGACGGCGTGCAAAAAAGCAGCCGTCACAAAGGTGGCTATGCGCTCCGCTTCCCCCGCATCTTGCGCTGGCGTCAAGATAAGAGGCCTGAGGATTGTGATGACATCGCCCAAGTCGAAACGCTCTACCAAGCCTCGCTCCAGTAAGAACGACATCGTCGCCGCGCTGCATCCGTCGGTAGCCGTTTGGTTTCGATCGCAATATCCGGCACTCAGCGACATACAGCAAAGCGCGTTGCCTCACACGCTACGCGGAGAAAATACGCTTATCCTGGCACCAACCGGAAGCGGTAAAACTCTCGCGGCGTTTCTGTCCGTCCTCTCCCGTCTCGCTGGTCGTGCCGCCGCCAGCAAGCTTCCAAACGCCGTCTGCGCCATTTACGTCTCGCCGCTAAAGGCTCTCGACAACGACATTCATCGCAACTTAACGCCCGCACTCGATGCTGTGAACGCAACGCTTGCTCCCGCGCAACAGATTCGCATGGAGACCCGCACCGGCGATACTGCCCTCAACGAGCGTAATCGCCAGGGACGGCATCGTCCGCACCTCATCATGACGACGCCCGAAAGCCTCAGCTCTCTTCTCTCGCAAAGTGCCTGGCGTAGTGCCGGCTTCGATCCCGATACCGTTGTCGTGGACGAGATCCATTCCTTTGCCGAAAATAAACGAGGCTCGCTGCTGGCTCTTTGCCTAGAGCGTCTGGAGCATCGTGTCGGCCGCCCTTTGCAGCGCATCGGCGTTTCGGCTACGGCGTGGCCCATTGACGCCATTCAGCAATTGCTCTGCGGTACCAGACCCTGCGCCACCGCTCAAAGCGATGTTCGCAAATCGCATCGCTTGGAAGTCGTCGCGCCGGAGCCGAAATCCTGGCTCCCGCCCGCCGGCTACAATCCGTTTCGCATCGCCCATACTGTGGCTGCCCTGGTGGAAAAGGCAAAGTGCAGTCTGATCTTTCTCACCACTCGCTCCGGCGTCGAACGGCTTGGCCTCGCGCTCAAAATTCTGCTACCGCAATGGGACGACCAGATCGCCGTTCATCACGGCTCCGTCAATCGCGAAGAACGCATCATCATTGAAGACGGCCTCAAGACCGGTTATTGGAGAGCAGTTGTAGCGTCGAGCAGTCTCGAAATGGGCGTCGATTTCTCCAGCGTCGATCAAGTCCTGCTCATCGGAACGCCCCGAGGCGTCAGCCGTGGCCTCCAGCGTCTTGGCCGCAGTGGTCACCGCGTCGATGGCGTGGCGCAAGGCGCTCTGGTCCCTCTTAATCTTCCCGACGTGATCGAGTGCGTCGCCCTGCGCGAAGCCGCCCGCGAAGGCCGTCTCGACGCACTCCGCATTCCCGGCGCGCCGCTGGATGTTCTTGCGCAGGTACTGCTTGGCATGGGCATCGAAGAAGAATGGAATTGCAACGACGCCTTCGCGCTTATCAAAAACTCCGGTCCCTACCAACATCTTTCTCGCGCAGACTTCGACGACGTGATCCAGTACCTTGCCGGTCACGGCAAAGTGCTCGGCCCCTATGGCACCTTCGGCAAAATCGTCCTGAACGGCGACCGGTTCCGCGTCGCCGATCGTAAGACCGCCCGCAACTATTACATGAACCTCGGCGTCATCAGCACCGATTATCAGGTGAAGGTCGTCTCCTCAAAGAATCGCCCATTAGGTAGCGTCGAAGAAGTTTTTATTGCCGGGCTGCAGCCCAATGAAGCGTTCATCATGGGAGGCCGCCCTGTGCGTGTGAAACAACTACATCAAAACACCGCTGTTGTCGAACCGGCTGCAGGCGAACAAGTAAAAACACCGCGCTGGATGGGCAACAAGATGCCGCTGACAGCGCAACTTGCCCAAGAGGAACTGAAACTCCGCCGCGAGTTACGCTCTAACTGGAATGAAGGCGGGGCATCCGCCTGCGAAACGCATCTCCTCAAAACCTACAAGGTTGACAATAACGTCGCGCATCGCATCGGCGGCTTTCTCGCCCATCACTGCCGCGCACTGCCCATTCCAACGGATTCGCCAGTGCTCGCCGAGCGTATTGTCAACGGGCGCAACATGCTGCTTCTGATCCACGTCGTCGCGGGGCGCGCCGTAAATCGCTCGCTCGCCTGGGTAGCCGGCGCGCGCATTGGAAAAGGCGCAAGCGTAGTCGCTAACTTCGACGATCACAGCTTTCTTCTCTCCATGGATTCGCGCACCGAAATCGACGCCGCCATTCTTCACGAAGCGTTCAACCCCGACGGTTGGATGGAAGATCTGCGCCACACTCTCTCCACCACCGAAACGCTGGGCACATCCTTCCGCCACATCGCCGAAATCGGCCAGCTATTACCGCGCCGCACCACACGCGGAAACGTCACCGCCCGCGCTTCAAGCTGGAGCGGCAGCCTGCTCTACAAAACTCTTATGGAATACGAGCCTGACCATCCGCTGGTCCGCGAGGCCATCCGCGAAGTACTAGAAGATCAATGCGACGCGCCTCGCGCGCTCGAAGAAGCGAAACGCATCTACGAAATACCGCTCGAAATCTACGATCTTCCCCGGCCTTCGCCTTTCGCGCTCCCACTCTTCGCCGCGTTCAACCGCGAAGTCCTCGTCGCTCCCGATCCCGACCGCGCCCTCGACGAACTCGTGAAGACTCTCTATGAAGATTGGTCACCGGAAGACATCATCTCTTCTTCGCTGCCCTGATAAAGAACTCCTGCTTGTCGATATTCGGATTCACGGCCACATCGAAGAACCCTACCATCATCTCGGCCCACGTCTGCTCGCCCCATGTGACCGCGGAATCCGGATCCGGATTATGCGGATTGTTCTTCGAGTTATCGAACGTGGCCACTGCTTGTAGCACCGTTCCTGCCTTCAACGGCATGGGATCTTGCAGCCGGTAACTCAACTGCCAGTAGAAGTCGTAGTGCGGAATGCGCAGCAGTGTTTGTACTCTGCCGCCCGGTTCAAGAATATTGTATTCGAACGTCTTCCCGCGCAGATGCATATGCGGAAAAAAGCTCAACAGCAGTGCATCGTTCGGCAGACTTCCATGCACTTCCACGCGATGGTCGGGATCGCCCGGCGGAATCACAAAACGATCATTGGTCAACTGCAAAGTCAACACGCGTTTCCGCGGCGGCTCTTTGGAGAACACCATTCCAATGCGTGTTCTGTCTTCCGTCGCCATGCCGTGCGTGGTGTAGTGCATCTGCAGCACGATGTCGCTTCCTGCGGGCACCAGTTTTGCGAAGCCGTCGGGCCAACGGTCTGGCGAACTACCCGGCGCATACACCAGCAGAATGTCGCTCGTCGTCCACATCGCGTCCCGGCGCTGCGCGGCGGTCGGCAGATCATCCGCGCTAAACGGAACGCCCACCGGCGCACCTCGCAACCACTGCGACTTTGGACCGCGCACGTAAGCCACGGCGTGATGCACCACCATGCGATTACTCGGCTTAATCTCTGACATTCTTACCCAGCGGTTCTCTCGGAAGTGCGTGGGAATGATGATGTACTGATACGGCACATCGCCGCTGGCGGGAATTTTCTTCGCCTGCGGCATTTCCAAAACCACATCTGGCTTATTGATATTCCAGCCTTCCGTCCAATGCACGGGCGGCGGCGCATTATGCGGATTCCCTTTCGGCGCATGCGCGTCGGCCCACGCCGAAAACGTTTGAATTTGCGCGGGAGTCAACGATGGATCATTCGAGAACTTTCCAAAGTGGGCGTCGGCAAACCACGGGGGCATATTTCTCTCCCGACTCACCTGCTGGATCGCTCGCGCATAGGGCCGTGTCTGCTCATAGGTCTCAAGCGGCATGGGAGCCATCTCGCCCTGGCGATGGCAGCGTTGGCAACGCTCTTGCAATATCGGCAGAACGTCTTTGTAAAACGTCGGTGAACTAGGGATAGCAAGGCACGGCATAGCCGCAAGCAACAAGAAAGCGACGTACTTCAAAATACCTTTTTCATTCTCTTACTTTGGCGTTTCCTTCAGGCTCAAGCTGGGCCAGCGTGCCTCGCGCCGCTGCTTAAAGGCGGCGTATCCTTCCTTGAAGTCTTCGCTCTCCATTAACCGGTCACGCAATCCAATCGCAAGCTCACCCGCCTTGGTCCATGATTTGCCACGCGCGACACGAACGTACTGCATCCCCGCTTTGATTGCCTTAGGGCTAGCTCTCGCCAAATCCCGCGCAATGGCCGCGCCGCGTGCTTGCTCGTCCACCGGCGGATGGCAAACATGATGCACCAGTCCCCAATGCATCGCCTCCGCTGCCGTAAATGTGGCACCCGTTAAACTCAACTGTTGCGCGCGCCGTGATCCCAATGCTGCGGCTACGGAACGATACACCAGAAACGGCCACAATCCGATGTGAATCTCAGGTAACCCAAACACCGCTCCTGGCTCGGCCACCACAACGTGCCCTTGCGCCACCAGGCCCAATCCTCCGCCCAACGCGGGCCCATCCACACTCACCACAATCGGCTTCAACGAACGCGCCCCGATCGTAAACAGCCTGTCATGCAATCGAGCCAGCCCGGAATCCGGCGATTCCATCGCCTCATCTAAATCCATTCCAGCGCAAAATACCTGTCCATTTGACGTGATAAAGATTGACCCAATGCCGCGATCGGTCTGCGCCGTCGTGATGGCGTCCACGATGCCGGAGCACATCTCCGACGTGAGCGCGTTCCGTTTCACCGGCCGGTTCAGCGTAATGCGCAGCACCCGCTCTTCACGTTTAACGAGTAAATTCATCGGACCCCACTTCGATTTCCATCGCGAGCAATGCCGCTCCGTGTGTCTTGCCTTGCGCGTCGGTCCGCAGCGAAATGGTGCCGCCGCCATCCAGCGCCTGTTCCAACACAAAATTCAAAGCATGCAGATTGGGCAACTCGTAGCGCGTCACCTTGCCCTTCACCAACTCGCCGAAATGCGACTTCACCCGCTCCGCCGTCACCTCACGCGCTAGCAGTTCGTAGTGCCGAGGATCCTTGGCGATCAAACCCACATTCGAAATATCGCCCTTGTCGCCGGACCGCGCGTGAGCAATACGTGATAGCCGCACCATCACTCAATCACCTCTACTCGCGAAGAAACCGCGTCACGCGGCACCAGCGCCGGCCAGTACGCCACGACTTCCCGCGCCTGCGGACGCCCTTCGCCGTAGCCCGTTGCCGTCGGCGGCCCGTTCAGTACCAAGGGAATCAACTCGCGCGTAAACCGTTCGATGCTCTCCTTATCTCCACTTCGCGCACCGATGCGCAATTGTACTTCCGCCGGCTCAT
Source organism: Bryobacteraceae bacterium (assembly GCA_965277315.1). GTDB lineage: Bacteria > Acidobacteriota > Terriglobia > Bryobacterales > Bryobacteraceae > Bog-105. The sequence goes on along the minus strand of OZ255724.1, from coordinate 3,263,929 downwards.
CGATCACCGGAGCCAAGTGCGCATGGCATGCATTCACGCCGAAAAATTCCGTGTGGATCTTCTCAAAGTGCAAGGGAAGCTCCGACAATCGTTGCCGCACCATCTGATTCGCCACCTGCGCTTTTTCCAAAGCCTCGGGAGCCGAATACACCAGCGTGCCCACTGCTTTCCAACCGTAACGATAAGAAATGGACGCCTTCAATTTCTGAGGGCGCGGCAGGCCCTTTATACCGCTGATACTCACGCGATCCGGCCCCACATCTTCAAGTTGAATTGTCCGAAAGTCCGCGATCACATCGGGCGTCATGTATTGGGCCGGGTCGCCAATCTCGTACAACAGTTGCTCCTTCACGGTGCCCTGGGTCACGCGCCCGCCAGTTCCCGCATGTTTGGTGATGATCATCTCGCCGTCTGTGCTCGCTTCGATGATGGGAAAGCCAATATGGGCGAAGTCCGGCGTCGATTGCCAATCGAGATGGCAATTGCCGCCCGTCGCCTGCGTGCTGCACTCAATCACGTGCCCCGCGACAATCCCCACAGCCAGCAAATTCCAATCGTCTTCCTTCCAGCCAAATTCATGAATCATCGGGGCCAGCGACAATGCCGCATCGGCGCAACGTCCGGCGATCACGATATCCGCGCCGGTCCGCAACGCTGCCGCTAAGGGAAAAGCGCCGACATACACATTGGCGCTCTGTATCTGTTCACGAATATCGGCGATAGGCGCGCCCGTATCCATGTTGCGCAGTTCCTGTCCCGCTTGCAGCAGATCGTCAATCCCCGACAGAATGTCATCCCCGAGCACGACCGCTACCTTCAACTGCGGGGCCAATCGCCGCACTTCCCGCGCACAAGCAACAGGATTTACGCCGCCTGCGTTTGCGATGACGCGGATGCCTGAACTCTTGATCCGTTCACTGATTCGCGCGATCAGCGGCGGAAAATCACGGGCATAGCCAAGATTCGGATCCCGATGCCGCTGTTTCTGCAGAATGGACATTGTCACTTCCGCCAGATAGTCGAGGGTCAGGTAATCGAGCGGTCCACCCTCCACTAGCCGCACCGGGCCTTCCAACCAGTCGCCCCAAAACCCTTGTCCGTTCGCAATCCGTATCATTGTCCGATTCCTTCCATGCCAGAGCTCATGAACTGCACCGGCAGATGATCGGTTCCTTCATGCGCACAAGCGACATCGAAGGCAAAATCGAGCACCTGTCGGGTCTGCGCTGGATCGATCACCGCGTCGCAGTGGCCGCGTGCCGCAGCATACTTCGCATCCAGCCAGCGTTCGTAATCAGCGCGGGTCTGCGCAATCTTCGCCTCCAACTCCGGCGGTACCGGCTGATTCGCCGCTTTCAACCGGTCAAGCTCCGGGCCGAAAACCGCCTGCACGGCCGAGTCTCCTTCCATGACGCCAATGCGCGCGGTAGGCCAGGAAAACGTAAAGTTCGGATCGAAACCCTGCCCCGCCATCGCGTAGTAGCCCGCGCCGCTCGCGTGATTGATCGTCAACACAATCTTTGGCACCGTCGTGCAGGCCATGGTCTCCACCATTTCGGCTCCCGCGCGTATAATTCCCTCGGCCTCGGCTTGGACGCCCACCATGAAGCCGGAGACGTCCTGAATATAAAGCAGCGGCAGGCGGCGGCGCTCGGCGTGTTCGACAAAATAGGCGACCTTGCGCGCCGATTCCGTATAAACAATGCCGCCAATACGGGGGCCGCTATGCGTTTTCAGAAAGCCGCGCCGGTTGGCGATGACGCCGATGCTGCGCCCGTTCAAACGAGCGGTGGCGCAAAGAAATTCCGGGGCAAATTCAGGTTGAAACTCCACCATCTCCTCGCCATCGGCAATCGACCCGATTACATCTTCCATGCGATAAGGCAAGCGGTGATCCCCAGGCATGATCCCGTACACTTTTTCGGGAGGAAAGCGCGGCTCAATCCCCGGCTGCTTCGATGCCGGAGCGGGCATTTGCCGGATTTGCTGCCGGATTAGCGCCAAACAAGCTGCGTCGTCGGCAGCCCGGTGATGGGCCACGCCGCTGACCGTGGTGTGCATTTTCGCGCCGCCCAGCGTTTCGGAATCGGTCACTTGGCCTACCGCGCCCTTCACAAGATTCGGACCGCCGAGTCCCATGAAGCTGACCTTATCCACCATAATGATGACGTCGCTTAGCGCGGGCAGATACGCGCCTCCCGCAATACACGGTCCCATCACGGCGGCGATCTGCGGAATACGCAGCCTGCGCCGCATCAGTGAGTTGTAGTAGAAGATCCGGGCCGCGCCATATTGACCGGGAAAGATGCCGTCCTGCAGCGGCAGGTTCACGCCCGCCGAATCCACCAGGTAAACGATGGGAACGCGGTTCCGCATCGCGATCTCCTGGGCCCGCAGAATTTTAGTGATCGTTTCCGGCCACCAGGCACCGGCTTTCACCGTAGCATCGTTTGCAACGATGACGGCCGGGCGTCCCTCGATGTTTGCCAGTCCGGTGACCACGCCAGCTCCCGGCGCTTGTCCATCGTGCTTGTCGTGGGCGATTAGCAGACCGATCTCCAGAAACGCTGGACCACCATCTACCGAGCCGTCGACCAAGCCTTCGATGCGTTCACGGGCGGTCCATTTGCCGTCTCTGTGCTGTTTCTCGATCTTTTTTGGGCCGCCGCCCAACCGAAGCTTTCCTTCCAGTTGGCGCAGCTCTTCTACCGCCTGCCGAATGTCGCGCGTGGACCCCTGCATATCACCTGCCGCCCGAAGCTACTCTCTTACAACTACTCCGAGCGAGTCGAGCACCTGTTAGTCTAACAACGATGCCAGTTGGTAGAGACAGTTCGTTCGGACTGGACAATCGGGCGCTGCGGGCCGTGTGGACGGTTTTCGTATTTGGGCTGCTGCTGGCCGTGGTTTACTACATCCGCGGCGTCATTCTGCTCTTTGCCGGCGCCATTTTCTTCGCCTATATTCTGGCGCCGATTGTTACGATCATCGAACGCTTTTTTGGAGGGAGGCGGCGCAACCTGGCGCTTGCCGTCGTTTACGTTCTCCTAATTGGACTGCTGGTCGCCATCGGCTTTAAGCTGATTCCGACGATTGCCGATGAGGCGACCAGCCTAGCCAGGCATTTGCCGGCGTTGGTGACGGGGGGCGGCTTGGCGAAGCTTCCGCTTCCGGCGTTCCTGGAACCGGTGCGCGAGAAAGTCATCGGCATTCTGAATACTGAAGCAGTTCATCTGCAGGCGAGTGTGGTTCCATTCCTGCAGGAAGCCGGGCCGCGCATTCTTTCCGGCCTGGGGGCGGCCGTTCCGGTCATCCTCATACCGATTCTGGCGTTCTTCTTTCTCAAGGATGCGCGAACCATCCGACGGGCCGTCCTCGACACTATCGACGGGCGACGAGACCGCAGCCTGCTCGACCAGATTCTGAACGACATTCATTCGCTCTTGAGAAATTACCTTCGGGCGTTAGTCCTGCTCTCGATCGCCTCGTTTATCGCCTGGGTGATCTTTCTGGGAGTAATGGGTTACTCGTATGAGTTCCTGTTGGCAGGGCTGGCCGCCATCGGCGAATTTATTCCCGTAATCGGACCGGCGGTAGTGGGCGTAGTCATGCTTCTGGTTTGCGGCATCAGCGGTTCCGGCAGCCTGTTGTGGATTGTGATTTTCTGGGGGTGCTTCCGCGTTTTCCAGGATTATGTACTCAACCCGTATCTGATGAGTTCGGGCGTGGAAGTCCATCCTCTATTGGTGCTGTTCGCCGTACTCGCGGGAGATGCAATCGGCGGCATACCGGGCATGTTCTTCGCGGTCCCGATTATCGCCATTCTCCGGGTGGTTCTGCATCGCGTCCGGGAATCGCGGGAAAATAAAACGGCGGTGGAGACGTCGAGGGCCAGCGTAGCGATTCCTAGTGGCGACTCAATGGTGGATTATCGATCCAGCACTCATGCACAAAGGCCGGGGTGAAACGCTTTGTGACACCCGGCGGGACATCGTCCTCGTTCAGCTTGTGAAACACAAAATGGACCGGGTCATTCTTCGATTCCGTGACGGAGCCGGTGAGATAACCGTAGACGTGCGTTTGGGCCGCCTTTGCATTCTTGGCATCAGGCGGCAGCGGATAACGCACAGCTCCGGCAGTTCCAATAATCCAGCCGGGTAAGACTCCGCCGTGCGTACGCCAATATTCCGTATTGAATATCCCGTCCATATAAAAGTGCGAGTGACTGGCGAGAACATAAACTGGCTTCCCCGATCGTGCTTTGAAATCGAGAAGCCAGTGGTAAGCCTCGGTTCCGGTCTCGTCACCAACACGGGAGTGCTCCATACTGTGGACCTTTGAAATACTTTCGGGCAACGCTTCGTGCATTCCCAGCACCAGAGCGCGAACGCCTCCATCGGCTGCATCGCGCTGCAATAGGGTGTGCAGCCATAACATTTGCGCCTTGTTGAAATCGCCCTTGGCGTTGTCGAGCGTGATGAAGTCGATACCATCCTGGACCCAGTGATAATAGGCTTTCACCACGTGATCGTCCGGGTCATCCTGAGTTCGCTGTTTCCGAATCGTTGGCGCATTCAACCATTTCTTGAATGTCACAAGAGCTTTGCCCAGAGTTTTCGGTGGGATCACTTCATGATTGCCAAAGGAAAGGTACACGGGCATTGAACCGAATGGTACAAGTTGGCTGCTGATGAAATCCCGCCAAGCACTGTGCTCATAGCGAGCCAGGCTAAGCGGATTCCCCCGGCGTGATTTATGAATCTGACGATAGTCTTCGTCGACTTTGTAGATCGCCCGGAAATCGCCAAGATGCCAGTAGAACTCAGCATTGTTCTCCAACGCACCCTTGGCGATCGCGGGCATTACGACATCACCGCAGTTGCGGGAGTCACCAGAGACGGCGAATGTCCAAGAGTCCTGCGCATTCAGCCCGCCACAACAGCAAACCAGAACGGCAACAGCACAAAATCCAGGAACTTTTACAAACACTCCTTCAGCATAGAGCCCCTTGGAGGGCTGGCGGACAGATTAGGCAGCATTCCAGGCGTTATAGGTCGCGATGGCGATGATCGTGAGAGCGTAAAGAGAGACCGCCGCGATCAAGTAGTTCTTTGCCTTGTCAATGAGTTCAACGCGTCTGCACTCCGCAGACTGCGCATTTATAATGCTGCTGTCGTGAGCATCGTTGTGCAGATGGATGGTGTGGTCGCAGTAATCTTCCAGCCACTTCCGATACAGAAGAAGCCCGATAACCGCGGCGATGAGTACTCCGCAAATGGTGATGTGAACAGCCAGGTTCATAATTCGGAAAACACTCCTTGGCCTGAATACTACTCTTGTTCTGAAACCGATTCAACAACTTTAATGACTATTTATCAGGGAGAGTAAGCTGCTGTACAGAATCTGCGGCGCTTGGCTTTCGGACGACGGAAATTCACCTTAAATGCGTCCATGTAAGCAGAACGGAGATGAGCCAAATACCTGAGAAAGAACGCGGCAAACACCCCGGCGAGGTCCCCGAGCCGACCGAGCAGTTGGCCGGGGAAAGCTTGCGGCTGCGGGCGGTGTTGGACCAGGTGCCGGTGGGGATTGTGTTTGCGGAAGCACCGTCGGGCCGAATCGTCTTCGGAAATAAACAGGTTGAAACGATCTGCCGGCATCCTGTAATCCACTCCTCCAACAAAGAAGGTTATAGGGAGTGGGTCAGTTTCCACGCGGACGGGCGGCAGGTGGAAAGCCATGAGTATCCACTGATGCGAACGTTGGAGACGGGCGGGAAAGCGGAACTGGAGGTCCATTATCAACGTGGAGATGGCACCCTGAACTGGGTACGCATCACGAGTGCGCCGATCCACGACGGCGGTAGCGAGATGGTCGGGGCAATTGTCGCCATGATCGACATCGACACGCAGCGGCGCAATACCGAAGAACTGCGGCAAGCGCGGGAACGGCTGGAGGCGGCGATCAACGTAGCGGAAATGGGAATCTGGACCTGGCATGTGGGCGGTTCGATTATTCCCGATGGAAATCTAGCGGCGCTGTTCGGTCTAACACGGGAACAGATCGCGGACGGCATGCCAGTGGAACTTTACTACAGCCGAATCCATCCCGATGACCTGGCGAGAGTACAGTCTGCCCGGAGACGGGCGTTGGCAACGGGCGGGCCATATAGTCCGGAGTACCGGGTGTTGGGCTTGGACGGGGATATTCGCTGGGTAGCGGCCCGTGGCAGAGCGAAGCTGGACGCGGAGGGGAACCCGCAATCTCTCAATGGCGCGGTATTGGACATCACGGACCGCAAGCGGGCGGAAGAAGCCCTGCGGGAGAGCGAGGAGCGATTCCGGACGCTAGCGGCCACTGTACCCCAACTGATCTGGACCGCGACGCCGGAGGGAGACGTCGACTATTTCAGCGAGCAATGGGGTGAGTTCACGGGGATGAATCCTGCCGATTTTCATGGATGGCGCTGGGAACAAGCGATACATCCAGATGACATTCCGGAGACGCTGGAAGTTTGGACACGGTGCGTGCAGAGAGGCGAACCTTACGAGATCAATCAACGCCTACGCCATCATTCGGGCGAGTGGCGATGGTTGTTAAGCCGGGCGCGGCCATTAAGGAACGCTGATGGCCAGATCTATAAGTGGGTGGGCACCAGCACCGATATTCACGAGCAACTAATGAATGAGGGCAAGCTTCGGCAGGCCAACGCCGACCTGGAAAGCTTCAGTTTCGCCGCGGCACATGACCTGCAAGAGCCCCTGCGGATGGTGACCAGTTACACGCAGCTTCTCGCCAAGCGCTTCGAAGGGAAGCTGGACGAAGATTCACGAGAGTTGATGGACACCGTTATCACGGGCGCAAAGCGAATCTCCTTACTGATTCAGGACCTGTTGGCCTATACGTCGGTTTCGCGCAGCATTGAACAGCCGAAGGAAAGTGTCGACCTGAACCGGGCGCTCCAGCGGGCGCTGGAGCATTTGAGCGAGGCGATCACGGGAACGAGCGCCGATATTGCGAGCGGTCCGCTGCCGTGCATTTCAGGCTATGAAGCGCATTTTGTGCAGTTATTCCAGAACCTGATCGGCAACTCGATCAAGTATCGCAGCGCCGCGCGGCCGCTGATCAGTATCAGCGCGGAGCGCAGAGGTCTCGATTGGATTATCTCGGTGCAAGACAATGGCATGGGAATAGATCCCGAGTATCACAGACAAATCTTTGGAGTGTTTAAGCGTCTGCACAGCCAGCAGATTCCTGGAACCGGCATTGGGCTGGCGATCTGTCAGCGCGTGGTGGAGCGCAACGGCGGGCAAATTTGGGTGCAATCGGAGAGAGTGGGCCAGGGGTCCACGTTTTCCTTCTCCGTGCCGGCGCTTGCCGAATAAAGCTGGAGACGAGCCAGCTTCGCTTCAGAAGCTATAATCGTGATTCCTTCTTCCGCTCGCCCCTGACACGATGCCGGCATTATCGTCCATAGACTGGTTTCCACTTTCGCTGAGCTTGCGCGTGGCGGCGATTACGACATTCCTGGTTTTGACGGTCGGGACGGCAGTGGCCTACCTTCTATCGCACAAGAATTTTCCGGGAAAGAACCTGCTTGACACCCTGATTACGCTGCCGCTGGTGTTGCCGCCTACGGTGCTTGGCTACTACCTGCTGGTTTTGGTGGGACGCGCGTCGCCGTTTGGCCATGTGTACGAGAAGCTCTTCGGACAGCCGCTGGTATTCACCTGGGAGGCAGCGGTGGCGGCGGCGTTTTTGCATTCGGCTCCGCTTTTCATCAAGGCGGCGCGGGCCATGCTGGAGAGCGTGGACTACCGGTACGAGTGGGCAGCGCAGAGCCTGGGCGCGTCGGAATGGCGAACGTTCTGGCATGTGACATTACCGCTGGCGAGGCGGGGATTGTCGGCACTGGCGGCGCTGGCGTTTGCGCGTTCGCTCGGGGACTTCGGGGCAACGATCATGGTGGCGGGAAATATACCGGGCAGTACGCAGACGTTGTCGGTGGCAATCTACGACGCGGTGGAATCGGGCGACGGACGGCTGGCGCGGGTGCTGGTGATTGTCGCTTCGGTGACGGCGCTCGCGCTGTTGTGGCCGGCGGGATATTTGGGCCGAATGTCGCGGAGCAGCGGCGCTGGATAGAGCCCGATGAGTCTTCATGCGCGGCTAACCAAACGCTTGCCGCCTCACAATGACCTAGGCGCGTTCGAGCTCGACGTCGAGTTAACGGCCGAAGCAGGCATTACGGTTTTGTTCGGCGCAAGCGGTTCGGGAAAAACGCTGACGCTGAATTGCCTGAGCGGGTTTGCGCGCCCGGATGACGGACGCATTCTGGTGGACGAAGAAGTGTACTTCGACTCACAGACACGCGTCAATTTGAAGCCGCAGAGGAGGCGGTGCGGCTATATCTTTCAAGACCACGCGTTGTTTCCCCACAAAACGATCCGGGACAATCTTCGGTTTGCGGCGGCTGCGGCACAGGGAGCACGCACGCGCGGATTGAACCGGCACCGGCGGATTAACGAGCTACTGCAGACGTTTGAACTGGAAAACCTGGCGGAGCGCAAACCGGCGCAGCTTTCGGGCGGACAGAAGCAACGGGCGGCGATTGCGCGGGCACTGGTGGGAGAGCCACGAGTGTTGTTGCTGGACGAGCCGACACGGGGCTTGGATGGGCGATTGCGGCAGTCGTTTTATGAAGTGCTGCGGGCCACCAACGCACGCTTACACGTTCCCATGGTGCTGGTGACGCATGACCTGGAGGAGTGCTTCGCATTAGCGGATACTGTGTTTTTGATGGACCAGGGGCGATTCGTGCAATCGGGCCCGGTGGACGCGGTAGTGCGGCGGCCCGCGACGGCCGCTATTGCGCGCCTGCTGGGGATTTATAACGTGCTGCCGGCCGAGATCACGGCGCTCGATCCACAGCGCAACACGAGCGCGCTAAAAGTTTTTGGCCACAGCATCGAGAGCGCCTATCTGCCAGGACATTTCATCGGGGATCGCGGATTTCTTTGCATACGGGAATCGGATACCAAGGTGCTCCCGCTACAGACGCGTCCCATTACGAACCATATGGAATTAAGCTTACTCTCCTCCACGCCTTTGCCGGGCGGGATGCGCGTGCAACTACAGCACGGTATCGCGGCTATTGTGAACGAGGGAGAGTACGAAGCGCTCCGGGGAAGCGAACGACTGCGGGTGGAGATTCCGGCATCGCGGGTCCATTTCGCCGGGGCGGCATGAAACGGAGAAGAGGACGATGAAGCGCTATTACATCACGGATCGCAAGAGCCTGGGAGGGTTCCGGCCTTTGCTGGAGGTGATTCGAGACCAGATGCACCTGGGCGTGGACTTTATCCAGATCCGGGAGAAGGACGTCCCGGTGCGGCAGTTGTTCGAGTTCACGCTGGCGGTGCTGGAAGTGCGGCAGGCAAAGATTCCGCACAAAGTTCCGGTGAAGATACTGGTCAATTCGCGAGCCGATGTGGCGCTAGCGGTGGGAGCGGATGGCGTGCATTTGGCGGCGAGTGCGCCCCGCCAAACGCTTCCCGGGCTGCTGGTCTCGCGTTCGTGCCACACGCTGGAGGAGGTGCGAACCGCGAAGGCCGATATTGTGACGTTTGGGCCGGTGTTCGCCAGTCCTCGAAAGAGTGAACCGGTGGGATTGAGCGCGCTGCGGGAGGCGTGCACAGGAAAAACGCCGGTATTTGCCCTGGGCGGCGTGAATTGGGAGAATGCGGCCGCTTGCATGGCCGTGGGAGCTGAGGGGATTGCGGGAATCCGGCTATTTCAGGATCCATCGGTGTAAGCGACCAACAAGGCGGACCGGGCACTTTACGAAACGAAGTCCCTGCGGGACGGCCAACAGGACCCTACGGCACGGCCAACATGAGCCTGCGGGGCGGCCAACAAAAACGGATCGCTTAAAACAGACTGTCACGGGCCAGAAAAATAAAGTTGATTCTTTGGTTTGTGTGGCTTAGGACGGTTTTTGGGTAGGAGTGGAACGGCTGGGCTTTAGAGTTTCGGGCGAGATGCCCGAAGTGCCCAACGACCAGGAGTCCGACGAAATTGACGCGCACAACGGGCACCAAACGCCCTGTGCGCTTTTTGACCATATCCTGTTGCCCGGCCGGAGTACCGGGCCGCGGACTCCGGAGGGGAAGCAGCGGTCGAGCCAGAATGCGCGGAAGCATGGGTGTACGTCGCGGGAGCTGATCCTGCCGGGAGAGTGTCCCGAGGCTTTCGAGGCGCTGCGGCGGGATTGGCTGGAGGATTTTCAGCCGGCGGCGGTGACGGCGCTGGAACTGGTGGAGCAGACCGCGCAGGCGCATTGGTTGTATCTGCGGGTGCAGAAGCAGTGCGATGCAGCGGAGGCGGGGTTGGAAAGCCAGAATCCGTTGGCGTGGAGCGAAGCGCAGTGGAAGCTGCGGGAGCGCCTGGGGCGGTACCGGACGACGGCGGAACGGTCGTTTCACCGAGCGCTGGGGGCGATTGAGGCGCGGCGGAAGAGCCGGACGGCGGAGTTTAACCAAGCCGAGCGGCTGGAGCAGGCAGCACGGCGCATCGAGTTGCAGTTTCTGCGCGGGATGGAGCAGAAACAGGACCTCGAGGCCAAGCGGGCGTTGGCGGAAGAGCGCGAACGGGCGCGACAGGCCGAACGGGAGCGTAAAGCAGAGGAGCGGAAGGAAGACAAAGCCCGGAAGGAGGCGGAACGGGCAGCCAAAGAGGCGGTGAAGGCTGAGGCGGCGAAGCAGAAGCCGGTTTCCGTGGTGAAAAAGGGCAAGAAGCAGGCATTTGGGGTGGTGGAGCAGTGGCTGGAGGTCCGGATTACCGAAGGCGTGACCACCACGGCGTATGTGCCGGAGAATGCGGAGCTGCTCGATGAGATTAAAGAGGCGATGGAGAAAGGGGAAGCCGAGCCGGAGATGGTGTACCGGCGCATGAACTTTCCCGACGGCGTGCCGTCCGAGTATGCATGGACGAATTTGCATGATCCGGGGCAGTGCGAAAAGACTTTGGCGGGTGTTTGGTGCCCGTTGTGTTCGGTGCATACCAATGGCGGGCATGGGATCCAGCGAATGACGTTTGCGACCTGGAAGCAGGTGATCGAGCGGGAGAAGGAAACTCCGGGCGGACATGCGGGACCGACGGGCTCCGGGAATCTGCCGCGGCCGAAAGAACGCGGCGGCTCCTAACAGCAGACGTTGCTTCTAAGAGCCCTATGGGTCAGAAGCGCGGCGGGGATGTGGAACTGGCGGAAATGCGCGAGTGGGGGAAGGATAGCGCTTAGAGCATCAGTGCGCGAGTGCCTTCGCTCCTGTCCTGCCGGGATTGTTTTTCTTTAGCAGAAACGACAACAAGAACATGATTCCCGTCGCAATTCCTAATATCCAGAACGTGTCGATGTAGGAGAGCGCCGACGCTTGATTCTGCATGGATTCATAGATCCTGCGGTACGCCTGCATCTGTGATTCGTCAGCACCTGCGTGCTTGAGGCTAGCTGCCAGAGCCGCTGCTGAGTCCCGAAAGAGCGGATTGGTAAGGCTGGTGTGACTCGCCAACATCACTTGGTGAACCTGCGCACGCCGCGCCAGTATGGTCGTCACGGCGGATGTCCCGACACTACTGCCCATATTGCGCACAAAATTGATCAGGCCGGCGACGGCATTACTCTTCTCTTGAGGCAATCCGAGGTAGGCCACCATGGTTGCCGGAATGAAGATAAATCCCATGGGGACATACTGTGCAATCCGTAACCAGGTCGCGGAAGGAAAGCTTATTTCAAGATCTAGCCGGCCGGTGGAGAAGAACATCGCGATGCATAGCATTGCCCAACCGAAGGCTATCAGGTAACGCGCCTGGATTTTACCCGTCAGTTGACCGACGAGCGGAAGTTCAATAAGCAGAAGCACGGCGGCCGCAGAAAGGACCATGCCCGCACTTTCAGCCGTGTATCCAAGAAGACTCTGGAGAAACTGGGGCACTAAAACCGTGGTTGAAAAGGACACGGCTCCGACCATGAACATCATCATGCTGGATGTCGCGAAGTTGACGTTCTTAAAGAGCCGAAGGTCCAGGATAGGCTCTTTAACAAGCAGTTCCCACACGATAAGGCTGACCAGGCAGATAACAGAAATAACAGAGAGGGTGAGTATGAAGTTGGACCCGAACCAGTCGTCCTCTTGCCCCTTATCGAGTACGATCTGCAGAAAGCCGATTCCGATGGCAAGCAGCCCGAAACCGATGTAGTCGATTCTGCTCTGGGCAAGAGTAGTCCGCCTGAGAAATGGAGGATCCTCAACAAAAGTAAACACAAGGAGCAGTGTTAGAAGGCCGACGGGGAGATTCATGAGAAAAATCCAGCGCCAACTATAGTTATCCGTGATCCAGCCGCCCAGAGTTGGCCCGATCGAAGGCGCCACTACGGCCGTCACCCCATATACGGAGAAAGCAAGACCCCTCTTTTCAGGCGGAAACGTGTCGGCAAGAATGGCTTGGGCCATGGGCTGCAGCCCACCCCCTCCAGCGCCTTGGATGACGCGAGATATCAACAGAATCGACAGGGTTGGGGCTACACCGCAAAACAGCGAACTCACCGTAAACAGAGAGACACAGATAAGGAAAAAGCGCTTTCGTCCGAGCAGGGAGACGAGCCAGCCTGTGATTGGCAAAACGATGGCGTTGGAGACCAGATATGAAGTCAGAACCCAGGTGCTTTCGTCGCTGCTCGCCCCCATGTTCCCGGCAATGTGCGGAAGCGCAACATTCGCGATGCTGGTATCGAGCACCTCCATAAAAGCAGCCAGCGACACCACAAATGCAATTAACCAAGGGTTTGCCTTCGGCTTCCACATTGATGTGGAAATGGGGCGAAAAGAGCTGGCGGCAGCACTCATGTTTTAGTTAAATTTCTTATGGCCTGCCGTTCGAACATACGAAACGATCTCTTTCGTTTCTATTGTAATGGTCCGCGACAGACAATAATAAGCCTAGGCCATTCGTCTGGATGCCTCTTGTTGACGGGAGTGATATGTTGAAGCCAAATACAGTTCATATGCCGGGGTTATCAAACCATACAATGGGACGCCCCCGCAGCGAGAAGACGCGAAAGGCTATTCTCAAGGCAGCATTTCGATTACTAAAAAAGCAGGGGTTTGAAGGCGTTTCCAATCAGCAAATCGCCAGGGAGGCTGGCGTCAGCACGGCTACACTTTACCGTTGGTGGGATAACAAACAGGCGATCCTGCTTGATGCTTACCTTGAGACCACGCGCGAACTCTTGCCGTACGGAAAAAGCGGCAGTCCGCTGAAGCGCTTGCGAAATTACACGATCCGAATGTCCGAGTTTTTGAAGAGTGAGGACGGCCGTGTATTTCTTCGGCTCATGTTGGGAATTCAGGACAGTCCTATTTTGCGCAAGGCGTTTTATCAAAAGGTTTTTTTGCCGCGCCGGGCAGAAGGCTGCAAGGTGGTGCAGGAAGCAATTGCCGCAGGTGAGTTACCGGACACCGTCGATCCCGACTTTTTGATCAATGTGCTGCTAGGGCCGCAAATTCTGCCAGCGTTGCTGGGCCAGGAATTAGGTACAGACTCTGCTCAAAGAATATTCGACTTCGTGCTTAGAGCGGCATCGTCAACTTAGTTTTCAGATGAGATTGTGGAGGGATAGATGGGCCGAAAACTAGGTTCCGTTTCCGTTAGAATTTGGCAATGAGGCGATGCCGCCGGCCATGAGCGCTGCTCGGAGAATTCACCATATATCGATCGTGTGTATTGGCATGTGGAACAGTCCAAAGCGATATTGGACCTGACGATGTGCTGTTACCGGTCCTGTCTGTTGTGTGTTTCTATAGCTACAAATAGGGAACGTGAGATTGAGAAATTTCTGGCAAACAAGTTTGGCGTTGGCGTTAGCTCTCCTAAACGGGCCACTCATGCAGGCGCAAACGCCCTCCGAAGCGCAGGAACTGCAGTCGCGCGGTGACTGGAAGGGCGCCGAGAAAGTGTGGCGGCAACTGCTGAAGCAAAATGCAAGCGATTATCGTCTTTGGGCGAGTCTTGGCATCGTACTTTCACAGGAACGCGCCTACGACGATGCGGTAGCCGCTTATCGGAAGGCTCTTACGCTTCGGCCCAATGATGGGCAAACGGAGTTGAATCTCGGGATTGCCTATTTCAAGACGGGGCGTTTGACTGAGGCCACAAGGCCACTGGAAGCCGCGGCCAAGTCGCTCGGCAACACTTCACAGTCAGACGTTCTGCTTGGTATTTCACTCTACGGCATCGGGCATTATCGCGAGGCCTTGCCTTACCTTGAACGAGCTTGTTCCCTGCAGCCCGACAATGTTGAGCTGCGACGTACTTTGGGACAGGCCTATCTGCACAGCGGCGCATATGACAAGGCCATGGCCTCATTCAAGGACATCTTGGCGCAAAGCCCCGAGTCGGCCCAAGCTCATATGCTGCTGGGCGAAGCCTACGATGCGGCAAACCACGAGGAGGCCGCGACTGCGGAATTTCGTTCCGCCACGCAAGACCAATATGTTCCGAATGCTCACTTCGGGTTGGGATATCTGCTTTGGAAGGCGCACAGCTACGACGAAGCGGCGGTCGAGTTTCAAAAAGAGCTCGATCACGACCCGAGAAATTCGCAAGCGTTAGCCTACTTGGGCGACATTGCGCTGAAACAAGGCGACGAGGGGAAAGCAGGCGCTCTCCTGCAGCGCTCCATTGCTCTTCGCGCTGACGACCACCTCGCTTTCGTTGATCTTGCAATTATCGAGACCGGCAGCAAGCAATACCGTTTAGCGGAGCAACACCTGGAACGCGCGGTGAGCCTCAAGCCTAACGAGGCCGACGGGCATTACCGGCCCGGCGTCGTCGCGCTTAATAGCCCAAGACCTTCGCTCGCGAGCTTAACCAAAACAATGCTGAAAGAATAGGCCCTCCACATTCCTCGAAGGGCTTTGTTCAGCCCATTGCTTCGGCGCCAGTCCCGCTCTTCCCTATTGAACACGCGTCGGTCGTAATCCCGATATGGGTGATTATTTTCGCATTTTGGCTATCTACCGAGTTCACCAGGAGACACGTTCCACATGATTTCAAAAAGGGGGTTTAAACGCCCAGAAAAGTCTTGACAGAACCATGCTTTTCACAAATACTAATAATGCACTAGGCATGAATAGCGACTAATTCATAAATTTGCTACCTGAAAATACAAACGGAGGAGGACCTCGATGCGAAATCTGCTCTATTACACTAGGATAAACTCTTTCTTAGCAAGATGTGCCTTTCAGCTAGCCCTAGCCACATTCATTGCTAGCGTAGCATCGGCCCAAGTTACGCAAGGAGTGTATTACATTATTATTAACTCTGGAACCGGGTTAGTTTTGGATGTTGGTGGAGCTAACAACAGTGCCCAGGTTCATCAATCGCTACTTAATGGGTCAACCACGCAAATGTGGACGTTTAACAACGTTGTTGGCACCTCAGAATATACAATTGGTAATTATTCAGGAAACAACAGCTACGTTCTCGATGTTCCGGGAGGTTCACCAAACAATGGAATTGTTATCCAGCTTTGGTCGGCAAATGGCTTTGCTCAACAGAATTGGGAGCTAGTCGCTGTACCGGGAACAGCATTTTTCAATATTAGGAACGTTGATACCGGACTAGTTCTGGATATTCCGAGCGACTCCACAGCTAACGGTACTCCCGTGCAGCAATGGGTAGCGAACAATAACGCTCAGCAAAATTGGAAACTCCTCCCCTATTCGGCTGGGGCTGGATCAAGTTCTAACGCTGTTATTACCTATTCAATAATAAACGTGGGTACGGGGCTGGTACTACAGTCGGACCCGGGGCGACCTCTTTACGAACAAACCCCATCGGGCGATCTCAATCAGCAATGGCAATTTTTTCCTGGTACCAGTTCGCCTTATTTCACCATAGGAGTTACGGGTTTACCGAATGGTGTTAACAATACTGGTAGCGGCAATAGCTACGCAGTTATAGATGTTCCCTCTGGAGCCACAAATAATGGAGCACAAATTCAGACTTGGACTCCCGCAAAGACACCGCAACAAAATTGGCAGATAGTCCCAATTCCTGGAACGCAAGCTTATACCCTCGTCAATCAAAGGAGCGGGCTGGTCCTTGATGCGACAAACGACTCAAACACTCCAGGAACGCGTGTTCAGCAGTGGCAGTCAAACGGCGGCGTGGCGCAACAATGGATGCTTGTTAGCTCGATACAAGCTGGCGGAAGTGGTATTGCAAGTGGCTGCAGCCGTAGTACTTGCAGCTCCCAGTGTAGTAAGGCGAACTCAACTTGTACTTACGGCAATGGGAACAAGCAAACCTGTGCCCAAAACGCTATCGATGAGCTCAATTCATGCGTCGCCTCGTGCGGCACTCCAGGTTCGCAGGCGGCGGCATATTGTGCGCATGACTGTATTGTTTATAATCAAAACGCCCTGGATGCTTGCCAACAAGGATCTCAGAACGTTTCGCAGGCCTGCTCTGCCGAACAGCAGTCTTGCCAATCAAATTGTTCTCAGTGTCCCAACCCGTAACTTCCCGCGCTTACCCAAAGCCGGGACGTGACAGCCAAGTCGCGATGCAGTATAGTTTCGGCATACAGCGCCAGCTTTCGCAAGCAGCGGTGCTGTATGTGGGCTCGCACGATTATCACCAGCCCGATGTGAGAAACATTAACACGCTTCCGGAGAATAGCCCGGAACGCCTTGCGGTCTGCGGCGGCAATTGTAACTACACTGGCCCTAAATAAGAACCTAGAACCCCCGACCCTTTCAACCGGAATTATGACTACGCCAGCGGCGACTTGGACCGACGCCACACGGCTGTCTTCAGCTATGTCTACGATCTGCCGTTCTTTGCCCATGGAAATGGATTTGTTCATTCCGCGCTTGGAGGCTGGGAGCTTTCTGGCATCACTCTCTTCGAAAGTGGATTACCGATCTCTCCAACCCTGGGTTACGACAATCTCGGGCTAGGAGGAGGAACCACCAGCTGGCCCAACTTTACCGGGGCACTCTCCTATCCGCAAGGTGTGGACAACTGGTTCAGCAAGGCGGCCTTCGGGGCGCCTGCTGCTTTGCAGTTCGGCACAGCGGGGCGGAATTCGGTCAGAGGTCCTGGCCGCGACAACTGGAACGTGGCGCTCTTTAAAGCGTTTGAGATACCTGGCCGAGAAGGCATGCATCTTGAAATCCGCGGCGAAACATACAACACGTTTAATCACACCCAGTTCAATCAGGTAGATACGACATTTACGGATGTGAACTTCGGGAAGGTGACATCGACCTGGGATCCGCGCATTATCCAACTCGGCGCCAAGTTTGTGTTTTAACAAATCGCCGCTATACAAATCGTGAGAGCGTGGTGGCCGCGCGGGATCAACCAGGGCGGCCATTTTCTATTTAAGTGGAAGCAGGTCAGGCTGCGTTGGGGTGAAGAATCACCTTGGTCCAGCCTTTTTCGCGATTGTCGAAGTGCTTGTAGGCGTCGGGCGCCTCTGCGAGCGGAAGCTCATGCGAGACGATCATGGACGGGTTGGCCTTGCCGTGGTGGATGAGATCCCGGAGGCGGCGATTGTAAGCCTTGACGTTGCACTGGCCGGTGCCCATCTTCTGACCTTTGAACCAGAACTTGCCGAAGTCAAAGGCGATCTGGCCCTTCTGGGCGAGTTTGTCGGAGGCTCCCGGGTCCTGCGGAATAAAGACGCCCACGACCCCTAATGTGCCGGTTGCTTTGACTGCATCAACAAGCGAGTTCATGACAAGGTTGGGGACCTCTTTACCGGCAGAGTTATGGCATTGATAGCCAATGCACTCAGAGCCGCAGTCCGCGCCAAGGCCGTTGGTGAGTTCGCGAATCCGGTTGCCGACTTCTCCGTCCTTGGTGTCTATCGGAGTGGCGCCGATTTGTTTGGCGAGGGCGAGACGATCAGGCTGGCCGTCGACGATGAAAATCTGGCTGGCGCCTTGGATGCGGGCAGACATGGCGGCCAAGAGGCCAACGGGTCCCGCACCGTAGATGATGATGGACTCGCCGGGCTTGAGATCAGCGAGGCGAGTGGAGTGCCAACCGGTGGGAAAGATGTCGGAGAGCATGACGTAATCTTTTTCTTTTTCGCTGGCATCTTCGGGAAGTTGGAGGCAGTTGAAGTCGGCATAGGGAACGCGCAGGTACTGAGCCTGACCGCCGGCGTAGGGGCCCATGCCCGCGAAGCCGTATGCGGCACCGGCCATACCGGGCATCACGGCGGGATCGGCGCAGGTAAGGCAGAAGCCGGTGAGGCCGCGCTCGCAGTTGGCGCAGAACCCGCAGCCTATGTTGAAGGGAAGGACGACCTTATCGCCTTTCTTGACGGTGTCGACAGCCTTGCCAACTTCGACGACCTCGCCGAGGTTTTCATGGCCGAGAATCTTGCCTTTTTCTACGTCGGTCCGCCCTTCGTACATGTGGAGATCGGAGCCGCAGATGTTGGTGGTGGTGAGCTTGATGACGACGTCGGTCAGTTTTTCGAGCTTGGAGTCGGGAACGGTATCTACAGAGACCTTTTTGGGGCCGTGGTAAACGAGAGCTTTCATGGGGATTGCCTTGGTTGGGGTCTGATTAAAAAGCCGCGGCTCCGGCTTCGGCGACGGCCTGATCCTGTTCGCCCATGCCGCCGCTGACGCCGACAGCCCCAACGACCTTGCCGTCGCGCTTGAGGGGGATGCCGCCGGCGAAGATCATGATCTTGCCGTGATTGGAGGCGTGAATGCCGAAGAACTGGCCGCCCGATTGTGAGAACTGCGCGAGATCCTTGGTTTGAATATCGAAGGCGCGGGCGGTGAAGGCTTTGTTGATGGAGATATCGATGCTGCCCATCCACGCATCGTCCATGCGAACGTGAGCCACAAGATTTCCGCCAGCGTCAGCCACGGCGATGTTCATGGGCTGCTTGATTTGTTTTGCTTTTTCTTCCGCGGCAGCGATGACGCGGCGAGCGTCTGCCAGAGTAGCCATTTTTTCTCCTTCGGTAAGTGGGTTTCCTCCTTTAGTAGACTGACGGGCGCGGTTATTGTTACCTAGATTCGGTCGCACGCTAGAAGAAATGAAGTTTGCTTTTGGGCTGCGGCGATGCCGATCGTGACAACGTTCAAGCAGCGGTCGCCGGGAATGTCGCTGAACCGGATGCCGATTTTTGTTTGAGCGATGACGATTCAATCGTTCATGATCGTGTTTGCGATGCCGGTGGTGATGGCGAGAGCTGGATGATGCTGCTGGACCGGTCGGCCGGAACGCAGTTCTTCAATCCGTCGGAAGACAGCGATCCGCTGTTGTGGCAGCATTTGTTCTGGTTCTTTGGGCATCCGGATGTTTATATCGTGTTCATTCCGGGATTGGGAATGGTTTCGGAGATCGTGGCGACGTTTTCGCGACGGCCTCCGTTTTTGTATCAGGCGATTTTGCTGGCCGAGATTGCCACGGCATTCGTGGGCTTCGGGCTGTGGGTGCACCATATGTTCGCGACGGGCTTGCCGCAGTTAGGTGAGACGTTTTTCACAGCGGCGAGCATGTTGATTGCGATTCCGACGGGGCTGCAGATTTTTTGCTGGATCGCAACGATGTGGGCCGGGCGGCCACGGATGAGCGTGCCGATGCTGTGGGCGATAGGATTTCTTTTGACGTTCATCATTGGCGATTGCGCTGCTGTCTCCGATACATCCGATGGAAGAGGCGGTGTTTTCGGCGCACATGACGCAGCATGAGATTTTGATGCCGGTGTCGGCGCCGTTGCTGGTGCTGGGAAGGCCGCTGGCGCCGTACGTGGGCGTTGGGAAGGAAAAGATCGCGTACTACGGATGCGGGACGTGCCACACGATTGCGGGGATTCGCGGCGCGGCGGGACAAGTGGGGCCGCCATTAACAGGGATCGGCAGCCGAGCGTATATCGCGGGAGTGTTAACGAATCAGCCGCCGAACATGATCCGGTGGATTCAGAATCCGAGAGAAGTGGACCAGTTAACGGCGATGCCGGACCTGAATGTGACGCCGCAGGACGCGCGGGACATTGCGAGTTATCTTTATACGCCGCGGTGAGGGCGATTGAAGAAAGCTTACAGCGCATCAGGAATTGCTTGCGGGTCTGAGGCAGTTGCAACGAGTCGGGACCGATCCGCAGGTTGCCGCTTATATAATGCACGCGTGAAGCGTAGAAGTTTTTTGTCCACTGCCTTTGCCGGGGCGCTTGCGCATACCTCTAACATGTTCGCTGGCAGTGCGGGGAGGGTTCCGGTCATCGACACCCACATTCATCTCTTCGACGTGTCCCGTCCACAGGGTGTGCCATGGCCGCCGAAGGACAGCCCCATTTACAAGAGTGCGCTTCCGGATCGCTTCCGCACATTGGCCGCGCCGTACGGTATTGTCGGTGCGATCGAAATAGAATGCAGCCCATGGTTGGAGGATAACCAGTGGGTTCTGGACATCGCTGAGAAAAATCCCATTATCGTGGGCACGATTGGCGACCTGGAACCCGGCACGCCTGGTTTCGGCAAACAGTTGGAGCGACTGCAGAGGAACCCATTGTTTCGGGGCATCCGCTACGGAAACATCTGGGACCGCAGCTTAAGCAAAGAGATATCGAAGTCCGAATTCGTGAGCGATCTAAAAGTGTTGGCGGCGGCAGGGCTGGTTCTTGATACCGCGAATCCTGACCCGCCACTCATCCACGCTGTTGTTCGGTTGACCGATCGTATTCCCAATCTGAAAGTGGTCCTCGATCACTTGCCCGAATTGACGCCGCCCCCCGAGTCCGCCGCGCGCAAGGCCTGCGATGCGGATCTGCAGTTGCTCGGGCAGCGACCTGAGGTGTTCGCCAAAGTTTCGGGGATCGTGCGAAACGTTGGCGGCCGCGTGCCGCTGGATCTCGATTTTTATCGAGACCGATTGGATCACATCTGGAGAACCTTTGGCCCTGACCGGCTGCTTTATGGGAGCGATTGGCCCAATAGTAATCAGTGGGCGGAGTACCGGGATGTTTTCCGGTTGGCCGAGGAATTCATTTCAGGGAAAGATCCGACTACTGTCGAGAAATTCTTTTGGAGGAATTCGCTTAAGGCGTACGCTTGGGTTAAGCGTGATTCCAGCCAGCCGGAACTGCACAGCACGCTGCAATGAAGGAGCGTTTTCCGCCGGGAAAAAGGAACGCGCGCTGGATTCGCAGGAGTGTCATAAAGTGCTGGTGCGATCTCACAACAGAAGAAGGCGCCTGCGGAAAGCTTGAGGCCGATGGCACATCAAAGTCGGCTTCTGTCCATTGGAGATTGGGCGGCTGCATCGCTGGCTTGTAAGGCGCGTAGCGCGTGATACACCCAACTTGCCGACCAGAGGCGACTCGTCAGCACCCGTCGCCTCGCTAAAAATAGTTGCATGTATATCATGGAAGGCAAACTTTCGCGGGAGAGAGGGCATGGCAGGCCTAGTAATTGCGGCGCGACTCATCATGAGCGCGTGCCTCTAGCGGTTCGAAAAGCTGAGCACATGATCGACACAAACCCATGTTTCGGACAGTAGGTTAAAGTAGGCCTGTTGTAACCCATGAGAACAGAAGAAGACACTCGCAACCTGCGGAGCAGAATGACTTCCACTTCTCTCCTAGAGAACGGTCTTGATTTTCTGATCTCGTCGTTGAATCACCTGACTTCTGCATCTGGCCGTCCAGGTTCTAAGACTGCGATTACCATTGATCCATCAGAACTTGAACAGAAGCGGCGTCTAAAGTACGCGCTCTTGCATCTCTGTGCCAGCATCGAGTTGATCTTCAAGGAACGGTTGCGGCAGGAACACTGGTCGTTGGTCTTCAAAGAAATTTCCAAGGCCAATCGCACGGCCTACGATGCCGGCGGCCATATTTTAGATGATGTGGGTCTATGCGAGTAGCGGCTATCGCCTGATCGATCATCGCCTTGCGCCGGAGTTCGTGAAGCACCTGACCCGGCAGTATGCGGTGTCAACCATCATCTACGCGATGACGATATTCATCGGGTGGCGCAGCTACCGGCTGGGACTGGGGATTTGTATTTTCCTGACGATGTTATATCTGCTTCCGTCTAAGAAGCCTGTATACCGGCACGATCCGATTCCGTAGAATGTAGCCATTGGCTTCATATGACAAATCATCAATTGGGTCCGGTGGCGTTGGCGAGCGTGATTCTTGCAGGAGGGCTGGCAATGCGGGCGGTCCCGGGGCCGTTTGGATGGCTGCAGACTCTGACGGGGATTGTATTGCTGCTGATTCTGTTTACCTATGACACGGAGGAACAGCGGACGGCGCCCCAGAGTTTTGCGTTTGGGACGGTTTGCGGATTTTGTTTGATGCTGGTGTCGAGCGGATTTCTGTCGCACTGGGTTTCACAGCCGGGCACGCTACAGGTCGCGGTTCCGGGAGGCTGGCTGTCGGTGGCGTGGGTGGCGAGCTCGGTCGTATTTTTCTTTATCGATCTGATGCGAATGGGCAGCCGTGGAACGATGCGGAGTCCCGTGGCAAGTGCTCCGGCACCTAGGCCGGGCATAATGCCGACAGCTCCGGTTCCGCCGTTTGTGGCGGCACCTTTGGCGCATCAGATGACGCCGGAGCCTTCGCCGGGGAGGCAGCCGGTCACGCCTGCCGCTACTCCGTACACAGAGCCCGTTCCGCCGCCTCAGCCTGTGGCGGTACCCTATCCGCCGGAAGCGGCAGCGGTACAGCCTGTAGCTTCACCCGCGCAACCGGCGGCCGTTCCGGCGAGTGGACCGCCGCCGAAGATAGTGGGCGTTTACGTCAACTTGCTGGGCGAAGGGCTGAACATGATGCGCGCCGTGGCAGCGCAGGATTTGGGCCGGGGCTATTACCTGATTGTGGAGCCGATGCCGGAGGGAGAGACCTGGCAATTTCAAACGGGACAGGTCGTGCGTTGCCAGAAGAAGAGCCTGGCTAGCGGGAAGCATATGGTGGCTATCGAGGAAGCGCCGCGAGCTTAGAGGCGTGGGAAACGAAGTACGCGGGGGTTGCAGGCAGGCCAGTTTTGGGACAGGCGCGCTAACGGTCTGACAACTCGGCTTCGTAGATGAATGCCATCTCCTGAAGATGTAGCCTGAGGAGCCGCTGCTCGGTCTCGGCTTCGAAGACGGGGGCGGCAGTGCCACCCTTGTACTGGTTGTAAGCGGCCGTCCCTGCGTCCTCGCGGTACCGTTTCGATTCGGCTTCCAACCGGTCGAACTCGGCCACACGGTCGCCTGCCGACGGCGGCGTGCCGGATGGGCCAGAGACGGGCTGCTGTCCCGGCATGGTGGGATAGGCAAGTGCGAGTATCGCGCGAATCGAGCCTGCGAAGGCGGCGTAATTAGACTGCGTTTTTGCGATTTCCGCGGCGAGGCATTGTTCAGCCGCGAGAGTAGTATCCGCATTGGGGCAATCGCGCAATCGCAGCAGTTCCCGGCAGCAGATTTCGGTCAAATAGCGGTGGGGAGTTCTTCGAGCTCCCAGACATTGACGTTCAACAGCTTGCCGGGCGGCTCGGTTTCGCCGACGGTGAGCCTCCGCTATGGCGTTGAATTCGCGGCCGGTACACTCAGTTGCAACGCGGGGTTCACGTCTTGCAGTTTGCCCGTTACGTTTTCACCGCAATATCCGGGAGTGCGCCAGGACGCGGTCGTGCTCACGAATGGTACGGGAAACTTGATGGGAACGATGCTGATCCACGGCATGGGTTCGGGGCCGCAGGCGGTGATTTCGCCCGGGATTCTGATGCAAGCCAATTTATCGGGGAATGAGGCGTCGGCGATTGCGGTGGATGCGGCAGCGAATCTGTACGTTGCCGATCAATTTCGGGACGCGGTGTACCAGGTGCAACCACAAACGGGAGAGTATGTGGTGATTGCCGGCCAGCAAGGCACGATTGGGTATAGCGGAGACGGCGGCTCCGCTGTTTCCGCAACCCTGAGCGGCCCTCGCGGCGTGGCGGTAGATGGCGCAGGGGAGGTGTTCATTGCGGATACAAACAATAACGTTGTCAGGAAGGTGGACGGCAGTACGCGGACGATTTCCACAGTACTGGGCGGGAGTGTGAGCGCTGCGCAATTGAATAGTCCGCAAGGCTTGGCGATAGATAGCGCGGGCAATCTGTACGTAGCCGATACAGGCAACAACATGGTACGCCGACTCGATCGAATGACAGGCGCGGTAACCACGGTGGCGGGTTCCGGATTTAACGGGTACTCGGGAGATGGCGGCGCAGCGACAAGCGCGGCGTTGAGCGGCCCCAAAGGACTTGCGATCGACGCTGCGGGAAATCTTTATATCGCGGATAGCGCGAACAATGTGATCCGGAAAGTGGATAGCGGCGGCACGATCACGACCTTTGCCGGAAACGGCATTGCGGCGAGCAACGGAGCTCCAACACCCGAGGGCGTTCCGGCAATCAGCACGAGCCTGGCTGCGCCGAGCGCGCTGACCGTGGACGCGAGCGGCAGTCTCTACATCGCAGAATCCGGGCTCGTGCGCCGGGTGGACAGCGGCACGCTTACGATTGTCACGGTAGCGGGATCGAGCGCGAGCGGATATTTCCCTGTCAGCTACGGCGCTCCAGCGACGAGCGCTTCCCTTTCGCCGATTTCGATAGCGCTTGATTCGAGCGGGAGCCTGTATATAGGCGTATTCGACTCGATGGTCAAAGTAAGTGAGCCAGCGGGAGCGCTGATTCTTCCGCAAACACCGCCGGCATTCACAAGTTCCACGGCGGTATCCCGGGTGTTTAATTCCGGAAACAGCTCGCTTACTCTTTCCGGACTCACGGTAACGGGAGCATTCACGTTGAAGCCCGCGGGCGGCTCAGATTGCAACTCATCGACGATTCTGTCCGGAGGAGGTGAATGTCAGATCGGCGTAGCGGCGACACCCACTTCCAGCAGCAGCGCGATTGGATCGATAGCGCTATCGGACAACGCGCTGAACAGCCAAGCTACCCAGCAGATTTCCTTGAGCAGCACGGGACCGGGCGAGCAAAAAGTGACGGTTTCCTCCAACTACCTGAATTTCGGGAATGTCGCGATTGGAAATACGTCCCAGAAAACGGTCACGTTGACAAACCTTGGAAGCACGCCGGCGGCTATTGGCAGCATTGCGATTTCGGAATCGCCGTCAGGATTCGGCGTGAGCAATAACTGCGGAACGCAGATAGCGGTAGCTTCCGCCTGTCAGGTGTTTGTTACGTTCTCGCCGCAAAGCGGTTCGTTTTTCTATGCGAACGCAACGATCAGCATCAATGACTACGCGGCATCCTCGCCTCAGATTGTGGATCTCAGCGGCACGGTTATTTCGCCGTACTCGCTAACGCCGGGGTCCCTCGGCTTTAGCGCTCGGAAAGTTTTCACAACCTCACTCGCCCAGGTAATTACAATTACGAATACGGGAAGCGCACCGCTTTCGCCTCCAACTCCGTCGCTCAATGGGGCGAACTATTCTGAATTCGCGCTACCCGGTTCCAATTGCCCCGCTCAGTTGGCCGCAGGCACAAGTTGCGCGATACCGGTGACCTTCACGCCCAGCGGGAATGGCACGCGAACGGCAACATTAATTTTCTACAGCGCGGCAGGTGGCGCATCCAATACGATCCCGCTGAGCGGCATCGGCTTTGGAGGACAGACAAGGGTAAAGATCGATGCGCCTACGCCGCAAACGGCTCCGCTATTTGGATTGGCGACGTTCAGCGGCACGGCCATCGCGGATGGCAATGCGGTCACAAAAGTTCTTATCGCCATCGACGGAGTACCCTATGGAACGGCGGGATACAACACGATCCCCGCGGCAGGATGGTCGTTCTCATTGGATACCAATCTGCTGGCGAACGGAACACATGAGCTGGAGGCCACCGCACTGTCGTCCGGCGGCAACACGACCGCGACCACGGCCTTTACGGTGGCAAATTGGGCGGCTACTCCGGCGATGAGACTCACGATCGATAATCCGGGCGCACAAGCAGGTCCATTGAGCGGCGTTGTTCCTATTGGCGGGTGGGCCATTGACGACAACGCAGCCGTTACCTCCGTAAGCGTTCTGGTGGACGGGGTCAACTTGGGCGCGGCAGGGTACGGAGGAAGACGGGACGATGTCTGCGCGGCGTATCCGTTCCGCGCGGGGTGCCCGAATGTCGGCTGGAATTTCGCGTTGAACACGGCGTCCCTTTCGAACGGCCAGCACACGCTGGAGGTATTGGCCAATGCGACCTCCGGCGAAACGTTCAACGTCACAAGGACATTCAGCGTGGCAGGCAATCCCATGCACATCGATATCGATTCTCCCGGGGCGGCGCATACAGGCGAGTTTAGCGGTACGGCGATGTTCGGGGGATGGATCGTGGATGACGATGAAGCGATCGCGCAGGTTCAGCTTTCCGTGGATGGCGTGTCTTACGGAAATGCCGGCTATGGCGGGAACAGGCCCGATGTTTGCGGCGTTTTTCCGAACCGGGCCGGCTGTCCTAACGTGGGGTGGGGGGCTACGATTGACACGACGTCGCTTTCGAATGGGACACATACGCTGGAGGTCACGGGCGTTACAGAGTCCGGCCAGAGCACGACGGCGACGACAAATTTCAGTGTTTCAAATGTCACGGAGTCCAGCCCGTTCTTGATCACGCCGATCTCGCCGGGTTCGCAGGGCGGCACTTACCAGGGCATTACGACGTTTACGATATGCACCGCCTCACCCACGCCGGTGTATCCTTTCCTCACCCAGTTGGAAAGCGTAAACATGACCATCGACGGGACCGCTTATGGAGCGGCAACACTGAACAGGGATTCTTCTCCCAGCCCTTGCGGCGCTGGAAGCTGGACATTGCAGGTGGATACGACGAAGTTGGCCAATGGACCGCACATGCTGGGTGTTACGGCCTATGGATATTCGTACGGGACTCCTTCTTATCGGGCGGTAAGTTCCACAGCCGCGTTTCCGTTCTCGGTGGCCAACTGGACGACCGCGAACCCGACTCATATCACTATCGACCGTCCTAATACCGGTTCTGGCGTACTAAGGGGCGCGCTGGACATCGGCGGTTGGGCTTTTAATGATTACTCAACGATCCAGTCGATTCAGGTTGCGGTGGACGGCGTAGCATTAGGCAATGCCGGATACGGAGCGAACCGATCGGATGTTTGCGGCGTTTATCCGGGCAGGCCGGGGTGCCCGGATGTGGGCTGGGACTATTGGCTGGACACCACATTTATGGCGGACGGCACACATACGCTTGCTGTGACGGCCACCAGCGCGGCCGGGCAAAGTTCGACGGTGAGTTCCTCGTTCCGCGTAGGAAATTTGCCAGGAAGCAACATTCGGATCAGCATCGATTCGCCGGGGGCCGGTGACGCGACAGGATCGGTTAACTTTGGCGGATGGGCGCTCGATGGCAACGATGCTATTGCGACGGTAGAACTGCGAATCGATGGAAGCCTGATCGGTGATGCAGCTTATGGAGGACTGCGGTCCGATGTTTGCGGCGTTTACCCGGGAAGCTCCGGCTGTCCGAATGTCGGCTGGAATATCGGAGTGGATACGACGGTTCTTGCGAACGGTTCTCATACAGCCGAGGTAACGGCGACGTCAACGCGCGGACTACACGCGACAGTGAGCAAGTCGTTTATTGTCGAAAACTAGGTCTTAGGATCGGGCGGCGGACCGCGTAGTTGTCCTTGGAAACGGGAGGCTTTGGCCTTGTCCTATATCTGGACTACTCGCTCATGAAAGAAAGTCCCTGCCCGATGACTTTGTATAAAGTTCTGTTTCTCTGCTATATTGCTCGCCCTGTTAACCGGCACGCTTGGCCGTGCTCAGGAGACCGCAGGCAATCTGATGACACAAGCGTACCGGAATAATAATTTCCAATTGACCGGTAGTCACCAACGCGGAAACGCCACAAGCCTTGTTTATCTCCGGTCAATGCTTTTCCACGGCTGCGCGGATTTTCAAACGAGTTCTACTGAATCAAAGTAAACCACGCGGTTAGCGCAGTACTTATTCACATTCACGTTGCAGAGCCGTTAATTTATCCTAGAGATATTACCGGTCCCACCCGTCATCCATGCCGACCATGCCAGTCACCCTTACACAGCAGATGCCCATTGGCGCAGAGACTTCTTCCGAACGCAAAGCAACCCACTTCCGCGTTTGGGCGCCCCGGCATTCTTCAGTGAACGTTCTGTTCGAGGGGACTCAATCCTCTGTGCCGCTCGAAAGCGAGGGTGATGGCTATTTCTCCGCCCTGGTGGAAGACACGCCCGCCGGAACTCGCTACAAATATCAGCTCGGCACTGATCCCAACCACGCCTATCCTGATCCCGCCTCGCGTTACCAGCCGCACGGGCCACACCGTTTTTCGGAAGTCATCGATCCCTCGGCGTTCCCTTGGACAGACAAGAACTGGCCTGGCGTCAAGCTTCGCGGTCAGGTGATCTACGAGCTTCATCTGGGTACCTTCACGACCGAAGGCACCTGGAAAAGCGCCGCCGAGCGGCTTTCTTACCTGAAAGACACCGGGATCACCGTTATTGAAGTGATGCCGGTCGCCGACTTTCCCGGGAAGTTTGGGTGGGGCTATGATGGCGTCCAACTATTCGCTCCCGCTTCCATTTACGGCAGGCCGGACGACATGCGCGCCTTCGTGGATCGTGCCCATGGACTCGGCATTGCCGTTATTCTTGACGTTGTCTACAACCATATCGGACCGGACGGGAATTATCTCGGAGAGTTTTCTCCTGACTATTTCACCGACCGCCATAAAACGGATTGGGGAAGAGCGATCAATTTCGACGGCCAGCACAGCGCGCCCGTTCGCGAGTTTTTCCTCGAAAACGCCGCCTATTGGATTCGTGAGTATCACCTGGACGGCCTCCGCCTGGACGCAACGCAAGACATTCACGACGATTCGGACCCGCACATTCTCGCCGAAATTACGTGCTTGGCCCGGGAGGCCGCCGGAGCAAGGTCCATCATCCTCGTCGGGGAAAACGAGCCGCAACGAACGTCGCTGGTGAGGTCCCTGAACGAAGGGGGTTGCGGTCTTGACGCGCTCTGGAACGACGATTATCACCACAGCGCCATGGTGGCCCTCACCGGGAAGGCGGACGCGTACTACACGGACTATCGCGGCTCCGTCCAGGAACTGCTCTCGGCCGTGAAGTATGGCTATTTGTACCAGGGCCAGTTTTACCGGTGGCAAAAGAAGCGGCGGGGCACGCCTACCTTCGGACTGCCCCGCCCCGCTATGGTCAACTTCATCCAAAACCACGATCAGGTAGCGAACACTGCCCGTGGCCAACGCATTCAGGAGCTTTCTCATCCGGGGAGCCTGAAAGCGGTGACGGCGCTTACGCTTCTCGCCCCCGGGACGCCTATGATTTTTCAAGGCCAGGAGTTTGGGGCTTCCAGCCGCTTCTGTTACTTCGCCGACCATAAACCGGAGCTCGCCAAACTTATCGAAAAAGGCCGGATGGAGTTTCTTCATCAATGGCGGAGCCTTTCGACGCCCGAAATGCAATGCTGCTTTGCCAATCCGGTAGCGCCGGCAACCTTCGAAAACTCCCGCCTGGACTGGTCTGAGGTGCAAAAACACGAATGGATTTATGCGATGCACCGGGATCTTCTCCGTCTACGGCGCGAAGATCCCGTCATCTCGCTGCAGGGCGTGGACGGTTTTGATGGCGCTGTGATTGCTCCCAGTTGCCTTGTCGTTCGCTTTTTTTCGCCGGATTTTTCAAACGACCGGATCCTGTTCGTTAATCTGGGAAGAGACGAAGACCTGAACCCGGCTCCGGAGCCTTTGCTGGCACCGCCCTTGTCAAAGCGGTGGGTGACACTCTGGTCGACCGATGATGCGGCGTATGGCGGGTGCGGCACTGCGGCGCTCGAAACGGAAGACGGCTGGAAGATTCCTGGATACTCCGCCGTAGTTTTGCATCCTGCCGCATCCAGCTAGCGTCTCCCCTACAGACAGAACTGCCCGCATGGATACAATTTACCGTCACGAACCCAACATTCCATTGAGCGACGCCGATCGCGAACACCTTATCAAGACCGAATGGCTGGTTACCAACGGGCTGAGCGGCTACTGCACTGGTACCGCCAGCGGCGTCCAGACACGCTGCTTCCACGGCTATCTCATTTCAGCGTTGTCGTCGCCCGCAGGCCGGATCATGATGCTGAACGACATCGTCGAGGAGGTGGTTCTCTCCAGCGGCGAGGTGGTGCGCCTGAATGGCGAACAGACCGCGAATGAGACGTGCCTGAATGGCGCGCGCTATCTGACCGCCTTTGGCCTGCGCTACGGCCTTCCGGTGTGGGTTTACGAACTGGACGGGATCACGATTGAGAAGCGCATTCTGATGCCGCATCAGCAGAACACCACGTATATCAATTATCGTGTGACGGCCGGCGCGGGCAGCGTACGGCTGAATCTGCGTCCGGCTGTCAACATGCGGCCTCATGAAGCACCTGTTAACTCGCCCTTAACGCCTTACACCGTTGCCGTCCGGGATCGATATTACGAGATCGCCACCGAGATGAACGACTATCCGCCCCTCCGCATCTCTGTTCTGGCGAAGGGCGCGGGCCTCACGCTCGACACTTGCACGATTCACCAACGGCTCTATGCCATCGAGCAGTCGCGCGGCTATATTCACGAAGGAGAACTCTGGAGCCCAGGTTACTTTTCGGCCAAGCTGGAGCCGGGCTGCGACGTGGACCTTGTGGTCTCCACCGAGGACTTGGCGGTGATGTCGGCCATGACGCCGCAGGTCGCCTGGGATGCCGAACTCGACCGACGCCGGCGCCTGGTTTTGATTGCGGATAAGGGCGCGACTACACAGTTCGGCCACGATCTCATCTGGGCCGCCGATCAGTTCATCTTCAAACCGGTAGGGCGCCAGAAAGACATGTTCCGCGCCCGCGCAGCCGGGGATGAAATCTGCAGCGTCATTGCTGGTTACCACTGGTTCACCGATTGGGGCCGCGACACGATGATCAGCCTGGAGGGCTTAACGCTCACCACGGGGCGCCAGCATGAGGCCAGCTATATCATCCGGACCTTCACCCATTACATCAAGGATGGCCTGATCCCCAATATGTTCCCCGAAGGCCAGAACGACGGTCTTTATCACACGGCTGACGCCACGCTCTGGTTCTTTCACGCCATTCATCGCTACATGCAGCGGACCGATGATCGCCACCTGCTGGGTCAGCTCCTGCCGAAGATGCTCGATATCGTCGGCCATCACCTGCGGGGCACGCACTTTAATATTCATGTGGACCACAACGATGGCCTGCTGCACCAAGGGCAGGAAGGATTCCAGCTCACCTGGATGGATGCGAAGGTGGATGACTGGGTGGTGACGCCGCGCCGTGGCAAAGCAGTTGAAATCAATGCTCTCTGGTATAACGCGCTTCGAGTCCTGGAGCACTGGCTGCGCGAAGCCGACCGCACCAAGGAGGCAGACGGGATCGCCGAGCATGCTGCCCGAGCCAAGCAATCCTTCAACAAGCGTTTCTGGTACGCCGAGGGCAACTATCTTTACGACGTCATCGATGGCGAAGGGGGAAAGACGGACGCTTCGATCCGGCCTAATCAACTCTTTGCCTTCTCACTGGAGTACCCGGTCCTGAACCGCGAACATTGGGAACCGGTAGTGCAGATCGTAAAAGAGAAGCTGTTAACGCCGGTGGGGCTGCGCTCGCTCGCGCCGGGCAGCCCCGACTATAAGTCACATTACGACGGCGATCTGCGGTCGCGTGACGCCGCTTACCATCAGGGCACTGTTTGGGCCTGGCTCATCGGTCCGTTTATCGACGCCTGGCTGAAAGTTTATCCGGACGACTTCGAAACAGCGCACAGCTTCCTCAAAGGATTCGAAGTTCCGGGCCATTCCTCGTCTTGCGCCGGGTCGATCAATGAAATCTTCGATGCCGACCCGCCGTTCGATCCGCGCGGTTGCGCCGCGCAGGCCTGGAGCATCGCTGAAGTGCTGCGTACATTTGTCAAGACAAATCAAGTTGTTCAGAGTACACTGGCCGAACGCGACCTGGCCGAAGTCATCGCGGGCTCGTGACGCTCAAGAATGGGTAACAGCCTATTGCACTTCGGCACGAGGGAGCGAGAAATGAAAGGTCGCTCCCTCGCCAGGCCGACCGTCGGCCCACATGCGCCCGCCATAGCGCTCCACAATGCGTTGGCAGATAGCCAAGCCGAGGCCGGTGCCCGGGTATTCATCTCTGTGTAGACGCTTGAACAGCCCGAAAATGCGCTCGGCATATTCTGGTTCAAAGCCGATGCCGTTGTCCCGGACCGAGACGATCCACCGATCGCCGTCTCCTTCGGCGGAAATGTGAATTTCAGGCGGAATCTCCGGTTTGCGGTACTTCAGCGCGTTCGAGAGGAGGTTCTGAAACACATGGGTCATCTGCGGCGTGTCGCCATGCACAGTGGGCAGAAACTGAGCGGTGATGATGGCACGGCTTTCCTCGATACGGCTTTTCAGCACCGATAAAGCATCGCTAAGCGCGGCCGACAAGTCCGCCGTCCCGACCGGTAGCTCTTCGTCTTTATGCACGGTGCGCGAAAACGTCAGGAGGTCGCGAAGGAGCGCCTCCATGCGTGTAGCGCCTTGACGGACAAAGCCGGCGTATTGAGTAAGCGCGGCATCCTGCTCCCCTGCAAGGCGTTTGAGAATCAACTGCGTGTAGATGTTGACCATGCGCAGGGGTTCCTGCAGGTCGTGACTCGCTACGTAGGCGAACTCCTCGAGCTCGCGATTCGCTCTACGTAGCGCCGCTTCGTTCTGTTTCTGGTCATGAATGTCCGTGCAGGTGCCCACCCAGGACACCACCTTACCGTTGGGCGCAGGCATGGACAGTGCGCGTACGAGAAACCAGCGCCAAGCTCCATCTTCGCCACGGCGGAGCCGGAA
This sequence comes from Bryobacteraceae bacterium, assembly GCA_965277315.1. Lineage (GTDB taxonomy): Bacteria > Acidobacteriota > Terriglobia > Bryobacterales > Bryobacteraceae > Bog-105. The sequence continues at coordinate 3,230,917 of OZ255724.1, read as the reverse complement.
CTCGGTCTCGTACGGCTCTCCAGTAGTAAGGGAGTGCTTCCAGCGTTCCACAACCTGATCATGGTCGTCCGGATGAACGCCAGCTAACCATCCCGCACCAAGAAGCGCCCCCGGGGTCATCCCGAAGTAGGCCGACACTTGCGCGCTTACATAATCCAGACCCCCGTCGGGCGTAGCGGTCCAGACCATTTGCGGCATGGACTCAGCGAGGAAACGATACCGTTCCTCGCTCTCCTCGACGTGCTTGCGCGCTGTAACAAGATCGGTCACATCCGTGGCATGCACGAAGGTACCGTCAATCCGGCCATTGCTGTCTCTGGTGGGGAGGCAGACAAAGTTGACGTAAGTCTTCTGGAGAACGCCTTCACCGAGCAACACAATCGCTTCACGGGCGACAAAAGGCTCCCCCGTCTGGTACACACGGTCGAACATGCTGACGTAGCCCTGTGAGACGATCTCCGGGAGTGCCTCCCGCAGTGCCTTCCCTAGAATTGCCCCGGCAGGCCGGCCGATGAGACGCAAATAGTCGGCATTGGCCCACTCATAGGCATGCTCTGGCCCGCGAAGGACGGCAATAGCGGCTGGGGTCTGGAGAAGAAGCTCACGCCAGCGCCGGCGGTCCTTTTGGACAACCTCCTCGGCCCTGGTTCGCTCCGTGATGTCGCGGCTGGACCCGGCGACAGCTTCCACGCGGCCATTTGCATCGAGCACTGGTGCAAGTATGTACTCAAAGTGACGGGTCTCCCCGGTGGGATCGGTAAAGGGCGTGCTGTCCCGCACGGTGTTCCTGGTGTGAATGACCTGTTGAACCTGGCGTTGGAGGCGCGCGGCAAGTTCCGGCGGGTAGCCGAGGTCAAAGACGTTCTTCCCGAGCACTTCTTCTAGCGATTTCTGCCAGAGGAGAAGGAGTGCACGGTTTGCGTAGGTGAAGCGTCCCTGAAGGTCGAACGTGAAGTTGGAATCGGGGGTGTTGGAAAGAGCGGTGTCGAAGGTGTGCCATTGCTGCTGCAGATGAGCCTCGGCCCGCTTTTGAGCGTCGACGTCGATGTTAACGCCCAGCATCCGCTCGGGCGTGCCTGTTTCGTCGTAGAAAAACTGCGCTTGGCCGCGCAGCCATCGTAGCGTGCCGTCAGGCAGCACCGCACGGAACTCGTAGGCGTACTCCGCCTGCCTTCGCGCCACACAGTTTTCAACGCCGGCAAAGACGCGCGCCGCGTCTTCGGGAACCACGCGCCTACTCCAATGGTCCAGGCTTTCCTCGAAGGTGTTCTCAGGCACTCCATAGAGGGCTTCGAGCTCCGGTGTCCAGATGACCTTGTGCTCCTTCATCAGCCACTCGAAGCCACCGATGCGGGCAGCTTTCTGGGCCAGCCGCCGACGTCGCTCGCTTGCCTGCAATTCACGCGTGACCTGTGCTCGCTCGATAGACTCCCAGCAACGGTTCGCGACCTGCTGCACCAGTTCTACCTCGTCGGGCCGCCACCGTCGCGGCGTAAGTTGATGAACGCCCATCGCCGCCACGAGTCGCTTGCCCTTGTGAAGCGGCACCACAATGATTGCCCGGATTCCAGCTTGGCGGTAAGCAGTCTGCACATCGGTTGCACGCGAGTCGCTCTCGCAGTCTTCGACGACGTATGGCAAATTGGCCTGGATCGACTTCCCGAGGGCCGCGCCAAACATACTGAGCGTGTAGCGCCCCACCATGCTCACTGCCCCGGGTTGGGCGTGGTCCCCGAGGATGTGAAACGTCTCCTGGTCCGCTTCGAAACCACAGTAGGTGACATTGTCCACTTGGAGGTATTTGCACAGCAGCCGGACTCCCGTCTGCGTAATCTCGCGCGGGTCGGTGAGTGGCCTGACAGCATCGTCCAGCCGTATCAGGAAGGCGGCGCACTGCTCGGCACGTTTGCGTTCAGTGACGTTCTCGACGCGGTGGATGATGTAGTTCACCTCTCCACTCTCTCCGAGCACGGGTGAGTTCACCGGACTCCAGTAGCGCTCCTCAAAGCCTCCACCCTCGGACTTCGGGCGAGGGAGGTCGTACTTCTGCACCGGCATGCTGTCCGGCTCCCGGGTGGCCAGAATGCGATGAAAAGAGGCGCGCACGTTGTGCGACGTGGCAGCGTGGGCAGCAGATGGCCCTTCGGGGAAGACCTCGAACACGCCGCGGCCCACAAGATCCTCACGCGACTTCTCCAGCGCTTGCAGGTAGGCGTCGCTGGCGGCCACAACGGTAAAGCTGGGGGCATCAGGCAAAACCACCAGATAGGCAATGGGCGCGGACTCGAAGAGCACGCGAAAGTCAGGCACGGGCAACGCGGTGCTATGTTTTTTAGTAGACTGCAGGGCTGCCATCCTAGTTGCTCCTATTTTGCTGCACTCTATGTGTTTCAAGAGGTCTACGGATTCCCGTACCAGTCCCGAAGCCGCACGTCGATGCCGGTACCGGCAAGGTCCGATTTGAACTTCTGAACGTCGGAGAAAGTGCGGTCACCGTTTCGATAGTGGTAGGGATAGACGACCCGGGGATGGAACTGCTTCACTGCGTCGGCAGCTTCATCGGGCGTCATCGTGAACGGTAGGTTCATGGGCACGAAGGCGACATCGATATTCTTCAGCGCGCGCATTTCCGGAATGCCTTCAGTGTCGCCGGCAATGTAAAAGCGCTTTCCGCCGTAGGTGAGGACGTATCCATTGCCGCGACCCTTCGGATGGAATGAGCGGCCCGGCGCGGGACCTCGCACCATGTTGTACATCGGCATGGCACGAATGGCCCAACCGCTCCAGGATGTTTCGCCTCCGTTCCCAAGCGGCTCGGCTTCCGTGATTGTCCTCACCACCGAGACGGGAGCGATCACTTTCGTGCCGCTTTTCTCAAGCAGCTTTATCGTATCGGCATCCATATGGTCGCCGTGAATGTCGGTGATCAAAATCAAATCGGCTTTCGGAAGATTGGTGAAGTATGCTTGCGGCGTGGGATCGATGTAGATTCGCTTGCCAGCCGCTTCCAACACTAAACTGGCATGGTGAATGGGCGTAATGGTGACCGGTCCAGCAGCGGTCGGAAATGTATCGGAAGGCACGGCTCCCCGGGCGAGGCAGAAGCTCGCGGCAGCAATGCAGAATATCCAAACACGAGCAATGGACATCGAGTGAGCCTGGCGATAACTTCCCATGTAGCAGATTTTAGCTGAGCTTCGGTCACTTCCTGAAAACACTTCCTGAAACCAGTATCCGAAGTACGATACCGTTGTGTGAAAGAGCGTCGCCATGTTCCCGCCAGTGAAGACCAAGACCAGGACACAGCTCGCTCTCTTGTTCAGCGTTCCGCTGGCATTCAGCGGGCTGTTTTTTTTGATGAATCAGCTCGCAGAACGCACCGACACGAACCTGGTGCAGATTCAGACTTTGGCATCGAGCCTGCGAGCGGTATTATCGCTCACCAAAGACGTGGAAGCGGGTGAGCGCGGGTTCCTTTTAACGGGCGAGGAGCGCTATTTGCTTCCGTTGCATCGCGCCAGCGCCTGGCTGCCGGGCCAAATGCGTTTATGCCGGCTTTATTCGGAAGACAAACCTGGCGCACGGGCCGACGTGGAGAAGATAGTGAACCTGGCGCAAAAACGGCTGCAGGAGGCCGATAGCGTGCTGGCGGCACAGCGCGAAGCTGGATTTAGGGCGGCGCTGGAACTGATGAAGTCCGATGGTTCCGAGCAGGTGATGGGGCAGCTCCGCGAGGCGGTGATCACAGAGGAAAGGATCATGAACAAGGAGGGGAACGACACGCTGGACAGACAACGTGCTTTGAACCGGTGGGCGTTCCTCATCTTCCTTTTTGGAACGGTGGTCATGGCCATTGTTCTGTTTCGGCTTTACATAGCCGTGGTGTCTTATATGGACAGCCGCGATGCGGCGCAAGCGGAGTTACAGGCGCTAAACGCGGAGCTGGAGAGCCGGATCGATGAGCGGACGCGAGAATTGCAGCAATCGAACGCGGAGTTGCAGCAGTTTGCTTATGTGGCGAGTCACGACCTGCAGGAGCCCTTGCGTACCATCACGAGCTTTACGCAGCTTCTCGCAAACCGCTACAAGGGGCAGATTGACGCCGATGCGGATGAATTTATCGGGTACGTGGTCAGTGCGTCACGCCGGATGACGGAGCTGATCAACGGACTTCTGGCCTTGGCCCGTTTGCGGAGATCGGGGCAGCAGACCGTTCCCGTTCCATTCGAAAAGTTACTCCAGGAGGCGGAGAGCAGTCTTCAGGCGGCCATCCGCGAGGCCGATGCACGAGTGGAACATGGGACGCTGCCCGCGTTGATCGTGGATCGTGTGCAGTTCAGCCAGTTGTTCCAAAATTTGATATCGAATGCGATTAAATACCGGCGGGAAGAGGCTCCGCGTATTCGTGTAGACGCACGGCGAGATGCCACAGACTGGATCTTCTCTATTGCGGACAATTCCAGAGGCTTTGAGCAGCAGTATTCAGAACGTATATTCGGACTGTTTCAACGGCTGCAGGGACGCGAGGTGGAGGGTACGGGCCTAGGGTTATCGATTTCCCGAAAGATCGTTGAGAGGCACGGCGGACGAATCTGGGCGGAGTCTAAGCTCGGGGTGGGATCCACGTTTTTTTTCAGCCTGCCGACGAGCCTGGAGGTGAAAGTGTCGGCATAAGACGCCGTTCATCTCTAAAGTTTTGTTTCTTTGCCGCCGATAGATAGGGCGTGACTGCATCAACGAGTCTGGCGAACGGCACAGCGGTACTGAATGAAATTTGCGACGAACTTATGACCGGAAACTTTTATTCCGGCATGCACCGGCTTTGCGCGGTGCTCGGCCTGCTGCGAAACGAGATGAACGAGCGGGACTGGACGGAGTTCTGCCGACGCACAATGGCAGGGCATCCGATTCGGGCCGTACTCAGGCAAGGTCCAATTACCGGTCAATGGCTTCGGTCGCCGCCGGGACGTGGAGATTGCATGGCGTTCGATTTAGCTTGTGGACGGACGGTTGCCGTCGCTACAGCAACGCCGCTCGGGAGGATGCTTTACAGATGGGAGTACGGATTGCCTTTTTCGGAAGCGCTTCGTAGCCGCCGGAGTGTCATGGCGCGCGAGTTGAATGGAATCGCAAACGAGCATCAGAATGCAATGGTTCTCTCGCTGGGGCACTCTCATATCGATGAAGCCGCGTTCCCACAGGTGCGGCTGCCGGGTGAAAATTTCGCCTTGGATGGTGGTGAGGAGCGCTTTGATTTTATCTATTCACTGGACCTGTTCGATACGCTGGACACTGTCACGGCGACGGATCTTTTGCCTCGCCTGGTGAAAAAGCTGAAGCCGAACGGCCGATTACTAGCTGCAAATCTGACTCCTGAAATTCCGGAGCCAGCCTATCTCGAAGCTGGCATGGGCCACTGGCCAAAATACCGCTCCGAAGAAGAGATGGCAAAGCTCGCGATTGATGTTCCTGAGGGGCAGGTCAGCAGCCAATGCGTATTCCGGGATGAATCAGGCTATACTGTCTTACTGGAAATTCAGAGATCGGCCGATTAAGAGCAAGAGCGAGGGTGTTCTCGCTCGTCAGTAGTTTCTATCGACTGTATTTAGCAGCACAGTGGGGGTGACCGACATACCCGGCCGCAACAGATGATCGCGATTTTCGCCAGGATCGAGCACGATTTTAACGGGTACGCGCTGCACTACCTTCACATAGTTGCCCGTGGCGTTTTCAGGCGGAAGAAGGCTAAATCGCGCTCCAGAAGCCCCGGCAATGCTGTCGATGTGCCCGCGGTACTGGCGGCTGCTGCCAAAGGTATCAACTTCGATTTGCACCAGTTGTCCTACACGCATGTGGCGGAGTTGTGTTTCCTTGAAGTTGGCGGTGACCCAAATGTTATCCAGCGGGATTAAGGACATAAATTGCTGCCCTGCGGAGACCTGCATTCCCGGTTCGGCCGTTTTGCGGCTGACGACACCGTCCACGGGAGCTTTGATGATGGTATAGCTGAGGTTGAGCTTGGCCTGATCGAGCGACGACTGATACTGCTGTACTTGAGCTTGCGATTGTTTATAGCGCGCCTCGCTGACTGCGATTTGTTTTGGCAACACTTGCCGGTACTGGCGGAATTGGACGACCGCCGTTTCTAATTGCGCCTTTGCTTGATCTACCTGAGCAATCGACTGATCGTAGGCATGTTGCGCCGAGATCACCTGGGCCTTCGCCGAATCCACCTGAGCCGCGTTGGCATCCGCCGTTGCAAGCGCCGAATCGAAATCCTGCTTGGAGATCTCGTCCTTGTCGACGAGGTCCTTATAGCGCGCCAAATCTTTCTGCGCCCGCAAAGAGTTTGCCTGGCCTTGCACAAGTTGCGCTTTCGCGGAATTTACCCTTGCCCGGGCACCGTTAACTGACTGCTGCGCTGCTTCGACAGCGGCTTTCGCTTGAGCGATTTGCGTATCACCGATGTTCACATTGCTGCGAGTGTTGATGTTTGTCAATGGAAGGTTGACTTGCGATTCGATCGTTGTGGCCTGCGCGTTCAGCAATTGCGCCTGGGACTGCTCAACCGCGACCTGATAATCCGCGGGATCGAGTTGAACCAGCGACTCCCCGGCCCTTACCGGCTGATTATCGTCCACCAATACGGAAACTACCCTGCCGGCGATACGCGGACTGATGGGAATGACGTGCCCATCGATTTGAGCATCATCGGTCGATTCGCGGACGGAGTAGTAGGCATAGATCGGGATTGCCGCAATCGCAGCCACTACCAAAACAGCAATGACGATGAAGCGAATACGACGTTTGCGGCGCGGATCCTGCTTTTTCTTCTGCTCCTCGCCGTTGCCCTTACTGTTCTGCCGATCTCCGCTCCCTTGCTGCTCTTTTTGGTCTTCCTGCTGTTGACCGTTCTCCTGTTGTTGCTCCACGTTCGCCATATGTTTCCCGTAATCTTCAGAGTGCCTGATAGGTGTTGACGTCAGCCGGAAGAGTCATATCCGCGTGAGCCGTCAAGCTAGCCCGGACCGTTTTCAGCAAGCTGGCGAGTTTTCTTTTATCGTCGCTTGCCACATCTTGAAAAAGCGCATTTATGTTTCGGAAGTGTATTGGCATAAACTCATCAAGCAACATTTCGCCTTTTTCAGTGATGCGGGCTAAACGGGCCCTCCGGTCGTGACTGTCCACAATGCGTTTTGCCAATCCCTTTTCCTCCAAATGATCGACCAGTCCGGTGATGTTTGCACGACTGACCAGCAGCAGTTCGCCGAGATCGTGAAGTTGCATGCCTTCTTCTGGACCGTGACGCAGAATAACAAGAATATTCAATGTCGATTTCGAAAGCCCATAATCGGCCATGTACCGGGAAGCGATCTGATGAAGTACGTCGCAGGTGTATAGCAAACTAAGAGCGATCTCAGCCGAAGGCATATCGAAATTCTCGTAGCATAATCCAGATTTCCTGAGACGTTCGTCGTAGTATGCTTCCCGGGGGTCCTCTGGCACGCTCTTTCGATTCTAGAACAAATAGTAAAGTTCCTAATTATTTTGGCATTTGCAGCAGTTGTGCTTCAAGTTTATGGGCCATTTATCGTTATCCTGCTACTTTGGAACGAAGCACTGCGCTACATTGCCGCATCCAACGAATTCACGCTGCCCGGAGACCTACTTGGCTCTATCTCCGGGTGGTGTCAGTGAGGGAGAAACCGTATGCGAAAACTTTTGGCATCCTTATGCCTGATCCTGGGCGCAGCCGGCGCAGTATCGGCGGCCGAGATACAGGGCTTGCTGGTTGCACAGAACTGCGTGGAGGACATCGTGAAAAATGGGCATGAAGCAACGCTTCAGCAGAAGCCCGACTGTTCTTTGCGGAAAAATTATGTGCGGACTACCTACGCTTTAGTGACTGACGATAAGCACTACTTCACCTTCGATCAGTTGGGAAACAAGAAAGCGCTGCAATTATTGAAGGGGACTCCGGATCGGGACAACCTGAAGGTGGTGGTGACGGGCGATGTCACCGGTGACACGATCAAGGTCAAGTATATGACCATTCTGTAGCAGGTCAGGTGGTAGGGTCGCCATGGATTTCGACTGCGGGGTCGTCCTCGGTGCGGGCTGGCTCGGGGAGCTTGCCGGTCCAGTTTGCCCAACCCCAGAAGATCGCGGTCGACGAACTGAAAAGTCCCGAGGCCGCGCCGATAAGTCGGATACTGATATGCGTGGAGGCGCTGCCCGCGGCCAACATGGAGAGCATCATGGTGGACCAGTTCATCGTTTCTATGGTCGAAAATACACGGCCGCGGTAACGGTCGTCCACATGCTTAAGCAGGTTGGACCAGTTCAGGACGGAACTAACGGCGACAGCGCCCCGGGACATTCCCATAAAGAAGAGCGCCCATCCCCAGTGGCGCATTTGGCTAAAGACGATGTAGGCTCCGCCGTGGAAAAGATAGCAGAAGAAGACGGTTTGCTTGTAACGCTCGTAGCCGATGAATTTCCCCAGCCAATTACCAAAGATGCCACCGGCAAGAAGTCCTATGCCGGCCGTACCCCATAACTGACCGAGCCCAATCGCGCCTTTATGAAAGACCATTTCACTGAAGAGCGTGAACAGGACCTGCGCGGCGCCGCCGCCGCTGGCCCAGCCGACAGCGATCAAGGCGATGCCGAGAATCAAGGGCGTTTTCATCATGTAAGCAAGCCCTTCGCGGTACTCGTGCCAGGGCCGGGCCACTTTCGTCTCGTTCAGGCTGCGATGTTCGGCGCGGAAATGCCCTTGAAAAGAATGCAGGCGCGAAATGCAAAATGCAGAGATGAAGAACGAGAGAGAGTTGAAGACGAAAGCCAGTTGATAGCCGAATTTGGCGACGGCGGTTCCACCAAGAAACGCTCCGATCGCCAGCGTGAGCCAGCCGGTGGTTTGGGTCAAGGAGTTGGCGGTGTGGAGTTCATCGTCACTGGCAATGGACGGAAGAATAGCCGAGCGGCCACTGGTAAAGAACGGAGACGCGACCATCAATAGCGCGCTGAGCAGGTAGAGCAGCCAAGCTTGTTCATAGCCGATGGCCAGAATAAAACCTAATGCAACCACGCCGCGGACCAGATCGCTGGCGATCATAAGACGTTTCCGGTCGAACCGGTCGAGCAGCACACCCGCGAATGGACCGGCGAGCACGGCGGGAATGGCGCGCGAAAGCATAATGGCGGCAATCACGCCTCCGCTGTGGGTTTTGGTAATGGCCAGGCTGAGGACAGCGACGTTGTTGAAGTTGTCGCCGACCTCGCTCACAATCTGGCCTGCCCAGGTAAAGCGGTAATTGCGGTTGCGAGCAAGCAGGCGGGTAAAATCGGACATCAGCCGGTCTGCTTCAGCAGTTTCGCCGTCGTGATCGCCTGGCCCAAATGACGCTGGGTGTGCTCCGCTAGATGAACCAAGAGGCCGATCACTGTTGCCGGCAAGTTTTGGCGGCCCACGTAGCGGACGTCGTAGATGGTCCGGACATCAAGGGTTCTTAACCGCCCCTCGGCAGCAGAAAGGCTGGCCTCTACCGCCTGTAGAAGATGTTCCGCGGTCTCCCCGGCAATTCCTTCTTCACGCAGGAATCGCAACTGGTCCTCCCGCAACTGCTCTGCGGAAAGATAAGTGATTAAGCGGTCGACGCTGCCAGCAATATGCCGGAGGTGAAACCCGAGCGGCGGCAATCCCGCGACGCTTTTCCAAATCTGCTCGGCCGTGAGATCGCCAGTGTACTTTCGGAGATCTTCGCGCACCTGCTGAAAGCTGAATAAAACGGGCATGATGAGCGGATGAACAGCGCTCAAAGGCCCACGCAGCCACGCTTCAGGAAGATGGTCAGGCACGGGGAAGGTTCCTTAGCGCATATTGCCGGTGTGACCCAGGGAATAGCGACCGGCTTGGGGATAAACGCACAGGCCGTGGGGTCCGTGGCCCACCTTGATGCGCGCCCGCAGTTTGCCGTTCGCCGTATCGAAGGCGTAAACCTCGCTATCGTAGCGTCCGGAAAGCCAAAGCGTTTTGCCATCGGCGGAGACACCGCCCATGTCGGGACTGCCGCCGTTGGGAATTGGCCAATTTGCCGCAACTTTTCTCGTTTTCATGTCGACCAGAGACACCGAACCGTCACCGGGCACACGTTTTGAAATATCTTCCGGACCGCGGTTTGATACGTACATGTACTTTGCGTCACGGCTGAAATAAAGGCCATGCGCCCCACGTCCGGTCTTGATGAACCCAATCTGTTTGAAGGAATCTCCGTCAATGATATGGACGCCGTTGGCATCCATATTTGCGACGTAGAAGACCTTACCATCCGGCGACAAACGGCAGTCCTGGGGCATTCCCTTGGGGGTCAGCGGAAGGTGCGCCAATACTTTCTGAGTTGCCACGTCCACCTTGATCAACTCGCTCGAAAATTCACAGGTGGCGATCATGTACCGGCCGTCAATGGAGAAATCGGCATGGTTGACGCCAGCGCAGCCCACCGGCACGCGATTCACCACCTTCATGGTCTGCGCGTCGCGGAAGTCAATGCGCCGTTCGCGCTCGGCCATGACGATGGCGTACTTGCCGTCGGGCGTGTAGTACATGTTGTAAGGATCATCGACATGAACGGTCTCGCCCTCTTTCCCGGTCACTGGGTCGATCATGGTCAGTTGATCGCCGAGATCTTGCGCCACCCATAGTTTTTTCAGATCCCACGAAGGTATTACGTGCTGCGGCTCAAGCGCCTGCTTGGGATGCCGGGGATGTTTGGGCAATGCGAAATGGCCGATGATCTTGTAGGTCTTGGGATCGATGATGTCCACGGTATCGCTCTTCGAATTGGGGACATAGATCCACGACGGAAAACCGGCTGCGGCGGGGCTTACCATGCCCGGGCCATCAGCGGAATAGACATTGGTTGGGTCCAACACCGGCGGCATGCCGGGAAGAACGTTAATTTTCGCAGACGAGGCCGGCCCCGCCGCATGCACAACGGGAACACTGTAATTGGCAAAACCAGGATTGGCAACGTCATGCTTTGCCGTGTAGCGAAGGGACAACCCCCATCCAGCTAGGGCACACACGGCCACGGCAGATACTGACCTGAACGAAAAAGACATACTTTGATTTTTTAGCGCGCGGAACGCACACCGGCAGCGATGGGACGTTCCAATCTCTATAAGGGTACCGTGACTACTAGGAAACGCAAGCTAAATTAGGAGATAGTAATTTAGATAAGTTTAGAAATCCGGCGTGCAAAATGAGAGAACGGCGGGTTCACGGACACTGTTAAGGAAATCGCCGCACCATAGGCGCACGCCGGCGATGCATTGTGGTTTCACTGGCCTGTAAGGAGAGATGTTGAAGAACGAAGACAATGAAACGGAGATTCTGCTTGGCAACAAGCAGTTGCTCGGCATATTTTTTGTAGTGGCGGTGCTGCTCGGGGTGGCGTTTACGGGCGGCTACATGGTTGGCCATGGGTCGAGCAAGAAGACTTCCGTTGCTACGTCCACACCGGCCGAGGCAGCGCCGGCAACGCCTGCGGGAACTAACGGCGGGGAGACGCATTCGGTCGGGGCAGCGCCTGCGGGAGAGTCACAGGCGAGCGGGACGGAAACGGCTGGAGAACAAGGCGCGGCCCAGGATGGAAACGCCGGAGAGACCGACATGCCGGCGAAAAGGACGGCAGAAGACCGCGCATCGAAGGGCGCTTCGGCAGTTGCGCGGACACACAGGAATGAAGCGCCGGCCAGCACGCCGGACGAGGCGGCGACTCCTTCCGATGCGAGCACGGCCAATTTTGTCCCGCACACTGGACAAAAATTTCTGCAGGTGGCTGCGGTGGGCCGTGAAGAAGCAGAGGCGGTGGCGGACGTTCTCCATAAGAAAGGCTTCCGCGCCCACGCTATTCCCAAGCCGGGCGATTCGAAGATTTATCGCGTGCTGATTGGCCCCGTTCGCGACACGGCGGATCTTTCGGCAACACGTGACTCTCTGCGCAAGACTGGGTTTCGGGACGTGATTGTGCAGCGGTATTAGGACGGATGATGGGGTTCGGCGGATCGGTTATTTAATGCGGGAAATCGTATCATTTGAATCGATGCGGCGTCCACTACGCTCAAGTGCCCGAACCAACTCATCTTCAGAGCTAATACACTGAGTACTCGGCGCGTCACAGTTTCGGCAAGAGCCGGATGGATCTGAAAAACGATCACTCCATAGTTTTCCGACGCAGACGATTGTTGTAATGAGATCTGCCTGAAGTCTTTGTCTAAAGTTAAGAGTACGCGCGATTCGCGTCTAGCCAGCAACAAGACTGATTTGTCGTCCATTCCAGGAGAATGGCTTCTTATCCAAGTTACGTCATGAAGAGCATCGCGAAGGCCGTCGACGGCTTGCTTGGGAAAGTTCTCGTCTGCAATGAGTCGCACGGACTAAGCAGAGAGCGGAAACGTTCTCCATTCCTGCGTAAGCTGACTGGCATAGGCAAGGCAGGCAAGAATGTCGTCCCGTTCCAGTCCTGGATAGCTATCCAAAATTTGAGAGTCGGTTGCGCCTGCGGCAAGCAACTCGAGAACTAGCTCCACAGAAATTCGTGTACCGCGAATGATTGGTTTACCGGACAAAATGCCGGGATCGACAGCTAGTCTTTTTGGCAAAACCATACTCGAAGTATAGCCGGGTCGGCCAGTTAACGGGTGTTATTTCATCGCTAGTTTGGCAGTCTTCGTAGGTACGTAGATGCCATTTCCTAGGTTCGAAATTCCTGGGATGGAGACCGGCATTTTTCCGGTGATGGGGATGTCTCCCAGCATCGCCTTGGCGGCGGCCTCTTCCGAGGTGATGGTTGTGCTGAACGTCGCGGCGTACGCAGCTACGCCGGGAAAATCCCGCAGCAGATACGGATTCCCGAGCGAAACGAGCGCCACCGGTACCGGCCCATGCACAATGGCGTTCATAAATGCGCTCAGGCCGCCCTCCAGGCCGACGCTGCCGCGATAGGCGGCGACGGTCACGAAGGCAGCAACGTAAATTTGCTTGCATTGGCCGGTGCCGGTAACGATGGCGGTCAACTCGTCCACCGGCGTCGACGGATGCGTGATGTAGGTTTTCAGATCCGGTATGCGTTGTTGCAGGATGCGAACCAGCGTTTGGCCGTGTTGAGAAAACAGTCCTTCGCTCATGACCACCAGGCACGAACCATCGGTGGAGGTAGGAATGGGAAATAGATGCTTATCATCCCGGACCAACGTGACCGCATGATCGGCGACATCCTGGGCCAGTTTGCCGAATGCGGGATCATCCAAGCTGTCGGTGATCTGATCGAGGCTCGTGAAACGGCTGCGGAATAATCCGACGCGCTGTTTAGCAGCCATAATTTTCGCCGCGCTGGTATTGATACGCTGACGCGAGATGCGCCCGCTCTTTACCGCCGCCAGGAGAGCGCGGATACAAGTTTCGGGATCGGAGGGCATCAGCAGAACATCCGCTCCTGCTTCAATGGCGCGCACCGCAGCATCGCCTTGCGAATAGAGCGCGGCTAGCCCCTGCATGTCCATTGCGTCGGTGACGATGATTCCCTTGAAGCCAAGCTCATCGCGTAAAAGTCCGGTGAGCACATTGCGGGAAACCGTGGAAGGAATTCCCGCTGGTTCGAAGGCTGGGACTGACATGTGCGCCGTCATGATGGAATCGACGCCGTGCTCAATCGCGGCCCGGAATGGCACGAGTTCCACCGATTCGATTCGTTCCTTCGGCTGGTCCAGCTTGGCCATCTGCATATGGCTGTCCTCCGAGGTATCGCCGTGTCCGGGGAAATGCTTCGCAGTCACCAGTTCGTAGTTACGAGGGTCGGAATGCGCACCGTCGATAAAGGCCGAGACAGCGCCTGCAACTGCCTGCGGATTTTCTCCGTAGGAGCGGACGTTGATGATTGGATTATCGGGGTTGTTGTTAACGTCCGCATCGGGCGCAAAGATCCAGTTGACGCCAAGAGTATGCGCTTCCTGCGCCGTGGCCGCTCCGAGCGCACGTACCGCACTCAGGTCATGAGCAGCGCCGAAGGCCATAAGATAAGGGAATTTCGCCGTATTGGCAACGCGCATGGAGGCGCCATGTTCGAAGTCGGAGGCTACCAGCAGCGGCGTCTTGGCCACACGCTGCATGTGGTTGATGAACGCCACCATCTCAAAGGGCTGGGCGCTCACGACGCTTCCGTTGTGAATGCGGTTTGCGACGATAAATCCGCCGACGTGGTCATCCCGAATCCAGCGAGTCAGTTTTTTGTACTCGGGGTCTTCCGTGCGTGGATAGTCGCCGTACGCTCGCACAACGATCAGTTGCGCGATGCGGTCGTGGAGGGAAAGAGAGCGCAGTAGGGCTAGGCCGCTGCCCCTTACGGCTGTGGTGGATGTCGACTTGCGCGTGCGCGTGACAGCGTTGCCCGCGTGATGAGTTCTAGCGTTCGCCTGGGGTGCAAAGGGAGAGGCATACAGGCAGGCTGCACAACAGATACAGGCTGCCATCGATTTAAGAAAAGCCACTCAGACCAATATAAATCGAATCCCGGGCAACCCAGTGCAGCCCCCTCCTCTTAGGGCTCGCCGGCGGACGCACGTTTACGCGCCAGTGTCTTCCCGGCGCGCTGCGATCCCGCTGGCTTTCGAGGCGTTGTCAACAAGCGCTTTGTAGACCGGACGAGCTGCGTAATTTCGTTCGCGCTCTTTTGAATCACAATGTTCGCTCCGCTGGATTCCTCTTGTAATCCGAGACTATCGGCAAAACCGCTTAACAGAATAATTGGCTTCTGAAATTCTCGTTTCCGCAAATTGGAAATCAGTTCCAGGCCATTCATGGGAACCATTTTGTAGTCGGTGATAATCAGGTCGAATTCTTGCTGTTCGACGCGCAGTAGAGCATCCGGACCTGAACAGGCCGGAACCACAGTGTATCCGAGTTCCTCCAGCACGGAACGGCGTGCGACAACACCGTCCTGGTTATCGTCAACGAGAAGGATGAGGGCAGGGCTAGAAGCTCGATAAGAAGGAGCGATTCGCATTCAGACCAAGTGACAATAGCAGACCCCCGTGAACACTGTCAATTTACTTCTATCCGCATCAAATGACGGCAGATTGAGTTCTTGACAGCCAAACAGGAGAGGCCGAACGCCTCACTCGACGGGCTTTGGCGCGTTATAACCAGCCTTCGCAATGACTGAATACTTGACCGGCTTGTGCTTCTGGTTGAGAATGCGCAGCGGCTCATCCGTGGCTGGGTTTACCAGTTCCACTTTGATACGCCGGAATTTGCCATCACGAGCAACATTAGTGGGATGGTAAGCAAGCGAGTATTGGTTTCGCAGTGCATCCTCAATCTGCTGGTAGACGGATGGATATTCGCCGATGAAACGCGGGAAGAAGGCTTGTCCTCCCGTTTCTTTGGCGAACGTTCTCATCTCGTTGTCGGCTTGCAGAAAATCCATCTCTTGAATCGGTCCCATACCTTGCGATTCGGCCATAATACGCGCAATCTGGAGGATGCTGATGGTGTAAATCGGAACCCCGGACTCCTGCAATAACTTTCTGGTTTTGTCAAACGTCAACTTGCTGAAGGTATCGATACCGCTGGCGAGAACGACGATGGCTTTGCGCCCCTCGATGTTCGACATGCGATCAGCCATATCGGTCATGGCATCGAACAAGTTGGATTCCGAGAAGCCTGGGATTCTTAACCGCGCCATGGCTTCCTGTGCTTTGCTTTTGTCTGGTGAAAAATCAGAAAGAATAGTGGGATGGAGATCGAAGGCAACCACCGCAACATTGTCGTCCGGTTTCAGTGTATTTAAGAATCCGTAGGAGGCTTGCAGCGTTTCCTGCCAGCCCCAGCTCCAAAACGCCTGGAAGCGGGCGCTGAACTCTATCAAGAGACAGATAGTCATTGGCGCTTCGCTTTGTCCGAAGGCGCTGATCTGTTGAGGAACACCGTCTTCCAAGACGCGAAAGTTACCCTGCGGAATTCTCGGGATAAAACGGCCCTTGTCGTCCAGCACCGAGACGTCTACCGACACCGTTGTTGCGTTGGCGCTGAAGGTAGGCGAGTTTGGAGAAGCTTCCTTCTGCCGTTTGTATTCGGAAGGAATTTTTTGCTCGTCGGGCGGCGGGGTATCGGGACTTTTATTCGGCTGCGCAATCGAGTCGTTATCGTTATTCTGGGAAGGCTGCGCTTGCGGCTCATCGTCCGGGGGCAAAGTGGTGGAGGGCTTGTGCCTAGGGCGAGAAACCGAGTCTCCGCTGGACGGCTGCGGACCATCCTGGGCCCACAGCGTGCCAGGCGAAAGAGCGGCAATGTTTAGGGCGGTGAAAAGGAAGGCGGCTGATACAAAACGAAACTTCATGGCTGTAACTACTTCTGCAGGGTACACCCTTTTCTGCAGAGTACACCCTTCTTCATGACGAGATTAGTGGACCCGGCGATTACGATCGGAGTTATTTTTACCGGAATTGTTTTTACGAAGATAAACCTCAAACTTCTTTTTCGCGCGTCGAAGTTTCCAATCTTTGTAGCCCGCATCGATCGGATTGACAATCTGCATCCGTAGCCGTCGTCCACGCAGCAGGAGATATCCTGCTACTAGTCCACCAAGATGAGCTACAACAGCAACGCTGCTTCCCCGGCTGCCACCCACTGTTGCCATGTAGGACTGAAGAAATACGATTGCACCGATGATCATCACGAAATACTTTGATTTCATCGGAATTAGAAAGCCAAACAGAACCGTTTGCTCCGGGAACATAAGGCCGTAGGCAGCTAGAACGCCATAGATGGCGCCGGAAGCTCCTAGCGTCCGAACCTCAATACCACCAAAGATGTACGCGCAAACAACCACGGTCAAAGCCGCGCAGATGCCGCACGTAAAATAAAAGCGAAGGAATTTTGCGGTGCCCCAAAGCCGCTCTATTTCGGCGCCGAACATCCAGAGCGCCAGCATGTTCCATAAGATATGCCCGAACCCCGCATGCAGAAACATGTAGGTGACGAGTTGCCAAATGGCGAAGGTCTGGACTACCTGCGCGGGAACAAGAGTGAAGTTGTCCAGGAATGGTCCAACGATGCGATCCGAAAGGATCGACAGCACAAAAACCACAACATTAACGATCAACAGCCATTTCAACCCTACGGGAAAGCGGTTGGACGGAACATACCGATTCACGTAGGAACGCGAACTAAAGGGCATCGATGAAGTGCTTTCTTTCCACTGAATATAACAGAGAAATTCGTGGCCATACGAGAAATTCCGTGGCCATACGGGCGCGTTACTCTTCGGAGCGGGTGTGGCGCCGGAGAATTCCCGATGCGGAATGCACGAGCACAGCTACTCCCAGCCAAATAAACCAGTTTGACAAGGGACCGGACGTAAACACGAAAGAGTCGGTCCAGCCGAGATTTGCAGCCAAGCTCCAGGCGGCAAAAGCGTAAGCCGAAATAATGGCAGGCCCCATCAGGGCTGACACCAGTGAAGCAAAGTGCTGGGCGGTATCGGCGGCCCAGGTTCCTATCCGTGGGAGAAGCTGTCCCGCGGCTTGTAACAAGTTGACGGACCAGGCGCGAAACAGTTCTGCTTTGGACGGAACAATGACCGCTAATGTTTGAGACTCGGGCATAATGCTGATAAGGACCCCCGCCAGTTATTCCAGATGCACGTGCAATTCCAAAAGTTTCCGGGGGTGGAAATTACCCGCGCCCTAATTGTTCCAGGGTGTTAGCAAAACGCACCGTTAATGCTCGCAACGATTTTTAATTAAATCCTGTATTCTTTTCGGCTTTTCCTATGGAAATCGGGACAACGGCTCACGATCGCGATATTGCTCCAGCCCCGCTCCGTAATGGTCTAAAAGCCGAGCGAAAAGAAGAAGCAGAGCGGCAACGCAGAACCAAACCTGCCAGTGCGAGAAGATTCCGGCGGAGACGATGAACTGGCTAGTCCAGCGCAGATCGGCGGCGATATTCCAGATCGCCAAGGTAAATGCCAGCAGCGCGGAAGGAACCAGCAAAGACGCACATGCCAGCGCTATTTCCTGGAATTGCGGTGCGTAGCCTGCCTCCGGCCTGCCCATGCGGATGCGGACCAACATGAATAACCTCGTTGTCCTCAGCCTAGCAAGCACCAGCGGTTCTGTCATAGTGTACAGTGACATTTCGGAAAACTTTTCGCGGAGGCTTCGACGAATTCTAGTAAAAGGGCAAGAAATTACTGGGAGAGCTATAAACTTTGCGGGAATTTATGTCGAGAGTATTGTAGGAAGCGTGTCAACGTCACCCGAGGAGCAAGCTTAACTAATGAAAAAAATCAAAACGGCGATTGTCGGAACAGGATTCATGGGCAAGGTTCACACCGAAAATGTGCGCCGCCTGGGAAATGTCGAGGTTGCCGCAGTGGTGGGGAGCCGCCCGGAACGGGCGCGGAAGTTTGCCGAGAGCACGGGGATTCCTTTTGCGACGAGCAATTTGGCCGATGTGCTGAACGATAAGGAAATCGCCGCCGTACATATCTGCACGCCGAACGTGCAGCATTTCCCGATGTCGCTCGCCGCCATTGAGGCAGGAAAAGCGGTACTTTGCGAGAAACCCCTGGCGATGACGGTGGAGCAAGGACAGCGCCTGGTGGAAGCAGCGAAAGCCAGGAGCACCGTCAATGCGGTGCAGCATAACCTACGTTATTACCCGATTGTCCAACAGATCCGGCAAATGATCGCGGCGGGGGATCTTGGCGAGATTCTGATTGTGCAAGGAACGTATTCGCAGGATTGGCTTCTCTACGAGACTGACTGGAATTGGCGGCTGAATTCCGAGGAGAACGGCAAACTGCGGGCCATGGGGGACATTGGGTCGCATTGGATGGATGCGGTGCAACATCTCACCGGACTTCCCATCACCGCAGTATGCGCCGATTTGGCCACCTTTCACAAAACAAGAAAGCGTCCGAAAGGATCGGTCGAGACTTTTTCCGCCAAGAAATCGGAGGCCGGCGAGTATGAAGAAATTAAGATGGACGGTGACGACTTCGGTGTAGTCATGCTGCATCTGGGCAACAGGGCGCGCGGTGCATTTACCGTCAGCCAGATGTCAGCGGGCCGCAAGAACAACTTCGCCATGGAGATATTCGGCACAAAGGCCGGAATCGCATGGGGCCAAGAAGAGCCGGATAAGCTTTGGATCGGACATCGGAACGAACCGAATCAGATCCTCATCAAGGACGCTTCGCTGTTTTATCCGGGCGCTGCCAGCTTCGCCGACCTGCCAGGCGGTCATAGCGAGGGGTACGACGATTCGCACAAGCAGTTGTTTAAGCGCTTCTACGCCCGGGTTGCCGATCCGTCAGCCCCGGTCGAATATCCGACCTTTGAAGATGGCCTGCGTGGGATGGTGCTGCTGGAGAAGGTGGGAGAAAGCGATGCCAAGAAGGCGTGGGTGCAAGTATAGGCGTCCATATGGCAGTATATTGAGGCTATGAGAATTCTCGGGAGCGTGCTGCTGGCCGTTGCACTTTTGACTCCGCCAGCACACGCACTCGGACATTCCAAGCAAATTAAGGCAATTCAAAACTATTGCGGTGAGATTGGAGCCGAGTTTTCTGGAGCCTCACCCGAAGTATTTTCCGGCCCCGATCCGTGGACAGAATTGGATGATGTCCCGGCCAACATGGGGGATCAGGCGCTAGCCCTCGTTTATTCGGAGGGGTTCAAACCGAAGTGGGTTTTCCTTCGCATCGCCGGTCCAGAAAAGGAGAAATGGTCCGAAGATATCGACTATTATTTCCGGGATGATGGCACCATTGCGAAACGCGAACGGCACCTTCAAATCTCCTCCGCCAACATGACGCTGGTCGAAACAACGTATTACGAGCACGGGAAGGTGTTGAAGGATGCCACACGCCATCATAGCCTCGGGCCGGGCAAACAGAAGATATCGGTCTTTAGCGATGAGCCTGCGCCAGATTACATGACAGTGGATGACCTGCCATTTTCCGGGAATGACGATGCCGGGACCGAACTAATCAGTTTACGCAAGCGCTTGGTCCAGGTCCCAAATCAAGTCTTCCGTATCTTCTAAACCAATCGACAGGCGAACCAGTTCCGGGCGTACTCCGGCGGCTTCCTGTTCGGCGAGGCTTAGCTGCTGGTGCGTTGTGGATGCCGGATGAATCACAAGGCTGCGGGCATCGCCCACGTTGGCGAGATGCGAAAAGATTTTCAATTTGTTGATAAACTTTTTTCCCGCTTCGTAACCGCCCTTAACGCCAAAAGAGAATACCGCTCCCGATCCCTTCGGCGTATAGGTTTGTGCAAGCGCATGGTATTTGCTCGAAGGCAGCGATGCGTACTGCACCCAATCGACCGATTGATGCGCTTCCAAATATCGGGCGATCGCTAGCGCGTTTTCGAGATGACGCTGCATCCGCATGCCGAGCGTTTCTACGCCTTGCAGAAAGAGAAACGAGTTAAACGGGCTGACGCAGGCGCCCAAGTCGCGCAGACCTTCCACCCGGGCCTTGATAATGAAGCTGATTTTCCCGAAAGTATCCCAGAACTTCATGCCGTGATAGGCTGGCGCGGGTTCCGTAAATTGTGCGAAATTGCCGTTATTCCAGGGGAATTGGCCGCTATCGACGATAATTCCTCCGATAGAGGTGCCGTGGCCGCCGATGAATTTCGTTAATGAATGGAGAATAACGTCGGCCCCGTGGTCGATAGGGCGCGTGACGTAAGGGGTTGCAAAAGTATTATCGATGACCAATGGAATGCCGCTATCATGAGCGATTTTGGCGACGGCGGAGATGTCGAGGACGTTCGAGCGCGGATTACTGATGGTCTCGGCGTACACGAGCTTCGTTTTCGGCGTAATCGCCTTACGGAAGTTTTCGGGATCGTCCGGCTCCACAAACGTGAAGTCGTATCCGAGGCGGCGCATGGTGACGTTGAACTGCGTGAATGTGCCGCCGTAGAGCGTACCCGCCGAGACGATATGGTCGCCAGGAGCGGCGATGGTTGTTAGCGCGAGGAATTGCGCGGCTTGGCCGCTGGAAAGAGCCAATGCGGCCACGCCGTTTTCGAGCGAGGCCACGCGATTTTCCAGAACCGCCGTGGTGGGGTTCATGATCCGCGTGTAGATGTTTCCGAACTCTTCCAGCCCAAAGAGGCGAGCGGCGTGATCGGTGTCGTCGAACGTAAATGATGTGGTTTGGTAGATCGGAACGGCGCGCGAGTGCGTCGTGGGGTCAGGATCATAACCGGCGTGGAGGGCCCTGGTGTTAAAACCAAGTGGACGTTCAATTTTGCTTGTGCTGGACATAGGCGAAGGCGGCGAGCGCTAAACCGATGGTAAGACAACTCCAGGCGAACCAGTCGCCGTGACGGGTGTAGAAAGTCGTGCTTTCCACGGTTCCATAGCGGACCGGAGCAGCCAGTTGCTCGTAGGGTGGCAGTTCCTTTAAGATGCGGCCGGAAGGATCGATTACCGCCGTGAGGCCGTCGTTTGTGGCGCGAATGATGAAGCGGCGATTCTCTACAGCACGCATTTGGACCAACAGTAGGTGTTGTTTCCGCGCCTCGGTATGGCCGAAGTAGCCGTCATTGGAAATGTTGACAAGGACATCGGCGCCAGCCTTGGCGAACCGGCGTACCAACTGCGGGAAGGCGGACTCGTAACAGATGAATACGCCGAACCGGTGATGCGCGGCGGGAAGGATCTTGATTTCGTGGCCAGGGGCAAAATCACCGGCCTCCTGCGTGATGCGATTTACGAAAGAGAAGAGCGGTGGGACGAATTCGCCAAACGGCACCAAATAGATCTTGTCGTAGCGTCCGACCTCGTTTCCCGTAGGTCCTAGCAGGACGGCGGAGTTCAGCGGAGCGCCTTTCGGGGTGTAGGCGACTGTTCCAAATAGAAAATAGCCGTGACGAATGGCGATGCGGGTGGCTTCTTCGTGAAATTGAGGATCGTTGTAGTAGTAGAGCGGGGCGGGCAGTTCTGGCCAGATGACCAGCGGCGAGGGGAAGGCTAACGAGAGAAGGCCGAGTTGCACTTCCGTTTGCCGTTGACGTTCGCCTGTCCATTCAGTTTCGGTGTCGATGTCCGGCTGCACGACCAAGGCCCGGTCGGGAGCGGGCGTTCCTTCGTGAATGGGCGGTAGAAGCCAAAGCAATGGAAGAACGAGCGCCGGAGCAAGATAGATTCTCGGGCGGCGCAGCAAAAGACAGGCCACGGCAGCGGCCAGCATGCAAAAGACGAAGGACAGGCCATAGACCCCGATATAAGGGGCTAGTCGCAGCGGTACTGACATGTCGATGCCAGCGTTGCCGAGTTGTAGCCAGGCAAACCCGAATGTGCCATGTGTCCGTTCGAGTCCCGCCCATAGAGCTGCTACGGCAGGCAGGGCGTAGACACGATTCATTAGCGGCCCGGCGAGCAGACTGAAGACAGCTAGATGCAAGGCTTTCAGAACGCAGAAAAGGACGAAAGCGCCCCAACTGCCCCAACGTCCCATGCCGCCGTGATCCTGCAACACAAACTGTATCCAGGTGCATAATCCAAACCAGAAGACGATTCCGGTCAGCCAACCTAACAGAAAACGTCGCCGCCAATCCGGTGTCCGTGCCAGTGCAAACAGTAGCGGCGTGAGGGCGACGGGAGCCAGGAGGTGGATGTCGAACTCCGGGAAGATCAGCAGCAGAAGGATTGCCGATAGAAGGCACAGGAGCAGATGAAACAAGATCTGGCCGCGTTGCGACGAAGCAAACGCGAGCCTAGGCATGCGCCTGGGCGGTAGCTTCTTCGCTCACGCGGTCGGCCATATAGGAACTGCGCACAAAGGGACCGCTGAACACCATCTTGAACCCGATGGAAAGGCCGTAGTCACGGTAGGCGTCGAATTGCGCGGGCTTGACGAACTCGGCGACGCGGAGATTGCGGCGCGTCGGCTGAAGGTACTGGCCGATGGTGGCGACGTCAACGTCTGCAGCTAGGACGTCACGAAGAAGCTCGTTCACTTCTTCCGACGATTCTCCGAGCCCAACCATCAACCCCGACTTGGTCAGCACGTTGGGGCGGTGGTTCTTCGCGAACTGGAGCACGTCGAGCGATTGGCGGTAACGCGCCTGAGGGCGCACGCGACGGTAGAGGCGGCTTACCGTTTCCATGTTGTGATTGAAAACGTCCGGACCGGCATCGAGAACACGAGCAACGGCGTCGAGGTTCCCGTCGAAATCCGGGGTGAGAACTTCCACCTGGGCATACGGTAAGGCCAGGTGGACTTGGCGGACTGTCTCGGCGAAGTGGTGAGATCCGCCGTCCGGCAGGTCGTCACGGTTCACAGAAGTAATCACAACGTACCGAAGCTTCATCTGGGCAGCCATTTCGGCCACCTGCCAGGGTTCGTCTTTATCGAGCGTGAATTCCTGCTTGGCGGCCGAACCCTTGGGAACGGAGCAAAATCCGCAGCCGCGAGTACACAAGTTTCCCAGGATCATGAATGTGGCCGCGCCCCGGTGAAAACATTCGTGAATGTTGGGGCAGCGAGCCGACTCGCAGACGGTATGGAGCCGACGCTGGCGAAGGTCGGTTTTTAGAAGCTGGATCGACTCGAAGTGGGTTCGGCTTTTTCGGAGCCACTCCGGCAAACGGGGTGAAGCAACCGGCACAGGAGAGCTGCCAATCTGAACGAGGGAATCGGGAACCACGAACTTCCAGTTTGACATAGAGGAGCGTTCCTTAAGCAGAGGCGGCGACATGCGAGACCTGAAACGAATTTTCACACTGGTGAGAATGGACATCGCGGCATACAGCGGTGGGCCGACCGCAGACTCAGCCGGAAATCGGGCGGCGGGCGACGATTTCGGCGACTGCTCGGCGGTGACTGGGGTCGTTGGGCTTGCCTTCGTAATAGTGGACGATTTCCCAATCCTGAAAATAAGCAACAAGTTGGCCGCGTTCCAGCCTGGTTTGTTTGGGCTCTTCGCCGGGCTCGGAGATGTGGACGATCGCGAGGAGGACACCCCCGGGAGTCACTCCTTCTTTCGCCTTGTCGAAGAGATCGCGCTGCAGGTAGTAGGCGATGACAACGAGATCCCAGGCCAAGGGTGCAATCCGATACTCGCCCGACTGGAGGTCGGCGACTCGCGCCGTTATCGAAAGCCCTCGAGCGGTGGCTTGCTCGCGCAGAAGAACAATCGCAGCGGATGAGCCGTCTACGGCGGTAACCTTCCAATCATTTAGGGCGAGCCAAAGAGCATTGCGTCCGGCTCCACAGGCTAAATCGAGCGCCCTGCCGGGAGGCAACTGCTTGGCGGTCTCGGCGAGAAGCGGCGTAGGTGAAGCGTCTTCTTCTTCGGCCTGATGCTCTTTTGAACGGTAGCGGTCGTCCCAGCCTTGTATATCCATGAATCCCTTATGAAAGCAGCTCCAGATGTTTGGTGGAGGCGCTCATTACGGAACGCAGGGGAATGGCGGCGTCGAAGGTCGCAAGTTTACCGTGGCGCCGGACGGCAAGACCGAGAAGATAGCTATCGGTCAACATTCGGTGTCCGGTGATAGCGTGACTATGAAAGAGTGTTTCGTCAAGCAAAGAAACCGAATCGGGCCAGAATTCGTGATGGGAGTCAGAACAGAAGACTTGCAAATGGGTGATGACCTCGGCAGGCGAGGCGTCGACGGTCGGATAGGAAGGGTTGCTAAGGACACGGATGCAGCCGTTGAGAGTATGCGGGCAAGTGGCCCATCCGTGCTTTTGGTTTTTCGCGAACCAGCGATGAGCCGCCTCGTGGTGAAGGTGCGCGGGATCGAACAGCGCGATCAACACATTCACGTCGAGCAGAGCTACGCTCATTGCTCATCACGCAGGGCGTTCACTAAGGCAAGATCAGGCCGCTGAGCAGTGGAGTTCGGCGGAAAAAGAGGAACACCGTTTCTCGTGGATGGTCGGATATTCCGATGGTGCAGCGCTAGCCGGACAAGATCGGAGATTACCTGGCCCACGGTATTGCCTTGGGCCTTGGCCAGGTTTTTTGCAGATTCAATGACATCGTTGTCTAGTTCTAGTGTGGTTCGCATGAGTGCTGGGTCCTTCTTTATCATCACACATCAGCGATGGCAGTGCGTGATGTTTTTGGGATGAAATTCGGACTTTTCTACTGTCTGAAATTGAATGTGCGGACAGGTTCCCAAGGGCCGTTGAGATAACGCCAGAGATCCACGCCGATGGCGGTGATAGAGATGGGAAGAAAGGATCTTTGCAATTCGTCATAGAGCGCGCGGACTTGCGCGGGATCGGCTTTGTTCTGAACTGTGATATGGGGCGCGAAACGTTGCCGGTCTTGGGGTATCAGCCACTCTTTCCAAGCTTGGGAGAGCCGGCCATGCAGCTCTGACGCCCGCTCCGATTCCAACAGATAGGCGACTCCACGTCCCGCGAAACGCAGGCCCGATATACGCACGGGGAAAGGCGGATAATCCTGGGAAACACGGGCCAGTTCGGCTGCAATGCCAGGAAATTCTTCTCCCGGCAAATGATGGAAAAGCGAGATGTGCGCCGGGACTTGGTTGCGGTGGGGCGGGAAATAGGCTTGACGAAGAGATTCAAAGTGCTGGAACGACCGATCGTCCATTTTGAGCGTTGCAAGAAGGGGTGAATAGCTGGACGAACTCACAACACGAGGCTAGCGCGGGGCCGCCCTCGTTCTTAGATCGCTTGCAGACAGCTTTCCGCGTATCGTTGATGGGGAAAACGGCCAGATGTGGAATCCAGCACCACTTGCTCACCATCGATCAGATGCCATAACGGCTGTTCAACAGAAGTAGCCATGCGCAGCGCTTCCGCAACGGCACGCGACCATCCGGCAGAGCAAACCATGGCGTCTTCCGGATGAATCACGCCGCGGCATTCCGGTCCGTGGCAGTAGCAAGAAAAAGGCCGTTTAAGACTCAGCGCGCCGTAATCGCAGGTGATTTGATCGCCAACTTGTATGTCTTTTACGGCGATTTCAAAGCCGTACCGGGTTGCTAGAGCATTGGGCTCGCAAGAGTGGTTAAGAAAACGCCGAGAATCCCAGCAAAGCATTAACGATCCGTCCCGGCTGGCAAAGCCGTATTTTTCCAAGATGCGGCGTTGTGGCTTTGCAAGCGATTCCATGTGCGACGGTGCGAAGGCCTGATCGAAAGAATCCTTGGCCCAGACCACCGTGCCGCGCGGGATGAATTCGAGGGCGAATACGCCGTAGCCAAGCTGGTCGTCGATGTAACGTAGCTGAGTGGAAGGATGAATCATGACTCGCTGTATTTCTCCGATGTCTCTCGCGAAGGCAGTCATGGGGTAAGTGTTAGATCCTGAAACATTTTCTCTGGGAATGTTTGTTTATCGGACGCGGTCGAAGGTACTTGCGAGGTTATGGCAGCTCCAAGTCCTACCGCAGGAATTGGGCTGCGCCGTCGAGAGCGGTGTAGCACTCGCGCAGCCAGGAGCGGCAGTACCGGCGCTCGGTGTAGCTGAATTGTCCGCCCTGGTTCTCGGCGAAATCGGCAAACGAGATGCTGGCTTTATCCACGGATTGATAGACGGTGGGATCTAATGGGGGAAAAACGATCTCGCTCGCGCCGGCGCGCAATAACTCTGCACGAATTTTTGAGCCGTCGTAGACCTCGAATTTTGAAGCCACGCCAAGATTTTTCACGATCACGTAACGGACATCCGGGCCGAGCGCGGCAAAGCACTCCTTGAGGTGACCGACGCTATCGATAGCGCCGCCTAAGACGTAGACGATTGTAAGGCCGAGACGATTATCGGCAGCTTCCTCCAAAGCACCTCCGCGATGAAGCCAGTTGCGCAGGTCTTCGCCGGAGCGGGCCCCTAGATCCACCAGAGCAAGGTTTTTTGCTGAGCCGTCCATCAAATAGTCGAGAATGGGCGCTACATTGGCGGCGTTCGAGACATCGACAGCGGTGGTTTCGGCGGGATAAAAACGCAGGAGTTGACCGGTTCCTCCTTCGGCATCGAAGGCGCGGAAGGCGGTTTCACGGTTCCTCAGATAGTCGGCGATTACGCGGGCGACTGTGGTTTTTCCCACGCCGCCTTTCTCGCCGTGAGTGAGGATCAGGCGCGGCTTTTCGAAAATCGGTTTTGGTTCAGTCATTGGAAATTAAAGATCCTCGATCCGGGAAAACGGGTGCGATCGTATTTGCTTCGGTTCGGCTTGCTGCTTCATCGCTTCCCGCAGAGGGCGGCCCTGAAAAAGCCGCTCCCGTACGGCGGGGCTGAGCAGGTAAAGCATTTGAATGGTGGGCAGCACCCAGGAAGGCACCGGATGCAACCCTCCTAGCCAATCCTGCAATATACCGGGCGAGATGCCAAAAATAGCGGAGAATTCGGCGTTGGTGAGACCGGCCTTCTCCATTTGGCTGCGCAGAGCACCGGGCGGCAGCACATTCGCGTTTTCATTCGGAAATGTCCAGTTTACCTCCGCAGGCGATTCTTTCTTCAGGGCGAGCGAGGGTGAAGGGAGGGAGGCGGGTGAGTCTTGGCCGTTGCGAGCGGCCACAGCAGCTTCCAGCGATTCGAGTAGTTCCAGTAGCGTCAACGGCGTGCGCGGTTCCTTTTACAATCTATTCAACGTGCGAACAAATCCAGCGAATGAGAAGAACACCTTGTTCTATCTCCCCCGCCTTCTTACTACTTTAGTTCTCCTCATTTTTCTTCCCGCCGCCATTGCGTTCTTGTTGTACGAGACAATTCCGTTACGCAATACGGCGCGCACGACTTTCGACGTGATTATTGTGCTGGGTTCCCCGGCCAATCCGGACGGCACACCGTCTCATGACCAATACGAGCGAGTGTCGGAAGGAGTAAGGGAGTTCCGGGCGGGTGTGGCGCCGCGCCTGATTATGACTGGAGGGGCCGCGCACAACCAGTACGTGGAAGCGCACGTGATGGCGGGCTTGGCCGAGACCCAGGGTGTTCCGGCATCGGACGTGATAGAGGAAGGACAGGCACACGATACCATCCAAAACGCATATTATTCGGTGCGGATTATGCAGGCGCATAGGTGGCATTCGGCCGAGGTGGTAAGTGAGCCGAGCCATTTGCCGCGATCGAGCCTGATTTTTCGTCATTTTTCGATTGAATGGAGGATGCATGCGTGCCGATGGCCTTCGATGTATCCACCGTCGCCTGCTGCTGCATTACTATTTTTGGGAAATGATGGAGACGGACCGGTTGCGATTGTTTGGGTTTCGAAAGACGGCGTTTTTGAAGTAGGCGGCGCTAACGGGACAGCCGCGACGATGTTGTTCGCGACCATCTTTCTGTTCGCCTTCATCAAAGCTTCCTGTCGATCCGCCGGGGAAAAGTGGCCCTGCACCGGGAATGGATGATTCGGGCGTTTGTTATTGGATTGGCGGTAGCCACTATCCGGCCCAGCGTGGGCGTGTTCTTCGTCACCCGGAGCATTACGCATTTGATGCCTCACGACTTCTTTGACACCGCTTTTTGGCTTGGCTTCATAATGCAATTGATCGCTGCGGAGATCTGGATCAACTACACGAGACCGGGAGTGGCGGTTGAACGAAGAACCTGACAGATTCCGCCAGAATGAGCGATCGACGAAGGCACTGGCGACGCGGAGCATAAGGTCGGGTTCCTGCTCTGGTCCTCTGCAACATATAATTCAACGATGATGAACCGGTCCACCCGACGGGAGTTCGCTTTGACGGCGGCCGGTGCTGCCGCGATCGCTCGGGCGACATCTGCCCGCACGAATAAGAGAGCTATGAAACCTGTGGAAGATATTGCCGTTTCCAACGATCTTGACCCTGTAAAGTGGACGCAAGAACGCTATCGAGCGGCGCCCTTGCGCCTCACGTTCCGGGCAACAAATCGAGCCGATGCTGAAGCGTGGCAGCAAGAGTTGCGGGCCAAGGTCGTCGAGTTGCTTGGCGGATTTCCGGAGCGAACCCCGCTACGGCCCGAGACCATCGAGGTTCGGCAATATGCCGGCTATCGCCGCGAGCGTATCGTTTTTCATAGCCGGCCTGGAGTTGCCGTAGTTGGCTACCTTCTTACTCCCACTGGGCAGAAACCGCCACACCCCACAGTCGTTGCAATCCCGGGTCACGGCCGAGGAGTCGACGACATTGTGGGGATCGACGAACACGGACGCGATCGCATCGACAAGCCGGGCTATGAACGTGACTTCGCCATTCAGGCCGTTGAACACGGCCTGGCAGCGTTTGCGATTGAACCGATGGGCTTCGGCTACCGGCGTGATGAACGTACTCGGGTCAAAGGTGCTGAGGCTAGCGCGTGTCAGCCTGCAGCCGGTTCCGCGCTGCTGCTTGGCGAAACGATGATTGGTTGGCGGGTTTGGGATGTGATGCGTAGTATCGACTGGATCGGCATGCGCCCCGAGTTGGATGGGGCGCGTGTCGGTTGCATGGGCATCTCTGGAGGAGGTACGTGCACTCTGTTTTCCGCTGCCCTCGATTTACGGATCAGGGCCGCTTTCGTCAGCGGCTATCTGAATACTTTTCGCGACAGTATCATGGCTGTCTCACACTGCATAGATAACTATATTCCGGGAATCTTGAACTGGGCTGAAAATTACGACATTGCAGGTCTCATTGCACCGCGCCCCCTCTTCTCCGAAGGAGGCGATCACGACCCGATCTTTCCAGTCAGCGCGACGCGCGAAAGCTATGCACGTGTGAAGAGGGTGTATAAGGTCTTCGGAGCCGCCACTCGCGTGCAGCAGGAGATTTTCCAGGGGGAGCATGTCTTCCATGGTGTGCGGGGTTTGCCGTTTCTTGCCGATGCTCTGAGTTGAGCCGTTCTGCGCTTACACTCTGCCCCGAAGCTGGTCGAGTTCACGGCGATCGCGCTTCGATGGCCGGCCTTCGCGCGACGCTTCGAAATGCGGCATCGTTTTACGCTCTTCCGCCAACTTTAACCGCGACTGCCTGCTTGCTTCTGTCTCTAGGTAGAGCGTCTGCGCAACCGCTGCCGGACCGCGCATGTCACTGAGAAGCAGGATCTCCACTTGAAAGTCACCGGTATCGTTCTTCACTTGCAACAGGTCGCCTACGCGGACCTCGCGAGAAGCCTTGGCCTGCTGTCCGTTGCATTCAATCCTGCCGAGTTCACATGCCCGTGCAGCGAGCGCGCGTGTTTTGAAGAATCGCGCGGCCCAGAGCCACTTGTCCATTCTCACGCAGGTCATAACTACTCGGATGCTGGCGAGAGAGAGTCGATCTTTGCTGCCATCAAGAAATCGTTCCGGTGGAGACCGCGAATTTTGTGCGTCCAGAGAGTTACTGTCACCTGCCCCCATTCCGTAAGGATTGCAGGATGATGGCCTTCCTCCTCGGCGAGCGCCCCAATGCGGTTCGTAAAAGATAACGCGTCGGCGAAGTTTCGGAAGCGAAACATGCGCTCCAACCGCTGAATGTTTTCCCGTTCCACCAGTATCCAATCCGGGATCATAGGTTTCAGATGCTGGATCTCCGCCTCTGTGGCCGACGGGAAATCGCCGCGGCAGGCAGTACATTTTTCGTTCGCTAGTGTGCTCATAAAACAACTCAAGGAATCCTTTGTCACTCTCCAAACTAGACTAAAACAGGATGATTTACCTATTTCTGATCGCCGCTGGGTTCGGTGCGGGCTTCATCAATTCGCTTGCTGGCGGAGGAAGCTTTCTTACCTTTCCGGCACTGGTGTTTGGCGGCGTTCCGGCAGTAATGGCGAACGCTTCGAGCACCGTAGCGCTTGTGCCCGGCGCGTTTACGAGCGCTGCTGCTTTTCGTCACGACATCAGGCGTTTGAATGAGAGCCAGTGGAAGACCTGGCTAATCGTGAGTTTGATTGGCGGCCTGATGGGGGCTTGGCTGCTGCTTGTCACCTCCGACCGGACCTTTCGTCAAATCGCTCCCTGGCTGCTGCTTTTCGCCACGCTGGTCTTCGCGTTTGGCGGGCAAATTAGTGTGGCGATGCGCGGCCGCCTGCACGGGAACCGGTTCTTGATGTTATGCCTACTGTTTCCGATTTCGTTTTACGGCGGATACTTCGGCGGAGGAATCGGCATTATGTTTCTGGCAGCGTTCCGCTTGTATGGAATGACAGACATGCATGGCTCACTTGGCCTTAAGGCCATCCTTGGCGCCAGCTTAAATTCAATTGCGTCGATCCTCTTTATTGCGATGCACAAGATCGACTGGATTCCAACGCTCGTCATGATGGCGGCGGCGATCACAGGAGGCTTCGTCGGACCGATGTTTGCACGGCGGCTGAAACCGGGGGCGATTCGCGCGATCGTGATTACCGTCGGCGTGCTGATGACCGTCTACTTCCTTCGTATAGCACCCAGGTGATCGTGCAATCGATTCTTAGGGCACGGGACGGCATGAGTGGGCTTCCTCAACTAGTATTTTTCGGCACGTAACTTTCTTTAAATTGCTGCTATCCATGTGCCAGCTAATCAAACCTGTGTGAGCAATCGCTCTACAAGTTTTGAAATTTGGGGGAGTACTTATGCAGAAAGCGATATGTAATTTTGTAACCGTTCGGGCTATCGCGTTTTTGTTCACGTGTGCGGCGCCGTGTTTATTTGGGCAGGCCACCTCGGGCACAATGATCGGCACCGTTCACGATTCTTCAGGGGCAATAGTTTCGGGAGCTAAGGTTTCCATAACGGACATCGGCAAAGGCGTCACCAACACAGTTACGACCAATGCCGATGGCAACTATACGCAGACGCAATTGACGCCGGGCTCTTACGAAATTTCGGTGGCGAAACCGGGATTTAAGAAGTTTCAGCAGCAAAACGTCACGGTCAATGTAGGCCGGGCGGCACGCGTTGACGCCACACTACAAATCGGCGAAGCCACCCAAGAAGTTACGGTGAGTTCCGCGCCTCCGGAACTGGAAACCGATCGGGCAGAGGTGCAGACCCATTTGGGTGCTCAACAAATTTCGTCGTTGCCGGTGATCAATCGGAATTTTACTAATTTAACTCTTCTCACTCCTGGCGCGACGCTGAATACGTTTCAACATGCGGCGTCTGAGAATCCCCAGCAATCGACGCTGGTAAACACCAACGGCCAACTGTTCGGCGGCACGAATTATCAGCTCGACGGCATGAACAACAACGATTCTGTGTTGGGCATCATTATGGTAAATCCGGCGGTGGACTCGGTTGCTGAATTTACGGCGTCCACAAGCAACTACGATGCTGAATATCGGGCCACAGGCGCGGTGATAAATGTGGAGACGAAGTCGGGCACGAATCAGCTTCATGGAAGTGCATTTGAGTTTTTGCAAAATAATATCTTTGAGGCTCGCGACCCTTTTAACCAAGGGCTGCATGCGCCTGGAACACCGGTGCCCGCTCATCGCGGGATTCCGGAGTTGCGGTATAACCAGTTCGGCGCAACGATCGGTGGTCCCATCAAGAAAGACAAGCTGTTCTTCTTTGGCGACTATCAGGGAACGCAGCGGCGAATGGGGGCTTCGGAGACACTGCGCGTTCCGACCCTGTTGGAGCGTCAGGGCAATTTGAATGATCTGCCGACGCGAATTTACGATCCCAACACCGGGAATGCGAATGGGACCGGACGGACGCTGTTTACCGGCAACCAAATTCCCACCAACAGGCTCTCGGCACCGGCACTGGCGGTGTTGAATGCCTTGCCCTTGCCAAACATTCCTGGGGCTGGAGCAAATGCATATAACTATGCCGCGAGCGGCGTGGAGACGTATCCAACCAACCAGTTCGATGCCCGGGTGGATGACTATCTTACCGAGAAGCTGCACTATTTCGCGCGATATAGTTACCTGCAGGCACAACCGAATGCGCCCGCTCCGTTTGGACTGTATGGCGGAAATTCATTTCCGACATTGGGGTTCGAAGGTCTTTCCGATGCACTGAACCAGAACGTGGCGTCGGACATTACTTACACCGTGAGCCCGTCGCTACTCACCGATGTGCGAATCGGCTTTTCGAGATACAGAGTGACCATTTCGACGCCGGACGAAAGCCAGCAGCTTGCAACGTCCATCGGCATTCCCGGTTTGAACATACCGGGCAGGCCGGACACGTATGGACTTCCTCAGTTCAACATCAACGGGTTAGGCGGGGTGCAAACAGGCGGAGGCGGCCCAACGAACGTCGCGGGATTGAACCTCGGTTACAACTGCAACTGTCCGTTGCACGAGCGGGAGACACTGCTCGATTTTGTGAACGATTGGACGAAGATTGCGGGTAATCACACCATCAAGTTCGGTGGCGATGTGGAGCTAGCTTGGAATTTACGGCTGCCGAGCGATAATCATCGCTCCGGAGTGTATCAGTTTGCGCCCTCGGTAACGTCGTCAGCCAGCGACCCCGGCAGCGGGATTGGGCTGGCGACCTATCTGTTAGGAGATCCGTCGCAGTTCAACCGTTTTGCACAGGTCTCGACTAATCAAGAGGATCGCCAGAACCGGATGTTTTATTTTGTTCAGGATTCATGGCGCGTGACACCGAAGCTGACCTTCAACTACGGCGTGCGGTGGGACACATGGTTTCCGGACATGTCGCTGAACGCGGGACAGGGCGGCCGGTATAACGTGGTGAACAATCAGGTGATGATCCCCGGCGTGGGTGGAATTTCGTTATCGGCCAACTCGCAAACGCAATGGAAGAACATATCGCCTCGTATTGGGGTGGCGTATGCATTTGACCAGAAGACGGTGCTCCGGGCTGGATACGGACGCGGTTACTCGCAGGGCATCTTTGGGTGGACATTCAACAACATGGATGCAGATGTTTATCCGTCGATTGTGAACCAGCAGGTCTCGCAGACATCGCCGTTTCAGCCGATTTTTCCTTTGGCGACGGCGCCGCCCTCTGTGGTCTTTCCGGCGATACCGGCAAATGGAATGTTTTCTCTGCCGCCCGGGATTTCCACCCCATACATCCCCGCAAATCTGAAGCTTCCGTACGTGGACCAGTGGAACCTCACGGTGGAGCGGGACCTTGGCGGGGGCTTAAATCTATCCGTAGGATATGTCGGGAACGTGGGACGGCATCTAAACGGCGGTTACAACCTGAACGCTGCCATACCGGGGCCGGGACCGCTCACTTCCAGAGAGCCCCTCTATCAGCGCTTTGCAGCGATAGGAATGCCCGGCATCAACCAGACCATCAATGACAAATGCGATTGCACCAGCAGCAACTATAACGGTCTGCAGGTGCAAGCGAGTAAGCGATATACCAATGGCTATTCGCTGCAGGTTTCGTACACCTACTCGAAGGCGATGGACTTCGGGCAGGCGACCTTTCTGTCGACCAACCAATACGACGCGCGCACCAGTTACGGCCCCGCCGATTTCGACCGCGAGCAGGTGCTGACGATCGGGCACACGTACGAGCTACCGTTTGGTCCTGGCCATCATCTGCTATCCGATTCGCACGGCGTGGTGAGGCAGCTAGTGGCAGGATGGTCGTTCAGCGGCATCACGACGCTTGAAAGCGGTTTGCCGTTCTCTCCCACGCTTGCGAACAGCTCTAACCTGAACTCCAATCAAAGCGAGCGGCCAAACGCGATCGGTAATCCGACTAGTGGTTTCTCGCAGAATCGCAATGAATGGTTCAATCCGGCGGATTTCTCGACACCGGGCTTGTACACGTTTGGGGATGCTGGACGGAACTCGCTGCGTGGACCGAGCCTTTTTCAGGCTGATTGGTCGCTAGCGAAGAACTTTCATTTCGCTGAACGATACAGCCTTCAATTCCGTTGGGATGTCTACAACGCTTTCAATGTCACCAACCTCGGGCAGCCGAGCACGGCCGTGGATGGCAGTTCGCCTGGAGTGATCCAGGACATTATTCAGGGATCGCAGATGCGCAACATGCAGTTTGGGGCGGATTTTAGGTTTTAGCTATTTGCGATGACCTATTCGCGAAGAAATTTCTTGTATGCGCCGCTGTTGTAGGTGCTCCAGGGCGTAAATCCTTGCCGTTCGCGATAGAGCCGGTAGGCGAAATCGATATTGGCTTTGCAGTCCAGTAAATTGCGGAGGTTCACGCCGGGACGCTTCAGATGGACGGTGTTGATCTGAAAATAGCCCCAATCGAGCGTGCCGTCTGAGTTGTAGTGATAGATTTCGCATTTTCCCTGTGGGTTTTCGGCGCGCTGGATAGCGAGCGCTAATCGACAGTCGGGGCCGAACTTAGCGCAGGCGTATTGTTGATAGGGAGTCAGCGGGCGTCCCTCCTGATCGAAGATGGCGTTGGCGGCATCGGGTAATTGCGTCTTGCGAACAACCACCAACGGCGAGCGCCAGTGAAGTACCAGCGGAGATTGCACGCCGAACGAATACCGGGCGTGGATCTGAACGACCGCGTAAGCGACGGCGATGCCCAAGATTAGTGCGGCAAGACTAAGGGGCACGCCGAGCGTTTTGATTACGCCTGGCGTTGGAATGATCACGGGCGTTTTCAGCCGTTTGGAGGCGGAAGCTGGGCGGTTATTTGGAGAACGCCTCCCTTTGGATCGGCGCACGCGGGGCAGAACAACGTTCACGGGCGGCAGGACTCCTATCTGCTCATGACTTCACGAGCCATTCGTACTGGCCTTCGGTAAGAGGAACGACCGACAAGCGGCCTTGCTTGACCAGAGGAGATGCCGCGAACAGATGGTTTTGTTTGATTTCGGCCAAAGTTCGGGGGTGAGATAGGCCAGTGCCAGCTTTTATGGTGATCAGCGGAGTCTTTACGTCTTCGATGTTCACTCCGGTGACCGTGGCAGAGCCGACAGCTTGCCTCTCGTCTCCGGTGTGATAGACCACGAGCTTATCGCCGTTCTTCATTTCGCGAAGGTGTTTTACCGCAGCAGCGTTGGTGACGCCGGTCCAGACGGTAGAGTCGTCGCGCTGGAGATTGGCGAAGGAATAGTCGTCAGGTTCGGTCTTCAGCAGGAAGGGCATGAACCGCTTTATTCTACCTCCTGCGGTCTGACTTACAGGAGAACAGAAGCCATAAAAAAAGCGGCCCAAGTCAAAAACCTGAGCCGCTTCCGGTGCGCAACGAGTACTTATGGAGGAAATTCGATTACCGATGGCCTCCGCCACCTCCGCCGGCATGGCCTCCGCCGCCAAGGCCACCGGCGTGGCCGCCGCTAAATCCACCGCTGGCGTGCGCCGCACCCACTCCGGCACCCATGTGCCCGCCGCCACCATAATGGCCGCCGCCGTAGTGGCCGCCGCTGGCCATTCCTGAACGGGGTGCCGCCATCATGGCGCGGCTCCCAACGCCGCTGCGGAAGGCAGCCGAGCGGGCCGAGGACAACGCGGCTGGTGACCGGAATGCCATTCCTTGCGCAGGCGGATGATTCGGATTTACCGGAACAAGGGCACCATTGTGACCGTGCCAGTTGCCATGGCCGCCATTGCCTGGATAGCCACGCCGTCCAGGATAGTACCCGCCGCCGCCGCCAACAATTACCGGAGCATAGCCCACGTACCCGGGAGAAAAGAATCCGTAGCCGAAGGGGCTGAAAGCGTATCCGTCGCCCGGCAACCAAGCCCATGAGTTCCAAGGGCTGTTGTAGGACCAGCCAGGACCAAATCCATTGCCGAAGCCGCTACCAACACCGCCACCCAGGCCACCGCCGCCCGAATAAGACGCAGCGGCTGTCCGGGCAGAAGCATAGCTGGCGCCAGCCTCGTACTCGGAACGGACATTGCTCCATGCGTACAGGTCGTCCTCTCTCTTTTTGTCGAACTTTTCAGGCTTAAAACCAGAGGACAACACGAGTTCGCGACCCTTACCAAGTTGTTCCTTGCGCTCGCCTATTTGAACGTCTGCTTTACCATCGAAAACGGAAACGGTTGGAGGATTATCTCCGTTAATACGATACAGACCAGCCTTTTCAATCCGGATAACAGCACCGTGATTGATGGCCTCGATATTGTTGTCTTTGACCACTTGAGCGGCTTCAATCATGGCCTCGCCCTTCGTGATTTCTACCTGCGTATCGGTCAAAGATGGCGAGACCATGCGAACCGCGGAATTGTCGCCGATGCGCAGGAAGACGCCGGGTGTCAAGAGGACTTCCGCCTTCCCGATATCTGTGGAGAGAGTCTGATTGGCATAGAGCGCCACGCCCTTCAATTTGCTGGCGTTGAGCTCACGGCCATCCACGTACGCGTGCCCTTCAATGTAGTTGACTACTCCAGGTCGCGCTGAAATCGTGGCCTGCGGCATTGCGCACATGGCACAGGCAAAAAGACCTGACAGGACCTTCGCCGTCATCCGCCATACGCGTTCCATGTTGTTTTATTAACCTCAGTTCTATTTAGATGCCCGGCCTGTAACATTTGTTCCATTGGTTCAGGGACACTAGCAGGCTGATTGCACTAGACATCTCGCCTTCAAGTATCGCTCAAATATTTGAGGCCGACGTAATAGATTTTGGCAGAGCGTACTAAAGCTTTTTTGACCCGGTACCGCTAACATACGAGGACATACGCAATGCTTAGGATACAATTGCCCCGGGACGGATAATCACGGCTTGACCATTTCACCTATCGATTACGTTATTCTCGCCATCTATTTCGCCTTCGTGCTCGGGATCGGCTGGCTTGCCAAGAAGAAGATATCGACCAGCGAGGACTTTCTGACATCGGCGCACTCCGTTCCGGTCTGGATCACAAGCTTGGCGTTTATCGCGGCCAACCTCGGGGCGCAAGAAATGATCGGCATGTGCGCCTCGGGCGCGAAATACGGGTTGATGACGGTGCAGTTTTATTGGCTGGGAGCGGTGCCGGCCATGGTGTTTGTCGGCTTATTCATGATGCCGTTTTACTACGGCAGCAAGGCGCGCAGCGTCCCGGAATATCTCAAGCTGCGGTTCGACGAGAAGACGCGTGGACTAAACGCAATTACGTTTGCCGTAATGACGATTTTTTCGTCGGGCATCAGCATGTATGCGCTCGGGTTGTTGTTCGAACTGGTGCTTGGCTGGAACTTCACCAATTCGGTGCTGCTTTCGGCCGCAATCGTCCTGATCTACACGCTGCTGGGCGGCTTGACGAGCGCGATCTATAACGAAGTGGTGCAGTTTTTCCTCATTATTCTTGGGTTCGCGCCGTTGTCGATCCTTGCAGTGGAACGCGCGGGGGGTTGGAAGGGCATAACGACGCATTTGCAACCGGTGATGACCCACACCTGGAAGTATCTGGGCAATTCGACCCAGAATCCGATGGGTGTCGGGGCGTTCTCAATGATTTTCGGCCTCGGATTCGTTCTGTCGTTCGGCTACTGGTGTACGAATTTCCTGGTAATCCAGCGCGCCATGGCCGCCAAGACGTTTCAGGGTGCGAGGCAGACCCCGCTGATTGCGGCGTTTCCGAAGATTTTCATGCCGTTTGTGGTGATTTTTCCGGGGATAGCGGCAGTAGCCCTGATGAGCATGTCCAGCGGCTACACCTTGCCGCTGAAAGCGGGCGGCGGCTACGACTACGATCAGGTTCTGACGACGCTTATGTCGCAGTTCTATCCTTCCGGGATGCTTGGGATCGGGCTGACGGCACTGATGGCTTCGTTTATGTCGGGGATGGCGGGCAATGTAACGGCTTTTAACACGGTATTTACATATGATCTTTACCAGAGCTACATAAACCGCAACGCGCCGGATTCACACTACCTCTCGGTAGGGCGAGTGACCACAGTGGTGGGCGTGCTCCTGTCGTTGGCCACGGCCTATCTTGCTGCATCATTCAACAACATCATGGATTTTCTGCAACTGGTGTTCGGGTTTGTGAATGGGCCCTTATTTGCGACCTTCCTGCTGGGAATGTTTTGGAAGCGTACTACCGGGCACGGCGCGTTTTGGGGCTACCTTTGCGGGCTGGGCGCAGCGGGTCTTACACTTGGCCTGACCGTGGCGGAGAACAAGGGCGGCTGGATTTCGCCCATGCACCACTTCCCTTCCTCGATGGCGCAGAACTTTTGGATCGCAATTATCGCTTGGTCCGCCTGCTTTGTGGTGACGATTGCGATCAGCCTTGCCACGAAGCCGAAGCCAGCCAGCGAACTGACGAATTTAGTGTACGGCCACAGCGACCTTCCGCCCGATCCGGTGGTTCCCTGGTTTCATAGGCCGGTGCCTTTGGCAATTATCGTTCTGACTGTGCTTGTAGTCGTTAATGTGATCTTCTGGTAATTACTCATGGACGATTTACGAGTTCCGACAGGTTTTTTATTCTCGCTTCTTGGGGTCATTCTGCTGGTCTACTCGGCAGTTAATCCTGCTGCCCGCGCGCCCATGGACGCCGGAACGAACGTGAACCTTTGGTGTGGCTTGATGCTGCTGATTTTTGGGGTGATCTTACTTTGGCTCTCACGCCGGGCGAAATCATAAGCGCGTTTCGCGAACACTTTCGTAACGAGGCTATCCCGGAGCTCTACCGTGCTCCGGGCCGTGTGAATTTAATCGGCGAACACACCGACTACAACCTCGGCTACGTTTTCCCGATCGCATTGGAGATGGCCTGTTACGTTGCGATTGCGCCGGCAACACACGGCAAGCTGCGAGTCTACTCTCGGGATCTGCACGAGGAGTTCGTCATCGAGGTTGCCGGAATAGCGGAGGCGAAGCCTCTCCGGAAGTGGAGCGATTATGTGGTGGGCGTGGCGCAAAAGTTGGAGGCGGCCGACATCGGCATTCCGAGCGCAGACCTGTATCTGGAGACCGAAGTTCCAGCCGGTTCGGGCCTGAGTTCGTCGGCGGCGCTGGAGATTGCGACGGCTTACGCGCTGCTTGGCAGACAGAATATCCCCCTTGTCGAAATTGCGCGTCTTGGGCAGCGTGCGGAGGTGGAGTTTGTCGGCATGCCGTGCGGAATTATGGATCAATACGCCTCCGTGTTTGGCCGAAAGGACGCGGCGATCCGTATTGACTGCAGGAGCACGACTCACGAGTACGTCAGCTTGCCCAAGGACGTCAAAATTATCGCGGTGAACTCCATGGTGAAGCACGAGCTCGGCACGTCGGCTTATCGGGAGCGGGTGGCGGAGTGCAAGGAAGCGGTCGCGGCGATCCGGGAGATCGATCCCAAGGTAGAAAGTCTTCGGGATGTGTCGCTGCCCTTCTTCGAGGAGGTGCAAAATAGTGTTCCGGCATTGGCGCGACGGCGCGCGCGGCATATTATCTCGGACAGCCAGCGGGTGCTGGACCTGAGCGATGCGGCTGAGAAACATGATTTGCCGGAGATGGGCAGGCTTTTCGTCGCCTCCCACCGGAGCATGCAGTACGACTACGAGATCAGTTGTGAGGAGATCGATTTCCTTGTGGATACGGCGATCGAGATTCCAGGCGTGTATGGGTCGCGAATGACCGGCGGCGGCTTCGGCGGGTGCACGGTGAACCTGGTTGCGCCTGAGGCGGTGGATGCGTTCCGCGAGAAGATGGCCGAGGCGTACCAGCGGCGCTACAGCATGGTCCCGATATTTTACGATTGCCAGCCGGCGGCGGGGGCTGGGCCGGTAACGCGGTAGAACGCTGGGCATCATTGCATTTTGCGAGACGAAGCCAATTTCTTAAGCGGCGTTTTGTTTGAGGATGGCCTCCAGCTCGGCGTCTTGCGCGGCCAGGGTGGCAAACATTTCCTGGACGCTTTGGGTGTAACCGGGGACGGAGTCGAAAGGCCCAGGGGCAGGCTGTTTTGCCGTGGAGGCGGGTTTGGCTTTGGCGAGTTCGTTTTTGGTTTGGATTACTTCCACACGGGCTTCGTGCATTTCTTGTTTGCGGCGCTCGTCGGCTTGCTGGCGGCGCTGCAATTCGAACCCACGTTGTTCGCGCAGTTGCTGGGCGCGGAGTTTGGTCAAGTCGGCCAGGCATTTGCTGAAGGCGCGTTCGTGGGTGGTTTGGTAGCGGAGGTAGAGGGCGAATTCTTTTTCGTTGCCGCTTTGAATCATCGGCGCGGTGTCGTGGAAGCAGAATTCCTGGAGGCCGAGGGCGCGCTGGCCGAGCCACCAGTGCTGGGCCATGCGCTCGACCAGGAGAGCTTCGGTGGGCGTGGCGGGTTGGTGCTCGTTGCGGAGACCGTCGAGGAGCTGGTCGTATTGGTCGCCATCCTCCCATTTTTGGATGACGAAGGCGCCGGAGAGGCCGTGGCGGAAGTTATTTTGCGACGAGGCGGATTTACCGGCTTCGGTTTGAGGGCCGGTGGACAGTTTGGAATTGGCCTGGTTGGCGGCGATTTGGGCGGCGGTGGACATGGTTGTTGGGGCTCCTTGGTATTGATGTTTAGAAACGGAAAACCCCGCAGGCGGCGGTGCGGGGCATCGGTTGAGCAATGGAATCTGAACTCGATTGGGAGTGTACACCACTCCACCAAATGACTTCTTGTAAGTTATTGAATTCACAAGAGCTATAGCTTGTGATCGAGTTCCTGGGATAGCCGGAAATTTAACCGCCGATGGAATACATGGGCCGTTCCGGGGCCACGAAGGACGATTGATTGATCTCGTGGCCTTCCCATTTTTGCCATACCGTTGCCCGGATAGCGGCGGCGAGGGCGGCTTCAGAGCCGGGATGCCTCACCAGATGCTTCACGTCCGTTTCTTCCCGGGCAAATAAGCAACTGCGCAGCTTTCCGTCCGCAGTGAGACGGAGGCGGTTGCAATTCAGGCAAAAAGGACGGGTGACCGAAGCAATAAAACCGACGCGTTGACCGTTCGCGAACTTGTATTCCGTGGCCGGAGCGCGGGGATCGGCATCGGGAACCGGGGTCAGCGGACCGAAGGCTTCGGAAAGTCGAGCGATCATGTCGTCCGCCGTCAAGACGTTGGCGAGTGACCAGAGATGCTGACTATCGAGCGGCATAAACTCGATGAAACGCACTTCGATGCCGCGCTCACGGGCGAACTGGACAAGCGGGATGAGGTCAGGCTCAGTAAGATGCTTTATAGCGACCGCATTCAGCTTGATTTTGCGGAATCCGGCGTCCAGGGCGGCATCGATACCGGCCAGGACTTTCGGAAGATCGTCGCGCCGCGAAATACGGTGAAAACGCTCCCGGTCGAGGGTGTCCAGGTGCACGTTTAACCGCCGCAGCCCGGCATCGTACAACGGTTTGGCGTGCTTGGCCAGGAGAACCGCGTTCGTGGTCAGGGCAAGATCCTGAACATCCGGAAAATCGCGGCTGAGCGAATTGATGAGACCGGCAATGTTGGGGCGCAGGAGCGGTTCGCCGCCAGTGAGGCGGATTTTTCGAATTCCTAGCGGCACCGCGACCGCGACAAACCGAAGAATTTCGTCAAAGCTGAGCAGCGCATAGACTGGAGAGAACGTTGCTCCCACTTCCGGCATGCAGTAAAAGCAGCGGATATTACAGCGGTCGGTAACACTGATGCGCAGGTCCGAATGGGTACGCCCAAACGTGTCGGCTAGTGGCCCAGAAAGAGGGGCTGGCGGCATAGCGGATGGCGCAAGTTGAACTAATCGATCCACAGAGTTGCTTACAAACTATGGATGCGGCTCAGGAGAATATGACGCGAGTGAAAAATCACTTCACCGCGAGCATGCGGTCGAGCGGAAGAAGCGCTCGTTCCATGATGTCGGCCGGAAGCTCGATCCGGGGCTGGAGGGTATCGAGACAGGCAAGCACCTTCTCAAGTGTGTTCATTCGCATATACGGGCATTCACTGCAGTTGCAATTTTCGTTGTTGACGAAATAAAACCGCTTGCCCGGCGATAGCTTCTCAAGAGTGTAGCGAACACCGTTTTCGGTCATTACGATGAATTCTTCGGCGGCTTGAGTAGTACACCAGTCGATGATGGCGGACGTGGAGCCGATAAAGTCGGCCATACGCAACACATCAGGAGGACATTCAGGATGAGCGGCCACCAACGCGGACGGGTGTTCGGCACGGGCGGCGATAACGCGGCGGCTGGGGAAGGTGGCATGAACGATGCAAGCGCCCTGCCAGATCTTCATATTTTCGCGTCCAGTCTGCTGCTTGACGTAGTTACCTAGGTTAATGTCCGGTAGAAACAGGATCGGCTTTCCCCGCGGAATGGAGTTCACGACGGCGACGGCATTTCGGGAAGTACAGAGAATGTCACTTTCCGCCTTTACTTCAACGGAAGTGTTGATGTAGCTGACGATGACGTGATCGGGATGGCGGCGTTTGAAGGAACGGACGCCTTCCACCGGACAACTATCGACCAGACTGCAACCGGCGTCGGCATCCGGCACAACGACGATGCGTTCCGGATTCAATACCTTCGCGGTTTCGGCCATAAAGCGAACTCCGCAAAACGCGATGACATCGCCGTCAAATTTGCGGGCGA
The DNA here is from genome assembly GCA_965277315.1 of Bryobacteraceae bacterium. Taxonomy (GTDB): domain Bacteria; phylum Acidobacteriota; class Terriglobia; order Bryobacterales; family Bryobacteraceae; genus Bog-105. Next base: position 3,187,533 of record OZ255724.1, on the reverse strand, counting down.
TGCGAGCCAGCTCGAGACTATCGCCGACGGAGTCGGCGATTTCCTGGATTTCGGGCTCCTGGTAGTGGTGGGCCAGAATGACGGCACGCCGCTCGATTTTTAGAGCTAGAATTTCTTCGGAGAGTGTCGGGGCGAGGACCATGGCAAGAACCTATTTCTTTGATGGTATCAGCGAAATGAAGATTCGCCGCTCCGGAGATTCTGCACCCATCGCGGGTGGTGAGAATCGTAAAGAAAAAAGCGCGGACCTCACCTCCGAGTCCGCGCTTGTTTTAGAGCTAGCCGCACGAGAGACGGCTAGCTTTTTTTAATCTTTGGTTTGCCGACAAGTTAGAAGCGAAGCGTACCCTTGATTTCAAGGAAGCGAGGTGCATTGCCGCCGCCGACGAACGCGCCGAGAATGCTGGTGGGCGTACCGACGGACGTAGTAATCGATCCGAACTGCGGATTTGCATAATCCCCAACGGGCTGATCGAAGTTCGGGTGATTTAGGAGATTGAATGCTTGGGCACCGAAGGAAAAGGTGACGCGCTCGGTGATGGCAACGTCTTTCATCAGTGCCAGATCCATGTCGAAGAAACCCGGGCCACGGAAGCTATTACGGCCCTGGTTGCCGAATGCAAGTCCGGTCGACGTGAAGTCTGCCTGACTGTAGCATGGTGTATCGACCCCGCTCCTTCCACAGGACGTGTTCACACCTGTAACCGGGGTGGCAAAGAGCGTTCCTCCGTAGTTGTTCAGATTACTCGTCGCGCCTGTATCGATTACGGTATATGGCAGGCCTGTCCGATAGAAGATATTACCTGACAAAGTCCACCCTCCAAACACCCGAGCAGGACCGTGACGGAAACCAGCATGCCGGAGCAGATCATTCACTAAGAAGTTGGCACTGATGTAATGGCGGACATCCTGATCCGCATTTCCATACATAGCATGAATGTCATGCGGATTCTGAGGACTCAAAAGACTGACGTTGGTCTGATCAGCGAATGGTTGAAATCCTCCGTTGGAGACGTCATCCAGCGCGTGACTCCAGGTGTAATTGAAGCCCCAGGTCAACGCCGACGATAGCCGCCGCTGAAGACTGACAATCAAGCCGTTATAGGTTGATGTACCGGCGCCGAGATACTGCGAGACCTCGCCGAAACGAGGATCGGGAGCGGCGGAGGGAATTCCCGCGAAACCGCCACTGCAAGTAGCTGGATCGCAGTAAGCGTTCAGGCCGTTATCATCCACCGGAATATGAATCCCGTGAGTACCGGCATAGTTCACGCTCAACACTGTTTTGCTGCCCAAGGCTTGCTGAACTTCAAAGTTCCACTTATAGTAGGTCGGCTGTTTGAACAGGTCCGGTGTGTTTGTGAAACTGGGAGATACAAAGCCGGGAACGGCTTGTTGAATGGAGGCAAGCGTTCCTCCCGACATAAACTGCGACCGCAAAACTTGGCTGGCTTGAGAGGCAGCGTTAACAAGACTATTCGGGACGCCGGGCGCGAGGGCACCGAATCCGCTGGCGGTTTGATTGCCATGAATGGTGAAGGCGTTTACGCCGGGAATGTTCAGGGCCGCCTCTTCGGCAAGACTACCCGGCAGTTCGTCGGCGAAAATTCCGGCACCGGCACGGATAACGGTTTTTCCGCTTGCGGTTGGCGTCCAGGCAATGCCGACTCGCGGCTCCCAAACTATCGCTTGTGTATTAGCGAAGGCATTATGCTGGTTGAACAGGATCGCTTGATTATACGGTTGCGCCGTATTTCCGGGGCCTCCAGTAAACGTAGAACTCAGGCGCGAGAAGCAGTCGGTGGCACAGGTTGGATTCGCGTAATTTTCCAAGCGTAGATTGAGGGAGAGGGTGAAGCGGTCCGTCACCTTCCAGTCGTCGGAGATGTAACCGCCGAATGTGTTGAAATTGAAAGGCTCCTCAGCCGCAGTGGGGAACCGCTGGATCACTTCAGAGTTCGGACCGCCGCCATTGAAAAACTCCTGCAATGATGACGGCCTTACAAGGCCGTTCGTGTACACGCCAAAACCAAGATCCGTATCGGTGATATGCAGCCAACTAAACCCAAGCCGCACCGTGTGTTTTCCCACAATTCGCGAAAAGTCATCGATAATTTGATATTGGAAGTTACGGCGGCCTTGAGGGAAGTCATAGGTTTCGCCGCCGATCCGGCTGAAAAAGTTACCAATCGGATAAACAACGTTCGGGATGGCTTGCAACGCCGCAGCTCGATCCGAAGACTGGAAGGGAGCCGAGCCAAATAGCGCGGAACCGTTGAACTGGTTTACCGTGTTGGCATTGAAGGTGTGATTCTCCGAGACTTGGCCCGACATTTGCGGCTGATCACTGAAGGCATTGAAGATGGGGTTGAAGAAATCGGTGTACGTCGGCTGATAGCCGTTGTCGCGGTAGAGGCGGATGTAACCGTGGTCTTTGTCGCTGAAGTTATGATCGACGCGTGCGGACCATTCGTACTCTCGCTCCTGGTTCGGAGAAGTCGTCCGGAAGGAGAGTACGCAAGGAATACCGGCCGCAAGCCCAGCGAAACTGCCGCAACCGCCACCTGGGGCCGGCGTCGCGCCCGCAGTTCCCGGCGCGGCATTCTGAATCGCAAAAATTTTCTGATAAAACGGGATCTCGGCCGCATTTCCGTTCGTACCCAGGTTTGCGAGTGTTGCCGCCTGGAATTGGGGACTGGGAACATTGACCAGCGTGCTTTGCGTCGGCAATACGACGCGAGCGCCTTCATAATCCACATCGAAGAAAGTATGATTTTTCCAGATGGGACCGTTGACGTCGGTCGCCCATTGATTAAAGTTCAGAAAAGGCCGCTCGTTCCCGCCAGAGTTATTGAAAAATTCGTTAGCGTTTGTGGCGCGGCCATCCCAATAATAGATGGCATCGCCGTGGAACTGATTGCTGCCAGACTTGGTCGTATAGGATACCTGGGCACCAGCATATTGCCCGTACTGCGCCGAATAGGCACTGGTAATTACATTCGATTCCGCGATGTCGTTAAATCCGAGCAAAAGATTCGAAGCACCGCTGTTGTTCAGACCGAGAAAGGGATCATTAAAATTTTGCCCATTGATCATAAACAGGTTGGAGGTTCCCGGGGTGCCGAGAGCGGAAAAATTGCCATATCCCGATTGCGTATTCATGACAACACCGGGAGCTGTTTGCGCGATGTACGTTAAGTCTCCACCGGGATTGGGGTTGTTTACAATTTGTTGTGAATTGAATACTGTCGAGAGATCCGCATTTTCAGACTGCAGGACGGCGGCAGATTCGTTGACATCGACGGTGGTTGTGGATTGGGCAACACTTAATTGAAAATTGGCGGTTGTCGGCTGTCCGGCGACGACGTTGATATTGTTTTGGCCGCCATTTTGGAAACCTGTGGCGGTCACGGTAATACTATACGTGCCCGGCTGGAGCAGCGAAAAACGATACTGGCCGCTACCGTTGGTTTTCCCGCTCTGCGTAATTCCTGTGTTTACATTTTTCAGAACAACGGCTGCGCCGGGAAGAATATCGCCACTAGGATCTTTTACGGTTCCGGTAACATCGCCCGAAATGATCGACTGGGCACCCGCTATTGCAACCAGCACCAGCGCAAGCAGTGCCGATTTAAAGAGCATCTGGAAATGAGTAGCCCACGAAGGGCTCCAAAAAGGTTTGTCTTGCAAAGAAAGAAGTCTCCAAAAATTACAATTTCTAAAATCTTGAGTTGTCACTGAGGCAACCTTTCGGACGGGCGAATCTGCAACCGGGCATGAAGTCGACGGTCATTTGAATCAAGAATGGTACCGGTATTGCAAGTTTGAAACCAAAGTGCTAAGTGACTGAAAGTACGGGGGAGGAAGTTTTAAACTACAGCTATTGGTCTACGGTTTTTGGAATAGAGGCAAGCGGTCTACTATGTTCGGAATCGAACAGGTGGATGCAAAGGGAGCTTCAAGCTCCCTTTTGCATCCACCCACGAGAAGACTTGCGATACTACCAGTTCAACTTGGCGGAAACCTGAAGCACACGCGGGTTGCTCGAGAAAATCATCTCGGGGTTGTTGAAAGCCGGACTTTGCGGATTGGTATATGTCGAAAGCCCAGTATCGCTGACGACGCCCACGTCATCGATGCTGCCGGGGATAAACTGAGGATGATTAAACAGATTCAAGGCTTGTCCCGACACCTCCAGATGAAAACGTTCCGTAATGTTGAAGCGTTTCAAAAGAGTGAGATCGACATTGTCGATGGGACGTGTGGGAACGGTGTTGCGGCCGGCAGTCGCCAAAGCGCCGCGCTGCGCCTGAATGTACTGAGCGCTCGGATTCGTCGCTACGTACGCAACGATGGGGTTGGTTGTGGAAGTACTTGGGGTTACCCGGTTCCCGAGGCTGTCCAACCCGTACACTCCGCTGCCCGTGCCAGGAACACCGTTGGGATTCAGAACTGTACGGTCGCCCGCACTGTCCTGATTTAAGTTAGTATCGACACCGCTTTGAACGGTGTAGTACTCGGGACTTTCGTAAGTATAGATAGGAGCTGCTTCCCAATTTCCCACCAGATTTTTGAGAAACCAGTTGTTCTTGCTTTTAAACCAAGGGGCGTCGTAGATCATCTCCAGGGTAAATCGCTGCCGCCGATCAAGCAGCGAACTAGCGCGTTCGGCGCTGAGGTTCTGGAAGTTTTGCGCCCTGCGCGGGCTCAATTCTGTTGAATAAACTTCCGCTGTGCCGTTATCGATGTCGTGGCTCCAGGTATAGGAACCGGTGAACTGCAAACCGTTGTTAAATCGCCGATTTAGCTGCACCGCCAAGCCATTATAGGTAGAACTGTCCTCGGGCTGATAGGAAGTAATGGTATTGGTGAAACCGGCCGCCGCATAGGCCGGATCGAGGCTGGACCGTGACTGAACTTGGCCCAAAGTAATGGGAAGCGCCGCCAACGTCGCGGCACTCGGGGCTGTCAAAAACGTTGGAATATACGAGGACCCCGAGATTTTTGGGATTCGATTCAACTGCACTTGGGCAGGCAGATGGACGCCTCGCGTGCCGACATACCGGACGTCGAGGGTATAGTTTTGCGCAAATACGTGCTGGATATCGAAGTTCCAGTTGATGCTGTAGGGCAATTTCTGATTGGGAATGTAGGAGGAAGTGAGCGATCGGGCTTCGGCAGGCGTAAGCGGACCGCCGGTAGAGGCATTGGGCGGTATGCCGCCGTTCGCCAGAAAGCCGCCGGCCGGCGTGGCACCCCCGGTTACATCCGCCGTTACGGCGAACTGGGGCGGCAAAGATAGTGTGCCGAGATTATCGAAAAGCGTGTCGTATGCCATTCCAAAGCCGGCCCGGATCACTGTATTTGAATTCCCTCCCGGAGAATAGGCTATTCCAATACGCGGGACGAAGTCGGTAGCGGGGGCGGTTGGCGAATTAAATGTCAGCAGGCCAGGCACGCTCGCGAGCGAGTTCACATTCTGCAGCCGCTCGGAATAGGGAACGGTCGTGTATTCGTAGCGAACCCCGAGATCCACGGTGAAATTCGGTTTCACCCGCCAGGTATCTTGCGCATAGGAATAGGTAGCGATCTGATCGCCGTAGTAGGTGGTATTGCCCAGTCCACGTTGCGCTAGATAGTCGGGGGTCTCATCGAACAGGTATCCGTTGGTGGTACTGTACTCATAGTCACCGCGGGAACGCTGCACGAACACGGAAGGAGCGATATATTTCCGGAAATCCGTACCGAACTTGAAGGTGTGGTTTCCGGTCGTCCAGGTGATGTTGTCGACGCCTTGGTACGTATTATTGATGTTATATTGCGGATAGTTTCCATTCGGGCCAACCTGCAATCCCAGATCCTCGAAGACAAGATTTGGGAACTGGTCCAGCCCGGAAAACTTGTAGTTCCCGATGGGAAACGTTTGATTTTGGCGGTTATATCCCAAACGGAATTCGTTGGTTAGAGACGGGGTAAAGGTGTGGAACCATGCCAGCGTGGCCAAGTAGTTCGTAGTCGGGACGTTGGCATAGAAAAAGGGAAGATCGGCGCCGGACGGGTCGATCGAAGTGACCTTATTATAAATAAAGCGCCCACGCAATTGGTCATGATCTGAGATGTTGTAGTCCGAACTTAAAACACCAGCGTAAGTGTTTGTGTAATTTGGTCCAGAAGTGGGAACAATACCGACCGGAATATTCACGGCCGGGTTGGCCGAATTGTTGTTCGCATTGACGGAAAGAGCGGGGACGCTCGATCCAGTCGCGACTGAGGGCGCAACCGCGTACTGCTGAAGCACACCCAAATTGGTCTTGCTAATTCCGGGAACGCCGCTTAGAATCGAGTAGCCCGCCGCGGTAGGCGCGTAGACGGGATTACCCGTGGTGCTTTGCTGGCCGATGGGGTTGTACTCGAAATCGGCAAAGAAAAACCATTTGTTCTTGATAATTGGGCCGCCAACGGTTGCCCCAAGCCGGTTGTTGTCATAACGAGGCGTGGAGTAAATACCCTGGTTCGCAAACGTTTGATCGAGTGCATTCAAGTCGCGATTGCGCATGTACTCATAGAGTGTTCCATGAAAAGCATTGGTGCCACTCTTCACAATCGTGTTGAATTGGCCGCCCGAAGAGTGACCATACTCTGCTTGAAACTGATTTTGTAAAAGAGTAAATTCCGAGACTGCATCGTTGGGGATATACACCTGCGGACCAGTGACATCCTTGCTGTTGTTATCGACGCCCTCAACGGTAAAATTGTTATTCCGGGGCCGCTGGCCGCCGATGCTCGGACCGGACCCGGCACCCAAGCCGCCAGAACTGGCCACACCCGCCGAAAGCAGCGAAAGGTTCAAGACACCGGAGCCAATGCTTGCACTGGGGAGATCGGCTGATTGCTTCGCGTTGAATGTGCTCTGAATTTGAGCATTTGTGGTGTCAATGACAGCGGCGGATTCCACAACGTTCACGCTAGTAGAGGTGCCCCCGACCTGCAAAGTGAGGTTGGCCGTTGCCGTAAGATTCAACTGAACCGAGACGTTCTGGAGTTCGGCGCGAGTGAATCCGGATGCTTCAGCCTCAATGGAATACATGCCGGGCTGCAGATTGTTAATACGGTACTCGCCACGACTATTCGCCTTAGTGGGCGATTTAACATTTGTAGCGACATTCGTGGCAGTTACGGTGGCATTTGGAACGGTGGCACCACTTGCGTCCAGGACAGTCCCGACGAGATTACCGCTGATTGCCTGCCCCCATACAGTCGTCGCCCCCATCGCAAGCAGGGCCAGCGTCATAGCCCAAGCGCTGAACCGGACTTTACCGCTAATCATTACTAACTTCTCCAAAAATTGTGAGTTTTGCTTCCAAAGAAACACAAAGCCTCCTCCAAAAAGTGTCCGTTCACCGGCTCGGCTTCGTGGCTCCGCAACCCTCAGAAACTTGTCGGGCAATAGTGAGATGAACGGCGTATGTTTATTCAGTTAAGAATAGAACTACCCTATAGCATTCAGGTGGCCAATGGGTATATAGCGGAATAATAGGAAACAACGAGCGTAAAATTACATGTTTTCGGATTATTCCGTAGCTGGTAATTCCAACTTCTGTATCAGAAAGTGGAGAGTTGCCGTGAAAGCAAAAAGCCAAGCAGTACTGCTTGGCTTTGTATCAAATATTGCTGAAAATACTTTATCTGGCAGCTAAGAGGGCTCGCAAGTGCCGAGCACGATCAGGTGAACGAAGCTGGCGGAGAGCTTTAGCTTCAATTTGACGAATCCGCTCGCGGGTAACGTCAAACTCCTGGCCGATTTCTTCGAGGGTGTGCTCGCGTTCGCAACCGATGCCGAAGCGAAGACGAATCACCTTCTCCTCTTTCGGGGACAACGTCTTTAATATGTTAGCGGTCTCGTCGCGAACATTCGAGTCGATCACCGCATCCACCGGAGATCCGACCCAACGATCCTCGATCAGGTCCCCTAGCGCCGATTCGCCGTCCCGTCCAACCGGGGTCTCCAATGAAACCGGGTCACGGGAAATGGTCTTCAGCTTTTGGACCTTTTCGACAGGGATGTCCATGCGGCGGCTGATTTCGTCGTTAGTCGGAACCCGACCGAGCTCTTTTTCCAGCTCACGGGTAGCTCGTAAGAACTTGTTCATACTCTCGTTCATGTGAACGGGAATACGAATGGTCCGGGACTGGTCAGCAATAGCGCGCGTGATAGCCTGACGAATCCACCACGTGGCATAGGTCGAAAATTTATAGCCGCGGCGATATTCGAATTTGTCGGCCGCACGCATTAAACCGATATTGCCCTCCTGAATCAAATCCAGCAAATGCAGGCCACGGTTGACGTATTTCTTCGCAACGGAAACAACCAGGCGAAGGTTAGCTTCGACGAGATCTTTTTTGGCACGCTCGGCTTCCACTTCGCCGTGGCGAATAATGGACAAGCTCGATTTTAGTTCTGGAAGAGAGGCACCGGCCTCGCTCTCCCTTTTCTTCAGATCGCGGCGCAACTCCTTTACCCGAAGCTGGCTCTGGGGGGTATCCTTCGACTCCAGCCGCCTGATTTCCGTTTCCCACGAGGAGATTTCCTCGACAGTCCGCTCAATGGCCCGGACAAATTCTTTCCAGCGGGCCAAGTTAAACGGGATCGCTCGCAAGGATTGAGAAAGCTCAACGGTGGCACGGGCTACCTTGCCCTGCCATTTTCTACGAAGTTTTTTATTGGCAGCCGGGACTGTGGCGTGCTTGTCGACGGTCTGTCCGAGCTTTTTATGCGCGGCTAGGTAAGCAATAAACAACTCGTGAATGTCGCTGCGGCGCTTTAGATCGGCGGCACTCCCTTCTTCTATATCGGACGGGCCCAGATCGACATAACTGTCGAGATCTTCCGCGCCTTTGCGAATCAGGTCCGCAAACTCGTACACCAGAGCTTGAATGAGTGGAGAGCGGCTGATCGCCTTCTGCATGCGCAGCTTGCCGCGCTCCATCTTTCGAGCTAGAGTAACTTCGCCCTCGCGTGTCAACAGAGGGACGGAACCCATTTCGCGCAGATAAACGCGTACGGGATCGTCGGTGTAGATCGACTCCTCTACCTGCTGGGTTCCTGGAAACTCCTCTCCTCCCTCTACCTCTTCAGGATGAAAGAAATTCGCATCCTCGTCGAAAGGAATTCCGATCGGTTCCCGCCCCTCAGCTAAATATTGATCTTCGAATTGATCCACCTTACTTCATCACCTCTTATTCGCACAACGCCCACAATTCCGCCCCGACAGCCAGCGCCCGCCTTCTTTCCTCAGTTACCCAGCACAAACCGGAGAACGTGACCCGCACTCCAAATGAACTCTTCCCCTAAACACTCTCTTATCGGCAATAAGACGCGAAAACAAGCCCTTCCGGGAAATATAAGTTTTCTTGTACCTGATTCGTGTGGAGGCCAGATATAGGCGCTGGCTTTGTAAATATTGCGAGCACTCATTATACCCGGTTCCCAAAAGGAATTGAAGCCCTATTAGGAAGATGTTTGGCAATGTGATTGGTTACACAATTGTTAGACGCGACCACCCCGAAAAAGCGAGTTCATCCGGACTAAGGAAAATCTTATCTATCGTCCTGTCACATTTTGCGCAGGAGCATCAGCGTTTTTAGCTCGCTGACGAACTCCTCAATATCCTGGAAGTCCCTATATACGGAAGCAAAACGGACATACGCAATTTTATCCAGGGTGCGCAGCCGCTCCATGAGAAGCTCTCCTATCCTGGTGGTCGCCAACTCCCGATCCGGAGTTTCCGAAAGGGCCGTTTCCACTTCGTCAACCAGCACCGCCAAGGTCCCCATGCTTATCGGGCGCTTCTCACAGGCCCGGATCAGGCCGTTTAGCACCTTTTGCCGGTCGAATTTTTCTCGCCTTGCGTCTTTTTTGATGACCATGTAAGGCACTTCGTCGCAACGTTCGTACGAAGTAAACCGGCGGCTACAGGCGAGGCACTGACGGCGGCGGCGGATGGAGTCTCCCTCCTTGCTCTCTCGCGAATCGATGACGCGATCCTCACGATGGCCGCAAAACGGACAGGTCATAGGGTAGTTTCTCTCCCGATCCGGCGGAGTTTGCGAAAGTTGAGGCCGCCATAGAAGGCGAGCGGCACTCCCACGGGCAACACGGCGAGACTGGTTCCGGCCCAAATCAGCAATGAGAATCCAGTCGCCTGGTCCAACGGCATCCGGAATAGTTCTGTAAGAATGAATACGGAAGCGATCTGTATTCCGCCGCCGATCCCGGGCAACTGGACGATGGCACCGAAGGAAGTGAAGCCCCAATAGGCGGCTACATCCACGATGCCGAAGCCGGAGGCGGGCGGGAAAGCACGGAAATAGCAGTAGCCTCCGCCCAAAATCATTGCCCATTCGGCAGCCGTCAATGCCATGGATTTCCAGAAAGTGGGCCAGCGCGCCGCTGGCTGCACTCCCAGCAGGAAGGAGTCTAGGGAACGCAGGAAGGTGGCGTGGCGCGCAGGTGACAGGAAGGTAGTTGCTTCGTACAAACGCCGCCGGCAGAAATCAGGCGTATGCGTCATTAAATAAAAGATAAAGCCAGCAAGAATGGCACAACCTGTGGCAGCCCATCCTCCGGTTTGAAGAACCGTGCTGAGCTTCGAGCCAGGAACGCCGCCGATGTTCCGGGCGTAGTGGATACCCAACCCAAATAAAAGCAGGATCGAAATAAGGTCATATAAGCGTTCGAGGACCCAGACGCCCGCCTGGCTACCGACTTCGGTATTCTCCTGGCGGGCGATCAGATAGGGCCGAACGACTTCTCCAGGCCGGCCGAAAATCACGACAGCCGAAAACCCGACGAAGGTAGCAAACGTGATGCCCCGAAAAGAGGAGCGTACAGGCAGCATCATCACTTGCCAGCGAACCGCCCGACCTAGAAAAGAGGCCAGAGTTAGAAATAGTCCGAGGAAAAACCAGTCGAGGCGGATGGCCGCGAACGTTTTTGCGAAACGAAGCCATTGGAACGAGGAGTAGTTCCGCCATGTGAACCAAGCAAACAGTAGACCAAGAGCGACCGCGGCAGCCGGGAGTAGCGCGCCGTGCGACCGTCGCCGGCCACCTGCGATAGCGCGATCGTATGAATCAGGCGGGTACAATGCGTTCCCCTTAGAATGGCATGAACTTTCGGGCGGAGTCTTTCGTTTATTGAGGTGCAGGCCCATGGAAAACCAAAGCAACTCATCGGGCATTGAGGCGATAGCAGTGAGCGGCGACTTACAGGAAGGGCCTGCAGGAGAAAGCGAGATGGCGGCGGCTGTGATGACGGAGGTCTTGCTAAACGCAAATGCTTCGTTTGGATTAGGAAATTCGATAAGCTCGGGAAGAACGGGAATGTCGCCGATGGTGGCTAGTGCCGCAACTGTGCAAACAACAGAACAGTGGGATGCGGATAGTGGTTTGGTGGAGCGTTGTTTGCGGGGAGAGCAGGCCGCGTGGGAAGAGCTCCTGAAGACCCATACACGTCGTGTGTACGCCATCTGCTATCGCTTTACCAATCGCGAAAACGACGCGCAAGATTTAACGCAGGAAGTGTTCCTCCGGATCTTTAAAACATTGGGCAGTTTTCGCTCCGGCGAAGGCTCGTTTACCGTTTGGCTGACCAGATTGACCCGAAATTTGCTGGTGGATCATTACCGGCGCACCAAGCAGGACCGGATCACCGACGCGATGGATGACCGACTGTCCGTTCTGGAGGAAAGGACGGCGCAGTATGGGCGCGCGGATGGAATGCTGGCGGGACGGGAAGCGGGCGAACTACTGGGAGCGGCACTGCAGAAGCTTTCACCGGAGCTTCGGGAAGCGGTGATTTTGCGGGATTTAGAAGAGTTGGAGTATCGCGAGATCGCAAAAGTATTGAGCGTTCCGGAAGGAACGGTGAAATCAAGATTAAACCGAGGACGGGCGGAATTGGCAAAGGTGCTGAAACGAAACAAAGTAACGATCTAAAGATAAACGATCTAAGAACTCTTATCGAGATGTGTCATGAATTGTGCTGAATTTGAAATTTTATTGAGCGACTACCTGGACGGCACGCTGGATGCGGCGGGGCAGATTGCGCTCGAACAGCATACAGCCTCCTGCCCAGGCTGCCGTGAATTCATGCAGGATGTGGCTGGCGCGGTTCGGTTTGCGAAGCGAGCGAATCCGGTATTGCCGCCAGCCAACTTGATCACTCACATCGCGTTTTATGCGCCGGCAAGGCGAATTCGGCTGCCGTTCGAATCGCAGAGTTTTTGGAGCAAGCTGACGGAACGGTGGTTGGGCCCCATTCTCCAGCCGAGATTCGCGATGGGCATGGCCATGACAATCCTGTCTTTTGCGATGCTGGAGCGGTGCACAGGCATACCGGTGCAGCATATCCACGCGGCCGACCTCAGTCCGGAACGGGTTTGGAATGGGGTTGAGGACAAGGCAATACGGGTGAAAGACCGTGCCACAAAGTATTACGATAATTTGCGCCTGGTGTACGAGATTGAGGGGCGAATCAGGGAATTACAAGAACCGCCCGCGCCCTCGTCATCGACCGAGCAGGCCAGAGCGCCGGAAAGTCCAGACAAGGAAAAGAAGTCAGGCAACAGCGGCGGACCAAAAATTCTAAATAATCAACCTGATCCCAACAGGAATAGTCAGGGGGGAAACTCGAAATGAACTGTTATTTACATCCAGAGACGGCTGCGGTGGCCTATTGCCGATCGTGCGGTAAACCGCTATGTGAGCTCTGCCGCCGGTCCTTTGAAGGAACGGTGTTTTGCCAGGAGCACCTTCCGGCGGCGAACGCGAGCGATGCATCGCAAGCCGCTGGCGCGCAGAACTTTTCCGGTTACAACCCTTACTCCCAGACGGTGCCCGCGGGCGCGAACGCTCCCATTCAAACGTCGCCGGGACTGGCGTTTGTACTCGGCTGTATTCCACTCGGGGTAGGGGCTATCTACAACGGGCAGTACTTAAAGGGGCTCGTCCACGCGCTGGTCTTCGGCCTTTTGGTGAGTCTTGCGAGCAATGACCGGGGCATGGGACAACCCTTGGCCGGTATTTTGCTGGCGGCATTTATCTTCTATATGCCCTTCGAGGCCTATCACACCGCTAGACGGCGGCAGATGGGAATGCCGGTCGATGAGTGGTCCAGTATCCTCCCGCGCAGGTCCTACGCGGGACAGGCTTCCATAGGGCCGATTATTCTGATCCTGATCGGCGTAGCATTCTTGCTGGACTCTCTACATATCATCGATTTCTGGGCATTTGAACGGTTTTGGCCTGTCCTGTGGCCAGTGCTTTTGATCGTGGTCGGCGCGTACACGCTCTACACTCGCCTTACAGACCGGCCCGGAGTTCCAGTTCCACCCGCTGTCAATCCAGAGGAGCCGGTGGTCGAGGTTCACCATGAATAACCGGGGCAGTTTGTACCTGCGGACGATTCGCGGTCCAATCCTGATGATAACGGTGGGAATCTTGTTTGCGATTCATCAGGCGGGGGTATTTCCGATCTCACGAACGTGGCCGCTGATTCTTATTGTGGCGGGCATCGTGATTCTAGCCGAACGATTGTCGGGGGCTCCGCAAGGCGCGCCTTCGAATCCACAGCAGCCGCAAGCCCCTCCTTACGCGACGCCTCAGTCAGCTTACGCCCGTGCCAGGCGACCGGGCGGATTCCTGACCCGCAGATCCGTCGCCGGGCCGCTGGTGATCATTCTTATCGGCATTCTTTTTCTTCTGCAGACGCTTTCGCCGACATTTTCGATCGTGCGCATCGCTGCTCACTATTGGCCTTACGTATTGATCGCATGGGGCTGCGTGCAGTTAATTGAGGTTTCCGTGTATGCGGCTCGGGGCAAACTGGCTCCAACCTACGGTGGCGGCGGTTGGTGGCTGGTGGTTCTGATCTGCCTTTTTGGCTCGGGCATGTTTGAATTCCAACAGCACAATCACTGGTGGTACCACTCTGGATACCGGAGCGGCATTGCTGTTTTCGGCCCCGAGCGCGATTACGTTGTGCCTGCGATACAAAGGGTTGTCGGCTCGTCGCCGCACATCGTGATTATGGGTTTTCGAGGGGATACCCGAATTTCAGGAACAGTCGGAACGAACCTGCTGGTGAGCGGTCAGAAAGCAATTCGTGCCATGAGTGTGAGCAATGCGGACCGCGCAAACCGGACAACTCCCGTGGAGGTGATTGTTCGGGGAAATGAAGTCACTATTCGTTGCAGCGAATATGGAGACCAGGACAAGATTCCCGTGACAACCGGAATCCAGTTGACCGTGCCGACCTCGGCCAGTATCCAGTTCGATGGATTGGGGGGTGATGTTAACCTTGCTTCCATCGCGGGAGATGTGCGGCTGACCGGACGCGGAGGCGATATTCAGTTGCAGAAGATCGGGGGTAAGGTGACCGTCGACGGGCATTATGAGGGGATGATCTCGTTGCGGGATATCTCGCAGCCTATCCATGTCGACAACATGGGAACTCATTTAGATCTTCAAGGGGTACCCGGCCAGGTAAAGATCGATCGCGGAACACTGAGTGCACAGAATGTAGTTGGACCCGTGAAGCTGAACACGGACGCCACCGATGTCACGCTGCAGAATTTTAGCGAAGGGCTAGAGCTTTCGGTGGACCGTGGCGACATCAACGTTCAGCCGGCCCAGACACCCCTTAGCACGATGAACATTCATACGCGGTCTGGCGATATCGATCTTCACTTACCGCAGAATGCTATGTTCACGATCGCCGCAGACGCTATGCGCGGCGACATCGAGAACGAATTCGGCGAAGCTCTCACGGAGCGGGAGAACGGACACGGCGCACGCCTGCAAGGTGCGATCGGCACTGGCCCTGATATCAAGCTAACAACGGACCGGGGGACCATTACGGTGCGGAGCACAGCGGTTCGAAGCACAGATAGCAGCAAGAAGAATCTGAAGACGGATGAGCAAGAGGAACCGGCTCCGGTGGGCAACGAAGTTTCATTGTAAGGTCAAGTTAGTCTAGGGAATTGGATCTTTCCACTCCTCTACAGTTTGTAAAAGGGATCGGACCGAGACGCGCAGGAATGCTCACAGCGAAGGGGCTGCATAGCGTGTCGGATCTGCTTTACTACGCGCCGTTTCGCTACGAAGACCGACGCAACATCAAAGCCATCGCGGAATTAGCGCCGGGCGAGAAGGCAGCGGTCATGGCGCGCGTTGATTCGGCCAAAATGTCTGGCTTCCGGCGTAAGGCGGTCGGCCTGCTGGAAGTGACTTTTCTAGATGGCAGCGGAAAAAGATTACTGGGCTGGTTCCACGGCGAGCGATATCGCGAGAGCCTCCTTCCCGACAGCAGGGTTGCCTTATTTGGGAAAGTGGATTTGGAGCGTCAGCATGGGCATTTTTTGATGATCCAGCCGGAAATCGAGGTCCTTTCGTCGGAAGATGAAGCCGATGAGGGACTCCACACCGGCCGAATTGTGGCCGTTTACGAAGCAGCGGGAAAAATCTCGACGCGAGTTTTCCGGGCGCTGCTTCACCGCATCCTGCAGGAATCACCCATGCCGGAGGACGCCCTTCCCCAAAGTGTACGTGCACGGGTGGGATTGCCCGACCTTGCATCCGCTATCTGGAGCGTTCATGAGCCGCCGCCCGATACCGATCTGCGTCTGTTGAATGACTTCCGCACCCCAGCGCAGACGCGGCTGATCTTCGACGAGTTCTTCTGGCTGGAGTGCGGGCTTGCGCTGAAAAAGTCGAAGGCGCGGACAGTCACGGGAATACCGTTTGCCGTCCGGGAACGCGCGCGCGAACAGATCAAAAAGATGCTTCCCTTTAAGCCGACGGGGGCGCAGCGCAGGGTGACACAAGAGATTGTCAACGACATGAAGCAACCGCACCCGATGAATCGGCTGTTGCAGGGGGATGTGGGGAGCGGCAAAACGATTGTGGCGGCGCAGGCTGCGGTCATCGCGCTGGAGAATGGTTATCAGGTAGCAGTACTCGCGCCAACTGAAATTCTCGCCGCGCAGCACTATTCTTATTTTCAAAAGCTGCTGGGACGGCTAGGCTATACCGTCGCATCGCTAACTGGATCCGCGTCCACGCGTGAAAAGCAAAGCATAAAGGAACTGATAGCGAGAGGCCAGGTCCATGTGGCTGTAGGTACACATGCTTTGATCCAGAGCGATGTGGAATTCCAGAAGCTGGGGCTGGCGATTGTCGACGAGCAGCACCGATTCGGCGTCCTGCAACGACTGAAAATGATGGAAAAAGGAGCGCAGCCGGACGTGCTGGTAATGACAGCGACGCCTATTCCGCGGACGCTGGCACTGACGATCTATGGCGATCTGGACGTCTCGATCATCGATGAGCGACCACCAGGACGGAAGCCGATCATTACGAAGCATGTGCCGGAATCGGGCGTGGAGGGCGTATATAGTTTTCTCGCGCAGCAGATACAGGCGGGGCGGCAGGCCTATGTTGTGTATCCGGTTGTCGAGGAATCGGAAACGTCAGCCATGAAAGCCGCCGAACAGATGTACCTTCATCTCTCGCAAGAGGTCTTCCCGGATATTGCAGTCGGATTACTGCATGGCAGATTGAGCTCCGGCGAGAAGGAGTTCGCCATGAGGCTATTCACTTCGGGAGAAACGAAGATATTGGTGTCGACGACCGTTATTGAGGTCGGCGTCGACGTTCCGAATGCATCCGTGATGGTGATCGAGCAGGCAGAGCGATTTGGACTGGCGCAGATACATCAATTGCGCGGACGCGTGGGGCGTGGCTCGCACCAGAGTTACTGCGTGTTGGTGACGGGGAAATTGAACGAGGTGGCGCGGGAGCGCATACGAACGCTGGTGGAGTCGGACGATGGCTTCTACATAGCCGAAATGGACATGAAGCTGCGCGGCCCCGGCGAGTTCTTTGGGACGAAACAGGCTGGGCTGCCTGGACTTCGTTTAGCGGACCTAATACGTGACGGAGACATTCTAGAGGCGGCACGAAGCGAAGCGCAGGGTTTGGTGGAGGCAGGCAGGAGTCAATCCGATTCGTCGGATGAAGGCAAGGGAGGCATAGAACTGCGCGAGGTCGCGCGCTACATCCAAGAGAATTGGCAACGGCGCTACGGCTTCGTGCAGGTAGGCTGACCATGAGGATTATTGCAGGGCAATACCGCAGCCGCAGGCTGAAAAACGTGCCTGGAATTGCCGTGAGGCCGACGCCGGATCGATTGCGCGAGGCGCTGTTTAACGTCCTTGCGCCTCGTATTGAGGGTGCCGTGTTTCTGGATGCTTATGCGGGTAGTGGAGCGGTGGGTATCGAGGCGTTGAGCCGTGGTGCGAAGCAGATCATTCTGATTGAGCGAAGTGCGCAGGCTTTTGCAGTGATTCGTGAGAATCTAGCGACGCTGAACATTGGAGGCGAAGCAACGGTGGTACGGGGAAATGCAGGCGGTATTCTGTCAAAGTACCCTGCCGATATCGCATTCGTCGATCCGCCTTATGAGCACGTGAAAGAGTACGCCGGTTCGTTGTTGATCCTGGCGGAAATGGACTGTCCGCTGGTGATTGCACAGCATGAATCGCGGCTCGTGTTGGAAGAGCAATATGGGCGATTGGCAAAGAGGCGGGTTCTTAGGCAGGGCGATAATTCATTGAGTTTTTATGGGCTTAACGAGCCAGCAAAAAATGCAAATCCATGACGTTTGTACCCGTCGGTCCGGTTTTCACTAGGTCCCCGAGGGCGTCGAAGAAAGCATAGGAGGCGTTGTCCGCCAGAGAGCTTGGGGCATCAAACCCCTTCATGACGGCACGGGCAGTAGTATCTCCGGTTGCAACAGCTCCGGCGGCGTCGGTAGGGCCATCAGTACCGTCTGTTCCACCGCTGAACACTAGCGCGTTTTCTAGGCCGGCTATGTCCATGGCGGCAGCCAAAGCAAATTCCTGATTCCGGCCGCCTTTCCCATTGCCTCGCACAGTAACGGTCGTCTCGCCGCCGGAGAGGATGCAAGCAGGCTGGGGTATTGGGTTACCGGAGCACATCACTTCGCGAAGGATCTGCGCGTGCACGCTGGCCGCTTCGCGCGTTTCGCCTTGGATCGTGCTCGAAAGGATTAAAGCGCCGTAGCCGAGTCGTCTTGCTTCGGTTGCAGCCGCCTGTAAAGCGATGCGGTTGCTTCCAACGATGATGTTGTGAACATTCCTAAACAGTGGGTTGCCTGTCTTGGGCGTCTCTGGAATCAGCCCTTCCGCTCCTAGTTCCAGATGACGGCGCACAGCGGTTGGAATTCGCTTCTCAATCGCGTATTTTTTCAGCACTGCCAGAGCATCCGCAAAAGTAGACCCATCGGGAGCGGTCAGGCCGGAACCGATGATCTCCAGAACATCGCCCATGACATCGGACAGCAACAGACTCACCACCGTTGCCGGATAGGCAAGCGAGGCTAGCTGGCCACCCTTCAAGAGCGACAGGTGCTTGCGAACGGCATTCACCTCGCCGATGTTTGCTCCTGCCCGCAGAAGAATATCGGTTGTCGCCTGCTTTCCCCGGAGTGTCACTGGCGGCTTGGGCGAAGGCAGCAGGGCCGAAGCGCCGCCAGAGATAGCCAGTAGGAGAAGATCTCGCGCGTTGAGTTCTCGAAGCAGATCCGTAATTGCCGCCGCAGCGCGGAGGCCGGCTTCGTCGGGAATGGGATGCCCGGCTTCAATAGTTTGTACGCCTGCGATGCTCTTCTCCGAATGTCCATGTTTGGTGACGAGAATGCCGCGCGTGAGACCGCCGCCAAGCACGTCCACAACTGCGTCGGACATAGCGGCGGCAGCCTTCCCCACTCCGATGAGGAAAACACGGTCGTAATCACCAAGCGTGAAACTTCGATCACCCGCCTTGAGGATCCCTGATTTGAGCGAGAGATGATTGCGCACCGCTTCGCCGGCATGGACAGCAGTCACTCCCGCGCGGAAGATTGCGGCGGCATCACGCCGCATCTGGGCTTCTATTCTTTTCACGCGATTCTTTTCACGGCTAGAAAATCGGCAACTTTCGAATGCTTTCCACGACTTCAGACACTTCGTTGGAGAGAACCTCAACGCGATAGTCGGCGCGGCTATACAAAGGACGGCGATCCTGAAAGAGCTGCGCCAGTTTAGTCCGGTCGGCGGCGAGCGGACGCGTTATATCTTCGCCTAAACGGTCACAAAGAGTTTCAAACGGACAATCGAGCCATAGCGTCACGCCATTTTCCGAGATCAGCGTCCAATTTTGCTGCTGCACGAAAGCGCCTCCGCCAAGTGCCACTACGCTCGGAAGACCGGATCGAATCCGGGAGACATGCTTCCGAATAGCGTCGGTTTCCAAATCGCGAAACACCCCTTCGCCGCGCTCCGAAAAAAGCCGGGCAATTGGTTGGCCTTGCTCCTGCTCAATCTCCTCATCGATATCGACGAAAGGCCAGCCAATTTCATCGGCAAGAGCGCGGCCCACAGTCGATTTACCACTGGCCATAAAGCCAACCAGAAAGAGGCCGGGAGTGCGCTTCAATTTCAGGGTCACTTCCCGCGATCATAACGTAATGCAAACGTCACTTCATACAAACCTCGAGGAGAGTACGGCAATAATAAAGTGTATGGCGGCATCTCTTCTTCCTTTGTTTCCGCTCTCGGTCGTGTTGCTGCCCGCAACACCGCTTCCGCTGCATATCTTTGAGGACCGTTACAAGGAAATGATGGGCGAGGTAATTCCAAAACGTGGCGAGTTCGGAGTTGTGATGGCGAAGGACGACGGCATCGTCAATATCGGTTGCACCGCGACTGTCGATCAGGTTGTTCAACGCTACTCGGATGGGCAACTGGATCTGCTCGCGATTGGTCGCAGGCGCTTTCAAATCATCTCGGTAGACGAAGACCGTTCCTACCTGCGCACTGAAATCGAGTTTTTCAACGATGAAGAGCTCAGTGAAGTTCCTTCTGAACTACGCAAAAAAGCGATCGCCGGTTACCGGCTCCTGCGGGAGATCGAAACGCCTGAGGTACTGGTGGAGCCGCAACTGGATGGACCGCAGTTAAGTTTTCAATTGGCGCAATTCATCTCAGACCTGGATAAAAGACAGACTATCCTGGCGCTACGCTCCGAAGTGGAACGTTTAGAGTTTCTGGTTTCGATACTGCCTGGCTATCTTGCACAGCGGGAAAAGATCGTTACAGCGAAGAAACTGGCTCCCCTAAATGGGCACGCCAAACATGTCGTCAACTTGCCATAGCGATGCGTCAACATTTAATTTTCGATGCCGACGATACGCTTTGGGAAAACAACATTTACTTTGAAGAGGCGTTCGACAGGTTCTGCGATTTCCTGGCGCATTCATCCATGACGCCACAGCAAGTGCGCGCCGTACTGGACGAAATTGAAATTGTGAATGCGAAGGTTCATGGCTATGGTTCGCGCAATTTTGCGCGTAATCTTGCAACGTGCTTCGAACATTTGGCCGAGCGTGATATTTCGCCGCGTGACTTTGAGACGGTAAAGCAGTTTGCCTACCAAATTTTGGAGCGGCCGGTCGAATTGATCGAGGGCGTGGCGGAAACGGTCGCGCAGCTTGCAGAGCGGCACGATCTGACACTGTTCACCAAGGGTGATCCGGAAGAGCAGACGATGAAGATCGACGCCTCCGGTTTAAGGCGCTATTTTCAGCACACGGCCATTGTCAAAGAGAAGAACGAAGGGGCCTACCGGGAGTTGACCGCTGCTCGAGGGTTCGATGCCGGCAAGACCTGGATGATCGGAAACTCACCTAAATCGGACATCAATCCCGCATTAGCAGCCGGCTTGTCAGCAGTGTTCGTTCCGCACGAGCGGACGTGGAGTCTAGAGCTGCAGGCGCTCCCGCAAGAGCACCCGAGGCTGCTGCGAGTGGAAGGGATCCGCGAGTTGACATCGCACTTCTGATCGCTTGAGGACGGTCACGGGACTGGGCCTACTTAAATATCGAGGCCGAAAAGGAAGCGAACGAAAGCAACGCCGATGGGAAGATGCCGAGGAAGAGTACGCCTAACGCGCTCGCCCAAATCGCAATCCCCGTTCCCTTAGAAAGCGGAGTGGGTTCAGTGCTGGCCGCGCCCGGTTCACGCATATAAGCGGCAACGATGATCCGCAGGTAATAGAAGGCCGCGATGGCGCTGTTGATCAGTCCGAGAATGGTGAGCCACACCAAGTGGGAGTCGAGCGCTGCCTGGAAAATATAGTATTTGGCAAAAAAGCCGCCGGTGAGCGGAACTCCGATCAGCGAAAAAACAAAGATGGCCAGTAGCGCGGCGGTGGCGGGTTCACGGCGGCTCAGCCCGGCAAGGTCTTCGATCTTCACGTAACGTTCGTGACGAGCCGCTACGTGGCTCACGACTACGAACGCTCCGATGGTCATCAGCGCATAAGAGGCTAGATAAAACATGGCGGCGGCCATTCCGATTTGCGAGTCGGCCGTAAGCGCAATGAGGATATAACCGGCGTGCGCGATGGAACTGTAGCCGAGCAAACGTTTGACGTTGGTTTGCGTCAGCGCGGCGAAGTTGCCCACGATCATGGAAGCCAACGCGCAACCCCAGAACAGCGGGATCCAGCGATCGCTCATGGGACCGAACGACGTCATGAAGACACGGAAGAAGACCGCGAATGCCGCAGCTTTCGGCCCGGTGGACATGAAGGCGCTGATTGGCGCGGACGCGCCTTGATAAACGTCAGGCGCCCAGATTTGAAAGGGAGCTACAGCAACCTTGAAAGCAAAGCCGACAAATAGCAGCGCGGCCGAAAGCCCAGCCAGCACCAGTGGTGGCCGCAAAGTTGGGTCAGCCAATACCCGGCGAATCTCCTCAAGGTTGGTGGATCCGGTAAGGCCGTAGATCCAGGCGATTCCATAGAGAAGAAAGCCCGTCGCGAACGAACCCAGCAGGAAGTACTTCAAAGCAGATTCGTTGTTGCGGCGGTCGTCGCGCAAGAATCCGGCAAGAATGTAGGTCGCGATGGACGAGATCTCCAGGCCGATGAAGACCATGATCAGATCATCGGCGGTGACGAGAACGCATTGACCCACAAGAGAAAACAGGATGAGCGCATAGTATTCGCCTGTGTTCGCCTTCTCCCGCTGCAAATAGCTAAACGAGGGCAGGATACAAAGGAAGCCGACGACCAGAACCAACGCACGAAAGAACGTGCCGTAACCGTCGACGACGATCATGTTCTGGAACGCCGGGCCGCGGTCGCCATATGCGAAGAGGTTGGCGATGAATGCGCCCGCGATGCCGAGCAGCGATAACACGCCTAGCGAGTTTTTTTGCCGTTCGGAGGTCATCACCTCCAGCATCATGATCGCGATGCCGACGATGCTCAGGATAATTTCTGGAAGAAAGCGTAAATAATCAGCCGCGTGCGGTTGGAAGTTACCGAGCATGGTAGACCTCCGCGGTCTGCAGCGCGGACTTGGGGGTTGTCAGTTTCACTCTGTATTCTTCGTTGATTCTGGATTGATCCAAGGTACGGCTTGTTGCGGAACTAATGACCGGCATGAAGGATTGCGTATAGCTTCCGAGCCACACCATTAAAAGAAGGAGCGGCACAAGCGGTACCCAATCGCGTCCACGGAGATCGAGAATCGTGCCATAACGCTCATTCACGTGCCCAAGGAACACTCGCTGGTACATCCAAAGCATATACGCGGCGGAAAGAATCACGCCGATGGCAGCCCACGCGGCCCACGAGAAATGGGTAAGCGCCGCGCCCTGAAGCACCAGGAACTCGCCGATGAAATTACACAGGGCGGGGAGACCGATGCTCGCAAGAAGCGCGATCATAAACACAGACGCAAGCCGCGGAGCGCTGCTGGCCAACCCAGTGAGTTCCGAGATCTCCAGCGTGCCGCGTCGATGCTCGATGTAACCGACGAGGAGGAATAAAGCGCCCGTCGAGATACCGTGGGCGACCATTTGGAATACGGCTCCATCAATGCCTTGCTGGGTAAAAGTAAAGATTCCGAGAACGATAAAGCCGAGATGGCTTACCGAAGAGTACGCGATCAGGCGTTTCAAATCGGTCTGAACCAGAGCAACAAGCGCACCGTAGACAATTCCGATAATGGCAAGCACCGCGATCCAGCTTGCGCAGCGGTGCGCGCCGGCAGGCGTCAGAACAAGGCAAAAGCGAACGAGTCCATACGTGCCCATTTTGGACATCACGGCGGCAAGTAAAAACGTGGTCGCGGTAGGAGCTTCGCTGTAAGTGACTGGTAACCATGTATGGAACGGAAATATCGGGACCTTTACCGCAAATGCAGCAAAGAACCCGAGGAACAGGATGAGCTGCGTGGAATAGGAGAACGTAATGCGGCCAGCCTGCATCGCGCTTACGATAGCGACATAATCGAAAGTTCCGGTTTGACTATGGAGATAGATGATCGTACCCAACATCAGCACGGAACCCGAAAACGTGTAGACGAAAAACTTGACGGCGGCATACATCCGTCGGCGTCCGCCAAAGGTACCGACCAGCAAATACATCGGTATCAGCGCCACTTCCCAAAACACGTAGAACACGAATAAGTCGAGCGCCGAAAAGACTCCGATCAGCCCGAACTCGAATAAGAGAGTTAGCGCAAAGAAAGACTTCTTGCGCTCGGGGATCATGATGTCGGCAAACCAGATGCCAAGAGGAACAAGCAACGTCGCGAGCAGGATGAGCCATAAGCTCAGACCGTCGACGCCGAGGTGCCAGCGGATTTCAAGGCCCGGGCTGCTGATCCAAACTGAGTTCACCACCGACGAGAAGTGGGCTCCGTCGACTACGGCGGGACCAATTAGCCCAAGCGACGTAAAGAACGTGACCAGAGAGGCGATGAAGGCAACGTAAAACGGCGCTTTGGAATCCTTTGGAAGACGCATCAGCAAAAAGAAGCCGATAAGCGGAATGAAGAGCGTGACGGAAAGAATGTTCATCGCGCGCTACCTCCGACTAAACCCAGTACGAAAATGACGATGAGGGAACCAGCCATGACCCAGGTCGCGTAATTGCGAATACTGCCGGACTGTAGTTGTCGTAACAATCCGCCGACGGCACGAATGCCCCGGCCGCCGCCATCGACGGCAGCGCCATCGATCAGACCTACATCCACGCCCTTCCACAGGACATATCTCGATATGACCTCGATGGGTTTTATGATGAATGCGCTATAGACCTCATCCACATAGAATTTGTTTAAGACTAGCGTGTAGAACGCGCCCGCACGAACCTTCACGGTTTCGGCAAGCGCCGGGTTAACCACGTAGAAGACGTAGGCGATGATGATGCCAAAGATACCGAGTGAAGCCGAGATAATCATCGGTGTTATGTTTTCGGGTCCAGTCGACAGCGGAAATATCGGAGCGAGTAGATGAGGAACGCTGAATACTCCGCCGACTGCGGAAAGAATCGCCAGGACGATTAACGGGAATGTCATTGACAGCGGAGACTCGTGCGCATGATGGTGACCGCGATACGTCCCGAAAAAGGTCATGAAGAAGGCGCGAAACACATAGAAGGCCGTCAGGCCCGCAGTCAACGCGCCGACCCAGAACATCCAAGGCGCATGTTCGTAAGCGGCTGTGAGAATCGCGTCCTTGCTATAAAATCCCGAGAGGAATGGAAAACCGGAAATCGCAAGGCTAGCGATACCCAACGTGACGAAGGTAATGGGCATGGCCTTACGCAGGCCTCCCATGTGGCGAAGATCCTGCTCACCGCCGAGGCCGTGAATCACGCTTCCCGCGCCCAAGAAGAGCAGCGCCTTAAAGAAGGCATGCGTCATGACGTGGAACATGCCCGCCGAGTAGGCACCCACCCCCAGGCCTAAAAACATGTAACCCAGTTGCGAAACGGTCGAGTAAGCGAAGACTTTCTTGATATCGTTTTGCGCGACGCCGATGGTCGCGGCAAGAACCGCAGTGAATAGTCCTATGACGGCCACAACCGTCATCGCGACCGTCGAGTGGTTGTAAAGAAAGGCGGTCCGGGCCACCATGTACACGCCCGCCGTCACCATGGTTGCCGCATGAATCAGCGCCGAAACTGGCGTAGGACCGGCCATCGCGTCAGGTAACCAAACGTACAGCGGGATCTGAGCCGATTTTCCGGTCGCCCCGACAAATAGCAGCAAGGTAATCGCGGTCAATGTGCCGACGCCAGTTTCTATAGGCATGGTTGAAACCGCGGCTGCGATTTGGCTGAAATCCAAAGTCTTAAAGGTGCGCACAACCAACAGCATTCCGAGCATGAAGCCGAAGTCACCGATACGATTCACAATGAATGCTTTGTTGGCGGCATCGCCGGCGAACTTTTCCTTGTAGTAGAAGCCGACCAGCAAATAACTGCACAGGCCGACACCTTCCCATCCGACGAACAGCAGCAGAAAGTTGGAAGCCAACACCAAGATGAGCATGAAAAACATGAACAAATTGAAGTAGCTGAAGAAGCGTGAGTAACCCTCTTCCTCTTGCATGTAGCCGGTGGCATACGTATGAATCAGTAGTCCGACGCCGGTAACGATCATCAGCATCAGCGCCGTTAAACGATCGACGGTTAGGTCGAAGCCGATCTGCAGGAACCCGCTATGGATCCACATAAAATCGTGCTCGGTGTACGGCGTGGTGATGGGATAGATTTTCGAAAAAAGAACCAGGACGTAGAGAAAAGAAAGGCCGACGGAACCGACCGCGAATAGACTGACGGCTGGCTTGGACAGGCGCTTTCCGAACAAGCCATTGATGAGAAACCCTAACAGCGGGAAAAAGGGAATTAACCAGAGAGTCATTTTGTATTTGTCAGAGTTTCATTGAATCGACTTCGTCGATCTGCAGGGTGCCGCGATTTTTGAAGATTGTCAGGATAATCGCGAGACCCACGGCGGCTTCCGCGGCGGCCACGACCATGACAAAGAACGCGTAGACATGGCCGTCAACCTGGCGCAATTTGTAAGAAAAAGCGATGAAGCTGAGGTTTACGGCGTTCAGCATCAGCTCAATCGACATGAAAACCGTGATGATGCTCTTCCTGTACAGGAATCCAGCCACTCCCAGTGCAAACAAGAGAGCGCTTAACATCAGATACCAGGAAAGCGGAACAGGTGCGATGTGCATGTTTAATCTATCTCCTTACGCGCCAGAACAACGGCGCCAAGGATGGCAATCAGAATCAGGATGGAGATGACTTCGAAGGGCAGCAGGTATACGGTGAATAACAGTCGACCGATCTCATGAGCAGTGCCGCCGACAAAGCTTCCGAAGCGCACAGCGGGAAGAGCCGGCAGTACACTTTTGATGAGGAACCCCATCAAGACCACGAAGGCGAGCAGCAAAGGCAACCCGGCAATCTGCGCGAACCATGATTTGTTGCTCGCTTTTTCAGACCCCGCATTCAAGAGCATGATAGTGAAGACAAAGAGCACCATCACGGCCCCGCCATAAACAATCACTTGTGCCATGGCCAAAAATTCAGCTCCGAGCAGGAGGTAAAGAACCGCCAGCGAGCCCATCACGCCGACCAGCGATAAGGCGCTGGAGATCGGATGCTTCTGAAGTACAACATTGAAGGCGCAGATCAACGAGATGATGGCGAAGATGATGAAGAGAATCGTATCCATTTCAGTGATTTTCTCCTCAAAAAATCGCCACAAATAACGCGGTGAGCAGCAGGTTTGCGAGCGCGCAGGGAAACAGGAAAGTCCATGCGAACTTCATTAACTGGTCGTACCGGAAACGGGGCAGCGTGCCGCGAATCCAGATAAACACAAACAGCAGTAGCCCCACTTTGCTGAGAAACCAGAAAATGGGAACAATGACAGGCTGCACGACCGGGATTGCAAAGATACCGGCAATGATGAGGGCCAAAACGCCGACGATGGGAAAAGAGTAGCGGTCAATCTTGCGCGCCGGTTGGAAGCCATGAAAGAACGCGATGAGCGCCGCAAAAACGAACACGGCGGTTGGAACCCACGTGGAATAGGGCGCGGGAAACAAAGGATGCCAGCCACCTAAGAACAGCAACGTTCCCACGCAGGTGATTGTAATCATGTTGGCGTACTCCGCCATGAAAAAGCCCGCGAACTTCATGCTGCTGTATTCGGTGTGGAAGCCAGCCACCAACTCATTCTCGGCTTCGGGAAGATCGAAGGGAACACGATTGGTTTCCGCAAACGCTGCAATTAAGAAAATAATGAAGCCGAAGATTTGTGGGAACGGCATCTGGAAAATGGCCCATCGGGGAATAAAACCGAGGTAATATCCGGCTTGCCCATCCGAAATAGCCCGAAAGCTGAGTTGATTCATCAACAACAGGGGCGCCACGATAGCTAACGTGAGAGGCAACTCGTAGCTGATGATCTGAGCGCTGCTTCGCAAGCCTCCAATCAAGGAGTATTTATTATTCGAAGACCAGCCAGCCAGAGCCACGCCGTACACGCTCACGGCCGAGATCGCTAGTATGAAGAGGATGCCTACATGCAGGTCGGTGACTTGCAAATAAGTCTTCGTTCCGAAAACGTTGATTTCCGGACCAAAGGGAATGATCGCAATTGAAATCAGCGACAAGGAAACCGCCAAGAACGGAGCTAGTAAATAAAAGAAGCGGTTTACATAAGGAGGGAGCAGATCTTCTTTCGTCAGAAGTTTCAACACGTCTGCCAGGGGCTGCAGCAAGCCATGAGGACCAACCCGGAGGGGACCGGTGCGGGTTTGGATGTGCGCTAATACCTTACGTTCGACCCACTGCAGATACGCAAGCGTCTGCATGAAGATCGCAAAAACAATAAAGAGTTTAATGAGGCTTACAAGATAGAAGTTCATTTTTCCTGTCTCGTGGCCTCTACTTGCACGCTGCCTTCTCTTACGCCAAGTTGCCGGTGCGGTTCGTGATAGATACTTCCTGGTGATTCCATGACGGAATTGAGCATTTGCGAAAATCGCCCTAATGTACCCGAGGTAAACAGAGTGTTCCGGGCGGACCGAATAAGCTGCGGCTGCGCGTCGCTGGGGACGCGGCCATTCAGCGGGACCGTCAGCGCGGCGCCCCCTGTTTCGATGACCCCAAAGGGTACATCATATCCTCGAACGGTCTTACGAATTTCAGCAAACACCGCCTCCGGCTTCGTCGGCCCTAGATCTTCCCGCATCTCCTTGGCTAGTAGCGCGATGATCTCAAGATCGCTCTTGGCGCCCATGGTCTTGGCGCCACGCACCAGTTTTTGCACTTCGCCGCACACGTTCGTCACTGTGCCGTTCTTCTCGTAAGCCGAAGCGGCGGGAAACACTACGTCGGCGCGCCGCGCGGTTTCGGTGAGGAACATATCCTGTACCACCAGGAAGGAATTGGCTTGCGTATAGGGCTGCGCCGCAAACGGGTTCGCCCCTACGACCCACAACGCATCCAGATTAGCGGAACTCAGAATCTGGTCGTAGTTCATCCCTGGTTCCATCCCAACATCGCGCACGCTGTGGTACCCCGGCAACAAGTCAGGCAACAATCCCATATCCGAAGCGCCCCGCGAATTGGAGTAATCCACCAGGCAAATGTACTTCACCGGAATGCTCAAAGAGTCGCCAAAAGCCACCAGCTTCCGCACGGCATCACCCTTAATCGCGTCGCCAAAGAGAATGACCAGCTCTTTCTCCGCGGCAAGATTTTCCCGCAGTGTTTCCACCACATCGAGCTCATGCCCGGGATCGCAGCGGCGGACAGTCGCATAGTTATCTTCGCGAACCGCCCCCGGCGTGACCGCATAAACGTTCGCCTGATGATGCCGCCAGTTCGCCCGCAACTGGAAGGCGAGCAGCGGATGCTCCTGCGCAAGGTCGCTCGCGATGACGAGTGCCGCTTTCGCGTTGTAGCAGTCATCGACCGTTGCGAGCGCGTTCGTTTTTCCGCTGAGCGCATCCAACAGCGCCGAAACGTCTCCGGTGCGATGATGATCGATGCTGGATGTCCGCAGCACCTGCCGGGCAAATTTCTGCAGCAGGTAGTTTTCTTCGTTCGACGTGTGATTTGAGCCGATCACGGCAAACCGGCCATCACGGCGGAGTTCACTCCAGCGCTTTGCAACAGTTGCCAAGGCAATTCCCCAGGAGGTAGGCTTCAGCTCGCCATTGACGCGCATCAACGGCGAGGTTAACCGTTCGGTGCTTTGATTGAAATCGAACGCGTAACGGCCCTTGACACACAAAAATTCGCCATTGATGCCCGACCGGTCGCGATTATTAGCACGAATAATTTCCCCGTTACGAAGGCCTAAAGTGGTCTTGCAGCCATTCGAACAGTGGGTGCAAATGGTGCCGACATGCTCCATTTCCCAGGGACGCGTCTTGTAGCGATAAGTGCCGCTGGTAAGGGCACCCACCGGGCAAATGTCGATACAGGCACCGCATTCATCGCACTCCAGGTGATCGCCGCGATTGGGAGCAATCTCCGCCGCAGCGCCGCGATTAATTATGCCGAGCGCGTTCACGCCTAATCCCTCGCCGCAGATACGAACACAGCGATAACAAAGAATACAGCGGGGAGCATCGTAGAAGACGATGGGCGACCATTGCTTCTCGTCGACATGTATTTTGCTTTCAGTGAAGCGGCTCTCGCCCGCACCATAGCGAAAAACCATGTCCTGCAGTTCGCATTCCCCGCCCTTGTCGCACACCGGACAATCGAGCGGATGGTTGGCCAGCAGAAACTCAAGCGTACCTTTGCGCGCCTTGCGCACCAACTCGGAGTCCGTGTTTACCACCATGCCTTCGGCCACGGGCAACGTACACGCTACCTGCAGCTTTGGCGTCTTCTCCACTTCCACCAGGCACATGCGGCAAGCGGCTTGCAAAGCCAGCCCGTCGTAGTAGCAGAAAGCGGGAATTTCAATGCCGGCCTGCTTTGCCGCATTGATCACCAGCGTTCCGGAAGGGGATTGCAACTGGTGGCCGTCGATAGTGAAATTGACAGGATCAGCCATAGAATTTTACTTCGAAATTTTCCAAACTAAACGATCGCAAACTCCGGCGTACGCACGGGCTGCGACTTCTTCAGGTAATCTTCAAATTCGTCGCGGAATTTGGTGATGAACGCGGTGGTCGGCATTGCAGCAGCATCGCCCAATGCGCAAAAGGTGCGGCCGAGCATATTGTTCGAAAGTTCCTCAATCAGAGGGATATCGCTCGCCTTGCCGTTGCCTTCGTGGAAGCGCGTCAGCACCTTTTTGAGCCAAGTGGTTCCTTCGCGGCAAGGAATGCACCATCCACAGCTCTCATGCGCGTAGAACTTGATCGTGCGAAGCGCCACTGCCACAATGTCAGTGTCCTCATCGAGCACAAGCACACCACCCGACCCGGCCATCGACTTTGCTTTCGCCAGCGAGTCATAATCGAGTGGAATATCGCACTCTTCCGCCCTCAATACTGGGGCCGACGAGCCGCCCGGAATCACTGCTTTCAACTTCTTGCCATTCCGCATGCCGCCGCAAACCTCGTTGATCAGCCGCATCATCGGAAAGCCTAGAGGCAATTCGTACACGCCCGGCTTATTGACATGGCCCGAGACGCACAGCAACCGCGTACCGCCATTCTTAGGAACCCCCAGATCGGCAAACCATTGGCCGCCATTGCGAAAAATAGCAGGAACGGCGGAAAACGTTTCCGTGTTATTCAGAATGGTCGGCGACTGAAAAGCGCCAACCACCGCAGGAAACGGAGGTTTCAAACGCGGGATGCCCCGCTTACCTTCGAGCGATTCCAGCAGCGCCGACTCCTCGCCGCACTCATATGCGCCCGCGCCGGAGTGCGTGTAAAGGTCGAAATCCCAACCCGATCCCAGGATGTTTTTTCCCAGATAACCGCGCTCGTATGCTTCGGCAATGGCACGGTCCACGATTTCGATGAGATAACGATACTCGCCGCGGATGAAGATATAACCCTTGTTGGACTTCACGGTCCAACCCGCGATCATCATGCCTTCCAGCAATTGATGCGGATCGTTCTGCATCAATAGCCGGTCCTTGCACGTGCCCGGCTCGCTCTCATCGGAGTTGCAGATGATATAGCTCGGCTTGCCTGAATTACGCGGGACAAAGCTCCACTTCATTCCAGTAGGAAAGCCCGCGCCGCCGCGGCCACGCAGCGAAGACACCTTCATCTCGTTGATGATGGCCTCGGCGGTCATTCCCAGCGCTTTTGGGAGCGCTACATATCCCTCGTTTGCAAGATACGTGTCGATAGAAGCCGAACTGGGCAGATCGAAGCGTTGGGAGATGATTTTGGTTTCCAGCGGACTCGGTTCGTTAAAACGAATACCCATTTAAGATGCCTTCTGCTCGTAGGAGCCGTCGCGCAGCGCTTCCATCAGTTGATCGAAGCGCTGCGGCGTTACTTTATGGTGAAAATCGTAGTTGACCTGAATGGCTGGAGCCCACGAACAAGCGCCCATGCACTCCACCTCTTCAATCGAAATCAAGCCGTCCGGCGTCACTTGCTTGTTGCGCAGCTTCAGCGTCTTGCTGGCATGTTCGTACAGGTCCTCGCCGCCCACCACCTGGCAACAAATATTTGTGCAAACCTGCACATGATACTTCCCGAGGGGCTTGCGATGGAGCATCGAATAGTATCCGATAACTTCCTCAACCTGCAGCGGCGCAATCCCGCAGCGGCTAGCCACTTCCTCCACTAACTCCTGCGATACATAACCCACTTCGTCTTGTGCGTAGAGGAGCATCGGCACCACCGCGGAGCGTTGCCTGCCCGGCGGATAGCTAGTCAGCAGTTTCTCGAATCTCTTTTCCAGTTCCGGCGAAAAAGTCATGGCGTTACCGGTCGACGTCTCCCAAGATGAAGTCCATGCTACCCATGGCCGCAATCGAGTCCGCGATGGGGATGCCTTCGAGCATTGCTCCGCACGACTGTAAGTTTCCAAAACTTGGCGTACGCATAAAAATTCGATGAGGATTCGCCGTGCCGTTGCTCACGACGTAATAGCCCAGTTCCCCTCGCGGCGACTCCACCACCTGATACACAGATCCTTGGGGAACGCGGAAGCCCTCGGTCACGATTTTGAAGTGATAGATGAGGGATTCCATTTGCGTCTTCATCTTTTCGCGATCCGGGAGGACCACATGAGGCGCATCAGCCTGCCATGCGCCGCTTGGCATCCCGTCAAGAGCTTGCTTCACAATGCGCACGCTCTGCCCCATTTCCTCCATACGCACTTCATAACGCGAAAAAACATCGTTGCCGGTGCGTGTCGGAACATCGAAGTCGAATAGTTCGTAGCTTGAGTAGGGGCAATCCTTGCGGGCATCTATCTTCAATCCCGCAGCCCGCAGCATCGGCCCGGTAACGCCCACATCGATCATGGTCTCCAGGTCCAGGAAGCCCACGCCTTGCGTCCGCTGCATCCAGATCGGATTGGCGGACAGCAAACCCCGATACTCCTCGATGGCCTTTTTCATGCGCACCGTCAGGTTTGTTACGGACTTATGCCAGCCCCGGGGTGGCTCTAACGCAAGTCCGCCGATGCGAATGTAGCTGGTCATCATTCGCTGGCCGGAGAACGCTTCAAACACCTTCAGGATTTCTTCACGCTCGCGGAAACAATAGAAGTAAACGGACATTGCGCCGATATCGAGCGCATGGGTTCCAAGCCAGACCAAGTGGCTCGAAATGCGTGTCAATTCCACCAGCATCACGCGCATCCATTGCGCCATTGGCGGAATCTCCAGGCCGAGCATCTTCTCCACCGCTAGTGCATAGCAGAGATTGTTTGACATGTTGGCCAGGTAATCCACACGATCGGTCAGCGGCGTCACTTGGTGATAGCGTTCCACCTCACACTGCTTCTCGATACCGGTGTGCAGATAGCCGATCTCCGGCCGCGCCCGAATAATGGTTTCCCCGTCAAGTTCCAGCAGAATACGTAGCACCCCGTGCGTAGACGGGTGCTGCGGCCCCATGTTTAAGATCATGCGGCGAGCTCCGCCAGGCCTTTCGCCTACCTGGTTTATGCCGGTGGGATCTTCAGCCTCTAATTCGTGTTCTGCGTCCAGCGACGCGACGTTTGCGTTGCCTTCTATCATGAATTTGTCCTTATCTTCAGTGTGTAACGGGACATTTCAAAGCAGCGGCTATTCATCCTGGTAGGAGTATTTGTGGCCGTGAATTGGATAGTCCTTACGAAGCGGATGCCCCACCCAATCGGCCGGCATCATGATTCGATCAAGGCTTGGATGGTTGCGGAACGTCACGCCGAACAGGTCGAACACCTCGCGCTCATACCAGTTCGCACTGCGCCATACATGAAAAACCGACTCGATCTCTTCGTTCTCCGCCAGCCGAACCACCAACCGCAGACGAACGTTGTGGCGGATAGAGTGCAAAAAGTAGACCACTTCGAAACGGGGATCTTTCGGCCACCAGTCCACTCCGGTGATGCCGCTCAGCCGTTCAAAACCTGCCGTCTCCTTCAAGTACCGGCACACTGGCACAATCTGCTCCGGATCGAGGGTCAACTGCAACTCCCCGAGAGTTATCTGCGCCTCTTTCACCACGCCCGGAAATTGCTCGTATACCGCCGCCGCGGTCGCATTCTCGGCTACACTTTCAGGCAACACGCTTTGTCTCCCTTACCTCTCGCAGGCGCTGCTCGGACGACCAGTCGAGCACTCCCTTTTTCCAGATGTAAAAGAACCCGCAAAGAACTAAAACAACAAATACCAGCATTTCGAAAAATGCGAACAGCTTCAGTTCGCGATACACTACCGCCCACGGATAAAGAAATATCGCTTCGATATCGAAGAGAATAAATACCATCGCGACCAGGTAGAACTTTACGCTAAAACGTTCTTTTGCATTGCCCACCGGCACCATGCCGGACTCGTACGGCGTCGACTTGACAGCATCCCGCATCCGACGTCCGAGCAGCGCTGAAGCACCAATCATGCCGCCCGCCACAGCAAGCGCCAACAAAATCTGGATGAGCACCGGAAACCACGTTTCGGCGTAAGAAGTGGGCATCGAGGTAAATCCTAGAGTAGCAATGAAGAAATTCCAATATAATTAGAGAGCAAATGAGGAGTCAAACCTCGTTTCAAAACAACAATGCAACCGCAATCCATTGGCATCACCATCAACGGGGAATCGAAGGAGGTTCCAGGCAACCAATCGGTTTCGACCTTACTCCATCATCTGCAAATCGAGGCTGATCGCGTTGCCGTCGAACTCAACAGGTCCATTGTGCGAAAGCGCGATTGGGAACAAACGCCGGTAACTAAAGGGGCTCATCTCGAAATCGTGGAGTTTGTTGGGGGCGGCTGAACCGAAGGCGGTCGATACATGCCCCCGGCTTGACTCTCCGCCGCTGTCTAGTACAATTTTTGGAGCTGTTCCACTTCAAAACGGAAGCTGGGCTTTATGTTCAAAACGCGAAAAGTACGTTCTGATTTGCCGGAGAAGAGTCAGCGGACGTACACAAGTACCGATGTTGCAAAAATCGCCCAGGTGAGTTTGCGGCAGCTTCAATGGTGGGACGAGCGCAAAGTAGTGTCTCCCCGCCATGATGGGCACAAACGGGTCTATCTGCCCGCGGAAGTGATTGAAATCACCGTAATTGCCGAACTGCGGCGGAAAGGCTTTTCGCTCCAGAAGATTCGCCGTGTTCTCCGCTTTTTGCAGCGAGAGATGGGCCGCAGGTTAGGAGAGGTGCTTTCCAGTGATTCCCACCTCCACCTCCTAACCGACGGAAAATCGATCTTTCTTGAAGACCAGCAGGACCGCATTATCGATCTGCTGAAAAATGCGCGCCAGCCGATGTTTCTCGTCTGTGTCAGCGATCAGGTGCGACGCCTGGATCAAGCGCCGAAAAAGAGTGCTCGCAGCGAAGTCTCGCCAGGCAAGCGCGTCCGGTTGGCTGTCTGATCTTCGGCGTCTAACATTCCCTAACAACACCCCCAACAAACCAATCCGACCGGATAACGTCTATACTGAAAGCAAAAGACCCGGGAGGTCAGTTTGTCGTCCCAGCGGCGGTATTTCCTTTTTATTCCCTTATTCCTCTGTGCATGCGCTTTGTTGGGCGGCCTACTTGGCCCGGGAACCCGTTCGGTTTCTGCGGCTCAACAGGACAACAGCGCGTCTTCGGATGAAAGCATCAAGTCAAGCCTTCAGGCATTTACGAAGGTTTATGACATCGTCGACGAAAACGCGGCGGAGAAACTGTCCGCGGATAAGGCAATCTACAAGGGCGCCATTCCCGGAATGCTGCGGACGCTCGATCCGCATTCGAATTTTTTGGATGCCAAAGACTTCAGCGGCCTTCGCGAAGAGCAGCACGGCAAGTATTTTGGCATTGGGATGCTAATCGGCCCGCAACCCCGGACCGGCAAGGCGATGGTCATTCATCCGTTTGGCGGATCGCCCGCGTACAAAGCCGGCATTCGGCCCGGCGACATACTGACTGAGGTGAACGATAAGCGCGTCGAAACCTTAAGCACAACCGAGGTAGCCGATTTGCTGCGTGGCCCCGAGGGAACCAAGGTGCAGGTGGTTGTCACGCGCGAGGGCACGACAAAGCCAATCACATTCAATCTGGTTCGCGGCGAAATTCCACGCAATAGCGTAGACGTCGCATTTTGGGTCAAACCCGGCATTGCGTACATGCGCATTCAGTCGTTCACCGAAACCACCGGCCAGGAAGTGGAAGATAACTTGGCGCGGCTGGGCGAGAACAATATCCGGGGACTGATCCTCGACCTGCGCGAGAATCCGGGCGGTCTATTGCAGGAAGGCGTTGCGGTGGCCGGCCATTGGCTCGACCGCGGACAAGTCGTTGTCTCTCATCGCGGGCGGGCCTATAGCGATAAGCCCTATCTCGCCAAGGGCAGTGAATACGGTGAAAAGTACCCGATCGTGGTCCTGGTGAACCGATACTCAGCATCGGCCGCAGAAATAGTCTCCGGCGCTTTACAGGATCACGACCGTGCCTGGATCTTGGGCGATACAACATTCGGCAAAGGCTTGGTGCAGACCGTGTATCCACTCAGCGATAACACGGGCCTGCTGTTAACCACCCAGCATTACTACACTCCCAGCGGCCGCCTGATCCAGCGCGACTATTCGAATATCTCTTTCCTCGATTACTATTACGGAAAGAGGTCTGACACCCACAGCAAAACGGACGTCAAAGAGACCGACCTGGGCCGCACCGTTTATGGCGGAGGTGGCATCACGCCCGATGAAAAGTACGTGCCGCCGAAGCTTGACAAGTTCCAGCTCGACGTTATGCGGAAGAATGGGTTCTTCAATTTCACAGCCTTCTACTTTTCAGACCACAGCACGAAACTGCCCAAAGGCTGGGTTCCCGGCGAAGCGGTATTGAACGACTTTCACGATTACCTGATGAAGCAGGGCGTTCAGTTTACGGAAGCGGACTGGACCCGCGATCATAGCTGGCTCCGCGATCAGCTCATGCAGGAGATGTACGTGACGGCCTTTTCCTATGAGGACAAGCAGAAGGTCGCCGTCGAGCAGGATCCGGAGGTGCAAAAAGCAATGGCCGCCATGCCGCAAGCCATGGACCTGTTGACGCGTTCGCAAACGCATTACGAAAACCGGGCGAGCCGCTAGGCATTGCTAGAATAAAATATGGTTCGTCACGCCCCTTTTCACACTTGAGCCTGCATCCTGAAGTCGCCAAGCTGATTCCCGCCGCGCCCTTTGTCGACAAGCCCCAGATAAGCGTGCTCGATACCGGCGGCCAGTACACTCATCTCATTGCACGGAAGGTTCGAGAGTTGGGCGTCTACGCGGACGTTCAGCCAAGCGAGACGCGGGCGAAGGACCTCAGTTCGTGTCGTGGAGTAATCATTTCCGGCGGGCCGGCGAGCGTATATTCGCCTGACAGTCCCACTATCGATCCCGGCCTTCTGCAATCAGGCGTACCCGTGCTGGGCATTTGCTACGGGCATCAGCTTCTCGCGTATCATCTCGGCGGTATCGTGGAGAAGGGCGATCATGGCGAGTATGGATTGGCGCATCTCACCGTAACCTGCGACGACGCACTGTGGAATGGCGTGGAGCGTTCCCAGATATGGATGAGTCACCGCGACAGCGTCGCCGAGGTTCCAGTCGGATTTCGCGTCATCGCATCCACCGAAACTTCCGGCGTCGCGGCCATGTCCCATCCGCAACGCAAGCTCTTCGGACTGCAGTTTCATCCCGAAGTGGTGCATACCCACGCTGGCGCCCGCATCCTGGAAAACTTTGTTTTCGGCATCTGCGGCGCAAACAAGGATTGGGATATTTCCCAACGCGTTCCGGCGGTGGAAGACCAGATTCGCAGAATCGTCAAAGACCGCAACGTGTTCTTTTTCGTGAGCGGCGGCGTCGATTCGACCGTTGCCTATACGCTTTGCCTGCGCGCGCTTGATCCGGAGCGCGTCTACGGCATCTACGTCGATACGGGCCTGATGCGTCAGGGAGAAACCGAGTTTGTGCGCGGCATCTTCGAGGAACTCGGGGCGCAAAATTTCATGGTGGATTCCGCCGAAGAAGAATTTCTCACGGTGCTCAACGGAATCACCGATCCCGAGCAGAAACGCCACGCTATCGGGGAACAATTCGTCAGGGTGCAACAGCGCATTCTCGCCTCACAACACTTTCTCGACGGCCATTGGATTCTCGGCCAAGGCACCATTTATCCCGATACCATCGAATCCGGCGGAAGCGCCAAAGCCGACCTGATCAAGACGCATCACAATCGTGTTGCCGGCATCCAGGCGCTCATCGACAGCGGTCGTATTGTGGAACCCCTTACGTCTTTTTACAAGGACGAAGTACGCGAAATTGGCCGTGAAATCGGAGTTCCCCAAAAATTCCTTGTGCGCCATCCCTTTCCCGGTCCTGGCTTGGCGATCCGCTGTCTATGTTCAGAACAAGACACCGGGGTAGTTCACACCCCGGACGGATTCCTGCTGCCAGTACGATCCGTAGGCGTTCAAGGCGATTCGCGCAGTTATCGGGATGTCTTGGCTCTGCCGACCAAGCCAACCGCCGAAGACGTCCTTGTTTCCGCCCCGAAGCTCACGAACAAGCGTGCGGACATCAATCGCGTAGTGGCGCTCTGCGGGGCGAAAACAAATCTTGGCGCAATGAGGGCATTCAAAGCGGCCATCACGAAGGAACGCCTTGACCTTCTCCGTTCCGCCGACGCCATTGTCCGGTCATTTTGTCTCGAAACCGGCTTTGAGGATCGAGTGTGGCAGTTCCCCATCGTCCTGCTGCCGGTCGGCATCGATGAGGCGGGCGAATCTGTTGTTCTCCGTCCCATCAATTCGGTGGACGGCATGACCGCCGACGTTGTCCTCATGGAACCCGAGCCGCTCGATCGCCTCACGGCCCAACTGCTGAAGCTTCCGCAGGTTGCCGCAGTGTTCTACGACCTCACCAACAAACCCCCCGGCACGATCGAGTGGGAATAAAGTTCAACATCGCCGAACAATTGGGATATGTACTGCGTACTGGTTATCGTGGAGAATCTCATGACAGCCCGTCCGATCCTGCTCCTTCCGTTTTGTTTCTTGCTCACCTTCCTGACGGCATGCGATGTTCAGAACGTCAGAACCGGCCCGCTGCAGGAGGAGCCAGTCTCGATTCCTCTCGGCGGCAACGATCGAGCTAACGTGGAGTTAAAAATGGGTGCCGGCGAAATACAGCTTTCGGGCGGTGCGCAACAACTCCTTGAAGGCAACACGGAGTACAACGTTCCCGATTGGAAGCCGCAGATACACTCCTCCTCCATTGGAGACCAGACCAGTATTACAATTGAGCAGCCTTCCAGCATCGGCGGTTTCGGCAACGTCCGCTATCTCTGGAATCTGCGATTGAACGATAAGGCGTTGCTCGACCTGAAAGTAGATTGCGGCGCAGGCAAGGCCGACCTCAACCTAGGAGATCTTACGCTTCGTACGCTCACCGTCAATATGGGTGCCGGTCAAGTCGAGGTCGACCTGCGTGGCACGCCCACGCACGACTACGAGGTTTCCATCTCCGGCGGCGTCGGCAAGGCTATAGTGCACCTACCAACAGGAGTGGGCATTCATGCCGAAGCACATGGCGGATTGGGCAGCATCACCGTTACTGGTCTCGAAAAGCAAGGCAGCTACTACGAAAACAGCCTGTATGACAAGGCGAAGGTGAATGTGCGGTTAAAGGTTGAAGGCGGCGTCGGCGAGATCCAACTGATCGGTTGAACACTGTCCAACCCGTTTGCGCCACCTGATTTATCCTGAAGGCGTATGCTTTTCCCGCGCCGATCAATGAACACGGCTGGCGTGCGCGAATTTTTCCACATCAGAAACAGATCGGCGCAACTGCTGCTGCTATTCCTTTCTGTTCTAGCAGTAAAGGCGACAATTTTTGCCATCGATCACCGTCCCGGCCTGTTTTTAGGGGATTCTCAATCCTATATCTACACCGCACTGACCGGTTACATACCCGATGACCGGAGCTTTACCTATGGTTTTTTCCTGCGTCTGGTCGCGCTCTGGCCGCATTCCCTTCTCAGCATGGTCGTTGTGCAGACCCTGCTTTCGGCGGTCTCCACATGGCTGCTCGGTTTCGGACTGCTTCGATATGCAAACGTTCGCCTGGGCATCGTTGCGGTTTTCACATTCTTATGCGCCATTGAGCCGCTCCAGCTCCTTTATGAGCGTTTCGTGATGACGGAAACGCTCGCCACGTTTCTCTTCTGTATTTACTTTTTGCTATGCGCTGAATATGTGAAGCGGGGTAAGATTCTCATGCTTGTTCTAGCTCAAATTTTGGCGGTTTGCCTGATCAGCATTCGACTCAGTTTTCTTCC
This sequence comes from Bryobacteraceae bacterium, assembly GCA_965277315.1. Classification (GTDB taxonomy): domain Bacteria; phylum Acidobacteriota; class Terriglobia; order Bryobacterales; family Bryobacteraceae; genus Bog-105. The sequence continues at coordinate 3,147,627 of OZ255724.1, read as the reverse complement.
GCTGATTTTGCTCTTGAGTGTGCTTATTCCCTTCCTCGGACCGGTTCGCAAGTGGCACAGAGTCCTCACGGCATTGCTGACAGCCATCGTCATCAGCCAGAGCCTGCTTTACGGTTACCGCTGTTGGAACGGAGCGCTTCTCAACAGGGATCCTGCTTATCTCTACCGGGACGGCGTGCTGCTCCTAGGCGCTCTGTCGCCCATCGTGAAGCCGGTGGATTACACGATCGCTAGCCAGCGGAAAGCGATCTTCGACGGATTGAAGACAGATGTGCCATTTCCCATCTATCGGGTTTATCAGACTTGGGCGGATGATGGCCTTTGCAATCGCGTCATACGAGAGCTGAAAAAAGTGCAGCTCATTAATAAAGTTGCACGTAGGACAGCAATTCGCGCGGCTCGCCGCGATCCAATGGGCGTCCTCAAACTGGCGGTTCTCACGTTCCGCGAGTATATGAATGCTCGGCGGCTGCAGGGATTTGTTTACGTCGACGAGCTACGGAATGACCCGTTTCCACCGGACGTTACGAAAACGCTGCGTGACCAAATGCACTTCCAAACGACCGAGAACAATACGAATACACCGGTAATGAAGTGGCATGCGAGCGGAGTCCGCTGGTATCAGTTTATTCTCTGGTTCTGTCTGGGATCTCCGCTGCTCCTAATCATCATGCGGAGAGAGCTATGGCGCCTGACCTTCGTAGGAGTCGTTTGCTGTTTTTGTTTCTTAATCGGAGCCTTGCTCCCGGTGGACCACACGATTCCGCGATACCTGACAACGGCTGCCTGGATGGTCTTATTTCTGTTAGGAATCACGGTTGATGCTGGCTGGAATCGCTTCCGCGCTGCGCGATTGCAGACGAAGGATGGTGTTCGCGAGATGATGCCCGTATGAGGTTGAGTTTACGTGCAGGCGCGGCTATTGCGGGAATAGCTGGCGCGACGATAACAGCAAGGATGGCCTACGGCATCGCGGCCCGATCGTCGCAGGTCTTTGGCCCCTCCGTCTACTGTGGGGATAAAACCCGCCGGGCCATCGCGCTGACCTTCGATGACGGCCCAAGCGAAGGAAGCTTGCACCTGGTCGATTACCTGGCGAGTCAAGGCGTTCCAGCGACCTTTTTTCAATGCGGGATGAACGTGGAGCGCAACCCCGAAATCGCCCGCACAATCTGGAAGATGGGCCACGAAATCGGCAATCACACCTACTCGCATCCACGGCTCTGTCCGCGTATTGGATGGAAAGTCAACTACCGGTCTCCAGCCTTCATCGAAGAAGAATTCTCACGAACGCAACACATCATGGAGACTGAAATCGGCATTCGCCCACACCTCATGCGCGCTCCCTATGGCCTACGCTGGTACGGCGTTGCCAATGCACAAAGGAAACTAGAACTACTCGGTGTTATGTGGACCGTGATCGGACGCGATTGGGAATGGCCCGCCTACGCCATCGCGGATCTCGTACTGCGAAAGGCAACGCCCGGAGGAATTGTCTGCCTGCACGATGGCCGTGACATTCAGCCGAAAAGCAATATCACCGAAACTTTAAAGGCGTTGCGCCGAATTGTGCCGGAACTGAAAGATGCCGGCTACGCTTTCGAGACCGTCAGCAGTTTGATTCGGTCTACCCTATCCGAATCTCAAAATCGCCTTGGCCATCGTGCGTTATCGTGATGGCGCTAAAATCGCGCACATGAGCATCCGCGGACAGGTCGGTCGCGGTTAAGTTCGTCAGCACACCAACCACCGTCATGCCTGCGGCCTTACCGGCCTGCACTCCGGCTAGCGCATCCTCAAAGACGACGCAATCGCGCGGCGCTACGCCCAGTCCCGCGGCCCCAAGCAAATAACACTCCGGATCGGGCTTTCCATGGCGGATCACATCGGCGCTAATGAACACCTCGGGAATCGGAAAACCGGTCGCCCGCAAGCGGATCTCCGCCAGACTCCTGTTTGCCGACGTCACAATGCCCCAATTGCCCACCCGCGCCGCCGTCACGGCTCCGTTTGCTCCCGGTATGGCGACTAAATCGTCAAGGTCTTGTTCCTCAAACTTCAAAAACAAGGCTGCTTCTTCGTCAATGTCCAAATGGGAGGCAAACTGCTTCAATACATCGCGATTGGGACGACCCTGCTGCACCGCCATAATCGATGCGAGCTCTACGGAATGCCGCCCACTCCACCATTTCCATGCCCGATCGATCACCGCGCTCGAATCCACCAGCGTTCCATCCATATCGAACAAAATCGCCTTGCAGCGCAGAGTTGTTTTGTCGTCCATGCAGTCTATTGTTTGCCGTATCCGGCTCAAATTCGATGAAAGCTCTTCAGAATATCCTTCGTGCTGTATCGCAGCGCAATCGGCCGTCCGTGCGGACACGTCATTGGATACTCACACGCCGCCAAGGCACGCAGCAGCCACTCGATCTTCGTTCTTTCCAGGGGAGTATTAATCTTAATTGCTGCTCGGCACGCAATCGTAGCCGAGACATTTCGCCGGATTTCGTCGAGTGACGCGGATCGCAGTTCGCTTTCGGCAATCTCCAAAATCTCTGTGATAATCTTCTCCACGTCCTCGGTGCGAATGCCCGCCGGAGCCGCTTGTATGGCAATTGTCCGCTGCCCGAACGGCTCGCTCTCGAAGCCATAAGCATTCAGTTCCTCTGCAATGCGCGGATACTCGAACTGCTGCGCTGGCGTAAGTTGGAGAACCAGCGGCATTAGCAATCGCTGAATCTCGATGGTACCTGCCGCCCGCTGCCGGAGCACCTGCTCAAACAGGATGCGCTCATGCGCCACATGTTGATCAATGATCCAGAGCCCGTCCCGCCCTGCCGCCACGATAAAGCTCTCGTGCAACTGGCCAAGCGGTCGCAGGTGCGGCAACGCTTCGAGCGTGTCCATGCGGTCCCAGTCCGCAGGAAGCTGTTCCAGGGCTCCGTGCGTATCCGGCACTCGACTCGTTGTTTTCGGCGTTGCAGGTGCCGCAGAAACGAACGGCGGTTGCGTTAACGAAGCGACCGGCAATGGACCTAACGTCCGAATCTCCGGCAAGCTCTCCTCCTCATGGCGTGAGACGGGAAAGCTTTCGTCCCGTTCAGCCCCATCGGGAATCGCAGACTCGTCTGAAAATGCCTGTACTCTCGCCGAGAACTCCGAGAATGGCAGTTCAGCGGCCCGTTGCGCCTCATCTCTGAACCCTGAATGGACCTGAGACTGTTGGTCGCGAACCGCCAACGGCGATGTGGGCAACGGAATACTCGACACCGGACGATGCTCTATCAACGAGTCCCGAATCGCATCTCGTACAAAGTCGTGTACCAGCGAGCCATGCCGGAACCGCACCTCTGTCTTCGATGGATGCACATTTACATCCACCTCGCCTGGGTCGCAATTCAAAAACAGCAGCGCAAACGGATAGCAGCCCGGAGGCATCAGGTTGTGATACGCGGCAGAGATTGCGTGAAGCAGCACCTTGTCCCGAATTAAGCGTCCATTCACAAATAAGTAAACAGAATTGCGATTCAGCTTCTGCAGGTGCGGTCCGGACACGAGCCCTTCGAGCACAAAATTCGCGATTTCCGGTGCCGGCAGTTCGGCCTGAGTCTCCCGAGCAGAAGGCGGCCGGTAGGGCGGAGGCGAACGTATCTCAAAGCTCTTCGGCGGCAGGTCGACCAAGTCGCTCATCACTCCCGAACCAAACACTTGAAAGGCCCGGTCGCGCAAGCTCGACACCGGCGTGACGCTGAGCAGTTCCCTGCCCTCGTGGTACAGCTCGAACCGCTTATTCGCGTGGCCCAAGCTGTAATGGGTCACCAACGAACCGATATGCGCCAGTTCGGTCTGGTCCGACCGGAGAAACTTCTTCCGCGCCGGTACGTTGAAAAACAAATCGCGCACCGCGATGGTGGTACCCACCGGCCGTGCAATTTCGTCACAGCGAAGCAACTTGCCGCCGACAATCTCCACGCACGCGCCAGTCTGTTCATCGGCGGCGCGGGTTTCCAAAATCAGGCGGCTTACCGATGCAATCGACGGCAGCGCCTCGCCTCGAAATCCAAGCGTCGCAATTGCTAGCAGATCCCTAACATCGCTCAACTTACTCGTCGCATGACGCTCGAAAGCAAGCATCGCGTCGTCGCGCAACATGCCGCAGCCGTCATCTTGAATGCGCAGCAATCGCCGCCCGGCGTTTTCTACGTCGATGCGTATCTCGGTAGCGCCCGCGTCGAGCGAATTCTCCAAAAGCTCTTTTGCAACGGAAGCGGGCCGCTCCACCACCTCGCCCGCTGCGATTTTATTCGCAACGTTGTCGGAAAGGATTCGTATGCGGCCCATTAGAAGTGCGGACTGAAATACTCGAAGCGCCGAACGGCTCTTAGCCGCTCATTGCAGCCAGGAACTCCGCGTTCGAACGCGTGCGGCCCAGCTTGTCCATCAACAGTTCCATCGACTCCACCGGCGATAACGGATTTAGTACCTTGCGCAATATCCAAACACGATTCAACTCTTCGCGCGGCATCAGCAACTCTTCCTTCCGCGTACCGCTCCGGTTAATATCGATTGCCGGGAATACACGCTTGTCCACCAGCTTCCGGTCAAGATGAATTTCCATGTTGCCGGTACCTTTGAACTCTTCAAAAATCACGTCGTCCATGCGGCTGCCGGTATCTACCAGCGCGGTTGCCACAATAGTCAGTGAACCGCCTTCTTCGATGTTGCGTGCCGCTCCGAAAAAGCGCTTCGGACGCTGCAAGGCGTTCGAATCCACGCCGCCCGAAAGCACCTTACCCGAAGGCGGAACCACCGTATTGTACGCGCGCGCCAAGCGTGTAATCGAATCCAGCAGAATCACAACATCGCGCTTATGCTCGATCAGGCGCTTGGCCTTTTCGATGACCATCTCGGCTACCTGTACGTGCCGCGAAGCGGGCTCATCGAATGTGGAGCTCACGACCTCTCCCCGCACCGAACGCTGCATATCCGTGACTTCTTCCGGCCGTTCGTCGATCAGCAGGACGATCAGACTGATCTCTGGATGATTCGTCGTAATCGAGTTTGCGATATTCTGCAGCAGCATCGTCTTACCGGTGCGCGGCGGAGCCACAATCAAACCACGCTGGCCTTTACCGATCGGCGTTAGCAGGTCCATCACGCGCCCCGAAAAATTATCCTTCGCCGTCTCCAGTTTCAGCCGTTCATCGGGATAAAGAGGGGTCAGGTTATCGAAGAAAATCTTGTTCCGCGATTCCTCTGGCGGTTCAAAATTGATCGCGTCTACCTTGATCAGCGCGAAATAGCGTTCGCCTTCTTTCGGCGGTCGAATCTGACCTGAAACGGTATCGCCCGTTCGCAAATCAAACCGGCGAATCTGCGATGGCGACACGTATACGTCATCCGGCCCAGGCAGATAATTGTACTCCGGCGCACGCAAGAACCCGAACCCATCGGGCAGGCACTCCAAGACGCCTTCCGAAAAAATAAGGCCGCTCTTCTCCGCTTGCGTTTGAAGGATTTTGAAGATCAATTCCTGCTTACGCAGACCGGCGGCGCCCGGAACTCCCAAATCCTTCGCAATCTGATTGAGCGCCTGGATGCTCATGTCCTTCAGCTCAACCAAGTCGAGCGTCGTAGTGCCGTTTCGGCCACCTTGAGCACCTGTATTGCCGATGGAATGCCGCCCCCGCCGATGAAGGCCTTGTGGGCCGCCCGTTGGGCCACCCTGAACTGGAGGCACACCAGCCTCGGCAGGCTTTGTTTCTTGCACAAGCTTTGCGGCCTCTTGTGCAGTTTTGGCCGTTGCCTCGGTCCCGGCCGGCCGCAGTTCCCCACTCGGTGCCGTCTGTGAACCCGGGCGGTTCTCCGGCCTGCTTTCCGCCAAGCGCGTCTCCGCAACCGGTGGCCTCGCTTCGATCGTCGCCCGTGGTTCGCCCGTAGGCGGCTTTACATCGGCAATCAGGCGGCGCGTACCTTCTCCGCTTGGCTTGGCTTCGCCGTTCTTGGCCTCAACAGCCCGGCCGTCAGAAGCACGCCCATTTGCTGCTCTTCCGTTGCTCTTGGCCTCGGTTTGCCTTGCTTCGCTGGCCGCTGCCTTAAGGCGGCTGGCGGTCGGCCTTTCGCTTCTGGCGTCCACAGGCCGTGCTTCCGAAAGCTTCATCTGCTCTGCCTGGGCTTCCACCGGCTTAGTCTCCGGTACGGGATCTCCACCAGGCGGTTCTTGTTGCGTCCCATCGTTGGGCTTTGCCCCATCGTTGGGCCTTGCCCCATTGGAGTCAACAGAACTTACATCGTCGGCTCTTTCCGCCGTTACGTTGCCGTTCGTCTCTTGTGGCTTCTCGGTGGGCGTGCCTTCGGTGGCACTTGCCGCGGGGTCTAAAATTTCTTCTTGATGCTCGAGATGACTTGCCAAATTTCCCTCACTCCCCGGCCATCTAGGGCCGAGAACGGCACTGGCTCTTGATTCGTCAATTCCTTTTGAATCGCCGCCAGCCCGGACTTTATTTCGTTACCGCTTTTCAATTTGTCGATTTTCGTGACAACCACTTGATATCGACGGTTGTGGAACTCAAGCCAGGACTTCAGCTCCAAATCCATTTCCATCCATCCGCGCCTGGCGTCTATCAAAAGAAACGATAAAGCCAAACTTTGCCGATCCACTAAATAGCTTTCGATTAGCTTCTTCCAGCTCGCGCGTTCTTCAAGCGAAACACGCGCATACCCATACCCGGGCAGATCGACGAAGCGGACCGCGTCGTCAATTCTGTAGAAGTTGATTAACTGAGTACAGCCTGGCCGCGCACTCGTAAAAGCCAGCCCCGGTTGCCGCACAAGCGTATTTAACAGGCTGGACTTTCCTACATTGCTACGCCCCAGAAATGCTACTTCGCAGGGCGTCTCGCCGCTCGACGGTTCCAGTGGAAACTGTGCCGCATCCGCCGCGCTGATGATGAAGGAGTTTTCCTTCGGCTTCGAAGACGCCAACTTCACGCCCACTCGCGGCAAATTCTTCCCCGCGCTCTTTGAAGCCCTTTTTAACACGCCCGGTGCTTTGACAGTCCTCACCGTTCCGTCACCAACTTATTCAACCCGGCCTGCCACGCCCGACTTAATGCGTGACGTTTTCTTCCGCCGGTCTTCCCGCCAAATCCGCCGCCGTCGCGGTAGTTGCCAGTGGTAACGCGACAATTTCCCGCTCGAGCGCGATCTTCAGCACTTCATCCATCGACGACACGAAATTCATCTTCATCTCTTTCCTGATGTTCTCCGGAATATCCACTAGATCCCGTTCGTTGTCTTTGGGCAGAATAGCTTCGTAGATACCTTGCCGGTGCGCGGCCAGCAGTTTTTCTTTCAAACCGCCGATCGGCAACACACGGCCGCGAACCGTAATTTCTCCCGTCATCACGATATCGCACCGTACCGGTATACCGGTCAGCGCGCTGCTAATGCTCGTTGCAATCGTGATACCTGCCGACGGGCCGTCCTTGGGAATAGCCCCTTCCGGAACATGCACGTGAATGTCCAGGTGCCGATAGAAATCCTTCGGCAAACCGAGATACTGCGCGCGGCTCCGGACGTAGCTCATCGCCGCCTGAGCCGACTCCTGCATCACCTCGCCCAGCTTACCGGTTGTAGTCATTTTGCCGCGGCCTTCCATCACGGTCGCTTCGGTGGTCAAAATCGAGCCACCAACCTCGGTCCACGCAAGCCCCGTTGTCACACCGATTTCATTTTGCTTATCGAGATCCATATCGCGGAACCGCGCCGGCCCCAACAGATCAGTGATTACTGGCCGCGTCACAACGACCTTCTCGATCGGGATTAGAGGAGCTTCTTCTTCTTTTTTCGCCCTCTTCTTTTTGCTCTTCTTTCCGTCTTCGGCCGCCGCGAGTTCCTCTTCCACGATCACCGGTCCGTTCTGGCTGTTCGCCCCGTCCAACGCCAGATCTTCCGGCGTCACGGTCTGCGCATCCACTACTTTCCGAGCCACCTTGCGGCAGACATTCCCCACCTCGCGCTCCAAATTTCGCACACCAGCCTCGCGAGTATACGATTGGATGAGCGCCTGCAACCCTTCGTCCTTGAAATCGACCTGTTCCGGCGTCACGCCGGTGTCCTTCATCTGCTTTGCTACCAGGAATCGCTTCGCAATCTCCAGCTTTTCCAATTCCGTGTAGCCCGACAACCGAATCACTTCCATGCGATCCTGCAAAGCCGGAGGAATCGTGTGCAGCACGTTCGCCGTAGCGATGAAGAATACCTGGCTCAAGTCATACTCGACATCCAGATAGTGATCCATAAACATAAAGTTCTGTTCCGGATCGAGTACTTCAAGCAGCGCCGCCGAGGGATCGCCTCGAAAATCCATCGCCATCTTGTCGATCTCGTCCAGCATAAAGACAGGATTTTTCGTGCCCGCCTTCTTCATCATCTGGATCAACTGCCCTGGCAAGGCGCCAATATAGGTGCGCCGATGACCCCGGATTTCGGCTTCATCGCGCACGCCGCCGAGCGACATTCGCACAAACTTACGGCCTGTCGCCTTGGCGATCGACATTCCCAGCGAGGTCTTACCTACGCCTGGAGGCCCGACAAAGCAGAGAATGGAACCCTTCGGATTCTGCACCAGCCGCCGCACCGAAAGAAACTCAAGAATGCGTTCCTTGATCTTCTCTAACCCGTAGTGATCGCTCTCCAATATCTTATGCGCGTAGTGCAAATCGCGGATTTCTTTTGTCCGCTTTTTCCATGGCACCGCCAGCAGCCAGTCCAGGTAGTTCCGCGAGACCGTCGACTCCGCGGACATCGGAGGCATTCCTTCCAGGCGCTTCAGTTCGGCCATGGCCTTCTCCTGCGCGTCCTTCGGCATGCCAGCAGTTTCGATCTTCTTCTTTAACTCGTCGTACTCGCTCTTTTCGCCACGGCCCAGCTCTTTCTGGATCGCCTTGATCTTCTCGTTGAGATAGTATTCCTTCTGCGCCTTCTCCATCTGGCGCTTCACGCGCCCCTGGATCGTGCGGTCCACGCTGAGCTTCTCAATTTCGATATCCAGCAATTCCGCTACTCGCGTCAGACGGTCGATGGGATCGAAGATTTCCAGTAGCTCTTGCTTCTCTTCAATCGTGAGTTGCAGGTTCGCGCCCACCGTGTCAGCCAATTTGCCCGCATCGTCCACGCGAATGGCCGCGATCATCGTTTCGTAGTTGAGATTCTGGCTTAACTTCACGTACTGCTCGAACAGCGTCGTCACGCGTCCCGTTAAAGCATCCAGTTGCGGGCCCTGCTCCACCTTATAACTGGTCGTTTTTACAACGGAGCGGAAATAGCCCTCTTCCTCGCTCACGGAAACAACTTTGCCGCGCTCCACTCCCTCGACCAACACCTTGATGTTTCCATCGGGTTGCTTCAGGCTTTGCACGATATTTGCTACCGTGCCCACCGAGTAGATTTCATCCGGCCGCGGCTCGTCGATCGACGCATCGTGTTGGGTTGCAAGAAAGATCTTCTTGTCACCGAGGAGCGCCTCTTCCAAAGCCCGGACGCTCGATTCCCGTCCGACCACAAACGGGGTCATCATAAACGGGAAGATCACCACATCCCGTATGGGCATCATCGGCAATCGTTTGCTGTCCGTCTTATCTTTCGTCGTAACCATTTGTATTTTTAGGTGGATTGTCCCTTGAGGTGTGGGACCAAGTAGAAACTCGCTCCAGCTCATCGCACATGAACTGGCTACAGCGGAACACGCCTATGGAAACTGGTCCGGCGGAGAATAGCGGCGAACTAGCCGGCCTTTTCCAGCACAGTCATGTTGATCTTCTGCGTTAGCACCATCTCCTTGGTGACTACAAACTCTTTCACTTTCTTGAAAGTGGGGAGATAGTACATCAGGTCCAGCATCAGATCTTCCAGGATCATCCGCAGGCCGCGCGCACCGACTTTACGCTCCATCGCCATCTGGGCAACAGCATCGAGTGCGTCTTCGCTAAATTTGAGCTTAACATTCTCAAATTCAAATAGCTTTTGATACTGGCGTATGATGGCGTTCTTGGGCTTCGTTAGAATCTGAACCAACGCTTCTCTGGACAAATCCTCAAGAACAGCCGCAACCGGCATTCGTCCGATAAACTCCGGTATAAAACCGAACTTGATCAAATCGACCGGCTGGCATTGCGATAGCAGGTCCGTATCTCGCCGCACGGCATTCATCCCGCGCCGTCCGGTGTCCTTCTCCTCTGGCGGGACGAATCCAATCGACTTCGTGCCAACACGCCGCGCGATCACCTTTTCCAATCCGACGAATGCGCCGCCGCAGATAAACAGAATATTGGTGGTGTCCACCGGCGTGAACTCCTGGTGCGGGTGCTTCCGTCCGCCCTGGGGTGGAACATTCGCCACCGTACCTTCCAGAATCTTCAGCAATGCCTGCTGGACGCCCTCGCCCGACACATCACGCGTAATCGAAGGATTCTCATCCTTCCGCCCAATCTTGTCGATTTCATCTATATAGATGATTCCCGTCTGCGCACGCTGCACATCCCAGTCGGCGTTCTGTAAAAGACGAAGAATGATATTTTCCACGTCCTCGCCAACATAGCCGGCTTCGGTCAAAGTAGTGGCGTCCACGATGGCAAACGGCACCTCCAGAATGCGCGCCAACGTTTGCGCCAACAGCGTTTTTCCAGTTCCGGTCGGCCCCACTAGCAAAATATTCGATTTAGCCAGCTCGACCTCATTGCCGCGCTGCTTGTTCATCTGAATTCGCTTGTAATGGTTATAAACCGCTACCGCGAGTTTCTTTTTAGTGGCTTCCTGCCCAATCACGTACTGATCGAGATACTCTTTCAGCTCCAGCGGACGGGGCAGCTTCCCCGGGGTGCTGTGCGCCTGCTCCGGGCGATCGTCTTCGATTATCGAATTACAAACCGCAATACACTCGTCACAGATGTAAGCGCGAGGATAGTCGCTCGGTGAAGAAATGAGCTTACCAACCACGTCTTGGCTTTTGTGACAGAACGAACAGCGGAGGGAATCGTCGGATCCGGCGCGCTTCAAGCTGATACTCCTACGGACTGAGAAAAAATCAATAGATCCCTGGCCCTGATTACGAACGGAATGGCTTCAATCACAGTATATCAACAGTATCTGATTTGCGTCTCGCGAAAATACGGGGCCTTACGCCTGCTTTTGGGACTGCTCAAACAGAAACTGAATCGTTTTTTCGGTCTGAATATGATCGGCGATCCGTTGCAGCATCCCCTCTTTTTCCAAACGCGCCCGCGTCACGGCCATGGCTTCCCGCTCGCTCCGCGCCACGCGTTGCACCTCACGGTCAATCTCTTCCTGCGCGGCCTTGATCTCTTCCTTATCTGAAATCTTTTCAAGCAACAGCGACGCCTTCACGTTCCGCAAGGCCCGATCCCGCTGCGTTTCCTTTATCTTCTCCCAGTCCAGCTTGAGTGTGCTCGGGTCGATCCCCTTGCCCGCCAGGTCACGCAGCGAAGCCCGTACTTGGTTCTCCATCTGCCGGTCCACATACGCTTCCGGAATTGGGAAATCCGCCGAATCCACCAATTTATCGATCAACTCTTCCTTTGCCGTCTGCTGCGCCGCATACTGCTTCTCGTGAAAAATTGACTTTTTTACCGCTTCCTTCAAATCGTCCAGCGTCTGGTATTCTCCGCCCAAGTCCTTGGCAAATTCATCGTCCAGCGGCGGCAACTCTTTTTTTCTGATGGTCTTCGGAGTCAATTGAAAGCGAACCGTCTTCCCCGCCAGCCGCTCCCGCCCGTAGTCTTCGGGATAGGTCACGTCGAATTCTTTGGTCTCGTCGGGCGGTGTGCCCACCAGATTTTCCGTAAAGGCCGCCAGCGTATCCGCGCCCCCTACTTCCATTGGAAGCTCGGCCTCGTCGATCGGATCGTCCAGTCCTGCTACCGATTTCAATTGCGCCAGCACATGGTCGCCATTCTCGATGGGACGTGGGTCCTGGTTCACATATTCGGCCTTGGAGTCGCGCATGGCCTCCAGCCGCCCCTGGACCTCTTCGTCGGTCACCGCCGGTTCTTCATACTTCACTGGCAGCCCATGATAGTTGGGCAACTCAAACTGAGGAGTCACCTCGAACTCCGCCTTGAAGCGAATCGCTTCTCCCGGCTCGAAGTGAAGGTCCGTGATGTTCGGCGTCCCCACTACATTCAGCTCTTCCTTCGAGACACGCTCCCGGAATGCCTGCGGAAGCAACACTTCCAGCACCTCTTCTCGAATCTCGCGCTCGAAGCGTGACTGAACCAGGCTCACCGGTGCTTTTCCCGGACGGAACCCCGGCAGGCGCACACGCTGTTTGATGGAATTGGTAACGCGCTCCTTCGCCTGCTCGACCTGCTCCACTGGAATCTCGATATCGAGCTGGCGTTTACAATCTGTTGCTGGTGTATCCAATGTCGACACTGACCTTCTGTCCCTTTTCTACTGGGCATCCCGTCCGGGCGGCTGAGATGCCCACTCCTTCGTGCGAAGCCCGGTAAATCTAAACGGCCGCTGCCAATTGTGCGCCTTGGCGAAGCGCTTCGACCTTGTCCGTGGCCTCCCAGGAGAACGAATCCTCGGTGCGCCCAAAGTGCCCAAAGGCCGCCGTTTTCCGGTAAATCGGCCGGCGCAGGTTCAATGTCTCGATCATTGCCGCCGGCGTCAGAGAGAAGTTCTCCCGGATCAACTCGGCAATGCGTTGGTCTTCCACCTTGCCCGTACCGAACGTGTTCACCATGACCGAAACCGGCTCCGCCACGCCAATAGCATAGGCAAGCTGCACTTCCGCCCGCGAGGCCAAGCCCGCCGCAACAATGTTCTTCGCGACATACCGAGCCATGTAGCAAGCCGAGCGGTCCACCTTCGTCGGATCCTTGCCCGAAAAGGCCCCGCCGCCGTGCCGGCCCATGCCGCCGTACGTATCCACGATAATTTTCCGGCCCGTAAGCCCCGTATCGCCATGCGGACCGCCGATCACGAATCGCCCCGTCGGATTGATATGGAACTTAGTCTGGCTATCGATCATACCCGAAGGAATCACTGGATCGATGATTAGTTTCTTCACATCCGCGCGAATCTGCTCGGTCGTCACATCGTCGTCGTGCTGCGTCGAAATCACCACCGCGTCGATACGCTTTGGCCTGTTGTCCACATATTCCACGCTCACCTGGCTTTTGCCATCTGGCCGTAGATACCCAAGCTCGCCTTCTCGGCGCGAATCGCTCAACCGGCGCACCAGTTTGTGGGCCAGCATAATTGGCAGCGGCATCAGTTCCGGCGTCTCGTCACAGGCATAGCCGAACATCAAGCCCTGGTCGCCCGCTCCGCCCGTGTCCACGCCCATCGCAATGTCAGGCGACTGCGCCTGAATCATATTCACCACTGCGCAGGTCTTGCTGTCAAACCCGAACGCGGCATCGGTGTATCCGATCGAGTGGATCACGCCGCGCACCAGCTTGGGAACGTCGACGTAGGTCTTGGTGGTAATCTCCCCGGCGACAATGCAAATACCGGTCGTCACCAGCGTTTCACAAGCAACGCGCCCGTTGGGGTCTTCGGCCAAGACAGCATCAAGAACAGCGTCGGATACCTGATCCGCCACCTTATCCGGATGGCCCTCCGTTACAGATTCAGACGTAAAGATAAATTTCATCGAAAGTGCGAACTCCTTCTTCTATCGCGCACCGTCCCGAATGCGTAGTTCCCTGCCAACGTCTATGGGCTTGCATGCCTTTGTGCTTGCACCACAACGCTGGGAAGAAAATGGCAGAAGGGTGGCGGAACAGATGGGGATACTTCTGCTCCGATGGCAAGACCACTGCACCAGATTCGCCACGTCGCGCAAAAGCGCACTAGTGGCTATCAGTTCCCCAGTTTAGCAATGTTGTGTCCCGGCTACGCTCTTCCGGCAGAACGCATGGTACTAATCACCCCTTTCCCAGATCCACCACTAGACGTTTTACCTTTGCTAAGATGTAAGACATGCAATCGCAATTCACGACGGTAAGCACCAAGGGCCAGCTTGTGATCCCTTCCGAGATACGCGAGGCCTTGAATATTCACCCCGGCACCCGCGTCGCCGTGGTTCGCGAAGAGAATCGGATCATTCTTCAACCCGTTAATGAACAGTTTCTAAAAGAGACTCGCGGCATGACCGCCGGTGGGCCTTCCCTAGCGGACATGCTCATCGAAGAGCGCCGGCAAGACGAAACGAAACGAATCATCGAATGACGGCGACGCACTAATTACAGCCTGATTTTTCAATGGTAAATTATGCACTCGATGCCAGTGCGGTTCTACGTTATTTAGACAATGAAGCCGGGGCAGACCGAGTTGAGGAAATTATTCGCGGTCATTTAGCCGAAACCCACAAAACAGCGGTCCTGGCAATCCACTGGGGAGAAGTAGCTGGATCTATTTACAGAAACTACGGGCAGAATATGCTAGCAATCGTCATGTCCCGGCTTGCTGGCTTCCATTTCGAGATCATCCCCGTCACGGCGGAACGCGCCATTCGAGCCGCTGTCCTCAAGGCTGACAAGAAAATCCCTTATGTTGACGCTTTTGGAGTCGAATGGGCGGCAATCTCACCAGATCACATCTTTGTGACCGCTGACTTCGATCTAAAGGCAGCAGGCCAAGACATTCAAATCGAGTTCTTACCTGGTAAATAATTGTCCTCCGCGCCTACCTACGTTTATGTCTTCGGAGCCATGATGTATCCATAGACCAACAGAACAATCCCGACCAAGCACGGAATCAAATCCCACCAAGCTTTCCGGCCCCGTGCCTACGCTTTGTTTCCGTGAAACTTTCGATGCTTATCGCCGGTTCCCGCTACCGGCGATTCCGGGACAGCTCCTGAGTCGCGATATCGCCTTAGTTCGCTTCCATAAACTGATAAGCGATCATGTGGCAAATGATGAGATGCGCGTCTTCGATACGGCCCATGTGCTGAACCGGCACCTGGATGTTAAGTTGCGCCAGCGGACCCAGTTTGCCGCCGTCGCGGCCCGTGAGCGCGATGGTCTTACAGCCCGCCTCGTTGCCGTACTCGATGGCACGCACCACGTTGGGCGAGTTGCCGGAGCCGCTGATGGCGAGAACGAGATCACCGGGTTGAGCAAAGTTCTTAAGCTGCTCGACAAAGACGCACTCGTAAGAGACGTCGTTTGAGTAGGCCGTGAGGGTGGGAAGCGAATCGGTAAGCGCCATAATCCGGAAGCGTTTCTGCTTCTCATAGCTGCACCCCTTCACTACGTCGCAAGCGAGGTGGGAAGCAGTGGAGGCGCTACCGCCATTCCCACATACAAAGATATGCTTGCCGTTGTCGCGCGCTTCTTCAAACCATGCGGCTGCCCGGCGTACCAGGTCGAGATCGACGGACTGGATCGCGCCGAGCAGTTGCTCTTTATAGGATTCGGCAAAAGTCATAGAACTCTTCTTCCTAGATTATCGAAGCTTCCGGCTAGTTAGTTGGACACGCCCAACATTTAGCTCAACAAAATATTCGCTGCGCTAGGCTGGCAAGGTGTCGAGCAGCGCCAAAGAAATCGGATACTCATTAGATAAAAGCCGTTGGATACTGCTGATCTTGCTGGTCATCTCAGTCGCAATTAACTATGTGGATCGGGGAAATCTCTCGATTGCGGCCGCAACCGACGCATTCCGAAAAGATGTTCACGTTGATGCCAAAGATCTAGGCACGCTCTTTTCGGCATTCTTCTTCACCTACTCGGCATGCCAGATTTTCTCGGGCTGGGTGATCGATCGCTTCAATGTCTACGCAGTCTATACTGCGGGATTCGTACTGTGGTCGGCGGCGACCATCGCGACCGGATTCGCCGAAAGCTTCACGGGCCTTCTGATTCTGCGGCTAGTGCTGGGCGTGGGGGAATCGTCGGCTTATCCGTCGTACGCGAAGATGATTGCGGTCAACTTTCGCGAGGAGGAGCGCGGGTTTGCCAATGCGCTGATCGACGCGGGATCGCGGACAGGACCGGCCATCGGCGTGATGGGCGGGGGATTGATCGTCGCGCACAGCGGTTGGCGCACCCTATTCTTAATAGTCGGAGGCGCTGGTCTCGCCTGGCTCCTGCCCTGGGCGTGGCACCTCCTGCGGCATGGCAGAGTTGTGACGGAAGTCCGGAGCACCCAAACGGGTCCCGGACCGGGACTGGGATCCATTTTGAAGCAGCGACAGGCATGGGGGACTTTTCTGGGCCTGTTTTGCCTGAATTATAGCTGGTTCTTCGTGCTGAGCTGGCTACCGATTTATCTGACGCAGGAGCGGCACTTCTCCACACGAATGATGGCGGTGTACGGTTCGCTGCCCTTTTGGGGAATAGCGGCCACGACGGTCACCTTCGGGTGGTTCTCCGACCGTGCCATCCGGCGCGGAGCCGATCCCTCGCAGGTGCGAATTGGTTGTGTGGCGGGCGGATTGCTCCTGAATGTGACCATGATTGCCGCGTACATGGTGCGCGATCCCGTGCTTTCAATGGTGCTACTGGTGATATCTTGCCTTGCGCTCGGAATATCCTCCTCCAATTTCTGGGCGGTTACACAGTCCCTGGCGGGCCCGCAAGCCGTGGGCCGGTGGGCAGGACTGCAGAATGGACTGGGGAACCTGGCCGGAATCATCGGTCCGTATCTGACAGGGGTGCTGGTAGCGAAAAGCGGATCGTTTTTCTGGGCGTTCGCTCTGGCCTCGGCAATGGCTGCGGTCGGAGCATGCTCCTATCTGTTTATTGTGCGAACTGTGGAGGAGGTCCGATGGGAAACACTGCCGCCGACTGTCTCTGAAACGGCATAGGCCTTACCATCGGAGCAGGAGTATTCGCTTGCGCGTATGACTATTTGAAACCGCGGGCCCGAAGGGAATGCAACGCGGACATCCCATACCAATACGCAAAGCAAAACATTTTGAAAAAGACAATACGAAGACCTGGAGCACCGAGACAGCGTGGCGGTGTCCTGCTGACAGGAGCGCTGGCGATCTGCATCCCCTGTCTTTTGCAGGCGCAGACAGCACCGCTGGTGCCGGGAGCCCTGCCGCAAGATACCTCGACACCAGCCGCCACGAAGCCTCCGGCGCAGCCGGGCAGACTTCTGGGAGATACGGTTTCGGCACCGCCCTTAACGGTGGGCGGAAAGCTTCGGTATAGGGCGTACACTCTGTTTGGGCCGCGTGGTTTAGTCGGGATGGCCATTGGCGCAGGCATCGCGATGGGGTTCGATCTTCCGCACGAATGGGGCCAAGACGCTTCGGGATATGGCCTACATTATGCGAACAGCTTGGGAATCAATTTGACGACTCAGGCAATTGCGTTTGGCCTGGAGAGCGCGTTCCATGAAGATCCACGATACTTTCCGTCGGAAGAGCACGGCTTTATGCCAAGAATGAAAAATGTTCTAAAGCAAACAGTGATATCCAAAAGGGACAACGGCAGCGACGGGATTGCTTACGGCCGGCTGATTAGCGATTTTGCTGCGGCGCAAGTAGTCGGTGCATGGCAACCGCCTAGCACGAGCGGCGCAGGAAATGGATTTGAACGGGGCGCCATCATTGTGGCGGCCGACGGCGCAGTGAACTTGATACAAGAGTTTCTTCCATTCACGCGTCCTCCCTCAATCCGACACCGGCATTGAAGGCTACTGGCCACTGATGCGATGGAACCGGATCAGCTCGTAAGCCCAGTAGTAGGCATTCTCCCGAACGAAATAGTTGCGGGATTCAAGGACCAGGCGGCGGGTAACTCGGGTCAATTTATTCCCGGGAGAGCCAGGGCCTGGCCCGTCATCATCGCTGGGCAACGGACGGTCGCAGCCCTTTACTGAAAGAACCGCGAGGCGGCCATCGGTGGTCACGAAACCGCCACGATTTGTAGGTACTTCGGCAGCATCCTCCATAAAGGAGACGGGCGCCGCACAGCCTGCAAAAGACAGGTCGTCCACAACGATGGAACGTTCCAGATCGAGCGCACCGTCAATCTTGTGAGAGAACGCAAATCCGCTAGCGCGAAAGGTGATGCCGCTGTCGTGCGTGGCGGCGCCTAGCCAGACGTCCTGGCCATCAATTAACCCGTAGTGCCAGATGCGAATATGGTCTCGTTTTGTAACTGTACTTAGCGATTTCTGGAAAACCAAATCGGGCAGCATTCCGCGATAATAAAGCCTCGAAACGGGTGCCGTCTCGTAGCTGCGCATAGAGCTAAACGCCAAATATTCATGCGACAAGGAATGGACCGAAACGTGCTCCGCAGAAGACCATCCAACGGCAGCGAAGGCATCCATCAGTTGCTGACGGCTACCGGTGAACACGACATTAATTATATCGTCGGCGGGGCGTCCATTATGCCTGGTGATCTCGCGGGGTAGGGCGTCGAGTTGTTCCGCCAGAAGTTGCGGTACCGGCGTAGGAGGAGGAATCGGGAACGAGGGAACGGACCCGGAAGAAAGCATTACGGCCAAGTTCATATCCGTACCGGGCGCGAGATGAATTTCCGGCTCGGGGAACCGGATCACGACACAACGTAGGGCAAGGAGGGCTGCGGCGCCAGGGGCGCCCACGGGGAAAATCTGAAGAAGCTGATGGGCCACGCCGGTGAGGCCGATCGCGGAGTGATACAGAAAAAAGTCGAAATCGGACGCCGGGTTATACCAGAAGCCGTTCAGAAGTCCATTGGGGTTCTGGGCTGCCAAAACCCCCCGAATCTGACCGTCCGGCAGTACCTTCTCACGCGCATTATCGATGGAGACCAGCCTTGCCGATAAAGGAAAGTGCTGTCCATCCGGCGTTTGGTATTCGCGAAAATTGAGTGTGAGCCGCGCCCGTTCATGAAGGAATCCCAAGCCCACCGCAGTAACGCGTCGAACGGTGCCATAGATCAGGCTGCCGCGTGGAATTAGAACTCGGCCGTCCCGTTCGTAATCGGAGATAACGACCGCGTGAAACGGTGAGCCAGGCCTAGAAACGTAGCTGGTGAGATGAGACTGGAGGCGGACTTTAAGAAGCGTGGGCTCCACGGAGGTCACGCAAAGTGCCGCTCGCGGGACCATCACGGAAATCATGAGGAGGAACGCGAACAAAAAACAAATCTTCGGCATGCGCTTGCACACACGTCGAGTGAGCGGCACGTACTGCATAAAATACTGGAATCTGAAACTATCACGGAAGATAGGCCGGACGCAAACGTTTTTTACGTATCCAGTCCTAGCTGTCCGTTATACGCGGCATCTCTATATGCCACCCATCATTGAATATCCTGCGGCTGCCGTAACAGTGTGACAGCATCGGCAGGCAACTTGTCGGCTCCGGCTAGCAGAAGACTTACTTGCCACATCTGATCGTTCGTCAGCGAGTGAGTGAACGCCGGCATTCCCGTGAGGCGAATCCCGTTGGCGACCTTCCAGTATGTTTCGCCCGCCGGATCATCCGTTACGCCGTGGCCTTTAAACAGCTCCGGCGGCTTCGGAAACATACCTTTTGCAATGGCAGAAGAGCTCTGGCCCGGAAGGCCGTGACAAACGGAACAATGGGTGCGATACAGATGGGCGCCTGCAACCAGATTGTCATCTGTGGGCTGAATGGGCGCGTTCTTCGGCGCTTCCTTTTGGATGCGAGCATTCAGCGCCATATGCGCCAGTCGTTTCTCAAAAGGCATAGGCGACGCGGCGGTCGCGACCGGAGCGTATCCAAAACGGAAATAAAGCCAACCATAGATGGGAAGCACAATGATCCCAATAATAAAACCCACAATGAATTTAGTCACAGGCTTCATCTTAGGGGTGAGTTCACTCGAAATCAAGGCAGTTCGGACAGAGCCTGCACGCGGATTTGCTGGAACATCCAGTGCTCCGCCGAGGTGACGTGACCCGCGCGAACATACTTCGCCATAACATTCGGGAACTCCGATTCCGCGAACCCACGTGTCACGCGCACGACGACGCCTTCGCGATCCGGGCCATAGCACGACGGCTCCAGCGCCAGCGTCTCCGTAAGACTGTGCAGTCTGCATTCGGCATCTATCGATCCCCGAAACAAAACCGGGGCGGTGGGTACGCCGAGGGCTCGCGCCTGCTGTTCCACCAATTCCCAATCCCACCAAAAATCTGACTCGTCCTCTCGAACGCCAAACAGGAGAAAGTAGCCAGGCAGTTGCTGGTAAACGATGGAATGGACAGCGTAACAATACTCGCCGAAGAGCGTCAGCCCGCTGCCAATCTCGCCCCTGATTTGGCCATGCAGCGCCTTTGCCCAGGTAAAGCTGGGATGGGATGGCGGCCCGCTGTGACTGCGGGCAAAAACATGGCTTCGGGTAAGCGCCAGGTTGCTGCCGTCCAATTTCTCGGTGATGACAATTTCCTCGTTCAGCAGACCAGCCACATTCAGCAGGCGTTTGTCGTCGCGTGTTCCGCCCGGCGACCAAGGCAGGTGAGGGCTTCGAGGATATTTTGCAGACATGCCGTCAACCGTTCATTACATATTCGAGGTGATGAGCCTCGGTCCGGTCCGGGACATCCCATCGCCGTAGAAGACGGTCCATCACCGTTTGCGGAACGGCGCTTATCCGAGATGAATTTTGAAAACAAAGGGCCGGGTAGCTCGACTCAACATAGACCAATCGTATTCGAGCATGGTAGTCGGCGAGGAGACCCAAAATTTGCCCGCGCATGGTACGGCTGATGTTTGTCGCATTCCAAATGAAAGGCTGGCGGCGGCGCAGATATTCGCGAGCCCGCGCCTTTGCGGCCTGCACGACTGCTCCTTGGTTCTCTGTCGGGGCTACGTCCATCTCCTCACGCAGTACGTCGAGCGATACGACGGGAAAATCAGGATGGTGTTCCTTGATCCAAGTGTCCTTCCCTGCCCCAGGCAGGCCTGACATGACGGTGACGTCCACCACGGTGTCATCGAAGGCGAGATAGTCGAGCGCACGTCCGGAATGGCGGAAATATTCAACGCGTGAATGATCGGAGGGAAATGTGCGCGGCTGGCGTAGGCAGCCTTCTTCGGTGCAGAACTCGCGAAATAAAGCGATGTTCTGTAGGATGGCATTCTCGTCGCGACAGATTCTTCCACGGATGTCGGCATCCGCCAGTATGCCCAATTCATCGCAGCGGCAAACCAAGCTGATGGCAACCGCAAGCCTCTGGGCGTCCACGCGGTCAATGAGGTAAAACGGCAGTTGATGATAACGCACCAGACCGCAGATTTCCTCCCGAAGGGGGAAGGGTAGTCCAAGCCTCCACAAAACGCTCCTCGCCATGACCGATCCGCGAACCGAATGCCCCTTGGCTGTTACGCGCCCGTCTGGCTCGACGACCGTGATGGCCGGTTTAGCCGCGTCGTGAAAGAGCGCGGCCGTAAATAGGACAAGCCTTCTCTCCTCTGGCATCGCTCGAAATCGCTCGTCGGCAACAAGGGCCTCCAGAACCATGCGGGTATGGATCCAAACGTTTCCCTCGGCGTGATGGACGGAGTCCTGAGGACAATCCGCAAGACTCCCTACCCAAGAAAAATCCTGCAAGACATCCCAGTCGATGCGCCAATCGGGACCAATGGGCACGGGTAAAAACAGCGTTAATGGGAGTCTATCTTGTGCTCTCACGCTCGGCCAGTCTGGACCTCCCCAGTGTAGGCTAGTTCAGTCGTCCAGCCGGCTCGGCGGCGTGAAGTTCCTGCAAGCTCCACACGCGGATAGGATCGCGGCGGCGGGATACGATGGCCTCGGCGGCGGCTCTGGCGCCCGCCATGGTTGTGATGCAAGGCGTGCGGTAGGTAACGGCGTTGCGGCGAATGGTCTGTTCGTCAGGAAACGAAAGGCCGCTGGTGGTGTAGATAACCAGATTGAGCTTCCCTGCTTTCAGCAAATCAACCGCGTTAGGCCGTCCCTCGTTTACCTTGAAGACAGTTTTGCAAGACAACCCGGCTGCTTTGAGAGCGGCTGCCGTGCCGCGCGTGGCGAACAGTTCGAAGCCGAACTGGTGAAAACGGGTGGCCACCTCAACAGCCGCGGCCTTGTCGTTGTCGTTAACGCTGATGAAGAGCGAACCGCTGTCAGGAATGGGCGCGCCTGCGGCGAGCTGGGCTTTTGCAAACGCCTCGCCAAACGACTCTCCCACACCCATCACCTCGCCAGTGGAACGCATTTCAGGCCCCAGGGCGGGATCGACACCGGGAAATTTAGCAAAGGGGAATACAGGGCTTTTCACAAAGAAGTTCGAGACCGGCAGGACGCCGCTCGTGATTCCGCCGGTAAGATGAGCTACCTCACCCAGCTTTTTACCCAGCATTAGGCCGACGGCCACCTTCGGCAGCGGCACGCCCGTGGCCTTGCTGACAAATGGCACGGTGCGCGAAGCGCGCGGGTTTACTTCTAGAACGAAAACTTCACCGCTCTTGATGGCGTACTGCACGTTCATGAGGCCAATGACGTTCAATGCGCGGGCGAGCTTGGCGGTGTACTCTTCAATGGTCTTAAGCGTTTGCTTCGCAATGGAAAACGAGGGCAGCACGCAGGAACTATCGCCGGAGTGGACGCCCGCTTCTTCTATATGCTCCATGATGCCCGCGATAAGAACGCTTTCACCATCGCACAGCGCATCTACGTCGACCTCGGTGGCATCCTCAAGAAAGCGATCGATAAGCACAGGCCGCTTCACGGAGAAGCTCACCGCTTCCTGCATGTAGCGGCGTACCGTCTCTTCGTTATAGGCAATGACCATCGCACGGCCGCCGAGCACGTAGCTGGGCCGCACCAGAACGGGAAAACCGAGGCGCTGCGCGACGGCGCACGCTTCTTGCACACTGGTAGCCGTGCCGCTCGCGGGCGACGGAATTCCGAGGTCTTCCAGCAAATTCCCAAAGAGCTTGCGATCTTCTGCAAGATCGATATTCGCCGGATCGGTGCCGATAATGGGCAGACCAAGGCTCTTCAACGGCATCGCAAGGTTCAGCGGTGTCTGTCCGCCGAACTGAACAATCAACCCGTCGGCCTTTTCTTTGTCGTAAATATTCAGAACTTCTTCTTGTGTAAGTGGCTCGAAGTAGAGACGATCGCTGGTATCGTAATCGGTCGACACGGTTTCCGGATTGCAGTTAACCATGATCGATTCGACACCGAACTCTTGCAGGGCAAAGGAGGCGTGACAGCAGCAGTAATCGAACTCAATGCCCTGCCCGATGCGATTAGGACCGCTGCCGAGAATCATCACTTTCTTGCGATCGGTGGGCGCGGATTCATCCTCCGACTCATAGCTGGAGTACATGTAGGGCGTGAAGCTTTCAAATTCAGCAGCGCAGGTATCGACGCGATTAAACACGGCTTCGACACCGAGCTTCTTACGGGCGGCGCGCACGTCCATCGGCTCGGCATCGATCAGGCGTCCGAGTTGGCGGTCTCCAATGCCATCTCGCTTCAGCTTGCGGAACTCCTTGGCCGTGATGGACGAAAGCTCGCGCCCGGCCATGGATTTTTCGAGCATCACCACTTCCCGGATCTGGCGCAGGAACCAGGGATCGATATGCGTCATGTCAAAGACCTGCTCAATGGTGTAGCCTTGCTCAAAGGCGAACCAGATGTAGTTGAGGCGCTCGGGGTTCGGAGTAATAAGGCGTTTGGCGATGAGCTTCGGATCGAGGGCCTGAGCGTTGTCGGCCTTACCGGTTTCGAGGCTGCGGATTCCTTTGCCGAGCGCTTGCTTAAACGTGCGCCCGATCGCCATCACTTCGCCGACCGATTTCATTTGCGTGTTGAGCACCGGCTCGGCGCCGGGAAATTTCTCGAATTGCCAACGCGGAATTTTGACGACCACGTAGTCGAGCGTCGGTTCAAAACAGGCGGGCGTAGCGCGGGTGATGTCGTTCTTGATTTCGTCGAGGCGGTACCCCACGGCGAGCTTCGCTGCAATCTTCGCAATAGGAAATCCGGTGGCTTTGGACGCCAGCGCGGAGCTGCGGGAGACGCGAGGATTCATCTCAATGATGATCATGCGGCCGTTTTCCGGGCTGATAGCAAACTGCACGTTGGAGCCGCCGGTGTCGACACCGATTTCGTTCAAACAGCGAAGCGAGGCGTCGCGCATCACTTGATATTCGCGGTCCGTAAGGGTTTGCGCGGGCGCAACCGTGATGGAATCGCCGGTATGCACGCCCATGGGATCGAAGTTCTCAATGGAGCAGACGATGATGGCGTTGCCGGCAACGTCGCGCATCACTTCCATTTCGAACTCTTTCCAGCCGAGAATGCTTTCTTCCACCAGCACTTCATGGACCGGAGAAAGATCGATGCCGCGCTCGAGAATTTCGGCAAGTTCTTCGCGGTTGTACGCAATGCCGCCGCCCGTACCGCCTAGAGTGAAGCTGGGGCGCAGAATGATGGGATAGCCGATGCGCTCGGCAAAGGCGAGGCCATCCTCGACGTTATTGACGAGTTGCGATTGCGTCATGTCGAGGCCGATTTTCCGCATCGCGTCCTTGAAGAGCAAACGGTCTTCGGCCTTCTTGATGGCGTCGATCTTTGCCCCAATCAGCTCTACGCCATATTCTTCCAGCACGCCCGCCTCGGCGAGTTCCACAGAAAGGTTCAGCGCCGTCTGTCCACCCACCGTTGAGAGCAGCGCATCGGGGCGTTCCTTGCGAATTACCTCGGTGGCAAAAGCGAGGCTAAGCGGTTCAACGTAGGTGCGATCGGCAAGCTCCGGATCGGTCATGATCGTGGCCGGATTCGAATTGATTAGAACGACTTCGTAGCCTTCCTGACGAAGCGCCTTGCAAGCTTGCGCGCCGGAGTAGTCGAACTCGCAGGCCTGACCGATCACAATGGGGCCGGAGCCGATGATCATGATGCGCTTCAGATCGGTGCGTTTCGGCATGTTAGCGCTTTCCTTCTTTCATGATTTGGGCGAAGTCGTGGAAAAGATAGTGCGAGTCGTGCGGCCCGGGAGCAGCTTCCGGATGATATTGCACGCAGAAAACCGGCTCATTGCGGTGACGCAGGCCTTCGACGGTGCCGTCGTTGAGATTGACATGCGTCAATTCGACATCGCTATCGCGGAGCGAATCGGGATCGACCGCGAAGCCGTGATTTTGCGATGTGATCTCGACCTTGCCGGTACGTTTGTTAAGCACCGGATGATTAGCGCCGTGATGACCGAATTTCAACTTGTAGGTCTTGCCGCCGAGCGCGAGTCCCAGGAGCTGATGGCCCAGACAAATACCAAAAATAGGCGCTTTGCCCACCAGCTTCTTTATTTCCGTGGATTGCGCATCGAGCACTTCGGGATCGCCGGGGCCGTTTGACAGAAACACTCCGTCGGGCTTCAGCGAAAGAATATCTTCGGCGCTAGTGGCGGCGGGAACAACGGTAACACGCGAGCCGATTTCCACTAGATGGCGGAGAATGTTGCGCTTGATGCCGTAATCATAGGCGACCACATGGAACTGCTGCTCTTCCGCCGCGAGGCGTTTGTCCGAAACCGAGACAGGATCGACACCTTCGGTCCACTGGTAGCGTTGCGGCGTGGAAACCCCGGCGATGAGATTTTGGCCGGTCATGGAAGGAGAGTCGCGGGCCGCTTTCACGAGAGCATCGGCGTCGAGGCTGCCACCCACGGCAATGATGCCGCGCATCGCGCCGCGATCGCGCAGAAGACGCACTAGCCTTCGGGTATCGACGTCGGCAATGACAGGAATGCCACGCTTGGAGAGAAGATCTTCGGCTTTTTCATCGGAACGCCAATTACTAGCGACGGGAGACATTTCACGGACGACAAGACCTTCAATGTAAGGAATACCCGCTTCATTGTCGTAGGCATTTACGCCGTAGTTTCCGATTTGCGGATTGGTGAGAACGACAATTTGTCCGGCGTAGGAAGGATCGGTGAAGATCTCCTGATAGCCAGTGATAGCGGTATTGAACACAACCTCGCCGCTGCGCTGCGCGGACGCACCAAAGCTAGTTCCCTCGAAAACGGTTCCGTCTTCCAGGGCGAGAACGGCTTGCTCCAACTCTCATGCTCCTAGTAAATCGTTAAATTGTGGGGCGCTGCAAGAAAATGCAGCTTGATCGAATTCGACCGCACGCACGAAATGCGCACCGCTTTGGGCCGATCACTTTATTTGAGCATGATTTGTTTGAAGGGGCAAGCGGGGGGTAAAGCAATGCTCCGAAGGACAGTAGTGATTGCATTGCTATCATTGATGTATGGCAAGCATCACGATCCGGCGGCTGGAGGACTCCCTCAAGGCAAAGCTTCGCATGAGCGCGGCGCATCATGGCCGGTCTATGGAAGAAGAAGCGCGCCAAATTCTAAAGACCGGACTTATCCCCAAGACTACACAAAAATTAGATCTCGCCGAATCGATTCGGCGGCATATGGCGCCCCTGGGCGGCGTAGAATTAGCGCTGCCCCAGCGTGAAGCGGTCAGAAATCCTCCGGAACTCTCGAAGTGATCCTTCTCGACACAAACGTTCTTTCGGAAGCTCTCAAACCCAGCCCCGCGGAGCCCGTCCTGCGCTGGTTATCCGCACAGGAGCCTGTGACCACATTCACCACAACAATTACACAAGCGGAGATTTTATACGGCATCGAACTGCTTCCGGCAGGCAAACGCAAACTGCGGCTGTCCACCGCCATTCGGCAGATATTCGCTCAGGAATTCGAAGATCGGATACTGTCCTTCAATGGAGACGCTGCTGAAGCATATGCGAAGATCGTTGCCGGACGCGGATCCGCAGGCCGTCCGATCTCGCAATTCGATGCGATGATCGCGGCCATTGCACGGTCACGCCGAGCCGCCTTGGCAACACGGAACATTGCTGATTTTGAAGATTGCGGGGTTCAAATCATCAGTCCTTGGACAAATTGACTTGAGCGTAACTTGTCCTGATTAGCCGTTCCACTTAAACACCCGTCGTTGTAATCTCTAGTACTACCCTTTCCGCCTTCACCCGATACAAAATCAGTTATGACGAAAATAGCCCGGCTTCTCTTTCCAGGGGATATTTCGGAGTTGTGCGCGCTGGCGATACCCAATTTCGCGAAACTGGCCAAGCAATTAGGGGCCGAGTTGACGGTTTTGCACGTGGTGGACACGTCGGGCTTCTATTACGATGTCATGGATGTAACGTACCGGAGAATGTGCGACATCGAGGCTGAAAAGTTAGCGGTCGCCCAAAGGCATTTCGAAGCTTTCCTGTCACGCCTATCGATCTGCCTTCCGGTCCGGTCCGTGGTGAAAGCGGGTAAGATCGCGGACACGATCGCTTCTTACGCCCAGGAAGAGGCATTCGACGCGATAATCCTTCCGACCACCCACCACAACCGGCTTTATGCTGCCATGAAAAGGTCATTAACGGCCAAGCTGATGGATGACTCCAATGCGGCGATTTGGACAGTGGATTCCGCGCTCGCAGACCGCGAGGCGAGTAATCGCGGATGTGTCATTTGCGCGTTAGCCCTGCACGAGGACCGATCCTTAAACGAGCCCAATCGGAACATCGTCGAAGCGGCGCAATACGTGGCGGGAAAGTTCGGTTCGGAGCTTGTGTTCGTTCATGTCATCGAGACCCGAGAGGCGGCTCAGGAGGGAAATGGCTCCGCGCCGGGGCTAAAGCAACAGCTTGAAGAACTTTGCGCAACGGCGGGCTCGAAGGCAAAGTATCGGCTGGAAAACGGCGATGTTCCCCGGGTGATCTCCGAAGTAGCTTGGCAGGAGAGTGCCACGCTCTTAATTACCGGACGAAATCACAGGCAGGCACTATTTGGCGCAACGCAGTCGAGGATATTGGATATTGTGCATCTATCGCCGTGCTCGGTGCTGAGCGTCGTTCGAACTCCCCAATAATTTGACGGGATCGGATTGCACAATTACCTCCTCCAGCCAAGCTTTTACTTGACTTAATTTTAAGACCAATTTACTCTATGCCTAGAGTAACAACATTGGCTAAACCGAGTCAGCGGGATCTTTTCCCTGGAGCTTTAGAAATGATGGTGCTGCAAACTTTGAAGCTGCAGCCGATGCATGGCTACGCCATCGCGCAGCGAATAAAGCAGACCTCCAACGAGTTGCTGCAGATTGAGGAAGGGTCGCTTTACCCGGCTTTGCAGCGCATGTTGAAGCAGAAATGGGTGAAGGCCGAGTGGGCCATCTCGGCTACGAACCGGCGAGTACGGATCTACAAAATCACGGCGGCAGGAGCGAAGCATCTGGAGCGGGAAGTCTCTAGTTTTGAGCGCATGCTGGAAGGCATCGCACTGGTGCTGACGCCCGCGGAACAGTAGGTGCGGCAGAGTTGGCGGCCAGCGGAATGCGGGAAGAAGCCTTACGGGAAGCCCCCCGCGAGTTTGGGAACGCGACGTTATTGGAGGAACAAGCCCGCGAGGTGTGGCAGTGGACCGCCATCGAAAATTTGTGGCGTGACCTGCGGTTTGCCTTACGACGCTTAGCTAAAGTACCGGCCTTGACCATGGTTTGTGTGTTCACCCTGGCGCTTGGCTTGGGAGCGACCGTGGCGCTGTTCAGCGTGGTGCAAGCGGTATTGCTAAAGCCGCTGCCGTTCAAAGATTCTGGGCGGCTAGTCATGTTGTATGAAAGCGGCGACAAAGATTCGCAATTCAGCTTCAACCAAGTTGCGGCCGGCAACTTCACCGAGTGGCAGCGCGAATCGCACAGCTTCGAACAGACGGCCTTCTGGGGAGAGACGGCGCGCGATCTTTCCAGCCGCAGCGATCAACTTCCCGAGGAGGTACAGGCCACTCTTTGCAACTGGAATCTTCTCGCAACGTTGGGCGTGCAACCTGTTTACGGACGAGCTTTTTCAGCTAACGACGATGCGCCACAGGCGAATGCCACCACCATCTTAAGCTGGGCCTTTCCCAGTGTTTAGTCCCACAGTGTAGTGGAGTATTGTATGAGCAGTTGCCATCGTGGGAGGCATTATGGGACAGGTACTTCATGGAAGCGCCCGCACGACAGCTACAGTGCGTCGAGCGATCCAGCATAGTCAAGCGAGCCTGAACCAACTGACGGCCCGTTATGGAATCAATTCCAAGACCGTAGCCAAGTGGCGGAAACGAACCTCGGTCGAAGATGAGCCGCTGGGACCGAAGGAGCCCCGCTCGACGGTGCTGAGCAAGGAACAAGAAGCATTGGTCGTCGCGTTTCGCAAGCAGACCTTGCTGCCGCTGGAGGACTGTTTATATGCCCTCCAAGCCGCTATTCCGCCGCTGACCCATTCTGCTCTGCATCGCTGCCATGGCATCAGCCGCCTGCCCGAGTTGGAAGGGGGCAAGCCGGCGAAGAAGAAGTTCCGGCCGTATCCCATCGGCTACTTCCATATCGACATCGCCGAAGTGCGAACGGAACAGGGCAAGCTCTATCTGTTCGTCGCCATCGACCGCACCAGCAAGTTCGCTTTTGCGCAGCTGCACGAACGCGCCACCCGGCGCATTGCAGCGGACTTTCTGCGCGCTCTTGTGGCGGCCGTGCCTTACACTATTCCTACCGTGCTCACCGACAACGGCACTTATTTCGTGGACAATACTCCGGAACCGACAGATCTACGGAAGGAAACCGAACCGGGGCCGCCCTTGCTCTTCCGCGTCCATGCCTTTGCCTGGGGCTTGTGAGCAAAATTCCATCGAACACCGCCTTACCAGGCCGAAGCATCCCTGGACTAACGGACAGGTCGAACGCATGAACCGAACCCTCAAAGAGGCCACCGTTAAACGCTATTACTACCAAACCCATCAGCAACTCAAAGAGCACTTGCAGACCTTCCTGATGGCCGATAACTTCGCTAAATGGCTCAAAACTCTACGCGGTCTGACCCCTTATCAATTCATCTGCCAAGCTTGGCAGAACAACCCCCTTCACTTCACCATTAACCCTTTCCAGCACACCTTGGGACTGAACACCTAGCCGCCGAGATCGTCGAGGCACCTGCAAGCCGCCTTGGATCAGTTCGCCCAGATCGCCGCCGATCTGGCGAAGAACGGCTCCGAAGCATCGCCTACCTCAATCTCTTCCCGCGAGCAACTGACTACGTAACCTCCGGATTTGCTCGCGGCGTTGCCCCGTTCCACGGTTTGGCCTTACTACAATCCACGATTCTCCGGTCAAATGCCGCCCAACTCGACCATTCGCAACCCCGGAACACGTTCAAAATGCCGGCGATTGCGTGTCAGCAGCGGAAGATCGTTTGTCAGTGCAATACCGGCAATGAGGCAGTCTGCCATCCCAATATCATTTTCCGCTGCAGCCAAGTCCCGCTTCAGCTTTCCAGCCAGAGCAGCCGACTCCGTATCCAGTTCGACAATCTTCAGCACCGATAACAACTCTGTTACGGCTCGCCCCTGCGCATCCTGTCGGCTCCCGGCCAACAGTTCGAACTGACTAATAACGGTGGTCCGGAGCCGCCCCGCCGGAAACAGCTCTTGTAAGACCGTTCGCACCGGCTCCCGACCCCGCAAGTAGTCGATCAGCACATCGCTGTCGACGAGTATCATCGCCATGTGGCGCGAATCTCTCCCATGTTCCGTTCGAGCTCGCCAGCATCTTCCTCCGTTAACACGCCCGCCAAGGAATCAAACGTCTGCCGCTGCTCCTCGCGTTTGGCTTCCCCGCGCAAGTAGGCCTCAACCGCCTCCTCCAGCACCCCGGAGAACCCCTTTTGACCCCGTCGCGCCGCCAGAGCGAGCAAGGCGCTCCGGTGCTCCGGTCTCATTTCAATTGTAGTGCGCATAAAATCATCTTACATGCACATGCATGAGGTATAATCGCCTCCTGCCAAGCATGGTATTCAGTTTCGTAATTCGCACGCTCAATCCCCCGTTCACGCATTTTCCCGAATCTTTATCTCTCATTTCCTCAAACACTTCCGCGCATTTTCGCCCGCCCGCCACGCCGGTTCTGCTCCATACTCGCCAGCGACATGCCGGAATCCCGTGAGCCCCGCTTTAACGCAGTCAAACACGGCTGCTGCGCCGTCACTCCCGTGTTGCCCGGCGAAGACGAAGCCGCCTGGCGCGAAGTCGAGGCCGGCTGGTTCGACGACTACAACCCGCAAACCCCGGTCAGCCGCACCCTGGTCGGCGAAGCCGCTCTCGCTTTCTGGTTTATGGCCCGCAACCGCCGCAGCTTCCAGAAAACGGAACTCGGTCTCGCGCAAAAGGAACCTCTCCACTGGACCACTGAGGACCACATGAACTACCACCGCTTCCTCCGTTACAAAACCGCCGCCGAACGCACCTTCTCCACCGCCTTCAAGAATCTGGAGTACCTCCGCAAAGCCCGCCTCAGCGAAATAGAAGCTATCCGCCGCGTCGAGCGGAAAGTCGAAGCCCTGCAACTCCAGTTCGCCCGCGACGAGGCCAAACTCGAACTAGGCCACGCGCGCCTGGAATTCGACCGGGAAAAGCACGCCGCCAAACAACCAGCACCACCGAAGACCGCCGCTGCCGCACCGGCGAAAAACCCCAAAAAAGAAACCTTCGAAGTCGCCGAGCAGTGGGTCGAAATCACCATCACCGAAGGCGTCACCAAGACCGACTACGTCCCCACCAACCAAGAACTCCTGGAAGAACTCGAAAAAGCACAACTGGAGCCCAAAATGGTCTACCGCCGCCTCAACTTCCCCGACGGCGTCCCGCCCGAGTACGCCTGGACCAACCTGCACGATCCCAAAACCTGCGAAACAACACGCAACGGCTACTGGTGCCCGCTCTGCTCGGTCCAGGAACGAGGCGGCCACGGCATCCAGCGCATGACCTTTCACACCTGGCTCCAAATCATCGAAAAGGAATCCCAAACCCCCGGCCAACACGCCGGACCTACCGGTGTCGGCAATCTGCCGCAACCCAAAGACCGATACGGCTTCTAGCAGCAGACCTTGCTTCTAAGAGCCCTATGGGTCAAGAACGCGGCGGAGACCTCGATTACAACGAACTCCTCGAACTCGAACAACGGCAAAGCGAATTACGATCAAGCTCAGACCATGACGAGCCCCAATCCTCCGTTAAACAAAGATTCAAGTGAAAATGGAACGAATGACACGAAGAACGCTCTTAGCAACCGCCGCCTCCCTCATATCGGGAACGTTTCTGCCCCTCCTACGCGCTAGCGATACCTCAACCGGCCCCTGGTCGAAGGACGAACTCATGGAACCAGCCACGCTGGCCCGAATCCTGACAACGTCAGGCGCTCACCCTACCCCAATCGTCATCAGCGTCGCCTTTCCGTTCCTCTACCGGCAACGGCACATCGCGAACGCCCGGTTCGCCGGACCCACCAGCAAGCCGGAAGGCATCGCGGCGCTCAAAACCGCATTTTCCCAATTACCGAAGAACGCCAGCATCGTCATCTACTGCGGCTGCTGTCCCATGGACCACTGTCCCAACATCCGGCCCGCTTACCAGACCTTGAAAGATCTCGGCTACCGGAACATCCACGTATTAGACCTCCCCACAAATTTCCATACGGATTGGACCGCCAAAGGATATCCAGTGGAACCGCCGGCAGGCCGCTTATCATGAATTCGCCATCAAAAACAGTAATTGTTGCCGGAGCGCAAGGAGTCATCGGTCGCAACGTGGCCGACTATTACGCGCGGCAAGAGGACTGGAAAGTCATCGGCCTGTCCCGGCGCAAGCCCTACGGTGGATGGCTGAACCCCTGCCGCTACGGCTCACAGAATATAGGCCGATAAAGGACCGCTCTGGAAGCAAATCGTCAAACAACATCGTCTCCAGCCCCTCCCATTCGAAACCGTAGCCTCTTGGGCATTCGGAGATGCGATTCTTCACACCGAATACGACAACATCACCAGCACGATTAAGGCTCGCCGGGCTGGCTTCGCCGATTGCATCGACACCGAAGAGATGTTTAGGAGCCTCTTTGATGAGTTCCGGGAACGAAAAATCATCCCATGAGCCACCAGTGACTCTATGATGGTTGCTCCTCCGTCCGAACCTCTTCGCCCTCACGGCGTTCCCCTCTCCTGGCCTGAATCGATGCCCGGAGCTTCGAAAACGACATCCCCAGCGCTTGGCGCTTGCCCCGTTTTGGCCCCTCTTCATTATTGGGCGAAGCCGCGGACGCCGCAGATGCTCCTCCAGTCTCAGCCATGGGAAGCGTCAACTGCTTCTTCGGGGCGCGCCGCCCTTTGGCGGCCTTGCGTTTCCGCTTTGCCGGACTCCGCCGCTTTGGCGCGTCATCAGCCGCTGGAGTGACATTGTTGCTCGCCTGGTCAAGCGCGGCGGCAAGTTCACTGCTTCTCTGCTGAAGAGTAGTGCAGCCGGTCTCAAGCACATCGAGCATTTCGAGTAATGTCAACTGAATGGATCCTTAATGTCACTATTGAACCGCACACGGTGGAGCAATCTCTCAATGCCCGGCTCATGCGCTCTTTAGATAATAATAATGCCGCCTCGACCAATCGACCGGAGGGCTCGAAAGCCGAAGTGAATCGTCTAGTACCGGCATCGAAAAGCTGTGAAGCTTTCGATTGTGGACCAGTCTCCGGTTTCGGCCGGATTTACTGCAGCCGATGCGCTGCAAAATTCCATCGAGTTGGCGAAATTGGCCGATCGCCTTGGATACGAGCGCTACTGGATAGCCGAGCACCACGCCATGGAGACCCTGGCCAGCCCCGCTCCGGAAATTCTTATGGCTCGGATTGCCGCCGAGACGAGCACGATACGAATAGGCTCCGGTGCGGTCCTGCTGCCTCACTACAGTCCTCTGAAAGTAGTGGAAACTTTCCGGATGCTGCATGCGCTGTACCCCGGCCGCATCGATTTGGGGCTAGGCCGTGCGCCTGGAGGATCGCCGCTCGAAGCTTTTGCACTGCAGCGGGAGCGCGAGAAGCAAAAGCGGCCCGACGATTTCAGCGAACAACTGGAAGAGCTTCTGGCGTTCCTGCATAACGACTTTCCGGCAAGCCATCCGTTCAGCCGCATTAAGGTGTCACCCGACATGCCGGGTTCGCCCGATGTCTGGCTGCTGGGTTCGAGTCCCTGGAGCGCTGCCGCAGCCGCGCAGTTCGGCTTGCCCTACGCGTTTGCTCATTTCATCGATCCCGAGCCGACCCGCGAGGCGATCGAGCAGTACCGGGAGCGCTTTACGCCAAGCAGTTATTTGGAAAAGCCGCGAACGCTGGTCGCCTTAGGAGTGCTCTGCGCCGAAACGCAACAAGAAGCCGAACGGCTGTTCCTCAGTTCGCGGTTACTGTTACGCCGCATTCGCCAGGGAGACCGCAGGCCCATTCCGTCGCCGGAGGAGGCCGAGCGGGAGTTGGGCAGTGGGCCCGATCCGCTGTTTCCCGGACCGGGCGAGTGGCCGCGTTACATAGTGGGGACGCCCGGTACCGTCCGGAGCCGCCTGGAAGAACTGGCCAGCGAATTGAAGATCGAAGAAATCATGGCCGTGACAATCGCGCATGATCACCAAGCGCGACTGAGATCGTACGAATTGCTGGCGGAAGCGTTTGGACTTGCAGTCAGGGGAGAAGAACAACTTTCCCGATATGGTCACCCGCTTCCAGACGCTCGTGAGCCTGCCGGGCGTCGCGCAGCGGGAATGTCGAGTCGATAACGGGGCGTATGAACGTTTTGGAGGGCAAATGAGGCCAAACATCGCGGAGGAGTGCGTCGGCAATCGCACCTTTCTGTTCAGGGCTGCGAGCCCGCAACGTCGCGCCGCCGATTTTGCCGCGCTTGACCATCAGTTTCGCAATATCGAGCTGTCCTCGCTGGCCGCCCTGCGTGGCAATGATGGAAATGCGTCCTTCCGGAGCAAGCGCGTCGACGTTTCTTTGCAAGTATGGCCCACCGACCATGTCCAATACGGCATCGACTCCCCGGCCGCCTGTCAAACGGTGAACCTCCTCGACGAAGTCGGTTTCTCGGTAGTTGATCGCGTGCCCTGCCCCAAAGCCAAGGCAGGCTTCGCACTTCTTCGTGGTTCCGGCGGTGGCAATGGGAATCGCTCCCCAAAGCCGGCTGAGCATGATAGCTGTACTGCCAATACCGCTAGCGCCTCCATGAATCAACGCCCATTCGCCATGCTTCAGGCCAGCGCGGGTAACGAGATTGTCGTAGACGGTAAAAAGATTCTCAGGAAGTGTCGCCGCTTCCACGGCGCTCCAGTTCTCAGGAATAGGCAAGACTTGACGCGACGGAACGGCGCAGAACTCGGCATAGCCGCCTCCGGCAAGAATGACACAGACGCGATCGCCAACGTGCCACCGGCGAACGGCAGCCCCAACCGCGCTCACGGTTCCGGCAACATCGAGTCCCGGAATATCGGACGCCCCAGGAGGCGGCGGATATTTGCCCTGCCGCTGATGCAGGTCGGCCCGAGCGACCCCGGCCGCCTCCACTCGAATGACGATCTCGTTGTCCGCCGGTTCGGGTGTGGGCCGCTCCGCTGGTTTCAGGACCTCGGGAGCGCCGTAAGATGAAATTTCGATCGCTGTCATACCGATATTGATGGGATGAACAGCGGCCCCAAAAGTATCGGAGCTACGCGGCGCTCTGATTACGTCTCCGGCGAATGCCGACGCCAGTAAGAATAATACCGGCAATCGAGACCATGGCGAACGAACCGCCCTCTGGGGTTTCAGCAGTCGCGGTCCCGGAGATTGCGGCGTCAAAGCCGGTCGCATAGTTGCCGCTGTTGTTGACGAGGAACGAAAGAGTGTTAATCCCCGGCTGAAAATCCGGGCTGAAGTTCGAGCCGATAGAAAAAGGAATCGTTCTCGTGTAAGTGCCGATGTTGGCAGCGCTCACCTGATTGCCGTTTAAGAAAAGGGTCACGGCGTCATCCGCTTGCAGTAGGCCGGAAAGCGCGGCGGTGGCTGGATCAAGACCGGATAAGTCAAAGGTCGTCGTGTACGTGTAAGTGTAGGGGCCAAAGCTTTGGCTGCCGGAGCCGCTCTGCGACGGATTGATCCAGTTCGTGCCGCTGATCGCGGCGGCCCAACCACCAGCCCGGGACACGTCAGTATAGGCCGGAGAATTTGCGTGGACGCTAGAGTCGGTGGACGCCGTAATGGTGAAGTAAGGGTCCACGCCGCTGCCGGTTGTTCCCGTGTTGTGAATGGTGATGGGAGTGGCGGAGGCGAGCGGGCAAAGGAAAAGGGCAACCGCCAGGACAAGGGAAAGAAGGAGTGAGGTTTTCATCGAACGTTTTGTACTCACTCTTCTTATCGGTCGTTATCCCGGAATTTTTTACCTTATTCCGTTCTAATCAGTACGGGGTGCCTTCTGCCGACCAGCCTTCGGACTCGATAACCCGGCGCAAACCGGCAGTTTGAAGCGAGACGGCCGGGAAGTATTCTCCGGCCAGAGTACGCGTCCACCAGGCGCCGGTACGTTTGTGCTCCTCCGGCGTCGTGAAGTGGTATTCGTACAACACGGCCCGTATATATCGGGGCGGCTTGTCAGGAAAAGGATTGACGCGAAGCAAACCGAGCGTTGGGCGGTCGCCTTCGAGAAGTTGCCAGACGAAGTGTACGAACCAGGGATAGTTCTGATAATCCGACATGGCGGCGAACCACATCAGCCAGTCGAGCCGCAGGTGATAAGGAGCAATCTGAGGCGGCCGGTAGCGCGGATCGCCCGGTTTGCCTTTGAACTCGTATTCGCGCCATCGGGTATATCCGGTGATTTGAGCTTCGTCGGTACCTTCGACAACAATTTCGTAGCGCGTCCGGGTAATGCTGCCGAATGCCCCGTAGGTGCCCACCAGGTGCAACGAGTTGAAGGAGGTATTCATGATCTGGCGGCGGGAAAGCATGTTGCCGATCACGGGAATGCTTAAAGCCGCGACCAGGACCGCGACCGCGTAGCCCATCATTTGATAGGCGCGAACCGGCGGATGCATGACCGGCATAGCCGACATAAGCCCGAGGAATTTTCCATCGAGAGTGGAAAACGCAAGAATCAAAGTGAGCCAATTCAGCCAGGAGAGATTGCCGCTGATGATGATGGTGGATTGAAAGACGATGGTTATAATCCCCGCAATGCCCGCGAAGGGCTGCGGCAAAAAATAGAAGAAAGGAACAATCAGCTCGGTGAAGTGGTTGAAAACGACGCCGGTCTTGTTCATCCACTGCGGAGCCCAATGGAAATACCAGCTCAGCGGGTTGGGCATGGGCTGCGTTTCGTAGTAGTAATGAAGGCAGGTAAGGTTGCGCCAGCAGGGATCGCCGCGAAGTTTGATAAGTCCGGCGCCGAACATGATGCGAAACAACAGCCAGCGGAACAGCCAGATCGGAATCTGCAGCGGAATCGTGCCGGAACTGCCGAGGAAGATCGCAAGAAACATGCCTTCGAGCAAGAGGGATTCCCACCCGAAACCATAGAAGGTCTGTCCGACATTGACGAAGGACAGATACAAAACCCACAAAACGGCCCAGATGGCAACCGAAAGCCACGTACTGTAACGTTCGGAGATGCCGGTGATCACCAGGCAAGACAGAGCGATGCCCAGCCAAGCAGCCGCCGTGAAGGCCCAGTCACGCGGAGCCAGATAAAAAAGGCTCGGCGAGGCATGAAACGGGACCCGCTTCACAAAAAGAGGCACCGGCAGGAGACCTCGTTCGCCCAGCAGCGGACGAAACTGGTTCAGCGCTACAAGAAACGCAACCAGAGAAATAACGCCGAGTCCTCGTTGCAGCAGCAGCCGTGTGATCCAGTAACCGCGTTGGTCAATCATTGTTGGATTCCCCAATCGAAGTCACTCGCAAGCAAGCGCTGCGGGACTTGCGCGAACCGATAAACGCCAGCATCGAGGTTAAAGATCCAGGTGACGTCAAAACGTTCAGGTGGCCAGAAGGCTGGCTGATTGCCTTCATCCGGAGATCCTTCCAGCAGAATTTTAGCCAATTGCGGGATCTGTTCCCGCTGCCAGGAGACCAGCACCGGGCCGTCGCAGGTAACGATTTGCCGGATGAGATCAGCCTCTTGGCCCTTTTGGCCGCCGTTTATGCTTAAGCCGAGTTTTTCGCTTAGCGGAACGATGGTCTGTAGCGGACGCTGGCTACTGGCCAGGGAGGCAAATAAGAAGCGTGGAATCGCCAGCGCGGGGTGTAGCGGGATTTCCGGAGGGGGCGCAAACAAAGCGGCCAAAGCTCCCGCCCGTTGCCAACCCTTCACGCTGAGGGCGCTCTTATCGCGGAGGCCTGCCGGAGAAACACCCTTGTCAACCACGTTTGGCTTTTCCGCGTGGCGGATGACCATGATTTTTGTCGCGACGGGCTGAAGCACTCGAGCACCTCCGCTCCTTATACTACGGCCTGCTCAATCAAGTCGGCTGCCCTCGTTACTCCGCCAGCTTCGGCGATTGACTGCCGCACGACTTGAGCATTCCGGGCGTAAGTTGGATCACTTAAAACCTCGCCAATGTGTCTGCGCAGCGTACCCGCATCCAGTTTCGAAAATCGCAACACCCTGCCAGCGCCGGTCCAGGCGACACGGCGCGCAATGGCGGGCTGTTCGTAGGTGATCGGCACAGCAATCAGCGGTACGCCGTAAGTGAGCGAGTCGAGCACGGTGTTCAGGCCGGCATGAGTCAGCGTGAGGCTGGCGCGAGAGAGAGCATCGAGCTGCGGCGCGTAGGAAACAACGAGGGGACTCCCGGGAAAGGACGAGGCCGCAGCGGCATCAAGCCCGCCGCCGTGCGTGATGACGAGTTGCACGTCCAGCCCACGGCAGGCTTCCGCGAAACAATGAAACACTCGTTGCTTTCCATTCTGCAACGTGCCTAGCGACGCGTAGACTAGCGGGCGCCCGTCGAGCTTATCCCAGGGAAATGGGATCTCCTCGTGCGAGGCCTTTCGGAGCGGGCCAACATAGTGGAAGCAGGAAGGCAACGCACCGCGGGGAAAGTCGAATGCAGCGGATTGCTGGCTGAGCTGGAGGATACGGGAAAATGAGCTGTCAGGATCCGTTCGAGATGGCAGATTCCAGCTTTTCCGGTACATCGCAACGGTTTGTGTGACGGGCGCCATGAGGCGGTCCGATGCGGCATAGCCGAGACGATGCAGGGGTCGAGCGATTGCCTTACCGGTGTAGTTCCAGGACGTGAAAGGGGGAGGTACGTCCGGCTCACGATGCAGTAGCAGGGCGTTGCAGACGGTGACGAAGGGGAGGCCAAGGCGCTCAGCGATGCTTCCGCCCGCCGGTTCTGTTTGATCGACCAGCAGAGCCTCGACCCCTGCCTTCTCGATGGCGGCGGGAGCATCGCGGCAGAGCATGGCGGTGGTGCCGCGAATGGCCTCGATGGTGAAGCGCAGCGCGGCCCATCCGTGCAGGGATGTCAGTTTCGCCAGAATGGTCCCAAGCGAGCCTGACGGGTAGGCGGATTCGCCAATCGCCACAAACCGGAGATTTTCCTTCTCGACGCGCTCCCGCAGATCGGTCAGGTGGAATACCGTGACGCGGTGCCCACGCTCGATGAGTTCGCGACCGAGGGCGCCGAACGGGTGGAGGTGTCCGGAGACAGGCGGAGTAATAATTCCAAAATGCATACACTTCTACCGCGCAACGCTACCCGGTTTCACCCGGCGGATCCCCTTTCGGTAGAGAGCCTGGAGAGAATGGGCAAGGCTCCGGCTGGTCATCCTCTTGTAATTCCGGGCAAGTGGAAGAGTGCCGATCAGCCGACGGTAGCCTTCCTCCAAGTTGTGATAGGGAATTCCAGGGAAGTAATGATGGAGCGCGTGATAGCGGAGACCGACGGGTGCCCAGAGTTCTGTCCAAAACAACCCGGGCGTATCGATGGAGTCGAGGAGTTGTCCGGTGCGATCCAGCGGTTCACCGGCGCTTTCATAGGCGTGAGCGCCGAGTGTTCGGAGAGCATTCAAAAAACTGATCGATGCGTCGACGGCCAGCCATAAGAGGAAGATTCGCCAGGGCAACAATCCGCAAGCGGCGAACAGAACGGTGTTCATCCAAAGCATCCAGATGGCAGCGCTATGGCGTTGGACGCGCGCTATCAACTCCGGCGTGGGCTCTCGCCGGTATCTGAGATTCATGGTGAGCGAGGAGGCACGCTCGACCAGCAATTTCGCAATCCGGGGCGATAAGAGGCCGAAAGGTGTAAACAGGAGGAAGCGGATGATCAAGATGGCCGGAACCAATAGCGCGTTCAAGGCAAACATCGTCGTCATAAAGCAGGATTTCGCGAAGGGCAAATATTCCGGATCGCTGACGGTGCCGTAGGTATTCAGCTTGTGGTGATCGCCGTGAACCCCGACATAGAAGAAGGAGGGCATGAGAAGCGGATAACCGATGAGGAGGTTCCAACCGGCTTCGAAGCCCGGTAGCGTTCGAGAGTTCTGGTGACTGATTTCGTGGAGGAACGAGAGCGCCCGGTAGAACGCCAACACGGAAACGATGGCGGCCGCGATCATTCCCAGAGAGAAGGGACGGGAAACGGCTGAGACGGCAAAAGCAGCCCATCCGATAAAGCTGGTGAGCAACAAATCCGTCCAGTAAATCACCGGATTGGGACGGTGGAGGTCCTTTACCAGGATGTGCGCGTCACCATGATGAAAGCCATGGTGAAACTCGTAGTGGACGTCGAGAGCGGTCTCGACCTGGAGCAAGGACGGTATGTCAGCTTTTGAATGCGGCGGATCCAATAAAGTCGGCAAGGCAATTCCCCTCAGCCGTAAAAGCACGGCGGCTCTACAAAGGAGAAGTGAGTACCAAAACCAACAAGTCTCGTGAGGTGCCGGGCAAGGAAATTCCGGCTGGACCGCACCAGGGTGGATCGGACCGAAGGCTTAAGGGACCGGGAATTCCTGTGTCTACAAAACCGGTCCGGTAGCTCTGTCGGGCGCGGTATTGACGCTACTATGGGTTGATTGAACGACTATCTACTGTCCGTGATCCTCGGCGTGATCGAGGGACTTACTGAATTTCTGCCCGTTAGCTCGACGGCTCATCTCCGGATTGCAGAGGCGCTGCTAGGCGTCGATCTTGGAGATGGCTATTGGAAAATGTTCTCGATCGTGATCCAGTTGGGAGCTATCCTTTGCCTTCCAATTTATTTCTGGAACAGAATCGTCACGTTCGTGAGGACTTATCCCCGGGGCAGTCGAGGAGACCGGACGGTGATCACACATCCGTTGACGTTGACGCTGATTGCCTTCGTTTGCACTGCTGGACCTGCCTTCGTTCTTACTAAAGTGATCGGCAAGAACCTGGAACGTTTGAAGCTGATGGCGTGCGCTCTGATCATCGGCGGCATTGTGATGTGGGTGGTTGATTCGATCTTCGGCAAACGGGAGGGAGGAGTTGGGTTCCGGACAGCCGCGGAGGAGGTGGAGCACATGAGCGTGCCGCAGGCGGTATGGATCGGGCTGTGCCAAGTACTGTCGGCGGTGTTTCCCGGAACATCGCGCTCCATGTCCACGATTGCGGCAGGGCAATTGGCAGGCCTGTCAAGAACCGCTGCGCTTGAATTCTCGTTCTTGCTTTCAATACCGACGATGGTGGTCGCCACCGGCTATGACCTATTTAAAACATTAAAAGCATCGCCCGGGGATGGAGAAAACGCGATTGGGGCCACGCATATCGATGCCCACGGTTATGCATTGCTGGCCATCGGATTCGTTATCTCTTTTGTGGTGGCGTTTGCGGTAGTGGCGTGGTTTATGAACTGGGTCAGGACACGAGGATTTATGCCCTTTGCGATCTATCGAATCGTGGCTGGAGTAGCTGTTCTGATTTGGGCTTTTTCGGGAGTGTAGCGGCGCGAAAGCCGAATTTGTACTAGTAGTAGGGGTTCTAAATAAAAAGTAGCATTCTCGTCCGGTAAGCGTCATCTAAGCACGTTCGTCGAAAACTAACTATGTCTATTCTAGCTTGGATCGTTCTCGGGTTAATCGCTGGTTTTATTGGGAGCAAGATTGTCAATAAGTCCGGCGAAGGCGTCATTCTTGACATTATCTTGGGGATCGTGGGCGCTGTCGTCGGTGGTTGGATCTTTACCGCTTTCGGCGCGTCTGGCGTCACCGGATTTAACATTTACAGCATCATTGTCGCGATCATTGGCGCGATTATAGTTTTGGTGATTTACCACGCGCTTTTCCGGCGTGGGCGTGGTCGCGTCTAGCAAGCGCGTAAAAGGAAAGAGAACGGGCTCTCCGCATTTCGGCGGGAGCCCGTTGTTATTTTTATAACTAAGCTCTCGGGATAAAACCGGGTTACCGGGCCGGTGGCCTGGAGACAGTTCCGGGGCGCGAGACAGTACCGGGCCGCGACGTGCTGCCTGGCGACGTGGTTCCTGTTCCGCTGGCTCCTGTTATGGGGCCGCCGTTTGTCGACGTCTTATCGTAAAGTGAGACGATATCCTGGGTGATATCGATCCCGCTGGAGGCGTAGAGCACCGGGGTATTCGGGTTGCTAACGTCCAGAATCATGGTATAACCATTGTCTTTGGCATACTTCTCGACCACGGCCATCATCCGCTGGCCCAATCCTTGTAGTACGCGCTGTTGCTCTTGTTGCAGTTCTTCCTGATCGTCCTGCACGTCACGCTGGAGACGCTTCTTTTTCTCGTCGATATCGCGGGCCATCTGGTTCCGCCTATCTTCGCTCATCAAGTTGCCGCCCTTGCGCAACTGATCCTCGAGTTGGCCGATCTCCGCCTGACGAGTCTTTACGTCTTGCTCCTTGGGAGCAAATTTGGTCGTGAGCTGCTGCGTGGCCTTTTGCCCGTCTTTGGTGCCGACAATGGCGCCTTGCACGCTAATAACACCGACCTTCTCGGGTGCCTGCTGGGCTGACGCGCCGAAACTGGAAGCCAAGGCGGCCAACAAAATTAAACTACTTTTCTTCAACATCTACTTCTTAATTCCTTTTCGTAAAACTTGAACTTTTGCTGGGTCAATATTGAAAGTGGCAGACCCTTACTTCCCTTCCCCCTTTACATCGAGCTAGAACGTCCGGCCGACGGAGAAACGGAAGGTGGACGTCCTCTCATTGTAAGGGTACGAGGGCGCATACGACTGAATCGCATTTTGGTAGCTGGCATCGTTAGGAAATGCGGAACGGTCGAAGGGAATCGGAGTCTGCAAAGTTGTCTGTACTGAACTAGGATTATACGCCCAGTAGACGCGGAATGGGGCATTCACGACCGGCATCAGTACCTGAATTTCCAATCCGACTGAGACGCGAGGGATCTGCGTGCCGGGAGCGATGATGGCTCGAGGGTTGAAGTTGGACTGGGGAAACTGTGCATCCAACTGCTGTACGCGCATAGGGTTAAGTCCGAGTTGGTTTGGCAGGAGAAGGCGATCGATTCCGGCGTCCACAAACGGCGCCAGTGTGACCGGGCCGACGATGGGAATCCGGTACTCAAAATTGAAAACCCCGGAGGTATCGCCGCCCGGCTCAATCAACTGGTAGATGGGAATAGTTTGCGTGGCGGGAACCGAGGTAACCGCACCATTGGAGGCGATGACCGGCTGCACCTTTGGCGTTCCATTGTTATTCAAAATCGGTACGGGGGCGGTGGACGGAATGTACGCAATTGGACTAATGCTATAGAAGTCAAATCCCCGGATATCGTCCTCGCCGCCCATATAGAAACGGCTGTAGGGAGGGGCGACCTTGCCGCCGTACCCAGCAATGAACCGTCCGTTGAAGTGCAATCCAATCACATTACGCCCGAAGAATCCATGGCGGAAGTAGGCGATGTCGACCGAAGGCTGCACGT
Source organism: Bryobacteraceae bacterium (assembly GCA_965277315.1). Lineage (GTDB taxonomy): Bacteria > Acidobacteriota > Terriglobia > Bryobacterales > Bryobacteraceae > Bog-105. The sequence continues at coordinate 3,103,859 of OZ255724.1, read as the reverse complement.
CATTGACGTTGCCGCCGAGAACGCTTCCAGCGACACCGGCGCTGATATTCACCCGCAGTCCTTTGGTGGGGATGATGGGATGATTCACGGTGTTGTAGGAGAAAGTCGGGGTGATGGTGCTGGTCCTAATTCCCGCCAGCGAATTGGGGCCGTTCACGCCCTGGAAGTCGAGATAATTGAAGTAATTCGAGGCAGCCGTTGTCAGCGTCGAGATGCTTTGGTCGCCGTATCCGTAGGTGAGGCCGAAGCGGGCAAAGCTTCGTTTTAGCTGGTAGTTGGAGAAAACAGTGAACCCGCGACCGTTGGAAACATAGTTCAAGAGGTTTTGGGTGCCGATCACATTGTTGTAGTAAGAACGCAGGTCCTGGCCGCCGAAAATCGAGTATTGTTGGGCCTGATTATAGTTGTAGCGCTGGTAGTAGACGTTGATCCCGGCCTGAATGGGCTTCCCGAACAGGTAAGGTTCGGTAAAGCCAATGGACACGCTGCTCATCAGGGTACCGAGTTGGCTGTTAAGACTGAGTGTTTCACCCAACCCGAGGAAGTTATTGGTGGAATAAGAGAAGCCAATGAAGCTTCCTTCGATACCGGAGACACCACCATTTAACTGGATGGAGTTTTTGCCGCGCTCTTTGACTTTCAGGAGCAGATCAACGGTGTTGGTCTTCGTGTCGCGTTTGATGTCGGTGGCATCTTCGGGCTTCAGAGGATCGAAGTAGCCGAGCTGATTCAGGCGTAGGATGCTGGTATCCCAGAGACGCTGACTATAAAGGTCGCCTTCGTCAACCAGCAGCTCACGGCGAATGACCCTGTCGCGGGTGCTGGTATTGCCCTGGAAGTCGATACGCCGGACGAAGAACTGGTGGCCTTCGTCGACATCGATGGTGAGATCGACCTGGTTTTTGCCGGGGACCACTTCAGGATCGGGCGAGGGTACGAAGTCAATATAACCAAAATCGCCGTAGAGCTTGCGGAGGTTATCGAGACCTTTCTGCAGCTTTTCGGTAGAGAAGACATCCCCTTGCGACATGCCGAAGATCTGGCGCGCGATGAGATCCGGGGTACGGAAAAGCTTCATGCCGACAAAATTAAAGTTACGCAGATAGTATTTCTGACCTTCATCGACCACCATGGTGATGTCGACGCGCTTGCCCGGCTTGCTGGAACGTTCGAAAGGAATCAGCAGCTTGCGGCCGTACACATCGTGGACCTGCTCGTTGTGGTTGATGACCTTGGCGGTGAAGTAGCCTTTCGATTGGTAGAACTGGCGGATGCGCTCGGAGTCCTCGTCGAGCTTAGTGGAATCGTAGGTGCGCGCAAACAGATTTTCGAAGAGGATCGAATAGGGGATACCGATCGGTTTCAGGTTCTTCATCGCGCGAATAACGATACGGTCGGAAAACGCGCTATTCCCTTGAATGTCAATGTTGCCGACCTTCACTTTGGGACCTTCATCAATGGCGAAATTGATATCGATGCCGCCGGGTGGAACCTGCCGTAGTTGGGGCGTAACGGTGGCATATTGGTGGCCGCGCTCGGCTAGAAATTCTTGCAGAACGTTCTTGGCGCGCTGCACTTTCCCGGGATCGTAATTGGATTCAGGAGAGAGCGCGACTTTGCGGTCCTTGAAACGGTCGAGAATTTCGGATTTGCTGATGGACTTGGCCCCGGTGTAATCGATGGTGTGAACGGTACGGCGCTCAGTGACGAGAAAACGAACGATGACGCCGCCGTCGGGGGCGGTTTCTTTTTCGACCCGAATATCGTCGAAGCGGCCGGTATTCCAGAGGGCGATAAAGTCGCGGTGAACCTGCTGCTCGTCGTAGACGTCGCCCTTTTTCATGGTGACGAGCGCGCGAAGAGTATCTTGGGGAACCCGGCGCTGACCTCGAAACTCAACAGCTTCGATGATATTGGCGCCCGTAGGGGCGGGCTTTCCTTCCTGGACGCCGTTGGTGGGTGGAGCATTCGCAGGGGGCGCGGCTTTTTCCGGCGCCTGCGGCACGCTTTCGAAGGGGTTCTGCGGCTGGTTTTGAGGAGGTGGTGGTTGTTGCGGTGTTTTCTGCGGCGGCGTGCTGGGGACGGGTGTATTCGCCTGGGACGGCGAAGTGGCCTGGGGCGGTACCGCAAAAGCAGTGGACGTCGACAGCAAGGCAATTAGGCCAAGGCTGGAGAGGACGTAAATGGACAGCGTTGGCACACGCAGGCGTGGAAGCCTGTGAAGAATCATCTAAAAGCGAATCCTTTCCATCCTAATCACCACGAGCACCATTAACCACCTAGACTTCCGTTCACGATACCAAGCACAATTTCACACGTAGGCGACCGTCCTGACCGGAGGACGCCGGGAGCCCGTGCGTTTCTGTGCTCATCGAATCTCCCCTGACGTTGCGCCGTTCACGCGGGTTTCAGCGTAAGCACACCGGATGGGGAGAAAAAGATATACCTCTATACGAACCAAATCAAACTTCACTAGTGTAGCGGATGAATTCCGATGATACACCGGGAGGGGATAGAAAGGTTTAGGGGAGGGGTAACTAGGGGTATTTCGAGGGGAGGAATGGTGGGATGGTCTCCAAGGAGGGCTCAGCATGTCCCTACTTGGAGATCTCAGGATTAGTGGCAAGAGATGGGGAAGCCAATACGGCGCTTCGGCTCCGGGTTGGCAGGAGCTTCGATCAGATGTTGGATAGTTTCGAAGACTGCTTGAATTTGTTGACCCTGTTCTTCTTGACGCCAGCGAAGGTCGTCCAGTTGGCGGGCAAGATTCTCATGAGTGGCGAGCAACTGCCGCAGCCGAACGAATGTCCTTATAATCGCGATATTGACAAGAATGGCGCGCTCACTGTTCAGGATGGAAGACAGCATGGCAATTCCCTGCTCGGTAAACACGTATGGAGCGTACTTGCGGTGTTGCCCTCGCTTTAAGGTCACAAATTGTGACCTTAAAGTGTCGATGTGCCGCCCCTCTTCGCGCGTAAGTTGAAAGAGAAAATCCTTGGGAAAGCGCTGCTGGTTCCGTTTAACTGCCTGATTAAAAACTTTCGTGGAGACTCCATAGAGTTCGGCGAGGTCTGAATCAAGCAGAACATTCTGTCCCCGGACAAGTAGAATACGGCTTTCAATGGGAAGGGCAGGCAGTTCAGTCCCAGAATCCGGCATTTTGGCCTCCCCACAGTGTGTAAACCGGCGAGAGAGTTATTGTAGGCATCAGCGGGGGGCGACCGGTGCAGCAGGTTGCAGTTCCCTGGCCTCGCGTTTCAATTCTTCGGCAAGGTGCGGCAGTGTTTCGTCAGTGTATTCGACATAACGATGATGCGCGAAATCCTCATCCCCTTCATCCACGGCTGCGCGCAACTCCTCCATTGCGCGTTCATGTTCTTCCAGAAGGTCTAACGCCTTGCCTACGGCTTCTTCTTGGGAGGTAAAGCGACCGGAGCGTACATTTTGTTCCAGAAAGGCTTCCTGTTTGGGCGTGAGATGTACTTCCATGCAGTCAGTGTAGAGCAATGTGATAGATGCCTTCTAAGAGGTCGCTGCTGGCAGAACGTTGTCGATAAGGCGCGTGGAACCAAGCCAGGCGGCGGCCGCGATCAGCACCGGGCCCCCTACTTCCTCGACGGTCTGAAGCGTGAGGGTATCGACAATTTCGAAGTATTCAACACGAAGTTCGGGATGCTGCTGGAGAGACCGCAGCGCGTTTTCCCGGACGACGAGGGCGGAGTGCTCGCCGGATGCGATTCGTTCGGCCGCGAGGGATAGGGCGCGGTAGAGTGCCGGGGCGACTTGGCGTTCGGCGGGCGAGAGGTGCTTGTTGCGCGAGCTTAGGGCTAGTCCGTCCGGCTCGCGGACCGTGGAAACGGGGATGATTTCGACCGGGACGTTCAGATCGCGCACCATGCGTTGGATCACGGCGAGCTGTTGGGCGTCCTTCTGGCCAAAATAGGCGCGGTCGGGCTGTACGATGCCGAAGAGCTTCAGAACGACCGTAGCAACGCCGCGAAAGTGACCGGGCCGGAAGGCTCCGCAGAGATGACCGGTCAGATCGGATACGTCGACGAAGGTTCTTTGTTCTTCCGGATAGAGATCGTTCGCAGACGGCGCGAAGATCGCGTCCACTCCGGCGGAGGTGCAGAGGGCAAGGTCGGTGTCGAAGTTACGGGGATAGCGGGCGAGGTCGTCCGCGCGGTCGAATTGAAGAGGATTCACGAAGATGCTGACCATGAGGAATCCGCATTCGCGGCGGGCGGTCTCCATAAGTTGCCGGTGGCCGGCGTGCAATGCTCCCATGGTGGGCACAAAGCCGACGGTGAGTCCTTTTTGCTTCGCCTCCCGGATTTGCTGGCGTAGAGCGGCGATGGTGGAGATGACGGAAACGCCGCCCTCGACTGTTTGGGGCATGAATTAGGACGTGGTCTCCTTTTCAGGCGCGAGGGGAAAGCCGCCGGTTCGGACATCCTCATGATAAGCAGAAGCGGCCTGGAGGATGGCTTCGCCCAGGTGAGCGTACTGTTTGGCAAAGGGCGGGGTTGCCTGGCCGGAGAGGCCGAGCAGGTCGTGGATCACCAACACCTGGCCGTCGCAGTGGGGACCGGAGCCGATGCCGATGGTGGGAATCCGCAGTTCGCCGGTCACCTGGCGAGCCAAGTCGTCCGGGATGCATTCGAGCACGATCGAAAACGCGCCGGCGTCCTGCAAGGCAGTCGCATCGGCGAGTAGGACTTCCGCTTCAGCGGGATGGGTGGCTTGGCGGCGAAAACCACCGAGCTGATGAAAGGACTGCGGCGTCAACCCGAGATGACCCATGACGGGAATGCCAGCCGATACCAGGCGCTGAACGGCGGGGCAGACCCATCGGCCGCCTTCCAGCTTCACAGCGCCAGCCGAGCCTTCCTGGAGCAGGCGCCCGGCGTTGCGGAGAGCGTCTTCGACACTGACCTGATAGCTGAGAAAAGGCAGATCGGCCACTACCAGGGCGCGAGAAGCTCCGCGACGTACGGCGCCCGTGTGACGAACCATGTCGTCCATAGTGACGTTCAAGGTAGTCTCGTGGCCGAGCATGACCATGCCGAGAGAATCGCCGACCAGCAGCATGTCGAGCCCGGCTTCATCCAGAAGACGAGCCATCGTCGCATCATAGGCGGTGAGCATGGAGATCTTTTCACCGCGTGCTTTTTTGCGTTGTATGTCAGGAACCCGGACGGGCCGGTCATTTATTTTCGTACCAGGCGGTTTCATGAGTGAGTCGCTGTAAGTGCTGAATGGATCGCCCTTGCGGCGGTGTCCGGCAATCCCCGTTTTTGGGCGATGGGCAAAGTGCGGAGGCCTGCGGCGGCGTAGAGCTGGCGGGTTTCCGGCGAAGCTTTCTTAAGTGCGGTGAGATGGGCTTGCACGGTGCCGGTATCGCCCCTTTGAATAGGGCCGGTGAGGGCGTTTTCGGGGCCGGAAGACAGGATGTTTTGGGTGGCGGCACTGACGATGGGCGCGATGGCCGAGAGTGCCAATCCGCTGTCGAGACCGGAACGGATGAGCAGCTCCAGGGCGGAATCGATCAAGGCGCATTGGTAATTGCTCGCCATGACGGCGGCGGCGTGGTAGAGCGGCCAGGCGTCTGCCGCGATTTGGAGCGGGTGGCCTTCGAGGAGAGCCACTATGCCAGCGGCCCAGGCCACGGCCTGTGAATCTCCGCCAATAGTGAAGTAGGAGCCAGGCAGGGTTGTCACTCCCTGTTCCGGGTTCGGCACAGTTTGCAGGGGGTGGAGAACACCGATCGACCCACCTGTAGCGGCCAGAGGAGCTAACGGGTTCAGTCCCGCGCTACCGCTGGTGTGGAGCACTGTGCCGGTAAAGCCATCTTCGGCGAGTTGTTGGGCGACGGTGGGGAGCGCACTATCGGTAATGGCGAGAAGCAGGTGATCCGCCGCCGCGATTTGGGGCAGTGTCATGGGTCGGACGGGCGAGCCAATAAAGGAGACCGCCTCTTCGGCGGATGCAAGAGTTCGGGAGGCAACCCCGACCACATTTGCACTGCGGCGATTCAGTAACCAGCCGAGCGATTGAGCAATACGCCCGCCTCCCACGATCCCGATCTTCATTTTGCTAGAGCGCCTCCGGCGGCGCATTAACCGAAGCGGCGCACCAGCTAAAGAGGAGTTCCCATTCGGCCATTTGAATCTGGAGCGCGACGTTCGTTTTGTCGGGATCGGCTGTCGAACGGGCTTCCTCGCACCACTGGATAAACAGGAAGGGATCCCAGGCCGGTTTTAGTGTCCACGGGACTGCGGGCTCGGCCTGGAGAATTTTGGCGGCACTTTGATGGAGAGGCCCGAAGATGGGATGATCGCCAACGCGGCGGAACCAGTAGCCGGCATTGGAAGAGTCAGGCTGGATGCGATGGGCAATGGCGTGCCAGTAGCTTCCTTCGGGTGAGGAAACATCCTGCGAAAGATTGTGGCTTTCTTCCCAGCAGCCCAGAAGCAGGAGCAAGCCGCTGACAGCAGCCTCGGGATGGCGGGCGTTGGGGAACAGGGCTGCCGGAGAGGAAGATGTTAGCAACCGGGCGCTTTGACGATCACAGGCTCCGGAGCGCGTAAGACCGATCGGCAGGTTGGCGTTTTCGGTTAGAATGCCGGCCACCGGTTCGGTAAATGTTTGGGTAAGGGAAAGAGGCACTGTCTTTTCATTGTCCTCCTGTGGCCATTGTCCTCCTGTCGATACACTGAAGCCATGAGCAAACAGTATTCGGCTCCGCCACCAATGGCGATCGATACCGACAAGAAGTATGCAGCCACATTTGAAACACCGCGAGGCAGCATTGTGGTCGATCTATTCCCAAAAGATGCCCCCAACACGGTGAACAACTTTGTTTTCCTAGCGCGGGAGGGATTTTACGACGGCACTGTGTTTCATCGCGTGCTTCCCGACTTTATGATTCAGGGAGGCGATCCGACCGGCACGGGACGCGGGGGGCCGGGCTATAAATTCGAAGACGAGACCAAGAATAATCCGAACAAACACAAAGTGGGTTCGTTGTCGATGGCGAATGCCGGACCGAACACGAACGGCAGCCAATTCTTCATTACCCACGTTGCCACGGACTGGCTAAACGGAAAGCATACCGTATTTGGCGAGGTTCGGTCTGGTCAGGACGTAGTGGACGCGGTGAAGCAGGGCGACACGCTGAAGACAGTGAAGATAGAGGAATCGTAGAATTCACTTGGGCCGAGCTGATGACGAGAAACGAAGCCTGGGAAATTGTTTGCGAATTTGTGCAGAACGAGGGATTGCGGCGGCACATGCTTGCCGTGGAAGCCTGCATGACCGCATACGCCGGCAAGTATGGCGAGGACAAGGAACTTTGGGCCGTAACGGCGCTTCTCCACGATTTCGATTGGGAGATTCACCCCGAATCGCCCGACCATCCGATGAAGGGCGAGCCGATCCTGGCCGAGCGCGGAGTACCGGAAGCGATTCGACGCGCGGTTCTTTCGCACGCGAACTATAGCGGGATTCCGCGGGCTTCGTTGCTGGAACATGCGCTGTTCGCCTGCGATGAGCTGTCGGGTTTCCTTACTGCCTGTTCGTATGTGAAGCCCGGGCGCAGTATTCACGAGGTGGAAGCGGCATCGGTAAAGAAGAAGCTGAAAGACAAAGCCTTCGCCCGAAACGTAAGCCGCGAGGACGTCGTGAAGGGAGCCGAGGAGCTGGGGGTGCCGCTTGACGAGCATATCGCTTTCTGTATTGAAGCCATGAAGGCGAAGGCGTCGGCGTTGGGGCTGGCCGGAAATTCGCAATAGGACTGGGGCTCGGGCGAGCCCCGGTTTTATCTTTAGCGTGCGCTACGGGCGAGGCGAAGATTTTGAACGTCGCTCAGCAGAGTATCGCGAGAACTTGCCTGAAGAGTATTGTGATCCAGGACATTCTGGATATCTCCAATGGCGTGGTTTAGTTCGCCCTTCTTGAATTTTCCCTTTGTGAGATGGCGATCAAATGTGGAAAGGCTTTTTTGCGCGTTTCTGTACCGTTCGCGCTGTTTTCCTTTTCCGGTATGCTCCAGTTCACTCGAGTTACGCAGGTCCGATTGTGTTCTATCGACCAGTTGGCGCAGGTCTGGATGTTGGCTGTAGTAGCCACCGCCCTGCGCGTATTGGGCGGCCCCTCCGAAGGCCATTGGCGGCAGCGGGCCAGCGATGGCCAGACCACCTGTCAGAACGGCGGCGCTCAACGAACAGACTGCTAGCCAGTGTTTTATTGTTTTCATTATGTTCTTCTCCTCCGAAATCACCTGATGTTATTACAGTTCACTAGACGTAACGGATTCAACGCCGGTAGGCATAGGACTTCGGGGCGGTCACTTCGTTTTGGGTGAGGGGTGGACGCGCTATAGAGGCCGCTGCGCTAGTACCATAGCGCCAAAAAGAACACTATCGTCGCCCAGTTCGGCAGGTACTACGTCGCGCTGCGCCTTCGACCAGGAAGTGATTTGACGTCCTATTTCTTCTCTCAATGGGCGAAAAAGTTTGTCTCCAGCCTTGCTGATGCCTCCGCCGATGACGATGATCGCTGGATTGAGGAGCATGATCGCGGATTTTAGGCCTCTCGCCAGGAGAACGGTATAGCGATCGACAAACTCGGAGTCCTCAACCAATTCCTTTGCGGGACGCCCATAGTCGCGTTCGAGCCAGAGCCCGCAGCATAGACGTTCGAAACAACCATGGGAACCGCAGAGGCAGTCGGGACCGGTGGGATCGATCATGATGTGACCGATCTCGCCCGCGTAGGAGTTGGCGCCGTGATAGGTTTCTCCATCGATGACAATGCCGCCGCCAATTCCGGTGGAGAGCGTCATGTAAAAGACGGGGTTTTTTCCACGCGCGGCACCGAAATAGGATTCTCCGAGAGCGCCCACGTTCGCGTCGTTGTCCATGATGGCGGGTACCCCGGCAGTGCGATGCATCTGGTCGAGAAGTGGATAGGAGGCCCATCCTTCCACATGCGTGGACAGAGTGACAGTCTGCGAAAGAAAATCGACCGGGCCGCCGAAGCCGATTCCGCAGCGATCCGGACGGAAGCCATCGTCCTGCCTCCACTTGGAAACAATTCGCTCCACTTGGGTGACGAGCCACTCCGGACCGCCTTGACGATCGGTCGCTTGGGATGCTCTGAGAACTAGCTGATCCCCTTTGAAGGCCCCAACCGAAAACTTTGTGCCCCCGATGTCGATGGCAAGCGTGTTCATTCTTAGGAGGTAGGGACTGGAATCGGAAGGTTAGACCTAGTACTTAGTTTATAGCTACTTCAAGGTAGATGGAAACGCAACCACGATTATTCGGTCAAACTGAATGAGAGTTCCATAAAAGGAGCCGCAGGTGGGCACTAAGCATACCTGCCAAAAACTAGAGGAGAAGAACTTTATGCTGCGGTATGCGTTGATATTTCTGGTGATAGCCATTATTGCGGGTGTTCTGGGTTTTGGAGGAATCGCCGCTGGTTCGGCCATGATCGCGAAGATCCTGTTCGTTGTATTTATAGTACTGTTCCTTATTGGGCTGATCATGCATCTCGCTCGAGGTGGGCGATCGGCAGTCTAAACGATATAAAAAATGCCCCGGCCATATCAATCCTGGCCGGGGCATTTTTTTGTCGAGGGCCTACGCGTGCTGCCCTTTGTGTTTGCCTTCCCGAATTTCTTCGATCATCTTCTTGTTGAAAGCGGGGATATCGTCGGGCTTGCGGCTACTTACTAGTCCTTGGTCCGTGACCACTTCCTGATCAACCCAATTTCCCCCAGCATTCCGGATGTCGGTCCGCAAGGAGGGCCAGGAGGTCACAGTTCTGCCTCGGACGACATCCGCCTCGACCAGCATCCAGAGAGCGTGGCAAATGGCGGCCACCGGTTTCTTGCTTTCAAAGAAGGACTTCACGAACTGGACAGCGGCCGGATCCAGCCGTAAATGATCCGGATTCATAGCTCCGCCTGGCAAAAGAAGTGCATCGTAGCTATTTGGATCTGCCGATTTCAGCGCCACATCGACGGGGATTTCAGTACCCCAATCGGTATGATTCCAGCCTTTAATTTTCCCCTCCTTCGGAGAAATCACGTCCGTCTTTGCGCCTTCCGCTTCCAAGGCCTTTTTGGGCTCAAGAAGCTCTACTTGCTCTACACCGTCGGTAGCCAAGATGGCCACCCGCTTATTATTTAATTGGTTGCCCATCGTGAGTACTTCCCTCACATTATTGATTCACCGGCGTAAAGCAAGTTACGGGCGAAACGTGAAGAACTAGCAGGCTGCTGAAAAAAGCAAAAGTCGCTTGCTGACGCACGCGGTTCAGAACGTTGTGCTCGGGTTTGCAAGCATTTATAGAACCCCGACCGTAAGGGAGGGGCATCGACCGGCCTTTTTGAGCAGCCTGCTAGAGGGCTCCCCGGCGATCTACCAGGTACAGAATCACTAAAATTATCAGCAGCAAGCCGACGCCTCCGCTAGGGTAATACCCCCAACCGCCGCTGTAAGGCCAAGTGGGTAATGCGCCAAGCAGGAGCAAGAACAAGATAATGATTAATATCAATCGCAGCATTTCGATGTTCCTCCAAATGGATGCTACTTAACGTAGCAGAAAGGACAGCGCGAGGACATCACCCGTACCATGTCACTAGGTTAGTCCTAACTCGTTGGACGATTCCAAAGCTTCGTACTCCATCACCATTCCCGAGTTCTTTAAGGCATCTTGGAAGTCCTGTTCTTTACCCTCGGCGACGTCATACTCCCAAACTTCGCTCCCGAGCAAAAATGCGTCGTCTTCTTCCAATACATCGGATGAATGCAGCGATTCAGGGCCAGTACGCTCTACACGAACCGCGTCGAGCACGGTGTCCCCGTCGAGTTGCGTGTCCAGGAAACTGGCCGGATCATCTGCTTTTTCACCCTCTTGGTTAGGGCGCTCTCGAAAAACAACACGATATTTCATAGGTAAACTATAGCGGCGTCCGCTATTTTTCAATAACTACATCTTCGAACCGGAACCGCTGGTCTTCATGTTTGCCTCGATACCCTTGATCTTGTCTAGGTGACCTTTTAGGACGGGCAGAGTGGTAGAGGCAAAGTTTTTGATCTGCTCATTGCTCCCATGATCGGCTTCTTTCTTGAATTCTTTAATGTCTTCTTCGTGGTCTTTCACCATCGACTTAACATAGGTTTTGTCGAAGTCAGAGCCGGACATGGTCTGCAGCTTGTTGTACAAGGCTTGATCTTTCGCGTTCACCGTCGTCGGCAGCGTCATATTTTCTTTTTCGGCGACTGCTTTCAGTTGGTCATTGGCCTTGGAGTGATCGTCGGCCATCATCTGTCCGAATGACTTCACGTCGGGACTCCCGGCCTTTTCCGCGGCAAGTTTCCCGAGTTGAACCTCGGCCACGCCTCCCTGGGCAGCCTTCATGGCAAATGCCGTATCGGCTGATTTTGCCATTTTCTGGCTACCGCTGTCCATCTTCTGATCGCTCGAGTTTTGAGCGGCAAAAAATAACGGCGTAAATAGCACCGAGAAGCCGAGGACCCCTACCGCGTAGAACATCTTGCCAGTCAGTTTCATATGAAGTAAAGCTCCGAAAGTGGGATCGCTGTTTTCCTGAAGCGGTTACGGCGTAAGTTATTGAGATAACTACTGGGACAGAGCTCTGGGAACCGCCGGTGGCGACTGGCCCAATTAGCCCATGTCATTGGTGATAGCGTAACGCGTCATCTGAGCTGTGGAACGCAAACTCAAGCGCTGCATAATGGCAGCGCGATGAAACTCGGCTGTGCGAACAGAGATATTCAGATGGTTCGCAATGTCCTTTGCACTGCAACCGGCGGCAATCAATCGAAGCACCTCACGCTGGCGGGTAGTTAAGCCAGATTTTCCGTCATGGTCCGCCGCAAAATCTGGAGTGGGCACGCTGAGCAATGTGCCGCCCGAGAGGACTACTCTAATTGCCGCGATCAATTCCTCTGCAGGAATTCTTTTAGAAAGGAAGGCTTTTGCGCCTATCTGGGCGGCTTGCTCCACATAACTTCGGTCGCCATACATGGACAGAAACATGATGGGCAGGAAAGGATGGCTCTCCAGCACCTTTTTCGCCGTTAAAAAGCCGTCGCCATTCGGCATGCTCACGTCGAGGATAGCCACATCTGGCCGAAACTCATCTACTCGATTGATGAAGGCCTGTCCATTGTCGACCGCCAAGATATCAAACTGCTCTCTCATCATTGCTTGCAGAGCGTCCAGTATAAGGTGATGGTCGTCAGCGATGAGAAGCTTGGGACGGATAGAGTCGGAATAACTGTTATTGCTAGTGGTCAAGACTACGTAACCTCTGGTAGATTTGACAATATCTTGATGACTACCGATACAAGTAGTTTTACTTATTACGGATCGGAGTAGTACTACGCAGAAGTGGATTGTTCGGAGATAGTAACCGGCTTCTAAACTGAGACGCAAGCTCTGGCCAGTACGATATCATAAACGACATTCTGCCGGAGAAGAACACCGGCTGGGAATACATTCTTATTAACTCATGCGTGTAGCGATTATCGGAACCGGATACGTCGGATTGACCACAGGCGTTTGCCTCGCTTACATCGGACACTCCGTTTACTGTCTTGACACAGATATTGCGAAGGTAAAGGCGCTTTCGGAAGGGAAAATCCCCATTTTCGAGCCGTATCTTGCGGAACTGCTGGACGAAGCGAGCCCAAATCTGAAATTTACCAGCAGCTACGAAGAAGCTATTCCGGACGCTGAAGTGGTGTTTATTGCCGTCGGAACACCGCCCACTCCTTCGGGAGCGCCGAACTTGGAGTATCTGTCAAATGCCGCGCGAAGCGTCGGGCAGTATTTGAACAGCAAATTCGCCGTAGTAGTGAATAAATCGACAGTCCCAATCGGCAGCGGAAACTGGGTAGGCGCCTTGCTGCGTAATGCTTATGATCAGCGCAATGCAAACGGCATGTTAGAGTGCGCGGTGGCTTCGAATCCCGAGTTTCTGCGCGAGGGTTCAGCGCTTCACGATAGCTTGTATCCAGACCGGATCGTGATCGGTGCCGATGCGCCGAGGGCGTTAGAAGTGCTTTACTCGTTGTACCGGCCGATCTTGGACCAGACATTCACGGCTCCAACTTACCTGCCGCGTCCGGAATCGGTGGGTGCGGTGCCCCTTTTATCAACTGATTTGGCTTCGGCGGAGCTCATCAAATATGCCGCCAACGCCTTTTTGGCGCTAAAGATCAGCTTTATTAACGAAATTGGCTTGCTCGCGGAGCGTGTGGGCGCCAATATTTCGGAAGTAGGGCGTGGCATCGGGCTCGATTCGCGTATCGGGCCACGGTTCTTAAATGCGGGAATCGGATGGGGCGGTTCCTGCTTCGGAAAGGATACAGCAGCTCTGATCGCCACAGCAGAAGAATACGGCTTACACATGCCTATTGTCGAAGCAGCACGAGTGGTAAACAAACGGCAACGGGATCGTGTCGTAGAAAAGTTGTTGGCAGAGCTAAAGATTCTTAAAGGCCGCACCATTGGTCTACTTGGCCTGGCGTTCAAACCCAACACGGATGACCTTCGCGAGGCGCCTGCTGTAGAGATTGCGCAGAAGCTGATCGATCGCGGCGTCCGGGTGAAAGCGCATGATCCCATCGCTGCAGAGCGCTTCCAGCAAGATCATGGCAACATGGGCGTGGAACTTTGCGGCAATGCGTTGGAGGTCGCCGAAGGCTGTGATGCCCTAATACTTGTCACCGAGTGGAACGAGTACCGCGATCTCGAATGGGAACAGATCGGCCGGAGTATGAGGCAGGCACTCATCTTAGATGGACGCCATATTTTGGACCCGGAAAAGCTGGAAAAGGCAGGGTTCCGGTTTGTGGGAATTAGCTAATGTGGCTAACCAGAACTATCCGCCCGCAAACTGATTCGGCAAAATCGGAGAGGAGGGATCGAGCACCCCGTTGCTCTCTTGCTTCGCTTGTAGACGGGAGCCGCTTTTATCTAACGAGTGCTTCCGGCGCGAATTTCCATTCGATAATCGTTCCAAAGCTTCAATAGCCTCGTCCAGGCGTTGTTTTTCCAGGGTGAGTTCATGGACAATCTTGCGGAGATCCATTTAGTATCCAATTTTCCCACAGTAAATTCCGGCAAGCGGCCGAAAATAAAAAAGGCTAGCCAGTAACTGCAAAAGCCCCGGCTAGGATTGCCTAGACACGGGGCTTTAGTAATTATAATCGGGCGACGTCCTACTCTCCCACACACTCGCGCATGCAGTACCATCGGGGCAGAAAGGCTTAACTTCCGTGTTCGGGATGGGAACGGGTGGAACCCTCTCGCTATGATCACCCGAAACTTTCATTGAGGAGAATAGCTCATCCCCAACTGAGAATCGAATCCAAGAACTGAATAGTATATTGACGGGCAACTAGTAATCAAGATTGCAGCAACTTTAAACAAATAATTAACTTTATGGTCAAGCCGAACGAGCTATTAGTAACGGTAAGCTCAACGCATTACTACGCTTACACATCCGTCCTATCAACGTGATCGTCTTTCACGGCTCTTCAGGGAGATCTCATCTTTGGGAAGGTTTCGTGCTTATATGCATTCAGCACTTATCCTGACCGAACTTCGCTACTCAGCTGTGCCATTGAGACAACTGAATCACAAGAGGTTCGTTCACCCCGGTCCTCTCGTACTAAGGGCAAGCCCCATCAAATCTCCTCCGCCCACCACAGATAGGGACCGAACTGTCTCGCGACGTTCTGAACCCAGTTCACGTACCGCTTTAATAGGCGAACAGCCTAACCCTTGGGAGCTTCTACACCCCCAGGATGCGATGAACCGACATCGAGGTGCCAAACCGGAGCGTCGATATGAACTCTTGACTCCGATCAGCCTGTTATCCCCGGCGTACCTTTTATCCGTTGAGCGATGGCCCTTCCATACAGAACCACCGGATCACTAAGTCCTGGTTTCCCACCTGCTTGACTTGTAGGTCTCGCAGTCAACCTGGTTTATGCCTTTGCACTCGACCGCTGATTTCCAAACAGCGTGAACCAAGCTTCGAGCGCCTCCGTTACAATTTAGGAGGCGACCGCCCCAGTCAAACTACCCGCCTAACAATGTCCCTTTCCCGGATAACGGGAATAGGTTAGAACCACAGTACGATCAGGGTGGTATCTCACCGTTGGCTCCCTCAAGCCCAAGAGCCTGAGTTCAAAGCCTCCCACCTATGCTGCGCAGATCGCACCATAGTTCATTGTTAAGGTATAGTAAAGGTGCACGGGGTCTTTCCGTCTAGTGGCGGGCATCCGGCGTCTTCACCGGAACCACAAGTTCGCCGGGCGGAGCGCGGAGACAGTCGTCAGATCGTTACGCCATTCGTGCAGGTCGGAACTTACCCGACAAGGAATTTCGCTACCTTAGGACCGTTATAGTTACGGCCGCCGTTCACCGGGGCTTCAATTCAAAGCTTCGCCTTGCGGCTAACCTCTCCTTTTAACCTTCCGGCACCGGGCAGGCGTCAGCCCCTATACGTCGTTTTAGACTTTGCAGAGACCTGTGTTTTTGTTAAACAGTCGCCTGACGCTATTCACTGCGGCCCACCGAAGTGGGCACCCCTTCTCCCGAAGTTACGGGGTTAATTTGCCTAGTTCCTTCGCAACTCCATCACCCGAGCGCCTTAGAATACTCATCTCGTCCACCTGTGTCGGTTTATGGTACGGGTACAGTCATTCTCCTTAGAGGCTTTTCCTGGCACACGACCCGGCGGATTTGCCAATCCGGATCTCACTTGCGCGGTGCGTCCCCCCATCGGTCTTTATCGAATGAACGTAGTCACGGAATATTAACCGTGTGTCCATCAGTTACGCCTTTCGGCCTCACCTTAGGCCCCGACTAACCCTGAGCGGATTAACCTTTCTCAGGAATCCTTAGACTTACGGCGGCCAGGGTTCTCACCTGGCTTTTCGCTACTTATGCTGGCAGAGTCACTTCCTAGCAATCCAGCACTCCTTACGGTATACCTTCATCTCGCTAGGAACGCTCTCCTACCACTCCTTGCTTACTTAAAAGCAATAAGTCCATAACTTCGGTGACATGCTTGAGCCCCGTTGGATTGTCGGCACCGAATCCCTCGACCAGTGAGCTATTACGCTTTCTTTAAAGGATGGCTGCTTCTAAGCCAACCTCCTGGCTGTTTCTGGAACTCGACTTCCTTTCCCACTTAGCATGTACTTGGGGACCTTAGTTGATGGTCTGGGCTCTTTCCCTTTCGACAATCAAGCTTAGCCCTGACTGTCTGACTCCCGCATTACTCGTTCACGGCATTCGTAGTTTGGCTGAATTCGGTAAGCTGGAAAGCCCCCTAGTTCAATCAGATCTCTACCACCGCGACGGACCATACGAGGCTAGCCCTAAAGCTATTTCGGAGAGAACGAGCTATCACGGAATTTGATTAGCCTTTCACCCCTACCCTCAGCTCATCCAAGCTGTTTTCAACCAACACTGGTTCGGACCTCCATTCGCTGTTACACGAACTTCATCCTGGCCAAGGGTAGATCATCCCGCTTCGCGTCTAATCCCAGCGACTGAACGCCCTGTTCAGACTCGCTTTCGCTACGGCTCGCTTACGCTTAACCTTGCCACTGAGACTAACTAGCCAGCTCATTATTCAATAGGCACGAGGTCAGACATTGCCTTGCGGCCATAGTCCTCCCACTGCTTGTAAGCATGCGGTTTCAGGTACTATTTCACTCCCCTCACAGGGGTTCTTTTCACCTTTCCCTCACGGTACTAGTTCACTATCGGTTTCAAGTAAGTATTTAGCCTTGCCGGATGGTCCCGGCAGATTCCCGCAAGGTTTCTCGTGTCCCGCGGTACTTAGGAGCCACTTAAAGCTAAGATTGCATTTTAAGATACAGGGCTGTCACCTTCTATGGCCAGCCTTCCCAGGCCGTTCTCGTAACGCTTTCTTATAACCCGTTAAGAATAAGACCAACTTGAGCACCGAAATGCTCAACCTGCTCTTATTCTTTGTGGTCCTGCAACCCCGCACTTTCCTTTCGAATCGCACGGTTTAGGCTGATCCGAGTTCGCTCGCCACTACTATCGGAATCACTATTGTTTTCTTTTCCTAGGGGTACTGAGATGGTTCACTTCCCCCCGTTCGCTTCAGTCGACTATGTATTCATCGAAAGATAAGCCAGTTACCTGACTTGGGTTTCCCCATTCGGACATCCCCGGATAATAGATTGCTTGCATCTCCCCGAGGCTTTTCGCAGCTAGCCACGTCCTTCATCGCCTACTTGAACCAAGGCATCCACACGCATGCTCTTAGTAGCTTGACCATAAAATTAACTTTAGATTTAAAGTCGTTTTATTCTAATTTGTATCCGGCCGATTACCTACTAGCTTTACAGTTAGAAAACAATCAACCAGATAGCGCTACCGCCACATCTATTTTCGTGGCGGATTTATTGCAACTTGTAGTTGCCCGTCAATATACTATTCAGTTTTCAAAGAACTTCAAATATTCCAGATGCCGACTTTGTCGATCGAACAACAGGAGTATGCACCCAGCAACCGCCAGGAGCATACTTATGTTTTTCGTTATTTGGTGGGCCTGGGTAGATTCGAACTACCGACCTCACCCTTATCAGGGGTGCGCTCTAACCAACTGAGCTACAGGCCCTCACTAAAGCTGAGATGCCACCGAGCTACCGGTCGGTACCGCGCTCACTGTGACCTTGAACGCCTTGGCAGGCAAAAGGTTTGGAATGCGCCTACGGCATCAAACTATTTATACCATAGAACAAACTGGTGGAGCTGGTCGGGATCGAACCGGCGACCTCCTGAATGCAAATCAGGCGCTCTCCCAGCTGAGCTACAGCCCCTCTTATACCCGGCTGACAATTCAGTTAGGATTGCCAGCCGACACAAAGATGTAATCGAGGCCAATTGGACGCCGCTACTCATGACCAGCACGAGCAACAGAAGCAATATCAAATAATTCGAGTGGAGATCCAGAGTCGGATATGGACTGGAAAGGCTGCCACTTACTAATCACCGAAGTGATTTCTTCCGTAGCTCCAGCCACTTTCTCTCTTAGAAAGGAGGTGATCCAGCCGCAGGTTCTCCTACGGCTACCTTGTTACGACTTCACCCCAATCATGAATCATACCTTGGACCGCTGCCTCCCTTGCGGGTTAGCGCGCAGGCTTCTAGTACAATCCACTTTCGTGATGTGACGGGCGGTGTGTACAAGGCCCGGGAACGTATTCACGGCATCGTTCTGATATGCCATTACTAGCGATTCCAGCTTCATGCAGGCGAGTTGCAGCCTGCAATCCGAACTGAGAACGGTTTTTTGCGATTAGCTTCCTCTCGCGAGTTCGCAGCGCTTTGTACCGTCCATTGTAGCACGTGTGTAGCCCTGGACATAAAGGCCATGATGACTTGACGTCATCCCCACCTTCCTCCAACTTATCGCTGGCGGTCTCCTGAGAGTGCACCTTTTAAGGGGTTAGCAACACAGGACAAGGGTTGCGCTCGTTGCGGGACTTAACCCAACATCTCACGACACGAGCTGACGACAGCCATGCAGCACCTCGACTCCAGTCCCTTGCGGGAAAGCCAGTGTTTCCACCGGCGATCTGAAGCCGTTCGAGCCCAGGTAAGGTTCTTCGCGTTGCGTCGAATTAAACCACATGCTCCACCGCTTGTGCGGGCCCCCGTCAATTCCTTTGAGTTTCATCCTTGCGAACGTACTCCCCAGGCGGCATACTTAACGCGTTAGCTCCGGCACCGACCAACTGAATGGCCGACACCAAGTATGCATCGTTTAGGGCGTGGACTACCAGGGTATCTAATCCTGTTTGCTACCCACGCTTTCGTGTCTCAGCGTCAACAATGGTCCAGAAAGCCGTCTACACCGCAGGTGTTCCTCCTGATATCTACGCATTTCACCGCTACACCAGGAATTCCGCTTTCCTCTCCCATGTTCAAGCATTCCAGTTTTCGGCGCACCCTCCCAGTTGAGCCGGGAGATTTCACACCAAACTTAGAGCACCGCCTACACACTCTTTACGCCCAGTAATTCCGAACAACGCTTGCTGCCTACGTATTACCGCGGCTGCTGGCACGTAGTTAGCCGCAGCTTCTTCTTCAGGTACCGTCATTATCGTTCCTGCCGAAAGAGCTTTACACCCCGAGGGGCTTCATCGCTCACGCGGCGTCGCTGCATCAGAGTTTCCTCCATTGTGCAAGATTCCCCACTGCTGCCTCCCGTAGGAGTCTGGCCCGTGTTTCAGTGCCAGTGTGGCCGTGTGCCCTCTCAGGCCGGCTACCGATCGTCGCCTTGGTGGGCCGTTACCTCACCAACTAGCTAATCGGCCGCGGACTCTTCTTCCAGCGCATTGCTGCTTTCCCTTTACAGGCTTATGCGGTATTAGCTTCGGTTTCCCAAAGTTATTCCCCACTAAAAGGTAGATAATCCACGTGTTACTCACCCGTACGCCGCTTTACTCAGGGTTGCCCCTTTTCTCGCTCGACTTGCATGTGTTAAGCGCGCCGCCAGCGTTGATTCTGAGCCGGGATCAAACTCTCGTTTGATCTGTTTAAAGTGACCCTGCTTTTGGACTTTTGGCTCACCTAAAAAGGCGTGACCTCGTCCGCAACAGGATCGTTTCGCTCCGGTTATTACTCAAAAAATCTGACGAATTACTTCATTGCGTCCAACCAGATTGTCAAACAACTGTGCAGGTTGTCAGACGATCCGAATTACTTCGAAAAATCTGACTATTGCCGGCCTCGAAAGCCGTTTGAATACTAAAACACCACACCACATTTTCGTGGACCAGGGCGCTTTGGCATTCGAAATATTCTCGGGCTTTCCCCGATATTGAAGGTGAATCCGCTCTTTAAAAGGCAAACTCATCTATACTGACGGTAGTTTTTGAATGACTTTCAGGACTGCTTGAGAACTGCTTTGGAGCCCAATCGAATCCGGCCTAGCGACCGAATCTTTACATTATTTACTTCCCGTTGGGCAGCTACTTAAACCACCCTTCAGTTACTCTATCAAATCTCAACCGGCGTTGGCAATCGCTTTTCAATTGCTTGCCTTCGCCATTCCGCCGCTTGCCTAAGCTCGCTGCGACTCTTGTAGAGTAACAGAGGGCTGCAGCGACCGCAAGTATTATTTCGAAAGTATTTTTGTTTTGTAATGTTGGTGGATTTCAGTGCTGCACAACGTGTGCGGGCTGCCCAGTGCCGCCTATTATATTGTTGAATTCCCTAATTTGCTGTTTAGCGCCGAGCATTCCTTCAGAGAGTGTGCCAAGTGGGCACATGCAAAGAATGTGTTTGCTTCATTGTTGATCTCACCCGCAAGAGGGGGGGGTTCGGAAGCGGTCGCTGCTCAAAGCTCCCGAGAACGACCGGACACCGACACTGATCTGAATTCTTCTTTATCTCACCTGTCCTGTAGCCAGCTTTTTTCACGGATTGAATGATAGACAGAAGGGAATGGGATTGGTGGTTGATCTTTGGTGGGCATTTTGCCGGACCAGTACGTGTTGAATTCGCCCGCTAAGCAGCAGGATCTTCAAGGCGGTCGTTCGAGCGCCAGGGGTTTGGCGCCAATATTGAACGATGGCACCCACGGAGGTTCGGGGGCAGGTGGCAGTAGCCTGCACGCTCGGTCGGCACGATGATGGATGGAACGCATCGCAGTGGGTATTGACTCTGCCGGTAGGCGTGCCGCTGGGCGCGGGCATCTTCTCGTTCGCCCTCTACCTTTTGTTTCACCTGTTGGGCCTCAGGTAATCGGTGCTGGACGAAGCTGATCTCAAGCTACTATTGAAATGATTTGAGCAAGCGCGAGGGGGAAACGGACAAACGTTGGGCTTACCTGGCATTGTCGGCCGTATGCGTATTTTGGGGCACCACGTATCTCGGCATTCGGATTTCGATCGAAAGCCTGCCGCCGTTGTATCTGATCGCCATTCGCTATACAATTTCGGGCGGCATTCTGTTACTAGCGGCCCGCGTGGCGCGAGTCAGAATGCCGGGAATGCAGGAGTTTTTGCTGACCGCATTGTGCGGAGTCATCTGTATCGGCATCGGGAATGGGTTTCTAGCTATCGCCGAACAATGGATCCCGAGCGGGCTGGCTGCACTGATGTATACGACAGTCCCGTTCTGGATGGTGGGAATAGACAGCCTGTTACCTGGCGGCACCAGACCGCTTGCGGCCACGGTTCGCGGACTGTTAGTGGGACTGTTCGGCGTGGCTTTTCTGATCCTTCCTACGGCGCTGCGGGAAGGCTGGCATGGCCGTACCGCCAGCGGCTTTTTTATTCTTCAGGTGAGTGCGGTGGGATGGGTGCTGGGAGCGCTCCTGCAAAAGCGGGTGAAGACCCGGGCTTCGCCCTTTCTAACCGGTGCCATTCAACAAATGGGTGCTGGCCTGGTCATGTTTCTGCCGGCGGGCCTGTTGGAGAGGCTTCCTTCCTCGATTACGCTGCGCTCCGAGTTGGCGGTGGCCTATCTGGTTGTTTTCGGCTCCATAGTAGGCTACACAGCCTTTATCTATTCGATGGCCCGATTGCCGGTAGCGCTGGTTTCGATCTATACCTTTGTCAACCCCATCGTTGCGGTTCTGCTGGGCTCTCTATTCTTTCTTGAACCTTTCGGCTCGCGCGAACTTGTCGCGATGGCGGTGATCTTTGTAGGGATTGCTCTGGTGAAATGGAGCGAGACCAGGCAGCGAGCGACGAACTACGCGGAACTCCCTAGCCGACGCGGGCACTAGAGGCCCGAGGCTTACTTTGACTGCCTCATCGCCTCTGTGCTGATTTCCGCATAAATGGGGTAGTGATCGGAACCCTTGAAGTCTCTTCGAACCTGACCGGTTTTCACCCGTAACGGCCCGCGTACAAAGATCCAATCGAGGGCCATGGCGATAGAATGCGTACGCTCAATGCGTTCGCCTGTCGCGCTGCGAAAGCCTTGCTGTTCTAGTTTTTTCAGAAAAATGGAGGGAAAGTACTTCGAGTTGAAATCGCCACCGACGATCGTGGCTGTTTCGGGCGGATACCGCTTCAGATCAGACAATATCTCATCAAACTGCCTCATCTGAATGCGGCCGGTACTCCGGCTTTCCAGGTGAACGTTGTAAACCACCAGAAGACCTCCGTGAAGCTGCAGTTCGGTCACTAGAGCGATGCGGCCCCCAGCACGCCGCTGCATGAGCGGCAAGGAGGATGGCAGCCAGTTGCGCGGCTTCCAGAAGCCTGACTGCTCTCGAAACCGTAGGACTCTGGCGTTTCGAAGCGAGAGGCGGGTGAGGGTGGCTTGGCCGATGTAGGCAGGTTTTCCGTTTTCTTCCTGGCTCAGTTCCTCAAATTCAATACCGTAGGCCAAGTTGAGGCGGAGAAACCGCGCCAGTTCGACGGCAATATCGGCGTTTCCGGTTCTCTTGGCGTTCCAATCGACCTCCTGAAATAGACAAAGATCCGCCGGATGACGGGCGAGTTCGGCCTCAATGGTGGAGAGTTGCTTCCCACGGTCGAGATTCCAGCTCACTAGCCGGATCGCCGTATCGTAAGAATCGGGAGGGGAAACGAATGCGATCTGACGAGGGATGTTGAGCAGCGTGGCGGAAGAACTGTGTCCGAGATTTGGAGAATCCGACCGAGCCGCCGCCAGCAATGACAGGAAGCAAGCGCAAAAGACAGCGGCGGCGTAAACGATGCGCACCTATCTATAATCGCTGGTTACGATCACTGGCCTACACCCGGCAACAACCGGAACGCAGCCAGGACGAGACTACGAGTTAGCAGTCTCGCCCTGGTACACTCCAATGAATCCGCTATTTCTTGCCAACGTAGGAAACGCGCCAAATCGAGTTTGAACCGTCATCCGACACAAGCAGGGAGCCGTCCGGGGCTACCGCGACGCCGACGGGACGCCCCCATACTTCGCCTGCGGGCGTAACAAAGCCGGTGAGAAAATCCTCGTAATCGCCGACCGCTTTTCCGTTATCAAGAGGCACCCGTATCACTTCATAACCAGCACGGACCGCTTTATTCCAGGAGCCGTGCTCCGCGGCAAAGGCGTCGCCCGTGTACTGCTTTGGGAATTGTTTCCCTTCGTAGAAGGTTAGCTCCAGCGATGCGTTATGGGGCTGGAGCAGGACATCCGGAACAGTCACTTTGTTTGCCAGATCCGGCCTTGCGGGTAGTCTTGGATCGTGATGGTCGCCCATGTAGTACCAGGGCCAGCCGTAGAAGCCTCCATCCTGAACGTGCGTGATGTAGTCGGGAACTAAGTTGTCGCCGAGCATGTCACGTTCGTTGGTGGAGCACCATAGTTGCCCTGTGGTCGGATTAACCGAGATGCCGACAGGATTTCGAATACCAGAGGCGTAGATCTTGACGAACTTGCCCTCCGGCGTGTATTCGCGAATCTGTGCACGAACCTTTTCCCGGGGATGGGTGTCGGGATTATCGATATTCGAACCTGAGCCGACTGCGACGAACAGCTTTGTACCGTCCGGTGAAAAGGCCAAGTCTCGCGTGCTGTGGCCGCCCTTAGCCTGCAGGTCGGGAACGATGGTCTCAGCCGGCCCGCTCGCTTTGAGATCGCCGGTTTTATAGGGAAAACGCACTACCGAATCGGTGTTGCCGATATAGACCCATTGCGGATTTTTACCGACCGGATAAAACGCGATGCCAAACGGGTTGGGCAGACCGGTAGTAAAGGTGGACGTTTGTTTCGGCTTGCCGTCTTTCGTGATGCCGCGAAATACTTTGATCTCGCCTTTACTGGTTTCGGCCAGAAATACATCGCCATTGGGAGCGGCACGAAGTTCGCGTGGATCGGTCAGGTCTCCGTTTGCGTACAGATCGACTTTAAAGCCTGCGAGCGCCTTGGGCCAGGCATTCGCCGGGCGCGGAACGACAGTAGGTGGGTTGCCGACACCCTTTGTCGCAAAAGGTTGCGGCAAGTCGGCGACCGTAATCTTCCGGAAAGTGCCCGGTTTTTCGGTTAAATAGCTATCGAACACGGCTTTGCCGGTAATGACATTCTTTGCGTCGCTGTTGTCGGGCGTGGGCCCGGCAGCTTGGAGCGAGAGAGTAGCGCTAAAAGCTAACGCACTCCCCAGGGCCAACCACCGGATTGGTTTTCTGTTCATTCCTAATACCTCGTTAGTTTTAGATGTCAAAAGCAGAAATAGCGTGTCATCCGTGTGAGTTCCGCTGACTGGCGATTGAACCGCCCGCCAAAGAGCTATTCACCTTCCGGAGTTCGTCCAAGGACATGCGCCCAGTGTAGATGGCCATGCCGATTGCGCAGTGAATATCGAGTCGCGTCAATTCCTCCACGTCGTCCATGGTAGTGATGCCACCAGCAGCGATCAGCTCATGGGCGGTTGCATGGCGCAGACTCTTGAACCAGGCAAGATCGGTTCCTTGCATCATGCCTTCCTTGTCAACATAGGTGCAGAGAAAGCCGGAACAATAGGACTCGAGTTGGCCGATTACTTCAGTCGCGGTCCAATGCGTCGATTCGCGCCAGCCCTTTACCACGATATAGCCGTCCTTGCTATCGAGCGCAATTGTGAGGCGATCAGGGCCAACGGCTCGGGACATTTCCTGCAACAACGCAGTATTCAGCCCTTCCACTGAGAACGCGGCGGTGCCGACGATCACGCGATGCACACCCTGATTCAGTAGCTCTTTGGCGCGTTCGGGAGTTCTGACGCCGCCGCCGGCCCGGATCTTTGTGCGCGCGGCCAGAGACTTCACGATCTCGTTGTTGGAGCCTTTGCCCATGGCGGCATCCAGATCGATAACCTGAATTTCAGGAAAGCCGGAGAACTCCTCCAGCATGCGTTCCGGCGATTGCCCTTCCAGAGCTTTCTCACGGCCTTGCACAAGCTGGACGACTTTTCCGTCCATGAGGTCGATGCAAGGAATGATCATGCTACGGATGGCCGGACGGCAATGTCGGCCTGCTCCAAAGCTCGTTTTAGATCTGCCACGGAATATTTCCCGTAGTGGAAGACGGAGGCGGCCAGCGCCGCGTCCGCGCTGCCTTCGGTCAAAACACTAACAAAATCAGCAGGTTTCCCTGCCCCGCCGGACGCAATCACGGGAATTGTTGTCGCCCGTGCAACGGCGCGAGTGAGAGGACAGTCGAAGCCGGTCTGCACTCCATCGGTGTCCATGGAGGTCAGCAAAATTTCTCCCGCGCCGAGCGCTTCGCCGCGCTGGGCCCACTCAACGGCGTCGATCCCTTCATCATGCCGGCCGCCCTTCGTAAAAACATTCCAAGTGCCGGTTCCATTTCTTCTGGCATCGATCGCGAGCACGACCGCTTGCGCTCCAAATTCTTCGCTGAGTTCGCGGATTAGTTCCGGGCGATACACTGCAGCGGTGTTGACGCTTATTTTGTCGGCACCCGACAAAATAATCTTACGGGCGTCGGCCACGGTGCGGATGCCGCCGCCGACTGTCAGCGGAATGAATACCTTTCGCGCCGTGCGGGCCACCACGTCGGCCATGATGTCGCGAGCATCGCTCGATGCGGTGATATCGAGGAATACTAATTCATCGGCGCCCTGCAGGTTGTAACGTTCGGCCAGTTCCACCGGGTCTCCGGCATCGCGAAGATCGACGAAATTCACTCCTTTTACGACACGGCCGCCGGTGACATCAAGACAGGGAATGATTCGTTTGGTCAACATGATAGTTGAAGAAAGTTGTCGATGACGCGCAGACCCGCGGTGCCGGATTTTTCAGGGTGAAACTGCACGGCGTACACGTTGCTTTGCTCCAGCACCGCCGTGTACGGATGGATGTAAGTACAGGTGGCCGCCGTGGCATCTACAATCGGCGCATAGTAACTATGGGCGAAGTAGGTGAATGGGGCGTCTCCCAGACCGTTCAATAAGCGGCATGGTCTCGTTTGCGAAAGCGAATTCCATCCCATGTGCGGAATTCGAGCATCGCCGACGAATCGTTTCACCGTGCCGGGGAAGATTCCCAAGCCCTCGCTGCCGGGCGATTCCTCACTGTCTTCGAACAAGCACTGCAGCCCGATGCAGATACCGAGAAATGGCACACCGGCATGAATGCGCTCCTTTACGGCATCACGCAGGCTAAGTTGGTCCAGCGCCCGCATCATTTGCCCGAAGTGTCCCACGCCGGGCAAGATCAGCTTTGTGGATTGTTGAACCGCCTTCGGATTGTTTGTGACGATATACTGCGCGTCTAAAGCAGCAAGCGTGTTCTCCACCGAGCGCAAATTGCCAGCGCCGTAATCGACGATTGTCGTCATAGCAGGCCTTTCCTCATAACAAACCTTTTGTGGAGGGAAGCTGATCTTTGAGGCGCTCGTCGGTGGAGCAGGCGTACCGCATAGCACGCGCAAAACATTTGAAGACGGCTTCAATCTTGTGATGATTGGAGCGCCCGTACATCACCTTGGCATGCAGGTTTGCGCCAGCATGGTTGGTGAAGCCTTCGAAGAAATCGTGGAGCAGCTCGGTTTGAAGATCTCCCACCTGAACCACATTCACTTGCTGATCGAGGACAAGCGTGGGCCGACCGCCCAGGTCCACAGCGACGACCGCCAGGGACTCATCCATAGCCTGAACAAAATAGCCGGCGCGATTGATGCCGCGGCGATCGCCGAGCGCCTTCGCAAACAGATCGCCTAATACGATGCCCGTGTCCTCGACTGTATGATGTTGGTCCACATCCAGGTCGCCGGTGGCCGTCAACTCCAGATCGAAGGCGCCATGTTTGCTAAACAACTCCAGCATATGATCCAGAAAGCGGACGCCGGTCGATATCTGGTATTGGCCTGCGCCGTCAATTTGCAGACGGGCCGTGATCTGCGTTTCCTTGGTGTTGCGTTCGATGCACGCTTCTCTCATACCATTTTTCAACGCCGCTAGCGGGAGGCGTCCCCCACCAAGGCTTCCAGCTCATTGATGTCCTTCAGCACCGTGAAGGCGCCAAGACTCCGAAGGATGCTGGCGATCTCTTCGTGGCGCGGATTGTGCGGGGTGGATACGCCGATGAAAGGCACACCGGCCGCCTGAGCGCTTCGCGCATCATCAACGGTATCGCCCAAGTACCAGATCGTCTTTCCGGGATGCTGCTGCTGAATTTGAAGAAGGCCGTCGGGGGCTGGCTTCGGGTTGGGCACCGAATCGTCGGTCACCAACGGCTGAAAACGAATGCCGCTCGCATATTTACCGAGCGTCGCATCGGCCTCATACTGCGCGCGGCCTGTGAAAATGGCCAGCGTTGCTACGTTCTGCAGACGCTCCAACAAACCTTCGGAGGGCATCCATACCTCATTCTGGATCAATCCGTCACCATTTTCACCAAGGAAAATCCGATTGAAATAAGCCACTACGTCGGCGTAGTCCACTGTCTTGCCGCGATCGGCAATCAAGCGATGACAAAGGAGCCAATCATTATTCCAGCCACCCGCATTCTTGAAGTCTTGAATCAGGTCGGGGGAGACGAGTTCGCCCGTGAAGTGCTGCACGGTTTCACGGATCGCCTCGCGGTAGGAAGCGCTCACTTCCACCAGCACTCCATCCATGTCGAATACGATCACGTCAGGGGCGATCTGCGGGGATTTCACCAGACTTGCTCCAGCTCGTCCAAAAATTGCTGCACCTGATCTCTGGTTCCGATGGTGACGCGTACGCAGCCGGGAATCTCGTAGCTTCGGTCGCGCACCAGAACTCCCCTGTTCTTCAATGCATCACGGATAGGAATGGCTCGTTCTCCGGCGTCGAACAGGACGAAGTTCGCTTGGCTTCGGATGTAAGGGATGTTCAGGCGTTCCAGCCCCACGTAGAGCAGTTCCTTTGCCGTGAGGACTTCCAGCACATACTCTTCGACAAACTTTTCGTCTTGAATCGCAATGCGAGCCGCCATTGCCGCCAGAGCGTTCACGCTATAGGGCGATTGCGTTTTTTTGACGTGGGCAATGTTTCCGGGACGCGAGAATAAGCACCCGCAGCGCATGGCCGCCATGCCGTAGGTCTTCGAAAATGTCCGGCTCACAAATAGATTGGGATAGCGGTCGATGAGCGGAAGGGCGGTGATGCCGCTGAATTCGTAGTATGCTTCGTCGATCAGCACGGCTGTGTTCGAAGCTTTCTCAAGGATCGCTTCGATAGTTCGCAGGTCTGTTCCCGTACCAGTCGGATTATTCGGATTACTGATGAGGACGGCGCGAGTTGCAGGCGTGATTCGTTCCAACAGTTCATCCGTTGGGAATGCAAGCGTCCCGGGGGCGTAGTCAATCTCTTCGATCTTCGCGCCTGCAAGCTGGCTATAGAACTTGTACATCGCATACGAAGGACGAAGCAGCAAGACCTCATCGTTATCGTCCACGTACGTGTTTATCAGAATCTGTATCGCTTCGTCGGTGCCATTCGTGAGCGTCAACTCATCGATATTCACGGAAAAGTGCAGGCAGAGATCTTCGAGGGCGTGATCGTATTCCGGATAGATGGAAAGATCGGCTGCTGTCAAATAGCGCTTGATGAAGTCGAGGACGTGAGGCGGCGCGCCGACGGTATTTTCGTTGAAGTCCAAGCGTAGCTTATTCCGGCGGCCTCCCGTGGGCGGATGGTATTCCTCCATACGCAGGACCGCTTCGCGAGGGCGTAGTACCGTTTCGCTGGATACTTCGGCAAATGAATTATTAGACAGATCGAACCTCCACAGAGCGCGCATGCGCCTCTAGTCCTTCAGCCCGTGCAAGTGCCGTGATCGCTGGGGCTAATTCGTGCAAAGCGTTACTTGACAGTTGTTGAACCGAAATAATCTTTACGAAATCCGCTGGCGTGAGTCCGCCGCGCAGCCGGGCTACTCCGCCGGTCGGTAGGACATGGCTGGGTCCAGCCGCATAATCCCCTGCCGATTCAGGCGAGTCGGGCCCCAGGAACACCGTACCCGCGTTTTGAATCCTAGGCAGCAATGTGGAATCGTGCAGGCTGAGATGCTCGGGAGCGATCGCGTTCACGACGTCGACCGCAATGTCCGCATTCGGAACAACGAAAATGGCGCTGTCACGATCAATGGCCTGTCTCGCGACGTCTGCGGTCGGGAGCGTCGTCAATTGACTCTCGATGGCAGCCGAGACCGCCCCCGCCAGGGTTTGTGAGGTGGTGATGAGCATGGCCGAGGCCGTGACATCGTGCTCAGCTTGCGCCAACATATCGGCTGCGATGATCCGTGCGTCGCCGTCCTCCGCCAGGATTGCAATCTCGGTAGGCCCCGCCACAAAATCGATACCCACTTCTCCGGCAAGCAACTTCTTCGCAGCGGCAACATAGACGTTTCCGGGACCGACGATCCGGCTTACCCGCGCGATCGTCTCAGTACCATAAGCCATGGCCGCGATTGCCTGCGCGCCGCCGACACGATACACCTCGCGAACGCCCAGCAGGTGAGCGCAGCCCAGTATTTCCGGGGAAGGCTTCGGCGAAGTGACGCAAATCCGTGGCACCTCGGCGGTTTGCGCCAGCACAGCAGTCATCAATAACGTAGAAGGTAACGGATAACGGCCGGAAGGAATGTAGCATCCTACCGCATCCAGCGGCCGCACGATCCAGCCCAGCTTACGGCCTGGCGAAAACTCCCTAAAGACTTCTTTGGGTAACTGCGCGATGGCGAATTCACGAATGTTCGCTGCCGCCGTTTGTACGGCTTTGCAGATATCGGGACTCATCCGCTTGGCAGCATCCGCCATCTCTTCCTCGGAAACCCGCAAAGGAGCGTCGCCGAGATTGTCGAACTGGCGTGCATAACGCAGCAACGCCGCATCGCCCTCATCGCGCACCGCACGAAGAATGGGCCCAACGACACCTTCATATTGGGAGATCTCGCTGCTGCGGCGCACCGGCAAATCGCGGGCGTTTTGTATGGAAATGATCTTGATCATCGCTGCTACATCACGATTTTGTTGAGGGGATATTCAACAATTCCTTGCGCCCCGGCCTCTTTCAAACGCGGGATGATGTTGCGCACCGTTGCTTCCTCCAGGATCGTGTTGACAGCAAGCCAAGTATCGTCGCTAAGCTGCCCGATAGTTGGATTTTTCAAAGCCGGCAACACCGCGAGTACACTCGACAAATCCTCTTTCTTCACATTTAACATCAATCCGACTTTGCCGAGCGCATTCATGGCCCCTTCCAAAAGAGTCTTGATGTCCAGCAGTTTTCGGCGCTTCCAATCATCGGACAAGGACTCGCGATTCGCAATCAGTTGGGTATTCGATTCCATCACCGTCTCGAGAATCCTCAACTTATTGGCACGCAGCGAGGAACCGGTTTCGGTCACCTCCACAATGGCGTCGGCCAGGTCGGGAGGCTTTACTTCCGTTGCGCCCCAGCTAAACTCCACGCGCGCCTTCACGCCTCTGCTCGCCAGATAGCGCTTTGTGGTGCCGACCAATTCAGTAGCAATTGTTTTGCCTTGAAGGTCTTCGACTTTGTGAAAGGGCGAGGACTCCGGCGCGGCCAAGACCCACCGCACCTTGCCGAAACTCTGCTTTGCGTAAATGAGGTCAATAATCGTTTCCACGTCGGCCTCGTTCTCCTCCACCCAGTCACGTCCCGTGAGCCCTGCATCCAGCACACCATCCTGTACATACCGGGCCATTTCCTGAGCCCGGATCAACATGCACTCAATCTCGGGATCGTCGATCGCCGGATAATAGCTGCGGCTCGCCGTCGTGATAGTAAACCCGGCCCTTCGAAACAAATCGATGGTCGCCTGTTCTAAGCTGCCTTTCGGGATGCCTAGCTTCAACTTCATTGTTTTCCGGCTCCGTACACCGCGCCGGGGTCGTAGACAGGCGCCTCGCTTTCCACCCAGGCGCCTTCCTTCCAATTACGATAAAAACAGCTCTCGTATCCGTTATGGCAGACGCCAGGCCCCATGGATTCCGCAGTCACAAGCAAGGTATCGGCATCGCAATCGGTTGCAATAGATTTCAGCAGAAGATAATGCCCGGAACTTTCGCCCTTCGTCCAAAGCGTCTGGCGCGAACGGCTATAAAACGTCACACGCCCCGTCGCCAGAGTTTTGTCGAATGCCTCACGGTTCATGTAGCCCACCATCAATACCCGCCGGGTCTTGGCATCCTGGACCACGGCAGCTATCAAGCCGCCTTGTTTATCGAAATCGAGAAGTTCGCTCATTCCATTTTCTGCAACAAAAAAGCCCGCCGGTGCTGGCGGGCCTTTTGCAATTCCTTAGTAGCTCAGAAGTTAAACGCGCAAGGCCTCTATAGAACGATCGTGCGATGGTGATCGTGGTAGCGGTGTGCGACTTGAACCATTTAGTCGAAGTATAACAACCTTTCGGGAAAATTCAGGGTCCCACTCCCTTCCAAAACATTTTTGTAGGAAAATGTGGTGAGGAAGCGCTGTGGAAAACTCTTTTTTTCGGGCACGTTTCGCTCTGCTTTCTTGCGATTGACATGTGGACACAAAGTATCCTCTGCGATTTCGCTTGAGTTACGTTAGCCCGTAGGCTACGTTGAACGAGTTCCCAATATGGCTGTTCGCGAACTTAGTCTCGACCATCCACTTCCCGATAACCTGGATGCGGAACGTTTTGTGCTCGGCGCGATTATGAGCAGCGAAACGGCCTTTCTTCAGGTGGCGGGAAGTCTGACCGCTGATGATTTCAGCCTCGAAAAGCACAAGCGCATCTTTCTGCGCATGGCCGACCTCCACGACCGTGGAGACACGATCGACCGCGTCACTCTTGCCAATGAGTTGATGCGTTACGGTCAGTTGCAATCGGTAGATGGCCTCAGCTACCTCGTTTCCCTCGATGATGGGCTGCCGCAATTGCACAACCTGGACAATTATGTGGGGATTGTCAAGGAAAAATCACTGCTGCGCCGCATCATCACGGTGTCGCAGGACACCATCAATCGCTGCTTAGCGTGCGACGACGAGGCTCACCAGATTCTCGGCGTAGTCGAAGACGCCTTCATGAAGCTGGGCGATGTGCAGTCAAAAAATGCACTCTCCAGCCCGGCGCAGATCATTACCGAGTACGACGGCGGCATCAATGCCTTTCTGGACACGACCAAGCGCATCAAGGGCATCAGCACCGGCTTCATGAAGTTCGACGAGATGACGGGCGGCCTGCGTGAGGGAGAACTCATCATTCTGGCGGCGCGTCCTGCCATGGGGAAAACAGCACTCGCCTTGAACATGGCGTACAACGTTGCCACGAACAAGACCAATCCGAAAGCTGTTGCGATTTTCTCGCTCGAAATGTCGAAGGAGTCGCTACTCACGAGGTTGATTTGCGCTGCGGCGATGGTCGATCAGCAACGATTTCGCGCCGGTTATCTGAACCCGGACGAGCGGCATGCGCTGCAGAACGCTATGTACAACATGGTGGAATCGCCATTGTTCATTGACGATACGGCGGGCATCAACCTGATGGATATTCATTCCAAGCTGCGCCGCCTGCAAGCCGAACAGGATCTAGGGCTGGTCGTGGTCGACTACCTGCAACTTATGCAGGGACGCGGCCGGTTTGAAAATCGCGTGCAGGAGATCAGTTCGCTTTCCCGCGGCTTCAAGTTGATGTCGAAGGAGCTGCGCGTGCCGTTTCTCGTACTATCGCAGCTTAGTCGCGCTCCGGAGACGCGCCCGGGCGATCATCGGCCCATGCTGAGCGATCTTCGCGAATCGGGAAGTATCGAGCAGGATGCCGACATGGTGGGCTTTATTTTTCGCGAAGAAGTCTACCGGCCTGACAAGGAAAGCCTAAAGGGCATGGCGGAACTGATTCTGGCTAAGCAGCGCAACGGCCCTACCGGCCGCGTGAAGCTCGCTTATCTGAACCGATTCACGAAATTTGAGAATCTCGCGGCCGATACGGGCGAAGACGATACCCCATTCGAATAATGGCAGTCTAACCCTGTTGAAAGCTAAAATTTAAGGCAGACTTTTCCAAAGTGTTGCTGTTTCGCGAAATACTGTAATGCTGCCGGGGCTTCCAGCCAAGGAAATACTTTGTCGATCATCGGCCGGATTTGGTGAAACGAGATGGCCCGGTTCATACTTTCGAACATTGCACGAGAACCAACATAGATTCCTTGCAGCCGTATGCTGTTCATCAAAACTGATGCTGGACTCACGGTGCTTTCCTTCCCGCTCAGGACGCCGATCATGCTGATGGCTCCGCCCGTGCGAATGGCGCGGAGGGAACGGGGCATGGTGTCACTTCCCCCCACCTCCACGATGTGGTCCACGCCCGCGCCGCCGGTCAGTTTTCGCGCTTCTTGATCCCAGTCGGGCGTTTTCTTGTAATTCACCGTCTCGTCCGCCCCGAGTTCCCGCGCACGGGCCAGCTTTTCATCGCTGCTCGAAGTCACGATCGTGCGAAGACCGGCCGCTTTCGCAAACTGCAACGCAAAGATGGAAACGCCGCCGGTGCCCTGAATCAAAACCGTTTCACCGGGAACCATGGGCGAATGCTCGAACAGTGCGTGCCATGCCGTTACTGCCGCACAGGGCAAAGCGGCAGCCTCTTCGAACGACAACTGGTCGGGGATTGACACCAACCCGCTTTCTGAAAAGACATCAGACTCGCGGAGAACCCCGTCGATCGAGCCTCCCAGCGCGGACGCTCCCTTCTCCGGTGTAGGAGGCCCATCGATCCATCGCTGCATGAAGCAAGCCGCCACACGATCGCCTTTTTTGAAATGCGTAACGCCCTCGCCCACTTCCTCCACCAATCCGGCGCCATCGGAAAGCGGGATCATCGGGAGTTTCATCTTTGGGTTGTATATGCCCTGAACCACCATGTAATCCCGATAGTTCAGCGAGGCGGCTTTCATGCTCACCAGCACTTCACCATTGCCGGGACGCTGTGCTTCCCGATCGACAAGCGCCAACTTGTCTAATCCGAACTCCCGAATCTCAAACGTCTTCATTAGGCGCTAACTCCTTCACATACTCGGACAGTTGCTCCAGCTTGCGCCGTGCCGCACCGCTATCGATAGACTCCCCGGCTAAGGAAACCGCAGTCTTCAAATCGTCTGTTTTCCGGGCGCAAAATAGCGCCGCAGCCGCGTTCACCACAACAATGTCGCGCTTCGGGCCGGTCTCGCCGTTTAAGATAGCCTGAATGATCTGGGCGTTCGTCTGGACATCGCCTCCATTCAAGTCGTCAATACAGGAAGGCGCAACTCCGAAGTCTGCCGGAGTCCACTGCCCTTTCTGCACCTGTCCGTCTTCCACTTGAAACACGGTGGTCAGACCGGTTGTCGTGATCTCGTCTAATCCATCCGACCCATGTACAACGAAAGCACGTTCGATATCCAGACGCGCCGCGGCTTGGGCTAGCATCTCCGCCGCGCGTACCGAATAGGCGCCAATGAGTTGTACGCGCGCCCGGACCGGATTTGTCAGCGGGCCTAGAAGATTAAACACAGTTCGCCCCATCAGGGTACGGCGCGCTTCTTGCACATGCGCCATTCCCGGGTGCAGCGATGGTGCATATAAAAATCCGATGCCGATCTGCCGAATGCACTCTGCTGTCTGGGTGGCCGTAAGAGTTGGTGGAATACCGAGCTGCTCCAACACGTCGGCGCTGCCGCACTGGCTCGAAATCTTGCGATTCCCATGTTTTGCCACCTGCAATCCCGCACCCGCCGCAACGAACGCAGCCGCCGTGGAAATGTTAAAAGTATGCGCGCCGTCCCCTCCCGTTCCGCAGGTATCCAAAAATGGCGCTTCGGGTTCCGGAGAGATCACAGGATGACTCATGTCGCGAATGGCCGACGCAAAACCGACAATTTCTCCAATGGTTTCGCCTTTCCGCCGCAGGTACTGAAGCGTATGCGATATTTGCTCGGTGTCCGCTTCTCCGGACAGCATCTTACGCATTAAGTCATAGGCTTCTTCTTGACTGAAATGAACCGAGTTCCGGAAAGGAAGAGCAAGAGTTTTGCCGCTGCTCATGTGCTCGATTCGCACTGCAAGATATGCATCATAGTTCAAAGCTCGAAAGAGTTGGATAGCTCCTAAAAAGTAACGAACCTCTTCAATATCAACATTCGGGGAGCCTGAAACACTCCTGAAGTAACGTCATTGAGAGCCCCGTCGAACCGGGCCAATGGCGTTAGCAAAGAACGGTCCTGCCGCGAAATCTGCGCCAGGGAGGCACGGTTCAACCTTTTTCCGGCGGAACAAGCGCGCACAGTTACCGTGTACTCCAGGGTAAACCATATGTTGTGAACCACTCGGGATTCCGGTCACCTTTCGCCGCGCCGCCACGCATCCAGTACGCTAGGAATTCGCCAGGAATTGGGAACTTGAGCCTGGGCGGGAGGTGTACTTATCATGCTAGTGGTCATGAAGGCCCAAGCAGGGCCGGCCGACATAGCGCGGGTTTGCGAACGGATTGAAAGTCTTGGGTTCAGGTCCCATATTATCCCCGGGGAACAGCGCACGGCAGTCGGCATCACCGGAAATAGCGGTCCTGTGGACCGGTCGGAGTTTGAAGACCTGCCGGGCGTGGCCGAAGCGATTCGGGTCTCAAAACCTTACAAGCTGGTGAGCCGCGAGATGAAGCAGGAAGGCACGGTGGTCTCCATTCATGGCGTGCCTGTCGGAGGCGATGAGCTTGTCCTCTGCGCCGGCCCCTGCTCGGTGGAGAGCCGCGAACAGATTCTCCAATCCGCGCGAGCCGTGAAGGCCGCAGGAGCGCAACTGCTTCGGGGCGGCGCTTACAAGCCGCGCACTTCTCCTTACAGCTTTCACGGCCTGGGCGAAGAGGGCTTGCGCTATTTGGCCGACGCGAGAGAGGAAACCGGCCTGGGCATTGTTACCGAAGCCATGGACACGGAAACGTTCGATTTGGTGGAAGCATACGCGGATTGCATACAGATTGGCGCACGCAACATGCAGAATTTCTCCTTGTTACGTCGTGCCGGTCGTTCCCGCAAACCCGTTCTTCTCAAACGCGGCATGTCGTCCACCCTCGAAGAGTTCCTCATGGCGGCCGAATACATCCTTTCGGAAGGCAATTATAACGTCGTTCTTTGCGAACGCGGCGTACGCACCTTTGCCGATCACACAAGAAATACCCTGGACCTCAGCGTGGTGCCTGCCGTCCAAAGCCTGAGTCATTTGCCGATCATCGTCGATCCGAGCCATGGCACAGGCAAGCGCGACAAAGTGCTGCCCATGGCTTTGGCTTCCGTCGCGGCGGGTGCGTGCGGCCTGATCGTTGAGGTACACCCCAATCCGGAGCGGGCCTTGTCGGACGGTTATCAATCGCTCGATCCTGAGCAATTCGCGGAAATGGCCGATGGCTGCCGGGCCGTCGCGCACTTACTCACAAGCCGCCGGCAAGCTTTGATGACAATGTGACCGGAGCTCTCGATCATTCGTGCTCGCTTCCCGGCTTGCTACACCACAGAACCCACCAGACTAGGACCGCCTGCAGGGGTAGTCTGGCCCACAGCATCCAATGCGGGACAGGCTGGCGCGTCACCTGAACGTTATTCGTAGCCATATAAACGTTGGCGGGAAACACGGCAGTGAGTAGTGCGGCCAGTCCGAACCCGGCCATTCGGCGCCTCTTAGGCACGAGCAGGCCAAGGCCTCCCGCAATTTCCGCCACTCCACTGAGATAAACAACCAGCCGGTGCTTCGGAATGAAAGGAGGGACAACCTTTGCAAACGTATCGGTCGAGGCAAAGTGCAGCACTCCAGCTCCGATGTAAAGAGGTGCCGCAAGCCAACACAGGATCAATCTCGGCCTAGTAAGTTTCACGAAGCTCCTTCTCTCATGATTTATGACATATCTTCCTGCAACTTCGAATCATAAAAATGACTTCAATTCATGCAAACACCACGGGAGAAAATAAATGGCAACTAAGAAACGTGTTTGGGCCGGTCTTGCTACCGGGGCGATCGGAGGACTGGCAGGCGCGTTTGCCATGAACCAGTTTCAGTCTCTACAGAGCTCCGCGTCGAAAGCGCTGGCCGAAAAACAAGGCGTCCAGCAGCAAAAGTACAGCAGTCAAGATGAGGATGCAACACAAAAGACTGCCAGGGCGATCTCCGAGCACGTCTTCGATCACGAGTTGACGAAACCCGAGAAGGAGAAAGCGGGCCCTGCTGTCCATTACGGCATCGGGACCTTGGTGGGCGCTGTCTACGGTGTGGCTGCCGAAACGCTGCCCATCTCTCGCGCGGGCCGGGGAACAGTTTACGGAGGTGCCGTCTGGCTATTTGCGGATGAAGTCGCCGTCCCGGCGTTCGGATTATCCGGTTCGCCCACGAAGACACCGCTTTCCACCCATGTCAGCGCACTCGCATCGCATCTGGTGTACGGCTTTGTAACGGACCTGATCAGACGAACACTTTTAGGCAACAAAGCCGGGTAGTGGGAATGGGACGTTCGATTTGTATTTCTAATAACACTTCACCTCTTTTTCACCCTTTCTACCAGAGGACCCGTAGCCCTTTATACTTGCGAAACTGCTTATCGCACGAAATTACCGGGAGATCGTCGCTGAGGGCGGTCGAGATAATTAGGCGGTCAAACGGATCTTTGTGATGTAAAGGCATCTCAAACAGCCGATCAGCGTGACGACGGCGAATCGGATAAGAGGTGATTGCGGCATTAGTGCAAATGGCTGCCAACTCCTCCTTGCTTAACCCAAGCTTGCCAATCCGGCTTTTGATTGCCACTTCGACTTCGGATGCTACGCTGAGCAGAAGATCCACGTCTGGATCTTCGAGAATGCGCTGCACTTTCGCGGGCATTGCTTCAAAGCCGCCGCTATTGCCAACATCGACGACAACGTGCGTGTCCAGCAAAAATCTTCTCGCCATCAGACGTCGCCAGCAAGCCAGGCATCCATATCTTCCTGCGGCCGCGCCCAGTCTGGATCAATTACGACTTTCTTACTGCCGAGAACACCAAAGACACGCTTACGCGGTGAATCTTCGACTTTACCCACGATCTCGACTACGGGAATACCGCGCCTTGTGATAGTGATGCGCGTGCCGGCCTCGGCTTGCTTGATGAGCTCAGGCAACCTGTTCTTGGCTTCCGCCACGGTGTAAGTCATGCGTTCAGTATAGCTACTAGGATAGCTATCTACAACCCTAACATTAGTGGCGAGCACAGTTGAACGCATCTTTAAAGATCATGAGTTGGCTAAACCCGAGAAGGGAAAAAACGGCCCCGGCCATTCACTACGGGATCGAGATTTTTGACGTACGTAGTCTACCGGGTGGCGGCCAAAACACTGTCTATCTACGGCGCCCAAGATAAGCCCTTGGCCATTGTCTTTAGGATCGTAGCGTTTTCGTCATCGTCTTTAATCGCCCACTCGAACGCGCCTCGGAGGCCACCCGCGCGAAGCTTGGCGTAGCCCATTTTGACCTTGACGGAGGCGGGGTCGTCATACGTCCAGAACGTCTCGGTCATTGGATTATAGAGCCAATCGGCAAACGAGAAGAAATCGTGGTGAACGGCGAATCCGTTTGAGGTTAAGGTCGCGAGAGTTCGGTAAGTCGCTGTGCCGTCCGTAGCGAGAGTATCGCCTGAAGGCGACGGTGCGGCGCCGAACGACGATTGATACAGGCCGAAGTTCGTATTGGGAACACCAGTCCAACCACGGCCATAAGCGGGTATGCCGAGCACCAGTTTTTGAGCGGGCACCCCGGCCTTAAGATAGGCGCCAATCGTACCGTCAATGTAGAAGCCCTCGCCACGTGCAGGATCGAAAAAAGATTCCAATAGCGGTGCTGCGTGATTGGTGGTGGTTTCCCACGTGCCGTGATAATCGTAGGTCTCCACGTTAAGAAAATCGAGCTGCTCAGCAACGGCAGCCAATTGGATGTTCGAATAATTCTGCGAACCCGCCGGAGCCGCCATCGTCAGCAGATAGGCTTCGTTCTTTTTCGTGCTGAGCGCGGCGAGCTGTGCGCGAAATTCAGCAACCAGAGCTGTGTAATTCTCTGTATCGACTGCGGTCGGAAACTCCCAATCGAGATCGATCCCGTCGAAAAGGCCTGCTGCGGACACGCCTGGCGCTAGGTTGCCGTTGATAAACATGTCAATGCAAGACGATGCCAGTTGGCTACGACCGGCTGCTGTCGCTGCCGCCGCCGAGAAATTAGCCGTATTTGCGGCCGATGCTCCGCCGATCGAGATGAGGACCTTCAACTTCGGGTGAAGCTGCTTGAGTTGAAGAAGCGCGGCAAAATTCCCGTAGAGCGGACCGGCGTAGGGCTGGCCGTTTACAGAGGGAAGATAGGGACTCTGATAATCCGCCCAACTATCCGCGATGGCGCATTGCCCGCTGGGGCTGACATTGGCGAATGCGTACATAATGTGCGTCAAGACGTCGGCCGCTCCGCTATTTTGGATATCGGCGATGTTGTAGTTTGCCCCGTAGATACTCCACTCCTCAAAATAGGCGGCGAGCACTTTGCCTTTGTGTTGTTGGGAGCGATCGGTTTGTGCGGTTGCGGCCATACTGCAGGTGAATAGCAGAGCCGAGGACAGAGCCGAAGCGAGAAGCATGAGGCGGAAGTTATTTTTGGTCATAGGAACCTTGTACGCGGAGTGAGGTGATTATATTACGGCGGGAGTGACGGACCGAAGTTTTGCTACAGGATTCTTTAGCAACTGAACCGCGCGCATCAGCAAGCGATAGTGATGGGCGGTGGGTCTCTTACAACTCGGCTCTTGGCTCTAAAGAGCGATTTTGAACGACCACCGCTCAAATAAGTGAAAATTGAGCGGCAGAATTCCACTTCATTTTGCAGCGTGCTGTGTCGCCTCGTATGCAATCATTTCAGCTAATCTAGAATCTCGGTGCTAGCATAAACGGCTATGCTGAAGCGGCGAGCGCGTTGGAGGACTTGGCTGGGGCTGAAAGGTGAAGTCTGGTATTTCGAAGACTCGACACCTGAAAAGACGGCCGATAAGCCACATCGAATTACGGTTAAACTTGCGCTACTTTCTCCCCTGCTTGCATTGGTCGCAGCTATAGTAAGCATCGGCAGCTTTTGGGTAAGCCGTCAATCCTTAGAGGTCGGGCAACGCGCGTACATCTCAATCAGCGACTTCTCGGCGCATATCGATAACAACAATCTGACACTTGATTGTTCAGTCGAAAACCAGGGGAATACGCCGGCGAAAGATCTGATCGTGGACTATAGTCTCTCAGCCGACAAGAAAGCTGACGACATCAGTCTTCAGGAAGACGAGAAGCAGGACAACGAAGACGTAGGCCCGAAGGAGAAATTTCGTAGCCACATCGTTGAATTATTGGATTATTACCCGGAATTGAACGGATTGAAGGTTCTCTACATCCAGGGATACGTACGCTACACTGACGTTTTCAACAACTACCATGTGGTTGAGACCTGTTGGAGTCTGTCAAGCGGCACTAAGACTGAAGCGCTTTGTGGTCATAACGAAACCGATGTCATTGACCGAGACAGTTCTTGGGCGATGAGGATCAAAGATCTATTCTCTCGATCTAGAAAAGACTAGAATCCAGAGGTTAACCCCCGATCAATCAGGCCTTCCGAGATTTGAGAAACAGCATCTTTTGCTTCGTAGTCGAAAGGCGATTGCCGACTTAGGCAATCGCAAGGGCATTCGACCGTTGGATAAACACTTCGGAATTCATGTCTAGCATTCACGACCATATAATGGCGGAGGCCATCATACTAACGGGAAACTGCGAAAGGTTGTCAAGGTTCGTTTTGGATTTAAACGCAATCCAAATAGTGGACTATTGGATCGTGCAGGTACCCATCGGACTCGTGGCTGGGGTTCGTCGGCTAATCAGCAAATTGCCGGAAGTCGTATCGAGCGAGGACGTTTCGCAATTAGCGTGGCTCGCTCGGAATTCATTAGAACTGCACATCTGGGCTTTATACGTCTTAAAGTCGCCAGAATGTGCTAGGCGGTTTCATCAAGATGCGTACGTCGACGGTATAGAATTGCTGAAGCTGATGCATAGGGCTTTGAAAGAAGTTCCGGAAGGAATCCAAAGAAAGCTTGGATGGGAATCTCAAGCGGCTGAAGTCGAACTTGCTCCTGTACTCGTCAGAGACAAAGTGGGATTAACGATCGAGGAACTGAGGGCGACTAAGCACTTATCTATAGGCGCCATAGCCAACGAGGTTGGGCACGGGAAGGTCTACAGCATGTGGAACCCGATGCTTTCGAAACTTGTACATGCCACAGCGTTCAATGTTCTCGTTGCGGCGGACAACATGGATACCGTGGGACTCCACACGTTCAATTTCCTCGTCGGCGAACTTCGGTCCGTGCTCGAGCTCGTTAATCATTACCTCTCGGCAAATCATCTGCCTACGTTTGACCCTTTGCTGTAAGACAACGAGTCCGCTGTTATTTTGACGAATACTCCCCATCTGTCGCATTTGGGGCTAAGGGCGGCGAAGTTCCTCGTGGTAGTTATCACGCCCGATTACTCCCGAGAGTCGGCTTCTCTTCGTCTAAGTCCGCTTTCCTATACGAGTCACAGCGCGGCAGCATTTCATTCTGCCGCGCTGTGAGAAGCGTCTGCAGAAAACACAACCAAACAGAGCCAGACGTACTCGCGACGCGAAAACCGAGCATCTCACACCCACGTTACACTGGTTAGTACCACAAAGACGCGGAGCGGGATGTCGAACTGAGCCTCGATTTCGGAACGCGGAGAACAGGAGCAGTGGAGACCGAACGCTGCATTCCCCGGCGCTGGATAGCCGGGAAGCTCACAACCCGCGGTCTCCAGAACCTGTCGTCTCCAGGACGGTAAGTACACCACAACCGTCCCCCACGCGACGGGAGTCTACCTGACCCTCAAGTGAAATCAAAATCCCTGTCGAGCAAGTTTCCCTGACCGAGATACACTAACGGTTGGCCTGAACGTTGCTCGTTTTGCGTTTGGAGCCTAACTCAATCTATGAAGATTCACGAGTACCAGGCGAAAGCGATTCTCGCCAAATACGACGTTCCTGTGCCGCGTGGAGAAGTTGCTTATACCGTTGAGGAAGCAGAAGCGGCGGCCAAGAAACTGGGCGGCAGTGTTGTTGTAAAGGCGCAGATTCATGCGGGCGGACGTGGCAAGGGCGGCGGCGTAAAGATCGCGAAGGATTCGACGCAAGCGGCCGAGTTTGCCAAGAACATGCTCGGCATGACGTTGGTCACGCACCAAACCGGCCCCGAAGGCCGACGCGTGGAACGGTTGCTGATCGAAGAGACTCTTCCGATCGAACGTGAACTCTACCTGGGGATTGTTCTCGACCGCGCCACAGGCGAATCCATTTTCATGGCTTCGAAAGAAGGCGGAATGGAGATCGAGGAAGTCGCCGCAAAAACGCCCGAGTTAATTTTACGAGAGCCTCTCCTGCCGGGATTTGGGCTTCAGCCTTACCAAGCTCGCAAGCTCGCTTTCGGAATGGGAGTTCCCGCAACAAGCGTCAATGCCGCGGCCGCCGCAATGGTCGCGCTCGCGAAAGCGTACATCGCTATTGACGGATCTCTTGCCGAAATCAATCCCTTCATCTTGACGAAGGACGGCAAGGTCTACGCCCTCGATGCCAAGATGAACCTTGACGACAATGCCATGTATCGTCACAAGGATCTGCTGGAACTTCGCGACCTGAACGAGGAAGATCCGCTCGAAGTAGAAGCATCGCGCTTCGGACTTAATTACATCAAGCTGGACGGCAATATCGCCTGCATGGTGAACGGTGCCGGTCTGGCGATGGCAACCATGGACATCATTAAGTATGCGGGCGGCGAGCCGGCGAACTTTCTTGATGTCGGGGGTGGTGCGAATGCCGAGCAGATCAAGAACGCTTTCCGTATTCTGCTTTCCGATAAGAGCGTCAAGGCAATCCTCATCAATATTTTCGGAGGTATTCTGCGCTGCGATGTGCTCGCGAATGGCGTCATCGCCGCTGCCCGCGAACTTGAGTTTCGAACCCCAGTAGTCGTTCGCATGGAGGGCACGAACGTGGAATTGGGCCAACAATTATTGAAGGAATCAGGATTAAACTTCACCGTTGCCGATGGGATGAAAGATGCGGCTGAGAAGGTGGTGAGGTTAGCACAATGAGCGTACTCGTAGACGAAACAACAAAGGTTCTCTTTCAGGGTTTTACCGGCCGCGAGGGCACTTTTCATGCGCAACAGGCGATTGCCTATGGAACGAACGTCGTAGGCGGAACAACGCCTGGCAAGGGTGGCCAAACACATCTCGAAAGACCGGTATTCAATACGGTGGAAGACGCCGTAAACGAGACTGGCGCGAACGCATCCGTAATCTTCGTGCCCCCTCCCTTTGCGGCCGACGCCATCATGGAAGCCGCTGATGCCGGCATTCCACTAGTGGTCTGCATCACCGAAGGCATTCCAGTCAACGATATGGAGCGCGTCTGGGCATATCTCAAAACCAGACCGTCCACACGATTGATTGGTCCGAACTGCCCCGGCATTATTACGCCGAGCAAGTGCAAAATCGGGATCATGCCGGGGCACATCCACCTGCCTGGAAATGTCGGAATCGTTTCCCGGTCGGGCACGCTGACCTACGAAGCCGTCGGACAGTTGACCAGGCTCGGCATTGGCCAGTCTACCTGTATCGGAATTGGAGGCGATCCGATTATCGGCACAACACACACCGATGCGATTCGAATGTTTAACGAAGACCCGGACACGCACGCCATCATCATGATCGGCGAGATCGGCGGCAATGCGGAAGAAACCGCCGCTGCCTACGTGAAGGCGCATGTTAGGAAGCCGGTCGTCGGTTTCATCGCAGGTCAAACCGCGCCTCCTGGACGGCGCATGGGGCATGCAGGCGCGATCATCTCGGGTGGCTCGGGAGGAGCGGAAGACAAGCTCGCCGCTATGGCCGATGCCGGAATTATTGTTTGCCCGTCGCCGGCGGTGATGGGCGAAAAGATGCAGCAGGCATTAGGCGCTAAGAATTAGTAGAAGGA
Organism: Bryobacteraceae bacterium; assembly: GCA_965277315.1. GTDB lineage: Bacteria > Acidobacteriota > Terriglobia > Bryobacterales > Bryobacteraceae > Bog-105. The sequence goes on along the minus strand of OZ255724.1, from coordinate 3,059,758 downwards.
ACACTAGGAAATTTCATAATCAATGGCTCTTGAACGTACTTTTGGCATGATTAAACCCGACGCGGTGGAAACCGGGCACGTTGGCGATATCTTAAACATCATCGGAGACAGTGGGTTCCGCGTGGTAGGAATGAAGCGCATCCGGATCGCCAGGCACGAAGCCGAAGCTTTCTACGCGGTTCACAAAGAGCGTCCATTTTTCCCTGGCCTTGTAAAGTTTATGACGGAAGGTCCCGTGGTTGTTCTGGTGCTGGAGCGCGAAGATGCTATCGCAAGATGGCGCGAAGTAATGGGCGCGACAAACCCGGCCAATGCCGCCGAAGGCACCATTCGCAAACGATTTGCTGAGAATATAGAGCGCAATTGCGTTCACGGCTCCGATGCTCCCGAAACAGCGGCAGAGGAAATCCCCTTCTTTTTCAGTACTGCCGAACTGCTTTAGGCACCATTGATTTCATGCCTAAACCGGAAGCAGTATTGGTTACGGGTGCGGCCGGGTTTATCGGCAGCCATCTGATCGACCGTTTGTTAGAACAAGGTCAGACCGTGATCGGCATCGACAATCTGTCGCGCGGAACACGCAATAACTTGCAAACCGCCCTCGGGAAACCAGCCTTTCACTTTTTCGAAGCTGACCTTACGGATCTTTCCGCATTCCAAGAAATTGTGCGCCCTTTTCGTGTCGAAATGGTGTGGCACATGGTGGCCAACTCCGATATAGGAGCCGGTGTTGCCGATCCTAATGTCGACCTGCGGGACACGTTTCAGACAACCTTTAATACGCTGCTGATAATGCGCGAGCAGAAGATACGAAAGCTGGCGTTTGCTTCCACTTCCGCCGTTTATGGCGTTCACGATGCTGTTCTTACCGAGAACATCGGGCCGCTCTTTCCCATCTCAAATTATGGTGCAATGAAGCTCGCCTCGGAGGCTCTCATTAGCGCAGCAGTAGAAAGCTACCTGGAGCGCGCCTGGATCTTCCGTTTCCCTAATGTGATCGGCTCGCGAGCCACTCACGGAATCATCTTTGACCTGCTGACGAAACTCAGCAGGAATCCGCCGGATCTTGAGGTGCTGGGCGACGGAACGCAACAAAAGCCTTATCTGCACGTTTCTGAATTACTCGAAGCGATGTTGCTGGTCGTCGATCGATGCGGCGATCCGCTGAATTGGTTCAATGTCGGGCCGCCGGACGAAGGGGCCACGGTGAAGCAAATCGCCGAAGCCGTTTTACGAGAGGCCGCACCCACAATCCCGATTCGCTTCACTGGAGGCAACCGGGGATGGGTCGGAGATGTCCCTCGCTTCCGCTATTCTATTGAAAAGATCAAGCGCTTAGGCTGGAGCCCAAAGCGAACCTCGGCGCAAGCGGTGGCGCAAGCGGTTGCTGAAATTCATCAGGAGTTCGAAGGCCGCCGGCTGTAATCTTCATGCAGCTTGTCATCATCGCTGGCGGCAAAGGCACCCGTCTCAAGGAGCGGCTTGGAGATCGTCCGAAGCCAATGGTGGAGATTGGAGGCAAACCGCTCCTCGAACACCAGATCATTCTTGCCCGGGAACACGGGATCACGGACATTCTTCTCCTTACCGGCTACGGCGCGCACTATATTGAACAGCGCTTTGGCGACGGCTCCGGCTGGGGCGTCCACATTCGGTACCATCGCGAATCCAAACCGCTCGGGACCGCCGGTGCTGTGTTGGATGCCTTCGACAAACTGCAGGACAGATTCATCGTCATGTATGGCGACACCATGTTGAACGTGGATCTCCGCCGTATGCTGAATGCTCACCCGAGCGATGCCAGCGCGACTCTTTTCCTGCATCCCAACGATCATCCGCAGGACTCGGACTTGGTCGAGATAGACGCGGCCAACAGAGTTATTGCGCTTCACCCCTATCCGCCTCCGTCCAATCGCTACTTCGCCAATCTGGTAAACGCTGCGCTTTATGTGGTGCAAAAAGAATCGTTGCGTCCGTGGTGCGCCAATCGCGAGGAGCACACCTACCCGCTCGATTTCGGCAAGCATCTCTTCCCCGCCCTGCTGTCTCGCAACGCTTATCTCCATGGTTATGTCAGCCGCGAGTACATCAAAGACGCAGGCACTCCCGTGCGGCTTGACCGCGTAATCGGTCATTACCAGTCAGGACGTATTCGAAACGGCTCGCTTGCCACACCAGCGCCGGCGATTTTCCTGGACCGTGACGGAACTTTAAATGACGATAAGGGCTGGCTCCGCTCTCCCGATCAGCTATATTTACTGCCCGGTGCTGCCGAAGCAGTTCGAGCCATCAACGAATCCGGCCGGCTTGCCGTAGTTATCACCAACCAGCCGGTAATAGCGCGAGGCGAGTGTACGGAAGAGGGCCTGAAGCTGATCCATAATAAGCTGGACTGGCTGCTGGGTGAGTGGAATGCTTATCTAGATGGTATTTATTACTGCCCTCACCATCCTGACAAGGGCTTTCCGGGCGAGCGGCCCGAGCTAAAGTTTGCTTGCGAGTGCCGAAAGCCAGCAACCGGCCTGCTGGAACAGGCCAACCGGGAGATGAATATCGACCTGCGCCATTCCTGGATGATCGGTGACCGTGACGGCGATGTCCAGGCAGCCTCCGCGTTCGGTATCCGCTCGGTCCTGGTCCGTACCGGCCGCATGGGTCCGCAAGACTGTAAACCAGATGCCGAAGTGGAAAACGTACTCGATGCCGTTCGTTTCATCTTAGGCCAGGAAGACGAAACGCCATGATTATCACGCAAACCCCGCTTCGCATGAGCTTTGCCGGCGGAGGCAGTGACCTTCCCTCTTTTTACCGTCAGTTCGGCGGAGCTGTCGTTTCTAGTGCCATCGACAAATACATTTACGTAAACGTCAACAAAAAATTTGACGATTGGATTCGCGTCAGCTACTCCCGCACCGAGGAAGTGGAGTCGGTCGCTAAGATTGAGCATCCTATCGTCCGCGCGGCGCTGCAGAAGCTAAATATTCCGGGCGGACTTGAAATCACCTCCATCGCCGATATTCCGTCGCGCGGCACTGGACTTGGATCCTCCAGTTCGTTCACGGTCGGCTTGTTGCTCGCCCTGCATGCTTACGAGTCGCGGTACATGTCGCCCGGCGATCTTGCCGAGGAAAGCTGTACCGTTGAAATTGAGCTATGCGGGGAGCCCATAGGCAAACAGGATCAGTATGCCGCTGCTTATGGTGGCCTGAACTTTTACCGATTTGAAGCGGATGACAGCGTCATCGTCGAGCCGATTCTTTGTTCCGGCGAGAAGCTTCACCAGCTTCAATCGTCTTTGGTGACGTTCTATACAGGAACTACGCGAGCGGCCTCCTCCATACTTGCCGATCAAAGCCAACAAGCACAATCGAGTAACGCCACACAGAACCTCTTGAAACGAATGACGAAGCTCGCCTATGAGCTACGAGCCGAACTGGACAATGGAAACATCGGCGCGCTGGGGGAAATCCTAGACGAAGGTTGGAGGCTGAAGCGGGAAGTCCACCCCGGGGTGAGCAGCTCTTCCATTGATGATTGGTACGCAACGGCGAAAAGGGCGGGAGCGGTGGGAGGAAAACTTTTAGGTGCGGGAGGCGGGGGATTTCTTACCTTTTTTGCTCCGCCGGAGCGGCAAGATGAAATTCGTAACTCCCTCGCACTCCGGGAGATGGATCTGTGTCTTGACCGATCTGGAAGCCGGGTATTGCTTTATCATAATCCGTTGTATACGAAGCGTAAATAAAAAAGGCCGTTCCCTGGGCATAGCGGGAACGGCCTTTTATTCCAATCTTCTTTACGTTAAGCTACCTTGGCCTCGAGTCCAGATGGTACATCCAAAGCGCTCGCCAACGCTCGCCTCGTCTTTTCCGCCAAATTGCGGAGTCGCGCGTGTTTCGGACGGCTCAACTTCCGTTCTACGCTGCGACGCGCTCGAAGGAGTCGAATCCGAACCGCAGTCTCCGACCACCCATGTTGCCGGGCAATTTCCTGAACTTTAAACCCTTCAATATAATGGCCCTCCAGTACAACACGGTCATTAGGCTTACATTCGGTTAAGATTCGCTTTACATCGATCGCTGCAACATTCATCCGCGGAGGTGCTTGCAACTCTGGTAGAGTCTGGGTTTGCGGCTCTCTGCGCAGAAAAGTCCGATGGATATTTAGTGCGATGCTGTTTGTCCACGTGAGCACTAAATTCGGATCACGTAGTTGCTCTCTTCGTTCCCATCCCTTCGCCCAGGCTGCTTGCGCGGTATCGAGGGCTGCATCGTAGGACAGACCTCTCGATACTAAAAAACGCACTGTCAGGTTGAACCCTCGTTGATATGCTTTACCGTAGTCTTCGTTTGTCATTTGATTTGGTTCACAGTTCCTAAAAAGTCTGCTTATTCCAGGTGGTAAGCCGGTGCTTCTTCCGTACCGCCCCGATCAGGGGTATTTCCGATCACCTATCACCGACAGGATATTATTAAGCACTTCTAATGCCAAGGTCCTGAGGCAGGCGAAAGACGGACGAAGTTAGGGCAAACCAGACTGATGCCGCTATGAAAAGCCTTTAAATTGAATTACTTGCAGTGAGGCGATAGTTGGATCGATCAGAAATGACCAATTGGAAGGGCGGAGCAAATCTTTCAAGGCGGTGCAAAATTTGCTGACTGCGGGCGTTAAACTACTGAAACGTTTCGGAAAACTACGGGGAAGAGAACACTTAAGTTGGACAATGGGACAGCATACTATTCAAAGATCAAAAGAAATGCTCTAAGTGAGGTCACTTAGAGCAAAGGAATACACCACCAAGGGTTGCGCTGTCTTGAAACCTACTTTGTTGTTTCAGAATGCGGAATGGCGGTATCCAATTTCTCGGGTTCCTCTGTGGCGACCTTCATACTGTCGCGAAACGATCTAATGCCCTTGCCAAGACCTTGGCCAAGCTCGGGCAGCTTTTTCGGGCCAAAGACAAAAAGTGCGACTGCCAAGATAATGAGCAGATGAGTGGGTTGAAGTAGTCCTTCGATCATGAGAAATTCTCCAGAAGGGCGGGATATCCGTGCCCTCTCTAAATTGTATTACGATTTACAGGAAGATTTCGGATTACTTCTTCAATGGCTTCGTTTCGCCATCTTTGAATTTTCGCGCCGAGTTCGTTTCGCAAAAGCAGGAAGACCGACGGTTGACAACATGTACCACCTCCGCTATAGTGCTGAAATGTCTGAGGTGTCAATAGGTTGGAGCTCATTTTCGCCTGTACTCTAATGCCCGGCGCCTCGTCCTCATTATCAATTGGCACCTTTCCGGGCTTTCTTAACCTGACGAGCTTCAGATAAGGAATCACGACAACACATGGCCAGTCCGTCTGACGACTTCGTAGAATCGCCTGGTGCTACAGATAGCGACGACTATCGAGCTCTTCTAGAAGATTACAGTGCCCCATACACGTCCAATAGGGCGGAGATCATCCATGGCCATGTCGTTAGCGCGTCCGTCAAGGAAGTGATTGTCGATATTGGGCGCAAGACCGACGGTTTAGTACCCGGCGAGCAGTTCTCTCTTGTCGACGGCGTTCCGGCAATCAAGCCCGGGGATGCGATTGAGGTGATGCTTGATCGCCAAGATGGACATTTGGTTGAGGGCTACATTCCGCTTTCTTATGAAAAAGCACATCGCCAGCAAGCCTGGGAGCGCATTGAAAAATCGGCCACAGCAGGAACACCTCTCAGAGGGCGCGTGCTTGGTAAAACTAAAGGCGGCCTCAATATCGACATCGGGGTGACAGCGTTCTTGCCCAGTTCTCAAATCGAAATCCGCCCTGTCCAGAACCTGGACGGATATGTGGGCAAGGATCTGGAGGTCCGGATCCTGAAGACAAACCGGCAGCGCGGGAATGCGATCGTTTCCCGCCGCGTACTCCTGGAACAAGAGTTCAAGGACCGCAAAGTTCAGGTTCTGGAACATATTTCTGAAGGCGCCGAGATGTCGGGCACAGTAAAAAATCTGACTGAATACGGAGCTTTTGTAGATTTGGGCGGCATTGACGGACTATTACATGTCAGCGATCTCTCCTATGGAAACGTCAGCCATCCTTCCGCTGTCGTTCAGGTAGGTGACCAAATTACCGCTAAGGTGCTTAAGTTCGACCGGGAGCACGAGCGCATTTCCCTCGGACTGAAGCAGATGTATCCGGATCCGTGGAACAGTATAGATGATCGGTACCCCCTGCAAGCTCATGTCATTGGGCGCGTGGTCAGCGTCACCGACTATGGCGCTTTTGTTGAACTTGAGCCAGGAGTCGAAGGGCTGATTCACATCTCGGAAATGACCTGGAGCAGGCGGATGAAGCATCCTGCTAAGGTTGTTCGAGCGGGAGACCAAGTCGAAGCTGTGGTTCTCGAAATCAAACCCAAAGAGCGCCGGATTTCGCTTGGTATAAAACAACTTGAGGCAGACCCCTGGACGACCGTTGCCGACCGTTATAGCGTCGGTTCTGTTGTGGAAGGCCGGGTGCGAAAGCTGGCGGATTTTGGATGCTTCATTGAAATAGAGGAGGGAGTCGACGGGCTGGTACACATCTCAGATATGTCATGGACCGCGCGTATCAAACATCCCTCCGAGATCGTCAAGAAGGGGCAAGTTGTTCAAGCAGTAATTCTCAACATCGACGCTTCCAATCGGCGTCTCTCGTTGGGAATGAAACAACTTCAGCCGGATGCTTGGGAGACCTTTTTCCGCGCCCACCAAGTAGGGAGCATCGTGCGCGGGCGAGTTTGCCGTGCCGCCCAGTTTGGAGTGTTTGTGGAGTTGTTGCCGGGCGTGGAAGGGCTTTGCCACCGCTCGGAGATTTTGGGCGAGACGAACCGGCGAGGGTCGGCAACACAGACTGAAGAGGCCGTGCTTCCAACCGGCGAGGAATTTGATTTCAAAATCATCAAGGTTGACGAAGCCCAGAAACGGATTGGGCTAAGCCTCCGAGCGGTAGCCGACGATGAAGAGCGGGTCCGCCTGGAAGATTATCAGCGGCAAGCCGCCGCTGCGACGTCTACAGTGGGAGAAGTTCTCAAGCAGCATAGATCCGATGAGACCGCCTATAGAGATGAGCAAGCATGACCAAAGCGGAATTGATTGAAGAAGTTTCCCGAACAGTTGAGATGACGCGCAAGGATTCAGAAGAGATCGTTGAGACGATATTTGAGAGTATCGTCGGCAGCTTGCATCGAGGCGATAAGATCGAGATTCGCGGTTTTGGCAGTTTCCGCACTCGTCAACGGCAGCCGCGGGTGGGCCGTAATCCGAAAACCGGGTCGCGTGTCGAGGTGCCCTCGAAGAGAATTCCGTTTTTCAAACCTAGCAAGGAGTTGCGCGACGCGGTAAATCAGTCGGCCAAGTCAGAGGCCGGAAAAGCTCAACCTTCTAGCAATGACGAGGCCATCGAGGCCGCAAGTGAAGCTCGTCTTCCAAATTCTTAGGGCAAATCCGTATTATGGGCCACCTGTGGACGCCATGGCGTTCCACCTACATAACAGCCAAGAAAGATAAGAGCCGGTGCATCTTCTGTGCGGCAGCCGAGGGCACTGCCGACGAGGAGAGCCTGCTCGTTTACCGCGGCGAGTTCTGTTTTGTAATCCTCAATCGATATCCCTACACCACCGGCCACCTGATGATTGCGCCCTACCAACACGTCTCCAGGTTGTTCCAGGTCGGCCAGGAAGTCACAGAGGAGATGATGCGCCTGGTGCGAACTGCTGAGGAGAACTTAGAGGAGGTTTATAAACCACACGGACTAAATCTCGGAATGAATCTAGGAGAAGCAGCCGGTGCGGGCATCGAGGAGCACATCCACATGCATGTTCTTCCCCGTTGGAAAGGGGATGCCAATTTCATGACTACCGTCGGCGGAGTCCGGGTTATGCCAGAGGCGCTCAACGAGACATACCGGAAGCTGAAGCCCATATTCTCGGACGAGTAAACAACTACCGATTACGCGCCAGAGGCGATTCATCAAAGCGATTCAGCAATTCGGCAGGATCAGCATAGATAGCAATACAACCAGCCTCTTTCAACGCGGATTCAGGAAATCCGCCGCATAACACGCCAACGACCCTGATTCCCGCACGTTTCCCCGCTTCAGCGTCGTGCGGACTATCCCCGACAATGACAACGTCCCTCTTTGGGACGTTGTCACGCAACCGTTCAAAGGCAGCTTCAAAGATATCCGGATTTGGCTTAGAGTGTTTCGCATCGGCAGAGGATGTTTCTACCTCAACCAAATTTTGTATATCGGCAATTTTTTCGTAAGTCTTGAGTTCGTCGCCTTTAGCAGACGAGGCCAAGCCAACTTGCTGCCCGTTGCTTTTTATCCTTTCAAAAAGTTCGCGGACCGCTGGAAAGGGTTTGACTAGCGACAAATATTTGGTTTTGAAAAGCGAACTCCGAAACTCCTGGATTGCTTTCTGTTCCCGTCCGAGTTCCTGTTTTTCGAGAAACATCGGTATCAGTTGGTCTCCGCCCTTTCCAATCTGACTGCGCACTTCGTCGAAAGGGATTTCGTGTCCGAAATGCTGAAAGGCTTCCTGCCAAGCCCTTGCGTGCAAATCGACAGAGTCTAGTAGAGTTCCATCGATATCGAATATGATCGCTTCTGGCATGTCGGTTCGTTTCTGTAGTCATCTTTAATGATCGTGAGCATCGAAGTAGTGTTTCTGTTTTGCTGAGCGTCTAAAAATTGTATGGGGTCGCCAAACATAGTTATTGTTCCAATTCCGGTTCCTGACGAAAGGCAGTCGGCCAGGAAAGCTGGCCTTCACTACGCCATTCCCAAGGGCAAAGGCATCCGCCGGCGGCGTTCCGGGAGCGGATTTGTTTACCTGGACGAGGAGGGCAAGATCCTTCGCGACAAAGAAACACTCGATAGGATCCGCTCGCTTGTTATTCCGCCAGCCTATCAATCCGTGTGGATCAGCCCTGATCCCAATGGGCACATTCAGGCTGTGGGCTGGGATGTCAAAGGACGTAAACAGTATCGATATCATCCCGAATACCGAAAAATTCGGGATCTCGTAAAGTTCGATCGGATGCAGGCGTTTGGAAAAGTGCTGCCCCGCATTCGCCGGGCTACCAACCGCGACCTTAAATTGCGCGGCATGCCCAAACGGAAGGTGCTGGCCGCGGTAGTGAAGCTATTAGACACAACTTACATCCGTATCGGTAACGAGGAGTACGCGGAAGACAACGGATCGTTCGGACTCACAACTCTTCGGAACAGGCACGTAGAAATTCTTGGCGAGATGCTCAGGTTCAAGTTTCGGGGCAAGAGCGGTCAGAATCACGAAATCAAGCTTAGAGATGCAGGGCTTGCGCGTCTTTTGCGGAAGTGTCAGTGTATTCCGGGAAGTGCACTCTTTCAATACCTCGACGAAAGCGGTGAGCCGGCGAACATCGAATCGGGCGACGTAAATGAATACCTTCGCGAGATTAGCGGCGGTGACTTCACAGCCAAAGACTTCCGGACCTGGGGTGGAACCTGTCTCGCAGCCAACTATCTACTCCAGAAGGGGATTTGGGAAACAGCGAAAGAACTGAAGGCCACCCTCATCGATGTTGTCAAAGATGTTTCCGGCAAGCTCGGGAACAAGCCCGCAACCTGCAGGAAGTACTACATTCACCCCACTATTCTAGAAACCTACTCGGCGGGCAAGCTGTGCGAGATGGCGAACGCATACCGCAATAGCCGCAACGTTTATCTATACGAGCGGATTGTGCTGTCGCTGCTTGGCCCTTTGAAACGCGCCCGCAAGAAGGCCGCATAGACAGCACGGTGAACCTAGTACCGTTTGCCGTTCGTAACGCTTCCCTCGTGTAAGCATCCTCAATGTGGAGGCATCGTTGGGAAGCAATAAAGCAGAAGTAGCCGTCATTACTGGCGCAACAGCAGGTGTAGGGCGTGCGGTAGTTCGTGAGTTTGCGAAGCGCAAGGCATGGATTGGACTGATTGCGCGCGACAAAGATCGACTAGAGGCGACAAAAAAGGAAGTGGAAAAAGCCGGCGGGAGAGCGTTGGCACTTTCGGTTGACGTGGCAAACGCGGCGGACGTGGAGAAAGCCGCCGAAAAAGTGAAGCAGGAGTTTGGCAAGATCGATGTCTGGGTGAATGATGCGATGGCGACAATCTTCGCTCCTTTAACTGAGATCACGCCTGAGGAGTTCAAACGTGCTACGGAGGTAACTTATCTGGGATGTGTTTATGGCACCATGAACGCACTGAAGCATATGATTCCGGTCAATAAGGGAACTATCGTGCAAGTCGGGTCAGCCCTTGCGTACCGTTCTATTCCTTATCAGTCGGCTTACTGCGGGGCAAAGCACGGGATTATCGGGTTCACAGATTCCTTACGCTCTGAGTTGATTCATCGTAAGAGCAAAGTTCATATTAGTGTTGTTGATCTTCCTGCGGTGAACACGCCACAGTTTAGCTGGTGCCGAACACGTCTTCCTCGACACCCCCAGCCAGTGCCGCCGATCTTCGAACCCGAAGTACCGGCACGAGCCATCTATTGGGCAGCTCATCATAAACGCCGCGAGGTGTTTGTCGGTTCGCCAACTTTGAAAGCGATATACGGGCAAGACGTCGCCCCTGGATTTGCAGATTGGTATCTTGGTGAGACTGGCTACAACTCGCAACAAACCAACAAACCAGTATCTCCGGATCGGCCGAACAATCTCTTCGAACCTGTCCCGGGCGATTTTGCGGCGAGAGGAATCTTCAGCGACCGGGCAAAGACATACAGCCTGCAAAGCTGGATGAACTTGAACAGGTTTCCGACCGCGTTGATGGCGCTGGGCATCGCCGGCATTGGAGCCTATCTGTGGAACAAAAATGATTGAAGAAGCGCGGCTCATCCGGCAAGATCTTCAGCACGGAAGCGGCGACCTTCTCCGAAACCGCCGGACGGTAGCCGCGCTTTCAATTTTTTCCAGCGTGGTTCTCGGCGGAATTGCGTTATACCAAATAGGCGTTGTAAAGGAAATTCCACAACCCCGGTGGCCTCACTTCGATGCGGAGAAAGTAAACGGATCCATAGAGGCATACTCGATTGCAGGAACGCCGGACGCGATGCTTGGAATGGCGAGCTATGCAGTAACAGCTTGTCTGGCGGGCATGGGTTCCCGGAACCGTTGGGAGACTGCTCCCTGGATTCCGCTCGCGATGTTTGTGAAAACCATCGCCGATGCTTCGATAGCTGGCAAGTTGAGTGTCGAGCAATGGACCCGATATCGCGCTTTTTCTTTGTGGTCGCTTTTGACCTCGGCGGCAACGTTTGCGAGTTTGCGCTACGCTTTTCCCGAGGCGCTGAAGGCTCTCTGTACCGTAGTCGTAATTTAAAGCTTGACTTAGTTGGCCGTGGAGCTGTCAAGAACCACCGCCCCGCTCAGGGAGGTGAATTTAACCTGCGGTTCGCTTGCACCGCAGGTCAAGGTGACTCGACCAACTTCTTTCCGTCTCCTGATCTGCGCTTGCTCGTCCCCTCGGCGAACGAAATGTGAATCGCGTTCAACATTCGCCTCGAACCCTGTCGAGAATCCACGCGGTACTAAGACGTAAATGTTCCCCTTAGTCGTCGCGTGGACGATTCCATCAAAGTTTGGGTCGGTCAGCTTGACGTCAATGCCCAAGTCCGCCTCCAGATGGGCTCGTCCCCGGCTTCCCACAAACACAATTGAACCTCCCTCCATGGCACTTGCGTTAGTATCGCCGGAGACATCGAATAAAGAGATGCGGCCATGAGTTGTTGAGATTGTAACGGGAGCCGTAACCGCAGACACCTCGACTCCTACATAGTTTCCTGTGACAACAACCGGCCGGTGAGTAGGCGTAAATACATCCAAATGGGACTGGCAGCGAACATGTTCCAACCACGGCGGCGTCTTGAGTACAAGCGTTCCGCCCTCCTGCGTAAATGACAAGCGTTGCAGCAAAGCGGGCGCCTGGTGTGGATTGTCGCACCTGACCGTAGTATGGAGGTCAAAAGAGTAGAAGTCCTTCTCCCAACCAGTCACATTTACTATGGACATCGGCCCCAGATCAAGATTGAGAGCCGGCATGTTCGAGGGTGAAAAATCGAAATGCTCCGATTGCTCGTGTATGTGCGGCAAAAAGTTGGCAGCGCGGATTACAAAATCACTGTCGGCATCGGCCTTTGGAGGTATGCCCATCAGCGTCCGCTCAAACAAGTTAGGCGGGGGCTTCGGCGGCATTAGTAGCGCCGTGGTACCCCCGTCTGTTAAGGTCCAGATCTTGCGTGCCGCATTAAAGCCCATAGTTAAAGTTTAAGCGACCGGGCGTAACAATAGTTGGGATAGCCGCACTTGCAGGGTCACCAACTTAGGATTTGTTCACGGACAAACACCATTCGGACAGCTATGGGTCAATGAGGTCTGGGCTCCGTACGCTGTAGACAGGCCATCGAAGTTTGCCACGACGTGAAAGGTGCCGTTAGGCAAGTCAGGAGTATTCACGGTGGCCTGTCCATTTGAATCAGTAATTATTTGCAATTTGCTATTTACGTGTCCAGCACTATCTACAAAGTAGATATCCGCAGACGTACCAGTAGGCACCTCCGCAGTGTTGAACGAAAGTAATAACGTATCTGGTATGCTCACCCCATAGCTGGAAGGGGATACTCTCATCCATCCGGTTCGAGGTGTGCAAACTACCTCAACAATCTTTTGTGTAATGTCAAAATTATCGGAAGTTCCACTTCCGCAGCCATCAACTGATCCTATGGTCCACTGGGCTGGCCATCGTGCCCCATCCACTGTGTAGTAAGTACCGAGAGTGACGGAGGCGGGGCCAAACGATCCGACCGATCCATCGGGTGTATATGCAGTTCCCACAATGTCGATAATGTAATTACCTTTGAGGTCCGAATAGCCATTCAGGAGACCTGGATAATACACTCCGCTGTTACTTGCTAAGGTGTAATGAATTGCAAAAGTCGGTGGTGGATCACTGGCCGGGAAGGGTGATTGAGTGCCACACCCGGTCCAGATCAAGAGGCTCACGATCGCTGCTGCACCCCCCAAGAGCGACAACAAGGAGAAGGGTTTGCCTTTCAAGGTAATAGCCCAAGATTTAGTCATTTCTGCTCTCCTTCAAAAGATCGCTGATAGCTTTAACGGCGGCATCCGGAGTGGACCATTGTTTCGCGACTGACATTAATCTTTGCTGAAATTCAATTCTTCGGGTGTTTAATCGACCGGCGTGAATGCCCGGTGTTCTGAGTTGCCCTGAAGAGAACTGGCTCATTTTTTCCTCTGCACTCGTGCGAACGTAATCATCATTGAAAAGCTTCTGGTATACGAGTAGGCCCGAGGCATAGTAGGCTTCGAAAGGCGATAGCGTCGACCCAATCACTTGAGAACCTTTTTGGACCTGTTTTCTGTCAGTCCCGGTGCTCAAGTCAGGAATTTCTATCCAGAGATTCATTCTCATACTGCGGAGTTCGTGCGGTCGTAGTTGAAGGTACTCGGGGGCACTCTCAAGTTGAAGATAATGATTGAGCGCCTTTAAGAGTTTGCCCTCGTCCAGACCAGCTTTTCGACCCTCTTGCCAGTCCATCTGCTCATTTGCAAGAAGGTCGGCAATCGGTTTTACTATTGCTGGGTCGGACGATAAGGGACGAGCCAGTTCCACACTGATGTTGTGTGCATCGAAACTGGAAAGGCTGTGCTTGGTTCCGTGGCTCACTTTTTTTAGTTCGGCTAGAGGATCATCGGTTGGGCTGGACCATCCAGGGCAGGCCAAAAGACAAAATCCAGCCGTGATACGCAAAAGCAGATAGCGCATAATATCGCTCCTCCATAGGACGAGAATTATCAATTGCTTGTCGGAAAGTAAGTGTTACTACTACAACTTCTAGTATTTAAACGCGGTAGTGAAATCTACTTTATGCTCATTTCCGGCATTTTCAAGCGTTTTAACTCCAAATCTCACTAGGATTTTTCCTGATTCCTATCCAGTACGCACTATCCCCACCCACCACCTTGGGAATAGGCGTATACGCCCGAGCCGAGTGAGCGTTCAGTGTATCTTCAGGTCGGGGGAGCACAATCGGCTTATGAACAAAACTCTTCTGATGTCCAGCGTATTAATCGCGAGCGTGGTTCTTGCCGAGGGCGCTGAAATGAAAGTGCATTTCCAGGATCTTCCGCCTGCGGTTCAAAAATCCGCGAAGGAACAGAGCCAAGGAGCAACCGTCCGAGGGTACTCGAAAGATGTCGAGAATGGCAAGACGGTTTACGAAGTGGAAACACGCAGCAATGGAAAATCAAAGGACATATCGCTCGATGAGACCGGCGCGGTCGTCGAAGTTGAACAGCAGGTGGACATGAGCGGCCTTCCAGCGCCGGTGATGGCCGGCCTGCAAAAGCAGGCTGACGGCGGAAAACTTGTCAAGGTCGAGTCCGTCGCGAAGGACGGTAGCGTTTCTTCTTACGAGGCGGACGTACTGAAAGGCAACAAAAAACATGAGGTCGCAGTTACCGCGGATGGCCGTCCGATGAAGGACGAGGATTAGCAGAATTTCCAAGGACCAATCCTGGCTTTTAGAAAAGTTGAGCGATCCCGCCCAGAATACGAGAGTATCTTAGGGTGGCCGGTCACCAAACGATACTCTGCCTGTTTCTTTTTTTGTGCACGCCATTTTGTTTGCTGCGCGCACAGATAACGACGGGAACGGTGGAGGGCTCCGTCTACGACGTGAGTGGTCCACATCGCGCCAAAGTGAAGGTTTCGATTAAGAGAATACCGGCCGGCTTAGACTTCACAACAGCGACCGACGCGCAGGGGCGGTTCACTCTTGTTCTGCCCTATGGAGACTATCGACTCAGCATTTCTGGCGAAGTGACCGGCGCTAGCCCTACCGAGCGTCTGCACGTATCCGCCTTGCAGACTGTTCAGTGTCACCTCGTTCTTTTACATGGAGCCGTCGTTGCAAACCTAGCCGGACGAAAGGCTGTCAGGGCGGAGATCGCTAACTCTTGGAGCCTCGATTTCCGGCAGCCGGATTCTTACTTCGGATCGTATAGCATCGCGGGATCGCTGCTCAATCAAGCACGGGCCATCGTAACGCAGCCGTTAGATTTCACGGGACTTGCCAGCAGCCGGCTCGCGCTGATTTCACAGCGCGGATTTTCCTGGACCGGAACACAGCAGACCTTGCAAGGCCTGGATGCCGCAGATCCTTATCAGCCGGGTTCTCCCATTCGCCTGGAAGATGCGCAAACGACAAACGAGGTAACGACCAGGAGCGATCTTTTTTCCGGCACATCACGAGCTTATGGCATGGAGGTCGGGACGTTTTTGAGCCAGCAGGTAAGCGAGGCGGCTTCGTCTGGTTTGCGACTGCTGCCTGATAACTGGCACGGGCAGTTATCCAGCGCGGATACTGGCTCGGCATTTGCATCCGGCAACCTGCCGAACCTGGCTACCAGAAACAGTTTGCAACAGTCCGAGCACTACAACTGGTTCACGCGCGACAACCTGCAAGCCGGTGGCGCGATTGGCGAACGTGCTGACCTTTTCTTTTCAGGAACAGGCCAATGGGCTTCCCAAACGAGCCCGATCGCACCGCTTGGACAAGACCAAAACAGCCGCCTTCTTTTCGGCAATGCGTCCGGCCGGATAAAGCTTACGGGAAAGGATCAGGTGGAGGCTCTTTATTCGGGGTCGCGGATCAACCTCTCGGATTGGGGACAACCGGCCGGGCTTTCGGAACTTTTGGACCGGCGCATGGCGCCTGCTTACAACAGCATCTATGGCTTTAGCGGGCTTGGGGAGGACGACAACTCTAACTTTCTGCAGGTGGGCTGGACGCGGGAACTTGCTGGTGCTTCGGGCGCTGGCGCGCTACAGGTTCATTATGGATTTTCGACAGTGCATTTAAACACCGGCGCTACTACAGCCGATCAACAGAGCACTACAGACCTGCTGACAGGAGCGATTACCGGGGCGCCGCCGCTTACAAATCGTGGCGTTCGAACCCGCCATGAGATCGAGGCTGCATTCCTGCCTGGAGACTTAGAATGGCATTCGCGCAGGCACCGGATCGCAATGGGAGGAGGATGGGAACACTCAACGGTGGAGAACCAGTTTGCAACACCCTCCGGCCTGAACCTGATTACAGCAGCAGGCGTACCAGATTCCGTTATCGAGTTCAACGATCCAGCTACCAGCCGCGATCTCATTCAGGAATTTTCCGCCTATGTGCGCGATGAGATCCAGTTAGCATCTTGGGTATCGATCGATATCGGGGCGTTGGGAGATTTTGCTCGCGGATCCGTTCCGGGGCAGGCGAGCCCTGGGGGTGATCTTATCGCGTGGAACTCGGTTTCTCCACATGCTGTTTTTGCTGTCACTGCCCCCGAACTGCGGTGGCTTGTCGTTCGTGGGGGTTATAGCAGGCGATATGCGCCGTTAGCTGGACAGTTGCTCGACTTCGGGAATGCGAATGGCCTGAGCGGGCTGGAGTATCAATGGAACGACAGCAATGGAGACCGTCAGTTTCAGCCGGCCGAACAAGGCGTTTTGCTTAGGCGCTTTGGCGGCGAGTATTCCAGCATTTCACCTTCCCTCCGACGCCCCTATGCAGACCAGTTCGATATCAATGCAGAAGCGCGATTGCCTTTTAGAAGCGTGGCCAGCATTCAACTCTACCGCCGGGACGAAAAGAACCGGCTAGCCGCAGTCAACATCGGGGTTCCGCCGCAGAGTTTCAATGCTGTTACTATTCATGATCCTGGGTCCGACGGAATACCGGGGACGTTCGACGATCAGCAATTTCTGGTCTACGAACAGAATCCGGCTACGTTCGGGCAAGACCGGTTCTCCCTAACAAACCCGGCGGGCCTGCGTGAGCAGTATGACGGGTTCACCGCGCAAGTCACGACACGGCACCGGCACATCGACTTTCATGCCTCGTTTACGGCCGAAAAATCATGGGGCCCCACGAACCCGGGAGATGGCGTACTGGAGAACGATCCCGGCATTGTGGGCGCGCTATATATGGATCCCAACACGCTGATTCACGACTCAGGGCGCGATTTCTTCGATCGAGGATTTGTGGGCAAGATGGAATTGCTGTCGCATCTACCGGCGAGGCTTGGCGGCCTTGAACTCAATAACATAGTCGATTACCTGGATGGACTGGTATTTGCGCGGCAGTTGCTGGTGGGTGGGTTGGCACAAGGTCCGTTGGCTGTTGCAACAACGGTTCGCGGGAGTCCGGAGGGCGGGAACCGGGCGGAGTACGTTCTCAACTGGAACCTGCGGCTGAGCCGGGCGTTTCGCGTGCCGTTCGGAAATCTGCGAGTTGCGGCGGATGTGTTGAATGTCATGAATGCCGCGAACCGGGTACAGGAAAGCGACGTAAGCAGCGCCGCGTTTAATCAACGCTTAGCGCTGGCGATCCAGCCACCCCGCTTTGTGCGGCTTCATGTCAGCTTCGATTTTTAGTCGGGTGGCTTCTTGCGCCAGTGCTCCTGGAGCACGACGAAGCGGCTGATGGAGTAACCGAGGACAGCCCCCGCGAAGACGTCCGACGGGAAGTGCGAGGACAAGGTCATTCTGGAAAATCCGATGAGGCCTGCAGCGCCATAGGCGACCCAGGGAACCCATTTGTGGCTTCGATACCGCTCCGCGAACACCGTAGCAACCGAGATAGCGGCTATTTCATGTCCAGAGGGGAAGCTGCCGTCACCTCGCAGCCAGGTCCCTTTCGACTTAAACCAGGTGTTGGCGAAATTTCCATGAGGAGCAACGTCGCTGGGCCGTAGTCGGCGGTCTACGTCCTTCATAACGGTGGTCAGGATTTCTGAATCCGCGACAGCTTCTCCCGCAAGTAGGACGGTTTGTTGGCCATAAGAATCGTGCCGGAGCAAGCTGACGCCATAGAAGCCGAGTGAAACCAGGATTGTCGCTAATTCCATATTGTTTCCGCTGAATATGTTGTTGAAGGTGTGAAAGGTGTCAGTCCGGCGGAAGTAAGGCGCATCGGACGGGTCCAGCAGCACCAAACCGGTGGTAGCTCCGAGGAATCCGAAGGTGGGTACCAGATCGTGCCCTTGCCCGACGCGGAGCGGAAATGTCCAGATTGGCACCTGATCGCAAAGAATGTTGGGAACGAGCTTTGCCCAGGAGATGGGGCGCTGGTCCGGTGCCGTCGCGTGGGTACAGAATCCTCGTTTGTGCGGGACGGATGGTCCGCTATCTTGGGGCGGCGCAGTTTGGGCCACGGCGGAAAATACAGACAAATTTCCGGCTAACGCCAAGGAAAGGACGATGCGAAGCAACATATGTCTCCTGATGGCCGAAGATTAACCGTAAACTAACAGATTGCCGCTTCGCTGTCAGCAAAAAAATTTTGCGGGGCAAGAGCGACAGTGAGCTTATAGTGAGTCGAAGCATGTTGAGAGGAATAGGCGATTTTCAACGCTGGCTGATCTTGGCATCCGCGATATCTATTGCGGCCGTAGCGGGCGTAAAAGGCAGTGGGGACAGCACGCCCGTGTTTGTGGACGTGACGGCATCGAGCGGGGTGCAGTTCCGGAATTATAATTCGGCAACGCCTGATAAATACCTGATCGAGAGCATGACAGGCGGGGCGGCGGTGTTCGACTACGACAACGATGGGTGGCCGGATATTTTCCTAGTGAACGGCGCGCGGCTGCGCAGCGGGCAGAAGGACAATGAACTGCTGGATAAATCGGCGCCGGCGTATTGGAACCGCCTCTATCACAATAACCACGACGGGACGTTTACCGACGTCACCGAGAAAGCGGGGGTACGAGGCAGCGGCTATGGCATGGGAGTCGCTGTAGGCGATTTTGACAACGATGGTTTTGAGGATTTCCTGGTGACCAATTACGGCAGCGTAATCCTGTATCACAATAACGGAAACGGTACGTTCAGCGATACGACCGCGAAAGCGGGCCTAAAGACCGACGGATGGATGTCGAGCGCCGGCTTCTTCGACTACGACAACGATGGCAAATTGGACCTGTTTATTTGCCGCTATATGGTGTGGAACTTCTCGAAGAACATCTACTGCGGATCCCGAGCGGAAGGGGGCCGGTCGTATTGTCATCCGGATATGTTCAGGCCGATAGCGAATTACCTGTTTCACAACAATGGCGATGGAACGTTCACCGACGTCAGCGAAAAGAGTCACATTGCGGCAAGCCTTGGAAAAGGATTAGGGGTGGCTTTTGCAGACTTCAATCACGATGGTCATCTGGACATCAGTGTCGCGAACGACTCGATGCAGCAGTTTCTCTTCATGAACAACGGCAACGGAACGTTCACAGAAAACGCGCTTGCGGCGGGAACAGGATACACAGATAACGGGAAAGTGTTCGCCGGGATGGGGACGGATGCGGCGGACGTGGATGATGACGGTAAGCCCGATATCGTGACGACCGCCCTTTCAAATGAGACCTACGCCTACTTCCATAACATCGGGAACGGGGTATTCAACTACGACACGAACGTGACGAGACTAGGCGAGATCACAAAACTTTTTGGCGGATGGGGCATGCGGATTTTCGATTATGACAATGACGGACATAAGGACCTCTTTTTTGCGGACAGTCATGTGATGGACAACATACAAAAGGTCCAGCCGCACCTGGAGTACAGGCAAAGACTGTTGTTACTGAAGCAACTTGACGGTAAGTTCGTGGACGTTTCGGCACAGTCGGGCCGAGTGTTTTCGCAGAAGTGGGCCAGTCGCGGGGCGGCATTCGGCGACTTGGATAATGACGGCGATATCGATGTCGTGGTGAATAGCTGCAATGGCCCAGCGCATGTTTTGCGAAATGATGGCGGCAACCGGAATAACTGGATCGGTTTGAACTTGCGAGGGACGCGGAGCAATCGCGATGGAATTGGCGCGGAGGTGAGGTTGACTTCGGAATCCGGCAAGGTGCAATACGGAATGGTGACCACCACGGCAAGCTATCAATCGGCGCAAGATAAGCGGTTGTACTTCGGGATTGGGCAGGAGAAGGCGATCCGAAGCATTGAGATCGCATGGCCAAGCAGCACGAAGCAGACGATAGTCAGTCCGCCGATTAGGAAGGAATTAGAGATCACAGAGAAGTAGAGCAATACGATCAAGGAGACAGGCTGACTCTTGCATCGGCTGATAACATGTTCGGCATGCTCCAAGTACTTTGTTTGCTGCTCATCGGATTGAGCGTTGCGCCAGCGGTTCAGCTTTCTGTCAAAAAGTCGTTGAACCTGAGCGCCATTAAGGTGATGGTGGCGGCCGCGGAGGCGGAGGCTGCAAAGAGGAATGTGCAGGTGACGATTTGTGTCGTGGATGAGAGCGGTAACCTGCTGTTTTTGGAGAAGGGGGATGGGGCGCCGCTGAATACTATCGAGTTCGCGCAGCGGAAGGCGCGGCACTCGGCTTTTTACCATAGTCCTTCAAAGAATGGAGCCGATGCGGTGAAGAAGGGGGATCTCGCGGTACTCGATTTTCCGCAGTTCTTCCCGAATCAAGGCGGATTACCGATTAAGGTTGACGGCGAGACGATTGGAGCGATTGCGGCCAGCGGCGCTAAATCGGAGATCGACGAGGCGATTGCGCAAGCGGGACTCAATGCCTTGCTGAAACAGTAATGCGCGCTTGCCCTATATATACTGTTGAGCGAGCAGGCTGCTCGTCAGTAGGCCCTATGGATAAAAGACAGTTCTTGAAGACTTCGGGGGCGCTGGTCGCCGGGAGCATGTTGTCGCACTTAATCGCTGAAGAGCAGAAGGATGCAGTTCGAACGAATTGGTCGGGTAATTATCAATACAGAACGGACCGGCTGCACGTTCCTAAATCGGTCGTCGACGTTCAGCAGGTTGTGAAGAGCTGCGAAAAATTAAGGGCGCTGGGCACGCGTCATTCGTTCAATGGGATCGCGGACAGCACGGCGAATCAAGTCTCGCTGAAGCAACTGGACGGGATGACGTTAGATCCCAAAGCTCACACGGTGACAATTGGCGCGGGCGTGAGCTATGGGCAAGTGTCTCCGTATCTTTATCGCAATGGCTATGCGCTGCACAATCTCGCCTCGTTGCCGCATATTTCAGTCGCGGGGGCTTGCGCAACGGCGACGCATGGCTCGGGAAGTAAGAACGGCAACCTGGCAACGTCAGTTTCCGCAATGGAGATCGTCACGGCCGATGGCAAAATGGTGACGCTATCGCGGGAGCGAGACGGCGAACGTTTCCGTGGCGCGGTGGTCGGTCTCGGCGGAGTAGGCGTAGTAACGAAGGTCACGCTGGATGTCGAACCGGCGTATGACGTAAGACAGGTGGTTTATGAAAATCTGCCGCTGGGACAATTGGAGCACCATCTGGATGAGATCTTCGCGAGTGGTTATAGCGTAAGCCTATTCACCGATTGGCAGAACCATCAGGCCACTCAGGTATGGATAAAGAGCCGTGTCGTACCGGGTGAGTCCTTTGCGATTAAACCTGAATTCTTTGGGGCCAAGGCCGCGACAAAGAGACTGCATCCGCTTGCGGGGCATTCGGCGGAGAATTGCACGGAGCAGATGGGAATTCCGGGCCCCTGGTATGACCGACTGCCGCACTTCCGCATGAATTTTACGCCGAGCAGCGGGGACGAGTTGCAGTCGGAGTATTTTGTTCCGCGCGAGAAGGGATACGAAGCGATTCTCGCGGTGGAAGAGCTGCGGGACCATATTACGCCGCATCTGCTGATTTCGGAGTTGCGCACGATTGAGGCGGACGATCTTTGGATGAGCACTTGTTACAAGCGGGAAGCGATGACGATCCACTTTACGTGGAAGCCGGAATGGCCTGCGGTGAAACAGGTGCTGCCAATGATCGAGGAGCAGCTTGCGCCCTTCGATGCGCGGCCGCATTGGGCGAAGATGTTTACGATGAAGCCTTCGCGGGTACAGTCGCTTTATGCAAAGTTGCCGGATTACCAGGCGCTGCTGAAGCAGTATGATCCGGGGACAAAGTTCCGTAATGAGTTTTTGAGTGCTTATGTCTACGGGATGTGAGATCGGGATGAAGAAGATTTTCGCTTCGCTAGGGCTTTCTATGGGGCTATTATCGGCGGCGAATGTGCCGCATACTGAGATTTCGAATGGGCAGGTAACGGCGAAGATTTATTTGCCGGATGGGAAAGATGGGTATTATCGCGGTACCCGGTTCGATTGGTCGGGAGTCATCTACAGCCTGGAGGCTCACGGGCATGATTACTACGGCCCTTGGTTCGACAAGACGAATCCCGCGGTTCACGATTTCGTTTATGAGGGTTCCGATATCGTTGCTGGGCCTTGCAGCGCGATCACAGGTCCGGTGAATGAATTCAAGCCACTCGGATGGGATGAGGCGAAGCCGGGCGGACACTTCGTCAAGATTGGCGTGGGCGCGCTTCGGAAACCAGACGAGAGTAAGTATGACAACTACCATCTATACGAGATTGTCGATGGCGGCAAGTGGACGGTTCAGCACACTCCCGATTCGGTTGAGTTTACGCAGGCGTTGACGGACAAGGATTCGGGGTATGGCTATGTTTACCGCAAGACTCTGCGGCTAACGGAAGGTCAATCGCAAATGGTGCTGGAGCATAGTCTGACCAATACGGGAACTCATGCCATCCAAACCAGCGTTTTTAACCATAATTTTCTTGTGCTCGACAAACAGCCGCCGGGGCCGGATTTTACGATCAGCGTTCCTTTTGCTATTCGCACGCAGAAGCCGCCTAATAAGGAGATCGCCGAAATTCGGGGGAACAAGATCGTTTATTTGAAGAAGCTGGAGGGACACGATGTGGCTGCGACTCCGTTGGAGGGGTTCGGGGAAAGCGCGAAGGATAATGAGATTCGCATCGAAAACAGCCGGGTGGGCGCGGGGATCCGGATTGTGGCGAATCGTCCGCTTTTGAGCGAAGCGTTGTGGTCCATCAGAACCGTGATTGCGATGGAGCCGTTCATTGCTATTTCGGTGGAGCCGGGAAAGACGTTCACCTGGAAAAGCACTTACGATTACTACCAGCTATTGTTGGACAAGCATGGATCACGTAGTTCGATGGGACATTAGTTCCTGTTTCGCCTTGGCCGGCTTTCCCTGTCCACGGTAGGCCTTTGATTGCAATCGCTTTCAGGAGCAACTGCTTAGCCTGACAGAGATAATTTCAGAAAATAAGACTTCGAAGCTTTGCGCCGTCCAACCGTCCACTGTTAAGCCGGAAGGTATTGTTTTAGGGGTTCGAAAAAGGATTTGACAAAGGAAACCGCAGTGTTGGTAGCGGCCTGAACGTTTCCGTCCTGCACTCCCACGACAACCCGTACCAAGGAGGTATCGGTGCGATTGTAGCGGATGGCGTCGGTGACTGTGAAGATTTTGGCGGCGTATTCACTGGCGATGACGTGATCCCTGGCTTGGTACCAGTAGAGAACGAGGCTCTGGTTCGTTCCGCGCGCCACGACATAGCGATTCACCCGGACGGGATCGACCTGGCCGGGGACTTGGATGTTGATCATTCCCGACTGGGTGGGGGTCCAACCGGTGCCGGGCAAGCAATTCTTTGGCGAGTGCGGGGTTTTGCCGGTGCGCTGCGTTTGGAAATAGGCGACAAATAAAGACGCGACGTCACCGTTCGTTTTGTTTTGGTAGACGCGCGAGAGGACGTCGTCGGCTTTCAAGACATCGAGGGTGTCTTTGTCGAGCTGTACGTCCTGCTGCATGACCCAATTGCTTGGCGCGATGCTGAACTGATCCAAGGGGCGATGGAACGGCAGGTTTTCGCCACGGGAGAATCCGTAGAATACGCCCGCTTGCAGCAATAAGACCAGTGTCAGGATGCGAGCGCTTTTCGAACGCAGTAGCGAGTTCATACGGTTATGCCTTCCTAAATTTGTTCACGGTGAAACTGATGAGCCGGTGCAAGACGACCAATGCTCCCAGCGCAACGATGAAGACAATGTAGCCTTCCATTTCATGATAGGCCCCTTTGGCCAGGTTGGTGTTGATTTCCGACATCAAGCCCGTGATAGCGACCCGGGCACCATTGGCCACGATGGCAATGGGAATGGTCGCGATGAGGAGCGCCCAGCGCATCCAAATGCGATTGTCAGTGAAGTAGGCGTAAATCAATGAGAGGAACGTAAGAGACATCAGCGAGCGGATACCGCTGCAGGCTTCCACCACATCGAGACTCTGGCTCGGCAGTTCCAGGATATTTCCGGTGCGGAACACTGGGATTCCCATCCAGCCAATAAGGGTTTCGCCGAGCTGGCTGGCCAGCATTTGTAGATTTAGCGTAAGCCGGGCGTAGAGGATCTGGGGAATGGGAATCATGAAGAGCAGCAGTAGCAGGGGGAACAAGAGGGCTTTAACCCAGGCTTTGCCGCCGAGATACAGAACGACGCCGAACAGGGCGACGACGAATGCGAGGCGGGCAGTAAAGAGTTCCGCGCCGAGCGTAGCGGCAATGGACTGCAGGGCGGCAAAAACAACAATGACTAATCCCCAATTGTTAGTCCTGCGCGGCGTAGCCAGGAGAATGTCACGGCGTCTCCAAGCGATGTAACCGGCCAACACGGGAACGAAGAAGCCATAGCCCATGTCCTCGTCGGTAGCCCATTGATGGACCAGGCGGTAGAGAATGGGCGCATAACAGAGGATGAGCAGACTGCCAAACCACGCAACCGCCGTCCAGGAGATTTTGCCGGGAGGCGCTTCTGGTTCGACCGGTGATGCGAGAGGCGTGCTTACCATAGAGAAGAAATAGAAGAAATGCCTTTTTTAGTTAATCACAAAGAAACGTTTGCACCAACTCCGGCAAGCAATGACTGACATGCGTCAATCCACCTCCGGTGCGGGCTTTGAAGTACTTGCTGGAATTCTGACTCCGCCGCTGGCCTTCATGGCCCTGCTGCTCCTTCTTTTCGCAACGATTCTCGGCGCCGCGCCTAATCAACAGTTCTTCCCGCTTCGGGATATTCGTCCCGGAATGCATGGGGTCGGCCGGACCGTCTTCCAAGGGGAGCGCGTCGAAGAGTTCCAGGTCGAAATCCTCGGCGTACTCCAGAACGTCGCCCCAAAGCAGTCCATCATTCTGGCGCGGCTCTCCGGCGGCCCTTTGGAGCGGACTGGCGTTATGCAAGGGATGAGCGGAAGCCCCGTCTACATTGACGGTAAGCTGGCTGGCGCGGTTGCGCTTGGGTTTCCGTACTCCAAGGAGGCTATTGCCGGTATCCAGCCGATCGAGCAGATGATCGCTGAGTCCCATATCGCAGGATTCACAGGAACACAGGAGGGCGGTCATAGGAGCCTACTGCCCACGGAAGAACTCTCGGAAAATACCGCCACATCAGGCAGCGCGGGAGACGTGAATAATCTTACAAATATTCTGACGCCGGTGAGCTTTTCCGGATTCAGTCCCGGTACGCTGAGCGCTTTTGCCTCAGAATTTCGCAAACTTGGATTCCAACCTCAACAAGGAGTGTCCGGGGGCTCCCCGAATTCTCAGGATTTTTCTGGTACGGTCTCACCGGGGTCCATGATTAGCGTGCAACTGGTGAGCGGGGACATGTCGGTAAGCGCGGACGGGACGGTCACCTATATAGACGGAAAGCATGTGTATGCGTTTGGCCACCGCTTTCTGACGGGCGGCGATACGGAACTGCCGTTTGCCAGCGCGCGAGTGGTGGCATTGCTGCCGGACCTGAACGCCTCCTTCAAGATTTCGACGCCGGAGCACTGGGTGGGCACGATTACAAACGACCGCAGCACGGCCATTTCCGGCGAGATTGGGCGGCGGGCGCATACGATTCCGCTGACCGTTCGGGTGCAGTCGGCCACCACCGGCTCCCATGTTTACCACATGCAGGTGGCGAATGACCGATTGTTGACTCCGTTTCTGACGCAGACGGTACTGTTTTCGGCCTTAGATTCCACGGAACGTACGATGGGGGCGGCCAGCCTGCGGCTGCATGGCACAGTTCGGTTTGACGGCAATCTTCCGCCATTGCAGATTGCGGACACGTTCACCAGCGATAGCGGACTGCCGCAGCAAGCATCTGCGAATGCTGCTGTATCCTTGGGATTCGTGCTCGGGGCAGGATTTTCAAGCGTTCATATCAAGGACATTTCATTCGATTTGGAGCCAGTAGAGACGAAGCGGCAAGTGACGATTACGCAAGTTTGGGCAGACGAGCAGGAAGTGCGGCCCGGCGATGCGGTGCGGGTGACCACGCTGCTGGCGGGGGAAAATGGCGTGGAACTGACGCGTACGGCGACGTACCGGGTTCCGGTGGGAGCGCCGGAAGGCCCGCTGAATTTCACGGTTAGCGATGCGAATACGTTGAATTATCCGGACTTTGCCGGTTTGAGCCCGACCTCTCTGCATTCGCCGGAGCGGCTGATTGAGACGATCAACAGCTTCCGCAATAACAATGCTGCTTATGTTCGCGTGTGGCGGCAGCAGCCTTCGTTTACGATCACGCCGGTGCCAGGGAGCGAACTGAGCGATCCGCCGCCCTCAGCCGCGCTCATTCTGGCGGAAACGGCGGCGTCGGTGGGGAGCAGCGCTTCGCAGACTTTCGCGCGCGGGTCGGAACTGTCCGAGGTGCCTCTTTCGGTGAACGGTTACGTGGTGAGCGGATCGAAGACGGTTCAGGTGGAAGTAAAAGAGTGAAGATAGCGGTTCCGCTGACAGTGTGCGCGCTGGCGTTCAGCGCGTGGGGCGCTACCAGCACGGCTTGGGAGACCTCGGGCTACGCCAACTTTTTGAAGGGCCGGTTTTCTGGACTGTCGCTTACGGCGGATGGCGATTTGGTCCCTGGGCCGGAAACGCGCTTTGCCGCCACCCTGAATCAACCGGCTCTGTGGAGTTTGGCGGCGGCCCCGGACGGCAGTGTGTACGCGGCGACGGGGCATCGCGGGAAGGTATTCCGGATATCGCGGGACGGCCTGCCGACTACACTTTGGTCCGCGGAGGAATCGGAGGTATTCGCGCTCTGCGTGGATGCCAAGGGCGTCCTTTATGCGGGCACGTCGCCCAATGGCGGGGTTTACCGGATCGAGGGCGGGGGCAAGGCGACGGAGGTATCGCGGTCTCCGGCGAAATATATTTGGGCGTTGCAGGCCGCACCCGATGGCACGATTTATGTCGCGACAGGGCAAGCTGGGAATGTGTACCGGATTCGGCCCGGAGGGAAGGCCGAGTTGTACTTTCAAACCGGCCAAGGAAACGTAACCGCGCTGGCGTTGGGCGTGAATGGTCATCTTTATGCGGGGAGCGACCCCAATGGTTTGCTGTACGACATTACCGGGCCGAACCGGGGCACCGTGGTCATGGATTCGAGTCTTCCTGAGATTCGGGCGATTCGGGTGGGACCCGGCGGTGTGCTGTATGTGGCCGCGATGGGGGGCGCGGTTTCGAGCCGTTCGCCTAGCGGGACCACGCCTAGCTCTGCTGCGAGCAGCGTGGCCACGGCCAATAGTCCGACTGTGATTACTGTGACGGCGGAGGCTAAGGAGAATAATCCGGGTTCGACCGGCGCGCCGGTACAGGTGGAAGGGGCGGTGAAGCCCAGCGCGGAACAGGCGAAGCCGCAGGCGCAGAGTTCGGTCTCGGCTTCAACTCCGTCGGCGGCGGTTGTTGATACGAGCGGGGTGGAGAAATCGGCTATTTACCGGATCGGGCCAGACCGCACGGTTGAGACGCTGCGCAGTTCAAAAGAAGACAACGTTTATGATTTGTGGTTGAACTCGGATGGCAGTCTCCTGTTTTCCACTGATGTTCATGGCCGCATTTACCGGCTTCAGAACGATAAGGCGACGCTGGTGACGGAACCAGGGAATGGCGAGGCGACACGTTTGCTGCAATCGGGCTCGACGTTATATGCAGCGGTCAGTTCTCCCGCGCGGGTGTTTGCGTTCAACCTGAGCAAGACCGGCGCGGGTTCTTACGAATCGGAGATTCACGATTCCACATCTGTAGCGCGGTGGGGTCATCTGCAATGGCATGGTGCGGGATCGGAGATTGCCTTCGAGACCCGGACCGGGAATTCGGCGCGTCCGGATAGTACATGGAGCGCTTGGTCGCGGCCGGACCACAATGCGGCGGGCGAATTGATCAGCAGCCCCGTGGCCCGGTTCATCCAATGGCGAGCCATGTGGCCGACGGCTAGCACGTCGCAGATCGATTTGGTGGATGTTCCTTATCTTCCCCAGAATACGGCGCCGGTGGTGAATAGCATTAGCGCGACGTCCATCACTGGCACGAATGCCGGGAAGCCAATAGTACCGAATCCGAATTTGTCCGGCGCTTATTCGATCACGGTAACCGATACGGGAGAGGCACCGGCGGCGAGTACCAGCAATAATGCCGCGCAGGCGATCGCACGCCAGCAAGCTACACAAACACAGCTTACGTGGCAGGCCGATGATGCCGATGGGGATAAGCTGATGTACTCGATTTATTTGCGGGCCGAAGAGGAGAAGGATTGGCACTTGGTTCGCGACCATTTTTTTGACACGACTCTGACGCTTGACCCGGATGTGCTGGCGGATGGGCGATATCTGTTTCGAGTGGTGGCTTCGGATGCGCCTTCAAATGCTGCTCCATTGGCGCGGGAAGGAGAGTTGGTGAGCGCTCCGGTGTTGATCGACGATACGCCTCCGACGGTAACGATTGGGACGCCGGTGAGACACGGCTCGGTACTCGATGTTGAGGTGTCCGCGGCGGATGGCACGAGTCCGTTGCGGAGGTGCGAATATTCGCTGGATGCCGGGCTTTGGCAGCCGATTGAGGCGACCGACGGGATTACGGACACGCCCCGCGAGCGTTTTCATTTGCATCTGGACAAGCTGAGCCCGGGTGAGCATCTGTTGGTATTCCGTGTCTACGATGCGGCGAATAATGCGGGCCTGGCGAAAACAGTGCTGCGCTAAAGCGAGCCTGCGCTAAAGCGAGCCTGCGTTAAACTGCGGACTGAATGGAACTAAGCTCCTCGCAAGCGGCCGCCGCTGCTGCTGTTTCGCTTGCGAACGGACGGGATGTTGTCGAGTTTTTCCAGAAGAGTGTCAAGGCTCACTTCATTGACTGGTTCAACGAGAAGTGCGCCGGCAAGGGGCCTTGGAGCGGGAAAGCGATTCGCTCCACACCCGACGTAAAGAAGAGGTTTTCGGAGATCTGGGATCACATTCCCTTGATGTTCGGGATTTCATCGATCAGCCTGCTGCAGTTCAGCGCGTTGATGAGTGTCTTGATCATCGAGGCGGGCGCGGAGCTACTACCAGTGAGCGAACTGTGCGGGCGCGAGGGATATCCGGGGCTGGCCTATGCGTTTAGCAGCATTCCAGGTGTGAAGCAGTCGTATAACTCGTGCAAGGAAAACAAGTCGGCGGGAGAGCTGTTTTTTGACGATGCGCATTTTTGGGAAGCTCATGGGCAGCGTCCCTTGGCGGATTTGGTACGGGCGATGCCGGATGTACGGGAGTTATGGAACAGCGAGTTTTATCCGCAGCACTTATTTCCGGCAAGTACTGATCCGGCGCATTCGGGCTTTATCCAAGAAGCAGATTTTTATAAGTTCCGGGGGCGGGGATTCATTCAACTAACCTGGCGGGCGAATTATAAATGGTTAGTGGAGTATGTTCAGAGTTATGGCGGAGACAATGAGACGGTCTGCCGTTATAAGTCGAAGTGGCGAGGGGAAGATACCGACGCGGTCTGCAGCGCTTCGAGTAATGAGGATTGGGACACGCTGTTTCAAGATTCGGAGCTGGTGATTCCTTGCCGAGCGATCGGGTTGCACAATGAAGCGAGCGGGCATTACCTGCGATTATCGGCACAGGCCGATCTGTTGAATGCGGCGAGGGCCGGCCAGGGTTCGTTCTATAACGTAGGGTTGCGGATTAATGGTGGAGCGGAGTATGCGGGGCTGTTCCGGGAGCGGGTGATTCGGATGGTGGAAGGGTATGGATAGTATGAAATTGGCGGCATCCTGGCATGAATAAGAATGCGATTCTTGTCGCGCGCCGCCGAGAGCAAGCGAACTGATTTTATGGCGGGTCGAATCCGCTCATTCGTATTTTCCGTCATAGGATAGCTATGCTTTTGCGCCCGCCAGCCGTAATGTCTTCACCCGTTCGAGGTGCAGCGGTTTCAGATAGACTTGCTGGAATACTTCTCCGGCTTCGCCGGCAGCCCAGAGTTCCAGGCCGGGGTCTTCTTCGGTCTGCAATTGCAGGGTCACTACTCCATTCTTGGCGATGCCGGTGACATCCAGCACCTTTTGCTCGTGTCCGCGATCTAGTGAATCGGCGATTCGCAAGAGCGGTATTAAGTTCATCACGACACGCTTGGAATCGCTGTCGAGCATCTGATAGTGAGAGTGCCGCGCTTGCGGCATTGACTTGCGATGGAAACGGCAGAGCGCCGCGATCGCCAGGCGTTCCTTGCTGGTGAAACCGGGCATGTCCGAGTTTGCCACCAGATACGCCGAGTGCTTGTGGTGGCCGGTGGCGCTGACAAAGTGCCCGATGTCGTGCAGATAGGCAGCCGCTTCCAGGATTTTGCCGGCGGCGGACGGCAATTGATGGAGCGGCAGTAGAAGTTCGAAGAGCTGACGTCCCAGCCGGGCTACCACGTCGGCGTGCTTCAGCGCGACTCCGTAGCGTTTTGCCATGCCTTTCACGACGGAAATCTGCTCATGGGAAAGTTGGGTGAGTTCACGGCCTGCGCCTTGTGCCGCCAGATCGGCGACGATGCCGTCACGTACGCCGGCGGTGCAGTAGTAGAGCGAGCGATGGCCGAACATCTCCAGGGCGCGGAGGAAGACAGCGCTGCCGGCGACGACGATTTCGGCCCTGCGGGGGCCAATGCCCGCTACTTTGCGGCGGTTGCCGACGTTGAGGCTGGCGAGCTTTTCATAAAGCCCGCGAATCTGGGTGGTGCTGGCCCGAAGGCGGTCGGCCATTTCGCGTTTGGCGCGAGGCACCTCGTTGACACCGCAGACGATCGCGGCCGCAGTGGCGGAAGTGGCGATGACACGGTCGAATTTTTCCGCGCCGTGCTGCTTGTGAAATTCGAGAAGTTTTTCGTCAATATAGCGATAAAGGCGATGCAACTCTTCCGGTTTGGGAGGATCGCTTTCCAGGAACACTTCCGTGAGACGAACCGCGCCGAGAGGTTTAGAAACGGCATCGATTAACTCATTGCCCTGGCTGACGATCAACTCAGCACTGCCGCCGCCGACATCGATGGTGAGCGTTCTTTCGTTAGGTCGAGACCAACGCGCTTCCACGCCCAGGTGGATAAGGCGCGCTTCTTCGGGCCCGGAGATGATTTCGACGTTGGAGCCGAGCGCCTTATTCACACGTTCAATGAATTCGTCTTGATTGCTGGCATCGCGGACCGCACTGGTGGCGACCGCACGCACGCCGGCAATATCCAGCCGGCTATAGGCGGCGGACATCCGGGCCAAGGTCGCGCAGAGAAAATCGAGGGCGGCTTTACTGATGACGCCGTCACGAAACACGCTTTCCCCGAGACGGGTGACTTCGCGATCCTGGGCCAGGATTTGCGTTCCTCCGCCAGTCACTTCGGCGGCCATCATGCGTACTGAATTGCTGCCGATGTCTACGGCGGCATAACGAGGCATACTCTACAATACCCGGGGCGCGCGAAAAAACTTATACGGTTAATAGGAAGTTCACCGCAGATTCGTGGCTGCCCCAGAGACTTTGAATCGAGCATCCAGTGGGTAGCGTTTCCTGCCCCGTTCGAGGGCTTCGGAAGCACGGTCGCCCAATCCGGCCTGCTTAGCGGAAGAAGCAAAACCCAAGAGCGCGTCAGGATTGAATGGATCGCGTTTCAGAACGAAGGAGAATTGGGCCAGTGCTCTCTGAGGCTGCTTCTCTTCCAATAAGATTCGGCCGAGTAATAGCCGCTCTCTCATAGCGTCCGGCTCGAATTCGAGCATCTGCGTGGTGACGGCTGCTGCCTCCATGCGGCGGCCAGAATCGAGGTACGCTCCAGCTAGACTCTCAAACGCATCCGCAAACGTCGGTTCTATCCTGATTGCCTCGCGAAATAGCCTCACGGCCTGCTCTGTTTGTTTGTCTTGCAGGGCCTTCTTGCCCGATTCATAAGCTTTAACTGCTGCTTTAATGTGGAATGAGTTTACATCGCCGAAGGAAAAAAGAGCTAGAGCGAAAAGGAGAACAAGCGCTTTCATTACTGCGCCTCTTTTCCGGCCAGGGCGTCATTCAGCTTTTGATCGCTTAACGTAGTAAGCGTGTCTTCCGTTTTGCCGCGAAGCCGTTGGAATAAGACTCGCGCCTGGTCCGCTTTTCCTAGCACACGATACGCCCGAGCGAGATTATAGATAGCGCTCCGCGAATCGGGATCCTGACGGCTCGCGAGTTCCAGGTCTGCTAGGGCTTCTTTCGGGTGACCTGTCTCCAACATCAATCTTCCGCGCAACGTTCGGGCTGAAACCGAGTTGCCGTCGAGTTCGATAGCTCGATTCAGTTCGGCAATCGCAGCCGCCGCCTCCGTAGGATGAAGTTTCAATATGCATTCTGCCAGTAAATAGTGCAGATCGGAGTCAACCAGGCCTTCTTTGTCGGCGCCCTTTAAAACAGCAGCCGCCTCCGAGAACTTTCCTTGTTTGTAATCCATCAGAGCCAAAAAAAACCGCGCATCCGTCCTGGCGGGATCCAGATGAGCAGCCACCGAAAAATCTCCATACGCCTGATCCAAGCGCCCCAATAATGAGTTGGCCGCACCCTCTACGACAAAAACTTCGGAGGACTGCGGGAAGAGACGAGTTGCCGCGGAAGCAACTTGCGCCGCCTGGTCGAAACTTCCACTCTCAGCGCAGACAGTCACCAGGTTCAGTCGCGCGGACAAATCGTGGGGATCCTTCTGTATCTCTTGAGTTAAGGCCGCGTACGCATCGCGATAGAGGCCGAGCTTGGAATAAGAAACAGCCAGCAGATTGGTGCATTTAGCGTCTAAAGCTCCTGACGGCAGACTCTTCAGGACGTTTGCAGCTCCTTGATAGTCCGCGAGTTCGAATTTGCTTAAGGCTATGGCGTATTGATGCGTCAGACGATCCGGAATATCCTCCGGAACTGAATGGAAGATCTTGAGAGCAGCATTAAAATGCCGCGCTCGTCCATAGAACCAGCCCATTTGGAAAGTCTCGATCGGGGATAGGTTTGGACACTGGCGCAACGCATCGAGAATGCGTGCCGCCTGGTCGTAGTTTCGGTTTTGCAAAAGGCTCTTTATGTTTTTGAAGGTCTTCTTTGACTCACACTCCGCGTTTTGTGTCGTTGCCAGGCAAGGCGCGGCTGTTAAGGCAACCATCGCAACGATCGCCGAGCATACCCAGTTAATGTACATACGTCGTGGGATCTTCAAAACGAATCGAATTCTGTGTTTGCGCTTCGAGTTTAGCGACAACAGCGCGCTGCTCGCGCGCCTCCGCGGGCCGGTGGAGCTGACCGTACAATTGGGCTAATTCGAGGTGTAGCTCTGGAGAGTCACCCATCACTGGCTGTAGAGATGTGAGTACTTGCAGCGCTTCGCCGCTGTGGCCGCTGTGCCGCAAGACTCGCGCCAGTTGAAGGCCTACGGCGCGGTCGGATCGATCCGCCGCCCAGGCTTTACTCAGGTGCGGCAGAGCCGCCGCCCAATCCTCTCGCTTACCTTCTAGCGAGCCCAGTTCGCCATTCGCGGAGGGGTTGTCCGGCTCAATCGAGAGTGCTTCACGTAAATACTTTTGCGCTTCTTCGTCCTTTCCTTGGGAAATACTAACGTGAGCAAAGCCGACGAGAGCGGCAATCAGCTTAGGCTGCTGAGCTAACGCCTTCTTGTAGCTGTTTAACGCCGCGGCACTATGACCCCGTTGTTGCTCTATATCGCCGCTGGCAACGGTGAGGAGCGGATTACCGGAAGACGTCTCGAATGCCCGGTCAACGACTTTCCCAGCAGAGTCAAAGTACTTCAGTTGAAGTAACTGCTCCGCGAGAGCATAAGAAATATCGGGTCGATTTGGCGCCAGGTCCCGGGCGCGAAAAAGCCAAGGAACGGCCTTTCTGCCCTCGCCCTCCGCGCTGTAATCTAGCCCCACCCGGAAATAAGCTTCGACGTGATCCGGATGTTTGTCGATCGCCAGAAAGTAATAGCGTCTCGCTTCCTCAAAGTTCTGTAAGTGCGAGCACGCCAAACCCAGATTGAAATAGACGGCATCGTCCGCCTTCTCAGGAGGAATTTGCCGGAGGTATTCCACAGCCTTCGCGTACAGTCCGTGTTGTGCGAACAGTGTTCCAAGAGAGAATAACAGCGCAGGCGGCATAACCTCGCGATCAGGTGCGAAGGCCTTCTCTATTCGATCCGGCTGGCGCATTTCGAGAAACGTTTGAGCAAACCACATCGCGACAATCGGCTGTTTCAGCAGAGTGGCCTCATTCGCGATTCCCATCCGATCAAATAGATCCGCCGCACGGCGCCATGCTCCTGATTCCACGTACGCGCCAATCAGGTAGGTGGCAGCGTTTCTGTCGGTGGGATCGAGAGCTACCGCTTGGGAGAGAGCGTTGGCCGCATCTTTCGGTTTTTTGTTGCGAAGATAAGTGGCTCCCAGATCAGCAAGCAACCGTGGAGACTTGGGATTCAACGACACGGCATGACGCAGCGCGTCTTCCGCCGCTTGAGAATTGCCGGACAGCTCGTTTGCAACGCCGAGCAAGTCGTAAAAGGAACTGGACTCTGTACAACGGGTACGAACGGAGTCGAGCAGAGAAATAGCTCCGGAGGCGTTATTCTGCTGGAGAGCCGAGAGAGCAGGATGGAGGCTGTCTTCACAACCGCTGGTTACGGCGAAGAATAATAAAGCAGGAAGGACAACCATACGTAAGCAGGGCCTTCGCGGATGAAGGCCCTATCCCACGATTAGAACATCTAGAAACTCAACTTGAGAGCGAACTGAATTTGGCGCGGGAAAGTGCCGGTGGCCAACCCAGTGATATCTCCCAAGTTCGTGGCCTGAACATTGTTGTTCGGCGTGCCGAAGGCGGGATGATTGAAGATGTTGAAGAACTCGCTTCGGAATTGAAGCGTTGCGCGCTCGCCGAGGGAGAAATCCTTATAGACGCTAAAATCGACATTCTTTTCGGGCGGACCGGTCAAATTATTGCGTCCTTCATTTCCGAACGTATATAGTCCCGGAATAGCGAATGCGTTTACATTGAACCATTCCGATGGGCTGCGGGTGAAACCAGTATTCGGATTACCGACTACCTGAGCTCGCTGAGTACCACCGCCGACGTTTGCAACATCGCCTCCCGCGATAATGTCATAAGGCTGGCCGGAGATGAAGGTAACGATGGATGTTAGATTCCAATTGCCTAGTAACGCTTCTACTACGCCCTTGCTATTCGCCAGATGCTGTTTTCCCTTACCGAAGGGCAACTGATAAATACCGCTCCAGACAAACAGTTGGCTGCGATTGAAATCCGACGGAGCATAGTCCGCACGTAGATTATAGATGCTCGCAATACTTCCGGATTGTCCTTCCGACTGGATGTCCATAGACTTCGACCACGTATAAGAAGCCAAGAAGCTCAATCCGAAAGAAAGTGTCTTCTGGAGTTTAGCTTGCAAGGCATTGTAGTTAGAATTCCCTACATTTTCGTCGTACGAAAACGATCCGGAGGCGTACTGCGGAAAGGGTTGCCCTCTGGAAGCTAGCGGTCCCGGGCCCGGTATGTAGGCAGTGTTCGCGGCAGGCTGAATAAATTGATGTCGGCCTTGAGATCCGACATAATCGGCAGAAAGGACGTAGGCGTGGCCCAACTGTTGTTCGATGCCGGCGTTGTACTCCATTACGTACGGGATTTTATTTCTGGGATCCGCACCGAAATCGACATACGGCTGCAGGGGATTGAAGAAAGAAGCATACGTTGGCAGGTTATTGAAAGTAATGTTCGGTACCCCCTGATTTTGATTAGACAGCGCGACCCCAACGCCTGCCGGCCACGACTGCCTGGGATCTTGCGATTCCTGCACAAGTGTATTGTTGTGATCGTCAAACATGGCGAATGCAGCCCGGAACACGGTTGTTTCGCTCGCCCGGTAGGCCAGGCCAAAACGCGGTTCAAATCCGTTGTAGTGAGGATCAAAATACGTAGGGCGAACGTTCGGCTGAACAAAGAGCGGCGGAGCAGGCGTTGACACCAGGAAGTTGCCGGTGCCGATATCGAGCCCAGAAACGACTTTGGTGTAATGAGCGGGAAGGACGAGATCGTATCGCAGACCCATTGTGAGAGTGAGCTTCTGGGATGCTTGCCATTGATCTTGAACGTAGCCCCCATACCAGAAGGTTTGCTGATTCGCGGAAGTGTCACCAAGGAATCCGGCTACGTTCGTCGGCAGACCGAGAAGAAAACTCGCCGGACCATATCCCGTCCCGTTTACTTGCCCGTTCGATGAGGTTGCATTTTGGTTGAAGTCGGTCTCCATACCCCAGCCGTCATCGAAACTGTGTACGTGATAAATCATCGCGCCAATACCGATAGTGTGCTTACCGCGAACAAGAGACAGGTCAGCATGGCCGTCGTGGTTTTCTTGCGGGCCAAGAGGGATGGCGTACTGGCTCACGCCGTTGTAGCCGTTCGATATGCCGATTTGGGGTCCCAAAGCAATGCCGTTTTTGGCAGGAGCAAGTTGGCCGAAATTAGTAGCTGTCAAAAATGATTGACCAGCGGGGTCGTCAAACTGTCCGGCGTTTGTATTCGTATACCCATAATGCAGGCTCAGGATTGATGTTGGACCAAATAGGTGGGTGTACCCCAGAGCCACGGTCTGTGCATAGTTATTCAACGACTGTATATAGGTAGGCAACGATTCGGGACGGATCAGATTTTGGTTAGAGCGGTTGTAGCGGCCAAAAATTGTGTCATTATCCCCAAACCGATGATCGATTCTGATTCCAGTTTGGTCGCTGGCCGTATTGTTATTCCCCTGAAATTCGTAGTTCGGGTTGGCCCCCTCTGCCAGGTTCAAGTTCGGGAGCGGATAATATTTTTGTAAGACAAGCAGGGAAGAGGGATTAAACAGAGTCGAAGGAATTTTGTTACCAGGGAATTGAGTGCGCGTAACGGTGCCGTTGGCATTTGCCACACTCGTGTAGGGGTTGTAAATTGGCGTGGATATGCCCGAGAAGTCACCCTGGCGCATCGCCGCGGTAGGCACCTCCTCTTGGTAGCTCAAACTCTGGATGGAGCGGAAGCCCTCCCAATACACATCGAAGAACGTCCTGTTCCGCCCATTGTAATGCGGCAGCAGCACGGGGCCGCCAAAGTTGACACCGTACTGGTTTTGCTTATACGGCGGCACTCCTCCTTGATCAAAAGGGCTGCGCGAATCCAGAGCACTGTTCCGTATAAATTCCCACACTGAGCCGTGAAACTGATTCGTTCCCGAGCGGCTGACGATGTTGATATTGGCTCCTGACGAAATGGAGAACTGCGAATCGGTGATGTGGGACTGCACGTTGAACTCTCCAAGCGCATCAGGCGGAGGGCTGATAGCCCACGTATTTGTATAGATAGAATTATTTAATACGCCATCCATGGTGAAGTTGTTTTCCTGGCCGCGTTGCCCGTTCACAGAGGGGCTAACTCCACCCGCACCCTGTCTGACGGTGAACGAGTTTTGCTGTCCTGACTCTTGAGGAACCGCGCCCGGCGTAAGAAGTGTTAACTGAGTGAAGCTTCTGCCGTTCAGAGGGAAGTCGACGATCTGCTGGTGTTCAATGACCTGACCGATGGTGGCATTCGTAGTATTCAGTGTTGGAGGAGCCCCGGTTACGTCCACGGTCTCTGAGACGGCCGAGACCGAAAGCTTAAAATCCAAGGTGGCGCTCTGGTTAACCAGGAGTTGAATATTACTTCGTTTTGTGGTGGCGAAACCCGACTTTTCTATGGAAATGTTGTACGTACCAGGAGGCAAAAGCGGAATGGTGTATTTGCCGTTGTCACCGGTAACGGCCGAACGCTGCAATCCTGTTCCGCTGCTTGTGACCTGGACCTTAACGCCGCCCACTGCGGCGGACGATGGGTCCGTAACGGTCCCGTTAAAGGACCCGGTTGTGGTTTGACCTAGACACATGCATGTCAATGCTGCTACAGAGAGCAGAAGACGTCGTAGTCCTCGCGCGAAATTCATAATGCTCCTAACCTCAAAACGGGCCGTACACGTTTCCTGCCGTTAGAAATAGGTATACGTCAAGCCGAGACCCTTGTCAACCCATTTATCTAGGCCCAAGTAAAAGTCTAGTACTTGTTCCGATTCGACCAACAGATTGGGATGAGCGTCGAAAACCGGCCAGTCTGCGACGGGACTGCCCGCAGGCGAAATGAAGCAGTTTGGGCAATTGAAAAGATCGCTATTAAGCTCTTTGCACTAAGGGCTAGAGCAGCAGTTTCCCGTTGGCAACAGTTCACCTATGCAGAAGGGTTCACTTGAAAAGAATGGGACTTGATGTAAGTGAGCAATTTTGACAATTGTTAAGCCGCTAACGGTCGTGGCGTTGACAATTACTTCACAGGCAAGATAAAGTCGATGAACTAGCCTTGTTCTTTTGTCGGGGATGGGACATTTTCGGCCCGCTCTTTAGGCTAGAGGTTCCGAAATGCAGACGCCATTAGAGACCGGCAAATCCCGGGCGCCGCAAGTGCGCGAGGGCGTGCGCGCAGTGCTCGTCGTTTCCACGCTTACTTCTTCCCTAGGAGGATTTCTATTTGGCTACGACAATATTGTTATCAGCGGAGCTATCGGGTATTTAGCGAGTTATTACCGGTTGAGCGCCGTAGCTGTTGGATGGGCGGCGGGCTGCGCGCTCGTCGGCTGCCTGCTGGGTTCGGCGACCTCCGGCGGCATCGCCGACAAGTTTGGCTTGAAAAAGGCACTCTCCGCCTGCGCGATTTGCTTTGCCTTGTCCTCCCTAGGCGTATGGTTGGCAACCAGTTTCACGCAGTACGTGATTTGGCGCATCATCGGAGGGATTGGGATCGGGGCGGCTTCCATTGTGGCTCCCATGTACATTGCCGAAATCGCACCGGCACGCGTGCGCGGCCGGCTGGTGGTGTTCTATCAGTTAGGGATCGTCCTCGGCATTCTTTGCGCCGTTTACGTCAACATGCTGATTGCAGGAGCGGGCAATGAAAGTTGGAATACGGAACATGGCTGGCATTGGATGTTCGCGGCGGGCACCGTACCGGCCGTTCTGTTCGGCGTCATCATTCTGTTCTCGAAGGAAAGTCCGCGCTGGCTCATGAAGGTGGGCCAGGAGGGCAAAGCCCAGCAAGTGCTGTCGGCGGTTAACGGGGAACGAATAGCCGCGGCTGAAGTAGTTGCGATCCGGAGGTCGCTCGCCGAGGAACAAGGGGATGTGAAGGAGCTATTTACCGGGCCTTTCCGGGGAGCACTTCTTATCGGTTTTCTGCTTGCAGCTTTTTCTCAGACCAGCGGCATCACCGCGCTGCTCTCCTTTCTACCGGAAGTGTTCAGGACGGCTGGGCGGAATGCATCCGATGCCTTCTTCCAGTCGGTGCTGGTGGGCGTGGTGAATCTAGTGTTCACGGCCATTGCCATCTGGCTAGTGGATCGAGCGGGTCGTAAGACGCTTATTCTGGCGGGTACCAGCATACAAACCGTGGCCTTGGCTTCCGTGGGTTATCTTTATCTCACCAAAGGGACCGGTCTCGGAATACTAGCGGGTATTATGGCCTTTGTCGCGGGTCATGCAATCGGCAACGGCGCGGTCTGCTGGGTCATCATCTCCGAGATCTTTCCCACTAAAGTTCGCGGGGTCGCGATGTCCATTGCCACCACCGCCCTTTGGATTTTTGCCTATCTTGCAAACCAGTTTTTTCCCGTTATGGAGAAGTATCTGGGAAGCCACGGCACGTTCTTCTTTTTTTCCGCAATGGCGGCCATCAACTTCGTTTTTGTTTTTGCATTTGTGCCCGAGACGAAGGGTTACTCCCTCGAAGAGATCAGCCACATTTGGTCCCGATCGCTTGTTCCCAAGCCGCCGCCGGTTCAATGATTCAAAACTGTCCTTCTTAAAATCAATGATTCAGGCTTTTTTCTATGAAACTCGGATTCGGTCTTTACAGACACATGCTTACGCCGGAGTTCCTCGCCTTTGCCAAGCAGGTAGGAGCAACACACGTAGTAGTTCACCTGGTCGATTACTTCAATAAAGGCGGCCCGGCCAATGCGCGCCAAGACCAACCGGTCGGCGAACTGGCGGGCTGGGGTTATGCGGGCGATCCGGACAAGCTTTGGAGCGTCGAAGAGATGCGCGCGATTAAAAGGCAGATCGAAGACGCCGGGCTCGTGTGGGAAGCCATCGAGAACTTCGATCCCGGGCACTGGCACGATGTCCTGCTCGACGGCCCCAAAAAGGAGAAGCAGCTTGAAGATTTGAGGACGATGATCCGCCGCGTAGGAGAAGTGGGCATTCCGATCATCGGCTATAACTTCAGCATCGCCGGAGTAGCGGGCCGGCTAACAGGTCCCTTCGCGCGCGGTGGAGCGTTAAGCGTCGGCATGGAGGGACCTGTAGACGCTCCGATCCCTCGCGGGATGGCCTGGAACATGATTTACGATGCCGACGCTCCTCCTGGGTTCTTGCCGGAAGTCAGTTACGAGCAGTTGTGGCGACGCGCCGAAGACTTTCTGAACGAGTGCCTTCCGGCGGCGGAAGAGGCTGGCGTCCGGTTAGCTGCCCATCCCGACGATCCGCCCATGCCGACCGTCCGTTCACAGCCTCGCCTGGTTTACCGGCCG
Organism: Bryobacteraceae bacterium; assembly: GCA_965277315.1. Taxonomy (GTDB): domain Bacteria; phylum Acidobacteriota; class Terriglobia; order Bryobacterales; family Bryobacteraceae; genus Bog-105. Next base: position 3,018,854 of record OZ255724.1, on the reverse strand, counting down.
GAATTGTATCAGAAGCTCATCGACATCAATCACAGCCGGTCCAATCAGCTTGAGTTCTGCGCCGGGACCGTTGCAGAGATGAACGACGGTGATGTGTACGATGCTGTTGACCGGTACAGTAAGCAGGACCGCATCGCTTACGTCCATCTTAGGAACGTCAAAGGCAAAGTTCCGCACTATAAGGAAACACACATCGACGAAGGCAACCTGGACGTGCTTCGTGTGATGCGCATCCTGCAAAAGAACGGATTTCAAGGAATCGTGATTCCCGATCACGCACCGCAACTCACCTGCGATGCGCCGTGGCATGCCGGAATGGCATTCGCGATGGGCTATCTTCGCGCGTGCCTGAAGGTAGTGGAGTCTGAAAGCCGCCAATGACTTTCAACGGCAAGGCCGCCATCGTCACCGGCACCACCGGCATCGGCAGAGCAATCGCGAAACGTTTAGCAAAGGATGGGGCGCAAGTCTTGTCGTGCGGTATCGATGCTGCTGCGAATCAGGACTTAGTAAACGAGGCTAAAGCAGAGGGAATGGAAGTCGAAGTACGCAGATGCGACGTCTCTTCCTCCGGCGAGGTTCAAGCGGCTGTTGCGGAAGCTATCGCTCTATTCAGCGGCTTGGATATCATCGTCAATGCCGCCGCGATCCATCCCTACGGCACTGCGGTCGAGACCGATCTCGACACCTGGAACCAGTGTATGAGCGTCAACGTGACCAGCATTTTTCTGTTCGCACATTTCGGAATACCCGAGATGAAAAAACGCGGCGGCGGGGCCATCGTGAATCTCTCATCGGTGCAAGGCCATGCCTGCCAACGCGGTGTCGCGGCATACGTTGCCTCGAAGGGAGCGATCCACAGCCTCACTCGCGCGCTGGCGCTCGATCATGCTCCCGATGGCGTGCGGGTAAACTCGATTAGCCCTGGCTCTATCGCCACGCCGATGCTTGAGTTGGCTGCGCGCACGTTCTCGCCAGAGCAGCCGGTTCGGGAGGTCTTCCAGAAATATGGTGAGGCCCATCCGCTTGGGCGTGTCGGGACTCCCGAAGAGGTGGCCGAACTCGCGGCGTTCCTTGCCTCCGAACAGGCCAGTTTTTGTACGGGTGGAGATTATCTGGTGGATGGCGGTCTCAAGGCCACGCTTGCAGTGGGATAAAAGGTGATTTCAGAATGTTTGTGAGCAAACCTGTTTGTGTTGCACCAACCGGAGACCGGTGTGGAGAGGGCGCGGTTTGGGAACCGGAGGAGGGAGTCCTCTACTGGACGGACATCAACCGTTTTCTGCTTCATCGCTTCAATCCGAGCGACGGTTGTGTGAAGACATGGTTCTTTGACGAGCCTGTGACCACACTCGTGCTTACGGATCGGGCCGGCACACTCGCCGTTGCGCTCGGGTCGCGCGTGATTCTGTGGGAGCCGGAATCGGATACGCGCCGTGAGCATGGATTTCATCTGCACGGATGGCCCGCTGTCCGCCTGAATGATGGACGAGCCGATCCGCGAGGATCTCTTTGGGTCGGCTCGATGCGTAATAATGTCGGGTCTGACGGAACGGCGGGCGGAGATGGAGGTTCGGACGGGGTCCTTTACCGCATCGACCCGGATGGCGCCGTGAGCGAGTGGAAGAGCGGGATCGGTATCTCAAACACGCTGGCATGGAGCCCTGACCAAACGCGATTTTACTTCGCAGATACGCTCGCAAATCAGGTTTGGGCATACGAGTATGACAAGAGCACAAGTGCAATCGGCGGAGAGCGCTCTTTTCTGACGGATTTTCCGCGCGGCTTGCCCGATGGATCGACGATGGATAGCGAAGGCTATCTTTGGAACTGCCGTTTCGGCGGTGGATGTATGGTTCGCGTGGCTCCGGATGGGACTGTCGATCGCGTGATCGAGATGCCGGTGACGAATATTACAACCTGCACGTTCGGCGGGAGTGACTATAAGACGCTTTATATTACGACAGCAATGCTACGCGCGCCTGAAGGCGACCGGTTGGCGGGTGGACTCTTCGCGCTGCAGACCGATGTGCCGGGGCAATCTGAAAATCGATTCCGCATCTTCGGATCGAAGCGACCGTAATTACTTCCAGTGTTGGTTACGTCTTTATGGCGAAGCGAAACCGCATGTCGTTGCCATACCACTGCGGGAAGGCCGTTCCCCACAGATTGTTATAAAGGTTTACGTGAACCCCTTCGCGCATGTCTGGTTGTTTGTTGTTGAAGTCGATTAGAGATCGTTGCCCCGGAGCTATTAACGGAGCGTCCAGCGTTTCGAGCGTGAAATTTCCGTTGTCGTCGCGGTAGGTAACATTCTTCGTCACGGCATGCAGATGCCGGTTGCCATTGAATATCACGTCAAGCGGCGAGACGGGTTGATCGACTTTTTCCAATAACCAGCCCTCTGGATTAGGCGCAAGGGGGGAGAAGGACAGCCACATCGCTTCCGCAAGGCGATTGGCTCGTTTATTGAAGCATTGGAACGTGATGTGAACGGCTGATTCGTCCTTGGGAAGCGAAACTTCTAACGTCATCCGTTCAGGCCAGCTCACCAGATCGGCCAATGTCGCAGCAGCTTGTGGCATCTTCAGGTCCGCCACCATGCGGTGGCCCTGAGCGCTTTCGCCGATCGCAATTGACTGCAGCACGGGTTGCCACGTACGGCTCTGGACAGGATATTTATCGAGCCCTGGCTTGCCGAAGTCGTTGCTGGCAAATTTAGCGGTGTTGTATTGAGCATTGAAGCGGGCAAAGTCGGCACTTGTAAATGTTTGGTACAGGAAGGCCGCTAACGGGTGCTGCCGGGAGGCCCATTCGCGGCCGGTCTTGCGGTCTTTCAGTCCGATGATTGCCCCAGTAACAGGGTCCAGAGAAACAAAAAAATAGGTTGATTCGAGTTCAGCGCCAGCCTTGCCCGGCTTTAGTCCAGTGATGCCGGGCGGAATCGGCGTCAGTGTCTTTAATCGTTCTTGCGCCTCCTGTTGCAGCGCGAGTGGAAGAGTGGCTACCGCAATGTCCATATCGCGCCGCTTCGCCACCCATTCGTCGTCTGTTTTTTGGAACTCAGGCACCATCGTCCTAGCTTGTGAAAGCTCTTTGGGCGAGTACACCTCTGGATGCTTCAGGTATTGCCCGGTACTCAATCCCCAGTTATGTTCGCTCGCCAGAATGAGCCGGGAGGCAAACGCGAGGTCGACGTTACTGGTAAAGCCAGATCGCTTTTCCGAAAGCCATTCGCGACGCAATCGGGACAGTTCGCGATAACGTGCCACTTTACCGGGATCGCTGCCGGGTCCGTAAATCCAAGTGTCGCCGATCTCCTGCGTGACTATTGGCAGTCGTGGACGCAGAGCCTTCAAAGCAGTGGCCACTGTGCTTAGGTTCGCGGCGACGATGCGGGCGCCGGGAAACTGTCGGCGCAGAGAAGCATAATAAGCCTTCACTTCTTTGGCCGAGTGGGGGCCGGTATTATCGGTCCGGACTCTGATGGAGACAGCCATATCGGTTCCCGGAATCGCAACCGTGCTGCCGTATCCGAAGGGATGGTAGAGCACCATAATCTGTGCTCCTTGCGGATTGCGCCAGTTGAATAGGTAGGAATGTGGGTCGTCAGGCGAATCCGAAATAAGACGGCGGGCCGCCTTCTCAGTAAGCCCATATTTCATGAGGCTCGCAACAATCTTCGCCTGATCCGGATCGAGAGCTTCCGTGTCCCCTGATTTCTGGGAACCCGAATTTTGGTCCGGCACCTTCATGAATGGCACGTCAGGAGCTTTACAACCAGGGTTATCGCCGATATCGAGAAACTCAACTCCAGCTTCCGCCAGCGGCGCGATTAATCCGCGGGTATGGCCTGGCACGTCTGTCTGTTTTGCCGCGATTGTCTTTTTACCAAAGCGCTGGTCCAGCGTTGCCGATAATCGCAAGGCAGTATCAATCAACGAGCGGTCGAGCATTTCCGATTGCCAGGTGAACGGCATAGCATGCCAGGCGATGCCGCCCGAAACAATGGCCGTTTCCATTTTTTTGCGGTCTTCGGGCGAGGCTTGCTCCAGATATTCGTAAACCATCCAGGCGCCAATCGTCCAGACATACTGCTCCTCGCCTCCGTCGCGGCGAAGCGTCGCGGACAGCTCGATAGCACGCGGGAAATAGTCATGGAAATAAGTGAGCAGCACATTCCGCTCGGTGTCAGTGAACCCAACATCGAGGTGGCATTTGGTGACCACATAGACGGTCTTGACGGCTTGCCCCGATTCCCGGGCCTGCAGTGGCTCCGGGTCCCATCCTAAATACGTCCCGGCTACCGTGGCCGTCATAGCTTGCAATAATTTACGCCGGTTCATAATGTCCAACTTTATCCTGACCGGAGACTAAGAGCAAGCGCACCGCGAACTCGCATGCTCTCAGGATGGAATATGCGGCTTCTGCCCCCGTACTTGGAGATGAACTTTGTCGCTCGATTGTAAGCCAGGAGAGAGCTCACATGATCCCGTACTTCTCGAACGCCGCCACAGCGCTGCTGCCTTTCTGCAGTGAACTTTTTACCAGCTTTTCGCCGCGGGCTTTCTCCAGAGCTTTGGTGAACACTTCCACCTCTGCGTCTTTAGAAATACACACTACGCCGTCGACATCGCCAAAGAGAATGTCGCCCGGTTTGATCAGGACGTTGCCGACCTCAATGGCAATCCGGTAATCGACAACTTTGTAGCGGGGGCCTGCGTCTTGTCCGTAGCTGCCCCAAGAAAACGTTGGGAAATTCAGGCCGAGCACCGCCTTTGTATCGCGGCTGTACCCGTTCAGCACGGCGCCGCTTGCCCCCAGCTTCAAGGCACGGATGCTCATCATCTCACCCCAGAGCGCATTCCGCGGGGACGAGCCAGTATTTAGGTAAATCTCGTTTGCCGTAAGGTTATCGAGAGCATCCAGCATCAAACCAAACGGCTTCTCCATCAATTTATTCGCGCTACCGATGATTTTCTCCTCAAAGACATCGACGGATAGAACCGGCATAGCCCGGCCGATCAAGACCATATCGCTACGAAGTGGCTTGATGGCAGGCGGCAAGAACTGATGGAACAGGCGCATTTTGTCCATTACGTCACCAACTACGGACGTGAAGAGTTCCCGCCGTGAAATCGCGAATAGCTCGTCATCGTCTTGCCATGAGTTCATGAATATCACCTCGTTTATTAGATGCCGTGAGCATTCTATCAATCCCCTGACAGTTAATCTGGAATAGCTTAAAAGAGAAATGAACGCCGTTGTATTTTAGCGAAAGGCTGCCTTACGGTAGCCTGGAATCCGAATCGCTACAGTCGTAGTAGCCGGTGATGCCCGGCAAGGAGAAACACTGCATCGTCCTTACGCCCCGGCCATCATACATCTCTCTGCTCGCAAGGCCGGAACGCTCGCCCTGTTCGCCGCGCTTGCCACTTGCACTTGGGCGCAATTCAGCTCGCACACCCGGCTAGTGGTTTTGCACGTGAGTGTCCTCGCCAGGAGCAAGCCTGTGAGTTCATTGAGCCGCGGCGCATTTACGGTTTTCGAGAACGGCGCGCCCCAGGAGATTAAAATCTTCCACCACGAGGATATCCCGGTGTCTCTCGGCATCGCGATTGACGACAGCGCCAGTATGCGGCCGAGCCGTTCGCGCGTCGAGGCCGCGGCACTTTCTCTAGTGCATGCGTCCAATCCTCAGGACGAGGTGTTCATTGTCAACTTCAATGATGACGCCTACCTCGATGTGCATTTCACAAACAATCCGCACAAGCTGGAGCAAGGATTGGCACGGATCGATTCGAGTGGCGGGACTGCCATGCGCGACGCCGTCAATCTATCGCTTGACTACACTAAGGCTGAGGCGAAGAAGGATAAGAAAATCCTGCTGGTGATCACGGACGGCAACGACAATACGAGCCGTACGTCGCTCGATCACCTAGTGCAAAAAGCCGCGCAAAGCGACGTCGCGATCTACGCCATTGGCTTGTTCAGTAAAGAGGACAGAGGGCAGGTGGGCGAAGCGAAACGCGCCTTGAAGCAATTGACGTCACAAACCGGGGGTTTGGTCTTTTATCCAAAGGACGTCAATCAAGTGCAGCAACTCGCGGTCGAGATCGCGCAGGATATTCGCAGCCAATACACGATCGCCTATTCGCCACGCCTGCAGGTGCCCGATGGCAGCTACCGGAAAATCAAAGTGACAGTCACTGGCCCCGGTAAACCGATAGCTCGCACCCGGGCTGGCTATTACGCCCTTCCCGATGCCTCCACTACCGGAAGGAAAAGCGCGGAAACAGAAAAGGACCTCCCCTAAGGCCTGCTGTCTGTAGCCATCGGCGTAAGCGGCGCGAAAGATTAAAAATGAGACTAACTGCCGGAATATTCTTTACTTTGGTCGCGATGGCTTCTCCTCCTGTTAGTGGGAGCGGTAAGCCTCCTCGAACTATGCCGCTGATCGTGCCAACGGGTGAGCCGCTCCGCCTGTACCTGATCAAGCGCGTTCCCAAGCGGCTGAATGCTCCGGTCGAAGCTAAATTACTGGCGCCCGTCTACGCCTTTGACCGCCAGGTGATTCCGCTCGGAACCACCGTATTCGGTCATGTCAGCAGTGTACAGCCCGTCTCGAAACAGGAGCGCGCCAGAGCGGTTCTCGGTGGCGACTTCACACCGCTCCACATCGCCGATGTCGAGTTTACTTCCCTGCTGTTTCCCGATGGACGCAAAATGACGCTCACGACTTTGCAAGACCCGGGATTGAATTCGATCTTTTCTCTCCATCCGCCGAAAAAGCAGAATTCAAGCGCTCAGAACAATACCGGAGGAGTTCTCGGCGTTGGCAAACAGATGGTCAGGAGCCAAATCGACCAGGGCGTTGACACGATCAAGAGTATTCCCGGCATGGTGCGGAGTCCGGACCTGAAAGATCAGATCTACGAATATCTCATTTCCCGGCTTCCTTACCATCCTCAATACGTGCGCGCCCGAACGCGCTTTAACGCCGAACTCCGGGCGCCTCTCGATTTTGGATCGGAAGCATTACCGCAGAATTCCATGGCTTTGTTGGCTTCGCAAGCCGCAGCCGGAAGCATCGTCCACGCCAGACTGCTGACTGCGCTGAATTCTCGCAGTTCGATAACAGGCGAGAAGGTGGAGGCGGTGCTCGAGGAGCCCTTGTTTTCCGATGACCACAGATTAGTGCTCCCCGAGGGCACGCATCTTGATGGCTCAGTAGTGGTGGCGAAAAAAGCTGGCTGGTTTCACCACAGCGGACGTCTGCGATTCAACTTCCAGAACGTGCAATTGTCACCTCAAGTGATCGCATTGACATCGCCTCCCACGAGTGTCACGGCGCCTCACCCAAGAGAGTTACAGTTTCAAACACGGGCCATTCTGAGCGCTGCCGAGAGCAGTGGCGCGCCGTTCAAGGTAGATGGTGAAGGAGGTGTTCAGGCGACGGATTCAAAGACGCGCTTCATCGCGGCGGCAGCCTCGGTTTTAGTCGCGCGCGGCGCGGGGCAGGGCGACCCTGTCCGCAACCCGAGCCACATCGTCACCGGCCATGGCAGCAACGTAGGAGGCAACTTCCTCGGAGGCGGCATGGGCTTCGGACTGTTGGGGTCAATCGCCGCGCAGAGTTCGCCAAGCGTGGGACTCGCCCTTGGGTATTACGGGATGGCCTGGAATTTATACTCCACGCTAATCGCGCGCGGCAAAGAGGTGACTTTTGAGAAGAATGCGGCTGTCGACATTAAATTCAACACCCGCGCGCCAACGGCGGCCAAGTAAATAGCCAGGAAAAGCTGTTCGGTGCGCTGAGCATTGGAAAACTATTTCGCAATGCTTGTTGCTGTGCGGCCCATCCTATGGAGCCAACGTCCAATCGCACACTGTGAATATGATCGCTTCAGTAAAATGGAGCCGAATGCGACTGCTTCCCAGTCTGTGGATTTTGTGTATCTGTGTGCCTCTGGGCGCGCAATCCACCACGGCGATTCAACAATTGGAAAGCTCAGCACGCCAGCACCTTGCCGCGCGCGATGCAAATGCCGCGCTGGTGGATTATCAAAAACTCGCGGCATTGAATCCAAAGTCGCCTGCCTACGAGGACGAGATCGGATTTCTGCTGGCTGCGACACATCGCAGCGCCGAAGCCGTTCCGCATTTTCAACGCGCAACAGAATTGGATCCTAAAATGGCGCAGGCCTGGTACCACTTGGGAGTTGCGTTTTGCATCGGCCGGCAATCCGGCTCCTGCGTGCGGGACTTGCGCGAAGCAGTTAGACTTTCTCCCGGCAACGGCGATTACCTCTTCCGTTTGGGAGCCGCTTACAACGACCTTGGCGATTACGCGCAGGCGGTTTCAGAATTGACTACCGCATCGAAACAACTGCCGGAAAATGCGTTAGTTTGGGCAGCCTTGGGCTTAGCATATGCGCAGCAAAAACGTTTCGCGGACGCACGCGATGCATACAGGCGCTCTGTTGAACTCGATCCCAAAAGCGTTGCGGTTCGGAACAGCTATGCTTATGTGCTGGTGAACACAGGCGACTTGGACGATGCTCAAAGGGAATATCGAGAAATCTTAGCGGCAGATCCGAACAATGTAAATGTTCAGGTTAATGTCGGCTACGCTTACATTGCCGCTGGTGACTACCAGAAGGCGATTGAAGAGCTTTCTAAAGTGGCGCGCGCTCATCCGGACGCTGCTTCCGCGCATTACGACCTGGGGGTCTCGTACAAACAGATAGACGACCTGCCGCATGCGCAGGCGGAACTTGAGCAGACGATTCAACTGGATCCATCGATTGTCGAAGCGCACTACGTACTCGGCATCACCTATGTCGAGGCGGGAAAGACGGACAAGGGGATCGAGCAACTGCGCGCCGCCGTGGCGCAGCGGCCCGATTATGCCGATGCCTGGTTCGAACTCGGCACGATTTTGAAGCAGCAGGGTGACGTGAATGGCGCCATTGAAGCCCTGCAACATTCTGTTGCGATCGACGATAAAGATGCCGGAGCCTACAACACTTTAGGTTTGTTGCTCAGGCGAAAGGGCGATGGAGATGGCTCCAAACAGGCGTTTGCAAAAGCCGCTGCTTTGAGGGCGTCCTCGGAGCACGAAAAAGAGAAGAAGCTGAGCGAAGGATCAGCGCGTATCGCTCCCCTCAGCTCTCGCTAGGTACCATCAGGGAGCTTCAAAATAGATAGCCAGCTACCTGCTCGGCTATTCGCAGAGTGTTTTCGCGTAGCGAGCCTCCCGCCGCCGGATCATTGCTGCTCATCCTGACGGTGAAGGCTTGATTCCGCACCCGGCCCACCACTTTTTCCGCCGGTCGTCCACGTTTCTGGACGCTGCAAGCAAACGCCTCATTACCAATGGCCCTGATTACTGTCGGCCGAGCACATCCAGTTAGAAAGGCGCTAAACTTCTCCGGCCCAGGCATTACGCTAACCTTAATCGCAAGCCGGTAAACGAGCGCTCCCTGGTGTCGGACAAATTCACAGGTGACATCATCTTTGTCCTTGTTCGAATGGGTCACAGCGGCATGCACATCTCTGCCCAAAACGCTGCTGGCCGTGGCGGAATTCAGCACCGGGCAACTATCGTCGGCGAGACAGCACACTGGCCACATTGCGAGAAGCAAAGCGAATCGCTTCATGCACTAAGCTTTCTTTGCTGGCACGAGTTCTTGTTTGCTCAGGATCTTACCGCCTTCCTCAATCACGTAAAGGCGGTTGACGTCCAGATCCTTCAACTGATCGACCTGCCCACTTAGCCAGCGGATCTCCACCATATCCACTTTGCTTGCGTTCTGCAGCCCAAAGTGCATCCGTGGATCGTTTTGAGAGAAATAGCTGCCGCCGCTGCGTAGCTCATCCATTTGCGCCAGCGGCTTCGCCGCGTCCGGCTTCGTCTTTGCGGTGACAATCACACGGCTGCCAATACCGCTGCGATTGGATTTCACTCCCACCAGCTTGATCTTGATCCAGTTGCGCTTGAGCGTGGAATCGCATCGCAACAGTTGTGGCACGGCATTCACGCAGTTCACCGCAACATCGATATCGCCGTCGTTATCGTAGTCACCGAACGCGCATCCGCGAGCTGGCGCATTTTCCATAATGCCCGGCCCTCCTTCCTGTGTGACCTCCTCAAATCGACCGTTCCGCAGATTGCGGTAGAGGTACTTATGTTCGGCGTACTTCAGATCGGTTTTAGATAAGTCGACCTCCGGATAAACATGTCCATTCGACATCAAAATATCGAGCCAGCCATCATTGTCCATGTCGAAGAAACCCACGCCCCAGCCAAGCAGCCGAGTGTTGACACCGAGACCGCTGGGATATGTGCGATCTTCAAAGCTTGCGTCGCCCAGATTGGTATAGAGAGCATCAGTGTCGCCCGCGAAATTCGTTTTAACTACGTCGAGGTTGCCATCGCGATTGTAGTCACCAATCGAAACGCCCATCCCCGCCTGCGGCTTTCCTTCCGGAGATAAGGCGGCTCCAGACTCGATAGCAATATCCTTGAAGGTGCCATCCTTCTGGTTTTGGTAGAGCGTGGCGGTACTGGAATCGTTGGCAACATAGATGTCGGGCCAACCATCATTGTCGAGATCGGAAGCGGCAACACTTAAGCCATATGTCCCGGGAGTGTTCCAGATGCCGGATCTTTGGCTTACATCGGCGAATGTCCCATTACCGTTGTTGTGGTACAGGATGTTCTTGCCACCGCGCAAGCCCGGAGGTCCACAGGCCACGAGCAATCCTTTATATGTGCAAGGGCCGGCTTCTGGAGGAGGCGCCGTCTTCAAATCAAAATCGACGTAATTGGCGACGAATAAATCAAGGTGACCATCGCGGTCATAATCGACAAAAGTGCATCCGGTGTTCCACCGTGTTTTCGGCCCGGGCTGTGCTAAACCCGCTTCCTTTGTGACGTCAGTGAACGTGCCATTGCCATTGTTCCGATACAGAGCGTTTTGTCCATAGTAGGTCACGAATAAATCTTCATGGCCATCGTTATTGTAATCGCCCGTGCAGCATGCTTGCCCCCAACCGGTGCGATGTTCCAGGCCGGAGCCTTTTGTTACATCGGTAAAGGTCCCGTCACGATTGTTCTTAAACAAATGGCATCGCGGCTCGCTGCCGGGAGGGAAACCGTCCAGACGCCAGCCGTTTACGAGAAAGATATCCAGCCAGCCATCGTTGTCATAGTCGTAGAAGGCTAGGCCGCAACCAGTAGTCTCCAGAAGATATTTATTTTTATGCTCGCCCCCGTAGATCGTCTTGACGTCCAGGCCGCTCTCCTTGGCGACGTCAACAAAGGAGACCCCGAGCGGTGTACCTTCAATCGGAGACTTTACCCCGGGCGGGGGCTTCATGGGTTTAGCATCGTAGGTGCGTTCAATCGGCCCCGGCAACTGCTGAGGCGCAGCCAATCCCAGCAGATCCGCCAAGGGAAGGACAAGCGCTGTCCGGCTGAGTGAACGAAGAAAGTTTCGGCGATCCCAATACAAAGTCAGCTCCTTCTAAATAAGCAAATTTACCGTCGGCTGGCAGCCAGGTCCGGTGGAAGGTCCGTGTGCAAGTGCCATGGTACGCTTTCTGTCGAAATCTCGGGATGTTTACGAAGATAGTCCAGCGAGTAAGTGGGCGCGCCAGGATCGACTCTTTTAGTAGCAAAAAGCGCTGCCTGTTGGGCGGCTTTTTGCTTCATTCCCATACGGCCATACAGAATGGCCAGATTGTAATGCGCGGTGACATCGTCGGGATCGATGGCCTGGAGGGCTTCGAACTGCTGTCTGGCTTCTGCGGGCCGGTGTTGCTGATAGTAGGAGATGCCCAGTTCGCGCCGGGCGTCTCGTGATTGAGGATACAGCGCCACTACTTTCTGTAGGTCAGCCACTTCTTCGTCGCAGTGCCCCTCCCGCCGCTCTATTAGCGCAAGATAGTAAAGAGCGCGCGCATTGTCGGGACTGAGGGATAGCGCCTTTTCCAGGCTGGGGCGGGCCAAGCCGTATTTTTCCCACTCGATATTCGTCAGGCCGACATTTGTATAACCGTCCGCATAATCTGGCCGCAATTTTACGACTTCCCTGAAAGCGTGGATCGCGTCGGCGTACTGGAGTTCGTCGAGGTAGGCAATGCCCAGATTGTTCCAGCGCATCCAATTTGGATTGTCCTTCGGATCCGGGACCGAGACCGGGTTGTCTCCCAAATTCAGGACGCGGGTGCGCGAGGAGAGCTGGACCACCGGATACGCGGGATGATCCTTTCCAAAGACGTTGTTTAGGTAACTCTGCCGAAAGTGACGATAATTCACGCGCGCGGTGATCGTGATATAGCCTTTAGCCTCGGCCGGGATGCGGAACTCGTAGCGGACAAGAGCGGAACGGCCAGCCTGAATTGTGTTGTCATAGGCAACGGAGTGAATGGTCCAGACCTTGTGATTGTCCACAAAATCGCCGTTAGTGTCCACCGGCCGGTTCGTGAAACTGTGCGCGCGTTCATCGAGCGTTCCATCAGGCTTTACGAATCCGCTGTGGTAAATCTCGGTTCCGTCTGCTTCTTTGACCGTGAACTCGACCCAGGCCTGATAAAGATCGCGGACTTCGGGAATCAGGGAATGGCCGATGTTCTGATTTTGGATAACCACCAGCACCTGCACCCTGTCGTTCGACGCCAGTTTAAAGGGCATCGAGCCAAGAGGCGCAATCAGGCCGTCTTCATCGTTCTTTTTGATCGCGAACAGATCCACATTCAAGTACATGCCTGACTGAAGGAATTCGATTGTCTTCTTTAATTGCTCGTCGAATCCATAATAGAAGGGCACAGCAGTGTTTCCCGCGACCCAGCGATGCGAAGCGAAGGTGCCTTTCTTTGCTCCGTACTCTTCAGGCCCGGCGGGTACTCGCATCATATGGCACTTCTGGCAGGTGAAGAGGCCTGCGGAATAAAACGTGAGCGGATTGCGCTGAGAGAATTTTGAGTTCTGCCATTCGTCATAAGTGGTGAATGCACGAATGAATTTGTAGTCGTTCAATGGATTCGGCAGGTTAGCTTTATGGCATGAAGCGCAAAATTCCGGCGTCCGGTATAGGTCGTTCATCACCGCTTTCGAGTGGCGCTCCGGATACTTCATGATTTCGTCGTACGGCACTTCACCCGGGATGCGATTTCCTCTTTCATCGACCATCACGGCGGGAACACCCATCACAAAGCCGCCATTTCCTTCGGTCGACTTTACTTTCTGAATGGAGTGGCAGGTTGTACACGTGACACCGTCTTCGTCGAACTTGCGATCTACCGTCGAATGGGAGGTCAATGATCCCGATAACACCGCGATGGGATTGTGGCAGCTATCGCAGTGGCGGGTATATTCGATACCTTTTGTCCGCCGCAATGTATTTGCGCTGGTCCGGTAAAACGGAGTGCGAAACGAGTTCGAATGCAACGACTGACGCCACTGACCATACGCTTCTTTGTGGCAGTGAGCACAGTAGACTGCATCGGGGAAAGCTCCGGGCCGGATAAAATCGTTGCCCTCGGTCGCGGCGTTTCCTGGGGCCGAGATTTGATCTTTGCCGAAGCGAAAATCGTAGCTGGCCCGTATTTTCGAGGCATAATCCGTGCGTGTCTTATCCTCAAGAGATTGTGCGCCGGATCCGGTCATTGAAAGACACAAACCGACTCCGCAGACCGCGATAGCGAGCGCTCTGTATTTCTTTGGACGATTCATACACTGCGGCGTACTCGTGGCCTTCTATGCCGAAAGGCAGACACCGATATTTAGAGCCCTCATAACTACCCCGTTCCTAACATTATCAATCATAATGACCTAACGTGGTGCTTGGTCGTGAAAGTATTGATCATCGAGGACGAGGCGAAGACAGCAGCCTATTTAAAGAAGGGGTTGTCCGAGCAAGGCTTCGTTGTGGACGTTTCCGGCAACGGCGAAGCGGGCCTTCACCTGACGCAGGAAGCCGACTATGACCTGGTCATTTTGGACGTTATGCTGCCGGGCTGCGATGGATGGACGGTCCTTTCCCTGCTTCGTTCGCTCGGAGCCCAGTTCCCGGTTCTGATGTTGACGGCGCGGGACGCGGTGGAGGATCGTGTCAAGGGTCTAAACCTGGGCGCGGACGATTATCTTGTGAAGCCCTTCGCGTTTTCGGAACTGCTGGCGAGAGTCCATACTTTGCTGCGGCGCGGACCAGTGCGTTCACCGGATATTTTGCGCATTGCCGACCTGGAGATCGATTTCCTACGCCATCGTGCGGCGCGCGGCGACCAGCGGATCGATTTGACCGCGAAAGAGTTTCAGTTACTGTCTCTTTTGGCGAGGCGTGCCGGAGAGGTTCTCTCGCGCACGCTGATCTCCGAAGCCGTTTGGGATATGAACTTTGATAGCGATACGAATGTGGTGGATGTCCACGTTCGGCGATTGCGCGCAAAAATAGACGAGCCATTTGAACACAAGCTGATTCGTACCGTTCGAGGCGCCGGCTACGTGCTCCAAGAGGAGAGTTGACGGCTTCGTTTTGATGCCAAATTTCGCAATCTCCCGCACTTCCCTTTCCGTCAGGCTCACTGGATGGTACACGCTTGCATCGTTGTCGCTGCTCGTCGCGGCGATGGGGCTTCTCTACTGGGCGTTGGCTGCCGATTTAGACCGTGATAGCGACTTGTTTCTGGCCGACAAGGTGAATTGGATTCGCACGATCCTGCGTGAAAGACCAAACGACTCGGGAGGTTTACGGGAGGAAGTGGAACTGGAACCGGCCGCGCGCCGATATGCACAATTTTACATCCGGCTGCTGGACGAGCACGGCAGGCCGGTGTTGAGCACTCCCGGCATGAATCAGAATCTCGCTGGCGTTCACTTCCCTCGCGCAAACGGCCACGAGCCATTCCGGGGAATTTCAGTCGAATCGCGGAACGGCCGTCCCTTTCGGCTCTTGACGTCGACTGCTCCTTTGGGCCGGAACACAAGCAAGTTGTGGCGTATGGAGATTGCCGTCGATCGCGCGCAGGAAGTGGCGCTGCTGGCCCGGTATCGGCGCTGGCTATGGTCAATTCTCGCGGTAGTGCTGGCGCTCTGTCCGTTTGTCGGCTACCGGATCGCCAGACGCGGCATTCGCCCGGTGGAAAGAATCGCCGAAACTGCCCGGCGCATCAGTTCCAGCACGCTAAACGAGCGCATCCAGCCCGCCGGTTATCCGGTGGAACTAGCGGCGCTGGCCGGAACCTTCAACACCATGCTGGATCGCCTCGAAGATTCGTTTGCGCGGCTATCGGACTTTTCGGCGGATATTGCCCATGAGCTGCGCACTCCGGTGAACAATATTCGGGGCGAAGCTGAAGTCGCGCTCAGCCGCGCCCGATCGGTGGAAGACTATCGCGACGTGCTCGGCTCTTGTTTGGAGGAGGCGGTGAGGCTTTCCGAACTGATCGCGAATCTGCTTTTTCTAGCGCGCACCGAGAGTCCCGGAACTCACCTGAAACGGGAGCTTGCCGACATTCGCCAGGTCTTGCATGCCGTTCACGATTACTTCGACCCCGCCGCCACCGAAGCGGGGGTTCATCTTTCCATCGAATGCACCGCCCCCATCGCGATTTCCGTCGATCGAACGCTTTTGCAGCGCGCCATGGCAAATATCGTCGCTAATGCCTTGGCTCACACACCGGCGCAGGGACAAGTAACGCTTCGGGCGCTGCAAGAGGCGAATCATGCACGCATCGAAGTTCAGGATACCGGCGTTGGTATTCCGGCGGAAGCTTTGCCCCGTATCTTCGATCGCTTTTACCGCGTGGATCGGGCTCGTTCCTCCCGCACCGGTGGAACCGGCCTGGGCTTGGCCATTGTTCGGGGAATTGTGATGCTGCATGGCGGGAGCATCGATGTTGCAAGCAAGCCCGGCGCCGGGACAACAGTAACCCTGCTCTTGCCTGTCCAACCAGATAGCAAGCAGGAACAAACGGCTGAACGTGGCATGCAGATGACAAAATCGTAATCTTGTCGTCATGCTACCGTCGGGAAGCGATCCGCATACTGACAGGTGTGAAGCTGCGCCCGTGGGTTCCGGTTGCAATACTTTCGCTCTCAGTCAGCCTGCTTTTCACCGGGTGCGTCAAGTATAAGGCGCGCCCTTTGAGTGCGCCTGTCATTGAACGTCAATACCGCGCTCGAAGTATCGATAACGATGCAATTCGAAAATTCGTTCAGTTATCTGGCTGGAAACAATGGCCACCCGCGATTTTGGATTTGAATGCCTTGGAAGCTATCGCGACGTATTACAGCCCGGATCTGGATATTGCGCGAACACAGATCGCGATAGCAGACGCAGGCGTCCGGACCGCAAGCGCGCGGATCAATCCGTCCCTGAGCGCGGACGGCGGCTATTACGGCCAACCTGGCGCGCACCCGTTATATGGTGTTTCGGCTGGCTTCACCATCGAAACGGCGGGCAAACGGGGATACCTTGCGCTGCAAGCTGAAAAAGATGCGGATGCCGCTCGACTGTCCTTTGCCGAAGCGCAGTGGTTCCTCTGGAGCAAAGTCCGCTCGACATTGATCGACTACGTTCTCTCGGAGAGGAGGCTGAGCTTACTCGAACGAGATGCCGATCTCCGCGGCCAACTCGACGAGATGCTGGAAAAGCGTCTTCAGGTGGGAGCAGTTTCTCAACCGGAGGCGGATGTTTATCGAGTCGAATTGCTCCGGGCGAAGGCGACATTGGAAGCAGCAAGAGGCGATGCTGCTCAAAAACGGGTTGCGTTGGCGACTGCCGCCGGAGTTCCCCCCGAGGCGCTCGCGAGCAGAAACATCGAATACAGAAACCTCGATACGGTTCCGGCAGATATCTCTCTTTCACTCCGGGCTGTACAAAAGGCTGGATTGATCCATCGCGTCGATGTCCGCCGGACGTTGGTGGACTATGCTGCTGCCGATGCTGCCCTCAAGCTGGAGATCGCCCGGCAGTACCCGGATATTCAACTCGCTCCGGGCTATGCCTTTGAAGAAGGTTTCTTTGCCTATACATTCAGTAGCGCGGTGAACGCCCTGCCGGTATTTAACCGGAACGAAGGGCCGATTGCCGCGGCGGAAGCGAGACGGGCACAAGTCGAAGCCCGCTTTCGCGCACTTCAGTCCCAAGCCATCGGCGAGATGGCGCAAGCATTAGCGCTTTATCGCTCCGCACTAGACGCTTGGCAGATAGAATCAAACCGGCTCAGTAAGGTCGAACAGGATAGAGAGCGGGCTGCGCAACGTGCTTTGCAGACCGGGCAAGGAGACCGTTTCACACTTGTTCTTGCCCAGATTGAGACAAACACCGCCGCGTTGAGCCAATTAGGCGCGTTGTTGCAAGCGCAAACGAGCCTGGGCGCACTGGAAAATTCCGTTCAGCAGCCGCTCGAAGCAGGAATACACTCTCCTCAAGCTCCTGAAGTGAACCCGAGACATGAGGTGACGCATTGACGATGACAGGAAAACGACGGCTAATCGGCATTGCTATTTCGGTGCTGGCCGCATTGGCGCTCCTTGGATTTTTTTTGCAGGGCCACGCTGGATTCGCGGATCAGAACGATGAGGACACGCCACCCCCCAAAGCGCCGATTAGCAGGACTCCGAATGGCGATCCGGTGCTTCACATCGACGCCGCCATGCAGACTCGGATTGGCTTGCGGACGGTGGTATTGAGTTCCAGTAAATACAAGCCGGAACTGACGGCCTACGGAAAATTGGAGGAGGACCCTTCGCGCTCCTTTACCCTGCGCTCCCCTATTTCCGGCATTCTGCGCTATCCGCCAGGGCAAGATTGGCCCAGCTTGGGCGAGCATCTCCCTGACCGCGCAGTTATCGGCGCAATTGTGCCCCGTTTTACACCGGCGGAGCGGATCGGGTTCACAAGTCAACTGGCCACCGCTCTTTCAGAACAGTCCACCAGCAAGGCCGCTGTGACGGCAGCACGGGCGGCGTACGAACGGGCGCGCATTCTCAACGCGGACAACAAGAATATTTCCGATCAGGCGCTGCAAGACGCCGCGGCTCTTCTGCAAGGCGATGAAGCAAGGTTGAAGGCGGCCAACGAAACCGTGCGGCAGATCGACAATTCCCTGCAATCGGCCGATCCGTCGGGCAGCAGAAAACTTACCATCGAACGTGGCGGAGAAGTGGTGCAACTCACCGCTCAACCGGGTGAATCGATTGAGCCTGGATCTCCTATCCTGCGCCTGGCGAACTTCAACGAACTGCTGGCACGGATCGACGTTCCGGTCGGCGAGCATGTGCCGGCCTCAGTTTCCCAAGTCAGAATTATGCCTGCCGGATTCAACAATGAATCCCTCGTTGCGACGCGAGTCGCGGTGGCGCCAGCCATCGATTCTCGAATACAAGGCGAAGCGCTCTTGTTCCGGTTGAAGAGCAACGCGTTCGGACTTCGTCCCGGCGTTGCGGTGACGGCACAGATTCAAATGCCCGGAACATCGCAGACCGGAGTACTTGTGCCACAAGCTGCAGTTGTGCGCTATGAAGGGCTAGGCTTTGCCTATATCCAAATAGCGGCCGACAAGTTTGTCCGCAGGCAGATAGCTCTGGACCGTCCCATGCAGACTGGATTCTTCACGCCTGAAAATTTCCGCCCTGGAGACCGAGTGGTGGTTGTGGGCGCTCAGGCGCTGCTCTCCGAGGAGTTCAAGTCACAGGTGGTCGACACCGATTAGCTTCGCATGCTCACTCGCCTGGTTGGATTTTCCATTCAATATCGCGGAGTCGTGATCGCGCTTGCGTGTATCGTGACTGCTTTTGGCATTTACACCACCGTAAACACGCGATACGATGTATTCCCGGAGTTCGCTCCGCCTCAAGTAGTGGTGCAAACCGAAGCGCCCGGCTTGTCTCCCGAAGACGTCGAACAACTTGTGACACGCCCGGTCGAGTACGCGCTCGGCGGCATCGCGAAACTCGAATCGAGCCGGTCTCAATCGATTCAGGGACTTTCCGTTGTCACGGTGCTGTTCACGGAAGGAATGGACGTCTACCGCGCCCGGCAGTTGGTGAGCGAACGTTTGTCGGAAATCGCCAGCCAGCTTCCGCAAGGCGTGATGCCGCCCTTAATGGCTCCGTTGACCGGAGCGACCAGCATGGTTTTGGGAATCGGGCTCACCTCCGATACGCGTTCGCCGATGGAACTGCGCACTTTTGCCGATTGGACACTACGCCCCAGGCTTCTCGGCGTGCCCGGCATTGCGGAGGTCTCAACGTATGGCGGCGACGTAAGACAGTTGCAGATTCAGGTGGAACCGGATCGAATGGCCGCCTACAATCTCTCGCTGAACGACATCATGACGGCCGCGCGAGCCGCGACAGGCGTGCGGGGCGGCGGCTTTATTGAAACGGCGCAGCAGCGCGTTGTCCTGCAGACGGTAGGGCAGTCGTTAACCCCCGCGCAACTAGAGCAAGTTGTGATGCGGTCCGTGGACGGTCAAGCGATTCGGCTCAAAGATGTCGCGGTGATTCGGGACGCGCCTCGGCCGAAAATCGGAGGCGCAACCATCATGGGGCATCCGGGCGTTCTGATGATGCTCGATTCGCAGTACGGCAGCAATACAGTCCAGGTGACAACCGGCGTCGAGCAGGCGCTAAAGGAAATCGATCCCACGATTCGCGCGGCGCACATCAAGCTCTATCCCGCTCTTTTCCGGCCCGCTAACTTTGTCAATACTTCCGTGCGTAGTATCGGCCACGCTCTTTTTATCGGAGCGGTCTTGGTGGCTCTGGTTCTCCTCTTATTTCTGTTCAATTTCCGGGTTGCTGTGATCTCTTTGACAGCGATTCCACTCTCGCTGCTGATCGCGATCATCATCCTGGACCGTACAGGCCAGAGCCTGAATACGATGACGCTGAGCGGGCTGGCGATCGCGATCGGCGAGGTGGTCGACGATGCCATTGTCGACGCGGAGAATATTTTTCGCCGGCTACGCGAGTCTCGTGGCGCTCTGACCAAAACAGATTTGTTTCACCTTGTCCTGAACGCTTCGCTTGAGGTGCGCAGTTCGGTCATTTACGCGACATTTGTTGTTGTTCTGGTGTTCTTGCCGGTGCTCACGATGTCTGGCATTCAGGGGCGTCTCTTTGCCCCGTTGGCGTTGAGCTACATTTACGCGATTCTGGCCTCTCTTCTGGTCGCGCTCACGTTGACGCCGGCGCTGTCGTACATGCTGCTGCCCAAAGCGGCAGGGATGGGCCGGGAGCCCCGCTATATCTCCTTTCTCAAATTCCGCTATGAAAGGCTATTGCGCTGGACATCGGGGCGTCCGCGCGTCGTGATGATCATCAGCGCGGCGCTGTTCCTGCCCGCTCTCATCGCGCTTCCCTTCCTCGGCGGATCGCTCTTGCCGGAGCTTCGCGAGGGGCACTTCATTGTCCATATGAATCTGCTGCCGGGCACGTCGCTGGCGGAGTCGGAGCGCATGGGAGGACTCGTCAGCCACGCGCTGCTGCAGGATCCCGATGTTCGCCGCGTAGCTCAGCAGATCGGACGGGCGGAGCTGGGCATCGATACCGACGGCGTGCAATACAGCGAAATTCATGTCGATCTTCGGCCTCTCAGCGGACAGCGGGAGATTCAAGCCGAGTCGAAAGTTCGCGACATTCTGGATCGCATTCCCGGCCCTTCGTTCGAGACAAAGACCTTCCTGACCGAGCGGATCGAAGAGGTGTCTTCCGGAGCCAAAGCGCAGGTGGTTGTTCGGGTATTTGGGGATGACCTGGACGTGATCGATCAGAAGGCGCGAGAGGTGTTGCAGGTGCTCGGAGGAATTCACGGCGCAGTGGATGCGCAGCTTGCTTCCCCGCCCGGCACTCCGCAATTGATTGTCAGACTCCGCCGCAACCGCTTACTGCAATTCGGCTTTCAACCGGTCGACGTGCTTGATGACATTCAAGCTGCTTATGGAGGTGCGACGGTGGGACAGACTTACGAAGCCAACCGGGTATTCGATGTGTCGGTAATCCTGCCGCTGCGGCTCCGCCACAATCCTGAAGCGACGGGATTACTGATGCTGCAGAATTCCGAGGGCGCGCGGGTGCCCTTGAATCAGTTAGCGGATATCTATGAATCGGCGGGCCGCTACAGCGTGCCGCATTATGGAATGCGCCGCGTGCAGGAGGTGCTGTGCAATGTCCGGGGCCGGAACCTCACGTCCTTTGTTGCGGAAGCACAGCAGGCGATTCGTCAAAAAGTAAAGTTCACGAACGATGTCTATGCTGTCTTCGCGGGAGAGTCCGTTGCTCGTCAAAGAGCACAGCACGATCTCCTCGCCGATTCTTTAATAGCGGGCGTGGGCATCCTGCTATTGCTGTCGATTGTTTTTCGGAACCTTCGGAACACTGTGCTCGTGCTCGCTAATCTGCCGTTCGCGCTGGTCGGCGGCGTGCTGGCGGCGCTTCTGACGGGCGGCAATCTTTCGGTGGGCTCCATGGTGGGTTTCGTAGCGCTCTTCGGAATCACCACCCGCAATTCGATTATGATGATTTCGCATTTCGAGCACTTGGTCGCCAAGGAAGGAGAGCGGTGGGGCCTGGAGGCCGTCATTCGTGGCGCGTCGGAGCGCTTCAATCCAGTGATGATGACCGCGATCGTGACGGCCTTTGGTCTGCTGCCGCTGGCCCTCGGTAGCGGCGAACCTGGGAAGGAGATCGAAGGCCCCATGGCCATCGTGATCTTAGGAGGACTGATTACCTCGACAGCGCTGAATCTGCTTGTCCTGCCGACGCTCGCTTTACGCTATGGGAAATTCCAGCCTGAGGTTGCATAGGGAACCCTGAATGTCGATCTTGTTCTGGATATTTGTGCTGTTGACCTCGGTGGGCGCGATTGTCTGGGGCGCGGAGGCCTTCGCCGAACACCTGGGCGCGGCTGCTGTCGGCCTGGGAGTCAGTAGCTTCGCGTTGGCATTGCTGCTGGCTGGAGCAGAGCCCGAAGAACTGGCCACCGCTTTGGCCGCCTCCGTTCGGGGTTCACCGGGCATTGCGCTTGGCGATGTAATCGGCGCAAACATCACGATCTGCCTGGTGGCGCTCGGGGTGGGTGCAATCGTCCGGCCGATCCCCTTTCGCAATGCCTTTCGATATGCGCTCCTCGGGCTGCCATTGGGCGCTATCGGGACATGGATGGCCTGGGATGGAAGGGTCAGCCGATTAGAGGGCGGAGTCCTCGTTCTGCTTTACATCGCTTATGTGGCAGCGATTTGGATCATCGAGCGACATCCGCCTGCGCCGGGAGAAGTAGGCGAAATCGGCGAGGCCCGCGAGGCGAAAGGGCGAGCAAGAATAGGCCGGGATTTGCTGCTGGTGATGGCGGGGATCGCCGCCATGAGCATCGGAGCGACTGTTCTGGTGGAAGCGGTGCGCCGCATCACATCCGCCGAAGGGCTGCAAACGGAGCTTGGGCTCACGATCGTTGGATTTGCCACCGGCTTTGAACTGGTGGTACTGGCATGGTCCGCATCACGCCGCGGAGCATCGGAGGCAGTCGTCGCGGGGGTAGTTGGATCGTTCGCTTACAACGTGACAATGACGATGGGCGCAGCCGCACTTGCGCGACCGCTGATGCTCCACAATGCAGCGGCCCTTCACATTCCGCTGCTCTTTATGGTTGGCGCGCTTTGTCTGGTCATCCTGCTGGCAGCACCCCGACGCGAATTGTCACGTATGTCCGGAATGCTCCTGCTGCTTGCATATCCGCTATTCGTGATTCTTGTGCTCAATCTTGGCAGTGTCAAGGCGATACACTGCAATCGTTGAACAATGAATAACGTAGAAGCTGTTCGTCAAATTAAACAACTCGCCCTCGTGCCCATTGTCCGTACAACCGATACGGAGTCCGCAGTGCGCTGCGTGGAAGCGATCTACGAGGGAGGCATTCCCTGCGCCGAAATTACGATGACTGTGAGTGGAGCAATTCGCGCGCTGGAAGAGGTTGCCAAGCGCTTCGGGGACAAGATCCTGCTAGGGGCAGGAACCGTGCTGGATCCTGAAACCGCGCGAGCCTGTATTCTTTCCGGCGCCGAGTTTCTGGTGACGCCCTCCCTGAATACCAGCACGATTGAACTGGCGCGGCGCTATTCAAAAGCGATCTTCCCTGGAGCACTGACGCCGACCGAGATAGTGACAGCGTGGCAAGCCGGGGCCGACGCGATAAAGGTTTTTCCGTGTAGCGCTTTAGGCGGCGCGAAGTACATCCGCGCGCTAAAAGGGCCATTTCCGCAGATCGAGTTTGTTCCTACAGGGGGCGTCAATCTGGAGACCATCTCCGACTTCCTGCAGGCCGGCTGCTGTGCCGTTGGCGTAGGCGGCGAACTGGTGGATGCGAAAAGCGTGGCATCAAAAAACTACTCGGTCCTGACGGAACGGGCCCGTCAGTTTATGGATAAAGTGCGTGAGGCAAGATCGGGCTCGCCGGAATAGTTCCGCGTTGAGAAAGAGAACATGCAAGGAGTAAATGAGGATCACGTGTCTGAAACAACGGTAGCCACCTTTGGTGAAATTATGCTTCGGCTTACTCCGCCGGGCTTCGAACGGCTTCTGCAGTCACCGCAATTACAGGCCACATGGGGTGGCGGAGAGGCGAACGTTGCTGTCTCAATCGCGCAGTTTGGAGGGAGAAGCCGCTACGTCACGGTGCTGCCGGAGAACAATCCCGTTGCCGAGGCCTGCGTGGCGGAGTTGCGGCGTTTCGGAGTAGACACGCAGCACATTGTTCGACAGCCGGGCCGGCTGGGAATTTACTTCCTGGAGAATGGTGCGAACCAGCGACCCTCCAAGGTCATTTATGACCGGGCTGGCAGCGCGATCTCGCTCGCCGCTCCCGGAACAATCGATTGGCATACGACGCTATCGAATACAGGCTGGCTGCATGTCACCGGCATTACGCCCGCTATCAGCGAGTCTGCGGCCGGAGTAACACTGGAGGCGCTCCAGGCGGCGAAATCTATCGGTGCGATAACGTCCGTCGATCTCAACTTCCGGAAAAATTTATGGAAATGGGGCAAGGCCGCGCATGAGGTAATGCCGGAGGTTTTGCGCCTTGCCGACGTGTGTATCGCGAATGAGGAGGACTGTCAGAAGTGTCTCAACATCAAAAGCACCGTGAATATCGAAAGCGGCGACCTCAATCATGACGCCTATCGAGAGCTATGCGAAGCGGTGTTAGCGCAATATCCCGATCTCAAGAGCATTGCGATTACGCTCCGCGAATCAAGAAGCGCATCGCACAACGGCTGGTCGGCCTGCCTGCACAACCGAGGCGACTTCGTCGTCAGCCGCCACTATGAGATCACCCATATTGTCGACCGCGTGGGCGGAGGAGATAGCTTTGCCGGCGGGCTGATCTATGGGCTGCTTACCTTTGCTTCGGATCGCGAGGCGCTGGAGTTTGCAGTAGCGGCGTCGTGCCTGAAGCACTCCATTCCCGGTGACTTTAGCCGCTTCACCGCGGAGGAAGTATTATCGCTTGTTCGCGGCAGTGGCTCCGGGCGCGTTCAACGTTGAGGGAGAACCACCGGCGTATCTAAATGTCCTTCGGCATGTTTTGGCCGACCTCGTGGGCCAGGTTGTCCACCGCCGTGACTCTGCTCAGTTCACTAATTTCCTCGTCCATCTCTATTTCGGTGATGCCCAGGCGCTTGCAGATAAGCTGTTGCAGTTGGAGCAGTTTTGTAACTTCTTTTTCCGCGAGTAAATTGATTTGAAGGTCCAGGTGATTCCGCTGGTCGGCGTGCTGGCCCATCCTATTCTGTTTTATCAGCACGAACGTGGAGAGCAGTACGCCTTCCAACGACACCAGCATGCATAGCAGTGCGAATGGGTAGGGGTCGAATTTCCAGGCCGAACCAAACACGCCGCAATTGATGGCCGCCCAGATAGCAAACCAGAGTACATGCAGCGTCACAAACGGTATGCTTCCCACGAAATTTGCAATCGCATCGGACATGCGATCGGCTGCGTTTCGGTCCTTCAGTGATTCCTCTTCCAATTTCATCACCGCGTTGATGTTCGCTTGCGCGGTACGCGGCGTCGCGGATTGGTTTATGGCATCCATCTCTGCTCTCAATGTAGCGTTTTCTATCGTGACAGTGGGCTTAGTGATGACACGCTGGCGCTCACTGCCTCGCCTCTTTATGGAACAATATTATTATTGCTGTCCCGTTCGATTGGGACTATCGTTGAAGTGGATACTGGAATTTAAATTATGGCTATAAAGCTGACTGTAAACGGGCGATCGAGTACTGTCGATGTGTCGCCGGACACTCCGCTTCTGTGGGTGATTCGGGACGTGCTGAATCTTCACGGAACGAAATACGGCTGCGGCATCGGCCAGTGCGGAGCCTGCACGGTGCATCTGGGCGGGCAGGCCGTTCGCTCTTGTTTGACGCCGGTAGCCAGCGCGCAGAATGCGCACATCACCACCATCGAGGGGCTTTCGCCGGACGATTCACACCCCCTGCAACGAGCTTGGCAGGAAATGGACGTGCCTCAATGCGGATACTGTCAAGCCGGCCAGATTATGTCGGCGGCTGCCTTGTTGACAAAGCATCCTCAGCCCACCGACAGCGATATCGATGTCGCCATGAACGGGAACTTGTGCCGCTGCGGAACATACGTACGTATCAAGAAGGCAATTCACAAAGCCGCAACGATGAACACGAACTCCAAGACGGCCGAAGTACTGGAAGATGCATCACGCTCGGTCCGGGGAGGTCTCTAAATGCCACTAAGCAATATACAAACCAGCCGCCGTTCTTTTCTTCAAGTCACTGCCCTCGCAGGCGGAGGTATCTTGCTCGGTGCTTATCTAGAGCCGAAGGCCTCCGCGCAACAGAAGCCGCAAGGTACGCTGGCGCCGAATACCTCGCCGAACACGTTCATCAAAATCGCCTCCGACGGTAAGGTCACGCTTATCTCGAGGAATCCGGAGATCGGTCAAAACATTAAGACCATGCTGCCTATGCTGATCGCCGAAGAACTCGGCGTCGATTGGAAGAGCGTGACAGTAGAACAGGCCGACTTCGATCCGAAGTATGGGTTGCAGTCTACCGGCGGGAGCCGCGCTGCCTCGAACAACTGGGTACCGATGCGCCAGGTGGGAGCAGCCGGACGCATGATGCTGATCGCGGCCGCGGCGAAGAAATGGGGCGTGCCGGAATCGGAGTGCTATGCCGCCAATGGGCGCGTGTATCACCGGCCCACCGACCGCTCACTTGGCTATGGGGAACTGGCGGCCACTGCCGCTACCCTGCCCCCTCCCGATCTCAATTCCGTCAAACTGAAAGACGCTAAGGAATACAAGATCATCGGTCAGCCCACGCCAAGCGTGGACATCCCCGACATCGTCAGCGGCAAGCCCATCTTCGGCATCGACTTCACGACGCCGGGAATGCTGTACGCTGCCTACCAGAAGTGCCCGGTCTTCGGCGGCAAGGTCGTCAGCGCCAACCTGGATGAAATAAAGAAAATGCCGGGCGTGCGGCATGCGTTCATTGTCCAGGGAGACGTGCAGGTCCGTCCGGTGATCGAGGGCGATCCAGGACTGGAGCCGGGTATCGCCCTCGTGGCTGACACTTGGTGGCAGGCGCAAACAGCACGGAAAAAGTTGAATGTGAAGTGGGATGAAGGCCCGGCAGCACAACAGAGTAGCACCGAGTTTGCGAAACGCGCCGACGAACTTTCGAAACAGGCGCCGCAACGTACGCTGAAGAACGACGGCGATGTGGAGACAGCTTTAAAGGGCGCGAAGCTGGTGGAAGCCGCCTATTCTTATCCCTTCATCTCGCACGCCCCGCTGGAGCCGAGAAACTGCAGCGCGCACTTCGCGGACGGCAAGCTGGAGATCTGGTCCACCACGCAGCAGCCGGCGCGCGGCCGGGCTCTGGTTTCGAAGACGCTGGGGATCCCCGAAGGCAACATCACGATTCATTTGTTGCGCGCGGGCGGTTCCTTTGGCCGGGGCTTGACCAACGACTACATGGTGGAAGTGGGCTACATCGCCAAGACGATTGGCGTTCCCGTGAAGCTGCTGTGGTCGCGCGAAGACGATATGACGCACGACTATTATCGTCCCGGCGGATTTCACTTCCTGAAGGGCGGCGTGGACTCGTCCGGCAAGCTTGTCGCTTGGCGCAACCACTTCGTAAGCTACGGCGAGGGTGAAAAGTATTCGCCCGCCGCCAGTATCTCGCCTAGCGAGTTTCCGGCAGGTTTTGTCCCGAATTTTGCAATGTACTCCTCGGTGATGCCGCTGGAGATAAAGACTGGTGCGCTGCGTGCGCCGGGTGCCAACTCGCAGGCCTTCGTCATGCAGTCGTTTATCGATGAGCTGGCCCATGCGGCCGGTCAGGATCCGTTGCAGTTCCGGTTGCAACTGCTCCAGGTGCCTGGCCACAACATTGTCCACGAAGCGGCGAAGCCGAAGGTAGAGAACGAGCCGGCGCATAGCCACAGAGGCGCCGAACAACAGCCTTATGATGTAGCCCGCATGCGCAGCGTGCTACAGCTTGCCGCGGAAAAGTCAGGCTGGGGTAAGCGGACTCTTGCCAAAGGCACCGCAATGGGCGTGGCGTTTCATTACAGCTTCCAAGGTTACTTCGCTCATGTTGCCGAGGTCAGCGTCAACGCGAACCATGGCGTCAAGGTAAACCACGTTTGGGCCTGCGGCGATGTGGGAAGCCAAATCATCAATCCAAGCGGAGCGGAAGCTCAGGTGCAAGGCGCAATTGTCGATGGCTTAAGCGAACTGATGCATCAGGAGATCACCATCGAAGGCGGCCGGGTAGTGCAGCAGAATTACAACACTCACCAACTACTTCGATTGGCGCAAACCCCGGAAATCGAAGTGCATTTCCTCCCGTCCGAACATTCGCCGACCGGTTTGGGCGAACCGGCGCTGCCACCGCTAATACCGGCGGTGTGCAATGCCATCTTTGCTGCTTCGGGTCAACGCATTCGCACATTGCCGATCGCCAAGAGCGGCTTTAGCTGGGCGTAGTAACGCCAGTTAAATCGCTTCATTTCCGATAGGCCTCAAAAAGCACGTTCGTTTCCATCTTGCGAATTACGAACGTGCTTTTTGCATGAAAGCGCACTCTAGCCGATGGCAAGAGCCGTACGCTGAGCATGGTGCGTCACTCTCCAGCCGGCACAAATCGGACCGCGTATCCGCCCCCGGGCACCAGCTTCAAATGAAGCGTTGATTTTGCGGTGACGGTCTTCTTCAGAACACGGGCGTCTTTCGGGTACTTGTCGGCGTCATCGGCATCTTCATAGATCTCGGCCGTGTATGTGCCTTCCGGGAGAAAGGTAAGTGGAACGTCCATCTCGCGCGGGCTCCAGTTTGTCATGCTTCCTAGAAACCATTCTTTGCCTTTGCGTCTCGCCATAGTCACAAACTGCCCGGGATCGCCGTTAAGCACCTTTGTTTCATCCCACGTGCCGGGAATATCCTTGATGAACTGAAAGGAAGGCTGGTCTTCATAGGCCTTCGGCGTGTCCGAGACCATTTGAAACGGCGATTCATAGATGGCATACATCGCCAGTTCATGACAGCGAGTACCCATCACCATGGGATGCGTGCCACGGGCCACAAAAGCATCTTTCGTCACGTTGTCGAATCCACCCGGCGTGTAATCCATGCGGCCCGCCAACATACGCGTAAACGGAATGCTCAGTTGATTGTCAGGGTTATCGCGCCGGCCGCCTTTCGATTGCTCCATACCCAGCACGGCTTCATAGCCGAGAATATTCGGGAAGGTACGCTCCACGCCGCTCGGCTTTGTCGCGCCATGAAAATCGAGCATCAGATGGTGGTCTGCCGCCAGCCGCGCGGCACGGTAGTAGAAGTCGATTCCGATTTGATCGTCACGTTCAATGAAATCAATCTTCAAGCCTGCCACTCCCCATTTCTCATACAAAGGGAACGCCTCGTTCATTTGTGCGGTCGCCAGGGTATAGGGAAGCCAAATCCACACTTTCACGCCCTTCGATTTTGCGTATTCCACCAATGCCGGAACGTCCACGCGCCCGTTCATCTTCGTGATATCGTTCTTCGCGTACCAGCCGGCATCCACCAGCATGTATTCCAAGCCCTGCTTGGCGGCGAAGTCTACATAGTATTTCATCGTTGCGGTCGTGTACGCAGGCTTTCCGTCAGGTCCAATGCTGCCGTTCCACCAATCCCATGAGGAGCGGCCCGGATGAATCCACGAGGTGTCCTTGATCTCCGAATCGGGGTTCAGGCTTTCGATCACGTTCGATTCCATCAGCGTGCCGGGTTGATCGCCGATCAGCAGCACGCGCCACGCGGAATGATGCGGCAACGGTCCCGCCACGGCAAGTTCCGGCATGTCTCCATTGGGCGCAAGTTCCGAATGAAGCGCGTGGGTGCCCCAACCGCCCGCTTCGTTCACCAGGTACATCGAGCTGTAATTGCGCAGGTTCGCTTCCGTGATCGCCATCCAGCCGACGCCTGGTACGTCCATGAGCATCGGCAGGCCAATCAGAAACTTGCTCGCCACGCCGCCCTGATTGGCGAAAGAGCTGAGGGGCAGTTTGATGTACTCGCTCTCGTACATCGAACGGAAATTCGGCAACTCGAGCGCGTAGGCAGTTGCGTCCTCGCTGATCCGGAACTCGGTCGATTCCTTCGCCAACCGGAACTCACTGAGCGGCTTTTGCTCCGGCACCACATACCGGAACGCGATGGCGTCATCATACGCTCGCGCTTCGATGGTCAACTTTCTCTCACGGCCGCTGCTCTCGTCCAGATCGAGCCGAAGCGCGTTGTAGTGATCTCGAACCGTGCTGGCCTTTCCGGTCAATAACTGGTAAGTTTGATCGACACTGGAAGGAGTCGCCGCCGTCACACGCACGTTCTCTCCTAAGGGACGCTCGCCCTCAAGCGTCAAGCTGAGCTTCGAAGCTTCAATCAGAGGTTTGCCGTGAAAGGTCACCGAGTAGACAAGCTGGCCTGAGTCCGCTTGCGTTGTTCCGTCCCCGGCGATGTTGAACGTAATCGCGAGCTGGCCGTCGGGCGATTTAAGGACCGTCCCTTGCGCGTCGGCGAATAAGCTCGCCACCGTCAGCAGCGCGAGCACAAACGAAAGAACGACGTTTGACATTCCTCAAACTATATCGCTGTGATATTGATTACTCTGTGAGATCCGGTTCGCTTCCGCTACTCTGCATACTTTTCGCCTGGGGAATGGAAGGAGCTATGCAGTCTCCACAACAGAGTGCCACCACACCCGCTGAAAGCCTAGCCCAGATCACTAGCAAGATCCGCATCGGTGCTGAATTCTTCCTGAACAGAACCGATAACAAGGAATTCGTCTTCCATCAGTTCCAGTCAATGCGCGACGACGGCATCAGCATCGTCCGAATCTTCATCATCTGGGACGACATTGAACGCCAGCCGGGCCAATGGAACTTTGAGCATTACGACGGGATTTATGATGCCGCCGAGGCCAACGGAATCAAAATCGCCGCTACTCTCTGCGCCGAGGATCCGCCGGGCTGGCGAGATCTGACGCCGTTTTATCACAGCCGCACTAACCTAAACGATCCCGACATTAAAATGCATGCAGCGGAGTATCTTCGGCGCGTCGTCACGCGTTACCGGACGCATCCGGCGCAAGGCGTGTGGCTGCTGATGAATGAACCGAGCCTCGACTACAATTTCGAGCCGTCCACCATGCGCGTGTTTGGGAAATGGCTGCAGCACAAGTACGGCTCCATCGACGCGCTGAACAAGCGCTGGTTCCGTCCCTTGCAAAGCTTTGCCGACGTGAAGGTGACGCCCGATCAATGGAATCCAGGCTGGAAGGATTACTATTCGTTTGTCGATTGGAAGAACTTCAACGTCGATAATCTCTGCCAGCATCTGGAGTGGATCAAAGCGCAGATTCGCGCGCTCGACCCGGTTCACGCCACGCACCTCAACCAGCCCGGACTGGTCCAAAACATGATCGCCGGCAATCAAGATCCGTGGCAGGAAGGCAAAATCGTCGATTTCCTTGGCGCATCCATTCATCCGGCCTGGAACTTCTCGGATTTCAAACGAAGCGAGTTCGGTTTGGCATTCGCTTACTCTCTCGACGTGCTGCGAAGCGCGGCCGGGGATAGGCCGTGGTGGGTCACGGAACTACAAGCGGGGCCAACAATATTTACCGGAGGCCGCCCGATGAATCCGACGGCCGCCGATCTAACCCGTTGGATTTGGGATTCCATTGGCGCAGGCGCGAAGGGCGTGGTTTATTGGCTCTGGAGTCCTCGCAACATGGGCAACGAAGGAGGTGAGTGGGGACTGGTCGGACTGAATGGCGAACCAACAGACCGCTCCGCCGTCACAAAACGGATTGCCGAGACCTTGCAACGCCTGCCCGCTCTAAACACAACCAAAGCTGAGCCCGCGCATGCCGCGATCCTCTACAATCGCGAAGCTCTTTCTCTGATTCAGTTGGACGGCAAACCGCAGGCGAAGCGAGGACGCATGGAGGAACCGCTTTACTCGCTTTATGGATGTTATCGCGCCCTGTATGACGCGCATGTGCCGGTGAATTTTCTAGACATCGCAGGCTTGAAAGCGGGTCAGGCGAAGAACTACGGCATTCTCTACTTGCCGTATTCTTACGCTCTCGATGAAGACGCTATCGCAGCCATCCGGGAGTATGTGAAGAACGGCGGGACCGTGTGGGCTGACGGTTTAACAGCCTGGAAGAACGAATACGGCGAAGTGCGCCCCAACATTCCCGGCGGTTTACAAGATGTGTTCGGCGTTTCCGTGCACGACATCGATCCTGTCGAGGAGCCCTACTCCGTGACACCGGCAAACGAGAAAGGCGGCCAATCCTGGCGATTGCCTCTCGCGTTACAAGGCGCGCAAATACTCACGCGCGACAGGCAACAGCAGCCCTTCGCGACGATCCATCATTACGGCGACGGGACCGCCATCTTCTATACCTCCGCGGTTTCCTTAGCCGCCTTCGAGCGCCCGAACGCAACAATTGAAAACTGGATCGCCGCGCCAGCCCGCGAAAAGAATGCCGCATCCGAGGTGCGCTTCATCAATGGCCCCAGCAACTGTGCGTTTCGTGCGCTCGACTATCCGGACGGCAAATTCGTTGTTCTATCAAATTGGGGAGATACCGGGAAAGCCACCGTCGCGCTTCACGGGACTTACTCGGAGGTAACGAACGCCGTGACGGGCGTCACACTCCCTCGCGCCAGAAGCAATGGCGACACGATAGTCACGTTTCCCATTGCTCCTGGCGAAACCGCCGTTCTGCGCGCGCAATCGGCCCGTTAGCTTTGCCTTATTGCACCTGATACGCAAGCACTCTGGCGCTCTCCGATCCGCTCTGCGGCGCGGCAACGAAAAAGCGGTGCGACCGGGGGACCAACCGTGACGTTCTTCCTCCAGAAGCAGTGGGTACCTTTCCCAGCAGCTTGTAATGATCCGCATCTTCCTGCTGGTAAACATCGACGGCTCCATCGCCCGACGCATACAAGCGCTTGCTTTGCTCGTCATAAGTAAGGTCATCCACTCCGGCCACGATAGGCAGCGCCTGTAGCTCCTTACCGTTTTGCGTGTCCAGCACGACGATCTGACCGCTTCGGCAAGCCGAGAACAGCCGGTGATCTTTTTCGTCCAGCGCCATGGCTACGTTCTTTTTACCTCTCGTAATCGGCCAAGTGGTAACCACGGTCCGGTTTGTGCGGTTCACAACGTCAATTTGATTCTTGGCCGGATTGTTGACGTAGAGACGCGGCGTCATCTTCGAAAGCGCCATAGCTTCTAGCGTGTCGCCATCGATCTTGATGTCGGCGAGCTTCTTGCTTAGCGTTGTATCTACGACGCTAAGCATCGAATACTCCTGATGCGCATCGCCTCCGCCATTGTCGATGTACAAATACTTGCTAACCGGGTCGTAGCCAATGGAATCGCTATCGACCAGCAGCTTTACACTGCCCAACGGCTTGTAAGTGCTGCCGTCGAAAATCTTCAACGCGCCTTCGTCCCCGTCAGTAATATAAATCCGGTTGAGATCGGCACGGTACAGCACGGCGTGCGGCCGTCCGATTCCCTCTATTTTGCCTGTTTCCGCGCCTGTTTTTAGATTGAAGACGATAACCGATTTTGAGTCTTCCGGAGTTGCAAAGAGGCGGTCATGCGCAAGATCCACGCCGAAGTGATCAAAGTGTCCCTTCACATCGCCTGAAAAATGCAGGGTCTGAACCAGCTTTAACGGCGCAGTCTGCGAAGATTGCGCCTGTAGCGCGGCAACCGTAAGGGCGACTGCTCCCAAGAATTTCCATGTACTCATCCGAAGTGTCCTTGTGTGAAATGGTGACGGGCTCATTAGAGCAGAAAAAACTGAAGACAAGCTGAAGAAGCTTCGAAACATCCGGAGGTAAAGCAGATACAATGCTTCGCAGGAGATAAAAGGCATGCTCTACCGTGTTGTCTTTTCATTCGGCTTGGCCTGCGGGCTTGCGGCGGCGGCGGACCAGCCGCTCGAAGGCCTCCTCAATACCTCAAACAAAAGCTTGCAAGCGTGTACGCATCAAGCTCTGGAAAACGCCGTGAGCGCCGCGAGGCAGAAGAAGATCGCCAAGGAGAACAAGCTGGAGGGTGGGGTCAATTGGGCTGACGTTTTCGGTCCCGGTAACCGCCGCCTTGACGCCTCCGTTCGACGTAACCCCGAACCTACGGCGTGCTCCATTCCACTCACGCAAATGGTTATTCCGCCAGGGACTCGATTCGAACTAAAACGTATTCACCCGCTCGACAATCGATTTGACCCGTTTATCGTATCTCCTCCGCTCCCGGTGTGCCGCTAGGCCGGCGAAAACGCATCGGTAGATATAACAACATGCCCGCAGCAATGACTATTGCTCCAAACACCAGTACGGGCATCTTGAAGTTACCGAGAGATATCTGCTCCTGGCGAGCGGCGAAGAGAGCCCAAATGACGATAGCTACGGGCGGAACACTGAGAGCGATCACGCCCGCCATCCGGCCCGGAATGTGGTAAGGACGCGGCAAATGGGGCTGCTTGAGGCGCAAAGCGATGAGCGCCGCAAACTCCAGTGCCAGGCTAAGACCGTACAGCAGGATGTCCAGTTCAATCAGCCGATCGAAACTTAATCCGCTGACTGAGGCCCAGCCCACGCAGCAGACCAGGACCGCGACATAGGGGACACCCTGTTTACTGTGCAGCGCAAGCGCTCTCGGCAACAGTCCATTATTCGCCATGGCTGCCGGAACCCGCGCGTAGGAAAGCGTCAATGCATTGAACATGGCAATGCCGGTAAGCGCTCCCCCGAGCACAACGGCACCCCCGAACGCCTGCGAATAAGCACCTCCCCCGCCCAGCAGGCGCGCCGCAGCAACCCAATCTCCCGTTGCAAAGTGCGCGGCTGGCACGCCCGCAGCCGCAACTGCCGCGACCGAAGCAATGTAGGTAACAGCAACTAATGCAACAGCGGCAAGCATGGCGGGCATGTAGTTGCGTTGCGGATCCTCCACCTCGCGCGCGATAGTGGATGCGTTGTCCCAACCCATGTAATTCCACAGAACAACGAGCAGCGCCGTTTGCAAGCTGCCCGCGACTGGCGGAATCGTTCCCCCGAAACCAATCGGATGGGCAAAGGCGTGCCATGCGCCAAGAATAATCAACACGGCAAACGGCAGCAACAGCAGCGCGGAAAACCAAAGCGAGCCCCGGCCAACCGATGAAGCGCCCCGCAGATTCCAAGCCGCGCAAATGGCGATGATGACTAGCGACCATACCAATCCGCGATGCCCGGCCGTGAGCGCCGGAGACAGTTGCCCAAGATAGCTGACCGTCAGCGCGGGATAAAGAGCCATATCGAATACGCTCGCCGCCAATGAGAGCCACGCCTCCTGGAAACCCCAAAACGGACCGAGCCCGCGCGTCACCCAAATATAGAATCCGCCTTCCTCCGGGAGTGCGCTGGCCAACTCGCCCACCATCAGCGCTGTCGGCAGACTCCAGAACAGCGGTACGAGAATCAACAGCAACAGTGTGCGCGCATAGCCGGCTTGGCCGATGGCATCCTCGATCCCATACGGGCCACCCGAAACCATGAAGTAGGTTGCGGCAATAAGCGGAAGAAGGCGAAGGCGGCGCATGGTCCGGTTACATTATCCACGCTCGACGGGCAACCCGAAGTAAGCATCTAAATGGGGAGAAGACTAAAAGTGCGTATGTCCGGGATGCTTTGACGGCCTTCAGACCGTCATGGGGTGGAGACTGGTCGACTAAAGAGTTAATGCCTGACGTCACGAATATGACCAGATTATTATGACCATATGAGAACAATTGCGCCAGCCATTCCTGCCAGGGATTGGAATCGGATCAATGGATTTTTTTCGATACTCATATCGTGGTGTGGTTGGCTTTCGATGCAAGTCTGCTATCGAAACGAGCAATTGCCGCGATCGAAAGTACACGCCACGAACGGCGAAGCGCTGGCCATTTCCGTTATCAGCTTTTATGAGCTAGCGGCGATTGCTAAACGTGGAAGGCCTTTCTCTGGGAACAGCAGATGAACGCATACGACACTCCAAAGCTGTTCCCACCATTTGGTAGCTGTCAGACATTCACTTGTTGCCGAGCGAAAAAACCCGATCGAACATAGCAAAGTTTTTGCCCTTCATCAGCCGGTAAACGACTGCAGTATCCCCAAAATTCATATAATTTTCGTCCTGGGCACTCGCCGCGGGCCATTGGGGCAAGCCGTTTCCGTTCGGATTTCCGGTCCTGGCAAAATTCGTCCAGGCATCCATCATCTGGTCGGAAATTTCCCGATCGCGTGCATTGAACCGATCCGGCGATAAACGGGGGTCCGCAAGGCCAAAGACATAGGGCACCTCCGCTCCATGCCACGCGCCTAACGCGGCTAACTTCTGGTCACGGCTGTCGCGTGAAAACCGGTAGAGATACACGTCCTGCTTCTTGCGCTGCTCTGCCGCGGCAATCCCGTGGACTCCATACAGAAATAGTGCATCCGTAATGATTCCGTCCACGGCGGCTTTGATGCCCGAAGAAGAAGTCGCGGGATACAGGCCGAACATGGCCCGTCCATAAGGCGAGTAGTTCAGCCGCAAGTAGTCGCGATATTCTTCTGTTGTTTTCACCGGAAAATCCCGCAAAAATGCGCTTCCTTCATTGGCGTTCGTGCCCGCCAGCACTGGCACAGACACCTCGTTCCCTTCCCGATATAGTGTCTGCGTCTGCTGAGGAATCACCCATCCATCGACAAACGCCCACCACGGCACATCATGGGCACCGGGCATGTGGATGTGACCTTCCGGGCGTAGGCCCAAACTCCCTTTCCCGCCCGGCGCGAACAAAACATCCGTCACAGTCTTCGCGCGCCGCACAACCTCGGCCGTGCTCCATGCCCGAGCCTCCGCAATGCGCGGAGTAATCGCTGTTCCAACGCTTTCCATGGGAGTAAGCCCATCCACTGCCGTGCTCAACTGGGGGTCTGGGAGCAGGACACGCGAAGGGCTTTCTAGAATGGCTTGCTGAAATAAGCCCTTCGCAAGCGGCGAGACTAGCAGGTATCCGATGCTGGTCGCGCCCGCCGATTCGCCGAAGATCGTGACGCGGTGAGGGTCGCCTCCGAAAGCGGGAATATTGTCTTGCACCCAATGCAGCGCGAAGAGCTGATCCATCAAGCCGTAATTTCCTGCAGCATGATGCGGCGATTCTTTCGTGAGGTCGGGATGCGCCAGAAAGCCAAACACGCCGAGGCGATAATTGATCGTTACAACCACGACACCTTTTTGGGCGAGGCGTGTGCCATCGAATTTCGGATCCGACCCGGAACCCGCGACAAATCCGCCGCCATGAATCCACACCATAACGGGAAGCCGTTCGTGAGAATTGGCGGCAGGCGCCCAGACGTTCAGGTACAGGCAATCCTCGCTGGAGCGGCTGTCATTCCCCTGTACGCAAGCAGATCCGTAATGTGTCGCATCCCGCGTTCCGGACCAAGAAACCGGCTCTTGTGGAGGACGCCAACGCAAATCCCCAGTGGGCGGCGCTGCATAGGGGATGCCCAGAAAAGAATGAACACCGGAACCCGCTCCGCGCAGGACTCCCGATTTTACGTGAATCACCGGAGAAGCGGAACAGCCCAGGGCAAACAGAAAGATTAAGAACCTGATTCGGACATGAAAGCGAAACATAGAATGGCGAAGACGAACCTCATCAAGTCTACTAATCTTCGCCGCCGCAATAACGCCGCTCGATACACTGGAGTCTCCTTCAATATGAGAATTCTCCGAGCCACGTGCCTGCTCTTCTCCACGCTTGTACTGGCGGCTGTTTCGCCCGCCTTCGCGCAACAGGACTCCTTCTACATTCATCCCGGTGACACTGTCGTCTTCTACGGAGACAGCATCACGGAGCAGCGTTTATACACGATGCTCACGGAGTTGTTTACCGTAACCCGCTATCCCAATCTTCACGCGAAATTCGTCCATTCCGGCTGGGGCGGAGATCAGGTAACGGGCGGCGGGGGTGGCCCTATCGATGTGCGCCTGCAGCGTGACGCGATCGTCTACAAGCCCACCGTAATGACGATCATGCTGGGCATGAACGACGGGCATTACATGAACCATAAGCCTGCCGACGATGAAACGTTCCGCAACGGATACCGGCACATTATCGACACGATGCGTCAAGCCGATCCGGCGCTTCGCATCACCGCGATTGAACCGTCTCCCTACGATGACGTGACGCGGCCCATCAACTTGCAGCCCGGCGGCTACAATGCCGTGATGATTAACTACGGGGAGTGGATACGCCAGTACGCGCCCGAAGCACATCTCACCGTGACCGACTTCAACGCTCCCGTCGTAGACATGCTTCGAAAGGCCAATACTTCCGATCACGAAGTCGCGCTGAAGATTCTTCCCGACCGTGTTCACCCCAGCCTTGCCGGCCACATGATCATGGCCGAGCAGTTACTGAAGACCTGGAGCGCGCGCCCGGTGGTCGCAGCCGTTACCCTCGACGCCACAAACAACAAAGTAGGCGGAACACAGTTCGCAAAAGTAAGCGATCTTCACGCCAGCGGCGGCGCTATTTCCTGGACGGAGTTGGACGAAGATCTCCCTTTGCCTTTCTTCCAGATGTTACGGGAAGACCATCAAGGAACGCTCGCACTTGCCCTGCGCAGCTCCGATGTCACGGACACGCTGAACCAGGAGCCTCTGCGGGTCACCGGCCTGAAACACGGCAGCTATAAGCTCGCCATCGACGGCACCCCGGCTGGAAGCTGGAACGATGCGCAGCTTGCGCAGGGCGTCAATCTTGCGGTCCTCGACACGCCCATGTCCAAGCAATCCGCCCAGGTTCGCGATCTCACCGTGAAACACATCAACATTCACGAAGACCGCTGGCGGGAACTGCAAGTGGCCCTGCACGACATGAACATTCCCAATCTGGACGGAGCCCTTGCGGTGCTCGATAGCATCGAAGAAGAAGTTGTTCAACGCCAGTGGGCAGCCGCTCAGCCCAAGCCGCATACCTTTGAACTGACTCCCGAACAATAATGAAGTTTTTGCTACAGCCAGTCGCTCACCATTACCGCACGTGGATGGACCGATGGGAAAACGAGCTCTGCTTCCGCTCCACAGACCGCGTTGTCCGTCCGTTCGACTATGGCCTGGAATGGACGCGCAATTGGCCCTGCGCCAAGGATTTTCCGTACGATGGATCGGATCCCGTTGAATACTTAATCCGTCTGAACGAACGTGCGATCGCCAGCAGTGACGAATTTTTCGGTTACGATGTGCCGTCGTCCTACTCGCTCGACGGCGATTGGCTCCAATTCACATCGCCTGTCGATACTCCATTCCCCGAAAACAATCTAGTGCGTGCGCTTTGGTTTCCTGCCAAGAATACAAGCGGCAGAGCAGTTGTGGTGCTGCCTCATTGGAACTCCAAGCTGCCCCAACAAAACGCGCTGTGCGCCGGTTTGCAGCGCCTCGGCATCTCCGCCCTGCGGCTCAGTCTCCCCTATCACGACGAGCGCATGCCTGCGGGACTCCATCGCGCCGACTATGCCGTTTCCTCCAATATCGCTCTCACTATCGATGCCACGCGCCAAGCCGTGATTGATTCCCGTGCTTGTTTCGACTGGCTTCAGCAACGGGGCTTTGAGCGTCTGGGCATTATCGGCACCAGCTTAGGATCTTGTTACGCATTCATAGCCGCAGCCCATGATGCGCGTCTAAAAGTGAATGTCTTCAATCACTGCTCCACCTACTTTGCCGATCCGGTTTGGGAAGGCCTTTCCACGCAACATATTCGCGATAGCTTGCAAGGCGTAATCGATCTCCCCACACTGCGCAAAATGTGGTTATGCATTAGCCCGCCCAGCTATTGGGACCAGCAATTCACGGAGAAGAAGAATCTCTCAAAGTTCATCTACACGCGCTACGACACCACCTTTCCGCTGCATCTTTCGCGTGAGGTGATTCAAGGCGCGCGCAAGCTCAACTGGAATCACCGGTCGAAAGAATTGCCGTGCGGCCATTACACAATGGGAGAGTTTCCATTTAAGTACATCACCGGCTACGAAATTTGTTCGTTTCTTAAGCGGAATCTTTAGGAATCTGTTTTTTTTAGGGAAGGGAGTGGGCCTGTTGCGCCAGGTAGCGTTCGCGGCTATCGTTAATCACCTGATGGGCGGCCTCCACATCGCGCCATCCGCCCATTGTCATGGATGTTCCTTCCAGTTCCTTGTAGATACTGAAGAAGTGCTCAATCTCGGCTAGCCGGTGCTGGTTCACGTTTGCCAACCGATGCAGTTGATCGTGGCGCGGATCATGGACGTGGGCCGCGAGGATTTTGTGGTCGCGCTTCGTTCCGTCCAGCATATCCAGTACCGCCACCGGCCGCACATATAGAAGGCAACCCGTAAAACTCGGCGTATTTGCCATGCATAGAACGTCCAACGGCTCGCCGTCCGCCGCAATCGTTCCTGGTAGAAATCCATAATCGCCCGGATAATGGAGCGGCGAATATAACGATCGAGCTAGACGAAAAAGCTTCAACTGAGGGTCGAACTCGTACTTATTGCTCGATTCTTTCGGAATCTCCACTACCATTCGCACCGCCGCCGGCGAGTCCGGTCCAGGAGTGGGCTCGAAGTCATAGAGCATGTGCCGATCCTAACAAATCGCAGTACTTCGCTATTCTAAAAGAAGTTAAGAACTTAAATATTTTGACCGAGGCTGGTGCAAAACGGTTTTCGGTTGCATCGAACGCATGTAGGCGCCGGGGCGGGCTGCGGCTCAGGCATGGACGAGACGGATGAATGGCGAACGCGAAATTTCTTAGAACTCTTCTGACAGTGTGCGTAGGCTGCTGGGTGGGCTTTAGCCAACCCGCTTGGGGGCAGCAATCGATGGGCGCTAGCGGTGGTAGCTCCGGTGCTTCGGCGATGGGCGGAGCCGGAACATCGGCCAGTACCGGTTCGCAGGCGGGAGCATCCGGGTCCGGCGCTTCCAGCTCCGGCGCATCTTCGCAAATGAGCGGGCAATTGTCCCAACAACTCTCGCAGTATCAGGCCAGTGTGCCGGAGGGCACCGCCACTGCAACGCCGATCCCGTTGAGCCTTGAAGACGCGGTGAATCGTGGGTTACGGACCAACCTGAGCTTGCTCACCAATCAGCAGTCGAGCCGCGAGAGCCGGGCCCAGCGCCTGCGCGCGCTCAGCCAACTGCTCCCGAACGTGACCGGACAGATCGGCTTCACCGAGCAGCAAATCAATCTGGCCGCCCTTGGATTCAATATCAAGCTTCCTCCTTCTGCAGGAATTCAAATTCCCACAGTTGTTGGGCCATACGGCTACGAGAGCGCTTTGGCAAATGCGACGATTCCGATCTTTAATTGGACAAACATCAGTAACTTCCGCGCAGCTAAGCAGACTTTGAAAGCCTCGCAGTTAGACGTCAAGAACGCCCGTGATTTGGTCGTCGCGGCGGTCGGCTATGGTTATCTGCAGATCATCTCGGATGCCGCCCGCGTCATCGCCACCAAGGCGGAGATAGATGCCGACAATGCCGTGTTCGTGAATGCATCGCGGCGACATGAAGCCGGCACGGCAATCGGCATTGACGTGCTTCGCTCGCAGGTGGAGTTAAAACAACGGCAGCAAGCGCTATTGTCTCAACAAAATCAACTGGCGAAAGACAAGCTTACGCTGGGCCGCACGATTGGGCTTCCGCTTGGGCAGGATTTCATCGTTTCCGATCCCTCACCCGATGTCCCTTTAACCGCCATGCCGCTACCCGAGGCCTTGAATGAAGCATACGCGAATCGTTCGGACTACCGCGCCGCCAAAGCTCGCGTGATGGCCGCCGAGTTCTCCCTTCGCGCCTCAAAGGCGGAACGCTACCCGGCCCTGCAAGCACAAGGCGATTACGGCGCCGAAGGCCTGCAAATCTTCACAAATTCGCACGGAGTCTTTACCGCGACCGCCGGACTCTCGTTCAACATTTTCGACGGCGGACGGATCAAAGGCGATATTCTTCAAAACGATGCGCAACTGACCAACGCGCGAAACGATATGGCGAACCTGCGCGGTCAAATCGACTATGATGTGCGCTCCTCCCTGCTCGACCTGAAATCAGCGAGCGACCAGGTGGATGTTGCTAAAAGTAACGTCGTGCTGGCCGACCAGACTCTTAAGCAGTCTCGTGATCGCTTCCTCGCGGGTGTCACGAACACAGTTGAGGTCGTACAATCGCAGCAGGCCGTCGCCGACGCCAATGAAAACTTCATATCGGCGCAGTACCAGCTAAACGTCGCCAAAGTTGAACTTGCCCACGCTCTCGGTATTGCAGAGCAAGGCGTGAGGAACTATTTCCGTCACCGGCAGCAGCCCTAACGCTTGTCGGTCGGCACACGGTTCCGCAGAAAGCGAAGCATCGTTGCAGCCGTGTGCTGAAGCTCGGGGCCTTGCGGCGACACCAACGAGAAGCTGCGGCAGATCCTCCCTCCAGCAAGACGCAGAGTTACCAGCGACTTTGCGCTTAGCCTGCGGCGAATAGCCCATTCGGAGACGAACCCAACGCCCAAACCCGCCTCAACGCACGACAAGATCGCCTCGGTCGAATCCAACTCCATCACGATTCGCAGCGCCCCAAGCCGCAGGCCCGCTTTCTGTAATCCGCGCTCAACCACGTGCCGCGAACCCGATCCCCGTTCCCGCATCACCAGCGGCACTTCCAATAACTTTTCCGCGGCAATCGTACCCGCATCGGCCCACTCGTGGCTGCTCCACTCGTGGCTGCAAGGCACAACCAGAAGCAATTCGTCATCGAACCATCTTTCTACTTTCAGGTCGCGCCTGAGTGGCGGTCCCTCGATCAAGCCTAGTCCGAAACGTCCATTGGCAACGCCTTCCGCAATGTGCTCGGTGTTCTCGCTGAATACCTGGAGCTGAATTGAGGGAAAGCTGCGAGAAAACTCGGCGAGAAGCGCGGGCAGCACATATTGAGCAATGGTAGTTGACGCCCCGAGAACTAGCGCTCCCGCAGTATCGCCCTTCAAGGCCGCCAGCCGGCTTTCCGCCTGCTTCCCAAGCCGATGCAATTCTTCGGCGTATTCGAGCAGCACCTTGCCCGCATCGGTCAGGCGCACGCCTGAAGCGCTTCGCTCAAATAATTTAGTTCCTAACTCCTCTTCCAGCGTCTTCACCTGCAACGTGACCGCAGGTTGCGTTAGATAAAGCGCTTCTCCTGCCTTGCGAAAGCTCAGGTGTTCCGCCACTGCTCGAAAGACTTTTAAGCGGAAGTTCTCAAGCATTTAATCGCAGTGCTTACTTCTCCAGATAAAAGCTCCCGGCAAACAGCGCATCGATGCCGGACGAATAGAAACTACGAACCGCGTCGCGTGGCGTACACACCAGCGGATCGCCAAACAGATTGAAACTGGTGTTATATAGAACAGGCAATCCGGTCGTCTTTCCCGTGGCAGTCAATAGCGCGTGATACAGCGGATTCTCCTCGCGGCTGACCGTATGAACGCGAATGCTGTCCTCGCCCAGCGTTGCAGCGGCGAAGGTCTCGCGATATTGCGGGCGTACGCGGCCTACGCTCGCCAGGTAGCGCGCGTTCGGCCCCACTTCGAAGTATTCATTTGCCGCTTCGGCTGGAACCGATGCTGCAAATTTTCGAAAGCTTTCACGATGCTTGATGTAGACGTTCAGATTCTCCGTCGAGTAAGGACTCAAAGGCGATGCCAAAATGCTCCTGTTCCCCAAGGCACGGGGACCAAACTCCATACGTCCTTGCATCCAGGCCACAATCTTAAAATCCTTGAACGCTCGCTGTGCCTGATCGATCAGTTCGCCTTCGGTGAGCAGGTAGCGAAAGCGCAACTTACAATTTTCAAGTACTTGTTTGATTTCGGCGGCGGCATAGGAAGGCCCCAAAGATAGAGTCTGAAAGGGTACGCGAGCTGTCTCTCCATAAACTCCATGCCAAGCGTGTAAAGCGGCGCCGGACGCCGTGCCGGCATTGCCCGCCACCGGCTGCACAAATACCTGCGGGAACGCCTCTTCCAGTGAGCGAACCAGGAGCGCGTTCAGCGCCAATCCGCCCGCGATGCATACGTTCCCAGATCT
This sequence comes from Bryobacteraceae bacterium, assembly GCA_965277315.1. Taxonomy (GTDB): domain Bacteria; phylum Acidobacteriota; class Terriglobia; order Bryobacterales; family Bryobacteraceae; genus Bog-105. The sequence goes on along the minus strand of OZ255724.1, from coordinate 2,975,119 downwards.
CGCCGGTGCCGCGCTCCCCAGCATTGACGCCACCGCTCCATTGACGGCCGCCTGCAAACTTGCCGCTATGTTCGCCTTCATGGTCTGTGGCACTAGCTCATTTGCGCTCAACCCCAGCTCTTCATAGAACTTTGCGCTGAATCCCCCATGCGTCAGTCGATCCGCATCGAAGAAGGTTCGATCGGTCTGGAGCCATTCCGCGTTGTCCTTATGCAAAATCGCACGAAAGACATCCACGTACGCCGGCTCTCCGGAAGCGGACAGCCACTGAACCTTGTGTTCATCGGCGCGCGGTTCAAATCCCAGCAACTCCGTGACACGGTTAAACAGGTCTCCTAAAGAATCCGGAAAGTAAACTTCACGCAGGAGTGTCAGGCCATTTTCTTTCGCCGCAAATAAAACCGCTGACCGAAAGTCTCCCGCGCGATCAACGCTTAATACTGCGGCTTCATCGAACGGGGAAGGATAGTAAGCCGAAGCCGCATGGGCGCGGTGATGCCCTACAACGATAATTTCGCTTCGTGGGAATCGCACCCGCAAATCAAGTTGAGCGTCGCTCTCCGAACCAAGGGCAAATGGCCTCGCAATCGCAACACAGTCGATCTCTTCCCGTTTCGCGCCGGCCGCTTGGAGCGCCAGCGTCAGCGCCTCTTCGGGAAAAGCGCCAGGCCGGCCGTGACGCGACACCTTCCCCTGTTCCACCGCCGAAGCAAGCTGTCCATTCTTGATAATGCAGCAGGCCCCGTCGCTGAGTAAGCCGCCGAAACCCGCAATAATCTTCGGCACGTTATGCCTTCCGCAACCGTTCTAGAACCCGCTCACGGCCCAGACAGGCAAACACGGCAAAGGCGCTGGGCCCTACTGGTTGCCCGGTCAGCGCGGCGCGGCTTGCATTGATCAATAAACCCGCCTTTACCACTCGCTCTTCGGCCAGTTTACGTAATTCGGCTTCGGCGCTGGCTTCGGTAAATTCGGGGTTCGCCGCAATGCGCTCGGCCAATTCCCGCAGCAGCTCACGGGCCCCGGGAGCATTCAATTTTTCCAGCGACTGCGGATCCATCGGATAGTCATCCGCAAAGTAAGCCCGGCCCCTTGTCGGAAAATCGAGCAGCGTGAGAAACCTCGTACGAATGGTGTCCACCACCTTGTCAAAAAAAGCTCCGCCGCTTTGCGGCTGCAATCCATTTTCCTCGAGCTGCTGGCGCACTAACGGGGCAAGATCGCTCACCGCCATCGAGCGCAAATGCTGCGAGTTCAGCCACAGCGCCTTCGGATCAATGGGGTCGGCTTCACTGAAGTTGACCACGGCGTTACTGCGATTCACACCTTCAAAGCTGAACGCGCTCGTCAACTCGCCAATCGTCATCTGTTCGCGATCGTTTTTCGGCGACCATCCAAGCAGGCACAGAAAATTGATATAAGCCACCGCCAGAAAACCGTTATCGCGATACGTGGTGACGCTCACCACCGGCCCATGCTTGCGTTTCGAAAGCTTGGCGCCATCGGGCGCGATCAGCAGCGGCAAGTGCGCGAATTGCGGCGTGTGAGCGCCCGCCGCCTCAAATAACAGAATGTGCTTGAAAGTGTTTGAAAGATGGTCTTGCCCACGAATCACATGGCTGATTCTCAGGTCGATATCATCGGCGCAGGACGCCAGATGATACGTCGGCATGCCGTTGCTGCGCAGCAGCGCAAAATCCTCGATATCGGCGGTAGATTTCGATTGCGGACCGTACACTTCGTCAGTAAACGCCACCGCGTAAGGCGCGTCCCTCTGCACACGAAACCGAATCACAGATGGCTCACCGGCCGCGGCCCGTGCGTCGCTCTCTGCTTGTGTTAGCGCGCGCATCTCGGGATTGCAAAGCCACGGGCCCTCGCCGTGAGATCTCTCCTCGGTCTCCGCCACCGCCGGCGTAAAGTCGCGATAAGCCAAACCCTTCGCCAGCAAAACTTGAGCGAGTGTCCGATGCAGGTCGAGTCGTTCCGATTGGCGATAGAATTCATCCCACTTTAGCCCGAGCCACTCAAGTCCTTCATAGATGGAATTAAGCGAAGCCTCCGTGTTCCGGTCGACGTCCGTGTCGTCGATCCTTAGAATCATTGTGCCTTCGTGCCGGCGCACATAAAGCCAGTTGAAGATAAACGTACGCGCACTGCCGATATGGAGATAGCCGGTCGGCGACGGCGCAAAACGAGCCCGAATCATGAAGTTTCAGTGTACGAAAGATTCAAGATGCGTCACGCTTGCGCCGACTGAGAAATATCTGCTAAGACTTCGTTTGGGATTGCCCTCCGCCGTTGCGAGCAAGCCAATAGGCTCCCCCGGCCAGCAGTAACCCAATGCCCGCCGCCGCGCCGGCAACCGTCAGCGTGGGATAAGATGGCTGCTCCTGTACATATCCGTCCTCGACGTACTTGCCCGATTTCATTAGCGGTTGGTGCAGCGCCATCTGCAGCACTTCGGCCAAATGCAGCGCCTGGCGCGGAGTCGTCTGCTCAATCTGTTCCCGGCAACTGAACCCATTCGAAATGATAAGCGTATCGTTGGCAGCCTCACGCACCTTCGGCAGCAGAACACGTTCGCCGCATTTTATCGAGACGTCCCGGTGGTGCTCCTCATAGCCGAAAGAGCCCGCCATCCCGCAACAGCCCGAGTCCAGCAGTTCGGCTTCCAGGCCCATCTTCTTAAATAGAGCCTGCTCGTCTTTCATGCCCATAATCGCTTTATGCTGGCAATGGCCGTGAAGCACCGCTTTACGCTTCATTGTCGGTGGGCGATAGTCGATTTTCTGAAGATACTCGCTCAACAGATACGTCTGGTTGTAGAGCCGTCGCGCATCTTCATCGTGCGGCATCAGGCTCTTCAATTCGTCGCGGAAAACAGCCGCGCAACTCGGCTCCAGACAAACCACGGGCGTCCCGGCAACAATATCCGGATGCAGATCCTCCAAAATCTCCTGAAGTTTTTCTTTGGCTTGCTTCAGAAAACCGTAATCGTAAAGAGGCCGGCCGCAGCAGAGCTTCTTCATGGGAACTTTCACATGGCAGCCGGCTGCTTCCAACACCTCGACTGCCGCTTTTGCAGTATGGGGCAGAAAGTAGTTGTTAAATGTATCCGCCCACAGAATCACCGTCGGTCCGGGTTCACGCCGCCGTTGCGGCTTCACTGGCCGTTCGGCAAACCAACTGCGAAATGTTTGCGTTGCAAAGGGAGGAATCTTTCGATGCTGCGAGATACCCGCAACCGATTTAGCGGCATTCGACAGTAACGGAGTCTGTGTAACGAGGTTGACGAGTTCCGGAGCCATGGACACTAACTCCGCCTTGTAGGTCGCCACATCCACACTCACAGGGCAATCGCCCTTGCAGCCCTTGCACGCCAAACACAGGTCGAGCGCGTCCTTCACGTGCTCATCCTGCCATCCGTCGTGAATCGCATCGCCGCGCAACATCTCGAACAGTAATCGTGCCCGGCCGCGAGTGCTGTTCTTTTCCTCGCGAGTAACCTGGAAGCTCGGACACATCGTCCCTTCGCCCAACGAACGGCATTTGCCGATACCGAAGCAGCGCTCCGTTGCCTCCGAGAAACTGCCATGGTCGTCTGGAAACTGGAACCAGGTCAGCACTGGCTTCGGATGATAATCCGGCCCCACGCGCAGATTCTTGTCCATCGGGTAAGGATCTATCAGCTTGCCCGGATTCATGCGCCAGTTGGGATCCCAGATAGACTTGAATTCCCGAAAGCCCTGCACCAGATCGGGCCCAAACATGATGGGCAGCAGTTCCCCGCGAGCCTCGCCATCGCCGTGCTCTCCCGAAAGAGATCCTCCCCACCGAACCACTAGATGCCCGGCCTCTACCATGAAGTCCCTATAAGCTTTTACGCCCTCCGCTATCTTCGGGTTAAACGTGATACGCGTGTGCAAGCATCCGTCTCCGGCATGTCCGAAGAGCGTACAGGTGTAATTGTATTTATCCAAAAGGCGGTAAAAGTCGCGCAGGTACTTGCCCACGTTCTCCGGCGCGACGGCCGAATCTTCCCAACTTGGCCAAGCATCCTGCACACCCGGAATGCGGCTGGCGCCTACACCGGATTCTCGAACTTTCCAGACCTTATGCTGTTCTGCCTCTTCTTCCAGCAACCTGATGCCAATCTGATCATGATCGTTCTTCCGGATCTTCTCAATAGCTTCGCGCGCCCGGCCGACTGCTTCTTCCTGTGTCTCGCCACCGAACTCCGCTAGAAGCCACGCATTGCCCTCAGGCAAAAGCTCCGCCCCCGAAACGTCCTTACCCTTTTTATGCTCATTCTCGATCACCTGCTTCTCGAAGATTTCCAAGCCTTGCGGTCCCAGGTCGCGAATGTAAGCCCCATGATCGCCCGCAAGGAAAACATCCGGGTATGCAATGATCACCAGCGCGTTGATTCGCGGCTGATGCCTCAGCCGCAGCTTGGCGCGCAGCACTAGAACGCAGGTACTCTCCGAACCGACCAACGCTTGTGCAAGATGGAAGCCCTTCTCGGGCAGCAATAGCGAATCGAGATTATAGCCCGAAACACGCCGCGGAATGTGGGGATAACGGCTGCGAATCCGGTCCGCATAGCGGTCGCGTAAATCGATCAGCTTCGAATAGATCTCGCCCTTTGGCCCTCCTTTCTGTGCAATGCGCTGCAACTCCTGCTCCGTACTGGCCCCCACGGTCATCCGCAGGCCATCGTAGGTGAGGATGTCCAATTCCTCTACGTTGTCCACGGTCTTGCCGCCCGAAACTGTATGCACGCCGCAGGAATTATTTCCGATCATGCCTCCGATCGTGCAGTACTGATGCGTGGCAGGATCGGGCGGGAACATCAAATCGTGTTTTTTCGTGGCTTTGCGAAGCGTGTCGCAGACGAGACCCGGCTGCACCCACGCGAATTTGCCCCGTGGATTGATCTCTTCGATCTTATTCAGATACTTTGAAAAATCGATCACCACTGCCACGTTGCAGGTCTGTCCGGCGAGACTTGTTCCACAGCCGCGCCCCAGGATCGGAATTTGCCGCTCCCGGCAGATCGCAACAGTCTTCACTACATCGTCAATCGTTCGTGGGATCACGACCCCGATCGGCACTTGGCGGTACATCGAAAGATCGGAAGCATACAACGCACGGCTACCGTCATCGAACCGTACTTCCCCGTCGATGCGGCGATGTAATGCGCTTGCCAGCTCCTCGGTTTCCTTCGGAGAGATTGATTTATCGGAGGCGATCATTACCTTTCCTCTTTCTTTCCACTACCGATTCCGAGCGCTTCTTTCACGCGCCCAACAAATCCATACGAACTTGCCGGGAACAGCACTTCATCCAACGCCTCGCGCCCCATCGTTAGGGCCACGGTTCCGCGGTTGGTATCGCCACGCGCCAGGGCTTCCACCAAGTTCTTCGCCTGCTTCTTCGTCACCTTCGGCGGATAAGGCGGCTCATTCGGATCGGTTACGGCCTCGATCAGCACCGGGCCGTCCATGCTCAATGCCTCTTGCAACTGCTTCCGGCAACGCTTTGGATCTTCGATATGCACAGTACGCAGGCCGCATCCCTCCGCCACCTTCACGAAATCGATGGGATGCAAATCCACGCCGTACTCCGGGTTGCCAAGAAAAATCATCTGCTCCCACTTGATTAACCCGAGCGTATTGTTCTTCATCACGATGAGCTTCACCGGAAGCTTATACTGCGCCAGCGTCGCCAAATCGCCCATCATCATGCTGAGTGACCCATCGCCAGTAAATGCCACCACTTGCCGCGTGGGAAACGCGAATTGCGCCCCGATGGCATAGGGCAGCGCCGCCGCCATGCTGCATAGCGTGCCGCTAAACGAAAACTTTTGGGTGCCGCGAAGCTTCGTTCGGGCGGCGTAGGTAGTCACCGTGCCCGAGTCGCCCGTTAGGATCGCGTCGTCCTCCATCAGTTGTCCCAGGTTCCAGCTCAACACTTGGGGCCGCATCGGCTTGTGCTTATCCGTGCCGCGCTCTTCCATCAGCTCCCACCACTCCTTCATGCCCTTCTGCGCCGTCGCAAGAAAGGAGCGGTCGTCGTTCCGCGGCAGGTACATCAGCAGTTCGCGCAAAGTAGCCTGTGTATCGCCCACCAGCCCCACTTCAACTGGATATCGAAGTCCGATGCGCTCTGGCTTGTCGTCCAACTGAATACCAACGGCTTGCCCCGGCTTCGGATAGAACTCTATGTACGGCATGCAACTGCCGATGATCAGCAGTGCGTCGCAATTTTCAAATACGTCGGATGAAGGCCGGGTGCCGACCACGCCCGTAGAGCCTGTTGTGTAAGGGCTATCGTCCGGCAGCACATCCTTCCCCAGCATGGCTTTCACAACGGGCGCTCCCAATCGCTCCGCAACCTGGATCACTTCTTCACGGGCTCCGCGAGCGCCGCTTCCCACCAGAATCGCGATCTTGTGTTTATCCTTCAGCAGCTCAGCCGCTTTTACTAACTGCGACCTCTCCGGTATGCGTTTCGGGATCGTAAACGTCTCCGAAGTGTGCCCTTTCAGATTTCGCATCGAGCGCCTGGCGCTGGACATCTCGGCGCTCTGATAGTCGATCGGCAACGCGATATGCGCGACGGCCCGGTGGCTCAGCGCTGCCCGGCAGGCGAGATCGACGATGTTCTTGGCATGCGCCGGTCCCATCAGTCGCTGATTGTAGATCGCCACATCCTGGTACAGATAGTCCTGGTTCATGTCCTGCAGGTAATGAGTGCCGATCAGGTCGTGGTAGGTCATGCCGGTAATCGCTAGCACTGGGGCCTGGTCGATCTTGGCGTCGTAGAGCCCGTTCAGCATATGGATGGCTCCTGGAGCGGCGGTCGAAAAGCAGACGCCTAACTTACCGGAAAATTTAGCGTAGGCGCAGGCCGCCATCGCGGCAGCCTCTTCATGGCGCATGTGAACGTATTTGATTTGGTCCTTGGCCTTCCGTAGCGCCTCCATGAACCCGTTAATGCCGTCATGTGTTTCTCCTTCGGATTCGTTAACCGTTTGGAGATGATGCCTTTGAAAGTACCGCTACCCGTGTAACTTACGAGGTCAGTAAACGAATCTGTTATTGCAAGTAGGAGGAACGGGGCTAATGGGACATGTCCGCAAATTTCACAGCGGATTGGATTCGTTGATAGAGCTCCACGAACTGCTCTAGCGTTAATTGCTCGGCGCGCAATCCGGCTTCGGGCCACGTATCTATAAGCTGCGCATAAAACGGCCGCAAATTGTTACGCAAGGTCTTGCGTTTTTGCGCGAAGCAGCGGCCCACGAACTTCAACAAGCGTTCCAAGTTTTCCGGTTGCTTCGATTTGCGCTGGAGCCGAACGGCGGCGGAATCCACCTTGGGCGGCGGGGCGAATGCCGAGGGCGGCACCTTCACGATCAGCCCCGCTTCACACTGCAATCGTACTGCGACGGTCAGATATCCGTAGTCCCGTGAGCCCGGTTCCGCTAGCAACCTCTCGGCAACTTCCCACTGCATCAGGAAGACGGCTGAAGTAAACCGTTGATCGAGTGCTAAGAACTTCTCGATGATCGGCGACGTAATGTAGTAAGGCAAGTTGCCCACCACCGCAGCCTCGCCCCACTGGCCCAAATCCGTAGCAAGCACATCGGCCTTATGTACATGCAACTTTGGATCGCCCTTGAACTTTTCCTTGAGATACGCCGCTAGGGAGGCGTCCAGCTCAACGGCATGTAGCTCATCGGTACGCGGCAAAAGATGCCCCGTCAAAGCGCCGCGCCCGGGACCGATCTCCACGACGCGAGGCGCGTGGTGGCCACAGGCCACGGATGCCAACTGCTCCAGAACCGAATCTCGAATTAGAAAATGTTGTCCCAGCCGTCGCGGCACGACCTAGTGTAAAACGTTGTGGGTCGTCTTGTTTCTGGCACCATGTAGCTGTGCAATTTATCGCTTATTTGCTCTCGATAGCAGCCGGAGCTGCGAATCCTATTCAAGCCGGCACCAATGCGGAACTGAGAAAGATTACAGGCACGGCAATCTTCGCGGCAGGTATGGTCTACGCGTCTGGATTATGCGCCATGCTTATCATTCAATTGTTTGCCCGGGAAGGCTGGCCCACACTGGGCAAACTTGTCCGGACGCCGTGGTGGGCCTGGATGGGCGGCGTGCTCAGCATCGGTTCAACAATGGCCTCAGCCGTCTTCGCACAACGTCTGGGATCGGGCGTGTTTACCGGCGTCAGCGTGACAGCTTCGCTAGTGATGTCGGTTCTGCTCGACAACTTCGGGCTGGTTGGCTTCAAAGTCCATCCGGTCTCGCCCCTACGCATTCTTGGGTGCGGGCTTATGATAGGCGGCCTCTGGCTGGCTGCCAAGTTTTGAGGCGGGCACATCGCTTAACGCGAACGGCTTCGAGAGGGACAGGCCGCGCGAATAGTAGCGGCGGTCCGGAATGACGTCCCGATTGATCTCCGCGAACGATCGGACTTCGGAAGCATCGATCAGGTCTTCCCAGGGCACGTCGGAAACACCGCTCAAATAAGGCGAATAGATCACGCGCTTTCCGGTACGCATCGCATAGGCGCCCGCCCAAGCTCCTAGAAACGGCACCGACGCATTCGCCGGAAGTTGTTGCAGCAGGTCCCGTAAGAAAGCGGCCTTTATCACGGCGAATTGGACCGACACGGCGCTGACGGAGCGCTGCTTCCAGATCTGTGTGAAGTAACCTGGATCCAGAACCGACCGCCCGGCATGTGGAGATCCGCAAGTGCTGCTCACGCCGAAATGGTATCCGGCCTCTGTGATCACGCCGCTACTGTCGCGAATGCGGCCGCCGATCATCACAGTATCCGGGTGCAGTTCGAACAGCCCCACCACTTCCGAAGCCCAATCGAAAGCATCGGTCTGCAAAGCATCGCTGATGAAGTGAATAAAACCGTCCTGCGCCGCTAGTCGATTCGCTAGTGGAAGCAGGTTTTTCGGCTCGCTGTTGGCCGTTCCGGTTTTTACGACAACCGGCACAATAGGAGGGCACACTTCGCCGTGAGCCCGCGCAAAGCGCCAGTGCGCGGCGCCTCCCAATAGCGGACTATATTCAATTCTGAATCTCGACCGGTCTGGCCGTGCATCCAGGAAGCGTTGCAGTACGGCTCGTTGCGAGGAATGAATGTACGGCTTCGCGGCTGCATCGTCGGAAGTGGAGTGGGCGTGTACGCGCCATCCGTAGAGAACCTCGGGAATATGTACGCCCTTATAGCCGGCCATCATGAACCGCACGAATAGATCCCAGTCGGGGCTACCCTCGGCATGCTCGTCGCTGTAGGCGCCAAGCTCCAGCGCTTTCGCGCGGTCAACTATGCCCAGATGCGCGATGTACGCGGAGTTCAGTAGTAAAACCGGATCCCAGTCCGGCTTCAAATACGGCTGGACAAACTTTGCTCCGGCGATCTTGTCTTCATCGCTATAAAGCAACGCCGGATAGCCTGCCTCCTTTATCCAACAGGTGATTACATGCAGAGCGTCGGGATATAAGTAGTCGTCAGCATCCACAGGCAGCACGTAGCGCCCGCTCGCGGCTTCAAGACAACGCCGGAGTCCTCGCGTGATTCCAACGTTTGTTGGAGAGCGTTCGAGACGGATCCACGGATATTTCTCCAGCTCCGCAAAGTAAGAAAGCAGAGATTTATTAGTGCAGCCATTATCAAGGATGACCCATTCGCAGGCACCCTGTGGATTCTGCGCTGCCAACAAGTCGGCTAACTTTGTGAGATATCCAACCGGGCTACCGTTCCAAACCGCGGTCAAGACAGATAGTAGGCCTGGTTCCGGGTCCTCCGTATAAACAGCGGTGCGCTCACGCATGCGAACCGCGCGCCATTCTTTGTACGCCTTTGCTTCGCGATTGGGCAGCCAGGCTTCGGCCTGACGTCGGAGCACACCTTTTACAAACGCGGGCAGACCACGCCGGAAGCGCCGCCAACTGGCTTGAAAGGAAGGAGCCGCTTTTAGCGCAATCTCACGCATCGCTTTCCATTATTGCCGAGAGTGCCAGTTGGTATTGTCTAAAGGATGGCCAGTCCTCGCCAGCAAGTATCGATTGAAACACAACCGCAGTCTGTTCACCAAGAGTTGAAGCGGCTCGAAGCCGAGCTAATGGAAACGCAGCAGCAGGTGACCAGGCTTTTGAATCTGCTGGAAATGCAGCAAGCGCGTTTGAATGCACAGGAGACGTCGGTGGCCCGGCTCGATCGCATTCTTATGGAAATTCTTACGGGACGCACTTGGCGGGCTTTGCGGTTTGCCAGCGAAGTGGCGAAGAAGATTCTGCCTTCCCGGGTTGGTTCCAGTTCGATTCTAAAGGGCAGCTCGGCCACCGAGGCCGGTAGAAGAATCAAGTCGTATCTGGTATGCGACGATCCTAAGCCTACGGATACCCGGCCGCGCGGCGGGAAGGTTGTCGTTCGAGGATGGTGTATTGCCGAAGGCGGCGTGGATGGCGTTGAGATCCAGGTAGGTGATTTGCCTGTGATTCAGGCGAAGCCCAATATTCCCCGCCCCGATGTGAAGAAAGAGCATCCTGAACTCGACGCCACCGGAAAAGCTGGATTCCAAGTGGACGTCAATACTTCGTTTGTGCCAAATGGTCAGCACACCGTTACCATTCGCCTTCTGTCGAAGGGCGTCTCCATTCGTGAAGCGGAGACGACGGTGCTGATCGATCACGAAAAGGGATTCGCCTCTTCTTACGAGCAGTGGATTCAGGAGTTCGAAAAACCGAACGACGAAATCATTCAGCTCAAGCTGCCCAATTTAAGACGGCAGCCGCTGATCAGCGTTGTCATGCCGGTCTATAACACCGTGGAATCGGAGTTGACGAGCGCTATTCAATCAGTCATCGACCAATCGTATCCGTATTGGGAGCTTTGCATCGCCGACGATAAATCCTCGAAGCCTGAAGTGAAGCGCATTCTTGACAAATTTGCCGGATTGATGTCGACGATCAAAGTTTCCTACCGGACGGAGCAGGGCGGGATTTCCGCCGCGTCCAATACGGCACTGGCGATGGCGACCGGCGAATACGTTTGCTTTCTCGACCACGACGATACGCTCGCGCCGCATGCGCTGGCCTATGTCTGCGAAGCGCTCGACCGTCATCCGACCGCCGATTTTCTTTACAGCGATGAGGACAAAATTGATGTTAAAGGCAATCGCTTTGAACCTTTCTTCAAGCCGAAGTGGTCGCCGGATCTACTGCGCTCGGAAAACTACATCGCGCACCTCAGTCTTCTGCGCAGCGACTTGCTGGATGGCGTAGGAGGATTTCGCTCCGCGTTCGACGGAAGCCAGGATTATGACTTAATTCTGCGCGCGTCCGAGAAGGCGTCGGAGATTGTGCATATTCCGCGCGTGCTGTACCACTGGCGGGCGGGCGTCGCTTCCACCGCTACGGCGCTGGAGAACAAGGGCTATACCGTGAGCGCGGCGGAACGGGCACTGGCGGATCATTGCGAGCGGGTTGCAAATGGCGCTCGGATGGAACCGGCATCTGTTACAGGACGTTGGCGCATGCGATATCCCATTGCGGAAGGTGCTCGGGTCAGCATCATCATTGCTTCGGGCGGCAAGGTGGATGTGCTGCAAGCGAATCTTCAGAGCATCTTCAGCAAGACGACCTATTCGAGCTACGAAGTCGTCGTGATCGACAACAGCAAGCACGGCGAGATCGAGAAGCTTGTCACCGGTTTCGACAGCAGTTCCCAGACGCTTCGCTATATCGATTGGCGAAACAAGCGGTTCAACTATTCCGAGATCAACAACGTGGCGGCGCGGACGTGTAGTTCGCCGGTGTTGCTGTTTTTGAATGACGATACCTCCGTGATTGAGCCGGGTTGGCTGGACGCCATGGTGGAACTGGCAGCGCGTCCCGATGTGGGCGCGGTAGGCGCGAAATTGCTGTATCCCGACGGCCGCATTCAGCACGCCGGCGTCGTCATGGGCCTCTTCGACAATTGCGGACACGCTTTCAAAGGATTGGACGGCGGCCGCAGCCATTACTTCGACTTTTCCGATGTAATCCGGAATGTCAGCGCCATCACGGGTGCTTGCCTGATGGCGAAAGCAGACGTGTTTTGGGAAGCAGGCGGCTTCGATGAGCAGACGTTCGCGGTCGCGTTCAACGATATCGACCTATCGCTAAAAATCGGCAGCCTTGGGTACCGGGTACTTTATACACCGCATGCCGTGCTTCATCATCATGAGGCATTTTCGAAGACATCGAAGGATCTGGTGCCCCATCCCGAAGAAGTGGAGGCGATGCGCCGCAAGTGGGGCAAAACGATTGACGCGGACCCGTACTACAGTCCCAATTTGACGCGCAATGACGAGGATTATTCGTTGCGGACGCTGTCGTAAGTGTCCGGATGCGGACGGTTGAATCCCACAAGCGGACAGTTTCGGCAAGTGGCTATCTTGTAAGTCCCCGTTTATCAATGCTGGCAATTGCGGCCCGTGACGTGCATAATGTCCTGCCATGAATGCCGCATTGAGATTTGCTGTTCGGAGTCTGCGCCGCACGCCGGGGTTTACCGTGCTGGCGATTGCGATCTTGACGCTGGGTATCGGCGCTACGACCGCGATGTTCAGCATTACCGATACGGTGTTGTTCAAGCCGTTACAGTACCGCGATCCGGGACAGTTGGCGTCGCTGATGCTAAAGGTCCCTGTATTCTCAAAATACGCAGATAGGATCCCGTTGAATGCCTACCATTACCGATTCTTCAAACAGCACAGCCGAACTTTAAAGCAGATTGCGTTGCTTGGGCCAACTGCGGCTATACTTTCCGGAGCAGGCAAACCTGTCGCGGTCCAGGGCATTAGCGCCACTCCGGAGCTATTCGATTTACTCGGCGTGCAACCCCGGCTGGGGCGCGGCTTTTTAGCGCAGGAATCGGAAGAGGGTAAGAATCATGTGATTATTCTCGGCAACGCGCTCTGGCGTAGCCAGTTCAATGCCGATCCTCATGTTCTTGGCCGTAAGATTCGTTTGGACGGCGAGGAGTATCAGGTCGTAGGCATCACTTCTCCTTCATTTCCTTTTCCAAGCGGACGTCAACTCTCCGACGTCGAATCGTTGCCCGAACATTCACAGTATTGGATTCCCCTTACGCTTACTAGGGACGATTTGGCACGTCCAGACGGCGGGATGAAGTACTTCGGACTGGTTCGCTTGAAGCCAGGTGTCCCGCTATCGCAGGCGTATGCGGAACTGGCGGCAGGCGACGGAGAGATCGTCAGACAGTTTCACCTCCCATTTCAGATGTATCCATTACTCGAGCCTTTACGGGCGTCTCTCGCCAACGGCGTTCGAGAACCCCTTCTCCTTCTTTTTGGCGCGGTTGGTCTGGTGTTGCTCATTGTTTGCGTCAACCTAATGAATCTGATGCTGGTTCGGGCTTCGGCGAGAAGGCGCGAATGGGCGGTTCGGTTGGCCGTAGGCGCTGGACTGGGTCAAATTCTTCGAGATAATTTGGCGGAGAGCCTTCTGCTTTCACTGACTGGAGGATTGCTTGGATCTTTGCTGGCGGCCTGGCTGGTGGCTCTGGTTCGAGCAAGCGCTCCGTTCGACTTGCCACGCGTCAATGAGCTTCATATCGACCTTGGCTCTCTTGCGTTTGCGCTGGGCATTTCCATCTTTAGCGCGGTCCTGTTCGGACTTTGGCCCGCTTGGCGCAGCACGAAGACCGATCCGCAGGAAGTTCTACAGTCATCGAGCAGATCGGCAACGGAAGGAAGAAAAGGGAATCGGCTCGGCCGGACACTTGTGGCCGTGCAGGTCGCCCTTAGCGTGGTCGTTCTTCTGGGAGCGGGACTCTTCCTACATAGCTTCGTCCGCATTCTTCAGGTGAACCCTGGCGTTCAGATTCAGCATGTGATGACCGCTTCCATTCAATTACCGCCCGATCAGTACAAAACGGCTGGTCAGACAGCCCAGTTTTATCAACGTCTCATTGAAGACATGCGTACGTTGCCGGAGATTAAAGAGGCAGGGGTCACTACTCAGTTGGCCCTTACAAGCGCCACCAGCAGCAATCCGTATTATGCGGGAGACCGTCCGATTCCGCCGATCGCTCAGCGCCCCATGGTAAACCAGGTTTGGACCAGTACGACCTACTTCGGTGCTAGCGGAGTGCCACTAATGGCCGGCCGCATTTTTCAACAGAGTGATGGAACTCGACGGGTAGCTGTTATTAGCCAGAATCTAGCCGATCAGCTTTGGCCGCACGAAAATGCCATCGGCCGTCCACTGCAGACCTTCAACCTAGAGCACAGGTTTGACCCTTTTCGCGTTGTAGGTGTTGTCGGCTCGGTCCACGGGTCTTCGCTTACCAAACAAGCAGAAAACATGATCTATATGCCTTACTGGCAGGACGTGAACACGGGCATGTCGCTGGTGGTTCGCACGACTGGCGATCCGCATAATGCCGCGGGGGCGATTCGCAGCGTAGTGGCCCGGCTCGATCCGCGTGTTCCGGTTTCCGATGTCCGGCGAATGCAGGATCTGGTCGATAGTTCGATGACACAGCGGCGATTCCAGTTGTTCATCCTGATCGCGTTTGCCGGGATGGCTTTGGTTCTGGCTTGCCTGGGAATCTATGGCGTGCTTTCGTTCAATGTGGGGCAGCGGACGGGCGAGATGGGGATTCGGATGGCGCTGGGCGCTCGGCCCGGGCAGATTCGAGGGCTGATTCTGCGGCAGGGAATGGTTCCGGTCGTGGCCGGGCTATTGACTGGCGTGACGCTCTCGGCTGTTTTAGGCCGGGTGGTGCAGAGTTTGTTGTTTGGCGTGGAGGCCCTCGATCCGGTGACGTACGTCCTGACGTCCGTCATGTTGCTCGTGGTTGCGTTGCTGGCGTGCCTCATTCCGGCCCGGCGCGCAGCTCGATTGAATCCGTTGGAGGCGCTGCGGAATGAGTGACTAATCGGGCGGCGTGAAGATATCGGCAACGGCGATGGCGGCTGAGGGCAGCGGCGCGGGAAGTTGTAGAGTTCCGTTGCTGCCGAATTCGCGTACGCCGTTATCGTCGTGGACTTGGACGGTTTTTGTTTCAGGATGGACGACCCAGACGGCAACAGAGCCCGTTTGCAGGTAAAGCTCTAGTTTGCGCTGGAATTTGCGATTTTTGTTGGGAGGTGAAAACACCTCAATAGCGAGTTCAGGGCTGCCTTCCGGGTAACGATTCTCCGCGACAGCGGCGTTCCAGCGCGCCCGGCCGATGACGAATACATCCGGGCTTGGCATGCTGTTGTGTTTGTCCAATCGCATATTGACGCTTTCCCGAACGACATAGCCGCTACCACGGAGACTGTTCCTGAGAAGCTCATAAAGACTCTTGCAGATATCCTCGTGACGAGGTTTCGGTTCTGGTGACAAAATAATTTCGCCATCGATCAGTTCGTCCCGGAAGCCTTCGGGCGCTTCGTAGGACAGGTATTGGTCGATCGTGACACCGGTCAGGGCGCTCATGTGTCTACTTTAGCGCCGGAACGCGATGGGGGTGAAGCGGATCCGGATGTCGCTGGTGAGGGGGTGAGCGAAGGCTAGGATGCCCGCGAAATCGGGGAGGGAGATGTTGTTGTATTGGAGACGGGTGGTGTCACCGGTGAATGAATTTGCTCCGTCCTGGACGGCGTAGTCCTGAATGTGTCCATCGCTATCGAGGCTCATGGTCAAGATCACTTCTTTTGAGCGGAGCTCGACGGGGACGAGATTGGCCGTCGTATCGTCGGCGATGGGCACTTCGTAATTGACGGCAGCTTCGCTGGCAGTGTCGATTACGAGAGAAAGGGTGCCGAACAGAATCAAGCTGGACAGAATGCCGCCGGCGGCCGGGATCGTGATAGGTTCGAGCATCAGACGGAGGCGAAATTTCCAGCGGTCCCAAGTGAGTTTCCAGCGGGCACCGTGGGTTTCTTCGATCACCTGGCGTTCGCGGGAGGCAAGTACACGGAGGGCAGTTTTCAAGCCGGCGGGCGCGACCACGCCGGGGAGCGCGTTCAATCCAGAGCGCAATGAGCCGACCTGTTCGAAGTAGGCCGAGCAGGAAGCACAATCGTACAGATGCGCGGCAATGCGCGCGTGTTCCCGAGCGCGGAGGCGCTTGTCGAGAAACGCGGTACTTTGGCGCTTTGCGCTGTAACAGGTCATGTGTCTACCTTTGCTGGGACGCCGTTGTGTTAAATAAATGCCTCGGCGAAACCGTGCTCCAACGTCAACTCGCGGCGGAGAGCATCACGGCCCCGCAAAATACGCGATTTTACTGTCCCGAGGGAAACCTGCAAAATCTCGGCGATCTCCTCATAGCTCAGATTTTCGATGTCTCGAAGAATCACCGCGGTGCGGAACACCGGATTGATTTTGTCGAGAGCCTGTTCAATCAGGGTCCGATTTTCACGTTCCAACGCCTGTTCGAAAGGCGACCGTCCGGGATCGGCTGCCGCCTTTAGCGAATCGCCAGGATCGCTTCCCTGGTCCACGGCGACTTCCCGGCAGCAGTGCCGGGAGAACCAGCGCCGGTGGTTGTGCGCCTCATTGACGGCGATGCGATAGATCCAGGTCCGGAGGCTGCTTTGCTCGCGGAACGAGCCCACGCTGCGAAATACCTTCAAAAAGACCTCCTGGACGACATCCGACGCATCGCTCTGGTTTCCCAGAAGACGGAAGACAATCCCATACACGCCGCCTTGATAGCGGGCGATCAATTCTTCGTAGGCACTTTCGATGCCCGACCGAAGACCACGAAGAATGCGAGCATCTTCGTCCGAAACCCCGTTTTGAGCGCTAGCCAGAATGGATAACTTTCCCGGCATTCCCAAATGCTGCTGCCCCATGAAGGAGATTTTATACCGGCGCGCTCCCAAACTGAAACATGCCGGTAATAAATTAGACACCCGAAGGTACTGTCCGGTTCCCGGTATTGGTGTTTATGACCGGGCGTTGGAATGGCAGACCTCCGCGTAGTAGCGTTCGTACTGCGGAATGATGCCGTCGGTACAGAAGCGGCTTTCGGCGGTGTGGCGGGCGGCGGCGGAGATGCGGGTGAACAGGGCATCGTCGCTGAGGAGTTCCACCATGCGGGCGGCTTGCGCGTCGGTGTCGCCGACGGGCTCCATAAAGCCATCGACGCCGTGAGTGATCAGGTCGAGAACGCCGCCGGTCCTCGTGGCAACGGGTGGTACGCCACAGGCCATGGCTTCGAGGGCGGCGAGGCCGAAGGCTTCCATCTCGCTCGGCAGATGAAGGGCGTGCATGCGGGGGATGAGCCGCTCCATGTGGTCCTGCTTACCGAGGAACCGTACGTACTTGTCAATTTTCAATTCGTAGGCTAGGGACTCGGCGGGGCTGCGTTCGGGGCCGTCGCCCGCGAGGAAGAGCTCGGCGTCAACGTGCTGCCGAACCTTGGCGAGGACGTGAATGCAGTCGAGGACGCGCTTGACGGGGCGGAAGTTGGAGATATGGAGAATGCGCTTGCGTCCTCCGGCGGCAGGGGTCGCGCTGTCGAAGCGGTGGGATTGGGCTTCGGGGTCGGGCTGGTAGAGGGAGCAGTTGACGAAGTTGTGGATGACTTCGACGGGTTTCTGGATGCCGAAGAAGTCGGCGGTACGCTGGCGCATGTACTCGCTGATGGTGGTGACGCCGTCCGAGCGCTCGATGGAGAACTTGGTGATGGGGAAGTAGGAGCGATCGGTACCGACCAGGGTGATGTCGGTGCCGTGGAGGGTGGTGATGAAGGGCAGGCGGCGCGTGGTGATCATCTGCTGGGCGAGCAGGGCCGAGATGGAGTGGGGGATGGCGTAGTGGACGTGGAGGAGGTCGAGTCGATAGCGCTCGGCGACTTCGGCCATGCGGGAGGCGAGGGCGAGGGTGTAGGGCGGGTAGAGGAAGAGGGGATAGGTGGAGACTTCGACCTCGTGGTAGAAGATGCGGGGCGTATCGGGGTCGAGGCGGATGGGGTTGGCGTAGCTGATGAAGTGGACTTCGTGGCCGCGCAGGGCGAGTTCCAGGCCGAGTTCGGTGGCGACGATGCCGCTGCCGCCGTAGGTGGGGTAACAGGTGATGCCGATGCGCATGTAGTTCCAGTATCGGGGAGTAGTGGGTTGGCGAAAGCACCTGCGGTGCGGCCAACAAGGCGGAGTGGGCGTTTTACGAAACGAAGTCCCTGCGGGACGGCCAACAGGAGCCGGCGGGACGGCCAACAAAAACGGATTGCATAGAACAGGCTGTCACGGGGTGGCGAAATAAAGTTGGTTGTTTGGTTTGTGTGACTTAGGGTGATTTTTTAGTAGGAGTAGAACGGCTGGGTTCTAGGCTTTTGGGCGAGATGCCCGAAGTGCCCGAGGAAAAGTTAGCCGGCCGGTCGACCGGGCCGCGCACAAAAGAAGGGAAGCGGCGGTCGTCGCAGAATGCGCGGACGCATGGGTGTACGTCGCGGAAGCTGATTCTGCCGGAGGAGTCCCCGGCAGAGTACGAACTGCTGCGGGCGGATTGGATGGCGGACTACCGGCCGGAAGAGGCGACGGCGGTGGAACTGGTGGAACAGACCGTGCAGGCGCATTGGTTTTATCTGCGGGTGCAGAAGCAGTGCGACCGGGCCGAGGCGGGGATGGAGAACCAGGATCCGCTGGAGTGGAGCGAGGAGGAGTGGAAGCGGCGGGAGCGCCTGGGGCGGTACCGGACGGCGGCCGAGCGGTCGTTTCACCGGGCGTTAGGGGCGATCGAGGCGCGGCGCAAGAGCCGCCGGGCGGAACAGGAGCGGGGCGAGGCGGCGGAGGAGCGGGCGCGCCGGATCGAGATCGATTATCTGCTGAAGATCGAGCTGCACGAGCGGAATGAGCAACGGCAGAAGCTGCGGGACAAAAAGGGAGAGATGCGGCGGCTGGAGCAGAAGCAGGAACAGAGGCGGCGCGAGTCGCGGAAGGTGGCGCAGGCCCGGGAAAAGCTGGCGCGACAAGGGGGAGAATCAGGGAAAGCGTCGCGGGTGGTCGTGCAGTGGGTCAAGGTGGAAGTGGCGGCGGGGGTGACCGAGACGGAGTATTCTCCTTCCAATGCGGAGTTACTGAAGGAGCTGGAAGGGCGGAAGGTGCGGCCGGAGAGAGTGGAGCGGCACCTGCTGCTGCCGGCCGGGATGCCGCCGGAGTATGCCTGGACCAACCCGCACTGTGCGGAGGAGTGCGCAGAGACGCGGGCGGGCCGGTGGTGCGGGTTGTGCGGGGTGTTTATCGTGGGCGGGGTTGGGATTCAGCGGATGCCGTTTGAGACTTGGAAGCTGGCGATCGAGCAGGAGGCGCTGATGTTGGGCGGTCATGCCGGGCCGATGGGTGGGGCGGTGGAGTTTGGGCGTACGCCCGATCCTGTATGGACTGGGAGCTTGGGTGACATTTCGGACCAACGGGAGGGGTAACAATCCAGTTCGTTTGAATTGGAGAATGCGTCCATGCCCTGGAAAGAGAGCCGAGCGTCAGATGAGCGCCTGAAGTTCATCGCCGAAGTGCTGTCCGGCGATTCAACGATGACTGATCTGTGCCGCCGTTTCGGTATTTCGCGGAAGACTGGATACAAGTGGAAGAAACGATACGAGGTCGGCGGAGCTGCAGCGCTGATCGACCTCAGCCGACGTCCTCATAGCCATCCCAGTGCGATACCGGAATCCACACGGGTACGCATTATTGAAATGAGGCAAAAACATCCGACGTGGGGCGCAAGGAAGATCCGTGCCCGGTTACAGCGGCTTGAGCCCAGCGAGGGTTGTCCGGCTGCAAGTACGATTCACCGCGCCGTTGCAGCAGCTGGCCTGGTCAGGCTTGCTCGGAAGCGTCGCACAGTGCCTTATGTGCAGCCGCTGGTTGCAGCAACAAGACCGAATCAGGTTTGGTGCATGGATTTCAAAGGGAGCTTTGAATGCGGCAACGGGGAGCGCTGTGACACGTTCACGGTCACCGATGCGTTCAGTCGGTTTGTGCTCTACTACCAAGCGATCGACAACCTAGGTCATGAGGAAGTGGATCGGATCTGCAACGCGTCGATGAAGAAGTATGGCGTTCCCGAACGTATTCGTACCGGTAACGGAACGCCTTTCAGTTCCATCAGCGGTCTGGGGATCAAAGCTGTCCGTGAAGTGGATGCGACTTGGCATCGTGCACGAGAGGATCAAGCCTGGAAAGCCCACTCAGAATGGCAGGCATGAGCGGTTGCATCGAACTTTAAAAGAAGATACCGCTTCGCCACCCGCCCGGAGCTTAGCCAAACAACGCGAGCGCTTCATAGCATTCCAACACTGTTTCAATGAACAACGTCCGCACCAGGCCCTTCTCATGCAAACCCCTGCCTCGTTGTACCGCCCGACCATCCGGCCTCTTCCAGATGCGCTCACTGAGATCAGGCACGACGAACGTCACATTGTGCGCCCAGTGCGCAGGAATGGGACTATCCGCTGGAAAAGCAAAAAAGTGTTCATCACAGAAGTGCCCCGGCTTGAGCTGATTGACCTGCTTCGAACGCCAACTGGAGCATTCCAGGTCTACTTCGGACAGATGTATCTAGGAGTGCTCGACGCCGAAACCGCAACATTCAACCCGAACAGGGGATGTCTGCCGGACACCCACAACAGACATGAACAGAACGCAATTTCCGGTTAGCGCGTCACTTGCCCACAATCACCGGACCCAAGCGGACATAGCAGGACTAATCCTGCCGCAGCGAGCCGGAAAGATGGGAACGCCGGTCGGCATGGCGTTGCCGCTCAGGTAACAGCGGCAGATCCTGACACATGCTAGTGTCTGGAGAATGCTGTGGATGGGGTTGGGTCCGAGCTCGTTTGGCTTTCCTTGAAGTCCATGCGTTCAATGAGACCGTTCGCGATGGTATAAACGTGCCACACCTCGCTATCAGAAAGGACATCGCCACCAAGGCTTTTCACGAGTTGATGAACTT
This sequence comes from Bryobacteraceae bacterium, assembly GCA_965277315.1. Lineage (GTDB taxonomy): Bacteria > Acidobacteriota > Terriglobia > Bryobacterales > Bryobacteraceae > Bog-105. The sequence goes on along the minus strand of OZ255724.1, from coordinate 2,954,126 downwards.
TGACGTCGGTAATGCCGCCTTCCTGGTCGATTACCGCAAGTGGTTCCACGTGAGGATCAAACTCCTGCCACTGACGGGTCCAGTAGGACCGAATTTCTTCTTTCCCGACGACACGCCCGCCTTCCGATGCCTTGGGCCAGCTAACGTTCTCACTCATGAGCGCCAGGGCGCTGTCGATATCCCGACGATTGAAGGCAGAGTAGGCCTGAGCTATCAATGTCTGTGTGTTCGGCATGAATCCTTCGGAGTACCTATGTGTACATTACACATAGATGCACGAAGCGCTCTGGAGGCTCGCTAGAACAGGAGGCTACTCTACCTGTCCACCCGATGTCTCGTTCAGCCGGTGGGCAAGCATCCGCATCAAGCGAACCAGTTCATCGAAATCACGGGGGGAATTAACCCTCGAAGAGCGTTAGCGCGATCTCTTCGCGCGCAACGTCAACGGCATCCGTGGCCGCCTTGCCTTTCCGGGGCATGATTGCTTCGCGCCGAACGCCGATCTGCTGTGCTCACACGACCTTTCACAAAGCCGAGTTTTTTTAATCGCGCCACTTGACGGCTCACAGTGGTGTAGTCGCTTCCCACTCGATCCGCGAGTCGAACCACACCGATCAGACCCAGTTTTCGCGACCAACACAAGGGGCGTGGACAGCGCGGGTTCGGTCCAATCCTGCCATTGCCAACATTGCTTGATCGATTTGGGGCCGGTTCATTGCACTCACGATGTCAAGGAGCGAGCGATGCAAGCCTGGAAAGAGAACCTTTGATATGTGACTTGTCAACCTCATCTGACGACATCCGGCTGCCTCGTTCCGCAAAAAATGGAAGGACCGCGTCCTTACTCTGATGCGTGCATCCTGCACATGATCTGACCGGCCCGCGTATGTAGAAGGATAGGTAACGAGAAAACGCGCTTGTGTCCGGTTAGCTCCTGTATTGTCGCTAGCTGGAAACTAGGAAGCAGTGACGCTCCGCCTCCGGCTCCGCGACACCGCTTCCGCGATACTCGAGAGAGAAGATTGTTACCACTGCCCTAGGATCAAGCTGTCACCCATGTCCCGGGCCATACAGATCTCCAGTTCTCTCCAGGACGTGGGGATTAGCGCGCGCCGCCGCTAACGAGCAGTTGTTCGCCGGTCAGCCAGGCCGAGTCGTCCGAAGCCAGGAAAACGGCGACGGAGGCGATGTCGCCGGGTTGGCCCATGCGGCCGAGCGGGGTCTGCGCAACCGCGCCCTTTTGGAAGTCAGAGCCGATGAACCCCGCGGTGTGTGTGCCTTCAGTCTCGACCATGCCGGGGTTGATGGAGTTGACGCGGATCTTCTTCGCGCCGAGTTCCTTGGAGAGCACGCCGGTGATGGCGTCGACCGCACCCTTGGTGGCGCTGTAAACTGCGCTGTTCGGAGGCGTACTGCGGCTAGCGACCGAGCCGATGTTGATGACGCTGCCGCCTTCGCCGAGGTGCTTGACGGCTGCCTGCGTGGTGAGCAGAAGACCGAGCACGTTGATGTTGAACTGCTTGTGAAAGTGGTCTTCGGTGATGGTCTCGACGGGGGCGAACTCGTAGACGCCGGAGTTGTTGACAAGAATGTCGAGGCGGCCGTAGTTCTTGATGGCTGCGTCGATGATGCCCTGCGCCTCGGCGGCTTTGGAGACGTCACCACCCACGGCAACGGCCTTGCCACCGGCGGCGGTGATGGCGGCGACCACCGTGTCCGCGCCGGCCTTGCTGGAAGCGTAGTTTACGACGACAGACGCGCCTTCCGCTGCGAGTGATTTGGCGATGGCGGCTCCGATCCCCTTGGATGCGCCCGTGACGATTGCTGTCTTACCTGTTAGTTTGCTCATTTTTTCTCCTTGCTGCGAACATCGTTTCGATAATTCGATAAGCATCTAAGTGATGAAACAGGGGGATCGGTAGGATTCAAGCGCCGCGAGAAAATTCGTGGAGGGTTTAGGCGAGGTCGGACTTGAGGCGGTTGAGGTAAGCGCGGAGGACGCGGGTCCGCGGGAAGTAACGGACGAATTTACCTTCCTTTTCGGAGCGGATGAGTCCGGCGGTTTCGAGCTCTTTCATGTGATGCGAGAGCGTTGCGGGACTGATATCGATGCATTCGCGCATATTGCTGCAAAGTGTTGCGCCGTCATGGCGGCTGAGCTTGCTGAGGATCTCGTAACGGCGCGGGTCGGCGAGGGCCTTTGCGATGAGTTGGATTTGAGAGTCGGAGAGCTCGACCGGTTGCTTCGTGGCGGCCATGGCGATTAGATGCGCGATGCGGGTAAAAGACGCCGCGGCCCTTACTGGGCGGGCTTCTCCAGCGGGTCACCCAACGGGACCGGCTTGCCGAAGTGAGGCCTGCCGAGCTGGTTCCAAGTAAATCGCTGGATGCGCGGCGAGCGGAAGTTTCCGCAGCCCTCGCCCGGCGCCGGATTGGCATGATAGATGATCCAGTCCTCCCGGCCGTTGGGCGATTGGAAGAAACCATTGTGTCCTGGCCCGAAGGCTTCGGCGCCAGGATCGGTATTGAGGAACGGATGATCGATCTTGGTCCAGCTCTTTGCATCGAGAGGATCGGCTTCGAGATTCGCCTCAAGCACGCCAAGGGTGTAGAAGTCCGTCCAGCAACCGGACGCCGAGAAGACGATAAACATTTTGTTGCCGTGGGAGATAAATTCAGGACCCTCATTCACATTGACGTGCCTGCCGGGCAGGCTGCCGTGCTCTTCCCAGGGGTAGGTGGGCTTGGAGATCAACGTGCGCGGCGAGTCGATCGTCCAAGGATTGCTCATGTGAGCGATGTACAGGTCCTGCTCGCCGTCGTTCGAGCCTTTCCAGCCGGACCACACGAGGTAATGCCGACCACGAAGTTCAAAAGTGGTTGCGTCGATCGCCCACCGGTCGCTCGGGTCACCGATCTTACCCTTGAAGGTCCAAGTGCCTTCGATGGGGTCGTCGTTGTCATTCTCAACAACATAAACGCGATGCGACGCGTTGTCGCCCGCGTCGGCGGCGAAGTAGATGTACCACTTGTTACCCCAGCGATGGAGCTCGGGCGCCCATAGCTGTTTCGACCAGGGATGTCCCGGCTCAGGGATCCAAACCGCTTTCTTTTGTGCGTGGCGGAGATCCGTGATGTCCCGCGTCTTCCGCAGCGTCAGATTGGTTGACGAAGAATTGGAGTAGTAGTAAAAGCCCTTCCACCAAACGACCCAGGGGTCGGGTCCGGTGTGCAGCAGCGGATCTGTGAAGGTAGCTCCCTGAGCTGCATTGGCTGGCGGTAGCGCGGGGGCGGCCTGAGCGGCTCCGTTCAACGCCGCGCACAGCGTTGAACAGACTAAAAGGGCCATCATCCTTAACAACTTCATCGAGCTGAATCTCCTGGAGTAATTGTAAGGAACGGGTGAGCCGTAGGTTGCTAAGACGGAGAGCGACAACGCAGAGGCTCTCTTCCGCGCGCCTCCGGCAACTACTTGCCGGGCTGCAAACAACGACTTCGAAATGGGGTAAACGATCACATCGGACTCGATCTAGAGTAGAGGGTTGTGCGCAGCGATGGCGATTTGCCGTTCCGTATCTGGCGGACAGTTTCCGAGTGGCCGACGATCAAGGAGTTGAGCGGACGCAACGGCGTTATCGATACTCATCAGAATTCGTTTAGACCCGCATCGATAAGAGCATTGGGCTGAATCGAACAGTTGACGCGGCAGCGAGAATCGCGGATCGGCGCACGTTGAGCAAGGAAAGCGTCGACACTGCGGTTTGGCGTGTAACGGTGTGGTGGCAAAATAAACTACAGGGAGGGGCGAAGATGCCGAAGCAGTCAGGAATCGTCGCTGACGATCCGTTCCCTGGCCGCGCACCAGCCTCGCTTGCAACATTCAATCGACTCTATGTTCCGACAGTTCAATAAAGCGCAGAATCGGCAACGCAGAAAGGGGAAACCAAATAAGCAGAGGAACGACGAACATCCCATGCAACTCAAATCACTATCCCAATCCCAATCCCTGTCATTGCTTGGAATAATCCCGTCGCCCGTAGCTATTCTTTTCGCCTTCACAATCGTCCTGGCCGGCACCGCTTCATCGCAAACGGTCTCACCTCAATCGTGCGATCTCTACGCATCCGCTACTCCCTGCGTCGCTGCCTTTAGTACCACGCGCGCCTTGTACCGCGCATACACCGGCCCGCTCTACCAGGTCACGCGACAGTCCGACAAGGCTCACACCGACATCGGCCTCCTCCGCGACGGCTACGCCAACGCCATAAAGCAGGACAAGTTTTGCGCCAACACTTCCTGCACCATTACCAAGCTCTACGATCAGTCACCCAATCGCAACGACCTCACGCCCGCGCCTCCGGGCGGCGCAGCGCACGGCCCCGGTCCTAATGGCTACGACGTCCCCGCCCTGGCCAACGCTCTTCCGGCAACCGTCGGCGGGCACAAGGTCTACGGCATCGCCATCTCCCCCGGCATGGGCTATCGCAACGACAGCCCCAAAGGCACCGCGGTCAACGGGCAACCCGAAGGCGTCTACATGATCACCTCCGCGCTCAACCTTAACAAGAAGTGCTGCTTCGATTTCGGTAACGCCGAGACGAACAATCTCGACAACAAAGCCGGCCACATGGACGCGATCAACATCATGTGTCACGGCAGCCCCTGCAGCCCCGATGCAGGGCTGGACATGGAAAATGGCATCTACGGTCACCTCAAGGTGCCCCTCGGCGCCACCTTCGTTACGGACATGGGCGTCAGCGACGGGCAGCACACCTACGCCATCTACCAGGGCAATGCTCAGTCCGGAGCACTCACTACAACCGGCATCATCCCTCTTCCCAACGGCTATCAGCCCATGCGACAGGAAGGAGCCATCATCCTCGGCATCGGCGGCGATAACAGCAACTGGGCCAAGGGCTACTTCTTTGAGGGCGTGATGACCAGGGGAATGCCCAACGCTCAGGCGATGGAAGCGGTTCAGCGCAACATCGTGGCCGCTCAGTACGCTGGCCAGCCATAACACTGTCGAGCGAATTTGACCGCTCGCCTTCATCAAGCCCAGAACAGTCCTGAGAAGTCATCATTCCTCGACTGGCGGTCGGCGAATCTCACGGCGTTTAGCAGGACTAGGCCACGCTGTAATCCATGTTGCGCAGGTCGGTCAGCAGGTCCGGCCCGGTGGGATTCCAGCCCAACTGTTGGCGCGTCAGCGCGCTGGAGGCCGCAAGATCGATCGTGGCGAGGTTCGCCAACCAGCCGAAGTACTTCGGCGCCTCCCGCGGTGCGATCGACTTAACCGGCATCTTCAACCCCGCACCGATCACCTCGGCGATGTCGCGCAGGGCGACGCCCTCCTCGCTGACCGCATGGTAGCGCGCGCCTGCGCGGCCCTTCTCGAGCACCAGGCGGTAAAGCCGGACGGCGTCGGAGACGTGCACGGCCGGCAAGCGGTTCTTGCCCTCGCCGACATACGCCACCCGGCCCTGTTGCCGCGCCAACTGAATATGTTGTGTGACCCGGCCAAACCTGCGCGTGTCGTGCACCTGCGGCAGCCGCATCACCATCACGCGGCCGCCCTTGGCGATGAGGGCGTCGGCAGCCTCCTCGGAAGCTGCGCGGGGGAACTCGGCCGAGGTGACGCGATCATCGGTCTCCAGTGCGGGGGCGCCGGTCTTTGACCGAGCGAGGCCCGTGCCGGAGGTGATGACGAGCGGCCGGTCCGAGCCGGCCAGCACCTCGCCGAGCGTCTCGATGACCTTGCGGTCGTCCTCGCTGTTCTGCTTTAAGTTGGAGAAGTCGTGGTTGAAGGCCGCGTGGATGACGCCGTCGGCCGCCTCCGCGGCGTTGCGCAGGCGGTCCAGGTCGTTCACGTCGCCGCGAAAGACCTCCGCCCCGGCACGGGTGAGCGCTTCGGCGCCCGCGTCCGAACGGCTGAGCCCGACCACGCGATGGCCGGCGCCGATCAATTCCGGGACGATCGCCGAGCCTATGAAACCTGTAGCACCCGTAACAAATACTCGCATTGTTCTATCCTTTGCTTTGTGAACTCGCGTGCTTGGTGAGCTCGCGGCGCGCGGCCCACTCTTATTTCAGTCAATTGGCGCCATGATGAACTGCTCGGAACCAATCGAGAAGCTCCTGGCCTGACGCCTCACCCGCATCAGCGTCCCTCTGGTGTGCACAGGCTCTCGGAATACGTGGCATACGCGCACAGAGAGGCGGTGCGGCTGCTACCAGCCGTAGGAGCCACATGCAACCGAAAACCTCCGTTAAGGAATGGGATCAGGATCTTCTCGATGCCGTTCGTCGGTAGATCAGTACATTCTTTGCGACACTCGCGAGTGGTTTAGCTCTGGAGAAAATCAGGCACGAAAATGTCTTCGCAAGTCATACGCCGTTTCGACAGGCCTTGCTCGAAGTGGTAACGCAAAAATGTATCGACCATCTTGCGATTGGCCCGCAAACCATAGGGCCACCAATCTTCGCCGAGCAGTTCCCGATCCTCATCGATGAGTTTGCTGAACCACGGTACCATTGTGGCCATATTATTAAAGATGGCTCCTTTCGTGTACTGCTGGCGAGACGCTTCCTTGGCATCACAGAATGCCTTGTATACGGAACGCAAGATCTCCGGCTGCTCCTTTGCCAGTTCCTTGCGGACGGCGACCGTGTGCATGGCAGGAAAGATGCCGGTTCGTCTAAAGTATTCCCGCTCGGTTGTCTGAAACTGTGGGAAAAGACGCGCCACCTTCGGTGACTTGTCGAGAAAGCACTTAGGGACGTCGGCGGAGATGAGCGCGTCGATCTCCCCCTTTTCGAGTAGCGCTCCCAAATCCGTTCCGTGCGGCGTTGTGGCGATGTCGATTCCCGACGGATGCACGAGCGGCACGAAGTCCACTGGTTTCATGGGCCAATCCAATCCTCCGATGACCCAGCGGCTTTGCTCGGGTTTCACACCAAAGTCGTCGGAAAGAATCCCCTTAGGCCAAACGCCTGCATCATGACCATACATGGCGAACTCTCCTATGGTTTTTCCTGCTAGATCCTCAGGCTTCTCGATCCCGCTGCTTGTATTGATATAGATCGCTGAATGGCGGAAAATCCGCACGGGAAACACTGGAATGGCTAAGAACGGCGGATCGTCAAGATCCATGGTGCGCAGGAAGTAGGAGAGGCCGAGTTCTCCGACGTCGTAAGCGCGTTTCCGAACTAAGCCCTCAAAAACCTCTGAGATGATCCGATGAGTTTCGAATTGCGCGTCAACGCCTGCAATCTTTATGCTTCCATCCACTAGTGCGCGGTGACGATCGTAATTTCCAAATCCAAGTTTCAGTTTTACGTTGGCCATGTTGGCATCGTTCCTTTCCTAATCTTTAGGTCCTTTCGCGAATGTTCAAGTATTGAGCAGTTCGCTTGCAAAAAGTTCTTCACGGTGAATGCTCGATCAGGCACTTCGGTGCTCTTGGCAGTCTCGAACGCGGCGTCGCAACCTTCGATCTTGATTGAGCCATCGCGCAAAGCTAGGGTGTGATCGTAGCCTAAGCACGCGACTCGAAGTTCATTCGTCATAGGGATAGGCCCTAGCGCCTGATCTGGGCGCACAAGCTGTCCCAGTTGCCGGAACCGATCGCTTGACGGTCTGCGTCACTCAGTTCAGCTTCTTCCATGAAGCAGCGCGCCTTGCCGTTTGCCGGGAACTGGAATGGATAGTCGGTGGAGAACATGACTCTGTTCACGCCAAAGACTTCAATGGCCCAACGACAGTATCGCTGGCTGAAGATGCCGCTAGGCGTGACGTATATGTGGCGCTTGAAATACTCGGAGAGCGGCTGCTTCAGCTTGGCAACGCCGGTTAGGAGATCGATCCGATCCAGATAGAAGGCGACCACTTCGCCCCAATGCCCGACGACGATACGGAGATCGGGATAGCGGTCGAATACACCGGCCAGAATCATGCGAATGAGCTGGACACCGGTCTCGACGTGCCACCCCAATCCGCCCATCCCGAACAACATGTCCACTTGGTCTCCGAAACCTTGGTAATAGGCTTCTCTCACGGCGGGCCGTGGTGACTGGGGATGAAGATAGAGTGGGCAGCGCAACGAGTTTGCAACTTCAAAGAGAGGCGATGAGTCAGGATGGTCAAGGTTACGGTTTCTGGTACGGCCGAATATCATCGCGCCGTGAAGACCAAGCGTTTTGACCGCGCGTTCTAACTCACGCGCCGCTGCCGGCGGATTTGGGGTCGCCAAGGTCGCGAATGCTTGCAGTCGATCGGGATTTCCGCGGACCGCCTCGGCGAGTGAATCATTGATTCGTGTTTGTAATTCGAGAGCCTTTTCGGGGGCGAGATCTTGCAAGCCGGGAGTGGTTAGCGAAAGTACTTGAACGTCTAGACCCATACTGTCCATGTCCGCCAGTCGCTCCGAACCAGTATTGAGCAAACGGCGCCCGACATCACCGGTTGACGAGTGTTCGCGCGAAAGATCCTGCCATTCCGGCGGCAGGTCCCGCCAAGCTTGGATTACGTCCGTTGTAACCATATGTTCTTCGAGTCCAACCAGTCTCATAGCTTCCAGAAATGTGATCGCGTTCAGTAATTAAATGTTTCGCAGGTGTTCTTTTTGGTCGAGAATAAACGGAAAGAGAAATTAGACTATCTAAAATTCACTAGCTGCAAAATGAAAGAGATCACCTTAGTGCCGGCGAGTCGTCGCGAATCGAACAAGCGCGAGAAACTCAAGCGTATTCGCCAGGCAGCCAAGAAAGTATTTCTGGCGAAAGGGTTCGATTCCGCCACTATCCGGGAGATCGCCGCGGAAGCCGACGTTGCTTTGGGAACGTTGTTTCTCTACGCCGAAGACAAGCAAGACCTGCTGCTATTAGTTTTCGAAGAGGATTTTCCCGCCGTGCGGCAAGCGGCCTTCGACAGTGCCCGGCCAGAGATGCCTTTTCTCGATCAGATGATTGCGTTCTTCTCTGTTATCTATGAGTACTTTTTCCTGACACCCGCACTTTCAAAAGACATGCTGCGCGAAGTAGCCTTCAGCACCGGCATTGTTGCCCAACGTATTGGGAAAGACATGGCAGAGTACGAGCGGTGCCTGGCAAGATTAGTGGCTCGCGCTCAGGCCGAGGGCCAAATCAGTCCTTCCGTCAGACCGGATATTGCGGCGCATACGTTTTTTAATCTTCATCGCATTGAGATCCGGATTTGTATCAACACTCCAAACCCCAAGGTAGAGGAGAGCCTGAAAAACTTGAGGCAACAGTTTGAGTTGCTATTCAACGGACTCAAATTGAGAGTCTGAAAAGTTGCAGCAATCCTTAACGGAGGTTTTCGGTTGGATGTGGCTACCCCTACCAGGGCACAGTGCGGCCTAGATAATCCAGGTACTCAAGACCGGCGTTGCCTTGTTTTTTAAGCAGAACATTCACCAGGTTCGGAACGCTTTCGTCAATGCTCAGGCGTGCATCCGGTCCGCCCAACTCTGTACGGACCCAGCCAGGAGCCATTAGAACCATTGCACGCGGCGTACCGGAGTTGCGGGCGGCGTAGCTGCGCATGAACTGGTTCAAGGCTGCCTTGCTACCGCGATAAACCTCGCGCATGCCGGTGACGTTGTTGGCGACGCTCCCTTGCCCGGAGGACATCACACCGATCAGGCCGTTTACGGAGACAAGATCCTGCAGTGACTCGACGACTCGCATCGGACAGAGCGCATTTGTGACCATGACGCGCACGAACTCTTCGGTTGTCACATTTCCGATTGTCTCCGTCTCTTCATTGGTCGTGCCGGCGTTCACAAAAAGCATTTCGAAGACCCGTCCCGATAGGCGCTGTCTCAACGCGACGACCTCAGACTGTTCGCAGATGTCCAGCGTTTCTATTGCAAGCCGTTCCTGAAATTTGTCAGCAAGTTCGTGCAGTTTTGTACGGCCAGATCCCGCCCGAACTGTCCCCACCACATTCCAGTCTTTCTTCAAGAATTCTTCCGCGATTGCCAGGCCGAGACCACGTGAGGCGGCGATAAGCAAAATCGTGGGAACTCTTTGATTTGTGGAACCAAGTGGCATGGTGATTGTTCTCCCTTATCTACAGCGTCTTTTGATTATGACTGCATGTTTGTGGTTCATCCGATTAGTCCTCCTCCACAATCGCCATATCTACCGAGCGCTCAGCAGCCTGCTTGCCGTTCCACTGGACCGCTAGCTCCTGCCATCGCAAGCCGTCGTCCGCCGATCGATAGACCATCCCCTCAGCGGACAGATAGAAAACTCCGGGGTCGAGACGACTCGCCGCCACAACCGGGATCCGCAATCCCTGCGGCGCGGGCAATCCATCCTTCACTTGCCGCCAAGCTTCGGTCCCGGTGCGGCGATAAACGAAAGACCTGGCTGTCTTCTTGAAATGCGCCGCGTATGCGCTCTTAGAAGCAGACAGCAGAAGAGTAGTGAGATCCCCAATGCTGACCGCGATGCTCCAACAGTACTGGTGCTCCAGGCCGTCAACGCTACGTCGCCAGCTATGGCCGTCATCGACGCTTTCAAAATAGCCATCACCCGCGGCCGAGTGTAGCCGGGTAGGATCCTGTGGATGAACCGCGAGAGAATGGGTGTCTTTCGGACCGCTCGGAATTCGGTCGCGCCATGTCCTTCCCGCATCATCGCTGCGCAACAGCGCTCCGGCCTCGATAGCGACATGCAGACGATCCGGCTTTGCCAGGTCTGGAAGAATCGACTGGACGTGATGCGTTTCCGGACGTGGCGGAAAGCTCCATGTCTTCGCCGAGGGCAATGTCAGCAGTGTGTGCAGTTCACGCCAGGTTTCGCCACGATCGTCGGATCGATATACTGCGCTCGGCTCCGTCCCCGCGTAGAGTACGCCGGGATTAGAAGCGGCAAGCGCCATCACGTTAGGGTTGGTGAAAACGTTAGGCGCTTTCCAAGTCACACCCCCGTCGTCGCTTCTGAACATTCCATCGCCGAATGTTCCGCAGTAAACAACGCCTTTTCGATTTAAGTCGGCGGCAACACACTGAATCTGCTTGCCCTCAAGCCGAATTGCCCCTCGCCAGTTCCCCTCGGAGCCCGTAATCACGGTTAGGCCACGGGCAGTAGCCAAATAGATCGTCGTCCTCATGCTAAACGCCTTTCACAAAGATTGGAATGCTTCCGTGTTCGCACGCCAGCAGAGCAGGAACCCGGAGCCACTTACGAATACTGCGTCTGCTCGAGATCCTGAATGAGGCCCGGGCGAGTGGGGCGCCATCCTAGCCGATGCTGGGTCTTTCGACTTGAAGCCGACATGTCTGCGCCAACAAACATTGCGAACGGGCCGAAATTTGACTGAGCTTCTTCTGGAGAGAGGCTGACGACGGGAACCTGCAAGCCTTTGCCGATCACTTCCGCGATCTGACGCAACGGTATGCCTTCTTCCGCGACCGCGTGGTATCGGCTGCCCGCCTCATGCTTCTCCAACACAAGCCGATAGAGATGGGCAACATCGAGGACGTGCGCCGCCGCCCACCGATTCAGGCCATCACCGATGTATGCCGAAACCCTCTTCTCTCGGGCCACCTGGATGAGGAGACCAGGGATGCCCTGTTCGACAATGTTGTGAACCTGAGGAAGACGAACTACCGACACATTCACACCGCGATCGGCAAGGGCAGCTCCTGCCTTCTCTGTTGCTCTCATAGCGTGGAGTGGTTGAGTGGGATCGAAGTGGTCCTCCGTGGCCAACTGGCCTGGTGCTGCGATACCCATTGCGGCTACGGAGGTGATGACTAGCGGGCGATCCGAACCCATAAGCTCGTCACCCAGAGCGTCGATCGCCCGGCTATCCTGCTCGTTGCTCGCCTTGAATTTTGAAAAGTCGTTGCCGAAAGCGCAGTGAATCACACCATCTGACTTGCCGGCGCCGCTGCGCAGGCTGTCCAGGTCCTCAAGACTTCCTCGGTGTACGTCAGCCCCAGCGGCGATAAGAGACTCCGCACCCGCGTCCGAACGCGTAAGTCCAAGGACCCGATGGCCCGCATTGATGAGTTCGGGAACGATGGTAGAACCAATAAAACCGGTTGCTCCGGTGAGAAAAACCTTCATGAGCTGCTCCTTCGTTGGATTGTTATTTTACTTGTTGATGAGAGGTCGCGTGTGCTGCCCCTCATAAGGAATAGATGGAAGTTCGGCGGCGTACGATCTATGCTGAACGTACGCATTATTAGTTTGATCGTACGGAGATCTAATGGATCCACTCTCTGAGGTGTTGTCGCTGCTCAAGCTGAAGAGCTACGTGTCAGGCGGCTTCGTGGTAGACGCAAAGATAGGCTTCGAATTCCCCAAACATCAGGGCATCAAGTGCTATGCCGTGGGCTCGGGCTCGTGTTGGTTATCGGTTGAGGGTGTTCCCGATGCGGTGCTGATGACGGCGGGAGACTGTGTCCTCTTGCCTCGTGGCCTGCCGTTCTGCCTTGCGGCAGACTTATCTCTTCCACGTGTGAGGTTTGCCTACGAACTCGCAGCGCTAAAGCCGGGTGACGAAGTCCTCTATGACGGGACGCGAGGGTGCTCCATCGTTGGAGGACACTTTCTCCTTACCGGAAATCACTCCGAAATGTTGTTGAACTCGTTGCCTTCGATAGTGCACATCCGCAGGGAGTCGGACAAAAAGACGATGCGTTGGTCACTGGATCGCATGAGAGAAGAATTGCACGATCCTCAGCCGGGTGGATCTTTGATCGCGCAGCAACTGGCGTACATGATGCTGGTTCAAGCTCTCAGGCTGCACCTGCAAGAAGAAGCAGCTAAAGGCGTCGGCTGGCTTTTCGCCCTTGCGGATCCGCAGATGAGAATCGCTATTACATGCATGCACGACGACCCGGGACACCCCTGGACACTACAGGAACTCGCCGACCGTGTAGGCATGTCCCGCACGGTATTTGCCCAGAAGTTCAAAAACAAGGTTGGGATGCCCTCGATGGAATATTTGACACGCTGGCGAATGTTGCTCGCCGGCGATCGTTTGAAGAGCTCTGATGATTCCGTTTGTGCAATCTCCTCGTCGATCGGCTACGACACAGAGAGTGCCTTCGGCAGGGCATTTAGAAGGGTTTGGGGCTGCTCACCACGAGAACATCGTCGACGACCTGACACAGCAGCTTCATCCACGCTGTCCAGCACCGCTGGTCGCGAGGGGCTGCGTGATTCCTGAACTCCACTGTCTGCCATCGGCTAATTCCTCTACTCTCCGGATATGCGCTCTTGCATGTCGCAATGACCGCATGACGCAGCCAACGCTGTGCCAACTAGCCCCATAACGAAAACCCGCCGCAGTGAGCCAGCGGCGGGTTTCGCAGATGCAGGGGATGCCCAAAGCCAGCCCCCAGTTCAGGATTGGGCTTTCCGGCGGTGGCGACTATTCTTTCAAAGCGATCTTTGACGGGAAGCACGCCGCCGCCAGACCAGCATCCCCAACAGTCCGCTGCCGAGCAGTTCAAGCGCGCTGGGCTCTGGAGTCGCTGATACGCCACCACTGACATAATCCAACGACGTATCGTGGGTAGCGACCGCGACGCCGTAGTCGATGGGACCGGTGCCGGTGCCGCTGGAGTCACCGTTGCTCCAGACGTCAACCACTCTGTCGCCTCCAATATCGAAGAGCAGTCCGTAGATATCGAGGAATCCGCCATGCACTGGGTAGTCGGAGGCGGTTTGCGGCGAGCCGCCGGGATAGAAGAGGTTGTCATAGTTCACATTGCCGTGGCTCGTGGAGGGCAGGCCGGTCGTTACCGGGAACCTGCTGAAGTCGCGCGGGGCCAGCAAGTTGGTGGGCTCCGGCGCGTTGTGCTCGATTGGCTCGAGCGGACCGATCGGCGTGTTCACGATGCCGAGGCCATTATTCGAGTCAGAGAACGTACCGCTAATTCCGGTGACCTCAAAGGCCTGGGGATATTTCGCGTCCGTGGCTGCGCCATAAGTCAGATCGACCGTGCCACTTACCCCAGTGCCGGTGAAGCTAAAGCCGAATGTGCTGGCGTTGGCCTGCCAAGGGAGCGACCCCGCTACGAGGAGTGCCGCCGAGACTACGAGTTTTTTTCTCATTCTAATGAAAAGCTCCTTCTTAATTAAGAGCCCCGGTTTTTACCTGCCAGCGACCTTATTTATTACAGCCGGATTTACCGATGAGCAGAGTACCCGCGCTTCGGCGATCCAGTCGCGAGCCCGTCCGGAGCCTCAAAGGATTATAACCGCCCAAACGAGGAAGAGCAAAAGACCAGGTACTCCGACTCCGTGCAAACTCCCAGTACCAGTGACGTTCGCGTCAAATTGTCACGAGGCATCGCTTCGTTACCCTCGATCGCCGCTAATCCGCAGGCAGTTCATATGAGCGCGAGGGTATAAGATGACGCCATGCGCGTGTGGTGTTCCGCGTAAACAGAGGTCGACGGAGAAGCAAATATGTGCGATCAGGATCACTTCGAGAAGGACCGACAAGAGTACGAGAGTCTCGGTGGGGTGACAAGGAAGCAGTTCGGCATCATGTTGGGGGCAGGCATCGCCATGATGTTGCCGCAAGTTGCGAACGCGGTTTCAGTCACCGAATCGGACGTCAACGTGACAACGCCGGACGGCGCGGCAGACTGCTACTTCGCGCATCCGGCAAGCGGCACAAGTCCCGGCGTTGTCATGTGGCCAGACATCTTCGGGCTACGACCCGCCTTTCGACAGATGGGCAAACGGCTAGCCGAATCGGGTTATTCGGTGCTCGTGGTCAATCCGTTCTACCGCACCAGGAAAGCACCGACCGCGGACGCCGGCTCCGCAACGCCTATCCAGCAGTTGATGCCGCTGGCGAAGACTCTGAACGAGGAGACGCATATGACGGATGCGAAAGCGTTTGTGGCGTGGCTGAACGGGCAATCCTCCGTGGCAAAGAATCGGAAACTGGGCACACAGGGCTATTGCATGGGCGGCCCGATCGCGTTTCGTACAGCGGCCGCCGTGCCCGACCGCGTCGGAGCAGTCGCCTCATTCCATGGCGGTGGACTCGTGACCGATAAACCGGACAGTCCGCATCTTCAGGCGGCGAAGAGCAAGGCGCGGTTCCTCATCGCGATCGCGGCAAGCGACGATACGCGATCGCCCAATGACAAGAACGTTTTGAAAGACACGTTCGCCAAGACGAATCTGCCCGCGGAAATCGAAGTGTATACGGGAACCGCGCATGGCTGGTGCCCTCCGGATTCGCGCGTCTACAACGAGCCGCAGGCCGAGAAAGCTTGGAGCCGCTTGCTTGCGCTATACGGAACAGCGCTGGCCTGAACGAGAGGTTCCGCCTGGTAAATGCGCCCGTTAATCCCGAGCGCCCTTCACCTCCGCCGCGTTACCGCTCGATGGCCTACACTAACACTTGCACTCGACAGCAGGTTCGAGACAGTTTTCTAGAAACGGAGTTCCTATCATCATGAAGAAATTCAGCGTTGCCGCATGCAGTAGCGTTGCCCTGTTGTGCAGCCTTCTGTCCGCGCAGCAGACGCAGCCCACAAAGCCTTGTCCGGCGGAAGGATTTAGCGGAGGATTCAGTCACGGCTGTCCCCAAAAGCAGTTTGCTAATCCGTCCGATATCTCGGCGATGATGGCGGCATTGCCGGACAAGCCGCTGGCCACACCCCAGAGCCTTCGTCATGTACTGGTATTGTGCACGGCCAGGGGCTGGGTACACACTTCTATCCCGCTGGCGGCGAAGATGGTTGAGTATCTGGGAGATAAGACGGGTGCGTGGATGACCACCATCACGTACGACCCCGCCGCGATCACGGCTGAAAATCTGAAGCAATACGATGCGATTTTCCTGGACAGCACCACAGGCCAGTTCCTGGATGACCCGAACGACAAAACGATCACCCAGGCGCGCAGGCAGGCGCTTCTCGACTTCGTCAAGGGTGGAAAGGGTCTCGCCGGCGTTCACGCCGCGACCGATTCGTACCACACCAGTCCACGCCCGGCTTCGCCCGGCGCACCGCTCGTCGCGCCGACCGGCACCTGGCCGGAATTTAACCAAATGATCGGCGGCTTTTTCAAATTTCACTGGAGCTACCCGACGCTGATTCCCGTCAAGATTGACGATCCGAACAGCCCGCTGACGTCCATGTTCCCGGCCAAGGGCTATGAGATTGTGGACGAGACGTACACCTTCGCGCAGGACTCGTTCAGCCGCAAGCGTGTTCACGTGTTGACCAGCATCAACTACCAGAAAATGAGCCAGTGTGACAAGGACAGAGAACCGGCCGCCACGAGGCGCACCGACGGCGACTACGCATTGAGTTACATTCAGCACGTGGGCAATGGGCGCGTATTTTACGAAGCGCACGGCCACGATGAGAAGGTTTATTTTTCGCGACCATTTGTAGAGCATATGCTGGCGGGGATTCAGTATGCAATCGGCGATCTTAAGGCGGACGATAGTCCGAGCGAGAAATAGAATTGCGGGCAGAGGAGTAGCGATGGAAGGCCGAGTCGCGTACTATTGGCTGAGTTGGCGCCTATTGATCCCTAACGATTCGGGACGCCAATCGCGCATCACGGCTCATGGGGACTTAGGAAGTGCTTGCAATCGGGTCATTCTTTGGCGAGGCGTTCTAGCCACTCCGTCAGCAGTGCGCGTTCTCCTTCTGAGAGTGAAATGGTTTCAGGAAGAACGGCGCGCAGGGCAACGGCCGCCGCTGCCGGACCGGGGTTCTCGAGCACTGGCGATCCGGTCGTAATCGCGGCGATGACGGCGTCTCGCGCGATCTCAGCCATGCCCATATCGCGTCGTTCTTCGGGCATCGACAGCAACGTCAGGACGGTGCCGCAGCCAGAAGCATGCACCAGGTCCGCGGCCCGTTCCTCGCTGACTCGCAATCGGCCGGCAACGGCTATTCGCCGGATGTGTTCCCTGAGGATGCGATAGGAATTGCCAGCCGCTGGAGATTTCACGCCCGGTTGGGGATCGCAGTACATCAACTTGTAGATCGCGGGGTTGGAGAGCCCGAAATTGACATGCAAACCCCACCCGGCGCGCAGATCTTCTACCGGGTCGTCGCCAGACCTGCGAACCGTCTTTTCCTTGACGTACGTTGTGAACCCGTGTTCCGCGACGGCGTCAAGAAGGCCACCCATGTCTTTAAAGAGACGGTAGATGGCCGGTGCCTGAACGCCTGCGGCATCCGCGACCGCGCGGGTTGTGACGGCGTCGCGCCCTTTCCGGTTGAGCAGTTCAATCGCAGCGGCAACGATACGCGTCCGCGTGCCGTCACGGTAGCTGTTTGAGTCAGTGGGTAGGGCAGCCTGGGGCTCGATCATCGTTTTAACAATAAACGCGAGTGCCTACAAAAATCCCGGCGATCGTTTGCGACCGCTTTATCAACGATAGCATCATACTATTATCAATGATAACGGCGGCGTCGATTGCCGCTAACTTTCAAGGAGACATCATGACCATCGTCACAGGAGCGACTGGAAGGCTCGGCCAGGACATCGTTGAGCATCTGCTTAAGAAAATACCCGCCGCTGAGGTCGGCGTCAGCGTTCGCAACCCAGAGAAGGCAAGCGCTCTTCAGGAACGCGGTGTTCGCGTGCGGCAGGGGGATTTCGGAGATCCTGCAAACCTGCGCAATGCATTTGAGGGGGCTTCGCAGGTCCTCATCATCTCCAGTAACAGCAGCGGAGAGGCCGCAGTGGAGCATCACGGCAATGCCATCGATGCAGCCAAGGCCGTCGGCGCTCGCCGCATTCTCTACACAAGCCATATGGGTTCCAACGCGGCCTCGCCATTCCGACCCATGTGCGACCACGCCGCTACGGAAGCCCTACTCAAGAAGTCAGGAATTGCTTTCACTTCGCTGCGCAACGGGTTTTATGCGGGGTCGGGCATCATGCTGATGGGACAGGCGCTGGAGACGGGCAAAATCTTGGCGCCGGAAGACGGTCCGGTCTCCTGGACGGCACATTCCGACCTGGCGGAGGCGGCCGTCATCGCGCTGACCGACGAGCAACATCTTAATGGGATCACCCCGCCCCTTACAGCCTCGGAGGCCCTCGATTTTGAGGCCATTGCCGCGATTGCGTCGGAACTCACTGGGCGGCAGATCACACGTGTCATGATTACAGACGAGCAGTATCGCGAGAGCCTAGTGTCTCACCACGTGCCCGAAGCGATGGCGAATATGCTCGTGGGGTTATTCGCTGCCAGCCGTAAAGGTGAGTTCTCGGCCGTCGATCCCACACTGGAGCGTCTGCTTGGCCACCCGCCGATGTCGATGCGGGATGTACTGGCGAATCACCTTTCCGGCGAACAAAAAAACTAGCCGAAGCGGGGCGGGCTCGGGAGCCGCAGGTCATTCCGCCGATCACTTTTGCCCGACTTAAGGCTGGCTTGGCGGTCGTCATCCGCTTTCCCTAGCGAAGAATCGGGTTACAAAAGAAGAGAGACGGTTAGAGCGACATGACGGTCGAATGGGTACAGCGGTTTTGTATGGGATTGCCTTATGCGACTGAGGCGGTGCAATGGGAAAACAGTCTAGTATTCAAGGTCGGAGGCAAGATGTTTGCTGTTGCGGCCTTAGAGCCGGGCCGGGTGTGGCTTTCGTTTAAGTGTTCGGCCGAGGATTTTGCGGAGTTGACGGAACGAAACGGTATCGTGCCAGCTCCTTATCTGGCTCGAGCGAGTTGGGTGGGCCTAGAGGACGAAGGCGCGCTGGGTGCCGCGGAACTTCAGCAGCATCTTCGACGTGCTTACGAGGTTGTCCTGGCCAAGTTGCCCCGGAAGATCCGCAGCACCTTGACCTAAGACTGCTGGCGAGTAGGCGCGGTAGCAAGAGCTTGTTCGGAGAAGCCCTCCACCGACAGGGGAAGCTTCATAGCGGCGGCAAACAAAAGGGCATGGAACACGCAGAGGAGAAGAAAAGCCCCTGTAAACGCGTTTAGCATCGCGTCGGGGCCGTGCGCGGATCCTAATCTCCACCCCAGAAAGGTTGCGCAGAGCGTTGTAAGAGTCGGTCCGCCGACTCGCATCACAATATTCAGAGCGGTGGTGGCGATCGGCAGGTCCTCCCGCCTGACCGAAGCGTACGCAGCCGAGATGGAAGGGACGCCGACGGCGCTCATGCCCAGACCTCGGATGAACAGGGCGCACGCGAGTATGGCGATGACAAGTCCGTGACTAGCCAGGTAAACAAGGGGCAACGTGCCGGCGAGCGCCACCGACGCTCCTCCGGCCGACACCCTGCGGATTCCGAACCGCTTCGTCAACGTTCCCATGAATGGGTAGCCGCACATCATCCCCAGGCCAAGCGGAGCCAGCAGCAGGCCGGTCGCGCTGGGAGAACGTCCACCGGCGCGGATGAGAAAGATAGGAATCAGCATCTGGCCGGCGAACAAGATTCCATGCGACATGAATTGCGTGGTAACAGAGGCGGAAAAGACCTTGCCCTTAAACAATCGCAGGTCGATGAGGGCTTTCTCTTTCTTCCTGGTTGCCCATTTGAAAAAGGTAACCAGCAGAAGGACGGAAGCAACAAGAGCCACCAGGCCTGTGCGGTCGCCGATGCGATCCGATCCATAAAGAAAGAGCGCCAGACCAGGGGACAGCAGAGCCAAGCCAACCAGATCAAGGTGGCGCGGCTTGGTCTCTTCACGATCGTTCGGCAGGAAGAGAACGGCCAGTACAAGCGCTAAAGCGCCGAAAGGCAGGTTGACCAGAAAGAGCCATCGCCAGGAGGCGAACTGCAGGATCGCACCAGCGATGACCGGGCCCAGGATGGGCGCCAGCAGGATCGGCATGGCGGCGAAGCCGAGCACACTAGCCATCCGCTTTCCCGCAGCGCGAGCCATCATCATCTGCGCCATCGGCGCTAGCAGGCCCCCGCTCATACCTTGCAGGATGCGAAATGCAATTAAGGAGTTCGCGGACCAGGCAAGTCCACACAGCGCCGAGGAGAGCGTAAACGCCGAAAAGCACCATAGATAAAGGACCTTGGCTCCGATGCGGTCCACCATCCAGCCGCTCAAAGGGAGCGTGAGCGCCAGCGCGAGAAGATAGCCGCTGGTGACCCACTGAATCGCCGAAAGGCTGCTGTGCAACTTTACGGCAAGACTGGAAAGGGAAACGTTGACAACCGTGGCATCCAGTTGAGCAAGAAAAGAACCGAGCACGGCAACGGAGCTGATCTTCCAAATGGATGGATCGAGGCGGTCGGATTCACGAAGGGCTGCAGAGGGACTTGGCACTCGGGCGATCTTAGACTCGCGTGCGATTTAAAAGGTCCAGGATCTCCTGCGTCGTGCCGGTTTCCCCCAGGCGCGGAAAGATTTTGGTGAGGCTGTGGATGTGAGGGTCCATGCTCACGTCCGTCATGGCGTCGACGGCGAGCGTGACGTGAAACCCACACTCATAGGCCTGGCGTGCGGTGGACTCGACACCACTGCTGGTCGAGATGCCCGCGAGCACAACCTGCGTGATACCCAGGCCGCGAAGATGCTCTTCGAGACCTGTCTTCGTGAACGCCCCGGGCGTGTGCTTCGTGATGGTGTGATCCGTCGGCTGTTGGTTTAACTCGGGGATGAGGTCGGTCCATCCCGCGGAAAAGTCTATAGCGACGCGAGGCTGCTCCGTGCGCCCCGGCGCTCTGCCGGCCACATTGACAAGCACGACGGGCAGCCCGTGGCCGCGGAATGCCTCCGCCAGCGCGCCGGCATGCTTCACCACCTCCGCGGCTGGATGGACGGTAGGAAGCGACACAATCCCCTTTTGCAAATCAATGACGATCAGAGCTGTCTTCGGATCGAGGGTGCTGAGTGACATGGTGTTCTCCTTAAAAAATCGTAAGTGCGAGTTAGAAGTCGGCGAGGCGGTTCAGTAATTCCATTGCGGCTGCGAGCTGTTCTTGTTCGCGCGGCGCGAGTTGGGCCTGCAGAGCACGATGCAGCCAGTCCTCCCGCGCCGCGCGACTGGTCTTGAGGGTCTTTCGACAGGCGGGGGTCAGGGAGAAGATGGTTTGCCGGCCATCGGTCTGGTCGGGCTCACCGCTCACCAGCCCCGCCGTCTCCAGGCTGGAAACTGTGAGCCGCATGGACTGCGGGCGTACGCTATCGGCCCTTGCCAGCATAGACACCGTTGCGGGGCCATCACGCTCCAACCGAAGGAGGACTGATTTCTGAGCCGAGGTGAAATCCCCGGGATGCGCCTGCTCCCGCAGCCGCCGGTTCAGTTTGCCAATCGAAACACGAAGCTCACCCGCCAGAGCGGACAGTCGTGAAGTCTCCGAGGCGCCTGAATCCTTGGCCATACACGAATAGTAGCATGTTTACAGAGATACTGTACAGTTTAACTGTATAATTCCCAGCCAACTCGCCGAGCGACATTAACGCGTTTCCGAAGAAGGAAGTATATTGTAGGGCCGCATCATTTCGTAATCTTCGTGCTCCAGGACGTGGCAATGCCAGACGTAGCGGCCGGCGAATCCTTCGAAACGGATGATGATTCGCGTGAGCATGCCGGGGTCTGCCCGCACCGTGTCCTTCCATCCGGCTTCGTTGGCGTCCGGCGCGATGGCAGCGGCAGTGTAGCGCAACTGACGATCGTTGAGATAAGTGAAGACATCGAAGGGACGGCGATCGAGGATTTGAAACCGGACCTGGTGCAGATGAATGGGATGAGTATCGTCGGTCAGGTTGATTAGACTCCAGATTTCGACGGTGCCGAGGGTGGGATTTTCCGTTATTGGATCGTGCCAGTAAGCACCGTTGAGCAGCATCGGCTGCGTGTTCGACGTGGGGTCGTCGGCATCTCCTCCACCTTCGAGAGTGAGCAGCCGCGTTGTGATGGCGGCGTTCTCCGGAATTCGCGGTACGGTTCGTAGTTGCGGTGGCATCGAACTGGTGTCGACAGTTGATTGATGCGACACGCGAAACTGACAGATGGTGAGGTTGTCGCTCTTCAGTAATACGTTTTGACTGCGTTGTTGCTTGAAGTCGACGATGACGTCGGCGCGCTCGCCCGGCGCGAGGGTGAGGATTTGTAACTCAACGGGGGCGGCTAGCAATCCCTGATCCGAGCCGATCTGCCGGAGCACTTGATTGTTCGACAGAGACAGATAGAGGAAGCGGCTGTTCGAGGCGTTCACGAAACGAAAGCGGTATCGTCGCGGTTCGACAGCGAGGAACGGGAACAGCGTTCCATTGACGAGGATCGCGTCGCCGAAGAACTCGGGCACCCAGGGCTTTGCGGGATCGCCCGAGACCGGATAGTAGAGCTGACCGTCCGCGCGGAAACTTCGATCGTAGAGGATCAAAGGAATTTCGTATTTGCCCTTCGGAAGGTTGAGCGCATCTTCGGTTTCATCGCGCAGAAGGTAAAGGCCGAAGAGTCCGGCATACGTATTCAGCCGGGTGATGCCCATGGCGTGATCGTGGTACCAGAGCATGGCGGCATCCTGGCGGTTGGGGTAAAAGCTGGATAGTGAGTTGCCGGGGACGTACCAGTTTTCCGGATAGCCATCGCTCTGCGGCGGCACGCGCGCGCCATGAAGATGGATGATGGTGCGCACGTCCGGTGTTCCGGCCCGGGCGCCGTGAATGGAGTGGTCGATGGGAAGAAAATGTTCGGCCGGCAAGTGGTTCGACCATTCGACGATAACGGGTTGATCTTGCCGGGCTTCAATAATCGGCCCAGGCGAGGTAAGACCGAATCCCCACATCCTGGTGGGCGGGAGGTCGCGGTGGATTCGCCGCTCAATCTGTTGCATGGGCATTCGATAGAACGGGACGTTTCGATCCGGATGAAATGGGCTTCGCCGCTGCCCGGCAGGATGAGCTGTCGGCGGAATGCTGAGGGGATCTAGAAATTCGGTCAGCCGGTTGGGATTCAACAGCGCCGGCACAGAAGCAGCGGCGGGGCGTTCCAACAGGAGGGAACTCGCCAGAGTGGAC
Source organism: Bryobacteraceae bacterium (assembly GCA_965277315.1). Lineage (GTDB taxonomy): Bacteria > Acidobacteriota > Terriglobia > Bryobacterales > Bryobacteraceae > Bog-105. The sequence continues at coordinate 2,931,155 of OZ255724.1, read as the reverse complement.
TGAAGGAAGTCTCGCCGTGTTATGGCCATACTACGAAGTGCCAGGCGATTACAACAGCCTTACCGGGGGGACTTCTTTTCTCCTGTTTTCTCATCCAGAATCAGCGTTCCCATTCGCGGCGCGCTTCCAAAATCGAGCAGGCTGGCGATGGAGTTGGAGATGCTATCGAACGAACCTTTTCCAAGCCGTTGGCCGTGAAGCCAATTGTCTTCGATGAAGGTGATGATGGAGGCCTGATTGGTGAGTGAGTGATCGACGAAGTTCCTTTTCGCCCATGGCGAGATGACAAGTAACGGCAGGCGAGGACCGAAGCCACAACGGCCTTGTGCGTGAGTATTTGCAGCATCGATGCCCGGCAGTGCGCTGTGTCCGTCGCCGCAGACGCCGGGGCCGGTAAGCGCGTCGGTGCTACCGGATGACTGGTTGACGATGGGGCTCATTTGATGGTCGTACCAACCGTCGGAATCGTCGTAAGCGATGACGACCGCAGTGTTCTTCCATTCCGGCATATTTTGAAGGAAGTCGATCACTTGAACGAGAAACGCCTGTTCATCGAGCGGATTGGAATAGCCCGCGTGGGCGTCCTGATAAGCAGGAGGTTTTAGAAAGCTGACTTGGGGGAAATTACCGGCTTTCACGGCATCGAAGAAGTCGTGGACGTCGTACTGATGGTTTGCGGCATCGCCTGCGCGGCCTATCGCGTGCACGGATGTTGGACGAACGTGAGCCGGATTGGCCGTTGACGGATAGTATTGAAACGGCTGATGGTGCGGGATGTAGTCGCGCACGACTTTCCCGGAGACGGGAGATTTCGAAGACCGGGTACAGTTGGAGGTGCCGTTAGGGTTGGTGATGCTTAGATCGAAGCCGCCTTCGAACCAGCCCCAGGTGACATGGGCGTCGTTCAGCAGATTCCCGATGTTGTTGCCAGCCATGGAGGCCAACATTCTGGTGGAGGCAGAACAGACGTCGCCTACCGGATCAGGATCGGTGATGAGCGTGAGCGAGCCGTTGCCGCCATCCGCCACGCCGCCCTTGCCGTTTCGAATATCGACTACGCCGTTGGTTTGACCGGAGACGAGATTGATGGCGCCCGGCGTGGATGGTCCAAAAGTGGAACCGTACGAATTGTCGCTCATGGCGAAGCGCTGAGCATAATTCCATAACGCCGTGACGGTGTTTCCATCGAAATAACCCATCGTCAGTCCGGTTGTGTTCAGCGGAGAGGGAGAGCCCGTTTTAGAGGCATTGCCCTTGCCGACGGACTTCGGAAAAAGGTCCATGAGGCCGGCGTGAAAGGCCATCTGTTCGGCGGTGTACGAATGATCCTGGTCGGCGGTGGCGGCCTGACTGCGATCGAGCCGGAAAGGATTGACCGCGCCTGCGCCGTTGGCGGGGTTCGATGCATTGGCATTGTGTGTCAACAATGCAGAGCTCAATCCGTTCACGGTGGGAGTGTCAGGCGCCGCGACGAACTTGGGCTCGTTCGGCGGATTCCGGGCGTCGGGATAGGCACCGAAGTAGTGATCGAACGAAATATTCTCGGGGAAGATCACGACGAGGTGTTTGATCGGTGTTGCAGGAGTTGCTTGTTGACCCCAGGCAACAGCCGCCGAAATAGAAGCAATGCCCGCCAGCAGGAGCGCGGGAAGGAAGCGAATACGCATCAATGCTTATTTTGCATCAATGCTTATTTTAGAGTGCGTGAGAAGCGGAGAGACCGATTGGAGATCTCTCCGTCGAAGCTACAAGGATTGCGTTACTTCCGCGAGGCGAAGGAGTAGCCGATGGATGCACCATACTCCGGGACCCAGTCACTTCCAAATTGGAAGAAGTTGTCGACCCAATGAATATCCACTTGAGGACGAATGAATACGTGGTCGGTCACGTAAGCACGGAGGCCGGCGGACATGTGTACTTGAAAATGATTTGAACCTTCGACGTAGTAGGAGGAATTGGAGCACCCGGCAAACTGATCGCAATACTGCTGGTTTTGATAAAAGCCGAGATGCACGGCGCCGAGGCCGCCTTCGATCTCCGGAACAAAGCGCGTGCTATGGAAATGCGGGGTCCAGATTCCATTGAAATCATAGAAGGTGGGGCGATATTTTAAGCCGGCATAATTGCCCTGCGAAAAGCGGAAATCAGCTTCACCGCCGACGCCGAATTGAGGAGTGAGCATGATATCCGCGCCAGCCTTTCCAAAGGTCCCGGTAAGGCGGGGAGTGGAATAAAGATTGCCGTCTCCGAAGGTATCGATCGGTTGATGATTAGAACTGTCCATTGCGGTGCCAATACCAAAGAAGGCATCGACGTTTGCTTGGGCGCGCGCAAGCGGTGAACAAAGACATAAGATTCCTAAGAGGGGGATGATAGATGTAACTAGTTTCAAGCGATAATCTCCGGGCTGCATAAGGCAGTAAAAGCTGTGAGATAGCGGCTAATCATTAGCTGCCTGCCTACCTACAGGTGGGACGTGGCCCGCTACTTAGCCGGTTACAACAAGGAAACAAAAAGGCGCTTTCTGTTGAAAGCTTTAGTAATGGCTAACGGCCGGAATGCTGGGATTTCTGCCAGACCGGACTAGTCAATTCAATAGTCCAAACAGGGCCGCCTTCGTAGAGTTGGCCCTCCATGCGGATAAAGGCCGGAGCCTTACTGCGGAGAACCCAAATTTGAACGTCTTTGGGCTGCTTTCCTAACACGGGCGCCAGTACGCCGGCTATGCCGCCAAGTTCCACCTTTATGTCATAGCGCGTTGCTTTGTGCGGGGCGTCGGCAGCCCAGAACGTCTGCTCTCCCTGGGGCGAAATTGCGAGTTTCAAGAGCCGCGGCTTGGGGGTAGCGGCAAGGTACGATACCTTCGTTTCCGTCGCGCCGGGAGGGAGATTCTTTACGATAGTGAGAAGCAGGCCATTGGTTAAATCGGGCGGCAGATCGAGATGGCTTTTCTCAACCTTCGTTTTACCGCCGTCAGTAGAACGCACCGTCACATCGCCCCTGGAGGCGTTAATATAGACATCCATCGGATGCGGGAAGGACGGGCCTTTCTGCACGTGATGGTCGCTCAGAACCCGGAAGGCATGGCGTTGCGAAAAGACAGTGGTCTCGTCATCGACCGAGCCGTCTTTGAAATGAAAGATGAGATTGGATACCAGGTGGTCGCGTTCCACGACTTCGACGAGGTCACCCGCGGCTAGCGTTTTGCCATCCAGGGTGCGCAGGATGAGGAATCCGTGAGTGGTGCCCTCCGGGTGAAGCACGGGTATCGGTTCGGCGCGCAGTGCCGGCTGGAGCACTGCGGCGCTCACCAGCAGGCCGATGAGCGAACAGGCGCTTTTTCTCGCGATTCTTGTTTTGCGGGTTCCAAGCCCGCATCTGAAGTTTGCCGATTCTGTAAACTTTAACGAGGTCATGCGATGGTTTCGTAACGGTTCTTTGATCAGACAGCGCCGAGGATGGCTGCGCTTCAAAGAATTCGCCGCAGGGGAGTGTTCTTGGTACTAGTTCGTTCAAAGGTGGCGCGATGCGGTTCCACCGTGGCGCTGCTCCTCTGACGATGGTTGTTAAAAGTGTTGTTAAGCTGGGGTCTTAGCGGCAAGGAATTTAGTAACGTCTCTTCCTCGCCTACAAGCGGGAATCCTTCCGAGAACCATGTGCCTTCCCGGACGAAACCGAAGACCAGGTGCTCCAGCCGCTTTATTCAGGTAGAGGAGACTTGTTGAGATTGCAAGCGCAGAATGTCCGTTCAGAAGACGGCGACGAACTGTCCCGCTATATCAATTTGAAATTGGCGGCGCTTGGGCAACCATTCAGCCGAAGCACAGCAGACAGGCAGGCGCTGGAAATCGCCGGTCCGCTGCTGCGCAATTATTATCAGAAGGATCGGTTGCTGGGGTATCGGCTTTGTCCGGCCGATGCTCGTATCCAGGCGTTCCTGGACGCTTACCTCGGTGACATTATGCCGGACGGGGCGCCTCGGCTGCCGGGCAATACGTTTGTGCTGGATCGGCCAGGGCTGGCCCGGGTGATGTCGCTTCCGCCGGATCAAGACATGCTGGCATCGCCGTATTTGCAGTCGTACCGGGTGGCACAGGGTGTTCTGCATAACCCGAAGAGCGACCGCCGTACGACGAAAGGCGTGTTTCATATCGCGGAAGGAGGCTTCCCGATTCCCGCCGATAAGGTTGCTGTTCCGAAGCGCGCGTTTGCTTCGTTGTTGGCGGCGGCACTGACTCCTCCACCGGACGTTATGGCGCTGCCGTTTACGGCGAACCAGGAAGAACAGGTGCGGCTCTTTGTCACGCTTCTGCTGCGGCCGCTGGTGTGCCCGGCAACCGGGTCCGATCCTGCGAAGACGATGGAGACGCGCTTTTTTGCACCGGCGAGTCTGGTGAGCAATCTTGATTTTGTGGAAGGCATTTTCGGTAACGGGGGCGATCCGTACCTTCCTGAAAACGATGCCGCGCTCGACGTGATGCATTGGACGGGTCACACGGGCTGCATGATTCTAGCTCCGCATCTGTTGGGCTTGAAGAAGAAGGACTTGGGCCTGCCCCATTACGACCAGGCGAGTGAGCGCCAACGCATGGATGGCATGTGCTGGCGCGACACCGGGGAAGACTACAATGACGGCGGCGCGTTCAAGCTGGTGTGCCGGGATGCGCGCGGCGTGATGGTGACCATCATTGCAGACAACTATTTCGGGTACTGCAAGAAGGAAGTGAAGACACAGATCAGCTTCGCGGCGAATCTGTACGGCTTGGCCGAGGAAGAACATGCGGGAGGCGCGATTGCGTTTCCGGCGTACGTACTGGGGCAGCAGTTTTATGCTGGCCGTACGGTGCTGACCAAGCAAGTGAAGTTCGCGGAGGCGATGCACTGGCTCGGGGAGCGGGTGGAGATTCGGCCGGAGGGCTACGCGATAGATCGCCGGTTTTCGGATGTTTTTTATGTTCCGGAAAACGCCGAATTCAGTGTTCGCGAAGGCTGCGTGAAATGGCAGGGGCCGGACGAACAGGTGCATCAACTGACACTGCGGGCGTGCGAAACATACGTGCTGCCGTGGGGCACGAAGATTCGTCTTGAGAAGCAGACCGGGGGGACGGCGTGGCGGCTTGTGGCATCCCGCGCGGACCCAACGCTTTGTCATAAACCGTGCACGGTCTCGGGCGGCGGCAAGTCGGAGATCTCGAAGTCCATCGGCAGTATCGTGCTGCGAGGTCCGGTGTTTGTCAGCGACTTCGACCGTGAAATCGAGCAAGTAGCGGATATCTTTCAAAAGGACTTCTCGACTATTTATAAAGAGGCGCGATCGGAGCATCGCGCGAAGCGGCCTATCTTGAGCCCGGAGCGCTCGTTGGGGTCCGTGATTAAGTTGATGACTCCTTCGCCGGAGTATACGGACGCGCATAATGAGTGGCTTTCGACGATCCCGCAAACGGTGCGGCAACTGCTGGTGACGGTGAAGCGCTATTACCGGCCGGATTGGGGTGAAAATTGGCGCGAGCATTTTGGGGTTGACCGCATTAACGGTTTCCTAGGCAATGAACTGAAATTCGAGAAGCAGAAGCTGGTGGGCAATTATCTGCGCATGGGATACGACCCGAACGGCGCGTGGAGGATTTATAAGCTGCGTCCCGATTTTCATCCCGCGGACAAGGTGCAGGTGGAAGACGATATTACGGCTTCGGTGGTGCTGCCGAGTACCGGCCTGGAGTATCTGGATGCCGAGTATCGCAACGAGAGCGTGAAGTTGGTGAGCAACTGCGAGAAGCTTCTGTTTCAACGGCCGGACGATGCGATTTACCGCGGGTTCGATAAAGATGCGGAGCGTGACATCGCGCTGCCAGGTACGTTTCTATCGAACTTTGAGCCGCTTGGGGCGGAGGAGGCTCGGGCGATTGTCGATCATGTGGTGGAGTTCGATAAGTACACGGAGCCGATGAAGCAGTTGTTTGAGGAGTTCGTGGAGAGGCCGGCGACCGGGTTCGTTGTTTCATCGGCGCATCCGCGCATGGTGGAGGGGGCGCCTTCGAAAAATCCGCGTTACCTGCAGCGGCGGCCGGATCTGGTGAACCCGCGCGATTTATATATTGCCGAGACAGGGACGCGCCTGGCGCGCGAGATTCCGGGGGACAAGCCGGTGCACTTTCCGGTGAATGCGGTTCTTGCGGGACGTCGCAACAATCCCGCGGACCTAAAGACCGGCGTGCCGCCGCTGGCGGTGTACAACCCGATCCATTATCAGGAGCTGCCGGAGCTCTTCATGGATTTTATTTGCAGCCTGACGGGGAAGTCGCCGTCAACGACAGGATTCGGCAGCGAGGGCGCGTTGACAAAGGGTCCGTTTAACGCCATGTTGCCGGTGGTGGATGTCAATAATGCGCTGGTATCGGCGATTCTGACGGGGTATGCAGGGTTTACCACGGCGGCGGGGCATATCGGCCCGAAGTATCGGGTGGATCATGACAACAGCATGCTGGCGCCGGAGATTTGGTGCCGCATGAGAGTCTACGAACGCGATCCGCGTTTTCTGATTGAGAATGGGTTACTGGAGAAGGTGGAAGACTTCGAGTTCGAGGGGCAGAAGGTTCTGGCGAGCAGGCTGGGGTACCGCATTACGGAGTTGTTTGTGGATCGGTTTCTGGGGCGGATATTTGAGATGCCGAGTGCCGTGTTTCCCGAGGAGATTTTGCGGCCGGAGAAGCAGGATGCGGCGATGTTTGCAAGCGGCGTACTGGCGATCACGGAGGCGCAGCGCTCTGTGGCGCTAAATTATTTCAAGGATGGCAGCGTTGAGGATGCGTGCCCGCCGGTTAAGGCTTTGCTGCATATCATGGCCTACGGAGAGTATGAGGGCGTTCGTGAGGGGGACGATCGGCTGCTGAAGATGTTTACGCGCGAATGGCTGCTGGCGAGTGAGTGGTACGCCGACCGGCTTCGCGCAAAGCAAAGGGTCGATGTTGCGCTATGGAGTCGGCATATGACGGCACTGGATGCGGCGATGGCAAGCGGGGTGGCGGATTCTCAGATCGATTTGAAGTGCCGCTTTCGTCAGGCTCGTGAGCAGATGGGGCGAGTGACGGGCGATAGGTATCTCGGTGAATTGGTAGGAACGATTGGCGCTGATCCGTCCGTTGTTGAGGGGCCGAGATAGCTGGGCTTCAAGTGAGTGGAGTTGGGGTTTGCCAACTGCGGGGGTCCATTTAGTTGGTTTCGGGGCGCGGCGGATTGGCCCAGTGACCCGAATCATCCTGTCCGCTAACGATTACGCCTTTTTCGTTCCAGCCTAGTTCCGCGCGTACGCTCGCCGGGCAGTAACGGAGCGTCAGACCACAGCGCCGCCGGTTCGATTGGTTTGCTTCCGAACCGTGCAACAACAGGTCACTGTGGATCGAGATTTCGCCGGCCTTCAGTTCGACGTCTATTGGCTGGCCGAGAGTCTCGGCGGCACCCACCGTCTGGTTCAAAACATTGGCTTCATCGGTTTCGCTGAGCGTGTAAGTGAGATGGCCCAAACGATGCGTACCTGGAATGTAGCGCATGCAGGCGTTTTCGACATTGGCATCGTCAATGGCCAACCAAGCGGTTGCGGCCTTGGATGGGGTTAGGGGCCAATAACTCGAATCCTGATGCCAAGAGACGCGTTTGCCGTCCCCGGGCAGCTTGCAGAAGAAATGCGAGCCCCAGGCGATGACGTTTTCCCCGAGCAGATCCTTGACGCGGGCCACAATGCGGGGATGCGTCAGGATATCGTAAACGCGGCCAAAGCGCAGATGGGCCGTGCTGATGGAATAGCTGTCGCCGCCTGCGGCCAGAGTCCGGGCGAGCAGTTCATCGAAGTACGCACGAATGTCCGCGATCTCGTCCTCGCTGAAGATGCGGATTCCCTTCAGGTAGCCGTCGCGATTGAAAGCCGAAATCTGTTCGCTGGTCAGAGTCTTCGGGTTCTCCACGGCCGATGGATGGAAGCGCAGGTCGCGCTGCATGTTGCCGAGCTCTTCCGTGCTCGGGACGAATTTCGGTGCGGATGAGGCGCTCATTTTTTTGCTTCCACCTTTCTCTTTTACTGTATATCCTGCGGTGAAATGCTTCCTTGGGGGCGAACCTTTCCCTAGCAAAACGGGTTAGAGAGGGGGATTAGGCTTGACAGGCCCGGTGCGAGCCTGTGTTTCGGAGGGGCAGTTTTACTTTTAAATACGTTGCACAGGACCAGGGTATTCCGCAACCAGTGGATCGACGGTCAGGAGGACGATACCTTCCACCATTGCCTGCGCTACCAGGATGCGGTCGAAAGGGTCTCTGTGAATTCGAGGCAGGCCATCGACGGCGACGGCGTGCTCGCTGGTAACGGGCAGCTCGTTATAACCGTTATCCAAGAGGCCGCGGCGCAGCAATCGAGCATCCACGTGAAGATCGTTGCGGCCGAGGCCATTTTTGATAGAAATCTCCCAGAGGCTGGCAGTGCTGAAGAGCAGCTCATTTTCCAGATCGTTTATTAAGACACGGGCTTTGGGTGGCAAACGACCAGGTTCTCCGGCCGCCCATAACAGCAGATGCGTGTCCAGGAGCAGCTTTATAGACCACCGCCGAAAAGCTGCTCGATTTCCGAGCTATCCATCCGGTCGAAATCGTCCGGTACGGCAATCTGCCCGGCAAGGAAACCTAACCGCCGCACCTGACCGCTAGTGGGAGCATCGAGTGCCATGACCTTGACCAAGGGCTTGCCCGCTTTGGCAATAATAAACGGCTCGCCATTAGCGGCCTGGTCGATGAGCTTTGAGAGGTGAGTCTTAGCTTGGTGAATGTTGACGGATTGCATGACTTTCCAGATAAACTAAGTTTAGTTGGTTTAGTTGTTTACTGCAAGACTGCCACATGCCGCTTTTGTTCCATAACAGCGTAAGCCGGACCGAATATGGTCGCAGGCGCGGCGCAGTTTCGGGGCAAGCATCAAATTTAAGAAGCAATGTACTACGTGCGGATGGAACCATTAGCTTGAATTAGGGGAATTGGTAGCGTGGCCGCGAATTTCCCGTCGAATGATTCGGCTCGGTTGGGAGGATTCGTAGCCGCGCCCCAAATTCCGCAGTTACTGCCGTGTACTTGCGCTAATCTCTATAACAATGGCTAGGAAACAGCCCAATCGCTAGCTAAGAGGTCATCCATTTCCGCTGTTACTCGCTACTTCGTTATATACCGGTACCGGAAACGGCCGTCCGGCGCGACGTCGCCACTAAGATAGAAATCCATTGCATCGTCCGGATGCTGAAGGTTATCGGTCCATTTGAAGTCGATTGTAAAATCCGTCTTGCCCTCCGGTATACCGAGTGCGGCGCGTGGGATAGCGATCTGGATTTCGTTACCTTTGACGTCGTAGACGACATCGGCTACTTTGCTCCAGTTCCAACCGTTGCCCGAGTTTTTCTCTAATTCGGTGGTGGTTTTGTTCACAATCTTGCGATTTACAATGTAGTCGTACCCTTCCCAGCCGGTTTTCGAGTTTCCATCGACGTCAATGAGCAGATTCATCCAGTCAGCGCCTTTGTACGACGTGATGGGTTCGCGTGTCCGCGCGTAGAAATAGATATTCTTTTCGTCGCGAGCTATCTTCATCAGTTCGAAGTCGTTTCTGCCGGTGCGGTTGACATAGTGCAGGTCTCCCACGCCGTCGAAATCGCGTGGAATGGTTTCTCCGATATGATCCGTGTACTCGGGACCCACATCGCGCCATTGATGGAAGCTGCCAGGTACGGGAATGGTCTTTGGCGCGGAGGCTCTACGCAGCGTGGGCATGCCTTTAAATTGGCGAACGTTCGAGACAAGCTGATAGTAATAGTTATCTTTGTGGCCGCCGAGCATGGGTTCGATGTCGCGGCTGAATTCTTCGTCGAACTGGTCGATAAATTGAGCATGGCCGGTTTTATCGACGAAGCGGCCCGCGGTCCACTCGTTCCAGCCTGTAACCATGACGAAAGGCGGATCGAGTTGGTGAGCCCGCTGCCATTGTTCCTGAAAATTATAGCCATAGTTCACCGCTCCCGGGGAATGGTCTTCCTTGCCATCGTGAAAGCTGCGCCCGCGAGCATTGCCGCTGCTCATGGCGGTGACTTTGCCGTCGCTGGCGCGAAGGTTTTGAGCCACCGATACGTTGACTTCCTCAGGCACTCGCGCATCTTCGGTGAAGCCGTAGACTTGCGGATAAGCAGCTTCCCAATGCCAGGCATAGGGCGTGTTTACTTGCGTAAACGGCCAATGCGCCCGGCGCAAAGTAAAGAAGGAACGCACTTCGGGGCTGGCTTTGGCGGGGTCGCAAATCATTAACGGCCGGCCTTTCCAGCGGAACCATAGATCGCTATAGAGGCCCGGTTTGTAGAGGTCTTCGTAGATCTCTTGCGCCGTCTCGCCAGCCTCGGTGTTGACCATGAAAGAAATCTGCGGCGTGCGCTCTCCTTCGCGGCGCATCTCTTCAAAAATCTTACAGAGGCTTAGGTAAACCTGATGGTAAGTCTGGGCGTTGGTGGTGTCGAAGATGAGAGTGTCGATTCCGGCGTCGGCGAGGAAGTGGGCGTGACGCCGAAGCACCCACGGATCGGACCCAAGATAGAAGCCAAATAAGGGCTCACCCCAGAAATACGGGATTCCGGGCGGACCCCAGGGCGGCGACGTATTGGTATCGAGCGCATTGGGGTGGCGGCGGAGGATGTCCGTTACGACGTAGGGTTTGGCATCGTTCTTGTCGTTTTGTCCGAGCGTTAGGAAATAGAAGATCCCGACGAAACGATTGGGGCGCGGCGGTCCCACATCGGTCGGAGTGGGCAACGATCTTCCCAGACCGTCGGTGGCAGGCCATTGAATACCGGGGTTCACCGAATAGCGGGGACTCGAACCCTGAGCTTCGTAGATCCCGAAGTTCGGCTCTTCACTTACGGAGTGATCTGCGGTGTCGTCTGCTTTCTGGGCGATACCAAGACCCGCCAAAAGAAGAACGGGCAGTAGGACAAAGAGGGCGCGTTGATATTTCATCGTAATTAAAACAAGACACGCAGGCGAAACTGGACCTGCCGGGGACTGTCGACCGTGCCGGTAACTTGGCCGAAGGCGATGCTGGTGGGGTCGGCATTGGGACCGCCGAATATGTGGCGGTTAAAGGCGTTGAAGATTTCACCCCAGAGCTCTACCGTGATGCCCTCCCTCACCGGAATGCGCTTAATTATGCTGAAGTTCTCGTTCAGGTTGAAAGGCGTTCGCAGATTGGAGACGCGGGCTAGATTGCCGAATTGGTAGCCGCCGCCCGCCGAGATGCGCGCGGCGGAGTTGGGATCGCTGAGGGCAGCGGGATTGAAGTAACGGTCGGTGAAGGGATTGAAGCTTCCGGACTGGGCGGCTTGCGATAGAAGCGGCTGCCCGGTGTAGTTGTAGCGGATGCAGTTATCGAGCCCCGGTATGCCGGTCGCGCAGCCGAAAGCAATCGGAGAGCCGCTGGAATAGGACTGAATTCCGCCGATCTGCCAGCCGCCGACCAGCTTGTCGAGGATGCCGTTGCTGTTCAGGAATCTTTTGCCGTGTCCGAAAGGCAGTTCGTAGAGATAGCTGATGGTGAGCGCCTGCGGAACATTCAAGACAGAGATGCTCTTTTCATTGCGCAGGTTGAAGGGATCCTGTACTCCAGAAGCAGGAAGCTCGCCGGGAAGGGCGCTGTCGGCATCGGTGATGGATTTGGACCAGGTGTAGGAGGTCAACAGGTTAAAGCCGTTGCGGAAGCGGCGCTCCAGTTTTACCAGTAGAGCGTTGTAGGTGGACTGTCCGATATTTTCGAGCGAGGTGCCGATGCCGAGATATTGAGGATAAGGGCGGAGAGCTTGCGCGACCGTGCTGGTGAAACCGGGATAGGGCGCGGCGATGCCGGCGCTATTCGAAGCGGCGGGTTGCCTTAACGCGGAACCAAGGCCGTAGAACTCAGGAGACAGCGCATTCGGATAGTAAAGATTCGAACCAAGATGAGTGGAATGCTGCCCCAGATAGCCGACATTCAGAATCAGGTCGGGAGCCAACTCCTGCTGCACTTGGAAAGTCCAAATCTGGATCATTGCAGGGCGCCCGTAGCTGGGATCGATGTAATTCGCGCCTTGGTTATTGACCTGCGAGGGATTGAAATTGACGGACCGTGAAAAAGCAGGAAAGCCGGAATCCAGATTGAATACGGGAGAGAATCCGCCGAGTGTGTTGGCGTCGGAGTACGAAGGGACAGCGGTGAAGCCGGGTGAGGCAGGCACTTCGTCGGTGGGAGGCAGGGCGGCATACATGATGCCATAGCTACCTCGGAAATCCGTCTTTTGTTTGAAGACGGCCGGCGCCCAGGAAAAGCCGATGCGTGGCGCCACGTCCTTGAACCAAGTGTTTGCCCAACGGCTATTATGGCCGCTGCGGCCGGGACCGTTGCCCGAGAAGATCAGCGCTCCCAACCGTCCATCGGCGGCGGGGTTGGGCGTGGTGGGACTAAAGATGGATGTGTCGTCGGCTGCTTCGCGGGGAGGAACATCGACGTCGTAACGAATGCCCAGATTGAGCACGAGCGAGTTGCTCACTTTGTAATCGTCCTGCGCGAAGGCGGCGTAGTAGTAAGAATCGGACCGCGGATAACGAAGCGGAACGCTGGCATTGGCGCTGGCGAGATCTCCCAACAAAAAGCTCGCAAATCCGTTGCCGCTGTTGGCGGTGGCAAGAGGGGTGGCGGCCGTCTGGTCGCGATTGAAGTTGAAGGTGCCGGAACTTCCGATGAGGTTGATTCTGGAGAACTGAAAGGCGCGGGCATCGACACCGAACTTGAAGGTGTGGCGTCCCGCGGTCCAACTGACGGCGTCGTTAAGCTGAACATGGTTCTGATAGTCATCCACGAAAAAGCCGTTGCCAATGGACTGATAGTTCTCGCCGTAGGCAAAGGTGGGGAAGGTTGGCCCGTTGAGAGTGTTTAAGCCAAACAGAGCGTCATAATTCTGACCGATTCCGGCAGAGGCGGCAGCGGCAAGATTGCTGTAGCGATCAAAGCCAGCGGCGAAGTGGTTGAGAAGCGTGGGCGAGAAGATGTGGTCGTAGCCGAAGCGGGCGTCATGCAGGAAGGTGTCCTGGCTGGAGCAGCCGGGATCGCCTATGCCGGCGTAGGCGGGCGCGCCAATACAGGGCGTGGTGTATTGGTGCGGATTGTAAGAGGCGAAGATCTTATCGTTTTGGGAGAAGCTGTGGTCGATGCGGATAGTATCGCTGGTGATGTTGATTTTGTAAGCAGAGGGATAGGAGAAGTTATTCAGGAGGCTGCTGTTTTGCGGGAGCGGCATGTAGGACAGCGCTTTTTGCGCGGTGGCACTGAAGCGATTGCCGGGAATCCGGTTGCCGGGAAACGGACTGCGGCACGCTTGGCCGTTCACGACGCGCGTGGTGGCGGGATCGAAGATCTGACCCTGGTAAATGGGACCGCCGGTGCAGGGATTTGTCCCGAGTATGTTCGCGGTATTTAACGTGGCTCCGAAATCTCCGTTGCGATTGGCAACCGTGGGCACGGTTTCAGTCGCGACGTTGCCGACCGATTGAATGAACTGCTCCCAGGAAAAGAAGAAGAACGTCCGGTTGCGCCCGTCGTAGACTTTGGGAATCCAGACAGGCCCTCCTAGCGTGACGCCGTAGTCATTCTTCTTGTCGTCGGGGCGCTTGTAGCGGTTCGTGCAGCCCTGATCGCCGGGGGCGCACTGAGCGCGATAGCCGTTGTTGAACCAGGTGTTTGCGTCAAGGGCCGTGTTGCGGAAAATGTCGTAGACTTCGCCGTGAAACTGATTGGTTCCGGATTTCGTGTCAAAGCTGACAATGCCGCCGGAAGTGCGGCCGAATTCCGCAGGCAGACCGCCTGTAAAGACCTTAAACTCCTGCAATGCGTCGACGGAGGGCGTGAAACCGGGAGCATCGAAATTGGCTCCGGAAAGAGTGTTGAGCGTGACGCCGTCGAGCAGAATGTCGGAGGAAAGGCTCTGGCCTCCGGCGATTCGCAGGTTGTTATCGCCGCCTGTGGTGCCTGGGCTTAAGGCGACGAAATCGACGGGCGTCCGCATCTGGCCGTTGCCCAGGGAGAGCGGCAGTTCGAGCATCTGCCGCGGACTGATCACGGTGCCGACGTCTGAGGTTTGCGTTTCGATACTCGGGGCGTTCGCGGCAACGGTTACGGTTTGATTGACTTGCCCTGGTTCCAGGCTGATATTGAGCGCGGTGGTGTTGTTCACCTCGATGACGACGCCGGTGCGTTCGGCGGACTTGAAGCCCGGAGCGGTGACGGTGAGGGTGTAAGTTCCGGGGTCGAGTTCCGGCACCCGGTAGTTGCCCGCAGTGGAGGAAGCGGCATTGGACGACGCGCCGGTTTGCGTATTCTTTGCTGTGATCTTCGCGTTAGGAATCGTGGCGCCGCTTTGGTCGAGGATGTTTCCGGCAATGGCGCCGCGGTTGGATTGGGCTAGGCCTGAGTGCGCGATAAGCGCAAGCAAGACCGGCAAGAAGAGCAGACTGCGAGAAAGCCTGAAGAGCCGGGCCGGGGAAGTATTTAGGGATGGAGACATCATAACCACTCACAAGGACTTCTATCGCAATTGACTACGATGTTCAACAGTTAGACAGTACGTGCATCGCGGTTTTGCAATGCAAACGCATGCACGTGAGAGAAAGAGAGAAGAAATACAACGAAATCGATCACCTGCGAGATGAAAGGATCTAGGCTTCCGCCGCGATCCCACCGAATGAAATATTGCAATGCAAGACGGAGCCTGGACGAATAGCGAGGCGACGGCTTCATTGAATTACGGGGCGCCGCACTTGGAACCGATACGTTCCGGCGCTTACCTGATAGACCAACCCATCGCTATCCTGACCGGCTGGCGTGATGCCGTTACCGAGCGGCGCGCCACTTTCGGTGATGTCGCTTGCGTTGGCCGACGGCAGATGAACTAGAGCGGTCGTATTTGCCGGAATTGTGAGTTTGCAGACGAACGGTTTGCCTGGTTCCGCGGACCAATCCGTGGACACTTTTCCGTAAGGGGAATCGTAGCTTCCGGACACGCTGGCGATGCGACGGTCCGGCCTGGGATGGATGATGATGCGCTTAAAACCGGGAGAGGATGGGTCCGCGGCGATGCCGAGCATTGTTTCGTACATCCATGCGCCCACCGCGCCGAAGGCGTAGTGATTGAACGAATTCATGGCCGGGTCGCCCGTATCGCCGTTCCAGCGTTCCCACATCGTCGTTGCGCCCTTTTCGACCATGTAACCCCACGACGGGTAGGTTGTGTTGAGAACCAGGCGATACGCGACATCGTTCTCGCCGTTATTGCTTAAGACCTGCATCAGAAGGGAGGTCCCGGTAAACCCCGTGGAGAGATGCCAGTTGCGGGACTCAATATCGTGGGCAAGCCGATCGGCAGCCGCTTGCCGCAGGTTCTCGGGCAGTAGGTTCATATGCAAGGCGAGCACGTAACAGGTCTGGCTGCCATTCCCTACCGTTCCGTCGGGCTTCACAAACCTTTGAATGAATGCGGCCTTGATTTTGCTGTAGAGCTGCCGATATTCCGCGGCTTCGGATTCCTTTCCGAGGGCGTGGGCCATTTGGGTCATCAGTTCCGCATCATAGGCCCAGAAAGCGGTCGCCAGTAGATCCTTCGGCGTCACGCTGTTGGCCGGAACCCAGTCGCCAAAATCGTTATTGCGGCGGTTCTCCCAAAGATAGTCGGGATTTGCTTCGTGAATATAGTGAAGCCACTTCTTCATGGCATCCCAGTTATCGCTGACCACGCGAAGGTCGCCGTAGTGCTGCCATGTTGTCCAAGGAACAATCACTCCTGCATCGCCCCACGCCGGCGCTCCATCCGCTTCGTCCACCACCCGTGGAGACACGTCCGCAAATGCGCCGTTGGGCGATTGCGCATCGCGTACATCCCGCATCCACTTGTTCGTAAACGCGTCCATGTTCATGTTGTAGGAGGCTGTCCGCCAGAAGATTTGCGCGTCCGCCATCCAGCCCAGACGTTCATCGCGCTGCGGGCAATCTGTGGGAATACTCATCAAGTTCCCCCGCTGACCCCAAAGAACGTTTTGCCAGATGTGGTTTACCAAGCCGGAAGATGTCTCGAATTTTCCGGTCTCGGGCAGGTTGTTATGAAAGACGATTCCGGTGATTGCGCCCAAATCCGGCTTGCCTGGATACCCGGTCACTTCCACGTAGCGAAAGCCGTGATAGGTGAAGTGAGGCTCAAATGTTTCCTCGCCCTTCCCGCCGAGGACATAGTTGTCGGTGGCCCTCGCCGCGCGCAAGTTCGCCGTATAAATGTTTCCATCCGGCTTCAGGATTTCGGCAAAACGCATCCTGACCCGCATGCCTGCTTCGCCTTTCACCTTCAGTCGCGCCCAGCCCACCATGTTCTGCCCTAAATCGAAGACATAAACGCCGGGGGACGGAGAAGTGACCGTCTTCGGCGTAATTGTTTGCGTGTGTTGGATCGGCTGGTCGCGTTGCGCTACCAGTACCGCATCTGGCGGGGTGCTGATTTGAACTGGTGCCCAGGAGTTTGCGTCGAAGGAGGGGGAGTCCCAGTCGGTGATCCTGCGTGCATCGTAATCTTCGCCCGCGTAGATTTCCGAACTGAGAATGGGTCCTGTAGAAGCGCGCCAGCTTCCATCGGTGGCGACCGTCTGGTATGTACCGTCGGTAAAGGCGATGTCAAGCTGCATCAGCATGCGCTCGGGCGGCGGCCCAAAGGCATACCGCACCAACTTCCAGCCAAGCCCGCTACCGTACCATCCATCGCCCAATACGGCACCAAGGGCGTTAGCGCCTTTCTTGACTAAGTGGGTAACATCGTATGTCTGGTACGGAAGGCGCTTGCCGTAATCGGTCCATCCGGGAGTAAGAATATCTTTGCCGACACGCTGCCCGTTGATAAAGGCGCGATAGCTGCCCAGCGCCGTGATATACAGGCGCGCGCGTTCCACCTGTTTCTCGGCCGTGAATGTCTTGCGGAAATAACCGGCGGGCTGGGCGGGCCAGGGATCCGCTAACGGCTTAGCGCCCAGGTCAGCGACAACGGCGGCGGGTTCATAACCGGAGGCCACCGATGCCGATGCCTGCCAGTGTCCATCGCTGGGAACACGTTCCATTGTGCCGTCCGGTTTTGTCCACTGCAGCAGCGCGGCCATTCCCGCGGGACCTCCTGCCGCCGTCACGGCAACCGCGATTACGTTCCTGCCCGTTTGCAAATGACTGCGTATATCGATGACGTCGAACGTTCCCCATGTATCGCTCTTCCCAACGGACTGTCCATTTACTGAAGCCTCCATCGAATCCTTGCCAGCCACAAGCAGCGCCGCCGATTTAGGCACTGCCTGGAGGTCCAGATGGTAGCGAAAATATCGAGTGGTCTTCGGCGCCGCTTTACTGTAGTCTTCACCGGCGCTCCAGATCCATTTCACGCCGGCGTTACGATTCGCGGTAAACTCCGGATCGGCCCGATTGACCCACTGCGCTTTCCAATCGGACTTGTCGAGCAAGCCCATCTCCCACCAGGCTGGAACACTTGGCGATGATGGCCTTCCGTTTTGATCCCATATAGTAACGGCCCAGTAATACCGCTGACGCGCTTTTAACGCCGGCCCGTTATAAGGAATGTTCCGCGATTCACCGGATGCTATCCTGCCGCTGTCCCAAACATCCGCTGTCCGATTTGCAAGCTCTGTTTCGCTGCTCGCAACAAGAATTCGATAGGCGGTCTGCTTTGCGCCGCGCCGAGCATCCTGCATCTGCCAGGAGAAGCGCGGACGTTTCGCATCGATTCCCAGCGGGTTTTCAAGAGCTTGGCAAAGTAGATAGACCGCCCTTGCAGGGCTGACCGTTTCCGTGGCCCCAAGGAGAGCAGGTTGTCCAAAAGAGAGCAGCAAAAAAAAACCGACTACGAGCGGCAAAACAAGAACAATTCTAAAGGAGTATTTCAAGGCGTCAGTCCCAGGGGTCATCGGAAAGTAAAACATAAGAGTAAAGCAAAATTGAACTACGGCACAAATGAATTCGGCACATGGATGTCCGTTTCGCAATGTGTAACGCCCGCGCTGTTGGCGGGGGAGTATCGCAAGGAAGTAATCGAAGGCGGGAGTTGCCAGGAGAGCGACTTTCAGGCCCGCCAGTCGGGCTTAACAGATCCGTGACCGCTCGAAACTCTAGTCTCGATCGGTACGAATTTTGGTAGCGGGTCAACCATGTTACTTTTGCAATAACTCCTATGCGAAGTTTGGGGGCAGGTCAGACGGAGAAGTGTTCATACCGCCGTTTCAAGAAGTCTTTGTGAGGTCGAGTAATCTTTATTTAGGCAAAACAATTGCCTCGGACAGTACGAGCACACCGACAGCTTGCGGAGATGTGCGCGATCAAATTATCAAGGAATACAAGGACGAATCAGCGTCTTTTCATCCCGTTTGCAGCGACTTTAACTGGATCAGGACTTGGCCAAGTATTGGACAATTCGAATTTCTTACGCTCACGCCGACGCAGTCCACCGGTTACGGCCAATGGGCACTCATCCAATCTTATATGGCAACGAATCTGCGGGCGGCTTTCGACTATCTCGGGACTTCACCGACCATCACCAGCGGATATCGAAATCCGGTAAAGGAGGCGAGTGTCGGGCGTTTCTATCCGAATAGCCGTCACATGGCTGGCGATGCGGTCGATCTGAGGACGGGCGGGAATCAAAATGTCTACATTCAACAGCAAGGCGCAGGTCACAAGAAACACGGTTGCGTTGAACCTGTTGATCTAACCCATGGCCCGCAAACGGATTATAATCACACGCACATCGATTGGAGGACTTTAGGTTCTGGCCACTTTTTAGGTCCGAAGGTCTGTCCAAGAGGCTGGTAAGACTGAAGCAATGAATGGGGGGGGACGTATGAAGTTTTCGGTACTCCGATACACGCTGGCATTTGTGGCAGTTGCCACTTTGGCCTTTTCCGGGGATAAATACGATTCTCCCTTACATATGAAGAACGCGCCAACCTGGCAAGAGCGTCAGAGCGCGTTGGATGAAATACTGAAGCGCTATTCCATGTATGAGCCGATAATGCAGTCGGGGATTGTGCAACTGTTTCAACGGGAATCACGCGATCCTAACTGGTCAGACTTGGCAGAAGAGGAGCCATATGATGCTTATTACGATAAACTGTCAGAGCTTTGCCAATCAGTAGCCCAGACTTACCACAACAACGCGGCTTGGCAAGCACTGATTTTTTCCAATTACAATGAGGACTCAAATCTTGGAAAGTGGCTAGCGGCGCAACCGGAAGCGTTGCCAGCCTTTCTTCAAATGTTACGCGATCCTAATCTAGGAATGAGGGATCGTGGAATAATGCTGCTCGCCGAATCCCTTCAACAGTGTAATGGATCAAAAAACGTGAAGTGCACTGCCGTGCTTACGAAGCGCGATGAAATCTCCTCGATTATCCGTCGTAGGATTTTCACTTCCCCGGGGGAAGGCATCGGCATCAAAGCGCTAGGTATTTGCGGGACTCAGGAAGATTTAGGACTGCTAGAAAATGTTGCAGCGCGGCAGAGCGCCAGGAAAATTGATCCAGCGGATCAGGATGCGAGAAGTGACCAGCAGGCAGTTCTGTGGTTAGTCCACAATGCAGAAAAGCAAATCAAAATTCGTGAAGTCAATGAAGCTGACAGGCGATGATCATTAGTCGATACGGAACGAATCCTCCCTCTTGGCAGAAGGCTTCTGTGTGACATCGTCCAGTTCAGCAGCAGATCAACTGGGTTGACGGCTGAAACGTTGTACCGAGATGAGACTTGCCTGTTCGATTTTCGGAATTTGGTCGATCTGAGGACGGGCGGAAGTCAGAGGGTGTACGCACAGCAACAAACGGCAGGACACCAAGAACATGACTGTGTGGAACTAGTCGACCTTACCCACGACCCGCAAACGGATTACAATCACACGCACATCGATTGGCGCACCTTAGGCTCCGGCAATTTTCTGGGACCCACCATAAGAGCTGCCCACCAAGATGGTGAGAGAACTACGATCGGGGGGAGCGTATGAAAACTCGAGTCTTGAGATACTTGGTTGCGATTCCAGCGTTTGCTGCTTTGACCTTTGCTCGGGCCAATTACGATTCCCCTTCTGGAATGAAAAACGCTCCGACATGGCAGGAGCGCCAGACGGCTTTGCACGAGGTACTGAGAGGCTGCCCCTTTCAAATGCGGAAATGCAGGGTGGACTCGTAGAACTGTTTCAACGGGAATCGACCGACCCAGATTGGGAGGGGCTGGAAGAAGAGGTCCCCTTATGAAAACTACTATCAGGAAATCTCTGATTTATGTCAGAAGATAGCCGAAACTTACCACAGTCAAACAGCTTGGCAAGCGCTTGTTTTTTCGAATTACAACCCGGATTCAAAGTTTGGCACGTGGCTGGTGGCACAGCCGGAAGCACTGCCGATTTTCTTTGGAATGTTGGATGATCCAAATGTCGGCTTGCGAAATCAGGCAATTGTGATGCTCGCCGAAGCACTCCAACGATGCCAGGAACCAGGAGGCACGAATTGCTCAGTTGTGATTGCAAAAAGCAAGCAAATTAGTTCTCTAATTCATAAAGCAATACTTACTCCAGATGAAGAAGTTGCAGGAATTCAAGCGTTTAGTATCTGTGGGACTCAGGAAGATTTGGCGTTGTTAGACGAGATGGCAGCACGCGAGAGCAAAAAGAAAATCGATTTATCAAATCAGGACGCGCTCAATGATCAAAGAGCGGGTATATGGCTGATTCATAACGCAGAGAAAAAAATTAAAGTGCGTGAAGCCAGTAAAGCCGAGAAGCGATGAATAGGCGTTTGCTTCTATCGATCTCTTTAGATTCTGTCAATTTTCCGGGTCCGAAGAGCTTTCTACCAAAGCGGCAGTGGCTTGTCTGAATGGGGCAGAGGAACGCGAACAGTGATATACCAGAAGGACGCCTTCTAGGAGCTCATTATTATGCCTGCAACTTCGACGGTTCTTGATATCGATTCGCCTTATCCGCTCAGTTCGGAGCAGATTGGGTTTTACCGGGAAAATGGTTATGTCCGGTTGAAGAATGTTTTTAGTCGGGAGGTTTTGGAGTATTATCAGCGCGCGATTTCGAGCAAGGTGGCGGAGCTGAATACGCAGCAGGTGCCGATGGAGAAACGCGGTGTGTATGAGAAGGCGTTTCTGCAGATCATGAATCTTTGGACGAAGTCCGATGTGGTGAAGGAGTTTGTCAGCGGGAAACGGCTGGGGCGGATTGCGGCGGAGCTGATGGGCTGCAAGGGAGTGCGGCTGTATCACGATCAGGCGCTTTATAAAGAGCCGGGCGGAGGGATTACGCCTTGGCATGCCGACCAGTATTATTGGCCGGTGAATTCGGACCGGACGATTACGGCTTGGACCCCGCTGCAGGAGACTCCGCTGGAGATGGGGCCGCTGGCGTTTGCTCCGGGGAGTTACAAGATTGAGACGGGGCGCGATCTGGAGATCGGGGATGATAGCGAACAGAAAATTCAACGGAGCCTGAAGGCGTATCCGATTCACGAGAATGCATTTGAGCTAGGCGAGGTGAGCTTTCATTCCGGGTGGACGTTTCATCGCGCGGGCGCGAATGCTACGGAGCGGCCTCGCGAGGTGATGACGGTGATTTATGTGGATCAGGATATCCGGCTGGTGGAGCCGAAGAACAAAGACCAGCGGAACGATCGAGAGCGGTGGTGTCCGGGGGTGGAGATCGGTGACGTGTTGAATTCGCCGTTGAACCCGGTTTTGTACACCGAGGGGCAGTGAACGCGGCGGACTCCGCGCACAAAATTGTTTCGCTTTCGGGCGTCGATTTAGCCGTTATTGCGATTTACTTCGCGGCGGTGCTCGCGTTGGGGTTTGTTTTAAAGCGGCGGGTGCGCAGCGGCACGGATTTTTTCCTGGCCGGGCGGGAGATGACGGCGTGGATCGCGGGGCTTAGTTTTCTGGCCGCGAATATGGGCGCGCTGGAGCTGATGGGATGGGCGGCGGGCACCTATCAATACGGCATGCTGGCGGCGCACTGGTATTGGATTGGCGCGATTCCGGCGATGATCTTTCTGGCGCTGATCATGATGCCGTTTTATTACATCTCGAAGACACATTCTGTTCCGGGATATCTGAAGTTGCGTTTCGGCGAGGGGACGCGGGTGCTGAGCTCGCTTTCGTTCGCGGGCATGACGATTTTGATGTCGGGCATCAACATGTTTGCGATGGCGAAGGTGATGGAAGTGGTGCTCGGGTGGGATCTGCATTTTTCGATTTGGGTTTCGTCGATTACGGTGGCGGTTTATGTGACGCTGGGCGGGTTGACGTCGGCGATTTTTAACGAGGTGCTGCAGTTTGTCCTGATTTGGGCGGGAGCGATGGTGGTGCCGGTTCTAGGGCTGGTGGAGTGCGGCGGATGGGCGGGATTGCGCGCGCGGATTCTGCATAATCCGGCGGTGCCGCCGGGTTTTTTGCATCTTTGGACCACGACGGGCCACTTCGCAAGCAATCCCATGGGGATTCATTGGACGGGGATTGTGTTTGGGTTGGGATTCGTGGGGGCGCTCGGGTACTGGACGACCGATTTTCTGGTGGTGCAGCGGGTGATTGCGGCGAAGGATTTGCGAGCGGCGCAGATGGCTCCGATTATTGGCGCGTTTTTTAAGATGGCGGTGCCGTTCATTGTGATTTTGCCGGGGTTGATCGGCGTGGCGGTGTTGACGGGCGAGAACAACGGCGTGGGGCTGGTTTCGGAGGCGGTGGCGAGGCCGGGGCAGCATACGTATAACGAGGTGTTGCCGCTGCTGCTGGTGCGCTATGCCGGACCGGGACTGCTGGGGTTGGGGATCACGGCGTTGATTGCGGGTTTCATGTCGGGGATGGCGGGCAATGTCAGCGCGTTTGCGACGGTTTGGACGTACGATCTGTACCGGCCGTTGATGCGGCGGGGCGCGACGGACTCGCACTACGTGGCAGTGGGACGCTGGAGCACCATTATCGGCATCCTGGCGAGCATCGGCACGGCGTACTTATCGATGCGGTTCAACAGCATCATGGATTATTCGCAGGCGCTGTTTTCGTTCTTTGTGACGCCGCTGTTTGGGACGGTGATTCTGGGGATGCTTTGGAAGAGGGCGACGCCGACGGGCGCGTTTTGGGGACTGGTGGCGGGGATTGGATCGTCGCTGGGAATGTGGTTGTGGGTTCGGGCGCAGCCTTCGGCGTTGGCAACCATTGCGCTTTCGAGTGACGCGAGGCCGATGGCGGAGAATTTGTACCGGATGTTGTGGTCGTGGCTGCTGTGCGTTGTTGTTACCGTTGCGGTGAGTTTAGTGACGAGGCCGCGCGCGGAGTCGGAGTTAGTGGGATTGGTTTATGGGTGCACGAAGATGCCAGCGGAGCGGAATTATCCGCTGGTGCAGCGGCCGGTGTTTTGGGGCGTAGCGGCTTTGTTTGTGTTTCTATACCTGCAATGGATCTTCCGGTGAAGCCTGCCCCAGGTCGTGATTTGTGGCGCGGGGTAGCCTTGGTTGGCTTTTTGGCTTGCTTATTCGGTGGTATCGCACCGGCTTTCGTGCATCGTTACCGACTGCCGATCCGGTCGGCTGCCGGCATTTATTTCTGTTTCGTGTTGATGCTGGCTCTGGTGGTCGCACCGGGCATGTGGGGCAGTCGTGAATGGATTCGAGAGCGATTGCCGGTTCATAGCAAATTAGTAATCCTGTTACCTATCTGGTGCATGCCCTATTTCGCGTATGCGGCCGGGACAGGTGACTGGCGATGGGGTGCTCTGATCAGGCTTCTGGCGGGGGCTGCGCCGTTGCTGTTGATTTACGGCTTGTTTCCGGTTCGGGACTTGTCTCGTTTTGGCTGGCAGGATCTGGCGGTTGCGGCGTGGCTGATAGGTGCGGTGCTGTTCCATCAGGTGGATGGCATTTGGAATGTGCCGATCAATCTCGACTTCATGGCGCGGCTTTTTCTGATCAGCGTAGCTTCGTGGTGCTGGGTGTTTGTGCGCAGAGTACCTGGGCTTGGGTACGAGTTTTCCATTTCGGGTAGAGGCGTTGGCACGGCGGCGCTGAACTTCGTATTGTTCGCGGTAATTGCCATTCCTTCCAGCCTAGCGATGCACTTTACACGGTGGAATCCGCGAAGAGCAGGCGTTACGGCATTTTGCGTAAGCTATGTGGAGATTTTCCTTTTTGTTGCGTTGCTGGAAGAGTTGTTTTTCCGGGGGTTCCTGCAGACGTTGATCTCAAATAGTGTTGGGTCCGCGCGCAAGGGTCAGGCGATCGTGTCGTGTCTTTTCGGTTTGTTTCATATTCTGCACGCTCCGTTTCCGAACTGGCGCTATGTGGGACTGGCGGCGGTAGCGGGCTGGTTTTACGGCTCGGCGTTTGTGAAGAGCAAGAGCTTGATGGCACCGGCACTGACGCATGCGATGGTGGACACGGTGTGGCGGACTTTCTTTTTGAAGGATTAAAGGGCCGTGCCCGGGGACTAGCGATATCGTTTGATGTTTTGAGGATCAAAGGTGGTGGGTAAATGGCCGGAGATATGCAATTGGAAATTGCTCTCCCGACTTAAGCCGTTGAGACCAGTGGCCGTGAGCCGCACTTTGTATTCACCCGGCTCGGTGTAGGCATGGTTCACGTCGCTGCCCTGCAGCGTCACGCCATCGCCAAAATTCCAGGTGTACGAAAGGACTGGATTTTCGGCGTTAGCGCGCGCGGCGAATTTCATCGTTTCTCCGGTATTTGCAGTTGAGGGATGCTCGGTGGTTACCGCTGGAGCGACCGCCGGAATGCGCGCATCGATGATTTTCAGCACCCGCACAGAATGGGGCGGTTGATGAATCGCTAGAACCCCGGAGGGCTGAGTCGAAATCTTGTCTTCGCCCAGGACGTCAGTGATTACATACTGGCCATCGGCAGGCAAGCCGAGGGCGGAGAGATCGATTGTGTGATCTCGTTTCTTGTCCGTCCAATTAAAAACAGTCAGAATACTCTGCCGATTGTCTTCCTTGAGGAAGAAGATGCTGGGTTGTTGATCTTCGGGCGCAAAGCTCATCAGATCGACCGGAACGGATGCCCGGCCCAGACGCGCCATATCGATCAGGTTTTGATTCTGAATCAGTGCGAGACGCTCCGGGCTTTTGGCTAACGAAGGAAGATTATCTCCGATCTCCAGCATTCCACCGGAGACAGCGGCAAGCGCGATGGAAACCCTGGCGTCGTCCAAGGTAGCGGGATGTTTACCCTCATGCCAGGACTGATCGTTAATGGTTTGCGTGGACACCGTAAAGGCATCGGGATCGGCAACGAAGAAGTTGCGGTTCATGTAATAGCGGGCGGCGATCCCGGGCGCCGCTTCTTTGCTGGCATCGAAGGTGTGACCGGTATCCTGCGAGATCCGACCGAGATCTACCAGTCCGACGGGATTCAGCATCGGGCTGCCGTCCTTATCCAAATAGACAGCGTCGCCGACGGTGTCGCGGATGATTTTCAGGCCAATT
Organism: Bryobacteraceae bacterium; assembly: GCA_965277315.1. Lineage (GTDB taxonomy): Bacteria > Acidobacteriota > Terriglobia > Bryobacterales > Bryobacteraceae > Bog-105. The sequence goes on along the minus strand of OZ255724.1, from coordinate 2,905,542 downwards.
CGCTGCGCCTCCAATGCGGTTGTATTTTCCTTGTAGTAGTAGCCTTCAATGGCACTATCGTCCATGAAATCCATTTTGATGTAGCGGATACCCCAGTCATTCACGAGCGTCGAATAGGTTTTTCGTAAGTAGTCTTGGGCACCTGGGTTCGTCGTATCTAAGATGAATAACTTATCTTTGTTGTCCACTACGGTGCCTGCGTGAATGGGATGGCCTTTTGCGTTCTTTACAAGCCAATCCAGATGGTTTCGATAGACCCAGGACCGCTCCGATACCTCGAAGGGCGCAGTCCAGATACCGGGAAGCAACCCTAGTCCGCGCACCTTGTACTCGACGGGGGCAACGCCGCGAGGAAAGAGAGTAGCGTTAGGCGTGCTGTATTCTCCGCGAGCGTATTGATAGCCTTCGTCGACATGAAAGACGTTGTAGCCGAGCGATTTGAGATGCTCCGCTTCCCACTGGGCATTGGTCAAAGCGGCTCCTTCATTCAGTCCGAAATAGTAGGCCGTCCAGCTCCACCAGCCCATCAAGGCAGGCGCCGAAGTTCTTGCGTGATGGATTTTTCGGATCAATGAGCCGTAGGTTTCTAACTGCTGGTGATAATTTCTCGACAGACTGAAGAGCAACCGCTCCGAGGAGAGTTCGGCACCGGGGGCGACCGGCAGACTCAGTTGCACCCGATCCTCCGCCGGGGAGTGCTCAAGGGAATTCTCTTCCGCTAGCTCAGTGGTTCCGGTTGAATCCACTTCATATCCGGAGAAGCGGGGAGCATTGCCGGAAGAGCCAGCGACGTGAAGACGAAGGACAGTAAGAAAACGATCTGACGTGAGTGCGCCCAGAAAGAGGCTTTCGCGGCTCTGGCGGTTATAGATGAGCTGACTACCGACAGCGCGATGCATGCCATGTTCGACCTCGGCAAAATCGTGAAGTTTCATGGCGGGGCGATCCTCGCTGAAGCTATCGGAGAGGACTCGATTGTCGGCATTCGGACCGCCGAGATCGAGCGTGGATTCTTTCGCTGCATCCAAGGAACGGATAGCTTCGACTTGAATAGTTTTGGAGGTTGTATTTTGGACAGTTACTTGAATGTCACCGAAAGGTTTTTGCGAATAAGAACGCAGATGATAGATGAGGTCGGGCTGTCCGGCGAGGCCCGAGCAGGTGACGCGCCAGCTTGCGGTAGCTCCGAGATCTCCTGGAGCAGCCGAGCGCGTTACCTGATGCCGGGGATAATCAGCCGTATGAAGCCAGCGCCCATTTACTTTAGCGGCGGCATCCGCTGTTAGTAAGTATGAGCCGGAATCCGACAGCCCGATGGAATAGCTGCCATTGGGGTTTACATTTACGTGCAGCGGGCGATCGCCGGCGGAAGGCGGCAGGACCTGCGCCGCGACACCGCAGATACCAAGCAGCAGACCCGCAGCAAAGCTGGAGGCGGCAAGCCTTACCGCATACATCGTTCTAAGCAAGAATCACGTCCACGCCTGTTTGACGGATGCGGTCTAGCATTTCAGGGCTTGCCCGGCCATCGGTGATGATGCGCTTCGCCCTTCGTATATCGCCTATTACGGATAGGCTTCGCCGGCCGAATTTACTCGCGTCGGCCATGACGGTGATTTCCTGCGCGACCTCCATCATGATGGAATTGAGCTGCGCTTCCAGCAGATCGGGAGTGGAGAGTTCCATGCCGGTACTGAGTCCGTCGATACCTAAAAAGAATTGATCTGCATGCAGTTCCCGAATCATACGCTCGGCTTGAGGGCCGACGAACGACCCAGAGACGTGCCGCATGATGCCGCCGATCATGATAACTGAGATGTGGGGCGACCCGGTAAATTCCTGCGCGATGTTCAAGGCATGCGTGACGACGGTGAGGGGAGCTACAGACCCTTCCTTTATTGCTTTGGCCGCTTCAATGGAGGTGGTGCCTGAATCGAGAATGACGGTTTGATGCGGCTTCAGAAGCTTTGCGGCAGCGCGCCCGATTCTTACTTTCTCACCATGATGTATGGTCTTTTTTACGGCTAACGGGATATCACGATGAGGCTCGTGAGGAAGCGTTGCTCCTCCATAGGCCCGCACCAGAAAGTTCTTTTCCGCGAGCTGACCAAGATCCGCTCGAAGCGTGACGGCCGAGACATCGAAGCGTCTTAGAAGATTCCTGACGGATACGCGGCCATCTTTCTTTAGGATCTTCAGAATCTCCCGCCGCCTCTCTTCCGCTAGCAAATGGAATTCTTTAGCGGGCATCCGAATCTCAGTGTAAGTCAATGCGCGCAACACGGGTTCACCTGTCAAAACGAGAGCTTTACGCCGCCCTGCAAAATGCGGGGGTCGGATGCTCCGGTAATGGTTCCAAAGGACGCGCCGGAACTCAGGAAATTATTTGGCTGAAAGAAGTTCACGTTGTTGAACACGTTGAAGAACTCTGCTCGAAGCTCGATGTCAAATCGCTCGTGAAGCTTTACGTTTCTGACCAGGCTCATGTCGGTATTGAAACTACGGGGTCCCCGTAAAATGTTCTTACCGGAGTTGCCGAAGGTACCGATCGCATTCGGAGTAAATGCGCTCACGTTGAAGTACTGCTGAATCAATTGCCCGTGCGGGCGGCCAGAACTGAGAATAGGGCTGATGCCGGTAGTGTCCGCCCGGTCGGCATAGACTCCGCTAAGCGAGTTATCCACTCCGCTGAAAATCGAGTAAGCGAAACCTGCTCTCCAGTTCGTTAGACCGTTCAACTCCCAACCATTCAAGATTGCGCTGGCTATCCCGTGCAGTGGGACTTTGGGAAGCGACCAGTCCACGCTGAGATTAAAGACTTGAGGAACGTCGTCGTTCGAGACGCCGTAATCGAAGCGGCGGTTGAATGGATCGGTTCTAGTGGTATTGCCGAAGTCGTCGATCATCTTCGACCAGGTGTAGTTTGCCAGCACTGACAGACCGTTGCTGATGCGATTTTGCACATTGACGCGAAAGGATTCGTAATGCGAGTTGTTGTCCGAGTATAGAGTTCCGACGGAACCGAAGGCCGGATTGATGCGGCGCGATTGCAAGTTATCTTCGGTGGAAGCACCCGGAATATACAAGGCTGGGTTTACTTCTGGAAAGTTCAGTGTTCCGTTGTATAGATGCGTTCCCTTGTTTCCCGCATAGGCGAGCCGGAGGCCCCAAGATTTTCCGAATTGCCGTTCTACGTTGAGGTTCCAAGTGGCAAGGCGCGGTTCTTGCCAATGAGGTTGCATAAAGGTGTAAACGGAGACGGGCAAGGAAAACTGCACGTTTTTCGCGGGCGCGGATGAGGCGAACTGAGCGGGAAACGGATTGGCCAACCCCTGGCTGCCGAATGGATTGTCGAAACTGACGTTACCGATCAGGTCAAAGCGCGGGCTGAACGGCGCGGTATCCACCTGTCCATTGGTTAAGTTGAGGGCAATGGGGGAATAGAAGATTCCAGCGCCGCCGCGAATGACTGTTTTGCCGTCCGATCCAAGCTGGTAGGCAAAGCCCGCACGCGGGGCAAAGTTCATCGCGTTTGTGTCCGACCCGCTGTTTGCCGGACAGGTAGCGTCGTGATGGGGACCTCCGAAGATGAGTCCGGTTGGCGCGTTCGGGAACTTTTGCGACTGTACGCCGGGCTGGTAGCACACCACACGTCCGTGCGTTTCAGTGTAGGGGAAATAAGGATCCCAACGGATTCCGAGTTCGACGTGAAGTTTCGGAGTGACGCGTATATTGTCCTGCGCGTACAAGCTCCATAACACGCCCTCAAGGTTTTTGTATTCGCCGCCGCCTTGCAGGAACTCCGATTGGTTGCCAAGCAGAAAATCGCTGATGTTGGTTCCCGACAGCGCGCCCGCGAAATTGAACTCGCCCGATTGCGTGTAGCCGTTTTGGATGTTGTTCGTTACGCGAATGAACTCGCCTCCAAGATGAAGCTCGTGAGAGCCCTTTTCGAGTGTGACGTCTTCGCGCCCGGTGTACGAGCCGCGATCGAAGTTCCCGAAATCGGTGGTATCGATAGTGAAGTATCCCGGCACATAAATGTAGATTTGCGGAATGGGGGGTGAAGCGACTTGAACTCCCTGGCTACTGAGGCTATAGGGCGCGCCGGAGCGAAATCCGCCGGTTTGCGAGGTCCAGCCAAACCACGAGTTGAACAGGAGATTGGCGGATGCGGTATAGGTGTCGTTCAACGCGAGGTTCTGGACTTTAATATGGTTTCCCTGGTTGTCTGCCGCAAGGAGGTTCCGGCGTGCTGCCGCGATATCGGGAGGCTCATCGAATTGCGTCCAGAAGAAGCTGCCGTTTAGGGTATTCTTTCCGCTAATCCAGGTGGGCTTTACCATCCACTGGTTATCGTTCTGAATAAGGCTCGGCCCCGCGTAGGTCACTTCACCATTGGGTCCGTTAGGCAAGGGAATGGTCTGGAGGAGTTTTTGCGCCGCCGGACTGAGGCGACTGGCGGGAATCATATTACCGGCGAATTGAGCGCCGGTGTTGGGATCGACGATGGGAGTCGAGATATCGGAGAAGTTTCCCGTACGCTCCTGCGCGGTGGGAACAAAGGACACCATACCCTGGGCAGCGCTGCGGATGGGCGTTCCCTGATAAGTGCCGAAAAGAAACAGCTTGTTCTTGAGGATGGGAAAGCCTATGTCTCCGCCGTATTGATTCCGTTTGAGGGTATCGGGCGTGGGAGCAAAAAAGTTGCGGGCGTTTACGGCGCCGTTACGAATGAACTCGAAGGCATCGCCATGTATTTCATTGGTGCCGGACTTTGTGATGATATTGACGACCGCGCCCGCGCCAACACCGTACTGCGCGGACAGATTGTCCGACTGGACACTGAATTCCTGAATGGCATCCGGGTTCGGGAACGGGAGGTTGGTATTGAGATATACATCGTTGTGATTATTGCCATCCATTTGGAAATTGACGGCACGCGGCCCGGCACCGCCGACGTTCTGGTCCTGCTCTCCTGGATAGACGCCGCCCTGGCAGGCGGTCAGGCAGTAATTGCCGGTTTCGTTGACTGTTCCCGCCGCCAAGAACAGGAGCGCCTGCGGCTGGCGGCCATTTAGCGGGAGGTCAACAATTTTTCGTCGATCAATCACCTGACTTACCGTGCCGGTCTGGGTTTCAATGACTTGGGCGTTCGCCGAAACGGTCACGGACTGACTGACATCGCCGACCGTGAGCGTCACGGGGACATTTGCGACTTGGCCGACCGCCAAATTGATTCCTGTTTGCACGGACTTGTTGAATCCGGACTTTTCGATCGTAACCTGGTACGTTCCTACCCCAAGAGCAGGAACGGTGAAGGCTCCCGCATTATTCGTGGTTGTGGCTGTTTGCGAACCGGTATTTACATTCCGAACGGCTACGTGAGCGCCCTGAACCGCACTTCCTGACCGATCGGTGACTGTACCATTCATGCTTGCCGTGGTGTACTGCGCATGAGCGCCAATGGATATCGTCAGGAACGCGGAAAGAATGAGGCAAATCTGTAGATAGAACCGTCGGCGATAGCTGCTCGGCGGGAAAGAGTTGTTCATCTAGGGCACCTTTCTTGGCGGCGTAGGCGGTCTTCCTTTGTTTTCGCGACGGACCACCTTGACTCGAAATTATGGCAGACATAACAATCGAAAGCAAGAGAAGAATAGCGAAAGGTTTTGATTGATCGTCACGAACCCTGAATTCCTTATCCGGATGACAGACAAGGCATGTGCGTGGAGCTGGAGCAACAATTATTAGGGGCATGGAGCGGCCATGCTGACTTTCGACTTGTTTCGTCCGTTGTTGGAACTTAACATTGAGAACATGGATAGGCCTGTGGCTTTTGATGCGAGGAGGATGCTTCAGCCGGTACGGCGGGAGATGATGCGGCTTTTACAGCATCTTGTTCGCACAGATAGCGTGAACGTTCCGCCGGAGGGAACGGAGACGCGGGCGCAACTGGTGCTGCGGGAGTTTTTGCGCGCTTGGAAGATACGGCCGGAGATGTACGCGCTGGATTTTCTGGCCGCGTCCGGGCATCGATGCGTTCGCGCGGATCGGGAGTACAAGGGCCGGAAGAATTTGGCGGTTCGGTTCGCGGGGTCGGGAGGAGGACGGAGTCTTCTATTGAACGGTCATATCGATACGGTTCCGCCGGGCAGGGGCGGGTGGCGCGATTCACCGTGGTCGGGGAAGTTACGCGAGGGGCGGATATATGGGCTGGGCAGCTTCGATATGAAAGCGGGCGTGGTGGCGCAGGCGGCGGTGATGGCGGCGTTGAAACGCGCAGGCGTTCGGCTGGCGGGCGATTTGATTTTTGAGTCAGTGGTGGATGAGGAGTGGGGCGGCGGCGGGGGAACGCTGGCGGGGCGATTGAAGGGCGATCTTGCGGACGCGGCGGTGGTTTCGGAGGGGACGCAACTTCAAATTCTGCGGGCGAGCCGGGGCGGCTTTGTGGTGGATCTGCAGGTGGAGGCGGGCGACGCGGCGGCGTATTTTTCGCAAGGCGAAGTGGTGAGTCCGGCGATACCGCTGGGGCGGCTTCTGCAGTGGGTGGAGAGTTGGGTGGTGCGGCGGCGGGGGATACGAACCAATGGCGCTTATGCGGCGGTTGCCGATCCGGCTCCGGTGCAGGTTTTGGCGGTGGAGGCGAACCGGCTGGATCGCGATGTTCCGCTGAGTGTTCCGACGACGGGGGCGGTTCGCGTTTACTTTCAGTTTTTACCGGAGGAGGATGTAGCGGCGGTGCTGGGGGAGGTGCGGCGGTCGCTGCAGGAGTTTCAGGAAGCAGATCCGTTTTTTAGGGTGCATCCGATCCGGTGGAGTTCGCTTTATGATCCTCCTTTGCTCGGTCATGAGTTGGAAGAGGCGCATCCCTGGACGCGGTGTATGGCGGCGAGTGTCCAGAAGGTGATGAAGGCGGCTCCGGTGATTTCGGCGGCTCCTTATCCGTGCGATGCGTTTTTGCTGCAGCGGGAGTTTGGGATTCCGGCGCTGCTGTTTGGGCCGTGCGGCGGCGGGGCGCATAATCCGGATGAGTATGTGGAGGTTTCGTCCGTGATTACGACGGCGGAAGTGCTATTGACGGCGGCGCTGGAATGGTGCTGCGCTGAAGCGGGCAGCGCTGGAGCGGGCGGCGGGTCGGAGGTCAGGACGGGCAAGTGACGCCGCCTATATACACTTAGGAATTGGCAAAAATGCCCGAAACAGCCGAAAACCCGCCCGTTGCCCTTATTGAGAGCCGTATTCTGCTCATTCGGGGGCACAAGGTCCTGCTGGACGCGGACTTAGCGGTTCTGTACCAAGTGGAAACCGGAGCACTCAACCGGGCGGTACGGCGCAATGCGGGGCGCTTTCCAGAAGATTTCATGTTTCAGCTCACCGCAGAAGAGACGGAGGCTTTGAGATGCCAAATTGGCATCTCAAACGCGATGGGTCGCGGCGGTCGCCGTTTTCGCCCTTATGTTTTCACCGAACAGGGTATTGCCATGCTCTCCGGAGTGCTGACCAGTCCGCGGGCGGTCGAAGTCAATATCGCTATTATGCGGACGTTCGTCCGGCTGCGGCAACTGCTGGCCACGAATGAAGAATTGGCGCATCGGCTCGACCAGCTCGAGTGGCGGCAAGCGGAGCAGGAAGGGCGCGTGCAGTATGTTTTTGAAACCATCCAGCATTTGATCGAACCCGCCGAGGTGGAGCCGAAGCGCCGGATCGGGTTTCCGATTGCGCGTGAGCAGGGATGAGCAAATCTGTCTTCTACAATGCCCATTGGTACACGCAGAAGGCCGTGTCGCGCTTCCAGCCTAGCCGCTCGTACACAGATTGAGCCGTGGTATTGCCGAGTTCCGTCGAGAGCACGAGGTGTAGCGCACCGAGGCGGCGTCCGTACTCGGCAGCCGTCCGGAGCAGCGCGGACCCTGCTCCGTGTCCGCGTGCTTCCGGAGTAACGAAGAGATCGTTAAGAATGAAAATTCGCCGCATGGCGCTGGAAGAGAAGCTGGGATATAGCTGGACGAACCCGATAACGGATGCACCGTCAAAGGCCAGAAAGATCACTGACTGGCTGTGCTCAAAACGCTCCAGCAGGAAGTAACGAGCTTGCTCCGGATCGCTCGGCTGGCGGTAGAACTGCCGATAGGCGTCGAATAGCGGTACGAGAACATCCAGGTCCGCGACAGTCGCCTGCCTGACCGCAATTCGGGGCGTTGTCATAGGGGGGCATTAGGTGATTACCACCTTTCAGCGAATAGTTTGTTCCAGGAATTGGACGGTGGTGCTTTCGGTATCGTTCGAGACGGGCAGCAGGTCCGACTGGGGTGTTAGAACCGTGTTGGTGCCGAGATTGACGTGAATGTTGGCTTCGGCGAGGTGACGTTTTGCGATGGCCCAGCCGGAGAGGGTTCCGTAATTTGCGGTTGTTCCCGTCAGGTTCAGCGCAAAGTGCAGGTTGTGGATGCCGGGCGTGAGGGTGGCGGAGAACCATTTCCAGTTATCCTGGCCGCCGTTTTCGGTTTTGAGTGGTAGTGCGTTTGCGTTGTCGGTGAGGGTGGCCTGCATTTTGCTGGTCGGCGTGGCGGGCTCGAAGAGAAAGGCTACGGTGGTTTGCGGATAGTCTGGCGGGATCTGGAAATGGACGTCGAGGGTGGTTCCCTTCCCTGGCGTTTCGTTGACGTTGGGTGTGGATACGGCAAAGGCGGAGGTCTGTTTTTGCGCTGCGTTGCCGAACTGCGTTTCGTAGGTGTGGGGACCGGCGGCAATTCCCGTTATCGTAATGGAGCGTTTTGCTCCTTCGGGCGCGTAGAGGTGGATGACGGCTCCGCGGTTTCCGGTTTCTTCGACGGAGTAGCGGGCTCCGCGGACGAGCAAGGGTTGCTTGGCGTTCTGCGTGGGACGCAGTTGCAGAACGCGTTCTTCGAATGCGCCTAGCTCCACGCTGAGGGTGTCGCCATAGGTGAATGTTCCCGTTTCCGTTTTGCGGAAGGGGTAGACCGTTTCGAGGCGGTAGGTGTTGGCGGTGCGTTCGAAGCCGGAGTTGCGGTCGAGGGGCAAGCGAACAGTTTGCGGGCGGGCGAAGGGGTTACGGAGCGTGACGATCACGTTCTCGGGCGAGTAGTGGACGAAGCCGTAGGGCTCGCGGTGGGCGGGATCTCCGCCGACGATCTTCGAGTTGTCGAGGAGAGGATGCTGGTTGGCTTTGGCCCAGTGGAGGGTGGCGGCCAGGGCATCCCACTCGGGGCCGTTGAGGAGTTCGGGGGTGATGTAGAGTTCCACCATCATGTTGCCGACGCTGGCGTAGTGGACCAGTTCGTCTTTCCAGTCGGGGAGGGATTCATGCGCTCCGCCGAGCAGGTTGTATTTGCCGCGGATGATGCCGTGGGTCATGATCGACGAGAGCGGGAACTGCAGTTGCTCGCGGACGAAGTTGTTGTAGAGCACGGCGTCGCGATAGCTGATCGCGCTTTGGCGAGGGCTGAGCGTGGGCAAGGTTTGCAGATAGCCGGAGTCTTCGCCGCCCATCCAGACGGTGTCGGCGTATTGGAGCCACCAGGGGCTGAGCCAGATGCCGGTGGTGACGTTGAGGAAGACGTCGGGCTTCTGCTGGCGGAGCTTTGAGAGGAGATTGATGAAGACGCGCTCGTCGGCTTCGCGCGAATAGATGCCGGTGGGATGGCCGTGGTCAGGCTCGTTGCAACCGAAGGGAACGCCGTCGAGCTTGAAATAGTTAATGCCATAGGTTTTCTGCATATCGAGCAGCGAGTCGGTGAAGTATCGGCTGTAGTGGCGGCCGGCGAGACATAGGTAATCGCCGTTCGACTCGACCTCCATTCCTTGGCGGCGGCCGGTGGCGATGCGGATGGAGCGGTGATCGTAGCCGCCTACCGGACCATACCAGAGGCCGAGACCGCTGCCAATCCCGGTCAGGGCAGACGTGAGATTGTGGAAGCCGCCGGGGAAGCGGATGGTGTCGATTCGCCAGAGCTGCTGCATGTTGTCCCAACCGTCATCGAGGACAAAGGAATCGAGCTTGATGTTGTATTTCTTCTGCAAGATGGCGTCGAGCTGATGGACGCGCTCGACGGTATTTTGGCCGTTCATGGCGAGGCGTTGCAGGTCGTACCAGGTGTTGTAGAGGACGTAGGGGCGGACGGGGCGGGCGCGAATGTGGTCGATGTAAGAGAAGAAGGCGGACTGCACTTCACCGGGCGGGGCGACGCCGATGACGGCTTTTTCGGTAGTGAAGCCTTCGGCGGGGATGTTCAGGCCGACGTATGAACCAAGCGAGATTTCGTGACCGGCGATGCGGTTGAGGCCGGAGGGGTATTCCAGGCCCCAAAACAAGTCCTTTGAAAACACCGGCTGGCCAAAGCCGCCGAGCGAGGGGGTGACGGCGGGCCAGATGTTCGATTGCGGGGCGGCGTAGTTCACGAACAGCTCGCCTGGGCCCTTTGTGTGAATCTGCAGCCATTGGCGCGTGTAGCGGTCGTTGGGGAGAATTTCGTAGATGAGGCGGGCTTCGATAGCCGGTTTCCTGTCGTGATTGGAGAGCGTGATGATGAGCTGCTTGCCTCCGCTGGCAAGGTCTAAAACAGCGTGAGAATCCACTTGGAAGCTGGTTGTATTGAGCTTCCATGGGTTCTCGGCGCCCTTTTCGTAATCCAACGGTTCCCAGTTGAGTTCCAGCGCGAATTCGCTGCCTTCCACACTGTAGGTGCGGCCGGAGAGCTTGTTCTCAAATTCGATGGTGGAGACGTGGGCATCCGTTATTTGAATGGTTCGCTGCAGGTAGTCGTTCCCGAGGATGAATCGATTCGCATCCGTGCGGACATAGGCGGGACCGGCACAGAGGCACACCGTGAGGCTGAGGAGCAGGAGCATTGAGCGCAAAGGAATTGAGAGGAGTGAATGCATTTTCGAATACTTTCAGAAGTTTGCTTTATGTTTGCGCTCCGGCGTAACGGCTGTCAAGGTAAATTCCTGAAGAAAATGGATGACATTGCCAGGGAGAGATCAGCATTGACGCTTTCGACTGTTTACGATATTCTGCTGTCTGATGAATCGACGTAACCACGACGTAGCGGGAGCACTGACACGGGCGGAGATTTTCCGGCAGCCGGAACTGTGGCCAACGACGCTCGAACGGGTGCGCCGCAGCGGGATCAGCGGGGAACAACTACAGGGAAGCGTGCTGGCGACGGGCGCGGGAACGTCGGCGTATGCGGCTTGCGCATTGGTGGACTCGTGGCCTGGAGCGCAGGCGGCTCCGACTACCGATCTGCTGGTGGCTTCGCCAGAGGAGATGCGGCAACGGTTTCCTTATTTCGTGAGAGACGGCCTTTTAATATCGCTGGGGCGATCAGGGGAAAGTCCTGAGAGCATTGCGGTGGTGCGGCGCGTTCAACGGTTGTTTCCCACGGTGAAGCACCTGGCTATTACGTGCAATGGCGAGGGACGGCTGGCGAAGCTTGGCGGGGTGGAAAGTTTGGTGCTCGATCCGCGGACGAACGATCAGAGTTTGGCGATGACGAGCTCGTTTTCGAACTTGGTACTGGCGGGGCTTTGCTTGCGAGGGGACGTCGAACTGGAGAACGCTATTCCGCATGTGAGCCAGCGCGTACAGGAAACTTTGCCACAATTGGACGCGAAAGCGGAAGAAGCGGCGGGACGGACGGCGGATCGGGTGGTGATTCTGGCGAGCGGTCCGTTGAAGGCGCTGGCGGCGGAAACATCGCTGAAGATTCTGGAGATGACGGCGGGGCAGGTAGTGACGCTTCCCGAAACGTTCCTGGGATTGCGTCACGGACCGATGAGCTTTCTGAGGCCGGATACGCCGGTGCTTTGCTTCTTTTCGTCGTTGCCGGAGCGGCGACTTTACGAAGAAGATTTGATTAAAGAGCTGCGTCATAAACGGTTGGGACACATTGTGGCGATTACGCGGGAGGGTGACGGAGCGGACGTGTTCGATTCAATGGTTCCGGCGAATGCTTCCGGCCTAGCTGACGGATGGAGAGTGCCGTTTGAGATTCCGTTTGCTCAATTGCTGGCCTATCATCTGAGTCTGAAGATGGGATTAGACCCGGACAACCCGAGCCCAACCGGAGCAATCACGCGGGTGGTGCAGGAGTTCCGGACGCACGAGGATTTGTCGCATGTTTGACTGCCTGGTGGCGGGCGAGGCGAATGTGGATTTGCTGGTGGAGGGCACGACACGGCTGGAGGTGGGGAAAGAGAAGCTGGCGAGCGGTCTGCACCTTCTGCTGGGAGGATCGAGCGCGATCACGGCCTTCAATCTGGCGCGGCTAGGAAGAAGCGTGAGCTTTGTGGGCGTGGTGGGGAGAGATTACTTCGGGAAGTTCGTCGAGGAAAAGCTGGCGAGCGGACCGGTGGACCTTCAAGGATTGCGCAGAACCGATCGCGAGAAGACCGGCGTAACGATTTGGCACAGCGACCAGGGGCGGCGGGCGGCCGTGACGTATCCGGGAACGATCCCTATGTTGCGCGCGAAGGATATTAGCGAAGCGCAGATGCGAGGGGCGCGCCATTTGCATGTAGGCGCTTATTTTCTGCTGGCTGGGTTCCAGGCTGAGGCACCGGCTGTATTTGCGAAGGCGAGGAAGATGGGGTTGACAACATCGGTGGACTGCAACTATGACCCGACCGAGGGATGGGATTCCCATCTGCGGGATACGTTGAAGCAGACCGACATCTTCTTTCCGAATGAGCAGGAGGCACGGAAGCTGACCGGCATGCGCAAGCCCGAGACGGCAGCGCTCCAACTGGCAAAGCTGGCGCGGGTGGTGGTGGTGAAATTGGGCGCGAAGGGAGCGGCCATTGCGAGCGCGGGCAAGAGTTTTCGTGTACCGGCGACGGCCGCAGAAGCAGTGGATACGACGGGGGCGGGCGACAGCTTCAATGCTGGGTTCCTTTCGAAGTTTTTGACGGGAGCGAAGCTGGAGGCATGCGCGAAGGCGGGAGCGCTGGCCGGTGCGAGATGCGTGCGGAAGATAGGCGGGACGGCCGCTTTTGAGAAGTAGACCGGGAGCATGATGCGACAGGGAATAGCAGTGGTGGCGCATAGCGGCGGCCCAACGCCGGTGATCAATGCAAGTTTGTTGGGGACTGTGGAAGAGGCGCGAAAGCACTCGGAGATCACGGGCCTTTATGGCGCACGATTTGGTATCGCGGGCCTGCTGCGGGAGGATTTCCTCGATCTTTATCAACAGCCGGAGACTTTGCTGCAGAGCGTAGCGCGAGGGACGGCTTCGGCGTTGGGGTCGTCGCGGCAGGAAGTATCGGCGAAGGATTTGGGTAGCGTCCTTAAGATCTTTCGTTTTCACGATGTTCGTTATTTCTTTTATACGGGCGGGAATGGGTCGATGGCTACGGCACAGCAGCTTCAAATCGCGGCTGAAGAAGAACGATACGAACTGCAGATTATTGGTATTCCCAAGACGATCGATAACGATTTGATGCATATCGATCACACGCCGGGGTACGCCTCGGCTGCGCGTTTTTTTGCGTGCGCGGCGCGGGATATCGGCGCGGATAACCGGGCGCTTCCGCAGCAAGTGGAGTTCATCGAAGTGTTGGGCCGCAATGTGGGCTGGCTAGCGGCGGCTACTGCGTTAGCGAGGCAGCAGGAAGACGATGCGCCGCATTTGATTTATTTTCCCGAGCGCCGGCTGCCGCTGGAGCAGTTGTTTGCCGATGTGTCAGGTGTTTATAAGCGGCTGGGCCGGTGCGTGGTGGCGGTTTGCGAGGGCCAGTTGGATGAGCATGGAGAGCCGTTTGGAGCGGACACGCGGTCGGGCTCACGCGGATCGTTGGCGATGAATCTTGCGCATCGTTTGGCACTGCTGGTGTCGCAACATTTAGGACTGCGGGCGCGCAGCGAGAAGCCCGGCTTATTGGGGCGTTCCAGTGCGGCGTACATTTCGAAAGTGGATTGGGAGGAGGCCCGGTTGTGCGGCCGGAAGGCGGTGGAGGCGGCGGCCGAGGGCGAGTCGGGGAAAATGGTGACGCTACAGCGCACCGCGAGCAGGGGCTATGCGGTGGAGACGGGGCTGGTGGAACTGGAGCAGGTGGCGTTTACGGAGCGGCTGTTTCCCGCGGAGTGGATGAATGCGGCGGGAAATGATGTTCTGCCGGCATTCCGCGAGTACGCGGGTCCACTGGTGGGGGCGATTGAGCCACACGAGCGATTGCTGGAATCTTCCGTTCCGAAACCATTGAACTAGCTTGGAACTGGATTGGACACTATGCCGCCGAAACCATCGAAGATGCTGGCTGACGAGAGACGACGCGAGATTTTAAAGCTGGTGCGAAAAAACGGCAGCGCGAGCGTTGAGGACTTGGTAGGGCATTTTCGTGTTTCCGCCGTTACGCTGCGAGCGGACTTAGGGCAGCTTGCGCGGGAAGGTACGGTGTTGCGGTCGTACGGCGGAGCGATTCTACCGCAGGAGCAGCAAGGCGACTATCCGTTGAATGTCAAGAAGACGCTGAACCATGCGCAGAAGGCTCGCATTGCGCAGGCGGCGGTGGGATTCATCAAATCGCACCAGACGGTGATACTGGATTCCGGGACCACTTCGGGGGAGTTGGCGCGGGCGATTAAGCGGGCCAATATTGAAGCGATCACGGTGATCACGCATGCATTGAATATTGCGCAGGAGTTTATCGATACTCCCAGAATTTCGGTGATCATGATCGGCGGACTGATGCGGCATGTGTCTGGTTCGTTTGTGGGCCCGCAAGCGGAAGGGTTGTTACGGGCACTGCATGCGGATCACTTTTTCTTGGGCATCGATGGGCTTGATCCGGAGATGCGGTTATCGACACCCGATCTGCTGGAAGCACAACTGAACACGACCATGATGCGGATTTCGAGCGAGGTGACGGTGATTGCGGACGCGAGCAAAATGGGCCGGCGCAGTCTTTCGGTCATCAGCGACCTGGCGAGCGCACAGCGGTTGATCACAGATGACCGGATCAGCCAGGATCTGCTGCAAAAAATCCGTCAGACCGGCATAGAAGTTGTCGTAGTCTGAGACGATGGACCAGATGATTTCCGGCGAGGCAGCTATGCCTTCAGTTCCCGATAACAAGGTCGCTTATAATCGCTTCGTTCTGCTGGTCGCAGGATTCGGCGGCCTGCTGTACGGCGTGGATGTGGGTATTATCGGCGGCGCCCTGCCCTATTTGGAAGCGACGGCGGGGCTGAATGCCGGGCAGCTTTCGATCATTGTGGCGGCGGTGCTGCTGGGCAGCGTGATTTCCACTTTGTTCGCGGGCGTGCTGACGGACTGGATGGGACGGAAGCCGGTGATGGCGCTCAGCGGAATCGCTTTTGTTGCCAGTATTCCGGTGATTGCTTTGTCGCATGGCTATGGGCCGCTGTTCTTCGGGCGGCTGCTGCAGGGCATCAGCGGCGGGCTGATCGGGGTGGTGGTTCCGCTTTACCTGGCCGAGTGCCTGGGGGCCGGGAGCCGCGGCAAGGGTACGGGCGTTTTTCAGTGGCTGCTGACCCTGGGTATTTTTGCGGCAGCGGTGATCGGGATTTACTACAGCTATCGGGTGGAGGAGGTGACGAAGACGGCGGGCGCCGCGGCTATCTTCGCGTTTAAAGACCAGGCGTGGCGGCGTATCTTTTGGGTTTCGCTTCCGCCGGGAATGCTGTTTGTGATTGGGAGTTTGTTCGTGGTGGAGTCTCCACGATGGCTGTTCCGGCGCGGAAGAAGGGAGGCCGCTTACCGGGCTTTGCTGCGCTCGCGGAGCACCGAGCAAGCCGATGTGGAGTTGAAGGAAATGGAGAGTATTGCGGCGGCGGCGAAGGCTCCGGTGTCGGCGGGAGAAAAGGTGAAGGATTCGCTGCTGCGGCGGAAGTACGTGGTTCCGTTTGTGCTGGCGTGCGTGATTCTTTTCTGCAATACGGCGACGGGGATCAATTCGATTATCGGTTACAACACGAGCATTCTTTTGCAGAGCGGCCTTTCCGATGTAAGCGCGCATTGGGGCTATGTGTTTTTCACGGCCGTGAATTTTTTCATGACGATCGGCGGGATGATGCTGGTGGATCGCAAGGGACGCAAGTTCCTGCTGGTGCTCTGCACGGCGGCGATTGCTGTTTCGTTGATTGCCGTGGGCGTGCTTTTCCTCGAAACAGAAAAGAACAATGTGGACTGCCACGGGTTGATTCAGAATCTGGTCAGGCCTGACCAGACGGTAACGCTGCGGTTCGATGAGGCCGAAGCGAAGAATCTGCTGGCGGCAAAGGGAGAGGCGGGAAAAGCGATCGATAGCAGCCGTGCGCTAAAGCGGGCTGCGCTAAAGCGGGCGGCGCTAAAGCGGGCGGCGTCGCTGGTGGTGATGTATTCGTATGGAGGATTTTCGGGAGCGACGACCTTTGTGCGTTCGGACGATCGGGGTGCCGCGCCGATTCGGATTACCCGAGCGGGTTGTGTTCCGCTCAATAAATTTGAGGCATTCTTGAAAAATCCGTTTGCTGATTTAGAGGCGGCGCGCACGGCTCCCTTGAAGATCGACCGGGCGTTTCTTGCTCCGGTGCCCGATGCGGGGCATGGCTGGCTGGTGGCGGGAGTGCTGTACACATTTATGGCGTTTTATGCGCTGGGGCCGGGTGTGTGCGTGTGGCTGGCGCTATCGGAGCTGATGCCGTCGCGCATCCGGTCAAACGGAATGAGTATCGCGCTAGTGATTAATCAAGTAGTTTCGACCACACTGGCGGCAATTTTTCTTCCGGTGGTGAGCAAGCATGGATATTCCACGATGTTCTTCCTGTTCGCGAGTTTCACGGTGGTGTATTTCATTACTGCGGTATTCTTTTTACCGGAGACGCGGGGCAAAACGCTGGAGGAGATTGAAGCGCATTTTGAAGCGGGCGGCGGGCGGAAGCAGGGATTGGCGGCGCAGGAGTGAACGAAGTGGCGTACTTATTTTTTTCGAAAACGGCAATTTACTTTAGCCGACCGATTCATCGGGCCTTCGTTGCCGTTAGGTTACTACCGCCGTGAGCGAGACGAGAGCTCCGAGTTTCGGGGAAGGCATGTGGCCCAGGACTTCACGACAAGAAACATTCTTCGACGAGAAGCTTTCCTATTATATGTAAGAAGATGCTGAAAGTTGTCCTGCGTTGCCGAGAGGCTTTTAGGAAGACTTTTTACAGGTTTTGTATTCTCGCAGGGTTAACCTTCCTGTCATGTTTCCGTTTGCCGGCGCAGGAGTTGCCTGCCGGGACAAGGCTGGAGGTGCGGCTATGGGCGCCGACCGGTTCCCGCCTTTCTCATCAAGGCGATCCGGTAGAGGCCACGATCATCGCTCCCATTAGTGAACACGGACGAATCCTTGTTCCACAAGGAGCGACACTGCTTGGATCCATCGCTGAAGTCCACGCGATGGGATTGGGCCTGAAACATTCCACGGCTAGCCTTTCTTACGATTTTCATACACTTCGCTTCCGAAGCGGCGCCACGATCGCGGTCAAAACCCAGTTGATTGAAGTAGAAACGGCCAAAGAACATGTGGACCGTCTGGGAACGGTGCATGGAATGCATCCGATTGTGAGCCTCTCGTCGAACCTTTCTTACTACACTTTTCCCTTGCTCTTGATAGACCCCGCGGTCGGCTTCCCCATATTAGCCGTGAAAGCTTTGATCGCGCCTTCCGCAAATCCAGAGATTAATTTTCCGGCGGGCACAGAGCTTATTCTGCGGCTGATGACCGCGGTAGAGGTTCCGGCAGTGCACCGTAATTTCGTCCGTATCAAGCCTCTTTCGCTAAATGATGCGAAAGAGGCTGCGCAATTGCTGAAGACATCGGCGCCACGGGCTTACATAGGAGAGCGGCCTTCGGACATTGTCAACCTGATGTTGATTGGCAGCCGAGCGCAGATCAATCGAGCTTTCCAAGCATCGGGATGGTCTCGGGCCCAGCGGAGATCGGTGCTGTCACTGTATCGGATGTACCACGCACTCTGCAAGCGGCATGGCTATTCAAGGGCGCCCATGAACACGCTGACCTTGAGCGGAGTGCCTTCGGCGTTTGTACACCAAAAGAGCCTCGACACGGTGGAGAAGCGTCACCATGCGCGGTTTTGGCAGTCCTCCCGGCCAGCAGACTTTTGGCTGGGGACCGCCGCGGAAGATGTCGGGTTCCGGTTTGAACTGACACACTGGACACACTTCACGGATCCCGATATCGATAGTGAACGGGCCAAGGTGGTGAACGACCTTGCTTTTACCGGGTGCGTTGCGGCGGCGGGACTGCTGCCGCGAGCTCCGGGTGAGTTGAAGCTAGATCTGAAAGCGAAACACCCGATTGTGACGGACGGGAAAGTGGCGGTGGTGCAATTAAACGATTGCGATACTCCGACCCAGATGGTAGGCGTGGGTGATATTCCCGTTTTGCCGCGACGTGGACGGCTGCAGCGCACACTGGTTGCGTTCCGGGACGATCTGGTAAGGACAAACGTTTTTTTTACGACATACAACACACTCAAACTGCTTGCAAGGCCCACGAAAGAGCGCGCCATTGCTGACCGCACACGCATCGCCACCGCAGATCCGCGTAAATTGGATTGGCTGACCGCTGCGGATCATCCTGCAAAATCGTCCGGAGCAGTCACTTCCGGAGTAGTCACCTCGGTAAGCGACGAACGGGGCAACCAACCTGAATAGCGCTGCGGGGTGGAGACAGGACGAGACGGCGTGATACAAGAGCAGAGTATGTCAACGGCTTTGCCGAAGATTTTAGTGGTGGAGGCCGAACAGAGTGCGTTGCTGGATCTGGAGCAGAGCCTGGCCAAGTTGGGCTATCAAGTGTCCTGGGTGGCGGGTACCGGGCCTGAGGCCGTGCGCCTGGCGGGACATATGTTTCCCGATGTTGTGTTGATGAGCCTGCGTTTGGGGGACGGGATGGAGGGGATTGAGACAGCGGGGGAGATCCGGCGGCGGTGGCAAATTCCTGTAATTTATACGGCTGCCTACGCCGATGACGAACTGTTTGAGCGGGCTAAACTGGAGGCGCCGTTTGGCCTTTTGGTGAAGCCGTTTCGCGCACAGGAGCTTCACACCACCATCTCAATGGCGTTGCAGCAGCGGCGGCTGTCGGAGGAGGCATTTGAGACCTGGAACTGGCTCGGGGCCATTCTGAAGAGCACGCGGGACGGCATCATCGCGACCGACGCGGCCGGGCAAGTGCGATTCATGAGTTCCGCGGCGGAGGAGATCACGGGCTGGAGTCAATCGGAGGCATTGGGAAAGCCGATTGAGAGTGTGTACCCACTATTGGAGATCGATCAACAGCCGGTGCGGCCACATTTGCTGCGGCGAGCTCTGGACAGTGGGGTGACACAGGAGAAGGCGCGTTTGGTGTTGACTCGCAGAGATGGCCGCGAAATACATATTCAGGATGAGGCGGCTCCGATTCGCAATATTTGGGGCGAGATCAGCGGGGCGCTGACGGTGTTTTGCGATATGACGGAACGGATGCAGGTGGAAGAGTTCCAGAGGAGAGAACGCGAGCGGCTCCAAGAGCAGGTGGAGCTGACGGCGGAGGCCCTGGGGACCACGCGAACCGATTTTCGGGCGCTAATTAGCCGGGCCATTACGGTGGAAGAAGAGGGGCGGCGGCGGTTGGCGCGCGAACTACACGATGACTTGGGCCAACGCGTTGCATTTCTTCAGTTTGAGGCCGAGCGAATGCGCAAATATGCGCAAGCACCAGAAGTTCAGACCGGCCTGCAGCGAGTGATCGACGAAGCCGCAAAGTTTTCGGCTGACCTACGCGCCCTTTCGCATCGGCTACACCCGTCGTTGCTGGAGGATCTTGGACTGGGAGCGGCCTTGCGGTCGTTAGTGGAGGATTATCGGAGGCAGGGAGTAGATGTGACGCTATCGGCGGGGGAGCTTTCCGGCCCGGCGTCGCCCGATGTGGGCACCAGCCTGTACAGGATTGCGCAAGAGGCACTACGGAATGCCTGGAAGCACGCGCCGGGATCGGCTGTCTATATGCGATTACTGGAGGATAGGAACGAGTTGCAACTCATGATTGAAGATACGGGACCTGGCTTCGACCTGAACAAGGCGAGGGCCGACGGCGGGTTGGGCTTGCTCAGCATGCAGGAACGGGCGCGACTGGTGGGGGGGAGCCTTCTTCTGAGCAGCCAGCCCGATGGAGGCACTACCCTGCTGGTACGTGTGCCGATGAGTGCGCGAGCGTGAATCGGTTGCGGGTGATGCTGGCGGAAGATCATCCGCTGATACGCGAGGTGATTCAGCGGTTATTGGCTTTGGAGTACGACGTGGTGGAGACGGTGGAGCGGGGAGACGAATTGCTGCCGGCGGCGCTTCGCGCGAGGCCCGAGGTAGTTGTTCTGGACATCTCCTTGCCTGGGCTGAGCGGGCTGCAGGCGCTGCCGAGTTTGCGGGCGCAGTTGCCAGAGACGTGCCTGATTGTTCTGACGGTGCATAATAGTCCGTTTTATCGCCAGGAGGCGTTTCAGCGCGGGGCGGACGGCTATGTCGTGAAAGGGCGTGCGTTTACGGATCTTCTTCCGGCGCTGGCGGGGGCTCTGGCAGATAAGGGGCGATGCGCGAAGCGCCAGGCTTAAGGGTGTGGGGGCGTTATCGTTGCCAGGAGATGCGGGTGTCCCTGGCGCTTCATTGGAAGAGTGCCGCTGCGCTGTTGTTTTTTGTCGCATGGTTCGCTTTTAATTGGTTCAGCACGGCACATAAGATCCTGCAGTACTACAACCCACTGCCAGTGTGGGACTACTGGAGAGTTGTCGAAGATCTTCAAGGGTTCAAGAGCTTTGACTTGTCCGTGTTTTGGCGGCAACATAATGAGCACCGGATTGTTTTTCCGGAGATCATCTTTGCCATCGACATGCTCTGGCTCGGTGGGCGGCAGGCGCTACCGACGGTATTAAACGCTTGCTGCTACTTCGGTATCTGGATGATTCTTGCGGGAGCGGCTTTGAAACAAAGATCCGTATCTCGTTTCAGCAGGATTCTTGCCGTTGTGTTGGCCGGAATCGTCATGGGGTGGCCTCTCAATGCTTTTGTGCTGGGTTCTCCGTTCCTTCTGCAATGGACTCTGGTGCAATTGGCGGCGGTTTTGGGTTTGGCACTTTTGGGGAGAGCGAAGAGCGCTGCGAAACCGTGGTGGCTGGCTGGGGTAATTTGCTGCGGCGTGATTGCAACGTTCAGTTCCGCCAACGGCATGCTGCTTTGGCCCGTGCTGATCGGTGCGGGGCTGCTTTTCCGGATGGCGAAGGGACGGATGGCGGCACTCGTCATCGCAGCCGTTGTTTCGGTTTTCGTGTTCTTTATCGGATACCGGTCACCCGGCCATCTTGACGCTCTGGCCCTTGTCGAGCATCCGGTTCATTGCCTGGGATTTATCGTTTCTTACGTGAGCATGCCCTTTGGCGTGTTGAGAGCTCCGTGGGTTGGCTTTGTTTTCGGGTCGATTAGCGTGCTTGGCTGGGTAGGGCTCGCAATCCAGGCGAGACGCCGTGACGTTTTTCTATCGCCGGTTGGCCGATCACTTTTTTTTGGATACTACGCGTTTGTCCTGCTGACCGCACTATCGACGGCAGCGGGAAGAATGGACCTGCAGGATGCCGGATTCGATGCAGCGAAGGCGGGCAGGTATGTGACTTTGCCACTGGTGGGTTGGGCGGCTCTGTTTGAAGCGGCAATCCTGGTCTTCGCGAGAGATCGGCAAAGAATTTTTTCGTTGCGGGTGACCGGCGCAATCGCGATGGTCGTCCTGCTCTTCATGCAGGTGCGATTGGCCCGCTGGTTGCGATCCGAGGATCGCTTTAACGCGAGCGAGCAATTGACGGCATTGAGTATTGAGAATGGAATTCTGGACGCTTCACTGCTCAGCAGCATATTTCCGCATCCGAGCTTTGTTCAGCGTTATTTGCCGGAATTGAAGGATAATCATTTGTCGATTTATTCGGACCGGCTTGCGGCATTGCCGGGGCAACCTGTCCATGCTCTCTTCCCCTTAATGTCCGGAGAGACTTCTAGCGGGAAGGTTCTTCGTGTTGTTCCCGTACAGGGTGGAGTTGAGGTTGTTGTAGCGACAAATCATGATGAGGCAGCCCGGAGAGCAAACGTGCTGTTGTTTGTCGATGAGCATGAACGCATTGCCGGATTTGGGCGGAGAGCCACAACGATTCTTTCCGGGGTATTGTCGTTGCATCCTGAGAAGGCTGCAACGGACTGGGTTGGCTTTGTTCGTTTCGATCGCGAGGGGCGGCGGTTTTCCATGTTGCTCGCGGATACGCGGCGATGCAGGGTAACTCCGGTGGCAGGCGCGCTTTCTATTTCAGGGCCGTGAGACTGCTGTAAGCGGCTAGTGCCAGCCCTGGACGGTCGCACCGCCGAATATGCCACGGTTCACTTCACCCGTGAAGACTCGGTAGGGGTGTATCGGGCCGAGCGCGCTGCTTTCATCCAGTGTCCGGAGCTGTTCGGAGGTGAGGCCGATGTCCAGCGAGGCCAGGTTGTCGTGCAACTGTTCGAGTTCTCTGGCGCCCAGGAGGAGCGAGGTAATGCCGGGCTGCGCCGAGGCCCAGGCGAGTGCAACTTGCGCTAGCGGGCGGTCGACCTCGGCGGCAACTGTTCGAACGGCATCGAGCGCGCGCCAGTTACGGTCGGTGAACTTTCGGAAGGGCTTGCGCTTCTCGAACCGGCCCTGGCCGGTGACATCGTCGCCCTCGCGCTGGTACTTGCCGGTGAGAAAGCCGGAGGCGAGCGGGCCCCAGGCGCAGACGCCGAGACCACACTCGCGGGCGGCGGGCAGGTGCTCGCCTTCGATGCTGCGCTCGGCGAGGGAGTACTCGATCTGCAGGGCGATGGGACCGGGGATTGTGTGCGCGTGGGCGAGCGTGGCGGCCCTAGCGGCATACCAGGCGGGCACGTTTGAAAGGCCGAAGTAGCGGATCTTGCCAGCGCGCTGCAGGTCACCGAGCGACTGCAGCACCTCTTCGACAGGCGTGACGAGATCCCAGAAGTGCGTCCAGTAGAGGTCGACGTAGTCGGTGCGCAGCCGGCGAAGCGAGCCTTCGAGCGCGCGATGCATGTTCTTGCGGCCGTTGCCGCCCGCGTTGGGATTGCCGGGTTCGGTGTTGAAGGTGAACTTGGTGGCGAGCACCAGCTTGTCGCGCAGGCTGCGGTCGGCGATGTAGCTGCCGACCAGCTCTTCGCTGCGGCCCTTGGCGTACACGTCGGCGGTGTCGATGAAGTTGCCGCCGGCATCGACGTAGGCGTGGAAGATGGCCTCGGAGACGTCGTCTGGCGAACCCCAGCGCGGAGTGCCGAAGGTCATGGCGCCGAGGGCGAGCGGACTAACGATTAAGCCCGAGCGGCCGAGGGTGCGAAAGCTGGAGAGTTCCATTTTGAGGGTTAGATGCAACGGCTCAGGACCGGGAGTCTTCCAACTGCTTGGCTCGCTGTTGACTCCAAAACGCCAGCATCCACCCCGGGTATTCGGCGGGAAGCTGACTGACGTGGTCAAGCGATTGCAGTTCCTCCTCGGAGAGGACGACATCGACAGCTCCCAGGTTGTCATTCAACTGCTCGAGACGCTTTGCTCCGAGAATGACGCTTGTGACGCGGGGCTGATGCAAGAGCCACGCAATAGCGAGTTGGGCAACAGAGACGTGTTTCCGTTCAGCTAGTTCCTTTAACACGTCGATGACGTTATACGCGCGATCAATATTCACGGGAGGAAAATCGAAGGCAGTGCGGCGGCTCCCTTGAACGTCTTTCTGCTCGCGGCTGTATTTTCCGCTCAACAGGCCTCCCGCTAAGGGGCTCCACACCAAAAGACCGAGGCCTTCGCTTGCCAGCATCGGAATAATTTCGCGTTCCAAGTCTCGCCCCGCTATGGTGTAGTACGCCTGAAGCGAAGCGAATTTCGTCACGTTGTAAAGGCTGGAGATGCCGAGCGACTTTGCAATCTGCCAGGCAGCCCAGTTGGACACGCCGATGTAACGGACGAGCCCCTGCCTGATTAGATCGTTTAGGGCCCCGAGGGTCTCCTCAATGGGGGTGGCAGGATCAAAACCATGTAGCTGGTACAGATCGATATATTCCAATTGCAGCCGGGCGAGGCTTGCCTTTGCACCGTCCAGGATATGGCCGCGTGAAGATCCTCGCTGATTTGGCCTCGAACCCATCTCGCCGAACACCTTTGTTGCGACGATAACTTCGTCGCGCTTGATCCCCAAATTCTTCAGGGTCTGTCCAGTGATCCGCTCTGAATCGCCGGCTGCGTAGACGTCGGCCGTATCTATAAAATTAATGCCTGACTCAAAGGCACGAGCGAGCAGAGCGTCTGCTTCGGCTTGCTGCACCCCGCCGAAATTCTCGTAGCCCACATTTTCTCCGAAGGTCATGGCGCCCAAGCATAGCTCCGAAACGAAAAGCCCGGTGGAACCCAGTTTGTTATACCGCATAGGTAATTGATGAGTCCCCGTCTCCCCTCGAATTGACCGATCCTCGGGAATGATTGCCTAATCCTACGATTACGCAGCGTGACTAACCGGAGAGATGACACACTTGGAGAGGAGGACGGGACGAGTGGAGCGGATAGAGCAACTAGCGGCATTGATCGCGGAGATGAGCGATAGAGATGGCGCTTACGTCACCGCGATTCCGGGTCTATACCTCTCCAGATTATCCACAACCTGCGCACCTCGAAATACAGTCGATCGCGCCATTTTCTGTGTTGTCGCCCAGGGCGTCAAGAGTGTTCTGCTGAATAATGAGCGTTACGTTTACGATCGCAGTAAGTACCTTGTCGTCTCGCTTGACCTGCCGCTTGTCGGCGAAATCGTGGAGGCAACGCGGGAGAAGCCTTTCCTCGGAATTAGTATGGAATTGGATTTCACCGAGATTGCGTCCCTGATCCTTGAGACCGGTCTGCCATCGCGATCAGACCCGCGCCATCAGCGAGGCCTCTTCGTGAGTCCTTTGGATGAGGATCTTCTGGAGGCGTTAGTCCGGCTGGTTTGCCTGTTGAAGAAACCAGTTCAAA
Source organism: Bryobacteraceae bacterium (assembly GCA_965277315.1). Classification (GTDB taxonomy): domain Bacteria; phylum Acidobacteriota; class Terriglobia; order Bryobacterales; family Bryobacteraceae; genus Bog-105. Next base: position 2,880,477 of record OZ255724.1, on the reverse strand, counting down.
TTCCGATCCTTGCGCCATTGATTCGCCGGGAGATTTTCTACAAACTGCTTCTAGGCGAACAGAGTGGATTCCTCCATCGAATGACCGCCGAGAACAGTCAGGTGCGCCGCATTGCGGCTGGTTTGGAGTGGCTGAAGAGAAACGCGGCAAGGCCGATTCGCATGGAGGAACTTGCTCACGAAGTGAACATGAGCCCATCGACGATGCACTCTTGGTTCAAGGCGGTTACCACGATGAGCCCATTGCAGTTTCAGAAGCAACTCCGGCTTCAGGAAGCCCGGCGCATGCTGCTCTCCGAGACCACCGACGCAACCACCGTAAGTCAGCGGGTCGGCTATGAAAGTCCCTCACAGTTCAATCGCGAGTATCGCCGCCTATTTGGGAACCCACCGTTGCGCGATATCGAGCGTCTTCGAAGCGTCCCGGAAGGGCTGCATGCCACTCTTCGAACTTTCGCCGATCATGCCGGTCAGGCGAAGAACCTTAGCGATTGAGGACCGTTGTTGTTAAGATTCGTTATTTTCTTATGAGGCGAGAGAGATACACTCATGAACGCCGATGCTACGCTTCTTATCGTTTTTGGTGTTTTTCGCTTGCCTGGCTGGTGCAACTGATGCCGCCGATTTGACGCTGACGACGGACCATCCGGGGCCCAGGCAGTTTTTGGCGCAGCCCGGCGATCGGGCAATCCTGCAAGGATATGCGGGGCATGGATTGGAGGCGTGGATTTATCCGTTCCAGATTCTGCGTGGATACCAGGTTTCCATTGTGGAGGAGGGCGGCGGGCTGACGCCTGTGTCTTCCCTGCTGACAAGTACGGCGGTTCGACCGGAGAGCGTGGAGCGGGTTTATACAGGGCAGAATTTCACTTTAGTGGAGCATTGGTTTGTGCCGCGGGACCGGCCGGGGATGGTGCTGAGCTATCGCCTGACGGGCATGCGGGCGCTGCGGCTACAGGTGGCCTTTGAACCGGTGCTCGATTTGATGTGGCCGGCAGGGATTGGCGGCCAGGAGAGCGGTTGGGATACGAAGCTGGGTGCTTTCGACATCCATGAGACCACGGATCGGTTTCACGCCTACGTGGGCTCGCCGCAGACGCAGGGGCACAGCAATCCGACGAGTTACGCGGAGCCCTGGAAGGCGCATCGAGAGCTTTCGCTAGTGATTCCGCTGACGCCGGGCGGCAATCCCGCAGTAGTAGCGATGGCGCTGACGATCGCCGGAAAGTACGACGGAGCGGCGGAGTACGCGGACATTTTGCGTGATTGGCAAAAGGACGAAGATGGGGCGCGTGAGGCTTATGCGAAACGCTTGGCTTCGATGGTGGAGTTGCAAACGCCGGACGAGGCGGCGAATCGGGCTTTTCGGTGGGCAGAGATCGCGCTGGAGCAGGCATGGGTGTGCAATCCGTATCTGGGCTGCGGCCTGGTGGGCGGATATGGGCCATCGCGGGATACGCGACGCCCGCAGTATGACTGGTTCTTTGGCGGTGATGGCCTGACTGCGGCCGAGGGACTGAACGCGGCGGGAGATCGCGAGCGGGTGAAGGAAGAATTCGCGTTTCTGCGGCGGTATCAGGAGCCGAAGACCGGAATGATGTGGCATGAGATTTCACAGAGCGCGGGCCTGCTCGACTGGAGCAAGTATCCGTTTCAGTTTCGTCATGTGGACATCAGCATGGATTACGTGAAGACGGCGGCGGTGGTTTGGAAGACTTCAATGGACCGGCAATGGCTTGCGGAGAACTGGCCGTCGATTCAAGCAGCATACCGGTACAGTGTTGCGCTGTGCGATGCGAATTCGGGGTTGCCGCTGATCCCTCCAGGACTGCAAGGGCAGAATGAGCAGTTGGTTCTTCGGGATGAACTGAGCTTGTCGTTGAGCATGCTTGCGGCGGAGCAAGGGTATTCCGTTCTGGCGGAGGCGCAAGGAACACCCGATGAGGCGGACAAGGCGCGCCGGGCGGCGGCGAAGCTGCGGAAGACGATTCGGCAGCGTTACTGGGATGCGAAGGCCGAATTCGTGTATCAGGGGTTTACGAGCGGTGGGCAGCCGGTGGCGCAGAACAAAGCTCCCGTGGGCGCGCTCGGCAGTGGCGTTTTCAGCGGGGAGCAGCAGAACGCGCTTGTTTCCCGATTGCTGCGGCCGGACTTTTTGACCGCGTGGGGTGTCCGGAGTACGCCTTCGACGGACAGTGCTTACAATCCGTCGAGTTATGCCACAGGCAGTGTTTGGCCGATTGCTAATGCCGCGGCGGCAGTGGCGTTTTGGAATCATGGCCGTGATGACGCGGCTTTCGCGATTTGGAATGCGCTGGTGCGGGCTACGACGATGGACGCTCCGGGGCATATCGATGAGGTGCTTTCCGGCGATGAGTTCCGGCCATTGAATGTGTCGGTGCCGGAACAGACCTGGTCGTCGGCGGGGTTTGTGAGCGCGACAGTTAGCGGACTGCTGGGATACCGGTGCGATGGCGTGGCGCATCGTTTCGAGTTCGCGCCGCAGTTGCCCGCGAGTTGGGGGCGACTCGGTGCGCGGCTGCTGCCATTTGGGGAGAATGCTGTGGATGCCGAGTTCCGGCGGAGCGGGACGCGGACGGAAGTGGATTTAACTTTGGCGCACCCCGAGAAGGGAGCGAAGTATTCGGTCGCGGTGGCCGTTTCGTGCGGCGCTCCGCAGGCTGCGGCAGACGGCAGGGCGGCTGTGGTGAGTATGCGTTCGGAGAAGGGCCAAAAAATCGCCGTGTTAGACGGTGAATTTCAGAGCAGCCAGCGCGTTCACCTTGCTTTGGGATGCGGCATCGGCGCAAAATGACGTTGCGGCTATGCCGGGTCGCCTAACATAGTTTTGACATGCGTTCCCGATTTGCACTTCTCGTTGCCGCCCTGGTTATCTCGCTGATTCTGAACTTCTGCTATTTTCTGGCCAGGAGACATGCCGCTCCATCCGGCGCCGCGGCTCCTTCCGCACCAGCAACAAAGACGGGAGCGGCACCGCAGAACGGTAAGGTAACAACCGCGACATCCGACATGGCTCCCACGGCAATTTATGCGCATAACCTGCTGCTGCGAAAAGGTCCGGACTTCCGGATATACGTGCGGTGGCTGCGGGGAGAGATGACGCGCTCCCGCCCAAACGTCGACCCGTCTTTCGACAATCCTGATTCGTTTTTTCTCGATGTCAAGACAGGCGTAGTGCGCGCGAATATGGGCGATATCGGCCATTTACTGAACGCCACTCTCCCTAAAAACTCTCCGCTAAAGGACATTAAGTTGTCCGGCAAGGAAGACCAAATAAAGCTGGATGCAACGCTGCACAAGGTGGTTCCGCTACCGATCGAAATGATGGGCACGCTTAGCGCCACTCCCGACAATCGCATTCAAATCCACGTAACCAAGCTTAGTGTTTTGAAGGTTCCGCTGAAGGGGCTGCTCCGCGATTTTCACGTCACCCTCGCCGATCTGTTCCAGCCGAAAGGCATGCCTGGCATTCAGGTTACAGGCAACGATATTTTCTTCGATACATTACAACTTCTTCCGCCGCCCCATATCCGGGGGCAGTTAACTAAAGTGCATGTTGTCAATCCGGACCTGGTGGCAGTGTACGGAAGCGCCAAGGAGGATGTGCAACGCGTGGAGCAGTGGCGCAATTTCCTGCGCTTTCATAACGGCACGATCGATTTTGGGAAGCTGACGATGCATCAGGTGGATATCATCATGATCGATCTTTCGAATGATGCGTGGTTCGACCTCGATCTTGCAAATTACCAGAAACAGCTTGTGAATGGTTATACACACATGACGCCTGCGGCAGGACTGCAGATATTCATGCCCGACCTGGACGAGATTCCGCAGAACAAGACGAATAAGAACATCAGTATCGAATGGCTTAAGAATCGCAACGCACCGCCGCCAGCCGCGGCTACGTCTCGATAGACTCTGCAGAAGGACAGTGATGGTGACACGGCGCGGATTTATGCAGGGGAGTGCTTTGGGCGGGCTCGGTTTGGGATTGCAGAGGAGTGCAAGTTCGGCCACGAAGCAGGAGTTCGTTTCTCAACGACCGGCCCTGGGAAAGCGGAAGTTCACGAGTCCGGCGGTGGAGGCCACGATTGTCCGCGTAAAGGCGCGCATTGCGGATCCAAAGCTGGCGTGGATGTTCGAGAATTGCTTTCCGAACACGCTGGATACGACGGTGAATTTCAGGGTCGCCGACGGGAAGCCGGACACGTTTGTGATTACCGGGGACATCGATGCGATGTGGCTGCGCGACTCTTCGGCGCAGGTGGTACCGTACTTGCCGCTGGCGAAGGAGGACGCGGCGCTTCGCCGGATGATTGAGGGCTTGATACGGCGGCAAAGCGCGTGCATCCTGATCGATCCTTATGCCAACGCCTTTATGCCAGATCCCACGTCGAAGCCGCTGCCGTGGGCCTTTCATGACCAGACCACGATGAAGCCGGGAGTGGGAGAGCGGAAGTGGGAGATCGATTCGCTGTGCTATCCGATACGGCTCGCGCACGGGTATTGGAAGAGCACCGGGGACACCGCTCCGTTCGATGAGCAGTGGAGCAGGGCTGCGCGCGCCACCGTTGCCACGTTTCGGGCGCAGCAGCGGAAGGACAATCGGGGGCCGTACCGATTTCAGCGGACTTCTCCCACGCCGACCGAGACGCAGTTTCTGGGCGGCTATGGAAATCCGACCCGGCCGAATGGCATGATTCATTCCATGTTTCGCCCGTCGGACGATGCTTGCCTGTATCCGTTGTTTGTGCCGGCAAACCTTTTCGCGGTTACTTCGCTTCGGCAGTTAGGGGAGCTGGCGGCGGAGGCGCGGAACGATAAGGCGTTAGCCGCGGAATGCAAGTCGCTGGCGGGCGAGGTAGCGGAGGCTTTGGGGCGATACGGGCGATTGCAGGGCGATGCACAGGGAAAGGTTTTGGCGTACGAGGTGGATGGTTTCGGAAATCAGCTTTTCATGGACGATGCGAATGCTCCGAGTTTGCTCAGCCTTCCGTATCTTGGGTGCTGCGATGTGCGTGATCCGCTGTATCAACGCACGCGCGCACGCGTTTGGAGCACAGACAATCCTTACTTCTTCCAAGGAACGGCGGCGGAGGGAATCGGAGGACCGCATGAAGGGTTGGGAATGATTTGGCCGATGTCGATAATGATGCGGGCTTTGACCAGCATCGATGATGCTGAGATCCGGCAGTGCTTGCGGTGGATTAAAACGACGGACGCGGGGACCGGATTTATTCACGAATCCTTCGACAAAGACAATCCGGCGCATTTTACGCGGCCTTGGTTTGCCTGGGCCAATACACTGTTCGGGGAATTGATTATTCGGCTGAGCCAGCAGAGACCGGCGCTTTTATCCGCTTGATGCGACGTTAGCTGCGGTAGCCGAGCTTGTCGCCTTCGAAGGTCTTGTCTTCGCCGCGCTCACGCACGAGGGAAGCGACTACCACGACGACTTGCAGTGCCAGGAGGATCAACCAGATGTTCATGCCTTAGGTAAGGCATGTGGCGGGCCGGGATTGCCAAACGACTAAGTCATTGAAAAGATTAAAGCACAATTGCTTAGGATGGGCTCATGATTCAATTTGAACGTTTCGCGTGTTTCAAATTGAAACTGCCGGTTCCAGCTTGAACTTTCCTCCCCGAGAAAGTACCAGGGACCGGGTTTTTTCCCGTTCGCGTCCCATATCTTGCGATGGTGCGGGCGTTTTCTGAAGGGCTTTTCTAAAAAAATTATGGGCGACGTGTTGCGAGCGATGTTCGGATATTGCTTTCTGGTCTTTATGGTCCGGATTGTGGGAAGGCGTCCGGGCAAGCAGATGACTCCGTTCGAGTTCGTATTGATCTTCTTCATCGGCGGGCTTACGCTGACCGGCATTGTCGCGAACGACAGATCCTTGACCAATGCGTTTTGCCAGATTTCCACAATCGGGTTCATGCACTTTCTTATGGCGTGGCTCAGGAGCCATTCGCGGCGATTTTGCCTGCTTGCGGACGGGACGCCGCTGGTGCTACTGGAAAAGGGCAAGTGGCGCACACACACTTTAAGCAAGATGGGAATACAGGACGACGACGTGATGGCAGCAGCCCGAGACAAGGGGCTGGAGCGTTTGGATCAAATCGATTTCGCTGTCCTTGAGCGCAATGGAGAGATCAGCATCATCGCAGCGTCTGAGGACTCCTGACCACTTTGCAGGCGAACAGCAACGACCACGAAAGGGAAAACATATAGATGGCATCTACTCCGAAGACGAACCCAGTCGAGGATACCGTTCCCCAGGTGAATAACGAGCTTGCGGTTGGGGAAGACCTGGAGTTTCAAAGAAAGTGGTGGCGTTTCGAAAAGATCGCATGGATAGTGCTGGTGATCGTTCTTGTTCTGGACCTTTTGGGCGCTTTCGGGCGAGGCTACCTGGCGCATGCCGAAGCACGTGCGACGGATGGGTCAATCGACGTGAAGTATGACCGTATTGAACGCTTCCAGACTCCATCGATTCTTACCGTGAAGCTTGGCCCCACAGCAGTCCAGAATGGGAAAGTAAATCTTTGGACTAGCGAAGGTCTGATTACGAAGCTAGGAAATCAGCGCGTGAGTCCTCAGCCGCTTTCTTCTGTTGTCGGCAACGGCGGGACGTTGTACACCTTTGAAGCGACACGAAATCCGACGGAGGTGGAGTTTGCCTTGGAGCCGAGCAAGCCCGGGGCTTACCAGCTTGAGCTAGGGGTACGCGGACTCGAACTTTTAAAGATGAACATTTTCGTGATGCCGTAGAAATGCTATGTACACGATACTTCACGCGATAGCCGGATATTTTTTTCTTCTCCTCATTGTTCGTATTCTCAGCAGGCGTCCCGGCGGCCAGTTAACGCTTTTCGAATTCGTCATTGTTTTTCTGATTGGCGGCGTAATCATACTGTCTACGGTGGGCAACGATCGCTCGATGACGAACTGCATTTGCGGAGTGATTACGGTGGCATTGCTACACCGGTTTGTTGCATGGCTGAAGTCGCGATTTCCAAGATTCGGAGCAGTGGTGGATGGCACACCGCTGGTGGTTCTGAACAAGGGAACATGGCAGAACGAGGTGATGGCGAAAGCGCACGTCGACGACCGGGACGTGATGGCGGCGGCGCGCGGCAAGGGTGTTAAAACGCTTGCCCAGATTAAATACGCCATTCTGGAGCGCAACGGTTCTATCAGTATCATCAAGACCGACGACTAAACGACAGCAGAATGCCCGAACAAAGAACGATTGAAACAGATGTACCTGCAAGATTAGACCGATTGCCGTGGAGCCGTTGGCATGTGAAGGTGATTATCGCGCTGGGCACGTCCTGGATGCTGGACGGCCTGCAAGTGACTTTGGCGGGATCGCTGGCGGGCATTCTGGAAGCGAAGCAAGGGCTGGGATTGACGGCCCCGCAAGTGACCGCTGGAGCTACGGCCTACCTGGCGGGAGCTGTCCTGGGCGCTGTTATATTCGGCTATTTAACGGATCGCCTTGGCCGGAGGAGACTGTTTCTGGTGACGCTGGCGACGTATGGCGCAGCAACGGCCGCTACGGCGTTTTCCTGGGATTTTTTCAGTTTTACGCTGTTTCGTTTTATTACTGGGTTAGGGATTGGCGGCGAATACGCGGCAATCAATTCGGCAGTGGATGAATTGATCCCGGGCAAAGTACGCGGCACCGTCGATCTTATCGTGAATGGAACGTTCTGGGTGGGGGCGGCCATTGGAAGCGTGGCTTCTTTAGTCCTGATTAACGGCGCATTCGTGGCGCCTACGATCGGATGGCGCATTGCCTTCGGCGCGGCTGCCGTTCTTGCGCTCGGCGTTCTATTTCTTCGACTTTCACTGCCGGAGAGTCCGCGTTGGCTGATGCTACGCGGTAAAGAGGAAGAGGCGAATAAAGTAGTTTGCGGCATTGAGGAGAAGGTATCGCAAACGAAGGGTGAACTGCCGAAGCCTGAGGGGAAGAAGTTGAAGCTGAGGGTGCGCAGCCACACGCCACTTGGAGAAATTTTCAAGAACATGTGGAAGGACAACCGGCAGCGTTCCCTGCTGGGAATGGCGCTGATGATCGGGCAATCCTTTTTCTTCAATGCCGTGTTCTTCACCTATGGGTTGGTGATCGACAAGTTCTATAAAGTCAGCGCCCAACAATTGCCGCTGCACCTTTTGCCTTTTGCGTTGGGCAGCTTTTTTGGGCCGCTCCTGCTCGGCCGGCTCTTCGATTCGATCGGCCGCAAGCCGATGATCACGATGACCTATGGAGTTTCAGGGATTTTACTGGTGGCGACGGCACTCCCTTTTGCCTACGGCGCACTCACGCCGAAGACTCTCGACATCTGCTTTACGGTGATTTTCTTTGTTGCATCATCAGCAGCAAGCGCGGCTTACTTAACTGTGAGCGAAATATTTCCGCTGGAAATTCGGGCTCTCGCGATCGCGATTTTTTATGCGATCGGCACATTGATTGGCGGCGTGGGGGCACCGTACTTGTTTGGAGTACTGATCGCGTCGGGTTCGAGATGGCATGTAGCATGGGGCTATCTGCTGGGAGCGGCGTTGATGCTGGTTGCGGCCGTTGCGGAATGGACGATGGGTATCGAGGCCGCGGGCAAGTCTCTTGAATCGATATCGCAGCCGCTGCAGAGTGCCCAAGAGAACGCATGAATCGTTTTATGCCGCTGCTGATCTTGATGCTGCTCTTCGGAACGGCAGAGATAGGGGCGGGAGATCCTTTATCTCTCAACTTACAGAATCCTCATTACTTCGAGTACGAACACAAAGCGACTGTTCTGGTGACGTCCGGAGAGCATTATGGGGCAGTGATCAATCAGGATTTCGATTACGTCCGTTACCTGGACGAACTGGCACGGAATCACCTGAATCTCACTCGCGTTTGGAGCGGGGCCTACCGAGAGGTGCCGGGGGATTTTCAGATCGGCAATAATACGCTGGCGCCACGGCCCGAGCGGTTTATTTCGCCTTGGCAGCGGTCTAACGAGCCGGGCGCATACGATGGCGGGAACCGCTTCGATTTGGCGCGCTGGAATCCGGCTTATTTTGCGCGGTTACACGATTTCCTGAAGCAAGCATCCAGACGCAACATCGTTGTAGAGATCAATCTATTTTGTGTCTTTTATCAGGAGTCCATGTGGAAGGCGAGCCCTTTGAATGCCGGGAATAACATCAACGGCATTGGGGATGTTGCACGTTCTGAGGTGCTTTCGACTGAGCACCCCAACCTTTTGAGGATCGAAGACGAACTGGTGCGGAAGATTGTCACGGAGGTCAATTCATTCGACAATGTTTACTTCGAAATCTGCAATGAACCGTATGAAGGCCATGTTTCTTTCGAGTGGCAGGAACACGTGGCCGATATTATCGTACAGACCGAACGGCATTTACCTCAACGTCACCTTATCTCGCGGAACGTAGCCAACGGATGGGAGAAGGTCGAGCATCCGGACCGCAACGTATCGATTCTTAATTTTCATTACGCCCGCCCTCCCAGGAGCGTTGAAGTGAATTATGACCTAGATAAAGCAATCGGCTATAACGAAACCGGATTCGATGGGCAATCAGACGATACTTACCGGATACAAGGCTGGGCGTTTCTGACGGCGGGTGGCACGCTCTATAACAATCTCGATTATTCCTTCACGGTGGGACACGAGAACGGAAATGGCGGAATCAGCAAAGGTACGCCGGGCGGAGGAGGACCTGAGCTTCGAAGACAGCTCGGCATTCTGGCTACGTTTTTTCGATCGCTTCCTCTTGCGTCGTTGCGGCCGGCAAATGCTTTGGTCATGTTGAAGCCGTCCGTTTCGGATAGACAGGATTCGACGAGGCTATGTGCGCTTGCCGCTCCCGGCGAGGCTTACGTGGTGTATCTTTACCGGGCAAAGGTCAACCAGGCTCGGGGGTCGCATTTCGAAGTAGACCAACACCTTGGTACATCGCGGGTTTCTTTAAATCTGCCGGCGGGTACGTATCAGGCGCTCTGGCTGCGGCCAAGGACTGGGGCTATTCTCGGCGCAGTTCGATTTCAGCAGAATGACCGGACACACACACTGACTTCTCCCGCCTACTCGGAAGATCTTGTTTTATACGTGCGGACCCGTAAAGCACGGCATTTAGAACGACAGTCTCGTTGAGACGGTGAAGCGCTTTTCTATGTCGGGCATTAGTTCGCAGCCGAGACCCGGGCCTGGGGGAACAGTGACGAGTCCGTTTTCCACGAGGGGGACAGCCGTGACGACCTCGGGGTACCAGCCTTTATAGAAGGCACGCACTGATTCTTGAATAAGGGCGTTTGGCGCATTCAGCGATAGATGAGTGGAGGCGGTGAAGACAACCGGTCCGGTGCAATCGTGCGGGGCAACCGAAAGATGCCAGGCCTCGGCCATGGCGGCGATCTTGCGGGCTTCGGACAGACCGCCGCACCAAGCGAGGTCGAACATTACCACTCCGACGGCATCGGTCTGAAGCAGATCGCGGAAGGCCCAGCGGCTTCCCAGAGTTTCCGAACAGCAAATGGGCGCGGGAGAGGCATCGGCGTATCTTTTTAAGCTGCTCAGGCTATCCATTTTGATTGGATCTTCGTGCCAGAAAGTTCCGAACGGAGCAAGCGCCTTGGCGATCGTCATGGCGGGAACGAGCTGCCATAGAGAGTGGAATTCGACCATGATGTCGATCCTGTCGCCGACGCGCTTCCTAATTTTCTCGAAGGGTTCGAGAGCCGTTTTCAAATCCGCTGTTGAGATGTAGTGGCCGCGAGTTTTTTCGGCGGCGACATCGAAAGGCCAGATTTTCATGGCCGTGATGCCTTCAGCGAGCAGGGATTCGGCGAGGTCGTCGGCTCGGGTCAGGAAATCGTTTAGATCGTTGAAGCCGGTAATGGGCGCGGCACCGGCCTGTTTCCCTACGCCCCAGTTTGCGGTGGACTGCGTGTCTGCTTTGCGCATGTACTGGGCACCGGCACAGGTATTATAGGTGCGAATACGGTCATGGGTCCAGCCGCCGAGCATCTGTACGATCGGCTTGCCGACAGACTTTCCAAATAGATCCCAAAGCGCGATATCCACGGCAGAGGCGGCGCGCGCTTCGACGCCGGTAGAGCGAAAGCCGAGATAACCCACCAAGTCGCGGGCGATGGCATCGATGGCCAGGGCGTCTCGCCCGATCAATCGCGGCGCCACGGAATCGTGGATATAGGTTTCGACGGTACTTGCGTCGAAGAACGTTTCCCCCAGGCCCGTGACACCTTCGTCGGTATGCACCTGCAGCCAGAGGAGCTGAGGGAACTCTGCAATTCGTATCGTTTCCATTTTGGTGATTTTCATAGGCAGTTTCAGAGCGAGAAAGGATATGATCTCTTGTGATCGGGAATTATGTGCAAATGGTGAGCATATCGTGATGGACCGGCGAAAGTTTCTGACGGGCGCGGCGGGGCTAGGACTGGCGGCGCTTGTCAAGGCGGATGCGCCGACAGTGCGGTTGAAGAATTTACGGAATCCCCTCGCGGTTACGATGTGGGATTTCTCGTGGCTGGAGAGGCGTTGGCCAGGAGCCGGGTACGAGGATTGGGATCGCATACTGGATGAGCTGAAGGCACGCGGTTACGATGCCATTCGGATCGATCCGTATCCGCATTTGGTTGCCGCCGCACCGGAAAAGACTTGGGAACTGATTCCCGTATGGAGCGTTCAGGATTGGGGGAGCCCGGCCAAGAATCGTGTTCGCGTGCAGCCGGCGTTGAACCAGTTTATTAGAAAGTGTGGAGACCGGGGCCTGCGCGTGGCCCTATCGACCTGGTTCCGGCAGGACACGGCGAACACCAGAATGAAGATTCGCACACCCGAGGAGCATGGGCGGATTTGGAAAACCACACTGGACAGCATTGCGAGCGACGGGCTGACAAAGCACCTGTTGTACGTGGACCTTTGTAACGAGTTTCCGCTGCATATCTGGGCTCCGTTTCTTCCGAAGAAGATGACCCGGTTGAGCCGGAAAGGAACGCAATGGATGCGGGAGGCGGTTGCGGTAGTTCGAGCGGCCTATCCGGACCTGGATTACACATTCTCGTTCACGTCGGAGTGGGACACGTGGCAGCAGCAGGATGTTTCCATGCTGGATTTTCTGGAGCTGCATATCTGGATGGCGCAATCATCGGACTTCAATAAGGAGATCGACTACCGCTATCAGCGATTCGACCTGAAGGGTTATCAGCATTTGGTGGATCGGGCAGAGCCGCTATATTTATCGAAGCCCGATTACTGGAAATCGAAGCTGCGCGACAGGATTCAACTTGCGGCGGAGTGGTCTCGCGCTTCCGGGCGCCCATTGATTACAACGGAGTGCTGGGGCGTGGTGGATTACAAGGACTGGCCGTTGCTGGAGTGGGATTGGATCAAGGAGCTTTGCGAGACGGGTGTGCGGACGGCTGCGGTTACGGGGCGCTGGACCGCGATCGCGACGAGTAATTTTTGCGGACCGCAGTTTGCCGGAATGTGGAGAGACATCGGATGGCACAAGAACATGACGGACGTGATTCATTCCGCGGCCGTGCGGTTATGAGGCAACTATGACGGGTAAGCGCTTTCTACATCCGGGCGCTTCCCGCTGGATTCGGGCCGCGAGTCAGCCGATGAGCGGTATTGATAAGCGCGACGTGTGAAAACACTTGCGGGAAGTTTCCGACGAGTCTTTTCGATTTTGTATCGTACTCTTCAGAGAGCAATCCAACGTCGTTGCGCAAGGCTAGGAGCCGGTCGAAGAGCGCGTGGGCCTCCGCCATGCGGTTTTGCAGAATGTAGTTGTCCACAAGCCAGAAGTTGCAGGCCAGAAAAGAACCTTCCGTGTCGACGAGCCCCTCACTTCCTTTGTAGCGGTAGACAAGACCGTCGCGCATCAGATGTTTTTCGATGGCCTTCACGGTGCCGAGCATTCTGGGGTCGTCCGCAGGCAAAAAACCCACTGTGGGGATAAGCAACAAACTGGCGTCCAAGCGCCGAGTGCCAAACGATTGAATGAACGAATTTGACCAGCGGCTAAATCCCGAGCGGCACACGGTGTTGTGTATCTTTGTCCGAATTTTCCGCCACTTCTTAACGGGACCTTCGACTCCAAATTCTTCGACGGTTCGAATGGCGCGATCGAAGGCGGCCCAGGCCATTACCTTCGAAAACGTGAACTGGCGCGGATCAGACCGCATTTCCCAGATACCTTCGTCAGGCTTCTTCCAGATCTTTTCCAGATGGTCCAGCAGCTTCTTTTGTACTGGCCAAACATCTTCGATTTTGGCGACGCCAAATTTATACGAGTGGTAAAGCATGTCGACCACATCGCCAAAGACGCCGAGCTGCAACTGAGACGCGGCGGCGTTTCCTATCCGCACTGGCTTAGAGCCTTCGTAGCCGCTGAGCCAGGGAATCACATTTTCGGCCAAACGCCGCTCGCCGGAGATCTCATACATAATTTGCATGTGCTCCGGGCTTTGGGCCAAGGCTCGCATAAGCCACGCGTGCCACGCTTTGGCTTCCTGTCGATAGCCGGAGTTTGCGAAGGCAAATAGGGTGAAAGCAGCGTCGCGAAGCCAGCAATACCGGTAATCCCAGTTAAGGGAACCCCCTATCTTTTCGGGAAGCGATGTAGTTGCGGCAGCCACCACGCCGCCCCACTCGCAATGAGTGAGCGCTTTGACGGTGATCAGCGACCGGAGGACAGCCTCCGACCAGGAAGCTTTCGATTGGAAGCGGCTGGACCACTCGTCCCACGTGCGGGTGATCCGCTCAATGCAGGCTTTGACGTCGGGGGAGTCCGGAGGATCGACGGTGGAAGCAGCCCAGGTGAGGGCAAAGGGAACTTCTTCTCCTTCCGCGACGGTGAACCGGGCAGACACGATGCCGTCCTTCACGTCAGCCTTTACGGGCGTAGACAGAAGCGCCTGGCCACGGGAGGCCAGCGCTTTCCAACGCCCCCCGGAGTCGCGAGAGATGGTGGGTACGACCGATCCATACTCAAAGCGAAGAGCCAGCTCAAGCTGAAGAGAGACTCGCCCCCGCAGTCCCCGGACCAGACGCAGCACGTCACCTTGCCCTGGACGCCGGTCCATGCAGTCAATAATGACAACCGCGCCGTCCCGCGTGGAGAACTCGGTTTCCATAACAAGAGTGCCGGGACGGTATCGGCGAGTGACCGTATATTTTTCAGTGTCCGGCGCAAGGAGCCAGCGCCCATTTTGCTCAGAACCTAAAAGAGCGGCGCAGCAAGCTGGGGAATCGAAGCGCGGAAACGCCAACCAGTCAATGGATCCGTTCTTTCCAACCAAGGCTGCGGTCTCGCCGTTGCCAATCAGGGCGTAGTCTTCAATTCGTTGAGGCATTTGCGTAGACGAACATTCCTGAACCTGAGATAGAGTAAGGTTCGATTGGGTTTCGCGCTTATCGCTTATTTTGGGACGTCCAACTCCGCTTGGTCCTTGGTGTTAGGTTGCAGGTGGATTTTTTGATAGATGTCTCCGAGTTGGGCCTTCATTTTCTTCAGCTTTTCGAACTCCGCCAATTCGCGATGAGCATCTGCTGGACGCCCCAACTCGCGATAGATCACGCCCAAGCGGTAATGGGTTGCCGGATTGAAGGGTTCGACTTGCACGGCGCGCTCCAGATGCAATTCGGCTTGCTTGGGTTCGTGCATGGTCGTCAGGATTTTGGCCATGCCGAGGTTTGCGCCGATGTCGTTCGGCTGCATCTCCAATGTCTTTGAATAATAGGAAGAAGCGGCCTTCAAGTCGGAACGGCGCATGGCAAGATCGCCTAGTCGGCATTCGGATTTTTCGTCGAAGGGATTTTCGGCCAAGGCGAGTTTATATTCCTTTTCGGCATCGGCGCGGTCGGCGACGGATGAGGAGGTATTGAGCATCTCGGCCAGCTCGAAGTGAATGTCGGAAAGTTGCGGATTGAGCTTCAGAGCTTCGCGGTAGTTGGCAATCGCTCCCTGATTATTGCCTTGCCGCGCCATTTCGTGCCCCATGAGCTGGTGCATACGCGCCGAGTTCGGGGCGACCATGGCAAGGCTGAGGGTGGTTTCGTCGGCAAGATCCGCATAGATCCGGTGGGCGGTGTACAGGATATCGACATCGGTGGGCTTCAACTGCCGGAGGACATTCACTACTTCGGCGGCGGCTTTCCCCAAGTCGTTGAGGGCGTAATCGACTTCGATCAGCTCCATTCCTACTTGAACGCGGAGCTTCTCTTCTCCAAGCTGCGGAAACTATTTCTCTAAATCGGCCTGGGCCTTGCTGGTTTCGCCGATCCGTTTTTCGGACATTCCGAGGAGGGCTTGCAGCTTTGGAATGGCGGGCTGCAATTGCAGCGCGGAACGGAGCTGCTCAGCGGTTTTTCCGTAGTCTCCGCCGAAGAAGTAAACGACGCCGAGGTTCGCCTTAGCGTCTAGATTATTCGGATTCAGCGCTAAAGCGACTTTGTATTCGTCGATTGCCAGATCGGGCTTTTCGGCGGCAAGGACGGCAGGACATTCTTCATACCGGCGAGAACCTCCTTGTACGCCATTCGGATCCGGTTTTGATTAGTTGCCTGATCCAAAAGGTTCAGAGGGGTCCCAGTCAGACTTCTTCGCAGAGTTCCGGGACGGAAGACTAGAACGAAAGGATTTCGGAAGAGGGCCTCCCGGCATGGATCTCAATAATCTATTTCACGCGAGATAAGCAGTCAACTGTGAAATCATTAATTGCATGCCTGCCGGGCAAATATGTAGAGTTAACGAAACAATAAGCCGTCCACGCTAGTAAGCCGTAATGGCTAATACTCGCCGGCGTCGCCGAGATAGTGAGTATCCGACGGCTGCGCACCTTCATGCAGTTGCCGCAGCCGATCGGTGATCTCCGTTTCCCGCTGATGATAAGTGCTAATGCCGGTAAGAGGCGCTTCCTCTAAACGCTTTCCTGAGGCGTCCAGGTACACGACCCGAAATTCGCCAGGAGCATTTGTACTGTAAATGTCAGCTTTATAATCAGCAAACGTCAGTGTTCCCACTAGTTGCTCATCCATGTATAAAATCGCAGTGCCGTACAAGTAATCCTACCCGGTATAATTACGGCCCTGTTTATCGTCCTTTCTGTCGGTAACGTTTTAAATAAGAGGACAGCGAGAAACGCTATGTTGCTGAACCATCAGGATAACGCGCAAAAATGGATCGACGCCGGACTTGCTGTACGGGGAGAGAAAGGACAAGGCAAGGATCTTCGCTCCTTATCATTCAGCCACGCCGCATCCAAGGGGTTCGTGTACCTTACCGGTGAGGGTGCAAATTCCATGGACCGTGGAGCGATAAGGAATTTCATCAGGCCCTTGGAGCTAAAGGCAAAATGGAAATAGCGCAGGGGGAATGCTCCCCCTTATCGCGCCCGCGCCCGAACTAGAAGCGGAAGAGCTTACGGAGCGGCGTGGAGCCATAGATGCCGCCCAAGATAGACTCCGCAGCCACCGCCGTTAGAACTCCTCTCCATCCGTAACTGAGTGGAGCGAAGATGGCAGATGCCGCGGCCGCAGCCCCAATAGCTAGCCGGATGTTGTCGGTCACACTGCTTGATTCGATCACTTTTACAGATGTTTGTTTGGGGGTGGCGGTGGTAGCCGTAGTAGCCATGATATATATATGTCCTTTGTGCTTAAAGATAATCACGAAAGTAGAGTGCTAGACGTCGAACTTCGTGGTGCATCCTTACAGATGCGGTGCGCCTCCTTTGCATTTCGTGCTTCGTCACCCACCAAGTATTCTTCCCAGCCGTTCCGGCGCTTGGAGCAAAAAACCTTAGGCAATGCCTTGTTCGACGGCGTAACGAGTCATTAGAGCGGTGGAGTGGATGTTCAAGCGCTCCATAATGGCGGCGCGATGGAATTCAGCGGTTCTGACGGAAATATTAAGAGTATTGGCGATATCCTTGGCCGAGCAGCCTTGAGAAATGAGGCGAAGCACTTCGGTCTGCCGATGAGTTAACCCAACTTCGCCGTCCTTGGTAGGCAATTCCTCTTGGGCCAGCTTTAAATATTTTCCGCCTTTTAGCACAGTCTGCACTGCGTGCAGGACCTCTTGTGCCGGAGCGCACTTGGGCAGATATGCGCACGCTCCTAACTCGGCGGCTCTTTTTACATATTTACGTTCGGAATACATACTGAGGAACATTAAGCGGAGAGCCGGGTGTGCCTGTAATAAATGATGCGCGACTTCAAAGCTGTTGCCCTCCGGCATCTGAATGTCTAAAATGGCAAGATCGGGTGAAAATGCGTCTACTTCTTGCGTAAAAAGCTTTAGATTGTCTACCGTGTGCACTTCATATTGATCGCCGAAGAGTAACGAAAGAGAATCGAGCATGAGTCGATGGTCGTCTGCCAAGAGAATCTTCGGTTTATACGGCAAGGGGCTATCCATAGAACGGTGATCCTAACATTATCTAGACTCATGGTCTTATTTATTAAGCTTTTTCAACACTGGGTAAAGCCCTAGTATTGTCCCGTGGTTTTCAAAGATGCAGTCTTCCGAGAGTCTAGGTCAAACTTTCTTACAATCTGGCTCTACCTACCCTCGGGCGGAGTCAGGATCGCAAGACCGCTGGCTGTCCAATCCTTAAGAAACGCGTATTGAGAATTAACAAATTTGGAAATGGAAGCGGCGGAGCTTGATGCGGAGCTGCCGTTCCCTCCTATCCCTGTGACTGCCAAACCAGCGATGATCAGTCCCGTTGCGATGCACTTTGCCGTCAACGTCCAGCCGGTGAAGGATTCTTTGAGCCACTGCGGTTTGTACCTTGTAAGCAGGAAGACACCGACAAAGATGGTCGCGTATCGTACGCCCGAAATAGCGGAGACGAGCGCAGGGTGCGCCCGGCTAATAGCGAAGGCGACAAGAAATGCCCCCACTCCCGAGACGAGGCGATTGGCAAAGTACCCGACCTTGCTTCTCGGCTGGGCGTCTTTGGAACCGGTAAATATCTCACCGCGCCATTTTTTTCGAATTAAGAGACAAAGCGCACAGATGAAGACGCCGATGGAGAAGAATACAAATCCGGTTGTGAATCCCAAGGCATCAAAAGCGAGTTTCTGAAATACGTTGCTCAGACCGAAAAACCCAGCCGACAGAACAACCAGCGGGAGAATTTTTCGTACATTGATGCGCTCGGATAGGAACATGAAGAATCCGCCGGCCACCATCAGGGCAAAGCCCCAAATGGCTGTTCCTTTGAGTTGAGTATGCAAGAGAGGGATGCCTATCAAAGCTGTGGCGAGGGGGGCAAAGCCACCCATGATCGCGAGAGTTTGGGATGCCTCGCCCGATTTCAATGCTTTGTAGTAAAAGTAAGTGGCGACCAGATCAAGAAAGCCGGCCCCGAGCGCGATGAGTAACATGCCGACGCTGGGCATTTTCATCCCGAAGGCACCCACAATGCAGCCAAAAATGCTGATTGCGCCTAGCCAGAAAACATAATTGACGACACTCTGCTGCTCGGTTTCTTTGAGCAGAATTTTGTCCCAAACGAGGGATACGCCAATCAAGAAGTGCGCGAGAATGGCGATAAAGATTCCGCTCTCTAAAACTTGCATATGGTATCGCTTTCATGACAACGGGCGGGAGGAGATGTGGTCCTCGCAAGAATACTGGGAAACTACTGGTGCGGGAAATGGCTTCATCATCGCTGGAATGTAGCGGGCTAGGAAGGGCGGGAAGTTCAGCGGATTAGCTCTTTTTCAGTGCTGATTGTTCGTGTGATTTAGTTTGTGATAGTGTTTAGTAAAGACACTGATTTCAATGCGATGCGGGAGTAATTCAGCGGTAGAATGCCAGCTTCCCAAGCTGGACGTCGCCGGTTCGATCCCGGTCTCCCGCTCCATGTTTTCAATAGTTTACGGGAATTGAAAAATTAAGCGTTCCTACAATTCCTACTTTGAGCTCCCGATCACCTCGCGGAGACGGCCTGAGGGTGGTTACGACACCCTCGGGCCAAAACTGAAATCTCCTCGCGTAGACCAAACCTCAGAAAGCCTCTCAGTTTTCTTCTTCGAGATCTTCCTGCGCCGCCGGTGCGACGACTGATTCCAACTTACGGACGGCCGCTAACTTCTCATCGAAGCTCGCAACCGCATATTCGTTTTCATTTACATCGACGGTGTTGCCCATTTGCGCTGCGCGCGTATGAGCGGTATCTTGAGCCGAAGCTAATCCCGCTTGGTCTCGAATGGGCCACTTTCCAGGTGATGCGAAGAACATTTGCGACCCTGTCAAAGAAGGCCGGTGTCGACGCCGCCGCAAGTTGTCGCGGCGGACGGGTGTACCGTTCTGAGACGAAAGAGCCACTCGCGGTCGGTGACCGTAACGATCAACTCCTTCCACTCCTGCAACAGGCGCTCAGTACCCAAAGTTAACGCCACCTGGCGAACAGAACGCTTCGTCTTCGGGACATCGATTTGGCCTTTGTAGACCCGGCGGCGTACCGTACCGGGGTGGTCAGGGCACGACACGAGGCGCGTCGGCCCCTGGAATGAAAAACTTGGGCGACCTACCTGGGTCGAAGGAGAGGTCAAAATCGCGAGCTCAGTCGATGATAGCGATCACAAGACCATCCTCATTGATTCCGCCGCAACGGAGACCGCCGTAAAGCACGCAGATTTGGAGCACCGCTCCATCGTTCATCTCGCGGTCCACGGAATCGCCGATCCAGTCCACCTCGATCACGCTGCTTTAGTTCTGTTGAGCGATTCGGCAGCGCACGAAGATGGGCTGCTGGACGCTCACGAAATTTCCGATCTGCGATTGAACGCGACGTCGTGTTGCTCTCAGCATGCCATAGCGCCGTAGGGCGACTGCAAGGAGAAGCGGGCATCGCCAATTTGTCACGAGCTTTCTTGCTTGCGGGTGCCCACTCGGTCGTGTCTACGCTTTGGTCCGTCGATGACACATTTTCGGTGTTCATGATGAAGCAGTTCTACTCGCACCTGATGAGTGGCGACACGATTGGAATGGCCCTTGTCGATGCGAAGCGCGACGTACTGAAGACCTACGGAAATAAGGCGGTCCCGTACTTCTGGGCCGGGTATGTCGTCGACGGTCTTTCAGAACAGCGAATCCGGACAAATGAACACAAACAGTATGCCGCTAACTGAAGAGCAAAATCAGACATTCTCAATCGCGTCAAGAGGACGGTGCTTGAGAAGCACATCAATGTCGCCAATCCATCTCAGGATTATGCTGCTTGGGCTACTGCCGTTGATGAACAGGCGCGCGATCTGCGGCGGTCCAACGATGACGAATTGGAAGGCGGCGTCCGGAAATTGCTCATAGTGCTCGGAAGCAGTCACACCGGGTTTTACCGAAAGAATGGTGCAATTCCCGCTCCGTACTCGATACATGCGACACTGAGCCCGGTTCAAGCGGATGGGCGCGAAGCGTGGATCTTCCTCGACGTTGTTGAAGACGGGGCTGCATTTCGGGCCGGGATTAAACCTGGAGCGTTGCTGTTGGCAATAGATGGTTGCTCACTCAGACCGCCTGACAAGCCAATGTCCAGAATGGGAGCGAAACATCGGCTAAGAATCGGCCAGCTCGGCTCAGACGACAGCAAGGAGGTCGAAATCGAAGTTCCTGACAAGCCTGCAAAGGACCGGCCTCCGATGATCGAGCCAAAAAGCGTCGTTGCTCAAATGCTAAACGACGGCATCGGTTATGTGAAGGTCGCCAGTTTCCCCGGCACGGTCGGACTCCAGTTCGCGGCGGCTCTGGATTCAGAACTCCGAGAACTGAAAGAACGCGGCTGCAAGCGGCTCGTTGTCGACCTAAAAGGCAACGTGGGCGGTGGACTCGGATCGCTGCGACTAATGAGTTACTTGTCGCCCGGCAAACTGCCGATTGGATACAGTTTGACGCGCCGACGTTTGAAGATTGGTTATGATCGCGACAAACTTCCGCGAATTGACAGCATTCCCGCATCCAAACTACAGCAAATCGGAATGGCGATCCGGTTCAAAGTCTTCCAGCGCGACCGATCTCTGGCGCTATTCACCGAGGGGCTTGGCGAGCAACCGTGGCATGGCCGTATTGTCGTGCTCATAAACGAGCACACCGCGAGCGCGGCGGAGATGGTGGCGAGTTTCGTCAAGGAGCATCGGGTCGCAACGCTCGTGGGCACGAAAACGTCCGGGCAAGTGCTCGGCGGTGCGAATTTCAGCATGCCCGGAGGATACACATGCGCATTCCCGTCGCGGGCTGGTATTCGCCTTCGGGTGTTTGTATCGAGGGCTCCGGAATCAGCGCCGATATTCCCGTGTCGGTGAAATCCGAGGTTATTGCTGTCGGTCGCGATGAACAGTTGCAGGCGGCCTGTGAGTATCTAGCCTCTGAACATATTGCAAGCGCGGCTGTCTAAAGGCGTCCGCCTTAATCCCGCTCACAGCAGTGGTGAATGCAGCCTGTACTCAATTCCCGGATGCTCCATGCCCTCGGGCGCTATAGCTGAATATTCCCGCACAAACTCGTCCGTCCTGCATAGATCCAGTCCGCGTGGCAACCAGTACCGCCATGTAAGAGCAGAAGAGGCTCTCCACTGACCTCCTGTCTGCATAGAGCTTCAGATTCTCCGAATGGGCGGTCATCGCGATTTTTAGGCACAACGAGGCCGGCGGAAAGACCACCGATCCGTGTCGGCAACACGGCATAGCTCGCGATGTAGTATGCCTGGCGCAGTAAGTTGGGCGGGATGGACGTGAGCGAAGCGAAGCGCCTGAAGCAGCCCGAGGATGAGAAGCGAAGCTTAAGCGGATTGTGGCCGACCAAGCGCGTTCGATAACGATGCTGAAGGTCTGGTCGGCGCGCTTCTGTTCCACTCCCCAAGCGAGCGTCGCGCGATTCCTTGAGACTGGTACGCGAGCAATGCCACGCCGGGTTACCAGTTCGGGTCCTTTCTTGGCTACAATCTCGTGGCACACGCCGCGTCGACTCTTCTCGTGTCCCACTCTCGTAATCACAAACTACATCTGGTACGCCGAAGAACCTGCCCGCGCCTCATGTATGCTGTAGAGGCAATTCTTGAGACGATCGGTTCCGCCCGGACCACTGCCCTCGCACCGCTTGAGAAATCCGTGTTCCCACAGGACCGGGGCTCGCACCAAAATCTACGGAGGTTTGACGTTGAGAACGCAATCACGAAAGTATTCACTATCTGCGAGGCTTTCTATCTTGTTCGATAACAAGGTTGCCAAAGGCCGCGTTCAGCGTGCAATTTTGGCTCTGCTGTTGTTCGTATCAACGTCTGGGTGCGTGATGGCGCAGACCGCGCCAGCGGCCACCACGCTTACTTCACCCGACCATCGGCTCCAGATTCAGTTCGCAACCGTCAGCGGTGGCCAGCCCACCGATGCGAGCGGAGCCCTCGTTTACAACGTGAAGTATGACGGCAAGCCGATTGTGGACGATTCCGGACTTAGCCTGGAACTCGAAGGACAGCCGCCGCTCGGGCTCGATGTGCACGTTACTCAGGCCACGCCCGGGTCCGGCATTGACGATTACACGCTGCTCGCCGGCAAAGCGAGCCACGTGCACGATCCCTACAACAGCCTCACCCTCACGGTAACTGAGCCAAACGCACCAGCACGCACCATGGTCATGGAGGCGCGCGCGTACAACAGCGCCGTTGCGTTCCGTTACGTTGTCCCGCAGCAAGCGGCTCTCAGCAGCTATCGCCTGAAACAGGAGCATACCGAATTCAGCATCAGCAAAGATGCACCGTCATGGGCTCTCTACTTGCCCAACTTCCAGTCCGCGTATGAGAGCGAATATCTTCATCTGAATGTCAGCGCCTTCAACGATCAGGGAGGCGTCCCCAACCACGCGTTGATTGGACTCCCGTTGCTGATGCATGTTCCCGGAGCCGCCTGGATGGCCATTATGGACGCTGGCATCGAAGGTGACGCGAAGATGTACCTCACGAACCCTACGGACCGATCGAAGGCGGGCGCTCGAACGCGCTTGGAATCTGTCCTATCGCCGCGAGTTGACGACTCCGGTCTTGCCATTACCGGCACGTTGCCCCATCAGTCCGCATGGCACGTTCTTCTGGTTGGCGACGAACCGGGCCGCCTCTTAGAATCGAATGTTGTCGAGGATCTCAACCCGCCCGTAGCTATTAAAGATACAAGCTGGATTCACCCCGGCAAAACATCCTGGAATTGGTGGAACGGCGATGTCGGTCCGGACGACAAGCCAGACGACACAGCGCCCCGCCCCAGATACTCGCCGATGACCACCGACAAGATGAAATATTATGTCGACTTCTCCGCCCAATCCGGATTCCCGTACGCAGTCATGGATGCCGGATGGTCGCTTGTCGACAGATCGTTGCCAAACGTGCAAGGCGGCGGCCAATCGGACATCACGAAAATGAACGGCCACGTGGACATTCCGGCGTTGGTGCAGTACGGTGCTCCTAGGGGCGTCAGGCTTTGGATCTGGATCCACCATCAGCCGACCGTGGCGCAGATGGATACGGCCTTTCCCCTTTACGAAAAATGGGGCGTCGCCGGCGTAAAGATCGACTTTATCCAGCGCGACGATCAGCAGGGTATCGAGTTCTATTACAAGGTTGCAAAATTAGCCGCCGAGCATCACCTGCTCGTCGATTTCCATGGCGCAACTCCGCCCTGGGGACTCGACCGCACTTATCCGAACGTGCTTGGTTATGAGGCCATCATGGGCATGGAATATTCAAAGTGGAGCGGGCGAGACAATCCCGTCCACCGAACCACGACGGCGTTCACCCGGCTGTTGACCGGTCCGATGGACTACACTCCGGGTGGATTTCGCAACGCAACCCTCGACCAATTCATTGCGCGCGGAAGGTTCCCCATGGTCCTGGGTACGCGCGCGCAGCAACTCGCGTTGTACGTGATAGATTTCGTCGGAATTCAGATGGTCTCGGACGCGCCCTCGGCATATGCGGGCCAACCTGCATTTCAGTTCATTAGAGACGTGCCGGTTACCTGGGATGAGACACGTGTTGTGAACGGGTTTCCCGCAAAGTACGTTACCATCGCGCGCCGTAACGGAAAGGATTGGTACCTCGGCAGCATTACCAATTGGGACGCGCGTGACCTCAACGTTCCGCTTAGCTTTCTCGGCGATGGCCAATACACGGCCGAGATTTACCAGGATGGAACCGACGCGAATCAAAACCCGCAGCACGTTTCTATCGAAAAGAAGAAAGTGCGCCAGGGCGACACCCTGACGTTGCATCTGGCTCAGGGCGGTGGCTGCGCTATCAGATTCGTGCGAAAGTAAACTTTACGACGTCGGCATCGCCGGAGGCACCAGCGACTCCTCTTCGAAGCACGTGCTGTCCAACGAGAGTGCGCACAGCTGCAGACCGGCCAGCGACGGTCAGCACTGGGCATGCGAGGTCCTCACAACCAACCTCAACAAGGTCATTTCCGGCTCTGGCAGGCTGAACACCGCCTCCGTTGGGCTCGCCGCGTACCGGTCAGTTGGTCGGACGCTTCCAGGTAGACGAATCACCCATACTGTGAACATGAATCGCCGCAGCTTTCTCTTGTCTGGTTCTGCATTAGCTGTTCACGGTCTCTTGCCGGCGCAGGACAACCCCACGCCGGCGCAGCTCCGGCTCAGCAATGAGCATTTGCCTAGCACGATGTCTGAGGACTTTGTGGGATTGAGCTACGAATCGGCTCAATTGCAAAACCCCGATTTCTTTTCTCCCGAAAACACACAGCTTGTTCAACTCTTCCGTGCACTCAGTCCGCGTGGCGTGCTCCGCCTCGGAGGTAATCTCAGCGATTTTACCTTCTGGTCGAATTCCCCCGCGCCCACTCCGACGCCCGAAGAACAGGAAACCGCAAAGAAGATTGCGGGTGCCTACGAATGGAAGCTAGTGGATCCAATCGCGGCAAAACCACGGTATACCGTGATTACCCCGCGCGCCATCAAGAACCTCGGCGGCTTCCCTCGTCACAGAAGCGGCAAATGCTCCGAAAGGTGAGTACATTCAGCGACTCATTGCTGAAGCGGTCGATGTCGTCGTGTTCATCGACGAGGAACCGTCGCTTCCCGCCGGTCGAAAAGTTCGTGAGGTCGCACTCGTGACTGGATGTCGCGATGGCCGCTACGAAGTCCAATACGTCTGAGAACCATTAGAGGTGTCCCTATATGAATCAACTTTCTACCAGATCAAGGCAATACAGAATGGCTTACAGGCTGGCCTTCGCTTTTGCGGCGGCGGCCACCTTGCATGCAGGAACGACCGGAGCGATGCCGTGGGAGTCTCCCCTCCGGCTGATCGCAGCCTCGTTGACAGGCCCCGTCGCGTTTTCCGTTTCCATCATTGGAATCTTCGCGACGGGAGCAACGCTTCTATGGGGCGGAGAAATGCTGGACACCTCCAGGCCGCACAACTCACTCATCACTGCGGTCACCTTGCGGGTCGACACGCCCTGCACGTACATTTCGGCGATGGCGCATTTGAGCGCGCGTTCGCTGCGCACCCCGCGTTCCAGCGCCGAAGGGCAAACCTCCACCTCGCCGCGGACTTGCGGCACCTGCAACGCCAGCTCGCCCACTCGCGTGTTCAGAGTCTTGGGCTTAAATCCATTGGCGTAGCCGTGCCGCTTCTCGGTTCGCTGGTAGGGATCGGCCTCCAGCGCCTGTGAACGCTCGATCCGCATCGCCTCATTCAGCATGAGGCGCACGGCATCGGCCATGTGCGGCAGCCCATTTTCGGAAAGCAGTTGAACCACTGTCTCAATTACGCTATTGTCGGCCTGGTGGGCCATCGTTTGCTCCTTCTGATGAATTTGGTCGTTCATAAAAGGAAATCAAACTCGGCCCGCCAAAACAAGAACCATTCATTTTGTTCCGGCCCTCCGCTGCGGCTCGCTTCGCCCGCCTCCGCTACGGCCCAGAACAAAACAATTCCGAATTGCTTCGGAGCTAATTTACAGAAAAGAAGTTTACAGGAACGCTCTTACGACGTACTTATTTATGAAGACTCACTTGCCGGCCTGCATTCTTTCGAATTATCGCTGGACGATTTCGTCGAGAAGATTGAAAGGGATGAGCCCAACGACAGCCCAGCGCAGGAGTTCCTTGGCCCCATGGTTGGCGCGAGTCTACAGGCGCGGAGACGTGATCTTGATGCATTTTCGAGGCGCAGAGTAGAAGATATTCTCCGAGCAATGGCTCCGGTGAGCAGTGACCCTGCCCCGCAGTAAGAACGGGACGCTCGAATTCTGTGGGTAGATGATAATCCTGCCAACAACGAGGTTTTTACCGAAGAGTACCGATCGCGGGGGGTGCATTTTGACCTCGCACTCTCAACTGATCAGGCACTCCACTTTCTTGGGCAAAATCCCCGGGCTTATGTCTCGTTCCCGTTCCGCAGTTGGTCGTAAGGCAACAGCGATGTCGACCTTCATGAGATCGGTCGTCGAGAGTGCTTCGGCGATTAGGCACGAGAGGTCTCCTCGATAACGCAACAGGGTGCGAGCGGAACAGCCGAGCGCGAAGCGGCGCTGGCCATGGCCGGACAGCAGACGGCTAGCAAGCGGATCACTCTGGGGGCGGACAAAGGGTACGATACGCAGGACTTTGTGGGAAAGTTGCGGGAGTTACAAGTGACGCCGCATGTGGCGCAGAACGACACCAATCGGCGAAGTGCGATTGACGGGCGGACGACGCGGCACGAAGGCTATGCCGTGAGCCAGCGCAAACGCAAGCGAGTGCAGGAAGTGTTCGGCTGGATGAAGACGATCGGGTTACAGCGGAAAACCCGCTTCCGCGGACCGGACCGGGTGGGTTGGATGTTCACCCTCGCGGCGGCAACCTGGTTCGAATGCGAAACCTGATGGCGCAGCCTACCTGAAGCGAGCCGAGCGCCCTAACGAGTGCTCAAAAGCGCTTGCGAAAGCAGCAATCCTGGCTATTCCAAGCTCTACCGGCTGCGTTCGCATCTAAAGAAGTCATTAGAAACGCCTCAGAGCCTGCTTTTCAGCAGCCTGCTAAAGCTAATCCGAGAGTGCCGGGTAATCCAATCGCTTGTGATAGCAAGTTTGGGCTTCTCGCAAGAAATTAAAACGAGAGCGCTGCGCCATCTTTGCTGCGCTTCGGGTCTGGTCGGTGCCGAAGTCGTAAATGGGAGTCAGAGTGTGGCGTTGACAATCATGTCGCTTTCGCTCGCATTTTCGGAGAGTCGGTGACTGCGGGCGAATTCGTTGGCAGTAAGCACGTCGATTTCAGGTGTAATTGATGAAGTATCTTCCCGCTCTTGAAAAGAACGGGATCTAGGCAGCAGGCTGGGGCACGAGGGAGTCTATCTCTCGGAGAAACCGGCGGAAACAGAGCTTTGCCAAGCATTCTCCACTTCCCGGAACAAGCCGAGGTTCGACTTCAGGGCTATGGTGGGATTTAAGTACCGCGCGCGTGGGAAAGGCTTGCCGTCTAGAACATGATCCACAATCAGTCGCACCGCGATCTGCCCTGACGGTAAGGATTCTGATAGATGGAGGCCGACAGCGTCCCGTTCATAAAATAGGGAATCGCCTCGGCGAAAATATCAGTAGCGACAACCCGGATCTGCCCCGATTTGTTTTGCGCCTGGATGGCTTCGCAAACGGGAATGCAGTTGGCGGTGCTGATATAAAAACCGGCCAGCTTCGAATACTGTTTCAGCAGCCAGCGACATTTATTGAATGTTTCCGCCGTTTGCTCGTGTCCTTCGATCACTTCTACGAGTTTGCCGTCCGGGCATTCCCGGGCAAAGACCTCCGCGAAGCCGCCAACCTTTTTGCAATTGTCCTCCGTCGCGACTTTCCCGGTGATCACTGCAACTTCCGAACTCGGAGGTACAAAACGCGACATGAGTTCCGCCGCGAGCATGCCATTTAAGCGCGGATCAACCGAAACCGAGCAGGAGCGTGAACTGAGAGAATCGTCTGTCGCCACACAGACAACGCGGATATTACGCTGCTTTTCCGCTTCTTCTATAAGAGGGGTTAGGCCGACGGGGTCGCCAGGAGTGAGTATTAGCACTTGTATATCGCTGTTGAGCAGCTTCTTGACGGCCGAGGAAGCATTGGAGCGAAGGTCTTTCACGGAACGGAGACAACATCAACGCCCACATGCCTGAAGCGCTGGGCTTCGTTGCTGATTCCCTCTCGAATTTGATCGTAAAAGTAACGGATCTCCTGCGGGACACAGACACCTATGCGAATATTGGGGCGGCCCACCGAAAGAGCCCGAGCGGTGAGATTAGGCGTGTAGCCATGCTTCTCCGCAATTTTAAGTATTCGGTGACGCGTTTTTTCGCTGACCTCCTTGCGGCCGTCGAGAGCGCGGTCCACAGTGCCAAGAGATACGTTAGCCAGTTTGGCAAGCTCACGGACCCAACTTTTTTCATGAGCAGCAGACCCTAAGCCTTTATAGCTTTCCAGCGTCCTAAAAGGCAAGTTCCGATTGCGCCGGGACAACGAAAGCAATTGACACGGTCTCTGCCGGTTTATATAGTTGACTTTACCGTGCACGGTTCCGGGCACATCGCTCACGCACAGAGACAATATTATGTTAAGCGAGTGTTTTCTCCTGACCTTGTGCCGCAAGGAGAACCAGGAACGATGGCAGATACCAGCCGGCGTCAATTTCTATGGAGCTGTACGGCGGCAGGGGCGACCGCTCTTTCATTACGAGGAGAACAACGGAGGCGATTCCTCATTGAATCGATCGTCGATGCGTCTTTTCACCGCCGTTTAGCCGAGCGGGCACTTCTACGGGGATTGGCGCTGTTGCAAATTCCTGGCCAGGTGATATTGACCCAAACAGGAGCGCAAGCGCGAGACGGAGAGACCTTTTTCGATTCCGGCTGGAATCCGCGCGTTTTAAGAATCCGGAAGCGTATTCCATTTCCTTCCAAGCTGGAAGCGTGCAGTTCAGCGCGTCTACCGAGCCGGGGTTTTTACGCCGTTTTCGATTTCCTTGAACATCAGGGCGTGTACTTCGGGGTGGACGCCTCGTGCGGCATGGTCTAACGCGGGAAAACACATGGGTCTGCTTGCAGGTAAGGTCGCTCTGGTCACTGGCGGGGCGAATGGAATTGGAAAAGGGATCGCACTGCGGTTAGCGGTGGAGGGCGCGGCTGTCGGCGTTTTGGATAGAGACGGACCGAGGTGCGAGCACACGGCCAGTGACATTATCGAATGTGGTGGAAGGGCCGTTGCGCTCCAAGCCGATATTAGCTCCGCGCGCGAGGTTCATCAAGCGGCGGCAAAACTGAAGGCTTCGCTAGGCTGCCCCACGGTTCTAATTCATACAGCGGGCATTATGCCGACTGGAACGATTGAGGAGACTGCAGAAGAAGATTGGGATCGCGTCTTTGCCGTGAACGTAAAAGGAGCTTTTCTGATCTGCCGGGAAGCGCTTCCTTTGTTGCGTCAGGCCGGAGGCGGGTCTATTACACTGGTGGCGTCCATTACGGGCGTCAATGGATTTCCGGCACTGGCTGCTTACTCCGGAACCAAAGGAGCGCTGATTAGTTTGGCTCGCGCAATGGCCATCGATCATGCGCGCGAAGGAATTCGGGTGAATTCTATTTCACCGGGGACCATCGATTCACCGATGCTGCACGAGTTCGTCGCGAAACAGAAAGATCCCGTTCGAACGCGCGCGGCCTTCGACGACATACAGCCACGAGGACGAGTGGGAACCATAGAAGAGGTCGCGAATTTAGCCGCGTTCCTCGCCTCCGATCAGGCGAGCTTTATTAGCGGATCCAACATCTGTGTCGACGGCGGCGCTTCTATAAAAGGCGACCAGCCTCGCTTTTGATTCCGTTCTCGACTGGTAATCTCATGGAAATCGCACCGGGCATTCATCTCATCGGCGGCACGGTTGGACTACGTCCGCTATGGCATGGCCGAGAGTAGTGGGAATGTCAGCACGGTTCGATGACGTTCCTTCGGCCCAGTACTTTTTCCGCTTACACGACGCCCTATCGAGAGCATGCGGCACGGCACAGGCATATAATTCTCAGCAGATGATTTTACGGTTCAGTAGAGGCGTCCTTGTATGTGCCTGGCGATCCCAGCAAAAATAATTGAGTTACCGACTGATGAATCAACCCGTGCGTTGGTCGAAGTAATGGGCGTGCGGCGCCACGTCGACATGGGACTATTGCAAGATGATCCTCCGCGAAGCGGGGACTGGGTTCTGGTGCACGTCGGATTTGCTATGAGCAAGATCAGCGAAGAGCAGGCGTTCGATCAGCTTCGTATGCTCTCGATGCTCGGCGAGCAGGAAGCTATGTTGGAAGAAGTGCAAGGATACGGTTCCACCGATCTGGTGATTGCCGATCCGGCATCGGTTGCTGAGAACGGACCTTGAGGCACCCCTATGAAATATGTTGATGAGTTCCGGGAAGCGGGAGTAATCAGCAAAGCCGCTGAGGAGATTCGGCGGTTAGCCGATCCCCAATGCCAGTACAGGTTCATGGAAGTGTGCGGCGGACACACGCACGCCATCTACCGTTTTGGCCTAAAAGACCTTCTGCCGCCGAATATCGAGTTGATTCATGGTCCCGGCTGCCCCGTCTGTGTTCTGCCGATGGGGCGCATTGATGATGGGCTTTCAATTGCCCAAGATCCGAACGTGATATTCACCGCTTTCGGAGACATGATGCGCGTTCCGGGACGGCAGGGCAGCCCGCTGGAACACAAAGCGCGCGGCATGGACGTTCGGATCGTGTACTCGCCTTCCGATGCTTTGAAGCTCGCGCAGAATAATCCCGACAGGCACGTGCTGTTCTTCGCGATCGGTTTCGAAACAACGGCGCCTTCCACCGCGCTAACATTGATGCGCGCCAAGAGCCTGGGCCTGCGGAACTTTTCGGTTTTCTGCAACCATGTCACCATTATTCCCGCGATTCGCGCTATTCTCGATTCGCCCGACATGCGCATCGACGCGTTTATTGGCCCGGGGCACGTTTCCACCGTCATCGGCTGCCGGCCCTATGACTGGATCGCGAAAAATGAGCACAAACCGATCGCGGTTTCAGGCTTCGAGCCGGTGGACATCTTGCAATCCATCGTCATGCTGCTGCGGCAGCTCAGGGCGGGTGAGGCCAAGGTGGAGAATCAGTACACGCGTGTCGTTCCGTGGGAAGGAAATAGCGCCGCGTTGAAGGCCATGGCCCAGGTATTCGACTTACGTCCCTACTTTGAGTGGCGCGGCATGGGATTCATTTCGCAATCTGCTTTGCGAATCCGAGCGAATTACGCTGACTGGGATGCCGAGCAGCGTTTCCATGTTCCCGGCGTGCGTGTGACCGATCCTAAAGCAGCGCAATGCGGCGAGGTGCTGAAAGGCGCTCTGAAGCCGGTGCAATGCAAGCTATTTGGCAAGGAGTGCACGCCCGAGCACCCCATAG
Organism: Bryobacteraceae bacterium; assembly: GCA_965277315.1. Lineage (GTDB taxonomy): Bacteria > Acidobacteriota > Terriglobia > Bryobacterales > Bryobacteraceae > Bog-105. Next base: position 2,848,964 of record OZ255724.1, on the reverse strand, counting down.
GCGCTCTGATGGTTTCGTCCGAGGGATCTTGCGCCGCCTATCACAACTACGCACATCGCAAGTCCTCCCTAACCAGTATTAGCGTCCCCGCGTGAGCCGAGCTGACCATGAATACGGCTCAGCCGAAAATTCGCTTTCGTGATTCCCAGATCGAGATGGCTCATGGCGCGGGAGGCAAGGCCAGCCGCAGGTTAATTGAAGGCCTGTTCGCGCCCTTGCTTTTCGGCGCGTGCTCCGAGCCGCTCGGCGATGCCGCGCATATTAGCGTGAATGGTTCGAAGATAGCGATTACGGCCGACAGTTTCGTCGTAAAGCCGCTTCGTTTTCCTGGTGGCTCGATCGGCGAGCTTGCAGTGAATGGAACCGTGAACGATCTGGCGGTCTCCGGCGCCAGGGCAGAAACCCTGGTTGTGACGTACGTGTTGGAAGCAGGCCTGCCGACCGAAGTGCTGGAGGCGGAAGTCCGGGCTATGGCGCAAGCTGCCGAGCGGGCCGGAGTCGCCATCGTGGGCGGCGATACGAAGGTAGTCGAGCACGGCAAAGCGGACCGGATGTATATAACGACTGCTGGCATCGGCCGCCTCATTCCCGGCCTGACGATGACCGCCCGCAGTGTTCGTGCCGGGGACAAAGTGTTGCTGAGCGGGCCGATTGGCGACCACGGGATCACGATTCTGCTGGCGCGGGGCGAGCTCGACATGGAAGCCGAAATCTACTCCGATACCAGGCCGGTGCTTCCTATGATCGAAGCCATGACCGCGGCAGCAGGCCCGGGAGTTCGGTGGATGCGCGATCCAACTCGCGGCGGAGTCGCTACCTGCCTGAATGAACTTGCTCGCGATTGCGATTTGTGCGTCGGCGTCTTCGAAGAGCGCGTGCCTATACACGATGCGGTGCGCGGTGCTTGCGAACTTCTCGGCCTGGATCCGCTGCACATCGCGAACGAGGGCCAATTCCTGGCAGTGGTCGCCGCGGAGTATGCCGAAGCGGCGCTAGAGGCCATAAGAGGAACTCCAGGTGGCGGCGAGTGCGTGATCATCGGCGAGATACGGGAGCAGCCGTCCAGCACAGTGTTGGGAACCACGGGATACGGTGGAACGCGCGTCATCGATATGCTGGTAGGCGATCCGCTCCCTCGGATTTGTTAAGGCATGCCATCCCTAGCGACAGAACTTGCCCATCGCGTAGAAGAGGCGTTCGCGGAGCGCAACCGCCTTTTTGAAGACTTCTTTGCGCGCGAGTCGCAGACCCTTGCTGCCGCCTGTCGCGAGATGTCCGAGCGATTCGGGAATGGAGGACGCTTGCTCGCCATGGGCAAGGGGCCGTATGCAACGGATGCCCAACACGTGTCGGTTGAATTTGTTCACCCGGTGATCGTGGGAAAACGCGCCCTGCCTGCGCTCGACCTTTCTCTTTTGTTCCTTCCCTGGCTGAGGGCCCTGCAGCATCCCGAAGATATCGTGATGGGGTTCGGCCCGCCGGAAGGAGATCCTGAGATTGAAGAGGCGCTCAGCGAGGCTGCCGGACGGGGTGCGATGACGTTCTCGCTACCCGGCTCGCTACCTGGTAAGACCGGTTCCTACGTGCTGCATACGCCGGCAACCAACGCCTTTGTCCATCAAGAATTGATGGAGCTTCTCTATCACACGTTGTGGGAGACCGTGCATGTTTTCTTCGAGCATCGCGAACTGGGCCATGACGTGGGAGAGGCCGGATTTTTATATCCGTTCTTAGGCCGGGAAAAGCAGGAAACGCACGGAATTCTAGATCAGGTAGCGGAGTCGATCAGAGTCAAAGTCCAGGAAGACGCGAACCTCCGGGCGCAGGTCGCCAAAGAAGAATCGGAGCGCATTGCGAATGCAGCACTCGCTATTGGTCAACGCGTAAACCGCGGCGGCAAGTTGATTCTTTTTGGTAATGGCGGATCCGCTACGGACGCGAATGATTGGGCCATTGACTGCGTCTCGCCGCCTGCCGGATATCGTCCCATTCCAGCTGTTTCGCTTTCTTTCGAGCCGGCGAATATCACGGCGCTCGCGAACGATGTCGGAATCGAGGTGGTGTTTCTGCGGCAGTTGATCGCGCAAGCTCGCCCGGCAGATGTCGCCGTCGGAATTTCAACCAGCGGCGGTTCGAAAAACGTAATTATGGCGCTGGAGGAAGCGCGAAAACGCGGGCTGCTCACGGTTGCTTTGCTGGGCTATGACGGAGGCGAGATTGTTCGACGCGGGCTGGCCGATCATCCGCTGGTGGTGCGTTCCGATTACATTCCGCGCATCCAGGAGGTACAAGCTTCCACCTATCACACAATTCGGGAACTGCTGGAGATAACGGCGCATGGCGGATTTTGAGCTTTTTGGAGCGGCAAGCTGTCCCTTCACGCAAGAGCTCCGGGACTGGCTCGATTGGAAGGGACGCGATTTCATCGAATACGATGTGGAAGCTGACGCTGGCGCGCTGAACAGAATGCAGACTCTCACCGGGGGGCAGCGAACGGTTCCTGTTCTGGTGGAGGACGGCAAGGTGGTTCAGATTGGATGGCAGGGCCGAGGCTGCGTAGTAAAGACAGCGTGGTGAAAGCAGACCAGACCTGAATGGCCGCGCGTCTCATCCGGGTGCGCGGCGTAGTGCAAGGCGTCGGATTCCGGCCATTCGTCTACCGGCTGGCGCTCGCGAATGGCCTCGGCGGCTGGGTGTTGAACCAGGAAACGGGCGTTGAGATCCACGTGGAAGGCTGCGACGCGGGGCTTCAGGCGTTTGTCAATAGTCTGACCGCTGAGTCTCCGCCCGCGGCAGTCATCAGCGCACTTGAAATCCTAGAAGGCGCACCCACCGGGGTAACCGAATTTACCATTCGGGATAGCCGGCGCGCCGGGCCGCCTTCGGTTCGCATCTCGCCCGATTTGCCCGTCTGCGATGCGTGCCTGGCTGAGTTATTCGATCCATTCAACGCGAGATACCTGTACCCATACATCAATTGCACGAATTGCGGTCCGCGCTTCACAGTCATGGAGAGCTTGCCGTATGATCGCCCGCGCACTACCATGCGGCATTGGCCGCTGGATTCTTTCTGCGCAAAGCAGTACGAGGATCCGCTCGACCGGCGGTTCCACGCTCAACCGGTTGCCTGCCCCAATTGCGGCCCGCACTACGTCCTTGAGTCTTTAGACGGCATAACCCAAGGCGACCGTGCGAGCGTGAAGGCTGCCGCCGAACTGCTCAACGCAGGACGCATTGTCGCGATTAAAGGGATCGGCGGATATCACCTGAGTTGCGACGCCGCCAATCAAGAAGCGGTGCGCGCGCTGCGTGATCGGAAATTTCGCAAGGAGAAGCCCTTCGCCGTGATGGTCAGGAGTATCGAGGCCGCTCGCGACTTAGTCGATCTATCGTCCGCTGCGGAAAAACTTCTATACTCAACGGCCCGGCCCATTGTTCTCGCGCCTGCGACGGTAAAGCTCGCCGGCGTTGCTCCTGGAAATCACGAATTAGGAGTCATGCTTCCCTATGCGCCGTTGCATCATCTGCTTTTCGCTGCGGGCGCACCCGAAATCCTGGTCATGACCAGCGCAAACCGCTCGAGCGAACCGATTGCTTACCGGGACGAAGATGCACGTGTGCGCTTATCGGGCATCGCAGACGCATACATGACCGGCGAGCGTCCTATCGCGCGGCGGGTGGACGATTCTGTAGTTCGCGCAGGCGTGTTCGGTCCAACGATTCTACGGCGATCGCGGGGGTACTCACCCGGCGCGGTAACCACCATGCCGGGAACTCGACCGGTGTTGGCGGTAGGCGCCGATCTGAAGAACACCATTACACTGGTGGTCGGCGGCCAGGCATTCGTCAGTCAGCATATCGGCGACCTGCATGACTACGCATCGTTCGAGGCATTCCGGGATACCATTCAGGATTTCGTCGGGATGTATAGCGTCGATTGGGATGATTTAGTGATCGTTCACGATCGTCATCCGGAGTACGCATCCACCTTGCATGCGCTGGAGCTACCGGCCCACGCCAGAAGTGCGGTCCAGCATCACTGTGCTCACGTAGCATCGGTTCTGGCAGAGAGACAGGCCTGGGAACGAAGGGCGGTAGGCATCAGTTTTGACGGGACCGGCTACGGCGACGATGGAACAATCTGGGGCGGCGAATTTTTCACCGGCAGCGTGAGCGGCGGCTGGAGACGAGCACTGCATCTGAAAAAGGCGTATCTCCCCGGCGGTGATGCCGCCGCACGATTCCCAGTGCAATGCGCGGCTGGGTTTCTCAGCCAAATCGAGGATCTACCTAATCTGCTCGATGCGCCTTTCCACTTCCCTTCCCGTTATCTCGCATCACTGCAATTGGTTCAGAAACGACTCCGGATTTTCGAGACATCTTCGGTGGGCCGCCTGTTCGATACCGTCGCCGCACTATTGGGCTTCACGCGCGAGATCACGTTTGAGGGACAGGCCGCAATCCGGCTCGAACAGATAGCGCGAGCAGCCCACCCCTCGCCCCCCTACCCGTTTCCAATCACCGAAGACACTTTAGATTTCCGTCCCCTGCTAGCCGCAATTGTTCAAGACCGCCTTCGCGGAAGGAACCCCGCCGAAATAGCTCGCGCCTTTCATGCGGCGGTAGCAAACACTCTATGGGAAGCAGCAAAGCAACTCTGTGAAGCAAATTCCATCGACTTAGTAGTCCTATCGGGCGGAGTCTTTCAAAACGAGTTGCTGCTTTCTGAGATCAAGTCCCGCGCCGAACAGAGCAGTATAGATATCTGGATGAACATCGCCGTCCCCCCAAACGACGGAGGCATCAGCCTAGGGCAAGCCGCTTTGGCTTCGACGCTCACATCAGCCTGTGTTGACTCATATCTTCTCGGGCGCTAGTTCTACCACTCCCACGATATTCGTAAGGGGAACCTTTGTCCGATGGTCCTCTTCTTCCAAAAGTCGTTAACGTCCTTCGTAAAGCTTGAGAACGGTAGCACATTCAGTCAGAGGAGTACTTCTATGCATAATTTCCTGACGGTGAACAAAGAACAAAGTACTGGTTATACTTGAAATTCCGAATGATAGCCAATCCTCGGTTCCATAAAAAACCAAAGACATTCTGGGCCTATGTTCGTACACTCAGTCAGCATTTAGGCTATACGCATCGCCGTAAGCAAGAAGTTAAGGTCCCAAGCTTTTCCGAGATGAGAGGCGCTTTATCTGAGCTCGGATTGCACCCTGGCAGGATCGCAAGCGATGGGCTCGATCCAACTGAATTGGGAACTGAGCTTCTCGCTTATTTTGAATATCGAGCCCAGATTTTGAACGAGTTTGTTCGGCATCGACTCATGAACGGGGAGCAAGCCCTGCAACTCTACGAGCAATTAAGGCAGACTGCCGCTTATCAATCTCCTGTGCCCATGAATAAGCAAAAAGGGGACAAGGCGAAACCATCATACTTCACGGGGATCATTAACATGCTGATTGCCGCGAATTCCGAAGGCGCTCAGTGTAACTACTCACCCATGGAACTCACAACAATCACCAAGGGCGGGGGCCCGGTCAGAACGCTCGCTCGGCGGGTCGATGGAGCATTTCCGACAATTGTCAATCCGGTCGCGGTTTGGGAAATCAAAGAATACTACTACACAACTACATTTGGCAGTCGGATTGCCGACGGTGTATATGAAACATTGCTCGACGGTATGGAGCTTGAAGAATTACGCGAGAGTGAAGGTATTGACGTTAAGAACTACCTAATGGTTGATGCCTATGTAACATGGTGGGAAATGGGGAGATCCTATCTGTGTCGCATGGTTGATATGCTGCACATGAACTACGTCGAGGAGGTTCTCTTCGGCAGGGAAGTTGTTGATAGGATTCCTGTCATCACCCATAAATGGTTGCGAATACTAAATGAGCGCCAAAAACTAACAGCAAATCCTTAGTGCTTTTGGTCTTGCTCCTTGAATCGCTTGAACCACCTGTACACGGTACCGGGACTGCAATTCACCTTTTCTAGGCAGGGATCTGAAGTTTGACCTTTCTCGAATAAATTTCTCAGATGGTCAATTGGTTTAGCACTGCGTCTCACGTTTGCTCTCCTGCCATCCCACGTAAGCTTTATCGTCGTCATCTGCTAGTTGAAGAATGCTGGCCTCTTAATACGTAAGCAAAAGTCTGTCGGTCACCAATTCGGTTTCGAGTGTTTGCCCATCCATTTGGAAACGTCTCAGCATTGAGCGTCCGCACTCGATGTAAATCTCTCGCTCAAACAGGCCCACAGGAATCGGAAGATCCACTTTCGTTTTGCCTGATTTCTTTGTTCCATCGATACTTAACGCGGTCTTTACGCCTTTTGTTTTACACTTCTCAATCGCCTTGAAAAGATGAGTCAGATTAAATGCCTGCGCTCCGTACAGAATCGATTGAGAGTTACTGTAGGGAGGATCGCAATAAATCAAATCCCCCGCACGAGCATCTTCCATCGCTTCCTCGTACTCCATTTGGAGGAATTGCGTCCCCGATGTACGCTTGGACCACTCGTCTACGCGCTGTCCAAAAGTCTGCGGATGAATCGGGTCATGGATGCCGCAAGGCGTCGACATGTAACCGTCTGCTTTTCTGAACCGCACTATGCCGCCGTAACAAGATCGACAAAGGAAGAGTAAATCCGCACCGTTCGGATATGTATTGTACGAGGCCTTAATTTTCTCGTACTGGGCAACCTTTTCACCGGCCTGCATGAACAACCATCGCTCGGCATACCAGAGTTTTAGTAGTTCAGGATCAGCCGCCAGCGTCTGCCAAATTTCCACCAAGGGCTTAAATGAATCAGATGCTATGGCCTGTGAGGGTGATAGCGTTGCCAAAACTGCTCCACTTCCCACGAAAGGCTCTATATAGCGGTTGAATTGAGCTGGGAAGTAAGCCGCGATTTCATGTGCGAAGCGCTGTTTGTTTCCGACCCATTTGAGTAGGCCGGTCTTAAACGGCATAATCCGTTTGGGGAACGCATCGAGGCTGAGTTGCGCATACACTATAGGCTCTTGACGATAGTTTACTTTATTCGTCGATCAAATCACTCTTCTTGCAGTACTAGGTCGTTTGTGCCAAACCTTCTATTTGTGTCCAAACATGATCCGCCATGCCGTCTTCCCTCGAAAGAGTCACGCTGGTTTGGGATCAGGGCTCCCCGAGGGAGGATAGCCCTACTCAACGCAAACTGTTCCGTAGCTGCTGCATTCTCCTTTGTGGTTTATGAGGCGGCTGGTAGCTGATTCTGCCGAATCAGCCCGATTTACGGCAGCTCCCTCATACGATCACAGCCTATGTTCTGAATTCATTCAACAACTTACAAGGAATTGCTTGGAACGGCATGCTACAGTTCTTGCCGCACTATGTCCACCACCGCGCAAACCAAAGCGAACCGTGATAACGCCCAGCACTCCACGGGTCCCCGCACCGAAGAAGGCAAAGCGAAGTCTTCGCTGAATGCCGTGAAAACCGGCCTCACCGGGCGCACCGTCCTGCTCCCCGGCGACGATATCGCCGCTTACCAACAACATGTCGCCAGCCTGGAAGCCCACTACCAGCCCGCCACCGACGCCGAAAAGCTTCTCGTGCAGTCCATCGCCGACACCGAATGGCGCGCCGCCCGCATTCCCACGCTCGAAGCCGGCATCTACGCCCTCGGCCGCCAGGAATTCGCTGCCCTGGTCGAACACGAAGACCCCGCCGTCCGCCCCGCGCTGCTCGATGCCAAAACCTTCCTCACTTACCAGCGCCAGCTCAACAACCTCACCCTCCAGGAGAACCGCCTCCGCCGCCAGCGCGAAAAAGACCTCGCCGAACTGAAGCAACTGCAAGCCGACCGCGAAGCTGCCCGCAAAAAGCGCTTCGATGCCGGAATCAACGCCTACTACCGCTCCATGTTCCACGAGCGCGACTTCGATTTCTCTACCATTGGCTTCGAATTTACAGCCGAGCAGCTCATCACCGAAATCGCTACCTGGGGACCTTACGGCCGCAACAAACTCAACACCCTCATCGAAGAAGAAGACCGCCTCACCCGCGCCTTCATCTACCTGGAGGACCCCAAGGCCGCCTAGGTAAAAGGGCACTTATGCACAATCATTGGTCCCTACACAGTACCTGTCGATAGTGAGAGAGCGATTAAAAAGTTAATTCGAAGCACGAAAACCTGTGATAAGCTCTAGCTGGCAAGTAACCTAGTTGCCTGCGGCGCGTCGGATTGACAGCCGCATAAGGAGGGCGCAACGACTATGGCGACAACATCGCTTCCGCAGTCAACCTCGCGAAGTTCCGGCGTCTCGGACGTTCATATTATCTGGCTAACCGCCGGTCTGAGTTGTGACGGAGACACGATCTCCATCACTGCCGCGGAACAGCCAAGCATTGAAGATGTTCTGATGGGCGCTATTCCGGGACTGCCCAAAGTGCATCTCCACAACCCGGTGCTGGCCATGGAAGTCGGGGACGACTTCATGAAGTACTTCTACGAAGCCGAGAAAGGGAATCTCGATCCCTTCGTGCTCGTGGTGGAAGGCTCCATACCGAACGAGCGACTGAAGAGCGAAGGCTACTGGGCCGCCCAAGGCACTGATCCCAACACAGGACAACCAATCACTACGTGCGAATGGATCGACCGGCTCGCGTCGAAGGCTTGGGGCGTGATTGCCTGCGGGACCTGCGCCACGTACGGTGGAATCCATGCCATGGCGGGTAATCCAACCGGCGCCATGGGCCTGGTGGATTACCTGGGCAAGTCTTTCCGTTCGGCAGGAGGACTCCCGATCGTGAACGTGCCGGGTTGTCCCGTGCAGCCGGACAACATGATGGAGACCGTGCTGTATCTGCTCTACCAGGCAGCAGGGCTGTCTCCCGTCATTCCGCTGGATGAGGAGTTACGGCCCACGTGGCTGTTCGGCAAAACCGTTCACGAAGGTTGCGACCGCGGCTCGTATTACGAGCAGGGCGACTTCGCGCACGAATACGGCTCGCCGAAGTGCTTGGTGAAGATCGGTTGCTGGGGACCGGTGGTGAACTGCAACGTCACCAAGCGCGGCTGGATGCGCGGCATCGGCGGCTGCCCGAATGTAGGCGGTATTTGCATTGGCTGCACCATGCCGGGCTTCCCGGATAAGTTCATGCCCTTCATGGATCAGCCGCCCGGAGCAACCCTGTCTTCGGCTATAGCGGTCAGCTACGGAGGAATGATGCGGGCATTGCGATCTATTACGAACAAAGCGGTCAATAAAGAGCCGAAGTGGCGGCATCGAGGCCCCAAGTTAACCACTGGCTATCAACCGACAACGTACTGAAGGAGAGATTGACATGGCAACGGTAGCAGAACCCACCATCGGCCAGGAACAAAAAAGCAGAAATCTTGTCGAGATGAACTGGGATCCCATCACCAGGATCGTGGGAAGTCTCGGAATTTTTACGAAGATCGATTTCGAGAACAGGCAGGTAGCCGAGTGCTACAGCACGTCCTCGATCTTCCGCGGCTACAGCATCTTCATGCAGGGGAAAGACCCGCGCGATGCGCCGTTCATCACCTCGCGGATCTGCGGCATCTGCGGCGACAATCACGCCACCTGCGCTGTCTACGCCGCCAACATGGCCTGCGGTATGAAAACGCCGGAGTTGGGCGAATGGATCATCAACCTCGGTGAAGCCGCGGAGTATATGTTCGACCACAACCTCTATCAGGACAACCTGGTCGGGGTTGATTTCTGTGAGGCGATGGTCAAGCAGACTAATCCTAGCGTGCTCGCCAAGGCCGAAACGACGTTATGTCCGAACGGCTCCAAGCACGGCTACCGCACCATCGCCGACATCATGCGCGCCCTCAACCCCTTTACGGGGGAATACTATCGCGAAGCGCTCTCCATGAGCCGCTTGACGCGCGAAATGTTCTGCTTGATGGAAGGCCGGCACGTTCACCCGTCGACGCTTTATCCGGGCGGCGTCGGCACCGTTCCCACGCACCAGTTATTTACGGACTATCTGGTACGGCTGATGAAGTACGTGGAATACATGAAGAAGGCCGTGCCCATGCACGACGATCTCTTCGACTTTTTCTACGAGGCGTTGCCCGGATACGAAGAAGTCGGCCGCCGCCGCGTTCTGATGGGCTGTTGGGGATCGTTCAATGATCCCGAGGTGTGCGATTACCGATACGAAAACATGTCGAAGTGGGGTCGCTCGATGTACGTGACGCCGAGCGTGATCGTGGACGGCGAGGTAGTCACCAACGATCTGGTCGATATCAACCTCAACATGCGCATTCTGCTGGGCAGTTCGTTTTACGAGGACTGGGACCAGAAAGGTGGAATGTTCGTCAAAACAGACCCGCTGGGTAACCCTGTCGATCAACGGCACCCGTGGAATCAGACGACTCTCCCCAAGCCGCAGAAGCGTGATTTCAACGGGAACTACACCTGGGTGATGTCCCCGCGGTGGCTCGATAAGCGGACGGGCGATCATTTGGCCCTCGATACCGGTGGCGGACCGCTTCCGCGCCTGTGGGCCACGGCGTTGAACAAGATGGTGGATATCGGGTACATCAAATCGACCGGCAGCAGTGTCAAAATCAACCTGCCGAAGACGGCACTGCTCCCCGAAACCGAGTTCGAATGGAAGATTCCGAAGTGGAGCAACGCGATTGAGCGCGACCGCGCCCGTACTTATTTTCAGGCCTACGCGGCCGCCGCAGCGCTTTACTTTGTGGAGAAGGCGCTCCAATGCGTACGAACCGGGAACACGAAAACCTGGGCGGATTTCAAGGTTCCCGAGGATGCGATCGGCTGCGGGTTTCATGAAGCCGTGCGCGGCGTGCTGTCGCACCATGTCGTAATCCGCGATCGGAAAATCGCGAACTATCACCCGTATCCTCCGACACCGTGGAACGCAAGCCCGCGAGATATCTACGGGACGCCCGGACCCTATGAAGACGCCATTCAAAACACGCCGATCTTCGAAGAGAACGGGCCGGAGAACTTCAAAGGTATCGACATCATGCGTGCTGTGCGAAGCTTCGATCCCTGCCTGCCGTGCGGTGTGCATATGTACTTAGGAAACGGGAAGGTTTTGAAGACGCAGCATTCATCGATATTGGGAAATCAGATGGGCCCGCACGCATAGGAGACTCCATGCCACACACTGAAAAGTCGACACTTCCGTCTCACACCGAAGGCACCGCGCGGGGTGAGGAGGTCCTCTCGCGCAAAGGCCCGGAACCGGGCCGAGAAACCGGCACGCGTACCGCGCGGGACTCAACCAGCATCAATCCGAAAGCGCGGGAGCCGATTGACCCCCGTATGCCGCATATGCCGCCTCCGTAAGCAGCAAGTAAACATGGCAAACGATGAAATCCGTTCTCAACAATGGATTGATAAAATCGAAGGACTCGTCCACCGAGCCGAATCGCTTTCCGACCCGAAGGCGCGTGGTGTAGCAGTAGATCTCCTGCAAGCCGTCCTGGATTTTCACGCAGCCGGGTTGGACCGCGTAATGGAGATCGTCGCTGCCTCCGGTCCTGCGGGCGAGAGTATAATCGAGCGCATCGCGGAGGACGATCTGACCAGCAGCATGCTGCTTCTACACGACCTCCATCCTGACGATCTCCAGACCAGAATCGACCGTGCGGTTTATAAGCTTCAGGACATGTTTGCTTCCCTCGGAGCAAAGCTGTCCCTCATCGCCATCGACCCTGGAACCGTGCGGCTGCAGTTCGACTCGGCGCGAACGTGGTCGGGAACGCCGGTGAGATCTAGTGTGGAGAACGCAATTTTCCAGGCTGCCCCCGAAATCGAAACCGTTGTCATCGAGGGACTGAAGGAAACTCCTCCCGCTAACTTCGTGCCGCTTTCCGATCTTCTCGTCGGTTCACGAATATGAAGGTGAATGCCTCAAACGCCCGGGGCTTGGCATCGCTTCGCAATTTTGTGCGGAAAGCTCCTGAGGCAGAGCGATGCGACCTGTGCTCGCTTGCGCTTGCCGAACAGCATCAACATCTGCTCGATCCGCAAACGCGGCGCTTACTTTGCGCCTGCGACCCGTGCGCGGTCCTGTTCAACAGCAGCGGCGAGACACACTACCGGCGAGTACCGCGCGATACACGATATCTAAATAACTTCAATTTGTCGGATGGAGCCTGGAACAGCCTCGCGATCCCGATCGGGTTGGCCTTCATTTATTCCTCCAGCGTGGCGGGCCAGATCCTCGCCGTGTATCCGAGTCCTGCCGGGCCGACCGAGGCGGAAGTCGATAAAGAGGCTTGGGAAGAACTGATCGCGGACAATCCGGTGCTGGCGAAATTGAGTCCTGATGTCGAGGCCTTGCTCATCAATCGCATGAACGGCGCGCGGGAATACTTTTGGACGCCCATTGACGAATGCTATAAGCTGACCGGAGTCGTCCGCAAATATTGGCGCGGATTCTCCGGCGGAGATGAGGGCTGGGAGCAAATCGGGAAATTCTTTGATCGACTGAAGGAACGCTCGTATGGAGAGGCCGTGAGTTCGCATGCCGGATCTTTCGTTTGAAATCGTCGCCGCAAATCCCGTGCGCGACATGATCACACCGGCGCTCGCGTTTGATCTGCGGGTGACGAATCGCTTCCCGGAGCAATCGATTCAGACGGTTATGCTGCGTTGCCAAATCCAGATTGAAGTGGCGCGGCGGCGGTACAGTGCGACAGAGCAAGATCACCTTCGCGAACTATTCGATGACCCAAGCCGTTGGGGAGATACGCTGCGACCGATGACTTGGATGAACACCTCCGTGAGCATTCCGGCATTCTCCGGCAGCACCGTTCATCCCGTCACGGTGCCGTGTACATTCGACTTCAGCGTGGCGACGGCCAAATACTTTCATGGCATCACTGATGGAGAGGTCCCGATCACTTTTCTGTTCAGCGGCACCGTATTTTATGAAGCGGACGGAGGCGCGCTGCAGGTGGCGCCAATTTCCTGGAATAAGGAAGCCCGCTTCCGCTTGCCCGTGCAGGTCTGGAAAAACTTGATGGATCTTCATTACCCGAATGCAGTATGCCTGAATCTGCGCCGGGACGTTTTCGACGAGCTATATCAATTCAAAATGCGTGAGGGGCTTGCGAGCTTTGATGAGACCATCCAGCGCATGCTGACAATCGCCGAGCGGGAGCATCCGGTGTCATGAGTTCCGAGATGGTGGACAAAATCGCGCGAGCGGTTCTGTACGAGGGCTATCTTCTTTATCCGTACCGTCAATCCGCGCTGAAGAATCAGCAGCGCTGGAATTTCGGTGTGTTATACCCACCGGTCTGGGCCTCATGTCAAACAGGGTCGGACCGTTCGTATTTCCAAATGGAATGCCTGGCCAAGTGTGCGGAGAAGGCGGCTGTCGACGTTTCGGTGCGCTTCTTGCAACTGGTGGCGCGGAATACGGGCGAACGCGTGTGGCAAGAGGCAATCGAGCATAAAATGAGCGTAGACTCGGTATCGGTGGCGGAGTTGGCCGCGAGTTCGCGTTTAGAAAAGTTTTCGTTTGACGGCGTACAAGCCGAGGTCGAAGTTTCGGCAACGCAGGTCCGGGGACACGTTTTTCGCCTTACGGTGCGGGTTAGGAATACCAGCGATTGCCCAGCCGGAGGCCGCAGTGATGCGCTGCTGCATTCGCTGAACTCGGCGCATGCGGCGCTGCAGATCCGCGTTGGCGAATTCGTCTCTCAGATCGATCCGCCGGAGGAGCTTCGGGCTGATGTAGCAGCTTGCCGGAACACCGGAGTGTGGCCGGTGCTGGTAGGAGAAAGCGGCGCCCGCGACACAATGCTAGGTTCGCCCATCATTCTTTACGACTACCCGCAAATTGCACCCGAAAGTAGTGGCGATCTATTCGACGCGACCGAGATCGATGAGATCCTGACGCTGCGTATTCTTACCTTGACCGATGAAGAGAAGGAAGAGGTGCGCCGATCGGACGAGCGCGCTCGTCGAATTTTGGAGAGATTGGAAGGAAGTCCTCCCGAGCATCTGCTGCAACTGCACGGCACGATTCGAACGATGCAGCCGCCGCAAGGCGATGCCTGGAGCGCGTGGGACACACTGGAAGGCGGCCCGGCCGGTAGTGCTGCTGTTTCCGGCGTTGAGCTGAAGAAGGGCGATCGCGTGCGGCTCCGGCCCCGGAAGCGCGCCGACATCTTCGATACGCTGCTGGAGGGCAAGATCGCCATTATTGAAGCAGTGGAAGAGGACTTCGAGCGCAACATACACTTTGCAGTGGTGCTGGAAGACGATCCGGGCAGAGACTTAGGCGAGATGCGCCAGATCGGACATCGGTTCTTCTTCTCGATGGAAGAAGTGGACCCGGTTGAGCCCGTCGTTTTAGAGAGGGCTCAGCGATGAGAAGCTCGGTGTTGATCGCCGGGATCGGCAATATCTTCCAGGGCGACGACGCTTTCGGGGTTGCGGTGATTCACAAGCTGGCGGCGATCGAGCTTCCCAAAGAGGTCCGGGTGATGGACATCGGGATTCGCAGTATCGACCTTGGCTTCGCGCTGCTGGATGAATATGATCTAACGATTCTGGTAGACGCAACAGCGCGGGGCGGCGCACCGGGCACGCTCTACACGATCGAGATTGCGGCACACGATATACCGGATGCGTCCGAGGAAGCGTGCATGGTGAATTCGCACGGCTTAGATCCGGTGCGCGTGCTGGCGCTTGCAAAGAGCATGGGCGCACGGTTCAACAAAGTGTTACTAGTCGGCTGCGAACCGTTGGTCCTGGAGCACGACGATAGTGGCCACATCGGGTTGAGCGAAGTGGTCGAGGCTGCCGTGAATCCCGCAATCGAAACCATCCGGCAAATGATTGAAGAGTTTACACAAAAGAAAGAAGAGGTCTGTTTCTATGAAACTGTTTAAGATTGCAAGCATTGCGGCCGTGCTGGCAGTAGCTGCGGGTCTGATGTTGAACTGGTCGGATATCAAGCGCTATATCAAGATCGAGCAGATGTAATCGCAGTCAGAAGCGAATGCACGAACTCGGGATTGCACTGAGCATCATCGAAGGGGTCGAAGAAGAGATCGCACGGCGGCAAGACGCACACGTGATTGCCGTCCATCTTAAACTTGGACCGCTTTCAGGAGTGGTGAAAGACGCATTGCTCTTCTCGTACGAGCTTGCGTGTGAAGGCACGCCGCTAGAGGGCTCCAGGCTAGAGATCGACGAAATTCCGGTCGTGCTTTATTGCGCAAATTGCCAGGAAGAACGGCTAGCCGTTTCGATCCAGCGCTTATGCTGCACGGTTTGCGATACTCCGAGTGCGGACATCCGTAAAGGTTCAGAGCTGGAAGTCTTCGCGTTGGAGTTAATCGATGAGCACGCAACCCATTCCGCAACCCATTCGGCAACCCAGGCTGGTTGAAGTCCGGCAGAAGGTCCTGAAGCGCAATGACCTGTTAGCCCGGGAACTTCGAGACCGGTTTCGCGCCGCGGGTGTCTACGTCATTAGCCTGGTATCCAGTCCCGGATCGGGCAAAACAGCATTTCTGGAAAAAACTCTGTCCCTCCTGAGGACGAAGAAACGCGTCGCGGCGCTGGTCGGCGATTTGGCCACAGATAACGATGCCGTTCGCCTGGCTCGAAGCATGGTGCCAGTGCGGCAGATCGTTACCGGCACAATCTGCCATCTGGATGCGGAGATGGTAGGTAAGGCGCTCGAGGGCTGGATACTCGACGAGTTGGATTTGCTCTTCATTGAGAACGTAGGCAACTTGGTTTGTCCTTCGAGCTATGATCTCGGCGAGGATCTAAGAGCGGTTCTGATGTCCGTCACCGAGGGCGAGGACAAACCCCTGAAATACCCCACGATCTTCAACACCGCAGACGTCGCGGTTATCACGAAGACGGACTTGGCGCAAGCAGTTGAGTTCGATTGGAATGCAGCCAAGCGAAACATCGACGCAGTTCGACCGGGCATGGAAGTGATTGCTGTTTCCTCTAAGATGGGTGACGGCATGGAAGAATGGCTGCAACGCCTGCTCACTCCGGCGCTTCGGTGACGGCCTTTTGGTGATACTCACGATGACAAAGTATTTTCTTTGAACTAGCCGCCCGCTTGCATCGTCGTTTTATACTAGTCGCTGACTTCCCACAATTCAACGCGAGTAGCTGAAGCGCTCGATTCCCGAGGAGAAAGGCATGTTCCGTTTCCTTCCGCTTGTATTTAAAAACAGCCTGCGGAACCGCCGCCGCAGTATTCTTACGATTTCCAGCATCGCTGTTTCCTTGTGTTTGCTGAGCGTTCTTCTGTCGATGTATCACGCGCTCTTCTTTGGGCAAGCGACTCCCGGCCAAGCGCTTCGCCTCGTCGTGAGAAACCGGGTTTCGCTGGCGCAAACGATGCCGTTCGCGTATGAGCAGAAGATCTTAAAGGTACCGGGCGTGGTCACGGCTTCGGCCTGGAATTGGTTCGGCGGAATTTATAAAGACAACCGTGATCAAAGGAACTTCTTTGCTCGATTCGGCGTAGAACCTAAAGCATTCTTGAGGATACGAACGCAGATGGAGATGCCGGAGGACCAAAAAACCGCGTTTCTGAAAGAAAAGACGGCGTGCATTCTTTCCGACGACCTCGCTGAAAAACTGAATCTCAAAATCGGGGATCGTGTCATTCTTCAGGGCGACATCTATCCAGTCGATTTAAATCTTACGGTGCGTGGCATCTTTTCCGATCCCGATGCACAAAGTTCTTTGTTCTTTAACATGGATTACCTGAGGGACGCGTTGCCGTTGGCGGCGCGCAACCGAAACAGCACGGTGGCGATTCTGGCCGATAGTCCCGA
Organism: Bryobacteraceae bacterium; assembly: GCA_965277315.1. Taxonomy (GTDB): domain Bacteria; phylum Acidobacteriota; class Terriglobia; order Bryobacterales; family Bryobacteraceae; genus Bog-105. The sequence continues at coordinate 2,832,128 of OZ255724.1, read as the reverse complement.
TGACGTTCCCCGGATCGCGAAACAGATTGACGGGATGTTTGAGGAATCTCCCGTCCAGACAAAAACCGAATCCGAGCAGCAATTCGCCCTGAGCTTTGTCTCGTTCCTGGGCAATATCAAGCTGTTCCTGCTGAGCATCTGCGCGGCGGTTACATTCACGATCCTACTGGTCTCCGGGAACACGATGGCGATGTCGGTCCGGGAGCGTATCAAGGAAGTCGGAGTGTTGAAGACACTCGGTTTCACCAATGACACGATCCTCGGCATCATCATCGGGGAGGCTCTTACTATTGCGCTGATCGGCGGCGTTATCGGCGTTCTTCTGGCTGGCTTTTTAGACGTGGGGGTCGGGAAGGCGGGACAAGCCATGATGTCACAATTGCGCGGCCTGTCGGTCACCCCGTTGATCGCGGGGATTTCGCTTGGGGTGGCGCTGCTCATCGGATTGATTAGCTCTTTTATACCGGCCTGGAATGCGGCCCGGACCAATATCCTCGATTCGCTCCGCTTCAGCGGATAGGTTGTTTTATGGCGATTCCCCTTTCTTACAATTTTCGTAACTTGGTGGTCCGTAAGACGACCACACTCATGACTGCTGCCGGAATCGCGCTGACAGTGGCGGTGCTGCTGGCCGTATTGGGTTTGGTCTCGGGCCTACGCCATGCATTCGCGGCCACCAGCAATCCGCTGCATGTGTTGGTGCTGCGTAAGGGAGGGAACGCTGAACTGACCAGCCTGGTGACGCAGGAGAGCTATCAGGTGATCAAGAGTTTTCCGGGAATTGCCAAAGGTCCAGACGGCCAGCCGATGGCCTCTCTTGAGGTGGTCTCGGTGATTAATCTGCCGAGCGTGGATAATCCCGAAGGTTCAAACGTGACCCTGCGCGGACTGCCTCCGGTCGGCCTTCAGATGCGCAAGCTCAAGCTTGTTTCGGGAAGGTGGTTTAGTCCCGGCGAACGGGAGGTGGTGGTCGGCAAATCCGTTGCAAAGCGTTATGCCAATGCTCACCTGGGCAAGCGACTGAAGTTTGGACGCGGACTGTGGACGGTGGTCGGCGTCATGGACGGCGGGGGAAGCGCGACGGACAGCGAGATGTTCACCGATGCTAATGAGGCCGCTGCCGATTTCAACCGCTCCAATTTACTAAGCTCCGTTCTCATCCAGGCCACGGACGAGGTGGCGGCAGCAGCGCTTATCAACTCTCTTGCCAACGACCGCAGATTGAACGTAACCGCCATGACGGAGAAGGAGTATTACGACCTCCAGACAATCTCCGCCGCTCCGGTTCAATTTCTTGGCTTCTTTGTCTGTATCGTGATGGCCGTGGGCAGTTGTTTTGCCGCCATGAATACGATGTATGCCGCGGTATCGCGCCGCGCCCGCGAGATCGGAACACTGCGGGTGCTCGGCTTTACGAAAGGGAGCATTCTGCTTAGCTTCTTTCTGGAATCGCTTTTGCTGTCGCTGATCGGCGGCGTGCTTGCCTGCCTGCTGGTACTTCCCTTAAACAACGTGACTACCGGGATCGGCAACTTCATCACTTTCAGCGAGACCTCTTTCAACTTCCGCATCGGCCCGGGCGTGATGGCCGCTGGGATTGTCCTGTCGTTAATTCTGGGAGCGGCCGGAGGCGTGTTGCCGGCCCGCCAAGCCGCAAAAAAGGAGATTCTGACCGCCTTGCGCGAGATATAACGCCCGCAACGCTGAACTGTGAAATATGGAAACTGAACTGAAGAGCCTCCGCATTGACCGCTCCCATCGGTCATCCCCGCCATCCAGGCCTACCATGCGCTACGCCGTAATCGCTGTTATTTGCCTGGTGGTTCTGGTTGGCGCGGTTCTCGCATATCAAAAGGCGACCGCAGCGGTTCCGGTCCATGTCGTCCAAGCTCAATCCGCGATGAACGCATCGTCCGCGGGCGATCCCGTTATCCTGACTGTCACCGGCTATATCGTCGCCGCTCACAAAATCGAAGTTGCGTCGAAAGTTGTAGGGCGCGTTGCCTGGATCGGAGTTGAGAAAGGCGACAAGGTGAAAGCCAATCAGGTGCTGGTTCGCCTGGAAGATACTGAATATCGCGCGCAAGTGCTGCAGCAGCAGGGTCAGCTCGCCACCTTAGAAGCCAAACTGCAAGAGCTGGAAAACGGGTCGCGTCCGGACGAGATAGCCAAGGCGCGAGCCGATGTTGCCGAATCGAGAGCGGACTTGGAAGACGCGAGCGTCTCCCTTGACCGAACAAAACAACTCGCCGGAGACGGTGTTCTAGCAAAACAATTGCTCGACGACGCGCAGGCTAAATATGACGGTGATGCAGCGAAGGTTGCCAGTCTGCAGCGCACTCTTGACCTCTCGGTGCTAGGTCCACGCAAAGAGGAGATCGCGCAAGCACGCGGCCAAATCGAACAGGCGAGGGGTAGTTTGGCTTACGCGCAAGATCAGTTTGATAACACCATTATCAAAGCTCCCGTTACCGGCACCATCCTTGACCGCAACGTGGAAAAGGGCGAGTTTGTCACCAACGGATTTGTCGGTGACAAGGGAGCAAAGGGATATCTGGTGACTATGGCGGATTTGAACGACCTGAAAGTGGAGTTGGATGTAAGCCAGAATGACTTTCCGAAGCTTGGGCCTCGCCAGAAAGGAATCATCACGACCGACGCTTACCCGGATCGCAAGTATCAGGGCGTTATCGACGAAGTATCGCCCGAAGCCGACCGCTCCAAGGCAACCGTGCAAGTGAAAGTTAAGGTCCTGAATCCCGACAGTTATCTCCGGCCCGATATGAACGCCACGGTCGCCTTCTACAACTATATTCCTGCCGCAACAGCGGATGCGTCGAACGGGAAACGGCTCATCGTGGTTCCCGAAGGCATTGTGCAAAACGGAAGTGTGTTCATCGCTCTGAACGGGCGTGCGCGGAAGCAGGCGGTCACCACTGCAGGGACATCCGCGAAAGGCGTGTTAGTTGAAAGTGGGCTAATCGGCGGCGAGGAGCTCATTCAGAGCCCTCCCGCCGGTTTGAAAAGCGGACAGCGGGTGCAAGTAGTTCAGTAGAAAGGACAATTATGAGCGAGACGATTATCAGGTCCAGAAAGCTCAGCAAAGAATACGTGCGCGATGAATTCCACGTCATAGCGCTCGATGAAGCCGATATCGAGATCGCACAGGGCGACTTTGTGGCGTTAATGGGCCCTTCGGGATCGGGCAAATCGACGCTTCTGCATCTGATTGCCGCTATGGACAAGCCAACCAGCGGCGAGATCGAAGTTCTCGGCGCAAACCTGCGAACGTTGAACGACCGGCAAATCGCCCATTGGCGAAACGAACACATCGGCTTCATTTTCCAGTCGTTTAATCTGATTCCGGTTCTTACCGCGTTAGAGAACGTAGAGCTGCCCTTGAAGCTCACGCACTTGAACAAAACAGAACGGCTGGAGCATGCTAAGACGGCGTTGAACCTGGTGGGACTTGGCGATCGCCTGGGGCATCTGCCGAAACAATTATCCGGCGGCCAGGAACAGCGCGTTGCGATTGCGCGTGCGATCGTTACGGACCCGGACCTGATTCTCGCCGATGAACCCACCGGTAACTTGGACGCTGCCGCCGCTGAAGACGTGCTTACGATGCTGACGCGCCTAAATCGAGAGTTCGGAAAGACGGTAGTAATGGTCACACATGATCCCCATGCCGCGAAGTTCGCCCGAACCATCCGCCATCTAGAAAAAGGCCGGCTATTGCCTCTCGGCGCGTCCCCGGCGGACTGGGCATCTACGGTCGCGGTCAGGAACTAACGTAACCTGTCCAACGCTTGTCCACAGTCGAGCACCTGATCAAGGTGCATTATGCGACTCTGATCTGACAGCAACAATCCAGCTCCGAAAATATCTACTCCAACTTCGGCCCAGGATTCCTGGTTTCACGGTATGGTTCATCTACCCCGAAAGCCTCTACATTGGATCTGTATCGCTCGCGGTAAGCCTTGTAATCCAACCTTCCTCTTTTCATTTGTGCTAATGCGAATCCAAACACAGAAGCTGACTTGCTCTCTCCTCACTTGCCTAAGTCTGATCGGAATCGTCCTCCTTGCGTCTTGCGGAGGAAAGGACGAGGCAGCCTCTCAGCCCGCCGAGCCGCCGCAGACCACTGTCGGCGTCGTAAAAGTCTCCCGGCACACGCTTCAACGCCAGCTTAAATTGTCCTCCGAGCTTGTTCCCTTCCAGGAAATTGACGTTTACGCCAAAGAGTCCGGCTATATCAGCCAGTTACTCGTCGATTACGGCACTCATGTTAAGAAAGGGCAGCTCATGGCCGTTCTGGAAATTCCGGAGTTGCAAGCGACAGTCCACCAGGATGAGGCAGCCGTGAAGAGCATGGAGGATCAAGTTACCCACGCGCAAAACCAGTTGAGCCGGATAGAAGCGCAGCGCAAAGTACTCCATCTCGCTTATCAGCGCATCAACAGTGTCGCCGAAGCGAAGCCGGGCTTAGTGGCCCAACAGGAAGTGGACGATGTCGAAGGCCGGGATCTTGCTTCCGCCGCCCAAGTGGAGGCAGCGAAGTCAAGTCTCAGCGCGGTGCAAAGCAATTTATTGGGGTCCCAATCAAAATTACAGCACGACCAGGCCATCTATGCCTATGCCCGAATCACGGCGCCTTTCACCGGCGTCGTTACGCAGCGCGATGCCAATCTCGGCATGCTGATGCAATCCGGCACGAGTTCCAGCACGCAGGCCATGCCGCTGGTCAAGCTTTCGGAGGAAGACAAGTTTCGCCTTGTGATTCCGGTGCCTGAAAGCTACGTCGGCTATATCAAAGCGGGTGATCCCGTCGATGTTCATTTGCCGACGCTCAACAAGGACGTCGAAGGGAAAGTGGCCCGCTTCTCGTTCGAAGTGGGCGACCAGACACGCACCATGCACACCGAGGTCGATGTTCCCAATCCCAAAGGCGATTTGTTTCCGGGCGTCTACGCGGTGGCGACACTGACGCTAAATCAGAGCCCGAATGCACTCACTGCCCCCATCGCGGCAGTGCAGCGGGAAGGCGATCACGCCAGCGTCTATGTCGTCGATCCTAACAACACGGTTCAGATTCGCCAGGTCCAGGTGGGCATCGAAGGCGAAAACGAAGTTCAGATTCTATCGGGCCTCTCTGAAGGAGATGAAGTTGTTGTCGGTGACAAGTCCAGCCTGAAACCGGGACAGCAGGTACATCCTCAGCTAGTGACGCCTCTCACTTACCAGAGCCAGAGCTAGCCCGCCGCAAACATTCCCTAGAAGTCAGAAGCCCATGTCACGATTTTCCATTCGGAACCCCTACTTCATCATTGTCGTTTGTCTGGTGGCTTGCGTCCTTGGCGTCACGAGCCTTTCGCGCATGCCCGTGGACCTTTTCCCTGTTATTAACTTGCCTGAAGTCGTAGTAGCGACTTTCTATTCGGGCATGCCACCGGAGGACATCGAATCCGACATCACGAACCGGCTGGAACGCTTTTTCACGCTCGGCGCCGGCATCGACCACATGGAATCGCGCTCCACGTTGGGAACCAGCATCATCAAAGTCTATTTCCAGGCTGGAACCAGCGCCGATGCCGACGCCAGTGAGATCTCCAATCTGGCTCTTGCCGATTTGCGGCACCTGCCTCCGGGTACGCAGCCTCCGGTGGTGCTCAAGATGGACGCGTCGAGCCAGCCCGTCTGTCTCGTGGCGGTGAAAGGAAAAGGACTGGATGAATCCCGGCTGTACGATCTTGCCAGATTCACGATTCGCAACCAGATCGCCACCGTCAAGGGCGCCGAAATCCCTCCGCCTTTTGGTGGGAAACAGCGCCAAATCATGGTGTATGTGGACCCCTATAAGCTGGCGTCCCGGCAGTTGAGTCCCATGGATGTTGTGAAGGCCGTCAATGACCAAAATCTGATTCTGCCCGCCGGCGACGTCAAGATGGGCCCCACCGATTACTACGTCTACTCCAACAGCCTCATCGACAACATGAAGGAGATGAACGAGATTCCCATCAAGACCGCCGGCAATTCCTGGGTATCGGTCAGCGACGTGGGTAAGGCCGAAGATGCCGATGCGGTTCAATACAACATCGTTCGCGTGGATGGCCAGCGTTCCACTTACATTCCCATCATGAAACAGGGCGGGAATACCAACACCATTCAGGTGGTGCAAGGTGTCCGGGACCTACTCAAGAACCTGGTCGACATTCCTCAACAACTTAAGACCAGCGTTCTCTTCGACCAGTCCGCCTTCGTGAAGGAAGCGATCAAGACCGTGCTGCACGAAGGCCTGATCGGCCTTGTGCTTACCAGTGTCATGATTCTGCTATTCCTGGGTAGCCTGCGCGCGACCAGTGCCGTACTGCTTTCCATTCCGATATCGGCACTGGCGACGTTCATCATTCTGAACCTGATGGGCAGCACCGTCGACACGATGATTCTCGGCGGGCTAGCATTGGCCTTCTCCCGCGTCATCGACAACTCCGTCATCTCGCTCGAGAACATCTACCGGCATTTGGAGCTTGGAGAGCCGCCCATGATCGCGGCTGAAAAGGGCGGCTCGGAAGTGACGCTTGCGGTGCTCTCGGCCACGCTGGTGGGCGTCGTATGTTTCTTTCCCGTTACCTTGCTCTACGGCGTCAGCACGTTCCTGTTCTCCGCGCTCGCACTCTCTTTCTGTACGTCCCTGTTGATCTCTTTCGTGGTGGCAATGACAGTGATTCCGCTGTTTTGTTCGCGCTTCCTCAAGGTGGCAAATCACGCCGAAGCAGCCCACCAAAGCGAACAACCTCCCATTGGCGAGCACGAGCAAGGGGAATGGCATCGTGAGCATGTTCACATTTACCCCTCACGTAAATTGTCCTGGTGGGATCGGTTCAATATTGGCTTCAATAACTTATTCAATAAGCTGCTCGACGGTTACGAGTTTCTCGTACAGCGCGCGCTTGTGCGCCCCGGATTGACCGTCGCGGCACTGCTTGCGCTCTTCGTGCTAAGTCTTGGACTCTATCCTCTCATCGGAGTCGCCTTCTTTCCCCGTACCGATGCCGGGCAGTTCACTCTTAACATGAAGGTTCCCACCGGCACCCGCATCGAGTTGACAGAAAAGTATGTAGAGAAAGCGGAGGATCTGATTCGTCAAAATATCGCGCCCAAAGACTTCAACATGACCGTTTCCAACATCGGTTTCGTCAGCGGCTTCTCTTCGCTCTACACGACGAACGCCGGGTCTTACATGGCGACGGTTCAAACACAATTGAGCGACGATCACAAGATCAGCAGCTTCGAGTACATGAACCGGGTTCGCGATGCCATTGCGAAGAACCTGCCTGGCGTTCGCATGTTCCTTTCGAGCGGTTCCATGGTCGACGCGGTCTTAAATTCCGGGATGCCCGCGCCTATCGACGTTCAGGTGACGGGCCGAAATTACCCGCAGGATTTTCAGGAGGCGCAAAGATTGGCTACCCGTATCCGGCAATTGCGGGGCGTCGGTGAGGTCTACATTCCTCAGGACATGAATTATCCCGGCATACGTATGGACGTGAATCGCATCCACGCCGCGGAACTGGGGCTAACTCAGAAGCAAGTCGTTGACAATGTCATTACCGCGTTGAACTCCAATGTGATGATCGCACCCAATTACTGGCTCGATGCTAAGAGTGGAAACGACTACTTTTTGACCGTTCAATACTATGAACACGGCGCCGCCGCCATCCATAACAATCTCGATCTAAAAAATATTCCGCTCAAAGCGCCCAATTTGAAGGAGCCGACCACTCTTGACACCGTCGTAAACCTCTCCCGGGTCGAGACTCCCACGGAGCTAGATCATTACCAGATCCAGAGGGCCGCGGACGTGTACGTCACCCCGCAGGGCGAAGATCTAGGCAAGCTTTCCACCAGAATCAATCAGGTGATCAAAGGCTCCAAAGTGTCGCGCAACATGCGTGTCACGCTGCGCGGCATGGTGCAAGGTATGAACGAATCGTTCAAGAGCTTCGCTTTTGGGTTCATTCTGGTCATCATTCTTCTCTATTTGGTCCTCACGGCTCAGTTCAAATCCTTTATCGATCCTTTCCTGATCCTGCTGGCAATCCCGGTTGGATTTATCGGCGTGCTGATTATTCTGCCGCTGACCGGCACCACGCTAAACACCATGTCGCTGATGGGCATGCTGATGCTGATTGGAATGGCTAGTTCGAATAGCATCTTGATTGTGGACTTCGCGCACAAGCTTGAGGACGAGGAGCACCTGACCGTATCGGACGCCATTATCAAAGCCTGCCGAGTGCGCTTGCGCCCAATCTTGATGACGTCTCTGGCAACCATCATCGGCATGCTTCCCATGGCTTTGAAAATGGGAACCGGCTCCGAACAATACGCGCCCATGGCGCTCACCATCATCGGCGGCCTCACTACTTCCGTCGTTTTCACGGTCTTCATCGTTCCCGCCGCTTATTTGCTGGTCTACCGGCGAAAGAATCAGCGCATGGAGCCAACGGAATCCATCGTCGCCCTCTAGGGACACCATGAGAAAACATCGAATCCACATCGCCGCCCTGGCATTTATCTCTTCCTGTTCCGCGCTTTATGCGCAGGGAACTCAGCAGGGAACCCAGCCGACGCTCACGTTGCCGCAGGCGGAGGCGCTGGCTCTCAAAAATCAGCCGCAACTGCAGGCCTCGCAAGCATTCGCGCAACGCGCCGGACAGTTGGTTCGAGAAGCGAAATCAGCTTACTATCCGTCCATCAACGGCGAGATCACCGGTTCGCAAGCGAACAACGGGACTCGTATCGGAGCTGGCTTTATTACCGACTCGCGCCTGTTTAACCGTTTCGGCTACGGCCTCGCACTGTCACAGCTCATCACCGACTCGGGACGTACTCCCAACCTTGTTGCCAGTTCCAAATTTCAGGAACAATCCAGTCAAAAGGATTTTCAGGCCACCCGCTACAACGTGCTCCTTGCCGTCGATCAGGCCTACTACGACACATTGCTCGCCCAGTCTCTTGTCCATGTCGCCCAAGAGACGGTATCCACTCGCCAGTCCGTTGTCGATCAAGTCTCGGAATTGACCAAAAATAAGCTGAAATCGCAAGTAGATCTCAGTTTTGCGCAAGTGAATCTTTCCGATGCCAAACTGATGCTGATTCGCGCGCAGGACCAGTTGCAAGGCGCCTACGCGAATCTCGGGCAGGCTCTTGGCACCGATCAGTCGATCGTTTACCAACTCCAGAATACGGCGCGTCCGCCTAATCCTGTTGCAAGCGCCGAGCCACTCATTCTCCAAGCCTACAAACAGCGTCCCGAACTAGCTAGCTTGAGGCTTCAACGCAACTCGGACGAAAAATTTCTTTATGCCGAACGCGACCTGAAGCGTCCTACCGTCGCTCTCAGTCTGGTGGGCGGTTCCCTTCCCTACATTGAGCCTGGCACGTCGAACGCAAACATTCCTTATGGGTATGAAGGAGCCGCGGTGAACGTGCAGATCCCGGTCTTTAACGGCCATCTCTTCTCTGCTCGGCGCGAGGCCGCCCAGTACAGGCTGAATGCAACGAATCAACGTGTCCGCGACCTTCAAGAGCGAATTGCACGTGACGTCCGTGTCGCCTGGGGACGAGCGCAAACGGCCTACCAAACAATTGGCGCCACCCAACAACTTCTCGATCAGGCTACTTTAGCGCTTAGTCTTGCTCAGGGCCGTTATCAACTGGGTCTCTCTTCCATTGTGGAGTTGACGCAAGCCCAACTCAGCCAGACACAGGCGCAAGTGCAAAACCTGCAAGCGAAATATGACTACCGGGAAGCGTATGCCTTCCTGCAATACACACTCGGCGATTTGCGTTGATTCGTCCTTATGGATATTGGTGGCAATCAGACTCGTCGGCTTCTGCTCATCGGATTCGGTGGCCTCATCGCGCTGCTTGCCTTCTCAAGCCTCTACACCCTGACTGTCATCCAAAAGATTCAGGTCAGGAACCAGAAAATTCGTAATGACTACATTCATCGCGATACAATCCTCCAGCAACTCCGCTCGGAGATTTATCTCTCTGGAACCTATGTCCGCGACTTCCTGCTAGAGCCGGATCCCGAACGCGCCGATATCCATAAAGCGGACTTCGAAGCCTCGCGCGCGCAGGTGGAGAATATGGCTAGCGATTACGGCCAGCTATTAGGAACCGGTCAGAAAGTAGCTTTTGATGAGTTCAGCACCAAGCTCAACGACTATTTGAATTCGCTGCGTCCCGCACTGTTGTGGGATGCCGCCAAACGCCGCCAGTCCGGCTATGCATTTATGAATGACTCATTACTCCCCCAGCGCATGATGATGGTCCATCTCGCTGATGAAATGAGTCTGTCCAATCAGAAACAACTTGAATCTGGAAACGAGCAACTCACAAACTTATTTGCCAATTTTCGGCAGTCCTTGACCATTCTGCTGATCCTGACGCTCGCCGCGGGGGTCCTTCTCGCCAGTGGCAGCATCAGTCGCATTCTTCGGCTGGAGCATCTATCTTCGGAACGCTTCAATGAGGCGTTGGAAGCACGCGGCGCTCTGCGCGATCTTTCCGCCAGGCTGCTGGAAGTGCAGGAGGACGAACGGCGCGCCATTTCCCGTGAGCTTCACGACGAGATCGGTCAGTCTCTGTCGGCCCTTCTGTTCGGCGTGGGGAATCTATCGGCTTCGCTCTCTCCTGGCTGTCACGCCGAGGCGCGGGAGCAATTGTCGGAGATCAGAAAACTGGGCGAAAGGACAGTTGCGGTCGTACGCGACATGTCCCTTCTTCTGCGTCCCTCCATGCTGGACGATCTCGGCCTTCTTCCTGCCGTGCAGTGGCAAGCCCGCGAAATTTCGCGCACGAAGAATCTTCCTGTCGAGGTCCACGCCGATTCCATCTCCGAGGACTTGCCCGACGAACATAAGACCTGCATCTATCGTGTTGTGCAAGAAGCGCTCTACAACGTGGCGCGCCATGCCCGTGCGAAACACGTTCACATTTCCCTTGCGGAACACGACAGCCGCCTTCTTCTCAAGATCAGGGACGACGGCCAGGGTTTTTCGCCTGAACGCGACAAGGGTCTGGGTCTTCTTGGGATGAAAGAACGCGTCGAGCACTTGGGCGGCGTGTGCCGCATCACGTCAAAACCGGGGTCGGGAACGCTCGTCGACGTTCAGTTGCCGCTTGCCCAATAATAGGAAACAGCCGCATGTCTCTTCGCATTCTTCTCGCCGACGATCACACGATCATGCGCAATGGCCTTCGTCTGTTGCTGGAGCGGCAGTCCGATTTCTCGGTGGTCGGCGAGGCCAGCAACGGGCGAGAGGCTGTCGAGCTAGCCGACCTCAAGACGCCCGACATCATCATCATGGATGTGGCGATGCCGATGATGAATGGCATCGAAGCAACAGCGCGCATCACGGGTGCCTCTCCCAAAATCGCGGTCATCATTCTCAGCATGCACTCCGACGAAAGCTATGTCCTTCGCGCACTGAAGGCAGGCGCACGTGGATATCTTTTAAAAGATTCCGCCGAAGGAGATCTCATCGCGGCCGTTCGCGCCGTGGCTGCAAACAAGGCGTTCTTTAGCCCGGCGGTTAGCAAGGTCCTGGCGGAAGACTATCTCCGGCAGATGCAGCAGCGTGGTGTTGAGGACAGCTACGATCTCCTGACCGCCCGGGAGCGCGAATTGCTTCAACTAATCGCAGAAGGCCGCTCCACTAAAGACATCGCAACGCTCCTGAGCCTCAGTCCTTACACGATAGAAACGCATCGCGGGAACCTGATGGGTAAGCTAAACGTCCACAGCGTCCCGGAATTGATCCTGTATGCTGTGCGCAAACGGATTATCAGCTAGCTGCTCTGAGTTAAACTAACCGCTGAAAAGCCTATTTCTACATGAGTGATTCCAAGACGTACGCTCCCAGTTCTGAGTTTGTGGCCCGGGCTAATGTGCAAGGGATGAAGGCGTATCGAGCACTGTATCGACGAGCGCAGGATGATCCCGAAGCATTTTGGGGAGAACTCGGGCGTAACGAGTTGCACTGGTTCGCACCGTTCACGAAAGCGCTGGAATGGGAGGCTCCTTTTGCGAAGTGGTTTTCTGGTGGGAAGATCAACGCTTCTTATAACTGCCTGGATAGGCATCTCGGCACGGAGCGTAAAACCAAGCCGGCGATACTTTTTGAAGGCGAGCCCGGGGACCAGCAGGTTCTCACCTATCAGGAGCTACACCGGCGTGTTTGCCGCTTCGCATCTGTCCTGAAGGGATTGGGTTACAAATCAGGCGATCGTGCCGTGATTTATATGCCGATGGTTCCCGAACTGCCGATTGCCGTGCTGGCCTGTGCGCGGCTGGGTGTGACGCATAGCGTGGTGTTTGCGGGGTTCTCGGCGGAAGCGTTGAAGATGCGTGTCTTAGATCTCGGCGCGAACCTGGTAATTACGGCCGATGGAGGATGGCGGCGCGGGAAAGAAGTGCGATTGAAGGGAGCGGTGGATGAAGCAGTCGAGTCCTGCCCCGAAGTTCGTAGCGTAATCGTACATAAGCGGACAGGATCGGCCGTTCCGATGAAAGAGGGCCGCGATCTTTGGTGGCAAGATCTTGATCGACGGTTATCGGAAGATCCACAAGCGGAGAAGGCGGCGGAGAATTGTCCGGCGGAGCCCCTGGACCCGGAGCATCCGTTGTTCGTTTTATACACGTCCGGAACCACGGGAAAGCCGAAGGGCATTCTTCATACAACAGCGGGATATCTGCTACAGACGTCGATGACGATGAAGTGGGTCTTCGATCTGCGGGAAGAGGACGTTTATTGGTGTACGGCGGATGTCGGGTGGATCACGGGACATAGCTACATCGTTTACGGCCCTTTAGCGGCCGGCGCGACGTGCGTGATGTATGAGGGTGCGCCGGATTATCCTGCGTATGACCGCTTCTGGCAGATCGTTGAAAAGTACAATGTCTCAATCTTTTATACGTCGCCTACCGCGATTCGAGCGCTGATTCGGCAGGGAGACCGCTGGCCGGATAGCCATGACCTGTCGAGTTTGCGGCTGCTGGGATCAGTGGGCGAACCGATCAATCCGGCCGCATGGGACTGGTATTACCGCGTTATCGGGAAGGAGCGCTGCCCCATTGTGGATACGTGGTGGCAGACGGAAACCGGTGCGATTATGATTTCTCCCATGCCAGGGGCCGTGCCGCTGAAACCGGGTTCAGGTACTCTTCCGCTTCCCGGCGTAGTGGCCGACATTGTGGATTCCAACGGAAAGCCGGCGGGAGACAATCGCGAGGGCTACTTGGTAATTCGCCATCCGTGGCCAAGCATGGCGCGGGATATTTGGGGCGATTCCGAGCGCTTTCGGGAACAATATTGGAGCCGGGTGCCAGGAGCCTACTTCACGGGAGACGCGGCACGGCGGGATCGCGACGGGTACTACTGGATTCTAGGCCGGGTGGATGACGTAATGAACGTGAGCGGCCATCGGCTGAGCACGATGGAAATCGAATCGGCGCTGGTCCATCATCCTGCGGTAGCGGAAGCAGCCGTCGTGAGTAAACCCCATGAGATTACCGGCCAGGCGGTGTGCGTCTTTGTGACTTTGAAGAACGGCGATTGGAACCATGAAGAGCTAGGCAAAGAGTTGCGGCAATGGGTGGCGCACGAAATCGGGGCGTTTGCCAGGCCGGAAGAGATTCGGTTCACCGATGCTTTGCCGAAAACGCGCAGCGGAAAAATCATGCGCCGCCTGTTGCGCGAGATCGTCACCAGCAAAGGCGTGACTGGCGATGTCACTACGCTGGAAGACTTAAGCGTAGTGGCGCAGCTTTCTTCGAACCAGGATGAAGACTAGCTTTCAATAAAAATTCACATTCCCTATAAAGGTAAAGATTTCTTTAGCCGATAGTAGCTAGGGAAACGAAAGTTTGACGCCCGGCGTCCATGCGAACATTCGAGGCTTCCCGGGGTTCGGCCTGTGTAGGCCGACATAGCCCGGATTTCAGGGAGGTTTCAGTGTTGAAGGGATTCTATATGCGATGGGGCGCACTACTGATTCTGTGTTCTTTTGGGTTGCAGGCGCAGACGATCGCGCCGGGAGCGCCGCCAAGAAATATCCACGTCACGGGCCGGCCAATTGCTCCGACACAACGGTTCGATCTTGGGGCGGCTCCGAAAGTAGACCTGGGGAGAATTGACCCCAGCTTGCGAACACAGTCTTCGCTGCGACCGGGCGTACTGCGAGTGGCGACCCATCGGTCCGTTGCCGCCGCCCAAGTCTCCCAGGGAACGTGGCAGACCGCGACGGATGGGAGCCCGGTCTGGCGTCTAGCAATCACATCGCAGAATGCGTTAGGAATACGATTACATTTCGCGAACTTTTCCGTTGGGTTAGGCAAAGTCTGGGTGCATGATACAAGTACTCCGGCAAAGCAGGTGTTTGGCCCTTACTCCGGGACCGGACGCAATGGAAGCGGCGATTTCTGGAGCGAAACGGTATTTTCGCCAACCATTGAGGTGGAATATGTGCCTGCAGCGGGAACGAGTGCCTCGGGCCAACCACCATTTACAATTTCCGAACTGGTCCACCTTTGGCAGTTCGGGCCGTATCAAGCGCCCTTACCAGGTTCCAGCCGTTCTTCCGAGGATAGTCTTTCGACTTTCCGGGCGGTTCCAGCCCTTTCCGCGCAACAGGCCGCATCTCCAGACTATAGCTGCTATCTGGACGCCACCTGCTACCAGAGCGCATCGCAAGATCTCCCAAACACGAACACCGCAGTAGTGGACGGGTCACATAGCACTGGGCTCATTCTCTTCGGTGATTATCAATGCAGCGCGACGATACTAAACGCGCCGAATGGTCAACCGATTCTGATAACAGCGGGCCATTGCATTAACACACAAAAGGATGCGCAGAGTATGCAGGCCTTTTTCGATGTCCGGGCACCGCAGTGCGGACAGGATACAGGCATTGCGCCAACCGATCAAGTGCTAGCGTCTCTGCCCCAGGCAATGGGGATAAATTTGCTGGCGTACTCTAACAAGGCCTTCCTGGACGGAACAGATCCCAACCAGGTACAGAACGATCTCGACTACTCATTGATCCAACTCAACAGTTTTCCCAGCGGCTCGGATTTGATTCTGGCCGGTTACACAGCGAACGATATTGCAATTGGGGCGGACGCCACCTCGCTCGGCCATCCCAACGGGCTGTACATGCAGGTGGCATTTGGGACGCGAGTTACGCCGGATACGGGTGACTCGTTTGTGAACGCTTTCGAAATTGACCAGAGTTCCCATGGACGTGTCGATTCGGGATCGTCAGGATCGGGATTATTCGACGATAATGGGCATCTGGTAGGGCTTTTGAGCACCGCCGATAGCTGTACCAATCCTAAACCTGACGGGTCGTGTCCGGCGGATTTTACGACCTGTAGTTTGGCGGCTCCGTTTGACGCCTGGTATACAAGGTTTTCGGCCATCTATCCGTTCATCACACAGTATCTGGAGCAGCCGCTTACCAATGCGAGTCTTCCGGTGAATCCGTCGGTGTTTTCGGCCAATCCGAATCCCGTCAGCGTCACCGACGGGTCGGGGCGCGCAACCGTTATGTTGACGATGAACGATCCGTCCGCAAGCGAACTACAGATTCGTGTCGGGGCTCCAAATGGGGCCGAGCTTTATGATGGCTCTGGTGTCGGGACTGCCACAACCGGCAAGTGGGTGACAGATGGAATGGTGTTCTTTTTACAAGACGTCAGCAACGGTAAGTCACTCACTTCGGCAAACACGATCGACACGGTGGCAGTGAAGTTTTCCGCGTTGTCGTTTACCGGGTTTCCAAGTTCGCTGCCTGCAAATATTTATGGTCAAGTAACGCTTGCCTGGGATACGCCCAATGACAATGCGGTGGAAATTCACGTGCTGTCGCCCACAGGACCGCTGTTTGCGGCAGGAGGTTCGTCGGGAACGGCTAAGACCGGGGCTTGGGCTGTGGCTGGGCAGCAGTTCTATTTGATCGATGCTGCCAGCCGGTCGACGATTTCCAGCCTGACCATTGGCACGGCGCCTGCGTCGGTGGAAAGCGGCCAATCGTCCATCTCGGCGACGCCGAATCCGATCGTTGTACCTGCGGGCGGAAGTGTCTATGGCAAAACCATCCTGGTGTGGGATACGGCAGACGCGAACCAAACATTAGAGGTTCATGTGGGCTCGGCAACGGGGCCGTTATTTGCCCGAAGCGGCAGCACGGGATCTGCGACTACAGGAACGTGGGTGACGGACGGAATGGTGTTCTATCTGCAGAATGTGACCGGCGGCCAGAACGCGACACTCGCCACAACCACGGTCAATGTGACTCAACAATAGCCGAATGAGGCAAAGCGGTTTAGCCCTTGCCTCATTGCTTCGCGGGATACTAGCTTTGCAGGCTAGCGTCGAGAGTGATCTCCGCCTTGTATAGCTTTGACACGGGGCAGTTTTCCTTGGCTCCTTGCGCTGCTTTCTGGAAGGCGTCGTCCGAAGCTCCGGGAACTTTGGCGGTCAGTTGCAAATGGCTCTTCTTAATAGCGAAGCCCTCTCCATCGCGATCGAGCGTGATGGTGCAAGTTGTGTCGATACTATCCGCTTTTAGTCCAGCTTGTTCCAGCACCAGCGACAGCGCCATCGAAAAACAGCCCGCATGAGCAGCCGCCAGCAACTCTTCCGGGTTTGTTCCTGCTCCCTGTTCAAAACGGGTCTTAAACGAATATTGTGCATTAGAAAGAATCCCGCTCGCGGAAGATATTGTTCCCGTGCCTGATTTCAGGTCACCTTTCCATTGCGCCTTTGCTGTACGATCCATTGATTCCTTTCGATTCCGATGAATAGATGTATGCCGTCGTCGAAACTAGGCAAGGAAATAACATCGATTCAGTGCAAAGCGATCAGAACCGACGGCCGATGGAGGCGAGCATACGGCCGGGATCCTTGGGATTGCGCCGATAGGAGAAGAAGACATCGGGCTCGCAAGCAGTACAGCGGCCGCAATCATAGACGTGTTTCGGGTCGACGCCTGCCGCATGCAACTGGCGTCGGTTCGCTTCTGGAAGATCTAGTCTGCGCTTGCCCGGTGTCGACTTCCATTCCGGGAAGAACGGACTGAACTTCTGAGCGACTTCCTCTCCGACTTCATAGCAGCATTCATGGATACAAGGTCCGATAGCCGCATGAATATGGGCGGAGTCGGAGCTGAATGTGCTGCCCAGCATTTCCACCGCGCGCTTTACAATTTGGGCGGCAGTTCCTCGCCAACCGGCGTGGACGGCCCCAACTGCCCGACGGTTGGAATCGAGCAATAAAATAGGCACGCAATCCGCGATACGAATGCCGATATTGCAATCGACGGCATCGGTGATTAGCGCATCACCTTCGCAAGCACGATCGGTGAGTCCCTTAGCGTTCACGACCGTCGCGGAATGGACCTGCCGGAGTGTAACGTCCGCAGTTGGATTTGCCAGCCGTGTTCCAAAGCCGTGTGTTTGCCAAGTAAAATTTTCGGAGAACGCATCGCAGCGGTAGATGCCGTCTGGCGCGAGGTCGAACGCGGATTTCACGATAAGGTGACTAGCTCGCCAGCCGGTTCAGCCACCTGAGCTACCATGACGCTTCTTTGGAAGTCTGCGAGCATCTCCTCGTGCAGACGGACATGGGTGGGCTTGCGGACGAGGTTCGGCGTCTGCTGGATTTTTTCTTGCAGCTTCAACAGAGCATAGAAGAGGTTTTCGGGCCGCGGGGGGCAACCGGTCACATAGACGTCTACCGGCACGATCCTATCCACACCCTGCAGGACGGAATATGTATTGAATGGACCGCCGACACTGGAACATGCTCCCATGGAGATCACCCACTTCGGGTCGGGCATCTGGTCATAGATGCGCTTCAGGACCGGCGCCATTTTTAGCGTGACGGTACCGGCGACAATCATAAGATCCGATTGCCGCGGACTTGGGCGGAACACCTCTGCTCCGAAGCGGGCGATATCGAACCGGGAAGTTGCTGACGCCATCATTTCAATCGCGCAGCAGGCTAGTCCGAAGGTCAACGGCCACAATGAGGACTTGCGCGCCCAATTGAAGACGTAGTCTACCGATGTTGTGAGGAAATTACGCTCCCATCGATTTTGCAGGAAGGACATTATTACTAGGAAGTCTTTACTTTCCCAGTTTAGCGCCTGCTCCCGTTAAGTTGGTTTGCTTCTGCGCCAGATCGGCACGATACCAGGCAAGCGTGAGTTTCAAGCCTTGCTCGAATGTGAACTGCGGGGCGTGACCGAGTTCGCGAACCGCCGCCGAAGTATCGGCTTGCGAATCGCGCACATCGCCGGAGCGGGGCGGCCCATAGGAGGCGGGTAAGTTGACTCCTTCGATCTGCTGGAGAAGTTGCCAGGTCTGATTCAAGGTGTAGCGGTTTCCATTTCCCGCATTAAACACTTTCCCGGACACGCCTTGTGCTTCGGACGCCTTCAGGAGCAAGCTGACAACGTCTTCGACATAGGTAAAGTCACGCGATTGTTCACCATCACCAAACAGGGTGGGGCTACGATGTTCGATCAAACAAGTCAGAAAGATGGAAAGGACGCCGGAGTAGACGCTGGTTGGATCCTGGCGCGGCCCAAAGACATTGAAAAACCTGAGCGATACTGTTTCCAGTCCGAAACAATCGGAGAAAGCGCTCGCGTAATACTCGCCCAAGAGCTTTTGGACAGCATAGGGAGACTTCGGCCGGGGAGCCATCGTCTCTATCTTTGGCAACACTTCAGTATCGCCGTATGCGGATGAGGAGGCTGCATACACGACTCGGCCGGCCTTCCCTTCGGCTGCCGCGTGAAATACGTTAAATGTGCCATCTATGTTGCTCTCATGACTGTGGACGGGTTGAAGAATGGATTTTGGGACTGAAGGCAAAGCGCCGAGATGAAAGACACGACGGGCACCGGCAATGATAGGCGCTATGCGGTCATAGTCCCGAAGATCTACTTCGTGGACGGTAATTTGATCAGCAACCTCCTCCAGATTGTCGAGATTCCCGGTGGAGAGATTGTCAATCACGTGAACACGATGACCTCCCGCCACTAGTCGCCTCACAAGAGCCGAGCCGATGAAGCCGGCGCCGCCGGTAACGATATAACGATCCATAGTTTCGATGTAATTTCAATTCAATGACGGAAGGGCCAGCACGATTGAGGAGCGCTGCCTTTCACGGCAAATGCCTATCTTAAACTAATTTCCGGCGGATTGCCCCTCAGGATTTTCGCCGTGCCGTTATAGGATTTTTCGTAGGTGGCGCTATTACGGTACCCTTGAAGTGGTCTATGTGCCAGGACAAGACAGTTCTCGAAACAAACCTTCCGCTTCCGCTGCAAGCGCGAGGTAAAGTACGGGATATCTACGACTTGGGTGACCATCTGCTGTTCATTGCTTCGGATCGCATCTCGGCCTTCGACTGCGTTCTCGGCAGCGGCATTCCATGTAAGGGCCGCGTGCTTACACAGACATCTCTTTTTTGGTTCGATTTTTTGCGGGACACGATTCCGTCACATCTACTGACTGCGGAAACGGTCCAGTATCCCGAGGAGTTAAAGGCACATCGTCAACTATTGGAAGGCCGTTCCATGATAGTCAAAAAGGCACGCATGATCCAGATAGAGTGCGTCGCCCGAGGTTATCTTGCCGGCTCAGGATGGAAAGAGTACAAGACGGCGGGCACAGTGTGCGGCATTTCGCTGCCGCCGGGCTTGCAGGAAAGCGATCGTTTGCCTCAGCCGATATTTACTCCGGCCACGAAGGCCGAGACGGGGCACGACGAAAATGTTGCTTTCTCCCAAGTTGTGGATCTCATTGGACGGGAGCTGGCCGATAGACTCCGGGAGATAACCTTAGCGATTTATGGACGGGCCTCGGCATACGCGCTGGAGCGAGACTTGATCCTGGCCGACACGAAGTTTGAATTCGGGTTTATCGGAGACCAGCTCATCTTAGCTGATGAGGTATTGACGCCAGACTCGTCCCGGTACTGGCCTGCTGACGGATATCGGCCAGGAGGGCCTCAGCTCTCATTCGATAAGCAGTATGTTCGTGATTATTTAGAGACGCTCTCGTGGGATAAACGCCCGCCCGCGCCAAGCCTGCCTCCCGACGTAATTCGAAAAACAAGCGAGAAGTATCAAGACGCGTATGTGAGGCTCACCGGCCTAAGATTATGAATCTTAACTGGTTCGACATTATTTTGCTGCTGATATTGTTGGCCTCCGCGATCTCCGGCCTGCGCTCGGGGTTAGCGCGGGTGATTATTGGGCTCCTCTCGACGGTAGTTGGCTTTTTGGCCGCGTTTTGGTGCTATCGAATGGTGGCCGCGCAGCTACTGCCATTAGTGCAAACCGAGACTGCCGCGAACGTGCTTGGATTCTGCATCATCTTTTTCGGTATCCTTATTGTAGGGGCGGTCCTGGCAGCACTATTGTCGCGGCTATTTCAATGGATCGGACTTTCCTGGTTCAATCACCTGCTTGGAGGAGTGGCGGGCTTGATCCGAGGTGCTTTAGTAATAGCAGTGCTCGTGGACGTGGCGGTTGCTTTCTCACCTTCCCCCACGCCCCGTTTTATCAACAGCTCCCAGGTTTTACCGTACACCACTGAATTATCAGCATGGCTGGTGGAGCTAGCGCCTCGTGAGCTAAAAGATACCTTCGTAGAGCAAATGGAAAATTTGAGGAGACTGCAAAATCGTCCTAAGCAAGACAGGTCGCGGGAGGCATAGAGGCGAAAATGGGACGAGGCTGAACTCGTTTGCTAATTGTTTTTGATTTGGATGGGACGTTGATCGACTCGAGCAAAGATCTTGCGATCTCGATGAATGCGACTCGGGAGCATCTTGGAATGGCTCCCATTGACCCCAAACTCGTTTATTCATTTGTGGGTAATGGAGTTCGCGTCCTGGTGGAGCGGGCTCTAGGAGGAGCGGCAACTGAGGAGCTTGTGGATCGGGGCTACCGTTATTTTCTTTCTCATTACCAGCAGCATGCTCTGGATAATACGCACCTCTATCCTGGCATCGAAAATATGATCGAAAGGCTGGTGCAGGACCACCAACTTGCAATCCTTACCAATAAACCGGGTTCCGTGACTGACGAAATAGTGGAAGCACTTCATATTAAAGGCTACTTCCAGCGGGTATATGGTGGAGACAGCTTTCGTACAAAAAAGCCCGAACCGACAGGATTGCTCACTCTGATGCGGGAGTTGGAAGTTCCCGCAGGAGAAACGCTGATGGTGGGCGATAGCAGCGTCGATATCCAAACCGCGCAGAATGCCGCAGTTCAGAGTTGTGGAGTATTGTGGGGATTCCAGCCGGACTCTCTTGTTGCAAGCAGTCCTGATTTGCTGATCGACAGTCCGGACCAGCTTTCTAGCCATTTGCATTAATGCAAAAATCACATTAAAAAGTACTTATTTTCGGCTTTCCACCGGGACACAGTACCAGTAAGAATTTCCTTATGCTGTGAAATTTTTTACGGCGTGACATTTTGATGTATTCTGTTTGTAACTAGAGAGTGTGAGCTAGACTATCCCCGTGAGCCGGTTATTCCAAAACTCCCCGGTCAGAGGTAGCAATGGAGGAATCGTCCTAACGACTTAAGTTGCGGAATATTCGCACCTTTACAGAGAAAGCCAGCCTACTGTCTCCAGAGAAGAATAGACTGTACCGTTACTTCGGGTGTATATTACCGAGTAGCACGACGGGCTAACAGTACCTTACCCCTAACGCCCCGGTTGACCTAAGGGGTGTGATCGTCGTACAGTCGTCAATGTAGGCAAGTAGCAACTGTCTATTTTCTTTGGAGGAGGAAATATAGTGCGTAAGTTTTCATTACTGGGTCTCATTGCACTGAGCTCAGTTTTCTTTATATCTTCGGCTTCGGCCACATCGCTTATCTCGCCTAGCGTGGCCAACATCGCTGGCACGGTAAACGTTGGTACCGGCGGCGTGTTTTTCTCGGGTTTGAACATTCAGCAAACAGATACCGGTTCATTTGCCGGTGTAACCGGGGTGACTCTGCAGAATCTTACCGGGCCAGCAATGACGGGTGCGGTGAGTATTCCTGGATTTGCGACCTTCACGGGTGGGTCGGCCGGGACGGTAACGTTCGATCTTCAGAACATCTATGCAGGCGTCGGAACTGTAGGGGCTTGTGGTAGCAACACCGTTGGTAATGTTTGTTCGCCGATGAATTCGCCGTTCACTCTGGTTCAGGCGGCTCCTGGCGAAGTGAACATCTCTTTGGCTTTGTCCGGAATGGCCTATCTTAGCTCTGCGTCGACAGGCACATCGGATGCTCCTTTTTCTTTCTCGACCCAGAATACGATGCCTGGAACCATTACGGGTATTTTGGCCGATGTTAACACGGATGGAGGATTTACCAACTCCTTCTCGGCTACGATTTCGGCTACATCTACTTCGGCTGTTCCTGAGCCGGCTTCGGTATTGTTGATGGGTGCTGGTCTCTTCGCTGCTGGTCTTGTGGCTCGCCGCAAAGCTCGTAGCTAACCTTTAATCAAAAAATAGTCTTTCCAAAAAAGGCTAATTGCACGATGTGTGCAATTAGCCTTTTTTGCATTCAGGAACTTTAGTCTTGGATAGACGGAATCGCAATCTGATAACGGTCAGGCGCAAGGACCTCGTTAGGATCCAACGCCATTTTCAGTTTTCCAAGCAGGTTTAAGTAGGCGGTGGGAGTCGGCACTCCTTCTTGTTGTGATTGAATTCCTAATCGATAGGGATAGTAGCCCTGCCGCTGACACTCTCCGGCCAGTTCGCGATAGCAAGCCATTGCCTTTTCGTCCTCGCCTACAATTTCACGATCATAAGTGATCGCTAGAACGCTGTAAACGATTCTGGGCGTGAGCATCGTCAGCGAAATCATCGGTTCAAATCGATGCTTAAGCATGATGTCGACGGTGATTTTGGCCAATCGTTCAACGTGCTTCCCGTCGGCGGGGGTGGTAGGGGCGTACCAGAGCAGGCCGCAACCGTCCCGGTCGGGATCAGGGTCCGGAGGCGGAATAGTTCGCTTGCGCCAGTAAGCGGAACTCAGAGCGAAGTCTAGCGACATGGGCTCGCCACGCATCAGCCCCATCACCGGTCCAACCAGTTTCGCCGTGCGGCGGATATCGAGGCCGGTAAATAGCTTGAATGGTCCTGCAAATCGAACAGCCAGCTCCAGTTTTTCTTGGCTCAGGAATTGCAGCCTTCCTTTTTGTCCGGCCAACTCTTTTCGCAGCATTTGCTTTGCCTCGGTTACCTGCATTTTCGTCCCATAGAGCCCCCCCGAGACGTTCCAGTAGCCGAACGTGAGGTCGTTGCGGAAGCGCGCCATCAGGTCTTGCGTGAGCGGTGTTTCTTCCTTCGCTTCCGTCCAAGGATATTGACGCAGCCCACCCAAGACCTTGTAGTCGTTCACTATGTGCATGGAACTACGAAGGACGTCCTTCAGCCGAAGTCTCCGTAAGGCGTCGATCAGAGCAGGAAGACCCTCCGGATCGGTGGAACGAAAAAAGAAGGCCTCAAATAGATCAGGCTTCGGCATAAGCCAGATGGTCATGCGTGTCACAATGCCGAAATTAGACTGCGAGAAGATTCCGTCGAGACTGGGACCCACGCCCCATCGGTTGACTGGAGCTGTTGTGGCTCCAGGAAAGCGGGCTGCACCGGTTTCCACGACTGTTCCGTCCGGCAGCACCACTTCCAACCCGCAAACGTGTGAATAGTGATCGCCATAAGGCGTGTGTCCGAAGCCGCGCTCCATGGCGTTGCCGATCAGACTGCAATCGGGACTAGATCCAGTGGAATCCATCCACAGCCCGGAGTGCTTTTCTTGCAAGAATTGATAAAGCCGACGCTGAGTTACGCCGGGTTCGACGGTAACGTAGCCGAGTTCCTCGCTAAAGTCGAGAATCCTATCGAGTCGACCGAGGTCGAGCAGTGCACAACCATCCACCGGAGGAACACGCGATCCGTAGCCCCAATTTTTTCCGCTACTCACAGGGTAGATGGGTAGGCAGAACTGGTTTGCAATTCGGAGACATGCCTGCACTTGCTCCCGGTTGGCAGGACGCAAGACAGCTACGACACGTTGGGTGGTCAGAAACGTAGCAGTTTCCGCAGAACGTAGGCGTTCAGAATCGGAAAAAACGAATTCAGAACCTAAGCAGTTTGACCAGCAGTCGCGAGCGGCGACGAAATTATCCGAACGCACGACAAAAGTCTACTACGACGCCAACATAAAAGCAGGGAGCCGCTTGGTTTGAAAGCCAGGAAATGCCCAAAAAGGGCTTCTCACACCGGAGATCACAACCGACGTTGCGAGCTTCCATTTAATCTGGTCCACAATGGCCGCAAACCGCTTGTCGACCTTCCGCGAGTCAAATCGCAGCAGTTCCATCAAACAGCCATACTGTGAATCGTTGTAGGTAGGCAGGCATTCCTCATCCGCTTTCAAGCTCTGTCCGCCGATCCGACGCAGGATAGAGGCCGAGTTGTTTCGCACGGTAGCCGTGCATGCACACATGCAATTACCGATCGATTGAGCCCACGCATAGGACGCCAGCAGAATCTCTAAGGCAGCCTTGGTCCCGCGCCATTCTTCGGAGAGTGCCCATCCGCCCAATTCGACGTAGGAAAGACCTTCTTTACGGGCATACGCGAGATCAGCCTCGACAGCGATTCTCACCTTCTCGCTCCAGCTTGGATCATTCGCGATAGCGGAATGCCGCAGGCGGAGTTGGTCATAACTGACATTGTCGGGGTGCAACAGATAGCGGGCGCATCCAATGACTTCTTCCTGATCGTCGATCAGCAGAAAGTGCCAACTCTGCTCGTCGCCCTGCATATGAAATCGACCTTGGTCGTCGAGTTCCCACGACTGAATAGCGCCGTCCTTCATGTATACGCGTCCGCGCAGTTTTTGCATCGAAGCAAAGTGCCGTTGATAAAGCTCCTCGTCTACCGTTGAGCATCCAATCGTGCTACCGGTGCGCGATTGAAGAGGAGCAAGCAGTTGAAAGCGATAGTTCTGGGGCATGGGATAGCTACATCATTCTCCTAGGGGTTCTTAATGCGCGTGCCGGATCGACAAGGTCATCACTTCGGTGTCCCGCGTAACCAGCAATACATTCCCGAATACTTCCTCGGATGAATTGTTTTTCATCATTGTAGTACTTCTAGCGCCATAAAAATACTCAATAAAGAAAAAATATTTTTTTCCTGTTGCTCTTTGTAGATGCTCGCGGGCAAGATAGAACCAGCTAAGCCAGAGGTCAGTGTCTCATGTCGGCTGTAAAGAATACCGGTTCGTTCCTTCTTCGCTGGTCTGAAACTTGCAATTCCGCGTTCCACGAGCATTTTGTCGAAGTAATTTCGTGTCAACAGAGGGAAACGGTGATCCGCAGTCCGATCTCTGTACAGGAGCACACGGCGGTGTTGCTGCCGGAGATGAGGTCTAGTGGCATTGTCAGATCTTGCCATAAGGAAGGTAGTGTGTTTATCCTAACAATCTCGGTGAAAGATGAGATTAACAGATTCTCATCTGGATCGCAACGAGACCCAGGTTTAATTGGAGTCGATGAATTTCTTTCGGAAGCGCAAGAAGAAGAACTCTTGAAGCACTGGAACGATTAACCCGGCCCAGCGAGATACACGAAAACTCAATCGGTTAGGATGTGAGAAGTTCGCGTTTCCAAGCACTACCCTAAAGGGGTCGCAGACATGCACAGACTACATCTGTTTGAACTTCACGAGTTCCATTGGTGCCCAAAGACGATCCGCGACGGATTAACGGATTTTCTGGAAACATCCATCGGCACCCAAGACACCTATGGCCCGGTAAGAAAAAAGATTCTCGAAGTGCTCGATAGGTCCGGCACTACTCGAATTGTGGACCTTTGCTCAGGTGGCGGTGGTCCCTGGATTCACTGGCTCAGGAAAGGAGAAGTCCAATCTACGGCAATTCTCACGGATAAGTATCCAAACCGGCAAGCGCGGGAGCGGTTGTCCAGACTCGCTTTACCCGGTCTAAGCTACTGTAACGAATCTATTGACGTAGCAGCGGTTCCATCGGAGCTCACCGGTTTCAGGACGCTTTTTACCTCATTCCATCACTTTCGGCCGGAGCAGGCGAAACGCGTTTTGCGGGACGCAGTCACCAATCGGCAGCCGATTGGTGTTTTCGAGTTCACGTCACGAGCGCCGAAAGCACTGCTGCTGATGTTGTTGTCCCCATTGGCGGTATGGCTATTGACGGCTCGTTACAAAAAAATCGGACTGATGAGGTGGTTATTTACCTATCCCCTGCCCGTAATCCCGCTGGTAGTAACAGTCGACGGCCTCGTCTCCTGCCTGCGCACGTATTCAGTACGTGAGCTGAGGACAATGGCGGACGCCACCGGCGCGGAGGATGCAGGATATACATGGTTGGCGGGAGAGGAACAGGGCGGATTATTTCCCATCACTTACCTCATCGGTTATCCCGGCCAGATCTAGGCGACTGCTCGATATAGAATCGAAAGCAGACGTCCTCATGTCAATTGGAATCTTTTCAGGGCTCCGCAGGTTCCTGCTAATAATTACTTTATTCGTTACGCAGACGCTTCCAGTCGGCGCACAGATCCAGGAAAGCCATCCAGGAAAATGGAGCAAACAGGCCGCCGCCCAGTGGTATGCCAAAGAACCTTGGCTAGTGGGCAGCAATTACCTTCCGGCCGACGCTATTAACCAACTGGAGATGTGGCAGGCGGCGACATTCGATCCTAAGCGTATTGACCTGGAGTTAGGATGGGCGCAGGGGCTCGGCATGAACACGATGCGCGTGTTCCTTCACGATCTGCTTTGGGAACAAGACAGCGAAGGATTCAAGAAGAGGATGGATGCATTCCTCACCATCGCCCACAAGCACAAGATAAAGCCGATTTTTGTACTTTTTGACTCCTGCTGGAACCCATTTCCGCATTTGGGCAAACAGCCCGTTCCGAGGCCGGGCGTGCATAATTCGGGCTGGGTGGAGAGTCCGGGAGTAAAGGCACTGGAAGATTCATCGCAATATCCGCGATTGGAAGCTTACGTGAAAGGTGTAGTTGGGGCGTTTGCAAACGATCCGCGAATATTGGCCTGGGATATATGGAACGAGCCGGACAATCTAAATGGCTCCAGCTACGGGAAAGAAGAGCCAAAGAATTCGAAGCAGCTTGTTCTCGCACTGCTGCCGAAGGCGTTTGCCTGGGCACGAGCAGCACATCCACGGCAACCGCTGACGAGTTGCCTATGGCAGGGCGATTGGTCTAGCTACGCAAAGCTGTCGCCCATGGCGAAAGAAGAAATGGATTTATCGGATATCGTTTCGTTCCATAGTTATGATCCACCCGCCAGCTTTGAGCAGCATGTTCAATGGTTGGAGCAGTATGGGCGTCCAATCATCTGCACTGAATATATGGCACGCCCGATGGGGAGCACGTTCCAAGCGATTATGCCTCTTGAGAAAAAAGACAAGATCGGCGCGATCAACTGGGGCTTTGTTGCTGGCAAGAGTCAGACGTATATGCCATGGGATTCGTGGCAGCATCCGTATGTAAATCATCCGCCGGCGGTGTGGTTCCACGATATTTTTTATGCGGATGGCAAGCCCTACCGGCCGCAGGAAACAAAGTTCATACGTGAGATAACGGGAAAGAGCGGGACGTAGGGAGTATCCCGCACCTCGCAATACTAGACCAATGCCGGTTCGGTCTCTTCCGCCGCACTGAAGTAGGCGCAATCAGGATGATGAAACACAACAGCGGAAACGCTAGCCTCGGGTTCCATCATGAACCCTTCAGTGAGCTCAACATCAATATCTTCCGGACGGAGAAGCCGCCAGAGCTTAGCCTGATCTTCCAGATTGGGACAGGCTGGATAGCCAAAACTATAGCGTTTGCCACGATAGCGCGACGTAAAACGCTCCTGCATGGTCATGGTTGGACTGTCGGAAAAGCCCCAGTCTTCACGAATCCGACGATGAAGCCACTCAGCGCAGGCTTCGGCAGTTTCTATCGCGAGCGCTTGCAACGCATGGGCTTTGAAGTATTCGCCGCTATTCTTCGCGTCTTCCGAATATTCGCGGACACCCCGGCCAGCTGTCACCACAAACATGGCGATGTTATCGCGATGCCCATTCTGGGGATCGAGCGCGTAATCACTTAAGCAAAGTCCGTCGGATTTCGCTTGGCGGCCAAACGGGAAACTTTCGATAGGCGACGTCCCCCCCGGAGCGAAGAGATGCAGCGTGTTTCCTTCCCGCTCGGCTTCAAAGAATTGCCAGACGGCGCGAATCCTCATGAACTTCGCCGCTTCGTGCTTGACTTCTTCCAGGCTATGAAAAAGATCCAGAGCCTTTGCGTCCCGCTCGCTAAGTAGCTTCTCGAAGTTTCCCTTGAAGCCAAGATGCCGACCATAGAGCATGAAAGGATTGATGTAGCTCCACACCTCGGCAAGATTGGGAACGGTTCGCACTTTTCGTTCGGCATACGGCAGAGCCGGAATGGCTATATCGGTACGAACCTTGGGACTCCGGAATTCTCCCGGGGGCACGGCTACCTGTTCACGCGGAGGGGGCTCGGCGGGAATGTCGCGAAAAATATGTTGGGTGAGAATCTGTTCACGGAGGACGGGATCCATGATTTCATTCATCAGACGGAGACCCGTCATCGCATCTTTGGCGTAAAAGGTCGGCGCGAGGTAATTCGGGCCGATTTTGGTTTTCGTGAACTTTTCGGAAAGCGCCGCGCCACCCACCAGCAGCGGAACATCGATACCGGCATCCTTTAGGTCGCCGGCAGTGATCACCATCTGCAGCGCACTTTTTACTAGCAGGCCGGATAGTCCGATCGCGTCGGGCTTGTGGCGCTGAAACGCCTTAATCAAGTCCTCCGGCGGAACCTTGATGCCGAGATTAACGACCTGGTAGCCATTATTGCTGAGGATGATCTCGACTAAATTTTTCCCAATATCGTGGACATCGCCCTTCACCGTCGCTAGAACGATTTTTCCGCGCGATGATGAATCCGACTTTTCCATGAACTGCTCCAAATGGTTCACGGCAGCTTTCATGGATTCGGCCGACTGCAACACTTCGGCGACAATTAGCTCGTTGTTATTGAAGAGACGGCCGACCTCCGCCATACCGGTCATGAGGGGACCGTTGATGATGTCCAACGGCACGGCTTCCTTCAGCTTGAGATCGAGGTCCGGGATTAGGCCGTCCTTCGTGCCTTCTATGATGTAGTTTGCTAAACGCTCGTCGAGCGGCAGGTCGGCCGCCTTTTTCTTTTCCTTCTTGCTTGCACCGCGGAAATGCTCAGCGACTGCTGCAATGTGAAACTGGTTGACGGCCGCCTTTTGTTCCCGCGATTGGAGGCGCCAATCCTCCGGCACACCTTCCAGAACACCAGTATTCGGATGTCCGGAGGGGATATTGATAGGAGGCGTGTTAAACAGTAAAGCCTGAGCCAGCCGGCGCTCCTCCTCCGGAATCGAAGCAAAACGCTCCAGCTTTTCCGCATTTACGATAGCGAGATCGAGGCCGGCCTTCGTGCAGTAGTACAGAAAAACCGAGTTGATGACCTCACGAGCCGACGCAGGCAATCCGAACGAGATATTAGAGATCCCCAGGGTCGTCTTCACATACGGAATCTGCTGTTTGATGAGGCGAATCGCCTCTATTGTCTCGACCGCACCCCCAATATAATTTTCGTCGCCAGTCGCGCACGGGAAAACCAGCGGGTCGATGATGATGTCTTCGGGAGGAATGCCGTATTTGGTGGTCAGCAGTTCCACGGAGCGTTGCGCGACGCTTAACTTGCGTTCCCGGGTGAAGGCCTGCGCCTGCAGGGGATCTTCATCGATGCAGCCGACGATTAAGGCAGCTCCATATTTATGTGCAACGGGACAGATACGCTCGAATTTCTCTTCGCCATCCTCCAGGTTGACCGAGTTGATGATGCTTTTGCCTTGACAGTAGGTGAGCGACAGTTCCATCGACTGCGGGTCGGTCGTGTCGATCATGAGGGGCGCTTTGATCTTGCGAATCAGCTTTTCATAGAATGGCGGGATATCCTTCAGTTCGTCACGATCACTGGTTTGCAGACAAACATCGATAATGTGGGCGCCGTTACGCACTTGCCAGCGGGCGATTTCGGTCGCCTCCTCCCACTTCTCCTCGGAGATCATGTTCTTGAATAAACGGGAGCCGATCACGTTGGTGCGCTCGCCTACGATCAGCGGCCGGTTACTGTCATCGGCTTCGACCAGATCGATGCCGGAAAAGTACGTGCGGTGCGTGGTCTGTTTTGTCTCGCGCGGCTTTTTGCTTTCCGCCATCTGAGCCATGGCGCGAATATGATCGGGGCGGGTTCCGCAACAGCCGCCGATGATGTTCAGCCAGCCATGATCGACAAAGCGCTCCACCTGTGCAGCCAAGCTGGTGGGTGTTTCCCCGTATTTGCCTTCTTCGTCGGGCAAACCGGCGTTGGGGTAGCACGAAATGCGGGTGGTCGCTAGATCGTGCAATGACCGGAGATGGTCGGTCATGAACTCCGGGCCAGTGGCACAGTTTAAGCCAATGGAGAGCAAATCGGCGTGCGAAACGGAGGTCCAAAGTGAATCGGCCGTTTGCCCGGCGAGCATTGTGCCGGTGGGCTCGATGGTGCCGGAGACCATTGTTGGAATACGGGAGCCGACCTCGCGGCCGAGGCGATCGATTGCTAGAAGGCCAGCTTTCACGTTGCGTGTATCCTGGCAGGTTTCTAATAACAAAATGTCCACACCCCCATCCAGGAGCGCCTTAGCCTGATCGTAGAAGTTTTGGACCAGTTCTGGAAAGGTAATACCGCCGGTGACGGTAATCGCCTTAGTCGTCGGGCCTATGGAGCCAGCCACAAACCGGAGGCGGCCCGGCGTCGAAAACTCCTCAGCAGCTTGGCGCGCCAGTTTTGCCGCAGCAAGATTTAGTTCGTAGGCGTGATCCTGCAAATCGTATTCAGCCAGAACGACCTTCGTACTGCCAAAACTGTTCGTCTCAACGAGATCGGACCCGGCCTCGTAATAAGCGCGATGAACATCAAGGATTACATCGGGACGGGTAACGACCAGGTTTTCATTGCAGCCTTCGAGGTTCTTGCCGCCAAAATCATCGGCAGTCAGATCGCGATCCTGCAACATCGTGCCCATGGCTCCGTCAAGCACAAGTACACGAGTTGCCAGGGCGTCTTCGAGCGCCTCACGTCGGATCTGCCGTTCTTCCATAGTGTTTTTGAGCTGTTAAATCGAGCTTTCCCTATATTGTAACGGGAGAATGGGCCCATTGACTAATCTTTGCCGGGGAACGAAGCGGTAGCGCAACAGCGTCCACAGCGCTTCAAACCCGTCCCGGGCACGAATTTTTTTCCCCTCGGCGATTCTGCGCGCATTGTAAGCAATAGGAACTTCCTTAATGGAATAGTCCAATCGCCGCAGCTTCGCCGTGACTTCGGGACAGAATTCAAAACGGCGGCAACTGAGATGGAGCTGACGCAGAGTAGATACCCGAAAGGCCTTGTAGGCCGTTGCCTCGTCTGTCAGATGAGCGCGATAGAGAAGGTTTGCCGCAGTAGTAAGAATCCAGTTCGCGATCCGGTTCTTCGCGGCCATTCCCACAGGTCGGCCGAGGAAACGCGAACCGTAAACCACATCTGCTTTACCCTCCAAAATGGGCTGTACAAGCTGGGTGTAGTCTCGCGGATCGTACTCGAGATCTCCGTCCTGAATGATCAAGATGTCTCCAGAAGCAAGGAAGAGACCGGAGCGAATAGCCAAACCCTTCCCGGAATTCTCCAACAGATGATGCGCAATGATGCTTCCGGCCCGGGCATGCTGATCGATGATCTCCGCAGTGCCATCCGTCGAGCCGTCATTTACGACCACGATTTCCTTGGAGCAACCGGTCGGAAGAGGAGCTTGCTGAACCCGGCTCAGAACTTGGCTGAACATCCGGAATTCGTTGTAAACCGGGATGAGAACGGAGATTTTCATGATTTTCGGAGCACCACGAACAGCGACTGTCCGAAAGGCGGGCGAATCAATCGCTCAATGCGAGACAAGAGCGGAACGATTAAGCGATCGAAGATTTTGATTTGCATCGCGGATTGCTTGCTACGCCGGAAAATACGAGCGTTCGCCCACCATCCGAAAAATCCGATGGCATTCATGTAATGCAGATTTCTGATCTGCAGTCCCGCCGCTGCGGCTAAATCCAGGACAGAACGGCGAGTGTACCGGCGATAGTGACATAGATTCCTGTCGATTGGACCATAGAGACACTGGAAAGCGGGAAGCAGAAGCACAATGACACCCCCAGGAACAAGAACGGACGACATACTCCGGAGCGCCGCGAGATCGTCTTCGATGTGCTCCAAGACGTTCAGGCAGACACAGGAGTCGGGCAGGAATCTTCGTAGATCTTCAAAGGCGCGGCTTCCGGGGGCGGATACCTGAACATAGAGATTCGCCTGATTTGGGTATCGCGTTCGCAGCCGTTCCACGCAACTCGCGTCGACATCCAGGGCGTAAACAGCATCGCGATCCAGCAAGAAACGAGTGAAATTTCCTATGCCGCAGCCCACTTCCACGATTCGCCGGCCCAACTCGGGAGCGACTAGGCGCCTCTGCCAGGCGAAGTAATTGTCAGCCGCAGCCATCTTCTCCTGATCATCGAGCGCGTATGCTGTCTGTTTGCTCACAGGGGTGACTACTTCAGGCGAGTTCATGACAGGTCTTCGAGTTGCCTCGCCACCATCTTAAAAGGGACTGGACGGCAATGGCTGTTAATAGAAGGATAGCGGGATCGATTGGGTGACGGTAGCGCGCCGACGCAAGAGTGAGATACGCCGGGATCGGAAGCATCAAGGGAAAGGAAATAGCGGGAAGAGCGTACGGGCTGCCCTGTCGCAAGAGGATCACTATCCCGGATAAGGTTCCTAGGGCAGCGAAAATATTGAAAAGCAGGATGCCGCGAAACTCGAGAGATTCAACGTGAAAGAAGTCCGACAGCGGATGAGGCGTGCCGCCCGTCCAGGTAGCGACCACGCGATCCCAAATCAGGCGAGCTTCAATGTGCGGATGGGTGCGTATGAACTGAAGCGCTGCACCTTCTTTCTCATGCATATAAGCCAGTTCGCCCATGCTTCGATATTTTTCGCGCTCGACGGCGTTGCTGAGCGGATGTATCTCGCCTGGCCGCCGGTCGGGAGCAAGCTCACTATTTCCGACCCATAGCTGCAATCCCAGCACCGAGCGGAAGGGAATGAACTTATGGAAAGCGGCGTAGTTCCGGATGGTCCATGGTACGCAACATAAGAGGGCGATTGCGGCCGAGAGCAATGGCCCCGTAAAGCGTAGTCCCTCTGTTTTATGGCAGCGCCAAACCAGCCAGCCTAAGAGAAACGGGAGAAGCAAAACCAGCGTGGCATTCGTCATGAGCGTCAATCCCCACAACAGACCATAAGCTGACCAGCTTCGCAGCCCGGAACTTGTTGGCAGAGACAATGTCTTCCATAAGATCATTGCCGCCAATAGGGCGGAAAGGGAGGCATCCCACATGCTTTGCACGGGAAGAAGAATCGCATTGGGGAAAATGGCCCAGAGCCATGCTGCCCCCACTGCGGCACCTAATCCAGCGACACGTTTACCGGCAGCGAAGATCGGCATACACGTAAGCGCGGAACAGGTAATATTGAACAGCACCGCCGCAAGATAGGCGGGATACGTGTACGATCCCCAGAGCTTAAAAATGGCTGCCAAGATGAGAGGATAGACTGGAGTCATCCAGGCGGTCGGTCCCGTTTCCACGCGCAATGGCGAACTGAAGCCGTGCCCATGCGCCAAAGAATAGGCTATGTTGCCTGGTTCGAAGAGGAATGGGATGACACTTAGCGCCTGTTTGGAGGTATTTGCCTCATACAGCAGAATTAAAGCTAAACGAAGGCAGAAGGCAACGGCAACAATCAGCCACAACTTCTGGAATGCGGCGCGAAATCCTGGAATCAAGAGACTGGCAGTGGTGACGCGCTATTGAGACACCGCGTTTCTAAAATTCCAGTTTCTGTTGCCTACGCTTTCATGTGAAGGCTGTTGTGAATCGCATATAAGGCCAATTCCAGCCGGTCGGAGACGCCCAACTTATCGAATACGTTGTGGAGATGGTTCTTCACGGTCTGCTCCGTAATGAACATCTTTTCGGCGATTTCCTTGTTTTTATAACCTTGGGCAATCAGAACGATAATCTCCCGTTCCCGCTGGCTAAGTTGCGCTCGCTCCCGCATGGTCTTCGTCCCATTCGTTGGCGAAGAAGGCGCATCTGTGGGCGATGCAAATTGGCGAATCACGGCGGCGGTTGTATTCGAGTCAAGCCAGATTTCACCTTCCCGGACCTTCTGAATGCTCTTTTCAATGAGCGCCGTGGCGGCTTCCTTCAGCAAAATACCCGAGCAGCCGAGTTTCATTGCCTCGACGAAGTCCTCTTTGCTATCGGAGGAAGCGTAAAGGAGCACTTTCGATCGAGGCGCGCGAGTTTGCAGGCTACGTAAAACAGTAAGGCCATCCACCTTAGGCAACTTTACATCCATCACGACGACGTCGGGATCGAAGTGAACGGTCTTATCGATAGCATCCATACCGTCGGTAGCCTCTGCAACGATTTGAATTCCAGTACTGCGGCCCAAAACACAGCGGAGCCCTTCAAGAACGACGGGCTGGCCATCTGCTATTAAGACGCGGGTTGGCATTATAGACATCAAAACTCCCAAGAGCTTCTAAAACTAAGGGCCGCTTAGTACCGCTGAGCCAAAAGAACTAGAACTCTTCCACTTTGACTAGGATTATAGTTCTAAATTGCTGATTCACCTAGCAACCTTGAGGCCGCTCGGACAGGAACGCCCCACACAGGTACTATCGTCCTCAACCAACGTTTCCTTTAGCCCATCACCAAAAAAAATTTCTGGCTGTTTCCCACTAGGTAAGTGGGAGCAAGGGACCGGATTCTCTCTCCCCTACAATAACTTCATGGCTAAGCTGTCGATCAAAGATCTCGATTTGAAAGACAAAACCGTTTTTATACGTGTTGATTTCAATGTTCCCCTTGCACCGGGAGGGAAAGAAATCACCAGTGATAAACGAATTCGAGCATCCCTTCCCACCATCCAATATGCCCTAGAACATTGCGCAGGAGTCGTTTTGGCCAGCCATTTAGGCCGGCCAAAGGGGAATCCGCATCCGGAGATGAGCCTGGCACCGATTGCCGCTCGCCTGAGTGAACTGCTGGGCAAGCCCGTGACGATGGCTCCCGATTGTGTTGGACCCGAAACTGCCGCATTAAGGCCGAAAAGCGGCGAAGTCCTATTATTGGAAAATCTGCGCTTTCACAATGAAGAAGAGGCAAACGACGCAGAGTTTTCCCGCCAACTGGCATCGCTGGCCGACATCTACATTAATGACGCTTTCGGCAGCGCTCACCGGGCGCACGCCTCGACGGTCGGGATGGCGTCTTATCTGCCACAAGCAGCGGCTGGATTGTTGATGGACCGTGAATTGGAGTGGCTGGGACGTGCGATTACGAATCCGGAGCGGCCCTGTATCGCGCTGCTTGGCGGCGCGAAGGTCTCGGACAAGATCGAGGTAATTCAAAACTTGATCACCGTTGTCGACAAATTGCTGATCGGCGGAGCGATGGCCTACACCTTCCTGCGCGCCAGGAATGAGGAGACGGGCAAATCACTGGTGGAGCAAAACAAGATCGAACTAGCGCGTCAACTTCTGGCTAGCGCAGGGAGCAAGCTAGTTTTTCCCGTGGATCACGTCGTGGTGCAACAGGTGAAGCCCGGAGCCGATCACCGGACCGTCACACAGATTGGACCGAACGATGTTGCGGTCGATATCGGACCGAAGACAGTCGAAGAGTATTCCAAGATCATCGGCAATGCTAAGACCATTATCTGGAATGGGCCAATGGGCATTTTCGAGATGCCGCCCTTTGACAAGGGAACGGTGGAATTAGCGAAAGTCATTGCGAGTACGGATGCGGTTTCAGTGGTCGGCGGCGGAGATTCGGAGAAGGCCATTAAGACGGCGGGCGTTTCCGACCAGATCACCCACGTTTCCACAGGGGGCGGTGCATCGCTTGAGTTCCTGGGCGGTACGGAACTGCCGGGGGTCGCGGCGCTGACGGACAAGCCCACGGCTGCGTATTAGAGGTTTATTCCTACCGGCGCGCAATAATCGGGAGAAGTAGCGACGCGGAGCTCTTTCCTAGCGCAAACGAAAGGGGAATTACGATCACGGCGCCGATTGCAACCAGTATCAGTGCTTTCTCCTGACCATACGGAAATTGATCTGTGCAACGGGAGTTCATAGCCCAGCGAAACCAGTTGCACAGAAGCTTGATTGGGATCTAGGCAAGAAACCCGCGCAGACTAAAAAGAAAAGCGAGTGGCGCGAGAGGCGGGGATCTTACGCGCCTTCGCGAGGATGCCGGTGCTGGACTCACTCGACCCGGTAATTGGGGGCTTCTTTGGTGATGATGACGTCATGAACGTGGCTTTCGCGCAGGCCCGCGAAAGTAACGCGGAGGAATTTGGATTTTTGTTGAAGTTCCGTGATGGTGCGACAGCCACTGTAGCCCATGCCGGCGCGTAGTCCGCCCACCAATTGATAAGCAAGTTCGGAGAGAGGTCCTTTATAGGGAACGCGGCCCTCGATTCCTTCAGGGACTAGCTTGCCATTTCGTTCTTGCGCGTAGCGGTCGGAACTGCCCTGTGACTGGGACATGGCACCCATGGAACCCATGCCGCGATAGCTCTTGAAGGTACGGCCTTGATACAGGATAGTCTCGCCAGGACTTTCATCGGTACCGGCAAAGAGGCTTCCGATCATGACGGAGTCGGCACCGGCCGCGATGGCTTTCGTGATGTCGCCGGAGTATTTGATGCCTCCGTCGGAGATTAAGGGAACACCGGCTTCGCGAGTGGCGCGGGAGCACTCGGCGATAGCAGTAATCTGCGGAACGCCAGCGCCGCTGACGACGCGTGTGGTGCAGATAGAGCCCGGGCCGATTCCGGCTTTGATGCCGTCAGCGCCGAGCGCAATGAGATCGCGAGCTCCTTCGTAGGACCCGACGTTTCCGGCCAATACGTCGAGGTTGGGAAAGGCCTTCTTAATTGCTTTGACAGTGTCCATCACGCGCTGGCTATGGCCGTGGGCGGAATCGACCGCGATGAAATCGACGTTGTTGCGCACAAGCTCCTGGGCACGCTCGAGGACGTCTCCGCTGGAGCCGACGGCAGCGCCTACGCGGAGACGCCCCTGGGCATCCTTGGCCGCGTTCGGATACTTGATCTTTTTCTGGATGTCCTTGACAGTGATGAGGCCCTTCAGCACGTAGTGATCGTCGACGACAAGCAGCTTTTCCACCCGGTGGCGGTGCAGAATATTACGGGCATCGTCCAGCGTGGTACCGACCGGAACAGTGATGAGATTCTCCTTTGTCATCACCTCCGAGATGGGGAGATCGTAGCGGGTTTCGAAGCGGAGATCGCGATTAGTCAAAATACCGACGAGTTTTCCATTCTTTGTCACCGGAATGCCGGAGATACGGTAATGCTTCATCACCTCCAACGCATCGGCAATTTTGCGCTCGGGTTCTATGGTGACGGGATCGACGATCATGCCGCTTTCGCTGCGCTTGACGCGATCGACTTCTTCGGCCTGCAGCTCAATCGACATGTTGCGGTGAATGATACCGACGCCGCCTTGTTGAGAGAGCGCAATGGCCATGTGAGACTCCGTTACGGTGTCCATGGCGGCGCTTACGATGGGGATGTTCAGTTTGATGTTGCGAGTGAGATAGGTGCTTGTGTCCGCTTCGGCAGGCGTGAATTCGGTGTGAGCCGGCTGCAGAAGGACGTCATCGAAGGTGAGACCTTCCTGAATTACCTCGGGGATCATTTGGAGTTGTTTTGAGAAAGGAAAGACCGGCGCTTGGGCACCCGTCTTACCTGATTTCATCCTAGCAAGGCCCTCTATACTGAAGGGCGTGAGGCAGGTTGGCGGCTACCGGATTATCGAGGAGATAGGCCGCGGCGCGACTGGAATCGTCTACAAGGCAGTCGATCCCAAGGCCAACCGGACAGTGGCGGTGAAGGCGATTCGAGCCGCGCCGGAGCGAACGATTGACGCCTCCGCGATTGACACGGTACGGGAAATGAAGGCGCTGTCTCACCCGAATATTGCGGCTCTTTACGACGTGCTGCAAGAAAAAGAACAGATTTACGCCGTTTACGAATACGTTTCCGGACTTTCGCTGGAAACGATGTTGCGTAGGCTGGCGATGCCTGAAAAACCAGTGCTGCTGCGGTGTTTCGAGCAGGCGGCCCGAGCGCTCGACTATGCCGACGGCAAGGGCGTTGTTCACCGCGACATTAGGCCTTCCAACATTATTGTGAATGGCGATGGGGCGGTGAAGATCACCGATTTCGGTATTTCGCAGATTGCCTCGCATGAGATGACCAGCAGCGGCGCAATGTTGGGCACACCTTCCTATCTTTCGCCCGAGGAGATTCAGGGGACGACCGTTGACGGAAGGTCCGACCAGTTCTCGCTGGCAGCAGTCATCTATGAAGCCCTGTCTGGCACAAAACCGTTCATTGCGGACAACCTGCCGGGGATTTTCTTTCAGATTTGCAGGCAAACGGCGAAGCCTGTGGACGAGGTAAATCCGTCGTTGACGCGAGCGGTGAGTAATGTGCTGGAACGCGCGCTCGCAAAGAGTCCCTCGCAACGATTTCCTTCGTGCGCTGAGTTTGTGCAGGCGTTAGAAAAGGCATTACAAGAGATACCGGAGTGGACGACTGCGATCGAAAGGCCGGCTGTGGACGCGAATTCGCTGAGCTCGGCGACGGCACTGCCGAAGATAGAAGGCCTCCAACGGATTCCCAGTCTTCGCCGACGGCCGACCAATGAGGAAGAGGAAGAACCGGTAAAATCAGCGAAGCATTCGCCATGGAAGCTTCTAGCCTTAATGCTTGTGCTGTCGGCGGTGGTGATTGCCCTTTCAGTCTTGTGGGGGCAGTGGAATTGGCGTTCCGTTTTACCAGGCCTGCGACCGTCGCCGGAAAATAGCGCCAAAGGACAAACAGAGAACACGAGCACACGCGGAGAACAGGCTAAGCCACAACCCCAACAGCAGGCCGCAACGAGGCCTCCGCAGCAGCCTCGACCTAATGCCTATTCCGCACCGAGCGCTACAAAGCCGACGGGAAGACCTTCCAAGACATTGGCGGCAACGCCAGTGCCAGCGAGGCAGGCAGGGAGTGCTCCGGTTCCGGGCGCGACTGCATCGATCGATCTTCTGAGCGCACCGCCGGGAGCAACCATGGTGATCGATGGGAACGCGAGCATCTCCTGCGTTACGCCCTGCACGATGTCGCTGCCGAATGGACGCCATACGGCGACAGTTGAGCTGAATGGCTACAATTTAGGCCGCCGTGTGTTCAATGTTCCCGAAGACAATAGCGTGGTTGCGGCTTTGAGCAGGAGCGCGGGAACTTTAGTGGTCACATCGACTCCTTCGGGCGCACAGATATTTGTCGACAACAAGCCTTACGGCGTGACGCCGGCAACATTACACCTTCCCGCAGGGCGCCACAAGCTTGTCCTGATCGACGGGGTCATGCAACATGAAGAGACGGTGGAAGTAGAGGGCGGCGAACTGCAGTCGCGCAGCTTGCGCTGGCAATAGTTGAACAATCAGGCACCATTGCCGATGATGGTTGCTTACCTGAACATGCGCAATGCACTCTCACTACGCTGGATAGCCGTCAGCGTTTTCATCGTCTCTTCCACGCTGAACTATCTCGACCGGCAGCTATTGGCTACTCTCGCTCCGCTGATTATGGCCGATCTGCATTTCAGCCAGACCGGGTATGGGCTCTTGATTTCGGTTTTGTCGATTACTTACGCCATCAGCTCTCCGGTGGCCGGTTGGTTTCTGGATCGGGTAGGCGTAAATCGCGGCATTCTTGCGGCAGTTGCATGGTGGTCTGTGTCCGCGGTCGGCACAGGCCTGGTTTCCGGGTTGCACGGACTTGCGTTTTGCAGGGCATCTTTGGGGATCGGTGAATCGGCCGGGGTTCCGGCAGCGGGCAAGTTGAATGGCCTTTATTTGAAGCCAGAGGAGCGAGCCTTGGGAGCAGCTTTGAACCAGGTGGGACTGAGCTTTGGATTGATTATCGCGCCGCTTTCCATCAGCATTGCGATGGCTCACTCCTGGCGGGCGCCGTTCGTGATTGCTGGACTGTTGGGACTTGTCTGGATTCCAGTGTGGATGGTGATTAGCCGGTCCATTCCGCCGCGGTTCGACACGGAAGAGTCGGCTATACGGAAGGCGAGAAGCTATCCAGCGTTGTCGGTGCTGCGGAATCGCCAGCTTTTGTGGTTGCTGGCAGCCAACGTGTTATGGATGATTGGCTATTCGCTTTGGTCTAACTGGACAACGCTGTACCTGATGCATGTACACAACTTGACATTGCAAGAGACTGCGCATTATGTGTGGATTCCGCCGCTTGTTTCTAATTTCGGAGGATTCTTTGGCGGGTGGCTTTCGCTGCGTTGGATGAGGCGATCAATGGCGCCGGTAGCGGCTCGGAGGCGCGCGATAGAGTTTAGTGCGGCAGGAATGCTGGTCACGGCCCTGCTTCCACTTGCACCTAGTGCCGGGTGGGCCACAGCCTGCATATCGGTGAGCTTTTTCTTCCTGTTGTCCGGTAGCGTGAATATCTATGCGCTCCCGATCGATATCTTCGGCGCAGCACGCTCAGGATTGTCAATCTCGGCGCTTACGTTTGCGTTTGGAGTGATGCAGATGATCCTTTCACCGGTGATTGGCTACATGGGCGACCATAAGCTCTATACCAAGGTTGGATGGTTTGTGGCGATTCCGCCGGTTTTGGGCGCCTTGGCGTTGCGGGGGCTAGAAAACCGAAGCTTAGAACCAATGACGGCTGATATCATGCCCTAAGGTGTCGAAGGCGAGTCCCAAGTGGGTGTCGGTAGTAGTCTGGCTTCTGTGCGCCATCGTACTTACCGCATTCCTGGATAATCGTCCCGACCCTCCCGCGACAAAGCCCAGCTTGGCTGCGGCCGTTTCGACCAGTCACCTTCCTGCAAGCTTTTCCCATCCCGATTGGGACGGGAATTACAGTATTTCAGCATCCGTTCAGCTCTCCCGCTGGATCGATCTTAACGAAGTTCTCACCGTTGAGTATCGGCTTGCGCAAGGGGCCATATTCAAACGGGCGTCCGACTCATCCCCTCCCTCGGCGGTCTAAGTCTTTTTACATCCCGAAACTCACGTACGCGAAACAGAACCGGCGTTGGGGGTGTTCGCTCCTGTTGTGACGCGGAGGCACCTGCGTACACGCCTCTATTTTGTTTTAGAAAAGGAATTCAATGAAGACTTCAGAGATTGTAAGAGCTTGGGGCAAGATTCTGAAAGGCGAAAAGCCATCGCTTTCTATCGAGGTTACGCGCGAATGCCCGCTGCGGTGCCCCGGATGCTATGCGTACGATGCAGCCCACCTTGGCGGCGGAAAAACGCTGCGAGACCTCAATGACCGGAAGGGGCAGGAATTAATCGACGGAGTCCTTGAGATAGTCGATCGGCTAAAGCCACTACATCTGTCGATTGTGGGCGGCGACCCGCTGGTGCGCTATCGCGAAATGGAAGCGTTGGTGCCGCTGCTGTTAGGACGGGGAATTCACGTGCAACTGGTGACTAGCGCGTTCAGGACGTTTCCTTCGGAATGGAAGGACTTGCAGCGCATGAGCGTCGTTGTGTCTATCGATGGACTACAGCCAGAACACGACGTGCGCCGGACGCCCGCTACCTACGAAAGAATCCTGAAGAACATCGCAGGCCGAAAGGTTACCATCCACTGCACGATCACCGGACAGATGATGAAAAGGTCCGGTTATTTGAGGAGCTTTCTCGAGTTCTGGACCCCCCGGCCCGAGATTGACAAGGTGTGGTTCAGCTTGTTTACGCCACAAGTGGGAGATGATCTGCCGGAGATGCTGAGCCCAGAGGAGCGCACGCAGGCAATTACGGAAATGATACAGTTGCGGAAGCTCTTTCCAAAACTGGACATGCCGGAAGGAATGATTAAGCAGTTGGCGTCGCCTCCTTCGCAGCCGAAGGATTGCGTTTTTGCGCTTACAACCCAAACACTATCGGCGGACTTAAAAACACGGATTACGCCATGCCAGTTCGGAGGCAATCCCGACTGCAGCTCCTGTGGATGTATCGCATCGATGGGTTTGGCGGCCGTCGCGGAGCACCGGTTGGGCGGTATTCTGTCCGTCGGCTCAATCTTCAGGACTTCGATCAGAATCGGCCAGGTGGTATCGAAAGGCGTAGTTAACTCAGCGCCGCCGAACGCGGAGGATCAGTTACGGATTTTGCAGTAAAGGACGAGAGGAGCGTAGCACCATGACGCATTGGGCAAATCGACAGGAAAATTTCCTTCAGGAAAGCGTCTCCGTGTTTCAGACTTGTGATCGCGAGCTGCCATCGTTATGGGAGCTTTCTGCCCGCGTTGGTTCTAATCCCCTGTTGGTTCAGGCAAGCAGCGGCAATACGTCCATCAAAGCAGACGGGGTGCTTTGGATTAAGGCATCGGGCAAGTGGCTTCAGGACGCAGGCCGCGAGGAGATATTTGTTCCCCTTGAGCTCGCGGCCGTGAGGAATTGTCTTGAGTGGAATACCGCCCTTCCCCAGTGTTGTGCGGACGCATCGGCAAGCCTGTTAAGCCCCTCGATTGAGACGTTTTTACATGCGGTATTGCCGCAACGGGTGGTCGTCCATGTTCATTCGGTCAATACGATTGCCTGGGCAGTACGGCACGACGCAAAGGCGCAGATTGCCCAGCGACTCTCGGGCCTTCGATGGTGCTTAGTTCCTTATGCTTCGTCGGGCGCCCCGCTAGCCAGGGAGATCGGGAAGGCGACTTCCGCAGATCCGCGCATGAATGTATTCATCCTGGCAAATCACGGGCTTGTGGTGTGCGGTGAAGATTGTGAAGCCACCGGAGCGCTTCTTGACGAGGTAGAGCAACGGCTGGCCATCGAGCCCAGAAAAGCTCCGGAGATCGACCTGAATCTACTGGCCGAGCTTGCGGGAACGACCCAGTGGCGGGTTCCCGATTGCGCCGCTGAATTACATGCCTTGGGAACCGATGCCCTTTCACTGCGGATCATTACAGGGGGCGTTCTCTACCCTTGTCAAGCGCTTTTCCTAGGAAGGCACGCGCCGGTGGTGCCGCGTTCGGTTCCGGTTTCGAAGATGGAATGCTGGATTGACAAGCAGCTTGGAGTTCAGTCATTTGTGATCCTGGAAGAAGGCGGGGTTCTGGTGAGCGCTAGCATGGGCCGGGCAGAACTGGCAACGCTAGGCGGACTGGTGCAAGTCACGCAGCGCATCCAAGCTGGAGCACCGGTCCGTTATCTTCCCGAAAGCGATGTAAACGACGTGCTGACCGCAGACGGCCTCCACTATCGGGATTCAGCAGAGCACGCTTAACAGCGAGCTAGATCGGCCAGTATAGGATTAAAAGTCCAGCAGCCGAATACTTTCTTTGATCAGGTCCTCTGTCTGGGGAAGAATTTCATCCTCAAGCTGGGGGTTATAGGCGACCCAAGTGTCCAGCGCGGCAACGCGGCCCACTGGTGCGTCGAGATACGTAAATAGCTCGCCCGCAATACGGGCCGCAAGCTCCGCGCCGTAACCCCAGGAAAGCATATCTTCATGCGCGATCAGGACGCGGCTGGTTCTCTTCACAGAATCGCTGATAGCCCGCCAGTCATAGGGAGCGAGCGAGCGTAGATCGATTACTTCAACCGTTGTGCCGGGTTTGCGGCGCTCCACTTGCTGAGCA
Source organism: Bryobacteraceae bacterium (assembly GCA_965277315.1). GTDB lineage: Bacteria > Acidobacteriota > Terriglobia > Bryobacterales > Bryobacteraceae > Bog-105. The sequence goes on along the minus strand of OZ255724.1, from coordinate 2,788,042 downwards.
GCAAGAAGCGCCTTCTGCACTAACGCCCCATAAGTGACAATTGAAAGGTTCTGGCCAGGTTTTACGACCTTGGCGCTGCCAAATGGCACGGTGAAATCGACACCGGGGTGAGGAGACCTATTATAGGGTTCGCGGTAGAGCTTTTTGTGTTCCAGGAATAAGACCGGATCGTCACAGCGGATCGCTGTTCGCAGCAGTCCGCATGCATCGGCGGCATTGGAAGGAAACACCACGCGCAGACCGGGAATATGCGTGAAGGCGACTTCTCCGCATTGGCTGTGATACACGGAGCCGCCGGTCAGGTAACCGCCGATGGGAACCCGGATCACCATCGGACAAGAGAAGCCGTTATTCGAACGCCAGCGAATGTTCGCCAACTCGTCGCGGATCTGCATCATGGCCGGCCAGATGTAATCGAAGAACTGAATTTCGGGAACGGGCTTTAGGCCGCGCGTCGCGAGTCCGATAGATCGCCCGATGATAGCGGCTTCCGCGATCGGGGTGTTGAAGCAACGTTTGCCGCCAAACTCACGTTGTAAACCCGCGGTGGCTTTGAAGACACCGCCCTTTCCCTTTAGTTCCGACAGGTACTGCTCGTGGCTGCAATCGGCAACATCTTCTCCGAACACAATGACGCGTTCATCGCGGCGCATCTCTTCGGCGAGGGTTTGATTGATGGAGTCAATCATGGTGCGCGGTTCGCCTGAAAAAGCGGGCTGCCGGTCAAAGGCCGCAGAGCACGGGTCTATTTTGTCGGAATAAAGAAAAGCAAACGATGAGCCGGACGCGGGGGCTTCCTCGCGAAGAACAATGTCGGTAATTTTCTGCACCTCGCCATTGATCTCGCGCATGATGCCGTCGAGATCATTTCGATCGATCAGACCTTCACGCAGGAGAAACTCTGGAAATGTTTTTAGCGGATCGCGAGCGGCTTCTTCGTCACGTTCGATTTGCGGTTTATAGAGGCGCTCGTCCTCGGAGAGAGAATGGGAGTAGGGGCGCGTGACGAACGCATGAACTAGCGCCGGGCCATGTCCACCACGGCAATATTCGGCCGCATGGCTAAGGACGTTGAACGATTCGAGGAAGTTGGTGCCATCCACCTCCGTACGGAGCAGGCCGGGAAAGCCTTCGAGCAAGCGGCCGATCTTTCCGCCGGGCGTTTGATGATCGACGGGAACCGAAATGGCGTAGCCGTTATCCTCAATCAGCACCAGCAGCGGCAAGCGTTCCAGGCAGGCGGCATTCATGCATTCCCAGAACTCGCCTTCGCTGGTGGAGCCTTCTCCTCCGCAGACAAGCGTAATCTCGTCGGAGGAGGGATCGAGATATCGTTTTGCTTGCGCACAACCCGCCGCTTGCAGAAATTGAGTTCCGGTTGGCGAGGAGCCGGTGAAGATGTGCAGGGATGGCGAGGACCAGTGTGAAGGCATCTGACGGCCACCCGAAGCGGGATCACGGGCCGCACCGACCGCTTGCAGTAGCATGTCTTCGGCAGTAACGCCCAATGCCAGAGCTAACGCGCGATCACGATAGTAGGGGAAGAACCAGTCGTGACCAGCCCGGAGCGCCATACCCGCCGCCGTTTGGACGGCCTCGTGCCCGGCGGCGCTGATTTGAAAATAGATTCTGTTCTGCCGCTTCAGCAGGATCTCGCGATCGTCCAGGCACCGCGACAGATACATGGTACGGAATGCTCGAATGAGCCGATTCCGATCCTGTAAATGCGTCGGATCGGCCGATAATCCGGCGTTAGAGTATTGTGACTGAATTGACGTCGCCACCAATTTGTCATTATCTCCCGAGCGTGTCAGCACAGCAAACGAATTACAGCGGCCCGGTCAAATTATGAGGATTCACGCTGAAACCATTGCGTTCTAGTGTAGTCCGCCGTTAGTCTCATCATTTATTCAGTGTGGCTCGTGCGCGGGTGACCTTTTCCAAAATGTCGTTGGCTTTTGGCTGTCCAGATGAAAGGCTTAGGGCTTTCATTGTGGAGGTCGATGTAATCGCCGATGGCCACGATGAGTTGCTCCAGGTCCCGGAAAACTCCTCGCCGAATTCTACTTTCCGTCAGATCGCGGAAAAAGTGCTCGACCATGTTCAGCCACGAGGCCGAAGTTGGGGTGAAGTGCACATGGAAGCGTTTGTGTCGTTCCAGCCACCGTTGGACGCGCTCATGTTTGTGGGTACTGTAGTTGTCGCAGATAATATGAACCTGCTTCTCAACAGGCACGGTCTGGTCGATCATGCGGAGGAACTTCAGCCACTCCTGATGCCTGTGGCGCTGTTGGCATAAATGGAAGACCTCTCCGTTGGCGATGTTGAGGGTGGCGAACAGCGTGGTTGTGCCGTTGCGCTTGTAGTCGTGGGTCATGGTCTGGCCGCGGCTTTTTTTCATTGGCAGACCGGGCTGGGTGCGGTCCAGAGCCTGTATCTGACTCTTCTCATCGACGCTGAGCACCAGTGCGTGCTCGGGTGGATCGAGGTAGAGACCGACGATATCTTCGAGCTTAGCGGCGAACTCCGGATCATTGCTGATCTTGAAGCTTTCCATTCGATGTGGCTTCAGTCCATGCGCTCGCCAGATGCGGCCCACGCTGGACTCCGAAACCTTCGCTAGTCGCAACCTGTTGCCACGTCAGGCCTCGTCTGAGGCGTTCCTGCTGAAGCGCGTCATAGATCGCGCGCGTATCGAAGCGAAGGATTCGGTCCAGTCCTGCATCAGGCATTTGCTCTTTCGGGCTGGCGCTTCGCGTCGGGAACAATGTGGCCCGTGTGGAAGGCGACCTGCTCCGTCTTGACAAAGTAGTTATCACGATTCCGGTTCAGAACCAATTTGCCGCTTCAGGAATTCACCGGCATCCTTTGTTTCTGGAGCCATATCTTTTTCCTTAGCGTCCAACGCGGTCGAGTTTGGTTTTTTCAGCCATAATATTTGCCTTCAGTATTTACGCACAGCCGTACCACAATTAGAGCTGTTGCCGTGACATGCTGTTGCCGTGAAACTTTGCGGGGGACGAGCCAACCCTTCCGCGGGAAGAGAAGGCGGAGGGATATAGAATCAAAGCGGGAGAGAGCATATTCATGGCAAGTTTAGGCGCAGGCCTTGAAGGCGTAGTTGCCACAACGTCCAAAGTCTGTTTCATTGACGGCGATGCGGGTGTACTAAGTTATTTTGGTTACAACATACATACACTAGCGGAAAACGCCACCTTCGAGGAAGTGATCTATCTCCTCTGGCACGGTAAGCTACCGACCCGGAGTGAGTTGCAGCAACTGAAGACCAAGTTGATTGCCGAACGCGATTTGCCGGCGGAAGTAACAGCATTCTTGAAAGATGTTCCCCAAGACAGTTCGCCCATGGAAGTTCTGCGGACAGCAGTTTCCATGTTGAGCCTGTACGATCCCCTATCACGCGATAGTTCGCCCGAAGCCAATGCCAAGAAGGCCGTAAAGCTTATGGCGCGCGTCTCGACCATCGTTACCAGTTTTGAACGTTTGCGAAATGACAAACCGATAGTTCCAGGGGAACCGGAACTTAGCTACGCAGCTAACTTTCTCTTGGCACTCACCGGGAAGAAGCCTGACGAAGTGATGGAGCGGGTTTTCGATATCGCTTTGATCCTGCATGCCGATCACGAGCTAAATGCTTCCACCTTTGCGGCGCGCGTTACGGCGGCTACGCTTTCGGACATCTACTCGGCGGTCGTTTCCGCAATCGGGGCGCTCAAGGGACCGCTACATGGCGGGGCGAATGAAGATGTGATCCGCATGCTGCTGGCGACCAAGTCGTCCGATGAGGCAGTGCAGAAAGTCACGAACGATTTGAGCAACAAAGTCAAAGTTTCCGGCTTCGGACACCGTGTGTACAAGACGCTGGACCCACGGGCTGTCCATCTGAAAAAGTTGAGCGAAGAATTGGGCAAGCGTACCGGCCACACCGACCTTTATGACAAGTCGTCACGGGTGGAGCAGACGGTACACGACCTCAAAAAATTAAACGCCAATGTCGATTTTTACTCAGCATCCACCTACTACTCGCTAGGCATACCGGTGGATCTGTTCACGCCGATCTTCGCCGTAAGCCGCATGTCGGGATGGATCGCCCATATTTTAGAGCAGTACAGCAATAATCGCCTCATCCGGCCCAGAGCGGATTACACAGGCGCTCCGGACGGGCAGCAGTGGATTCCGCTTGAACGGCGCGGATAACAGCCTCACCCAGTTATCGCGCTCAGTGGATTGAATGCACGACCTCAATTTCTTTCGTAATCATCTCGATGCCATTCGGGAGCGGCTTGCTACGCGCGGTTATTCGCTCGATGGGGATTCTTTTGAGAACTTAGACAAACAGCGGCGGCAGTACGTGACTGAAGTAGAACAGTTAAAGGCCGACCGTAATTCAGCGACCGCCGAAATAGCGAAGCTGCGCAAGGCTGGCACGGACACGGCCGACCGTCAGCAGCAGGTACGTGCGATGGGCGAGCGAATCAGTGAGTTGGACGAGCGGGCGGCGAAGCTCGATAACGAGTTTCGCGACCTGCTGGCCCGGATTCCGAATTTGCCGCAGGAGAGCGTTCCCGTTGGCAAGAGTGAAGCAGATAACGTCGAGGTGCGACGGTGGGGAACGCCCACTGAGTTTTCTTTTGCACCGAAGCCGCATTGGGATTTGGGGCCGGAGCTAGGGATTCTTGACCTTCCACGCGCCGCCAAAGTAACCGGGGCGCGGTTTTCGGTGCTGTGGGGGCTTGGCGCACGGCTGGAGCGGGCTCTTGCGAATTTCATGCTTGATTTGCACACTCGCGAGCATGGCTATCAGGAAGTGCTTCCGCCCTATCTGATCAATTCAGCAAGCCTGTACGGTACCGGACAGTTGCCGAAGTTCGCCGAGGATTTGTTTCGTTGCGAAGGGCACGATCTCTGGCTTGCGCCAACGGCCGAAGTGCCGGTCACGAATTTGTTTCGGGATGAGACGCTCAACGGCGATAGCTTGCCACTATCTCTCTGTGCCTATACTCCGTGCTTTCGTAGTGAGGCAGGGTCGTATGGGCGCGATGTACGCGGCATCATTCGCCAGCACCAGTTTCAGAAGGTTGAGATGGTGAAGTTCACCCGGGCGGAGCAAAGTGAAGAGGAACACGAAAGACTAACGCGTGATGCGGAGGACGTTTTACAGCGCCTAGAGCTCCCGTATCGAACCGTTGTTCTATGCACGGGCGATACTGGCTTCAGCGCGGCCAAGACTTACGACATCGAGGTTTGGCTGCCCGGCCAAAGTGCTTACAAGGAAATCTCCTCGTGTTCGAACTTCGAGGCGTTTCAAGCGCGACGTGCGCAGATTCGTGCCAAGAGCGGAAAAGCGAAAGCGGAGTTTGTGCATACGATAAATGGGAGCGGCCTGGCCATCGGCCGAACCTGGGTGGCCATTGTTGAGAATTATCAGCAGGCGGATGGCAGCATTCTTGTTCCAAAGGTCTTGCAATCTTATCTGAACGCGGAACGGATTGATCGCTCAGGCGGCATGGTTCTGTAGCATTCGAGGACGCGGTTGCTGGATGGCAAATGGAACGGTCACTGAAGGACCATTTTTTTTAAGTGGTCCACAACTCTTTTTATTCCAAATAGATAGCTGAAGGCAGCCAAGCACGGCAGGCAAATGCAGGAGCGGTCTTTCTTTCTCACATGCTCCACTGAAGTCGCCCGCAATAGGTAGGGCGATTATCAGATCGCGCACACGGGGCAACCGAACGCTCCCGTGCGCTTCACATGAGGCATCATGACTACACTTCGCCACTGGCTATCAACATTACTATTACTGCTCTGCTCGACATTTTTGTTCCATTGCGCATTGGCGCAGACTCCGCTCAGTCAAGTTCGAGACATCGTCCACAACGCTGATGGAACTCCATTCAATGGAACTGTAACGATTACATGGAACGGATTCACCGCTCCGGATGGAAGTACAATCGCACCTCATAGCACTTCGGTTCAGATTTATAACGGCGCGCTTTCGATTCTTCTCGTCCCGTCCACGACCGCATCGGCCGGAGCCTCTTACTTGGCCACCTACAACAGCAACGATGGGTTAACCACGTGGAGCGAGACGTGGCAGGTGCCGCCGAGTGCAACGCCACTTACGTTGAACCAAGTTCGGCAGGCAGGTGGCAGCGGAACCGGGTCGACGGGGACGGGCAGCACAGGCGGCGGATCCACGGGATCTGGCTCAGGTTCCACTATCACGCTGCCACTTCCGATTACGCAGATCTCAGGTTTGACTTCGGCATTGGCGAGCATCAATTCAAGCATCAGCACGCTGTCGCAAACAATACAGAATCTGCCACAAGCGGGAAGCGGTGCCGCGTTTGTGGACGCGGAGACTCCATCGGGATTGGTCAATGGCACTAACGCCGCGTTCACACTTTCCCAGAGCCCCTCGCCAGCAACAAGCCTTCAACTTTACCTGAACGGACTGGAGCAAACAGCCGGGTTGGACTTCACCTTGGCGAATAGTGCGGTAACGTTTGCCTCGGATGCGATTCCGCATACCGGAGATGAACTTGAAGCGTATTATCGTGTTGCTGGAACGGGACCGGTAGCACAGTTTGCTGATGGAGAAGTGCCCAGCGGCAAGATCAATGGCGCAAACCTTGCGTTCACGCTAGTGGCGGCGCCTGCTCCCGCAACTAGTCTACGGCTCTATAAAAACGGAATGCTTCAGCAGCAAGGCGGCGACTACGCCTTGAGCGGCGTCACCATCACTTTTGCCAGCACGGCCGCCGCGCCCCAAACGGGTGATACACTTACGGTTTCCTACCGGCATTAGACTCTGCAGCAAGACCAGCCGAAACGTCCTGCCTGTTTAGGGCATCGTTCATGTGATCCTAGTTGGAGAGGAATTATCACATGCACATTGGCCTAATTGGGCTGGGACGAATGGGCGGAAACATGGTTCGCCGTTTGAAGAAGGGCGGACATCAGGTCACCGTCTTCGACATGAGCGCCGACAACGTGAAAAAGCTCGTTGACGAGGGGAATGAAGGAGCTTCCTCGCTTGAAGATCTAGTTAAAAAATTACCGGCACCCCGTGCCGTATGGGTGATGGTGCCCGCTGGCAAGCCCACCGAGGATACGGTTCAGACACTCGCGGACCTGATGGAATCGGGCGACATGATCATTGACGGTGGCAACAGTTTTTACCAGGATGACGTCCGGCGCGCCAATGAGTTTAAGAAAAAAGGCGTGCATTACGTCGATGCCGGAACGAGTGGCGGCGTCTGGGGCGTGGAGCGTGGCTATTGTCTGATGATCGGAGCATCAGACGAGGCGTTCAAGCAGTTAGAACCCATCTTCAAAACACTGGCTCCCGGCAAAGGCAATATCGACAGAACTCCGGGTCGCGAAAAGGTCGGCGGCACTGCGGAAGAGGGCTATCTGCACACGGGACCTCCCGGCTCCGGCCACTACGTCAAAATGATCCACAATGGCATCGAGTACGGGATCATGCAGGCCTATGCGGAGGGATTCGACATTCTGCAGAATGCCGATGTGAAGAGTGTTCCCGAGGAGCGCCGCTTCACCCTGAACCTGCCCGACATCGCTGAACTATGGCGGCGCGGCAGCGTGGTAGGTTCCTGGTTGTTGGACCTAACCGCAATGGCACTAGTAGAGAATCCGACGCTCTCCAACTACTCGGGATTCGTGGAAGATTCCGGGGAAGGCCGCTGGACGGTGAATGCGGCAGTGGAGCAAGCGGTCCCGGCTGAAGTTCTAACGTCGGCGCTTTACACCCGCTTCCGGTCCAGACAAGAACACACCTTCGGCGAGAAGATGCTCTCTGCGATGCGGTTTAAGTTCGGCGGGCACATTGAGCAGAAGCCTGGCAAGTAGCACGACTGTTAAGGGCCGGATTCCAGTTCCGGGCCGGTTACCGTGATTTTCACCGGTATGACGCGGGCCGTTTCGATGGACGGCCCCATAAAAGTCACTTCGGCAATTTCGCCGTGTTGGGTAGAAATCCGCTGATACTGGTCGAAAACGAAGTTTCCCAGCGAGTAGTAAATCAAGCCGTTCTTATATTTTTCGCTTGGTTGAACGACGTGAGGATGATGGCCGATCACAAGCGCCGCTCCGGCATCGACTGCGGCATGTGCGAAATCGATCTGGCTATGAGAAGGCTTCGGAGCGTACTCCACGCCGTTATGCATGGATACAATGACAACGTCGCATCTCTTTTTGATTGAGCCGACATCGACCTTCATGGTTTCTATATCTGTCATGGCTATGCGGTCATCGTTATCGCGCCAGTTCCCATTTTTCTGATCGAACGTATAGCCGAGAAATCCGAATCGCACTCCGTGGCGAACAAGAACGATTCCTTCGTGTGTTTGCGCGGCGGATTCGCTGGAGCCGAGCGGCGCAACGCCATGAGATTGCAGCCATGTGACGGTGAACTCCACGCCGTACGATCCGCAATCACGCGAATGATTATTGGCTGTGGAAGCAATATCAACACCCGCCAGCTCTAATCCGGCAATCGTGCCGGGAGGCGCGTGAAAAATCATGCCCGTTTCATGATAAGGACCACGATCGGAGAATGGCGATTCCAGATTCACAAATGCAATGTCAGCGGTGGCAAGCAGCGGGGCGATTTTGCGAAAGGGCAGAGCGGGATCGTGTGCCGTCAGAATTGTCCGGCGAACACCCCGGGACAGCATGACGTCCCCGGCGAACACCAAACGGTTGAGCGGTGGCGAAGCAATCGCCTGATCAACCTTTGTGGGAGGCGTGGGCGCGGGCTGCTGGGCACAAGAAATTAGGCCGAGACACAACAGCAAAAAAGCAGCGTCGGCCCGCACTTGATTTACAGCTTCGATGCTGCGGCTGTATCGAGAAACCAGGCCGCGTTACCAGAATCGCGGGTGGCTATTTGGCACGGAAACCGGTATGGATCGGCCGGGCCTTCCAGAACATTATGGATCGGCTCAGCTTTTTCCTCGCCGGCTGCTTGGATCACAGTAGCGCGAGCTGCAATCAACACACCGGGAAGCAGTGTCACCCGGTGACTCTTCATCTTTTCAACCCAAACAGCAGCGGCGATCCCATGACGATCCGCAATAAGCGGCTCACCGGGAAATAAGCTTGCCGTATGAGCATCGGACCCAATTCCGCGATGAATCATGTCGAAAACAGGAAGAGCTTCGTCCTGCAAAGCCAAGGCATGTTTGATCTCCTCAATATACCGGCTCGCGGCCTGTTCTGGCTGCAGTTCACCATAAACGCGATGAATGTTACCTTCCGGAATTCCCACCGGAGTCAGTAATGTTTCATTGGCCAGCTTATAGTTGCTTTGGCTGTCCGTAGGAGGGACGCAACGCTCGTCTACCCAAAAGATATGAACATTCGACCAGTCGAATTTTGCTTTCGCCATTTCGGCGAAAAGGAGCTTAGGCGTGCTGCCCCCGGAGATTGCCAGCATAGCCCGCCCGCGTGTACTCACCGCCTCTGCAAGGCTACTAAGAACGTGCTCGGAACAACGCTGTGCGGCCTCTTCCTTCGATGCGCTCACCACGATGTGACGGTTATTTTTGCTATCCATCTTTATATTTGAACCAGTCCCTGCGCGCCTGCGAAAGCAGCATCGAAGGCCGGATCCGGACCAAGGACCGCTAATTCTTCGTTCATCAGGGTGTGAAAACCGAGTTCAGGCAAACAGTATTTTCGTTCGCGGCCGTTGGTACTGCGCAAATCGACCGTATCTTCGGAAATGCGCTCCATTGCAATCACTTCCGACTTCGATCGCAACATCACGCGCTGTAGCCCTTCGACGGCGCCGTTTTCCGCGACGAAGGAAACCCTCGCTCCATAAGGAGCGGATAACCAGGCGGCCATATAGAGTACCGACGCGGAAGGAGATTTCCCCGCATATGTTATTTCAATCTCGTCAAAGTTCAGAAATTTGTTTTCACGGCCGGGGTTATCGAAGATTTGCGAAATGGGCTGTCTCCACGGAGTGAGACGAGTCCATTCCAGGTCGGCGACGACGCGACCCTGAGCCTTCCACTCCGCCAGTATAGGAAAGACGCTGGCGGGAGGCTCACCCTTGCTATTGACGACAGTTTTGTTGGCCAGCGCCATCAGAGAATGAAAGCCGGACCGTATCTCCTCCGATGCTGAGGGATTGAGGGCAGCACGCTGGCGGCACCATAAAACCACAGGCAGATCGGCAACGGTGATTCCTATGATCGTAGGAACGATATTCGGCCAGTTTCGCCGGTTCGCCGCTATCTCGATTTGTTCACAACAGATCTGTTGCGCTTTACCGAACGGTTTCCAGCACTGAGCGATGACGCGAGCTTCAAGGCCGTTTTCCACTTCTTCATTGACGGAAAGGACAATGCCCCGGCTGGGATGCTCGTGCATCAATTCACTGAGCACTTGCGACGATTCGAAGCCACGATCTTCTTCATCGGTGGCAACGATCAAGGTCATGGCGCAAGCCCGTAGAACAGTAGGTTTTCCTTGCTGCTTTTCTTCTTGGCCGAAAGATGTCCAGAGCTTGCCAAGCCCCTTCAAGATCTGTTCCGGCTGCGCGGGAAAGATAATGCTGGTGCTCACGCATTTCTCCAGGCATGGCCCCGACGGGCAAGCATTTCATCGGCTGCTTTTGGTCCCCAGGAACCTGCGGGGTAATTCGGGAAATCGAACTTAGTGTCTTCCCAAACTTCAAGGATCGGCTGCACGAATTGCCAACTTGCCTCCACCATATCTTGACGCGTATACAACGTGGGATCGCCGATCATGGCGTCGAGCAACAGCGTTTCGTAAGCAGTCGGCGTACGCTCGCCAAAGCTGGAACCGTAGTTGAAGTCCATCGAGACGGGACGCACTCTCATGCCGCTGCCTGGACTCTTCGACAGGAAACGCAGGGAAATCCCTTCTTCTGGCTGAATGCGGAGAATCAGTAAATTTGGGCGCGGCGGCAGCAGTCCTGACTTGGTTTCCTGCTTAAACAGCGGCAGGGGAGGAGCCGTGAACTGAATGGCGATATCGGTGACGCGCTTCGGCATGCGCTTGCCGCTGCGGATGTAGAACGGAACCCCAGCCCAGCGCCAGTTGTCGATAAAAAAATTAACGGCGGCGTAGGTGTCCGTTTGCGCGTGAGGGTCGACGCTCTCTTCCTGCCGGAATCCAGGAAGATCCTGTCCACCGACATTAGCAGGCCCATATTGTCCAGCAACCGCGTACTTCGGAACGTCCTCATGCTTCATCACCCGCACGGCGCGAAGGAGTTTTGCCCGCTCATCACGAACGTTATCCGCGTCGAATACAGCGGGCGGTTCCATTGTCACGGTCGCCATCACCTGGCTCAGGTGGTTCTGTATCATGTCGCGCAGGGCGCCTGCTTCCTGGTAGTATCCGCCCCGCCCTTCCACACCGATCGATTCGGCGGCCGTAATCTGGACGTGGTCAATGTAGCGGCGGTTCCAGAGTGGTTCAAAGATTCCGTTTCCGAAGCGAAACGCCAGGATATTCTGGACCGTTTCTTTGCCCAAATAGTGATCGATGCGATAAATGGAAGTCTCGTCGAGGACCTTGTGAATATCGTCGTTCAGCCGGCGAGCACTAGCCAGATCGTGTCCAAAAGGCTTTTCGATGATGACCCGGCACCACCCCTTAGTCTGATTAAGTTTATGCGCGCCGATCCGTTGAACGACTTCGGCATAGTAGCTGGGCTGAGTAGACAGATAAAACAAAGTGTTCCCGGCGGTTTGGTGGGTATTCTCCAACTCGCCTAGCTTCCGGCCAAGAGCATCGAACAGCGCGTCGTCATTGACGTTGCCGGGCACGTAGAAAAGACACTGGGCGAAAGATTTCCAAACGCCTTCGTCGAAGGGAGCATCTTCGAGAAACTTTGAAACCGACTCCTTCATTCTGTCCCGGAACTGGTCGTCGGACATCGCCGTGCGTGAGTTGCCAATTACCGCGAAATTTTCGGAGATGCGGCGCTCGTAAAACAGACGGTATAGTGCCGGAATCAGCTTCCGTTTCGTCAAGTCTCCATTCGCGCCGAAGATCACAACAGCACAAGGCGGAACGCGCCGGTCGAAACGAAGGGAATCTTGCAGCGGGTTTGTTTCAGGTAGGGGTTGAACGACGACGCTCATAATCTTCTAGTCTGATGATAAAGGTTACGAAGTTTGCTCACCAGAGAAGTGCACAGTACTCCACCGAAAGCTCTACTCTGTGAATGAGGGATAGATGACATATCAAAAATCTGTGCTAGCGGTGCTGAATGATCTTATGTTCACGGCGAAGATCCAGGATGCCGCGAAGCGCGCGGAAGTGGGCGTACTCTTTGCGACCACGGCAGAAGATGCCCTGGAGAAAGCAAGGCAGAATCCTGCTTTGATTATTCTCGATCTAAACACCACGGCATTGGACGCGATCCAGTTGATACGGACATTAAAGCAGGACGAGGCTACTCGCGGCGTTCAACTGGTGGGGTTTGTGTCGCACGTTCAAACAGCACTGAGGCAGACGGCGCAGAACGAAGGTTGCAACGAGATAATCGCCCGATCGGCTTTTTCGCAGAACCTACCCTCTATTCTGAGAAGTGGCGCAGAAGAACAGGTAAAAAAACCAGACCGCATTGATTGAAACTTCACCCCAAATCGCCGCATCTCATGCTCCGTAGCATAGTTACGAATCTTATTCAAGTTTCAGCCACTTAGCCTAATCGCTACAAGACTAATAATACCGGCGTAAGCAATGGTTTGTTGACTATGTATTTGGAGAAGAAATGACAACAACAAGTTTGGAACAGTATCGCGAGGCGCTCGAGAAAAAACGAAACGAACTGCTAGAGGGTAGCAGTGACAGGGACGACATTCTCATTGAGAATGCAGCGGAAGAGTTTGACAGACTTCAGCAGCAGCTAAATCGTGAGGTTGCCATCCGCAATCTGGATCGCGAATCGACGATGTTAAAGAATGTGCAAGCGGCACTAGCTCGTTTTGACAATGACACCTTTGGAGTCTGCCTCAGGTGCGATGAAGATATTCCGGAGAAGCGCTTGAATGCCCTTCCCTGGGCCGCTCACTGTGTAAAGTGCCAGGAGATTGTCGACCGGCAGCGTGCCATGGGCGAACTTGACGGCGACGAGTCGGTCGAAATCGCCGCTTAAAATAGCTGCGGCCCAGGACCAGCCACTTGAAACGGAAACACTGAAGCGGTTCCTATCCTAAACTGTAAGATGGGAACCGCTTTCGTACATGAAATTGAAAGGCGAATATTGCAAGTGAAAATAGCTGGCGAACCACGTTGCTGTGTAGCTTGTGGGCAATTGTTGCCAAAAGGATCCAAGTTAACTAGCTATCAGGTCTCGAAAGCAGAAGCGGACCTACGCCGCTGGCAGGGGCAGAATGCTAAGGACGGCACAATCACGGTGGACATGTGCCTGCAATGCCAAATAAGCCACTCCAGGGCAGGGGCCCTTACGTCTTCATAAGCTTTCTATAATTCGCTAAGCACAACTTGGCGGTTTGCATCTCTGAGTAGTTGCTTCCCTCTTGTTCGATCAAATAGTACTCCACACCCCCTACCTTTTCTGCTGCCGTAAAGATTTTTTTCCAGGGAGCGACGCCGTCGCCAAACAGAACGTGATAGTCCTGTCCTGGCGACCAATCCTTCAAATGCAGAGAGCGGATGCGGCCAGGATTGTGGTCTATCCAAGCTACCGGATCATTACCGGTGGCTACGCAAGTGCCCACATCCAGTTGCAACATGATGCTCTTATCGGTGTTGGAGGCTAGCAACTCCATGGGCTTCTGGCCATCGATAGGCTTCCATTCCAGATCGTGATTATGATAGCCCGCATGAAGCCCACTACGCTCCATCGTTTGGTTGGCTTTGTTTAGCGTCTCTGCAATCTGCTTCCAACCCGCTATTCCATCCACGTTGCCTGGATGAGCAAGAACAATGTACTGCGTACCCAGTATTTTGTTCAACTCAATTGCCTTACCGATGCCTTCGGGGGAAAACGAGTGAAGTTCGTTATGAGTGGAATAGCAGCGCAGGCCGATAGAATCGATTTGCTTTCGGACCTGCTTCGCATAATCGGGCGTCCACTGGTAATAGGGAGCATAGAACTCCACACATTGGTAGCCGAGCTTAGCAACTCCGTCGAGAGTTCCGGTGAAATCCTTCTTGAGATCGTCACGGACAGAATAGAGTTCCAGCCCAATGGGAACATCTTTCCCCGCAGCCAGGGAATGCAAGGGGCCCACAAAGGGCGCGGTAGCCGCAAGCGCAAGGAATGAACGGCGCGAAACAAAAGGCAGCATTGTCATCGGAAAAGAACTATACCATAAACGCGATATTGCTGATTTGTTTTCAATGGAACTAACGAAGTTCTTTGAGGAAATTTAGTTCCAGCGGCTCAGCGAGCAGCTCTTTGATCCGCGTTTCAAAGTGCTTGAAGTGAGGACTGGAGATGTGCTGATTGAAGGCCTCCTGACTGGCCCATAGCTCATTGAATAAAAAACGCCCTCCTTCGTTCGACTCGTAAAGTTCGTAGAATTTGTTGCCTTCCTCAGCATGAGTTGGATCGAGCATTGCCTGCGAGACTTCGCGAAGCTCCTCCACTTTGCCAGGCGACGCGATCAACCTCGCGATAACACGTATTTCAGCCATTTACAATTCCTCCATTGATCCGATCCCCGTTAACGGCACTCTCGGCCCGTTCTCTTTGTTTAGAGGCGAAAGCGGTGATTTCGTGTCGAGCTTAGCGCAATTCTGGAACGGTACTCCTGTGAGCTACGAAAGCCGGGCAGCGTATGCATTCATGGAACATAGGAAGCGGTTTGAGCATCCAATAAGCCTTGGAGAAACACATCAGCTTCTTACACATGCGCCTACCTGTTTGGTTGTTTTCTTTTGGACTTGTTGGATTGCTATCTCTATCTGGCCAGATCGCGGTTGGGGCACAGGATTCGCAAGAACAGTCCGTACCCATCTACAAAGTGACCGTAGTGCAACGCGCGCTTCAGGCGGTGAACTTCGAGCGCCATGGCGGAGCTACTCACGTCGACCTGAAAGGTACCGTGCTGATGCCGAAAGCAGACGGCGACGCGAAAGTTGGCGTGAAAAACGGTTATACAGCAATCGATGCAAACTTCAAACACCTAGAGCCTCCTACCCAATTCGGCACTGAATTTCTTACTTACGTGCTTTGGGCTATCACTCCAGATGGCAAGTCCATCAACTTAGGAGAGGTCATTCCGGATGGCTCCAACAAGGCAGTCATGCACGTCACTTCGCCGTATTCTACTTTTGGACTTCTAGTCACGGCGGAGCCATATTTTTCAGTTCCCTACCCCAGCGACGTTGTCGTGATGGAAAGCTACGTTCGTCCCGATACAGTGGGCCGCGTGGAGCAGGTAAGGGCAAAATACGATCTGTTGCCGCGCGGTCAGTACACGCTGAACATCAAGCCGAAGGATCTTCCATCGGCCAACATGAAGTCGGATACCGGCGTTGGCATGAAGGAGTACGAAGCGATTCTTGAGCTCTACCAGGCTCGAAACGCGGTACAAATTGCGAAAGCAGACGGAGCTGCGGATGCTGCGGCAGATACGTTCGGCAGAGCACAACAATACCTGAATGATGCTGAAGCAGCTTACGCCGGCAAGAAGGACTACAACAGCGTGACCAACAACGCCAGACAGGCGGTGCAAGCTGCTTCGGACGCGCGAGCTATCGCGATGCGCAAGAAAGCTGTAGCGGCCCGCTAGTTTGATGAAGCGTAGAGACCTGCTGC
This sequence comes from Bryobacteraceae bacterium, assembly GCA_965277315.1. Taxonomy (GTDB): domain Bacteria; phylum Acidobacteriota; class Terriglobia; order Bryobacterales; family Bryobacteraceae; genus Bog-105. Next base: position 2,772,222 of record OZ255724.1, on the reverse strand, counting down.
AAGGCCTGGGCGTTACTCTGGGAGGCAGCGCGCTCGCTCAGACGCCACAGCATAAAACGGCAAAGGAAACTGGAGTTCCCGCCCCGGAAAAGGGAAGCGGCCGAACTGCTATTCATAAGCCGCGAGTAAAGGGGCGATATCTTAATCGGCCCCTGACGCAAGTCGATGTTAAAGCATTGCGGCTTCTGGACGATATGGAAGAGCGTGCTGCCCGGTTCTTCTTTGAACAAGCAGATCCTGTAACAGGGTCAATTTACGATCGATCCCGGGCTGACGGAATAGGGCCTACTGAGGGCGGTATTACACATGCCTACCGGGGCGCTTCGAGCATTTCCGCGACGGGATTCGGACTAAGCGGGCTCTGCATTGCGGCGCAACGCGGTTACCTGAAGGATGCGGATTGCGAGCAGCGGGTTGAAACTGTCTTAGAGTTCTTTGCCAATCGATGTCAGCATGAGAATGGATTTTTTTATCACTTCATAGACATCGCCACGGGAGCCCGCATTGCGAAGTCGGAGGTATCTTCCATTGATACGTCGTTCCTGCTTTGCGGCATCCTGCACTGCCGCCAATACTTCAACTCGCAGCGGATCGACCGCCTTGCATCGGCCATTTATCATCGCGTGAACTGGCCGTGGATGTTGAATAAGGGCCAGACGCTCACGATGGGGTGGACACCGGAGACTGGGTTCATCAAGTATCGCTGGGATATTTATGCGGAGTTGCTGACCATGTATTTGATGGCGATTGGCTCCCCCACCTATCCGCTTCCTGCTTCGGTGTGGAATGAGGTCAAGCGTCCAGAAATGGATTTTGGAGGCATCCGGTATATCACTGGTGAAGCCCCTTTGTTTACTCACCAATACCCGCAAGCTTGGTGCGACTTTCGTGATGTCCGCGACCAGCATGCAAACTATTTCACTAATTCCGTGGCGGCAACACGAGCACACCAAATCTGGTGCATGCTTTTGCATGGACAGTTTCCGCAAATAGATCAGGATATCTGGGGGATCAGCGCGTCCGAATCACGTTGGGGATACCGCGCATGGGGAGGGCCCCCGGCAATGGGTCCGATTGATGGGACAATTGTCCCAAATGCCGCAGGAGGTTCACTTCCATTTTTGCCGGCTGAATGTTCCGATGTGCTGCTCACCATGCAAACCCGCTATCCGAAATGCTGGCAGAGATACGGTTTTGTCGATTCCTTTCAACCTAGCTCAGGTTGGTACTGCGGAGATGTGATTGCTATCGATCTCGGAATTATGATGTTGATGTCGGAAAATCTACGCACAGGGATGGTTTGGAGCGACTTTATGAAAAATCGCGAGATCGTGCAGGCCATGAGGGCAGTTGGATTCCGCCACGACCCAGAGGCAAGCTCCCAACAAATGTAGATCTCAGACCAATGGGAGTGCTGACTTTACCGTGGGGGAGTACCGGTTCCAGAGCCCGATCCTGATGAACCGGAGGAGCCTGAGGAACCTGAACCAGAGTTGGACGAGCCCGAGTTGCCTCCCTTGTGGCTGCCGCTGTGATTCGATTGCGTACCCCGTGAAGTGCCGGTGCTGCCCGAACTGGCACCGCCAGACTGACTGCTACCCGACTGTCCACCGCCGGACTGGCTGCCACCGGATGAAGTTCCTCCCGCGGATCCAGAACTGCTTCCACCAGACCCCGAAGCGCCGCCCGATCCTCCAGCTCCGCCTGCGCCTCCGCCAGCTTGAATGGGCACACCGAATGCAATCATTGGAACCGAAACCACAGCTAAGATAAAGGTATGAAAAAGCTTTTTCATAGAACAAACTCCTTAAAAGAAAGTTACTGCCTGTAACTCACGAATAGGAGACTCTTCTAGCGGGGATAAGATTACGGCCATACCAGCAGATGTAGTAGTAATGCCGGGAACCTTGAGTCATGGAGTCATCGGTCCACTTACTGAAACCGGGCGTCCAACAGATCTAGTTCGCGTTCAATGCGGCGGAGCGCAGCGTCGCTAATCTCATTCCGGTCACGTAAGTTGAGCACAGTGGAACGTTCTGTTTCGCGGAGCTGATTCGTGAGGTCACGGTAGCGTTCCTGATGTTCAGCCGAAGACTCACTCTCTTTTTTATCTTCATCGAGCGCGGCGCGACGGCGCTCATAGAGGCGCGCGACATCGTCGTAAATGCCCTGATTCCCGTCAGTACTCGCCGGACGCAACGATTCCAGCCGGGCGAGCGCAGCTTCGATCATCTTACGGCGCGCCGTTTGCTCTTCGGAATCGATTCGTGACGGACTGCTGAGGCCAAGCCAGCGAATGAGCGCGGGCAGAGTGAGACCCTGCAGCACCAGCGTGACGAAAATTACCCAAAACGTCAGAAACAGGATCATGTTCCGTTGCGGAAAGGGAGAACCATTGGCCAGTGTTTCGGGAAGTGAGATGGCAGCAGCAAGGGCCACTACGCCACGCATTCCGGTCCATGCAATCACGAAAACGCTTTTGGGAGGCGGCGGCGGAAAAGACTCCTTGAAGATACGGGTCCGGATGAAATACGCAACATAAGCCGTTGGAAACACTCCTAGGAAACGCAAGAGGATTACTGCAACGGTAAGTTCGGCGGCATTGGTGAGCAGCTCTCCTCGCGACACGCCGTGAATGCCCTTGAGGACATACGGAAGCTGAAGGCCGATCAAAATGAAAACCAGGCCGTTTAGGACGTAGGTCAGCGTGTTCCAAACGGCTCGGGTTTCAATGCGAACGCCTGAGGACAAGAAGACCGAGCTATAACGCCCAAGATACAAACCGGATGCTACCGCCGCAAGCACGCCTGACGATTTTGCGTATTCCGCCGTTAAATAAGCTACAAACGGCGCCATGATGCTTACGGTAATCTCGATGGGCGCATAGTCCACGCGGGATTCAAATAGGAATACGATTTTCCCGAGAACAAGGCCAATCGAGATTCCGCCAAACACAAGCCACAGCAGGCGTAGAGTTGCTTCGGCCATTGTGGGGGTATGTCCACTCACAATGAAAGCGACCGCGAACTCCAACGCCAGCAGCCCGCTGGCGTCATTCACCAGGCTTTCCCCTTCGAGTATTTGGGTGATGTTGCCTGGAAGACCGACGCGCTGCGCGATGGAAGTAGCAGCAATGGCATCGGTGGTTGCAATGACGGCCCCCAAGACAAGACCTAACCGCCAGTCAAACCAAGGGATAAGCCAGTTTGCCATGATCGAGACGCCTGCGACAGTAAAGCCGACCAGCCAGAAAGCGAGCACAAGAATGGAGATAATATTGTTTCGAAAGTCTCGCCAGGAAGTCTCAGCGGCCGCGCTAAATAAAAGCGGAGGCAAGATGATCAGGAACACCAGATTCGAATCGAGCACGACGTGCGGCATGCCCGGAATCAGGCTCAACACTAATCCGCCGATGACCATGACGATTGGGTAGGGTGTTTTTATGCGCTGCGCCAAGGTCCCCAGGCCAATCACAAAAATCAAGAGCAGGAGCAGGATCAGTTCGAATTGGTGAATTCCACCGCTCTTCATGAGAAAAGTCGCCTAGCGAATTCTAACAGGTGAAAAGCTGCGTCAGTCCAGAGAGTTTTAAGGGCCGGTCTGCCACCAGCGCCTCGCCATGATGCACGCCAATGAGGGAACCAAAGTAACGGTCGCGGGATTCCAAGCCGTAAAGATAATCGCTCATGCCCAGTGGAACTAATCCAAGTTGCTCAGCGGTTTTTGAAAATTGGGAGTGGTGGAGACGAAGAAGTTCCAGTTTCTGCTGGTAGACGTTCGTGACATCCACAACCACGGAGGGATGGCGATAGTTGTGCAGCAAGAAGTACAAGAACGCGCTCGGCTTATGTGGTTGATTGCCGTCGTTCAACTTGGTGAGGGCACAGTAGAGCGAAGAGTTACGGACCATAAGGCCCGTTGCCGCATGGTCCGGGTGGCGATCCTTCCAAAACGGCGCAAGCACAAGTTGCGGGCGATAACGGCGTATTACGCTCGCGATTTGCTTTCGGTTTTCTGGAGAGTCGACCAGACCGCAATCGGGAAGGTGCAGATTTTCACGCGCCGCAGCGCCTACGAATTCGGCGGCATCCAAAGCTTCCTGCCGTCGCTCCTCCAGCGTGCCTCGGGAGCCCATCTCACCCTCGGTAAGGTCGACAAGTGCAAATTTCAGTCCTTTGTCCCGCAAGTGAAGCAGAATTCCTCCTGCTCCCCATTCCACGTCGTCGGGATGCGCACCGAAGAAAACGACATCGACAGACATACGGTCCATCGTAGCTGGCGCAAGCAACTGCACTCGCCGGTACTATTGCAGAATGGGAAAATTCAGGTAATCCGGCGGAACGAATAAGCTGCCCGCAGTGGTGCCTTCCGGAGCTGCGCGTTTCAGTCTGCGTGCAAGCTCCTCGACACTGTTCTTCCCGGCAAGAGCCGATTCGAAGGCTCGAAAGACTTCGCTGACCTGCCGAGCGGATTCATGAACAAACTCGAGGCGAAAGTGGCGAATCCCCGCATTGAGCCAGCTTCGTAGATGCTCGCTTGCTTCCTGGGCCTCCGCGCCAAACACCGTATTACGGCAGCCAACGTCCGCCATCACAGGATGGGAGCGCCCGTTCTTGTCGCGGAGTGCGACACGATGCTTCTCACAAGGACGCCCGCAATCGCGATAGGTGGTGCCAGAGGAAAGGAAGCGGCAGAAGACACAATGCTCTGTGTGAAACACCGGCAGGTGATGATACGCGATTGCTTCGATGAAGATGCCACCAACTCGCCGGGCGAGTCCTGAAACCTGCTCCGCATTCAGATCGTGGGTCGGAGCCAGACGTGTGACACCAAGTTGACGGTAAGTTTCGGCCGTCAGTGAGTTGGCGGCGTTCAGGCTGAAGTCACCGATCAGACGCTTCGTGCCGAGTTCTTTCAAAGCGTGTAAAACGGCGGTAGAACGAACGAGAATCGCACAGTCGAGACTCGACAAGAAATTTGAAATACGCGCCTCGCCCGGCTTCAAGACGCGCGGGCTAGCGACGCGAACAGGCACGCCGCTGGACTTCACGCGCTCTACAGAGGGACGTAATCCGTAGAGGTCCAGATAATCGAGCGTGATGCTGGCAGGACGAAGTTCGACGGCCGCATTCAATTGCTCCGGCGTACGCACCAGGAGATGAATTGCCGGTTCATCCAGAGCTTCCTTAACCTCTGGATGAACCGTGGATAGTGTCTTTCTGAGGACTTGATAGCCATCAAGAACGGCGAAGTCTCCCAAATCGCTTTGGACTTCCTGCAGCTTCTTAACCGCATCACGCCGCAACCGATTCAACATGGAAACAGGAACGAACGGCGCTCCTTCCACTTGGATATCGAGATCGTGCAATTCGTAAGGAGTGTTTCCGAGGCGGCCCAGTTGCTCACGCAACGCTTCGACGGTGACGGCACGATTCTGAGCACGGCCGAGAGGCTGTTCCGAATCGAGCGCGACGCAAACATGAGGCTGTTTTTCGAGACGCCATTCTGTCATCAAGCGCTCTCCCTCGCACGCTGTGACGCGAACGCAAATAGGTTGACGGGCCATAGGGGATGTAGCCTGCGTAAAGTGACGGGCGGCTCGCTCCAGCTCAGGATCGTCGGTTCGCCATACAAGGTCGCCGGGGCGAACACGCGCAAAACGCACCGCGTTATTTCCGAAGCGAAGTTCCCAGGTACCGTCAAGCTTCGGAATCGCTTCATAGATGCGTCCGCCTTCTTCTGGCTCCTCGGGACTGCGCCAATCCGCTGCATCAAAGACCACGCCATCCCCAGGCTTTACCGGAGCAACGCCATTTGCCGCAAATGGCTCAATCGTAACGTGATCCAGCGAGACCGAAGAAACTCGTCCCATGCACACGCCGCGATGCCGAGGGGCGCGCCCGGACACCACCGTCTGATGATTAGTACCGCCGATGAAAAACGGACCAAGGCCTCTGGAATAAACCTGTTCCAGTTGTAACTCCTCAGCGGGAGTAATGCCTGGCGCACTACCGGTAATCGCGTCGTCCACGGCTTTTCGGTATGCCCTGGTCGTAAGAGCGACATACTCAGCATCTTTGTAGCGGCCTTCAATCTTTAGAGCGGCAACACCCATCTTCACGATCTCCGGCACTTGATGAAGCGCGTAGAGATCGCCCGGCGAAAGCAGATAACGAGCGTCGGCCAGCGGCTTTTCTACGCCATCGACGATCATCTCGTAGGGCAGCCGGCAAGCCTGCGCGCATTGACCGCGATTGGCGCTGCGGCCTCCCCAGGCTTCCGAAGAAAAACACTGGCCCGAGTAGGCGACGCATAGCGCACCGTGCACAAAGATTTCCAGCTCGCAGTCTGTTTGAGCGATAATGGCGCGAATCTCCTCCAGCGAGAGTTCACGCGCCAGCGTGACACGATCCACGCCGAACGATTGCGCCAGGCGAACGCCTTCCGCATTCGTGATACTCATCTGCGTGCTGGCGTGCAGCTCAATACCGGGAGCGATGTCGCGCGCCAGCCGTGCCACGCCAAGATCCTGGACAATGAGCGCGTCCGCTCCGGCACTCGCGATAGCCTCGATAGTGTTCGCCGCCTCCGCCAACTCGTGTTCGAAAACAAGCGTGTTGAAAGTGACAAAACCACGCACGCCTCGCCGGTGCAATGTGCGCATCGCTTCAGGTAGTTCGTCGAGATCGAAACCGACTTTCGCGCGAGCCGAAAAATGCTTCAATCCAAAGTACACGGAGTCCGCCCCGGCTTCGATTGCAGCGTGTAGCTGCGGCCAATGGCCAGCCGGACTCATTACTTCGGGTTTACGTCTGGGAGGGAACTGCAACGGCATTGATAGCTAGATCGATGCTTCTCCCGGCTACTTCGACGGCTCTTCCTTATGATCGGTGGGCTGACGCTCACCGCCGTCGCGGTCCAGATTCTTGGTATCAGCAGGCTTCTTCTCGTAGTCTTCGTGGGCCTTAGGCTCTGTCTTCTTCTGTGGGTCTTCCATAGTTGTATTGTCGCTCTCCCTGGATGATCGCCATTCGCGTTACGGATAGATGACAACAGGATGAATCCTTGTATCTCCGTCTAGAGTCACGTTGACATTAGGCAGGGAATCCCGAACGATAGATAGTTGCGCCCTGTTTTTCTACTATTTTTGTTGACTCTTTTCGATATTTTGCTCCGTGGGCAGGATACGTCTACGTCTTCGTCCCAGTCATCCACGCAGACAACAACGGCGCCCGCGAAAGCACCGGCTCCACCGAAAGCCGATTCGTCGACGGCTTCTGAAGCCCAGCCCGCATCCGACAACGCGGAATGGGGTGAGTCGTTCTGGAATCGCTTCTGGCTGTCGGCTCAGGGGAACTTCATTCGACAACAGGATACTTCGTTCCCAGCGAAGTATTCGGGGCAAAACAGCTTCAGCGCGGAAGCAGCGCATGCCACATCCAGCGTGGAAACCCTTTACACAGGATTTCGCATCACCAGAAACCTGGAGTTTCTATTCGATCTGGAAAGCGCCGGAGGAGCCGGCTTAAGCAATGCGCTAGGGATCGCAGGATTTCCAAACATCGACGTGGTTCGCAATCCGTCGCTGGGCGCAACGCCTTACATATCGCGGATGATGCTGCATTACACACTGGCATTGAGCAAGAAAACTGTCGCCATCACGCGCAATCCGCTCTCCTTGGCTCCAGTCGTTCCAGCCAGGCGATTGGAGTTCCGCTTAGGAAAGATGAGCACTGTTGATTTTTTCGATCTCAACTCAGTAGGAAGCGACAGCCATTTGCAGTTTATGAACTGGGCGGTGGTAAACAATGGCGCTTATGACTATGCGGCAGACACGCGAGGCTACACATATGGATTGGTGGTGGAGTATTACGACAAGAACTGGGCGGCGCGCTATGGCGAGATGCTGATGCCAACGGTGGCCAACGGCATCACACTCGACTGGAATCTGAAGAGGGCTGGCGGCCAGAACTTCGAACTGGAATATCACCCCGCGCTGATCCACAACAGGCAAACAGTCGTCCGGGGACTTGTTTATGTCAATCGAGCCGACATGGGCAACTACCGGGAAGCGATCCAGGGCTTCGTATCCGGTGTGAACGCCACGCCCGACATCACTCTCTCCCGCCAGCCGGGTCGCGTGAAGTACGGCTTCGGCTACAACATGGAGCAGGAGTTAAGCAACGATTGGCGAGCGTTCGGCCGACTGGGCTGGAATGACGGCAGGAATGAGTCGTTTGCTTACACCGAGATCGACCGGACGGTTGCCTTCGGCTCCGACTACAGCGGGCGTGCATGGCATCGACCTCAAGATAAAGTAGGGACCGCGTTCGTGGTTAACGGACTTTCGGGAGACCACCGCCGGTATCTAGCCCTCGGCGGTCTGGGTTTTCTTCTGGGCGATGGAGCTCTAACGTACGGGACCGAGAGGATTCTGGAGACGTACTACACAGCAAACGTGTGGCGCGGAATTTCGCTCGCATTTGACTACCAGCACGTCACGAATCCGGGTTACAACCAGGCCCGAGGGCCGGTGGACGTGTTTAGTATTCGTGTGCACGCGGAAGGCGCAGTACCGTTCGACAAGTTTGCGGCCAAGTAATGTGGTTCATTAACTGGCAACCTTTCTAAATACATCTGAGAAAGTCTACTTAATTCACCTCAACCACGTGAAAAAAGTCACCTCCGGCCTTATTGCCGAGGTAGGTGAGCTGCATCCCGCTGTCCAGCATCATCGGAACGTCGTAGTTACCTTGCTTGCGCTGATACAAGTAGAACGACCGGTGTCCCTGGAGGAATGCCTTCATCTCTATGACATGTACATCCTGCACTTTCTGAACTGCGGACATCATGCGCACGTCGGTGTCGGTCTTGATGTACTTCAACGCTACGTGTAAATCATTCAGCCAATAAATCTTGTCCTTCACCGACGGTGGGCCATAAAAGTAGAACTGCAAGAAATCATGGGGCATGCAGATCACAATGGGACCGGGAAGTTCAGCAAGCTGGCGGACGGAGGCGGCAAAGTCCTTGCGTTCCGCGATTTTTGAACGCAGGAACCGCGCCTTCATACCCAGCACAAAACAGAACAGCAGGATCGCGATCACGGATATCCACGCGCGCCGGGAATGCTTCAGCAAGCTGCTCATGCTGGCAATCAGAATCGCTACGCCGAGAGATGACGCAATTACATAGCGCGATAAAAACAATTTCGAAGCAAATTTGCTTACAAAGAAACCAACAAAGGGCAGCAGCACAAGCGTAAGGATGGCGGCAGCTTCGTCTGTTCGAAAATAGGCCGTCTTTTCGCTCCTATGTTCCGTGTGCGCGGGCACAAACGAGTGCACAAAAAATAACGAAGCAAGGAATAGAGTAATGAGCTGAACGTCACCCATATCGCCCAACATTTGCATCACATCCTCGAAGGCGGGAGCAAACCAGATATGCGTTTTCCAGGCCATGGCGATGGGCAAAAAGGGCACCCAGACCAGCATCGCGGAATATGCGACAGCAATAGCGCCGAAGGTAGCCCAGTCGATCCGCTGCGTGCGTCGTGAGCGGATGATCTCGCCAATAAAGACCGGCAATCCGAACAGAATCCCGTAATAGTGTGCTGAAATGGCGCACGCTAGTCCAATCGCGATGAGAATACGGTTTGTCTTAGGCCGAACCCCCATCCCAACGGACTGCCACGCCAGTAGAATTACCGCGCAACCGCCCACCACCACGCCGTAGGGTCTTCCTTCGGATGCATAGTACATCGCGTTCGAGGAAAGTAGAAGGGTAACCGCGATCGCCGCGACGGCTACGCCAAACCGTCGGCGAACAAATTGATAGACACAGAGAATCGCCACAAAAAACCCGCCGAGCGCCGGAATCCGGGACGCCCATTCGTGGACGCCGAAGAGCTTCAGGCACAGATGCGTTAGCAGGTAGTGAAGCGGAGGATCGGTAGTGGGAGGAGCAGTTTGTAGAGAATGCCACACGGCGGCCAGCGAAGGCTGCGCGCAAATATACGTTTCTACCAGTTCGTCGAGCCAATAAGGGCGAAGTACCGCAGTGGGAACACTCGCCGCCAAATAGCCGGCAAGAAGGCAGGTGAGAACAAGATTCGGATGCCTTTCCAGGAATTCCGATATTCTTCGGAGGAGAGCAGAAGCCTGCTGGATAGGTCCCGCTACGTGGATCTCGACGGGAAATGACTCGATCTCAAGGCGTTCTAATAAGTTCCTCAACGAATTGCCCCTTCCAGAACATTGTCACTGAAAGGAAGACAATATTGCATCGAAAAAATATGAATATCCAGCGAATAATCCTCTAAATCAATTTCTTGGGAAAAAGCCGCGATAGGGCAACAAAGAAATGACCTCGATTTCGAGCAGTCCGGCGGTCGCCAGAGGCAGACTTTCCAGTAAACGCTGTGCCTCCTCGCGAGTTCCGCATTCAAGTTCTATTACGGCGCCCTTTACATCGCCACGACTCCATACCGAGCGAAATATACCCTGTTGAATACAGCTTTCTGACATATTCCGCTTCCGGCTCCAGGAGTGCTTCCAACTGAGCCTCGGAAGACTCGTTTGTTTTTCGTTTAATGACCGCGAGAAAACACATAAAAGCTCACCATTAGTAACTCATAAACGCCCGCAGGGCAATTTACTCTCCCGATTGCGTGGAACCGCTAGCAATCCGCAAGTAGTTGAACGGATCAAGCCACATGATCGCGCTAGTTGACACGTCTGGAATCCGCGTCTTTAGCTGCTTATTCATGGTGTCGATAAATTGGTTGGCGATCACGGCGTAGCCGGTATTGGTGGGGTGAAATCCATCGAACGAAAACAACCCGCCGAGAAAACCAGTCGTCAATTGTTGGCCATCTATCTTGAGGCCATGCGCGTGGAGACCATCAACCAGCGAGTAAATGTCAACGAGCACGGCCCCGTGCGCCGCGGCCTCGGCAGTGATCGCGGCGTTGTAGGCGGCTACTCTCGCGCGGAGTGTATCGGCATCGGCCGCAGTCAATACACAAGGGATCTGGCTCGCTCCTAATCCCGGCACGGGTGTTGGACACGTCGTGAGCGGGCCGGCGGCCTGTCCGGCAAGAATTTTTTGCGCTTGGGACTCCGCGGGAAGCCGCAAATAGTCCTGAGATCCAACACCTAGCATGGCGGTCACGGTGGATAGCGGCAGATCCGCTTCGGAGGCCACTTGGCTAACGGCCTTAAAATACCCGACCTCTGTTACATCGGGGATGTTTGCCGTGACGACTGTCGCTCCGGTGGCGGCTAATGCATCCAAGATCGCCCTATAAGAAGCGCGGAAGTCACTCACCTGCGTCAGGCTGGAAAAGTCGCCGGTCAGGGCAGGCAGCAACGCATCGTTATTACCCGCCCAAGCAATCACGGTAGTGGGCTGAAGTGCCACCGCCTGCTCCACTTGTGTGTGAGGCAGTCCCGGCACGATAAAAGGACTCGGAAATCCCAGAACAATGTTCCCAAGCTGATCGACCGGTGATATGGCTGCCGGGTTCGGACGTTGAGTTAAGACCTGAGCGATGGTCACGCCTGGGACCGCCAAGTTCGTGGGCTGCTGCGTAGGATTGTCTCGCGGGAAGGCGGGGGGTGGTGGCAGACTGCCGCTAACCGGTCCAATAATGGGAGGGGGGCCTAGACTAACCAAACTTAAAACATTCGGAGCGCCTGGATAGGGGACGAGCGGAAGGATCAAACTGGTCCCGGCTTGCTGGGCGATCAGGCTGGCATATCCGTGGGTCTGCTGAGAATCCAGCAGTGAGAAGTTCTGAAATCCCGCGGAAAGGGAATCGCCGACCACTACGAAACGGGTAAAGTCGACGCCCTGCTTGGGCTTTCCATATCCCAATTGCGGAACAAAAAGGGCCGGGAACGCAGAAAGTATAAAGGCTAGTTTAGTGATACTCATCAAAAAGTCCGGTTTATTTTGGAAACTCCCATCGATCTTTATTCTCCTATGGAAATAGGCTAGGTCATAGATTTCTGTAACATTTCCGCACAGAATATCTGAAGCCCCAGTTAAAAATGGCAGGAGCTCTAAAGTTCTTGCCAGGTTCTGCCGATTAGTTCACCAGTAGAACCTATGAAATGTCCTTTGTGCGGTAGTTCCGATACCTGTCGCTCACGCCGGAAAGGCCTCGATGGTGTTTGGGCCTGGTTCAACCGCTGGCCTTATCAGTGCCGGGCTTGCACGCGCCGGTTTCACGGAGATTCCCGTCATCCAAAGGCGCCGCAATCGAGACAACAGTACACGGGCAGCGGGCCACAACGCCCCAAGGCGGCGCCGCAGCCCACAATTTCGGGCAAGGTGGAGGTACGAACCCATCCAAATGAACCGATCGCGGGAATTGTCGTCCAGGCAGACTCCCAAGCCGAACTGAATAATATTCTGCTGACTTTAAATCAAGCACTTGCGTCCTATGGACGGACAAATCAACCGCACCAGCAACACGAGAAGGCCTGGAAATAAATCGCTCGGGCAATTTGGGCGGAAATGAGTCTGTACCCACGCTCATCTCCACGTCATGAACATCGGTTATGTCGGTTTAGGGAAAATGGGCTCGGGCATTGTGCGCAATCTGCTACGGGCCGGAAACAAAATCGTCGTATACAACCGGAGCCGCGAGAAGGCCGAAGCAGTTGTGAAGTATGGCGCGCAGTTAGCGAATTCGCCTGCCGAAGCAGCAGCCGATGCCGAGGTGGTGATGACGATGCTGAGTGACGATCACGCCGCCGAGCAGGTCGTCTTTGGCGACAAGGGCATCGCGTCAGGGCTGAAGAAGAATGCGATCCATGTTTCAAACAGTACGATTAGCACGGCTTTCGCAGTTCGGTTGATGAAGGAACACCACCAGCGCGGGCAAGGGTACCTGAGCGCACCGGTTTTTGGCCGGCCGGAAGCGGCGGAAACAAAGAAGCTAATTGTAGCGGTCGCGGGGGAACGAACACTCGTGGAACGAGTCCGTCCTCTCCTCGATGCTATCGGCCGAAAGACGGTCGTTACCGGATCGGAACCATGGCAGGCCAATGCAGTGAAACTCTGCGGAAACTTCATGATTGCCAGCATGATGGAAACCTTCGGCGAAGCGTTTACGGTAATTCGCAAATCCGGCATGAACCACCACATGTTTTTCGAGGTGATGAACGAGCTGTTCGGTTCGCCCGTATATGCGAACTATGGAGGATCCATTGCCGCCGAAAAATATGAACCGGCGGGCTTCGCTTTGCGGTTAGGCCTGAAGGACACGCGCCTCGTCCTGGAGGCAGCCGGAGAGGTAGCGGCACCCATGCCGTTCGCAAGCGTACTTCGTGACCAGTTTCTGTCCGCGCTGGCGAATGGTCAGGAAGATCTGGATTGGTCGAGCGTCGCCAAGGTTCCAGCGCGCAACGCTGGCCTGAGGTAAGCCTCGCCCCCAGCTTGCTGTAGCCAATGCCCGAGTGCCGGTACTCTGAAAGAGGTCCCGATGCCGTCTTTTCCTGTACCGCCGAACGCGAATGAGCCGAAGCAGCGATTTATGGCTCTGCGTGCACTGCGATCACGAAACTACCGGCTTTTCTTCACCGGGCAGAGTGTGTCGCTGATTGGCACGTGGATTACGAGAATTGCCACCAGTTGGCTCGTATACCGCTTGACCCACTCTCCTTTTCTCTTAGGGCTAGTCAGCTTTGCCGGGCAAATTCCCTCGTTTTTTCTTGCTCCTATAGCTGGCGTATGGGTAGACCGCTGGAATCGTCATCGGACGATTGTTGTGACCCAGACACTCTCCATGGTGCAGTCGCTAATACTTGCGGCCTTGACCCTAAGCGGCTCCATTCGCGTTTGGGAACTGGCGCTTCTAATGCTCGCGCAGGGTTTTGTCAATGCATTCGACATGCCGGCGCGGCAATCGTTCGTGGTCCAGATGATCGATGACCCCACATATCTCGGCAATGCCATCGCGCTGAATTCCTCTACCGTGAATGCCGCGCGGCTCATCGGGCCGGCTATTGCGGGCGTCGTTATCGCGGCAGTCGGCGAAGGCGTCTGTTTTCTCATCGATGGAATCAGCTATGGCGCGGTGATTGTGTCGTTGCTTGCCATGCGGGTCCAACCGCGGGTCGCCTACAAAAGGAGCAAAAACGCCATCGAAGAATTGGTCGAGGGCTGGCGTTACATATCAAGTTCCCTGCCGATACGATCCATTCTGCTGCTCTTGGCGCTGATCAGCCTGATGGGTATGCCCTTTCAAGTTCTCATGCCCATATTCGCGTCGAGCGTCTTCCATGGAGGCCCGCACACGCTAGGCATTTTAATGGCTGCCTCCGGAGGCGGAGCGCTGGCCGGTGTTGCCGCGCTCGCAAATCGTGGAAGCGTCCTGGGCCTGGGCCGCGTAATTGTGGTTTCCGCTACTATCTTCGGCGTTTCGCTCATCGCTTTTGGTCTATCAAAGGTGCTGTGGCTCTCGCTGTGCATCTTGCCGTTCACCGGCTTTGGAATGATGAGGCACATGGCCGCCAGCAACACGATTGTCCAAACGTTAGCCGACGAAAGGAAGCGCGGCCGGGTGATGGCATTTTATTCCATGGCATTTGTCGGGATGGCTCCATTCGGAAGCCTGCTCGCGGGTGCATTGGCGGCACGGATCGGAGTCTCCCACACGCTCACTCTTTCCGGGATCGCCTGCTTAATTGGCGCATTGTTCTTCGCGCTTCTGCTGCCCCGCATTCGCGAGTCCGCCCGGCCCGTTTATATTGAGCGCGGGATTCTCCCGACCCCTGTGGTCGATTTGGAGTGAGGCCGCCAGACTGGGCCGTAACGCTTCGCGGCCGTCCGGCTCTCATAGGTTAAGGATAATTTCATATGGCTGACGTGACAGTTTATGGAGCGGACTGGTGCCCTACCACCAAGAGCACGCGTACTTTCTTGGACGAGCAAGGAATCATGTACGAATATGTGAACATCGACCACGATCGTACCGCCGCCAAGTGGGTGATGGAGCACAACAACGGCAAGGAAAAAAAGCCGACACTGGATATAAAGGGGCAAGTGTTGTCAGTTCCCTCGGAAGAACAACTCACTGAAGCGCTCAAATCGCAGGGAATCATCAGCTAGTTGGTTGCTGCTATCGCCATAGCCCAATAGCGAATAAAAGGAGAAACCACGATGATCTGCCGACATCCAATTAGCAGGAGCCAAATATAATGCCTGTTGAAGAATTGCGCGAAAGCGAGATGATGTCGCATCTGCTGGATTCCCTCGACCGTGGAGAAAATATCGGCCATTATGGACGGCTGGTTTTCGTGATGGTGGCGCGCCATTTCATGAGCGACGATGAGCTAATTGAGTACCTGAAGAAAGATCCTGATTGTGATGACGAAAAGGCGCGTGGACTCGTTAAGCAGGTGGAGTCGAGGGGATACAATCCGCCCCGGCGTGAGCGAGTGTTAGCGTGGATGAAGGAGCAGGACTTTCCCATCTGCGAAAGCGCCACCGAAGGCGAATCTTGCAACGTCTATAAAAGCCTGAATTTCCCGAAAGAAGTGTACGACAAGATTTCGGGTTATTACGAGGGAGGCCGCCAGTAGCACCATCACGGATGGGCTGGACGGGGCAAACCGGTTTGTGAGACGTTACACAATAGTGAGATGAACGTTTCACGACGTACCGAATCCGACAGCATGGGCACGATTGAAGTGCCCTCCGATCGGTACTGGGGCGCACAGACCCAGCGCTCATTGATTCACTTCGATATCGGTATCGATATTATGCCGCCCGAACTGGTGCGCGCGTTCGGGATTTTAAAAAAATCGGCCGCTTTGGTGAATCACGATCTGGGCAAACTGGACGATGAGAAGACTCGCCTGATTACACAGGCTGCTGATGAGGTGATCGCGGGAAAGCTGAACGATCACTTTCCCTTGCGCGTCTGGCAGACCGGCAGCGGCACTCAGACGAACATGAATGCGAATGAGGTGATCTCCAACCGCGCCATCGAGTTGGCCGGAGGCGAGATGGGCAGCAAAAAACCTGTTCACCCCAACGATCACGTAAATATGTCGCAGTCATCCAACGACACATTCCCCACCGCTATGCACATTGCCGCGGCTGAGCGTATTGAACACGGGCTACTCCCCGCAGTTGAGGAACTTCGTGAAGCGCTCGAAAAGAAATCGACGGAGTTCGCAGATGTAGTAAAGATCGGCCGCACACACCTGCAGGATGCGACACCCTTAACGTTAGGACAGGAAATCTCTGGCTGGGTCTCGTTGCTCCATCGCGACGTGAAGCGCCTAAAAGAAGCTGTCAACGGAATCTACGATCTTGCCATTGGAGGCACGGCAGTAGGTACGGGAATCAACGCACACCCCGAGTTTGCGGAACGGGCGGCGGCAAAGATCGCGGAGTTGACCGGATTGCCGTTTCGCTCGCACCCCAATAAATTCGCAGCTCTTTCCGCACACGATGAATTGGTCGCGGGAAGCGGCGCGCTGAAGACGCTTGCGGCGTCCCTTATGAAGATCGCAAACGACGTGCGCTGGCTGGCCTCGGGTCCTCGTTGCGGCTTAGGCGAACTAACGCTTCCGGAAAACGAGCCCGGATCGTCCATTATGCCGGGGAAAGTGAACCCGACACAATGCGAGGCGATGACAATGGTTGCGGTCCAGGTATTCGGCAACGACGCGGCCATTGGATTTGCCGGATCCCAGGGAAATTTTGAGCTCAACGTCTTTAAGCCGGTGATCATTTATAACTTCTTGCATTCGGTGCGGTTGCTTGCGGATGCATGCCGAAGCTTCACGGAGCACTGTGCAGTAGGCATCGAGGTGAACCGCGCACAGCTCGATAGTTATGTCCGGAACTCCCTAATGCTCGTCACCGCATTAAGTCCGGTGGTGGGCTACGACAAATCCGCCAAGATTGCCCATACCGCCCACGTGGATGGCTCAACCTTACGCGAAGCTTCCGTGAAGCTTGGCTTCCTCAGCGAAGAAGAGTTTGACAAACACGTCAAGCCTGAGCGGATGACCCGGCCAAACTGAAACCCTTCCCTTTTGATAGGATTATGCGTATTCTCCTGGTGGAAGATAATGAGATGAATCGTGACATGCTTTCGCGAAGACTCGCGAGGAAGGGTCATGATGTTCTCATCGCAATTGATGGGGAAGAAGGATCGGTCAAAGCACGAGCGGAAAAGCCGGACGTGATCTTAATGGATGTCAACCTGCCAAAGATTAGCGGATGGGACCTCACTCGAGAACTAAAGGGAGATCCCCGAACTACACACATACCGATTATTGCTCTTACCGCTCATGCTTTGAATAGCGATCGGGAAATGGCTCGCGCCGTTGGGTGCGATGACTTTGAGACGAAGCCGATCGATTTCTCTCGGTTATTGTCTAAAATCGATGCGGCCGTGCGGACAAACAAGGAGCAGACCGCCGGATGAACTCTGTCCGCGATGGTTACTCAGCAGCAGAGATTGCTGAGCTCAGACACGGTCTTCGGACTCCCTTAAATCACATTATCGGTTATGCCGAGATGATGCATGAGGACGCGTTGCAGTCCGATTCACAGGATGCCGCCGACTGCTTGCAACAGGTACTTACGCAGGCGCAGCATATCTGCGATCTGATTCAAAAGCATCCGGTCTTTTCGCAACGTTCTATTACGGATACCGATTTAGACGGCCTGCGCACCGAGGTGTACGAGCCCGTCAGCCAATTGCGGAAGACCGTCTCCGGTCTATCGATACTAACGGAATCGAATGCCACGGCTGATCTCGCGCGCATTAACAATGCGATTTCTGAGCTGGTGGAATTTTCGGAGCTGGGCAAGCGTCCAGTAAGCCCGCCTTCCTCCATGCGACAGAGGTCCTCAAAGCCAGTTTCAGCGCGAGGCCATGGCCACCTTCTGGTTGTTGACGATGACGAAACCAATCGGGATATTCTGAAGCGTCATCTCGAGCGGCAGGGGTACAGTGTGGAGGAATCGGCAAGCGGCTCCGACGCCATCGCCAAGCTGCGAGGCATGTCCTTCGACGCCGTTCTTCTTGATCTCGTGATGCCGGAAATGAACGGGCTGGACGTGCTGAAGATCTTGAAACAGGACAGCGCGCTCTTCAACATTCCGGTCCTGGTAATTTCGGCCTCCGACGAGTTGGCGAGCGTTGCCGAATCAATTAAGAGCGGAGCAGAAGACTATTTGTTTAAGCCTTTCGATCCGATTCTGTTGCGAGCGCGTCTTTCAGCTACGCTGGATCGGAAGCGTCTTCGCGATGAGGAGCGACTGAGGAGTGCCGAGCTGGAGAAGGTGACTCAGGCATTGCAACATTCCAACGAGGACCTCCAAAGGTTTGCCTATGCCGCTTCGCACGACCTGCAAGCTCCTATTCGGACCATTACCAGCTATTTGCAATTGCTCGAGAGGCGACTGGGCGAGCGGTTGAGCGAAGATGAGCGCGAAATGATTTCTTTCGCGACGGATGCCGCGAAAAGAATGAGTACTCTGATTCAGGATCTACTTCTTTATTCGCAGGTCAGCACGCAGCGCAGAACAGTAGAATCCGTGGACTGCGAAGCACTGTTGACCGGCTTGGTGAGGGATCTCAAAACCGCTATAGATGAAAGCCGCGCAAAGATAGTCTGGGAGAGTCTTCCAAATGTTGAGGCTGAATGGATTAGTCTGCGGCAGCTTCTGCAAAACCTGGTAGGGAATGCCATCAAATACCGGAGCATACGTCCTCCGTACATCCAAGTTACGGCCACCCGGAACGGTGAATTTTGGACTTTTTGCGTAGGAGATAACGGACTTGGTATCGCGCCCGAGTACAAACAAAGAATCTTTGAGATGTTTCAGCGACTGCACGGTGAGGAATTACCGGGCAGCGGAATCGGACTGGCGATGTGCCAGCGGATCGTGGACAGGTTTGGTGGAAAGATTTGGGTTGACTCAGAAGTCGGTGAAGGTTCGCGCTTTTACTTCACCATTCCAGTCAACCCAACGGCTAACGAGATTACAAATTAGCAGCGCTCAAATAAACATCTCTTCATCGGAAGTAACATGGTCCACGGTAGGACGTCCTGACCGGGTGAGATGGGCAAGGGTGGCCCGAAACCCACTCAACACTCCGTGGATCTCCCGAACCGGGCGTAGAACTGCAGAATTCATTACGCTGACAGTATGATGAATCCTGCTCATGGAGTCGTCAATGACTAGCTCGGCTCGGTCCATCTGGCTTCGAGCTCTGACAGTAGCATCCGTCAGCAGTCCATCCACTTTCGTAAGCTGCTCCTTAGTCATGTCCAGCAACGAAACGCTGGTTGCTCCGATGTGTTCCACCTTCTCGCCGATCTTATCGATATGAGCGCCCGCTTTGTCGAGGTGAGTTTCCACCGTCGCAATTGTTCGCCGGGTGAGGCCCAGTATGTTCTGGACCTCAGGTATCAAGGGCATGATCTTCGACACGAGTCGAGACGCGACTAACCCAATTACCACTAACATTACGGCTTGAATCAGGAGCGCCACGGCGGCCACAATGACGAAGATCGTTTGAATGGTTTGCTGGTCCATCTCGTTTGTTTATTTCAATCCAACAGCATCATTCTGCCGTAATAAGCGATTAGCTTTTCTCTCTTTTCGCGAACTCAGAAGCAGCGTTGTTGGCTGCCGTTGCGGCGTTCTTGGCTGCCGACGCGGCACTTGCTCCGGCTGCTGAGCTATGATCACCAGTCGACTTAACATCGTTTACCGCTTCCCGGTAGGCTTGACGACCTGCCTCGACAGCAGAATTGAGATTCTCTTTCTGCTTGTTTACAGCCGAACGTCCTTGATCGTAAACGCCTGCAGCGGAGTTCTTCAGATCTTCTGTGCGCTGGGAGAGATACTCTTTTCCGTCTTCGGCGCGAGACTTGACGTAATCCGCGCCTTCACCAGCACGGGACTTTAAGTAGTCTGCGCCTTCGCCAGCCTTATCGGCAAGCAACTGGCGGGTTTCATCGCCCGATCGCGGAGCCCATAGAACTCCCGCAGCAACTCCTAAGCCAAGCCCCAACAAGAAATAACCAAAACCGTTTTTTTCCTCCATAATATTCCCTCCTATTTAGATTGCGTTCTTCTCTTCAGTCTAGCTAATTGACATAATCTTAGAGCGCGGCACGGCCGCAAACGTTTCAGTGTGATGGCGATTCGCGGGAAAACAAAGAAGCTCGGCTACGACGCGCTGTGGGAGTATGCCTTGCGCGCATTGGGGCGGCAGGCGCAATCGGCGGGTCAGATACGGCAAAAACTGGCGCGGCGGGCGGAAACACCGGTCGACGTGTCCTCGGTGCTGGCGAAGTTGCGCGAGTACAATCTGGTAGACGACCAGAAGTTTTCCGAGACATTCGCAACGTCGCGCTTACAGAATCAGGGGTTCGGACGTTTTCGGGTCATGCGAGAACTGCAGGCTAAGCAGGTCAGCGGCGGAATCGCAAAGGAAGCCATCGAGAAGACCTTCGCCGGCACAGACGAGCTTCAGTTGGCGCAAAACTTCCTTGCTCGTAAGTTTCGGGGGAAGGATCTCCGCGATTATCTAAAAAAAGAAAAGAACCTGGCCAGCGCCTACCGCCGTTTGAGAACAGCAGGGTTCAGCAGCAGGAGTTCCCTTGACGTGCTCAGGCGCTATACCAGTCAGTTGGAAGATTTCGAAGAGCCAGCGGAGGATTAAAACTTCACCTGTGGCGTCTGGCGCTCTTCGGCGGTGGTCTTGAAATAGTCGTTGTCGCGCTGAAACCCGAACAGGGAAGCCGTCATGTTCTTGGGAAACAACTCGACGTCGGTGTTATACCTCCGGATCGCTTCGTTGTAATCGCGGCGCGAAACGGCGATGCGATTTTCGGTGCGCTCCAATTCATCCTGCAGGCGCAGGAAATTCTCGTTGGATTTCAGTTGGGGATAGCTTTCCTTCAACGAAAGCAGACGGCCAAGAGTTCTACCTAGCTGATCGTTCGCGCCGATTTCCTCTTGTTTGCCGTGTGCATTTAGAAGAGCCGATCGGGCGGCGGCGATCTCTCCGAAAACGGTCTGCTCCTGCTTCGCATAGCCTTTCACGGTTTCCACCAGATTAGGGATAAGATCAGCCCGGCGCTTCATATCATTGTCCACCTGGGCCCAGCGGGCTTGGATGTCGTTTCTCTCCGTTACCAGTTCGTTGCGCGTGGAAACCAGCGAACCTCCAACGACAAAGATCGCGACTGCCACGACCGCTACAACTATAAATCCACCCCTCATGAGTTGTTCCTTCCCTGCCCTTTCCTAAGTTGACTACCGGTCCAATACGTCTACGAAACGAACCAGCTCGCCCATTTCGCCCAGATATTTCTCAAATATGGCAGAGACGTTTGTGTCAGGCGGCGATTTGCCCGCGGCGCGGATGGCCAGTATGGCGTTTGCGCCGTCGAATGGCCGCCTGAGGACGTCTTCTAGCGTGGCGATGATCTCCTGTTTCTTCCAACGGGGCTCGTTTCCGCTCAGAATGAGAGCGTGACGGCCCAGCACGCAAAATGTTGAGACGGAGTCAACTAGCAGAGCGAGCAGTTGTTGTGGACGGGAGAAGAGTTCGGACGCTTTTTGGCGCAACCGGATCTGCTTGGCGCGAAGCTCGTGCTCCACCTGGGCCCGGTAGAAGGAGCGATCGATTTCCAGGTCACGAATAATATCCTCGCCTGCCAAGACCCGGCGATACTCCTTCATGTCGTGAAATTCCATGGGGAAGCAATCGGTTGACGACTTCACCTCTTCGGCGCTCATCAGCAGCGGGGCAGGGTTGCGCTGTTCACGCCACCAACGGAAAACCGGCTCGGATTGGACAAGCTCGTGCGGGGTTAAGCGGTTCAGGGCACAAAGCACGTTCAGGTCGGAGCTCCGCTCGTTCCAGTCGCCTACTGCGGCAGAACCGTAGAGAATCACCGAGACCAGATTGTCCCCGAACGTCGATTGGAGACGATTCACCAAGCTTGAAAGAGTATGCTCTACGCTCTGCTCTTGGTGCATAAGCAAGTCTACCAGTTACTATTAGCACCGCCGCCGCCGAAATCGCCGCCGCCAAAACCGCCGAAACCGCCCCCGCCGGAGCCGCTACCGAAGCCGCCGCCGCTACCCCAATTGCTTCCTCCCCAACTTGCGCCGCGTGAGCCGCTGTTCAGAAGACTTCCCAACCAGAGACCTGTCCAAAGTCCGCCCCCAGGACCGCCACCTCTGCCTCCGCGCCGGCCGCCTCGGCCCAGGAGCCAGAGAATGAAGAAGATGCCCACCATGATCAGCCATCCCGGAATGCCGCGGCCCCTGGAATTGGCCGGCCGGGTCCGGTTTTCCGGTTGCGGTGCAATATCCGTGAATGGGAGACCTTTCGCTTGAGCGATTTGGCGCGCCATGGCGTGGGCTCCGGTGAGCAGCGCTGCGCCGTAATCTCCGTTGCGCAGGTCAGGACGGAGGGATCGCAGGATGCTGCCTGAAAAGCCGTCGCCGAGGTAAGGCTCAATGCCCCGCCCGGTCTCTATGTCGTTTTTGCGGTCCTGGATGGCCAGCAGTAATAGGACGCCTTGATTGCTCTTCTTATCGCCGACGCCCCACTTGCGGGCAAGTTGGATGCCGAAATCCTCGATCGGCTGCCCGTTAACACTGTCGACCGTGACCAGCGCGAACTGGACGCCTAATTCCCGCTCGACTCTTCCACAAAATTGCTCCAGCTTGTTTTGGTCTTCCGGCGAGACGACGTGTGCGAAGTCGCTCAGGTAGCCGGTTGGCTTCGGAAGGGAATCGGGGCTGGCGGCCCAAAGCGGAGAGGCGGCTAATAGAAAAAGGCCGAGGGTGCAGAGGCGAAGACGGGAAAAAAGGCGGCTTTGCATGCACCCTGAGCTTATCAAGCGGGTTTTTACGAAACGAATTCTCCTTCAGTAGGGAGTTTTTTACGAAACGAACCCACCGATTTTACGGAACGAAGCCAAAACATTAAGAGATAGCTTCAGTGGTCCGCTTATATTTCGGCAGGAAAGCAAACAGCAGCGCAGCGAGGATGACCAGCCCGATGCCGACCAGTGCCGCGCCCGTAAAGGCCATACCGGCCGTACGACCGTAAATGACGAATAGGAACCCGGCAGCGCAAACCAGCAGCAGTAACGCTGCGATGTGCGCCGCAAAAAATCGGTCGAGCAGGTAGCCGATGGTGAGGCGGCGGCCCAGGGTGGAGAGGCCGGCCACGGAGAGCACGGCCCCGTGATGCATCGAACCACGCGCTCACGACCCGCGCGTAGCCAAGCTGAGTGGTTCCATTCCCGACGATGCCTAGTACGAGGAAAACGGCCAGCAGATGGACAAGATTTGGCGTAAGCAGGGAGAGCGACGCGAACCCGATGCCGTAGATGGCTGTACAGGGAAGAATGATGCGGCGGGCGGGAAAGCGATCGAGCAAACGCCCGATGAAGGGCGAGCAGACGGCGACCGTAAGCGCTGTGACCGTAAAGGCAAGGGAACTTCGGCACGCGACCATCCGAATGCAGCCGTCAATGGTTTTAAAAACACGCCGAAGGTGAATACCAGTACCGATCCGAAGCCAACGAAGACTCCGCAGCAGGCAGTGATAAGGACCAGTGCGCGGCTGGTCCGTATTTTATTTGTTGGGCGGCTGCGCTGGGGATTGAGAACTGCGGGAGTAGCCATAGATTGCCGATCGTTTTGCTCCTGTCTTATGAGCCGCATCGCTCATGGCGTGTATGCCGCTTGCATCGATCCACCGGTTATAAAAGTTAAACAAGGCGCAAACCGTGATCGCATAGTAAATCGCCTCGTCGGTGTAGCCCGCCGCATGGAGAACTTCGATATCGGTAGGTTGTGTTGATACAGAATCATGATTTACCTTTCGAACAAACCGGAACAGGATCTTTTCCGAGTCCGAGAGTTCCGAGGTTTCCACATCGGCGAGAACGCCCTGAACCAGTTCCTCGCTGCCCAATAATTCCGCCGCGACCGCGGCGTGAGATTTCGTTCAAAATGGGCACTGATTCAGGCTCGATGTATAAGCGGCAATTAACTCGCGGATGCCAGGGGAGAGTGGCGCCGCTTCGCGCAACATCTCCTGGGTGAAGCGCTCCAGATGCGCTGTGGCGGGCATTTTGTAGGAGAACATGTGCAGGATCTGGGGGTATTCAGGTCCGGCCTGTTTCATCATTGCGATAGCGCGCGAGTGGCCGTCATCGCCTTGGTGCTGCTCTACGTCCTTCAAGAACATGGGTTCCATAGTTGTATCGAGTGTTCCTTCCTAGAAAAGAAATTTGAGAGCAAGCTGCAGCAGGCGCGGCGGCGCTGCCTGCAGGATTTGGCCGAACGCCGGCGAGGAGATGTCGTTTTCGGGCAGGGCAAAGTTGGGGTGATTGAGGGTGTTGAACGATTCGGCGCGGAACTGAATGCTCTTTGATTCCGCCAGTATGAAATTTTTAAAGAGCGAGAGATCGACAGAGGCAAGGCCAGGGCCGCGGATAACGTTCCGGCCCTCGTTGCCGAATTGACCAGCCTGCGTTTGCGGATCGAGCGGCGCAAACGCGCTACGGCTTACCCATTGATTCGGTGTATGGGGCCCGGCATTTGGGTTACCAGCGAGATCCGGACGGCTCGAATAGAAGCCGGTGATTTCGGGAGCACTACCTTGGAGCGAGACGTTGGAGCTATCGTAAACGGTGAAGGGCGTGCCGGAGGAGAGGCTGGTAATGGTGTTGAGCTGCCAGCCATTGACGGCCAGACCCGCGAAACGGGGTGCCCGATGCCAGCGCGGCACAACATACGTTCCGCTGAAGACGAAGCGCTGGGTAGCGTCGAATAACGATGGTCCGTGTTCCGCCCGCAAGTCGAACGGATTCTGTGCAAGGTCGTTCTCTCCGGCGACCAGCGTGGG
This sequence comes from Bryobacteraceae bacterium, assembly GCA_965277315.1. GTDB lineage: Bacteria > Acidobacteriota > Terriglobia > Bryobacterales > Bryobacteraceae > Bog-105. Next base: position 2,747,291 of record OZ255724.1, on the reverse strand, counting down.
AGCTGAGCCCGCCAGATTGAGCGACGATACATCGTCGAGACTCTTCGACCACCAATACGAGGCCAGGAAAGAGAGATTTGTCGTGAACTGCCGCGAGAAGGCGACCTGCAGGGCGTGGTATGTCGAACTGTTGTTATCCGCGATCAGGCCGACGGAGGCGAAGGCGCAGGATCCTAAAGCGGGAGAACAGTCCGCGTACTCACGTCGCTGATCGGCGTTTTGGATGGTTGCTCCTGGGCTATCAACAGCAGGGTTTGCTTCGATGAAGCGCTGGCCCAATAGGAGACTGGCAAATGAGTCGCTGGCAGGAAACGGCGCAAAGACAAAGAATCCGTTCGTGGCAATTCCCAGAAGAACGTTGATCTGCTGGCGATGATCCCGTAGACATGACAGAAGTCGGATAGCTTTGGGGCAAAGTCGTCGAAAACGTGAGCAGTGTTTCCGATCCCGCCAACAAGACCATTGAACGCCCCTTCCCGCCCCAATCGAGCACCTCCAGCCTCACGCCTTCCTGCACGGTTACGAATTGTGTTTTGTGCGGAGAGAGGTCCTGCCAGGAAGGGGCTAGCTGCGCACCCAGAAGCGGTACCAGCAAAGTCATTAGCCAAACACTTAAATTCCACATCGCAATACCTCTTTCCGAAGCGCGGGTCCGGGCAACCTTGTCAGTCTACCTGGTCGGGCCGGCCATGCCCGGATCGCTGCGTCGATCTAAAAGGCATGCGGGGTAGTCCTGTTCAGATTTAATGTGCGACCGTCCCTAATTAGGGTAATAACTTACTTGACAAAATAGGCGTAGGGCCGTTATGGTGGGGTTGACGTGACAGGTCGGGACGTTGGCGGGGAGCATCAAGGATAACAACCTCGTAAGAATCTGCTGGGATAATGAAATCGGGGCCCCCTAATGACCTTAACCGACAAGCCATCGCTCAGCGAAGCTCAAATCAAGAGAGTATGGGAAGGAATGCTCGGTGCCGAGACCCGCGCGAACTACTTCGCCGATCTTGTATGTCGGTACAACACCGAACAGAAGAGGCTGACATGGGCAACCCTATTTCTGTCTTCTGGAGCGCTTGTATCGATTTTGACGACACTCCCCGCCGACGATCAATGGGTACGCATCATTCTAATCGGCTTGTCCGCCGCTCTCAGTCTCTATTCAACTGTAAGGCAGAATCAAAAGAGTGCGGTTGATGCAGCAAAACTGCATTCCCGATGGCTGAAAATCGCTAACGCTTACAGGGAAATTTGGGAGAATGTTTACTCAGCCGATGCAAAGGAAAAACTGGATGCAGCTACCGACACGGAAGCGGAAGCCTCTGAGGCCAGCAACGGATTCCCGAACAAGGAAAGGCTAATGCGTAAATGGGAGAAACATGTAGTCAATCATCACGGACTGCAACTTCAGAACGCAAAGACGACCGGCCGGATTTTCTAAAAGAGAGCTGGCCACCACTTCCGGAGCGATTACCACCGCCGCCACCTCCACCAGCACCGCCGCCACCTCCACGCACTCCCCCACTACCCAAAAAGGAGAGATGAGCGTACCGGACCGAAGTCCAGAGTCAGCTAGTTTTTTTCTCAGCCTGTTTCTTTGGCGGCTTGGTCTGCTGGTAGTGCTCCTCGGCTTTCAGGAAGTCATTCTTCGAGACGCTGAAGAGTTTACGGACGGCATTATCGAATTTTTCGGCTTCTGTGTTGCCCGGTACGTGTGGAGCGGGATGTGGCTTCATCTGCCTTGATTCTAGCGCCAATTCGTATACCGTTTATCCCCGGGTAGTGTCCTAAAAGGGCTGAAGATCAGCTATTCTTTACGACAGTTTTGCTTTCGGGAAAGTTAGTACCTGCCCAGGAATGATGCGTTTGGGCCGGTTGTTTGGTGATCCATCAGAAATTACGGTAACTCCGTCTTGGATAACTGGGTTGATTTCTCCGGGCCGAAGTCCTGCAAGTCCTTCTACGTCCTTCGGAGGCAAGGCGCATATCTCACAAAGCAACTTGCTGGAGATGATGCCTTCGCTGTTCAAATATCGAATGCTCTGCGCTAATGTCTCGGGAGGTTCGGGGGGAATCTCATCATCAAGGGGCTCGTTCATTTTCCAACCTCGCGAAGCCAGCGAGATCCATAGTTTACGCAATGAGCTTTCGCTTCCGATGTCTAATGATTCACAACGTTTCAGCATCATCGAGATTGCAAACTTCCACTTCTCCTTAAGCCCGATGAAAGAATCGAGGGATAACGAGTAAACGTCTGCCGCGAACGACTCGGTTGGAAGGGCAAATACACCAGCAAATCTGAATGCCTGATCCTCAATGAGCTTGTGGAGACGCTTATTTTCCAAATGCCAGCGGTCAAGATGTCTATGAAGCACCATGTGGCCTAGCTCATGGAGGACATTGAGCCTAAACCTAGCCGTAGATTTGCGGGTGCTTGATGCCAAAATGTACGCTCTGTTTTCGCCTGCGCACCACTTCGATAACGCATCTAGAGTTGCGGCACCCAGATCGTCTGAGGCAATGATGACACCTTGGTCCTCAAGCGTTCGCGTAACGTTTGCTATAGGGCCATCCCCGAGCCGCCAGTAGGTCCGAACATGTGAAGCTGCCGCTTCTATCACCTCATCGGTGATTGCTAATGGGTCACGCGGAATATCCAAATCAGGAATGTTGCCCGGCGTGAACTCTAGAGGTTCCCGTAAGGCAGCGAAAATGTCTTGAACCCATCCAATGCGCCGCTCACAAACAGTTTGGGCAAGTTCGGTGGCACTCGATAGAGATCGCCAGAATACTACTCCTTCATCTCTGCGGTGCTTCCTTAGAAAGAATGGAAGCGGCAACTGAAGAGTACTGACGATCCTGCTCATCACCTCTGGGCGAGGAGATTGAATGTCCTTCTCGTACTGAGTAATCGCCGGTGGCGTTACCTCTAGTGGAACGGCTAAAGCAGCGGCAGTAAATCCTCTGGCTTCGCGACCTTCCCGCAACCGATCACCTACGAACTCTATCGTGCCTATCTTCACGCTATTCCTTCATCTCTAGATCTACGTCGTTTGAATCGTTCTTTGTATTTATCGGCCTCTTGGGGAAACATTTCGAAGAGTTGTATGCGTTGGTTGTACTCCCGAAACTTTTGATCTGGAATCACTATGTCTACGAACTCCACCTCATCTTTTTGTTTCCGAACTGGAGCATGAACCAAGACCGCCAAATGCTCTATCTTCTGAAAGGCTCGATCCGTATGGACTTCCTCGTAGAACAGGCTCGCTTGCGCACTGTAATTATGTTTGGCCCAGATCTTTCGAATTACAGATGGTTTTACCATCGATCTGCGTGTGGCAACCAAGCAGCAAACAAGCCGAATCTCGCCAGAGCGGATACACAAGAAGAGGCACGATCCGTTCGCATTTCTCTCGTTCGCCACTGCAACCGAGTAACGATCTGCAAACCTTTCGGCTACACCTCTTATGGTCTCATCAACTCTGGCCCTTCGCACGCGCCCTAAGACGTCATGCTTTGTTTCTCGACTGAAATGCCGCTTGGCGTGGTCAGTCGCGGATCTATATGCATCCCCCACCCCAAGCATGAACGCCTTCAGGACCTCCCCTGGAAAGGCATCTAGAATTTTGCTGCGGTAATCTTCCGGCGTGATAGTCATCCCTGATAACTTAATTCCTCACACTGATTAAGTTATCAGGCCCCCACATTCGGATCAAGCCTTATTTTCCACGGTTTTTCGCCTAGTGCCAGAAACTGATTAAATATCCCGCGCTTCTGGCATGGCTTCTTGATCTATACGGGAATCTGAGGATCTTCTGTTTTGCCCGTCAGTTGATTCCACGTCAAGCGCTTATTCACGATGTGCCGAACAGCCACATCAAATCGCTCCCCGTCAGTGAGCCGACGATTGTTGAAGCGATAAGCGCATTCATCCAAGTAGCGGAAGAGGTGAAAGGGTTCAACCGAAACATAAGTACCGTTGATGCCGCGTTTCAGTAGCGACCAGAAGTTCTCCATCCCGTTCGTATGGACTTCGCCTTCGACGTAGGCGATGGCGTGGTCGATAACTTCATGCTGGAAGTCGTTTAGCCCTTCGTAGGATTTCAGCGCGTCGGTGAAGAGCGCGGAGCCGACAACAACATGCTCGCGAACTTCCTTGTGCAGGGTCTTCTTTTTCGTGTTGTTCAAAACCTTCGTAACGATCTTGCCGCCGCGCTCCAATATACCTAATACGGCAGTCTTATCTTTGCCGCCTGTACCAGTGATCTTTTGAGCGCGTTTCGTCTTGTGCATATTGCGAGACTTGCCCCCGATGAATGTCTCGTCAGCTTCGATCTGACCAGAGAATTTGTTGATCGTCCCCATTGTCAGAGCAAGACGGATGCGATGATCTAGGAACCACGCCGACTTTTGCGTAACTCCGATAGCGCGATGAACTTCGTAGCTGCTAATGCCGTTTTTGCAGTTCACGATCTGCCACATCGCCATGAGCCACTTATCGAGGCCAATGGGGGAATCCTCCATGATGGTTCCGGTCTTCAATGTGAACTGGGGAGCGGTGTGTTTCTCACGGCAATGCCACCGGTTGTACTTCTCTAGGAACAGCACATTAGTGCTTCCGCATCGTGGGCATGTCACGCCTTTGGGCCAGCGACGTGCCACCAAGTACTCCCGGCAATTCGTCGGATCAGCGAAGTAGATCACGGCTTCCTGAAGGGTAGTGGGTTCCTGTTCCATACTTCAAGAATAGCGACTTTGAGCTATTTTGTCAAGTAAGTTATGGCCCTAATTAGGACACTAATTAGGGCATCTTGTTGTTGAGCGCGTCCAACTCCCGGACGTACCCACCCTGGCTGGCCACTGCTACCGATGGAAGAGGCGGACTGGTGGGATAGCGGAGAGCGGGATTTGCGGGCCTTGCCATTGCAACGTGAATCCATCGGGACCGGTGGTGTGGGTCTCAATTATGGAGAGTTTGTGTTTGCCGGCTTTCAGACCGATGCTGCCCATCGCAGGTTGGACTATATTGCCGATTGAGCCGCAGACTTGGGGTAATGGCGCGGGAGCGGTGGCGATGACCTTCCCATCGATTTCGAGGCGGCCATGATCGTTCGATGTTAGAAGGAAGGTGTAGCCGCCGTCATTCGGGATGTCGAGATAGCCATCGAAAGAGAGTCCGTAGTCCATAGCACGTTTGCGGGGGGAAAAGTTGACGGCGGTGGCAATCCCGGCACCTACCAGCTTCATCCCTTCGAAGTAGCGGTATTTTAGGCCGGGCAACAGGTTGCCAGCCTGGATGGGATCGTGGAAAGAAGAGGCCACGACGACAGGCTGGTGGCTCCAATCGGAATTACCGTGGCTGTCGGTTACTTTCAATAGAACACGGAACCGCCCAGAGCCGTCCCATAGAGTGCCTTCCGCATCGGGAAAGGCATGGCGCACGATCGGTCCGGCGGCGGTTGTTCCGTCTCCGAACGACCAGTTATAGGAAACGATCCTGCCGCTTGACGGCGAGGCATCGAAGGTCACTATCTTGCCGGGAGTGATTGCGCCTCCAGTGAAGATGAATTTGGCGTTGAGCTGCGCAGCGGGATGAAGATAGTTTGGAGGGTTTGCCCCGGACATGACCTGGAGAGGAATATCTTCGTTTTTAGACGCGACGCGGTCCGCGATCTTCACGTTCTGAAACGTTACGCCCTTGACCTTTCCTGACAGAGACGATGGAACCAGGGAGGGCGTTTCCAGGGCCCAAATATTCTTGAATTTAACGTCGCGGATTTCAGGATTGGGCTGGCGGAGCTGGACGAGAGAATACCAATCGTCGAGATGAATGTTTTGGAAAAGATAATGGGAGTGTTTTCCTTTTCCGTCAGGATCGGCCCAGATTTCGAAGAGGGCAAACGGGATGCCGCAGCCGCCCGAGCCCATGTGGATCACGTCGGAGTCACGAAGGGTAAAGTTGCTGCTGTTGAAGACCTTTTTCGGCCAACTGACACGCACCACGTTGGAGATGCTCGTGGAGAGGACGCTGTTTTCGATGACGATGTTGCGAACCGGGGGCCCTGGCGTCCTGAGTTCCTTCTCGGTGTAGCCCAGCCAATTTCCGTAGAGGGCGAAGATGTCATCGGAGGAGCGGATGAAGCAGTCGCGGACCAGGGTATCGCCGCCGCCAAGCCAATCCATTCCGTCCTGATTCGCGTTGCCGGGGTCGCCGCCGATCACCTTCACGTTTTCAAACAGGACGTGATGGGATTCGAGCATCTGAATCATCCAGGTGCGGCTGCGCACGATGCAGGTAATGCCATTCACTTCGATGTTGCGGGCGTGGTCCATGACGATGACGTGCCAGTTGCGGCGGTGCATCCAGCCTTCATCGGAGGTGGGGGTCTGCGGGCCGTCGTAGATGACCGTGCCGCGGCCGAGAATTTTTACGTTCTTCACACCCCATACGTTCAGACTTCCGAAGACGACGGCGCCGGGGGCCAAGTAGACGGTCTCATTGTTTTGGACGTCGATGTTTTCGTGATACACGCCCGGGGCGTAGTAGCGTAGGCCGGGAGCGCCCGTTTTCGACGGATTCACTTCAGGGGAGTTGGCGAAGACGAACAGCATGTCGGCGCCAGCCATGTGATCGCCGGGACGAGTGATGGATAGCTTTTCCGGTTTCGAGATGGTGAAGGTGATGGTACGGCCTTTTAACGAGGGGCGGATACCGAGGCGCCAAGGCTGCACCTCGACACCCTTGGCCCAGTAATCGGCGGTGGGTGCCGTGACGGAGATTTCCGCGCTATCGGTCAGCCCGAAGTTCACAAAGTAATAACTGGAGGCCGCGTGCGTGACTGGCGCGGGTTGGCCGTCGATGGTAACGGTGAAGTGGTTTGAGCGAATTTCCGCGGGGACGGGGAAGATGGTTGCAGCGGCTTGCGAGGAGGCCGCGAGCACGATGGATGCGCTTACGAGAAAAACAACCCTCTGGATAAATTTCATTGTGGCTCTTTCACAAGTAAGACACGAAGCAGGCGCATTTTCCCGCTCCTTAATATAAGACCCACTTGAGTTCAAGTATCGTACCGGGAAGGACCAAGCGCCGTGATTGGGACGCAATCAGCGATTTGTGTGGAATGCGAGGTACACTATGAAGTTTCCAAGCAGTGCCTCAGGTTTGTTCTTTTGACCCGTGCGTTTCCCCTTTGTGTCCGGGCAGGTGGGCTGAATGACGCGGCTGTGTCTTCTATTTTTGGTTAGCTCGGCTGTTTGCGCGGGGCAGACGCCCCCGGCTACTTTTGCGGACGTATCCGCCCAGGCGGCTGCTGCCCGTAGCGCAAATGCGCTTCCTCAAGCGATAGAAGTATACAAAAAAGCTCTGCAGATGAAGCCGGATTGGCAGGAGGGTTTGTGGTTTCTGGGGACTCTTTCCTACGATTCCAATCAGTATACGGAGAGCCGGGATGCTCTTGCCCGTTTTGTCGAATTAAGGCCGGACTCCGGTCCCGCATGGGGGTTGCTCGGATTATCCGAGTTTGAAACGAAGCAATACACGCAATCTCTTTCCCACATAGAGCGCAGCTTCGCGGCCGGTATCGGCGGGGCTCCGGAAATGGAGGAAGTGCTGCGGTACCATGAGGCTCTTCTGCTGACAAAAGACGGGGAGTACGACGAGGCGGCGCGGAAATACGTCTGGTTCGCGAAGAAGGGAGAGCAGAGTCCTCCGCTGCTGCTCGGGATCGGGTTGGCCGCGTTACGAAGCCCGCGTGTTCCGAGCGAGGTTCCCGATACACAGTGGGATTTATATGCAACGGCCGGCAAAGCTTCCTATTTCGCGATGGCTGGAGATCTCGGAAGCGCCCAGGAAGGATTTCAGGATTTGCTCCGGCGTTATCCCGCCGCGCCGAACGTACATTACCTTTATGGATGTTACTTGCTGGAGACGAACCCGGACGTCGCGATAGAAGAACTAAAGAAAGAACTACAAGTGAACCCTTCGAGCACGGCCGCGAAGTATATGCTGGCTTGGGCGCTGGTCGATCATGGGGAGTACGCGGCGGCTCGTCCGTATGCCTCGCAAGCGGTTCATGATGCGCCCGCTATGCCGATAGCCCAATACGTTTTGGGGCGCGCGCTCATGGAGACCGGGGATGTGAAGGAGGGAATCGAGCACCTGGAGAAGGCCGAAAAGATGTCTCCGATGAATGTAGAGGTCCATATTACGTTGGCGGCTGCTTACTCGAAGGCCGGACGCTCCGACGACGCGCGGCGGGAGCGCGAGCAATCGCTGGCGATGACGAGGAATGCGAAAGCACTTGTGCAGCCTTAGGAAGATGATGTGACCCGTTTACTGACGTGCGCGGTTCTGCTGTTGTTGGGGAGCGTGCTGGCCGGTGCTCAGGCAGCGGAGAAAAGACTGACCTGCGCCGGTTGCCATAAGGAACAGGCATTGCCGCAGTCGGAGACTTCCATGGCGCGGGCTTTGGTCTCACCCGCGGCGGACCCGGTGCTGCAAGCGCATCCGAAGCTGAGTTTTCAAGAGGGCGCGTTCGCCTCCACCATAGAACGCCGGGGAGACCAGAGCATCTATAGCGTGACGGATGGCGCCAGTACCGTCTCCACTCCTATTAAGTGGTCGTTCGGCGCTGGAGCACAGACCTATTTGCTGGAGCATGAGGGCCACTACTATGAGGGGCGCCTTAGCTACTATCCAATGATCGGCGGGTTGGATATCACGGTGGGCGACCAAGTAATCCATCCGGCAAACGTCAATGAGGCAATGGGCCGTGAACTTTCTCCGCAGGAGTTGAAGGCCTGCTTGGGATGCCATACAACCGGCAGCTTGAGGAACGGCCGTTTGAATCTGGATTCGTTTACGCCGGGCGTGCGGTGCGCACACTGCCATGTGGGCGCGGAGTCGCACCTTGAAGCCATTTCGCACGGAAAGCTCGACTCGGTTCCGCCCAGCTTGAAGCATCTTTCGGCAGAGGATGTCTCTCATTTTTGCGGCCAGTGCCATCGGACATGGGAAACCGTGGCCCAGAACTCGCAAATGCGGGGCGAAATCGATGTCCGCTTTCAACCATACCGGCTTGCCAACAGCAAATGCTTCGATGGGGTTGACCGGCGCATCAGTTGCGTAGGATGCCATGATCCGCATCGTGAGGTGGTTCGCGACGATGCGTCTTACGATGTGAAGTGCCTGGCATGTCATGGCGCGGGTGCTCCGCGCGTGGCCTCGGCGAAACTGGTGAAGTCCTGTACGGTGGCGAAATCGAATTGCGTGAGCTGCCATATGCCGAAGATCGACCTGCCCGGTGGGCACCAGCAATTCACCGATCATGAGATACGGATTGTGAGAGCGAATGAACCTTACCCGAATTAAAGTGTGCGGCTCACTCCTGGCGTTTTGCGCGGGGGTGCTACCGGTTTTTTTCTGTTGCGCTTTTGCCCAAGAACCTGGACCTGCGCCGAAGGGCGAACATTGGGTGGGAACATGGGCGGCGGCGATAACGGCGGTAAAAGCTCCGCCGCAGCGATTTGCAAACCAGACGATTCGGGAGATTGTGCATACCAGCATCGGCGGATCGTCGGTCAGGATTCGACTTTCGAACACGTTCGGAGGCGAGCCGCTGAAGATTAGTGCCGCGCATGTCGCGCTACGGAGTTCGGGAGCAGGTATTGAATCTCATTCGGACATGGCGCTTACGTTCAGTGGTCAACCGAGCATCACGATTCCGGCGGGAGCCACGGCGCTGAGTGATGCGGCAAGACTGAACGCGCCAGCTACCAGCGATCTTGCCATCAGCTTGTTCTTTTCCGATGCTGCTGCCGCGACGACCGTTCATCCCTCGGCGACACAGACGTCGTATGTCTCCTCCGGCGATGCGGCCGGTGCGTCCACGCTGAATAGTCCGACCGTCATTCATGATTGGCCGTTTCTGACGGGTGTAGACGTGATGCCTGCCGGCACGGCGGATGCGGTTGTGGCTTTCGGGGATTCCATTACCGATGGCTACCGTTCGACGGATGACGCGAATCATCGTTGGCCCGATTTCCTGGCGGGTCGCTTATCGACTCGGCACGAGGCGGTTGCGGTGCTGAATGAAGGTATCGGCGGCAACCGGGTATTGCACGACGGCGAAGGAATCGGCAGGCCTGAGTTTGGGCGGAACGCTTTATCGCGGTTCGATCGGGATGTATTGGCGCCTCCCGGGGCGAAGTACCTGGTCGTGCTGGAAGGGATCAACGACATCGGGATACCGACTACAAATCGCGATCAGACTGAGGAGGTGAGCGCAAAAGAGATTATTGCCGGGCTGCGCCAACTGATCGAGCGCGCGCATGAGCATCGGTTTCGTGTCTATGGCGGAACCCTCACGCCCATTGGAGGGTCCACTTATTTTTCGCCGGCAGACGAGGCGAAACGGAAGGCCGTGAATACCTGGATTCGCACGGGCGGAGCATTCGATGCGGTGATTGACTTCGATGCGGCTGTTCGTGATCCGAGCGAACCCACGCGAATGATTCCTGCCGATGATAGCGGCGATCATCTACATCCAAACGATGCAGGTTACAAAGCGATGGCGGATGCGGTGAATCTGGCGCTGTTCACGGACACGCGCTCAGCCCGCTAAGGCGTGCTTGATCGCTGTCTCGAGTTCTTTTTTCGTCAGGGCAGTACTGATGAATAGCTCCTGGCGGGCGCCGGAGCTGAGCGCGATCCCTTTCCATCCGTTGGTTGTGGGAACGGTGATGCGGATGGTGGGCGGGCCCTTGGCGTCTCTGACGGGACGTATGACACCAGGCACAACGGAACGGATATCTTCGTTGCTCCGCAGCATTCTTTCGAGCACGGGGCGCAGGCCGTCGATGATGCTGTGCTCTATTTTCAGGCGGCCCTGCTCAGCGCGAAGCTTCATGGTTTCCGTTAAACTGCTACTTCATTGTTACCATCGACTTATATGAGTCCGGGCGAGGGGGAGCGGTACTCCCGGCAGGTTTTATTCGAAGGCATCGGTGAAACAGGGCAACATAAGATACAAAAGGCATGCGTTTGTGTTGTCGGTTGCGGCGCGCTAGGAAGCTTTCAGGCGGAAGCGCTGGTCCGGGCGGGAATCGGCAAAATACGTATTATTGACCGGGACTATGTGGAGTTCACGAACCTGCAACGGCAATGGCTTTACGATGAAGCCGACGCGCAGAGCGAGTCTCCTAAGGCAGTAGCGGCGGCGCGGCGTCTTCGTCAGTTGAACCATCACGCTGAAATCGATCCGGTCGTTTCCGATCTGACTCCTTCCAATGCGGAGGAGCTCATCGAGGGGTGCGATCTTATCCTGGATGGCACCGATAATTTTGAGACCCGCTATTTATTGAACGATCTTTGTGTGAAGCGGAATACTCCCTGGGTGTATGGCGCGGCGATCGGCAGTTATGGACTTGTGATGCCGGTTGTGCCCGGGCGAGGTCCTTGTCTGGCCTGCATTTATCCGGAGCCGCCCACGGGCGCTCAGCCCACGTGCGATGTCAACGGCGTTCTAGCTTCGACAACAGCCGCTGTGGGGGCGCTGCAGGTGGCGGCTGCGTTGCGACTGCTGGTGGGGTGGCCCGATTTCGTCTGCCGCATTCAGACGCTGGATGTTTGGAACGGCACCGGCAAACAGGTGGACGCCGGAGTCCCGGATAGCGATTGCCGGGCGTGTGCGCATCGTCGATTCACGTATCTGGATGGCCAGCAACGGAAGCCGGTGAGTCTTTGCGGGCGGAATGCCGTGCAGCTTCACGAGAATGCGCGTCCGCTGAATCTGCGGGAGCTGGCGGAAAAGTTGAGCGCGCTGGGGGAGGTGCGGGTGAATGAATTTGCCTTGCGGATGTCCATGCCGAAGTATCAGCTCACGCTGTTTCCCGATGGGCGGGCCATTGTCAAAGGGACAACGGATGTGGGCGTGGCGCGTGGTCTTTATGCCCGGCTGGTTGGTGCGTAGAGAAACCCGTTCGTGGCACAATAGATAAAGTTGTCCGGGCGATTAGCTCAGTTGGTTAGAGCACCTCGTTTACACCGAGGGGGTCCGCGGTTCGAACCCGTGATCGCCCACCATTTCCCTCTCAGCGGCGCAATGGCCTCGCTTTCATAGTTGTACAGTAATGTTGTACAACACAAAGAGATGGACGTTACAGCCGCATACGCAAAAGCAAATCTGCCGGAACTGTTAAAAGCCGTAGAAAACGGAGAAAGCGTCACAATTTCCCGCTATAACAAACCAATCGCGGACTTGGTTCCTTCGAGAAAAGCGGAGAGGCCGATCCGAAAGTTCGGGACAGGCACGGGGCAAAAGATTGTCATAGATCCCAACTGGGATAAGGCCATTGAGACGGAGGAGGAGCTTGAGGCATTTCTCGAAGGACGGCTATAGTGGGCTTCCTTCTTGACACTATGACGTTTATTAAGGCCTACGGCGAAGGGATTGATGCGATGCCGAAGAAGGTACAGCGGCTCCTCACGGATCAGGAAGAAGATTTACTCATCAGCACGATCTCTTTATCGGAGATCGCTATCAAAAATTCGGTCGGCAAGCTAAATTTTCCCATTGATCGTGTGAATACTGCTCTTGCAGACATGCGCCTCGCGGTGATTTCTTATACCTCCGTTCACGCTCAGGCTCTTTTTAGACTGCCCTTTTTTGAGGATCATCGCGATCCATTCGACCGAATGCTGATTGCGACAGCCTTGAAGGAGAATATTCCCCTGATCGGCAGCGACAAACATTTCAAGAGATACGAAGGTCTTCAGGCGATCTGGACCTAAAAGCCCGGGCTTATTCCCGATTGAGAAATCCTTTCCGCCAAACTCACTAGCTCCCTAGGAGACTCTGGTGAGCTCGGCTACCCCCGATCAAAGACGAGATGTTTACACGGTCCGCAACCGCGACCGGCAGAGCACGCTCGCGACGCGGGTGACCATTGCGGGCACCAGCCGGGAGAGACGCGCAGGACTGAAGAACACGGCTGTGCTTCCGCCTGATGCGGGCCTTTGGATCGCACCTTGCGAGGCGATTCACACGTTCGGGATGAAGGTGTGTATCGATGCCGTGTTTCTGGACAGCGATTTCCGGGTACAAAAGATCCGGAGCGGCATGACGCCACGCAAGATTGCGGTTTGTATTCGCGCGCATTCGGTGCTGGAGTTGCCGGCGGGAACGGCTGCCAATTCAGCTACTTGCGCCGGTGACCGGCTGGAATTCGTGATGAATGAGGAGCGGCCATGAACCTGGCTTTGCTTCCGCTGACGTTGAAAGTCCTACTGGCCGCGACGGCATTGATCGCGGGGATCTACGATCTGCGCTACCGGCGTATTCCAAACCGTTTAAACATCACGGCGGCAGCGCTTGGCCTGGTGTTGAATGGGTTCTTTTTCCATTGGCACGGAGTTGCCAGCGCATTTCTTGGGATAGGCGTAGCGCTGTTGGTGTATTTTCCGCTTTATCTGCTGCGCGGGATGGGAGCCGGTGACGTGAAGCTGATGATGGCCATCGGCGCTATCGTTGGACCCTCGAACTGGTTTCAGATCTTTGTCGTGACGGCGTTGTGCGGTGGGTTCTTTGCCTTGTGTCTGGTGGTGTTGAAGCGGCGTTTTCACGATACGGTTTTGAATTGCTATTTCCTGCTGTCCGAGATGTGCCATTTGCGCGCTCCACATCGCGTTAGCCCTCAATTGGATGTTTCTAGTTCGGCGGCTTTGCGCTTGCCGCATGGAGTATCCATCGCGGTTGGCGCGATTGCTGTTCTTGGGTTTCACGCGAGCTTTTAGGTCACTGGGGAATTCATGGAAGCAACTCTCGCCTATCCGGGAAGCGTTTCTCAAAGCAGCGCCAAGCCTAGTGCCTGGTTGCGTTTATTTCCGTCGTTTACGGACGTAGCGTTCTTGCTGCCGATCTGGTTTTTGTTTTCCGTGCTTCAGGGCAGTAGGACGCTGCTGGCCGATGGCGATACCGGTTGGCATATCCGAACCGGCGATTGGATTCTTCAGCATGGCACGGTTCCCCATCAAGATATTTTTTCATTTACCAAGTTCGGTCAACCTTGGTTTGCGTGGGAGTGGGGCTGGGATGTGCTTGCTTCGCTCATTCATACGCGCTGGGGGTTGCCCGGAATTGTGTTCGTTAACACAATTTTGATCGGATTGATTAGCGCGCTCCTCTTTCGTCTGGTCCGGCGGCATACGACGAATTACGTCCTGGCGCTAGCGATTAGTTGCACCGCGATGATCGGATCGAGTTTTCATTGGCTGGCGCGTCCGCACCTTCTTTCGTGGTTGTTCGTGCTTTTGTTTTTGGACGTGATTGATCGATTTGAGAATGGGAACGACAGAGTTCTCTGGTGTCTACCGGTTCTTACGTTGTTGTGGGTAAACCTGCACGGATCGTTCTTTATCGGTATTAGTTTTCTTTTTACATATGGGATTGTTGAGAGCTTCCGCTTACTCGTCACCACTACGAACGGACGGACCTCACTCGCCAAGTTTGCACGGCCCAGGTCTTACCTGCTCTGCGGGTTTCTCTGCGCCGTGGCCAGCTTCGTTAATCCTTATGGCTGGCACCTTCACCAGCATCTTTTTGCTTACTTATGCGATTCGAAGCAGTTAGATGATATTAGCGAGTTTGGTTCGACCAACTTCCATAGCGTACTGGGAAAGTTTTATGAATTCTTCTTCCTGCTTGGCCCATGTGTAGCGTTTAGATGCGTTAAGCAAGGCAAAGGGCCACAAGCTGCTTTGCTCTTGCTTTGGGCCCATTTATCCTTGTGCGTTGTTCGTAACGTTCCCATCTTCTTGCTGCTTGCCGCCGCACCGACCGCGGCATTTCTAGATTACCTATTCCGCCGCTTGAGCGATGGCGATTTTGCTGGCTGGATTCGTAGCGCGGCGCGTTGCGCTAAAGACATGGGAAATGATTTCAGCACATTTGAAACTACAGGCCGGGTTCATGTAGTCTCTGCCGCGGGGATTGCCGTGGTGGCGGTCCTACTTGGACTCCCCGCCCGCAGCTCCGCTCTCACGGAGGACTTCGATCCCAGAGATTTTCCGGTGCATGCGGCCTCCATACTTGCAGGCGATAGCAACGCCAAGATTTTTACTCACGACCAATGGGGCGATTATCTGATCTACAGGTTCTATCCCCATATGCGGGTATTCGTGGATGGAAGAAGCGATTTTTATGGAGCAGCATTTTCAAAGCGCTGGGCTGATGCCCGGAGAGGGCATTACGACTGGGAAAATGAGCTTTCTCGTTTTTCGATCGATACGGTGCTGCTTCGAACAGAAGACCCGCTTGCGTCGGTGCTGAAGCAATCGCCTGCGTGGATGCCGGTTCTAGACGACGGTGTTGCGATCGTCTTCCGCGCAAGCAAAACGAAAGTTTCATCTGGACTAAACTCCGGAAGAAAACACTTGTAATGCAATGCTTGCAAGTTGTTATTAAGTCAGAAAGATAAGGAGAATAGTATGACAAAAATAATGTTCAAAACGTTCTTGCAAGACGAGCAAGGACAAGATTTAGTGGAGTATTCGCTGCTACTGGCGTTCATCGCTCTCGCGGCCATAGCAACGCTCAAGAATGTTTCGACCGGCATAGGGACAATGTTCAACGCAGTAAGCACCAAGCTGGGTGCTGCGGCTACAAACGCGGCGGCGAGTTAGGTGATCCGGGAGCAGATAGCGGTCGGAGTGTGCACTTACCTGCTCCCATTCTCGCGACTAACCTACCAATGTTAAGACACTCGATTAAATTCAACACACACGGGCTACGCATCTTATGAATCGCCGGTTACTCTCAGTCTTCTTCTTCGCGCTTGTTATAGCCGGCGTTGCAAGCTTGTTGCTTTACCAGCTTCTTGCCGCGCAGATCAGAAATACTGGTCGCAGACCTGCGTCTCGAACAAAGCTGGTCGTTGCCGCACATGATCTACAGGTCGGTTCTCTGATCAAGGAGGGCGATCTGCAACAGGTCTCTTATGATGCGTCTGCTCCGAAAGGGGTCATCAATGTTCCGCAACAGATTGTTGGCCGAGGCGTCATCGCCAACATTTACAAAGGAGAGCCGTTCGTCGATCAGCGATTGGCTCCGAAGGGAGCTGGCGCTGGTTTGGCAGCTACGATTCCGGTCGGCATGCGCGCGGTGGCGCTTCGGGTGAATGACGTGGTCGGATTAGCCGGCTTTGTGCTGCCGGGCATGCACGTCGACGTGATTGTTTCCGGGAGCGGCTCGAACTACTCCGAGGGTAGCTCAGGCAACATGATGACACGCACGATACTTCAGAACATCGAAGTCCTCTCGGCCGGTCAACACTTCGAAAGAAAAGTCGATAATAAGCCGGAAGAGGTCCAGGTTGTCAACCTCCTGGTCGAGCCTGACCAAGCAGAAGCGCTCGCCCTCGCCAGCAACGAAACCAAGATTCAACTGGTGTTGAGAAATCCTCTCGATACAAAGGAACAAACGACACAAGGGACCTCCATGGCCAAGTTGTTCGGCATTTCTCCTGCTGCCAAGCCGGCTATGCCGCTGCGAACGATTGCTGAACCACAGAGGATCGCAAAGAGCGAACCCAAGGCGCCGATGGTCGAGGTCTTCAATGGCTCGAAACGAAGCGAGCAAGTCATCGACATTCCTGGAGGCAGCAATTGATTCGCCCTCGTCACATTCTTATCGCTCCCCTACTGTGGGCGGCGCTCTTGGGGGCTCAACAGCAGTCCAGCATCGGCGCCAAGACTGATTCCTCTTCGGATCTCAATGTCTTCGTAAGCAAGTCGCTGATCGTTGAATCACCCGGCGGCATCCGGCGCATTTCGGTTGCGAATGGAGATCTGGCCGAAGCGGTCGCCGTCAGCCGGACCGAGCTGGTTCTGAATGGCAAAACGCCGGGGGACACCAGTCTGATTCTCTGGGACAGCCACAATGCGCGCAAACTGTATGACGTTCACGTACTGCCGGACGCGACTCGTATTGACGGGGTTCGCGAGGCGCTCCACAGTGAACTTCCCGGTCAGTATATTTCGATCAGCTTTCAAGGCGGATACGTCCTGCTACGCGGAGTGGCCAACGACCTGTCGAGTTCCGACCGTGCCGTCGCCATCTGCTCGACGATCGGCAAGGTGATCAATTTGCTCCACGTGGCGGTTCCCCCGAGTGAGCCGCAAGTGCTGCTGAAAGTCAGATTCGCCAATGTGGACCGTGCCGCGTCGCTGAACCTAGGGGCGAATTTCTTCCGCGACGCGACCTCCAACTTGCCGGGTTCCATTTCCACCGGGCAATTCGGCGGCCCTCCCACTTTTGACTTCACACAGACGCCCGCAACCACTACCATCCCCAACCCGCTCAACATCTTCTTGTACCGGCCCAACATAAACGTCGGCGCCTACATCCAAGCGTTGGCGGCCAAACAACTGGCACAGATTCTGGCGGAGCCGAATCTTCTCACCCTGAGCGGTCATTCAGCCAGCTTTCTCGCCGGCGGAGAGTTTCCCTTTCCGACGTTGCAAGGGGGCGGCTCCGGTGTCGGGCAAATCACCATTCAATTCCGCGAATTTGGCATTCGCCTCAATTTCCGCCCGACGGTGACACCCCGGGGAACCATCCGGCTGATGGTGAATCCAGAGGTGAGCTCACTCGATCCTGCTAACGGCCTTACGGTTGGCGGCTACACGATTCCTGGACTGGACGTCCGAAAAGTGCAGACAAATGTGGAGCTTCAAAACGGACAATCGCTGGTGATCGCGGGACTTTTGGACAACCGGCTGACGGAGACGATCAGCAAAATTCCCGGTCTCGCCAACATTCCCTTTTTGGGCAAGCTTTTCGAATCCCGGGCACTACTAAAGAACAATTCTGAACTGCTGGTGGTAGTGACACCCGAAATCGTACAGCCGATTCCCGCAGGCGCTCCGATTCCAACAGTCGAGATGCCAAAAGTATTTTTGAAGGATACGGCCAAGATTCCACCACAGAACCCGACCGTACCGGCTCGGACTGGCGGGAATCTGCCGCGTCCCAATACATTGCCGGTGGAAGTGCTCACGAATGCGCTGGCAAACCTGGACAATGACGGCGCGAGTCATTCTTCGACAGATAACAGCGGTGTTAGACCGGTGCTTAAAATGACTCCGGACCAGCCAGATCCGTCGGTGTCATCAAAGCCTTAATGGTTGAGTTCCTATGAAATTCGCAAGTTTACTTTTAGCGTCGAGCAGTAGCGCCTTGCAAAGGGACATTGCAGGCGTACTTAAATCCGAGCGCGATTCGGGCGCGTTGAACACGCAAGATCAAAGCAACTGGCAGAACGTACTAAACAGACTGCGGGAAGAGCAACCCGAAGTGCTTATGCTGGAACTCGGCCCGATGCTGGCGCGTCTTGGCGATGCGCTTCGCGAGGTGAAGGCATGCACGCCGCATACAAAGGTCGCCGCCTTGCACACCAGTCCGGACCCCGACAGCATTTTGACCGCACTACGATCGGGCGTACACGAGTTTATTCATCCGCCCTGGAACGAAAATCTCCGGCCAGCGCTGGAGCGGATGTTGATCGCCGGCGCGGCTGACGGCGGTGGGAAGCGCCGGGGCAAGGTGATCGGCTTTCTTTCGGCAAAAGGGGGCTGCGGGTCCACGACGATTGCCTGCCACGTGGCGGATGATCTTCACCGGAAAACGGGGCGCAAAGTAATGCTTGCGGACATGGATCTGGTTTCGGGAATGGTTGGGTTCGCCATGAAGGCGAAGACTTCCTATTCGGTACTCGATGCAGTACACAACATTTCCCGGTTGGATGAAAGCTTGTGGAAGGCCTTAACTGTGGAATATAGGCCGGGGCTCGATGTGGTTCCCGCTCCTCATTCCTTTTCGCAAGACCAATATGTTCCGAAGCAGGACATGGTGGACTTGGTCCGTTTCATGAGGACCCAGCATGACTGGACAGTCCTGGATCTGGGACGCAGTCTGAATGGCATTGTGTCCGATCTCTACGAGGAGATAGACCAGATCCTTCTGGTAGCGGTACTAGAGGTGACGGCGCTGCATGGGCTGAAGACAATTGTCCGGCTTTTGACCGAGCGCGGCGACAGCTTGGACAAGCTGCAATTGGTGATCAATCGTACCCCTAAGACGATGGATATGACCACGGATGAGCTGGCCAAGATATTGGGGCGGCCTCTTTATGCCATGCTTCCCAACGACTATCCGAGCCTATACCAGTCCTACTCCAGCGGCACGCTGCTTCCTCCCGATAATCGGCTCGCGCAACAATTCGGCCTGCTGACTTCGAAGATTACCGGCATGCAGCCGATAAGTGCAAAGAAGAAGTTCAGCTTGTTTGGCTAATCCCATCGCCGCTTCAGGAAGGTGTTCAGATAAAAATGACCAGTCCAGTAGACATTCAAAGAGCGCCCACGCGCCCGCTCGATCCGAAGCCGAACGGAAAGCCGGAATCCAACACACTTTATCAGGAACTCAAGTTCTCCGTACACAAAAAACTGCTGGAGAGGCTCAATCTGGAAGCCATGTCCAACATACCGGTGGAGCGGCTAAAACAGGAGATTCGCCCCGCTATTTCCTCCCTGGTGAACGAGGAGAAAACGCCGCTCAGCCTTCTCGAAAAAGAGCGCCTGATTGAGGAAGTATTGGATGAGGTGTTTGGATTGGGCCCACTGGAAGCGCTCATTCGCGACCCAACCGTTTCCGACATTCTGGTAACGACGCCCCGCATGGTTTACGTGGAACGCAGGGGCAAACTGGAGCGCACGAACATCGAGTTTAAGGACGATGCGCACCTGCTACGGATTATCGAACGCATCGTGTCGCGAGTAGGCCGTCGCATCGATGAGTCGTCGCCCATGGTGGATGCGCGACTGCCCGACGGCTCCCGTGTCAATGCTGTTATTCCACCGCTCGCTGTCGATGGGCCGCTGCTTTCTATCCGCCGTTTTGGAGGCGCGCCATTACAGCCGGTCGACCTCACCCGCAATCTATCGCTTACCGAGCACATGCTGGAGCTGGTGAAAGCGTGCGTGAAAGCTCGTCTGAACATCATTATTTCGGGGGGTACCGGAGCGGGTAAGACCACGTTTCTGAACATGCTGTCGGGCTTTATTCCCGCCACCGAGCGAATCGTCACCATTGAAGACGCCGCCGAACTGCAATTGCGCCAGCCGCATGTCGCGCGCCTGGAAACCCGGCCGCCGAATATTGAAGGAAAAGGAGCGATTATGCAGCGGCAGCTCCTGATGAACACGCTCCGTATGCGGCCCGACCGCATTGTTGTCGGCGAGGTCCGCGGCGAAGAAGCGCTCGACATGCTGCAGGCGATGAACACGGGCCATGACGGCTCGTTGACCACGATTCACGCAAATAGCCCGCGAGATGCTATTAGCCGCCTGGAGGTGATGATCGGCATGGCAAGCAGCAATCTCAACATGCGTTCCATTCGCCAGCAGGTCGCGTCGGCGGTCGACCTTTTTGTGCAGATTTCCAGAATGAGCGATGGCACGCGCAAGGTGACGCATATCACCGAGTGCGTTTCGATGGAAGGCGACCAGGTCACGACGCAGGATATCTTTCTCTTCGAGCGTACTGGGCTCAGCGTGGATGGCCGGGTGTTGGGCCGTTTTCGCGCCACCGGAGTTCGACCTAAGTTTGCTGAGAAATTAAAAGCAGCGGGGATTGAATTCCCAGCCGCACTGTTCCAAAGCGTGGTCGAGGTAAGCTGATGCCTCTGCTGCTGGTCGCCATCATCTTTGCCGTGATTTTTACGGCGGTTATTTTGTTTTTGGGCTTTTGCGCCGCGTTTAACAAGACCAAGCAGAATAATCAGATCCGAGCGATGCTGCGAACCGCTGACCCAATCATGGCAGAGCGTGCCGTGGAACTGCTCCGGCCTGCCGGCATTGAGAACAGCGTGGAAAAGATGCTTCGCAGGATGGGTTTGGCAAGCCGCCTAGATCTTTTTCTCGATCAGGCGGGAATGAGCTGGAACGGCACCAAACTTACGCTTCTTTCCATAGCGTTCGGCACCGCGGGACTGGTCTTCAGCTCCCAGCTTCCAGAGTTTGGCTACCGCGCTTTCGTTTCTCCTGCCTTGGCCGCTGCTTGCGGTTTTTTGCCCTTTTACGTAGTTTCCCGAAAACGGGCTAAGCGAATACGCCAGTTCGAGGAGCAGTTTCCGGAAGCATTGGATTTTCTTGGGCGATCAATGCGGGCGGGGCATGCCTTCTCGGTGGGGCTGGAAATGCTGGTCGTGGATTCGCCCGAGCCCTTGTCTTCCATTTTTCGCCGGGCGCTGCAGGATCTTCATCTCGGTTCGCCACTCGACGTGGCGCTTGGGAAACTTGTGATGCTGGTGCCCCTGGTTGACGTGCGCTTTTTTGTCTCCTCAGTGCTACTGCAACAAGAAACCGGCGGCAACTTAAGCGAAATCCTTTCCAAGCTATCGCATGTTATTCGCGACCGGTTTCGCTTGAAAGGGCAGGTGAAAGCAGTGAGCGCCCATGGCCGTATCACCGGACTCGTGCTGGTGTTGATGCCGGCAGGTGTGGCGATTCTCATGCTGTTTCTTTCGCCCGGCTACCTGTTGACGCTTTTTGCCGATCCGGATGGCCGCTTGATGGTAATGGGCTCTATCGTGGGCCAATTTGTGGGTTTCCTCTGCATTAAAAAGATTACGAACATTAAGGTGTAAGCGGCATGGCTCTTCTCTTCTGCGTTTTGTTATTTTTCGTCCTCGTCTCTGCCATTACGGCGTTCGGTTATCTACAGTACGTCAAGCCCGCTCGCATGCTGAAGCAACTGGAAACCTACTCGTCCGGTGCAATGGGAGGCGAGAGCGCGGCCAGCAAATCGATGGGAAAGATAGTCGCTGAGGCACTCGCCAGTCTTGGTACCCTGATGCCCTCCTCGCCCGCAGAGAACAACATGATGAAGAAAGATCTCAGCGCGGCTGGATTCCGGTCCGATTCGGCTGGTTACGTCCTGGTCGGCGCCAAGCTGCTTGGGGCCGCTATGCTGCTGGGGGCGGGGTTTCTGCTTCGCGATTACGCGCCGAATCCAACGCTGCGCCTGCTGATGCCCGTTTTTTGCGGAGCGATCGGGTATATGGGCCCGGGATTGGTCCTTTCGCGACTCACAAGGAGGCGGCAGGAACAGATACGTTATGCTTTGGCCGATGCGCTCGACATGCTGGTGGTTTGCAGCGAGGCCGGCTGCGCTCTAGATCAGGCGATTCTCAACGTCAGCCGTGAGTTCAAGCTGGTTCATCGGGCTTTAAGCGAAGAATTTGCGCTCGTAAATATGGAGATTCTGGCTGGCGCGAGCAGAGCTACCGCCCTGCGGAACCTGGCGACCAGGACCGGCGAGGAAGAAGTGAAAAAACTCGCCGCGATTCTGATTCAGACCGATAAATTCGGGACAAGCATTGCGGACGCTCTGCGCACGCAGGCAGATTTCATGCGCGTGAAGCGGCGTCAAATGGCGGAGGAGCGGGCCGGGAAAGTGGGCGTGAAGCTCATCTTTCCGATTTTCTTCTTTTGCATGCCGTCGTTGATCATTGTGGTGATCGGGCCCGCGCTTCTGCAGATTATGAAGAATTTTCTCCCGAGTATTAACGGGATGAAGTAGCGATTTTTCATTGCTGGGAAGCACTTATTTAGAGAACACATCACGTTCATCAAGGAGCACACCCGTATGGATAACACGATTGTACAGACGATTCTTTGGATTGCCGCAGGGGTCATCCTGCTTGCTTATTTGAAGCGCCGCCGCAAACGCAAGATGAGCTTGTAGTTGCAAGGGTGGTCGCCGTGTGTACAGAATCAGGCGACCGTTTCCCCAAGGACGGTATGAGACGCGCATTTCGAGCGGCGGCTGGTGAACAGGGGACGGAGCTTGTTGAGTTTGCTCTGGTCTTGATTCCTTTGTTCAGTTTGGTCTTCCTGATTATGTGTATCGCGTGGGTTATCTTCGCCAAGGCAACCCTCCAACATGCCGTCCGGGAGGGTTGCCGTTTTGCCGTGACCGGCCAACAAATTCCAGATATTCAGCAACGGGTCATTAGCAACGCGATCGGTGTTCCCAAGTTGTCAACTGCGCAAATCCAGGTTCAATACTACGCGCAGAGCAATCTTACGACGCCACTCACGGGTAACTCAGCGAATGCAGGCGGCAATCTCGTCGAAGTATCGGTAAGCGGCGTAGTAATAAACCCTTTGGTGCCGGCATGGCCCGGCCTTACAGCCGTTACGCTTTCGGCCGCGGCCTCCGACATCATGGAAGCTCATCAGTAGCCATTTTCTGAGATGAAACGATCCTTAGCAAGGGACGGGAAAGAACGTGGCGGCGCCGTCGTTGAATTTGCATTGTGCTGCTTGGTTACGATGCCCCTGCTGCTGGGAACTACTGCGATAGGATTGGCCCTAGTCCGCGAAATCGAGGTAACTCAGGTGTGCCGCGATTCGGGCCACATGTATGCAAACGGTGTTGATTTTTTACAGAGCGCCAGCCAAACTTTGTTGACCACCATAGGCGGTTCCCTCGGAATTGGGCCGAAACAAACCAATAGCGCGGTCATACTGACAACCATTACTTACGTCACTCAGAGCAATTGTGACTCCGCTAATATCAAAGGCGCCTGCACGAATGCAAATACATACGTGATTACCCGGCAGATCCAAATCGGCGGTGTAGGAGTTATTCCAAGCCGGTTCGGCACTCCACCTGCCTCCGATATGGCCGATGCGCAAGGCAATGTGGCCCAGAATGCCTATCTGACAGACTCCAGCGATCAAACAATTTCGCCCTTCCCGAGTACCGCTAGTTCCTCGTTTTTAAGTAGTTTTCAGCAGGGCAATCAGTTTGCGTACGCGTCCGAGGTCACCGTGATAGATCATTCGTTGGATTGGACCGGCTTTATTGGGAGCAAAGCCGCGGCTTCGTCGCTTTTCTGAGTCACGCTTTCTCTTACTTACATCGGGGCCGGGCATCGCGCGAGCCCATTACTGGGATATATGAAGAATTTGAGAAGCAATGGTTTGGAATGCGCTGCCAAGCTGGCCGGCATTGGGCGCGTAGGCATAGTAGCCTTGCGGTTGAGTCGGGTCAAAGCTTGAGGCTTGCGGAACGTTAGCTACGCGCTGCAAAAAATCCTGATCTAAAGGCTCTTGCACCGTTCCGCCTAATCCGATCACATAGATTACCGGACGATATGTCTGGTCGCTACGAATCGCGCGAGCCGCCGCGTCGGCAACGTTGGTCGAAGCGAAGGTAATTGCCGTCGGAACATCGACTCTAGGAAAACCCTGTGCATTGAGCTGCGCGGCCGTGTATTGTTTGTAGCCGGACGTCGAATTGCCCCACCAGTCCAATGCCGGCATGTAGTCTACATCTTGCTTCATGTTGTTAGAGTTAGTTGCAAACGCGCATCCCGGCGCACCGATAGGTGCCTGACCGGTGCCAGAGATATTGCTGTTTCCAGAAATGGTGTTCACGCCCGAAGTCCACATCGAGCCTGTATCTTGGTCGTTATTGACCTGCTCGATAGCACCATCCAAAGTGCCATCCGCAGTCGGCTGACACGTGCTGCCGGACTTGATTGGAAAATGTGCTGTTACGCCATTTGGCCGGCCATCTGTAAAGAAGACGATGACGTTCAGCGCTCCTGGCTCATTCATGTTCTGGATTTCGGTATAGGCACTCATCAGCGCGGCCGCCGACCCTGTATTTCCGCCGCACTGCAAGTTGGAAATTGTTGACGTCAGACTTACCGGGCCAGATTTGAAGAATTGAGTATGAGGATAGTCGAGATTCGGCGAAATCATGAACGTGATTAACGCAAGCTGGTCACGACCGTCGGTGAACATATTCACGAAGTTCTCCGCGGAACTCTTCATTACGCTGCAGACGTTGTTCGCGATCATGGAACTGGAACGGTCGAGGACGAGAACAATATTCACATCGCGCCGGGATGCCTGTCCGGATGCCGATACAGTTACTGGACCCGACGTGAATATCCTCGAGAAAAGAAGCGGTACGGTAGCCGATCCTTTTACCTGGACGGTACGAACTTTGCTCTGGGGATCGCAGGTAGACGCGACACTAACGCTCGACGCGGAGGTTCCCATCGTATTTGCCGGAAAGTTGGCATCGAAGTAAGTCGAAGCAATATCTTGGCCTGACGAGCCGGAACCGTCACAACTACTGCTCGCGCTCAGCGATCTTCCCGTTGCGAGAGCCGCTGAATCCACTGCCGTCACTAATTTTGCTTTGACAACGTAAAGAATCGTACCATCGATTGCAAGTCCAACGATCGGTATTAGGACAAACGCTAAGATAGCGACGAACAGAACCATCGCTGAACCGCGCTGACTCTCTCGATTCGGGTGCAAAAACAAACGCATATAGACGATGAGCAAACCTCCTGCTGGTGGATACCGATTGGATGTTAGCTATCAAATACAGTAGTTTCCGAGAGAAGTTGCTCTCTGCGAACAGCTTCGCTTTCCGTCCCAAGCGTTACAATGGCCCTTCATGCCACAACTGCTCGCTGGCAAAACTGCTCTTGTGCTCGGAGTCGCCAATAAATGGAGCATCGCTTACGCTATCGCGGCCTCTCTGGTGCGTGAAGGTGCGTCGCTTGTCCTCACGTATCAAGGTGACAGGCTGCGAGCTACCGTGGAAGAACTAGGAGCGGAACTCAAGGCGCAGCGAGTGTTGAACTGCGACGTGACCAAGCCGGAAGATCTGGAGCACTTGGCCTCCGAATTGAAGAACTCCGGCGGCGAGCTCGACGCAATTGTCCACAGTATTGCGTTCGCCAATAAGGACGATCTGAGCCGGCCGTTCCTGGAGACAAGCCGGGACGGATTCCTGCTCGCTCAGGAAGTCAGCGCTTATTCGCTGGTTTCTGTCTCCAGAGCGCTGGCTCCGCTGATGACGAAGGGCGGTTCGATCACGACGCTTACGTATCTCGGCTCAACCCGCGTTGTTCATAATTACAACGTGATGGGGGTGGCAAAGGCCGCGCTCGAAGCATCCGTTCGCTATCTGGCCAGCGATCTTGGTCCTCGTGGTATTCGGGTAAACGCGATTTCGGCGGGACCGATCAAAACGGCCTCGGCGCGCGGCATTCGTGATTTTTCGAAGATTTTGGATAACGCTCCGGCTTTGGCTCCGTTGCGGCGCAATACCGACCCCGCCGAGGTAGGAGATACCGCCGCCTTTCTGGCGAGCGATCTGGGCCGGGGCGTCACCGGCAATATCATCTTTGTAGACGCAGGATTTCAGATTGTCGGACTTGGGGCGCAGTAAGTGAATGACGCCACTTGTTTTCTCCCTAACTATTCCGTTACTCGCCCGTCTCATTTGACAGCCATTTCCCGGCTTCAATATGCTTATACTTTCGGTTCGATAGCGCCTCAGTCGGGAAGTATTTAATTTGTGGCGCATGAAGAAGGCCTAGTTACATCTTTTGGGCTACTATTCACCAACTAAGACATTATGATTCAGGTTGAAGGTCTTTCGAAGAAATATGCGCGTCAGGTCGCGGTCGATAACATTTCCTTTTCGGTGGAGAAGGGAGATATTGTTGGTTTCCTGGGGCCGAATGGGGCAGGCAAAACGACCACCATGCGAATCTTGACGTGCTTTATGCCGCCAAGCGCGGGGCAGGCAAGCGTTGCGGGATTCGATGTCTTCGAAAAACCGTTCGAGGTTAAAAAGCGCATCGGCTATCTACCGGAGGCGCCACCACTTTATCCTGAAATGAGCGTTGAGGATTATCTTCATTTTGTCGGCAATCTGAAGGGCGTGCCTGCACGTGACGTGAAGCGGCGTACCGAGGAAGTGATGGAACGCTGCGCGGTCTCGGATGTTAAATCGAAGCTCATTGCG
This sequence comes from Bryobacteraceae bacterium, assembly GCA_965277315.1. Taxonomy (GTDB): domain Bacteria; phylum Acidobacteriota; class Terriglobia; order Bryobacterales; family Bryobacteraceae; genus Bog-105. The sequence continues at coordinate 2,720,391 of OZ255724.1, read as the reverse complement.
AAGTTGTCAAAAGGTTACCGGCAGCGCGTGGGACTGGCACAGGCCATCATCCACAATCCCGACGTTCTGATTCTGGACGAACCAACGTCAGGCCTGGATCCCAAGCAGATCAACGAGACTCGCGAGCTGATCAAGGGTCTTTCGGGCGAACACACGATTATTCTCAGTACCCATATTCTGCCGGAAGTGGAAGCAGTTTGTCAGAAGGTCATCATCATCAACAAGGGCCAGCTGGTGGCTACCGATTCGGTGGAGCATCTGAAGCATCGCGGCGGCACGGGGAATGCCGTGCAGGTTCAAGTGGAAACAGCGGGTATCGGAGACACCGTGGTGGTCCAGCAGAGACTGGAACAGGTTCCCGGCGTTAGCAAAGTTCTCCAAACAAACAGCTCAAGCGATCGGATCACCTTCGAAGTGGAGAGCCTGTCCGGGCATAACGTTCGCCCGGATGTCGCTCGCGCTATTGTGCAATCCGGCTGGAACTTATTAGAAATGAAATCGACCACATTTAGCCTGGAAGAAGTCTTCCTGCAACTCACCGGCGCCGATAATTCCGGGGGCGCTCTTTGAGAAACATTCTTACGATATGCAGGCGGGAACTTTATAGTTACTTTGTATCTCCTATTGCCTGGGTTTTATTGACGATATTTTCGATTCTGAGTGGCGGGTTCACAACGCTCATCACGATCGCATTTGTGAAGGCTTCGCTGGAAGGGCAAATGACGGGCCAGCAGATGCCGATGAACGTTAACGAACAGGTGATTGGGCCGTTATTCTCCAACATGGCGGTGGTTAGTTTATTCCTGATTCCCCTTATTTCGATGCGGTTGTTCGCCGAGGAAAAGCGGCAGGGCACCATTGAACTGCTGATCACTTCTCCGGTTCACGATCTCGAAATCATTATCGGAAAGTGGCTGTCGGCAGTCCTCATGTACGCAGCCCTTTTGGCTGTTCTGCTCTTGGATTACGTCTTCCTCTTCGTTTACGGGCAGCCCGACTGGCGTCCGGTTGCCACTGGCTTCCTGGGCATCTTTCTGCAAGGGGCATGCCTATTATCACTGGGAACATTCATTTCCAGCCTGACGAGGAATCAAATCGTGGCCGGAGCCATCGGATTTGCTCTCGCACTTCTGTTATGGATCTTGAATTGGACCACGTCTTTCGGCAACTCGGATACTGTTCAGTTTTTCAATTATTTCTCCATCGTGAGTCATTTCGATAGCTTCGTGCGGGGCGTGATTGACACGAAAGACATTGTTTATTACCTATCCATGATTTTTCTAGGATTGTTCCTCACATCCCGTTCGCTTGAATCGTTGAGGTGGAGAGCATAATGGCAGCCGAGAATTCAAAAAGTTCTGTTTCCGCGCGTCAGGCGCGTTACGGCGCGACGGCAATGCTGTACACCATCATTGTAATTGCCGCCCTGATTCTGGTGAATTGGCTCGCGAACCGCTATAACAAGTCCTACGACACCACGAGTAACAAGCAATTCACGCTGTCGCCCGAGACGAAAAAGATCGTTAAGAATCTGAAGGGCACCGCCACCATTACGTATATCGATGCCGCAAGCGGGTTCAACCAAGCCAAGGGGCTTCTGGACCGGTATGCCAATCTTTCGCCGAAGATTCATATCAATTATGTGGACTACAAAGCCCAGCCTGTGATCGCGCGCGCCTATGGCCTGCGTTTCCCGGGAACTGCGTACGTCGAGATCGGCCCACGCCGCGAAGAGGCTAAGTCGCTCACCGAAGAAGGTATTACGTCGGCCTTTTTGAAAGACCTTAAGGGTGTTCGCAAAGTATGTTTCGTAACGGGCAGCCATGAGCATCAGCTTGACGACACCTCCGACAACGGCCTGTCGAAATTCAAGACAGTTCTTGAGCACGATAATTACCAAGCCGATCCGATATCCCTGCTGGACAAAACGGAAGTTCCCGGCGACTGCAAAGTGCTTGTGGTTGCCGGGCCGCAGCTAACCTACACGGCAAACGAGGTGACTGCCATCCAAAACTATGTAGAGCATGGCGGCCGGGTGATGTTCTTGATGGATCCGCCGCTCGACTTTGGCCGCACACAGTTTGCGCAAAACGATGCCTTGGATAACCTGCTCGCCAGTTGGGGCGTGGTGCTTGAAAAAGATCTTGTGCTCGAAGAGAATCCAATGGGTCAGCTTTTCGGCTTCGGCCCAGAGGTTCCGCTGGTTTCCACCTATGATCCGCACCCGATTGTGAACGACTTAAAGGGCGCGGCCACAGGCTTCCCGCTCTCCCGGTCACTACAGGTGAAGAATACTGGCAAGACCACCGTCAGCAAGTTATTCTCCACCACCAATCGAGCGATCGCCACCACGCACCTGAACTCCAATCAGGTGAATCCAAGTGATCCGAGCAACAAAAAGGGTCCATTTGTGCTTGGCGCGGCGGGCGATTACAATACCGGCAGTCCCAACAATCCTGGCCGGTTTGTGGTGATCGGATCGTCTGGTTTTGTCGATAACGCCATGCTTGGATTTCAGGCGAATCGCGATTTAGCGGTAAACGCCGCGAACTGGCTTTCGTCGGACGAGGATCTCATCTCGATTCGGCCCAAAGCACCGGAAGACCGGCGGTTAAATGTGACGCAACGGCAGATGAATGTGTTCGCCTACTCGGTTCTTATCGCGCTGCCACTGCTGATCATCGTGTCCGGCATCTCCATTTTCCTGAAGCGGAGATAACATGAAGCCTCGTAACCTATTGGCGGCGGCCATCGTTCTTGCGGCGCTGTGTGGGGTTGTCTGGTGGGCCAATCGGCATCCTCAGTCATCGGAACCTAAGCCTAGCGCGGGAAGTTCGACCAAGCTCGCCGACATATCCGATACTGCAATCCAGGAACTGACGATCAAAAAGAAGGACGGTTCCAGCACTACGGTCCAGCGCTCGGGTGGGAAATGGGTGATCACGTCGCCACAACAACTCCCAGCCGACCAGGATGCTATCAGTTCGATCACATCTTCCCTAAGTCCGCTTACCGCGGACAGTGTGGTGGAAGAAAAGACTTCAGATCCCGGCAAGTATGGGTTGGCCAATCCTACCCTGACGGTTACGGTCAAAGAAAAGAACGGCAAGTCCGAGGTCGTTTCATTCGGAGATGATGTTCCGGCGGGCTCTCTGGTTTACGTTCGTGAAGGCGACTCTCCTAAAATCGACGCGATTGCCTCTTCGGTGCGCAGTTCGTTCGACAAGGGGCTGAATGACCTGCGTGATAAACGACTACTCACTTTCGATTCGAACAAGCTAACACAGTTGGAGATTAGCGCGCCTAAGTCGGAGATCGTCTTCGCGAAGCAAAACGCCAGCGACTGGGGAATCGAGAAGCCAAAGCCGTATCGCGCCGATAACTTCCAAGTGGAAGAGTTGCTCCGCAAACTCACCGATGCCAAGATGGATCTCTCCGGAATGGAAGACCCCAAGGCGATCGACAGTTCCTTCAAGACTGGGCAACCGGTCGCGACCGTGAAGATGACCGGTGTTTCCGGGACGCAATCGCTGGAAGTCCGCAAGAACAAGGATAACTATTACGCAAAGAGTAGCGTTGTTCCTGGTGTTTACAAGATCTCAGCCGACTTAGGTAAGCAAATGGAGAAGTCTCTGGACGATTACCGCAACCGGAAAATCTTCGATTTCGGATTCTCCGATCCCGATAAGCTTGAGTTGAAGCAGGGCGCAAGCGACAAGGCTTATGCAAGGACCAATCAGACTTGGAAATTCAATGGTCAAACCATGGATTCTGCTTCTGTTCAGTCGTTGATTGACAAGCTTCGTGATCTATCGGCGACGAACTTCGTTGAGAAAGGGTTTACAGTTCCTGCTCTGGAAGTCAACGTGGTTTTCGATGGTGGTAAACGCACCGAACAGGTGTCCTTCGCCAAAGTCGCAGGCGGATATATTGCCAAGCGTGGTACGGAAGCGGCCATGTACGTGGTGGACGCGAAAGCTATTGACGATATCCTAAGTGCAAGTAGCGCCATTAAGCCGTCGGCCTCGGCTAAGCAGAAATAGACATAGGCCCTCAAAGCCTTATGTCTGCTCTCAACACCGATCTGTACGAACTGACCATGGCGGCGGGTTATTTCGCCGCAAAGAAGACTCACGAAGTCGCTACGTTTGAGCTTTCCGTTCGGCGGATGCCGCAGCGACGGAATTTTCTGGTGACAGCCGGCCTGCAGCAAGCGGTCGAGTATCTGCTATCGCTTCAGTTTCGGTCGGAAGAGATCGACTATTTGCGCTCTCTTGGCCAGTTCGCAAATGTCCACGACAGCTTCTTCGATTTTCTTGGGCAACTTCGATTTACCGGCGATATGTTTGCCGTCCCGGAAGGAACTCCGATCTTTCCGGGCGAACCTATCGCGATCGTTCGGGCGCCAATAGTAGAGGCGCAATTGGTGGAAACCTATCTGCTTTCCACCTTCGCTTTTCAAACCACGATTGCTTCTAAAGCCGCCCGCTGTTGTATAGCGGCGGAAGGCCGGCCCATTGTGGAATTTGGAAGCCGCCGCGCTCACTCACCGGAAGCGGGCATTCTGGCCGGCCGGGCAGCCTATATCGCCGGATGCACCGGCACCAGCAATGCGGAGTCAGGAAGACGATTCGGCATTCCTGTTTTCGGAACGGCGGCACACTCCTGGACCATGGCTTTTCCCGACGAGGAATCCTCCTTCCGTTCTCTGCAGAAGTTGCTTGGCGAATCCACGGTTTTTTTGATCGATACCTACGACACGCTGGAGGGCGCTCGCCTGGTCGCCCGGCTTGGGCACCCCATCTGGGGCGTTCGGCTCGATAGCGGAGATATCGGGACTCTGTCGCGGCAGGTGCGCCAAATCTTGGATTCCGCCGGACTGCAGGATGCCAAGATCATGGCGACCAATGACCTAAATGAAAGTCGATTGGCGGAGCTTGTCAGCGAGGGTGCTCCCATCGACTCCTTTGGAGTGGGCACCGAGCTTGCTACGTCGGCCGACTCGCCGACGCTTTCCGCTGTGTATAAGCTGGTCGAATTACAGCGTGACGGCAGAACGCATTACGCCGCCAAGTTCAGCGACGACAAGGCGACCGTTCCCGCCGCGAAACAGATTTATCGCCTGCCCACTCACGATCTCATCGCGCGCTATGACGAATGCAATCCCAGCCTGAAAGGTGATCCATTGCTGCGTCCGGTTGTCATCGGGGGCGAACTGATTGAGCCGTTGCCTTCGGCCACACAGATCCAGGCGTATGCGAAGTCGGCAATATACGCGCTCCCCGGCGATCTCCGATCATTGACGGACGAGACAGCTTACCGGGTAGAGGTCAGTCCTCGTCTCTTAGACTTGGCAGAGATGCTGCGAAGCAAATATCAGCCTGTTCAGCAGTGATTCGCGTGGACACGGACGCTCGTGCACGGTCCTACATAATGGGAGTGTGAAAACCGCGTTTTTCGATGTCGATACGCAACTTGATTTTGTGTACCCCGCCGGAGCGCTTTATACTCCTGGCGCTGAAAGTATCGTCAAAGCCCTAGGCGAGCTGACCCATTTCGCATTTTCTAGTAACATTCAAGTAATTTCCACGACGGACGCTCACATAGAAGATGACCCCGAGTTCGCCGAGTGGAAGCCCCATTGTGTTGCCGGGACAACGGGGCAACAGAAACTGGTTGGAACTCTTTTGAAGGATCCGCTGATTCTGACGACAGCTCCTGACGCCCTGAAAGCGATTCAGTCCAGCGTTGCCGCGACTTCACAGATCATTGTTCAAAAGCAGAAGATCGACTGTTTTACCAATCCAAACCTTCGACCTTTACTTGCATCTATAAATGTCGAGCGTTTCGTTGTTTATGGACTTTTGACTGAGTTTTGTTTACACTTCGCGATTTTTGGATTGCTTGAGCTGGGCTTTCAGGTTGAAGTGGTTACCGATGCGATTAAGAGCGTCGATTCCAGCAAGGGCCGTATCATTCTCGACGATTTCCAGGCGAGAGGCGGAAGACTAACGACCGTGGCTAAAGTCACCGCCTGCTGAAGTCACCGCCTGCTGAAGTCACCGCCTAGGGATGTAGCGTCACCACATGCTGCCCCGCCGGTAGGATGAGGGTCATTTCGTTTCCGATCTCAGGCCTTTGATAGGACACACCGTCGACTTCGATGGATGATGCCCGCGCACTCAGTACCGCAATTGCCCTGCTCCGGCTTCGATAAGCGACATCCACACGATTGTTGACGGCCGTTGCGGACCGTATGTCGCCATTGAAGTCAGTGACCGTGACTGGAAGAAGGCCTACGGCGGGAAGAAGTGTGTGCCGTCCTGCCGGAACTAAGACGGTTTCGGCGTTTTGCACCGGCCATAGTTTTCCATCGATTTGAGCCAGTCCTTGCCAGAGAATCCGAATTGGCTTCGGCGCGTTTACTTGCAGCTCGTCAGGTTTTTCCCTGGTTACCGTGGCCGTCGTTGCCGCCGCGGCCAGCAGTGGAAGGTCTTGTTTCTCTAGTGAATTCTCGAAATAAAGAGCTACTTGGCCAAACGAATCCGCCGCCTGGTGTACGAGTTCTAATAACTCCACGCCCGTTTGTTTCTTGGTAGGGTAAACGTCTTGATAACGCTCAACAACGTTGATGTCGATAGCAAGTTGGTCCCGGTCTGGGGTCAGATGGGCGTATTTTTTAGCAAGCTTCGCGTATCGCTCTGGCCCAAGATCCCACAGGGTCGCCGGGTCTTCCACCAGAAGTGCGCAGTGACGCGCTTGTATCTTCGGCAGACTTCGAGCAATATCGGCTCCGAGTTCGTCCCTTATCCCCGGCTGAAGCTGGTCGTCTATGTGGGTCAAGACCACGTCCAGGTAGGGCTTCGACACTTTACTCTTACCGATAACATCCAGCCAGTCCGACTGCATTCGCGAGGCCAGCACGGCACGGAAGTCGAGAAATTTCCTGAGCGCTTGGGGATTCTTGCTCGCGTTGTAAGTGGAAGATGGATCGAACAACAGTTTTGGATCCCATCCGGCAATTTCCTTGAATTCCGCTCTTACCTCGTCATTCATGGGTGTGAACCGGGCTGGATTCGATGCGCCTTCCAGTGATTCGAAGTAGAGCTCAGCAACGTTTACTCCATCCCAGTCGAATCGTTGAAGCAAAAAGCCTATTTCCTTGGCAACTTCCCTTTTGCAGTCCGGATTCTGAAGGTTCATCAACTTACGCCAGTCTAGTTGGGCATCTTGCCCCAGCGCAGTCTTTTCGCGCCATGCCGCGTGATCCGCCCAAAATTTTTCGCTGACGTGAGGCAGTTCCAACCACGCGTACACCAGGATCGCGTTTCGGTGGCATGCTTCGATCAGTTTCTTCAGGTACTCGTCTTGGGCAGCATCGGGCTCCATGTTGTGCCAGGCTGCAACATGGAGTTCGTCGATACCGGCCGCTCGCCATTTCTGTGCGAGATAATCGGGGTCTGCTCTAATGCGGTAAGCGGAATCGAAAAACGCCCACAACGTCGTGGAACGCACGGGAAGCGAGAGGCCTAAATCCACAAGAGCCTGGAGCAGATACGGGTAGCGGTCGCCGCCAGTCGGGCCGGGATCGGTTGCCATCCACAAGATAGCTCCGTGCTTTGTGCGTTTACCAGCAAGCACCGGAGCGCCTTTCCATTTTTCACTCGCAAAAATTTGGAATCCGGGTGGAAGCTGCTCTGCGGGAATGCTTAGAGGTTGCTCCCAGATGATCTGCATCTTCGGGGCGTGTACGTCGCAGATTTGACGTACAGCTACTGATTCAGCTTTAGGACTGAACCCTAGCGCTTTCGCGGCAGGCGTATTTCCCTGAACGATTACAATCTGATCGTCGGCCAGCGTCGCCGCATCTGCCTGTGAGGTGATGGTGATTGAGGAGGCCATTTTGCCCCCTTCAACGATTCCTACCGAACCGAGAATTTTCATCCAAGGTGCAGCTTCGGCGCCGTCTACGGTGAACGATGTGACTGCCGCACTCGCGGAGAACGTTGCAAACGCAAGGTATGCAATGATACGGGCGGCTCTTTTCATTTCGTCATCGCATACCAGAGGCTTACACGCACGTCGTTGTAATTCGGCCGCCGGGGATTATAAAGATTGTTCGTGTAAACACCTCGCAGAAAATCGCTGGACAAGTACACGTTCGGGGGCATCCAGGGCAGGTGCAGCTTTATTCCGGGCCCCGTTTCAATCGTGTTGGCCCAGTATTGATGCTTGCTGTCCTGGGTAACATTCACATTCCATAGCAACTGCGCGGACGAGTTATCCCAGGCGCGGAAGGTACGGCCTAGTCGATTCTGGGACAGGAACAACCAATCCTTGTCGAAGCGATTGATATAGTCTGCGTCCGCCGTGGTCTCATAGAAGAATCCCGGTGCATGGCTTCCTAGTAAGCTTCCGAACCCTTTTGCAAAATTGATTCCGCCTCGATAGTCCGGAATAACTCTGTCGTGGCTATCCGATGGCAAATATCCGACAGCTTCGCCCGCTTCCCCCCAAGCCGTGAAGTGATGCCACGTTTTTGAGGACAAGCCTGCAGCAAAAATAAGCGAATTTTCCGAAAGGTACTGCGGCACGGCACTGTTCTGTTGCATGCTGCTTTTTACATCTCCCATGAAACGAGCGGAGAGGTAGAGCGAGAACAGCTTGTTGGCCTTTTTCCAGGGCAACGGTATGGTGCGCTTTACTTGGCCGTAGGTGAAGGCGTCCTTCCATCGCGACGAAAACACCGGCAGAGTCCAGACGGTGATCTGCGCCACAGTGTCGCCGTTCAGATTATGGAAGGCCTTACCTGCTTCCGCGGCAATCGCGGGGTCCTCCGCGAACCGGGCTTTGTCGAACCATCGCACGGCTTCGGCATCATTTTTCGCGGCGTTGTATGCCCATCCGAGCTTTACCATTACTTCCGCATCTTCCGGATCCTGCTCGTGCGCTTGCTGTAAATACTTGATTGCGTCTTTTGTGTACCCGGCTGCGAGGCTCTTAATGCCCATGGCCCGAGCGTTTACGGCTTGCGGCGCGGCGGCAACTGCCTCAGCGGCAGGGCGTTTTTTAAACCCATGAATTGCGTCCAATTGGTCGTGCGCTATTTGATCTTTTGGGTTGATCGCCATCACCTGTTCGAACTGTTTCGCGGCGTCTGCCTCCTTGTGCATCGCAAGGTACAGATATCCGAGCTCTTCTCGCAGCTTCACATTTTTCGGATCGAGATCCAATGCCTTTTCGAATTCGTAGGGATATGGATAACGCGGAGCTAAGTCTGCTTGCGCTAACTCGGCTGTCCGCGAATCTTGCGCACGTGATGCTGCCAGCAGCGCCGCTCGTGCTTCTTCTACACGGTTCAGTTGCCGCCATACTCGCGCTAGAGGCAGGAGCAACTCCGACCTGTCAGGCTTCAACTGCCGGCAAATCTCGTACTGCTCGGCCGCCAGCGGAAGGTCATCCCGCAACTCAGCCGTTTCCGCCAGTTCCCAATGAGCGCTATACATCGAGATGCCATTTGGATTCGCGGCCTGCGCTAGAGCTTGTTGCCAGCGCTGGATATTTTCGGCGAGTGGTTTGTCTATATTCTGAAATGCTTGTTCGGCAGTCGCTCGCGTGGCTGTGCTTCCTCGTTTCCGCAGCCGGTCGAACATGCGTCTCGCTTCAATGGGCTTTTTCGTTTCGTAACAAAGGAAGGCGTACTCTAGCTGGGCTGTTTCATCATTCCTGTTCAACTTAATGGCGCTCTCAAACTCATCCCTAGCCTCTTCATCCTGACCAGCCTTCAATAGAGTGTACGCCAAATCCTTGTGCACTCGGGCACTATCGGGCTGCAGCGCTAGCCCTCGATGAAAGAGGTCGATTGCCCGGTCGTAATCCTTTGCGGTGAGAAGTTTATATGCTTCGGTCAGTTCCGCGTCGCCGGGTTTTTGCGCATAGCTTTGGCTACCGGTGACCGCAAGAACGCAGACCAGCGCCAATAGTACTCTGCCGTATGCCGCAACTGAGGCCATTCGCTGATGAGGTAGTCGCCCGAAACGCAACAATCTCTCATAGCCGATGAAACCTGCTTCGCTTGTCCCTGCCGCTAAAATATAGCCGTATTCTTATGGTCCGCTTTCCCGGTGTCGATTATCTTCAATTTGATTCTTTACTGACCGAGCAGGAACTCCTGGTGCGGCAGACCGCCCGGCAATTTACCGATGAACGCATTCTGCCCATTGTTCGAGAGGCCTACAGCAAAGGTACTTTTCCCAGACAGATTGTCCCCGAGCTGGCCCGTCTTGGCTTTCTTGGCGCAAATCTGGAAGGCTACGGATGCGCTGGCATGAATAACGTAGAGTATGGCCTGATCATGCAGGAGTTGGAACGCGGCGATACGGGCATCCGCAGCTTCGTCAGCGTGCAAGGGGCGCTGGTGATGTATGCCATTCATGCTCTTGGCTCCGAAGAGCAGAAACAACGCTGGCTACCATTGCTGCAATCGGGCGAAGCGATCGGCTGCTTCGGACTGACGGAGCCGGACTTCGGGTCAAATCCCAGTGGAATGCGTACAGTGGCCGAAAAGCGTGGCAATGAGTGGATTCTGAACGGTGAAAAGACATGGATTACCAACGGTTCCATTGCCGACGTGGCCGTTGTCTGGGCACGCACGCCTGAAGGCATTGGCGGTTTTCTTGTGGAACGGACAAGGCCCGGTTATTCAACTACGGAGATTCATGGAAAGCTATCGATGCGAGCATCGGTTACATCCAGCCTCCGGTTCTCGGATTGTGTTTTGCCTGCGGAAAACATGCTCCCCGACGCGAGAGGGCTGAAAGCTGCCTTAAGTTGCCTGTCGCAAGCGCGCTTCGGCATTGGATGGGGAGTTCTTGGCGCCGCAATGGATTGCTACGAAACGGCCCGGCAGTATGTTGTTACCCGCAAGCAGTTCGATAACAAGCCACTTGCCGGGCATCAGCTCGTGCAAGAAAAATTGGTCTGGATGATCACCGAAATCACCAAAGCGCAGCTACTTGCGCTGCAGGTAGCCCGATTGAAAGACTCAGGGAAGGCGGAAGCGGCCCATATTTCCATGTTGAAGCGCAACAATGTCGAGATCGCCCTGGAATGTGCTCGCCTCAGCCGCGACCTGCTGGGTGCGAACGGCATCATGAGTGAATATCCCATCATGCGGCACATGTGCAACCTGGAGACGGTGAAGACCTACGAGGGGACCGACCATATTCACGCGCTCGTGATCGGCGAAAAAATCACCGGCGTTCCAGCGTATCGCTAGCGGTTACTTTCTCCTAGTTGTTTTCGTAGTTGCACATGCAGTATCGCCACGCCGGGATCTCGATCCAGGGCGACCTGGTATCTGGGCCAAAATCCGTCCTCTTCACTTGAGGGCGATAGCAGCGCTCGCGTGTCCGCGATGAGGCGATCGAAGTCTTGCGACGCAGCAGGCGGCTTCTTGGCGGCCAAGGTCTCGTCGATTTGCACCACCAGGCCCGTTATCGGCCGAAGCCAGGCAAACGAGGGATCGTTGATCAGCATCTGTAGAAAGGCTGCCGGTGATGCGATCGGTCCGTGCGTGATCTCGTAGGCCGTTCGCGCCGAATCGAGCACCGCCTTGTGCAGGTCGAGTAGTGTCTGCCGTATTTCCGCTAACCTTTGCCTTGAGGAATCGTATGCAGGGTCAGATAAAGCCATCGATACTTCAGGGTAACTCTCAGACGTCTCGGCTACCTTGCGACTTGATGCAGCTCGCCGTGTTTATAGGCAAAGGCATACGCAAAGTCCTGTTTCAGTTGGTTGTAATTCGGCAGGTCTTTTTTCTGAAAGGCCCAAATGGTTGGGTCGGCGTACTCCAACCGAACCAGGAAGGAAAGTCCCCAGTCGCCACGTTGAAAAGGATCTTCGACAAACACAATTTGGGCGTTGTGCGGCAAAGCAGGAAACTTTCTCTTTAACTGTTCCAGAAGGTCGTGCATCTGACTCTGTTCCAAGCGCATGCAAAACCGAAGATCATTCCGTTTTCGTTGGTTGATCGGATACAGGAGGACGACCAATCCGATGAGTAAGGCAGCTTGCATTGTGGTTTGTGCGTGCGGCCCACTGGGACCGCGAAATAGCAGTCTCGTTACTGCTATCCGGGCACTCACGAGCGGCGCGGCTGCCCAAGCAGCCCAACCGAACAGCGGCAAGTACAACACGAAGCCATTTCTCGGCGGAATAATGAGCACCGGCAGCATCGTAATAAGGGCAAACAGAAGACCGAACAGCATCATGCGGCTCCGCATGAACCAGCTCACGGCAAACATGAGCGCAACGACGATCAGCACCGTTCTAGGCGTGAAGAAATCATATTGATACGCCAGCCAGTTGTAGTACCAGCTCAAATTGTGCAGTATGAAATGGGGACCGAAACGGGGCTGATAAAGCACATTCCGGCTCATGGAGGTCGGCACGGATGTCTTGACTACAGTAAAGACAACGGTCAAAAGTATTAGGAGTGCGATAGCGCGGAACCTTCGCCAAACCGGCCAGCCCCACTTCTTCGGAATGCCGTAGTAGAAAAGTTCATATACCAGCAGCGTTAGGGGCAGTGATGCGGCCATCTCTTTTGAATCCAAGGCACATGCATACAGGATGACCAGGCTAACTATCGGCCGAAGTTTGAGCTCGGATTCTTCGTTTCGTTTGTAAACGTAACGCAGCAGGGTGAGCAAGTAGAACGTTGCGCACAGCAGATCGTAGATCGTGCCGGTGTTGTAGAACAAGTCCGTCAGCATCGCGTGGTAGCTGAATAGCAGGGTGCCGACGGCGGCGATCTCCCAAAGGCCTGACAGGCAACGGAGCAGAAAACCAGCCAACACTATATTCAGCGTAAGAATGCAGTAGCAGGCCACGCGAAATGGCAGCGGATCGAAGTGAAAAAAGTCGTAAATAATGCGGTAGAACAATCCACCCAAAGGCCTGTAAGCGGGCGTGCAGACAGCAAGCGCTTGAACCGCAATGCGCCACAATGGCTCGGTGAAGCAATCGTGCATCTTGATCAGGTTCATGCCGTCGTCACTGGTGAAGTAAGCCCTCAAGCCATCGAAACTTAGCAGCAGGAAGTAACCGAGGATCAGCAGGAGCGCGAGTGCTATTTTCACTGCCCGAGCGCTTCGCACGTGCGGCAGGTTTATCGGCAGATCGATGATTTTGCGTGTAGATACCGCAGACCCCCGTCCTCCCGTCGAAGCTAATTTATACACTGTCAATAGATTCTCATGCTTTCTTCACCGGTAGTCATTGTGGGGGCCGGTCTCTCCGGTCTTGCCTGCGCATTACGGCTTCAACAAAAGGGCGTGCCTTGCCAAATTCTGGAGGCATCTAATTGTGCCGGCGGGCGGGTTCGGACTAACATGGTGGACGGATTTCGCCTCGATCTCGGCTTTCAGGTACTGCTCTCTGCTTATCCTCAGACGCAACGAACAATTGACTATAGTGAATTGCGGCTAAAGAGCTTTCATCCGGGAGCGCTAGTTCGTTACCGCGGCCGGTTTCACCAGCTTGCCGACCCGCTGCGCTTGCCTTCGGAGGCCCTCCCTTCGGCACTGTCTTCCGTCGCGACAATTCCAGACAAACTGCGGGTCCTTTCGCTACGCCAGCGTGTTTGTTCGCCGTCCCTCCCCGACTTATTGAAGCGTCCCGAGGTCACGACATTGACCCGTCTGCGTGAGCTTGGGTTTTCCGAGCACATCATCGATCATTTTTTTAGGCCATTCCTGGGGGGCATTTTCCTGGATCGCGACCTCCAGACGTCCAGTCGCAAGTTCGAATTCATCTTTCGCATGTTCGCTATGGGCGAAGCCACTTTGCCGGCACAAGGCATGCAGGCCATACCTCAGCAGCTTGTCAATCGTCTACGGCCGGGCGTTTTGCGGGTTGGAACCCGCGTTGCATCCGTCAGTAACGAAGGGATTCAAATTGCAGACGGAGAGTTTATCGCTGCCAGCCGCATCATCGTCGCAACGGCACAACGGGAAGCAAATCGCCTCCTCGGCAGGGATACAACCCAACCAACAACATCGACAACTTGCCTCTATTACGCGGCTCAGAAGACGCCGGTGAAGGGCCCTTGGCTGGTATTAAATGGCGACGGCGATGGTCCCATCAATAATCTCTCCGTCTTGACTGAAGTGCAGCGCGGCTACGCTCCTGACACCACTTCACTCATTTCGGTGACGGTTCTCGATCCGGCATTTCAGTCGAATGGAGATCTGGAGCCAATCGTTCGTGCTCAGCTTAAGAATTGGTACGGTCCCGACGCGGCGCAGTGGAAGCACCTCCGCACTGATTACGTAGCCAACGCTCTTCCGCTCCAATCGCCTCCAGCGCTCGATCCGGTCGCAAAGCCGGTGAAGATTAGCGAGCGCCTTTTCGTCTGCGGAGATCACACGACCATCTCGTCCATTGAGGGAGCGATCACGTCCGGGCAGCGTGCCGCGGACGCGGCAGCCCTATAGTTACAGGTGAGCTCGACGGGCTTCCTCTACACTTTAGTGAGGCTCCATTTCTATCCTATGAACCCGTCCTTCCATTTCCGCAAGCTTTGCGTTTTTGCCGCCCTTTCAGCTCTCCCGCTCTGTGCACAGAATTACAAGGTCACCGGCTCCATTCCCATCGGCGGTAACGGCCGATGGGATTATCTGACGGTCGACTCTCCCGACCGGCGGCTTTTTGTCTCGCATGGCACGGAAGTCGATGTGGTCGATCTCCACTCCAATAAGATGGTTGGCAAAATCGATGGCCTCGGTGGAGTCCATGGAATTGCCATCGCGAACGATTTGGGCGTCGGTTTTATTAGCGACGGAAAAAACAATCAGGTTGTTGCATTCGATCTGAAGTCGCTGGCAGTGAAGAAAAAAATTCCGGCAGGGACTAATCCGGACGGCATCGTCTATGACACGCCTTCGCAGCGGGTATTCGCCTTCAACGGCCGGAGCAAAGACGCCACCGCTATCGATGCTCGTAACTTTCGGGTCGTTGGCACGATTGCGCTGGACGGCAAGCCGGAGTTTCCGGTGAGCGACGGCGAAGGATTTATTTACGACAACATTGAAGACAAGAGTGAAATCGCGAAGATCGATCCGAAGACTCTTGCCGTAAAAGCGCAATGGCCTTTATCGCCCTGCCAATCGCCTTCCGGCTTGGCGATAGACGCTAAAAATCATCGGCTTTTCGCAGTCTGCGACAACAAAATGATGGCGGTGGTGGATGCCGAAAATGGAAAAGTTTTGGCAACTCCGGCCATTGGCGAAGGGCCGGACGCTGCGGGGTTCGATCCCGGTACCCATCTCGCCTTTTCATCGAATGGCGAGGATGGCACATTGACCGTAATCAAAGAAGAAGGCGGTGGGCTGCCAACCATGATGTTGCAACACAAGGGAAAAGGAAAGTTCACGGTGGCGGAGAACGTGAAGACGGCGGAGAGCGCACGCACAATGGCCCTCGATCCCGATACCCACAAAATCTATCTTTCATCGGCCACGCTCGGCCCCGCTCCAGCGGCCACGGCCAGTAATCCTCACCCGCGTCCTGCCGTTACTGCCGACAGCTTTAAGGTGTTGATCGTCTCGAAATAACTGAGCATCTTTAGTTTCAGTCGAAGGCTCGCAGTTTTGTTTCAACACTGCGAGCCTTTTCCACGTATAGAGGGTGGAGACACTTAGTGGCGGTCCAGCAATGACGGTCCCCTCAACGGTTCAGTGGATAGGTCGCTCGATGCCAGAAACGAATTTGCTTCGTGAGTTGATCAGGGAAGCAAAGGCGGGGGACACGAGTGCCTTTGAGCGGATTGTCGTGCTGCACCAGAATCTTGTTCTGCGGGTCGCGCAACGACTGTTGTTGAACGGCGGGGATGCGAAAGATGCCGCACAGGAAGTGTTCCTTCGACTGCACCGTAATTTGAGACGATTCCAACAGGAACAGGATTTTGCCCCGTGGTTGTATCGCATGACGGTCAATATCTGCCATGATGTTCGCCGGCGCAAAAGGCAGGAGATTTCTCTCGACAATGCCCTGGAGGCGCACGACGTTTCGCCCAGCGCCGAGGCGTCTGTCCTACTTCGGCAGCAACGTCAACTCGTCGTTGCCGCTCTCGGCAGTCTGAGTGAACGGGAACGCGAGGTGATCGTATTGCGAGACTTGGAAGGCCTTTCCACTGCGGAAGTGGCGGCGATCACCGGTGTTTCAGAAACGACAGTGCGGTCTCAGATTTCGATGGGCAGAGTGAAGATCAAGAACTATGTCTCGGGGCGGCTCGGGAGGCGTTCGATATGACTCATATTTCGGATGAGCAATTGGCGCTCTATGTCGGTGGCGATCTTACAGGGGAAGAAGCCGACATAGTGGAAAAGCATTTGCACGATTGCGTAGGATGCAGGACATTATTCACCGAATTTCAGGATATGCAGGGATCTCTCTTGGCAAGTTTGGGGGAGCCTGCAGAAAACGAATTGCAAGGTGTGCGCCATCGCGTAATCCAGAAATTACGGAAGCAAAAGCAAGCAACGGAGCGTTCGATCTGGATCACAGCGGCAGCCGCCGCAATCATCGTTGCCGGCCTGTTTGTACATCAGAAGCAACCCCGACGGGCGATTCATTCCGACACAGTTACGGCCGCGTATTTGCCGGCTCCATACCGTCCAATAGTTCAGATTTTGATACCGAATCTTGCGGCAAACATAGAGCCGGTGCATGTACGGCCGCATCGTCGGGTGCCTGGTCTTCGCACGGTCACCTTGCTGGCTGAAAACAACGGGCCGCCGATATTGAAAATGACCACTTCCGATCCAGACGTTGTTATTCTCTGGCAGCTAAACGAAAGGACACGACACCAATGATCAAAGTGCTTTTTCTCGTTGCACTGGCATTACTGCCGGAAGCAGTATTCTCCCAGGCGATGGACGCGCCGCCGCCGAAGAGAATCACGAAGATTGTTCATATCCGCTACGGCAATCCGAACAAAATCGTTGACCTTGTGCGCCCTGGTACGCCAGTGTCCGTCAGTGGAGATAACATTTTGAAAGTTATTGTTCTAAGTGGACAGCCACAGTACGTCGCCAGTGTCGAGCAGACGATCAAAGAACTCGACGTGCCCCCGGCGGTCTCGACCGCAAACGACATTGAACTTATCGTGTATGTCATTGGCGCTTCCAACAATTTCGGTGCCAGTGTATCCGGCAAAGACATATCGACGGTTGAGCCTGTCATTAAACAGTTAAGCGCTATTTTTCCGTACAAGGACTATGAATTGTTAAGCACGATGTTGCTACGCTCCCAGCAAGGAAAGCAGGCAAGCAGTTCGGGAATCATGAATTATCGATTTGGCTCCGGGGTCTCACAGCAGCCAGGGAGTTACGGGATTATTTACGATGACGCAAGTGTCTCGTCGGACAAGGCCAAGCCGATCATCCATCTGAATAATTTCAAATTTGATGCAAAAGTGATGCTGAATATCAGCACGATTCCCAACAACATACAATATCAATCTTTCAATATAAGCACGCAATCCAATATTGATATCCGGGAAGGCCAAAAGATAGTAGTCGGGAAGACTGATGTGGCAAACGATGGTTCCGCCCTTTTCATCGTCCTCTCCGCCAAACTCGTGGATTAGATTGCCTTGCGCTTGCAGGAAAGTACCGTAGATTCAACTGTAAAGACCAAGGCAAATGCATAGGGACCTAGTGACCCGATCCCCCAATGCGCGGATCGGGGATCGGGTAGCCGATCGCAAAATGATACACGACCTGCTCACGCTCCGGCGCAAGATGGAGATAGCGATGTACTTCATCATCGAAGAACGCACCAATTCCCGTGGCTCCCAGGCCAAGGGCTTCAGCGGCTAAATAGAGCCGTTGCCCCAGGGCGCCTGCTTCGAAATGGACGTAGCGATAACCACGGTCACCATGGGAGCGAGTGGCGCGATGGAGATCGGCAACCATGGAGAAGGCCACGCATGCATTTCCGGCTAGGTTTTGCCCCAGGCTTAAACCTGCGGCCGCAACGCGTTGATCGCCAGACCTGATTTGTTCCAACTGGGCGTGCTCCGGCCAATACCGGTAAACTCCGGGCCGGAGGCCGTCGACTTGGTGCACGTACAGATACAGTTGGATGAAGCGTGTTTCAGCAAAGTCGGCCAAAAGCGGCCGGGCCGTGACGGCGAGAATAGCGGAAAGTTGCGCGAGAGACATTGGGCCGGCATCACGGCGGAAGTCTAACGCGGAACGCCGGGCGCGAGCCACCTCGGCAAAGGAGCGATTCGATGAGGCTGGAGCAGGCAGTTGGACTTCGCCGGATCGCACGGGCGATAATTTCGTCGCGGAGATGCCTCCACGCTCACTCCCGGTTCGCTTCGTTGCAGCATGGATGCCGTCGATCAGCGGGTAGCTGACCGGCTGCGTTGAGAGCTCGTTCGCGCACCCGCCCGACCAGGTTTTCTCGCCACCATCCGGAGGGCGCACTGGAATGGAACTACCGTGCAGTTCAACGATCAGCATCGGCCACTCGTCAACATTGAGTTGCAAGAACCGAGCCATTTCATCATCCGGAAAATGACCACAGGCAGAACCGCGGCATCCGATCGCTTGAGCCGCGAGTGCGATTGATTGCCACGCGTGCCCCATATCGTGAAGGCAATATCGATAGGCACGATCCTGATATTTCCAGGCCTCGCGCCAAGCAATGCTGGTCAGGACGAATACGATAGACGAACCACTTCCTACTTGGTTTATTGCAAAATCGCCGACAGCACGCTGCTCGGCCATGTGCGATGAGGGGCGATAGTGGTACAGCCCATCCGGCCACTGCATTAACCCCCGCGCGAGAAAGTGGAACTCGGTGGGGTGCAAATTTCCCGAAGACGGATTCACACGCAAAGCATAGCGGTTTCTGGTGGACGGGACTCGCTTTGACGCACTAATGGCGGCGGAATAGAAGAGTAACTGCGAGAGAAAGGTCGGTCCGTCAGCGACGGGCGTAGTGCCATAGGTCCCTTGTAGGAGATCAAGCGTTGTTATTTTCGGAGCGGGCGGGTCCGCGGGCAGATCGAGCATCGGCGAACCTTCATAGTGCCGGAACGGAGCAGGCATGTTCTCCCAGTCGAGAGCGTGCCGGAAACGGCTCAGTGATTCGGTTGTGTGCTTAGTGGATTCGTGATACTCACGCCAAGTCATCGCTGATAGAGGTCAACGTCGTGGAGTGCCACAATCCCGGTGCTACGCAGTTTCGACAATGGACGTTTGCCATCGAAATAGGAAGAAGTGACGGCCGCAAAGTTCGCACCGGTAAGGCAGCACGATCCAGCGGAGAGCCTTTTCCATGGCATTCCGGCTTCCTACACTTCTAAATCCAACAGAACGGCAATTGGGGCAGTGCGTAGAGAACACATTCGCTATAGCCCGACTCCTCAGTGACGAGCGTTTCACGTTTTGCCAGGGCATTGTTACGACCGCTGTGGCTGTGCAACGCGCCAGCCGATTCCGGTTTGAGTGCTGGTGACAGGCCTTCGTACAGGCTTTTTCTTCAGAATCGCTAAATTGCGCGCATCCGCGCAGGTCTGCGCATGGACACGCATATTTTCTTCGGTGTAGGTGATTGCGTGCTGTTGGTCGCCTTCACCAAGGCGCTCGAGAAGTCCCAGGCATAGGAATGGAAGTTCCTGAGTAGGGATACCGTATTTTCGCGCCAGGGCAAGGTCGGCTCTGACCTTGAACGCAGTCCGGGTACGATCGGCCCCCGTGCCCTCAAATGCGAATACGCGGAATCCTATATCTTGTGTGAACCCGGTGAGGGCAAATTGCATTTTTAAGCTCCTTCGCTGAATCGCCTCTTCATGAAACATAGTCGATGGTGTACCCAACAGTTCGGTTACTTTCGTGGGATCGATAGTGGTGCTGTCGTAGGAAGATCGGATGTTCATGAGGCGAGTCTCCTTGATTCGGGCCTGCGCTCATCTATAGATAAGCATATGGATAAACAGCAACGTCGGAGACAGTAGCCTCCGGATTGTGGGAATGCCTAAGGGAAGAGAACAGATTGTCCGACTTAGCTCAGATAAACCTGCGAACAGACGAGAGTGCCTATACGTTACTATTATCGGTTAAGTATGTTTACTTGTCAACGGAAATGTGACACCCTGAAGACGTCCAGTTCACCAATTTTGGTTAACTGGACGCAGACAGGATCTCCTATTGGATATTGCCCTGGTAATCAGGCACCGGCTGAAAGAACTGGGACTGGAGCAGAAGGAGTTGGCTGCCGCTGCCAGGGTTACTGAATCCTACATCTCCCAACTGCTTGCTCGAAAAAAGCTGCCGCCTGCTTCTGTCCGCACCGATATCTACGGGAGAATAAGCAGGTTCTTGAAGCTCCCGGACGGGGAACTCTCTAGATTGGCGGAAATTCAGCGCAGGGAAGAGTTAAAGAAGAGAATCGCAGACGAACCTCCGCCCCTTTTCAAGGAGATTCGAGAGCTGATTCTGCGAAAGTGCGAATCCAGCCAGCAACGAGAAGTCCGCGCGATCTTCGAAAAACAGGCGTTCGGAGAGCTGGAACGTCTAGTTACGCAGACTTTTCTGCGCGTGGCACAGAAAATCGTCAGGCAGGAACTGCCCAACGAAGGTTGGCTTGGCCTCATGGCTGAACTCAATGGCCAAAGCCCTAAGCAGATGCGGGCAGCTATTCTCAACTTCCTGGACCTTGACGTCTTCAAGGATTCTGTTGAGAACTGCGCATTCTTTTTGGATCCGTTAATCGAGTCCTGGAGTATTGATCTTAAAACCTTCGGTGTAGAAATTGTCATCAGCCGCACCTTGTTCTCCGGAGGTCGGAAGCGCTTCGAATTTGTCGAAACAGAACCTGGCCAGCCCTCCGCCACGGGGCCGGGGTTTGAGGAGTTCCTTGCGGATCAGGCCTTAAGCGGCGACGCCACTGCGGAGGAAATTGAATTTTTGCGAGCGCTGAAGTTCAACGGACGACAGCCTTCAGCAATCTACTACTACCGTGAACTGCAGAACTTGAGGGATCCTCTGCATTTCCGGTCTTTGTAGCACCCGGGCGAACCGGCTGTAGCTCATCGGCTTCCAAGTAAGCTGGGCTTTTCCGGAAGAAGATGCCGGAATTATGGTGCTGGAGGTGGGGGTCGAACCCACATGAGAAGTGAATCCCGCGGGATTTTGAGTCCCGTGCGTCTGCCAGTTCCGCCACTCCAGCAATCTGCAGAATCAAAACGAGTATAACAACAGTCAAAATCTCCGCGAATCGGCTTAGACAGTCCGCACAATGTGGTCTGGGCACACAAGTTGCGTCTCGTTTAGAAGTCGCTGCGGTAAATCCATTCCGTGTTTCGCTAGAAACGGAACGATCGAGTAAAGCCGCTCTTGTAGATGCCGATGGGGATAGATGAGGTTTGTCAGATATTCTGCACTACGCGTCGCCTGTTCGTCCCGGCGCATTGCTTCTTTGGCCGCTTTGCGAGACAACTTTTCGAGCTGAAAGTGAATTTTAGCCGTGCTTTTTCGTGCGGAATGTTCCAATGTCGGGTCGAGCGCCGCTAAACCCGATCGTAATCTGGCGAGCGACGAATCGAATACGGAACGGGCCGAACTGAACTCTTCCGCCATCGCCGAAGGCACGAGCCTCGCAGCGATCCGGCTCTCGACCTGCTCTTGTGGACCAAACAGATACGTTACCGGCAAGTTATAGCGCTGCAAAAGCTTCGCTGCCTTGGTGTCGAGGAGTGTATAACTATTGCGCGGAAAAATAACCGGCATGCGTCCCAGCAGATTCCTGTACAGCACTTCGGCTTGTGCCATATAAGCTATTTCGGAGGGGCCGCCTACGTAGCCGATGGTGGGCAATAGATAATCCTGCATCACCGGGCGAAGCAAAGCGTTCGGCGATAGTTGAGCCGGAATGTCCTGCAGCTCCTCTGCCGTGTACGACCGGTCTCGTGCGGCAAACTGCCCGTCCCGGTAACGGAGTGCTACACGCTTTCCATCCCTGATCAGAAATACAAGGGAAGTATCCGGCTCAATATGTACCTGGGCGTGATAGCCAGACTCCACAAGCTCCTTGTCCCGCCCACGAAGTGCTTGAATCAATTCGGGAATATGGCAGACCGCATCGCGAAGAAACGGAGCAGCGATGGCGCGGATGGCGGGGGCCAGCGGGTCCAAGTAGAGGAGGCCGAAGTCCTGCAATATTTCGCGTAAGAACGACTGAAAGGCAGATCCAAGCGTTGCGCCGGGACGGTAACTGGCCTCCAGGCGAGCCAAAACTTCGTTTGCAAATGGCAGTTCACCTAGAGCGGTGCGTAACTCATCGAGAGGAACGCTCTTCAACCTCACGTCCCCTACCGGGCCACCGGTAGCAACGGTATCGGAAAGCGCCACCTTCCTGATCGAGGACTGTTCGTCGAACACCCAGGCGTGATCCACTTCCGCCAAATCGTGATCTTCCGTCGCAAGCCAGAACACCGGCACAGCCGGAATGCCCTGGTCTTCGAGCTGTTGCGCCAGCTTCACCGCCGTGAGTGCTTTGAAGATAGAGTAGGCCGGTCCGGAGAAAAGACCGACCTGCTGACCGGTAACAACGGCAACAGTGTCCGGCAGTGCGAGCTTCGCAAGTGAGGCGCATTCGCCATTCTGCTCACGCAAAGCCTGAACGAGCCGGCGTCTTCGTTCCTCCGGATACTCAATCTCTTTTGCAGCGTCGTGCCATGATGCCGCGTCGGAGAAGTGTCTGTGGTAAAACGGACTCACCCGGTCAAAATGGTAGAGAAAATCACCAAACAACTTGGTGGTTCCCGGTATCGAGGTTTGATGGACACACAACGGCTCCATAGATGGCTGCGCAGTTTCCAGATGAGTTCTCGCACCCCAAAGTTACCAAACTTTCGATGCTAAGGCGGAAAATGAAACTAAGATGATGGACGAACAAGAATTTAAGACGCGGGCCGACGCCGCATTACACTCGCTTTACAACAAGCTTTCGGCGGCCTCAGACCGCTACGAGTTCGAGCCGGACTTCAATTCCGGCGCGCTCGCCATCGAATTCGAGCAGCCAAAGGCTAAGTTTGTCATCAGCCCGAACACGCCGGTGCGGCAGATTTGGGTTTCGGCGCATTCCAAAAGCTTCAAGCTGGATTGGGATTCGGGTCGCGAAGTATTTGCGATGCCCGAATCCCAACAGACTTTGAATGACCTAATCGCATCGGCTATTCAACAGCAATTGGGCGAGCCGGTTACGTTGTAATCATCGTGGCCGGCGTTTACATTTCCTATCCGTTTTGCAATCAAAAGTGCAGTTTCTGTAACTTTGCTTCGGATGTGTTCACACCTGACGTACGATCGCAATACGAGGTCGCTTTACTGGAAGAAATAAGGGCTCACCACTGGAACTGGATGCCTGAAACGCTCTACTTCGGTGGTGGCACGCCGAGTCTGATTTCCTTTGCCTTTTTGCGGGAGTTGATGGACGCCGTTCCTCAGCAGGACTTGGTGGAATCGACGTTGGAGTGCGCGCCTGGAACAATGACGATGGAGGCGGCCCGCGTCTGGCGATCCTGCGGTGTTAATCGCGTGAGTCTCGGGGTGCAATCGTTCGTCACAAGCGAACTGCGTCAAACCGGACGGCGGCATACTGCCGAAACCGTCGAACGCGATATGCAAATACTGCAGGAAGCTGGCATTACCAACATCAATGTCGATCTGATTGCCGGTCTACCCGGCCAGACAGTCGCTTCCTGGGAGCAGTCGCTCGCTTGGATTGAACGCCTGCGCCCGGCGCATGTGTCCGTCTACATCTTCGAAGTGGACGAAGACAGCCGCCTCGGGAAAGAAGTGTTGCTGGGAGGGATGCGCTACGGAGCGCTTTCCGTTCCGGATGACGACCTCATCGCCGAGTTGTACGCGCGCGCCGTTCAATATTTAGCCAGCCTGGATATCCATCGCTATGAAATCTCCAACTTTGCGAGGCGCGGATGGGAATCGAGGCACAACTTGAAGTATTGGAAAAACGAGCCCTATGTCGGCTTTGGCTTGGACGCTCACTCTTTCGACGGAAAGCATCGTTGGGGCAATCCGGACGCGCTTATCAAGTATTTAAAGGCCGGTAAGCGCACGGTAGAGACTAGCACCTCGGACACTGCGGAAGAGCACTTCTTTGTTGGCCTTCGATTGTCGGCTGGTATCGAGCCGACAGCACAGGAATGGTCTCGTTTCGAGGGTCCCATCAGCAAATGGCTTGCGGCCGGAATGCTGGAGCGCAATGGCTCGTGGCTGCGATTGTCCGATCGCGGCGTCCTTGTCTCAAATGAAGTTCTACAGGAGTTTGTGAATGCCCCATCAGCAATTAGAAGTTCAGCAATGGATCGATCTTCGTAGCGACACAGTTACCAAGCCAAGCGAGAGAATGCGCGCCGCTATGGCGTCGGCGGAGGTGGGTGACGACGTCTATGGAGAAGATCCCACTGTCAATCGTCTCGAATATAAGGCCGCAGAAGCCTTCGGTAAAGAAGCGGCATTGTTCGTGCCTACGGGCACCATGGGCAATACGATTGCCATAAAACTCCACACCAACCACGGAGAAGAGGTTATTTGCGATGCGCGGTCGCATGTTCTCGATTGGGAATTATCCATGATGGCCTGGTTTGCCGGATGTCTAGCCCGGGCTGTCCCGACGAAGGACGGAATCCTAAGCTGGAATCGGATAGAAGGCGCTCTTCGATCTCATGGCCCGCACAATGCGCCCACCACGTTGATTTGTCTTGAGAATACGCACAATATGTCTGGCGGAACCGTGTATCCGCTGGAGACCATCGACGAGATCTGCGCAAACGCCCAGGAGCGCGGCTTGAAAGTGCATATTGATGGTGCCCGTATCTTCAACGCCGGTGCCGCAACGCGGACTCCGGTGTCGCGAATCGTAAGGAATGCCGATTCCGTGATGTTCTGTCTGTCCAAAGGTCTCGGTGCGCCTGTGGGATCGATGTTTGTCAGCACCTCCGAAGCCGTAGGGCGGGCAAGACTGCTACGGAAGCGGCTAGGCGGAGGGATGCGGCAAGCCGGGATACTCGCGGCTGCGGGACTCATCGCGCTGGAAGAATCCCCGGCACGCCTCGGAGAAGATCACGACAACGCGCGATTTCTGGCCGAGCAACTTGCCTCCATTCCAGGGATTGCCATCGATTCTGCCCGCGTCCAAACCAACATAGTCATCTTCGATGTAGCCGGCCTTGGCTTATCCGCAAAGGAATTTAGCGTTGCATTGAAGGCTGGCGGGGTACTTGCGAACGGTATTGACGCGACGCACATGCGCTTGGTGACACATTCGAACGTTTCGCGCCAGCAATGCCAAAAGGCAGCCGAAGTTCTGGCCAATGTTGCTCAGAGCACGGCAGCCCATTTGGTGATCTGATAGCATTTGACGGATGCTGATTCTCGCTGCTGTCCTCGCGGTATTTGTTTATGGTTTGATTGCCCCGGTGCTCGGAGCGTTGCTTCCGTCGTATCAGCTCAACTCAGGTCAGGAGGGCATGCTGGCCCTCAGCTATGCCATCGGACTGATCGTTGCCACGTTGATTACGGGTCCGATGATCGACATCAAGGGCAACAAGAGCGCCTTGGTTTTGGGGCTGGCACTTGTGAGTGCCTCGCTATGGGCAGCGCCGAATGCGGGCGGCTATGCCGGCTTACTGGTGGTGTACGTTGTCATGGGGCTGGGCGGGGGAATTGTCGTGACAGGCGCCAACGCCTTGGCAGGAGCTGTCGATCCCACTCACCGGGGCTCTGCGTTGAATTTCTTGAACGTTTTCTTTGGACTGGGCGGCATTGTCACCACCTACGCCGCCAGCAATGTGCTGCAGCCGGTCACACTCTGCTACTCGATTGCCACGCTGACGCTCATCGCCCTGATCGTGAATATAGCGACGAAGATGCCCGGGCCTTCCGGAGAGCTCGGTTTCAAGCTGAACGAGGTTCCCGTGCTGATTTCGAAGCCGGCACTTATGCTGCTGTCTCTCTTTCTGTTTCTTTACGTGGCCTGCGAAATTGGCGTTTGGAACTGGCTTCAGTCGTATCTCATCTCACTGAACTTCACTCCGAAGAGAGCTGGTTCCGTCGTTAGCTACGGATTCGCTTTCGGGATCCTGGTGGGTCGCGCTGTTGTCTCCAGGATACTGGTGAAAGTGCCCGCTATTACGGTCACATTTGTCGCTGCGATACTCATGGCGATCACCACTTTCGTGATGCTACAGTTGCACTCGGCTGGGGCTATCACAATCGCGGTCTTCTGTGCGGGACTGGCCATGGCTCCTGTGTTCCCGACGACTTTGGCGATGGTTGGTGATGCGTTTCCGCGCGGCACCGCC
The DNA here is from genome assembly GCA_965277315.1 of Bryobacteraceae bacterium. Classification (GTDB taxonomy): domain Bacteria; phylum Acidobacteriota; class Terriglobia; order Bryobacterales; family Bryobacteraceae; genus Bog-105. The sequence goes on along the minus strand of OZ255724.1, from coordinate 2,693,984 downwards.
ACGGCCATGTGCATTGCGATTACATTGGGTTGGGTCGGGCTCGCGGTGAGCTCTCCCATCATCGGGCACGTCAAGGCCGATAGTAATTTAAGCCACGCGCTCCTGCTGCTCCCGTTTTTTTCAGTGTTGATGATCATCGTCAACGTCTTGTTGCGTCCCGTTCTGAAACGTAGGGCAAGCGTCGTACTGGCTGCCCAAGCCAGTTAGCTCAGAAAGGACATTCCATACTGGAGTGGTGAAGTTTAAGTGGTTACCGGCCCTCGCATTCTGTTTTGCGTTGCAGGCCGAAGATGTCACTCCGCATATCGGCTACGTCGAAATTTACGGCGCTCATAAGTCATCTGAAAAGAAGATCCGCTCCGCGCTAGGCCTTGACCGGGGCGCAGTGCTGCCGGTATCGCGCGAAGAGTTGGAAACGCGCATCGATAAGGTCTCCGGCGTGATTGGCTCCAGCGTACAGGCTGTATGCTGCGACGGAAATCAGACGGTCCTCTATGTGGGCGTCGAAGAAAAAAAAACGCCCCACTTCGAGTTCCACGCTACGCCGGACCGCCATATCGTGCTTCCCAAAGACCTGGCGGACGACTATCATTCGTTTCTCGATGCGGTGTCCGCAAGCATGCAGGACGGGAAGGCCGACGAAGATCTAACGAACGGATATTCGCTGATGGCTGACCCAAGTTGCCGCGAGCGTCAGCAGGAATTCTTGGCCATTGCCGCCCGCGATCTGCCGATCCTTGACGAGGTAGTTCGGAACTCCGATGATCCTGAACAACGGGCCATTGCGGCTTACGTTTTGCAGTATGGCCCGCGCGGGCCTCATACTACGCAAACCGTCGTCAACGGACTTCAGTACGCACTGCAGGATCCCGACAGCAGCGTTCGCGAGAACGCCATGCGTTCCCTGAAAGCCCTAGCGGTGGGCGCTCGGCTCCATCCCGACCAGAACATTCACCTTGAGCCCACTTGGTTTGTGGAGCTGATGAATTCTGTTCTCTGGTCCGACCGTCGCAATGCCAGTTTGGCTCTTGTCAACTTAACCGATCGGCGCGACCCGGCGTCGCTCGCGCTCATTCGCGAGCGCGCTCTTGCTTCCGTTGTAGAAATGGCGCGCTGGCGGGATCTCCAGCATGCGCTTCCCGGCTTCATCCTGGCCGGACGCCTTGCCGGCCTGACAGACAAGCAGATTGAGAACGCCTGGGTAAAAGGCGATCGTGAGGCTGTCATCCAGCAAACGCTGAAATCCGGCAGGGGTCACCCCAAAGCAGAAGAACTTAGCTCGATGCTGCAATAGCGACTGGCCCGGTTGGTCTTATCAATTCTAAGAACAAGCTCCATAAAAACATTCCATGGGGCGGGAATGGTAAGTAGCGGCATTACCGGTGATAATTGGAGCTTGGCCCATAGTAACGGACTTGTATTGTTAGGCTAATAATTCTGCCCGCTTCTCCCCTGCGGAACTCAATCGGGTGCATGCGTTCAGAAAACAAGTGACGTTGGCTAGAAGATGGCCTGTCAAGAAGGAGATGAATGTCTAACGAACTACAAGATCGCCTGAGCTTGTCCTACGGGGAACTGGAGGAGCTGAACCTCCGCGCGAAAGACCAGCGCCACAATCGAGTTTCGCCGGAAAAAATTCAGGAAGAACGCCTAAAATACCTGAAAGACGAGAAACGGATCAAGGCGGTCACGCTGCTGTTCACCGATCTTGAAGGCCGTCTTCATATGCTCGACTATGACAAGACTTTTCTCGTCAAGAGCTGGGACAACCTGACGTTCGACGGCTCCTCTATCCGGGGATTCACCGCCCAGCGTGAGAGCGACTTGCGGCTCGGTATCGACTGGAGCTCATTCTATTGGGCGCCCGCCGACATTTTCGGGCAGGGTAAGGTCCTGGTGTTTGGCGAAGTTATCGATAAAAACGGCGGCCCTTACAACGCGGACGTTCGCGGTCTCCTGAAGTCGTTCGCCAGCAAACAGATTGAGAAGAATGGTTATACCCTGAACGCGGCAAACGAGATTGAAGGGTTTTTGTTTCGCGGCGCCGATGCTGAACGGCGCTACCACGAAACCGGCAGATTCGAATACGTAAACACAGGCGGTTATTATCATTCGTTGCCCGGAGACCCCCTACGGCTATTTATAGACACTTCGGCCGACGTGCAGCGCGCCATGGGTTTCCAGAACGAAAAGGATCACCCCGAGGTAGCGCCGTCACAGTTCGAAATCAACTATAGCTACGCCGAGGTGGTGGCGGCGGCGGACCAGATTCAGCTTTACAAGCTGATTTGCCGGCAGGTCGCGACCAAGATGGGCTTCACGGCCTGCTTTCTGCCGAAGCCGGTTGTGGGTGTGAACGGCAACGGCATGCATACGAACGTTTCCATCACAAAGGGTGGAAAGAACCTTTTTTGGGACCCCAAGGGCGAAGAAAAGATGAGTCCATTCGCTTGGGATTTCGTCGATCGCATTCTCACCCACGGTCACGATATTTGCCTGTTGCTGAACGCGAGTGTAAACGCCTACCGGCGGCTGGACCCACACTTTGAAGCTCCCAACCAGATTAAAGCGTCGGCAACGGACCGCGGTTCGATGGTGCGCATTCCGATCGGCAACGAGCGGAGCGCGCGCGTTGAGGTTCGCTCAGTCGCGCCGGATGCGAATCCATACATGGTTCTGCTATCGGTGTTCCGCACCGGGATCGAAGGAACCATTTCGGATGTGAAGAATCTCCGAGCGGCGGACCGTTACCTTCCGGATAACATTTATGACGCTTTAACTCATTTCCGGAATGCCGAGTGGACAACGGAGCTGCTTGGGGCAGATGTGAAGGGGCGCTATGCCGACCTGAAACAGAGCTCTGCCGACCGGTGTTCACGCCTATTGGGTACGTTTGTGAAGGCGCCGGAGGTGCAGTACCATCACGAGGTTTACAACCAGTTCTTGTGGAACATGTTTTAGAGCGCATGCAAGCGCGAGCGCCCTGGTCGGTCATAGGGCGTTCGCGCTTGCATGCTCAGCTAAAGTTTGAGCATGCACAATATGCCCCCTTCGATCTGAGCGACTCGTACGCCGGGTGAAGCGCTTTATTTGGTCTTTGGCAATGCAGCGACGCGACCCAAGGGGGCTTCTCCCCAACAGCGTGAAGGCGCGATCACCATGTCTACCGGTCCCGCAACTGCCGCGAATCTGGATACCTAGGGCTGTTGGCGCTAGCTCTCTTGAGCCTCCCTAAATAACGAAGGTTTCGGCCGTGGGCCTGTGTGTGTGAGGCCTGGTATGACTCTCAACCATTAGAACGTAATCCTGGCAGCTAGCTGGATTTGCCGAGGAGTTCCACTTCCCGTTGCCCCGGCATTCACCGGGGTTGTGATGACGCCAAAGTTACCGGACGTGGATAAATCCGCGTTTGGGTTTCCGTACTGTGCGCGATTAAAGGCGTTGAATACCTCCGCCCGCAATTGCATGCGGAGACGCTCTGTGAATGGAATATTTCTCGCCAGAGCCAAGTCAACTTGCCACAGTACTGGGCCGCGCAGTGCGTTTCTCCCTAGATTGCCGAAGGTGCCCGCAAGCGGCGCCGCGAAGGCCGCGGGATTTATCCAGTTATCCGGCGTCTGCCCTCCAGCGGGAACGAGCGAAGCACCTGTTATATAGTTCGGCCGCTCCGATCCAGCCACACTGTAACCGTAAGGAACAGAGCTATTCAAGCGGTCGATAACAACATTGACCGGCAGGCCGGTTCGCGCGGTAGCAATTCCGTTCAGTTCCCAGCCGCCAAGGAGTTCCCGCATTGCCCCCGGCCGAGTCAGGAAAGGTCGTCCGGCGCCAAACGGAAGCTGATAAACCACGGAGGTGTTGAACACGCTGCGGACGTCGTTATCACTGCTGGCCTTATCGCAGGCCCGGCATAAAGGATCCTGTACTGTGTCGGACTCCCCACCGCCGATACTGCCGTCGTTGATGGAGTGTGACCACATATAGTTCGCGGCCAGTGAAAACCCATTTTGGAAGGCACGACGCGCATTTAACTGAAAGGCATGAAAGGTGCTGTTGCTATCGTTTCCACGCCAGGCCACTGCGCCGAACGCAGGGTAAGGGCGCAAGCCCGTCGCGGGGTCCAACAAGTTAACGTAGGTCGTCGTCAGCAGATCGGTTCCTTTGTTGCCCAGATAGGACACAGTCCCCACAATACTGCCCGGCAACGACTGCTGCAGCGAGGCTGTCCATGCCGTCACATAGGCATCTTTACGGTTCCGGTCAAGCAGCCGCGGCGACACAACGCCTGCGGTCTGTTCCAGGAACGGCAGGATCGGATAGGACAGACCAGGCAGGCTGTTGCCGGTTAGTGAATAGCGCTGGTAGTCATTGCTGATGGGTAGGTTTTGATCGTCTTCTTGTCCGTCTGTATGATAAATGCCTCCTCCACCGCGAAAAACGGTGTTCCCACGGGACCAGGCGACTCCTATGCGCGGGTCGAAATCGTTAGAACGGGGGAAGGAAAATGTGCTTCCAGGTGGACAATAACCGCCGGGTCCACAGGAAGCGAAGTCAAAGGGTATAGCTCGGTTATTGACCTCATGAAAGACATTGAAGTAGTTATAGCGAATACCCAGGTTCAATGTAAGATTTTGTGTCGCCTTGTAAGTGTCTTGAATGTAACCCCAATATTGCGTCTTTCTCTGCCGCTTCAGCGGTAGCTCGTCGATATAGGTCGCGCTGTTGAGTTGATCTAACGAAAATTGCTGTATTGAGTTATAGGTCAGCGTGCCGGATTGCGAGTTGCCCTGGTTCAATTGCACCCAGCGGACTTCGAATCCGAACTTAAGCTGGTGTCTTCCTTTCATCCAGGTTGTATCGTCCAATAAGGAAAACGTTTTGCCTTCGTAGTCGGACGACTGGCTGCCGTTAAGGCTGCTGAAGCCGGAGATGCTCAGCGTATAGGGCGACGCGCTGATGTTTGCCGAGCGATACTGTTCCTGGTTGATGCCAAACTTCGCTTCATTCACGAGCGACGGAGAAATGACATGATTCAGTTCAACGATTCCGTTGCGAAATATCGTGGTTTGATCGGTAGTCGCGTTTAACGGTCCTACGGGAAAAACGTTTTCTGCATAGTCGGTATTAAACCGGACAAAACCCGTGGTCCGATCGCTGAATTGCTCATCGAACCGAATCATTCCCGAGTTCTCATTGTCGGTCTGATTCGGCTCTGCCGTGTAGTTCCAGACGTTTGCGCTTCGCGGTGAAGTACCGGCCGGATATGCGGAAAGTAGAGGCGTCAGCGCTGGTGATCCTCCTTCCGCCTGAGCCACAAAAGAAGGGCTGGGAACCAGTCCGATTTGGGTCTGTCCGAGACGCTGGCGAATGCCTTCGTAATTTGCGTAGAAGAACGTATGATCTTTAACGATCGGGCCGCCTGTGTCGCCCCCGAACTGGTTAAGCAAAAAAGGATTGGGAGATGGCCCGTCAAACGGCGATCGGGAATCCAAGGCGTCGTTTCGGAAGAATTCGAAGGCATCTCCGTGGAAGTTATTGGTGCCCGCCGACGATGCCACGGCCACCTGTCCTCCGGCAGTTCCTCCCTCCATGTCCGCTTGAAAATTCTGAGATTGCACCTGAAATTGAGATATCGCTCCCAACGGAATTGCCAGGCGCACATACTGTCTCTGTTCCTGGTTATAGATAGCCGTGGCGTCCACGCCATCCAGGGTCAGGTTGTTGTCGTCAAGGCCATGTCCTGCGAATCGGACGCTTCTCTGGTCGCTCGGTCCGTTGTCGATCGCTCCTGGAACTAATGCTGTCAGGCTTGCCCAATTCCTTCCGTTCAGCGGCAGCTCATGAATCTGCTCCTGTTCGACTGGCGCTCCCACCGTTGCGTCGTTTTTATCGAGTTGCACCAGCGGTTCGGTCACGGAGGTCTGCTGCACGGAACTTCCCGCCAGGCTCAGCCGGGCATTTAGCGTTCGCGTATGCCCCACCACTGCCTGTACCCGGTCAGCGTTGTAACCCGCAAAACCGCTCTTTGTGAAACTCACAATATAGAGGCCCACAGGCAAGTTACTCAAAGCATAATCGCCTTGCGAGGTAGTCTGCGTTCCACGCTGAAAGCCGGTAGATGTGTTCGTCGCCCTTATCGATGCGCCCGGCACGCGATTACCCTGCGGATCGGTCACCGTTCCCGCCAGCGCCGACTGTGCTACCTGCGCCTGGTTGGTAGGCGGCCGGAGAAGGAGGATAGTAAACGTAAGAATAGTAACGGCCGCGCGGAGGAGTTTCATACGACAGCGTATTTACTTGAGAATTGCATCGGAATGCTACGCCAAGATGAAAACGCTGTAATTTTTTACAATTAGTTCAACTCGCACTTCATCCTGGTATTACGAAAACCCGAAATCAGGTTTGATAAGCTTCCCATCTAAGCCTGCTATTTGGGCTTTCTATTTTGGGAGATCGCGTGAAAAATTCTCGAACCGCCGTAATCACGGCCTTATCCGTTTTGTGCCTCAGCGCACTTTCTTATTGGAATCCGGCCCGGGCTCAAACCGCTACTTTGCCCACTCCGCCCGTGCCCCATGCCAAGACAATTCATCTGAAGCATGTCCTGGTGATCGGAGAAACGAAAGGCTTCGAACACGATTCCGTTCCAGACGCCATGGCGAATATCTGGAAGATGGGACACGATACCGGCCTTTGGGACACTACGCTGCGCACCGATACTGAGCTGATCACCAAAAAAAATCTGGGCAGGAACAGCAAGAATCTGAACTATTTCGATGCTCTCGTTTTTACCAGCACCACCGGCGAACTCGATATGGACGATAGCCAAAAGGCCGACATGATGTCCTTTATCAAGGAGGACGGCAAGGGATTCGTAGGAGTGCATGCCGCGCTCGACACAAATTACAAATGGCCCGAATATGGCGAGATGATCGGCGGCTGGTTCGACCAGCATCCTTGGTTTACCTTCAACGCGCCTATCATCAACGAAGCCCCGAATTTCCCGGCCGTCCGGCATTTTCCGCATGCGTTCGTGAAATACGACGAGATCTACCAGCCGAAAGACTGGTCGCGCGACAAAGTGAATGTGCTGCTCAGCCTGGATCCGACCAAGCTGAACTACGAGAACAACCCGCGCATTCATCGCACTGACCATGACTTCGCCGTTGCCTGGTCGAAGATGTACGGCAAGGGCCGCGTGTTCTATTCAACCCTGGGCCATACCGAAGAGGCGTGGGATGATCCTGATATCACAAAAATGTACTTCGAGGCCGTCAAATGGGTTCTGGGAATGACCGAAGGCAGCACGGCATCGCATCCCCGGCCAGCTTCAACCGAGACTCACTAAATCCGTGTTGACCCGCTTCAACTGGCCGCAGGCGGCGAAAGCATCGCGGCCACGCGGTTTCCTGACGAAGCAGGGCACGGACCGGCGGACAATTGCCTGAAATTGGCTGACCTGCTCTGGATCGGGCGTCTCGAATGGGATGCCCGGTCCAGGATTCAAAGCAATCAGATTCACTTTGCAATTGAGGCGCGCCAGCAATTTGACTACCCGGCGCGCATCGGTCTCGGTGTCATTTACTCCCTTCAGCAGTACATATTCGAACGTGAGCTTTTCCCAGGGACGCAAGGGATAATCACGGCAGGCTTCCATCAACTCCTTCAGGTGATATTTACGAGTGATCGGCATCAGTTTGCGCCGTTGTTCTTCATACGAAGCATTCAAGGAAATCGCCAGCTTGGGCCGCACGGGTGACCTACCCAATTCTTCGATTTGCGGGATAATCCCGGAAGTCGAGATCGTGATCCGTTTCGGGGACATGCCGATGCCTTCTGGATCGGTCAACAATCGAGTCGCTTTCAAAACGTTGGGAAGGTTCAGCAGCGGCTCGCCCATTCCCATCATCACGACATTCAACCGGGAATCGGACGCGTGTAAGCCGTTCTCGCGCGCGACATACAGCACCTGACCCACGATTTCACCGGCGGTCAAGTTTCGTTCCAGACCCATCAGCGCCGTAAGGCAAAATTTACAATCGACTGGGCACCCTACCTGGCTGGAGATGCAGATCGTATGGCGATGCTCTTCCGGCATCAAAACCGCTTCCACTGTCCGGTTGTCGGGCAGTTGCAGAAGGTAGCGCTTGGTACCATCGATGGAGTCGAACCGGCGCTCCAGCGCCAGCGACCCGAAGTTATCACTGGTCGCCAATTGACGGCGTAGCGGCTGCGGCAGATTGGAAATTTGTGACAAATTAGCCACTTGTTTCCTGTACAGCGCGTCATATAGTTGTCGAGCTCGATAATTGGGCTGCTCTGGGCCGAGCAGAGTGTGGAGATCCGCTAACTCCATTCCAATCAGCGTTTGACTCTCAACTGCTTGCAACATTTAGACTTAGTGTATCGCGATACACTCCGAAAGGCGTAACTTTATGGTATTAACCTCTCCGACCGTCCGGCAGATCGAGCGCGCAACGCTCCCGAACGGAATCCGTATCGTCACTGAAGTTATGCCTTACGTGCGCTCGGTTTCCCTTGGCGTCTGGATCGGAAGTGGCTCCCGAGTGGAGCATGGCCCTGAAAACGGCATCTCCCATTTCATCGAGCATATGGTGTTCAAAGGCACGAAGCACCGCTCCGCCGAAGATATTGCCCGTTCCATCGACTCCGTCGGGGGCGGCCTCGACGCATTCACCAGCAAGGAACTTGTCAGTTTCAATACCAAAGTGCTGGACGAGCACTTACCGCTCGCCCTCGATATTCTCTCCGATCTGTGTCTCCATCCTCTTTTCCGGAAAGAAGATATCGAGAAGGAGAAGGGCGTGATTCTGGAAGAGATCAAGATGGAAGCCGATCAGCCGGAGTTCGTTCTTCACGAGGCTTTCATCAGCAGTTTTTGGAAAGGACACGGCTTGGGTAAGCCGATCCTCGGCACAAAAGAAACCGTGAAGAAATTCGGACAGGAGATGCTGCTCGATTACTATCACCGTGTTTATTCGCCTAAGAACATCTTAATCACGGCTGCCGGAAATCTGAATCACAACGAGTTAGTGGGAATGATTCGTGAGAAATTCGAGGGGCTTAAAGAACAGGGGTCCTTACCGATAGATTCCGTTCCGAAGCCCCACGCTCCGATTGTGCTGAAGAAGCGAGAATCCCTGGAGCAAATTCATATCACACTGGGAGTTCCGGCGTATCCATTGGCTCACGTACTGCGCTTCCCGCTCTACGTGCTCAACACCGTTCTAGGCGGCGGAATGAGTTCACGCCTGTTTCAAAATATTCGTGAAAAGCAAGGGCTGGCCTATGCCGTGTATTCGGAACTGAATCTGTTTAGCGACACCGGGTGCTTCACGATTTACGCCGGTACTGGAGTGGAGACGGCCAAACAGGTAGTCACCTCGACCATGCACGAGATTCGCCAGATCAAGGACGAGCCGATCGGCTACGACGAATTGCGCCGTGCAAAGGACCATTTGAAAGGCTCTTTGATGTTGAGTCTTGAATCGACGTCCAGCCGCATGTCGAACCTCGCTCGTCAAGAGCTGTACTTCAAAGACTTTTTGTCTCTAGACGAAATGCTGGAAAGCATCGAATCCGTCACTCGCGAAGAGGTTCAGAACATTGCGCGGGAATTCTTCCAAACGGAAAACATTGCGCTTGCCATGCTGGGCAAGCTGGGCGATCTCCAGATCACGCGCGACGATCTGGCGTGTTAGCTTTTCCACTGGTGTTTCAACAGGCGGGTGTCAACGACGTAGATCTTCTCTTGACCATGATGGAAGCCCTCTACCGGCACGACGGGCATCCATTCGACACTGTCCAAGCGCGCCGGGCAACGCACTCGTTACTGGAATCGCCGTTATTTGGAAACATCTGGCTGATCCGGCTCGGGGAAGAAGTTATTGGCTACTTCGTGCTTACCTTCGGTTTCAGCCTAGAGTTTGGCGGACAAGACGCGCTCCTCGATGAGTTATTCATAGCCGAACCGCATCGCAGTAAGGGCTTCGGTAAACAGGCGCTTCAATTCGCCTTCGATCATTGCCGGAAACGGGCGATTCATGCGCTGCATCTGGAAGTGCTTACCGGCAACGAGAAGGCTGCGGCCATTTACGGCCGGTTCGGATTCAGGCAGGACGATCGCCGGTTGATGACAAAATGGCTCGACTAGGCCGGTCCAAACAGCCTCTTGATCGCCTGTGCCGCCGCCCGCTTGCCCATCGCCATCGCCCCGTTCACCGTGCCTCCATGCCCAGTGTTCTCCGTCGCCTCCCCGGCAAAGTAAAGTGTGTCCGCCACCGGCTCGGCTAGCCGATCGCGCGCCTGCAACGCTCCCGCCGGCACATAGCTGTAGGCTCCCCGGGCGAACGGGTCATCGTTCCACTTGTGCAGGTAAGCGCCTTCCAGCAACTCCCGGAGCTGCGGCACCTTACCGAGCGTGATCCGGGCCAGACTCGCCAAGGCTGCTTCAATGATCTCCGGTTCTGATTTGTGGAGCAGACTGTCCGCATTCGGTCCTGCGCTCCAACCGGTGATGATGGAGGTTCTCACGGGCGAGGCGGTCCACCAGGTTGGGAACAGAGGCTCTTGCGAGAACAGGAATGAGGCGTCCGAGAACTGCGGCAGACGCTCCCAAACCGCTTCCCGGAACCGCAAGACCACGCGCATCACCTGCCCAAAGCACAAGCTCCTTGCTGCTTCCAAAATGACTCCGGGCTCTGGAGCGAAGCGTATCGCACCCTTGCCGTCCGGCTCTGCCTGCAATACGCCTAGGGGAACCGTGACGATCGCCTTGCGGCAGTGAATTTTCTCTATTTCTCCCATTATGCGGGATCGCGCATGAATAGTGACGTTACCCGGCGCCCATTCCACCTGCTCGACAACCCGGTTCAGTCGCAGCTTATTCTGCGCGTCCTGAACTCCGCCGAGGATAGACTTCATCACAACGTTATATCCGTTAAAAATCCGATGGTTGCGATGTACTCCAATATCATCCGAAGCCCGGGTGTCAATCGCCAAAGACGCGACCCCGATACGCTCTTTATGCGCCGCATTGAAGCCTTCCACAAAGGACGTTGCGCGCCTTTTAACTGCGTCGGCGTAGGAAGTACGGCCGAGCCACTCGGCGAACGACATGTCCCTCCCACTGTCCGCAAATTTCACGAGATCGCTCATCAGGCGGTCCACGTCATCGGATAATCCATCGTCCTCAAGGATTTTCTGGGTTGTTGTGTCAATATGCAACCCTTGATAGGCCACGTCGTAGACGGTCAGTTTGGCTGACTCTATCTCGTTGAAAATCTCCGGCGGCCGGCCGTGAATAAATTCCGCGCCAAGCTCAATGGGAACTGCTGACAGGGGATCATGTAGTGTGAATGCACGTCCGCCGATCCTATCCCGTGCCTCCAGCCCGATTACGCTGATGCCGGCGCGGTCCAGTTCTCGCATGGCAACCAGTCCCGCGGCCCCCGCCCCAATAACCGCTACATCCACGCTGCTATCCGTCACACCGCCCAGTGTCGCAGAGCGTTCTTCTGAAATCTTCGCTATTTCAGCAATTTTTCAGCTTGGGGAAACAGACTACGCTTAGGCAAGCTTTTCGTTTGCTACCGTCAGCTTTTGTCGGCCGCATGAGCGGCATTTAGCCCGCGTCAGAAAGGTTTGTCCAAATGTTGTTCCGAGTCATCGGTATTTTTACCATCATCGCCGGCTTAGCCCAATCCGGCCATTGCCAGGACCCCACCACTCAAAATCCGCCTTCAACCGAGCAATCGTCTAGCTCAACCGCCTCAACTTCCGGCGTTGATCGCCCGGTAAGCTGGACAAAGATCGTCCCCAATATCCTGGAGGATCAAAAACAAATTTACTGGAAATTTCCCGGTCAACTGGCACATGGCAAGCATTGGGTGCCCGTCGCCGGTGTGCTCGCCGCGACCGCTGCGCTGATTGCGGCCGATCAGTTCGACACACCCTATTTTCGCCGCACCTCCACCTATCACGGTTTCAACAGTGCTTTCTCGGGAACCAATGCGTCGCTCGGCATTCTCATCGCGCCGCTTTCCATGTATGGCGTCGGACTACTCACCCATAATTCCTATGCTGAAAACACGGCCCTCCTGGCCGGCGAAGCCGTCGCCGATTCCGAGATTCTCGACGAAGTATTAAAACTAAGTACGCGTCGTACCCGGCCCGAAAGTATCTCGCCCAATGGAAATTTTGCGGATACCTGGCTTGATAGCCATACCATTACGGACGGCGGCTTTCCCTCCGGCCACACGATCGCCGCGTTCTCGGTGGCCACGATTATTGCCGACCGTTACGGGCACCGTCACCGTTGGGTGCCGTACGTTGCCTACGGCCTCGCGGCGACCGTCGGGTTTTCGAGAGTGAGCTTGTCCGCGCACTTTCCTTCCGATGTGTTTGTAGGCGCAGCCCTCGGCTACGCCATCAGCCATTTCACGGTTCTGCATGGCTCGCGGCATTTGACCGATTAGCGGCGGCGGATTGTTTCAGCAGGTCTTCAGCAATTCTTCAGCGCTTCCCGCTACGATGGCCTTGTAAGTCCCGTGACAATTCTCGTTGTCGAAGATGAAGCGAATATGGCGGCCCTCCTAAAGCAGGGTCTCACGGAGGAAGGCCATCAAGTGTGTCTCGCGCGCGATGGTCAGGAGGGCCTGGAGATTGCCCAGTCATCCTCTTTCGACGTGATCATTCTCGACCTCATGCTGCCTCGGCTGGATGGCTTAACCCTCACACGCCGCCTTCGAGACTCGTCGAACAAAGTTCCCGTCCTGATGCTCACCGCGAAGGACAGCATACCGGAAGTGGTGAAAGGCCTGGATGCCGGAGCAGATGATTACCTGACGAAACCGTTTTCGTTCGAGGTTCTTCTGGCCCGTTTGAGAGCCGTCAGCCGGCGCGGTCCCATTCCGCACCCGGTTCTTTTACGGCTGGCCGATCTCAGCCTGAATACAGCCACTCGCGAAGTGACGCGAGGCACGCAGCAAATTGCGCTCACGCCCAGAGAATATAATCTTCTGGAATTTCTCCTGCGCCATGCCGGAAGGCCCGTTTCCCGGAACGCCATACTGGAGTCCGTCTGGGGCTTTGACAGTGAGGTCGGGGAAAACACGCTGGAAGCCTACGTCCGGCTTCTGAGGAACAAAGTCGATTCAGGAGAACCGAAGCTGATCCACACCATCCGCGGTATCGGTTATTGCATGCGAGCGCCAGTGGCGTGAGGGCTTCATGAAGAGAACGCGCTCCATTCGTTTCCGCCTGACCGTTTGGTATTCGCTGGTTTTGGCGGCTGGCCTTGCGTTGTTCGCCGTATCCATCTGGTTATCGATGCGGCATAGTCTTCGCCACGATCTGAACGAAAGTCTTCATGATCAGGCCTCCAACGTCCGCATCTTCGTTAATAACGAATTGCGCGATCCTTCTGTCCACCTCCCGGAAGAACTCGCCGAGTTTGCTCGCGCCCTTCCTGAGCACACCTATTTTGAACTTCTGGATCAAAGCGGTAAGAGCGTCTATAGTTCGCATCCCTCATTCCCTTGGTCCTTTGCCCGGGCGGCAAATCCCAGGCAGCATCGCCTGCACTGGCTTCGCAAAACGTATCAGCCATACTCGGAAACCTTCGTCGCCGGAGGGCAGCAGTGGCGAGTGGTCCTTGTCGCCTCCCTTCACTCCATTGACGTTCTCACCAGCCGCCTTGGACTGTTGCTAATCGCGCTAATACCGGCCGTCGCGATCCTTGCGACTGTCGGAGGAACCTGGCTGAGCCGGCGCGCGTTAAAGCCGGTGGATGAGATTACGGCTGCCGCCCGTTCCATCGGCATCGCTAATCTTTCCGAAAGGCTGCGCGTTCCCCATTCGAACGACGAACTACAGCGCCTTTCCGAGACCTGGAACGATATGTTGTCGCGCCTGGAAGACGCAGTAACACGACTCTCGCAGTTCACTTCCGATGCTTCCCACGAACTGCGCACGCCGCTAGCAGTGATTCGAACTACTGCCGAAATCGCCGTCCGCCGGTCGCGGTCGGCGGAAAGCTACCATGTGGCGCTAACACAAATCCTATCCGAGTCGGAGCGGATGACTCATTTGGTGGACGATCTGTTGTTCCTCGCCCGCTGCGATGCCGATGGGCAGGAGATGCCCATGGTGAACCTGGACTTCGCTGCACTGGTACGGACGTTATGCTCGCAAATCGCCACGTTAGCAGCGGAAAAGCGAGTGCGGGTAGTCACCGACATTCCCCCTGGAGAAATGCTGGTTTGCGGCAATGACTTTGCATTGCGGCGTTTGGTGCTTGCCCTGCTCGACAACGCCGCTAAATATTCGGAGGAAGGAGGGACAGTGACCGTCCGCCTTGCGCGGTGGCTCGAGCAAGCGTCATTGGAGGTCGAAGATGAAGGGTGTGGGATCCCGGACTTCGAGATACCGCTCATCTTCAATCGTTTCTATCGAACTCCGGAAGCACGAGAGATATTGGTAAACGGCTACGGACTGGGCCTTTCTCTCGCGGCTGCTATTGCCCAACGGCATGGCACCCGCATTGAAGTCGAAAGCATGCTCCAGGCAGGATCTACTTTTCGCATTTGCCTGCCGCTGAAGGCCGGATCTGCCAATCGTGCTGACGCGTTGCTAGCAATTCAGCAGGGAAATGCCAGTTGAGATATAGTGAGCAGACATGCGAAATGACCATTTTCTGAATCGGCTGCCCGTTGGCCTGTTCATCTTCGTATTGGGAGCGTTCCCCCTGATCTCTAATGCTCAAGAAACCGGCAGTAGCAAGGGGCAAGCCATGTTACTTGTAGCTAACCAAAAAGATCGTGACCTGAGCATTATCAATCCTGAAGCGGGCCAGCAAGTCGCGACAGTGCCCGAGAACGCCATCACCGGACACGAGGTAGCGGCATCGCCGGACGGACGCACCGCCTTCGTGCCGATTTATGGAAACTCGGGTGTTGGCAAGCCCGGCACCAATGGCCGCGAAATGTTAGTGATCGACGTCCCTAGCGGAAAAGTGACCGGTCATGTCGATTTTGGCCACGGCGTGCGGCCGCACTGCCCCATCTTTGATAAGAAACGTGGAGTGCTCTACGTCACAACCGAGCTTGACAAAAGCGTGACCATCATTGATCCCGGCTCTCTGAAAATAGTAGGCTCTATTCCCACCAACCAGACGGAATCGCACATGCTCGCCATCTCACATGATGGCCGGCGCGGTTACACGGCAAACGTTGGTCCGGGTACGGTCTCGGTTCTGGATTTGGAGACGCGGAAGACTCTCGCCGTGATCCCCATTTCTGGAATGACGCAGCGGATCTCGATTACGCCGGATGACAGCACCGTGTTTACTGCAGATCAGACTAAGCCTCAACTGGCAATGATCGACACCTCGACAAACAAGGTGAAAGGTTGGATAAAATTGCCAGGCCTAGGTTATGGAACTGCCCCGACTCAAGACGGGCGCTATTTACTGGTGTGTGTTCCTTCCGCCAACGAAGTAGCTGTCGTGGACCTACAGACCCACAAGGTCGTCCATGATCTTCAAGTGCCTCACGCCCCACAAGAAGTGCTGGTCCGCCCCGACGGCAAAATCGCCTATGTCTCCTGCAATGCCAGCGGCAAAGTGGCAGCAATAGATCTGACTGAGTGGAAGGTACAGAAACTTTTGGATGCCGGTAAAGGCGCCGATGGCCTGGCGTGGGCCCACCCTGCGGCGAGCTCTCGCACCCCTGGAGGGGAGTTCTGATCGATGAGCCGCTCTTCTGAAGATACTGCCTCCGTCCGTTGTCTTGCGCCGGTTCCATAAAAGTGCTTTAATGAATAGGTAACGTCGAAATGGAAGGTGGGCGGAAAGCCCACTTTTTTATTGGGCTGGAAGGCAAAATGCCAGCAGTCGAAAGAAGCGGGCTTCTAGAAAAGATTATCGGATTGGGTGAACAGGCTGCTGCTGGAACCGGCATAGAAATTGCCGAAATACAGTTGCGCGGCGCCGGTAAAGCTCGTCTGCTGCGTGTCTATATCGATAAGCCTGAGGGCGTTACTCACGGCGATTGCGAGCTGATCTCCGAGCGGTTTGGCGCACTGCTGGACGCAGACGAGGCGTTACTGGAAGAAGGGTACACCCTGGAGGTGAGTTCTCCCGGAGTGGAGAGAAAACTCTCGAAGCCGAGGGACTTTGAGCGGGTAGTAGGCCAAAAGATCCGAGTAGCACTGCGCGAGTCGATAGATGGCCAGCAGCGATTTGAGGGCAAACTCACCGGATTTGTAGGCAACACGCTCGAAGTGGAGGTAGCACCGGCGCACACGCTTCGAATACCATTCGAACAGGTTCAAAAAGCGAACCTGAAGTTTGAGTGGTAAGCGCTTTTCACCCGCAATACCGTCCAAGTATCTAGTTAATGTTTTCGAGGTTTCCACGTGGCTTCCGTTTATCAATCGATTGAAATACTGAGCAAAGAAAAGGGCATAGATCCGCAAATTGTGTTGGATGCGGTGAAGGATGCCATGCTGGCGGCGGCGCGGAAGCACTTTCGCGCCGCCGAAGATCTGGTTGCCGACTTGGACGAAGAAACGGGCAGCATTCAGGTCTACAGCGTAAAACAGATAGTGGAAGCGGTGGAGGATCCACTGAAGCAAATCACTCTTTCGGCCGCCAAGAAGATCGATCCGAACGCCCTGCTCGGAAGCGAAGTTCGGGAGATGAAGCCGACCGATGTTCTGGGCCGCATCTCCGCGCAGACGGCAAAACAGGTCATCCTGCAAAAAGTGCGGGAGGCGGAACGCGACAGCGTCTTTTCTGAATTTCAGGGACGCCAGGGCGAACTGGTCAACTGTGTCGTGAAGCGCGCGGAAGGCATGGGCCCCGACTACATCGTCGATATGGGCAAGACCGAAGCGCGGCTACCCAAAAAGGAGCAATCTCGCGTGGAGAGCTTCAGCGTCGGGGACCGCGTACGTTGTGTCATTAAAGGTGTGGAGCGCGGCGGCAAGAACTCGGGCGTCGTTGTTTCCCGGGCAGCTCCCGATCTGGTAATTCGTTTATTCGAACAAGAGGTTCCAGAAATCTACGACAACACGGTCGCGATTAAGGCCTGTGCCCGCGAAGCGGGAGAACGCACCAAAATCGCAGTGTTCAGCCGCGACCGCGACGTGGATAGCGTGGGCGCTTGTGTCGGCATGAAAGGCATGCGTGTACAGTCGATCATCCGCGAGCTGCGCGGGGAGAAAATCGATATCATCGAATTCTCCGACGATCCGGTGCATTACGCAACAAAGGCGCTGAGTCCGGCCAAAATCTCACGGGTCACCATCGTCGACCCTGTGGCGAAGCACATGGAAGTGGTGGTCGACGACCTTCAACTTTCGCTCGCCATTGGAAAACGCGGGCAAAATGTACGCTTGGCGGCAAAGCTGATCGGTTGGAAAATCGACATCAAGAGCGAAGAAGAAAAACGCCAGGAGCTGGAAACCCGCATGGCGGACCTGGTCATATCCGGGGCGCCGGTATCCGTATTAATCGACCATGGGCTGGCGGAAGCCATCGTGGAAAAACTGGTTGCCGCCGACATTGGAACGGTAGAGCGGCTGGGCTCGATGACGCCGGAAGAATTGGAAGTGATTCCCGATATCGATGAAGATATCGTGACGCAAATTCAAACAGCGGTGGTATCGTTCTATGGCCAATACGACACGAACGAAAGCGAGGCGGAACAGATGAGCAATGAACAGAACGAAATAGAAGCGGCACCGGCTGATGCAACCGGTGTCGAAGACGCAATCGACGCCACAAACGCGGACGCGAGCGAGCAAGGAAACCAATCTGGCACAAGCGAGAATCCTGAGCCCTTCGAAAACATCGAAACAGGGGTGCTACAGCACGACTTGGCGACGCGGGAAGCGGAACCAACCCTTGACTTCGAAGGCAACGAGGTTCTGGATCTGGGACGCGTGGAAGGGCTTTCGGCAGCTCCTTCAACGCTGCGCAGCACCGAAAATGATGAAGAAATGGCCGAAAACAGAGAATCTGGTACGATGGGAAAAACCTAGTAGCCAGCAACGAAGTCCGGTCCTACAAGGAGTTATACAGCAGTCTCTTCTATGAAGAAAATTAGGATTAACGAGCTGGCGCGGGAACTTGAAGTAAAACCTGGCGTCATCCTCGACCTGCTAGCCGAGTTGGGCGTGCAGGAGAAGAAGACCCATTCGAGTTCCATTGACGAAGATGTTGCCCTTGTTTTGAGGGATCGGCTCGTGGATTCTGATGCGTCATTAAGAACGGGCTCTGGAACGTCGAATGGTCACGGGAGTGACCACGGCGACGAGTCCAATGGTGCAGATACCCCCTATGTACAAAGTGGAGCAGATGCCAGCGAAGAGAGTGATCGAAGCAACAGGGATGAGTCTTCGCCGTTGAAGACTGCCGACAACTTACTTGAAGGCGAGCGTAGCGCGCCGCCTGAGGTGCGTTCAACAGCTCGGCCCTCATTCCAACCCCCGTTGCGTCCCGCCGCTGCTTCATCAGCGAACCTCCCGGCGCCACGTCCTGAAGCTCCGTCGACTCGGCCTGCTTCCGCAGCCATCGCGACCACTCCTGGAACTCCTGTGCAAGCAGAGCCCCGCGCTTTGCCTGTTGAATCCATACCGGTCGCTAGTGCAGCGGCATCCGGATCTTCCTTCGCGGAAGTGACTCCTGGAAAACCAGTCGAGCCAGAACGCCCGGTCTTTAAGTTCAGGCCGTTGCGTCCGCCCATCGGTAGTGGCGGTTCGGCAATTCATCCCCCATTAGCATCCTCGGGAAGTCAGCCGCCATCTAGCGCAGGACCCGGTCCAGTCAATAGAAATACTCCCATACCGGCGCGGCCTCTTCCGCCGCCGACGCCGCGTCCAACAGCCCCGGCTCCGGCTGCTGAAGCATCTGCCCCCGGAGCACCGATTCCAAGTGGACCCCGGCAACCTTTCCCGCCTGACCCGCAACGCCCAGCACTGGGCCTTCCCCAACGGCCCACGGTTCGCCCCACAATGCCTGTCCCGGAACGGCCGATCGCACCTCGTCCTTCCGCTCCGCCGATGCAGAGACCCCCGCAACAAGCAATGCGGCCGGTGCAGCCGCCTACCCACATGGTGACGCCAGGGGGCGCGGCGGGAACACCTGCAACGCAAGCATCTGCAATCCCCGGCGCGCCCACTCCACCCCGTCCAACGCCTCCGCGCCCTCATGCGCCTGGCTTAACACCGGGAGCGCCGATTGCCCCTCGTCCTCAAGGAACTCGACCTACCCTTGCCGGCCAGCCAACTGCCCGGCCAACAGTTCCACCAAGACCTGACATCCTGGCCCGTTTGGCGCAAACGCAATCTCGTCCAGGACCTTCCGCGCCCGCGGCGCCGCGCCCGGGGGCACCGCCTAATCGGCCTTCGCCATCTCCCGGTCAGCCTATATTTCGCGGACCGATTCGTCCAGGGCAGCCCACCATGCGCGGTCCCGGCCTGCCCGGCGCGCCGAGTTTTCTTGGCCCCAGAAGGCCAGGGATGCGCCCCATGCATCCCACCACTCCGCTACGTCCGGAGTCGGCCACGCCCATTCCGACGGAGCAACGGCGGCACCAAGGGAAACCCGGTGGCCGGCCGATCGCCAGAACACGCAGAGACCAGGAAGGCGTTCTTCGTGAGCGCGTCTCCAAGCGGCAAGCCATACAGGAGCCGCCACCGATCGATCGCGAGATCACGGTTGCCGAAGGCGTTACAGTCAAGGAGCTTTCCGAAAAGCTGGGCGTCAAGGCCAATCTAGTCGTTAAAAAGCTGGTGGAAAAAAAGATTTTCGCCACCATCAATCAGACCCTTGATGTAAAGCTTGCCGAAGAACTGGCGCGAGAATTCGGAGCGTCGACGAATCAGGTCAGCTACGAAGAAGAAAGCACTCAAGAGCTCGAAGTCGCTGATGAAACGGCGAATCTTGTGCGCCGTGCGCCCGTGGTCACGATTATGGGTCACGTCGATCATGGAAAGACGTCGCTACTCGACGCCATTCGGGAAACCAATATCGCCGGTCGTGAGGCTGGCGGCATCACGCAGCATATCGGTGCCTACTACATCGAGAAGAACGGCCGAAAGATCGTCTTTATCGATACCCCTGGCCACCAGGCGTTTACCCGCATGCGAGCGCGCGGCGCAAAGGTCACCGACATCGTTGTGCTGGTAGTTGCGGCCGACGATGGTGTCATGCCTCAAACGCTTGAGGCCATCGACCACGCAAGGGCAGCCGGTGTACCCATAATGGTGGCGATCAACAAGATCGATAAACCGGATGCGCAACCCGACCGGGTGAAGCAACAGCTCGCCGACCGCGGCTTGTTGGCGGAGGATTGGGGCGGCGATACCGTCATGGTTCCCGTTTCGGCGAAAAAGGGCCAGAATTTGGACCTGCTGCTTGAAATGATTCTGCTTATGGCAGATATCCAGGATTTCAAAGCCAATCCAGGCCGTCCAGCCGTTGGAACGGTTCTCGAAGCACAGCTCGACAAAGGCCGTGGACCAGTGGCAACCATGCTGGTTCGCAACGGAACTCTTCGAGTGGGCGATTTCTTCATCTGCGGAGCTTTGTTCAATAAGGTTCGTGCCATGTTCGATGATCGCGGCAACCCGTTACGGGAAGCCGAACCGTCCATGCCGGTCGAGGTAATCGGCTTAGAAAGTCTCCCTGAAGTGGGCGACGGCTTCCAGGTCGTTTCCGATACCTCAAAGGCGAAGCAAATTGTTGTTTATCGTGAGGCCAAAGCTCGCGAAGTGGCAATGGCAAAGGGTGCGCGTGTTGCGACGCTCGATTCGCTCCACAGGCAGTTCAAGGAAGGCGATCTCAAGGATCTCAACCTCATCATCAAGGCCGACGTCGGTGGTACTGCAGAGGTTCTTTCCGATTCCTTGCAGCAGTTGTCCAACGAAAAGGTCCGCGTTCGTGTCCTGCACTCCGGTGTCGGCGCGATTACCGAGAGCGATGTACTTCTGGCTTCGGCATCGGAAGCGCTGGTCATCGGCTTTAATATAAAGCCGGAGCGCAGTGCGCAATCGACCGCCGAACAGCAGAAGGTGACGATTCGCCTTCACAGTATTATCTATGAGCTCATCGACGAGATCAAACTTGCGATGACCGGCTTGCTGGATCCTGTCTATAAAGAAACCCTGCTGGGCCATGCGGAAGTTCGCGAAGTCTTCCGAATCAGCAAGGTTGGCACAGTAGCCGGTTGCTATGTAGCCGACGGGGCGATACGCCGCGACAGCCAGATTCGTGTCGTGCGCGACGGCGCGGTGATTCATACGGCCAAAGTCGACGCGCTAAAGCGCTTCAAGAACGATGCCAGCGAGGTGAAAAACGGTTTGGAGTGTGGTATCTCGCTCGTAAACTTCAACAACATCAACGTCGGCGACACTCTTGAGGCGTTTAGCATGGAGCGCGTGGCCGCTGAACTGCCGGTAAAATAGTTCGCTTCTTTTAATCATGGGCGCGCCGGACATCGGTGCGCCCTTTATTTTTATGCCCAGTATTGGCGTTCTGACATTGGAGATCTTCGTTGAAATGTCTCAGTCTCTGAAAGACAAGCGCCACGTCGTAAAAAGTCTCAAAGATCGTCTGCGTGAACGATTCAATGTGGCCGTAGCCGAGATCGATCACCTCGATTCCTGGCAGAGTTCCACCATTGCAGTGGTAACAGTCGCCAATGACCGGGCCCGGGCAGAGCAGGTCTTACAAGCCGTCGAATCACGCTCTGCTAGCCTTCTGGGCGGCGCATTGACCGGATCAAATGTGGAATGGATTTGAAGCGCTCGCGCTTACTCACTGACAGCAAAGATGGACGGGATCTACACTCAAATTGGGAGGACTGGGAATGGAAAATCATCGAACCGAGCGCGTCTCCGAAGCGCTTCGTGAAGAACTTGGCGAGATGATCGCTTATGAGCTTTCCGATCCAAAAATCGGTGAAGCGGTTGTGACCGAGGTGCTTGTTTCACCTGACAAAAAACACGCGCAAGTGCGCCTGCGCATGAGCGATAAGCTCAGCGAGCAGACGGAAACCATTCGCGCGCTCGAAGGCGCTCGCCATTTTTTGCGCCGCCAGTTAGCCGAGCGGTTGAACCTGTTTCGCGTTCCGGAGTTGCACTTTGAGGCCGACGTCTCCTCAGCCGTCACCGGAAAAATGGAGCATCTTCTGAAGCGCATACGGCGGGGGCGGCCCAGGGATGAGGAAGCTCCAGCAGGCTGATCCGGTTCCTCGCTATCCATCGCTGACGACCGTATAATCCTCCACAGGTTATCCTTCGTGTATTGATGCGTAACTACAAACCGGGGGCGCCATGCGCGGCACACCTTTAGGCGGTGGACGATTCCTCGATGCGTGCCGGCGACGTAGTACCGATGTACGGCCTGTCTGGTTCATGAGGCAGGCCGGACGATATCTCAAGGACTATCGCGAAATCCGCACCAGGCACGGCATTTTAGAAATCTGTAAGAAGCCCGAACTCGCCGCGACGGTCACGCTGCAGCCCATCGATATTCTCGATGTGGATGCCGCCATCATTTTCGCCGACCTCTTACTGCCCGTGGAACCGATGGGCTTGAAGCTGGAGTTCAGAAGCGGCGAAGGCCCCCATATCGATAACTGCATCACCGAGCCTTCAGATATCGATAGCCTCTCAACCGAACACACAGACGACCTCGGGTACGTTGGCGAGGCCATACAACTGGTAACGCGAGCGCTTGCCGGAAAAGTTCCGGTGGTCGGCTTCGTCGGAGCTCCATTCACTCTCGCGAGCTACATGATCGAGGGCGGTCCATCGAAGACGTTCTTGAAAACTAAGAAGTTGATGTTTAGCAACGAAGTGCTTTGGCGCCGCCTGATGGGAAAGTTAGTCGACGTTTTAGGCGACTTCGCAGGTCTTCAAGTAACCGCTGGTGCGCGAGCTATACAGGTCTTCGACAGTTGGGTGGGCGCGTTGAGCCCGGAAGACTACGTCCGCTATGTTCAGCATTATTCGCGGGCTCTCATCGAACGCATTCGCGCCATGGGAGTTCCTGTGATTCATTTTGGAACCGGAGCGGGCGGCTTTCTGCGTGAGTTGCACGCGGCGGGCGGCGATGTCATCGGGGTAGATTGGCGCGTTAACATCGATCAGGCATGGATGGACATCGGCCACCGGTCGGCCATTCAGGGCAATCTGGATCCCGTTGCATTGTTCGCGCCGCTGCCGGAACTCAAGACAAAGGTCACCGATCTACTTAAACGGACTGGCACGCGTGCTGGTCACATCGTCAACCTAGGCCATGGAATCCTTCCCGAGACACCGGTCGAAAACGTGAAGGCCGTCGTGCAGATGGTCCGCGAATTCACGCCGGTGAAATGAGCCGGCCTTTCGCCTCAGCTACCGGTCGCCATGCCTGAACAGCCGGTCATCATTATCGGCGGCGGTATCTCCGGTCTTGCCACGGCCTTCTACTTGGGTCGACGCGGTATTCGCTCGATCCTGATCGAGAAATCGGGAAGACTCGGCGGCCTAATTAAGACGGACCTTGTCGACGGTTGTCATCTTGAAGCTGGTCCTGACAGCTTTATCGCCACTAAGCCTACGGTCGTGGAACTAGCTGACGAGTTGGTCGGGTTGCGGCAGCAAGTTATAGGGTCGAACGACACAGCCCGCCGGGTTTCCATTGCGCGCCACGGGAAACTGATAGCAATGCCGCAAGGCATGTCAATGATGGTTCCGGGCGACTGGGGATCAGCGCTGCGCTCACGGTTATTCTCGCCCCGCACGAAGGCCGCTTTCATTGCAGAATTGTTCCAGCGGTCCCGGCAAAGAGCGGAAGACGTTTCCGTGAAGGAGTTTGTACAGGACCACTTCGGAAGCGAAGTTCTTCACTACATCGCCGATCCATTACTGTCTGGAGTTTACGGCGGGCAAATTGAAAGGCTCAGCGCACGCAGCGTACTGCCTCGATTTCTGGAACTGGAAGAGAGGTACGGCAGCCTGATCCGCGCAGTACGCCGAGACCGCAAACAGCCAATGCACAAGGGCAGTCTTTTCCTCTCGTTCGCGGGAGGGATGCAAACCTTGACCGATTCCATCGCAAGTAATTTAGACCCATTAACAAGCGTGGTCACTGGCGAGGTTTCCTCAGTCCGCGGAAGCGGAGACCACTGGTGCATCCAGTTAAATGACCAATCCATGACAGCGAAGCACGTCGTCTTCGCATGTCCCGCTTACAACGTTGCCGGGCTCATTGGTGATTTCGCACCGCCCTTAGCCGCGAACTTAAACGCCATCCCCTACTCCTCCGCGATCTTGGTGACTTTGGTTTACGAGCGGGCCAGCCTTCATCATCCGCTGGATGGATTCGGGTTCCTCGTCCCCAGAATCGAGCGCCGCAGCATTGCCGCCGCTACTTGGATCAGCACGAAATTCCCTTCGCGGACACCTCCTCATTTAGCGGCCATTCGGGCCTTCATAGTAGGCGAGGAAGCGACGGCACTAATGGAAGCGACCGATCCTGAGCTCATCGATCTCGTAAAAGCAGAGTTGCGCCAATGGATGGGCATCACGGCCACTCAGCGACTATCGACTTTGTACCGATGGCCTCGTTCGATGCCCCAGTATGTCGTGGGCCATCGTGAGCGCCAGATGAGAATTGAAGAAAGCCTTCTTGAACATTCCGGATTGTTCTTAGCAGGAAACGCCTATGACGGCGTTGGAATCCCCGATTGTATCCGCCGGGCAAAGGCCATCGCCCAAACCATCGCTTTAGGCCCATTAAACTGAGGCATGCAAGTGTCGTACCGCTCGCAACTTTTAGCAATCTTAATGTGAAATCCCGTAGACTGTGTGTCTCATCTTCGCGGTGCCTCGCGTCCAAATAGGCAAGAACAAACGTCCGTAAAACACACAGGTAGCGATACCGGAACGGAACGTAAGGAGGAGAACTTATGAAGATTTTTGTTGGCGCCATGCTGGCCACGTTGGTGGCCGTTCCAGTATTTGCCCAGAAGACGGCAGCCGACCGTTTAACGAGCGCAACAAGCGATATCAGCGAGCTTATGAACGCGTCGGACAAGGGCATCCCTCAGGATTTGATCAACAAAGCTGAATGCATTGTTGTCATCCCAAATCTAAAAAAGGGCGGCTTCATCATCGGGGCACAATACGGAGCAGGCTTTGTAAGCTGCCGTAAGAAAAGCGGTGTGGGCTGGACGGCGCCAGCGTCCATAAAATCCGAAGGCGGCAAATTTGGATTTTTGATTGGCGGCGCTGAAGCCGACGTGATCTTGCTGGTGATGAATCAAGGGGGCATGAATCACATACTCCAGGATAGGTTTACTGTGGGCGGCGAAGTCTCCGCGGCGGCTGGTCCGATTGGACGTGATTCCAGTGCGCAAACCGATGCCCAGTTGCATGCCGAAATTTTGAGTTATTCACGCCAGCGTGGCCTTTACGGCGGCATTTCTCTCAACGGCGCCACCCTTCGCGAGGACGATGACGCCAACAAAGAACTTTACGGTCGCGTTTTGAAGAACAAAGAAATTTTGACCGACGACGTATCCGTTCCACCGGCGGCGGAACCGTTCGTACACGCACTCGACAAAGTTTCTTCGCGAAAGTAATACCCTCGGCGTTCACCCTAAACACCGCCCGGCTGCTACCGATAGCGCCGGGTGACTTTTTTGTCTCCCAATGGAGTACCGAGAGACAATAGTGAGTTGAGCCAAAATACTAACGGAAAGATTCGGGTAGCCCTTGTCTTCGGCGGGCGCTCCGGTGAACACGAGGTCTCGGTTCGTTCGGCGGAATCCGTCAAAAAAGCCCTCCGGTCAGACAGGTACGACCTTCAGGAATATCTCATCGACAAGGCTGGCAAGTGGAATCCAGCTCCTTTTACGGCGGAGCCAGGCATGAACCCCGGCATTGATGTCGTCATACCGATGTTGCACGGCACCTTTGGAGAGGATGGAACGATCCAAGGGTTGCTCGAAATGGCGGATTTGCCATACGTCGGGGCGGGAGTGCTGGCCTCCGCCGTATCCATGGACAAGTCTGTGACAAAGCGCCTCTGCAAGGACTGGGGGATTCCCGTGGTGGAGCACACGGTCCTCACCAGAGGACAATTCAATCCACAATCGCTCCAATTATCCTTCCCGTTCCCCGTCTTTGTAAAGCCCGCGAATCTTGGCTCCTCTGTCGGCATCTCGAAAGCGAATAATCCTGAGGAGTTGCGAAAGGCTCTTGAGACGGCGACTCAATATGACCGTAAAATCATCGTCGAACAAGGCGTAAAAGGGCGCGAGTTCGAATGCGCAGTGCTTGGCGGAGATCCCCCGACGGCATCGGTTCCCTGTGAGATTATCCCCTCCCAGGATTTTTACACCTACGAGGATAAATATCTCCTCAATCAGGCCCGAATCGAACTTCCCGCCAAGCTAGACACAGAGCAGACAGCGGAGATAAAGCGTTTGTCGCTGGCTTGCTTCGAAGCTGTCGGTTGCGAAGGAATGGGGCGCATTGATTTCCTGATGGATTCGGCCTCGGGCCAATTCTTCGTTAATGAGGTCAACACCATTCCGGGCTTCACGTCCATCAGCATGTATCCGAAGATGCTTGAGTATTCCGGCGTGAATTATTCCGACTTGCTGGATCGGCTCATTCAACTCGCACTGCAGCGTGCCGAATCGCGCCGCCAAACCCGGTATTCGCGGTAAAATGCCCGGCAATCGGAATTCGGGGACGGACGTCCAAATACTCAGATCGTCAATGAAGAAATTCCTTCGCGGACTGCTGCTCGGAGCAAGTCTAAGCGCTATCGCATTAGCGCAAACTCCCGCACCGAATTCCACTGATCCCGGCAAGGATCTCGAGCCGTCGCTGAAACAATTCCTCGATGTGCTGTCCGCCGTGCAAACGCAGGGTGCCGAACAGCACCCGCTGGACAAAATGATCTACGAAGGAGCCATTCCTTCCATGCTCCGGGAGCTCGATCCGCACACCCAGTTCTTCGATCCTGCACAGTTTCAGCAACTGCAGGAAATGGAGCAGTCCGAGCAGAAGGGATTCGGCAGCGTTGTTTCCGTTCTTCCCGGTCAGGTGATCTTTCTCCAAACCCTTCCCGGCACACCCTCCAACAAGGCAGGCATTCAGCCTGGCGATGAACTGGTTGCCGTGAATAACATTGCGATCGGCTCGCTGGAGCCCGAGCAGATTATCGGGCTTCTCACGCAAGCCCGGCAACAGAAAGTCGCGATCTATGTGCGTCGGCAGGGCTCTCCGAGAATTTTGCAGTTTACGCTCACGCCGGCGCTAGTGGATGCGCCCAGCGTGGATCGAGCTTTCCTGCTTCAGCCCGGCTACGGCTACATCCGCGTCACCAGTTGGGATCTAGACACCGCGAAGCAGTTGCAAGACGCCATCGGAAAACTGGGGGGAAGCTCCCTCAAAGGACTGGTGCTCGATTTGCGCAACAATCCCGGCGGAATCGTCACGGCCGCGCTCGCCGGCGCCTCCATGTTCTTGCAGCCAGGCCAAAGAATTCTGACAGCGAAAGGCCGCACGGGCGTCACTCAAACGGCGGACGTTCCGAAAAACGCCGATCCCTATCGCTTCAAGTTGGCAGTCCTGATCAATGACAAAACAGCCAGCGCCTCCGAGATCCTATCGGGAGCCTTACAAGACCATGACCGCGCCGTCATTGTCGGCGAGCCAAGTTATGGCAAAGGGCTAGTGCAAAGCGTCTTGCCTCTTTCGAACGGCGCAGGGCTCGCCATCACAACGGCTTTTTATTACACGCCGAGCGGCCGCTCCATCCAACGCCCGTTGCATAACTCGACGCTCTCCGATACCTTCAGCGACAAGCCCACTGTCCCTGCGCCCAAGTACAAAACCGACAAAGGACGCAGCGTTACCGGAGGCGGCGGAATTCAACCGGATATGGAGGTAGGACCGCATGTGCGAACACGGCTGGAAACCGTCCTGGACGCCAGCGGATCGTTCACCGCCTTTGCCACGCAATACCTCTCCACGCACTCGCCCTTGCCTACGCCATTCAAAATCACTCCCGATGTCATCGACGACTTTCAAGTCTACGTTTCCGCGCGTCGCATACAACCCACCGTCGCCGAATGGACCCAGGAAAAATCGTGGGTCAGCAACCGCTTGAAAGAGGAGATCGTGACGCAAGCCTACGGCGTGGATAAGGGAGATGAAGTGGAGGCGCAAGAAGACCCACAAACGCAAACAGCCCTGAAGTCCATGGAGAGCAAGGGCCTGCTTGCGGAGGGGACTGCGGCTCAACTCTCGTTGCGTTAAGGCAACTGCCGCCGGTAATCACCCCGGCTGAAATACTTCTCCAGCCAGACATAAAGACAGATGAAAAGATAGCGGCTGCCCATCTCTTTCATCTTCAACTTCGCTTCACCGCTCCGGCGATTTCTCCAGGTGATGGGAATAACGGTCCAACTGTAGCCGCGAATAATCGTCTTCAGCGGAATCTCCACCGTTAAATTGAAATGAGGCGACAACAGCGGCCGGCACCCGTCGATCACTTCGCGTCTATAGGCTTTAAACGCATTCGTCGTATCGTTCAGCCGGATGCGAAACATCGCTCGTATAAAGGCATTGGCCATCCGGTTCACGCGCATTTTCAGCCAGGGATAATCGATCGTTCCTCCTCCCTTGAGGAAGCGCGAACCGAACACTGCATCCCACCCCTCGTTCAAGAGTTGCCAATAGCGGACAACGTCCCGGCAGTCATCGGATTCATCCGCCATCATGACCACAACGGCATCGCCTCGCATGTGGTCGAACCCGCAGATGATGGCGCGTCCAAAGCCATGCAGCCCCTGATTTTGAACGGCATGAAGCTCCGGCAGCCGCGTACTGAGCGCGATCAATTTATCCCAGGTCGAGTCCGTGCTGCCGTCATCCACCACCACAATTTCGTGAGGCACGCCGTGAATGCGCAGTTCGACATGAAGATGCTCCACCGTGGACGTAATGCAACCTTCTTCGTTGCGCGCGGGGATTACGATGCTTAAAAGCTGTAACGGCACCCTATTCAGATCCAATTGCTTCAATGTTATGCAACTCCGCAGCGCGACAACCAGTCGGGATTGGCTCTGGCATGCGCCGCTATTTCATCGAGGATAGAGGACAGCGGGCGCACCGGCTCCCAGCCGAACTCGCTAGCCGTGTGCCGGTTATCCATCACCACCCACGGAATGTCGAACGGCCTAACGCCTCCGTCCGGTTCTGGCCGATGTTCTCCAAATCGAGCATCGCACCAATGCGTCAACTGCGCGAGCGACATGGAATCTCGCAGCCCGCCCCCGACGTTATAAACTGCGTCTTCCGGCGGATCACGACGCATCTGGAGCGCAATTAACCCCGCCAAATCGTCGGGATGAAAGGCATCGCGAACCTGATAACCATTCCCTCCGAACCCAATGTAGCGGAGCCTCTTTTTCGCGGCATGCGCATGCACCCAGTACGAGAAGATGCCCTGCTCAGCGGTACCGAACTGCCCCGCCCCGGCCAGGACACCGCAGCGGTTAATCCAAACCGGGAATCCAAAGGTTGAGCCATACTCAATGGCCATAATCTCGGACGAGAGCTTCGTCGCGCCATACAGGGAAATTGGCTGCCGCACCGGAAATCCTTCGCTGATACCTGCTTCGGTGACGCCCGGCGGCAAAGAAGGCGAGGATGGAAGCGTGAAAGCATTGTCCCGCGCAACAACAGGCAGCGCGGCAAGATCTCTGACCGAGTAAACCCGGCTGCTGCTCAAGAGAACAAGTCCGGCCTTGTTATCGCGGCAATATTCGAGTACATTCAGCGTTCCCGCAAGATTATGCTCGCTCAACTGCCGGGGACTGGACCGCCCATCCACTCCCGCCAGCACGCTAGGATTCGCCGCGGCATCGATCACCCAATCGCACGCGGGAAGAGCCTCAAAGTCGCTGCGCATCCGTAGATCCCCGTGAACAAACCGTACGCCACGAGCAACCAGCGCCTCGCGATTCGTCTCCGAACCAGGCCTCAGCAAATTGTCAATGCCAGTAATCTCCAGGTCCGCTATCCGCTCACTCAGCGCCAGCGCCAGCCGGCTCCCAACAAAGCCGCAGATTCCGGTAATAAGAAGTCTCATTTTTGCAAATCGGAGTTAGTTGTTCGACAACCACTGATATAGAACAACCGCAAGCCGAATTCCGCTTAGGCAAGCTCCTTCCGCAAGAGCGTAATGAAATGCAATTTCGCTCCAAACACCCAGTCGAGGGGAACCGGAAACAGATGAAGTCGAGTGATAGACCGTTCCGGACGCAATCCGATCGCTGCCCACTCGGTGTGCCATCGCGCTCTCGTCCAGTAATTGTAAGGCAATGATACTCCGAATCTCGCATTGCCGGCCCAATCCATAAGACGCAGACGTAGGCCTGCAAGGAATCCGTTCCGGGTGTGGTCTTTAATCAAGACATATTTGCGCGCAAGCCTGAAGGCTTCTCGTTGAAGTAGCCTGGGATCCGCAGTGTGATGCAGCACGTCTGAAAAGAGCACACCGTCGAAGGAATCGTCGGGATACGGCACACGAACGCCATCAAATATCTCGACGGGAATATGCGACTGACTACGCGGAAGTACATCTACTCCGACAATCTTTAAATCTGGGCGTTTTGTTTGCACAATCGCCGACATCAGGCCATCGCCACATCCGATGTCTAAGATGCTCACGCCATGTGGAATGAGCGATGCGAATCTCTCAGCGAGAATTTCGGCTCTTCGGCTGAAAAGTAATTTGTCGTGTAATGTTCCGACTGTATCCATAGTTGGTTTCTGCGGTCCAATTATCTTATTTCTATTCAGGCCTTCCCTGTTTGTATCGATACAACCAGTAGCCATTCACTTGATGATCTGCGATCGGCGCAAGTTCAGACAGGACCTTGTCCGGCGGACGTTGCGCGAAGGCAGCATATCCAATCCCGAGTGCGGGAATGAGTGGGCTAAGCGGACTCACCTCCCAATCCAGAACTACGGGCGCTTGTATTTGAAAAAAACTTTTCTGTCCCGAATAGAGCGGCTGCGCGTTTAAAAACCAGTCGTTATTCAGCAACTGCGAATTCTGAGTTCGTGAGGCAAACAGTTTGAAATGACTGATATCGGGCACGTAACGCAGGCCAGTGTAAACGTTGCAGCCGGTCGCAGTCAAAAAACCCGAATCGACTATGTCGTTCGAAAATACTACCCATTTCTTCTGCAGCAACTCGCGATGACCGTGCACCAACTTAAACAGGTCGGTATGCGTCACAGAATTCAGACCGCGTTCTACCGGGTTAACAGCGCCGAACGCAAGTACATGCGGAAACACAATCGCGGATGCCAACGCCCGCCTTCGGCCTGCTAGCATCAAGACGATTAACAGTGACAGATAGGCAGTGATCAGAACCAGTTTAGGCCAGGATAAGAATTCTTGAAAATGCTGGTTCGTCAGCCGCAGCACGGAATATGTGACCCATATTGCGATCGCGGTCCAAATTGAGAATTCAACCCGATTATCGGCTACCAATTCCCATCTTTTTTGGGTTTTATTCCGATAACAGGCCATGCAAAGTACAGTAATTGCAATATTTGCCAGACCGAGCGCCGGCAAACACCGTGAACCTCCGGCTCTGTTCAAAAAGAAGAATTCTCCAGGCCAGGTCAAAGGAAGAGTAAGCCAAGTCAGAAGCAGTAGCGCTGAAAGCCATAGGGCAGCCAACGCATACTTCTGAAATCGAGATGGTCGCAAATACCCAAGAGGAATTAAAAAGAAAGTAAGAGGCGCCAGCCAGAGATAACCCGATGCTTCGCAGATATTGGCCAGTCCTATTGGGATATGATTCTCCCACTCCGCCCAGGAAAAAAACTGTGAGGCGAGCGCTGGAAGCGGATAACTCGCTGGCGTAAATAATCGCTTTCCTGGATAATCAGTGGCCGAGATTGCTATCAACGCGCCCTTTACGTCCGTGTAAACATCGAATCCGATTGCAGCCACAATGGCCAACGCTATGCCAAAGGCAAACGCCCTGGCAACAGCGTACTGCCGGGATAAGATCCGCTTCCGCTCGGAGATGCACCAGGACGCAAAGAAAAAAGCGGCAACCCAGAATAATGGCAATAGGTGAGGAACATAGGCACACATCGCGAAATCTATAGCGCAAGCCGCTGTTGCCAGTGACGCCAAAGCCAACTTAACGTGATTAGTGCCCACCGTTAAGTAACAGGCAAGCACCACGGTGAAACAAAGTAGGCCGATCATCTCCGGCAGATCGGATGGCCATGAGTAACACCATTGTGTGCAAGGAGAAAAAAAGAACCATAAGCTGCCTACCGCAGCCCAGAAACTGGAGCGGCTTAAAAAAAGAAAAAACGTAAATAGCCCTGTAAGCAGAATCAGGCCTTTCGCTTGCCAGAAAACTGCATACCCATAGTCCACCGGGAGAACAAAAAATCCCCAAAATTGAGGCCGGAAAATTGTAGATACGTGCCACACCGGTACGTTGTCCAGAAGAGCTGCCGAACGTGAACCGGCCTCCGATTCGTCTACTTTGAAGGGCTGAGCTCTTAAAGCCTGATTCAAAATATGTGGTGTATTAAAGTTCCATTCGTCTGATCGAGTCACTCGAGGCGATCCCAACAGAATGTCGGCCTTAGCTCCGTGGGTAGTGAAGGCGCCATAAACGCCCGTCGATGACCCATTTAAATCGCTAGCGGCTGTTCCAATAAAACAGAGGGCGCATCCCAGATAAAAACAGATGGCTAACACGTCCAACCGGAAAAATGCGTCGGGTGAAGAGGATATTTCCGCCCGGGTGAGCCATTGATCGGTACGACGGGATAATTCGACAATTGGCCCGAGCCGTTTCCTTCCAATAAATACAAGCCCGAATACCACAAAAAACACGCCTTCACGGGTGAGAATGGCAATCCATTTGCCGCGCTGAACGGCACTAGCATAGATGATCGGCGTCCGGAGATTGATCGTTAGCTGAGGATCGTTCGCCGCCCGTGTTGTCACGAAGTCAATCTCATCTCCCCGTTGAGTCTGGCTTTGGATCTGATTCAACGGCCTTAAGTCACTCAGTGGTATTCGGCGCAGAAGTACATTGCCGAATGTGTAAATTCCAACATTCCGCACTGCAACCGCACCTTGGATTGTGGCGGGATCCAGCCGAAGGTTGTAGACGTTCTTCGGTGGTAACTCGAAAGCTAGTCTTTGAAAGCTTTTCAAGCGCGGATCGGCCGGAATGTTTTGCACGGCAGATTCTTGCTCGTTGAATCCATGACCGGTGCTATAAAACAGTTGCACGGCCGTAGCTGACGAACTCGACTCTTCCAGCTTAAGCCGAAGAACCGGATGGCCCGCAAATTGATACGCGATCCATATCAAACTCCCGAGAACAATAGCTGCACATCCCCACTGCAACGCCGCAATCCGGTCTCTCGTAAACCACTTTTTATCGATAGTTGGGACTGTGTTATTGTCGTGACTTACTGCCATTTAACTTTTAGTGCTTTAAACAATGTAGGGTGGGTATACGCCGACGGTCAATGTATATTCTACGTTAGCACCGGCTCGACCTTCTTAAATTCTCTTGCACTTCGCTTCGCAATCTTCCATGCTGAACAAACAGTTAGATGACAGCTCAACTGTGAGCAATGCCGTCCGCTTCTCAGTCGACAATGACTGCAGGCTTTTTGTACCCTCAAATGACGTAAGCGAGCCTGAACTCTCTGTTGTGATACCCGCCATGAACGAGACGCTCACCATTGGCGACACCATCGAATGGTGCAAGGAAGGTTTTCTTAAAGCAGGAGTCGTCGGAGAGGTCCTGATCGTCGACAGCTCTACCGACGAAACGCCGGAGATCGCTCTCGCGCATGGCGCACGAGTGTTGAAAACTCCTCGCCGCGGTCTTGGCCGAGCCTATATAGATTCCATTCCCTTCATCCGGTCCAATTACATATTGATGGGTGACGCCGATTGCACCTATGACTTCCGCGAAATCGCTGGATTTATTCAAGGATTTCGAAGTGGCTTCGAGTTCATCATGGGCTCGAGATTCAAGGGCTACATCGAAGAAGGCGCCATGCCGCCTTTACATCGTCACTTCGGCACGCCCTTAACCACAGCTATTCTGAATATTCTTTATTCGAGCAACTTCTCCGATATTCATTGCGGTCTGCGTGGGTTGACCAAGTCGGCGCTGCGGCGTATCGATCTGCAATCCCAATCATGGGAATACGCGTCTGAGATGGTTTTGAAGTCCGCGTGCCTGAACCTCCGAACCACCGAAGTTCCCGTCAGGTTCTTAAAGGACCGCGAAGGCCGCTCAAGCCACATGAAGCGCGGCGGTGTCCTGGAGCCCTGGAGAGCGGGTTGGATCAATCTGAGAGCAATGCTGATCTATCATGCGGACCTTTTTGTACTGCGCCCCGGTGTTGTTCTCTTGGTGCTTGGTCTGCTTGTCGCGATCCCACAGACGTTCGGGCCCGTTAAGATCGGCGCGATCACGCTCTCCTTGTATTGGACCCTCTTCGGCATGACACTCGCCGTAGTGGGATTGCAAAGCTTTCTTCTTGGCTGTATCGCGCAAGTTGTCTACAACTACTCGGCGAAGACCAGAAAACGATGGCTGGATCTTTTCTCGTACACGCGCGCCATGATAGTAAGTTGCTTGTTGTCTGCTTTCGGCCTTGTTCTTGTAATCCCGCTCTTACGGCAATACGTCGTGGGAGGATGGGCTCTACCCGGAAATCCGGGTCCGGAAAATCACATGGCCGTCACGGGATTGCTATTCCTGATCGCCGGCTTTATGATCTTTAGTTCGACGTTGATCATCCATGCTGTATCTCTCTACACCAGAAACACCGAGATACCGTCTTAGTTTGCCTGCTTCGCTCCGTAAACTCTGAAGCAAAGCAGAAGTGGGGAAGGTCTCCGTTGGTCGGGCTGCCGGGATTTGAACCCGGGACCTCTTGCACCCCAAGCAAGCGCGCTAGCCAGGCTGCGCCACAGCCCGAAACTGCTAGTCTAGCGCATCGTATTTATTTTGTACCCGCAGGCTCCTGCCGCCGGTCAGACACAATCGTTACCTCCATGTCATCGGCAAGACTGACGATCTGGTTCACCAAGCTTTTTCCGAGTAGCCGATCTGTTCCCCGGCCCACCGGTCTCGGCAAGAATATCTGCCGGGCGTTATGCAGTCTCGCGAAATCGACGACCGCCTCCGCATGGTTCTGGCCTATCAGCACGCGGGTTTCAATATGCAAGTTTCGCGCAAAATTTAGATGCCGCTCCACGGCGTCACGCTTTGCGGGAGGCAGTGCCTGCAGGTCCGCGCGCTCGGCGACAAACACCGCAAAAGAGTTCGCATGCAGAAGATCCGCTACGCGCTTGCCCCGCCGTATCAGCATGGCTGTCGATGGGTCGTCGCTGATATAAATTACGACCGCATCGTCTGCCTGGCGGTTTTTCGGCGATGGCAGCGACGGGGATGCATTCTCAAGAGCCTCCTCATTCTGCTCCATTCGTTCTTCTACTTCGTGAGCCGTCTGCCGCATCGCCATCTCGCGAAGCGCAACCAATGTCGATTCTTTGAAGAAATTCTGCAAGGCACGCTGCGCCTTGTCGTTGGGATAAACAACTCCTCGCTCTAAGCGGTTCAACAAAGCGCGCGGCGTTACGTCCACCATCACCACCTCGCCCGCTTGTTTCACCACCCAGTCCGGTATCGTTTCGCGCACCTTGATCCCGGTGATCTGCGCCATCTGGTCGTTCAAGCTTTCCAGGTGCTGAACGTTCATCGTGGTCAGGACATCGACCCCTAGCTCGAGAAGAGAAAGTACGTCCTCCCACCTCTTCTCCCGCATCGAACCCGGAACGTTTGTGTGCGGAAACTCGTCGATCACCGCTACTTGCGGATGCCGTTTGGCGATCGCCTCTACATCCATTTCCTCAAAGGAGGAACCTCGATACTGCACGATCTTGCGCGGTATCATTTCCAATCCTTCGGTTTTGGAGATGGTGTCCTTGCGCCCATGCGGCTCGAAGTAGCCGATCACGACATCGACGCCCTGGGCCTTCAAATCCTGCGCCTCTTCCAGCATCTGGTACGTCTTGCCCACACCCGCGGCGTATCCGAGAAATATTTTCAGTTTGCCCCGCGCAATCATAGTTTCTCAGGCATCACAAAACGATAGCCGACCCACGGCTCTGTCAAGATATAGCGCGGATGCGAAGGATCCGGCTCGATTTTCTTCCGAAGCTGACTCACGAACACGCGCAGGTACTCCACCTGATCTCCATAATCGGGACCCCAAATGGTCTGCAGCAGCTTGCGATGACTAATCGGCTTGTTCACATTCGACAGCAGATACTGCAACAGCTCAAACTCCTTCGGCGTTAAGCGCACCGGCTGGCCTCGCGCAACCACCTGCCGCGCGGCTAGGTTTACTGTCAGATCAGCGGAAATAATAATCGGAGCGGTTTGCTCTGGCAGCACCGGCAGCCGCCGCAAATTGGCCCGAATACGCGCCATTAGCTCGTTGACGCTAAACGGCTTCGTAATGTAGTCATCAGCACCCGCATCAAGCGCGGCGATCTTGTCCTTCTCGCCGTCCCGTACCGAAAGCACGATAATTGCCACCTCCGATACCGCCCTGATCTCGCGGCACGCAGCTAAACCGCCCATCCCCGGCATGTTCATATCGAGCAGAATGAGATCCGGACTGTCCTCACGCAGCGCCTCCAAAGCCTCTTCGCCCGTTCGCGCCTCGTAGGCCTCGTAGCCATTCGAGGCAAGCGCCGTTCGCATCACCCGGCGTATCTGCGGCTCATCGTCCACCACCAAAACACGGCCCGAGTTCATGCCGGTTGACCTTCCAATCGCGCCGGCGCACTCGCGATGCGAAGGGCAATCGTAAAAATCGAACCCTCCCCCACCAGGCTCTCCACTCTGATCGTTCCGCCATGCGCTTCCAGGATTTCCTTCGCGATCGAAAGGCCCATGCCCGTTCCCTGCACCGCCGAACGATCGTAACGCCCCCGGTAGAACTTGTCGAAAACCCGGCCCTGCTCCAGCTCGGTAAGCCCTTCTCCATAATCGCGCACGGAAATGGAAATCGCCTCTCCCGACCTGCACGCCGAGATCGATATAGGGGATCGAGCCGCGCTGTATTTGGCCGCATTGTCCACCAGTTGCTTCAAGGCCTGCACAATCAGTTCCCCATCGGCGAACACGGGCGGTAAATCGGGTGCAACATCTAACGAGATGGCATGTGAATTCATCCGTTCCCCGAATGAGTGAACGGCACGCTCGATCAAGTCACGTATGGCAACCGGACGAGCTTCCAGCTTAAGTCGCTTCGCATCGATGCGCGCCAGGTGAAGCGCCTCGGCCAGTTTTTGCCTTAGGCCGTTCGTCTCTTCTTGAATGACCTCCAGCAGATCGTTCCTCTGCGCGGACGAAACAAGCGCGGGTTCACGCAACATCTGTGCGGCAGCCTCTATTGCGGTCAAGGGCGTCTTCAAATCGTGCGCCAAGGCGTCGATCATCACCGATTTCAACTCTTCGCTGCGCCGCACTGCTTCAGCCCGGCTCCCCGCCTCTTGCGCTTGCGCCTGCGCAAGCCCGACGGCGATCGTGTTCGCCAGCGATTGCAGCCCGGCCTCCGGCAACGCCATCCCACGCATTCCAATACTCCCGAACACTTTGTTTCCCAGCGTAACGGGAATGATCGTCACGCCTTCACCGGCCTTGTACTCCACCGCCCCATGCCGCGCAACCTGTCGTAGCTTCTCATCGCTAATAGAGCTCAATACATCCGACCGGTGAAAGCGTCCCGTAGCGGATTCAAATAGCGCCATCTCCGCAAACCCGAAAATTTCCACACACTTGTTCACAATCAGCCGCCTGACATCTTCCGTTCCGCTCGCCAGCAACATGGACCGGCTTAACGCATACAGCCTTTCTATTTCGCTTTGGCGCGCAGCCAATTCATCGCGCTGTTGCCGTAACCGGGTCGAAAGGCGGCTCGCCAGAAACGTCACCGTCAGGAATACCGCCAGGGCCACCCATCCCTGCGAATCTTCTATCGTGATCCTGCCAACGGGCGGAATGAAAAACCAGTCTAAGCAGAGCGCAGCGACAACGGAGGCCGCAACCGTGCCCCACAAGTTCGTACGGCTTCCAGCAACCAGCAGCACCATCGAAAGCGCAAGCGCCTCGGTCGTGCCGTTCGCGTGAACTACTCGAAAACAAATAAACGTGACAGCGGTAATCCCCAGTAACGCAAACAAGGTCGCGCGCAACTGGAGCAGTGCCGGTCGCATAATTTATCTAACAGTTTACAGGTCCGCCGCTAGCTAAACTAGAGGCAATGTTCTATCGACTGATCCTGGCGGGAATACTGGCGGCGTTTACCCTCGCCGCGCAAAATCTCCATGTCTCCGGCGAGAAAATCCGCGCTCACGTAAAGTATCTCTCCAGCGATGAGCTGGAAGGTCGCGGCGTGGGAACAAAGGGCGGGAAGTTAGCGGCGGACTATATCGCCGCGCAGTTACAGGCCGAAGGCGTCCCGCCGGGAGGCGAGAACGGAAGCTACTATCAGCGTGTTCCTCTCGTCGGATCGGCGACGCAGTCTGATGCCACTCTCACAATCGCCAGGAACGGAGGCGCCAGCTCCACGCTCAGGTATGTAAAGGACTTTGTGGGAACCGCCTATTCGCAGAAGCCCGATAACGACTTCGATGCGGAAGCTGTTTTCGTCGGCCACGGCATCTCTGCCCCCGAGTACGGTTGGGACGATTACAAAGGCGAGGACCTGAAAGGCAAAGTACTGGTTTACTTCACCAACGAGCCCACGTCCGATGATCCCAAATTCTTTGCTGGTCCGGCGCTGACCTATTACGGCCGTTGGACTTACAAATTCGAAGAAGCCACCCGCCGCGGCGCTGTGGCGGCCCTTATTATTCACACCACGCCTACCGCCGGTTACGGGTGGGGCGTCGTCAGCAGTTCCGGCAGCCAGGAACATCCCGAATTGAAGCTTGCGCCCGGTCAACGAGGCCTGAACTTGGCGGCCTGGATAACGCAAGATGCCGGAGCCAAGCTTGTGGCGTCCACCGGAAAAACGCTCGCTCAACTTCTGGCCATGGCCAACGAGAAATCCTTCCGTCCCATCGATCTGCACATCCACGTAAAAGGCTACATTCCGGTAAAACTTCGACAGATCGAAAGCCGCAATGTTATTGGCCGCGTGACCGGCGCGGATCCCAAGTTAAAGTCGCAAGCCGTCATGTTCACCGCGCACTGGGATCATCTCGGCATTGGAGTACCCGTAAATGGCGACAAAATTTATAACGGAGCCGTCGATAACGCCACCGGCTGCGGCATGGTTCTCGAAATGGCCCGCGTGTGGGCGGCGCTACCCCAGAAGCCAAAACGCAGCGCGCTCTTTGTATTTGTAACCGCGGAAGAAGCGGGACTCCTCGGCTCCCAATACTACGGCGAACATCCGGTTGTACCCACCGCACAGACTGCGGCCGACATTAACTTCGATGCCTTTTACCCCTTCGGCAAAACTCGTGATGTTTCCGTCACCGGAGCGGAGCGCACCACCCTTTGGCCCCTTGTTCAGAGCGACGCAAAACGCATAAACCTCACGATCGAGCCAGACCCCGAGCCCGGCCAAGGGCACTATTACCGGTCCGATCATTTCTCGCTCGCAAGAGTGGGCATTCCGTCATTCTCCATCTCGGCGGGCACCCAGTACGTCGGAAAACCCGCCGATTTCGGCAAAACCGCCTTCGAGCAATACAATGCCACGCACTATCACCAGCCGTCCGATGAATACCAAGACAACTGGGATTTCGCCAGCATGGAACAGATGGCCGACTTTGGACTGACGCTCGGCATCGATTTTGCAGACACGCCAAAGATGCCCACCTGGCTGCCGGGCGATGAGTTTCTGAAAGCGAGAGAGAATAGCGGCGTGCGTTCCGGTTACTGACAGCGCAGCCCTGGGCGGAGTACTCTAATCGGTATGACTAAAGAACAACCAGTGGTCACCGCGAAGAACAAAATCGCCATCTGCGCCGCTTCAGCCGGTGCAATTGGTTTGGGCGCTGTGGCCGTAGGCACCCTGGCGGTGGGAGCGATGGCCATTGGATCGTTAGCCGTCGGGGCATTTGCGATTCGCCGCCTGGGAATCCAAAAATCCCGCATCGACTCTCTGTCCATTCGGGAATTGACAGTTGAAAAACTAACCGCAACTCAACTGGATGTCCTACAGAAATAGCAACGCTACCCCGCCCGCTCCGCAGCCTGCGACGCATTCACGCAGGCGCCGATAATCGCCACGTTTTCACCGCCCGGAACAATCTCGGTGGAGTAGCCCTGTAAAGGACTTAGTTTCACCATCTCGTGCAGATATTCGCCCAGCAAAGTGAGATTGAGAAATCGCGAGTTCGGCCCGGTAATAAAAAATTTACCCGGCCCGCTCATATGGATACTAGTCGCGGTTGCCGCCGCCAAGGCACGGTGCCAGAACTTCACAAAATCCACGCAGCGAACCTCGCCGGCCTGCGCCTGCTCGAATACTTCCTCGGGCTCCAGATCCATGAAACGAAGCCGCATGGAGCGATGGCCCATAATGCCCTCCAGGTGACCCTTGCCGCCGCATCCGCAATACTGCTCCTTCGGGTCAAGCGAAACCACCGAGTGTCCGGCCTCCCAAACTCCCTCACTGAACGGATAGCGTCCATAGCCGATCCCTGTTCCCAGCGTCCAGACCCGCGTCAGACGGTCCAGGTGTCCGCGCGTTGCTGCAATACCCGCCGCCATTACGTCGGCGTCGTTAAAGATCGAAACCGGCACATTGCCGAACAGCGGCTTGATCGCCTCCGCCACCAGCGTCTGCATGTTCATGCCCTTGAATTGAATGTAGTTCGGTGAATCCTCCACCGTTCCATTCCGGACAATTCCGGGCAGTCCTACGCCGATACACATAGGAGCTTCTTTGATTTCCAGTTGCTGGATCTGCTCCACCATCATCTTCACAATGATTTCGGCCGGAATGCCATGCAACGAATCGGAAGCGCCGCCGTTCTCGGCATTCGAGCGTACGGGCCCGGAAACTGCGTTGTTGGAGATAACGGCTGCCGCTATCCGTTCGGTAATG
This sequence comes from Bryobacteraceae bacterium, assembly GCA_965277315.1. Lineage (GTDB taxonomy): Bacteria > Acidobacteriota > Terriglobia > Bryobacterales > Bryobacteraceae > Bog-105. The sequence goes on along the minus strand of OZ255724.1, from coordinate 2,652,728 downwards.
AATATGCCAATACCATGTGCCATGGTGATTCCTTTTGACTAGCCTCTTTAGATCCGTGTTAACTTGTTCAGGCCGTTAAACGCCGCCGCTTTATAACACTCGGCTAGAGTCGGATAGTTAAATACAGTATCAACGAAGTAGTCTACCTTGCCCTTTAATATCAGGACAGCTTGTCCGATGTGAAGTAACTCCGAGGCTCCTTCGCCGATGATATGAACGCCCAAAAGCTCCAGCGTCTCCCGGTGAAAGATCAGCTTCAGGCGACCCGTGGTGTCCCCGCGAATCTGGCCACGCGCCATCTCGCGATAAAACGCCACACCGACTTCGTATGGCACATCCTCGTCGGTAAGCTGCTCCTCCGTTTTCCCGATAAAGGAGATCTCGGGAATAGTATAAATGCCGAACGGATAATAGCTGGGATTGGAAGATACGGGCTTGTTTAAAGCATGCGACATCGCAATCCGGCCCTGCTCCATCGACACTGAAGCCAGACTGGGAAAGCCGATCACGTCACCCACCGCATAGATGTTGGGCTGCGACGTTCGGTAGTTCTCATCCACCTTGATACGGCCCCGCGAGTCCGATTCCAGTCCTGCCGCTGGAAGGTTCAGCTCGTCCACATTGCCTTGGCGCCCCACCGCATACAACAATGCGTCGCCGGGCACCCTCTTATTGCTTTCCAAATGAGCGACCACGCCGGTGGGCGTCTCCTCCACGCTTTGCACTTCTTCGTTCAAGCGCATCGTCACGCGATGGTCGCGCAAGTGGTACGAAAGCGCTTCAACGATCTCCGAGTCTGCAAACTCCAGCAAACGCGGACGCTTCTCAATCAGCGTTACACGCACGCCCAGCGTCGAGAACATGCAGGTGTACTCAACCCCGATCACGCCGCCGCCCACGACAATCAGCGTCCGCGGAACTGTCGGCATCTCCAGGATTTGGTCGCTATTGATGATCGTGCTCGCGTTAATCGGCACCCTCGGCGAGAACGCGGGCTTTGTGCCTGTCGCGATCACCACCTTTTCGGCGACCACGTCGGAGTTGCCGCGTACGCTGGCAATCTGAACTGTGGAGGGATCTTTGAAGCTGGCGATTCCGGTAAGAACTTCGATGCCGTTGCGGGCCAATTGCGCCTGCGTCACATCGATTTCTGTTTTAATGACGTGTTGCACCCGGAACGCAAGGTCGGCCATGGTGATTTTTTCTTTCACCCGGTAGCTCACGCCATAGATGTTTTGGTAGTTGTACCCGGAAAGGTGCAGTACCGCTTCCCGCATCGTCTTGCTCGGGATGGTTCCCGTATTGATGCAAACGCCCCCGATCACCTCGCGCCGCTCTATCAGCGCAACCCGCTTGCCGCTCTTTGCGCCTTGGATGGCGGCCCGCTGACCGGACGGGCCAGAACCAATCACGATGACATCATATTGAGACATGCAAATTTAGGATTCCGACAAATTCTACGAGCGATAAAAATACCATCACGCTCGTCAGGTTGCCGGAAACGGAAGCAGATGAATTATACCGCAGGTGTCTGGTCTTGCCCTGGAGCGCTATCAGGCCGAAGGCGATAACTGCAGTTGAGGAACAAAGCGCGTTAACAGCTTGTCTTCAAACGTGAAATCGGGTTGCGGAAAGCCTCGATGCTTCAGGTAAACACGATATTCATTCTTCAGCCCGATCAGAAATTCCGTGGGCTTGAATGCCAACATGCGTTGCGCCTTGGTAATCACCTGCGTAATCGCCGGCAGATCGTATTGATATCCGAAATATAACCGGTGGCCCGCCGCTTGGCCGCCAGCCTGGTGAATTCTCTCCCGCGGAATGGAGATGATCTCTGGCTCTTTCACCCCCGCGGTTCGAGCCAACTCCAGCACCAATTCGTGTTGCGTGATGGCTTTCGGATTAGCCGTGTTGAACGCGTGCCCTATAACATTTCGAAGATCCAGCACCTTCAGCGAAATGTCCACCAGATCCTCAACGTAAGCGAATTGCATTAGCCGATGTCCGTCGCTCGGCAAAATCACCGGACGGCCAGCGCGGAAGCGATCCCAAAAAAAGGCTTCGCGATAAAACGGATTGTCAGGACCGTACACATAAGGGGGCCGCAAAGTCACTACCGGGAATTGGGAGCGCTGGTACATGCGGAACAATGCCCGCTCGCTCATGGCTTTGTTACGAACGTAGGGATTTGGATGGTCGTCCGGAGCTAAAGCATCCCCTTCATGATGATTCAGGCCGTCGCCATAGGCGGAAACGCTCGACATGAACACGTAGCGCCCAATTTTTCCCTCGAAAAGCTGAGCCGTCGCCTCCACCTGGGTGCCGGTTGTCCCGCGTTCCCAGTCGTAGGCATTATCAAAAACCACGTCGAACCGCGACACCCCAATGGCCTGCCGCATACTCTCGGCATCGTTGCGGTCCGCAGTCAAATTGTGAACACGTTTCCCAAATCCATGCTCGGGTTTTCGGTGCAGAATAGAAACCTCATGACCCGCCCGGACAAGTTCATTGACTAGCCTTTTGCCAATGAACTGTGTCCCGCCGATCACGAGAATTTTCTTCGGAGCCGCACTCTTTAGAGCAGCACTGTGCGCGGACTGATCCGCTCTTCCCTTGGTCACGGTCTGTGCTCCGGAATCAAAACGAGGCATTCTTTCCCTGACATATTGGACGAGCGAACCCGTGATTGTGTCTTAGTCGTAATATTCGAGGCCGAGGTGTGTAATGAGGTCTTCACCTTTCATCCAACGAAGCGTATTCTTCAGCTTCATTAGTTGGATGAAGATATCATGCTCCGGATACAATCCCGCAGCCGTCATCGGACCCTTGAAGTAAAAAGATAGCCATTCCTGAATACCTTTCATCCCTGCTCTCTGCGCTAAATCCAGGAAAAGCACTAAGTCCAGCACCAGCGGCGCCGCCAAAATCGAATCCCGGCATAAGAAGTTCACTTTGATCTGCATGGGATACCCCAGCCATCCGAAGATGTCGATGTTGTCCCAGCCTTCTTTCGCGTCCCCGCGCGGCGGATAGTAATTGATGCGGACTGCGTGGTACAGATCTTTGTAAAGGTCAGGATAAAGATCAGGCTGTAGGATCTGCTCCAGTACCGACAGCTTGGTCTCTTCCTTCGTCTTAAACGAACCGGGATCTTCCAGTACCTCCCCATCGCGGTTCCCCAAAATGTTTGTCGAGAACCAGCCCCGGACGCCTAACATCCGGGCCTTGAAGCCGGGAGCCAATAACGTCTTCATGTACGTCTGCCCGGTCTTAAAGTCTTTCCCGCAGATGGGGATCTCGTTCTGTTTGGCCATTTCAAGCAATGCCGGAACGTCGGTGGTCAGGTTCGGAGCCCCATTGGCAAATGGGACACCCGACTTCAGCGCCGCGTATGCGTAAAGCTGGCTGGGAGCGATGTGCGCGTCGTTCTTGCGGAGACCTTCTTCAAAGCTCTCAATGCTTTGGTGGACCGCTGCCGCCTTATGAAACACCTCCGTCGAGCCGCACCAGATCATCACCAGACGGCTACAGCCATTCTGGGTTTTGAAATTACGGATGTCTTCGATCAGCGCTTCGGCCAACTCCCACTTCGTAGCCGCGGACTTTACGTTCGGCCCGTCGATCCTCTTTACGTAAGCGTGATCGAAGGCTGCCGCCATCGGCTTAATGGCCGACAGTGGTTCCTTCAGTTGATCCAGCAGGGGACGATCCAGGACGCCAGCCTTTACGGCAGCCTCATACATGTTGTCCTCAAAAATGTCCCATCCGCCGAAGACCAGATTCTCCAACGGCGCAAGTGGAACGAAGTCTTTGATATATGGCGTTTGCCCTTCGGTCCGCTTGCCCAGACGAATGGTGCCCAACTGAGTCAGTGAACCTACCGGCTGTCCCAATCCCTGTTTAACGGCTTCTACTCCGGCGATAAATGTCGATGCCACGGCGCCCATCCCGGGGATGAGAATGCCGAGCTTTCCATCAGCGGGCGAGATGGTGACGTTCCCCTGCTTTGACAATGAAGAAAACTCCTTGATTTGGAAGTGTGCCTTCAGTCCTGTAAGAGTCGCCGTACACCGCTCTGGAGAGGACCGGGGCAGTTCTACGTTATACTAACACTCAAATGTCGCAGCGCGTTACGGGAACGATCTCCACACTCGTTGTGGACGATGAGCAACTCGCCCGCGAAGAACTGTCCTATCTTTTAGCCGATTTTCCAGACATCGAAATTTCGGATACTGCCTCCAATGGCCTCGAAGCCGTCAAGCTGATTGAGGAGCACGAACCCGACCTCGTCTTTCTCGATGTACAAATGCCCGGGCTCGACGGGCTCGGCGTCATTCGCCGTCTTCGGGAGCAAGACTCCTACCTCCCCTACTTCGTGCTGGCGACCGCCTTCGATCAATACGCCATCGAAGCTTTTCGCTTGGAAGCAATGGATTACATGCTGAAGCCTGTCGATAAAGACCGGCTCGGGGAGTGCATCGCTCGCGCTAAGCGAGTCATCGAGGATAAGCAGCGCGCCGAAGATGAGAAGCAGGCCGAGGCGGCTCAAGTCAAACCGTCGCTGCAGCGCAGCAAGCTGCTAATACGCAGCAATAACCGGAACTTGATTGTAGATGTACATGATTTGATCTACGCCACCATTGACGACGGCCTTATCACGGTAGTCACGCCCCATCTGGAAGGGCACTCCAACTATCGCACCATTGAGGAACTGCAGTCGAATCTGGACCCCAACATCTTCTGGAGAGTTCACCGCTCTTTCCTGGTGAACATCAACAAAATCCGCGAAGTGATCCCCTGGTTTAAGTCCAGTTTCCAATTGAAAATGGATGACAAGAAGCAGACCGAAATACCGGTAAGCCGGATTCAAACGAAACGGCTGCGAGCGCTCTTAAAACTCTAACGGGCTTCGCGCACCGGCGGCAAAGCCGATCAGTTTTCCCGCTCCGGTTTTTGCATCTTTGCCAGCCGCACCCGCGCGGTATCCAGCTTCTTCTGAACCTTCGCGATCTCATCGGGTTCCATATCGCCCGGGGCGCTCGCATTCCAATCCTGTAAGGAAGCCTGCCACTGCGTGATGGCGTCCTTCAGCTTCCCTTCCTTCGAATAAACATCGCCCAGGTGATCGTGAACCGTCGGGTCGGTAGACATCGTTTGTAATGCCCGCCTCAGTTGATCTTCGGCGTCGTTCAGACGATTCTGCCGGTAATAAACCCAACCCAGGCTGTCGAGAAATGCGCCATTGTTCGGGTCCAAATTCACTGCGCGCTTCAGTAGATCCTGTGCTTCGCCCAGTTTCGTATTCCGGTCGGCAAGCATATAGCCTAAATAATTCAGCGCCGACGTGTTGTTTGGATCCAGGTCGAGCACCTCGCGGAACGCCTTTTCCGCCGGCTCGAACTTCTTCTGCCGTTCGTACATTGTGCCGCGCAGAAACAACACTGTTGTCTTATCGTCTTTGCTCTGGGAAAGCTTCTCCGCCGCATCGATCACCTTTGCCATCTCTGGAAAGTTCCGGCTCTTCACGTACACATCCGCCATCGCGATGTACACTTCCCGATCGTCGTCTTTGCCGTTCAGCAATCCCTTCAGTTCTGCAATCGCCGCGTCGTACTTGCCTTCATCCGCGAGCAATTCCGATTTCACTTCGTGAATCGTACGGTCTTTCGGATATTGCTTTAGCGCGGCATCGCACTCCTGCTCCGCTTTCCGGTACTCTTTGCCCATGCGGTAGGTGTCGATGACCTGAGCCTCGGCTCGGGACGCCAAATTCGGGTCCAGGTTACCAAGCTGGCGGAAGGCGTCCACCGACTGATCGTATTGCTGTGTGTTCCGGTACAAAAGGCCAAGCTGCTCCAGCATGCGTGCCCGTGTCTGGCTTTCGTTCGGGTTGTAATTATGTTTTGCACTGGCGTCGAGAATGCTCTTCAGCGCCGTGATCGCCTCTGCTTGCCGTCCCTCATCCTGCAGTACCAGAACGTCGTTGTAGCGAACTTCCAGGTTTTGCGGATCCAGTTCTTTCGCCTTCTCGTCGGCTTGACGAGCCAGGTCCAGCTTCTTTTGCTCGCGATAGATCTGCGACAGTCCCAGGTAAGGCTGCGCATCTTCCGGATTCGCCGCCGCCATCTCTTTGTAGGTGCTAATCGCGTCATCCAGTTGGCCGGCTAACGCCTGGTTTTCCGCAAGCGCAGCCTTCAGTTCCCCTCGGCTAGGGTCCAGGGACAAAGCTTTCTTGTATGTCTCGGCTGCCAGTGCATATTCGTGCAATTGCTCGTAGTTGTTGGCCAAAATTACTAACGAGCGGGGCGAAGGATTGTCTTTAGCCGCCTGTTGCAGCAAAGCTGACGCAGCCTGCGGATCGCCCCGGTCGCTGTAAACGCTGGCCAAGCCTGTCACCGCATCCTCATCCTTGGGATCTGCCGCCAGTGCCTTCTTAAAGGCCGCTTCCGCATCCACCGAATTCTGAAGTAGCTTGTCGAGCCGGCCCAACATCACCAGGCTTTCCACGTCTTTGGGATCCTTGTCCGTAACCAACTTATATTGATCGACAGCACGCTTGATCATGACTTCGTCGACATGGTTCGTCTGCGCGTCGCCAATCTGTTGCGTGTAGATGTGCGCCAGTACACGGTGAGCGTTCAGGTCGTTCGGATCCTTCTTGAGCGCAGTCTGCGCTTCTTCAACAGCCTCGCGGATCCTGCCCGATATGCGGTAAAGCTCCGCGATGTTCTCCACGAGAAAGGAAGCGCCGCTCGGATCTTCCTGCATCGCCAGCTTGTAGTTATCGATGGCCTTGTTTACATAGTCCGTTCGGTTGCCATTCACGCCGGACCCGGACATCTCTTCATATAAATGTCCGAGCGAAAAATGATAGTAGGCGGCCGCCTTCGGCGTATTCTCTTGCTTCACCGGCACCGGAAGCGTGGCGCTACCCGCCGTCTTATCGCGAGGTGCCTGCCCCAAAGCGGCGCGTGCCAAGGCCGGCATAACCGGTGCGGCGGCCAACGCCACTCCCAAGTAGCAGCACGCACGCCATGATCTAAAGTGGAAATGAGACATCGAACCGCTTAAAGGTGACAAAGAGGACTCTTGAGAGCCAGTATAGCTCCGGTATTCCAGATCCGGGCGCAGTATAGCTCCAGTATTCCAGATGCGGGCGGTCCGGCAGCGGTTTCCGAGCTCCTAGTCATAGTGGGCCCGACCGGATCTGGGAAAAGCAGCCTCGGGCTGGCGCTCGCGGAGCGGTTTGGCGGGGAGATCGTTAATTGTGATTCCGTCCAGGTCTATCGCGGTCTGGATATCGGCTCGGCCAAAGTGCCGGTGAGCGAGCGTCGCGGCATCCCCCATCACCTGATCGATATTGCCGATCCTCCCGAAGACGTCACCGCTGGACTGTACTCGCGCCTAGCCCGGCAAGCTCTTTGTGAGATTCAGGCTAAAAATCGTCTTCCGGTAGTCGTCGGCGGCACAGGCCTCTACCTGCGAGCCCTGCTGGAAGGCCTCTCACCCGCGCCGCAACGCGATGAGGAACTCCGAATTCGGCTTCAGGCGATTGGCCATAGGCGTCCGGGCTGTCTTCACCGCATCTTGCGGAGATACGACTCGGAAGCTGCCAGTCGGATCCATCCAAACGATCACCAGAAACTGATTCGAGCAATAGAACTGACCTTATTAGGCGGCCAACCTGCGACTGTCACGCAAAAGACGCGTCGCAATGGCTTGCAAGGTTTCCGAGCACTCAAGATCGGACTTTCCCCCGACAGAAGCGCGCTCCGCCAACATATAGAGGCGCGTGCGACAAGCATGTTCGAAAACGGACTCATCGAAGAAACGAAAGCACTGCTCGGCGAAGATAACTCTCCGGCCGCCAAAGCCCTACAATCCCTGGGATACCGGCAGGCTTTGAACGTGATCGCCGGAACTACGACGATCGCTGAGGCGGTAGATGAGTGCCGGACGAAGACGCGCCAATACGCCAAACGCCAAATGACGTGGTTTCGCCGGGAGGCGGACGTGCATTGGCTCGACGGGTTCGGAACAGAGAAGCACATTGAAAGCGCCGCGATCGCGCTCACCGAAGACTTCCTGCGCGGAGAACGATCGGGCTAAGTACTTTTGCTTGTTAGGATGAGAACGTGCTATTGCACCGCGTTCTTCTTTTCTGTTCTTTATTGTTGGTCTTATGTGTTTCCGCCCGGCCCGCCACTGTCCTGGTTCTTGAGTTCCACAACAACTCGCAATATCCGGATCTCAACTGGGTGGGCGAGAGCGTTGCTGAAACGCTCATGGGTGAATTTAGCGCCGCCAATCAGATCGTTATCAATCGGACCTCGCGCGCTAACACGCTCCGGCGATTATCGCTGCGGCCCGACGCGGATTTCACCAAGGCGACGCTCCTGAAGCTCGGGCAAGCCCTGGACGCCGATTATATTTGTTACGGCGAATACGACGTCAGTCTTCCGGCCGGTGTCTCGGAGCTGAAAGACAGTTCCGTCCAAATCAGCGCCCATTTTCTGGATCTTAAAAAGATGCATGACGGGCCATCCTACGCGGAAGCTGGCAAGCTCACCGAACTATCACGCCTGGAAGAGCACCTTGCCTGGGAGTCCATCCATTACCTGGATCCGAACACGGGGCTGAAGCTCGATCAGTTCCTCCAGCCGGGAAAGCTCATTCGCCTCGATGCGGAAGAAAGTTATATTCGCGGGCTGATGTCCACCAATCAGGATCAGCAGCAGAAGTGGTTCCTGCAGGCGGCCTTGATTGAGCCTCATTTCACTGGTCCCGTATTCGAACTCGGCAAGCTGGCGCTTGATCGTAAGAACTATGCGGAGGCGCTGCGGTGGCTTGATCGCATTCCGCCGAATGACCCGGCCTATATCGAGGCTCGCTTCCGAATGGGACTCAGCGCCTACAGCGTGGGCGATTACAGTACGGCTGCGAATTACTTTCGAGAGGTATCGAAATCCGTTCCGCTAGGCGAGGTTTATAACAATCTCGGAGTATCCGAATATCAACTGGGGCAACCGGCCGCGCTCGACGACCTTCATCGGGCGCTGGAGGGCGATGCGACCGATTCCACGTATCTCTTCAACGCCGCGGTCTTGCTGCTGAAGCAGAACAAAGTCGACGAAGCCTCGAAGCGGTTACACACATTGCTGGACAGTCATCCGAATGACACCGACGCCCGGGCGCTGCTCGCCGGAACCGGAAGCAAATCTCTGCCGCCGCTCCGGCTGAAAAACACGTTCAACGTTACGGCTTTCCGTCAATTGAAGGCAGTACTACAGCCAAAAGCTGGAACAGAATGAGGCTGTTCGTCCTCCTATAGTTCATGAGCAAGCAGGACAACACTCGAGCCCAGCAACGGATGGGCGAAGCGATCAATACGGGGAAACTCGACATTCTTAAGGAAGTAATGGCTCCCAATATAGTCGATCACGATCCGGCTCCCGATCAGGAAAAAGGCCCCGGAGGATTCATCAGCTTCTTCACCAAATTGCGGACAGCCTTCCCGGATTTGGAGGTGAAGGTGAATCATGTAGTAGCGGACGAAGATAACATAGCGGCGGCCTATACCATGGCGGGCACGCACAAGGGCGATTTCATGGGAGTGCCCGCCACCGGAAAGCGGATCACGGCGCGCGGCATGCAAATCGGACGATTCGAGAACGGCAAAATGGTTGAGAGGTGGGGCAGTTCCGACCAGCTCGGTATTTTGCAGCAGATTGGCGCTGCGCCGAGTACGACGAAATAACTGGTTTTTTCCACGAAATCTTTCGACCACGAGAAACACTACGTTCTCGAGGCCGCATGACTTTCGTCCCACGATTTCTTTCCCTCCTACTGACGCCTCTTCTCGTTGTAGGCCCGCTGTTTTCGCAAACACCGGGAAGCTTGTCAGCTCCCGGCAGCACGGGTGCTTCTCTGCAGCTTCGCGTGCTGGAGGGCGATGGCGCGACGATTACGCCCGGTTCGCGCTCGAATAAAGGGTTTTCCGTGCAGGTTATAGACGGAAATGGAGCTCCTGTTTCCGACGCCGCGGTTGTATTTCGTTTGCCGGATGCACCGGTAACGGGAGCGTTTGCGGATGGCTCCCATTCCGCGGTTGCGTATACGGATACCGCTGGCAACGCACACGTCTCCGGCATTCAGTGGAGTTCGGCGTCCGGTCCGGTGACTGTTCGGGTGACAGCGACACGAGGCACGGCCCATGCAGGCACCTTGATTGAAGAGAACTTGACGAGTGCTCCTATCGCGCCGGCCCAAACGGTGCAAGTTGCCAGAGACATTGCGCCGCCAGCGCCTATCGCGCCCAAGGTACAGGTGTTGAGCGACGTTGAGCCGTCGAGCCGCGCCCCGCGTACGTTTGCTCCGGTGGTTCGGGAGAGCGGCACCGAGCCGACCATCTCGATTGTGAACGATCCTCACCAGCCGCACAGTTACGGCGGCGGCAGCAAGAAGAAGTGGATCATCATTGCGGTTGCGGCCGCGGCAGCCGGGGCAGGCACTTTCCTGGCGGTGAAGGCCATGAATGGTGCTTCCACACCCAACATGTCGATTGGCGCGCCCACCATCAACATCGGCCATTAATCCATGACTATACGGAGCATTTTCCGCTGGGCACTGCCCGTCTGCTTTGCAGCGGGACTCTTGCACGCACAGGTCGGCGCCCCTCGTATTGGCCTTGTTCATTATGCGGATGGCTCCGTTTGGACGATGAATGGCCTCAAGGCTAATTTCGTGCTGGGCACGCGGTTGTTTACCGCTGTCAACGCAGCCAGCTTCTCGGATTCAGGTGGATTGATTGCCGTCCCTGGTGAAATCGATCTGGTCCGGCTGGATGGGTCGGTGATTGGGCGGTATCAGACGGATGAGCAACAACCAGTCCTGGACATCAGCGGCGGGCTTACCAGCGCAACTGTTTTGCTGCCGTCAAAGCATACGCAAATTCGTTGGAATGGAAGCTCGTTTGTTGCGACGTATGCAGATGTTTCCGATCCGGTTTTCCATCAGAAGACCTTCACCTTGTTTGCCGATACGAACGGCTTCGAAGTGCAAGCGGCCGACGGGACAACGCGTACGCTGCCGATCTCGGCCACCGACGTAAAGATTGAACGAATGTCCGGCGACTGGATTCATCTGTCGTCGGCAAAGGAGCATCGCGATTGGGCGCTGTTTTTGACAGGAAGTGATTTGCAGCTATCCGAGTTGCCGGAGGCCAGCAAGTGAAGGCGCTTCTGCTGTGGCTTGTTTGCTGCGTCTCGTTAGGCGCACAGGGCCTCTCGATTGTCGTTCACGATCCTACGGGGCAAAATCCCGATACGCCGCTTTCCTCGACATATCAGTTTCCCGATACGGCGGCCAATAGTTCTTCGAGCGTGGTCCTTCGTATTTCGAATCCGTCCGCATCGGCGGTGGAAGTGGTTACCGTCACGCTTTCGAATGGGACTGATTTCGCGACGATCAACCCGAACTTCACGGTGACGGGGCTTTTTGTCGACAAGGTGCTTTCGCCCAAATCCACAAACTTTGAAGAGTTCACGGTCAACTTCACTCCGGCGGCGGCTGGTCCTATCTCCGGCATTTTGCAGGCGACGTATCTCACGCAGCAGAGTGGTTGCACGCTTGGCAGCACCTCGGCGCCGTGCCCGTCGGGAACGGTGAATTTTGCGACGCTGAACGGCAATGCGCTTCCTCCAGCGCTTGTCGTCAGCTTTAGCGGGGCGAATGGCAGCGGCGTGCTGCAGCCCAATACTCCGAATCCGTTGAATTTTGGAAATATCTCGACTAGCGCAACATCCATCGTGAACATTACGCTGTCGAACCAGACGACGGCTCCGCTGACGACACCTACTGTCGCGCTGCAGACCGGGGTGTTCCTGAGCAGCGCGTTTACATCCACAGCTTCGAGTCTTCCGCCGGCGATTCCGGCGAATTCGTCGGTGAACTTCAGCGTGACGTTTGCTCCGGGTCAGACCGGGTTGACGACGGCGACGATGAGCATTGGCCAGAACTCGTATCCGCTAGCCGGTACGGGCGTAGTGGTAGCGGATACGGATGCGCTCCAGATTTCGTACTCGGATAGCACCGGCGTGCGGACATTGCCGCAAGCGGCGACGCCCATCAACTTCGGGCAGGTGGCGAGCGGCAATGCGGCGCTGACGTTCTATGTCACGAATCCGTCGGTTTCGTTCAACTCCATCACGGTGCCAAGCCTGACGGCTACCGGCGCGGGATTTGCGCTGGCGAGCGCACCTGCGGTTCCTGTGAGTATTCAGCCGGGCCAGTCGATTTCCTTTCAGCTTGTCTTCTCGCCTTCCGGTACAGGCACGTACAACGGCACATTGTCGATCGGAGCACGGCAGTTTTCCATTACGGCGAAGGGATCGAGTTCCTCCATTCCGGATGCCAGTTTTCAGGTTGACCAATCGCCACTGACCAGCCAGCAGCAAGCGCACCTCTCGATTCAGCTCTCAGCCGCGGCACCGATAGCCTTAATCGGCACATTGACGATGCAGTTTACGCCGTCGGTGAGCGGTATCACTGACGATCCCGCGATTAACTTCTTAGTCAGCAATGGGCGGCAGTTGCAAGTGAACGTCGCTAGCGGAGCGCAAACGGCCACATACAACGGGCAATCCTCCCTTACTTTTCAGACAGGCACGACGGCCGGAACACTGACGTTCTCGCTCACGTTTCCAGACAAGGCGCCGATGACCAAATCGTTCACTATTGCCCCGGCGACGGTGCAGATCACTTCGGCGGCGGCGTTGCGCCAGGATCCGAATCTGGTGTTGAACCTGACGGGCTATGACAACACCTACAGCGTCGGCAACCTGAACTTCACATTTTACGACACAAACGGGAAGGTTATCGTCCCGAATGGCATTTCGGTAAACGCGGCGTCGAGCTTTCAGCAGTTCTTCTTCAACAACAACCAGGCGGGCGGAGCATTTACGTTACAGGCGAGCTTTCCGGTACGAGGCGATGTCACCAAAGTTGGTGCGGTGGCAGTGACGATGACGAACTCGGCAGGAACGGCAACGTCGAAATCGAACTTCCAGTAGCATTAGAAGCGTGATAGCGGTCGCGCTTACGATTGCGGGTTCTGATCCTAGCGGAGGCGCGGGCGTTCAGGCCGATCTCAAAACCTTCCATCAGTTTGGCGTTTATGGCGAGGCAGCCATTACGCTGCTTACCGTCCAGAACACGCGGACGGTTTCGCGGGTGGAAACCGTTTCCGCCGAGCTGATACGCCAGCAGATTGAGACGGTGGTGGGCGATATTCCGCCGGGCGCGGCTAAGACCGGGGCGCTGGGGAATGCCGCCATCGTGGAAACGATCGCTGAGCTGTCGCGCGGATTTCTCTTCCCCCTGGTCGTCGATCCGGTCATGATCAGCAAGCATGGCGCTCGGCTACTTTCCCCAGAGGCAGAGGAAGCGCTAAGGCGGAAACTGCTGCCACGGGCTTTTCTGTTAACTCCCAACATTCCGGAAGCGGAGGCTCTAACAGGTCTTTCCGACATGCAGGAAGCCGGGAAGCGGTTGCTCGATTTAGGCTGTCGGGCGGTTCTGATAAAGGGCGGGCATGCCGATGGGGAACCGGTGGACCTTCTTTTCACACACGACGGATGCTGTTCCTTCCCGGGGCAGCGTGTTTTTACGAAACGAACTCATGGAACAGGCTGCACGTATTCGGCGGCGATTACGGCTTGCCTGGCACAAGGAAATTCGCTGAACGAAGCCATCGGCAGGGCAAAGCGGTTTGTGCAGGCGGCCATTGAGACGGCTCCGGAGTTGGGGCACGGGCACGGGCCGGTCAACCACTTCGCTAGTACCAAGATACCCCTCCCTGACGGTCAGGGTTCTAACCGAGGCCCGACTCGGTTTTAGTATTTTGGGACTAGAGGATCCACTTTGTCGGACCAAGCGGTGATGCCGCCGGTCATGTTGCGGACGTTCTTAAAGCCGCTTTGCTTCAAAAAATCGACTGCTTGCTGGCTGCGGCCGCCGCTTTTGCAATGGGCGACCAGTTCGCGGCCGGGCTCCAGTTCGTTTAAGCGCTTGGGCAGGTCTCCGAGCGGGATCAGTTGGGCTCCGGGGATGCGGGCGATCTGGTGTTCGTGGGGCTCGCGAACGTCGAGAAGAGTGAAATCGTCGCCGCGATCCAGTTTTCCTTTCACTTCGGTGGGGTCGATGGCGTCGTTCGCCGCCGGCGCCGGTGTGGGCTGGTTCATACCGCAAAACTCCTTGTAATCAATCAATTTAGTGACGGTGGGATGGTCGCCGCAGACCGGACAATCGCGGTCGCGACGTAGTTTCAGCTCCCGGAAACGCATATTTAGCGCGTCGTAGAGGAGCAGGCGATTTTTGAGCGTCTGGCCTACGCCTAGGATGATTTTGACGGTTTCGGTGGCCTGGATGACGCCGATCATGCCCGGCAGAATCCCTAATACCCCACCCTCGGCGCAGCTCGGGACCAGGCCGGGAGGAGGGGGCTCCGGGTAAAGACAGCGGTAGCAGGGGCCGTCTTCATAGGCAAAGACGGTCGCCTGGCCTTCGAAGCGGAAGATGGAGCCGTAGACGTTCGGTTTTTTCAATAAAACGCAGGCGTCGTTCACGAGATAGCGGGTGGGGAAGTTGTCGGTGCCGTCGACGACAATGTCGTAGTCGCGCAGGATTTCGAGGGCGTTGGCGCTGGTGAGGCCGGTATCGAACTTGTCGATGACGACGTTCGGATTGATGTCGCGCATGCTGTCGGCAGCCGAATCGAGTTTTTTGCGGCCGATGTCTTTGGTGCCGTGGATGACTTGGCGCTGCAGATTGGAGGCGTCGACCACGTCGAAATCGACGAGGCCGATGCGACCCACACCGGCTGCCGCCAGATACAGGGCGACGGGCGCACCGAGGCCACCGGCGCCGATCATGGCGACTTTGGCTTGCTTCAGCTTGCGCTGGCCATCCATGCCGACCTCGGGCAGGATGAGGTGGCGGCTGTAGCGGGCGATTTCCTCGTTGGTAAGTGCGGCGGTGGCGGCGGGTTCGGCGATTCCGGCTGTTCCTCCGGCGATGCTGGGGACAATCGACAGGATCTCGTCACCCTGGAGTTCGGTGGCTTCTTTGTCCAGATAGCGGATGTCCTCGTCGTTAAGGTAGACATTCACGAAGCTGCGGAGTTTGCCCGTGTCGTTGAAGAGATTTTTCTTGATGTTGGGGTATTTGGCGGTGAGTTGGGCTAGGGCGTCGGCGACGGTTGCGCCGGTGACCTCCACGGAGTCCTGCTGTTCGGTGAACTGCCGCAGAGCAGTGGGAATTAAGATTTTTGCCATGTTAGGTCCTCGCGATCGGCCTTGGTTTGGTCCAGATCGGGTAGAAAGCTGTTGCCGTGATCGAACTGGCCGTTTTTGATAGATAGCACCACAAAGGAGTACCACGGACAGGAGTTGCGGAGGTCGGTTTCGGAGAAATAGGCGTCGCAATCGGGGTGCGAGTGAAAGATTCCGATGAGGTCGAGGCCATGTTCGCGGGCGGCGCGGTCGGCGGCGAGGAGGTCTTCGGGCCGGATTTCGTAGTGCTCCTGCTGGGCGCCGGCGAAGGCGTTTTCGAGCGGAAGGGCTTTGGTCACGGTCTTTTTTTCACCTTGGGTGTGGCCGAGCATGGCGCCGCAGCATTCGTTGGGATAGACGCGTTCGGCATGCAAGACCATTGCTTGCCAGGGTTTTGCTTCGACCACGATCATTGGTTGGGAGGAACGCTCTTTTCCAATCGTATAGCAGGGGAAGGGACGGCCGGTGCGGTGACAGGTTGGGGGAAGAAAGTTTGTTATTTGGTTTGTAGGGATTCCGAGTGATTTTTGAGGGCGCCGGTACGGCTGGGTTCTAGGCTTTCGGGCGAGATGCCCGAAGTGCCCGATGAAAAGTTAGCCGGCCGGTCGACCGGGCCGCGCACGAAGGAAGGCAAGCGGCGGTCGAGCCAGAATGCGCGGACGCATGGGTGTACGTCGCGGAAGCTGATTCTGCCGGGGGAGTCCCCGGCAGAGTACGAGCTGCTGCGGGCGGATTGGATGGCGGACTACCGGCCGGAAGAGGCGACGGCGGTGGAACTGGTGGAGCAGACCGTGCAGGCGCATTGGTTTTATCTGCGGGTGCAGAAGCAGTGCGACCGGGCCGAGGCGGGGATGGAGAACCAAAATCCGCTGGAGTGGGGCGAGGAGGAGTGGAAGCGGCGGGAGCGCCTGGGGCGGTACCGGACGGCGGCCGAGCGGTCGTTTCACCGAGCGTTAGGGGCGATCGAGGCGCGGCGCAAGAGCCGCCGGGCGGAGCAGGAGCGGGGCGAGGCGGCGGAGGAGCGGGCGCGCCGGATCGAGATCGATTATCTGCTGAAGATCGAGTTGCAAGAGCGGAATGAGCAACGGCAGAAGCTGCGGGACAAAAAGGGAGAGATGCGGCGGCTGGAGCAGAAGCAGGAACAGCGGCGGCGCGAGTCGCGGAAGGTGGCGCAGGCCCGGGAAAAGCTGGCGCGACAAGGGGGAGAATCAGGGAAAGCGTCGCGGGTAGTCGTGCAATGGGTGACGGTGGAGGTGGCGGCGGGGGTGACCGAGACGGAGTATTCTCCGTCCAATGCGGAGTTACTGAAGGAGCTGGAAGGGCGGAAGGTGCGGCCGGAGAGAGTGGAGCGGCACCTGCTGCTGCCGGCCGGAATGCCGCCGGAGTATGCCTGGACCAACCCGCACTGTGCGGAGGAGTGCGCCGAGACGCGGGCGGGCCGGTGGTGCGGGTTGTGCGGGGTGTCTCTCGTGGGCGGGGTCGGGATTCAGCGGATGCCGTTTGAGACTTGGAGGCTGGCGATCGAGCAGGAGGCGCTGATGTTGGGCGGTCATGCCGGGCCGATGGGTGGGGCGGTGGAGTGGGAGGCGCGGCGGTAGGGTGGGGCTACGATAAGAGAGGGCAAAGATGACGAGCATAGGCGCCAATTCGGACATCGACTGGTTAGCCTGTGAACTGATCGAAACGGTTCCCGGCAAGGTGTCGGGCCAGCCTGTCGTGCGCGGAACGCGCATGCTGCCGGACGCCATTGTTGACAGCTTCGACCTGGGAGAAACTATCGACGAACTCCGCGAGGGCTTCCCTTCTCTATCGGTTGCACAGATCAAGCGCTTGATCGAGTTTGCTCACGCCCGGCGAGGCGGCCCAGTCTGTGAAGGTGTTGCTCGACGAAATCCTGACCGCGCATTGCGGAAACTTTTAGGACCACATGAAGTGGTCACCGTTACCTATATGGGCTGGTCCGGGCTGAAGAACGGCGAGTTGCGGGGCCGCTGGAAGGCGGGGGGAGAGGGCCAGGAGCAGATTAGATAGCCGGGATGCGCGGTCTCATCTCGCCGTGCGCCTCTTTTTCCTGCTTAGCTTTTTCCATCGCGCGTACCTGGCGATTCGGTCAGCACGTGCCCAGGCTCTTGCGCCAACTTCGCCTCGAGCGCCTTCAGCCGGTGGGCGAATCGGTGTAGGTCGTGCCGCAGCCATACGCTCCGCACTCCGCTGGGGGGAAACGACAGCCCGCGCTTGGTGAGTTCATTGCTACCCGAACCTGGCCGTAGGCGGGCTGCTCGATCGCTATCTCCACTACTGCTTGCTCCACCTGGGCCTCGACCCGGTTCTTCACGCACGGCTTGCGCCGGCTGATCTCCTTCAGTGGATTTTCGCACTTCACACATTTCCTACGGGGCGCGACCGGAGGCTCTGGGATAGACGGCAACATGATGTCAGTGTGCGGGGAAAGGAACTCTGCCACTGGGGTCACGCGTTCCCTGATCTGTCCACGAAGCGCTCGGCGGTGAGTAGAACGTGCAGTCTGGATGTCCTTCAAAGTGATTGCTTGACCGCAATGCTCGGGGCTCACGGCGCGGCAGAGAAAGCGATTCCTGTGAAAAACACGAATTTCAGCAACATCGCGCGGATCGTAGCGAATCGTGACGGCCTCTTTCACTTACGCGGCAAGGGTGGGGTCCATGTACCGGATTCCTTGGAAGTGAATGCCGTCCCGGTAAACAGTCCGGGCTTTCGCCACTGAGATCAGCAGCAGGTCCAAATCTTCAAGGCTGCTTGGCATGCGGGGCAGCCAGCCTTTGCCCGACCAAGCGGCTTGCGGCGAGACGCGGATCTCGCGGTGAGTTCGGGCATTGTAGGTACCGACCAGGAAGGTGCCGACAGCTCGGTCGAGTTCGGCCAAGGACAGTTTTGGTTCGGTCGCCGGCTTGCCATGCTTGAGATAGCCGGGCAGTTCAGGCATCAGTTCGGTATTGAGGGTTCCAAACAGGCGCTCGATTTTCCCTCGCCCTTGAGGGCGGGCGATGGTGGAGTAGACGAGTTCGAAATGAAGGTCCACAGCGACTTGTTCAAGGTGCCGGCTCGTGAAGTCGCTCCCGTGATCGACATAGAGCACGTCCGGGATACCGCACACAGCCCGGAGCGGGTCTGCCTTGCGCCAGATGGCCTGACGGAGCGCGAGCGAAGCCTGAAAAGCCGAGGGCGCTCCAACGAAGACCAAGTAGCCAGCCAGAGCGCGAGAGTGGTCGTCGATGACTGTGGTCAGCCACGGCCTGATTGCCTTGCCGCTTGCGTCTCGAATGAGCAGGTCGAGCTGGGTGTGATCGGCTTGCCAGATTGCATTCGGGTGACTTGCGCGGTGGCGATACACCAATTCGAACTGGTCACGAAAGCGAGCAGGACCTTCGTGAGCCAGCGTGGTCAAAGCCGGATCAAGCCGAGGATGATTGCGTACACGCTGCTGTAGGAGAGCGACGGCCACTGGCGCTCTTTTTACATAGTGTGAGAACGCGGCGATGGAGGGCAGCGGCGGAAGGCCGTGGCTTTTTGAGAAACAGTCCTTCGATCAGTTCAACTGCTTCTGCCGGCAGCTTGCGGCGTTCGCGGTCCTCACGAGTCTGCCTAACCAGTCCAGCCAAGCCATCCGCACGATATCGAGCAAGCCATCGTTCTGCGGTTCGTAGCCTCAGCCCGGCTGCTTCTGCCGCCCTCGTAAGGGGAACGCCTCCCTCTATGTGGGAACGGAGTACGCGAAAGCGAGCCATTGCTTGCTCACGCCGCGCATCGGTGAGTTCTGCCAATACCGGCGGTTTGTCTCCTGAGTGCATAGCCGACACCCCTTGAGCTGCGCCTGAACCGTGTCCGTAAGACGATCTTTCAACGGACGGCTCGGGAACGATCACACGATCGACGGAAACCCGGCAATCCGCGTCTCATATAACTGGTACGGTGATACTCTCACATAAGGCCCGTCAAACGTGCCAGTTCTCATGCCCAAGACACTGATCGGCTACGCACGTTGTTCCACGGACAAACAAGACCTCTCCGCCCAGGAGGCAGCACTCGCCGAGTTAGGCGTAGCTGCGGACCGGATCTATGTCGATCACGGACTGACCGGAACGAATCGGGCCAGACCAGGGCTTAACCAGGCGCTTGCCGCTGTTCGCAAGGGCGATACGCTGGTCGTGCCGAAACTTGATAGGCTTGCCCGCTCGGTACCCGATGCACGCTCTATCGCGGATGAGTTGGCCGCGCGAGGCGTAACGTTAGCGCTCGGCCAAAGCCGCTATGACCCGGCCGATCCCATGGGCAAAATGTTCTTCAACATCCTGACCACCTTTGCGGAGTTCGAGGCCGATCTGATTCGGCTGCGCACCCGTGAGGGTATGAAGATTGCTCGCGCAAAAGGCAGACTGCGGGGCAAACAGCCGAAGCTATCAGACAAGCAGCAGAAGGAGCTGGGCCGCATGCATGGGACTGGTCAGTACACGATCAGCGACCTGGCGGAGCTGTTCTCCATCTCTCGTCCGACCGTCTACCGCACGCTGCTTCGTTCCGCTCGACCATAATTTCTCTCTTTCTTTGGAGGGAAGCACATTGGCCTGTTCGCTCGAGTGCTCGGTGAGTTGCGTAGGCGATTTAGCAATCTTCCAGAAGGCGAGCTGATGGCTGCCGATCGCCATCATTCGAAGATAAGAACCATAGGCGGGTTTTGCAGTACTTATCTGCGCCACCGATGTCTATCGAATCGTTGGCCTGTGACGTACCTCTCGCAAGTGTTCAAAGAAGAAGGTCGCGCTCATCATTGAAGGCCTCGACTTCACCAACTCGCAAGGAAGACGACTGTTCCGCGGTCGACAGCTTCGGCAGCAAAAGCTTGCGCAGTAGATCAAAGTGCCTAGATTCCGAGCTGATCCAACTACGGAACGCGACTGAATGCGAGCGTTTCGAGTTCAGCTGTAACAAGATATAACTCGCAGGTGCCGGAACGTACGCTTTGAACACATCGACGAGTCGTCCACTCTTGAGCTCGTCGAAGACGATGGCAGTTCGTCCGAGTGCGACTCCTTGGTGGTTCAGCGCCGCGCTGACCATTAGGCTGGCCAAGTTGAATTGTGGTCCAGCCAAATTCGCCAGCCATTCAGGACGCCTTGCTGCAAGCCATAGCTGCCACTCGAAGTATTCAGGAGCTCCAACCCAAGGTGATGCGTCGTGCAGGAAGGTGATCCCATCGCAGGACTCTCCTGCTCCAAATGTGGAATGCTTCGCTAGATACTCCGGAGTCGCGACCGGAAAAAGGTACTCCCGCATGAGCGTTTCAGATTGCTGGGGAACTTGGTCAGCAGGTTCGTAGCGGATAGCAAGATCGATTCCTTCATCTTTCATTGTCTGAAGATCGAGAGAACGGAGTTCTGCTGTGAGGCGGACCGAGACGTCCGGCTGGTGTCGGTAGAAGCCGTCCAATCGAGGTACGAGCCAGTGAAGTGCCAGGGATGGTAGGCAATTTACCTGCAGAGGAGTGCTCACCGCTGCGAGCCGATCGACGGTCATGCTGATTTCTGCGAGAGCCGTACGAACGCTCCCTAGCAGCACGCCGCCTTTCGGCGTCAACTTGAGACCGCGTGACTGCCGCACAAAGAGAGCGAAGCCTAATCGATCCTCCAAAAGGCGAATCTGTTGGCTAACGGCACTCTGAGTGAGGTGAAGCGCCTCGGCTGCTCGCGTGAAGTTCAAGAGCCGACCAGCGGCTTCGAAGCAGCGCAGAGACCCCAGGATAGACGGGTCGACATCCATAGGCATAAGCGTAGCTTATGACTGTCTTAGAAACAATCTTGCGTCACCTGGGTGTTCAATGGGTCTAACACTTTGAGCATGGTTGAGCAGGAAGGGCGGCTACAGCAAGCGGCTTTCACCGCTAGTCATTCGACAGGCTAAGTGGTTCGAAGCTAAGCCGAGAGGAACGGATATTGAGCCACAATCTAAATCGCCGTAGTGTTTTACGAAGCATGATGTCAGCTACGGTAGCGGGTTTGGCTCCTAGCATCCTGATTCGGAGTGTCCGTGCAGAGACCTCAGCTGAGCCTATTGCCCAGCGCGTACTTGATGGCGTAAGGGCCCGAATCAGCCAGGGGCTTGCCCAAGGTGAGTCGACCGGCGTGGCAGTTGCAGTCGTGAGTGGCGGCCGCATTGTGTGGGAGGAAGGTTTCGGTTGGGCCGACCGCGAGCAGGATCGAAGAGTAACGCAGCATTCGCCGTTCAGCCTGCAATCCTTGACCAAGCCATTTACAACAACGCTTCTGACAACCTTTGCAGCCGAAGGCAAGCTTTCTCTCGACCAGCCCGCAAATCGCTACCTCGGAGCAAGTCAGATCCAAGGCCCAAATGGCGATCCCGAAAGGGTGACTGTTCGCCTTTTGGGTTCACACGCTAGTGGTCTTCCAGGCACATACCAGGAACTCTATGACGGAGTGCCTTCCCCGGCTCCGGCCGCCTTTCTGAGCAAGTATGGAAGACTCGCCTATCCTCCTGGACAAATCTGGGAGTACTCCAATGTAGCCTTCGATGCCCTTGGAGCTATCGTCGCGAACCTTACCGGAGCAGAGTACGGAACGCTCATGTCCCACCGTGTCTTGATGCCTCTGGGCCTGCGCGACAGCTTTTGGGATACCGATACATCGCGCATCGCAGAAGGCGTTGCTCGTTACGATGCGTCGGGAAAGAAGATCCCGTTCTACCTGACGACGACGCCTCCATCAGGCGAGCTATATGCCAGCGCACATGACGTGGCTCGATTTGCGATGTGGAACATGAAGCTGCGCCTGAGCGAAGGATCGACCCTGATGAGCGATCACTGGATCGACGAGCTACACAAACCTGTCTTTGTGGGGCCAAGTGGCGCTACCTCGACCTTCGGCTGGGCGCTTGATCGCCTCAAGTCCGGTGTGACCATCCTTCACAAAGGCGGCGGAGGTTCCGGTGTTTCCACAATTCTCTGTATGGCGCCGGAACGAAAACTCGCTTGCATTGTTCTGGCCAACCAGGTCGCAGGGAAACTCGTCGACAGCGTCTGCGACCAGATTCTCAGCAGTTATCTTAACGATTGGGTAATGCCTGCCGAGAACGGCGACCCGCCTCGGAGGCCCTTCCTCATGAACGCCTCCATGGCTGGTGTTTGGAAGGGTACGCTGATGAACGATGGAATCAAACTGCCGGTGCAGTTGGACATTAGGTCCAGCGAACTTGCGACCGTGGCCTTGGGCTCCCATGCACCAGAGAAACTTTCCCACATGCAGTCAGAAGGATCGGCTCTGCTTGGAGTGGCAGAGGGTGTTATTGACGCCCCCGATGCGCTTCGGATTGGCGCGCGACGACTGCTACTCAAGGTGATTCCAGTTGGAACGGGGCTGGTGGGAAGGATCCTTGCGCAGTCGGGTCCCCTTGATGAGCCCCTTGCCACTTTGCCATTCGTTGTAAACCTGAACAGGACGCAATAGCGGGTGTGCCTGCCGCTTCGGCTTCGTTCAAGTCGCATTAGCGTCGTTAGTAAGCAAGGCCAACGGCGGCTTACCTCGTTAGCGACAGCTAGTGCTGAAGGAATCCCGCCAAACACCGCTGAAGGTCACAGTTCTGGGCGAATAGTCGGCCCTCTGGAAACAACAGAATTCTTTGCAGACGTGCGGTTCGAAGATGTGCCCTTCGGGCGCGAAATCGGGTTAGGTTATGGCGCGCTGCTAGTCATTCGGGCCGCTGTTACTCCTTCGCCGCCGCCTCCAACGTGGCGATGTCGAACTTAACCATGTTCATCATCGCAGCCATCGCCTTCGGATGCTTCAGAATCTCGCCAATCTTCTCCGGCACGATCTGCCAGCACAGGCCGAACCTGTCCGTCAGCCAGCCACAGGCCATGGGCTTGCCGCCCTCCAGCAGCTTGTTCCAGTAGCGGTCAATTTCGGCCTGGTCCTTGCATGCCACGGAGTACGAGAAAGCCGGCGTGAGCGCCTGCGCGGGGCCACCGTTGAGGAACGCCATTTGCTGGCCCATAAGTTCGATGGTGATGGTCGCGATCTTTCCGGCGGGCCAGGGACCTACGCCGCTCGAACGCAGCTCCCCCAGCTTCTTCGCTTCCGGGAATACCGAGAGATAAAACTCCGCGGCGTCTTCGGCGTTGTCGTTGAACCACAGAAACGGTGTGATCTTGTGCATGCTTTGGCCTCCGCTTCGATGGTATCTATCGTCGAAGCCGCAGAGGCCGGAGGGCGGCGCCCAACTTCCATCCAACAAGGTGGCAACCGGGCGTGTGGGTCTCGCGGCCAACAATTAGTTTTCGCTCAATGCCCTTCGAATCGCTTTCTCCGCAAGCGGCGCCATCACTCGATACCCTGCCGCGTTCGGATGCACGCCGTCCACTGTTATTTCCGGCTTCATTCCGTCTTGCCGATCGGCCATCGCCGAAAAGTAGTCCAGATAAACCAGCCCCTGGTCCGCCGCCTCTTGCTTGATCCAGGCATTGAGCGCCCTAATCCTCTTCACTGGATGCATCTCCGGCCGCCAGGGATAAGCACGCGCGGGCGTAAGCGAAGCCAGGATCACCTTCATCCGATTCTGTTTCGCAATGGCGATCATGGATTTGAAATTGTCTTCGATCTGCTCGTTCGTCGTTGGACCTGTATTGCCCGCGATATCGTTGGTGCCCGCCAGAATCACCACAACAGCCGGTTTGAGCGAAACCACGTCCTGCTGAAACCGGATCAACATCTGGGGTGTCGTCTGACCGCTAATTCCACGGTTCACATACGGCTTCCCAGGGAAAAACACACTGCCCTGCCTCCGTCCCCAACCGTCGGTGATGGAATCGCCCAGGAATACCACTCTGCCCTTCACCGGAGCAGCGGCCAACTTCTCGTCTTCCGCTCGATATCGTGCTAGATTCGGCCAGTCTTGCAGCTTCTTTTGGGCTTCTGAAAGCGCCGCGGCGCATGGCTTTTGGTCCGTTGCTGCTGCCGAGCACGAAAGCACAATCGTGAATATCAAAGCGGATGCTTTTACGAGGCGACTCACAACGCAAATTGTATCTCGATTCGGCACCACGGCTTAGCTAATAGCCAGACTGCTTCGTGTTCGGGTCATTTCGAGGATCGTCGGCCACCCGTTCATTACGTCTTGGCTGGATGCCGATTCGGTCGTTGATAGCGTTGTGGACCCGCTGCTTGCAGCCGATGCTGTGACGAACCGCATCCGTGTCCACAATCAGGGCCGGAGTAAGCAGTTCATTCACATCTAATTTGCTTGAACTCGTCACATCCTAATCGACTTCGACAATCGCCCCGATCTCAACAACGTTCAAAGCTGTCGCTCTCGCCGACATACCTTGCGTCAAGCCCTTGTCACTTACGTGGCTGATCCAAACGAAACACCCGTCCCGGATTGTCCCGCACAATCGCGCCATCCGCAGTCCCGCCTGCATCCAGCAGTAGGGTCCGCAGCGCGCCCTCGTTCATCGCGTTGTTGGTAACAACGCAATCCACCAAACCGGTATAGACGATGCCGTAAGACGGGCTCCAGACACCCGTTCCCCCATCGTCCCGCCCGCATTCAAAGTTGTTTCCCGTACAAGTAACTCCGTGCGCTTCCTCGAGCAAAACCTGCGCCGAATCATGGCTCTCCGGATTCGCAAACTTACCGCTGCGCTTGAAGAAATTTCCCGTAATCGTAAACTGCTTGCACGGTCTCGACCCTTTGCGCAACGCTAGACCGCACGTCCCCGCGCGGTCGAAGAAGTTGCCCGTAATCTGATATCCGTCGCCGCCCAGCACGACCATGTTCTCCTCGTGATTCCACTCCACACGATTGGATGTGAACGTCACGGAGGCATTCTCGAACCGCGCTGCAAACCCGGCCCGCTTATTTCCGGAAAACCAGTTGTCCAGAATGAATCCATCCCACCCGCGCAGGTTCAGCCCATCGCCTCCGTTGAACGCCAGCATGCAATGCCGAACGCTGAAGCACCATGCCTTCGACAGATTCAAACCGTCGCCGCTGAATCGAGTCACCTGACATCGCTCAATGCGAAACGCATCCTCATGCTTGCCGAATGCAGTCCTGTTGGTGAACATGCCATGAACGTTCCGGCCCAGCGAGCGCCCATCCAGCGCCAAGCCATCGACTGTTGACCCGCGCGCGTCGGTAAGGTTCAACAAGCAGCTTGCATCTGCTGACGCCAGCCGCAGCACAGAACCGCCCGGACCGCTATAGTTCCAACCCGGCACGCCTATCAACGCAACTCCCGCCCGGATCTTCAGCTCGCGTGCCAGATACACAGCCGGCGGCAAAAACACTCCTCCGCTTTTTTCGCCCGCTGCATCAATCGCACGCTGCAGCGCAGCCGTGTCGTCTGTCTTTCCATCCGCGACGGCACCGAACTGCCGCACATCTACGAAGCCCTGCGGAGCAACGGCCTGACTCGGCGCATCCGCCGCCTGCGACCCCGCCGCCGAAGCCGCGCCGGTCAGTGCCATGCGTCCAAACTCGCGCCGCTTAAAAAACGAAAATGATTCTGACATCCCTCTCACCTTGTTGGCCGAACCTGCATAGCTGTCCGCAGCCAGGCCGATGCCGGCAACCCACGGCTAGCAAAGTCCACCATATCGAATCCGGCCCAGGGTCGCCGTCCCTTCGCCCACTTCACGGTACTCGGGCTCTCGGCCGCCGCTATTCCTTCGCCGCGGCCTCCAGGGTGGCGATGTCGAACTTCACCATTTTCATCATCGCGGATGCTTCAGGATCTGCCAATCTCCTCCGGCACGATCTGCCAGCGACTGTGAGAAGCTTTGCCGATCAAGTCCACGATTGCCCAGTGATCCTCCCGTTGCTACAGATCGGACACGTTCAATTCGACCACCTCGTGGCGACGCAGACCGCACGCAATTAGAATGGCCGAGAGCGCTAGATCCCGTTTGCCTTCCTGGGAGAAAGCGTTACGGAATAACAGCCGCTTTTGGCGATTGATCGCTGAGGGATTATCAATGGGGACCACGGACAACCCGCATGGGGCTGCTTTCTCGGCTCTTGGTTATCTTTTCCAGTGCCGGTACGCGCTGCTAGGTGGACTGCGCGCCGCGCCCGATACGCCTCAGTTGCTGATCTCGATTGAGAAATTCGATGACGTCGCGTTCGAAGCTAACGGCGAGCCGACCGATCTCATACAGACAAAGCACCACATCGAGAAGACGGGCGATTTGTCGGACGCCAGCGTTGATCTTTGGAAGACAATCGGTATATGGCTCAAAAGAGTTGCCGAAGATATCGAAGCCCCCTTTCGTACGAAATTTGTGCTGTTGACGACGGCGAATGTCCCCAAGGAATCCGCAGCCTCGTTTCTGCGTATGCGCGACAGGGATGACGCGGCGGCCGACAGACTACTGATGGCCGCCGCAAAGATATCGAAAAACAAGAAAATCGTCGACGCCTGCGCATCGTACGCGGATCTGCCCGAAAATGTCCGACTAAGCCTGCTGCGCGCGGTTATGATCCTTGACGGGTCACCGAACTTCGGGAAGAGTTCAAGCGCGATGCTCTGCCGGTTCATTTCAAGGGTGTCGACCCGTCGCCAACCGTAATTGCCGATCTGGACAAAAGGCCCTTCGTCCGGCAGTTGCGCAAAATCGAGATCGGGCTAAAGCGCATCGAGTACGCCATACGCGACTATTATCGCGCTTCTGAGCAGCTATCGCGTTGGGCACGCGAAGAGCGGATTTTCAGTTTCGCGGCGTAGTTCTTGGCTTGGGCGACGTCTTCGGTGAGGGGCTGATCCCAGGCTTTGGCTTCGATGACGGCGAGTGGGGGGCGAGTGGGGTGAGCGGGGGACGGGGTGAGCGGGGGACGGACGCACATTTAATCCGAGAGAAATAGGGTCGGTGGGTTACGTCGGTTTTATGAGTCGGGTCGCGCGCTTAATCTTGCCAGGTGCGGCATATCACATTACTGCTCGGGGCAACTATCGACAGGCCGTTTTCTTTAACGAGGATGACTTTGCCATCTATCTCCAAGTTCTGGGGAGGCGGAGTCTCGAAGGAGGCCTCGAGCTGCTTGGCTGGTGTCTCATGCCGAACCACGTCCATGTGCTCGCAAAGGAAGTCGAGGACGGGGCCATGGCGGCTACGCTGAAACGAGTTCAGAGCGAGTATTCGTGCCGGATTAATCGGCGACAATGCCGGACGAGCGGTCATCTTTGGCAAAGCCGATTTTATTCGGCTCCTGTCCAGGAGGAGCGAATGTGGAGCGTTTTGAGGTATATCGAACTGAATCCAGTTCGGGCCGGGATTTGTGCAAGCCCTGTCGAATATTGCTGGTCGACGGCTCGGTACCACGTTGTGCAGGAGCAAGCGCCCGAGGCACTCAGCATGAGGGCGTGGAGAAGCGTGTGGACGGCGGACCAGTGGCGGTCGGTTCTCAATTTGCCTGCTGATTGCGAGCAGGATCAGGATATTCGAAAAGCTACGGCACGGGGGCTGCCTTTGGGAGGAGCCGAGTTTTTGAGTAAGTGCGAGATTGCGAGCGGACGGTCGCTCGTGAGGGGTACTCGGGGGAGGCCACCGGCGAAAATGTAGGCCGTACGGGGTAGCGGTTCGGATTTAATGTGCGACCGTCCCCAATTGCCCCCAATTGCCCCAATTGCCCCGCCCAGGAGCTAGGCGAACGCCAGATTTATGTTCTCAATCGCTTCGTCGATTTCGGCATTGTTCTTGTAGCCGACCGTGACGCTATTGACGCCTGCGTGCTTGAAGGCGAATTTCATCGACGCCTGGCGGTCTTCACGCTTCGTGAACCTACCTTCGCCCACCAGTTTCATGCTGATGACGCCCATTCCTTCGCGGCGGACCTGCTTCACGTGCTCGACGACCTCGTTCACATTTCCGGGTCCGTGCGTGTTGTAATCCTCAGCGTCCATGGAGGCGCCCTTTTGGTTCATGCGGATCATCGCCACTTCCAGCCACTTGGTTTCCGGGACCTGGCGCAAGGCCGGAAGTCCGTGGACCGATGCGCCACGTACTCTCACGATCTTTTTCGCCTGGGCTTCCTGAATCCCTTCCTGCCAGCGGACGCTGTCGGTGGGCCAGGACGCGAGGTGCTGCCAGTGGAGAAGCATCACATCGAAGTACTCGGTATTCGCGAGTTTGCGCAACTCGTCGATCTTTTGCTGCGGATCTACGCCGGGGCGCGTGGTGACCTTCGTCATCAGCCGGTAACTATCGCGTGGAATGCCGTTCAGGGCTACGCCGAGCATCCTGTGCATGTCGTCGTATGACTCGGCGGTCTCGAAGAAGCGAATGCCACGGTCGTAGGCGTAGCGCACCAGCTTCGTGAATTGGTCTTGTCCGAGGTCGCGCTGTACTTTACCGCCGAAGCTTCCCGTGCCAAAGGCGAGCCGGGTTACCTTAACGTCGGAGTTTCCGAGCGTCACCCAATCGGTTGCGGCCGCGGGGGTCGCGGGGGCTGCTTTTACCGGTAGATTTCCAACGCCGGCGAGTGCCGCCGCAGTGAGTCCCGCCTTCAGCAAATCACGTCTGGAGTAGTGAGCCATTCGTATTCCTCCGAATGCCCGTATGTTATCAAAGCCTATTCGACCGGATCAGGCGGATGTTCACCGGGATCGTCCGATAACAAAGGATGCGGCGATCGCGTTTGCGCGACAGTTAGGCATGGCGCAGGTGATTATTCGCGATCCCGAGCGAGGCCTGTTGAGGCTTATTTGCGCCCGGGTAGTAGCCCTTGCGGGCCTGGACGGTGAGGCCTTTTTTCTTGACCGTGAGATCGATAGTGCGGAAATTGCTTTGGGCGGTGGGGTTGCCGGAGACGTAGCCGATGCTGTACTGATGGCGGAGTTCTTCTTCGATGGCGGCGTAGATGTCATCGATTGATTTCTTTTTGGAGACTTCGAAGTAGCCGCCGCCGGTCTCCTTCGAGATCTGTTTCAAGATTTTCTTGCCGTCGGGGCGCTCCATGCCCCCGCCGCGCCTTCCGCCGCCGGCTGCTCCTGGCCAACCTCCGCCACCGTGACGGCCCATGCCCGGACCGCCGAAGCCGCGATTGAAAGAGGGTGGTTCATCGTCGGCGATGCGTACGGCATAGGCCATTGTCTCGGCTCGGTTGGCGGAGGAGATGGACTCTTCGAGGGAGATTTTGCTGGCGTTATCTTCGCCGTCGGTGAGCATGATGAGCGCTTTGCGGCCGGACTGTCCTTTCATGATTTCGTCGGAAGCGAGATAGATGGAGTCATAGAAGGCCGTGCCGCCGCCGTGGTGGCCAGCGCCGCGGCCTCCTCTCCCGCCGCCTGCTCCGCCGGGCGAGTTGCCCCCATTCCCGTTGCTGCCGTTGGCAAACTGGGGGGTGTCGAGCAGATCGAGCGCTTTTTCGAGGCGCTCCCGGGAAGAGGTCAGGTCCTGGAGGAGTTCGACATCGCGATCGAAGTGAATCAGGAAGGCTTTGTCTTTTTCCGGGCGCAGAACTTGTTCGAGAAAGGTGTGACTGGCTTTACGCTCGGTGGGGAGCATGCGGCGTTCGCTCATGCTGGTGTCGACCAGGAGGCCGAGCGTCAGGGGAAGATCGGATTGCTGGGCGAAGTAGCGGATGGTTTGCGGGCGGCCGTCTTCGAGGAGGGTGAAATCGTCCTTCGTGAGATCCGTGACGATATGGCCGTCTTTGTCGCGGACGTTGGCAAAGACGTTTACCACATTAACGCCGGTAGAGAACGTGGGCGCGGGCGGGGCCTGCGTCCATTGGGCTTGTGCGAGCCGGGCGGCTGGAATGAACGCCAGCGGGGAGAAAAGAAAAGTGCGCCTTTGCATCAAAACTGCTTTTATCTACCGTGTAAGGATGTGCGGCGCAGCTTCGGGGTTACCGGTTTTGCGGGTGACGATCAGGTAGCGACGAGAGGTGTGCTAGCGGAACAGTTCGCGGGTGTCGATCGTTAGGTTGTTGAGCGAGGACGGGAATTGCCCCGGCCACTCGAAAAGCGAGACGCCGGAGCATTGCGCGCGGTACACGTACACGGACTTCGTATCGTCGTAGACGAACCAAACTTCTTCCACGCCGAACTCCTGATATTGTTTGTGCTTGCGGTCCAGATCGATGGGATCGTTGCTTGGCAAAACCACCTCAACAATTAAAAGAGGAGCCGAGCGGACCACTCCCTTGCTGGAGCCGGCAATTTTCTCTAAAACAGCGATATCCATGCCGCGCACGGTCGGTTTTTGATCGAGGGTCATCAGGATCCCGACTTCGCCAGCGACGACCTCCCATTCGGTACCTTCCAAAAGCCGATCGAGGTACGAGGATATCTTTACAACACGCCGGCCATGCGAGCGTCCAACTGGTGACAAAGTAATCAACTCTCCTTCGTCGAGCTCGAAGTGGTTTCCGTTCTCGTCTTGTTCCGGGAGTTGCAGGAATTCTTCGAGCGTCAGCGTCGTCCGTTCGCCAAGCGCGCTGGTCATGTCCTGATTCCTCCGTTATCGCTTTATTATTGCTGTTTTTTCGCTTCGGTTTTGGGGAAATGGGTCGACAGGTAATCAATGATGGTGTTGAATTCGTCGTCGGTGCCGTTGGCGCCTTTATCGACCATGCTGCTGACGATCTGAGCCCAGCCTTGCTTTGTGTCGCGGTGGCCCAGGACGATTTCGGGGGCGTGGCAGCCGCTGCAGATCTTCTGCGTGGTGGTTTTGCCGGGACCGTCGGGAAGTTGTGACGCGTTCGCCTGGGCAAAGGCCAGGTTGCCCGTTAGGAGAAAGATAGAAGAGAGGAGAGCGCAAGGCTTCGGTAGGCTCAGCACTTCTTCATTATGCAGGCCGGGTGGTTTGGGTATGAAATAATGCAGGCAATCGCAAAGTATGAAACGCCGAAACTTTGTTCGAAGCTTATTGGTTGCTCCTGCTGCTCCCGCCATTGTCTTGGGAGGACAAGCGGCGCAACCGCACACGACTCCCCGACAGCAGGCGGCGCCGAAGCCGAATACTCCCGCGCGCCAGATTTCCAGACAGCCGCACGACGTTCCGCATTTGGAGCTGAGCCCCGTGGATTTGAGCGGCCAGCCGGCTCAGCATTATTTTACGGAAGTTCAGTTTTCGACGCTCCGGAAATTGGGGGGTATTCTGGTGCCTCCGCTGAAGAACAATCCCGGCGCGCTGGAGGCGCAGGCTCCTGAATTTTTGGACTTCCTGATTAGCGCGTCGCCGGAAGACCGGCAGGTGCTTTATCTGTCGGGGCTCGACCGGCTGGAGGAGCAGTCGAAAGATAAGTTTCAGAAGTCGTTTTGCGATTTGGATGCTCAGCAGGCCGGCGAAATTCTGCGGCCGTTGATGGTGGTGAGGCCATGGCCCCAGGATTTGCCGAGCGATCCGCTGCAGAACTTTATGGCGCAGGTGCATGAGGACCTACGGACCGCGACGATGAATTCGCGGGAGTGGGCGGCGGCGTCCGAGAAATCGGGGCGGCTGTTCACGCGCGGATCTCGCACCAGCGGTTATTATTGGGCTCCGATCGATCCCATTAGCGAAGGATAAGAAATGGCAGTGAAGACATATGACGTCCTGATTGTGGGTTCAGGACACTCCGGCGGCATGGCCGCGAATATTCTGACGCAGAAGGGCATTTCGTGCTTGATGCTAAATGCGGGGCCGGAAGCCGACTACGAGAAAGACCGCACGATTAAGCACGCCTACGAGCTGCCGTACCGGGGGTTCGACAAGCCCGGGCGGTTACCGCATGTATTCCAAGCGAACGAGTTCAATGCGAACCAGTGGGTGGATGAGAAGGAAGTGCCGTATACGATACCGCCGGATGCACCGTATAACTGGGTGCGGGTGCGGGTGCTTGGGGGGCGTTCGCTGTTCTGGGCGCGGCAGTCATTCCGGCTGAGTAATTACGAATTTAAGGCAGCCGATATCGACGGCACGGGCGATAACTGGCCGATCAGCCTGGAGGACCTGGCGCCCTATTACTCGCGGGTGGAGCAGATTTTTCGCGTATCCGGGCGCAAAGAGGGATGGCCGCAATTTCCCGATGGCGACTTTATCGAGACCACTTATCCACCCGACACGGACTCGATCAAGCACCTCACCGCGATTTGCAAAAAGCAGGACGTGGGTGTCTCGAAGTGGCGGGCGGCGCTGGGCAAGGATGGGCTGGCGAGTTCGATCAATCTTCTGCTGCCGGATGCGCTGAACACGGGCAAGCTTGACATTGTGCAGAACGCGATTGTGCGTGAGATTAGTGTGGATAAAAACACGGGGCTCGCAAATGGGGCACATTTTGTGGACCGGCATTCGGGACGCGAAATGCACGTGAAAGCGCGAGTGGTGGTGCTGGCGGCGGGGACTTTGGAAAGTACGCGGCTGCTGCTGAATTCGAAGATCGGCAATTCGAGCGGCGTGATGGGGCATTATCTGGTGGACCAGATGTACGGGGTGTCGGTAGTGGCGTCGGTGCCGGAGGCTCGCGATGGGAAAGCGCCAGCGGGGCTGATGGGCGGCAATGCGTTTATTCCGCGCTTTCGCAATCTGAAGAAGAGCGAGAAGCGGGATTTCATCAAGGGCTACTGCATCGGCATCAATAGCGGCGGGAACGCCAGCCCGAATTTCTTTCCGCTTTATGGCGCGGAGTTGCAGGCGAAGCTGGATAGTTATGAGAACTCCTGTGTTTCAGGGGGGATATTCGGCGAGCGCGTGGCACGGTACGAAAACCATGCGCGCATCGATGACAAAGTGACCGACCGGTGGGGGATTCCAGTTCTGCATATTGAGGCTCGGGATTCGGAGAATGAGCGCAACCTGACGAAGGATGCGGCGGACACGCTGGACGAGTGGTTCCACGATGCCGGTTGGGAAGTGATCTGTAAGACCGATCGCGTGAACCCGCCGGGTTATAGCATTCACGAAGTAGGGACTTGCCGGATGGGCGACGATCCGAAGAAGAGCGTTCTGAACAAATGGTCACAGAGCCACGACGTGAAGAACTTATTCGTTGTTGACGGGGCTAGTTTTGTAACGTGCGGGTGGCAGAATCCGACGATGACGATTCTGGCGCTTTCGATGCGGGCGTCGGAGCATTTGGCGGACCAGATGCGGACTAAGAGCATTTGAGGCGGGCTGTTCGTACCGCGAAATAGGGAAAGGGAATCATCAGTGAAGATCGGTTCGAGACGGGATTTTGGAAAGATTGTTTTGGCGGGTTTGCCGGCATATGCGGCGCTCGCGAAGAGCTCTTCGAAGACGGTGGACGGTGTACGGATTGGCGTGTGTACGTACAGCTTTCGAGATATGCCGCGGGTCAACGGGGATGCGGTTGGCCCCACGATTCAGGCGCTGAAGGAGACCCATGCCAACATTTGCGAGCTGTTTTCGCCGCAACTGGAGCCGGAAGACAAGGCTCTGGCCCAAGTAATGAAGGAGGCTATGACGCCGGGACCGGATGGCAAGATGCCCAGCATGCAGCAGATGGGCGCGAAGTACCGCGCGGCGATGCACGGGCCTGGAGCAAAGAAGTACCGGGAAGATCTGCGGCAGTGGCGGCTAAGCACTCCCATGAGCCACTTCAAGAGTATACGGAAGCAGTTCGATAACGCGGGAGTTGAGATTTATGCATACACGCTCAATTTCAACGAGAGCTTCACAGACGAAGAGTTGGACAAGTGCTTTGAGCAGACCAAAGCTTTAGAGGCGAAGACCATTGCGGCTTCGACGACCATCAGCATGCTTCCACGATTGAAGCCGATGGCGGAGAAGCATAAGATAACGGTCGCCGTGCATGGGCACAGTAACACGAAGGACCCGAATCAATTCTCGTCGCCAGCTACGTTTCAGAAGGCGCTGGATGATTCGGACCGGTTCAAAGTGAATTTGGATATCGGACATTTTTTTGCAGCAGGATTCGATCCGGTCGTTTATATACAAGAACATCACGACCGCGTCACCCATATCCACATAAAAG
This sequence comes from Bryobacteraceae bacterium, assembly GCA_965277315.1. Classification (GTDB taxonomy): domain Bacteria; phylum Acidobacteriota; class Terriglobia; order Bryobacterales; family Bryobacteraceae; genus Bog-105. The sequence goes on along the minus strand of OZ255724.1, from coordinate 2,618,418 downwards.
ACCGCAAGAAGGACGACGGGCCGAACGAGCCGTTTGGGCAGGGCGATACTCCGATCAAGCCGGTGCTCCAGTTGCTGAAGCAGAAGAAATATCCGATTCCGGCGTTGGTGGAGTACGAGTACAAGGGAAAAGGAACGCCGGTGGAAGAAGTGAATAAATGCCTGGCGTATATGAAGCAGGCGATTCAAAGCAGCTAGTGCCCAGTTGTGGAAGAGGGCGTTTCCGAGGACCAATCCTGCGATGAGGTAAAAGATCTCTCCTGCTCTCGCCCCCTTAATCTCTCTGGAAGAGTTTACTTTCGGGTTTCGACAGGAAGTCGTTCAAAACATCTTTCATGGCCGTGGGTTTGCGGCTTAGCAGACGCTCCAAGGTTGGATCGACGACTGCGAATTCGCGCGCTCGAGCTGCTTTGTAAAGGCTCCCGAGTGCATCGGCCATCACCTCGGGAAGACCATGCGAGATCAGAGTCGAACGATAGTCTTGATCGCTGACCGTCTCCCGTACGATGTCCCGGCCAAGAATCTCCGAGGCAATCTCCGCGATGTCCGCGAAGTTCAATGTGTGCGAGCTGGTCAGTGGCGGCGAGATCCCATCAAAGAGGCCGGGCTCGGTGAGCGCCGCGACAGCGGCTTCCGCGAGGTCGGCACGCGCGGTCCAGGAGACCGGTCCATCTTCGGGAAGGGTGATCTTCCCTGTCTGCTTTACGCCGCCCAATTGGAATAGCGCCGATTCCGCGTAGAAGCCGTTGCGTAGCGAGACATACGGAACCCCGGACGATTGAAGCAGCGCTTCCGTTGCTAAGTGATCTCTGGCCGGCACAAAGGCGGACGACGGACTCGCTCCCTGATGGCTGGTGTAGAGGATGCGTTTGGCACCGGCGTTCTTCGCCGCCTGGATGGCGTTGCCATGCTGGCGGACGGCCTCATCCCCGAATTTGTTCACCGAGACGATCGGTACCTGCTCAGCCCCGCCGAACGCCTCCGTCAAGCTTGCCGGGTCTGCAAAGTCACCTTGGCACACACGGACGCCCCGCTGCTTGAAATCTACAGCCTTCTTCGGATTTCGAACGCTTACCCCGATCTGAGCACTCGGAAGCTTCTTCAGAAGACCTTCCACAACTTGCCGGCCCAACTGTCCGGTCGCACCAGTCACGACGATCATGCTTGTTCACCTTTCGCTGCAAGGCCAAAATCAAAAGAGGCCTGCTGTTTTCATTGTTATCACAAATTTGTTTACAAAGGAAACAGGCAAGTAAAATGATCTCGTGACAAAAGGAAGTCAGACGATTGCCTTGGAGAAGAGCAGGGAGGATGTTCTTACGGGTTCTTCTTCAGCCCACCAGCGTGAACGCATCCTCCAGGCAGCGATGATTCTGCTCGCAAAAGGCGGCCGCGACGCCCTCACAACCCGAGCGGTGGCCGAAGCCGCACGCGTGCAGCCGCCTATTCTTTATCGACTTTTCAACGACAAAGCGGGCTTGCTGAATGCAGTCGCGGACTATGGTTTTGGCGTTTACATGGCGAAGAAGCGGCCCCCGGTCGATACAGAAGATTCAGTCGAGTCCCTTCGCGCGGGCTGGAGGCTGCACGTACAGTTCGGGCTGAGCAACCCTGAGCTCTATCTGCTGATGTATGCAGACCCCCATCCAGGGATGGAGAGCATGGCTGCCCAACGATCGCACCGCATACTGCGAGATCACATGCAGCGCGCAGCGGCGGCTGGACGGCTGCGTGTCAGCGAAGAACGAGCGGCGCGTCTCTTCCATGCAGCCGCGTGCGGCACCGTGATGACGCTGCTCGGCATGACGGGCGAGCAGCGCGATATGTCCTTGTCGGAGACAGCGTGCGGTGCGGCACTGGCAGCCATTGTCACGGATCACCCCATCTTGCCTGCTCCGACCGTTGCCGTAGCAGCCACCACGCTACGAGCTCTTGTCACCGGCGCTGAAGCGGCACATCCGTCTGAACCGAACGTCTTCACTGAAGCTGAACGTGCTTTGTTGGTCGAATGGCTCGATCGCCTTACCGAAGTCCAGTGATATCGCCGCCGACGGCGTTGACGCGGCTACCTCGATACCGATGCCTTCGAGGTAGCCTCACCTTGTGTCAGATTGCTGAGGCATGGTCGTCTTCCGATGTGATGAAGGGCTGAACGGCGAGGCGAGTTGTGACGAAAAGTAGTCGCCAGTTTCCATGTCCTCAAGGAGGGTTGCGTGGGTTGGGTTCCAGCCCAACAGTTTGCGGGTGTGAGCGCTGGAGGCGGGCGCATCGGCGGCAAAGGCCTTGGCAAAGAATGGACTCTCGAAATGGAGGGTGGCCTCCTCTGGAGTCAAAGAGGCGGTCGGCATCTGGAGAATCCGCCCGATGAGGTGCGCGATCGTCTCGAAGGCGATCGCGCTTTCGCCTGCGCCGTGCAAAGCGCTACCTGCCGGCGCCTTCTCGACGGCGAGACGAAACAGAGTGGCTGCGTCCTGGCGGTGGATCGCGGGCCAGCGATTCGCGCCGTCACCGATATAGGCCGAGACGCCCGTTCTACGAGCGGCCGCGATCAGTAATGGAATGAACCCGTAGTCTTCCGGGCCGTGAACCGTCGGCGCCAACCGCACGACACTGGATCGAACCCCCCGATCGGCGAAGGCAAGACAGGTCTGCTCGCCCGGAATCCGAAAGCTGGCGATCGATTCGGAATCGGGCGGATCATGCTCGGTGCTGACATGGCCGGCGGCCATAACAAACGTGCCTGAGGTGCTGACGAACGGCTTGCCGGAGCCGACCAGGGCCTCTCCCAGCGCGCCGATCGCCGCGGTATCACGCCGAGTCATCCCTTCAGGATCAGCGAAGTCGCCGCCATAGGCCATGTGAATGACGCCGTCGGCATCCCGGGCGCCCTCCCGCAGGACGTCGAGATTCTCCAACGAACCGCGCAGAACGTTCGCCCCGAGTCCGCGTAGGCGACCAGCCGATTTGTCAGACCGTGCCAGCCCGGTGACGGTGTGGCCGGCTGTAATGAGTTCAGTGACGATCGAGGGACCCGTAAGTCCGGAACCGCCAGTGACGAAGATGTGCATGCTCGTTCTCCTCAAGGGCATCATGTTCCCCTGAGTTGAGTCTATCGCCGAGAGCATGTACGCTCAATGCTGAATAGTACATTACATCGTCGCCATCGTACACCTTCATGGGTCCACTTTCTGATGTTCTTTCGCTCCTAAGACCCCGCGCCTACGTGACAGGCGGCCTCGCTGGTGGTCGGTTAGCTTTCTGACAGCCATGAGGCTACGCTCAATGTGCTTCGACGACGTGGGCCCACCGTAGGCTATGGTCCAAACCCTCTGGCGAGAACACATTTTGGATCGCACCGCTTGCACTCCGCGCAGGCTCCGTTGCACGCTGACACATCACGCGCTCGAATTCCGCAATAGCACTCCGCCAATCGTCCTGCAGCAGCGCCTCTGCGAGGTCCGCGCCATCCACCATCGCCAGGTTCGCGCCATCGCCACCGAATGGGCTCATCACATGCGCCGCGTCGCCCAGCAACGTCACACCATCGCGATGCTCCCACGTATGCCCCGCAGGCAGTTCGTAAATCGGCAGCGACACGAGCGGACCTTCGCTGCGCCGGATCCATAGCAGCAGATCCTCGTTCCAGCCGGCAAACTCCGTACATAAATGTTCGCGCGCTTCGGCTTCGGTCAAAGTCTCCAGCCCTTGCTGCTGAAACCAGTCCGCCGCGACACGCAACCCCACGTACCCGCCTAGATGGGAATCCGCATCGCGGTGCGCAATGATGGCCTTGCTGTCCCCCAGCGCGAATGTCAGTCCACGCCCCGCCATTGCCGCAGTATCTGGGTACCTGCGGTCCACATCATCAATGCCGAATTCGATCGTCAGCACGCCCGTATACAGCGGGACAACATCCGTCAGCGCGGCACGTATCTTCGACCATGTGCCATCCGCACCCACCACCAGATCGAATCGCTCACGGCTGCCATCCGCATACACCACAGCACAACCACCATCTCTTAGCGGCTCAACACCCGTGGCCTTGACACCCCAGCGGACAACTCCTTCCGGCAACGAAGCGAGCAGCATTGTTCTCAGGCGCCCACGGTCCGTCTCCGGCCGGTCCTTCCCTGCAACGTGCGTGTCCACGTGCCGCAGCACGCCATGCATGTCATACAGTCGCATCTCCTGGTCGGCATACCGTGCAATTTTCTGAAATTCTTCTGTCATTCCTGCCTTTGCCAGCGCCACCTGCCCGGCATCCGCATGAATGTCCAGTGAACCGCCTTGCTTCCGTTCAGAGAAAGCGCTCTCCCGCTCCAGCACCGTCACATCCCGCCCATGCAGTGCAAGAATACGCGCAGCCACCAATCCGCCAGGCCCTGCCCCCACGATTCCGATCTTCTGCTTCTTCGCATCAGTCAAAAATATATAGCCTCCTATGTTTTTTTATAGGATACTATGTAATCAGCCCTGGATTCAGAAGAATTCCTGAAACGCGTGAAAGCCATAGATAAGGAAGCGATTTCAACACCCGGCCATTACATCAACCGCATTGCCCGTGTCGGCAATCGTTGGACGGAGCCGCGTCTTCAGAAGCTCGGCTTAGCCGTCGCTCAGGTTCCGGTCTTCGGCGCACTGAAGAATCTCGGACCCATGCCACAGAAAGAGCTCGCCCATCTTCTCCAGGTTGAACAACCCACGATGGCGCAGCTTCTTACCCGCATGGAGCGCGACGGCCTTATCCAGCGCAGCCCGGACCATAAGGACGGCCGAAGCAGCCTCATCTCGCTTACCCAGAAAGCCCTCCGCAAAGCAGAACCGGCCCGAGATGTTCTTCTCGAAGGCAACCGGACCGCTCTTAAAGGCTTTACCCCACGCGAAGCCGCCGCTCTGACGCGCCTGCTCCAGCGAGTCCTGCAAAACCTCGAAGAAGCTCTAGCAGGTGATCGAGACGAAGCGTAAGAGGGGTGGGACCCCACTCTTCGTAGTGAGTTATATGAGGGTGTGCATCCAGGAATTGAGCTTCGCCGTACTAGCTTGGACAAGGTCCGAAAAGAGCCGCTTATCTGGTTTACCAGTCGATTTCGGCCGGGAAGAACTCGGCGACGAGATCTTCGTAGTAGGGCTTGATTTCCTTGAGGTCGGGGCGGTCGGAGCCTTTCGAGTAAAGGTCGTAGGGATTGAACTTCACGACCCAGGGGAACATCGCTTCATCGCGTTCGTTCATGAGGTGACGATAGGCGCCGTGTTTGTGGGCGGGGTAAAAAGAGTGGTACCGGAGCATGTACTGGGCTGGTTCCGGCAGGTATTTTTTGGTGACGTTGTAGATGTATTCGTCGTGCCCCCAGGACAGCATGACGTTGTCCAGACCGCAGTTAGGCTGGTAAATGCCGTACTTCGTCTGGTACTCGGGAACTTGGGAATCCGGGTTGGCGGCGAAGAATTCCGGGAAGACGATCTGATCGGAGTAGGCACAGCCTACGGGGAAGGTATCGCCCACCACGGCCCATTGGGGCTCGCCGTACAAACACAGAAGCTTTCCGAGATCGTGAACCAAGCCGGCCAGGACAAACCAACGGGGGTGGCCATCGCGGCGGATTGCTTCTGAGGTTTGCAGGAGATGTTCCACTTGCGACAGATCGGTATCGGGATCGCTGTCGTCCACCAGCGTATTGAGGTACTCGGCGGCTTCCCAGATGCTTTTCTTGCCACGATCGAGTTTCAGGTATTGGCCGCGCTTCTCCTGCACGAATGCGAGGGTCTGGAATTGATGATTTTGGCGGTAGAACTCGGTTACTCCGGGATTGGCATCGGCGGCGTAGTTACGAAATTCATCCTCGGATTTTCCTTCTTTGTAACGGGTTGCAACAAACTCGTCCCATTCTTCGACGCTTTCCATCGGATTCGGAGCAGTTTCAATCAACTGTTGAGTAGCGGACATAGGGCAGGCACTCCTTGAGCAGACCCATGCGCGTAGAAAATGCGCATGACGACCCGCAGTTCAACGTTACACCTGCGAGTTTGCCGAAGTCAATTCCACCGGGGGTGGCATTTGCGCTTGACACTTGGTGTGGCGGGATGTAGGTTCGACTAATCAGGAGAAGTTGTTGCGTCCCATAGATCGATCCGCAGATCAACCTGCAGATCAACCCACAAATGTCGATAAGCGCGCAGGGGCATTGGCCTCTCAGGTGCAACGGAAGCAGGGATGGTTTTGGCCCATGCTCGGGGATGTGCAGTTCTGGATTCCGTTCGCGGTGTTGATCGCGTCTTTTATTTTTTTGTGGTTTGTACGGTAAAGCGGCATGAGCAAAACCGTCATTGCACCCGGAGCACGCGCCGATTTGCCGGTCGGGCGTTCGCGGCAGCAGAAGTTGCAGAGTTTAGGGATACTGTGCGGCTTTGCGGCTGCGCTTTGGCTGGCGGCGGCCGAGGCTCCGAGCAAGCTGGTCACGGTGTCGGTATCGCCGTTCGTGATCTCGTTCATGATGGTGCTGGGCGCATTCATTTCGCGATGGAGCCTGCCCGCGCTGATTCGCGGTACGTCCGATGTGATTGCCGATACCCGGCAGGTGAGCCACCTGATCGTGTGGGGCGCCATGGCCGGATGTTTATGGGCGGTCGGGAATACGCTGACGATTCTTGCAATTCGAGATGTGGGGCTTTCCATTGCTTTTCCGCTTTGGAACTGCAACAGCCTGGTCGGCATTTTCTGGGGCGTCGTTCTGTTTCGCGAACTGCGGGGTGCTCCTCCGTTGCGCAAGGCAGCAGTGATCACGGGCGCGGCGATTATCTGCGGCGGCGCGATTCTGTTATCGCTGGCGTCAAGCGCCGGCACGTCACATTCGACGGCTCCGCTGCATGGAGTGATGGCGGCGATCGGCGCAGGCGTGGTCTTCGGATCGATGTACATTCCCTACCGGAAGGCCTATCTGACAGGAATGAATCCGTTGACCTTTCTGACGTACTTCACGGTGGGCGAACTGGTGACGATGACGGCGGTCGCGGTGAGTTTCGAGGGCGGCTTCCTTTCCTTCTGGCATGAGTTGGTGAGCAACAAGACGATTTTGTTTTGGCCGTTTACGGGCGGGTTGTTGTGGGTGATCGGCGACCTGCTGCAGAATTACGCCACCAAATATGTGGGTATCAGTCGAGGAATTCCGTTGTCGAACACGAATCAACTGTGGGGCTTGCTGTGGGGCGTGCTGGTGTTCGGTGAGTTGCGGGGCCTGTCGGCGAGCGTTTATGCAATGGTGATCGGGGGCTCCTTGCTGATGGTGGCAGGCGCGGCGGCTATCGCCTCGTCGTCAGCAACGAAAGACGAGTACCGAAGCTGGAGAGAGGCGTCGCGGCGGGAGAGCGAACGGTATCACATCGATCCGGCCTATGTGGCGGCGCGCATGGAAGGTGACCAGGCGCACACGCCGGCGCCGAAGCGGACGTGGTTCGATTACACGATTGTGGCGATTGCCGTACTCTGCTTCGCGTATCTGGCTTCGCTTGCCCGAGTGCCCGCCATCCCGGTGAATTGGGGGTATCTGGCAGCATTATCGGCGGCCATGATTGCTGTGCTGGCGGTTGCGGGCGTTGCGCTGTGGCGGCTGACAAAGTTCGAGTAGGCGGGGGACGACGTGGCGGAGCCGAAGTTCTTTGCAACGTCCGCCGATTGGCGGGACTGGTTGGAGAAACACCACGATCAGGCGAAGGAGTTGCTCGTTGGCTTTTACAAGAAAGACTCCGGCCAACCGAGCATCACCTGGCCTGAGTCTGTCGATGTGGCACTCTGTTTTGGCTGGATCGATGGCGTGCGCCGCGGCATCGATGAGGTGAGCTATAGCATTCGATTCACACCACGCAAGGCTCGTAGCACCTGGAGCGCAGTCAACATCAGACGTGCCGGAGAACTGGCAAGGGAGGGACGGATGCATCCGTTTGGGATGAAAGCGTTTGAGGCTCGCCAGGACGACCGCTCCGGCATCTACGCTTACGAACAGCAGCGCATCGAATTCAATTGTGAGCAGGAAGAGCAATTTCGGGCCAATGAAACGGCATGGAAATCTTTTCAGGCCATGCAGCCGTCCTACCGGAGAACCGCGACCTTTTGGGTCGTTAGCGCGAAACAGCAACAAACAAGAAACAGGCGATTGGCCGCCCTCATAGAACATTCAGAGCGCGGCGAGACGATGCCTCAGTGGGTGCGCCGGCCGAAGCAGTGAAGTAGAAATCAAGTACCGCACTTCAGTCGGCCGAGTCTATTGTTTTGTTTTCTTTTTGAAGAGCAGCACGGAATCCGGCAACGTCCTCTAACGGAGCACCCGAGGAGCACAGCGGGCAGGCCGATGGCGTCCATACTTCATTGGGAATAGTGGCAATGCTGTCCAGGGCTACATTCTTGGCCAGAGCGAATTGCAAGGCCGCCGTTCCGAGGACGAGCAACGAACCGATTACTACGACGGTTGCTTCGCAGTCCTCCAGTGCCGCGAATGTCCCCCGTACCGCTGAACCGGCATTGATCACGTCATTGACGATTGCGACGCGTTTCCGCCGAAGACTACTTTGAAAGACGACGGGAATTCGGTAGCCAATGGGAAAGAGTTCTTCTTTTGGCGGTCGAACGAACTGCTCGGAATACGAAAAGTTAATCTCGAGTTCCGATGCCACCATGAGTCCGACAAAGGCACCTTCCACAAGGGGCCCGCAGACGGCATCGACGTCAAACCTCGACAGACGTTTTACCAGCTCCGCGACTAAGGGTTTTAGGAGTTGAGGACGCTGGCACAACAACTCCAGGTCTAGCCATAGGTCCCCGTGGTGACCGGACTCCAAAAGGAAATGACCTTTTCTGGCTGCCAATAAATTGAGGACGTCTTCCTGCATTTGAGCGGCGCTTTGTGGAATTAAGTCTGTCTAATACCGTTTCAATGTACTGCACGGTCTCTCGCGAAGTTTGAAAGCTCAGCCCGCAATCGGTTTGATTGCCGTTCGGGTTGCGAATGCCCTGATTTCTCGGGGTTATGTTTGACCAGACCGCCGAGTATGGTGATATGGTATCGGTATGGCAACCACAAAGGTCACGTTCACGCTGGACCGGGTGACGGTTCAAAAGCTGCAGGATACGGCGGACCGGCTGGCCCTGCCTAAAAGCGAAATCGTTCGGGAAGCCATTGGAGAGTTTCACGACCGGCTCGGACGGTTAAGCGAAAGGGAACGTGTTTCCATGCTCCGCACCTTCGATGAACTAGTTCCGAAGATTGCCGCACGAAGTTCTGACGCAGTTGGCCGGGAGTTGGCGAGTGTGCGGCAAGCGCGGAAATCGGGGGGGCGCAGAACGCCTTCCGCTGACCAGCGATGACCCTTCTCGACACTTCGGTGCTGATCGAGAGCCTTTCTGGACCGAGACGATTTGCCAAGGCTCTCCGGTCCGCGATTGAACAAGGAGAGCGAATTTTGATTCCTACTCTGGTCCTTTATGAATGGCTTCGTGGGCCGCGTTTGCCGTCCGAGATGGCAGTGCAGGAGGCTTTGTTCCCCTTGGAAGCCGCGGTTGTTTTTGGGCCGAGAGAAGCAACATTGAGCGCCGAACTTTACCGAACGCTGAAGCGTGCGCGTGGACGCGAGGTCGATCTGGCGATAGCGGCATGTGCGATCGTCCGGGATGCCGATCTTTGGACTCTGAACAGGGATGACTTTCGGGACATCCCGCAGCTTCGGCTTTCCAATTTCTGACTTGGATCTGGGTGGTCTGCTGGTACCTTAATAACAGGTGGATTTCGCGAAGCAGGGTCGTTTTTCGCGTTTTCCTGGATCGTAACTTATGAGTGTTCCTGCCCGACAAATGTGGACGATGGCGTCCTATGTGCTTAAACAGAAGCTACAAGGCCGCAAGCGGTATCCGCTGGTCCTGATGCTGGAGCCGCTGTTCCGGTGTAACCTTGCATGCGCGGGCTGCGGAAAAATTCAATATCCGGCGCACGTTCTCAAAAGCCAACTCACCCCGGAGCAGTGTTTCCAAGCCGTCGATGAGTGCGGGGCACCGGCTGTTTCCATTCCCGGCGGCGAGCCTTTGATGCATCCGCAGATCAGCGAAATTGTCGAAGGACTGGTTGCGCGGAAGAAGTATATTTATCTGTGCACAAACGCGCTGCTGCTGGAAGAAAAACTTCATCTCTTCCAGCCGAGCAAGTATCTGAGCTTTTCCGTTCACCTGGACGGCGAACGCGAGCATCACGATTTTTCGGTTTGCCGCGAGGGTGGCTACGAGGTAGCGATTAAAGGAATAAAGGCGGCGCTGGAAGGTGGTTTCCGTGTCACCACTAACACGACGCTGTTCGATGGGGCAGATCCGAACAGTGTGCGCCGTTTCTTTGACGAAGCAATGGAATTAGGAGTGGAGGGCATGATGCTGTCGCCCGGCTACTCTTATGACAAGGCTCCAGACCAACAGCATTTTCTAGGGAAGGCACGGACGCGACGGCTGTTCCGGGCGATTTTATCGAACCGCAAGTCCTCCTGGAAGTTCAATATGTCGCCATTATTCGGCGAGTTCTTGATGGGGAAGCGGAATTTTTCCTGTACTCCCTGGGGAATGCCGACCTACAACGTGTTTGGCTGGCAGAAGCCCTGCTATTTGCTGCAGGACGGCTATGCGGACAGCTTTTCCGAACTGATGGCGGAGACCGGATGGGCCAATTACGGGACCGAGTCCGGCAATCCCAAGTGCGCCAACTGCATGGTGCATAGCGGCTACGAAGCTTCCTCGGTTGACTATGGATTTGGGTCGTTAAAAGGGCTGTGGGGGATGGCGAAGGCGACTCTGTTCAGCCGCTACCCAGACCAGGACGCCATGGCGCTGTTGAACGAACCGGTAAAGCCGATGCATTCCTATAATCCGCTAGTTAAGATCGAGAACGCTGGAGAGACCAGAGCGTGACCGAGAAACTGACGCATCCCGATGATTTGGAGGTGGCTCCGGGCTTTGCCCACGAACGGCTGCAAGGAACCGTTCCTCCGCTCGCGACCGAAGACGACATCCGGCTGGCGTTAGAAAAGGCTTTCGACTATCGAGGGGATGTTACGTTGACGCGGAAGGATGGCTCTGCAGTTGAAGGGTATTTATATGACCGGCGCAGCGCTTCCACTCTGCAGGATTCGTTGGTTCGTATTCTGCCGGCGGACGGCAGCCCGAGACAAAGTGTCGCTTATTCCGATATTGCCGCACTGTCATTCAGCGGGCGCGACACGGCCGCAGGCAAGAGTTGGGAAGCTTGGGTGACCAAGTATTGGGAGAAGAAGGCGGCGGGAGAAGAAGCAGCGATCGAGCCAGAGGCGCTCGACTAAGAGGCAGCGCTTGTGTACGCGCTGTCTCTTAGTTCCGCAACCTTAATCGAGCTACTTAGGAGTGACGGCGTCTTTAGTGCCCTTGAAGGCATTCACGGCAGCCTTGCCGGTGCCTTTTCCCATCTTTCCTATACCTTTACCAACGTTCTTGCCGAAGTCCTTGGCACCGTCGACGTATTCGCCGTTCTTGACATCGGTACCGAGTTTCTTGCCGCCTTGACCGACCTGTGATCCACCCTTGGAATAGGAGTTCTTTACTTCGGACCCAGCGTTATCCATGTGGCCACCGGCGGTGTGCCCGTGCAGGCCTAAGCTGTCCAGCACCTTTGGGTTCAGACGGCCGTCAGCGGTCAAATGATTTTCCTCTTGGTACTTTTTGGTAGCGGCGCGGGTCTGCGGCCCGACAATCCCATCGATGGGACCAGGATCAAAGCCTTTATCCTTCAGAGCCTGTTGCGCATCACGGGTCCTGGTGGAGCCCTGCGCGGCAAATGTGGGGGCAACTGATAACCCGAAGACAACAACTAAACCCAAAACAAACGTTCGCATCATAAATTTTCCTCCGATGATTCCGATCTTTTCCGGCTGAGCGAAATGCCGAAGCATAGTACCCTACCCGCTAATAACTATATTTTAGACGTCTACCGGCCGAAATAGGTAGCGTTCTTCTGGGTAAAATCAGCCCATTTATCCGGCAGATCGTCCAGCGCAAAGATCGCGGACACTGGACAGACCGGCACACAGGCGCCACAGTCGATGCACTCGACCGGGTCGATGTAAAGCATCTCTTCCGATTCGAACTTCTCGGCGTCCTTCTTGGGGTGAATGCAATCGACAGGACAGGCATCAACACAGGCGGTGTCCTTGGTTCCAATGCAGGGTTCGGCAATTACGTAAGCCATTTGTTCAATTCCAATTCCTAGTGTTACTTGGGATATGCACGCAGACACTACCAGCGCGCGCACTATTAACTTTTAGGAGTAGCACAGCAAAGGGTGGAGTGACAATCAGGGAACATTGACTGGTCAGTTTCCGGGACTTAAACGCGTAAAATACGATTGATGATTCCAAAGGTGCGCAAAGCAGTGTTCCCGGCCGCAGGATTGGGAACCAGGTTCCTGCCGGCCACAAAAGCCATGCCGAAAGAAATGCTCCCGATTGTGGACAAACCGCTGATTCAATATGGCGTTGAAGAAGCGATGCATTCCGGCATTCAGAACGTGATTATCGTGACCGGACGCGGGAAAAGCGCGCTCGAAGATCACTTCGACATCAGTTTCGAACTGGAAAAGCTGCTGGAGTCGAAAAACAAAACGGAGTTGTTGTCGCTGGCGCGTTCGGTTTCCGACATGGCGGACGTTTCCTACATTCGCCAGAAAGAGGCGCTGGGTTTGGGGCACGCCGTTTTGCGCGCCAAGGAACTGGTGGGCCAGGAACCGTTTGCAGTGCTTCTGCCGGACGACATTATTGCCGCCGAAGTTCCGTGTGTCCGGCAATTGATGGACATTCACGACTTCTATGGCGCCTCGGTGATTGCGTTAATGGAAGTTCCGAACGAGCAAATATCCGCCTACGGCGTGGTGGATGCCGAGCCGATTCCAGACCGTGGGACCGAAGGCCGGTTATTTCGTATTCGCAACATGGTGGAGAAGCCGAAGGCGGCGGATGCGCCTTCCAATTTGGCGATTATCGGGCGGTATGTGTTGACGCCTGACATTTTCGAGTGCATTGAATCGATCGAGCCGGGCAGCGGCGGAGAGATTCAGCTTACCGACGCACTAAAGTACATGCTGCGAAACCGCCCGGTATACGGCCTGAAGTTCGACGGTAAACGCTTCGACGCGGGTGACAAACTGGGATTCCTGAAAGCCACGGTGGAGTTTGGGCTGAACCGGCACGATCTTGGGCCGCAGTTCCGTGAGTACTTGAAAACGCTAAACCTTTCTTAATGAAAACTGCGATTTTGAGCTTGGCCGTGTGCGCGATGCTGTTGAACGCCGCCCCGCAATGGACGGAGAGCAGCGGAGTAACGCCCGAGGGAGCGGAGGCATTGTCCTGGCAGGCGCGACGGGATTTAGATTCAGGCGACCGGCAAAAGGCAGCGCAGGAGGCCGACGCCGTTTTGTATGAAGCGAGAGGCTTGCTGAAGGGGCGCCCGTTAGATAGCGTGCCCCCGCTGGCCATGGCAGTAGGCGCTGCTTACGAAGTGCAAGCGCAGGCGCTTGACCAGGCAGGCCGGAAGGGGGAAGCGATTCAGCTTCTCCAGAACGCGATGCGGCAATGGACGGGCACGTCGATCACCACACGCCTTCAGAAAAACCTGAATTTACTGACGATCCAGGGTAAGCGCATGCCGGCCATCGACGGGGTGCGGTGGATTGGGAACAAGAGACCCCAGCCTACCAGCGCATTGCGGGGGAAAGTGGTGGTGTTGTTCTTCTGGGCGGATTGGTGCCCAGACTGCAAGGCAGAAGCACCGGTACTGGCGAAAGTGGCTGCGGAACTGCAGTCGAAGGGGCTGGTGGTGATTGCTCCGACAATGTTCTACGGCTACACACCCGCGGACGACCATGCCCCGCCAGCGGAGGAAAAGGGATTCATCGATAAGGTTTTCCAGAAGTTTTACTCGGAGATCCCGAGCATTGAGGTGCCGTTGAATGCCGCGAATTTCCAGCGTTTCGGGGCGAGTACGGTACCCACGCTGGTGCTGGTGGACCGCAAGGGCATTGTTCGGCTTTACCATCCAGGTGTCATGGACGAAGAGGCGTTAGCGTCGGCGCTGCGGCCTTTGATAAATTCATAATTCTGGTGAAAAATGTTCTGCTGGAGAATGTTCCGTTGGAGAATTGGAGACATGAAACTTCGGGTTTTGATTGTCGGTCTGCTGCTGGCGACCGCAATCGAGTTAATGGCGGCGGCCCATCCGCAAACGATCATCACGGTATCGGTAAAGAATGACCGCGACAAGCCCGTGGACAATGCGTCCGTCATTGTAGACTTTCTTGGGTCACGGCAGTACCAGAAATTAGGAAAACGGAAGCTGGTTCATTGGGAAATGCACACGAACCAGCAAGGAATGGCCAAATTCCCGCCCGTGCCTCGGGGAACAATACAAGTTCAGGTGGTGGCGAGTAATTATCAGACATCCGGAAAGTCGTACGAGATCGATTCGGAGGAGAAGACAGTCGATGTGACGCTGAACCCGCCCCAGCGGCAATACAGCGCACACCCGCCGTTGAAGCCGGCGAAAGCGCCCCAGTAGTTTGCCCGGCCCGCGAAACTAGAGGGACGGCTCCGGGGATACCGCAATTGCCTCGATTTCCACTTGCACGTCGCGAGGAAGGCGAGAAACTTCCACTGTGGAGCGCGCCGGAGGGTTGGCGCCGAAGTATCCGGCGTACACTTCGTTCATCTTCGGAAACGCGCCCAGGTCCTTCAGGAACACGGTGGTTTTCACCACATCGGACAGCGACAAACCCGCAGCTTCGAGAACACCCTTCATGTTCTCCAGAACGCGGCGTGTTTGGTCTTCCACTGTTTGGCCGGAGAGCTCTCCCGTTTCGGGATGAAGCGGGATCTGACCACTGAGAAACACCAATCCGTTGTGCTTGATGGCCTGGGAATAGGGTCCGATAGCTTTCGGCGCGTTCGCCGTGACGATGATTTCTTTCATTTGTTTATTATCAGCGGGGACACAATTGCCTGTTTCCTAGCGGCTAGTCATTAGACGTGTAACAGTAGGGAGGGTTCCGCCTTCTATAAGCAAGCAGCGGAGAAGGAACCCATAACATTTCTGATGAAAAAAACTAAACAAATCCTCGTTTTGGCGGGCCTGAGCGGTCTTTTATTCGCCACGGCAGCGTGCTCCAGTCACGCCAACAAGCAAGCGGCGGAGCAATCCTCGGTGGCGAGCAGCGGCGCCGGGAAGGGTACAGCGCCTCCGGCGGCTGAGGCCAAGCAGGCCGATCAGGCGTTGGTGCGGTTTGTGAATGGAACCAGCACATCGAAGGACCTCGCCTTTGGGGATGCCATCGCTTTTAGCGGCACTGGCGCAGACAACGTCACCGCCTACAAAGAGCTACCTGCGGAGAGGCACGACTTCAAACTATTTGCTCACGACGACAAGGTGAAGCCGCTTGCGACAAATAGTGAGGGATTGAGCGGCGGCAAGCACTACACGATCCTGGCAATCACGAAGAAGAACGAAAAAGACGACCTTTATCCCATTACAGATGATTTAACGCCTCCTACCGCTGGTCAGGCCAAAGTTCGAGTAATCAATCTGGCTCCGGCGATGGAAAAGGCCGACCTTTATGCTCAGGGTGAAAAGAGCGCGCTTATTAGCGGCATTGGCTTCGATCACGCGACGGACTACAAAGAGGTAGCGCCTGCGGCGACGGAACTGATGGTCCGCCATGGGATGAGCAAGAGGAACTCGGTTCCTGTCAAGGATATTAACCTGAAGGCGGGGAAACTTTATACGATCCTGGTTATGGAAGGCAAGCATCACAGGCTAATGACCAAGACGGTGGAGGACGAGATAAACGCTGTACCCTCCGGGTCCTAGAGCGCACAAACACAAAGAGGGCCCGCTGTTTAGCAGGCCCTCTTCCACAACTCGCCAGAATGAGGCAACCGGCCTCAGCTCGGCAACGCGCTATTTCTTGGTAGCGTCGTCTATGGCGTCCTTAGCGGCTTCCTTGCCATCTCCGTAGGTGCTCTTCACCTTCCCTTTTGCTTGATCGGCGAGGCCTTCGGCCTGGGTCGATGGACTATTGGTGGCTTTGCCCCACTCTTCCTTCACTTTGCCTTTCGCTTCGTCCCATTTCCCAGTTACTTGTTCTTCATTCATAGTTTCACCCTCCAGTAAGTTGGACGGCCGTATAACGGCAATGTTTCATTGAAGTGAAGGGCGGCCTGAGAGCGGCTAGAGTCGCAGGGTGCCAACGAGATCGTTCACATGGGCGATACTTTCCCGCCGAAGTAGCTTCCCGAGTTGCCGAGCAACAAGCACCGGAGCGCGAGGATCGACAAAAGTGGCGGTGCCGACTTGAACGGCGGCGGCCCCGGCGATAAAAAATTCAGCGGCGTCTTCACCGGTGGAAATACCGCCGAGGCCGATGACGGGAATCTTGACAGCTTGGGCTGCTTCATAGACCAGACGAAGGGCGAGCGGTTTGATGGCGGGGCCCGAAAGGCCACCCAATCCCGCACCGATTCTGGGCTTGCGGGTGCGGACGTCGACGGCCAAAGAAACGAATGTATTGACGAGCGACAAAGCGTCCGCGCCTGCCGCTTCAGCAGCATGCGCCAATGGTTGAATGCGAGCTACGTTGGGGGAAAGCTTCACGATCAAGGGGCGGCGCGTTAAGGGACGAACACGCGAGACCAGATGGGATAACAATGCCGGATCGCTAGAGAAAAACATACCCCCATGCTGGGTATTGGGGCACGAGACGTTCAGTTCGTAAGCGACAACGCCCGGAGCGGATTCCAAGGCCCGGATCACTTCAAGATAATCGTCGTCACGATAGCCGAAGACGTTTGCAAAAATGGGCACGGAATAGCGGGTGAGTTTTGGCAGCTTGTCACGAATGAAAACGGCAACGCCTACGTTTTGGAGACCAACCGAATTGATCATGCCTCTGGCGGCGTTCCAGAGGCGGGGCGCCGGATTGCCCGCAATGGGCTCCCGCGAAAGTCCCTTCGTGATAATGCCGCCGAGGTGGTTGAGATTCAGCAGGCTCTCAAATTCAATTCCGTACCCGAACGTGCCGGAGGCAGCCAGTACGGGATTGCGCAACTTGATTCCGCAGAGAGTTGTTTCGAGACGGGGATCGCTCATGATAGCGCGCTCCTACTGAGGCCGCTCATAAACAGCGAGGTCCTGTTAATCGCCGATCGCAGAGACCGGTTCGGCAGCCATCTGGGAAGCGGTAGCCTGGATGAGACTCCAGGTGTCTCGAACGTCGTTTTCATTCGTCATGTAATTACCGATGGCAAAACGAAGAATGTAGTTGCCCTTAAGCACAGCGTGAGAAAGGAAAGCTTTCCCGGTTGCGTTGATTTCCGAGAGCAATTGTCGATTGAAGGCATCTCCGCCGCGGTGGCGAAAACAAACGAGCGAGAAGTTCACCGGAGCAGAAAGCTCGAACTCTTCATTGGAATTGACGAGAGACTCCAGCAACTTGGCAAGCCGGAGGCTCTCCCGCAGCATCTGGATAATTCCTTCGCGCCCGTAGTAGCGGAAGACGTACCAGAGTTTCAGAGCGCGGAAGCGGCGGCCGAGTTGAATACCGTAATCCATGAAGTTGACCACACGGCCATCTTCGGAAGTGCGCAGATATTCAGCGCCCAACGATGATGCACGGCGGAGCACATCGGGATGGTTTGTGTATAGGACACTGCAATCGACCGCTACATAGAGCCACTTATGCGGATTGATGACCAGTGACTGGGCACGCTCCACACCGTCGAAAACATGGCGCATTTCGGGCACGATAGCGGAGGAGCCGCCGTACGCGGCATCGACATGCAACCAAATGTTGTAGCGTTCCGCGATGGCGGCAATGGCCGGGACTGGATCGATGGCGCTGGCGGCAGTGGAGCCAACCGAGGCTACAACGCAGCAGGGGCGCAACCCCGCCGCAAGGTCGTTCTCCACGGCCTGTTCGAAGAGATCGGCGCGCATGCGGAAACTATCGTCGACCGGAATTTTGCGGACATTCTCCTGGCCGAAACCGAGCGCGATGGCGGCCTTCTCTGACGACGAGTGCGTGTGCTCCGTGATGTACACGATCAGGCCGGGCCGCATGCCTTTGGTGCGGCATTCAGGATCGGCCCATTCACGGGCAGCGCCGATGGCCTGGAAAGTGCTGACAGAGGCCGTGTCGTAGATAATTCCAAAGAACTGCTCACCGAGGCCTAGCCACTGGCGGAGCCAGGAAAGGGTCACCTGCTCGAGTTCCGTTGCGGCCGGAGACGTTTTCCAGAGCATGGCGTTCGCATTTACCGCACCGGCGAGGAAATCCGCTAAAACGGAGGGCGGCGTGGCCGAACTGGGGTAGTAACCAAAGAAGCGCGGATGGTTCCATCGGGTAAGCCGGGTGAATACCGAATCCTGAAAGTCCGCAAAAATCCGCTCGATCGATTCTCCCTGCTCCGGACCTTCGGCTGGAAGTTGCTCGATGAGTTCTCCCGGCTGGGTGTCGGGCAGCACCGGCAAATCACGGGCATGCTCGAAATATTGTGCGATCCAATCGGCATGCTGATAGGCAATTTGACGAAATTCGGATGGAGACATGAGATTCAATAGATGACAGGCGTTTTCTTCAGTGTTTCACGCACTCAGCCAGCACAATGGGGAGCCAGCCGTCGAGCCACTTACGAAAAGCGGTGAGTTCGATGTCGGTCTGTTCGCCGAGCGGGAAGGCAAAGTGGCGCAGGGGCCAGCCGCGATGCGCGGCACACTGCTTGATGGCGACGGTACCAGGGAACTTCTCCACCCATTCCAGAAACTCGGTCATTCGCGTTTCTAAGAATTTAGCTTCTGGCATGTTTCCGTTGCGAACCGCGCGGTCGAGTGCGACGGGCAACTCGGGAAGGGCAGCCGCTACACCCGAAACAATTCCATCTGAGCCGGCTAGCCGACCCTTTAGGTGGAAGGCTTCGTATCCCAGCAGAAGACTGAATTGCCGTTCGGCCCTCAGTGCCGTCAGAGCTGCGAACATTGCGGGGTCCTGGCTCGAATCTTTGATTCCGGCAAATGCTCCTGAAGTTAAGAGCTGCCTGGCTAACTGGGGAGAGATCGCGTTCGTGCAGGAAGGAATATTGTAAAGATACCGCGGCGTATCGTTATCCACTTCCTTCAGGAAACTTTGGAAAAAGCTTTGAAGCTGGTGATCCGTGTACCGGTAGTAGTAAGGCGGCATAATCAGGACGCCAGCGGCTCCCACGCCTACCGCATTTTCTGCCAGTTGAACCGCTCCTTGCAGCGTGGAATGTGATACGTTCACCAACACCGGAACACGGCTTCGGCGAATAGCCAAGGCGAGAACGCGCATGCGCTCGTCATTGTCAAAGTGAATAAACTCGCCGGTGGAACCGAACAGGACCAGCCCGTCCACGCCGGCCTGTACGACCAGATCGAGATAGTCGAGCAACGCAGCGGCGTCGGCCTCCATTAAATCCAGGCGGCGAGGGGTAGCCAGAGCAGCGTAGACCCCGCTCGCCAATTGCGGCCGTGTATCGTCGTTTCCACTCATATTATTCAGCGAGTTCACCCAAGATTATATTGGGCGGAGTATATCCGGCTAGTGAATATATTTAGGGGCGCGGCGCAGCGACTGGGGCACCACCCGGCGCGGGTCGAATAGATGTTTTGGATGAAAGGCTTTACGCGACCACTCCGATCCTTCATCGAATTCGATTCCCACGAAATAACTTCCATCACGATAGCAGCAGTGTCGCACGGCGCCGGTTAGTTCGCCCTCGCCTACCTGCAATATTATTGCGGTGCCAGAGGGAATGGGATGCTCCAATTGAATGCACGCACCCTTGTGGGAAATATCGTCCAAGTTGGCAACGCGCCGCCGTTGCACGACGGATTGATCTCTCCAGATGACCTGAATCAATTCCGCGCAGAGAAGTCTTGCTTTCGTTCGCCGTTCTTTCATACACATCTCATCGGCCGTTCCTCGACAAAACTTTAGAAAGAGTGTCCCTTTAGGATGAAATAACGTACTAGTCTCGTCAATGTATCCTGACCCAACCTCTCCTTCCCGTCCTAGCACCAGCGAAACAAAGCTCGGCATCGTTCTGCGTATTGCGTTCTTTGTGGGGTGTGTCTTTGCAGGCTTGATGTTTCTTCCCAGCGCGCTCCGAGCGATTTTCGGCACCGTAGTCGCGGCCACGATCGGGCTGTTTGTCACCGGACTGGCCGCTAACTTTCTCACTATGAGGATCTTCGACCGGCGTCCGTTAAGCGATATTGGGCTCGCCGGCGGAGGGCGCACGGGCCGCAATCTTTCTTTGGGAATACTTTTGGGCGGGGGTGCAGCGGCGCTGATGCTGCTCGCTCCATTATTGGCGGGAACGGGGCATTTTATGCCAAGACCAAACGCGGCCTTCGCTTGGCCCAGTCTGCTGTTCTATCTAGCTGCGCTCTTTTTTGGAGCGGCAGGAGAAGAGATGATCTTTCACGGTTACGCATTTCAACTGCTGGTGGAGAAGGTGGGGCCGTTTGCCACGGTGCTGCCGGTGGGCGTCATCTTCGGCCTGCTGCACTCGTTCAATCCGCACGTTACGGAGTTAGCCGTATTGAACACAGCCCTATGGGGAATACTGCTTGGCTATTCGTTTTTGAGGAGCCACGATTTATGGCTGCCGATCGGCCTGCATTACGGCTGGAATGCTGTGCTGCCGCTCTTCGGCGTAAATCTAAGCGGGCTTACAATCGAGGTGACGAGGTACTTTTATCAATGGGACTTGGCGCCGGTGTGGAGCGGCGGGAGTTACGGGCCGGAAGGCGGCCTGCTCACCACGATTTTCGTAATCGCGCTGTTCTTCGCGCTGATGAGAGCGCCCGTAAAGCCGCAAGCGGCGGCAATCGCGCCAACTCTCAACGACCCTTTCTAGCCGCGTTGACTGCGGCGATCCTGCTGCTGAGCATTGCGCCGAGGCTGAGCGCCGATAAGCTGAGTTTCGATGAGCGGATGGAGATCGAGCGCGGGTTGACAGCGGAAATGGCCACTACCCGGGTGCAATTACCGAGGTCGAAGAAGCCGCTGGTATTCCACAGCAATGGGCAGTACGATCGCAACTCGTGGGACGACGATGCGCGGACCAATGGAACGGCGGCGCGGCTGGGAGACAAAATCCAAATCACGCGGGTCATTATCGAGCCAAAGAAGATCCTTTTGCAGATCAATGGCGGGACCAAGTCCGGCCATTGGTACGACCATGTCGAGGTCGGCATGAATGACACGATGTCGCCGGTGGGCCGCAATCAAAACGCGGGTGCGGCGAATGGCTCCAATATCGCCCTTGTGTTTCAGGGGAGCGTACCCGCGTTGAAAGCGGCGGATATTCGGCAGATGCTTTCGCCCATTTTCGATTTCGAGAAGCATTCAGCGGCGGAGCAGTACGTGGATAAGCTTCCGGAGCCGGTCAAGAAGGCGATAAAAGAACAAAGGGCGATTGACGGCATGGATCATGACCAGGTTCTGCTTGCCATGGGGAAGCCGCAGGATAAGAGCCGCGAGACCACGCCGGATGGTGACGATCTGGAGGAGTGGGTTTACGGCCAGCCTCCCGGAAAGGTTACCTTCATCAAGTTCAATGAAGGCAAGGTAGTGCAGGTGGAGGAATCCTATGCCAATGTGGGCGGTTCAACCTCGCCGCCGCTGCCGCCGGTGCGGTGAAGGAGCTATTGGTGGTAGTTTGAACTACTTTCAAGGACTGCGGCGTTCATCGCGTCGCGTAGGATCTGATTGATTCGCGGCTGATACTTGCCATCCTTTGCCGTTCCTTTTACCCATGCTAAAACGTCCATATCTAAGCGCACGGTAACGGGCGCTTTTATCGGACGATAGAAAATGCCGACCTTAGCTTTGGCCCACTTGTCTGGCGAAAGCTGCGGAGCGTCCTCATAGCTAATCTCTGATTCCGGCATCTTCGCCAGATCGTTCAGTTCTTTTTCAAGTTGAGGTTTGGAAAGTTGTGTAGATTTCCGTTTCATAACTGGTTGCCTTTCTCGCGGAGATGATTCGAATAATGCCGGACCGATACACATGAACCACGAGGAGCAATGGAATAGCCCCGGAAAGGCAAGTGCCTATCGCCTGATAACGGACTTCTCCAGTCTCATCGACATGGTCCTCCACTACAACGACATTAGGGTCAAAGAAGACCTCTTGCGCGACCTCAAATTTAACCCGATGTGTTTTCTGGTTTGTCTTATTCTTTTGGTCATCCCAGTCAATCAACATTTTACACAATTGTACGTACAGGCTTCTTCCGTATCGCTCACCCGAACTTTGATGGAAGGAGCGCTTTCATGACGCTCCTTCCGCAATCCAACTGGCTTATCTAGCTGAGTTAACGAGCGGTTCTCTTCTTACGGGAGGCAAAAACACCCAAACCGGCAAGGGCAAGTGCCGCCAAGCCGAAAGTTGCGGGCTCCGGGGTGTCGGATACGAAGGCCTCGCCGCTGGCGCCGCCTAGTCCGTTGATGAAAGGCGTATAGAGCCCGGATTGCTGATCGATGATTCCGAAGGAGTTTGCGTTCCCACCAGAATAGGCGCCGTCGACAGCAAAAGAATTGCTGGCGATCTTATAGACCGTGTTGTCCGCCGGGTCGCTCAGCAGAACAAACCCCGTCGAACTGGTCGGGAAAACAGTGTCATCGACGGTGACAGGGTTGCCCTTGGAATCCACCAGGAACAAATCGCCGATCGTCTGCTTGCTTGTCCCGACATTGTTCACGAAAAGCAACTGGCCGTCCCCCTGCGAGTCGAGTACCAGGCCACCTTTCGGTGTCGTGGTCATTGAATCGGGATCGGTCTGGTTGGTCATGATGGTTGCGCCGGTGGCGATATTGGTCGCCATCGCATTATTGGCCAGTACCCCGGTCACCACCGCCTTAGTACCTTGCAACTGCACGCTCGCGATGGACGGCGCGCCGTTCACCTGATTGCCGGCATTGACCGAAGGATTAGAAGCGGAGACATAGGTCTTGCCGTTAAGAAACGAAATGTCGTCATATCCGCCGCCATGAGGGGCCGCGCTGAATGCATACTGCTGAGACTGTTGGCCGGTCATCGGGTTCAGCAGCGTAACGAACGCGTTCCCGTCCTCGTTATGCGCCGCCCAAAGCGTTCCCGTCGACGAGTTGTATTTTAAACCGTCATTGGAACCCAGAGCGCTGTATTGATTCAGCACCGATCCATTCATGTTGTACTGCACGATGGTGCTCGATTTTCCGTCGCTTCCGTCGGGCGCTACGTTGTTCGTGTAGGTCACGAACGCTGAGTTGCCGACGACGGCGATGGAATCCGGGTGACTATAACTGGCCGTCCCCTGAGCAAACACAGAGATGTTATATCCATTCGATCCCACCGGATCGGCGAAAGCTGGTCCGGCTAGCAAGGCGAGGGCGACCGGCAAGGCTCTCTTCAACTTCGAACATTTCTGTTTCACTTGTTTCGTAACGTGCGTCATATTAATGCTTTTCTCCAAACCCAGATCCGAGTTCCGTCCATAGACGCACTTCATCCCTGCGGAAATATGAATTTCTAGTGAAATTTCAGATGCGGGAACTACCTGCTGACGACGCATCCCCGGGGAAGAGTAACACTGAACTTTTTCGTATCGCTAAAAAGTTTCAATCGGCGTAAGCTGACTGAAAGGGGATTTATGGCGGACAGTGAGGTTCAGTCACGCAAGCGTCTCCTGATCATGGACGACGATTTTGAGATCGCGGAGCAAATACGCATTATGCTCGCGCCGCAACACGACGTGGTTGCCATTACAGACGATCTTCCCGCCTGTCTTACCATAGCTAAGGAGCACAAGCCGGAAGCCGCTCTTCTGGATATCTCCATGCCGCGTACCAGTGGGTTTAAAGTAGCTAGCCTGCTGCTCGAATTGCTGCCGGCGACCAAGATCATTTTCGTTACTCAGCACTGCAGTTCCGCTTATGTCACTGCGGCCCGCGAAGCCGGAGCCGCTGGATACGTCCTCAAGCGCAAAATCAGTGAGGATTTGCATCCCGCGCTGGAAGCAGTACTTCGCGGTGGGCAGTATCTTTCCCCTTGCTTACGCACCCAGTAGCTTAAATTCCGCTTTGTTCTGCCCGTTGTGCTGAAGTATTAAATAAGGAAAGTTTCCCTCTTTGTCCTCTGAAGAGTGAAGCCCGCCCGCCATGACAGAAGAGCCTGCCGACCTACCAACTGTGCCTGACGAGATCACCGGAGACGCGCCGGTGGTGAGTTTGGCGCCTGCCGATGACACCAATGCAGACCTTCTACCATTTCCCGTGGTTGCCATTGGAGCGTCCGCCGGTGGGTTGGAAGCTTGCATCGAGCTGCTGCGCGGATTGCCCGCCGATACGGGCATGAGTTTCGTATTCATCTCGCATTTGTCGTCGGAACACAAGAGCCATCTGACTGAAATATTCTCGCGGCACACAACCATGCCGGTGAGGGAAATTGCCGACGGACTGCAGTGCGCGCCGAACTTCGTCTATGTACTTCCGCCGAACGCCCGCGCTTCCATCAGCGGAGGACGTCTACAGTTGGACCCGCGCCCGGAAGATGAGCGGGTTCAGCGGCCGATCGACCGTTTCTTTCGGTCCCTGGCATCCGATCAGAAGGTGCGGGCTATCGGCGTGATCTTATCGGGATCCGACGCCGATGGGGCCTTGGGACTGAGGGCCATCAAAGGGGAAGGCGGGATAGCTATTGTTCAAACTCCGGAATCAGCCCGTTTTTCAGAGATGCCGCTCAACGGAATTAGCGCGGACCATGTCGATCTGATTCTTCCGCCGTCTGGAATTGGGAAAGAGCTGGCTCGGCTAGCCGAGCAGTTCGCAAATCCGGAACTGCGGTCCTTGGAAGAGGGACGACTGGAGCAGGAGGAGGAGCAGTACATCTCCAAACTGTTCTCCCTGCTGCGAGGCGTCTCGGGACTCGATTTCCGCAACTACAAGTCGACCACCTTCCGGCGGCGTTTAGGACGCCGGATGATGCTGAAACACATCGAGAGCTTGCCGGAGTATCTTCGATACCTGCAGGCCAGACCGGACGAACTGCGCAGCTTGCAAGAAGATGCGCTGATTCACGTCACCCGGTTTTTCCGAGATCCCGAGGTCTTCGATGCGCTCAAAGAGAAAATCCTACCGAAGCTCTTTGAAGACAGGCCTGCCGATCAGGTCCGTATTTGGTCAGCCGGATGCGCGACCGGAGAAGAGACTTATTCCTTGGCGATGGCGGTGCTCGAGTTTTTGGCGGGCCAGCCGGTGGAGCCGTCTATCCAGGTTTTCGGAACGGATGCCAGCGAAGATTCCATTGAAAAAGCCAGGATTGGAGTTTATCCGGATAGCATCTCTGAAGAAGTATCGCCGGAGCGGCTGCGCCGATTTTTCGTGAAGTCGGATCGCGGTTATCAAATTAGCAAGCGGGTTCGTGACCTATGTATCTTCGCCCGCCAGAACCTATGTGTGGATCCGCCGTTCTCCCGGCTGGACCTGGTGGCCTGCCGCAATGTGCTCATTTACCTGAACGCGGACATTCAGAACAGAATCATCACCACATTCAATTACTCGCTGAAGGCAAAGGGTTTATTGCTGCTGGGCGCGTCGGAGTCGTTGCGCGATCACGCAGATCTCTTTAAGCCGGCCGATCACAAGCACAAGGTTTATCTGAAGTCGAGCGAGTTGCCGAATGTGCCCATGAGCTTGCTTCCGGATCTGCAACTGCTGGGGAAACATCCTTCTTCGGCGCAAACCTTCGGCCAGGAGGGTTGGGGGGAACTGGAGCTGCAGCGCGCAACGGACCGGATTATCCTGACCCGGCACAGCCCCCCGGGGGTGGTGGTGAATGACAAGATGGAAGTATTGCAGGTGCGCGGGCGAGTAGCCCCCTATCTGCAGATCGCCGCGGGCACACCGAGCCTGAATATTTTGCGCATGGCCAATGAAGCGTTAGGGCCCACGCTACGCGATGCTCTGGAGCGGACGATGCACAATGATCTTCCCGTACAAGTGGAGGGTGCGCAGATTCGCGAAGGAGATGGATTCCGCGACGTGACCCTGGAAGTCGTGCCGGTGCACAGTACGCACGTTCGTCCCCGTTGTTATCTTGTTCTTTTTCTGGCTGACGGGATGCAAAATAGCGCCGCCCTGGAGAAGTTCTACGGTGAACGTAGTCCCATCGCCGAATCCAGCGACGAAAACAAGCGCGAAATTCTGCAGTTGCGCCAAGACCTTTCCTCCACGCGGCATTATTTGCAGTCCCTGATCGAGGAACGCGATGCGCGGAACCAGGAACTCACCAGCGCCTATGAAGAAATGCAGTCGTCGAATGAAGAGCTGCAGTCGACCAACGAAGAGTTGCAGACCGCGAAAGAAGAGCTGCAGTCGACCAACGAGGAGCTGCAAACGGTTAACGAGGAGATGCGCGACCGAAACGCGGCCCTCCTGCAGGCCAGCAACGACCTGGCGAATCTCTTTAACAGCGTCAATATTCCGGTCGTTATTTTAGGAATCGACCTGACCGTCCGGCATTTCACGCCGCCCACAGAACGCCTGATGTTCTTGCGCGCGGCGGATATCGGCCGGCCGATCCGCGAAATACGGCTGAATTTGAAGCTGGAGGCAATTGAGCCGCTGCTGATTGAAGTTCTTGAAACATTAGGCACGAAGGAGGTGGAAGTTCAAGACCTGAAGGATAGATGGCATATCTTGCGCATACGCCCGTACCGGACAGCGGACAACAAAATCGAAGGACTGGTCCTGGTTTTGCTGGATGTGGATCATCTCCGGCGCGGCGAGGAAGCGATGCGGGAAGCGCGCGATTTCGCTCAGTGCGTATTGGAGTCGGTGCGTATTCCACTGGTCGTACTGCAAGAGGATTTGCGGGTGCGGAAGGTGAATGCCTCGTTCTGCGCGCTAACACAGATGGGGACGGAGGAGCTGGAGCATCGCTCATTTCCCGAATTGGCGAAGTTTTTATGGAATCTGGAGCAGATGCCGGCCATTTCGGAACGCGCATGGCAGAATCCCGGCGCTGTGGTGGATTTTGAGCATAAGGACGGTAAAGGACGCGTACTCCGGTTCAGTGTGCAAGCGATCCAGGACGGATCGCCGATGCTGCTCATCACCATAGAGGACATTACCAGCCGCAAGGAGTTTGAGGAACGGGTAAAACAGGAGAAGGAGCGCCTATTGGGTGAGGTCCAGACAACGACGCGAGCTCTTGGCCGGACCCAGGAAGAGTTGCGCGCCTTGGCCGGCAGCCTGTTCACCTCGCAGGAAGACGAGCGGCGGCGCGTGGCGCGGGAACTCCACGACGACATCAGCCAGAAATTGGCACTGCTGGAAATTCAAGCGCGGGAGTACCGGAAAACTCTGCCAGACGAGATTTCGGACGTGAAGACTCAGGTGAAAGCATGGGCGGAAAAGGCGGGCAAGCTTTCCGAAGATGTCCGTCAGCTTTCTCACGCTTTGCATCCGTCGGTGCTGGACGATCTGGGATTGACTCCGGCCCTGCGTCAAATGGTGGAGGATTTTGGAGCGCGGGAAGGGATGCCCACGACGTTCGACGCCGTCGCGGTTCCCGGCACGCTTTCCCGGGATGCAGCAACGTCGCTTTACCGGATCGCGCAAGAGGCGCTCCGGAACGTGTCCAAGTATGCGGGCAAGACGCACGTGCGAGTAACACTGATGGGGACTGAAAACGGCGTTCGTCTGACGGTCAGAGACTTGGGCCGGGGATTCGATTCCGGCGAAAAGGCCCAAGGAAGCCTGGGACTGTTGAGCATGGAAGAACGGGCCCGGCTGGTGGGAGGAACGTTTCGAGTAGAATCGGAGATCAACGCGGGAACGACGGTGGAAGTAGAGGTACCGACACCGAGTGAATAAAAGGATCCGTTATGAATCCCACATTGGTGATTGGCGACGACCATACCCTTTTCCTCGATGCTCTTTGCAAACTGCTGGCCGATCAGTATGACCTGGTAGGCACGGCGAGCAACGGACGCGACCTGATCGCGCTGGTGGCACACAAGAAGCCCGATCTGGTTCTGCTGGATATTTCCATGCCGGTACTGAACGGCATTGAGGCGATGCGCCAGTGCAAAAAGTCGACGCCGGACACACAATTCGTCATTGTTACGCAACAGGCTAACCGGGAGTACGTGGCGGCGGCATTTCAAGCAGGCGCCAAAGGCTATGTATTGAAGAGTTCCGGGTTATCCGAGCTATCCACGGCCATGCATAACGCCTTGACCGGACAGTACTATGTCACGCCGCTGGTGTCGGTTGAGCTTGCAAATTTGCTGGATCCACGCCAGAGCCCGGCGAAGCTGTTTGAAGTGCATCTGACCTCCCGCAAGCGCGAGGTGCTTCAATTAGTGGCCGAAGGCAGGTCTGTGAAGGAAATTGCATTTATTCTTGCCATTTCCAGCAAGACGGTGGAGTTTCATAAAGCGACTCTTATGAATCAACTCGGGCTGCGCACCACGGCAGAACTGACGCGCTATGCGATTGAGAAGGGGATTGCCAAGACGTAACGGCCGGGTCTTGCGGGCCATCATTAAACTCTGCTTAATCTCTTGTGCCAGCGTCTAGTGATCACATGCCAATGCACGACATTATCGTAATAGGAGCATCGGCAGGGGGCGTTGAAGCTCTTAAGGATGTGGTGAAGGCTCTTCCGGCGGACTTGCCCGCCGCCGTGATCATTGCGATTCACGTTTTTCCCCGCAGTAAAAGCCTGTTGCCGCAAATTCTGAACGATGTCGGACGGTTGTATGCCTCCCATCCCGCCGACGGAGAAGCGATTAAGCAGGGACAGGTTTATATTGCTCCGCCCGATCATCATCTGGTCATCGAACAAGGGCATCTGCATCTCAGTCTGGGCCCGAAGGAGCAGCACCAGCGTCCGTGCATCAACTTGACGTTCCGTTCCGCGGCCACCGCGTATGGCGAGAGGGTCATCGGCGTTGTCCTTACGGGCCAACTGGATGACGGCACGGCGGGCTTATGGGACATCAAACGGCACGGAGGCATTGCGATTGTCCAAACTCCGGAAGAAGCTATGTTTCCTTCGATGCCTCTGAGCGCTTTGCGGGAGGTGGAAGTCGACCACACGTTGAAGCTCGCGGAAATTGGTCCGTTGTTGGCCCGATTAGCGCGAAACGGCAAAGCGCGGGAAGCTTCAGTCGAGAAGGCGGAGGAACTGGAGCCTGCGTTGACCGATTTAACGTGTCCCGATTGCCGGGGCACCATCTGGAAAATCAAAAAAGGTAAATTCTGCGAATATCAATGCCGGGTAGGCCATGTCTTTTCCCCGAAAGGCATGCTGGCCCAGCACTTTATGGCACAAGAAAAGGCCATTTGGTCCGCGGTTGTGGCGCTGGAAGAAGGAGCTTCATTATCCAGGCAATTAGTGGATCAGTTGGAGCCCGACCTGCGGGAACCGCTGCAGGCGGAAGCCGAGGAACGTTTGGAGCAGGCCGGTAAATTACGCAGGCTTTTGCTGCACCGGAAATCTTTCGCGCTGGAATAATCGCCGTGGTAGGTAATTCGATCTAATCTTTTTCGGACTGATTTGATACTTCTAATAAGTGATTAGGGTTATTCCTAGTTTCTTAATTTGGCACTTTGCCCTAAATTGGCAATAGGCCGACACTTAAAGAAGTTTCATGCTTTGTGAAACTTACCTGGAAGGTAGATTTTCATGGTCAATGAAGAAGTCTTATATGCGCCGGGGGCGCATGAGGCTAGCCTGAGCCATTCACTGGCCAGGAATATTTCAGCCATCGAGCTGATAGCGGCGGAAAGCGGCAAGCCTCGCCTGGGGCCGGTGCTGCAACTGCCGAATGGATCGCTCCTCGACGTGTGCGGGGACGGCTTCAACGAAAGAACGATCAAGATCAGATCCAACGGAAAGTATTATTTCGTTTTCCGGTCCGACTTGGACAATTAACTAACATTCACCACCAGTCCCGGCTTGGGCGGTAAGGCTTGCGGAAGGCGGGCCGCTGCGAACCGGGACGGCAAATCCAACAGAGCCAATCGCCGCGTTCCCTGACTTGTTCGGGCTCCCACTGCTTTGGGGTATTTTCCCGAATAAAGCCCGCGAGCACGATCAAGCCACCCGGCCTGGTAATGCGCTGGAGTTCAAACGCAAGAGCATCAATCACGTGCGCGCTGATGTTGGCGAGGACAAGATCCGCGGACGCCCTACGGATGGCATCGGCACTGCCGAGAAATACCGGAGAGGACACCTGCGCGCGAGCGGACGTAACCGCATGAACATCGAGATCGCAACTGATTACCTGGGTTGCCCCCAGCAGGGAAGCCGCCGCGGAAAGAATGCCGGAGCCGCAACCGATGTCCGCCACGACCGCGCCAGGCGGCAGATATTGTTCCAGAGCCTCAATCGCTAGCTGCGTGCTTTCGTGACGCCCGGTTCCGAAAGCGATGGTAGTGTCAACGGCAAGATGGATGCGGCCGGGAGGCACCGGACAGTTTGCCCAGGATGGCGCCACAAAAAATTTACTGCCGGCAAGAATTCCATCCCAGTCGTTTCGCTCGAAGTGTTGAGGGTCTACAGGTTCCTCTTGGCGCGTTTCAAGAACGGAGACGCGATAGGCGTCGAGAATCGGTTGGAGGTTCGTGGCGTCATCGAAGAAGGCCCGCAAGTTCTTCCCTTCCTCGACGATGCCCGCTGTGCCATGCTCCCAGAAATCCGTGACAAGGGCGTCCCGGTCCAAAAACTCAGCGTGAAAAAGAATCGATTGCAAGCTTCAGTCTAGCGATGGAGGTGCGGAACGACCGCGCCGGTAGAATAAAAAAGATATGCCAATTAAAGTAGGTATCAACGGCTTCGGCCGTATCGGGCGAAATGTCGTCCGCGCGGGACTGCATAATCCCGATATAGAATTCGTGGCGGCAAACGATCTTACGGACACCGCGACGCTCGCCCACCTGATGAAGTATGACTCGATTTTGGGTCAATTGAAGGAAGACGTGAAGGCCGATGGCGACAGCATTCACGTAGGCGGCAAGACGATTAAGATTTTTGCGACGAAAGATCCTGCCGAAATCGACTGGCCAGGGCTGGGCGTGCAAGTGGTGGTGGAATCGACGGGGCGCTTCACGGACGCGAACGACGCCAAGAAGCATCTGCGCGGTTCGGTGAAGAAGGTGATCATTTCCGCGCCCGCCAAGAATGAGGACGTGACGATTGTGCTGGGCGTGAATGAGAACACGTACGATGCCGCAAAGCATAACATCGTCTCCAACGCATCGTGCACCACAAACTGTCTGGCGCCGGTTGTGAAGGTGTTAAACGATACGTTCGGCATCGACAAAGGTTCGATGACGACCATTCACAGCTACACAAACGATCAGAACGTGCTGGATTTCCCGCATAAGGATCTGCGACGGGCCCGCGCCGCGGCGCTGAACATGATCCCGACTTCGACCGGTGCGGCGAAAGCGATTGGTCTGGTGCTACCGGAACTGAAGGGCAGGCTGGACGGCTATTCGATGCGCGTCCCGACTCCTGACGTATCGGTGGTGGACTTCGTCGCGGTGTTAAAAAGAGATACTACGGCCGAGGAAGTGAATTCAGCCTTGAAAACAGCCGCCGAGGGACCGATGAAAGGGATTCTTGGTTACACGACGGACCCGGTGGTGTCGACCGACATGCTTCGTAATCCGAACAGCTCGATTGTCGATTCGGAATTGACGAAAGTGCTGGGTGGCAATCTGGTGAAGGTAGTCTCCTGGTATGACAACGAGTGGGGCTATTCCAGCCGCGTGGTGGACTTAATCTCTTTTCTGGGTCAAAAAGGCCTGTAATGCGCTAAAGCGTAATGCGCTAAAGCGTAATGCGCTGAAGCATAATGCGCTGAAGCGAAGCGCGCTAAAACGAAGATAAGGGGAGCTATGGTAGATGCCTGCTCCCCTTATCTTGATTATTCGCCTTTAATCTTCTTGATAACGGCCTCGGTGAACTCCTCGGTGGAAGCCGATCCGCCCACGTCTCCCGTCAGGTGATTCCCATCGGTGTAGACCTTTTCGATGGCACTCTGCAGCTTATGCGCAGCCTCGTTTTCGCCTAGATGCGTGAGCATCATCACCGACGACATCATGAGCGCAGTGGGATTGGCTCTACCTTGCCCGGCGATGTCGGGAGCGCTGCCATGCACGGCCTCAAAGACAGCGTGGGTTTCGCCCATATTTGCTCCGGGGACAATGCCAAGCCCGCCTACCAGACCCGCCGCCAAATCCGAGATAATGTCGCCGTACAAATTGGGCAGCAGTAAAACATCGAATGTCTCCGGCCGAATCACGAGCTGCATCGATGCATTGTCCACAATGATTTCTTTGTAAGCGATTTGCGGAAACTTCTGCGACGTTTCGCGGCAGCATCGCAGGAATAGCCCGTCGGCAAGCTTCATGATATTGGCTTTATGGATAGCAGCCACTTGCTTGCGCCCATTCTTTTTCGCGTATTCAAATGCATACTGCGCGATCCGTTCGGAGGCCGTGCGGGTGATGACCTTCAATCCGGTGACAACATCCTTTACAACCTCATGCTCCAGGCCTGCATAAAGGTCTTCGGTGTTCTCCCGGAAGATCACCATGTCGATATGGACATCCTGAAAACGCGTTTTGATGCCGGGCAGCGTTCGCACCGGGCGTACGTTTGCGAACAGGTCGAGCGCTTTCCGCAGCGCGACGTTGACGCTTTGAAAACCGCCCGCCACCGGCGTGGTCACGGGGCCTTTTAATCCGACGCGTGTTTCGTTCAACGAATCGAGCACATATTGCGGCAGGATTTTTCCCGCTTCAAGAATAATGGCCTCATTCAGTTCAGCACGTTTCCATCGAATATCGGTGCCGGTAGCTTCGATGGCGCGCACAGCCGCTTGCGCGACCTCCGGGCCGATGCCATCTCCGGGTATCAGAGTACAGTGGTGGGACACAATTTGATTTTAGTGGGGCGGGGGAGAATGTTAGAGACTTTCAGTAAACTGCAGATATTCGGCCGATGTCATGATCCTAACTCCTCGCCAAGGAGTTAGTACGAGCAAATCTTCGTCAGACGAGACAATAATTTCAGTTCGAGCCGCGAGCGCCAATTCCAAATATTTGTTATCCTTCACATCTCGGCAGTCATAAACCCGCTCAATTGGCTCCCAAAACACGGCACGGCTAGAGATGAGATCCAGAATGCGTGCTAAACGCAGAGGCGATATCGCGGATGCGAACTTTGGGCGATGGAGGACGGTTCTGATTTCTTGATCGACGGGTGATGACAATGCGATCGTATCTTTGGCCCGGGCACGAAAAAGCGCCCTTTCGGGAATTGAATTTTCCTTGAGGGCTGCCCCAATAATGCTGCTGGCGTCAAAGACGATCAATCTGTGTGTTCTGCGTTGTAGGCTGCCAACTCTGCGTCGATATCAAAGTCTGTAAGCCCGTTGAGCCTTGCTTCCTGTTTAGCACCACGAATTTCGATCGCTAACGGATCTTCGCTTTGCCATGACTGTAGTACCCGGCTAACCAGGCGACCGATAAGCTCGCGACGACCTGCATCCTTCAGCAGATCGGCTACTTCCGGCGAGATCGGGATTTCGACATTTACGGGACTGCTCATGAGCTAGACTGCGTGGTCTTCTCATTATAAGAGCTTCTCCACTGTCGGCCTAAGGTCGCCACGTCTGCCAAACTAATTCTTTATGCCCCGAATTGAGCGTGCGCTGTTGAGCGTTACCGACAAGACTGGAATTGTGGAATTTGCCGCGGCGCTGCATCGTGAAGGCGTCGAGTTAATCTCTACTGGCGGAACCGCGAAATTGTTGCGCGAGAATCGGATTCCGGTTCGTGAAGTGGCTGAGATCACCGGTTTTCCAGAGATGCTCGACGGTCGCGTGAAGACCATACATCCTCGAATTGCGGGTGGCATTCTGGCCATTCGTTCGAACGCGGAACATATGCGCGCCATCGCCGAACACGATATTCCGGCGATTCAGATGGTGGTGGTGAATCTGTATGAATTCGAGAAATTCGCCAATAAACCAGGCGTCACACGAGAAGAACTAATCGAAAATATCGACATCGGCGGCCCCACAATGATCCGGGCGGCCGGGAAAAACTTTCAAGATGTCGCGGTAGTGGTTTCGCCAGCGCAGTACGACGCGATTCTCACCGAATTGCGGAGCAATGATGGCGCGGTGAGCATCTCGACCAATTGGGGGCTCGCGCAAGAGGCCTTTTCGCACACGGCCGCATACGATACAGCGGTTTCATCGCGCCTCGCGCAAATGGATGCCGAGGGCAATCGCGTTGAAGGCGAGGAACTGCCAGACCCGCTCCGGTTATCGGCGAACCGGACTGCGGTGCTGCGCTACGGAGAGAATCCTCATCAGCGGGCGGCACTGTACAGCTTCGGAAAGGGCGGTATCGCGGGCGCGGAGCAACTTCATGGCAAGGGACTGTCTTACAACAACCTGGTGGACCTTGATGCAGCGTGGCAGCTCGTGCAAGAGTTCGCGAATCCAACGTGCGTCATCATAAAACACACCAACCCTTGTGGATGCGCCGAACAAGCGACGCTCGCGGAAGCCTATCGCAAGGCTTTGGAAGCCGACCCGATCTCCGCGTTTGGAGGCGTGCTGGCCTTCAATCGCGAAGTGGATGAAGAAACGGCCGCTGAAGTGAGCCGGTTATTTGTGGAGGCGATCGCGGCACCGGCCTTTTCTAGCGATGCACTCACAATACTCAGGGAGAAAAAGAACTTGCGTCTGGTTCGGGTAGTACCCGTGGACCGGCCTGAATTGGTGATGAAATCGATCTCCGGAGGGATACTGGCGCAGACGGCGGATTTGGCGGCACTAAATGACTCCAAGCTGGAGGTGAAAACCAGCCGGAAGCCAACGGACGAAGAATGGGAGGCGCTGACGTTTGGCTGGAAAGTATGCAAACATGTGAAATCGAACGCGATCGTTTATGCGCGCGCCGGGCAATCTATTAGCGCGGGTGCCGGACAAATGAGCCGTGTGGACAGCGTGAAAGTCGGTGCGCTGAAGGCGGTGCTGCCTTTGCAAGGCACCGTGCTTGCCTCCGATGCCTTCTTTCCTTTTCCCGATGGTGTCGAGGAGGCTGCTAAGCATGGGATCACGGCCGTGATCCAACCGGGCGGTTCTGTGCGGGACGAGGAAGTCATCGCTGCCGCAAATCGACTGAATCTCTCCATGGTGTTTACCGGGATTCGTCATTTCCGTCACTAGTCTGCGCTAACAAATCACGTGCGTGACGAAGACTACATGCACCGGGCGCTTTCCCTGGCGTTGCAGGCCGAAGCGGCGGGCGAGGCGCCGGTGGGCGCGGTTGTGGTGCAGAACGGCATCGTTACCGGTGAAGGATGGAATCATCCCATAGCAGCCGTCGATCCCACCAGCCATGCCGAGATTGAGGCCATACGGGCGGCGGCGTTGCGCACTGGAAACTATCGGCTGCCGGGTGCAACTTTATACGTCAGCTTGGAACCATGCGTGATGTGCGCCGGCGCGATCGTATCCGCTCGCATAGATCGCCTGGTGTTCGGAACCCGCGATCTTCGATTCGGCGGAGTGCGCAGCAAGTTCCGGCTGGCGGACTCCGAGCTTCTGAATCATCGCGTTCAGGTGGAGGAGGGATTACTGGGGGCGGAATCCGCCGAACTGCTGGCGGGCTTTTTCCGAAGGCGCAGGGCAACGGAGAAAATGAAAAAAGGCCAGGTCTAAAGACCTGGCCTTCTCGATTCAGAAATTGGAGGTGAGATCCGTTAAGCCGCTCGCTTGACCGGGAATTTTAATACCGTCCTTGTCGTCGCGGGCAGTACATCGGCCTCCACTTTGTAGGACGAGGACATTTCGATGGGAGCTTTCGATGTTCCATGGAAGTATTCGTCGAGCGGGAACAGAGCGTAGGGCTCCAGTTCGCGGAATGTCCGGCCAAGCTTCTGCTGAATCCGGTACACTTCGTGGAAGAATTCTCCGCGATCAATTCCCAGCTTGCGGCAGCAAAGTTTCCAGTCGGCGCCAAGCAGGAAGTGATACTTGAACACTCTGTATTCGTATTCGCTGAGCGTGCGGCGGCTCACCAGGGCAAAGTCGGCCATGAACTCTTCGTCTTTGCGGCCCCAAACATTCTTGCGCTGACGGCCAGGGTTTGCTTCCAAAGAAACGCGGCTGATGTGCTTCTCTTTGGAGGCACACTGCTTGAAACGCGCGTGGCAGGCGCGGAAGATTGCGCGGAAGACGCAATTGCAAGGGGTGGACACCCCGGAACGACCTGGGCGAAGGCCAAGTCCGTAGCATAATGTGCATGACTGCTGAGCGAGGGCGAGAGTTTCTGAACGAGTCCACTGCATTTTGTTTTTATTCCTTCTCCAACCTCTGCGAACCTTTTGGGGTTTCGAGTTCGCCGGTACTGAATTCACAATAAAGTGAAATCGAATTCGGTCAATAATCATTGGGAATTTTTTTCTTAGTCCCCCTGAGAATATTCGGCCTTATTCCTCACAAGTGCCTACATACAATGGGTTTACAAATACAGAGAAATCTGAGTGAGATCATTGTAAAAAGGGTAAGTTTTTCGTAATAGGAGGAACCCTATTTCACGGTGGAATCAAATCCGGGTAATGAGAACGCCACGTTTGGGGTCCTCCAAGCGCGTTTAATCCAATTTGTAAATTCACGCATACAGAACGGTGACTTCACGGAGCGAGGTCTCGCACGAATTCTAGGGATCTCGCAACCGCAGATTCACAATGTCCTGAAAGGTGCCAGAAAGCTGAAGCCGGAGCTGGCCGACCGTCTCCTGGTGAAGCTGGAGATGGATGTGACGGATCTGCTCAAAACCGCTGAGTTGACCGACCAGATCATTTTGCGGCATGTCGCGTGTGTCCAGTGCCCCAACCGCCCCGTTCAGATCGTTGGTGCGCATCTCAAGCCGGTGCGGGGCGAAATGCTAATGGGAATTCCCCGCAAGCATGCCAGCCGACAGATGACGGCCAACCATTCCTTCCATAAACACGCGTGCTGATGAATACCGAGGCATCGACAGGTCCTAGAAGCGTATAGGAATTTTCTGACCTACAGTTTTTAGGGCCGCAGGAAAGCGACTTTCTGCGTTCGTTTCACTTTGGGGCATCCTGTTCCATTTCGAAACCCACACCGAAACAAAACACATCCAAAAGAGCCTCTCCAGCGCTGAAGCTGGGGTTTTCGGTGCATAGAAACGCGTTCCAAAATCCAGTTATGTGACCTGCCTTCTATGATTTAGCCCCTTGTTGGTGTTCGCTCGTTTTCTCCTGGTTTTACACATGCCTTTTCTTACGGCGTAAGGCGCTGACGGCAGTAAAGCCCGAAGCCGGAGAAAACAAGTGAACGCCACCGCCACCAAACAAGCTTTCGTCAGAACCGAAACACAGACTGACCTTTCCCGCCGTGACGAGCTGATCGTCGAACACCTGCCGCTGGTCACCGCAATCGCGGCCCATGTGCAACGGTCGCTTCCGGTTCACGTCGAGCTGGATGATCTGATTCATGCCGGCACGATGGGCTTGATTGAAGCGGCTACGAAGTATCAGGAAGCGACCGAAATCGCCTTCCCGGCCTACGCTAAACACCGCATCCGTGGAGCAATCCTGGACGGGATGAGGCAGGGGGACTGGGCCTCTCGCGAGCTTCGGAAGCGCTATAAGCAGGTGGAGTCTGTTACACGCGATCTCACTTCGAAATTAGGCCGGACGCCGTCGGAAGCCGAAATAGCCTCCGAGATGGGATTGACTTCGCAACGCTGGCAGTCTCTGA
The DNA here is from genome assembly GCA_965277315.1 of Bryobacteraceae bacterium. Classification (GTDB taxonomy): domain Bacteria; phylum Acidobacteriota; class Terriglobia; order Bryobacterales; family Bryobacteraceae; genus Bog-105. Next base: position 2,580,484 of record OZ255724.1, on the reverse strand, counting down.
TGGTCGACTTCCGCAGCTTGGGTGTCGCTGCAACAAAGGCAAAATCGACTGAGCGGGAAGATCAGCCGGTAAGAGAACTGGCCGCCGAGCCAAGCTACTGCCCGGACAATACATTTGCAAAATCTCAGTTGAACGAGAAGCTGCAGAAGGCCATGGAGACTTTGCCGGAGCGCTATCAGCAGGTTGTTAGTCTCTACTATGAAGGCGATTTAACCTTGAAGCAAATCAGCGGTAAGCTTGGCATTAACGAAAGCCGGGTCTGCCAAATTCACAAGAGCGCGCTCGCGAAAATGCAAGTAGCACTCAGCAGCAACGGGATCCGTTCGGCGGCAGCATTCTAGAATCATTTCATCGAACCCGACGCCTTCGTTATCTCGCACTAGTGGACGCTGAGTTGATACGGCAGAATTCTCAGTAATCCGCCTCGCAGGAACGCTTGCCCCGGCAAACCCGGCAGGACTTGGCGAATTTTTCTCTCCGCCACCGATTCTTCTATATCCTGCGTGGATGAGCTGGTCAGGATCTCGAACAGGCTGCGCTTCGGTGGATAAACGATCAGGTCCGTCTCGCCTGTTCCAGTCAACTTCGCTCGCTGGCGGATTAACGCAACGGCGCTGTCCAGCCCGCCGAGCTGATCGACAAGCCCGTTCTCACGCGCTTGAGTCCCCATCCAGACGCGACCCTGCGCAATGGTGTCGATTTGGTCGTAAGGCTTTCGTCGCGCCGTTGCCACCTTCGTAACAAACGATTTGTAAGTTGCTTGAATAGACTGGTGCAACTTCAACAGCTCCGCATCGGATAGGGGCGAGGAGAGCGAGTCAATATCCGCAAATTTCCCACGCATGAGTGTCGTTTCTCCTATGCCAAGCTTGCCGTAAAGATCGCGTAGGTTCGGCTTCTCGTACAGGACGCCGATTGAACCGGTGATGGTGTCCGGATAAGCAATGATCGGGTCGCCGGTCATTGAGATGAAGTAGCCCCCGGAAGCGGCGACGTCCGACATGGAAATCACCAGCGGCTTCACGGCGCTCAAAAGCTTCAACTCGTGTAGCAATTCGTCCGAAGCAACGCTATCCCCCCCAGGCGAATCGACCCTCAGAATCACGCCTTTGATACTGCTATCGTTCCTGACCTCGCGTATGATTTTCGCGAGAGCCGCCGACGCGATAACGTCGGTATTGCCAAATCCGCTATTAGGCTGGCTGCGCACGATGTCGCCTTGTCCGACGATCATGGCAATGCGATCTCCGCGCTCCGGAACAGCCCGGTAGTACGACTTCATATAGGTCTTGTTCAGGTCGCTTACCCCCAATTTATTCTTCAAGTCGGAATAGACTTCATCCTCATATCCAAGCTGATCCACGAGTCCGTTCGCCTTCGCATCGGTGCCGATAAACGGTCCGGCATCCACCAGCGATCGGATTTGATCAGGAGTTTTGTGCCTTCCTTGAGCAACGGTAAAACAAAAATCCCCGTATAGCTGATCCAGCACCTGGCCGAGAACCTCGCGAGTCTCAGGCGACATGTCCGTTCGCGTAAGCACATCGCCAGCATCTTTGTAACGCCCAATGTGATCCACTTGAACGTTGACTCCGATCTTGTCGAGCGTGTTCTTGAAATACATCGCTTCCAGCAGCAGACCTTTTACATCCAGCATGTCGTCGGGCGACATGTAGATCCTGTCAGCGGCAGAGGCGAGATAGTATTCTTTCGAACCCGCGCCTTGAAGGAACGCATAGACGGGCTTTCCCGACTTCTTAAAATTCAACAGCTCCTCGTGAATTTCCTGGAGCTTGCCCCAACCGACCAGCAGGCCATGAGGTTGGAGAACGATTGCTTTGATGCGGTGGTCGTGAGCCGCTTCCCGAAGCGATGTCCAGAGATCGCGAACGGCTGGGGAGCTTGGCGATTGAATAAACGGTATGGGAACGACTGAGTTCGACTCGGGGATATTACCCTCCAGCGCAAGCACCAGCACTGAGTTCGCCGGGATAGTAGGCCGCTTATTGGCAGCAAGCCGGCCAATGGCTAAAACAATAATTACTAATCCCACAATCGTGGCAATCAGCCCAACCAGAACGCCCCAGAAGAATCTCCGCATATTCTCGATAATTACTCCCAATGGAAGAGTACCAAGCCTTTGAGGCCGGCCGTCCTACTAAGAGGCGTAAACCGTCGTCAATCCGCTACGGACCGCGTACTCCACCAAGCTGGCGCGATTATGAATGTCTAACTTACGCATGAGGTTCAGTTTGTGCGCCTCAATCGTTTTCATGCTGAGCGACAGATCGAGAGCAACCTGACGCACGGTCTTTCCTTCCGATAACAGGCGCACGACTTCTTGTTCGCGTGATGTTAACGGCGTCCCGCGATGGTAGCGATCGCTTGTTTTGGCAAGGGCCTGCAAATCTGGAACTATGCGCGAGAGCCCTAGTGGATTCCAATCTCCTCTATTCCGGGCAACCTGCTGCACAGCCGCGATCATCTGCGCGGGTTTGGCATCTCTCCTCATGTATCCTTGAGCTCCTGCTCCCACGGCCGCCTCCAGTTCCTGTTCACCATCCTGGCGCGTAAGACACAACAGAACCGTCGAAGGTTGAGTCTGCCGAATTGCGATAGTCGAATCGTGGCTATCTGACTTGACCATCGCCAAATCCATGATGAGAACATCGGGCGCCAGGGTGCGGACCTTGCTAAGGGCTTCGTCTATATCGGAGGCTTCATCAACGACGGCGAAACCATCTCCGGCCGACAAAACGGTCTTGAGCCCTCGCCGGAATAAAACGTTTGCGTCGGCTATGACTATCGTGCTTGTTGTATTAACTCGTCCCACTATATTGTTTCCAATCTCGTGAGAGTTATCGGCACGAAGAATGAAAAACTTTAGGCGGGCGCCAAAAATACTTATGTCAGATAGGGATACTCCGCAGTTCGCAAAAAGCTGGAATCATCTTCCAGCATTCCCAATTGAGGGACTGGCTCCCCGGCCAATTGCCTTTCGGAGTCATACACCACCAGTGGACGGCGTTCGCGCAGTTGGTAGCCATTGGTTCGAAGAGCACTTTCCAGCAGAGCTGTCGAGCTGACTACGGTGACCTCACACATCTTCGGGTCACGACCAATCACTCTCGTGATCGCCGAAATTGCCTGCTGCCAATCAAGACTGTTTCCAGAAGCTAACCGCACGTCGGCAATGCGAGCCTGCCCGCCAACCAGACTGATGACAGCGTAACCCATGTGAGTACGCGCCTTGCGCAGAGCTAGAAAATAAACCGGCACAGTAGGGCACCTTGACATGAAGCGTAAGAAGTCGGCGCTGTGGACAGAACCGCGCTGCCCCGCCACAACCGACAGAATTTCCTCGTCCGGTTCGGAGCGTTCCGCAATCCAGCTACCGGAGTGGATCATCCGCTTGGCGCTCCAGGAGATATTCCGGCATAAACGAGCGGGCTCTTTCCATCCCAGGTAGGAGGGCCGCGTACGGAGTTGTTGGAAGGGGCGCAGGACTCGCGCATAGACCGGCAAGTCAGCCCAAGGCTGGAAACCCATGCGGGGCAGAATCTGCCTGGTGATTTCGGCTCCTCCGATCACTAACGTAAAAGGCGTTAAAGCCACAAGCTTTTTCACCAGCAGCAGTCCAATTCCCCGATGGTCCTCACTGGCTCCCCAATCGGAAAAACCGAGGCCAGAGCGGATTCTGCCGTCTACCTGAAGCTGCAAAGGCCAGATAGCAGCGTGAGCAAGAAATTGACCGCCGTCGGAAAGCACGTAGCTGCGCGAACCAGGCCAGGATGGACCAGGTTCATAGTATTTCCACCGCAGGAGGGACCGGTCGAGAAATGGAGCGTCCGCCGCAACGTGAAAAGATTTCTGCAGAAATGCGGCTACGGTTTCGAGTTGCTCGACGTTCGTCGTCGTAAATTCGATGCCCACCGCGTTCAGTATAACGGGCAACAACGTGACCCACGCCGAGCTGAGGAAAGTACTGTATCTACTACTCTCAGATTTTCCTTTCGTGCACTTCTGGTTTTCGCTATAACCACGTACACTGAAGCGGTTTAGTCATGATTACTGAAACTTCTTCCGATAAATACTCATTTTATGGCAAGATGGACAACCTGCTAAATGTACCTGCCGGTTCTGTTCAAGGCCATCAGCCGCTAAACACATTGAAAAACTGGGATTCTCTTACCATTCTGGAATTCATCGTGATGGCTGACAGCGACTATCGCAACGACCTGCAGCCGAGCGATATTGCCGCCTGTCAAACGGTGGACGATTTGGCGCAACTTACATTTTCCGGCAGCCACCCGCACTCATGAACGCGTCGGTAGCGGGAATCGAGTACCATCTGCCGGCGAACGTCGTCACGAATGCAGACTTGGTGGCGAGATTTCCGGATTGGTCGGTCGACCGGATAGCAGAGAAAACGGGCATTCTGCAACGGCATATCGCCGCGAAAGAGGAATGTTCCTCCGACCTTGCATACGCCGCCGCAGAGAAACTTTTCGCCAGCGAAGCCGCTACACCCGGTGAGATCGACTACATACTTCTGTGCACGCAAAGCCCCGACTTCTTCCTGCCCACCACCGCTTGCCTGCTGCAAGAGCGCTTGAATATTCCGAAATCGGCCGGCGCGCTTGACTTCAACTTGGGATGTTCCGGTTATGTCTACGGATTAGGGCTTGCGCAAGGCCTGATCGCGACCGGACAGGCGTCTAAAGTCCTGCTGCTGACGGCGGAAACCTACAGCAAATTTCTCAATCCAGAAGACCGAAGCTGCGTAACGATTTTCGGCGATGGAGCGGCAGCCACGATCGTTACGGCCAGCCTGAACAACGGCAAACCGCTTACGCCGGTTTATGTCTACGGCAGTAATGGCCAGGGGGGCGAACATTTAATTGTCCGCTCGGGCGGCATGCGAACCGCGAGTGAACCGCCTAAAATTCAGACAGAGGTCGATCCGCCAATCGGTTGCCTTTCGATGAACGGCCCGGAGATTTTCCACTTCACATTACAGGTGATCCCGGACTGCATCCGCGCACTGCTTTCGAAGGCGGGCAAGCAGATCGGCGATATAGACCTGTTTGTGTTTCACCAGGCTAATAGGTACATGCTCGATCATCTCCGCCGAAAGCTGGGCATCCCAGAAGAAAAGTTTTACCTTTATCTGGCGGAATGCGGAAACACCGTTTCTTCCACCATTCCCATTGCATTGAAAAACGCGCTCGCTGAAGGACGTCTGCGCGATGGGCAGCAGGTGATGTTGGTTGGATTCGGAGTAGGACTATCCTGGGGCGCTACGTTATTGAATTGGCCGCACTTAGGCGTTTAGCCGAGTCCTGAAACCCAAAAGGCGCCCGATAATGTTCAAGGCGCCTTCGTGACCGAAACGGTCTCAGTACAACAAAACTAAAGACTAAGCTCGCTTATAGATGCGAGTCCAGCATTTTCTGAAATTCGGGCCTTCCAATCGCCCCAACTTTCTGCTCGACGATTTTTCCGCCTTTGAATAACAAAATAGTGGGAATGCCTCGGATTCCGTACCGGGCTGCTGTTTGCTGGTTGGAATCAACGTCCAGCTTTCCGACTTTCACTTTTCCTGAATAGTCGGTGGCCACTTGGTCCACAGTCGGACCCATCATCCGGCAGGGTCCGCACCACTCTGCCCAGAAATCGACCAAAACGGGCGTTTCCGCATTCAGGACATCATTGTCAAAGCTTGCATCTGTAAAGGTGAGAGTGTTGTTTCCTGCCATATCCCTATCTCTTAATTTATGGATGTGCCTTCCTACCCAATGGATTCAACGGGACTGGGCATGGTTTCCACCGGAGACCAGAGCCACTGAGCTGCCATCGGCCCGTTCCCGGCTATCAGAGGTCGTGCGGCAACCGCGCTTAGGCTTACTCCAGGCTGGAGTTAGGCTAAACTGTTCCTAAGTAACTTAGCTTAGCTACTTAATTTAAAGGTTGTCTTGATTCGTCGCCCTTCTCCCTTCACTATTGCGCTACTGCTTTTCTTCGGTACTCTGGCTACTGCTTTCGCCGGTCAAACCGGTGGGGACGGGGGTGAGAACGAGTTCGGAACAAGTCCCACGCTGTTTGCCACTTTGGCGGCGATCAATGCCGCCGGTTATGACGCTGGGCTCGATTCGCCTTTAAACGCGCGTTTTCAGGTACGCCGCCAAGTTCGGGAAGAACTTCAGAAGAAAAACATTCCTTCTCTTGCCGAACTGAAGCAGTTCTACAAAGCGCACAAAAAATCGACCGACACCGCAGACCTAAGTCAATATATTTCGTTCGCGCTGGTCGCCGGCGGAGCTCCGGAGTTTGCTTTACCGGAAAGCGGCGTGCCTCCCGACGTGGAGTCTCTGCGCGGCCTCAGTCCTTTACTCGCCAGATTCTACAAGGAAGGCAACGTCGAGGATCTCTGGAAGCGTTCGCAACGAGCGTACGCCCTGGCGGTTTCTCAATACCAGGATCCGGTAATCAACACGCTTTTCGAGGCCAATGGTTACACGCGAAACCCTTCCGGCAATGGAACTCTCGGCAGGCGCTTCCAGATTTTTCTCGGGCTACTCGCCGCGCCCGATCAAGTGCAGGTACGAAGCTATCGCAACGACTACTACATCGTAATCACGCCGACAAATGCTCCCGTGGCCAACGACATTCGCGACGCTTATCTTTCCTATCTCCTCGATCCGCTGACGTTCCGGTACAGCATGATTATCAAGGGAAAGAAGGCATTGGACAAGTATGCCCAGGAGGCGCCCACGCTTCCGCTGGAGTACAAGGACAACTTTTCGCTGCTGGTGACGCAATGCCTCATAAAAGCGATCGATAGCCGCCTAATCCATGGGAATGTTGAAGCACGATCGGCGTTTGTCAATGAAGCAATGCGCGAGGGCTACATCCTGACGGCGGAATTTGCCGACCTGCTGCCCGCCTATGAGAATCAGGACGAGGCTTTGCGGCTTTACTATCCCGACCTCGTCAACGCCCTGGACGTGCGGAGAGTAGAAAAACAGCTAAAAAAGGTAGAATTCGCACAGTCCGTCCCTGCCCGCGTGGTGGCGCCGCCGGCACCGATGCAACTCAGCCCGGCAGAGGATTCCCTGGAGAAAGCGGAAGGACTGTATGAGCAGCACGACTTCGCCAACGCGCAAAAGCTTTTTCGGGCAGTTTTTGAACAGTCTACCGACAAAAGTATGCAGGGCCGTGCTTACTATGGATTAGCTCGTATTGCGGTTCAGGAGAACAAGAAAGATGAGGCTCTGGACCTGTTCCAACGCACCGCCGATGACAACCCGAATCCCGCCATCACGGCCTGGTCTCACGTTTATCTTGGCCGGCTCGCGTTGGCCGCCGGTGACCCCGGCAAAGCAAACAACCAATTCAAACTAGCGCTAGCGATTCCTGAGGCTTCAGAAAAGGCACACGAAGCCGCCGAGAAGGGATTGCAGAGCTCTTCCCAAGGAGAAACCCACTAATGAAACTTCGATCTGCCTCTTACGCCACGGCCTTATTCGCAGTGGCCATGCCTGTTTTTGCGCAACAACAACCAGCTTCAGCGCCGAAACCAAAGTCTCAAAAAGAAGTGCTGGCTCTGCAGAAGGTGCAAGCAGCGGCACAGCAGAACAATCCGGATGCCGAAATACAGGCCATCAACGACGTGCTCGAGAACTTTCAGGACACCGAGTATAAAAACATGTTGCTGACCATGGCGATGGATGCCGAGGCCCGGAAGGGCGACTACGAGCAGACGATCGTTTACGGCGAACGCGCGGTTCAGGCCGATCCAACCAATATCCAGGCTTACGACACGCTGGCGCAAGACATCGCCCAGCATACGCGCGACACCGATCTCGACAAAGACAAGAGTCTACAAAAGGTCAAGGATTACTCCAACAAAGCCCTGGATCTCCTGAAAACGGCATCTGCCCCGCCTTCCGGAGTTCCCGCCGAGCAATGGCCCGATCTGAAGAAGGATTTGACGGCGCAGGCCCATGAGGCGCTAGGAATGGGGGCGGCCGTCAACAAACAGTATCCAGAGGCTGTCACCGACCTCAAGACAGCTCTCGCCGAAGGTTCAAAGCCGAATCCCGTCACCATGGCGCGCTTGGCCCAGGCCTACAACGGCGCGAAGCAATACGACGATGCCATCGCAACGGCCGACAAGGTACTCGCAATGGCCGACGCACCTGCAGCCGTAAAGACGTTTGCCCAGCAGCAGAAGGCTATCGCTACAAAACTCAAGGGCGGCGCGGGTTCGACGCCGGCAGCGGCACCGACACCAACACCGGCGCCACCTCCGCCGGCCAAATAAGCTGGGCTTCGCGCGAACAGAACGCACCATGGCGGTACCCGCACGATCCTCGCTTGAGGAGTTAGAGGAAAAGCTGGGGTACCGCTTCGGCAATCGCAAGCTGCTTCAGCGTGCCTTGACCCATCGCTCGTGGCTGTCCGATCGTTCCCCCACCATTGCAGAAAACGCCGACAACGAGCAATTGGAGTTTCTGGGCGACTCCATCCTCGGCTTTGTCGTCAGCGAATCGCTCATGTTGCGGCACCCCTCGGAGTCGGAAGGCCAACTGTCAAAGTGGAAGTCTCAGCTTGTCAGTGCCGCTCATCTTCACCACTGCGCGCTGCTCATCGGTTTGGGCCAGCATCTTCTTTTAGGAAAAGGTGAGGAGCGCAGCGGCGGCCGGAACAGGAAGACGCTTCTGGCCAATGCGTTTGAAGCGCTCATCGCCGCGATCCACATCGACGGCGGCATAGCAGCGTCTAAGGCAATGGTGAAGCAGCGCGTTCTGGATGTTCTGCCCGAACCCGGGAATGCCGAATCCATCGATCTTCTGAACTTCAAAGGCACGTTACTCGAAAGAACGCAGGAATTGGGTTTACCGGAGCCGTCCTACACGACCATCGATTCCTCCGGCCCTGAGCACGCCAAGGTGTTTACGGTGGAAGTGCACGTGGGAGATCACCTCAAAGCGCGCGCGGACGGCTCTTCGAAGAAGGCAGCGAGTCAATATGCGGCTCAGGCGCTCCTCCATCGATTGGAGACCCCAACATCCTTGCACCGCACTCCCATCAGCGCAGGAAGAAGTTAGCAGTCATCGTCCGGAATTGAATTGCAATGCGATTTACGCTCGGCATCCATCCTGTCCGCGAGGCGCTCCGTGCTCACCGCCCTCTCGACAAAGTCCTCATCGCAAAGGGAGCCGCCGGACCGCGCATTCAGGAAATCGTTGAACTCTGCCGGATGCAGTCGGTTCCCGTGCGCTTTGAGCCTCGCGAAATGCTCGACCGGACGAGCAAGGGCATCGCTCATCAAGGCGTCATCGCTTTTGGAGCGGTTCACGGCTATGTGGAACTGGACACGATCGTCGAGCGCGCAAAACTCCTTGTCGTCCTTGACGGCGTGGAGGACCCGCACAACCTGGGAGCGATTGTTCGCACTGCCCACGCCGCCGGAGCCGATGCCGTAGTGACACCGGAGCGCCGTGCCGCCCCGCTTACAGAAACCGTCGCGCGCGCTGCCGCCGGAGCGCTCGAATACCTGCCCGTAGTGCGGATTACCAACGTCACGCAGACGCTGGAGCAATTGAAGGAAAGAGGATTCTGGATCTACGGATTAGATGAGCGTGGAACCGAACTCTACGACAAGGTGGACTATGCCGCCCCCACAGCGTTCGTTTTCGGAGGTGAGGGCAAGGGGCTTCATCACGGGGTGCAAAAGCATTGCGATGTCCTTGTTCGCGTTCCCATGGCCGGGGAGGTCTCTTCGCTCAACGTGTCGGTCGCCGCGGGTGTGGTGCTGTTTGAATGGCGCCGCAGGGTAGAAACATAGCTCGCAGAGCCCACGCTCCTCAACTCGTCAGACCCAAGACGAGCGTCTCCATAATGACGCGGTCATCCCGATAGCCTTCGCGGAACTTCTTGTCTGTCTCGTAAATCAAGGAGACCGCTTTACTTAGCCGCTCAGTCGTAAACGCGCCAGCGGTGGTCACAATCTGCTCGGCTCGCTCGCGCCACATGCGTACGTTTAACTTGGTGAAAAAAGCTTGCGCTTGCTGGGCCGAAGCAATTCGCGCTTCCTTTACCGCCAAGGCAAGACGAAACTGGGTGCTCAAGAACGTCAGCGCCAAAGGCAGATATTCCCCTTCCCGAACCAGAACATCCAGCGATTGCAGCGCACCTGCCCGATCCCGTCGCCCCAATGCGTTCACCAGCGCAAAGATGGTGCTCTGCGCCGCATTGGGAACAAGGGCTTGCAGATCACTTGCGGTAACTTTTCGTTCAGTCCCGACAAATAGCGACAGCTTTTCGATCTCGGCATCCAATCGGCTCGCATCTCCGGCGACAGCGTCGAGTAAGGCCACCAATTCCGAACCGCTTATTTTTAACTGGTGCTTTTTTGCCAGCTCCTGAGCGAGAAATCGGCTGGATTCCGGCGTAAAGTGACGGAACTCTACCGAAACCGGAATCGGAGAATAAAACTTCTCCACCCGCTCCATCTTCGCCCGATCGTCACCCACGAAGTCGAAACGGCTACATTCGAATACCAGAACCGTGCCCGGCGTGGCCGTCTTCAGATATCCAGGAAGCCCGGCATCTTTGGACTTGTCGGCTTCGTCGCCGCCGTCATCGTTGCTTGTCAACCGGCGAGGCAAGGCGTTTTCGGCGCCCTGTACCCAAATCAGCCGGTCTCTTGCAAATAGCGACAGCGATCGCGCATCGTCCAACACTTCAGAGATGCTCGTATTCTCCAGGTCGATTTGCGTCAGGCCCTCCTCGCGTTCACCGCCGGGCAAAACTCGCCGCAGGAGCGCTTCTTTGCAGACTTTCCGTTGATAGCCTTCTTGCCCCAGGAACAGATAAGCCGGGGCTAACGGCTGTTTTTCAATGCGCGCTAGAAACTGCTCTGGCGTCATACATCAAAAATTTTCGACAACGCTGGTCACGACTTCGCGAGCGATATCGCGCCCCAAACGATCGTAGGCCGGACCGCTTTCGTCGAAGAATTGGTGCGCTGAAATCTGGTCATTTATGGAGGTTCCGTTGGCCGCCCCAGTCGCGATAGTGGACGCCGCGATATCGAAGCTTTGCTTCGTCTGAAAATTGCTGTTCGAATAAAGAACACGCCCCGTGGTGCGTTCGAGCAGCGTGATGCTCATCTGCACGATAATTTGCACGCTGGTAGCTTTACCCGATACAGGATCGTAGATCGTCGGAAATGTGGCAACCGAGTTGACGGTGCCATTCAAGACAGCATCGGCCACACTCGGATTACTTTCAATTTTGAATCGAGTGCGCGCCCGGAATTCGCGTTCGATATCGCGCGGCAGTTGGTCAGTCAGCTTGTAATGCATGGACGCGTTCGCAAATGCCGGAATTGCGATCGTCTGAATGCTCTTCGGCACCAAGTCCGCCCGGCCGCCAACGTGATAACCGCAGGAAGCCAGAACACCGGCTGCTCCCGTAATAAACACCAATAGAAAGATACGTCTGTTCACTACTATTCGATTCCCAGCCCGGCGATGACCTCCGCGGCTCCGTCCGCGGCTAAGCGCAGATTATCCCCCACAATCCAAAACCAGGCCGAACGCGCATTGTTCCTGTCCACGCGAATGTCACCCGCCATCAAGCCGCTTTGTCCGGTCGCCCCGACGCCATGAGGCGGATCCTCATTGGGACCGCGAACCTCGACTTGTGCCGACGCCACGGCTTCGCCCAGTTCGGTTGCGTTTACCTCATCGGCAAATTCAATCCACACCGAAATGCTATATCCGTGAAAGACAGGCGCTTGTATCAGCCGCAACGACGGAAAGGGAATCTTTTCGGGCTGACGGTCCAGCAGCGTCGCCAGATGCCTCTCAATGCGCTGCTCGATGCTCGCAAGCTTCTCGGGAGCCTCAGCGCCATACTGGGCCAATAAGTTAAAACTGAGCTGATCGTCAAATACTTCCTTCGGAAGCGTCTTGAACGAGAGCAGTCCGGTTGTTTGCTGCTGAAGTTCAGTGATGCCGCGTTTGCCGCGCTCGCTGGCAGGTTCAAACACATGAGCAACGGCGCGCTCGATCTGCATGCGGCGGCCCAGCCTCGTGAGGACAAGGCTTAAGGCGCTTGCCGCAGGATGGGCAATGACAAATAGCTCTTTCGAGCTTTCATTTTCCGGCCGTCCCAGCAGGGGAGACACCATGGATGCCTCCGGCTCGCGATCCAGATAACCAGTGCAATCGATCAGCACGGGCTTGCGCCCAGCCGCAGCGCCCCGCGACGCCCTGGCGAGTTGAAGGGCTTTCATGGCGCCCGTCTCTGTTCCGGCAATCAACACCGCTTGCACATTCTTCAGCGACTGCGCTTCGAAGGCTTCGCGATAGATCGCCTCTCCATTCTCCTCGCCGAAGTTGCCTTCGCCTGACGACGCAAAAGAAGCTATTGTTGTCCCGGCGCTCCGGTTCTTCAGGACTTCCTGAAGCTCACGCCCGAGTAACGTCTCCGCGCCGATGAGCGCCAGCACCGGCGCCTTCGCTTTCCCAGTCAATTTAGCCAACTTGTTGCTCCGTAACTGCCTTCAGCGAACGCGCTTTCACGCGTCTCCGGATAATTCCGCCGATCCGAATGACGATCCCACTCAGCACATAAACCAGTGCCAACGATAGCAATACCGGCTGCGCCCAGTTCCAGATCAGAATCCCAAAGATGCCGATGAGCAGCACCACCAGCGGAGAATGCGGCTGGGACATGTTGATCTGCTTGAAACTCGGATACCGCCACGTGCTTACCATCAGCAGCGAAACAATGGCGATGGCAATCAGCCACACGATTGAAAATGTGAACGAACGCACCGGCGATGTGTCCATGAAGACCACGGCCGCGACGAACCCCGCCCCCGCCGGCGTCGGCATACCGACAAAGTACTTGCGGTCCGGACGCCCGGGATTTTTGGGCTTCGGATTTGTCTGGACGTTGAACCGCGCTAACCTGACCGAGCCGCACAGAAGGTATAAAAACACAACCGCATATCCGGCGCGCATCAGATGGCTAAGCAGTTGGCTCCCGTCGGGCGATATCACAAAAAATACGCCCCAGACAAATGCCAGCACCGCAGGCGCAATCCCGAACGTGATCGCATCCGCTATCGAATCTAATTCCCGCCCAAAATCGCTGACCGTATTGGTCATCCGCGCAATACGCCCATCCAGGCCATCGAAAAACACCGCAATCCCGAGCGCCTTGGCAGCAATGGCGAGATGCGAATTAAAGCCGTAGTCGCCGCCCTGCGCCTGCATAGCGCCCTGAAATGCCTGCAACGTAGCAAGAAATCCAAGAAAAATGCTACCGCTGGTAAACAGCGTCGGCAGGACGTAAGCGGCCCGTCGCGGCCTCTTCTTCAAGACGATTTCTTCAGGCGGTATGTCTTCCGCCGCAAATCCGTTCAATGCGTTGCCTCGAAGGAATGTCTCTTTGCCAGTACCGTCGTTCCGCCCGCAACCTTGTCCCCTACTCTTACGGTCGCCGACCACTCCGGGCCAAAAATCACGTCGGTGCGAGATCCAAATTTAATGTATCCGATACGTTCGCCAGCGCTGACGGAGTCGCCCGGACGCTTGTAGCAGACGATCCTTCTGGCGATCAACCCCGCAATTTGACGGCAGATAACACGGCTTCCGTTTCCCTCGATGATCAATGTATTTTGCTCATTCTCCAGCGAGGCCGCCTCATGGCTTGCGACCAGAAACTTGCCCTTCTGGTATTGAATACCGGCGATCCTCCCGGGTATCGGCGTCCGATTCACATGCACGTTGAAAATGTTCAGGAAAATGCTGACCCGGACCTCGCCGGAGTCCAACCGCAGCATCGCGACCACTTTGCCGTCCGCGGGAGCAACCATCACCTCACCCGGCGGGGAAATCCGTTCCGGATCCCGGAAAAAATAGAGACAGAAGAGCGCCAGCGCGTAGAAGGGCAGACCAGCATAGGGCGTCAGAAAAAAGGACAGCAACACTCCCACGGCGATCAACCCGAATGCGTAATAAAGGCCGTCGGCTACGATCTTCAAGCTACCAGTTTCTCATGGGACTGAAAGCGTCCTGGGGGACAGAACAGCGCTTATGCCGGCGAAGTTTCTGCTTGGAGTGCCTCGCGGCTGGCCAGATGGCTGCTCAGCTCCATGAGTGCCCCACCGGTATCTATGCAGGGTTGCGCAGCCAGCGTAAGGCGCGCAGTAAAGTGAAACGTACTACCCTGCCCTAGATTGCTTTCCACCCATATTTTGCCGTGCATCAGGTTCACTAATTGCGAGCACAGCGCCAGCCCTAAACCTGTTCCACCATATTTCCTGGTGGAGGACATGTCTGCTTGGGAAAAAGCCTCGAAGATCGTTCCTTGCTTGTCTTCAGGGATACCTACGCCGGTGTCGGAAACCGCAAAATGCAGAACGACCTCATTGCGGAACTGCCCGGCGATGGCAACTGACAACCCGATGTCCCCTGCGCTGGTGAATTTGAGCGCATTATCAAGTAGATTCAGCAGGATTTGCCGCAGCCGGTCAGGATCGCCGATCAGAACCTCCGGAATTCCGTTACCGATCTGTTTCTCGAACGAGAGATTTTTTTGAGATGCGCGATCCTTTGTGGATCTTGATATCTCTTCCACTAAACCCGGGAGACGAAAGCTCGCGCTCTCCAGCGTCAATTGGCGAGACTCAAATTGTGAAAAGTCCAGCACGTTATTGACGATTTCCAGCAGCGAATCGGCGGATGACTTGATGATTTCAACGTATTCGCGCTGTTCACCGTCCAGAGTTGTCAACAGTGTGATATCAGTCATGCCCATGATTCCGTTGATGGGCGTGCGAATCTCATGACTCATGTTGGTGAGAAACTCGCTTTTGGCGCGGCTGGCTGCTTCCGCCCGGCGCTCCGCTAGTGTACGGACAGAAATCTCCTGCTCCAAGGAGTGATTTAGTTCCTGCAGTTCCTGAGTACGTTCCTGTACGCGAACTTCGAGTTCATCCCGCGATTGGCGCAATTCTTTCTCGCGCTCCCGAATGACGGCTGTACGCTCGTCCACCAACGCCGACAATTTCTTCTCGCGCACCTTCAAATGCCTCACATGAAGGCGGTGTACAGCGAACGCGAGGCTCAAGGTGAAGAGTCCAACGAAGACGAAAAATCCGGTCGTCTGGTAGTAGTAGGGCTGCAGGACAAGCGACATGCTGGGCGAGTTCGTGCTCCAGACCTTGCCATCGTTACTTGCCAGGACCCGAAACCGGTATTCTCCTGGAGGAACGTTTGTATAAGAAGCGAATCGACGCGTGCCCGCCTCGTTCCACTCCTTGTCGAATCCCTCAAGAATATAGCGGAACCGGATCTTTTCGGGAGCAACAAAACTCAGGCCGGTGAACTGGAATTCCAGCTTTCTGGCTCCCGGAGGTATCACCAGCGGACCGTCTATCTTCACCGCTTTGTCGTTGACGAGAATCCCTTCCATGACAACGGAAGGAGCTGGCTCATTCTTCGCGATGTGCGATGGGTCAACGATGGAAACACCCTTCATCGTGGCAAAGCAAAGGCGTCCGTCTTGCGTGCGCCATCCGGCTGGCTGAAATCCGCCATTGCATTCACGGCTCTTCATGCCGTTCGCCACTCCGTACGCGGTAGACACGATACTGGTTGCCAAGCCGTCGGCAAAGGCATTTAACTGCTTTTTTGTGACGGAAAAGATGCCCTTGTTAGAGCTCATCCATAACTTGCCTGCCTTGTCGTCCAGCACCTGGAACACCGAATCGTCGAAGAGTCCCTGTTTCGTGCTGTAGTTGGTGAACTTACCCTTCTGAAAACGGCTTAGTCCACCCCCGGCGGTCCCTAGCCATAAAACCCCGTTTGCATCGCCGTAGATCGACATGATGACGTCGCTTGCCAGGCCATCACGGGTCGTATAGCGGGTAAAATGGCCGTCCTTGAATTCATTCAGTCCACCGCCGCTTGTGCCTATCCAAAGGGCGGAGTCGCGATCCTCATAGATCGCGAGTACGAAATCGTTCGAAAGGCCGTCACGGGTCGTATAGGTCGTAAGGTTCACACCGTCGTAGTGGCCGAGTCCGCCCCGGGTGCCGATCCAAAGGCCGCCTCCGTGGTCCGGATAGAGGCACGCCGCTGAATCGTTTAAAAAACTGTTGTTAAGCTTCAGTTGCCGAAATCGGTTGTTTACCAGTCGAGCAAGACCAGAACGTGTCGCGGCCCATATCGTGCCTTGTCGATCTTGCGCGACCGAGAACACCAGATCGTTTGGAAGCCCTTGCGCGGAAGTGTAGCGATCAACCCTTCCCTCTTTCAAGCGGTTGAGACCCTGTTCGGTCCCCACCCACAAGCCCCGATCGCGATCTTCGTAGATGGGCAGCACTACGTCGCTTGTCAGACCTTCCTCTTTGGAAATTGTCGAAATTAAGCCGTTTTTTAGACAATGAAGACCACTATCATCACTTCCGATCCAGAGATTTCCTTCACGATCCTCCAGCAGAGCGCCGACGTCACTCCCGGAAAAGCCGTTCTTCTCCGTGAAGGAGCTGATCTTCCCATTGACCATGCGGTCCAACCCGCCATTCATGGTTCCGATCCAAAGCGTGCCGGCTTTGTCTTGCATGAGAGCTAAGAGTGAGTTGCTTGTTAGTCCATCCTTCTCCGTGAAACAGGTGATGCCGCCCGTTGCCACGCGACATAGCCCTCCACCGTTGGTTCCGGCCCAGACATTCCCCTGCCCGTCTATGTACGTAGCGCGGATGTAGTTGTTGCCCAGCCCATCGCTTGTGGTGAACGTTTGAAATCTGCCGTTCCACATACGGCTGAGGCCGCTATGCGTTCCCAGCCAAAGTGCCCCACCTTTGTCTTCAGAGATGGAAAAGACAGCATTGTCGGCCAGTCCGCTTGTCTTGGTGAATGTCTTGAACATTCCGTCTTGAAATCGCACCAAACCGCCGCCGTCCGTGCCGATCCAGAGCGCGCCGCGGCTGTCTTGGTACAACGACAAAATGGAGTTGCTGGTAAGTCCGTCTGTTAGCCCAAATGTCTTAAATTGGCCATGAGTAAGCCGAACCAGTCCGCCTTGTGTACCGATCCATAAATTCTTCTGGCGATCAGCAAGCAAAGAAGTAATTAAGTCGCCGGGCATCTCCGGAGTCGTACGTTTGTCGTAAACGGTGAAGTTTACTCCATCGAATCGAACCAAGCCACCCTCTGTCCCCAACCAGATATAACCATCGGCTGTTTGCGCGACCGCTGACACCGAGCGCTGCGGGAGGCCGGTTTCCACTTGCCAGTTCTGATGAATATACTGGGTCAACGCTCTAGTTGGATCCAGAGCAGCGCGTGCGGCCTGATGGCCTAAATGTAGGATCGCCGTCGCGAGACAGACGACCCGCAATGCCGACATCGTTTGTCGGATAGCGGAGACAAAGCCCAGCCACCAGCACCGTATTGCTGATCTCTGCCGCCCTTCTGCCCTAATCAATCTTCGCTCCTGACGAAAACTCCTAAATCAGTACCCCTAGTACCTCTTTTTCCTCTAAAGAAACCGGGAGTTCCCGCCGATAAAGAAATCGAGTGACCGACCGACCCAGACACCAAGCGTAAACGCTGATTGCTGGCGGCCTATATGAGGAGTGAAACGTAAGTGAGAAAACTCGCTGTGTTTTTTATATTCGGGGCGTTAGTTTGTGGAGCTGCCCCTAGAAAATCGAAAATTTCGGATGACCTACGAAGCGTGGACCCTTCGTCGACCGTGAACGTTATTGTTCAGTGGAAGCACGCCCCCGGGCAAGAGGAGGATGACAAGATATCCAATCGCGGAGGAACGACAGGTTTAAAGTTCGCGCACGTGAAAGCCGGTAAATACAAAGTTCCTGCCTACGCGATTAGCAGCTTAGCGAATGATCCCGACGTGGCGTTTATTTCGCCAGACCGGCCCGTTAGAGCCAAGCTCGACTATACTTCCGCGGCGATCAACGCCAGTGCCGCCTGGAATCGAAATCTGTACGGTTCCGGCGTTACGGTGGCCATTATCGACAGTGGAATGAATCAGAGTCCCGACTTGGGCATAAAAAATCCTATCGTTTACAACGAAGATTTCACTGGCGAGTTTCAACAAAAAGGGAACGTTGCCGATCCCCAGAATGCACCGGATCTTTTCGGGCACGGCCAGCATGTAGCCGGAATCATCGGCTCCAATGGTCACAGCTCACTTTGTAAGAATTGTACCCGGGCTATGGTCGGAATCGCCCCTGGAGTCACATTTGTTAACCTGCGGGCGCTTGACGAAAATGGCAACGGTACGGACAGCAGCGTGATTGCAGCCATTGATCGAGCCATCGCGTTGAAAGATACTTACCACATTCGAGTCATCAACTTGTCCGTAGGCCGTCCGGTTTATGAGAGCTATAAGCAAGATCCTCTCTGCCAAGCAGTGGAACAAGCATGGCAGGCAGGCATCGTCGTTGTTGTAGCGGCTGGCAATGACGGTCGCGATAACTCGATGGGAACGAACGGCTACGGAACAATCGACGCTCCCGGCAACGATCCGTATGTCATTACTGTTGGCGCTATGAAAACAATGGGCACCACGGATCGCAGCGATGACCTTATCGCCAGCTACAGTTCAAAAGGTCCATCCTTGATTGATAGCGTTGTAAAGCCTGATCTGGTAGCACCGGGCAACCAGATTGTTTCGTTACTCGCCAGCCAAAATGACACTTTGGCTACGCAAAACCCCGGAAATCTAATACCCCTGTCGTATTATCAGTCGGTTCTTACCAACGGTCACACACAGAAGATCCAGTATTCGAACACCTACTTCAGCCTGAGCGGAACCAGCATGGCAACTCCGGTTGTGAGCGGTGCCGTGGCAGACTTGCTGCAAGCGAACCCGGCCTTGACGCCGGATCAGGTCAAAGCGAAGTTAATGCTGACTGCTTATAAAGTATTTCCAACCTCTAGCACAGCTACCGACCCAATAACAGGGCAATCGTACGTTAGCTACTACGACGCTTTCACTATCGGCGCAGGATACTTAGACTTGGCTGCGGCCCTTAAGAGCACAGCTCTCGAATCGGGAACGGCCCTATCACCCACGGCAGTCTTCGACACCACCAATAACACGGTGGACTTTGTCGCCGATCCCTCCTCTGTCTGGTACCTGGACGCGCAAACTGCAAGCAATTTCGCTCCTGCGAATGTTTGGGGAAGCACCAATCTAGCGGGAACGGACACGCTGACGGGCGGCATGTCCGGAAGCAGCGTAGATGCAACCAGATGTAGATGGAATCTAAGCACTGTTGACGCCACCAGATCGATGTGGAATCTCAGCACGGTTGATTCCGACCGGTCCAGGTGGAATTTGGACACAGTGGACTCCACCAGATCCAGATGGAATCTCAGCACCACGAGTGCCGAAAGCATCACCACTGCCGGAGAGAACTAGACTTCAAAGCTGCAAAAGTGCGGCAGAGCCTTCTCGGGCTTTGCCGCATTTTTGTTATAGTCCAGCCAGTAATCCCGCTAATAAAGCCGTCCTGTCGGCAATTCTATCGATCAGAATGCTCTCGTTTGGGGCATGTGCGCCTTCGCCGACCGCTCCCAGGCCATCCAGCGTGGGAACTCCCAATGCGGCAGTGAAGTTTCCGTCCGATCCGCCGCCCGTAGACGATTCTTCTAAGACAACTCCGAGATCGGCTCCGATATGCTTAGCCTTCGCGTACAGATCGGCAATCGCTTCTGTACGCTCCATCGGGGGACGATTCAGCCCTCCTGACAAGGTTAGGGTACATCGTTTGTCTATCGCCTCTAGAGAACAAAACTTCTTGTCCAAGGCAATCGCATCTTCCAGACGAGCCACACGAACATCGACTTGGATGCTCGCTTGAGCCGCCACGACATTAGTACGAGTGCCGCCGCTGATGATCCCCGGATTGACGGTTATGCCGCCGTCTAAATCGGTGAATCGAGCAATGCGTTGGACTTGAAGGGCCGCTTCGAGTATGGCGCTTGCACCGCTGCTGAAATCGACCCCGGCATGCGAGGCCCGGCCCTGGACATTGATTGTGTAACTTCCCACCCCTTTGCGGGCGGTCTTGAGCTTTCCGGTAAGTCCGGTTCCGGGCTCCAGAACGAGTACCGCGCTACTATTCAGCGCTTCGGCTTCGGTTACGGCCCGCGACGTCCGGCTGCCGGTCTCTTCGTCCGAAACAATGAGCAGTACCACTTGGCGGCTCGCCGGAATATTCAATTCCTGGAGGGCCTTCACGGCGTAAATGAAGAAAGCCAAGCCCGCTTTCATGTCCAGCACACCCGGACCCCAAAGCCGTCCTTCACTTTCCTTCCACGGCATGGTGTTCAGCGTTCCGAGAGGCCACACCGTATCTGAATGCCCCAATCCGAGAATTTGCCCGTCCGTTTTGCGTGCCGGGAGTTGAAATGTGAGCCGCAGATGACGCCCGAATCGCTCCGCGTCGATTGTCTCCGCCACGGCTAACCCTTTTGTCTTTTCAACCACGAGGTCTACAAAACGATTGACGTCTGCCGGTGAGTCACTGGGCGACTCGCATTCGACCAATGCCTGGAGTAAGGCGGTTATTTCGCCCTGTTTTTCGCGCGCATAGTGTAGGAGCCGGTGCATTGGTTGTTACAATAACAGTTCCCATGCCATTGATGGACGTTCAAGAGATCTGTGAAATCCTGCCGCATCGGTATCCGATGCTGCTGGTGGACCGGATCCTGGAAGTGACGAACGACTCGATCGTCGGAATCAAGAACGTCACGATCAATGAGCCTCATTTCAACGGGCACTTTCCCGGACTTCCCGTAATGCCGGGAGTACTGATCGTGGAATCGATGGCTCAGGTAGGCGGCATTTTGATTGCGAAGCTGAATTCAGGCACACGAGGCAAAATCATGTTTCTTGCCTCGGTCGAGGGAGCAAAGTTTCGTAAGCCCGTAGTTCCGGGAGATCAGTTACGCATCGAAATGAAGATGCTGCGCATGAAGTCGAGCGTCGCCAAGATGGAGGGTGTCGCCAAAGTGAACGGCGATGTTGTGGCGGAAGCCACGCTCATGTGCAAGCTGACCGATCACGTTCCGCATTCGTCCGCCTCTGATCGAATCCCTGAGCCGCAGCTAGCATAAGTGGCTTCGACGGATGGCAATTCACCCCACCGCACTCATCGACCCTCGCGCCGAAATATCCGCCGAAGCTGAAGTTGGCCCGTACTGCATTTTAGGAAGCGGAGTGACGATCGGCGCCCGCACTCGTCTGCTCGCAAATGTCTACATGGAAGGCAAGCTGACCGTCGGCGAGGATAACACTTTTTTCCCTTACTGTTCGATCGGTGTCGCGCCCCAGGACAAGAAATACAAGGGGGAAGCCTCTGAAACGAGAATTGGCGATCGGAACTCTATCCGGGAGTTCGTGACAGTGAACCGCGGCACGGAAGGCGGCGGGATGGTGACGTCGATCGGCGACGGCAACCTGTTAATGGCGTACGTTCATGTGGCACACGACGTCATTATCCATAACGATACGGTGCTGGCGAACGGTGTGACCTTCGCCGGCCATGTGACGGTAGACGACTACGCGAACATTGGCGGCCTCACGGCTATTCACCAGTTTTGCCGCATTGGGAAGCACGCGATGATCGGGAGCTATAGCGTGATCAAGCAGAACGTTATGCCGTATTCGGTAACGGCTTCGCCGCACGAAGCGGAGGTCTTCGGGGCGAATCGTGTCGGCCTGGAACGTTCCGGATTTACAAACGAGTCCATCGAGGCGCTCCAAAACGCCTTTCGTATCCTGACACGCTCCGGTTTAAATACGACACAGGCGCTGGCGCGGATCGAGGAAGAGCTTCCCCGCAGCGCAGAGGTGGCGGAACTGCTCGAATTCATTCGAAGCTCCAAGCGGGGCTTCACGAAGTGACGGAATGACTCAACGGTATGGATTGATTGCCGGCAACGGACGATTTCCACTCCTCGCCCTTCAAACAGCACGGCAGGAAGGGCATGAGGTCGCCGTTGTCGCCATCGAAAATGAAGCACCGGCCGGTCTTGAGCAGTTCGCGAGCTCGCTCGATTGGGTCAATATCGGCCAATTGGCAAAGCTGATCGACGTTTTCAAGCGGGAGAACGTGACCGAAGTGATGATGACGGGTCAGGTGAAGCATGTCAGCCTCTTTTCCGAGATCAAGCCGGACTGGCGGCTGGTGAAGCTCCTGGCATCGTTGCGGGAGAAGAATACGGCGGCGCTCATTGGCGGGATACAGAAAATGTTGCGCTCGGAAGGAATCGAACTGGTGGATTCCACGCGCCTCTTGAAACCGCTGCTAGCGAAGGAGGGCGTGCTGACGCGCCGCAAACCGACGAAAGAGGAAGAGGCTGACATCCGCTACGGACGGCGGGTTGCCTCCGCGCTGGCTACGGCGGATGTCGGGCAAAGCGTGGCAATCAGCGAAAAGGCGTGCGTGGCCGTGGAAGCGATGGAAGGAACGGATGCGATGCTGCGGCGCGCGGCGTCGCTGACCAATGGTAAGCCGCTTTGTCTGGTGAAGGCTTCGCGGGGCCGGGCGCATCTATTGTTCGATGTCCCGGTAGCAGGACTGACGACGATTGAGACGATGCTTGAGACCAAGACAACGGTACTGGCGGTGGATGCGGGGAGAACGCTTCTGCTCGACAAGGAAGAGATGGTGACACGCGCCGATGATGCGGGAATAGCGATCGTGGGATATCCGCCTTGGGAGGAGCGAAAGTGAGCGCTTTACGAGTGGCGGTGATCGGGGCGGGCGTCTTCGGGCGCAACCACGTGCGCGCCATCCGGGCGATGGATGAGGCCGAACTAGTCGCGATTGTGGATGTCGATGCGGAGAAGGCCGGTGCGCTCGCGAATGAATTCCCGTCGAAGGTATTCAGCGAGATTTCGGGAATTTTCGGTCATGTTGACGCCGCCGTGGTGGCCACACCGACGGTGACACACGAGGAGATTGCCACCGGGCTGCTGGAGGCCGGCATCGATGTTCTGGTGGAAAAACCAATCGCCGATTCGGTGTTCGCAGGAGAACGGATGACGCGGCTGGCGGAAGAACGCGGCCGCATTTTGCAGGTGGGGCACCTGGAACGATTCAATCCGGCGGTAATGGCGCTGGAAGAGGCGCTTACGGTGCCCTTGTTCTTTGAAGTCCACCGGCTGAGCCTGTTCACTCCGCGAAGTCTGGATGTGGACGTCGTGCTGGATTTGATGATTCACGACCTGGATATCGTCCTTAGTTTCACCAGAGCGCTGCCGGAGGAGATCCGGGCGGCTGGTATTTCGGTTTTGTCGAACCGGGTGGATATTGCCAATGTTCGACTTTCGTTTGCGAGCGGCTGTGTGGCAAACCTTACGGCCAGCCGGGTGTCGACGGAGAAGGTTCGGAAGCTGCGCCTATTTCAGCCGGGCGAGTATATTTCGCTGGACTATCAGAGGCAAGATGCGATTCGTCTGGCGGTTCAACGGCTCGAGCCCGGCATTTTACGAAACGAACTCTCCTCGGAGCATATTGAAAACAAAGGACAAAGCATCGACTCTGGGTTCGTTCCCTCAAAAATAGAGTTTCCGGCGGGAATTGGGTTCGTTCCGTTAAATGTCGTGCACGGCGAACCGCTGCGCATAGAACTCCAGGCATTTTTTAAGGCGGTTCGGGAAAGGTCGAAGCCCAAAGTAGACGGGTTCGAGGC
This sequence comes from Bryobacteraceae bacterium, assembly GCA_965277315.1. Taxonomy (GTDB): domain Bacteria; phylum Acidobacteriota; class Terriglobia; order Bryobacterales; family Bryobacteraceae; genus Bog-105. Next base: position 2,556,719 of record OZ255724.1, on the reverse strand, counting down.
GACGAATACGCTTCGGGTGGCGGAACAGATTCTTGCTAAGATCAAAGAACACTCCGAGGTCGTCGCCTGTACACTCCGCCATCGAAGTAGTTGAAGCTTTTGCATTCGCGATGTCTCCGGCCGAGTCTCCCCAAATCGATCTCCTGCTGGAATGGCAGCCAGCGCATTCCCGTTCCAAGTCCGTCGCGATCTATGCGGCGTCGGTCTTCATCAACCTTTTTTTATTGTTTGTAGTGTCCCATTTGCCGGCGCCGAACGCGGTTCCGATGAGGGAGAGAAACATCGTCTGGGATCAAACGCCTTTGTATCTTCCGCCGGATACTTTGACGCAGAAGGCCCCGAACCGGCGAAAGATAGCAAAACAGATCGACTTGGCGGATCTGATGGCTTCGCAAGAACGGGAGAGGCGGGCGGCCGCTCCGAAGCCTGTTCCCCAAAAACAGCTTGCGCAAGCTATTCCTCAGATTGCACCGGAAGCGCCTCCGACGGCCACAAGCCACGTGAACACACCACCGCCGCCGGGACAGACCGGAGGGACTCTCCCGCCAGCTCCGCCGCCGCCGGTGCAGCCGACAAACACTCCGTTTCGAGATCTCGGGGCGGACGGCGAACCGATGGCGCATCCGAAGCTCGCGCCGCCGACGGGCGGCGTTCAGGGGGCGATTAAAGGATTGTCTCAGGATGCCGGTACCAGGGATTTAATTGTCACGGACGACCATTCATGGCGGCAATCACCGGGCGATTTAGGTTCGACCAGTAGCGCGCCGGCCCAGCATGCGGCAGTGGAACTGAAGAGCGATCCGGAAGGCGCCGATATGAGGCCGTATTTGCAGCGCATTTTGGCGATTGTGCGGGCAAACTGGCGAACCGTGACACCCGAGAGCGCACGGCTAGGCACTCGGCGAGGATGTACGGTGGTGGAATTCGCGCTCGACCGGAACGGAAGCATCCCCAAGATCGTGGTGGCGGATTCTTCCGGATCGGACCCGCTGGACCGGGCGGCAGCGGCTGGATTGATGATGTCTAACCCGCTTCCACCGCTTCCGACGGATTACCGGGGACTGGAAATCCGCCTCGCGTTTTCTTTCAGCTACAATCTGCCTAAAGGATCCTGCGGTGACTGAGCAAGACGACCGGCCGGAATTGGGACGCAAAACGATCAGCTTGCGGACCGCGATGATTGCCTATGCGGTTCTGCTCGCGATCGCTGCCGCCACGCTGAAGGGGTATGCGCTGGGGGTTGCGGTGATCGTGGTTTTGGGCATTGCAGCGAAGTCTTACGTACATTACCTGCGCGAACGAATGGAGTAGCTCGGCATCACTGGTTGAAATGGAGCGGGGGCGGTTTATTCCAACCGTCATAGTACGCTTAAGTCTTTTCATTGCCCTACTTAGGAGAGATCCGAGAAACTTGTTCCGCCCCGCTTTCGTCCAATCGGGTGAGGCAGTATTATGAGAAGTTCTCGTATCAAATTTTTTTGCACCGCTGCCTGCTGTATCACGTTGGGACTGGGCAGTATGGCCGGTGTGGCGTTGGGGCAGAGCACGGCGCAGCAGGTTGAGTCTCAAAGTTACGGGCAGGAGCAGGGTGCCCCTTCGGGAGGGTGGCGCAGGGTAGGAGATCCACCGACGGTGACCGAGCAGGCAAGTTCTTCCGGAGGTCAGGATCCAGGTAATGGGGTGCATATTTACGACCCCAATCCGGACGGAAATCAACAACGCTGGCGCGAGGCGGCAATTCCACCACCGCAGCAATTAACGATTCAGCCGGGCAGCTACATCACCGTGCGAGTGAATCAGCAACTCTCTTCCAATAAGAATCACGCCGGGGACTTGTTTACCGCTACGCTGGAGCAGCCTTTGGTGGTGAACGGGATTGTGGTGGCAAGCCCAGGGGAGACGGTCAGCGGGCGGGTTACGGAAGCCGAAAAGGCGGGCCGCATTGAAGGTTTGGCACGATTAGCCGTTCAATTGACGGAATTATCGTTAGTTGACGGGCAGCAAGTGCCCATTCAGTCGCAGTTTATCGACCAAGTAGGACCGGGATCGAAGGGCAGAGATGCCGGGACGATTGCGGGGACGACGGCGGTTGGCGCGGCTATCGGTGCTGCAGCCGGTTGGGGCGTGGGAGCGGCAATTGGCGCAGGCGCCGGAGCGGCTGCTAGTACCATCGGCGTTCTAATAACACGCGGACATGCGAGTGTTATCGGTCCGGAAGAGGTTCTTACTTTCCGGATTACGCAGCCGGTGACGATTGCGACCATGAGCGCTCCCCAAGCTTTCCAGCACGTCGATCCGAATGAGTATGGATACTATTCGCAAGCTTCGCAGCAACAGACCGTTCAGTACCAGCAGGCGGCTAACCCGCCGCCGGCACCGTATTACGGATATGGGTATGGTGCTTCCTACTATGACCCGTACGCTTATGGCTACGGCTATGGCTATCCCTACGCATGGGGCGGTTACCCGTACTGGGGCGGTATTGGACTAGGCTTTTACAGCCCGGGATTTTATGGACGTGGATTTTATGGCCATGGCTATTATGGCCGTGGTTACTATGGGGGCTATCACGGATATGGGGGGTATCATGGGGGGTATCACGGGGGGTACGGCGGGTATGGCGGTTATCACGGTGGATATGCCCATAGCTATGCTGGAGGCGGCTTTCACGGCGGCGGAGGCGGCTTTCACGGCGGCGGCGGTGGATTTCACGGCGGGGGAGGTTTTCATGGTGGGGGAGGTTTTCATGGCGGCGGTGGACGTCGCTGAGCTGAGTTAGCGAAGACAAAAGGGCCGGAATTCATGAGATTTCCGGCCCTTTTCTTTATCGTGACGCCCAAAGATGCTCATCAATGTTCGCTCTGAGCTTTCGAAGGACCTTTCTCTGATAAGGATCCGACTTCGGATCAGTCAGGCCCGTTGCCGCGGCATTCGCAAGCCGAACCGCTGAACGGTAATCATGCTCCCCATAAGCGATCTGCGCCTGTGCGAGGTAAAGATTGACGGCCCAACCAGGATCTGCCGAATACTGGGCCACCGCTGCTGCATTAACAGTTTGCAGGAACTTTGAGGCTTCCTGGAACCGGCCCGTATTGATGAGGCAGGTTGCCAGCGTATAAGCAGTGCCGCTGCGTATCGCATCGTCCGGTTTATAGGCGGCCTTTGCGATCTGAAGCGCCTTCCGCGCAGTCGCCTCTCCTTCAGCGTTGTGCCCCGACCGGCATTGAGAAAGCGCTGCATCGTCCAGTCCTCCCACGGCGAGATGCCAAGCAGGCCCATATCTTCGCGCCGCCGCCTTAAATAGCGTAAGGTCATCCCGTATCGCCGGTTCCCACAGTTGCTCGCTTCCTTCGGCCGCCGCTCTTGTGGCCAGGACTTGCAGGCTCCACTGTGCATCTTCGCCCAATGCGTTCACAAACTTTGGGTAGATCAGATTCGCTTCCGTGACCGATTTGGCAAAGTTCCCCTCCAGTAGGTAGATCTCCGCCAGATTCAGATGTAACTGCAGCACGATCGGCATCTCCGGTCCGTTCAGCCGGGAAAATGCGGGAATCAGCTCTTTTGTGATCCGCTCGGCTTCAGCGTTTTCGCCGAGGTGCATCTCGGCAACCATCAATCTCTGCCGCGTCACCAATCGGAATGACTCGTCGAAAGCAGCGTTGTTTTTCGACATTTGCAGCGCGGCAAGAAAATCCTTCTTGGCCGATTGAAGATCGGCGCTGAAAAATTTGATCATCGCGCCCGCCGTAAGCCGCCACACGGCAACCTCTTCCTTACGGTCCCGTAGCTGAGGATACGAGGAATTCACCCGTTGAAAAAGAGTCTTCGCTCGGTCCAGGGAACCCGGCTGTTGACTGAGCGCCTCCATGATGGCCCATTGCAACTGGTCGATCATGCTGCCCGGAGACACTGCTCCCTCATCTTTCCCGTACAAAGCGGCCGCGTGCGCATACTCCGCAGCCGCGTCCGGGTATTCCGTACGGCTCGCCAGCGCATTAGCTATCGTTTGATGCAGCCGTGCGGCGATCAGCGGTTCAGCCTTAAACTCTGCGTCAATACGCGAGGCCGCCTGCTTCACAACGGCGGCAAACGGTAACGCGGCTTTCCCGCTATGGAACGGATCCGATTGCGAAAGCAGATCACGATCCAAGAACCGGTTCATTTCCTCCGCAATGGTCCGTTGCCGGTCGGCTTCATTGCGTTCATGCACCGCCCTTGCATAGAGCAGCGTACTGACGGCGCAACCGACCACCAAAGCCACCGTCGCTGCAATCGCCCACGGCCGTTTGGCTCTGAGGGTTTCCAGCTTTCTTTGCGCCCGTTCCGCCTGTTCTGCTGCCAGCTCCGATTCGCGAAGCTTCGCTCGCCGCTCATCCAGTGTTCGCAGCCGCTCCGCTAGTTCCGCAGCGCTCGGTAGCCGGTCGTTCGGGTTTCCGCTTGCCGCCTTGCCGATGTCATCCCGTAATACCGGATCGGGAATATCGTTATCCCAGCCAACAGTCAGCCCTTTGCCGAAATCGCCAACCGCCAGTTGATACAGCATCACACCCAGCGCATAAACGTCCGCCGCCGCTGTCGGAATCTGTCCCTGAAAGACCTCGGGAGCAAGATACAGTCTCGTGCCAGTCAGCGGACTACTTTCCAGTCTTTCCGAGTCCCCAAAGCCAAGATTGCTGATACTTAAGTCCTTCAATCTGGATAACTCCGTCAACGACGCGCAACCGAAATCCGCCACGACCACGCACCAATCGCCTGGGGTCCCGCTAATCAGAACGTTGCTAGGCTTCAAGTCTCTATGAAGCGCTCCCAGGTTGTGCGCTTTTCCGACCACAGTCGCAATCTCCGCGAGTAAGGCGATCCGGAGTTCCGCAGATACCTCCGGGAGGCCTCCCTGTAATTGCGCCCACTCCACCATGTTCGGGCCGCCGTAGGCACTCTCCAAAAAGAAGGGCTCCTGGTCGAACTTCCAGTCGAGCACGCGCACCACATGCTCCGGTTCGTCCAGTTCTTCGGTGAATAAGCGCGATAGCGTCACCTCGCGTTTCAGACCGGTCAGTTGCGCTCCATCCTGCGCGTACTTGAAAACTCGCTTGTCGCCTGTTTTGGAATGCTCAGCCAGCCAGACCGGAGTTGCATGCAAGCTGCTCAACTGCTTTACAAATTTCCAGTTCTCTCGGCCCGGAACAGTAGCGCCAACCTGAAAATTCAGTTCTTTCGCCGTGGACTTCCCTACGATTTCACAGGTCACCGGCACGCCCAACCGGTAACCAAATTTATGAACCGTCGCCACGATGGTGTCGCCGTCGTCCCCCAAAAATCTCCGCAGCTTTGAGACTGCTACGTTAAGAGATTGTTCCGCCGACTGTCTCACCTTGACTTCCGGCCAGATGGATTGGATCAGCTCCTGCCGTGTGACGACCTCGCCAGCTCTTAGAAGGAGTTCGTACAGTACCTCGATGTGCTTGATTTCCGGTTTTACCGGTTGTCCTGCCACGCGCAACTCGCGCCGCCGCTCGTCGTATTGACAGCCGCCGAACTGCCAAACGCGTGAGGAACCTTCAGGGCCCGTTGAACTATTTTCTTTGTTCCTCAACCACTTACCTCACTTTAGAAATTCGTTAGATTTCCTTTAAGCACGTTTAAGCGTTTTCCGTTGCAAGCTATTCCCGAGGCAGGTATCCCTGCTTTGGCGTGGGCCTATTTTCCCACGATCCTGCTTCAGGAGGACATATGCGTTTACTACTTCTCTCTTTTTTTTCGGGCGCATTGACGATGTTTGCAATGCCACTCACAGTTTCTACTTCCGGCGTCTATGGCAGCACGATACCGGCTTCCAGTCTGACGACGCCCGGTGCGGCATGGTCTCTCAGCTTTACGGTTGACAGCGCCCCATCGGTTTCCAACGTCAGTCTCGGAAACGGATTCGATGTGCCGTATTCAGACTTCGATTACAGGTTGAACGGTTCGGCTGTAACGCTACCGGTAGCGGACATCCGTTTCTTCAATGCGATTTTGAACAACGGCGGTGGAGGCATGTTCAGCGTCTGCTTCGAAAACGCCTGCCCCGGCAATGGCGTACCGGCAACCGCTTTGGTGTTTGAGGGGCCGCAAGCGTACAACGGCTCGGAATCGTCTCCTGCGATTCTTTCCGGGAACTATACGCCTACACTCACCGGCGTCCGCGACGGCAGCCTGCGGGAGGTACTCCCGAATGGTGTTGTCCAGATCGCAGGGGCGAGCGTGGCGACTCCCGAACCCGCAAATCTATTTCTGGTTGCCTGTGGATTCTTTTTTATTCTGGGCGCAAGCGCGTTTAAGCGGCGCGATCAGTTCCTGGCCAAGGTTAAGCCGTATGCCCGGTATTTCAGCCTGACGGTCTTGGGCGTTTCCCTATATGGACAAGCTGTCTCCGATCCGGTGGCGGCGCTGAAGGGAAAGTATCAACTCGCCCAAGTCTCGTCCGATCACGCCCTCATCACGCCGGGAACCGGCTTCATCGTTCAGGCTACCGGCCTTCGCACCGCACCGGCGGGCAGCTTGGCACCCATCGATAACAAGATCGACAACGGCCAGATACAGGGGAGCGGCCGCCCTTCAAAGCCCGCACTCCAGGGCCATGACCTCGTTCTTCAGCCTGGAGACGCCGTTTATGTAACCAGTATCGACAGCATAGCCGGAGCAGATAGCGACATCCTGCGGCTGCATATCTTAACGAAGGACGCGCACCCAAGCAGTAACAGCAGGCAGGCTCAGCCCTACGAGGCTACGTTCTCGTTCTCTCTTCCCGCGCAGTCGCTGGCGCGAATGTCGTCGTCGGTTGCGATAAGCCTCTTGGGCACAGTGCTTAATCCCTCTCCTGCCTCGCCAGCAATAGCCACAGCTACCCCTTCGGCAGCAATGGAAACGCCTCCGACTGCCGTGCAACATCCAGCCAAACGGCGCTTCTCCGTTATGGATAGCCTCAGGGCTGCTTCCGAGTATTCTGTCCAGGCCAGCATGGCAAACGATCGCGCGATCATGAAGCCTCCACAGAGCTTCGAGAGCTACGTACAGGACCATCCCACAACGCAGGGCATGTATGTCGGCATGCCGGTTTCCGGGCTGACAAGTTTAGCAGGCCAGCCGCAGAGCATAGATGATTTAGGCGGGGGTAAGCAAATCTACCATTACAAGCAAAACATGACAGTCACGGTGGTTACCGGGAAGGTTACTGAATTCAAAGGTCCCGGTTACTAGGTGCGAAGAAAGCTACGTACTTCAGTTTTTCTCAGAGGTGACTTATGTTGACTAACTGCATTTCTTATCTAAAATACGCGTCCATGATGCTCGCGCTGTCGGGTCTATCAATGACACCCGCAAATGCGCAGTTTTTCCACCATCTACCGTTCTCGGGTGCTGCCAATCCACAGAAATACATCGATAGCTTGTTTGGCCAGGCCATCGGGAAAGCTCTCGGCAAGCAGTTGCCGCTTCAGCTCAGCGCACACGATGCTTACCCGACCGTCTCCGATGCGGAGCTTCCTGGAGGCAAATTCAACGGTAAGCCTCTGGAGATGACAGCCGCGAATCTTCTGCAGCCGCTTCCTCCAGGAGACTATGTGGTTCGGGTGACGGCTTTCTGTAGTGAATATTCCGTGCATCAGCCGGGCGCGGGAACCGCGTATACGCTTGGCCCGGTAGAGGGCCGGCTAGGATCAGCCATTGCAATACTCCTCTGGCGCGGATCCCTTGCCGGGAGAGATCCGCATGAAATCCAGGCTGTTTCCTGGTCCATCCAGGCCGGTGTTCCTTACGCTAAGATGCCCGGCCAGTACCAAACGGAGATCGACGAGCTTTTACCGGAATGGAAAGCACAACTGGAAGGCGATTGGCTGGAATCCATCCAGGGCCGTTATGGTGAAACGTTAAATACGGCAGCCAAGTATCAGAGAACCGTTGCCTTTGTTCCTGGGGTGGGGGGCGCGATGTCCCACGTGACGATACCTAGCTTCGACGGGCTGTTGGCCAAGATGGGCGAACCCGGCCAGCTTGCGCTGCAGGCGGAACAGCAGAAGTCACTCCTTACCGCGAACTACGCCAGCGATCAAATCCGGCAACAGACTTTGTTTCAGGGCCAGGGTACGCCGCTGCCGCCGGAGCCTGCCGTTTCCGGTCCGTGGACGGTGAAAATTTCCGGCATTGCATACCTCCGATTCAAAGCGGTAGGGGGCAATCTGACACCCGACAACGTTCTTGAAATACGCATTTTGGCCTCACCTTCGGCAAACGGCGCCACGCTGGCCGCGCTGATGGGTCTTCAAGCGCAGCCGCCAGTCGCGCCGACTCCCGCGCCTGTCGCCGTTGTCGCGGCAAACCCTTCAACGGCCACCAGCTCCGCACCCAGCGTTCTCTGTATAAGGGCAGACGGCATTATTGCGTATTCCATCGGGCGCGGCGCGCAAGCACTGATCCTTGTGCCCTCCACAACCTCGGAACAGCGCGCGCAAATTATTGAGACGCTCGCGCATATCGCCGCCTCAGCGCCTCATTCGCAGGTCGCGGAGCGCTATTGACGGCTAGTAGACTTTCTCGAACTAACACCGGCTTTGAATGGAGCAACACTATATGAAAAAGTTCTTCTCTTCGGCAAAACGGAAAACGTTGGCGCACGTTCCGCGCCAGACAACCCTCTTGACGGCGCTGGCTCTACTATTGTTCGTCTCGGCTCCGTCACAGGCTCAACAAGCCGCTCAGTCGGTTAGCGGCCCTGCGGCAGCACAGTTCTGGCAAGTTCTTGAGCATATGCCCTACGCGGCCAAGAATACCGGACCTGTCTTGTACGTCCTCAGCTACAGCACGCGCGGGAACTGCATCGCATTTCGAAATGATTGGGACCACAGGCTTAAGAGCGTTCAGGTCCGGGAACTCTTCGCTCCCATTGCGGCGTCTCAACACTTTCAAAATGAGTGCGCCGATTTGGCCTTAACGCGCGATCCTGCCGTGGCAGACGCCTACTATAGCCACTCCCGAACCGCCCCTCCAGTTAATAGTTCAAGAGAACGCATGGAGGCACTTCAGCAAATGGAGGAGGGGTTTACGCAAATCAACAATTTTCTCTCCCGGATCGGGCATATCCGCGACGGCTACCACACCTTCATCTTCCGCAGCAGCGATTCCAAGCAAGTTCTTATTTACTCCGGCTATAGCAAGACCGACATGCCACGGATCTTTCATGAGGCTTTCGGCGCAGGAGCGGACTAGCCGGTTACGGGCTAGTAAATAGACAAAGTCAGAGACAGAACATATCAATTAAGGAGGATTTATGGTTTGTACAAATTGCGGTACTGAAATGAGCGGAGTCGGAGCGTTTTGCACGATGTGCGGGGAAGGCCGACAAAAGACCGGATCTGGCGCTGCGATAGGAACACCAGATCAATCGAGACCTAAGTATTCGCCGACGGCGGCGCATGCCAGGGGATTTATTTCTTCGCTCTTCGATTTCTCGTTCCATTCGTTTATTACGGGCAAGCTCATCAAGGTGCTGTACATGCTCGCGATGATCATGGCGGGGATTTTGGCGCTCGCGGTTATCGTCAGCGGCTTCAGCGTCAACTCAGCAGTGGGGCTGGCAGCCTTGATCTTTTCACCGCTCGCGTTCCTTATCGTTGTTGCGTATTCGCGTGTTGGGCTGGAGATCATCATGGTTGTGTTTCGCATCGAAGAGCACTTGGCTGTCGCGCCGCCGCTAGCTTCCGCAAGCCCAACGTGGCAGCCCGGCACTAGCGGGGCTAGCGCAGCTCAAGAAGCGTAGTGTGTTGTATGCACCGGTGTGCAGGCAAGACTGCCCACTCTACAGGCGAACGTTCCCCGCCCGGTCGAAGCAGCTAGCTACGTGGTCAGGCATTGGGAAACGCACGGGCGTACTGATCGGGAATGCTGGCCTTTGCGTGCAAGACTTCGGCGGCGTGGAGAGGCCAATAAGGATCGCGCAAAAGTTCGCGCGCTAGAAGGACCAAATCGGCCTGTCCGGTGCGAACGATTTCTTCGGCCTGCTGTGGTTCGGTGATGAGCCCGACCGCGCCGGTGAGAATGCCGGATTCCTTGCGGAGGCGCTCGGCGAAAGGAACCTGAAAGCCAGGTTTAGGGGAGATCTTCACGTTGGGTATTAAGGCGCCCGAGGAACAATCGATCAGGTCGATTCCGAGCGGCTGAACCAGGCGGGCGAGCTCGACGGATTGATCGGGGTCCCAACCGTTTTCCGCCCAATCGGTAGCGGAGATGCGCAAGAAGAGGGGAAGACGCTCCGGCCACACGGAACGAACTGCTTTCACAACCTCAATTACAAAACGCGTTCGATTCTCGAAGGAGCCGCCGTACCGGTCACTTCGTTTGTTGGACAAGGGCGAGAGGAATTCGTGGAGGAGATAGCCGTGGGCGGCGTGAAGTTCCACGACTTCGAAGCCAGCTTCCAGAGACCGTTGCGCTGCTATTTTAAAAGCGCGAGTGATGTCGTTGAGATCGGCTTGGGACAACTCGGCGGGCGCTGGATGACCGGGGGCAAACGGTAGAGGACTGGGCGCCACGGGTTGCCAAGCGCCTTCGTCCTCCGCGAGAGGATTACCGCCGCGCCAGGGGGCATCGGTACTGGCCTTGCGCCCTGCGTGGGCAAGCTGAATGCCGGGAACGCTGGCGGAGTGCTTCTTGATGAAGCGCGTGATGGGAGCGAGGGCTTCAACATGGTCGTCCGTCCAGATGCCAAGGTCGCCCGGCGTGATCCGGCCGCGATCTTCCACGGCCGTCGCCTCTGCTATGACGAGTCCGGCCCCGCCCACAGCCCGGCTGCCGAGGTGAACCAGATGCCAATCGTTGGCAAACCCGTTTTCGCAGGAGTACTGGCACATCGGGGAGACGACGATGCGGTTTGGAAGCACGATGTCGCGAATTTTTAGAGGAGTGAAGAGGTGCGGCGAGTCGCGGTGGTGGCTGGAGGCCGGACGCAATAGTGTTTCGAGAGTACTGCTCATGACTGTTGTTGGATGAACCAGGGGCAGAGAATTACGCAGATCGATTCCCGCGCGGCATATCGTGCGTCATTACAAGCATAGGCAGGTCCCCGGCGGCAACCTATACTGAGAGGTCAGTTATGAGCATCCAACATCTGAGTATCCATCATCGGCGGGGATTTCTGAAGACGTGCGCGGGGCTGGGTTTGGCAACGGGTGTTTCGAGGTTGATGGCAACCGCTACTCCGGGAATCCAGATAGGTTGCTGCGTTAAGCTGGCGCAGTTACCGGCGGTAATAAGTGCGGGTTTTACCTATATCGAACCGGGTGCCGCCGATTTGGCGGAATTGACGCCCGAGCAGTTTCAAGCGGCAAAAGAGCAGGTGCTGGCGTCCCCGATTCGTTGCGAGGCGTTCAACAGCTTTATCCGCCGGAAGGATCTGGTGGTGGTGGGGCCTAGTGTGAATCTGCCGGCGGTGAAAGAGTATGTCGATAGCACGCTCGAGCGGTGCCGGCAGCTTGGGGCGAGCATTGTGGTGTGGGGAAGCGCCGGGTCGCGCAATGTGCCGGCGGGTTTTTCCCGCGAACGGGCCTCCGAGCAGATCGCGGTCTTTTTGGAGGCTATCGCGCCTATTGCTGCGCGTCACCATATTGTCGTTTCGTTAGAGCCTCTTAACCGTAAAGAAAGCAACATTCTGAACACCGGCGGGGAGACGTTGAAGATGGTGAAACGGGTAAACCGGCCGTCTATCCAGATGATTATCGATTATTACCATTTGCGGATGGAGAATGAGCCGGTCAGCATCCTGGAAGAGGGGCGCGGGCATATCAATCATCTGCATTTCGCGAGACCGGCCGGGCGACTTTGGCCGGTGTCTCCGACGGGAGATCCTTTGTATGGGGAGTTTTTCGCGACGTTAAAGCGGCTGCATTGGACGGGCGGCATTTCGGTGGAGGGCAAGGGGTCGCCCGCGGCAAATGGACGGCAGGCGGTGGCGTTCTTCAAGGAAGAGCTGGGAAGTTAATTGCCAGCCGAGGGGCGGAGGTCCGTTCTAAACATCCCAGCCCCAAACGTCCGACCCAAAACACCCTGGGGGGGTGCATCCGAGCAGAATGTACGGTAAACTGAAGATGTCTATATCCGCATCCGCATCAATTTCGAGAGCCGTCCGGTTGCGGTAGCGATCGAGTACGGCATTCGTGGATTGAAATCCAATTTAGTACTCGGGCCGCCACCAGATCGAGATCTGGTCGCGGTCTTTTCATTTCTAGGAGCAAATTATGCCAGGTCGTGGACCACAAACATTCAAAAAGCGTCAAAAAGAACAGCAACGGAAAGAAAAGCAGCAGGAAAAGATGTCTAAGCGGCTGCAGCGCAAGGATGAACCGAATGGAGGGCCCGACAGCGACATCGCTTCTCCCGAGGAAGTAGCGGAGCTGATGGGAATTAGTTCCGACACACTGGACCGCGGGGAATCGCAGTAAACACTGAGCAATCGGAAGCGCGAGCAACCATGCGTCATCTGAACCGGGTGGAGTACGCCGATAGCCGTAAACTGCGCGAGCGGAATAAGGCGATGTATCGTGTTGCGCATTGGCCGATCTGGATTTGGGTTTTCTTTATTTCGCCGGGCCCGCTGACGTTCCGGCTGTTTGCCAAAGGTCCGGGCACCTCCAATTTAGGATGGTTGGCCGCGGTGATGGCGGGAACCGGGATTGCGGGGCTGTTCGGGCAGTTACCGGGCGTCGAACCTCGGCCTTATATTCTTCGGTTCACGGAAGATCGTTCCAATCCGCTTTACCGGCGAATATGCTACACGTTTGCGTGGAATGCGGCGATTACGTACGGGCTGTTGAACTTGGCAGGACTGATCGCGGCGGAACGGACGGGCCGCTGGTACATGAAAGAGATCCATGCGAAGGGGTACTTTCCGCTATCGGCCATCGTTCTTTCATTAGGCGCGCTGGGAAAGCTTCCACGCGTGGGAAGCTCCACAAAGGGCGAGGGCACGGAGCGCCGTTATTTCTATGGGACCGTGTGGTCCGTAACGATTGCGCAGAGTTTGTTGCTGGCGGGCTGGAAAGTTCTTCCGCAGAATCGGGTGACGAACCGGTGGAAATTGGCCGGCTTTGTGGCGGCGTTGGGATTGGCCGGTGCCGGTGCCGTGCTGGGAGTGTTCCCGCGAACGCGGCGCATTGTTCCCGGTTCGCTGATGGTGGCGGACTAATCGCGCCGTTGTGCTTTTTCTTTTTTCCATTTTAGGATTGGTTGCGGTGGGCGTTGCCTATCAGGCGGTGGGGACCGTGTATGACCGGCGGCGCTATCCGGCTCCGGGGCGTTCCATCGACGTGGGGAACGGGCGTTTACATTTGCACAGTCAAGGCGCGGGGGCGCCGGCCGTTGTTTTGGAGGCGGGACTGGCGGCAACATCGGTGAGCTGGTCGTACGTTCAGCCGGAGATTGCCAAGTTCACCAGTGTTTGCAGTTATGACCGCGCGGGCCTTGGGTGGAGTGACGCCGGGCAGGCGCCGCGAACTGTTCAGGCAATGGTTGGTGAGCTGAAGCTTCTTTTGGAGAACGCAGGAGTTCGCGGCCCGTTTATTTTGGTGGGGCATTCCTTCGGCGGACTGTTGATTCGCGCCTTCGCGGCGTCCTTTCCGGAGGATGTGGCCGGGCTGGTGTTTGTGGATCCGGTATCTCTTGCGTACTGGGCGGCATGTTCGGAGGGCGAGAGGCGGAGACTGGCCGTGGGAACCAAGCTTTCGCGGCGTGGCGCTTGGCTGGCGCGGCTGGGGATCGTGCGGTTGGCCTTGGCTTTGTTTGCGGCAGGGGGCAGAAGGCTTCCGCAGCTAATTGCCCGCACGGCGGCGGGTCCGGGAAACGCATTGATGGGACGGTTAGTGGGGGAGATCCGCAAGTTACCTGCGGAGGCTTTGCCCATTGTGCGATCGCATTGGAGCGGGGCGAAGTCGTTCGAGGCGATGGCGGAGACGCTCCAGTCGTTGCCGGAGAGTGCGCAGACCGTGCTGCAGATGCCGATTCCGCCACACATTCCTTTCGTTATTTTATCGGCTTCGAGTGCCACGGAGCGGGAGCTGCACGAGCGTGACGCCTGGGTTCTGCAAGGTCAGCGCGGACGGCATATGCGGTTGCGCGAATGCGGGCATTGGTTGCCGCTCGAACAGCCGGAGGCGATCGCGTCGGCCATTTACGAAATGGTGGAGCGCTTTCGTCAGGGGTAAAGCGGCAGTGATCGTTATACACTAAACGTCGCTACTTCTCGTGGTTTTAGAGCGGCCTTCATTCGTCCGGTTATGGCGAGAGCATGAAACAGATTGCTTCCAAACTCCCGATCATCCTCAGCGCCCTTCTGTACACCGCGGTGCTGGTGGCCGCGCCCCGCGAAACTCCTCCGACACGCGCCGGAGTGGTCGCCTACATCGAAGGCCAAGTGAGTCTAAACGGGCAAGACATCGCGGCCGGGCAACAGGCGAGCCCGGTTCTCCAAACGGGGAGCGTTTTGTCTACCCGTCAAGGCAAAGCCGAGATCTCCGTCACTCCTCGAGTATTTCTTACGGTCGGCGAGAACACCCAGTTGCAGGTCTTGGCCTCCTCTGGCCAGACGGCCGAATTTTCACTGGGGCAGGGCGAAATCATTATTGTTGTCACTGGCGCACCGGAAGGCGGCCCGCTCACCGTCTTAGACCACGGCGCATCGGTCACCGTCAACTCCCCCGGCTGGTATCGTGTCACGGCAGCCAATCCTCCCACCGCCGCGATCATCAACGGCAGCGCGGAGATCCGCTACGGTGAGAATCGGACGAAGATCGGCAAGGGCCGGGAGGTCGCTCTGACTTCTCAATTGCCGCAGCAACGGTTCGAGATGAGAGCGAAAGACGATCTCTATCGTTGGACTAAAGTGCTGGCTGAATATGGCGCCGGGGCGAGCCGGCCCGGTGCTGCCGCCCCCATGATGCCGCCCGCCGCACCGGCGCAACCACAAAAAATTTCACCGGCTCTCGCAAAGGGCGAAATTCCGTTATCGGTCGCGGTCTTCGATCACAACGGCGATCCGGTTGACGAACTGCGCAGGACGGACTTTCGCGTGACCGACTCGGGCAAGCCGCAGCAGATCGTCTCTTTCGATGTTCGCCGAAACAAAGCGCCTCGTGCCACGATGATTCTGCTCGACCTGCTGAATGCGCGCCTGTCGGACCGGGCGCGTGCTGTCGACGAGATCATCCACACGGTACAGAGACTGGAATCGACCGACGAGCTTTACCTCTACATCCTCACAGAAAATGGCGGCGTGTATCCTGTACATCCAATTCCGGTGACGCCCGCCGAAGCAAATCCGCAAACACCGCCGTGGAGCCCACACATCAAAACCATGCTTGACGACGCCATTCGCAAAGTGAACCAGCTTCGGTCCGTGGACATGACGGACGTCGATATTCGTACACAAGCTAGTCTGGCCAACGTCGAGGGGCTAGCCGCGCGGCTGACGGCATTGCCCGGCCGAAAAGATTTAATCTGGGTCACCCATGGCGTTCCCGAACTTTCGTATTGGGTGGATTACTCGTCCCAAATTGCGGAACTTGGCACCAAGCTCTATTGGGCAAACATTGCGGTCTACACGGTGCAGCAATCGGCGAGTATGCGAATTTCTGTGAATAGCGGCGATACCTTGCTGAAGCTGTCGCAACTCACCGGGGGGCGCAATTACGGCAGCGACTCCGTGGAACAGGCAATCGATCAGTCGCGAGTTGATGGCCGGATCGATTACGAGATTACCTATAAAGCGCCGCCCAGCCAACCGGGAAAATATCACAAAATCCGTGTACTCTGCGATCACCCTGATACGCGGGTTCTGTCGCAACAGGGATATTACGCTCTGCGTTAGATTGCGGTCTTTGCAGACGACAGAAATCACGACCCATTATTTTGGTGTATTTATGTGGCCGAACCACATATGTTGCGGGTGGCTGATGTAGAATTACCACAGGAGCAAGAAATGGCCGAAGCGAAGCTCGATTTGATGCAAGGCACCTTGGACTTGATGGTGCTACGGACGCTGGAGACGATGGGTTCGCTGCATGGGTACGGGATCGCGCGACGGATCGAGCAGGTCAGCGGCGATCAGGTGCTTCTCAATCAGGGGACCATTTACGCGTCGTTGGTGCGGCTGCAGCAGCGTGGGTGGATTTCGGCGAAGTGGGGCGTCTCCGACAACAATCGTAAAGCGAAGTTTTATTCGATTACCAAGGGAGGCCGGAAACAGCTTGCAGCCGAGACGGCCTATTGGGAGCGGTTGTCGAGCGTGATGAGCCGGGTGCTTGCTGTTCCCGCGAAAGGATCGAATCAGTGAACGTTCGGTTGCGTGAGATGCTGGCGCGTCTGACTTCCTTTGCGCGGAAGCGCGTGCGCGATGAAGACTTCGAAGAAGAGCTGGCGGTTCATGTGGAGCTGGCGGCAGAGGAGAACCGCAGGCGTGGGATGAACGCCGGAGAGGCGCGCCGCAAAGCGCTGATCGATCTGGGCGGGGCGGAGTCGGCGAAGGAATTGCACCGCGATGCCCGAGGGCTGCCGGGATTGGAGAGCTTGCTGAGAGACGTCCGGTATGCGCTGCGGCAGTTGTGGAAAAGCCCTGGGTTTACAGTGACGGCGGTTCTGTCGCTGGCGCTCGGGATTGGCGGCACGACGGCGATGTTCAGCCTCATTTATGCATTGCTGCTGCATCCTTATCCGTATGCGGGAGCGGAGCGCATGGTGCGTGTTTCGACGGCGGATAGGAGTGGAAATCTCCGCCCGATTTCGCTGACCGGCTCCCAATTTCATTCGATGCGCAAAGCCGGATCGGTGGCCGATGCCGTGGCGTGGCAGAACTGGGAGTTGAATACAACGGGGAGCGGCTTACCCGAGGATGCGCTGTGTGTCCGCCGTGCCTGCGCTCCACCCCCTGATAGCTGGCCAGCTTGCGCTCACGATGCTGCTGCTTACCGGCGCAGGCGCGGCCATGGAGGGCTTGGCTCGCTTGATGCATACTCAGCTCGGCTATGACCCTCACAACACCATCGACGTAGACATTCCGCTGCACAATAATACCTACACGAGATGGCAGGAGCGAGCGGCGTACTTCGAGCGGCTTCGCCAGGCAATAGCGACGGTTCCGGAGGTGACGTCAGCCGGAATTTCTTCGCATGCCGTTCCTCCAGCGAGCGGACTTGAGGAACGATTTGAAATCTTAGGAAAACCGGCGGAGGAGGCGCAGCAATCGCGAGTGAACTTCGCCAGTTCAAATTACTTTTCCGTGTTGCGCACTGCGCTGTTGCAGGGGCGAGTGTGGAACCAAGCAGAGGACATACATGGAACGCGTCTAGCGGTTGTTAACGAGGCGATGGCGCGGGAGTATTGGCCGCATGGGAATGCGGTGGGGCAGGCGATTCGAATGCCGGAGTTGAAGGGGCGGCCTCCGTTCGTTTTGGCGGCTCCGCACAGTGACGAATGGTTTCAGATTGTGGGAGTGGTGGAGGATTCGCGGAACGATGGATTGGAAAACGCCGTGAAGCCGGCGGTTTATGTGCCCTACACGACTCTGATGGACGTAGACCTAGAGCTGCTGGTGCGCACGCGGGTTCCGCCGTTGTCCGTCCTGCATGCGATTCGTGCGAAGGTGTATTCGGTCGATTCCAATCAGCAGGTAGGTGAATATACGCCGACACTGGAAGAGCTGATCGACATCCAACCGGAGCGGAAGCGGGAGCAGCTTGTTTCGTTCCTGTTCGGCGCATTCGCGACGGTGGCGCTGGCGCTAGCGATGACTGGACTTTATAGCGTTGTCTCGTTTGGCGTGGCGCAGCGGACGAACGAGTTTGGGATTCGCATGGCGCTCGGGGCGCAACGAAGCGATGTCCTGTGGATGGTGCTCCGGTCGACATGGCTAAGCTTGGGAAGCGGGATTGCGGCTGGGCTTGTGTTGGCTGTCAGCTTGCGTGAGTTGATGACGAAATGGACCGGGGCCAGCGCGGGCGATCCGCTCATTTTCTTCGGCATGGGGTTGTTATTGATATGCGTTTCCACGTGCGCCTGTTTGATTCCTGCCCGCCGTGCCTGCTCCATCAATCCAATGAGAGCTTTGCGGCAGGAGTGATCTCGTAGTATTCCGTGATGGAGGTTGACGGGACGGAGTCGTCTGACTACTAGAAAAACATCTATGAACAATTCATCAACCAGACCACTCGCCGCCGTTACTGGAGCTTCGAGCGGCATCGGTTACGAACTCGCAAAACAGTTTGCACAGAATGGCTTCGACCTCGTTATTGCGGCGGAAGATAGCGGGATTAACTCCGTCGTGCCGGAGTTACAAAAGCTCGGGGCCCAGGTGGAGAGCGTGCAAGTGGACCTTGCGAAGTATGAAGGCGTGGAGAAGTTTTACGAAGCCATCAGTTCGGGTGGGCGTCCGCTGGATGCTGTCGCCATCAATGCTGGCGTGGGCGTGGGTGGTGATTTCGCCCGTCAGACGGACCTGAAGGCCGAACTCAACTTGATCGATTTGAATGTCACTTCTTCGGTCCATCTTGCGAAGCGTGTTTTGAAAGATATGGTGGCGCGAGGCCAGGGCCGGGTTTTGTTTACCTCGTCGATTGCGGCCACGATGCCTGGGCCGTTTGAGGCCATTTATGCCGCTTCGAAGGCGTTCCTTTATTCGTTCTCGCAGGCTCTGCGCAATGAGTTGAAAGACACGAAGATTACCGTTACCGCGCTGATGCCGGGGCCAACGGACACCAACTTTTTCCATCGCGCGGATATGGACGATACCAAGGTAGGGGCGGGTAAGAAAGATGACACGGCCCAAGTGGCGCGCGAGGGTTTCGAGGCGCTAATGGCGGGCAAGGATCACGTCGTCGCCGGTTCGATAAAGAACAAGATGGAGACGGTGGCGGGCCATGTGATTCCCGATACGACGAAGGCGGAGATACATCGTTCGATGTCAGAACCAGGGTCAGCCAAGAAGTAAGACAACGTAGCCGCTACTATCGACTTGTACTGGATAGGTTTTTAGGCGGCAATCCATTTCTTGTGCTTGTGGCCCTTGTGCTTCGCCGGTGGTTAAGTCGAATTTCCAGGAGTGCAGCGGGCAGATGAGTGTTTTACCTCCGAGCAGGCCGTCAGCCAACGGACCTGCTTTGTGGGGACAATCTGCTTGGGTTGCGAATACCTGGCCGGCGCGGGTGTGGAAGATCGCGATACGCTCTCCGCTGACATGAAAGGTGCGGCCTTCTCCTTGAGGAATCTCGGCGAGAGGCGCAACGGGAATATCGAACTTTGTGTCTGTCATTGGATCACCGGCAGTAGGGATGTGAATTGATTGGCGGTTGCGGGGGCGTATGCTTCCTTCCAGGGATCGCGATAAGCTTCCGCTGTACGGCGCAGGTCGTCTTCGAGCCTTTGGGCGATGCCTTCGCTGTCTTCTACTACAATCGCCCGGATCTTTTCGATTCCGACGCGCTCGACGAAGCCGTAAGTGCGCTCCAAATACTTGGCGTTTTCGCGGTAGTACTGAATGAAACGGGCAGTATATTTGAGCACGGCATCGGCGTTATCGACGATGCAAAGGACGTCGCCTTTGCGCACGTGAGCGCCGGCGGCTCCTCCGATATAGATTTCCCATTTGCCGCCTTCCACGGCAACCGCTCCGACGTCTTTCACCATTGCTTCCGAGCAGTTTCGCGGACATCCGGCAGTGGCAAGCTTTAGCTTTCCTGGCGTATCGATCCCTTGCAAGTACTCTTCGATGCGAATGGCGAGCGAAGTACTGTCTCCGACTCCGAAGCGGCAGTATTCCGTTCCCACACAGCTTTTGCAGGTGCGGTAGCGCTTGCTCCAGGCGTGACCGGCTGGCATATCGAGATCGGCCCATACCTTTGGCAGGTCGTCTTTCTTGATGCCGACGAGATCGATGCGTTGACCGCCCGTGAGCTTGACCAGCGGTACTTGGTATTTCTCCGACACGTCGGCGATGCGTCGCAACTGCGCGGGATTTGTGACGCCTCCGGCCATCATGGGGATTACCGAAAACGTACCGTCTTTCTGGATATTGGCGTGTACGCGGTCGTTGATGAATCGCGCGTCGCGCTGGTCGTCGTAGTCGCCGGCCCAGATGGTGCTCAGCAAGGAGGCCAAGCCCGGCTTGCTTCCGGCATCTTCCTTTCCATTGGCCAGGGCATTGAACACGGCAGACACCGACCGCAGGTTCTGCTCTTTGCAGGCCCGGATGAGGTCTGGCTTGCTTAACGGCACTCCCGGAACGTAGTAGTGCACGGAAGGATCTTCTTCGACATCGCCGCCACAGGCCCACTCGACGACTTGCGTCACCAAACTTTTGCAGGAGCCGCAGCCCATGCCGGCGCGAGTGCCTTCCATAACAGCTTTCAGACTGCGGCGTCCACTCTTCACGCAAGCGGCGATTGCTCCTTTGCTGACTCCGTTGCAATTGCAGACTTGCAGGTCAGCCGGCATCTCGTCTACTGTCATTTGCTTGGAAGCTGTTCCGATGTCGAAGAGCAAGCTGAGGCGGTCTTCGGGGAGCGGTGTCCCACGGTCGAAGACTTGCATCAGATAGGCGGCCTTGCTGATATCGCCTAACAGAATTCCACCCATCAAGCGGCCGTCGCGAATGATTAGCTTCTTGTAGGTTCCTTTTTTGGGCTCAGTGAATTGCACGAGTTCGTCGTTCTCGTCTTCGGGCTCCGTGATGCCCATGGAGGCCATCTCGACTCCCATCACCTTTAGCTTTGTGGCTACGCTGGATCCGTGATAAGCAGAAGAGGTGTTGTGACCGGTGATGTTATCGGCGAGGACTTTGGCTTGATCCCAAAGCGGCGCGACTAGGCCGTAGAATTTCCCATCGTGCTGGGCGCATTCGCCGACGACGTAGATGTCGGGATCTTCCAGCGAGCGCATTTGGTTGTCGACGACGATGGCGCGTTCGGTTTTCAATCCACAGCGCTTTCCGAGCTCGACGTTCGGCAGAATTCCGGCGGCGATGACGACCATGTCGCAATCGAGAGTCCAGCCGTCTTTGAATCGCAGGCCCGTTACGCGGTCCTGGCCAAGTACCGCGTTCGTGTCTTTGGAGAGATGGACGCGAATGTCCATCTTCTCCATCGTGGTCTTCAGGATCTTCGCCGCAGGCGGATCGAGTTGCCGGTCCATCAAGTAACTGCCGCGATGGATGACGTCCACTTGCACGCCGAAGTTTTGGAGACCGCGCGCGGCTTCCAACCCGAGCAGGCCGCCTCCGATGACCGTAGCGCGGCCGCGCCCTTCGGCATAGTTGGCGATTTCGCGGCAGTCGTCGAGCGTGCGGAAGACAAACACTCCGGGCTTATAGGAGCCATCGGGAAGCGTGAGCCCTTCCAGCGGCGGGATATAAGAACTGCTCCCGGTGGCGATGATTAGTTTGTCGTAGGGCTCAATTTTGCCGTCGCAACCGAGAACCCATTTCGTTTTACGCAGGATGGTGTCGGCGCGAACGCCCGCGTGCAAGGTGATGTCATTTTCGCGATACCACTGGAGCGGATTGAGGAAGATGTCTCCTTCATCCTGCGTTCCGTTGAGTACGTTCGATAGCAGGATGCGGTTGTAGTTTCCGTAAGGCTCGTCGCCGAAGATCGTGATGTTGAATTGTTCGCGGCCACCACGCGTAAGGATCTCCTCCACGGCGCGAACGCCAGCCATTCCGTTGCCAATGACCACCAGGTTTTGCTTCATCTGTCCTCAATCGCTAAGAGCGTTTTCCTTTCTCGATGCGTACGGCGCAGACCTTGAACTCCGGCATGCGGGAGATAGGGTCGAGCGCGGGATTCGTCAATAAATTTGCTCGGCCATCGCCACCGAAGTGAAACGGCACAAAGAGGGTGTCCATGCGAATGGTGGGCGTTAAATGAGCTTTGAGCGTGGCTGTTCCGCGGCGGGTGGTCAACCGTACTGTGTCGCCTTGCAGGAGGCCGTGCGAGGCCGCGATGGAGGGGTGGATTTCGACGAACGACTCGGGCACCGCTTCGGACAACTGACGAACGCGGCGCGTCTGTGTGCCGGACTGATAGTGGGCCATGACACGGCCGGTAGTCAGGTACAGCGGAAATTCTTCATCGGGCTCCTCAACGGCGCCGTGATGCTCCGCGGCGTGGAAGCGGGCGCGCCCGTCCGCGGTTGCGAAGCGGTCCAGAAAGAGGCGGGGCGTGCCAGCATGACTTTCACTGGAACACGGCCAGAAGACGCCGTCTTCCGCGGCGATGCGTTCGTAGGTTATACCTGCGTAGTCGGCGGCGCCTCCTGCAGAGGCTCGGCGCAGTTCGGTGAAGACGGAGGCGGCGTCGGCTGGGAAGTTCGATGTGGTTCCGAAGCGCGCGGCTAGGGCCGACAGGATTTCGAGATCGCTCCGGGCAGCGGCCGGCGGCTGAATCGCTTTGCGCCGCAGCACGACGCGCCCTTCCAGGTTTGTCATGGTCCCTTCTTCTTCCGCCCACTGCGCGGAGGGTAGAACGACATCGGCGCATTCCGCGGTTTCGGACAAGAAGAAGTCGGAGACGGCCAGGAAGTCGAGCGCTCGCAAGCGGCCTTCGATGTGGGCAGCACGGGGTGCCGAGACGGCCATATTGGAGCCAAAGACGAGCAGCGCACGAACGCCTCCGGCGGTACCGAGTTTGTCGAGCATTTCATAGGCAGAACGCCCCGCACCAGGAATGTCGGCTTCCGGCACGCCCCAGACCGCGGCGATGTGGGCGCGATGTTCAGGATTATCGATCTTGCGGTAACCAGGCAGTTGATCGGCCTTCTGACCGTGTTCGCGGCCGCCTTGTCCGTTTCCCTGCCCGGTGAGACAACCGTAGCCGCAGAAGGGCTTGCCTGCCTTTCCCAAAGCGAGTGCGAGATTGATGAAAGCCAGCACATTTTCCACGCCCCGGCTTTGTTGCTCCGGGCCACGGGCCGTGAGAATCATCGCGGTCGCGGCTTGCCCCAGCAGGCGCGCGGCGGTCACCAGTTGTTTCTCGGGGATTCCGGTGATGCGTTCCACGCGGGCGGGCCAGTAATAGGAAGAGGCTCGTCGGGCGGCTTCGAATCCGGCTGTTCTGGCAGCGATAAATGCGCGATCGATGTAGCCTTCCTGAATCGCCAGATAGAGCAGCCCGTTGGCAAGCGCGGTGTCGGTGCCGGGCGTGATCTGGAGATGCAGCGTGGCGGACTGGGCGGTTGGCGTCGCTCTTGGATCGACCACGATCAGCGAACCGCCGTTCTGCCGCTGGGCTTGAAAGTACTGCATCACGGGCGGCATGGTTTCGCCGGCGTTGCTGCCCACCAGCAGAATGCTTTGCGCATAGGGAATGTCGGCCAGTGGAAACGGAAGGCCGCGATCCAGTCCGAAGGCCTTGATGGACGCAGCCGCGGCGGACGACATGCAGAAGCGACCGTTGTAGTCGATCTGCGATGTGCGCAGCGCCACGCGGGCAAATTTTCCCAACAGGTAGGCTTTTTCGTTTGTCAGTCCGCCGCCGCCGAAGACGCCGACGGCATCGCGGCCATGCTCCGCTTGCATTTTTTCGACCTCCCAAACAATTCGATTGAGTGCTTCTTCCCAGGTGACAGGGCGTAGTTCCGCGCCTTTGCTGGCTCGCATGAGCGGGGTCGTTAGACGCTCCGGGTGGTGCAAGAGCTCGGCCGATGTCCAGCCCTTTTGACAGAGGCCGCCACGGTTGGTGGGGAAATCACGAGCCTCCACGGTGGTTTCGCACTCGGTCGTGACCAGCCGCATTCCGCACTGCAAGGAGCAATAGGGACAATGCGTGTCGAAGCCAGAAGCCGGGTTAGTTTGCATAGACTTCGACCGGATCTTTCGCCCCGGAGGCCGATAGGCCCGCGCGTTGTGCGGCTTCCGCGCTCCAGGTTCTTCTCCAAAAGCCCCGGAGGTAAATCAGGCTGAGCACTCCAGCGATCATGCAGGCGGCAAGCAGCGCGAATCCGATGCCGAAGCTTTGCGTTCTTTGTTTCACCAGGCCGAGGAGGGAGGGCAGGAGGAAGCCGCCCAGTCCGCCTGCGGAGCCGACGATTCCCGTCATGATGCCGACGCGATCAGGAAAACGTTGTGGGACCAACTGGAAAACCGATCCGTTGCCCATGCCCAATAAGCCCATTCCGATCGCTAGTACTGCTAAGGCGACGGACACCGCTGGGAGCGTTGCCACGAGCAACATCGCCGTAGCGGCTCCGCCGAGCAAAAGCATCAACAGACGATGGCCACCGAGACGATCGGCGAGCAGACCACCCACGGGTCGCAGCAAGCTTCCGAAGAGAACGACAATCGTGGTGAAGTCACCGGATTGGACCTTATCCAGACGATATTGATCGTGAAAAAAGATGGAGAGATAACTGGTGAGTCCGACGAAGCCGCCGAACGTGAGGCTATAGAGAAGGCAGAACCAGCCGGTATCGGCGGTTTTGAGCAGCGTGGCATAATCGCTCCAGCTCCTGACGCTACGCGCACCGGGAGCATCTTTGGCGAGGCAGAAGAATAGCAGCCAGACTGCCGCGACCGGAATCATGGCCATGCCGAATACGGAATGCCAGCCGAAAGCTTGCGCCAGCCTCGGCGCAAACAGTGTGGCCAAGAGCGTGCCCGAATTGCCCGCGCCAGCGATGCCCATCGCTAGGCCCTGATGCTCAGGCGGATACCAGCCGCTCGCCAAGGGCAGTGCGGCAGCAAAGCTTGCGCCCGCGATGCCAAGGAGCAAACCCAATGCGAGAAAGCTATCGAAAGTGTGCGCGAATTTCCAGGCCCAAAGCAGAGGAATCAACGTGAGGCCGAGGCCAATCAGTCCGGTTATCCTGCCGCCGAAGCGCTCGGTCATCCAACCCAAAATGGGGCGGAAAAGCGAACCGCCGAGCAGCGGTAGGGCTGTTAAGAGACCCTTCTGACTGGCGGAGAGGCGATAGGCTTCTCCGATGAATGGACCGAGTGGGCCGAGGATCACCCACACCATGAAACTTACATCGAAATAGAGAAGTGCCGAAAGAAGAGTTGGCGAATGGCCAACTTTCCTAAATCCATGGAAAGACATGCTCGCGCCCTCATTGCTGAAGTAAATAAATTTGCTTCGCTACGGCGCGAAAAATGGATCGGACGGGGAAGACTTAACCACGAGACAAATCGATGGCTCGTTTTTGAAGTGTAGCGGATGGAACGAGGAGATGCAAGACCGTTGCCCAGGCCAATTCAGCGTAATGCCGAACTATCGGCGTAGGTTGCGGCGTCGCTGCGCACCTCGTTGAGCAGCCTCGATCCGTGGGGCATGTAGAAGTTTCCGCGAACCCGCACAAAGGGCTCGACGTGAATGAAGCAACAGCTTGGCCGCCACCCGTAGCCGAGTTTGGTGAATGGGTGTTCAATGCAGATGTCCACCTGATAAACACCGGGCTGAAGGCCGAGTTCATCGCACCAGAATTCGGCAGTTCCGGTTCCTCCCTTCATCTCGAAGCCGTTAGCGGAGGTTGCGAATTGCGCTTCGACAGCGCCGCCCATGGATAGGAAATAGACGGTGACGGCGGCGATGGGGATGGTTTGATGAGCTACATAGTCGACCTGAACGCGGAGGTAGCCGCCCGTCGCGAAACTCATGGTGAGATTACCCAGGCGGTCATAAAGGCGCGCATCGACTACTTCGGCTATGCGCACTTCCCCTTCCGCGCGGACCTTAGGATTGAATCCCGTCTTCGAAGTGTAATGCCGGATGACGTCCACGGGCGTGCCCTCGACGGCGAGCCGTCCTCGCTCAAGCAGCAGGGCGCGCTGGCAGATTTTTTGAACGGCGCTGAGGTCATGCGAGATGAAAACAATTGTCATGCCTTGTTCATGAAGGGACAAAATACGTTGTTTGCATTTCTCCTGGAAAGAGACGTCGCCGACGGCAAGCACCTCGTCGAGCAAAAGGATATCCGGCCTCAAATGAACGGCGACGGAAAAGCCGAGACGCACATACATGCCGGAGGAGTAGCGCTTGACGGGAACATCGATGATGCTGTCCAGCTTCTGCGTGATCTCCTGGCGCTTCATGCCAAGAAGAGATCCGCTGAGGTATGCGTTTTCGCGGCCTGTAAGCTCGGGGTGAAAACCCGACCCGACTTCAAGCAGCGCGCCGAGTCGTCCGCGTACGGTAATTTGGCCGATGGTGGTGCGGTGATTCGGGAAAGCAGTTTGAGCACGGTGCTCTTGCCGGCACCGTTGTGACCGATGATTCCGAGCGACTCGCCGCGACGGACTTCGAAGCTGAGATCGCGAAGCGCCCAGAACTCTTTGTGTCCCCCGAAACGCTGGCGCAGCGTGCGGGGAGTTGCCGGGTTACGAGGTTCCTGTCCCGCGGATGCGATACCGCTTCGAGACGTTTTCCAGTTTTAAATCAAACATCGGGACTACTTGCATTGTTCATTGCAGCGTTCCTTAAAAGAAAGCTCTTCTTGAGTAAAGGTGGTCAGGCGTTCCGACGTAAGGGATACGGCACGTCGAGGATTGGTACCAAACGGGGCCAACGCCGGTTGTTTCGCAACCGAATGGAATGTTACATAGCAGTCACAAGATGACATTTGGGTTTAGGAACAGTTGCAAATATTTGTTAGCCGGCGTTCCTACTGGCAACATCGAGATGTCAAGAAGATAGAACGGGCGTAACATGAACGAGAAAGTGTCGGTTATCATACCGGGCTACAACGCGGAGTCATACATTGCAGACTGCATTCGTTCTGTATTAGCTCAGACTAGACGGCCGGAGGAGGTCATCGTTGTGGATGATTGCTCGACCGACGGGACCGAATCCATAGTGCAGGATTTTGTGGCGAAGGGCGTGAAGTTGATTCGCACGCCGAGGAATAGTGGGTCAGCCATCTCCAGGAACATCGGCATCGAGGCTGCGTCGCACGAGTTGATCGCGTTTCAAGATGCCGACGATGTCTGGCTCAGCAATCACTGTGAGGTGGTTGTCCCATTGTTGGAAAAGAACCGCGAGGCAGTGCTTGCGTTTTCCAGGACGAAGGCCTTTCAAGACGAGGACTGGATCTGGCAACTAGCTATTCCGGCCGGGCAGCCGGTCAATTGCTTTCTCTGGTGTGTCCCTTACACGCGTATTCCCCAGATGAACGTGATCGCGCGGCGGGAAATTCTGCTTGCGGAAGGCGGCTACAAGAAATCTATGCGGCAAGGGGCAAGATTTCGATCTTTTTCTCCGGCTTTCCTATAAGTACCCTTTTATCTGTTCTCATGAGATTACGACACTGTACCGGCACCACGCTGGGTCGATCACGAAAAGCAACAACGATCGAGCCCACCATTACATGTACTTGGCTCAGAAATCATTTGAGGATGAGCATTCCGGCGAGATGACCGCGCCGCTGCTCCTGCTCTACCAGCAGGCCGCAGCAGGACATTGGGACAGGAAGTTTGACGTGAACCCATTTTCCGTCCGGTAGTTGCCTCATTGTGTAACGGATGAGGCTGTTGCTGCAAGACACGCCTGAGCAAACTCGTAGGGCGTGCGGTAATCAAGGCTGCTGTGCGGTCGTTCTTGGTTAAACTCATGGCGCCATGCGGCAATCTGTCGACGTGCATGCCAGAGATTCCGAAACCACTGCGTGTTCAGGCATTCGTCTCTGAGCCGACCGTGAAAACTTTCGACGTGAGCGTTTTGAACGGGTTTGCCTGGCTGGATATGGGCTAGTTCGATGCGCTGATCGATGCCCCACGCCAGGAAATGTCGCGAGGTCAGTTCGGCGCCATTGTCCATGCGAATCCGTTCTGGTTTGCCGCGTTCGGCAATCACGCGATCCAGCGCTCTGGTGACACGTCGGCTGGGCAAACCGGTATCGACTTCTAAGGCCAGGCATTCACGCGTGAACGTATCGACAATGCTCAAAACGCGCAGCGTTCGACCGTTTGCCATCCGGTCATGCACAAAGTCAATGGCCCATTGTTGGTTCGGTCTAATGGCCGTAAACAAGGGCTGTCCCACCCGCATCAAACGCTTTCGCTTCTTGCGCCGGACACTCAGCCCGGCAGCACGATACACCCGAAAGAGTCTCTTGTGATTCACGACCTGCCCCTCTCTGCGCAGGAGAACGGCAAGGCGGCGATAGCCGTAGCGTGGCTTCTCCTGCGCTAACTGTGTTAGCTTCGCTCTGAGCTTGTCGTCCTTCTCTAGGTTGGCCCGATAACGAAAGCTGGATCGGGCAATGTTGGCCAGCTCGCAGGCTTTGCGCTGACTTGCGGCGAAGTTCTCGAGGAGGAACGCCGCGTCGGCACGCCGGCCTACGAGCTCAATCCGTTTTTTATTAGAAGCGCTTTCAGCATTTCCCGATCTAAACTGAGGTCAGCCACCAATCGCTTCAATCGATTGTTCTCGTCTTCCAGGTGATGCAGCCGCGCTGCTTCACTCGGCTCCATACCGCCGTACTTCGCCTTCCAGGAATAAATCGTGAAGGTACTGACGCCGACCTCGCGGGCCATCTCGGCTGCCGTCCGTCCCGCTTCCAGTTGCTTCACCACTGCCAGTATCTGTTCTTCGCTGAGTTTCCTCTTTGTCACTTCTGCTTTCCCCTTTCTTCGTCCGAATTAGTATTCCACTTCGGGCGGAAAACGGGGTTCACGTCAAGTTGGGACAGTATTGGGACGGTAGAGAGTTAAAATTACGTGGCGGTGGGCCGGTTTGTCGAAAAGAAGGCTCCGTATGCCACAGTTCTGGCCTTCGCGGATGCGTTAAAGACATGCCCCGAGGCAAAGCTGGCGATGGTGAGCGACGGCCCGCTGCTAAATACATGCAAACAGATGGCAGTGGGATTGGGCATTGGCCAAAGCGTAGTCTTTACGGGAGTGCAGTCACCAGAGCAAATTCTGCATTTGATAGGACTGCCCGAGCGTTTGCTCAGCACAGTGTACGCGCGTTGAACGGCGATTCGGAAGGCACTGCGGTCTCGGTTCTGGAGGCGGCGGCTTGCGGGCTGCCGGTGATTGCAACTTCACACGCTGGGATCAAGGACAGTATGGTGGACAGGGAGACAGGGTTTTTGGTTCCTGAACTCGATATTGAGGGAATGACACGAGGGATGGTGAAGTTATTGAGCGATGCCACACTCGCCCGGGAACTCGGTCAAAATGGGCGGAACAGAATGATCCGTAAGTTTTCGCTGGAGCGGTCCATCGGTTTACTCTATGACTTACTCCGCGAATGTGGGAGCGATGCAGGCGTCTCTGCAAAGCAGTCAGGCGCCTTGCGTTAACAGTACGAGGGGCCTTGCTCGCTCCCGGTCTCGCCTTCTTCTAGACCTTTTCCGGAACGATATAGGGGGCGCGATAGGTGCCTTTGAGCAACGTTGTCGCTTCCTCATCGTTGATGACCGATTCGGTTTGCGGGTCGAAGTTGATGGTACGGCCAAGGCGGTAGGACGCGTTGGCCAAATGGACTAGCGTGGTGGACACGTAGCCTTCGTAGATAGGAGCGTGGATGTCTTCGGCTTTGCGGCTCCGAACACAATCGATGAAGTTGACGAAGTGCTCGTTCCTCACCGGTGCGTGCTTTTCAGGCCCGGGCTCATTATGATCCCCCAGGAAGGACTTGTACGAGTCGTAGTTTGCGATGGCCAGATAGCCTTTCGACCCATAGTACATATTGCCGATGGTGGACGGTTTGCCTTGAGCGACCCCGGGACCGGCGGTTTTACGTCCTGCGGCAGCAGCCTCCTTTATACCGGCGGTTGGGACACCACCACCTGAAAATTCGGGGGTTCCGATTCCGGCTTCGTGATTGGTCATCCAGCCGCGAACCTCGAAGGTCATCATTTTGGTCTTGCCTTCTGGTGTCCGAAATTCATAGCCGACCGTCAGCATGTTGGGTGTTTGCTGATCGTCATCGAATAGGAAATGGCCGCCCGCCGCCGTTATCTTGGTCGGGAGACCGACGCCTAAGCCCCAGCGGGCCAGATCTATTTCATGAATGCCCTGGTTGCCGAGATCGCCGTTTCCGGTATCCCAAATCCAGTGCCAATTGTAGTGAAAACGGTTGCGCGTAAACTGCTTGAGCGGCGCGGGTCCGGTCCAGAGATCGTAGTTGACGCCGGCGGGAACGGGTTCCGGCAGGGCGTGTCCGATGGAGGCGCGCCACTTGTAGCAAAGCCCACGGGACATATACACGTCGCCCAGAAGACCGGAACGCATTTGGTCCATCGCTTCGCGGATGGCGGCGCTCGAGCGGCATTGGCTTCCGTGTTCGCAAATCACTTTGTACTTATTGACGGCGTTTACCAGTTGGCGGCCTTCCCACCAGTTATGGGAACACGGTTTTTCAATGTAGATGTCTTTGCCGGCTTGTGCCGCCCAGATACCGATCAGGGAATGCCAATGATTGGGAGTGGCAATAGAAACGGCATCGATATTTTTATCTTCGAGCAGCTTGCGGACATCGCCGAAGGTCTGCGGCTTCGAGATTCCCATCTGTTCGGCATCGGCGAGCCGTTTCCGGAGCACGTTTTCGTCGACGTCGCAGAACGCCGCAAGTTCAACGTTGGGAATCGGATGATAGCCCTTCACATGGTCCCATCCGCGGCCACGAAGCCCGATGACGGCCACGCGGACGCGATCGTTGGCGCCCATAACTCTGTTGGCCGAAGATGCTGTGGCGACGGTCGCGGCGGCAACGGCTGTTGTCTTCAGAAATGTGCGGCGTGCTGGCTGGTCTAAGTTGTCTTGCAAAATCATGCCTCCTACAAACATGGTGCTGTCGAGGGCTGCGGCGTTTTTCTCATGAAGCGGCAGGGTTCATGCTCGAAAGCAATTGGAAGGACCGATGCGACGTAGCCATCGGTTACCAATCTTCACTTCAATCTTATTAAATTTTGGTGGGCTGCGGGAAACCAGTGGGAATGTGCGCTTGGCGTCTTTCCCTTTGGGCCTTCAGGCAGCGACTTCGACCACTGCCGCTTGAGTAGAAGGGCTAGGAATCTCCAACCCATCCTCCCGCATACCATCCAGGTGAAAAGCGATAGCTTCGCGCATGTTGCTAGTGATTTCTTCAATCGTTTGGCCGGTGGCGATGCAGCCTGGCAGGTCCGGCACATAGGCCGAGAAGTTAGTCCCGGCGATTTCGATGATGATGGTGTATTGCATGGCGTGCTCCTATTTTCGCTTGATTTGGGCTTGCAGGTAGATGCTTTTGAGAGTACCGGCGGCTAGGTCGTCACCCTCGTGACCAGGAACTGTTACACGGCCCGACTTGGCCGGGTGAGTGTACTGGCGATGGCTGCCGCGTTGCGATCGCAGTTCCCAACCATCGTTTTTTAGTTCGCGGATCAAATCTCTCACCTTCATACCTCTATTGGCACATACAAGCGTATGGTCGGCGCTACAAGGTTGTCAGGCGGTACTCACAAGCTGTTCGGCTTCGCGGCGTTGGTTGAGAGGAGAGCGTAGGGCGCAGATCCAGGCGGCCAAATATAGGAGCCCGCCGATGACGAGCGTGGTCTGCAGGCCGAGGTAGATGGCCAGGAACATTGCAGCCGCGGAGCCCATGACGCTTGACGCGGCGTTGATGGACCAAGCCCAACGGACCGAAGCGGGCATAATTTTTTCGAGTAGCGTTAGCCCAGTGGGAAAAGGCATACCCATCGCGAAACCCACCGGGCTGATGAGTGCGACCGAAATCAACACCTTCAGAGGAAACGGCAGAGACACGCCGCTCTCTGAAATAGGCGAAATCACAAACGAGAGCACGACGATCGCGCCGACGATGATCACCATCACACGGCTTAATCGCGCCAGATCACCGCGCACGAGATGCTTGCTCGCGAAGCTGCCGAGGCCGCTGGAGAGCAGCATGGAAAAGATGATGACCGTGAGCGCATAGGTGGGGTGGCCGAGAAACAGAACGAATTTCTGGATCAAAGACACCTGGATCAGGATGTAGCCGGCGCCTATGAAGAGAAAGAACGACAAGGCCGGGATGCTGCCGGGGCTGGCGGGAAGACGATGCCCCAGAACTAGGGGGGGAAGAGAAAGAATGATCAGGGTGGCGATGATGCTGATCCCGACCAGCCCGAACAGAAGCGGGATCGCACTGTTTACCTTATAGTCGGCCGCTTTCTGGGAGGCATGCATCAAGTAATCCCATAAATCGCGGGCTTGCACGGTGTAAAAGAAGAAGGGGCGGTTGTCGCTGACGGGGCGTACGTCGAAGTCGTAGGAATTATAGAAGCGATTTAAATCGCGCGCCAGCAGCAGGTCGCGGAAGGCGGTTGGACTAGCGGTTCCGGGAACGTAGACGACCTGCAGTTTGCCTATGACGGCGGCGTTTTGCACGCGCTCGATGTCGGAGGCACTAAAGGGACGGCGGGAAATGAGAATGGTGTCTTGGGCTCCCCAGCCATTCAATTTCTGTTTGTTCTCCCGGATGACTATCACGTTTTTCGCCGGGTCGGGTTCGCCAATCTGTTTCAGGGCGGCGTCGGCGAGCGCGACCACGCGAAGCGACTCGCGGGGAGGCTTGAATCCCCACCGGGTGAATGACATTACGCCGTCGCTGGTGAGATGGGACAGGTAATCGACGAAGGCATTCGTGGTGTAGAGATTGTTTTCCGATAGCGCGAAAGCTCCCGCGGCGGTGGAGGCCCAGGTATCGACCAGCGTGGCCTGCAGCACCTGATAGTGCTCATGCGAACGGCGGATAAAGGAACGGCCGTCTTCCACCTTGATGTGGACTTCGGGCCGAAGGTAAAGGTAATTGCTGTACTGCGGAAACTTCTTCCGCATGATGACGGTGGCGATAATCGGGTTGATCTCGACACCGGTGACGTCCTTGCTGCCGGACGCAATGGCGCGGGCAACGTCCAATCCGCCGCCGGGACCGATGATCACGGTCTTCGCTCCGGGCCGCAAAAGATAGGCGAAACCGGGGCCGGGGTAGGTGAGATTGAAGCGTTGTTCGGGAGTGAGGTGGTTGAAATCGACGTCAGCCAGATACGTGTTGGCGTCGGCATCGATGACGATGAGCCTGGCTCCATCGGGCTGACGCTTTAAGGCAATGCGCGAGAAGCTATTCCAGCGCACGAATTCCTCGTTTGCAATCTTCTGTCCCTTCGCGAATTTGACGTCGATAAGAGATGATTTGGAATTGTAGGTGATTAAGGCGACCAGCAACAGGCCAAGAAGCACGCTCAACACACGTCCGCGCGGGATGACGGCGAGATGAAACCAAACGGCTGCTGACACCGCGAATAGGACAGCGGCAACCAGGATCGTGTTCGGGCCACCTAGGAGATCCAGAAGCGGCACCAGCACCGCGCAGCCAGCAGCGGCGCCGATAAGGTCGAAAAAGTACACGCGGTCGACCCGCTCAATGGTGTCGGCGACGACGAGTGAGACGATCGTGCCGGAGAGCAGAAAAGGAATAGCGGCAACGAAGTAGGCGGAGGTCAGTTCCCAGGTGGTCATGTCGCCGGTGCGGGCCAGCAAGAACCACAGACACAAGACGATGGCGACGGCGTTCGTTGCGGCCAACAGGCCGAGCTTGAAGTAGAGCGAGATTTTTTTTCCCCAGCCCGCGACAACATAGGAAAACACGCCCCCGGCGCCCAGGCCGAAGAGCGCGATCGAGATGGCGAGAAACGCGAAGTGATAGTAGTAAATGACCGAGAAGACACGCGTGAGCGACAGTTCCAACAGGAGCGACGCCAGCGACGTGGCCGCGATGCCGAAGTAGATTTGCGGCCAATATCTTCGCCGTCGAGATGGGGCGGCATCTTCGCCGAGGGAGTTCAAAGGGGGCAACTTTCTATGGTAGTGGACGCTCGCCTAAATGCAAGGTTCCTGTAGGAGTGCTAATGAGCATCTGCGCCGGTTGAAAAAGATCGCTTACGCAACGCTCACTCTCACAACTCGGGTTCGGGAGTGTCCAAGGGGATGGATGGGAGGCGAGTGACGTTACGGAATCATTCGTGCCTTAACGCTGTCATCGGATCCACGCGGGACGCTCGCCGGGCGGGGAGCCAGGCCGCCAGCACCGCAATTGCCGCCATCACGGCGCTGGGGAGGAGGATCGTGAGCGCGTCATCCGGTTTTACGCCGTACAATTCGCTGGCGATCAGGCGGGAGGCGGCCATTCCGGCAGGTATTCCAAGCAAGAGACCGATAACCACCAAGCGCAGTGTTCCCCCAAGAATCATACCGGCGATCTGGAGGCGCGTGGCTCCGAGCGCCATGCGAATGCCGATCTCGGCCGTTCTCCGATTCACCGCATAGGTCATGAGGCCGTAGAGACCCACGGCGGCCAGGAGCAAAGCCAGCACGCCAAACAGACTCGAAAGCGAAGCGACCAGACGTTCCTGAATCAACGATTGGTCCACTTGCTCCTCAAGCGTCTTGACGTCCGAGACGGGCAAGCGGCTGTCGGTTGCTTTGACAGCGTGCAGGATGGCCCTCGCCGCACTGTGAGGATTGATCGCGGTGCGGACCTCAAACGTCACCGAGCCCATCGGATCTTGGTACAGCGGTAGGTAAACCATAGGCATCGGGGGTTGCCGGAGATCGCGACCTTTCGCGTCCTTTGTCACGCCGACGATTGCGCGCCAGTCTGGATCCCATCCCGGCGCGTTCACGTGTCGCCCAATCGGATTTGCGTTGCCGAAGTAATCGTGCGCCATGGTTTCATTGATGATGGCGACTTTGGGAGCTCCGGCTTGGTCGTCGTCGGTAAAGTCCCTGCCGGAGAGCACGGGAGTTTGGAGCGTGGTGAAATAATCCGGCCCGACCACATCTAGGCCGACGCTGGCCGTCTCTTTGACGGACGGCGGGGTGGACCCGTCAGTCTTCGGCATGATATCTCCGCAGCAGCGTCCGAGAGGGCTGTAGAAGGAAAGAGTTGCCGAGCGAACGCCAGGGATTCGATTGATCCGGCCGAGCAAGCGCTTGTAGAGTGGAACAACTTGGTTGTCCTGATAGCCGCTGTCTCGATAGCCGACCGTGACGGGGGCGGCCGAAAATAGCAGAACGTTCTCTTTGTTGAAGCCCGGATCGAAATCCTTTAAGTTTTCGAGGCTGCGCACCAGCAGGCCAGCGCCGATCATGAGCATCAACGACACGACGATTTGCAAAACGATGAGTGTCTTTCCAAGCATGGAACGGCTTCCCGATCTTCCGTGGATTCGTGTGTTCTCGATCTTTAGCCGAGCCGCGCGCCATGCCGGCGCTAAGCCAAACAGAATAGCCGTACACACGGAGACCAGGAGCGTGAAGCCGAGGACGGTGGTATCGGGCTGGACGCTTAACGAAAGAGGCGCGCCCGCCTGCGACATCAAAACCAAAAGAGATCTACAGGCCCAGAAAGCGGCGATTAGACCGAGAGCGCCGCCGCATAGAGCGAGCAGAACGCTTTCCGTAAGGAATTGGCGCATCAGGCGCAGGCGGCTGGCCCCCACGGTCAGCCGGACCGCAATTTCGTTCTGCCGGGCGTCGGCACGCGCCAGCATCAGATTGGCGACATTCGCGCAGGTCACCAGCAGCAGCAGACCTGTAATCGCCATGAGTATCCAAAGAGGTTTGGAATACTTCTCGCGGAGTGCGGCGAGCCCTTGTCCGCCGGAGTCCAATCGAAACGTGCTCGCAAGATAAAACCGCCGCCGAAAGACAGGAGCATTGGGGCCTGCAACCGCCTCGCGTATGGCTTGGCGGAAAACCGGCTGCAAATTGGCTAAGGCCTTTTGTTTTGTGACACTCGGTTTCAACCGGCCCATAACGCTAAGCCAACTCTGAGACGGTGTAGTCAGAAGGTCGTCGCGCGTACCAGCCGCCGCAAATCCCGGGCTGAGCTGCGCGATTGTTGTCAGTGGAGTCGAGACATCGATTGGTTTGCCGGGCTGGAGACCGAAAAACTCGGGCGGCGTCACTCCGATGATGGTGAAAGGAGAGTTGTTGATGACGACGTGTTTCCCCACCACCGCTGGATCGAGCGCGAAGCGCTTGCGCCAATAGCTGTAGCTGATGACAGCCACCGGATTTGCGCTTTTCTCATCGCCGGGCTCGATGGTGCGCCCGAGGATGGCATTAACGCCCAGCGTGGAAAAATAATCGCCCGAAACCACCTGCCCTTTAGCGACGCCTCCTTGCCCGTTTACTTCGATATCGATATCCATAAATAACGGGTAAAACGCGAGCACGCCGGAAAACACTCGATTGCGATCCCGGAATTCTTTGAAGGCCGGATAAGCAAATGCGTTGTACGCTCCGAACGCCGGATTGCTGGCCTTGAATTCGACGAGCTGCTCGGGATTGCGCACGGGAAGCATCTTCAACAGAGCCGCGTCAATCAAGCTGAAGATCGCGGTGTTGGCTCCGATGCCGAGCGCAAGCGAGGCGATCACGACGAAGGTGAAGACTCGGCTTCTCGCGAGCGTTCGCACGCCGTAGCGAACGTCTTGCCAGACAGTTTCGAAAAACCGGATGCTGTTCATGCGATAGATCTCCTCGCGAATCAGGGTGGAATTTCCGAGTTTGCGCCGCGCGGCTTGGCGCGCCTGCTCGGGAGACATGCCGCGTGCGAGGTTTTCCTCCGTTTCGATTTCAAGATACGCCTCCAGCTCGCGGGCGCGCTCCCCGTCCCAATGCTTGCGGTGAAAGAAACGGCTCCAACGCATCTCGTCGTACCTACTCTTCAGCCGGTCGCAAGACCCGATTCACGGCGCGGACCAGTTTATCCCAGCGGCTCGTATGTTCGAGAAGCTGCTTACGGCCCGCGGCGGTCAGCCGGTAATATCGGGCCTTGCGGTTATTTTCGGAGGTTCCCCAAAACGACGCGATCCAGCCGCGATTTTCCAGGCGGTGCAGCGCAGGGTATAGAGAGCCGTGCTCGACCTGCAGAACATCTTCCGATCGCTGCTCGATGACATGGGCAATGGTATGGCCGTGCGCCGGACCGAGAACGAGGGTTTGCAGAATCAGCAAGTCAAGAGTGCCTTGCAGCATATCGGCTTCGAGGGGGTGTCCCTTGTGGGCTGGCATCTCGGATTCAGTATCCCATAGATGCTCGACCGGAGCAAGTCGCCGGAAAAGCTGCAGCCAAGATTGGCTGCCCGGATTAAGAGCCCTTACGCTCCCGGCTAGATTTTCAGTTCTAGAAACGCAGCGATACTTGCCGCGATACGAGTACTGGCTTTTCCGTCTCCATAGGGATGGTGCAGGCGCGACATGCGCTCCTGATGGGCTTCGTCCTCCAGCAGCCGTGCGGCTTCGGCCGTAATCTTCTGGCGGTCGCAACCGACCAGTTTGACGGTGCCTGTTTCAATCGCCTCGGGACGCTCGGTTTTCTCGCGTAGAACGAGAATCGGTTTGCCTAGAGATGGCCCTTCTTCCTGGATGCCGCCGGAATCGGTAATGAGCAGATAAGCGCGTTGCAGCAGGTCCACGAAGGGCACATAGTCCAGCGGCCCGAGTAAAATCACATTTGGTGTAGTGCCTAATCGCCCGTGAACGATTCGTTCCACGGCTGGGTTCGGATGAACGGGCCACACAATCTGCACGTCGCTACGCAACGCGAGATCCCGTACAGCGTCACAGATGGCGGCGAGCCCTTCACCGAAGCTTTCACGGCGATGTGCGGTAACGACGATGAGCTTTTTCTTAGGATCGAGGGGCACGGAAACACCGGAAAGTACGCCTGTCCGCAAGCGGTCACGCACTGTAAGCACGGCGTCGATTCCTGTGTTTCCAGTGACGCGTATGGATTGGGGCGATACGCCTTCGCGCTTGAGGTTTTCGGCCGCTTGCTCAGTGGGAGCAAAATGGAGGGCGGCAAGCCGGCTGGTTAGAACGCGGATCATCTCTTCCGGAAAGGGCGCGCTCAAATCGAAGGTTCGCAGGCCGGCTTCCACATGGGCGACCGGAACGCGGCAATAAAACGCAGCAAGCGCGCCGGCCAGGGTGGTGCTGGTATCTCCTTGCACAACGGCCAGAGACGGCTTGACGGCCTTGAAGACCGGCTCCAAGCCAGAAAGCAGACGCGAGGCGAGCGACGATAGCGTCTGGTCGTAGCGCATCAGGTCGAGATCATAGTCAGGTTCGATGTCGAAGGCTTGCAGCACTCCGCGGAGGAGCTCCCGATGCTGTCCGGTAACACAGATGACCGGCTCCATGGCGGAAGAGTACTGAGGAGTGCGCAGCACAGTGATGAGTGGACAAAGCTTTATTGCTTCGGGCCGCGTGCCGAAAATGAGAAGTACGCGGCGCTTGGGAGAGGAAGGAGAGTGGGAGGTGTTACTTGTGGCGGTATGTGATTCTTCCCTTGGTGAGGTCATAGGGAGACATCTCCAGGGTGACTCGATCGCCAGCTAACACTCGAATTCGATTTCGTCTTAATTTTCCTGCCAGGTGCGCAAGAACAGTTCGATCTTGATCTAGTTGAACACTAAAAAGACCGCTAGGGAACTTTTCCACGACTGTGCCGGTAACTTCAATACTGTCTTCTTTACTCATTCGCCTCTTACGGTAGATTTTGGGACACGGAACCGCCATCGGTCCGGATACGAGTCCGCTATGGGCAAGTATAGCGCAAAAACGCTAAATTCGTGGGCGATGACGTGAACAGAAGGCCGCGATTTTTCGGAGGTACTGTTGCCGCTACGATTAAGAAGTATTCTGAGGTAACTTCCATAGCTATTCCTACCTTCAATATGTGGGCTACTATTTCGGTGGCCGGCTTTCAAGATCGGGCAGAGTGCGTACGTCAAACAAAGAATTTATAAACAAGAGCGTTCTGATAACGGGTGCCGGGCGCGGCATTGGTAAGCGTTTGGCGCTCGGGTTTGCGCGATTGGGTGCCAGGATCGCGTTGGTCGGCCGCAGCAAGGCCGAAATCGATTTAGCTCATATCGAGATTGAGCAGGCCGGAGGCAACGCACTTCGAATTCGAGCAGATGTGACCGATCCGGAGCAGTTGAACGTGGCCGTGGATCGGGCAAGAGTAGCGTTTGGCAGTGCGCCGGATCTTTTGATCTGCGCGGCGGGCGTCACCGGGCCGCTCAATTCGTTCCTGCAGAGTTCATTGAAGTCCTGGACAGAGGCGATTCAAATCAATTTACTGGGGGTGGTTCACTCCTGCCGGGCGGTATTGCCGTCCATGGTGGAAAAGCGGAAGGGAAAGATTATTGTCCTGGCCTGCGAGAGCGATAACCAGCCGAAGGACGGATTCACAGCCTATGCGACTTCTAAAACGGCAACCGTGCGTTTTGTGGAGTGTCTTGCGGCGGAGATGATGCACCACAACATCCAAGTGAACTGCTTCGATCCCGGATTTGCCTACACGAACATGACCGATGAAATTATTCGGGCAGAGGCCCGATTGGACGCCAAGGTGGTGAGCGCGGCGGTGGAAACGAGGAGAACAGGCGGGGTTTCTCCAGATGCCCAGATAGAGATTGCCGCGTTTCTGGCTTCCGAAGCGAGCAACCATATCACAGGCAAGCT
Source organism: Bryobacteraceae bacterium (assembly GCA_965277315.1). Classification (GTDB taxonomy): domain Bacteria; phylum Acidobacteriota; class Terriglobia; order Bryobacterales; family Bryobacteraceae; genus Bog-105. The sequence continues at coordinate 2,517,196 of OZ255724.1, read as the reverse complement.
TATCCATGTCACCGACGATTGGAAGAAAATGCACAACGCGACGCTTCGTCCAGACGCACTGACTTTGCGCCGCGTTGCAAAGTGAGGCAGGCCGGGATTACTCGGTGGAGAAACGGAAGATCGTGGTGCGATCGAATTTCTGGCCGGGCCGTAACACGGTGGATGGAAAGTTTGAATGGTTCGGCGAATCGGGAAAGTGTTGTGTTTCTAAACACACCGCATCGTTACGTTGATACACTTTGCCGCCCTTTCCATGGTTAGTCCCGTTGAGTTGATTGCCGGTATAGAACTGAATGCCAGGCTGGTTGGTGAGCACCTCCAAGACACGCCCTGATTTCGGGTCCTCTACTTTCGCTGCCAGCGCAATGGACTCGCCTTTGTTGTCTAACACCCAATTCTGGTCGTAGCCCTTGGCAAGTTTCAACTGTTCGTTGTCCTGGTCAATACGCGCGCCAATCACTGTCGCCTTACGAAAGTCAAAGGGCGTCCCGGCCACTTCTTTGATTTGCCCGGTTGGAATCAGGTCCTTGTCCACCGGCGTAAATTGATTGGCCATGAGGGTGACCTTGTCGTGGAGGATCGTTTCGTTACCTTGGCCCGACAGATTGAAATAAGAGTGATTGGTCAAATTGAGAACCGTTGGCTTGTCGGTGGTTGCCATATATTCCAGGCGCAATTCGTTTTTATCATTAAGAGAGAAGCGCACCGTCACGGACATGTCGCCGGGGAAACCCATTTCCCCATCGGGGCTGAGATAGTGCAATTCGAGTGCCGGTCCGGAGGAACTGGAGACTTCCTTGGCCGTCCAGACGCGCTTATTGAAGCCGACGGTGCCGCCGTGAAGCATGTTCGTGCCTTCGTTGGTCGGAATATGGTAGGTCTTCCCGTCCAACGCGAAGGTGCCGTGCGCAATGCGATTGGCGTAGCGGCCAATGGTGGCTCCAAAATACGACTTGTTCGACGGCGCGGTATAGCCATCCAAATTGTCGAATCCAAGAACAACATCGTCGAAGTGTTTGTTGCGGTCGGGAACTTTGATGGAGGTAATGGTGCCACCGTAGTTGGTGATGGAAACCTGCATTCCCGCTTTGTTCGACAGAGTATATAAGGACACTTCGTGCCCGTCTGGAGTCTTTCCGAAAGGTTGCATAGAAATTCGAGAGGCCTGGGCGTCCAAAACAGGCGCAGTGCAACAGAGCATTGCGGCAAAAGCGAACGCACTAAAAATGGTGTGCTTCATAATGTGGGGCCGACTTGGCACTAACACATAATCTCACTGCTTATCCTTATCATTTTGTGGGAGTGCTATTGAGCCCGAAATTGATAACGTAAGGGGTATGCTACGCCCCGTCGCTGTTGCGTGTTTTCTATTTGCCGGTGTGATGACCGCGCAAGAACCGGCGAGACCGCCGCATGTAGTTCGCGCGTCGGGGGAGGCTACCGTCACCGCTAAGCCAGACCGGGCGCAGGTTTCGATTGGCGTGCAAACTCAGGCGGCTAGCGCCCAGGAGGCTTCGGCCCAAAATGCGGCGCAGACATCCCATGTGTTGGAGGTGGTAAAGCGGACGCTCGGAAATGGCGGCGAGGTGAAGACATCCGGCTATTCGGTATCGCCGCAGTATCAATTTCCCAAGGAGGGCGGCCCTGGAAAAATTGTGGATTATCAGGCTAGCAATACGGTGGAGGTGACGATAGATGATTTGTCTCTCACGAGCAAAGTACTCGACGCAGCTACACAGTCGGGCGCGAACAACGTACAGGGAATTTCGTTTATGTTGAAGGATGACAGCGCCGTGCGATCGCAGGCGTTGGCGGAAGCGGCTGTAAAGGCACGCGCGAGTGCGGAAGCAATAGCCAAGGCGTTAAGTCTTCGGGTCACGGGAGTTCTTCAGGCGGAAGCGAGCGGGGGAACATCTCCTGTGCGTCCTATGATGATGCAATCGAGAGCGATGGTTGTAGGAGGAATTCAGCCCACTCCGATAGAAGCGGGAAATTTGGACATTCACGCCAGCGTTACGGTCACGCTGGAAGTGCAGTAGGGCTAAAGCGAGAAGGCGACCAGATAATCTCCGAGAGGTCCCGATTGGGGAAGGCCCCAGCCGCCCGCGCTGACGACGATGTACTGTTTGCCGTTCGTGCCTTTGTAGGTCATGGGGGTGGAGCGTGCGCTGGCGGGCAATATTCCTTTCCACAATTCGCGACCGGTTTGCACATCAAATGCGCGGATAGCGGGATCGAGCGTGCCTGCCATGAGGACGATGCCGCCTGCCGTTACGATGGGTCCGCCGAGCGTTATCGAACCTGTACCCGCTGGCGCTTTCGGGAAACTCCCTATCGGTACTTCCCATTTTTTCTCGCCGGTGTTTACGTCGATCGCCAGTAGCGTTCCCCAGGGCGGTGCCGTGCAAGGAAAGCCACTGGGACTTAATAGAAATCTACGCATCATTCCATACGGCGTACCGCGCTGTGCGCCGAACTCCCAGCCGCCATTCAGGTTGCGGTGTTCTGCTTGGATCCGCTGGCGAAACTGGGCGCGTGGAATTAGGCGAGCTTCGGAGGCGAGATGATTCTCAGGTAGAATCAAAAGTCCATGAACGCGGTCGTAGGCTTCCCCGCCCCAAGCCATGCCTCCGATGTTCCCCGGCATCATGAGGGAGCCCTGCAGCGATGGCGGCGTAAATATTCCGTTCGCCCGAAGCTTGCCGATCTCTTCCCGACACCAGCGGCGGCTCGCTTCGTCCGGGCCCCAGGCGTCACTGGCGGTCATCTGCTGTGGAGTCACTGGAGCGGGCTTTGTTGGAAACGGTTGAGTAGGCGAGGAGACCTCGCCGGGCACATCGCTTTGGGGAACGCGGCGTTCTTCCACCCCGAAAATAGGCTTGCCCGTTTCCCGATTGAGGAGGAAGAGATTGCCCGTTTTCGAACCGACCGCAATAGCTGGAATGGTCCGGCCGTTTCGGTGCATGTCGAACAGCAGCGGCGGCGAGGCAATGTCGTAATCCCAGAGATCGTGATGGACGGTTTGGAAGTACCACACTATTTTGCCGGTGTCGCCGCGCAGGGCAACGATGGAATCCGCAAAAAGATTGTTGCCGGGGCGCTCGCCGCCGTAGTAGTCGGGACTGGCGCTTCCGGTAGGAACGAACACCAGGTTACGCGCGGGATCGGCCGCGATAACGGACCAGGCATTGGCCGCGCCGGTTCGTTGGGCGCTGCCATTTTTCCATGTATCTGCTCCGGGCGCGTGCGGAGCTTGGGGAATGGGGTCCCACGTCCATTTCAGCTTTCCGGTAATGACGTCGAAGCCGCGCACTTCTCCGCTGGGCTGATCGGTAGCGCGGTTGTCGGCGATGCCGGAACCAAGGACGATTGTGCTGCCGATGACGGCGGGTGGTGAAGTTTCTTCGTAATCCGAGAAGTGTTGCGGGGCGATTCTTAGGTCGTGGCGCAGATCGACGATTCCGTTATCGCCGAAGTCACGGCACAGCTTACCAGTGAGTGCATCCACGGAAATGAGACGGGCATCGATGGTCGCGATGAAGATGCGCCGTTGGCCTGAGGGCGACTTCCAGGTGGAAACGCCGCGATTCGCATAATCGCCGTAGCCGGCGTCTTTGTTTACTTGCGGATCGTAGGCCCACTTCTGCTTTCCGGTAACGGGGTCGAGGGCGATGATGCGACCGAGCGGGGTGCTTAGAAAAAGCACGCCATCGATATAGAGCGGCGTCGATTCGAAAATGGCAGGCCTATTATCGTGCGGTTGGTAGGCGTCGCCCGTGCGGAAGGTCCAGGCGACTTTCAATGATTTCACGTTCGCTCGATTAACCTGCATGAGCGGAGAGAAGCGCTGGCCTCCAGGATCATGGCCGTAAGCGGGCCAGTCGGTTTGGCCCACGGCCAATGAGGTACAGACAGATAGTGCAAGCAGCAGAGATCGAGCGGCCTTCATCTCACTTAAGATACCCGCTCGCAATGGCTCAGCGCCACAGCGGATCAGACAATCGGCAGGCCATGCTCGCCTAGATTGCAGCGGACGTCCTGGGGCGTGAGACGGGAGGCGTCGTATTCAACGAAAAGCTCGTCACCAGAGGGACGCGGGCGCACGGCGAAGAATCCATAAACGGCATGAACACGGGAGATATTGTCTAAATCCTGGTCGTTCAAGCCGCGCGAGAGTTTGAACGTGAGCTGCACCTTCGTCATCGGGAATCAGAATAGCAGGTTAAGGATTTTGGCGGACTTTCCACAGAATCTGCCGCAAAATGCCGAGCCACGTTTCGGCATCTCCGGCGGGCGGCCCCATGCGCTTAACTAGACGGCGAATTTTGATTTCGGTGGTCTTTTCCGTATGCTCGTGTACATAGCCGGATCGGGTGAGCAGATCGAGCAGGATTGTGGTGAACCTTTCCCCTTCTTCAGCGGACGCCGATGGCTGGGGCTCGAAGCGTTTTTGCACTTCCCTCTGCTCGCGGCTTAGTTCGTAGAGGCAAATGGAAACCGCCTGCCCCAGGTTCATGGAGCTGTGTTCGTCGCGGGTGGGAATGCGCAGCAGCCAGTGGCAGTGGCTCATGTCCTCGTTGGATAGACCGAACTTTTCGGAACCAAACAACAAAGCGGCCGGAGTTTCCGCAGAGAGATGCTCGTTGATTAGCGAGCCCGCGCTCTCCAGGCGATGGAGCGGCAAGTGTAGATCTCGATGGCCGACGGCCGTGGTTCCTACGACTAATGAGCAGTCCCGCACGGCATCAGCCAACGCTGAGAAGACTTGCGCCTGTTCCAGAATGTAGTGGGCGCGAACGGCGGACCGGGCTTCCTTGAAAGCGAGGTCATAAGGGTTTACGAGCCGCAACTCGGCGAACCCGAAGTTGCTCATCGCTCGCGCGGCGGCTCCGATGTTGAGCGGGTTACGGGGAGAGACGAGAACGATTCGAAGCGGCCGGGACACTATTGCTCGAGGTATGTATAGCCCTGCAATCCTTCTTCATAGAACTTCAGCAGACGGCCTGATTCCTCGTAGCCGATGCGTTGCTCGCGAACGGCCACTTCAACGTCTCGGCGGAACTCATCCAAAAGAGCCGTCGAATTATAGTTCACGTAGTTGAGAACTTCGCGAACGGTGTCGCCCTGTACAACGGTATCGAGAATCACTTCACCGTTCTCGTCCAGGCTGACGTGTACCGCGTTGGTATCGCCGAAGAGATTGTGCAGGTCGCCGAGAATCTCCTGATAGGCCCCAATCAGGAACGCGCCTAGAATGTAGGGCTCGTTTGTATACGGATGTAGCGGCAGCGTTTTTTTCACGTCGCGGCGGTCGATAAACTGATCGACTTTGCCGTCCGAATCGCAAGAGATGTCGCCGAGAACGGCGTGTCTGGTAGGCTGCTCATTCAGGCGATGGATCGGCATGATGGGGAACAGTTGCTTCACGGCCCAACTGTCAGGCATGCTTTGAAAGAGCGAGAAATTGCAGAAGTAAGTGTCGGAGAGCATCGCGTCCAAGCCCTCCAGTTCTTCAGGAAAGTAGTCGAGCTCTCCTGCTAGCTTCAGGATTTTGCGAGCGACCGCCCAGAAGAAATTTTCCGCAAGGCTGCGCTGGGCCAGCGGTAGGTAACCCAAGCTAAATAAGTTCAAAGCCGAATCGAGCGCCTGCTGGGCGTCGTGATAAGACTCAAGCAGATTTCTCTTCGTAATGGAACGGTACGTCTCCACCAAGTCGATCAGGCACTGTTCAGACTCGTCCGACACACTGGATGGAAGATCTTCTTCCCCGAATCCGCTGACGCCGAGAACATTGAAGACGAGCGCGCTGTGATAAGCGACAACCGCGCGACCGCTTTCGGAAATGATGGTCGGGTGAGGAATTTCCGCTTCGTCGCAGATGCTCTGAATTTGGTAGACGACGTCGCGGGCGTACTCCTCGAGGGTGTAGTTCACGCTAGACTCGAAATCCGTTTGCGAGCCGTCGTAGTCGATGCCCAAGCCTCCGCCTACGTCGATATATTGAAGTCCGGTTCCCAGCTTCTTCAATTCGACATAGATGCGGGCCGCTTCGTTGACGGCGGCTTTGATCTGGCGAATATTTGTGATTTGGCTACCGAGATGGAAATGCAGCAGTTCAAGGCTGCTTTCCATGCCGCGCTCTTTCAGATATTCCACGGCCTTGAGCGCCTCGCTGACGGTCAATCCGAACTTGGAGCGATAACCTCCAGAGGACTTCCACCGGCCAGAGCCGCGGCTCGCCAGCTTGATGCGAATTCCGATGGTGGGCTTTACGCCGACTTTTTCGGCGTACTTGGCAATCAGCTCCAGCTCGGTAAATTTTTCGACGACCGGAGTGATGCGGCGGCCGATCTTTTTCGCAAGCATCACCATTTCGATGTACTCGTCGTCCTTGAACCCATTGCAGATAATGGGTGTCTCGTTGTCCGCAATGGCCAGGACAGCCAAGAGCTCCGGTTTCGAGCCCGCTTCGAGTCCAAATCGGTAAACCCGGCCGAATTTGAACACCTCCTCGACCACTTGGCGCTGCTGATTTACCTTGATGGGGTAAACGCAGCAATAGCCGCCCTGGTAGCCGTGCTCGCGAATGGAGAGGTCGAATGCCTGGTGCATTTCGCCCAGCCTATGCTTGAGAATTTCAGCAAAACGAATGAGGATCGGCAGCGATATGCCGCGCCACCCCAGGGTGTCGACAAGCTGCTTCAGATCGATTCGACGATGGGGTTCTTTTGTCGGGTGAACAAAGAGGTTGCCGTTATCGCCGACAGAAAAATATCCCTTGCCCCAGCTTGCGACGTCATACAGCTCGGCGGCATCGGTGGTGGTCCAGCGGTCAGCGGGTTCTCGCACTTGAGCGGGAGAAACGGCGACTTTTGTATTCAACTTTGGGGTGACTCCTTGAAGATGGAAGGTCGAGACGTGGCGAGGACCGCCCACTAAAAGTAGATGCGCTTGCGGGAACCTGCAATTCAATTAAAACACGGGAAGTAAAGGTTTACCCAATAACTGTATGACAGTTCCGATAATTTCGGGCTGCCCAAAAGTAGTGGGAGCGCATGGCTGGAGCATCCCGTAAACTCTTTCTCGCCGAACTAGATCGGCAGAGTGGCCGTCTCCAGCCAAAAGTTCTTAATGTCCTTAGCCGCCGAGATTAAGCCGTCAAGGTTTGAAGGTTTTTTCAGGTAAGCATTTGCGTGAGCCTGATAAGCGCGCCGGATGTCGGACTCGGCGCGGGAGGATGTCAGAACAATGACGGGAATTTGGGAGGTCGAAGGATCGCTCTTGATCCGGGCGAGGACATCGTGCCCGTTAATCTTGGGCAGGTTCAAATCGAGCAAAATGAGGTCAGGGCAGTTCGCTTTCCGTAGCTCGGGAGATTGGAATACCATGTCTAACCCCTCAGCACCATCGCGGGCTACTTGTATCAGAATATTCGCATTCAACTCTTTGAATGCCTCTTCCAGCAAGCGCACATCGCCAGGATTGTCCTCGATCAGTAGTACTTTTATAGCCTTATCTGATTGGCTACGAAGCATTTGCGTAGATCCCGCCACATCTTATCATCACTCGTTAACAGCAGTTGGCTCTCGATTTAGCCCTCTTCCATAGAGTACTAGACCCTGCAGTACTGGGGTGCACAGTACCAGGGCTTCGTGTCACTCGTCAACTCACAAAAGATTTTTCCAATGTTGGCCGCACTTAGGTGGATAGAGAGATTGAAGGCGCAGTTTCCATGGCATTCAGACCGACACAATTGGAGGACAAGTGCTTACCGGCTGTCAACCGGTCATCCTGCGGCCCGAATAGGACAGGCAAGCTGCCCGGTTCCGCGCGAAGCAGAATTTTGGTCGTGGATAATGACGCCGGCAACAGTCATGCGCTCCGGGCGGTTCTTGGGGAACCCGAGTATGAACTCCTCGAGGTAGACTCCACCGCGCCGGCTTTTTCAGCTATCGCGTCCGGGCAAATCGACCTTGTTCTGATCGATTACCAAGCTCCGGAGATCGGCGGCATCGAATTTTGCCGCACACTGCGTAAGGCGACCGCAACCGAGTTGCTCCCAATATTTATTTTGTCCAGCGAAGGTGGCGTTGAAGAAGAGATACTGGCGATCGAATCAGGCGCAAACGAGTTCTTGACCAGGCCCCTGCAACCCCGAGCAATTCGCGCTCGCGTACAAGCAAATCTGCGGCGCAAATCGGCGATCGAGTCACTGGACGATTCCGAAGCGGTCCTGTTTTCGTTAGCCCAGTCGGTGGAAGGGCGCGATCCGGAATTGGGCCAGCATTGTGAACGAATTGCCGTGATGTGCGCGGCCATGGGCGTCAGTCTCGGCTTGCGTCCGCAAGACATTCTTGCATTGCAACGAGGGGGATACCTTCACGATGTAGGCAAAGTAGTAATTCCTGACAGCATTTTATTCAAGCCGGGCAGGCTAACCTCCGAGGAGTGGTGCGTCATGGAGGGGCATACCGCGCGAGGAGAAAAGATCTGCAGCGGCATGCGGTCCATGTCGGCGGTGCTGCCCATTATTCGGCATCATCATGAACGATGGGATGGATCCGGATACCCGGACAAGCTAAAAGGTGAGGAAATTCCGTTGCTGGCGCGTATTCTCCAGGTCGCGGACATCTATGATGCCCTGACAACAGTCCGCGCCTACAAGCCGGCAATGAGCCCGGAAAACGCTATCCGCACATTGCGGGAAGAGGCGGCGCGCGGATGGAGAGATCAGAGGCTGGTTGAGCTCTTTTCCGATATCTTACCGATGTTCCGGACGTCTTCGGCTGTCGATTTCTCGAGATATTCCTTGAGAGCGCTGGCTAACTCTCTGGATACCGCGCGGAAAGGTCCTGCGCACGTACCGGTGGCTACGCTTCAGAGCGCGGCCGAGATGAAGCTGGTTAGCGGGTTATAGACGCGCTGCGGCGTGCAAGCTTTATAATCGCGACGGGATGTCTGCTGTTATAACTCGAACGATCGCCGAAGAAGGGGAATTATCACGCCTCGAGATTTTAAACAAAGAGGTGGTGAATTGCCGAAAATGCGCGCGGCTGGTATCTCACCGCGAACAGATCGGCGCGGTCCAGAGGCGGGCTTATCAAGGCCAGGATTATTGGTGCAGGCCGGTCCGGGGTTTTGGGGACTTGGATGCGCGCCTTTTGATTGTTGGACTTGCGCCGGGAGCACACGGGGCCAATAGGACGGGCAGAATCTTTACGGGAGATCGATCGGGCGATTACCTGTACCGCGCCCTTTTTGAAGCAGGATTTGCGAATCAACCGCACAGCGTGTCACAAGAGGACGGGCTTGTTTTGCGGGATGCCTACATCACTTGTCCTGTTCGGTGCGTCCCGCCGGACAATAAACCCACACGGGAGGAGGTCCTGGAATGCCGCCCGTTCTTTGTCCGCGAACTTGCTTGTTTAAAGAACATCCAAGTTGTTGTTGCCTTGGGAGGTATTGGGCTCCAAGCGTATCTTTCCGTTTTACAGGCCGCAGGGCGTATCGGGTCCAGAGCTCCCTTTCGTTTTGCTCATGGCGCTACGTTTCGGCCCGATAAGGACGGCCCGCTGGTTTTAGCGTCGTATCATCCCAGCCAGCAAAATACATCAACGAAACGACTCACGGCGGAGATGTTACGTGAGATATTTCTTCGTGCCCGGCAACTACTGTGAGATGAGCTCAACACAATCGCTGGATCTTCCGAATGCGAATGAAAGCTGTCTTACATTTCTTCCGACGCAGAAAAGCCGCTAAAATAGTTTAAACTCTTCACAGGAAGCTATGCATTTGGCCCCCCCCGTATTGGCACTTCTTGCCGCGCCGTCGCTCAACGCACAAATCTCCAATTGGCTCTTCGACGATCCGTTTTCCGGCATTTACCAACTCTCCTTTTTTGACTGGGCACTTCTGATTCCGTATTTTGGCGTCTTGGTTGTTCTTTCTGTTTACGGCGTGCATCGCTACGAGACCATCCGGCGGTATCGAAGGCATTACAAAAAGCTTTTGCAAACGGCTCCGGCAAAGTATGAAGTCCTGCCGAAGGTGACCATTCAGTTGCCGCTTTACAATGAGCGTTTTGTAGTCGCGCGACTGCTGGAGGAAGTCTGCAAAATCGAGTATCCCCGCGAACTGCTCCAGATTCAGGTCTTGGATGACTCCACCGACGAGACGCACCCCTACACCGAGCGGCTTTGCAACGAATACCGGAGTGCGGGATATCCGATTGAATATCTCCATAGGACAAACCGTCACGGTTATAAGGCCGGAGCCCTGCAGGAAGGGCTACAAACTGCGACCGGCGAGCTAATCGCAATCTTCGATGCCGACTTTGTTCCTCCAACTGACTTTTTAAAGCGCACGGTTGACTTCTTTGTCGATGAAGGAGTCGGCGTCGTGCAAACCCGCTGGAGCTACTTGAATCGGGATTTCAATATTCTGACCCAAGTAGAAGCCATGCTGCTGGATGGGCACTTTGTTCTGGAACATGGCGCGCGCTGCTCTTCCGGATTGTTTTTCAACTTCAACGGAACGGCCGGTGTCCTGCGGCGGACAATGATCGACGATGCCGGCGGTTGGCAGCACGAGACCCTTACGGAAGATTCCGATCTCAGCTATCGAGCTCAGCTTAAAGGTTGGCGATTTGTTTATGTTCCGACGGTCGATTGTCCCTCGGAACTGCCGGTGGACACACACGGCTTTCAGGTACAGCAGGCGCGATGGGCAAAAGGCTTGACCCAAGTTGCTCTCAAGCTCTTGCCGCGGATTTTCAAGGCAGACCTTCCGCTCCGCGTAAAAGTGGAAGCGTTCATGCACCTGACACCAAACATTTCATATCCACTGATGATTATCGTGTCCATGCTGACGCTTCCGGTCATGATCGTACGCTTCTACATGGGCTGGTTCCAAATGGTGATGATCGATCTGCCTCTGATTGTCGCGTCCTTTTGGTCGATTTCGGCTTTTTACCTGTATGCGCAGAAAGTGCTTTATCCGAAGGGATGGTGGAAGTCGATCGCATTCTTGCCGATGTTGATGGCGGCCGGAATAGCGTTAACGGTGAGTAATAGTAAAGGCGTAATCGAGGCTTTGCTTGGAATAAAAACGAGCTTCGCGCGGACTCCCAAGTACGCCATCGGTACCGGGAAGGTCAAAGTAACGTCGGCTTCGTATCGCCGGAGGAGTGGAATTCTGCCGTATTTAGAAATTGCTATTGGTACTTATTTTGCGTTCATGGTGTCTTTTGCGATTGACACGTCCAATTATCCGTCGCTCCCCTTCCTGCTTCTTTTTGTATGCAGCTACTATTGGGCCGGATTTAGCACGCTATATCAGGAATATCGCGACAAGCTGCAGTGGCAGCGGGAGCGCAAGTTGGCAGAGGCGCAGTAGGTACCTCGATTTTTCGACCTGTTGTACGACCCTTACCTAAGTGGCGGCCTATTCCCTTGGCAGCAGTGCCTCTCCGCTCAGATACTTGGACTAGGGTAGTCGATAGCAGGTTTTGAGAGTTCCTGTTATCGAGTTTTTCTCCAAACGGTGCATTACATCCTTCCTGGAGAGGCCCGCTGACTTGTTTAGCGGGCCCACTTTTAGAAAAGGATAAGGGATACGCCCAGCGTGACAAGGCATGCACCCATCCATCGACGCCAACTCACGCACTCCCCTAAATACCATTTGGCCAAAAAGGCCTTCAAAACATAGCCTAGGGCAGTGACTGGGACGACGAAGCTTACCTCCGCTACGGATAGCAGCGCCATAAACGAAAAGAAGCAGAGAGCATTGCTGATGGTTCCGATCAGAACAAGGCGGTAAGTAAAGATGTAGCGGACAAGGTGAGCGATTCCCCGCGGCCCGAAGTCGTTCAGTTCGCCGCCGGCAGACATTCCCTTCGCCGTCAGCAGATCGCCGATCGTTCCGCAGGTAATATTGATCAGGAGATAGATCCAGGTCATTGGTCAGCCTTTTCCGGCTCTTCCCGGACCGGAGTTTCGGCCACAAAGATCACTCCGAAAGAGATCAGCACGATTCCTATCCAACGCACAGCAGAAACGGTCTCGTGGAGAAAGAACTTGCTGAGCAGAGCCGAAAAGATATAGGTACTGGCAGTCACCGGCAATACATAGCTTAGGTCTGCCCAACTGTACATGGAAAGCTGTGAAGCCATGAAAATGATCATCAGAACAACGCCGGCGAGTAGCCATACGTTCGTGGCGACTGCAAGCACATAGGTAAGGAACGGCGTCTTCGAGAAGTCCGGCATACGCGCCATCGCCAGCCCCAGGAGAAGATTTCCAACGCTGTTGCTGATCACCACCAGGGCGATAAATATTCGGTTCTTGAGTTGAGTATTACGAGTGGTGAGATCGGCCTCGATGCTCATACATTATGGGACGCTTGATTTAGCCATGTACATAAGAAAATTTGGCCAAATCGATCATGTATTGATGGTACGCGGCAAGAGTCTTTTCATTGAAATAATTATCGAAGAGCTTAAAGCAGCGGGGGCTGGTAAAACTGCCTGCCGGGCGTTAAATACGAAATTTTCATTGGCGAATATACATCCCACGAGTGGAATGAACTTCGGTGTTAGGAATTGCCCAAGCGCTCCGATACCGCGGCGAAATTTACTTTACAAGGTTAACAGCACACCGGTATCGGTGCTTTCGAAAGGACATAGAGAATAATGAGTGAATTAGAACAGAAACTTAGACTTGCAATTGGCTCCGCTGCCGCAGCCGCCGCGATTTTCGCCCCGATTGCGTACAAGTGGAAAGGTGTATTGACGGCCGTAGCTACGGACGCGATTCTTACTGGGATCTACGGAGTCTCGCCGATCAAAAAGCTGATCCGCGCATAAGTTGGTCAGGTACTCCCGCGAGGCGGCCTCATCGGCCGCCTCCAATTCTCTCCTTTTTACGCCTTTGCCTTTAAGAACTTCAAAAACTCATCTGGATTGCGAGTGAGTCCCGGGAAAGTAGAAAGTGTCGTTCCCGTGGACGTTAGCACTGTGTAAAAAGGGAGTGCTACGGTATCGAAACGCTCTCGCTCCATGTCCTGTTGCTGTTCGTAGACGGACCCGGAGCCGTCGGTATAAAGGCGTAGACGAATAAACCGGTTTAGCTCCTGCTTCACTTCGGGACGTGAGAACATGTTGGCCTCCATCCAGCGGCAGTTAGTGCAGGTGTATCCAGTGAAGTCAACGAAGATGGGCTTGTTTTGTTGTTTGGCGGCTGCCAAAGCAGCGGAATAATCATTTAGAATCCAAGTCATCTCGGCCGGTTGGCTGCTTACACCAGGTGAAGCGAGCGAAGATCCTTCCCCAATGTCTGATGGCGGTGGCAGAAAGGATTCTACCTCTCCGAGCGGACGTCCGAAGAGTCCCGTTCCCAGCCAGATAGAGACCGACAGGAAGAAGATCGCCGCCAGCATGCGGGGTGCCGCCACACTTTGCACAGGTGAATCATGCGGCATTTGAAACTTTCCCAGGAGATAGAGCACCGCGAGAATGCCGATGGCCACCCACACTGCCAACACTACCTCGCGAGAGAAGATTCCCCAATGCCAGATGAGATCTGCGTTGGACAGGAACTTCATGGCGGCCGCGATTTCCAGGAAGCCCATAACGACCTTTACAGAATTCAACCAGCCGCCGGATCGAGGAAGTTGCGACAGAAGTTGAGGCGCAAGAGCAAGGACAAAGAACGGCAGCGCAAAGACCGTGGAGAATGCCAGCATTCCTAGAAGAGGCCATTGCCAGTTGCCCCCAGCGGCAGTCACCAGCAGCGTACCGACGAATGGCGAAGTGCAGGTGAACGATGTCAGCGTAAAGGTCAAGCCCATCAGCAAGGTGCCCGCGAACTTACCGGTACCGGGTCTATGCGCAATGCTGTCGAGCCTGCTGACAAGACTGGTGGGAACCTGAATGAAGTAGGCCCCAAACAAGCTCAGCGCAAACCCCAGAAAGATAGCGGTAATCAGAAGGTTCACCCAGGGATTCGCCGCCAGTTGATTAACGCCCCCGGCCCCAAATACCAAAGCCAGCAACATTCCGAGGGCGGTGAATGTCAGAATAATGCCGAGCGAGTATACAATTGCCTGTCGAAGAGCGGCGCCGCGGCTATTGGCGGAGTGACTGGTGAAGTAGGAAATCGTAATCGGGATCATGGGAAAGACACAGGGCGTCAGAAGCGATAGTGCACCCATCCCTAAAGCCAGCCACAGGAATGCGCCGAGTGATTGCTGTGACTTTGCCGCCGAGGGCGCTTCCGTTTTTGCGTTGCCGGACCGGCAAGAATACGGTGGCCGGCCGGGACAGCAATCGCTTCTCCTCCGGTTACCGGCAGGTTGAGCTGAACGGTTTTGGGGGGCAGACAAAGCCGGTCGTTGCAGGCCTGGAACCGTATGTCGACGCGGACCTCTCCCTTCGCCGGACCAGCGGCAGATTGAAGAGGAACTTTTAAGTTGACCGTGTGTTCATAGAACTCGGTCTTCATCTGAAAATTAGGGTCGAAAGCAGATTCGGGCTGAGTTCCCGTGATGGGACCATGGAGTTGGAACGCTTGTCCGGCTGGCACGGTAACGACCGCTGCGTTTGGACCGCCGGGTGGCTGCGTAATGGAATACACATGCCAGCCGGAGGCGATTGTCCCGGTGAGAATGGCTTGCGAGTGCCTATTCGAAGCTTGGTTCGAACCCTGAAAATGCCCAGACCACTTCACTACCTCTTCTGGCCTTTGGCCGAGTGCTGACGCCGCGAGGAGAAACAGCAGACTTGGAAGAAAAAATAGACGGTGCTTCACTTCCTTCTATTGTTCCTTACTGGTAATGGCGATGGTGTGAAGCCATTCCTGCGCCAAGGCGGGCCAGTGTGTCACAGGGAGGGCCGTGGGCCGCAGGCCGTAGCCGTGGTGACCCTCACTGTAGATGTGCATCTCGGCCGGTACGTGAGCGTCCTTTAAGGCGCGATAGTAAACGAGGCTATTCTCGACGTGAACGGGATCGTCTTCGGTTTGAATCAAGAACGTGCGCGGCGTTTGCGAACTAACGTGCAACTCCGGCGCAAGTTGTTTTCCCTCGTCGTTTGCGGTTAGATAAGCCGGATAGATCAACAGAGCGAAATCGGGACGGCAACTGACGGCATCCGCAGGGTCGATCTGCTTGTAGGTACGCGTTTCATAGTCGTTGCTTAGTAGCGCAGCGAGGTGTCCGCCGGCAGAAAACCCAAGAACGCCGATGCGGTTCGCATTCAGATTCCAGTCCGCGGCGTGGGAGCGAACGAGACCGAGTGCGCGCTGGGCATCTTGCAGCGGAGGAGCATAGCGTGGCAGGCCGGTGCGCTGCGGCACGCGGTATTTCAACAGCACCGCGTTTATTCCAATCGAATTCAGCCATTGACATACTTCGGTCCCTTCTAAGTCCATGGCAAGAATGCGGTAGCCACCGCCAGGAAAGACCAGGACAGTCGCGCTGTTTTTATTCCCGGCCGGAGCGGGGAAGAAGGTGATTGTCGGCACGGTGACATTGGTGATCTTCGCGACTGGCCTTCCCCCAACCAGACTGTCGGATGGCTTCTGCGTGTCATGTTCTGGCCCGAATGTCCCGGTTTCATCGGGCGCGCCGTGCGGCCAGAGATCAATGGGACCTGACGGGGTCGCTGCTTGCAAGGAAACGGTCGCGCCGAAGAGCAGCAGCGCAACAAGGAGCGTAGAGCAGGTTCGTAGCTTCATGGACCTATATTTTATCTGTAACCTGAAAGGTTTATGGACTGACCAGGAATGCTCGATTAAGGTGTTACCAGATGTTGGCGCGGCAAGTCTTATTCAAAAGGACATTCTTATGCGACGAATCACGTTGATGTTAACTCCCTTAGGACTGGCGATGCTGCTTCTTGCAGCTCCATCCTGGGAGAAGAAGGATTTTTCTCAATGGACCGCCGATGATGCGAAAAAGGTTTTGAGCGACTCCCCCTGGGCAAAGACGATTCATCTGAACATGGGCAGGCTGGCGATGCAAACCGGAGACGCGCGAGATGTGGCATCCTCATCGAACCTGGAGCCTCCGTCGCCGGCATCGCCGATAAGCGCATCCAACGGAGGGAAGCAATACCTAGTGTCTCCGGATGCAGATGGCGGGCCACAGATGGGCGGGTCCGCAGGTGGAGGTCGTCAGACGGGCGGCGGGGCTGGGCAGACCCAGCAGCCATCCACAGGGGGTGTACCGCAGAGCGGAACGGGTCAACCAGGACAAGCGCCCCAAGCCGGTGGTACCCAGCCGACGGCACCCCAAGGCACTCCGGTCGTCCTTGAATGGGAAAGCGCCGTTCCGGTCCGGCTTGCCGAGCTGAAATTGAAAGCGGGTGACAGCCAGCCGTCACAGGCGGACGTGGAGCAGGCTAAGAAGCCGACAGATACCTATGTGATTGCACTAGTGGGTGTTCCCGGCAAGCCGCAGGAAGGGGAAGAAAAGGAAATGGCTACTGCCGCGACAATCACGCCGAAAAACAAGCAGGCCATTCAGGCAACGAGCGTGAAAGAGCAGGCGATGTCGGGCGGTACCCGGGCCCTGATGTTCAGCTTTCCGAAGACGCAGGCCATCACGGAAGACGATAAGACGGTGCAGTTTCGCATAGTGAAAGGTACCCTGCCAACCGAGGTTAAGCAGAACTTCAAGCTGAAGGATATGCACTATGGCGGGAAACTAGCTCTTTAGCGTCGCGGTCATAGCCTGTTCCGCAAGCTGGCGAAGGCTTTCGGAAAAGGGGGGGCGGGCAACACCGTACTCGGTAATAATGCCGGCCACATAGCGGCTTGGCGTGATATCGAAGGCCGGATTCGCTACTCGAATATTTTCCGGCGCGATTGACACGCCGCCGATATGCGTGACTTCCTTGCCCGCCCGCTCTTCAATGGGAATCAGATCTCCTGACGGAAGAGTTAGATCCAACGTAGATACGGGAGCCGCCACATAGAAGGGGACGTTATTTTCCTTCGCCAGGACAGCCACTCCGTAGGTACCTATTTTGTTGGCGACATCGCCGTTAGCAGCGATTCTGTCCGCACCCACCACGACACAACCGATTCGACCACTCTTCAAGAAATGGCCAGCCATGTTGTCGGTGATGACAGTGGTTTCAATACCGTCGCGCTGCAGTTCCCAGGCGGTCAGGCGCGCGCCCTGTAGAAAGGGGCGGGTCTCATCCGCGAATACATCGATTTTTTTACCCGCGTTCACAGCAGCGCGGATGACGCCGAGGGCGGTTCCAAAACCGGCTGTCGCCAGAGCGCCGGCATTGCAGTGAGTCAGTACGGTTTTACCGTCCGGAATTAAGCCCGCGCCGTGCTCGCCGATCGCTTTATTGATGGCGATGTCCTCCGCCCGGATTTTTTGCGCTTCGTCCACAAGGCAACTACGGATTTCCGCGCAGGGCAATTGGCGAACAGACTCGTACAGCTTTCGCATGCGATCGATAGCCCAAAAAAGATTGACAGCAGTGGGCCGGGTCTTCGCGAGGGTTTCGCAGATCACCGGCATGTCGGCTTCAGGGTTATCGGACTGGAGCACACCGAGCGCCACGCCCATGGCTGCAGCCACGCCAATTGCCGGAGCGCCGCGGATGATCATGTTGCGAATGGCATCCGCCACGTCCACATAGTTGCGGCAAGTAACAAACGATGTCTCGCCGGGCAGCTTCGTCTGGTCGATCATGACGACGCCTTCCGGCGTCCATTCGATTGTTTCGATTGTCTTTTGAGTAAGTACAGCGGTTGAGGTCATTGAAGTTTAGCGTGTTTGGAAACGAGAAACGCGATCAGGAAGACCGAGTTATAACAACCATGCATGAGGGTTGAAGGAATGATGGAATTCGCGCGATATCGCACCCAGCCGAAGACAGCGCCCGCGAAGGCGACCGCGGAGGCATATTGCCAAGCCCATGAGTATTCCGGCGCATGCAGGGCGCCAAAAATGAGGGCGGTGATTACGATTCCGGCGGCGACACCGAACGTGCGCGAGAAAAGCGGCTGCAGGAAGCCCCGGAAGAAAAGCTCTTCCGTGATTGGAGCGATAACGGCGGCGAATATCGCGAATAGCGCTAGCGTGAGCGACGAGCTTGAGAAGAAATCGATCGGCGTGGAGACTTGCGGCGTATGGAGCAGTCCCGCAATCACGGCAACAAGGAACGCGAGTGCAACTCCGCCAGCTACCGCCAGCGCAAGACTGAAGTGAGTGCGCCGCCAACCGAGGGATGCCAGCACGGGCTGCCCATAGCGAACGCCTAAAGTAAAACGGAATCCGAGATAAACGAGCCCATAGAAGATAATCTGCAGCAATAAACCCCACAGCGCCAGATTCTTCTTAGCTGCAGGAAATTGACCGAAGAGCAGAGCAGTAACCGTCGCGACAACAAGGAATGCCGCACCTGTGAAGCCGATCATCAGCAGCAAATCCTTGTAGTCCCAGAAGGGTTCGCGGGCCGGAGTTTCCGCAATGGGTGTTGCCGTTGCCGGTTCGATGGGAGTGAAGTCCATGCGATTAAGCCGCTCGCCTTGGACGTCTGAATTTTCGCAAAGCGGCCGCAGTATGGCTGCGGCGATTTTCCAGAACCTGCTCGGGGGTACCGGCTGCAATAATCTCTCCGCCTCCCTCGCCACCTTCGGGACCCAGGTCGATCAGGTAATCCGCGCTATTGATCACGTCAAGATTATGCTCGATCACCAAAACGGTGTTGCCGAGGTCCACCAGCCGTTGCAGGACATCCAGCAGATGACGAACATCTTCAAAGTGGAGTCCGGTCGTTGGTTCGTCCAGGACATAGAAGGTGCGTCCGGTCTGGCGCTTGCTCAATTCTTTGGCGAGCTTGATGCGTTGCGCTTCACCGCCCGACAGCGTTGTCGAGGATTGACCTAGATGCAGATAGCCAAGGCCCACCTCGGTGAGTGTTTTTAGCTTGGCATGTACCTGGGGAATGTTGGTGAGCAGTTCCAGCGCGTCATCCACGCTCGATTCCAGCAAGTCGGCAATGCTCCGGTCTTTGTATTTGACCTGCAGCGTTTCCAGGTTGTAGCGGCGGCCGCGGCACACGTCGCATGTGACGTAAACGTCCGGCAGGAAATTCATCTCGATGCGCTTCAAGCCGTCCCCCTGGCACGCTTCGCAACGGCCGCCCTTGACGTTGAAGGAGAACCGACCGCCTTTGTAGCCGCGCTCCCGGGATTCGGGCAGCATCGCAAAGATGTCCCGGATCGGCGAGAAGACGCCGGTGTACGTGGCAGGATTGGAACGCGGCGTGCGTCCAATGGGAGACTGGTCGATTTCGATGACCTTGTCGATGTTCTCCAGGCCCAGGATTTGCTCGTGCGCGCCGGGCTCGGCATGCGATCCGTAGATCTCTTTTGCCAAGGCGCGGTAAAGAATGTCGTGAACCAGCGTCGATTTGCCGCTACCGGAGACACCGGTCACCACTGTCAGTGTCCCGAGAGGAAAGTCGACATCGACGTTCTTCAGATTGTGTTCGCAAGCGCCTTTGATCGTTAGCTTCAGCCCGTTGCCAGCGCGGCGAACCGGCGGGGGTGTGATGGCGGCGCGGCCTGACAGGTAATCGCCGGTCAGCGACTCCTTGGAGGCCATAATCTGCGCCGGACTGCCCTGCGCCATGAGGCCGCCGCCGAGACGGCCGGCGCGGGGCCCAAGGTCGATCACATAATCGGCCCGTTGAATGGTTTCGGCGTCGTGCTCCACGACCAATACGGTGTTGCCCAGATCGCGAAGGTGGTGAAGGGTATCGAGCAAGCGATCGTTGTCGCGGGGATGCAGGCCGATGGACGGCTCATCGAGAACATAGAGCACGCCGCGCAGTTTCGAGCCGATCTGGGTCGCCAGACGAATGCGCTGCGCCTCACCGCCGGAGAGCGTGGCGGAAGATCGCTCCAGACTGAGATAGTCGAGGCCGACATCAGACAAAAAGTCCAGCCGATTGCCGATCTCCTCGACCACTCGCGCAATCACCTGCAGTTCGCGGTCCGTGAACTTCCAGCTTCTGATCAGCGGCAGCGCGCGAGCGATCGGCATCGCCGTGATATCGGCAATCGACGTGGCCTTCACCCGCACGGCAAGACTCGACGGCCTTAAGCGACGGCCTTGGCAGGCGTGGCATTGCGTGGCGGACATGTACTCCATCAACCACTCGCGATAGCCTTCACTGGCCTCTTTGAAGCTGTCGTTCAGGATGTTCAAGATGCCAGGAAACTGAGAATTGCCGTCCACAAGAACGGTGCGTGTCCGCTTGGGCAGTTCTTCGAACGGCTTGGAAAGATTGAGATCGAGCTTCCGAGCCGCTTCCTGTAATTGCGAAATCATGTAAGAAGAGGTGGACCCGGGGCCGAGGCCGCCGTCAAGCAGCGGCTTCGCAGGATCGCAGATCACCTTCACGGGGTCGAATGCCCAGATGCTGCCGACGCCATTGCAAGTTTCACAGGCGCCGTACGGACTATTGAAAGAGAAGGAGCGGGGTTCAAGTTGGGGAACGCTGGTGCCGTCGTTGGGGCAGGCCAACCGCTCGGAGAACAGTGTTTCTTCGCCATTCACTTCGGCGATTACGACCAGGCCGTCCGCGAGTTTGAGCGCTGTCTGAATCGAATTCTCGATGCGCTGTTCCGCGCCGGACTTCACCGCGAGGCGGTCCACCACCACTTCGATCGTGTGATTTTTTCGTTTGTCCAGCTTGATTGGCTCATCTAACGGACGTAGCTCACCGTCAATGCGGGCGCGCACAAATCCGCGCTTGGTGAGCATCTCCAGTTCCTTTTTGTATTCGCCCTTCCGGCCGCGCACCATAGGCGACAAGATCATGATGCGTTTGTCTTTGTGCTTCCCAAGAACCTGGTCCAATATCTGCGTTGGCGTTTGGCGTGTGATCTCGGCTCCGCAGAGCGGGCAATGCGGAATGCCGATGGAGGAGTACAGCAGGCGGAGATAATCGTAGATTTCCGTGACGGTTCCGACAGTGGAACGCGGACTGCGCGAAGTCGTCTTCTGCTCGATGGAGATCGCGGGACTGAGGCCGTCGATGGAATCCACCTCCGGCCGCTCCATCTGGTCGAGGAATTGACGGGCGTACGGAGAAAGGGTCTCCACGTATCGTCGTTGACCCTCAGCGTAGATGGTGTCGAACGCCAGGGAGCTTTTGCCGGAGCCGCTCAGTCCCGTAATCACCGTGAAGGTGTTGCGAGGGATTTCGACACTAATGTTTTTAAGGTTATGCTGGCGCGCGCCATGCACGGAAATACGATCGAGCATTCAGAGGAGCTACTTCTATTGTCTTTCAGGACCGTTTGCGAAATGGAAAAGGATCCCAAAGCTAACATTTAGATGCGGGTAACGGTTGAAGGATTGCAGCGATGGCGAAACACTTTCAAGAATTGACGGAGCGGGAACTCTTGGCGCTTGCCATCTCACAAGAAGAAGAAGACGGCCGAATTTACGGCGAGTTTTCAGAGGGGTTGCGGGAGAACTATCCGGCCACGTCCAAGTTGATGCGGGAAATGCGGGAGGAGGAATCGGAGCACCGGGCGACTTTGATCGAACTCTACCGGTCGCGCTTCGGCGAGCATATTCCGCTCATCCGGCGTCAGGACGTGAGGGGATCGATGGCGCGAACGCCGGTGTGGATGGTTCAGCCGCTTGGGGTCGATTATGTCCGCAGGCAGATCCAAGTGATGGAGACGGAGGCGCGCCGCTTCTATCTGGCTGCGGCGCAAAAAGTAACGGATGCGCGGACGCGCAAGCTGCTGGGCGATTTGGCCGAAGCCGAAGTGGGGCATCTCTCGTCGGCGGACACGATCGAAAAAGAGCACGTCGCTTCCGGGGCGCGGGCGGAAGAGGATGCGCAGGTGCGCCGGACGTTCGTTTTGCAGATCGTACAACCGGGCCTGATTGGATTGATGGACGGCTCAGTTTCAACATTGGCGCCGTTATTTGCAGCCGTTTTTGCTACTCAAAAAAGCTGGGAATCGTTTCTGGTGGGCTTGGCGGCATCGGTCGGCGCGGGGATCTCGATGGGATTCGCCGAGGCGCTTTCCGACGATGGCACGATTACGGGACGGGGTAAGCCGCTGGCGCGCGGGATCGTCTGCGGCGCCATGACGACGGCGGGAGGCATCGGACATACGTTGCCGTTTCTAATATCCGACGTTCATCTCGCTACGCGGGTGGCTATTGCCGTGGTGATTGTGGAACTGTGCGTTATTAGCTGGATTCGCCAACGGTACATGGAGACACCGTTTGTGCGGGCAGCGATGCAGGTGATTCTGGGCGGACTGTTGGTATTTGCGGCGGGAATTTTGATTGGAAAGTCATGAACACTCAGCCCACTTAGGCGGCTATCGGATCCTCCAGATAGATGAAGGCACGGGTGAGGCGGTCTTCTTCTTCAATTAGGGTGTTCAATTTGGTGCGGCCATAGGGGCCCCAAGTGGCGATTTCGTTGACGAATTCTTCCGCTGCAAATTCGAAGCCAATGGTGGAGAAATCGAAGTCGCGCGCGTGGAACATGGAACGGTAGTAGGCATTGATCCCGGCGTCGAAGCGTTTCTTATGGGCGGCTTCGCGGTCGGCCTGGAGCTGCTTCAATTCGGCGATGTCTTTCTCGCGCTGGCGAAGGAGGCGGTTCTCCTGGAGGGTGAGGTTGTTGAGCTGGCGCTGGTAGACAAGGAAGGTCTTCGCATCGAGCAGCGCGGGGCGGACAGACGGGTCTTCCTGTTCGACCAAGGTGGCGAATTCGAGGCGGCCGAGGGCGTAGATACCGGCTTCGAGCGTGGGAATGCGGGTGGTCCGCCATTCGGTGTCGGCGAGTACTGTCCTGCGTGCTTGAACTCTCTGCCGAGCCGGTTCACCCCAAGCGCTCCATCAGCGTTGCCCACCACGTCGAGTGTGCCGTCCTGCCGCAGAAGCGGTAGCAGCCTCTCGGAAAGACTCGTGAGATTGCTGACCTGTCGGAGGCCGAGAGCTTCTTGAACGCCGGCCATTCAACGCACCTCCGAACACGACAAACCGATCCAGAGGGCCGACTGGAAAGCCCCGCCGGGCACGAGCGTTGATGTTGTCTTGCAGACGAGACTTGACGGATCGAGAGCTTACGGAGAAAAGCGCGTGCGCGTGAAAGCCACTCCGTAATTTTCCCGCATGATGTGGCTGAGATTCGCAATATCTTCGCCGTGTCTGCGGTTTTCTAAGTCTGTAAGAATAAAGAAAGTGGGTGTTTCCGGAAGGTTCTAGAAGGGACTTAAAATCCTTTTTCGCGCAAGCGGAGTGCGGGTTCAAGTCCCGCCCCGGGCACCACTCATCCTGCTGTTATAAAGAAGATTCTTGAGCTCCTACGACGACATCGCGGGTATGTATGACGCGTTCTGGGCCAATTGGTACTTGCCCGCGGCTATGCCCGCTCTTGAAAAACTGTTCTTCTCAAAACTGCCCGCAGGTTCACGGGTGCTGGACCTCTGCTGCGGTTCGGGACACGTCACAAAAGAGCTTGTCGAGCGGGGTTACGCCGTTACGGGAGTCGATCTATCGTCAGCCTTGATCGAAAAAGCGCGTCAGACCCTTCCCGCTGCTGAGTTCCTCGTCCAGGACGCGCGAGAGCTCCGCTTGCAGTCGAGATACGACGGTGTCATCTCGACATTCGACTCGCTCAATCACATTCTGAGCCTGGAGGATCTTCGAAAAGTCTTCGCCCGGGTGGGCCAACACCTGAGGACCAACGGTCTTTTTGTGTTTGACATGAACAGCGAGCAAGCCTATTTCATCGATCTACGCCAGTGGACCGCCAACGTCAGCGAGAACGACGTCGGCCTGGTTCGAGGGACTTACGATCCGGCAACGAAGATGGCCCGTACCGAACTGATCTGGTTCAAGGAACAAGAAAATAGCACTTCCTGGACGCGAAGCCGAAGTGTCGTCGAGCAGCGATGCTACCAACAAGGCGAAATAGTAAAAGCGCTGCTCGAAAGCGGATTTAAGAACGTTGAAGCGCTTTCGGCAGCCGACGCCGGAGTAACATCCGACCTGGGATTTGGGCGAATCTTCTACGTGGCTCGCACTTAGGAGTGCGGGAATACCCGTACGTCCATGCCCTCCGCAGACCGAATCAGGCGATCGAGGTCATTCCCAAAGGCTCGTTCCCACCAACTCTCGCGGCCTTTGTGGCCCACATAGATCTGGGTAATCCCCCGCTGCCGGGCACAGCGCAACACGGTCTCTACGGCGTCCTCGCCATCCAGTTCCAGAATCTCGGCATCCTTCGCGCGCCCGAGTTGAACGCCCTCCTCCACTTTTTTGCGCTGTTCGGCTGACCAATCCGGACGATTCACATAGGCGACAATGAGCTCGCCATGAAAGCGGTCGCGATTCCGTGCGGCGCCCTCAATCATGCGGGTAGAGTTGGCCCGAGGAGAAAGGCACACCATGATGCGCTCCTGTGTGCCCCATGTCTGCTCGATACCGTGGCGTGCCAGATACCGGGAGAGTTGTTCGTCCACCACATCGGCGGCTAGGAGCAACGCAATTTCGCGAAGCTCCGAAAGCTGCTGCTGGCTTAGGCGATCGACATTATTGGAATGTCCTTCGCCCGTCACGCGCATGCAAGCATCCGGCGGGGCGTCCACCACCACAATCTCGTACGCAGTCTTCAGAAAGCTGAGCGGCACCGTCTGGCTCACATGTTTGCCGGTAATCGCTTCCACCTGTTCGGACTCTTCCTCAATGTGCTGCAGATTCACTGACGTGATTACGGAGATGCCGGCGTCCAGCAACTGGTCGACATCCTGCCAGCGTTTCTCATGCTTCGACTGAGGAGGGTTATCGTACGCAAGGCCATCGACAAGGCAGACCTTCGGGGCGCGCCGCAGTATGTTTTCTACATCCATTACCGGAGTTCCGCCTATCTCTTGCAACGGAATAACCTCCAGCGTGGAAATCGTCTGCCGAGCGTCGGCGCCGAGCTTCGGCTGCAGTGCGCCAACCACAACATCCTGGCCGCGCTCGCGGCGTCGCCGTCCTTCGTCCATCATCCGGAAACTTTTCCCGACACCGGATGCGTAGCCCAGAAATATCTTCAAGCGGCCACGCGAGTGGAAACTCTCGTCTTCCGATTCAACCCGCTCCAGCAGTTGCTCTGGAGTCGGCTTTCGTTCGCTCGATACTGGCACATTTCTATTATCGGACGGCCAGACGTGGAAAGTTAAAGAGATCGGGATTCCTATGGACATCCCAAATAAGACATGATAATCTTATTTGCGCATGCCAAAGGAAAAGTCGATTGTGCCGGCTAAGTCGGATGTACTGCAAGGGACCCTGGATTTAATGGTACTCAAGACTCTCGATGCCATGGGCCCGCTTCACGGATACGGGATCGCCCGTCGCATCGAACAATTAAGCGAAGAAATGCTGACACTGAATGAGGGTACCGTCTACGCGTCTTTGTTGAGGCTGACGCAAAAAGGTTGGATCTCCTCCGTCTGGGGCCTTTCCGAAAATAATCGCAAGGCAAAGTTTTACTCCATCACCAAATCGGGCCGTAAACAGCTCGCGGAAGAGACGGAGAGCTGGGAGCGCATCTCGGGCGTGATCGGCCGGGTGTTGCAACTGTCCACGCGGAGGTAATGCCATGCCGGGGAGCCGTCTGCGAGAGTTTGTATCGCGTCTAAAGGCGCTGTTCCGCCGTAGTGCCCTCGACACAGAGTTCGACAACGAAGTAGAAGCGCACATTGCATTGCTCACGGAGCGTTTCGAGCGGCAGGGAATGACTGCGAACGAAGCGCGATATGCCGCACAACGCCAGTTCGGAGGGATAAGCCAGATGAAAGAAGAACTTCGCGAACGCAGAGGGTTCCCGTTATTCGAAAGCTTCCTGCAAGATGCCCGTTATATTTCGCGGCAGCTTCGCAAATCGCCCGTGTTTACTGCGTCGGCTGTGTTGACGCTCGCGCTCGGGATTGGGGCGAACACGGCTATTTTTACGCTGGTCGATCAGCTTATTTTGCGGTTGCTTCCCATCGAGAATCCACAGCAGGTTGTGGAACTCGTTGGGCAAGGTGTTCACTACGGCGGGAATTCAGGCCATAACGTGCTGTCTTATCCGATGTACGAGGATATCCGTGACCGGAACCATGTATTTAGCTGGATGATGTGCCGCCGAGGCGAGGATTTCACAATTGGAATCTCCGGGCAAACTCAAGTCATCAGCGGCGAACTCGTATCGGGTAATTACTTCGGAATGCTTGGGATTCATGCTACGCTCGGGCGCGTCTTTACCGCGAATGACGATCTCCGCGCGGGAGAAAACCCTATCGTCGTTCTCAGCCACGCTTACTGGATCACAAAATTCGGCGGAGATCGCAATATCCTCGGCAAGACGATCCGGGTCAATAACTACCCGATGACGATTGTGGGCGTGAGCCAGCCGGGTTTCGAAGGCATGGAGCCTGGACTGCCAGGAGAAATCTTCGCGCCAGTGACGATGAGCCTCCAACTGTTTTCGCAGGATGATCCGTCGCAATTGTATGACCGGCGTCTACGTCTGGTAAATGTCTACGGCCGCCTAAGGCCGGGTGTAACGCGTAAACAAGCCAGGGCGGCGCTTCAGCCGCTGTTCCACCAAATTCTTGATCGGGAAGTGCGCGAGCCCGCTTTCAGAAACGCAACCGCCTACGACAAAGAACAGTTTCTAAGGATGTGGCTCGACGTCATTCCTGGTTCGCAAGGGAACACCGTCCTGCGACGCCAGTTCGAAAAACCGCTCTGGGTTCTGATGGGCGTCGTAGGTCTTGTACTGCTGATCGCATGCACGAACCTTGCAAGTCTGTTGACCGCTCGTGCCGCGACTCGCCAAAGGGAAATCGCCGTACGTCTCGCTCTGGGCTCCAGCCGTCTCCGAATGGTTCAGCAACTCGTGACGGAAAGTCTATTGTTAGCGGTGGTTGGTGGTATCGCCGGGATCGGAGTGGCGATTTTGTTAGTAAAAGGCATGCTCACTTTCCTTCCTGCCAATACCAGCGGATACGACCTATCCAGTTCTGTCGATTGGCGCATGATTGGCTTCAGCTTTATTCTGGCGCTATTCACGGGACTTGCATTCGGCCTTGTTCCCGCGCTGCAATCCGTCAATCCGGATATCTCCACAACGTTAAAAGATCAATCCACCAGCGTGTCGGGCGGCGCTGCTCAGGTGAGTTTTCGAAAAGTGTTGGTCGCCGCGCAGGTTTCGCTTTCATTGCTTTTACTCATCGGAGCCAGCCTTTTCATTCGCAGTCTCTCCAATCTTCATTCTCTGAATCCTGGCTTTCAGACGAGCAACTTGCTTCAGTTCCATTTGGACCCTTCATCTCTCAGCTACACCAAAAATCAGGCGAACGCTCTTTTCCGGCAGCTACACCAGCGCTTGTCCTCTCTTCCCGGCGTGTCTTCGGTTGGAGTAGCTCATATCGCATTACTTTCTGAGAGCGGGTGGCAATACGGGATTACTGTTGCTGGGTATACAGCAAAGCCCGGAGAAGATATGTCTTCTTATGTTAATGCGGTCAGCCTCGGTTATTTTCCGACACTAAGAATTCACATTCTCGCCGGCCGAAATTTCCGAGTAAGCGATACGGAGAACTCTCAGAAGGTTGCGGTGGTGAATGAAAGCTTTGCCAAGCACTATTTCGGGAGGGAACCTGCTGTCGGGCAGCTTATTGGAAAAGGATCCGACCCCGGTACGCCGACCGATACCGAAATCATAGGTGTAGTGAACAATACCAAGTACGAGGATTTACAGCAGCAAGCACCGCTTCAGGTCTTCTGGTGTGCCGTGCAATCCTACGAAGGCGATGCCACCGTCTACGTCCGCACCAAACAAGACCCGCAAGGCGCTTTTCGCAGCATTCGCAAGATAGTTCATGAGATGGAGCCCAACTTGCCCGTCACCGGAATGAAGACCGTCGAGCAGCAACTCGACGAATCGCTAGTGACCGAGCGCATGATCGCGACGCTCTCCACAGGCTTCAGCCTTCTAGCCACGGCCCTCGCCGTGATCGGGCTTTACGGCGTCATGTCCTACATGGTCGCGCGCCGTGCCCGCGAAATCGCCATCCGCATGGCGCTCGGGGCTGTGAGAGGCAGCGTCATATGGCTGGTCATGCGCGAAGTTCTGCTGCTGGTCGCCGTCGGCATCGTCGTGGCAATCCCGGTGGCTTTAGGCCTCTCCCATCTCGTACAAGCCGAACTCTACGGAATCCAATCCACCGATCCGCTCTCCATTACCTGCGCCACGATTCTGTTAGCGTCTATCGCCTTGCTTGCCGGTTACATCCCTGCCCGGCGAGCCGCCTCCTGCGATCCCATCCGCGTCCTTCGCTACGAATAGACGCGCACCTATGATGGCGAACAACGAAGTAGAAGCGCGTATTTCGCTGGAGCTTATGAGGACACTATTTTTCAAATCCAATCGCAGCCCGAACTCGCGGAAGCGTGTGCGGATGATGTTTTTGAAGATAGTCGATCAACTTCTCGCGGACCTCACAGCGGAGATCGAACGTTGCCGACGGATTCGCGGCACTCATTAGAAATCGCAGTTCCATCGTGTGTTCTCTCACATCGGTCACCTGAACCGCACTGACTTTTCGGTCCCAAAGCGGCGAGGAGTCGAGGATGCGCGCGTACTCTTCCCGAAGCTGCTCAAGCGGCGCCGTGTAGTCGGTGTACAGGAGAACGGTTCCGATTAATTCCGAGGAGTAACGTGTCCAGTTCTGGAACGGCTTCTCAATGAAATACGACAGCGGCACAATCAAATGCCTAAGGTCCCACAGGCGCACGACCACGTAAGTCGTGCTGACTTCCGCGACTCGGCCCCATTCTCCCTCAACCACCACCGCATCATCAACTCGGATGTGTTCGGTCAGCGCGATTTGGATGCCTGCAATCAGATTTCCGAGGGTGGGCCGAGCCGCCATGCCGACGGCTAAGCCTGCCAGTCCAGCAGAGGCTAACAGTCCCGCGCCAATGCTTCGGATGGTCGGAAAGGTCATCAGGGCCGCGGCAAACGCGCTAAATAAGATGAGGCCTACCACGATTTGGCGGAGAAGCTGCACCTGCGTGCGCGTGCGGCGAGCCCGCACATCGTCCTGTATGTCTTCCGGAAGCCGATGATTGATGAATGCATTCAAAACCTCTATCCATCCAACAGCCAGCCAAGCGAGCGCAACGATGTAGCTGACTGCGAGAACATGGTGTAAGAACGCTGCTAGCCAGGAAGAAAGGACTAGCTCCGGAAGAACGGCCGACGTTGCCAAAAGTAAAAACAGCAGCCGCGCCGCGCGAGAGGTGTACGTCACGATGGCGCCAGCGAAGAAATGTCCGCGCCACTTCGTAAAGCGGCGGATCAGTGTATAGAGGAGATAGTGGGTAAACCACGCGAGGGAAAGGGCAAGCAGGAGAATGGCCAAGCCGCGCCCCGCAGTTTGCCATTCGATACCCCTGCCGAGACCGACAAGCAGAAGACATTCATTCATAGGCTTGACCGATAGCTTAACGAAGGGCTGCCGCAGCAGTTTGATTCGCTTCAGAAAGCAATGGGACCAGAAGCAGATCACGCAGACAGAGTTTGCCGCCGGTTTAAGTATTTGGAGAAGCGTGAAGAAACTCTGTTTCAGCAGGTGCGCCAACACCAGTTCACGAATTTGACAGCGGCAAACCGCTTTTATCGCTGGCGTATGAAATTCCGAGCGCGATCGGAGAGGCACAAAGAACGCTGATTTTCCCCATCGTTGAACGAACGGACAGCTTCCGTGGCGGTATCCGGAGTGTCTGCTTTTAGCGATACTCTCCGCAGAAGGCTGGTGCTTGACTGCCCAACAAAGCGCAACCTCGCTTGATCTCATCAGTGATCAGTTTGCACGAGTTCTGAACATTACAGGGCGGGCGAGTAGCGGGCGACACCTGCAGGCATTCCTGCACCAGTCGATCTGCTCGTTCCGGCCCAACGGCCTGACGACACGACTCGGCGTTCGAGTCGGGGCCGGGTCCTGGCGTAACGCCCCGCGGATTCTCATCGGCCCGGTTCAGCGGGTTAATGCCATAGGCCGACAGCACTTGCTGTAATTCAAGCTGAATCTTGTCCCAGCGCGCGGCGATCTGAGAATTGTACAAGTATGTTCTCACGATTGTTCCCAGTTGCTGACCGGTGCTCTGAACGGCGCTCAAATTGGCATCGCCTTTTTTGGTCTGCTTGAAATCATGAAGCAGCGCCTCCGTTTGTTTCTCGAACAATACCGCCAGATTGTCAGCATCCTTGGCGTGACTTGTCTTGCGAATCGTGCTCTTTTTTAAAGCCGAGCTGAACGGCGGCCGAAATGATTTGACATCGTCCTTCAGGTTCCGCATTAGATTTTCCAGGTCTTTATCATTGATTCGAGTTTGGCCGGCAGCAGCCAAAACCGTAACAAGCGAGCACATCCCCGCCATGAGGGTTCGCCTAGTGATCGAAGGTAATTTCATTTCTTTTTGTTCTCCTCTTACACTCATTCCCCTGATGTTCAATACGCCCCCAAAGCGGGAAGGCTCCAGTGGCGCGACACCGCCATCATGCGCAGTGCAAAACAAATCGCAGCGCCGAGAATCGCCGCCCATTTGGAGGATAACTTCCCATGTACTCCCCCTACAAAAAGCGCAGCGCCTAGCAGAGCAGCGGTCGCATAGATGTCGGCGCGCAACACCGCTGGCACCCGCGCCAGTAATACATCCCTGACCGTGCCACCTCCTACTCCGGTGATCGTGCCCATCAGGATCGCCGGAAACGGATGAATGTTATAGCTCAGGGCCTTGGCGGCTCCGGCCACGGCGAACAGAGCCAAACCGCCGGCATCGAGCGTCGTCAGCAGCAAGGGAGAAATCTCCTGTACCAAGTGGTAGAAGAGAATCGACGTGCCGCCCCCGAGAAATGCCGTTACGCCGTACCGCCAGTCACGCATAGAAATGGGAGGAATGGCGCCAATCAGCAAATCTCGGATGATCCCCCCACCCAGCGCCGTGCAGAAAGAGAGGACCAGCGCCCCAAACAAATCAAGGTGTCCTGCCATCGCGGAGAGAGCACCCTCCATGCCGAACAGGAAAGTGCCTGCAAAATCCAGCACTCGTAATAGCTTATCGGCAGCTCGCGGATGAAATCTTTCAGGGGCGCTCGTTTCCATCAGATTGAAAGGTGAACGCGGCTTCCAGGTGAAGTGCTGCTGGCGGAATTTTGCAGTCGAAGATCCGCTACGGTGAATGATCGAATTATATCCTTCCTCCGCGAAGTAGCTGCTCGTTTAACTATCCGTGATGAATTGCGGGTTCCGGCTTCATGTCTCTCGAAAGTCTGCGCCGATCTTAATACGAGGGTGAACGCAATACTTGATTTCGCTTCCATGGACCAGCCCGATTGAGTGCTGATGCCCGTCACTATTGGCCCTCTCACATCTCGTACAAGCCGAACTCCTATGGAATCGAACCGACCAACCCGCTCTCCATCATCTGCGCACGCTCCTGTTAGCGTCTGCCGCACAACTCGCCGGTCACATGCCTGCCCGGCGAGCTGCGTCCTACGCCGTGTGTTTTGCTACGAATGACCCAGGGAACTTAGCGGCGTCCGCCTCCACCGCCATGGAAACCACCGCCGCCATGGAAACCGCCTCCGCCATGGAAACCGCCGCCCCCATGGAAACCGCCGCCCCCATGGAAACCGCCGCCCCCATGGAAAGCCCCCGTGGAATGACCGAGGCTACCGCCACGGTAACCGCCTACCCGCGCGCTCACTCCACCGACTCGTCCGTTATGCCAAGTATGATTCGGGTGTCCACCAGCCCAGCCATGCCGTCCACCAGCCCAGCCATGCCGTCCACCAGCCCAGTCGTGGTCGTGATCATGCCATCCGGGACGCCCGTAATAGCGCCCGCCATAGCCGCCGCCGTAATAACCGCCGCCGTAGTATCCAAACCCAAAGAACGCCGGTGAATAAAAGCCCCAGCCAAACGGACTGTACAAAGCATCCTCTGCCGGCCAGAAGCCATAGTAGTCCCAAGTAGGATCCCAAAACCACCCGGATCCTGCCGCCGCGTAGGCATCTGCATTCCTTGCTGCGCCAGCGCTGGCTTGTGCTTCGTCTTCGCTGCGCACCTTGCTCCAAACATACAGAGGCTCATCCTTAACGGCCTTCTCACTAAAGCTCCGCTTCTTCAAAGGATTGCTACTGGCAAGCAGCACTTGATCGTGCTTGCCAAGAGTTTGAGTCCGGCTGGATTCCTGAACCTTCGCCTTCCCGTCGAGCACCATCACGGCCTGCCCTGCCGCATTGAAATCGTACAAACCATTTTTCTCGATTCGCGTGGTGGTGTGATTCATCACAACAGACAGATCCGTTCCCTTGATCATCTGGTCGACTTCGATAATCGCCGCGCCTCGTGTCAGTTCCGTTCTGGTATCGGCCAGTCCTACCGATTGGATTCGCGCTTCGCTGTTGTGTCCTACGCGCAGGAACGCGCCCGGCGTCAGCAACACCTCTGCATAACCATCACCCGTATCCAATACCTGCCCAGGCTTCAACCTCGCGCTCCCAACCGACTGGGGCGTGAGTTCCTGATTCTCTAATGAAACCTGTCCTTCGACGTAGTTGATAGTCCCCGGTCCAACCGAGTCAAACGATGTTCTGTTTGGCTCAGTCGCAACATTCGATTGACCGAAGCTTAGGGCGGCCGATGCCAGCAGAAGCGAAAGAACCTGCCCGCAAACCTTTTGCCCTTTCATATTTTGTTCTCCTGTGTATTGGACGCATGGCAACACGGTTATGTCGCAATGCCAACACAGTAGAACAACAGCTTTTAGGCACTAGGAAGCTGTACCGGTGCGCTCAGACCTTAAGGTTTTTTCCCCGAAATGTTGTTACCAAACAGGAAGCCGATCTCTGCCATAGCTCGTGGCTGATCCTGGTTCATTCCCGTACGGCCAAAGGCGTCTCCCGGCGTGTAGCTGTTTGCATGAACCCAGGACAAGTCTCCACGAACGAAGAAACCTCCGTATTGATAGGTAGGCGTCACTGTGAAGGACGTGCCTGCGCTGCCCGGCCCGAAGATCAGATTCACCGCTTGCTGAGCGGGGCTTCCGGAACTCGCGATATATTCCCAGCGCCCCGCGAGCGAGGTCCCGTGTTTGAAGGCGTGGCTTAGCAAGATCGCGCCGCCTGTCGTCGACGCGCCCTTCGCGATTCCCACGGCTGCGTTCGTCGGCACGTCGGTGTATTGAAAGTACGGCTGAATAATCCAGGCCCCTTTTGTGTACGTATAGATAATGTCGTAAATACTGCCGTTGTTTTGCACCGGAACGGCGAGGCTTTGATATTTCGTCTGGCCCAGGTTTCCACCGGCGGTGAACGACAAAGCATGCGGCCCATTGGTGTAAGCTAGCGAGCCGGTAAGCCACGTGTAGCGACTGGAATAAAAACCGTCGTTCCAACTTAGAGACGCAGTGAATTTGCCGAGTGTCTGGTTCACTTGAATCCCGCGATTGACCGCGTTTTCTTGGTTCCATAAAAGGCCGCGCTCGACGTTCATGTTCTCGAAGCTGAACGTGTACTCGGCGCCGATCAACGTGGGTAGTGCCCCGATTTCGAACGAGGTGTTCTTCCCCGCCTGCAGCTTAACGTATCCCTGCGGCACCGGTCCAAAAAAGTTGCTCAGCGTCTTGTCGGTGGCGAGGAACGGCGTCGCCAGGGCCGGAAGCGTGTAGGCGCCCGCCTGTAGGTAGAACTGAAACCAGCCGTCGGTCTTTTGAATGAATATTTGTCCATTACTCAGAGCCGCTTGCGTATTGCTATCGCCCGGAACGTGATTCCCCTGCCACAGTCCTGTGCCGCTGAGAATGCCGTTCACAGCAATTTTGCCAAAAGGTCCGGCATCGAAGATGGCGGGAGGAAGTCCCTGCAGCGGGCCCGTGATGGAGGGCGTGGGGAGCGGAGCCGGAGCCGCGGGCTGGGGTGCCTGGTCCGCGGGTTTTGCCTGATCTGGGGCCTGTGTGGCCGGTGCGTTCTGGGCAACGCAAAGTGAGCCTAAGCTAAGCCAAAGAGCGATCGCGGCAAAGTTCTTCGGATGGTATTTCATAACTCCTCTCCTAAGTGATCGAAGGTCACAGAAGTAGCCAGATACGGATTTGAGGGCATCCATGGTTCACCAATTGTAGGTGAATTACCGATGCAGCCGCCAATCACTTTTTGTTATGCGGTCCAATGCCAAATTGAGGGTTAGGACATTCACTCGCGGCTCACCAAGAAACTCGAGATCCCGCCCTCGCGTGGCGGAACGAATCTGCTTGGCTACCGTCGCTTCATTGACTCCACGCGCCTTCGCCACGCGCGTCGCTTGCGCCATTGCATTCGCAATGCTGATATCCGGATCCAGGCCGCTGCCCGAAGCCGTCAGAGCATCGGCGGGAATCGGCCCCGAATACGTAGGGTTCTCTTTGCGGAACTGAGCAGCGGATGCTTTCACTCGGTCGAACAGTTTCTGGCTCGTCGGACCAAGATTAGAACCGCCAGAGGCCGTCGCATCGTACCCATTGTTCCCCGCAGCCGAGGGTCTTGGATGAAAATACTCCGGCTTACTAAAATTCTGCCCGATGAGCGAAGAACCAATTACTTGGCTATTCAGAGTAATTAGGCTGCCATTCGCCTGATGCCTGAAAAATATCTGACATAAACCCGTGATAACTCCTGGATAAACCAAACCAGTAAGTATCGTCAAAAAAACCACCATCCGAAACGCGGGAGCAAGTTGTTGTACCATCGTTTTCCTTTCTCAGGCGAGATGCAAAATTCCTAATAGCCGATCCAGTATCCAGATACCCGGAAACGGAACAATAAGTCCACCTAGGCCATAGATCAAGATGTTTCTGCGAAGCAGCGAGGCAGCACTGGCAGCACGATACTTCACGCCACGCAGCGCCAGCGGTACGAGCGCGATAATAACCAACGCATTAAAAATAACCGCCGCCAGAACGGCGCTCTCCGGCGTGCGTAAGCCCATAATATTCAGGTGTGCAAGGGCTGGATAGGTCGCCATAAACATAGCTGGAATAATGGCGAAATACTTCGCGACGTCATTCGCGATAGAGAATGTAGTGAGCGCGCCACGAGTAATCAGCAGTTGCTTGCCGATCGCCACAATTTCAATAAGCTTCGTCGGGTTGCTGTCCAGGTCCACCATGTTGCCCGCCTCTTTCGCGGCCATGGTTCCGGTATTCATCGCCACTCCAACATCGGCCTGCGCCAGCGCCGGAGCGTCGTTCGTGCCGTCGCCCGTCATCGCAACAAGCCGCCCCGCGCCTTGCTCCCGTTTAATGTACGCCAACTTGTCCGCCGGCGTTGCTTGGGCCAGAAAATCGTCCACGCCCGCTTCGGAAGCAATCGCCGCTGCAGTCAGCGGGTTGTCGCCCGTAATCATTACGGAGCGAATACCCATCGCGCGAAGCTGACCCATACGCTCGGCCATCCCGCCTTTGACAATGTCCTTCAAGTAGACAATTCCAAGCGCGCGCGGTCCATCGGCGACGGCCAGTGGTGTGCCCCCGCTTCGCGAAATACGATCCGAGGTCTCATCGAAACCTGCAGGAAGTGTGCCGCCGAGTTCCTTCACAAAATTCGCAATCGCTCCAGTCGCTCCCTTGCGCAACATTCGTCCGTCGATATCGACACCGCTCATGCGCGTGTAGGCTGAAAATGGAATGAAGCGAGCTTCGTGTTCGCTGACCTCGCGTCCCCGCAAGCCGTGTTTCTCTTTGGCAAGCACGACGATAGAGCGGCCTTCGGGCGTCTCGTCGGCAAGACTGGACAACTGCGCTGCATCAGCTAAGTCGCTATCCTCGACGCCCGGAGAGACGATGAACTCGACCGCCTCGCGATTACCGAGTGTAATCGTGCCGGTTTTATCCAGCAGCAGTGTATTGACATCACCCGAGGCTTCCACGGCCTTGCCGCTCATCGCCAGCACGTTATGCTGCATCACGCGGTCCATACCGGCAATGCCGATCGCCGAAAGCAAGCCGCCAATGGTTGTGGGGATCAGGCAAACCAGTAGCGAGACCAGCACCGCGATCGTCGGTACCGCGCCGGAACCTGCCGATGCAACGGCGTAGACCGCGAAGGGGTGCAGCGTGGCCACCGCCAGCAAAAAGATAAGCGTAAGACCGGCAATCAAAATATTTAGCGCAACTTCATTCGGCGTCTTCTGACGCTCAGCGCCCTCTACCAGCGCGATCATCTTGTCGAGAAAGGTCTCGCCGGGGTTTGACGTGACGCGAATCTTTACGCGATCCGAGAGAATCTTGGTGCCTCCCGTAACAGCACTCCGGTCGCCGCCCGACTCGCGAATCACCGGTGCGCTTTCACCGGTGATGACGGATTCATCCACCGTCGCAATGCCATCCATCACCTCGCCATCTCCTGGGATCAAATCGCCTGTTTCGGCAACGACAATATCCCCAGCGCGAAGTTTGGAAGCCGACACCATTTCGATGGCTTCATTCGGCAGCAAACGCTTTGCGATCGAATCCGTTTTGGTTTTGCGAAGCGTGTCAGCCTGTGCTTTTCCACGCGCCTCCGCCATCGCTTCCGCGAAGTTTGCAAACAGTACGGTGAACCAGAGCCACAGTGAAATCTGGATTTCGAACCCGAGCCCTTTTGCTCCCGTGAATGCGTCGCGCAGTAACAGCACCGTGACCAGGGCCGCGCCTACTTCGACAACAAAGATTACGGGATTCTTCAACAACGTCACGGGATTCAGCTTTACGAAAGAATCGCGAATCGCGCGCCGGACGATCTCGGAATCGAATAGTGGGCGCGAACGGCCTAACTTCGGAGGAAGCAGAGAAGATGTCTCGGGAAAATGAGCCTGCGTTTTAGAAGAAGATTCGACAGTGGTTGCCATAGTATTCAACTCCACAAAGGAAGAAACAGGATCGAGAACAGCTTGCCCTGTTCCATCAGAAAATGCTCTACAATCGGTCCCAGCGCAAGTGCCGGAAAGAAAGTAAGAGCTCCCACCAGGACCACGGTGCCGATCAACAGCGTCACAAACAGCGGCCCGTGCGTTGGAAACGTGCCGACTGTCGCCGGACTCCTCTTCTTCATCGCAAGACTCCCAGCCGCCGCCAGCAGCGGGATCAGAAAGAAGAATCGGCCGATCAGCATCGCCAGTCCCAGCGTGAAGTTATACCAGGGCGTGTTCGCGTTCAGCCCGGCGAAGGCACTGCCATTATTTCCCGTGGCGCTCGAATAGGCGTAAAGGTTTTCCGAGAAGCCATGAGCGCCTGCGTTGTTCAGATTCGCGGTAGCAGGCCCGGACGGATTCCAGTAACTGTGCGTCACCTGTTGGCCTTTGGCATCCTTTGTCGGCGACGGGAATGGAACCACGGAGGAGACCGCCGAGAGGACCAAAATGCTGAACGCTGTCGCGATCAGCGCAATCATGGCCATCTTCACCTCTTTTTGCTCTATGCGCTTGCCGAGATACTCCGGAGTGCGGCCGACCATCAGTCCAGCTATAAAAACCGTGAGGACCACATAGAGCAGAATGCCGTAAAGCCCCGCGCCCACACCTCCGAAGATCACTTCGCCGGTTTCGATATTAAACAAAGGAACCAGACCGCCGAGAGGCGTGAAGCTATCATGCATCCCATTCACTGCGCCGCAACTTGCGTCCGTCGTGACAGTGGCGAACAAAGCGGATGCCGGAACGCCGAACCGTGTCTCCTTCCCCTCCATGTTTCCGCCTGGCTGCGTCGCGGTCGCGGTCGTCTCCACCCCAAGGTGGTCCAGTATCGGATTGCCCCTTTGTTCGGCCCAAAAACAAACAAAGGCACCCACCAGGAACATCACCGAGCACGCCGAAAAAATGGCCCAGCCCTGCTTCCTGTCCCCGACCGTCACGCCAAAGGTGTACGTCAATCCAGCCGGGATGAGGAAGATCAAAATGAGCTGAATGAAGTTTGTCAGCGGGCTAGGATTCTCGAACGGATGCGCGGAGTTTGCATTGAAAAACCCGCCTCCGTTCGTGCCCAGCATTTTGATCGCTTCCTGCGATGCCACCGGCCCCTGTGCAATCACCTGCTTTGCGCCTTCCAGTGTTGTCGCCGTCGTGTATCCATGGAAGTTCTGAATCACGCCCTGCGAGCAGAAAAAGAGAGCCGCAATCACCGACAAAGGCAGCAAGATGTAAACAGTCGCGCGGGTAACATCGACCCAAAAATTGCCCAAACTGTTCACCTGCTGCCGCGCAAACCCGCGCGTAACAGCAATCGCGACCGCTATCCCGGCCGCCGCCGAAGCAAAGTTCTGCACCGTTAGCGCCGCCATCTGCACCAGATAGCTGACCGTCGATTCCCCGGAGTACGCTTGCCAATTTGTGTTTGTCAGAAAACTAACGGCAGTGTTAAACGAAAGGTCAGGAGTTGTCAGGCTTTTGCCGAAAGCCTGCGGGTTTAACGGCAGCACGCCCTGCAAGCGCTGCAGGAAGTAGACAAACAAAAAGCTAAAAATGCTGAACGCCAGCAACGACGCGGTGTATTGCGTCCACCGCTGCTCGGTGCTTTCACGGATGCCGCAGAATTTGTACGCCAGCACTTCCAGCGGGCGGAACACCGGATGGAGAAATGTCTTCTTTCCCTCGAACAGCTTTGCCATGAAACTCCCCATCGGCTTGGTGAGCGCCAGGATCACAGCAAAATAAACAACGATTTGTAAAATTCCATTTCCGGTCATAACTCAAAACTTCTCCGGCTTCAGCAGCGCGTAAATCAGATAAACAAACAGCAGCACCGTCACGATGCCTCCCAGCACGTAGTCCATTGAAACGCTCCTTCGGACAACTGCCGCTACAGCCGGTCGCAAGCTTTCGCAAAAATCCAGCAACCGAAGAAAAAGAGCAGTGCCGCCAGAACGTATAGCAGGTCAGTCATTGTTTCCTGTCCTTCAATCTACCGGGGCGAACCTAAGAAAGTCATAAAGAGAGCCTTAGGATTTCATTCAGGTTGCGCCTGGACTTGTCCCGCGCTGGACTCATCCCGCAGTAGCTGTGTTATGCTTCCCATATCCGACGTTTTCCGCGCCATAAGGGGACGTAGTTCAGTTGGTTAGAACGCCGGCCTGTCACGTCGGAGGTCGCGGGTTCGAACCCCGTCGTCCCCGCCAATCCATCAAAAGCGCTTCGGTAGTTCAATTCCAAGGTTCGACACGAATGGAGCGGCTGTTCATGGATACTAAGAGCATGACAACCGGGCAACCACAGCCGAAGCTTCAACTCACTAACACCCCCGACTACCGCGAAAGCTACGCAAACAGCGTGCAAATGCGCGTCAATCTCTGGGATTTTTTTCTCCTGTTCGGAACCGTAAATCAAAACTCTCCTGACGCCGTCACCATCCAAAATTTTCAGGGCGTCTATCTCAGCCCGCCCCAAGCCAAGGCGCTTTTCAATGTTCTGCAGCAAAATCTAAAACAATACGAAGCGACATTCGGCGAAATCAGGCTGGAGGCTCACGGGCAAGAAGACGTTATTCAATAAAACGGCCGATGTAAGTGACATTGGATGTCCACTCCGCGCCGCCCACCCATGCCCAAGCTGCCTCCGTTCGCACTGGCGGAGGCGCACCCCGTTCGCAAGCGGCCTTATTACCTGACCGTATTCTTCGCGTTTTTTACAGTTCTTCTCTTCGTCATTCACCTGCATTTGCTGACCCTGCCGTTCTTCTGGGATGAGCAGGGACAATTCATCCCGACAGCGCTCGACCTGCTTCGCACTGGTGCCTGGGTGGCCCATTCGACGCTTCCCAACGTTCATCCGCCCGGCATTGAAGCCTACCTGGTCCTCTGGTACAAGTTATTCGGCTACTCCATCCCGATCACGCGATCGGCAATGCTGTTGCTGGCAGGAGTTGGCCTGCTGGCCACGTTTCTACTGGCCATCGAGCTAAGTAGAGGCACAAAGGGCGCTCCCGCATTTCTGCCGCCGCTGTTCTTGCTTTCTGCCCCGCTCTTCTACACGCAGAGTATGATGGCCCAGCTCGATATGCCGGCCATGGTCTTCACGCTCCTCGCATTGCTGTTCTTCGTAAAAAAACAATACTTGGCGGCCGCACTGGCGAGCGTTGTCCTGGTGCTGGTGAAGGAAACAGGAATAGTTGCTCCAATTGTCTTTCTCGGGATACTCGCCTGGCGCAAAAACTGGAAGACAGCGCGTCTGTTCCTCGCGCCCTTCGCCGCGCTCACGATCTGGCTCGCGGTGCTGCATCATGTAACCGGCTATTGGCTCGGGAACCCAGGCTTCGCGCATTACAACGTTGCGTATTCCCTTAATCCAGTGCGCATGCTATTCTCCATCGCGCGGCACGCCTACTATTTACTCATTGCGGAGTTCCGCTGGATCGGAACGCTAGTCTTGTTCTTTACATGGCGCCAATGTCAACCCTTCCGGACCGATGCATGGCGCATCGCCGCTCTGGTAGCGGCGGCAAACGCCCTGCTCGTCTCCGTTCTAGGCGGCGCGGAACTGGAACGCTATCTCCTCCCAAGCCTGCCCGTTTTTTACATCGCGGTCGCCGTCGGAATCACCTGCTTACATCGCCGATGGCTTGGGATCGCTGCTGTCGCGGGTTTCATTGCGGGGCAGGTCGCAAATCTCTTCTGGAATCCGCCGTACCCGTTTCCCTACGAAAACAATTACGCCATGGTGGACTTCGTTCACCTACAACAACTCGCGGCAAATCTAGCGGAACAGGATTTCGCGCACCGTACCATCGCCACTGCGTGGCCTTACACCGCTGCCCTGCGCGATCCGGACTTCGGCTTCGTGCATCACGGCCTGAAGACCGAGGAGACCAACGACTTTCACGCGTCCTCGATAGGGAGCCTTCCACCATCCAGCTTCAGCGTTCTGATCGTCTACACGCGTACCTGGATGCCGCCCAATGGAGTCATCGCCATTCCGTCCGTGCGCCATT
This sequence comes from Bryobacteraceae bacterium, assembly GCA_965277315.1. Lineage (GTDB taxonomy): Bacteria > Acidobacteriota > Terriglobia > Bryobacterales > Bryobacteraceae > Bog-105. The sequence goes on along the minus strand of OZ255724.1, from coordinate 2,476,150 downwards.
TTCTCCAAACTTATTACGAATGGGAACCCGAAATTTCGGCTGAGCAGTGCGCCCAACTCGGTTTAAGGCCAGCCGTTTCTTGGACGCTAGGAGGCCAGGAAATCACCATCTACCTGCGTCAAGGCAAGCCGCGAGGAACAACGATCTAGCCCCCCGATCACTAGGAAACTGTCTAGCCCTCTGCCGCCACCGTCAACTTAAGGCCAAGCTTTCGTGTCACCTCGAAAATGCTGGCCCATCCAACGCCGAAATGCGCGCACACGTTAGGGATTTTGACTTGCCGTGAATTGGAACCAACCAGGCCCTCATGCGTCACCGCAATTCCGGATGTCGAAAGAGCGTGGGCAATCAACCACGGATCGGCATAGTCCAGGAAAACCCGGGAATTTGCTTGGTCATAGTTGTTGTAAACGTAATCCACCACCGCCCGGTAAGCTTCTTGCACACTGCTGTCCGGCTTCACAAACAACCCCGTTGTCTTCCGGTTTTTTGCCCAAGCTGCAAGCTCGTCTTTACCCTTCATCAGCTCTTTCCTGACCGCATCGGGACTGCTGATCCGTCCTCCTTCAGCCGAGAGATCCAGCCATTGCCAAAAACCTGGTGCCACATCGAAGGCATAATATCGGTTCTTAGCTTCTATGAAAGTATTCGTGTCCAGCCAGTAAACGGGATCGGGCAAGGCTCATCCGCTCCGGCCCAGGCGTTCGGCAATACCAAAAATTGTCGGAACCTGGACATTCAGTAGGCGAGCGGCGTCCCGGTAAAGTGTCCGTCCTTCCAAGGCGCTCTCGACAATAGTCCTGGTAAATAATTTGCTGTTGTGAACCCCCAGGGTCGCATAGAAATCACCGCCCTTCTCAGATGGCTTCTTAGCAGTCGTCACAGCCTCAAAATTCCTTCGCTGCTGCGCGTACAGGAAGAAAAAAATATCCTGACTGATCTTCCGAAGCTCTAACGCCCTCCGCAGCACAACCAGCGAACTGACCTTGAACGCGCGTGTAAGCGAAATCAAATTTGCTTCATCGCTAAGCTTGCTATTCCACCGCCGAGAAAACTCGGAGGCCGGAACAAGCACTTCAGCAGCAACGGAATTACAGAACCGTTCCGTCCGGTTTGTCTCACCTTCGCCATCTTCTCCAATTGCTGGATTAGAAATTCCACTGGCGCCGATCCAAAGATGGGTTAGCTCATGGGCAAAAGTAAAAACCTGAGCACCTATGTAGTCGTTAGCGTTGACAAAGATCAAGGGTGCGTACTTATCGCTAACGGCAAACCCGCGAAATTCCTCAGGAGAAAGTTTCCGTTTATTATTATTTGCGACAACGCTGCTGCGCAGCACCAACATGCCGATTTCTTCTGCTTTTGCCGACAATTGACGCAAGAAGTCGTCTACAGTAGAGCAGCTCTTCCGCAGTTTGTCTGTCAAATTAAGCGCGGCGCGGATCTCTTGAGACACGAGCATCGGATCGTCCGACACCTTACGGCTGCCGACAAACGTAAGTCGCGCGCTCCTTTGCTCCAAGCGAAAATCACGGAACCACTGTTGCTTGAGCAAAGCGTTATTTAGGGTATCTCTCAGATTCGGACTAGGCCTCTGCACTCCGGCATCCGTGCGAGTGCGGAAATCAGGCAAAGCAAGCTTCTCTTCCGGCGGAGCAGACAAAAAAAGATATCCGAGCGGCACATTCAACGCCCGCGCCAATTTCTCCGCTTGTCCCATGGATGGCTGCGCCTCTCCACTCTCCCAGGAAGCGACCAATTCCGGACGGGTTTTAAGCCGCTCGGCAACTTTACGCTGTGAAGCCCCCGCACGCTCCCGAGCCCATCTCGCGACGGCAGGAGTAATCAAGGCTGGGTTTTGCGCGCTCATGCAGCGGATATAAATTTAGTGTAGGCCGTGAGGCAAAGATGGGAGTTAATGATGATTAAAATCACCTTGTGGCGTACTTGGGTACAGCACACCACCCGCGGAACGAAATCGTTGCTGGTGCTCTAAATACTCGTGCAGTCCTGGAAAAAGAACTATCAGACTGCTTCTTTCGCCCGCCGAGAACGTGGTTCCCAAGGGGTCCTTGTAGTCCGCAGGCCATTGCGCCGCATCCCAAACTACGTGAAGCGATTTTTCCGATATCGCCTTGAGCGTCGAAACCGAAAATCTTCCCGCACGTTCTTCGCCAGCGCTCGAAAGCTCGGCCGCTTTCTCTATTGTTATCGAGTCGTCAGGTATGCCATAAAAGAATGCGGCAGCTTTCGTTGAAAGTAGCTCAAAGAAAAAACGACGATATCTAAGTTTATCCAGCTCCAAAACTTTGCAATGAGCATTGACAGTCACTTGTGCGGACAAGTCCTTCGCGTGTGCAAGTGCTCTACTCGCTGCGATCCAAGTCGCTCGATCATTACTGCCGCCCGCTAGAAGATCGCGTGCCTCTTCGTATGCTTTGACTGACGAATCCAGGTAGAACAAAGAGCTAGCTTCATTAGATTTTGCTAACTCGCGTCCCTGGGTAAAAAAGTGTCCTGCTAACGCTAGTAATACACCTGCGGGCAATAGAGCGTCCTTAATTGGCGAAAGGTGGCCCGCGATTTGCGATATAAGAACCGACGAAGAGACAAGAGATAAGTATGGTTCAACACCCAGTAAGCCCACGGCGCTGAAGGTCATTAGCCAGCCGCAGCAAGTTAAAACTCGCTCAATTTTGAACGTCCGGCTTTTCAGAGTAAGCCCTTTCGATTGTACAATTCAACATTGATCACGACCACGTCAAACATAACCGCCATGTATCGCAACAGGATTCTTGCAGTGTCTTCCCATTCTTTGTTACGACACAGCAAAAGCTACAGTCCCTCAGGACGGGCATCTGCGAACCCTGATTCTACATGCAAAGCGCGTTTTGACCCCCGTTGCGGTACCCCGCCATGACCCATTCACAACCTATATTGGCAATAATATACTTGACTGACAGAGTAAAAACCTGTAGAGTTAAAGCATGGAAGCCCTGCCAACGACTCTGCAAGAAGCGATTCTGTTCTTCGCGAAGCCGGAGAATTGCCACGAGTTCATGATGAAGCTGCGTTGGCCGAATGGCGTTGTGAAATGTCCTCGTTGCGAATCGGTCAATGTCAAATATCTTCCGAATGCCAAGCTGTTCAAATGCTTTGAGAAGCACGCGCAACAGAAGTTCTCGCTGAAGGTCGGGACGGTGTTTGAGGATTCCCCGTTAGGTCTCGACAAGTGGCTTCCGGTCATGTGGCTGTTGGTGAATTCTCGGAATGGCGTTTCTTCTTGGGAGATTCACCGCTCCCTCGGTGTCACGCAAAAGACGGCGTGGTTCATGCTGCAGCGGGCGCGGCTGGCAATGCAAGACGATCTTAGCGGCGGTTTGCTTGGTGGTGAAGTTGAGGTGGATGAGACGTTCATCGGAGGAAAAGCCCGCAACATGCACCGGGATCGTAAGAACCGTTTGCAAGTGACGGCTGGCCGGAAGGTGGGCAAGACGGTTGTACTCGGCATCCTGGAGCGTGAAACAGAAGCGAAGCCCAAACGGGTTCGCGCTACCGTGATTGCCGATACCAAGAAGTTGAGCATTGCTCCTGAAGTAGCGGCCCACGTCGAACACGGATCGCAGATTCACTCGGACGAGCATGGGAACACATGGCGCATGGATGACAAGTACATCCACAACATCGTCAGCCACCTTGAAACCTACGTTGAAGGGAATGTCCACACCAACACGCTGGAGAACTTCTGGAGCTTACTGAAGCGCGGGATTGGCGGAACCTACATCGCAGTAGAACCCTTTCATCTGTTCCGCTACGTCGATGAACAGGCGTTCCGCTACAACATGCGGAAGGACAGCTTAGGAGACGTGATTAGTGATTATGATCGCTTTAAGACGGCCATGTCGCAGATCGTCGGCAAGCGTCTTACCTACAAACAGCTAACGGGCAAGGAGGGAGAAATACCGGAAGATTTCTAAGCGGGAGGCGCTACGTCAGGGGCGCGGGAAACGGAAGGGTTAGCCTTTCGTTTTGGTCCGCGCTTGTTCGGATTTTGCTCCGCTTCCGCCCGGTGTTTCTCTATGCGTCGCTGTATTTCGGCATGAGGTACGGCGATGACGCATTTCATCGCGCCCTCGAATCGCCTCCATGCTTCCGGCCCTTCTATCATTTCGGGGTTGGGCTTCATAATTTGAGGATGGCACAACTAGTGGGTAATTAATAGAGACATTGTCGCGCTGCTATTCTGTTCCATTCGATGCGTCTTCTCAAAATATTTCTTGCGGCACTAGCCAGTGGGATCGCTATGTTTGCCGTTTGCTTGGTGGCGGCGTGGAAGCTTCTAGATTACGCGGGAGGCAGCATGGGAGCGAGACTGCCTATCGCAATCCCAAGTCTCTTCTCCACCACAGACGTAATAACAATTTGGATCGGAATCTTGGGTGTATTGGTGGGGCTGGCGACATTGGTAGTTACAGGATCGGGGCTGGCAATTGCGATCCTCACCATTTTCGGCTATCAGACATTTAAAGATATGATTGCCAGGGCAGAAATAACAGCAGTGGAGAATGCAGTCGAAGCAGCAAGTAAAAAATCAGACGCGGTCGCGCGTGAATCGGTCGATAAGTACCTTAAGGGCGGAGACTTCGATGCAAAGATTAAGGAGATCGGATCACAAATGAATTGGCATTCGGGTACCGTCACTGGGGAGAGCGTAGCACCACTAAATGTGGAAACCCCCAAGGGTTTTGCGAGGAAATACCCACAAACGCCGAAGAAGCTGTAAGGGAAGCTACATGTCACTAAAACAATTTCCACTGAAGGACGAAGAAACACGCAGACTTCTCAGGAAATTTCAACAATCTGCGCCGGTCGATGTAGTCCGCATGGCGGAAGAGCTCGGCATAAACGTCTGGGAAGATGATCTGCCGTTAGAGATTTCGGGGAAACTTTTTAGGGACGATGTCAACGGAGGTACGTCCGGATTCAGTATCGTACTACGTGAAAATGATCCGCTAGTACGAAAACGCTTCACAGCGGCGCACGAAGTTGCTCACTATTTGCTGCATAAGGATCAAATAGGAACTGGTATTGAGGACAGCGTTATATATCGAAGCCGATTGAGCGATGCGGTGGAACGAGAAGCCAATCGCCTTGCTGCCGAGATTCTTATGCCCGTAAAGCTGATACAAGAGGCTTTGAATATTAACGCAAATGTGAATGCGATTGCTCAACGCCTCCTCGTCTCAGAAGCAGCACTGAAAATCAGGCTAGGAATGCCAACTTAAGTACGGTCAGTCAACCTAACCCGCGTATAGGACGGGACACCTCACCTAAAAAGGGCCAAATCACAGTTGGATTCCGCTACCGAGCATTACTTCCAAATGATGTTTGATTGCAAGGCGCTTCATGTATCCCAAACCTTTGAAGGCTTGGTCGTGAGCTATTTCTCGGTATTCATTGCAAGCGCTCGTATCGTTCGGGCTGAGGTTTTCAATTGCTTCTACGAGTTTGTTAAGCGCTTCAAGTGTTTTGCCCGCTACGTCTGCTGTGGTCTCTGTTCGATTCGAGATGAAATGACTAATGTCGAGCGTTCCTGTTCCGTTGTGGAAATGGATATGATGAAGGGCGACGGCGAGGGCTGGGCCGCCCGAATCTGAATATTGATCCCCAGCAACCGAAAAATCGCCAAAGTCTACCCGGTCTGGATTGCCCTGAACCGTGTTCATGTCAGTGAAGAATTCAATCGGAGGATAATCCGCATTGCGGACACATCGGTTAAACCTATCTGTAATCAGAACTCGTTTGGATCTAGGAGTTTGCTCTATGTACTCAGCGGGTGCTCTGTTGCCTAAAAAGATGTGATGGGATATCTGATCGCTCTTGAGGAGCGTGCGTGTCTTAAGATCGGTAGGTACACCCTGATATACGATACCCAACTCTCGTTCACCGTAGCGATTCACGAACGCTGACAATTCAGCTTCACTAGATCCCGGCTGCACACGATAAGCGGGAGTCCAATTGTCATATTCCGTCAATACTTGCGCTATTATGCCGGAGTATAGCGCCTCCGGCTGTGTGGAAAAGCTGCCGTTTGCAGGATTGCACAGCAGCACGAACGGCATTGATGATTCGATATACCTGTCTATCGAGATACGTGTCGTTGAGTTCTGATTTACCAGTTCCAACACTGGAATGACTTTGCCACGTTCAGCGATCTCTGGAGCAAGCTCACGCAATGCCATGAGTTCGTTCTGTTTTCCACGGAGGAACGGGAAGAATCTTTTCATACGAATGGTGAATTGAGCTTTTCTGTTATAACATCAGCCATCGCCCGTGATTTCGAAAAGTTAATACAGGCATGCTTCAACGATTGCGGGATTGCCTCAATCAACCCAGCGAATGGATTTTGCGAGGCCCTTGTTTTAACATTTTTTACCATTAGGTCATGAGCGACAGTCGGCGGGAGAGTGCAAAACAATTCCCGGCACACTCTATAGATCATTGAGTTTGGGACTTCAGGGACTTCCCCAAACCTCTCTGTAAGTGCGCGGCAATATTCAGCGCGTCGCATGCAATCGAAAATGCTTGCTGGGTCGGTGTTAGCCTTGTTGGATCTGGCGGCCCGTAGAGGGCTGAGTGCTCCATCTTCGCGCATTGCCAGAACCCCAACGTTCTCCGAGGTATCCCGCATAACCGACGACACTCTCGCCTTCGATGTGACGACGTAGATGTAATCAAATATGCGCCGGTAGTCCGACAGTTGATTGTCCAGACGATCAAACGAATCAAAATCTGACTTGATCTCGTATACGGTTGATGTTCCGTTAAGAATAACTACGTCTGCTCGGCTATTGCCGCTGCGGAGTTCGTCAGTCGCGTACGAGTTGTGGAGTGAATGCCGCGATAGGAATATCCTAGTGGCAATCACATTCTTGTAGACGTATTCGCATCGGTACCGTTCGAAGAGTAATTGGTAAAAGTGGTCGAACCACTCGCCTAGTGCTGCTGTGGTGGGTGGAGGATTAAAATCAGCATAGTAATCGGCTAATTCAAGCAAAGCGGCAACGTGAGTACCATTGGCAATACGCTGTAGGAATGGCCCTCTAAAAATTGGGGCTATACTGCCGAAGGACCGCTGCACCGTATTAGTATATCGCAAAATGAAGCTCTAAGCAAATGAAAATGAAAGACTTAACAACTTTTCCCAAGCAATTCTAGACTTGTTCAAACATGGTCAGCGCCCGCTGCTTCAATCGCCGAAACCACCACAAAGAACCTGAAGAGTTTGTTGGCTAGTCAGGTGAGATTCTCAAATTGAGATATACTATTCTCCCCGATGCCGAAAGAAAAGCCGCTTTTGCAAATCAAGGTCCACGGTCGATTTAAGCCGGGACGCATTCCCGTTCCTCTTCTCCTCAAGATCTGCGGTGAGGTTCAGACGGCAGTAAATCGACAAGCGCAAGCTCTCGAAGGGAAACGCACTCTACGTCCGGGCCCGGTAATTGCGACTGTCTCTCGTGAATGCACGCTTGAATTGTTTGGCATTGAGAAAGGAAGCACGACACTGGACTTCGCGCGTGAGGCCGAACAGCAGCCCATGATCGAATCGCAAACGATGAGCTTCGAAGCCGTTACCGCTGTGGGTTCCACGCTTCAGTCGCTAATTAGCCCCAAGAAGAAAGGGACGGCCACACCAGACATGGGGGTTCTGGACACCTTGAACAAGTTGGGCGACGTATTCGAGAAGGGCGTTAACAAAATTGACTGGATTATTCCAAGACACAATGGCACAAGGCGATCCGTGGCCCAGTACGTTCCAGAAGTACGAAAAGCTGTGGCTGCCCGTATCAAACAGCCCTCATCGAACGTCACTTCTAGTGACAATCCTTCAACTGTAGAGGGCATGCTAGAGCTTACGGAAGGAAAGTGTCGCATCAGTCCATTGATGGGGCCGCCTATGACTTGTGGATTCGAAGAGGGAAAGGCTGAGGAGGTCTACGAAGCAATGCGAAAACCTGTCAAAGTCAGCGTTGACCCCAAGACGCGAAGAATCGAACGCATCGAAATCCAGAATGAGCCCCCCTCTACTCTAGGTAGAGATTTCTTCGAAGCGAAGACAATCAATCAGTTAATGGCCGAACAAGGTATTCAGCCAATCTCGGATGTAACAGCATTTTCAGGCGATCTGCCGGATGAGGATCTTGACGACATGCTAGCGGACATTTATGCCGACCGTAGCGCTTAGAAGCAAAAACCGTGACTACACGACTCATCGACACCGACGTTTACTCGTACATCACAAGCTCGAATCCAAAACGCGGACTGCCGTACCAGCCTCATTTGCGGGGATGTGTAATTGCGCTTTCGTTTATCACTGTCGGTGAGCAATATGCGGGGTACCTCAAGCAGATCAGCAAGGGCAAATGGAACAGACAGCACCTTCAAAAACTAGAGTCCCGTTTGCGACAGGTAGTCATCATTCCGTATGACTTGGAAATCTGCAAGGAATTCGGCTCTATCCGCGCAAGCCTGACACGAACGATTCCAATCAATGACCTATGGATAGCCGCTTGCGCCAAACGGCATGGGCTGGCGCTCGTCACCAACAATCACAGGGACTTTGAAGCCATTCCCGGACTTCAGATTATTTCCGAGGCACCCGGTTCAAAAAGCACGAGTGCCCCTGTCTGATCGTTCGGCCTGTCACGCCTTCCCCACGCTATCATATCCTGTCAGTCAGGTATATTATTACCCCTATATTGCAAACGGAATCAATAACATACAAGCAATCGTTTGGAAGCATGCTGTATACTCTCCACCGAGCTGAGCTTTCACGCTTAACTGACGAACCCTGCGGAGTCTTCCGCGGGGTTTTTCGTTTCCAAACTCAAAATTTCCAAGGAGCCCAACCACCATGTCCACCGCCGCCCAAATCGCCGCCAACCAAGCGAACAGCCAACTCTCCACCGGTCCCCAAACCGAAGCCGGTAAAATCATCTCATCCCAAAACAACTTCCGCCACGGCCTCTCCGGCGCCTTCGTCATCCACCCCTCCGAAAACCCTGACAAATACGACCAGCTCCTCGACGGGCTCCGCGCCGAGCACCAACCCGCTACCCCCACCGAAGCTCTGCTCGTGGAACGCATGGCCCAGCACTCGTGGCTCGGCCAGCGCGCGCTTCAAATGCAGGAACTCTGTTTCCACGAAAAAGCGCTCATGGTCAAGGACGGCAACGAAAAAGAATTCGCCCTCTACCTGCGCTACCAAACCACCCACGAACGCGCCTTCAGCAAATGCCTGAATGACTTCACCAAGCTCCGCGCCGAACAACGCAAAGCCGCCGAGCGTACCGAACGCCTCGCCCTCGCCGCCCGCGCCCAGCAAGCCTCCCTCCAGCACCAGGCCCTCGCCGAAATCCGCAAAACGGAACGGCACGCAGCGCGCTTAGAGTCCCTGCAAGCCAAAACCGAACTCGACCAAGCCAAAATAGCGCCTATCCCGAACTTGAGCGCCACCAGCTACGCCGACCAGCCCTATGGGTCCTCGCAGTCAACATTGGCCTCAAGCAGCCGTATCGGTCAAGACCGCGTCCGCGAAACCTTCGCCCTCGATGCCGAGCGCCAGGCCGAACTCGAAGCCTTCCTCCGATCCCAAGCCGCCTAACAAACGGCTTCGTATCGCAAAATAGCCATCTGCTATCACGTTGAACATGAACCCGATAAACCTGGACGAGAAATTCAGTCTCTTCACCGAACACTGGCGTCCCAAACGGATCGCCGAGCTTAACGGTCAGGAATTGAAGCTCATCAAAGTAAAAGGTGTCTTCCCGTGGCATCACCATGACCGTGAGGACGAACTATTTCTCGTCTGGCGTGGCCATTTTCGCGTCGAATTCCGCGATCGTACGGTCGATTTAGCACCCGGCGAACTCCTCGTCGTTCCCGCCGGTGTCGAACACCGTACCGGTGCCGATGAAGAAGCGGAAATCCTCTGCTTCGAGCCCGCTGGAGTCCGCAATACCGGCAACATCATCGACGAAAACTTCACTGCCCCGTCAGGAGCTCAAATTTAAATGGCTTCGAACCGCAAAGGAGAATAATGAGCTAATCTTCCGGCAAAATTTCGCGCAACGGACATTCCAAACCGAGCGCCTTGCATCGCAGAACGCCGTCTTCTGCCGCAATCAACCGGCCCCCGTCGGCGACCCACGCCTTTTTTGCATATGGGTCATTAACCCAAAGGGTGCCGATGCCAACGAAACAAGAGGTGTATTCGCCGCCGTTGCCATATTGTTTAATCTACCGTCGCTCGCTTTAGCGCCGCTCGCTTCCTGCTTTAGCGCATTAGCGCCGCTTCGTCTTAATTACGATCGGCGTGCCTTCAAAACCGAACTGTTCCCGCAGCCGGTTCATCAGAAACCGTTCAACCGAAAAATGCATCTTATCGGCCTTATCCGTGAACACAACAAACGTGGGTGGCCGTATCGATGCTTGTGTCAGGTAAAAAATCTTGATGTCGCTCTCAAACTTCAATGTCTCCACAAACCGGTTCAGCTCGCCCGTCGTGACGCGCTTGGAGGCCGCCTCGAACAACCGCCGAATCGTCACAAATATCCGCCGTATTCCCTCGACGTTCTTCGCCGACGCGAACAGCACCGGAGCATACTCCAAAAACTTCAATTCATCGCGCACCTGCTCGGTAAACGCCCGCTTGCTCTTTTCTCCGACCGCGTCCCACTTGTTCACCACGACAATCACGGCGCGCCCTTCCTCATGCGCATACCCCGCAATCGTCGCGTCGGAGTTCACCACGCCCTCGGTCGCATCCACCATCAGCAGCACTACATTCGCCATGCGGATATGCCGCCGCGCCATCACCACGCTCAGCTTCTCCGGCATCTCGGTGGTCTTGCCTTTCCGCCGTATGCCCGCCGTATCCACAAACTGGTACGTCGTATTGCCTTGTTCAATCCACTCATCCACGGCATCGCGCGTCGTCCCGGCGACTGGCGAAACAATGGCTCGCTCCGACCCCACCAGCGCATTCAACATCGTTGACTTACCAACGTTCGGACGCCCAATGATCGCCACCTTGATGCCCCGCTTCCTGTCCGTCTCCTCTTCTTCGTCCGGTACCAACTCCTCTTTCGGGAACGGCTCGGTGACATACTCCAGTAGCTCATCAATGCCGCGCCGGTGCTCCGCCGACACAGCAATCGGATCGCCCAGTCCCAGCGAGTAAAACTCATGAACCAGGTTCTCCCGCGCTTGCACGTCGATCTTGTTCACCACCAGCGACAGCGGCTTGTTCAAGGTCCGCAACAACTTTGCCAAATCGCGGTCCGCCGACGTGATCTCCGTCCGTCCATCGATCACGAACAAAATATGCGACGCAATCTCCAGTGCCACATGCGCCTGCTTCAAAATTTCGCTCGGAATCAGCGCGTCGTCGTTGGGAATAATTCCGCCCGTATCGATCACGCCAAACCGCTTGCCCCGGTACTCCGCCTCTCCATAGATCCGGTCCCGCGTAATCCCCGGTTCATCGCCCACAATGGATCGCCGATCCCGCAAAATCGCATTAAAAAGCGTGGATTTGCCGACATTCGGACGGCCGACAATCACAACGGTGGAAAGAGTTTCATTTGCAGCGGCCATGGGTTAGGATACGTTTCCAGCTTCGCATGAGACCATGGAATTTATACGAATGTCAGTAGAGAACCAATCGATGAACACGCGCAATATCGCCATCATTGCGCACGTTGACCACGGAAAAACCACGCTGGTCGACGCTATGTTGCGGCAAAGCGGCATCTTCCGCGCGAATGAAGAGCTCACGGATCGAGTCATGGACTCGAACGATCTGGAGCGTGAGCGGGGCATTACCATCCTCGCCAAGACTACCGGCGTGCGTTATCACGGAACCAAAATCAACATCGTCGACACTCCCGGCCACAGCGATTTCGGCGGCGAAGTCGAACGCGCGCTCAAGATCGTCGATGGAGTGATGCTGCTCGTCGATGCCAGTGAAGGCCCCTTGCCGCAGACGCGCTACGTGCTCACGAAAGCGCTCGAAGCCAAGCTGCCGCCGATCCTCGTTATCAATAAGATCGACCGTCCGGACGCCCGCATTCAGGAGGTACTCAATGAGGTCTACGATCTCTTTATCGACCTTGATGCCGCCGAAGACCAGCTTGATTTTCCCGTCGTCTACACAAATGGAAAACTCGGTATTGCCAAGCTCGATCCCAACGAGGAAAGCGACAATCTCCGCCCGCTCTTCGAGACCATCCTGAAGCACATCCCGGTGCCGAAAGGCGATCCGGACGACACCCTTCAACTGCTCGTCGCGAATCTCGACTACAGCGAGTACCTGGGCCGCCTCGCCATCGGCCGCGTCTTCAACGGCACGCTGCGTCATGGTGACGAAGTCGGCATCGTAAAACTCGATGGTTCTCTTCACAAAACCCGCATCACGAAGATGTATTCGTTCGAGGGGCTTAAGCGCGTGGATGAAACTGTCGGGAAGCCGGGCGACGTTCTTGCCATCGCGGGCGTCGAAGGCATCACCATTGGCGAAACTGTCACCAATCCCGATCACCCCCGCCCGCTTGCCCAAATCCAAATCGATGAGCCCACCATTGCGATGGCGTTCACGATCAATAACTCGCCCTTCTGCGGACGTGAAGGCGACTTCGTCACCTCCCGCAATCTCCGCGACCGCCTCGACAAAGAACTGCTTACGAATGTGTCCATCAAGGTCGAACAGGCTGCCGGCCCTGACGTCTTCAAAGTCATGGGACGCGGGGAACTTCAGCTCGCCATTCTCATTGAAATGATGCGCCGCGAAGGGTTCGAACTGCAAGTAGGCAAGCCCGAAATCCTCACCCGCGAAATCGACGGCAAACTTCACGAGCCCTTGGAACTCCTGGTCATCGACTGCCCTGAGGAGTTCATCGGTGTCGTCATCGAGAAGATGGGTAGCCGCAAAGGCAAGATGACCAAGATGATCAATCACGGCTCCGGCCGCGTCCGTCTTGAATTTAATGTGCCCTCTCGTGGACTCATCGGCATCCGCAGCGAAATGCTGACCGACACCAAAGGCATGGCCATCATGAACTCGCTGTTTAACGGCTACATCGAATGGCAAGGCGACATCGAAACCCGGCCCACCGGATCGCTTGTCTCCGACCGCACCGGGGTCGCCACCAGCTTCGCCATCTACAACCTGCAGGAGCGTGGAACCATCTTCGTTTCCCCTCAAACTGAGGTGTACGAAGGCATGATTATCGGCGAAAACTCCCGGGATAACGATCTCGACGTCAATATTGTGAAGGAAAAGAAACTGACCAACATGCGAGCCTCCTCCTCCGATGAAGCCATCCGCCTCATCCCGCCCCGCGTCATGAACCTGGAACAAGCCCTCGAATTCATCCGCGAAGATGAACTTGTCGAAGTTACCCCCAAGTCCATCCGGTTGCGCAAAAAGGTGTTAAAAGCGAATCAGCGCTGATCCGGAATCAGAAAGTGGGTAGGGCTGCCAAGCGAATCGAGCGCGGCCTCGGCAGCCAGATACCCGCTGCGCACCGCGCCTTCCATCGTGGCGGGCCACCCCGACCGGGTCCAGTCGCCTGCTAGGAACAAATTCGAGATCGGCGTCTTACTTCGTGGGCGCCGCTCCTCTAAATTGCAAGCCGCCGAGAACGTGGCCCGCACTTCTTTCACGACGTGGGCACGCTCCAGTTTAATCTCGCCAACTTTGGGGAAGAACTCTTTCAGTTCCCTCAATGCCAGTTCGATCACATCGTTCTTCGAACTATTTGTCAAGGAGCGTGAAGCACTTACAACTAGTTGGATATGCCGCCCGCCTCCGCCCTTGTTAAACATCCACTGGATGGTCCGGTCCAAAAGCGTGGCATGCGGCAAGTCCGTCACAGGACGGTCGAACCAAAGATGAATGCCCGTGATCGGTGAATGGCTATAGCCTGAAACATCGAGCGGCAACTCCGGAGCCAGCGCTTGTACTCGCTCGAACGGAACCGCCAGAACATAAGCATCCGCCGCGACGTTCTCACCATTCACGGTCAATCCGCGAACCCGGCCACCCTCGATTTGTATCTGCTGCACGGCTGCCCGATGCTTGAACGTTACCTGCGGATAACGCGCCCAAGCCTCCTCCGAATAGAGTTGGGCCAAGGGAACATTGGGGATCCCCATCTCATAGGCCTTGGCGCTCGCGAGAAAGCCGAGATAGAACACCTGCAAGCCATGCACCGCCGCCATCCGGTCCAGTTCTTCATTGATGGCGCTCACCAGCACCTGCCGCCAGAATCGCTCAATCGCCCGCGGTGTCTGCTTCTTCTCATGCAGCCAATCGAGCATCGTGATCTTATCGAGGTCCGCCCGCTTGCCATACTCGTATTTCACAGAAAGCAGCCCGCTTCCCACCGCCATCTTGTCGGCCACCGAAAGGAATTTGAGCTTGGCGAATGATCCCGTGAAATGCAACGGAGCCGGCAGACGCCCCCGCCGCATCACCGATGTACGGCCACCCGGCTCGACCCAATAGAACTCGCGATGAAAGGTAATCTCATCCTGCACGCCCAGCCGCCGGTAGAAATCGAGAAGATTGTGGCAGCACCGCAACAGCACATGCTGGCAATTATCGATGGTGGTCGTATCCTCCTCGGTGTTGTTCAGCGGATACGACGTCGCCCGTCCACCCAGAAAAGGGCGTGCCTCGAACACCGTCACGTCCTGGCCCGCCGAAGCGAACGCTAACGCGCTGGCCAGTCCAGCTAATCCGCCCCCAACAACGGCGATGCGGCTCATTGGCTAAGCCTGCTCTACCGCGACAGCCCTGCGCGCATACTGCTCAATCATGTTCTCCATCAGACGCAGCCCGCAATCGCGATCCAGCGACAAAATGGACTCGGGATGGAACTGCACCGCCTCGATCGGAAGCTCGCGATGCTTAATCCCCATGATGATGCCGTCCTCGGACTCCGCAGTGATCTCCAGGCAAGCCGGAAGCGCATCGCGGTTCGCATAAAGAGAGTGATACCGCCCCACGCGGAACGGCGACGGCAAGCCTTCAAATACGCCTTGGCCGTCGTGCGTCACCTCGGACCCTTTGCCGTGCATCGGATACTCCAGGACGTCCAGCTTTCCTCCAAATGCTTCCACCATGCCCTGCAAACCCAGGCAGACGCCAAACGTCGGGATGCCTCGCTTGGCAAGCTCTTGTACGAGTGTTGGCACACCGAAGTCCGCGGGCCGCGCAGGCCCTGGCGAAATCAGCACTACGTCGGGATTCGTGCTATCGATCATCTCCAGCGCAATGTTCGCCCGATACGTGGAGACGCTGGCGCCCGTCTGCCGCGCATAGTTTGCCAGCGTATGAATGAAGCAGTCGTCGTTATCGACTAAAAGCAATCGCACACCTTCGCCCACGCGCTCCTCGTGATGTTCTTCTGTCTTCGCGGGCAGTGCCGGATAGATCGCCCGGAAGAAATTGGTCGCCTTCAGCCGTGTCTCCTGCTCTTCCGAGGCCGGATCCGAATCATACAGCAGCGTTGCTCCCGCCGAATATCGCGCCACGCCATCTTTCAGATGGACCGTGCGAATCGTCATGCCGGTATTGATGTTCCCGTTGAGGTTCACCATGCCGACCGCGCCGCCGTACCAGATGCGGGCCGTCTTCTCCAGATCTTCGATGGCCTGTGCTGCCGCCCTTTTCGGCGCGCCCGTCATCGTCACCGCCCACATATGGGTCAGAAACGCATCCAGGGAGTCGAAGCCTTCCATCAGCATGCCTTTGACATGATCGACCGTATGGAACAGCCCGGCATACGACTCGATCAATCGCCGCCCCACGACCTGCACTGAGCCCGGCACGCAGACCCGGGACTTATCATTGCGATCCACATCGCTGCACATCGTCAGCTCCGACTCGTCCTTGGCCGAGTTCAGCAGCTCGCGGATACTCTCGGCGTCGCGCAACGGATCGCCCGAACGCCTGACCGTGCCGGAAATAGGACAGCTCTCTACCTGGCCGCCCTCGACGCGCACAAACATCTCCGGCGACGCGCCGACCAGTTGTTCGTCGCCCATCTGGAGAATAAACTCGTAAGGGCTCGGACTTACCTTCTGTATCCGCTGAAACAACTCCGATGGGCTGCCATCGAATGGAGCACTGAATGTCTGCCGCAGAACTACTTCGTAGTAGTTGCCTTGCCGCATACCCTCGCGCACCGTCTCCACGTTGCGCATGTACTCTTCCGGTTTGTGATCGGAAACAATATCGCCCCGCTTGCCCCCGGCTTGACGTTTTTTCGGAATGAACGGCGACGTGCGCGGAAGCCCAGCCGTATCGCCTCCCAATCCGGAGAAGTCATAGCGATAGCGTTCAATGATCTCCTTCTTGCGATCCATGAAGTAGATCTCATCGCAAAGAAACAGATAAATGTCCTTGTGGTCCTGCCGCGGCAGCCGTAATTGTATCGGGTCGAACTCCAGCAGCAAATCGTACCCGAACGCCCCAATCAACGCGAGCCGCTTATCGTCGGAATGCCCGAACTCCTGAATCAAGGCCCGAAGCATCGAGAATGGCGATGGTTGCTTGCTCCGCTCCTCTTCGGGAAAACGGTCCGGCAGCGGCTTCAATTCACCTGCCAGCCGTGTCTCGGTTCGCTCGAAAGAACTCCAGTGTGGATGCTCGCGGAGTACTTCATCCAGCAAGGCGATTAGAACCTTACCGCGTTCATTGAGCGACGAGATCTCCAGCTTTCGGCCTTGGCCGATGATCTCGATCGGAGGCGCTACCGCCGCCACATCCCAGCGCGAATACCGCCCCGGATACTCATAGCCCGAAGACAAATATGCTCCGCGCCTGGTGTCGAGCTGCTTCAAAATATGCTTCAGCCCGCGGTTATACGGGACTTGAGAGCTGGTTCGAGTGACGGTGATCCCGCGCGGAGTGGTATAACGCAACTGCGGCACTATAACCTAAGAATATCAGCCTAAAATATGCCGAACATCACGTCTTCCGTAATGCTCTGGACCCTGACGGGCACGTTCGAAGAAAAACTGACGCTTGCTGCCGAAGCCGGTCTTCAATCGGTGGGATTAGTCAGTGAACACCGGGACTGGTCGGCCTCCGACGTGGACAAGTACATAAAGCTGGCGCACTCCAACGGACTCGGCTTCGACACTATCGTGGGCAACTACGACTGGCTGAATCGGCCGGTGACAATGCTCAATCCCGCCCATCGCGAAGCCTTTCTGAACGACATTCGGGAGGCGATCACCTCGGCAAAGAGGCTGAACGTCCCCCAAATCATCGTTCTTGCTGGCAATGTGCAGCCCGGACTGGACCGCGAAAACCAACATGCCAGCATGGTGGAAACTGGGAAACGAGCCGCCGATCTTGCTGCAACAGCAGACCTAACGCTCATCCTGGAACCGCTGAACCCCAAGATCGATCACCAGGGCTATTTCCTGCCGGACTGCAAGGACGGCTTGGCCGTTGTGAAGGCCATCGACAGTTCACACTTCCGCTTGTTGTTCGACATCTATCACGAATACGTGCAGGCAGGAAACGTCATTCCTACGATCAAAGAGTGCGTCTCCTACACAACGATGTTCCACGTAGCCGATGCCCCGGGACGGCACGATCCAGACACGGGCGAAATGCCCTGGCACGAAATTCACAGGACAATAGGCGAGACTGGCTATTCCGGCTATGTCGCGCTGGAGTATCTGCCGGTTGGCGACCAACTGGCAAGCCTAAAGAAGGCCACAACGCAGATGCTTAAGTACCTGCCTGGCGGAAATGATCGAACCCGCCGGGCGTAAGCACCTGGCCGTCATAGAGAACCTGCCCAGGAACGCCACCCGTGATCGTGCCAATTTCCGTTCCAAGCGTCGTCGGGATCTTCCTTTTCGCCGGAGCCGTAAAGACCAGCTCATAATCTTCGCCGCCGTGCAAGGCGTGATGAAGTGTGGCACCGTTCGCAACCGGCACATTCGGGAAAAGCTCCGCGCTGACTCCCGATTCAAGACACAAGCGATAGAGATCGAGCGACAACCCATCGCTCAAATCCATACAGGCGGAAACGCCTAGCTTACGCAGGGCAATCCCTGCTTCGATGCGTGGCTCCGGTCGTAGATGGCGCTTCCACGCGCTGCCTTTCTTGGTGGCCAGACCGAGAGCCGACGCGCCTAGTTCGCCGGTGACGTAGATGCGGTCTTCCTGTTTCGCGCCGCTGCGAAGAAGGGCTTTCCCTCGCGGAACACTTCCGCAGCACATCACGTCCACGATGACCTTCTCGAAACGCGAAAGGTCACCACCGGCCAGCGTGATGTTGTAACGGCTGGCGAGAGCCAGGAGACCACGATAGAACTGCTCGGTCCACTTCGCGCTAAGCGTTGACGGCACGGCCAAGGAAACCAGGCAAAATACAGGTGCGCTGCCCATCGCGGCCAAATCGGACAAGCTTCGCGCCAGTGCCTTGTGTCCTACGTCGGCGGCTTTATGTGTGTCGAGCGTAAAGTGCCGGTCTTGCAAAACGAAGTCCGTCGTAAAGACCAAGTCTTCGTTTGCCCTGGGGCGCATAACGGCGCAATCGTCGCCGATACCATGAAGAATTGCCTTGTTACGATGTCCTTCAGTCGCGATTTGGCGGATTCGCTTAACGATTTCCGTCTCATTCATGAGAGTCAGCGAGGGCAAGACCGGCCGGCAGTCCTTCCCCGAATACGCGGCTGGAGGAGGCCAAACTTGCGGTTTCGCCGCTCAGTTCACGCAGGAGACTTGCCGAATCCGGACCGGTTCCGCAAGCACGGCGCACCAGTTCGAGTGTTGCAGGGGGAAGGTCGCGTGCCGCATCGCCGGTTTGTTGTGCGATGTGCACAACTGCTTCGAGTAAGGCTGGAGTGCTCGGCAATCGCAGCAACGTTTCCCCCCAGCGGCCTGCTACTGATGGCGATACCACAAGGTTGATCGGTCCACTAAACAGCTTGCGCGCACCCAATCGCGACAGGCACCACACAACAGAGTCGATCATTTCACCCTGTTTTGCCATACTCAGCAGTGCGTCGCCGAGCTGCACCTTCGTTTGCTGCGGCAACAGTTCCAAGCTGGCGGCCGTGCGCCACATCTCCCGGTGCAGGCTTTGGTTAATGCGCTGTTTGCGCTTCTGTTTCGGCAGAAGCGTTGGGGAGATACGCTGAAAGATATCGCCCTGTTGATTGCGGTTCAGGCCGCCCGCGATGCGTCCGCAAAAGATCCACCAGTCGACTTCACACTGCACCTGGTTGCCGAACGTAAGCCCGCCCGCATAGATGCGCCGTGCCTGTTCAATGCGGTAATCGTCGCCGGGAAAGCCGAACCCGGGTCGCAGGCAAAACCCGGTGAGGTTTAGCCAACGCGCTTCATGGGGCGCATTCTTTCGTCTGCCATCGGCAAGAGTCAGTAGCTTGTCCGCGAACGCACGAATACTGGATAGAGGCCACGATAACCTTCCTAAACCTAGCGCTTGTTCCAAACGGGAAGGCAATTGTTCAGGCGGAATGGTTGAGTTTCCTTTCCCAAACACCTGCTCGATCAGGGCTTCCGCCGCCGCTTGCGCTTCTCCGCTGATAACGGCGCTCGAACGCACGGCGCCCGAAGGAGTTTCTGTCGCATCGCCAGCTTTGCGCAGTTGGAACTGCAGCCGCCAACGGTGCTCACTGATCTTGGACTCGGCCCACGCTTCCAGCGTTCCCACTTCGCTCAGACGTGCTCCCAGCGTCACCGGTACCTGCCGTTCACCACCCTTTCCAAAACGGATAACAGCACGCAGCGGAGCATGTAATCGGGGATCGCTCGCCGGATCGTACATATCCTCGGACGGAGTGAGCGAGACGACCGCGCCCGCTGCATCGTCGGTACGGCTCAACGAACTATAAAGACGAAACGCCACGGGCGTGTTCGCTAGAAGCTGCAGCTCGGGCTGTTCCAGCTTGATTTCCTGTCCTTCCTCGGTGCCGCGTGGGACCAGGCAGACCGCCGGGATTGCCGTCGTGGAGCTGGAATCTTGCAGCCCGAGGTAATAAGCTCTCGGCAGTCCTCCACGGACGATAACGCCGCTACCGGTGGAACGCGCATACGAGTAATAAGCGGCTCCAATGGCGACCGCGAGCGCGAGGTCCGTGTTCTCGAACACGAGCGGCTTGCGTCCGAACCAGTACTCCACGACATCGCGGACACGATCGCGGAAAACCTGCGGGACAAAGAAACCCCCGTTAAAGAGAATCGCGTCGATCCCACGCTCGCTCGCCGGTGAAGTCTGCAGAAATTCTGCTAAGTGCCGTGTGATGGCGGGATCAGAGACGTAAGGCAATCCTAATTCCCGAAAGACACTCTGTTTATCCTGCTGCGGCTTGTCGGTAAGCGCGCAAGGCGGCAAAAAGCCGCCCAGGGCAAGCTCCAAAATCTCGTCGCGAGTAATCCTGGTCTTCAGGGTTCCGCCGATCAGCGACGTCCCCGCGCCGGTAATTGTCACGTCGGCACTAGCTGGACCGTTCTCCGATAACAGCAGTTCCTTGGCCGCTGAACATTGACGGCGCAGCGCACTACGCTGGCGCAATGACAGGGTTTTCCCAAGCTTTGACTCAGCCAGCCAGGAGATGGTGAGATCTAGATTGTCGCCTCCCAACAGTAGATGCCGGCCGACGGTGGTTCGTGTGAACTGGACGCGATCGCCTTCACGCTCGACGCGAACTAGAGTGAAATCGCTGGTACCGCCGCCCACATCGCAGACGAGCACGATCTGGCCGTCGAACAGTTCTTTATTCGACCGCGCGAGATGTCCGGCTATCCAGGCATAGAACGCCGCTGCGGGCTCCTCCAGCAGCGTAAGTTTCGCAATGCCGGCGTCGCGAGCGGCTTGCACCGTCAGCTCCCGCGCTTCTTCATCGAAACTGGCGGGAACCGTAAGAACTACCTGCTGCTCACTGAGCGGTGTACCTTTTGCTTTTTCCCACGCATCACCTAGATGGGCCAAATAGCGGCTGGACGCTTCAACAGGGGAGAGCACCCGGCCTTCTTCCTGTGAGTCCCAGGGAAGAATTTTGGCGGTGCGATCTGCTTCCGAGTTGGAGAGCCAGGACTTCGCGGAATGCACCGTCTTAGTCGGCACCAATGCGCCCTGTTCGCGTGCATAGGCGCCCACAACGGGCGGCTCGCTCAGATAAAGAAAAGACGGAAGCGTTCTCAACGCAGCCGTGCGGTTGGCATCCACCTGCTGTGCGATAGGCAACACATGAATAGGCGGAAAATCGCTCTCGGCCGCTTCCACTGGATCGACATAAGCGAGGGCGGAGTTGGTTGTGCCTAGATCGATGCCGATGTTCATGCGGCAGGACGCTCGCGGACATTGAATTCAAGCTTCCAGCGCCGGCCATCGGCGGCAACGCACCAGAGTTCGAGCATGCCGGTCTCGGTAACGCTGCTCTCCAGCGTTACGGGAACGACCTGTTCACGCTTATTCTCTCCATCATTAGCAGTCAGCGAGACTTCGATGGGCGCAAGCTCTTCGATGTCATCGCCGATCTCTTCCACGAGTTCACCGGGCGCGTCTTCTTTGCGCGAGAGCGAGGAGAAAAAACGAAACTCGGCGGGTTCGCCGACCACCAAGGCAAACTTGCGCTCGGGCAGTTCGACCTTAGAACCTTCTTCCAATCCGAACGGCACCACGGCAAGCGCCTTCATGGGGGCAGGCATTCCAGGGATCGCCGGCAACGAACTTTCGATGCCGACATAATAGGTGCGCGGCACGCCGCCACGGATCCGGACGCCCTTGCCGGTGGTACGCGCCAAACCGTAATAGGCCGCGCCACGGGCAACGGCATGCATCAGGTCTGCTTGTTTGGTCTCGTTTTGCAGTTCAATTAACGGCGGTGCTCCGGCCGTTTGCAGCCAGCGGTTGATCACTTCAAAGATGCGGCGCTCGATCGCGGGTGCCTGCAAAACGCCGCCGTTTAGCAGCAGATGAGTGGGGCGGACGTTCCCCGCCTGCCGCAAAAATTGGGCAATGTGTTTAGTAACAGCGGCATCGGCCGCGTAGTTCAGGCCCACCTCCATCAGTGCGGCACGGCGCTGGCGCTCCGGTGCGGCTTCGGCATCGACCACCGGGAAGAATCCATCGAGTAAGAGGCCGCGCACTTCCTCGCGCGTGAGCTTGCCGCGAAGAGTGCCCCCTACAAGACCGGTACCGCGGCCTAGAATCGTCAGAGCGTACTCTTGCGGAGCTGAATCGCCGCCAGCTTCGCTGCCCGATAGCAGCAGTTCCTTCGCCGCGCGGCATTGCTGCCAGAGCGAGTGGAACTGAATGGCGTCGAGCTTCTTTCCGTTCTTGGAAAATTGCTGCTCAGCGAGACGGGCTACGGCGAGATCCATGTTGTCACCGCCTAAAAGGAGGTGCTCGCCGACGGCCACGCGTTCAAGCTGCAGTTCTCCGTTCTGCTCCGTGACAGCGATCAAGGTAAGGTCTGTTGTTCCGCCGCCGATATCGACGACGAGGATTAGGTTGCCCGATGCCACCTGCTCGCGCCAATCGCTGTTGCGCTCAATCCAGGCATAGAAGGCAGCTTGCGGTTCCTCGATGATGGTGACGTTCGAGAGCCCGGCAGCATGCGCGGCGCGTTGTGTCAGGTCCCGGGCCGCGGCATCGAAGGAGGCAGGCACGGTGATCAGGACATTTTGCTCTGAAAGTTTTGCGTCAGGATGGGCCTGCTCCCACGCCGCACGGAGGTGCAGTAAGTACTGACGCGAAGCCTCAACCGGAGAAACTTTATTAATCCCTTCCGGCGCATTTAGTGGAAGAAGGGGCTGCGACGGGTCGGCGTTTTGATTCGATAGCCAGGACTTGGCGGAGGTGACGAGACGACTGGCGTTCTCGACGCCTCGGATTCTCGCTAGTTGCCCGGTGATGTACTCGGGGTGTGGATTCCAGGGAAGGGCGAGCGCGCCTTCCACGAATTCTTTCGCGCCGGGAATGTATAAGGACGAAGGCAGAAGATCCAGTTCGGTGATCTCGCCCGGATTCACAAGTTGCGGGACGGAAAACAACTGCACTGCTCTTTCCGCACCTTCAGGCAAATTAGCGGGAGCGTACGCGAGAGCACTATTGGTAGTGCCGAGATCGACACCGACGATGTATTGCGGCATGGGTTGTATCAGCTTATTCGACTTCCAGCTCAGCGGGAGCAACGGCCGTCACGTCTTCCTTGCCGAGCGACGGAAGGTTGACCGAAGATGCGATCCATCCGCGATGACGCAGTGTGCCGCCGGGAACTTTGCCGCTCGCTGGTACGTTGCCAATCAGTTTGATGCGATTCGGATTGGGAGCTTTCGAAGAATCGATCTTCTGAAACGTTCCTTCCACGCCATCGAGCGCGGGAGCAAAAGTGAAGTGGCGTGTGAGGCTCGCCTTCGAATCGGCATGAAGCGTACGGACAGCGGCACCGACCTGATCGTCGCTATAGGACGTGATGTCTTCCATCAGGAAATCGATGAGACGTGCATCGCGCTGCAGGATATGAAGCAATTGCAGCGCCCCGTCGCTGGTCTTCGGAAGTTCAACGACTGGTTTGACGGGCTCCGGAACCAGTTTGATAAAGCCAAACTCGGCGGCGATATCGTCCGGCAGAACGCCTGAAAAAAGGATTGAAAAGAAGCTTCGAAAAGCCGATGATACTCGCGACAAAGGCACCCTCTGGAACTCAGGATATCAATCGGTGCGAGCCTTCCAGCGTTCTTCGTGAGCTTGTCGGCGTGTCTTGCTGCTTCCTTATAAGTGACATACAGAGAAATCCTTCTTGCACTCCGACCTGATTCTGTGCCTATATAGAACACAACGGGCCAGATTTGTTTTATATAAACAGAGCCGGCCCAAAAACGTTTGAAACGGAGAATCGAAAGACAATGGCAACAACAAAGAAAGCAGTAACGAAGAAGACCGCAGCGAAGAAGACAACACCGGCGAAGAAGACGGTTGCTGCAAAGAAGACCGCGGTAAAGAGCGCGGCTAAAACGGCATCGAAGACTTCCGCTGCGAAGAAGACGGCAGTAAAGAAAGCAGCACCGGCGAAGAAGACGGCCACCGCGAAGAAGACCTCACCAGTAAAGAAAGCCGCGGCAA
The DNA here is from genome assembly GCA_965277315.1 of Bryobacteraceae bacterium. Lineage (GTDB taxonomy): Bacteria > Acidobacteriota > Terriglobia > Bryobacterales > Bryobacteraceae > Bog-105. The sequence continues at coordinate 2,451,965 of OZ255724.1, read as the reverse complement.
AGAAGACAGTAGCTAAGAGGTAATCCGCAGAGAAGAACAGGCTTCAGAACGAAGCAGCAATTATGGCCCCTACCAAGAAAGCTGGTTCCAAAAAATCATCTTCAGGATCGGATCCGAAATCGAAACGGATCGTGAAAAAGAAGATGGAAACCACGATGGATGAATTCAAACACCATCAACTGAAGTCGGGACCGGGCGGGAAAGCAGGAACGGTAAAGAATCCGAAGCAGGCAATTGCGATCGGATTAAGCGAGGCGCGCAAAGCTGGCGCCGATATTCCTCCCGCTCCGTCAAAATCAAAAACAGCAAAAAAGACTTTCGCCAAGAAGACGGCAACAAAGAAGTCCACAACAAAAAAGGCCCGCTAGGACGAACCTAGCGGGCTTACTTACGTTAGGAAAGTAACGCAGAATTAGTAATCCATGTCGGGGCCGTGGCCACCGCCCATGGGAGGAGTCGCTGACTTCTTCTCCGGTATTTCGCAGATCATCGCTTCGGTGGTCAGCATAAGGCTGCTGATGGAGGAAGCATGCTGTAGAGCGGAACGGGTCACCTTGGTTGGATCGATAACGCCCGCTTTTACCAGGTCTTCATACTGGCCAGTAGCCGCGTTGAAGCCGAAGTTGCTTTCATTATTAGCGAGGATCTTCTCAATCACGATTGCGCCCTCGAAGCCGGCATTGCCAGAGATCTGGCGCACGGGCTCTTCGGTAGCGCGGCGAATGATGTCGATTCCGATCTGCTCATCGCCTTGCGCCTTGAGGTTGCTTAGACCCCTGCCGGCACGAAGCAGAGCGATTCCACCGCCAGGAACGATGCCCTCTTCAACGGCTGCACGGGTTGCATGCAGAGCGTCTTCCACACGGGCCTTCTTTTCCTTCATTTCGGTTTCGGTGGCAGCACCGACCTTGATGACGGCAACACCGCCGGCGAGTTTAGCCAGACGTTCTTGCAGCTTTTCACGATCGTAGTCCGAGGTGGTCTCGTCGATCTGGGTACGGAGTTGCTTAATGCGGCCTTCAATGCTCTTTTGAACGCCGGAGCCATCCACAAGCGTGGTATTGTCCTTGTCCACGGTGACGCGCTTGGCACGGCCGAGGTCTTCGAGGCGAACACCTTCCAGCTTGATGCCGGTCTCTTCCATGAGAGCCTTGCCGCCAGTGAGAACGGCGATGTCTTCCAACATTGCCTTGCGGCGATCGCCAAAGCCAGGAGCCTTCACGGCGCAGGCGTTCAGGGTGCCACGGAGCTTGTTGACGACGAGAGTTGCCAGCGCTTCACCTTCCACCTCTTCGGCGATGATGAGAAGCGGCTTGCCGGAGCGTGCAATCTGCTCGAGCAGCGGCAACAGGTCCTTCATGTTGCTGATCTTTTTCTCGTGGATCAGGATGTAGGGATCCTCGAGAACAGCTTCCATGCGGTCCGGATCGCTGACGAAGTAGGGCGAGAGATAGCCACGATCGAACTGCATACCATCGACGGTCTGCAACTCGGTTATCATCGTCTTCGACTCTTCCACCGTGATCACGCCGTCTTTGCCGACCTTCTGCATCGACTCAGCAATGATGTTGCCGATGGTGGCGTCGCCGTTAGCGGAAATGGTTCCGACCTGGGCGATGGCATCACCGGAAACAGGCTTGGAAAACTTTTTCACTTCCTCGACGATCGCTTCAACAGCTTTCTCGATACCGCGCTTCAGTGCCATCGGATTGGCGCCGGCGGCAACGTGCTTCACGCCTTCGCGGAAGATTGCCTGGGCCAGGATGGTCGCTGTCGTGGTGCCGTCGCCAGCGATGTCGGAGGTCTTCGAAGCAACCTCACGCACCATCTGGGCACCCATGTTTTCGAGCGGATCCTTCAGCTCAATTTCTTTAGCAACGGTAACACCGTCTTTAGTGATGGTGGGGCCGCCGAATTTTTTTTCTAAAACAACGTTGCGGCCTTTGGGGCCAAGCGTTACCTTCACGGCGTCAGCTAGCTGATTCACGCCGCGGAGAATCGCCTGACGCGAATTTTCGCTGTAAACAATCTGCTTTGCAGCCATATTTCTTAAATCTCCTTCTTATGCCTTTGCGGAACCAGCGGCATTGCTCAACACACCAAGGATTTCATCCTCGCGCATGATGAGATACTCATTGCCGTCAAGCTTAATGTCGCTACCAGAATATTTGCCGAAGAGGATGCGGTCGCCGACCTGTACATCGAGGGTCAGCAGCTTGCCATCGTCAGCGCGCTTGCCCTTTCCGACGGCAACGACTTCGCCTTCTTGCGGCTTTTCTTTTGCAGAATCTGGAATAAAAAGACCACCACGCATGGTCTCGGTGTCTTCGATCCGTTTGACCACTACGCGGTCGTGAAGCGGACGAATATCCATACTCAAAACCTCCAATGAATTTTTTCGAGCTAAGTGAATTGCTCTTTGAATTTGGGCTGGCGAGTTATTCAACCGCCCATTGAGAGTTTTAGCACACTACATAGGAGAGTGACAAGAGGGATTTTCAAGCAATTGAAAACAGGTTAGTTACAGATGTGGCACTCTCGGCCTTTATTGAGTCGCACTCAGCTTTTTTGCTGCTGCTCTTATCATTCCAATAAAGGTCGCGGGCTGTTATTCTGAAAGCAGGTTGTTCTTTTCGTAAATGCGGCGGATTTCTATTCTACTTGCGGTCGCCGCTATCCTCATTGCCGCAGTGGTCGGCTATACCTTCAAACTTCGATATCAGCGGGATGCCAGCAGAAAAGCAATACCGGCTCCTGAGATTGGGGAGTTGTATGAGGCTTTGGCCAACAAGGGCTGGCACTACGAGAAGGACGATCCGCAAACTAACCGGCCCATTACGAAAGTTTTAGCTAAGTCCGCCCAGATCGTCAAGGATCCCTATACGTTTGAGCTGCGCGATATGACGCTGCGGCTTTATGCCAAAGACGGGGCGTCCTATACGTTCGTTGAGACCGACAAGGCATTATTCGATGAGGGATCAGGCTTGATGAAGTCGCAGGGGCCGGTTTCGATCATCATGAACGTGCCTCGGCACAGGATGCGGAGAACAGCAAGCTAGTGACGAACCGGGTGCACGTGCAAACATCCGGAATCACGTATCAAACGAAAACCGGGGTTGCGACCACGGACCAGCCGGCAACCTTTAAATTTTCGGCGGGCGGCGGCAAAGGTGTGGGATTGGAGTACAACCCGAACACGCATGCCTTGCATATTAAGTCGCAGGTGGCGCTTGACTGGGTAGGAAATGGGCCACCGGAAAACAAGCTGCATGTGGAAGCGGGCGATTTGGTGTACAAAGAGCTGGAGCAGAAGATTTATCTGTCTCCGTGGTCGAAGCTACAGCGGCAAACAACGGCCATTCAGGCGAAAGACTCCGTGGTGACGATAGTGGATGGCGTGCTACAGCAGGTGGTATCGGACCATGCATTTGGGACGGATGATCGGAATGGCCGGCGGGTAAACTATTCGGCCGACAGGATGACCGGGCTATTCGATGAGAACGGAGCGCTGGTAAACATCGTCGGCGACAATAACGCAAAAATTGTTTCAAACGATGCCGGGGCGCGTACGACGGTGACGGGCCGTCGCGCCGATCTACGGTTCACCGTCGACCAGCAGCAGCAACCAAACGGAACGGTGCAGAACAACAGCGTGCTCCATCTTGTTCTGGCGGACGGTCATGCCAACGCGGTATCGGTGCCGTTGCCGCAGCCGGGTGTGCAGTTGCCGGAGACGCGAATTCTACGCAGCGAACACATCGTGCTGGAGATGAAGCCGGATGGAAAAGATATTCAGGAGATTCGGACGCCCACGGCTGGGCAATTGGAGTTCAAGCCAAACCGCCGGGAGCAGTCGCACCGCATTCTGGACGCTTCGCGGTTGCGCATTCTGTATGGAGAAGGCAGTTACGTCGACAAGTTTTTAGGCTGGGACGTGGCGACGCAGACCGAGAAGCCGGTCGACCAGGCAAAGGCAGCTAAGGCAACGAATGGCAAGCCCGCGGGTCTGCCTTCGCCGGCGCTGACCTGGAGCGATGAGATGGTGGCCAAATTCAAAACGAACTCGAACCAGATTGCCACGATTGACCAGACCGGCCATTTCCGCTACCGGGAAGGCCTACGGAAAGCGCATGCGCAGAAGGCGTATCTTGAACAAGACATCAATCGGATTACGCTGACCGAGGATGCCGGCGTATCGGACGATACGGGATCGACAATGGCGCGCGTTATTGTGATGAATCAGGCCAATGGCGATATGGACGCGTCGGATAAGGTGGTTTCCACGCACGATCCGGACAAGAATCAAAAGCCGGGCACGTCGATGCTGGACCAGACCGAGACCATGCAGGCCAAGGCCGACAAAATGCAAACTCGCGAGGACAATTCGAAGGTTTTTTACGAGGGGCATGCCGTGATGTGGCAGGGCGCGAACCGGATCTCAGCAAACGTGATCGATATCGATCGCGATCAACAGACGTTACGTGCCGATGGCGGTGTGGTTAGCGATCTGGTGGACAAAAAATCTTCTTCGAACGACTCGCCGAGCACCGTTCCCACGTTTACGATTGTGCGCGCGCCGGAACTGTTTTATCGGGACGATACGCGTATCGCCGATTACACCGGGGGCGTAAACCTGGTGCGCGGCAACACGACGGTGGATTCGAAAGAGTTGCGCGCCTTTCTTTCGCCGAAAACCAGCAACGATAATGGCAATTCCTCGCTGGACCACGCGTTTGCGGACGGAAGCGTAAAGGTGGTTCAAGTAATGGCGAATCGCCGGACCCGTACAGGAACTTCGACGCACTGCGAATACTATCCCAAAGACAGCAAGGTGGTTCTGAACGGCGGCAGTCCGCAGGTGGTGGACAGTTACAAGGGCATCATCAAGGCTCGTCAATTGACGTACTTCAGCGATGAGGACCGTTTGATTGCGGAGGGGCAACAAAAAGAGCTGGCCTTTACGCAGATGAAGAAGAAGTAAATTCAGGATCCACGGCTCGCGCTGTCTCCGCTCTTGTTCTCCCATAGCGGGTAGGGGAGGCCCGCTAAACGGTTGATCAGCAGTGCTTGCAGCGTCAGCAACACCACTGCGGCTTCGATGATGAGGAGATCCCGAGGTTTCCAAAGCAGCCCGAGAGAGACGATCAGTGTCGTGGCTCCCGCAGGAGGATGGCTGACCCGAAAAAGCACCATGAGCGCTCCGGTGGCGGCAAGAGATAGAGCGGCGGCCAAACCTGCTTGCCAGTGCAGCACTTCCTGTAATCCATGCGGCACGTGGCTGCCGACGAGCACGAAGGCGCCATATCCGCAGAGCAGGCCTATGGCGTGACCAAGCAGCGCATGCCGCGGAGCAGATGCTTTCGCGAGAGGCGAAAAAAAGAACAAATAGGCGGTCGGTCCCAAAGAGGGAAAGACAAAAGCGTTCCGCGTAAATATCGCTAGAAGAGACAACAGCACGATGGTGATGAAGCCATTGATGAAGACGTACAACGACAGCACCACCCGGGGAGGGAAGCGTTTTGCGAGCGGCTCCAGGCGCATTCGCTGTAGCAGGTCATGCACATGTCCCGCGCCATGGTGTTCCAGGCGGGACCTAAACTCGTGCGAGGGTGCGGGCATGGTTTGAGTGTTCCATCAAATTGTTTTTTCTACTCAGCTCTTCTGTAAATCAAGCAGAGTTTTGTTCGAGCAATCAGTCGATAGTGGCTGAGCCACGGACGAAGTTCCGGATAAATCGCGGGACTCAGGTGTGGATTCAATGGCGAGAGGCCATCCACCATAAACGTTGGACGGGACCGCGCGAGTTCGGCGCGATCGGCGGCGGCCGGTCCGTTAAGAATCGGGATGGTAGTGGATAGATGGCGGTCGGCGGGAACTCCGGTGAGCGGTTGCGAATCCCAGAAACGGCTATCGGAGCTCATGCGCGTGTAGACGTAAAGGTCGGGGCGGTATCCCCAGACGAAAAGCGTATCGCCGGGATGGGCAACCATGCGGATTGTCGCGGCGGCACGTTGGCTATCGAGATCCATGATGACATCGGACCAATGGGGCTGGCGGTGGGCAATATCGTCGATGGAAAGGAAGACGTAATGGGGACTGAAGCGAACGAACGGAACGAGCAGGAGCAGACTTAGCACGGCAAGGGTTGCTTTACGGCGCAAGTGCAGGCCAAGCGTGATGCCGCGCGAGGCTGCAATCACGAGGGGTGGGAGGAACTGCAGAAAATAATGCGGAGCGAAACGAGTTCCGAGGCAGACCGCAGCAAACGAGAGCGAAATCCACGCGCCTAGCTGGACGCGGTCGCGTACCGTGATTTGCAAGAACGCCGCCACCGTCCCGGCCGCTAGCGCTGCTTGGAATCCGAGCCAGTCCGCCGTGCGGGAGAAACCGGTTCGCACCGGGTCCATGACCGGCGAGTCCTTTGCGTAGAGAAGTCCCCATCGCCAGACCTGTTCGCAGTAGCCGGGCCAGGCGCCGGATGCGAGCGCCCAAACGAGTCCTACTACGAGAGGAAGAGCAAAGCCCAGGAGCAACAGCGGCAGCTCAGAGACGAGAAAGACGGCACATGCCGCCAAAATAAACAGGGCCTTCGGATTGAAGAGGAACCCGATGCCCACGAAGCAACCGGACCAGAGTGGACGACGCTCCCGTGCGTAGTAAACAGCGGCCAGATGAGGCACGATCATAAGAGCGTCGGCCGCGAAGGGAATGACCGCTGAGGGCAGGTAAAAAGTTGTAAAGAAGGCGAATAAGAAAGCGGCAATATAGCCCTCTTGTTCGCCCCACCAACTGCGTGCGAGCCGGTATGCGAGATAGCACGCCAGCAGCACATAGCCCGCATCGAGCAAGCGAAGGGGCAGGCCGGGATAGCCGCCGATCAGCAGATAATAAATAGCATTTAAGGGAGGCTTGTCGTACCAGAAGTCCCGGTATGGCGTTTTTCCATGCAGGATGTTAATCGCGGCCGCAATATGGTAGTCCTCATCGGCCCAGAGAAGATGCAGGTGACAAAGCCTGAAAAGTGCGAAAAACAGAGTGAGAATAACAAGCGTGCGGCGAACCCACCTGGATTGATGACTAATTGAAACGGAAACCTCCACTCACCGCGTATCATAAGATATAAACGCTTCGAAGAGCGCACATTCTTCCAAGCAGACACGCACGTGGGATCTTCCAAGCAAATAAGAACTCTGCAGACCGTAGAAATCGCCAAAGCCTATAACGGGCGGAGAGTCGTCGATAATGTATCGGTTCGCGTCGAACAAGGCGAGGTGGTGGGTTTGTTAGGCCCGAACGGCGCGGGAAAGACCACATCGTTTTACATGATTGTTGGCTTGATTAGTCCGGATTCCGGCCAAGTGCTTCTGGACAACCAGCCCGTTACCCAACTGCCCATGTATCTGCGGGCACGGCGTGGCGTCAGTTATCTGCCGCAAGAGGCTTCCGTATTCCGCAAATTGAGCGTGGAAGACAACCTCATGGCGATTCTTCAAACGCTCCCCATTAGCGGGCAGGAGCGTCGCGACCGGATGAAAAATTTAATCTCCGACCTGGGCCTGGAAACCGTACGTCACAGCAAAGGATACATGCTTTCGGGAGGCGAAAGACGGCGCTGCGAGATCGCGAGATCGCTGGTGCTGCAGCCTGATTTTATTTTGCTGGACGAACCCTTCTCGGGCATCGATCCCATCCAGGTTTTGGAGTTACAGCGGATCATCGGCGACCTGAAGAATAAAGGCATCGGGATATTGATTACCGATCATAATGTTCGTGAAACGCTGGCCGTAACGGACCGCGCCTACATCATCAATAGTGGACGGATATTTCGGGCGGGATCACCCGAATCGCTGGGCAATGATCCTGAAGTGAAGCGTATTTATCTGGGCGACAACTTCTACTTCCCGCCAGTGCTGGTCAGTTAACACCACCATCGCGCCGGGATCGCCAGCGGCCATTTAAGCAATAAATAATTTGCGAAAAAAGGGCTAAAATCACACTTTTTTACTGACTGGCAATCGCGTATTGCGGTGCTACACTGAAGCAAAATGAGTTCGCTTTCGCAACGGCTACATCTCGGAGTCCAGCAAAAGCAGATACTCACGCCTGGTCTTGTCCAGATGGTTACGGTTCTTGCTCTCAACCGGCTGGAGCTGAAGGACATGATTGTTAACGAGATGGCCGAGAATCCTGTTTTGGAGGACACGGCCGACGGTGGCGAGGAACTGACCCCCGGTGAAGTGCAGTCGCTGCTGGAGCGAGAACGCAATGCCGATCCAGCCGATAAGAGCATGCTGGACAAAGTGGATGGGCAGGAGTTTTCGCCATCGTACGAGACGTCTGGAGATGCGGACTCCGGGCAAGAGCGCGCTGCTTCCGACGGAGCGAGCGGTGAGGCATTGGCTACGACGTCAGGCGATGAAGTGGCAAAATCGGAGACGGATCCCTTCGACGAGATTGATTTCGGAAGCTTTTTCGATGATTACCTGGACCCTGGATTCAAGAGCCCAGCTTCGGAGTCGGTCGAGAAGCCTTCCTTTGAAACTTTTTTATCTACGCCGGTCACATTAAGCGATTATCTGCAGAGCCAGCTTAGCGTTTTGGTTCTGACGGAGCGGGTCCGCGAGGCTGCCAATAGCATCATTGGCAACTTGGAAGAAAGCGGTTATCTGACCACTTCGCTGGAGGAGATTGCATTTGCGGAGGAATTGAGCCTAGACGAAATGCGCGCTGGACTGCGGGCAGTGCAGTCGCTAGATCCTACGGGCGTTGGCGCATCGAGTCTTCCCGAGTGCTTGCTGCTGCAATTGGAAGCTCGGGGCTGTTGTGGCGGGGTTGCGTGGAAGATCGTTCACGACCATTTGCGCCTGCTGGAGACGCGGCAGATCGCGCAACTGGCAAAGGCGCTGGGGCGGCCTCCCGAGCATGTTCAAATCGCGCTTTCGGTGATCCGGGAGCTAGATCCCGCGCCGGGGTTGCGGTATGGCGGCGCAGGCGCGCGGCAGGTGGAGCCTGACGTTTATATCTCCAAAGACGGCGATGATTATCTGATCACGTTGAATGAAGACGACGTACCGCAGTTGCGTCTTAACGGCGAGTATAAGCGGATGGTCGATCGCGAGCAGGAGCCGAATAAGGACATACGAAACTATGTGAAGGAGCGTTATGCTTCCGCTCTTCAACTCATCAAGAACATCGAGCAGCGGAAGCAGACGATTCTCCGCGTCTGCCACACGATTATTCGCCGCCAGGGTGAATTTCTAGAGTTGGGCATTGACTGCCTGAAGCCCATGATGATCAAGGAAGTAGCCGAGGAGATCGGCGTTCATCCGTCCACCGTGAGCCGGGCCGTTGCCAATAAGTATGCTCATACGCCCCAAGGGGTGTTTGAACTGCGATATTTCTTTTCCGAGGCTGTGCAAGGATCATTGGGAAGCGTAACGCCGCTATTGATCGTGAAGCGCCGCGTGAAGAAGATGATCGAGGAGGAGGACACATCACGTCCTTTAACAGACGAGCAAATCACTGCCCGGTTGCAATCGGAAGGAATTGATGTCACTCGGCGAACGGTAGCGAAGTATCGCGAGGATATGAAAATTCCCTCGACACATCAGCGCCGCGTTCGCGCCTAACCAATTTTAAACACGCGCAATGGCTGCTCGACGGTCTATGCGCTTATTTTCACCGCACAGGATTTTACATAATCGTAATGTGCTGGTCTTGGAGGTACGATGAAGCTGACCTATTCGGGTAAGACGAAAGAATTCACTCCTGAACTGGAGGAGAAGGTTGGGGCAAAGCTTGTCAAGCTGAGCAAGATGGTAGAGCAACGCGGCGAACGCGAAGCCCACGTGACGCACCACGTCGAGAGGCACCTTCATAAGACAGAAATTGTCATGAAGCTCTATGATCATTCTCTGATCGGAGAGGGCGTCGATGCGGATCTTGCCACCTCGCTAACGCATGCCATCGACAACGTTGAGAAACAGATCGTGAAGCTGCGGAATCGCTGGCGCGATACCCAGCGCGATGCAAAGGGTGTCCGCGACACAAAAGAGAACTGGACAAACAGCACCCCGGAAGAGCAGGCCGCCAGCACCTCAAAGACCTTGGATTCGCCCCGAAATGGCGCGAACGGAAAGCCGGCTAATGGTCGGCCGAAAATCTTTCAAGTGGACTATGACGATGGCCGGAAGCCGATGACTTTGGACGAGGCTCTTCTTGAGATGGAGAACGGCGAGGATTACATCGTTTACCGGGATGTGGATGCCAGTTGCGTGTCGGTATTGGTGCGTCGCCCCGACGGCCATTATGACCTTATTAAATCGTAAAGGCCGTAAGGTATTCTCAGCTTTAAATGGCCAAGCCTAAGTCAGTGGAGCAGCCGGCTCAAGTATGTCCTATTGAGCCGGTGCTCACGTCGGATCTTGTCATCATCACTGGGCTTAGCGGCTCGGGCAAGTTGACCGCGTTGAAATCATTTGAAGATCTTGGCTTCTACGCGGTCGATAACCTGCCGATAGCGCTGGTGCCAAAATTTGCCGACTTGATTCATGATTCGAAGAGCGGCCAACGAGCGGCGCTGATCATCGACATTCGTGAAGGCGGAATGCTGGAAAACTTCCCGCAGATGTACCGGGAACTGAAAAAACGCCTCAGCGCTACGCTGATCTTTTTGGATGCAGATGACGAAGTGCTTCAGCGACGCTTCAGCGAAACGAGACGCCCGCATCCGCTCGGCGCGAAGTCGACAGTGCTCAAGAGCATCCAAGAGGAACGAGCTCAACTGCAGCCCATTCAAAAGCTCGCGGACTTGAATATCGATACATCGAAGCTGAATGTTCACGAGCTTCGCAGAATCATCAATGGCAAGTTTCAGGATGCCAAAGAAGAGAATAAGATCCTCGTTTATGTGAACAGCTTCGGATTCCGGAATGGAGTGCCGCCGGATAGCGACCTCGTCTTTGATGTGCGATTCCTGCCGAATCCGAATTACATCCCGGAGTTTAAGAAACTAAGTGGCCGTCAACCGGCGGTGGCCCGATATATTCGTTCGTTTCCGCAGAGTGTTGAATTCATTAACCGCATCTCGGAACTGCTTATCTATCTTTTGCCGCACTATATTCGCGAGGGTAAGAGTTATCTGACGATTGCGTTTGGATGTACTGGCGGCCAGCACCGCTCCGTGATGATTGCGCATGAGATTCAGAAGCGATTGGCAAAGGCGGGCTTCACGGTGAAAGAAAGCCACCGCGATATGAACCGGCATTAGCGCAGGCAGCTATATTTCCTATAGTTAGCAACGGGAAGGTTCCATGCGCGGGAAGGCTGCGGGATCCCTTTCCTCCTCGGGTCCATCGATGCAAGCCAGATCTTTCTCGATGGCTATCTTCAGGATGTCCCGGCTGGCATTGAGTTCGAAATAAAGTCCTATTTCGTCGCCGGCGGCCCATTTGGAAACCTCTTTTGAAGGGGCCGATATGTGAATCGTCCCACCCTCAAACCGCGCACTAGGCACAGATCCCCGCCCAGTTTCGAGGATATAGGTCAGCGATGAGCCGCCCGGAAAATGAATTTGTTCCTCCAACCCCGAACCTGTGGCTAGGGTTTCCACCTCATGCTGATTGACGCGCAACCGCAGGCTGTTCTTGCGAAACCGTAGCTTCATCTTCTATCAGTTTATCCGCCACTCGCCGGAGTAGATATTGAAGTGAGCGCCTCTGACGAATCCGATCAGCGTCAATCCATGATCGCGGGCTGTTTCGATAGCGAGGGTTGAGGGGCTGCCGACGGTTGCCAGTACCGGTGCGCCCGCGGCAACAGATTTTTGCACCAGCTCGAAGCTGCTGCGGCTACTCATGAAAAGAATTCTATTCTTCAGCGGTACGCGACCGTTCAACAAGGAATGCCCGATCAACTTGTCTAGCGCATTATGGCGTCCGATGTCCTCGAATGCTGCTTCGAAAACGCCGTCGGCTGTGAAGATGGCAGCAGCATGAAGACCTCCCGTTTTCGAGAAGCCTGTCTGATGATCTCTCAGGCGATCCGGCAATTTCAAGATTACAGATGCTTGCATCTGAACGTGATCGGGCATGGTCTCTGGAAGGCTTTGTGCGATTGCTTCGCGGCTCCGCTTGCCGCAAACGCCACAACTTGAACTCACAAAGCTATGGCGGGAAAGCCTCCAGGATTCCACGTCAACACCCTTGGACAACTCCACCATGACTTCGTCCGAGCTGGCGCCTCCGAGAGGACGCAGGTCCACGATTTGCTCGCGGCCCGCGATGATTCCCTCAGAAAAAAGGAAGCCGGCGGCGAGTTCCCGATCATGGCCCGGAGTCCTCATCGTTACGGCCAGGCTTTGCGCTACCCTCGCATCTTTAAACCAATAGCTAATCCGAATTTCGAGCGGCTCCTCAACGGCAACGCTATCCAGAAGACGCTCGCGGCGCGAATCATCAATGCGCTGGATACTGAAGCGGCGAACGGTCCGGTCATCATCATTTTTCACGTGGTGCTCTGCCGTAAATCACCGCAAGCTCTTTCAGACGCGACTGAATACCGGACGAGAATGCGCCTAGCTGCAGTCTCCACGTCCAGTTTCCTTCTCCTGCTCCCGGCTTATTCATTCGCGTTTCGCTAGGGAGGCCCAATATGTCCTGCATGGGCACAACGGCGGCGCGTGCGACCGAAGAATAGAGCGTACGGATCAGTTTCCAATTGATGTCTTCGCTGCTCTCGCCAAGATACTGGAGCGCAAATGCCTTTTCCTTGCGAATGTCCTCGTCGCTTCTGGTGCTATCTCCACCGCGGCTGTTCCACCAGCCCATCAAGGTGTCGTTGTCGTGCGTGCCTGTATAGGCAAACAAATCGCGCACGTAATTATGGGGAAGAAAACTATTTGCCTGATCGTCGGTCCCGAATGCGAATTGGAGAACGGCCATCCCGGGGAAATCGAGATCGGAACGAAGCTTTTCTACTTTGGGGGTGATATCGCCCAGATTTTCAGCAACCATTTGGAGCTCCCCTAGTTGTTTTTTGACTTCACTGAAGAGCGCTGCTCCGGGCGCCTCAATCCATTCCCCATTCTCTGCCGTTTTTTCAGAGGCCCGAACTTGCCAGTAAGCCTGAAAACCCCGAAAGTGATCGAGCCGAACCAGATCGAAAAGCCGGAATGTAGAGCGAAACCGTTCAATCCACCACTCGAAACCGGAACGCTTCATTTCGTCCCAACGATAGATCGGATTTCCCCACAGTTGACCGGTCTTGCTGAAATAATCGGGCGGAACTCCCGAGACAACTGTGGCATGTCCGTCCTCGTCAAGGCAGAACTGTTCGGGATGTGCCCATACATCGGCACTGTCGTGCGAGACGTAGATGGGGATGTCTCCCATAATCTTCACGTGCTGTTTTTTAGCTTGCTCCCGCAGCGCGTCCCACTGGCGATAAAACTCGAACTGCCAGTATTTTTGTACGCCGATTTCATCGGCGAGCTTTTCGCGCCAATGACTGAGGGCGTTCGGCTTGCGCTGAACTAAACTCTTGTCCCAAGCGGTCCAATTTTTGTCAAAGCCGAACTGATTCTTCAGCGCGAGAAATAGCGCGTAATCGTCGAGCCACGATTTATGCTCAACGCAAAACTGCTGGAGATGGCGCTTTTGTTCCGGTGAAGCATTCCTTGTGAAGTTACGATACGCCTTCACTAACAGGGGCAGCTTCCACTCGCTGACGCGCGGATAATGAACGGCTTCTGAAGAAAACTCCGGAGCGCCATCCACTTCTTTTTCGGTGAGAAAGCCATCGTGAACCAGGATTTCGGGGCTGATTAGCAAAGGATTTCCGGCGAATGCAGAGAAGAGCGCGTAAGGAGAGTCACCATACCCTGCAGGACCGAGCGGTAGCATCTGCCAGATAGCCTGTCCCGAATCGGAAAGTTGCCGGATGAATCGGGATGCTTCCTCCCCGAAATCTCCGATTCCAAAGGGAGACGGTAAAGAAGTGGGGTGCAGCAGGATGCCTGCGCATCGCTCAAGTTTCACGGGACTACATTAGCAGAGGAGATGTACTGGCGAGAATTAGGAACTTCACTTAAAACTTCTATTTAGATTTGGTCCTGCAACGGAGCGCAACTCCGAACTCCTGAAGGGAAAACCTAAAAGAAAAATCTATAAGGAGGGAACCGCTTTTGGTTGCGGGGGCAAGATTTGAACTTGCGACCTTTGGGTTATGAGCCCAACGAGCTACCTGACTGCTCCACCCCGCAATTGCATCGTAACAATCTTGCGGGCTACGGTCAACCTAAAGGCTAAGTTTTACAGTAGAAGATGATCGAACACTTGCCAGTCTTTTATGCCAACTGCGCGTAGGGCCACTAAACACGTCAACAGCCGAGCCAAGGCGGCGGCCGTCCTCCCTCGTTTGGATTCTCCCGATCTTTACATCAATCCACACCTCAGCCTGCTTTCTTTTCAGCGGCGCGTACTTGAGGAAGCATTGGATCAAACGAACCCGTTGCTGGAACGGGTGAAGTTCCTTTCTATTCTTGCCTCCAATATCGACGAATTTTTTATGGTCCGCGTGGCGGGACTTTGGCAACAGATTGAGACCCGCACAACTGAGATCAGCATGGATGGACGGTCGCCTGGGGAACAGTTAGAACTGATACGCCAGGAAGTGAACGGCCTTACGTTGCAAATCTACGATTTCTGGCGAGAAGAGCTCATGCCTGCCTTGAAAAACTCAGGCATCTATATTCTTGACCTGCACGAGCTGAATCCACAGCAGAAAACGACGCTCGACGATTATTTTCGCCGGATTGTCTATCCGGTCCTGACGCCGCTAGCGTTCGATCAGGGCCGGCCTTTTCCCCACATCTCGAATTTAAGCTTGAACATCGCTGCCGTGGTGAGTAACGGAGATGGCGTCGAGCGGTTTGCCCGCGTGAAGGTTCCCGATTTGCTGCCGCAATTGGTTCCGGTTCCGGCCGAGTCCGGCGAGTTGGCGTATGTCTGGCTAGAGCAGGTGATCATCGCAAACTTGCGAATGCTCTTTCCGGAGATGGAGATCGTAGAGGCCTACCTCTTTCATGTCACGCGGGACGCCGAACTGGCCATTCAAGAGCTAGAAACCGACGACATACTGGAAAGCGTTCAGGAAGCTGTGTGGGCGCGCCGCTTCAGAGATGCGGTGCGGCTTCAGGTGAACACGATCATGCCGCAGAAAATCGTCGACCTGCTGACGACGAATCTGGAGCTTGACCAAAACGACGTGTATCGCGTGGACGGTCCTGTAGACATTAGCCGCGCCAAGGTACTACTCGGAATCGATCGTCCGGCACTGAAGGATAAACCGTTCGTCTCGTCCGCTCCGTCCGGTCTTTCTTTTGCCGCGGGACAGGAGATGTTTACCTCCATTCAATTGTCGGAAGTTCTGCTGCATTACCCGTTTGAGTCGTTTCAGCCGCTAGTGGACCTGCTCCGCGTGGCCGCACACGATCCGGAGGTGCTTGCGATTAAGATGACGTTGTATCGAGTGGGGCGAAACTCCCCGATCGTCGAAGCATTGTTGGATGCCAGTCAAAACGGAAAGCAGGTAGCGGTCCTTGTCGAGTTGAAGGCGCGCTTCGATGAGGAAAGCAACATCGAATGGGCGCAAAAGCTGGAGCGCGAAGGCGTTCATGTCGTTTATGGCTTGCTGGGCCTGAAGGTACACGCGAAACTGGCGATGGTGGTTCGGCGTGAAGGCGATGCAATCAAGCGATACGTTCATCTAGGGACCGGTAATTTCAATCCGAGCACTGCCCGTTTGTATACCGATCTGGGTCTTTTTACCAGCAATGAAGAGATAGGCGCGGACGTCAGCGATTTGTTCAATCACCTGACCGGCTATTCCGCAAAAAAGTCGTATCGCAAGCTGCTGGTTGCTCCCCACAGTTTGCGCTCCGGGCTCGAGCGCCTCATTCGTGCAGAGATTGACCGGCACAAACAGCATAGAGATGGATACATTATTCTCAAGATGAATGCGCTCGAAGATGCCGGCATGATCCGGATGCTTTACGAAGCATCGCAAGCAGGCGTGAAAATAGATCTGATCGTGCGCGGCGTTTGCTCCATGCGTCCTGGGGTTCCTGGCGTAAGTGAAACAGTAAGCGTCAGAAGTATTATCGGCAGGTTTCTGGAGCACAGTCGCATTTTCTATTTCCAAAACGGCGGTGAGGAGCGCGTTTACGTCGGAAGCGCAGATATGATGCCGCGTAACCTTAACCGGCGGGTGGAGGTACTCTTCCCGATTGAGGACCGGCGCATGATACGGCGGCTGCGGGATCGTATTCTCGCCAAATATTTAGAGGACGAAGCCGGCGCGCACATCATGCAATCGGACGGAAGCTATACGCGCGCCAAGGGCGGAGTTGGAAGAAAATTACTCGACAGTCAAGCGTGGTTCTTAAAGCGGCACGGCGATTGACGAATACCTGCTCCCGATAGCTGAGCTTTCACAAGGAGTACACAGGCCTTCTGTATAGTTGAGAACTTAGATGCGCATGCGCGTAAAGAAATCGTTCGCGGAAGACACTCACAGGTTTGCTGTCCCGGCGGCTATTTCATGAGGGGAGATGCTTTGGGAAAGCTGGTTGCTGTTTGGTTGCTACTCAGCTCTGTGTCGTTGGCAGTCGGGCTGCTCTGGCTGCAGCCCGGGTTCGCTCCAGATCAAGGTGGAATAACTGCGGGGAAGCTGGCTGTCTTGCTTGGCTCGGTGGGTGCTTTTGGATTGCTCTTCACCTATCTGCTAGCCCGCCGTTGGTCGCAGCGCCTTAAACGGCTGGAGATGTTCGTAGAGGCTTTGCCTTCGGCGGAAGGGCAATTGCCAGAAGACGGGCCTCCGGAACTACAGGATTTATCCCGAGCAATGCGCGCCAGCGCGGAACGCGTTCGCCACATCGTGGAACAGGCCAGTCTTGAATCTTCTCGCCGGGAAACGATTCTGGCAGGCATGGCGGAGGGCGTACTGGCTGTAGATGAAAGCCTCCGCGTTGTGTTTTGTAATGATGCCTTCGCCTATGCATTCAATACGCGAAAACCGGTGTCCGAAGGCCGGCCGCTTTATGAAGTTGTGCGCGAGCCCGCGCTGCGAGAGATTCTTGAGTTCGTTGTGCAGAGCGGCGCGGCTGATAAAAGCCGGTTTCGCTCTTCCAGCGCGGCAGGGCGCTGGTTTGAGGCGCATGTGCTCCCGCTGGGTGATGCGTTGAAGAGCGGCGCTATCGCGGTTCTGCATGACATTACCGATATTCAACACCAGGAACAGGTGCGGAAGGATTTTGTCGCTGACGTCTCGCATGAACTGCGAACACCGCTGGCCTCTATTCGTGGATATGCCGAGACGCTTCTGGATGGGGGGCTGGAAGATGCCGCGAATAGCCGGAAGTTTGTCGAAATCATCCTGAATCATGCTATTCGGCTGAACAATATTGCCTCCGATCTTCTGGTCTTATCCGAGTTGGACTCGAACGCGCCCACTAGCGTTCCAGATCGCGTCGCGGTGCTGGACGTGGTCGATTCCGCGCTGCACACCGTTGAGAGTGGAGCTGCGATGCGTGATATACGACTCCTTCGCGGGCGTTGTGAAGAGTGTTCTGTTATGGGTTACCGTTTTCGGCTGGAGCAGGTGCTGGTGAATCTGCTCGACAACGCGGTTAAGTTTAACCGCCCCGGTGGCGAGATAGCCGTGGAGTGCGGCTTCTTGGGTGGCGACCGTGTGCGCATCACTGTCAGCGATACGGGTATCGGGATTCCCAGCGAAGATTTGAAGCGGATCTTTGAGCGTTTTTATCGCGTAGACAAAGCGCGTAGCCGACCCATTGGCGGTACCGGGCTGGGGCTTCCCATCGTCAAGGAAGTGGTGGAGCGTATGGGCGGCAACGTCACTGTGGAAAGCCAGTTGGGACGCGGTACCACGTTCACTATTTCGTTGCAGGCCGCGTGAGGCGCGTTTGCGTCAGCAACCCGTCAACAAAAAGGCCCAAGCGCGCTAGTACTTATCCCGCTAGGCGGCCCCTGAATTAACCCGATTGTAACCTTCCTGTCACATCTGGTTTATGTCTATGCGCCGATACTGAAAGTAAGTTGATCTACCTTGGCGTGTGCCAGTGTTCTTTGCTCCGCGCCGATACAAAGTTAAAGCTAAAGACAAGACGAGGATGAAATTGTTAACTTCCATTTGGACTATCAAAGGTAAGCTCGCGAGCATAACGGCCGTGTTGGCGTTTACAGCCGCGCTGCCGTTGAACGCACAAACGTCGCTGACCGGCGCGGGGGCTACGTTCCCGGCGCCTATCTACCAGAAATGGTTCAGCGATTACCAGTCCGTTGATTCGAACGCGCAGATTAACTATCAGGCGATAGGTTCCGGCGGCGGAATTCGAAACATCACTGAAGGGGTGGTCGATTTCGGGGCAAGCGATGGTCCCATGACCGACGAGCAGATTGCTGCTTATAAGCAGAAGCACGGCTTTGGAATTCTACATTTTCCGACCGTCCTCGGCGCGGCTGTCCCCACTTACAACATTCCAGGCGTGTCGCAGGAGTTAAATTTCACTCCCGAGGCGCTGGCTGGGATCTATCTGGGCGAGATCAAGAGCTGGAACGATCCTAAGATCGCGCAGGACAATCCCGGCGTAAAGCTGCCCAATACGAGCATTGTTGTGGTGCATCGGTCGGATGGTAGCGGCACTACCTATGTGTGGACGGATTATCTTTCCAAGGTCAGCTCCCAGTGGAAATCGAAGGTCGGAAAAAATACCTCGGTGAGCTGGCCCGTCGGTCTCGGCGGCAAGGGAAATGATGCGGTCGCGGCCATTGTAAAAGAGCAGACTGGCGCCATCGGGTACGTCGAACTGATCTATGCCGTTAAGAATCATCTGGCGTATGGAAAAGTGAAGAATAAGATGGGCAAGTTTGTGAAGGCGGACCTGTCTTCGGTGACGGCGGCGGCCGCGGGTGTTGCCAATTCAATGCCGTCGGACTTCCGCGTTTCGATCACGGATGCTCCGGGCGCCACTGCCTATCCGATCTCGTCGTTTACCTGGCTGCTGATCCCTGAACAAATTCAAGACGCGGCGAAACGTAAGGCGCTCGTCGGATTTTTGAAATGGGCTATCACAAAGGGACAAAATGAAGTTGAGTCCCTGGACTACGCGAAGCTGCCGTCTCAGGTAGTTGCTAAAGAAGAGAAAGCCATCAACCTGATAAAGTAAGGCGGCGTGCTGTGCCGCAGCCGCGCTCCTTGTGCTATGGCAAGTCCTACGTTTATTGCGCCAGAGATTCGTCATCCTCACACCCGCACGTTCTACCAGCGGCTGCGCGGGGGTGATGAAATCACCTATCTGATTACCTTGGCCTGCGCGGTTGGAGTGCTGCTGATTGTTGCCCTTTTGGTCGTCGAACTGTGGATGAACTCTCAGCCCACGGTAAAGAAGTTCGGCTTTGGTTTCTTAACCAGCTCGCAATGGAATCCGAACACCGGGCAGTTCGGCGCGCTTCCGTTTGTCTACGGCACATGCGTCACGTCAGCATTGGCGCTGGTGGTTGCCGTCCCGCTTGGTGTGTTTTCGTCTATCTTTTTAGCCGAGATGTCGCCTCCCAGGCTGTCGAACGTGCTGACATTTTTGATTGAACTGCTGGCCGCGGTTCCCAGCGTCATCTATGGGCTGCTGGGGATATTTATTCTGGTGCCGCTGATTCGTGAGTATCTCGCCCCGTTTCTCAGCAGCACACTAGGGTTCCTTCCGTTGTTTTCCGGCGCATTTTATGGCGTCAGTTTTCTCTCGGCCGGGTTGGTCCTGGCGATCATGGTAGTTCCGTTTATCGTGTCTGTTTCGCGGGAGGTTTTGCTGGCTGTTCCGGTAGAGCAGCGTGAAGCGGCGCTCGCCCTAGGCGCTACCCGATGGGAGACGACGTGGCAGATTGTTCTGCCGAACGCAAGCACCGGCATCATCGGATCCGTCTTCCTGGCACTGGCTCGCGCACTCGGGGAGACGATGGCCGTTACGATGGTGGTCGGGAACACTCCGACTATCTCTGCTTCGCTGTTTTCGCCCGGCTACTCCATTGCGGCCGTGATCGCGAATGAGTTTGCGGAAGCGAGCGGCGACCTGTACGTTTCTTCGCTTATCTTTCTTGGCTTGGTGCTGTTTGGCCTGACCATCGTGATTAATGCCGCGGCGCGAATCTTGATTCTGCTCACCACTCAGAGGAAAGCTTAACCGATGGTCATCGAAGTTTCGCTTCGGCGTAAAATCGTCAACGGCGTGATGCTGTCCATCTCGGGCCTCTGCACATTGCTCGTTGTCTCGGTCTTATTCTTTATTCTGGGGTATTTGCTTTACCACGGCGGCAAATCCCTAAGTTGGAGCTTTTTCACAAAGCTGCCGCAACCTGCGGGAATGACCGGCGGCGGTATGGCAAATGCCATTGTCGGTAGCGGCAAAGTGCTGCTTCTGGCAACGCTCATCGGTGTTCCCATCGGCTTCCTGTCCGGCGTTTATCTTGCCGAATACAGCGGCCGAAGCTTTGCTTTCGTGGTCCGCTACACGGTGGATCTGTTGAACGGCGTTCCATCCATCGTCATCGGTATCGTAGCGTACGCATTGGTGGTGCGCCCGATGAGCCATTATTCCACGCTGGCCGGGGGTATAGCACTCGGCATCATGATGATTCCTATCGCGGTACGGACCACGGAAGAATTCTTGCTGGCCGTGCCCAATTCCATGCGTGAAGGCGCAATGGCGCTCGGCGCCACCAAGGCGGCCACCATCTTTACTGTCATCGTACCCGCGGCCATTTCCGGCCTCACATCAGGAATGATGCTCAATCTGGCCAGGGTTGCGGGTGAAACCGCGCCTCTGCTATTTACAGCTCTCGGTAATATGTTTTGGAGTCGAGGGTGGGATCATCCCACAGCTACGCTGCCCGTGATGATCTATAACTATGCAATCTCTCCTGAGCCAGACCTTCACGAGCAAGCCTGGGCGGCGGGGTTCGTTTTGCTTACACTGGTCTTAGTCATCAACGTGACCGCGCGTCTGGTCATTGCCCGTGGACCAGCATCCGCTCGGAGATAAATCTGTGGCCACTCCTCAGCAACAGCACGCTTTGAAAGAAACAGCACTTCCGGTGCAGGATCCATCCAACCACGTGAAAGAGCAATCGACGCAGAAACTGAGCGCCAAGAACCTTAATTTTTTTTATGGCTCTTTTCAGGCGCTGCATGACATCAGTATTGGTATTGCTCCCAACAAAATAACAGCATTCATCGGACCTTCCGGCTGTGGCAAGTCGACGTTTTTGCGGACCATGAATCGCATGAACGAGACGGTCCGCAGCACTCGGGTGCAGGGTGAGTTAACGCTTGACGGGGCCGACTTGCTGTCGATGGATGTGACGCAGGTCCGGCGCCGGATCGGCATGGTGTTTCAAAAGTCGAACCCATTCCCGAAAAATATCTATGACAACGTCGCGTATGGCTTGCGCGTGAACGGAGTGCGGCGCAGGTCGCGGCTCGACGAGGCTGTTGAGAAGAGTCTCACGCACGCTGCCCTTTGGAGCGAGGTAAAGGACAAGCTGAATAAACCGGCTACGGCTCTGTCTGGCGGACAGCAGCAACGCCTATGCATTGCGCGGGCACTGGCGGTGGAACCGGAGGTGTTGCTGCTCGATGAACCGTGCTCCGCGCTCGATCCTATTGCCACGCTCAAAATTGAAGAGTTGCTTTTCCGGATAAGAGCGCTCACCACTGTTGTGATCGTGACCCACAACATGCAACAAGCCGCGCGGTTGGCGGACTACACCGGATTCTTTTTGCTGGGCAAGCTGATAGAGTTCAACGAGACCAAAACAATCTTTCAAACTCCCGGCGAGAAAGAAACGGAAGACTACGTTACGGGCCGGTTTGGTTAAGAAGACCCGAACGAAACAAGGTAGGCAAAGTGCGCCATTTTGAACAGGAATTAGATCTCCTGAAAGCGAAACTTCTGGAGATGAGCGCTCTGGTGGAGAGTGCTGTTTATCGAAGCGTCCAAGGTGTTGTAGAGAAGAACGAAGAGCTGGCGCACCAAGTTTTAAAGAACGAGGCGCGTATCAATCAGCTTGAGATTGAGGTGGATAATCTTGCGATTAGTCTCCTGGCTTTACAGCAGCCGATGGCGCAGGACCTTCGCCTGGTGACTGCGGCCATTAAAATCAATAACGATCTGGAGCGCATGGGAGACCTCTCGGTGAGCATCGCTCAAAGCGCGCTGGCGTTAATGCGCGAGCCGGTGATTCGACCGCTGATCGACATCCCTCATATCGCGGGACTGGCCCAGTCCATGGTGCGTAAGGCTCTCGATGCTTTTGTCAGTCGCGATGCTGAATTGGCGCGCAGCGTTCTTGCTTCTGACGATGCGGTGGATAACATGCGCACTGCCAGTTACCACGAGCTCATCAGTTTCATGGAAAAGAACCCAGAGCATATCCCGCAAGCGCTGTACCTGCTCTCGGTGGTGAGAAACCTGGAACGAATCGCCGATCATTCAACGAACATCGCCGAGGACGTGCTGTTCCTGATTAAGGGCATTGATGTCCGCCACCACAACGAGGAGCGGAACGTGATTACCAGGCCGGGATAACCGGTCTGCCCTATCCCAGTTGCTTCTTTAATAGCTCGTTCACTGCGGCGGGGTTGGCTTGCCCTCGGCTGGCCTTCATGACTTGCCCGACTAGGAAGCCAATTACCGCTGTCTTGCCGGATTTGTACTGCTCTACTTGTTTGGGATTTCCGGCAAGGACTTCTTCGATGATTTTCTCGAGCGCGCCACTGTCCGAGATTTGCTTCAACCCTTCGCGTTCCATGACCGTCGAAGGAGCATCGCCAGTCTCGAACATCCTCGCGAGAACTTCTTTCGCCAGCTTGCCGGAGAGTTCTCCCGTATTGATAAGAGAAATCAATTCGCCGAGATGCTCTGCTTGCACCGGGGACTCGGTGATTTCTTTTCCTGAGTCCTTCAATAACGCCATTAGATCACCGGCCACCCAATTCGCGGTAGCGCGGCCATCGCCGTTGACTTTCACCGCGGTTTCGAAATAGTCCCCGGTATCCCGGGTAAGCGTGAGCACCTGTGCATCGTACTCGCGCAGCCCGTAGTCGTTCACAAATCGCTCGCGCCGCTCCGCCGGCAGCTCCGGCAGTCGCGCCTTTACTTGAATGAGCCAGTGTTCGCTTACTTGCAGCGGAACTAAATCCGGCTCCGGAAAGTAACGGTAGTCGTGGGCCTGCTCCTTACTGCGCATGCTGACCGTTTTGCCTGTTTCGACGTTATAAAGGCGCGTCTCCTGCACCACCTTTCCACCCGATTCGATCAGCTCCACCTGGCGTTCAATTTCGTACTCCAGCGCCAATTTCAGAAAGCGGAACGAATTCAAGTTCTTCACTTCCGCTTTGGTGCCGAGCTTTTCCGCGCCTCGCAGCCGCACCGAAACGTTTGCGTCGCAACGGAGCTGCCCTTTCTCCATATCGCAATCGGAAACACCGATATATTGCAGCACTTGCTTCAGCTCTGTCACGTAGGCGTATGCTTCGTCGGAGGTGCGCATGTCCGGCTCGCTGACAATCTCGATCAGCGGCGTACCCGACCGGTTCAGGTCCACATAAGTGTATTGATCCGAGTCCTTGAAGCCGTCATGAATGCTCTTGCCCGCATCGTCCTCCATGTGAACGCGGGTGACGCCGATCCGTTTTTTGCTGGCTTCGGTCTGGATGTCGACATAGCCGTGCTCAGCGAGCGGCTGGTCGTATTGAGAAATCTGATACCCCTTGGGAAGGTCCGGGTAAAAGTAATTCTTTCTCGCAAAACGCGAGAACGGATTCACCTTGCAATGCAGCGCGATGGCCGCTTCGATGGCGAGCTCAACCGCCTCCCGGCTCAGTACCGGCAATGCGCCTGGCAGGCCCAGGCAGACCGGGCAAACGTTTGAATTTGGCAATGCGCCGAACTCCGCCGGACACCCGCAAAAAATCTTGGTTTTCGTGCCGAGTTGGACATGCATCTCCAGCCCAATCACGGCCTCATACTTGGTGGCAACATTGCCGGCAACAGCACTCGCAGACATACTTTAAGATTATCGGTTAGTGCGCTGCGGATTCGTCGCCGGTATTCCGGTATAGCACCAGATTATGCGTCGCCTGCCCAATGCAGACGATATCGGGGCGCCCATTTCCATCCAGGTCGGCCACGGCACAACTCGCCGCCGAAACACCTCCTTGGTCGAGAATGTGGCGCTCCCATTTTTTCCCGTTCCAACGATAGATGTACACACCGTACGGCTTGCCTCGGAAACCGGCCACTATCTCATCCTGTCCATCACCATCCAAATCGGCTGTTTCGATCGTATGTGCGTCGAGCAGGCTATCGTCAATGACCTCGCGATGCCAGGAATCGCCGCTATGCCGGTACACAACCACTTCATTTCCATGCCACGGCTCGATCGCTCCAAGATATCGCTCCTTTCCCAGCCAGCCGACGGTGATGTCGCTTGTCCCGCTCTTCGGCCACGGCTTGGGACTGCCTTTTGCTATTTCGGTTCGCAACCACTTGCCGTCCTGTCCGAATCGATAAAGATGGATGCCAAGAAAGCTCCCGATCAAAATGGCGTCGCGTCCATTGCCATCCCAATCGGTGACGAATATTCCATGCACGATGCCTTCCTCGGCATCGCCAATTAGCCGCCGTTTCCATTCGCCAGGACGATAGTAAACGAGCGGTACGTGGCCCCGATAGTCAGGGCTTTGCGCATGGAGCCCAGCGAGCGGAGCGTCAATCAGAACCTTGTTCTTGCTCCCATCGATATCGGCCCAGCGCAGGCGATGGGAGGTTGGAAGTTTATCAAATTCGGTGACCTTCCACGGCATCCGTGGATCCTCGCCGGGCGTCAACAGTGAAACAGTCCCCAAACTTTCCTGAGGCTGCATGGAGAATTGGGACGCGACGGCAATAGTGGGACTTTTGTGGTCGCCGCTACTCCAGCACGCGGCATTGATCATATGCGGAAGGTTCGTCGCTAAAACGTGACGCTCCCACGTGGGATTTTCAAACCACACCAGTTCGGGCATGTCGCTGGCAAGCGCGATTAAGTCTTGCTTCCCATCGCCGTTTACATCGCACGCGATGACCTGGTAGCCACCGGGAAGATCATCTGCTAGCGTGTGCTTTTGAAAGTGCATAGAATGAGGCGTGAACATTCCTATCGCGAACAAATAGGCGAGTACAGGCACGACAGAATCAGCATATCCGATCCCGTAGCCTCAACTGGTCTGGCAGGTGCTGGCACTGTGATAGCATCGCCATCCATGTTTATTTCACGACGCAGTCTTCTTGCCTCCTCAGCCGTCGCTCCGCTACTCGCCGCAGTCGAATACGGACTGGAACAATCGCCATCACGCCGGTTAAAAATCGTCTTTACGGGAGGACATCCCGGAGACCCGGAATGCGGCTGCGGCGGAACGATTGCCCGCTATACCGAACTGGGACACGAAGTGGTGCTGCTGTACCTGAACCGCGGCGAGGGCTTCTGCGGACGCGCCAGCCTGAACGAATGTGCGTCCATCCGTACGGCCGAAGCCCGCAAAGCCTGTAAAATCCTGAATGCTCGCGCGGCCTTCGCCGGACAGTACGATGGCCGCGCAATTATCGACAACTCCCATTACGACGACTTGCGCCGCCTACTTGACGCAGAAAAGCCCGACGCCGTTTTTACTCAGTGGCCGATAGACAATCACCGCGACCATCGCGCTATTTCGATGCTCACCCTGGACGCCTGGCTAAAGTCGGGCAGGAACTACGCGTTCTACTATTACGAAGTCACTGAAGATACCATGATGTTCTCTCCAGCAGAATACGTCGACATCTCTGCCGTGGCGTCTCGCCGACGCAAGGCCTGCTACGCGCACGCCTCCCAGCAGCCCGATAAGTGGTATCCCAAGCAGGAGGAACTAACACGTTTTCGCGGGCTGGAAAGCGGTCATGCTCAAGCGGAATCCTTCGTCAGGCATTGGCAAAGTAAGAGTGCTCCGCTGCCATGATCCGCATCTTCCCTACGCCAGCAAAACCACCCGCCCTTGACTTCCAATGCTACGGTAGTTTATTGTGGCGGTTCGGTATCACGGCAGAAGATGACGAGGTAGGCTGGCCTTCCTGACTTTATGTCCGAGCGCGAAATCGGCAAGATGGAAAGAACTCAATCAACGCTTGAATCGACCTTGCAGAGCGTGGACAAGGCGGAAGAACTTGCTCTGGAAGCCGCCAAGAAACTCGGCTTCGATGAAGATGGCCAGAATAATATCGGCATGGCCGTGCGCGAGTGCATGGTAAATGCTGTTGTTCATGGAAACCGCTACAGCCAGAACAAAGTGGTTCACTTTGAGATGGAAAGCTCAAAAGAGAATCTAACCATCGTTATCGGAGATGAAGGAGAAGGGTTCGATTTCAGTTCGCTTCCTGACCCGCTAGCTCCCGAAAACCTGCTTCGGCAATCGGGGCGCGGCATTCTTCTGATACGCGCCTTCATGGACGAAGTGGATCTGCATCCCCGCCCGGGCGGCGGAACCGAAGTGAAGCTCGTCAAACATGTGTAAGGCGTGAAAGAAATTGTATTTAGATTAGTACGAAGGAGGCAGAAGTGAGTGCTAAATTGACGTCCCGCCAGGTGGGTGATGTCACCGTGATCGACGCGGCCGGGCGAATTACCTTGGGTGAAGGCGCCAGTGCGTTCCGTGACAAAATTCGAGAGCTGGCAGCGAAAGGCAATAAGAAATTTCTCTTGAATTTGTCCGAAGTTTCCTACATCGATAGCTCCGGCATCGGAGAAATGGTGTCCGGCTTCACCACCGTAACTAATAATGGCGGTCAGTTTAAGCTGGTGGGCTTGAACAAACGGGTAAAGGATCTCCTTCAAATCACAAAGCTCTACACGGTGTTCGAAGTGTTCGATGACGAAACCGAGGCCGTTCGCAGCTTCGGTTGAGCGGCAACCTGATTTGGCCGGTCATTAGGCTAGCCAATATCTAATCTGTAATAATCATAATTTTTACATCCTGCCGAACAGGGGTGAGATTTGTGAAGTAGAGATGACACTCAATATGCACAAGCGTGCTGATGTGTCAACTCTACAATCGTCGTTAATCGTTCCTTCCTTCCACGGTTCCCCCTTGCATCCGCCAGAGGTGTCCCGGACTGGAATTCTGCTCGCGGATGAGTTGACGCTGGTGCGGGAGGGGCTGGCGGCGTTATGCAACTCCGTTCCTGGCTTTTGCGTGGTCTCTCAAGTAGGAAGCGCCGAAGCGGCTCTTGCGGAAATCCAGCGGCTACAGCCGCCATTGGCTCTGCTCGATCTGGGACTTTCGGATCTTGCCGTCACCGAAGTAATCCGCCGCGTTCAGGCAGCGAAAATCAACACCAGGTGCGGCGTATTATCGACGCGCAAAGACCGCAAAACCGTTTTGGAGCTCCTGCGGAACGGCGCTTGTGGATACGTGCTGAAGACCTCAAGCGCGCAACAGATGGCTGACGCGCTGAACCAGTTTACGCAGGGCGGCATCTATGTGTCGCCTCAAGTGGAAATCATGACTTTGTTCGAAGGCTCGGGGCGCGACCGGTTTGAGGATCCCATTGAGTCTCTCAGCAGCCGTGAGTTCCAGGTGTTTTCGCTGCTGGTGGAAGGAATTCGCGCCAAAGAGATCGCCGCAAGACTCTCGCTCAGCCCGAAGACCATTGATACCTACCGGTCCAGCCTTATGCGGAAGCTGGACATCTACGATGTTGCCGGACTCGTGAAGTTCGCTATCAGGCGGGACCTGGCCGGAACACAAGGCTAGTACAAACGTCTGATCATGCCTATTTTGTGATAACCTACGGGTTGTTCGTGGAAATAACGGCGCTGGGCGTCAGGTATTTCTTGAGAAAGGCAGTTTTTTAGTTTGACCCGTCAGGAATTAAAGGATCAAGTACAGCACGACCGCTTCACTGACGCGGTCTCCGGTGCTGTCGGATATGCATCCTCCCATCGTCGTAGTTTGACTCGCTGGGCCATTGTGGCTGTGGCTGCCGCAATCGTAATTGCCGGCATCGTCTGGTACTCGTCGTATCAGCGTTCACTTCGCAGGCAGGATCTGGAAGCGGCATTGATCGTCGCGCAAGCTCCCGTTGGCCAATCAGCGCAGGGCGGCGGCAATACTTATCCTACGGAACAGGCGAAAGAACAGGCCTCGGTCAAAGCACTTTCTGAAGTAGTTGCAAAGCACGGCGGAAGCCGAGAGGGCTTGATCGCGCAGTACTATCTCGGCACCGTGAAAGCGGAGATGAAGAACAACACGGGGGCTGAGTCGGATTTAAAAGCGGTTGCCGGCTCCTCCAGCGAGTTTGCGCCCCTCGCAAAGATCGCGCTGGCACAGATTTATGCTGGCGAGAACAGAACTACCGATGCGCAGGCTCTCTTGCAGAATGTCGCCAGCAAAGGAAGCAATCTGGTCTCCAAGGCGCAGGCGGACATCCTGCTGGCCCAGCTCGACCAATCCACCGATCCGAAGAAAGCGAAGGACATCCTTCAGTCACTGAAGAACGATCGGGATCCTGCCATTGCTCGCGCGGCGAACCAAATCTCTTCCGGAGAGCAGGCGAGGTAATTCGACCTCTGCGATGCTGGGCCGACTTTGTCTGGGTCCACCAAATCTGCGAGGCCGCAGGTTTCCTGAATCTTCACATCCCTATCGAAAAGACTTTCAGCGCGATCGGGATCGTATCATCCATTCGCGCGCCTTCCGTCGGCTAGAAGGGAAAACGCAGGTCTTCTCGGCGGGCTTGTACGATCATTTCCGCAACCGCCTCACGCACACCATCGAAGTTTCGCAGGTAGCGCGAACGGTTGCTTCGGCTCTCCGTCTGAATGAGGAATACACCGAGACGCTGGCCTTGGCGCACGATCTCGGCCATCCGCCGTTCGGCCATGTAGGAGAGAAGAAGCTGGATGACCGTATGCGCAGCTTCGGTGACAGGTTTGAACACAACCGCCACGCGCTTCGCATTGTCGATCTGCTGGAGCAGCGATATGCCCGGTTTGATGGCCTGAACCTGACCTTTGAAGTTCGGGAAGGCATTATCAAACATTCGCGGGAGATCGGCTCGGATGCTGACCCCGACCTCCAAGAGCTCCTGCCCGACGAACGCCCACCATTAGAGGCGCAACTTGTTGACCTGGCCGACGAAATTGCTTACAACACCGCCGACATCGACGACGCTTTCTCGATCGGCATCTTCACCGCCGAGGAGATCGGCGAAGCTGTCCCGCTATTTGCCGAGCTTGCGGAACAAATCGAGACACAGTTTCCTGGCGCGTCCCCGCGCGTCCAATTCTGGGAAATTCAACGGCAGCTCATGAACGTGCTGATTGGCGGTCTGGTCGAAGGGACCGTGAATGCTGTCGAGATGTCCGGGGTGCAAAATGTTGAGGACGTTCGCGCGCTCGATCACCGGCTAGCCCAGTTGACTCCCCAAGCCCTCGAAATCAGCGGGCAAATGAGGGCGCTCCTTGTAAAGCGAGTTTATTCGTACGCACAACTGGTGGAAGACCGGAGTGCCGCCGCAGCCCGGGTGGGCGAACTCTTCGACCACCTTGTGCAATATCCTGACCAACTTTCTCCTGGCTATCGCGAGCACCTGGGAGAAACTCCGCCTCATCGCGTTGTTTGTGACTACATTGCTGGGATGACAGATGCCTACTTCACGCGCACCTACAAAGCTCTTTTAGGTCACCGACCCTAATCGCGAGCGACCATGTTTGACAGTTCCGCTGAGCGAACGACATAGATTTTCTCTACCTGCCGGCAAATTTCCCCGGCAGCACGTTCAGGCTTTTCGTCATCTTCCAAAATCACTTCTACTTTGATGTACAAATCGACTCGCTGCATGTCCTGATCCGATAATAATATCCGGGAAGCTGATGCCTGAACCTGTGTTGTGCAAAATCTGTGGACGAAGACGAGCCCGGCGCGCTTGTCCGGCTGTTACCGGCGACATCTGCCCAATTTGCTGTGGCGAAAATCGCGAAGTGACCCTTTTGTGTCCGGTTGAATGCGAATATTTGCGGGAGGCGCATGCCCGCGAGAAGCCGCTTCCGGTAAACGAACGCGAGCTTGGATATCCGGACATCATCGTGGGCGAGGATTTCGTCCGGTCGCATCAAGAATTGCTGATGTTCTCTGTGTATTCTCTGTCTCAAGCGGCTCTGCGAACCTCGGGAGCAGTGGATTCCGACGTTATAGCAGCACTCGACGCCGCTATTCAGACGCGCCGTACACTGGAATCGGGACTTGTGTACGAGCATACAGCGGAAAACTCCGTTGCGGCTGCTGTACAGCGGTTGTTTGCCGCCTCCCTGGTTGATTACCAAAAAGTGCGGGAGGAACGCGAAGGGCTAACGCCGTTACGAAACTCTGAGATACTGGCGATGCTCGTCTTTCTTCAACGCGTCGGATTACAGAACCGGAATGGGAAACCCAAAGGCCGCATGTACATCGATCTGCTGCGGCAAATGACGCCGCCGGAGACAAGAGTCGAAGAGCGCGCCCCGAGCATCATCCTATAAAGAACCAGAAATGAACACGATCAAAGCAAATCTAGTCGGTTGGAAAGAGCTGGCGCCGGAGGTGCGCCACTTTGAATTCGAAGTTTCAGGAGCCGATCATTTTGCGTTTACACCGGGGCAGTTTATTTCGGTTGTGGAGCACGAGGACGGGAAAGAAGTGACGCGTGCGTACTCCATTGCTTCGCCGCGGGGCGGAAATCGGTTTGCACTTTGTCTAAACCGCGTGTGTGAGGGGATCGTTTCGCAATATCTTTTCGGGTTGAAACCAGGAGACGAAATCGAGATCGGGGAACCGCTGGGGTATTTCACCGTGCGGCATCCTGGGCGACGTCTGGTGTTTGTCGCGACCGGCACCGGTGTCGCGCCGTTTCGCTCTATGCTGTTGGAGCACCTGCCCAAGACGCACCCGCATATCACTCTTCTTTTTGGCGTGCGCCATGAGAACGCTTTGTTGTACCGCGAAGAGCTGGAACGATTGGCTCAGCAGTATCCGACTTTTCGATTCTTGCCAACGGTGACGCGTCCTACGGAAGCATGGCAGGGGCGCACCGGGCGCGTGCAGAGCCATCTCGATGAAGCGCTGGCGATGCACGAGTATGAGGACCCCAGTACCGTGGATGTATATATCTGCGGGATGCCGGAGATGGTGGACGAAATTCGGAAGCTGCTAAAAGCCCGCGGGTTCGACCGCAAGCAGATTGTCTATGAAAAATATGAGTAGTTACGGAACCCGCGTGACCTGAGTTTGCGGATAGATCTCTTTAATCTGATCGAGGCTGGCAAGCGAAATTCCCGGCAGCATGGATGATGCGGTTCCGGCGGACACGCCCCAACGCAGTGCATCGCGGAAGGACTCCCCACGGTCGAGTGCCCAGACGATCGCGGCGGCGGCTGCATCGCCGGCGCCTATCGGGGAAAGGGCTTCCACTCTCGGTGGCACGACTTCCAGCACCTCCTCGGAAGAAGCGGCCACCACTCCGCGGCTACCCAGCGAAAGAACGGCGTATTTCGCACCCATTGCCTTAATGTGCCGGACCGCGTCGATGGAATTGGAGCGAGTGATCAATGCCCGGTTCAGCAGACGTTCGGCTTCCGATTGGTTCGGCTTTACGATCGTTGGTTCGGCCTCAATGCCATAGAGAAGCGCGTCGCCGTCGGTATCGAGCAGCGTCTGAACGTCGTGCTTCGCTGCCAGCTTGATCAGCTTGGTGAAAAAGTGAGAATCCACGCCGGGCGGCAGGCTGCCGCAAAGCATCAGCCACGAGGCCCCGGGGAGAAGCTTCTCGACCGCCTTCAGGATTCGATTAAGTTCCGGTTGCGTGAGTGCGTCGCCCCGCTCGTTCAGCTTGACCGACAGGCCTTGCCGGTCGGAGATCGTCAGATTGGTCCGGATATTCTTCCGGGTTTTGACGATTTCCTTGCCGAAGCCATCAAGGCGCAGTTGTTCCTCAAACTTGCGTCCGCCTTCACCGCCAGACGGGGTAATCGCGATGACACTGGCTCCCAGACTGGTCAGTACGCGCGCGGCGTTAATTCCGCGGCCTCCTGCAGTTTCGGTAGTCGAGAGTATGTAGGCGCGGTCCTCAAATACGAGCCGGTCAACGGTTACGATCCGATCCACGGCGGGATTCACGGTCAGCGTGAGAATGGTTTTACTCATTCGTCCGAATCCCAGCGTAGCAACCGGGACCAAGAGGACTTCAGGAGGGGTGGCGGTGGCTGTTTAGCTTGGCGCCCAGCATCCCGCCTAATCCAGACAGAATCGTAGCCATAAAAAATGCTAAGACGAGGGTGCCCGCAAGATTCATCAGGAACTGGTGCGGGTCGTCCAGCAGTTTGGCGGCTTCGGGCATCCGGGAGATATTCGGGAGGGATTTAATCTGCTCGCGAATACTCGGATCCGCGATGTAGATGCTCATCAGTGCCGAGACCACGGCGAAAAACAGGAATACCCAAAGCCCCGTCATCCAGCCTAGCCGCGCGCCGGAACGTACCGACAAGGGCTCCGGGGAGCGCCCGTTATAAATCAGGGCGGCAACGAACCCTGCGGCGCAGAAAACGAGCGGGATCAGCGGCGGCGCAATCACGCTAACGGCACAAAAGCCGAAAAATGCAAGTGCGGCCATGGCGAGGCTGATCCAGAGGGCGCGGGAGTCACCGAACGACACTTTTGGAGCGGCCGTTTGGAGAGCCGGAGTCACCGAAGGCGGAACTACGGGCTGCTCTTGCGCCTCATCAGCCCTGGCAATGTCGTCTTCGTGTTGGGGCTTGCCGCATTTGTGGCAGAAGCGGGCGTCCTCAGGAAGAACGGCTCCGCAGGTACAGCGTGGTGGCACATCTACAGTGTAGTGCCTATTTTGCGAAACGAAGCCACAACCGCCCTTCGGAGTTCGTTTCGTAATTCAGGCTGGGCCCGGTAACATTGAAGAGAAAGCTTCATGCCAAAGCCGAACCTGCTCGTACTCTGCCCCCCGGATCACTATGCTCTGCGGAATCTCGATTCAATTCGCCAATTAGCCGACATTTACGTCAGCAATGACGAGAAGGCGCTGGAAGAGCGCGCAGCCGCAGCCGAAATTATTCTGTCTTCCGGATTGACGGGCAAAGCCGTGTCGCTCCGGGATATTTGGTGTCACTCGAAGAAGGTCAAGTGGGTTCATTCGCTTTCGGCCGGCGTGGAAAACCTGCTGTTCCCCGAACTGGTGGAGAGCCCAGTCCCGGTTACGAACGCCAGAGGAGTTTTCAAGCGGCCTTTAGCGGAGTTTGCCGTGCTGGGAATGCTGTATTTCTATAAGCGCGTCCGCCGGCTGGTGGAGAGTCAGCGATCTCGCAAATGGGACGGCTTTTTTGTGGAGGGTCTGCAGGGTAAGGTGATGGGCGTGGTTGGTTACGGCGAAATTGGGCGGGAATGCGCTATTTTGGCCAAACCGCTTGGGGTAATGATCCATGCTACTCGCCGGAATGTGGAGAAGTCGGCCGACGATCCCATCGTGGACCGTGTTTATCGCCCGGAACAGTTGGAAGAAATGTTAGGCGAGATCGACGTGCTGTTGGCGGCGGCTCCATTGACGTCGCGAACGAGGCATATGTTAGGGGAACACCAGTTTCAGGCGATGAAGCCGTCGGCGATTGTCATCAACGTCGGTCGCGGACCCGTTATTGATGAGAGGGCGCTGATTACCGCGCTCCAGAAAGGGCAGATTGCAGGAGCGGCGCTGGATGTCTTCGAGCAGGAACCGTTACCAGAGGACAGCCCGCTTTGGGCAATGGAAAACGTGCTGATTTCTCCGCATTGTACGGATCGGACGAGTAATCCGGACTGGCTGGACATGGCGATGCAGTGCTTTGTCGAGAATTTTCATCGATATCTGGATGGCCGGGAGCTCATGAACATTGTCGATAAGAAGGCGGGATATTAGGTGACCGGGGCTGTCAGCCGGAAAGATGTAGAAGCAGCGGCAGAGCGGGTTAAGGTGCTGGCACATCGGACGCCGGTCCTGACCTCACGACTGTTCGACGCGGCGTCCGGCGTCAAGACCTACTTCAAGTGCGAAAACCTGCAGCGCGGCGGAGCCTTCAAGATTCGTGGCGCAACGAATTTCCTGATGGCGCTCAGCACGGAGGAGCGCCGGCGCGGAGTGGTGACCTACTCGTCGGGAAACCATGCGCAGGCGGTGGCGATTGCGGCTGCACATTTGGGTGTTACGGCGACGATCGTGATGCCGACGGATGCGCCTAAAGCAAAACTGGCTTCAACCAAAGCCTATGACCCGAAGATTGTCTTATTCGACCGCATGACGGAGAACCGGGAAGCGATTGCCCGGCGCATTGCGGACGATACCGGCGCGGTGACGCTACCTTCTTACGATCATCCGTGGATTATCGCCGGGCAAGGAACGGCGGCGCTGGAACTGCTGCAAGAGGTGCCGGAACTAGACGCGATTCTGGTTCCGTTGGGCGGCGGCGGGCTACTGTCGGGGACGCTGGCGGTTGCTAAAGCTATGCGTCCTGATACGAAGGTGTTCGGGGTGGAGCCGGAACTGGCGAACGACTGGTATCTATCATTGAAATCCGGCGAGAGGACGGAAATTCCACCTCCCGCCACGATTGCCGACGGCCTCCGGACACCGATTCCGGGAACAACCACGTTTCCTATGGTGCAGGCACTGGCGGATGGCGTGGAGCTCGTTTCCGAGGAAGAGATAAAGACGACAATGCGCTTTCTGCTGACGCGCATGAAAATTCTGACCGAGCCGAGTGGAGCCGTTGCGGCGGCGGCGGCGTTTTATAAAAAACTTCACCCGGCGGTTCGATCCGTGGGCGTTATTTTGTCTGGAGGAAATGTCGATCTCGATGTGCTGGCTAATATTTGCGGAGAAGCAACTTAGATGGCGGTGAGCAGCTCTTGGAAGACGAACTCGTCTCGTGTGGTTTATGAAAATCCTTGGGTCAGGGTCCGCGAAGATCAGGTGATTCGTCCGGGCGGCAGTCCGGGATTGTATGGCGTGATCGAAATCAGGCCGTCGGTGGGCGTGGTGGCGACCAACGAACGAGATGAGATTGTCCTGGTAGGCCAATGGCGCTATACGGTGGACCGGTATTCGTGGGAGATTCCGCGCGGCGGCTCGGATGTCGGCGAAACCGATTTGCAGGCAGTTGCGCAGCGCGAACTGGGAGAAGAAGCGGGCGTATTGGCCCGCCAGTGGGAATGCTTAGGAACGGTGGACAACTGCAACGGCGTTGCGAACGACGTCCAGACCTTGTACTGGGCGCGGGGATTGAGCATCACCGATGTGCGCCCTGATCCAGGCGAGGACATCACGGTACTGTGGAAGCCATTTTCCGAAGCCCTAAGCATGGCGATGGACGGACGAATTACGGAAGTCTGTAGCGTGGCGGCGATTTTGAAGGTTGAGCTATTGCGAAATAGCAGAAAGTAGCGTGTCTATGAATGGCTCTGGGATCGGATCTCGAAGGCGTTTCGCGCAGTATGCAGCCGTTGTGGTGGGCTACAACATATTTGTTGTCCTTTGGGGCGCATTTGTGCGGGCCAGCGGGTCGGGGGCGGGTTGCGGAGATAACTGGCCTTTCTGTAATGGATACATGATCCCGCACTCGTATGCGCTGAAAACACTCATTGAGTATCTACATCGGGGAACAAGCGCCATTGACGCGGTGCTCGTCATCGGATTATGTACTTGGGCGTTTTACCTGTTTCCCAAGCAGCATCTTGTACGGCGGTTAGCAATCGGTTCGGTTCTTCTTCTGCTGATCGAAGCTGCGTTGGGTGCGGGCTTAGTGCTTCTGCACTTAGATCCGATGGAAATGGCATGGTATTTATCGGCGCATCTGACGAACACGATGTTGCTGCTTGGGGTGCTGACGATCACGGCCCGGGCTGCATGGACGGGGGCGGAACGCATTCAACTGCCGGGCCTTCCGCGCCGTTTGCTTTGGGCATTGGCGGTGACGTTAGCGGTTTGCGTTACGGGCGCCTTTGCGGCTTTAGGCGATACGCTGTTCCCGGCGATTTCCTTCGCGAGCGGTTTTCATGCGGACTTTTCGAGCCATTCGAGCACGCTACTACGATTGCGTCTGACGCACCCGTTTTTTGCGATACTCGGCGCGGCGTATTTGGTGTGGGTTGCGATCCCGCTGTTGAAGAAGGGTGAAGGAGATTCGGCGCGCACGGCTGCCGTGAGAGTGCTGGTGATCACGCTATTTCAATTGGTGGTTGGTGCAATGAACGTAACACTGCTGACTCCGGTTTGGACGCAACTCTTTCATTTGTTCGTGGCGGACCTCCTTTGGATTGGGGTCGTGTTGATGGTGCTGGAGAGCGCGCTGGCGCAAGATCGAATTAGCGAGCCGGCATTTCGCCCGCCGGTGCTGCTTTCGATGGACAGAGTTGACGGCTGAAGGCGGCAATCCGGTGACACGCGTTCGGTACCGGGTCGTCGCATTCACGATGGCACTCGCGGCAGTCACTTATCTGGACAGGGTTTGCATTTCGATTCTCGCCCCGAACATCATGCGCGATCTGCGCCTGACCAACATTCAGATGAGCTATGTCTTCAGCGCTTTTACGCTGTCTTACGCAATCTTCGAAATTCCGACAGCGTGGTGGGCCGACCGTGTAGGGAGCCGCCGCGTGCTAACACGGATCGTTCTTTGGTGGTCGGCGTTCACGATGGCGACTGCCGGAGCGTTCAGCTACGCCGCTCTCTTGGCGATCCGGTTTCTTTTTGGTATTGGCGAAGCAGGCGCATGGCCGAACGCAGCCCGTGTTTTTTCGCGTTGGATTCCTACGCGCGAACGAGGACGAGTCCAAGGCATATTTTTCGCCGGTGCTCACCTATCCGGAGGACTCACACCGATCCTGGTTGCCTATTTGGCCACGCTCCTGCAATGGCGAGTGATCTTTCTCATCTTTGGTTGCGTCGGCTTCGGATGGGCACTGCTGTGGTATTGGTGGTTCCGCGATGAGCCTCGCGATCATCCATCGGTACTTCCAGAGGAGCGGGATTTCATCGAGAGCACTCGTGGACTCGCTCTCGATCACGGCGGTTCCTGGGGCGATGTGTTTCGGACCCGGAGTCTGTTTCCGCTCTGCCTTCAGTATTTCGCGAACACCTACGGTTTCTACTTCTTTATCACCTGGCTGCCCACCTATCTGGCAAAGTCGCGCGGGGTGGCACATGTCGAGCTCGCCGTCTTTGCAGGTCTGCCTCTACTTCTTAGCGTTCTGGCGGATGTCACTGGCGGCGTGACGACGGACGCGCTCTCACGCCGGTTTGGGTTGCGAGTTGGCCGCTGCGGAGTTGGTGGAGTTGCGTACTTGTTTGCGGCAATTGCCATGGTTTCAGGAACGCTGGTGAGTAGCGGGCAATGGGCGGGATTGCTGATCGCGGTGGGCGGCGCAGCCTCGATGTTCACACTAGCTCCGGCCTGGGCTACAGCCATCGAACTCGGCGGAAAAAATTCGGCAGTACTCAGCGCGACCATGAACACAGCCGGGCAGATCGGCGGCATCTTGAGCCCCATCGTTCTGGCCTACATTGTTGACCGATTCGGCAATTGGAGCATGCCGTTGCACGTCTTGTCCTGCCTCTATCTTATGGCCGCAATCTGCTGGATCTTCATCAACCCGGAACGGCCACAGGCCGCAAGGGCGACCGAAACGTAATCGGATGAAAATGTTTGGCGGATAATTGAAGAAGGCAATAATGACTGAGCCAACGATTTCTTGCCCGCAGTGCAAGACCGAGATTAAATTGACGGAGTCGCTTGCAGCGCCACTGGTGGAAGCAACCAGGCGCGAGTATCAGCGACGCATCGAACAGAATAGCCTGGAGTGCGCCCGGCGTGAGGAGGGCGTGCGGCTGCAAGAGGAGAAGTTTCTCAAGACCAAACAGGACTGGCAAGCGGCAGAGCAGGAACGGTTCCGTCAAGAACAGAGCCGCATAGCGAAAGAAGAAGCACGACGGGCAGAATTGAAGTTTTCGAATGATCTTGAGCAGAAGATGCAAGAGATCGCGCATTTGGGGAATGTGCTGAAGAGCCGGGATGAAAAGCTGGCCGAGGCCCAGCGGACCGAGGCCGAATATTTGCGGAAGGAACGGGCGCTGAGCGATGAGCGGCGCGAGTTGGAGCTGACTGTGGAGAAGCGGGTGCGGGACGGGCTAGCGACGGTGCGGGTGCAGGCTCGGCAGGAGGCGGAAGACCAACTCAAGTTAAAAGTGCTTGAGAAAGAGCAGACCATTTCGTCGATGCAGAAGCAAATTGAGGACCTGAAACGGCGGGCCGAGCAGGGATCGCAACAATTGCAGGGCGAGGTGCAGGAACTTGAACTGGAGAGCCTTTTGGCTGCGAAATTTCCTTTCGATACTATCCAGCCGGTCCGCAAGGGAGAGCATGGGGGCGATGTTCTTCATCGCGTAACAAGCAGCCAGGGACAGTGTTGCGGCTCGATTCTGTGGGAGACGAAACGCACGAAGAACTGGAGCGATGGGTGGCTCGCGAAGTTGCGGGAAGATCAGCGCAACGCGAAGGCCGAGATTGCCGTAATTGTGAGTCATGCCCTGCCGAAGAATGTCGATTCGTTCGAGATGATGGACGGCGTTTGGGTGACGCACCCCAGGACGATGATTCCGGTAGGCTTCGTGCTTCGGCATACGTTGATCGAAGTGGAAACGGCGCGGTGTGCGTCCGAAGGTCAGCAGAGCAAAGCCGAGATGGTGTATCAGTATTTGGCAGGCCCACGGTTCCGGCAACGTGTGCAGGCCATCGTAGAGGCGTTCAGTTCCATGCAGGAGGATCTGGACAAGGAACGGCGCGTGATCCAAAAGCAGTGGGCAAAGCGGGAAGAGCAGATTCAGCGGGTGATGCAGGCGACAGTCGGGATGTATGGCGACCTGCAAGGGATTGCGGGCAAGACGATGCAGGAGATTGACGGGCTCGATATGGAGGCACTGAATGAAACGGGGCCGTTGCCGGTGCGGCAGATGGCGCTTGCGGGGCGGTAGGAAGGCTCAGGAGACGGTAATAACGTCAACACTGGTCGTGGGCTGTAGACTAAAGTCTATGATGGACGCTAAAATTCAATACGTCTCTGACGAGAGCGGCCAGCCGACTGCAGTCATTGTGCCTCTCTCGCTTTGGCGCGAAATTGAGTCGGAAAGAGAAACGGCGTACCTTCTTAAATCGAAAAAGATGAAGGATCGGCTTTTGGAAGCAAAAGAGCGGGAGCAAGGCATTTCGCTTGAGGCAACTCTTGCGAAGCTTGGAATTTGACGCCAACGCTTTTGAGGACCTCGCATGGTGGGTGGGACAGGATCGGGTTCAAGCGCTTCGCATCGTTCGGCTCATTCTGGATATTCAGCGGGATCCCTTCTCTGGTGTCGGAAAGCCTGAACCCTTAAAGCACGAGTTAAAGGGCTGTTGGTCAAGGCGGATCGACCAGGAACATCGTCTGGTGTATCAGGTGCAACAAGACAGAATTCGGATCCTTGCCTGTAAATATCATTACTGACGCAAATTTGCTCGCAATCGTATTTCGAAAAGCTTGGGCCAGTATTTTCCAGTAACGAACAAACGGTCAGCCTTCGAATCGTATGCAATTCCGTTCAGGACTTGCTCGGCTCCTTCAGGCCCAGTTAGGCGATCGGCCTGCGGCAACAAGCCCGTAAGTTCGATCCAGCCAATCACCTTTCCGGTTGTCGTATCTATTCGTGCAATTCGGTCCGTGTGCCAGATGTTTGCGTAGAGCTCGCCTTTCACCCACTCCAACTCGTTCAGGTTCTGCACCGGTTTTCCGTTGGCCGTTACTGTGATGTGATCAACCTCCTTTAATGTTTCGGGATCCCAAAAGCGAAGGGTCGGCGTACCATCGTCCATAATGATGTGCCTGCCGTCCTGCGTCATGGACCAGCCTTCGCCGGGATAGTGGAATCGGCCGAGCAACTTAAAGCTACTGAGATCGTAGATGAAACCGATTTGCGCGGTGTAGGTGAGTTCGATAAGACGGTTCTTCCACGCAACAACGCCTTCCCCGAAGTAGGGTTCCGGAATGTCGTGTTTTTGGAGGACCTGTCCAGTCTCCAGGTTGATTTTCCTGATTGACGACCTTCCGGGTAACCCGGTGCCTTCATAGACAAAACCATTGAGGTAAAAGAGACCCTCGGTGAATGCCGTACCGTCGTGCGGGTAGGCGTGGACCACGGTGTAGCCATACTCCGGAATGCTGGTTTGTGCAGCGGCGTTACAGACTAGGGCAGTAAATAAGGTGACAGCAAGCAGCAATCGCATAGTCTGCTTCAGGCTTGCGACTGGCTTAGTAGGCGGTAGAGTTGCGCCCCGTATTGTTTGACCGTAGCTAAACCGATGCCTGGAATAGCGAGTAGCTCAGTGTCGGTTTTGGGGCGTTGCTCCAGCATAGTTTGCATGACGCGATCGCTAAAGATGCGAAAGGCAGGAATACCGCGCCGCCGCGCCTCCTGCAAGCGCCAGCCACGTAGGGCTTCTTCCAAACCCGAAAGTTGCGGGGCGGTTACGTTGCCCGTTGACTTGACTTGACGGCCCGTTTTCTTAGATAGCGGAGCTTTTTTCTTGCGGCGGTTGCGTTCCGGGCTCGTAGGAGCGTTGTCCTTCATGAACAGGTGGATGGGCGTCTCGTTGACCTCGCGTCCGGTGGTTGTCAGCGTCACGGTCCGGTAAGGTATCCGCTTTCCTTCTTTTTCGAATACCTCGTCAGCGCATTGCAGCAACTCCGCGCGTGCCATTGCTCCGAGCACGTCTTCGAAGCCATTCCGCGTTATTTCGTTAGCAGGATAGAGCTCGCCGTGAAGTTTTCCGGTGGAGGCCGTTCTGTTGGGGCGCAGGGCGGTGATGACGCGGAGAGCCGATGAGTGCTCCTGATCGGTTGCGTCGCGGAAGCGTTGAGCAACGGAGTCAGCAGGGGCGCAAAAGTCACAGATTCCACAAGGTGTCTGACTGTCCTCGATATCGCCGAAGTGCCGCACCAGCGTAGCCATGCGGCAGCTATTGGTGCGGGCGTAGCGAATCATTGTGTCTACCTGGACCGTTTTCTGTTCGCCTTGCGCCAGATAAAGAGGACGCCAGCGAGTCTCTCCCTTTGTGATGTTCTCGTCGGAGTCGATGAGGGCACCGGTATTGGTCCAGAGCTTTTCGAGAGCCTTGTCAAAGACGTCTGGATTCAGCTTGCACTGTTTGAGGAGCACCGATTTCTCGATGGGATCGGCCGTGAGTCGAGCGTAGATATTGTCCAGCACGGCGACATCCGGATAGTCGCGCTCAAAGAAGAAGTCATGAGTATGGCGATCGGCGTAGGACTGCATCAGAATGGCCCGGCTCGGCGCGCCATCGCGGCCCGCGCGGCCGATCTCCTGGTAGTAACCTTCGAGACTTCCCGGCAGCGCGGTGTGGATCACGGTGCGCACATCAGGTTTATCGATACCCATGCCGAACGCAATGGTGGCCACCATGACCTCGATTTTTCCTCTTACGAACTTTTCTTGCACTTCGTTGCGATGATCGGCGTCGAGGCCTGCGTGGTAGGCGGTTGTTGTACAGATTCCGGAGAGTTCCGCTGCTAGCGATTCGGCCTGTTTTCGGGAAGGCGTGTAGACAATGGCCGGGCGGTGTTCCCGATCGCGTAAAACGTTTTGGGCTATTGTGCTCCGTTCCGATGGCGGCGCCTCCACGACTTCGATGGCGATGTTATCGCGGCGGAAGCCGTGGATGAACTGCGAGGGTTGCGAGAGTTGTAGCTGCTCGGCGATGTCCCGCTGCACGACGGGCGTCGCAGTGGCTGTGAGCGCCATGACGGGAGCGGGTCGGAGAGCCGGGAGAGCCTGCCCGAGCATGCGGTAATCGGGGCGGAAATCATGGCCCCACTGCGAAATGCAGTGCGCTTCGTCGATGACGATCAGCGAAGGCTTGCGCTTGGCGAGCATCTCGGGAAACCCACTGACTCGGAGACGCTCCGGTGCGATGAATAGGAACTGCAGCTTGCCCGCAAGATAGTCCAGACAGACTTGACGCGAAGTTGCACGGTTGAGCCCGGAATGGATGCGCTCAACGGCAAACCCACGATCCTTTAATTTGCTTACCTGGTCTTCAATAAGGGCAATGAGCGGACTGATGACAAGCGTGGTGCCGCCCCGGGCGATGCCCGGCAGTTGATAACACAAGGACTTTCCGGAGCCGGTCGGCATCACGAGCAGGACGTCTTGTCCCTCGATGGCTGCTTGGCAAACTGCTTCCTGGTTTGGCCGAAATGAGGAGAAGCCAAATCCACGGTCCAGGAGTTCGAGCAGCGGAGTTCCCTCTTCTGGTTTCCATAGCGGCGCGGGCGGTGTGGACGACGCGCGAACTTCGTTGCGGGGTGCTCCTACATTTCCTACTGCCTCGCGCACATACTGCTCGATGCCTTCGAGAAAAGGTTCCAGCTTCGCGGAACCGACGTGAATGCTTCGCAGATACGCTTCCCACTGGCCGGTCATTGCCGGGCTCTTCACTTGTGGGTGAACCACTTCGATCAGGCGAATGCCTTTTTCGGTCACCTCCAGATTTTTTCCGTCGCGCGCAAGATAACCGCGTTTTAGCAGCACCTCAATGATGCTGGCTCGCGTGGCGGGCGTGCCCAGGCCGGATTCCTTCATGGCATCGGAGAGTGCCTTTTCATCCAAGGTTTTTCCGGCGGTCTCCATGGCCGTGAGGAGCGTGGCATCGGTGAACCGCTTCGGAGGACGGGTTTTCTTGTCGAGTATTTTTACGTCGAGCACGTCTTGCCGCTGGTTTTCCTTTAGATCGGAGGGCAAGGTTATTTCGCCTGAATTCTCCGCCTTTGCAGCGTTGCTCTTGTGCTCCGGTTTTCGATCCAATGACTTCCAGCCCAGTTGCTGGATCGCCGCGCCGGACGTACGGTACCAATCGACGATATTGTTGTTCGTGATGGTTGTGAGCACGGTAGTCAACGCGACGAGATAGTCGTCCTGCCAGGCGCTGAGAAGCCGACGGCAGATAAGATCGTATATTTTGCCCTCGTCGGGCGGAAGCTGTGCTTTCGCGGGAGAAGCAGCGGTAGGGATGATGGCGTGATGATCGGTGACTTTGGCGTCGTCAACAAAGCGACGATTGAGTGACCGCTCACCTGTGCCGGAGGTCAGATATTTACGATACGGTGTTTCGACGGCGTGCACAACGGTAGGCAGCGTGTGGGCCACATCCTGCGACAGATAGCGGCTATCAGTGCGCGGATAGCTGATGAGCTTGTAACGCTCGTAAAGGGCCTGCGCCAAATCGAGCGTCTTCTGGGCGGAGAAGCCGAACAGCCGGTTTGCGTGGCGTTGCAGTTCCGTAAGGTCGTAGAGTTGAGGCGGAAGGATGCGCTGCGTTTCGCGTTCGATCGAGTGAATACAAGCCTGGCCAGTCCGGGCGCGTGCGGCAATCTGCTTGGCTTCTGTTCCGTCGGCAGCCAGGCGGGTGGTTTTCTGCGGTGTTTCCGGGGCGCTGGTGTTTTCCGGCGGGCGGCGGAACCATGTTCCTTCGTAGTTATTGTCCTTCGCTGAATCAACGGGATGAAAGGTGGCGGTGATCTCTTTGTAGTTTTCCGGAACGAAGCTACGAATACTGAGTTCGCGGTCGACGAGCATCGCCAAGGTGGGAGTCTGCACACGACCGACAGAAAGCTCCTCGCCATAGGCGATCGTGTAGGCGCGTGAGAGATTCATGCCGACAAGCCAGTCGGCACGACTGCGGCCGCAGGCGGCATCCGCCAAACCACGATAATCGCTAGCGGGCCGCAGCGTCTCGAAGCCATTTCGAATCGCATCGGGCGTTAAGGAGGAGATCCAGAGACGCTCGACCGGCTTCTCGCACTCCGCTTTTTCGTAGATGTAGCGGAAGATGAGCTCACCTTCGCGGCCAGCGTCAGTGGCACAAACGACGCTCGACACGCGCGGCGAATTCAGTATCCTCTTGACGATCTCGAATTGATCCTTTGTTTTGTCATAGGCCACGAGCGGCCAATGTTCCGGCAGCATGGGGAGCAGATCCTGCCGCCATTGCCGCCACTCCGGGCGAATCTCGTGGGGTTGTGCAAGGGCTACCAAGTGGCCGATGGCCCAAGTGATGACGTAGCCGTTTCCTTCGAGAAAGCCCTCGCCCTGTTTGGTAGCGCGCAAAACACGCGCGATGTCGCGGGCAACTGAAGGCTTCTCCGCCAAAACGGCGATTGTACCCGAACTCTCCGCCTTCATAGAACACTTTCAGTGTAAATGTTTGAAGGCGAAACCGGAACGTACCGCTGTTCAACCCGGACTCAACCTGGAAGTTGGGGCGCTAGTTTCTGTACGGCTGGAGTGTCGGCTCCCATCCAGTCCGGATGCCTGGCGGTTTCGTCGAAATGGGCCGTTGTCTTGAATAGCTCATATTTACCGGCCATGGCCGCCTGTTGGGTTTTCGCCAAAAGAGCGATTAGTTGCTGATCGTCCATGGGCTTGAAAGTTTTCGCCGCCTGGAACGCCTGATCTAGAATTTCCGGTTTGTCGATGCCGGTGATAACAACTGACGTGGGCTGATTCAGCGCGTAGTGGAGACACTCGATTGCCGTGACCGTGTTGCTTTTCAGGATGATCTGATCTCCCATCGGCTTCATGCTTTGAAGCGCGATTCCTTCGGCGGCGATCTTCGGTACAACCAGTTGAGCGAAGCTTCTGAAATGCGCATCCATCACGTTGAGCGGCATGAGCA
Organism: Bryobacteraceae bacterium; assembly: GCA_965277315.1. GTDB lineage: Bacteria > Acidobacteriota > Terriglobia > Bryobacterales > Bryobacteraceae > Bog-105. The sequence continues at coordinate 2,407,029 of OZ255724.1, read as the reverse complement.
CCGCATCGAACCGGAAACCATGCTTTTCCGCCACTTCCAACATATATAAATGAATATGCGGATCCTTGTGTCCGGTGAAGCCGATGAACCGCACTTTGCCGGCCTTCTTCGCTGCAAGCGCTGCTTCAATGGCGCCCCCTGAATTAAAGATTCGGTCGGGATCGTCATACCGGAGGATTTCATGAAATTGGATCAGATCGACGTGATCGGTCTTAAGGCGCTGGAGCGATGTATCGAGCTGGTTGGCGGCCAGGTCTTTGGTGCGGCCGTCGAACTTCGTCATCAGGAAAACTTTGTTGCGGGAGTTGTTTTCGGCTAGCGCGTTTCCCATGCGCATCTCGCTCCGCCCTTCGTTGTAGTCCCAGGAGTTGTCCATGTACGTGATGCCACGATCGATTGCCTGGTGGATCAAACGAGTGGCCATCTCTTCCGATACGTTTGCCTTTCCGATATGCGATCCGCCAAGGCCGATGGCGGAGACGGTTTCACCGGTCTTCCCGAACGGGCGGTACAGCATTTCGCCACGGAGCTCACCCGCGCTGGTGACGCGCATTAACTTCGAAGCGTCCACGCCGCTGTTTGCCGAAGTGCTCGCTGTCGAACCCTGCTGTCCAAATGCGGCCGATGTGGCTAGTCCGGTCGCCGCGATGCTTTGAAAGAATTCTCGCCGTTGCATAATGCCCTACTCAAAGGACATGCTTCCCGGAAGGGAGTTTCAGGACTTAAATGAAACTAGTGCTTTTCACAGTACAGTATTGATGGGTGTCTTGACGAAGGTGGTTGCCGAGTAGGCAAGTCAATAGAAGCGCCAGGGCCATGCCGGCGAGCAATAATGAACCTGGTTCTGGCGTGTCCGCTGGCGCGTTCGCGGGAGGATCGGTAAAAGTGAGGCTGAAGTTTAGGTTCTCGACGTCGTTACTGAAGATAGCGGAAACGTCATCGGAGAGCGAGAACGTCAAAGGCGCGCCGAGGGGGTGCCGGACCAGGAAAGAGCTGCTGCCGTTTCCGATGTAGCCCGCGGCGGAGCCGTTCACGAAGACGTTGAGGGCGTAGCGGGGAGATTCGGAGGACGTGGCAGATCCGCTGATAATCCAATTCCCGGAGGTGTCGGGCGCTGCGAGCGACGCTGAAAAGGCCGACATCGGATTGGAATGGGCGAGGATGCCCTGACCGGATTCGAGGGAGCCGTTGAGGGTGTAAACCAACCCAGATCCCGCGAGTTTTAAGTTTCCGGTAGTGTATGCATCGGTACCCGTGTTGGCAGAGCCGGTCTGCGCCGAGCAAACTGCCGTGGTGATGCCGTTATTTGAGCAAGCGGCGGATCCTCCGAAGTAACCCTGTAGGGAGAGCACGCTATCGGCGAACACGTTATTGATGAAGGCCGGAGAGGCAAAGAGCAAAAGGCCCAAGAGAGCTTGTTTCATGTCGGTGGTGAGACGACAACAAGGGGGCAAAAACTCTCATGGGCCTTTCGTACTTTCTGTACTAAGCCAGTAATGGCTACTCCTCAACAAACGTTCGAGTTATAGCCCGAATTAGGAAGGGGTGGTAGCGCCAAAAGCTTCGTGGAAGAAGGACTGCATGGCGGTCCAGGATCGCTCGTCCGAGGATTTGTTGTAGGCGAGTTGTTCCATGCCACGTTCGTCTGCTTTGGGATTGGTGAAGCCGTGTTTCGTGCCGCTATAGATAATGATCTGGTAATCGGCGCCGGCCTTCTTCATTTCGTGGATAAAGCCGTGAATCTGTTCGTGAGGGATAAAGGGATCGTCGGCTCCCGTGCAGACAAGCAGCTTCGCTTTCACTTGGCCGGCCTCGGCGGACATCGTAGTTTGCAGGGCTCCGTGAAAGCTGACGACCCCGGCCACGGGTGCGCCGCTGCGAGCCAGTTCCAGCACGGTAGCGCCTCCAAAACAATAGCCAATGCCGCCTATGCGGCCTTTATCGACTTGAGGGAGGGCCGAAAGCGCGTCGTAAGCGGCGCGGATGCGGGACCGCCACATTTTGGAATCGGCGCTTAACGCTTTGATCCATTTCAAGCCTTCCTCCACACTGCCGGCCTGTTTACCGTCTCCGAACATATCGACGGCCAGTGCCACGTACCCGAGTTGCGCAAGGCGTTCTGCGCGGCTTTTCGCGTGTTCGCCTAAGCCCCAGGCCTCATGCGTGACAAGGATGCCAGGACGCTTGTCCGTCTTTTTTTCGTCATAGGCGAGGTAGCCGCGGAAGGTGAGTTCGGGTGACTTGTATTCAAAGTTTTCAGTTTTCATAGCTGCTTAGCTTCATACGATAGACCGGAGATGACGCCGTTTTCATACACGCTGTTTTCCGGAACGGGTTCGCCGCTCAGTTGGTGCCTTTGTAATTATTTTTTTAAAATTTCGTCTAGAACTTTCCTGATTTTCGGCCGATAAGGATTGCAAGAGGCATTCATGTTTACTCCAACTAAAGAACAGTTCAAATCGATCATCAGAAGAGCGGCGCTCCTTTCGCTCCCGATCTTTTCCGCAGTAGTGCCCTGTGCATTGCAGGCCGACGCCTTGCACATATCCGAGCAGGATGCACAGCGAGCGGTGGTTACGAAGGTCGCGCCGCAGTATCCGCCGATCGCCCGCCAACTTAATCTCGCCGGACGTGTTGTGGTGGACGCGTTCGTCAATTCCGAAGGTGGAGTGGATAAAGCAGACGTCGTCAATGGCAACCCCATACTAGGTAGCGCTGCAGTAAACGCTGCGAAGCATTGGAAATTTCAACCCTTCCAGGCGAACGGTAAGCCATCCGACGCTATTGTGCGCCTCTCGTTCGACTTTGTCCGATAAGAGTCGCATTCCAATCAAAACGAAAGAGTTGTTATCGGTATGACCATTGGAAGAAAATTGATGGCTGGCAGCGTGGGCATGCTAGCACTGACACTGCTGTTAAGCACATCGTCTCTCTACACCGCGGAATCGTTAGGCAGTGAACTCTCGCAAACGGCGTCTGTTACGGCGAGAAGTTTAGAACAGGCCGGGGGCGTGTCCTCCGATGCAGCGAACATGCTTAGCGCTGAGCGAGGATTGCTGTTGCGATTGGCGCTCGGCGACCAGACAAAGGCGGGAACACTGCACCGGGCGTTTGCTTCGACGGCGCAGAGCGTTGGCCGCGATCTTGCGCAGATACGTTCTCTGGTGACGACTCCAGAAGGGCGCGCATCCGTGGACAAGATGCAGGAAGCCTTGACGAGTTGGTTGTCAGCGGATGACCAAATGTGGCAGTTTTGCAGCAAGCAGGATTATCAGGGTGCGTTCAAAGTATTCGACGATAAGGTATCCCCTCAGGCCGTTCGCGTGGAGCAAGCCTCTAGCGACATCGTGGCTGTTCAGCATCGAACGCTGGAGCAGGCAAAGGGACACGCCTCCGATCTCACGCTGCGGAGCCGTTGGATGGTCGTCTCGTTCGCGATGTTTTCGCTGTTAGCAGGTCTTCTGATGGTATGGGTGGTACGCGGGACGACGAAGAGCCTGACCGAAATGGCTATCAGAATGTCGACGACGGCCGACGAAGTAATCCAGGCATCGCAGCAAATTTCCTCCTTGAGCGAGCAGTTAGCATCGGGCGCTAGCGAGCAGGCTGGATCTCTCGAAGAGACTTCGGCTTCGAGCACCGAGATTAGCTCGATGACGCAGCAGAATGCGGCATACGCCCAAACGGCGACCGGCCTGGTGGTCAAAGTCGACGAGCAAGTTCAGCAGGCAAACCGGAACCTGGAGCAGATGCTATCGAGCATGCAGGAGATTAACGACTCCAGCAAGAAGGTGGCGCAAATCATCACGGTGATTGAGAAGATCGCCTTCCAAACGAACCTGCTTGCCTTGAATGCTGCTGTGGAGGCGGCACGAGCGGGAGAAGCAGGATTAGGGTTCGCGGTGGTGGCCGATGAAGTGCGGTCGTTAGCGCAACGTTGTTCGGAAGCAGCGCGGGATACGGGCGCGCTGATTACGGCGGCTGTTGCTAGCTGCAATGATGGAAGCGCGAAACTGAGCCATGTTGACAAAGCGATTGCGGCGATTACAGAAAGCACTGTCAAGGTTCGTGAGACGGTCGCCAGCGTGAGCGCGGCTAGCCAGGAACAAGCGCGAGGAATCGCACAGATCTCCGAAGGCCTGTCACGGATGGAGCGGGTGACCCAGCAAACGGCGGCCAGCGCCGAAGAAGGCAGTGCCGCTAGTCGGCAGATGGATTCGCAAGCGAGAGCTTTGCAGGAAGTTGTCCAGGACTTGCAGGCGATGGTCGACGATTCTTCCAGCCGTTCTTCAAAACAGCGAAAGGCGTTGGAACCAGCCTACGCGTAAAAAGCGAAAAGGGAACCTTGCGGTTCCCTTTCGTCGCGTCGATCGTGTTCGACCCTGTGTTTGTGACTTACTTGTCCCCTTCTTATCGGGGCAATTCAATTATATCGCGGTGGCTCTCTGCGACGCGGGTGTTTCGCCAATCTTTTCCGCGATGGACTTTCCCTGAACAAACTGCAGCAGATAATCGGGACCGCCAGCCTTCGAATCCGTGCCCGACATATTGAAGCCACCGAATGGATGAGCGCCCACCATTGCGCCGGTGCACTTCCGGTTGATGTACAGATTGCCGACGAAGAACTGGCGCTTCGCCTTTTCTATCTTGCTCTCGTTGGTAGAAAAAACGGCTCCGGTCAGGCCATATTCTGAGTCGTTGGCCAACTCCAGCGCGTGGTCGAAGTTCTTCGCTTTGGCGACGGCCAGGACGGGGCCGAATATCTCTTCCTGGTAGATGCGAGCCTTCGAATCGACATCGGCGATGACGGTGGGTTGGATGAAATAGCCGTCGCCTTCCGCCGGAGCGCCGCCGGTCACGAGCCGCCCCTCTTTTTTTCCAATTTCAATGTACTCCAGAATCCTGGAGCGGGCGCTGGGGTTGATGACCGGGCCCATGTAATTATTTACGTCATCGGCGGCACCGATCGTCAGTGCTTCCGCTTTCGCCTTCAGTTTGTCCAGGAATTCGTCGTAGATCGTTTCATCGACGATGGCCCGCGAGCAGGCGGAACACTTTTGGCCCTGGAAACCGAACGCTGAATAAAGCACGCCGAGCACAGCTTGATCGACATTCGCTTCACTATCGACGATGATGGCGTCTTTGCCGCCCATCTCGGCAACGACACGCTTGATCCAGCGCTGTCCTTTTTGAGTCTTCGCGGCCACTTCGTTGATTTGGAGTCCAACGGCACGCGAACCGGTGAAGGAGACGAAGCGCGTCTTGGGATGTGCCACGAGAATGCTGCCGATGAGCGCTCCGTCGCCGTTCAGCAGCGAGAAGCTTTCGGGAGGAAAGCCGGCTTCCAATAGAACTTCGACGAACTTTGCCGCGATAGTGGGAGTTTCGGCGGAAGGCTTCACCACGACAGTGTTGCCCGTTACCAGTGCGGCAACGGTCATGCCCACCAGGATGGCTAAAGGAAAATTCCAAGGCGGCAGGATGACGCCGACTCCGAGTGGAAGATAGACCATCTCGTCGCGTTCGCCGGTGAGTTGGACCACCGGATCGGGGCTGGCGAGTTTCAAAGCGTGCCGGGCGTAGTATTCGCAGAAGTCGATGGCTTCGGATACGTCGCCTTCGGCTTCCGCCCACGTCTTGCCCGATTCGTAGACCAGCCACGCATTAAATTCAAACTTGCGTTGACGAATGATTTCCGCGACATGGAGAAGCGAATGAATGCGTTTTTCGGCGGAAACAGCGCTCCAGGTGGGGAAGTAGTCAGAGGCCTTCTCGACTGCCTCGCGGGCGTCGTCTTCCGAGGCATTTTGATGAATTCCGACGATTTCCGAAGGCCGGGACGGATTAACAGACTGTAGCTTTGAGGGAGCGGTACGCCGCTCACCGGCAAGCAGGAATGGATATTCCTTGCCAAACTGGCCGCGAACCTCGGCAAGGGCTTTACGCATCCCTTCGGCATTGGAAGGCTGGGAAAAATCGGCATAGGGCTCGTTTTGGAAGGGAGCAAGCCCGGTCGGGGGCGCGGCTGTCGCTGGCATAGTGATGGGATGATTCTCAGCGCTTAAATGGTCCCGGTGGGCTTCTCGTCGGGCAGTGGGCGGCTGCGTTCAAAAAACTCGGCGGCATCTTCGGCAATTTCGCGGCCCCGTTCGTAGAGCTCCCGTCCGCGCTGGAAAAGATCCAGGCCCGAGGCACCGAGGTTTCTACCTCCGCCTTCCGCTAGAGCGCGCTTGGCACGTTCGCCGGTCTCCGGGGCCATCATGAAGATTGAGATGGCCCCGAGCGTCAGGCCGCCGAGGAACCATAACATTGTGCTGCTATTTTGACGGTCCATAAAAGGTCTCCTTAGTCATTTTAAGACTCACGACAATGAGCTATTCGTGTCGGAGCGCGACAGTAGGCTCAATGCGGGAAGCTCTTCGGGCTGGAAGGAAGGCCGAAAGAACGGCAACCGCCAGCAAAAGAAGGGCAGCGGCGGTGATGGTGAGCGGGTCGGTGGGAGTGATTCCATAGAGCATGGCAGCGATGAGGCGAGTGAGGCCGAGGGCTGCAATGACACCGAGGACGATTCCAGAAAGGGCAAGCAGTAGCCCTTCGCGAAGGATCATCGAGAGGATTTGACGGGCTTGCGCGCCGAGGGCAAGCCGGATACCGATTTCGTTTACACGGCGGGCGACGTTGTAGGCCATAAGGCCGTAGATGCCGATGCTGGCGAGGGCTAATGCCAGGATGCCGAAGCCGGTGGTGAGTGCGCTGAAGGCTTTTTCTTGCACGAGAGTGGCGGAGATCTGTTGGTTTTGGGTGCGGACGTCGATGAGGGGGAGGTCTTTGTCGATGCTTGCGACGGCCTTGCGCAGCGCCGGGATGAGGCTATCGGGTTTCACGGCGGTTTTGATTTCGAAGGTCATCGTATCGGCATCTTTGTCTTGCGCGTAATCCAGATAGAAGGTGGGAGGGGGATCGGTACGGAGATTGCTGTATTTCGTGTCTCCGCTAATACCAACGACTTTCACCAAATCTTTTCCGTTCTGGAGCATAAGTCCGACCGGATTCACGCGGGGAAAGAGTATTTTGGCAAGTCGCTGATTGAGAACAATTACTCGTTCGGAACTCGTTGTATCGTGAACGTTGAACGGTCTTCCGTAGACGATGGGAATGCCCATGGTTTGAAAGAAGCCGGGGCTAACCCAACTTATAGTTGTCCGGAGATCGGAAGGGTCTGGTTTCCCAGGAAGGCGAAGATCGTCGGTGGTGGAAATACCATTGCCAATTAAGGGGCTCTCACTCAAGGAGACAAATTCGACGCCAGGAATAGATTCGAGCTTACTTTCAATTTGCTGGTAAGCCGGTACCCGCTTGGGCGCTGGGTATTGGGTTCTCGGCAGATCGATACCGAAAAGCAGAACATGGGCGGGTTGGAAGCCCAGTTTTGCAGATTCCAAATTAAGCAGAGTCCGAACGAAAAGGCCCGCGCCGATGAGAAGGAGCACGGAAAGCGAGACTTGAAAGGCGATTAATGCTTTACCAAGCGCTGATTTGTCCCGGCTCTTTGTCATCCGGCGAGAGTTGCTTAAACTGGAGTTCACGTCGGCTCTTGTCGATCGCCAAGCAGGCGCGACACCGAAGAGGATAGCGGTACAAAATGTTGCGCCGACCGTGAATGCGACTACGCGAGCATCGAACAGGCCCTCTAAGTTGCTCGGCGACCACGAGGCGGACATCAGTGCAGGTATCAAATTACGTCCGCAATAGCCCAGAAAGAGTCCACCCACACCGCCAAACAACGCCAACAAGAGACTTTCGGTAAATACCTGACGTAGAATGCGAGCGCGCCCCGCGCCGAGGGCGAGACGGATGCCCATTTCATGCTGACGCGCGGCGGATCGGGCAAGTAGAAGATTGGCAAGGTTGACGCAGGCAATAAGCAGGACCAAGCTCACGAGAGCGAGAAGCACATAGATGGATTGGGCAAAATCCCGCCGTAATTCGTCAAAGCCACGGTTGCCTTTGTTTAGACGAATGCGCGGCATGTCCTTGGTTTTCTCTTTTGGAATTGTCGACTTGACAGCCTGTTCTAAGAGAATACTCAATTCTGCCTGCGCTTGAGCATCGGTAATTCCAGGTTTCAAACGTCCCATCACCGAAACCCACCAGTCTTTCGCACTTGTCAGAAGCGAGCCGGTTACGTTTAAATCAGAGGGAATAATTTGTGGTTGCAGGGATATGGGAAGAAAAAAGTCGGGAGAAAATCCGGTTTCCACGCCCTTAAAGTCTGGCGGATTCACGCCTATGATTGTGATAGGCGTTCGATTCAATTCGAATTGCTTGCCGACTATGGATGTGGAACGGCCAAAGCGGCGAGACCAGAAAGCATCGCTGATTACCGCCACTGCGTTAGTGGAAGCATCATCGATTGGTGTGATTGAGCGCCCCGCGATGGACTGAATACTAAGACTCCTATACATATTTCCCGAAACGAGTTCCGCTGCTGTCTGTTCGGCGTGCCCGTCGATTGTCGCAGTGAGGCGATAGATTTCTTTGAATGCGAAGAGGCTCTGAAATGCATCGTTCCGGTGCTGAAGTTCTTTGAATACGGGGTAGGAAAACGAAGGGCTGGAGTTATGTGAAAAAAGACCCCAGATGGAGTGTATTGGAGAATGCGGCCCCGCGACCCAAGACAGCAGCCGCAGTTGCTCGGGATGATCTACTGCTAGCGGCTTCAGCAACACATCTTCAGCGAGAGAGAATATGGCCGTGTTAGCTCCGATGCCCAAGGCGAGCGAAATCACCGCGACGGCGGTGAAGCCGGGGCTTTGCCGGAGACTTCGCAACGCATAGCGAAGATCGGCGCGGAGTTCGTTCCAAAGACGCAGTCCTAAGCTATCGCGGCAATCTTCTTTGTGCGATTCGATGTTTCCGAATTCAAGACGGGCCCGCTGCTCGGCTTCTTTGCGCGATAGTCCCGAGCGCAGGAGATCGTCGATGTAGCTCTCGATGTGGAACCGAAGTTCCTGGTCTATGTCGCGCTCGATGCGCGAGCGGTGCAGGACCGATTTGCACCAGGAACGGAGACGCGGGAACGGCTTCATACTTCCTCCGCCGTGGTGCTCAGTATGCCTCCGATCACCTTCGCCATGCGGTTCCACTGCTTAATTTCAGTGTTCAGTTGGCCTTTACCGGCGGCGGTCAGACGGTAATACTTGGCCTTGCGTTTGTTTTCTGACTCGCCCCAAACACTGGAGATCCAGCCTCCATGCTCCAGCCGGTAAAGGGCGGGATAGAGGGATCCTTGCTGTATTTCGAGCCGGTCCTTCGAGATTTGCTGAATGCGCAGGAGAATCCCATATCCGTGCAAAGGCCCCAGCGATACGGCCTTCAGGATGAGCATGTCGAGTGTGCCCTGTATCAGATCGAGCTGCTTTCCCACAAATTCCCTCCCAGGCGTTCTAGGGGGAGTATAGCTCGTTTTCTCCTAGGCAATCAAGGAGAGAATTGTCGAGAGTGTTTTGTTTGGCGGCGGCCATTCCTGATACATTGATTGATACCGCACGAGGGGAATCATGGATCGACGCACATTTTCGAGAAATCTGCTAGGAGTAACAGCGGGCGCTGCTGCGCTGGGACGGACGCCGGTATTTGCACAGCAGTCGAGTACCGGTGGTGGCAGTACCGGTGAATCCGGCTTGTCCTTCGGCTTTTCCGTCATGCTGTGGACGGTTTTCAAAGATCTACCGTTCATACAACGTCTTGAAAAGATCAAAGAGGCCGGTTTTACGAACGTGGAACTGGTCGGGGAGTACCGCAAGTGGTCCGACGCGGAGTTCAACAGCAACAACGCCAAGCGCAAAGAATTGGGCATCAACTTCGATATCACGGCGGGCCTGAAGCATGGCGTTGGCAATCCCAATGACCGCCAAGCAATGCTGGCCGATATACGGAACGAGCTTCCCATTATGGAGAAGTTGGACTGTCCTGCCGTGATTGTCATGTCCGGCAACGTCGTTCCTGGAATGCCGCGGGAGGTGCAGCACAAGAGCTGTATCGAAGGCCTAAAGCAGGCGGCGGCCTTGGTGGAAGGTAAAAAGATCAACGGGCAACCGGTCCGTGTGCTCATCGAAAATATCGATCCGGAGGAGAATCACAAATACTTCATGCAGTCGATAGCCGAGGGATTTGACATCGTGCGGGCCGTCGATCACCCCCAAATCCAACTGCTCTACGACTTCTATCACGAGCAGATTGCCGAAGGAAACCTGATCGAGAAATTAGAAAAGAACATTCAGTATGTGGGCCTGGTCCACATCGCCGATGTTCCGGGCCGTCATGAGCCTGGCACGGGTGAAATCAATTACTACAACATCTTTAAGAAGCTGGGTGAGCTGAAGTACAACCGGATGGCCGCGATGGAGTTTTACCCGACCAGCGATCCGGTGGGTAAGTTGCGTGAAGCGCGTGAGATGGCCATCAAAGCCGCTCGCGCTTAAAGGTTAGTGGAACCAGTTCAGCTCGACCTTGTTGCCGTCCGTCAGGAAGGTAAGCAGGCCGTGTTGGTCGGTGCGGAATACGGCGGTGTGGTGTTGGGCAAAACGCTCCAGAACGCCCGGATTGGGATGGTGGAACTGGTTCATGTAGCCATCCGAAATGAAAGCGAACTGGGGAGTGACCTGATCCAGAAACTCTTCGGAAGACGATGTCTTGCTCCCATGATGCCCCACTTTGAGCAGCGTGACATGGTGGAGCAAGCCGCTTTGCACCATATCGTCTTCGATGGGGCGCTCGGCGTCTCCGGTGAGGAGGATGCTGCGGCGGCCATAAGTCACCTGAAAGACGAGAGAGTCATTGTTGGTGGCCGAATCGCCAGGAAGGTAATCGGGCGAGGGCGCCAGGAAGCGAAGGTTCGCGCCTCCGATATTCACGTGCGGAGAGTTGCGGGTGAGCGGAACAATCGGGATGCGATCCGCCTTGGCATGCTGTTGAATCACCTTCCACTCCTCGGTCTCCGGTTCCGCGCCGATCCATAATGCACGCGGGTGAAAGTTATCGAGGATGGCGGCGAGACCGCCCATGTGGTCGGAGTGGCCGTGGGTGAGCACGGCGTAGTCGAGGTGGCGGATACGGCGGCTCCAAAGATAAGGAGAGACCACGTCTTCGCCCACGTCAATTTGCGGTTTGCGGGCCATGCGGCTCATCCCGGGAAAACCGCCGGCGTCCACCAGCATGGTTTCGCCATCGGGAAAAACGAGAAGAAGGCTATCGCCCTGGCTGACATCGATGGCGGTCAGCTCCAGCATGTGCGGTTTCAGTTCCGCTTTCCAGGGTTGCCAATAAATCGCCGCAAATAGGGCTAACGAACAGACGAGGGTCGGCATGACCCAGCGGCGGCCGCAGCGAATGGCCCAGGCCAGCAGCACCAGCGAGGCGGCAAATGAGACCGAAAGCGTAAGCGGAATCGCGGCCTCGCGCCAGGAGGGTTCGAACCGGACATGCCAGGTGGCGATGAACTCGGCGCATTTGAGGATATCGGCGGTCAGTAGCGCGAGAAAATGCCAGCCGCTGATGATGGCCGCGAAGCCAAGCGGAATGACCATCGAGAGCAGCGGTATGACAACGATGTTGGCGGATAGGCCGGTGATAGAAAGGCGATGAAAATACGTGATCATCGGCAATGCCAAGCCGAACTGCACGCAGGCGGAAACGACAACGGCTTCGGCCACAAAGGCCCAGACAAGAACGGCATAGCGAACGGTGTTTTGCGCGGCAGGTTCCGGAAGTTTCGTCCAGGCGCGGATGGTTTCGGTGATTAGCCGGAGTTCGACCCGCCACCCGGCTGCGCGGTGCTCTACCTGGGGATCGTAACGGACCTGATCGAAGCGCTTAACGGCGGCTCGAAGAGGCTCGGTGACGTGTTCCATCAGCGGAATCGCGAAGACCGCGATCGCGGCAGCGGAAAGGAAGGAAAGCTGAAAGCTGGGGTCGAATAATTCGTCGGGATCGAAGGCGAGATACACTAGCCCCACCGCGGCCAGCATGTTTAGAATACGGGTCTTGCGGAAGAAGTAACTGGCGATGAGAAACAGCGTAAATCCGCCTGCGGCGCGGACTACAGGAGAACTGAGGCCGGAGATGAAGGCATAAAGCCAGCAGGCGACGGTGGCCAAGCCGAGCGCCGGCATGCGCCGGACCCGAAGAAGCTTCAGCAGGACAAGCAGCGTTAGGGCCAGAACAGAGATGTGCTGGCCGGAGATAACGAGGGCATGATAGGTGCCGGTGAGGCGAAAATCGTCGGTCCAGCGGCGCTCCACGGAACTGGTTTCGCCGAGCAGAGTGGCTTGTAGCAACGCGGCGGTCTCTGGATCATCGGGATAAAGGCTGACAAGTCGGCCCAGCGCGACCGTGCGTACGTCGTATAGCCACGTAATGGGCATGGAGCCGCATCTTCCCGGAATGACGCGGATGTCCGCTGGCGATGCCACGGAGCCGGTCCAATAAATATACTGGTTGGCGAGATAGGCGGCGTAATCGAACGCATCCGGATTTTCGTAGTTGCGAGGGGTGCGGATCTTCGCGGGCACCTCCACCTGCTGACCGTAGCGCAGCGGCAGTTGAGCGCCGCTTTTCAGATTGACGGAGATTCGGGCGTTCGCTTTCGGGGCGAGTTCGAGGGTGAATTGCTCGCGGGTGGGAGAAAAGACGGGCGGATTGGTGATGCATCCGGAGAGCAGGACGGTTTCGGTGTCCTCGGCGTTCATCACCGGTGCTTTTCCCTGCCGATGGATGACCTGGGTGGCCATTCCGGCCAGGACCATTAGCGTACAAATGGTGGATAACCGCAGGGACTGCCCTCTGGCCGTGAAAAACGCCAAGGCAACAGCGGTCAGTCCTAAGCCGATAGGAACAATGAGGTCCGACAGCTCAAAAAAGTAGAAATGAGCAACGAGGATGCCGCCTGCAAGGGCGAAGACGGGTAGCAGTAAGGGCTCACGCACACCATCTTGTTAGTGGCGCGAGCCCAGCGATGTTCTCCTGCTTCTATGTGGCGCGGGATGTTTCGCGGTTTTGCGCCGTCCATAAGCCATTGCCGCGCAGGGCAAGGTTGCCGATGTGCCCGGTTCGGGCTGCCGCGACGCCGATTTCGACCGGCGCGTTCGGCGTTTTGCGCGAGCGCACGCAATCCAGAAAATTCTGAACGTGATCGAAGGTGCCGTCGTGCGTGGAACGTTCCAGCATGAGGGCGTCCTCGGCGCGAAGGGTCTCGCTGAATGGTCCCGTGACCTCATCGAACAGACGGAAACCGCTACGATGAAGCCACAAAGCCGCTTTGGTGCCGCGGAACATCAGTCCGCCGTCTTCCACGTTGCCGATCATGGCGCAATCCCAATCGACGACAAATCCGTTATAGGCATAGGAGGCGCCCATGGTATCGGGGCAATCGCGTTGTTTGAAGGTGGCCTTCAAGCCGGTGGCCGTGGCGCGATCGGGCGAATCGTTGTTCAGGTACCATTGCGCGACATCCACCCAATGAACAAATAGATCCGTCATGGCGCCGCCGCCGAAGTCCCAATACCAGCGCCAGAACTCGTACTGATCCTGGTTGAATGGGCGCTCCGGCGCCGAGCCGAGGAACTGTTTCCAGTTCAGTTTGGAGGTGTCGATAGGCGGCCGCGGCCGGTTTGCGGCGATCTGATAATTCTGATACCAATACGTCCGCACCAGGGTGATCTGTCCGAGCCTGCCTTCATCGACCAACTGCTTTGCCTCAATGTAATGGGGCCAGCTCCGCTGCTGCGTCCCGGTTTGGACCACGCGCTTCGAATTGCGGACCGCCGTGATGAGACTCGGGCCCTCATGAATCTTGTGCGTGACCGGCTTTTCGCAGTAGGCATCTTTTCCTGCTGCCACAGCGGCGGTCAGGATGGGAACGTGCCAATGGTTCGGCGTGCCGATGACAACGGCATCGATAGCGGGATTGTCCAGAACCTGACGATAATCGCCATACTCAATCGCAGCCGGTCCATATTTTGTTTTGGCCTCCTGGCGATGAGGCTCGTAAACGTCGCAAACGGCCACGACGTCATTGCCGCCGGCCTTGTTGAACAGACTGAGCAGATATTGGCAACGCTCGCCGGTGCCGATGGCCCCCATGCGGATACGGTCGTTCGCGCCGATAATTCGACCGTAGGAAGCGGCGCTGGTGGTAAGCGCGGCGGCAGTTCCGATGAAGGCTCGGCGATTTAAGTTGGTTGATTTGGCAGGGGAAAATTCAGGCGGCATCTCAGGTTGAATATATATCACGGGCGGGAGAAAGAAGTGGGACAGATCTCAGTCTGCCCCACTTCCGTAAACAGCTAAAAGTCGAATCGTGCCGAGAGCTGCAGTTTGCGCGGGTCACGTGCGCCGCTGACGGTACCGAAACCGTTAATGTTGTTGACCGTTCCGTTAGGATTCAGGTAGGCGTTGGTGACGGTGTAATTGTTGGGTGTGCCGGCAAAATTTAAGTTGCTGTTGATGCCGCTGAACTGCGTGTGGTTGAACGCATTGAATGCATCCAAACGCAGGGCAATGTTCATTCGCTCACCGAGAGCAAAGGTTTTCTGCAACGAGAGATCGGTGTCGTTGATTCCAGGTCCGTAAAACGGATACCGGCCTTCTCCGAGACCGATATTGCCGACCGGCGGCGGCGCGAAGAACGCCGGGTTCAATCGGTTGTAAGGACTGTTAGAGGTGCCGCTCAGTGGACTGCCAGTCACCTGGATTCGAGCAGGTTCCGTATAGGAGCCGGTGAGGTTCTGATTGCTGTATCCCGGCAGACTGAAGCTGGCTTCGTACGGACCGCCTGTTTGAAGCCTGGTCAGCCCAGATACCTGCCATCCGTCTAGCAATGAATGCAATACGGCGTTCTTGCCTTTGAATGCGTCAGGGAAAGGATAGATGTAGTTAATGGCGACGGTCTGACGGTGATCGAAGTTCAAGGGGCCATAGTTGGCGAAGCGGGTGAGATTATCGATGCGGAGGTAATCGCCGTCGCCGCTGCTGACGCCAAGTGCCTTCGAATAGGTGTAGGCCAGCCCTAGAAACAGACCTTTGGCGAACTCGCGGTTCAGACTGACTTGCAGCGAATTGAAGTTCGAGCTGCTCCCCTCGCCGTGATAGGTGATATCGCCATAGCCCTGGTTGGGTCGGACAAAAGGTTCCGAGTAAGCATTCGAGCCGAGCAGGGCATTGGGAGTGGCCGCCACTTTGGTGGGGTCTTGATTCTGCGGCTGGAAGGTTGTCTCGTAAGGGATGGCGTTGAAATTGATCTGGTCCAGCAAGTGCCAGGAGACCGAGCCGACGTAGGCGGTGTCGAGCACTAGCTCCCAGGGCAACTTGGTCTGGATGCCGAGGCTGTAACTTGCCGTAGTAGGAATTTGGCCGGATGGGTCGAGCGCGTGAAGGGCGCTGGGTCCAAAGAGCAGGTTGCTGCCGCCTCCGCTAATCCCGCTGATATTGCCGTAGGTCAAAGCCGGTTGGAAAGTGGTGGGCGGATTTGTGATTTCATCAAAGATTTCGTTGCCTTGGTAACGGTCATAAAATATACCGCCGCCGCCCCGAATCACAAGATTCTGGTGGCCGGTGACATCGTAGGCGAATCCAAAACGCGGCCCGAAAGTGACGCCCGGATTTTTCATCAGATACTTGCTGTAATTGACGCCCGCTTGGGCAATGCCGTTCAGCAGATTCCCGCTATTCGGGACGATGTCGCCAACCGCATAGGCCGGCAACGTTTGTCCGGTAGCACGATCAATCGCGCCGCCGCCAGCGGCCGGATAATAAAGGCGAGGAGCTGCCGCCGGATCGAACCGGCCTTGCAAGAACGTCGAGGTCTGTAAACCCGCGTCGTACTGGGGCTGTATGTAATAGAAACGAATTCCATAATCCAGCGACAGTTTTGGGACGACTTTCCACGTGTCTTGCGCATACCACTCGACGTTGGTATAGCGATATTTTCCCACAGCGGCTTGCGAGGCCTGATCGAACGTACGATAGTTGCCAAGGGCGGCGTTGGCGTAGCCGTAACCAGTGTCTAAGGGGTTGCTTGGATCGTCGCCGAAGTCGAAGCTGCCATTGAAGTCGGAGAACGAGGTCTGATCTTTGCGGCTGCGCTGGGCGTAAAATCCAATTTTCACGATATGGTTTCCCCAGACCTTGGTGAAGTTGTCGATCCACTCGATGGTGGTGTTGTAGTTGAAGAACGGCGCGTCGGCGCTCCCGTACCCCGTCGTATTCTGGAGCCGGGTACCGTCGAACGTAAGCCGGGGAATATAACCAGCTTGAATGGCGCCTGGGTAGAGCGACGGCAGCCCTTCGAGTCCGGTTCCAGCCCGGCTAAGGGCGGCCGTATCGGCGCCGATATTGATCACGTTCTTGGAAAATCCCCAGGTGGCTTCGTTAACCGCGGTCGGGCTTACATTGGAGGTCCAGCCTACAACCCAGCTTCTGCCGGGACGCGAATCCGTAACGGAAGTGACTGGAGCCAGAAGATTGCCGCTCGATGCCCCGAGCACAAACGAGCCGTAGGGGTTGCTGATTTGGTCGTAATTGTAAAGAAAGCGCGTAAAAATCTTATTACTATCGTTGATATTGATGTCGATCCGGCCATCGTCCTCGCGCCGCGGATAGGACGCGGAGATTTGGGATTGGTAGTTAAAGCCCTTGTTTTCCGGAGAGAGCGCATTCGGTAACGGAAAGACATTCAGAATATTCAATCCGAGTTGACTGAGACGGTTGGCCGGAATGATTCCGTTTGGAAATGGAGCGTGCGTGGTCGGATCGATGATGGGGGGAATCGGAGTGCCGCTCTTGTCGACGGATTGGGAGAAGTTCCCCTGGCGTTCGAGCGCGGTGGGCACGGTGACGCGGGCCAAGCCTTCAGGCTGCAATTGGAGCTGCCATTCATGGCTAGTGAAAAAGTAGATTTTGTTTTTCAGCTTTTCGGCGTAGTGAGGAATGATCACCGGACCGCCAAAGGTAAACCCGGCGTCGTTGTAGCGGTAAAGTTGCCTCGGCAGTCCCTCCCGGTTATCCAGCCAATTGTTGGCGTTTAATCCTTCGTTGCGGTGGAAGATGTAGCCGGAGCCGTGGAACTGGTTGGTGCCGCTTTTGGTCACAACGCTGATTTGCGACCCCGATGAGCGGCCGTACTGCGCTTGGTAATTGCTGGTCTGGACTCGAAATTCCTGGACAGAATTGAGGCTGATGGTAGCGAGTTGGTCACCGTTGTTGCCCGAGTCCACATCGCCGAGACCGTCCAGCGTTAAATTGTTTTGATTGGATCGGGCTCCATTCACGTTAATGGAGCCAACCCCTCCGTGACCGGCTGTTTGGAGATCCGGGTAGGTGGTGACGCCTGGAACCAACGCCATCAGGGGAAGATAGCTCCGCCCATTGATCGCAATGTTGTTGACTTGCTTTGACGTTAACGACGTGGAGCGTTCCCCCGTCTCGGTTTGGAGCGTCTGCCCTTGCGCTGTGACGTTCACTTGTTCATTCACCGAACCGACTTCCATTTTCAAATTACCGACCGTACGGTTCTGGTTGTTTTGCAGAATTACGCCCTTCTGCTCGTAGCGCTTAAATCCAGGCGCCTCCACGGCGATATTATATCCGCCGGGTTGAGCGTTCGGGAAAACAAAACGGCCAGACGCATCGGTCGTGGCGTTCAAGCTATATCCCTTTGTAGGCTCAATAGCCGTGACTTTGGCGTTGGCAATGGCTCCTCCGCTTGGATCTAAAACAGTACCGGCCATGGAACCGGCGGTGGTTTGAGAAAAAACTGGAATGCACAACGCTATGAGTAGCGTTAGAAAAATAACGACCGACTTTGATCGCATAGTACTGACCCCCTAGATCGAGACTTCATGAGGATCATAAATTCTGAAAAGTTATTTATCTACGTTAGATTTGTTACCTCTTTCGATTCTTCCGTAAGTCTTTTTGAATAAGTAACGTACCGGGATTTGTCAATTTCTGTAACGCCCGAATTCGGGGCTGGTGTATATTTGACTGCGAACAATATTTGTTAACGGAATGGCTATTCAGGAATCGGAGACTAAAACTCCGTTATCTTTAGACTCCTTTAAGGTGGAGCGGGAGGCTGTTGATGCAGTCCTGAAATCCACCTCGTTTCAGCACTCCCGCCGTCTTACGGATTTGCTGAACTACATCGCCTGCCGGTATTTCGAAGGCGAGGTGCATCTGATAAAAGAGTATGCCCTGGCCACCGAGGTTCTAGGACGAGCAAATTCGTTCGATGCAACCCGTGACGCAATTGTGCGCGTGGAAGTACACCGGCTCCGCAAGAAATTGAAGGAATATTACGCTAGGGAAGGCACGAACGATCCCGTCGCGATTACGATAAAAACCGGCCAATACATTCCTGTTTTTCTCCGTCGCAAAGAGGCGGCCGCCTCAGAAGCTCTGCCAGAGTCGGCAAAGGGCGCGAGCAAGAAGAACTTCGGCTCAGAAGCAGGGCTGCCGGAAACACATCCAGTTACGCGCCGCTGGAATATTCATTTCGTTTCATGGCTTGCGGTGCTGGCGTGTTTTGTAACCGCCGCCTTGCTCTTCTATTTTTACGGCGGCCAAACGCTCACGGATCGTAGTGGAACAAGCATCGAAACAGGCTCGCAAACTACAAACCCGGGTCCCGTATCCTTTGCCGCGGAGTCTGGCGTGCGGATCCTTTGTGGATACCGGAACGCCAAGTATATCGATTCCTATGGGCGCGATTGGGAGGGAGATAGGGCCTATACCGGTGGCCAAGCTCAACAAAAATCTATTCGCTTCATTAGCCGGACCACCGATCCTGGAATATTTCAAACGATGCGGACGGGCAAGTTCCGCTATCACGTACCATTGGCTCCGGGCGACTATGAATTGCGGTTGTATTTCGTGGAAACCGAATACGGGCCGAATAATCCGGGGGGAGGAGGCGAGAACAGCCGTGTGTTCAACATTTCTCTAAATGGAAGCATGCTGCTGACAAACTTCGATATTCTGGCAGATGCCGGGCCTAATACGGCTGACGTGCGGGTTTTCGACAACATTAAACCCGACAAGAGCGGATTTCTCGACTTATCTTTCGAGCCGGTATCCGGGGAACCCTTGCTGAACGCCATAGAAATCCTACCCCTTACGGATCGGTCGGCAAGGCCGGTAAGGCTTGTGGCCCAGGATAAGTGGATTACTGACGGCGCAGGTAGGGCCTGGAGTCCAGACAACTTTTCTTTGGGAGGTCGGTATGCGACCGTTCGGCGCGACATTTCGGGAGCGAACCCTCGGCTATTTCGGGTGGAGCATTATGGGCATTTCAGCTATGCCATTCCGCTCGATAAGGGAAGCTATTCCGCTACCTTTTACTTTGCCGAAACCTACTTTGGGCCGCATAATCCGGGAAGAGGCGGGGTGGGGAGCCGAGTTTTCGATGTGACTTGTAATGGCCGGAGCTTGCTCAGCAAGTTCGATATATTCGCGGAAGGGGGTGAAGATCATGAAGTGAAAAAAACGTTTCATGAGCTTCATCCCAATGCGCAGGGTCAACTTGTGTTTTCATTCGAGCCGGAAGTGAATTACGCCTCACTGTTTGCAATGGAGGTTTTACCGGAAAAAGCGGGCCGGTAAGGCGCGGTCTACTAAAGGAATGGACTTCTTAAGGAAACTTTTAGGCGGCATCTCAGGTTGAATATATATCACGTGGGGAAAAAGGCAGTGGGACAGAGAAAACTCTGTCCCACATAGGAGGACGGCACAAAACCGGCTTGCGATGATGCTACGCCAGACTAGTTTTGCGTGTAGAGGCTCTTCATGCGGAAGGAACGGTAGCCGTTATTCGAAGGCAGATCCTGCTCAAATTGAAGTGCGCCGCTGGTGGTGTATTCCACCGATCTCGAGCTGTTTCCGTTGATGAAACCATCGTAGAAGTGGAAGTTGCCGTTCGAGAGTAACTGTGCGCTGCCTGTGGCCAACGACTGCACTCCCAAATCCACATTCACAACGGGAGTGGCCGTCATCGTTTTCTCGTCGATTTGCCATGCCTGTCCACGGCTATTGCCGCCTTGGCGATCGATTCGAGTGTTGCCGTTATCGTAGACGGACATCAGTCCGTTCGGTTCGAACTCAGCGTCGTGCTCATGCGAGAAGAATGGGTAGGAATCGCTGGAGTTGGCCTTAAAATCACCGTCCACGCCGAGCTTCCAAAGAATGCTGCCATCCCCCAATCCGTCCTGATAATTGATCTTGATCACCCAATCTTGATGCCTTACCGAGATAATCAGATTGCCGTCGAGCGTGGGAGCGAGGGAATTGGAATGGGTCCAATCGTTAGCAACCGAATAGGCTGGATTGAGCACAGGCCCACAACCAACACCGGGTTTCGTGCATGTCTCGTTCTCAGTGGCATGACGCATGAGGTCGAGATGATCGAATTCGTTCCATGTCCATTTGACCTGGAGATTCGAGTCAAGAACGATGGCCATGTCACCTAACACATCCACTGGGCCAGCGCCCTGGTCGGCAACTCTTTCCACCGTGGCAATTACGCCCGTATCGCCGTTGGGAAAACGAAATGCTTCATGTGAGAACGCATTTACGCGATCTTTTCCCATTGCCAAAAGCTGCCGGGAGATAACGCCGGCGTTGGTTTCACGAATCACGTTCCCGGCTAGATCGTACTCTCGTATCAAATTGCCTTCTATGTTGTTGTTGTTAAGATCATTGAAAATACCCAAAAATGTTCCGCCGGGTACCGGTCTCATAATCGTTCCCGCGATGTGATTACCGGGCACAAGATACCAAATGATCCGGCCCTGCGTATCGGTTGCAAAACCCGGCGCGCCGTTCGGAGCTGTGAGCACAACGTCATAGGCCGAGTTATTCGGAGCGGTGGCCGCTTGTGCGACGAAGTAGTTGTCGATGGGCGTTCCGGCGGGAATGGCTCCCGTTGTGAAGCTCATCGGGGCGCCTACTGTATCTATCGGACCACGATACACATCCTGCTGCAGCGTGTAAGTGGTGGAAGCTCGCATGCCGCCGACGTAGAAGTTCAAGCTGGTCGCTCCGTCACACGACTTGAAAGATGTCGCCTGCCAGCTGTTGTCGCCGGGTGCTTGAAACCGTACGCGAGCCATTTCTCCAGCCGGGCATGGAGGCATGCTATAGAGCGCTACTAGCGGATGGTTTGTGGGAGAAACGACGGACGAGCCGCCGGTCACACGAGATGTCACCGTGTAGTATTCCACGGCGGTTCCCGAACCGCCCGATGAGGAATTGGCCACTACTTGAACGGTATAATTGCCTTCGGTGTCATAAGGTGTCCATGGGTAATTGTTGACGGGCGAAAAATCACGCCGGATCTGCATCTGCCCGGCTGACGAACCAAGACTGAACTGATAAGTGAACGATGCGTTGGGGTCGGCGGTGTCGGTCGCGGCGGCGGTCCAGGTGATAGTGGATCCGACAGGAGCGCTTCCTGCGGCAGATGCCGTCAACTGAACGCTGACGCTTCCGAGTGCCGCCCCCACTGTGGACAGCGCCGCTATTCCTACCCGTCCGGCCATCCGCGAACGGTTGCGGAACATGTATATGCCGGAAGCGAGCAGGAGAGCTAAACCGAAAAACCGTATCGATGCCGGTTCGGGAACGGTGCTCGCCACGTTTGAAAATGTGCCCACTTCCAGGCCGTCATGAACCGCGCCGTCGGGCGTCCTGGAATCGCCTGGAAGGTTCAAGGTCGAAAGCAGGTTGCCCTTTGTATCAAGCTGGTAAACGTAGTCCGTCGAGCCGGCCCACAGATCGCCGGTGCTTGCGTCATAACCTAAGCCGTATAGTCCAGTAAACGGTGTGGCAATCTGGCCCGCGGCCGTCCCGTTTGCTAACCATTTATTCAGGCTGTTGCCGGTATCGCCTTGCGTGGTGTACACATACGTGCCATCGGAGGCGATGCCCACATGGGTATAGCCAGTCTTCCATGATGTTTCCACTGCTCCGGTCGCCGAGACCTGATAGACCGTTCCGTTGTAGGCCGAAAGCCAAAGAGAGTTGTTCGCTCCCGGAGCGCCATCGTCAATGAAGCCATTCACTGTAAAACTGCTAATCGCAGTCTGATTCGAGGTGTATTGGGTAACGGTGCTCGTCGTGAAATTCGAGTCTGGCTGCACCACGAAATAGCTGTTGGAGGCAGCCGGAATTGCCGCAATGCCGGTGCTCGGACCAAAATCCTGCTGGTATGTTCCCTCAGTGGAGTACAGTTGCACAGGGGTGGCGGTATTGAAACCCACAAAAAGGGTATCCGCTTGTAAGCTTCCAAGAGTAAAGAAAGCGAGGAGGAGTGGCGTTAACGCCAAGATCCGGCCAAACCTCCATTTCGTTGGCTGCATCACAGTTTTCATCAGTATGTGTATTTCTCCTAAAACATTGTTTCCTCTTGGCCGGAAACAGGCCGGAAAAAGGATAACCTATTTACCATACCCCCGGACTGCCAGGACGTCCTAGTGTCTAAGGCGATCATAGTACCGGTACTGAAGGCCGAAGATGCCGGTGCATTCATTTCTATCTCACAGGACTCTCGCCCTATTTTTACGAAGTACTAGCTCTCTGTTGACAGCGGAGTAGATGTGGTTGCATACTAAAAGAAAGTTAATGGATTTGTAAGCGTGTCGGGTATGGACCACTTCGGGTCTACTTGTGAAGCGCGGTTTATTAACATTCTTTTAGATTTTGTTCGCGTAACTATATTGTTCAGCACTTCTCCTCCAACCCAAACTTAACAAGGCTGACCGCCAAACCGATCAGCCTTTTTTTTTATTTACTTTTGGGCCGCTGCAACCATTGAACGCTTTGGGGCTGTGACTGTTCGCAGCCCATGGTTTGAGTGACCCCGGAGGCGATATCGGCGCATGCGTTGGAGATGCCTCCCCGCAAAGTGGAGGTTTCGCTCTTTCCCGTGACGATCTTGCAGTTGGAACGCCCTTGATAGACCATGCACACCCGCGCACGATAGAGCTTCCCCGTTACGGTGGAATAAGCAATCAGGGCGATGACGATAACAATAAACACCGCAATGTAAGTGCCGGGTTTGTTCATTTGGCGGTAGTTATTCGGTGAAAAAGTTGCCCATCTGGCGGAACTTGGTGTAACGTTCCTCGATCAGGTCTTCCGCGGAGCGGCCTGCGAATTCACTGAGGGCTTGGCGGAGGACGGTTCGTAATAATTCGGCAGATGCGTCGTGATCCGTTTGTGCGCCCTCGGGCGGCTCGGGGATGATGCCGTCGATGAGCTTGAATTCCAGCAGATCCTTCGCGGTCATGCGAAGCGCTGCCGCCGCTTCGGCCGCCTTGCCGGAATCCCGCCAGATGATGGCTGCACAGCTCTCAGGCGAGATCACGCTGTAGTAAGCGTTTTCGAGCATGTAGACACGGTTTGCGACGGCTATTCCCAGCGCTCCGCCACTTCCGCCTTCTCCCACCACCACCGCAACGATGGGGCTAGCCAGGCGCGCCATTTCGCGCAGATTGTACGCGATTGCTTCGGCTTGGCCGCGCTCCTCGGCATCGATGCCGGGATAGGCGCCGGGCGTGTCGATGAAAACGAGAACGGGACGGCGGAATTTTGCCGCAAGCTGCATCAGCCGGAGGGCCTTGCGATAGCCTTCCGGTTTGGGCATGCCGAAATTGCGAAGCAGCTTTTCCTTAGTGTCGCGGCCCTTTTGCTGGCCGATGATCATCACGGGTTGCCCTTCGAAGCTGCCGAAACCGCCGATGATGGACTGATCGTCACCGAAACAGCGGTCACCGTGCAGTTCTTTAAAATCTGTGATCAGTCGGTCGATGTAATCGCAGGAGTGCGGACGCTTGGGATGCCGCGCAAGCTGAACTCGCTGCCAACTTGCGGCTACGGCTGCCTGATCGATACTTCCGGCTACTCGGGTACTTACGGCCTCTTCCGTGCTTTCGGTCGTCACGGTCGCTTTTTTCTTGGGCATAGTTTTAGGTAGCCAGAACTTCCATCGACTCTGGCCCGCAGATCTTTTCCAGCTCCGTTCGGAACTCGCGGTCGGGGCGGACCTTCGTGGTGACATCCATGACTAGAGAAAAATCTCGCGGTTTCTCCAAACGAAGCCGGACTTCGGTGGTTCCCTGCTTCTTTGTAAACAGCTCGTTCAATTGAGTCGCTTTCTCGTTGGAATTCTCGTCGCGCAGCCAGATGCGGATGGATATGACCGAGGGCAAGTCCAGGCGGGCCTCTTCGAGAAATACCATTTCCTGAATTGACAACTTCGGCGGAGCGCCCTCTTCCGGCAAAATGGAAGCGCGAACAAAAACGGCGGCATCTTCCTTCAGTTCTGGCAGCAATTCCTCATAGCGGTTTGCAAATATCATCGCGTCGGCTGTTCCACGGCTATCATCCAGCTTTAAGGCGGCCCAATATTTTCCTTCGCGGTTGGTCTTTCGAACAATGTTCGTCAGAATGCCGCAGAGTTTTACTTCAATGCCCTTCTCAATGCCGTCGAGCTTGTCGGTGAAATGAGTGGCGAGATCCCCGATTTTGTCTTTGAAACGGCCGAGCGGATGGCCGGAGACATAAATGCCCAGCACCTCTTTTTCGCCGGTCAGCTTCTGCTCCATGGTCCAATCCTGCAGCTTTGCCAGCGGATATTCGTGCGTTTCTTCCTCGGCGAGCATTCCGAAAAGCCCATGTTGGCCCATGGTCCGGTCCCGAGTGGCGCGCAGGCCTGACTCCAGTGCGCGGTCGAGGGCTTCGCTCAATTGGGCGCGATTTCCGCCAACGGAATCGAGTGCGCCCGCCTTCACTAAGCTTTCGATGACACGGCGGTTGACCGCGCCGAGATTGATGCGCTCGCACAAGTTGTAGATGGAGGTGAAAGGGCCGCCTTCGGAGCGCGCGGCCACAATAGCCTCGACCGCGCCTTGACCTACGTTTTTCACAGCGCCCAGGCCGAACCGAATGGCGTCACCCGCCGGGGTGAAATTCAAGTCACTCTGATTGACGTCGGGCGGATGTACATTGATGCCCATTTCACGGCATTCGTTCATGTACTTCACCATTTTGTCCATGTTGCCCGCTTCGGAGGTGAGCAGGGCAGACATGAACTCGACGGCGAAATGGGCTTTTAGGTAAGCCGTGACATAGGCAAGGTAGGCGTAAGCGGCGGAGTGCGACTTGTTGAAGCCATAGCCGGCGAACTGCTCCATCAGGTCGAAGATTTTGGCCGTCTTCTTGGCCGGCAGCCCCCGCTGCGAGGAGCCGGTAATGAAGCGCTCGCGCTGTTTCGCCATTTCGTCGAGCTTCTTTTTTCCCATGGCCCGGCGCAGAATATCGGCGTCGCCGAGCGAATAGCCCGCCAGCTTGTTCGATATCTGCATCACCTGCTCTTGGTAGAGGATGACCCCGTAGGTTTCCGAGAGAATCTCTTCCAGCTCTGGAACATCGTAGACGATCGGCTTGCGGCCATGCTTGCGGTCGATAAAGTCCGGGATCATGCCGCCTTGGATGGGGCCGGGACGGTACAGTGCGTTCAGAGCACAGAGATCTTCGATCCGGTCAGGCTGGTAACGACGGAGGATGTCCTGCATGCCCGCCGATTCGAACTGAAAGACGCCGCTGGTAAAGCCGTTATAGAAAATTTTTGTGTAAGTCTCGGCATCGTCTAACGGCAGTTCCTCGACGACCACTTTCTTTCCTTTATGTTTTTCGATCAGCTTTAGGGCGTCATCGATGATGGTGAGGGTCGTGAGGCCAAGAAAGTCCATCTTGAGCAAGCCCAGCTTGTCCAGCCCGTTCATGTCGTACTGGGTGACAAGTTCCTGCTTGTTGGTGACGTAGATGGGAACGAGTTCTTTCAGCGGGACCGAGGAGATGACCACGCCAGCCGCATGCATGCCTGCATTTCGTGCCACTCCCTCGATTCTCAAGCTGACGTCGAGAACATCCTTGACGCGCGGGTCCTTGGAGGCAGCCTCCTTCAGTCCTGGATCCTCGATGGCTTTGTCCAGTTTGATGTTGAGCTGTTTGGGAACCAGCTTCGAGATACGGTCGACCTCCGCGAAGCTCATATCGAGCACGCGGCCCACATCTTTAATCGCCGCCTTCGCTGCGAGCGTGCCGAAGGTGATGATCTGAGCTACCTGATCGCGGCCATACTTTTCGGTGACGTACTGAATGACTTCGCCGCGCCGGTTCGTGCAGAAGTCTACGTCGATATCGGGCATGCTGATGCGTTCGGGATTTAGGAAGCGCTCAAAGAGCAGGCCGTACTCGAGAGAATCGATGTCGGTGATCTCCATGGCGTAGCCGACCAGGCTGCCGGCAGCCGATCCGCGGCCTGGACCGACAGGGATGCCTCTCACCTTGGCGAAATGGATAAAATCCCAAACGATGAGGAAGTAGCCGGAGAACTTCATCTGCTGGATCATCGTGATTTCACTTTCCAGGCGTTCCACGTATTCGGGCAGATCGTGTTTCAGGCGGCCAGCTTTCCGCAGAGCCTCCAAACGAGGACGGCGCTTTTCGAAGCCTTCGCGGGCAATGTAGGCGAAATAGCTATCGGCAGTGTGTTCTTCCGGCACTGCAAAGCGCGGAAATGGATCTTTAACTTTTTCCAGCTTTACCTGACAGCGTTGAGCAATGTCCCAGGTGCGATCGAGCGCGTGCTCCACCTCGCCGAAGAGCGCCATCATTTCGGCCCTTGTCTTTATAAAGAAGTCGGGCGTGGAGAAGCGCATCCGGTTGGGGTCCGACATGGTCTTGCCGGTTTGGATGCAGAGCAGAATTTCATGCGCGCGCACATCGTCGTGGGTGAGGTAGTGCGCATCGTTCGTGACCACCAGCGGGATTCCGGTGTCGGCGGACATGCGGCGGACTTCGGGCATGAGGATCTTGTCCTGGTCGAGCCCGTGATCCTGCATTTCCAGGAAAAAGTTCCCTTTGCCGAATAGATCGACGTACTCGTTTGACAGGCGCTTTGCATCGCCGTAGCGGTCGGCCAGGATGGTTTCGTTGACGTCGCCGCGCAGACAGGCAGATAGAGCGATCAGGCCTTTGGAGTGCCGGGCGAGCAGGTCCTTATCGACACGGGGCTTGTAGTAGAAGCCGTCTAAGTAACCGGTCGATACCAGATTGATGAGGTTCTTATAGCCTTCCTGGTTCTCCGCCAGAAGTACCAGGTGGTTGTAGCGGTCGGATTCGGAGCGGATTTTGTGGCCTTGTTGAGATACATAGACCTCGCAGCCGATGACCGGATGAATGCCATGGGCGTGAGCCTCGTTGTAAAACTCGACTGCGCCGAACAGATTGCCGTGATCGGTCATGGCAACGGCAGGCATCTTTTGGCGCTCTACCACGCCCATCAGCTTCTTAATGTCGCAAGCGCCATCGAGCAGGGAGTAGTCGGTATGACAGTGAAGGTGAACGAACGGACGTTCGGACATGGGTGTGGTTCTATTTTAGCGGTTCGGACCATGGTCATGACCGGAGAGCAGGACCGATCCGCTGAGTTGCGTAGTACGAATTCGTTTTCGAGGTGTTCGACTCGTCACAGAACGTTAATCGTTGTGTAACAGTGCTTCGGTAACTTGGAAAAGCATTCAGGGTCAACAGGGTTCGCGCAATTACGGGTGAAGACGGCGTAAAAGAATCTGTTTCGACCACCATCGTGGAGAACAAACCAAAGTTATGAGGAGATTATGGAAATAAAACGGATATCGAGCTTGCTTGGCGTGGCCGTATTGGCAATGCAGCTCCACGCCGGTCAGTCCGCGACATCGGCGCCGGAACCGCCCGGAAACGGTGGCGCAAGCACGGGAGCTGCCGCGAGCGGCCAGGAGCTTCAGCAGCTTCGCGAGCGAATTGCTCAGCAGGAAAAAGCCATCAAGCAGCTCCAGCAGTCTGTTGAAGAACAGCGATCTATGTTAGATAAGGCCGTGCAAAATGCAGCTACTGCCCCTACGGCAACCAACGGCAATACTGCGGCGGCGAGTAACACCGCGCCGGCTTCGGAAAATGCTCCGGCCAAGATGGTGCCTGTTTCCAACGTTGCCCATCCCTACCTTTATCCGGTGCGCCAAGACGGGGCAGAGCAACACGCGATTGCAGCAACACCTTCGGCTTTGTCGATCAAGATCGGCAACACGACATTTACACCGCTGGGATTTGTCGACGCCACGTTTTTCGGGCGTTCCACGAACGTCGGAAGCGGCATCGGCACCAGCTTCACTGGACTGCCCTACAACAACTCCGCGGCTGGCCGCACATCGGAAACGAACTTCAGTGCCCAGAACTCGCGTATCGGCTTCCGTGTCGATTCGATGTTTCTCGGCGCCAAGGTTCTCGGATACTTCGAGATGGACTTTTTGGGCCAGAATGGTCCAAACTCCTTCGTAACGAGCAATGCAAATACGCTTCGTATGCGCAACGTATTCGTGGACGTACAGAAAGATGGGTTCGAAGTTTTAGGCGGTCAGGACTGGAGTATGTTCACGCCGAACCGCATAGGACTCTCGCCAATACCTTCCGACATCTTCTATACGCAGAACATGGACACGAATTACCAAGTGGGTCTTCCGTGGGCGCGTCAGGCACAGTTCCGTTTCGTCGGGCATCCGACGAAGGACCTAGCCTTTGGCGTCTCGCTTGAAAACCCGCAGCAGTACACCGGCGGCTCCGTTGCTTTTCCAGCCGCGTACAGCGGTGTCTTCAGTCAGACGGGTACTACTTCGGAGTTCAATGACGGATCGACCAGCTTTTCGGCTCCGAACGAGGCTCCCGACATCATCTTCAAAGCAGCCTATGACGGTCACGTAGGCGACAAGATCATGCACGTGGAGGCGGGCGCATTGATCCGCAACTTCAAAGACACCATTCCGTTTACTGCCGCGGGTGCTCCAGCTTCCTCAACAACGAGCGGCTTAATTCACTACCGTACCGATACCGCGACAGCGGCGACCGGCGAAGTCAACGTGAATTTGGAGGTGGTCAAGAATGTCCGCCTCATCGCAAACACCTTTTTTGGTTCGGGCGGCGGCCGGTACTTGCAAGGCAATGGACCGGATCTGATTGTCCGTGCCGACGGAACCATCTCGCCGGTACATACTTATGCCACCGTCGACGGCTTCGAAGCGAATATCACGAAGAACACGTTGATTTCGTTTCTTTACGGCGGGGCGTATTTTGGGCGTAACACGGCTCTCGATACGAATGGAAAGTACATTGGTTACGGCTATGCCGGATCGCCTACCAGCAACAACCGCAACATCCAGGAAGCGACCTTCGATATCGTCCGTACGCTCTGGAAGAACCCGAGCTATGGCGCGCTTGCGCTGATCGGTCAATACTCCTATCTATGGCGCGATCCTTGGGCGATTGCAAACGGCGCCCGAAACGCACGCACCAGCCTCTACTATCTCGATTTGCGGTACACACTGCCATAGGTTCGAAAAGAGGCAGATCGGTAAAGGTCTTGGGCATCGGCTTCGGCTGGTGCCCTTTTCTTTTTGGGCGGATCGTTACCGCTACTGTGATCCGCCATAATGTCGGCGTGGGAAGTTCACTCACCGCCGTCATCGAGGAAGAAATTGACCGTCGCGGCTCCATCACCTTTGCTCGATACATGGAGCTGGCGCTCTATTATCCCCAGCTTGGCTATTACCGGCGTGAAAAAGGCGAGGTCTTCGGTACACGCGGGGACTTCTACACCTCCGGGCAGTTACAACCCGTATGGGGAGAACTCCTCTCCAGTTTTGTTGGCCAGCTCCATCATGCTTCCGGCGCATCTGCCCAATTCGGAGTATTGGATTTGGGAGCCGGTCAGCAGGATTTGCGTACAGCTCTCGACCGGTGGAACTATCGAGCCTTCGACTGGGACACCGGCGCAATCCCCGAAACATTCTCGGGCTTAGTCCTCGCGAACGAGTTCTTTGATGCCCTGCCGGTCCATCTCGTTCGCAGGCGCGAAGCGGGATGGCATGAGGTGGTGGTGAAGGCCATCGACGGTCAGTTCGCGTTCGCTGAACTCGACGAAGTTTCCCCCGCGGTTCTCAAGTACGCAGAGTGTTACGGCCATCAGATTCCTGAAGGGGGGCTGCTGGAGGTCTGCTTAACTGCCGCGGAGTGGATCGCCAGGATCGGGCGGCTACTAACGTCGGGCGATGTCCTGGTTATCGATTACGGATATGAGTCGCGGGAACTGGCCCGGTTTTCGGAAGGAACTTTGCTTGCCTACCGGAAGCATGCCGCGACTGGCGACCTGCTGAGTAGTCCGGGAACAGGCGACATTACGGCGCACGTCAATTTTTCCTACCTGCGTGACTTGGCTCTGGATGCAGGGCTAGAAATAATTGGGGAGTCATTGCTGGCCGGGTGGGCCTTGCATGTCTGGGACGAGCAAGAGTTAGGGAAGCGGTGGAAGATGGCCGATGAACGCTGGCGGCTGCAATGGAAGCAATTGATGTTCGGCATGGGGCCAACCTTCAGCGTGCTGCACCTGCGCAAGCAGACGTACGGGTAGTTGCCGCCAAATAAAAACGCCTCCGTTGCCGGAGGCGCGAAGGATTGTTGATGCCCGTTAATGCTGGGCTCGCACTTACTTCTTCTTTTTAGCTGGGGCCTTTTTCTCGACCTTCTTCGCAGCTTTTTTGGTTGTAGTTGGCATCGATTGATTCTCCTCAAACGTAGATTTGCAATCCATACAGATCGCAGTGTGATTCATATATAAAGTTGTTCGTAATGGAAGTCAAGAAAAAAATGAAAGATCGCGTTTTTCTTGCGATGGCATCCATATTCTTCACGCGTGATAAAACGAATTTGAGAAATTTGTTTTATCCGACGCACTCTGAACTGCGTCTTTAAACATGGCTCTTTGGAGGATGATCGGCATGCGGCTGGCGATGAGTGCAAAGGGCGCGGATGCGCGCCGCGGAACAGGAAGCAGCTCGTTCCTCCTTTGCGCGGCGCGCTCGGCTACCGTGCCCGTTTTGCACGTGCTGCCCAAAAGACGCAATCCAGTTCTGCTTTTGCTCGTAGGGGCTCTGTGCTGCACGGTGCTGCTTTCGTCCTGCCGGAAGAAGCACCACCGGACTGCTCACGTAGCGAGCGCGCCGCGCCCACATAAACCCGCCACGAAACCTAAAGCGGTGCCGGTCGGCTACACCGAACAAGGAATCGCAAGCTGGTACGGCATTCCCTATCATGGGCGTCCGGCGGCCGATGGCGAAATCTACAACATGGAAACGTTGGTAGCCGCTCATCGAGTGCTCCCCTTCAACACTTGGCTGAGAGTGACTAACCTCGCAAATGACAAGACCGTGGACGTACGGGTGATTGATCGCGGGCCTTTCGTACACGACCGGATTATCGATCTTTCCAAGGCGGCGGCGCGACAGATTGGCCTGCTTGGTCCAGGAATCGGCAAGGTGCGCCTGCAAGTGATCTCGGCTCCAGCGGATGTGCCCTCCAATGATTTCTATGGCGTTCAGGTGGGTGCTTTTTCTGTCTTGACGAATGCCGAGCGTGCGCAAGCTGATTATGCGAAACGCTATGGAACGGCCCACATCGCCCTGAAGCAGGGGCGGGTTCCCATCTGGCGCGTGATCGTGGGCAAAGAGCCTTCCATTGAAGCGGCTCAGCAATTAGCCGAGCGGTTCAATGCCGAAGGTAAGAGTGTGTTTGTTGTCCGCCTGGATAAGAGCGACACGTTGCCGAACACGCCTACGGCCGAGAACGCCGGACCGGAAGCATCGGCGCCAACCACGCCCTCGCGGCCAGTCAACTAACACCCACTGCCGACAACCGGAGATTTATCACGTTCCTTCGACACTAGGTCTGAGACGCCGCTCGTTTTGCCGTGACACCGCAGACCGCACTTGACATTTCGCCGCTTTCGAACTTAATCGGAAAGTCCGTGGCCATGAAGCAGGTCCACCGGCTTGTTTCGCGCATGGGCAAGTCGCGCTTTCCTGTCCTGATCCTTGGCGAGACAGGAACAGGTAAGGAAGTAGTGGCCCGAGCGATTCACAACGTGGAGGCACGTGGTCCGTTTGTCGTGGTCGATTGTTCCTCCCTGGTTGGGCCGCTGATGGAGAGCGAACTGTTCGGCTACGCCAAAGGCGCCTTCACGGGCGCGCATAATCAGAAGCTTGGACTTCTCGACGCCGCGAACGGCGGAACAGCATTCCTTGACGAGATTGGTGAGCTTCCGCTCGACCTGCAGCAGAAACTTCTGCGCGTTCTACAGGAGAAAGAGTTCCGGGCGGTCGGTGGCTTAGTGCAGCGCAGCTCCAATTTCCGCGTCATCGCCGCAACCAATCGCGATCTCCTGGCGGAAGTGGAGGCCAAGCGCTTCCGCCAGGATCTTTACTATCGATTGAACGTCATGAAGCTCCGGCTTGCTCCGCTACGGGAACGCAAGGACGACATTCCGCTTCTGATCCACCACTTTCTTGATCGGCACGGTAATGGGCATCAGGTGCCCGATGATGTGATGGAGTCGCTGGTGGAGTATCAGTGGCCCGGTAACATCCGGGAGCTGGAGCATTCGGTGCAGCAAATGGTGGCAATGAATTCCGGTCCTTACATCGGAATGGCTGACCTTCCCTCCAGTCTTGCCAATCATACATTAGAAAAACAGGTACTCGCTCAGGAGTCCGTTTCTACGATAGGGTATCCGTCGCCTTTCCAGTCAACTGGGGCAGGCATTTTGACCTTGGCCGAAGTGGAGAAGCGGGCAATTCTACAAGCGATGGAATACACCAAAGGCGACCGCACCGTGGCGGCAGCGATGCTCGGGATCGGCCGGACCACGCTCTACCGGAAATTGAAAGAATACGATTTGTAAAGTGGTGAAGTGCGAATTGCGCTGGACGCCACCTACAGTACCGACCCCCAACCTTCCGGCATCGGCGTTTATTCTCGAGAAATACTAAACGGTCTCGCTCGCGCTTATCCGGAGAATCGGTATGTTCTCTGCTATCGCTGGAAGCAATGGCGGAGAACTAGCGGAAGCTTACCGTTGAACGTTCAGCGGCGGCTTCTGCAGCCTCCGCTTCCAACCTTTAAAGCAGACATCTTCCACGCGCTGAATCAACGCGTAGATCAGCGGCCTGCTCGCAAAGTGGTTTCCACCTTTCACGACCTGTTCGTCCTGACAGGAGACTATTCTTCTCCGGAGTTCAAGGAGCGCTTCACGCATCAGGCCCAACGCGCGGCAGAAAACTCCGACATCGTGATTGCCGTTTCCGAGTTTACGGCAGACCAGGTAAGCCGCTTGCTTGGTTTCGAACGGTCGCGCATTCGGGTGATTCCCCATGGCGTACGTCAAGCTGCGCCGCCGGATCACGTGAAGCGAGAGAAAATAATTCTTTCGGTAGGTACATTACAGAGACGTAAGAACACTGCTTCTCTCGTCGAAGCGTTCGAGGGATTACCTCACAACTGGAAACTTGTTCTCGCTGGATCGGCCGTCGGCTATGGAGCGCAGGAAATTCTAAACCGGATCGAGAACAGCCCAAGCCGGGAACGCATTCAGGTGACCGGTTATCTTTCACCCGCAAAGCTCGACGATCTTTACAAGAAATCCTCTATCTTTGCGTTCCCCTCGCTCGACGAAGGTTTTGGAATACCTGTTCTGGAGGCAATGGCAAGCGGACTTCCCGTAGTCACATCCAATAGGTCGGCACTGCCGGAGGTGGCTGGCGATGCCGCGCTGTTAGTCGATCCTGGACAGGTACACGCCCTACAAACAGCTCTCGGCAATCTTATTGACAGTGAAGAGCTACGCCGAAAGCTTTCGACCGCAGGGAGAGCGCGAGCCGATCTGTTTACCTGGGAACGCAGCGTGCGGGAAACGCATCAGGTGTACGAAGAGCTAATCTCGTAAGCCGAAGATTACTTGTGCTCTTCGTCGATGGAGATCTTAAGGGCGCGAAGGAACTTTTGGTCCTGGGAAGTAAGCCGGATCTTGCCGTTCGATGCAGGCTTCCCCGGAATTTCTGACCCGATCTCGTTTTCGGCTAAATCAGAATCTATTTCCTCTTCGCGCTTATTGAACCCAATAGTTGCTTCCAGTACCAGGAAGACGTCGTAGCCGGCGCCTTTGATTTCGCCGATGGCGCCCGCAATGCGGTCCGAGTCGGACAGCGACTCGTTGATGGCGTTGCCCAACTCCTGCATCAGCTCCTTCAATCTGTCGTCCAAATTTTCCTCTTTCTCCGGCAACTCCAGGGTATCATCCAATTCGTCGTCGCAAGACAACGTCATTAAGTTCACTACGTAACAGATCAGCACCCGCAAGAGTAGTGTGCCGGTCGCCGGAATGCGTTCAAACTATTTGACCGGGAACGCCATAGGATTTACTCTTTGCCCGGTTGCGAACAGGTGGTAGTAGACTGTCCAACCTAGTTACCGCGATCTACGTCTCGGGGTTGGGTCGCTCGTAAGCCTTTGTGGAGTACTTGGCTGCCTGCTGTTGCGCGCCGCCGGTATTATCGTGTGTGCGAATCGCCTGCCGATACTCGTTCACTGCCCGGTCACGTTGGCCCGTGACGTCGAAAATTTTACCCAGGTTGATATGAGACCAGACCTCGGTCCACTTCGGCTCAAGATCGCCATTGACCGCCGCCCGGAATTCATTGGCGGCCGACTGATAATTATTTTGCTTGAAGAACAATTCGCCGATGCGGTAATGAGCAAGCGAGCTGTTCTTGTTAACGTCCAGCGCCTTTTGATATTCACGTAGAGCGTTGGCGTAATCATTCACCGCTATAAACTGTTCTCCCCGCCGGATAGCCACTGCAATGGCCGTGTTTTGGTCTAGTCTGAGAATCTGATGATTCGGATCGATCGTCACCTTTGTCGGCTTGCCGAAAGTGTCGACGCTGAACTCCGACGAACTACCCGTCACTTCCACTGTCTTGTCTTCGGGATTGCCCTCCGTCTCGATCCTTAGCTCCACCGGCATTCGGAACGTATCCAGGTCATCGTCCACTTTCCCGACAACGCGGAAACCATTCTTTACTCGAAATACGGTGTAGTTCAGCTTAAAAGTCGGGGTCCCGCTGGACTCCAGCCATTGCAGGAAGAAATAACGCAGGTCTTGCCCGGAAACCTGCTCCATGACCTTTCGAAAATCTTCACTATTCGCGGACTTGTAGCTGTACTTGTCCATGAAGGCGTGAAGGCCCTTCTTGAAATTGTCATCTCCGACAATGCTCCGCAGCATGTTGAGAATGGCCGCGCCTTTCGCGGCCGTTAAGGCCCAATACTCAGGCGAATAATCGTCCAGCCGGGACGCTTGCAGAACCGGCGGATCTTTCACCGTGAGTGCTTCCACATAGGTATTGCGCAGATCCGTTTCCATAGCGCCCTTGCCGCTGTCGTGCCCGGTATAGAGCAGTTCCGAGTAGCGAGCCGGGCCATTCTCCAGCCAGAGATGATTCCGCGTGGTCGGAGAGACCAGCACGCCCCACCATTGCCGGGAAATTTGATCTGCCAGGACACGGATGTTCACTGGATTCGTGATCGAAGCGGGGGCTAGAAAGACGAGGCCCGGAGCCCAGTAGCCGTTTACGGCGCCAGCGTCGGTTTCCACAACCGTCAGGCTTGCCTGGGGTGCAAGCCCGTACTCGGCCGTGAAAAAGCTCATCATCTTTCCCGCCTCGTCCCCATAGCTCTGCGCATCCGCGGAGGCCTGATCGCGAAAATATACTTGGCTGCTGATTCCCTGCGACGAAACCTTCACACCATCGCCCTTGACGATCGCGATGCTGCCCGGGAAACTCGCCTGCTCGTAGTGAAACGACGAGACTATTTGGTTCCGCGGACCAATGCCGCTGGAGGCATCTCCACTGGCGACAACGTGATAGCCGGCGGGAGTAGTGATATGAAGATCGGTCGCAAACCGGTTTACCGTGTAGCCGCTGACAGGAAACCAGCGGGCGGGATAAAGCAGATAGCCGAAATCTGGATGAAGCGCCGCAAACTTAATCCCGTATACGGGAGAGTCTTCGTCCCCGGTAAACTTGCCGTTGTAAGCAAGAGACACCGTCGCAGGAGTACCTTTGGGCAGCGTGGTTGGAAACGAGACCGTCACCGTAAAATCCTGTGAATTGCGCGACGTCCCCAGCGATTTCCCATGTGAATCGGTAGCCTTGGAAACGTTTAGCGCATTATTCAATTGGAAGGTCGCCTCATTCGTGTCATCAAGCGGCGTGAAATCAATCTTCGCTATCGCCGTGATCGACTGCGTGCGCGGATTGATGTCGGCATTGATGATGTATTTCTGTACTTCGATGCGCGGCTGCTTTGCTGGCTCTTGCGCCCAAGCACTACTCAACAAGGCGAGCGCGGCAATCGCCCATTTCAAACCACTCCACCTGAAACCAGCCAACATTATGTAAGCGTCTCCCACACCTGAGTTTGTCCCTCGAAACTGTTGGTTATAACGTCGGCTGCTCTGCGAAAGGGATCACCTTCACTCGTCAAAGACATCCGCAGCGCTGCCAAATCACTTTTCATCTGTTCGCGCCGCCTGTCGTTAGTTAGTAATTCAGCGACGGAAGCGGCCAATCGCGCCGGAGTCATGTCGTGCTGAATCAACTCGGGAACAATCTCGCGCTCCGCTATCAAATTCACCATGGATAAATATGGAACTTTCACGAGCCTCCGCCCCGCCCACCAGGTAAGCGGGGTGACCTTATAAAAGGTCACCAGAGGCGTTCCTAGAATGGCCGCCTCGACTGTAACGGTACCGCTAGCAGCAAGAGCGGCATCCGCATGACCGATGGCATCCCAGGTCTCATTTTCTATTACTTTGATGGACAGCACGTCCATGGGTTCCCGAAAACTTTGTAAAGCCGCTCGGGAATAGAAGCCTTTCGGGATCGCTAAAACAACTGAGAGAGAAAAACGGCGGCGAAGTTCTGCGACCGCCTGAAGCAGAATCGGCAGATGCCGTCGCGCTTCACCGGAACGGCTCCCCGGCAATATCACGAGCATGCGAGTGTTCTTAGCAAGGGAATGCCGCTCAAAAAACTCGTCACGTGACCATTTAACTTGGACAGTGTTTGCCAGCGGATGCCCGATATAGGTCGCGTCCACGCCGCGCTCCCGAAACCAATTTTCCTCGAACGGAAACAAGCAGAAAAGTTTGTCCACCAGCTTTGCGATTGTTTTCACGCGCCCAGGCCGCCAGGCCCACACTTGCGGAGCCACCAGATAAAACACAGGAACATTCATCCGCTTCAGGTGGCGTGCGACACGGAGATGAAAGTCGGGGCTGTCCGTGAGTAGCGCCGCTTGTGGCCGATGACGCTCGGCAAAGCGAATCAGCTTGCGGTATTCACCATAGATTCTGGGTAAATGGCTGATAACCTCCGCCAAGCCAACCACTGCCAGGCTAGCGGAATCGATCACCGGCGTTACGCCTTCAGCCTGCAGCTTCGGACCTGCGCATCCATAGAACTTCGCTGAGGGATAACGAGCCGCCAGGTGAGAAACAACGCCGGCCGCGTACATATCACCTGAAGCTTCGCCAGCGGAAATCATGAACCGCACTTTATTTTGCTCCAGTTTAGCAGCGCGATTTTGGGACGGCTCCGAACGCATTCCGTACCGTTTCTGTCATGCCGCTGACCGGATCGCACTAGCCCCTTTGGTAGAATCGAGATCGAAAATAGATGTCTAGCCCACGAGAGCCGAGTTCCGTAAACAAGGCTCAATCCAGTCTCGCCAAAGTCAGTGTCGGTCAGTTTGCAGAGCGATTCCGGGGTGAGGTGATTCCCTTAAGCAATACCTTCGGCTATTTCTGTGCCTCGTTGCCGATGAGCGAGGAAGTTGTAAAGGAATATCTGGAAGAGCCCGTGGCCGCCTTGCCGCCCGCCATTGCTTCCATGCTGCCGCGCATCTCCATCCTATTGGTCCCGTATCTGGAGCGCTCCGGTGAGCGCCGAACTCTGAAGAAAAAACCGAAAACCTCCGGGCGCGCTTTGGAGAAATTATCCGATTTTGTAGTAGCTGAACGCCCGGCCAGCGGGAAGCAATCCTGGACTTCCGAGGTCAGCTTCGAAAACGAAACCGTTCTCGTGTTCGCTTTGAAAGAGCAGGACGTGGCGGAGTATCATTACCGGCTCTATCGCCGCTTATCCGCCCTTGTCGCGGAAAAGTGGTCACCCGAATCGTCCGCAAGTTTCAAAGCCATGATTCGCGAGGAATTGAACGCGAGCGTGCACGGCGAAGTGGATGACGAAAGCTGGAAAGCCAAACAGAATCTGGTGCGCCGGCAAGCGAACCTGAAACGGGAAAGCCCGCTTCTCGAAGACTACATGCGGCAGTCGTTCATCGACACTCTTACGCTCTATCTTCACGGCATTTGCTGTGATATCGATGTGGAAACGGGCCCAAGGCAATTGCCGAGCAAGTATCTGCGCAAACGTTTGAACCTTCTGAAGACCCTCTATCCGCCACCTTCGGGTTTTGCTGTTTTCCCGGAAGACGCCGACCAGAAAAACTGGGAAGAGCGTAAGTTGCTAGGTTCCTGAGAGTGCAAAGGGCGCGGATGCGCGCCGCCAATCAGTAGAGCAACGCCGCAACTTATTTGGGCGGGGTGCCTAATTCCGCGCCCGTTTTGCACGTGGTGCTTAACAATTTCGTCAGGATCGCCATCGCTCCTTCTTTCCCGCGTTTGCCGATTTCGGTATGGGGTCCGACGCACGCCGGACACCCGGAGTCGCAGCGGCATTTTGAAACCAAATCTAAAGCACGGGCCAGCAGTTCCCTGCGGCGTTGAAAGAGCGGATCGCTTTGCCCGATACCGCCTGGATAGTTGTCGTATAACAACACGTCCGGTTCGAACACGTTTGCCATTTGCGCTGAGTCGTCCAGAACCGCGGCGGCCAAGTCGCGCGGATCGCTTAGCAGCATCACCGTCCCGACCGTCTTTAGAATATTGCCAAGGCCGTGCAGCGCATCCTGTAAATCCGGTGTGGAGAAGGTGGCGAAGTCGTTAAAAAAGCCTGCCGAGAAATGCAGCCAAAACGCGGTAGTGTGCATCTCCTGTTCGGGCAATGACAATTGGCCGGCTCCGACGTTCTCCAGCGTGTAGAATTTGATCTTCTTGAAACCGATCACCTGGCGTTTGATGCGCACTTCGCCGTGCATTGCATGGATCGAGGGCTCATCCACAGGCTCATTCTCAAACTGCGCTAACTCGCTGACCTGCGTATAGACAATCGCGTCGGTGAAGTAATCCGAATCTACTTGCCGGACGAAGGCTTTCCTGCCATCGTAATCAAGTTTTTCCACTTGGAATTGCCTGGCGTCGTGCAGGTAGATCGCTTTCTCGTGCAGCGTTGTCAACGCTGATGGGAAATCGACTTCACCAATGACCTTGTGATCGTCCGTGATGTCCACGATCAGAAAATTGTCGCTCGTCACGGCACGCAGGCTCACGCTATCCGCCGGATAACTATCGCTCACCCAGTGCCATGCGTCGCCGGATTTGTGCAGCAGGCGTAGATCTTCGGCCAGGAAGCGGCAAAGCTTCTCCGTATCGTGTTTACCGAACTGTTCGCCCTCTTTCAGCGGCAGCTCAAACGCAGCGCACTTCAAATGGCTGAGATAGATCTCCAGGTTGTCTGCGTTGATATGGGCCTGCTCCGGCGAATTGCCGAAGAAGTAATCGGAGTTTTCGACAATGTATTGATCGAGCGGTGCGCTCGAAGCAACCAGAACCGCGAGCGATGCCGATTGACGCCGCCCAGCTCGCCCGGCTCGCTGCCATGTAGAAGCAATACCGCCTGGATAACCCGCGAGTACCACTGTATCCAGGGAACCGATATCCACTCCGAGCTCAAGAGCGTTCGTCGCCACCACGGCGCGAATTTTCCCATCCCGTAATCCCGCTTCAATACTGCGCCGTTCCTTCGGTAGGAAGCCGCCGCGATAACCCCGTACTGCTTCGTGTGAGAACGGAAGCTGCGAGCACGCGTCCTTCAGATAAGTGGTCAAGACTTCGGTAGCGAGACGGCTATTGGCAAAGACCAAGGTCTGCTGTTGCTGCCGAATGAACTCCAGCGCAATCCGGCGTGACTCATGCAGATAGCTCCTGCGAATACCAAGCTGCTGATTGACCACCGGAGGGTTATAAAACGCGAAGTAGCGATCCCCGGAAGGTGCGCCATTTTGATCGATCAGCTCGAAAGGCTGTTCCGTGACCGCCTCGGCCAA
This sequence comes from Bryobacteraceae bacterium, assembly GCA_965277315.1. Classification (GTDB taxonomy): domain Bacteria; phylum Acidobacteriota; class Terriglobia; order Bryobacterales; family Bryobacteraceae; genus Bog-105. Next base: position 2,366,763 of record OZ255724.1, on the reverse strand, counting down.
TTCCTTGGGATTCGAAATGGTCGCTGAGCAGCAGATGAACTGTGGCTTCGAACCATAGAATTCGCAGATGCGCTTCAGCCTCCGCAGGATGTTGGCGAGATGGCTTCCGTAGACGCCTCTGTAGTAATGAAGCTCGTCGATAACAAAATATTGCAGGTTCTCGAACAGCTTCACCCATTTGGTGTGATGAGGCAGAACGCCGGCATGCAGCATATCGGGATTGGTCATCACGATATTGGCTTTATCCCGAATGCTCCGCCTTGCATCTTGCGGAGTATCGCCATCGTAGGTATGGCAGGCTATCGCCCCCCCCACGGCCTCATTCAGGCGCTGCATTTCCAGACGCTGATCTTCGGCCAATGCCTTTGTGGGAAACAGATACAACGCCCGTGCCACCGGATTTGCCAGGATACTGTGAACAACCGGCAAGTTGTAGCAGAGCGTCTTGCCGCTAGCCGTGGGAGTAACCACGACTGTATTCTTGCCCGCAAGCGCGTGTTCCACAGCCGCAGCCTGATGCGAATATAGACTCTCGATGCCGCGCGCAGCCAAAGCACTGCGAAGAAGCGGATTCAGCGTCTCGGGGAACTGCGCAAATGCAGCCGCCCTGGCCGGCTGATGATGAATCGCACGAATAGGAGACCCGGCCTGCTCCATCGATTCCTGAAAGCGCGCCGCCAGCTTTTCAATCGCCGAACTCTGCCGCAGCGCAACCGGCTCGGCGGCCGCCATCTCCTGCGACGTCTCTTCTCCAAAATCAAGCGCCAGGTTCATGCTTCGCCTTTTATTCTTCTACCGGCGACGCTGTTTCGTCAACCCTGAAGCGCGTTCAAATTTGGACCCGCCAGATTTGAGAACCGCGAGATCAGCGTCCTGTAGAGTGGCGCATGAACCTGCTACGGCCGGCAATTGCGCTCGCCAATAGTGGGATGGCCCATACGGCCATACTGATGGACGCATCATTCACGTGTAGGAGTCCCAGCCCACAGTCCATAATCGCTATGATCATGCACACCAGCAGCGCTCGATTCTTTCCGTAGCGACCGATGGAAAAGCCAATCAGGACTTGCGGTATTAAACAGGCGGAAACCAAAGACCATCGGCGCGCTGGCTGAAGGAGAACGTGTAAAAGACACTGCTATGGACCAGTGCGAGCGCAAGCGTCTCAATGATGACGAACTGAGCAAGGAATCCCGCGAGCGCCATGCCGAAAACCTTCGGCGTGAGAGCGTGCAGCAGATGAGAGCCAATCGCGGTCCAAAAGCGCAGCGGCCTGACGCGGCTTTCAATTAAGTCGCCCACGATTGAGGCAGCCTGATCCGCGTCGAAGATAAGCAATAAGATAAATTGGCCAATGGAGTAATTAGGCATGAGCGACTCCTGGTAGTTGCAGACCTTCCAATAACCGCTGGTACGACCGTTGGGCTCGCGCTACGGCATCAGCTCCGGCGGCGCTGACCTCGAAAAAACGCTTGGCCCGGCCTCCACGCTGAGGAGTCGGGTCGCCCATGCGGGAGTTCACGAATCCTTTGTCTTCGAGGCGGTCGAGCGTCGTATATAGTGCGCCGGGTGCGGGGTTACGGCTAGTCCGGGCCTCGATCTCAGAGCGGATCGTGACTCCATAGGCGTCCTCCCCAATGCGCAGAATTGCGAGAAGCACGACCTGTTCGAACTCGCCTAATGAGGGTACCGGAGGCATTTAAACTACATCGTAGTTAAATAAACCCAGTGTGTCAATAGGCAAGTCTGCTCATAAAATCCAACAATTACTTCAACTGTTCATCCAATTCCACACGGTACCCGCTGACCAGCGCATTCGTTTCATTCGCCATACCCACCACCGCCATCAGCTCGCCGAACATCTCCTCGGTCATTCCCTTTTTCCGCGCCGAAGCCGAATGGGAGGCGATGCAATATTCACACTGATTGCCGGCACTGACGGCGATATAAATCAACTCCTTGGTTACGGCGTCCAGCGCCCCCGGAGCCATAATCGCCTTGATGCTCTCCCACGTCCGCTTCAGAGTCGCGGGATCCCGCGCAATCGTTTTCCAGAAATTGTTCACCGAATCGATTTTGCGAGTTGCCATGATGTCGTCATAGATCTCGCGCACCTGCGGGCTCGCATCCGCGTATTCAACCATGCCAGGTGTTACTGTGTGACTTGCCATGTGACTTCTATCCTAAACGCACCAGCAGATATCTCCCGGCAGCGCTCAATGCAAAGGAACTACAAGCTCCAAGACTTTGATCGGATTCAGTCGAGCATCCGGGCTAACCTTCCCATCGCTCACCTTATCGATCTGATTGTTCGCCATGTAGTAGAACTTGCCGGAGGCCACTACACCGGTTGTTACTCCAGCGAAAAGCGGATTTCTGCGCTCCAGAACCTCCAGACTTTCAATGCGATTTAGCTCCGGATTCAGCTTGAAGCGCACAACGCGCGGAACCATCGGCCCATTTTGAATGGCAATTAAGCTTCTATTATGAAAGTAGAGCCCATCAATGTAGGCGAGGCAAACACCTGAGGGACGTGCAAGTGGATGTGTCGCTTCCGAAGTAATATCGACTACCGTGATTCCATCGCCAAAAGCCGAAACATACAGTGTTTTCTCATCCGATGACAAGGCAATCCCGTTGGCGGCCGTGAACTTATGATTTACGGCAAGCTGCTTGAGCTGGTTTTCCCGAGCCACACTCCTGTAAACTGCGCCTCCTTTGGTATCGGTAACGAATACCTCTCCCTGCGAGTTAAACACTAAGTCATTGAACAAATGAGGACCCGTCAGAACGTACTTTTTCAAGAACTTTCCTGATGGAAGGCTATAGCGGAATAAACTAGTGCCTTGGTCGCTATTGCTGGTTGCCCATAGCGTTTTTGATGATGGATCGACTTTCAGCCCCAGCACAGACCCTAAGCCATCCCGATGGGCGGAAATGAAAGGGCGGCATATTCCAGCTTTGTTGCACCGCACGATCTTATCCTTCAACGTGCTCCCAAAGTAAAACTCGTCTGATTGAGAATCATACGCGAGATTCTCGGGAAACAGATCGGCTTCCGCCACCTGAAAAGCCACCCGGCTCCTTCGTACAGCAGGCGTGTCTTCACGCACCTTTTGCACTAAAATCTGAAACTCTCTGGTGTTTTCTAATTTTGCAAACACCTTATCGCGTGAAGGATCTAAACCTGCATGCAAGTCCACGACCCGGCTAAGCCACTCGATCGCGTCTCGATACTGGCCGCCAAATGCATAATTGCGTGCGATTTCAAACATAACCGCGCACTTATCGGGAGCTGTTCTCAGTAGATCCTGGAAACGATCAATCTCTCCAGTCATTCCCTTCAAGTCATCGGCCGACAATTTTTGCGAAGGAGGCAGTTGTGCCGCCAACGAGCCTGAGCACAAAAGAGTACTTGACAAAAGCGAGATCGCGATTTGTCGTGCTAAGTTCATGTCTCGAATCTACCTCATCGATTTCACGATTCCGGCAATTCGGGACGGCAATTCGGGACGGGCACCCCATTTCCCAAATAAGTCGGGCAACTCCCATCCGCCTCAAATCTCGTGATCCAAACTCTTTTCCAGAACCCGATCACAACTGACGAAAATAAATTTCCAAGTTGAAGTAATAACCACTTACTCTCCTTTACCTCCCGCACATCCCACATTTCTTAGCCGACCATGTTATCGTCAAACCGCCTAAGAGGAGAATCGCTGTCGAAGTAAATCGACTTTCAAACGACCCTATGGGTCAAAGTGAGAGATCAATAGCCATGTCCACCACCACGCAAACCAAAGCCAACCGCGAAAACGCCCAGCACTCCACCGGCCCGAAAACCTTGGCATGCGGACCGGCGAGCTCTTAGCAATTAAGCGGAGCTGGGTTGATCTTCAAGAAGGCCTCATTTACGTAAATGGCCGCGTCACCAAAAATCGAGATCCAAAGACAGCTCCTATCTACGGCGACATGGCGGCCTGGCTGGAGATGCTTCTAAGCCGCGGCCGGATCGAGTCCCCGAAATGTATTTGGCTATTTTCGAGAGCAGGAAAGCCAGTAAAGAGCTTCAAGGGTGACTGGGAGCAGGCCTGCGCCGCTGTTCGCAACATAATCCGCGCCGGTGTGCCGGAAAAGGTGGCCATGAAAATCTCAGGCCACAAGACCGCGAGCATGTTGTGGCGCTACAACATCACCGATGCTCGCAACATCAAAGATGCGAGAAAACCTGCGGAGTATACAAATGCCAAAGCCAGCTAAGTGGTGCCCGGGGCGGGACTTGAACCCGCACTCCGCTTGCGCGAAAAAGGATTTTAAGTCCTTTGCGTCTGCCGATTTCGCCACCCGGGCCTAGCGAAACACCCCGTATCGACCGTAAACCGCTCGGAGGTATTTAGGTGAACAAGAGCGGTTCAGACATCCTCCACTATAGTAAACGTTCCACCGATCCTGAGCCGTTCGGCTACTACCCTTCTTTTCTGCATCCACCCCACTGGCACTTAATCACTATAATCAGTACTGAACGTACTAGAACAAAGATCGCCTAAAAGGTTCTCCATGCCCTCCCGCCTGTCTACGCTGTTCGAAGGACCACCGCCTGTGCCCCATCTGGTCCGGCGTTTCGGTGTTGCACTTGGAAGCACCGGTGTCGCGCTCACCTTTAGCCGCCTGCTTGCTCCGCCGCTGGGCACCCCCGGCGCGTATCTGCCGGTCCTTGGAGCCCTTATATTGAGCGCTTGGTATGGCGGGGTGGGGCCTGCGTTAATTGTCCAAGTCAGCGGCGCGGCGGTTGTATTTTTGTTCATTACCCCGCGGCAAGCCTTCGGTCCGTTTAGCAGTATCGATTTCTATAGCCTGCTGGCATTTCTCGTGCTGGGAAAGCTGGTCCTGTTCTTGACTGCCAACCTGCGCTGGAATGCTCACCTTCGCCAAAACAAACGAGGCCTGGAGATGATTGCCCGTGCCACTCACGACAGCCTTTGGGAGTGGGACCCCGCAAGCAACAAGATTTATCGCAACGGAAACGTGCGGCAGGTCTTTGGAGGTTCCAAAAGCGAAAGCCCGAATACCGTGGACGCGTGGCGCGAACGGATCCACCCGGAAGATGCCGAGCGCGTCTGGAGCAATCTGCACCGCGTTCTCGAAAGCAACGAGAATCTATGGGAAGAGGAGTACCGCATTCGCCGCAATGATGGATCCTATGTCACGGTTTCGGATCGTGGAATGGTGGTAAGGGACAAAGCGGGCAGACCAAAGCGCATGATCGGCGGAATAGCGGACGTATCGGCGCAGCGGCGGGCTGAACAACAGCTCATTCATAATGCATCCCACGACGCGCTGACGGGATTGCCAAACCGGGAGTTATTTCTTGCTCGCATGCGGCAGGCTATTGCATCGCGGCAGCATCACGAGGGCAAGACTTTGGCCGTGCTCTTTCTTGACATTGATCGTTTCAAGGTCGTAAACGACAGCCTTGGTCACGGGGTAGGCGACGAATTGCTGGCTGCCGTGGCAACCCGCTTACAGCAGTGCCTGCGCCCTGAAGACGTTGCGGCGCGGTTTGGCGGTGACGAGTTCACTCTCTTGCTGGACGGCATCGAAGATCTGTCTGTGGCCGCGCATTCGGCGGAGCACATTCAAGATCTTCTGGCGACGCCCTTCGATCTGGATGACCATCACCTCGTCATTACCGCCAGTATCGGTATCGCCTCGGCCGGACATTCAGACGCTCCGGAAGATGTTCTCCGCCACGCCGACATCGCGATGTATCGCGCGAAGGCCAGTGGGAAGGCAAGATACACGATTTTCGAGCCTACATTCGATACCCCCGCCAAGGATTTACTTCAACTTGAAACGGACCTGCGGCAGGCATTACGGCAACAACGATTTCGTCTCTACTATCAGCCGATTATTTCTTTGCAATCCGGGCAGATTGTGAGTTTCGAGGCGCTGCTCCGTTGGGAGCATCCGCGCCGGGGCCTACTCATGCCCGCGGATTTTCTGTTTGTCGCCGAAGAAGCTGGATTGGCGGGCCCGATTGGTGAATGGATTCTGCGCGAGTCCTGCCGAACTGTTGCCCAGTGGCGCGGGTCGGTGCAAACGGCTCAATCGCTAGGCATCAACGTCAACGTGTCCGAGAAACAGTTTTTGCAGCCGAACATCATCCATCAGGTGAGCCAAGCTTTGCAGGAGAACAGCCTGGATGGACAGTTCCTCACTCTTGAACTGACCGAAACGATGATCATGGAGAACAGCGAGGCTACTCTTAACAAGCTAAATCAGTTGCGGGATCTCGGAGTTCGTCTGGCGATCGACGATTTCGGTAAGGGATACTCATCCCTTGGTCGATTGCAGGATTTTCCCATCTCGCTTCTCAAGATTGACGCTTCTTTCGTGAAGCGAATCGATGCTGGAAGTCCCGAGATCGTGGATGCCATTATCGCCTTGGCCCACCAGCTTAAGCTGGAGGTAACGGCGGAAGGTATCGAGACAGAGCGGGAGCTTTCCCATCTCATACAGGCCGGCTGCTCTACCGGGCAAGGGTTCTTCTTCTCCAATGCGCTGAAGCAAGACGCAGTTGAAGATGTTCTTCGACAGGAGCCGCGCTGGCTGGTCAGTCAGCCTACGCTTGGCGCGAACGCCAGGTCCGCTACCAGTGCGGCCCAGTGATACTTGTCGGGCAGAGCTTACTGGCTAACGCGGAGTACCTGAACTCCATGACCGGGGACCTTGGCCTTGTATTCGGGGCCATGTAACTTCACCCTTTTATGAAGCCAAAGATCCCTCGCACTCTTTGGCGTTCCGTTCATTCCTAAATCCTGCCAGCGGACGGTGATTCTTGCTGGCGTTGCTGCGCGGTTGAATAGGGCGACCGCAGTATCTCCATTCGCCAGCGGACGCGTCCAAATCTCCTGGTCACCAGATTTCGAAACACGCGTCGCTTGCTTGCCTAAGGAGTCCTGGTCGATTGCGATCACGTCGCGATTGGTCAGGATCTTCAAAATGTCCGGAGAAACCGTGCGCAGATCGTTTCCCGCCAACAGGGGAGCAGCGAGCATCGACCAAAGGCTAAAGTGTGTCCTGTACTCTATATCGGTCATGCCTCCGTTGCCCACCTCCAGCATGTCTGGATCGTTCCAGTGGCCGGGAGCGGCCCACTTGGCTAGATCGTTTTGGCCGAAGCCTATCTTCGACATCGAGGCCCACGAGTCGCTGATATCGCCGGTAGTCCGCCAGGCGTTTCCTCCTACTTGCGGCCCCCATGTCCATACATTGCCCTTACCGTACTCGCAAAGACTATAAAGAATGGGCCGTCCAGCGTCATGGAGCGCGTCACCCATTTTTTGATAGATGGCTTGCAGCGTTTCCGGGTCGTAACCGTAGACCTTACTCGCACTGCACCAGTCGTATTTCAGGTAATCGATGCCCCATTCGGCAAACGTCCGGGCGTCCTGTTGCTCGTGCTCATAACTACCCTCGTAATGCGCGCACGTCTGCGGGCCCGGCGAGGAGTAGATGCCAATCTTCAAGCCCTTGCTGTGTACATAATCGGCCAGCGCCTTCATGTCAGGGAACTTTTTATTGGGCTGTATGTTGCCTTGCGCGTCGCGTTGGCCCTGCCAGGTATCGTCGATGTTCACATAGACATAACCGGCATCCTTCATGCCGTTCTTCACCATGGCGTCGGCGATCTCACGCACCGCTTTGTCGTCCACCTTGTCTTTGAATTTATTCCAACTGTTCCAGCCCATGGGTGGGGTCTTGGCCAAATCATTTCGTGGCACATTGTGCAAGGGCGGAGGCGGGATCGGGCGAACCGGCGCTCCCTGATTTTCCGGTGATTGCTGCTGCGCCGCAAGAGCAATCGCGAATAGGCTGGTGACAGTCAAAATCAAAAAGCGCGACGTAAAAGAGCGTTTTATTTTCAGAATCATGATGGGAAAAATGGATCTGCCTGGTGCGCTTTACTCTATCAGATTCCAGACTGCGGAAAATCATCGGAAACGAGGCCGTTCGGTATATAAATCTACCAACGAGTAGCGTTTCTACGAGGATTTCGGCAGTTTTTTAGAAAATATGCACAAAACAGGCCGGTTTTCTGCTATTTTGCTTTACAAGGACCGCAAGCTCCCGTATCATCGAGTTGACCGGAGAGCTGAAACATTTTTGTATCGTTCTGTTTTGAAGCGAACGCAATGGCAGAGCGCACCTGGATGGAAAGTTCCTTCGATATATGAACCGATAACTTGGAGGTTAAATGGCTGACGTAAAAAAAATGACCCAAACCGCAATCATCAAGGAACTTGCGGAAACAGCAGGGGTCAACAACAAAGTTTCGAAGCAGTTTATGGAGACGCTTGCACAACTTGCAGTGCGGGAGACGAAAAAGAATGGGGTATTCATTCTGCCCGGGATCGGCCGTTTGGTCCGTGCCGAACGCAAGGCTCGTACTGGGCGCAATCCGGCTACGGGTGAGGCTATCAAGATTCCGGCGAAGAAGGTTGTGAAGTTTCGAATCGCAAAGTCTGTTAAGGATGCGATCGTGCCCCCCAAGAAAGTGGCGGGCAAGTAGTCATAAACAGCAGCCCCGCAGCGAACGCGCCACTACGAGCGCGACACTGCGGGGCTGATAGTTCGGTTGACAGGAAAGGCGGAGTGCTTTAGACCTGCTTTTTTTCCTCTTTGTTTTCTTCCTCAGTCTTTACGGAACTCTTAAAGTTCTTGATGCCTTCGCCGAGGCCCTTCGCTAGTTCTGGAATCTTTTTGCCCCCAAACAGCAGTACAGCAACAACAATGATGATTATCAGTTCGGGCATGCCAATGGATCGAAACATGTAGGCTCCTCTTTCTCGGCTTACAGCTTCATTGTAAGTCCTGGACCCCGAAAAAAAATCGTGCCATGAAAAACTCCCTCAACTCTGACCTCGGAACATCGCTAGTCCGATACGCATAATCAAGCCCAGGAGAATGAGCGGCGTGACGATTGCGAGCGCCTTTCCTTTGTTGACGCGGAACGCCGTGCTGATGATCAAGACGATCATCACGATCCACCAAAGCTGAAAAATCGAAAAATAGCCGAGGACGCCCGCTATCAGTCTATTAGTGCCCACCGGTAAGAATATGTCCAGCCCGAGCGCCGGCGTGAGGTCCGCGATGCTGGAGACCTCGCCCTTCGATCGCAAGATGATGATGCTGGCAATCGATTGTCAGTGCTATGGAAATTAAAGAGCAACCGGCCAACAGGTTGAAGAATTCCCCGAACTTGGCTTTGATCGTGAAAGCCGCTGCCGTGCCGTAGACAATCAACGCTTGAATCAAAATCATTACCGCGACACTGACGGGCGTGAAGATTCGTTGCGCTGCAATGCCGATCTCAATGGCCCTCTGCTGCTGTGCGGACGTGGCGCCGGGCCGGGCCGGCATCAGCGCGGATACCTGCCGCACAATCGGCTCCAGCACTATTCCGGCGATGATGGAGATGCCAATCACCACGATGAACGGCGCAACCCAGAACCACTTCCGGTGGACTCTTCTGGCAGCGGCGGTGGGATCGACAAAGAAGGCGAACATTCCTACCAGATCGCTGCCGAAATTTTCAGATTCTCGAGGCGGCAGGTATGCCGGTGTTGTAGACATAAGGCTTTCTTCCCTTCCATGAACGTCATGGCATTATACCCAGATAATTCCTACTGGTGCGAATTTGCCAGCTAACCAGCTACCCTTGTAGAAGAAACATTGTGAGGGCTATTTTTGTATCGATCCTACTTTCGCTGCTACTGGTGGGTTGCGGTTCAAAATCCGCGAATGCACCGGAGGTGAAGCATTACCACCTTACGGGTCAGGTAGTGGCTCTCGATGCCAAGGGTCAGACTGCCTCAGTCAACCAGGCCGCCATTCCTGGGTGGATGGACGCCATGACGATGGAGTATCCCATCAAGTTGAAGAGCGAATTCAACACCTTGCACGCCGGTGACAAGATTCAGGGGACAGTAAACGACCGCGGTGACGGTGATTACGATCTTTCGAACATTCAGAAGCAAGCGCCAGGCAAATAAGCTCGATGACCTCCGAGACCCCGGTTGGATTACAATCCCAACTGCCCGCAGCCCCCGCCCAAGCCTGTAGAACGCTATGGACTACGGCCTGGCCCTCTGTGCGCTTCTTGTTCCAAACAGAAATACACGTTTATTCTTTCGCCGTCGCCGCCAACCTGCTGCTCTCGTTTTTTCCGTTCCTTGTTGTGATGATCGTTCTGTGCAAGTCGGTATTTCACTGGCAGGCGGCGGTGGACGTCATTATCTATTCCGTAAACGATTATTTTCCCGAGGGCTTCGGCGTCAATTTCAAAAGCTATCTGCTCTCGGCGGCTGCTCAACGCAATTTCAGTTGGCTTTCTCTTGTCCTGCTCTTCTTCACGGCGAATGGAATTTTTGAGCCGCTGGAGGTAGCCCTGAACCGAATCTGGCGCGTGAAACAGAACCGTAGTTTCCTGCACAATCAGTTGGTGGGACTGGGCTTGGTGTTTATTTGCGGCGTCCTGGTTCTTTTTTCCGTCAGCGTCACGGCACTGAACACACATTTTCTTACCGCACGGTTTAGCACGCCGCACGGCAAAGCAGTTTTCCAACTCGTTCTGTTCAAAATCATCGCGTTTCCGATGACCACCCTTATGATTTTCTTGATCTATTGGCTGCTGCCGAACATAAAGCTTCCGGCGAAACGCCTGATCGCGGCGTCTGTATCGGTTGGCATTTTATTGGAAGCGCTGAAGTACATCAACGTACTGACATGGCCATGGCTTCGGGCAAAACTGGTTCATGAAGTGCCGCCGTTTGTTCAATCGACCAGCATCATCCTTTGGGCGTTTGCCGGGGCGATGGTGATCCTGGCCGGGGCCGAGTGGTGCGCACGGGCTACGGCGGCATCGTACCAGGCCGAGCACCGTTTAAATCCCCTTCGTTAGCGCGCTAAAGCTAGCGCGTCATCAACTCGTAAACTTCCGTTTCGATCTTGGAGATTTCGACCGGCTTGAGGTTTTCTTCGCGCAGTTTTGTATTCAAGAGCGTGAGAGGTCCGATTTTCAGTTCCTTCCAATGTTGCGCCTGCGCTTTGACGGTGGCACTCGATTGATCATAGAGCTGAATGGCCTGTGCTGGAGTTGTGCGATCGCCTCCTTCAACAACCCGCAAGGCCACATTCAATCCGGTGTTCGCTTCAGTCATGCCGTCTTTGTTTGAGCCTTTCAGAATTCGATCGATTCCGGCGAGCACGCTATTGACAGCTTGCGAGTCGTCTGGATGAGAGTTTGCAAGGGTCTGCTGCATTTGCTTCAGTTGCGCTTGCACCGAGTTGATTTCGGCCATGGTTTGACGGCTTCGCAGGGTGTCGTCGAACATTTTCTGGCCCAAGGCGAACTGCTGCGTTAGTACCAATTTCGTCGCGGGGCTGTTGGGATCCATCGTAACCGTCAGCGGTTGGGTGTACGTCTTGCCGTCAGCGGTCCAGCGCACCTGGTAGTTGCCAGGAGGTACCCTTGGTCCAGCGGGGGCAGATCCTTCTTCTTCCTCCTCCGCGCCGGGAGCGCCCGAACTTCCGGAACGCAGATCCCAGATAAAGCGATGCATGCCGGCCGTGCTCTCCAGGTGTTGCGGTTCCGGAAACCAGCGTTCCGCAATGGGGAGCGGCTTGTGTTCACGGCTAACTTTAGCCTCGCTGGAGACGTGCCGTATCACGTGATGCGAGGCGTCCAAAAGCTCCAGCTTCACCGGCCCAGTGGCCGCCGATCGCAGGACATAATCGATATAAACGCCATTGGGCGGGTTCTCTGCCGTTGGCTCCTCGGGAGGCAACGGCGTTCCGGGAAATGAGTCATTGTCAATGCGAGTGGCTATGGCGGGCTTGTAGAGATACGCCGTTTGCGTTTCGATTTCCTTGCTGGCCTGGCGCAAAGGCATGATGTTGTCCAGCACCCAAAACGAGCGCCCGTGCGTGGCGACAATCAGGTCGTCGTTGTGTATCGCAAGATCGCGCACCGATGTCACTGGCAAGTTGTGCTGTAGCGATTGCCAGTCATCGCCATCATTGAACGACACGTAAACTCCGAACTCCGTACCGGCGAACAGCAATCCCTTCCGTTTCGGGTCCTCGCGCACGGCGCGGACAAATAATCCATCGGGGATTCCTTTTGTCACGAGCTGCCAAGTTTTACCATAGTCCCGCGTTTTGTAAATGTACGGCTTGCCGTCACTCAGTCGCGAGCGGTCGACGGCGGCGTATGCGACTGCCGGGTCGAAATGGGAGGCCTCGATCAGTGAAATTTTGCTCCAGGCCGAGAGGCCGGGCGGCGTGACGTTTTTCCAGGTTTTTCCATCCAGCGTCAATTGAATCAGTCCTGTGTCGGTGCCGGCCCAGATTTCATTTGCCCGCAGCGGGGAAGGCGCAATGGTGAAGACCGTTCCGTAACCGCGCTCTTTGGCGTTGGCGGTGGTGACGGGCGTTGTCTCGTGCGCGGCACCTGGGATGACGCCTGTAAGATCAGGGCTGATGGTGTTCCAACGCAGTCCGCCATCGGTGGTCTTCATCACGAACTGCGTCCCCAGGTACAGCGATTTGTGGTCGAAGGGCGAGAACACCAGCACTGGCGTCCAGGTATCCCGATACTTGCGCGCCGGCATCTCGCTTCCGAATCCCGGCATTGGCCAGGGCGCGATGTTCTGGCTCAGTTCCGTGCGTTTGTTGAAGCGGATCACTTCGCCGTACGTTCCACTGAGATACAGAATATCGGGGTTCTTGGGATCGGGCGCGATATACCCGCTCTCGCTACCGCCGGCGGTGTTCCAATCCCGGGGCGTGATTTTACCGTGATTTGTCCGGCTGGCGACGGTGGCGCTGCCGCTGTCCTGCTGCGCGCCGTAGATCCAGTACGGAGTCGCATTGTCGGTGACGACGTGATAGAACTGCGCGGTCGGCTGGTTGTACCAACTGCTCCAGGTTGCGCCGTCATCCACGCTGACAGTGGTTCCTTGATCGGTGCCGAGCACCATGCGCGATCCATCAGCGGCACTCACCCAAATCTGGTGATAGTCGTCGCCGCCCGGCGCGCCACGCAGGATGGAAAACGTCTTTCCGCCGTCCTTCGATCGGTACAGCGCGACGTTCGGGATGTAAATGACATCCGGATTCCGGGGATCGACCGTGACGGTGGCGAAATACCATTGGCGGCTAGTCAAGCGTGGGTCATGGTTCACGCAGGTCCAGGTTGCGCCTTCGTCATCGGAACGGTAGAGCCCGGATTTCTTGGCGTCGGCGTTCCCGGTGCTGGTGTTTACCGCGCCGGACTTTTCTGTGCTGACGTCGACCAACGCGTACATGCGGCGTCCGTTTGTACCGGGTGCAATCGCCACCGCGGCACGACCCCATTGGCCGTCCGGAAGACCGTTTCCTGTGACCGGCTTCCATACCTTCCCACCATCAATGGACAAATACAACCCGCTGCCGGGACCGTCAATGGGAGCGTATGTGCTCCACGGGGGACGATGCGTGTTCCACATCGCGGCAAGCAAGACATCCGGCATATCTGGGGCAATAGCCAAGTCTGCCGCGCCGGTATCCGGCCCTTTGTCGAGCGATTTGTTCCACGTCGCGCCGCCGTCGTTGGATTCAAAGACTCCGCGTTCGGGACTCGGCCCATAAGCATCTCCCAGTGCGGCCACGTAGAGGTGATTGGCATTGGAAGGGTCAATAACGACGCGGCTGATCTGACGCGAATTGCGAAGGCCCACGTTCGTCCAAGTTTTTCCCGCGTCGGTGGATTTGTAGACGCCGTCGCCTGAAGCAAGATCGGAGCGGATATCCGATTCACCGGTGCCGGCGTAGATTACATTCGGATCGGACGGAGCTACTTCAATCGCGCCGATGGAGCCTACGTGTTCACTATCGAAGACTGGTTCCCAGACCACGCCTGCATCGGTTGTCTTCCAAATTCCACTATCGACGCCGCCGAAATAGAACGTATCGGGCTGGCTGGAGACGCCCGTCACCGCAACGGCCCGGCCAGCGCGAAACGGCCCCACGAGACGCCACCGCATCCCGTTGAATAGCGCGGGCGAGAGAGGGTCTGCGTGAATGCCGGCCGCCAGAAAAGCTACGGCGAGAATTTTGGCCGCATGCTGCTTTAGATGATGAGGAATTAGAAGCATATCTTTATCGCTGCCCCGCAGAAGACGAAAATGGGCCGGAGAGCGGCTCAATTGAAACCGTGTCGGACGCAAACAATGAAGGCGCGCCCGAGGCCAAAGCCGCTTTATTGTACGCCGCGACGTCGCTCTTCAGAAGTCCGTTGAACGTATTCAGGTGCTCCTGCAGTTGTTTTCCGATCTCAGCGATCTTTGCCCGCATCAACGCATTCGGCGGCTGGTCGAACTCAGAGGCCAGCATGCCGGACAAGCCCTCCACTTCATCTTCGAAATCGACGAACGCGTGGATGTCGTCTTCTTCGACATTGTGCTGCTGGTCGGGGTTGTAGAGGGTTGCCTCCACGGATTTCAACTTGTCATCCAGTTGTTTCGCCTGCTGCAGCAAGGGCGCGTATTTGTGTTCCAACTGGTCATTCGAGGTGACGCTAGTGCGGAAGTCGGCTAGCTGCTTGCGCATTCCGTCGATACGGTTAATCATGTCATCGACGGCGCTCAGGTCGTTACGCAGCACCATGCCGGCCCTGGTTTGCGCTTGGACATCGGCCAAGACCAGGTGAAGGTTCGGATCCATGCGGACAGTCACGGCCGTTTTTTCCGTTTCCCCATTCACCGTGACCGCAACATTGTATTGGCCGGGAAGGACGAGCGGCCCGCGCGTAAAGTACCGGGTCTCTTCCTGCTCTCCGGGAATGGGAGACTCGGGCGGAATCGCCGAGAGGAGGCGGCGCGTGCCGGTATAGCGCAGGTCCCACACGTAGCGGTCGATGCCGGCGTTGGTGGGGCCATAATGAGTCGCAACTACGTGTCCTTCACCGTCAGTAACAACGAGTTTGGCTGGTGTTTCGTGGGCCTGCTTCTGTTCGGGCGTGGCCTCGATCTTCGTCTTCAAGAAGTAATCAATCGGCACTCCGGTGGGCGCGTTCGGAGCTTGAAAGGAGACCGGATTGTCTTCGTCGCTTTCCCAGTGGTGCAGAAGCAAACCGGCGCCCGCGTTGAAGACATGAAAATTATCGGATGTCATTTCATCGCGCCACTGCTCGATGGGCCGGATGTCGTCGAATACGAAAAGACCGCGGCCATGGGTGGCAACAATCAGGTCGCGCGAGTCCTTGTCGAACTTGAGATCCCAAACGGGAGTGGTGGGAAAGTCTGCCTTGAGCGCGCTCCAATGTCCGCCCGCATCGTGCGAACAGTAAAGGCCTTGCGCATTGCCGAGCACGAGCATTCCGCGCAGGTTCGGGTCTTCCCGCACGACAAACACCGGCGACTCCGGGAGGCCCGCACTGATATTCTGCCAAGACCGGCCGTAGTCAGTGGTCTTGTACACATAGGGGCGGCGGTCGTCGAGCATGTGCGCATCGAACGATAAATAAGCTGTCCCAGCGTCGAAGGGTGAAACGCCGACCTGATAAACACGTGCCCAGGCAGGAGCGCCCGAGATTCGCGGCGTCAGGTTCGTCCAGTTCTTGCCGCCGTCGCGCGTTAGTTGCACATTGCCGTCGTCGGTGCCCACCCAAATCACTTTGGGATCGCTAGGCGCGATGCTGATGCTTTGAATGGTGCCGTAATTCTCCGCCCCGCTGAGGTCGTGGGAGATGGGGTCGCCTGCCGGGACCTGCTTGCTCTTGTCATTGCGCGTTAGGTCGCCACTGATGGCGGTCCAGTTCTTGCCGCCGTCCACCGACTTGAATAGGACGTTGCCTCCCAGGTAGACTTCGTTGGCATCGGTTTGCGATACCGCGATGGGACTGGTCCAATTGAATCGATACTTCAGAGCCGAAGGCGCCATTTCCTCCGCCCCTTCCAGGTAAGGCCGCGCGAAATGAGCAACGTGCGTTCCGTTCGCCAGCCGTTCGATGTAGCCATCCTGCGCGTCCGAGTAGATGACGTTGGGATCGCTGGGCGCGGGAACGGCGTATTCTCCGTCGCCGCCTACGACGGTGTACCAGTCGGCATTTGTAACACCCTTGCGTCCCAGGTCGCTGGAGGGTCCGCACCACGCGCTATTGTCCTGCAGGCCGCCGCACAGCGTATAGGGAACCTTCGAGTTCTGCGCTACTTGATAGAACTGCTCGATGGGAAGACTGTCGAGGAAACGCCAGGACTTTCCGTTTTGGGTGAGGAACGCGCCGCCATCGTTGCCTTGAATGATTCGTTTTGGATCTCTCGGGTCGATCCAGATGGCGTGATGATCGGGATGAACGCCGCCGTCCGCGATGTGCGCGGTCTTGCCTCCGTCATCGGACTCCATCATGGTGAAGGACAGGAAGTAAATTTTGTTTTCGTTGTCGGGTGATACCGCCATGCGTGAAAAATAAAATGGCCGGACATCCAGGGCGTGATTGTCGCTAACGGCGGTCCAATGCTCACCCATATCGGTGGATTGCCATAGCAGTCCTTTTTTGGCGTCGATCAATGCGTAGAGGTGGGTCGGATCGCTGGGCGCAATCGCTACCGCGCTGCGTCCCCAAGGGCCCGGCGGCAGGCCTTCCGTCAGCTTCTGCCAAGTGTCGCCGCCATCGGTGGAACGGTAAATGCCGCTCGATTCACCCCCGTTGACCAGGGTCCATGGATAGCGCCTTACATGCCACATGGCGGCGTAGAGGACATCGGGATTGCCCGGTTGCATCGCCAGATCGGCCACGCCGGTCTGGTCATCGATAAATAGCACTTTCTTCCAAGTTTTTCCGCCATCGGTAGTGCGGAACACGCCACGCTCTTCGTTCGGTCCCCATGCGTGCCCAATCGCGCCGACAAATACAGTGTTGGGATTATGCGGATCAACAAGCACGCGCGAAATCTGGCCGGCGTCCTTCAATCCCATGAAGCGCCAGGAGTGCCCGGCATCCGGTGAGAAATACACGCCCGCGCCATCGGTAATGTCGTTGCGGATGTTGGCTTCCCCGGTGCCGACCCAGATCAGATTTGGATTGGACGGCGCGAGAGCAAGGTCGCCAATGGAGGCCGTGGCTTCTTTCTGAAACACCGGCGTCCAGGTGGTTCCGCCATCAGTGGTTTTGTAGATGCCGCCCGCCGCCGCGCCCACATAGTAGATGTTCGGGTCGCCCGGCACGCCCGCGACCGCCGTTACCCGGCCTCCCGCTATCGCGGGCCCGAGATTACGAAATTTCAGGTTCTTCAGCGGGTCTTTGTCATTCGGATTGGAGCCTTCAACGATCTCCGGGGTTTGGTGAGCGCTCACTGCCAGTGGAGAACCTGCTCCAATTAGCAGAAGACCGGCGCATAGAGAAAGAATTCGTTGAGATCTGATCGGCATGAGGTGATGGGAGCGTGACTCTCAATGGTAAATCAACTTACACGAATGGTTGGCTTGATTCGCTCATTCAAAATTCTTCTGGCGATCAGAAATTAAATTTTGCCGAGAACTGGAGGGACCGGGCTGGGAGCTGATTCGTGATGCCCGCGAGGGGCTGCCCAAATCCCGGACCCGGCGAAGCTCCGTTGCCGTAGGTGCCGCTGTAGCCAACAAAGTTTGCGTGGTTCAGGACGTTGAATGCCTCCACTCGGAGGGTGAGGGAGAATCGCTCATTTCCGGGGGCGAACGCTCGTTCCACAAAGGGCGACAGATCATAGATGGGTCTGCCACGGCCCGTATTGCGGCCTACGACCACGCCGTCGATCACGGGCCGGTCCGTGGTTGCTCCGTTATCTCCGCTGTTGGTTGTTCCGGTCGTGATGTTATAAGGCAAGCCGGATGCCAACGTGGAGACGCCGCCGATGTTGATCTTGAACGGGGCGGCATAAATTCCACTGAGAACAAAGCGCTGCCGCTGATCGAAGATGGCGTTTCCATCTTCCACTCTACCCGTAAAATTTACGTCGTTCGGATTTTGGCTGGGAACATCGGGATCGACGTTGTCGAGGGCATGCGACCAGACGTAACTAGCGAGCATAGATAAACGGCGGCTGAAACGATGGCTAAGGTTGACGTCGAGCGCGTCGTAGTAAGAGTAACCGTCGTTTACATCCGTTTGGATCACGCTGTACGGGGGCTGCGGATTAGTGGCGGCGGCACTGATGTTGCAAACCGTGCCGTGTTCGCTGTACCAGGAGATCCAAAAAGGGCGCGTGCAGTTGGCGGCCTGCGCTGAGCGGCTCTGGCCAGGGGTCGTCCGGATAAACGGCGCTGGGGCATCCACATCCAGCGGGCGATTGATGCGCAGCGTGTGAGCGCCGATATAGTCGATGCTCATCACCCAATCGGGCCGGATCTCGTGCTGAACGCCGAACGTCCATTGCTGGGAATAGGGATTTAGCAATCTATCCGGGTAGCCCGGCAGCGTGGAAACGGGAAAGAACTGATTCAAATAGGCAGCGTCGCCTGGGCGTACATACAGGCTCCTTACGGGAGGCACAGCGCCCGCCGGAAATGCAGAAAGCGGGACATCCGCGATGCTCGCTGGAAAGCCTAGTTGTCCCGGTCCAGCCGTGTAGTTTAAAACGCCCTCGGGGCCGCCGAGGACGTAATTGGCCTCCGAGTTGTTCACAATCTGGGAATAATAAATCCCGTAGCCGCCGCGAATCACGGTCCTGCCATTTCCATGCCAGTTATAGGCAAAGCCCACGCGCGGCGCGAAGTCATTACGCGAATCTGTGAATGTCTGCTGTTCATACCGCAGGCCTAGGTTTACGGTGAGATTGGAGGCCACTCGATAGTCGTCTTGCACGAACAGTGCCCATAATGTATCGTTCACGGTGTAACGCGCGTTGCCATAGCTCTGCGTATAGCTTTGGAGGTTCGCGAGATTGTTTAAGTAGGCGGCACTTTCACAATAAGACAGAGGTTGCGTGCAAGTCTTATAGAGCAGTTGCCCGTCGTAGATGGGGCCGCCGTATTCTTTACTATTGCCGCCGCTATGGGCTACGATGACGTCCGCGCCAAACCGGAGTTGATGTTTGCCCCACACTGCCGCCAGGACATCGTTCGCTTCGTATTGCCGGTTCATCAATAACGCCGATTGGGAAGTGCCCGATGTGAACGTGCCTCCGTTGGATACGGGCACGGAAAATTGTGTTCCATAGACAACGGGATCGAACTCCGTGATGGGAGAAGCGAGTTGGAACTGCAGGCGGATATTGTTGGTGAGGGAAGGATTCAACACGGCCGTTTCGCCTAAATCCTCCGCGTACGTCCTGCGGCGGAACACACGGTCCACGCTGGGCAGGATATTGCCGCCTACCGTGCCGTTCGGGTTTGTGTCGTGGAATCCGTCCACGTCGCTTCGAAAGAAAAGATTGTTGCTGCCGTTAATCTGACGATCGAGACGAAAGAGACCGAGCCAGTCCCGATAATGGCCGATGAAGTTGCCGGGCGCGATGGGCGAAACAACCGGGGAGGCGCGGTTTTCGGCGCTGTATTCACCGGCCGCGAAGTAGTGAGTCTTGTGGCCGCTCCCAAGCGGTCCTGAGAGTGATAACGCAGTCTGCGTGAGCGTATCGTTGGTGAGATCGTTGCCGCTGGCCGCCGTTGCCGATGTGAAGCCGGCAAGCGCTGCTTCGGTTGCCGAGGGCCGCCAAAGTTCGAGCAGTTCACCGTGAAACTGATCGCCTCCGCTTTTTGTAACTATATCGACCACGCCGCCCGTGCTGAAGCCGTACTCGGCGGAGAATGCGTTTTCCAGCACTGTCATCTCCTGCACCGCGGCAAGCGGAATGTTTGTAAAAATCGTTTGGCGGCCCCAACTGTCGCTTCCCGTGCTGCCGTCGACTTCGAACCAGGTTTGCCGCCGTCCGGAACCATTGGTGGTGAACAGGTTCTCGTTCATGAATACGTCGCCTTGATTGATGGCAGGACGGTTCGCCGCGTTCAGCAGCGGTAGATAGGTGATCTTACGGTTGAGTAGCGGCGTTTCCTCCATTTGGGATGCGTTCAGGCGGTCGCCGAGTTGAGGTTCATCGGTGCGGGTTTGGCCGGCAGTGCCGGTTACGGTGACCTGTGTGGTTCCGCCCGCGACATCCAATTGAAAATTGACTTCGGCGGTTGTCCCGCCCGCTAGCGTTACGTTCATTGATCGAGCCTCAGCAAAGCCCTGCTTGTCCGCCGTGACTACGTATTGTCCAGAGATGGGAAGTCCCGCAACGGAGTAGTTGCCCGCCGCTGTAGTTTGCGTGGTTCGCGTCAGTCCGGAAAATTTATTAACAACTTTGATTTGAGCGTCGGCCAAAGGCGCATGATTTTGGCTTGATATGCGGCCGTGCATCGTAGCTGTATCGGGGGTCTGCGCGACTACGCCGAAAGGCACAAAAAGCCACGGAAAAAAAGCTGCTAGCGCGAGAAAGCGAACCATGAGGTCTCCAGTTACACGAACGGTCGTGAAACCGCGCGACTGGGCGGGGTAATTCAATCAGACATCATCGCAGATAGACGGGCGTGGAATGCCGCAGCGTGTATTTAGGCGGCGATCGGGTCCTCCCCGTAGATGAAGGCGCGGGTGAGGCGGTCTTCTTCTTCGATGAGGGTGTTGAGTTTGTTGCGGCCGTAAGGTCCCCAGGTAGCGATTTCGGTGATGAACGGCTCGGCTGTAAATTCGAAGCCAATGGTGGAGAAATCGAAGTCGCGCTCGTGGAACATGGAGCGGTAGTAGGCGTTGATGCCGACATCGAAGCGTTTCTTGCGGGCGGTGTCGCGTTCGGCTTGCAGTTGTTTGAGTTCGGTGAGGTCCTTTTCGCGCTGGCGGCGGAGGCGGTTCTCCTGGAGGGTGAGGTTGTTGAGCTGACGCTGATAGGCGAGGAAGGTTTTGGCATCGAGCAGCGCGGGGCGGACGGCGGGATCTTCATGTTCGAATTGGTTGGCGAATTCGAGGCGGCCGAGGGCGTAGATGCCGGCTTCGAGCGTGGGAATGCGGGCGGTGCGCCATTCGGTATCGGCGATGGACTGCACGAGCAGCTTTTCGGCGTCGGTAGCGGGCTGGTAGTGGACTTCGAGGCTGGCGACATGCTGCTGGTAAGCGGCGATATCGTCGCCGGGCAGCAGGACGGTACGCCCGGTGAGGCCGGTTTTCACGGCGTTTAACGAAGACTTCGTTTTGCCTTCTTCGGTTTTCGGACCAGTAGACAACTGGGCGTTCGCTTGGTTGGCGGCGATTTGCGCGGGGGTGGACATGTGCGGTGAAAACTTTAGCATGCGTGTCAAGCAACTTTCTTCGAAATTGTTGAAAGTACTAGAAAAAATTGCTGTGATCGTGTTTTTTGGGAAAGCTAAAAGTTAGCCAGAGACCGAAACTTTGCAACAACCTGTATATGGGAAAATAAACGATCATGGCAGAACCCGTTATTGTGAGCGACCCGGATGTAATGAACGGCTTACCCTGCTTTCGTGAAACGCGAGTTCCGTTCCAGAATTTGATCGATTACCTTGAAGGCGGCAAATCTCTGGGCGAGTTCTTACGACAGTTCCCCACAGTAACGCGTGAGATGGCCGTCCAGGCCCTGGAGGAAGCGAAGGACTCGCTGCTTGCGAGAATTGCGTGAAAATCCTGCTGGATGAATGCCTCCCACTCGACTTCCGGCATAGCTTTCCAAATCACGACGCCCACACCGCCCAATGGGCAGGCTTGAAAGGTAGGAAGAACGGCGAGTTGTTGCGTGCTGCTGAGGCTGCAGCCTATGACGTGCTGTTGACCGTCGATCACGGAATACCTCACCAACAGAATTCCGCTGACCGAAAGCTCTCAATCATCCTGATCCGGTCCCGAACCAATCAGATCGAAGATTTATTTACCGCTCATTGGCACGATCATGCAAACTCTGAGTAGGATTGAGCCCGGCCAGACTGTTGCCGTTCCATAGCAATTGATCCAAGAATCACTTGACCCCTACCAGAATTTCCCCAAGGGAATTGGCAATCCCGTCCCCCGAATTCTCCTATGAGAACGTGCGATCGGCCTTTGACTCTCGTGTGCATTGTCCGCGATTGCGAGCCATGGCGTGGTCTCTGTAGCCGATCAAGGCTTCGCTGACCTCTGTTGCTTAGAATCCTCCGCGCAGATTGGAAGCCCGTCCACAGTGCCGCACTGAGTGGGAAATCCGAATATCTTCAGCACATCGGTTCGAGCATATCGCTCAACATCTTGATATGGCGCTATCGTCTGCTGAGTGTAAGCGAAAATAGACCTCGGCTTTAGGCGGCAATCTGTTCGCCTTGGGGTAGGCCTGATCAGAACGTCTCCGCCTATACCGAGTACTAAACAGCCAGAGATCTGGACAGCTCTCGTTTCTGATGCTCCTGGTTCGATAGTCCTTACGATGATGCTGACCGGGATATCGCCTCCCAAACCAAGCCATTCTAAAGTCATCCCACCCAAACAGGAAGCTCCGGGGTAAACGGTCAGCAGGAGTGCAAAAAAAAGGACATACCCAATTGCAAGTGTCTTTCGGGAAGCGAATGACCGAACGACCAGATAATGGAAAGTCCCGACTAAGATCAGCAGAAGGGTGCCGTACAGTCCAGCTCGGGTTTTAGAAGCATTGCTGTCCAGAAACGGATGAATGGTCAAGGCGATCTGAGCTATGGTTAACCACCAAACCAAAGAAAACCCCGTTGGATTCAAGAGGCGGTGCACCTTCGATCTGACCCTTCGAAACCACCAGATTAGGACTATTAAACTTGTAATCAAGGATAACCATAACCACCAGCGAGGGAAAAATGTAGATGAGAAAGCAGCCACTATGAAGAAAATTTCTATCGCTAAAAAAGGACCAAAGAGCAAGCCATAACTGAGGTATGCCGGGCGGTTATCAGTGGGATGAATCTGCTCCAAGATTTTTGGGTCTGATACGAGCCCGCTATAAGCAGGAATCAGAAACAATGAGGCCGCAACAACTGTAAGAAAAACGAACACAGCGGCGATAATTGTTATGACAGCCCCGATAGAAGAGTCGATTGCGGGAAACGGAGCATTTTCGTTGCGCAAAAATGCGAGTAACAAACCGAACCCTACCGAAATTGAGACAACAACGATAATTTTGGTTAGGTTACCCAAAAATTCGGCGGACTGCTTTGTAAGATCCTCAAATCGGTCAAAGCTAGATTTCTTGTTAGCGGTTATCCGGATCGCTTGCGCTTTGGTTTCGTCAAAGTCGAAATGAAAATGGTCTGACATTCCAGCTCAATCATTTTATATAAAGCAGATTTGGCTGTTTTTACTCGACTAGTCTGCCCAGACTGCTAATGGGCTCTGAACTGTTGACGATGTATTGGCGTCCCCAAGGGGATTCGAACCCCTGTTATCGCCGTGAAAGGGCGGTGTCCTAGGCCGGGCTAGACGATGGGGACGCAAGGAAAGACGAGGCTTTGCGCGCCTGTTCTTCTACAGTATCAGATGAACGTAAGACGCCCCTGGACGCATCGCCAGCCGCTGAAAACTATAGCGTTTTCAGATACGCAATCAAATTTGCTTTGTCGTCCGCGGAAAGCATGTCGCCGTAGGCAGGCATTCCGCCGCCGCCGTTATTGATCTGCTTCAGCACGTTTGCCTCATTGACCGGCTGGCCGGTGACTAGCTTTTTCTGTTTGAACAGGCCCTTCAACGAGGGGCCCATCTTCTTCTCCCCCGTCTGCACGTCGTGGCATACACCGCACTGTTCGAAGACTTCTTTACCTTTCGCCGCATCGCCGGAGCTCGCGCCGAAGACAAGTGTCGCGCCTAACAGCGACGAACCAACAAAGATGAGTGTGCGTCGAATCATGTTCGTTTTTTCTCCCGCTTCTCGGTGGAAGCCTTAGCTTTGAGTGTACAACTTCAACTTGTCAGGCACGAGCCGGAATCCGTTTCCGAATTGGTTCATGTTCGCTGTATTCCTCCGTCGGGGGTCCACGTCAACATTCTTGCGGGATAATGTGAAAATCTGGCAACCCTAAAGATCTTCGGGATTTCTGCCGATAGGACATCGAGGCCAGATTCTGATCTCAAAAGAAGGTATGTTCATGCTTCACCGGGCACTTGTATGCTCACTGATGTTTTTCGTATGCGCCGTCTGGCAAGTGCGCGCAGGCGAAAACGTGCCCGCGGCCGCCACTCCGCCCAAAGCGGGGAAAGTTCAGTTGTTTCCGGAAGAGGAGCTCAAGCCCGGCATGAAAGCTACGGCCTGGACGGTGTTTCAAGGGACTAAGCCAGTGGCCATCCCGGTCGAAATTATCGGTCTCTGGAAAAATGCCTGGGGACCTAAGCAGGACATCATCGTCGCCAAACTCGGCGGCGAAGCGCAGCGGACGAACGTTGCCGGGGGCATGAGCGGCAGCCCCGTTTATATCGACGGCAAACTGGTCGGAGCAATCTCGCTGCGGCTCAGCGTCTTTTCTCCCGACGCCATCTGCGGGATCACGCCCATCCATTTGATGATGGAAGTCAGCGATTTCGACAAGAGCCGTCCCGCCGATAGCCGTACGCCCGACAAGATTCAGCAAGCGAATGCCTCGCTGACAATGCCCAGCGGTCTTTTATCGCGTGTCGTTTCCGCCGGTGCGTCCGACAACTTTCCTGAAGCGCCGACCATGATGCCCATCGCCACTCCGATTTCCATGTCGGGCTTCACGGAAGAAGCTGTCAAGGAATTCGCGCCTATCTTTAATCAACTCGGGCTACAAGCGTCTCAGGGCGGTTCGGGAGGGGCTCTAAGCTCCACGAAACCAGCGAAGGATTGGGCTACCGCGCTGCAGCCGGGCCAAGGTATCGCGGCAGTGCTCGTGTCTGGCGATATGACCATGACCGGCGCTGGAACGGTCACCTATAACGACGGCAAACGTATTCTGGCCTTCGGCCATCCGATGTTCAATCTCGGCCCGGTCAGCATGCCCATCGCCAAAGAAGACTTCATCACCACTCTCGCGTCTTCCTATCAGCCGACCAAAATGGGCAATGCTACCGAGGTGGTGGGTGCATTGCGGCAGGATCGCCACAGTGCCATCGAAGGAGAGCTCGGCGAAACCGCGCAGATGATCCCTGTTGACATGCACGTACGATCGCTCGATGCCGCCAACAACGTGCGCCGAATTAAGGACTTTCATTTCAACGTCTTTGTCGATCAAAAATGGACGCCCTATCTCATGATGGCCACTTTGTTCAATTCTCTATCGCAAATGAACGACTTTTCCGAGGAGGCCACTTATCGGCTCCATGGCGAGCTCCAGATCGAAGGTCAACATCGTATCGAGCTCACAACTATGCAAGCGCCGATTGCAGCACCGATTCCTACGCCCATGTTGCTTGCGGGCTGGTGGGGAGATAAGTTCAACCGCTTGTTCATGAATTCGCCGAAGCTGCCTAAGCTCGATGCCGTGAATGTCAACGTTGACTTATTGCCGGAACGCCGTATCGCTCAAATCGAATCCGCCTGGATCGCCGACAGCAAGGTGACGGCGGGTTCGGAAGTGCCCGTTAAAGTATTTCTCCGCCCTTATCGCGGAGACCGCATTGAGCGCACGGTTGAGGTCAGGATACCTGCCGGCCTTCCACGCGGCCAACACGAAATCCTCTTCAGCGATGCCGAAACGCTTGGCCGGTTTCAGAACATCGCCAGTCAACTGAATCGCATTGAGGATGTTCCGCAGACCGTTGCCTTATTGAATGAGGAACACAGTAACAACCGGCTGTATGTTTCGCTGATTGAATCTCAACCGACGGTCTACTCCGATGAAAAGGTGCTGCCCAGCCTGCCCGCCTCTGTGCTGAACGTGATGGAAAGCGGTGAGACCACCAATCACGAGTTTGTCAGTTCACCGGAAAGCGCCCATGAACAAACATCCATTCCCCTTGACCGGGTCGTCACGGGCAGTTACTCGCTAAGAATTTTCGTCAACTGAAGAGCTCATCGCATCTGATCATGCATAATTATTCGGGCCTGTTTCGGGCCGTTGCTGTTTTCTGTCTTGCCGCCTCGTCCCAGATGTGTTTCGCCGTCGATACGCACCTATGGGAACAGTCGGACCAGGCTAGTTTCGCCCGCGGCACAGAAAAGAACTTATCCATTCGAAGCGATGGCCGCCTGACTCTTTCACCGGCTTTCAAGGAACTCGATAGTACGGGAGTGCCGTATCTCTGGGCGATCACGCAAGACTCCAAAGGCGCGCTTTATTATGCCGGCGGCTCTCCCACCGGGGCAACCACGAAGGTATTCATGCTGCCGCTGAACGGAAAGAGCAGAGTTTTCGCGAATCTTCCCGGCTTAGAGGTCCATGCCCTTGCGGTCGATCATCAAGGTCGTGTCTACGCCGCCGTTCTGCCTGACGCCAAAATCTACCGGATGGATGCGAACGGCAAGCCGGAGCTGTTCTTCGATCCCAAATGTAAGTACATTTGGTCCATGGCTTTCGACAGCTCCGGAAACCTCTTCGTTGCCACCGGCGAGGAGGGTCTGATTTACAAAGTCTCGCCCGACGGCAAGGGCTCCGTGTTCTTCCGAACCGAGGAGGCGCATGCCCGTTCCATGCTGATCGATCATGCGGGAAATCTAATCGTCGGTACGGAGCCAGGCGGGCTGATCTTCCGGATCACGCCACAGGGCCAGGGTTTCATTCTCTACCAAGCTGCAAAGCGTGAGGTGACCGCTCTTGCCGAGCACGACGGACTTATCTACGCCGCAGCCGTCGGCAACAAAGTGTCGGGTCTCACGGTAACGGGAGCGCCTCCGGTTTTGCCGGCCAATAGACCTCCCGCGCAGGCGACAGGGGCCCTCAAATCAGGCGCAACTCCACCCTCTCTTGCTCCACCGGTGGGTTCGCTAAATGTTGCTGTACAGGGCGGCTCCGACCTTTATTGCATACACAAGGATGGCTTTACCGAAAGGCTCTGGAGCTCAGCGACGGATCTCATCTACTCCATCGCGTTCAGCCGCGACGGCAAGCCTCTGCTCGCCACCGGGAATAAAGGATTGATTTATCGAATCGATTCCGAGCAGCTCTTTACTGAGCTCCTGAATGCGCCGCCTACCCAGGTCACCAACCTCTTCGAGGGAAAGGACGGCGTCCTTTACGCTGCAACCGGGAATGTGGGAAACCTCTACTCCATTGGACCCGATCTGGCGCACACCGGCACACTGGAAAGCGAGGTGCTCGATACTCACGACTTTGCCTACTGGGGCAAGGTTCATATCACATCGGCTCTCGTGGACGGCGCGCTGAAAATGGAAACGCGCAGCGGTAATTTAAACCGTCCACAAAGCAATTGGAGCTCCTGGGCTCCCGTCACTGTTACCAAACTGGGAGGCCAAATACAATCTCCGCCCGCTCGTTTTTTGCAGTACCGTATGACCCTCACTTCGGCAACGGCACAATCGCCTGAAAGTGCTTCGCCGGAAGTGAGCTCTATCGACGTTGCGTTCCTCCCGAAGAACATTGCACCCCGCATGGAGCAGATCGACGTCGCTCCGTTCAACTATCGCGAGACCTCCAGCACTTCCTTTCTCGAACGCTCCACTGAAGACTCGGGTTCTCCCGCGACCCTAACGCTTCCTCCCGTCGGCCAACAAAGGTCTGTTCTTACCAGCACCAATTTAGAAGGCGGCGGAAGCGCCACCCTGCAGTACCACAGAGGATATGTAACGCTTCGCTGGAGCGCCGCCGATCCTAATGACGATTCCCTGAAATTCAAGGTGGAATTGCGCGCAAAAACCGGCAATCTGTGGCATCTTCTGAAGGAAAAGCTGCAAGACCGTTATTACGCATTCGATAGCAATGCATTTCCCGACGGCGAGTATGTCGCCCGGATCACCGCCAGCGACGCACCGGCAAACACGCCTTCCGATGCGCTTACTTCTTCGCTGGAATCCAGTCCCTTTACAATCGATAATTCTCCACCCGAGATCATCGCTGCAAAAAGCGCGCCCGACGGATTGCGCCGCAAGGTCAGTTTTACCGCCACCGATGCACTCAGTTGGATTGACAAAGCCGAATACTCTATCAATGGCGGCGAGTGGACGCTTCTTAATCCTGTTAACCGCGTCAGCGACTCGCAACGGCTTGATTACCAATTCGATACCGATTCAAACGCCACTGTTGCAGTCCGTGTCTTCGACGAAGATGACAACGTGGTTGTCAAACAGTTTTAGCGTCGCCGGGACTGAACGAGCCTTCGACCGCCAACATTCAATTTGGTGATAAAGTGAATGGCTTCGAGGAAGGGGTTGATGGAAAACAGAAAAACCGCGCGCCGGGAGCTTTTTAAAATGCTCGGCGCAGGAGCTGGAAGCGCGGCACTGGCTACGCTGGCAGATGCTCAAACGCCTTCCATGGCCTCATCAGCCGGGATCTATAACGTTAGGGCATTCGGCGCCGCCGGCGACGGTAAAACGATAGACACGCCCTCTATCAACAAAGCTATTGTTGCGGCTGCGGACGCCGGAGGAGGCACCGTACTGTTTCCGGGCGGCACCTATCTCTCGTTTTCGATTCACCTGAAGAGTCACGTCACCCTATATCTCGAAGGCGGCGCTCAGATCGTAGCAGCCGATGCGCTGCCGCCAGGTAACTCCGGTGGATACGATCCAGCAGAGCCAAATCAGTGGGAAAAATATCAGGATTTCGGTCATAATCACTGGCACAATAGCTTGCTCTGGGGCGAGGGGCTAGAGAACGTCTCTATCTTGGGACCGGGGCTGATCTGGGGTAAAGGACTGAGCAAGGGCTATGGGCCAGGCCCCAAAGCAGAAGCACCCGGAGTCGCGAACAAATCGATTGCCTTGAAGAACTGCCGCAATGTCCTTCTGCGGGATTTCTCGATACTGAAGGGCGGTCACTTCGGCATTCTCGCGACCGGGGTGGACAATCTTACAATCGATAACCTCAAAATCGACACAGATCGTGACGGCATGGATATCGACTGTTGCCGCAATGTCCGCGTATCAAACTGCAGCGTTAATTCGCCGTGGGACGACGGGATCTGCCTGAAAAGCTCCTACGCGCTCGGCGAGGCGCGATCCACCGATATGGTGACGATCACGAATTGTTTCGTCTCGGGCAGCTTCGAGCTGGGCGCGCTTCTCGATGCCACTTACAAACGCTTTCCGCCAGACTTTAAGGTGCCGCGCACAGGGCGCATCAAATTCGGAACCGAGTCTAACGGCGGATTTCGAAATATTACGGTCTCCAACTGCGTGTTCGACGGTTGCCAGGGGCTGGCGCTCGAGTCGGTGGACGGTGCCCTTTTGGAAGATGTCAGCATTACGAACATCACCATGAGAGACATCACGTCCGCGCCCATCTTCCTCCGGCTCGGCAGCCGGATGCGTGGACCGCAGGGCGTTTCCGTGGGAACGCTGAAACGCATCATCATCAGCGGCATTGTCTGCTCTAACTCGGCGTCGAAGATCTGCTCCATTATCAGCGGCATCCCCGGACACTATGTCGAAGACGTAAAGATCAGCGACATGTATCTGCAATACCAGGGAGGCGGGACCAAGGAGATGGCTACGCTTGCGCCGCCGGAGCAAGAGAGCGGATATCCCGAGCCCGGCAGATTCGGGCCGATGCCCGCAGACGGCTTTTATATTCGCCACGCGAAAAACATTGAGATGAGCAACATCGAGATCGCCGTCTTAAAAGAGGACGCCCGGCCAGCGTTTGTTCTTGACGATGTGCGGGGCGCGGATTTCTTCCGCATCAAGGCGCCGCACCCACCGGACGGCCCGACGTTTGCGATGCACAATGTCAAAGACTTCAGCGTCGCGCACAGCAAGCCGGTCGCCGACACTGAAATCGAGCGCGTCGATCACAAGAACCTGTGAACTAAACTGGCAATAAAAAAAGACATGAGCGAACCATTACATCTCGGCAAGTACTCCCTCGGCGTGGGCGATCGGTTTGCCCATCAGGCAGAGGCGCAGCTACAAGCTTGTGTTGAGGCGGCCAAGAATGGGGTAGAAGTGATCCCGGTCTGGAACAAATCCAATCGTGAGCACTCCATTATCGGCTCCGAGCCCGTTGGCACGCGCGCGGCTGCCGATGCTGCTGTGAAGAAACTCGGCTGGAGCAAACCTTACTTTCTGGATGCCGATCACATCAACTTCGACACGGTGGAGCGTTTTCTAAAGCCGTGCGACTTCTACACCATAGATGTCGCCGATTGGATCGGTAAACCTGCTGATGACGCCGACGTTCGCGCCTTTGTCGATCGCCACCAAGAGCTTCACAACGAGCGGGAAATTCCGGGCATCTGCGATCCCATCCAGCTTGATAAAGACTTCGTGACGCGGGTCGCCAGCAAGTATCTCGCGGCTGTGAAAGAAGCCGGCCGTATTTACCGAAAAATCCAAAAGGAAAAGGATGGCGGGAAGTTCATCACGGAAGTGTCGATGGACGAAACCGACTCTCCCCAAATCCCCGCGGAACTGCTTGTCATTCTGGCCGCCATTGCCGATGAAAAGATCCCGATACAAACCATTGCTCCGAAGTTTACCGGCCGCTTCAACAAAGGCGTCGATTATCAAGGAGATTTGGAACAGTTTAGCCGCGAATTTTCCGACGACATCGCAACAATCGCGTTCGCGGTCGAGCGCTATGGCCTGCGTCGCGATCTGAAGCTCAGCGTACATTCCGGCAGCGACAAATTTTCCATCTATCGTCCCATTCGGGAAGCGTTGAAGAAATTCGATGCCGGTGTCCATCTGAAGACCGCGGGCACCACATGGCTGGAGGAGCTAATCGGACTCGCGGAAGGCGGCGACGAGGGATTGCAGCTCGCCAAACAGGTCTACGCGAACGCATTTGCTAAGCGAGACGAACTCTGCGCGCCTTATGCAAGCGTGATCGACATCGATCCGCAACGCCTGCCGCAACCAGAGGAAGTGAACCAGTGGACAGCCGAGAAGTTCGTTGCCACGCTGCGGCACGATCCTAAAGACAAACAGTTCAACAGCAGTTTCCGGCAGCTCCTCCATGTCGGTTTCAAAGTGGCCGCGAAAATGGGCGACAGATATCTCGGTTTGCTTTCGAAGTTCGAATCGTCCATCGCCAGGAACGTAACTGAAAACCTGTTTGAGCGCCATATCAAGCCACTGTTCTTGGGAAGCTAGTCCAGGTCTTAATACGTCTCCCTGGCTGGGCGTGAGCGATTAATCGTTATGACACCAACTACTCGTGAGTTTTCAGGAACTCAACTGAAAAATGAAGGCCCGCTCTCCGGTGAGAGCATCCGGCAGGCGGTCGAAGAAGCGCTTCGCGCCACGCAATTCATCGACGTGCATACTCACCTGTTTAAGCCATCGCTTGGCTCACTCGGGCTATGGGGAATTGATGAACTGCTGACCTATCACTACCTGGAAGCGGAGTTATTTCGCTCGTCGCCTGTTACGCCCGACCAGTACTGGACGCTCCCAAAGCAGGGAAAAGCGGACCTCATCTGGCGAACGCTGTTTGTGGAGAATCTGCCCGTATCCGAAGCCACACGGGGCGTTGTTGCTGTCCTCAAGGCATTCGATCTGCCCACGAAATCGGCTGATCTTTCCGAAGCGCGCCGTTTCTTCGCGGATCAGAAAGTGGAATCGCACATCCAGAATGTGTTCAAACTTGCCGGCATTAGCGAAGCAGTCATGACGAACGATCCGCTCGATCCGGAAGAGGCTCCGCTTTGGGAACAAGGGACGCCCGACGACGCACTCTTACATCCTGTGCTTCGGCTCGACCGGATTCTGAATAAGTGGCCGGACCACTGGCAAGTCCTGCAATCGAAAGGCTACAAAGTAGATCGTGATCTTTCGAGCAACACCGTTGGGGAAGTCAGACGTTTCGTCGATCGCTGGTGCGAGTTGATGAAGCCTGTGTACATGGCCGTTTCGCTGCCCGATACATTTCAGTACCCCGAAGAGAGCACGCGTGTGCGATTTCTTCGTGAGGTGATCCTGCCGGCTTGCCGTCAGTTCAACATCCCGCTTTCGCTAATGATTGGTGTCCGCTATCAAGTGAATCCTGCCATTAAACTGGCTGGTGACGCAGCGGGCAAGGCTGATCTTCGCGCCGTGGAGCACCTATGCCGTGAGTTCCCGGATAACCGCTTCCTTATCAGTGTGCTCAGCCGGGAAAATCAGCATGAATTATGCGTTTATGCCCGGAAATTCCGCAATCTCCTGCCCTTCGGATGCTGGTGGTTCCTCAACAACCCGTCTGTGGTTGAGGAAATAACTCGCGAGCGAATGGAGATGCTCGGATCGACGTTTATTCCGCAGCACTCCGACGCAAGAGTACTGGAACAGGTGATCTACAAGTGGCGAAACACTCGCCGCACCATTGCGCCGCTGCTGGCGAACACTTATTCGCTGCTGGCAGAAGACGGACGGCCTGTCACGCGTGAAGAAATCAATACCGACATCACGAGGCTGTTCCGCAAGAACTTTCAAAACTGGGTCTGGCCGCCCAAATAGCTAATCACCGGCGTACTTTAACCGAGCGTGACCTTCTGCCCAGTACGGCACGCCCGGTAGATGGCATCCACCACCGCGAGCGCTCGATATCCTTCTTCGCCCGATACCAGAGGGTCGCTTTTCGTTCGAATCGCGTTGGCAAAGTCGGTGAACTGTCGCTCAAAGGGTTGAAGCGAGATCGCCATGGGATCCGAAGCGCCCGACATTACTTCTTTGCTTACAGGCGCCGGTTCGCCGACGTCGTCACGAACATCCCAGACGGTCAGTTTGTCTCCCGAAAGAACGGCGGTTCCTTTCGTGCCGTGTATTTCCACGCGCTCCGTATAGCCGGGCCAGAAAGCCGTGGACGCCTGAATCACCCCGGTAGCGCCATTTGCATAACGTAAGAGTGCATTCACAATATCCTCCGATTCGATATCGTGAACAGCCCCAAGCTGCCATTGGCCGAAGACTTCCGTGACATCGCCGCAAAGCCAGCGAGCAATATCCACTTGGTGAATACCTTGATTGATCAGTGCTCCACCGCCCTCGGCATCCCAACTGCCCTTCACGGGACGGCTGTAATATTCGGCGGAGCGGTACCACTTCACGTAGCAGTCGCACTGAAGAATCTTACCGAGACGCCCAGCCCTGATTGCCTTTGACAAGAAGATGACCGCATCGTCGAAGCGGTGCTGACTGACTACACCGAGCACGATGCCTGCCGCACTAGCAGTTTCCATCATGGCGCGCGCTGTTTCTAAGTTGGTCGAAATCGGCTTCTGCACCAGGATGTGTTTCCCCGCCTCAGCGCAAATCTCTAGCGGCTGCAGGCGAAAGTCCGGGAACGTGCAAACATCTACGTAATCCACTCCGGGATGACGGCAAACCTCCTGATAGCTGCTTACAAATTCGGCTCCATACTGGGCCGCGAAGGCGCGCCCTTTTTCTTCATTTGTATTGGTGCATACGGCGATGTCGAAGCCGATATTGCAATAGGCTTGCGCGTGTTTATGCGCGATTGCCCCGGTGCCAATCACTCCCACTTTCAAGTGTTATTCTCCTTGCTCTATTCGTAGCGCAGTACCACCGTCGGGTCCACTCGCGCGGCCCTTCGCGCGGGAATATATGCTGCTAGGAAGGCGGCGAATAATAACAGAAACGAAACACCTGCTAACGTCAGGATGTCGTTGGCATCCGGCCGGTAAAGCAGGCTTCGAAGAAATCGCGTCAGGAACCAAGCAGCCGCCAATCCCGCCGTAATGCCCAGCCCGGCAAGCACCATGCCTTGCCGCACAATCAGCAGCAGCACATCCGCCTTCTGCGCGCCAAGCGCCATGCGAATCCCAATCTCGTGTGTTCGCTGCGCTACCAGTTGCGAAAGCACGCCATAAAGCCCTACGCTCGCCAGCAATAGCGCCAGTCCGGCAAACACGCCCAACAAAACAGCACGAAAACGAGGATACGCCAATACCTTCGAATATCGATGCCGCAACGTTTCAGCCTCTGTTACCGGCACATCTCTGTCAATTGCAAGAATCTGCTTGCGCACCGCAGCCTGTAAACGCCCTAAGTTGCCCGAGCCTCTAAGAAAAACAGAGACCTTAAACGGCTCTTCTTGAGATACAGGACGAAATAACATTGGATCGTTAGCCCAACTCATCTCATGGAAAAAGTCGAAATCTTTCTGATCGGCGGTTACTCCGACCACGGTCAGCCAAGGAGCTTTGTCGCCCGACTCGCCTATCTTGATGTGCTGCCCGATTGGACTCTCATGAGGGAAATATTTTTTCGCGAACTGCTGATTGATCATCACGACCGGCTCTGAAGCCCGTCTGTCATGACCATCGAAATTCCGGCCTTTCAGGAGAGCAACTTTCATAACTTTCATATAGCCCGGCGTGACCGCCTGATGCAGCGTGCTGGGTTGATTAGTGCGGGACGGCGCGGGCCGGCCCTCAATGCTGAAATCTATCGATTGTCCACCGCCCCATAAAGGAAAGAAAGTGGTGAGGGTCACGGCTCCTATTCCGGGAATTTGATTAGCCTTCCTTAAAACCTCGTCATAAAACAGCCCGCGTTGTTCAGGTTTTAGGTAGCGCCACGAGGGAAGTTCAATCCCCATGCCCGACACGTGGTCCGTTGAAAAGCCGAGCGGCACCGAAGCAAACAGCACGGCACTCTTAATTAATAAGCCCGCGCCTGCCAGCAGCACCAGCGATAGCATCACTTCCACGACAACCAATGCTTTTCCAGCGGACCTCGCCGCTAAACCACGCGAAGCGCCTCTGCTTGCCGCCTTTAACGATTCATTCAAGTCCACCTGCGATGCTTTCCAAGCGGGAACGAGGCCAAACAGCAGCGCCGTGAGGACGGCTAGTCCCGCGGTGAATGCAAGGACTGACATATTAACGCTTACAACTGTTCCCGGCGGCATCGCAATCGGGTTGGTGACCCGGAAGATATGCACCACGCCGATGGCCAGCCCTATGCCAAGAAGCGCGCCGGAGAACGACAGTAGCAACCCTTCCGTCAGCAACTGCCGGATCAACCGAACCCGTCCCGCCCCCAATGCGAAACGGACCGCGAACTCTTTCTCTCTTCCTAAAGACCGGCCTAGCAGAAGGTTCGCAACATTTACGCAAGCAATCAAGAGAACAAAACTGACTGCGCCAAACAGGACCAATAAACTAAGCCGCAAATTAGCGCCGCTTAAGAAAGTGAACTCTTTTTGCAGCGGATGAACTGCCGGAACCAAATCTTCACTCTGTATGTCGTGGCGATGCACGTCAGCATAGATCGAGCGGACTTCTTTCTCCGCGTTACCGATCGAAACACCGGGCCGCAGCCGCCCAAACACGCCGACCGCGGAGTTGCCGGCATCTCGTACAATCTCATTGCCGGGTGTCACCAGCAGCCACATGGACACGACATCCGGATAAAAGGTGAAATCCGGCGGCATTACACCCACGACAGTACAGTTCTGGTCGTCTAATCGAATACTCTTGCCAATGATTGCGTTATCTCCGCCGAGAGCACTTTTCCAGAACCGATGCCGTAAAACAACCGTGCATCCGCGATTGAGATCGTCTTTCTGAAATGTGCTCCCCAGTTCTGGAGGCACGCCCAGTAAGGTAAAGAAGTCCAAGCTCGCCGGCATCGCCATAACACCTCGCGCCGAGCCGCGGCCACTAAAAATTTTGCCGCCCCTCGCCCAAGTGGCCATGGCAAGCTGCTCGAAGCTATGACTCCTACTTTTCCAGGCTTCGAAGTCACGGTAAGTATCGAAAGCATCGACTCCTTTGTTATGGGTCGGGTGCCGCCAAATGACCACCAGTTTATTCGAATCCCTGTACGGCAGCGGCTGCAGCAGTACAGCATCAACAATGCTAAAAATCGCTGAGGTTGCTCCGATTCCCAGCGCCAACGTCAGGACAACAACCGTCGTAAACGTGGGAGTCTTCTTGAAACTCCGAAGTCCGTACAACACATCCTGCACGAATCGTTCCAGCCATGCCCAGCCCCAAGCTTCCCGAGTCTCTTCTTGAACGGAAGTCACATTGCCCAGCGTCCGCCGGGCTGCCAGGCGCGCTTCTTCGGCCGGAACTCCCGCATCTTTCCGCTCTTCTACTTCCAATTCCAGGTGCGCCTCTAGCTCGCGTTTTAAATCCCGCTCCCGTGCACTCCGCCGCGAAAACCAGCTCATTTGTCATCCCTCCTCAACCGGCCACATGATACTCGCAATAGCGCCCGTCAGCTTCTTCCACTTCGACTCTTCCAACACCAAATGCTTCCTGCCGGCTGGTGTCAACTTGTAGTACTTGAACTCCCGTTTCTGCCCCTTCACGGCCAACTCCCATTTCGCGGCAACCCAACCCTTACGTTCCACACGGTGCAACGCCGGATATAGCGACCCATGCTCCACCTGCAGCACGTCCTCTGTCGTCCGCTGAATGTGTTTCGCGATCTCATGCCCATGCGCCGGGCCATACAACAGCGTCCGCAAAATCAGCATGTCCAAGGTGCCCTGCAAAAGCTCGACTCGATCTGGGACTTCGTTCGCCATATGTCTTCTTGGAAGACATTCTACCCGATAAATCGGGCAGCCGGGTAGTCAATCAACCCACATCTTCCCAAAATGTTCCCGCGCTCGGGTATATGATTTCTGTGGAGACACAATTCCCGAATCATGAAATCCGATGGAATCACGAGAAGACACTTTTTCTACGGCAGTTTATTAGCCGGAGCTGTCCCGATCGCGGGCTTCGGCAGCCAGCCGTCGTTGAAAAGGCTTGGTTATAAGTCGCCGAACGAAAAATTGAATATCGCTTCCATTGGCGCGGGAGGGAAGGCCCAAAGCGATATTCGGGCCTGTGCAAAAACGGAAAATATCGTGGCTCTCTGCGACGTTGACGATAAGACGGCCGCCGAAATTTATAAAGAGTTCCCGAGCGTGCCGAAATTCAAAGACTTTCGCGTGATGCTTGACAAACAAGGCGACAGCATTGATGCCGTGATCGTCACGATTCCCGATCACATGCATGCCACAGCCGCACTTCATGCGATGGAGATGGGCAAGCATGTCTACGTGCAAAAGCCGTTGGCGCACACCGTCGGGGAGTGCCGCGATCTGATGAAGGCGGCAGAGAAGTACAAGGTCGCCACGCAGATGGGCAACCAGGGCTACTCGAACGAGGGTACGCGGCAATGCGCGGAAATGATCTGGGCCGGCGAAATCGGCAATGTCACGGAAGTGCATGCCTGGACCAACCGCCCGGCTTGGCCGCAAGGCATCAAAGTCGCTCCCCCGACATCGCCGGTTCCCAGTTATCTCGATTGGGACCTGTGGTTGGGAATCGCGGAGGAGCGTCCCTACAGCGAAGATTATCTTCCGTTTATCTGGCGTGGTTTTTACGACTTCGGCTCAGGTGCGTTGGGTGATATGGCGTGCCACATTCTGGGCGCGCCGAACATGGCTCTGCGGCTCGGGGCTCCCACTGCGGTCGAGTGCGTTAGTCAGCAGGATTCAAGCCAACGGTACTTTCCCGCTAAAACCGTCGTACGTTTCGATTTCCCGGCCCGCGGCTCCATGCCGCCCGTAAAAATCTTCTGGTACGACGCCATGCGCGAGGACCAGCCCACGTTCGCGGCCGCTCCGAAGGACCAGATCCTCGGCGATCTTCCCCGCAGCCGTCAAGGCGACGACAAGAGCAACCTGCAGCCGCGCGAGAGTCAAGTTATCGGCGGAGTCTTCACGGAGCAGTTCTTCACGCCGAAGGAACCGCCACCGCGTCCGCATCGTGAGCGTCCCGCGGAAACGGCCAGAACGCCTCACGAACAAGAGCTGGACAAATGGATGCACTTGATCTCCGTCGGCACCAACGGTAGCCTATTTGTTGGTGACAAAGGCATGATCACCACCGGAACCTACGGCGAATGGACCCGTTTGTTACCCGTTGAGAAAATGCGCGATTACGAGTTTCCTCCTGAAATGATTCCCCGCTCTCCAGGCCATTACCGGGACTGGATCAATGCCTGCAAAGGCGGGGTTCCGGCCTGTTCGAACTTCGGCGTGGCCGCGCCGTTTACCGAATGGATTGCTCTGGGAGCCCTTGCCATCAAGCTGAATTGCAAGCTGGAATGGGACGCCGACAAAATGAAGGTGACCAACAACTCCGAGGCGACTAAATTGTTAAATCCCAAGGTTCGCAAGGGCTGGAAGCTTAGCTAAGGCTGGTGGCCGGGACATTCATGACTCCGAAAGAGCAATGGACCGACGTCGACCGCTACATCACGGATCGGCTTGCTTCTCCTGACTCAGCGCTCAGCGCCGCGTTGGAAGCTAGTGAGGCAGCCGGTCTCCCGGCCATCAGTGTTACTCCCAATCAGGGCAAACTCCTTCAGCTTTTGGCGCGCCTCCTTGGGGCGCGCGCCATTCTGGAGATTGGCACGCTTGGAGGTTACAGCACCATCTGGTTGGCACGCGCCCTCCCTGCCGGTGGACGAATGATCACGCTTGAAGCTGATCCCAAACACACGGAGGTGGCCCTGGGCAACATCTCGCGCGCTGGTCTATCCGATTTGGTTGAGCTGCGCCTTGGGCCTGCTTTGGAGGAATTGCCCAAACTAGAAGCCGAAAGTCACGGCCCATTCGATTTGATTTTTATCGATGCCGACAAGTCAAATACTCCCGAATACTTCACATGGGCGCTTAAGCTGTCTCATCTCGGTAGTCTCATCATCGTCGACAACGTCGTACGGAGCGGAGCCGTCGCCGACCAGGACAGCGAAGATCCAAACGTCAAAGGAATGCGCCGTTTCTTCGACCTGATCGCTAAAGAAAAGCGCGTTAGCGCCACGGCGCTGCAGATGGTGGGAAGCAAGGGCTACGACGGGTTCGCCATCGCCCTAGTCACGGCTGACCCCGCTTCTTAATTAGGCCGCATCACGACCTTGATGCATTCGTCTTCCTTGTTCCTGAACGTCTTAAACGCCTGCGGGGCATCATCAAGCCCCAGTCGGTGCGTGATGATGAACGATGGATCAATCTCGCCCTTTTGAATTTTCTCCAGTAGCGGTTGTAGATAACGCTGCATATGTGTTTGGCCTGTCTTCAGCGTCAATCCCCGATTCATAAGTGAGCCGAATGGGATCTTGTCCAGCAGACCGCCATACACGCCTGGTACCGACAAGGACCCGCCGTTACGGCATGCCATGATCGCCTCTCGCAAGGCAATGGGCCGTCCCGTCTCCAGCATCAGTGCTTGCTTCACGCGATCGTAGGCATACAGTGGCCCCGGCATGTGCGCCTCCATCCCAACGGCCTCCATGCACGAATCTGGACCGCGCCCTCCGGTCATCTCCAGCAGCGTACCCTGGACATTCTGCTGCTCATAGTTGATCGTCTCGGCACCCGCTTTTTCACGCGCCATTCGGAGCCGCTCCGGTACCCGGTCAATCGCGATTACCCGCTCGGCACCGAGCAGGTAAGCGCACTTGATCGCTAGCAGACCCACTGGACCGCAGCCCCAAATGGCCACCGTGTCACCTGGTTGAATATTGCAGTTTTCCGCCGCCATGTACGCGGTTGGAAAAATGTCCGAAAGAAATAATACCTTCTCGTCGCTCAGCCCTTCCGGAATTTTAATCGGGCCCACATCGGCATAGGGTACGCGGGCATACTGGGCCTGGCCGCCGGCGTACCCGCCCACCAGATGCGAGTAACCGTAAATGCCGCAAGGTGAATGGCCCCACAACTTTTCCGCCATCCACGCGTTTGGATTCGAGTTCTCGCACCCCGCAAACAATTTCCGTTCGCAGGAGAAGCAGCTCCCGCAGGAAATCGTGAACGGAACTACCACGCGGTCTCCAACCTTTAGGTTGTGAACTCCGCTGCCCAGCTCCACCACCTCGCCCATGAACTCGTGGCCCAAAATGTCGCCGTGGCGCATCGTCGGAATGTAACCGTCATAAAGATGCAAATCCGACCCACAAATCGCCGTAAGCGTAATCTTCACGATGGCGTCGCGCGGATTCAGAATCTTCGGATCGGGAACATCCTTAACCTCGAGCTTGTGCTTGCCTTCCCAACAATTCGCCTTCATCATGTCTCCTTCGCCTATGTCGTTGAGAGGACCCGTCCCGAACTCTGGCCCTCTATCGTCGGAACCTCGCCCGTTTCAATCACTGCTTTAAATCGCCGCAAGTCCGACTTCGCCTGCATGCCGGGCTCGCGGGCAAAAAGCTTGGCAACAGTCGCTCCTATTTGGCCTGCCGGGGGCTTGTATTTGATGGAGGCCTTCACAAGGGTGCCGTGCCCCGCAGGCGCCTTGATGAATTCCACGGACCCAGTATTTTCTATATCCGCGCCCGGAAGAGTCCGCCATTCAATTCGGCTTGGCCCGTCACTCAACAGTTCGGCATCCCACTCCACGGTAGTTCCGGCGGGAGCTTTCACTATCCAATGGGAGCGCTTATCGCCCGTCACTCGTACCGACTCCACGTGCTCCATGAAGCGCGGCAGATTCTCGAAGTTGCGCCAGAATTGGTAGCACTCCTCCGGCGTCTTGTTGATCGCTACGGTCTGAGTGGTTTGAATAGGCTCGGCCTGGTTGCCTAGCTTTAATAGACAAATCAAATCCAGCGCCGTCACGCCAGCCACCGCTCCAATCGCGCCACCGATCTTGCCCTTCGACGCGCCATATGAGCCCATACCGGCTCCCAGCAACGACAAATCCACGGCATCTCCAGCCACACGGCCCGCCATGGAACCGATCGGATTCTTCCCGCTTAAAACCGCAATACCGGCCGCAATCTCGCGCGCTCCCATCCACCGGATTAGCTTTTCATGGCCATGCACACCGATCATGCGACCCAATTTGCCAGGAAAAAAGAGTTCAGCCGCACCCAAGCCGATGCTGAACCATCCCAACCCACGTGCCACTCCCTCAGCGCCGTTTACAGTATCCGTTCTTCCATTCATGAATGCCTTCTGTGAATAGACGCTCTTTCGGATGCCTCATCTCCTGGTACAACAACGAGCGCTCCCGGTGCTTCAATCACTCGGTTAAAAAGTGTTCTCGACGCGAAGCGCGGCATCCAATCGCGTACATGACAACGCCGAAAAATCTGTTCATCGGAGCCGGGGCCGGTCTCGCCGGAGCCTATGCCATGCAACGTTTTCGGTCCGCATGGAACCGGCATTACGCTGCCACGCCGGAAGACGGGGTTTTCGGGCTCGACAAAGAAGCCGACCTGAAATCAGCAAACATCCTGACGAACTTTGTTTTGAGTCGTACGCTGCCCGAAAAGAATGCCGAAGAGCTCGCACTGGTGTTGCATTATGCCTACGGAGCGCTTGCCGGAGCCGCGTACGCCTTGGCAGTCGAGAATACTCGCTACGCCCGAGCCGGTTGCGGCACCCTTTTCGGCACGGCTGTCTGGTTATTGGGCGATGAAATCCCCATAGCGCTCTCCGGACTTTCAAATCCCTTCGCCCGCACGACCCGTTCCCACGGAAGTGCCTTTGCGGCTCATCTTCTTTTCGGAGCCGCGACCGAGCTAAGCCGGGCAGCCGCCTCAAAGCTCACCTCGTGACTTTATCTTCGGCGGAGCACTCAGCAAGCTGAATAGCGGCTGAATTCAGGCAGTATCGCGTTCCGGTAGGCGGGGGTCCATCGTCGAAAACATGTCCAAGATGCGCGTCGCATTTCCGGCATAGCACTTCCGTGCGCTCCACTGCTAGACTCCGATCCACACTTGTGTAAATGTTCTCTCGTGCAATGGGAGCGGAGAAGCTTGGCCAACCCGTTCCAGAATCGAACTTCGCCCGCGAGGCGAACAGTGCGTTTCCGCAGCAAACACAGCGGTAGATCCCGGTCGCATGAGTATTCCAATAACGATTCGTAAAAGCAAACTCCGTGGCTTTGCGGCGCGTTACTGCATACTCTACGCCCGTCAACGCTTTCCGCCACTGCGCATCCGTTTTAACCAGCTTCCGAATCTTTCTAATACCTGTGCACTGACCGTTGTCGGCAAATAGAACCAGCGAAACGAACGGCCCGGTACCGTCCCGCGCCGCATCCGGCAAGGACGGCGGCGTCCGTCGGAATAAAGCAAGCAATCCCACGAACGCCACCGGTACGATCAGAAACGCACGCCGCGGCATTCCATGCGACGGAAGTGAGTCGAAGGTCACATTCAGTATTATTCCTTATAAACTAATTGCATGCAGGAAGCGACCGCCGCGCGATACTTCCAGGTGATCGCTCTGGCCCAAGCGCGCAACGCAAAGCACTTGCGATTTGCCGTTCTCATGACCATTTTGATTGCCCTCCTCCTCTGGCGGACACAATGGCTCAGCTTGCACCCGGGCCTAATCGTGTTGTTAATCGGGCAACTCGGCGCGGCGCTGATTCTGTTCTACCGAAACGCTATGCTCTCCAGAAATTTACATCAACTGCGGAGTACTCCCGTGGCAAAGGTCGCCGTCCTCGCGTGGTTCAGCGGAGAAGAAGTTTTTGTGAAGCGTTTAGCCCTGTTTGAAGATGGTCTGCGACTGCTTGGGTTCGTCCTGCTCGCCTACGGCTTCTGGGTATCCACCGGGAGTCTGTTGATTGCGCTCGTGATCGGCATAGCGTACCCAGTCACAGTCTATTTCGGTATCGGCCGCAAGCGCACCGTAAGGACGCTTAGAGATCTCGAAGCCCAAAAAGACCGCATCGGCGCTATTTAGTCACTGGCCCGAGCGCCACTTTTTCGGAACTATTTCCATTTTGTTTAACTTCTCGCGCATTAGGCAGAATTCACGACGAAGCACCACCTCCGCATCCTCGAAAGAGCCACTTACGCGCTGGACACTGAATTGCACTGGAGAACTCGCCCTCTGTGCGCTCCAGCTACGATATGCAAAACTCCCGCTTGAACTCCCCGGTCGCACTCGTCACCGGCGGATCGCAAGGAATTGGTGCTGCCTCCGTGCGGCATTTTCTCGATAGAGGATGGAGGGTTGCTACCGTGGCGCTCCCTGGCGAGAACCTGGAACGATGGCGGCGTTCCTCTGTGTTGGCCATAGAAGGCGATCTCACAAACCCGGAACTGAGGCAGGCCGTTCTCGATGAAACACTCGCACGCTTCGGGCGCATCGACGCGCTGATAAACAATGCCGGTGTCGGACTCTACGAGACGCCCTCAAACCTTTCACCAGAACTGCTTCGCCAGCTCTTCGAGGTGAACGTCATCGCTCCTCTTGCCTTGACACAACTCGTCCTTCCGACCATGCGCAGACAAAGAGCCGGCGTTATCGTCAACATCGGTTCCGTCGCGGGAGATGTGTCGATGCCCTGGGCGGTCGGTTATTGCGCTTCAAAATTCGCGATGCACGCCCTGAGCGACTCTCTCCGGCGCGAGTTGCATGACGAGGGAATTCGTGTCGTCAGAATTTGCCCCGGAATTGTCGCTACCCGATTCCGCGAGAATGTTCTAGCGGGAGCCGTCCACTCGAAGCTCAGCGACTTGCGCCCGGTTGTTCTCCCGGAACAGGTTGCCGCCGCCATCGTGCGGGCGGCTGAGTCGCCCCGGCTCAACACTATCTACGTACCGGAATTAGGACGCCTGTTTGCCGCAATGCAAAATCTCTGCCCCCCGCTTATGGACTGGTATCTGGGACGCCTCGCTCATAAAAATACTATCTACGATGCCAACGAACAGAACTTCTCTCCAGCGATTGAGCCCGGAGTTGAGCATTGAAAGGGTGGCTATCACGCTCCCGTCTCCTTGAACTCGTTCTCATTCTGCTGGTTATCTCTGCCGGCGTTGCCCGGCGCATGCACTATCTCGATGTCCGCCCTTTTTGGGTGGACGAATCCGAATCTTCAATCAACGCCCTCACGATTCTGCAACACGGCGTGCCGGTCGATCATTATCTCGGTCTGCCGATCTTCGAAAACACCCTGATAAAGCCTTGGCCCGCAAGCCGGGAGTACGAGTTTAAAGACATCAGCTACTCCGATCGCGGATTGGCCACCTATCATGGCTGGTTGCCCTTGTATTCCATGGCCGCCTCCTTTGCGCTATATGGCATACATCCCGACCAGCCAAATACCGGATTTCTCATTCACCGCAGCCTTAATGAGCTAAAACGCCGATCCCGCGCCGGCCGCTTCCCCGCCGTGCTATTCAGCGCCCTTTTCCTGGCTCTTTGTTACGTTGGCGGCACAGCTCTATTAGGTCGCGACGCGGGATGGACGGCGCTACTTGTCGGTTGCGTCCATCAAACCCAGATCGATCTGGCCACCATTGCCCGGTACTACTCGGCAACCGTCACGCTCAGCACCGCCGTCCTGCTGTGTCTCTGGCTGGTCTGGACCAAAGGACAATGGAAACACTACGTCCTTGCATCATGTGCATTTGTTTTACTGTTCTACACCCATCTCGTCACATTTGCTGCCGGCATCCTGGTTCTCTGTATACTGACCCCGTTCGTGCTCTGGCGGCAGCCTGGCTCCCTAAAAAAGTTCACGGTCTTTGCTGTCATTCTCGGACTATGCACGATCCCGTGGATTTTTGCGACCGGCTTTCTCTCCGGTCTCGGGTATCTGCCCCCGGCGCGCCTGCTCCTTTCCTTCCCCGCCGCCCTGTTTAACTTTCCACTCG
Organism: Bryobacteraceae bacterium; assembly: GCA_965277315.1. Classification (GTDB taxonomy): domain Bacteria; phylum Acidobacteriota; class Terriglobia; order Bryobacterales; family Bryobacteraceae; genus Bog-105. Next base: position 2,322,070 of record OZ255724.1, on the reverse strand, counting down.
CCCGCCCCATCTACTTCTTATTCTTCGGAGCATTTGCAATTCTCATCCTCTGGGCTCTTCCGCGAAGGTCGAACATGCCTGCCAGAGTGAGGGGTCCCCTGCGTCAAAGCGTTCTTCCAGTCGCAATTCTCTCCCTTTGGATTCTCTGTGGCTACGCGTCCTTCATGCTATTTATGCCAGCCGCGAGTTTCTTCCCCCAGCGACTCAACTTGAGCTACTGGGGACCTACGCTCTTGCTTGGCTCTGTGTTCTGCGCCGTTGCTTCCCGTATTCTCCTGCCGCGCTTTTCTCTGCTCACTGCACCCCTACTTGCATTCTTACTGCTCGCCGTTAGCGGTCACAATCTGCGTGCGGAGCATTCACCTGAAACGGGCCAATCCTGGGGGAGCCTTGCTACTGTTGTTCGCCATCTTCAAGCAGAGCCGTTGCTTCCTTCCACAAGGCTCTATGCCTCGCCTAACGAACATTTAAATCTTGCCTTCTATACCGGCTTGCCGTTCCAGAGCATCATGCCTATTCGAAAGTCATTTCTCGATGGGTATCCCGGCGACATCATTTACGTCGAGCGCATCGTCTTTCCGCCAGCAACCGGCAGCGTGGCCCCGGTCAATCTGAAACGGGCAGCTTCACTGTCCGGTCAAACTCTCGCAGATACCGACGCCCAAGAAATCTCGCGTGTGCTGCGGACTCGCGCCTACAGGCTGGTGGTCAACCATGACATCCTTGCCATTTCAGAGTGTCCGAAGGAAAGTCTTCCGCCCTACGCTCGCAAAGCAGCAGCTCTCCAAGATAAAGACGGTCTATTAAGAAACAGTGACCCTGACCTCGCCGACCCCATATTTCGCGGCTTCAAAGTTCGCAATTGGCAGGAATGGCGATCCGTCTTTTTCTACCGGTTCGTAGACCCTTTGTCCCGCAGCGGCCCGAAGGTGAACTACGCTGGCCGTCTGCGAGGATCTGACGCGGATATCTTAGTCGATGAAGAATGGACGATTTATTACTTCAAGATTCACAGGTCGCATAACGGCCCGGAAGTTCGCTTCCGAATTTTTCCCTAACTGTTTTGCGCCGATTACCTGGCCGCCGTCGCGGCCGGTGACATCACCTTCAGATAGCGGCTCGCGAATGTCAGGAACGTCGGCCAGTTCGGTCCAGGCGTATGGCCTCCGCTATGCTGCCGGAAGGCGACGTCACCCGCGGTCAGAGGAATTTCGATCGGGGGAAGCACGCTCGTCCCCATGTCCTGTTTGCCCAGTAATCGGTACACCGGGCCGGCGGCCACTGCGGCGAGGAACATACCTTTCGCATCCGCCCATCCATCCCCATGCGTTGCGCCGTCGCCGATAAACACGGGCCGTGGTGCGCACAAAGCGATCAATTCATGAGCATCCACCGGCAGATCGTTGGCGGTCAACGGGCCAGCGTACTTCAAAAAATTGCCCGCCATCCAGTGGTATTCGCCCGTTCCGGCGACGTTTTCCAGCCGCTCCCCGAAGTTGCGCCGATTTAGTTTGGCGCCTCCCTCGCCGGAAGAGCTGATATAAGCAATCGCAAAGCGCGGATCATACGCCATGGCGACCAGCGCCGCTTTTCCGTAACGCGAGTGGCCTTCAATCCCCACCTGCTTGGCATCCACGGCCTTATCGGTCTCAAAATAATCTAAAGCGCGGCTCGCGCCCCAAGTCCACGCACGCAACGCACCCCAGTCATCCGGTGTGCGCGGCTGTCCTTTGTTCACCAAGCCAATGATGCCCTCCGTGAGTCCCGCGCCATTGTCCGCCTGCACACTTGTCGGAATGAACACAGCGTAGCCCCAGCCCTTCGCCAAAACCTGCTGCTGCCAGGTAGGCCCTGTCTCCGGCGGCGCAGCCATGCCTTTGGGCGACTTAAATCCCGGAGGAACAACGAAAGCAAACTCCATAATCACCGGCACCGGACCTGTTGCGTTCGCCGGAGTGGTCAAGGTCACCTGGATGTTGACGTCGATCAGCGGGTATGAGAAGTTATCGACGTGCCCTGCCAGTTTTTTTGTAATCACCGGCACCGTACCGTTCATTTCGTGAGCCGTGCTGGTCACTTCCCAATGGACCGGCGGTGTATTCTTCGGAACCCGGCCGTACACCTCCCGGTCGAAATACTCCACGATCTGCGGGCGACGCTCGGTCCACCACATCGCGGGCGTTGTGACTTTCTGGCCGTCGTTTAACACGAGCGGGTCTGGCAGTTTCGTGTAAGGATTCGCCTTCGACTCGTCGTAGTTTACGGCGTTCGGCGACTCAGGATGGTGTGGATCCGCACCCGGACGTAGCGCCTTGATGTGCAGAAGATCCAACGTTCGCTGATGGTCCTGCTCAGCGGTCAGGTGTACCGGCGGAGGCGCAGTCGGCTGCTGGGCCGCGAGCCCTAGCGGAACTGCAAGTAAAACAAGCCGCACAAAGCTCTGCCTACCCGCAATCGAGCGCCACGGACTAACGGAGAATGACAGCCGCGCAACTATATCACTCCTATCTCCAAATTTTTATAAACTCCAGCGTTTAGATATCTGTTGACATCTTACCCAAGCAGGCGGATACTCCTGTTAGATGCCGACCCGAGAAGAAAAAGGAACGGCTGACCCTGTTGCAGGGCACGCTCGATCTACTAATTTTGCGAACACTTGTCTTTGGCCGCCAGCATGGGCAGGGAATCGCGCGCTCGATTCAACAAACTTCGAAGGACGAGCTTTTGGTGGATCACGGAGCGCTGTACCCCGCGCTGCAACGTTTAGAAGCTCAGACTTGGATCACTGCGGAATGGGGGATATCGGACAACAACCGTAAAGCGCGGTTCTATACCCTGACAAAGGCCAGCCGCAAACAACTCGCGAGCGAAACGAACCGTTGGCGAAGATTAGCGATGGCGATTGGGTATGTGCTGGGTTCGGAAGGAATGGAGACGTAAAATATGTGGCGGCGGCGCAAGCAAAGCGACTTTTCCGCTGAAATCGAAGCTCACATTGCGCTGGAGGCAGACCGGCTGCGAAGCGAGGGCATGAACGAGGACGAGGCACAAGCAGCGGCCCGGCGAGCATTCGGAAACGAACTCGCGGCACAGGAACAATTTTACGAACGCGGGCATTCGCTGTGGTGGGACAATCTACGCAAAGACCTGCTTTACGCTTTCCGGACCTTGCGCCGTAATCCAACATTTACCGCGGCGGCTGTACTTACTCTGGCGCTCGGCATTGGGGCGAATGCGGCTCTCTTCACCGTTATCGATGCCGTCCTTCTTCGCCCGTTGCCATATCCGGATCCGGGGCGGCTGATCATGCTTTATGGCCGGCTGGATAACGGAGAAACGGAAGGCCCGTCGCCGGCCGATTTTCTGGACTATCGCCGGCAATCTCACGTTTTTGAGTATCTAGCGGGATTTCGTGCTGAACCGTTCAACTTCACTGGACGGAACCGGCCACAACGAGTCGACGGCGCAGTGGTAACACCTGATTTCTTTGCGGCGATGGAGGTTCAGGCCCAAATTGGTCGCGTGTTTAGCGCGCAGGGGGATAAGCCAGGCTCGCAACTTGTTGTGCTGAGCCATTCATTATGGCAGCGTCGCTATGGAGGTAATCCGCAGATCCTTGGAAAAGCTATCGATATCGATGGAGAATCTCGCACAATTATCGGCATAATGCCAGAGCGCTTCCAGTTCCCCGCGGGTTGTGAGGCTTGGACGCTGTCGCGCTTTGCCGTACCTGAGCATCCGTTGCGTCCAACTGTCGATCAATCGAATTTGAGAGATACTTTCTACTTCGACACCATCGGCCGACTCAGACTGGGAGTAACGCTAGCTCAGGCCCAGGCTGAAACAAATACGATTGCTCGCAGGTTAAAGCAGCAGTACGGAAACAATGAGGAAGCGGTGGGTTCCGCGGTCATCAGATTGCACGACGATCTGGTTGGAACGACGAAGCCCGCCTTGCTGGTCCTTCTCGCATCTGTCACGCTGCTGCTGTTAATTGCATGTGCCAATGTGGCCAATCTGCTACTCGCACGAGGGACCGCGAGACAGAAGGAAATGGCCATTCGTGGCGCATTAGGAGCTGGCAAGCGGCGGATTGTACGACAGCTTTTAACCGAGAGCAGTTTGCTTGCCGTCACCGGCGGAGCGGTAGGAGTTTTATTTGCTTATGCCGCATTGATACCGCTCCGCTTGTTCACACCGCCAGAAATGCTTACGGGCGCAACGCTGACGCTGGATCTTCAAGTCCTTGCATTTACCGCAGCCGTGTCCTTGGGGTCAGGTATTGTTTTTGGGTTGTTTCCGGCGCTGCACTCAGCTAACCTCGATATCAATGGCCTCTTGAAGGAAGGAGGCCGCGGCACAACTGGAGGTTCGCAGACACGAAGGACCCGCAGCGTCCTAGTAGTGTCCGAAATTGCTTTTGCAATGGTGCTGCTGATCGGGGCGGGACTTCTACTGCGAAGCTTCAGCAATTTACTCACCACCAAAGCAGGCTTCGATCCAAATCGAGTTCTGAGCTTAGAACTCGCGCTTTCACAGGCTCAATATCCTACAGCAGTCAGCCGTGCCGTGGTTGTCGATCAAATGCTCGACGCCATCAGGGCGGTTCCCGGCGTTACCTACGCGGGCGCGACCTCGCGGCTTCCTTTGAATCCAGGAAACAGCAGTCGTGACATGAATGTGAAAGGCCGGACACCTTCGCCCTCGGGCAATCCCGATTTAGATTACGCCGTGGTCAGTCCCGATTACTTCCGCAGCTTAGGCGTTCGGCTCGTTGAGGGACGCACCCTCACCGACCGAGACGATACGAGTGGTCCGCCGATGGTAATGATTAACGAGGCTGCTGCCCGTCGTTTTTGGCCAGGAAAGGATCCCGTTGGCAGCCAGGTAAAGGTGGACGGTTGCGGTGATGCAAATCAATGGTGCGAGGTCGCCGGAGTGTTATCCGATATCCGGCAACATAGCCTTGCTCAAACGCCTGTGCCCGCCGTCTATATTCCCTACGCAAGGAACCCTTGGCCAACTGTGGCGATAGTTGTACGCACCCAAACAAACCCTCTTAGCGCCGCGTCGCCAATCGAATCGGCTATTCACTCCGTCGATAAAGATCAGCCATTGTTTCACGTCCGCGCAATGCGCGACGTCGTTTCAGAGTCGCTCTCGTCACGCCGATTTCGCATGGTGCTTCTTGGCTTGTTTGCCTTTCTCGCCCTTACGTTGGCCTGCATTGGAATTTACGGCGTAATGGCGTATTCCGTTGCACAACGCGCAAATGAGATTGGGATTCGCATGGCTCTAGGAGCCGAGCCCAAACAGGTGCTGGCGCTTGTCATTGGAACAGGCTTGAAGCTTGCCGTTGCTGGAATCGCGGCAGGCGTGATTCTATCGCTTGGGTTGACTCGGTTTTTAGCGAATTTTCTTTACGGCGTGCAGTCCACCGACATTGTGACCTATTCTGGGACCGCTATTCTATTGTTCTGCGTCGCAGCCCTGGCAAGCTATATTCCGGCGCGTCGCGCAACCACCATCGATCCGGTAATTGCCTTGCGGGCAGAATAGCTAACGCTCTAAAGGCCAGCCCAGATATCTTGCAGCTCTAAAACGAAACCCGTCACAGGACCTTCGCCAACCACCCGCTCCGCGTTCACAATCGTCTCTGGCTCCGCCTCGGGCCGGTAGACGGTCACGGTCCGGCGATCAGGATCGAGCAACCATCCAAGTTGCACTCCGTTGGAGGTCCACTGCTGCATCTTCTTTTTGGCTTCGCCAACCCGGTCGCTTGGTGACATCAGCTCAATCACGAACTCCGGACATAATCGAGGAAAGATCCGCTTTTGCTTGGAAGAAAGCTGTTCGATCTTGTCGCGAGATACCCAGGAAGCATCCGGGGAAAGCGCTGAACCGTCGGGCAAAATATATTCCGTGTTGGAATCGAAAGCGCGGCCTCGCCCATCGTGCTTCGCCCACTGGCCCAATTCAGCCGCTATCTCGTTATTTCGGAATCCTGTCTCTAAACCCGCTGGAGCCATAAACACCACCGACCCGTCGGACATGCGCTCAATCCGCACGCCCTCATATTGCTGGCAAAACTCGAAATACTCTTCATCCGTCATGAGCGGTGGATGTAGGACAACCGGCATGCTGTCTTCAATGTCTTTCAGCAACAGGTTCATGGCTTTAGCTTATCGAATAAGGCAACGGTCCCGTACACTCAGGGGAAGTGAAGGACTCAACAATTGGAAAAGCCTGGTGGGCCACGGTCACATGCTTCTTACTGCATGGCTTTATCGTCTCCACCTGGATTTCCAGAATCCCCTCCGTCAAATCGGATTTGAACCTGAGCAACGGCATCTTAGGCCTGACGCTGCTTGGCTCAGCCTTCGGCGCCGTCTCTTCCATTCCGATTGCAGGCATTCTCATCGGTCGCTACGGAAGCAAGAAGGTTACGATTTGTTCCACCATCGGTTTCTGTCTTACCTTGATTTTGCCGGGAGTTGCTTTCAACGCCGTTACTCTTTTTGTAGCGCTTTTTCTATTCGGAATGATGGCCGCGGCCATGGACGTCTCCATGAATGCGCAAGGAGTCGAAATAGAAAAGCGGCTTGGCTCTCCCACTATGTCTCGCTTTCACGCTATGTTCAGCATCGGCGGCATGATAGGCGCCGGGATTGGCGGACTCATCGCGTCGCATCATGTGCAACCGTTCGCCCATTTCGCGTTCAGTGCTGCAGCCTATCTACTTGTCACTTTTATATTTGCGAAATTTTTATTGGAAACGCATCATGGGCTGCAGCCAGAGCAGCATCGACTCCCACTCAACAAAATTCCTCGTGTTCTGTTCGCTCTTAGTGCCATCGGCTTCTGTATTCTTCTCTCCGAAGGAGCCGTTGCGGATTGGACGGCCGTCTATATGCGGCAGATCTTGAAAGCTGGCCCCGGTATGTCCGCCGCGGGCTATGCGGTATTCTCAGCCGCGATGGCGATCTTCCGGCTCCTGGGCGATCTCATCACGGCTCGGCTGGGTCCGCTGCTGACCGTTCGCGCCGGCAGCTTGGTCGCAGCAGTTGGCTTATTTTGTGCGTTGGCAGTTCACTCACCGGGATGGGCTTTGCCTGGATTTGCCGCTGCAGGCGCAGGTTTGTCCGTCATTATCCCGCTTGTTTTTGGCGCCGGGGGAAGGGTCGAGTCGGTCAGCCCGGGCGCCGGTATCGCAACAGTGACGGGAATCGGCTATATCGGATTCATTGTGGGGCCGCCAACTATCGGCTTCGCCTCACAACTATTCACTCTTCGGTATGCGCTCGGATTCGTAATCGCCTGTTGCTTGATATCGGCGATTCTTTCCCGCTTTCTTGGCCGCCTTGGCCCTGGTCCGCAGGCCGCCTCAGCCGATTATTCTTACTAAGTCTGCTGAGACGTACTAAGATTGTTTGGCGATCTCGATCAAACCCGGTACTGGAGGACTGAACCATGCGAGCAGCTCTATTCACGCGCGAATATCCGCCTCACGTTTATGGAGGCGCAGGAGTACACGTCGATTATCTCAGCCGTGAGCTAGCTAAAAAAATCGAAGTGGAGGTCCATTGCTGGGGAGAGCAAAAATCTAATGAAGGAAAGTTGCAAGTTATAGGCGCTCAACCGTGGAGCGAAATCACAAACGGAACCGAAGGAAAGTTCAAAGGCGCTCTGGAAGCGCTTAGCCTCAACTTGACGCAGATCAAAGCTCTTTCCGGAGTCGACGTTGCACATACGCACACTTGGTACGTCTCCATGGCTGGTTTTCTGGCAAAAAAGCTCTACGGAATTCCTTTCGTTCTGAGCGTGCATAGCCTGGAACCGCTGCGGGCATGGAAGGCCGAGCAACTGGGAAGCGGTTACGCCATGAGCTCTTGGATGGAGCACACCGCGATACTGGACGCCGATGCCGTGATTGCCGTATCGAACGGTACCAAGGAAGACATTCTGCGCGTCTACCCTGTACCGCCGGAGCGCGTGCATGTCATTTACAACGGCATCGATCTAGCTGAGTATCAGCAGACGTCGAACGCAACGGCTCTCAAGACGTACGGCGTTGATCCTGCCATTCCTTACGTGCTTTTCGTGGGCCGTATCACCAGGCAGAAGGGTGTCACGCATTTGGCCGATGCTATTCGCTATCTGCCGCGCGATACACAGGTGGTGTTGTGCGCGGGTGCTCCCGATACGCCGGAAATCGCCGCGGAGTTGCGTCAAAAAGTGGACGAGGCACGGGCGCATAGCTCGCGCATTATCTGGATTGAAAAGATGGTCACGAAAGCAGAAGCAATTCAGCTCTACAGCAATGCGCAGGTGTTTTGCTGTCCGTCCATCTATGAGCCGTTCGGCATCATCAACCTGGAAGCAATGGCATGCCGCACTGCCGTTGTCGCCAGCGCCACCGGTGGCATCAAGGAAGTCGTCGTTGACGGAGAGACCGGTTACTTGGTCCCGTTCGAACAAGATCCAGCTACTAGCTTTCCCACAAAGCCGGAACAGTTTGCGCGTGACTTGGCAGCGAAAATCTCCGCGCTGCTAGCCGATCCCGACAAATGCGCGCGCTTTGGAGAAGCAGGTCGAAAGCGCGTTGAACAGATATTTAGCTGGGATGCTATTGCAGATCAAACAATTGAGCTCTATCGAAAACTCATCGCGGAACACGCATTGCGTCAGTTTTAACACATCACTTATAACCCAGCGTCAGCGGTTGCCCGTAGCCGGTCATCTCCAGATAGCCAACGCCGGTTACCGGCTGCGAATGGATGCGGCCATCGTAGGTCACCGCACCCTCCCAATAACCAGCCGTCACGCTGTTCTTGCTGAAGAGCTCTTGGTCTTTCAGCGCCGTTTGTTCCGACAACTCCAGGTGGAGTATTGGAATACGGATCTGCCAGGACATAGGATAGCTGGTGCCGGATTGTGGACTTGTCCACTTGCCGTCCGACGAAAAGGACAATTGCGTACTATCTAGGAAATGCGCGTTCCCCCGGGCGTCTATGTACGTACCTGATGAGTATGGATCACCTTGCCCCGATTTTTTTCGCAACCGGTATAGCATCAGCTCTTCGTTGTTATTTAGCTGAATTGCAAACCAATCCCATCCAGCCTGCGTTGGATCGAGTTGCTCAGTGAAGAATTCATGATCCATCCACGCAAGACCACTCAGAGAGTATTGTCGGTCCTTGTATGTCAATTGACCGTTTGCGGCAATTCTCGTGAATGAGATATAGTGCGAGGCTTTGCCTGGCTCCGGTCCCTTTTGACTGATTCCATTTTTCCCTTGAATAACGAATGGCTTGGAAGGGTTCAGTTGAAGGCGCAGCGTAAATCGATCGCAGACTGCCTGCAATTCTTGTTCATTACTACTCGTCGATAGCCAACGTACTTGCCAATTGCCGTTCCAGTAACGGTGATCCGTGTAGGCTGCACCAGCCAAACCTGGGCCCGCGCGATTCAAACGTTCCGTGTGATAGAAGCTCTTCCCGTCAATATCGCTCAGCGCCAGGTGGGCCAGATAGATTTGGTCCGGGCTCCAAATATTGTTCGCGTCTTCCGCGGCCTGCTTCGGGGTAGCGGTCGCTTGTCGGAAAAACGTCAGCTCGAAGCCAAAGCGATGCCCGTCATTTGCACGCAGGTTTCCCGTGTAGTACCACCACTCGGTTTGATATTCGGGATGGCTAAAATGATCGCGGGGAAACTCGTAATGGTAGCCCGGCAACGCAACCTGCCACTGCCCGGCCAGCAGAGGCAATACGATGACAAGCAGAGTAGCAGCCACTTTACTCTTCATGAATCACCTCAATCGGGTTCAGCCTCATGGCGATCCGTGCCGGATAAAGGCTGGCGAGTACCGTTGCCGCATAGATGCCGGCCAGCGCGGACACCAGCAATCCCAACGGCCAATGAAATTGAATCGTCCAGCCGAAAGATTGTTTGTTAATCACAAAAATAAGGATCAGAGACAAAAGCGTGCCAAGAACCAACCCAATCGCTGTGGCGAGCAATCCCAGTAAGGCTGCTTCGTAGAGGATAATGCGGCGCACCTGCCCTTGCGCTGCGCCAACAAACCGCAGCAGGGCGAACTCACGCCGGCGATCAATCACCAAGGCCAACAAGGCTCCCGCAATCCCCAGTACTGCGACAATCACCGCCACTGCTTCCAGCGCGTAGGTGATACGGAACGAGCGATCGAAGATGGCAATCGCTTCGCTACGAAGCTTCCTGTTGGTAAACACCAGCACCGCGCGTCCCGCAATGACGTTGTCAATCCCGCGGCGCACGTCTGCCTCGTTTGCAGCCGGCTTCAAGTACACGGCCAAGTTCGACGCCGCGGGATCAGGCAGATACTTTAGCAACGTTTGCCTGTCCAGCACAATGTAGCCCCGCTCCGTCGAGTAGTCGTAGTAAATCCCGAGCACTTGGAACATCCTATTCGCGCCGTCCAGTGACAGGTGAAGCGTGTCTCCTACATGCACGCGATGCTTGTTTGCAAAGGGCTCGCTAACAATGGCGTAATTGCCTGTCGGCAGCTTCGACAAAATTGCAGCACGGTCTTCGCCGGGAAGGAAACGCGTCGCTGCCGACGCCTGCTGTTTGCTGGTCTCGCCGCCTCCCAAAGAGGCAGGAAGGCCTTCGTAAAAGATCGGATAAACGCGAAATCGATCGACAGCCGACACGCCCGGTAATCGCTCAATGGCATCCGCAATGCTGGCGCTCATGGTGGGGTGGCGGTCAGCCGCCGCCGATCCTGCCGGACGCAGATAGAAATCGGCTTTCAGCTGATTGTTCATCCACAGCCAGACGGTCTCACGAAAACTGCCTACCATGATGCCGACGCTTGCAGTCATGGCGATGGCGGTGGCTAGGGCCGCTGTCATGACAGAAGTCCGTCCAAGGGAGGCCCGCAGGCCCCGTAGAGCTAGCAATGCCTCCACACCGAAGAGCTTGGCAATCACGCGACTAGTCAGGCCAGCCATCATCGTAACGATGTTCGGTATCACGACTGCCGTCCCGGCAACTAAAAGCATCGCAGCGATATAAGCAAAAATTGGCTGTCGATTTACCGCGGGCATCTGCGAACAAACCGCGGCAGCCGCGAACAGGAGCATGGCTACCCAGATGGTGCGGCGCGATCGCACCCTCACTACATAGTCTTCGCGACCGCGCGCCATAGCTTCTACCGGAGCGACATGAGCAGCCTCCAACGCCGGAGCCCACGCCGCCAGAACGGAAACACCAATCCCGATGGCGAGTCCGGTTATTACCCCGCTGAAGGAGAACTCCATCGGCGCGGGCTGGCTACTGACGTAGAGAGACTGTACCGTGTTGCCCACCAACTTCACGGCGCCGATCGCCATTACACGGCCAAGCGCCAAGCCGAGCAGGCTTCCCATCACACCGTAAAATAACGCCTCGGCTAGAAAGCCTGTGGTGACCGCATTACGGGTCATGCCCAGCGCCCGTAAGACGCCAATTTCATTCCTGCGCCTCACCACCGATACCGAGATCGTGTTGTAGATCAAAAACGCACCCACCACGAGTGCGATGTAACTCAACACGTGCAAATTCCAACGGAATGCAGCCAGCATTTTGCGATTCTCGTCCGTCCGCGAACCCTCCGTGTCGATATTTACGGAAGGCGGTACTTGCGCACGAAGATATTGCTCCCAGTCCGCGAGCGAACGGCCCGGCGGAATCGTCACGTCGATGTCGTCCAGTTTGCCCATCTTGCCTGTTACTTGCTGCGCCAGCCCGATATCGGCCGCAATCGCGGTGTCCTCACCGATTTCACCCTTGTGGCGCTGCAACACGCCGCGTACCGTAAATGCCTGCATGCGGTCGTTGATTAGTAGGCGGACCTGCTGGCCAACATGCAGCCCAAGTTGCTGCCCAACCCAGATCGGATTCCCGGTGTCGAGCTCGCTTGCTTCACTGCCCAGACTGCCCTGCGCAATCTCCTGCTTCCCGGGGTGGCCGATCAGGTCGATTCCAATGAACGGGAACGCTTCGCCCTTCCCGTCGACCGAAGCAAAGTCCGCAATACGAGGCGCAAAGTCGAACGCGTACGGAAGCTGCGCCAAACGCCCCAGCAGATTCTGATTCAGACCGCCCGTTGCACTCAGTTGAAGGTCGCTCTTTCCGGCCAAAGACTCAAGCGAAGAATGGAAACTTCCCGCCGCCGCCTGCCCGGCAAGATCAATCGCCACCACCACGGCAACGCCTAATGCAACTGCCAGGATCGTAAGAAGAGTTCGTAGCGGTTCGCGACGAAGCGGCCGCAGCATCAGGCGGGAGAACAACAGCCAGTGTTCCGTCATCGCACTGCCAGCGGCACGTCAGTATGTTCAATTCGGCCGTCGCGCATATAAACCACCCGATTCACAAAACCCGTGCTCTCCGCGCTGTGTGTTGCCATCATCACGGCTACTCCAAACTCTCGCGATGTTCGTTGAAGTAGCTCTAGCACTACCTCGCCGGTGGCGGTGTCCAGGTTTCCCGTCGGCTCGTCGGCAAGCAATACACGTGGGCTGTGAACCAGTGCGCGAGCGATAGCCACGCGCTGCTGCTGCCCCCCGGAAAGCTGATGCGTTAAACGATCGGCGTATTGCTCAATGCCTACCCAGCGCAACCTTTCAAGCGCGATTGCGCGCACATTGCCCTTGCGCGCGAGCAGCAACGGCAGCTCCACATTTTCCACTACACTCAACGTATGCAGCAGTTGGAATGACTGGAAGATAAACCCGACCTTTTCACGACGCAGTCTCGTTAACTCTTTATCGTTCAGCCGCGTTGTTACTTCCCCCTCAAGCACGACCTCACCCGAGGTCGGAAAGTCCACGGCACCCGCTAAATGAAGCAAGGTTGATTTGCCGCACCCGCTCCGTCCCACCAGCGCTACAAAGTCTCCCGGTTCTGCCTGAAGCGAGACGTCCTGTATCGCCGCCATCGAGGCGCTTTCGGTTTGATATCGCTTTGTAACTCTCCGCAACTCCAGCAACGACATACCTTCAGGATGTAACGGCAGCCGCGTGCGATCTCGTATTTACAAATTCGGGCTACTTTCTTTACTGCTTCGCTACACTCAAGGTGCTTGGCTAAAATTCTTGTCACCGGCGGAGCTGGTTACATTGGCTCCCACACCACATATTTTCTTCAGAAGAGCGGCCACTCCGTCATCGTCGTCGATAACCTGTCACGAGGTTACGAGAAAGTTGTACCCTCCGGCTTGCTACGCGCAATCGATCTGAGCGAAACTGACAAGCTGGCCGCATTGATGACGGAGGAGCGCTTCGACGCCATCATTCACTTCGCTGCCTATATTGCCGTCGGTGAATCGACCAAGGTACCTGAAGCCTACTTCACGAACAATACCGCCGGTTCGTTATCCCTGTTCAACGCCATGCTGCGATCCGAAGTGAAGCGGGTCGTATTTTCTTCCACGGCAGCGGCCTATGGCATTCCCGAGCGCGATCCCATCACCGAAGATCTACCCTTCGCGCCCATCAATCCCTACGGCGAATCGAAAGTGATGACGGAAAAAATTCTCGAATGGCTGGACCGTTACCGCGAGTTCCGCAGCATCCGTTTACGTTACTTCAACGCCTGCGGCGCAGAGCCGAAGGCCGGACTGGGCGAACTGCACGACCCCGAAACGCATCTGATCCCTTTGATGCTCCAGGCTGTGCTTACCGGAAAATCGATGTCGTTGTTCGGCGATGACTATCCGACGGCGGATGGTACCTGCATTCGCGATTACGTTCATGTCAGCGATCTTGCCGAGGCCCATGTTTCCGCGGTGGAGTATTTGATTGATGGCGGAGCCTCGAACGTGTTCAACGTCGGTACTGGAATCGGGCACTCTGTGAAGGAAGTCTTGGAAGCAGTGGAACGAGTCACGGCTAAAAAGGTGCCGCATACGGTCGCCCCACGGCGCGAAGGCGATCCGCCCCGCTTGGTGGCTGATTCTAGAAAACTGCAGACCACGTTAGGCTGGAAGCCCACCCGGGCCGATTTAGACCGCATTGTAGGAGATGCCTGGCAGTTTGCTTTGGCGCAAAGCAACTCCCCGATAAAAGCTGATCTACGCCTCTAAAATGCTATCCTCTGCGACGTTGTGAAAATAAGGGAAAACCGTCCCGATCTCGCGATTTCCCATCTGCTTCATCACCAACTCGGAAAGCACAGTGCGGAAATCCGTCGTTACGCTGAGGTCGCGTCCTTCGTAGAGTTGTTCCCGCTCTAAACCGGGCCACTTGCCGTATACTTTTCCACCTTGCACCTCGCCGCCTAAAACGAACATCACGTTGGCGTGGCCGTGATCGGTTCCCCGGTCGCCATTCTCTTTCGCGGTCCGCCCGAACTCCGACATCGTCACGACCGAGATATCTGCCATGCGGTCGCCCATATCGGCGGAAAATGCGGCCAACGCATTGCCGAAATCGCGGAGGAGATTTGCCAATTGCCCTTCGTGCGGCTGCGTCGCCACTTCGTTGACGTGCGTGTCCCAGCCGCCGACATCCGTGAATGCAACTTCCAAACCCACATTGGCTTTAATGATCCGGGCAATTTGTTGCAGATTCCGTCCCAACCTCCCATTTGGATACGTGGCATTGTTGGCTGGACGGTAAGGCGTTTTCCCGATCGATTGCATCATTTTTACAGCATCGAACGTTTCCCGGCCAGTCCCATTCAGGACTCGATCAGGGCTCGTTTCATAAATCGATTCGAAGATATCCGCCATGCGCGTGTCCTTCACCTTGAAATCGTTGATGTCGCGGACAGCGAGTGCTTCGTTCCTTCCCCGTAAGGTCATAGGAAGATCGGGGCTAAGGCTTACCGCTCTTACCGGCGAAGAGGCCGCCTCCCGTCGCAGCGCCCGGTTGAGCCAACCATCGGGCGTGGTTTTGAAACCAGGCGTGCCGGATTCCATGTAGTCTTGCGCGTCAAAATGGGAGCGCGTCGGATCCGGCGACCCGACGGCTTCGACAATAGCGAGCTGTCTCGAGTCCCAAAGCGGCTTCAAGGAATGCAGCGCGGGATGTAGTCCGAAATGCCCGTCGAGGTCGATGGCCGACTGATTTGCTCCATTTGGACCTCTTCCATTCGGTCGCGGAATGGCGATCGACGGCCGCAGCGCGTAGTAAGCCGGCTCCCCATGCGGCACGACAACATTCAAGCCGTCAACAGCTCCACGCTGAAAAATAGCGATCAGGATTTTCTTCCGCTCGCTTGGCGCGTCCTTCGCGTAAACCGCCCGGGACAGCCAGCTCGGTATGGAGCCCATACCAAACATCGCCAATGCCGAATTTTTCAAAAATATTCTGCGGGAATCCATCGATAGTGCCTCGCTTTCCTCTCCTTCTAATGGCGCTGAAATTCCGGTGAACCAATCACCAGCCCAGCCACTAAACCGAACATCTGCGGCGGCCCGGTTTTCATGCTTGCCGTAAGCTGTTGTTGAAAATCGGGATTCGCTAGCATGTCACTGATCGCCACCAACGTTTGCTTGCTGGGCCGGCGTTGGAGTAGAGATTGTGCCAACCCCGCCGGATCATCTTGCGTCGCATGTTGCCACCCGGCAACATCAATCCGCACGCCTCCGATGCGGTTATTCGTCAAAGCTAGCGCGAAGTTCATACGGTCAAGCAAACCCGCCGAGCTCACCCACTCCGAGTTGGCGCTCGAATAGCCTGTCGGCTCAATTTTTCTGTACAACGGCTCCCCCAAACGCTGCACCTCGTTCGCCAAAACATAGGCCGCATCCACATTGGCGTTTGTTGCCCGGACCGCGCTGACAACCATCTCGAAAGGCGTTTTCACCTTAGCCTGGAAAGCACCCTGCGACCAGAATTCAGGCGACTTCAGCATGGTCTGCATCACCCGGCGCAGATCGCCATCGGTCTTTAAGAAAGTATTCGCCATCCGGTTTACCAGCATCGGCGGTGGATCATCCGCCACGAACTTCTGCGCTAGTTCGAACGAGATGTGGTGGGCCGTCGCCGGGTCATACGCCAAAATGTTCAATACTTCTAAGCCATCGCTCATCCCGCCCCCGGCCGGAATTAGATGGCCTAGGACGATCTTTTCGCCTTTGTCGTGAACCTTGTCGTTATATTCGAACTCGCCGCCTTTACGGGGCGGCTGCATTGTCCATCCGGTAAAACAACGCGCGACCTCGATGACGTCCTTCTGGGTATATCCGCCGTCCACTCCGAGCGTATGCAACTCCAGCAGTTCGCGCCCATAGTTTTCATTCAGCCCGCGCTCTGTCTTCCTCGATGCCTGCGGGCGCGAAGCCAGTGCTTGCGGTCCGACCGATTGCCAGTTGTCCAAGTAAAACAGCATGGCGGGGCTTTTCGCGGTTGCCAGTAAAAGATCGTGGAACTTGCCGAAAACGTGCGGTCTTATAGCCTCCCGTTCATAGCTGGGGAGCAAGTAATGGTCCGCGCCTTTTCCGATGAAGACATTGAAGTGGTTAAACCAGAAATCCACCAGAAGCTCTTGAAGCTGATGAGTGCTGTAGATAGCGCGCAGCAACTTACCCGCTGTAAGGTCGGCGGCCACAACGTTCTCCGGATTGCGGAACATCATCGACTCGCGGCGGAGAGCCACGGGCATCGCGTTCAGGGTCGCTGGGGCACCACTCTGCTCATTCTCGTTGTAGCGGGAGGCCAAACGCGCCACAGTCGCCCGCAATTCCGGATCGTCGGGTAGCCGCCTTTCTTTACGAGCGAAGGCCCGTATCAATCGTGGCGGAGGGTAATCAGCATAGGTGTCATGAATATCTGTCCGCAAGGATTGATATAGCTCTAAGCGCTGGGCCAGAGCCGGGTTCTCAGGGGTTTTCTCAGGCTGTAGTTGCCCTTTGATCCATCTGTTCAATCCCTCATGCTGAATTTGCTGAAGATCTCCGGGCCGTGGTCCAAACGTGAGGCGGCCTAATGCGTGTTCGAAACGTTCCGGCCTGGTAAGCGGCCAGCCAAAAGCAGGATAGCGAACACTCCCGGCAACCTCATGAGAACTCCTTGTTCCAGCCGACGCGGTCAAGCTGAGCGCAAGAAAGATTCCTGTGCACACTGCCCACCTCAGCATCAATTTCATGAGTTCGCAATCTCCCGACAGTCAATGAGACGGAAAAAAACCTGCTCAGTTTACTTGTAGGTGTCGCTCATACCGCTAAATCGGCTAAGCAGAACTAAAACTTTAGGGAAGGGAACGAGCCAAGTTAAAGGCGGGTGAAAAAACATATAGAGCGGGAGGTGAGGTGGCATTGAACAATCAACAACGACCCGGGATATGCCCGGGTAGATTCACCGGGGGTCAATGGGCGCGCCGGAACGGTGCTGCGCCAGACCAACCGCGAGCTGATCGCGTCCAAGCGCACGATCGAGAAGGCGAGAGGGATAGATCTCGTCAGGATCAAACGGCAGCAGGCAAACCAAGCGCTTTGCTTCTGTTCCCGTCCTTTCGTCCTTTGTGGGCTGCCGTGTTGTCGGGATCATCGGCGGTATTGGATCTCTTTATGTGGCTTTCCTACTGCTGTTTTTCAGCCAAAACAGAGGAGAGCATTCCCCTCTCCGGCGGTCTAGGCTTGGCTGCTCAACTGGGGAATGTCGAGTACGCACGTCCCGAAGGTTCCGAGAAAAGCTGCAGGAGTGGTTGCAAGTAGTCAAAGCATGTGGCCCGAATGCCTGGTTCGAATCTCGCCAGACGGCCACAGTTTGGTCGTTCGGCCTGCTGCCGCATTCACAGAAAGGAGCACCTAGATCCTGCGGAAACAATGCAGTACATCTCCTGACGGGCTTGCAACTTGGAAGGGTGCGTCAAAACATCAGTCGCAGTGCAAATTGGAGTTGGCGCGGAGTGCTGCCCGTCCTCGTGCTGCTAATTGTGCCGAACGACGTCGAACCTAAGGTTCCATTCGGTTGATTGAAACTGGGCGTGTTTGTCAGGTTAAAAGATTCAGCCCGAAACTGAAGGCGAAGGAACTCCGTCAACTGAAACGTTTTGAAGAGAGAGAGGTCGAAGTGTCGAAAATGCGGGCCATAAAGAGAGTTGCGCGAAGCGGACCCAATGGTGCCAAAAGGCTGAGCCTGAAACGCGCTCGTGTTGAACCATTGTGAAATGGTCGGATCACTTAACGCCGGACTGTTGATCGCATTCGGCCGGTCGGAACTGACTCCGGTATTGCTTCGCGGACTTGAGTTGACTACGGAGAACGGGAACCCGGTTTCCCAGGTGTCGATGGCGTTGAGTTGCCAACCCTTAATGACGCTCCCCTCCCAACCTGTCAATGACCGGCCGAACGGGAGTTCATAGTTCAGCATTAAGGTGAAACGATGACGGACGTCCAGGTCACTGTTCCCGCGCTCCAATGTAGCGGTTTGCGAAGGTAGTGCACTAGAGAACGAGCCGCCTTGCGAGTAGGACTGAATGTCACTAATGGCATGACTCCATGTATAGTTTGCGTTGGCTGTAATTCCTCTGCTGAGGCGCCGCTGAAGCGAGACTTGCAGCCCATTGTAATCGGAGTAGCCCTTTGATTCCTGAACGAGAATGGATGTTACCTGAGGAAGGGTGGAATAGAAAGGCCTTCGCGTGACATAGCTCACGGGGCTAGGAGGTGCGGCATTCACATCGGGATTAATACGTAAGCGACGTCCAAACTCCCCGACATAGCCGACTGTCAAGACTGTGGCCCCAAATGACTGCTCAATGTTGAAGTTCGCATCGTCAACGTACGAATTCTGGTAATTAAGTTGAAGTCCGCGCAAAGCGCCGCTCAGGGTTGATTGCGCTGTTGGAAGAGGCAGCGGCGTGGAGAGCAGCGCCGTCAATGGATTCGGCGAATAGGTTGTGACAAAGGGTGGATTCGTGTAAGGCAGCGAAGGAGATGAGGAATCGCGGAAATAGATTCGGCCGTAGCCGCCACGTAAAACCGTGTTTTGCCTCAAATTATAGGCAAACCCGACGCGCGGGGCGATTGATCCGTAGTCGGTCTTAACGCCCGCACTACCGTTCACCCCATTTACTCCCGCGATAAGTACAGAACCTGTCGCTGGATCGAAGGTCGAAAGCTGATTGTGGGCGTCGGTATAGGGAGTGATAATGTCATACCGTAAACCAAGATTCAGGGTAAGTGATTTGGTCACACGCCAGTCGTCCTGGATATAGGCGCTAGGCTCCCAGTCCCGCAGGTAGCGCGGTTCTAGTTGCGCTATGCGCGTCACCTGATAAGGGACGCCTTCCAGGAAGTTGGCAAGAGGAAACCTGGTCGGTGATGTGTTGAACGTAAAGCTGCCGGGACCCGAAGTGTTCTGTTGATTTTCCACTTGTCTTCGAATGAGAACCGCACCGTACTTAAGCGTGTGCTTACCTAAAGTCTGAGTAAGTGAACCACCATACTGAAAGGTATTGTCCAGGTAGACAATCGGCAAGTAGGTGGAGTCGCCAAAGCCGGCGTATCCGGTAATCGAAACGTTCGATAAGGCCGAGGTAAGCGGACTAATATTGGCGTTTACAATCCCAAACTGCTGTGAAAAGTTCTTACCGTAATTAAGCGGATACGAAGTATTGTTGATGCGTGTGTACCCAGCCTTTAATTCCATGACGAGATTGGGACTGAAGATATGCGTGTGATCGAGCAGTACCTGCTGGGCATATTCTTGCGCCAGCCCCGGATAGGAGGCAACTCCTCCTGGCTCAACGCCATTGACCGCCGGCAGAGCGCTAGGTGTTGATGTATTCACGCCGTTGAAGGTGTACCGACCGAAAAAGTTGTCCTTCTCTGAAAAATGTTGATCTATACGACCGTCGAACGTATTGCTTTGCTGCGTGACGTTGGGGCTATACGTAAAGTTATTGATGGTTCCAGGCAGGTTGGGCGCTGGATAAAGTGCAAAGAACTTTAGCGCAATCGGATCCAATTGGCTGGCAGGGATAACAGGGCTGTGTATGTCCGACAGGTTGCCCGGATTTTGTTCTTCCGCCAACGTGGGAACAGTGCTCACGCTGGTGGTGCCTTGGATTATTCTAAGCCCTTCGTAATCTCCAAAAAAGAAGGTCTTGTTCTTGACGATAGGACCGCCGACACTGCCGCCGAACTGATTCTGGCGGTATTCGGGTTTAGGACCAATCGAGGCGAAGAAGTCCCTTGCATCCAAGGCGTCGTTGCGAATGAATTCGTAGGCGGATCCGTGAAAATCGTTGGTGCCCGACTTGGTGATCAGGTTGATGAAGGCGCCAGGTGTCTTTCCAGCCTCGGCCGGATAAAGGTTTGATGTTACCCGAAATTCTGCAATGGCATCAATTGACGGCCGGACGCCGATAGTCCCGATTGAAACTTCATTGTTATCGATGCCGTCCACAAGTTCGTTGTTCAAGTTATCCGACTCAGCGTTAACAGCCACGGCCGCCGTTTGACGGCGGTCATCCGGGCGGTTGCCGTTGGAGATGGCGCCCGGTTGTGCTTCCGTTGCCCCGGCCGCCAGTTGCGCCAGTTGGACAAAGTTACGTCCGTTCAACGGCAGATCTTCCACCTGCTTGGTGGTGACCACCGTACTCAATGCCGATGAGTCAGTGTCCAGCGAAGGAGGGGCACTGGTGACTTCCACAGTCTGGGTGCTACCACCTACTCCCAACGTAATGTCTTTGCGAAGACGGTCGCCAGCGACTAATAATATATCCTCAACAACAACTTTCTGAAAGCCGGGCGCAGTGACAGTGATGACGTAGTTTCCGCTTTGGAGTTGCACAAAAGTGTACTCACCGGCATTATTCGACACTTGCGTACGGGCGCTCTGGGTTCCCTTATTAGTGAGAACGATTTTGGCGTTTGGCAGGATGCCTCCGCTCGAATCCGAGATAGTGCCGAGGACGTCGGCAGTGGTTATCTGCGCGATCCCTTTGAAATTGCAGACGAGCAAAGCGAAACCAAGCAATAACAAGCTTGCTGAACGCCGACGGAAGTTTGTTTCTTTTCTGTAAGCACTCATATTGCCAACGACCTTTCTTCAAAAGAACATGTCAAAACGTGTTAAGAGGGAATTTTCGCCGGACAAGGTTCGACCGGAGAGTCTCAGATACTTAGAGCAGTTTTCCGACTTAGTTACTTGTGGCCGCGGGACGTAGCGGCATCATCGAATATCGATTCAGCGATGGCAGAGCCATCCGCCCTCGGGCCTGAACCAGCGTAGTTCGTTTGGGTTTTCGAGTCATGCAATATGGCCTGTCCTCGACCCATTTCAAGCGTGTAAGCCCTGCGAATGCGGATCTGATGGCCCCACTCGGAAAGCTGCTGTAACGTTGCGAGGGGCACTCGGTCCTCAATCGAAACATCGCATCCATGCGCGGACGCCTTTGTCCAACGCGCCGTTTCCAGAGCTTGCTGGACATTCATCCCGTAATCAACCACATCAGATACAAACTGAGCATGGGCGAGCGGTTGATTTGGGCCACCCATAATACCGAAGCCAATATGCTGGTGGCCTCGCTCCATAAAGGCTGGAATGATCGTGTGGAACGGCCGCTTGCCACCCGCCAGCACATCCGGGGAATTAGGGTCGAGCGTGAAGCCGGATCCACGATTTTGAAGAACGAAACCCATATCGTCCACAGCCACACCAGAGCCAAAAGCTGCTGACAGACTCTGAATCCAACTCACCATATTGCCGTCCCGGTCAACGACAGTGAGATATGTCGTGTCCCCGTTGATCGGTGGACCCGGAGGCACGTCGCAATCGGCTTTGTGCGGATTAATGAGCGCGGCACGCTTGCTTGCGTAGGCTTTTGAAATCAGCGTTTGAACCGGCACCTTTGCAAAACGCGAATCAGCATCGTAGCGGACCAGATCAGAATAGGCCAGCTTCATCGCCTCGATGCGCTTGTGTATTTCAGCAGCGTCGAGCGGGGAACCGGTTGTCGCCGGAGTGATCCCCATGATATTGAGCATCTCCAACGCAGCCATCCCTTGGCCATTGGGAGGCAATTCATAAATCTTCCAGCCACGGTAATCAGTTGAAACCGGTGTGACCCATTCAGAGGAGAAAGAGCCAAGATCGTCCGCTGTCATGGTTCCGCCCATCTGGCGCGACGTACGGAGAATCGCTTGCGCGATTTCACCTTTATAGAACGCGTTGGGACCCTCATCAGCGAGTAGGCGGAAGGCCTTGGCCATTTCGGGATTGCGAAAGATTTGGCCAACCTGCGGGGGCTTTCCCGCCGGAAGAAATACGCGCGCTGCTTCGCTACCGGGTTCAATTTTTTCTAGAGTTATCGGATCGGCCCAGGATCCCTGAATAATATCCGGCACTGCGAATCCCTGTTCCGCATATAGAATCGCTGCTTGAAACAGATCCTTCCAGGGAAGCCTTCCATAACGCTTATGCATGCGCGCCCATCCGTCCACGGCTCCCGGAACCGTGACACTGTGGATGCCCTTAGTCGGCATGCTCTTGTAACCGGCATGTTTCAAAAATTCCGGAGTGAGCGCGCGGGGCGCAGGGCCCGAAGCATTCAGGCCGGTTAGTTTGCCCGTCTTGGCATCCCAATAGAGGCAGAACATATCTCCACCGAGACCATTCATCATCGGTTCAGTTACCGCGAGCACAGCATTGGCGGCGATCGCTGCATCCACCGCCGAACCCCCGCGAGCCAGAATCTGAACACCTGTTTCCGAAGCAAGGACCTGACTGGTGGCAACAATTCCTTGTTGGCTGATCACCATAGATCGTCCATAATTGCGTCCCTGCGCCAGCAGAAGCCGCGGACAAATAAGATGTAGCAATAGGGCGACGGCAAGCAGACCAATGTGTTTGCGTTCCGACAGTAATTGTTTCAGCAGCATAACCCTTCTCGCGAATTTTTCATGTTGTTCACTCACCTAATTGATTGGGAGAGTAAAGGCGTAAAGACTATCACCGGCTGCGAAGAGAAGATATTGCTTGCCATCCAGCTCATAGGTGACCGGTGCGTTATTCATTACCCCTCCCAGATTTGTATGCCAGATGGTGTGGCCGTTAGCAGGATCTAGCGCGAGGGCATTTCCCGAGTTATCACCGGAAAATAGCAAGTTACCTGCCGTGCTTAACATACCCATATAACTGCTGCCCGGACCGATGTCATGCCTCCAGCGGACGCGGCCGGTCTGATAGTCAATAGCCTCAATGAATTCTTTGGCCCAGATTTTGTCGTCGCGTCCGCCGTATCCTTCTGGCTTCGCATCGGTGTCGGTCAGAAAGAACACGCTATAGGACTTCTCGGCGTGTAGATAGAAGAGGCCTGTCTTTGGACTGAACGCCGGTGTCTGCCAGTTAGTTCCTCCGTGTGCGCTGGGTTCGACCAGCGTACCGGCGACAGAGGGATCTTTCTCCGGGTTGCGGACCGGATTTCCGTTGGCGTCAACACCCTTTGACCAATTGATATCTACATAGGGAACCGAGAGAAGATTTTTTCCGTTCGTTCTATCGAGCAAGAAGAAGTAGCCGTTGCGGGTAGCTTGGGCCAGAAGTTTGCGCGGCTTGCCATGGAATTCTCCATCCACGAGAACTGGTACTTGAACGGCGTCCCAGTCATGAGTATCGTGCGGGGAATCTTGAAAATACCAGACCATCTTCCCGGTGTCGGGATTGAGTGCCACGACGGAGCAGGTCCAGAGATCAGCGCCCTTGCGGCCTTGGCCCGCCATCACTGGGTTAGGATTGCCCGTCGCCCAGTACAGCAGATGTAGCTCTGGATCATAGGTGCCAGGCATCCAAGTCTGGCCGCCCCCATGCTTCATTGCGTCAGGGTTCGGCCAGGTATCCGATCCGGGTTGCCCCGGTCTAGGTGTGGTGTTCCAGTGCCACTGAACATCTCCCGTTTCTGGATCGCGCGCTTCGAGAAAACCAGGGACATCCATCGAGTCTCCGCCGACGCCGACTAGAACGTGATTGCCGATTACCAGCGGAGCAGAAGTACAAAAATATTCAAGTGTCAGGTCAGCAATGACCTTGTTCCACCGCTCCTTACCGGTTCTGATATTCAAAGAAATTAGGTGATTATCGGGAGTCTCGAAAAAAAGCCAATCGCCATAGATGCCCACACCACGATTGCCGATGTGGATGCCCCCCTGGGATTTCCATATGTAGTGCCAGAGTTCACGGCCAGTGCGCGCGTCGACTGCCCACACGTGGTCGGGAACAGTGAAGTAAAGAACGCCGTTTACCTCGAGCGGGGTTGACTTAATGGCTCCCTGGCCTGCGTGGTACACCCAGGCAAGCGAGAGCGATTTCACGTTAGCCGCGTTGATCTGAGACAGCGAACTGTTGCGACGGCCGGAGTAGTCGCCCCCGAAAGATGGCCATGTATCGCCGAGAGGTTGGAGTAGCTTGGCTGAGTCGAGCGCCTGACCCTTGAGCGCGGTGGCCCAGAATGACAGCGCAAGCACCAAGAAAGAAAGGCTGAGCTTCATTTCAGCGTCTCCAGATAAGCAAGAACGTTGTGGATCTCCTCGTCCGTATACTTCTGCAGAAGTTCGACATGGGCCGCCAGGGGATCATGAACATCTACATCGATGCCCTCACGCGCCCAGGTGTGATAATCACCCGATGAGTCGTACATCGAGACGGTGAACTCATCAAGGTGCTTCAACGGACCAGAGAACGACTTGCCCGAAGCCAATTTAACCGTAACGGTCGGTATGGTTCTCTGATCCTGTGGACCCTCGTTTGCGGCAGAGCCATGGGCTGGATACAAGAATTTGCGCATCAATGTTTCGGGCTCATATTTCTTGGAGATGTGAGCGAGATCCCCCGCCGCAGCATGACACGTGCTGCACTGGCCCGCATCGTTGAAATACTTCTCCCCCGCTTTTGCATCCCCTATGACAACGTCCTTAACTTGGTAGAGCTGACGATAACGAACGTACCGATTGCGCGCATGAAGGAAGGCTGCAATATCAGAAATTTGTGGCTGCGTGAGATTGAACTTGGGCATTCCCTTGCCGGGGCGTCCGTTCAGGACGACGGGCGCGATGAGATCGCCATGCTCGTCGTGGTTCACCAACACTGAGCGAATCAGGTCTGGACCACCATCACCACCGTTAGCATCCCTCCCATGACAGAAGCTGCAGTTCTGCTCAAACAGAGTCTTTCCGCGATCCACGGCAGCCTGGTCCGGAGCTGCTGGAATGCCCGAATGCCGGGATTGCGGGCCGGCAGAAGCACTGGCCTGGGGTGCGGTCTGCCCCGGCTCTTGAGCTCCGGCCAGAATGACCTCTGATCCAGCGAAAAGCAGGCAAGTGAGCAATCCGATTGTTCTTAATGAATTCATTTTTTTCTGCTCGACGGCAATTCTCTGCGCGGATAGCGATTCACACGGACACACTCAGACTAAGACCGCCCTCTGAAAAGAATAGTCAGGCAGACCGCGACTACTGGGCTTCTCACATTATGAAATTCTGCTACTTCCAGGACTTCGTATATATGATTTACAAAGTCAGTAGCGCCAAAAAAAGCTAAAAAGCCTTGACCAGCGAAGCAGAATGCTCAGTCTCCGGATCAAACGCCATCCGTCTAAAGCCGCGCAATTCCGCGGCCCGTAGAGCAAGCCAGACTGCTCCATACAATGGCGCCTCCCCGCCAAGACTGCTTAACACCAGTTGAGGCCGCGCAAATTGGTTACGCTCCAACCTTCGCTGGATGGCCTGCAGAAGTGAGGGATGGCCGCCAACGCCCCCACTCAGAACCACTAATGACAGGTCTAAAACAAGGCTCAAATTTGTGATGGCCATCGCCAAGTGCTCGGCAGCGCGGTATAAGAATTCGCGCCCGCGGCTGTCGCCCTCAGAAGCCAGCTTAAAAATATCAGTCGCGCGAAGCCGCTCCTCGGCATCATTTGCGCCCATCTCCTCAGCCCAGGTTTGCTCGATACCTATCCCACCGATGGCGCTCTCAAGCGCCCCTGGGTGTTCCGTCGTAGGTGGATCGTCTGAAAGTCCAGGAAGCAACATGTAGCCGACCTCCCCCGCTGACCAGTTCGCGCCATGGTGGAGGGTTCCATTCACCATGATTCCTGCGCCTATGCCGGTTCCGATAGCCAGATAGATGAAGTCGTCTACGTTACGCGCGGCGCCACGCCATCCTTCGCCGAGTGCGCCGAGGTTCACATCGTTATCGATTGTGGTGGCAATTCGTATGTTGTTCTGCAGCAGATCACGAAGTGGGACGTCATGCCAAGAGGTGAGGTTTGGAGCGGAAAGCACTCTGCCTGCAGTGACGTCTGTGGCACCGGGCGCACCAGCGGCGATCTGCAGTATCTTCTTCTCCGGCACTTTCTGCTGCTGGCTCAACTGGGAGACGCCGACCGCGATGATCTCCGTGACGGCCTTGGGGCTGCGCTCCGATCGCAAAACTGAATTCCACCGGCCGACCACAGTGCCATTAAGATCCGCAAGTACAAGCCGCACATTTGATCCGCCGATATCCACTCCAATCACGTAGCCGTGCCGTGCATTGAACTCGAGTAGGCCGGGCGGCCTGCCGCCACTCGAAGTGCCATGCCCGAGAGACGTTGCAAGGTTTCGCCGTTGCAGATGGCTGATAACTGCAGAAACTGTGGGTGCTGTTAGCCCGGACAACCGCACCAGATCTGCACGCGAACACGGTGAGTGGCTTCGAAGCAGACCCAACAGATCGCGAACATTCGTCTCGCGCATACGTGCAGGGCGTGCCGGTACAGATGACCCTTCTGACTTGACGCGAAATGGCAGGAGAGGGTTCGTCGGCTTCATTTCATAACCGTTGCAATCTTTGTTAGAACTAAATTAACTACCTTTACTAAGTCTGTCAAGAAATTTTTACACCTCTTCCTGCGAATGAAATCGTGCTTGCTTGGCTGACCAGGCACCAGCAGCGCGAGAACTTATAGCGGTGATCAGCTATCTGCGACACTACCGTTTATGAATTTCATTATCAGTCGTCGAGAGCTACTGGGCGTTTCTTTGACACTGGCCGGCTCGCTTCGTGCCGCTACAACTTCGGCAAGACTAAAGCCTTCGGCAAACTTTCCAACGGACCCCCGTCGACGCTTATCTGTATCGACCTACCCATTCCGATCCCTCATAAAGTCTTCCCAACAGGGATCGGTGGCATCTGTGACTCCTTCTATGCACAGCCAAGGAGGAGGGGCCCAACTCATGACTGTGCAGGAGTTCGCGGCAAGTATTCCAGAGAAGTTCGGCGTACACGGCATTGAACCCTGGAGCAGGCATTTTGAATCCATCGAGCCCGACTATGTACATGATCTAAGCCACTCTTTCAAGAAAGCCGGAGTTCGAGTAGTGAACATCCCGTGTGATGTAAGGGTCCAGCTTTGCTCTACCCCCGCAGAGCGAGCCACAGCTCTTGACATCTATCGCAAGTGGGTGGATGGCGCCGTGATCCTAGGTTCGCCCAGCATTCGAATTCATGTACCTCGGACGAAGACTCCGAACGACTTGAGTTGTGCTGTGGAGGGCCTAAGAGCAGTGGCCGCGTATGGAGCGCAGAAGAACATTGTCATCAACTTAGAGAACGACAACGCCACGACGGAGGATCCTTTTCATGTTGTGAAGATCATCGAGAGTGTCAATAGTCCGTTTCTGCGCGCTTTGCCGGACTTCTGCAATTCGCGGCAACTTGGAGACGAGCAGTACAACTACCGGGCACTCCAAGCCTTATTTCCACATGCATACAATGTCAGCCACGTAAAGGACATGGAGTTTCACAAAGGTGTTTTGCGCGTCGATCTCAGCCAAATTTTTTCGATTGCAAAGAAGGCTGGATATCGTGGCTACTACTCGATGGAATTCAGCTCCAACGACACGAATGATCCCTACGAAGGAACGAAACGACTGCTCGAAGCAAGCCTCAAGAACCTAACCTGATCAACGTCTGTTGCCATGTCGACCCGAAAGTGTTTCCGCCAAGCGAGCATGCCCTGAGTTCGGTGCGGATCATGGGCTATGGCGCCTTCGACTGTTTCGTTTTTTCCGGATATTGCCGGCTTGCATTCCTGGGCAGGCGAGGATCTTACCGTTGCTCCCGCCGCGAATCTCGGAAAGATCTATGTTCGTGGTCAGGAATGGATGGGGCACCACTTCGATGCCCTGTTTGATCCCGGCCGTCCAACTCTTATCTAGCAAGATGGGAGGGACTGCCGTCTCACGCGTCGGAGTGAGACCCGCAACGCCGCTGAGATACTCAATGTTTCTGAAGTGGCTTCTCGCCTTTTTCAAGTTCGGAAGGTGATAGCGCCCCAACTTGTTCACTCAAATCAGTCAGGGGACTTCTACCGGTTGGTATCATCGCGACCCGAACCTATTCGGCTACAAGCATTATTAGTCGGTCGTTACTACTACGTTAGAGCTGTGATTACTACGTTAAGACTACATGCTATTTGCATGTTTCGTTCGTAACTTATGAAATCATGGAGCGGGAGACCGGATTCGAACCGGCGACATCAACCTTGGCAAGGTTGCACTCTACCAACTGAGTTACTCCCGCGTTTGCAGCTCTATCGACATTCTCTAATGACTTTGTTCGGAAGTCAATTCATCTGATTGCAACACCTGCCTTTAACAAGTCCTGCCCACGACGCTCGACAGGTTATCCACAGGATTTTTATATCCATTCCGTTCAGCAAACTCAATGGTTTCAAGCACATATCCCGCAATTATAATTATCTTTGAAATGTGCTCTCCTGTGCTAGACTGAGGTTTCCGTAAGGCGCAAGCGGTTTTCCCCCAACCCTCAATCGCTGCCATAACGAGCAGTGACTAAGCCTCACAATCAAGGGTAATGAAGATTTTCCACAGGCGTGGAAATGATGTGGGAAAACTGTTGTCCTTTGGCGACGGTGAATAGGAGTGTTGAGGTTGGGCGACGTTTGGGAGCAAATCAAGAGTGGGCTGTCCGGTAAGCTGAGCAGCGGAGCATACGGAAACTGGATTGCTCGAACCTCGCTTCACTCTTTCGAAAATGGTGAGTTGACGATTCGTGTTTCCGACGAGACGAGCGAAGAATGGATCAAGCAGGAATATAGCGCTCAAATTCGTACCGCCATCGAAGAACTCCGGCTTCCGGTAAAGCAGATCCGTTACAAAATAGAGTCGCAAGCCCAATCCGCATTTCCTTTTGCCATCCCGAATGGTCCTGTAGCCCACCACTCCCCCAACCCTCACCAACCTGCCGAGCCTCTGTTTGAAAACTCCGTATCCTGGCTTAATCCTCGCCTTACCTTCGACAGCTATGTTGTTGGCTCCTCCAATCAGCTCGCGCATGCGGCCGCCCATGCGGTAGCCACTATGCCGTCCCGCAGTTATAATCCGCTCTTCATCTACGGCGGCGTTGGAATCGGCAAAACGCATCTGATGCATGCCATCGGACGCTGCCTTCTTGATAACTTCAGCGCCCTGAATGTGGTGTATACCTCCAGTGAACGTTTCATGAACGAGATGATCACCTCGATCAAGCTCGACCGGATGTCATTGTTCCATCGTCATTACCGCACAGCCGACGTTCTGCTCATCGACGATATCCACGTTATCGCCGGGAAGGAGCGGACACAGGAGGAGTTCTTCCACACCTTTAATGAGCTCTACGACCATCGCAAGCAAATCGTTCTGTCCAGCGATTCCGCCCCGAATCAGCTTCCCGGCCTAGTGGAGCGTCTTCGCTCCCGCTTCGAGTGGGGGCTTTTGGTCGACGTTCAACCTCCCGATCTGGAGACCAAAATGGCCATTCTGGACAAGAGAGCGGAATCCGAAAACGTCAACCTGCCCCAGGATGTCCGTATTTTTATTGCCACTAAAACTAAATCAAATGTCCGTGAACTGGAAGGTGCATTGACACGCTTGATTGCCGTTTCCTCGCTAACCGGCCAGCCGATTAGCATGGCCATGGCACAACAAACTCTCAAACATCTCAACGCCGGCAATGACCGCCGCATCACAGTCGATTCCATCGTCAGGGCGGTTGCCGAAAAATTTTCGATGCAACCGTCTCAGTTGAAGATGAAGAGCAACACCCGCCAAATCGCATATCCCCGCCAAGTCGCCATGTTCTTAGTGAAAGAACTCACACACGCATCTCTCCCTGAGATAGGCCGTTACTTCGGCGGAAAACACCACACCACAGTGCTGCATTCCGTTCAGAAAATCGAGGAGCTACGCCAGCGCGACGACGATTTAAACAACCTTATCCATTCTGTAATGGACTCATTGCAATAGAGTTCTGAAGATTTCCACAGGAAGACCCTTTTAGCAAGGTTCCTTTCTGTTGAAGATCGGCCTCCGATCACATTCTTCAGAATTTCCACACGAGTATTCCACAGGTCGAAATTGCTATAAATATTAAATATTGCTATAATTTAGGAGGAATTCAACATTTCCACAGGCGTTACTAATCTGGTTCTTTCTAATACTAAAAAAAAATCGTAGTAATAATAAGCGTACAGGAAAAAAGGACACTGCTCGAATCGTTATGGAATTTTCAGTAAGCAAGTCGGATCTGGTGCGGGAACTGGGACTGACGCAAGGCGTCGTGGAGAAAAAGACGACCATCCCAATTCTGTCAAACATCCTGGTCGAAACAGATGGTGAACAGGTCTGGCTCACCGCCACTGACCTGGAGCTCGGGATTCGTTGTGCTTGCCCTGCCCGAGTAAAGAAACAGGGTGCGGGCACTATTCCGGCCCGGCGTCTGCTTGATTACGTGCGTCTGCTGCCCGATGCCGAGGTCCAGGTGAAGCTGGGAGATAACCAGTGGGCGAGCTTCGTCTGTGGGCGCTCCCGTACGCGAATAGCCGGCATGTCGCGGGAGAGCTTCCCCGAACTTCCGCAGATGCCGGATACTCTTGCGGAAATGCCTCTGAACCTCGTCTCGCAGATGATCTCGAGCACGATCTTTGCCATCTCCGCCGAGGAGTCGCGCTTCACCTTAAATGGAGCGCTGTTGATTCTGAATGAAACCGGCATGATCATGGTGGCCACCGACGGCCACCGTCTGGCCATGGTCGAGAAGAAGGTAGATCTTGGGTTAGCAGAGCCGTTTCGGGCTCTGCTCCCAAAAAAAGCCATGAGCGAAATTCAGAAGCTCGCCAGTGACGATCCGACCAAGCGCATCGAATTCGCCGGGAATGAGAATCATCTCTTCTTCCGTATCGACAAGCGTCTATTGCTCAGCCGCAAGCTGACCGGGAACTTCCCGGACTACGAGCGCGTGCTTCCTAAAGAGCACCCTTATACACTAGTATTACAGCGTGATGAGCTGAGGTCAGCAATCGAGCGTGTCGCTCAATTCGCCGATGAACGTTCGCGTGCCATTCGCTTTCAGATTCTGAACGGCGAACTCAAAGTCCATTCTTCCATCTCGGAGACAGGCGAGAGCGAGGAGACAATTCCTGTGAACTACGACGGAGCGGAGGTGGAAATCGGATTCAATGCGCAATACTTGGTCGATTTCCTTAGGAATGTCGAAGGGAGTGAAGTGGAATTCCACTTCAAAGATTCAAACAGCGCTGGCGAATTGCGACCCCACGCCGGTACCGAGGGTACCGTGTACCGCTATGTTGTGATGCCGATGCGTATCTGATTGTGCCGTAAGTTGACTGCCGCCCTGTGATGGGCAATTCAATTGTCCCGTTGATTGTGTAAAAATATGCCTACAGTAGTTCAAAACGAAAGTTACGATTCCACCAGCATTAAAGTCCTGGAAGGTCTGGAAGCTGTTCGCCTCCGCCCTGCCATGTACATCGGCTCTACCGGGGAAATGGGTCTTCACCATCTCGTCTATGAGGTCGTGGACAATTCGGTGGACGAAGCATTGGCCGGCTACTGTACAGAAGTTAGCGTTACTATTCACATCGACAATTCCATCACCATCGTCGATAATGGCCGTGGAATTCCCGTTGATCTTCATGCCGAAGAAGGCGTATCCGCGGCACAGGTCGTGCTCACCAAGCTTCACGCTGGTGGAAAATTTGACTCTAATACTTATAAAGTCTCCGGCGGTCTGCATGGCGTCGGCGTAAGCTGCGTTAACGCGCTCGCCGAGTCGCTGCATCTGGAAGTTTGGCGTAACCGGGCTACTTGGGAGCAGGATTACGAGCGCGGTATTCCCAAAGCCCCTTTGGCGCAAACCGGACGGTCGAACAAGACTGGAACGAAGATCACCTTTAAGCCCGATAGCACCATCATGGATGCTACGGAATTCAATTTCGACACCTTGGCCCAGCGCCTTCGCCAGTTGGCCTTTCTTAATAAAGGCCTGAAAATTATTCTCTCCGACGAACGCGGCGAGGATATACGGACCGAAGAGTTCTTTTATAGCGGTGGCATCGCTGAATTCATCAAGCACATCAATCGCGGTAAAGCCGTCCTGCACGAGTTCCCCATTCACTTTGAGGGTGATCGTGATCTTCCCAATGGCGGCAAAATTACCATCGAGGTATCGCTGCAATACAACGATTCCTACTCGGAAACGGTCTTCAGTTTTGCAAACAACATCAACACCGTTGACGGCGGAACACACCTCAGCGGTTTTCGCAGCGCCCTCACCCGCAGCATTAATGCCGCGGCCCAGCAATCTAACCTCGTCAAGGACTTCAAAGAGAATCTGACCGGCGACGACGTTCGCGAAGGACTCACTGCAGTCATCAGCGTGAAGCTTCCCCAGCCGCAATTTGAAGGACAGACCAAGGGGAGGTTAAATTCCGATATCCAAGGCTTCGTTGTGCAATTGATCAACGAAAAGCTTGGCGAATTTTTTGAAAAGAACCCGGCGGTAACCAAAAAGATCATCACGAAAGCAGTGGAAGCCGCCCGTGCCCGTGAAGCTGCCAAAAAAGCCCGCGATCTCACGCGCCGCAAAGGTGCCCTTGATTCCGGAGGACTACCTGGTAAACTGGCCGACTGTCAGGAGCGCGACCCGGATCGTTGCGAGTTGTTCCTGGTTGAGGGCGAATCGGCCGGCGGTACCGCTAAATCAGGCCGCGACCGCCGCAACCAGGCTATTCTTCCCCTAAAAGGCAAAATCCTGAACGTCGAAAAGGCCCGCTACGACAAGATGCTGGGCCATGAAGAAATTCGCGCCATGATCACCGCGATCGGAACCGGCATCGGTAGAGGCGAGGACTTTGAAATCGCTAAGTTGCGCTACGGGAAGATCATCATCATGACCGATGCCGACGTAGACGGCTCCCATATTCGTACGCTGCTGCTGACCTTCTTCTTCCGTCACATGCAGCAACTGATTACGCGCGGAAAAATCTTTGTCGCGCAGCCGCCGCTCTACCGCATCAAGAAGGGCAAAAGCGAAAAGTACATCAAGGATGACAAGGAGTTTACGCGGGAAATCCTTCGGCGTGCCACGGAGAACTTGACTGTCGAGCTTGGCGGCAATACCGAAAATCCGGTCACTATTGAAGGTACCGAACTACGGAACTTTCTCATGTCGCTCGATGAGCTGGCTCAACTCTCCCGGCGCCTCGAACGCCGCGTCCGTGACCCACGAGTTGTTGAGGTATTAGCTGATCTCTCCCTATCAATCGACAGCAAGACCGACCTGCAAAACGAAGAGACGATCCATCAGCTAGCCGCAAAGCTGCGTGAAACAAAACTTGAAGTGAACATCGAGCGCGAGGAAGAGCACTCGGCATGGATGGTTGGCTATAAAGACCCAACGAACGCGACGCGTTACATCAACACTGAATTCTTAACAATGCCGGAGTTCCGCCGTCTGCGAGCCATGGTGAAGCAGGTGGCGTCATTGAATCGGCCGCCGTTTACTGTCGTCAAGGACAACCACCGTGACGTGCTCGGAAGTTGGCGTGATCTTCTCGACAACATCAAGAACGAAGGAACGCGAGAGGTAAACATTCAGCGCTATAAAGGTCTCGGCGAGATGAATGCCGACCAGCTTTGGGAAACCACCATGAACGCTGAGTCGCGCACGCTTCTCCAGGTCGATTTGAAGGACTTCGCGGAAACTGAGCCCATCTTTTCCACGCTGATGGGTGAGGACGTGGAGGCCCGGCGCAAATTTATTGAGGATAACGCCTTGGATGTTCGCAACCTAGACGTTTAGTTAGCTGATCCGAGTGTCCTCGTCACCTACCGTTCGTGTGAACCGGAAAGCCGCGGATCGCGCACACTCCGGTCACCCGTGGCTCTTCGCAAGCGATGTTATCGATCATGGCGCGGCCCAGCCAGGCGATACCGTTTGTGTGGTCGACTGGAAGGGTCGCGCCCTCGGGACAGCTCACTATAGCTCTACGTCTCAAATTTCGTTGCGGCTCTTGAGTAAGCATGTTGAACCCATTGACGCAAATTTTCTCCGCAAGCGTATTGTTGCGGCTGATGAACACCGAAAGCGTGTAGTCGAACAATCAGACGCTTATCGCCTGGTGCATGCCGAAGGCGACCTCCTTCCGGGCCTCATCATTGATCGTTACAGTAACTACTTCGTTGTTCAGCAACTCGATCAAGGCATGGACCGGCTCACGCACGAGATCACAGAAATCCTTACAGATCTCTTTCAGCCTCAAGCCATCGTTGCCCGCAACGATACTGCAATTCGAGCGAAGGAAAATCTTCCCCGGGAAGCCTGTGTCCTGTCTGGTGATCTCGGCGGGCCCGTAAACATTGCGATGAATGGGTTCGTTCTTCAAGCAGACCTGCTGGGAGGACAGAAGACCGGCATTTTTCTCGATCAGCGTGAAAACTATTTAGCTGTCCAGCGTTACGGCCGCGGGCGTGCTCTCGACTGCTTTACCGCCACCGGTGGCTTCGCGCTGCATCTGGCAAAGGTCTGCGAGTCTGTGGATGCAGTTGACAGCTCCGGGAGAACTCTCGATACCGCGAAGCGCAATGCCGAGCATAACCAGCTATCGAACGTCACCTTTCACGAGGCAAACGTTCTCGACTATCTTCCCGGCCTCGTTGCCGCGGGGCGCAAATACGATCTCATCGTCGTAGATCCGCCTGCCTTCACCAAGTCCCGTTCAGCCCTGGAAGGCGCGGTGCGCGGCTACAAAGAAGTGAATCTTCGTGCTCTGCGGCTGCTGCAGCCTGGCGGCATCCTTGTCAGTTGCTCCTGTTCTCATCACATGAGTGAGGCGCACCTGCTAGAGGTCATTGCGTCCGCCGCACTGGACTGCGGTAAGCAACTCAGAGTGTTGGAGCGCCGTACGCAGGCGCAAGATCATCCCATCCTGTTAACCGTGCCCGAAACGCACTACCTGAAATGCTTGGTATTTCAAGTGCTCTAAAGCACAATTCTCATATCCCCTTCCCGCCGGGTCACGTGCTCGCGATCCAGATACTCCAGTAGCGGAATCGCATACTTGCGGGAAATGCTCATCCACTCCTTAAATTCAGGAACCGAGAATTTTCTTCCCTGATGCACGGCGAGCGACGCGCGTATATGCCCGACCACGTCGGAATGAAAAATAACATTCTCGGAAATGCGAACCAGACGTTTTCCTTTAACGAGAGACTCCAGTAGCGTGCGGCTTTGCTTCAAGTCGGTGCTGGCTTGCTTCAAAACCTCATCGGGTAACGGTGGTTGAAAACCGCCTTCCCGGAATGCCGCCTCAATCTTTGCAAGAACCTGTATCTGCTGGCCCGTAAGCTGTGCCCGATGGTTCGCCAGTGAGATGGTCTCGCCCTGTACTCGCACCGCGGGAAAGCCATCCATCACAATGGTGGCTAACTCTGGCGAGAGTGCAAGACGCGCTGCCGCCAAGGGCGCTCCCGCAGCCGACGGGTTCTTTGCATGAAAGGCAGTCAACCACGTAAACAGCTTCGTACGTTTGTTCTGAAGCCACGCCTTCGTGAGGATATATTCGCCGTTCTTGAGGAACAACAAATCGGAGTTGCTCTGAACTGCATCTCGAATACCGTCGACGGTAACTCCCGTAGCACGCACAAGGTCAGCTAAACAACAGCCGACCCTACTCTCCTCAACTAGAATTTGTATTCGCGTCGTGAGATCGGCATTCCTCAAAGCATCAAGTCTCGCGACGGTTCTCGCCCGGCTCATACGGAGAATCGGGAAGGCATCGATTACCGATCCTCCGGCGATGGTATGCGCAGGCGACGGGCGCCGCAACACGAACCGATCTCCCGGCAAGGCAAGCACAGGTTGCTGCAGTATCAATCTCGCCAACGAACTTTCACCGTCTATTACCGGCCGCAAAGCTTTCAGCGTGCCCGGAATTTCGGCAGTGCCTAAATGCAGCAGAACATCTTCGCGCTTTTTCGAACTCTGGTACTCCGGAATCCAGTCCACCAAGACGTCAAGTGTGGCGCTCATTGTAAGTTCGTCCCGATGAATAAGCACTTGGCCACGTTGAATTTCGGAGTGCTCGATCCCGGCCAGGTTCACGGCCGTACGCTGCCCGGCTACTGCTTCCTGTACGCCCTTTCCGTGTACCTGCAGCCCACGAATGCGCACCTGCTGATTGGCCGGCAGTAGTTCGACGATATCTCCTGTGCGTAAATGGCCGCTCCATAGAGTTCCGGTGACCACGGTGCCGAAACCACGCAGCGCGAAACTGCGATCAATGGGAAGGCGCGTCAGCCCCTGTTTGTCGCGCGGCTGAACATTTTCCGATAGCTGCAAGAGCTCCGCCCGGAGTTCGGGAAGCCCTTGCCCCGTTACGGCGCTCACCGATACCAGAGGCGAGCTTTCCAGGAAGGAATGCGCGCATAATCGCCGGACTTCTCGCGCCGTCGCAGCCACTTGGTCAGCAGTAGTTATGTCTGCCTTCGTCAGCGCAACTAACCCATGACGGATGCCCAGGAGACGGCAGATCTCGAAGTGCTCGCGCGTTTGTGGTTTTACCGATTCATCGGCGGCCACTACCAGCAACACGGCTTGAATGCCGCCGGTCCCCGCCAGCATGTTCTTGATGAACCGTTCATGCCCGGGCACGTCGACGAAGCTGATCGATTTTCCATTCGGCAATACCAGGTGAGCGAATCCCAAGTCGATCGAAATGCCGCGCCGCTTCTCTTCGGCAAGCCGGTCTGTATCGGTCCCTGTCAGCGCCCGAACCAGCGACGTCTTGCCATGGTCGATGTGGCCCGCCGTTCCTATAATGAGCCCGTCGGACACGCCCTCAACCCTTGCCTGCCGGGATAGGATGATTGGTCAATAGAAACTTACCGCCGCTAGTAGCGAGAACGATCCGCTGCGAGGATTGAATCAATGGATCGACGCGAGGCCATCTCGTATCTGAAACGAGAAGGTAATAACGCTGCGGCTCCGCCCAAAGTTTTCGGAATTGATTATCGTCGATGAAAACCGGAGGAGCGCCGGGAGCAGCCGCGCCATAGACGAGATTATTAAACTTCCCGTTCAGCAGTAGCGCCGGCCGGTTCGTATAAAAGAAGACCGAAGAGAAAACGTAGTAGTGATGATTCACAATCAACTCTCCGGGAGGAGATTGCAGCAGCTTGTCTGCAAGCGCTCGTGACGACAAGTAAGGATCGAAGGTGACGAGCGCGAGACGAGCCGCGTGGAAAAACAGCACCATCATGACCGCTGTCGATAAAAAGGCGCGGCGTCCCGAAAGCCAAACTGCTCCTACTGTCCCAATCAGAAACGCCATCGCCGCCAGAAGAAGCGGCGTGCGGAGATAAGCGAAGGAGTCGAGCGTGAGGTCTTCCATGTGACCTAGTGAAAGTGTGTAGGCCTTCGGATGATGGCTCAAGGCCGTCGAAATATCTCCCGGCGTGGGGACATGCCACACCAGGAAAAAAATGACGAATGCAGCCACTGCGCAGCATCCGACAATCACCGCCAGTACACGCGTTCCCCCGCGAACCCAACTGCCGTTCGCCGCGATAGCCGAACCGAGCAGCAGTGCGAAAGCCGGATAACAAGGCATCGAGTAGTATTCCTGTGTCGTCGAAAATGAGAAAAACACAAGAATGAAACCGGCCCAGCAGAGCGCTAACAATCGCGTCTTTCCCGCGCGGTCAATCGGCTTAAACGATAGTTTCGCGACAGCGGGAAAATAAACGCTCCAGGGAAACAGCCAAATCAGGTTGAACAAC
Organism: Bryobacteraceae bacterium; assembly: GCA_965277315.1. Taxonomy (GTDB): domain Bacteria; phylum Acidobacteriota; class Terriglobia; order Bryobacterales; family Bryobacteraceae; genus Bog-105. The sequence goes on along the minus strand of OZ255724.1, from coordinate 2,283,978 downwards.
CAGAAGTACACAAGGGGAACGGTGTTGTAGTCGCGCGGAGAGCGCAGGTTCAGAAATCGTAGAACCTGCTCATTCATGAAATAGAACCAGAAGAAGCCATGATATTGGCCAGGCACGCTACGGAAGGTGAAATCGAAGTAGGGCGGATTCTGCAGTGTCGCCAGAATATGCCACGGCGCGGCAATCGCCAGGATAATTAGAATCCCGCTAAACGGACGCAGCTTTTTCCAGGTCCCGAGTGAAAACAATTGGCGCGTGAACAGAAGATAAATCACGCCTGCTCCTATGGGAAACACCAGGCCGATCAAGCTCTTTAGCAATAATCCAACGCCCAAGCTCGCAGCCAGCAGCGCCGCCCAAAGGCGCGGCCGGGTTTCCTCCGTGTCGAGAACACGCAATAGTGCCCACATCGCCAGAGCGATCGTAAAGGTCTGCATGACATCGGGAATCTGGATGCGCGTGAATAGAAAGAGCCCAATGCAGGTGGACATGCAAAGACCCGCATAAAATCCAGCCCGCTTCCCCATCGCCCAAGCGCCAAAGGCCATCGTCAGCCAGCAAAGCCCGATTGAGGATAACGCCACCGGTAACCGCGCGGCCCAATCGTAAGCGCCGAATAGCTTGTAACAGCCGGCGATCATCCAGTAGATAAGCGGTGCTTTCTCCAGGTAAAGAACGCCGTCGAGACGCGCCGTCACCCAATCGCCGGAGCTCAGCATGTTGCGCGCAATCTGAGCTTGCACGGCGTCGACATCATCCATCAACGAAGGCGGCGAAACGATACAGCCAAGATAGATTGCCGCCGCGAACAGCAAAACAATCAGATAGAGATAGGAACGCTGGTTGCCAGTGTTTGATCGAACGATGACTGTACTGCTGCTGTCTGTATTTTCCATTGCCTCATCCAAAGGAACAGGATCATGAGACCCCAAAGGTGATATCCAAGATTTGCATGCCGCGCGAGATGCTGCTGTACGAGCCGATCGATCTCGGCCGGCCGAAACAGATGCCCAAACTCGGACTTAGCCGAGTTCATCGTGTCCAGGAGTAAAGGACGTAGCGGGCCTCTCAGCCATTCGTGAGCGGGTATATCTAAGCCCATCTTTTTTTGCCGGAAGACATGGGAAGGCAATTTAGAGCTCATCAATTTCTTAAGAACGATCTTCTGCCGGGCGCCGTTCAATTTGAAATGCGCCGGCAGCGTTGCGGCAAACTCAACAATACGGTGATCGAGGAATGGCGGACGCACCTCAATAGAATGCGCCATGCTCATTCTATCCACCTTTGCCAAAATGTCGTCGGGAAGAAAATACTTCTGATCGAACCAGAGCTGTGCATTGAGCCCGCCCCGGCGCATATAGGGGCTTCGTAGAAGGCGCTCCAAATTACCGGACAGAGGTGCGTTCAAAAGAGCCGCTTTTTCCGCCTCGGAAAATGTGCCGTTCCAATAAACGTGCGCTCGGGCCTCCGACATTTGGGACCCTGCAAGAAATCTCTTCAGCTTGTAATCGAATCCTATCTTCTCGTCTGAAACCGGCCATCGCTCGGCTCCTCTTTGAGCGAGCCGTAAAACGGCTTTCGGCCAGCGCCGGGCCATTGCAGCAAGCCGGTCTGCCCGATAGGTAAGATAACCGCCAAAGATCTCATCGGCACCCTCCCCGCTCAGCGCGACGGTGGCATTTCCTTTTGTTAGCTTGGATAAAAACCATACCGGAAGCGCGCCTGCATCCGCGGTCGGCTCGTCCGAAAAATACGCAAATTCTTCAATCGCGTCCTGTAAGCCGGTGTCCGCATTGACATCGAACTCATGATGCTCGGTTCCGTAGCGGGCGACGGTCTGGCGGATCCCTGCACTCTCGTCAAAGCTGCGCCCTCGAAAAGAAATAGAGAACGTCTTCACCGGCCGGGTCGAGGCGGCGGAGGCGTAATGCAGAATGGTGGAAGAATCTAAGCCTCCGCTCAGCCACACTCCAAGGGGAACATCGGTCAGAAGGTGCTCCTGAACTGATTGCTTCAACAAGCCGTCAAGTTGCACTTGGGCTGCTCCCAAATCGCTCTCAACTGGCGAACCAAACGGCAACTCCCAGTAAGCCTCCGAACGCAGATCGCCATCCTGCCACTCCAGCCAATATCCGGGCTGAACCTTCTCGATTCCCTCAACCAAAGTCCATGGACACGGGACGTAATTGAGAGACAGGTAACAATCGAGCCCGGCCATATCGAGTTGCCGGTCGATTTCCGGGTGAATAAGAATAGCCTTCAGTTCCGAGGCAAAGAACAGCTCGCCGTTCCTTCGAGCGATGTACAGGGGCTTGATTCCCAGCCGATCTCGAGCCAGAACCAAACGTTTTCGGGACTCGCTCCAAAAGGCCACCGCAAACATGCCGCGCAGCCGTGAAAAGCATTCAACATCCCACTCCAGAAACGCCGCAAGGACAGTCTCCGTATCGGTTCGCGATCGAAACCTATGCCCGCGCTGCTCTAGTTCTTTCCGCAACTCGCAATGGTTATAGATCTCACCATTGAACGCAATTACAGTGTCCCCACTCGCATCCGCCATCGGCTGATCGCCTGACGAAAGATCGAGAATTTTGAGACGCGTGGCGCCCAGCGAGACAAACTGAGATCGAAAAGCGGCCCGCCGGTCAGGCCCGCGATGTGCAAGCAGGCTCAGCGCCGTTTCTATCCGATCAGGAGGGGGGATGTAATTGCGGTGAGTAAATCCGGCGATTCCACACAAGGCGGCTAGTTACCTTCTTCCTGTAAGTGCCTCAGATAATCGAGATGAAGACGCGAAATCTCTTTGCAGTGTGCGGTTCGACGTGGACGGTCGCAAATATACAAGCCAATAGGACGGGCCCAGTAACCGTAAAGTTTCTTTAAGAGTAGATCGCTACAACACAAGTATTCTCCCACAACTGTTACATTGAAACTGATCGCTGCTACTGGCTGTCCTGCCTTTATCGATCTCCGAGACTTGCGCGCTGCCCAGCTTTCATCGGAATAAGCCCAAGTATTGGCTGACTTCCTTCTCTGGTCCAAATGGTCCAGCTTTTACACTGGAAGCTAGTGATTGCATGACCGCGCAGCGACTAAAAGAAATATGTTAGCAAGAGTCATGGACTATGTTGTACTTGCGATTGCGACGTTTCCATTTATTTATTACCTGATCACGCTTTATAGTTCCTGGCGTTTCTTCGGGCAGAAAATCGGAAAGGCTTCGGCTTCTTCGGCGTTCACGCCGCCCATCAGTAATCTCAAGCCCATCCGCGGGCTCGATCCGGAGGCATACGAAAACTTCGCCAGCTTATGCCGCCAGAATTATCCCCAATACGAATTACTTTTTTGTGTAAGTAAGCATGACGATCCAGCCGTGCCGGTACTGGAACAGCTAGCCCGCGACTTTCCGGAACGGTCCATCCGCATCATCGTCGGTTCCGGTCGCACAGGCTCCAATGACAAGGTTGCGAAACTGGCGCGGCTTACCGAAGAAGCGCAGTATGAAACGTTGGTGATTAACGATAGCGACGTCCGGGTGGAGCCTGATTACTTCCGTACCATCGTGGCGCCGCTTCGCCACCCGAATGTAGGAGCGGTTACCTGTCTTTATGCCGCTGCCGAGACCGAGACCGAAACGTTCGCCGAGAAGATTCATTCGATCGGCATGATTTCCGATTTTTTTCCAAGTATCATCTCGGCCCGGCAACTGGACGGAGTGAAGTTCGCTCTTGGAACAACTATCGCTACAACGCGCGCGCAGTTGGCTGAATTTGGCGGCTACGATGCCATTGTGAACCGCCCTGCCGATGATCTTCTGATCGGCCGTCTTGTTGCCGATGGAGGCAAACAGGTGGAACTGCTGCCCTACAGCGTGCTTACGGTATCCGATTACGGATCTATCTACGAGCTCCTTCAAAAGCGCTTGCGTTGGATCGTGGTGATGCGGCACATGAGGCCCGGCGGGCACTTCGGACTGATCTTTACTTTCGGTCTGCCATGGTGCCTGATCGCAGTCGCCATTCATCCCACCTTGGCCGTTGCGATGGGATTCTTCGGAGCCTATTTACTCCTTCGGTTTGCGATGACATCGCTAGTCGGAGCCGTAGGCCTGCGGCAGAAGGGACTGTGGCGAAAATATCCTCTCGTCATTGCTTGGGACGTCATCGCTTTTCTTTTGTGGCTGATCAGCTTTACGCGCTGTAGCATCCGGTGGAGAGACGGACGTTATCGTATCCGGGAAGGGCAACTTGTACCCGTCCCGGTGAAGAACTAAACCTTTCTAAAGAGCGACCGAAAGAGGTTTTGCCGCGCTCCGCTGGCGCTCGTTCCGGGCGTTGCGCCAGTTGACCATCGGATGCAAGGTGTCGCGATCCACCCGATCTGAATATCGAACCGCGATATTCATCAGTGAGTCTAATAACGAATCGCACAGGAAATGTGGCTTCAGTCCGAGATCGATGAGCTTTGAATGCTTTGCGTTGTAGTAATGCGCCTCAGATTCTACGCGAGGATCAGGAAGATGTTGTATCTCCACCGGCAGTCGAAGGTTCGCCGCCGCCGTCTTAATTAGCTGAGCAAGCTCCAGCACCGAGAACTGTTCAGTGAACTGATTGTAGACCCGGCACTCGCCCGCCGCTGCCGGATTTAAACACGCAAGCTCCAGGCAGCGGACTGTGTCGCGAATATCGAGGAAGCCCCGCGTCTGTCCGCCTTCTCCATAGACTGTCAACGGATGCCCGATAGCTGCTTGCACACAGAAGCGATTCAGCACTGTTCCGAAAACCTCGTCGTAATCGAATCGATTGATCAGTCCTTCGTGGCGCGCCACCTCGTCGGTCATGGTTCCATAAACCACGCCCTGATGCAGGTCTGTGGCGCGAAGCCCCCAGATCTTGCAGGCGAACGCGATGTTGTGGCTGTCGTGAACCTTCGACAAATGATAAAAGGACCCAGGCTGCTTCGGGAAAGGAAGCACATCGCTCCGGCCATTGTGCTCAATCTTGATGTATCCTTCTTCGATATCGATATTGGGTGTCCCGTATTCGCCCATGGTCCCCAGCTTCACCAAGTGGCAATCCGGCCGCAACTCCCGGATAGCGAACAGCAAATTGAGGTTTCCTACGACGTTGTTTACCTGCGTGTAAACGGCATGCTGCCGGTCGATCATCGAGTAAGGAGCGGATCGTTGCTCCGCAAAGTGAATGACCGTATCCGGTTCTACGGTCTTGATCACCGATGCAAGGCTCTCGTAATCCGTAATATCGGCTGAAAACGACTGGATCTCATGCCCGGTCAACTCTCTCCAGAGCTTCAGTCTCTCCTGAAGAGGCCGTATCGGAGTAAGAGTCTGCACTCCTAATTCGTAGTCCCATTGACGCCGGACGAAGTTGTCGACAATGGAGACCGTGTGTCCTCTTCCTGATAAGTACAAAGCGGTCGCCCAGCCGCAGTAACCGTCACCACCCAGCACACAAATATTCATTTCGTCCTCACCCCTTCCTGTTAGTAGGTTTCTAATACGCAGTCATCGGTTTGCAACGGAACACAGCCACGCGCTGCCAGAACTGCGTATTCCTGGCGCAATAATTTAGGACTCCCATTGCGTAACACTGGTTACAAGCAGCGGTGTTCAATAACACCCAATGCCAATTCTACAGTGGCAGCGTACTCCTATCGCGCGCGTTGGAACTATCGCTCGCCTCTGGCGCAATCGCCTCTGGCGCACTAGTACCCGCGCAGATCGTTCCGGCAAAAATGAACAACACACCGAGCCACTGTTCGAAGCCCACCTGCTCGTGAAGAAAGATCTTGCCCAACAGCGTTGAAATAACATAACCAATCGCGGTAACGGGAAGCACGAAGCTGAGATCGGCCACGCTCAACAGAGCCATGCGCGCCAACAGCCAAGCCACTTGCATCGCGATCCCGAGCGCAACGAGTGGGTCTAGCAACGCTCGAAGAAATAGTATGGGCTCGGTGGAAAGCGCTTGGGAAATATGCCGAACGCCCCAGGCAATAAACAAGTTGCTGAACGGCTTGAGAAGAATGACAATCGCCAGAAGCAACACCGATTGGGCAATTCTTCGCTCCTTGCTGATCGCTGTTATTTTCTGGACCTTCATTCCTGATGACAATGTGCGGCAATTGCGTAAAAACGACGAAACGCGCAACTTCGAATGTACCTCGATTTACTGTAGAGCCCATCTACTTATGTCCCATCCCATCACGCCACCCTTCGATTTCGAATCTGCGAAAAAGAAAGTGCAAGCGGCCGAAGACGCCTGGAACACCCGCGACCCGGAGCACGTGGCAATGGCCTACACGGAGAACTCCGATTGGCGTAACCGCGACGAGTTCTTTCAAGGCCGTGAAGCTATCAAAGCATTTCTCCACCGCAAATGGGCGAAGGAGCTCGATTATCGGCTTCGCAAGGAACTCTGGTGCTGGACGGAGAGCCGTATCGCCGTAACGTTTCGCTACGAATGGCACGACGAAGCCGGACAGTGGTACCGCTCTTACGGTAATGAACTTTGGGAGTTCGATACCGGAGGCTTAATGCGCCGCCGCATTGCCAGCATTAACGATCTGAAGATCGGGGAAGAAGACCGGCTATTTCGATAAGAATGCCGCAGCGATCGCTTAATCCGAATCGCTGCTCGTCACCTTCAACACCGCCAGAAACGCTTCCTGCGGAATCTCCACCCGGCCCACGCGCTTCATGCGGCGCTTGCCTTCTTTCTGCTTTTCCAGCAGCTTTCGTTTGCGCGAGATATCGCCGCCGTAGCACTTCGCCAATACGTTCTTGCGCATCGCCGCGATCGTTTCTCTCGCAATAATCTTATTTCCCACCGCAGCCTGGAGCGCCACCTCGAACATCTGCCGTGGTATCAGCTTTCGCAATCGCTCGATGAGAATCTTGCCGCGCTCATAAGCAAAATCGCGATGCACAATCATCGACAGCGCATCTACCGGCTCACCCGACACCAGCACGTCCATCTTCACCATCGGCGACACGCGATGCCCCGACAAATGATAATCCAGCGAAGCGTACCCGCGTGAGGCCGATTTAAGCCGGTCATAAAAATCGAGCACGATCTCGTTCAATGGCACTTCATACAGCAACAGCACGCGCCCGCTGCCGATGTACTCAAATTTCTTCTGTGTGCCGCGCTTTTCCTCCAGCAGCTTCAGAATTTCACCGATGTACTCTTCGCGCGTAATCACGGTCGCGTCAATAATCGGCTCTTCAATCTGCTGAATGGAGGAGGGTTCGGGAAACCGCTGCGGATTATTGACCTCGATCACTTCTCCGGCCGTCGTCGTAATGCGATAGCGCACTCCCGGAGCTGTCGTGATCAGGTCGATATTGAATTCGCGCTCTAACCGCTCCTGCACAATCTCCAGGTGCAGCAATCCCAGGAATCCGCAACGGAACCCAAACCCGAGCGCCGCGGAACTCTCCGGCTCGAAGTTAAACGCGCTATCGTTCAGCCGCAATTTCTCCAGCGCGTCGCGCAGCAGTCCATGCTCATGCGATTCCACCGGATACAAGCCCGCGAACACCATCGGCTTGATCTCCTGGAATCCAGGCAGCGGATCCACGTCCGCCCGTGCGTCATCGACAATCGTGTCCCCAATCTTCGCGTCCGAAACCGTTTTGATGTTTGCGAAGAGAAACCCTGCCTCCCCCGCGCTCAGTTCGTCACACGGAATTGGTTTCGGTGACTGGAACCCGACGCCTTCCACGTCGAAGCTCCGGCCATTGGAAAACAGCCGAATCTTCTGGCCTTTGCGCAGTGTGCCGTCCACAATTCGCGTCAGGATCATCACGCCGCGATACGGATCGAACCACGAGTCAAAAATCAACGCACGCAACGGCGCATTCGGGTCGCCCTTCGGCGCGGGTACCCGTTCCACCACCGCTTCTAAAATTTCTTTTATGCCAATGCCGCTCTTCGCGCTGGCAAGAATTGCCCCACTCGCATCGAGCCCGATTACCTGCTCAATCTGTTCTCGAATACGGTCCGGTTCCGCTGAAGGCAAATCGATTTTGTTGATGACCGGAATAATCTCCAGGTCATGGCTCAACGCCAGGTAGGTGTTTGCCAGCGTCTGCGCCTCGACGCCTTGCGAGGCATCCACCACCAACAGCGTTCCTTCACACGCCTGCAAACTGCGCGATACCTCGTACGTGAAATCCACGTGACCCGGGGTATCGATCAGGTTCAGTTCATACAGGTTGCCGTCCTCGGCGTTGTAGTTCAGCCGTACGGCATGAGCTTTGATCGTGATCCCGCGCTCACGCTCCAGGTCCATGGTGTCGAGCACCTGCTCCATCATCTCGCGCTGTGCAAGTGCGCCAGTGTATTCGAGCAAACGATCGGCAAGCGTGGATTTCCCGTGATCGATGTGCGCAATGATAGAAAAATTGCGTATAAAACTGGGATCCATGCTGTAAAATGAGGGTAATCCGAATTATCCCATAGTGCGTGTCTTTACCTGATTTGCGCACTTGTCCCTCATGCCTTATAAAACAATTGCGGGTTCTCTCGACGCCGCCGGTCTACGCATCGGTGTCGTAATAAGCCGCTTCAACCAGTTCATTACCGAAGCACTGGCACAAGGCGCTCTTGCAACCCTCGAAAAACACGGCTGCGCGCCCGAAAACATCACTGTTGTGAAGGTGCCGGGTGCGTGGGAGCTCCCTCTCGTCGCCAAGGCTCTGGCGGCCCGATGCGATGCCGTTATTGCCATCGGAGCCGTCGTCCGTGGCGACACGCCCCACTTCGACTACGTTGCGGCTGGCGCCTCGAACGGGTTGAGCCAGGCGAGCCTTCAAACAGGCGTGCCGATCGCCTTTTGCGTGCTAACAACGAATGACATGCAGCAAGCCATGGATCGGGCTGGCGGCAAATCCGGCAACAAGGGCGCGGAGGCTGCCGAAGTCGCTATTGAATTGGCGAATCTTATGAAGCAGTTGAAGGATCGAAGCTAAAGATGGCTGCCCGGCATCGCTCCCGCAAACGCGCTCTGCAAGTCCTTTTCGAATGGGACATGCGCGGCGGCAATTCCATCGATAGCGCCATCGCGCACTACTACGATTCGCTTTACTCCGAGGAGAGCGAGAACAAACCCAAGCCCGACCCCTTCATGGAAGAGTTGGTGCGGGGAACCGTCGCCAACGCCGAGCAGATCGACAAACAACTTCAAGCCAAAGCCGCGAACTGGCGCTTGGAGCGCATGGCCGTCGTGGATCGTAATATCCTGCGCCTCGCGATCTTTGAGTTGTCTCAGCAGGTAACGCCCGCGCCCGTCATCATCGACGAGGCCGTGGAGCTCGCACGCCAGTTCTCCAATGACGAGGCTGTGCCGTTTATCAACGGCGTATTGGATGCCGTGAATCGTCAAGTACTGGCGACCAGCATCGGCAACTAGCTCGCCCGTAGAAGTGTCAGCTCCTCCATTTTTTCTGATCTCGTAACACCACTAGCGGCGTCCACATCGCAAGGAGAAGTTAATAGTGCTTTTAGAAGAAGTGTTGGTGGACCAACTCCGCGATCTGTTATCCGCTGAAGGTCAACTGGTTAAGGCCTTACCCAAGATGGCGAAGGCCGCCCACGACCCGAAGCTGAAACAGGCTTTTGCGAAACACACGGAAGAGACAAAGGTCCACGTTGAACGCTTGAAACAGGTGTTCGAACTTCTCGGCGAAAGAGCCAAAGCCAAACTGTGCAAAGCCATGCAGGGCTTAGTGGAAGAAGGCCAGGAAACCATAGCAGAGGGGAAGGAAAAGGAAGCCATCGCCTCTGACCTGGCGCTCGCCGTTGCTGCTCAAAAGGTCGAGCACTATGAGATGGCCGGTTACGGCAGCGCTCGAACAATCGCAGAGCAGTTAGGCAATCAAAAAGTAGCTCGACTGCTGAAGCAAACTCTATCCGAAGAAGAAAAGACTGACCAGCTTCTCACGAAAGTTTGTGCGCCACTGCTGAAACAGGCGAATCGGGAAATGTAAGAACTGGAATATCTGCCATGCCGGAGATAGTGTTCAGTCCGAATTCCATTCTGAACCGGGCATGATGCGTTTCATAAACTCATCGAAGAGGGGTACCGTAAACGCTGTGTCGCCATGGCTGGGGCTCCAGATCATGCCTTTAGCAATGAGGCTTTGACGTAGCGGACCTAAGGCGTTTACTGCCTTGCCGAGCGCTAATGCAATATCTCCCGACCGGTGCGGGCCCGCTCCCAACTCTGCCATTGCCCGGAGATACTCTTTCTCCTTAGGCGTGAGGCGATCAAAGCGCACGCGGAAAAAGCTTTCGTCCAGTGCGGCAATCGCCTCAACCGAACCGACTTTAACGTCCTTCAACGTAATGGGGCTTTTCTTGGCAATGTCCCATGAATGTTTTCCCCATTCCTGCAAGAAATATGGATATCCTCGTGTTGCCGACACGATTTCCGTAACTGCGTCTTGAGTGAAATTAACGCCCTCATGCTCTGCTGGTTTTACGATGGCAAGCGCTGCTTCGTTGTTTGCTAACGCTCCGATAACGGGATAGTCAAACAGCCTTTCGGCGTAAGATTTTGCGGTGCCAGCTAACCCCCTCAGTTGCGGCAAGCCCGCGCCGACGACGGTCAATGGAAGCTTCTCCTGCGCACAGCGGTGGAGCGCCGATATCAGAGCCGCAAATTGATCCCTCTCCAAATACTGAAGCTCATCGATGAAGATGACCACCGCACTATCAGCGTTCCGGGCTGCTGATCCCACCTCCTCAAGCAAAGCGGTTAAATCGCCCTCGAGATCGCCATTATCGGCCAGTCCCGCTTCCGAATCGAAGTCCAATCCAACCTCAATGTCGTTGTACTTGACCTTGAGAGCTTTGGCGAAACCCGCCAAAGCTCTCAGTCCACGCTGGGCTATGCTTTTAGAAGCTTCCAATCGACTTAGCCGCAGAAGTGCCAGCCGAAGTTGGGGTGCCAACAATGCTGGTAACGACCGGTTCTCTGGAACCTCAATACGGAGCGTAAATACCCCCGACGCTTCTGCATCGGATCTCATGCGGTCAAGAAGCACGGTCTTTCCGACTCCACGTAGACCAACCATGAGAACGCTCTTTGCTGTATTGCCGCGCCGAATGCGCGCGATCGCGATCCGCACCTGCTCCCGCAGTTTGTCGCGTCCGGCTAGTTCAGGAGGCGGAGTGCCGGCACCGGGAGAATACGGATTTTTAACGGGATCCATGGGTAGAGCAGCTCGAATATAAAAATGTTAGCAAAATTATCCTATCAACATAATATCGCTAAATCTTCTATACTTGGCCCTCCCGTCTCAGTCCGAGCTTTCTCTCCCGATTCTCTTCTTGACGCATGAACACCGGCATAAGATGTTCATCGATCCAGGTAAACGCAGCCGCGAGTCCCTCCTGTTCGTAAACGCGTCCAATCGCTGCTTCCACCTTCGTCGGCTCTCCGACAGCACTAAGGAATTGGTTCGACGTCATCCGGACGCACTTCGCCCCGTCCAACCGCCCATCTTCGCGAAGAATCTTGCCCCGCGCGTACAGGCATAGAACGGCATCGCCCATCCATGCGTCATTTACAATCTGGGCGGCCGTTGTCCCAGGAGTCTTTGCGTTCATGAAGGTCTATAATCAGGGCGGAGCTACCATGCCCGGAAAACCAGGCAGTTTCGCCGCTTATTTGGAATATACACAACGGAATCAGGCCACCTCATCTTCGCCACGCATAGCGGAACCTGCCGATCTTCTTCACTTGCTCAGTCTGCAACCGCAGGGCCGCATGAGCATCGGTCAATTAGCGGCCCTCAGTGGGCGCTCCGCTGGCGCGTTTAATCAATTTCTCAAAGCTTCCAGTGAAGCAGGACTGGTTCAACTAGAAGGCCCGGCCCTGGAAGAAACGGTATCGCTGACCCCGGAGGGCCGGGAACTCGCAAAGCTCTCCTAGCATTTATCAACGTGCTCGCACTTACCTTGCAGTGGGTCATTGTCGCGCTCCTCGGTGGATTGGTAGGCGGGGGAGAATTGGTATCGCGTTATCGCGACGCTCCCGCCGGTGCCTTGCGCACCAAAGCGTCCGCGCTGTACATCGGGATTAACGTTATCGCTGCCATCGGCGCCTTGGCGTTAGCAAATACATTTGACTGGACTTTCGGATTTCCTCCAGCGGATGGACAAAACCAGATTCAGTGGACGCGTGTACTGGTGAGCGGCTTCAGTGCGATGGCCCTCTTCCGTACCTCGCTGTTTCTCGTTCGAGCCGGTGAGCAGGACATCGGCATCGGACCCATTAGCTTTCTGTCGATCTTTCTCAATGCGGCAGACCGTGAAGTGGACCGTCGCCGGGCGCAGGCGCGAGCGGATCTTGTGAGTACGATCATGGCCGGTCTGGACTACTCAAAAGCTTTCCAAGCGTTGCCTCCCTATTGCCTCGCACTAATGCAAAATCTGCCCGATGACGTCCAGGAAGCTCTTGCGCGGGATCTGTTGCTCCTCGACAAGGAGCCGATGAAAGAGTCACTAAAGGTGCGTCTACTCGGCTTGGCGCTAGTGAATGTCGTCGGCACAAACGTACTTCGTGAAGCGGTGAAATCGCTCGGTGACGAAATCCGCGCTTAAGCGCGCCCCATTACGCCGGAAGCGTGAAGTAAAACGTCGCACCCCGGCCGTATTCGGATTCCACCCAAATTCGCCCGTGATACCGTTCCACAATGCGTTGGCAAATTGCCAGGCCCATACCGGTTCCCGGATATTCTTCTTGGCGGTGCAGCCGCTTGAAAATTCCAAAGATGCGCTCCTTATACTCCGGGTCGATACCGATGCCGTTATCTTTCACGGACCATAGCCAGCGGTCTCCTCTCCTCTCCGCGGAGACCTGGATTCGCGGCGCCTCATCCGAGTGGTATTTGATTGAATTGCCAATTAAGTTCTGAAATAGCTGCTCAAGGTGAACCCTCCGTACGCTGACATCGGGAAGTGCGCCGTGCGTAATCTCCGCCTGCGCCTCCGTCACGGCGTTCGATAAGCTCGATAGGGTTGTCTGCAATGCCTCGTGCGCACTGGTCCTCTCGTGCTCGGCCTCCTCATCGATACCCCCGGCGCGCGTGAAGGCGAGAAGATCACTTACCAGTGCATCCATGCGTCGTGCTCCATCGATGACATATCCCAAGAATTGGTGGCCCTGTTCGTCGAGTTTCGCCGCATACTTTCTCGTAATCATCTGGCTGTAAATGGCGACGTTGCGAAGCGGCTCCCTCAGGTCATGAGATGCCGAATAGGCAAACTGTTCCAGATCGCTGTTTGCCCGCTTCAATTCTTCATTGGTCCGTTGTAATTCCTGCTGCGTGCGCCGGCGTTCCGTAACGTCAACAAAAGCGCCGACGCTTCCGCGAGGAATGCCTTGCTCATCGAAGAGCGGAGTCGCATATCCGAAAATGCTGACTGTCCGTCCGTCATTCCTCACAATGTCGACTTCGGTAGCCACTTCCTTTCCCTCGCGTGCGGCCGTCTGCATCGGCAGATCTCTTCCTTCCAGTTGCTGGCCATCCTTAAAAACCTTGTACGGCAATTGGTCCACGTTCGGTCCAGTCCGGGAGATATTGTCGTCCACGCTAGTCCCAACCCACTCCGCGAAAGCCCGATTGACCCGCATCTGTCGGCACTCCCGGTCGTAGGCGACTACCAGGCCGATCGGTGTCACTTCCAGCAGCGTTTCAAACTCGGCCACGCGTCGGGCCAAGGCCGTCTTGCTGGTCTCCGCCGCTTCCCGGGCGGATCGTTGCTCAGTCACGTCCGTATTTGTTCCGAACCAGCGTACGACCCGCCCGGATTCGTCGCGGATGGGCAGCACCCGCGATAGAAACCATCGCCATTCGCCTTCCTTGCTGCGAACGGGAAACACATCCTCCCAAGGCTCACCGCTGTCCCACGCGCGACTGATGCGCTCCGCCACCCGTTCCGCATGGTCGGGATGAACCACCTTCTTCCAACCCCAACCCTGCATCTCCTCAAACGTAGTGCCCGTGTACTCATACCAGCGGTGGTTGTACCAGAACAGCCAACCTTTCTCGTCCGCCATCCACGCCATGGGGGGAATAGAATTCGCCAGCGTTTGCCACTGCCGCTCGTTTGCAAGCACCTGCTTATGCAGTCGTGCATTATCGATGGCCACCGCGGCGCGGCGCGCAATCTCTTCCGCCAGCGCCAGGTCGGCCTTTCGGTAGCGCTGCCCCGATTCGGCGCTGGCGAACGTAAGACAGCCTAGGCTCTGTCCTCGCGTCACCAAAGGCGCAATGATCAAAGACTTCAGCCCAAGCTTTCGAAGCAGCGCCGCATGTTCTTCGCCGGTTGCGGTCGCCGCGATCAACTCGTCCGGGATCTCTTCCACCAAGAACGATTGACCTGTCCGGATCGCCACCCAGATAGCGCTATCTTCTCCTGGCGGATAGCGTTCACTGATTTCCCGGCTCAAGTCGATCTTGGCCGGATTGAGATGCTTAATCGCCACTCGCGTAAGCTCCGCGCCGTCGATTACGTCCACCGCGCACCAGTCTGCGAAGAACGGCACAGCGCGGTCAGCTACGCTCTTCAGTGTTTCCTGATAGTCCAGGGAAGAAGCAATGACCTCGCCTGCTTCGGCAAGAAACTTCGACCGTTGCGCGGAGCATTCTGCCTCTTCCCGAAGCTGCCTTTGTTGCTCATAAAGCTCACTGGTCGTCAATGTGGCTGCCGCCAGGTTTCCCAGTGCCGCGCCAATTTTCATCTCCGATGGAGAGAACTGATGGCGGGCGCGGTAGTAGAACACAATGGTCCCGGCCTCAACGCCGCGAATCGGAATCGGAACAATAAGGAGCGAACGAATGCCCTCGGCCTCATACTGACTGCTGCGATAGTCGACCAGTTCGGAAGCCGCAATGTCTTCTATCGCGATCGGTTTGGCTTGAAGAGGTCCCCCCTTCCGTTCGGAGTCTGAAATGGTGGCGCGACATGCTTCGGACAAGCCCGACCCCGCCACCATTTCCCACCGTGTTCCATCCTCCTGCCTTCGCCACACCGCGTACGCATCGGCCTTGATGAACTGTTGCCCCAAGGAAAGTAAGTTCCGGAGAATATCTCCCGGTTCAGGTGAGGCAAGCAGAACGCTGGAAGCCTCAATCAGCAGCAGTAATTGACTGTCGAATTCGACGGAGTCCTTAACGTTCACTAGGATTACTCTATCAGCGGAATCCGCTTGTAGAGCGGCTAAGACCTCACTTCCCGATACAAAACGTCGAGAAGATGCGATTCAAAATATCGTCCGCCGTGGTAGCGCCTGTCACGGCATCGATGGGCTGCAACGCCGCGTATAAATCGATCAGTAGCATCTCATGCGGAATCTGAAACTCCACTGCACGCTGCGCGTTTTCCAACGCCTCCAGGCTCTCGCGCAGTAGCGCTTCATGTCTCACACTGGTAAGACTGCCGCTCTCCGGCGCGGCCAATCCCTCCGGCGCTAGCCGCCGCAAAATCGCCCGCCTTAAATCATCAACGCCCGCGCCGGTTGTCGCCGATACCGCCAATAGATCCGCAACGCCGTTGAATTGCCTGGGCAGGTCGCATTTATTTCCCACCAGCAAAGGCCTGCGCTCCCGCAACTTCTCCAGCAGCGCTTCATCCTCACGCGTTAACTCCGTCGAGAGATCCAGCACTAGCACCGTCAAATCCGCATCCGCCATTGCTTGGTAGCTGCGTTCGATGCCGAGGCTCTCGACCAGGTCTTGCCCCTCGCGGATTCCCGCCGTGTCCACGAGCTTCACCGGTATCCCGTCTACCGCCATGGTCTCGGAGATCAAGTCCCGCGTAGTGCCGGGAATCGCCGTGACGATAGCGCGGTCCTGCTCCAGCAGCCGATTGAAAAGGCTGCTCTTGCCAACGTTGGGCCGTCCCGCGATGGCAAGCGTGAACCCCTGATACACCAGCCTGCCTGTTTGAAAACTGTTCACCAGTTTTCGCAAACCTGCTTGAATGGGCTCGATTCTACGCAGTATCTCTTCCGGCGAAGCGACACCGATATCGTCTTCTGCGAAATCGATTCCGGCTTCCAGCAGCGAAATCAATTCCAGCAGTTGTTCTTTAACAGGCCTGATGCGGCGCGATACCGAGCCTTCCACTTGTTGCGCCGCGACCTTCGCCTGATAAAGCGTTGTGGATTCGATGAGATCGCGCACCGCTTCAGCTTGCGGAAGATCGACGCGCCCATTCAGATACGCGCGCAAGGTGAACTCACCGGGCTCTGCCAGCCGTGCACCTGCACGTAAAGCCTCTTGGACGCAATGCTGCAAAATCACGGGAGACCCGTGACAAGAAATCTCCACCAAGTCGTCGGCCGTGTAGGAACGCGGCTTCGCAAAGAAAGAGACTACCACCTGATCGACAATCGCCTCGTTCTCGGAGTTGCCGGAAAGCTCGGCCCATTCGCTCGACCAGGGCCGCCACGCCGGTTCGCGCGGAAATCGAAGAATGTTTTCGGCAATTCCGCGGCTGTGTGGTCCCGAGAGCCGGACCACACCCAGCCCGCTACGTCCCGGTGGAGTGGAAATAGCGACAATCGTGTCGCCAGGATTCATAAAGGTGGGTTCATGCGTCTTAACGAGGCCCGCGTCCACGTCCGCCGCGCTGTGGGCGATCGCCGCCGTTTCCGCGCCCATAAGGACGTTCTCGGAACCCTTCGCGAGGTCCGTTGCCGCCGGAGCCGCCCCGATACGGTCTCGCCGGTTGCGGCGGTGCGGGAGGTGTCGGCATATCGGACGGAACGATCACCACCGCGCGCGCTGGCCCTACGCCCAGGCTCTCGCTCCGTAGGTCCGTGTCCTCTCGCAGCGCCAGATGAATCACGCGTCGCTCGCGGCTGGTCATCGGATTAAAGTGGAACGGAGTGTGTGTGCGCTTCACCTTCTCGGCGGCTGTCAATGCGCTTAATCGCAACTCCTCTATCCGCAGCAGACGGTAATCATTCGCATCGAAGGAGATCAGGGAATGATCCTCCGCGGGCACATGCATCGCCTCGGTGGATAGGTGCTCCAACGCCAGCAACAGTTCGCCGCGGTTGGAAAGAAGCAGGTCCACATCGTCACCGGAAAACTTCACGGTCACTTCCGGATTTTCCACTTCCGGATGCGGATTCTCGGACGCGTGCAACTCGTACGCAAGTTCGAATCCAGCATGTTTCAACAGCGGTGTGAGAAACTCTTCCAGCTTCGGCCGCAGCGAGTCAACGGTGTATTTCATGCAGTTTATTTTTTGGGTGTCCTCTTAACCGGAGCCTTCACGGGACGTGGAGGCGGAGGCGGAGCAGGCATGGTTTTGTTGATAATTAGCTGCTGTGCTATTCCCACCAGATTGCCGGTTAACCAATATAGTACAAGTCCCGCCGACGCGCTATAAAACATAAACCCGAACATCAGCGGCATGAACATCATCATCCGCTGCTGATTCGGATCAACACCAGCGGCAGGTGTCAGCCTTTGCGTAAAAAATTGCGTGGCAATTAAGATCAGCGGCAGTACGTGAATCGGTATCGTTTCGGCTTGGGAGAGGTCCGGCACCCATAGCCAAGGGGCGTGCCGCAGCTCGATGGCAATATCCAGCACCCTGTAAAACGCATAGAAAAATGGCAGTTGCAGCAGAAGAGGCAAGCATCCGCCGAGCGGATTAACGCCTTGCGTCTTATAGAGCGCCATCACCTCTTGGTTCTGCTCCGTCTTGCGCGGATCGCGAAGGCCGATGTCTTTATATCTTGCGTTGATGGCCTGAATCTGCGGCTGTAGCTTCTGCATCTTGCGTGCCGACCGCAAACTGGTTAGCTTGAAGGGAAACAGGAGAATGTTAATGATCAGCGTGACAAGAATCACCGCCCAACCGTAGTTACCGGTGATGTGATCGTGAACCCAGTTCAGCGATAGGAACAGCGGCTTAGCGATGATGCCGAAGAATCCCCAGTCGATCAGTTTGGTCAGCTTAGGATTCACATCGCGCAGGATGTCTTGATCCTTTGGCCCCACATAAAGAGAAATGCTGGTCTGTGCCCCGGTGGAAATGCCAGCCCCGACAAACGGTTCGGGCTTCTCTGCTCCCGGCGCTTTCACATCGTCGCTATAGGTGCGCACGTCCATCGAAGCTCCCGTCTCCGGCAGCGCCACTGCGGCGAAAAAGGTGTCCTCCAGTCCTCCGAATGTATAGTTGCCGGAATCCGTCACCGGCCCGTTCTTGGCTTCCTTTGCCGGTTTGGTGATGAGCTTGTTGGAGCTGGCATCGAAACGTACCGTATGCTCCGAGCTGGAGGCTCCTCGCACCCTCAAATCGCCAAACCCGCCACGCCACATCAGGAAGCTAGGCACGGGAACATTGTTCTCCAGCACCTCTGATTTCACATTGGCGAGATAGCTGTCTTGGCCGAAATGGAACGATTTGCGAATGGTGGTCTTGCCGTCGGAAAATTCATAATCGACGCCCTTGCCGTCCGGCGATACCTTCGCCTGATAAAGGACCGTGTTGGGGTCCACCGTCAAGGTTTGGCCGTTGGTCTGAATACTGAACGGAAGCGGAACATTCGAAGCATCTTGATTGATAAGCTCCAGCGGCTTCCCGAGGCTGTTTTTATATCGTTTCAGCGTCCAGCTCTTTACCACCGCGCCGCGATTACTGAACACGATGTCATACGCCGATGTATCGATCGTGGTGGTTACTTCGGAATTCGCCTTCACCTCGCCGGCGGAGACTTCCGTCGACGCCACCGTCGAGGGCGCGGCCGCTTCCGGCTTCGTAGCCAGCATGTCCGCATGCTTGTTTGTGATCGGCGGTACCGGTTTTGGTCCGGGCGCGGGCTTGAAGAAGTACTGTGAAGCCAACAGCACCAGCATCATCAGCGCCAGCGCCAGCGGCAAGCGCTTCTCCAGGGTTGGTGGCTCAGAGTTACCAAGTTTATTCGGCATTAAAATTTAATTGTCCTACGGGTGCGCTAGCGGACCGGATCGTAGCCGCCTTTATGAAAGGGATGGCACCGCGCGATGCGCTTAGTTCCCATCCACGTGCCGCGCATTGGGCCGTACTTCTCGATCGCTTCCATGGTGTACTCGGAGCAGGTGGGAAGATAACGGCAGGCAGACGGGAGCAATGGTGAGATAAACCGCTTATATGCCTTAAGCGCGGCGATCATGAAGGATTGCATCGCGCGAACACTCGACCGATCTCCTGGCATACTTCTTCGAACGGTGCGTCGAAAACAGCGCGCCGGGGATTGAAGATAATCGCCCACTGGTGAGGAAGGATGTCTAATTGATCTCTGACAGCTTCCCGCATCCGTCGCTTGATTCGGTTACGGCGAACCGCTTTGCCTAATGCCTTCGGCACGGTAAACCCGAACCGCGAAGCTTCTCCCGTGTCGTCCAGTCTCCGGCAGAATGCGACAAAATAACGGCTCGTCATGCGGGTGCCCGTCTGATAAATGGTTCGGAACTCAGCCGACCGGAGAACTCGACTGGCTTTAGGGAGTGACAGCGGAACGAACCGTCGGCGGAGCCGCTAAATGGCTTCCCTGATGGCTCGCTCGTCGCTAACTGTCAACTTGTGGCGTCCCTTTGCCCGCCTCCGCGCAAGCACAGCCCGGCCATCGGCGGTCTTCATACGCACTCGAAATCCGTGAGTCTTCGCCCGATGGCGGTTGTTCGGCTGAAATGTACGCTTTGGCATGGCAATTCCTTACTAGTTATGATTGTGGGTACCGTCAATTGCACGCTCTGATATTTTCAGGTCGCATCGAACGGTAGAGTGAAGACGCAAGTATACCGTCTCTCCAAACCCAAGAATTTAGTATAAAGTTGTTTCGGTCGAACTGTCAAATTCGCTCCGCAATAGCGCTATCAGTCGCGCAGATTGGTCCTTCCAACTCCTTGCCCTGCGGCGCTATTGTCCGCTACTTCCAGCCGGCATTTCGATGGTAAAAGGCGCCGACAGAGTGAAGGTCAACTGCGTATTCGGCAGCACCACCAATGCCTTGTTACCCTTCGGCGCCGGATTGCCATCGCTCCCGTTCGAGCCGCCGGCTTTCATATCAACCGTGGCCGCTTGCGTCGGATAAATGCGGCCGTTCACGCTCACGCCCGACAGAGCTACTTTCATCTGCATGGAACGATGAAAGAAACCGGTCTTCTTCATATCCGCCAGCCGCAGTACAACCGCCGACCCTTGCGGAATCGCCGTCTGCCCGTTAACCGCAATCGGCGAAACGATCGTGCCCGCAAACCGGCTCCCCACCGGATCTGCGCCGCTGTCAATCAGTGTGCTCGTCCGGACCGTAATGGCCGTTGCCGCTGGAACCGTGATCTCGACCGGCGGCGGTGGAAGAACCGGCTGGGAGGGCGTAGCTGGCGCCGCTTGCTGCGAGGGAGCGGTTGGCTGCAAAGTGGACGGTGGAGACAATCGCGCTGTTTGGTGAGGCTGGCGCACCGGTCCGGATAGCGGAGCGTTGCGGTGCCGAGGCCAAAATAGGATGTAGCAGGCAATGAAAAATAGAATGATGATCAGTGCGCCCAACGCGACAATCCACGCCGGGATAGGCCAAATCTTTTTGGAAGAAGTCGATTGCCGCATAGGAGGAAGGTCCAATCTCAGGATAGGCAACCGCCGATTACATGGACGACGGCGTCGATAAATGCGTCGGCGGAGGAGTCGCTGTTCTCGCGAATAGGAACGCTCCAGCAGCCCGCAGTCCCAAAACGAAACCGCAGCGTTGTGGCCTCTGCCACTTTAACGCTGTCGATTGCGGAAAGGTGAGTTAAGGGTATGCTGCGGCTGACACTGGCCGCCCGGTCACGATACCGGGAATAGTGATCGGTGATCCACAGCAACCGGTACGCCGAGGTGGCCGCCACCAGATGACTCGGAGTCCAGCTTGGTTTTCTTCGGAACCATCGCCTTCGAGACAGAATCTGAGAAGAATCGAAGTACTGCGCCAGGACCTCTTCACCGGGGTCGAGTTCTGCCCGCAGAAGAGCCGTAAACTTCCCGTTGAGCGCCGCACCGCATGCCGGAAACTTCGTTGCCGTGTCTTCGTGAGGCAAGCCTAGCCATCTCTGCCGTAAGGAGCGCAGAAACCCCTTCAGCTCATAAGCCTCCTCGGCATTGCCGGAAACTTCAAATACCTGTCCGCCGGAAGAAACGCTCATCCAACTCTTCAGCAGTACCGAACCCGTCGCTAGTTCTCCTAGATCGTCTAGTAGAAGCTGAACAAACTCATTGTTAGGGGAGCAATCGGGAAGGATAGAGAGCTCTTGCCCGGAAAGGAGCAACCGCATCCCGTAAGCGTGGATTGGAAGATCGACGCTCACTGAATTCTTCCCAAGATCGGACACTCCCATCCCATTTTCGGACACTTTCCAATCCACGCTGTTCGCACTTTCAAGCATATAGAGGTGGAACAAAACGTGCATCTAGACAGACCATGTCATTGTGGCACGATATCGGCTTTAGTCTACGATCCCTCCGGAGGCAGCCCGGCCTTGTCTTAACGTCACTGACAATACTGACGCTAGGCATTGGAGTAAACGCTACCATTTTTACAGCCGTAAAAACGATCTTATTAGACCCGCTGCCCTACCATGACCCCTCGCGGCTCATGATGCTGTACGAGGCGGGCGTCGTGCATAATAGCGCCGGTCCAGTGTCGCCGCCTGACTTCTACGACTGGCAGCGCCAATCGAAGAGTTTCACGAGCATTGCCGCAGTCAGTGACACAGGCGGAATACTGTCGGGAGGTCGTGCCCGTTTGCCGGAGAATATTCATGGCGTACTTTGTACGTGGAGTCTTTTCCAGACGCTTGGCGTTCGCCCAGCGCTGGGCCGCCGCTTCGCCCGGAGTGACGACACGCCTAAAGCAGCCCGAACTATCGTCCTAAGCAACAGTTTGTGGCGGCGCAGGTTCGATGCCGACCCACAGGTTCTGGGTAAAACGCTGCGCCTCGATTCGGCGCTCTACACCACCATCATCGGCGTTATGCCGCCCCACTTCGATTTTTGGGACAGAACCAGCCAGTACTGGATACCGCTACAAATCGGGCTTTCTCCAACCGAGTTAACCGCGCGCGGCGACCATCGCTTATGGGTTGTCGGACGCCTAAAATATGACGTTCCCATGCGCCAGGCAAACGCCGAACTGAGCGCCATTCAGGCCCGGTATAAACACGAGCATCCTGACGCGTTCGTCGGTTCGCGAGCGCAACTTTACACTCTCTGGAGCGAAGTCGTGGACAAATCGGTGCAGAAGTCTCTGTACATCCTCTGGGCTGCTGTCGGCTGCGTGCTTTTGATTGCCTGCGTCAATATTGCTAATTTATTGCTAACTCGAAGTACCGGGCGGCGGCGCGAAATGGCAATTCGCACGGCGCTGGGAGCCACGCGCCGACGCATCGTCTGGCTATTCCTGTTGGAGAGCTTAGTTCTGTCCTGTAGCGGCGGCCTTGCGGGAATACTTCTCGCCTCTTGGTTGACAGCGCTTCTGGTGAAAATCGGCACGGTTCTTCCTCGCGCTTCGGAGATTCAGATGGATTGGACAACCGTCGCGTTCGCTGTTGCGCTTTCTGCTTTGTCCGGCTTAGCGGCAGGGCTGTTGCCGGCATTCACCGCCTCACGAATCGACCTGAACCAAGGCATGCATGAGTCCGGCCGAAGTTCTCCAGGATCGGCGCGGCAAAAATACCGCAACACGCTGATCGTTGCCGAAATCGCCCTGTCGTTTCTTCTGCTGGCCGGAGCCGGGCTGCTGATGAAGAGTTTCGTGCTATTGCGAACTGTGGACGCCGGCTTTAAGCCCGGTCACCTGCTCACGATGGGCATTGATCTAACGCCCAAGTACAGCAGCAAGGCAAAAATAGCGCAGTTCTACGAAGACCTGCTACAGCGCGTGGATGCACTTCCTGGAGTCCGCTCTGCTGGGTTGGTTTCGGTGCTGCCAATCGTCGGTCATGTGATGGACACCGGCTTTTCAATCGCCGGGAGACCGCCTCTTCCTCCAGGGCAGTCCAACGATGCACTTGTGCGAGTTGCCGATCCCCATTATTTCCGCACTATGGGAATCCCGCTGCTAAAGGGCCGTTTCTTCCTACCATCCGACAGGCTCGCCGAGGCCAATAAGGCCATCATCAGCGAGAGCTTCGCGCGCCGATATTTCCCCAATGAGAATCCTATCGGGCGGCACATGACGTTTTTCGAGGACACGCCGAAGCAGATCGTCGGCGTTGTAGGCGACGTGCGGAAGGATATCGCCGAAGCGCCCGAGCCCATCATGTACGGACCCGCGTTCAGCGGCGATCTTATTCGCCTAGCCCTTGTCGTGCGGGCCAAAGGCGACCCGCTCGCGCTGGCGCTCCCCATTCAGAAACAAATCGCCAAGCTGGATCCCGATCTGGCTGTCTCTGATGTGCTAACGATGGATGAACTCATTTCTAAACACACCGCGAGCCAGCAACTAAATCTAATGCTACTGTCATGCTTTGCGGGACTGGCCGTCCTGTTAGCGGCTATTGGGCTCTATGCTGTGCTGTCCTACTCGGCCACCCAGCGAATGTCGGAATTCGGCATCCGCCTTGCACTCGGCGCTACACCGGGCGATCTGGTGCGTTCCGTCCTAAAGCAGGGGTTAGTGCCTGCCATCGCCGGGTTAGCCGTAGGATTTACTGGCGCTTACTTCCTCGCCGGGCTCATGAAATCGATGCTGTTCGAAGTACAGCCATTCGATCCCGTGGTGTTTCTAGCCGTTGCCTTGGGACTGCTATTCATATCGATGCTGGCTTGCTTGGTGCCAGCGCTCCGAACAACCCGAATCGATCCGGCGCAAGCGCTCCGAACGGAGTAGGCGGACATGGTGGGGATGGGCAGAGTCGAACTGCCGACCTACCGCTTAGGAGGCGGTTGCTCTATCCATCTGAGCTACATCCCCGCTTACCAGCCCAGTTTACCAGCGTCTTAAGCCTTTGTGCCCGATGTCTGAACGATAGTGCATGCCGTTGAACTTGATCTTTGAAATAGCTTGGTAGGCGCTGTCGAGGGCCACTCGCAGGGTGTCACCGCCCGCCGTCACGCCCAATACCCGTCCGCCGCTCGTTGTCAGGGCGGCTCCCGCCTGTTTCGTACCCGCATGGAAGACCGTAGCGCCCGTCGCCTCCGCCGCCTCAATTCCGGTAATAACATCACCTGTTCGCGGCGTGTCCGGATAGCCGTAAGACGAAAGCACTACGCACGCGGAAGGTGTTTTCCAGGACGGTGCGGAAACGTTCTTCATGCTGCCCGTCACCGACTGTAGAAATAGCTCTCCCAGATCCCCTTCAAAGCTGTACATCAGCGCCTGAGTTTCCGGGTCGCCGAGCCGGACGTTGAACTCCAGCACCTTCGGTCCATCGTCGGTCATCATCAGCCCGGCATACAGAAAGCCGGTAAAGGGTGTTCCATCCGCCGTCATTTGGGCAATCGCCGGTTGCATAACCCGGTCCATGATGATGCCCGTCTGTTCGCTCGTCAGAATGCGGCGATCACAATAGGCACCCATGCCGCCGGTGTTCGGCCCTGTGTCGCCATCGAAAACCCGTTTGTGGTCTTGCGTAGGTGCAAAGGGAAGAACGTCTTTCCCATCGCTCAGGCCAATGAAGCTCACTTCCTCCCCTTGTAGAAATTCTTCGATTACCAACGTAGGCCCAAGCTGCTGGACTGCTTGCCGCGCCATCTCCTCGCCTTCCGCGATGATCACGCCCTTCCCTGCCGCGAGCCCGTCCGCTTTAACTACGACCGGAATATTGAAGCTTTTGAGTGCTGAGAGCGCTTCGTGTTCCGTTGCGGTCTGAACCGAGCGAGCGGTCGGGATACCGGCTCGCTCAAAGAACTTCTTAGCGAAAATTTTAGAGCCTTCCAGCCGTGCCGCCGCAGCGGTTGGACCCACAATCTTCAATCCTTGCTGCCGAAACTGGTCGACCACGCCGCCCACCAGCGGCACCTCGGGGCCGACTACCGTCAGATCAATCCCGAGCGCTTCTGCCATCTCTACGTAGCCGGTGAGGTCCTGGGGCGCAGGAACACACGTTCCCAGCCGGGCAATTCCTGGATTCCCCGGCGAGGCTATAACCTCGTGCACCGAGGAGGCCTGCTTCAGCCGCCAGGCGAGCGCGTGTTCCCGGCCGCCGCCGCCAATCACTAGAACCTTCATGAATACCCTGTGTAAACCGATAGAATAACGAATAGAACCTCCTCCACTCCCATGCAAAAGAAGTACGACGTAGTTGTAGTAGGCGCGGGGCACGCCGGTTGCGAAGCCGCACGCGCTAGTGGCCGTCTCGGCCTGAAGACCGCAATGGTCACTATGAACCTGGACCTGATCGCCCAAATGTCCTGCAATCCGGCTGTGGGAGGTATCGCGAAGGGGCATCTAGTGCGGGAAGTCGACGCTTTGGGCGGCATCATGGGAGAACTGACGGACGCCGTGGGAATTCAATTCCGGCTTCTGAATACCAGCCGAGGACCCGCCGTTTGGTCGCCTCGCGCCCAGTGTGACAAGAAACAGTACCGGATTCGCATGCGGGAATGGTTGGAGAACGAGCCTAATTTGCGGATTCTGCAAGCAGAAGTCGGGGAGCTGTTGTTCGATGCAAGCGAAGCCAATGTGCGGCAGCGGCGCATCAGCGGAGTTCGGCTGAAGGACGGGCGTGACTTGCTGGCGGAAGCAGTGGTCGTGACCACGGGCACGTTCCTGAATGGACTGGCACACGTGGGAGATGAGAAGTACGCCTGCGGACGAAACGGAGAGCCGCCCTCAAATACGCTCGGCGCGCAGTTGCGGACACTAGGCTTACCGTGGACCAGGCTCAAAACGGGAACACCGCCCCGATTGGATGGCCGGACGATTAACTGGTCCCGGTTCGAAGAACAACCGGGCGACGCCGTCCCCACGCCCTTCTCATTTCTAACGAAACGGATCGACCGCCAGCAGATCTGCTGCCATCTGGGGTACACGACCGACGAGACCCACCGCGTCCTGAGCGAGAGCATTGCTCGTTCGCCCCTCTACAGCGGACAAATCGAAGGTGTCGGACCACGCTACTGCCCTTCTATCGAGGACAAAATCGTCAAATTTCCCGATAAGAAGCGCCATCAGATTTTTCTGGAACCCGAAGGACTCGACACTCACGAGGTGTACGTCAACGGAATGTCGACCAGCATGCCCACCGACGTGCAAGTCGCTATGATCGCCTCGGTCCCCGGTCTGGAGGACGCCGAAATGATCCGGCCTGGTTACGCCATCGAATACGATGCGCTCGATCCGCGGGAGCTACGGCACACCCTGGAGGTGAAAGCCATTCCGGGGCTGTTCCTCGCCGGCCAGATTAATGGAACTTCCGGCTACGAAGAAGCAGCCTGCCAGGGATTGATCGCCGGGCTGAATGCTGCCTGCAAGGTGAAGGGATTGCCGGAACTGGTCTTGGGCAGGAACGACGGGTACATCGGCATCCTCATTGACGACCTAATTAGTAAGGGCGCGGACGAGCCCTACCGTATGTTTACGTCGAGGGCGGAGTTTCGGCTGCATCTGCGGATCGACAATGCGGATGAGCGGCTCACGTCGTTTGGTCGGCAGGTCGGGTTAGTGGACGAACCGCGCTGGACTGGGTTTGCGCAAAAGCAGCAGCAAAAGGCGCGGCTTGTCGAGCTTCTGCAGAAGACACGCGCCAATGTTGTTCCCGAACTGGTGGGGCTGCAGGCTGCCACGGATAACCCTACGTTATTTACTTGGCTAAAACGCCCCGAAGCAAAGATCGAGCAGCTCGCTGGCTGGATTCAGGCTGGATTAGGGCAGGATGCTTCCCGGGGCGTTCTCGTCACCGTGGAGACGGAAGCGAAGTACGCAGGCTACATTGCTCAGCAGGAAAGGCAGATTCAGAGCCTAAAAGAGGCGGAAGGACGCACAATCCCCGCCGGGTTCGTGTTCGAGGGTATTCCCGGCCTTTCCACGGAGGTGCGGCAGAAGCTGGAGCGAGTCCGTCCGGCTACGTTAGGGCAAGCGGGACGCATTCCCGGCGTGACACCTGCGGCAGTAGCCATTTTGGATGTGTATCTCAACTTGGGCCTGAGAACGGCCGTTTAGCTGACCGATGTTTCACGTGAAACATCTCTACCTCTTCTCTGATTGCGAAACCCGAGCAGGCCTGGAGTGTTTCACGTGAAACATGTTAGCCTCGGGAAAGACTGCCAAACAGCAACTCAGATAGGAACCCCTTGGTCCGCGTCATCTCTATAGCCAATCAGAAAGGCGGCGTCGGTAAAACCACGACCGCGATCAATCTCGCGGCTGCATTGGCCGCCTCCGAATACAAAGTTTTGCTGGTCGACTCCGATCCTCAGGGCAACACCACCACAGGTTTGGGTGTAGAGAAGTCTGCCGACCGCAAAACGCTGTACGACGTCCTGTTGCGTCAGTGCACCATCCACGAAGCCATCACTCCTACTGCCTGCGAAGGCCTTTCCATCGTTCCTGCCGATCAGGATTTGGTGGCGACGAACCTTGACTTGGTGGACGCCGAAGAGCGGGAGATTCGGCTGCAAACCGCCATCACGGAACTGAATAACGAATACCAGTACGTCCTAATCGACTGTCCACCTGCGCTCGATCTACTGACGTTGAATGCTCTGATGGCCTCCGATTCCGTTCTGATTCCCATCCAGTGCGAGTTTTTCGCGCTGGAGGGTATCTCGCAATTGATGGACACGGTCGACCGGGTGAAAGAGTCCTTTCACCACCCGATTCGGGTGGAAGGCGTTCTCTTGACCATGTACGACGATCGCACGAATTTGACCAAGCAAGTAGAGGCCGACCTGCGCGAATTTTTCGGCAGTGAGGTCTTTAAAACCGTGATCCCCCGCACTATCCGGCTCGCCGAAGCGCCCAGTTTCGGTAAATCTATCCTGGAGTACGATCCGCGTTCTCGGGGAGCGGAAAGTTACATTCAGCTTGCAAAGGAAGTAATCGCTAATGAACAAAGAGCAAGAACGGAATCCGCGGAAAGCGCTCGGTAAGGGCTTATCGGCTCTCCTCCCGTCGAGGAACGCTGGAGCTGCTCCAGCAGTTGCGCCGATTAAAGAAAGGGCTTCCGCAGAGCCCGCGCCCGTTGTGGCCCCGGTGCTCCCGCCCATACCCGAGCAGTTCGAAACTTTCCAGAATGTTCCTTTAGACAAGATTCAGCCGAACCAGCATCAGCCGCGAACGAGCTTTGATGCACAGTCGTTGGATGAGTTGGCGCAATCGATTCGTGCGAACGGACTCATTCAACCCATCACCGTGATGCGGGGTGAAAACGGCAAATTTACGCTAATCGCCGGAGAGCGCCGCTGGCGGGCAGCGCACTTTGCAGGGCTCAAAGAAATCCCGGCCCTGGTTAGGACGGTCGAACAGGACCGCATGCTGGAGCTCGCTTTAATCGAAAACATCCAGCGAGAAGACCTGAACCCGGTGGAAGCCGCGATGGCCTTTCAAAGACTGGTGGAAGAACACGGCCTCAGCCATGAAGACGTCGCCGAGCGAACAGGGAAGGACCGGTCCACCATTACCAACTTCCTACGATTGCTGCGGCTGTCGCCCCTCGTTTTGAATGAGCTGTCGCGTGGCGCTATCACGGTGGGACACGCCCGGGCATTGCTGAACATACCGAATCCGGACGATCAGCTTGAACTCTGTCAGGACATCATCGCAAACCAGCTTTCGGTGCGCGAAACAGAGACACTGATAAAAAATCTTTCTAATAAGCCGAAAGCTAACGAGAACAAAGAGGGGAAAAAAGAGCCTCCGCGGTTAGATCCGAACATTCGTGCCGCACTTGAGGAGCTTACGCTGGCTTTGGGCACTAAGGTCAGGATCGTGCCCAAATCGGCAAGCGCGGGCCGAATCGAGGTAGAGTACTATTCGCAGGATGATCTGGATCGAATTTATTCGGTGATCACGAAGCAACAGTGACTCGGGAGAGGGTGGTGCCGGCGGCAGGAGTTGAACCTGCGACCTACGGATTATGAGACCGTCGCTCTAACCACCTGAGCTACACCGGCAAGGGAAGTTGCTTTCGCGTCAAAGACTTAAAAGCAGCAATTACAAGGGTATTCATTCCCATGCCCTCCTGTCAAATCACCTGGATGATAGGCTCAGGGTGTGGACAGCAAAGAGGCGGTATTTACTGGCGAGCGGGTAATTCCTGGCGCTGTAGAATCTGATCTTTGGAACGAGCATGTGGCTCGTTACCGGTACGCTTCCCTATTTGCCGCAAACAAACATGTGTTGGACGTGGGGTGTGGGACCGGCTACGGCGCCGCCATGATGGCCGCCGTAGCTAACGACGTCTCGGGGATTGATAGTTCACCGGAAGCAGTTCAGTATGCAACCAGGCACTACGGCGAAAACACCCGTTTTTCCGTAGGGTCGGCCAGCGCTCTTCCTTTGCGAAGCACACGCTTCGACTTGGTCACTGCCTTTGAGGTAATTGAACACATCGCCCCGTGGCCGGAGCTTATTAAAGAAACAGCCCGCGTACTGAAGCCGACCGGCGTTTTTTTAGTCTCCACGCCCAATAAAGCTCAATACAACCAATCCCGGAAAGAGGTGGGCGCCAATCCTTTTCACGTTCACGAGTTCGAGGAGGATGAGTTCCGGCAGGCGCTGGGGCAGACCTTTCGGTTTGTCAGGATACTGGCACAGAACCAACAATCCTCGGTAGTAGTGGCCGGCGAAGAGGCTGGGCAGTACGGGGAAGTATTCGTGGAGCACAAGCCCACGCTGCCGGGCGCCCAATTTTTTCTGGCAATATGTTCGTTTCAACGTGTCCCGATTCCTTCCTTCGCTTACATTCCCAGCGGCTCCAACCTGCTGCAAGAGCGCGAACAATACATCGATTCGCTGAAGCACGAGCTGGAGGAGTCCCGCGCCGACCATCGGAGGCTCCTGGACGCGCATGACCGCCTGCAAGCGGAGTACGACGATGAGCTAGGGACGGCACGAAAAAGGTTGGACGAATTGCACCAGCACCTGGACGACCGGACTCGCTGGGCGCGGAGTTTGGACAGTCGAGCAGTGGCGGCGGAAGCGGAGCTGCAACGCACAAAACAACAGATTCGCACTTCCCGGTGGTTCAAGCTCGGCGAATCGCTAAACCTGGGTCCGAAACTGCCTGACGATCCGGCATGAGTCTATGGTCTGCTTTCGCCATTCTGGTGGTGCTTCTGCTGGCGGTTTTCCCGGGACCGCTGGTGATTGCCGCGATCACACTCGCGGTCGAGGACTTTTGTTTTCTTCTTTGGGGAAGGAAGCAGTTCGTTTCGCAAAGCGCGCCGCGGAACCACGCGGCCAGTATCGTAATTCCAAACTGGAACGGCCGCGACCTTCTTCAGAAGTTTTTGCCGTCGGTCGTAGCTGCTACCGCGCCACACCCGGATCACGAGATCATTGTGGTAGACAATGCCTCGACAGACGGCAGTGTTGAATGGCTGAAAGAGCAGTTTCCCGAATTGAGAGTGCTGGCCCTTTCCAGCAATCACGGTTTTGGGGGCGGCTCAAACTTTGGGTTTAAAGCAGCCAGAAATGACATCGTGGTTCTGCTGAACAACGATATGCGGGTTGAAGCAGACTTCCTCTCGCCGTTGCTCGAGCCGTTTTCCGATCCGCGTGTTTTTTCGGTTTCTTGCCAGATTTTCTTTTCGGATCCGGATCGCCGACGCGAAGAAACGGGATTGACCGAAACTTGGTGGGAGCGGGGAAGCTTGCGTGCCAGTCACCGGACGGATGAGGCTATCCGGCACCCCTATCCTTGCGCCTACCCAGGCGGAGGCTCAAGCGCCTTCGATCGAAAGAAGTTTCTTCAATTGGGTGGGTTCGACGAACTGCTGCGGCCTTTTTACTATGAGGACACGGATCTGGGCCACATGGCCTGGAAGCGCGGTTGGAAGTTGCTGTATCAGCCGGCTAGCATCGTCTTTCATGAGCATCGGGGGACGATCGGTAAGCGGTTTTCTCAGGCATATATTGATGGTGTTCTAAAGAAAAATGTCATCCTATACTG
This sequence comes from Bryobacteraceae bacterium, assembly GCA_965277315.1. GTDB lineage: Bacteria > Acidobacteriota > Terriglobia > Bryobacterales > Bryobacteraceae > Bog-105. The sequence continues at coordinate 2,252,855 of OZ255724.1, read as the reverse complement.
CTGGAAAAACATCCACGGCTGGAAAATGTTGCTCCCGCATTTTCTGGCCTGTTTTCTCACATCGGTGAGCGCGGGAGTTACCGGTAAGTCGGAAGGCAAATACACGTTCCCTGGCTTATGGAGGGCGTTTCTGCAATTGCCGCAGGCGGTCAGGGCACGGTGGCAAGCGCATAGGCTGGCAGTCGTCAGTGACCGGGAGGCATTGCGGCGGCAAAAAGGCGGCTACTATCGTGACCGTTTCGAAATAGCCGGTGCGCCTGTGCCTGAACGGCTCCAAGTGCTTTTCGGCGCGCCCTATCCGATTGAGCCGCCGGTTCATGGGGGAGCAGTGTTCATGAAACAGACCATCGAAGCCCTCGCCCCAACGGCGGACGTTCATGTTGTCGGTTTTATCGAGACTGAACACCAGGCGGAGGCTCAAATCGAGCTAAGTGCGAGATGTGCTTCCACGCACTTTTTGGTGCGAAATGGCCGACCTCCGCGCAATCCCTCCACGACGATTCCTCATGCTATCCGGGAGTTCTGGGACCGCGATTTCGAGTGGCTGCTTCACCGGACTATCTACCTGGAGAAAGTAGATGTCGTTCAGCTTGATTACACCGTCTTGGGGCAGTATCGCGGCGAGTTCCAGCATATCCCTTGTTTTCTGTTCGAGCATGATGTGTTCTTTCAGTCTTTATGGCGGGGGATGAAGACAGCCGGTCGGAAGCCCGTCGCCCTGTTAGAATATGCGCGGATGCTGCGGTACGAGTTGACACTGCTGCGGCATTTTACGCGGGTACAGGTTTGCAGCCGGGATAACGCTTGCTATCTGCTGGAGTTTGCTCCTGAACTAGAGGGCAAAATCGACTCAGGTATGCGGGCAGCCGTCGACACAAGCCGATATCCTTTTGTCGCTGGCGGCCGCGAGCGGGACACCGTTTTGTTTGTTGGAAGTTTCCGTCATGTTCCCAACGTGGAAGCTATGAACTGGTTCACGGCTGAGGTGTTTCCAAGAGTTATCCAGATGCGGCCCGAGGTCGTTTTGGTGATTGTGGGCGCCGACGCACCGGACTCGCTTAAGCATTTGAATGAGCATCCTCATATTCGGATGCTTGGATTTGTGGAGGACGTGCGGGAGCCGCTTCTGAAATGTAAAGTTTTCCTATGCCCGGTACTTGCGGGGTCAGGAGTTCGCGTCAAGCTGCTGGAGGCTTTTGCCTGCGGGATACCGGCGGTGTCTACAGCGATTGGAGCGGAAGGTTTGGCAACGAAGCAGGATGGTATCTGTGAAATAGCCGAGAGCCCGGAGGAGTTTGCGGAAGCGGTAGTGCGATTGTTAAGTGATGATGTTTATGCGGAAGAAATGGCGAGGCGTGCGCGCGCCATGGTGGAGCAACAGAAGGACTCCCGAGTAGTGACCGGCAGGCTGGCCGCGATGTACCGACGGGAAGCGGAGCTGTTACGCAATGCCGCTATTCCTGTTGAGTTAACGTAAGAGACTAAATAGATGGCGACGGTTTCGGCAATTATCCCCACGTGGAATCGCGCCGATCTGCTCGGAGCGATCTTGAAGGATTTGGCGCGTCAGACGAGGGCGCCGGAGCAGGTGATTGTCGTCGATAACGGCAGTTCCGACACAACGCCGCTGGTAATAAACCAATCGGGGGTTGACTCGATCGTGTTCCCGGAAAATCGTGGATTCGCCGCCGCCGTCAACGAAGGAATACGGCAGGCCAAGGGTGATTGGTTGTTGATCGTAAACAACGATGTCGCGTTGGAGCCGGAGTGGCTTGAACGGCTGTTGAGCAGCGCGGAACAGGAGCATGCTTCGTTCGCTGCCGGTAAGCTGCTGCGGCCCGACGGAGGGAATGTGGTGGACGGTAGCTGGGACCTTGTCTCAAGGGCTGCTTACGCTTGGCGTTGCGGGTATGGGCGCCCAGATGCGGCGGTATGGTCAACGCGCCGGCGTATTTTTTTTGCTCCGATGACCGCAGCACTGTTCCATTGTAGTGTTTTCCAGCAGATCGGGTTGTTGGACGAGCGCTTCGAATCTTATTACGAGGACGTTGATTTTGGAGTGCGTTGCATGTTGGCCGGAATAGAAGGGATATACGATCCCTCCGCCGTAGCTCTCCATAAAAGCAAAACCACGTTTGGAAAGAATGATTACCGGGTGATGTTTTTGAGTGCCCGTAATCAAGTGTTTCTAATAGCTAAGCACTACCCGCAAGACACACTGCGCAGGTTTGCCTGGCCAATTCTGGTAGGGCAGATCCTTGCGGTGGTAGCGGCGGGACGACATGGGCACTTTCTAACGGCTCTGCGTGGAAAATGGCAGGGCCTGCGGCAATGGAGCGAGATAAGGAAAGATACGGAGCCCGACACGGGCAGGCATCCTGCTAGGGCCGTGGGAGCTGTTGAAAAGGCTTTGGCGCGAAGCGAAGGGGAGATACGGCGGTTGCAAACCCAGATTGGGTTCGATCCGTATTGGCGGTTGTACTTTCACTTGGTACGTGGTTGACGGACATGAAGGAGCGCAGCCGGGCGGCGGTGACGATTGTGACGTATAACAGCGCCCGATTCATCCGGCAGTGCCTCCAATGCGTGCTGGGGCAGCATCCCGCACCGGACGAAGTGGTGGTGGTTGATAATGCTTCGGGCGATGAGACCCCCGACATATTAAGGGAATTCGAGAGGCAAATTCGAGTCGTGTATAACGACAGAAATCGAGGATTTGCGGGCGGCCACAATCAAGCGCTTGCGTTGACGGCGTCTGACTGGGTTCTGGTGTTAAATCCCGATGTGCGGCTGCCGCCTGATTTTTTGGCGCAAATGGTAACAGCGGGCGCTCGGGATTCCGGCGTTGGAACTGTCTGCGGAAAATTGCTGGCGATGGAGGCCGATCTGCAATTACCGGCGCAACCGGTCCTGGATTCAACGGGGATTTACTTTACACCGGCAATGAGGCATTTTGACCGGGGTAGCAAGGAAATCGATACCGGCCAGTACGATACTTGCGAATACGTATTCGGCGCGACGGGAGCGGCGGCACTTTACCGGTGCGAGATGATTGCCGATATATCCATCCGTGGCGAATTTTTTGACGAAGATTTCTTTGTGTATCGCGAGGATGCCGACGTAGCCTGGCGGGCGCAATTGTTAGGATGGACGTGCCTGTACACGCCCGCCGCTATTGGATATCACGTCAGAAGCGTACTGCCCTCGAACCGCCGGGCGGTGGCGTCTGCGGTGAATATGCACTCGGTTAAGAACCGATGGTATTTGCGCATAAAGAACATGACCGGCGATCTGTACCGGCGCCACTGGGTAGCAATGACGGCGCGGGATGCCGTGATTGTCGCGGCATGTTTACTGAGAGAGCGAACGTCGTTACGAGCCTTCCCGATTGTCCTCCGGAATGTTTCGAAGATGCGGGCGAAGCGGCGTGAGATTATGCTACGAAGGCGCGTGAGCGACGAATATCTGGCGGCGTGGTTTTCGGATCGTCCGAAGAGTCTGCCGGCCTGAATCTTTGAGTAGATGAGAATTGCTTTGCTCGGCACGCGAGGAATTCCCGCGAATTACGGGGGATTTGAGACCTTTGCCGAGGAGTTATCGATAAGGTTGGCCCAGCGTGGGCATTCCGTTACGGTGTACTGCCGTGAACGCCCGGAGCAGAAGTACTACCGTGGGGTGCGCCTGCGCTATCTGCCGACTATCAAGCACAAATACCTCGACACGATCGCACACACGGCGATTTCGACGATTGATCTGTTAAGTCGCCGGTTCGATGCTGTGTTGTACTGTAACGCGGCCAACGCCATATTTACGCTTTGGCCGCGTATATTGGGCATGCCTACGGCTTTGAATGTGGATGGGCTGGAGCGGCATCGCAAGAAGTGGAACCGGCTTGCTAAATTGTGGTATCTCGTTTCGGAATGGTTGGCGACCTGGTGTCCCACTGCGGTCGTGACCGATGCGGAGAAGATACGGGAGTATTATCTTCAGCGCTACGGAAAGGATTCTGCATTCATTCCTTATGGGGCGGAGTTGGGCCCGGCAGCCGGGAAAGACATCTTACGCTCCTTGGGATTGGAGCCGGGCAAGTATTTGCTCTACGTCAGCCGCATGGAGCCGGAGAATAATGCGCTGATGGTGCGCGAAGCGTTTGAGCAGGTAAGAACTGACATGAAGCTGGTGCTGGTGGGCGATGCACCGTATGCCGCGGAGTATATTCGGCGCGTAAAAGACACACGAGACCCGCGGGTAATCATGCCGGGCGCGATTTACGGTGACGGGTATCATCAGTTGCAGTCGCATTGCTGGGCTTATGTGCAGGCAACGGAGGTAGGAGGTACGCATCCGGCGCTGATTGAAGCGATGGGGCGCGGGGCGCTGGTGCTGTATTTGCGGACACCGGAAAGCACCGAAGTTGCAGGCGGTGCGGCGGTGGAGTTCGAGCATTCCGAGCTTGCAGAGAGACTTCGGTGGGCGGTAGACGTAGACGAGGACGAGCGTCGGCTGTGGGGACGCCGTGCGATGGAGAGGGTAGAGCAGCGTTACAGTTGGAGCGCGGTGACCGATGCCTATGAAGCTCTATTTCGGCGCATAGGAAGGGATGAGTGAACCGATAGCGATGGAACGAAGCTTGCAGGCGTTGCCCTACCGGTCGTGGGTGGAGGTCTCGCGGGCGCAGATCGCAGCGAACTTTCAGGCCATTCGAGGGGCAGTGGGTGAGGGCGTGGAAGTGATGCCGGTGGTGAAGGCGGATGCCTACCGGCATGGTGCGATCGAGGTGTCGCGCGTGCTGGAGGAGCAGGGCGCGCGCTGGTTGGCGGTGAGCAATACCGAAGAGGGGGTCGGCCTGCGCGATGCCGGCGTCGGGACGCGGATTTTGGTGATGGCGGACTTTCTGCCATTCACGCGCGAGGCGATGCTGGCGTACAATCTCACTCCGGTGATTCACTCGCTGGCGGACATCGCGGAACTGGAACGGCTAGCCTCTGCCAGAGAACAGAAGACACGATATCACCTGAAGATCGACTCGGGAATGGGCCGGCTAGGCGCCCGGGAAGATGCGGCGGTCATTGGCGAGTCGATCCTGTCAGCGAAACATCTGGAGTTGGAAGGGATAATGACCCACTTCGCTTCGGCTGCCAACTATCAGACCGGACAGACAGAGAAGCAGATGGCAACGTTTGAGCGTGTGTTAACGGGCTTGGCCAAGGCCCGTGTCCATCCGGAGCTGGTGCATCTTTCGAGTACGATTCCGGTGGCGTATGGGCGACAGACGGCATGGCGCGGCATGGTGCGGCCGGGACATGCCACCTACGGTTACGTTTCTCCTGCAAGAGGCCAGTCACCCGCGAAGATTCTGGACGTGAAGCCTGCGCTGACGTGGCGGGCGACGGTGTTGTCCGTGAAGGACGTGCCGGAGGGCGCGCTGATTGGATACGGCGGAATGTTTCGCGCTCCGAAGCCGATGCGCATTGCGGTACTCGCGGCGGGCTATGCGGATGGAATTCCTCACCGGCTATCGAATCGAGGAAGCGTGATTATCAAAGGCCGGCTTGCTCCCATTCTGGGGGCGGTTTCAATGGATTTGACGACAATCGATGTGACGCAAGCACCGGAGACGCGGGTAGGCGATGCGGTGACGCTACTGGGAACAGAGGGCAACGTGAGCATCGATGCGCAGGAAATTGCGAAGCTTGCAGGGACGATTTCGTACAGCGTCTTATGCGGGATACACGCGCGGGTGAAGCGGGTGTATGTATAACGGGCGGGCGATTATGGGGCTAATGCGCCTGCTTTGTATTCTGTTCCAGGTATCGAAGAAGTTTATTCGCCTGGTCTTTCTCGGTCACGCTGGTTGCATACGATAGCGCTTTTTGGGCGTTATTTTTGGCCGCGACGGGGTTCTTGAGGTTCATATCACAAAAGGCCAGCGCCGAGAAATATTCGTACGCTTGGTCCGGTTTGATGGTCTTTATTTCCGAGAGCGTGGATAATGCGAATCCGAACTGCCGGTTGCTCGTGGCAGTAACGCCTAGAAAGAGCCGGGCATCGTTGTTGTCAGGCTCCAGTGCGATCACCTGCTCCAGCAAAGGCATCAGTTCCGCAGGCGCGGCGCCGGCCGAACTCCGCATTCCAGCATATTGATAGATCATATGAGCATCGTTCGCATGATTTTGGATGGAGCGGGCGAAGTAAGCCTGTGCATCTGCGAGCTTTCCTTCCTGCCATGCCAAATAGCCCAAAGATTCTTCAACGTCCGCATTTCCCGGATACTCTTTGTCGAGTTGTGACAGCCGATTTTGCGCTTCGCCCATGGTGGACTGATTTCCTGCGAGAAGATCGCCCAAGGCGAGCCTTAGCTGGAGGTCCGAGAGGTCGGTCACTTGGGGATCCAAATCCGATTTTTGCAGGTTGACATCGAACAGGCTGACGTGGACGCTGGACTGCCGCAAATAAGCTCGCAGATCCTTATCCACTTGCTTTACGCTCTTTCCGTAAACAGATTGGAACGCCGTGGCGCCCGGTGTTCCCCCCGAAACGGCAGCGAAGAATCTAGGGAAGTCGATGCGATACCGGTCATCGAGCAAGAGCATGTGCGTGAGAGCCCAGCTCTGCGCGTAGAAGATCGACATTTTGTTGCTTTCGTTGTAATAGGGAGAGCGTTGGTCCACCGCGAATAAGGTATTCCAATCCATCCAGGGTTCGCTTTGCAGCACGTAAAAACGGCCCGGCAAAGGGCGTCCGACCATCGCCTGCTTCCCATGCGGTTCGAGGGAGGAGTAGACATCGGCAAGACCTTCGTTTAACCAAATCGGAAGCTGCAGGTGCTGGTGTTCAACCACCAGATGGGTGTACTCATGAACGGCAGTGCCGTAGTGATCCGGGCTGATGTCCTGCATCACAATGTAGTCCCGTTCCCGGCTGCGCAGGTAATAGGCGAAGGCACCCGCATTGAGGCGGTAGGGCTTGTACTCTTTTTCGGAATTGAAGGCGATGATGCGCACGGGCTGTTCCTGAGCGGCCTTTGAATGACTGGCCTGCAGGAAGAAGGAGCGCACTTCCTCGAAGGTTTGAAGCGCGTTCACGGCTTGCTTCTCCGAATTGCTGGTGTACATTTCGAAGTGCGATGTGCTTACTCGTATCCAATGCTCGGCTGCCTGCAAGTGCAGCGCTGGCGTGAGCAAGCAAATACACAGGATCGGGAGGGTGAGGCGAGAGAAGATAGGCTTCATAAACGAGCAGGGCGGCTGCCATAGTCGCATGACTGTCCTGGGGCAGCACCGTTACTGGTCTTATCGGCCTGAGCGCCGTTGATCGGTAGAGTCTTTGTAAATTAAATGTCCTAAATCTTTAGGCGATGCAATCGAAAATGGCTATTCGCCCCGCAAGACAACGGCTGGTTCCACTTTGACGGCGCGCAGACTGGGTAGAAATGCTGCGAGGAGAGCCACGAGCAACACGAAAGCGATGGCGAGAGCGTACGAAAGCGGATCGAGGGGTGAGATGCCGTACAGGAGAGAGGCGGCAGCCCGCGTTAGTGCTGCGCTGGCGGCTAAACCGGCGAGAGCGCCTATGAGGACAGGCCAAAGCTGGGAGGTGCAAATCCCGGTGATGATGTGGTGGATCTGAGCGCCGAGCGCCATGCGGATTCCGATCTCCCTGGTGCGCTGCATGACGGCCTGCATGAGCGCGCCGTAGAGTCCGATACCGGCCAGCAGCAGAGCAGCGATGCCGAAGAATGCGGTCATGACAAGCACGAGACGTTCCTGCCATAGAGAGCCTTGTATTGCGCTCTTCATCGTGGCCGTTTCGATGATAGGTACGTGGGGATCGAATCGCTTAAGCGCCTGACGCACTTCTCCGATGACAGAGCGCGGATCGCCGTAGGTGCGTACGTTCAGGGCCATGGTTCCGTTGTCGGACATGCTCCAGGCGGGCAGGCTGTAGAACGTTGGCGGCGGAACCTCACGAAGCGAGCGGTACTTCGCGTTTGTCACGAGCCCGACGATCCGATAATTGGGCTTTGCTCCCCGGTTCCACGCGTAGCTAAAAGTTCGTCCGATAACATCCTGTCCGGGGAAGAAGGCGCGGGCGAATGCTTCGTTAACGATCACCGGGGATATGCTTTGTGGGTCGTTGAACCGCAGATCGCGTCCCTCCAGCAACCGCATTCCCATGGTGTCGAAGTACGCCGGCGATACAAGATTCCAGCTTGTGTTGAAAGAAGAGCTATTTAGCGTTTGCCGAGTGGGGACGATTGTCGTTCCTAGACCCTGGCCTTTGCCGTGCATCAGTCCGCGGTCGGCCCAACTTGCCGCACGGACCTGCGGCAACACTTCTATCTCCTGTTGTAGCTGCTCGTAAAACGCTCGTAACTGCTCGCTCTTGTATCCAGCGCTCCGGGGATCGATCCTGAAGACGATGATGTGGTCGCTGTCGAGGCCCGTCGGGGCGTGGAGCAGCTTCCAGTAGGTGCTAATCATGAGGCCCGAAGCGATGACCAGGACACTGGTCAACATGACCTGCAAGCCGATGAGAAGGCTTCCGGCGTTGAGGCGGGAACCGGGTACCCGTTGGCCTGAGCCTGCCTTTAGCTCTGTGTTCAGGTCGATTCGCAAGGCTGCCAGCGCGGGAACAATGCCGAACAGAATTCCTGTAACGAAACAGGCAGCGATGATAAAGCCCAAAACACGCCAATCGGGCAAAAGGTCAACGAAAGGCGTCAGAGCGAACTGCGATGTTGGATCACGCAAGATGGGCAGCAACTGTACCAGGGCCGGGGCTAGGGCGTAGGCGAGGCACGTTCCGAGGATTGCTCCGCCAGTGCCGAGCAAAATGCTTTCGGTAAGGAGCTGGCGCAGAATTCGCCATCGGTTTGCGCCGACCGACAAGCGAACCGCAATCTCTTTTCGGCGCGTCTGCGCTCTGGCTAGCAATAGTCCGCCTATGTTGAAACAGACGATCAGCAGAAGGAGGGCGACCGCTCCCATCAGCAGCATTAGAGCATGTGAGAACAAGCCGCGGAGTTGCGAAATACCATGCTCGAGGGGCAGAAAGCCGATGCGGAAATCGAGGATTTCATGCCGCAGCGCCGGAGAAGCATCCGGTTGGTCTTTTGCGATACCTTGATTTTCTATGTCTCGCACAATGGGCTCGGTTTGTGCGCTTGCTTGCGGTAAAGTGGCGCCGGGCTTGAGCCGTATGAAGAAGTAGGCATAGAAGTTTCGCAGGGGACGTCCCGTCAGGAGAGTAGCGGCGCTGAGCGGCACCGTCACGTCCGGTTCGAAATCGAGATTGAGGCCGTGAAAATCACGCGGTAATACGCCAACGATGGTGAAGACATGATCTTTAATTCGAACGGCGCGGCCTGGTATGTTTGCGGCGCTTCCTAATTGACCTTTCCAGAAGCGATAGCTGACTACGGCTGGTGAGATGCCCCGCGCCTTCTCGTCGTAGGGGGCTAAGACACGACCTCGCGCGGCCTTTATTCCTAGATCGGTGAAAAAGTTGCCGGAGACGGAATCGACCGTGATTAAGCATACTTGGCCGTTCAACATCAACGGGTATGTGCCGTTGTACGGAAGCAAGCACTCGGCGAAGACCGACTGAAACGCGCTTACGTTGCGTGAGAGCAATCGATAGGCGGAGTAATTTATGTATGGATTGGGTTTTACCTGCCCTTTTCGGTTCTCTTCGATGCGGAATAAATTCTGCGGATCGCGCACCGGCAGGGATTTCAGTAGCAAGCCATCGACGAAGCTGAAGATTAGCGTATTGGCTCCGATGCCCAGGGCTACGAGGCAGAGGATTAACGCAGTGAGGAGCTTTTTTTGCCGCATTTGGCGAAATGCATAAACTACGTCGCGCAGGAGATCGCCCATTTCTGAAGTCTATCGGTTTGCGGCGTATCACGGGACGGAATACTTGGTCAGTTGCGGAGAGGGAAGGTCGGGTTCGATCAGCCAGACGTGGCGGTTGGGGTAGTGGCGGCGGAGTTTCTCGTCTTCTTGAGGACCTAGGTCGCGAGCCCAGACGATCTTCGACTGATCGATTGCGGCACTGTTCCATACCCATTCGTTCTGAAAGATGTGGCGTGGCGAGTAGCGGACGAAGACGAGCTGCTGACCGGGCATTTGCATCAGTTGTCGATTGATGACGGCGCGGGGTTGACCGATGGCGTCCCCGAGCGCATCCCAGGTTTCGTAATGCCGGAGAGCAAACGAGATTCCTCCGCCTCCGATGAGATTGAGGCTGTACCAGAGGGCGAAGTGAAGGACGCAAAGAAACGCGAGGAGCAGGGCGGCATCCGTACCTGCCGCTTGACCTCGGATGTTGACGCGGCTGAGTTGTTCTAGTCCCGTGACGCTGACGAGGATAAAGAGGCAGGTGACGGCGGCAACGTAATGGAGTTGAAAGTAAGGAAATAGATTGGTGCCAAGCGCGAAGAGCGTGATTGTGATCGCTACCCAAAGGAATCTCCATTCGCGGAGGGAAAAAAAGAAGGCCGGAATGGCCAGATAAAGCGGCGCCAAAAAGAAAAATCGATAAAAACGCACGCGATATTCGAGCCGTAAAAGAAATTTAGAAATTGTGTCGCGCCCGGGGCCGTGTGCAAGGGTCTGCATGCGGTAGTCGAGGGATTGTTGGGGCGTCAACTCGTTATGCGGGACGGGGTTCTTTTGAATGGTGAGCGCGCTGGGCACGCCGTATTGGTATTGACTAACTTGATATGGCAATGTGGTCCACGATCCGGTCACCTGTTTGTTTTGGAGGAGGGTCAGAAAGACGGCGGGCAATATGGCCAGGACGGCGATGGCGGCAGGTTTTCGAAGCCGCAGAATTTCGTTACGGTAGCGCAGGGCGGGCGCGAGGAACAGAACAACGCTCGCGAGCAGAAAGATGGATTCAAATGGGCGGGTGAGCAGATGGATCCCGAGACCTAGGCCCAGCAGCGCCGCATCGCGCGGACGCCTCTGCCGATGCAATCGCGGAAGCGCGCCGAAGATCAGGCACCCGGCTGTTGCGGCTAGTGTGCCGCCCCAATAGCTATTCATCCATTGACTGAGCGGGCCGAACTCAAAGAGCGCGAGAAAGCCCCCGAAGAGCGCCCAGCCGGGTGTGGTCCAGGCGCGCAACATCCAATAGCACAAGGCGGAAAACGCGGCAGAGCAGAGGACTACGCCGGTCCAAGGACAGCCCCCAAGAATTCGGCCGAGCGCGAGCAACATGCCTTGGCCGAGAGGATAGATGGAGCTGTAGGTTGGCTGCTGGAGGACGAAGAAGGTCTCGAAAAACTGGTGAAGCGGGTGAGGCGGATTGGCCAGCCGGAAATGTAGGAGCGTATCGGCGACCAGGAGATGGCTGAATTCATCGTAGATGCCGGGAATGGGTACTGAATAGCGGGGGAGGAGCAGCAGGCGAAGAAACACAACGAGCCACGCGAGGCCTACCATGCAGAGCGTGGTTTGGCCGGCGAGCCGTTTGGCATGAGATTCCAGCAGAGAGCGCCAGACGACAAAACAGCCGATCAGCAAAATGGAGAGTGCCAGAAGAAGATAATCGCTGACGCCGAATCCGAGGGGATTTTCGAGCGGCAGGAAAGAGCGAAAGAGGCCGGAGAGCATGGTTGAGCAGGGACGCTTACAGGTTAGTAGAGCAGCCGGCCCGTGCAACAAATCGCTTGATTGTGATTCGTACAGAGATGTACGAGAATGTAGGTAGTGAAGAGCGCCGAGCTTCTGCGGAAGTTGAAAAGAGTGGCGCGGCGGCGAGGAGAGAGCCTAACAGCCGAGCCAGGGAAGGAAGTCACCTGAAGGTCTCGCTTGGCTCCGGCCATACTGTTATCCCAATGCATGGGACAGAGATAGGCATTGGACTTTTTGAAGGCAATACTGAGGGACTTAGGTCTTCGAGAGGAGGATTTATGAGCACGTTGGCATACCCAGCACGCTTCGATGCGGAACCGGAAGGTGGCTTCAGCGTAGCCTTTCCCGATTTTCCCGAAGGACACTCGCAAGGTGATACCAAGGAAGAGGCATTCGAGATGGCCATGGATTGCTTGCATGCGGTCATCGAATGGCGGCTAGAAGAGCGATCTGAAATTCCACGTCCCTCGCCAGTACGCAGAGGACAGTTTTCAATCCCTGTATCGCTGGATCTAGCGCCAAAAGTCGCGCTTTATCAGGTGATGCGCGACTCGAAGATGTCGAACCTGAAATTGGCGGGAAAGATTAAAGTCAGCGAACTGGTTGTCAGGCGCATGCTCGATCCCAAGCACCGGAGCAGGCCCGAGCAATATATTCGGGCGTTGGCGGCGTTGGGATGCACGCCGCAAGTGTCGATTGTCCGTTGGGATAAAACAAAGATTTAGCGGCGTACCGGAAAGCCTGGGATTCCATTACGCGTAAGTATCGGAGATAATCGGAACATTCCAATAAGTAGTTCCGTCTGGATGTGGGCGGGGGAGTGTTCAACTAATGAAGCGTAAGTGGAAGACTGTGATTCTGCTGGTCTTGCTGGTGGTAGTCGCAGGCGCGGTGCTGGCGAGCATCAAGATGAGCCAAAGCGGTATTGTGGCGGTACAGACCGGCAAGGTGGCGCGCATGGATTTAGCGTCGATTGTGACGGCGTCGGGAGAGGTGAAGCCGCGTAATTACATCAATATCGGCACGAATGCGCAAGGGCCGGCGCCGATCACTGCCATTTACGTGAAGGAAGGAGAGCACGTCAGGAAAGGCCAGCTACTGGCGCGCTTGGCGGCAGTGCAGCCGGGTGCGGACCTTACGGCGCAGAAAGCGGCGTTGAACTCCGCGCTTGCGAATTCGGCCGCGAGCGAAGCCTCGTTGAAAGCGGCTGACGATAACATTGCGGTCGCGGCGGCAACGGTAGAGCACGACCGCGCCGATGTTGAGCAGAAGAAAGTCGACCTGAAGCGGGCGCAAGAGTTATACGATGCAAAGTTGATTGCAAGCCAGGACTTTGAAGCAAAAAAGGCTGCCTACGACTTAGCCGTGGCGACGCTGCAAAGCTCCGACAGCAAAGTATCGCAGGCGAAGGCACAGCGGGCGCAGGGAGCGGCCCAGCTCAATTCCGTGCAGATAGCCATCGCACAGAGCCAGGCGATGGTGGCGCGTTCGACGGACATCCTGCATCAGTATGAGGCGGTGGCACCCCTGGACGGAGTGGTGACGAACCTGCCGGTCCGGGTAGGCGAAACGGTTGTGCCTGGCATCCAGAACTCGGCCTCTTCGACGATCATGACGATTGCGGATATGTCGATCATCACGGCCGAGGTGGACGTGGATGAGACCGACATCGTAAGCGTGAAAGTGGGGGAGCCTGCCGATGTGACAATCGACGCTATCCCAGACCGTACGTTCAAAGGCCACGTGATGGAGATTGGCGATACCGCGATTATTCGGTCATCCGGTGTGGCGGCCTCGCAGAGCCAGACGTCGAGTACGGAAGCCAAGGATTTCAAGGTCACGATCGCATTGGATATCCCGGAGACGCTGGTGCGGCCCGGATTGTCATGCACGGCAAAGATCACGACCGCCACACGGCAGAATGCCTTGGCGGTTCCGATTCAGGCATTGACGATGCGGCAAGCGGGGCAGCTAGTGATCGCCAAGCCGGGAGCGAAGCCGCAACCACTCAGTGAAGCAGCACAGAAGACCGCGAAGCAGGAACTGCAGGGAGTATTTGTGTTGCACGACGGGAAGGCCGTTTTTCACAAGGTGGATACGGGCATTACGGGCGCGACCGATATCGAGGTCCTGCACGGGTTGCAGCCCGGTGACCAGATTGTGACAGGGAATTACCAAGTGCTTCGCACATTGCGGAATGATGCGAAAGTGAAGGTGGATAACAATTCTGCCGGAGCACCGCGTTCGGCGTAAGTGCGGGAAAGATCGTGAGTGGAAAACTATGCCGGGAACAGCAATAGCAGAGCATGAGCTAGACGCGCGACAGCGGAGTGAACGAGGGGAACAGCTAAGAAGCGACGGCATCGTCATCCGCACCTACGACTTGTGGAAGTCTTATGTCATGGGAGATCAGGAGATCCATGCAGTGTCGGGCGTGGATGTGGAGATCAAGCGCGGCGAGTACGTGGCCATCATGGGACCTTCGGGTTCCGGGAAATCAACATTGATGAACCTAATCGGCTGCCTGGATACTCCGTCGAAAGGGCTGTATTACCTGAATGGAAAGCTGGCCAGCGATATGGAGGACGATGAGCTGGCGCGCATTCGCAACCGGGAAATCGGATTTGTTTTCCAGACATTTAACTTGCTGGCGAGAGCATCGGCGTTGCACAACGTGGAATTACCGTTGATTTATGCGGGTATTTCCTCGCAGGAACGGCTGCGGCGGGCGCGCGAGGCGCTGCAAGCGGTGGATTTGCAGAAGCGCATGGATCACAAGCCGAACGAGTTATCGGGCGGTCAGAGGCAGCGTGTGGCGATTGCGCGGGCGTTGGTGAACCGGCCGTCCATTTTGCTCGCTGACGAGCCTACTGGAGCGCTGGATTCGGCGACTGGCGTGGAAATTATGGCGCTTTTCGAACGTTTGCACAGCGAAGGAAACACGATTGTCCTGGTAACGCACGAGGCGGATATCGCGATGCATGCACATCGAGTGATTCATATTCGCGACGGAAAAGTGGATCGTGATGAAGCGATCAGAAATAAATCTAATTTGTAATCAAGTTAACTAATTAAGGGTGGTTTTAATTAAATTAACACAAATTGTGGCCCTTATTCTTTCGAATACAATGTTATCTTTGTACAAGCTTCCGAGCATCGCTTCCATCTACGAACAGTAACGGCACAAAGCTGACTCGGGTTCGTTCCAGTAATGTTGACGACATCCTCCGAACCAAGATCCATACAACCTGAAATGAGCCTGGAACCGGATGAAAAGTTGTCCCTAGGGTCTTCTGACGGGCCACCACGCATACTGATGGCGGAAGACAATCCGATCAACCAACGAGTGGGAAAGCTTATCCTGCAGCGGGCCGGGTACAGCATAGATCTCGCAGGAAACGGCCGCGAAGCTATGGAAGCCCACCGGGCTCATTCCTACGATTTGATTTTAATGGATTGTCAGATGCCGACAATGGACGGGTTTGAGGCTAGCCGGAAAATACGTGAATTGGACCGGCCGCAACCTGTCATTATCGCGGTGACCGCGAACGCATTGGTGGGTGAGCGTGAGAAGTGCCTGCAAGCGGGCATGGACGATTACCTATCCAAGCCGTTTCAAGCCGAGCAGTTGGTCTCGGTGGTCAGGAAGTGGTTGACGGCCGGCCGGCCTACAGCCTAGCAGGAGAGACAGGCTCTAAGTAATCCGAAGATGAGCGATCTAGCAGCACTAAACCAGCCGGAGGTCAGCGTTGTCATTCCTGCGTACCGGGTGGCGAACTATATCGGTCATGCATTGCAGTCCATTGTGATGCAAGCGCCCTCCAGCGTGGAAATCATCGTGGTGAACGACGGGAGCCCCGATACCGAGGAACTGGAGCGCGCGCTAGAGCCTTATCGCGAACGTATCGTTTATATCAAACAGACAAATGGGGGCGTCTCCAGTGCGCGCAACACCGGCATCCTAGCGGCGCGAGGCGAGTGGCTTGCATTTCTGGACGCCGATGACGAATGGCTTCCGGGATATCTGGAGGCGCAGCAGAAATTTCTCCGCGACGACCCGAGCTTCGATATGGTTTACACCAACGGCTTGATCTTCGGCGATACGCCGTTAGCAGGAAAAACCACAATGGATTTTTCGCCGACGGTGGGTGAGATCACGTTGCTCAAGGCGTTATCAGGCGAATGCACCATCGGGTACTGCGCTTTGGTAAGGCGTGAGATTGTCTTGCGGGCAGGAATGTTCGATACATCGCTGCACGGTTCAGAAGATTACAACCTATGGCTGCGAATTCTCCGGCTCGGTGGCCGAATTGGGTGCCAGCGCACTCCGCTGATGAAGTATCGCAAGCGCGACGACAGCGCCACTTCGAACTTGATCTGGATGAGCGAGCGCATTTTGGAATCACTGCAGCGAACCGAGGACACGTTGGCGCTTTCGGCGGAAGAGTCGGCGGCACTGGACAAGCATCGGCGCAGGGTCGAGATTGACATCGAGAGAATGAGGGGAAAGGCGGCCTTTGAAAAGCGGGATTGGACGAACTCCATCACGCACTACGAACGAGCCGATCGCCTTTCTCCGAACGCGAAGCTGCGGCTGCTCCTTCTGTTACTGCGGACTTGCCCGTCCCTTGTTCATGCCGTCCTCCACAGGCGATAAAAGTCGAAGCTCAGGCGGAAGTAGCACGGCAGACATTTGGAAGCAATTCGCCTGTTGAACTGCTGCTTGCATTTCGCATCTTCTCGGCATGAGTGAACGTGAACCAAACCAGCCAAATGGTTCCTGCAAACATCACCAGCAGAGATAGCGTGTCGCTAATCCAGTATCTCTGTTGAATGACTTTCTGTTGCGTCCAGATAGTAGGAAGAAGCAACATCAGAAGGATCTCCACGCCCCTAAATAGAACCGCAAAATTAAGGAATCGAAAAAAAGTTTGATGCGACGCGGCGAACCGGTAAAGGATGATAACCGAGCCGATCATCAGGCTGAGAAACCAGGCATGCATTCCTTCACGAAGTACTCCTGAGCTTGCCGCTCCCCAGTATGCTGTGAAAACCAAAAAGGGGACTACGATGAGCAGCATAAACCAGGCGCGCGCTTTCGTGAACGCCGTGTAAGCAAGACGAAGCAGGCAGAAAAAGAATAGTACGCCTCCTCCAAATGGAACGCCTGTCCACGGCTGGAAAAAGAACTCAACAATCGGCGGGGAAGGAGCTTCAATAGCATTTACGAAATACTCTTTTCTGTGAAAGAGGAATAGATTTAGCGGCAGAAGCGTGTTGAGCAATGAGTTAAGCCGATCCTGGAGCCAGTTTCCTAACGTTGCCACTTGCCTATCTGCTTGTAAGTAGAAAAAAACAAAGCCACTCTGGGCAAAGTGGTGCCGATTGATCAAACGCCAGGCCAGTAGCCATATAGCAAGCCCGGAAAATAATGCAGCGAAGTGCATCGCCCACTGACGGACCTTCTCAACACTGAGACGCGCGGTGATATGAGGTGCGATAGGGCGTAAGATGATGAGGCCCAGGAGGGTTGGGACCGACAGTAGAGTGGAGGGATGAAATAGATACCCTATGCCTAGGAAAAAACCAGCAAGAAAATAACGGGACCGAAGGATAAGGTAAGCGGCGAGCAGAACGAACGAGGCCGCTACGATTTTAGGCCAAGTGAAGTAGATCTCATGAATGGCGAATGGAGCCGTTACCGTGACGAGATAGGCTAAGAGGGCCCACGGTTCGGGCAGTATCCATTTCGAGATCCCGAAGGTAATGAGCAGGCCGCAACAGGCCATTGCGATCATGGCAATCCGGTAAGCCGCAAAGCCTTCCGGGTCAAAAAGCATCCAGGTTTGGTCAGGCACTGTTCCTGGAATCTTTGACGGACCGGCAAGAATGAGGGGTGTGACCGCAAGTGCTGCAAGCGGACCGCGGTCAGAAAAATTCCACGGTCCCAACATGAGGCCCGCGAAAGCACTATAGGGCCTGCTACGCAGTGCAACCATCTCTGCAGTGCAATAAGAAATGCGACTATCGCTCCTGTCTCCCACTTCCAAAGTGCGCGAGATTGTGCCGCGATAAAGTTCTCCAACAGGACCCAAGGAGTAAGTTGACTTGCCTACGGCAACCGCGACCAAGACGATCAGAACCAGTATCGCTCCTCTTTCCAGTGTCGAGGTGTAGGTCGCAAGGGGGACCTGTGCCAGTCGATAGACTACAAAAAAGAAGAGCAGAGCTAAGCCTACGCGGGAAATCAGGCGAGCCGATAAAAAGCGGGGTCCGATCCAGACGAAGAGACCCAGAAGACTTAGGCCCAGTAACCCGGGAATTGGAATCCAGATAAATTCCAGGAGCCTGCCACGAGAGCCCAGCACCAGTTGGCGAAGAACGAGACCTGGAGACAGAAAGAACAGAATGGCTGCCGCGGTGGCCATCAACACCAGTGTGAGTTGGTGGAAAAAGCCTACACTCAGAGGCGCCGCGGGAACAAATGGAGCCGAAACTCCAAGCCATCCACCCCACGCTTTCGATTGATCGGTAGCAACGATCCTGAACTCCTTCGGAGCCTTCACAGCCTTCAAGGAAAGTGTTACCGATTGCCACTGTAGTCCTGGATCTTTTTCTAGGGACACAGGAACGCTGACAATGTCATTCGACCCGGTTCTTACTTCAAGCGACATCTGGAGTCCCGGACGGGTGGGATATCCGGCCACGAAGATGTTGAATTCGGATTTGGCCGGATACCATGCGGAGCGCATCGAACCGACTGAATTATCTGAACCGATCCACGATCCGAAGAAGGGTAACCGCGCGCTCAATTGCGGCTGCAGCGTTGCGGGATAAACAGCACCACGAGCGAAGCCAGTGCCGGACATCTCCGACGGCTGAGAACTAATAGGCGCCAAAGGAGATATTGGCAGGCCAATTCGCTTGACGGGAAAAAAAATTCCGCTCACCAGGTACGCAAAAGTCAGAGCACAGAAAGTCCAGCAGATGAAGTCGGCCCGGGTTCGCTTTGCGGGCCTTGATGTAAGCGCGAATGCCTCTTGCAAATTGTGATTATCGGTCTGCTCACGGGGCATAAGCAGGAGCGTAGCACGAGCCCCTAGCGTCGCATGCTCTGTGAAAGAAGCCCGTTCCTTAACCGATTATCAGGTCGTTCGTCACGCTAAACACGCCGGGAACCGTGTTGGCAATGATGCCGGCTCGTTCTTTGTCGCCTTTGTTGCCGACGGCACCAACGAGTGTCACATGTCCATTCTTCACAACGATGTGGATGGTAGGAACGGCTCGCAGCGCATACATCTCAAGCCCGGGCTGGCGATAGATGGCGTGGTACTCAGCGATACGGATGCGGTCGTCCATGGGCGAAAGCGGGAGAACCTCAATATCGTTGTTTACCGTCTCGACGCCCTCAATCCTCTTGACCACATTGCCGGCATCCGACTTCAGCGTCGGCCGAACCACCTGGCCGAGAAGCGTGACGGTGGAACCGTCCACTTTGTAGGCAAGGTTGTCGAAAACACCGTAGTAGGGCAGCATCACGAGTTCGTGGTGAACTTCCTTGATGATGCGCTGAGTATTCTTATTGTCCTGTTGCGCTGATTGCTGGGCAAAGATCAACGCAGCGGAAAAGAGAGAAACGAACAGAGTGCGTCTTAGCATAGAGAATCCTATAAAGCTAGATTCCGCAGGATGGTAGTTTATAACAGCTATTTCGCTTCCCAGAGATTACGTGACATGTTTCGACAGCTTTAAATAAGCCCGAGTACCGCGTTCAAGCCGAGGGCGCCGAGTCCGGCCGGGATGAGGTAGCGCCATCCGAAAGACATAAGTTGGTCGTAGCGGACGCGGGGCAGTGTGCCGCGTACCCAGATCAGCAGGTAAATGAGCACGCCTAGCTTCGCGAAGAACCAATACAGCCCAGCGAGTTGGGGGCGAATCGGTGGAATGAGGAATAGCAGGCCCAGCAGGCAAAAAGCGGCGGCGAGCGCGAGCATGATGAGGCTTTCGAAGCGGTAAAACATAAGCCGGGAGCGCGCGGCACAGTAGACGCCGATGCTGATGAATGTAAGCAGCGGCAGGGCGGCATTCAGTGGGAGTTCTAGCCAGTGGACATTTGCAAAAGGACGGAGCCATCCGCCGAGGAACAGCGTCACGGCCACCGCGCAAACAACAAGGATATTGCCCCATTCCGACAGCATGTAAAGGGACCAGCGAAAGCCGCTGAACTCAGTGTGATAGCCCGCGACGAGTTCGGATTCCGCTTCGGGAAGATCGAAGGGGATCCGGTTGGTTTCTGCCACAGCGGCAATCATGAACACGAGGAAGGGTAGAATCATCGCACCGTAATTAGAGAACAGGAACCAGCGGTGCTGCGCCAGTTGCTGCGCGACGATGGTATTCAAGCTGAGGCTGCCCGCCACGGTGACTCCGGTGAGCAGACCGAGCCCCAGGGCCACTTCGTAACTCACTAATTGCGCGGCGCTGCGCAACGCTCCGAGCAGGGAGTAGTGGCTATTGGAAGACCAGCCGCCGAGAATAATGCCCAGGATTCCCAGCGCGGATACGGCGGAGATCAATAAGATTCCGATGTTGAGATCAGCGACGAAAATTCCGGCGCTGAAGGGCAGGACCACGAAGCCGAGCAGTGCCGCGACAAAGGAGATGAGCGGGGCAGCAATAAATAAGGGGCGGTCGGCATGGCTGGGGAGAATGTCTTCTTTCAACAGGAGCTTTAGGGCGTCGGCTAGGGGCTGCAATAGGCCATGCGGCCCAACGCGCATGGGGCCAAGACGTGCCTGCAGGTCGGCCAGAACTTTGCGCTCCAGCAGTACGAGATAGCCTACCGCAAGCGGCAGAATCGCGAAGATTACGACGGCCGTGAGGATGTGCGGCAGCCAGGGATTATTGAGCCAAGGCGTCATTTGGTGCCTCCGGCGATGACGCGCAATATAGGTTCTGGAAAAATGCCGAGCAAGATCGTAATCGCGCTGGTCAGGAAGAGAGAAAAACGGACGCCGAAACTGGCTGCGATGGGCTCGCGGGTTTCGGCGTTGAAGAAGTACATTTCGCGGACCAGCCGGAAGTAGATGTAGAGGCTGATGGCGGCGTAGACGGCGGCGATGATGGCCAGCGCGATGTGACTGGTTTCGATGAGCGCGGCGAAGATGAAGTACTTGGCGATGAAGCCCGCGGTCGGCGGTATGCCGGCGAGCGAAAGTAGCAGCACAACAAAGAGGGCTGCATGAATGGGATGCGTTTGCGAAAGGCCGCGCAGGTCGGATAGTTCGTCGCCGGAGATGCCATGACGGCGTAAAGATGCCAGCACCGCGAATGCGCCAAAGTTCATTACGGCGTAGATGAGCAGGTAGACATAGATGCCGCGAAGAGCGAGCGATGTTCCGGCTATGAGGCCCAGCAGAATGTAACCGGCGTGGGCGATGGAACTATAGGCCAGGAGGCGCTTCAAACGATTCTGCGTGAGCGCGGCAATGCTGCCGACAGTCAGGCTGAGCACCGCAGCGGCAACAAGAACCGGTTCCCAAACAGGCCGGGTAAAGGGAAGCGCAAACCAGAGAATCCTGATGAGCACGGCGAAGGCGGCGATCTTTGATGCGACCGAAAGATAAGCGGTCACGGGTGTGGGTGCGCCTTCATAGGCGTCCGGTGCCCAGGCATGGAACGGCGCGGCCGATACCTTGAAGAGAAGGCCAACAACAGTCGTCACGACTCCGAGCAGAACGAATGGGTCGAGGGGGCCCCGCTCACGGACTGCCAAGGCGATAGAGGAAAGCGCGGTAGATCCGGAAATCCCGTAGAACAGGGAAAAACCGTACACCACGAAGGCCGAGGAGAGTGCTCCCAGGAGCAGATACTTCAGCGCTGCTTCGTTGGCACGGCGTTCCCGGCGAGTGAAGCCGACGAGGATATAGAAGCAGATCGCGGTCAGCTCTAGGCCAACAAACAAGGCCACCAGATCGACGGAAGCCGTCATGAAGTACATGCCGCACTGAGCGAAGAAGACGAGAGCATAATATTCGCCCCGGTGCTCGCCCGCAAACTCCAGGTAACGGTAGGAGATGCACAGGAGCGCGGCGGTTGCGATCCAGACGATGACGTTGGTAAAAAGCGCCAGGCTGTCTACAGTGACAGCGCCTTGCAGTGCGATGAAACTGGCGTGATTTGTGAGTGCCTGCCACTGGCGAACGTACGCGTAGGCCGTCAGAAGGACGCCAATTGTACTTGTGCCGAGGAGCCAGCGCCCACTGCTACGAGATGCCGACGCCGTGCGCCGCAAAAAAACGTCGATCAGAAGAGCCGCGCAGCCGAAGAGGGCCATCAGCAATGGCGGGAACAACGCGAGATAGTCCAGCGGGCCAAAGGAGAGCGCGGTCATCTGGCGTTTGCAGCTCCATTTCTATGTAGCTGTTGAACGATGCTGCTGGCCGCGGGGCGGACCAGATTGAAAAGCGGTGCGGGATAGATGCCGATCGCAAAGACCAGCACGACCAGCGGAAAGACAATGAAGCGCTCGCGTGGGGAGAGATCGCGAAGGGCGCGATTGGCGTCGTACTTCAACGGCCCGAGCATTGTGCGCTGATACAGCCAAAGCAGGTAAGCGGCGGCCAGTATGATGCCGAGAACGCCGATGAGTGCCCAGATGTGATTAACCGCAAATGCGCCTGAAAGGATGGTGAACTCACCGATGAATCCGCTGAGCAGCGGCAGCCCAGCGGAGCCAAATACCGTGATCGCAAACACGGTGGCAAACACCGGCATCACTTGCGCGAGTCCGCCGAAATCGGCGACATCGCGGGTGTGGCGGCGTTCGTAGATGAAACCCACCAACAAAAAAAGGAGCCCGGTGGTGATTCCGTGACTTACTTGCTGAATCACGCTGCCGGTGATCCCATTTACGTTCAGAGCAAAGATGCCAAGTGTACAGAAGCCCATGTGGCTGACCGACGAATAGGCGACCAGTCGTTTCCAATCGCGCTGCGTCAGGCAAATCAGCGCACCATAGATGATGGCAATCAGCGAAAGCGTTCCCATGGTGGTGACCACGGCGGCTGAAGCGGAGGCCTTCGGAAGTAAAGGAAGAGAAAAGCGGATGAAGCCGTAAGTTCCCATCTTCAGCATCAGGCTGGCAAGCAGAACAGAGCCTGCGGTGGGAGCTTCTACGTGGGCATCGGGCAACCACGTGTGAAAGGGAACCATGGGCACTTTGACGGCGAAACCGAGGAAGAATGCCCAGAAGATCCACTGTTCGATGTGCAAGGGCAATGTGAGCTGTGTGAGCTTTTCGAGCTCAAAGGTGTAGGTGCCGGTCGCTTGTCCGTATTGAAAGTAGATTGCCAGAATACCGAGCAGCAGGAACACGCTGCCGAGCAGCGTATAGAGAAAGAACTTGATGGCGGCATACGAGCGGCGCGGGCCACCGAAGATGCCGATGATGAAATACATCGGGATGAGAACGAGATCCCAAAAGATATAGAAAAGGAATAAGTCGAGTGAGGCAAAGACGCCGATGACGCCCGTTTCGAGCAGCAGGATCATGGCGTAGTAAAGCTTGGCGCGCTCGGGCACGGAATTCCAGGAGCACAGTACCGTGAGGAATGACATGAGAGTGCTGAGTAGGATGAGCGCCAGGCTGATGCCGTCAATGCCGATGAGATATTGAGCGCCGATGGACGGAATCCAAGAGGCACGTTCCACGAACTGAAAGCCGGAGGCGTTCATATGAAAGCCCGGAATGAGACACAACGAAGCAATAAACGTGACAGCGCTCGCGGCATTTGCAAATAAGCGGATGAGGCGCGCCTGGCCATCTGGAATGAGGAACAGCAAAAGCATTCCAACGAGTGGAAGAAACAAAACGAGACTGAGTAAGTAGTTGGTCATTCCAAAGGGTCAACGAACGAGGTAGTAGCCGAGTACGGCAATGGCGCCCGCAATAAATAGCAGTGCGTACGTTTGGACAAAGCCGGTTTGCAGGGCGCGGAAGGGCCAGGAAAGATAACGGGTGAACGTAGCGGTGAAGCGAACGGTTCCATCGAGGACGCGGTAGTCCGTCCAGTTCGACAGCCGTGACGCGAGGCTGGACAACTGCGCGATACCGGTGACGGCCCGGTCGACTAAAGATCGGTCGAGAAGGGTAGCGCCTTCGGCGGTACGCAGCACAATGCCGTTCAATACATGCTGCTCATAAAGAGCATCGATGTACCAACGATTGCGAAGTAAATTCGCTAGGGGTGCGAAGCGGCGGTCAAACACCGCGCGATGCTCGGGATGGGCGAGATAAAAGTACCAGGCAAGCCAAAGGCCGAGAACGGTGACCAGCGTTGAACTTAACATCAGCGGCCAGGCAATCCAGTGGATCGGGACAAAGATCCAGCCGACAAGAACACAGCAGACAGCCAGCACGATCAAGGGGCCCTGCATGGTGGCGGGCGGTTGATGAGGAGTCAAATGATGGCCGTAAGGCTGGCCGAAGAAGGCTAGTGACATCAATCGCCAAGCATAGGCGGCCGTGAGCAGCGACGTAATTGTTCCAGCAATGGTGAGCAGCGTATGGCCGGAGGAGAGCCCTGCTTCGAGAATCAAATCTTTTGAAAAGAAAGCGGAGAGTCCCGGAATGCCCGCCAGTGTAAGCGACGCGATGCACATGGTCCAGAAGGTGACGGGTAGCTGGCGGCGCAATCCACCCATGTGCTTTAGATTCTGCTCTCCATGCAGCGCATGGATGACTGCGCCGGCGCCCAAGAACAATAGTGATTTGAAGAAGGCGTGCGTCACTACGTGATACATGGCGGCGCGATCGGCGCGCAGTCCAAGAGCAACGAACATAAATCCAATTTGACTGATGGTCGAATACGCGAGAACTCGCTTGATATCGTTTTCGGCAAGCGCAACGGTAGCGGCGAAAAGCGCCGTGATGGCTCCGAGGACGGCAACGCCTTCACCCACCTCCGGCGCAAGATTGAGAAGATAGCTGGATCTGGCGAGCAGGTAAACACCGGCGCAGACCATGGTGGCCGAATGGATCAATGCTGAAACGGGTGTTGGACCTTCCATAGCATCGGGCAGCCAGACATGAAGCGGAAATTGAGCGGACTTGCCGACAGCTCCGACGACTAAAAAGATGCAGATAAGCGCGACAGTGAGATGCGGCAGATGAACGGCCGCGAGCGCGACATCGGCATAACTGGTGGACGAGCACGTGAACGCGAGAGCAATCAGGGCGAGTAGAAGTCCTCCATCACCGATGCGGTTTACGACGAAAGCTTTCGTGGCGGCCTGTGCCGCGCGAGGCCGTTCGAAGTGGAAGCCGATCAAGAGATAGCTTGCCAGCCCAACGCCTTCCCAGCCGGCGAATAAGAGGAGATAATTGCCAGCCAGAATCAGCAGCTTCATCATGGCTACGAAGAGGAGAAGCCCTGAAAAGTAGCGCGCCTGATCGCGTTCCTCGCGCATATAGCCGAGCGAGAAGATATGTACCATCAGGCCGATAATTTCGACGAGCAGAAGCAGCCACGAGCTGAGCCAGTCCAGTTGAAGATTGCAGGAGGGGCCGAAGCCGGGAATCCACTCTCCGGCGCTTGCCAGGACGATGCCATGATTCGCTAAGGTGACAGCAAACACCGAGGCAAGTAAGGACACGGACGCCACGAGTGCGGCAAGAAACCCGGGCCAGCGCGCAGGACGGCGGTCGGCCTTGGGATTTCCGCACGACGAAAAAAACAGCAGCGTGCTTCCTGCCAGGGGCAGCAGAAGCGTAATGATAAGCGCGTAGCTCGCCAAGGAGTGATGCGGATCGATCATTGCTGCCGGCCTACCATTTGAGAAGGTCCAGTTCATCGGCTAGCACGGTGCCGCGATTGCGGAACAGCGCAATGAGAATGCCCAGGGCAACGGCCGCTTCCGCTACAGCGACAGCCATAACGAAAAGCGCGAAGATTTGACCGTCTACGTGATGATGCTGACGCGAGAAGACGACCAGATTAATATTGACGGCGTTCAGGATGAGTTCGATCGACATCAGAATAACTACGATGTTGCGCCGGAGAAGAACACCGATGATGCCAGTAGTGAACAGCAGGGCGCTGAGCACCAGATAGTGGAGTGGCGTAATATGCACTAGCTTTGCGGCCGCCGTTCTTGTTTTGAGGGGGATGCGGCTTTCCGCTCCTGGCCCATCCAGACAGAGCCAATGATGGCCGCAAGCAGCAGCACGGACGCGAGCTCGAAGGCGACAAAGTAGCGGGAGAAGAGAATGTTTGCAATCTGCTCGGTGTTGGTGGACACGGCGGGCGAGAAGCCTGTTGAAGAGGAGAGCGCTGCGTGCGGGCTCCCGGAAGCCCCACGGCATAAAAGGGCGATTAGTTCAGCGGCAAGACCGAGACCGGCCAGGAAGACGAGAGGCCACGCACGGCGGAACTGCCGTACCTGCGCGGTTGCGTCCAGGTTGACTAGCATGATGACGAACAAGAATAGAAGCGTGATTCCGCCGATGTAGAGGATAATCTGCGAGACGAAAAGGAACTCCGCGCCTTCGAGTAGGAAAATTCCGGCGACCCCGAGTAGCGACACCGTCAGCCAAACGGCACTGAGTACGGCGTTACGGCGTGTGACCGTCAGTACCGCCCCGCCCAGAGTGAGTGCGGCAAACAAGTAGAACAGGAGAGCTTCCAGCATGCCAGTGAGCGATTCGACTTAGTGCTTAAACGGCACCGGATGCGGTCCTTCTTCTAACATTTGGCGGTCCCAGATTGTCCCCTGGCGTGTGTAGGTGGCAAGTTCGAAATCTTGCGTGAGTTCAATCGCATCGACGGGACAGGCGTCTTCACAGAGGCCGCAAAACATACAACGCGAGAGATCGTAGGTGAAAGTGGTAAGAACTTTGTGGCGCGTCTTGGCGTCCCGCTCGCTGCCAACCACTATCAGATTTTCCGGGCAAGCAACGGCGCAGAGATCGCAAGCAATGCAAAGTGTCTCGCCCGTTTCGGGGTGAATGTTGAGGCGGGGAGCGCCGCGGAAACGCTCGGCCACGGCGGGACGTTCTTCCGGGTACTGCTCGGTGTAGAGGTTTTTTTGGCCTTGCTGGCGGAACGTGACCCGCAAGCCGGCCAGCAGGTTGAAAAACGGCGATTGTTTAAATTTTTTCCACATGACTGCTCACGGTGTGCGTCCGGAAAGAACCTTTTATGGACGTACCAGAATCACTTTCCCGGGCTGATTGCTCGGGACGGGTTTGAGCCTAATCCCCTATATCTCTATCGTAACGGTTCGATATTACGGGATCGAGGAAGAATGCGGGGAGTGGCTAATTCGTGCGTCCGAGGGGTGAAAGTCGGTGGTGAGATGAAAGTTTGGCGGAGATGGATAGCTTCAAATACCGTAAGATCGATAAGGAAGATCCGTCGATGCAGGTGTTGAAAGTTCTGATGGAAAGCCCTACCGGTCTACCTCGCCCAAAACGATATCGATGGTCCCGATGATGGCCACGACGTCCGCCACCAAAGCACCCTTCGCCATTTTCTCAAGCGACTGCAGATTCATGAACGATGGCGGACGTACACGGATCCGGTACGGGTACGTGGTACCGTCACTGACGATGTAATAGCCGAGTTCGCCTTTGGGCGCCTCGATCGAAACGTAGGTTTCGCCGGGTGCCGGCTTGAGCACCTTTGGAATTTTAGCAAGAATCGGACCGGCGGGAATTCGTGCGACAGCCTGCTCGATAATTCGGACGGACTGGCGCATTTCTTCCATGCGAACAATGTAGCGGTCGAAGCTGTCGCCTCGTTCGCCAACGGGAATATCGAAGTCGTATTGCTCGTACCCGGAATACGGTTGAGCCTTGCGCAGATCCCAGGGGAGACCAGCGGCTCGGATCAACGGGCCCGTAACGCTGTAAGCCTTACAGTCTTCGACGTTCAAAATTCCGACGCCGCGCAGACGCGAAGTCCAGATAGGATTGCCGGTCAGCAACTGATCGTACTCGTCAAGCCGGGGCTTAAATTCTCGACAGAATCGCTGCACTTGTTCTTCGAACCCGGCATAGAGTTCGTATTGCAAACCACCGATTCGGAATGCGTGAGTGGTAAGGCGCGCGCCGCAGTAATTTTCAAATATTTTCAGGGCTTCCTCGCGCTCACGAAACGTGTAAAACATGGGCGAGATCGCTCCGACGTCGAGGGCGTGCGTGCCGAGCCAAAGCAGATGGCTTGCGATGCGGTTCAGCTCCGTGAGAATCACGCGGACAGTTTGGGCACGGGGCGGAGCTTCCGCGCTAATGAGTTTCTCGACAGCCAGGCAATAGCCGAGCCCGTTCGAGACCGCCGCGATGTAGTCCATGCGATCGACATACGGCACGAACATCGCATAGGTGCGGTTCTCGGCGATTTTTTCCACGCCGCGATGGAGATAGCCGATGACGCATTCCACATCGCGCACACGCTCGCCGTCCAGCTTCAGAATGATCCGAAGGACGCCATGGGTCGATGGGTGCTGAGGCCCCATGTTGAGGACCAGTTCGCTGGTGTCGAGATAATGTCCCTCTTGCTCAATTAGCAGATCGCCTTGAAAATTGTCAGGCATGGAGTTCCCTTACTGACCGCTTTCGATGCCCAGGTTTTCCCGTACCCAGTTGTTATCCATGGCAAGAATCGAGTTCTCTTTACGAAGAGGATAGCCCTCCCATTCATCCGGCAGTAAAATGCGTTTCAGGTCCGGATGACCGGCGAAGCGGACGCCAAACATGTCGAAGACTTCGCGCTCCATCCAATTCGCGGCGGGGAACAGACCAACGACGCTGGGCACGTCTGCATTGAGAGCGGCCCGCGTTTTTACTCGCACGCGTTCATTCTTCGAGAAGCTGTAAAGGATGTGGACGATTTCAAAGCGCTGCGCATCGTCGGGGTGATCGACGGCCGTGAGATCGGTGAGTGTATCGAATTGCTCTCCGTCTTTTAGGTAAGTGAGAACCTGCGAAACGTCGGTTGCCGGGATCTCGATGAAGTTCTGGCCCAGATAAGTGCGGCAGGCGATTTGAAAGGCCGGAAAAGCCGAGCGCAGACGGGAAGAAAGTTCGCCCTCCCATTCGGTAGCTTGCATGGGAGGAACGGTGACCGTCTGGCGATGCGGCAGATTTTCGGACATAAGGGGCTAACCTTTAGTGTCCCTTATTGCTCCGGATGGCTTCCCGAGATTTCAAGACGTGCCCGCGCCTTTTTCACGGTCGTCATGGCAACGTCCACTTCATGTGGCGTCTGGGCCTTCCGCAGCGCTTCATTGCCTTCCTGGAGGCGCTGTTCGGAGTCTCCTGCTTGGACCTCCTGCCTTCGTTCGGCGTGATCGGCGAGCACGCGAACGTGATTTTCGAAGACTTCCACGAACCCGCCGTCGACAAAAAACTCCCGGTCATTACTGTTACCGCCTTCAAAGGTCAGTATTCCTGGATCGAGGGCGCTCAACAGTGGCGCGTGACCGGCAAGCACGCCAAAATATCCGTCTTTGCCAGGAATCTCAACAGTGGTCACCTGCTCATCGATCAGAACATGTTCGGGCGTCACAAGCTGCAGTTGAAAGGTATCCGCCATGACTCGCTCGGTTGCGCCTTCTTATTTTTGGTCCTTCATTTTGTCGGCGGCTTCCAAAACTTCGTCGATGGTGCCCTTCATGTAGAAAGCCTGCTCCGGCAATTTGTCGTGTTTGCCATCCACGATTTCCTTGAAGCTGCGGATCGTGTCTTCCAGTTTGACGTACTTGCCGGGTGCGCCGGTGAACTGCTCGGCCACGTGAAACGGCTGAGACAGGAACCGCTGAATACGGCGTGCTCTGCCAACTACTTGTTTATCGTCTTCGCTCAGTTCGTCGATGCCGAGAATCGCGATAATGTCCTGCAGGTCTTTGTAACGCTGCAGTATCGACTTAACCCGCTGAGCGACATCGTAATGTTCCTGCCCCAGGATGTTGGGGTCGAGAATGCGGGAGGTAGAAGCGAGCGGATCGACGGCGGGGTAAATGCCCATCTCCGAGATGGATCGCGACAGGTTGGTCGTGGTGTCCAAGTGCGCGAAGGTGGTGGCTGGAGCCGGATCCGTATAGTCGTCGGCAGGCACGTAGATCGCCTGGACCGAAGTAATGGAGCCGCGTTTTGTGGACGTGATTCGCTCCTGCAGATCACCCATTTCGGAAGCGAGATTAGGTTGATAGCCTACAGCGGACGGCATGCGGCCCAGCAAGGCAGAGACTTCCGAACCCGCTTGGGTAAAGCGGAAAATGTTGTCGATAAAGAGCAGCACGTCCTGCCCTTCTTCGTCGCGAAAATATTCAGCAACAGTCAGTCCTGTTAAGCCGACGCGCAGACGCGCGCCGGGCGGCTCGGTCATCTGGCCGTACACCATCGTGACCTTGGATTTGCGCCAATCGTGTGGATCGACGATACCTGCTTCCTGCATTTCGCGCCACAGATCGTTGCCTTCGCGCGTACGCTCGCCTACGCCCGCAAACACCGAAACACCGCCGTGTTTCATGGCGATATTGTTGATCAACTCCTGGATGATAACGGTCTTGCCGACACCCGCGCCACCGAACAGTCCAATCTTTCCGCCGCGAACATAGGGCTCCAGAAGGTCGATGACCTTGATGCCGGTCTCAAACATCTCGAGCTGGGTGGATTGGTCTTCAAACGACGGGGCGGCACGGTGAATGGGAAGCTTCCACTCGGTCTCGATCGGGCCTTCGTTGTCGATCGGCTCGCCCAATACGTTCAGAACACGCCCAAGCGTCGGCTTGCCGACCGGAACCATGATGGGCTCGCCAGTGTCATAAGCTTTCATACCGCGGACCAATCCATCGGTCGGTTGCATGGAGATGGTCCGGACGCGGCCCTCGCCGATGTGTTGCGCCACTTCGGCCGTGATGTCGATTTTGAATGGGGTATCGAAGCCTTCGCTGGTCACATGGATCGCGTTGAACATCTTCGGGATGTGACCTTCGGGGAATTGAATTTCGATGGTAGGACCGCCTACCTGAATGACGTGGCCTTCCACTAGTGCTTGTGTTGCCATAAAATCTCCAGTGTCTTACAGAGCGGCAGCGCCGCTTACAATTTCGATGATTTCGCGCGTAATGGCGGCCTGCCGGACCCGGTTCAGGTTCAGAGTCAGCTCCTGGATAACGTCACCGGCGTTCTTGCTTGCCGCATCCATCGCCGTCATGCGCGCGGCCTGAAAGGCGGAATTGGATTCGAGCATGGCCCGATATACCGCGGTCTCCACATAGCGCGGCAACAGTGCTTCCAATAGTTCCTCGACCGGTTGCTCGTAGATGTAATCGACCGGTTCTTGTGCCTCAGGAATCTCGACCGGTAGAATCTTCCGAAAAATCAGATTCGGCGCCATTACGCTTTTGAACTCGTTCACAGCCAGGTAAACAGAGTCGATTTCGGCATTCCCGTAGAAATCGATCATTTTATCGGCGATCTCGGCCGCCCGGTCATAATCGGGTTTATCGCCCACCCCGATATGCTCGCCTGTAATCCGCACTCGCCGACGGCGGAAGTAATCGCGGCCCTTTTTGCCGAGAACTTCCACTCGAATATCGGCGCCCCGGTGTTCGTTGATGAAGTCCTGGACTGTGCGGAACAGGTTTGCGTTGAAACCACCAGCAAGACCGCTATCGCTGCTGACAACCAGCAGTTGTATACGCTTCTCTTCCCGCGTTTGTAGCAGCGGAAGGCTGGCGATTTCAGAGTTCCCCGCCGCTGCGGCAGCCACGTTGCATAGCATGCGCTCCAGCATGTTTGCGTAAGGCCGTGACGCAATCGCACGCTCCTGCGCGCGGCGCAGCTTGGCTGCCGAAACCATCTTCATGGCCTTCGTGATCTGCTGCGTGTTCTTGACGCTGCGAATGCGGCGTCGGATGTCGATCAAACTCGGCATCGTTTATAGGGGGCCATTGGGGTTGATCACTATAGTTCGGCCATTTCCTTTTTCGGGTCTGCTTTACTGGCTTCGCTCTCCCGGCGGCCTTTATTTGCGGGGGCGTCTGCTATTCGTCGGTCATTTCCTTCAGGCTTCCCGCTATCCTGTGGTCCGTTTTCCCGATCGGCGCGCTGCTTCGCTTCCTTTTCCTCCGGAGTCTCGGACCTTTTAAAGCCTGCCTTGAACTCATTAAGAGCGTCTTCGATTTGCTTCTTTAGATCGTCGGTTAACTCGCGCTTTTCTCGGATCGCTTTCGGCAGTTCGGGTTTCCTGTCATCGACGAATTGGTACAGCTCCAGCTCAAAACGGCGAATATCCTCCACGGCAATGTCGTCGAGAAATCCCTTGCCGCCGGCATAGAGAATGATGGTTTGTTTTTCGAAACGAACCGGTGAGTACTGGTTTTGCTTTAGTAGCTCTACCCATCGCTTACCGCGATTCAATTGCGCTTGCGAAGCTTTGTCCAGATCGGAGCCGAACTGCGCAAAGGCCTCAAGCGACCGGTACTGCGCCAACTCCAGACGTAAGCTGCCCGCAACCGACTTCATGGCCTTCGTCTGCGCGCTTCCGCCGACGCGGCTTACCGATAATCCCACATTGATCGCAGGACGGACATTGGAGTTGAACAGATCGGTTTCTAAGTAGATTTGTCCATCCGTGATGGAGATCACGTTCGTAGGAATATAGGCCGATACGTCACCGGCCTGCGTCTCGATAAAAGGCAGCGCCGTCAGCGACCCGCCCCCCTTTTCGTCCGATAGCTTCGCGGCCCGCTCCAGAAGCCGGCTGTGAAGATAGAACACATCGCCCGGGAAGGCCTCGCGTCCTGGCGGGCGGCGCAGAAGCAGCGAGATTTCCCGGTAAGCAGCGGCGTGCTTGGAGAGGTCGTCATAAACGCACAAGGCGTGCCGCTTGGAGTCCCGGAAATACTCACCGATACAACAACCGGCGTAGGGCGCGATGTATTGCATGGGGGCCGGATCGGAGGCAGTAGCCGCTACCACGATCGTGTACTCCATCGCGCCATGTTCTTCCAGTGTCTTGACTACTTGCGCAACTGTGGAGCGTTTTTGACCGATTGCGACATAAATACAGATGACTTCATTGCCACGCTGATTAATGATCGTATCGAGTGCAATGGTGGTCTTGCCGGTCTGCCGGTCGCCGATAATCAGTTCGCGCTGTCCGCGTCCGATCGGGACCATGGCGTCGATCGCTTTGATACCGGTTTGCAAGGGTTGCTTTACCGGCTGGCGATCGACTACGCCTGGCGCCAATCGCTCCAGCGGATTAAACTCCGTTGTTTCGATGGGGCCTTTACCATCGATGGGCTTTCCCAGCGCATCCACGACGCGGCCGATCATCGCCTCGCCGACCGGAATCGACATGATGCGGCCGGTGCGCTTTACCTGGTCGCCTTCTTTGACGGCGCCGATGTCGCCAAGTAACACTACGCCGACTTGATCTTCTTCTAAGTTCAACGCCAAGCCGACCGTCTCCGGTCCAAAGTCGACCAATTCGCCGGCCATCACGTTTTGAAGACCGTACACGCGCGCAATGCCGTCGCCGACACTGATAACAGAGCCTGTTTCCGATACGTTGGCCACTGCGTCGAAGTTTTCGATCTCCGACCGGAGGACACGCGAGATTTCGTCCGCTCTAATTTGAGCCATGCTTTCCCTTAAAGATACCTTCTAAGACTGTGACACTAGGTGCTGTCGAAGCGCTTCCAGCTTGCCTCGAAGCGTCGCGTCGTACTCTCTGGACGCAACGCGCGCCCGTACGCCTCCGAGCAGTTGAGGATCGACGCTGTACTCGGCGCGAATGGTCTTAGCCAGCCTTTCGCCGAGAGCCTGCTCGATTTGCGCCCGCTCCGCGGCATTCAATTCTTTCGCGGAGGTGATCTCGGCGGACGCAATGCCGAGCCGCTCATCCACAATGAGTCTGAATTCCCGCAGCATCGCCGTCAGTTCATGAATACGGCGATGAGAAACGACCACCGACAAGAAGTTCCGAATCATCTGGGCCGCTCCCGACTGTCGAGCCAGTTCTGAGATCACCGTGGCCTTCTTTCCTTTACTGACTGCGGGAGAAAGCAAGGCACCCCAAAGGTCTTGAGAGCCGGATATCATTGAAACCGTGTCGCTCAACTGCGCTACCGCAGCTTCCGGCGCAAGCGGAGAGTTAGACCCGAATACAGTGTCGGCCAAGGCGCGAGCGTAGTGGGTTGCCAGCGCCCCCGTCATGGTTTTCTTTCCCGTTCGCTGCCATGCTCGACGGCGTGGAGGAAGTCCGGCAGGTAGTTCCCGCCTTCCGATTCCAGGCGTTCCTGCAAGCGGCGTTCTGCCAAGTCGACCGCCGATGCCGCCGTGCGTTGCCGCATGCGGCGGGTCCCTTCGTTCCGCAATGCCGCGATTTCCGCCGTGACGTTTGCGTGGATGCGCCTGACTTCCGATTCGGTATCCCGTTGCATTCGCTCATATTCTCGTGCGATGGCCTCATCGTGCTGCTGTTGAATTAGCTGGATTTCAGACGGAAGCGTGGCCATTTTTCTATCGGCTTCGGAGCGGCGAAACTCGCCCTGAATTTTTAAACCGGTGGCCTCTTCGACGGTCCGCTGAATGTCGGCCGAACGGGCGTTGAAAAAGGGGGGAGCGTACCGGTAAAGCAAATACGCGAGCCCGGCCAAAAAAATTAGCGAATTCGCCCATTTTAAAGGCGTTACTTTGTCGATTGCGCTGTATTGCTGTATGTCTTGTGCCTTTGCGGGCGCAAGGCCGCAAACAAAGAACAGGCCGGAGCAAAAGAGCGTCAGCAGTGTCAAACGGCGCACTAAGCAGCTCTCCGTCGAAGCAGTGATTGCACGATTTCTTCGCTAAGTGGCTCGACGGTGGCGTCTAACTCTGCTTCGGCCTGTCGCAGCTCTTCATCGATAAGACGTTTTGCCGCGATCAACTTCTGCTCAGCTTCAGCCCGGGCTTGGTCGAAAGCCCTCAGTTGCTGTTCGCCCCACTGCTTCCGCATTTCGTCATTGTTCTTGTAGATTTCAGCACGCGCCCGCTGAATGGCTTGATCGAACTCCGATAATTGCTGATCGGCAGCCTCGTTGGCTTGGTTTGCCAGCTCACGAACTCCCTCCGTTGACTTCCGCCGCTCGTCCAGAACTTTCTGCAGCGGCTTGAAGAACACGTACTTCAGGTAATAAGTGAGAACGATGAAGAAAATAATAGTGGGAACTGATCTGATCAGTAGGTCAACAAGGGCCTGTAATGTCGAACTCATTCCGTTTCCGAGGGACCGTTTCAGTGAGTGACCCAAATTGACACACCACGGACGTAAGCGGTTATCCCTATAACATTTACGCTAGCATAGGCGGAAGACAGGGGTCAATTCAGAGCCGCTGTGGAAAGTGGCTGAATTTTGCCGCCTTTTGCCGCGTGTTGACCGGTTTTTTATGGCTCCGCAAGTAATAAACTGAATGGAGATTGTCCTATCGGGTGTAAACTTAATACTAGGTATTGCATTTGATTCATTCCTTTACCCGTGTTCATGCGCTGGTTAGCGCAGTTCGTTAGACCGGCATGTATCCACCAAGAAATTTCCCGCCGCGCCGGCCCAGAGTTCGAGAAAACGTTAATGAAGCGATTAGGGCCAGAGAAGTCCGTGCTGTCTTTCCAGACGGATCTGTCGAAATTATGCCTACTCCCGCCGCTGTACGCAAAGCACAGGACATGGGCTTGGACCTCATCGTAATCGCCCCTACTGCCGAGCCGCCTGTCGCCAAGGCCATGGATTACGGCCAGTGGCAGTACGAAAATAAGAAAAAACAGCACGAAGCCAAGAAGAAGCAGCACGTCATTCAGGTCAAGGAGCTGAAGTTTCGGCCGAATACGGATGACCACGATTATGACTTCAAAAAGACCCATGCTGTGCGATTTCTAAAAGAAGGCAATCGCGTTAAGGCTGTCGTTCAGTTTCGTGGCCGCGAAATTGCCCACACTGATCTGGGGCGAAAATTGTTGCTGCGTTTTGCAGAGGATCTCAATGGGATTGGCACCGTTGAAGGGCAACCGCGTTTGGAAGGCCGTAACGCGCACGTGATTATTAGCCCCGTCAAGGCCACCACTCCCCCAAAAACTGAGAAGCCGCCGAAAAGCGCCTCCGAAGCGCCGCCGATACCTCGTTCTTAAGACCGCTTTCAAAGCGTTCTAATCTACATAGAATAGGTACTTGCGCCACTGGTCGTCGCTGCGTCCAAGCAGTCGCATCAGATGACGGCTGGTGTGCAGGCTGAATGGGCGCGGAGGCCGGGACAGCTTCATTCCAGCTTCTTCCGGAGTCCGGCTGCCTTTTCTATTGTTGCAAGGATGGCAGCAGGCCACCAAATTCTCCCAGGTAGTTTCACCGGCGCGCGAGCGCGGGATCACATGATCTAAAGTCATTTCGCCGGAGGGCAGCGTGCGATGGCAGTATTGGCACATATAGCGATCGCGCATTAGTATATTTTTGCGGGAGAGCGCACGGGTTTGATGCGGAATGCGCCGGTACTCCAACAGCCGAATCACAGAGGGAACATTCAACGTCTTTCTGGCCGAGTGAATCTGCGAAGGCGCAAGCTCTTCGGCCGAGGCTACCCCTTTCAGAATGAGCACTACGGCCCGCCGTGCCGCGCATATGTTGATCGGCTCGTAGCTTGCGTTCAGAACAAGAACTGGCCTGTGAAGTCGATCCAGACTGGGCATTCAGACACGCTCCCTTAATCGCTGCTGTTGAAATGACCTCCACGCGCGGCCAAAGGCTGGTCAAGCACACCCGGCCGCGATGGGAGCTTCAAATTTGTATTCGATGTCCGGCGATCCACGCGCGCCAGAACTAGCGCCGACACATGCCGCGCGCCGTTCGCCTTAAGTATGGCCGTAGCAGCCCGCAGCGTGGCGCCGGTTGTGAAAACATCATCTATCAAGAGGATCCGCTTGCCGCGAATCGCTTCCGGGTTTTTCACGCAAAAGGAATCCTTAAGGTTGTCACGGCGCTGGGCTTCGGACAGACCGGCCTGAGCCTTTGTCAAGCGCCGGCGGCGCAGTTGAGTCGATAGCTTCTGCCCCAGCCGTCGCGCAACAGGCTCGGCAAGCAATTCCGCCTGATTGAAGCCTCTTTGCCAGAGTCTCCACAAATGCATCGGCATTGGGGCTACCAGGTCGAAGCTTTTGTCGAGCGGTAACGCCTGGATTAGCAACCTGCTGAGCGGAGTCGCCAAGCTCTCCACTTTGGAGTATTTAAAGAGATGAATGAGCTGCCGGAGCGCACCTTCGTACTCGCCGAATGCGTACACGGCATCGAAGTTAACAGTCCCGTCCGCACAAGCGGCGCAAAGATGGTGTTCATTCAGGGAATCACGATTGAGATAAGGAGTCCGGCAAGATTGGCAGAAGAATTCCGCCGCCATGGAAGAAGGGACGCAAAGACATTCCTGACAAACCGGAATCCGCGATACCTTTTTTAAAGGCTGCTCACAAATGCGACAATCATCCGGGAAAACGAGATGGAAAGCGGAAGCAAAAAAGGTGGTGACGCGTTCCGATGCCGCTTTGGCGAGTGGATTACTTTTTGCTACGACGGTGCTATCCGTGAGACTAGGGAAGGCACACCCCCACTAAATCAGCAGTATACAACATACAAGAACAGTAGAAATTCCATGATCAAAGTTGCAGCAAAAATGCACTACATTCCCGAGCATGTTGCCGAACTAAGTAGTACTCTCAGGTATTCCACTGCCTGGCGGTGCGAACAGCTCCACGTCTGAAACTAAATTGGCAGTGAATCAGTGAAAAAACTTCGAATTCTGCTGGTGGATTCCGATCCTGACCGTCTGGAGCAGTTCTCCAATATGCTCGGGGAGGCGGACCATAACGTGCTTCCGGTAAGCTCGCTGGAGGAGGCCGAAGAAGCACTGTTTGTGCTGAAGATAGATGTTGCCATCTTCGGTTGTTCCTTTGCAGAGGCCGAAACGCGGATATTCGTGGACAGGTTGCGCGGAATCGAGAACACGCAAAAGAATGCACTTCATGCGCCGGTTCTCGCGGTCTCGCTCGGCGTTATAAACTCTCTAGGTTGGCGTCCCGGAGAAGGTGAACTCATCGACGGCCACCTGGTAGATTCCTTCGATTCGGCAATCCTGCTGGCGGCAGTGGACGGAATTAGCCTGACAGGGCCTACGGCCAAAACAAACGGTGAAGGGACCGGCTTAGTAGACCTCCCGATATTTGAGCCGGATAAGTTCCGGCAGCAGGTGGCTCACGATTCGGATCTGACCGTTGAAATCATCGATTTATTCCTGGACGAGCGACGTGTGGAGATTCCCGAAATGTGGGAGGCCCTCGAAAGCGGCGACTTTGAACGGCTTTCGGAGGTGGCGCACACCATCAAGGGTTCCTTGAGCAGTCTTCACGCAGCGCTGGCGCGGCACCATGCACAGGAGCTGGAATCCGGGGCAAAGATCCGGAACGAAGCGGTATGCCGACGGTCGCTCCAGGAGTTGGACGACGATCTTGATGCGTTGGAGCCGCTGCTGTTGAAGCTCCGGGAGGAAGTTAAACCGTAGTAGAACCTTTGCTAGACTGGGGATGCTTTCCTTGCAGAAAGCACGTCTTTATGAGTTCCCCCTCCGTCGCAGAGATTGTTTGCGCCCATAGCCCCGATTCTGATGACGCCTTTATGTTTTATGGGTTGGCGACTAAGAAAATCCGCTCGCGCATCGTAACATTCCGTCACGTCCTCGAAGACATTGAATCGCTAAATCGTAAGGCAACGGAAGGGGTATACGAGCTGACGGCAATTTCCTATCACGCCTATCCTTACGTTGCGGACAAGTATGTATTGATGGCCAGCGGCTCCAGTGTGGGCGACGCCTATGGGCCTATGGTGGTGAGTTCCCGTCCGATGAGTCCTGAAGACCTGAAGGGCAAAAAAATTGCCATTCCGGGCACCATGACGACGGCTTTTCTATCATTAAAGCTATTTCAGCCGGATTTCGAACCTGTGATCATGTCATTCGACAAGATCCTGGATGCCGTTAAAGAACATCAGGTTGACGGTGGACTTATCATTCACGAAGGACAGCTTACCTATGGCCATGGCGGGTTGCATAATGTCATTGATCTCGGAAAATGGTTCAAGGGCAAGTACGATCTTCCGCTTCCGCTGGGTGCGAATGCGCTGCGAAGAGATCTGTCGCCGGAAGTGCAAGCCGAGTGTTGCCGGGTGATGCGCGAAAGCATCCAGTACTCGCTGGACAATCGCGAAGAAGCGCTAAACTATGCGATGCAGTTCGCTCGCGACCTGGATCCCGCCCTAGCGGATCAGTTTATTGGGATGTACGTGAATCATCACACGGTGGATGCCGGAGAGATTATTCCTCGCGCCGCCCAGAAGCTTCTCGATCTCGGTTTCGAGGCGGGACTGATTCCACACAAAATCGCCGTCGAATTCGTTCGTTAATTCATCTTTCTTCTCAAGTTGCGCGATAGACTATACGTTTGCACCGACTATTCGCCGCAGCTTTTCTTTTTTTTCTCGCTCTCAACACCTTCGGGCAGAATGCCAGCGACTTTACTCCGAAGGAGCGAATCCAGCGCATTCGTCAGTTGGGAAAAACCAATTCGCAGGCTATTCCGGCGTTAGCGCAAAGCCTCGGCGATCCCGATCGCAATGTACGGGTGGAAGCCGTGAAGGCCATCGTCAAGATTGGAACCGAAGCCAGCCTCGATCCCCTGATTAAGGCCACCGAGGACAAGGACGACGAAGTGGAAGTTCGTGCCACCGATGGACTGGTCAATTTCTATTTGCCGGGATACGTTTTGCGGGGCGGGCTTACTGGTCCATTTACCCACGGCGTGCGCCAGGTGAAATCGTACTTCTCTTCCCGCAACGATCAGGCGATAGGTGCCGCTATTACTGTGCGGCAAGATGTGGCCGACGCGATCGCGAATTTAATTCAGCACGGAGCAGATATCGATGTCCGCGCAAACGCCGCGCGTGCGGCCGGTATTCTGCGAGCCCGGCCAGCGGTGCCCGCATTGCTGAATGGGGTACGTTCGAAAGACAGCGAATTGATCTTCGAGTGCTTGGTAGCGATTCAGAAAATAAGGGATCCTGCCGCCGGTCCCCGGATTTCATTTCTGGCCAATGATTTGGACCAGCGCATCCAGACGACGGCGTTGCAGACAATCGCGATGCTGCATAGCACGCAATCAGCTCCGGAGGTTCGCACCGCTCTAGCCAGTGGCCCGAACGACAAGATCCGCCGGGTTGCGCTGGAGACGCTGGCCACGCTCGGTCAGTCCAGTGACGAAGCCATTTTTAAACGATATTTGAGTAGCGCCGATCCGCGTCAGCGCACGTCCGCGCTGGAAGGGTTGGGGCGGCTTCGCGATCCGCAGGACTATCCAGCTTTCGAACGGGCATATAACGAAAAAAACGCGGGCCCGGCCGTGCATCTTGCGGCTGCTTTCGCGTTAGTGAACAACGGGAATGTTTCGCTCTCAGAATTTAGCCCGTTGCAATACCTGCTAAATAACTTAAACAGCCAGGACCTCGGCGGTACAGCACAAAACTATATGGCCGAGGTCTGCAAGCATGCAGACGTACGTAAGGCCGTGCTGCCGCTTCTGAACGGCGCGACAAAGTACCAAAAGATTAGATTATGCGCGGCGTTGGGACCGAGCGGCAGCGAAGACGTCATTCCCGCGTTGACCAGACTTTCCCACGATATCGATCCGGATGTATCGCTTGCGGCTTCGAAGGCCTTGCAAACAGCACAAACCCGCAAAGGCTCCGAATAAAGAGGCTTGCGGGTTTGGTAAGAAGGGCGATGAACTGCCGTATTGTTTTTTGGTCTACTTTGCTTTCTTCTGCTTCTGCTGACCGACACGAATCTTGAATTGCTGCTGTTTGGCTTCTTGGTAGGCCTTGTGGTCGTGACGCGTGACGGCGTCAGCCAAATAAGCATCTACGTTCGCGTCCTTTGGCAGGACAGCCATGAGCGTATAACTCTCTTTGCAAGTCGGGCAAAAGGGCCGAAAACGCTTTACATTCGGAATTGCCATAGTGCCATCAGAATAGCACGGCTCAGTGCCAGTTTTGATAAACAGTCTTTCTTGCAAGAAAAGCTTGCAAGTTAAGCTGTTTAGTTTTGTATAGTGGTGTCATGCCGCCTAAGACCTTTGACATCGCCATTACCGACTTTGGCGAGTCCATTGGACTATTGGTGCGTCGTGCGCGGGCGGCGGCCGCCTCCCATGAGCTTTCATGGACTGAGTCTGGCGTCCTGAAGCGCCTCGCTAAAGAAGGCCCTGCAACCACTGCCGATCTAGCACGCGCGCAAGGCATGAGGCCGCAGTCGATGCGAACCATTCTCGCGACGCTGGAGGAAATGGGCATGGTCGAGCGCAAGCCGCATGCGACCGACGGCCGCCAGGTGAATATTGAACTGACGGCCAAGGGGGCCGCCGAGCAGAAGAGCGCGGGCGATGCGAAACGGACGTGGCTGGCGCAAGCCATCGCTCAGCTCGACGAACAGGAGCGAGAGACGCTGTTCGCGGCTGGTAGGATCATCAAGCGCCTGGTGGAAAGTGATTCGCAGTGAGGGACGAACGCAGCCGGTGAAAAGGCCCGCAATCAATTCGGATTCGCCGGAGACCACTTTTCCTGCAGGTTCCATGTCGCATGCGTGGCGAGCGCTGCGACACCGCAACTTCAAGCTCTTTTTCGTTGGTCAGAGCATTTCGCTGATCGGCAACTGGATGACACGGCTGGCTACGACTTGGCTGGTCTATCGCCTGACCCATTCGGCGCTGCTGCTTGGCATCGTAAGCTTCGCGGGGCAGATTGTTTCGTTTGCGCTGGGGCCATTTGCGGGTGTCTGGGTCGAGCGCCTCGACCGCCGCAAGCTGCTGGTGTGGACACAAGCCGCTGCTGCCGTCCAGTCACTCGCCATGGCCGCGCTCACCCTGGCACATGTCATCACGCTTTGGGAAATCATCGCCCTCACCGCTTTACAGGGCGTGATCAATGCGTTCGACATGCCTGCGCGCCAATCCTTCCTGGTACAGATGGTCGAGGATCGGAACGACCTCGGTAACGCCATCGCCATCAACTCCTCGATGGCAAATGGGGCGCGGCTGGTTGGCCCGGCCATCGCTGGCTTGGTGATCGCAGCCTTCGGCGAAGGCGGGTGTTTTCTGATCGACGGCCTCAGCTACTTTGCCGTGATCGCATCCTTGCTGCTAATGAGCATCAAGCCGTTAGATATCCGTCGCAAGAAGGCCAACATGTTCGAACAGATGCGCGAGGGTTGGGACTACGTCCGTACATTTCGGCCCATCCGCACCATTCTTCTGCTCTTTTCGCTTATCAGTCTGATGGGCTATTCCTGGTCCGTGCTGCTGCCGATCTTTGCCGCCCAGGTGCTGCACGGCGGCGCGGCAACCCTCGGCTGGCTTATGGGAGCGTCAGGAATCGGCGCGCTTGTGTCGGCGCTTTCCCTTGCAATCCGCAAGTCGGTCGTTGGGCTCACGCGCATGCTTCAGATTGCCGCTGCGATGCTGGGAGGCGCACTGATTCTCTTCGGCCTGTCCCATACGTTGTGGCTGTCGCTTGTCCTGATGGTTTTCGTCGGTTTCGGCATGCTCCAGGCTGCGTCCGTCAGCAATACGATCATCCAGTCGCTGGTGCCGGAAGATAAACGCGCCCGCGCGATGAGCTATTACACCATGGCCTTCTTCGGCGCGGCGCCGTTCGGCAGCCTGTCGGCTGGCGCGCTGGCCGACCGGATAGGAGCGCCTCACACTCTCATCATCACCGGAGCGTTCTGCATCGCCGGGTCACTTTGGTTCACGTTCGAACTGCCGAAAATCAGAGTGGTCATGCGGCCGATTTACCAGGAGATGGGTCTGCTGCCTGTGCCGAACATGAACCTGAGTTCCGGTATGCAGGAACCGGCTAAATAATTTCTAGTGCACCCAATCGAAAAGGAAAAGCCACAATGAACTGGTACAACTACATCGCTTGTTTCTTCGCCGGAATGTTTCTCGCTAATGCCGTGCCTCATTTCGTACAGGGCATTTCCGGTGACCGTTTCCCGACACCATTCGCGCACCCTCCCGGAAAAGGATTGTCATCGCCAACGGTGAATGTTGTTTGGGCACTTTTTAATCTGGTCGTCGGCTACATTCTGTTTCGGGCCGGAAGAGTTTCGAGCGGAGGCGACGCAGCACTTATTATTTTCTTCGCAGGCATCGCTGCAATAAGCACAATGTTGAGCGGGCACTTTGCAAAGAAACAAGCCCGGTAAGTGCCTGAGCTAAAATGAATTCATACTGCGGGTGCATCGCAGCCTGACGCTGAAGCTTTTCATTCTCATCGAGCTCCTGGAAAATCAAATCTTGTTCTTTCCTGTACTTATCCGCTCCGTCCACTCACCAATTCTATCGTGGTTCAACGGCTTCCAGCAGCGCCGCACCTAGTTCATTGAACTTGTAACGAAAACCGGCCTTCTCGGTCGCTTCCGGAATCACCCTCGCGCTGCTGAGAATCATTTCCGACATTTCGCCGAATGCGGCTTTCAAGCCAAAGGTCGGCACGGAGAAAATAGTAGGCCGGTGAAGGGCGCGCCCTAGCTCGCGCGTAAACACCGCATTCGTGACGGGCTCCCGAACGCCGTTCAGCGGCGAATTGACTGCAGTGTTTTCAGCAGCGAAGATGTACAGCCGGACAAGATCCTCGACATGAATCCAGGGCATCCACTGTTTCCCGCTTCCGAGCTTCCCTCCCAACCCCAAGCGAAACGGCGGAAGCATCTGCTTCAACGCGCCTCCGTTCCGGCCAAGCACAATGCCCGT
Organism: Bryobacteraceae bacterium; assembly: GCA_965277315.1. Lineage (GTDB taxonomy): Bacteria > Acidobacteriota > Terriglobia > Bryobacterales > Bryobacteraceae > Bog-105. The sequence continues at coordinate 2,209,328 of OZ255724.1, read as the reverse complement.
CCTGATCGGGACCACTCGAAGGCCCAAATCGCGGGCGCGAATGGCTTCCCGCTCCCAATCCCGGCAGACCTGCGCCAGAAAATCCGAGCCGGGGCCGCTTTGCTCCGTCAATAGTTCATCGCCCCGATTTCCGTAATAGCCAACAGCGGAGGAGGACACCAACACTGACGGTTTGTACTCCAACGTGGCGATCGCTGCCACCAATTTATTAGTTCCGGTCACCCGGCTGTCGTAGATCCTGCGTTTCACTTCCGCTGTCCAATGCTGGGCGACCGGTTCCCCCGCAAGGTGAATGACGACATCAAGCCGTGGCACGCTGTCGAGCGGCGGTGCTTCATTGACGTTCCAATAATGAAAGGCCGCCCGGGAATCCAGGTGCTTGCTCCGTTGGCGGCCCATATAGTTCACGGAATGGCCTTGTGCCAGCAGTGTTTCCACTAACCTGCTGCCAATAAAACCGCTTGCTCCGGTAATGAGATAGTTCATATCCTACTCAAAAGTCTATAGCGCACGCTACTCGATTCGTGAATCGTCCTTGCCGGTCTTCACCAGCCGGTCGATTTCGTCAATATAAGCCTGAGTGTCGGTTTTACGCCGCATGCCCTCCGCGGACAAGTAGCGGAGCTTGCCGAAGATGGGCCGTTCGCCCCAGGCGCGGTCGTGCAGGCCGAAAAGCCAGAGAACGTTGGTAAAGGTATTCGGGTCCCGGCCATCCACCGCATAGCGGCCGTGAATGTCGATCAAGAGATCAGCCGCTTCCTGATAATCCGGCAACCATTCAATGAACTTTTTACCCCAGTACATGCGATAGTAGCCGTGTATTTTTCCTCTCAGTAGCATCTCTTTCTGAGTTGCGTTCCAGAGCTCGTCATACGTTTCGGCAAACTCAAGCTGCCGGTAGGTGTACTGCGGATCGCGCTTGTCTTTGGCATGTTTCGCCATCGTTTCGCGGCACCAGTCCGGGAGATTCTGAAGATTGCCAGGATCTTTTACGTGACGCACATAATTAAACGAAAGCTCGCGACGAACCAGCAGTTCCTCCAGATAAGTATCTGCAAACAGCTTGTGCTCGTCCGCGTACTCCTGAACGGCTAACGCGATTTCCAGCGAGGATATTTGGCCAAAATGCAGATAGGGACTCATCCCCGAGGTGGCATGCTTCGATGGGTGATTTCGCTCCTCGCCATACCGGCTTAAATTGTCCTTTAGAAAACGATCAAGTCGTTTCTGCGCCGTTAGTCGGCCGCCCTTGAACGCGGTGGACGGCTTCACCGAGTGATCGATAGTGCTGGAAGCGACAAGCTCTCCGATGTTGCTGTCCGTCACTTCGGTATGGAACTGTGATACAGGGCCTTCAAATCGCCGTTTCACCCGCAGAGGATCGGGCGGCTTCAGGTACTCCTTCAGCATTCGATGGATTTTGGGGCGAATCGTGTAGGCAGCGTACTCCCGTTTTTCCAAGCGGTTCATGGGAACAAAGCAACTCGAATCCACCGCATAGCAGGCAACATTCAGGCGGCCCGGCATGTCACGATTGTGATCTTCAACGATGTAGACCGGATAATCGTCGGTAACAATCGCGACCGCCTCCTTTGCCAGTTCGAAGATCGCATCTTCGGGATCTTCCCGCTTCCGGCGCAAGAAGCAGATGTAGCCGAGTCCGGCCTTCCGTGCCCGCCTGGCGTTCTCCGGCGCGCCTTCCAACATGAAGGTGTGAATGCGATCGTTCGCGTACTTATGCTCGAAGGTCAGCGGCTCGTAGTAGAGGACCGGGACGCCAGCCTGGTTGGCTATTTCGGCCGCGTGAAGCAACCCGTGATTTCCATCAACGCGCCGGTTCGCGGGCGCCCAGTAGACCACGTACTTGCCGGTTGGCTGCTCGGCTGCGGCGTTTAGTTTGCGAATACGTTCCGGCTCAATAGGCATCCTTCTTACGATGCGCGGCCTCGGAGAAACGCATTTATTTTGCTCAGTTGCCGCTAGTCCTTTGGCGCAATACCGAGCGCCTTCATCTTCCTGTAAAGATTGCTGCGCTCCAGCCCCAGCAGCTCCGAAGCCTTGGTGACGTTGCCGCCGGTCTCTTCCAGTTTCCGCAGAATGTAGTCACGCTCAGCAGCTTCTTTCACTTCGTGGAGGCTTCCGAAGCCTTCGCTGGCCTTCGAAGCCTGGGCTCTCCGGCCGCCTTCGAGGGGCAAATGCCTCGCCTCGATTCGCCGTTGTCCGTGCAAGATCACTATCCGCTCCATTAAATTTCGGAGCTCGCGGATGTTACCTGGCCAGTGATAGCTCATCAACGTAGCTAACGCGTCCTCGGTCAACTCTTTTGGCGTACGCCCGTACGCAGTCGAGTATTCTTGCAGAAAATGCGCGGCGAGCATCGGTATGTCCTCGGCACGTTCCCGCAGCGGCGGTACGGTGAATGGAATTACATTCAGGCGATAAAAAAGGTCTTCACGAAAGTTGCCACGTTCGATCTCTTTCTCCAGGTTCTTGTTGGTCGCGGCAACCACGCGCGCATCCACCTGAATCCACTGCGAAGCGCCCACCGGCTCAAAGCGATGCTCGTCCAACGCGCGTAGAACTTTGGCTTGCGTCTTCAAACTCATGTCGCCCACCTCATCCAAGAAGAACGTGCCCCCGTGCGCCTTTTGCAGCTTCCCCATCTTGTGATCGACCGTGCCGTTGATGTTCGTCCGGCGATGACCGAATAACTCACTTTCGATGAGGTCTTCCGGAAGCGCGGCGCAGTTCACTTCAACGAACGGGTTGTTTGTGCGTTGACTGAGCGTATGGATAGCGCGCGCGACCAGTTCTTTGCCTGTTCCACTTTCGCCATAGATGAGCACACGGCCATTTGTTCCCGCCATGAGGGCGAGTTGCTGCCGCAGCGCTTTCACCGGAACGCTCTCGCCAATAATATTGGGTGACGAGGTTTCCTCTCGCAGCCGCTGCAATTCCAAATTCATGCGGCGCTGCTGCACGGCGTTCTTCACCACCACCATCACCTTTTCGATGGTGAGCGGCTTTTCAATGAAGTCGAATGCGCCTAATTTGGTTGCTTTAACGGCTGTTTCAATGTTTCCATGCCCGGAAATCATGACGACCGCCGGGCGGGAGCTAGCGGGCAGTTCTTGGATGCGTGACAAGGTGTGGAGGCCGTCGATACCGGGCATCCAAATATCGAGCAGCACCACTTCATACGCCTCCCGGGCCAGTTCGGCCAAGCTCGCTTCGCCGCTGTCCACACCCGTGCATTGATAGTTCTCGTCGCTGAGAACTCCGCGAAGAGATTGGCGTATGCTCGCCTCATCGTCCACAATAAGAATTCTCGGCCCTCTCTCTGACATTCGGTTGCTGTTTATACCTTCAGGGTAGCTTGCTCCGCTAGGTTGTTCTCGATAGAGAGATGGGCATCGAAAGCCGCAAATGTATTCAGCTCGATCACAAACCGCGCGCCGGTGGGCAGATGGTCTTCCACCCGGACCAGGCCGTGGTGGTCTTTAATAACATGGCTAACGATCGCTAAGCCCAGGCCGGTGCCGCGATTCTTTGTCGAGAAATACGGTAGAAACAGCTTCTCTTTGTCGGCGGCCGAAATGCCGATTCCCGTATCGGTGACGGAAAGCTCCACCAAGTCTGGAGAGATTTGCGATGTCCTGACCAGAAGTTGCCGTACCGGAGACTCGATCATCGCCTCCGCGGCATTGTCCACTAAGTTGACGATCACGCGTTTGAATTGCTCTTTGTCCAGCAATAACTGGGGAATCGAGCGATCCAGGTCCACCGTGACGGCGATGCCTTCCAGCCGGCCTGCAAACACCGACATCGCGCCCTCTATAACCTCATTTAGATTCGCTGGCATCAATTGTGCGCTCGGGAACCTGGAGAATTGAGAGAACTCGTCGACAAGCGTTTTCACCGTCTGGACTTCCTGCTGGATAATCTGCGCGCATTCTTCGAAGATTTCACGCTGCTCTTGTTTGATGGATGTTTGCCGCAGTTGCCGTGCAATGCGATCCGCGCAGAGGGAAATCGGGGTCAACGGATTCTTGATCTCGTGGGCAATGCGGCGCGCGACTTCCTGCCAGGCCGCCGATTTTTGCGCGCGAAGCAAATCGCTGGTATCTTCAATGACGAGAACGAACCCTTGCTGTTCTTCTAAGGACGCGACCGTTACGGCAAGGTGCAGGACAGAAGTAGAGCGTGAAATTTCAAGCTGGCAAGCCGCAGCGCCCGTCCTAAGAGCGCGCTTCAGTAAGTAGCGGATTTCCGCCAAGTCGTCGGGTGAAAACAAGTCAGCCAGATAACGCGCCGACGAGATGACTTCGGGCGAAAAGATACCTTCCAACGCTCGATTGACACGCCCAATCCGCTCATTTGCCGAAACTGAGATTACACCCGTCGGAATACTTTGCAGGATCGCTTCGGTAAAGCGCCGCCGTGCTTCGAGCTCGCGAGCATTGCCTTCCAGTTCGCTAGTCATTTCATTGAACGCGCGCACTAGACTCGCCATCTCGTCTATGGCATGCACTCGCAAGCGATAGGCGAGATGGCCGCGGCGGACTTCCTGCGCAGCTCCTAGCAGCGCCGAAATTGGAACACTGATCTGCCGGGCCAGTATGTGTGCCGACCAACTCGCAAAAAACAGGACAAAGAGCGTTAGCAGGCAGATGAGTAGGAAGTAGGTGTCACGGTAGTATTGCCTTCGTCCCGATTGCTGGTCCTGCTCATCCATATACCGGGCAATCGCGCTTTCAATCCGGGACGGGTTTACCCCAAGTTCGGACGTAACATCGACATATCCTATACGAGCTGAGCCGTTCAGGATGCCGGATTTCGCGTAGAGCAGTTCCGTTTTCGAATTCTCCGGCCTCCGATATAGCAGCACCGGCGGACCGGCGTTACGAACCAGCATCAACCGGTCAATCAGCCGCGACTGACAGAGAGTTCGGAAGTAATCGAGATCGGCAACTCCGGTCTTGGCTGCTTCGGTCGTCTGCGGGAGTAAGGCTATCCAATCCGTCTCAATCTGCGCCCTTCGTTGGGCTTCGAACCGGTACGACTTTTCGAGTTCGGCAACGTTTGATTGAATGCTGCGGGCCGGTCTACTGAACCATTTGTCGAGGGTCCTGTTGAGCACATAAACGCTAAAGAGGACTGAAAAAAGGGCGGGTGCGACGGTCAACGCCAGCGCTCCAAACAGGAGCTTCGATCGTATCCGGGAGCCTTCCCGGTTCCGCTGCCTGTCAATGTAAAGCTTCACTCCCGACCGGAAGAGCATGAAAGCCAGCGTCACGGTCAGGAGAAAGATGACGGTGGAAACCGCCCACAGCACAACTACTTCGCTGTGGTCCGAAGGCGAGTAGGTGATCCGGAACGAGCCTTGCCAGATGACCAGTGCCAGGAGGATTAGAAAGCTAAGTGCGGCGGCGGCGAAAGCAAAACGTCTGCGCACGACACTGACATAGTAGCTCAACGAGACTACACTGCTAACGAAAAAGGGCGCTGAATACTCTTTATCCTACGGGACCGCCGGGCGCTGCTGGGCGGCTTTGGGTGCGAAACTCATATTGTTGAATTTGCAGTGCTAACTGCCCTTTGTTGTGTCTGGTAACACGTCCGCGTGCAACCAAATTCAGTAAACACCGCTCATTCAGTTGAGCCGGCCAGCTAATAGAAACCTCCAGCCGGGTGCCGACAGGCAGATCATGATCGGCCGTAAACAATACGCCGGAGCTGCTGATGTTCAGGGTTTTTCCGTTCCCGGTTAATGTTTCGGTACGTTGATTCAGCGTCTTGTAACGTACCTCCCGTTCAATCGGAAATCTGCTCGAGCGTCTTCGCTCCGAGGTGCCGACGTCTATACTTTCCGGGCGTTTACCTAGGGCCAGCATGTTTTCGGACATGTCTTTATACTCCAGTTCCCAAAACTAAAAAAGTAAAGCGCATTTTCGATATTACTCCGTTGAGCCTCGTTTTTTTCCCAGCCACTGAAGGCGCTCCCGTAGCCGCTGCTCGTAACCACGGTCGGTAGGGTTATAAAAATGGGCATCTACCAACGAATCGGGTAGACATTGCATGTCAGTCACGGCATTACTTTCTCCGTGCGCATGTTTATAACCTTTGGCATAGCCCATCTCTTTCATCAACTTCGTGGGCGCGTTTCTCAGGTGTAGCGGCACTGGCTCGGCCACAGTGGAGTCGATCGTCGCATTCACTCTGTTCAGTGCCTGATAGGCCGCATCCGACTTTGGCGCAAGCGCCAGATAGATAGTCAACTGAGCCAGTGCTTGATCTCCCTCCGGAATTCCCAGAAAATGAACGGTTTGCATACAGGCAATCGCCTGTTCCAGCGCTCTGGGATCCGACAACCCGATATCTTCAATCGCCATTCTCACTAGACGCCTCACTAAATACAGCCGGTCCTCGCCAGCCTTCATCATGCGCGCCAGCCAATAAAGGGCTGCGTCCGCGTCACTGGAGCGTACTGACTTATGTAGTGCCGAAATCAGGTTAAAATGCTCTTCTCCAGATTTGTCATACAGCAAAATTCTTTTTTGCAGCGCATCCGCTACCGTCTCCCGATCAACCACGCCGCTCTTCGTCAGCTCAGCAATTAATTCCAACGTATTCAGGGCCGATCTTGCATCGCCGCTCGAAGCTACAGCTATTTCATCGGCCAATTCGTCCGAAATCTTTAGTAGGAGTTTTCCTAAACCCCTCTCGGGATCATCCAGCGCCCGTCTGAGCAGCAGAACAATCTCTGGGGTCTCCAATCCACGCAACGAATATACTTTGGTTCTCGACAGCAGCGCCGAAACCACTTCAAAGGAAGGATTTTCGGTGGTCGCGCCAATCAGAACCACATCGCCCCGCTCCACGTAAGGCAGAAAGGCGTCCTGCTGTGCTTTGTTGAAACGATGAATCTCATCGATGAACAACACGGTTTGTCTACCCAGGCGCCGCGCCTTTTCGGCGTCCGCCATCACTGCTTTGATCTCCTTTATTCCGCTTAATACGGCGCTGAAAGCTATGAAATCGGCGTTGCTCTGCTGTGCAATCAGGGCTGCGAGCGTCGTCTTTCCTGAACCGGGCGGTCCCCATAAAATTAGGGAGCTCAGGTGCCCTCTTTCGATTTGCACACGTAGCGGCTTTCCTGGCCCAAGAATATGCTCCTGGCCGATGTACTCGTCCAGGCTCTGTGGCCGCATGCGTTCGGCAAGAGGGCGGTCAGCGATGCTTTGCTTCGCCGTCCGTCGTGGAGGTTCTCCGGGAAGTGGAGCGATGTCGAACAGGCTCATGCCCGCTGCCTTTGCTGATGCACGACATACAATGCGATCGAGCAGGCCACGGAGGCATTTAACGATTCCACCGCCCGTGTCGGAATGGCAACAGGCTTTGAGGCCGCCAAAAACTCAGCCGATACCCCGGTACCCTCGCTTCCCACTATTAGAACGCAACCTTTCGCTAGCTCCATTTCTTGCAGATTCGTGTTGCCGCCTGGCACTAACGCATATACTGGCAAGCCACTCTTTTTGCTATGCCGGAGAATGTCAGTCCCCTCGACTCCTTCCAAAAAAGGGATGCGAAATATCGATCCGGCCGTGGCCCGGATGAACTTGCCGTTGGAGGAACGCACCGAACCCTTCACGAACACAATGCCGGACGCGCCGAACGCTTCCGCCGATCGCACCATTGTTCCTGCGTTTCCAGGATCCTGTACGCCGTCTAAAACCAAAATGACCGGTGCATCCCCCAATAAGTCATCCCATGACCAGTTCCGCGGCCGCACTAGCGCCAGGATTTCCTGCGTGGTTTCCGTGGATGCCATCGCCGCCATCGCCCGCCGGGACAATTCTGTGATAGCGGCTTCCACTCTCTCTATTAAAGTTACGTAGCGTTCCCGTGCTTCGGATGAGACGAAAATCTCCTGGACGTTCCACTCGCTTCGGACAGCTTCTGCCAGAAGCTTCGGTCCCTCTATAACAACCAGTCCGTCATCCGTGGGCCGACCGAAAGCTGCCGCGCGGCTAACTGCCTGCAGGCGAGGGTTTTTTGTGCTTGTTAATGGCATCAGTTTTGCGCCCGATATCGTCCGCTGGCCGTTCAGCGTAGACTAGAGATCAAAGTAAATCTCACAATGCGAGCGCCAAATCCAGCTTCATGAAGCGTGTCCTTGTGGGCCTATGCGCCCTGCTCTCGATACTGTTCCTAGCCTACCTGTTCTACGTTGCAAAAGAAATCGAGAGGCAATCCACAATTGAAGAGGCCAAGCGTGCCGACGCGATCGTCGTTCTTGGGGCAGCCGAGTACAACGGGCGCCCGTCGAAGGTGTTGAAACTGCGGCTCGATCACGCTCTGATGCTGTACGACAAGGGCATGGCGCCGTACATTCTCACCACCGGCGGAGCAGGCGGCGACCCAGTGCATACCGAGGGTGAGGTGGGCCGCGCTTATCTTTCCCGGCATGGCGTGCCGTCGGAAGCCATTCTCGTGGAACCTGAAGGCGCCACTACCGCGCAAAGCCTGAATGCGGCAGGCGAGATCATGCGTAGCAAGAACATGCATTCCTGTATTGTCGTCAGCGATGATTATCATATCTACCGCGTCAAGCGCCTGCTGCAAGCGCAAGGTTTCAAGGTGTACGGCTCGCCCCGCCCGTCAAGCGGACCATCGTCGGCAGCCCAGCGCCACTGGCTCTATTTGAAACAGGCTGCGGGCTTTGTGTTATGGCAACTGGGAATAAACGTCTAATTTCCTTTATCGTTTGGGATCTTGGGAAGGGGATGCAGCGCCTTGGAACTGAGCCATTCCTTCCGAAAGTTAGTGATTTGAGGCGTAATCGGCAGGCTGGCTTGTTCATAGGTCACGATCTCCAGCTTAGGCCGTTGCGCCAGGAGTAAATTCACGCTCTTTTTACCTGCCCGGGTTTCCACCTGCAAGACAGCATGATCGCCGGGCTTCTGCTCGCTCAGCCAGGCCTGCAGCTCTTCCTGGGTCTTCAATGTTCTGTCGTTCCACTTCGTGATTCGATCTCCTACATCCAGGCCAGCGTCATAAAGGGGAGAATCGCGAAGCGTATTCCCCGTGATTTCCACGCCATCCTCTGAGAATTTGAAGGGCTGCTTCCCGCTATCTCCCAGCCAGACTTCGCCAGGATGTTCGATGCGCAACAGGAGACCGGCATGGGCGAGCAATCCCTTATAGTCCATCGGCTCCGTGCCATAGATATAGCGATGGAACGTTTCCTCGGCAAACGCAGCGCTTCCGGTTGTTTCCGCCAGCGTATGCTGCAGGTCTCCCAACGTATATGGTTTTTGAACATCGGGATGCTCGCGCCACATGGTTCTCATCCAATCGTCCAATGTCTTGCCCGGAAAACGCGTGCGAATAGACAAGTCGATCCCGAGCGCCAGTGCTTCGCCGTAGTAGTAATACGAGATGAACGCGTTGGCAAAGTTTGTCGGGTCAATGGAAGTAGCAGCATCCACGAACGGCGCTTGATCGCTCATGCCAATGACGTTATGAACTGCGCGTCCCGGCGCTGTCAGGACAGTGCTCACCGCGCCTCCAACGGTGCTCGCAAATTCCTTTAGGTTAGAGATTCCCGCACGTTCCAGGACGAGCGGCCCGTAGTAGTTGGTGAAGCCTTCCGCAAACCAAAGCTCGCCCGACATGTTGGCGCGCTCGAAATCGAAGGGCTGCAGAGAGCGCGGCCTGATCCGCCGGACGTTCCAGGAATGAAAAAACTCGTGCGAGACCGTTCCAATCAGTTCACCGGCGGAATCCGATAGATTTTCCGGGCTAGTGATTACGGTGGAGTCCCGATGCTCCATCCCGTCATTCGAAGCGTACGGCAGATAATCGACAAGAAACGTGTACGTGCCGCCATCGTAGTGAGGAAACGCCCCGAACACGCCTTCTTCCTCCAACACGACCGCTTTGCACATGCGGGCATAGTCGGCGACTTCCTTGTTCGTGCCGCGGTGGTTTGTACGGAGGTCGTGCAGCGAAAGCCGAAATTGCTGGCCCTCAATCGTCCACTCCGGCATCGCATGTTCGCTGAGCTCCACAGGACCATCCATCAACCGGTCCAGATCCGGAGCTGTCCACGTACCGTTCTCATGTGGTATCAGTTCGGTCGCCACTTGCCACTTGGACCCGGCGGGGACATCGAACTTCAACGAAGACGGCGCTTGCTCAAAACCATGCGCCCACACGAGCGTCGCCGGCATATTCAGGTGCGCATGCGTCCTGTCGATGTCGTCGTAGGTCCCGTCTGTCCGGTCGCCATACAGCGTGTACGTGACAACAACGGTTCCGTGATGGCCGGAGATATTCCATTGGGACGGATTCGCTTTTGTCACCTGCAGTTCGTGACCTCGCCCATCGGAGGCGCGAAAGCGGTAAATGTTCTTTGCAAATTCATGCAGGGCATAACGCCCTGGTGAAGAACGGCTCATCACCACTTCCAATACGGGCTGCCTTACACCGGAAAACGTTGCGGTCATTTCGACTTCATGGTGGACGGCATTGGGAAATCGCAGTTCGTACTGGACCGGTTCTTGCGCAAAAGCAGGAAGTGTTATGGAGAGGACAAGAAGAAAGCTCTTTAGCATCGTCGGGCTTTGCTGCTATGGTACATTCCCGAACTCCACTCCCTTGTGTTCGTGTCCCAGCGCGGCGATCGCGGCAGCACCCGCAAACACGCAGCTTGCCGTAAGCGCCATGGCCGTCGCGTAACTGACATGCTCGGCAAAAACGGCCTCGAGATACCCCACGGAGCCGGCGACCAACACACCGCATTGGTAAGCAAAGCCCGGCAGGAAGCCGCGGATTTCGTTAGGCGAAAGCTCGCTCAAGTGCGCCGGAATCACGCCCCAAGCGCCCTGTACGAAGAATTGCATCAAGAAAGCGCCCAACACCAGAAGAACGACATGCGGAGCGTAGGCCCAAAGAGGAGTGACCGCGATAGCAATCAGCAGCGAGATCACGATGGCTCGTCTGCGGCCGATGCGGTCAGAGATGAAGCCGACCACGACACCGCCGAGGATTGCGCCCACCATCGAGATTGCGGCGATGGTCGACCGCTCGACTGGGCCAAACTTCCAGAAACGTTGCAGAAACGTCGGATACATATCCTGCGTGCCGTGCGACGCCAGGTTCATACCGGTCATCAGCAGCGCCATATAAAGAAATAGTTTCCAGTGCTTTGCAAGCGCGCTGCCCAGTTGGCTCCAACTTTGTCCCTTCGATTTCTCCCACACCTCAGATTCCTTAACGCGGAATCGCACGAACAAGGCGAGTAGCGCGGGCAAACCGCCCAGGAAAAACATCGGACGCCAACCCCATCGCTGAAACAGAAACAAATAGCAGAGCGCCGCCAGGATGTAGCCAAGCGCATATCCCTGCTGCAGGAACCCCGACAAGACGCCACGCCATTTCGCCGGAGCCTTTTCCATCGCCAGCGAAGCGCCCACGCCCCACTCACCGCCCATGCCGATTCCGAACAGCGCTCGCAATACCAGGAAGGACGTAAAGTTCGGTGCAAACCCCGTCGCCACTTCTACGATGGAGTAGAAAACGAGATCGATCATCAACGGCAGCCGCCGCCCATAGCGATCCGCGATAAGGCCGAATATAAATGCGCCGACAGGCCGGAACGCCAGCGTCAAAGTGATCGAAAGCGCGATTGCCGCATCTGACTTGTGAAACTCCTTGGCAATGGCCGTTAAGCAAAACGCGACCAGGAAAAAATCGAAAGCATCGAGGGTCCAACCTAAAAAGCTGGCGAGTAGCGCCGCCCAATGGTCGTTGGCTCTTGCTTTTGTGTCCACGACGGAGTTTGATTTCATGGCTAAACGTCTACGCTACAGGACGAGCATTCCTAACGCAGTCTTATGAAAGAATACAGGCATGAAAGGGCTGCCGGCTCCTCCTTGCCGTAATCTTGTCTTACATGAAATTCCGATTCCTGCTTGCCCTGCTTCTCACCTTCGGCTGCGGAGTGTCCGATGCCATGCTGGCAGACTGGACAATTCGGGTTGCGCCCTTCCACATCTCTGGCAACCTTTATTACGTCGGATCGCGCGATCTCGCCGCCTATCTTGTTGTCACGCCCAAGGGCAATATCCTCATCAACGCCAACCTTGAGTCCTCGCCCGCGCTGATTCGCCGGAGCGTCGAACAGCTCGGTTTTCGGTGGACCGACACCAGAATTCTTCTCAGCAGCCAAGCACATTACGATCATGTCGCTGGCGCCTCCGAGGTCCTCAGAGAAACGCACGCCCGATACATGGTGATGGATGGCGACGTTGACGTCATCCAGACCGGTGGAGTGACGGACTTCGATCCCACCCTTCCGCACTTTCCTCCGGCTCGCGTCGATCGCACGTTGCATGACAACGACACTGTTACCTTGGGCGGCGCTACTATCACTGCCCACAAGACCGCCGGCCACACCCGAGGCTGCACCACCTGGACTATGCAGACGCTTGAAGGCGGTCATACCTTCAATGTTGTAATCGTCGGCGGATGGGGACCCAATCCTGGCGTCCGCCTCATCGCCAGCCAAGGGAAACTCGCCGCTTATCCAGACATTGCATCTGATTTCGACCATACCTTCGTGACCCTCTCGGGCCTGCCTTGCGATATTTTCCTCGGTGCCCATGGAGTTTACTTCGATATGCTCTCTAAAATTGATCGCGCACCAAAACAAGGAATTGCCGTATGGATCGATCCCAAAGGCTACCGCCGCGCTCTGGTAGAGTACGAGGCCGCATATCGCAAGGAACTTGCGCTGCAGCAGTCGGGTAAATAGCTAAGAGAAATACCGAGTGAGCGTCCGCCCTGCTTATAAACTTAAAGAGCAATCTCCCATGATCGAAGCCCTCCAAAACCTAACCGGAAACCCCAAGCAACTACGACAACAACTGCAAAAAGGAACGACCGCCGATCTCCGGCGCAGGCGCGGGATTATCGGATGCTCTCTCGTGGGAATAGCCAGCATGACTGCGGTCACCCTCTTGCAAACGGGCATAGTTAAACACCTGCCGGACCCACCCCTCGACAGCTTCGATTCAGACAAAGTGAATTCATCCGATACCGCCTACTCGCTCGGCGCTCCCGACGGAACCCTAAGCCTGGCGGCACTGGCCATCAACGTCCCGCTCGCCGCCTTCGGTGGCGAAGACCGGGCGGAAGAAATCCCCATCGTCCCGATAGTCGCCGCCGCTAAAGCCGCCGTTGAGGCCATAGCGGCCGGATGGTTCTTCTATCAAATGCCCGCTAAGGAAAAGAAATGGTGCGGCTACTGCATCACCGGCGCAATCGCAAACGTGGCGATCTTCGCGCTAACGCTACCGGAAGCGAAACGCGCCCTCTCGAACCTGCGGTTAAAGCTTAAAGTAGATTAACGGGTCAGGCAGCGCCCCCGCTAGCACTAGCATTCGGCTCCCACAACGTCTCCGTCGCCCCGAGCACATTATTCACCCAGCGGCTCCAGACAAACAACGCATCGCTTAGCCGATTGATATACTGCAACGCCTCTTCCGGTACGCTTTCCTCACGCGCCAGCGAAACCATCAATCGCTCGGCTCTCCTGCAAACAGTCCGGCAAACATGCAGCTCCGCCTCCAGGCGGCTTCCACCCGGCAGCACAAACGAACGCAACGAATGAAGCTCCTCGTTCGCCTCGTCAATTTCCCGTTCCAACTGTTCAATATCGGTAGCTGTGACGCGCGGCTGTTTCGCGTGAACCTTGTCCGGCAATGTCGCCAGAATCGATCCCAAATTGAACAATTCATGCTGTACCCGCTTCAAGATCGCGGCGAACTTACGGAGCTGTTCCACACGGGTTGCGAGCTCTTCCGCCGTCGTCCGCGCCAACCCAACAAAAGCCCCTAGTTCATCCACCGTTCCATAGCTCTCGATGCGCAGATGATCCTTCGCGATGCTGTGACCGCCTGCCAGCCGCGTCTCCCCTTTATCGCCCGATCGTGTATAAATTCGGTTCAGCGCCAGGCGCGGCTCGTTAAATACTTCACTCATGCAATGCTCCTCGTTTTATAATCTGGACAGTGTTAGTATGAGCCTTCCTATCCGTGTGCTCGTAGCCAAACCTGGCCTCGACGGACACGACCGTGGCGCAAAAGTCATTGCACGTGCTCTTCGCGACGCCGGAATGGAAGTCATCTACACGGGTCTCCGGCAAACACCGGAAATGATTGTGAATGCGGCCTTGCAGGAAGATGTTCAAGTAATTGGCTTGTCGATCCTGTCTGGCGCGCATAATGCCATTGTGCCTCGCATCATGGAACTGCTGCACGAAAAGGAGATGACCGATGTTTTGGTCGTCGTCGGCGGGATCATCCCCGACGACGACGCTTCAGCTCTCAAGGGATTAGGAGTTGCGCAGGTTTTTCAACCGGGCGCTTCCCTCGGGGGCATCATCGAATTCATTCGTGCTTCAGCGAAACAGATAGCCTGAGCCCAACGCTTGACAGAAATAAGGCTCGATAGAAACATGGATCGCCCCGCCCAAACATCTCCGAAAAGATTTAGGCGTGACGCACAGAAAAGGATAGTAATGCAAGACAGACCGAACATAGCTGTGTTCGTCGACTACGACAATATCGAGATTGGCGTGAAATCGACACTTCGACGTGAGTTCGACGTGTCGGTGGCGCTCAGTGCTCTAAAGGAGCGCGGCGATATTGTTGCTAAATTCGCCTACGCGAATTGGGGCCGCCAGGAAGGCGCCACCCGGCAGATGGCGGAGAACGCGGTGCAAATGGTGCAGCGCATTCCCTCCCCGCGTGGAGATAAGAACGGCGCGGACATCAATCTCGCCCTCGACGCGTTGGAGATGGCCTTCACGCATGCCCACGTGAATGCGTTCGCCATTGTCAGCGGCGACAGCGATTTTATTCCATTGGTGAACAAGCTGAAAGAATACGGTAAAACCGTTTTCGTACTGGGAGGTAAAGCTTTTACCAGCACCATCCTTCAGCAGAACTGCCACGAGTTTGTGAGCTATGAATCACTGCTCGAAGACGGCGACCGTATCGTGGCAACACCCATGCCGGACCGCCGCGACCGTGAACGGTTTGAGCGTCCTGACCGCAAGGATCGGCGTGAGGGAGAGAAGCCGGGAGACAAGCGCGAAGGAGGAGAGCGACGGGAGCAGCGGGAACGCGGACCACGCCCTGCCCCGCTCGATTTGTCCCAGGCTTTCCCGCTAGTCGAGCGGGCCCTGCAAGTACTGGAGCGCCGCGCCGTGCAACCGCAGCTTGGCCTGCTGAAGAGCACGATGCTGCAACTGGATGCCGCCTTCAGCGAGCGCGCCTACGGAGCCGGCAGCTTCTCCGATTTCGTCGATCGCCTCAAGAAAGCTGAGTTCATCAACGTAACAGGTTCGGGTGGCCGCTATGTGATCGAGCGTCGTGGCGGACATATGCCTGAAAGGGCCGCGCCGAAGCCCGAGGAAGCATTGCCGCTGCTGCGCGACGTGTTGGAAACTCATCGCATGGAGCTCGAAAATGGCGCCGGTGTGGACGAGCTGGAGCAGTGGGTCTCCGAAGAAAATCCCAACTTCAGCTTGGCCAAGTATGGATTTCAGCAGTTTTCGGAATTTCTGAACTACGCGCAGGACAAAACCGTCGTACGCACCGATCCCGATGAAGAGCGCGGGCTGATCGTTCACCTCGGCGCGGAATTCTACCCACCCGCCTTGCCCGAACGGCCACCGGAACCGGATCGTGAGGAAGAGGAAGACAACGAGCCACAGCCCATCGTGGAAGGCCAGCCGACCATCTTCGAGCCGAACCCTCCGCCGCCTAAGCCGAAGAAAGTTGTGGTGCGCAAACGCGCTCCCGCGGGGCCAAGGACTCCGCGTCCGCGTAAGCGAAAGCCTGAGTAAATAACTCGCGGGGCTGAGGCGAACTATCCCACGCTTCTGGTGATCAGAACGCCCAGCCCCACCGCGAACGCATCTTCTGCTAAGGCTACCGCCGGATCGGGAAGTCCTAAGTCCCCGGTAATCGTCTTGCGCAAGTGGTAGGCAGCGAACGTGCCGCCTGCCGCGCCGAACGCTCCCGCCATCGCGCCGACTACAGGCGACTGCTTCTTCGAGGCGCAAAGCACAGCGCCGCAAAACGCTCCGGACGCTATCCGCGCAATCAACGGAAACGCTGCTGTCCGCTTCGGCGTCATAGGCAGTTTATCGGCGATCAGTTCCCCTATCGATAAGGCTGCCAATATATTCGCCACCGCGGGGTGGCCGATCTTTCCCAGACGCGGGGAGTCAATGTCAAGACCGCCTCTCCGGGCAATTTGCCCGACAATGGCCGGCGCCGCGAACGCGCGCATCCCCGATACCAATCCGATCGCGGACGCCGCTGTAAATATTTGTGTGTCAGTTACTTTCTTCATGAACAGTCTCTCCCCTGTTGGACTTCATCTGCGCCAACCATTTCTCTAGTAAGTCTTCGGGTCTGCTGTTCAAATCCAAGGGCAGCGTTTGTGTGCTGCCTTCTGGTTCAATCATCAAAACTGTAATGCCGTCCGCGGTCGGTCGCAGTTCCAGCCTGCGTTCTCTCGCCTCCAATCGAAGAGTTGAATCGATCCACGCCATATAAATCTTCGTCCGGATCCGGTGGCCGGCAATCGCCGCCTGCTCAAACAGCCGTTGCGTATATTCCGAGGTTCTCAGTTTCTCCGCCCACGGAGCAGCCGCCCGGGCCAGCACCCGGTCATCTTCTTTGCGCTGCTGCTCTCCGGGATCGCGTTCTTCGCGCGACTCCAGGCTTTTTAGCGAATCTTCGAGGTTGTCAAGAAAGCTCATAATAACTGCAAGTGACAAAATCAGTCTGGCACAATTGCCTTGATGCTGGCACAATGGGCCTTAATGAATGTTCCGCTCGACGCTTACGCGATTGAGGATACAAGCTCCATCATTACTCCGGCCCTGCTCATTTACCCCGAGCTGGTGGATGCCAATATCTTTACGACCCTGCGCATCCTAGGCAACGACGAGAACCGCTGGCGGCCTCACATCAAAACCGCGAAGCTAGGTGCGATCCTGCGTCGGATGATTGCGGCCCAGGTCACAAAGTTCAAATGCTCCACCACGCTGGAGCTGCTAACCGCCTGTGAAAACGGTGCAACGGATGTCCTGCTCGCCTTTCCGGTAGTCGGAGCGAATGCCCGGCGCACCATCGAAATTGCCAACCAATTTCCGTCGATTCGCGTTTCGGTACTGGTGGAAAGCGCCGAGCAAGCCTCGTTTTGGAACGGAACGAACATCGGGCTTTTCATCGATCTCAACCCCGGCATGAACCGCACCGGGATCGGATTAGACCGCCTGGACGACATCCGAACCATCGCCAGTCAGTCCGGCACTCAGTTTCGCGGTCTTCACTACTACGACGGCCACATGTCCGCCTACGCTCTGCACGATCGCGAACGCCCCGCGCACGAAGGCTACGACCGCCTCATGGCCATCGTGGATGCACTGGAATCGTCCGGTCTAGACATTGGCGAAGTGATCACGTCGGGCACGCCCGCATTTCCCTTCGCGCTCACTTACCTCGGTTTCCGCGGCAGGAGTTTTCAGCACACCATTTCTCCGGGAACGGTCGTCTTTAACGATGCGGTCACGCTGCGGCAACTGCCTCCCGAGTACGGCTATGTGCCCGCTGCCCTCGTTCTCTCAACCGTTGTCAGCCAGCCTCTGGCAAACGTATTCACCTGCGATGCCGGCCACAAAAGCGTCTCAGCCGATGCGGGCGTCCCCACGTGCGTCATCGTTGGGCATCCGGATTGGACACCCGCTAAGCCCAGCGAAGAGCACCTGCCGGTGGAAGTCGGCGCAGCCGTTCCCTCCCCTCACCCTCAACCTGGCGAATCGATTTACTTGCTTCCGCGCCATGTCTGTCCCACGGTAAACAACTTCGACCACGCTCTTTTCATCGAGAACGGACGCATTGTCGGAATGGAGCACGTAACGGCCCGCGGCCACGAAGCTCCCCTCCGTGACGATGCAGTCCTTAAACGGGCAAGCTCGGACCAATTGACGCAACTTTCATTACCATAAGCGTCATATCGTCGTGTTGCGGCGCGCTGGCCGTAAAACCATCGGCTGAGCTCATCACTTGTTGCAGGATCTGCTTGGCATCCAGTGCGCGCGCCTTCAGAGTTGCTGCCAGCATCCGTTCCTCGCCCCATTCCTCGTCCTGCGCAGTCATTGCTTCGCTAATGCCGTCCGTGTAGGCGAGGAAAATATCACCGTCTTGAAGCTGCACGGAGCCCTCGCTATATGGAACCTCTTTCATCAATCCCACCACCATCCCGCCAGTTTCCAATCGAAGCGGCTGGCTCCCGTTACGAACGACGAACGGCGGATTATGCCCCGCGTTGACGTAGCGCAGTTTGCCGGAATCCGGCGCATAGACGGCAAAGAAAAACGTCGCATACCGGCTCGCCGCGCAAGCCTCGTGCACTTGCTTATTCAGCCTGGTCATCATCCCGGCGAGATCGTTCGCGCCCTCATCCGCGATGCTGCGAAGCGAGGCGCGCAGACCAGCCATCAGCAGCGCCGCCGAAATCCCCTTGCCCGAAACATCGCCGAGCGCAAGAGCGATCCGCCTGCCATCCAGCTCGAACATATCGTAATAATCGCCCCCTACCCCGAGCGCGGGCCGGCAGTGCCCCGCAAGATCGATACCCGGAGCGGCTGGGATGCATTGCGGAAATAGCCGCTGTTGCACCTCGCTCGCGATTTCAATTTCCCGTTGCATCCGCTCCCGTTGCGTAGCCTCCTCGGCCAGTGAGCGCCCAAGAGCGCTGACCTCGAGTCCCAGACCGGTCTGCACCGCAACAGATCCAAGCAGACGCAGATCGGACGGCGTGTATGCTTCTTCCGAGCGCTTCGGCCCTAGCACCATGAGTCCCATCAGTTTGTTCCTCCCCGGCAACAGCAAAACGGCTTCGGCATCCACTGCTTCCAGAAAGCGCCGACCCTCTTCACCGGACGCTGCGAGCGATGGACGCCCGTGCCGGGAATAAGTCAAGACGGCTGAGTTGTTATCAGTGTTCTGTGGGTTGGTGAAGGAAGCCGCCGGCAGCAGAACCGGTCCTTGCATTGTCAGCCCGAGAGTATGCTCAAGTTGAAATATTTCTCCGCTCCTCAGTAGGACCGCGATTTGCGGAATGTGAAGAATTTCAGAAATCCTGCGCGACACCGTATCGACCAGTGTGGAAGAGTCCGTGATGGTGCGCGCGCGTTCGGCAAGCTCGCCAAGAATGAGCTCCGCGCTGTAAGCCTCGCGGAAGAACCTGCGATCCAACCAGTTTTGCAGGCGTTGGCTCATGCGCTTGCGAGCCAACGATAAAATAATCAGGCCGCCAGCAGCCAGAACGGTAAAAGTAATGTCCAGACTGTTATGGCGCTCCGTATGAAAAGCCGGAACAAAGAAATAGATAATGATGAAAGCAGCTAATCCGCGCTCAACCACGGCTAACGTCGTTCGTGCGAGTGCATATTTCGTTCCCATGCGCAGAAGCACCCGCACATCCATCGCCCGTTGAACAATCACAACGTAAGCCAGACTAAGCGGGAATGCCAGCAACAAAATGCCGCTCAGAAAATCAAGCCACTGAATGTCGCCAGGATTGGCAATACCGAACCAAGGAAGCACACCAAAAATGAAAAGTAGGCTTCCTAGCCCAACCCCCGAACCCACGCAAAGCACGCGAAGCCTACGCCGTGAATCCGCCGAAGATGCGCTACGCAGCTTTTCAAATATTGCGAGCCAATAAAGTACCAAACAGAGCGAGAGAGTCCATTTTAAAATCCTGTCATTGATGAGATCGATCTGCGCGCTGTTCGCGATTAGGTGCCGGTTGTACCATTCGGCGTATTCCGTAACCAGACCTATGACGAAGCCGCAACCCAAAATTCCCAAAATAGCCCATTTCAGCCATGGCAATCGAACATCGATGCGCGACCGTTCCGGGAAAAGCAATCCCAGCCACAACAATGCGGCGGGAGCGAGTATCGTCACAAGCAAATGCCAATGGAGACGTAGACCGAGCCAAAAACCAGGCCGCCAGTCAGAGGTTGAAATCGCATTAAATATCTCGGGATAACTTAGAAGGATTAAGATAAACCAGGCATTCCAATCTGTCGGCCGCGCAAGTGCAACCCAATAGCCCAGTCCAAGACAGAATAGTGGAACGACAATCACCAAAAAAACGAGAAGGACTCTTTCGCTGGAGCTCTCGTGCGGCCAGCCCTCAAAAGAAAGTGAAGCGGTCGAGTATGACCCGTTCAAATGACGCACCCCTACTCGCACCATGTCACCAATATGCGCGTACCATCGCGTGCGCTGCCACTGGGCAAGTCCCGTGTAGGGAACATCGTTGATCGAATCCAAGCGATCACCAGCAGCGATACCGGCGCTTTTAGCTGCTGTGCTCGCGTCACTAATTACGCCGGTCTCGAAATTAAACTGAAATGGGTCCTGGACTTGATGCCGCAGATTGAAGTCTCCGACAGCCGTAATCAGGAATATTGAGTTCGCAACCTGGTACGTGAGGCTGACGCCAATATAAAGGAACAACAAAACATAAACAATCTGTCGTCGCCGCCCCACGTTGCGATCCTTAAGCCCTACTTCCGGCTAGCTGGCGGAACAACATTATTCATGCGCGCATACACCACGCACTGCCCATAGTGGTCAAAACTGTGTGCCACCGCCAGTTCGGCAAGAGATCCTCTCGGCATCTTCTTCCCGCCAAAAGGCCCGGTCACCATATCCGTAAAGTTATCGTTCGTCAAGGTCCCCATCGCTTTATGCGCATAAGCAAAAGCATCTTTCAGATACTTCACATAGTCATTTTTCGTCTTGAGGTTGTCCGGCCCGTTCTCGCCATGCCCGGCTTCGGCCGGAGCTTTCTCTCCCATCACGCCCGACGACACCATATAAAGAACCGCGCCCACGTGACCGACCTGCTGCTGAAACGTGCGAACGCCTTCAAAAGTCCCGTTGGTCGGCGCGAAATTATATTTATCGGCGGGCATCGCCTCGGCTAAGGACACCCATTCATGCTCGATACCGGACAACGCCCGGTCTTCCATTTGGGTGACAGATGCCTTGCTTGCATCTGCCGCATAAAGGCTCAAAGTAGTGGTGCAGAGCAGAATGCTCAGGAGTAGTGTTTTCATCATACGGATCGTTGTCTAGTGTGTCACAGAACATTCCGGCGTTCTACAACGGCCGTCTTTGTATGCTGTTAAAGTGAGTACGCGGCGAACAATGCCGGGCGGCTGGGTCGATCGCTCCAGTCTGCCGAAAGGGGAGAGCGGCCGGGCTCTCTGCCGCTGGTGCAATCTTGAAGTTCCTTCTGGGCGATCCACGTTTTGCTCGCCTTGGTGCGTTGAAGAATGGAAGTTGCGCAGCAACCCCGGCCACCTGCGCGAAAAGGTACTGCAGCGGGATCGCGGCATTTGCGCCATTTGCCACGTGGACTGCGTCGCGGAACTGCGCCGCATCAAACGCATTCGCGGTGCCTCCCGCCTTGCCGCTCTGGCCCAATGGAAAATGGGTCACCGCAAAAGCCTATGGGATGCCGACCACATCGTACCCGTGATTGAGGGCGGCGGTGAATGCGATCTAGCAAACATTCAGACACTCTGCCTGAAGTGCCACCGCGCCCGGACCGCTGAGCTGCACAAACGCCGCCAGATTTCCGCCTGTACCGATTCGACCCTCGCGGCGATCTAACGGCTGGAACAACCCATGAAAAAACGTGTACTTGGCCGTAAAGCGGCCCTCGAAGTCTCCGAAATCGGTCTTGGCTGTATGGGAATGTCCGAGTTTTACGGCCAGGGTGATGAGTCGGAATCCGTATCTGTCATCCACCGCGCTATCGATCTAGGGATCACCTTCTTCGATACGGCCGATGTCTACGGAGTCGGCAAAAATGAACAACTGGTCGGCCGCGCTCTTCACGGTCGGCGCAAACAAGTTGTGCTGGCTACAAAATTCGGGAACGTCCGCGACGAACAGGGCAAATTCAAAGGAGTGAACGGCAAGCCCGATTATGTTCGTTCCTCCTGTGAAGCAAGCCTGCGCCGCTTGAATACTGATGTAATCGATCTCTACTATCAGCATCGAGTCGATCCGGACACGCCGATTGAAGATACCGTGGGCGCCATGGCCGATCTTGTTCACGAAGGCAAAGTTCGCTTTCTCGGGTTGTCCGAAGCGGGAGCGGACACCATTCGCCGCGCTAATGCCGTGTACCCCATCACAGCGCTCCAAACGGAATATTCGCTCTGGAGCCGCGACCCTGAGCAGGAAATTCTACCCACCGTTCGCGAACTTGGAATTGGGTTCGTTCCGTACAGTCCTCTCGGCCGTGGCTTCCTCACCGGGCAGATCAAGACCATCGACGATCTCGCCCCGGACGATTGGCGCCGCAATAATCCGCGCTTTCAGGGTGAAAACTTCCAGCGCAACTTTAAGCTAGTCGAAGAGATTTGTGCCATCGCAAGAGAAAAGAACTGCGAACCTTCTCAACTGGCATTGGCTTGGGTGTTGGCCCAAGGCGAACACATCGTCCCCATTCCCGGCACCAAACGCACGCGCTATTTGGAAGAAAACGTCGGCGCAACCGATGTCTCTCTCGCGGCAAAGGACATCCAGCGCATCGACACAGCCTTGCCTCACGGGTCCGCCGCCGGTACCAGGTATCCAGAAGCGGCCATGAAAGCTGTCGGCCGCTGAACATATGCCCTCCCGCGCGTTCGACGCGCTTATTATTGGAGCCGGTATAGTCGGCGCGGCCTGCGCCGAGGAACTTGTGCATTCCGGGCTTCGTGTCGCCATCTGTGAGGCTGATGTTGTCGGCGGCGGCGCGACGGCGGCGGGCATGGGACACCTCACCGTCATGGACGACTCGGAAGAACAATTTGCACTGACGCGCTACTCGCAATCGCTTTGGAACGTGCTTGCCGCCGAGTTGCCGTCCGACGCGGAATTTTTGCCCTGCGGCGCTCTCTGGGTAGCGGCCGATACCAAGGAGATGGCCGAAGTAACTCGCAAACACAGCTTCTACACCAGCCGTGGCGTTCCTGCCGAAGTTCTCGACGCGAAGCAGCTAGCGGAAGCAGAGCCAAACTTGCGCGCCGGCTTGGCTGGCGGCTTGCTCGTGCCCGGCGATAGCGTCTGTTATCCGCCATGCGTGGCCCGTTATCTCGCCGCGAAAGCGATACGTAAAGGCGCAATCCTTTTTCAACCGGCTCGCGTCTCGGAAATTACCGCTTCCGGCGTGCTTCTCGAAAATGACGACACCATCTCTGCAGAATTGGTCGTGCTTGCCACCGGGGCGTGGGCCACAAAACTCATGCCCGATCTCGCCATTCGTCCACGTAAAGGACACCTGCTAATTACCGACCGTTACCCCGGCTTTGTGCATCATCAATTGATCGAACTCGGCTATCTAAAAAGCGCGCATGCGGTGCAGGCCGATTCAGTTGCCTTTAACATCCAGCCGCGAGCAACCGGACAGCTTCTCATCGGCTCGTCCCGCCAGTTCGGGAGTGCTCATTCCGCTGTCGAACAAACCGTTCTGGAGCAGATGCTACGGCGTGCCACTGAATATATGCCTGCGCTCCCTCAGCTCTCCGCCATTCGCGTCTGGACAGGCTACCGTGCCGCTACGCCAGATAAGCTTCCGCTCATCGGGCCCTGTCCCGGTCGCGCAAATGTCTATCTCGCAACAGGTCACGAAGGCTTGGGCATTTCCACGTCTCTTGCCACCGCTCGACTCTTGGCCGACCAAATCCTACATCGCGAATCCGAAATCCTCCGCGAGCCTTACCTGCCCGAACGGAGCTACGCTCATCATGCTTGACCTTCACGTCAATGGAACTCGCTTCAGCGTTCCCGACGGCATCACGGTTGCGGGTGCGGTAGCGCTCGCGGGTGAATCTGCCTTTCGTCACTCCGTCTCGGGCGAGCCTCGCGCGCCACTGTGCGGTATGGGTATCTGCTTTGAATGCTGCGTCACCATAGACGGATTGGCGCATGCCCGCAGTTGCCAGATCCTAGTGAAACAGGACATGGACATCCGGACAACATGACTGACGCACTCATCATCGGGGCAGGACCAGCCGGTCTCGCCGCTGCGGTGCGATGCGCGGAAGGCGGACGAGACGTCACGCTCATCGACGATAATCCAACGGTTGGCGGCCAGATCTGGCGCGGTGGTCCTGCTCTGGCAAAGGACCATGCAGCTTCGAGGTGGTTCCACCGGCTTCAGTCGCAGAAGAACATCTCGTTTCTGAATGCCCACGTGATCTCCGCCGACTCTCCTACGCGCCAAATCACCGTCGAATCGATCCATGGCGCATCGGTAGTCACATGGCGCACGTTGATCCTGGCAACTGGCGCGCGCGAACTCTTTCTTCCTTTCCCCGGCTGGACATTGCCCGGCGTCGCCGGAGTCGGTGGCTTGCAGGCCTTGGCAAAATCGGGCTTTCCCATCGCGAACAAACGCATCGTGGTTGCTGGCAGTGGCCCTCTGTTGCTGGCCGCCGCCGAATACTTCAAAAAACACGGAGCCATCGTTCGGACCATTGTTGAACAGGCTCCTTGGTCGCGCTTGGCTCGTTTTGGCGCTGGACTGCCGCGCTTTCCCGCGAAGCTCCTGCAAACCCTTCAACTGCGCGCCTCTCTTTACGGCCTTTCCTATCGCCCAGGGAACTGGATCACGCGCGCCGAAGGCGACGGTCACCTCCAGCGCGTCCACATCACCAACGGCCGTAAGACCTGGGTCGAAGACTGTGACTACGCTGCCGTCGCTTACGGCCTCTGGCCCAACACGGAACTCGCCAGCTTGCTAGGATGCCACCTGGATAGAAACACGGTTGCGGTCGATGACTACGGGCGCACATCCGTAACGGACATTTTGTGCGCGGGAGAAGCCACCGGCATCGGAGGTCTTGAACTTTCTTTAATCGAAGGTGAAATCACAGGCTTCGCCGCTTCCGGAGATTTAAGTGCCGCAACTCGCATGCGACGTCAACGCAATCGCGCAAAGCGCTTTGCCCGCCATTTGGACCGTGCATTCGCGTTGCGTCCCCAAATCAAAACACTCAGCGATCCAGATACAATCGTATGCCGCTGCGAAGACGTCACGGCGGCTCGCATAGAAGAAGCATCCTCATGGCGGGAGGCAAAACTTCATACCCGTTGCGGAATGGGACCATGCCAAGGCCGCATCTGTGGTCCTGCCGTGAGCATCATGTTCGGTTGGCAAACGTCCTCCATTCGCCCGCCAGTGTTTCCGGCACGTATCGGCTCTCTACTGGAACAAGCAACATCGGAAGAGCAGACAATAATAAAAATATGAAGATGCAATGGCGCGGAGTACTTCCCGCGATCACGACTCCGTTCAAAGAAGACCTGTCGGTCGACCATGAATTCCTCGCCAAGCACACACAATGGCTGGTGGAAAACGGCTGCACCGGAATTGTCGCATTAGGCTCTCTTGGTGAGGGCGCAACGCTCACCAACGTAGAAAAAGCGGAGGTCTTGAAAACGTGCATCGACGCCGTGGGCGACCTCGTGCCGGTAGTCGCCGGAATCTCTTCTCTCAGTACAGCCGACGCCGTCGAAATCGCAAAAATGGCTCAGGAAGTTGGCTGCAGCGGGCTCATGGTGCTGCCGCCTTATGTTTATCTAGGAGACTGGCGTGAAACAAAGGCTCACGTCAGCGCCATCCTGTCTGCCACGGATCTCTCCTGCATGCTCTACAACAACCCAATTGCCTACCGCGTAGATTTTCTTCCCCAACACGTCTGCGAATTGTTGAGCGAGCATCCGAACCTGCGCTCCATCAAGGAATCGAGCGCCGATGTCCGTCGCGTCACTGCTCTTCGAGCTATTGCCGGGGACCGCCTGCAAATCCTCTGCGGCGTGGACGACGCCATCGTGGAAGCAGTGCAAGCCGGTGCTGTCGGCTGGATCGCTGGCCTGGCGAATGCTTATCCGAAGGAATCGGTCGAGCTGTTCAATCTCGCGCTCAGCGGCCGTCAACAGGAAGCCTTTTCTCTCTACCGCTGGTTCCTGCCCCTGCTTCGCCTCGATACAGTGCCTAAATTCGTTCAGATGATTAAACTCGCGCAGGAAGAGGTAGGAATGGGAAGCAAGCGCGTCCGTCCTCCTCGTCTCGAATTGACCGGCGCTGAGCTGCAAGAGGTGATGAGTGTAATCTTCACTGCGAATGGTTCACACTAACAAAATTCACATCGTCGATTCACATACCGGTGGAGAACCAACACGAGTCGTTATCTCTGGGGGCCCATCGCTTGGCAACGCTCCTCTGCCCCAACGCCTTGCGCGTTTCCGCTCGGAGTTCGATGAGTTTCGTTCGGCCGTCGTGAACGAACCGCGCGGCTCCGATGCGGTTGTCGGTGCCCTGCTTTGCGAACCGCAAGATCCCACCTGCGCGGCCGGCGTGATCTTCTTCAATAACGTAGGTTATCTCGGCATGTGCGGCCACGGAACCATCGGGCTTGCCGTCACGCTTGCCCATCTCGGAAGAATGGAGCCGGGCGTTCACCGGATCGAAACTCCGGTCGGAATCGTCGAAGCCCATCTTCACAATGAAAACGAAGTGACTGTGAACAACGTGCCGAGCTATCGGTTAGTTAAAGGCGTCACGGTCCCTGTCGAAGGCTTCGGCGAAGTTCGTGGCGACATCGCTTGGGGCGGCAACTGGTTCTTTCTAACAAACGACTGCCCGTACGAGATCCACCTCAAAAATCTTGAGCCCTTAACCAACTATGCCTGGGACATCCGCCAGGCGCTTACAAGAAGCCGCGTTACCGGCGTCAATGGGCAGGAGATCGACCACATCGAGATCTTCGGTCCTTCCCAGATCTCAGGCTGCAATGGCAAGAACTTTGTTCTCTGCCCCGGCAAAAGCTACGACCGTTCACCGTGCGGCACCGGGACCAGCGCGAAGCTCGCCTGCCTGCATGCCGACGGAAAAATCGCCGAGGGGCAAATCTGGCGTCAGGAAAGCATCGTCGGCAGCATCTTCGAAGGCTCCGTTCTCATAAAAGACCACTACGTCTACCCGCGCATTAAGGGCTCCGCATGGGTGAATGCCGAAGCCCAATTGATCCTCAACCCGCGCGACCCGTTCTGTTCGGGAATTCGCGCCTGAAGCCGGAGCAAATCACACAACCGCGTTCCGCGCAATCAACTCCGTATAAAAATGCGCGCTCAATTTCGGGTATCGTTTCTGCGTTTTGAAATCGACATAATAAAGCCCAAACCGCAAATTGTATCCATCCGCCCATTCGAAGTTGTCCATCAGGCTCCAACAAAAATAGCCTCGCACCGGAAAGCCTTCGGTCACCGCACGATGCAGACTCTTGATATAGTTCCGCAGATACATCACCCGGTCGGTATCGTAGACCTTTCCATCCGGCGTTAACACGTCTGCCGACGAAGCGCCGTTCTCGGTGATGTACAGTTCCTTTACCTTCCAGATCTCATTCACATGCCGGGGCGACCAGTACAAAGCCTCTGGCCCGATATCCAGCCACGAAGAAGCCATGTGCGGATAGGACGACGGATTCTTCACCACCGCGAAGCCTTCGGGCGAATCATCGGCGCGTACATAAGTTGGCGTATAAACATTCAGACCCACAAAGTCCAACGGGCTGCTAATGATCTTCAAATCTTCGGCCGTGTACTTCGGCGCATCCGCTCCGGCGCTCTTCAGGTAATGCGCCGTGTACTTGCCTTCCATGATGACGGTCAAATACTGCGCATTCAACTGGCGCATTGCTTCCGTGCTCGCCTTGACGTGCGGCTCCATTTCGATCACGGGAACCGGTACTGCCGCATTCTCCGCCAATCCAACCTTTGTGTCCGGCTTTCCTTTCGCGCGAATCGCCTGCACCGCTAGTCCGTGCGCCAGCACAGCGTTGTGTCTCGTCTGGTTCAACGGCCCAGGAGCAAGCTTCAACCCCGGCGCAAACCGCCCATCCCGATATCCCAGATCGATAAACGACGAGAACTCATTCATTGTGAAAAAGTGCTGCACCTTGTCCGACAACTGGCTCGCGACATATCCCGCATACTCACCAAACGCCTTCGACGTTTCCCGCGATTGCCACCCGCCGTATTTATCCTGCAGAGCCTGCGGCAAATCCCAATGAAACAGCGTGCAGAACGGCTCAATTCCGTTCGCCCGTAACTCATCCACCAGTCGCTTGTAAAAATCGATCCCCTTCGCATTCGGCTGCCCCATACCTTGTGGAAACACGCGCGGCCACGACACTGAAAACCGGTAGATCTTCGCTCCAAGTGCCTTCAGAAGCTGAACATCTTCCTTATAGAGGTGGTAATCGTCGTCGGCCACATCGCCGGTTTCACCGTGGTACGTGTGGCCCGGCTCATGTGAGAACGTATCCCAAATCGACGGCCCACGCCCATCGGCTTGCGCTCCGCCTTCGATCTGGTATGCCGCCGTCGCACAGCCCCACTTGAAGCCTTCGGGGAACTGATAGTAATTCTCCTTGGGGTGTCCCTCGGTCTCGTCTCCTCCTTGCGGTGACAATGCACCTAAAGCCGTGGATACACCGGCTGATCCAATCGCTGCAGCCGTCCCAACTGTTATCCCGAAACTGCGCCGTGAAAAATTCTTGATCGACATGGAATGAGTCTTTTTAGCGTATCCGATAACAACCCATCGCACGCTATCATGACTGTGGTTCGCAACCATTCGCATGATCGTTCCGCACCGGCCGCATCTTCGAAAACTGGTCCTCTACATCGCGCCCGCGCTTGCGATTCTCTTTGCCTATGACATGGCGGTATTTTTGGCCTACTCCAGCGGCTGGACCTGGCTTGACTTGCCGCACATCCCGCTTTCCCTGTTTGGCGGCGCGATCGGCGTCATCCTCGGATTCCGTAACAACACCGCCTACCAGCGCTGGTGGGAGGCGCGCACTCTCTGGGGATCCATCGTCAACAACTCCCGGTCTCTCGCCCGGCAGGCTCTTACCATGATCGTCGAGACCGGCGACACCTCTGAAGAGCACGGGCAGGTAGCGGCAATGCAACGCCGAATCGTGTTCCATCACATCGCCTACGTCCATGCGCTGCGCTGTCACCTGAGAGGCCAAACCGCATGGGCCGACCTAGAAGCATTCTTGCCCGCTGAAGAAATCTCCTCTCTCAAATCGGAAAAGAACGTGCCTTTAGCGATCCAGCATCGAATCGGTTTGCTTCTGCGGCGGTGCCACGAGCAACAGTGGATCGACAGCATCCGTTGGGCCAGTCTCGACGAAACGCTCAGCTCTCTGATGAACGCCCAGGGAGGAGCCGAACGCATCAAGAACACACCTCTGCCAGTGCAGTACGACTATTACCCGAAGATCGCCGTCGGCATCTACTGCGTTATTCTCCCGTTGGGTTTAGTTGCCAATCTCGGCATCTTCACGCCCATCGGATCAGCGCTTGTCGGATTGATTTTTCTAGCCCTGGACCGCATAGGCCGCGATCTGGAATCGCCCTTCGAAAATACGATCAATGACATCCCTCTGCACTCCATTTCGCGGACCATCGAGATCAATTTGAAACAGCAGCTTCAGGACTCTGGAATTCCCGATCCAGTGAAGCCAATTGACGGCGTTCTTTGGTAGCATCTAAGTCCTCGAGTCTGGAAAGCGATACGCGCTGCATGGGCCCCAGCCTTCAGTACCAGTACCACTGCCAAACGTTAGTATTTGTGTATGGCCCCACACCCTCACCCCGAATCATTGGAACGTCTGCTTATCGGAGTGCGTCACTTCTGCGAGCACGAGTACCCGCAGCGGCAGGAAGTCTATGAACAGGTCACGCGAGCAGGACAGCGTCCTCACACCCTGTTTGTCACCTGCGCCGACTCGCGCATCGACCCCGAACTCATTACCCAATCGGGCCCTGGGGACATCTTTGTCGCCCGAAATATCGGAAACATCGTGCCCGCCTATGGAGAAATGATGGGCGGCGTTTCAGCCGTGGTGGAATACGCCGTCTCGGCCCTGGAGGTCGATCAAGTGGTGATCTGCGGGCACGCCGATTGCGGCGCTATGGCGGGCCTGCTGCATCAAGAAAAACTCGATGGAATGTCCGCCGTGCAGAACTGGCTGCAAAATTCGCTTGCCGCCCTAAGCATCTCCGACGCGCTGTACTCCCGCGAAGATGAATCGAAATTTCTTGAGGCGCTGGTACAGCAAAACGTCCTCCTCCAGATGAATCACATCCGCACTCATCCCTCGGTCGCCGGGCGTGTGGCGCAGGGCCGCCTTGCCGTTTACGGCTGGGTCTACGACTTCCGGGCAGGCGCCGTTTTGATGTACGAAGAAGACGCCAAGCGGTTCGCACCGATAACTTAGAGCAGCTCTTTCCTGGATCGGTAAAAAACAGGAAAACTTTTGGCCGTAGGTCTGCTCCTGGACATTCGGATCGTCACGTTTACCGTCGCCTTTTCAAACCAACCACTTCGTCCCGGTCAAATCCTCCGCCGCCTTCCACAACCTCTGCGCCGCTTCTTCATCCTGCGCCGGCTTGGGAAGTGCCACAGCTACCGGATTGCCCTTCAAATGGAACATCGTTTCCGGAGCATAATAGCTGCCCGAAGACGAATTCTTCGCCGTCGCGGCCCGCAGCGTCGGCAGCGCTCCATGGATCGCATCCTGCGACATAAACGACGCAAAAATCCTCTCGATCGCGTTCAGCTCTCTGCCAGGACCAGATGTCTGCAGGTTTGTTCGCGCATATCCAGGATGTGCCGCATTGCTGAGTAGCCTAATCCCCGCCGCCGCACTCCGTCGGCCCAGTTCGAGCGTCAGCATCAGGTCCGCCAGTTTCGACTGGCAGTACGCCTTCCACGGCCCATACGACCTCTGCCACTGCATGTCCTCGAATTTGATCCGCTTCAAGCCCATACTCGCGGCACCACTCGAAACGGTCGTCACCCGCGGCGCGTCCGAACGCCCCAGTGCCGGCATCAGCAGCATCGTCAACGCGAACGGGCCCAGGAAGTTCGTCCCGAACTGTCTTTCGAAGCCATCCTCCGTCACCTCCCGCTTCGGCAGCCGCATGACACCCGCATTATTCACCAGCAGATCCACCCTCGCCTCGCTGCCGACCCTCTGCGCAAACGCCCGCACTGATTTCAAGCTCGCCAGGTCCAGCAACTCGAACCGCACCCTCGCCTCCGGAAGCTCCCGGTTAATCCGTTCTACCGCATCCCTGCCTTTTGACTCCGTGCGTGCTGTAAGAATCACCTCGCTCCCCGAACGCGCCAGCTCCAGCGCCGTGTGCCAACCAATCCCGCTGTTCGCTCCCGTCACTACCGTCAGTCTGCCCGCCTGCGAGGGAATATCTGCTGCTGTCCATGCTGTCATTCGCCATTCTCCTGCGAATATGAGTGCGTGCTCACTCATAATGATGCAAAATTTAATTATTTCCGCGCAATGCCCGCCCAGAGCATCTCGAAGCCCGCGCTGCGATAGACTTTCGCCTTCTTCGGATCCTGCCGCACCAGTTCCATCACCGCCTCTGCCAGGGCTGTCATCGTCACTTCCACGAATCGTCGAGGCAGGTCCTGAAAAATACGCTGTTCCTCCGCCTCCTTTGCCATGGTCTTGATCTCGATAAAAGGAGCCGATCCCGCCTTCTGTGATTCTTTGGTCAGCCCGCTCCACACCTCGACTTGTCTGAGAACCCGCTGCTGCATCGGGTTCTCAATGCCCCACTCCACATACCTATTCCACACATGCTCGAGCCTCGACCGCACGCTCCCGTTTCGGGGAAACGCGGACATCATTGCATCCGCGAGACCCACCTTGATTTCGCGATAAAGTGCATTCACCAGCTCGTCTTTCGTCTGGAAGTAAGTGAACAACGTTCCTTCCGCGACCCCCGCCGCACCTGAAATTGCCGAAGTTGCTGCGCCTAATCCACGCTCCGCAAACACCTGCGTCGCCGCCTCCAAGATTGCGTTACGCTTGTCTTGACTCTTTACCCGTGCCACTCTTGCCTCTATAATGAGTATATACTCACCATTTCTCACGCGGTTGTGTGTAAATGAAACACTCTCGAAGAATGCGGAGTCATATACAACGACCGGTAAACGCTGCCCATCATGAAACTGGAGATCCCGGAGGACCAAGAGACTTGCGAAGTCCAGTGCGGCAAAAAACGCGTCGTCCTCACGAACCTCAAAAAGATCTTCTGGCCGCATCTCGGTAAAACAAAGCGCGACTTGCTGCTTTACTATGCTGCGGTCTCAGACAGCTTACTGCCGCACCTGAAGAATCGGGCCATGGTCATGAAGCGGTACCCAAACGGGATCGATGGAAAATTCTTCTTCATGAAGCGCACGCCAGCTCACCGGCCCGATTGGATTGAGACCTGCTCTATCCCGCACCGCACCGGTAACATTATCGACTTTCCGATGGCCCAGAATCTTGCCTCGCTGCTCTGGATCGTCAATCTCGGCTGCATTGATTTAAATCAGTGGTATGGCCGGTGTAACGATCCAGATCTGCCAGACTACCTTCATTTCGATCTCGATCCAGTCGCGCCTGCGGACTTCGCCCAGGTTCGTGAAGCAGCGCTGCTGATACGCGATTACCTGGAGAAGAAAACTATAACAGCGTACCCCAAGACCACCGGATCCCGTGGCGTTCATATTTATGTGCCGCTCCGCCGTGGTCCAAAGCAGAAAGCCGTATGGACGGTCGCCAAGCGCATCGCGGTCGACCTAGCGAAGGCGCATCCCGAACTGTTGACTTCGGAATACCGCGTCGAGAAACGCCCGCCGGGACGCATCCTGGTCGACTACAACCAGAATTCCTGGGGCCGCACTCTCGCCTCCGTCTATTCCATTCGCCCGAAACCGGAGGCCACCGTTTCGGCTCCTGTTGCCTGGAGCGAGCTGGAACGCGGCATCTCTATTTCTGATTTCACGATGGAGACCATGCCGGATCGTCTGGCCACCGTGGGCGACCTCTTCAGCCGGTCGCTCGGCTCGAAGTCGCTTTACCCACTGGAGGCGCTGCAATGAGCTTGCCTCTCCCGCTAGATTTCCCGCCCATGGAGGCCGGTACCGCGCGCGAAATTCCAACCGGGCCCGAGTGGGAATACGAGCCAAAGTGGGACGGCTTCCGATGTCTCGCCTTCCGCGATGGCGAACAGATCTACATCGTGTCGAAATCGGGGCAAGCACTAGCGCGCTACTTTCCCGAAATCACCGAATCTCTGCTGGCCCTGAAGGCCACGAGATTTGTGCTCGACGGGGAACTGATCGTCACACAGGAGCGTTCGCTCGACTTCGACGCCCTTCTCCAGCGAATTCATCCGGCCGCTAGCCGCATCAAAAAACTTTCGAAGGAAACGCCAGCTACTTTCATCCTTTTCGATATCCTTGTGGACGCCCACGGCACGAATTTAACATCGAAGGCGCTGGAACAGAGGCGGCGGAGTCTCGAAGACTTTGCGGCGCAATTCGTAATGGGGCACGCGCGTGTTCGCCTCTCTCCAAGCACCTGTGACTTTGAAACCGCGAAGCAGTGGTTTAAGCGCATGGCCGGGCCGCTCGATGGAATCATCGCCAAGCGTCTCGATCAACCCTACGATTCCGAAACCCGCAAATCGATGCTGAAGATCAAGAATCTCCGCACTGCGGATTGCGTTGTCGGCGGCTTTCGCTACGGGAACACCGGCGATCTAGTCGGCTCTCTGCTGCTCGGCTTATATGACGAAGAAGGCCGTCTCAATCACGTAGGCTTCACCTCCGGTTTAGCCGCCGCCGATAAAACCGCGCTCACGAAACAACTGGAAGCATTCATCGAGCCTCCCGGCTTCACCGGCGCCGCCCCCGGTGGCCCCAGCCGCTGGAGCACGGAGCGCAGCACCGAATGGAAACCGCTTGCCCCCAAGCTGATCGTCGAAGTGCAATACGATCACTTCACCGGCAACCGGTTTCGCCACGGTACGAAACTACTCCATTGGCGACCGGACAAACGCCCCACGGAGTGCAAACTCGCCCAGGTGAAACGGGAAAGCCAGTCGCCTTTGACGCTGCTGGACTGAAGCAGCTCTGAGCGGTGTATAGTAGGCGATGCGGCGACGTTGGAGGTATCTTCTGCCTCCAATCCCGCGAACAGTTCCTTCCTATATGGGACCTATTGAGAAATGATATCTATCCATTCCCGAACTTCTGCAGTCAACCGGATAGCACCGCGGATTTTTATTTGCTTCTGTGTGTTCGTATCAATTGCGGGAAGTAACCGCTTATTCGCTGGTACTCAGACCGCGAAACCGGCAACGGGCATTGTTGCGCCCGGCGCAAAGCTGGTGCTGCTTGCCGACGGGTTCAAATTCACCGAAGGGCCCGCCGCTGATACCAAGGGGAATGTCTTCTTTACCGATCAACCGAATAACAAAATTCTCGAGTGGTCGGTAAACGGAAAACTATCGGTGTTTAAAAACGACTCCGGCCGTGCCAACGGACTCTACTTCGATGATGCGGGCGACCTTTATGCGTGCGCCGATCTCCATAATCAATTGTGGGAGGTTGCTCCTTCCGGCAAGGTCACGGTGCTCGTCAAAGGCTATGACGGCAAACTCTTGAATGGGCCGAACGATCTCTGGGTTCGTCCTGACGGGGGCATCTATTTCACCGATCCGTTCTACAAGCGGGACTACTGGACGAGAGGTCCGATGGAACAGTCCGGTCAATACGTCTACTATCTGGCTCCCGATCACAAAAGGCTGATCCGGGTGATCGACGACCTGCGGCAACCGAACGGCATTATCGGCACACCTGACGGAAAACGGCTCTACGTCGCCGATATCAAAGGGAACAAGACTTACACGTACCGTGTCAATCCCGACGGTACTCTCAGCGACAAGAAGCTCTTCGTCGGGATGGGTTCCGATGGAATGACCATCGACGATGAAGGAGACGTTTACTTAGTGGGCAAGGGCGTCACTGTGTTCAATTCCAAGGGCGAAAAGATCGACCGTATCCCTGTGCAACAGCCATGGACCGGAAACATCACCTTCGGCGGCAAGGATAGGAGCACGCTATTCATCACGGCCAGCGATTCGCTGTACTCCATCCAGACACGTGTCCACGGTACCCGGTAACCAGCCTGCGTAAATTTTGTCTGTACAGCTAGAGAAGTGCAATCGCAACCACCAAAGTACTACCCGAAGTTCCCCTGTGCCGGTACCAAGCCGCCTCGATTTCAGCGGACGGTTCTTGATATGATCGGCGACATTCCACCGGAGAAAAATCGAAGAAAAAAATTTTCACAGTACTCGCATTGGCGGTGGTCTTTGCAATTGCACCATCCGCCAGAGCCGACGAATTTAGCTTCTCGTTCAGTGGTGGAAGCATAAAACAGTTCCGGCATGTTCACCGTTTCACAGACGTCGGCCCAGGTGTTGATGAGATCACTGGAATCGGCGGAACCTTCGCGGATGCAAGCCAAGATATCTCCGGCGCGATTACCGGATTATATACGCCGGTATCCTACAGCGTTCCACCAGCGTTACAGCCGCTGGCTTCTCTTAAGACGACCTATTCTATCCGGGAGGAGATTCCCCCCACAACTGTTCAGACTATCCGTTTTACGGCGGCGATTTCGACGCCGCACTTGGGCCCCCCGCGCCAAACGCCGCTCTTGTTTCATCACTTCAACTGGAAGAACTTGTCGCTGGTCGTGCCTCCTTCGCTATACTCCTTGCGCCAGCGGCTCACGGTCTTGACCCCTAGGGTAGCTCGAAGAAGCATTGCTTCTAAGTGCCGTACCGGTCTGATTGGCAACCCCGACTTCGCGCCCAATCTGACTGTTATTCAGTCCGTCCCGCATCAGCGCCAAGGCATTCATGCGCCGGGCCTCCAGAGCATCGAAGTCGCGAGCCACACCACGCGCGTTTCCCATATCTATAAGAACCCGGACAGCCCCAATTGGTCCCGCTATATTACACGGCTCTCGATAGGCTTGCCATGACAATTACGAATGACCTGTTCAACAACAAGTTCTTGCTATTGACAAGATGCTCTCTCAATAGAATACTATGTCTATTGTTGTACTACTATGTCCTCCAAGAAACGCCAGACCGAAAGCGATCTCCCGCCGCTATCCCCCGCCTTCTTTCACATTCTGCTTTCGCTCGGCGAGGGCGAACGGCACGGCTATGCTCTCAAGCGCGAGATTTCTCGTCGCACTGACGGCAAGCTGAAATTAGGGCCCGGCGTGCTCTACGGATCTATTAACAAGATGCTGGAGCTGAGGCTGATCGAGGAATCGGACGACCGTCCCGATCCGCACCTTGATGACGAGAGGCGGCGCTATTACCGGATCACGGATCACGGCCAGAGGGCGGCGCGGGCAGAGGCGGCTCGGATGAGGGAACTGGCGAAGTTGGCAGCGGCAACGTTTGGAGTGCCTAAGCATGCCTGACGCGCCTTTCTCACTGAAGCTTTACCGATGGCTTCTGAAACTCTATCCGGCTGCATTTCGTGAAGAGTATTCCGCACCGATGGAGCGTGAGTTTTGCGACGAACTTGCCGAGTCGAGCGGCGTCTACTCCCTTGCCGCGATTTGGATCCGACTCGTATTCGATTTGGCGATATCGATTCCAATGCAGGTTTTTCGCGAGGTATGGCAGGATGCCAGACACACCGTGCGGCTCTGGGCCCACCGTCCCTGGCACACAGGGTTCGCGATCACCGCCCTCGCCATCGGAATTGGCGCAAATACGGGAGTGTTCAGCGTTGTCAACGCACTGCTGCTACGCTCGCTGCCGTTCCACGATCCAAGCCGTTTGGCGTCGCTTCAAACATACCTTGTTCCTCATGACAGCGCGAAACAGTTTCACGATTGGCGGAGACAAAGCATCTATCTTGCCGATGCCGCGCTCTTTGAACAGGTCGATTTCAATCTCGGGAGCACGCAAGACATCGTGAGAGCAAATGTTGCGCAAACTTCCTGGAATTTTTTTTCGCTCCTTGGGACACATCTGGTGCTTGGACGAGGATTCAGAACGGGGGAAGATACACCCGGGCGTAACGCAATCGCGGTTATCGGCTATGGACTCTGGCAGCAGCTTTTTGCAGGCGACCGGCGAGTTCTTGGTTCCACCATTCGCGTGAACGGAATGCCTCTCACCATCATTGGAGTGGCGCCCCCGGGATTTGATTATCCCAGCAAGGCCGTTCTCTGGAAGGCGGCGGGGTTCGCTCCGGGCAACAACGGCTGGGAAACCATCGCGCGGCTAAAACCGGGTATCACCTGGCCGGAAGCTCGCGCCGCGTTTGCTGCCGAGGTGGATCGTCTCTCGCCGAACCGCCGCAAAATCCACAATACAAAGCACCCTCCGAGAATTACTTCGCTGCAAGATGAACTTGCCGGTCCCGTGAAGAACGCGTCATTGCTGCTGATGGCGGGCGTAGTGCTGATCCTGCTGATTGCATGCAGCAACGTTGCAAATCTTTTACTGGCGCGCACCGCAGATCGGGCCGCCGAACTCTCGATACGCTCTGCGTTGGGAGCGAGCAGAGCGCGGCTCGTACAGCAGTTACTGACTGAGTGTCTGCTTCTCTCGTTTGTGGCCGCTGTCGCGGGATTAGTCGTCGCGTTCTGGACGACTTCTATCGCGGCCGGGGTTCAATCGGCACCGCTGGCGACGCAATCGTATTCAATTTTAGACGGTCGCGTGCTGGATTTCGCGGTCGCTGTATCGATGCTGAGCGGTCTTCTCTTCGGCGTCTTGCCGTCGCTCAATGCGGGCCGTGTCCGTGCATTTGCACGCAGTTCCAGCGGCAGCCGCAGCTCACGACTGATTCGCGAAACGTTAGTTGCTGCGCAGGTAATGCTCACGATCGTCCTTCTTACGGCATCAATTTCGGTGGGCAGCGCGTTTGTCCACCTGATGCGCATTGATCGCGGCTTCGACGCGAAGGGGCTGGTCACCGTAAACGTATCGCTGGACGGCACGACTCGCGGACTCGCCGGACGGCAGCTTCCGTACTTCGAGGAAGCGCTTGCCCGCATCCGTCAGCTTCCCGGTGTCCGGAGCGCCAGTGCAACCGAGGTGCTTCCGCTCGATGCAACTGCATTCACCGGCGGTCCCTGGGGATTAGACGGGCGTACAGCCAAAGCAAGTTCCATGACCGTCCCGGTGTTCGCTGAATATTTTCAGACGATGGGTGGACGTATCTTATACGGACGTGAATTTTCCGACGCCGAAGTACGTTCGGGCGCGAAGGTTGCCGTTGTCAATGAACAATTCGCGAATCAGTTTGGCCAACCGGCAGATGCACTGGGCCACGAAGTGACGCTCGGAAACGGACCTCCCCGGAAGATCGTTGGTGTCGTCCAAGGAATGGACTACATGTCCCAGGGTGCAAACTCGTCGCAGATCTTCTTTCCGGCGCACTCGCCCGGTGGTTTCTTCTCCTCGACCTTCGTGGTACGAGTGAATGGCACCGCCAAAGATCGCCTCCCGATGATCCGTGATGCGATTCGATCGGTGGATCCAAAAGTTCCCGTTTTCGGCGCCAAAACGATGGAGCAGCGGCTGGAAGACGACCTCTCCCGCCCGAAGTTTTATCGTACTGCTCTCCTATTCTTTGCGGGATTTGCGCTGTTACTGGCCGTGATCGGCATATACGGTGTCGTTTCCTACGCCGTTGCCCAGAGGACCCATGAGATGGGAGTACGCCTGGCACTCGGCACCACCCCGGTCCGGCTCCGGGGAATGCTCCTGAAGCAGGGGCTACTTACCGTCGGGGCAGGGGCGCTTTGTGGGATCGCCGGAGCGATGCTCACCGGACGCTTTCTCGGGAGCCTAGTTGAGGGGGCGAAATCGATTGATTTCGCAACGTTCACCTTCTCGATACTGTTCATTTTCCTGATAGCGTTGACAAGTATCTGGGCCGCTACACGGCGTATTGCTGGACTCGACATTATGGAAATTCTTCGTATCGAATAGCTCTGGGTACCACCTTAAAGTGCCGAATCCACTGACAGGTGCTGGAATACGAAGATCGGGGCCGATGGGGCCGACGATTGGCAGCAATTCGGAATGCCACTGCTTCCCCCGCGTAGTCATCGGTTACCGCTGCGACGACATGGATGATTTTCAATTCAAAGACATGTCGATTCGCACCATCGACCCGGCGAGACCGTTGCGCCTTTATCCGTAGGCCCATTCAGCCGATGTTCCGGAAGGCTTACAGCGATGTATAATATACATCATGAGGCGGACGCAACTCTACCTGGACAATCACCTCTGGGATGCTCTCCACACTCGGGCACAAAGTCAAAAGACTACCGTCTCGGAACTTGTGCGGGAAGCGGTTCGAGAGCATTATCTCGGCAACCTTGACCAGCAGAGAAAGGCAATGCAGGAGTTTGTCGGCAGTCGCAAAAAGCGCTCCGAAACCATCGGTGCGGTGGAGTACATTCAAACCCTTCGTCGAGGTAGCCGTTTGGATAGGCTT
The DNA here is from genome assembly GCA_965277315.1 of Bryobacteraceae bacterium. Lineage (GTDB taxonomy): Bacteria > Acidobacteriota > Terriglobia > Bryobacterales > Bryobacteraceae > Bog-105. The sequence goes on along the minus strand of OZ255724.1, from coordinate 2,169,731 downwards.
CACACAAAGTGACTGTGCTTGTCGATTCCGATATCTTGATCGAAGTCTCTCGCGGCAGAAATGCGGAGATCGTTTCCAAATGGATTGACTTGAGCAACTCCAACGCTGCTGTTCTTTATTCGCCTGTGAGTGTCGCGGAACTCTGGGCCGGTGCCCGGCCCAATGAGAATGACCCTCTAAATAATCTTTTCCATGCGCTGACGTGTACTCCGATCAACGAAGGGACAGGCCGTCAAGCGGGCGTATATCTGCGTAAGTATAGACGGAGTCATGGAGTCGAGGTCGCGGATGCCTTGATCGCAGCGTGTGCTGTGGCGAGCAGAGCAGAGCTGTGGACGCGAAACCGCCGGCATTATCCGATGGATCAAATCTCCTTCTTCGATTAGGCGGACCCGCCGAGGCCTTATAGCCGTTCGGCCCAGTACGGACGACGGCACGGTCCAGCACATAGTGGATGCGATCAAACTCGAGTCAGGCGTAAAGCAGACGGCCTTTGGGCTCCGGTATGGGTCGACCAAGTTCTCGAGCCGACTCCAGCCACTCGGCAATCACGATCTCCGCATTTGCGAGTGCCACCTGCCTAGTGGGGCCGTCTGCGGCGCAGCCAGCCAGCTCCGGAACTTCCGCGATGAAGGCGTCATCCTCGTTGCTCCAATACAGTATGATCTCGTATCTGGTCATTCAACCCTTTCTGCCGGTTCATACCGAGGTCACATCCGGCTTCGTAAATATGTGATCACCCACCTTTACCCGCTCGTCGAAGCCGAGAATTGTGAGGAGAGATCGCAAATCATCGAACCGGATATTGGCGTCTGCCGCACCCCGCGGCACCTGCAGGAGAACTTGCTTGCGCACTCTCCGATTATGCAACCTTTTGAAACGGATCTAATCGGCAAGTCTCACCACCGTGCGATGGTTGCCCTCAGGTGATCGGGGCCGGATTGAACGGAACCAGCGCGTTCCCCAGACCCCAATGCTCGGCCCAAGTTTTTCGACGGCCGCTCGCCACATCCAGCGCAAATCGGAAAATCTCCCATCCCATCTCCTCAATACTAGAGATGCCCGAAGCAATACGCCCCGCATCGATGTCGATGAGATCGGGCCATTTTTCAGCCAATGCAGTCCGCGACGAAATTTTGATGACCGGTGTTAGCTCCAACCCATAAGGAGAGCCTTCCCCGGTCGTAAAGATATGCAAGTTCATCGACGCGAGTTGCTGGGTGCCGCAGATAAAATCGCTGGCCGGTGTCGCGGCGAAGACCAGTCCTTTGCCGGTCACCTTCTCTCCGTTTCGGGCCACCGCCGAGATAGCGCTGTTCCCTGACTTGGCCGCGGACCCGAGCGCCTTCTCTACAATATTCGAAAGACCGCCGCGCTTATTGCCCGGTGACGGATTCGCGCTTCGATCCGCGTGTCCCTTGGCAAGATACTCGTCGTACCACCGCATTTCGCGGACAAGATCCCTGGCTACTTGCTTGTTGATGGCCCGCGGCGTTAATAGATGCACCGCATCGCGCACCTCTGTAACTTCCGAAAACAAAACTGTTGCCCCTGCGCGAACCAATAGATCAGCAGCATAACCCACAGCCGGATTACAGGTCACTCCGGAAAACGCATCGCTCCCGCCGCATTGCAGACCCACCACCAACTCCGATGCCGAAACCGTCTCGCGCCGCCGTCTGTGGAGTGACGCCAGCCGCTTCTCGGCCGCCTGCATGATTGCGCTGACCATTCCCGCAAAGCCCCGCTGATCCTGCAGCCTGATGACATTCGAGTCCTCAAGAATCGGCAAATCATTCGAAAACAAGCGAGCGGGTTGGAGCTTTTCGCAGCCCAGACTGACGATCATCGGCTGGGTCCCTATGTTCGCGTGGAGGCTAATATGTCTCAGCGTCTCAATCGGAATTTCCGCGCCCGGCGCGTCCATCGCCACACCGCATCCAAAGCCGTGAGTGATCGCAACCACATCATCGACGTTCGAAAAGCGAGGCAAAATTTCCGTCTTGATGCGCCGAACCGCATATTCAACCGTAGGCGCGACACACTGCACGGTTGTCGTAATGCCGAGAATATTCTTCGTCCCGACACTTCCATTTGCATTTCGATACCCATCGAACGTATAACCTTCAAGCGGCGGAAGCAGCGGCGGAACTGCTGTGGCGAGCGGCAGTTGGTCCAATGAAGGAGCTACCGGCTCGGTGAGCATGTCCTCGCGAACCCAGCCGCCCGCGTCGATTCGCCGGTTCGCAAAACCGATGATTTGACCGTATCGCAGAACAGGCTCGCCCACATCAAAATTTGCGAATGCAATCTTATGAGACTGCGGGATGCGTTCGCGGACAGCTAGTCCACCGGGGAGCACTGTTCTGGACGCAATCCCGTCCGGGTCGACAACAATCCCGACGTTGTCGCGTTCGTGCACACGGATGAATAGGGGTGCCAAAGCAAATCCTATCGCTCCGCAATCGAGGCGGGCGTGAATTCTCGATAAATTTCCATCAGCTTGCGAACGTCTTCGATGTCTTTGGGGCGGCAATTCATAAGCGGGGGACGAACCGGCCCTGCCGGCATCCCCAGAATCTCCATCGCCTGTTTCATGACCGCTACTTCATAGCCCCTTGCCCGCTCCCGTATTGCATAGAGCGGATGCACATATCTGGTCATCAAGCGATTCAGCGCGGCAAAGTCCTGCTGCATCGCCGCGTTCGCCAGGGCGAGCGAAATCGGCGGGGAAATGTTGGAGATGCTCGACGTGTATGCTTGAACGCCGATCGCGAAATAGCCCGGCACGCAGTCGTCCCCAAGTCCCCCGAACCAAGCCAATCGGTCGCCGTTGTAATCCATGATGCGCTGGTACTTGCGTACGTCACCCTGGCCGTCCTTCCACGCCACAAGCGTCGGAACCCGATCCGCCAGCCTCGCCACCATCTCGGGTGTGAATACTGCCCAATCACGGCTGTAGACCATCAGGGGAAGTTCGGTTGCCGCTCCGATAGCCTCGTAATAGGCAAAAAGTCCATCCTCCGGAGCGACCCCATAATAGGGAGGCAGCACCAACAAAAACTGGGCTCCTGCCTTCTCGGCGCGACGCGCGATCTCACACCCCAGCGGCAGATTGAAACCGGTACCCGCGACCACGGGCATCCTGCCTTCCACAGCCTTTACCACCGTCGCGATCACGGCTTCGATTTCGTCCGGAGATAACGAATAAAGCTCACCCGTGCCGCCCGCCGCCACCATCGCACAGAATGGATGCGCCGCCATCTCGTCTACATTGCGCGCCAGGCCCTCAAGGTCCAGGCTCAGGTCACGACGGAACGGGGTTACCGGAAAACCAAATACACCGCGCAGTCCGGCAGCAAAAGCACCTCGATTCACGTGTCCAGTATAGGAAACCCCGCCATCTACCAGCGCGGAAGAACGCGCTTCCAATTGGGGTCTACGTGCTTGCGCATCTCCGCTTCGTCGTCGCGCTTGCGAAAGGCGATCTTCCCGTAACGTTCGCATCCCCTGGCGACTTGGTCGTAATCCAACTCCACACCCAGGCCGGGTTTCTCCGGAATCGCCACGGCCCCATCCCGGAAACCGATGCGGCCTCCAGCGACAATCTCATCTTCCCCGGTCTGCCACGGATAATGCGTGTCGCACGCATGTGTCAGATGGGGACATGCTGCGGCGACATGCGTCATCGCCATCAAGCTTACGCCCAGATGACTGTTCGAATGCATCGACATGCCCATGCCCAATACCTCACAGAGATGCGACAGATACTGAACTTGGCGCAGACCGCCCCAGTAATGCGGATCGGACAAGACAATCTGCACTGCATCCAGGTCACGGGCTTTCGGCACATCCGCAAATCCGGTAACCGCAACGTTACTGGCCAACGGCGTATCGATACCTTTCGCAAGCAGGCCACGCCGGACCTCGCTCATTCCCTTCAGTTCAGGACAAGGATCCTCCAGATACCCTCCGCCTGATAACGCGTCCTTTAAAGACTCACCGACCTGAATGGACGTCTCCACTGACCAGGCACAGTTAGGGTCAATTCGCAAAGGAACCGTGGGCCCAAACTCGGATCGCAGTTCACGAATCGTCTCGATCTCGATGCTCGGATCCAAAACTCCGGCCTTCAGCTTCACCTCTCTAAACCCGTATTCATCCACCATGTCGCGGCACTCGCGAACAGCCGCTCGCGCGTCCAGAACCTCGCCATATCTGTCCGGATACCGGCCTTCGCCGCCACCTCCGGCGTGCTTATAAAAAAGATATGCGGAGAACGGAACGCGATCTCGCATGCGCCCGCCAAGTACATCGCACACCGGCATGCCAACTGCCTTCCCGACGATGTCGAGGCAGGCAATTTCGATCGCCGCAAAAGTCCTATTGTGTTGATCGAGCGGGTTCTCGCCCGGCACCAGCCATGTTTGGCTGCGGTCTCCCTGGGCGTCCGCTTCACGACCCATCTGCTCGTATAACCCCGCCAAGCGAAAAGGATCCATGCCGATCACATGTTCTCGGGCACGCTCCAGCGCCGCCCGTGGGCCCTCGCCGCCATACGTTTCGCTCACTCCTGTAATGCCGTCGTCTGTCGTCAATTCGACAATGGTCCGTAGAGCCCAGGGTGCATGCAAGCCATAAGAACTTCGCAGGGGAGGATCGGCGATGGCAATCGAATGAAGTTTTAACGAAGAGATTTTCATGAAATAGGTACGGCTGTGATACCTTTATCGGCGGCTTAATGAATGCTACTACTCCGCCAATAAGCGCCACCCGCAAATGGATGGTGGTCTGCCTCCTGGGCCTGGGCATGGTAATCGCCTATGTGGATCGCGCCAACCTCTCCGTCGTCCTCGCTCTGAAGGACTTTGTCCAGCTCTTTCATTTAAGCGATCTGGATCGGGGTTTTATAAACTCAGCCTTTTTCTGGAGCTACGCGCTCCTGCAAATCCCCGCAGGCTGGGCTGTGGATCGCTACGGCACCAAAATTCCTTACGCACTCGGCTTCCTTTTCTGGAGTCTGACGTCGGCCGCCACGGGCCTCGTTCACAACATCGATCAACTGGTCTCAGCACGTCTGCTGCTGGGCGCTGGTGAATCCGTTAGCACCGCCGCAAGCTTGCGCTGGATTCGCTTTAACTGCGCGGAGGAAGAACGCGGATTAGCCACGGGCATCCTTTTCTCCGGAACCAAATTCGGGGCAGCCGTCGGCGTTCCGATAGCAGCATTTCTGGTCATGCGCTTTAACTGGCAATCGATGTTTTTGATTGGAGGCTTGGGCGGACTGATTTGGCTGGCCGCCTGGCTTCCCCTGGTGCGGAAGGATCCGCCCGTGAGCCGGTCACCCTCGGCCTCCATGCCGTCGAATTCCATTGGGCTTCGGGAAATGATGAAGACCCCAACCATGTGGGGCATCATATTAGGCACCTTCTCTTATAACTACTTCATCTACTTTTGCCTGACCTGGCTCCCCGCGTATCTGATGGAAGCGCGGCATCTATCGCTCCGCTCCATGAGCATCTACACCATGTTCAGCTTCGGCGGAATAGCGGTCATCGGCATTCTCGCTGGACATTTTTCCGACCGTCTCATTCGGCGTGGCGGCGATCCAGTCCGCGTGCGCAAACTATTCACGATTCTCGGCTTTGTGGCCGCATCCACCGAAATCTTCGGCGGATTGTCGCATTCGGAGCCGGTGGCGCTTTTCTTCGCGCTATTCTCTCTCTCGGGCCTGGGGTTGGCCACTGCAAACTACTGGGCACTGACCCAGACACTATTTCCGAAAGGTTCCGTCGGCCGCGCGACGGGTCTGCAAAATTTCGCCTCGAACTGCTCGGGGATAGTGGCGCCGATTGTGACCGGATGGCTGAAGCAGACTACCGGTAGCTATGCTGCACCGATGCTGGCTGTCCTGATCGTGCTCGTTCTTGGGGTTTTCTCTTACGGCTTCTTGGTAAAGCCAATAAAGCAAAAAGCGCGATAGCGGGCTTGCCCACCCACCACCGCGCCTTCGCAACAGATCACGATCCTCTTGGCTTCGTTCCCTCATTTTTCGACCCGAACAGGATAGTTCGTTTCGTAATTTGTAGCCCTCCGGCCCTTCCCGTCATCTCTACTGACGTATGCCTAACGCCAAAACTGATTCCGAAACCTTGTTGAAGGAGGGTTCGCCCGCTCCTGAGATCCAGCTCAATACCGATTCCGGTGAACCATTCCAGCTATCCTCCCTGCACGGCAAGAACGTGGTCCTGTACTTCTATCCGAAGGCTGACACCCCCGGCTGCACCCAAGAATCCTGCGAGTTCCGCGATACGACCCAAAAGTTCACCGTCGCAAACACCGTCATCGTCGGCGTCTCCCCTGATACCTCCGGTGCCCAGGCCAAGTTCAAGCAGAAGTTCGATCTGCCGTTCACGCTGCTGGCCGACACCGACCACAAAGCGGCGGAAGCCTACCGTGTCTGGAAAGAAAAAAGCATGTACGGGAAGAAATACATGGGCATCGACCGCACCACCTTCGTCATCGGTCCCGACGGCGTAATCAAAAAGGTCTTCCCCAAAGTGAAGGTGGAAGGACACGCCGAAGAGGTTCTGGCAGCCATCGGCTAACGCGCCTCCTAGAATTGAGGAGTGAGTGGAAACAATAGCCGCCGGTATCCCCAGCGTCCGGTGCTCGGGGTCGGCGCGCTAATTCTGGATGAAAGCCGCGTTTTGCTAGTAGAACGCGGCAACCCGCCGCTTGTTGGCGAGTGGTCGCTTCCCGGTGGAGTCGTCGAAACCGGCGAGCGGCTCGAAGACGCCCTCGCCCGTGAAGTCCGGGAGGAAACCGGACTCGAAGTCTCTGTTGGGCCGATAGCGTTGACGTTTGAACGCATCATGCCCGACGAATCGGGGGCCTGCGAGTATCATTTCGTCCTGATCGACTTCTATTGCACGATTCTCGGCGGAGATCTCCAGGCGGGCGACGATTCCAGCCGCGCGGAATGGTTCGAGATCGAATCCCTGGATTCTCTTCCCATGACCCTTGGCACCCGCGAGGTCATACGCAATTACGCGAGTCGTCCGCCTACCTGCTCCCAGGTGACCCGTCCTTAGAAAGAAGTATGCCGTTTCACAGCGCCTCGCTTTTGCAATTCGATGAGCTGAAAGAGCTTCTGTCTCACTATGCCGGAAGCGACGGCGGCCGTGCGCTCGTCGATGCTCATGAACCGCACTCAGATCGCGCTGCCCTGGAATCGGATTTCGCCGAAACGGGCGAGGCTATTGGTTATCTGCGTGAAGCCTCCGGCGCACAGGTGACCGCGCGCGGAGCCGCCATCCGGCTTCGTTTCGATCAGGTCCGCGACATCGAAGCACAAGCTCGAATCCTACGGGTAGAAGGCGCTTCTTTAGGCGGCCGAGACCTTCTCGATCTGTTCCATACGTTGTCCCTGGCCGGCGAGTATCGGGGCATTTTGCTCGCAGTTTCCGAGCGTTACGGCCGTTTGGCGCATCGGGGACGGAATCTGGTTGACCTGCGCGACCTCACCCGTCGTTATGGGCGCGCATTTTTGCCGGACGGCACCCTTGCCGACGAGGCGAGTGTTGCTCTCGGGCGGATTCGTCGCGACATCCAGCGCCAGCAAACCAATATTCAGGAATCGCTCACCCGTTTTCTTCGCGCGCACCATACCGACGGCACTCTGCAGGAGGACTTCGTCACAATTCGCGAAGACCGCTACGTTGTGCCGATCGTTGCCGGGCAGAAAGGCCGGGTCGACGGCGTCATCCACGGTTCCAGCGGAACGGGCCGCACCTTATTTGTGGAGCCGCTTGAGACCATCGGGCTGAACAACCAGCTTGTCAGGCTCCGGGAAGATGAACTTCGCGAGATAGAACGCATCCTCGCGGAAATCACCAATACGCTCCGCGAACACGCTGCTGAAATTGCTGCCACGTCTGAAGTTCTGGCGGAACTCGACTGTTTTTTCGCCAAGGCCGCCTTTGCGCTCGACTACAACGCCGTAATCCCCCGCTTCAGCCAAGGTCCGCGGCATCTGATGCTTCGCGAAGCGCGCCATCCTTTATTGGAAACGGTGCTCCGGAAACAGCGCAAGCCGATTGTTCCCATCTCGTTCGAGCTCAACGAGGATCGCCGCTGTCTTTTGATCAGTGGACCGAACACGGGCGGCAAAACGGTCACTATGAAAACCGCCGGATTGTTGGCGCTCATGGCGCACGCGGCCATTCCGGTCCCCGCATCGGAGGCTGAGTTCCCGTTGCTGGACGATGTACTTGCCGATATCGGCGACTCGCAGTCCATCGCCGAAAGCCTCAGCAGCTTTTCGGGTCACCTTCTGCACGTGAAGCAGATGCTGGAGCAGGTGACGCCCGAGAGCCTCGTATTGCTCGATGAGCTGGGCCGCGCAACCGATCCCGAAGAAGGCGGCGCGTTGGGCGTAGCCATGCTCGACGAATTCCGGAAATCCGAGGCATTTTGTCTCGCCTCCACTCACCTGCTGCCGCTAAAGCTCTACGGTGCACGCACTGAAAACTTAGTGAATGCCTCCATGGGCTTCAACGAAGACACGCTTCAGCCGACTTATGAGCTACGCCTTGGCCTGCCCGGCAAATCGGCTGGACTTGACATCGCCACGCGCCTGGAGATGCCCGCAGCGGTGCTTTCTCAGGCCCGCGCTGTCCTGCCCAGAATGCAGGCGGACTTCCAGGATCTGCTTACCGAACTGCATCGCCAGATCGAGGAGAACACACGGCACTCTCACGGGATGCAGCAGGCAGCCGAGCAACTAAAGAGGCGTCAAGCCGAACTGGAGCAAGAGTCGATTCGCCGCGAACAGCAGCGCCAGCGCGAGTGGCAGAAAAAGTCGGATTTGGTTGTCGCCGACTTTGAGGCTCGCGCACAGATGACGATGGATCGCCTCGCGGAACTTTCCGAGCACCGCAAAGCCGCCGAACAGGCGCGCCGCGAGCTTTCGAAAACAAAACGCGAGTTCCAGGAGGAAGCCGCTGTCGCCATGGCTCCCCCCACACCAGCCGCGAACCCGCCCGAACGTCTCGCCATCGAAGAAGGCGCAAAGGTCCGCTTGAAAGATGTCCGCGAGATTGCGACGGTTCGCCGTTTCCTAAAGAACGGAATGCTGGAGGTAGAAGCCGGCTTCTTAAAGATGCAGGTACCGCGCGAGGATATTACCGAAGTCGTCTCTAAAACGGAAGCCGCTCGCCTTCCGAAAAACGTTCGGTTTGAAGCAGGACCGCGCTGGGATGTTTCCTACCGCGAACTAAACATAATCGGTCAGCGCGCCGAAGAGGCTGTGGATCAGGTGGATAAGTTCCTTGATTCCGCCGCGCTCGCATCCGTCAATCGGGTTCGGATCGTTCACGGGCATGGCATGGGTGTCTTGAAGAAAGCCGTCGGCACCTTGCTTGGGTCCAATCCACACGTGAGCCGCTTCTATCCTGCCCCGCAAGCCGAAGGAGGAGCTGGCGCGACGATTGTGGAACTCCGCGAATAGCATTTTGGCTGTTAAACTTCTGGTATGTTCCGCTTGTCGATAGGAATTGTGCTATTTACCATGGCCCTTCTTGCGAAAAATACATCCAGCGCTCCCAACTATGCTCAATCCATTCACGAATGGCAGCATCATCGGGACGCCGGGCTGCGTGCTCCTGATGGCTGGCTGACATTAGTGGGACTTTTCTGGCTGGAGCCGGGCGGAAATACCATTGGATCTGCCGATTCCAACGATTTCGTTCTGCCCAAAGGCTCCGTTCCCGCGAAGTTGGGCCGCCTCAATCTGAACGGGGATAAGGTTTCGTTTACGAGTCTCGATGGCCCGGCTGTAACGGTGGACGGTAAGCCAGTTCCCTCAACTGTCTCCCTTGGCTACGACGAAGAAAAGCCCGACGTGGTTCGTTTCGGAACGGTGTCGTTCTTTGTTATCAAGCGCGGCGACAAGTTCGGTGTTCGCGCCAAAGACAGCGAAAGCCCTACTCTCAAGGACTTCAAGGGCGTTAAGGACTTCCCCGTGGACCCGCAGTTTCGGTTCGAAGCCAACTTCGTTCCCGATCCGAAGAAGATCAAGATCCTGAACATTCTGGGCCAAATCGAGGAAGATGACAGCCCGGGCTACGTCGAGTTCACCTATAAAGGTCAGCAGTACACTTTGCGCCCGACAACGGAAGATAATACGCTATTCTTCGCCTTCCGCGATCCCACCAGTAAGACCTCGACCTACCAGCCAGGCCGTTTCGTAAACACGCCGATGCCGGTGGACGGCAAAGTCGATCTCGATTTCAACAAGGCCTACAATCCGCCCTGCACGTTCACGCCATACGCGACGTGCCCGCTCCCGCCGAAAGAAAATATTCTTCCGTTTCCCATCGAAGCCGGTGAGCTGCGCTATGGCAAGGGACATGAGGAGTAGATCCCGATTTCTGCAGCCTGAGGCCAATTAAACCGCCGGTACGCAGAGGTATTATCGAAGCACGTTTCGAAATAATCGACCTATGTGGGACGATCTTCAATTTGCGTTTCGGACGCTGCGGCGTTCGCCGGGATTTACGATCATTGCGGTATTTTCGCTGGCACTAGGCATCGGCGCGAATACGGTGATTTTTTCGCTGTTGTATCAGGTTGTGCTGAAGTCGCTGCCGGTGAAAGATCCGCAATCGCTGGTGATCCTGCACACGAGTGGCGACCAGTACGGCTGGACCCGACACGACAGCAACAGCAGCACCTTCTCGTATTCGATGTACAAGTCTTTGCGTGACGAAAACCACGTCTTTGAAGGACTGATTGGCAGAGCGGCTTTCGCGGCGGACGTTTCTTATCATGGCAAGGCTACAACCGCCGATGCTGAGCTGGTGACAGGCAACTTCTTCCAAGTTCTCGGGGTGAGACCAATGTTAGGAAGGCCGCTTCTTCCCAGCGACGATCACGTAGGCGCGCAGGAGAGCGTCGTTGTCTTGGGATACGAGTTCTGGTCGGATCATTTGGGGCAAGATCCCGGAGTGCTGAACCATCGCATCCTAGTGAACAAGCATCCTGTCTTGGTGGTGGGCATAGCGCCTCGCCAGTTCCATAGCTTGATCTCGGGCCACGACCCGGACTTCTATGCTCCAGTGTCGATGGTAGGCATGCTCGACACGACCGCGACCTGGACCGTCAACGACCAACCCGATCACTCCTGGCTTGCGCTCTTTGGACGTCTAAAGCCCGGAATCTCCGAAGCGCAGGCCAATGCTGCGTTGCACCCTCTATTTCATTCGATCATGAGGAGCGAATTACCGCAATTTAAAGATTTGGATGCGAAAGCGCGAGAGCGTCTGCTGAGAAAGGTGTTGAGTACTCAGCCGGCGGCACAGGGCCTGAATCAATTGCAGATGCAATGGCAAGCGCCGCTGGAGGTGTTGATGGCGATGGTGGGGCTGGTGCTGTTAATGGCGTGCGTAAATGTCGCCAATTTATTGATCGCGCGAGCCGCCACACGAGAGCGCGAATTCGCTATCCGGCTGGCGGTCGGCGCCACGCGGTTTCAGGTCTTTCGCCAATTGTTGATAGAAAGTCTGGTTCTCTCTCTATCCGGCGGATTGATCGGATGGCTCGCATCGGGAGCGCTGACCCGGGGACTACTCTACCTGATACCGCCGGGTGTTTTTGGCAGTTGGCTATCAGCCCAAATAAATTGGACGCTGCTCTGGTTTAGCCTTGCGTTGTCTGTCGTTACGGGCGTGCTATTCGGCTTGGCCCCCGCGCTACAGGCCGTCAAACCCGAACTCGCTCCTGCGCTGAGGGAAAAGAGTTCCGGCATCAGCGCCAGCAGCTCCAAAGGGCGTGTCCGACAGGTTCTGGTTGTGGTTCAAGTTTGCCTGTCGTTGCTTCTGTTGATCGGAGCGGGACTGTTCACCAGAAGTCTGGTCAATTTAATGAACAATGATCTCGGCTTTCGAGCGGATCATCTTGTAACGTTCACTGTCGATCCAGCGTTGGCAGGGTACACTCCCACGCGAAGTTTTGCGCTCTGCCGCGAGCTTCGCAGTAATCTTCAATCCATACCCGGCGTCCGCTCGGTAGCTGTCGCCAACCTCTTGCCGCTTGGGAGCGCCACTATCGGGAACGGAATAAGTGCGACAGGCAGCAGAGAACATATCCTTTACGCGGGTGAAGACCCCGTGGGAGCGGGCTATTTCCGCACGCTCGGAATACCGCTCCTAGCGGGGCGCGAGTTTATCGAGGCGGACGATGCACACTCACCGCTCGTGTTGATCCTGAATGAGACGTTTGCGCATCAGATGTTTCCTAAGGAAAGCGCCGTTGGACACCACGTTCATTTCGGTTCGAATGGCGCCGATGTTGAGATCGTCGGTGTCGTCAAAAACTCTAAATTCACGGGGTTGCGTCAAGCACCGGAGCGATTCATGTATGTTCCCGACGAGCAGAACAACGTGATTTTCAGCACGCAGTCTGTCTTCTTCCTCCGCACCGCGGAGGATGAAAGGAGCGTGATGACGGCTGTTCCGAAAATTGTAAAGCGTCTTGATTCGACTTTGCCGGTTGACGGCCTAACGACGATGAAGAGCTTCGTTGACAGCACGATCTATACTGACCGGCTGATGGCGATCCTGGCGATTGCGTTTGGCGTGTTGGCGACGACCTTGGCCGCAGTCGGTCTGTATGGAATCATCTCGTACGCGGTCACGCGGCGTACTCAGGAATTCGGCATCCGGTTGGCGTTGGGCGCGGAGCGTGGAAACATTATCAAGCTAGTGGTGCGGGAGATTGCGTGGTTGGTCGTTGTGGGCCTAGTGATTGGTTTGCCCGTCAGCTATGCATTAGCCCTGCTCATCCAATCGCAGCTCTATGGCATCCAGGCCTACGATCCCGTGGTCCTCATCGGCGCGACCGCGGTGCTGGTGGTAGCCGCTGGTCTGGCTGGTTGGATTCCGGCGATGCGGGCGATGCGGATTGAGCCCACGCAGGCGCTGCGCTACGAGTAACAGCGTGATCCTTTTCGCCGAAGTGCAGGATACCGGCAAACGCCTCGATTCGTTTCTTCATGAGCGGCTGCCCGAGTGGAGTCGCTCACGTTTGCAGGCATGGATCAAGCAGAAACGTGTGCTCGTGGGCGGCACAGAGGCGCGCGCTTCGCATCTGCTGCGCGCCGGTGAGAGTGTTTCGGTGGAGCCCGCAGAACTGACGCCGTTACACGCCGTGCCGGAAGACCTACCACTCAAGATCCTTTACGAAGACGCTGATGTGGTCGTGGTGGATAAGGCCGCCGGAATGGTGGTCCATGCGGGCGCGGGGCATTCGCACGGAACACTGGTCAATGCGCTGTTGCACCGCTTTGGAGCCCTGTCGTCCGTAAACGGCGACTTGCGGCCCGGCATTGTCCACCGTCTCGACCGGGAGACGAGCGGGGTAATCGCCGTGGCTCGCACGGACCACGCCCACCAGATGCTTGCGAAACAATTTCAGGACCGGCAAGTGGAGAAGATTTATCTCGCGTTAGCGCATGGCCGTATGAAGCAGCCGAGCGGCCGCATCACTAGCAACATCACCCGCGATCCCGTGCGGCGGACCCGGATGACGGCGCGTCTCGGGACCGGCAGGACAGCCCTGACCGAGTACGAAGTGCTGGAGGAATTCGAATACTTCAACTTTCTTCGCGTGAGGATCGGCACGGGACGGACCCATCAAATTCGCGTTCATTTATCGAGCATCGGCCATCCCGTCGTGGGCGACCGGCTTTACGGAGCGCCCGCGAGCATTCCGGGAGTTCCGGCGTTAGGCCGCTTCTTCCTCCACGCGCACCGCCTGCGCTTTGCATCTCCCTCGACGGGCGAACCGATCCTGGTGGAAAGCCCACTCCCGCCCGAGCTTGCGGAGTTTTTGGCACAGCTCAGGACAAACGTCGCTAGAATAAAGTGATTCAAATGAAGTTTAGTGTAGTAGCGATCGCGGCGCTGGCTGCGATGACCACTGGTTTTTTCTATCTTTCCCCGAGCAGGCTGCAGGCACAGCAGCAGCAAAACGGACCCACGCCACCGCCGCAAGGCAGCGATACCGCGCCGATCGTGGCGCAGGTAACGCGCGTGAATATGCTCTTCTCCGTGACCGACAAGAAGGGCCGGTTTGTCACGAATCTGAACCGCAACGATTTCAAGGTTTTCGAAAACAAGAAGCCGCAGCGGATCTTGGAGTTTACCTCCGAAACCGATCTTCCGCTTCGCCTTGCGATCTTGATTGACACGAGCAGCAGCATTCGAGAGCGCTTCAAGTTTCAGCAGGAGGCCGCGACCAACTTCATTAACGACGTGATGCGCGACCAGGATAAAGCGATAGTGGTGAGCTTCGACACGGCGGCAGAGTTGGTTGCCGATCTTACGAATAATACGAACACGTTGGAGGATTCGATTCGTGATCTGCGGCCGGGCGGCGGAACGGCTCTGTTCGACGCGATTTATTTTGCCTGCCGGGATAAGCTGATGCTCGATCAGCCGATGTATAAGTTTCGCCGCGCCATGATCATTCTGAGCGATGGACGGGACGACAATAGCCGGTACAGTATGCAGCAGGCGCTTGAAATGGCCCAGCGGGCAGATACCGTGATCTATACGATCTCGACGAATATCAGCCACATCGAAACGGATGGCGATAAGACGCTGCAATATCTCGCAGAGCAGACCGGCGGCAAAGCCTATGTTCCGTTTCAGGCAAGCGATTTGAACCAGTCCTTTCAGAACATCGCCAACGAGCTTCGCCATCAGTACAATCTGTTCTATCGTCCCAGCCCGCTAATCACCGATGGGCGGTTTCATCCCGTTTCCATCAGGGTTGTGGCGAAAGGCCGCAAGGACCTAATTGTTCGCGCTCGCCGAGGCTACTACGCACGTAAGGAAAACGGCTAGGATGTCGCGGAGGGCGGCTTCGCTCTCTTCGCGGTTCGAAACGGCAATAGAGTGGCTAAGTGTTCCTTTGCTCGCGCCCAGAAAACCGGCACGGAGGAAGGACATTCCCTGCAATGATTTCAAAAGCCATTATTTGCACTTTAGATGCTTGAGGATATCCATCTTACCCGTTCTTCTAAATCCACGCAAATAGTTTTCTTCGCCTTTTGTTCGGCGCTATACTAAAGCTAGAACCGCGCAAGCTTTGCGCGCCCACCGTTATCTAATCATCTGAAAGGAAGGCTATGGACGAAAAAGAGCGCAGCCGCACTTTATCTCTCACGTTAGCTCAAATTGAAAAACAGTTCGGCAAAGGTTCTGTCCTGCGCCTGGGAACGAAGGAAGCAATTGTTCCTGTTTCCTCAATTTCGACGGGGTCCATTTCGCTGGATTTCGCCTTGGGTGTAGGCGGTGTCCCCCGTGGGCGTATTTGCGAGATTTTTGGCCCGGAATCATCGGGAAAGACGACGATCGCATTGCAAATCGTGGCCGAAGCGCAAAAGGCGGGCGGAATGGCGGCCTTTGTGGACGTGGAGCACGCATTAGACCCAAGTTATGCCAAGAAACTGGGCGTGGACGTCGATAATTTATTGGTTTCGCAACCCGATTTCGCCGAGCAGGCATTAGAGATTACGGCCGCGCTGGTGGCTTCTGGATCAATCGACGTTTTGGTGGTGGATTCTGTCGCGGCACTAGTGCCGAAGGCCGAACTGGACGGCGAAATGGGCGATTCGCATATGGGCGTACAGGCTCGCCTGATGTCGCAGGCCATGCGAAAGCTGACCGGAACCGTTTCCAAGTCCAATACCTGCCTGATTTTTATTAACCAGATACGCGAGAAGATCGGCGTGATGTTCGGCAATCCGGAAACCACCACGGGTGGCCGCGCCTTGAAGTTCTATTCTTCGATTCGTCTCGATATTCGGCGTATCGCTGCGATCAAAGATGGCGAGGTGGTGACGGGCAATCGTACGAAGGTGAAGGTTGTGAAGAACAAGGTTGCCCCGCCGTTTCGAGAGGCCGAGTTCGACATTATTTACGGCGAGGGCGTGTCGCGTGAGGGCGACCTGCTGGATTTGGGCGTTACGCACAATGTTGTTGAAAAGAGCGGCTCCTGGTTCAGTTATAAGGGCGAACGCATTGGCCAAGGCCGGGAGAATGTCCGCCAATTCTTGAAAGAGCATACCGACATGCGGGACCGTATCGATGTGGAGCTTCGCAAAACGCTCGGTCTTACTAAAGGCGGAGAGGCGGAGAGCGCGGTGGTGCCGGTTATACCGCCAACTCCCATCGACAGTGGGAATAAGCAGGCGGCGGCTGGGCGGGGACGGTAGCGTGTTGCTCCGCCGGTATTCCGTTTGTCTAGGTTAAAAACAGAAAGCAGTACACTTGTTTCAAATCTGAGCGATAGAATGCGTCGACAACTAGCACTTCCGGGCATTATCCCGATGCCCGAGTCTATCCTTAATTCGATTGCGGAGAGTCCGGACAAAGAAACGTGTTCGCAGGAACGGCCAAGGCTCTTGGACTTATTTTGCTGTGCTGGCGGCGCGGGCACAGGGTATAGTAGTGCCGGGTTCGAAGTTGTCGGCGTAGATAATAAGCCGCAACCGCGCTACCCTTTCCCGTTCATTCAAGCCGATGCAATGGCGCTTGATCCGAGTTTTATCGCGCTGTTTGACGCCGTACACGCATCGCCGCCGTGCCAATCCTATTCGGACCTCGCCAAACGGAATGGTAACGCCGCCGCATGGCCGCGTCTTGTTGACCCTGTCCGCGATATGCTCATGCGATCCGGTCTTCCGTATGTAATCGAAAATGTTGAGGGCGCTCCCTTGCGTGATCCCGTCATACTTTGCGGAACAATGTTTGAAGGTTTGCGCGTGATCCGCCATCGATTGTTCGAAACTAACTTTCCATTGGTCGCGCCTCCGCACAGCAAACATCCGCTGGTTCACACCTTCGATAAGCGGAAATCTCATTACGGAAAGACCAATGACATGCGCGATTTCGTGTCGGTGAATGGCGGTGGAAACTGCACTGTCGCCGCGGCTCGCGATGCCGTGGGTATAGATTGGATGACTAAGAACGAATTAAACGAGGCAATTCCTCCTATTTACACTCGGTTCATCGGAGAACAATTGCTTTCCTATTTGCGTGCCGAAAAAAATACCGAGGAGCGCTTACGTAGGCGTGCGTAAGTCTAGTTCGAAACAGCGGCTTCGCGAATTCTTTCTTGCAAACGTAGGTAAAGTAGTCACATCGATTCAACTGCGCGCCGCAGCTGATGTCAGCGAGTGGGCGCGACGCGTTCGTGAACTGCGCGAGGATGAAGATTGGCCGATTCTCTCCCACAATGATAATGCGAATCTGAAGCCTGGACAATACCTCTTAAAGGAAGCGCCGCCGGAAAAATCAGCAGTGAAATTTGCGCGAACGATTTCCGCCAAGCTCCGGGCTGAAATTCTCGACCGTAATGGCTTCACCTGTCAGATGTGCGGTCTTACTCCCGGCGACATCGATCCTGCGACCGGACGCAAGGTCCGGCTTCATCTGGGGCACATCAAGGACAAAAGCCTTGGAGGAAAGGATGAACTGTCGAATCTCCGGGCGCTCTGCTCCACGTGCAACCAAGGCGCTAAGAACATTACCGTCGAGAAGCCGACGGGGATCTGGTTGCTTTCCCAAATCAGGCGAGCTGGTCGGGACGAGCAAATTACTGTATTGAATTGGTTGCGCAAAAGTTTGAAAAGGACAATTCGAAGTAGCCCGCCGCCTCTGGCCTCTTTGTAAAATCGTGGGACGGATTGTCGTCATCATGTCAGACGATGGATCACTTAACGCCGCGCGAAAGAAGCGAAAACATGCGCCGTATCCGAGGCGCGGATACACGCTTTGAACTTCAGGTGCGTAGGCTTTTGCACGCCTTGGGATATCGCTTTCGTGTTCACGTCTGCCTGCCTGGAAAGCCGGACATTGTGTTTGCCGGACGTCGTAAAGTGATTTTTTGTCACGGATGTTTCTGGCATTCGCATCAAGATTGCAAGAGAGGTTCAGCGCCAAAATCAAAAACCGACTTTTGGATTCCTAAGCTGGCGCGCAATAGACAGCGGGATGAGCAGAACGAGATTGAACTCCGGGCACTGGGTTGGGCCGTGCTTGTCATTTGGGAATGCGAACTGAAGGATAAGAACGCAATACGAGCGGCAGTGCTTGAGTTTCTCGGGACTCCCGCTGGCAAGCCGAAATACCGTGCGGCCGGGAGCGGGTCTTAGAAAACCACGCCGTCTTTTCCGGCTAGAACTCTTCTGTTACGCTGGAATTTAGCGGCTGGCCTTCTTGCCAGCCCTTGGTGTCTCTACATGGAATCTGTGAATAATCCTCAAGGCACGGTGGCCGAGGACGTGCAAGGCCAGCCCGACTTTCGGGTAGAACCATCCGAAACAAACGAAAGCTCAACGGCTTCTTCGGATTCTTTTTCAGTCGAACGTGATCGTCTGGTAAAGGAAAAGGCGGAGCTGCAGGACTTGCTGCAGCGTCGTCAGGCGGAGTTCGAGAACTTTCGGCGGCGCGCCGAACGGGAACGGTCGGAGATTTTTGAATATGCGGCGATGGACAGCGTGAAGGCGCTGCTGCCCGTGCTCGACGACTTTGAGCGTGCTCTGAAAGTGGAAAGCGCGGATAAAGAATACGCTCGCGGGATGGAGCTGATTTATCAGCGGCTATTCGAGTCTCTGAAGAAGCTGGGTCTGGAGCCGATTGCCTCCGATACGCCTTTGTTTAATCCGCATATTCATCACGCGGTGGAGATGGTGGACACCAAAGACCATCCCGACCAAACCATTCTCGATGAATACCAGAAAGGCTACAATTTCAAAGGCCGCCTGCTCCGTCCGGCGCTGGTGAAAGTGGCTGTCAACCAGTAACGAATGAACGTCGCTAAACGAGATTATTATGAAGTGCTCAGCGTTACGCGCGAATGCGACGATCAGACGCTGAAAACTTCCTATCGAAAACTTGCGTTGCAATTCCATCCGGACCGCAATCCCGGAAACCAGGAAGCGGAAGATCGGTTCAAGGAAGCTGCCGAAGCGTATGCGGTTCTGAGTGATACCCAGAAGCGTGCCGCCTATGACCGTTTTGGTCATCAGGGAGTGAATGGCGGCGGAGCGCCGGGTTTTGATGAGTCCACCTTTGCCGACTTTGGAGATATTCTCGGCGATCTCTTTGGTTTTGGCGACCTGTTCGGAGGCGGCCGCGGACGCCGCGGACGCACGCAGCGAGGCGAAGACCTACGTTATGACCTGCAGATCTCCTTTGAGGACTCCATGCGCGGTCTTTCCGCCGATTTGCAGGTTCCTCGCCTGGAGGCTTGCACCAAATGTCAGGGTAGCGGTGCGGAGCCGAACGGTGGGTTGGTGACTTGCGCGGTTTGTAACGGACGAGGTGAAGTTGTTTATCAGCAAAGTTTCCTTTCCATTCGGAAGCCATGCCCTACCTGCCAAGGACGCGGCAAGGTAATCCGTCAAGCCTGTTCACAGTGCAAGGGCGAAGGCTTTAGCCGGACCGAGAAGAAGCTGAAGGTGAACATTCCGGCGGGAGTCGATACCGGCACACGGTTACGGCTGACGGGCGAGGGAAATCCCGGACCGGCCGGTAGCCAGCCGGGCGATCTTTATGTGGTCATCAAAGTCGCCGAGCATCTCATTTTTGAACGTCGCGAAAACGACCTCCACTGCACGCTTCCGATCAATGTCGCGCAGGCGGCGCTCGGGACGGAAGTGGCTATTGACACCTTTGACGGTTCGCAGACGATTCGCATCCCCGAGGGTACACAGCCCGGCGCACAGTTCAAACTGCGAAGTTTAGGAGTGCCGCACTTGAACAGCCGCGCTCGGGGCGACCTGTTTGTTCACGTCGATGTGCAGGTGCCAAAGAAGCTATCGCGCGAACAACGAAAGCTGCTGGAAGACCTGCAGGTTCTTTTGCCTGCCGACAATGTGCCGCATGAAAAGAGCGTATTCGAGAAGGTTCGCGACTTCTTCGGGTAAAGTATTCCGCTACTTTGCGGGATACTCCTTCGTTACTTTGTTGCGGGAATTGTAAACGCTGAAGCTTCCGTCCTGGTTGGCCGTGAGCTTCAGGTAATTGCCGGTGTCAGTGTCGGCAATGTTGGCAAGGTAGGCGTCCGGCGAATTGTGCTGGCTGCCGCCGGCATCGGAAAAGTGCAACTGCCACAAAGCTTCCAGACCAGGCGAAGAGTGAATAATATCCCAGGCGGAAGGCACGCCGCCTTTCTTCGCACCATTGTCCATGATGGCCACCCGAGGCTGTATGCCATGCACGAACGCCGGGCTGTTGCTCCAATCTATTCCATGATGCGAGACCACAAAGATATCGACCTTGCCGATCTTGTTATTGGGACACATTAGCTGCAGTTCTTTGTTCCAGGTGAGGTCGCCAAAATCCACAATTTTTAGCTTTCCGAAGGTCATAACGACTCCGAGTGAACGATCGTTTTCGCTCGGCGCCAGCTCTTTTTGCGAGACGCCGGAACAGTATTGGTTCGGCTGACCGGCTCCTGGGAGCGATTCCTGAATGACTTTGCCGTCGCCGCTGATGACAACGCTTTCCAGACCCTTCATGACCGGCAGGTGATCCCCAGGTTTTGCGATGATGCGCGGATGGCCCGCAATGGCCTTCAAGTAATCGGCATAAAGCCGTTTCCCCATCTTCGTGGTTTCACGGTTTTCGCCATGATCGATGAACGTCCCAACCGGAAACTTATCAACGAGCTGCGGCACGCCACCCACATGATCGCTGTGATAGTGCGTGATGAGCACGTAATCGATCTTTTTGATATGCGCCCGCTTGGCAGCCGCGACGATGCGATCGGCATCCCGGTCCTCGTGCCCGCCCCAACCCGTGTCAATCAATAAGGACTGCCCTCCAGGAGTGACAAAGAGCGTGGACTGGCCACCCTCAACGTCGATAAAGAAAATCTGGAGAGGCTTCGGTGCGGCTTCCGATACCGATGCGACGAGGAATAGGCAGAACGCAAGAAACGTGGCACGCATGAGAAATGATCGTATCAGAATCGTTTTCGCAGGCGACTGATGCCGCGCCGATATAAATTCAGAAGGAACATTCGTCGGTATTAAATCGTAATTCTTCTCAGAGACCAAGTAGAGGAAAGAGAATTGCCATACTGCACCAATTGCGGAGCTCAGGTAGACACGCGAGCATCATTTTGCCCGAACTGTGGGACCGGCCAGCCTCATCATCAGACTCAGTTCGATGACTTTCTAGGCGGGATGAGCGACCGTACCGCTTGTATTCTTTGCTATATTCCCGTTCTCGGCATCATTCCGGCGATTATCTTCCTCGCATCACGACGTTACCGGAGAAACGTGCGGGTTCGGTTCAACGCATTTCAGTCGCTCTATCTTTTTGTTACATGGCTGATTGTCTCCTCCGCGGCGCCGACACTGCTTTTTATCAACTTTCCAGGGTGGGAAGCAGAGCACGCCCTGATCGCGTTGCTAAAGATTGCCGTATTCGTGTGCTGGATTTATCTGCTGGTGAAGGCCGCGCACGAGGAGCAAGTACGGATTCCCATCATTGGCGATCTGGCGGCAAGGTCCACGACGGAACAGTTATAGTATAATTATTCATAGCTGTGAATAAATACTCATCCCGGCGGGTAATTGGCGTGGCCGGGTTTCGTGGTTATGCTGGCGCCGAGCTTGTGCGTATTCTTTCACGCCACCCTGGCGTGGAGATTGTTCTGCTAGAACACCGATCGGACGCCGAAGGACGGCAGCGCCCCCTTGGACAGAAACAGCCGCAGACGATTCCGGCGACCGTCGAGGCAATTCGGCAGGAAGGTATTTCGCTGGTCTTTTTTGCCACCCCGCTGGAGACCGCGATGGAACTGGCCCCAAGCTTGCTCCACTCTGGTATTAAGGTGATCGACCTTGGGGCGGCTTTCCGCCTTCGGGATGAAGATACTTTTTCGCGGTGGTATTCCGAGCCACATACCGCGCCGGGTCTCCTTAGCGAAGCCGTGTACGGACTTCCGGAGTTTTACCGCGAGGAAATATCGAGGGCTCAGCTCGTTGCAAATCCCGGCTGTTACCCTACCGCCGCCAATTTGGCCCTGCGTCCTTTGCTGGAGGCCCAAGTTGTTGACCGTACGCGCGGCATCGTCTGTGACGCGAAGTCAGGCGTTAGCGGCGCCGGGCGCAAGGCATCGCTGAAAACAAGCTTCTGTGAAGTGACCGAAAACTTCAGCGCCTATGGCGTTCTTCACCATCGGCATGTGCCCGAAGTGCTCCAAAACTCGAATTTGGGCGAGCGCGAATTTTCATTCACGGCTCATCTCCTCCCGATAGAACGCGGCATCTTGGAAACCATCTA
Organism: Bryobacteraceae bacterium; assembly: GCA_965277315.1. GTDB lineage: Bacteria > Acidobacteriota > Terriglobia > Bryobacterales > Bryobacteraceae > Bog-105. Next base: position 2,147,364 of record OZ255724.1, on the reverse strand, counting down.
TCTGCGAACCGATCGCGTCGAGAAGGCTGTCGATCTGCTGTCGGTGTACGAGGACCGCTACGAGAACGAACCCTTCGTGCGGCTCTACGCGCCGGGTAAATTCGCAGACCTGCGCTCGGTTCAGCGGACCAACTTTTGTGATATTGGATTCGTTTTTGAGCCGGAGAGCCAACGGGCGGTTATTGTCGTCGCCATTGATAATCTGGGCAAAGGAGCCGCCGGGCAGGCCGTGCAGAATATGAACCTCATGCTTGGCTACCCTGAAGCCGAGGCGCTTTTGTGAAGATCTTGATTAAACTGGGCGGCACTCTGCTGGACGACATAGTCAGTCGCCAAAGCATCGCCGCGGAACTGGCTGAAGTGTCACGCCAGCACAGCACTGTTGTCGTCCACGGAGGCGGAAAACAGGTCACGCGTTACTTGCACGAACGAGGCGTGGAAAGCCGCTTTGTAGGCGGCCTTCGTGTCTCCGATTCTGCCGTGATCAACGCAGTTACGAACGTTATTGCCGGCGGTGTTAACAAGGAACTGGTAGCTTCTTTGATCGCGGCGGGCTCGCGAGCGGTCGGGCTCTCCGGCGTGGACGGCCAGCTCACTACTGCTCAGCAGCTCCGGCCAGAGCTCGGGTTTGTGGGCCGTCCGGTGGAGACGTCGGCGCACCTTTTGGACCTGCTGTTGAGCAATGATTATCTGCCGGTGGTGGCCTGCATCGCGGGAGATCAACATGGCACGATTTTCAATGTCAACGCGGATCAGATGGCTGTTTCCTGCGCTATGGGCTGGAAAGCCGACAGGCTACTCTTTTTGACAGATGTTTCTGGCGTCAAAGACACCGCTGGAGATGTTCTTTCCCGTCTTGCATGTGCGGACATTGGCCAACTCATTCATTCTGGCGTTGCGCATGGTGGTATGCAGGCGAAGCTGGAAGCGGCCCAAGTGGCGCTGGAAGCAGGAATCCAGGAGGTCTCTATCGCGCTCGGACATGCGCCAAATGTTTGTACACGCCTCTTGGGCGGCGAGAAGCTTGGAACCAGCTTGTACTTCGCGATGCCCAATAAGGACGGCGCACATTTTGGAGAGCTTCGATGACGAAAACGGCCGCCAATGGAGTGCGGAAGGCTGTTATCCGCGACATTCCGAAAATCCTTTCGCTCATCAATACATACGCGGCTAACGGGATTATGTTGCCTCGTACTGAGTTTGAAATGTCCGAAAATATTCGGGATTTTTCAGTTGCTTACAATGACGACGGAGCTGCACTCCTGGGATGCGGTGCTTTGCACTTTTATACGCCGACGGTGGCGGAAGTGCGTTCGCTGGCTGTATTGCCCGAAGCAAAACAGCACGGAATTGGGCGGAATGTTGTCGGATTTCTTGAGGAAGAGGCTCGGGAAAATGATCTCGAATCCATTTTTGCGTTCACGTATGTCCCTCAATTCTTCGCGCGGCTTGGTTTTTTCGAGGTGGAACGCGGAGAGCTTCCGTTAAAAGCGTGGAAAGATTGTCTTCGGTGCCCTAAGTTTCAAAATTGCGACGAAGTTGCCGTCCTGAAACGTTTGCGCAATGAATTTCCCAAGGATGCCAGCAAACAGCGAGCCGATTTTCTCAATGAGTTAATTCAATTGCCGCAAATGGCCAACATCGGCTTTCGGTAAAATAAACCCGATTTCGCAAAAAGCTTAATAGTCCTATGAAAAATATTCAGGATTAGGATTTTTTACTAGAACTTTCCTGTTTAGTACTGGTATATTCAAGTCACTAGCTGATTTAGTACTGGTATTACTAGCTAGGGAGGTTTCATGCGTGCTTTGACGGTGGATATTCAAGAGTCAATGGGCCGGGTTCTTTGCTGTACTATTTTTCGTCCCGGCGGCCGGAAGTTATTAGCCAAAGGACATGTGCTCAGCGACGAGGACGTCCGTCTTCTTCAAACAGAAGGAATGAACCAGGTTTGGGTAACCGAGCTTGAGGACGGTGAAGTGGCCGAGGATGACGCGGTGATGGCGGTCGCGGGCTCCATGTGCTGCGGTTCCGTAGAGATCAGGCTTGCCGCCGGCGGGCGCGCAAATTTGATTGCGACGGAGGATTGCTGCGCACTGGTGGACGATGAGTTGCTGAAGCAGATTAACTGCACTGCCAGCGTCGTGATCGCAACAGTCGCGAACTTTCGTCACATCCGGGCTGGAGAGCGTCTCGCAACCATTAAGAGCGCACCCTTCGCCGTAGCACAGGCTCAGTTGGAGGCCCTGCTGTCCATTCTCAATGAGCGGGGCCCCATCCTGCAGGCGCGCCCAATTCGCGATGGTGGAGTGGCTATCCTTTACACCGATCCTGTACATGGAGATCGTGCCCGTACACTGTTCGAGAATGTGGTGCGGCAACGCTTAGAGCGCTTCGGAGCAAACGTCCGTTTTGCGTTGTCGGCTGTGGAAGAAGAAGAGCAAGTGACGCGTTCGCTACAGCACCTGCTTCGTACCCGTCCGGCTGCGGTTTTGGTTGCGTCTACTACCGCACCAGCCGGTCCGGAAGATGTCGTTGGACGGGCATTCACCCGTTTGGGGGCGCATATCGAGAGATTTTTGGCTCCTGTGGAACCAGGAAATTTGCTGCTGCTCGGCTATAAAGACGATGTGCCTATTGTTTCGGCGCCTTGTTGCTTCCGCTCGGCTAAATCCAACGTTCTGGATCTGGTGCTGCCGCCAATGCTGGCCAAGTATCGGGTGTCGGGCTGGGAGATTGCCTGTCTGGGGCATGGCGGACTACTTTCTTAGCTCTCCAAAGCTTTTCAAAGTAGACCGAGTTTTTTGAGTGTTGTCGGCCAGGCGTGGTCCCTACGCCTGGCTATTTTTGTCTTTAGTTCTAGATAACTTGTAAGCCGTTTTATAATTCAAAATTCATGTCGCAGCTCACAACGGGCTAAAGGAGTTAGTGCTCCCGGCTCGCGACTTGTGAAAGGCTTCCCACTCCAAACGCTCAATCGCCCCCCATCATTGAACCGGGTATCATGAGTTCATCGCATGCCCGACTACCCGGAAACTGATCTAGCGGCCAAAGTAATTCAGGTTATCGCTCAAACCCAGCGCATTCCCGCCGAATCGATTTCTCTTGACAGTACATTTGAGCAACTGAAGATTGACTCGCTGGACGGGATCAATATTGTTTTTGCATTGGAAAATGAGTTTAATATCGACATCCCCGATGAGGGAGTGCAGAACATGCATTCTGTGCGCGAAACAGTAGATGGCGTGGTTACATTACTTAAGCGGAAGACCGAAGTTGCCCCCCCGGGTGTCGCGTGAATCGTGTCGCCGTCACCGGACTCGGCCTGGTCTGCGCTCTGGGGAATTCGGTTTCTGAGTCTTGGCAGTGCTTAAGCGAAGGTATTTCCCGGATTGCCCCGCTCCGCGACGGCGGAACCCCGGCTTATAAATTCCAGAAAGGCGCAGAAGCATCCGGCTTTGTTCCTTCCGATCACTTCACGGAAAAGGAATTAATGATGCTGGAGCGCTTTGCTCAATTCGCCGCAGTGTCGGCTCGCGAGGCCGTCGCACAAAGCGGCTTGAATTTTGCCGGTGAACTTGGTGACAAGACTGCCGTGATCGCTGGCAGCAGCGTGGGGGGGCAGTTCGCGGAGGAAGAAGGCTACCGGCGCCTGTATAAAGACGGAAATCCACGCGTCGCACCCCTCACAATTCCGCGAACGATGGCGAACGCCGGGGCAAGCCGCATTTCGCTGGAATTCGGAATTCATGGGCCGGTTTACGCTGTTTCTACTGCCTGCTCCTCTTCAAACCACACGATCGGGCAAGCCTTTACGATGATTCGAAGCGGTCAGATTACTGCCGCTATTGCGGGCGGCAGCGAGGCGGTATTTGCCGAGGGACTGCTGCGGGCATGGGAGGCAATGCGGGTTGTGTCGTCCGACGTCTGCCGTCCATTTTCGGGTGATCGCAACGGTCTGTCGTTGGGTGAGGGGGGGGCCATGCTGGTTCTTGAGAACTGGGAACATGCGCGGGCGCGGGGAGCCGAGATACTGGGCGAGATTATCGGCTTCGGTATGAGTTCCGATGCTCACCATATCACACAGCCCTGTGTGGAAGGACCGGCCAAAGCGATGCGATGGGCGCTAAACGACGCCGGTATCCAACCCGACCAGGTCGACTATATCAATGCGCACGGTACGGGCACCACTGCGAATGACTCCACTGAAACTGCCGCCATTCGGGCCGTCTTCAATGAACGGGCAGACTCGTTGCTCGTTAGCTCGACTAAGTCGATGCATGGTCATACGCTTGGCGCTGCCGGTGCAATCGAAGCGGTCGCCACGCTGCTCGCCCTCAAGAACGGACTGGTGCCGCCGACTGCAAATTTTCGAAAACCTGATCCAGCATGCAATCTGAATATTGTTGTCAATGAGCCAAAGCGTGCCGATCTCGCGACCGCTATGTCGAACACCTTCGCGTTCGGCGGTCTGAATGCAACATTAGTAATGAAAAGAGCTTAAGCGAAACGCTAAATTAGGAGTGGGAACCGTCGCATGAACATCAGTATTGGCGCAGATCACGCAGGCTACGAGATGAAACAACAATTAGTTGAGTTGGTCAAGAAACTGGGCCACGCCGTGCATGACGTCGGCACGTTCGAGCCCGGTAAACCGGACGACTATCCCGACTTTGCCATTTTGGTCGCCGAGGATATTCGCGCAGGAAAGGCGGAACGCGGACTGCTGGTGTGTGGCAGCGGCGTTGGCGTTTCTGTCGCGGCTAACAAGTTTAAAGGAATTCGAGCCGCCATGTGCCACGACCACTACTCTGCTCGCCAGGGCGTGGAGCACGACGACATGAATATCCTGGTTTTAGGAGCGCGCGTCATCGGGTCGGCTACCGCTCAAGATGCCACCGAAGCGTTCTTGTCAGCAAACTTCAGCGGTGAAGAACGCCATGTTCGCCGTCTTAATAAGGTGAAAGGAATTGAGCAAAATGAGTTCAAGTAAATCGCAGTCCTCTCTCGATCTCGAAGGTTTTTCCTATGTGCTCCCCCCTGAGCTAGATAGGGCTGTAAAAGAGGCAGAGCAACAATGGGACGACCGCAAGAACACAGAAAAGCTTTGGAAAAAAGACGCGTCACTGTGGACCGACACGGACGAAGGTAAGTGGCTTGGCTGGCTGGACATTGTTGAGCAGCAGCTCGCTGAGACCTCTAAGTTCAAGGCTCTTTCGGCGGAGATCCATGAGGATGGATTTACCCATATCCTGCTGCTCGGAATGGGCGGATCGAGCCTCTGCCCGGAGGTGTTCAGCATCACGTTCGGACGCCAGCCCGGCGCGCCGGAGCTCTTGGTGCTCGATTCCACGGACCCGGTTTATATCAAGAGCATGCGCGACCGGATCGATCCGGCTCGTACGCTCTTTTGCGTGTCGAGTAAGTCGGGAACCACACTGGAACCCAACATCTACATGCAGTATTTTTATGAGGAGACTAAGAAGGCGGTAGGCGACCGCGCTGGCCATCATTTCATCGCGATTACGGATCCTGGGAGCAAGCTGGAAGGCGTTGCGGAGAAGCTTGGATTTCGCCGGGTCTATCACGGGGTAGCTAGTATTGGCGGCCGCTACTCGGCGTTGTCTGACTTCGGACTGGTGCCGCATGCCGCGATGGGGCTCGATACAGAGGACTTCCTCAAGCGCACTGCGCTGATGGTGGAAGCGTGCAAGTATCCCGATGCGAGCCGAAACCCCGGTGTCAAGCTTGGCGTAGCGCTGGGGATAGCAGCGAAGAAGTTCCACCGCGACAAAGTCACGCTGATCTGCTCGAAGTCAATTCACGACCTCGGCGCATGGCTTGAACAGCTTCTTGCTGAATCGACGGGCAAGGAAGGGCATGGTCTAGTCCCGGTGGATCGCGAGCCGTTGGCCAAACCGGATGAATACGGGAGCGATCGCGTCTTCGCCTATATTAAGTTCGCGAATGACAATGAAAGTGAGTTAGACGCTGCTGTCTCGGCCATCGAGAAGTCTGGGAATCCGGTGATTCGCGTCACGTTGAACAACCTGAACGACATTGGGCAGACGTTTTTCCAATGGGAAATCGCGACTGCGGTGGCCGGGTCCATTATCGGGATCAATGCTTTCAATCAGCCGGATGTCGAGGCGAGTAAGATAGCTACTCGCGAGTTGACTTCCGAATATGAGAAATCCGGTTCGCTTCCCGCGGAAAAGCCGATTGCGGAAGATAACGGCATTCAGCTCTACACAGACAAGACAAACGCCGATGCATTAACGAAACATGGCAGTTCGGTTGGGAGTATTATTCGTGAGCATATCGACCGAATTAAAGAGGGCGACTATTTCGGTCTGCTTGCATACATCCCGATGTTCCCCGAGTATGAAGCCAAGCTGCAGACGGTGCGTGAGCAGATCTTGGATGCCAAGAAAGTAGCAACGGTGCTGGGTTTTGGACCCCGATTTCTTCACAGTACCGGACAGGCGTACAAAGGCGGCCCGAACTCTGGTGTCTTCCTTCAGATCACATGCGACGAACCAGAAGACCTGCAGGTTCCGCAGCAGAAATACACGTTCGGGGTTGTCAAAGCAGCTCAAGCGCGTGGCGATTTCCAGGTGCTTGCGGACCGTAAGCGGCGGGCGCTGCGCATCCATTTAGGCAAGGATCTTTCAAAGGGTCTCGACCGGCTGAGCGACTATATTAGCGCTGCGCTGGCTCACTAGCTTCGGGACCGGTTTATACCGGGCATCTCCATGGCGATGCCCGGAGTTAAACGTTTAAGGCGAAACGTGAAGAATGCGTGGGGTGCCCGATCAAGCATCGTTAGTTCAATATGTCGGGACAAAAGGCAAAGTCGTTTGGCGGATATAACTGCGTTTGTCGATACCGGAATGCCCATAGGGACACATCACCACGGGATCACGCCGTCTTTGTGTGAGAAGGTGCCCGTCGGACCATCCGGACCGGGCAGCGCGAGACGCACTGGCTCACGTGCGCCCTGCTGTACGGTGCGCGTGCCTTGGAAGTTGTTGAGGTCCGTACGCGGAGTCGAAACGGCCGAGCCTACCCGCAGGGTCGCAAGTTGATAAAGCCCCGCCGACCCTGCGCCTCTCAGAGCATCACCTGCATTCGACCCGGCCCAGTTCGTTGAGCTCAGCCAAGGCAGCACATGCCACGGACCAAGCGGAGTCTTCCGGGTAGAGCGCGCTGCGGAGGTAGGCCCAGGTAAGCCGCTGAACCGTGGCCACTCGTTCGGGGCTCTCGTCGGTCGTTTCAGCCGCATCGTATCCGGAAACTCCGCCGAGTAGGTGCCCTGCGCCAAACAGAGTAAGCAAGCACTTGGGGCCCGTACTCAGCCAGTAAGGATCGGCGTGCCAGTCCGCACCCCGAACCGTCAGATGGGGAGAGACGTCGTTATCGCCCACCACCACGAGGGCTGGCGTCGTCATCTCGGCAAAGCTGGGATGCCGGAAGAATGAATAATGCTCAGCCGCATACGCGCTGAGATCAGCACCGCCATTGCCGGGCGGGGTCAGCAGCACACCCGCTTTGATCCGGGGCTCGGCCAAATCCACTTTCGTTCCGTCCTCATCGGTCAGCCGTGCGCCCAGCAACATACTTGCAGTCTGTCCACCCATGGAATGCCCGACGACAGCGATCCGGCTTCGGTCCAAGCGCCCCGTGATCTCAGGGACGGAAGCCTCGATGACGTCAAGCTGGTCGAGGATGCGCTTCATGTCCTCAACTCGAGACCGCCAGAACAAGGGCGCCCCGGGAGTCGTTGGATCGAAGTTTAGTGTCTTTGAACTCAGATGAGTGGGCTGGATCACTACAAAGCCGTGAGCAGCCCAGAAATTAGCAAGCGGGGCGTAGCCATTCAACGAAGAGAGATTGTTCGACCTTCCCTGGCCGTGCGAGAGAAGTATGACGGGTAGGTCGCGCCCAGTCGTCGGCGCGGAAACTCGTATCTGCAGATCCACGGCACGCCCCGGAGCGGACAGCATCACCGGACTCACGGAAACGACAGGAGTCGGCGCGCTGACGGGTATACTCTCTGCTTTACCGATCACCATGGGATCACGCCTCCTGTGTGGGTGAAGGTGCCCGTCGGACTATCCGGCCCGAGCAGCGCAACGCGCACCGCCTCGGCGGCGCCCTGCTCGACAGTCTCCGTGCCCTCATAGCCGTTGAGGTTCGTCTTGGTAAAGCCCGGGGAGACGGCATTGACCTTGATTCCGGTCGGCTCCAGCTCGATCGCAAAGGCGAGCGTGATAGCGTTGAGAGCCGTCTTGGACGCGGGGTAGACAGGGCCGAAGATCGAGCGCCAGGGAAAGGCCGGGTCCGCATTCGTCGTCAGCGAGCCAACGCCGCTCGACACGTTGACGATGCGGCCTGTCGGTGCCTCGCGGAGGAGCGGCAGCATCGCCTGGGTAACGGCGATAACGCCGAACACGTTGGTCTCCCACACCGCGCGCACTTCATCGAGCGACACGTTGCTCGGCCGGGTTGTCTTCGTGTACTCCTGGATGGACATGCCCGGTGTCTTACGCGTATTCGAGATAGCCGCGTTGTTGATGAGCACGTCGAGGCGGCCAAGCTCCTGGCGAACACGCTCCGCTGCGGCGGCAATCGAAGCCTGATTCGTCACGTCAAGCTGGAGCGCGAGAGCGCCCGGCCCAACCTCCTTGGCCGCAGCCTCGCCGCGCTCCGGATTGCGCGACCCGACCAGCACAGTGAAGCCATGCCCCACGAGGTCCTTTGCGATTTGAAGACCGATTCCTTGATTAGCCCCGGTGACCAGGGCGACGGGTTTGTCTTGCATGTTGTTCTCCTTTTGGATTAAATGTTTGGGCCAACGCCAATTTGTAGTAGAAATCAATTATATGAAGGGCTGAGCGGAGCTCCCCTTTCTGCCGCCGGGCAGTCACCACCGGGAACTGTCGTCCTTCGGAACCAAGAACGTCGCCTGACTCGGAACGCCATTGACGGTCGCTCCCGCATGGGCAATGGAGGGTGAATGGGTGAGGAAGTCAGCAGGGAAATTGAGCACGGGCTTGGACACGTTGTCGAGTGACGCAATCTGCTCAGGTGTGAGTATGAAATCGAGCGCCTTGAGATTTGCGTCCAGTTGCTCCAGAGTTCGGGCGCCAATAATGGTGGAGCTTACTCCCGATTGGGCCTTCAGCCACGCCAGCGCCACAGTGGAGGAATCGGTGTTGCACTCCGCCGCAATCTTGCCGACCGCATCGATGATGTCGTACTGCTTCTCTGTGAACTCTCCGGCGCGTGCACCCCGTAGCCGCATCTTCGCGCCGTTCGCCCGTGTGTACTTGCCCGTCAAAGCGCCACTTTTCAGCGGCCCCCAAGGGAGGACGCCGAAGCCCAGCTCTTCGGCCATGGGAACCAGTTCTCCTTCGACGGTTCGCTGCATCAGCGAATACTCAATCTGCAGCGCAATCAGAGGATTCCAACCCCGGAAATGAGCCATCACCTGCGCCTGTGCCACCTTCCACGCCGGAGCATCGGAGATGCCGAGGTAACGCACCTTGCCCGATTTAACCAAATCGTCCAAGGCGCTCATCGTCTCCTCGATGGGCGTAAAGCGGTCCCAGTTATGGAGGTAATACAGGTCGATATAGTCGGTCTGCAAGCGTCGTAGCGATTCTTCGCACTGCGCTACGATGGCCTTTCTTCCTGCCCCGCCCCCGTTTGGGTCGCCGGCGAAGAGGTTCATAAAAAACTTGGTCGCGATCACCACACGGTCGCGCTTCCCTTTGCCCTGCCGGAAGAAGTCCCCGATGATCTTTTCGGAGTGCCCGGAAGTATAGGCGTTGGCCGTATCGATGAAGTTTCCACCCCATTCCATGTAGTGCGCGAGGATCGCTTCGGAGTCCGTCACGCTCGCTCCGAAGCCTCCGCCGAGGTCTTCTCCAAAGGTCATGGCCCCCAGGCAGAAGGGGCTAACGCGTAGGCCGGAACGGCCTAGTGTTACATACGAATTGAGTGGCATGGGGGTATTGCTCCTTTTCTGATTTGAGTATGCTGACGATGTAGTCGCTCCGTGCACGACATCCTGATATGCTTTGAGACAACCGGAACCGCGTTCCACCATGATAAACGGAACATGGTTCCGTTTGCAACTACCCGTTCGTGAAAAACAAAGTTACAGAACGAACGGACAAGCACGAGCCTGAAAAGGGCAAGCCTCGCCGCATGCGTGCCGATGCGCGGCGCAAGATGAGTTCACTGCTCCAGGCGGCCATGGAGGTCTTTGCCAAGTCAGGAGTAGACGCTCCGGTCCGTGAGATTGCGGAAAGGGCGGGCGTCGGCCTTGGCACGGTTTACCGTCATTTTCCGCAGCGCTCGGATCTCATCGCGGCCGTTTTTCAGACCCAGGTGGATGCTTGCGCGGATGCGGCCTCTGTCATCGCGAGCAAGTACGAGCCTGGTGAGGCATTGGCTCGCTGGATGCAACGCTACGTGGACTTCATTTCTACGAAGCGAGGGCTTGCAGCAGCGCTACACTCAGGCGACCCGGCCTACATCGCTCTGCCGGTTTACTTCAACAAACGCCTGCAGCCAGCACTTAAAACGTTGCTGGATGCGGCCGTTGCAGCGAGAATAGTGCGCCCAGGCATTGAAGCCGACGACCTGCTACGAGCGGTCGCAACCCTATGTCGGGGACCTCACGACGAAGAGCCCGTCTATGCGCGAAGAATGGTCGAACTGCTGGTGGATGGCCTGCGTTACGGAGCGAGCGCGCGAATCGACACGCCCTAAAACCCGACGTAGGACGATCCATTATTCTTGCAAAGTTGTCTTGAATCAGCTAATACGGTATTGGAAGCGCAGAAATCCACCCAACGCGCATACCGGAATAGATGAAGTCGACGGCAATGTCCAAACCTCCATTTCGAGCAGCCGGTATGGTGACCCCCTACTGCGGCGTAGGCCCTCGCACCACCTGAACGAAGTTTGCCGGATCGATCCACTTAACAAAAGCCGAGCGCACCTCAGGTGCAGTCATGGCGAAGTAGCGTTGGGCGGCGTGCACCGGCTCATCGAGCGGTAATCCAATGCTGGCGCGGCCAATCATTCCTCCTGCGACAGCATCTTCGCTCGACTCCGCCAGTGGAATTTGCCGCAGCAGCAACGCTTTCGCCTGCTGTAATTCACCCGGGGAAACATCGAATTGCCGCATGGCGCGCAGTTCTCCTTCAATCATTGCTCTTGCTTTTGAGACGTTCTTGGGATCGCAACCGTAGTCGATCGTGTAGGTGGCGCGCGTTTGGCTTGCTCTTAGAGAATCATCGATGTTGTAAACATAACCAGCTTTTTCACGGAGATCCCGATACAGGCGGGTCGCATAAAAACCGCCGCCCAGCACGTGGTTGCCAAGCTGTAGAGCATAGTAGCCAGGACTGAAACGATTGAACTCCAGTTGCTCCGAGAGGTTCACGGTGTCCTGAATCTGACTGGGGTCCGGCACATTAACCGCACTTGGCTTGTTGGCGGGAACCGGCGGCAGCACCACGTCTGGTTTCGAACCAGAGGTCTTCCAACTGCCGAACGATTTCTCAATCGCTGTGCGCGCTTCTTCGGGTGTGATGTCGCCGATAACCACAATCGTAGTTAAATCCGGTCGAAACGTCTTTGTATAGAAGCTGGTGACGTCTCCATACGAGAGCGATGAAACGGTCTTGGGCGTCGTTTCGCGTTGTAAAGGATCGTTCGCCGGCAGGAGGGCGTGGACCAAAGCACGGTCCATTCTGTATCCCGGCGTGCTTAATTCCCCGGCAGTCAACTGAGCAGTTTGCTGCTGCACTATCTTGAATGCGTCCTGCGGGAGCGCGGGATGAAGTTCGTTATCGGCCAGAAGCTCCACGCCCCGCGGGAAGTACTGCTTCAGGACCTTCAAGCTAAAACTGGATCCCGCGGATTCGGAAGCCGCTATATCGTCAAGCTCCTTTTGGAATGCCAGCCGGTCTAAATTTCTTGTCCCATAGGAGAACAGTCCTCCCAACACATCCGCTACGCCATCCTGCCCGGGGGGCATCTGAAGCTGCTCCTGTGTTTTGATCGATCCGATCAGCGTAACCGTGGCGCTGGCCTTCTCAGTTTGAACAATTAGCCGAATGCCATTCGGCAAAGTTTGGTCTACCGGATGCAGATTGGGCTGCGGCACGGCTAGGGATTTAACGGCAGCTTCCGCCCAATCCGGCAGGGGCACCGGCTTCGTTGGTGCTGTCGTTGTCACTTCCGAACCTCCAAAGCCCTTGCCGGAAACGGGAGCGCCCGAAGCAGTCGGCTTCAATGTCGCCGTAACCGCGTTACTGTCTGTCAGGTACTTCTTTGCCGCCCGGTTCACGTCGTCGACGGTGACGCGTTTGATGGCGTCCGTCAAATCGTCCGGTGATTGCCGCCCTTCGGCAGCCAGGGCCTGCGACCATGCGGCCGCTAAATTGGGGATGGAATTACGCGCGAATTCCGCCCCGGCTATTTCACCCTTTTTGGCTGCTTCCACAAGATCCGGGGGCAACCCCCGCGCTGCATAGTCATTCAAAATCTTCTTCATTTCGGCGGTGATAGCAGCAGGATCGGTCTCACTGGGCAAGGCGGCCACCGCAAACGCTGCGCTCGCCTTGGGATAAGTTTCCAAGAGGGCGAACTCAGTACCCAGCGCCTTACCTTGAGGTACCAGGGCATACAAATCACCGCGCTGGCTCGATAGGACGTCGCTCAGCACACGGGCAGCCGCAAAGTCCGGGCTATCGGTTCCCGGCATTCGGAAGGAGATGAACGCCAATGTGTACGGCAGGTTACTGGGAAGAGTGAAGGTGTCCGGCTTCACCGGCTGCAGGTTTACTGCAGGACGGGCCGAAACGCTACGCCTAGGAATGGAACCGTAGTACTGCTTCACTTTGGTAAGTACCGCCTGGGGATCGATATTCCCTGCGATCACGAGGATCGAGTTATTTGGTGCGTACCAATCGTGATAAAACTTCTGGAGCATCGCGCCGGTTGTCTTATCGAAGGACTCCTGTGTGCCCAGCGCGTCGTGGTCATACGGCGTTCCCGCAAAAAGGTCCTGATTCAGCCGCGTAATGAATTTGTATGTCGGGTTGGAAAGATCGCGCGCTACCTCTTGTTCTATGGCTCCGCGCTCCCCCTTCCACTGGTCCTGCAAATCGGGTGCATTTGTCATGCAAGCGGCATCTACGCGAAGCGCCACGTCCAGGTCCTGAGACGGTACGGTAACGAAATACTGTGTAACATTTTGCTGGGTGTCGGCATTGCCGTAGCCTCCCAACTGCGCATAGATGGCGGCAATCTGGTCAGCAGTCAGCCCGGAGCATCCGCGAAATGCCATATGTTCCTGGGCGTGAGCCATGCCGGGAAAACCAGCCGGTGTCTCATTCCCGCCCACCAGGTAGTTATCCTCTAAGGTGGCGACTGGCGCGAGTGGGTCACGGATGATGACAACCCGCAGGCCGTTATCCAGGGTGGCGCGGGTGACATTGCTTGCTTCTTCGGCTTGGGCCTTGGATGGGGGCGTAAGGGTGAGGACTACTAGAAAAAGGGCAAAAAGGCTAGATCGGAAGTTCATGGGCGACTATTTCAGCTTACGAAGTTTCATCTCACGTTCGCGATCATTGCTTTCTCGCGGCAAGACGACACTTCTGGCCTAGTACTCTTATGGGGGGCGATATGACAACCTTTGGGGCGTTCTGCCATCTAATTAAGTGTGACGCCTTTTCGAATATTCTTGCTGACACTGTCGATGCTTTTGCTAGCCGTCCCTGGATTACAGGCCAGGACGCGTCTCAACAATAAAGAAGTATTTGAGGCAACCGCCTATTCACAAACCGGCATTACTGCTTCTGGAGAACATACCCACCGGCACGTTGTCGCGGCAGATCCCAGCATTTTGCCGCTCGGTACACGAATTAAAATTAAATGGGCTGGGTGGTATTCAGGAGAATATGTGGTTGCCGATACGGGAGCAAAAATCGAAGGCCATAGACTTGATATCTATATGCCGAGCACGGTTAGGGCTAAGAAGTTCGGTATTAGGCCGGTCAAGGTAAGGATCATCGAATTGGGTAAAGGCACGGATGCCAGCGCGAGAAATTCCGACCGGGCAGTGAAGGTCGATGTTGCGCGCGACGTGCAAAAGAATGGAGTGGAGCACGCTGCCACCAAAGAAGATCTCGCCGTAAACGGTGCCTCGACCAGCCCAGCGGCCCATTCCAATACTCAAGTGGCGGAAGTCGAAAACACACGGCGGACAAAGCGATAAGCGTACAGCCAGTCGCCCGCTATCATTGGACGGGAGCATTGTAGTTGAACGCAACGCGGTGGTGTTTCGTCCTTTCGTTATGTTTTTCTTCCGTTGGTCTGGTGCGGGCTCGGCAGTCTGTCCCGGCAAGCGAGTTGGATCGGGCGGCTAGCCTAGCCCTCCAAAGCAGCGGTGCTCCGAGCGTTTCGGTCGCGGTTGTCCAAAACGGGCACGTTGTTTACGCCAAGGCCTTCGGAAAAGCGGATATCGAAACGAATGTATCTGCTGGGGCCGGTACGCGCTATGCGATCGGCTCCATCAGCAAGCAGTTCACGGCAGTAGCTTTGTTGCTGGAGCAGGAAAAGGGAAAGCTTTCGATCGACGACAAGGTGTCGAAGTATTTCCCTGATCTTACTCGTGCCAATGAGATCACACTACGAGAATTGCTTTCGCATACGTCCGGATACGAGGATTATGCACCGCAAGACTACCTCATCCCGGAGTGGACCAAGTCCGTCACGGCAGACGAAATTCTGCAGCGATGGGCTAAGAAGCCGTTGAACTTCAAACCCGGCACGCAGTGGCAGTACAGCAATACCAACTACGTGTTAGCTGCGCGAATATTCGAGAAAGCCGCTGGCGAGCGGCTGGTTCCGTTTCTCGAAAGGACAATTTTTCAACCTTTAGACATGCGGTCGGCCGGCAATTGCCTGGAACGAGGACGGCCCGATGCACAGGCCTATACCCGTTACGCATTGGGACCCCCGCGTCCGGTAGCGCGGGAGGCCGCAGGGTGGTATCTCGGGGCGGCAGAGCTCTGCATGACGGCGCCCGACTTGGCAAAGTGGAATAATGCGGTGCTTCAAAAGCGTATCTTGTCAGCAAAGTCCTACAGTGAATTGACACAGGACGTCAAACTTGCCGATGGCAAGCCGACCCACTATGCGCTAGGACTACAGGTGGGCGAGTTTCATGGTACGCCGCAAATCATGCACAGCGGCGAGGTTTCCGGGTTTCTTGCGATGAATCGGATATACCCGGCCAAAGGCATTGCCGTTACTGTGCTGTCGAATGAGGACGGCGTCAGCCTCATCGGGCCCTTATCCGAGCAGATTTCATTGATAATGCTACAGCCTGGGCAATCCGCGCAGAAGACGGCTCAGGACAATCAGGTTCGTACCATCCTGAATGGATTGCAGCTTGGGCACATTGACCGCCAACAGTTTACCTCCGATGCGAACTCGTACTTCAGCGGCAAGGCGCTCGCGGACTACCAGACATCGCTTTCTCCCCTGGGCAAACTGGAATTCCTGATTCGTGAAAGCGAACAGCAAAGAGGCGGCATGACACATCTGAGCTTCCGCGCTCAGTACGAGCGGAAAGCTGTCCTCCTCAATATTTATAAGACCGCCAGTGGTAAATTCGAGCAGTTTTTGGTTGAAGGACAGGCGGAATAGTCCCTTAAAGCAGGACCAAATAGAAAATTTCGCTCTCTGGGCGGTCATATTGTTGACATGGAGTACCAATCACTCTTACACTAAAAAAGTTTGGCGAGTTGATTCTTCGGCTTTTGCGCTACCATGCCCGATTTTGGGCATCCGGCTGAAAGTCGGGCCCCGCTGCTGGACCAATAGCATCCTGTTTTTTAGGATTGCGACCTTGGAAATCCGGTAAGGGCCATACCCGAAGTAGTTACCCTCGCGGTTGAGGCTGGTGAAGACGCTATATCAGCCTTCTTGCAGTAATCATTAGCAGCCGATTGTATTCGAGCCTGCTGGACAGCTCTTTTAGGGCAGTGTTCAAGAAATTTGAGCGTTTGGGATGCGGCGGGATGTTTCTGCTCATTCTAGAGAGCTTCAATATCAGTTTCCTTTGTGGGATTAAGATTTATGTCTGCGCCTAGAGTGGGCTTTTGTGCCCGTCTTTGTGCGCCTTAGTTAGGAAAAAGAGTATGCCGACGTTTAATCAGCTTGTGCGCAAGGGCCGTAAGCCGACCCGGTACAAGACAGCAAGCCCTGCATTGCAGGCCTGTCCGCAGCGGAGGGGAGTTTGCACCCGCGTATACACCACCACTCCGAAGAAGCCAAACTCAGCACTTCGTAAAGTGGCTCGCGTACGGCTTACCAACGGTATCGAGGTAACCACGTACATCCCGGGTGTTGGACATAACCTGCAAGAGCACTCCATTGTCCTGATTCGCGGTGGCCGTGTGAAGGATCTTCCCGGTGTGCGCTACCACGTTGTTCGCGGAACGCTCGACACAGCAGGTGTCGCCAATCGTAAGCAGAGCCGCTCGAAGTACGGAGCGAAGCGTCCCAAGGGCGGAGCGGCTGCGGCTCCGGCAAAAGGTAAAAAATAAGCCCGAAAGGTGCAACTAGGGGAGATATATGCCACGTCGTAGAAGGCCGGAGCCGAGAGAAGTTCTTCCAGACCCGTTGTTTAACTCCACGCTTGTCGAGAAGTTTGTGAACTCGATGATGTGGGACGGCAAAAAAACCACGGCTCAGCATATCTTTTATGGTGCGATGGATACCCTGCGGGACCGCTTCGGGGACGATCCGTTGAAAATGTTTAAGAAGGCCGTGGAGAACGTGAAGCCGCTGCTTGAGGTGAAGAGCCGCCGTGTCGGCGGCGCCAACTATCAGGTGCCGGTGGAAGTTTCTCAGAATCGCCGTGTCAGCTTAGCGCTTCGTTGGCTAATCACGAACGCCCGGAACCGCCCGGACAAGAGCATGGCTGACAAGCTGGCGAACGAATTGAACGATGCCGCCAATATGCGTGGCGGCGCGGTGAAGAAGAAAGACGATGTGCATCGCATGGCGGAAGCAAACAAGGCCTTCGCGCATTATCGCTGGTAATTATTGTTGATTTGGAAGTGAATTAGAAAATGCCTCGCACCACGCCGTTAGAGAAAATGCGCAATATCGGTATCATGGCGCACATCGATGCCGGTAAGACAACTACGACCGAGCGCATTCTGTATTACACCGGACGGACGCATAAGATCGGTGAAGTCCACGAAGGAACCGCCACCATGGACTGGATGGCGCAAGAGCAGGAGCGCGGCATCACGATTACTTCCGCCGCCACTACCTGCCAGTGGAACGACATCAATATCAACATCATCGATACTCCCGGTCACGTTGACTTTACTGCCGAGGTAGAGCGCAGTCTGCGCGTGCTCGACGGAGCCTGTGCGGTCTTCGATGCCGTCGCTGGCGTGCAGCCCCAGTCGGAAACAGTATGGCGTCAGGCCGACAAGTATGGCGTCCCGCGTATCTGTTTCATCAATAAGATGGACCGGGTTGGGGCAAATTTTTATTACTCGGTCGGCACGATTGCCGATCGATTGAGTGCGCGCCCCGTGCCGATCCAGTTGCCGGTAGGGGCCGAGGATCAGTTCAAGGGAATCGTCGACCTAGTGAAGATGAACGCCCGTCTCTGGCACGATGAAACGTTGGGCGCTAAGTACGACGATGTCGAAATTCCGGCGGACCTAGTCGAAAAAGCCAAAGAATATCGTGAAAAGCTGATTGAAGCGGTAGCAGAAAGCGACGATGCTCTGTTCGAGAAATTTGTCGAAGGGCAGCCCGTCACCGAGCAGGAACTAGTAGCCGGTATCCGTAAAGCCACCATCGCGCAAAAGATTTTCCCGGTGATCTGCGGATCGTCCTTTAAGAATAAGGGTGTTCAGAATCTTCTCGACTCGGTGTGCGCCTACTTGCCTTCGCCGCTCGATGTTCCTCCCATGGAAGGGCATTCTGTCGATGACCCGGAAGAAACGATGATTCGCCGGCCCAGTGACGCCGAGCCGTTTTCCGCGCTCGTGTTTAAGATCATGACCGATCCGTTCGTGGGTCAGCTTTGTTTTATTCGCGTGTACTCGGGCAAGTTGAACGCGGGCGAGTCGATTTATAACGTCAGCAAGGGTAAAAAGGAGCGCATTGGCCGTCTGGTGAAGATGCACGCCAACAAGCGCGAGGAAATTCAGGAAGTGCTGGCGGGCGATATCTGCGCTGTGGTCGGCCTAAAACAGGTGGTCACCGGAGATACGATCTGCGATGAGAAATCGCCGATTTTGTTGGAGTCGATCAATTTTCCTGCACCCGTCATCCAGCTTGCGATTGAACCAAAGACGAAGGCCGACCAGGAGAAGTTAGGCATAGCGATTCACAAGCTGGCGACCGAGGATCCCACGCTGCATGTCTCAACCGACCCCGAGACCGGGCAGACGATTCTTGCTGGAATGGGTGAGCTTCATCTGGAGATCATCGTTGACCGCATGCAGCGGGAATTCAACGTAGGCGCGAATGTCGGCAAACCGCAGGTAGCCTATCGCGAAACCATTCGTCAGAAAGCCGAGTACGACTACACCCATAAGAAGCAGACCGGCGGCAGTGGCCAGTATGCGCGCGTGAAGCTGCGCGTGGAGCCAAACCCGGAGAAAGACTTCGAGTTTGCCAATGCGGTAACTGGCGGAAATATTCCAAAGGAATTTATCCCAGCCATCGAAAAGGGTGTGACCGAAGCGCTGGAAGGCGGCATCCTCGCCGGGTATCCCTTGAACAACATTAAGGTGACGGTGTTCGACGGCGACTATCACGATGTGGACTCATCGGAAATGGCGTTCAAAATCTGCTCGTCGATTTGTTTCAAGGAAGCGGCCGGCAAAGCAAAGCCGGTGCTCCTGGAGCCGGTGATGCGCGTCGAGGTGACTGTTCCCGAAGACTACATGGGTTCGGTAAATGGTGATCTTATTTCCCGGCGCGGGCGCCTGGAGGGAACCGAGATTGCCGGCGGAACGCACATTATTAAATCGATGGTTCCGTTGTCGGAAATGTTTGGTTATGCGACCGAGTTGCGTTCGCGTACGCAGGGTCGTGGGAGTTTCACGATGCACTTCGGCCAATACGAGGAAGTACCCCGGAATTTGGCGGAAGAAATCATTAACCGCAATAAGGGTGTTGCGAAGTAGGGAAGAGAAAAGAGCACGGAAAGGATAATGCAGCATGGCGAAAGAGAAATTTGACCGCAGCAAGCCGCACGTAAATATAGGGACGATCGGGCACATCGATCACGGGAAGACGACGTTGACGGCGGCGATCACCAAGACGCTGTCGAAGCACAATCCGAAGAACAAGTTCCGGAGTTTCGATTCGATCGACAATGCGCCGGAAGAGAAGGCGCGCGGGATCACGATTGCCGTGGCGCACGTGGAGTACGAGACGGCGAACCGGCACTATGCGCACGTGGATTGCCCGGGGCACGCGGACTATATCAAGAACATGATCACCGGCGCCGCCCAGATGGACGGGGCGATCCTGGTGGTGGCGGCGACGGACGGGCCGATGCCGCAGACGCGCGAGCACATTCTCTTAGCCCGGCAGGTGGGCGTACCGTACATCGTGGTGGCGCTGAACAAGGTCGACATGGTGGACGATCCCGAGCTGTTGGAGCTGGTGGAACTGGAAGTGCGCGAGCTGTTGTCGAGCTACCAGTTTCCGGGCGACGATATTCCGGTGTGCAAGGTGAGCGCGCTCGGGGCGTTGAACGGAGAAGCCGATTGGGAGAAGTCGGTCGATGAGCTGATGGCGAAGGTGGACGAGTACATTCCCATGCCGGAGCGGGCGATCGACAAGCCCTTCATTATGCCGATCGAGGATATCTTTTCGATCCAGGGGCGCGGCACGGTGGTGACCGGACGCATCGAGCGGGGCATCTGCAAGGTCGGCGAGGAAATGGAAATCGTCGGGTTTGCGGACACGCGCAAGACGGTGGTGACGGGCGTGGAAATGTTCAAGAAGTTGTTGGACGAAGGCCGGGCCGGGGACAACGTGGGCCTGCTGCTGCGCGGTATTGAAAAGAACGACGTGGAGCGCGGCCAGGTGTTGGCCAAGCCGGGTTCGATCAAGGGCTACAAGAAGTTCAAGGGCGAAGTATACGTGCTGTCGAAGGACGAAGGCGGGCGGCACACGCCGTTTTTCAACGGTTACCGTCCGCAGTTCTACTTCCGCACCACGGACGTGACGGGCGTAGCGAAGCTGCCCGAAGGCATGGAAATGGTGATGCCGGGCGACAATGTCTCGATCGAAGTGGAACTGATCACGCCGGTCGCCATGGACAAGGGTCTGCGGTTTGCCATCCGCGAGGGCGGCCGCACTGTCGGCGCCGGCACCGTGACGGAGATCGTCAGCTAGAACAGCGCATTCAGTGCATAGGCGCGAAAGATAAATTCTTTCGCGCCTATGCACAAGAGAAGAATAGCAAAAACGAACATGAAAGAACGCATTCGCATTCGACTGAAGGCGTACGACCACCGCATCCTGGATCAGTCGACAAGTGACATTGTCGATACGGCAAGACGTACCGGCGCATCCGTGGCAGGGCCCATTCCGTTACCGACATTGAAGAATCGCTACACGGTTTTGCGATCGCCGCACGTGGATAAGAAGTCGCGTGAACAGTTTGAAATTCGTACGCACAAGCGGCTGCTGGACATTCTGGAGCCGACCCAGGACACGGTGGATGCGCTCATGAAGCTGGATCTTCCGGCGGGCGTGGACGTAGAAATAAAGGCATTCGGCAAGAAATAAGGCCAAAGGTAATAGGATGAGTCCAGGAATTCTCGGCAAAAAAATCGGAATGACGCAGGTGTTTAACGCGGAGGGGCAGGTTGTTCCTGTCACGCTCGTAAAAGCGGGGCCTTGTGTCGTCACGCAAAGGAAGACTCCGGCCACGGATGGCTATGATGCCGTGCAGCTTGGTCTCGTGGAATACGCCAAGAAGCAGATTAAGCCGCTGGCGAATCACCTGAAGAAGTCCGGCGCCGATGGTGTCCGGTTTCTGCATGAGTTTCGCGTCGGCTACGGCAACGGCGATATGAAACAGGGCGACCGGGTGCTGGCGGAAGAATTCAAGCCGAGAGAAGTGGTCGATGTGATCGGTACCAGCAAGGGCCGCGGATTTGCCGGACTTATCAAACGGCACAATTTCAAGGGCGGTCCGGCGTCGCACGGGTCAATGTTTCACCGTGCGGCTGGCTCCATTGGCGCGTCCAGCTTTCCTTCCCGCGTTTTTCCAGGCATGAAGATGGCCGGACGGATGGGAACGCAGCAGGTGACGGTGCGCAATTTGGAAATCGTCAGCGTGGATACCGAGGACAACGTGATCGCCGTCAAGGGAGCGATTCCCGGGCCGAATGGCGGATACGTGATGGTGCGGCGGAGCAAGCGCTAACCGCCGCCTTTGGATATATAGGATCAGGAACAATGCCGAGTGTAGATATTGTGGATCTGAACAACGCGACAGTGGGCTCCATCGAGCTAGCTGATGCGGTGTTCGGCGCCGAAGTAAATGAAGCGCTGCTGTATGAGGCGGTGCGGCAGTATACTGCTGCCAAGCGTTCCGGGACGGCGGCGACGAAGACTCGCCACGAGGTGTCTGGTTCCGGTAAGAAGCTTTGGAAGCAAAAGGGAACGGGGCGCGCCCGTATGGGTTCGATTCGTTCACCGCTGTGGCGTCATGGTGGAACAGTGCATGGTCCGCAACCGCGGAGCTATGAATACAAACTTCCGCGCAAAATGCAGTTGGGCGCCTTGCGTTCCGCGCTGAGTGCCAAACTGCGTGACGGGGAGTTAAAGGTGGTTCGGGCGTTCGAGCTTGCGGACCATAAGACAAAAGCTTTCCTGCAGGTGCTTGGAAAGCTGGAGCGCAGAAAGACGGTTTTGTTGGTAGAGCTTGGCGAGAACAACAAGTTGTCGCTGGCTTCGCGCAATCTGCCCGGCGTGAAACTGGTTCCCACCAAAAACGTCACCGTCTACGATCTGCTCGCGCATCAGCAGGTGTTTGTGAGCGAACCTGCCGCTAAGAAATTGTCGGAGGCGCTGGCGTAATGAACGTATATGATGTGATTCGCCGTCCGTTGATTACGGAAAAGGGGCACGCGAAGCGCGAAGCGGAACGAACGCTGTGTTTTGAAGTGCACCAGGACGCGAATAAGATTCAGATTAAGCAGGCCGTCGAGACGGTCTTCAAGGTGAAGGTCGCGGACGTACGGACAAGCGTGTACGTCGGAAAATTGCGTCGCCGCGGCCGCTTCTCCGGGTATGCGTCCGATTGGAAAAAGGCTTACGTGCGGCTTGCCGAAGGGCAAAAAGTGCCTGAGTACGCCGAGATATAGGAAGAAAGAAACCACGTCATGCCTATAAAGAGTTTTAAGCCAACAACGCCGACGCGGCGCTTCCAGACGTATCTCACGCGTGACGAGATCACGAAGGATCGGCCGGAAAAATCGCTGGTCACCGGTAAGAACCGTACCGGCGGTCGTTCGGTAACGGGACGAATCTCCAGCCGGTTCATCGGCGGCGGAGCAAAACAAGCCTACCGCATCATCGATTTCAAGCGGGACAAGGCAGGGATTGCAGCCCGGGTGGCGTCAATCGAGTATGATCCGAACCGCTCGGCCCGAATTGCGTTACTGCATTACGTCGATGGTGAAAAGCGCTATATTATTTGTCCGGTAGGCTTGGAAGTGGGCCGGACCGTCACAGCCGGACCGGCGGCCGACATTTTGGTCGGCAACGCGCTTCCGCTGAAGAATATTCCCGCCGGTACCGTCGTTCATAACATTGAATTGAAGCCCGGCAAGGGCGGCCAAATGGCCCGTTCAGCCGGTGCTCAGGCCCAGTTGGTATCGAAAGAGGGCGGAATCGCACTGCTGAAATTGCCGTCGGGTGAAATTCGGCGGGTCTTATTGGATTGCATGGCGACCGTCGGCCAAGTTGGCAACGTCGAGCACGAAAACGTCTCGCTCGGCAAGGCCGGTCGAACCCGCTGGTTGGGAAAGCGGCCGCATAATCGCGGCGTGTCAATGAATCCGGTCGATCACCCACATGGCGGCGGTGAAGGAAAGACGTCCGGCGGTCGCCATCCGGTGACGCCTTGGGGCCAACCTACGCGCGGATTCAAGACCCGGAATAATAAGCGTACGGACCGGTGGGTCGTGACGCGGAAGGCAAAGAAGCGGTAACGCGCTAAAGCGAAGAGGAATCGGACATGAGTCGATCACTGAAAAAAGGACCATTCGTCGACGACCACCTGGTGAAAAAGGTGGAAGCGCTGAGTGTCAAAAACCAAAAGACCGTCGTGAAGACGTGGTCGCGCCGTTCAACGATTTTACCGGAGTTCATCGGGCATACGCTTGCTGTCCACAACGGCAAAAAATTTATTCCGGTCTACGTCACCGAAAATATGGTCGGCCACAAACTGGGTGAATTTTCGCCTACCCGCACATTTAAGGGACATATTGCGAAGGCCACCGAGAAAGGTGCGAGATAGCTATGGCAGACGAAATTGCAAAGGTGGCAAAGGCCGAAGCTCGTTACATTCACGTTTCGGCGCAGAAGGCGCGTCTGGTTGTCGATATGATTCGCGGTCGGCAGGCGGGCGATGCGATCACCATCCTCAGCGGAGTCAACAAGCGCATCGCGCCGGCTGTGGAAAAAGTTCTCCGGTCCGCGATTGCGAACGCGGAAAATCAGTCGCGGGACATTGATGTCGATCGCTTGGTCGTCACGGAAGCCTTCGTGAACGAGGGGCCGCGGCAGAAGCGTATCCGGCCGGCTCCCATGGGTCGAGCCTACCGGTACCAGCGACGCACGTCGCACATTGTCGTCAAAGTCGGCGAGAAATCCGGCGAGGGAGAGGAATAAGAGAATGGGTCAGAAAGTACATCCCTACGGTTTTCGTTTAGGTGTTACAAAGACTTGGCGTTCTCGTTGGTTTGCCAAGCAGGACTATGCCAAGCTCCTACACGAGGACTTGGAGCTCAAGGAATCGCTGCAGAACCGGTTGAAGGCCGCCGGCATCAGCTCGATCGAAGTAGACCGCCCTGGAAACAAGCTTCGCATCACGATTCGCACCTCGCGGCCCGGTATCATCATCGGACGAAAGGGCGCGGAAATCGAGAAATTGAAGGGCGATCTCGCGAAGAAGACCAAGCGCGAGGTATTCATCGATATTCAGGAAGTGCACCGGCCGGAGCTCGATGCGCAGTTGGTCTCTGAATCCATCGGGTTGCAGCTTGAAAAGCGAGTCGCTTTCCGGCGCGCTATGCGCAAGTCGGTTGACTCTGCCTTGCGGTTTGGCTGTAAGGGTATCAAAGTGCGTGTTTCGGGCCGTTTGAATGGTTCCGAAATTGCCCGTAGTGAATGGTATTTGCAGGGTCAACTTCCGCTGCATACGCTGCGCGCCGACATCGACTATGGATTTAGTGAAGCCCACACGACCTATGGCGTGATCGGGATCAAGGTTTGGATTTACAAGGGTGAAGTGCTGGAAGGTGCAGGCCGCGGCAACTCTCTCCGCAATGAAGGCGAACCGCGCCGCCGCCGGCGGGACGACCGGATGGGGGATCGGGATCGCCGTCCCATCGGTCAAGCACCGGCTGCTGAGCCGGTCGGTCCAATCGTGCAGCAGGCTCCGGCTGATCTGCCAAAACCTGCGGCTTCGCCGGTGATTCCACCGATGGCGCCCCCCGCGTCTGCTCCGGCCTGGAAGCAAGAACAGCGCCGCGATGCCGGAGAAACCGCCCCGGCAAGCGAGGGGAATACGCCGCCAGAGGGTAAGGAGTCATCCCAGTAGGGCGCTTTCCTGCGCTTGGAAGGAGATTTAACGCTATGTTGATGCCGAAAAAAGTGAAGTTCCGGAAACAGCAGCGGGGCCGCATGACAGGGAAGGCCTGGCGCGGATCTTCGCTTGCGTTCGGAGATTTCGGTCTGAAGTCGATGAGCTGCGGCTGGGTGACGAATCGTCAGATTGAGGCGGCCCGTATCGCCATGACGCGTTTTATCAAGCGTGGTGGCAAAGTATGGATTCGGATATTTCCCGATAAGCCGATTACTAAAAAGCCGCCAGAAACCCGTATGGGTAAGGGCAAGGGTGCGCCGGAGGCTTGGGTTTGCGTGGTGAAGCCAGGGCGAATGCTGTTCGAGATGGAAGGCGTTTCGCTCGAAACGGCTACCGAGGCTATGCGCTTGGCGGCGCAAAAGCTATCCGTACCGACCAAACTAATTGTTCGTACGCAGCCCACGGAAGAAATAAAGGTAAGCTAGGCAAGCACATGAAGGCAGAAAAAATTCGCGGCTTCGACTCGGGCGAACTGCAGCGCCAGATCCAGGATTCACAGGAGCAGCTATTCCGGCTCCGTTTCCAAATGGGCATGGGCCAGATGGAAGGACTCAAAAAATACCGGGTCTTGAAAAAGGATCGGGCGCGTCTCATGACGGTTCTCAACGAGAAGAGCGCCAGCGGTGAAGTGGCATCGGCAGTTCCGGTTTCGGCGGCCAAACCAACGCGGACCGGCAAGAAGAGTAAGAGTTAGGCAACAGGTAAGGATTGAGGTCAGGCATGGCGGCAACAGAACAAGAGGCGCAAAAGGTCGCCCATAAAAACGAAAAGCTCGGCGAGGTCGTCTCTACCAAGATGGCAAAGACCATCGTTATTGAGGTGACGCGGCGTGTGCCTCATCCCATGTACAAGCGGATCGTCAGCAAACGGAAGAAGTTTTATGCGCACGACGAGGAGCAAACAGCTCATGTGGGCGACTTTGTCCGCATCGTCGAGTGCCGTCCCTTAAGCCGGCTAAAACGTTGGGAACTGCAAACCATCCTGCGCCGCGCGCCGCTGGTGGATGTGGATCATCCGGCCCTTCAAGCGAGCGCCGATACGAGGGTAAAAAAGACCCTTAAAAAGAAGACGGCTAAGAAGAAAAAGTAGTTCGGGACGGGCCTGAGAAAGGTCAGCCTGAGCAAGAGTTGAGTCAGTTTTGGGAGACATGTCATGATTGGAATGCGAACTATCCTGGAGGTAGCCGATAACAGCGGCGCGCGCAGGCTGCAATGTATCCTGCCTCGCGGCGGCGATCTCGGACTTCGCGCGGGTCTAGGCGACATCATTACCGCGAGCGTTAAGGAAGCCGCGCCCGATTCCAATATCAAAAAGGGCAAGGTCGTTCGTTGCGTGGTGGTACGTATGCGGAAGGAGACACGCCGGAAGGACGGTACGTACATCCGGTTTGACTCGAATGCCGCGGTCCTCATCAACGATGTGGGCGAGCCGGTGGGGACACGCGTGTTCGGCCCGGTGGCCCGTGAACTCCGTGACAAGCGCTTCATGAAAATCGTGTCGCTCGCGCCGGAGGTAATTTAACAATGGCAAAAACAGCTTATCAGCGCCGCCAGGAAAAGGGAGACCGAACTCCTGCCCGGATCAAGATCAAAAAGGATGATTTGGTCAAAGTCGTCGCCGGCCGCGACAAGGGAAAGACCGGCAAGGTGCTCGAGGTCAATCGCGTTTCAGGACGAGTGACCGTAGAGGGCGTGATGGTGGTAAAGCGCCATACGCGACCGAACCCGGCCAAGCAGATCAAAGGCGGCATCGCCGAGAAGGAACTCTCCATCCATGCCTCTAATGTGATGATCATGACTGCGGACGGCGTCCCGACGCGAATCGGATACAAAATGGAGACGGTCGGCGGAAGTACGCGCCGGGTTCGTATCGCTCGTAAGGGCGGCGAATCGCTCGACAAGAAGTAGGGATTCAGGAAAGAAATGAGGCCGTTTGGAACCGGCCGAGAAGGAATATACGATGGCGACCAAAGCAACTTCGTCAGAAGCAACACCGTCCAAAGCACGACTACGGGATCATTATTTGAACACCGTCGTTCCGGCCTTGAACAAGGAATTCGGGTACAAGAACCCGATGGCGGTACCAAAAGTGGAGAAAGTTTCGCTGAACATCGGCTTGGGAGAAGCCACCGGCAATAGTAAGTTGATGGACGGCGCGGTGAATGAGTTGGCGGCCATTGCGGGCCAGAAGCCCGTGGTGACCAAGGCCAAAAAGTCAATCGCCGCCTTTAAGTTGCGTGAGGGGATGGCGATTGGGTGCATGGTGACCCTGCGTGGCGACCAGATGTACGAATTCTTGGACCGCTTGCTGAATGTTGCCCTGCCCCGTGTTCGTGATTTTCGTGGTGTTTCGCCCAAGTCGTTCGACGGCCGCGGCAATTATACGCTCGGGTTGAAGGATCAAATGATTTTCCCCGAGATCGATTACAACAAGGTGGACAAAGTAAAAGGCATGAATGTCTGCATTACGACCACCGCAAAAACGGATTCGGAAGGCGTCGCACTGCTTCGCCACATGGGCATGCCGTTCCGCCAGTAAGTAGAAGGTAAATAAAATGGCTACAACCGCCAAGATCGCTAAAGAACAAAAGAAGCCGAAGTTTTCCTGCCGTTCGCGCAATCGCTGCAAAAGCTGCGGCCGTCCGCGCGGATTTCTACGCAAATTCCGTTTATGCCGGATCTGTTTCCGAAAGCTTGCGCTGGCCGGAGAGATTCCCGGCGTGACAAAGGCGAGCTGGTAGTAGGACTGCCAGTTCCTCTAAAGGTTCAATTAGGAATGAAAGGTGCTGATAAGTAAATGACAGCAGACCCCATTGCCGATATGCTGACGCGGGTGCGCAACGCACTCATTGCGCGTCATGCGAAGGTGGATGTCCCCGTCTCCCGGCTGAAGAATGAAATCGCGCGTATTTTGAAGGATGAAGGATATATCCTCAACTACAAGCTCACCGAAGAAGGATCGAAGCAGTTCATCCGTATCTATTTGAAATACACGCCGGCCAACCTGCCGGTCATTTCCAGAATCGAGCGTGTATCCCGGCCCGGGTGCCGCGTGTATTCCGGCAGCAAGGAAATTCCCCGTATTCTCGGCGGTCTCGGCATCAATATTTTGACAACGCCCAAAGGCGTGATGACAGGCAAAGCAGCCCGTAATGAAGGCGTTGGCGGCGAAGTGCTCTGCCGAATCTGGTAAGGAACTCGAAATACCATGTCACGAATAGGAAAAAAGCCCATACCGCTGCCGCAGGGCGTAAAGATCAATATTGGCAGCGAGCTACAGGTGGAAGGCCCGAAGGGCAAGCTCACGGTACCCATCCCGGCGGGAATTAAAATCGAACAGAAGGACAAAGAGCTTGCCGTAGTCCGGGATCACGACCGGTACGCCGCGCTGCATGGACTCACTCGCGCGTTGGCCGCGAACGCGGTGCAAGGGGTGTCGGCTGGGTGGACTCGCGAACTCGATGTGGTCGGCACCGGATATCGTGCTGACGTGAAGGGTAACGTGGCGACGTTTTCGCTGGGATACTCTCATCCGATCGAGCTGTTGCTGCCCCCTGGCGTCGATATGAAAGTAGACCGGCAGACGCACTTGATCGTTTCCGGGCACGACCGGCAGGCGGTCGGCCAAACTGCGGCTCTCATTCGGGGCCTTCGTCCGCCTGATCCTTATAAGAACAAGGGCGTGCGCTTTACCGGTGAAGTGCTGCGCAAAAAGGCTGGTAAGACCGGAGGTAAAGGGAAATAATGGCTCGCGATTCTAGAGACGTCATTCGTAAACGGATTCACAAGCGAATTCGCAGCCGGGTTGCAGGAAGCCCAGCGCGGCCGCGGCTTGCTGTTTTCCGCAGCGTCAACCATATTTACGCGCAGATTATCGATGATGCCGAAGGGCACACGCTTGCAGCGGCGGGTTCCACTGAAAAAGAGCTGAAAGGAAAAGGCGGCAATGTCGAAGGCGCCAAACTGATCGGTAAAACAGTGGCGGAACGCGCCAAGGCGAAGGGTATCAACAAAATTGTGTTCGACCGTGGCGGCTATCTGTATCACGGACGTGTGAAGGCGCTGGCCGACGCAGCGCGAGAAGCGGGACTGGAGTTTTAACCGATGACATCGAACAGTACGGCCAAGCGTGTAGACACGCAAAATCTCAACCTGAAAGAACAGGTTGTGAGCATCAACCGCGTCACGAAGGTCGTCAAAGGCGGTAAGAATATGAGCTTTTCCGCCTTGGTGGTCGTCGGTGATCCGGGCGCGAAAGTGGTTGGCTATGGAACCGGGAAGGCAAAGGAAGTGCCTTCCGCCATCAAGAAGGGTATCGAAGCCGCCAAGAAGAACCTCCGCAAGGTGAATGTTCTTGAAACGACCATCCGCCACCCTGTTCTCGGGCGGTTTGGCAGCGGACTTGTTCTGCTGAAACCTGCTCCGGAAGGTACCGGCGTCATTGCGGGTGGTCCGGTGCGCGCCGTCATTCAAGCAGTGGGAATCCCGAACATTCTAACGAAGTCGATCGGATCTCACAATGCGCATAACGTCGTGAAGGCCACCATTGCCGCTTTGGAGCAGCTTTACGACAAAAACGCGATCGCGGACATGCGCGGTCTCCCCATTGAAAAATTATAAGGAGCGATGCAATGGCTGAAGGCAAGATCAAGATCAAGCTGGTACGCAGTGTCATCTGCACTCCCCAGAAACATAAGAATATCGTGAAGTCCCTGGGGCTTCATAAAATCAACAGAGTTGTGGAGCGCCCTGACACGCCGGGTTTTCGCGGCATGGTGGCCAAGGTGCCGCACCTGCTCGAAATCGTGAAGGAATAGTGCGCCCGCGTTAAGGACAACCGCCAAAATGAATCTTAGTAATCTCCGGCCCCCAAAGGGCCAAAAGCACAAAAAACAGCGCATCGGACAGGGTATGGGTTCCGGGCGCGGCAAGTTCTCCGGTCGTGGCGCCAAGGGTGCCAAGTCGATTTCTGGTTACAGCAAAATGCGCGGCTTTGAGGGCGGTCAGATGCCGCTTCATCGCCGTTTGCCAAAGCGCGGCTTTACGAACATCTTCCGGAAAGAGTATGCCATCGTGAATGTCGCCACCCTGGAGAAATTAGAGGGCGATAGTTTTACCCCGGAGTCTCTCGTTGCCGCTGGTGTCATTAAAAAATTGCAGTCGGGTCTTAAGATTTTAGGTAATGGCGAGTTGACCCGTAAAATTTCGGTGAAGGCTCATATCTACTCTAAGTCGGCCTCCGACAAAATCCAGAAGGCGGGCGGAACGGCGGACGTTCTAGCGAAAAGAGAGCCTGCCGCCGACGCCGGGAAGAAGTAGACTCAACTCTAAGCAAGCTCTGTTGTGAAGTGTGTGAACTGATACATGACAAAGTTCTTTGAAGCTCTCGCGAATGTATTCCGGATACCGGAGTTGCGGAAGCGGGTCCTATTTACGCTGGCGTTGCTTGCTGTTTACCGGATCGGTGCCTACATTCCTACGCCCGGAATTGATACGAACCGTTTCGAGCAGTTCTTTAAGCAGAACGCCGGCGGATTTCTAGGTTATTTCGACCTGTTCAGCGGCGGAATGCTTCGCCGTATGACCATTTTTGCGCTGGGGATCACTCCCTATATCACGGCCTCAATCATTCTGCAGTTGTTGACGGTCGTCATCCCCACCCTCGACAAACTCCAGAAAGAAGGCGAGTTGGGGCGTCGAAAGATTACGCAATGGACGCGCTATCTCACGGTGGGATTAGCGATTGTGCAGTCCGTTGGTATTGCATTGGCGCTTCAGAACTCGGACGGAAACTTTGTCCTGCACCCTGGGTTCGGTTTCATCTTCATGACCACTCTCACGTTCACCACGGGTACTTCCTTCATCATGTGGTTGGGAGAGCAGATTACAGATCGCGGCATCGGTAACGGGATGTCGCTGATTATCTTCGTCGGGATCGTGGTGGGGCTGCCGGGCGCGGCGATCAGTATTTACAACAACACATTCGTCACCCACCAGTGGAATCCGCTGCAGATGGCGATCATTTTGGCCGTGATGGTGGCGGTGGTCGGCTTTATTGTGCTGGTGGAACGCGGCGAGAGGCGTATTCCGGTGCAATATGCGAAGCGCGTCGTTGGCCGGCGCATGATGGGGGGCCAATCGACGCATCTGCCGCTAAAAGTAAACGCTGGCGGCGTTATTCCGATTATCTTTGCTTCCTCGCTATTGGCCCTGCCGCAGACGGCCATGCAGTTCGGTGTTGTGAAGAACAGTCCATGGCTGAGCGGAATGTTGGGTTCCCTGGGCGGAGCTGCGCCTCTGTATTATCTGGCGTACGTGGTACTGATCATTTTCTTCTGCTTCTTCTACGTGTCAATTATCTTCAATCCCAATGAAGCGGCCGATAATATGCGGAAGTATGGCGGATTTATCCCTGGCATTCGACCC
Organism: Bryobacteraceae bacterium; assembly: GCA_965277315.1. Taxonomy (GTDB): domain Bacteria; phylum Acidobacteriota; class Terriglobia; order Bryobacterales; family Bryobacteraceae; genus Bog-105. The sequence continues at coordinate 2,115,972 of OZ255724.1, read as the reverse complement.
GGCAGGAATACGGCCGAGTACATGGATAAGATATTGTCGAAGATCACGGTTGTCGGAGGGTTGTATCTCGCCATTTTGTCGCTGATTCCGCAAATTATGATTCAGGGCATCAAGTTGCAACGCCTTCCTTTTGTAGGCAACTTCATCGACGCGCATTTTCCGAGATTCATATTGGATGGACTAGGAGTGAACTTCTTCTTCGGTGGCACGTCGCTCCTGATTGTCGTGGGTGTCGCGATGGATACGGTGAACCAAATCGAAGCGCAGCTCATCATGCGGCACTATGAGGGTTTTACGCCTCGCGCCGGCCGCATTCGTGGGCGCCGGAGCGCGACGAGTTAAATCCTTTGGAAGAACAAGCGACCAAATTCGTTCCTGCCGTCATCCTTTTCGGCTCCCCTGGTTCGGGGAAAGGTACGCAGGCAAAGCTGCTGCGGCACTGCCTCAAGGGGCCGCATATCTCCACTGGCGATATGCTCCGGCAGCACATAAGCGAGGGTGACGAAATAGGGCGTAACGTTCAACATCTCATGAAATCCGGCCGGTTGGTATCGGACGAGTTGGCAAATCAACTGGTAGAAGAAAGATTACTGCAGGATGACTGCTCCGGGGGCGTCATTCTTGATGGATATCCGCGCACTTTAAATCAAGCGGGCGTCCTACTGGAGATGATGAAAAGGCGTAAATTCGAGCCGGCCGTGGTACACTTAGTGGTTGACTACGAAAAAATCGTAGCGCGCCTAAGTGGTCGGCGGCAGTGCCCGGTTTGCGGAACGCTGTATAGCCTGACTACAAATCCTCCGAAGATTACTGGCATTTGTGATTTGGACGCTGCTGTGCTGGTAACACGCGAGGATGACCGGGAGTCTGTCATCCGGGAGCGGTTAGAGCAGTACGAGCTGCAAACGCGGCCATTGTTAGAGTATTTCCGGCGGGTTGGCGTCCCGATGATTGAAATCGACGGGCAGGGTTCGGCTCCGAATGAAATTATGCGGCAGGTCTGCGGTGCCTTGGCGGCGACGGGCCTAATTGCGGCGTCTGTGGACGGGTCGGTAGTTGTGACTGAGGCGAACGTCGGGCGATGATTGTTCGGAGAAGTGCGGCGGAGCTGGAGAAGCTGCGCCAAAGCGGTTTGTTGGTGTACCGGATTCTTGAGGAATTAAAGGCCCTGGTCAGTGAAGGCGTCACCACTCAGGATCTCGAAGTGGCAGCCGAACGAATGATCGCCGGAGCTGGAGCAAAGCCGGCGTTTAAAGGGTACTACTCGCAAGCGGCGGGAACGAAGTATCCGTACACGCTGTGCACGTCGGTGAACGACGAAGTCGTGCATGGGATGCCCTCGCCGAAGCGGAAATTGAAGTCGGGCGATATCGTCTCTATCGATACGGGCGTCCTGTTGAATGGCTACTATGGCGATTCAGCACTGACCGTAGCCGTTGGGGCAGTCAATGATTCGGTGAAGCGTCTGCTGGCGGTAACGGCACAGAGCCTGGAGTTGGCAATCGATCGGGTCCGTTCGGGAAACAGATTGTTCGATGTTTGCGGCACGGTAGAAAAGCACGTGCTCGCTCAGGGCTTTTCGATTGTGCGTGAGTTTGTGGGTCATGGGATCGGCACGTCTCTTCATGAGGAGCCGCAGATTCCGAATTATGTGGATCGCCGGGGAGAGAATCCACGGCTGAAGCCAGGCATGGTTCTAGCGATTGAGCCAATGGTAAATGCCGGGCAACCGGAAACGAAGGTGCTGTCCGATCGGTGGACAGCGGTGGCGAAAGATGGTTCGTACTCTGCTCACTTTGAACATATGGTGGCGGTGACGGACAATGGCCCATGGGTACTGTCGCGACCCTAGGGTGCGGAGTGGACGGGGCAGGAGTTTTGATGGAGAAGGCAGTCGAACCGTTGGAGGCCGAGCGATTGGCTGAGGGAACGGTTATAGAGTTGCTGCCTGCTGCGCTCGCGCGGATTCGGCTGAAAGATGAGCATCAACTAACTGTTCATCTTCCCAGCACGCAGCGAGCGAACTTTGTGCGTTTGCGGGTAGGCGACCGGGTGCGCGTGGCGCTTTCGGTTTCCGACCGGACGCGCGGACGAGTTGTAGAGTTATTGACGAAAGGGTGAATGTCGTGAAAGTGCGGGCATCAGTAAAGAAATTGTGTGATAAGTGCAAAGTGATTCATCGCCATGGCGTGGTACGCATCATTTGCACCAACCCCAAGCACAAGCAGCGGCAGGGTTAAGAAGGAATCGTATTATGGCGCGTATTGCAGGCGTTGATTTACCAAATCGAAAACGGGCAGCTATCGGACTGACCTATATCTATGGCATTGGCCGCACTCGGGCCTTGTCACTCTTACACCGTGCCAACGTGGATCCGGAGAAGAAGGTGGTTGACCTCAGCGAAGAGGAAGTGAATCATCTACGTAACCTGATTGAGGGCGAAGGTGCGATCGAAGGCGACCTGCGAAAGGAAGTCTCCATGAACATCAAGCGCCTGATGGAAATGGGTTCCTATCGTGGACTGCGCCACCGGCGCGGGCTACCGGCGCGGGGTCAACGAACGCACACCAACGCACGTACTCGCAAGGGTCCGCGCAAGGGCACTGTGGCGGGTAAGAAAAAGGCAACGAAATAGGTTAGGAAGATAAGGACAAATGGCTAAAGCCCCCGCAAAATCGACCAAGAAAAAGACGTTCAAGAAAAAAGAAAAGAAGAACGTCCCGTTCGGAACGGTTCACATTCAGGCGTCTTTCAACAACACTATCGTCACCTTCACTGACCCTATCGGGAATGTGTTGGCCTGGTCTAGCTCGGGCTCTCTCGGGTTTCGTGGCTCCCGGAAGGGAACGCCGTTCGCAGCGCAGCAGGCTTCCCTGACTGCGGCAAACAAGGCCAAAGAATCGGGCCTGAGAACGGTGGAAGTTCGAGTGGCTGGCCCTGGGTCCGGACGTGAGTCCGCTGTTCGTGCGTTATCCACGGCGGGAATAGATGTGCGCTCCATCAAGGACGTCACACCGATTCCACACAACGGATGCCGGCCCCCCAAAAAGCGCCGCGTCTGATTCTCAGTTCAATTTTATGGACGGTTCTGCCGTCCATAAATCGTAGTAGTAAGCGGGAAGAAGGCTTGTAAAGGCCGTAAACCGCACCTCATGTTTTGTCATTTGGGAGGTTTTTAGATTGGCACGTTATACCGGCCCCGTGTGCAGGCTTTGCCGTCGCGAGGGTATGAAGTTGTTCCTGAAGGGCGAACGTTGTCACAGTGAGAAGTGCGCCATTGAAAAGCGCAATTTTGCTCCTGGACAGCACGGCAAGGATAAGAAGCCGAAGATTGTTGGTTACGGCCTGCAACTTCGGGAAAAGCAAAAAGCTCGGCGCTACTACCAAGTTCTCGAGGGGCAGTTCCGGAATCTTTACGAGAAGGCTGTTAATCAAAAAGGTATTACGGGCGAATTGATGCTTTCAATGCTGGAGCGTCGGCTCGACAACGTGGTCTACCGGATAGGGTTCGCCACTAGCCGGGCGCAGGGACGTCAGGTTGTGCGTCACGGGCATGTCACGGTAAATAATCGGAAGGTCGATATTCCATCATTTACCGTTAGGCCTGGGGATTCGATCGAGATTCGCGAAAAAAGCCGTACTAGTCCGCAAATACTATCCTCACGGGACGCTACGGCGCATACTCCCAGTCCCTCTTGGTTGGAAGTGGATCGTGAGGCTCTAAAGGCCAGAGTTTTGCAACAGCCGAAGCGCGAGGAACTGGTGCAAATTCAACTGAACGAACAGCTGATCGTCGAGCTGTACTCGAAGTAAGTGTTGTCGAGATCCGGCGAAAAGGAAATATATGTTTAAGGGATTCCAGAAGCCTAAGCGTTTAGTCGCAAACACCGAGACGCTCACGGAGCGATTTGGTCAATTTAATGCCCAGCCGTTCGAGCGTGGATTCGGGTCCACTATTGGAACCGGCCTGCGCCGTGTTTTACTGAGCTCCATTGAAGGCGCCGCTATTACGGGCGTGCGCATCGATGGAGTTTCCCACGAGTTCAGTCCTATTCCAGGCGTTGTAGAAGACGCCACCGACATCATCTTGAACCTGAAGCAGGTTCCGTTTAAGATGATGAACGAAGGCATGCGCATTGCCCGTCTCCGTGCGGAAACTCCCGGGGAAGTGATGAGCAGCCAAATCGAAACCGACGCGGATGTGGAGGTGTTAGATCGTAATCTGCACATCGCCACCATCGGCGAGGGCGGCAAGCTCAATATCGAGATGCGGATCAAGAGTGGACGGGGTTATGTCTCAGCGGATCGCAACTACGATGAGGATTTGCCGATCGGTTACATTCCGATTGATTCGGTCCACTCGCCCGTCCGTAAAGTAAACTACACGGTGGAAGCGGCGCGCCTTGGTCAGAATACTGACTACGATAAGTTGACCATCGAAGTCTGGACGAATGGAGCTATATCGCCTCAAGACGCGATTGGCCAAGCATCGAAGCTGCTGAAAGATCACATGACGATCTTCATCAATTTCGAAGAAACACCGGAAGTTGCCGAAGAGCCGACAGAGCGCGCCGCAAACCAGATGAACGAAGTTCTGAACCGCTCGGTCGAAGAGCTGGAATTGAGCGTCCGTTCTTACAACTGTCTTAAGAACGCCAATATTCAAACCATTGGCGATTTGGTGCAGCGGTCGGAGTCGGAGATGCTTCGCACCAAGAATTTCGGTCGTAAATCCCTTAACGAAATCAAAGAAATTCTCTCAGGTCTTGGCTTAGCTTTCGGTATGAAGTTCGATGCCCAGGGACGATTAATTGGCTCGGCGCCTCCGGCATCGCCTTCAGACTTTGGAGCAGACGACAACTACGCGGGAATGGATGAATAACCATGCGTCATCGTAAAGCGGGAGTAAAACTCAAACGCGATTTAAGTGCCAGGCGCGCGTTGCTTCGTGGATTGGTTACCAGTGTAATTGAAGAAGAGCGCATCACAACTACCATTCCGAAAGCGAAAGCGGCTCGACCGCTGGTTGAAAAGATGATTACGCTTGCGAAAGAAGACACTCCGCACAAGCGGAAGCAGGCGTTGAATTTTATTTTGAAGCCGGAAGTTGTCGAGAAGCTGTTCGATAAGATTGGGCCCCGCTTCAATCAAAGGAACGGTGGATACACCCGCATCGTGAAGCTTGGTTGGAGAAAAGGCGACGGTGCGGAAACAGCAAAGCTAGAATTAGTAGGTTCCGAGTTGGTGAAGCGTGCCGCAGACCGCGCTGCGCGCCGTGAAGAACGACTGAAACAGCTTCGTGGCGGAGAGAATCAAGAAAACAACGAGTAGAACGAGTCAATACTTGTGTTTACAGGCTCGGGAGCGGCTTGCTCCCGAGCCTGTTTGTTTTAGCGATGGTGTTTTCAGCGATGGTGTTTTCTATGATGGCGCGGGACTGTCGCCGACTCCGGCGCTGGGGCGGCAGTCTCCATCTTCGCGGCTTCCCGAGAGTCGAGCTTACTCAGAATGCGGTCATGGATCCAATGTTCGTCCCACCATTCCTTGGGATCCACTTGAATTCCTTGCACTAACATGCTGAAGTGAACGTGATCGCCGAAGGCCATGCCAGTGGACCCGCTCACTCCGATGTGCTGCTGTTTTTGAACCATATCTCCCACCTTTACATCGATCCTGCTCATGTGTCCGTAGAGCGTCTGGAGGCTGTAGCCGTGGTCGATAATCACGCAATTGCCGTAGATGCCGAGCCGGTCTGCGTAAATGATCTTCCCTGAATTCGCGGCTGTGACGGACATATGCGCCGTTTGGGCCAGGTCATAACCGAGGTGAACCTGTTCATCGACCTTGTGCCCCTGGTAGTAGTAGCTGCGCCTATCGGCAAAGTAGGATTCCCGTGCGCCTTTGATCGGAATAAAGGGACCCGACCAGAGCATGCGGTTGACGGTGTGGGTGCGGAGCTCGAAAATCGTCTGCGCGTTTTTTTTGCGCAGCTCGCGATTGATTTTTACGAAGCGATCGACGAGGCTGCCAGTGCCGTCCGGGTCCAGTTCGCCGTCCACCTTTTGCAGATTGCGATCATTTAGAGGGATGTTGCTCTTGCGGAATTTTTTCGGAAAAACTTTGGTCCAAAACGTAGTGGTTACCTCTGTTCCTGCTGCATTACGCACGAATGCGAGAGGCGTTGTGTTGGGATCGATGTCCCAGGGATAGGCGAACAGCGAGAAACGGTGATTACTGTTATCCGGTTGCCCCGGCATGGGAAACGTGCCGGAGACATATTGGCCTACGCGAACGCCAGCGTCGGTCCAGGAACCCCCGAGATCCAGAGTGACTAGTTCGGAGCCGCCCTGATTCACATAATGCTGGCGACCGTCGGCAACGATGGTGGGCGGATGCAGCACAACCTGGACCTGTTGGCTGATTTGGGTTTGACGGCCACGAGGATCGTTCGATTTTGCCGAAAACACCAGCTTTGCCGGTCCTTCTTTTAAGAACGATGCTTCCTTTCTGCCGACAGGGAACGTATAGGTGCGGCTTCGCTGCTTCGTTTTGCTGCCGTTAGTGAAGACGGTCTGGTTTTGACCGTCCTGCTCAATGGTCGCCGAGAACGATTTGAGGCCGTTCGGGCCGGTTGCGTTTACGGTGATAGGTGTTTCACTGCCAATGGCGACGACGGGCTTTGGCAGCGATAACTCGACGGTTTTGCCGGAGAACCAAACGAACCCAAAGGCGGCAACAACAAGGATCAAGAGGATCGAAAGTACGTATTTCAACATCTGTATAAGATTTAGATTTTTAGAACCCGGCGTCCCTCGATCCGGTAGTTGCCTTGCAGCATCCAGGCGATGGCCTCTGAATAGACGCGGTGTTCTTCGACCAAAATGCGGGCCGAGAGAGTCTCCGATGTGTCCTCATCGTGGACCGGGACAGCGGACTGAAGAATGATCGGACCGCTATCGAGGTCTTCGTCGACGAAATGGACGGTGCAGCCCGCGATCTTGACTCCGTGGACGAGCGCCTGGTATTGGGCGTCGAGGCCCGGGAAAGCCGGAAGAAGCGAGGGGTGAATATTGAGGATGCGGTGACGAAATTGCGAAACGAACCCACCGCTCAGCAGCCGCATGTAGCCTGCGAGACAAACCCAATCGATCCGGTGCTGCTTCAGTAGATCAACAACTTGCGAATCGAACTGGGTTCGTTCCGTACCCGCGGAGGCCAGAGCCTCACAAGCAAAACCGAGTTCGCGGGCACGACTGAGCCCGGAGGCGTCGGGGCGGTTGGAGAAGACGACGCCGATGTCGCAGGCCAGTGCGCCGGAGAGGACGTTTCGCGCAATCGCTTCAAAGTTCGATCCACGGCCAGATAGAAGAATCCCCAAGCGCGGGTTCATAGGTAGGAGACCTTGGGCGGCTTACCGGGCCGAGCTTTTATCACTTGGCCGATTTCGAAGAATGGTTCTCGCAGCTTTTTGAGAATTTGCGAAACGAACCCAAGCTTCTTTGCGGAAACGACCAGCACCATGCCGATTCCGAGATTGAACGTTCGGCGAAAGTCATCCTCAGGCACATTGCCGATGCTTTTCAGCAGATCGAAGATCGGCAGGCTGGGCCAGGAGCCCAGATTGATTTCCACGGCACAGTTCTTGGGCAGGATACGAGGAATGTTATCGGTGAGGCCTCCACCGGTAATATGGGCGGCCGCTTTTAAGAACTTCGCTTCGTGGAGGGCTACGATGGGCCTTAAGTAGGATCTGTGAACGCGAAGAAGCTCTTCGCCTATTGTCTTTTTGAGACTTGGAACCGAGTCATCGGGCTGATGGCCAGCGATTTCGAACAGAAGCTTACGGGCTAGAGAATAGCCGTTCGTGTGGAGACCGTTAGAGGGAAGACCTAGCAGCAGGTCACCGGGCGCTATATCAACACCGGTGAGCATACGTTTCCGTTCTACCGCGCCGACAATAAAGCCCGCGAGGTCGTATTCCCCTGCGGAATATAGCCCGGGCATCTCGGCCGTTTCGCCGCCAATTAAAGCGCAGCCGTTCTGTTTACAGCCGCGCGCAATACCGGCAACGACGCTGCCGCACACGGGCGCCTCTAGCTTACCCACTGCGAAGTAATCAAGAAAGAATAACGGTTTTGCGCCCTGCACAGCGATGTCGTTAACACAGTGGTTTACGAGGTCTTCCCCGACCGTGCCGTGCTGTCCGGTGAGGAAGGCGACCTTCAGCTTGGTACCGACGCCATCGGCCGAGCTTACAAGCACAGGGTCACGCCAGCCCTTCAGGGAAAATCCCGCGCCGAAGCTACCAATCGAGGTAAGGACAGCCGGAGTCAAGGTCCTTGCAGCATGGCGTTTGATGAGAGAGACGGCTTGATCCGCCTCGTCTATATCCACGCCGGCGCTCAAGTAACTTGTTTGTTCCTTCACTTGCTGAAGGAATCAGTGTAGCGGATTGGATGACAAATAGAAAAAGCTGGCGAGAGAAGCCCGCCAGCTTGTTCCTATGCTTGTGGAAAAGTGTGATCGGCGTTGTAGCCGCCTCCCGAATCTTGGTCAAGTTCCGCAGGCTGTAGCACCTGTGAGTTGACGGATGGTGGGGAGGACAACGACTTTGATTTTGCTCTGTCGAACTCCACAAGTTTTTTTAGAAGAGGCTGTGTTACCGGATTCTTCGAACGTTCATTCTGCTTCATGGCGGAAAAATACCATTTACGTTCCTGGAACGAGATTTAACTTGACGGGAGATATGGTCATTCAAACAGTGGAATTGGGAAGTTTACGAGGAATTTTGAATTTTATGAGGGACGAGAAAAATTTTTAATTATTGTGACCAGCTTGCAAGTCGAGATCGAGAGCTTGGTTACTATAACGGGAGTGTCTGCCCCAATTCCAATCATGTTGATGGCTCGTGAGCTGGGGCCTGGAGGAACAGAGCGGCAACTGACTGAAATAGCTCGTGCGCTTGATCGCTCCATGTTCGATGTCCACGTCGCTTGCTTCCATGAGGGAATTCGTTCCGATGAACTCCGCCGGGCTGGCATTCGGATTGTCCGTTTCCCTGTTACCTCATTCATGAAGCCTAACGCTCTGATCGGCGCTTGGCAACTCGGTTCTTACTTGCGAAAACATCGCATTCAAATTGTCCATACTTTCGATTACCCTCTGAATTGCTTCGGAGTTCCTGTCGCTCGCGCCTTCCAAACGCCGATTGTTCTGTCCAGTCAGCGTGCGCATCGCGATCTTACGCCGGGTTTTTACCGAAAAATATTGCGCTTCACGGATAAATTAGTAAACGGCATTGTCGTGAATTCTAAGGCAGTCCGGCGGGATCTTATCGATAATGAGCGCCTTCCAGCATCCCTTCTTCATCTTTGCTACAACGGAATCGATCTTTCCCGTTTTCATCCTGAAGCAAGGCGTCGTGTTCCGGCGCTCGCAGATTCCAGCCTCATCGTGGGAGCGCTGTGCGTGCTTCGGCCTGAAAAAGGTTTGCCCAGCCTGCTGAAAGCATTTGCGCAAAGCACCGCGCTGGACAAGACAGCTCGCCTTCTCATCGTCGGTAGCGGCCCGGAGTTAGCCAGCCTCAATTCTCTCGCTGACCAATTGGGCATTCGCAACCAATGTATTTTTCAGCCTGCGGTCTCCGATGTAGCGTCTTGGCTCGAATCAATCGATATATTTGTTCTGCCGTCACTCTCGGAAGCGCTCTCCAACTCGCTTATGGAGGCCATGGCCAGTGGTTGCGCCTGTATAGCATCGGAAACGGGCGGAAATCCCGAACTGATCCGCCATGGCGATACGGGTCTTCTCTTTCGTCCAGGCGATGCAGACGATCTCGCCGAAAAGCTGAATTCCGTCGCTGCAAGCGCGCAGCTTCGGACTGAACTAGCGCTCGCTTCCACCGGGCTCATTCACGAGCAGTTTTCGCTATCGGCCTCGGCAGCACGCATGACTGACATTTACCGGTCCTTCCTAAACCAGAAAAGGTAAAAAAACGACAATTTGACTAAAGTTTTTGCCGGTTGTGGCCGATGACATACTAAGACGAGACAACATGAGTTCAGAAGCGAGAAAGCAGCACGTTGCGGTACTTGGTCTTGGTTATGTCGGGTGTGTATCCGCGGCTTGCCTGGCAAGTTTAGGGAATCAGGTCACCGGTATCGATCGTGATAACGACAAGGTCCGGAATGTAATGAACGGCGTTGCTCCGTTTTTTGAGCCCGGCCTTGAAGATTTGGTTCGCGAGAACGTGAGTGCCGGCCGTTTAACCGCAAGCACCTCTATCGCTGCCATTGCGGATGCCGATATCGCGCTGATCTGCGTAGGTACGCCTTCCGAAAAGAATGGCAACCTGGGACTGGAGCAAATGCGGCGCGTCATCCAGGAGATTGCCGCCACACTTGCAGGCCGTTCCAAGCCCTTGACCATTGCGATTCGCAGCACTGTGTTTCCAGGCACCTGCGAAGAAGTTGTGGCCCCGATTTTCGGGGGTAATCCGCTGATTTCGGTTGTTTCCAATCCCGAATTTCTGCGAGAAGGAACTGCGGTCAAGGACTTCATCGAGCCGTCGCTTGTTGTTGTCGGTGGTACAGATTCCGCGGCTGTCGACCGGGTTGCTTCGTTGTACGAATCTTTGCAAGTTCCCCCCTGCCTAGTGGGGTTGAGAACCGCGGAAATGATCAAGTACGCCTGCAACGCCTTTCACGCAGTCAAAATCGCGTTTGCGAACGAAATCGGAGCGCTAAGCTCGCGGCTGAGCGTCGATCCGGGCGAGGTGATGGCCACACTTTGCGAAGACAAGAAGCTGAACGTCTCAGCCGCTTATCTGAAACCCGGCTTCGCGTTTGGCGGCTCGTGCTTACCCAAAGATCTGCGGGCCTTGAATTATCGCGGTAACCGGCTCGATTTACACCTGCCTCTCCTCCAATCGGCTATACCGAGCAATCATCACCATCTGCAACGTGCGGTGGATGCCGTTCTCGACCTACCCGCCACCCGCCTCGGAGTCATCGGGCTTGCGTTCAAGGAAAACACCGACGATCTTCGCGAAAGCCCTGTTGTCACTCTTCTGGAGCAGTTGATCGGCAAAGGGCGAAACGTGCGCATCTTCGATCCTCACATCCAAATGGAGTCGATCTACGGCAGCAACCGGAACTTTTTGCTGCAGCAGATTCCGCATATCGGCAAACTGCTCGACAACTCGGTCGATCAGACACTGGCCTGGGCCGACCACCTCATCATTGCGCAGAAGATGAGCCCGGAACTGGCGGCGAAAGTCGAAGCGCGAGACCTACCTGTTACCGATCTTGTTGGTTCAGCGCTCGCTTATGTTAAGCCATCCAGTAGCGGTACGGGTAAGTAGAAGATTTGTGCGTAATTTTATGGGGATAGACGGTATCTATCCTGAAATGGTCTATTCAAAACTCGGCAACGCGTGACAACAGAGAATAATCAAGTATCTTCTAGCGCCTGGGGGGAACGGCTGGGCGCGCTTAAGAACGTTCCGCCCGTTCTCCGCATCGTGTGGGACTCGGGTCCTTGGGTTGTAGGCGCAGGCTTAGTTTTGCGGACAATTGTGGCCTTGATGCCTGTCGCGACAGCCAAAGTCGCCAGCCTCATTATCGGCCTTATTGCCAATATCGTTCATCACCAGGCCAACGTTTCCGATCATCTCTGGTTTCTCGTTGGCCTGGAAGGCGCCCTTGTCGTTCTCAGCAACCTGCTCAGTCGCGGCATCGATTACTACGATCAGGTTCTTGCGGATCGGTACACCCGCCACGTCAGCATTCAAACGATGGAGCACGCATCCGCGCTCGATCTCCAGACCTATGAAGATCCCGTTTACTACGATCGTCTGGAGCGCGCCCGAGTTCAAGCCACCGATCGTCTTGGAATGATTCAGGCGATCGGACGCTTGTATCAATTGGCCATATCAGCATTCTCGGTCTCCTTAGCCATCCTCATTTATTCGCCCTGGCTACTGCTGGTCCTTATTGCCTGTCTTCTGCCGGCGTTCCTTGGCGAAAGCCATTTTGCCTTCCTCAATTACGCAAAAAACTTCCGGCAGACGCCCGCTAAACGGGAGCTCGATTATCTGCGGCAGGTGGGGGGCAGCAAAGAGGCTGCAAAAGAGTTGAAGTTGTTCGGTCTCAGCCGGTTCTTCACGGATCGCTTTACCCTGCTCTCCAATCAAATTCTGGATGAAAATTTGGCGCTTTCACGAAGCAGATTGGTGGCAACTTCCTTCTTATCCGTTCTGAGCACTGCGGGCTATTACGGCTGTTACTTTTGGATCATTCTCAAGACGGTGCAAGGCCAATTGTCTTACTCAAACATGGTCTTCGTCACGACGAACATCATGAATGCTCAAAACTACATCTCTCAGATCTTCTCGACGCTGTCCGGAATCGCCGACCAAGCTCTCTTCCTCACCGACCTCATCGCCTTCTACGAGATGAAGCCCACCGTCACTTCCAAGCCGAACGCCCTTCCCGCTCCCCGCCCGATCAAGCAAGGCTTCGAGTTCCGCAACGTCTCCTTCCAATACCCCGGCACGGAACGCGTCGTTCTGAAAGGCCTTAACTTTCGGCTCGAACCTGGCGAAAGGATTGCCCTGATCGGCCAAAACGGGCAGGGCAAAACGACCATCGTCAAACTGATGGCGCGCCTTTATGATCCGACCGAAGGCCAAGTTTTGCTCGACGGTGTCGATCTTCGCGAATACAACATTGAGGACCTTTGTAAAGAAATCGGCGTCATATTTCAGGACTTTATGCGCTACGAGATGACCGCTCGCGAGAATATCGGCGTTGGCCGCATCGAACTCCTCAACGATGATGAGCGGATTCGCCGGGCTGCGGAAAAAAGCCTGGCTGATGGGGTAATCGGCCGTCTTGGAGGCAAATATGAACAGATGCTCGGACGCCGCTTTGAAGGCGGAGTGGATTTATCGGGCGGAGAATGGCAGAAACTCGCCCTTGCCCGTGCTTACCTTCGCGATGCGCAGGTTCTTATATTGGATGAGCCAACCGCAGCCCTCGATGCCCGGGCCGAATACGAAGTCTTTGAGCGTTTTAACGAATTAACTCAAACCAAAATGGCCCTGTTCATCTCTCATCGGTTCTCCACCGTTCGCATGGCCGAACGTATCATTGTATTGGAAAACGGTGCGATTGCGGAAGAAGGAAACCACGATCAATTGGTAGCCCTGAACGGCCGTTACGCCGACATGTTTGAGTTGCAAGCGTCCAGCTATCGATAGTCCCTAAATGTCTGAGCCCACTATTCCAACCAACAATGAACAGGAGACACCGGAACTGCGCCCCGATCTGAGCGAAGCGGAGCAGGTCGAACTTGAGAGTCATGCCGCGCGAGCGGTGCGCGGAGGAGTTTGGCTTCCCGGAAACAAATCCTCCGGAAAACCTCGGGAAATCTTCCGTAAACATCTGAAGTCATTGTCCCGGCTCGAACGCAACCTTTACCGTCTTCGAACTCCAGAGCCTTCCGAAGACCTCAAGTGGCTTTACGATAATCTGCGACTTGTCCGGACAGACATCCAGGATCTTCAAGATTCGACTAAAATTCTGGCGAACCTTCCCTTATCCCGATCGTCCACCGGCGAGTCCATGCCCCGCTGCATCGTGCTTGCAAAAGCGATGCTGACCGCCACGAACTATCGCCTGAACGAACCCATCTTTTCGTTCTTTATAAAAGCCGTCCAACGGACAGAGCCGCTGCGGCTCGCGGAACTCTCCGGGATGCTCGGAGGGTTGAAGCTTGTTCTTCTCGAAGCGCTCGCCGAGCGCGGTCATCTAGCTCTCAACGCCTTCCAGGCACAGAGCCTCCAGGCTCCATCGTTCGATATCGGCCGCATTATCACTAGCCTTCGGTTTATTGGTGAACCGGATTGGAAAGAAACGCTTGAAGAGCTCTCGGTGGTTCACCACGTTCTTTCTCTTGATCCAGCCAACGTGTATCCGCGGATGGAATATGACAGCCGCGAGTACTACCGGCGTGCCGTTGCGAAGATTGCCTCGCATTCCGAAGCCGGTGAAGTGGAACTCGCCCGGCGAGCTCTCGAAATGGCGCAAGCGGCAAAAACGAACGCCTTCGCTCCCGAGGGGATTCGCGAACGAGCCCGCCACGTCGGCTATTATTTGATCGACGACGTTGGCTCCAAATCTCTATTGGATCGCGTATCCTATCGAGCCCCCCTAGCCACCCGCATTCAGAACTTCTTCCGCAAAAATCCCGACGAAGTCTACATTATCGGGATTGAGATTCTGACACTTGTTACAGTCGTGGCGCTTATCATGAGCCTCGTCAAAACCCATGCGGCGGCGGGCCTGATCCTCAGTGCGCTTCTTCTGATTCTGCCGGCAACTCAGGCTGCGGTCGAGCTGATCAACTACCTGGTCACCGCCGTACTGACCCCGCGCCCGCTGCCCAAGCTGGACTTCTCGATGGCAGTAGACCCGGACTGCGCAACCATCGTCGCTGTTCCTACTCTTCTCATTACGGAGAAACAGATCCGGCAACTTGTCGACGACGTCGAAGTGCGCTATCTGGTGAATCGAGATCCAAACATCCATTACGCGCTACTCACGGACCTGCCGGACTCCGCCGAGCATGCGGAGGAAAGCGACCCCCGCATTGACCTCGCCATACAACTGATTGAAGGTTTGAACCGTAAGTACGGCGAGGAAGGCTACGGCAGCTTTTATCTCTTTCACCGCCATCGCGTCTATAACCCACGCGAAGGCACCTGGATGGGCTGGGAACGGAAGCGGGGGAAACTTCTCGATCTCAACAAATTTCTCCGCAATGCTCTCGATCCATTTCCAGTCAAAGCGGGCGATCTTTCACGCTTGCCCCATATCCGCTATGTGCTGACCCTGGACTCCGATACTCAATTACCCCGGGGCTCGGCGCAGCGCATGATCGGCACGATGGCCCATCCCTTAAACCGCCCGATCGTCGATCCCGAGCGCAACGTCGTTACGGAAGGCTACGGCATCCTCCAGCCGCGAGTCGGCATTAGCGTTCAATCCGCCAGCCGCTCCCGCCTCGCTAGCATCTACTCCGGTCAAACTGGCTTCGATATCTACTCACGCGCTGTGTCCGATGTCTATCAAGACCTCTACGGCGAGGGGATCTTCACCGGTAAAGGCATCTACGATGTCGATGCGCTGCGACAGGTCCTTGAAAACAGATTCCCTCGCAATGCCTTGCTGAGCCATGACCTCATCGAAGGTTCGTACTCCCGCGTTGGCCTCGCTTCCGATATAGAGGTCATTGACGACTATCCTTCACATTACAGCGCTTACAATCGCCGTAAACATCGCTGGCTTCGTGGAGATTGGCAAATCGTCCGCTGGATTTTTAACCGTGTTCCCGACGAATCGCGCCGTCTCGTTCGCAATCCCATCTCGCTGGTCTCGCGTTGGAAAATATTCGACAACCTTCGCCGCAGTCTTGTCGAACCCGCTACTTTCTTACTTTTTGTCGCTGGCTGGTTCTTTCTGCCCGGTGGTCCCCGCTTTTGGACGATTGTCAACCTAGCCTTACTGTTCCTGCCCATCTACTTCCGGCTGGTCTTTACGCTCGTTCGAACCACCTGGGAGAAGAACTGGATGAGCACTCGCGATGCGCTAACCGATTTTTTAACGGCGCACGTCAGCATTGTCCTTAATATTGCGTTCGTTGCTCATCAAACGCTGGTCGCGATCGATGCCATTGTGCGGACGATTGTCCGTAGCACTATTACCCACAGCCGCCTTCTCGAATGGGAAACCGCTACTGAGGCGGAACTAGGAATCCGCAAACGTACGCCAGTGGACATCTATCTCGACGGGATTCCGTTGCTTGGTATCGCACTTGGCTGCTGTTTATTCACGCGCCCGCAGGCTGCTCCTTATGCTCTGCCGTTCATCTTGACGTGGTGCTGTTCGCAACTGATCTCTAAATGGCTCAACCGTTCTCCCCATACCGAAGAGGAAGAGCTTTCCAGCAACGATCGCCAGTTTCTGCGCGAGTTGTCGCTCCTTACCTGGCGCTACTTCGTTACTTACAGCACGGAAAAAAATCATTGGCTTATTCCCGACTTTGTTCAGGAGTCTCCTGCAAGCGTTGCCAACAAGATTTCGCCCACGAATCTCGGATTCCTGCTGAATGTCAGGCAGGCAGCCCACGAATTCGGCTACATCACACTTAGCGAATTCGTATCCCTCACGGAGTTGACTTTGGAGTCTGCCCTGAAGCTGCCTCGCCGCTTTGGGCATTGGGTGAACTGGTACAACAATCTCACGTTAAAACCTCTTGAGCCGCAATTCGTATCCACTGTCGACAGCGGCAATCTTGCTGCATCGCTGTGGGCTTTGAAGCAAGGTTGTCTCGACCTTCTCGATCAACCCCTAATCCGGCAAAATGCCTTGCACGGACTATCCGACCATCAAAATCTGTCTTGTAAACCGAGCCGAGGCAAGGGCCTTCTGGGACGCGGTTTCCGGCAAAAAGCATTCATTCCACCCACAATCCTCAAGGGAAAGACTCCGAAGGATTGGCTCCCGAAAGTTCTCGTCTTAAAGCCCGAGACAGCCGCTGCCGAGGTTGATACGGCACCGTCGACTGTTCCCGAGTGCGCCTCCTGGCCCGCCGAATTGGCGCGACGCATCGCCGCACTTCGGACGGAAGTACAGAAGTTTGAGCCTTGGAACCTTCCGGAATACCAGCCACTTCGGAGCCTTTCCAAAGGCCAGTTCGAATGGCCCGCCAAACCGCTCACTCCTCGTGGCGCTGACGCCTTTTTTGGGGAGCTAGACCGTAGGTTGAACGCTCTAAACGCTTCCGGAGCACCCGGCGACGTGCTGGTTACGGCTTCGCGTCTTCGTGAGGAACTGCCAGCCTGCCGCGAACGCCTTGGCGAACTTGCCGGCCGCATCCAAGCTATTGCGGACCAGGCGGACCGAATTGTTCGGGAAATGGACTTTGCACCGCTGGCGGACAAGCGCCGCAAGTTGCTGTCCATCGGCTACGACGTCTCTGCCGGCGAGCTTGCTAAATCCTGTTATGACCTGCTCGCCTCAGAGTCGCGCGTCGCTACGTTTATCGCGGTTGCAAAGGGGGAAGCGGCCCAGGATAACTGGTTCCGCCTGGGACGCGGGCACACGATTTGTGAGCGCCAGAACGTTTTAATCTCGTGGACCGGCACTATGTTTGAATACCTGATGCCGGTCATCTGGATGAAGTCTCATCCGCAGACGCTGTTGGACCGTGCCACACGAGGCGCCGTACGCGCTCAAGAAGCTTATGGAACAAACCGGCGGGTTCCCTGGGGTATTTCAGAGGCGGCGTTCAGCCATCTGGATGACTCAAATAACTATCAATATCAGGCATTCGGCGTGCCGGGCCTGGCGCTCCACGTCGAGCGCACCGGCTTCCTGGTCATAGCGCCTTACGCCAGTTGTCTGGCCCTACTTGTTGACGCTGCTGCCGCAATAAGAAATCTGCGTCAAATGGCGCGTAAACAGTGGGTTGGCAACTACGGCTTCTACGAATCCGCGGACTTCAGCAATACTCCTGCGCGCTGGCCTTTTCCCCGAAAGGCTGAATTGGTCCATGAGTGGATGGCCCATCATCAAGGGATGAGCCTTACCTCATTCTGCAACGTCCTCCACAATGATGTCTTCCAGCGCTGGTTCCATGCCGAGCCGCTCGTGCAGGCTAGCGAGCTTATCCTCCAGGAGCGTCCATTGCGCGTCAAGCCCATGATCGACAACCAGCCTCGCCGGATACTGCCTTTTACCAAACGTACTGAAAAACAGCCAGCCGCAAAAACGCCCGTATCCGCCTAGTTGTTAAAGCGATTTCCAACAGCAAAAAGGGACAATGTAGAGTCTACATTGCCCCTTTCTCTTGCCGGGCCAATCCGTTTAAACTGGCCTTACCTTACCGGTGGCTAGAAAGCTATCGTCCGACCTTAGCCCGTTGAGCACCCTTGCTCTTCCATGGCGAAGCTTGCCGGAACGGCTTCTTCGCGGCCGGTCCTGCGCCCCGTTTCGCCGAAAAATTCTTAGCATGGAACTTTTCCGCCCCACCGCTAAACGGCCGGCTGACAACGGCTTTCTCCTCAGTTTCCCTGATTTCAGGCTGATCCGCAGGAAGCTCCACCGGAACTTCCCGGCGTAGTAACTTGGTCTTCAGAACGCGCTCGATTGTCCGCACGTTGCCGCGCTCACCCGGACCAGCGAAGGTCGACGCCACGCCGCGATTCCCAGCGCGGCCTGTACGGCCGACTCGATGAATGAAATCCTCTGGCCCTTGCGGCATATCGAAATTCACTACATGAGCGACGGCATCCACGTGAATACCGCGTGCCGCTACGTCCGTGGCAACTAACACCCGGTAATATCCCTGTTGAAACCCTTTGAGTGCCTGGTTGCGCTGGTTCTGTGTGCGATCTCCATGCAAGCCGACCGCTTTCACGCCTGCGCCGGAAAGTTTCCGCGCAAGCCGGTCCGTGCCATGCTTGGTTCGCGCAAACACGAGAAACGAGCCCTCTTCTGTCGACAACATGAACCGCAACAAACCGAGCTTTCGTTCCGCATTGACTTCATACACATGCAAATCTACCTGCTCGGAAGCAGTCGTGGTGGTTCCGATCGCAATGCGAACGGGCTTCCGGACATGTTTATTGATCAAGTGCGCGATCGATTTCTCAATTGTCGCCGAGAATAACATCGTCTGCCGTTCGGTAGGCAACTGCTCGATGATCTCCTCGATCGCCGGAAGGAAGCCCATATCGAGCATCCGATCCGCCTCGTCCAAAACCAACATTTCCACAGTGGCGAGATTTACCAGCCTGCGGCCGATGAAATCGCACAGTCTGCCAGGAGTCGCGATGAGCACTTCCGCGCCCCTCTTGATCTGCTGCAACTGTGCATTCTCATTCAGTCCGCCGACGGCAATTGCCGCCCGAATGCCGGTATTGGTCGAAAGCCTGCCGAAGACTTCGTGAATCTGCAGCGCTAACTCGCGAGTCGGGCTCAAAATCAAGGCCCGAACTCCCTTGGTGCGCTTCTCGCTCAGAGTGTTTAGCAACGGCAGCACAAAGGCGAGGGTTTTGCCCGTCCCGGTTTGTGCTGTCGCTACCACATCTAAGCCTTTCAAGGCTGGTGGAATAGCCTCCGCCTGTACTGGCGTCGGCTCCACGAACCTATTCGCTGCCAAATTTGCCTGTAAGACGGGATGGAGCGAAAGGTCAGAGAATTTGTTCATTAAATTTACCAACGGTTACGGCCACCGCCGCCGCCGCTACCGCCGCGCTTATTGCCGCCGCCGCCCCCAAAACCGCCACCGCCGCCGCCACTGCGGGGACGAGCTCCACCCCCACCGAAACCGCCGCCTTCGCCTTTCGGTCGGGCTTCGTTTACGTTCATCGCACGGCCGTTCAGTTCAGCACCATTCAGTGCCGTGATGGCATTGTCCGCTTCATTCTTGTTTGTCATTTCGACGAAGCCGAAACCGCGTGCCTGGCCGGTCATGCGATCCGTCACTATTGTTGCCCGCTCAACGTTGCCATACTGGGAAAACGCTGCAACCAGGTCGTCTTGGGTAGTCTGGTAACTCAGGTTCCCCACAAAGATGTTGGTCATTTATATCAATCTCCAAAGGATTTAAAGGATTATCGTTTTTGTCGCACCGTGCAGAGAACCAAAGCCAGAGGAACGCTTGAGATGTGTTGATTGGAAGGGCACTCGTCGAATTCGGAAGGAACAAATACGTCTAATAGTACCAAATTTCGCCACTGCTGGTAAACTGAACCCTCAATAAGCCGATGAGATTTTCAGATAAATTGTCCGCCGCACGAATTGCTCTGCTCGTGGCTGTCGGCGCACTGGCTCTTTCGGGCCAAGTTCGCTCTCCGGTACAAGGTCGCCCTATGGCGCAGGACCGCACCACCGATCTACTTCAGCGCCTCTCAAACGCCTTCGGCCCGTCTGGCTTCGAAGAACCCGTTCGTAAACTGATGGTCACCGAAATGAAGCCGTACGCTAAGGCGCTTCGTTTCGACGGCATGGGTTCCATCATCGCGGAGCAGGGCTCCGAAGGGCCTCGCGTCATGATTGATGCCCACTTGGACGAATTAGGTGGCATGGTGCGGCGTATTGCGCCCAATGGCTTGCTCACGATGCAAATGCTCGGCGGGTGGTTTGACCAGGCGCTGGTCGACCAGCGTTGGATCATTCTCGGCTCGAACGGACCAGTCAACGCCGTTACCGGGATACGTGACATCCACGTCGTTCCCTTAGCGGAACGCAGCCAGGTCTTTGTTCGCGATAGTCTGTTCCTGGATATCGGCGCGAAGACCGCGGACGAGGTTCGCAAAATGGGCATCAGTCCCGGCGATCCCATTGTCCCGGACTCCCCGTTCACCGTTCTGAACGGGACAGAAAACTACCTCGGCAAAGCCTGGGACGATCGCGCGGGGTGCGCCATCATTATTGAAGCAATGCGCCGGCTCGCCAGCGCCCCGCATAGCAATCACCTTTTTTACGCCGTCACGACGCAGGAGGAGATTGGCCTTAGGGGAGCACACACAGCCGCTGACGTCATCAAAGCCGATATCGGTATCTCGCTTGAAGCGGGCGTCACCGGAGACGTCTTTCCCGGGCGTCCGGAGGAGTCGCAGGTGAAGTTAGGCGCAGGCCCGGGCATTTTTTTATACGACGCTTCAGAACTGCCTAATCGTAAATTCGCAAAATTTGTAAACGGCACGGCTTCGGCGCAACATTTGCCGCTCCAATATGATCTGGTCACCGGATATGGCGATGATTCCGCCGAAATTCAAAAGAGCAACGGAGGTGTTCCCACCGTGAACCTCGTTGTTCCCGTCCGTTACACGCATGCGCATAACGGAATCATGAATCGTCGGGATTTCGATCAGGCCGTCGAGTTGCTGGTCGCCGTTCTTCAACATTTGGATGCATCGACGGTAACGCAAATCCGCAATTTTGCGCCCTAGAAAAGCTCGCCGGTAACCATCTGCAAAAACCAGCAAACTTTTCGCCTCCGCTCGGCATCTGGTTAAGAAGAAAGTTAAGCTGTTAACTAAAGCGGGCACTCGCTACCTTTTGCATGGCAGACCAACAAAATCAGGGCGCTGAAAACATGCAGCCCGGAGTCAATCCGTGGCTCGTCGCTGTGGCTGTTATTCTGCCCGCGTTTATGGAGGTGATTGACACCTCTATTGCGTCGGTTTGTATTCCTTATATTGCCGGGAGCCTCGCCGCCTCCAGCGACGAAGCCAGTTACGTGCTGACGTTTTATCTGCTTTCGAACGCGGTGGTCCTGCCCGCCAGCGCCTGGCTGTCTCTCCGTTTTGGCCGCAAGCGATTCCTGATGACGTCGATAATCATCTTCACTGTCGCGTCGTTTTTCTGCGGTGCCGCTAACAGCCTGATTCTCATTTTGGTTGCCCGTCTCGTGCAAGGTGCTGGTGGCGGCGCTCTTCAACCACTTTCACAAGCCATTCTTATCGAAAGCTTTCCACCCGAGAAGCGTGGCTTGGCCCAAGGCCTGTTCGGACTCGGCGTTGTTGTCGCTCCGATACTAGGTCCCACTGTCGGTGGTTGGCTGACCGATCAATACTCCTGGCGCTGGGCCTTTTACATCAACATTCCCATTGGCATCCTCGCTCTGTTCCTGATTCATCAATTCATCAAGGATCCGCCTTACATCTCCGAAGCCGACCCCGGCAAACTCGACGGTATCGGTCTCGGCTTCCTAGCCCTCTGGCTCGGCGGTCAGCAGTTGATTCTCGATCGCGGCCAAATCGACGACTGGTTCGGCGCCACTTGGATCCGTTGGACGTTCGGTATTACCGTATTCTCTTTCCTCGCTTTTGTCTATACACAACTCACAAAAGCCAAGCCGCTGGTGGATTTGAAAATTTTCAAGAATCGGAATTTCGCTATTGGCACTGGTCTTATTTTCATGTTCGGCGCCGCCATTTACGGAATCGTGTCGATTCTTCCGCTATTTCTGCAGGATCTGTTACAGTATTCCGCCGTCGCGTCCGGCTTCGTTGTAGCGCCTCGTGGAATCGGTGCGATTCTTGCGATGCCGCTCATCGGCTTTCTGGTGGGTAAAGTCGACACGCGTTTTATGGTAAGCCTGGGATTCTTGATATTCGGCGTGTGTTCCTTGGTGTACGGGCACATCACGATGGACATCAGCCCTTGGTCGCTCACGATTCCCATCATCGTTAGCGGATTTTCTTTGGGTCTCGTTTTCGTGCCTCTATCCGCTGCAACCCTCGGCGCGCTTAAGCGGGAGCAGGTCGGCAATGGAAGCGGTCTCTTTAACCTCATGCGCAACGTCGGCGGCAGCGTTGGTATTTCTCTCGTCAACACGATTGTGCTTCGGCACGAACAAACGCATCGCAGCGAAATCGGAAGAAACCTCTACCCATCGAATCCAATTGTCCAAAATTCTCTGAACTCATTCACGAACCTTTTCTCGGCTGGCGCCAGTCCCCCGGACGCGCAGCATCAGGCATTAGGTCAGCTTCAGCTCGTTCTGAACCAGCAATCGCAGCTTTGGTCTTACATCGACGACTTCCGCTATCTTGCTCTTGCCTGCTTCATCTGCGTGCCCCTTGTTTGGTTGCTGAAGAAAGTAACAGGAGGAGCTCCGGCCGAGGCTCATTAAAAAATGCCCGAATTATTACAAGGTAAGGTCGTTCTCATTGTTGGCGCGTCTAGCGGGATCGGCCGCGCAACGGCAATCTTGTTTGCTAAAGCAGGAGCAAAGGTCATGGCCTCCGCGCGTCGCGAGGATCGCCTGCGTGTACTTCAGGATGAGCTTACACAAGGAGGTCAGTCCATTGAAATTGCAACGGCTGATGCTTCCAACCCTGTCCAAATGGAGGAGCTGAAGGCTCACACTCAGAAGACCTTGGGTCCTGTAGACATCCTCGTCTATGCGTCTGGGACAAACACCCGCCAGCGCGCTCTAAAAAATCTCACTCCGGATGTCTGGAATGAGCTTGTAACTGTTAACCTCAACGGAGCCTATTATGCAACCAGTGCCGTTCTTCCCAGCATGCGCGAAAGAAAATCGGGACACCTTATTTACGTTTCGTCCATTTCAGGAATCCTGCCGGACGTCTCCGGTGCTGCTTACCAAGCTTCAAAGCGAGGGTTAATAGGACTTGCTCATGCCATCCGGATGGAAGAGAAAGAGCATGGCATTCGAACATGCGCGATTTGTCCTGGCTTGGTGGATACGGAAATACTGGAGAAGCGCCCGGTCAAGCCCGACGCCTCCGTATTAGCTAAAGCACTGCAGCCTGCAGATGTGGCGGAAGCCATTCTAGCGATTGCAATGCTTCCGTCACGCGCCGCAGTCCCGGAAATTCAACTTCTTCCAACCTACCTTTAATAGCGCGAGACTACGCCTGCCGGGATCGCCGACGCAAGACCATCAAGCCCAAAAGCCCCAACCCACCGCCGAGCAGTGCCATCGAAGCCGGCTCCGGCGTTGGATCCAGTTGGCCGCGAATGATACCGGCCGGGTGAACGGTTGAATGTACATTTGCATACCAGTCACCCGCCGCAATTTGCATGGCTTCTGTTGAGGTGACTGTCTGTGACCCAACCAGCGATGTAGGGATCGGACCAATCGGACTCATCATCGAAGTATCCGCAAGGGGGATGATAATTGGGCCGTCGACGCCCGGCGCTCCGTTGTGAAAATGCGCCATGTCCGGTACGCCGTACACGGCTGTATCCGAATAGCTGAAATTCACATTCCAGCTAAATAGATTAGTTGTCTCATTAAGAGTTGCCGTTTCGGTGCCGGTCCATGGTGTAGTCACCATATCCTGCGCACCGTTAAGCATACCGCTGAGACTAATGATTGTATCCGCTTTCCCGGCTTGCGCCGCAACGAGGCCGACGACCATGGCAAATAGAGTTCCCTTTAAAAATATGCGTGAATTGTTCATCACAGTGAAATTCCTTTATCTCTTTAAGTTTGAGCAGCTTGGACAAGCTACCACTCTGACTCTTTATAGACAGAACTTTCTCTAAACTTCGACTGTTTAAATCCGCTTTCCCGTGCCATCCTGGAAAATCTTCGGTACTGTGATGGCCTCCGCCGATGCGGTACTAACAGTGTAATGCTGCGTCTGCGACCATCGGAAGGTACATGGACATCGTAAATGGCTAAATCGCGGCTGGGGTTTCCGGTAAAGATCCTGGGCGAACCGGGCCTAAAAAGTAATGATGCCCGGCGCTGGCAGACGGGACCCAGCCTCGGAGTGTCCATCGGATATCTCGATGCCATCTTTGATTACCTTCATCGTCACCATATCGGCATGTACCGAATGGCTTCCGATCTTGCCCCTTATGCCACTCATCCCGATCTGCCTCAATTCCACAATCAACTGAAGGAATTTGAAAAAGATCTCCGCCGGATCGGGAATAAAGCACGCGAGGAAGATCTGCGGCTTTCCTTTCACCCCTCTCAATTTATCGTTCTCAACAGCCCCGATGCGGTCATCCGGGAAAAGAGCATCTGGGATCTGCGTGTGCAAGCGGAGCTTCTGGACGCTATGGAACTCGACTGTGAAGCCGTGATGGTCATCCACGCTGGAGGCGCCTATGGAGACATCGAGAGCGGAATCGACCGTTGGTGTCAAACCTGGGAGCGTCTGCCCGAGCGCGTCCGCGCCCGGTTGGTTCTGGAGAATGACGATATTCGCTATAGCGCTGCCAATATCTTACGTATCCACGCACGCACCGGTGTCCGACTCATCTTTGACGTTCAGCACTTTTGGTGTCTGAATCCGGAAGGCCTTGCGCTACGGCCCACGCTTGAAAGCTTTCTCGCCACATGGCCGCAAGGCCAGCAACCCAAAATGCACTTCTCTTCTCCTCGCACAGAAATGCGCGAGGTATCGCGTAAAGATCGAAAGACAGGCAAGCAAAAGACCGTTCTCCAGCAGCCTGTATGGACCGGTCACGCCGACTTCAATCACCCGTTTGAATTCGTCACGTTCTGTCGCTCCACGGCCGATCTCGACTTCGACATCATGCTGGAAGCTAAGGCCAAGGATTTGGCGCTGCTCCGGCTGCGTCAGGATCTCCTCCGCTATGCACCCGACGTAGCGAGGCGGTTCGGCCTAAACCCCGTCGAAGTCGCGGACGAGCATTTGGAAGACATTGCACTCGACCCCGCTGAACTAGAGGGTTAGTACAGGAGTTACAAGCTCGGTTTGCAGCAAGCGTTTCCTTCGCCAGACGCGCCGGGTTGCAAGTGGGTCACAAAACGCCCAGAAAAATGTTGACCCCTTGATTGCAAAGATTTAGATGTAGTTTGCACGCGTTGTCACGAATGTGCTTGCTATTCGTTGAGCCGCGAGGTTCTACATGTTTATTCGAATAGGAATGGTCCTGATAGGACTGTTTATTAATCAAGCATTCGCCCAGACAACAACCACCACAAACAATCCAACGACTTTAAATCTGCAGACGCAGGGCCGGAATCCTGACTTCTCGGCCTTTCCATTTACCAGGCCAATCTCGGTAGGTTCGGCACTTCCGGGCACCTGTCAAGTAGGCCAACTCTATTTCAATAGTGCCGCTGTTGCGGGGTCGAATCTGTATGCCTGTACAGCGGTCAATACCTGGACCCTGGAATCTACTCCCGCGAGCGCTCCTGCTCCTCCCGGGGTGACGATGGCGTCGCAACTTGGTGATTTTGCATCGACATTGTCGAGCGGGATACTGACCATCGGAGCCAACTGTTCCGGTACAACGCCCTGTAACGTTCGCGTTGGGAGCGCCGTTTACCGCTTCACCAACTCTGCCAGCGTGACTCCTTCGGGTGCCACCAGCGGCATGATCTTTGGCTACATCGATGGCTCGGGCAACTTAGCTGTTGGGGGTGTTCCCTCACTTACTTGCAATGGATGCACGTACGTGCCCGGCGTGACTTCGTTTCCGAGTGGATCCATTCCCTTGTTCACATGGACGTCAACCTATGGGAGCTTCGATGTGGGCGGCGGAACGGATTTTCGGGCATTTCTTGTCCGGAAGAATCTTCAAAGCGGTGCCGGTATTCTCATCACGGAATCCGCAGGCGTGTCCACCATTGCCGCTGATCCGTCGTTGCTCAGCTTGCGGGTGCTAACACCGCCCACCTCCTCCAGCAGCGCTTGTTCGACTGGGCAATTTTCATTCGACAGCAATTACTACTACCTCTGTATCGGCGTGAACACGTGGAAGCGTGTATCGCTGAGCAGTTTCTAAGGCAAGGAGCAACCATTGATAAAGCAAATACTAATCACATTATTGGCTCTTTGCACGGCTCCGCTAGTTAGCCGTGCTGCCGCTACTTCGTATCAATACAGCCGTACCGTTACGGTGCCCCACACTCAGGTACCAAACACCGATCAGGCGAACTTTCCTGTTTATCTGGTGTTCAATGATCCTGGGCTTAAGACCGTCTCCAATGGCGGCCATGTACAAAGCAGTACGGGAGCAGACGTTGCATTCTTCGGGGATTCCGCACTGACGCAAGTCTTGCCATACGAGATCGTCTCTTATAGCGGTACGACGGGAACGGTAACTGCCGTTGTGAATTACCCGTCGCTCAGCCACAGTATCGATACAGTCTTTTACCTGGCGTATGGAATGAGCGGGACTGTATCGGCGGCAAATCCGACTTCGGTTTGGTCCCAATATCTAGGCGTGTATCATCTGGAAGACAGTGCCGCGAGCACAGCAATATTGAACTCGGCAACAGGGGACACCACAGGAAAGTCAGTCAGCAACACCGCTTCCATGAGTGTAGCGGGCAAACTCGGGGCAGGACTGAAATTTAATGGCAGCTCCGATTTGCTTGACCTGGGTGCCTACACATCGATGAACAACGCAACTGCCGCGACGTATTCGGGATGGGTCAATATTGCAGGATTCTCGAATTACGCTGGGATCTTAACAAGAATCGATTCCAATAACGCCGGCTATGTACTGGGACTTGGGTCAAGCGACTGCTGTTCCAGCGATACGGACTGGCTAACGACGGTGCGGACGCACAACGGGGTGGCAAGCTTCACTGCGGGTTATGGAATTCAGCCTGGAACGTGGTACTACTTCACCTCCGTATTTTCCGCCGGCACGTTACATCTCTACATCAATGGAACTCAAGTTACGTTGAAAAACTTTGGTGGTGTGAATAGTGTCGTTCCCGCGATAACGGCTGATCTTAGAGCGGCTGCTGGAGTAAATGCAACGCTTGATGAATTGCGCATCAGCACTCGTGTCTACAGTCAGGACTGGATTGCCACGGAATACAACGATATGAGCAATCCGACAGGTTTCTTCGCTTTGGGAAATGAGGTTGCTTTGGTGGCGCCCGTTCCGGTGCAGGCCTTGAATGTCACAATCTTGGGCACCACGCCGACACAGGCCATTCTAAGTTATGTTGCACCTGACAATAATGCGTGTTCCGTTGCCGTGAGCAGCAAGAATACAGTCAATCCATTCACGGGTTTATTCACGTCGTTGGTACACGACTTAGACCCGGGACTCTTTCCCGGAACGGACCAGGATACAAGGATCGGGAACCTGATCAATGGGACTCAGCGCACAATAGTGGTTGGTAAACGGGGCGTAGGAGACGGCTCCGACGGAAACATCTATTCGCTTGCGTTGCAAGCCTCCACTACGCATTATTTCCGAGTGTCCTGCAGCAATGGAGCCTATGTTGGTACAGGATCGTTCAAAACAGCAGACATTCCGCTCGGCAATAGCGCCCCGGATACAATCCCTTACGACGCCAACGGGTTTGGAGGTTACGGATGGCCGACGATCAACTTCGCCGATCAATCCACAAAGTACATCGATCCTCAGACAGGAGCCCTGCTTCAGCGTCTAACCGGTTCCGGCGATCAGATGTACTCGCAGTATACAAATCAGGGCCTGAACACTCCTATTGATCTTTCTGGTGGGGCTTGGAGTAACCTCGGAAATATTGGTGCATCCAGCGACGGCACTGTAGGTACCTATTCAGGCGCTGGCGGTCCGAATAACGCCATGTTCCTGCCTTTGGCATTCACGGGGTTAGGACGATATTCATTTAATTCGAACGCCTATTCTGCGCTGGACGACATCAACCTGCACTTGCATGCTTCCGGCGACCCCGTGATGGCCTGTCTTAGTGCTGACGATGGCCAGACATGCCTGGGATCGCCGTTGATGTTTCCGCTGCCTGCTTCGACGGCGGGCGATGTTGCTGGTCCAGCAAACTATCCAGCTCCTTTATTTCAAGGATGGGGAAACGCTCACGTTACTGCCGACATGTTGACCAACAATTTTGGCGTGAACGTAACGCTTACAAGGAACGCTCTGGTCTGGAACAGCGGATCGGACTCTACGGGACAGACCATCTATTTTCCAGTTACTACGCTAAAGCCGGGAGATCTTTTCTATCTACAGGGCAGCTATTATCATGTCGCTAGTATTCAAGACCAGCAGCATCTAACAACGGTCGAATCCGTCAGCTCTCCCATCACCAGTACCGCTTACTTCCTTGGGTTCGGCATTAAGATCTGGAAGCAGCCGGGTGGATCCGGCACGGTCAGCATTGACTCCGCGTATGTGGACCTGTCGCTCTCAAACACCTTTGGAACGGAGGACCAAGGATTCGGGTCCACAGGTTGTTCCGGCAATGTCACGGTGTCTTATGCCGCGGATGGTGTAACGCCAATCACGCCAGTGACAGGGTACATGTGTACCTTCGTGACAAACTACGGTTCTTTGGTTTGGAAATTACTGATTCCCTCGACTGGCGAAGTAAGAAAAATCTCGAATCTAAATGGGTTATCTCCGGGCGGCGGAAGCGCTCCGACCAACTTTTATGCATATGACAGCAATTCAGGGTTGATTACGTTCTGCGCTTACAATGCAGACGATCCGACAAATGGACGCTTCAAGGCGTGGTTTGACAATTTCAATGCAAGCACGAACAATCCAGCGATTTCTTGCAATGATTTGTCTTCACAATACACCGTCACGCAAGAGATTCAGATGGCTCATCCAGAAATCGATTTGAGCTACTACGGAGCTCCGAACTTCCAAGGCAATAGTTATCCTTATTTTGTGTTCTTGATGCGTCCGGCGCAAAATCAGGCATATTGGGCGTGTGTAATAGATGTAAGCCAGCCTGGTGGAGCGGCGCAAGCTCAGAACTGCCATAATTCCTGGGGAACCTATCCAATTCGCTGGGCGGCAAGTCATGGTGGAGAGTTCGCCGCCGGAGCAAATATTGAGTCGTATATAACGGTGCCGATGCAGATTCCTAATCAGCAGGGAGTGGGTCAGTACACGCTATCCGTTAACACGGTTTATAACAACGGCGGTTCCACAGCGGTTCCGAATTTCTTTTACGATCCGCAGACTTGTCAGGCGCTTGGCGTAACGGATACGCGTTGGATCGCGGCGGGCGCTAACGGAAACAACTGTATCAAGATTAATGTCGCTGGAGAGCCAGTGAATACAAATCCAAATACGAACGACATAAAGACGCTTGGAAGTTTTCCAGTGGGGTCGAAACCGGGACCATGGCCGCATAATTCAGCGGTCTGCAACGGTGATGGCACTACGAACAAGTGCTGGGGCTATTTGCAGCCCATGATTGAGGGAGATTATATCGGCGATACAGCTTCCGGGAGCTCCGAGCCGTTTCTTATAGCGAAGAAAACGGTGCTGGCGAACGGAACAATTGACCTAGTGTTGGCCCGGAATATGAATCCGTTCAGTGAGCGCGGCGGGAGTCCGTCTCCCGAGAGCCATGCTGCCGGTTGGATTCCCTGGATGGAAGTGCCGAACGGTGGCGGAGAATCCGGCGTCTTCTACACCCCATTCGGAAAACCATTCGGGCCAGCAACGACCGTTTCAGACAACCCGACTTTGTTTCAGGCGCACACAATCGACTGGGGTAATGAGTTCGGAAAGGACATTCACATCACCGCACAGGCTTGGTTAAATTGGCCTCAGGCATTGGGCGGATACGGTGCTGGATACGGCGTTCGTTACGGGCAGGCGCCCGGCGTCTACTCGCAGGGGTTTCTATATGGAGTACAGGCAAATTACGGATTCAACGGCAGTTTTCATGGCTTAACGATCGGTCAGATACAGTCGCATCCCGGAGGTGGCACCTACGCGGCGACCCAACGCGAGTCAGTATGGGCAGTGGACGGCAGGCCGCTTGGCGGCGCCAACGGTGGTTCTACATTTCTTTGGAACCATACCTACACAAAAATAAGTGGAGCTGTCAATACCTATAAGATTAGTGTCCCGCTGAACGGCGATGGCAGTATCCTGAGCTTTAGCAATTGGGACGTAAGTCTCGACATCAAGAATAGGTCGGTTTATGCATGGGCAGGCTATCATCTGCTGAAAGATATTTCCGGTCCTAACTCTGTAATCAGTGATTCTACGCCTTGGAGTTTTTGTATTGCCTTACAAGCAAACGAATGTGTAAGCGGCTCCAATGCTAAGGATCAGTTCGTTTCGGTTCCCCACGCGGACACTGCGGGGAACTGTATGATCGATGGAACACAACTGACGCCGTGCTTAGCGACAGTTGGGCCGGAGGTAGGTGCATACACGCAGTTTGACGTTTCAAGAGCCGACCCGTTTGGATTACGGTGGCGTCGGCTTACGATGGGCTTCGGCGGTCCCGGCCGGACGGATAACTTCGCCAATATGCATGCTTTTGCGACGGGCGATTGGACTGTTACGGCGGGTAAATGGTTGGACGGAAGACGCTCCGATGTAATCGGCGTGATGCTTCCTCCATGGCCGAACGAAGACTCGATTGCAAGAAATACATTTGTAAGGGTACCAGTGAAACTATCCGGCCAGGCTGGTACTTCGGTGCGGGCACGATTTGGATACAGTCCGGACCTTTTCTGTTCATCTCGCCAGGAGCAATGCTCAACGGCAGTCAGTAATGCAGATCCTTACGCGTTCGTTAGTGAGCAGCAGTCCTGGACCCCATGTAACGGTGCGGCGGGTTGTGAAATAGATATACCCGCCCAATCGAGCAGAATTTTGTATTACGTGGTGGACCGCGTGAGTGCTAGTGGTTCGATCAGCTCTACTCCCGTCATGCTCACGGCCGTGGAGTAACGCGGATATCCTATAGGCAGGAGGAGAGCAGTTAACTGCTCTCCTTTTAGTCCTATAACTCCCATGACTTCTATAGCTTGATACGGTAGGCCTGCGGCTAAATAACCTCGGCTACCAAGCTATACTACGGCTGTAACATGTCGCAAGAGCATGCCGTCGAAGTGGCATCAGGTAAGCGCTTTGAATTCGGCAAAAATTGGCAACGTTTCCTGCAATCCGTCGATGAGGCCAAGATCGCGGATGCGCAACATTCACTTGGCCAAATGTTAGGCCTCTCCTCGCTGGAAGGCAAAAGGTTCTTAGATATCGGTTCTGGTAGTGGACTGTTTAGTCTGGCTGCACGCCGGATGGGAGCAGGAGTTTATTCTTTTGACTTCGATCCAAATTCCGTGGCTTGCACGCAGGAGTTAAGACGGCGCTATTTTCCCGAGGATAGCCGCTGGACCGTCGAGCAAGGCTCGGCGCTAGACAGAAATTATCTTTCGTGCCTCGGGACGTTTGACGTCGTTTACTCGTGGGGTGTTCTTCATCACACCGGTCAGATGTGGCGCGCCTTAGAGAACGCCGGATTGATGGTTGCCGAAGGCGGCTTGCTGTTCATTGCCATTTATAACGATGAAGGAAAAAAGAGTCGCCGTTGGACTTGGGTCAAAAAGAACTACAATCGCTCGAAGATGTTGCGCGGGCCTCTTCTCGCCGGTTCCATGTTGCACCTGTATTGGCGTCCCTTAGTGAAGGACTTTCTGCAATTACATCCGTTCCGTTCGTTGAGGAATTATGGCAACGGTGGACGAGGCATGTCGTGGTGGTATGACCTAATAGATTGGGTGGGCGGCTATCCTTTTGAGGTTGCTAAGCCGGAAGAACTATTTCAGTTTTATCGTGACCGAAATTTTGAGTTGATCCACATGACAACCTCCTGTGACCTTGGTTGCAACGAAGTTGTATTCAAGAAGAAAGCTTAAAATCGTATCCTGAGTTTATGGCGGTCATTTCGCTCGACGTCGTTCTTCCTACCTTTAATAGGGCGAACTTGTTGCCCAAGACCCTGGACAGCTTGATCTCCGCGGAGCGCCCCCCTGAATTGAGCGTCACGCTCTGGGTGGTGGATAACAATTCCAAAGATGACACCGAAAAGGTGATTCGGCAGTACGGGGCGAGGTGCCCTTTCCCGCTCCACTATCTGCTTGAGAAGCAACAGGGGTCCTCTGCGGCTCTCAATGCAGGAATCAGGGCTGGCAGCGGCGATCTGATAGGCATGCTAAACGACGACGAAGAAGTCGATGCGGGATGGTTCCGAGCAATCTACAATTTTTTCTCGGAGACCACATTCGACTTTGCAGGAGGTCCCTACTATCCAAGGTGGGGGGCTCAGAAGCCAGATTGGATTGCAAAGGAGTTTGGAGGTATTGTCGGCTGGGTTGACGGCGGCAACCAGCGGCAGGAATACGGCGCCGGCTTTAATGGAATGCTCATGGGCGGAAATTCAATCGTTCGCCGAAGCGTCTTTGATCGCGTAGGTTTATTCGACACTGAGCTAGGACGTTTCGACAAAGGGTTAAATGCTTGCGAGGATCAGGACTTTTACGACCGGCTTCTCGCGAATCATTTGCGCGGCATGTATCTGCCTGAGTTGATCATCCACCATTACATCCCACCGGAGCGAATGACGAGACACTATCATCGCCGCTGGTGCTGGGGGCGAGGTACCTCGCTCGGGGTGCTTGCGAGGACGAGGAAGCCGGATACTGCGCAGATCTTCGGAATCCCACGATGGCAGGTACGCCACGCCCTTGTGGGCTTGTTTCGTCTGATGAAGGGGAAGTTAGGCCTGGAAAACTCGCACGCCGCGTTCGAAGGCGAGCTACGCGTTTGGGACTTAGCCGGTTTTATAAACGGCAGATTTCTGCGACGGAGTTAGATTCGAGACCCAGCGGGAACTTCCGCTTCAGAAACCTGGCTGGTTTCGGCCGCCTCGCGCCAAGTGTGGGGCATATAAAACTGCCCACGAAGTTCCTTGTCGGAGTCGACGTGTATCGAACTGCAGCCGTGCTGCCATTCCACCTCGTCCTTTGTGCCGCTGACCTCAATGTTGGCATCTATGGAGTAAACGCCGGGCTGCAGCCCCAGTTCATCGCACGCGAACTCGATAGTCCCGCTACCTGGCTGCATGTTGATTGTAGAGCCTGTGAGGGCGGTGCTCCATTGCGCCGCAATTTGCCCCTCAGTATTCATGAAGTAAAGTGAAACGGCGCCGTCAGGAATGGGCTTATGGGCCAAGTAGTCGACGCGGGCGGTCAAGGGACGGCCTGTCATGAAGCTAGTGGCGCGATTTCCATGGACATCGTAGAACAACACATTCGCTATTTCGGCGATACGCGTTTCACCACGAATCTGTGGTGCCGAATGGAAGCTTGCTTGTTCAGTATATTGGCGGATGACATCGTCGGCACTGCCCTCGCCGATGATCTGGCCCTGCTGCATCAAGATAACGCGCTGGCAGAGACTGCGGACGGCGGAAAGATCGTGCGAGATAAAAACGAGCGTCGTTCCCTGCTCATGTAATTCAAGAATCCGCTTTTTGCATTTTTCTTGAAAGCCCAAATCTCCGACGGCTAAAACCTCATCCAGCAGGAGAATGTCGGGATCGAGATGAGCCGCAATCGAAAATCCTAGACGAACATACATCCCGGAGGAGTACCGCTTCACCGGCAAATCAATGAACCGCCGAACTCCGGCAAAATCGATAATGCTCTCCAGCTTGCTTGTGATTTCATTGCGCCGCATGCCGAGGATGGAACCGCTCAAGTAGGTGTTTTCGCGTCCCGTGAGTTCCGGATGAAAACCGGAGCCGACCTCCAAAAGTGCCGATAACCGGCCATTAATGTGAATTCGTCCGGCGGAGGGAGTGGTGATGTTCGACAGAAGCTTGAGAATCGTGCTTTTGCCCGCGCCATTGTGGCCGATGATGCCAAGCGATTCTCCGCGCTTTACAGCGAAGCTAACGTCGCGAAGCGCCCAGAAATCCTTTTTTGCGCCTGTGCTTGCTTTGAGTTTGGCGAGCATTCCGGATCCCCGAGGCTCCGCCTCACCTTGAACCCGGTAGCGCTTCGAAACATTTTCAAACTGAAGATCGATCATGAAAATTCCTGCAAACGAAAAAGACGCCTATATGATGTCGGCCATTGTGGCTTCCCGATGCTTGAAGTAGAGGTAGGCAATCGGAAGAAGGACAACCGCCACTACGGCAGAAATCGCAAATAGCGAGAGATCGGCACCCAGCCCTTGTATGACAACGCGCCGAAAATTCTCGACGATTCCCACCATGGGGTTTAACTCATAAAACCAACGAAAGCGATGAGGTACTTGATCGTATGGATAAACCACTGGACTTCCAAACATCCACAGTTGCAGAAGAAGGGGCATGGCAATCCCAATATCGCGGTACTTCACCTGCATTGACGAAAGTAACAGCGAAATGCCCGACGCCAATATTGTTGCGACAACCAAAATGGGAAATACGTAAAGAACGGTGATCGTTAACGTCACATGATGCCAAGCCATCATGATGCCCAGGATGACGGCCGCGATAAGAAAATCAAAGAGTGCCGCGACCACGTAGGTCAGCGGAAGGATTTCCCGAGGAAAATATACCTTGGTGATAAGCCCGGTATGACTTACTAGGCCAGATGCAGACGCCGAAACCGCTGTCTGAAAAAACGTCCATGGAAGAATGCCAGCAAGGACGAACAGCGAGTAGGGAGTGTTTCCAGTCGGAACTCTTGTAAAAATAGAAAAGATGATCGTGTAGATCACCATCAAAGCGATAGGCTGAACAATTGCCCAGCTAAAGCCCAATGCGGATTGCTTGTAGCGTACCTTGATGCGATGCAGGCTGAGTGTATAGAAAAGGTCGCGATACCAGAACAATTCCGCGAGACCGCTGAACAACAGACCTGGGGAGAACGAAGGTGGACCAATAACCTTCGATTTTCGCGGAATAGCTTCCTTTGAGGCCTGGGGATACGTCGAAATTTCTTGCTCTATTTGCATTGAAGCGGGTAGTCTTAGTTTGACACGAGGCGCAAGGCTCTCGATAAGCTTATCGGCAGGATAGGCAGGAACTTCAGAAAAAATTCAAAGTTCTTGAATAAGTCTGCCGATAGAGTAATCGAACAGCGATGTTCTGCGAGAGTGTTGCGCGAGCATCAACTGCTTTATCGTCACCTTTATGAAATATATTCCGCAAGGATTCTTGCCAAAAGTTAATGAAGGTACACGCCTACAATGAGGGTAGTACAACTCGGCCCGTTTCCGCCTCCGCATGGCGGCGTACAGACCAATCTTGTTGCAATCCGCGATTACGTGCGACTGCAGGGTAGTTTGTGTGCTGTGATCAACATCACGCGGCACAGGCAAGTCGAACAGGATGACGTGTACTTCCCCAAAAGCTCTGCGGAATTGATTTGGGATCTGTTTCGAACGCGTTACGATGTTGTGCATCTGCATATTGGGGGAGGCATACCGGCCCGTGTGCAGGCGTTGGCCTTAGCGGCCGCCAGCGTTCCTTGGGCGAAATCAGTTTTAACTCTTCATTCCGGCGGCTTCCCGTCGTCGGAAGAAGGCAGATCCGCTGCGCCTAACTCTCTCCTGGCCTTTGTTTTGCGACGATTTCGATACGTCATCGGTGTCAATCAAGAGATGATCGAGTTTTTCGTCCGGTTGGGTGTGCCACGGTCCCGAACCCGGTTGATCTTACCGCACTCGGTTGCACTGGCCCAAATGGCAGATCGCCTTCCGGAGCCGCTTGCATCGTTCTTTGCGGATCATGATCAAATCCTGGTGGCGGTTTGCGGACTTGAGCCCGAGTACGATATTCCTCGCCAAATTGAGGCCATGAAGCGTGTTCTTCAAAAGTTTCCAAAAGCCGGTCTAGCTGTTCTTGGCTCGGGCAGTCAAAAAGCTGTTTTAGAACAGCAGGTATCCAGTAGTGGCTATAGCGAGCACATTCTGATGTGTGGGGATGTGCCCCATGCCGTTACGTTAAAAGCCATAGCGGAAAGCGACATCTTACTGCGGACGACTTTGTACGACGGGGATGCGATATCCATCCGTGAAGCTCTTTACCTGCGAACGCCCGTAATTGCGACGGACAATGGCATGCGCCCTGATGGTGTCCGCTTAATCCCAATAGGAGATATCGACTCTTTGGTGCTGGCTATCGAACAGATCTTCAGCGGTGACCACGCGCATCAATTGCCAGCCGAGCGGGACGACCAAAATCTGGCAGCCGTATTTGCCCTTTACCAGGAATTGCTGGGCAGAAAGGGTGCTCGGTAATGGCTCGCTTAGTTGCAAAAAGTTCGCTAGACCCGGAAAAGACAGTGGCGAATAACTTGGAATGGACGCGGCGTCGGCGTTCTCTGATGGCTCTCGGAATCGGTATCGCCGTCTATTTATTGTTAGCTGTCTTGGTCGCCTCGGCTAAGAGGCCGTGGAGTGACGAGGGCTGGTTTGCAAGCCCAGCGTTTAATCTCGCTTTCCACGGGTTCATGGGAACCACGGTTCTCTATAGCCCGCATTTGCCGCGAATCGATCAGCACACCTATTGGATATTGCCCTTGTATCTCGTCGGCCTTGCAGGATGGTTCAAGGCCGTCGGCTTTGGTCTGGTAAGCATGCGTATGTTCTCGGCGATCTTTGGAGCTGTCGCGATCGGATCGTGGTACACGATTGCGCAGAAGCTTACTCGCGATCCGTTGATCGCCGCGATCACCGCGATTTTACTTTCGACTGACTATCTGTTCGTGGACATCGGAACCCTGGGGCGGCCGGATATGATGTGCGCCGGATGGGGAAGCCTTTCACTCGCGATTTATCTCGGCCGCCGGGAACGCAATTTCGGCCAGGCATTCTTTTGGGCGAACGTGGCTTTGGCTTGCTGCTTTTTCACGCACCCCAACGCAATCCTATTTGCAGCGCTATTCGCGCTCCTGGTGTGGGTACATGATCGCCGGTTATTGCGGATTCGTACGCTTATATCAGGCGCAGTGCCCTACCTGGTAGGAGCAGCAGTTTGGCTGGTCTACATCAGCAGAGATCCCTCAGCGTTTCGGGCTCAACTCATGGGAAACGCCGACCGCCAGGAGCGTTTTGGCAACTTTCTCCATCCCTGGCATGCGATTAAAGCGGAGATATTCGAGCGGTATCTGACTTCCT
The DNA here is from genome assembly GCA_965277315.1 of Bryobacteraceae bacterium. Lineage (GTDB taxonomy): Bacteria > Acidobacteriota > Terriglobia > Bryobacterales > Bryobacteraceae > Bog-105. The sequence goes on along the minus strand of OZ255724.1, from coordinate 2,078,551 downwards.
ACGGGCTTGGTCCTCATGCGGCCGGGCATACGGGACCGATTGCGCTTAAGTCGCTCGTTCTCGTTTGCTATGTGCTGGCGATCGTGATCTGCTTGAGCGTTCCAAGTATTCGCGGGCGGTCAGGCACCAAGGCCGCCCTGTCGATGCTGGCAGTGGTCTTTCTACTACAGTGCTTCTTCAACCAGAAGCTTTCGTGGTACCTGGCTAATATTATTCCGCTCTACACTCTTATCGTCGCCATTGCGTTTGTTGCACTGTGGCAGAGATGGCAAACGTCGAGGCCCTTTTCTGGCGCGCTTTCAGGCGTATTTCTCGCGCTTTTAACGCTGCAGATCGGAGGGTCGCTGTTCTTGACCAAAACAAATACTTATCGCAGCCAATACCTTCCGTTGCTGGCCTTTCTCAATGGGCTTCCACCTAAACAAAGCATCTTCGGAACCGCGGCGATTGATTTTGGGCTCCACCATCGGGAGCGCCTTTGTGATGACGTGACCCTTGGATACTATAATCACCGCCAGCCTGATTATGTCGTTATGGATCCCATTTACAAAGAGTCATTGGAGGGGCTGAAGTATCATCACCCCGCCGCTTACACCTCCGCCGAAAAAAAGCTGGAGGGTGCCCACGAGATATACGATCACGACGATTTTCAAGTCTATGCGGTGGAGTGAGAGCGCAGCTTAAAACTTACTGTTCGTAAGCGAACTGCGCTTCGGCCGGGGTATCCCTCGTGCGCAACTGCTCGAAGCTTCGCATCCAAAGTTCAAACATCAGAAGCATCCAAAGCCAATGCGAATTATTGCGGCGTCCGCTATCGTGCTCCTTCAGCAGGTGGAGAACAAAGCCTTTCGACACGATGTTGCGATCCAGGAACGCTTTGCTTGTTAGATGATCCCAAAGCATGCTCCGCAAGGAGGTCCGGAACCATAATGCCAGCGGTACGCCGAAGCCTTTCTTCGGAAGCTTCAGCAGTTCGGGAGGAAGGCGATCTCCCACTGCCTTCAATAAAATTTGTTTACCTTTCCCGTTCCGCATATTCCATTCGTGTGGAATCGTCATTGCAAACTCGGCTAGCTTGTGATCGAGCAGTGGGCTGCGTACTTCAAGAGAATTCGCCATCGACATCCGATCGACTTTCACCAGCATGTCGCCGGTAAGCTTGGCTCGCGCTTCAAAGTAGAGAGTCTGCTGCAGAATGTCGCGATCTTCTGGAAGAATGCAGCCGGGAAATGCTTGTGTCAAGTAAGCTGAATCGCCTGGAAGCATCCATTCCGGTTTGAGCAGCGATTTGCGAAGAAAATAATGCGCGTAGTTCAGCTCAAAGTAGCGCGAAAGCGGTGTCGGGCGGCTGATCATCCGCAAGTAATTCTTTCCGTAGAACGAGTAAGGCCAAACGTCGGCAACCTTCGAAAGCGCGGCTCGGGCGATCTGCGGCATCTTGTCGAAACGCCGAAGCTGGTCGACCGCAAAGAAACTCTCGTAACCAGCAAAAAGCTCGTCCCCACCGTCTCCAGTTAGCGCAACCTTTACGTGCTGCACAGCGAATTCCGAGACGATGTGGGTCGGGATCGCGGAGCTGTCGCCGAAGGGCTCATCGAAATAGTGGATAAGTTTAGAGACCAGGTTGACGGAGTCCGGGCGAACTAAAATTTCGTGATGATCGGTGTTGAATTTTTGTGCCACTAGCCGAGCCGCAGGCAGCTCGTTGTATTCGTTTTCTTCCCAGCCGATGGAAAAGGTCTTGACGCGTTCCTGCGATTGCATCGACATGGATGCCACTACGGAGCTGGAGTCAAGACCACCGCTTAGGAACGCTCCCAGCGGCACGTCCGCGATCATGCGCATGCGCACCGACTCATCGAAGAGTTCGCGTACGCGATGGGCAGCCGCCTCTTCGGTCATTCCGCGAGCGGGCTCCTTGACTGGCTCGGGTAGCTGCCAATATGTTCCCTGGCGCACATTCCCGTCGGTATCATAGGTGAGCCAACCGCCAGGAGGCAGCTTGCGAATAGATTTATAAGGACTGAGCGGATCCGGAATGTACGAGAACTGAAAATATAGCCGGAGAGCTTGCTCATCGATTTCGAGAGGAACGCCCACAGGATACAAGCATTTCAGCTCGCTTCCGAAATACAGTCCGCTCGGCAAGACCGAAAAGTAAAGAGGCTTCTTCCCAAACCGGTCCCGAACGAGCGTGATCTGCCGCTTGCGCGCGTCCCAAATGGCGTACGCGAACATGCCGCGGAGTTGAGAGACACCATCGATTCCATACTGCTCGTAAAGGTGGACCAACGTTTCGGTGTCGCTGTGGGTTGTGAACTGGTGCCCTTGCGAAATTAGTGAATCTCGCAGCGATTGATAGTTGTAGATTTCGCCATTGAAAACGATCCAGGCGCTGCGATCCTCGTTCGAAATCGGCTGATGCCCGGTGCTCAGGTCGATGATGCTGAGGCGGCGCATCCCGATGCCACAACCGCCATCGACGTAAATCCCCTCGTCGTCCGGTCCGCGATGCCGAATCTGGTCGCACATGGCGCGAACCGCAGCGGGTTCAGCCCTTCCTTCACGAAGAACAAACCCGGCTATTCCGCACATCGCATCTCTCGGAGGCTGGTCATGATCTTCCAATTATCGCAACGAAGCGAGCCCGCACAATAGTAGTTAAGATGTTTCTGAGGAGTATGCAATCGCTACCGCGGCCAAGGGACTTCGTGATGCTGCTGCGTCTCGCCGATTGTCCCCTCAAACATAGCCTTATCGGTTTGCTCCTGTACTTGTACGTCGCCACGCCCATCCAGTACGATTGCTGTCGCAAAAAAGGCGGGAAGTGAAGCCTTGCGCTTCACCACGAGAGATAAGGCCTGATGTCTTGCACCGAAAACAGGAGAATGCCACGCTTGCCGCTCCTCGTGTGCTCCCCCGAAGAAAACCAGTTGCTTTGCTTCGGGATAACCCAGATGCCAGAACTGTTCCAATTCGTGATCACCCGGCGGTCCGTCTACAGAGTCAAGAATGAACAAAAGATTCGGTTTTACGAATCGGACCAGCCGGCGATGAACAAATCCCTCATATTTGCATTGCCCTAACGCGGAGTCTTCCGTGTCGTTGGACGCCCAGGAGAGCATATCCACGTCTGGGGGATTGCCCCACCAAAATGGTCCCACCGGGTTGGCCTGATCTCGACCGTCGATTCGAATAGTGTTGTGGGCCGAAGATCCACGAAATGCGTTGCGTAAAGCGGGATCCCCGACATAGGTATAGGTTCCGGAATCCACCAGAATGTCACGGTCGCCATAGCGGGCGACGACGTTGAGCGTATCCGAATGACTATGCCCGGCACGACCTGGGCCGAAACGCCCTGCGTCGAAGATGATCTGGCTTCGTTCGCTCTGAAGAACGGCAATGCCGCTATCGGAGAAGGCGCGCGAGCAGTGGCTTCCTTCCGCTGAGCCAACGGTCCGCCCGAGGAACCATGCCGCTTGCGGATATAGATCCTCCGCCGCATAGGTCCAGTCTTGCCGGCCGAAAAACATGCTGCATGCGGCGAGAGTCGCGCGTCCGAACTCGTCTCTTTTTCCGTAAGGGTGAAACCAGCGGCCGCCATCATCGTCGCCCAGAAATGCTAGTTTCCGCTCTGGGCCGAGGAGTGCCTGCAGGAAATCGGCCATGCGCGATATCGATGCAAGATATTCCGGTGAAGGCTGCGAGAACAGTGCATGAAACAGAAACATGTCCAGCGCGTAGACGTGATAATACGTCGATTGCTCAAAGTAGCTGCCGTCTTCCCGAACTTGGCGGGTCATTTCGTGGCTCACCGTCCGACCGCCGAGCTTCGCCCACCGCTTCGCTTTCCGAAACGAAGGAAACAAAACGCCGATCGCATGCAGGACGACCGCTTCTCCCAGCAGATGCGTATTCGGAGAGAAATAAAACGAGAGATTATTCTCCAGATGATGACCGTGCCGACAAAGGCTGGTGAGGAAGCGGGCGCGGAACTGGGGAGTCATTCGATCTCCGACGAAATGAAAAATCCAGATCCAGGAGAATGCCCGGAACGCGACCTCAAGGGCGCTGGTCCAGTTGATTCCGCGCTGATAAGGATTCTGTTCCCACCAACTCTCCAGATGCCCAAAGATCGTGTCCAGATAACTCTGTTTCCCCTCAATCAGGAACGCTTGCGCAAGCAGGACTAGGTGCTGATGCCGGTTTAATTCCCAGATATTTTTGTGGTCACCGGCCTTGGAGGTATCGAGATAAGGAACAAGCCGGAAGTATTTGGGATCGGTGGAAATGGTGTTGAGGTAATCGCGACGCCACTCGATTTTCGGACCCGTTTCCAATACATAGCCCAGCAGCGGAAACTTGTGTGCCACGATGTCATCGGCAGTTTGCACGAGTTCCCGAGCGAATTGGGTGTCTCGCAAGCGTTCCGCTATCGCATGAGGCTCCGGAAACGAGTTCAGGGGTGCTTGTTCTTGCGATGTGCAAGAAGGCGGCAGCAGTGCCAGTTGTACGTTGCGTAGTTCTTGTTTAAGGCGAAAAGAGATTTCGCGGGGGCTTCGCATGTGATCCGGAATTCATTGTCGCAAGGCTGCTTGCAGCCGGAACAAGGAGAGCTCCTGCTTCAACCCGTCACAGTTACGATGGCGGCGCTCCCCGCGGGTACAGCGACTTGGCACTCTCCGCGGCTCATCTTCACGTACTCCATCGGAGCAGGCGCCCATTTGCCGTCGGTGGTCACAGTGGTGCCGCCCAGTTTCACTCCGTCCTTGCTCTGGAGCGATGGCGCATTTAGCCGCAAGAGGCTGGCCTTCTGATATTGCCGGTCAAATGCAACACTGACGTTCGCAGCTTGCGACTCATCTTTGTTGATGATCGTGATTGCTACACGATGATCGTCCTGAAGCACGGCGTAAGCGGTAAGGTTCACGCCTGAAGCATCGTAGTCCGGTTTCAATCGCTGCCCGCGAGAAGCTTGGGCGAACGCAAGCATCCCGTAGTAGTCGGGCTTGGCAGAGTAGTGGCCATGCTCGTCATCTCCGATCGGCGAATACGAGCTCACAAAGCCTAATTGGTTCACGCCAGTCTCAATATTGACGCCCGCGGCATCGGCCCACGCCAGAGTGAACATGTAATCCAGTGTCCAAAGCGCTGAGCCGAATGTATCGCTTACGCCTGGTTGACCGCCTCCACAGAACGAGTTCGTTTCGCATATACGATACGGCACATGTGCAGACGCCGATGCTGCCCTGAGCTTTTCTAACTGCGGCGCTAACTTGGGGTCCGGATACAGCAGCTTTTGCAGCGTACTCGTAGGGCCGGCGCACTGACGGTAATAGTGGTGCGTCAGCAACTTCAAATCGGTCCCTTCATCGGCTGCAAACCGCGTTACCCAATCCGTCGCGCTGGCGGCATCGGGCCCCGCAAAAGGCGCGCCTGGCAACTTGGCCCGAATCGCGGCTTTATAGTGCCGGTATTCCTGCAGATAGTCGTCATACGAGTAGCTCTTTGGCCGGTGAGCGGTTCCATGCCCGAACAGATCCGGCTCGTTCCCAATCTCAAAGGCCAGCAGCTTCTCCTTAGCAATCGCGGCGACGGCCTGCGCTTCCATCACGGCATTCTGTTCCGAACTGGCTCCCAGGTCCAAACCCCAGATCAACTTCCAACCGGTTGCATCGAGAAAGCTTCCCAATTCTCGAAGGCTGGCCTCGTTCACCACTGTTCCTTTTGGCGCCGCAACGGCCTGTCCCTGCCGGGAGAACGAGGCGTAATCGGAGGTATTTCCGCCTACTCGGATCACGCCGTATGGTCCCAAGGTCTTCACGAACTGCACGTAATTGCGATTTTTCGCGTTAAGCAATCCCGGCGTTGCGACAGAAGATATTTCGTAACCGAGGCCAGTAAAATTTTGTGGAATTCTGCCCAGCGTCCGCGCGGTTTTTACATCGATTCGAACAGCTTGCATTCCGCCCGGCGCATTCGCTCCCGCAGCCGTGAGTTTATTCGAGAACAGGGCTGCGAAGCCCATGGAGCCAGCCAGAAATTTTCTACGATTCACGTTCCCTCCGAAGCGCCCAACGAACGAACATCGATCTTTACGACCGCGTGTTGGTTGTCATCCACCAGCAATCCAAGCCGCAGTGCGGCAGGGTAACTCCCGAAATGCCGCATCATCGAATGCCGGTTCTAAAGCAGCCGCATTCAGTTTTCCTCCAAAAAGCCAGCCCCGGTCCAACGAGAACATGTGTTGAGCGGGGCCGCTTGTTTTAGCCGCCAGGAAAGGTGTCCATCCTAGAGCCGCGCCCACCATCGTACAGGTGCGCATCAGATCCCTTCGGGAAAACCGATTCCGGCTGGTCATCTCCTGTTGCGCCTGGTATGGTTCGGCTTCGGCAAACGGCTATTCTTTCACCTTCAGGACAAAATAGCTGAACGTATGCCCCGGCTGTAGCAATATTTGGTGCGGTGTATTGGGCTCGATATGCACCACGTCGCCGGGACTGAGTTTTTGCGAGTGGCCGCCGTCGATTGTCTTCGCCACTAGCTCACCTTCGCGTAGTGTTTTGGGACTGACCATTTTGCCGCCGCTCAGCAGTGTGGCTTGGCCGTCGACTACAACGTAAAGGTCGGAAAAATGCTCGTGGAGTTCCGCAGACCCGCTTGCATTGCGATATACCATCAGCGTCGAATCATTCCCATACTTCTGAAGCGGGTGGGGGACCAAGCCGCCGGAGTTGGAATGCACCTCCGCGCTCAGCGACTTTCCAAGCTCCTGTAATTGCGCTTTCGAATAATAGTCGACCCCCTTTTCTGCTCCGAATGCAGGGGAGAGTCCGAATGCGATGGTCAGCAGTAAGCCGTAAATTCTCATTGATTTGTGATTCCTTTCATGGATCGATTATCTTCTTCGGGCCTTACCGTCAACCAGGCCAGCGATCCGCAGACACAAAGCCCGGCAACAACCCAGAACGAGGCATTCCAACCGAAGCGGTTTGCGATTGCAGGCGTCAACGATGCCGTCAATGCTCCGCCGAACTGTCCGCCCATGTTCATAAAACCGGAGACGGAACCAGCCGAGCTCTTGCCGATATCGGCGGAAATGGACCAAAACGAGCTTTGCGAAAGGTAGAGAGCTCCAGCGCCGCCAGCGAGAACAAGACTAGCCATTTGGGCGCTCTCCACCTGCGTACTGAAGGCGATGAAAACCGCGCACAACGCGATGGCTCCCGCCGCAAGAAAACAACGGCCGGCGCGTTTGCCGAATCTCTTCGTCAAGCGATCGCTCAGCCACCCGCCGAAGAGCGATCCAGCCGCCATGGCCAGAAACGGCAGCATCGTGTAGAACGAACTCTCGCGGATGTTGAGCTTTCGAACCGAGCTGAGGTAGATAAAAAACCAGGTGAAGAAGATGTAAGCCGCATAGCCATAGGCAAAATAGCTGAAGGTCACGGCCCAGATGTTGGCATTGCTGAGAATGGCGCCCCAGGAAAGCTTTGCGATACCGTGTGCGCCTGCGTCCGCCTTAGGAAGGCCGCTCTCGATCAACGAAATCTCGTGCTGTGAAATCCAAGGGTGCTGCTTGGGATTGTCGCGCGCGATGAAATACCAAATGCCGCCCGCTAATAAACCGAGCACGGCACTGACCCAGAACGAAACCCTCCAACCGTCATGCTGCATTAAATAGGCGATCAGGGGCGACGCCACAGCGGAGCCAACTCCCACTCCTGTGAAGATGAACCCGTTTGCAATGCCCCGCTCGGAAGAAGGAATCCATGCGGCGACCACACAGTTGGAGGCGGGATAGACAACTGCTTCGCCCATTCCCAGCAGGAAACGGCTAGCGAGTAGCGCGAAGAGGAGACCACCACCAGCAGCGGGAGGAAGTAGCGTAATCAAGACCGTGAAAATGCCCCACCAGACGACTCCCAGGCCCAAAGTCTTGCGCGGGCCGATTCGATCGGCCAAGGCTCCGCCCGGCGCTTGAAACAGAGCATAGCCGAGTACAAAAGAGCTGAACACCCAGCCGAGATGAACATTGTCGAGGTGGAACTCCTTCGCGATTGACGGGCCGGCGATGGAGATGTTCACGCGATCCAGGTAAGCAATCGCGCTCACCATAAAGATCCAGAAAATGAGAACCCAGCGGATTCGTGTACTGAGAAAATTAGCCACGCATTTGCTTTCGAAGTTTCTCGAATAGCATACATGAAGAGCGGCGCGGGTCGGTGTATATAATGCCAAACGGACCAACTTATGTTTACCGCTACCGCCGATCTCATTCTCCCCAGCACTACTACCGGGTCCTTTCCGCGCCCGCGCTGGTTCGATGTCAGCATGTGGGGGCGCCCGCTCGACACATGCATGCTCGATGTACGCTTCCGCGAGAAATTTCAGGATGCGCTAGCGGTGGTGATCAGCGACCAGGAGCGTGCGGGTCTCGACATTCTCACGCATGGCGATTTTCATCTGGATGAAGACATGGCGGGCCGCTCCTGGCATCATTACCCGCTGCAGCGTTGGGCCGGATTCGAAGGCGACTATCTGCAGCCGGAAGAAACGACAGCACCGTGGCTCCACTATCCGCCCGGCACTCTGCTGAACGAAATCTATACCGGATGGCGCTGGCCTCATGTGACCGGCAAAATCGAGCACCGGCCGCTCGACTATCCGAAACTGTGGCGTTTGACGCAGGGAAGGACCGGTAAGCCGGTGAAATTCGGCACCTGCTCCTCGCAGGTGATGGCGCTGTTCCTGGACATTCATACGACCGCGTACAAAGACAAGCGCCAGGTGATCTGGGACATGGCGGAGGCGATGAACAAGGAACTGCTAGCGCTTCGCGATGCCGGTTGCCGCTGCATTCAAATCGAAGAGCCAACGTTCCACTTCATGGCCAATACTTACGGCAAGAATCATGAAGAGGTACAGTTCATGATCGAGGCATTCAATCGCGAAGTGCAAGGGCTGGATGACGTGGAGTTATGGATACACACCTGTTGGGGCAACCCTAGCATGCAGCGCGTCATGGAGGACACCAGCTACGCCAATTCCATTGAAATCTATCTGGAGCGATGCCGCGGCGACGTGTGGACGCTCGAGATGAAGGATCGCAACCAGAAGGATTTGGAGTTATTTGAGCCGTTCAAAAACGATCTCAAGAAAAAAATCTGTATCGGCGCGGTCTCCCATCGCGCGCTGCAGGCCGACAGGCCGGAAGACGTGGCTACCGAAGTCCGTAAAGCTTTGAAGTATATTCCGGCCGAGCGCCTGATCGTATCGAGCGATTGCGGTTTTGGCCGTCAAGGCTGCAGCCGAGAGATCGCGTTCTATAAGGCAACCGCGATCGCGCAAGGGTGCAATATCGTGCGCAACGAGCTCGGGCTACCGCAAACGTGCATTCCTGCCACCGATCCAGCGCTGCAGACCGATGTAGTGCCCGGCCGGGCGGTAATCAATTCATAGCGTTCGTCTTCCAGTCGAAACGTTATGAGTATTCGACCTTAATTGCTGCATCACCTCGAAAAGTTCGTCCAGTTCGGAGCGTGTCACCCCGAACGTTTCGTCGTTGAGGAGAGCCAGAATAGCTTGCTGCGGAGAATCCTTAAAGAATGTTTGCACCAGTTTTTTCAAGGCGTACTTGCAGACGATGTGGCCGGGTGTGACAGGTTCGTAAACATAACGCAAACGTTCTTCAGTGTGTTGAATAAAACCCTTTCGTTCGAGAGTCCGCAGCAGCGTTCGGACGGTCGAATAGCTCGGTGCATCGGCAAGGCTTTTCCGAATTTCTTGCGCACTTGCCCGACCAAGTCTGTATAGTACGTACACCATTTCACGTTGACGACGGCTAAGCGCAGTATCAAGCCACATTTCCCCCGAATTGGCTTTGGGCGCGGCTTTCGCGTCATGTTGATGTTGAACCATTCTGTTGACCAAATGCACAGTTCAAATCACCGCTGCAGGCTGGCATGGTTTCGCACTGCCGTGATAACTTGTTGGATCGCGTCGATAATGACCTCTGGCTGATCCACTATGACCATATGAGAACTGTTCTCCGCAATAACCTGTTTACTGTCGTGGGACAGTGACAATAGTTTCCTCTGCAATCTCCAGTAGTTTGGAGAATCATTGTTAACGCTGACCACCATAAGAGGCATACCGGCAAGCGGATACGAACAATTTCTTGTGATGCTTTCAACCACGGCAAAACATTCCGCGGCTTCCTGCGCCGTGGGACGAATGGGGTGAGCGGCCATGGCCCAAGAATGGAGATCTTGATCGCGCGGCGATAATTTCCTGAAGTTTTGATCGCCTTGGATGCCTAGCGCGATAGGAGTCTTAGAAATGAGGATCGGCGGGCTGTCTAGTAAGCTGTCCCGGCGGTAACGATAGCACTCGGGGTGTGTCTCATAGTAGTGAAGCAAGCTGTGCTGAGGATTACGGACGAGCAGCGAAAAGAGTTGAAGGGATGGGCACAATCGCGAACGCTCCCGGCGGGGGATGTGTTCCGGGCGCGGTTGATTCTGGCATTGGCGGAAGGCAAGAGTTACCGGCAGATCGCTTCGTCGCTGGGGACCACCGCACCGACGATCTCGCGGTGGAAGCAGCGGTTCGAGCAAGCCGGAGTGGACGGTCTGACCGCGCGGCACAAAGGCAGTCCGCCACGAGTGGCGGACGCAGCATTGCAAGCTCGCATCGCGCGCCAAACGCGGCGTAAGCCGACTGACGGTTCCACGCATTGGTCTTGCCGCAAGATGGCCTCCGCGCTCGGATTAAGTAAGTCGACGGTGCAACGTGTGTGGACACAGTTGCGCTTAAAACCGCATCGGCTCGATCGCTACATGGCGTCGGATGATCCTCAGTTTGAGGAGAAAGCTGCCGATATTATCGGCCTCTATCTTCACCCACCGCAGCATGCCGCGGTGTTTTGCGTGGATGAGAAGACGGCCATTCAAGCCTTAGATCGACAGGACCCGGTGTTACCCTTGTCGCCGGGACGCGCCGAGCGGCATGGATTCGAGTATTACCGTCACGGCACATTGTCCTTGTATGCGGCCTTGGATGTGAAGACCGGCCAGGTGCAGGGCATGACGGCGGGCCGGCATACCAGTCAAGAGTTCGTTGCGTTTCTCGAAGGGCTGGTTTCGCGCACGCGTTGGGCCCAGGAGATCCACGTCGTACTTGATAATTTATCGGCACACAAGACCAAGGATGTCGAACGCTTTCTAACGGAGCATCCTCAAGTCCGCTTTCACTTCACGCCGACCTACTCTTCGTGGCTCAATCAGGTCGAGCTTTGGTTCGCCAAAATTCAGCGCGACGTGATCCGGCGCGGTGTCTTCACCTCCGTTGCGGATCTGGGCAACAAGTTGCGCCGCTACATCCGCGCCTATTCCAAATCAGCTAAACCTTTTCGCTGGACTTATACCGATCCCCGGCGCCGTATTACCGCTAACAAACTCGTCGGGACAGCTTACTAGTTGGCCTTCTGAAAGCGAACTTTCGAAATCGGTGGACTGATCTCGCGAGTGTGACATGTTCGCAGCGTCTGGCTGGATTTCCCCACCCGGATCTATGAACGCATGATCGACGAGAACCATCCCGGTCACTTCTTTCGGGTAACTATGCGCGTACAACCGTGCAAAGAGTCCGCCGATCGAAAAGCCAACGAGCACATAGGGACCATCGATTGATGCACTCCTGAGAAGTTTATGGATTTCCTCAACCCTTTCCGAGCATTTTGGAATCTGTCGCAACGGCTCAGCATAGCCATTCGTTTTAACCGCTCGAAAGGGGTTGCTCCAAGCAGTTCCAGAAGGATCATAGGTGCAAACGCGCGTGAACTCTGCCACCTTCGGTTGCACCAGGCCCCAGTCAAAAGAGAATCCTCCACCCACAATCATCACTGTGGGACTACCGCTACCAGTACAGTAGAGATGCACACGATATCCCCCAACATCGATCAAGCGGCCGAGCGGCAAGGGGCGTGTCGGATCTGAAGCTGCTTCGGCGCCAAAATTTAAAAGCAGGGAACACCAAAAGAACACCAGTGCTTTTTTTATTACGCGATGAATACGCATTGGGATCTCAACACATCAGTCGGAACGGTCAGCGTAATGCTTTCATAGGATCGATACGAGTAGCGCGAAGAGCGGGAATATAACTGGCAGCAATCGATACCATGAAAAACACCAGGGCGATAGTCGCAAAGGTACCCGGATCGCTACTCTTCACGTGGTACAACAAATTACTCATGACTCGGGTGACGCCGAAAGCGCCGATGGTACCAATTAAGATTCCGATACCGGTAAGACGTAATCCTTCTCCAACGACGAGTCTCAGAATGTCGCTGTTCTGAGCCCCGAGTGCCCGGCGGATACCTAGCTCCTGGGTCCGCTGCACAACAGAGTATGCAATCACACCGTAAATGCCTATGACGGCCAGAAGCATGGCCATTCCAGCGAACAGGCCTAAAAGCATCAGCAGGGTTCGCTGCCTCAAGATCGATCCGTCCACTCTCTCGTTCATTGTCTGAACATGCGATATGGGCTCAGCATGATCGATAGAAAGCACCCTTCGGCGAATCGCGTCCACAAAGCCGCGTGGATCGCTTAGCGTTCGCGCCACTAGAGCGCCTGATTGCGGTGGACTCAACGAACAAGGAACGTAGACCTCCAACCCGGCCTCACTCGAAAGACCATATTCGTGTACGTCCGCGACAACGCCCACAATTTCCGCCGATGACTTCCCCGAGCCTAAAATAAGATGCTGCCCAACGGGACTCTTGCCGCGCGGATATCCAGGCCAGAAGCGGCGCGCGATTGAATCGTTAATCAGGGCTACTCTCGGACCACCGGGCATATCATCGCGATCTGTGAAGGTCCGTCCTGCTCGAACAGGTATGCGAAGCGTCTTTAGGTACCCGGGCGTAACGCTCTGAAATTGTGCGATCGGCCGCTCGCTCAGTTTCTTCAGAGTCTGTTCTGCCGGTTGAAAAGAAATGGCGTAAGCCGGCGACATGGGTAGCGTCAGCGTAACGGTGGCGCTCTGCACGCCATGTATTTCCTCCACCTGCTGCACTAGCTCTTCCCAGAATGCGGCTCTCTTGGCATTGGTGTCGTAGCGGACTGGAGGTAGCTCTATTTGCGCAGTTAACAAGCCGCCTGATTGAAAACCTGGATCTACAGCCCGTAAGTGAACGAAGCTTTTCAACAGAAGCGCTGCTCCGATTAGCAGTACAATCGATAATGCAATTTGCCCCACAACCAACAGGTTGCGCGCACTAATGCCGAACCGGCGTTTTCGCGGCAATATCTGACTTGCTCCTTCGCCGCGATCTCGAAGCGCTTTCGCCAGATCCGGCCTTGATGCCTGGAAAGAAGGAAATAGTCCGAACAGCACTCCGGTTAGAAGGGAAAGCGTCACGGTAAAGGTCAGGACCGTAGTGTCGAGCCGAATCTCACCGCTGCGAGGCAAATTGACGGAATTAGCATCGGTGAGCGCGCTCAAAGCCCACTTTGCGAGAAAGATCCCCAACGCACCGCCAGCCGCCGATAGCAAGATACATTCCGCTAACAACTGCCGGATGAGGCGAGAACGTGTGGCGCCTAGCGCAGTCCGTAGTGCAAATTCTCGCGAGCGCGAGGCTGCCCGCGCGAGCAATAGACTTGCAATATTGGCACATGCGATCAAAAGTACCAGGCCAACGGCTCCGAACAGAACCCATAGCATCTCTTGCACGTTTGCGACTAGTTCATCCCTCAGCCGTTGCACCCGCATCGCAGAATCCGAGTTCGCATCGGGTAGTCCGGGATGAGATCGAGCATACTGACGATTCAGCACTTCCATCTCGACTCGTGCCTGCTTCAGTTTTACTCTTGCTCTCAGTCGTGCAAACCCGGTCAATGTGGCTGTGCCGGACCGATCGCCAGGCGAAACCATGGACCACTCCGACAGCCTGGGCAACCAAACATCGAGGTCGGCAAACGGGAATCCGAATCCTTTCGAAAGGACGCCGACGATTGTATACGGTCTTGCGTCGAGACTGACTATCTGTCCTATAACGGAAGGATTGGCATGAAAACGGCGATGCCACAATTCAGCGCTAATAATGGCCACTGCCGGTCCGTCTGGTTTCTCCTCGTCCGGAAGGAATCCGCGACCCAATATCGGTTGAACTCCAAGAATATGAGTGAAATTTGCGGAAATGCGAATACCCTTTACCTGCTCGGGCTCGCCACCGGCCAGAAGAGTGACATCCTCTCGCATTCCAAAGGCGCCGAGCTCCTGAAATGACTTGTTCACCGCCCGGATTTCGTCGTATCGAACTGGCGTGAATGTCGACAGATTGCGGGAAGGATTATCAATTGTCAGTCGCACCAGTTGATCCGGTTTTAAATAATTTAACGGTTTCAACAACACGCCTCGAATCACTGAAAAGACAGCAGTATTTCCCCCTATGCCTAGGCCCAATGTCAAAACCGCCGCTATAGCGAACACCGGAGTCTTGCGCATCGTTCGACCTCCGTAAACGATGTCGTTCAAGAAACTCTCAAGCATCGGAAATGCCCATGCGCTCCGGGCATCTTCTTTGATTCGCATTTTGCTTCCAAATGTACTCTGTGCTTTGTGCCTGGCCTTGTCCGGCGGCATTCCGAGCGCGATGTGGTCTTCTATCTCCAGCTCAAGGTGTGACTCCAACTCCTCATCCAAATCGTCACTGATCGTGCAGCGACTTTCAAACACGGCGCGAACTTTAGACCACCATTGCCGCATATGTTTAGGATTCAGGAGTAAGGACTCGCCCCATCGCCTCTACAAACCTCTGCCATTTTGATGTGGCAACTACAAGCTGTTTTCGTCCCGGCGCAGTAAGGCGGTAATACTTCGCGCGTCGCCCGTTAGGTGACATTTTCCACTCAGATCTAATCCACCCTCGCTGTAATAACCGCTGTAAAGCTGGGTAAAGCGATCCATTATCGACCACGAACTCTTGCTCGGACTGCTGCTTGAGAAATTGTGCAATTCCGTACGCATGGTTCGGACTAATTCGAAGACTGCGAAGAATGAGAACTTCGAGTGTTCCTTGTAGGAATTCGAGCCTCTCAGATAGAGATTCTACAGTAGACATACAATCTATAATTGGTTATAACACTTCCGCGTTCAGAGGAATGGCGGGGATGTGGAATGTTCGAAACGAGGACTCAAAAATAGAGAATGAATGCGCAACTCTTATTTCTTCTGCTGTGTGTGGGCGTAATGACCACGATCGTTGGATGCTCGCCCAAGGATGTCCGGGTACCCACAGCGGCCACCCCATCTGACAACTCTTATATGGACCTGAAGCCGGGTGGCACGCTTCGCATCATAGTACCGTTGCTTAAATCTGGAGGATTTCTTCCTGCTGTTGGAGCGCAGCAAAGTAATGGCCAGACGATCTCTCTTTCCGCAGCGAATTTAATCGGATATGAGGCTTCATGCTATGTCATTACAGGCAAGAGCGGTGGCGCTGTAAGGCTGAAATTCAAATCGGCGGAGATGTCACGGGATGGGCGAACGGTTCCGGAGCCAAATCCGCCTGCGCTGCCGTTCAAACTTCCACGACGAACCGCGCACATTCGACTCATCTATCTGGTGCGGGTTAGCCAAGCCGATCACAATATGGCGATTGTCGCGTCAAAGGACCTTGACGCCTTGAACGCCTTCACAAGCAAATTAAAACAGAGCCCGAGTATTTGCGATGAAGGTAGGGAGCTTTTTTGTGCTTGGGTTCCCGCTGGCGTTGCGGTTCGACCAGAAGCACGTTGAGGCGCCTTTATGCGGCTCGTTGCCCCATTAACCGATCAACTCCAGAGCCGGTCGTCCCAGGATTGCTTTTCGTCCCATTCCTTCGTGGGCTCAAAAAATCCGGTCCCCGGCTTCAGATGCCGTCTGACAACATCGTCATTCAGCGTCACGCCGAGGCCCGGTTTATCCGGCACCGTGATGTAGCCTTTGTTAACGATCGGCTTATCGATGCCTTTCACCAGATCCTGCCACCAGGGAATATCCAATGAGTGGTTTTCCAGCGCCAAGAAGTTCCGCGTCGCCGCCGCGCAGTGAACATTGGCCATGCAACTTACCGGAGTGCCCGCGAAGTGCATCGCCATCGGCACACCATACCGGAACGCCATGTCCCCGATACGATGCGTACGCAGGATTCCTCCCGACGTCGCCAGATCCGGATGAATTTTACTGACGGCATGATTCGAGCACAACACCTCAAAATCCTCTTCGCGGTAGATGTCCTCGCCGGTAAGTGTAGGGGTTGGGCTTTCTTCTGTGATTCGCTTCAACAGGTCGGTGTAGTACCACGGAATCACATCTTCCATCCATTCGAGATTGTACTTCTCGTACGCCTTACCTAGGCGTATACAAGAGTGCACGCCGATGTGCCCCAGATGGTCCATCGAGAGCGGGATCTCCATCCCCACCGCCTCGCGCACGGCCGCCACATACTCGGAAAGCTTGTCGATACCCTTATCGGTCACTTCCGTCGCGAGAAACGGATGCGGTTGATCGCTTCGCTCCCATTTGCTCAATCCCGCCGGCTGCGTCAGCGTACCCGGAATATCAGAAATCATGTCGATCCCCAGATCCATCTTCAGCCACGTGAGCCCCATCTCCTCTTTCCGCGCCTTCTCGCGCTGCGCATAGACTTTGGGATCTTTCGATTCTGTAGTGTCGGCGTAAATTCTGATCTTGTCGCGCCACTTACCCCCGAGCATCTGGTAGATAGGAACGCCATAAACTTTCCCGGCGATATCCCAAAGCGCCATTTCAATAGACACAACGCCGCCCGCTTGCCGTGCGCCTCCGCCGAACTGTTGGATCTTTTGAAAGATGAAATCGATATCCAGCGGGTTCTCACCCAGGATGCGATTCTTCAGCTCCAACGCATAATTAGGACCTGCTCCATCGCGTACTTCACCCAGACCGTAAACTCCCTGGTTCGTGTCGATGCGGATGATAGGACAAGGACTCGGACCGGGCTTCACAACCATGGCATATCGCAGGTCCGTGATCTTCAGCGTCGATGGACTTGAGTTTGTGTTGACGTTGCGAAAGTGCGTCTCAGGCTCGGCTTTCGCTCTATTGCCCAACAGGGCCCCGCCCAGCATAGCTGCTGAAGCCTTAAACATTCCCCGGCGATTGAATGTGAATTTGTTCTTGCTTGACATATAGCGTGGCTCCTTTGGAAGACTAAAAGAACATATCAAAATAGTTTCAGCGGTCTTAAAAATCTGTGGCTTATGCTTTCGATAACATCAGTGATGCCTGCAGCATGGCTCTCGCGTAAGCAACGTCGTAAACCATCCCGGTATAGCCACCGCCGCCGGGATATTGGTTGTGAATACCGACGGACCGATCGTAATCGAGCGCCCGTTCATGCTCGGGATAAATCAGCCGGGTATATTTCACGCGCACTAATTCCCGCATCACGGCCAGCATGTTGTTCTCGCCTTCATCGATAAACACTTCCGTGTATTCGTCGTAAGGCTTTCTGACCCGCACGTTGCGATAGTGCACGTGGTTGATGCGATCGCGCGATCCGAAGTACTGACAGACGGTAACCGGATCATGTCCCATTTCCCGTGTTACTCCGCAATCGAACGTGATCCCGTTCGCTGGACTGCCCACGATATCGATGAGGTGCTTCCAGCCCTCCACCGTGCCCATGATCTGTCCCGATCCACGGCTGATCGCCACCGGAGGATCGTTCGGATGAAGAGCCAGGCGCACATTGGACTGCTCCGCCGTAGGTATGACCGCTTTCAGGAAGTATGTGATGTTGCGCCACATTTCATCCAACGTGTGGGCGCCTTCTTCCGGTAGCGGCGGCAGTCCCTTCACCCGGTTAGCGTCGAAAGCCGTGAGTCCCGCTCCACCCCGGCCATTCTGCTCGTAGTACCCTTCGATCGCCCGATGCGCGTAGAAGTTGTACTCAACCACGGGTACTCCCACCTTGCCCGCGGCCTGGATCGAGGCCTTGAACTTTTCAATTTCTTCATCGCGGCCCGGCCGGCCGTAAAGCGTGTTCGGGAATCCACCGATCATCAGGTTCCCGAGAGCAAGACCACCCTCCTTCAGCGTGTCCACCATCGCGCGCAACCGGGCCTCTTCCCACGGCATGCGCGGACCGCCTGAGAGCACATGATTCACGCCGATCTGCTTCACCTGCCGAATGGCGGAACTGGTGATATGCCGAACGTTCATCGGACAGGCGAGCTTGGGTGTTTCGGCGCTTTCCTGCGGCATGCCGGAACCGGGTGCCCATTTCGTCTGCTCCACCGCTGCCATCCCGACGGACGGAAGCAAAGCGGCCGAGCCTATTCCTTTTACGAGGCTTCTTCTTGAAAGATCTGAACGCATTGCAGTCATCCCCCATCAATGCTTCGTCGGGTACCGCAGCTTCGATCCCTTGCTCTCCAGAAAATGATTGAATTCATCAACCATTTGCGGCGTCCACTGTCCGTCCACTTGGCCGGGCGCATACTTGCCTTCGCGCAGCATCTCGTGCCCCCAATCATCCTTGTAGTGGGTCAATTCCGCATCGTCGGCCACCTTTTCCGCAAGCTGCGCTGGGATAAATGTAATGCCATCGCGATCGCTCAGTACTACGTCACCGGGCAGCACCGTCGCCTGACCCATTCGAATGGGAACGTTGATGCCCATCAGCATGACGCCCGCGATTGCCGTAGGGTCGAAATCACGCGCGAAGACGTGAAAGCCTTTGATCTCCGACAGTCCTGAAGGATCGCGAACCGAGCCGTTCACTACTAGCCCCGTTCCCGTCTTCGACATGATCGAGGTTCCCAGGTTATCGCCGATAATGGTGCCGTCCTTGATCTTGCCGAAAAGGTCCACGACCATCACATCGCCCTTCACAAGAGTTTCGATGATCCAGGAATTCTGGCCCCGGCCCATCCGGCCCTCTTGCCGGCCATGATCGTTGATGACCGCATTCATGTCCGGCCGCATCGGCATGAAAACGGAAGTAACGGCGCGCCCTACTAACCGCTGCCCTGGGTTCACTTCTTTCCAGCCAGGCTCAAACTGAAAGTTATATCCAGCGCCTCGCAATGTGCCCCATGCTTCCTCGGCGGTCACGTCTCTTAACCGGTCGAGCACGGAATCCGGCACCTTGGGCCTGCCGTCGGGAAATCGTTCTCCCGTCCAGGCGCGCGTTATATCGACGCGCTGTTCCTTGCTGAACATGCCGATCTGGGCCGTAAGCGGCCATGCGGATGCCGCCAGCAGAGCCGCCCACAGGACAGAGCCCTTCCATGAAGTCATAAGTATCCTCTCGAAGAATTTTGTTTAAGTAGCAGGAAAGATTATATGCCCGCCGTTGCCGGTCCTCATGCGGCAGCATGTAACATGACAATCTGGAGAACATCGAATGCGGCATTTTCCCAGGCGTCAGTTCCTTCAAATGGCAGCGGCCAGCCTGCCCGTTGCCGGACAACTCTTCCCTGCAGCTCTGCAGAAAGCCGCCTCTGCGGCGCGGCAAAAGGTGAAGATCACGGACGTAAAATGCATGATCGTCCGCGGTACATGGGACTGGAATCTCATCAAGATCGAAACGGATTCCGGGCTGTATGGCATCGGCGAGGCCTATTGGGGCTGGGGCGTGAAGGATCTCGTCGTCAATAAGATGAAAGGCATTGTCGTTGGGGAAGATCCGCTCAACGTCGACAAGCTGTACACGAAGATGCTGAGGGACAGCGCTGGTGCCGGCGCGATCGGAGGTGCAACGGTCAGTGCCGCCAGCGGTATTGAGATCGCCTTATGGGACTTGGCCGGACGGATTCTGGGAACACCCGCCTGTAACCTGCTTGGCGGCCGATATCGCGATCGCGTTCGCTTTTACCGCACCACGCAGGTTCCCAAGAACCCGCAGGACCTGCAATCCTGGCGAGATCTAGTGCGCAGGACCAAGGCGGAGCGATGGGGATGGACCGCTTTCAAATTCCAGGGCGACGGGATTCCTCGGTCTCTGGACCCCGACTACCGGGAAACGGGACACGATCCGTATCTGAGAAATTTGACCAACAAAGACATTAGGCAGATCGTCCGGGTGATGGACACTATCCGCGAAGAACTGGGCCCGGACGCCGACTTCGCTATCGATCTACATTGGCACTACGATACGCGGGATGCCATCAATTTGGCAAAGGCTCTGGAGCATGCGTCCCCCATGTGGATCGAAGATCCAGTCCCGCCGGAGAACCCGGAGAACATGGCCTATGTGCGGCAAAATTCGCCCGTTCCGGTTTGCACTGGTGAAAATCTTTATGGCTTCTCCGGTTTCGAAAGGCTGATTGAGTTGCAGGGCTGCGATGGAGTACATATCGACATTCCGAAGTCGGGTGGCTTGGCGGAATCGAAGCGCATCTCCGATTTCGCGGCCAGCTATGCGATTTGGACGGCTGCGCACAACCCGGCGAGCCCGGTTGGTACCATCGCATCTGCCCATGCGGCTTCGGCTATGCGAAATTTCCGCATCCATGAGCTGGCGAACTGGATCGATTGGTGGCCCGAGTTGGTCGTTCACGAGGGGCCCATATGGGAGAACGGCTATCTCACCATTCAAGACAAGCCGGGCTACGGAATCGAAATCAACGAAGATGTCGCCCGCGCACACTTAGCTCCAGGCGAGACTTGGTGGGGTTAACGACTGCCGCGTCTGTGTGTTGCCATTATTTTGGTGATTATACACTTGACACAGTAGGCATGATAAACTGCTGTTCATGTCCCGCCCGTCCGCTCTGGTAGACACCCGCATTATCTACTGTGGTGACTGCCTCGAACAGTTGCACAAGTTGCCTGATGCTTGTGTCGATCTGATTTACATTGACCCGCCGTTTAACTCTAACCGAAACTACGAAGTCTTCTGGGGTGAAACGAAAGAAAAACGGGCCTTTGAAGACCGGCATGAATCCACACAGGCATACATCGAATTCATGCGGCCTCGTTGCGTAGAACTGGCAAGGGTACTAAAGAAAACAGGCAGTTTCTATTACCACTGCGATTGGCACGCTTCTCATTACGTGAAAGTGATGTTTGACCAGATTTTTGGGGAGAACAACTTTCAGAATGAAATAGTCTGGAAACGCACAAGCGCGCATAATGATCCGCATAAGTACGGCAACATTCACGATACGCTTCTCTTTTATACCGGCTCCAGAAAGGGATACACCTGGAACCCGCAATACACCAAATACACAAAGGATTATATTGATTCTGAATGGACCGAGCTTCCAAGCGGGCGGATCTTTAAGGGCGAGAACATGCTCGACCCGCAGAACAAAATGGAAGAATTTGAATTCCACGGAACGAAGGCTCGTTGGCGAACTAATCGCGCCGGGATGGATGCGTTATGGGATGCGCCACAGACTGAAGTGCCTAATAGCCACGGCCGCATTTTACTCCGTAAAGACGGAAGGCCAAGGAAGCGCTGCCGTATTGTCTTCCTGGAAGACATGCCGGGTGTTTCCCTACAAAGCTGGTGGGGAGATATCCTGCCATTGGCAGGAGGCTCGAAAGAGAAGCTTGGGTATCCAACACAGAAACCACTGACGCTACTCCAGCGAATCATCAAATCCAGTAGCAACGAGAACGATATTGTCCTCGACGCTTTCTGCGGATGCGGGACCGCGCTGGTAGCCGCACAGAACTTGAATCGTCAGTGGATTGGCATAGACATCTCACCCACTTCATGCACAGTAATGGCAAAACGTCTCCGCGACGTGTCCAAGCTGCCGGAGGATGAAAAGCTATGGCGCGTTGGACGCGGATTCGTTGTTCGAGACCTTCCACGAACGGAAGCCGAACTGAGACGCATACCGCCATTTGAGTTCGAGAACTGGGCAGTGATTGCGCTAGGAGGAATCGGGAATAAAGCGCAAGTGGGAGACATGGGAATCGATGGCCGCATTTTTCCAGTTGGCTCAACACCAACAACAAAGGCAAATACCCTTGACTTCATGGATCAGTGGTATCCAATTCAGGTGAAGCAGAAAGACAAAGCAGGGCGACCAGATATCGATTCCTTTGAGGCAATGATGGCTCGTGAAAATCGCACCAAGGGATTCTTCGTTTCTTTCGCGTTCACGTCAGATGCACTTTCCGAGATAAGCAGTTTCTTCCGCAAGTCTGGACGAGTTATCATACCGCTAACGGTGAAGGAAATCTTGGAAGATCAAATTGCTCAAAAGCTGGCATAGG
Organism: Bryobacteraceae bacterium; assembly: GCA_965277315.1. Classification (GTDB taxonomy): domain Bacteria; phylum Acidobacteriota; class Terriglobia; order Bryobacterales; family Bryobacteraceae; genus Bog-105. The sequence continues at coordinate 2,056,285 of OZ255724.1, read as the reverse complement.
GTTGAATCACTAGACTCCCGGAGCACTGAGCATTAAGTCTCCGCTCCACCATTTCACAACCGCCTTGGCTTATGTTGCTGCGTAACCAATTATTTCCACAAGTAAGCGCTTTTTGCGGCTTACGTGTGATAACCTCTTTGTAGGTGTTAATGCAGCCATGATTAGTCGCAATCAGCTTAGGGAAATTCGAGAGCGCATGGATGAGGAGCATCGAAAAGATCGCGAGGCGTTTGAACGCTTAATGCGGCTTATTCCCGATACTGTAGCCGCAACCGAAGAAGGCCCAAAAATCGTTCCCGCCGGTAATCATGCGGTAAATGAGCCGGATACGCTAACTGATATGGACCAACTATGTCTCGGACTGATGAGGGAGCAGCCTGAACGTGATTGGACAATCCGCGATCTTATGTCAGGAATGGAGTCGTCGGGATTCAAATTACCGGCAATCCGACCGGAAGCTGTTCTTAATCGTTGCATGCGCCGATTAATAGCACACCAAAAAGTGCTGGTTATTCTCCAACCGCAGGGGAGGCGAGCTGGGGTTTACAGGTTTAATGCAGATACCGAGGAGCATAAAAAAGCTTCTTGAATGTCTAGCAACAAAGGTTCTCTACCGCTGAGCAATACGCAATAGAGATGTGATAACTACCTAGCCTTTTTCATCCGACGTTGCACCTCACCGATGGATGAAGGCATAAACCGAAAGGCCCAAGGCGCTAACTTTTGCAGGGGAAACGCCTTGGGTCGTGGTGAGCAAGCTACTACTCAAATACGGAAGCGTTGGGCATTGGCAAGCCCACTGGTCTTATAAACCATGAACTCCGGCAGGGGTTTTGCGGGTCCAACTCCCGCCGCTTCCGCTCAATTCAATTTTACACACAATACGTGTATATGTATAGCAAAAGGAGAATGCCATGAAGGTTGAGAAGCCAGCCTTTGATGCTGCGCTGGCGAAGTTACTGAGCACGCCAGCGCAGCCGAAGAAGACGATAAGCCCGAAGAAGCCTAAAACGGCTCCTCCGAACTCTCAGAATCAAGCGGAGTCGAAGTCAACTCCTCGTACCTGATCCCGGCGGCTATCGCGAGATTCAATACCACCAGCCCGAACAGGTCTTCGGCGTGACGATTGTTAAATCGAAAGGTAAACTCATCGAGATAACGGCGCAGATGCTTTACGCTTACTTGATGGTAGGAACCTATCACGCCCCGCTTGAATAAGCTCCAGAAGTTCTCAATTGAGTTCGTATGGATGTTTCGCGGATCGCCCTTGCGAACGTACTCCAGCGCTATGTGGTTCACGGTCTCATGACGGAATACCTTTCCGATTTTCTTGTAAGCTCTTGCCTCATCTGTTACGAGTAAATCTGCTTCAACGGAAACCGTGCCTTTGACCGCGCCCGTAATGAGTGACGCGCTATTAGTGCGAATAGGGAATGCTCGTACCTTCGATGAATTTTCTTCTGTCCTGCGCTGTAGAGCACCAAACACCGCTTGCTTCTCCCATGGTCCACGCTTGCGGCGACGGTCGTATTTCCCACCAATATACGTCTCATCACACTCAACCGTTCCGGTCAGAAAGCCAGCAGCACCTTCCTCCATTGCCTTACGGATGCGGTGTGAGAGATACCAAGCCGTTCTATAGGCAACATGCAAATCGCGCTGCAGTTGTTTTGCTGACAGCCCCTTCTTAGCATTCACCATCAGCGCAATTGCCATGAACCATGTCGGTAATGGCAGATGTGTGTCATGAAAAATCGTGTTGGCCGTCGCACTGAATTGATGACGGCATTCAGGATTCAGGCACTCATACAGATGGCGGGATGGAACTAGAACGAACTCCACTTCACCTGTTTTACGATTCTTTCGTTTCCGTGTACCATCCTGGGTGCTGAATTTCGAAATCTTATTAGAGCCACATTTTACGCAGCGCACACCTTCGGACCAACGCATTGCTTCGAGATAGGCGAGACACTGCTCTTCCCTTCCGAAGTCTTTCGCGACATCTATCAGCGAAGGAGTGTTTCGTGTCTTCATACTTCAAGTATGCTCTAAAAGGGCATCTGTGTCAAGTGTATAATCACCATTATTTTTTATTGCAAATAGTGCAAAAGTGTGATTCGATAGGTCCCTAGAGTTGCAGAGCGTCAAAGTTTCTCCCAATACACAGGAGGCAGGTCTCTATGTTGAGAAAACTCGCCGGACCGGCGGCGTTAGCGCTGGCCTTGCTATTCTTTTCCACTACGGCGTCGGCGCAAGTCACAACCGGGACAATTCTCGGAACGGTTCACGATCCAAGCGGCGCACCCGTAGCCAGCGCGAAGGTCACGATCTCCGATATCGCAAAAGGCACCACTACGCAGTATCAGTCAGATGACGCTGGCAATTACAATGTGCCATTCCTGATACCCGGAACGTACAGCGTAGCGGTCGAGAAGGAAGGGTTCAAACGCGCCTTGTCAACGAACGTCGTGCTGGACGTCGATCAGAAGGCGCGTGTGGATATCACGCTGGAAGTGGGGCAGGTAAGCCAAACTCTGGAAGTCACGTCCGTAGCCCCGCTGGTGCGGTCAGAAAGTGCCGAACTCGGTGAAGTTGTCGGAAAGCGTCAAGTGCAGGATTTGCCGTTGAATGGCCGCAACTTCGCGCAGCTTGTGAATCTGGTTCCCGGCGTTACGGCTGGGCAACCAGGCGAAAACCTCTCCGGTTCCAGTTCCTTCAATCCGCGAGCGGCATCCAACTTCAATGCCTTGGGAAGCCAGGCGAACACCAATGCATGGCTGGTTGACGGCATCGACGACAACGAGTGGACGTTCAATACGGTCATGGTCCAGCCGTCAGTCGAGTCCATCGCGGAGTTCAAAGTCCTGACGGGAACCTTTTCAGCGGAGTTCGGAGGCGGCGCCGGTGTCGTCTCCGTGTCCACTCGCTCGGGTTCGAACGGATATCACGGAGAAGTCTTCGATTATCTGCGAAATAGCTATATGGACGCGAGGAACTATTTCAATCCGGCGGGAACGCCTCAGCCCGAGTACCGGCGAAATCAGTTCGGCGGCGCGATCGGCGGACGGATCATAAAAGACAAGCTCTTCTTCTTCGCCGATTACTATGGACAGCGATCGCTCAAGGGCATCGTCAACCTGAATAGCGTCCCAACTGCTGCCGAGCGCACCGGTGACTTCAGTAACTATCGCAACGCAGCCGGCAAACTGATTACGATCTACAATCCGCTCACCACTCGAATAGTGAACGGACAAACCGTGCGAACGCCTTTTGTCGGCAACATCATTCCTCAAGCGGATCTCAACCCGGTAGGCCTAAACGCCGCCAGCATTTATCCTCTTCCGACAGGACCCGGCAGCTTCAATAACTTCACGTCTTCGGCCAACCAGATTGTCGATGATAACGGCGGCAATACGCGCCTGGATTATCGGCTGAGCGATAAGGATTCGATGTTCTTCCGCTATAGCTTTGAGCAGTTCGTTCAGTCCGCTCCCAACCCTCTCGTCGGCGGGCAAGGCACCTGCTGTCTGCCTACGCCTTCCTTCGCCGCAAGCCGGTTCGATTTGGGGCCGCAGGTGGCGGGTATTCAAAACACCACTTTAGCTGCCCAAGGAGCGGCCTTCAACGAAACCCATCTGTTTGGCCCGACGCTGCTGAACGAATTTCGCATGGGCTATGCGCGCACGAATCCCTTCACCACTCAGTCGGATTACGGTCACCAGTCAGCCACCTCTCTCGGCATACAGGGGGTAAACGTCAACCAGTACGCGACGGGACTGCCAAACATTCAAATCGGAGGCTCGTGCGGCGCGGAGTTCACCTGCCTGCAGGGCGGCCAGGCATTTCTGCCGGCCAATCCGCGTCAAACGAACATCCAGTTTGAAGACACAGTCTCCTGGACGAAGGGCGCGCATCAATGGAAGTTTGGATTCCGCTACATCCGCCAACTGGCGTCTCCGTTCACCAACACCACGACGCGCGGTCAATTCACTTTCAACGACAATTTCACGAACAACCCACAGGATCCTTCCGGCAAGCTAACCGGGGCAAACGGCTCCGGCTTGGCCGCTCTCCTGCTCGGCTTTCCAAACAGCGGCAGTCGCAATTTTCTGCAGACGCCCTACTACATCACAAACGGAGAATGGGCCGGGTTTGCCGAAGACGACTGGAAAGTGAATTCCCGGCTGACCCTGAATCTCGGGCTGCGGTACGACGTGTTCACGCCGGATACTGAAATTCGCAATCGCTTGGCGAACTTCGATTTCGGCACCTTGAGCTATGTCTATGCGGGGCAGAATGGCGTGGGCGCCAGCGCCGGTATACAGACGCGTTACGGAAACTTGGGGCCGCGCATTGGCTTTGCGTACGATCTGACTGGCAAGGGCACAACGGTAATCCGTGGAGGCTACGGAATTTCCTATTTCCCCGACCCATTCTCGGCTTCCGATGAACTCGGTCAACAACCGCCATTTACCGTGTCGCAGACGTTCTCGGACAACACAAATCCTCTGGGCGCCGCATATTCCACTCCGTGTACCCCCGCGAATGCGGGTTCCGCTTGCCTGCCGGTGATCAGCAATCCGTTCCCGCAGGGCGTCGTAACGATACCGTTAAGCGTGATGACAAATGCGGCTCAATTGAATAAATCCGCGCCAGCATTGATCGGCCATCAGGCGAGTAACTTGACACCGTATATGGAGTCGTGGAACATCGACATCGAGCGTCAGATCACCAGTTCGGCGATGCTGGAGGTAGCGTATGCGGGCAGCCGCGGCATCCACCTGACCTACTGCTATAACCCGGACGAAGTGCAGCCTGGCATACCCGGCGTAAACAGCGCTGGTTCCTTAGCCAGCCGACGTCTGATTCAACCGCTCAATAACATTTCGACCTGGGTGCAATGCGATGAACGTAACATGTCGAATTACCACAGTCTTCAGGCGAAGTTCACCAAACGCTATGCATATGGCCTGACAGCACTGCTGAGCTATACGTATAGCCGATCTCTGGATTACGGCGGGTCTGCCGCCAGTGGAGGCGGCTACGTCGGCAACCCGCAGACGGTCACGGACCTGGCCGCTGGATACGGACCTTCCGGATTCGACCAGATGCATCGGTTCGTGGGCAGCGTCACCTATGAACTGCCCTTTGGACCAGGCAAGACATGGCTGAAAAGCGGAATAGCCTCGCATGTTATCGGAGGGTGGGAACTCGACGGCATTATCACGTTCGCCAGCGGGCTGCCATTTACCGTCACGCTGAACAGCGGCGTAAACTTCGGAGCGCCCAGTTGGCCCAACCGGATCGCCTCCGGCACTCTCTCTAATCCTCAACCAAACGACTGGTTCGATACAGCGGCTTTCGTCGCGCCGCCGCCAAATACCTATGGCAATTCCGCGCGAGGCGTTCTCTATGGACCAACTACGTCAAACTGGGATCTCTCCGTGCAACGGAAGTTCAAGTTGGGGGAGCGCCTCAGCCTGAACTTGCGACTGGATGCCTTCAACGCCTTCAATACGCCGAACTTCGCGGACCCTAATTCCGCGATCGGCTCGCCGACGGCCGGGGTAATTACAGGCACGATCAACGACAACCGTGACCTGCAAGCGTCAGCAACGATTGTGTTCTGAGGTGTGCTTTACAAAATGCAACCTAACCAGTTGACTCCTTATAATAATTATTAGTACAATCCATTTCATGGAAGTCGGAATCGCAGATTTAGTGAAAACCGTCACGAAGCTGGTGGAGCGGGCCGAGCATGGCGAAAACATAACCATCACGCGCCACGGCAAGCCGGTTGCAATGTTGACCCAACCGCCCCAACTCCGGCGGAAGCCGAAGTTAGGCACGGGAACGGGTCTCATCGAGCTACTTCCGGATTGGGACAAACCGCTGCCGACCGAACTGTGGGACGCCTATAAATAATGAGCAGGGCCTACCTGCTTGACACCTGCGCATTCCTGAAGGCCGTGACCGATGAAGGAACGGGTTTGGGGTGGGAGGCGCGACGCCTTATTTTAAGCCCTTCGAATCACTGCCTGCTCAGCGCCGTTTCGGTAGCGGAAATGGGCATCTTAACCTCAGTAGGCCGTCTGAAAATGTCAACGGGCGCGCTCAGGCAGTTGCTGGAGGATCTCGATGTGACAGTCCTCCCGTACCAAACTAATCATGCGCTGCGGTATTTCGCCCTTCCGTCTATAGAAGAGACTCACCGCGATCCGCATGATCGCATGATTATCGCGACCGCACTCGTGGAGCAAATTCCTATCCTCACCAGCGATGCCGAATTTACTAAATACACCGGCCTGAAAGTGATCTGGTAAATTTCTCGATAGAAAGATCGCCTTTACTGCTCCCGCCGGGAAGCGACTGCGGAACTTTCCCCCTTCACCGCGCTCAACGGCAACGCCCAGGCGAACAGCACGCCTCCGCTGCCCGTCACCACATACTGACGCCCATCCAGTTCATAAGTGATCGGCGAACTGTCCATCCTGGAGCCCGCGCCCGCATGCCACAGTGTCTTGCCATCGCTGGTGCTTAGCGCGAGAACGTTTCCGGATCCATCGCCGGTAAAGGTAAGGCCGGAATCCGTGGTCAATACGCCTGCCCCTGAACCGCCGGGACCAAGCTCATGGGTCCAACGAATTTTACCCGTCTGGTAGTCGATCGCATCGAGTACGCCCTTGCCCCAAACACCATAGTCCGCCCCGGCCCAGCCAAACGTTCCATCGGCCGGCTTCGCGAAATATATTCCGTAGCTCGGGTGCGCATCGACAATGAACAATCCAGTCTTCGGATCGAAACTGGGAGACCGGAAGTTCGTCAATCCGCCCTCGTCAGGCGCAATCAATCGCCCGTCTGGGGCTGGCTCTTTCGCCGGATTCGGAACAGGCTCGCCTCGCTCGTCCACGCGAAGAGCCCAATTCACAGGTCCATAAGGGGCGGTAACAAGATTCTTACCATCGGTTCGATCCAGTACAAAAAAGTAGCCGTTCCGCGACGTCTGCATCAGCATCTTTCGCGGCTTTCCGTCGAAGTTCGCGTCTACCAGCACCGGAATCTCCACCGCATCCCAATCGTGCGTGTCGTGCGGCGAGGGTTGAAAGGCCCACGCCAGCCTTCCGGTGTCCGGGTTCAACGCCACAATACTGCAGGTGTAAGGGTCATCTCCGGGACGCGTGCTGCCGTTCAGCACGGGCGTCGGATTTCCCGTTCCCCAATAGAGCAGGTTCAGGCCCGGATCGTATGTTCCGGTCATCCAGGTCATGCCGCCCGTGGTGGCATTTTTCGTTCCTACCGGAGGAGTGGAGTTCCACTGCCATTGCGTCTTGCCCGTTTCGGGATCGACCGATCTCAGATACCCGGTCAAATTGTCGAAATCGCCCGAGACGCCTATAATCACGTGGTTACGGATCACCAGCGGCGACATCGTTGTCCAATAACCCTTGGTGGCATCCGCGGCGACTACGTTCCACTTCACCGTTCCATCCTTCGCGTTCAGGCATACCAAGTGCGCGTCGGGAGTCATGAAATACAGCCAATCCTTGTACATCCCTACACCACGGTCGCCAATGGTGAAGCCCTTTTTCTGCGGGTAATCGTAATGCCACAACTGGTGGCCGGAGCGCGCGTCGATAGCCCAGACGCTGTTCGGAACGGTGATGTACAGCACTCCATTTACAAGCAGCGGAGAGCACTTCAGTTGCGCGCCCTGGTCGGTCTGAAACGCCCAAGCTAACCCCATCCCGCCCACGTTCTGCGGCGTGATTTGCTTCAAGGCGCTATGCCGTTTCCCGGAATAATCTCCGTGATACGTGGGCCAACTATCGGCTGGCGGATGAAGAAGTGTAGCAGGATCCAGTTCTTGCGCCAGGATGGAGCCGGAACACGCGAGAAACAACCCAGCCACCACCGCCAGGCGAAACGTATTATAGGAAAGCTTCATGTAGATTTTCGACTCTGTCTAACGCAAGGTCTGCAGGTAAGCCATCAGGTTGTGAATATCGGCATCGGTGTACTTGCCCAGCAAATCGGCATGAGCTTCCACCGGCGCCTTCACCTCGTACTTTACTTCCGTCACCGGCCACGACCGGTACCATCCGGAAGCATCGCGCAACCCAATCGTAAACTCATCCCGGTAGGCCAGTTTTCCAGTCATGGTCTGACCGGATGGTAGCGTCACCGTAACACTCGCCGGAACGTGATCCGGGTACAGCATGCGCTCTTCCAGTTTCAGCCCCTGATAGCGATTCGCAACACCGGCAAGGTCGCCGGTGGCTGAGTGGCATGTCGAACACGTCCCCGCGCCATCGAAATACTGCTTGCCTGCCTCTACATTGCCGCTCTGAAGATCGGAAACGTCTACACCGCGTCGGCCGCCCTTCTGCGAATCTGCCTTCGCGCTTTGCGAATGAACAAAGGCCACAAGTCCGGCAATCTGCTGATCGGAGAGCGAGAACGGTGGCATGCCCTTATCCGGGCGTCCGTTCCGCACCACGTAACCTATCTTGTCCCCGTTCACATCCGCAGCCACCAATTTTGAGCGCGTCAAATCCGGGCCAGTCTCACCGCCTCCCGCATCCCGCCCATGGCAAAAGGCACAGTTTTGCAGGAACAATGCCTGGCCGCTCTCCACCAGCGCTGGCGAAAACGTCTGGGCCGTGATCTTTGGATTCTTCTCTATGGAGGGAGCTGCTTTCGGGCTCTTCTGCTGGGCGGCAAAACTCTGCTGTGCAGCAAAACACCCGCCCACCAATAGCGCCGCCGCGCCCAGTAAGCTCCAGCGCGAACGGTAACGAACAGGATTCATGATGAAAACGGCCATTTTATTTTTTTGAAAGGAATCGTGCGATGATTCCGCGGATCTCTTCCTGGCGCCACAAGACGCCAAAAACGTCTACATTATCATGCAACGCGTTTTCCTTGGCATCAGAAGCTGATCCGTAGGGCAAGCTCAATCGTGCGCGGGTCGGTCGCGGCGTTTATCTGGCCGAAGTTCTGCGCCGCCACCACCGTGTTCACCCCCGTGTACGACAGGTGATTCGGAAAATTGAAGAATTCAGCCCTGAAATTGGTATGGATCCTTTCGCGGAAAGGAAAGTCCTTTTGCAAAGCGGCGTCCCAGTTCAAGGTGGGAGGCCCAGAGATCGCGAACGCGCCGAGATTGCCGAAACTCCCCGCTTGGGGATTTCCAAATGCCGCCGGATTTAGGTATTGGGTACCCTGTGTTCCCCCAAATACGCTCCCGACCAGATTCGGACGTTCGCTGCCAGTGATGCCGATTCCGGCCGGATCTCCTTGCACCGTGACATTCAGCGGCAGTCCCGATTCCAGGGTCGTTACACCAGAAATTTGCCATCCCCCAAGCGCCTTTTTGTACCAGGTATCGCCACTTGTCCAAAACGGAAGCGGATACACATAACTCAACACAAATACTTGATTCCGGTTGTAATTCGCCGGACCCCAGTCTCCGCGAAGGTTATAGCTATCTTCCGGCTGGTAAGCGTAATTGTTTGCATCGGTGAGAGCTCTCGACCAGGTATAGGCAACGCTTACCAGTGCTCCGTTTCTCATCTGCTTTTTCAATTGAACCTGCAGCGAGTGGTAGGTGGCGTTTGCGCCGGTGTTGTATTGGTAAATATCCGCATACCCCGGATAGGGGCGAAGGGCATTTACGTTAACCCCCGGGTGCGCCTGTACGGTACCCAATGGAAGCTGATTGATGTCGTCCTGATAAGACAGATTCGCGGAGCTCGAACCGATATAGGACACACTGAGCAGCGTATCCGAGCTGAGTTTCTGCTGAATGCCCAGGCTCCAGTTCATGGTTCGGGGAACCTTCATGTCCAGATAATGCGAGTTGTTGATGGTGTTCGGGAAACTGAGATTGGTTCCCCCGCTGGGATTCTGTATGTTTCCGTTATAGATCTGGGCCTGTTGTACGAAGGGCGGGTTGTTTACAGCGCTGAATAGGTAATTGCCCTCGACGCGCTCATAAAATAGTCCGTATCCGCCCCGCAAGATGGTGTTCTGATGCCCGGTCAAATCGTACGCGAAACCTACCCGCGGACCCCAGGTATTCCAATCGGTGTTGGCCGTTCCCTGCGGCAGGTTGTGGAAGAGTGCCGTTACTGCTGGATCTGTAGTTCCAACCACTCGTCCGTTAGCGCTGGCCGGAAAGCCGCTGCCGCCCAGCACTAAGCCGTTATAAGGGTTTCCAGTGCCAGGCACGATCGCGCCGTTTCCCGGGGATATCAGAGGAGCTTGCGCCGGGTTGAAGTACTGAGGCAAGAAAGCAGAAGTGTTGCCGAGGGCGCTGTATTGCGGCTGCATGTACTCCCACCGCAAGCCCAGGTTCACCGTAAGCCGGCTACTTACTTTCCAATCGTCTTGAACGTAGGGCTCAACCTGCCAGAACCGGTACCAGCCCTGCGCGACACTGCTCGCCTCGTTGTAGGTATAGAAGTTTCCGAGCAGCGCGTCCGCTACCGCGTTTCCGCTGCTATTGGCACTGGAGGTATTGAAACTGACGTTGCCATTTACCGCGGGTACGTTGTCCTGATTCTTTCGGCTTCGTTCCACCAGAATTCCCATCTTCAGGTTGTGATTGCCTATCACTTTAGAGAAGTCGTCCTTCCAGTCAAAAATCCGGTCGAAGTTATTCCAATTAAACGGCGCTGCATTCAGCGAGTTATATCCCGAGATGTTGAGAGTTGGAATGGCATTCGACACGCCGTAAATGGTCGGCAAATTGACGCCCTCGCCCGCCCGGGTGAAGTTCGAGATAAATAAGGGATTCGGAAGTACGCCGCTATTCTGCGCGATTACATTGCCCGTGAAAGCAATTGAGCGATATTGACCGTTGTCGGGTTTGCGACGAAGGTCCATTGCAGGCTGGTGTTCGTGCCTGGAATGTCGCGATTGTAAGTAATGAGCTGATCTTGGTTTTGTTCGGACGTGTAGTAATCGCGCACATAGTGGAAGTTGAGCTGATTGCGGCTGCTCAGGTTGTAATCGACCTTATAGATATATTCGTTCGCATTTAATGGTGCAACATAATTCAGGACGTAGTTGCCGCCCGCGCCCGTGAAATTTGGAGCAGGATAGTTCTCGACTAATCGCTGACTGTTCGGATTGATCAGGGAGCCCGGAATGACGTTCCCAGTGAATGGCTGTTTCGTTGTGGGATCGACGGGCTTTACCGTGGATTGTGAAAAATTGCCGCCGCGTTCCAGAAGTGTCGGCACGTTCCAGGTTTCCAGCGTGCCTGACCGCAAACGCTTAAAATCTTCTCCCACAAAGAAGAAAAGCTTGTCTTTGTTTTTGTTGAAGTGCCCCGGAATATAAATGGGACCGCCCAAGTTCCAGCCGAAGTTGTTATACCGCAGTTCCGGCGTTGTGGACGCGTTGAAAGCCCTGGCTTGGATGGCATTATTACGAAAATACTCGTAGCCGATCCCATGAAACTCGGAAGTGCCGCTCTTCAGCGCGATGTTGATTACCGCCCCCGAACTGCCGCCGTACTCCGCGCTATAGTTCGACGTCAAAATGCTAAATTCCGCAATCGCATCGGGGTTGATATTGACGAAATTGTTGCCGCCTCCGCCATTGTCCTTGTTATCGGCGCCATCCAGGTTCCAGCTAAAAGTATCTGTGCGGCTACCGTTTACCGATTGGTTGCTCATGTTGCTTCCGTAACCGCCAAACAGACTGAAGCCACTGTTGTTGATGGTGGAAACGCCGGGGACTAACGCCAGCAACTGAACGAAGTTTCTGCCGTTCAATTGGAGTTGCGTGGCCTGCTCTCCGGTAATCACATGCGAGACCTCTCCGGTGTCCGACTCCACTCGTACAGCGTCTGACTGAACGGTGATGTTTTCGCTCACGTTTCCAACCTGCAGCGTCGGGTTAACAGTCAATTTGGCATTCACTTGCAGATTGACGCTGGTCAATGTGTCTGTCTTAAAGCCGCCCGCCGCGGTGGTGATGTTGTAAACGCCGATGGGAAGCTGCGCAAGCGTGTAACCTCCGCTGTCATTCGAAGTGGCGGCACGTGAAAAATGAGTCTGCGGATTTGTCGCCGTCACGGTCGCATTGGGCACTGAAGCACCGGACGAGTCCTTGACCACTCCCGCAATCTGCTGATCGTTTGTCGACTGCGCAAACATTGCGGCCGAGAAACAAACCAGAACCATCGGAACAAAAAACAATCGCATGACTGACCCCTATCTATCTTGGATACTTGAGCCCGTTTTAGAAATTTAGTGAAGTAATGAGGAAGTATTACGAAGGACCAAATATCACTTCTGATAATTTCGTTACGGTTAATGGCGAAACAATTGGGCCAATAATATCAAATCCGTTTTACGTGCCGAATAGCGCATGCCGAACTGCGGCATACTGCAGTTGGAAGGAAGGGAACTGGCCAGGGCGTACTCTGATGTGAGCGCCTGGAAAGGTCTAAAGAAGTAAATGTGACCCGAGGAGTGATATGAGAAGAGAAAAGCAGACCGTCGAAGCTGAGCTGGTAGAGATCAGCGCCATTCAAGACGATTCCGTAAAGCTGGAGCGGATTGTGTCGTGGTGCGCAAATTATCCGGATGAAATTCCGTTCGCGCTAAGTTTTTTTAGACAGCGATTACATTTGAAGCGCTCGAACGCGAACGATACCGAACAGTGTTGAATGCCTCTTGAACCAGTGGCCATCCCGCTGTTTTTGTTAGCAGGATGGCCACCAGCAGGCCGTCATGCGGCGCTATCTCGGAAGCGTAAACGAGTACAGCACATCCCCCGCGGATACCAGAACGTACTGATGCCCATCTAGCTCATAGGTGATGGCTCCGTTACTCACGTTGTGGTCCACTCCCGTGTGCCACAAAATGCGGCCTGTCTCCGGGTCGAAGGCAACGAAGTGATGATAGGGATCACCGGTAAACAAAAGGTGGCCAGCCGTGCTCAGTATTCCGGCTCCATCGCCTCCCGGCGGCGTATAAGCGTGACTCCATCGCACCTGTCCGGTTTGCGGATCAATCGCCTTCAACGCCGACTGCTCCCACACCCCGCTATCCCGTCCGGCGAATCCTTCCGGTTTGGGACTGGTATCGGTGAGGTAAAAAATAGAGTACGATTGCGAGGTGTTCACATAGAACAGACCCGTGCCGGGATCATACGAGGGCGCAAACCAATTCGTAGCGCCACCGCTGGCCGGACTCACCAGCGTGCCATTCGTCTGCGGCTCTTTCTTAGGGTTCTCAATCGGCTGTCCCTTGTCATTGATGCCCGTTGCCCAATCTTGCTTGATGTAAGCACTCGTCAACAGGTGTTCGCCATTGGTACGATCCAGCAGGAAGAAAAACCCGTTGCGGCTCGCCTGCGCCAGCAGTTTACGCTGCTTGCCCTTGTAAACAGCGTCGAATAGAATAGGCGTTTGCGTCGCGTCGAAGTCGTGTGTGTCGTGCGGAGACACCTGGTAATACCAGACCAACTTCCCGGTATCCGGATTCAGCGCCACAAGGGAACACGTCCACAGGTCGGCGCCTTTGCGACTCTGGCCTGCGTGAACCGGATTCGGATTGCCCGTTCCCCAATACAGCAGGTTCAACTCAGGATCGTAGGTGCCCGGGTTCCACGTCATCCCGCCCCCATGCTCCATGGAGTCCTTTCCAGGCCATGTCTCCGCGCCCGGTTCTCCCGGACGAGGTTCCGTGTTCCAATGCCACTGCACCGCTCCCGTTTCCGGATCGCGCGCTTCCAGATATCCCGGTACGTCCAGCGAATCCCCGCCTACGCCGACAACGATGTGATTTCCGATCACGATCGGCGCTGGAGTCGAAAAATATTCCTGCGCCAAATCGGCAATCACAACCGACCAACGAAACTTGCCGGTCTTAGCCTCCAGCGAAATCAGATGATCGTCGGGCGTCTCAAAAAACAGCCAATCATGATAGATGCCAACTCCCCGATTGCCGATATGGATTCCGCCCTGCGATTCCCATTTGTAGTGCCAAAGTTCGCGGCCGGAGCGGGCATCCACAGCCCATGCGTTATCCGGCTCCGTGAAATAAAGAACACCATCCACCAGCAGTGGCGTTGCCTTAATCCCGGTACTGAATCCGGTGGCCCCAGCATTCGCCTGATACGTCCAGGCAAGCTGCAAGTTTTTTACATTTCCGGAGTTAATTTCTTTGAGCGAGCTGAACCGTCGGCCCGAATAGTCTCCGTTGTACGTGGGCCAGGAATTAGCGGGCGGCTTCAGCAACATGCTATTGCTGACTAATTGCCCGAAAAGTCCAACGGGCAGGCACGCAAATAAAAATGTTAAGAGTCCAAGGGCATGTCTCATTTAAGAGTCTCCAGATAGGCAAGAACATTATGTAGATCGGTATCGCTGATCGTTTTTACCAGTTCAACGTGCGCTTGAAGCGGATTGTGCACTTCCACCTTGATTCCGTCTGCCCCATTGCCTTCCAGTTCCCAGGAATGATAATCGCCGGACGCATCTTGCACCGCGACGTTGAAGTCATCTAGATGCATCAGCAGGCCCGACACCTTGTCGCCCTTGGCATCGGTCACGATCGCTGTGGCGCGCGCGGCCGCTGGCAGGTCATCCTCCTTCTTGCCGGGAGGAATCGGATATAGTATCAGCGATTGTAAAACGTCCGGTTCATATTTTTTTGCGATCCCCGCAAGATCGCCTGTCGCCGAGTGGCAGGTGCTGCACTTGCCGCTTCCATCGAAATACGCCTTGCCGGCGCTAGCATCGCCCGTCACAATATTCTGGATCTGGTACGATCCGCGATTGGCCGCCGCCTGAATGCGCGACTTTAGATAGGCGGCAATGTCGGAAATCTGCGCTTGCGTCATAGCCGGGAAGGCTGGCATGCCTTTGCCAGCGCGGCCGTGCAAAACAACCGTGCCAATGTTGCTGCCGTTATTGTCGTGCAGCACCAGGACAGAGCGGACTAGGTTCGGCCCCCCTTCACCACCCGTCGCCATGGCCCCATGACAGAATCCGCAAGTCGACGTAAAAATCTGTTTGCCCCGCTGCACAGCCGCCGGATCGGGAGCTTCGCCGACGCCGAGAAACTTTGCCATCTGCTCGGCTCTCTTATTGCCCGGCGTTTGTTCCGCGCCGTGTGTGGCCTTGTTCGCCGCCGAGGGCTCCGGCGGAGTCGGGTTTGTTGTTTGCTGTGCCCACAACCCAGCCGCGCCGCAAAACAGCAACGCCGCCGCCCTGATTTTATGTGTGTTCCGATTCACAAATCACCATTCTGTAAGAAGTGTAATGCAAGTCTCAATAATCTCTTCGACCCGGCCCGCTCGCAGCGGATTGGTCAACATCCGGCGCCCACATCCATCAGCTCACATGAATAACCGGCCGGTGCTTCGGCTCTGCAATCGCGCGCCGCAATACTTCATGGGTAATTGGTGCGGCATCGCCCTCTCCTAAAAACAGAAATCGAAACAAGTTGCCGATCGGATTGCCTTCGGTCCATTCGAAGTAAGCGTGAGGAATTTTTCCCGTAGTTTTTTTCAAATGAATCAGCATCGCCGCAATGGAATTTGCCACCACCGGACTTCGCGCCCGCAATATGGAGTGTTTCCCGATCCGCTCGCCCGTCACATGCAGAACTTCCTCAAACTCGGAAGCATCGCTGCGCTCCACCTCGAAGAAATACAACCGTTCCTTGGCGTCCAGATTGTGAATATGCCGAACCGCTCGGTCCACACTGTCCAGGTGCCCTTCTGGATGTACCCTCGGCCTCCGCGCGATTAGTCGGATCAGTTGATCTTCATCCTCGGCCAGCAAAGTCCGGGCCGCATCATCCAGAACCACGTCTTTGATGCGCAATTCCGTCGAGCGAATCGCTCGGGAAATCAGCGAAGTGACCACAATCGCGCTGATAAAGAACATCGAAATTTTGATGCCCTCGGGTCGCTCGCCGATATTCAGTACGGTCGTGTAAGTAAACACCAGCGCAATCAGCAGAAAAGGCCAGCGCCGCCAGTCCCGCCACACCGTGATTGTTACTGCAATCGCCGCCGACGTAATTAAAACCAACACGCCCGTGGCGTACGCGCCGCCTTGGGCATCTACATTGCCATGAAATAAAAGCGTAATTGTAAACGCAACACCAAGGAACACCAGCACCAACGGACGCGAAGCGCGTGCCCATTCCGGGGCCATCCCGAAACGCGGCAAATAACGTGGAATCAGATTCAACAATCCCGCCATGGCCGATGCGCCCGCGAAGCCAAGGATCAGAAGGGTGCTGATGTCGTACAACGTTCCAAAGCCATTGCCAAGATACTGGTGCCCCAAATAGGCCAAGGCTCGCCCGTTGGCAACGCCCCCTTCTTTAAACTTAGCCGGCTCAATCAGAAGAGTACTCACAACGCTGGTCGCAATCAGAAAAACACTCATGATAACCGCCGCGGTCCCCAGCAGTTTCCGGGCATTGCGAACTCGCGTATCGACGTCTTCGCCCTTGATCAGCGGCATCACCGCCACCCCGGTCTCAAATCCCGAAAGTCCCAGCGCCAGCTTCGGAAATAAGATCAAACAGATACCCAGCATCACAAAAGGATTGCCGTGCTTCGCCAGAAGCGCGTTGCTCCAATGCGAAATCAGGTCGGGATGTTTGGCGATCTCCCACAATCCAACCACCGTGATCGCCCCGGTCAGCAACAGGTAAACCATCACCAGCACTACTGCGACACCAATCGCTTCTTTGAAGCCCTTCAGAAAGATGCCGCCCAGGATTGCCAGAATCACCAGCGTTACCCCGACCTGGTTCCTCGTCCACAACGGCGCGAAAGGATTATTGATGAAATGCGCCGCCCCGTCCGCTGCCGACAGCGTCATTGTAATCATGAAGTCCGTCGTCGCAAACCCTAATAACACCAGCACGACCGTCTTGCCGCCCCATTTCGGAAACAGCCTTTCCAGCATCGAGATGCTGCCTTGCCCGTTCGGGCTTGCCTCCGCCACCCGCCGGTAAACGGGAAGCGCGCCAAATAACGTCACAATTACTAGAATGATGGTCGCTAGCGGCGAAAGCAGCCCCGCGGCCAGGAATGCAATTCCCGGCTGGTAGCCCAAAGTCGAAAAATAATCCACGCCTGTGAGGCACATAACGCGCCACCAGTCGTGCTTCGCCTCGGCTTTGCTTCCTATGCCTTTAGGCAGGCGAATATCTGCGAGTAGCCAGTCCGTGAAGCTCAAGCTGTGCTTACCTTACGGCCGGTACGTCGCGCACGACGTTTCCGTTTCCCAGACTTTGACAAACGCAATCGCCGCGTCTTTCAAGTCCTTCTGGATCTCATCGCAAAAAAATCGCGCAATGTTCTCCGCCGATGGATTTATCGAATCGAATGGCTTCAGGTCATTGATGAACTGATGATCCAGGTACTCGCTCGTCGCGCGCAGCCGTTTTTTCAACTCAGCGAAATCGTATAACAGCCCGTTCTCATCTAGCTCAGCGCCTTCCATTGCCACTTGCACCTTGTAATTATGCCCATGCACGTTCTCGCACTTCCCGTGATAATTGCGCAGGGCGTGGCCGGCCGCGAATGTGTGCTCAACACAGATCTCAAACATCGAAGAATTCTTTTAGGTCCCCTAATTTGCTCGTGAACCGGTAAGGAGGCAAACTATCGAAGAATAGCTGTCCGTACCGGAGCTTAGTAATTCTATTATCCAGCAAAACCACTACGCCCCGGTCCGACGTGCCTCGAATCAACCGTCCGAAGCCCTGTTTCAGCGTCAAAGCCGCTTGCGGAATCTGATATTCGAAGAACGGGTTTCCGCCATTTTCCCTGATTGCGTCGATACGCGCCGTAATCACCGGATCGCTCGGGACCGCGAACGGCAGCCGATCGATAATCACACAGCTCAACTGTTCGCCCTGCACATCGATCCCTTGCCAAAAGCTCGAAGTACCAAACAGGACTGCATGTGGAGTAGCGCGAAACTGGTCGATCAGCGCCGTCCGCGGTGCATCGCCTTGCAGAAGCAGCGGAAACTCTAACCGTGGCTTTAATAGCTCATGAATCTGCCGCATCTGTACATAGCTGGTAAACAGCACAAATGCCCGCCCGCGCGACGATTGGAGAATCCCTTCAATCTCATCCGCTGCCTTCTGCACGAAATCCGGCCTTCGCGGGTCCGGCAGATGCGGCGGCACATAGAACAACACCTGCTCGCTGTAGTCATACTCGCTCTGCACCGAAAGAGTTCGTGCATTCCGCAAGCCCAACCGCGTTTGCGCATACTCAAAGCTACCCGCCACCGCCAATGTTGCCGACGTCAGAATCACCGAATCCACCCGGTCCATCAAGTGCGTCGAAAGCGTTTGCGATACATCGATCGGGGTCGCTTGCAAATAGAAACCACGACCGCGCCGTTCCACCCAGTACACGTAGGTCTTCTCCGCGCCCTCCATCCAGAACTGCAACGCTTGCTGAATCAATTTGCTTCGGCGATGAAGCGGCAGCGTGTCCTCCAGCGCCTGCTGCACCAGCCCCAGGCGCGTCCCCAGCAGGTCCAACGCCAGCATCAGTTCCCGGTAAGCAATCTCGTGCTCTGCCAGGAATTCGTCCTGGTTGCGAAAGCCTTGCCGCCCGTCCTGCGGGAAGAGCCGGAAGAACTCTTCCGTCCGGTCACTGAGATGAATCAGGCTGCGGTCCAGTTCCGGCGTCGAAAATAACTTCCTGCGCGAAATTGCGGAGGTGTCCTTGACCAACGCCTGAATCTGCAGATTACTGACGCTCATCCCGAAATACTGCCCTGCCACGTCCTCAATTTCATGCGCTTCATCAAAGATGACCGCATCATAGTCGGGAATAATTTTGCCAAACGATTCATTCCTCATCGCCAGGTCGGCAAAAAACAGATGATGGTTCACGATGATGATGTTGCTCTCGGCCGCCCGGCGGTGCATCTCGGTGATAAAGCATCGTTCGAACTGCTTGCACTTCTGCCCGGAGCAGTAATCCCCATGCGCGTTCAGTTTGGTCCATGCGCTGCTATCTTCCGACAGTTCTGCCAGTTCGCTCCGGTCGCCGGTTTCGGTCTCGCTCTGCCATTCACGAATCAGGTGGAAATCGTGAAGTTCTCCCAACCCCGCCAGCACCGGCTCGCGGTCAGCATCATAGACCTTCTGCCGACAGACATAATTGCCGCGCCCCTTCATGTAACTGACCGCCAAGGGCCGGTCAAACAGCGGCTGAAGAAACGGAATGTCTTTCCAGTACAATTGCTCCTGGAGGTTCTTCGTGCCCGTCGAAATCACCACCCGCTTTCCCGAAAGAATCGACGGCACCAGGTACGCCAACGTCTTCCCTGTCCCTGTCCCTGCCTCGACAATCAGGTGCCGCTTTTCTGTCAGAGCCGATTCCACCGCCTCGGCCATCTCCAACTGCCCCGGGCGAAACTCATAACTAAGATGGGCCTGCGACAAAACACCATTCCGCCCAAAAAACTTCCGGACGTTCGACGATGCCCGACTCTTTTGGCGCTTCTCTTCCGAAATGGTAAATGCCTTCACTGCGCTACGTACTCATCCTCGCATCGAATGCCGTTACAAGTAGCCTGGAGTTCAGCGGTCGGTTAGCGCCGATAACGTCAGACTATTCAATCGCGAAGTGTTTTCTGTCGCAAGCTAATTGTCAACGCAAAGTTGCGCTGAAATTGAGCGACGCTCAAGATAGGAATGCCACGGAATGACTCCATGGAGATCAAATGGGCAGCGTCTTCGCTGATAATCACCGCAGAGCCAGATGCGGCCGCACAACTCAGCACAATATTGTCATTCCTCGCTTTGGAGAAGAGCCTCCCACCACTGGCCGGACTGATCGGCCTCCGATTAGATAACTGATCCACGTCGAGGTATCAAGCGTGCATTGGTTTGGGATTCGATTGAGATCTAAGCTGCGGAGTTTTTCGTCCTCTTCGCGTCTCATGTACGATTGCGTTTACCTCGCCTTCGGTCATCTCCGTCCCGCGAATTTGGTGTGAAGAATCACGTATCGCATTTTCGACGGAACGCCGGATCCGCTCTCGTACGGCATCTCGAACAAGGTCGCTAAGTGAACCGTAGCCTTCGGCTTCGGCCAATTGTCTTGCCTTTGTAGCCAACACCCTCGGAAGACGAAGAGTGATTTGCTCGTCTTGCATATAAGGCACTGTATCACGATTGCACTACATAGGCAAGACAGTCTATTCCTGCGCGATCATAAAGGCGGGTATCTCATGGCCGACGAAGACATCCTCTACCTGACCGAACTCCTCGGCCAAAAAGTCTACGACCTCAAAGGCCGCCTCATCGGTCCGCTCGAAGATGCTGCCATCGTTCCGCTTATCGACCCCATTCGCGTCGATCGCTATCTGATCCGCGCCGGCGCCGGATTGCTCAGCATTCGCTACGACCAAATCCAGTCCATCACCACGAAGGGCATACACCTCAACAACGAACGCCTCACGCCCTACCATTCCGATGAATATATGCTGCGCATGACCCGCGATTTGCTAGACCAGCAGATCATCGACGCCCAGGGCCGCAAGGTCGTTCGCGTGAACGATGTTACTTTCCTGAAACAATGTGAGGGCAGCAGTGAGGTCCTGCATATTCTGGAAGTTGATATCGGGATTCGGTCCATTCTCCGCCGCCTGTTGCGTGGAGTGGTCTCGCCTGCCGTCATCAGAGTTTTGCAAAGCCGCATTGCTCCCCGCTTCATCCGCTGGGAGTTCTGCAATGTTCTTGAAGCGGACCCGCGACGTCGCGTCCGCCTCAATATCTCAAACAAGCTTCTGGAAAAAATGCACCCGGCCGACCTTGCCGATATCATCGAAGATCTCGGCAACGAAGATCGGGAAGCCATCTTCAACGCCATCGACAGTGAAACGGCTGCCGACCTCCTCACTGAGGTAGCTCCCGAGTTTCAAACCCGCATCCTCGAAGCGCTCCGCGCTGAAAAAGCTGCCGACATCCTGGAAGAAATGGAGCCATCCGAAGCCGCCGATCTCCTCAACGAGCTCGAAGAGGAAAAATCCGAAGAGATCCTCGAAGAAATGCAGCCAGAAGACAAAGAAGACGTCGAGGAGCTGCGCGAGTTCCGCGACGACACTGCGGGTGGCCTGATGGACACCGGCTTTTTTGCTCTTCCGGCGGACGCTACGGTCGAAACCGCCATGGCTGCCTTGCAGGAACACGAGGAGTCACTTGAAAACCTCCATACCATCTTTCTTGTCGATGATAGTGATCGCCTGCAGTGCGCTGTTCCGCTCGCCAAGTTATTCTTCGCTTCGGGACAGACGCCGCTATGCGATATCTCCTCGCATCCATTGCTCTGCATCAATTCCGGCGAGCGTCACGACCGCGTCGCGGAAGTTTTCGACAAGTACAATCTCCTTTCGTTGCCTGTCGTCGATGATCATCAGCGACTGATTGGCGTAATCACGGTCGACGACGTAGTTGCCCTGTTACGGGGCGACTAGCCCTTTTCCCACAGCGCCCAGTCGAACGCCGCCTGAGAAAAACGGAATCGAACGGTCACTCCATTGATGCTTGCCACACTTCCAGGCAGGCTGGCCGATGCCTGCTTCGTTCGATCACGCCCGTTCGTCTCTAGCCCGTGCGCTCTCGCGGCGAGTGCCCGCGCTCGTGTTGACCCTGCTCGGCTTTGCCCTCGGAATGCCTGCTCAAAACTCAGCTTCTTCCGCGGACATTGCCAATAAAAGCATCGAAGAGTTGATGAACGTCGACGTCACCTCCGTGTCGCGTAAGGAACAAAAGCTTTCCAAAACACCTGCCGCGGTGTACGTGATCACGCAGGAGGCCATCGAGCGGTCTGGGGCTACCATCATTCCCGACCTGCTCCGCATGGCGCCCGGAGTGCAGGTGGCGCAAGTGGAAGCGGACCGCTGGGCCATCAGCGTGCGCGGATTTAACGATATCTACTCGAACAAGGTTTTAGTGCTCGTCGACGGCCGCACCGTCTACACCCCTACTTCGTCCGGCGTCTACTGGGATCAAATTGATATCCCTCTCAACACGATCGAACGAATCGAGGTGGTTCGTGGCCCTGGCGGTGCCGTTTGGGGGGCTAATGCCGTCAATGGCGTGATCAATATCATTACCAAAAACTCTTCGGAAACCAAGGGAGCGTTGGTTAGCGCCGGAGCAGGATCCGAACAAACGGCCGACTACCTCGCGCAGTATGGTGGAACAATCGGCGGAGGTCCCACCTATCGCGCCTTCGGTCACTACGCCAGCTTTGGAAACCTGCAGACGCCGCAGGGAATCAGCGGCAACGACGGTTGGCTCATGCGCCACGGCGGCTTTCGTGCCGACTGGAACACGTCCGCCAAAACGTCTTTCATGGCGGAAGGCGACCTTTTTCAGACGGATGGCGGCCAAACCAGCCTCGATCAAGTCAACGGGGCGGTCAGCACCCGGCCGCTGAAAATGACCAATGCCGGCGGAAGCATCTTAGGACTCTGGACTCATCACTATTCGGATCGTTCCGACAGTGCTCTCCAGGTCTACGACACCTATTACTCTCGCCAGGACACAGGAGTCTCCGAAAAACTGAATACCGTTGACTTCGATTACAAGAACCACAATGCGCTCGGCTCCAGGAACGATCTCGTGTGGGGAGCAGGCTACCGCTACACCAGCGACCAACTTGGCAATCCGGCAAGTATGCTCAACACTCAACCTCTTCTGGGCTTTTCGATAGGTTTCGTTCCCGCCGCGAAGGGCTACAGTCTCTTGAGCGCGTTTGTGCAGGACGAAATCAAGCTGCGCGAGAATCTTTCTTTCACCATTGGCTCCAAATTCGAACATAATGCCTTCACCGGCTTTCAATACGAACCCAGCGCCCGGCTTGCCTGGACGCCGACCGGCACGCAGACCCTTTGGATCGCGGAATCGATGGCGATCCGGCAACCCTCACGCATCGATACCTCCATTGATGTCGCGTTCGCTGCGATACCGATCGCCCCCGGCCTGTTCTTGAACCCGCAGACTCTTGGCAACGCTGATATCAGGGCCGAAACCCTTCGTGATTACGAGGTTGGTTATCGCATTTCGCCGGGTAGTCATATTCTGCTGGATCTGACCGGATTCTACAGCTTTTATCACGACCTGAAGAGCAGCGCCTTGGCCGACCCAACTCTCTCGGGCCGTCCGGGCGCCATCATTGTCTCGGTCCCGCTGATGTACGGGAACGCGCTCAAGGCGCAAGACTATGGCGCCGAAGCCACTTTGACGTGGAACGTAGTCCCGCGCTGGAAGCTGGCGGGAAGTTACTCCTGGCTAAAAATGAACATCTACGATCTGTCGGCTGCTTCTGCGCCCGCGGCCTCCGCCGGAGAAGCAGGTTTGTTTGCTCAGGTGCTCGGAGCGCCGGCGGCACAGCCGTTCCTCCAAGCTTTTGCCGGCTATACCAATAGCAACGCTTTGTTGGAAGGAAGTTCACCCAGACAACAATTTAGCGCCCAATCCTATCTGGACTTGACCGGAAAGCTATCTTTCGATAATTCGCTATCGTTCGTCGATAGCCTTCCGGCGCAGGGCGTTCCCTCCTATGTGCGCCTCGACAGCCGAATCGGTTGGAAACTGCGCAGGAACGTAACCGCAAGTCTGGTGGGCCAAAACCTCCTCAGTCCACACCATCTTGAATTTGGAAGCGCCGCGCAGGCCATTGCCACCGAAGTAGATCGCAGCGTGTTTGGAAAAATCGTGTGGGCATTCTAGACTACATCTTCCATTCCATTCATGGACGCTGCTACGCTTGGCTGCGGCCAGCGCTCACGTTCCTGCTCGTCTTGTCGTGCATTTGGGGGATAAGCGCCGAAACCCTCACGGAATCGAAGGTAAAATCCGCGTTCCTCTATAATTTCGCCAAATTTGTGAAGTGGCCCGCGAATTCGCCGCCTGCTTCCGCGCCGTTCACTTTCTGCACAATCGGCGACAATCCACTGCAGGGAACGCTCGACGAAGTATTGCAAGGAAAGACACTCGACGGCCGTCCGCTGCTTTCGCGCCATCTCGAACATGTCACTGACGCAAAAGGCTGTCAGGTCCTCTTCGTTTCGGAATCGGCCGACCCCGAAAACGGTAAGTCGCCTGCGAACTTACGGCTTCCCGGCCTACTTGTTGTTAGTGAGGCCACCAATAAAAAGGAGTTGCCGAAAGAAGGAGCGATGATCACGTTTGTCTTGGAATCGAATCGCGTGCGGTTTGTTGTCGACACCAAAGCCGCTGGACAGTCAGGGCTGGTCATTAGCTCCAAGCTTTTGAGCCTTGCTCTCGTCGTCGAGAGATAAATTCACCATGCGTCCATTCGGTAACCTGTCCATTCAACTCAAGCTGCAACTGCTGATCTTGCTGACTTCCAGTGTCGCCCTTCTTAGCTCCTGCGCCGCATTCTTTGTGAAGGAATCGTGGGATTTACGGGCGCATATGGTGCAGGATTTGACGACGATGTCGCAGGTGCTCGGCGCGAACAGTACCGCCGCGCTTACGTTCAATGACTCGAACGCCGCCAAGGACATCCTGAAAGCGCTACGCGCAAAGCCTCACGTCACGTCAGCATGGATCTGCACCGAAGACGGCCATACGTTCGCCTCCTACGTTCGCGCAAATGACATTGGCCAAGGCAGTTGCAAGGCCAATGCCTCCACTTCCTTCACCGCCGGCCAACTAATTATCGTTAGCCCCATTGTTCTCGATGGGCAGCATATCGGAACCATCCGTCTCTCCTCCGACCTTGACGAACTCTCATCGCTTATCTGGCGCTACCTAGTCATTACCGGTAGTATTTTATTCGGTTCATTGTTGCTGGCCTATCTGATCGGCTCCAAGTTGCAGGGACTCATTTCAGGCCCCATCTTGATGTTGGTGAATACGGCCAAATGCGTCTCCGAATCGAAAGACTACTCAGTGCGCGTTCCAACGTCGGGAACGGACGAACTCGCAAAATTGATGGAGGGCTTCAATGGCATGCTCTATCAGATTGAGTCACGCGACACCGAGTTGAACGGCCACCGCGAAAACTTGGAATCCGAGGTGGCGGCGCGCACCACGGAGCTGCTGGCAACGAACGCTCAACTGAAACAAGCCAAGGAAAAGGCCGAAGAAGGAAATCGCGCAAAAAGCGAGTTTCTCGCCAACATGAGCCATGAAATCCGGACTCCCATGAACGGCGTCATCGGAATGACTG
This sequence comes from Bryobacteraceae bacterium, assembly GCA_965277315.1. Classification (GTDB taxonomy): domain Bacteria; phylum Acidobacteriota; class Terriglobia; order Bryobacterales; family Bryobacteraceae; genus Bog-105. Next base: position 2,031,058 of record OZ255724.1, on the reverse strand, counting down.
AATTGGCACTCGACACCGAGTTAACTACGGAACAGCATCAATACCTGACCACGGTCAGGTCTTCCGCTGATGCTCTGCTCAACATCATCAACGATATCCTAGACTTTTCCAAAATTGAAGCGGGCAAGCTGACGTTGGAAAGTATCGACCTCGACCTCAGAACAGAGGTGTGGAGCACCCTGAAAGCTCTATGCGTCCGGGCCGCCGAGAAAGGAATCGAGTTGGCCTGCGACATCGATCCTCATATCCCGGAATTCCTCGTCGGCGACCCCGGCCGCCTTCGCCAAATCCTGGTGAACCTAGCCGGAAACAGCATCAAATTTACCGAACACGGCGAGATTGTCGTGCGTATTGCGGAAGAGTTCAGAGTGGATGAGAGAATCCTGCTCCACTTCTCCGTTACGGATACTGGGATTGGGATCCCGTTTGAGAAACAAGCGGAGATCTTCCAGCCCTTCACCCAAGTCGATGGGTCCACCACTCGCAAGTACGGTGGAACTGGCCTCGGGCTAACGATTACCCGCCAGCTTGTCGAGATCATGGGCGGTCGCATTTGGCTGGAAAGCGAACCCGGGAAGGGAAGTACGTTCCACTTCACCGCCTCGTTCGGGACAAAGCCGAAGAGCGCGCCGGTGCCAAGTGGTGTTTCCCCGGAACGTCTCCACGGCATATCCGTCCTGGTCGTCGATGACAATCAGACCAACCGGCTGATCTTCGAAAAAATGCTGACCCACTGGGGCATGCGCGCGAAACTCGCAGGCAGCGCCGATGCTGCTCTTGCCGCCCTGAAAGCGGCACAGGAGTCGAATGACATTTTCGACCTTGTCCTGCTCGACGTTTGCATGCCTGACGTTGATGGCTTTGCGCTCTGCGAGCAAATCCGGCAGATTCCCGGTCTGGCGAATCTCACCGTAGTGATGCTCAGCTCCGCTGGCTATAACGACAACACGGCGTATTACCGGGACCTGGGCGTTGCCGCTTATTTGATGAAACCGGTGGCGCAGCACGAATTGAAAGAAGCCATCACGGCCATTGTCTCCGCGAAAAGCCGAATCGAAGCGCCGAGGAGCGTTTCAGTCACTGAAAGTGTTGACAAGGCGGCGCAAACTCCACTGAGGATTCTTCTCGCGGAGGATAATCGCGTTAACCAGCAGGTCGCCTCAAAGCTTCTGGCAAGGCAAGGGCATTCGGTTCGAGTAGTCGCTGACGGCCGACAAGCTCTGACCGCCTTCGCCGAAGAGACCTTCGACCTGATTCTTATGGACATCCAGATGCCGGAGATGGGCGGCTATGAGGCAACAACAGAAATTCGCAAGATCGAGGCTGCTTTAGGCCGGCATACGCCGATTGTCGCCCTCACGGCTCATGCCATGAAAGGAACCCGCGAGACGTGCTTGGAAGCCGGTATGGACGGATATCTTTCCAAACCCATCAAAGTTGCCGACCTGCTTGCCACACTAGAAGATTTTTCGTGTGATCTTATCCCCGGCGTGCTCGTCTAACAGGCATGGCAGATGAAAACAGCCCTCGCTCGGCTACCGATAACGTTCGTGAATTAACCCAGGCAAGCAAACAACTCTTTGCGGCCGGTGAGCGCCTGACTACCAATTTGACAGAGCTGGAAGAAAGGGTAGAGCATGCGCTCGACTGGCGATCCAAGCTCGGAGACCACGCGCTACTTATTACAGGGCTTGGCATTGCCGGATTTGCCTTATTGTGGCGTGCGTTCAAACGATAACCTGAAAATCTTTTCCCTCCCATTTTTCTGCTTCCGTCCAAAAGAAGGTAAAGATTAGCTTATCCCCCTCGTGGCCGTCACGCATATCCAGGAGTGCGTAATGCACTCCTACGCCGGAGTCGGCAGTTTCGATTTCCTGGGTTGTCCGCCAGTTGTCCAGCGTCCAGCGTATGCGCGCCGAAGCGAGCACGTCCACCCGCAGATTCATACCCGCTTGCAATCGAGTCCTTTGTTGCGCGAATGTCCAGATATTGAATTGGGCCGGTGTGTTGTCTTGTGCGTAGCGCTTAGCGGATTGGGGAGGCATGTCCCATACTTTTCTGTCTTTCAATGACCGGAGAAGTTTGATGTATTCGGCATGCGCCCATACCAGGGGCATGCTCGATCCAGTTGGGTGACCGTTGAACAGCCCTCGTTCGGGAATATCGCCGGCATCCCAAACCTGTTCGGGCAAGAGTCCACATTCGTTTGTCTGGGCTTCCATTACCTTGCGGAGTCGGTCTGCCTCTTTGAAGTCGCCCTTTGCTATTTCAAAATGAGCCCGCTCGCCCGCAAACAGAGGCCAGCCCCGGCCGATCCCAGTCTTCAGGAAAGGCGCTCCATCTTCTTGCTCCCCATAGCCGTCATTGGTATAACGGTGCCAAACTGGGCCCGTCGAAACTTCTTTTTTCAAGATGGCATCGATCACGGCTACTGTATCGAGTATTCGCTGATCCGTGGGAGAACGGAGGCCAAAGCGGACCAAGGCGAGCGCGTCAACGCTTATCGAATCCGCAGCTTTCATCTCTCCTTGGCCGTGAGGAAGATTTTTGAGGTGGATCGGTAGACTCCCGGGAGAGTTTGAGCAAACCGCTTCCGGTGGCGCGACTCGCATATAGTAGCCCTTCACTCCGTGTTTCATGGCTAGTTCCGTGCCTTCCACGTAGGTCATTTCGTCGATCATGGCGTTCCAGGCATCCGCGGTTTCACGCAAAAACTTTGCTAACTCGCCCTGTTTTGCTTCTTCGGCAAAATCGGCGGCAGCGAGCAGTGCCGCTATTTCGACCGCCATTGTGAATGGGGTGTAGCCTGCGTTTTCCTCCCACCGGTCTTGTTCCGTATAAGGCCCGATCCTCGCCAGGAAACCAGCGGCGTCGCGGACCATCGGAAAAGATTCGCTACTGTTTCCGCCTCCTTCCCGTCGCAGGAAGTCGGCGAGAAGGATGGCAAGCGAGGGTCCATCCATCTGGATGCCCGTCCAGTGTGGCGTGCCGTCCAACCACATGTTTTGGCTCCAATTTCCCGCTGCTTCCTGCGTGCATTGCAAGAAGAAGAGCGTTCGGCCAGCGCTTTCCCTATCGCCATGTGCCAGTCGTGCAAGAGCGGCTTCTCCCATGTCCCGCGGCCAGAGCACATGATAGCCGCCTGTGTCTTTATCTCCGTGAGCAAAGCCCCAAGGGTTCGAAAGGCTTGCGATGATTCCTCCCGGAAAGCGTTTGGACTCATGGGTCTGCAGAACAGCCGTACTCACGCGGTAGTGATCGATTCCGCCCGTTGCGGAATTTCCCAAATCAAGCCATGAATCCTGGGCTTTGCGCCAGCCTTCGACATAGCTGCCGCGCACGTCCTCGAATTTCCGCAGCAATCCGGCGCGCGCTTGCTGTCCAGCTTCGGCCGGATGACCCCCGCAAGCCAAGGCAACAGTAAATTTCCCCTGGGATGCTGCCCAGTCGATCTCGGCCGTCAGCGCTACATTTCCATCGAGCGCTTCGGAATAGGTCCAGGCTAATTGTTTGTGCTGGCGGAGATCGGTCAATCCATCGTTCACCTCAACGAATCCCGCCCCTGCCGTTTTAAAGGGCGCGGAGCATGCGACTCCTATCGCGAGCTCGCCTCTGCTCGCGAACAACATGGGGATGGACTTGTATCGGCCGACCCAGGCGTCATTGCCTTCTCCCAAATCCCCCACGTTCGGTTCAACGTATAGAAAGAGCCGCAGATCTTCCGCCGCAGGCTCGAAGTAGACCTTCATCAGCACGACATCGCGGTCTGGATCCGCCACAATCTCCTTGCTGAGGCGATAACGCCCGTCCTTCTCTTCCGTGCAAATGCTGTAGTGTGGCGCAAACGGTTCAACGGCCCGTATACGATATTTCTCCTGCGATTCATCGGAGAAGAATTCGTGCCCATCCGTCACCAGAAACCGCACCGAACGCGTGTTCGCCAAGTCGATACTTGGAAAGAATATCTCGCTTAAAGCGCCTTCCACAATAGTGAACCAGATTCGGCTTTGTGCGGAAACGGAGGTGCCGACGCCATCTTTTCCTGCCTTGGCCCACCTGGGGGCAGCGCCAGGAGCTCCAGGTGCGGGAGAGGACGGACTCCTTCTTGTGGAAGCGTGTTCTTCGATGATTACAGCCATGGATACCTATGTTCGACAGAGAAACTGAAGTTTTTATGCCTGCCTCTTACTGGCAGGAAGAGCACATAGTAAAAATACTGGGCAGTTTTTGCGGCACTTGGTAGCCCAAAGACATGTCCAAGATAAGCCTTGTCTAATTTCTTTCGTCCTCTCTTCACATTCTTTTTGCACCTCAACTACTTCGGACCCTTGCTGCTCGGAGCCCTCGACTCCTCATTTCTTTTCCTGCCCTTTGGGAACGATATCCTTGTCATCACGCTGGTTGCGCGACATCACCAAGGACTTCCGTTCTATGTTTTGGCCGCTGCGTCCGGCTCCACGATTGGAGTTTTCTTTCTCGACCTGGTCGCGCGGCACCTCGGTGAAGCGGGCATAGAAAAAATGGCTGGCAAGAGGAGATATGAAGGCCTCAAAAAGAGGATAGGGACCCGGGCGGGCATAGCGGTCCTGGTCGCCTCCCTTGTTCCGCCTCCATTTCCATTCACGGTAGTCATCGCCACCGTCAGCGCATTGAATTACCCTCGGGTAAAGCTGCTGGTCGTAAATTGGTTTTCGCGAGCCCTTCGTTTTACTATCCTTGGATTTCTCGCCATGGCGTTCGGGCACCAAGTTATCGAATTTGCAAATTCGACTGTTTTCCGGTACACCATGATCGGCTTCGTGATTGTGTGCCTGGTGGGAAGCGTATTCTCCATTGTTCAATGGGTTCGACATACCCGGTCGGGGCGCAAACGGTCGTAAGGTCACCGTTTTTCTACCGGATCGTGTAAGTACAGCACCTTCATCAGGGTGAGCCCCACTGCGGCTAAAGGAGTTGCGACTGCCACGCCCAGCAAGCCCGTCAACTTCCACATTAAAAGCTGGGCAAGTATCGTCATGACTGGCGGCAATAAAACGGCGCGCTTCTGAACAAGTGGCGTGAGGATATATCCCTCGATCAGGTGAACGACCAGATAGAGCATCGTGACATAAAGCGCGGTGGTGGGGCTCTTCGTTAGCGAGACCAGCACCGTGGGAACGAAAGCGATCCAGCTACCCACGTAAGGTATGAAGATCATTACGGCGGTAAAGAGTCCTAAAGCAAACGCCAAAGGAACACCGAGTATCCAAAGCCCAAGCATGGTGGCCGCTCCGAGCACCACCATCGGGATTAGCTGCCCAATCAGCCACCAGCGCAGGGTGTAGATCACTCGGCCGGCGACATCCGCCGTGCGCTGGCGTTTGTCCTCGGGAATGAGACGCAGCAGTCCTTTAGTATATTGGCGCGAGTTCAAAGCTCCGTAGAAGCCGACGACAAAGATCACTACCGCAGCCTCGACCATCTTTGCCAGATCGTTGGTTGCGGTTTTTACCCGGGCGGTCCCGTCGGAAGGAGACATAGACTGATGCGCCATGCGCACGACGTATCTACCCCAATCGCTCTGGTCCAGGTCGCTGGTAATCTGCTGCAATGATTTGGGAATGATCTTGGAGATTTGACTGATTTCGGAAATAGCGCGGGGGACAATCAGGAATCCCAGCGCGCAGGCGATGACCATGATGCCAATCACGGTGGCAGCGTAGGAGAGCTTGGGTCCGAAGTTTTCCGGCGTGTGCCTCTCCACCCACTCGGCGCAGGTGTGGAGCAGGATCGCGAGAAGCGCCCCGGCAAACGTTAAGAGAAGGACCTCGTTTGCGTACCAGGCGAACAAAAATATAAACGCCGTGAGAGCCGCCCAAAACATGAGGCGCTTCTGCCAATTTGTATTGGCGATTGATGGACTGGCTACCTGTTCTAACATCCTAAATTGGGCCTCCCGTGGCTGCTTTTCCGATCTTCTTTCCCGCAGTTCTTCTTGCTGCTCTTATGCCGGTCCACACATGCCATCGCATAGTACGACTCGGCGGACCTGCGATTGTTGCAATCGAGTCAACGCTGCCGGAGCGCCGGTCGCCCGCATATACTTCTAAGCGGAGACGTCTCTTTTGTCGTTATGTTCCGATCCTTACTGCTGGCGGCAGCATTTCTGTCCGGCGCGGCTTTCGCTTATGCCGCACCCACGGTGGCGAAGGTGGAACCGCCAAACTGGTGGACCGGATACGCCACCAATCCGGTTCGGCTGCTCATTCACGGGGCAGACCTTCAAAACGCCACCGTCACAGCGAGTCACGGGCTGACTGCCGGTGTTGTGTCGGTGAATGCGGCAGGCACCTACCTGTTTGTAGATGTCACGATTCCGCCCGGTACGAAGCCGGGATCTTATCCGCTGACCATTCTGAGTGCCAGCGGTTCGGCAACTGCTCCGTTCCGTGTGGATGCTCCGCTGCAGGCTGCCGGCCGATTTGCGGGTTTCTCTTCGGATGACGTGATCTATCTGATCATGCCCGACCGCTTTGCCGACGGCGACACCGCGAACGACGATCCCGCGGTTTCCCGTGGCTTGTTCGATCGCAAGAACAGCCGTTTTTACCATGGCGGCGATTTCCAGGGCATCATCGATCATCTTCCGTACTTGAAGAGCCTGGGCGTGACAGCTCTCTGGCTGACGCCGGTTTATGACAACACGAACCGCCTGAACGGGCATCAGCAGGTCAACGGGAAACCGATCAGCGACTATCATGGCTACGGCGCGGTCGATTATTACAGGGTCGAGGAACACTTCGGCAACTTTGAGGAGCTGCGCAAGCTGGTGGATGCGGCCCATCGCATGGGCATCAAGGTGATTCAAGACCAGGTCGCCAATCATGTGGGGCCCGGTAATCCGTGGGTGACGGACGCACCCACGCCGACTTGGTTTCACGGTACTGCGGCGCATCACCTGAAGGAAACGTTCGATATCTGGAACCTCATCGACCCGCATGCTTCCCGTAGTCTTATCGATCCTGTCCTCGATGGATGGTTCGCGGATGTGCTCCCCGATATGAACCAGGGTGATCCCGAAGTGGCCCGCTACGAAATCCAAAACGCCCTGTGGTGGGTGGCAACGGCGGGCTTCGATGGTATCCGCCAGGACACGCTGCCGTATGTGCCGCGATCGTTCTGGTCGCGCTGGTCCGGTGCTTTGAAACAGCAGTTTCCGCAGCTTCGCACGGTGGGTGAAGTGCTCGATCCCGACCCGGCCATCACGTCGTTCTTTCAAGGCGGAAGACAGGAAAGCGATGGCGTTGATACCGGCATTGACTCCGTATTCGACTACCCTGCGTATTTCAAGATTCGTGAGGCCTTTGCACAAGGAAAGGATCTGGAGGGCCTGACCAAGGTGATCGCCAACGACTATCTTTACCCGAGCGCGGGCAACCTGGTGACCATTCTGGGCGACCACGACGTGAAACGGTTTATGAGCGAGCCGGACGCGACTGTTGACGGATTGAAGCTGGCGTTTACGTTTCTTCTGACCGCGCGCGGCATTCCGGTGATCTATTACGGAGACGAAATTGGGATGAAAGGCGGCGACGATCCGGACAATCGCCGCGACTATCCGGGCGGTTGGACGAGCGATGCCCACAATGCGTTCGAAGCGTCGGGCAGAAGCCCTCAAGAGGCTTCGATCTTTAATTATGTACAGCGCTTGACCGCTCTTCGCAGCCGGTTGGAGCCGTTGCGCCGCGGCAAGATGACGGAGCTTGCCGAGTCCAAACAGTCCTGGGCCTATATGCGCCAAAGCGGCAGCGGCACTGTGATTGTCGCTATTAATAATGGGGTGCAGCCCTGCGATGTTCCCATCCATGTAGTGAGTCCTTCTCCTTTTCATGCCGAACTGGGCGCTACCGGCATCTTGGCGTTTCGTGACGGAACGGCGCTGATCCATCTGGCAGCGCGATCGTCCGCGATTTACACGAATATCGAAGGGCGGCAACAGAACTGACCTGTAAGTTAGGCATCGCTTAGTTGTCCGACTCGTCCTTGGGAGGACGGAGTGTTCGGAGTGGAGCGCAGTTCCTTTTGCCGTTGTTCGAGAGCGAGAAGTTCGGCGTAGTCGAGATCGCCTCCCCGTTCTTTGGGCTGGGGCAGGTTGCCGACACCGGTAGGTCCGGCGTGTTGGCCGGGGGTTTGGGATTCTTTTTCGATGATTTGGAGCCAAGTGTGGAAGGTCATGCGCTGGATGCCGTGGCCGCCTCGTTCGTGGACCGAGCAGAGGGGGCACCAGTGGCCGTTGCGTGTTGTTTCGCAGGTTTTGGGTCGTGCAGGTTGGTCCAGGCATACTCGGGCGGGACGCCGTCGGGGAAATTGAGGCGGCGGTAAACCATTTTGGGCTCGAGTTGTGCTTTTTCCAGCTCTTCTAAGAGCTCTTCGTTGGTGGGGACGTAGGCGGTTTTCGTCAGGCCTTCGGTGATGGTGATTTCGAGCCACTGCTCGGCGACGTCGAAGGTTTCTTTTTTGGGCTTTTTCGCCGGTGCGGCGGCGGCGGCGGTCTTTGGCGGTGTCGGTTGTTTGGCGGCGTGCTTTTCCCGGTCGAATTGCAGGCGGGCGTGGCCCAGTTCGAGTTTGGCCTCGTCGCGGGCGAATTGGAGTTGCAGGGCTTCGACTTTCCGCTCGACGCGGCGCAGGGCTTCCATTTCGCTCAGGCGGGCTTTGCGGAGGTACTCCAGGTTCTTGAAGGCGGTGGAGAAGGTGCGTTCGGCGGCGGTTTTGTAACGGTGAAAGCGGGTGTAGTTCATGTGGTCCTCATTGTTCCAGTCCAAGGGTTCCTTTTGCGCGAGACCGAGTTCCGTTTTCTGGAAACTGCGGCGATTGCGGGCCATGAACCAGAAGGCGAGGGCGGCTTCGGCGACCAGGGTGCGGCTGACCGGGGTTTGCGGGTTATAGTCGTCGAACCAGCCGGCCTCGACTTCGCGCCAGGCGGCTTCGTCTTCACCGGGGAGAACGGGAGTGATGGCGCAGCAGCCGTGTTTGATTGCGTTGAAGCGGGGCTCGCGGGATTCCGGCATGTCGCTGGCGAGTATGAAGGAGAGCCGGTGCGGCGGGCGGGGGAAAATGCGCCGAAGTGTTTGAGAGGATGAGAAATAAAAATTCAGGGAAATGCGTGAACGGCGGTTTTGGAGGGTGCGAATTACGAAACGGAATTAAGGCGGAGTTGGGGCTTCTACAAGGGTTATTACATTGCGGATAAATTTTAATTTATTGTTGCTGAAAATTGCGCTATAAGCGACTAGGCGGAACGGGAATGAGCTTGTTGTAATCGCCAAACGAGATACGGCAGCATCGCGAGCGAGAGAATCACTAAGGCATGAAACAGGCCGGGAATACCCTGAGCGTAAGTCCCAACAGCGAAGTTCATGCTGATATGTCCGAGGCCGCCGGGGACGGCTGTACGACTCGCGTGAACCTGGGCCGTGCCGCCGATCAGTGCGATCAGGACCAGACCGACGATGGGCCACGCCGCCTTAAACCTTTGACGAGCGGCGATGAGACCGATTCCCCAACCTACAAAAATCGGCGCGCCGAAATAGAGCGACCTACCGGTCTGAAAATATAGGTTTGCGAACTCAAATATTCGGGCGGCGCGGTGGCCGTGGCCGAAAGGCGTATCGGCCCCCGGTAGAAATATCTGCCAACCAGACCACAAAAGGAACAAGGCAACGAACCAGGCCCCCGCCAAAAGGAAGAGCGGGGCGAGACCGAACATCGCCCAGGGCGCCCGGACGCACCAAGATTGGAACTGGCGCCGCTCTATCATCGCCTTGGCGAGATCATCCATCCCGCCGAGCCGGAGGAGCGCCGTGGATTCCGCATCCACCCGGCTGCGGCCCGCGCGTTCCTCTTCCACCCTCAGGTCGGCCAAATGATCGGCAAGTTCGGCCAGATAGCGCCGCACATGCCGTGGCGCGACGCCAGCCCGCAGCAAGCGTTCGCGAAGTTCATTGAATGATTTCGCCATGTTGTCCTCCTGCCAGCATCTTTTGGATTGCGGCCGCCAGATTGGTCCAAGTCTCCGACAGATCAGCCAAGCGATGCGATCCGGCGGGCGTTACGGAATAGTAGATACGGCTACGGCTGTTGACGGTCTTGCGCCGCGATGTTAACGCCCCATCGCGTTCCAACCCGTGCAGCACAGGATAGACGACTCCTTCGCCGACGGCAATGACGGCCTCGCTGCGGCTACGGATTGCTTGAACGATCTCATAGCCATACATCTCCTCTTGCTGGAGTAGCCGGAGAATCAGGAGCTCGGGAACTCCGTTCATAAAATTCGGATTGGTTTCGCGCGCAGCCATCGAAGCCATAGTACCTCGCAGTTCGAGGCATTGCAAGATAGCACCTTGGGAAAACAGTTGACATCTATACCATATATCGCATAGTGTATAGCACATGGTATGTGACGTATGGTGCGATGCGTATGAACTCCGAGTCGTTTGAAAACCTACGCCTCGAACTCCGCCGCGGGTTCTTGGTGGTGGCGGTCATGGCAGCGCTGCGCAACGAGCAATACGGTTACACGCTGCGTAAGACGTTGGCTGAGCATGGCCTCGCCATCGATGAAAGCACGTTGTATCCACTGCTGCGACGGCTGGAAAGCCAAGGCTTGTTGTCCAGCGAATGGCGCGAGGAAGAAAAGCGAAAGAAGCGTTTTTACCGCGTCACGAGCGAGGGCGAGCAAACTTTGAATCAGTTGCTCACCGAGTGGCATAGCATTGATTCCTCTTTACATGAAGTTTTAAAGGAGCAAGGTCATGGACATAGTTGCACGCTACCTGCAGGCCGTTAGATTCTGGCTGCCGAAGGCACAGAAACACGACATCGTCGCTGAGCTGTCGGAAGACATCCACGCCCGGATCGAGGATCAGGAAACTGAGCTCGGGCGGAAGCTAAATGAGGCGGAGATTGAAGCGATTCTGAAGCAGCGTGGCCGGCCGGTGCTCGTCGCCAGCCGCTATTTGCCGCAGGAGTATTTGATTGGACCGCTTCTTTTCCCCATTTACCGCTTTGTGCTGAAGATTGTTTTGGTGTGCTATCTGGTGCCGTGGCTGTTCGTGTCGATCGGCATGATAGGGCATTCCGTTCACGCCTGGGGATCGATGTCGGGTTCCTTGTGGTCGACCGCATTGGTTGCCGTCGGTGCGGTGACAATCGTCTTCGCCATCCTGGAACGGGCCCAAGCCAAGTCGCGCTTTCTCGAAGAGTGGGACCCGCGTAAGCTCCCGCGTTTACGCAATTCAAACCTGATACCACGCTCCGCTTCTTCGGTCGAGTTGGCCGCGAATCTGGGTTTCCTCATTTGGTGGGCGGCCAATATGTCGTCGCCGGTGGTGCTGAATCATGCAGATTTGCGGATTTCCCTGTCTCCACTCTGGCGCTACTTTTTCTGGGGTTTTTTATGCCTGGCGTTGGTCAATACCGCGCTCTCGGCCGTGAACCTCATGCGTCCCTATTGGACCGTGCCCCGAGCGACCGTTCGTCTGCTCAGCGACGGTGCCGGAGCGGCGCTCTTCTGCTGGCTATTGAAGGCCCATATCTTGGCTGGAATCGTTGCCGCAAACGTTTCGTCCGACAGAGCACTGCAGATCACAGACGCTGTCAATTTGGGGATGGCGAGCATTTTGCCGGTGGCTATCGCGGTGTCTGCAGTGATCGCCCTTGTCGACGGTTTCCGCATTGCGCGCGTGAAGACGGCGAGAGTGCAGCGGCCGTGGGAAGTCACTGTTATTACGACATTGCTGCTGCTCTTGGTGAATGGCGCCGGCGGGCAGATATAGACAAGGATTGGGACGAAGCGGACCTGTTGCTTTCCCAGTGGGAGTGTGCCATGCTTCCTATTGGAAACCCAATAAGCCACATGAAAGAGAAAACGGATGTCCTGCAAGGCACGCTGGCGTTGATGGCGCTGAAAACTCTGGACGTGCTCGGACCGCTGCACGGCTACGGTATCGCCCGGCGTATCGAGCAGATCAGCGGGGATCTTCTGACGGTAAATCAAGGCACGCTCTATCCCGTGCTACTGAAGCTGGAGCAGGAGGGTTCGATCGTGTCCGAATGGGGCGCCTCGGAGAATAACCGCAAGGCGCGCTTCTATCGGCTGACACGCGACGGGCGCAAACGATTGCAGGCCGAGACGCGAGGTTGGGAACAGACGGCGGCCATTATGGGGCGGTTCTTTGTTGTGAAAGCGGAGGATCTGCAATGAGAAGTCTTAGGCGATTTTTCAAGCGGCTGAGTTCCTGGGTGACAACACGGGGAGATGAAGAGCGGTTGCGGGCTGAGATTGAAGAACATCTCGCGCTGCAGACCCATGAAAATGTGCGGGGCGGTTTATCGCCCGTCGAGGCGCGACGCCAGGCGGTGCTGAAGTTCGGAGCGGTGGAGGCAGTGAAGGAAGGCTATCGGGACCAACGAGGATTTCCGTTTGCCGAATCGCTGTTACGAGATACGCGCTACGCGCTGCGGCGTTTACGGAACTCTCCGGTGTTCACGATTACCACGATTCTGACGCTAGCGCTAGGCATCGGCGCAACCACTGCAATCTTTACGTTGGTCTACGCCGTTCTCATGAAGTCACTGGCTGTAGCGAATCCAGATGAACTGTACCGGCTGGGTAAAGAAGCGCGTTGCTGCTATTACGGTGGATACAGTCAAGATCAAGAGTGGCCCATTGTCTCCTACAATTTGTACCAACATTTTCGGGACAACACCAAAGGCTTTGCGGAATTAGCGGCCTTCGAGGCGGCTCAGCCGGATTTCGGGGTTCGTCGTTCCGGCGGTTCAGAGCCGGCCCAAAGTTTTCCCGGCGAGTTCGTCTCAGGCAATTACTTCACCATGTTCGGCATCAGTGCGTATGCCGGACGGATGCTTACCGCGCGCGATGATCGACCCAATGCTCCGCCGGTCGCGGTGATGAGCTATCGCTTATGGCAGCAAGGTTACCGATCGAATCCATCGGTCATCGGAAGCGTATTCGACATTGATGAGAAGCCGTTTACCGTGGTGGGGATTGCTCCGCCGGATTTCTTTGGGGACAGGCTGCGCAACAATCCGCCCGATTTCTTTCTACCGTTAAACACCGAACCGTTCGTAGATGCCGGCGATGCCGACCTGAACAAGTACAACAATCATTGGCTGGACCTGATCGGCCGCATCCGGCCGGGAACGAAGGTTGCTTCCATAGAAGCGCAAATGCGGGTCGAGCTAAAGCAGTGGCTGCACTCGCATTGGGGTGAGATGAATGCCAACGAGCGCGCGCTGTTTCCCCATCAGACTCTGTTCCTCACTCCGGGAGGCACCGGCATCACCAGCATGCGTCAGCAATACGAGCACTGGCTGCAAATTCTGATGATGGTGACAGGCTTTGTCCTGTTCATCGTCTGCGCGAACGTGGCGAATCTCATGCTCGTGCGCGGCATGGAAGGGCGGCGGCAGACATCATTGAGCATGGCGCTAGGGGCGCAGGCGTCGCAAGTGTTGAGGCAAACGCTGACGGAGAGCCTTCTGCTTTCTCTTTTCGGCGGCCTAGCGGGTCTGGGGATCGCATTTGCCGGCACGCGTCTTATTTTGCATTTTGCCTTTCCTTCCGCTGAGGGCGCGGGGGGCATACCGATCCAAGCGTCGCCTTCCATGGCGGTGCTGTTATTTGCCTTTGCCACGTCGCTTCTAACGGGAATTGTGTTCGGCATTGCTCCCGCTTGGATGGCCACACGAGTGGATCCCATTGAAGCGCTTCGAGGAGCGAGCCGTTCTACCGCACGCAGCGGCTCGGGGGCGCGCAAAGCGCTTGTCATCCTGCAGGCAGCGCTTTCGCTCATGTTGCTATCCGCGTCAGGATTGCTGACGGCGGCGTTGCACCGGCTGGAAAGTGAAAATTTTGGATTCGATCAGGACCGGCGAACCATAGTGAGCACGAATGCAATGCTTGCCGGCTACCGGCTAGACCAACTCACGCCACTTTACCGGCGCATTCATGATTCCCTCGCCAGCATTCCCGGCATTTCCGCCGTGGCTCTCTCCGGCTATTCGCCGCTCAAAGGCAACAATTGGGGAAGTGGGATCTTAGTCGATGGGCAACCGCCTCCGGGTCCGCACGATGACAATTCTGCTTCGTTCGATCGAGTCACGGCCGGATATTTGGACACCATCGGAACTCCCCTCCTTCGAGGACGCGGCATCTCCGAGCAGGATACGGCGGCCTCACGGCACGTGGCAGTCATCAACGAGGCGTTTGCCAGGAAATTTTTCAAGCGGGAAGATCCTATTGGAAAGCACTTCGGCCTGGACGGTCTCTCCTCTAGTCAATACGAGATTGTGGGTGTTGCCAGAGACGCCCGCTATTTCGAGTCCGATCTCGGACGACCGGTCACTCCCATGTTCTTTTTGCCGGAAGCGCAGCACGATTATCCACAGAATGCTACGTCGGGCGAGAGCAGGCCCGGTTCACATTTCCTCAGTGACATCGTTATCGTGACCAAGCCTGGAGCCCCTCTCCCACTTGGGGAAATCCGGGAAGCGATGGCCTCCATCGACCCCAATCTGCCGATCATCTACATCCACACTCTGACGCAGCAAGTAGCCGCCCAGTTCACGCAGCAGCGTCTCATTGCACAACTCACCTCGTTCTTCGGAGTTCTTTCGCTTGTCCTCGCGTCTATCGGGCTGTATGGAGTGACGGCTTACAACGCCGGACGCCGCACCACCGAGATCGGCGTGCGCATGGCGCTGGGCGCTACTCGTGGCCACATTATCGCGCTGGTGCTTCGCGGGGCGTTCGGGCTGATCGCTTTTGGACTGCTGATCGGCTTGCCCCTAAGTCTCGGCGCGGGAAAGTTTCTCGGTAGTCAGCTTTACGGAATGGATCCCGACAATCCCGTTGTGATTTTAGTGGCGGTGGCGGCGCTCGGGTTATCGGCGTTCGTTGCATCGCTGATTCCGGCGATTCGAGCGAGTTGGATTTCGCCGATGGAAGCGTTGCGGGCCGAGTAATCTGCCATGAGAACACTACGAAGATTCTTCAAACGGCTGAGCTCCTGGGCGACAACGCGGGGCGATGAGGAGCGGTTGCGGGTTGAGATTGAAGAACATCTCACGCTGCAGACCGATGAAAATGTGCGGGCCGGTTTATCGCCCGTCGAGGCGCGACGCCAGGCGGTGCTGAAGTTCGGAGCGGTGGAGGCCGTGAAGGAAGGCTATCGAGACGGAAGGGGATTTCCTTTTATCGAAACGCTGATACAGGATACGCGCTACGCACTGCGGCGTTTGCGAAAGGCCCCGGCGTTCACGATCACGACGATTTTGACGCTGGCGCTGGGTATCGGCGCGACGACCTCGATTTTTACTTTGGTCTACGCCGTTCTACTAAAGCCGTTAGCAGTGTCGAGTCCTGACGAGTTATTCCGGCTGGGAAAAGAATCACATTGCTGCTACTTTACCGGGTACAGCCAGGATAAAGAATTTACTCTTATCTCGTATGACTTGTACAAGCACTTCCGCGACAACACCAAAGGTTTTGCGGAGCTGGCGGCTTTCCAGGCATCTGAGCCGCAGTTCGGCGTTCGACGCTCCGGCAGCGCGGAACCAGCCCAAAGTTATCCAGGCGAGTTCGTCTCAGGCAATTACTTCACCATGTTCGGCATACGAGCGTATGCCGGACGTGCACTAGCGGCTCGGGATGATCGGCCCGGCGCTTCGCCGGTCGCGGTGATGAGCTATCGCCTATGGCAGGAACGGTACCGCTCAGATCCGTCCGTCGTCGGCAGCGTTTTCAATATAGATGAGAAGCCGTTTACGGTAGTGGGCATCACGCCGCCCGATTTCTTTGGCGACACTCTGCGCAACAATCCACCCGATTTCTTTTTGCCGCTCCATACACAACCAATCGTGGATGCGGCCGATTTGGATCTGAACAGGGCCGACGCCCACTGGTTAGACCTGATCGGCCGCATTCGTCCCGGCGCTAACGTCAGAGCCGTAGAGGCTGAAATGCGGGTGGAACTGAAGCAGTGGCTGCATTCGCATTGGAGTGAGATGAGCGCCAACGATCGCGCGAAATTTCCGGACCAGACCCTATTCTTGAGGCCCGGAGGCGCGGGCATCACCAGCATGCGGGAGCAGTATGAGCGCTGGCTCCAGATTCTGATGATGGTCACGGCGTTTGTGCTGCTCATCGTTTGCGCGAATGTAGCCAATCTCATGCTTGTTCGCGGGATGGAGCGGCGGCGGCAGACATCGTTGAGCATGGCGCTGGGGGCGCGAGGGTCGCGGCTTGTGCGGCAGGCGCTCACTGAAAGCCTTTTGCTCTCATTGACCGGTGGCGCGGCGGGTCTGACGATCGCATTTGCGGGTACCCGCCTCATTCTGCATTTTGCCTTTCCCTCGGCTGGCGGCACGGCAGGCATTCCCATCGCGGCGTCCCCTTCCCTGCCGGTGCTGCTGTTTGCCTTCGGCGTTTCGTTGCTCACCGGAGTTGCTTTCGGCATCGCTCCAGCTTGGATGGCCACACGGGTCGATCCGATTGAGGCGCTCCGGGGTGCGAGTCGCTCCACTGCACGCATGGACTCGCTCCCGCGGAAGACGCTGGCGGTGCTCCAGGCTGCGCTTTCGCTGGTTTTACTATCGGCATCGGGACTGCTCACCGCTGCGCTGCACAGCCTGGAGAGTCAAAACTTGGGATTCGATCAGGATCGCCGCGTCATCGCAAATATCAATCCGATGCTTGCAGGGCACCGGCTGGACCAACTCACGCCGCTGTACCGGCGCATTCATGATTCGCTATCGAGCATTCCCGGCGTTTCCGCAGTGACTCTCTGCTCCTACGTGCCGCTAAGCGTCAATGGTTGGGGCAGTGACATCTCGGTGGACGGGCATCCGCCTCCGGGCCCTAAGGATGACGACTTTTCCTTGTTGAATCGAGTGACGGCGGGCTACTTCGATGTCATCGGAACTCCCATCATTAGAGGACGCGGGATCTCCGAAGAGGACACGGCAACTTCACGGCACGTGGCAGTCATCAATGAGACGTTTGCCCGGAAGTTTTTCAAGAACGAAGATCCTCTCGGAAAGCATTTTGGGCGCTGGCTGGGAGGAGCCCGTCAGTACGAAGTGATAGGCATCGCCGAAGATGCCCGCTATATGACGAGCAACCTCGGCAGCCCGATTGCTCCGTTGTTTTTCCTGCCTGAAGCGCAACACGATTTTCCGCTTAAGCCTAACTCGGCTGAAGTCAGTCCGGGCACGCACTTCTTACGTGACATCGCCATTGTGACCAGACCGGGCGCCCACCTGTCCTTTACGCAAGTGCGTCAGGCTATAGCCTCAGTGGATCCCAATCTGCCGATCGTTTCGATTCATACTTTGAGCGAGCAAGTGGCCGGGGTATTCAGTCAGCAGCGGCTGACGGCACGACTCACCTCTTTCTTCGG
Organism: Bryobacteraceae bacterium; assembly: GCA_965277315.1. Classification (GTDB taxonomy): domain Bacteria; phylum Acidobacteriota; class Terriglobia; order Bryobacterales; family Bryobacteraceae; genus Bog-105. The sequence continues at coordinate 2,013,599 of OZ255724.1, read as the reverse complement.
ACTCCTTTCGCTCGTCCTGGCTTCGATCGGGCTGTATGGAGTGACGGCTTATGACGCCGGACGCCGCACCACCGAGATCGGCGTGCGCATGGCGCTCGGCGCGGATCGCTGGCATGTGGCGGTGCTGGTGCTACGCGGCGCGTTCGGACTGATTGCTTTGGGGCTGTTACTTGGGTTGCCGCTTGCTCTCGCGGCGGGAACATTTCTGGGGAGCCAGCTTTACGGCATGAATCCGTACAATCCGGTGGTGATTTTAGTGGCGGTGGCGGCGCTCGGGTTATCGGCGTTCGTTGCATCGCTGATTCCCGCGCTCCGGGCAAGTTTGATTTCGCCGCTGGAAGCGTTGCGCGCCGAATAAGGCGATCTTTGTTGGGCGACAAGTCCTCCGTACCTAGCGCCGCAAGACTTCTGCTGTGGTCCGTTTCGGATTTAATGTGTGACCCCGTCCGCAATTTCCCCTTCAAGGCGTCTGTGCTTGCATACAATAAACGTATGGGCTGCATCACGCGCTGGGTCTTCCACGGGCTGGACATGGGGGTATAAAACGGGCATGCAAGAAAGAATGATTTCGCGGCCCTTCGCGGCGTGGCTTTCAATGCGGAAACAGGACTCGACCAGGGCGGGCGCGTGATCGAAATGGGCGCGGGGAGACTGCTTAGTCTCGGCTGGTTAGTGATGGTGCTTCTCCTCGGCGGCCTGACGACAGGCCTGCGCGCACAGGAGGCATCGGGGCCGGGAAATGCGGTCCAGGTTCCGGGGGCCGAGGCGGTTCAGCCGCAATCAACAGCCAGTATTGCCGGAACGGTTCGAGACAGCAATGGGGCCGCGATTCCGGATGTACGGGTGACGCTTGCCGGGGAGAACATTGCCGGACAGAACACGGCGGTAAGCCGTATGGTGACAGCGGACAGCAAGGGCGAGTTCACGTTTGACGAACTGGCCCCTGGGACGTACCGGGTGAGAATTACCGCGGCGGCGGGTCTTGAGCCGCCCGCCCCGGCCGAGGTGGTCGTGGGCGCGGGCGAGGAACGGGCATTGCCCATCGTGGTGACGCGCATTCCGACGACGAGTACGACGGTTCATGTGATGGCAACACTGGACGAGGTGGCGCAGGCACAGGTGCAGGAGCAGGAGAAACAGCGCGTAATGGGCTTCTTGCCGAACTACTACAGCAGTTACATCTGGGATGCAGCGCCGATGACGCCGAAGCTAAAGTTTAAACTCGCGCTTCGATCGACCATCGATCCGTTTACATTTGTGGTGGCCGCCGGTCTGGCCGGCGTGGAGCAGAAGCACAACACGTTCCCCGGGTATGGGCAGGAATCGGAGGGCTACGCGAAGCGGTTTGGAGGAGCGTATGCGGACACGGTGGTCAGCAGAATGGTGAGCCGCGCGATTTTGCCGGCGGTTCTCCACCAGGACCCGCGATACTTCTATCGGGGCTCCGGCAGCATCCGCTCGCGACTACTCTATGCGATGGCGTCGGCGTTCGTCTGCAGGGGAGACAATGGGCGGCTGGAACCGAACTACTCCCAGATGCTGGGGAACTTCGGGGCGGCCGGTATTTCGAATCTCTACCGGGCTCCGGGGGACCGGAGCGCGGGCCTGACGTTTCGTAACGGGCTGATCATCACGGGAAGCGGCGTGGTGGAAAATGTGTTGCGCGAGTTTTTTTCGCGAAAGATGACGCCGAACGTGCCTGCGTTTGCCAATGGCAAGCCGTAGTGGCCTTTGCCGGAAGCGGCAACTACCAACCTAAACTGCGCTGTTGTCCATTCGGGGATGGCCGTCCTCGCGCGACTATTACTTCCGTGCCGGGTCTGGACGGTCATCGTGCTGCAGGTGTGTCTTTTAGCTCGACTAATAAATATTTAGCGGAAAACCGGCGTTTGCCGTTGACAGGGTAGTGCTGCCGTGATAAGTTTCTCATCTAGGCTTTTTGCAGTAAGTCTTTACCCCGTTGTCTAAAGGAAAAAATGACCTCTGTACGGCACTTGGCGTCGTCGCTTATAGCCCTGTCTATCTGCGCGTTCTTGACAACTTCATCGCTCGCCCAGAATTACCGCGGGCAAGTTCGCGGTTTGGTAACCGACCAATCGAAAGCAGTGATGGAGGGTGCGACGGTCACGCTGACGAATTTGAATACCGGGGTCAGCGTGGTCAAACAGACCGACTCGACAGGGATCTACCTGTTCGATTTTGTGGATCCGGGCACGTACCGAGTTAAGGTGGATGATCCAGGTTTCGGTCCGTTCGTTCAGGAAAAAGTGGCTGTGCAGTCCGGCGGTGACGTGACGGTGAATGCCACCCTGGCGCCGGGCTCGCTGCAGCAAAGCGTGACGGTAACGGAAGCGCCGCCCGCAATCGATTTCAACACCAGCAACCAAGAGCTGACCATCGACACCAAGATGGCGAACGACACTCCCCGGCTGGACCGAAACGCGTTTAAGCTGACCCTGCTGGAGCCCGCCGCGGTTAACACACGAGGCGAGATGCTGCCGTTTAATTCCTGGGGGGCGAATAGCGTAGACCTGGGCGGTGGAACCAATCTGAAGAACAATTTGCTGGTAGACGGCAGCCCGATCGGGATCGGCCACAAGTCGGGATATGTTCCGAACCAGGACGATGTACAGGAGACAGTGGTTTCACGCAATAGCGTGGAGGCGGAGTCCGGGCACAGCGCGGGCGGCTTGATTAGCGTGACCACCAAGTCAGGAACCAATGACTTTCATGGACTGGCATTTTATCTGGGCCGCTATCCGTGGCTCAGCGCGGAGTCCGACCGAACCACTTTCACCCGGAATGCTCTTCGCCAGAATATGTTCGGCGGAACGTTCAGCAATCCGATTATAAAGAATAAGTTGTTCAACTTCTTTTCGATCGAAGACTGGAAGGTGGCCTCGCCCAGCAGTTATGTGGTCACGGTGCCGACACCCCTCGAAAGGACAGGCGACTTCTCGCAATCGCATAACCCGGACGGGAGCTTGCGAACTATCTACGACCCTTATTCGACTGCCATTTCCGCCAATGGAACCGTAACGCGTACGGCTTTTCCCGGCAACAAAATACCGGCGAATCGAATCGATCCGCTTTCGGCCAAATTCATGGCGGCTTTCTGGGATCCGAATAACCCGGGCGATAACATCAGCGGCGTAAATAACTTTAAGAAGGGTTACACCGATACTTATAACTACCTGAACTTCTCTGACAGAGTCGATTACGACATCAGCGAAAAATGGCACGTGTCCGGACACTTCGGCCGATACTCGACGAGCGACATCACGAGCAATCCCACGCCTAATAATTCCGCGCTTTATCAGCCATCGGGAGCTGTGCGTTATGCTGACCAGGTCTCGGCGGACGCGGTTTACACGGTTAACCCTTCCACTGTTGCGAACGCGCACTTCAGTTGGAACAACCTGGGCGATTCTTATCTGTCGCGTGAGCTGAGCGGCGGCTGGGGTCAATTCTGGCCGAATACAAATTTCTACCAGTCCTATCAGGATGCTTCGAAGGGCGTGCCTATTTACTATCCGAATCTGAATATCGGCGGCAACTCTTATGGCGGCCCCAATTTCTTCTGGAACCAGATCCCTTCGGCGGAGTCATTCAGCATTGGATTAGCGCACCAGCACGGCAATCACTACATCAAAGCCGGGTTCGAGTATCGGCGCAGCGGCGGCCCGTCGCTGGTGACCGGCTTGTCCTCGTTTGTCTTTAACTCTAATTTGACTGCCAATACCTTTAACAATCCGGACCTTAATCATTCGGGAGACCAGTTCGCCACCTTCCTGCTTGGCGCTTTAGATAACAATACCGAAATGATCGGCGGTCCTTCGCCGCAACCTATCGACGATTTCTTCGGTGCCTACATCGGGGACGACTGGAAGGTAACGCGAAATCTAACGCTCACCCTCGGGCTCCGAGATGAATACGAGGAAGCGTGGCATGACCAGTCGCATAATCTGGCACAGGGACTGGACCTCAGCTCCGAAGATCCTGCCATTGCGGCGAATCCACCGGTGATGCCGGCGGCAGTAACAAACATCGTAGGCAACAACTATACGAGCTTTAATGGATTGTGGAACTTCACAAGTCCAAATCATCCCGGCATGTGGCACCCGCAGAATCTGGCGTATGAGCCGCGCTTCGGGGTGGCATATCGCCTGAACGATAAGACGTCGCTGCGGTTCGGCTACGCCCTGTACTTCACGCCGACGGAGTACTTGTTCACGGCCGCGCCGGTATCGGGATTTGAGGACATTGAATTCCTGGAGCCTCCGCTGTTCGGCGTGACGGGATATCAATACGCAGCGCCGCTGCAGAATGGCGTTCCGCAAGAAAGTCTGTCCAATCCTTATCCGGCCAGCAGCCCGTTAGTTCCGATCGCGGGGCGCGCCGGCGGAAGCAACACGGGGCGCGGCGGTTCTCCCTTGATCTGGTATCCGCAAAACATGCAGAAAGAGTACAACAACCGGTTCAATCTGCAGATCCAGCATGAACTGCCGGGACAGGTCGTTGCGTCGCTGAGCTACTTTGCAAACCTCGGCAGCCAGCAATACAATCAGGCGCTGAATAACATCGATCCGCGAATTGAGCAGCAGTATCAAGGCGCGCTTAACACGCAGGTTGCGAATCCGTTTTATCACTATCAGAATCCCACGCTGCTGCCCGGACCGCTGTATAGCCAGCCGACGGTGCCGCTCAGCAGCCTGCTGACAAAGTATCCGTTGTATGGACCGCTGTACCAGATTGGCGTCAGGGGCGCGGGCGAGCAGTATAACTCGGTGGAAGCGCAGGTGCAGAAACGGTTTAGCCGCGGTTATAACTTCCTGTTCGCCTATGTTTACATTCGAGAGAAGGTGCAGCAGTTTAACAGTGACCTGCAAACGTATGAGAATCAGCTTACCTGGCAGGACAGCAACCAGCCGCATCACCGGGTTACCGGCGCCGGGACGTATGAACTTCCTTTCGGTCGCGGGAAGGCGTATCTCTCCAACATGTCCCATATAGGAGACGCGCTGGTGGGAGGCTGGCAGATTACGGGCGTAATGACTTACAACACCGGCGACTATCCGCGCTTTGGCTCATTAATTGTCACCGGCAATCCTTGTATATCTAATCCGACTCCGGGCCACTGGTTCAACACCTCTGTATTCCAGTTACCTACCGGTTACATGAATCAGACGAACCCTTTGCAGTATTCGTGCCTGGAGGGTCCGAGCTTCTTCGATCTGGACGCAAGCTTGTTGAAGAATTTCCACATCACGGAGAAGGTGCAGGCACAACTTAAGATGACGGCGTATAACGCGACCAACAAGTTGAATCGCGGCGACCCGGATACTAATTTCAACGATGCCAACTTTGGCAAGGCGTTATACCAGGGCTCGCCGGGCGGCACATTCGGAGCGCAGACAGCCGTGTTTGGAAATCAGAGCGGGCGACAGATAGAACTGGGTTTGCGGATCTTCTTCTAAGCGCCCATTCTTGGAGTAGGCATCAGACAGCAGCAGCGGAGAGAGTGTTCGCTGCTACTCTGTTTGTTCGCTACTCTCGTATGACACGCCGCCAGATGTTAGCCTTGTTGTCGATTCCAGGCAGCCGCCTATGGGGCCGGCAGATGGCCTCGAATCCATCCGCGATGGCCTCCCGCCATGTGAGAGCAACGCCACGAGGAAAGCCGTCGGGCCTGCCATTTCACTCGCGTCTTACCGATGTCGGGACACAGGCGGGACTCACCGGGATCAGTGCCGGAGGGCACCCGAACAAAGTTGACTATGTGATCGAGGCGATGGGCTGTGGAGCGGCCTTCTTCGATTTCGATAATGACGGGTGGCAGGATATCCTGGTGCTTTCCAGTTCCCGGTTCGGCGATCCGACGCCTGCAGCCAGTAACCGCCTTTATAAGAACAAGCGCGATGGCACTTTTGCCGACGTTACGGAAAAGGCCGGGCTGTTTCACAACGGCTACTGCTACGGCGTGAGTATCGGCGACTACAATAATGACGGCCGGGAGGATATCTTTATCACGGGCTGGCCGCGGAATTTTCTATACCGTAACAACGGCGACGGCACCTTTACTGACGTTACGGAGGCGGCCGGGTTACTAAGTGCGGAGGCACGCTTCGGCAGTGGCTGTACTTTTGTCGATTATGATCGGGATGGCAAGCTGGATCTGTTTGTATCGAACTATGTCGCGTTCGATTTGAAGACCGTACCGCGCGCGGGGGATCTGGCCGGTTGCAATTCAGAAGGAGTGTTTTGCGGACCTCGCGGGCTGCCCTATGGGAAGCACAGCCTGTATCGAAATAGAGGAGACGGCACCTTCGAAGACGTGACGGAGGCAGCGGGTATCGGCAAAGTGTCGGCGGGATACGGGTTAACGGTGGTGGCGGCGGACTTTGACGATGACGGCTGGCCGGATATTTATGTGGCGTGCGATTCGACGCCGAGCCTGTATTTTCAGAATCAGCACAACGGTACGTTTATCGAGCAGGCCATGGAACGCGGCGTCGCGCTTAGCGAGGACGGTATGGAACAGGCCGGCATGGGCGTCGCGGTGGGTGACATCCTCACCGATGGCCATCTCGATATTGTCAAAACACATTTTGCCGCCGATACGCCGGCGTTTTACTGCAATACGGGAAAGGGCGAATTTCAGGACGACACGCTGCGGTCGGGACTAGGCGTGGAGACGAGATTCATCAGTTGGGGCGTGGGAATCGAGGACCTGGACAACGACGGCAATCCAGATGTTTTCTGGGTGACGGGCGGTATTTATCCGGAGCTGCAGAACCGAGGCGATCAGCCTTATAAAACGCCGCGCATCGTTTTCCGAAGCTTGGGAAAAGGCCGCTTCGAAGAACTAATCGGACAGGCCGGACCCGGCGCCGAGGCCGCGCACTGCAGCCGGGGATGTGCCTTCGGCGATTTCGACAATGATGGCGATCTGGATATTGTCGTGGTCAACCAGAACGAACCGCCTTCTCTGTTGAGAAATGATGTATCGGGCGGATTCCACTGGCTGAAACTCCAGTTGATAGGAACGAAATCAAATCGCAGCGCCATCGGGGCGCGGGCAACGGTGCGCTACAGCGGAAAATTGCAGGCCAAAGAGGTGCTGGGCCAATCCTCTTATCTCTCGGTAAACGACCGTCGCTTACATTTCGGGCTGGGGGCGGCAAAGAGCGTGGATGTTGAGGTACGCTGGCCCTTGGGTTTGGTGGAGAGCTTCAGCGGCATGAGTGTGGACCGGGTTGTCCACATTACCGAGGGCCGCGGAATTACCCAATACGAGAAATTCAAAGCGACGTGAGATGGAAGGCCGGTACTGGTTAGCAATCGTTCTTTGTTGCGCGCGTCTATACGCGAACCAAAACGGAGAGCCGAGTCGCGCGACGGGATTGACCGAGGCGGAGCAGGTAGCTCAGCAGCATCCGCAATCCGCTGAAGCGCAGAACGCATGGGGAGAAGCGCTGGATGAGGCGGGCCGGTTCGATGCTGCCCGGCAATCGTTTGAAAGAGCAATTCAGCTTAAAACCGGCTATGGACAGGCGTACCTCAATCTTGGCTTGGTGTCGCTTCAGCTCAATGCGACGAATAAGGCGGCTCTCAATCTGGACCAGGCAATCAAACTGCTGGGAAACACGCCGGAAGCGGGATACGCTTTGTATCTGAGGGCAAAAGTTTACACTGCGCACGAGAACTATGATGATGCTTTACGTGCCTTGAATAAAGCCGTAACGCTGCGGCCTGATCTCGCGGAAGCCTGGTCCGATCTGGGGGAAACGAGAAAAGCAAAACTCGACGAGCGTGGCGCGCTGGCTGCCTTTAAGAAGGCCGTGGACCTCGATCCCGACGATCCCGTGGCGCAGTACCGCCTGGGCGCGGAATATCTTCGCCAGGATAACGCCGCGCTCGCCGCTGTGCATCTGCAAATCGCCTACAAGCGCAATCCACAAGATCAGTCTGTGCTCAATGCTCTCCAAAATGCGCTGCGGAAACAAGGCAAAACCGCGCAGGCAGACCAGATCCGGGTGCAGTTGGCCAGAGTACTGCGCGACCGCGATCAGGCGATGCAGAACGCCGTGACCGCCGTCAGGATGAACGACGAAGGCGCAAGTCTCGAGAAACAAGGCAACCTGCAAGCGGCCCTGGAGAAATACCGGCAAGCGTCGCAACTCGATCCGGATCACGTTGGAATCCGTGTGAACTATGCGATTGCTCTGCTGCGGCTGGGACACTGGACCGACGGCTTAAATCAACTGCATGAAGCTCTTCGCAGAGATCCCGGCAACGCTAAAATCCGACTAGCGCTAAACGATGCGCTGTCCCAGGCGCCCCCAGCGCTGGTTCCCCAGTGGAGCGACGACGAATCGCATTGACGGCGGCGTCCGGCGCAAACTATTAAAGATTTAGTTGACAAGTTGCCGGGGCTGGAGTTATATCTATACTCAAGTATTAATTCTTTAGTAAATGGAGTTCGCGTGCCTAGAAAAAAGTCGGCTCATTTGACAGAGGCGGAGTTGCGGCTGATGAATGTTCTTTGGGAAAAAGGACCGGCTACGGTGAGCGATGTGGCCGATGCGGTAACGGGCGACCCGCTTGCGTACAGCACTGTTTTGACGATGCTGCGCATTCTGGAGGGGAAAGGTTACCTGCGCCACACGAAGGAAGGGCGGGCGTTTCTGTACGAGACTTGTATTAACCGCGAAGAGGCGAGCAGCGGGGCGATTCGCCATGTGCTTGCCAAGTTTTTCAACAACTCTCCCGAATTGCTGGTAGCCAATCTGCTGAGTGACGAGGCTATCGGTCAAAAAGAAATCAATAGGCTTAAGAAGCTGATCGCCCAGCACAAATAGGCGAAGGAGAACCTGGCTATGTTTTATTCATTTGTTTCCGATTGGAATATCGTTGCGGCCGCGGTTTGGGCTGCCTTTTTCAATTCACTGCCGGCGGTTTGTATTCTTACCGGCTGTGCGTGGCTGCTGCTGGAGAGGGTGAAAGGGTGGCCCGCGGCGACCCGGTATGCGGGGTGGTGCGGCTTGCTCGCGATGGCGATTGCTTTGCCGGTGGCACAATTCGTCGTGCCGCATCGGGCAATGGCACCGGATGAGAGTGCGGCGGGTAGTTACCTGGTGAATGTTGCACCCGGGAATGCACCTGCCGCGGTTGTGTCGCCTTTGCCGACTGAGGTGCAAGAAAATGCGGTTCGGCAGGCGGCATCGGCCAGTCTAACGGCGGGAGGCGGGATCTTGCTGGTTTGGGTGCTGGCGATGATGGTGCAACTGGTGCGGCTGGTTCTCGCGCTTCGGCATAACGTTGTTTTGCGGCGCTCAGGGTTGATGCCGAGTAAAGACGTGAGCGCCCGGTGGCGTGCACTATTAGGGCGTAACGATGATGTGCGGCGTCCGGTGACGCTGGCGATCTCGTCTCGCATTACGATGCCGGCGGTGGTGGGATATCGGCGGCCTGTGATTCTTCTGCCTGGTTCGTTAGCCGTGAGGCTTACAGGGGATCAACTCGACGGCATCCTGTTGCATGAATTGGCACATGTGCGCCGTCGCGATGATTGGGCCATTGCGATCCAACGCTTTTTGGAAGCGATATTTGCGTTGCGTCCGCTGGTGCATTTGATCACGAGCAAGATGGAACTGCAGCGGGAGATCGCTTGCGATGACTGGGTGCTTCGCGCGCAACAGGCTCGCGTGTATGCTTCGTGCCTGACAGTCGTCGCCGAGTGCTGCCTGCGGCCGGTTCATTCCGGACTGATGGGGTTGGCGATGGAGCGGCCGTCGCAGCTCGGCGAACGAGTGGAGTTGCTGCTGGATAACACGCGGTCGGTTGCGACGCGTATTTCTTGGAAGTGGCTGGGAAGTTTTGTTATGGCGCTGGGGCTGGCGTGTCTCGTCAGCTTGCAACTTCCGGCGGTGATGGCGTTTCCGGTTCAAGCGGCGGCTCCGGTGGAACCGAAGACAGTGACGGAGCCGATGCCGGTTCCTGTCGCGGCTCCGGTCCATGTGGATGTGCCGATGCCGGTTCCTGTCGCGGCTCCGGTCCATGTGGATGTGCCGATGCCGGTTGTAGCTCCGGTCCATGTGGATGTGCCGATGCCGGTGGTAGCTCCGGCAGCTCCGCAACAATCGAAGGATCTTGCTCGCGAGCAGGCCGAATTGTCGGCGATGCAGCGGGAACTCAGTAGGAAACAAGCGGAGCTGATGAGACGGGAAATGGAGATGGCTCACAAGCAAATGAACCAGGCTCATCTGCAAATGCAGCAGCAGATCAGAGAGAAACTGGAGCCGCAGATGCGACAGTTGCAGGAGCAACTATCACACATGCACTTGGATGGAACGGTGAATGGCGCCGTTCAGGCACAGATGCGGGCGGCGGAACTGGAATCGACATTGGCGTCTTTTCAGGCGCTATCGGCTTTGTCCCACGACGGTTTGACCGGCAAGCAGGGCCGATTATCCGACGAGGATTTAAAGAAGCTGCATGCGGAACAGGCGCGCTATAAGGCATTGGCGGCCGAGTTGGCGGCGCAACAAGAGAAAGCCGCGAAGGAGTTCAGCCGGAAGTTGAGCCAGATTATCAACGATGCGATGGCGCGCGGTTTTGCGGCTCCAGGGAAGTAGGAGCCGCGCCTATGCGCTTCGAGTAGCCGGCTTATTGGGTGCTGGCTTTTTTGTGCGCCAGCCGGTTGCATGCATCGCCAGCGCCCAGAATTTTCAGGGCGTCGCCACCGAACTCGATGAAGTTGATTTTGCCTGACTTGTCGATGACGAAGGTGACGCGATTGGCGACTCCGGCCTGCGGTACGTAGACGCCGTATTCCTTAGACACCTTGCGATCGAGAAAATCACTGAGCAGCGGAAAGGGGAGGCTAAGGCTTTCGGCGAAGGCTTTCTGCGAGGGCGTGTTGTCGGTACTGATCCCGAATACCTTCGCGCCAGCCGCCTGGAACTTTTGCATACCTGACCGGTACGCTTTCATTTCCGCGGTTCAACCACCGGTGAAGGCAGCGGGGAAGAACGCCAGGACGACGGTGCTCTTGCCGATGTAGTCCGCTAAATGGACTTTGCCGCCCTCGGTGGAGGGGAGTGTGAAATCAGGGGGAGTGTCGCCGGCCTTCAGTGTGGAGGAGCCCGGGGTTTGGCCCAGGAGCAACGAGACGAAGGAGGCAGCGAATAGAGCCAGGCTCAGGAGTCGCATGTGTTGGTAGTTTTTACGGTATCACGTTTTGAGGGGCGGGTTGGGAATGCGGCGAATCGGATGATGGCCACTCAATGAGGCATCCAGGTTGCGGTGAAATCGGTGAGGAAGTCCACGCTTCAACGAAGTGCCGCCGGTACACCGGCCAACGCTGCTGTGGCAACGTGATGAGTGCTACGGCGAATGTCGTATGCAGACGAAGTGCACGAGACGCCGATTCTCCAAAGAGGCGATCACGGGTAAGTAGACAGCTAAACCCGCTTTCCATTGCAGCCGCTACCAGTTGACCGTTAGAGAGCGATTTCCAACCCCTGTTGCCGGCAGTGTCACAAACTATGCCGAGTTCGGTCAACAAACTTACTAGATGAACATCCATGTTGGCGTCAAGCAGCCACATGGAAGGATTCGGTCAACTCGGATGCGACCCGAAGGACTTCGGACAGAGCGTCATGCGGGAAGGAGTGAGTGAAGGCCTCGTCGATCTCGTCGAGCGTCATTCCGTTCGCGAGACATTCCAGAATGAGAGATACGGAGAGACGGGTGCCGCGAATGGCAAGTTTGCCGCCAAGGAGGTCCGGATCTGCGACGATCCAGCGATAGTCCTTGTACGCTACTGGTTGCCAATCCGACATCTTTAGTCCCTCTCGATTATTGTAGATCGAGACATTCGCACCGAGAGCGCGTACCCGGATTTCCGCCATCTGGCGCAATAGTCAATTGCGCTTTCACCCAGCACGAGATAGGACGTGCATGATTCGCAAAGAGAATACACACAATGCGGACGAGTATTGTGATTGACGATAAGCACATGCGCGACGCGCTTCGTGCAACGGGTTTGAAGACTAAGCGCGAAGCTGTGAAACTAGGTTTGCGCACTCTGCTGCGCCTGCGCAAGCAGACAGAGATTCGAAGACTACGCCGCAAGCTGGAATGGCAGGGCGATCTTGACGCGATGAGGGTCGACGATTGATTCTGGCGGACTCCAACGTCTGGATCGATTACTTCAGGTACTTCAGGAGTGCGATAACGCCACAGACCGAGAAGCTTGACGGTTTACTCGGGTCAGAACCTTTGGCGATCGGTGACCTCATCCTCGCGGAGGTCCTGCAATGCTTTGCTGACGAAACGAAGTTTCGAACAAGCAAGGAAGCTTCTTACATCGTTGACGGTGATAGACCTGGGCGGCCGGAACGTTGCCGTTTAGGCGGCGAGACATTTTCGGCGTTGCGCAAACTGGGTGTTATCGTTCGCAAGACTATCGATGTAATCAACGCCACTCGCTGCCTCGAGAACGACTATGGCCTGCTACATAGCGATAGAGATTTCGATCCGTTCGTGAAGCACCTTGGACTTCGCTCGATCGGCTAAACGTGAGAAGTATAGTACGGACTGACGAAGTGTAGTGTGGCGATGGAAGCGGGGAGTGAATTCTCCATGCTGGCGCAAACAGGAACTCGATTGCTCCTGGTCTTGATTCAATGAGAATTTGGCATTCGGATCGGAACTGAACTAACACAAGAGTTCAATTCTTCTCGGAATGACCCTGTTCTCGTTTACAGAGCGGCCGATTCGGGCACAGATGTTGAATATACATTCTTTCAAAAACTTCGCGTATTCGGTTCTAAAAATCACATCCGGGATTTTTCTAGCCGCAGTTATAGTCGGCTTATCCGTGTAGGCAATTTCCGATTTTGACGAAAGGTCGGCGAAAGCAGCCAACGCCCCGCTTGCGATTCCTAAGGGCTGGGGTGCCATGACAGTTGAGGCGCTTGCAAACTCGCGGTTCCGTCTGCGAACGCTTTGGCGAGATGGAAGCATCTACTATCAATTTGACGTCGAGGGATTCCCACCCGTTATTGACCAGGCGAGAGAACAGGCATCTCAAGCAGCCTTTCTAATCAGTCTCCTTGATAAAGACGGATTTAAGCTCTTTGAGCACTCGTTGCCGCTCGCACAGATGGAACAGATTATGGGTACTAACCCACAAGTAAGCGGTTTATCATGGAAAGGAGACGAGTACTTAGGCGCGGATGTTTACCGTCGAGCTAGCAAATGGGAACTCGAATGGTAAGGTTTTCCCCCAAGATCGCTGTTCGAACCGGTCTCCGAGTTTATGCGCTCCCAAAAACCCGCTGCGCATTCCGGTTTCGGCAGTGAAGGCCCGTGGTCCAGGTTCGCGGCAGTAAGGCTGAAGTGAAAGAACATTTCGGCTTGGCGAGGTCTGAGCCAGGGAATTCCGAAGAGTGCCGTGGAACGAATTTTGGGAGCGCCGGGGAAGATCTCTGATTTAGGATTTGAGAGTATGTGGTACTACGGTTATCCGCTTGGTGGCGAAGTAACATTCTCGCAAAATGGCCACGTTACTTCATGGTCAGAGCCTTAAGAGGTTTCCGGACCGGCTATTTATCGAGTGTTGACTTTCGGCTACTATTCACCACCCATGTACGCTGGTTGTCGATGGTAAAGAATGTTTTGGGAACAGTTCTGCAGACTTGTTGCACGAGTCCGTTGACGGGGTTTTATCGCGATGGAAAGTGTAATACGGGTCCGGATGATGTAGGCAAGCATACGATCTGCGTGATGTTGAGTGACGAATTTCTTCGGCATCAGGCTTCCATTGGGAATGATTTGATTACGCCTCGTCCGGAGTTTGGATTTCCGGGGCTGAAGGCGGGCGATCAGTGGTGCGTGTGTATCGACTTGTGGAAAGCTTCGTACGATGCCGGAATCGTTGGACCCGCGCGGCTGGAGGCGACGCATGAGAACGCACTTGAAACGGTCTCGCTCGAATGCTTCTGCAGAGCGCGCACTTGAGTGGAACAGGAGCGAATTAGTCCGCTTCTGCCGCTTGTCTTCGGTGTGCCAGCTCGGCGGCGAGGTAGGAAGCGGCAATCAGGTTTCCGTAGCCGGTGAAACTGAGCACCCGGCCGGTGCCTCGATGGTGGCAGCGCCGTGCCACGAATGAGCCGCCATACAGCAGCGTGGCGATTCCTTGGAAAATGCCGTGCATCATGCCCAATTTCCGGTCTGCCGGATTTTTGGTTTCGCTCAGGTCGGCGAGTCCCCCCGCTGCGGCAATCAGCGAGGCAATTAACCCAACGCCTAGCGTCGTGTCCGCGGCTGCCGCAAACCGCTCTTTTCCATTGGCCTCCAGAACGTCGGCGATCAGCGTCGCGGTCCAGCTTCCAAAGGGCACATCCGTGATGGTGGGATGACGCTTATGGCCCAGCAGCCGGTTGTTGATGAGCGCATCTTTCGCGGCTCCGCCTGCCTCTCCGGTGGAAGGTAGGGCGCTGTTGACGAGAGCATCTGATTTTTTGCCAAGGGGCTCCAGCCATTCCTGATTCTCTACGAGGTTTACTACAGGATTTTTCTTCTTCATATTCTGTATGACGTTCCGTGAGGGAAACCTATCGCTTCTGTTTTTCGAAGTGCTGGTAATCCTGCCGGTCGGACCAACTGCCGCCCCACGCCCAGCCTCTTTTCCTAAAAAGCCGGACGATGTAGCTGTCCGGAAGAATTCCTCCTTCATAGGCGCGGTTGCGATCCAAGTAGGCCTGCCCCTGTTTTGGCAGCACAAGCGATCCTTTCACATAAGGATTCGTCAGCGGGTTGATGTCGATGGCGCGTCCCCAACTGTGGTTCGAAAATTTTCCAGGCTCGCCGGTGATATCGCGGCAGTTGAAGGAAGACGTATTATTGGCCTCCATGGAGCGCACGTCGTTGCCTCCGTAATTTTCAACCGGCTCAATTCGTTCAATTAGGAATCCGTGATGAAAAAGCTTCCGGAAAATTTTTCGCACATCGCGGGACACTGCCTTATTTACCAGGAGTGTTCCGGTATCGGGCAGACCCTGAAAGTTCCAGTAGGAGACGGTTAATGCGCGGAGATCGCTTACCGGGACGGGGCAACCAGGATGCCAAGTTGTTGCGTTGATTTTTGCGAGCAGATCGGGCGGTATCCGATGTGCTGCAAATATTGGATGGAATTTGCCGCGGGATGAGGTGAGCGCCACAATTTCGGGCGGCGGCTTCGGCGGCGTTTTCCCGGGAAGCACAGTGCACAACAGCAGCAAGAGGAGCGGAGATTTGCGGTGCATGAACTTTAGTATGCAGACTGAGTCAGGCTCGGGGATAGAATACAAGCGAACCTGGAGCAGCGATTTTCTACTCTATGCAAACTACCGTTCAATTGTCGCTTGATTTGACTACCTTGCAAGATGCGCTGGAGACGGCCGAGACCGCTCTCCGGGCGGGTGTTGACTGGCTGGAAGTGGGGACGCCGCTGGTGATTGCGGAGGGGACGCGCGGTGTTCGTGAGTTACGCGCTCGCTATCCGGACGTGCCGTTGGTTGCCGATCTGAAGATTATGGACGGCGCTTATCTGGAAACGGAGATGATGGCGCAAGCGGGCGCGACGATGGTGGTTGTGATGGGACAGGCGCATGCTGAATCCGTTGAGCTCGCCGTAAAGGCCGGTCACGATTTTGGCTTGAAGATCATGGGCGACAACATGGGCATGCCGGATCCGGTGGATGGCGCAAGGCTGCTGGAGGATTTGGGGTGCGACTACATTGTTCATCACATCGGGTATGACATGCGGACCCTGCGGCAGCAGCGTGGTCAGCAGGCGCCTACTCCCCTGGACCGTCTGCGCGAAGTAGTGCAAGCGGTAGCGGTTCCGGTGCAGGCCGTCGGCGGGCTCACGATTGAGCAGGCTACCGATACGCCGAAGCACGGCGCGCCGCTGGTGGTGATCGGCGCTCCGCTGGCGATTGATGCCCACGCATTCCGGACGGCTACGGGCGACCTGCAAGGGACGCTGCGATTAATTTGTGACAAGGTTCACTCGTATGGCGATATCAAAATCGGAAAGGATTTATTCGCATGAGCAACACCATGCCGGCGCTGGTGAACTTCGCGCGCGATCCGCTGTCGGTGGAAATGCGCGAGGTGCCCGTGCCCGCGATTGGCGAGGGGGACGTTCTTCTGCGTGTGGGCGCGGTCAGTGTTTGCGGAAGCGAGCTCCATCAGTGGCGCGGGACGCATAGTTGGCCAGTGAATTATCCCTGCATCCTGGGGCATGAATTTGCGGGAACGATTGAGAAGGCCGGTCGGTCGGTCAAGAAGTTTAAAGAGGGCGATCGTGTGGTCAGCGAGACGGCGGCGGTGATTGATGAATCGTCTCCGTTGAGCCGCGCGGGTCTCTATAATTTAGATCCTGCGCGGCGCGGCTTCGGGTACGGTGTGGATGGCGCGATGACGCAGTATGTGCGTGTGCCGGAGCGATGTTTGCATGCTATTCCGGGCTCGCTTCCTTTTCATAAGGCCGCGTTGACGGAGCCGTGTTGCGTGGCGTACAACGCCGTCTGCGTGAATGGCCGCGTGCGACCGGGCGATAGCGTCCTGGTGATCGGTCCGGGTCCGATCGGATTGCTCTGCGCGAAGATGGCGAAACTGAGCGGCGCCGGACATCTGATTGTTGCCGGCCTTCCGCAGGATCGGGAACGGCTTTCGGTCGCACAGCGATTGGGGGCCGATAGAGTGCTGGAGGGAGGCGTCCTCGAGTATGTTGCGGGCCTGGGTGACGGGTTGGGTGTGGATGTCGCGCTTGATGCGTCGGGCGCGTCGGCGACGTTGCAGATGGCTCTGGGGGCGGTTCGTCCAGCAGGCCAAATTATCAAGGTCGGATGGGGGCCGCAACCGATACAGTTCAGCCTTGACCCGCTGGTGCAGAAGAACATTACTCTGTCGGGCAGTTTCTCCCACAATTGGCCCATTTGGGAGCGTGTGATCGCGATGATGGTTTCGGGCCAGATCGACTTGGACCCCGTGATCAGCCGCGTGTGCGATCTGCCGCACTGGCATGAGTGTTTCGAAAAGATGGAAGCAGGCGAATATGTGAAGGCGGTGCTGACGACCTGATGCCGCTGAAAATTTCTGCCTTTCCGAAGTGCTACCTCGAAGAGATTTCCGCGGGGCGCATGACGGTCTTGGATTGGATCGCGATGGCGAAGGGCCTGGATGCCGATGGCCTGGAAATGTATGAGGGCTTCTTCACTAGTCTGGATCACGCGTATCTCGACGAGGTAGGCAACGCGATTGAGTCGGCTGGATTTGCCATGCCCATGTTGTGCTGTTCGCCCGATTTCACCGCGGCTGATTCCGGCAAGCGCAAGCAGGCGATAGAGCGTGAAGCCAATATGATTCGCGTTACGCGACAACTCGGCGGACGCGGCGCAGTGTGCCGGGTCCTCAGCGGCCAGCGCTATCCGGAACTTTCGTGGGAGCAGGGGAGGGACTGGGTGGTGGAGGCCATTCAGCAGTTACTGCCGGTAGCCAGAGAATATGGCGTCGTGCTGGGGATGGAGAATCACTACAAGGACGGATTCTGGACGTATCCGGAGTTTGCGCAGAAGATGGATCGATTTCTCGCCATCGTGGATGCGATTTCGGATCGGGAGCATTTCGGTGTGCAGTACGATCCGTCGAACGCAATTGTGGCGGGTGACGATCCGCTCGCTTTGCTGCGGCGCGTGGCGGACCGGGTGGTCAGCATGCACGCGAGCGACCGGTATCTGGCGGAAGGAACGACGCTTGAGGAACTGCGCCAGGCGGACGGAACGCTCGGGTATTCGACGAATCTCCGTCATGGGGTGACGGGGAAGGGGCTGAATGACTATCATGCCATTTTCCAGATACTGGCGGCGCAGGGATATTCGGGTTGGGTGAGCATTGAAGACGGCATGAATGGCTTGGACGAGATGGCCGAATCGCTGACGTTTCTTCGAGGCATGTCGGAGCGGTATTTTGAGTAGTTCCATAATGCGTTTGGGTGATTTTTTGAATGGAAATGTTGACAAAAAGCTTGACTGCGGTTATTGTTGAAGGGCACGTAAAATCCTTTCCTTCAATTGAAGTACCTCGGCACGGCACACCCTTCATCGGTAAGCAGATTTCGAATTCCCTTAAATTGATCAGTTAGGTTTTAGTAGCAAGAAAGAAAGAAATCATGAAAGAAACTGGAACTGTTAAGTGGTTTAATGCTTCGAAGGGCTTTGGATTTATCGCCCGTGAGAATGGCGAAGACGTATTCGTTCATTTCTCGGCGATTGAATCGTCCGGCTACCGGAGTTTGGATGAAGGGGCGCGCGTTTCCTTTGTTGTAAAGACTGGCGCAAAAGGCCTGCAGGCAGAGCAAGTAGTACTCGTCTAAGAACCCAAACCGTGGCTCCGGCTAAAGTGGACCAGTTACTTTTTTGGCTGTCTTGCCATCGAATAGCGGCGCGATCCACATACGCCGGAGCTATTATCCTTGCGGGGCTAATAGTCCTGAACGGTTGCAGCATTTATCCTTCCAAAGAACAAGCAAAAGAACAACAGCGGCGGGATGCGAATACGCCCGCTGGCAAGATGGGGCAAGCAGCACATAAAGCGGCAGTTGAGGTCGGAAAAGCTGGCGCGGTGATTGGTCAGAAGCTGGATAAAGCTGCTCACGACGCCCACGCCGGTTGGAACGAGGCAGCCCGTAAGGACCAAAGTAAAAAGTAGTTTCTCCAAGACTCCAAGAAAGCAGCGGCGCTACAGGTAAGGCTTCGGGGGTCTTTCCGGCGAACTAGGATCGACGCCAGCCATCTTCGTGCGGCGGCGAAAAAGTTAGCGGCCTTCGCATACTTGCACACCAAGAGCCGTCTAAAAATACACTTCCCCGATTGAATCCTCAGTTACTCCTCCCCCACGACTCCATCGATCTATCCTCCGGCCCTTGTTCCCGCATTTCCAGACGATAGAATGGCTCTCGATTATTTAGAGCGCCGTCTGGCGCGATCTGAAATGACCAGCTATATCGTCCTTGTACATCCGTGACCATCAGCATGGCCTGATCGGGCGAGAGGGCAAGGCCCAAAAAAGGCTTGTCGGGAAACTATTACTGTAGTAAATTTACAAACAAGGATAGTAGACCGGTGTGACGTTACCCAAACTGACAAAGCTGGAGCTGCAAATTATGGAGGCGCTCTGGAATAGCGGCGCATTGTCCATTCGAGAGATTCAGGAAGCCTTTCCCGAGCGCGGACGGCCGGCGTACACCACCATTCAAACCACTGTTTATCGCCTGGAAGGCAAGAAGGCTTTGCGGCGCGCGAGGAAGATCGGTAACGCGCATATTTTTGAAGCGGTGATCCCGCGGGCCGCCGCGCAAAAGAGACTAATCGACGAATTATTGGGACTGTTCGGGGGCCGTGTTCAACCGGTAATGGCGCACCTGATTGAATCGGGCAAACTCACGCTGGACGATGTGCAGGAGGCGGAGAGGACTTTGCGGAAGCTCGCGAGAAAGGACGAGCGGCAATGAGTCCCGACTATTTTCCGCCGCTGCTGAATCATCTTTGGCAGTCCACGGTCTTTGCTGGTGCGGCGGGCTTGCTGACGCTGGCGTTAAGAAAGAGCCGGGCAAGAACGCGCTACTGGCTTTGGCTGGCGGCATCGGTGAAGTTCCTCGTTCCTTTCTCCCTATTGGTTGATATCGGGAGCCATGTCGAATGGCGAACCGTACATGCGATGGCAGCGCCAGAATGGCCGTTCGCCATGGAGAAGATCAGCCGTCCGTTCCTCGCTCCTCTTGCTTCAACGGGCGGCTATTCGGCGGCGGTGCCTGCTGTGGGGAGGGTCCTTCCGGCGCTCCTATTTATTGCGTGGGCCTGCGGATTTTTCGTAGTGCTCTTCTTCTGCTGGCTCCGCTGGCGGCGCATCGACATTCTCAAGCGGCAGGCGGCTCCTTTGGAACTGACGGTACCCATCCAAGTCAGATCGTCTTCAACGCTCCTGGAGCCGGCAGTCTTCGGTGTCTTTCGGCCTGTCTTGCTTTTGCCCGCAGGCATCATGAACCGTCTGACTGCCGCGCAGTTAGACGCGATCGTGGCGCACGAGCTCTGCCACGTCCGGTACCGCGACAACTTGGTCGCGGTTCTACACATTCTGGTGGAGGCGATTTTCTGGTTTCATCCTCTCGTTTGGTGGCTGGGAGCGAGGTTGGTGGAGGAACGTGAGCGCGCCTGTGATGAGGCGGTTGTGCAGTCGTGTAACGACGTGCAAGTTTACGCCGAAGCCATTCTGGAAGTGTGCAAGTTCTATCTTGAATCGCCATTGAGCTGTGTGGCTGGCGTGGGCGGAGCGAATCTCAAGAGGCGCATCGAAGCAATCATGGCGGTTCGCGTGGGACGAAAAGTGAGTCTCGGCGGAAGATTGCTGCTGGCAGGCGCAGGAACGTTGGCCGTCGCAACGCCTCTTTTGATCGGCTTGGTGAATGCGCCTCCCAGGCAGGCCAAGTCATCGAAAGCGGTGGTCCAGGCCTCTCACTCACTAGGCGCGCTATCTATCAAACTTGGCGCCAGCCGTAGACCTGTCGCTGGCTTCGATGACGTATCTTCTGTCAGCCTCTCTCCCGGAAACTTGGCGATGAACAATGCTTCGTTGCGAGATTTCATCCAGTGGGCGTATCGGGTCCGAGGTTTTCAGCTCGCGGGTGGTCCCGGTTGGACGGACTCACATCAGTATGCGATCGATGCGAAAGCGAGTGGCAACCCAACGTTGGACCAATGGATGGAAGCGATAAAGCCGATGCTCCAGGGGCTTCTTAAAGACAGGTTTAAGCTGACGTTCCACTACGAAACGAGGGAACTGCCGGTCTATGTGCTAACGGTGGCAAAAAGCGGCCCGAAACTGGAGCGTTCGAGGGAAGAAAGCTGCGCTGCTTTCCCTTGGAGTTCCTATCCGCCTTCGCTTGGCCATAGACCTGCCAACGACTGCGGGGCCGTCGCCACGGGGCCAAACGTTCGGCTGAATTACACGCTGGATGCGGTTGGGATGAGCATAGGCGGGGCAGCCAGCAATCCGGCTATGCTGACCACTTTTCTCTCTGGTCAACTAGGCCGCCCGGTCATCGATAAGACTGGGCTTAAAGGATTGTTCGACGTCCACTTGGAATGGAACCAGGCAGCCACAGCAGTCCGGCTCACGGGCAAGCCTGTATCCCTCGCTGATCCTGCCAACCCGTCGATCTTTACCGCTGCACGGAAGCAGCTCGGGCTGAAACTGGAGTTGAGCAATGGGCCTGTTGAAGCGCTCGTGATCGATCATGCCGAAAAGCCCATCTTGAATTAACTGAAGCGCGGGAGAACCGGGACCCGGTACTTGCCAACGGTAGGCTTGGCGCGTGAACGCCATGATAGAGGGATGAGTTCTGACGAGATATTTAGCCGCCGTAAGCTAATTTCCGGCTCAGCGGCGGCGTTCGCGCTATCGGGCGCGGTGCGTTCGAATCCAGCGCCAAACAATCGGCTGCTGAATGTTTCCGGCCTGCCGAACTCGGTGACGGTCTTCACGGAGAATGGCTCGGTTTCGCTGACGAGGAACGGCGCGAGATGGCAGGCGCAAGATGTAGAGATTCGAACGGCGCCAGAACCGGACGGATTCACCGTGACGCTGCAGCCTTCGAACAACGCTGTCGTGCGAGTCCATCTTCGCTGGCAGCTTGCGGTGCCGGGTACCTTGCAGTATTTAGGGGACGCATGGGAGCGCTCCTATGGAGACCTGGGCTGGCGCGGCATGGAGCCGGAACGAGTGATGCCCTGGTATTTTCTGGCATTCGATGGCGCTGCGACTATTGCTTGCGGCGTAAAGACTGCTCCTGCGGCGCTTTGTTTTTGGCAGGTGGATTCGGCGGGCGTTTCACTTTGGCTGGACGTCCGGAACGGAGGCCGAGGGGTGAAACTCCGCGACCGGGAGCTGCGCCTGGCGTCGGTCGTCTCTATGTTTTATCAAGAACCTAAGCCGTTCGAAGCTGCAAAGCGCTTTTGCCGCCACCTCTGCGAGGCGCCTCGCATGCCACGCGCGCCCGTCTATGGAGGTAACAACTGGTACTACGCGTACGGTAACAGTTCCGCGGCGGATATTCGTGACGACTCCCAGCGGATTTCATCGTTTGCCGCATCGAGTGAGAACAGGCCGTTCATGGTGATCGACGATGGCTGGCAGCCGAACCCAACGGCTGGCCCATGGTCGCACGGGAATGCCAAGTTTCCAGATATGGCTCGACTTGCCGAAGACATGCGGGGCATTGGTGTACAGCCGGGGCTTTGGATGCGGCCTTTGTTTACGAAAGAGGAGATCCCGGAGGGCTGGCGATTGAAGTCACCGAACGCGGTACGGGAGGCTGCGGCGCGTCGGGCGTATACGATTGATCCGACTGTTCCCGAGGCCTTGGAAAAGATACGGCAAGATGTCCGGACGGCCGTCGGATGGGGCTACCGGATGATCAAGCATGATTTTTCCACCTACGACTTGCTGGGCCGCTGGGGGAACAAGATGGGCGCCGTAATCACCGATCCCGATTGGGGCTTCGCGGACCAGACGCGCACGAACGCCGAGATTATTCGGGACTTCTACCGCGCGCTTCGAGAAGCAGCGGGAAGCGAGATGTTGCTGGGCTGCAATACGATGGGACATATTGGGGCCGGCTTGTTTGAGTTACAACGCACTGGAGACGACACCAGCGGACGCGACTGGAATCGCACCCGCAAGATGGGCGTTAATACGTTGGCGTTTCGCGGTCCTCAGCAGGGGGCTTTTTTTGCTATCGATGCCGATTGCGTCGGGCTGACCAGGCAAATACCGTGGAGTTTGAATCGTCAATGGCTTGATCTGCTGGCGCGGAGCGGAACTCCGCTGTTTGTGTCGGCTGCTCCGGATGCTTTGGGGGCAGAGCAACGGTCGGCGATTCGACAAGCGTTTGCGATTGCCTCTAGGTCAACGCCGCTGCTGGAGCCGGTGGACTGGTTGCGGACCACCGAACCGGAGGCGTGGATTCTGCAAGGGCGGCGGGAAACATTTCAGTGGTTCGGATCGGAAGGGACGTCTCCGTTTCCGGCTTAGCGTGCTCGGGCAAGTCAAGCGCCCGTTCTTTTAACGCGTATCCTAAGAGATTTCCGAGAATAAGCGGTACTGCTGACATTCTTCTGTTTGGCTTTAGTTTCCTGTACTTAGCCTTACTTAGTCCAATTGACCGATTGATGACTAAACTCCTAAAGTCGAGAAGTAAAGGCAAGTCAACTTGCCCTAAACAGAAGAAAGGATTTTCTTATAATGCGCAAATTTTCTTTACTGGGACTTATCGGAGTAAGCTCCCTATTGCTAACCTCGGTGGCTTCGGCTACCAGTTTGATTTCACCGAGCGAGGCCAACATTTCGGGCACCGTTACTGTGAATAGCAGCGGTGTTATGTTCTCGCAGTTAACGGTTCAATCACCGAACACGGGCTCCTTTGAAGGCTTGTCTGGAGTGAGCTTGAAGGACCTCAGCGGGCCGCCCACGACGGGCGCCGTTGACATTTCGAAGTTCGGCACGTTTACGACGACGGGCGGCGATGTGTACTTCGACCTGAAGAACATCTATGCCGGTATCGGAACCGCGGGAGCTTGCACGAGCAACACGGTCGGCAATGTTTGCACCGTGGCGGGATCGCCCTTTACCCTGATTCAGGCGGCTCCTGGCCAAGTTGATATCGGGTTGTCCCTTTCGGGTATTGCCTATATGGATAGCGCCGATAGCGGCTATTCGTCTGCTCCCTTCAGCTTCACGGCGCAGAACGTACTGCTTCCTGGAACCATCACGGGGATTATCGCGGCTGCGGAATCGACGACCGGTTTCACGAACTCCTTCTCGGCCACCATTTCGACTTCTTCGGTGCCGGAACCAGCTTCTTGCCTCCTGATGGGCGCTGGCTTGGCCGCCGCCGGTCTGATCGCGAGGCGCAAAACACGCAGCTAACCTAATAAATACCTTCTAATCCTTCTCCATAGAAGAGCCGGAATGTGCAAATTCCGGCTCTCTTCCTATTTCTGTACCGATCATCGGAAGACTCTTGACAGATTCCACGGGGGAAACATAGACTTACTCTTAGCCGTGAACTAAGATGACGTCTTTTACGCGATTCGCTCTTTGTCTTTTTTTTCCGTTTCTGGTCTCCGCGCAGCCGGCGGTGAATCATCTTTGGCAGATTGGTGAGTGGAATCAGTCTCCATTTGAATTCTCCGACAAAGCGAAACCGGACTCGGTGGATTACCGGGTGGGACAGAGTGATTGGAAAAAAGACTGGCCCAGAACGCAGCAGGTGAAGCATCCGTACCGGATTTCGTTTCCCCTTCAGTCCGTCAGCGGCACGTTTACGCTGAAGATAGGAACGTTGATCGAATATCCGCGCATACCGGCATTACAGATCGACGTGAACGGGCATGCGGGAATCTTCTTTTTGCATCCGAAACTGAGCTATTCGCGGTCGGACTTCACGTTTGCCTTCGATCCCCATGAATCGCAAAGCATGGTGACAGCGGAGATTCCGGCATCGCTGTTGAAGCAGGGAGAAAATACGATCACGATTACGTGTGTGGATGAGCAGGTGTCGCCCGGCGATCTCGACAAATTTTCCGGCATCTCCTACGATGCGGTGAGTTTCGACCAGGACACCACCGCCAAGCAGACTTCCAGCCTGACGGCGGAGGCGCGGCCCACGATTTTTTACAAGCAGACGAGTAACGGGTTAGTGGAGATGGTGGATGCGTTTGTTCGATCGAATCGCCCGTTGCGGCCTGGCATGGCTGAGCTTACAGTGCAAGGCAAGCGGTATCAAGAGGCGTTAAAGGGCGGACGCGATTTTGGCGAGGAACGTGTCTCGTTTGAGGTTCCGGAATGGACCGGGACGCAGAGCGGAAAGCTTGCGGTGCGCGCGGGGCTGCACGGAAGTTTTGCTGTCGATTTGGCCGCGCAACGGAAGTGGACCATCTTTGTGGTGCCTCATACACATCTAGATGTTGGATTCACCGATTATCAGGGGAAGGTGGCGGAAACCCAGGCCAGAGTGTTATCGCAGGCGGCCGAGTTGATTCATGAGCATCCGCAATTTCGATTTTCCATGGATGGATCGTGGGACATGCAGCAGTTGCTGGAGACGAGGCCCGAGGCGAAGCGCAACGAAATCTTAGACCTAATTCGCCAAGGCAAAATGACCATGCCGGTTCAATATGCCAATTTACTGACCGGTTATGCGTCGCTGGAGACCTTGTACCGTTCACTTTATCCGTCGAAGGAGATTTCCAAAGAGCATCACGTTCCGTTTGAATACGCGAATATTACGGATGTTCCGACTTACTCGGGCAGTTATCCGTCGGTGCTGGCGAGTAGCGGCGTGAAGTATTGGGTAGCGGCTGGCAATAACGACCGGGCCCCGGTCTTAAATTACGAGCACTGGAACGAGAAATCACCGTTCTGGTGGGAAGGACCGGACGGGAAGAAGGTTTTGTTCTGGTATTCGCGCCATTATATGCAGGTGCAGACGCTGTTCGGGCTGCCCCCGGAGCTGGATGCCGTAAAGGAGTCGCTGCCGATTTTCATGCAAGCGTATTCCAAACCGACTTACAAGCCCGATGTTGCCCTGATCTATGGGGCGCAGGTGGAGAATACCGATCTTTATCCTCAGATCGCGACGTTTGCGACGCAGTGGAATGAAGGCTATGCGTATCCGAAACTGAATTACGCTACTTTTTCCGATTTCTTTCATTATGTAGACCAACATTACGGCAAGGATCTGGCGACTTACAAAGGCGATGGCGGCGGGTACTGGGAGGATGGCATCGGAAGCGATGCGTATTTTGCGGCGGAGGATCGCGCGAATCAACATCGCGCGCTATCGGCGGAAGTGCTCTCGACGGTCATGCATACCGTTGATGGCAACCTGAATCCTCCAGTTGGCTTGTTCACCGATATCTGGCGGAATGTTATTTTGTTTGCCGAGCATACGTGGTTGTCCTACAATGCCGAGTCGCAGCCCGAGCATGAAGAGTCGATCAAACAGCTTCGCGTGAAGGACGATCGCGCCGAACGGGCATTGATCGAGATCGAAGACGTGATGAACCGCTCGCTGAGCCAGCTTGCGAATGAGATACACGTTCCGGCCGAGACGCTGGTGATCTTCAATCCTTTAAACTGGAGCCGGGATGCGGTGGTGGAGACCGACCTGGCGGAGCATGCCAAGTTGATCGACATGACCACGCACCAGGAGGTGCCGCTTCAGGTGTTGTCGAACAAAGAAGACTTTCTTCACGTGCGCTTTATCGCAAAGGATTTGCCGGCGGTGGGATATAAGTGCTTCAGTATTTCAAAGACAGGCAATCCAGCCCAGCCAGCGGCCACAAACGACGAGACGGTGGAGAACCAATTCTACCGGGTGAAGGTGGATCCCAGCAGCGGATCGATCTCCAGTATTTACGATAAGCAACTGCAACGCGAATTGGTGGATGCCGGCAGCCCTTATAAATTCGGCCAGTATCTTTACGTCACCGGCGGAGACGGCGATACGCAGATGATCAACCCGTTTCCGGCGTTGCCTCCCGGTGTGCTGACGGTTCACCAGGCATCGAATGGAAAGTATCTGGGTGTGGAGAAGATGCCGTGGGGAGAATCGATTCGTCTGATAAGTTCCAGCGTAAACACTCCCGAGATTGAAACGGAGGTGCTGCTGTTTAACGACAAGAAGAAGATCGAGTTCCGCTACCACATCAACAAGCAGTACACGACGAAGAAGGAAGGCGTTTACATCGCGTTCCCGGTAGCCGTTTCGAAGCCGGAGTTCATGTATGCAACACAGCAGCAGTGGGTCGATCCGGCGCGCGATTTGATGAAGGGCGGCAGTCTGGAATGGTTCAACGTGCAGCGTTGGATGGCGGCGCATGATCCTAATGTTTCCGTGGGGATTGTGCCTTTGGATGCCTCGCTTGCCAGCTTTGGAGACATCAATCGCGGGAAGTGGCCGGGCGTGTTTCAACCAAAATCCGGAACGATGTTCTCCTACGTGATGAACAACTACTGGCACACCAATTACCGGGCGGGCCAGGGCGGAGAGTTTACGTTCCGCTACGCAATGACGAGCAGCGCCCAGTTGGACGGCGATGCCCTGACGCACTTAGGCGCCGAGGAAATGCGGCCCGCGGAAGTGGACCATGTGGTGGGACAGGACAAGGCCGGAGATCCTCCGCGTCCGCTGCCAGCCGAGGGACACGGCTTTTTGAATATCGACAATGCGCACGTGCTGTTAGTGACGTGGAAGCGAGCCGAGGACAAGAACGGCACTATCCTGCGTTTGGCCGAGACGGCCGGAAAACCCGAAGAGGCGGTGGTGCATTTCCCCCACGCGGGAGTTGCTTCGGCGCAGCTTGACTCTGGAGTGGAGGATGACGGTGCGGCTTTGCCGGTGGCGGATAACAGTATTCACCTTTCGTTCAAGCCGTTCGAAGTGCTGACCGTTAGAGTGGTGGAGAAAAAATAAGGCGCGCTAGGACGAGGGATGCGCTCTCTTCCGGGGATGTAATACGCTTCGCAGCGCGACCGGGATCGCGCCGAAGAGACTGGGCTGCTCAACGGTGGCGGGCCGCAGAATCGGTTGCGAGATGCCGGTTATAAAGTATTTGCTTCGCATTTCGTGTTGAAGAGCGGGCTCGATGAGCGTCCACGCGCTGGCGATCTGTCCCCCGATGACGATAGTGTCTGGCGCGAGTCCGTGCGCCAGTCCGCGAATGCCGCGCCCGAGGAGAGATGCCGTGGTAAGCAGTTCGCGGCGGGCGCATCCATCACCGGCCTGCGCCAAGGCGATCAGATCCTGGAGATTATGCAGTTGAGGAGCGGGCTCCTTGCAGGATGCGCGAAAGCGTTCCATGGTCGCCTCATCGGAGGCCATCGATTCCCAACAGCCGATGTTGCCGCAAGAGCATCGTGGCCCCAGTGGGTCGATCGGCAGATGTCCAAATCCGCCGATCCCGAGGCGCGATCCCGTATAAATTTCGCCATTGACGATGAGTCCGGTGCCGATTCCTTCGACGACCAGAATGAACAGGATGGTATGGACGCTCCAAACGTCCATCGGCCCGTACCAGAGTTCGGAGAGCGACGCTGCATTGGCATCGTTCTCGATGTGCACAGGGACGCCAAGCTCTTCTTCCAAAACAGAACTGACCGGGATGTTGGTCCAACCCAGATTGGGGGACATCAGGACGGTACCTTCCGCGCGATCGATCAATCCTGGAATGCTGACCGCGACCGCGGCAAGCCCCTGGCGCTTGAAGTTGGTCTCCATGAAACCTGCGATATGTTTTCCAAGTCGTTTTAGGAACTGGCGGGGATCGGGCCCGGTATGCATGGTGCGTTGATTGAGGATGCGGCCGTTGAAATCGCTAATGGCATAGGTGGTCTGATGGACGCCGATGCTGATGCCGACAACGTAAGCCTTTTCGGCGTTGACCTGCAGATAGGTGGCAGGGCGGCCGCCGCTGGAGGGCGCTTCCTGCCCCTCGTTGATGACGCCGGCCTTCAGTAGCCGATTGACGATCACGGATACCGTACCAGCTCGGAGGCCGGTGGCTTTTGCAAGATCGGCGCGCGAGATGGGCTGCTTATCGCGGATGAGGTGGAGAAACTTCAGTTCATTGGTTTCGCGAACGTCTTCTACGCCAAGCACTCGTAACTTGCCGGTTGTACTCCCTCGCATGCACGAACACTATAACAGCCCGCGCAAGATGGCCGGATAGCAAGGAAAGATTGACAGGAAGGCACTAGCACCTTAGACTTTGTATAGACCTTAGATAAAGGCCTTTTTAGCGTTGTACATGAGAGTCTTGGCCGTGGAACTGGGCGGCACGCACGTTTCGTGTGGTGCCGTGGAAGATCGAGAACTGCTGGAATCGATCCGCATGGAAGTGGATAGCCGCAATGGCCTGCGAGAGCTGCTTCCGAAACTAGAGGAGATGCTGCACGCTTTGCTGCAACGGCATCCGGGCGAATACGCGGGGCTTGGGTTCGGCTTCTGTGGTCTGGTGGACACGCGGGCCGGACGAGTGCTGGCGACCAATGGAAAGTTTCCGGGGGCGACGGATATGGACCTGGCAGGATGGGCAAGGGACACGTTCGGCCTATCGCTGGTTCTTGAAAACGACGCGCGGATGGCGCTACTTGGAGAACGGCAGGCGGGAAGCGCGCGGGGCAGTGACGATGTGGTGATGATGACGTTGGGGACGGGGATTGGCACGGCCGTCCTTTGCCGAGGGCGTTTGTTGCGCGGCAAACATTTTCAAGCCGGATGCCTGGGCGGGCACTTCACGGTTGCGCCGGGCGGGCGGCTGTGTTCCTGCGGCGCGCGGGGATGTTTTGAAGCGGAGGCGTCCACGTACGCGCTGGAGGATATCAGCCGCACTTGGCCGGGGTTTCCGTTGAGCAGTCTGGCTACGGAAGGAAGGCTGGATTTCGAGAAAGTATTTTGTTGGGCCGATCGCGGCGATGCGGTTGCAATCGAAATACGCGAGCACTGTCTCCGTATCTGGTCCGCTTGCGCGCTGTCGCTGGTTCATGCGTATGATCCTGAACTAATGGTGGTCGGCGGAGGGGTGATGAAAAATTCGTACCCGGTTCTCGCGTGCCTGCAAAACCACGTCCATTCGCAGGCTTGGACGCCGTGGGGAAAAGTGGAGTTTCGAGCGGCAACCCTGGGGAGCGATGCGGCGCTGCTAGGTGCGTTGCCTTTGGTCGAACACTTTGAAGTAACGACAACATGAGTTCTAACTACGATAAACATCCGTTTGTTCCGGTGACGCAGCGCTCGGAGGATTGCGTGACGGGATGGGCCGAGGCGCTGCGGCGCGTGATGGCGGCCGCGCCCTCCGCTGAGAAAGTAATTGTCTGTATCGAGTGCTACCCCGGAGTGTTTGAAGAGGACGTGGAGCGGTCCGTTCGCGAGCTGTTCCCCGCAGCTACAATTCTGCGGAGCTGTGACTATTTCAAGCCGGCTGCAGAAATCGACACGCTTGTATCGCGTGAGTTGACGGACGATCCTGTTTTTGGCTTCCTGTCGCGGCTGGAACTCACCGACTTTTTGGATTCGCGGCGGCTGCAACAAACGGCGGATGTGCTTGCCGGGGCGTCGAAGGGCGTGTTTGTCGTCATGGGAACAGGAGCGATTCTGGCGGCTTCGCAGCCGGATGTGCTTGTGTATGCCGATCTTGCGCGATGGGAAATTCAACAGCGCCAGCGTCGGGGCGAGATTTTAAACCTCGGCGCGGAAAACAAAAGCGACCGGCCAGCCGCGAAGTACAAGCGGGCCTTCTTTGTGGATTGGCGTGTGGCCGACCGGGTCAAAAAACAATTGCTTCCGCGTCTGGATTTTTTTCTCGACACGAATGACCGCGGCACGCCGAAGTTGATTTCGGGCGATCTGTTTCGCGAGGGGCTGCGCATTGCTTCCCAGCGGCCCTTTCGAGTGGTGCCGTTCTTCGATCCAGGCCCTTGGGGCGGCCAGTGGATGCGGCAGGTATGCGACCTGCCGGGCGAGGCTCCGAACTATGCCTGGTGCTTTGACTGCGTTCCGGAAGAGAATAGTTTGCTGCTAGGCTTCGGCTATGCCCGAGTGGAAGTGCCGGCGATCGATTTAGTATTCGCCTATCCGCGCGAGCTGCTGGGTGAGGCCGTACATGCTCGGTTTGGGACGGAGTTTCCGATCCGCTTCGATTTTCTCGACACCATGGGGGGCGGCAATCTATCGTTGCAAGTACATCCTTTGACGGAGTACATCCAGGAGCGCTTTGGGATGCAGTACACGCAGGACGAAAGTTATTATCTGCTGGATGCTGGCGATGATGCTTGCGTGTATCTGGGCTTGAAAGAAGGCGTGGATTGTGTCGCCATGGCGCGGGAATTGGGCGCGGCTCAGCAAGGCGGTCCCGAGTTTCCGGCGGAGAATTATGTGAACCGGTGGCCGGCGCGGAAGCACGACCATTTTCCGATTCCGGCGGGAACGATTCATTGTTCCGGGCGCGACAGCATGGTTCTGGAGATCAGCGCGACGCCATACATTTTCACGTTCAAGCTTTGGGACTGGGGCCGTCTTGGCTTGGATGGCCGTCCGCGCCCGATTCATCTGGAGCACGGTCTGCGAAACATTCAGTGGGACCGGACGACAGATTGGGTGCGGCGCGAGTTGATCGATCAGGTAGAGGCATTAACGGATGGTCCTGGCTGGCGTGAAGAACGAACGGGCTTGCATTGCAGGGAATTCATCGAGACGCGCCGTCATTGGTTCACGGACACTGTCCCGCATCGTACGCATGGGGGCGTCAATGTGTTGAATCTTGTACAAGGATCCGAAGCCGTGGTGGAGAGCCCTGACGGGGCGTTCGAGCCGTTTACCGTCCACTATGCCGAAACGTTTATTGTTCCCGCTTGCGTCGGTGCGTACACGGTCCGGCCAGCTGCGCCTGTATCGGAGCCGCTGGCTACCGTGAAGGCTTTTGTGCGGACAAACGCATAGCTGTATGATGGCCTGCGGACGTAACCGCTTAACAAATGACCCGCGCTATTCTTCTTTCGCTACTCCTCGTGTTCAGTCTTTCCGGCGCTTCTCCGAACGCGAAGAGCATCGCCGATCTGCCGGATCCGCTGGTGGGAACAGATTCCAGCTACGCGCTTTCGCATGGAAACACGTACCCCGCGGTTTTCCTGCCGTACGGTATGTCCAATTGGACGCCGGAGACCGGAGAGGGCGGCTGGACGTATCAGTATTCCAAGAGCTCGACTATCGGGTTTCTGTCTACGCATCGTCCTTCCGCCTGGACCACGGATTGGGGTTCGTTCTCGCTGATGCCGGAGACGGGCGCGCTGAAGGTTCTTCCCAAAGAGCGCGGCTGCACGTTCAGCCATCAGCAGGAGGAGGCGCGTGCTTACAAATACAGCGTGTTGCTGCAAAGCTGCGGCGGCATTCGCGCGGAGATGGCTCCTACCCGGCATGGCGGCGTTCTGCGCTTCACGTTTCCCCAAACAAACGAGGCGCATATCGTGCTGGACACAAACGACGGCGGTATTGTGCATGTTCATCCCGAGACGCATACAATCACCGGCACGAACTGGCACACGGTTGACGGGACAGCGCGTAATTTCGCGGTCTACTTTGTTGCTGTGTTCGACCGCCCGTTTGCGGCGCATGGCACCTGGGATGTTTCGGGCGTTACCGATGAAGCAGAGACACGCGCAGGCAAGCACGTGGGCGCTTATGTCGGGTTCAAGACGAAGGCAAATGAGCCTATTACGGTTCGCGTCGGGACGTCGCTGATCAGCGAGGAGCAGGCGATGCGGAATCTGCAGACTGAATCGCCCGACGCAGATTTTGAAAAAGTCGTTTCTACGGCGCGCGCGGAATGGACACGGGAGCTTAGCAGGATCAAGGTGCAGGGCGGCACCGAAGACGAGCAGCGCACCTTCTACACGGCGTTGTATCACACTTATCAGTTTCCGCGCAGCTTGAGCGAGACCGGCAAGAACGGCGCGACCGTGCATTACAGCCCGTATGACGGAAAGGTTCACCCGGGGCCGATCCTTTCGGACCTTGGATTTTGGGATACCTTTCGCGCGGCGTTCCCGCTGATGACGGTGATCGATCCCGAGAAGGATGCGGAGATCGTCCAGGGCCTGGTGAATATCTACGACGAGGCCGGGCGGCTGCCCAAGTGGCCCGATCCGGTGGAAACGAACGTCATGATCGCGACGCATGCCGATTCGGTAGTGGCCGATGCCTACGTGAAAGGTATTCGCGGATACGATGCCGCAAAGGCGTATGCGGCGATTCGCAAGGACGGCGCGGAATCGGGCAGCAACATCTTCGATGGCCGCCTTGGGCTATCCGAGTATCTGCGGCTCGGCTATGTTCCGGCGGACATGGTTCGTGAGTCGGCGGCGCGTACACTCGAAGACGCTTACGACGATGCCTGCATTGCCGAGATGGCGCGTGCCATGGGCAAAGATGACGATTACCGCCTGTTTCTTAAGCACTCGAAGAATTACCGCAACATCTTCGATCCATCGGTCGGGTTCATGCGCGGCCGGAATTTAGATGGCAAGTGGCTCCAGCCATTCGACCCGATTGCCTGGGGCGGCGCTTACACGGAGGGCGATGCGTGGCAGTGGTTATGGTCCGTGCAGCAGGACGTGCCGGGACTTGTGAAACTGCTGGGCGGGCGTGATGCGTTCATCAAGAAGCTCGACGAATTGTTTACGACGACACCCGATTTCAAGGTGGGCGGTTACCGGCAAGTGATTCACGAGATGACGGAAGCGAAGCTGGGGAATACCGGGCAGTACGCGCATATCAATGAGCCTGTGCATCACGTAATCTACCTGTATGACTATGTAGGACAGCCCTGGAAGACGCAGAAGTGGGCGCATGAAATCATGAATCGCTTTTACAAGCCGGGACCCGATGGCTGGCTCGGCGATGAGGATAACGGGCAGATGTCGGCGTGGTATATTTTCACGGCGCTCGGCTTTTACCCGGTGAATCCTGGGCAGCCGATCTATGCGATTGGAAGTCCTTTGTTCAAGCGCGCAACGATTGCGCTCCACGGTGGCAAGACGTTTTCCGTGGAGGCCCATACGAGCGGTCCGTCCGATATCTATATCCAATCCGCGACGCTGAACGGTCATGATATGAACCGTCCGTGGCTCAGCCATGCGGAGATCATGCGGGGAGGCGTGTTGCAGCTTCGTTTAGGCTCGCAGCCGAACAAGAATTGGGGCACCGGCGGTTTGCCGCAACCTGACGGGCAGGCCGCTCGAACTCAGTAGCCGTTCATCGGTGGTTTTCAGCCCAGGCTCGTTGTCATAATTGAGAACGGCGCGGAATCCTGACCGGGAAACGCGAGGACTGCATTTATGTCTGCTATTAGAACTGTCGACGAAGTGGTAGAAAGAAACCCAGCGCTCCCGTTAAGCGAAAACAAACACTTGCTGCGGTGGGTGGAGAAGATGGCGGAGTTAACCAAGCCTGCGGCGATTCACTGGGTGGATGGTTCACAAGCCGAGTACGACGAACTCTGCGCGAGCATGGTGGCGGGCGGCACGTTCGTCAAACTGAACGAAGAGCTTTGGCCGGGATGCTACTACGCGCGGTCGGATGCCAGCGATGTGGCGCGGGTGGAAGATCGGACGTTTATTTGTTCGCTATCGAGAGACAGCGCCGGGCCGACCAATAACTGGGAAGATCCTTTCGTGATGCGTAAGAAGCTGAAGTCGCTTTTCCGAGGCGCAATGCAGGGCCGCACAATGTATGTGCTGCCGTTCAGCATGGGGCCGGTTGGCTCGCCGATGTCGCAGATCGGGGTGCAACTCACCGATTCGCCTTATGCAGTGGTGAACATGCGCATCATGGCGCGCATCGGAATGCCGGTGTTCAAGGAGATCGATAAGGACTACAAGCGCGTGGTTCCCTGCATGCACAGCGTGGGCGCGCCGTTGATGCCGGGGCAGCAGGACGTTCCGTGGCCGTGCAACCCGGTGAAATACATCGTGCATTTTCCGGAGAGCCGGGAGATTTGGTCCTATGGTTCGGGCTATGGCGGGAATGCGTTGCTGGGGAAGAAGTGCTTTGCGTTGCGGATCGCTTCGAACATGGCCCGCGACGAAGGCTGGATGGCCGAGCACATGCTCATCCTGGGCGTGGAAAGTCCGCAGGGCGAAAAGACGTACATCGCCGCCGCCTTTCCGAGTGCCTGCGGGAAAACAAATCTTGCCATGCTGGTGCCTCCGAAAGGAATGGAGGACTGGAAGGTTTGGACGGTGGGCGACGATATTGCCTGGATCCGGCCGGATGAAGCGGGGCGGCTGCGCGCCATCAATCCGGAGGCCGGTTTCTTTGGCGTGGCGCCGGGGACTTCGGCGAAGACGAATCCCAATGCCATGGCGACGCTAGCGAAGAACAGCATCTTTACAAACACGGCGTTGACTCCCGACGGCGGAGTTTGGTGGGAGGGCATGACCGACACGCCTCCCGCCGAATGTCTTGACTGGCAAGGCAACAAATGGACGCCGGAAATCGCGAAGAAAACAGGCGCAAAGGCGGCGCATCCGAATGCGCGGTTTACCGCGCCCGCCTCGCAGTGCCCCACGATCGATCCTGCGTGGGAAGATCCCAACGGCGTGCCGATCGGGGCGATTGTGTTCGGGGGACGCCGCGCATCGACGATTCCTCTGGTTTACCAGGCCTTCAACTGGAGCTCTGGCGTCTATACTGGCGCGACCATGGGATCGGAGATGACCGCCGCGGCTACCGGGACTGTTGGTAAGGTGCGGCGCGATCCCATGGCGATGCTGCCCTTCTGCGGTTACCACATGGGCGATTATTTCCGGCACTGGATCAAGATGCAGCGGACACTCAGCGTGACGCCGCGCATTTTCCACGTGAACTGGTTTCGCAAGGACTCCGAAGGGCGCTTTCTGTGGCCGGGCTATGGAGAAAACCTGCGCGTTCTGAAGTGGATTGTCGATCGCGTGCGGGGCCGCACGCACGGGAACGAAACGCCGATCGGGTGGACCCCGAATTATCAGGATATTGATTGGAACGGCCTCGATTTCCCGCGCGAAACGTTTGAGCAATTGCAGCAGGTGGATCGGATGGCGTGGCGTTCGGAGGTGATCGGGCACGAAGAATTATTTATCGTTTTGCACGATCATCTGCCGCCCGAAATGATCTACGAGCGCGAGTTGCTGATCTGCCGATTGTGAGATATGTCGACAAGAAGAACCTTTCTCACGGGCGCCGGAGCGCTCGCGGCAGGCGGCCTCGCCAAACCTTCCGCCGTGCAGGCCAGGCAGACTGCGGCGCCAGCAACGAAGCGGCCCAACATTCTGATCTTTATGCCGGATCAGACGCAGGGACAGGCGGTGTTGCCGGGATATCCCTGCCTCACTCCGAACGTTGATCGTTTTGCTTCTCAGGGCGTGATGTTTACGGAGGCCTATTGCCCGGCGCCCCATTGCTGTCCTTCTCGGGCCAGCTTTATGACCGGGCTATATCCCAGCGAGCATGGGATCTTCAATAACGTCGATACGGATACCGCGATTCATGCGAATCCCTATCCTGGAACTAAATTCTTCAGTGAAACTCTACGTGGCGCCGGCTACGAACTCGACTACTCTGGAAAGTGGCACGTCGCCCGCGATATAACTGCCCAGGATGCGGGCTGGACGAACTCTTACACTGCCCATACAAACAAGCCGAAACACGGATTCGTTCCTGGCGGAGAACGGCAAGACCGCGCGTGGAGTAAGGCGAGTGCCGAACTCAGCGAAACCGGCGCTCGAAATCCCGGTGAGGTTTTCCGGCCCGGTTGGGGAAATACCGAGCTATATAAAACGTTACCCCCGCAAAGTTCAAATCCTTTTGGAGCAACAGAAACAGAGTACATGCCAGTTCTGGCAGGAACGGAAAAGCTGAAGCGCCTGGCGAGCGGCGATCGTCCGTGGGCCTTGATGGTGTCCAACAGCGGTTCACACGATGTTTACGACGTGCCAAAGCGCTTTGTCGATATGTATGATCCAAAATCGATCGAGCTCCCCCCAAACTTCCGCGACACATTGGAAGACAAGCCGCGCATTTATCAGCGGATGCGGTATCAATACTGGGCTCAGTTGAGTGATGACGAAGTCCGAAAGAGCATTTTGCATTATTGGGCCAAGACCACGATGCAGGACGCTCTGTTCGGTCTACTATTAGATGCCCTCGAAAAAACAGGCCAAGCCGAGAACACCATCGTCGTCTATGTCTCGGACCATGGCGATTATGGGGGCGCGCACGGATTGTGGGCCAAGGGCGTTCCAAGCTTCCGCGAAGGATACAACATCCCTTGCGTGATCCGCTGGCCGCAAGGCATCGCCCATCCTGGACGCCAGGTGGACGCATTCGTATCGGCCACGGACTTTGCGCCTACTTTTCTGGAAGCGGCAGGCATTCCATCCTCGGATCTCCAGATGTCGGGAAAGAGCCTGCTGCCATGGCTACAGGGTGAGACGCCCGCAAACTGGAGAGATGCCGTTTTCACCCAGCTCAATGGCGTGGAACTCTATTACACGCAGCGGATCGTCATGACGAAGGACCACAAATATGTGTATAACGGGTTTGACTACGATGAGCTCTACGACCTGAAACAAGATCCTCATGAAATGGTGAATCTTGCGTTTCCAGACCTTAAACAATCGCGCGCCATCGTAGAACAAGGGAAGGGCTATGGCAGCGGCAACGATGTTGCATGGCCTCCTCTTCCCTCCAGCCTGGCAACCGTGCGGCGCGACCTGCTCCAGCGAATGTGGAAGTTCGCGCAGGAACATAAAGATCAGATATTCAATCCGTACATCACGGTCGCCATGGCGCCCTATGGTCCGGGTGTGGAGATCTGAGGGAACGGCTATCTAATCCAGTGTTGGCCGCGAGACGCTTCTCGCCGTAAGGTAGACCAGCGTGCTTATTCAGACTTAATCGCCCAGCCAGCCGCGGGGCCATCCCACTTGTGATAATTTCTGTCATAAAGTGAGGAACTCGCCTTGATTACGTTGTCTTGCGTTGAAATCAACCCCGATGAGAAGCGGGGAGCCATGGAGCGGGTGCTCAAAAGCCAGACGTTCTCGCGTTCGGACCAGCTAAAGCGCTTTCTTCAATACATCTGTGAGAAAGATATCGCCGGGAGAGCAGAGGACATCAACGAATATTCAATTGCCGTAGAGGCTCTTGGCCGGCCGCGGGACTATTCTCCCGCCGATGACTCGTCGGTGCGCACCAGGGCGCACGCCCTACGGCAGAAGCTCCAGGAGTACTACGAGCAGGAGGAACCCGAAGCGGAACTTCGAATCGATGTTCCGAAGGGCGCATACAATCCTCACTTTACGACGCACGCCCCCGCGTCTCCCATCCTCATGGAGACCGAGATTCGGATACCGACACCGAGGCCGGTGCAAATACGCCATGTAACTCCGAAGCCCTTTTTTACGGGGGCGATTTTAGGAGCATGCATCATGGCCGCAGGGCTGGGAGCGCTCTGGTTCGGGGCCAAGTTGTTCCCCTCCAGCGATGCGGACACAGCAATTTTACGGGAGGCGTGGGGCCAGATGCTGCAGGCTGGGGAAGAAGTAGATGTTTGTATCGCGACTCCTCCGGCCATGTTGCTCCACTCCTACCGGGAAGATCAACTGCCCGTCAGCAGACCGGACTTGCTTCCCGCGCCCGAAAAGGTGGTCTCCTGGTACAACGGGCTGCAGATGTTGGACGGCGGAGGCAAACTCTATATGCACGCCACTCAAGATGTTTTCCTGTTTGGGGATTCCCTGGCGGGGAGTTCGGCGGTGCAACTGCTTTCGAAGTGGGGCGCCGTGACGCAGATCGTGCCGGAATCGAATCTCCGGGCGTTCGCGCTGCGCGGCCGCAATGTGGTGCTCATCGGATCGCCAAACTACAGCCCTTTAGCCGCCCGATTTTTGATGAATACGCCATTTTCGGTCCGTTACGATCCTGTCAGGCGGGAGGAGGTGGTAAGCGACGGGCCTCCGGAACACGCCCGGCACGTATTTCGGCCCGCGACCAATGAACTGGGAATGCTGACGAAGGCCTATGGACTGATCACCGTGTTGCCAAGTCAGGCGCGCGGAGACGGCCGGGCGCAGACGTTCATATTTTCCGGGATCACCTCGGCCGGGCCACAGGCCGCGCTGGAGTTCTTTCGGTCTCCGGACGGCCTTCGGGCTCTGAAGGCGAAGCTACGGCAGGACGGTTACAGCGAATTCCCGCAGGCATATCAGGTCGTCGTCCGCTGCGGGCTCGATCATAATTTGGCGCTCAATTGGGAATACGAGACACACCAAGTCATCAAAGGATCGCCGCTGATGAACTGACGCCTCGTAAAACGCGCAGCTTTACTAGCAAAACAGACGTTTCGTAACGTTATCAGACGCCCAGGTGCTTCCATTTTCACCTAGAAAAACATTATCTTTCTAATTCATCTGTTCCGGTCTAACGTGATGACGGGACATTGGGGAGTCAATAGCCATGAAGCTGCGCCAATACCTGCGAATCTTTTCGATTCTGATTTTTCTAACAGTCTCTACAACAACGTCCTTCGCTCAAACCGCGACGGGGTCTATCACGGGAACTGTCGTGGATGCCAGCGGCGCGTCTGTCGATGAAGCAACCGTCACAGTGACGAATACCGGAACGAACGAAGCTCGGAGTGCGAAGACCAATAACCTGGGTTACTACGGCTTCCAGTTGTTGCCGCCCGCCACTTATAAATTGGAGGTGACCAGAACGGGATTTCAGTCCTACGTAGTCGTCCGAATCCCATTGAATGTCGGCGCGACCGTAGCGCAGAACGTGACGCTCCAAGTTGGCCAGGAGACACAAACCATCACGGTTGCCGAGAGCGGGACTCAGATAGAATCGCAATCTTCCTCACTGGGAACGGTGCTAGGCAATACGAGCATTATTGACCTACCCACCAACGGCCGGAACAGTTATGGATTTGCGCAACTGGTGCCTGGCGTCCGAGCGCCAAACCTTTTTACGCAAGTTGCCTATGGGAACTATAACGATCAGTTCTTATCGATCAACGGGTCGCGGGCGAACGTGAGCATGTTCCTGCTCGATGGCGGATGGAACTCGAACTCCGGCTTCAATGGTCCGGGTATTTACCCGCCGATCGATCTCGTGCAGGAATATAAGGTACAAACAAACAATCTTCCCGCCGAGTTCGGCAACACAGCGGGCGGCGTAATCAACGTGGTGACAAAGAGCGGCACGAACGACGTGCATGGCAGTCTTTACGACTTCCTCCGGAATAACTACTTCGACGCAAATGACTTTTTCGCGAACTCGGCGGGAGAGCCGATTGCGCCTATCCGCTTCAACCAGTTTGGCGGGGCCATCGGGGGACCGGTCTACATTCCCAAGGTCTACGATGGCCGCAACAAGACTTTCTTCTTCTTCTCGTACGAGGGGCTGCGATGGGTGCGCTCCTACACGACAACGGGTACGATGCCGACCGCCTTACAGAGAGCGGGTGACTTCTCACAGACGTTCAACCAGTCTGGCCAGCAGATCACGGTTTACAATCCGAACTCCACTGCACAACTTCCCAATGGACAGTATTTGCGAACACCTTTGCCGGGGAACAGAATGGCGCCTTCCCAAATAAACCCTGTATCGGCGGCGCTGGTTGCCTATCTGCCATTGCCCAACACGCAAGGCAACTCGCTGACGGGGGCGAATAATTTCACCACGACCATGTCCGCGCCGCTGATTGAAAATACGTTTTCGCTGCGCGTGGACCAGAAGATTACCGACAACCAGAAGATTTTTGTGCGCTGGTCGCAGAACCTGAGTACGGTGGATCGCCCCGATGTGTACGGTAACGGAAATCCTGATTTTGCCTACAGCCAGCCGACGAATGGGACGGATCTTTCTCACAACCAGGAGGCAACGGTGAATTACAACTATGTTGTTAACCCAACCACCGTCGTTGAGCTGAGCTCCAGTGTCCTGCACTACTGGTTGGGACGCCAGAATCCGGCGCTGGGGTTCAATCCCACGCAAGTCGGCATGCCCTCCTACTTCAACAATGTTGGCCTTACGTCTTGTTTCCCGAGCATTTCGGTGAGCGGGATGGGGGCCACCATCAACGTGCCGGATACGGGCGGCGGGTTCATCGGCGATTGCCAGTACACGAACCAGTCGTACGATACGTTTTCGGAATACGGCAACCTGACCAAGGTGGCCGGGGCGCACACCTTGAAGATGGGCGTGGACTGGTTCTACAACCGCTGGTCGCAGCGGCCGCAGCCGGCCTCGAATGGGTATTCGTTCTCCTCTGACTTCACGCAGGGGCCGAATCCGGTGGCGGCGAGCGCGAACTCCGGTGTTGGATTCGCTTCGTTCTTGTTCGGCACTGGGGACAACGGCAGCATTCAAAGCAGTTCGCCCGGCGAATTTGTTAGCTATCACAGCTATGGCGCTTATATCCAGGATGACTGGAAGGTGACGCCGAAGCTCACATTGAATCTAGGAGTCCGCTACGATTTCAATGCGCCATGGAGCGAGAAGTACAACCGGATCAACAACTGGAACGGCACATCGACGGCCGTCGATAACGGAGTAACGCTGAGAGGCGGATTGCAATTTCCCGGGGTGAATGGGCTGCCGCGAGGCCAATTTCAAAACAACCGGCTGGATTTCGCGCCCCGGTTCGGCTTCGCTTATGCGCCTGATGCAAAGACGGTAATTCGGGGAGGGTTCGGCATTTTCTATGGCCCAACCAATGGCGCCGCGTTTGCTGGCAACATGTCGCCGTACACGGGCTTCTCCGCTTCCACAAACTGGACCAGCACCGTAAACGGAGTAACACCCGTAAACTTGCTGAACAATCCGTTTCCGGGCGGCTTTCAGCGCGCGCCGGGAAGCAGCGAAGGGTTGCTGACGCTGCTGGGACAAGGTCTTGAGACGATGGATCGCGCACGGCTCAACTTATACGCGGAGCAGTGGAATTTCGGTATTGAACGAACACTGCCGGGCTCGTTCCTGGTAAGTGCCGCCTACGCCGGAAGCCATGGCATTCACTTATATAGTCCGCTGAATTACAATCAATTGCCGGATCAGTATCTTTCGATGGGCAATGCGCTTTTGAATCTGGTGCCGAACCCCTATTACGGATTGATCCAAAGCGGCCCGCTCAGCACCGCGACGGTTCAGCAAAGCCAACTGCTGCGGCCCTATCCTCAGTTTCAGGGAATTACGGCCGAGTCAAACTCGTACGGCAATTCGATCTATCATTCGCTTCAATTGAAGGTGGAACGGCGGTTTTCCAAAGGCTTTGGACTGCTGCTGTCCTATACGTATTCGAAGCTGATCGATGACGTGCTGCCGTCGGATACTTACTCAGGGTTTCCTGGCGAAACCTTTGCCGCGGGGTATCTGCAGGATTCCAACAACCGGCGCGCGGACAGAGCTGTCGCTAACTTCGACACGCCGAATTACCTGACCGTCAACGGCAATTGGGAACTTCCCTTTGGCAGAGGCAAGGCATTTCTTAGCCACAACCGATTTGCTAATGCAGTTGCCGGAGGCTGGCAGCTTAACGGAATCTTCAATCTGCACAGCGGAGCGCCGCTTGGACTAACGACGGAGGCCAACACGCTGTACAACTATGGCGCCTATGGCTACGCAAGCAACGTCGAGAGACCGAATTACGTGGGCGGCAATGTCTCTACGCCGGGCTCGGTCGCCAGCCGCGTGAACGACTATTTCAACGTGAATGCTTTCGCGCTGCCGGCGCCGTTCACATATGGAAATACCGGACGCTTGCTGCCCTATTTGCGGGGTCCGGGAGCGGTGCAGCTTGATATGTCGCTGTTCAAAGAAATACCGATCCATGAACGGCTGCATCTGCAATTCAGAGCCGAGGTATTCAATCTCCTGAATCATCCCCAGTTCGATATACCGAACACGGTGATCGGGTCTCCCCAGGCGGGCGTTATTTCGGACCAGGTGAACACGCCGAGAGATATACAACTGGCTTTGAAGCTGTTGTTTTAGGGGCAATCTAACTAAGCAACTTATGAAGAAACTACGCATTTTGCTAACGGCCGGCATGGTAGCCGCGCTAGGCTGCTTTCTGGGCGTCAATTCGGCCGTGCATGCCCAGACCGGTGCCGCGTCGGTGGAAAGGCCGCCGATTATTGGGCTGGCGCATGTGGGCCTTTTTGTCAGTGATATTGGAAAAGCCGACGAGTTTTATGGCCACGTATTGGGGTATCTACACTTCAGCCTGGACAAACCCTCCGGCGGACTGATGCTGAATTACTACAAGGTGAACGATCACCAGTACATCGAGATCTATCCTGGCCTTAAGGGCGATCAGGACCGTTTGTCGCACGTTGCGTTCGAAACGACCGATGCGGTGAAGTTGCGCGATTATCTCGCCAGCAAAGGCGTAAAAGTTCCGGCGCGCTTAAAGCCGGGCCTGGACAAGAACCTCAGCTTCATGATTGACGATCCCGAAGGCCGCAAGATCGAGTTTGTGCAGTACATGCCGGGATCGCTGCACAAGAGCAAATTCGGCACGCTGCTGCCGAATACGCGGGTTTCGAATCACATAATTCATGCGGGATTCGTTGTGCGCAACCGGGCCGCCGAAGATCACCTGTACAAGGACATTCTGGGATTCACGGTGATGTGGTACGGCGGGATGAAGGACACCGAAGTGAACTGGGTGGACATGCGCGTTCCGAACGGCTCCGACTGGTTGGAATACATGTTGCGGGTCAACAATCCGACGCCGAAGACGCGGGGCGTGATGAATCATTTCGCGCTCGGGGTGAACAAGATCCAGCCGGCCTACCACAGCATCCTCGATCGCGGGTACAAGCCGCCGGAGCCGCCGAAGATGGGGCGCGACGGCAAGTGGCAGTTGAACCTGTATGACCCGGACATGACGCGCGTGGAAATGATGGAGTTTAAGCCCACGGAGACGCCATGCTGCTCGCCAATGCTCGGGCAGTAAGACACATCCCTTTTTGGAGAACTATGCTTCGGTTCGGTTTAGCCGCTTTGGTCGGCCTGCTAGCGTGCGCGGGGATAGAGGCTCAGGATGCTTCGGCCTCGCTTGGCTTATTTGAAGGCCAGAGTGACGTAGGAAAAGTTCTGCATCCGGGTTCAGCGGAATACGACGCCGCAACCAAGTCCTACACGGTTTCCGGCAGCGGCGATAACATGTGGTTTGCCAACGACGAGTTCCACTTTGTCTGGAAGAAGGTTTCAGCAGAAGACGTCGCGCTCACGGCAAACATTTCCATTCTCGGCGACGGTGGAGACGGGCACCGCAAAGGCTTGTTGATGATCCGTCAAAGCCTGGATAACGACTCTGCTTACGTGGATGCGGCGCGGCATGGAGACGGCCTGACTTCGCTTCAATATCGGGACCAGAAAGGCGTGGACACCCGCGAAGTTGAGGCCAATGTCTCCGGTCCGGCGAGGCTGCGGATCGAAAAGCAGGGCGATCGGTTTTACCTGTGGATTGCCAGCGTCAATGAAGATCTACAGTTTGCGGGCGGTTCCGCGCGAGTGGAGATACACGCCCCGTTTTACGTCGGCATTGGCGTGTGTGCTCACAACAAGGACTCAGTGCGGAAGGTTGCATTTACGAACGTCGACCTAAGTACAAAGATCGCGAAGCACAAGGAGCGGTACAGCACGGTGGAAACGGTTCTTCAGTCCGCCG
Organism: Bryobacteraceae bacterium; assembly: GCA_965277315.1. Classification (GTDB taxonomy): domain Bacteria; phylum Acidobacteriota; class Terriglobia; order Bryobacterales; family Bryobacteraceae; genus Bog-105. The sequence continues at coordinate 1,969,215 of OZ255724.1, read as the reverse complement.
ATGCGCGCGTGGGCTATGTCTCGCGCGAACATTTGACCTCTCCTGGCTGGAGTCCGAACGGCCAGGAGCTCACCTTCGAGGCCGACGGCCAGCGTCAGCAAAGGCCCTTCACACCGCTTAAGACGGCAGCTCCGGTGGGCGCTCCCATAAGCACTCCACCGCAAGATAAAGTTGTTTACTTTGCCTCAAAGCAAAGTGGAACCTTTCAGATCTGGCGTAAGATGGCCGACGGTAGTCATCCCGAGCAAATGACTTCGGATGACGTCAATAACATCTCGCCCCACTTATCGCCCGATGGTAAGTATGTCGTCTTCCTGTCCTATCCGAAAACTTTTAAGAAACTGCCAGCGAACAAAGACGTATCGCTGCGTATGTTAGCGCTGGCCGACAAACGCGTTAAGACTCTCGCGCCGTTTGTCGGGGGGCAAGGTTCCTTATTGAGGTGCGCGTAATATAGCGGAACAAATGGAGGCTGGGCGGGTTCTTATAGATATGGGAAACCCGCGTGGTGTGGCGCGCGACTTCGATGCGCTGGAAGCGCGGCGCATGAGCGCCTTGGGGCTGATGCGCGAGGGTCTCAACAATAGTCGGATTGGCCGCCAGTTGGGGGTCGCCAACCAAACCGTGAGCCGCTGGCGCAAGGAGTATAGCGCAGGGGGCAAGAAGGCTCTGGCGCAAGCGGGCCGCGCCGGACGCAAACCACGGCTGGACGACAAGCAAACCAAAGCGTTGACCGGTAGACTGCTCGCCGGTCCCGAGAAACTGGGCTACGAAACACCACTTTGGACCTGTGAACGGGTAGCCCATCTGATTGCGCAGGAGTTCGGCATTCGCTACCATCCCGGCCACGTTTGGCGTATTTTGCGCGGCTTGGGCTGGAGCCCGCAACGTCCCGTGGGCCGGGCATTGGAACGGGATGAGAAAGCGATTCGGGAATGGAAACGCATCACCTGGCCCGCTGCTAAAAAAAAGCACTCACGGAAAGCCGCACCCTTGTCTTTATTGACGAAAGCGGATTAACCCAGAAGCCGCACCGCTGCCGCACTTGGGCTCCACGCGGCCAAACGCCCCTCCTGTTTCATCATTTCAACTGGAAGAACTTGTCGCTGATCGCCGGTCTCAGCCGCTGGAACCTGCACTTCGAACTGTTTGCCGATACGGTGAAAAGTCCGCAGGTGGTGATCTTCCTGGAAAAGTTGTTGCGTGTGATTCCCGGCAAGCTGCTGATTGTCTGGGACGGCTTGGCCGCGCATCGCAGCCGGTTCGTGAAGGATTTTCTAGCGGGCTTGCAAGGAAGAATCCATGTGCTTCGCCTGCCAGCCTATGCGCCGGAACTGAATCCGGTCGAATACATCTGGGCGCATCTGAAGCAGCACGAGTTACCCAACGTCTGCGCCAAGGATCTCTGGAGCCTCGGCGACATCGCACGTAGCCGCCTCAAACGCATGTGCCGCCGCAAGCCGCTCTTGATTGCCTGCTGGAAGCAGTCTTCGCTCAGCTTTTGATCACACTATATTATGCGAAGTTCAATAGGAACACAGCCGTGGTCCCCCGACAGCCGCCGGGTGGCGTTTCTTAGCTATCAATCCATGAAGTAAGTCAGGCCATGAAGTAAGTCAGGCGCCTGGCCACCAGCCTGCTTTCTTATTTGCTGAGCGGATTGATCCAGCGTAGACCGCGGAACCGGCTGAAGTCGTGGTCCGTCGATGCCAGAAAAGCTCCATTTTCGATCGCGAGGGCGGCAAGAACGGCATCTGTCACCAGTGGGCCGGTTGCCTGATGTTCCAAAACAAGTGATTCCAAAAGATCCCAATGGCGCTGTCCCGGCTGCAAGACAACCACGGCGGGCTGCGCCAGCCATTCGCCAATAATCCTGAATGCTTCCTTCGCAGACCTGGGTGCATCCCAGATCCTTGGATTTGTAAAAATGCGGACGAAGGCCCAGATGGTAACCCAAGATAGCGCGATAACTTCGTTACTCGCGAGCAACTCTGTTAACCACGCTGCTGATGCGCCCTGTTGAGGCGCATCAGAGTTGTAAGCGTACAGCAGTATATTGGCGTCGATGACGGTCATCGATGCCGTTCGCCTTCGCCTAGTGCGAGGAGGCCCTCGACATCGTTATAATTCACGCCTTCTCTATACCCCATGGGGGCGGGTTTGATCTTGAGCGAGCGGGGCCGGATTTTCGTTTGAACATTCAGCAACGCCGCCCGCAGCAAATCATTAAGCGTGTCGCGGAACGAAGCTCCGCGTGACCGGCTTTCACCTTTCACGCGCTCTAGTACATCCTCGTCAAGCGTCACAGTTGTTCTGATGCTCATGATGATCTAAGATTAGCATCATTGGCATCAACTCGCGGTCAGTTGTAGATGGGTCCAGTCTCCCCGCTGCCTCTGATCCAAGAGAATATAGGAGAGAGAGAACTAGGCGAGGAAACCACTAATGCAGTGTGGGGATAACTGCGAGTAACACCGAGCAAAATGGCGGTCCAGAAGGCACCGTAGCCACCGATAGTCCCGCGCCAATACTGAAGGTTGCCCAGCTCCCGTTATCGCTCTTGCTGTCGGCACTCGATGATCCGCGCAACGGCCTCTTAATCTTCGATGCGCAGCTCCGATTACTGCACGCCACAAGTCAAATACCTGCTCTGATGGAACTGCAATCAGGGGAATCCATCGAGTGTCTGGACGTACTTCAATTGCTTTCCAGGTCTGCGCTCGACACGGCTTCAGTGGCATTGGCAAAGAGCCGAGTCATCGAATTCACCGATAATGCGCCGGTAACTCCTGCCCTCCTGCATAGCGGAGATCGCTCTCGACAGATCCGCATGAAGCTCCGGAGTATTGGACAAGAGCACCGCGTGGCATCTTTCGAAACTGTGTCTTCGGAGACAGTGACCAACGTTCAGTCTAACGAATTCGCCGATCGCGATTCACTAACCGGTCTTGCGTCCAGGCGTTACTTTGAGAGTGCCGTAACTGAGGCGCTCGCCCGAAAGCCGGAAGAACCGGTCTCGGTACTCCTTCTTGATTTGGATCGCTTCAAAGCTGTCAACGATACCTTAGGTCATGCCGCGGGAGATGCTGTGCTTCGCCGCGCGGCGGAGCGGCTTAAATCCGCGGTGCGGAAGACCGACATCGTCGCGCGGCTAGGAGGAGACGAATTTGCAGTCTTAATTTATCCCTCGCCAACTGCGGATGAGCCCACCGCGATCGCTAATCGCATTCTCGACTTAGTTCAGAGGACGTACCTTATTGAGGGTCAACTGGTGAATGTCGGGACCAGCATCGGGATCGCGCGTTCTCCCAACGACGGCCAACAGTGTGCCAGTCTCTTACGAAGCGCTGATCTCGCTCTTTATCATTCAAAAACGTCGGGCCGTGCTACCTTCCATTTCTTCGAGGCTCATATGGACCGCCGAGCCCAGGCACGCCGTACCAGCGAGCTTGAACTGCGCCGGGCTTTGGCATTGCGCCAACTGGAAGTACACTATCAACCGCAAGTGAACACCACGACCGGTCGCCTGATTGGATTTGAAGCTCTGCTTCGCTGGCGGCATCCGGAACGAGGGCTGATTCCGCCGGGAGAATTTCTCCCCATGGCCGAGGAACTCGGGCTTATTGTGCCCATCGGCGATTGGGTATTGCGTACGTCCTGCCGCGAGGCGATGAATTGGCCTGACGATATAGTGATCGCGGTAAACGCGTCTCCTCTGCAATTCGATGCGGGTAATTTCGCCGATTCGGTCCGGCGCGCTCTCAGCGGCACTGGTCTGCCCGGTGCAAGGCTCGAAATTGAGATCACCGAAGGCATTCTGCTCCGCAACGATGGCGCTGTTCTCAAAACGCTTCACGACCTGCGTGCCATGGATGTCCGAATTGCGATGGACGATTTCGGAACGGGCTACGCTTCCCTGAGCCAATTAGCTCGCTTTCCCTTCGACAAGATCAAAATCGATCGGTCCTTGGCCGGATTCGAGGGAGACAATCTTAAGCAAAGAGCGATTGTCCGGGCCATCACGGCACTTGGCCAAAGCCTGGGAGTTTGCACCCTGGCTGAGGGCGTCGAGAATGCCGATCAACTCGCGCGTCTTCAAGTGGACGGCTGCACCTCCTTACAGGGATACTTCTTTGGCAAGGCGGTTCCCGCTACCGATCTCGACAAGATCATTTCGAAATTGCACGCAGCTTCCGAAACTCAATCTTCTACTCAAAGGACTACACATGAATCACAACTTGTATAAGCTTGTCTACTGCAGCCGCAATCGGATTCGGGGAACCAACGCCGAAGTGATTGCTGAGCTCCAAACCATACTTGCTAGCTCTCGTGTGAATAATGCCCGCGCCGGCATCAGCGGCGCGCTGCTCTATAACGCTGGAAATTTCGCGCAGGTTCTGGAAGGCCCGTTGTCATCGATTGAGCGGACCTTCGAAATCATCCAATGTGATGTACGGCATAGCGAAGTGACCGTGATCCAGAGCGGTCCCTGTACCGCGCGTGAATTCCCGGAGTGGTCAATGGCGTTCGCCGGCAATAGTGCTGTCGAAAATATGCCGCTTGCGACAGCCGCCTTCGACGCAGCCTTTACAAGCTCAGTCGGTGCCGGCGAGCAGATGCTCTCGGTGCTCAAAGGTCTGATTGTGTGCGAGGATGACTGGGTTCTGCTCGACGCTGCCTGATCTTAGGTCATCGGTGGACAGGGCGGCTTTGTCACATTACTGCGAGCCCAGCGTGTAATCCGTAAATACCTGGTCCTGCTGCGTCTTGTGCGAGAACATTCCTAAAATCAGCGAGTTCGAATGCATGGAGAAGTGGGAAGGCGTCCAGATGCCGTTGCCGATAGGGCGCTTTTCCAGTTCAAATCTGGTTCCGGGCTGGACTTTTGCCAGAAAGCCCATGATGGCCACCGGATGGATTACTTGGGCGGTCACTTTCACCCATTGAAACGTTTTTTGGTCAATCCAAAGACGGCCCTGCATTCCCGGCAAAACCTCCGAATCCATGTTGGGCGGGTTGTAGCCTTTTTTGGGAGTCGCCTTCAGGATGTAGACGTCAAAGGATTCGACTCGGCCCGTTTTCACGAGTTGAAAATCGAACGCCGCCGTCAATTGCTGAATCATGGTGTTGTCGCGCCGGCGGTCGCGCTGATAACTGGCGATTCGCTGCCGCTTGGCATCCGGGCTTTCCGCTTTGCGCTTCGCAATCTCCTGGCGAAGCTTGTCTCGCTCCTGTTTCTGCTGTTGTTGCGGTAGCGGCTCGCCATCCACAGCAATCAATTCCAGGTACGGCGAACCATCGATCATTTTCATCCGGTATGTTTTATCGGTGCTGCCGTCCCGGTCACGTTCCGTGTGCGAATATTTGGGATACCCTTCGAAATCGGCCTGGGTAGCGACGGACGATTTCGCAATGATTTCCTGCGCGCTAAGTTCGGATTTCACCGGGGGCGCGGCAAATGCGGCCGGAACCAGGGTTATGGCAAACAGGGCGGCGGCTTGAGCAAATCTGTAGGGAGTTAGCAAGTTACGTCCGTGATTGTACGAAGTTGCGGATGAATACTAGCGTTCCATGACGCGCAAAGCTTCTTCCAGCGCTTCCACAAAGAAGTACTCGCCCCACATCACCGACTCGTCCACACCAAGGCCGTTATGAATGTGGTAAACGCCGCCCTTCAGAACGCCTTCCCATTGGCCGGCTCCTATAGCAAGATACTTGGTGCAAAGCGTTCGCAAAATGTGGATGGCGGTAGACCAATAAAAATGGCCCTTCATTGGATCGGCGACTAGCCGGCACAAGCGCAGCAAACCGGCGGCCGCAATGGCCGCGGCGGATGAATCCACTACCGCTCTGTTCTCGGCCGGCGCATTGTAATCCCACGGCGGAACACCGTCTGCCGGAGTGTGGCTAATGTAATAGTCGGTGCAGGCTTCGGCGGTCTGCAGGAATCGCGGATCGCGGCTGTACTCATAAGCTGTGGCGAAACCATACATGGCCCAAGTCAATCCGCGGGACCAGCAGGAATCTCCGCGAAAGCCCTGCTGCGTTGTTTGGCGCACGAACTCGCCGGTTTCTAAATCGAAAAGACCTTCCTGCGCGGCCGAGCCGTCGCCGCGAATCAGGAATCGCCGGGTGGTAATGCAGTGGCGCACCGCGATGTCGCGTAGCCGCTTGTCGTTGGTTTCGCGCGCCGTGTAGAAAATGATCCCGACGTTCATCATGATGTCGATAAAGATCGAGTCCTCGGCAACATACGACCGCAGGTACTGACCATCTTCGTTGTAATGCCCTGCTAATGTCCTGCCTGCGTCGAAGACCACCTCGCGGGCCGCACTGTCCCTAGTAAGCTGATGCCACCGATAGTAGGTGGATAGAAAAATGAAGCCGAGATCATGGACGTCCTGATCCGTCTTGCGCTGCTCGAGCGGCTTGCTGTAACGGATGGCCTGTTCCATCCAAAACCGGGAGTCCGGCTTCTCGCCTCCTCCGTATTTATAGAACAGCCACATCATTCCCGGGAGGAACCCGTCGCACCAGTGCGACCAAGCGGGCCCGTCATGCTTCCACTTGCCGGCCTCGCTGTACATCGGGTAGAACTCCGGATAGTTTTGGATGACTTGCTTTACCTGGGTTTGCGCAAAAGCGATCGCGTCCTCAAACAGCGTACGATCGGACTCGTGGATAAATTGAATCATCTTGGACCTCTGCCGAGACTCATTATAGTCAGCCTGACCGTGCTGGTTTGTTTTGCGGCGTGAAAAATACCCGGGCGTCGCCCTTTGTTACCATCAGGGCTGAATGGCAACAAAGGTCACAATTCTAAATAACGGTCCGATTCGTATCGAAGGCGATTTTATTATTGCCGATTCCGAAGGGAATGAGTACGGACTTGGCGGCCGAGGCGTTCTTTCTTTATGTCGCTGCGGACTGGCGGAAAATAAGCCATTCTGCGATGGCGCGCATGGCCGGGGCGGGTTCACCTCCCAATGCAAAGCCCGTGATCTTCCGCCGCCGGCGCCCAGGCTGTAAGGCAGGCTGCGTTTGTAGTTTTGCCGTGTTTCGCGTCGCGGGGCCCTTTACGAATCTGGACATTTAGGGCGTACCGCGAGTCCGCCGTAAGAGCATCAAACACCTGAAATTGGCTTATGGCGTCTTCCGGAAGAACGCGGGACCCGCAACTCAACAATCCGGGCCGCAATGCGCCCCCAACGCTTCCCAAGAGCGGTGGACGTCTGATCGCGTTGGATATCCTGCGCGGCTTTCTGCTGCTGTGGATGACGTTCACGCACCTTCCTACGTTTGCGAACGTCATTTCGAATCAAACGTTCGGGTTTGTTTCCGGAGCGGAAGGGTTCATCTTTTTAGCCGCCTTCATGGTGGGCCAGTTACAGCACCGCGTCGAAAAAAGGAGCGGAGAGCTTGGTTCCCTGCGCGATCTTTCCCGCCGCACCGTGCGCATCTACGCCTATCATTGCGGCTTGCTGGCAGTTGCGTTTACGCTGGTCGCCGCCGTAGGGGTTCAATTCCATCGGCTGGCGCTGCAGAATCTGCTTTCTTATTATCTGAGCGATCCGAAGCACGCCATTCCTGCCGCTGCCCTGCTGGAATACCGGCCCTCGCTGCTCGACATTCTGCCGATGTACATCGTGTTCATGATTGTCACGCCGCTGGCGCGCAAAGTGGCGCATCATTGGAGCTGGGACCCGGTCATCTACACCAGTTTTGCGATTTGGGCGGCGGCCCAGTGCGGGCTTCGCGGCTGGATCTACCGGCAGGGCGATTTATTCGGCCTGAAGGTGCCGGAGAACTCGACGGGCGCGTTCGATCTATATGCGTGGCAGCTCCTTTGGATGGTCGGGCTGGCGCTTGGCAGCCTCTACGCCGATTCCCTTTATGAATCGCAATCCGATGATCAGGGGAAGAGAAACAGTGGATTCCCTCCCTTCCTGATGAAGCTGAGTTGGGTGGTGGCGCTCGTTCTTCTGGTGTTGCGCTACAGTCCCCTCGATCAGTGGATCCATCCCCACCTCTACGGGTGGCTGATCGACAAGTGGCATCTTGGCCCGGCACGCGTGATTAACTTTGCGGCGCTCACGATCTTGCTGGTGCGTTTTGGGGCGCGAATTGCGGCCCTGCCGTTCATGCAACCGCTGGCCTTGCTCGGCCAGGCTTCACTGGAAGTATTCTGCGTTCATGTGTTGTGTTGCTTGGCAGGGGATTCGCTCAGCTACGGTCCTGATCCGCATCTGCCATGGTGGCAGCAGATTCTTCTTCTTATCGTGACTCTTTCGGCTCTGTTCTATACTGCTCATCTGGTCAAACTCAAGAACGCCAGAAAGCGCGCGCAAAAAGCGGCTGCAGCGACGTGAGGGGCTGCCGGAGCTTACTCGCTCAGCACGCAGATGTCTTTCAAATTCCGGTAATCTTCGGCGTAATCGAGTCCATAGCCCACCACAAACTCATCGGGAATCGCAAAGCCGACATACTTCACATCTACTTGCTGAATGCGCCGCTCGGGCTTGTCGAGCAAGGTGGCAATCTCCAGCGAGCGTGGCCTGCGCTGGGATAGAACCCGGGTGAGATAGCTTAACGTCACGCCGCTATCGACAATATCCTCGACGATGAGAACGTGCTGGCCTTCGATGTTTAGGTCCAGGTCTCGCGTCACCTTCACTTGGCCCGAACTTGTTTTGCCGCCGCCATAGCTGGAGATGCCCATGAATTCCACCCGTACCGAATGCCGCTGGAAGGTGCGGATGAGGTCCGCAAGAAAGATGAAGGAACCTTTCAGGATGGAGATGAGGTAAACGGGGCCCTCTGGATAGTCTGCGTCGATCTGTTCGCCCATGGCGCGGACTCGCGCGCCGATCTGGTCAGCAGAGATCAGGGTGCGAAGCGCGGACACTTTGTCATGGTACGCCCTGGAGATCAGTTGGACGTCCCCGCCCTCTCTGTAGTACGCTAAGCGCAGAGGAACGCAGCAACGAGTCTTACAAATCTTTCCTTCAAACCACAAGCTGAAGCAGGTGCCGAAACCCAGGAAGCCGGTTTGATGCCGGACACCGAAACTTCCAATTGGACGGCGGCAGTCGAGGCAGCCGAATCGAAAAAGGCTTCGGATCTTCAGGTCCTTGACCTCCGCGAAGTGACTACCTTTACCGATTTCTTTGTCATCTGCAGTGCTTCCAGCGGACGTCAAGGGCAGGCCATTGCCGACGAAATCGGCAAGCAACTCAAGGAACTGGGAGAAAAACCGGTCAGCGTGGAAGGGTATGATCCCGCCGAATGGATTTTAATGGATTACGGGGATTTCATCGTCCATATCTTTTCGGAACCGGCCCGATCCTATTACGATCTTGAACGCCTGTGGCGGCATGCCAAGCGCGTAAAAATACCCGCGCAAGCAAGTTAAGTCCTCTCTGGACTATCCCTTACGGCCTAAGCTGATTGACATCCGGCCCTCATCCTGCGACCTTTGTAATTTAAGGTGCGTAGCGCTACAACTTTGTTACAGAGTGCGCGCTGCTTCCAGATCGGCTTAGCCCGTCAATGTTGGCACAACGATGAATCATCTCGGGACACTTTCACCGCGTCACTTCGATGTGCTGCATGCGATCGTCCAGAACTACATCGAAACGGGCGAACCGGTAGCGTCGCGGATTATTGCTCGAAGATACCCAATGAGCGCGGCGTCCATCCGTAACATGATGGCGGACTTGCTGGAAGAGGGCTATCTGCGCCAACCGCATACGTCAGCGGGGCGTGTGCCCACCGAACGTGGTTATCGGAGCTATGTGAAGACCCTGCTTGGGAGCCGCGTCGTTCAGGTGGAGCTGGATCGCCTGCAGCTTGAATTGCAAAAAGCAACCACTATGGAAAGCCGGATCGCGCGCTCTTCAAAGCTTCTGACCGAGATCACGCGGAATTTTGGGATTGCGGCGGCGATTCCCACCGAAAACCAAACGCTCGATCAGGTGGAATTGATCGCGCTGTCCGACAAACGCATTTTGATGGTTGTGGTCACGCGAGACCACATGGTGCGCAACAAGGTAATTCATGTGGATGAACAGATTTCGCAGAACGAACTCACCTCTATCCGCAACTACATCAACCACGATTTCGGCGGATGGCTGCTGCACCATGTTCATCGCGAGCTGAAGCGCCGCTTCGACCTGGAAAGCGCTGCCTACGATGCGGTCCTGAAGAGCGTAGGTGTTTTGTACTCGAAGGGATTGCTCGATCTGGACTTGCTGCCCGAGGTGCATTTTGAAGGTGCCGCAAATCTGATCGGATTCGACCTTCATCTCACTCGCGAGCATATGCGCGAACTTTTCCGAACCCTGGAAGAGAAGAAGCGTATTCTGCAACTCCTGGAGCGATTTCTGGAGCAGCGCGATGGCGAATTGGGCATTCAGGTCGGCCTTTCCGACATTCACCCGAGCATGAGCGAGCTATCTCTAATCGGAGTGCGCTTTGCCATGCCGAATGGGTTGGAGGCGAACGTTGCGGTACTCGGCCCAATGCGCATGAACTACAATCGCGCCATGTCTGCCGTGCTCCACGTGGGACAAGCCTTTCGCGGCGTGACGATGTAGCTTGCTTCTCGCTACGCTGACTCGCCGCACTGTTCTATGACAAATTCGCTGTTTTCCGCACGAAGATTCCCGTCGCTACAATAAAAATCACCTGGAATTTGCTTGGCTATTCATCACGGTGCGCAGGATGTGATTGATACGTGTAGAATAGCCGGCGCCATAGCTCTGGAGCCATGCTAGAACATCGGCATCCAGGCGTACTGCGACCAACTTCCTTGCGGGCCGATGCGCACCGGCGATCTGCTCATCCGTCAGCGGCGGGAGATCGGAGTAGTCGATACCGGAATCATCGTCCGCATCTTGTTTCGACTTCATGCGCCGAAATGCCTCGATTTGCCGATCACTCAACGGCCTTGTCGCGATAGATTCGGCGCTCACGCTTATCAGCTCGCCGCGCCGAGATAATTCGGATGATTTCTTCGCCATTATTTGCCTCCCTGCACACATGCACTACTAGCAACAGCAGCGATCCGGATCCGCCCGAAACTTCGTCGATTAGCACTTGGCCGATCGCGTGCCACCGCTGTTCTCCTCCGACAATCCGGTCCTTAAGTAGAACGTAATCTCCATCGTCAAAAACTCGTGCGGCCGCTTCAAATTCGACCTCGTGCTTCGGCCAGTTCGCCGCGTTTTTCCCGCTGTCCCATTCGAAGCGCAATTTATGCGTTTAGTATAACAATTGTTATACGTTACGCTGAGACTCCTACGGCCCTTGGTGTTTCCGTTTACCGCCGGAGCGACATTACGGCCGCAATATCTGCCCGGTCGTACAATACAAATTCCAAATGAAAGAGCAGATCTCACCGGCCCGCGCTATTCGCGGATCCGTCAGCTTGCCTGGCGATAAATCCATCTCTCATCGCTATGCGATGCTTACCTCCATCGCCGAAGGCCAGTCCAAGGTCTATAACTACTCAACCGGCGCGGACTGCCAATCCACCTTAGCTTGCATGGAATCCTTGGGCGTTCACCACGAGTTCGCCGAAGAGGAGGGACGCCGCGTGCTGATTGTAAATGGCAAGGGAATGCACGGCCTTGCGGCGCCCAGCGGTCAGCTCGACGCGGGCAACTCCGGTTCCACCATCCGCATGCTTTCCGGCATTCTTGCCGCCCAGCCGTTCACCACCGAGATCGCCGGGGACGACTCGCTCGCAAAGCGGCCCATGCGTCGCATTATCGGCCCGCTGACGCAGATGGGCGCGCGCATTGAGGCTACCGGCGACGGCTATCCCCCGCTCACGATCCACGGTTCGCCGTTGCATGGGATCGATTATCAACCTGCGGTCGCCAGCGCCCAAGTGAAAAGCTGCGTGCTGCTGGCGGGTCTCTACGCATCAGGCGAAACGATCGTCCGTGAACCGATTACCACGCGCGACCACACCGAAGTTGCTCTGCGCGAACTCGGCGCCGATCTCGTATTGGAGCCTCGTATCGCCCGTCTGCAAGGCGGCGCTAGTCTCACGGGAAAAAATCTCTTCGTGCCGGGAGACCTATCTTCCGCGGCATTCTTCATCGTGGCCGCGCTCATTGCCGCCGAAGGGGAACTGCTGGTCACCAATGTCGGCCTGAACCCCACCCGTACCGCTCTGCTCGATCTCCTGCGAGGCATGGGCGCATCCATCAGACTGCTTCACATCGAACAGGCGAACGGGGAATTGATCGGCAACCTGCAAATCAAGCACTCTCGCCTGAAGGGCGGCGTAATCGAAGGCGCCATGACCGCGGCCGTGATCGACGAAATTCCCATCCTGTGTATCCTGGGCGCGGCCAGCCAAGAAGGGCTCACAGTCCGCGATGCCGCCGAACTGCGCGTGAAGGAGACCGATCGCATCGAAACCGTGGCCGACAATCTTCGCCGTATGAATATCACGGTCACCACCACCGAAGACGGCCTGCACATTCCGGGCAAGCAAACGTTTCGCGCCGCCGAACTGGACTCTCACGGCGACCACCGCATCGCCATGGCCTTTTCAGTCGCGGCGCTGATGGCCGATGCTCCTTCCACTATTCTGGATGCCGCCGCCGCCTCCGTCTCCTTTCCGGAGTTCTACAATACCCTTCGTGAACTGGCGCAGTAACCTGGCAGATTTCCATGGTTGAATTCCCCGATGTTGACGGAGCGCGCGACCTCACCCACGAGAGCCTGGTCCACGATCTCAACAACGTCTTCGAGACGATCACCGAGGCTGCCGATCTATTGAGCGGGGACGAACAGTGGAGTCCGCTAGCCGCCACGCTTGCCCGCTGCGTGGCTCGTGGGAAGCGGCTACTGGGCGCCATTCCCGACACCACGCCTAATCTCGCCGGCATCGTCGAAGGCGCGGTGGAGTCCGTCGCCGATTATTGCAATGCAACCCGCAAGCCGCGTGTCCGCTTCGTCCGTCAGCTTCCCGCCGAGACGCGCTTGCCCGGTTCCGCCAAGGATTGGGAACGCGTCTTCATCAATCTTTTCCTGAATGCCGTGCAGATGATGCAGAAGCCGGGACGCATCGAGATCGCGGTGGAACAGACCGCGAATCTATTGACTATTTCGGTTGCCGACGATGGCCCGGGTATCCCGGCGGAAATGCTGCCGCGCCTTTTTCGACCCCATGTCTCCTCGAAAACCAGTACGCCTAGCCGCTCCGGGCTCGGGCTTCACATCGTCGCTTCCATTGTCAAAAAATACGGCGGCCGCGTGTCCGCCGCGAACCGCGAAACCGCGGCCGGCGCTGTTTTTACCCTGTCGGTTCCTGCGTCCTAGCTATCCTGGTAGTTTGTGCCAGACGTTTATGGGGCGGTTAACCGCCGTCAGTGCGTCTTGTTGACCCGCTAAAACGACCCGCGAATGAAATATCTCTGTATCCACTGCCACTTCTATCAGCCGCCGCGCGAAAACCCTTGGCTGGAAGAAATTGAGCTGCAAGATTCCGCGTATCCGTATCACGATTGGAACGAGCGCATCACCGCCGAGTGCTACGGTCCCAACCTGGCCGCCCGCATTCTCGATGGGCAGCAGCATATCACCAGCATCATCAATAACTATTCGAAGATCAGCTTCAATTTCGGTCCCACGTTGCTTTCCTGGGCCGCCGAACACGCGCCCGAAGTTCACCAGGGTCTCATTGAAGCCGATCGGCAGAGCCAGAGATTGTTCTCCGGTCACGGCTCCGCTATGGCGCAGGCCTACAACCACATCATTTTGCCGCTGGCCAACAGCCGCGACAAAAAAACGCAGATCCGTTGGGGCTTCGACGACTTTGTCAGCCGCTTCGGGCGTTTGCCGGAAGGCATGTGGCTGCCCGAAACCGCTGTCGATCTGGAGTCGCTCGATCTCATGGCGCAGGCTGGCCTGAAGTTTGCGATTCTTGCTCCTCATCAGGCCAAGGCGTTCCGTCCTCTGGCCGGTGGCGAATGGCAGGACGTCACCGGAGGGCGCATTGACCCCACCCGCCCCTACCTGTTGAAAACGCCGGGCGGGAACACGATCAATCTTTTCTTCTACGATGGCCCCATCTCGCAGGCCGTTGCTTTTGAAAAGCTTCTCGACAACGGTGAAAAGTTTGCCTCGCGCTTGATGGGTGCGTTTTCAGACAATCGGAACCGCCCGCAACTGGCGCATATCGCCACCGATGGCGAGACCTATGGCCACCATCACCGTTATGGCGAGATGGCGCTGGCGTACGCCCTTGAATACACGCAGAGGAGAAAACTTGCCAAACTGACCAACTACGGCGAGTTTCTGGAAAATTTCCCGTCCTCCTGCGAAGTGCAAATTTACGAGGACACCGCCTGGAGCTGTGTTCACGGTGTGGAGCGCTGGCGCAGCAATTGCGGGTGCAACTCGGGCCGGGCCGGTTGGCATCAGGAGTGGCGCAAACCGCTCCGCGAGGCTCTCGACTGGTTGCGCGATTCGGTGAACCCGCATTTCGAAGCGCTCGCGGCGAAGCTCTTGAAAGATCCCTGGGCCGCGCGCGACGCCTACATCGACGTGGTCCTGCATCGCACTGAAGAAGCAAGGCAGCGCTTGGGCGACGATCACTTTCTTCCGGGAATAAGCGCGGAAGAGCAGGTGACCGTCTGGAAACTGATGGAGCTGCAGCGGCACGCCATGCTGATGTACACAAGCTGCGGCTGGTTTTTCGACGACATCTCCGGCATCGAGACGGTCCAAATTATTCAATACGCCGGGCGTGTGGTGCAGCTCGCAGAACAGCTCTTCGGAAAACTCTTCGAAGCGCAGTTCCTCGACCTGTTAAAGGGCGCCCGCAGTAACCTTCCTGAGTACGGCAATGGCGCCGATGTCTATCGCAAGTACGTGAAGCCAGCCGTTGTCGATCTCGAAAAAGTGGGCGCGCACTACTCCATCAGTTCGTTGTTTGCGCCCTACGGAGAACGGGCCGATATCTTCTCCTATACCGTGAAGCGGCTCGACTACCACACCCGCGATGCCGGCAAACTTCGCATGGCCATCGGTAAGGCGAGCTTTACGTCGTGCATCACCCAGGAATCAGCGGTCCTCATCTTCTGGGTGGTTCATTTCGGCGATCACAACGTGGCGGGCGGTGTGCAGGCACTTCGGGAAGAGCACGATTACCGGGAAATGCTGGAGGAGTTGAGCGAAGCATTTGCGCTCGGTGACATCCCGGAAGTGGTGCGCCTCCTCGATAAGCGATTCAGCGAAAGAACGTACTCGCTCCGTTCTCTCTTCCGCGATGAACAGCGCCGGATTCTTGGAATCGTCCTTTCCTCAACCGTGGCCGAAGCGGAAGCGGCGTACTTGCAGGTCTACGAGCATCATGCCGCGCTGATGCGCTTCCTTAGCAGCCTAGGCACACCCATGCCCCGCGAGTTTGCCGCAGCCATCGACTATGCACTCAACAGCCTGCTACGCCGCGCCTGCACCAGCGACCGGCTCGATGGCGAGCGCATTTCCAATCTTCTGCGTGAAGCACAAGCTAACAACGTGGTCCTCGATAAGACAACGCTTGAATACCACCTGCGCCGCAAAGTGGACCAACTGGCGAGCCGTTTTGCCTCCGACCCGTCGAACACCGAAAAACTGCATGAGCTGGCGTCTACGTTGAAGATCGTAAAAAAGATGCCATTCTACGTGAACGTGTGGTCTGCCCAGAATCTTGTCTACGCGTTTCAAGCCGGGCTCTATCTTCGAACTGCACGCAAAGCGGAACACGGCGATACGAAAGCGCAGGAATGGGTGGATTATTACCGCAAGGTGAGCGATTTACTTTCGATACGGGTGCAGTGAGGAAGGCCTCTAATAATTGGCGTCCTGCATCCCGGCCTGCGGGTACTAGATGCGCCACGAACTGGTCGGGGATTTCAATCGTGATTCGCATGGTGGAAGCGTAACATGATTCGGCTTGCCGAGTTACTCATACCGCAACGCAATCGCCGGATCTGTTTTCGCCGCTTTATACGCAGGAATGAACGCTGCCAGCAGCGATGCCGTCAACAGCACCGCTCCCGCGACGGCGAAAGTCGTCCACCCATTCGGCGTGAGACCATACAGAAGGCTCCTCACAGCGCGCGTACTTGCCAGCGCTATGGGCAGCCCAATCAACAGTCCGATCAGCAGAATGACTACCGAATCCCCTAACATCAGCGAGAGCACCCTGTTTGGCGTAGCTCCCAGCGCCATCCGAATTCCGATCTCCTGCCGGCGTCTTGCCACCGCATAGCTCATAATTCCGTAGAGCCCCAGCGCCGTCAAGACCAGCGCAAGCCCGCCGAAAAGATTGGAAACTCCCGCGAGCAGCTTTTCAGCGGTCAGCGTGTTATCGATGAGCTTGTCTTGCGGCGCAATTTGCCGAACCGCGAATGCATTGCCAAACTGGCGTCGCAAGGTAGCGGCGAGCGAAGCCGCGCTTTGACGTCCCCGCACTTGAAGTGACAGCGTATACCCTGGATGCATTTGCGGCGGGAACCAGTCGGTCATGCGTTCGTACGGAACGTAAAACATAGGCGGAGCCGCCTGGCGCATGTTATTGAACTTCGCATTCTGAACAACTCCGACGATCTCCACCCACTCCGGTGCATCGGCCAGTTTCGTCATCTTCTTGCCCAAGGGGTCGATGGTTCCAAAGAACTTATGCTCGAATGCTTCATTTACAACCGCCACCCGAGGCGAGGACGAACTATCATCGCGAGCGTTGAGACTGCGGCCGGCTTTCACTCGAATTCCCATGCTTTGAAAGTAATCGCTTGAGACCGCCAGAAGATCGCTGATCGGATCGGCCGGCCTACTCGCGGGGTCCGTTACACGCACACCCAACATGCGCGGACTTCCGGAAAATAAAGCCGACGATGACAAGCTGCAGGCCTGCACTCCGGGAAGCTGTTTCACCTCTCGAAGTAACTCCGCCCATAACGGATACCGCTTCTCGGGCGGCTGTGCGTTCCCGTAAGCGAGATCGGCGACAACGACGTTATGGGGATCGAAGCCCATATCGGATGACATCAGGTTCCACAACGTCCGCGTAAACAAGATCGACCCCACCAGCAAAACGAACGACAGCGCAAACTGCGCGATTACCAGCATTCGTCCCGCTCGCCCCGCGCCGCCTGTCGTTAACCGCGTGCCGCTCTTCAGTGCTGAATGGATATCTGCTTTCGACAACCGGAGCGCTGGAAATAATCCAAAAATCAAAACGGTCAAGAGCACCACGGCCGCCGTGAAACCTAAAACTCTGGCATCGGTTTTCACTGCCAACTCCACCGGCGAATTTCCAGGAGCCAACGACCGAATGACGAGCGGTGTCGCCCAGCGCGAAATCAGCAAGCCGAAGACTCCCGACAGTAGCGCCACGAGCGCGCTTTCGGTCATCAATTGCCGGAGCAGGCGCAAGCGTCCGGCCCCTAGCGACAAGCGGACCGCCATCTCGCGCTGCCTGCTGCTTCCTCTCGCAATCATCAGGTTTGCCACATTCGTGCAGGCAATCAACAGGACCATGGCGACAACAAACATCACGATCTGCAAGGGTCGCTTGTACTGTTCCCGCAGATAAGAAATGCCGCCTCCGGCTGATGCACCCTTCAGCTTGGATCCGGCCAGGAATCGTTCAATCACCTGTCTCGGCGTACCGGGCGGAGCATGCAGCCGCACATCTTCCAACAGCGCCGCTTCCCAGACCGCCTGCAATGGAGCTACCGCTTGGGCCAAACTCACCCCCGGCTTCCGCCGCCCCATGATCTGCAGCCAAGCCAGATGCTCGTCATTCAATTCGGCCGCCGGCGCCATGCTGACCGGTGTCCACACGTCAACAATCGCGCCCACCTCCACGCCGAAAAATTGCGGTGGCGCGACTCCCACAATGGTGAATACTCGGTTGCCCAACCGGAGCTTCTCTCCTAGAACATGGGAACTTCGATGGAACCTGTTATCCCAGAAATCGCTGCTAATCACTGCTATGGCATGTTGTCCCGGCTCTTTTTCATCTTCCGCGTTGATTAACCGGCCCAGAGCGGCCTGCACGCCCAACACGCTAAAGAAACTTCCCGAGACGGCTTGATGCTCTAAATATTGCTCCTCCGATCGTCCGATGAAAACGGCCGTCTTCTGAGGGAGTTGGTACGCCATCAAATCGGCATACGGCTTCACCCGGCTCCTCATCTCGCCAAACATCCGGTAGCTCACCTCGTTCCCGGAATCGGATGAGGCGTTCACCGTACGGAACAGTGCGCCCGGATCTCGCACCGGAAGCATCTTCAGCAGAACTGCATCGACAATCCCAAAGATGGCGGTGTTTGCCCCGATGCCCACGGCCAGCATCAGCACGATAATCGTGGTGAATCCCGGTGCTCGCCGGAATGTGCGTAGGGCATAACCGGCATCTTGCAGAAGATCGGTAAACCATCCCACCCGGCGCTTATCGCGGCACTCTTCTTTCACCTGCTCCAGGCCGCCAAAGCCCAACCTTGCCCGCCGTTGTGCTTCTTCCAGGTCCAGGCCGGCCGCGAGATATTTCCTGGTCTCCAGCTCCAAATGCCCGGCCAGTTCCTCCTGAAGGTCGCGGTCCATTCGCTCGCGAAAAAGAATCGCCCGAAGGCGCAACCGAACGTCAGCCCACTTCATATCAAGCCATCTCCAGCACGCGGCTGATCGCTAAAATAAGCCGCTCCCAATTACTCCGCTCCAGCTCGAGCTGCTTCTTCCCGGACGCAGTCAGGGAATAAAAACGTGCCCGCCGCCCCAAGTCCGACGTGCCCCATTCAGCTTTGATCCACCCTTGATGTTCCAGGCGATGCAGCGCCGGATAAAGGGATCCTTGGTTCACCTGCAAAACCTCCTCGGAGATCTGCTGAATCCGCTCCGAAATCGCCCATCCATGCGCCGCGCCGGTAGTGAGCGTTCGCAGAATGAGCATGTCCAGCGTTCCTTGAAGAAGATCGATTCGGGATGGAGACTTCATGTTGTAGAAATCCTACAGTATGAACGATTGTTGTAGAATGTCAACAACAAGCCTTTCCAGTGCAAGCTGAGCCTAAAGGAAAGGGAGCAGGGTAACAGCCTCATTGCCACCATTGCTTTTCCCGCAATAGAAAAGTAGCTAGCGGCGCTCCTGTGCTCCGTGCCAGATATGGAGGATTTCACCTGTGTCATTCGTCACGCGGTAAATCGCAATGTAAGGCAACGGAGAAAAAACCAATTCACGCGTGCCGGGCTGTTTGCCCTTGCGTCCGCGATGCGGGGAGCCGATGAGGCTTTCGCAGCCGTCATCGATGGTCTTCGCCACCTCGCGCGCTGCTGTGGAATTATCGCGTCGGATGTACTGAGTGATGCTGTAGAGATCTTGGGCTGCAGGTGCCGTCATCGCAAGCGCATCAGGCCTGCAATATCTTCTCAACGTTCGCCCAAACTTCCTCATGCTCTACGAATTCGCCGCGCTCGGCAGCGGCAATGCCCCGTTGCACTCCCTCACAAAAACCGGTGTCTTCCTGCAACAGCCGTAAGACTACATCTTTCAGTAAATGTTCAGTATCCGTACCGGCGTTGCTGGCGATTTCCGAAAGTTGCGCTTCCTGTTCGGGGGTGAAATGGATCTCCATAGCGACTCTAGAATAAGAATTGCACGAATAGCTGTCAACTCCAGGCTCTCGGCTTTATCCCCCTTTAATCAAAAATTCACTAACCTGAGTTCGTCGTGCTGCATCCTAAGAGTCAATGGAACCATTTCGCGACTTTCTATCCAAAAAGGAACTCGGAATCCGCATCAAGGGGGATAAGAGTTGCCGGGTGGTGCGAATATTCAAGGGCGAGTGGATCGAGTTCGGCCCGGAGTACACGCTCCCGATGGATCCTGAGTTACTCCAATGGTCCCCGCCCGGCATTCCGCCCAGCACGCTAGCGGTTGCCTTGAAGATCTACGAACTCGACAACCTGTGGACGGATCTGCGGAGCCGATTATCGGGACGGACCCAATTGGGGGAGCCAAAAGGGCCAAGGAATCCAGGCGGCTCGAAGTCGTTTCCCGTCAAACCGCGTAAACCGAGTGCTTCCTTCGGACCGACGCAAAAGCGGCTCGTTCGCCCTCTTTAGTTCGAGCTGGCCGTCCGAATTCGAACACCTGTTTCCCAGAAACGGACACTTTTGGTGTAGGGAACGAAACCGCCGGATCATTTACTCCTTTATTTTCTTAACGGATGTCCCAAGCAGGTCTATGGTCCATAACGTGCCTTACTAGAGGGCATGTTCCACTGGCCCGCCACGCTTCGCCTCCTTCTCCGCCGCCCGAGCTTTACCATCACCACGCTAGTCTTGTTAGCTCTCGGCATCGGCGCAAACACGGCTCTCTTTTCCATTGCCGACACGGTACTGCTGAAGCCGCTCTCCTACCCGCATGCCCAGGAATTGGTCAGCGTCTTCGAGGCCAGTCCCGCGAAGAACGAAAAAGAAAGTCTGATCGCGCCCGTGCGTTTGGAGGACTGGAACCGGCTCAACCGGACCTTTACTGCTCTCGCGGGTCTCTACAGCGAAAACGAGACGGATACCACCGTCAGTCAGCCGGAGCGCCTGGCCGCCCGTAGAGTCACACCCCGCTACTTCTCCGTTTATGAGACAAAGCCCTTGCTGGGCCGCACGTTCAACTCTCAAGAGGAGACCTTTGGCGGTCCACAAGCTGCAGTGATCGCTTATGGCTTCTGGTCCCGCCGCTTTAATAACAACCCAAATGTTCTCGGAAAACGGCTGATTCTCGGAGGCCAGGGCTACACCATCGTCGGGGTCATGCCGAAGACGTTCGTATCGCCGGCCATCGATCTCTGGCTCACCGCTCCCCTGAATCCTTACCTCGCCCAAGCCCGCGATGCCCGCTTCTTATCCGGTATTGGCCGCATGAAGCGGGGAATCACGCCGCAACAGGCGCAAGACGATCTGGCTCGCGTGCAGCGCGAACTCGGCGAGCAGTTCCCCAAAACAGACAAAAACTGGTCCGCGCTTGTGACGAACATGAAGGACTTCATCGTCGGAGACCGCGGCCGCTCTGTTTGGCTGATGTTTGCCGGTGTCGGTCTGCTTCTGATCATTGCTTGCGCCAACATTGCCGGCCTGCTGCTCGGCCAACTCTACCGGCGCGAACACGAGTTTGCTATCCGAAGCTCACTCGGCGCAACACGCGCCCAGATTATCGCGACAATCCTGCGCGAGGTCGGTTTGCTAGTAGTAGCGGGCGGTCTCTTGGGTACACTGCTGGGTCTCTGGATAATCGACCTTGCGACGAAAACACTGACAACTCTTCCGCGCATCGACGAGCTCCGGTTCGATTGGCGAGCCTTGTTCTTCACCTTCGGCCTATGTCTGCTGACGGCCGTAATCGTCGGCCTCATTCCCGCGCTCCAGGTAAGTTACAAGCGGCTCTCCGGGATGCTTTCCCGGGGAAGCCGCACCGCAACCGGGCGGCACAATTCATTGCAACGGATTCTTCTCGTCGCGCAACTCGCCGTTACCGTAATCTTGTTATCCGGCGCCGGATTGCTGCTTCGCTCCTACGACAAGCTCATACACGTACATACTGGTTTTGATGCCCAGCATGTGTTTACCTTTCACGTGAGTGCCGAGTGGAGCGAGGACCGGGCCGCGGTGGCGCGGCTTCAACAAAGCATCCTGTCTGAACTACAGCGCTCGCCGCAAGTGGAAGCCGCCGGAATGACGAACTTTCTTCCCGCCGAGGAGGCAACTCTCCGGTACCACATAGCCATAGAAGGCCTACCCGGCAATACGGAAAACAATACGTACCTGGCCGGAAGCCGGACGGTCACGGCCAGCTATCTTCACGCTTTGCAAGTTCCTCTTCTGAACGGCCAGACCTGCCCCGCTTTCCGGGCCGACTACCACCAGACCCCGAAGGCTCTCGTAAATCGCAGCTTTGCCGAACGGTTTGGCCGAGGACAGGACTTGGTCGGCAAGTATTTCACTCATTCGGATTTCCCGTCCGCAACCGTGAAGTCGCAAATCGTCGGCGTGATAGGAAATGCGCGCGAAGACAATCTCCGTACGCCCGCCACCCCCTACGTCTACGACTGCGCCGAAGGACAGTGGTGGCCCGATCCCGAGTATGTAGTTCGCACTCGCGGCGACTCCCGCCGGATGATGAACTCCCTTCGCGGCATCATTCACCATCTGGCGCCCCACCGGGTTGTGTTCGGCGTCGCCACACTGGAAGACCATGTGAATAAGGATCTGGCCCAACCGCGCCTGACTGCCCAACTGCTCGCTACCCTATCGTTCGTCGCGTTGCTATTGGCTGCCGTCGGGCTCTATAGCTTGATCAATCTCATCGTCACGGCAAAAACCCGTGAAATTGGTTTGCGGATGGCGCTGGGCGCTCAACGAAGCCAAATCCTACTGAAGATTCTTGCCGATGCGAGCCGCTTGCTGGTTTTAGGAGCCGTCGCGGGACTCATTGCCTCCGTCGCCGCCGCACGAACGATCCAGTCGCTCCTATTCGGCGTCGAACCTGCCGATCCCATCACCTTGGCCTCCGTGATCGTACTGCTTTTTATCATCGGCCTGCTCGCCGCTCTACTCCCCGCCCGTCGCGCCGCCTCCATTGATCCCGTGGAAGCCTTACGCCTGGAATGAGCTTTAAGAGATAATCAATCGAGGGTTCGATGCCTAATTTTCGAAAGCTACTTGTCACCGACGAGCACTCGCGTCCCATTGCGGTTCAGATTGATTATGCTGATTGGCTAAAGATAGAGCAAATGATTCAGCCCGACTGCGTCCCTTCCAAACCGCAAGATTTATCGCGCTTCTCAGGTGTCCTTACGTTGGAGAAAGATCCATTAGAGTACCAGCGTGAGATCCGTTCCGAGTGGCCGTGATAATTGCCCTCGATCGTGGGAGTGCGCATCTCATCCGGCCGAGACGGCCTTAGCCATTCGACATTACTTTGCTAAGGTCGCTGTAAATAACGAAGACGACCAGCATCATCAGGAAGACGAACCCCAGCTTGAACACCGTTTCCTTTACTTTGAGGCTCAGTTCCCGCTGCATAATCATCTCGATCACCAGCATCAGCAGCGTTCCTCCATCCAGAATGGGAATCGGCAGCAGATTGAAAATGGCCAGGTTCAGACTCACCACCGCCATCAAAAACAGATAACTCAGCACTCCCTCATGGGCTGCTTCGCTGGACATCTTCGCGATTCCGATGGGGCCCGAGAGCGTCTTCGGCGAAAGCCGCCGCTCCACGATGCTGCGCAGCGCTTCAAAGATCATCGCTGCATTTTTGACATTGAACCGGACGGACTCCACGAACGCCTGGCCGAACGGCAGCTTCACAAACTGTCCGCGAAATCCGAACGCAATGCCGATACGCCAGGGAAGCTGGGGATTGTTCGTGGCCTCCGGCGTGACACTGAGTTTCTGTATCCGGCCCTTCTCCATCAATATGACCTGCAGAGGTTTGCCACCGGATTTGATGACCGTGGCCGGCAATGCTCCGGGCGTTTCTACCGACTGGCCATTGATGCTGATCAATAGGTCTCCCTTGTGCATGCCTGCGGCCGCTGCCGGCGATCCTTTCAGCACCTCGGCCACTTGCACATCCGGATCACCCATCCAACCTGCGTAGCCGATTCCTTGTTTCGGATCCATCTTCGGCGTCACCGTCGCGTTCAGCCGCTGTCCTTTACGATCGATCACGAGCTGTAGGGGATTGTTCGCGTTCAAGGCCTCCTGGGTCATCACGTCCTGCCAGGTGGGATTCTTTTCACCGCCGAGTTGGACGATCTTATCGCCCGGCTTCAGCCCGGCTTCCGCTGCCGGCGACCCAGTCATAACGTTGCTGATCTCGGGATCGACAGAGCTGACCTCTTTGGGGAAAGAATGCATGTAAATCCCCGTGATAATCGCCACCGCCAACAGGATGTTCATCAACGGGCCGGCGACCACGACAATTACTCGCTGCCAGCGCGGTTTGGCCTGAAAGGACCGGGGATCGATCGCTTCCTGCCCCTTGGTCCCTCGACCCCAAGGGTTGGTTGCCGCGGCGCCTTCCGGAAGATCCAAGTCTCTCTCGATTTTTTCCTCGCCGGCCTGTTCCCCCAGCATCCGTACATAGCCGCCGAACGGGATCGCCGAGACACGGTAATCCGTCTCGCCCCGCCGGAATCCGAAGAGCCGGGGCCCAAAACCTAGACTGAACGTCTCCACTTTGATGCCCACCGAAAGGGCCGCCCAGAAATGACCCAGCTCGTGAATCAGAATCATGACTCCGAGCAGAATCAATACCCAAAAAACAGGTTGCAAAAAACCCACGTGTTACTTCTTTCCTTTCCCGAATACGGGTCACTGACAGCTAATACTACTTAGTTCGACGCGGTAAGCTATCTTCTGATTATAAATTTAGCGAGCCCCCGCGGATTCAGCCCCCAGCAAATCTAGCAATGATGAGCCGGGCCGCTTCCCGGGATTCACGGTCCACTTCGATTACCTCTTCTATTGTCCCCGGTTCCCGGCTTGGTTGGCGCGCTAATGTTTCCTCGACGATGTCCGCGATCGCGGGAAAACTAATCGCTCCGTCTAGGAACGCCTGAACGGCAATCTCATCCGCGGCATTCACCGTGCATGTGGCTGACCCGCCTTGCTCTTGCGCCTGATAAGCCAGCTTCAGCAAGCGAAACTTCCCGGTATCCGGCGCCGAAAAATTCCAGGTGCGTGGTTGCGTCCAGTCCAGGCGCGGAACCGGCCCCTGATCCCGCTTCGGGTACGTTATAGCGTACTGGATCGGCATTCTCATATCAGTTGCCGAGACCTGTGCGATCACGCTTCCATCCAGATATTCCACCATCGCATGAACTGAGGATTGAGGGTGAACCACCACGTCCACCTGAGCAGGCGGCAGATCGAAAAGCCAGCAGGCCTCGATTACCTCAAATCCCTTGTTCATCAATGTGGCCGAATCGATCGTGATTCGCTGCCCCATCTTCCAAGTTGGATGATTCAAGGCCTGTTGTGGCGTCACATTCCGCAGCTCTTCTTTAGGCGTGTCCCGGAACGGTCCGCCGGAAGCGGTCAGGATCAACCGCGTCACTTCCTGGCGGCTTCCAGCCCGGAAACACTGGTGCGCCCCGTTATGTTCGCTATCCACCGGAATCAATTCAGCGCCGGACTCGCGAACCGCCTTCATCACCAGGCGGCCACTAGCCACCAGCGTCTCCTTGTTTGCCAGGCCGATTCGCTTCTTGGCCTGAATCGCGGCATATGTTGCCGGAAGACCTGCCACCCCCACAATCGCCGACATCACGAAATCGACGGGAGCCGCTGTTGCTGCTGCGGTTATCGAGGCAGGCCCGGCCAACAACTCCGGCCAGTCCTTTCGAGATAAGCCCAGTTCCTTCAACGAGGAGCTTAGTGCCTCTAAAATGGAATCATCTGACACTGAAACGACGTGCGGCCGGAACTCCTGAATTTGGGAGCTCAGCACCTGCACGTTTCTCCCCGCTACCAAACCATGTATACGGAACTCGTCAGGATGCTGCCGTACGACATCCAGCGTGCTGACCCCAATCGAACCCGTTGAGCCTAGAACAGTTATATACATTTCACTTTACTGGAATACGAGGAGTCCAATCCGCCCGGAATACACCTTCTAAAAATAATTTTGATTTTTGTAGCGAAAGTTCTTGCATTCCACAATTCCATATCCTAATATTGGAAGTAAGCCAGGGAGGCAACTCCCACCAAAGCGAGACTAACCTCATAGAAAGACCCCTGAAGCAACACCTCCCTGGCGCCCGAAAGGGTTTTATTGGTAAGCTTCAAACCCCTCCGAATACTTGGCGTTTCCTAATCGCCTTCGTTTCCTTGTATCTCTACCGTCCCCTATTTCGTTTCGTATTTCTAGAGTACTTCGTTTCGGCTCAGTAGCATTCTGAATAGTGCCCTGAAAGCGTTACCCTAATGGCTGAAGGACTTTCCATGGCCATTCAGAAATCTCCGAGGGCGCTCCGTCCCGAGACCGATATCCTAACCAAGGGCTTCGATCCGACGCTGTCGGTCGGCTCCGCGCGTCCCGCTGTGTTTCGCAGTTCCACCTACGTCTTTTCCAGCCCCGAAGCAGCCGAACGTGCCTTTGACGTAATGGGCGGCCGGGGCCAACTCGCCCCGGGCGAGAGCGTCGACCTTGTCTATTCCCGCTTCAATCATCCGAATGCGGAGCTCGTCGAAGCTCACCTCATTCCACTCGAACCCGGCGCTGTTGCCGCTGCCGTCTTCAATTCCGGAATGGCCGCTATCACGACCGTGCTTCTGGCCGTGCTGAAGCCCGGTGACAGCATTGTCTATACCGTACCTATTTATGGGGCTACCCAAACCTTTATCCGCAGCTTTCTGGAGCCGTTCGGTATTCAAGGAATTCCGGTGGAAGCCGGGCAAGCCGAGCGCATCGACGAAACCATCCGCGCCGCCCAAAACTTGCGTGTGGTCTTCATCGAGACTCCCGCGAATCCCACCATCACGATGACCGATATCAGGCGGGCTTGCGAGACCGCCGCTTCACTCGCAGGAGGCGAACCGCCGCTGGTGATGATCGACAACACCTTCATGGGTCCGGCGTTTCAACACCCCATTGCGCTCGGCGCGGACGTATCGCTCTATTCCGCGACCAAGTACCTTGGCGGCTACAGCGACATCATCGGCGGCGGCGCCCTCACAAAGGACCCGGCCCTCATGACGAAGATCCGCAGCAAACGCAGCCTGTTCGGCAACATCCTTCAACCCGACGAGTCCTGGATCCTGGACACGCGTCTCTCGACGGTCCTGCTGCGCATGAACCGGCAAAGCAAGAACGCCCAGAAAATCGCCGAAGTTCTGAAGGATCACCCTAAAATCCGCAAGGTCTACTACCCGACCCTGTTCGACGATCCCGAACAAATCCGGATCGCCCAGCAGCAGTGCGATTTTCCCGGCGGCCTGATCTCGCTGGACCTGAAAGGCGGTAAACCCGCGGCCTTCGACTTTCTGCGCCATCTCCGTCTCGCCCGCAATGCCGTTTCTCTCGGCGGCGTCGAAACGCTGGCCTGCCATCCGCGCAGCACTACGCACTCGGCCTGGAACGCTCCCGACCTGGAAGCAGCCGGAATAACCGAAGGACTGGTCCGCATCTCGCTCGGCATCGAGGATTGGGAAGACATGCTGTCCGATTTCCTGTACGCCCTGGAACAGGTTTAACGAAAAAGAACTCTCGCCGCCACAACCGTAAGCGTGTGCGTCACCATGGACGCCCGTACGCTGCCGGTGCCGGCGTAAGCCATTCCGCAAGCCACCCCAAGCACGGTGGTCACTAACGCGTCCTGCCAGTTCGGAAAATGCCGGTACCACAGGTGTGAGCATCCGTAGAGCATTGCCGAAATCATGATCGCCGGCAGCGGCGAACGCCAGTGGTCGAGCAGGGCGCGTTCGACAACGCCCCGGAAGAACAGTTCCTCGCTGAGGGCGACCACCCACAACATGCCGAAAAAGGTTCCAATCGCGATGCCCGCCACCTGCCACCACGGACCATGCGCCGGAGCAAAACGATACACGTGTAAGCCGATAGCCAGAAAGGTCAGCGGAAGGATGGCGACCAGAAAATAAACCGCCCCGACTGCCCACTCTCGCCCGCGCGGCCACACTCCGAACGCACCCGGCCGCCAGCCGCGCAACACCAGCATGGCCACCAGCGCCAGTCGAATCCAGGCGAGATGACCCAGCACATCCAGGCGTAAATCATGAGGATCAGGCGACCGGTAAATGTGGCCAAACGACCGCAACGCCACCGGAGCCGCTACCAGCAACAAGAACCCAACATCGCAGACCCAATGCCGGGGAAGAACCACGTACCAGCACGCCAGAACGCCGAACAACGCGGCCAGTAATAAAAAAGAGCCGCCCCGGAACGTCTCTGACCGCAAACTGAACATCAGGTAAGGCAGGACGGCGCTCAGCCATAAAACTCCTGCCAGCCTCTTTCGCGGCCCAAGGCGTCCAAACCACTCACGGGTGCTCTCCAACACCGACGCCAGATAAAACACTGACTCCACCAGGCAGGCGGGCAGAACTGCGGTCATGATCCAATGAGAGTGTCCGTGCTGTCCCGAAATGACGAAGGCAGCCGCGAACAGCGCCATCCACATACACGGTAAAGTAATGAAAAATGGACGTATAGCCTCCGGCATCGCCCTCATCGTAGCATCGGGGTTCTTTCTTCCGGGTCCGCCTCTTCACGCCGCCGAGCCCCCTCCGCACCTGCTGAAGAAAATCGCCCAGCGCGAAGCGGAAAACGGCAATGCCCGCAAGGATTACATCTACCGGCAAAACGTCACGATCCAGGAAATCAATCATTCAGGAGCTGTTACCGGGCAGTATCGCGAAGGGAGCGACATCACCTTTTCCGCAAACCACGTTCGCAACGAGCAGGTTGTAGAGTCCCCCAGGGATACGCTGACCCGAATCAAGCTGACTCCGCAAGATTTTTCCGATCTTCGCAATATTCAGCCTTTTCTTCTCACGCCCGACCAGGTTCCCCTCTACGAAGGAAAATACAAGGGAGAAGAGACCATGGACGGCTTCCCGTGTTTTGTGGAATACATTGAGCCGCGCCAGATTCTTTCCGGACAGCGCTTCTTTCAAGGCACGCTTTGGGTCCGGCAGTCCGATCTATCCGTGGTGCGGAGCGAGGGGCAAGCGGTCCCGCAAATCGAAACGCTGAAAGAACAGAATTTGTTTCCGCACTTTACTACCATGCGCAGCGAAATCGACGGCAAATGGTTCTTCCCTGTCCGGACCTATGCGGATGACACTCTATACTTCCGGGAACAACCCCAGCACATCCGGATCGATGTCCGCTATTCAAACTATCGGCGGTTCGATGCCGAATCCACCATTACCTACGGAAGTCAGACTCCGCCGACGCCTCCGCCTGCTCCGCCGAAGTGAGCGCTGCGAAGTCTTCGGGCGTATCCAAATCCACGCCGGCTTCCGGGAGAGGGAATCGCAATAAATTTATGTTGGAGTCCCGCAGCAGATAGCGTGCGCCCGCGTCGGGAGGAAGAGTTTCCAGCGAGCTGAACCATTCTTGCTTAAACATAGCGGGCACCCCGAGCGTTCCGTGGTATTCAGCCGCAATCACGGCAGCGTCTCCGTTCGTTAGCTGCCGCATCATCTCCTGCAAATGGCTCGATTCCACTAGCGGTTGGTCTCCCAGCAAAATCGCCACTGAAGTCAGTGCCGCGTTACGCGCTTGCAGCCGCCGCATACCCACCGAAATGGACGATCCCATGCCGCTCCGCCAGTCCGTGTTTTCAATGACATCCACGCGATTATCCGGGATGGAATCCTTCACGGTTCCGGCCTCCGCTCCGAGGACCACCGTAATGGATTCAAAACCGGCGCCGATCGCCTGACCGATTGCATGCCCCAGCAG
Source organism: Bryobacteraceae bacterium (assembly GCA_965277315.1). Lineage (GTDB taxonomy): Bacteria > Acidobacteriota > Terriglobia > Bryobacterales > Bryobacteraceae > Bog-105. The sequence continues at coordinate 1,939,715 of OZ255724.1, read as the reverse complement.
CGTTCCTCCCCGATAAGGAAGAAGTTGCTTCAATCTCCCCATCCGGGTGGCAGCGCCGGCCGCCAGAATCATTGCGCCGGTCACTCCTTTTCGCTTCCCACCAGCCGCAGCTTTGTAGCACCCGGCTTCGCTCCACGAAAGACCGTCACCGCTTCCAGCTTCGTCAGTTCACGCCGGGCGATCTGCCCCCACTCACTACTGCCATCCAGCTTCAAATACGCACGCCAATGCCGCACCGCGCTCATCACATCGCCCTCCCCTTGATGCAGCAGAGCAAGATTGTAATGAACGTCCGCGTAATTCGGCTGAAGCTTCAGCGCCGCGGCATAATGCTCTAAAGCCGTTTCCGCATCCCCCCGCTCGTCGTAAAGATTACCCAGGTTGAAGTGGGCCAATGGATAGTGCGGATCGATCTGCAACGCTTTCTGATACTGTTCTTCGGCATCTGCCCAGGCGTGACCGTTGAAAAAAACAGTTCCAAGATTCACCAGCGCGCCCGCGGCATTCGTGTCCAGTTCAGCCGCCTTTCGATACGCTTCCACAATCTGCTCCAACGGCGCGCCGCTCTGCTCCAGATCCAACCCTTTTTCAAACCAACGGTCGGCCTCGATCTTGTTCCGCAGCTTCTCCGCCATTTCAGTGCCGCCCTTTTGGGACGGAGGCAACTGCAGCAGCCGGTGAATTTCCGCTTCCGGGAAGTCGAACAGAAGCTGCCCGGAAACCGGCTCCATTTTCTGTTTTCCGATCTGTACCCGAACGGCGCGGCCTTCGCGATAGACCCGAACATCGTTCGTGGCATCGGGGAGGTCTCTCAAACGTCGCTTCAAACCCTCCAGCGCCTGCCGGATCAGCCGCGGATGCACTTTTTCGCTGCGCAGCCGGATAATCGTCTTCAGCGCCAACAGGTCGGGGAAACGGTATTCACTTACCTGGGGAATGAGTTGCTGGCGTTCCCAGCTTCGAAGTTGCCGACCATCGATTTTCAACAGCCGACAGACTTCCTTGCGGGTATAAGCTCCACCCGTCTCGCGCGTTAGCGCCACTGTAGGATGTTGCGAGCCCTCTCGCAGCACAGGTCGATCATAGCACCCAAAAGGGCATCCGTTTAAGCCGACGGCATATAACTATGTAATCCGTCGCGCTTCGCGTTGGAGCCCTTCATGCAGCAGCATTTTCAGCAGCGTTTGATAGCCGATCCCCTTGCGTGTTGCGATTCGTCGTGCCTCCGCCAAGTCGCTTTCGGGCAATCGCAATGCGATTTGAACACTGTTCGCCCTATTTAAATTAGCTGCCAAGCGTGACCCCTTAGGTTTCTGGCCCGGTTCCAACGCCGCCGATTCCTGCCGGACGAAGCTGCGTCCTTCCTGGCTGGCCCACCAATCCGCCTCCTCGCTCTCACTTTTAAATTCCGGCATAACCACTTTGTTCTCCATCGAATTATTCCTCCTGCAGCCGCCTCATCAAGTAATCACGCTTCTGCCCGGCATCGAGATGGTAGGCCGTCACTCCACGAATTTCTTCGCCGCGCTCCGTCACCACGACCGCGTAGTTCCCTTGGGCGTCCTGCTCATAAACCAGAATCGGATCGTTTGACAGTGCCTGCTCGACCTCCTCGCGCTTGATCCGATGCCTCGAATCTTACGCAGATTACTCTGATCCCAATCGAACACTAATCAACTTAATTGTATATGCAATGCATATCCGATGGAAGCTCGGTGGAGAGTATTCGTGAGCCGCTGTTTCCTGTGGTCTCCGTATCATTGGGATTTCCCTCCCGCTAAACACCCAAAATTCACCGTTCGGCAACACACATTCTGGTTACAGCCGCATCGGTTGACAGCACCGCTCTTTGGATCTCATACTGAAATGGTCCGATATGCTTTTTAAGAAGAAGGTTTGGACTAAATCCCGTCCGGCGTCTACCGTACGAACACTCGCCGATCTTCCCATGGGCCAGCGCTGCATTCTCGACCGGCTCGACCTTCCTGCCGATATCGCCAGGCGTTTGATGGAGTTAGGGTTCCTGCCGGGAAATGAAATTGTCCCGGCTAGGCGGGCGCCCGGGGGCGGACCGCGCGTCTTCCGCGTGGATGGTTCGGAAGTGGCGCTCCGGCATGACACCGCCGCCAGGCTTTACATCCGGCGAAACCCTGAATCGGATCTCGTCGTACTCCCATGAGTAGCTCTCATGAGTAACTGCCATGGAGATTCGCCGAAAGCCGGTCTCCTCCCGAATCCGTCCATCCCCCTGCCGCGCGCCGCCCAGGAGCGCCCCATCATCGTTGCGATTGTCGGCCCCCCAAATTCTGGAAAATCCACCCTATTCAACCGTCTGACCGGGCTACGCCAGAAAGTCGCGAACTTTCCCGGTGTCACAGTGGAACATCGCATGGGGAAGGCCAAGCTGAAGGATCAGGACCAGGAGGTATTTCTAGTCGATCTCCCTGGCGTCTACAGTTTGCAGCCGCGTGCCGAAGATGAACAGGTGACCCACGACGTTCTGAAGGGAGAACGCGCGGATTTCCCGAAGCCCGACGCCGTAATCCTGATCCTCGATTCCACCAACCTGGGCCGCAATCTGGTTCTGGCCGCTCCCATTCTCAGTCTCGGCTTGCCGACCTTGGTGCTGCTCAACATGGCCGACGATCTCGCGCTGCGCGGCGGGAAAGTGGATGTTTCCGCGCTATCGTCGGAACTAAACTGCCCGGTAGCTCTGATCAGCGCCGCCAAGGGCACGGGAATCGATCGTATCCAGCAATTCCTGCTCGGAACCGCCGCCAAATTAAATTCACCACCGGTAAGAATCGAACTGCCCGTCCTGCACGACATTCCGAAATGCCGGCAATGGGCCGCGAACATCGGCAGCAGGTCTTCGTACAAGGCTCCTGCGCCGCCCCTATGGACCCGGCGCCTGGATTCCGTCTTTCTCCACCCCGTCGCCGGGCCGCTGATCTTCCTCGCCATCGTCATCGCCGTTTTTCAAAGCATCTTCTCCTGGGCCCAGCCCGTCATGGAAGCGCTGCAAACGGCCATGCTCGTATCCGGGCAGTGGATCGGCCATTTCCTGCCCGACAATCCGCTGCGTTCCCTGCTGATCGATGGTGTTTGGAAGGGCGTCGGGTCCGTCATTGTCTTTCTGCCGCAGATCCTGCTTCTGTTCCTGTTTATCGGCGTTTTAGAGGACTCCGGCTATCTGGCCCGTGCCGCGCTCATTGCCGATCGCACCATGGCGAAATTCGGACTGCAGGGCAAATCGTTTATCCCGCTACTCTCTGCCTACGCCTGCGCTGTTCCGGCCATTATGGCCACGCGCGTTATCGAAAATAAGCGCGACCGCATGGCGACCATCATGATTGCGCCTCTCATGACCTGTTCCGCCCGGTTGCCCGTGTACACGTTGCTGATTGCCGCCTTTATCCCCAATGTCCACATCCTCGGAGATCTGTTTTCGTTGCCCGCCGCGGTTATGCTAGGCATGTATGTTCTGGGTTTTCTGGCGGCCATCATTACGGCGCGCGCGCTGAAATCGACCATCCTGAAGAGTCAGCGCTCCTCGTTCGTGCTGGAAATGCCGCCCTACCGCATGCCTACTTTGCGCTCCCTAGGGCTGCGGCTGCTCGATCGTTCGAAAGTGTTCCTCCACCGCGCCGGTACCGTGATCCTGCTGGTAGCCGTGGGGCTTTGGATCTTCGCCCATCTGCCGCTCGAAAACGGCAAGACGCCGCCGCTCGATCACAGCTACGCTGCCGATGTCGGCAAGGCCGTGGAACCCGTCATCAAGCCGCTAGGGTTTGATTGGAAGATTGGAATTGGCCTGATTACGTCGTTAGCCGCGCGGGAGGTGATCGTCGGAACCCTCGGCACCATCTACGGCATCGAAGGAGATGAACCCACACAAGGCTTGCAAAAGGCGGTGCGTCAGGATTTGAGCACGCCCGGCGCGATTGCCTTGCTTATCTTCTTTGCGTTCGCCATGCAGTGCTTCTCTACCATTGCTATCGTCAAGCGTGAAACCGGCGGTTGGAAATGGCCGATCTTCCAGTTCTCCTATATGCTGGCCTTGGCTTATGCTGGTTCGTGGATCGCATATCATCTGGCGAACCACTTTCTAGCATGAACAACATCGTAAACGTAGTCATCCTTGGGTCCGGGTGTGCCGGAAATACCGCGGCCATCTATGCGTCCCGGGCAAACCTGCAGCCGCTAGTGCTGGAGGGGCATGAGCCGGGTGGCCAGCTTTCCATCACCACCGACGTGGAGAACTTTCCGGGCTTCCCCGAAGGGGTCATGGGCCCGGAATTGGTCGAGAATATGAAAAAACAGGCGCAGCGCTTCGGGGCCGAATACCGGCATGGCCGCGTCGCGTCCGCCGACCTGAAAAACCGCCCATTCACTCTGACCCTGGAAGACGGCGAAACCATCCAGGCCCGCACCTTGATCGTCGCGACCGGCGCTTCGGCACGCTGGCTAAATCTTCCCAACGAGCAGAAATTGATCGGCCACGGCGTCAGCTCGTGCGCTACCTGCGACGGGTTCTTCTTCCGCGGCAAAAAAATTATGGTGATCGGCGGCGGCGACTCCGCCATGGAAGAAGCCAACTTCCTGAGCCGTTTCGGCAGCGAAGTCGCGCTCGTCCATCGCTCGAATACATTCCGCGCTTCCCGCATCATGTTGGAGCGAGCCCAGGCGAACCCTAAAATTCAACTCATCACGAACACAACCGTTCAGGATGTCTACGACGTCACCAAAGGCGAAGTCACCGGAGTAAAACTGCATAATCTCGTCACAAAGGAGACCTATGATCGCGATGTCGATGGTTTCTTTGTCGCTATCGGGCACATTCCGAATACCAAGCCCTTCGTTGGCCAGCTCGGTCTGGACCAGGACGGCTATGTTGTCACGCACGGCGGTGCACGGACGAACGTGCAAGGCGTATTTCATGCTGGCGACGTGCAGGACAGAATCTATCGCCAGGCGATTACCGCCTCCGGCGCGGGCTGTATGGCGGCCATCGAAGTGGAGCGCTTTCTCGAAGCCGAAGGCCACTGAAAGCGCATTTGGCCTCCGGTGCGCTAGCATGAGGACGTGATCAACCTCGGACAACTGCGTAAGTTTGCCAAGCATGTCAATGCCGATCACGCCCGCAAATTTACTCAGCACATGGTGCCGCATGTGGTCCGTCCGGCCCAGATCATCTGGAACCAGGCGATTGGCTTGCTCTTTCTGGTGCTGGCTGTAGGAGCGCTCTCCCAGGCATACAAGTTCTATCGGCTTCTTGGATCCGATCCAAAAAGCGGCGGTCAACTCTTTATCGCGCTGCTATTCGCAATTCCTATGCTGTGCTTCGGCATTAGTTCGTTCTTGCGCGCGCGCAAACTTTCCCGCAGATAGGAACGGGGTTTGTCGATTTCCGAGCAGCCCGGCCACTTTCCCTTCACCCGCGGCATTCACCCCGAGATGTATCGGCGCAAGCTCTGGACCATGCGCCAGTACGCCGGGTTTGGAACAGCGGAAGAAAGCAACCAGCGGTACAAATATCTTCTTTCGCAGGGCATCACCGGCCTCTCGGTAGCATTCGACTTGCCAACGCAGATGGGGATGGACTCGGACCATCCTCTTGCCGCCGGCGAAGTCGGCCGCACCGGAGTTGCCATCGATTCGCTGGCCGACATGGAGGTGCTGTTCCAGGGCATCGAGCTTGATGAAGTCACTACGTCGATGACTATCAATTCGACAGCGGCGATTCTGCTTTGCCTATACGTATTGGTAGCGGAAGGACAGGGCGCGGACCGCAAAAAACTCTCCGGGACGATTCAAAACGACATTCTGAAAGAGTACATCGCGCGCGGCACTTACATTTATCCGCCGCGTCCCGCGATGCGCATCATTACCGATCTGTTTGCCTGGGCCGGTAATGAAGTGCCGGAGTGGAATACGATTTCCATTAGCGGCTATCACATCCGGGAAGCGGGCTCTACTGCCATCCAGGAAGTGGCGTTCACGCTCGCCAACGCCATTGCCTATATCGAAGCGGCGATGGCGGCGGGGCTCGATGTCGACGCCTTTGCTCCGCGACTGAGTTTCTTCTTCAACGCGCATAACGATTTTCTGGAAGAGATTGCCAAGTTCCGCGCGGCTAGAAGGCTCTATGCGCACTTGATGCGTGATCGTTTCGGTGCGAAGCTGGATCGCTCCTGCGCCCTGCGCTTTCACACCCAGACCGGCGGCTCCACGCTGACCGCGCAGCAGTCTGAGGTGAACGTGGTGCGTGTTGCGTTGCAGGCGATGGCCGCGGTACTCGGAGGCACACAATCGCTCCATACCAACGGGCAGGATGAAGCGCTGTCGTTGCCGACAGAACAGTCGGCGCGCATGGCGCTGCGTACGCAGCAAGTGATTGCTTATGAAAGCGGCGTCACGGCTGTGCCCGATCCGTTCGGCGGCAGCGAGTACATCGAGAAACTCACGGATGAGATCGAAACAGGCGCGCGGGAATACATCGACCGCATCGATGCCTTCGGCGGCACGCTGGCGGCAATCGAGCGGGGCTACATACAAGGCGAGATTCAAAACTCCGCCTATCTCTATCAGAAGGCCGTCGAGGAGAACCGGCAAATCGTGGTCGGAGTCAACAAATTTCACTCCGACACCAGCCCAACCGTGAAGCCATTTCAGATGGATTCGAAGCTGGAACATCAACAGATCGAACGCCTCCGAACCGTCCGCCACTCGCGCTCCGCCGACACCGTAAAGACTGCTCTAGCGAGCCTTCAACACGCCGCGCAAGGAACCGAAAACCTGCTGCCGCACATCCTCAACTGCTGCCGAAACCACGCCACCGTCGGCGAAATCTCCGACACACTGCGAACCGTCTTCGGCGAGTACCGCGAGTCCTTCTGAAGCGCTTCCCTCGATTTTCCAGTGACTCAGGCCAACGAAGCCTTCGAACGCCTGGAAGCCGGAAAAGCCCGTTATCGCATCGTTTTGAAGAACGATCTCCGCTAACTCGCGAAATAACCGTTGTTCTTCAGAGAGATTTCAGCTTCATCATGTAGCCTCCATGCTGTATGCCCAGGCTGCCCTGTTCTCTTTCGCTCTTCTGCCTGATCTGCGTCGCGTTCCCCATCTTCGGTCAGAGCGTGTCGGGCGTGGTCCGCGACTCCTCCGGCGCAGTCATCCCTGGAGCAGCCGTCACTCTGCTTTCTCCCGACGGCAAGCAACTGGCGAAGACTCAGTCGGCCGCGGACGGAGCGTTTCATCTTTCATCGCCCCAAGCGGTTCGCGGCAAGCCGGGGAAGGAGACGATTGAGATACAGCATAGCGGCTTCAAGCTCTTTAAAGCTCAGGTGAACGCCGGAACCCGTGCAACCAAGCCCATGGCGGCGGTCCTTGAGATCGAAGACTTGGCCCAGCAGACCGACGTCAATGCGAATGCCGAAGCGAACCATGTATCCGTCGATCCGGCGGAAAACCGCGATGCCACGGTGGTCAGCGCCAATGCGCTTCAGAAGCTGCCCGTCTTCGATCAGGATTACATAAGCACGCTTTCCACCTTTCTCGATCAGAGCAGCGTCGGCACCATGGGAACAACCATCGTCGTCGACGGCATGGAACAGAAAGACGCGGGCGTTACTCCCTCCGCCGTGCAGAACGTGAAGATCAACAACGATCCCTACTCCGCCGAGTTCTCGCGCCCGGGCAAAGGACGCATCGAGATCACCACCAAGACGCCGGCGTCCGTCTATCACGGGACCTTGAATTTCATCTTTCGCGACTTCCATCTGGATGCGCGCAACGCCTTCGCCTCAATGCGTCCCGTGGAACAGCGGCACATCTTTGAAGGCGTCCTCACCGGGCCGCTATGGAAGCTCTCCAAGACGTTTTTTCTGCTTTCCGCCGACTACCAGCAGGACAATCTGCAGTCCGTTGTCTATGCCCAGCTTCCCTCCCGCCTCTTGCAGGAGAACATCCCTAGTCCTGTACGAGCCAAGGACTTGGCCGCCCGCATCGCGCACGATTTCAGCGAAAACCATACGCTGACGCTTCAGCTCACCTATGAAGGCCGGTCCAAGCTGAACCAGCTCTCCTCGCCGGGATCGAACATCACCGCGGCGCAGAATCCATCCACCGGCGGCGGCAACGCGCAGACGCAAGTCCTGGGCGGCTTTGTGCTGCCCGAAGCCGGACGCAATCTCTCCAGCGCGGAGCGGCACTTAATACTCTCCGACCGCTTTATATTTAGCCCTACGCTGATCAATCAACTGCAGCTCATGTACGAGCACAATCGCGATTCAACGGCCAGTACTTCCGAAGCTCAGCAGATCAACGTCCAGAATGCCTTTGTCAGTGGCGGAGCCCAGGCCACCCAGCTTGCCACCGAAAATAATGCCGACTTCCGCGACGTTCTCACCTACTCCCATCACGCGCACACCATCACCGGCGGCGTCGCCATTCCCAATATGTCGCGCCGCGCCCTGGATGATTACACCAACCGGCTCGGCACCTACAACTTCGTTAGCCTCCCGGCTTACATCGATGGGCAGCCCTTTTCGTTTACCCAGCAGCGGGGACCGTCGCATTTCACTTACTGGCAAAAAGAGGTCGGCTGGTTCGTGCAGGACCAATGGCGTGTCTCGCCGAATCTGCAAGTCACCTTGGGCCTCCGTTGGGATTGGCAAAACTACATCGACGACAACGACAATTTTGCGCCTCGCGCCTCCATCGCCTACGCCTTCGGACCGAAGCGCAACTATGTCATTCGCACGGGCGCGGGCATCTTTAATGACCGCACATCGTCGAGGCCGATCGGACAACTCGCTCTTTATTCGGCGCCCTCGGTCTATAACATCCAGCTTCTAAATCCCAGCTATCCGAATCCCTTTGTCGACGGCCTCTCGCCGGCCGCGGAGCCGCCGAACCTCTACCGCTTCAATCCCAGCCTGCGCACGCCCTACATCATCATGTACAGCGCGGAGCTGGAGCATCAGTTAACCAGGTCGTCAACCGTGGCCGCCACCTATCGCGGCTCCACCGGCGTGGCGCTCTTCCAATCTCTGAACATCAACCAGCCCTTCCCGCCTTTCTACAACGTGCGTCCCTTCGCGAACTACGGCGTCTATCGGCAGATTCAGTCGTCCGGGCGCCAGATCGGCCAGGCGCTCGATCTCTCGTATTCGGGTGCGATCGGCCGTTATCTATCCGGAATGGCGCAATACACCTACAGCCACACCAACAACAACACCAGCGGAATTACTTACATGCCTCCGAATACCTACGATCTCAGCGGCGAATGGGGCCGTTCCGACTACGATCAGCATCACCGGCTCAGTCTTCTGATGACCTCGTCCCTGTATAAATGGGTTGACCTCGGATTCGGTGTAACCGCCGCCTCGGGGCTGCCTTACACCTGGACCTTGGGTCAGGACATCTACAACTCTGGGTTCGCCAACGCGCGGCCTCCCGGCGTCTCCCGCAACACATTGCAGGGGCCCGGCTACGTGGAATTGGATCTACGCTGGTCGCATGATTTTATGTTGACGCGGCAGAAAGACAAAGGGCCTGTCGCCACCGTCGCCGTGGACGCATTCAACTTGCCGAACCTGGTCAACTACTCGCAATATATCGGCAACCAATCCTCCCCCTTCTTTGGGCGCGCCGTGAGTGCGCTACCCGCCAGAAGAATCCAGTTTACGGCCCGATTCAAGTTCTAACCAGCGGCCTTTTCCCGTGTCAGCCCCGCAAGCGAGGGGGCTTCGCCCTTTTCAGTCGCCTGCTACCAAGCGTCCAGAACCCGTTTCGAGTAGGCCTCTACGACTGGCGATAATAACTCTAGCGGTTGGGTTTGCCCGCGCTCGTCGGCGCTGGCCCCACCGTAAAGCCATTCAGCATCGATTCGCAGCTTGAGCTCCAGCAGACTAAACGGCTTCGAAAGGTGCGCCAGTCGCGATCCGCGGAAGCCGTACAAGCCGCGTTCAAATGGGTTCTTACGCATGGCAGTACTTTACTTAATCCATGGTTTCACCGGAGCTGGCAAAACAACGTTTGCAAAGAAGCTTCAGCAGGGTACCCGAGCGGTCAGGTTCTCCCAGGATGAATGGATGGTACGGCTGCATGGCATGGAGCTTGTGTCGCCGCGCCTCTTCGCGGATCGTTACCGAAGAATCCAGGAACTGCTCTGGGATATGACGGCCCTGTTTCTTGCCCGCGGGCACGATGTCATTCTGGATTGGGGTTTCTGGAGCCGTTCTGAGCGTGACATAGCCAGAAAGTTCGCCGTGGAACAAAACGCAGAGGTGAGGCTCTACACTCTTCCCTGTCCGGAAGATGTAATGCGAAAGCGCGTTCTTGAACGGACAGCGTGTCTTCCTTCCGGAGATCTGCCCATCGATGAAAATGCCTTCGAATTATTCAAATCGCGATTTGAACCGCTGTGCCCTGACGAAGACCGCATTACGATAGATACATCCCTTTAGCGCGGACCCTATAGAATTGCGAGTTCTCTTAAAATTTAGCGAACGGCTCTAGTCTTGCGGCTCTCCGAACGCGACTCCCGAGGTCGCTCATTTATGAGCGATAGTGACCGCTTGGTGGAGGTGCTCGCTACTGGAAAGCTGGGCGATCATGAACGCGGCCAGATCGGCGCGGGTAATCTTGTGAGCTTTCTCGCCGCTCATCGTTTGGCATCATCTATCCTACCCGTACTGTTTAGATAAGCAAGCTGGCTGTTATAAACTGAACCACACTCTCCGAGCTGTCGAACGGGTGAACCTGAAAGGAAGTATATGCACAACGACAAAGCCATCTTCGTGCCCTCGTTTCCTGTTGGTGAAGGCACTAAACAGGCCCTGTTCAACGACTTCGATCCTGGCGCCCGTGTTCTGCCGGCTGGATTTCAGACGAGGCCGCGGTTCCGGCCGCTGCCCGTCGATATCGTCTTTGAGAAAGATGTAGCCGTCACGCTACGTGATGGCGTAACGATCTACGTGGACATCCTTCGTCCAGCCGGCACGGAAAAGGTTCCCGCCATTGTGGCATGGAGCCCCTACGGCAAAAGCCAGGGCACCGCCCCGAAATATGACGCGTTATTCAAGCTGCTGGGCATGGATGTCGGCGAGCTGTCGGGCTTAATGAAGTTCGAAGGCCCGGACCCAGCCTTCTGGTGCGCGCGCGGCTACGCCATCTGCAACCCCGATGCGCGCGGAGTCTACGATTCCGAAGGCAATAGCGTCATGTTCGGCAAGCAGGAAGGCGAGGACTGCCACGATCTGATCGAGTGGCTTGGCGTTCAGGACTGGTGCAACGGCAAGGTCGGGATGAGCGGCAACTCTTATCTCGCCATCTCGCAATGGTTCGCCGCGGCCGAGCAGCCCCCGCATCTGGCGGCTATTGCTCCCTGGGAAGGCTTGAGTGACGTCTATCGCGACCTCGTCATGCGCGGAGGGATGCCCGACCTTGCCTTTGCTGAAACGCTGGAACGTAACTACATGGGCAAGAATCTACGGGAAGACGTTCTCGCGGAAGCTCAGCGCTATCCGCTGATCGACGATCTGTGGGAAAGCAAGATCGCGCGTTTCGAGAACATCGCCGCGCCGGCGTACATCGTCGCCAGTTACTCGAACACGTTACACACACTGGGCACGTTCCGAGGCTGGAGAAGGATCGGCTCGACAGAAAAGTGGTTGCGCATCCATAACAGGCAGGAGTGGCCGGACTATTACGAAGAGCCGAATCTTCAAGACCTGCGACGCTTCTTCGATCACTACCTCAAGGGCGTGAGTAATGGGTGGCAGGACACGCCGCGCGTGCGCTATTCGGTGCTCGATCTGGAAGGACACGACCGTATCCTTCAACCTGCGAGCGAGTTTCCGCCGGAGGATGTCACAAACGCCAAGTATTATCTCCATGCCGCTTCGCGGACGTTGAGTCCTGAAACGCCGGCACAGCCGGCCACCGCAAGTTATGATGCGGCGTCGGAGCAGGGCCAAGTATCGTTCTCGGTTCGGTTCAACAGCGAAACCACGATGGTCGGCTATCCCAAGGCGCGGCTCTGGGTGGAAGCGAAGGACGCGGACGACATGGATCTGTTCATCCTTGTCCAAAAGCTGGATGCCAATGGTACGCCTCTTCAGCAATTCACTATCCCCAACCAGGGAGCGATGATGCAGGATATTACCGAGTACGGCGCATCCATTCTGAGGTACAAGGGGTCCAACGGCCGACTGCGCGTGTCCGCGCGGCATCTGGACGAGAAGCTATCGACCGATGCTGTCCCGGCCCACAGTTTTACCGGTGTCGCCAAGCTGGCGCCCGGGGAAGTCGTCGTTGTTGAGATCGAACTTTCCCCGATCGGGTTGGCGTTTCATCCCGGCGAACAACTGCGTCTGGTCATCAGCGGGCACAACGCCCTGGGCGGCATGATGCCGGATATCGCAAACATCTCTCCCGATAATCACGGCCGGCACGTCATCCACACCGGCGGTCCGCACGTATCTTATCTACAGCTTCCCATCAAAGCACTTCCGTAATCGTGACTAGAGGAGGCGCGTCCAGTATGCCGCCCTGCTACGTTGATCGGCTGTTCTGGTTGAGTGTGTACCTCAGCAGGTTTTCTCGGAGAGGTCCTCGTAAACGCGCTGTTGTCCGCCTCGCCCCGTTGTAATCCATATTACATTGAGTCTGCGGAACGAACCCAAACTTCCGCCAAAATTCCGTTTCGTAATTTCCACCCCGTCAAACCTCAATCACCGTTCGCCCCGCATTTATATTCCCACTCCCCTCAACCACTTACCCGCAAATTCCCCACCCCGCCGCACCGTCGCCCCCCGATACTCGTGCTCGAAAGCCCAACTTTTCAAAATGCCCGAGCACGAATCTCTGCACGGCCATCCCGATGCCGAACAGGCGCCGGACGGCCAATCCCGCGACCCCCGTTTTAATGCAATGAAACACGGCTGTTGCGCCAAAACGCCCGTCCTCCCCGGCGAAGACGAAGCCCTTTGGCGCGAAGTCGAGCAGGACTGGTTCGACGAATACCGACCCCAAACCCCCATCGCCCGGACCTTCGTCGCTGCTGTCGCTCTCGCCTTCTGGAACAAAAAACGCTGCTGCCTCCGCCTCGAGCAAACCGACCTTGCCTTATCCCAAAAGAACGCCATGGACTGGACCAACGAAGACCACCTGAACTACAGCCGCTTTCTGCGCTATCGGACCGCCGCTGACCGCGCCTTTTCCCGCGCCTGGAAAGACGCCGAGTACCTCCGCAAAACCCGCGCCACCGAAGACGAAGCTCTTCACCGCGCCGACTACCGCTTCGACGAGCTGCGGCTGAAATTTGCCAAACTGGAATCCTCCGACATCCACAAGGATAAGGACCGCGAGCTCAAACGCGAACTGGCCACCCAGGTACTTCTCGTTTCACCCAAACCCGCAAAGCCTGCCGCAGCCTCGCCGGGCAAAACCACCAGCGGCAAGAAGAAAAAGGAACACCTCGAAGTGGCCGAACAGTGGGTCGAAATCCGCGTCACCAACGGCCTCACCACCACTGAATACTATCCCTCGAACGAGGAACTCATCGAAGAATGGGAAGACAACGAAATTGAACCGGAAATGGTCTACCGCCGCCTCAACTTTCCCGACGGCGTCCCGCCCGAATACCGATGGGCCAACCTCCACTCCCCAAGCATCTGCGAAGCGGCTCTGAAAGGCGAGTGGTGTCCGCGCTGCGCCATCCAGGAGCGCGGCGGCTGCGGCATTCAGCGCATGACCTATCGAACCTGGCTCGGGGTGATCGAGCGTGAAAAGAACAGTCCCGGCCAGCACGCCGGACCCACCGGCGTCGGCAACCTGCCCCAGCCCAAGGAACGTGGCGGCGATCTCGATTACGAAGAACTCCTCGTCCTCGAAAAGAAACAAAAAGACTTGATCGATTCGCTCGATTAGCTCGGAAAAATAAAGCCCCGGTAAAATAAACCCTTGGATCCAATTCAAATCATCGGCGCGGGCCTGGCCGGGTGCGAGGCCGCCTACCAAGCCGCGGAGGCGGGGGCGCATGTCGTCCTGCATGAGATGCGTCCGCACCGGCGCACACCAGCGCATCGGACCGATTGTTTTGGTGAGTTGGTTTGCAGCAATTCACTAAAAACGGAGCAAATCCATTCCGCGCCCTGGCTGCTGAAACAGGAGATGCGGCGCTTCGGTTCCTTGCTCCTGCAAGCGGCTGAGGTCGCGCGGGTGCCGGGTGGTCACGCGCTGACGGTGGATCGCGAGGTTTTTTCGGCTGAGATCACCCGGGCATTGGAAGCACATCCGCGTATCGAGGTCAGCCGGGGCGAGGTACTTAGCGTTCCGCAAGACGGCGTTACCGTTGTCGCCAGCGGGCCTTTAACCAGCGATGCTCTGGCCGTGGACATCGGCCGGATTACCGGTTCCCATCGGCTGTACTTTTACGACAGCATCAGCCCGATTGTGGCTGCCGATTCCATCGATATGTCGGTGGCGTTCCGGGCGTCGCGATGGGGAAAGTCGCTCGATGGAAGCGACGATTACGTCAACTGTCCTTTCAACAAGGAGCAGTATGGAGTGTTTATCGACGCGCTACTGGAAGCGGAATTCTATGAACCGCACATTCCTGAGGACCAGACGCCGTACTTCGAAGGGTGCCTCCCGATTGAGGAGATCGCCCGGCGCGGGCGCGACACATTACGCTTTGGACCGATGAAGCCAGTCGGACTCGATGACCCGCGTACGGGGCGCTGGCCCTATGCAGCAGTGCAACTGCGCCAGGAGAACCAGCGCGCCGACAGCTACAATCTGGTCGGCTTTCAGAACCACATGCGGTTCGGCGACCAGGCGCGCGTATTCCGCATGATTCCGGGCCTCGAGAACGCCGAGTTCCTGCGGTTCGGGCAGATGCACCGGAACACCTATATCAATTCGCCCGCGTTGCTGCTGCCGACACTGCAACTGCGAAACGAACCCCGGGTCTTCTTCGCTGGACAGATATCCGGGGTCGAGGGCTACGCGGAGTCGATTGCCACCGGCTTGATTGCGGGGCGCAATGCGGTGGCCTTTTTGCGAAATGAACCCGCCCTTATGGAAATGGGGGTGTTCCCGCGCGAAACAGCGCTCGGGAGTTTGTGCCACTACATTACTCATGCCGATCCCGATCGTTTCCAGCCGGCGAATATCACGTTCGACCTCCTACCCGCGCTGGACGAGGACGCAAAACAGCGATTCCGGCGCGACAAGAAGGCGCGGCATGCCGAAGTGTGCCGCAGGGCCGCGGAAGCAATGGACAGGCATCTTCATGACATCTCTCCGCGAGAGTATTGCGCAGTATGTGGCTGAGCTGGCGCGGCGTGGCTCGTCGAAGCACACCCTGCGCAATTACGAATCGGACCTGCTGCAGCTCGCCGAGTACCTCCAGCTTCCGGATGAAGCTACGCCTTCGGTGGAGCAGTTAGACCTTCCGTTGCTGCGCGAATGGCTCGCCGGTTTGTATGACAAAGGATTGACGATCCTTACGGTACGGCGGAAGATTGCTGCCGTTCGGGCGATGTTTAAGTTCCTGCAGCAGGAGGGACTCATCACGGCGAACCCGGCGGCGCGGCTGCGGACGCCAAAGCCCGGCCAGAGATTGCCGGACGTGATGAGCGCGGAAAAAACCAATAACATGCTCGACGCGGTGGAGGCGGGAGAGAAGGTGGAGAAACCGTCACGGGAACGGGACGTCGCATTCCTGGAACTACTCTACGGCTGCGGCATCCGGGTCAGTGAGTTGGTCGGAATCGACCTGGAACATCTGGATCTTTCGAGCGGCTGGCTGAGGGTCCGGGGAAAGGGAAACAAGGAGCGGCAGGTGCCGGTGGGAGAGCGGGCCGTGGATGCGGTAACCCGCTATCTCGAAAAGCGTTCGGCTGCGCCGGACGAAAAGGCGCTGTTTCTGAACGGTCAGGGAAAACGGTTGGGCGACCGGCAGGTGCGGCGGCTGGTGAAATTTTATGCCTTGCTCGTCACCGGAGATTCCACGGTGCATCCGCACAGCTTCCGCCACGCCTATGCGACTCACTTGCTGAGCGATGGAGCGGATCTGCGGGCCATTCAAGAACTGCTGGGCCACGCGCGGCTGTCCACCACCCAGAAGTACACGCAGGTATCGCTCCGGGATTTGCAGGCGGTGTACGACCGGGCACATCCGAAAGCGTAGTTTCGGAACCGCGCACGTCAGTAAGCGGCCTTGCTTACGGAGTTCCCGGGCCGAAGCCGTATTTTGCGAAGACCGCCCGCCCGGCCGGTCCTTTTAGAAAAATGAGAAAGCGGTCGGCTGCTTCCCGGTGCTTGCTTGCGGCGACGGCTGCGCCCTTCTGAACGATTGGCTTGTGCCAGGCGTTGGGAACCACGTCGGGGTGTTTGCCCCCCAGCAGCGAATCTGCCGTAAGGACAGCGTCGGCATTGCCGCTTTCAAAAAGCTGCAGAGCTTGCCGGACGTTTTCTCCGTAGACAATCTTGGATTTCACCTGATCCCAGATGCCCGCGTGATGAATGGCTTCTTCGGCGGCGACTCCGTAGGGAGCCAACTTAGGGTTGGGTAGGGCTACAAAACGGACCCAAGGCTGCGCGAGATCGGTCAAGGCGTGCGATTTCCCGTCGCGCCAGAGGACGCCGACCCGGCCTACCGCGTAGGTGGTCACCGAGTCAGCCCGGAGTTTGCCGTTCGAAGCTAACTGGTCCACGAACTGGGCGTTAGCGGAGAGGAAGACATCGAAGGGCGCGCCGTTTTGGATCTGTTGGGAGAGGACGCCGCTGGAAGCCGTTACGAAACGAACCTGAATGCCGGGCTCGGTTTGGCGAAAGGAAGCCACCAAATCCGGCTCCAGGTTCGAGAGGTCTGCGGCGGCTGCGACGGTGAGGGTAGTCGTTTGAGGGTAGGCGGGAAGAGCAAGAATTCCTACAAACAGAAGCGCAATCAGGGTTGACAGGAATCGACTCATATTGCATACTGGAGATGTGCTAAGGGTTCCCGCAGGCGGAAGACGCCGAGCGGGCACTGAAATGGCTGAGGTTTTATTAAACACATGAGTAAGATTATCGGAATTGACCTTGGGACCACCAATTCGGTGGTGGCGGTGATGGAGGGCGGTTCGCCTGCGGTGATCCCCAACCAGGAAGGTGGCCGGACCACCCCGTCGGTCGTAGCATTCACAAAGAGCGGTGAGCAGCTTGCCGGGCAAGTCGCTAAGCGGCAATCGGTCACGAATCCGGAGAACACGATCTATTCGATCAAGCGCTTCATGGGTCGTCGCTTCAACGAAGTCAGCGAAGAGATGAAGCTGGTTCCCTATAAGGTGACGAGCGGCGAAAACGGGGACGCCCGGGTTGAGATTCAGGGCAAGAAGTATTCGCCCCCCGAGATCTCGGCGATGATTTTAAAGAAGTTGAAGGAAGCGGCCGAGGCCTACCTGGGCGAAAAGGTCACCAAGGCCGTGATTACCGTCCCGGCGTACTTCAACGACGCGCAGCGCCAGGCAACCAAAGATGCCGGGCAGATTGCCGGGCTCGAAGTGATGCGTATCATCAACGAGCCGACAGCGGCGGCGTTGGCGTACGGGCTCGACAAGAAGAAAGACGAAACCATCGTGGTGTATGACTTCGGTGGCGGTACGTTCGATATTTCGATCCTGGAAGTCGGCGATGGCATCGTCGAAGTGAAGTCGACCAACGGCGACACGCATTTGGGCGGCGACAACATCGACCAACGGATTATCGACTGGTTGATCCAGGAGTTCAAGAAAGAACAGGGCGTCGATGTTTCGAAGGACCAGATGGCATTGCAACGCCTGAAGGAAGCGGCGGAGAAGGCGAAAATCGAGCTTTCCACGCTGCTGGAGACCGAAATCAATCTCCCGTTCTTGACGGCGGATGCCAGCGGTCCGAAGCACTTAGCGATCAAGTTAACCCGCGCGCGCTTCGAGCAGATGATCGACGACATCCTGCAGCGGTCCATCGGGCCTTGCAAGCAGGCGTTGCAGGATGCGGGCATGACGCCGCAGAACATCGACGAGGTGGTTCTGGTCGGCGGTTCGACTCGCATCCCGAAGGTGCAGCAGATTGTGCGCGACCTGTTTGGAAAAGAGCCGAACAAGAGCGTGAACCCGGATGAAGTGGTGGCAATTGGCGCGGCCGTGCAGGGCGGCGTGCTCGGCGGCGAAGTGAAAGATGTGCTGCTGCTGGACGTCACTCCGTTATCGCTCGGTATCGAGACCCTGGGCGGCGTATTCACGAAGCTGATCGAGCGCAACACGACGATTCCGACGAAGAAAAGCGAGACGTTCTCCACGGCGGCGGACAGCCAGACCTCGGTCGAGATCAAGGTGTACCAGGGCGAGCGTGCCATGGCCCGCGACAACCGAATGCTGGGCGTGTTCCAACTGGTAGGCATTCCTCCCGCCCCGCGCGGCATTCCGCAGGTTGAGGTGACGTTCGACATCGACGCCAACGGCATCCTGAACGTGCTGGCGAAGGACCGCGCGACCAACAACGAGCAGAAGATCACCATTACTTCCTCGTCCGGTTTGAGCAAGGACGAAGTGGAGAAGATGGCGCGCGACGCGGAATCGAATTCGGCGGACGATCGCAGAAAGAGGGATGAAATCGAGGCGCGGAACCGTGGGGACGCCATGGTCTACAACGTCGAAAAGATGTTGAAGGAACACCGCGACAAGATTTCGGATTCCGATGCGAAGGAGGTCGAGGCGGCTCTGGAGAACACCAAAAAGGCGATGTCGGAGGGCAATCTGGAGCAGATCAATTCGGCGACGGATGCCTTGACGAACGCCAGCCATAAGTTGGCCGAAGCGATGTACAAGTCGCAGGGTCCGGGCGGTCCCGATGGCGGGGCTGGTGCGCAATCGGGTGCCGGCGCGAGTGCCGGGACGGGCGGCGAAAAGCCCAAGGACAATGTCGTTGACGCCGAGTTTGTGGACGTCGAAGACAAGAAGTAAGAGTTGCGGGGACGAACCCGCACAGAAGTATAGGGTTGGAGCAAAGGGGCGGCGGTTTCCGTAAAGAGGCCGCCGCTTCTTACTAATTGAGTTAGAGATTTCACTATGGCTTCCGCAACAAAACAGGATTACTACGAAACTCTTGCAGTAGGGCGCAGCGCCAACACGGATGAGATTCGCAAGGCTTACCGGAAACTGGCGCGCAAGTATCATCCTGACTTAAATCCAGGCGACAAAGCGGCGGAAGAGCGCTTCAAAAAGGTTCAGGAAGCGTATGATGTGCTGAGCGACGACAGCAAGCGCAAAGTTTTCGACCAATACGGGTTTTATTCCGATAATATTCCTCCTAACGGGGGCGGCGCACCGGGCGCTGGGCCCGGGGGGCCGGGTTTTGGCGGATTCGATTTCAGCGAGTACCTGCGGCAGCAACAACAGGCCGCCGGGGGCGGGGCAGGCCGGGGCGCGGCCGGCGGATTCAGCAGCGGCGGTGCCGGTGGTGGCTTCCGCGATATTTTCAGCCAGTTCTTTAAGGGCGGCGCAACTGGAACCGGTCCTGTCACTCCGGAACTGGAGCGGGGTACCGATCTTGAGTATGGGTTGAACATCGATTTCTGGCAGTCCATTCGCGGCACCCAGGTGAAGCTGAATATCTCGCGGCAAGAAACGTGCGAGACCTGCCACGGTGCCGGAACGGCAGGCACCAATGTGGCGATTTGCCCCGAATGTGACGGAGCCGGATCGGTGACGCAGATGGCCGGGGCGATGAAGTTCAACCTGCAATGCCCGCGGTGCGGGGGCACAGGACGCCTACGCAATGCTTGCCCCACTTGCCGGGGCGAAGGGCGTATTTCGCGTCAGGACACGGTGGAAGTTCGCATTCCGCAAGGTGTGGCGGCGGGATCGCGGCTGCGGGTGGCGGGCAAGGGAAACGCGGGCGTGGGAGGCGGACCGGCGGGAGACCTGTACATCACGATCCGGGTGGACGAGCATCCCTTCTTTAAGCGTGATGGCGATAACATCAACATCCAAGTACCGCTCACGATCAGCGAGGCGGGACTAGGCGCGAAGATCGAAGTGCCGACAATCGATGGCCGCGCGTTATTGAAGATTCCGCAGGGGACACAGAACGGGCAGAAGTTCCGGTTGCGCGAGAAGGGCGTGACCAACGCGCGGAAGAGCGCGCGCGGAGACGAGATTGTTGAGGTCGTGCTGCAGTCTCCCAAGGTGCAAGATGAGCGGACGCGGGAGTTGCTGCGCGAACTAGCGCAAGTGCAAACCGAGGACATCCGATCGCACCTCTGGAGCGAAGCGCAACCAGCGGTGTAGGGCAGTAGACGGGGAATAACATTCATGACAAAGACGAAGAGTAAAGCGGCGTATATGATTTCGGCGGTGGCCGAACAGTATGAGATACATCCGCAGACACTGCGGCTTTACGAGCGCGAGGGCTTATTACGGCCTTCGCGCAGCGAGGGAAACACGCGTCTCTACACCGATGGGGATTTGGAACGGCTGGAAGTGATTCTGCAACTGACTCGCGAGTTGGGCGTGAATCTGGCGGGCGTGGAGATTATTCTGAACATGCGCGAAAAGATGGAAGCGATGCAGAAGCAGATGGAAGGGTTTGTTCAGAATCTAAATGAAGAGTTGCGGCAGCGTGCGGCGAGCGGGCGGAGTATGGACGCCAGTAGTAACTCGTTGATGCCGGTGATTCAAATCAGTTCGTTAGTGACGCGGGTGGAAGCGAAGAAGCGGAAATGACAGAAATCTTACAAGACGAGGCCCCATTTCCTGATAGGTTCAAGAGTGGGCAGGCATCTTGAGCACCGAAGTCATTACATTACCGGATAACGAGAAATTGAATTGGACGACCACTTTGGTGTTGGTCGTGCTGCACATTGGGGCGATTGCCGCATTGTTTATGTTTAGCTGGCGTCTGCTGGCGATCACGGCGGTCCTGTACTGGATGACCATCGGACTGGGCATCAGCTTGGGCTACCACCGCTTGCACACACACCGATCCTATAAGGTTCCGGCGTTGTTTGAGTACTTCTTTGCGGTTTGCGGTGCTTTGACGCTGGAAGGCGGGCCGATTTTCTGGGTGGCGACGCACCGGATTCACCATCAGAAATCGGACCAAAATGGCGATCCGCATTCGCCGCGAGACGGCGCGTGGTGGTCGCATGTGGGCTGGATCTTGTTGGGTGAAGCGAAGCATAACAATACTCGGTTGATGTCGAAGTATGCTCCCGACCTGGCGAAAAAGCCGTTTTACGTTTGGCTGAACAATTATCATTGGCTGCCGACGGTTTTGCTGACCGGATTGCTTTTCGCGATTGGCGGAGTGCCGCTGGTGCTGTGGGGGATTTGCATCCGTATCGTGGTGGGATTGCATGCGACGTGGCTGGTGAATTCGGCGACCCATATGTGGGGTTCGCGCCGGTTCACGACCAAGGACGATTCGCGCAACAACTGGTGGGTGGCGTTGCTGACCTTCGGCGAAGGCTGGCATAACAATCATCATGCGCATCCGACTTCGGCGCGGCATGGTTTGGCGTGGTATGAGTTCGATCCGTCGTGGATACAGATTAGCTTGCTGAAGTTCCTGGGTATCGCTAAGTCCGTGCAAGTGGCGAAAGTGGATAATACGCGGCTGGAAGAGCGCGAAGCGGCTTAGATTCTTTTCCGGGGGGTGTGTATCTTGATAACTGCACCTCATGGCACGGATCGTTCCGCTCGTATTCCTTAGTAGTTTTCTTTTCCTCCGATTGGCGCACGCGGCAAGTCCGACGGTCGATATCAAAGTCGATCAGGCCGGATATCTGCCGCATGCGCCAAAGATCGCGTTTGTTGCCGTTCAGGCACGGACGATTCGAACCTCTTTTTTCGTCCGGCGCTCGGCGGACAACTTCACTGTCTTTCAAGGGCAGTTGGGAAACCCTGTGCTCGACGCGAATACGGGCGACCATGTCGCGGCGGCTGATTTTTCCAAGTTTCAAGTGAGCGGCCGGTTTTATCTGGATGTTCCGGGTGTTGGCAGGAGCTGGGATTTCGACGTGAGCCCTGATGTCTTCCGGCGCGTGTACTACTTGGCGATGCGCTTCTATTACGGGCAGCGCTGCGGAACGGCGGTTGACCTTGGGCCGGAGTTCCCCGGGTACCGGCATGGCGTGTGTCATGTGGATGGTGCTTATCACGAATCTTCGGGGAAACAAGGCGTGCATGTGTCTTCCCATGGCTGGCATGATGCCGGCGACTATGGGCGTTACATGGTCAATTCGGGGATTTCCACCGGCACGTTGCTATGGGCGTGGGAATTTTACGGAAATCGAATCGAAAAAGTAGGGCTGCAGATACCGGAATCGCACCGCAGAGTGCCGGATATCTTGGGCGAGATTCAGTGGAATCTGGACTGGATGATGACGATGCAGGACCAGGACGGCGGCGTGTGGCATAAGCAGACCAGCACCCACTTTTGTCCGTTTATTATGCCGGAGCAGGACAAGCTGACGAGCTATGTGGTCGGGACCGGGCAAGCGCCGTTTAAGAGTTCCTGCGCGACGGCGGACTTTGCGGCTGTGATGGCGATTGCGGGGCGGGTGTACCGGCCGTTCGATGCGGCGTATGCGGCGAAATGCCTTCGGGCGGCGGAGGCGGCGTGGGCGTGGCTGGAAAAGAATCCGAATGTGACGTTTCATAATCCTCCGGGCATTACGACCGGAGACTATGGCGACAACCAGTGCGGGGATGAGCACCTTTGGGCCGCGGCAGAGTTGGCGCGGACAACAGGACAGGACCGGTATGCGAGTTATTTCCTGGAGCACTACAAAGAATATTTAGATACGATCGGCGCGAGCGCTCCGCCGTCGTGGTCGATGATGGCGCCAATGGCGTTATGGACGTATGTGCTGGGCGGGGGGACGAATGCTGACGCTATTCAGGCGATCCGGGAGCGATCGCTGGCGGCAGCCGACCAGATTGCTGAACGTACGATGCAAAGCGGGTATAGAATTTCGCTGCTGCCCAAGGATTTCATTTGGGGGTCTAACGCGGTGGCCGCGAACTACAGCATGCAGCTTCTGATTGCCAACCGATTCCAGGCTAAGCCGGAGTATGTGGAAGCGGCGGACGAGAACGTGCATTACGTTCTGGGGCGCAATGCATTTTCGCTGTCATGGGTGACTCAGGTAGGGGAACATGCGTTGCAACATCCGCACCATCGGCCGAGCGCCGCGGACGATATCGACAAGTCTTGGCCGGGAATGATGGCCGGGGGACCGAACCCGGGCAGACAGGACGCGGTGATGAAAAAGATGCTGGCTCCCGATGTGCCGCGAGGGCGGATGTACGTGGATGAAACGGGTGCCTATGCCTGCAATGAAGTGGCTATTAACTGGAATGCGCCGCTGGTGTTCGTGCTGGCGTCGAACTTGCCGGAACACTGAGTGGGGCGCATTCAATCGGTAAGCTGAAGGAATGGTAGTAGCGGGCCGGCAAAAGTCGATCGCGTTCTTTATTGCGTTGGGCGTCGGCCTGATTTCGGTCACGGTACTGCTGTACATCGGCTGGGTTCTGCTGAATTGGCGCACCGGCATCTTGCTTTTCTTCGGCGTGATGCTGGCGCTGATGATCATTGCGGGCGTGGTGCTGAATACGATCTTTTTAGTGCGCGAGATACGGCGCAATGAACAGCACGACGCGTTTATCAATGCCGTGACGCACGAGTTGAAAACCCCGTTGGCTTCCATACGGCTTTATTTGGAGACCCTGCAATCGCGGGCGGTAGAGGAAGAGAAGCGCAAAGAATTTTATCGCGTGATGCTGGAGGACAGCGACCGGCTGCTAGGAACGATCGAACAGGTACTACGTACGGGCAGAGTGGGGCCGGGCAGCCGAAAGATCAATCGGTCGCGCGTGGATCTGAATAGCGTCATTGTTGAATGTGTTCAACGAGCGCGTGTCCTGCATCGGCTCGATGAGGATGGCCTGCAGTACCAACCGGGAAACATATGCGCGATATCGGGAGACCTGGACGAAGTGCGGGCGGCGGTTTCGAACCTCATCGATAACGCGGTGAAGTATTCGAATGGTGATGTGAAGGTACGAGTGGACGTCTCGGAGAGCAACGGAAAGCGTGTTACGTTGCGGGTGAGCGATGAAGGCGCGGGCATTGCGCAGAGTGAGTTGAAGCGTATATTTAAGCGGTTCTATCGAGTATCCGGGCCGATGGCGACGCGGGTAAAGGGGACGGGGCTGGGCTTGTACATTGTGCGGTCGGTGGCGAAACGGCATGGCGGGCGCGCCTGGGCAGAAAGTGAGGGACCGGGCCGGGGAAGCACCTTTGTGCTGGAACTGCCGGCGGCTTCATGAGGCGGATCCTGATTGTGGAAGACGAGAAACATCTCGCGGAAGGGCTGCGATTCAACCTGGAGGCGGAAGGCTACGAAGTGGAGGTTTCCGAGAACGGTGAAGACGCGCTTCAGCGGCTAACGACGGATGGGCAGGTTTTCGATGTACTGGTGCTGGATGTGATGCTGCCGGGTAGTGATGGATTCGCGGTGATGTCGGAGCTGCGGCAGGCCGGGCAGTTTGTTCCGACATTGATGTTGACGGCGCGCGGTCATTCGGATGATGTCCTGCGAGGATTTACGGCTGGGGCGGATGACTATCTGACTAAGCCGTTCGATTTATCGATTCTTATCGCACGAATACATGGTTTACTTCGCCGGCGGGAGTGGCTGCGGGCTACTGCGGAAAGACCGGCATCTCCGGTGGAAGTAAAAGACGAGTATTCGTTTGGAGAGACTTCGGTGCATTTCGACCTGCTGGAACTGCACTCGCGGGGAGAGGTCGTCCGGCTGACGCTAATGGAGGCGAATGTTCTTCGTTATCTGATTCGGCACGAAGGCGAGCCTGTGTCACGAAAAACAATGCTGGATGAGGTCTGGGGATTGCACGAGGACACCGATACCCGGCCCATCGATAACTTTATTATGCGGCTGCGGCGTTATATCGAGGCCGACCCGCAGCATCCAAAGCATTTGCTAACGGTACGCGGCGTTGGCTACCGGTTTTTGGCAAAGCCCAAAGCTTAATTTCCGCAAAAAACCCGGGTCTTCTTCCTATCTCAAACCGGCACCTTATAGTACTAATGGTACTTTCGTAGTACGTGTAAGGAGAATTGTGCGACGACTAGTTCGCCGGGACTTCATTGTCCTCTATGCTGCGCTCGCACTGCTGCTGCTGATCGCTGTCTTTTCCCTGGAAAACTGGCGGGATTTTCGACTAGCGCGGATACAGGAAGAGAGTAGCAGCAGGGCGTTCGACCAAATCGAGGGGCTACTTTCCGATGTGACGGGAGCGGAAGCCGGGCAGCGCGGCTTTTTGCTGACCGGAGAGGAGCCGTATCTGGCCTCGTACCGGCGGGCCAGCGATCGGACAGAAGCAGACCTGAAATCGACCGACTTTGACGGGCAGCCAGCAACGGTCGAGGAACTGAAGCGTGTCGTTCGAAGCAAACTTGAGGAACTTGCGAAAACCGTTCGGCTGCGGCAATCCGGGGATATCGAGGCCGCAATCGTGCTGGTCCGGACGGGACTAGCGCAAAAGGAAACGGTTCGCATTCGAGCCCTTTCGGAGCAAATCATCCGGAGCGACATTACCCGCTCGGGCAGGCGCAGTCGGATGGCCGAACAGCATGCGCGCCGGCTTGGTCTGGCCGCTACCGCGGGCTCAACGGCGATCTGCTTGTTCCTGTTGGCGACCATTGCGCGCATCGGCAGATATCAACGCCGTGAACAGGAGGCGCGCGATCTGCTACAGGCGACTTTGAGCAGTATTGGGGACGCCGTTATTACGACCGATATTGATGGATTGGTGACGTTCGTCAATCCCGTAGCCGAGCAGTTGACGGGCTGGCCGTTACAAGAAGCATGTAAGCGTCCGGTAGAGGAGATCTTTCCGATTATCAATCAGTTCACTCGTCAGCCGGCCGAGAACCCAGTGGCGAAAGTCTTGTCATCAGGAATTGTTGCAGGGCTGGCGAACCACACGGTTCTGGTGAGGCGCGATGGCTTGGAGATGCCGATTGACGATTGCGGTGCGCCGATACGCGGAGGTGAGGGACGCATGGCGGGGGCGGTCCTGGTCTTCCGGGATGTCAGCGAACGGTATCAAGCGAGGCTTGCACTGGAATCCTCGGAACGCCGGTACCGTATGCTGTTTGAAAACAATCCACAGCCGATGTGGATGTTCGACGTGGACACGCTGCGCTTTCTTGACGTGAACGATGCGGCCATTATTCACTACGGCTACACGCGTGAAGAGTTTCTTTCAATGACACTCCGAGAGATCCGTCCTTCCACGGAAGACCTGGATATTTTGCTACAAGACGTGAGAAAGCACAAAGTAACACGTCATAGCGACGGGCCGTGGCGTCATCTGAAGAAGGACGGCTCCATCATCGATGTCCAAATTACGGCAGTTCCCATTTATTTCGAGGGGGCGCGCGCGAAATTTGTTCTGGCGTCGGACATTACGTCCCGGCTGCAAGCGGAAGCAGCGCTCCGCCGCAGCGAAGAACAGTATCGGGTGATTGTGGCGACGGCGTCGGAGGCGATTGTCACCATCGACGAAGACAGCACGGTGGTGTTCGCCAGTCCGCCGTTGCAAAAGATATTCGGTTACCAACCAGAGGAGATCGTTGGGAAGAAGCTAACAACTCTTATTCCGGAACCCTTGCGCGCTGCCCATCGGACCGGATTTCAACGTTACCTTACGACCAATCAGCGGAACGCCTCCTGGAATCTGCTGGAATTTCCGGGATTGCATAAGAATGGTTCGGAGATTTCACTGGAGCTTTCGATCAGCGAATTCCACGATGGAGCGCGCCGCCTGTTCACCGGGGTGATTCGCGATGTTTCGGAACGCCGGCGAGCTCTGGAAAGCCTACATCAGGCGAGGGATCTGATCAAGACGGTATTCGACACGGTGCCGTTGGCCATTTGGGGTGTCGACCTGCTGGGAAACGTAACCTTTTGGAATCGAGCGGCGGAGAATCTGTTTGGCTGGAGTGAGGAAGAGGTGGCGGGGAGACAGTTGCCTAATGTTCCCGAAGAGCAGACATCCGAATTTCAGCAGTGGCTAAGCGCCTTCGCCACGGGCCAGCACCACGCAGGGATGGAGCGGAAGCGCCTGCGCAAGGACGGTTCGCAGATTGAATGCGCCATCTGGACGGCGCCGTTGCGCTCGGCGGCTGCGGCCATTACGGGAACGGTGGGGATTGTAGCGGATATCACGGAGCGCAAGCGAGCCGAACAGGAGGCGGCCGGTTATGTCCGGTATCTTGGCCGGACCAATGCGGACCTGCAGCAGTTCGCTTATGCGGCCAGCCACGACTTGCAGGAGCCGCTGCGACAAGTGGCTACACACACCCAGATGTTTGAGCGGCGTTTTGGCGAGCTTGTTCCTCCCGAAGCACGCGAGTATCTAAGCTATGCGCGCGAAGGAGCATTCCGGATCTGGGCGCTGGTGGATGCGCTGCGGGACTACTGGAATGTTCAGCATCAGACGCTTGAACTGAAGCCGGTGTCACTAGATACCGCATTGCAAAATGTGATTACCGGGCTCCGGGCAAGGCTTACCGCGCTGAAAGCCGCAGTGACGTGGGACAGCCTTCCGGTGGTGTGCGCGGATGAGGCTCTGATAACTGATTTGTTCTCGCATCTGCTGGATAATGCGCTGAAGTTTTGTTCTGGCCAGCCGGTGATTCACGTATCGGTACAGGGTGACGACAAAGGGTGGATCATTTGTGTGCGTGACAACGGGATCGGCATGGAGCCTCAGTATGCCGAGCAGATGTTTCGCATATTCCAGCGGCTTTCTCGAAATTACGAAGGTGTCGGGATTGGGCTTAGCCTTTGTAAGCAGATCATGGAGCGGCATGAGGGGCGGATTTGGATTGAGACCGCGCTGAATATGGGTACGGTGGTGAATGTTCAGTTTCCAAGGCGGCCTTGAGTTGGGCGGTGGTCTAGTCGGACGGGTCAGGTACGATAGTCGCTTGTGAATCGCCGGGAATTACAGGATCTGCCACGAGTCAGGCTTTCGGAGGCCAAAGCGTTGCTGAACGCAGGGTATCCGGACGGGGCTTATTACCCGGCCGGATATTCTGTAGAGTGTGGGCTGAAAGCATGTATTGCGAAGGGTGTACAAAGGTATGACTTCCCGGACAAGAGGAGTGTGGAAGTAGTCACACGCACAATCTTAAAGAGCTGGTACGGGTGGCCAATTTGGAAGCCGTTGGAAATTCCAGGCACGGGTACTCTCATGGATAAAACAGCATTGGTAACGGCTGACTTCGCCACAGGCGCAAAGATTCTTGAAGCGCTCGATCATTCAGGCTTGGCAATAAGCGTTGCCATGTGGGTTTATCTTGTAGAGTACGATGATTGGCGATTCGTCCACGACGCCTTTAAACAGGCTGGATCCCTCTTAAGCTTGTTTCGCACTATTGTTTCGAGTGCGTTTTGCTGGGCTGCGACCAGGGCCGTCATTGCAGTGAGCGCTTGCAGAAGGCGTTCTACTTCTTTTGATTCCATAACTAATTTTGTAGAGTCGCCAGTATCCCGACGCGGTAATAGCCTGTTATGAGACCGCGTTCAAATCGGGCCGTGGAGTACATTACAAACTGAAATGATCGTGCCAGATCCGATTAGGAAATGTGTGGTGTACATCGGGATACGCAACCATCGAGTGCATTATGTTGAATCCCCGGACGCATACGAACCTAAGGGGACAGGCTTGATTGTCGGGAAACTGTTCAATATAGGCTTTAAGGACGACGATCCTGTCGTTCTAGCCTATCTTGTGACTGCAAAACATGTCATCTCCGAGATTAATAATTTAGGTAGCGACGAAGTTTACCTGCGGTTCAATCGAAGAGACGACACTGCGGAGTGGTATCCGACAAGACTTAGTAGTTGGCTGTTCCATCCGACTAACCCGCAGGGCGTGGATGTTGCAGTGCTACCACTGAAAGGGTACCCTCAGGAAGCTGATCAGATAGTCTACCCCTTTGACGAAATATTATCGCGTGCGGCTCTAGAAGAGAAAGGGTTTGGCTTAGGCGATGAAGTGTTCGTCGCTGGACTCTTTTGGCATCACTTCGGAAAGCAAAGAAACATACCGATCATCCGAACTGGAAGTATTGCTGCAATGCCAGAAGAACCAATCGAGGTCAAAGGAGATTTTGGAGCCATCGACGCTTTCTTGATTGAAATGCGCTCTGTCGGCGGAATCAGCGGATCTCCGGTGTTTGCTTATCTTGGCGATCCACACCGTGAGAGCAAACGCGAATCAGTGACTTGTAGGCGCTCCCCTTCTGGAGGTGGCTGGCCTGATAGTGAGTTCTACATGCTTGGGCTGATTCACGGGCATTTCGACGCCAACGATAAAGAGACAGGTGCCTTTATAGAAGAGTCTGAGAAAATGATAAAGGTAAATGTTGGAATTGCAATAGTTGTTCCCGGAGACAAGATCATCGAGGTTTTAACTCAGCCGAAGATTACTGACGACGAGCAGCGGGAAATCGAACTGCTGAAACTGTTAAGGAAGCGCGGAGCGATTAACCATCTTGCGTCAAGGTGATCTTTGACATCCGCACAATGGTGTGATTCATTGCTCTAAGCCGCTGATTTGACGGCACGAATAATCATTCACCCGCCTTAGCAACGCAGTGCGTGACACTACCAAATGGATTCTGGCAAGTTGCACTTGGGTCGCCTTTTGTGTAAATATTCATAGTAGTGAATAAAAATTCACAAAAGGAGTGACTCGATGGCCGCAACTGTTTTTTATCCTGTACCGCACGGAAGAGTTTCCAGCTTCCGCAATGACCTCGACCTCTCGGCCGAGCAGCTTGCCGGCTTGCTGGAACTGGGGCAGCAGGTGAAGCACTCGCGCCAGCGTTATGCCTCCGCGTTGAAGGGCCGCTATTTGAGCCTGCTTTTTGAGAAGCCGTCTTTGCGAACGCGCATGACCTTTGAGCTGGCGATGAAGCAGCTCGGCGGCGATTGCGTGACGCAGGTGGGCAGGATTGGCGATCGGGAGCCTTTGAAGGATATCGCGCGCAACCTGGCGCGATGGACCGATGCGATCGTGGCCCGTACTTTCCAGCAGACAACGATCGACGGATTGGCCGAGTGGTCCGGAATTCCGGTGATTAACGCTTTAAGCGATCTGTACCATCCGTGCCAGGCACTGGCCGACATGTTGACCTTGAAGGAGCAATTTGGACGGCTGAACGGGCTGAAGCTGGCGTACCTGGGCGACGGCAATAATGTTGCGCATTCGCTCTTGCTTTGCAGCGCGCGCCTGGGCATCAATTGTTCAATTGCGACGCCTGCCGGCTATGAGCCGAAAGCAGAGATCGTCGAACAAGCAAAGCAGTTTGCACATGTCTCGGGAGCGGAAATCGAGATCACGAACGAGCCCGTAGCGGCTTTACTGGCGGCCAATGCTGTTTATACGGATGTGTGGGCCAGCATGGGACAGGAAGCGGAAGCTGAAGAGCGGAAGAGAGCATTTGCGCCTTATCGAGTGAATGGGAGCCTGATGGCGGAGGCCCGCCGGGATGCGGTGTTTATGCATTGCCTTCCTGCAAAGCGCGGCTTGGAGGTCACCGACGAGGTGATGGAGTCCGCGCAGTCGGTCGTGTTCGATCAGGCCGAAAACCGGCTACATGCGCAGAAAGCACTGCTTCTGATGCTGCTGCAGTAGCGGCAACTTATTTCCATTTGGAATTGCTTACCGGTGGCGGCTAGACGTGTCTTGCCGCGCCGGGAATGTGTGCGCGGCACCGGGAGACAAGGGGAACAGTTATGAATAAAGTGACAGCGAAGAAAGTGGCGCTCGCGTACTCGGGCGGCTTGGATACGTCCATCATCATTCCCTGGCTGAAGGAGCATTACGGCTGTGAGATTGTGGCCGTCTGCGGAGACATCGGCCAGGGTGGGGAAGAGCTTGACGGACTAAAGGAAAAGGCGCTGAAGACGGGTGCTTCGGAAGTGCATGTGGAAGACATGCGCGAGGAGTTCGTGACGGATTACCTTTGGAAACTAGTTCGTTCGGGCGGCGTATACGAGCACAAATATCTGCTGGGTACTTCCATTGCGCGGCCGTTGCTGGCGAAGCGCCAAGCCGAAGTAGCGCTGAAGACCGGGTGCGATGCACTGGCGCACGGTTGCACCGGCAAAGGGAATGACCAGGTGCGGTTTGAGCTTACGTATAAGGCGATTGCTCCGCATCTGAACGTGATTGCACCTTGGCGGGAGTGGGACATTGTGTCTCGTGAGGACGCTATCGAATACGCTAAGACGCATAACGTTCCCATCGCGCAATCGACGACAAAGATCTATAGCCGCGACCGCAACATCTGGCATATTTCGCATGAGGGTGGTGAATTGGAGGACCCTGCGAATGCCGCACCAGACGGCATCTGGATGCTGTCGAAGAGCCCATCGGAAGCGCCCGATAAGCCGGTGGATGTAACGGTCGGGTTTGAGGCAGGCATGCCGGTTTCGGTAAACGGGAACAAAAACTTGAGCGGCGTGGCGCTGCTGGAGCAACTGAATGAACTAGGCGGCGAGCATGGTATCGGGCGTATCGACCTGGTGGAGAATCGCTTCGTGGGCATGAAGTCGCGCGGCTGCTATGAGACTCCGGGGGGAACGATTCTGATGGCCGCGGCGCGGGAACTGGAAGCGTTGACGCTCGATCGCGTAACCACTCATTACAAGCAGAAACTTGCTTTAGATTATGCCGAGATGGTGTACAACGGCCTTTGGTTTACGCCATTGCGCGAATCGCTGGATGCTTTCTTCGCGAAAGTGTCAAAGCCAGTGACGGGCGAGGTGACCATGCGTCTTTATAAAGGCAATCTTGAGCCGGTCAGCCGCAAGAGCGCGCAATCGCTGTACAACCTCGACATTGCCAGTTTCACGATGGGCGAGAGTTATGACCAGAAGGATGCTTTGGGTTTCATCAACCTGATTGGACTGCCCATCAAGGTGCAGGCATCGCTGAAGAAAGTTCCTCGCCAGTAGGCGCCAGGGTAAGCGATGAAACTCTGGGGCGGCAGATTCGAGACGGGACCATCGCAGGTCTTTGAGGACTTTTCGGGGTCATTACTCTTTGACCGTAAGTTGATTTTTGCCGATGTGAGGGGCTCGCAGGCATTTGCGCGGGCTCTTGGAAAACAAGGCATATTGACGGACGGAGAGGTTCAGCAACTGACCGAGGCATTCACGGCTATCGGTGAAGAAGCAGCCGATCCAAAGTACTTCGAGGGCGCGACCGATGAGGACGTCCATACATTCGTGATTCGCAAGCTGGGCGAAAAAGTGGGTGTGCTGGCGGGCAAGATTCACACGGGGCGCAGCCGCAATGAGCAGGTGTCGTTGGACATGCGCTTGTATCTGCGGTCGTCGGCAGAGACTCTGCTGCGGCAATTAAGCGAATTGATGGGTGAACTGCTGGTGCTGGCGCGGAAGCATCCGCGGGCGGTAATTCCCGGTTATACACATCTGCGCCGGGCACAAGCGGTGCTGTGGCCGCACTATTTGTTGGCTTATTTCGAGATGTTCGCTCGCGATTTCGAGCGTTTGCAGCAGGCGAAGACTCGAATCGACGTTCTGCCGCTGGGGTCCGGCGCGCTGGCGGGCAGCGGTTTTCCCTTCGACCGGCAGACGATGGCGGAGGCCTTGGGGTTTGCCGCGATTACGCGGAACAGCCTGGACGTTTCGGGGGATCGCGATTTCGCGCTCGATTTTTTGTACTCCTGCAGCACGATCATGTTGCATCTTAGCCGGCTTGCGGAGGATTGGATCCTTTACTCCAGCGAAGAGTTCGAGTGGATGACGCTTGGCGACGGCGTGACCAGCGGTTCCAGCTTGATGCCGCAGAAAAAGAATCCGGATTCTCTGGAGTTGATACGCGGTAAATCGGGGCGCGTCTTCGGCGATCTTACGTCGTTGTTCGTGACAATGAAGGGCCTGCCGATGACCTACAATCGCGACATGCAGGAGGACAAGGAGCCTTTGTTCGACGCCTTCCACCAGACTTCGGGCTCGCTGGCGATGGCAAGGGCGGTGGCGGAATCGGTCTTGCTTAATGAGGAGGTGCCCGCGCAGGCTGCCGAAGAAAGTTGGGTGATTGCAACGGACTTGGCCGAAGAGCTGGCGCGAAACGGCGTTCCCTTTCATCGGGCGCATCACATCGTGGGAGAACTGGTGCTGGAGAGCGTGAAAAGCGGTGTCAAGCCGTCGAGCTGGACGCCCGAGGCATTGGCACAATTTGCTCCGGAGTTTCAGCCTGACATGGCACGTCTACTGTCACCGATGGAAGGAATGAAGAGTCGCGAGTTGCCGGGCGGCACCGGGCCGAACGCCGTCCGCGCGGCGTTGAAAGAGGCCG
This sequence comes from Bryobacteraceae bacterium, assembly GCA_965277315.1. Lineage (GTDB taxonomy): Bacteria > Acidobacteriota > Terriglobia > Bryobacterales > Bryobacteraceae > Bog-105. The sequence goes on along the minus strand of OZ255724.1, from coordinate 1,906,245 downwards.
AAGCGCGATTGACGAGCCTCTCGTCGTCCAGGGAGTAAGGACGGGGATCGAAACGAAGAGATGAACAAGAGCTTTCGCCAAGGCCAGATTCTGAAGATCATTCGCAGCAAGGAGATCTACACGCAGGAGGAACTAGCCCGCGAACTCTCTCAACTCGGCGTGCAGACGACGCAAGTAACGCTGTCGCGAGACATGCGGGAGCTGCGATTGGTGAAGACAGGCGACGGATACAAGCCCATGCCTGAAGAAACCTCGGGCCCCGATCTGGGTTATGTAGCGAACGAATACTTACAGGACATTCGCGTGGCTCAAAATCTAGTTGTGCTGCGCACCTCACCCGGTACAGCCAGTTCGCTGGCGATTGCGCTGGATCAAAGCGATTTGGAGGAGGTGGCGGGCACCATTGCCGGCGATGATACGGTGCTGGTGATTACGCCCGATAACGGCAGTGCCGAAAAGTTCCGGGCGAAGATGTTGGAATTGATTTCGGCGTAAACTCGTTCTTCTTCTGACAGCCTTGAACCGGCGCCGTTTGTCTTCCAGCTCACGGCTGCTGTGGCGGCGGCGGAGTGCCATGGAATAGCCGGTGAAAAAACTGCCCCAGACGGAGCTTTTTTTCCTGGCACTCCGGAGCCGGCGCAAATCCAATTCCGTTCGTACCGCGATTGACGCTCAGCGACTCGAGTTCTGAACCCTGAGCCTGAACGTTGACGGTCACAAACGCCGCGCAGCCATCCACCGAAGCGATCTTCCAGGGAGAGGCTATCTGCTTTGACGGTCCCCAATCCTGCAGGAATTTCGGATAGTCGTAATCGCGGCAGGTTTGATCGACGGCACAGTTCCAGGTGCTGTAGGCCTTCTTGTATTCGTGCTGGTTCAGTTCCGACACAAACCGTTTAACGAGCTGCTTTTCGGGGTAGTTGTGAAAGAACAGATAGAAAGCGCTACCGACCACGATGACCGCAACACTAATCAGGACAATGCGCTTGATGAGATATATGCGGCGTTCTTCTCCAGCGCCGTAGTTTTGTAGATAGCTTCCCATGCTCTTTACCTTAGCGCCGGGCAACCGCTCCGGGCTATCGCTTATTTGCCGTCCCTACCTTGCTGGATACGCTTTGTCGTAGGCCGCGGTGGCGGCGGCTGTAATCTCGAGCGCGGGCTTATAGTACAGCGTGTTGCTGATGTCGATGATCACGTCGATGCCGCGCTGCTGCGCCAGTGTTTTCAATACTTCCTGCATCTGGCGGCCGGCATGGCCGAGTATGTCTTGACGGTCCTGATCCACATCGGACTGCAGGTCATCGGTTAGACGCTTTAAGTCCTTTTGTTTATCCTGGCCCTGCGCCTGAATTTGCGCCTGGCGCTCGGGCGTTATGTTCGGAGCGTTCATCTGCTGCTGCAGGTTCTGGAGATCGCTTTGAAGACTGGCGATTGCCTGCTGCCTGGGCCGGTACTTCGCTTCCAGCGTAGCCTGGGCTTTCTTAATCTCTTGTGTATCGGCCACTGCCTTCTGCGCGTTGATAATAGCAACCTTGGCGGGCGCGATGGTTTGCGCATTCGCGGCGGTGATGGCGAGGACGGCGCTAGCAGCGAACAGCACTGCGCTCCGAACTTTTAAAAACATGAAACAGTAACTCCTAGTAGATTGCGATCAGGATCGAGCCGGAAACCAGCCAGTGCCTGTCAAGATCATGATGCGAATAACAGACTAACATGCGCCCAGTTCGCTAGTGCGGTCTTGCTGTATGCGGCCTTCGGAATCCATCGTCAGGACGCGATTCCGCCAGCGGACTTCCCGGCTGGAATAGGAGGCGATCCATACGGCGAAAGCATAGAGATCCCAAACGGGGGCGAGCCAACAGAACGCCATTGCGAAGGAATTTTGCAGTACAAGGCCGCCGGTTACGAGGCCGGATAATATGCGGAGCACCAGGAGTGCCGTTAACGGGAATGGTGCTCCGCACGCGGCGGCAACGACGGCCCATGCCCCGGCGTGCGTAAGCGGGAGGCCGGCATAACCAGCTCCTTTCGAAAGCCGGATGGTTCGCCCCCAGCGTAGTTGGTGTTGCCAGACGCCGCGCCAGCTTGCCTCGTTTAGCGCGGTTTCCACGGTGTAGGTAGAGAGCAGCGCTTTTTTCCCGAGGCCGGTGATGCGCTTTGCAAGCTGATAGTCGTCGGCCAGGTAGTCGCGCAATCCGTCGAATCCACCAGTCTGCTGCAAATCGCGAGCGCGGAACGCCAGAGTGGAGCCGAGGCCAAATTCCCGTACGCCCACCAGTTGTGCGACCAACGTGCTTGGCATGAAGTCGACGGCGATGCCGAGCGACTCCCACGCGGCTGGAAGCGTGTGCGCTCCGGCACGGTAGAGACAGGTCACCACCCCGATACGCTCGTCGCAGAGGGGCGCGATCACTGAACGGAGATAGTCGGGCGTCACTTTGATATCGCCATCATTCACTACCCAGACCGGATAAATGGCGTGGGAGGCCAAATCCATTAAAATGCCGACTTTTCTGTTCGGGGCATTGGTCCTGCTGACGATTAATCGAATAGAGATTTCCGGGAACTCCTGCTGCAAACGATGGATCACCGGGACGGCGGCATCGAGAGAATCCCGAACGCCAAAGATGATTTCGAAGGAGGGGTAGTTCTGGCTTGCTTGCGAGACGAAGGCTTCGTAAGTGTTGGGATCGAGGCCTTTGACTGGTTTCAGAATGGAGACGCCGGGCTGGAAACTACGGGCAGTCTCGTGGCTCTGAATTCGGCGTCGGCGTAGATGGCGCGCCTCGGCGAACAGAGCTAATGCTTGATACGCGATAGCGGGAAGAAAGAGGAGCGAGAGCAGCCGCACGGGGCTCTACTTTGCAATCAGCATTACGCCGACCGACACCAGCACGGCTCCAGCGATGCGGCGAAATCCCACGGCTTCCTTTAAGAAGAATCGCGCCAACACGGTTTCGAAAACAATCGTGGCGGCGGAGGCCGGAACGGCGAAACTGAGCGGAGCGCGTTGTAGTAACGCCATGAACGCAAAGAACGAAATAGCCATGCAGACAATCGCAAGGAACAGGAATTTCCGGCTTACAATCATCTGCATTAGTTTCGCTAGGCCACGCGCCCCCACGCTCTGCGCGCCGCTGCGCTTCATCTCATAGCTTTGAAGCAGGTCGCTGGCAATTGTCGGTACGACCACCATGGACAGCAGCAGCCACTTCATTCTGCAACCCTCACTGTTGTGCTCGCTTCAGTCCTCGCGCTGTGCGCGTGGTGAGCGGTGGTGCCAACGAAGAGGGAACCGGCAAAGATGAAGAAGATGCCGAGCCACCCGTGCAATGTGATGACTTCGCCCAAGCACAGCTTGCCGAGTATTGCAGCCGCGACATAGCCAAAGCTGGTGATGGGCAGGACGAAACTAAGATCGGCCCAACTCATCAGCGTCATGCGTGTGAGCATCCACAAGATCAGTAGTGAGACGCCAAGCGCGACGACGGGATTCACGAACGCTCGAATATACGCTAGCGGGTTAAGTCCCATTGCTTCCGGAACATGCTTCAGGCCCCAGGCGAGAAGTACATTGCCGACGGCGCTTAGTAACACGACAGCCAGCGCGAGAAGAAACGTTTTGAACTTAGTTCTACGATGTCGAACCGGACAGTTCTCTGCCGTTCGCTCTAAAAAGGCAACTCCCGATGTCGATCCCGCTGACAGCTTTAATCTCCTGCGCTCATGATGGTGGATTGCTGCTTGTCTAATTGTTCAGACTTCACGAACAGCTTACGTTTGGAGCGGAGAGCCAGATACTCACGGGCTTCCTTGTAGAGCCGCCGCCGGTCATTGTTGTTGAACAAAGCTTTACTCACCAGTCGGAACGCTACCTTGGGACGGAAGTAGTATTCACCATAGAACCGCTCCACCCACTCGACTAACTCGCCACGGTCGAGGCCGGGATAGTTGTAATTGGGGAGTTGATGCCCGGCATCGTCGGTCATCTTTTCGTCGATCGTGATAAGTCCGTTTTTCTTCACGTGATCGTAGAATTCGGTGCCCGGGAATGGATGCGCGATGGAGACCTGAATGGTTTGGACATCCAGTTCCTTTGCAAAGCTGATGCTTTTCTGGATGGTCTCGCGAGTTTCGCCGGGTAAGCCGACGATGAAGTCGCCGTGAATCTCTAAACCCAGCTTCTTGCAATTAGCGGTGAAGCGGCGCGCCATGTCGATAGTGGCGCCCTTCTTGATGTTCTTCAGAATTTCCTGGTCGCCCGACTCATAACCTACAATCAACAGGCGGCAACCGGCATCCTTCATTGCCTTCAACGTGTCGTAATCGGTGGTGACGCGCGAGGTGCAGCTCCAGGTGAATTTCAGCTCCTTCAACTTGCCGCAAAGCTCAAGAGTACGAGCCTTCTGGTAATTGAACGTATCGTCGTCGAAGAAGATTTCCCGCAGTCCCGGGAAGTTCTCCAGGGCCCAACGGCACTCGTTCACAATGTCGTCTGAGGAGCGCAAGCGCCAGCGGTGTCCAGAATGAGTCTGCGGCCATAGGCAGAAGGTGCATTGCGCGGGACAACCGCGGCTCGTGTAAAACGAAATGAACGGGTTGAGCAGAAACGGCACGTTATAGCGGCGGAAATCGAGATCGCGCTTGTAAACCTTCGTCACCCAGGGAAGTGCATCCAGGTTTTCGATCATGCCGCCTTCGGGATTATCCTGGAAGCCTCCGTCCTTGCGAAAGACCGCCCCCGGAATTTCTTCGAGCGGCTTGCCCATGGCATAATCGCGAATCTGATAGTCGAACTCACGCTTGATCACGAAATCAATCGCCGAAGAAGCGCGCAAGGTTTTCTCCGGAGCCGTGGTAACAGGAGGCCCCACGAAAGCCACCTTCAGCTTCGGGTTCACGTCCTTCATCATCTCGGCGATCTTCACATCTACCTGAAAGCCTGGAGTGGACGTAAATAGGGTGAGCAATTCAAAATCGGAAGCCATGGCCGCCGTTTGCTCGATGGAAATTTTGTGAGGAGGCGCGTCGAGTACTTTGCTGTCGGGTATCATGCCCGCCGGATAGCAGAGCCACACTGGATACCAATAGGACTCGATTTCTCTAGCCGCAGGCCATCGCGAACTCGCACCACCATCAAAGCCCTCAAAAGATGGAGGGTTTAAAAAAAGCGTTCTCATGCACTTCCTTGGAATTAACTCTTAGGGTACTTGGTTTTACCGCTCAGACTCAACATAGTGAGCGTTACGGGCGACGTCCCGCACCTTGCGGCAAGAAACTGATGTTCAATGGGAGACATGGGTCAATTCGACATGGGTCAATTCACGGAGTTGATGAACGCCATAGATGCCGCGCCACCACCGGCCTCGTTTGTCTGCGTGCTCTGCTCGAATTTCGAATAACTGACGTTCAGTTGAACTACACCGATCAGGCGCGTATCGATGGTGCTGTTTACACTTTGCGGGATTGCCATTCCGTTGCGAATCAAATAAGCGCGTTCAAAGTCCACCCGACGAAAAAACACACTAGGGTTTTTCACAAAGCGGCCCTTCTCGTAGACCGGCAAATAGGTACTGGCATCCAACCACATCTCACCCCGAAACAGTCCTACGCGTTTTGCGCGAGGAGCCAACTGAAAGACATACACGCCGCCACCCTTCGCCAGTTGCCGCTCGCCCTTGAACTTGAACTTATAGTTGGCGGGGTTAATCGCCAGCCTGTTGTCGCTTTGGGCTTGCTGCTCGGCGCTTAAATAGCGCGCAATCACTTCCTGTTTTATGGTTTTGTCTCCCTGAAAGCTAAGAACACGATACGTAATTTGCCCCACTTTCGAAATGTTGCGGAGCGCCTTCAGCTTGCCCTGCTCTTTCAGCTTTGGCACTGTCGCATCGATATCAACTTGCATCGAGGCACCGCGAAGCGTGTCTTCGTGCGCTTGTGTTGCCTGCAGATACTTATTGATAATGACAGCAGACGTACCGGTTAATTGATTCGGTACATCGGTATCGGCGGAAGGTTGATCGGAAGAGCCGCTTCCGCAACCAACGCCAGCCAGTAGGCTTACAAACGCCAGGATAGCTAACGCGTTGAATTTCCACCTGTTTATCTGCATTCCCCGGCACCTTCGATAAGGAATCCGGAGGATTGGCTGATGTGCCAGTGTAGCAGACCAGCGCCACGCATAGTCTCTTGACCCCCCTCAATGCTCCTTAGATGTATTCAGTAACGAAAGTGGTTCGATGGAAGTTGCAGGAAAGCAACCGGCTGTAATTTAACTTTGCGAATAGCGTGAAACACTGTTCGATGGCTGGTCGTCCTTCCATGCACTTATTAAGATGACATCTGCACCGTGAACGCACGGCAGACAATAGGAGACAGAATGGCAAACGATGCGCGCGCAGGTAAACCTGCCGATCCTTCCACACTGGCGAACATTCCACGGCTAATCACTAGCTACTACGCCCTGAAGCCAGACGCGGCTGACAAAGCGCAGCGCGTAAGCTTTGGGACCTCGGGACATCGCGGTTCCGCGGCTTCTGCCTCGTTTAACGAACGTCACATTGTTGCGATCACGGAAGCGATCTGCCATTACAGGAAACAAGAGGGAACGACCGGGCCGCTGTTTTTGGCGATGGATACGCATGCGCTCTCGGAGCCGGCATTCGCCAGTGCGCTAGAGGTGCTTTCCGCTAACGGGGTGGAGGTGATGATCGATAAAGACGGCGGGTATACACCCACGCCGGCGCTCTCGCATGCCATTCTCTCGTACAACCGTGACCGCGCGGATGGGCTGGCCGACGGAATCGTGATTACGCCGTCGCACAATCCGCCGGAGGACGGTGGGTTTAAATATAATCCGCCTACCGGCGGACCGGCGGGTACGCACGCGACAAAGGCGATTGAAAATCATGCGAACCAATTGCTGGCATCCGGGCTAAACGGCATCAAACGAATCCCGCTTGCCGCTGCCCTGAAGGCCGGCTCCACGCATCGTCACGACTATGTCTCCGGGTACGTGAACGATCTCCAGTCCGTGTTGGATCTCGCCGTAGTATCCGGCGCAGGATTGAAGCTGGGAGTCGATCCACTGGGCGGAGCCAGCGTCGCCTACTGGGGCCGCATCGCGGAACGCTACAAGCTGGATCTGACGATAGTGAATACCGGAGTGGATCCCACGTTCCGGTTCATGACGCTTGATTGGGACGGGAAAATCCGTATGGACTGCTCGTCTCCCTACGCCATGGCGAGTCTGATTGCATTGAAAGATCGCTTTGACGTGGCGTTCGCCTGTGACACCGACGCGGACCGGCATGGCATCGTCACGCGAAGCGCCGGTCTGCTGAATCCCAATCATTACCTGGCTGCGGCGATTCATTATCTTTTCCGCAATCGGCCCGAATGGAGCGATGCAGCGGGCATCGGCAAGACTCTGGTGAGTAGCAGTATGATCGATCGCGTTGCGGCCGATCTTCAGCGGAGACTTATGGAGGTTCCGGTTGGGTTCAAATGGTTTGTGGATGGCTTGCTCGATGGTTCGCTGGGATTTGGAGGAGAAGAAAGCGCGGGCGCGTCGTTCTTGCGAAAAGACGGCGGTCCCTGGAGCACCGACAAAGATGGGTTGCTGCTAGCGCTCCTCTCAGCGGAAATTACAGCCAAGAGCCAGCGTGATCCCGGCGAACTTTATCGCGACCTGACGAACAAGTTCGGCGATCCGGTCTATCAACGTATCGACGCGCCGGCAACGCCAGCGGAAAAGGCTGTGCTCGGAAGGTTGTCGCCCGATCAGATATCGGCAAAGGAGTTGGCCGGCGATCCGATTGAGGCGATGCTGACGAAGGCTCCCGGGAATGATGCTCCTATCGGCGGATTGAAGGTGACGACAAAGAATGGCTGGTTTGCGGCCCGGCCCTCTGGAACCGAAGACGTTTACAAGATTTACGCCGAGAGTTTCAAGGGCAAAGATCATTTAAAGCTAATACAAGACGAAGCCAAGAAGATTGTCGCCGAGACATTTCGTCGGGATGCGGCAAACTCGAAGTGATGGGTTCCAAGTAGCTCCATGGCTTCAGCATTGATCGCGCAGGGTGGCGGTCCCACTCCGGTTATGAATGCCACTCTGATTGCGGCAATTCGGCAGGTTCGCGAAGTGGGGCGAACCATCCCTCGTTTTTTAGGTAGCGCTTACGGGCTGCGCGGAATCATGCACGACCAAGTGTACGATCTGCTGAAGCAGGATCGCGCTGTGCTTGACGGCCTGGTGGAATCGCCCGGAGCCGCACTCGGTTCATCACGCGAAAGACTGAGTGGGCAGGACATGGAGTTGCTCTTCGAGGCATTCGAACGGCACGATGTGCGGTGGTTCTTTTATAACGGCGGCAACGGTTCCATGGGAACGGCGCTCGACATTGAGCGGTACGCCCGTGATGCCGGTTATGAGCTGCAGGTGATCGGCGTGCCGAAGACCGTCGACAACGATCTAATGGAGACCGATCATACGCCTGGCTACGGGTCGGCCGCAAGATTCTGGGCGCATGCGGTACGCGACATGGGGCTGGACCACCTCGCGCTGCCTTCGCCTGTGCTGATCTGCGAAGTGATGGGCCGCCATGTTGGATGGGTGGCCGCTGCGACGGCCTTCGCGCGTTGCTATCCCGAGGATGCTCCCCACTTGATTTACTGTCCGGAGCGCCCGCTTCCCCGAGCGAAGCTTCTTTCCGATATCGAGGGGGTGTACCGGCGACTGGGCCGGGTGTTTGTCTGCATTTGCGAAGGGCAGCTCGATGAGAACGGGGAACCGTTCGGCGCCGATGTGGATCGTCCTGATAATCCGCAGCACAGCCTGGCTTCGAACCTCGGGCATGCCGTGGGTAGGCTTGTCAGCAAGGAATTGCGGTTGAGAGTGCGCAGCGAGCGTCCATCCTTATTGGGCCGCAGCTCCTCGGCGTTTGTTTCGGAAGTGGATCGGCGGGAAGCGGAGTTGTGCGGGCGGGAAGCGGTTCGTGCCGCAATCCGTGGAGAGACAGGCAAGATGGTAGCGTTGCAACGAGGACCGGGCGCACGTTATGGCTGTGTGGCCACGCTGGAGCCGCTCGAAAAGGTGGCGCGCCGGGAGCGTCCCATGCCTGCCGAATTCCTGGCGGAAAGCGGCCGCGACGTTACACCGGAGTTTCTGGAGTATGCCGACCCTCTGGTGGGAGATGTAAAGTGCTTTCCGCGCCTGCGGTGATTGTTATTGGGAGAGGGATCAATTATAATCGGACATATATGGGACAGGTCACGATTTATCTTGACGAGAAAACCGAGCAGTTGGTGAAACAGCATGTCCAGGGATCCGGTGAGTCGACTAGCAAGTGGATAGCCGAAGCTGTGCGGAAACGTGTTCTCAGCGAATGGCCTTCTGACGTAATTTCTTTGCTGGGCAGTTGGAAAGAGGTGGATTTTCCCAATGAGGCAGAACTGCGCAGTGGATACGGAACGGATGCCGCACGCGAGGAGTTCTAGTGTTTGCGCTCGACACGAATGTCCTGATTCATGCGCTTAAAGGTAAAGGGCAGGTTCGTCAGCAACTCGCAACGGTGTCTCCCAGCAATCTCGGCGTCCCTGCTATTGTGGCGTACGAGCTTGAGTATGGAACATTCAGGTCGGCTTCGCCCGACCAGAGGCGGCGTGAGCTCCATCGGCTGCTCAGTGCCATCACGATTTTACCGTTTGACGAACGCGCCGCCGATCGAGCCGCCCGCTTACGGTACGATCTGGATCAGGCCGGGTTACCCATCGGGCCTTTGGATCTTCTCATCGCGGGCACTGCTTTAGCTTTCGGCGCAACTCTGGTGACGAACAATATTCAAGAGTTCAAGCGAGTGCCGGGCTTGCAAGTCGAGAACTGGTTTTAGGATGCCCCGAACGGGCACTGCTACACTGCAAATCGATGTACCGGAAAGGATTGACGCGGCGCGCTTGCATGGCTCTGCTGGGGGCGCCGATTGTGGGGGGCTCAACCGTGAGGGCCTGGGCGCAGGGAGTTTCATCGCGTGAGGTGAAGCCGCAGCCGAGGGGTAAACCGTCGGGATTGCCGTTTCACGCTTGCTTTACCGATGTTGCCGCGCAAGCCGGGCTGCATGCACCTCTGATCTACGGGGGAGAAACACAGAAAACCTACATCTTGGAAACGGTCGGCTGCGGATGCGCGTTGATCGACTATGACAACGACGGCTGGCTGGATGTCTTTCTTCTGAGCGGTACCCGGTTTGAAGGCGCGCCTCCGGGTACGACTAACCGGCTCTACAAAAATAACCGGGATGGCACGTTCACCGATGTTACCGAGAAGGCCGGGCTGGTGCGTACCGGTTGGGCTTCCGCTGTGGCGATCGGCGATTACGATAACGACGGCTTCGACGATCTGTTCCTTACTTATTGGGGACAGAACGTGCTGTACCGCAACAACGGTGACGGGACGTTTACCGACGTAACTGAAAAGGCCGGGCTTCTTCACGCCGGAACCCGTTGGGGCTCCGGGTGTACATTTGTCGACTATGATCGCGACGGGCATTTGGACCTGTTCGTGTCGAACTACCTGGAATTCAGCACAAAAACAATTCCCAAACCAGGCGAAAACCCAAACTGCAACTGGAAAGGGATTCCGGTAAACTGCGGGCCTCGCGGATTACCGCCCAGCGTTCCCGCGCTGTATCACAATAATGGCGACGGTACGTTCACGGACGTGAGCGAAAAGTCGGGTGTTTCAAAGGCGAAAGGCAGTTACGGGATGACGGCCGTTGCAGCCGATTTTGACAATGACGGCTGGCCGGAGATTTACGTCGCTTGCGATTCCACACCCAGTTTCTTCTTTAAGAACAATCGCGACGGAACCTTCACCGAAGCCGGCCTGGAGACGGGCGTGGCCTTGAATGAGGACGGGATGGAGCAGGCCGGCATGGGTGTGGGCGTTGGCGATTATAACGTCGACGGCTCGCTCGATATCCTAAAGACCCACTTCGCCGATGATACGGCGGTGCTGTACCGGAACGACGGCAAGGGGAATTTCGAGGACGTCACGAACTCAGCGGGATTGGGCGTCGAAACGCGCTATATCAGTTGGGGAGCGGGGATCTACGACTTCGATAACGACGGGAACCCTGACCTGTTTTGGGTGACCGGAAGCGTGTATCCCGAAATTGAAGCGAAGCTTCCCAACTATCCCTTTAAGAGTCCGCGAATCCTGTTTCGGAATCTCGGCAATGGAAAGTTCGAAGAACTGTTGGATCAGGCCGGGCCGGGTGTTGCCGCGATGCACGCCAGCCGAGGCTGCGCTTTCGGCGACTTCGACAACGACGGCGACGTAGACATGCTGATCATGAACTTGAACGAGCCGCCATCGCTTTTGCGGAACGACGTGACTGGCTCGGGACATTGGCTGAAAGTCAAACTGCTCGGCACGAAATCGAACCGCACGGCTATCGGCTCGCTCGTAACGGTCCGGTATGGCGGCAAGGTGCAATCGCAAGCCGTGTTGAGTCAGGCCAGTTTCTATTCGGTAAACGATCTTCGCCTGCACTTTGGCCTGGGAGCGGCGGAAATCGCAGAGATTGAAATCCAGTGGCCAAACGGCGGCCGCGAAAAGGTGTCGAAAGTGGCGGTGGACCATCTTGTCACCATCCGCGAAGGGTCCGGGATTATTAAAACAGAAGCTTTCAGAAAGACAAAGGCCTAGCTTTTCGTACAGCAGGGCTCTTCAGAGGACTTTGCTGCAGTTCTTTGGAGGTGCTTCCCATTTCTTCTCTATGGTTTGCAGTAATTTTTCTTGCGTTTGTACTTGGTACAGATTATGATTTATCCAACGCTAGGTGGTTCGGATGCTGTGAAGTTGACGTTTTAAGCAGATCCGATGTTGTTGGCAGGGCTTTTTTAGTCATCTCGTCCCGTCGGATGCTTTGTTGTCATCCTTCAGGGGACGATGTGCCGACGACCGGAGTTGCTTCGCTTGGCGAATATGATCCGAAGGCGAGGGTTTTCGCGGAATGACAAAGAAGTGTTAGTCGGCGACCGAACAGCCGCGTACCGGCCCAATAGGGGTCGTTTCTGTGCTATTCTCTGCATCCTCGCCGTCGTGTTAACCGCAGGAGTCACGACATGGAGCCAAGAGGTGACGGCGGCAATCAATGGTACGGTGACCGACCCCTCCGGCGCCGCAGTTTCCGGCGCAACGGTCACGGCAACAGATTTAGAGCGGGGCGTTAAGACGGCGACCAAAACGAATGGCGGTGGAGCGTACACGTTCCCGCGCCTACCGGTGAGTCGCTACCGGATTCGCGTGGAAGCGACCGGATTCCAGGCTTCCGTGAAATCCGACGTCGCTTTGGTCTTGAACCAAGTGGCGAAGATCGACATGCAGTTGCAAGTCGGGGCGATGAACCAAACTGTTGAGGTGAGCTCGGCCGCGCCTATCCTGCAGACGGAATCCACCCAAGTCGGGACCGTCATTGACTCGCATGTCATTGAAGGGGTGCCTCTGTCCACCCGGAATTATAATCAGTTGACGCTGTTGTCGCCTGGCTCGGTCAGCACTAACGCATCCTCTTTCGTCGGCGGCACCGGTACCAGTGCGGGCTTGAGTACGTTCGCCAGCGGACGTCCTTACATCAACGGCAACCGCGAACAGGACGATAACTACCTTCTTGACGGTTTGGATAATAACGAGAACGCTCAGGGCGACGTCGCCTACACCCCGAGTGTCGATGCCATCCAAGAATTCAATTTGATCACCACCAATGCATCCGCTGAATTCGGGAATTATCTCGGCGGCATTATTAACACCACGATCAAGTCCGGCACAAACCAGTTCCATGGCGATGTGTTCGAGTTCTTCCGGAACGACAAGTTGAACGCCAACCTCTGGCAAAACAACTTCAACAATCTCCCGCGTCCGCTCCTCCGTTATAACGAATTTGGGGGAACACTGGGCGGTCCGATTGTAAAGAATAAGCTGTTCTTCTTCGCGGACTATCAGGGCGAGCGCTACGATCAACCGGCTACCAGCAGCGGTTTCACGGTTTTCACCGCGGTCGAACGCCCGGGTGGCGGACCGAATGGATCGGCCGACTTCGGAGACCTATGTACCGGCGCTGGAGGCGCATTTAATTCCGCGGGTGTGTGCAGCGTCGCGTCAAAGCAGCTTTATAACCCTTACTCGACCTCTTCTCCAGGGACTCGCGCGGTATTCCCCTTCAATCGGATTCCCGCCAACCTGATCAGCCCGGCAGCGGCCAAGATTCTTAGCTCGCAATTCTATGCCGCCCCGATCAATGGCAAACTGACCAACAATCAGGTGAACGCTAGCCATTCTTATACCAACGGCGATCAAGGCGATATCAAGGTCGACTGGGCCGCGACGGACAAAGATCACGTCTACGGGCGCTATACCCAGCAATACGTAACGAATCCCACCACCAACAGCCAGCCCCTGCTGTTTAATTCGTCCAGCGTCTTTCCGCTGTACTCCGGGGTTCTCGATTGGACGCATACCGTCAGTCCAACTATCGTGAACGATATGCGCGCGGGAGTGAATTAACTTCCCCGTCAGCTCCTACAACACAGCCAGTAACGCCACTGGGCAAAATCTGCCTTCGCTCTTCGGAATCGCGGGCGTACCCTCCACGTTCCTGCCTACCATGGATCTGGTTAACAGCGTTGTCACAAACATCGGCACGAACAATATCGTGCAGGCCTTCAACGATACGGCGATCCAGGCCGAAGACACTGCCATTATTTCCAAGGGCAATCACACCATGCATGTGGGGTTCCAGTTTTTCCGCTACCGCGACGATGTGTTCTACTCGGGCAATGCCGGCGCGTCGGGCAATTTCGATTTCAACGGTCAATATACGGCGCGTCCTGGTTCTGGCTCGATTGGAAACGGAGGGGCCGATTTTATGTTGGGCCTGCCCGAATTTCTCCAGCTCGGCCAGAACGTCGGCACCCGCGGCCTTCGTTACAGCCAATACGGAGCGTTTTTTCAAGACGATTGGCGCGTCAACGACCACCTGACTCTGAACCTGGGCCTCCGCTACGAACTGCACACGCCGCAATATGAAGTCGACAATCGGGCGACCAACTATGGCGTGTTCACCGGCCAAGTCGTTCTCGCCGGTCAGTCGAACTGCGGCTACTCAAACTGCCAGGCACTGTACAACCAATACAACGGCATCACAAATTATCAACCGCGTTTGGGCTTTGCCTGGACTCCATTCGATAACAAAACGGTCATTCGCGGCAGTTGGGGTCTGACCGATTTCTTTGAGGGCATTGGCGTAAACAACATTCCATCCGCTAATCCACCTTGGCAAGGGGCGGTTGCGCAAACATATTTGCCTGCCGACCCGCTGCCCGGCAGCACGCTCAGCCAAGGCTTTAACGTGTTGCCGCCTTCTACTTGTACGCCGACAGCTGTGTTGGAGACGCCCTCACCGGCCGCTTGTTTCCAGGGGCAGACCATTCATATCATCGATCCCAACTTCCGGCCCACGGTCTCCCAGCAGTACAACTTCACGATTCAACACCAATTTGGGAACTCGACTACCGCGCAGGTCGCCTACGTAGGGGAAAAGAATACCCATCTCACGAACATTTACTACGGCCATCAGCGGGTTCTGCACCCCGACGGCACCGTTTCAAACGGCCTTTACCTGGCTGGCAATCCAGCCCTGCAGTTGGAAACCGGCGGCGTTGTCGGCCATAACAGCGGCATCGAACGAGTTATCGATTCCAATGGCTACGGAAACTATAATGCCCTCCAAGCCTCGGTGCAGCACCGCCTTTCGACTGGTCTCCAATTCCAGTTGAACTATACCTATTCGAAATGTATGACGAATGCCTCTGGATTCTTCGGCCAGTACGGCGACGCCAACTCTGGACAGACGCAAGCCAACGGCGGTTACGCCTTCCCGGAATATACATATAATCAGGCCCTGGATTACGGTACCTGTCCGCAGGACATTGCCCAGGATTTCAATGGTTATGTGACTTACGAGATTCCTTTCGGCCACAACCGTATGTTCGGCAAGAATGCGAATACGTTCGTCGATGCAGTTTTGGGAGGGTGGGAGGTAAATCTGCTCCTGAACGTTCATAGCGGATTCCCGTTCGAAGTGACCGCCGCGGGCGACCCATCGGGTACGCGTTCCGGGAACGAACGAGCCAATTGCATTGCTTCTCCCAATGTCTTCGGCGATCAAAACAGCTCGCTCGGCGGTTATCAGTACTGGGATCCGTCGACTTTTGCCCAACCATCCCCAGGACAATTAGGCACATGCGGTACCGGTGTCATTCGTGGACCGGGCATGGCCGAAGCCGACTTGGGCGTCTCTAAGTTGTTCCACTTTACGGAGCATCAAAACCTGGAGGTTAGAGGGGAAGCGATCAACATCAGCAACTCGGTTGTCCTCAATGCGCCGAACGGCGGCCTCGGACCCAGTTTCGGCTTGGTGCAGTCCGCGCAACTACCTCGTAATATCCAACTTGCTTTGAAGTATAACTTTTAAACTTGCCTGAAATACGGCGGAGCTAAACGGAGCCGCTGTATTGCCTAACCTTCTGCGCAACTTGGTCGGCGGCGGCGGTTGCGGTCTATCGTGTCTGGCGAAGCGCGGGCCCGGTCATTTTTACGCTTCTTACGCTTTCTATTTTCTCCCTCGCGGTTTGTATTTCTATTTTCTAGTTGTTTCTACAGTAATTTTTCTTGCGTTTATACCTGGTACAGCTTATGATTTATCCAACGCTAGGTGGTTCGGATGCTGTGAAGTTGACGTTTTGGCAGATCCGATGTTGTTGGCAGGGCTCTATTAGTCATCTCGTCCTGTCGGGTGCCTTGTTGCCATCCTTCAAGAGACGTAGGCCGACGACCGGAGTTGCTTCCCTTGGCGAATGCGATTCGAAGGCGAGGGTTTTCGCGGAATGACAAAGAAATGGTTAGTGATATCAGCATGTTTGCTGGTTCTCTTTCTTTTGCAGGGGACGGGCGTGGCGCAGGAAATAACCGCCACTCTCAGCGGCACGGTCACCGATGCCTCGGGCGGAGTCATCACCGATGCTACGGTGCTGATTCACAATAACGAGACGAACACTGACGTGCGGACGGTGTCCACGGACACCAGCGGTAATTACACAGCAACGAATCTTCCGGCCGGCACCTACACGGTCACGGTAAAACGGACCGGCTTCCGGACCTATCAGGGAGAAAATGTAATTCTTCAAGTCTCGGAGCACCGGACGCTCAACGAGCAGTTGCAGGCCGGTGAAGTGACCGAGAACGTGACCGTTCAGGAGACAGCTACACCCGTCCAGACGTCGACGGCCGCGCAATCGACGACCATCACCGGTACGCAGATTCGCGAACTCCAACTGAATAACCGCAACTTCGAACAACTGACGACCCTGCAGCCCGGCGTTGTCTCGGGACTGCCAGCCATTGTTAATTTCGGCATTTCAAATACCAGCAGCATCGTTGTCAACGGTGCCCGCGAAGGCGCGAACAACTGGACGGTGGACGGAGCCGATATTAATGACAGCGGGTCCAATCAAACGCTGCTGAATGTGCCGAGCGTGGACGCCATCCAGGAGTTCACGATGCAGAGGAGCACCTACGACGCCGAATTCGGGCGTAGCGGCGGCGGTCAGATCGTGGTGGCCACGAAATCCGGCACCAGCGACTTTCATGGCGATGTCTACGAATTTGTTCGCAACGACATCTTCAATGCAAACGACTTCTTCTCAAACACGGCAGGCCAGAAGAAACCTCCGCTGCGATATAACAACTACGGGTTTACCGTGGGCGGTCCGCTCTTCATTCCGAAGCTATACAGCAGAAAGGAGTCTAAGACATTCTTCTTCTGGTCGGAGGAGTGGCGCAAAACAGGCCAGCCTTCCACGGATAATGCTGCTGTTCCCACGTCGGCGGAATTGGGCGGAACCTTTGCGGGGACACAATTGAATACGGCCTCGGCGCCCGCCGGTTGTATCGCTAACAGTCCTGCTGGAGGCCAAATCAATCCCTCCTGCGTCAGCCAGAACGCAAAGGCTTTCCTATCGAATGTTTATTCCAAATTTCCAGCCAACGCCGCAAATGGCACCGACTACATTGCCAACGTGAATGCTCTGCAAAATTATCGGCAGGATCTTGTTCGGCTGGACCAGAATATTAGCGATAAGATTCATGTGTTTGGCCGGTATATGCACGACGTGGTGCCCACGACCGAACCGGGCGGATTGTTTGCCGGGGAGCCGCTGCCCGGCATTTCATCCACCTCCACCAACGCTCCCGGCCAAAATGTGGTGGCGAACGTGACCTGGACCCTGTCTCCGACGGTCGTGAACGAGGCGGCCTTCAACTACTCCTGGGGCGCCATCAACAGCAATATCACCGGCGTAGTGAATTCTCCGGCTTTCGTGGGGGCGCTTGCGGGAGGCCTGCCGTTTAGCGATCCATACGGACGTATACCAGGCATTACGATCTCCGGCCTAACCGGAGTAGCGCTTCCGTCAGCGCCCTATTTTGAACGAAACATCGATAAGAACTTCTATGACAATTTCTCGGTGGTTCACGGCAATCACACGATTCGGGCTGGTATTACGGCCTCGTGGATGACGAAGACAGAAAATGCGGTAAATCCCACGAATGGAAACTTTGCGTTCCGGAACGCGTACGGCAATCCAGCTTTCGCGAACTTCCTGCTCGGCAATGCTTCAGAGTTTTCGCAATCGAGTCGCGACATCATTCCCGACCTGAAGTACTACAATCTGGAAGGATATGTGCAAGACGATTGGAAAGTTACGCCGCATTTTACGCTAAATTTCGGCTTGCGCTATAGTTTCTTTCCCTCGCCCGCGGATGCTAACAACGTCTTAAATAACTTCGATCCTTCCGTTTTCAATCCCGCGCAGATTCCTGCAATCAATCCCGCTAATGGACAATTTGTTGCGGGACAGGCGATAATTCCGTCCACCTACGTGAACGGAATCATTTTCCCATCAGGCTCCTCATGCGGGGCCGCTCAGAAGGTGGCTGCTGTTACCTGCTCGCCGTACGGAAGTCTGGTGAATCCAAATTCGAATAACAACTTCGGTCCCCGTTTCGGCTTCGCCTGGGATGTCTTCGGCAATGGCAAGACCGCTATTCGCGGCGGCTACGGCATTTACTACGACCGGGTTTTGAATGGCATTTGGGAGCAGAATGCGTTCGCCGACCCTCCTCTTCTGCAGCAGTCTGTAGTTTTCAACACCAGCTTCGATCATCCGACCGCCGGAACCCCGGGACCCCCTCTGGGACCTGGAAACGTTACCGCGACGGGGACTCCCGCCTTTAAAATTCCGAGCTATCAGAATTACAATTTTTCGGTGCAGCAGGAGATTCTTCCCAATACCGTGCTGGAGGTAGCGTATGTCGGCAATCAGGCAAGACACCTGTTAGGTGACGTGGATATTAATCAACCCACTTTGGCGGCTCGCGAAGCTAATCCAACCGTCGATGTGAACGCCGTCCGGCCGTATCTCGGCTACGGAGCTATCACCACAAGAGCCCCGCTGTTCTACAGCAACTACAACTCGCTGCAGGTCTCGCTGAACCATCGCGTAGCTACGGGGCTCACCTTTGGAATTTCCTACACGTATTCGAAGAATCTAACTGACAACGGGGCCGATCGTGGCGAGGGAGTACCCAATGCTTACAACTATGGGTACAACTACGGTCCGGCAGACTTGAACACGCCGCATGTCTTCGTCGCGAATTACGTCTATGACTTGCCCTTTTTCAAGGACCAGCGGGGAATTGTGGGGCATGTTTTGGGAGGCTGGGAGATTTCGGGAATCACCACCGTGCAATCCGGCCAGTCCCTCACGCTTACGCAATCGAGCGACCCTTTCAACTCGAACGATTTTACTGGCGGCGCGGGAACCTTTCCCGGCGGCATTGGAATCGATCCTAGCTCTGCCTCGCCACGGCCGGACCTGGTTACGGGCGCTTCCTTGAGCGGTCCGGGAACGGTGGCGCAGTATTTCAACACAGCGGCGTTCGCCGATGCTATCGGGCACTTCGGAACCGCGGGGCGCGGAGTCCTGTTAAGTCCTGGATTGCAGAACTGGGATATCTCCGGCATACGGAACTTCAAGATTACGGAGCGTTTCAGTTTGCAGTTCCGGGGCGAGTTTTTCAACGCCTTTAATCACACAAATTTCACCACGGTCTCGACGAACGTGGATAGTGCAACGTTCGGACAACTTACCGCTGACCGGGGGCCTCGGCAAATTCAGTTTGGGCTAAAATTGTACTTCTAGTTTGTGAGCTGTTCGATATCCAGGGCCATTCCAAAACGCGGAAGATCGCGTTGGCGGATGGCTCTTTTTTTTGCCTCCCTGATAATGCTGCTGTCAGGTTTCTGCCGGGCGCAAGCAACGGCACCATTGCGAGCCTTGCTGGTGGCAGGCTCCGAGGCGCTGCAAGCGGGAGACAACGTAGCCGCTGCAAAGGCTTTTCAGCAGGCGCTGGCGCTCGATCCAAACTCTGTGGAGGTTCTCAACGACCTAGCGATTGCTCTTGCCCGTCAGGGCAAGCAGGCGGAAGCGATTGCTCTGTATGAACGCGCGTTGAAAGTGGAGCCCGGGAATCGTACGACCGCCCGAAATTTGGCGATTGCCTACTTCCGGGCGCAGCATTACCGGGATGCGTGGCCTCTGCTCCAACGGCTGAGTGCCACATCCGGAGATTTTCAAACGCTCGATCTTGCGGGCTTTACGCTGTTTGCTCTCGATCGCTATCCGCAATCGGCCAATTATCTGGAACGCGCCAACCGCCTGCAACCCACCGATCTGGCCACGCTCGATCTTTTGGGGAAGGCCTACATGCGATCGGGGAATTACAAGGCAGTCCCGGACGTCTTTGCGCGCATCATGGCCGTCAACCCGAACTCGGCGGCGGCTCACGTGATGATGGGCATGGCCGATGACAACATGTTTCACGATAACGATGCCTTGGCGGAATACCAGGCCGCGGACAAAGTGAACCCCCGTTTCCCCGGAGTTCACTCTGGGCTGGGGCAGATCTATTGGAGAGAAGGCAAGCTGGATCTGGCCGCGTCGGAGTTCCGGAGAGAACTGAGTTACTACCCCACCGATCCTGTTTCTAATTGCCTGTTGGGGGAGATTCTGCGCAAACAGAACCATCCTGCCGAGGCTGTGCCGCACCTGCAAGCGGCTGCGGCGGCTAACCCCAAATACAAAGAGGCCTTCTTCGAATGGGGGAAGTGCGAGCTTGTACTTGATCGGCCTGCTGACGCCGTTGCTCCGCTGCGTAGTGCGATCGAACTTGACCCGAATTACATTCAAGCGCATTATGCGCTAGGGACCGCTCTTCGCAAGCTGGGGTCGTCCGGCGAGGCTGCGCGTGAAATGGTGCTGGCGGAGCAGATTCAAGCAAGGCAACGCCGGGACTACACAAAGAAGCTGAATTCCGGAGCGCAGCCCAGATAGAGCTGTTTATCCTGCCGCGCGGCGCGGCCTATTACATCCAGCGCAGTTTCTGTCGCAGACTACGCGAACGATGCAAGACGGTCCGTAAAGGTCTAGCGCGCCGCAGTACTCTCCAGGGAGTTGCAATTCCAGGGTTCGGGAGGTACTTCCGGCACTCTATAAAATCGGAAAAGATCTCGTGATCGTTCGAATAAAAGGCCTGTGATATTTCGTCCCGCCAAGATATCTCGGCGATGCGGCCGAGATCCAGCACCTGTCGGGGAGTCATCTCCCCCTTGTACCGCTGCACATAAGCGTGGCGGATGGACATGGTCCGCACATTGTATTTTTTGGGGTTCGCGGCGGTCAAGGATGCCGGATGCTTGCGCCAGAATGTGGTCACCTCCGGACTGTGAATGACAGGGTGATCTTTGGAGATCCGCATAAACAGATCGTAATCCTCTGCCTGGCGGTATTCGGTTGTGAAGTATCCCACACGTTCGAAAACGTCCTTCTTGATGACCACGGTCGATGTCTGCGCCCGGCAAAACCATGCAAATTGTAGAAATCCATCGAACGGCTGGTTGTCCGGTATGCTGCCGCCGCAAGTGTGATTTTCTAACGTTCCGTCTGGAAAAAAACTGACCATTTCGGAGAACGCCCAACTCGCTTCCGGGTAGCGTTCCAACAGTCCCACCAAGATCGCCAGATGACAATCTTTCCAGTAATCATCTCCGTCCAACAATGCAATGAGTTGGCCTTCCGCCGCTTGGATCCCCATATTCCTAGTCGCACTGACGCCGGAGTTCGAGCCTGTACTGAGCACCTTGATGAAATTCGGATATGCTTCCGTGTACATTTTCAGGACATCGAGCGTATCGTCGGTGGAGCAGTCATTCACGACAATAATCTCCTTCGCGGGACGCTTCTGCTGAAGCACTGAATTCAGCGCTTGCCCAATGTATTTGCCGGCGTTGTACGCCGGAATTATCACGCTGACACTGTGCTTGTCGATCCCCATTCAATAGCTCCTTTTTCGCTGCGCATCACCTTTTTAACAGAATCCGCAAACAAGCGCGATGGCGTACCGTACCGCTTAATCCCGTACCGGCTCAGGGACACCTATTGTTTACCCATATGCAACATGCTAAGCTTCCTATGGGTAATAAATAGGTTCAATATGAGCGATAAGGCAGATGTATGGCAAGGGACTCTCGCTTTGATGGTGTTGAAAACTCTGGAGACGTTGGGGCCGCTTCACGGATACGGGATCGCTCGCCGCATTGAGCAGACCAGCGGTAATCTGCTGCTTCTGAACTACGGCACTTTGTATCCCGCATTGCTGAAATTGGAGCAGGAAGGATCGCTCGCTTCCGAATGGGGCGTTTCGGAGAACAATCGCAAGGCTAAGTTTTACAAGCTAACGCGCGTGGGCCGGAAGCAATTGGAGAAGGAAGCGAGAGAGTGGGAACAGACGACCGCGATCGTGGCGCGGTTTCTTTCGCCTACAGAGGACCCGACATGAAACGGCTACGCGCGTGGATGTTGCGGCTGCGCGGGCTGTTGCCGAATGAGCAGCGGGATCGGGAGCTGGCGGACGAAATCGAAGGTCATCTGCAGATGCATATCGACGACAACGTCCGAGCCGGCATGACTCCCGAGCAAGCGCGGCGAGAGGCGCTTCTGAAGCTGGGCGGCGTGGAGTCTACCAAGCAGGCTTACCGCGATGGAGGCACGATTCCGTTTCTCGACGACCTGCTGCAGGATATTCGCTTTGCTATCCGGCAGTTACGAAAGAATCCAGGATTCACCTGCACCGCGATTTTGATGCTGACTCTCGGCCTGTGCGCGAGTGTCGCGATCTTCGCGTTTGTGGACGCCGCGCTGATTAAGCCGCTGCCCTACCGGAATCCCAATGGGCTGGTTGGCGTCACGGAAAGCAGCGCGCTCTATCTGCGCGGTTACCTTTCTTACCCCAATTACCTCGATTGGAAGCGACGTAATAAAGTTTTCAGGTTGCTGGATATCTACGCCGGAAGTGGTTATTTGCTGAGCACTCTTGCGGGTACAGACGTGGTACATGCCGAACGGGTGAGCGATGGATTTTTTCGCACGCTGGGCGTTACTCCCGTGCTCGGCCGCGACTTCTATACTGGCGAAGATCTGCCGGGCAAGCCTAATACCGTGATATTGAGTTACTCCACATGGCAGAACCGGTTCGGTGGACGCAAGAATGTGATCGGCCAAACCGTTCGGTTAAGTGGGGTTCCAGAAACCATCGTCGGAGTGCTGCCGCGGAATTTTCAATTTGCTCCCGCAGGCCGGGCTGAGTTCTGGACGCCCATCCACGCTTCCGGCTACTGCGATGTCACGCGAAGTTGCCATAACTTCGTCGGGATAGCACGACTTAAGGACAGCATCTCCGTTCAGGCGGCCTCCGCCGATATGAAGTCGATTGCGCGGCAACTGGAAAGGCAATATCCCGATGCCAATCGCGGTCAAAGCGCTAGCGTGGTGTCTTTGTCCGAAGTTATTACGGGAGATATCCGCCCCATACTGCTGTTGCTGCTGGCAGGAGCGGGGCTACTGCTTTTGATCGCTTGCGTGAATGTAGCGAGCTTGCTGCTGGTCCGTTCCGAGGGCCGTCGCCGCGAGATTGCCGTTCGCAGCGCGCTTGGTGCATCAGCCGCGCGGTTAATGAGCCAGTTTGTGACTGAAGGCGTGGTGCTGGTGGCCGCGGGATGCGCGCTAGGCCTCTTGTCCGCCGATTGGATCATGAAACTTCTTGCAAAACTCATTCCAGCGGACATGATGGCTTCCATGCCGTTTCTGCTAGGCCTCGGGTTAAACGTTCGGGTGTTGGCCTTCGCGGGCGCGATTTCGCTGCTAGCGGTCGTGGTGTTCTCTATCACGCCCGCTTTGCATCTTTCCCTGTCGGAGATGCGGGAAGGCTTGGCCGAAGGCAGTCGCGGATCGGCAGGCAACACATGGCGCAGGCTCGGTTCCAAGCTGGTGGTGCTGGAGTTGGCCACGGCTATGGTGTTATTGGTGGGCGCTGGGCTACTCGGGGAAAGCTTTTACCGGATGCTCCATGTGGACCTTGGATTCCAGCCCGATCATCTGGCCACACTGGGAATTGCTGCGCCGGATAACCGCTATGGAAAGGACGAGCAGGCCATTGCGCTCGGCCGGCAGATCGTGAACGATATAGCGAGTCTGCCTGGCGTAAATTCGGTTGCCCTCTCCAACAAGCTTCCCGTGACCGGCAATCTCTATACGGATTGGATCAGGTTGGTGGGCCGGCCTTACCACGGAGAGCACAATGAAGTGAATAACCGGTTGGTAAGCGCGGGATACTTCAGGACGCTCCGGGCAAAGCTGGTGCGCGGCCGTTATTTCACCGATGCCGAGGATGCGTCGAAGCCCGGCGTGGTGGTCATTAATCAAGCGCTGGCAAGAGAATACTTCCCCGGCGAAGATCCCATCGGCAAAAAGATTGGCGATTACGAGCTATCGCCGAAGTCGATCAGAGAGATCATCGGCATTGTGGACGACATTAGGGAGGGCCCGCTCGACTCGAAGGTCTGGCCAGCGGAATATTGCCCTTTCAACCAAGAGCCCACTACCTTCTTTTCGCTCGTGGTCCGTACGTCGCAAGCCCCACAGTCGGTGCTCCCGGCGCTCGATGCCTCCGTCCATCGATCTCATCCCGACGTGGGTACCCTCAACCCGGCGACGATGAATGAACTTATTCAGGACTCGCCGAGTGCCTATTTACATCGTTCCGCGGCCTGGCTGGTGGGAGGCTTTGCCGCGCTGGCATTACTGCTAGGCGTAGTCGGACTCTACGGGGTGATCGCTTATTCGGTAAGCCAAAGAACCCGTGAGATCGGAGTACGCATGGCGCTCGGGGCGCAGCCGGGTTCCATCTATGCTCTGATCCTCAAAGAAGCGGGAGGATTGACTGCGATTGGAATCGCCTCCGGTTTGGTTTGCTCGGTAGCGGCGTCAACGCTGATGCGCAAGCTGCTCTTCGGCATTCAATCATGGGACGTACCGACTTTGATCACGGTCGCGGTTGTGCTGGCCATCTCGGCGCTGCTGGCCAGCTTTTTCCCCGCGCGGCGCGCCGCATCGGTCAACCCCATAGAGGCTCTGCGTATCGAATAGCTACGATGGAGCATGCCTTACCCGGCGGCGTTTGTATCGACTGCGGTTCTTATGGGTGTGTTCGCGCACTACGCAAGCGCACAGACGGCACTGCCCGACCATGCCGTCCAGCAGATGTTCGGAGCGCGCGTCACCATCGCGACCGGGCAAGTGACCCGTATCCGCGATGGGCAGCCGTGGGCGGTTTCCCAGGGCGAGCAGGTGCCTGTCCGGCAATCTCTCGCGACCGGCGCCGACGGGTATGCGCACTTCGAACTGGTAGGCGGAAGCAGCTTCGATCTATTCGCCAACTCGCGTGCGATCTTCCGCCAAAACACCGCGACGGAGGGCGACCTGCTCGACGTGATCTCCGGCCGCGTCCGTATTAAACTCCGCCCCACGTGGGACCAGCCCATCCAGCGCATCTACACACCTTCGGCCATTATCACGGCCAATGAACCCGCCGCCGTGTCGCTCGCGGTCGATGAAGACGATACGGTGCGCATTGATGTCATGGAAGGAGAAGTGAAGGTGCAACACACGCGGCTACCGAGCACGTCTCCGGTTCTGATCAGAGCCATTGACGCGGTCCTGGTTCAGCCCGATGAACCCATTTCATATCGCGTGGATCGTGGCTCGCTGTATCGTTACACGGTGAAGCCCATCGTCGATCTTTGGTCTATCCTTACGCCCCATCGCGACCATGACGGCGAAACCACCACCACCACCAAGTTTCTCGCGGAGGCCTACAAACCAACGCGTCAGCAACGCTTCGAATAACAATGCCAATGAACCGCAGAGCTTTTTTCCAACCGGCTGTTCTTCTCCTTCTTCTTTCCTCCACGGCGTTTGCGGCCCAAGCCGAAGTAAGGCTTCCCAAGCTGTTCAGCAGCCACATGGTTCTTCAGCGCGATCAGCCGATCCACATTTGGGGATGGTCCGAGCCGGGTGAATCTGTATCGGCCACTTTCCACGGCGCGACGGCGACCAGCACCGGGGACCCCCTTGGCCATTGGAGCTTGTATCTGCCTCCGCAATCCGCCGGAGGCCCGTTTCAATTGACCGTGACGGGAAGCAACAAGATTGCTCTCGACGACATTCTCGTCGGCGATGTCTGGTTCGCCTCCGGCCAATCGAACATGGAGATGCCCGTGAGCGGCTTTCCAGGATCGGCTATTGTGAACAATTCAGCCGCGGAGATCAAGGATGCCAACCATCCGGACATGCGGCTTTTTTTAGTCGGTGACAAAGCCTCCGATTATCCGCTGAACGATTTTGCCGGCGAGCCATCCTGGACGGTCTGTTCGCCGGAAACCGCGGCGAAATTTTCCGCTGTCGCTTACTTCTTTGGCCGCGATCTCCAAAACAAAGAGCACGTGCCGATCGGGCTGATCGACAGCTCCTGGGGCGGAACGCCGGGCGCATCCTGGATCAGCCTGGATGGCATTTCTTCCGATGCTTCGCTGATGCCCGTGTTTGCGGCGCGGGCCGGAATGATCGATCAACAGGCCGATACTGCCGCCATCGTTGCAGCGGAAAAGCGGGAAGACGCTGCCGCCCGTAGCGCGAACCGTCCGCTGCCGAAACATCCCTGGCGCCCCGATCCTGCCTCCTGGGCGCCCGCCGCTCTCTTCAACGGCATGGTTGCTCCGGCTACGCCGTTCGTCATGAAAGGCGTCATCTGGTATCAGGGCGAATCAGACAGCGAAGCGGCACGAGCGCCGCTTTACGACAAGGTGTTTCCCGCCCTGATCTCGGATTGGCGCGCACACTGGCGCGAGGGCAATTTTCCCTTCTTATTCGTGCAGATCTCCTCCTTCAAAACGGCGGCTAGCGAAAGCTGGCCCATCATCCGTGAAGCCCAACTCCGCACGTTGGCGCTTACGAACACCGCCATGGCCGTGTCAATCGATATCGGCAACCCGGATAATATCCATCCGCCGGACAAGCAGGCCGTGGGCGCGCGTCTCGCCCTCGCCGCCCGCGCCGTCGCATATGGCGAACACATCGAGTACTCCGGGCCGCTGTTTCGCCAAACCAGTGCGGAGAACGGCGGCATGCGCGTCTGGTTCGATCACGTCGAGGGCGGACTGATCGCGAAAGGCGGTACGCTGGAGGGCTTTGAAATTGCTGGTGAGGACCATCGTTTTGTCGCTGCAACGGCCCGCATCGACGGACCTTCGGTGTTGGTGACGAGCCCGCAAGTGACGCGGCCCGAGTACGTCCGGTTTGGTTGGGCGAATGCGCCGATCGTGAATCTCTTCAACTCCGTCGGTCTTCCAGCTTCGCCCTTCACCTCCGAAGAAAAGATGCCTGCGCCCACGCCGGTACAATAAAGGCGAATGAATTCCTGCCCTCGCGGCTGGGCGCTGTTAATTTGCCTGGCCGTTTTGGTCCCCGCCGCACGGGCCACTGCACAAACCCCTTCGACCGGTGCATCGGACAGCGGACTTGAAACGCCTTGGGACGTTCGCAAAACGATCGCGGATGTGCTGAAGCAGGCCGATCAATTGCGACCGGTGCTTCTCGGGCTCGATCCGCAACAATGGTCAGCGCAAAAGGGAGCGCCCGATGCCTACATCGTCCAACGGTCGGCAGCCGAGCGGCAGCTCAACGATCTGACTATTGCCACAAAACTTTTTTCCGGGAGACCGGAGAGTCTGTCTCTTGGTCTGGACCTGTATTTCCGCCTGGAAGCCCTGGACACTACGGCCCGTTCACTGGACGAAGGAGCGAAAGAATACGCCAATCGCGCTACCGCCGATAAGCTGGCTCAACTGATTGCCGCCGATTTCAACAGCCGCCAGCAACTGCGAAGCGATCTTCGCGATTTAGCCAAGAGCCAGGAGGAAGATTTCAAAATCGCCGACGAGGAAGCCCAGCGCTGCCGCGGTACCATCAGCAGGGAAGCACCAGCCGCCCCTAGTAAGCGAACGAAGAAATAAGATATGGAACCGGGAACATTTACCTGCTCAATTTGCGGCGACGACTCTCGTAAGATTTGTGTTTATTGCACGAAAGACGCCTGCGGCAATCACCTTTGCGAACGATGCCGCCGCTGCAGCGATTGCTGCGAATGCGGCGTGCCTATGAGGGAGAACGGCTCGGCAGTTTCCGAAAGTGAAGTAGAAATTCCTGCATCGGTCAGCCAGGCAGCAGAAGTCCCCTCCGCTCCAGCGCAGCCCGACAATCCCTAGAACAGGATGCCGAAGGAAAGCGTCAGGATTCGTTGTTTGCCTCCGAAGAGCGGGTAGTAGGCTATTCGTTTGGCTCAAAAGAATGAAGAATCGTCCGCGACTCACCCTGGCCCTGCTCTTTTTTTGTGCGCTGGCCTGCAGCGCTGCTGCTCAAACGCCGGGGCCGGGATCTGCACCACAAGAGGCCGCAATGCGTGGCCAGAAGTTGTTCGTCAAATCATGCTCCTTCTGTCATGGCAGTGACGCCACCGGAGGGGAAGGCCCGAACCTGGTCTTGTCTTCTGTTGTCCGGCACGACAAGGATGGCGATCTCATCGGACAGGTGATTCGCGAAGGACGCCCCGCGGCAGGTATGCCCCCGTTTGCAATACCGCAAAATGAGGTGGCGGATATTGTTGCGTTCCTGCACGCCCGCGTGAAAGAGTCCGACCGGCGGTCTGCGGGGCGGCCCTCGGGTGCCTACTCGCTTGCCGCGCTTCTTACCGGGAACGCCGCCGCAGGCAAAAAATTCTTCTATGGAGACGGACAGTGTTCTGGCTGTCACTCACCGACGGGCGATCTTGCCGGCATTGCCAAAAAGTACACGCCGATAGAGCTTGAGCCGCGCTTTCTTTGGCCCTCGGCTGGAGTCAAGAAAACTGCGACGGTTGAGATTGGCGCCGGGCAGAAAGTGTCTGGCGAACTCGTGTACGAAGACGCATTCAATATCGCGATTGTCGATGGAAACGGCTGGTATCATTCATGGCCGAAGCGTGATGTGCGGGCGGAAGTGAAGGACCCGCTGCAAGCGCACCG
The DNA here is from genome assembly GCA_965277315.1 of Bryobacteraceae bacterium. GTDB lineage: Bacteria > Acidobacteriota > Terriglobia > Bryobacterales > Bryobacteraceae > Bog-105. The sequence goes on along the minus strand of OZ255724.1, from coordinate 1,877,608 downwards.
CGAACTGCTGCACAAATACACTGAAGCTGATATGCACAACATGTTTGCCTATCTTGAGACGCTGAGATGATTCGCGGCATTCTGCTCTTCGCCGCGTTTGTTTCGGTCTTGAGTGCGCAGGGTCTCGATCCGGCGGAACTGCTCAAAGCGCCCACGGGCATGTGGCCTACCTACAACGGCGATTACTCCGGCCGCCGCTACAGCACGCTAAACCAGATCAACAAAGAGAACGCCGGTAAGCTCACATTGGCGTGGTCCTTTCAGACGCATGGCCAGCGCTTGAAGGGTACGCCGCTTGAGGTAAACGGCATTCTGTATCTTACTGCTCCCGATCACATTTGGGCTATCGACGCGCGGACCGGCCGGCAAGTTTGGCAATTCCAGCGGCCCTCTGAAGGGAATCACATCAGCAATCGCGGCGTGGCGATGTACAAAAACCGTCTTTATTATGGAACCACCGACGCGCACCTTCTTTGTCTCGATGCGCGGACCGGAAAGCAGATCTGGGACAAGCAAATCGCGGACTCGAGTTTCGGCTATTATCTAGCGGTCGCGCCGCTTGTGGTTAAGGACAAAATCATTATTGGCACTTCGGGCGATCAGGCGGACGTGCCGCACTGGATTATTGCACTTGATCCGATGTCCGGCAATGAGATTTGGCGCTGGAGCAGTCTGCCCGAACCGGGAACTCCGGCTTCCGCGACGTGGCCCAACAAGCAGCGGATGTCGCGCGGCGGCGGGTCTATGTGGCTGACGGGAACCTACGATCCGGCGCTGAATCTGCTGTATTGGGGGACTGGCAACCCCGATCCAGTGCTTGCCGGTGTTGTGCGTCCTGGCGCGAATTTATTCACCTGTTCCATCGTTGCCATCAATCCGGACACGGGCAAGCTGGTGTGGTTCTATCAACCGTCTCCTCACGACACGCATGACTGGGATGCTGTGGAAACGCCGGTGCTGTTCGATGCGGATTTCCACGGCAGGCCGCGAAAGATGCTGGCGCAAGCAAGCCGCAACGGGTACTTCTTCGTGCTTGATCGTGCTACCGGGCAGCCTTTGTTGACTTCGCCGTTGGTCCCGATCAACTGGGCCTCCGGGCTTAACGCCAAAGGGGAACCGATCTCCGATCCGTCGAAAGAACCGCAACCGGATGGATCGCTCGTGCAGACCTATCAGGACGGAACAACGAACTGGAATGCACCGAGCTTCGACCCACAAACGAAGCTGTTTTACGTCAACATCAAGCAGGGTTACAGCTTGTATTACCTGACTCTCGGCCCTGACAAGAAGCCGGAGGGACATCAAGGCGGGAATGCGCTGCCGTTGGCCTGGGATGCTGCTCTGATTGCGGTCGATTACCGAACAGGCAAGACCCGCTGGAAGCGCGACGAAGGACAATCGAACTCGTATCCGGGCATCCTGACGACCGCTGGCCATCTGCTATTCACAGCCGATGTCACAGGCAATCTGTTGGCGCTCGATGCTGCCACCGGGCAGGAGCTCTGGCACATGTACGCGGGCGGCCTGATGAACAGCTCTCCGATGACTTATCAGTTGGCTGGAAGACAATACATCTTAACGGCCGTGGACAGCGTGCTGTATGCCTGGGCGCTCCCGGAAAAAAGATAAAAAAGATAGATGAAGATTGACTACAGTATGGAAGCGCCTAGCTTAGCGGCCAGTGTCGCGGCGCTATTCCGCCTCTCATCGGAAAAAGTTCGCTCGCTCGATCGCTCATGGAACCCGTCTCAGGGTTCGCCGGTGTTCACGATCAACGGCAAGTACACGAGCCGTGGCTGGACCGAGTGGACACAAGGTTTTCAATTCGGCTCCGCGATTCTTCAGTTCGATGGAACCGGCGATCGTGAATTTCTTGAAATCGGCCGCAGGCGCACAGTCGATTTTATGACGCCGCACCTTACGCATACCGGCGTACATGATCACGGCTTCAATAACGTCAGCACCTATGGCAACCTGCTGCGCCTAATACACGAGGGCCGGGTGGAGCAGAACGACTGGGAACAGCGGTTCTACGAACTTTCCCTGAAGTGTTCGGGGGCTGTTCAGGCTAATCGTTGGTCGAACATCGCGTCTGGCGGCGGGTTCATTTACTCGTTCAACGGGCCGCATTCCCTATTTGTCGATACCATTCGGACGGTACGCGCGCTTGCGCTGGCCCATCGCATCGGGCACGTGCTGCTGGGCGAAAACGATCGTCGTATTTCTCTTCTCGATCGCCTCATCTGGCATGCGCAAGCCACCGCTCGCTATTCGGTCTACTACGGCGAAGGTCGAGATACATGGGACGTTCGCGGCCGCGTGGCTCACGAGAGTGTTTTCAATTCGAACGATGGCAATTATCGTTGCCCAAACTCACAGCAAGGGTATTCTCCATACACCACCTGGACTCGCGGCCTCGCCTGGGCGATGCTGGGCTTCGCGGAGCAACTGGAGTTTTTCGGGACGGTATCAGACGCGGAATTGACCGCGCACGGCGGACGGGAATCGGTTCTTGCGGATATACAAAAGGCCGCGGAGGCGACCTGCGATTTCTACATCGAAAACACCGCGCTCGACGGCATTCCGTATTGGGATACCGGTGCGCCCGCGCTAGATAAGATCGCGGATTGGCGCGAGAAACCGTCCGATCCATACAATAATTTCGAGCCGGTTGATAGCTCGGCTGCCGTCATCGCCGCGCAAGGGCTGCTGCGGCTTGGACATTTGCTCGGGAACGAGCGCTACTGGAAGGCCGGGCTGACCGTTTCCCGGAGTTTGTTCGCGGAACCGTATTTGAGCGCGGATTCGGCGCATCAAGGTTTGCTACTGCACAGCATTTATCATCGACCCAACGGCTGGGACTCGATACCCGCAGGCAGGCGCATTCCATCAGGCGAAGCATGCATGTGGGGCGACTATCACGCTCTGGAACTTGCTGTATATCTGCAACGCATTATCGAAGACAAAACATATCTCACCTTCTGGAGCAACGAACGATGATCATTGCTGACCTGTCACAAATCGCGGGACGTGCGTACCCGGCTCGCCGCCGCACGCAAAATCTGGTTGGCGGGGCAAGCCCCATTGAGGCGAAGAACTTCTCGCTCGGGAACGTCACGCTGGAGCCGAACGGCGGCCAAGTGCCTTGGCACAACCAGGAACAGGAAGAAATCTATTTCATCGTTGAGGGAACAGCCGAAATGTGCCTCGGCGAAGAACGCCAAACATTGACGGGCGGCCAAGCGGTCTACATCCCGCCGCAAGTTTTCCATCAGTTGACGAACGTCGGTAGCACGCCATGCCGGATGATCTATTGCTACGGGCCCGCGGGGGACGTGGCGCACTGGCGCCAGGAACTTGATGGAACACTGCCGCGAGCAGGCGTGGAAGCGCCTCCTCTGCCCGAGGATGCGCGGCCTCAGTGTATGGAAAAACCGAATAGTTTATGAGTACCCAACCTGTCCACATCGTGGGCATCATCATGAATGGCGTGACCGGCCGCATGGGTCTAAACCAACACCTACGCCGTTCTATTCAAGCCATCATTGCGCAGGGCGGCGTGCAGGCCGGTGATGAGATCATCCTTCCGAAGCCCGTGCTTGTGGGCCGCAATGCCACGAAGCTAAAAGCAATTTCGCAAGAGTGCGGCGGTCTGCCCTGGACCATGGACCTGGACAGTGTTCTGTCCGACGATTCTTACTCCATCTATTTCGATGCGCAGACCACAGACCGCCGCGCGTCTTGTGTCGGAAAAGCGATCGCTGCCGGTAAGCACGTCTACTGCGAAAAACCGGTCGCCGAGAATCTCGCCACCGCTCTCGATCTGTATCGCCAGGCACAAGCGGCTGGCGTCAAGCACGGAGTTGTGCAGGACAAACTATGGCTTCCCGGAATGCTGAAATTGAAGACCCTGCGGGACACCGGTTTCTTTGGGCGGATTCTCTCCGTGCGCGGTGAATTTGGCTACTGGGTATTCGAAGGCGACAAGGTCCCGGCGCAACGCCCCTCCTGGAACTATCGCAAGGAAGACGGCGGCGGCATGATTCTCGATATGCTCTGCCACTGGCGCTATGTTCTCGATAACTTGTTCGGGAACGTAAAGGCCGTTTCCTGTCTCGGCGCAACGCACATTCCGACGCGTTGGGATGAATCCGGCCAGCCGTACACATGCACCGCCGACGACTCCGCCTATGCCACGTTCCAACTGGAAAATGAAATTATCGCCCACTTCAACTCGTCCTGGAGTGTGCGTGTGCGACGCGACGACTTACTGACAATTCAAGTAGACGGTACACACGGCACGGCCGTTGCGGGCCTGCGCCATTGCTGGATTCAGCCCTACGGCGCGACGCCGCGACCAGTTTGGAATCCCGATGTAGACAACCCGCTCAACTTCTTCGAGGGCTGGCAGAAGGTGCCCGAACAGATGCCCTTCGATAACGCCTTCAAACGTCAGTGGGAATTGTTTCTATTGCACGTCGTGAAAGGCGAACCGTTCCCCTGGACGTTGCTTGCGGGCGCGAAGGGTGTGCAATTGGCCGAGAAAGGCATCGAGTCCTGGCAAAAACGCGCCTGGGTTACTGTCGATCCGCTCGAAGGTGCAGGCGATTGAAACCCGTTGCAATCGTTACCGGAGCCAGTCGCGGGATTGGACGCGGCATAGCCAGCGAACTCGCAACCACTCATGAAGTCATCGCGACCTATAAAGGACGGCGCGACGCAGCCGAATCGCTGCGCGCCGCATCAGGCGTGGAGATTTTCCAATGCGATGTCGGCAGTTCTTCCGATCGAGAGAAGTTAATAGGCTTCGCCCGCGAGCGCTTCGGACGTCTGGATCTGCTGATAAATAACGCGGGTATTGGGCCGCGTACACGGCGAGATCTGCTGGAGGCCACCGAGGAAAGCTTCGATGAGCTGATCGCCACAAACCTGAAGGGCCCGCATTTTCTCACCCAACTGGCCGCCCGCTGGATGTTGGAGCAGGGCAGTGGCCGGATCGCTTTCATCACCTCCATATCGGCCTACACCGCGTCGGTGAATCGCGGCGAATACTGCATCTCCAAAGCGGGTCTCAGTATGTCGGTCGCGCTCTGGGCACAGCGACTCGCCGCGTCCGGCATCAAGGTTTTTGAAATCCGGCCCGGCATTATCCGCACTGACATGATTGCAGCCGTCGAAAGCGCTTACGAGGAAAAGATCGCCGCCGGTCTTTTGCCTCAGCGCCGTATGGGAGAGGCGCAAGACGTTGCGCTGGCGGTTCGCGCGATTGCGGCCGGCCTGCTGGATTATTCTACTGGACAGGTGTTAAACGTGGATGGCGGCTTCCATCTTCGGAGTCTCTAATCCTATGCAAAGAACAGCCGCCCCGCCCAAAATCTTTTACGGCTGGATTATCGCGGCAACGGCGTTTTTTACATTGGGCTTCACGCTAGGACTGCCCTACTACAACGTCCCTTTTTTTTACGATTACTTTGGGAAAACGTTCCACTGGACGGGCCCGCAAATCACGCTAGGATTTCCGCTCGCGGCATTGCCAACCGTTCTTATCGGTCCACTCCTGATCCACCGCTACAGTCCGCGCAAGCTCATTCTCTTCGGGACGCTACTGACGGCAGGAGCTCTGATCTGCTTCGGCAGCATGGGACCGAATATTTGGATCTACTGGGCCATCTGGGTGATGTTCACCACCGGATACATTCTTTCGGGTCCTATTCCGCACCAGATCATCATTGCGCAGTGGTTTCGTAGAAGCCGCGGCAAAGCGATGGGCGTGATTTACGTGGGCGTTGGAGTCATCGGCTTTCTCGGTTCTTTCCTCGTGGCCCCCCTCACGGAGCATCTGGGATTTCACCACGCACTCATGATCCTAGGTGCTCTCGTCCTGCTCGCGTGGCCATTGGTTTTTTTCGTGCTTCGCGACCGGCCCTCTGAAAAGGGCTTGTTCCCCGACGGCGCAGCAACGGCTTCGGAAGAGATCTCAGCGACTCCCCACAGCTATCGATTTCTGGTAAGCCGTTATTCGTTTTGGCTGCTCGTGCTCGGCAGCACCTGTTCCATCGGCGCAATCGGATCGGTGAATATGCTCATGAAGCTGGTATTTCAGGGGCACATGACCGTTCCGGCTTCGGATCCTCAGTTTCAGCCGCTCCTCAATGCCACATGGCGCGCTGCCTCCATGATCATACTGGCCGCCAGCATTATCGGCAGAATCGCCATTGGAGCATTCAGCGATCACTTCTCGAAGAAGTGGGTGATGGCGATCAGTTATTTCCTCTCCGCATCTACCATCCCGATCCTGCTTTCGGTCGCGCCGCCCGCAACTCCTTGGCTGTTCGCAACACTCTTCGGAGTCGCGATGGGCGCGGACTACATGCTGATCCCGCTCATGGCGGCCGAACAGTTCGGCGTCACCAGCCTGGCTCGCGCCATGGCCATCATCCTGCCAGCGAACACCATCGGCCAAACGTGGTTCCCGTACTTTACGGCGGTGCTCAAACAGCATTACGGGAACTACACGATACCCATGTATGTCGTGTTCGCCGTTGCCGCGACTAGTGGAGTTGCCATCGCCCTACTGCCCGCTCCCGAAGCGCGACAGAGCTTACATCGAAACCGCTAAGACACCGGCACACGCGCAAGAGTATGCTATTCGCATGCCCCTTCATCTTGCATGGAGCGATATCGCGCTCCGCCTTCTGTTAACCGTTGTAGCGGGCGGGGTGATCGGTGCAAATCGAGGTGAACATGGCCGTCCGGCGGGCCTTCGAACGACGATTCTGGTGTGTCTGGCTGCTTCGGTTTCGATGATCGAGGCCAACCTGCTGCTCGGCACGGCCGGGAAGCCGCCGGGCTCCTTTGTGACGCTTGACCTGATGCGCTTTCCGCTTGGAATCCTGACCGGCATTGGCTTTATCGGTGCTGGTGCGATCGTGCGGCGCGGCAATCTGGTGCATGGTGTCACCACTGCCGCCACGCTCTGGTTTGTGACAGTAATCGGTATTTGTTTCGGCGGTGGACAACTTGCCTTGGGATCAGTGGCATTCGCGCTGAACTTCTTGGTGCTTTGGGGTTTGAAGAGAGTAGAATTACGAGCGCTTGTCGAGCATACGGGCACACTTACCCTTGTTGCCAAAGGAGAGCGCGAGGAAGAACTGCTGGCCGGCTTGAAGGATTCCGGGTACAACGTTCGAACCGTGACAGCGACATTTGTGAACCGGACGCAGCGCCGTAAACTGACGTACCGGATCCGCTGGCGTGGCGGACCTTCCAGCCAGCAAACACCTGATTTCGTGCGTCAACTTGCCGGGCGTTCGGGTGTCGAGCGAGTGAGTTGGAAACCGCAAAGCTCCTAGCCTGCAGGAACGCGGCTTGAACAACTTCCACGGGGTCATACGCTAAAATCGTGATTGGTTCGGGCACCTGGCGCGTGATTTACCACTGGTCCACGCGGCTGAATCAGCCCGCCCACTTCTTCCTGTCAAAGGCAGACACTCAATTCTATGGCAACTGTTGCGATCGGCGCTCGCGAAACCCGGCCTCCGCGCTTTTGGGACTCCACCAACGGAAAAAAGGTGGTGATGGCCGTCACCGGCGCTATCCTGTTTCTCTTTGTTCTCGTTCACATGATCGGGAACCTGCAGACATTTGAAGGTCCAGAAAAACTGAATGCGTATAGCAATTTTCTGCACGGCGTTCCGGAAGGTTTGTGGGTAGTCCGCGCGATTTTGCTGGTTTCAGTGATCCTTCATATTTGGGCGGCCACGCAGCTTGCCTTACGTAAAGTGAAGGCGCGTCCGGTTCAATACGCAAAGAAGCAAAGTATCGTGTCCAGCTATGCTTCGCGCACCATGTACTGGAGCGGGCCGATACTGCTGGCGTTCATCATCTTTCACATCCTCCAATTCACCGCTGGCGTTATTCATCCAGGCGCGGACTTCATCGACCGTGATGTCTATCACAACGTCGTTGCTGGTTTCCAGGTCTGGTACGTGTCCGCCTGGTATATCTTCGCCATGCTTCTGCTGGGCCTCCACATTCGCCACGGCGCCTGGAGCATGTTCCAGTCAGTCGGCTTCAATCATCCTCGCCATACGCCGATCCTGAAAAAAGCAGCAACCACTTTGTCCATCATCATCGTGCTTGGTTTCATCTCAATACCTGTCAGCGTGCTGTTTGGATGGGTGCGATAAATCACATGGTATTGAACGCGAACTCCCCGTCCGGCCCGATTGAGCAGGCTTGGGACAAAGCCCGCTTTGAAATGAAGCTGGTGAATCCAGCGAACAAACGCAAGCACCGCATTATTGTGGTCGGTTCCGGTCTGGCGGGCGCTTCCGCGGCTGCAACATTGGGCGAACTTGGCTATCAGGTTAGTTGTTTTTGTTTCCAGGATTCGCCGCGCCGCGCTCATTCCATCGCGGCCCAAGGCGGGATCAACGCGGCCAAAAATTATCAGAACGACGGCGACAGCGTGTACCGCTTGTTCTACGACACTGTGAAAGGCGGCGATTTCCGCGCCCGCGAAGCGAACGTTTATCGGCTGGCGCAGATCAGCGTACACATCATCGATCAATGCGTCGCGCAGGGCGTGCCTTTTGCCCGTGAGTACGGCGGCACGTTGACGAATCGCTCCTTCGGCGGCGCGCAGGTGTCTCGCACTTTCTATGCGCGGGGTCAGACCGGTCAGCAGCTTCTCCTTGGTGCTTACCAAGCGCTTGAACGGCAGATCCAGGCTGGTAGCGTCATGATGTATCCCCGGACCGAGATGCTCGATTTGATTGTCATCGACGGCCGGGCACGCGGCATTGTCACGCGAAATCTGGTGACGGGCGAAATCGACACTCATCTGGCCGATGCCGTGATCCTCGGCACCGGCGGCTACGGGAATGTCTATTACTTGTCGACCAATGCCAGGGGCTCCAACGTAACGGCCTCGTGGCGGGCGCATAGGCGCGGCGCGCTGTTCGCCAATCCGTGTTATACGCAGATCCATCCCACCTGTATCCCCGTATCTGGCGATTATCAATCCAAGCTGACGCTGATGAGCGAATCGCTGCGCAACGACGGGCGCATCTGGGTTCCGAAGGAGAAAGGCGATAAGCGTTCTCCCGATCAGATTCCAGAGGATCAGCGCGATTATTATCTCGAGCGCCGTTATCCGAGCTTCGGCAATCTTGTGCCGCGTGACGTGGCATCCCGCAACGCGAAAAACGTCTGCGACGAGGGCCGCGGTGTCGGCGAGACCGGTCTTGGTGTTTACCTCGATTTCGGCGCTTCGATCCAGCGCCTAGGCCGCAAGACAATCGAAGAGCGCTATAGCAATCTCTTCGATATGTACCAGCGCATCACGGACGAAGACCCGTACAAAGTGCCCATGCGCATCTATCCTGCCATCCACTACACGATGGGCGGCCTGTGGGTGGATTATCAACTGATGTCCACGATTCCGGGGCTTTTCGTGATTGGCGAAGCCAACTTCTCCGATCATGGTGCGAATCGTTTGGGCGCTAGCGCACTGATGCAAGGACTCTCCGATGGCTATTTCGTTGTCCCGTACACGGTGGGTAATTATCTTGCGAGCAACAAATTCGATGCGGCCAGCGAATCTCATCCCGAGGTCCGCAGCGCGGTTGCCGGCGTGGAACAGACAGTTCAAAAGCTGCTGAACATCAAAGGGAAGCGCACCGTTGATTCGTTTCACCGCCAACTCGGCAAGCTCGTTTGGGACTATTGCGGCATGTCGCGTACCGCCGAAGGGTTGACGAGCGCGATCGAGCAGGTCCGCGCTCTACGCGATGAGTTTTGGCGGAACGTCACTGTTCCTGGCAGCGGCGATGATCTAAACCAGAGCCTGGAAAAGGCGGGCCGGGTATCCGATTTCTTCGAGCTGGCGGAGTTGATGTGCATTGACGCGCGCACCCGCAACGAGTCTTGCGGCGGGCACTTCCGCGAGGAGTACCAAACGCCGGAGGGCGAGGCGCAACGCGACGACGAGAATTATTCGTATGTTGCAGCGTGGGCGTATCGCGGCTGTGGCAATCAGCCGGAATTGTTTAAGGAGCCGCTGGAGTTTGACTACGTTCACCCCAGCCAGAGGAGTTACAAGTAATGCGAGTGAAGTTGAAGGTCTGGCGGCAGACGGGGCGAAAAGCGAAGGGCAAGTTTGTCAGCTATCCGGTCGAGAACGTCAATCCCGATATGTCGATGCTGGAATGCCTCGACGTCTTGAACGAGCAACTGACGGAGCGGGGCGAGGAGCCCATTGCGTTTGAGCACGACTGCCGCGAAGGGATCTGCGGCTCCTGCGGATTCATGATTAACGGGATCGCGCACGGTCCAATGCCCGGGACAACTGTGTGCCAACTTACCATGCGTCATTTCAAGGACGGTGAAGAGCTTACGCTGGAACCGTGGCGCGCTCGCGCGTTTCCCGCCATTAAAGATCTGGTCGTCGACCGCCGCGCCTTCGATCGCATCATTGCATCCGGCGGTTACATCTCGGTTTCCACCGGCAGCGCACCCGACGGAAATGCGATCCCGGTTGCGAAGGAACAATCAGACCGCGCCATGGACGCGGCTGCGTGCATCGGCTGCGGTGCTTGCGTCGCAGCGTGTCCAAATGCCTCGGCGGCGCTCTTCACGGGTGCGAAGATTGCTCACCTGGGGATCTTACCGCAAGGCCAGCCGGAACGGGACTTGCGTGCGATCCGCATGGTGTCGCAAGTGAACGCGGAAGGCTTTGGGGGCTGCACCAACATCGGCGAATGCACGGGCGCTTGTCCGAAAGAAATTCCGCTCGAAGTCATCGCGGCCATGAACCGCGACTACATGCTCGGTAGCTGGCGCGAACGCGACAATCAGGTTACCGTTATGCGACCCTTCACCGAATGGAGCACCGGCTCAAAATTGCAAACCGATGCCCGACCGGCCGAGCCGTTTAGCCGACCCTAATCGGCTATTGTCATGGTCGGACGCTGCTTTTGCTTTGCCGCTTCTGCTCGCTCGATCACGGTTCGAGCGAGTTTCTCGAAGAGCGTCACCTGAGTATTCGGCTCCTTGGTGGTGACAATGGGCGCTCCTGAATCTCCGCCTTCGCGCGTCTTTGGATCCAGAGGGATTTCGGCCAGTAGCGGCAGTTTCATCAGTTCGGCCGTCCTGGCGCCGCCACCTTTGCCGAATACGTAGAGCCGTTCGCCATTGTGCTCCAGATAGCTCATGTTTTCGACAATGCCCAGCACCGGCTCGCGCACCTGCTCGAACATTTTGACGGCTTTGCGCGCATCTTCCAGGGCCACATCGGAAGGCGTCGTGACTACAACAGCTCCCGTCAATGGCGTGGTCTGAATCAACGTAAGCTGCACGTCGCCGGTACCGGGCGGAAGGTCGATAATCAGATAATCAAGCTCTCCCCAGTCGACGTTTCGCAGGAACTGCTGCATGACGCTGTTCAGCATCGGTCCGCGCCAGACTAGCGGCTTATCGCCCGGATTGAGAAAGCCCATCGACATCAGCTTCACGCCATGCGCTTCCAGCGGGCGTATGCGCTGCCCTTGCGCGTAGGGCGTCTCGTTAATGCCCATCATCAGCGGCACATTGGGGCCGTACACATCGGCATCGAGTAAACCCACTGCATAGCCGAGCTTCGCCATGCTGATCGCCAGGTTCACCGCAACCGTGCTTTTTCCCACGCCGCCTTTGCCGGAACCGACCGCAATAATGTTCTGTACGCCGGAAATCGGCAGCTTCGGCTGTTCGCCGCCTGCTTGTGGACCCATACCTTCACGCTAACATCAAGCCGGGATGAGGCTTTAAATCGACTCCTGCGAACTCTTTGCGCTCGAATTTTGGAAACGCGGCCGCCGCAATCATGGCGGCATTGTCTGTGGAAAGCTGCAGAGAAGGGAAGAAGAAAGTCAGCCCGTTTTGTTTGCGGGCTTCTTCGCGCAGACCGGCATTGCAAGCAACGCCACCCGACACGATCACGGATTCCGCGCCGATCTGTTCCGCGGAGGCTGTTGCGTGCCGCAGCAGTTCCCCGATCACGGCGTTTTGAAAGCTGGCGAGCAGATCGAGCGTGCGTTGCGGAGTGACTTTCAGTATTTCTTCCAGCGCCGGGTTCTTCAGCGCTTTTCGCGCTGCGATCTCGTCGGTCATGTCCTGCTGTTCAGTCCATCGCAGCACTGCAGTTTTCAATCCGCTGAACGAGAAATCAAGCTCGTTGCCCTTCATCTTGGGCCGCGTAAATTTCACGGCCTTCCCGTTCCCGTAGGGAGCCAAACGATCGATCATCGGACCGCCAGGATACGAAAACCCGAGTAGTTTTGCCACTTTGTCGTACGCTTCGCCTGCTGCGTCGTCGCGAGTTTTACCGAGCAGCCGGTAAGAACCCGGTTCGCGCACTTCGAACAGGTGCGTGTGACCGCCGCTTACAACTAGCGCCAGAGCCGGAAACGTAATACCGGGATTATCTATCAAGACCGAATGAATGTGCCCCTCGACGTGGTTCACTGCAATCAAGGGGATGTGCTGAGCAAAACACAGCGCCTTGGCATGGGTTACGCCGACCAGCAGGGAACCGATCAGTCCGGGCCCGGCGGTTACGGCAATTGCGCTGAGCTCGCGCAATGTGACGCCCGCTTGTTCAAGCGCCTGGCGAACAACTGGAACAATGGCTCGCAAATGTTCACGAGAGGCAAGCTCCGGCACAACTCCGCCGTACTTCACATGCACATCGAGCTGGGAGGCGACTACGCTCGATCGAATCCGCTTTCCATCTTCCACAACAGCGGCGGCAGTTTCATCGCACGAACTCTCAATTCCTAAAATAAGCGTTTGGACCAAGTTTCTGATTTTTATTATGAACTGCCGGAGAAGTTGATCGCGCAGACTCCTCCAGCCGAACGCGGCACCTCACGAATGTTGGTTGTGTCTCGTGAGAAAAAGTCGTTTTGCGATGACGTTTTCAGCAACCTGCCACGCTATCTTCGTCCCGGAGATTGTCTTGTCCTAAACAACACGCGCGTTTTTCCCGCGCGTTTGCATGGCCGACGCAATCGCAAAGATGGAGCCGAACTAGAAGTTTTTCTTGTAAGGCAAATCGAAGAGAACGAAGCGATTTGGCATGCGCTGGTAAGGCCGGGAAAACGAGTGCAGGTGGGAGACCGTATTCTCTTTGATGAAGACTTTCACGCCGAGATCGTGGGTCACGGTGAATTTGGCGAGCGCACAGTGCGCCTCCACGCCGCGAAACCGATCGTAGAACTGATCGATACGCTCGGTCAAATTCCGCTGCCGCCCTATATTCACCGCGCTCCTGATGCATCCGATCGCGAGCGTTATCAGACGGTATTCGCGGAAAAACGAGGCTCGGTGGCCGCTCCTACGGCAGGGCTGCATTTTACGCCCGAGATATTGGAAACATGTCGTGCGGCCGGCGCAGAAATTGCCAATGTGACGCTTCACGTGGGCTTAGGAACGTTTGCGCCTCTACGTGAAAAGAACATCTCCGATATCCGCTTGCATGAGGAGTCATTCCAGATTGAGGAATCCGACGCAGCCACAATGCGGAGTGCGAAGCGATTGATTTGCGTGGGCACGACCAGCGTGCGAACAATCGAAACGGCACTGCTGCGCGGCGGGTTTCACGCCATGCGGGGAGAAACGAGCCTCTTCATTCACCCAGGTTTTTCGTTTCGTGGGACGGGCGCGATGTTGACCAATTTCCACTTGCCGGAATCGAGTCTGCTGATGTTGGTTTCGGCCTTCGGAGGCCACGAGCTTGTGCTCGCGGCCTACCGTCACGCCGTCGCCGAAAAGTACCGGTTCTTTTCTTACGGCGACTGTATGCTTATCGAGTAGCGGAAAAGTAGCTTGCGTAGGCTGCTAGTCCGTCGGCGACATAGGCCTGCAACGCGCGAATCCCATTATGGGCGGCGCGAGTGTCTTGCAGCAGGGCGCGGCCAACCCGCGCAATATCCAGCGCGTCATCCACGTTGGCCTTCCAGTGCTCCGGCGCCCAGTCGATGGCGTTCGAGACAACTGATGGCACGCCTTCCGCCACACCGTCCGCCGTCACCATATTGAACGACTCCGTATAGCTGGGCTGCAGTAACAGATGCATGTGCGCTACTACCTTGCGGAACTTCGGCCACGACTGCCAACCATTCATCACCAGCTTCACATGCGGCAATCCGCCCAGCATTTCCTGGACAGCCGCCAGCACCGTTTCACCGCCGCCTTCGGCCCTGCCCGCTGATAACCACAGCTCCAAAGGTACTCGGAGGTTGCGCGAGATCTCAAGAGCTGCACCAGCGGCGCTCATCAGGTTCTTCAATGGACGAGTGGCTCCGAATGCACCAATGCGCAACGTGTCGCCTCCAAAGGAAGAGCTGCATGGAAGATGTCCGCTCTCCAGCCAATAAAGGTTTGGCAGAAACACACAGGGCGCGCTGAACGCTTCTTGAACCCAGCGGCAAAAGCGACGGCTATTCCCGGCCAAGTGTACATTGGGCGTCCCCATCTCCAGTTCCATCATTTCGCGGACCAGCTTCACGCCGTTTCGGTCCGCTTGCAAGAAGCCGACATTAGAATGGCAGTTGACCGAAAAATGCGTATCCGGAAAGTCGTTGGAGAGGCCCTGCATCTCCGCTGTTGGGATCCAAGGCGCCGAGATAATCACGTGTTTGGCTGGCGCTCCTTGAAGACGCTTTCGCAAATCTGTGGAGTTGATAATAGGCCAGACGTCCGCCTTGGTTCCTTCACGACGGAGGACTTTGGCAGTGTTGATCGCGGCGACGCCAAGGCCGATGTGACTGATGTTCCGGTTGGCGGCAAAATTTTTGTAAGCAAGAACTACGCTCATGGTGGATGGGCTCTCCTAGAAATCGGCTTCGGGCCGAACTGTCGACTCCTAGGATTTATGAGCCAGCGCGCCACCAGCCGAAGTTTTTCGGCTTAAGTAGCTGAATTAGGGGAAGATATTTTTTTATGGGTGTCTGTGATGCCGAGAATGAACGCAACTGGTTGGCTACAGAAACTGTATGGCCCGGCACATAGGTGACGGCAAGGGCGACCCGCCTCTCTTCAGGGTACCGCCTACAAGGAAGTGATATCGCGGAGTCGGCGGGAGCGATCACTATTTTGAGCAGCAACTCACTTCCGCTAACCGCGCTTCCCAAGCACAACGCGCAAGATTGGTAAACCCTTGCCGACAAGGGTGGAGTAAATGCACGGTCTGAAGCGGGTCATTCATCTCGACACATATTCATCGTGGGAACATCATCTAAAAGATATGTCAGCTACAAGCGACTCTCTGTCTGATGTAAGGATCGAGACCATGACCATAGCTGACTACGACTCAGTGCGTGCTCTCTTGTTGTCGACACCCGGAGTAACCGTGCGTTCCGCAGATTCACGAGAGGCAACGGAGCGGTATCTTATCCGCAATCCCGAGCTCAGCTTTGTCGCTCGAATGCAGGGTCACATTGTTGGTTGCGTCATGTGCGGCCACGATGGCCGACGTGGTTACTTGCAGCATCTGGCCGTTGCGCCCAGCGCCCACCGCGGTAGTATCGGGACCACACTGGTTGCACGCTGCCTGGAAGCGCTCCGGCGCATTGGGATTGAAAAGGCTCATATCGATGTAGTCACGACAAACACCCTCGCTCATGCTTATTGGACCAGTTCCGGCTGGAAGAAGAGGGACGATATCGTTCGATACTCCTTGCTCGTTTCGACAGATCAGAACTCCTGAAGTACACCTTTCGCGGATTGATCCAGAATCTGCCGGCGCTAACGGCGTAGCGTAGATCGATGGGTTGCTCACGCGCTGAAATGTGCATTCAAAGTCTATCCCGCTACCCGGGACAAACCGTCTTAACGACTTTTCGGAACAAATTTCGAGAATTGGCCGTTGATCGTGCCTAGGTAAAAAGCAGTACCCGTGTCTCCGGTCCATATAGGACCACCGCCTGCCCGCTACAATGAAGACCGTGGAAAAAAGGCGAATGTGCCCGAATTGCCGGGCATTCATCACCATCGGCGACCGTGTCTGTCCGTACTGCGGCGTGCAACTCGGGCCGCGTGCGATCGATATGCGCGCGACCCAGTTTGCGAGCTCCTTCTTGCCTCGCGCCAATATCACCAGCGTTGTTTTCCTCATCATCAACGTTGCGTTTTTTCTGGTGACGTTGGTTGTGAACTATCAGCTTGCTCACGGCGCCGTCGGCAACATCAATGGAACAGTGCTGATATTACTCGGCGGAAAATATACGCCGCTCATTCACCAGGGGCAGTGGTGGCGTTTGATTACTGCCGGCTTTTTGCACGCCGGGTTTTTACACATTGCGATGAACTCCTGGGCATTGTTCGACCTCGTGGGAGAGGTGGAGCAGTTCTATGGAACAAGCCGGCTGATCTTCGCCTACCTGTTCTCCACGTTCACCGGCTTCTGGCTCAGCTTGATATGGTCCCCACAGAGTTTGTCGATGGGCGCTTCGGCGGCCTGCTTCGGGCTGATTGGAATCATGCTTGCCATGGGCTTGCGGCGTAACGATCCTTTGGCGCGCGCGGTGCGGGTTTATTACCAGCGCTGGGCCATTTACGGGCTCATCTTCAGCCTTGCACCGTTTTTCCGCGTTGACATCGCGGCCCACATCGGCGGCCTGATCGGGGGATTTCTTATTGGCGTGGTCGCCGGTCTGCCGGGAGTGCCGGGAAGTCCTCGGGAAACACTGTGGAAAGTACTAGCCGGAGTCGCGATTGCGATCGCTCTGTATGCGTTCGTACAGGATTATTTTTCCTACCGCGCCTTGCTTCGGCAGGTCTGATCGCGCGTAAAGCAATAATAGTACTCAATAGCTTTGGGGCAAACCATCCTGCTTCGTGGGGCCAAGCAACTGTTGACGTTGCGTGGGCCCAGTGGTGTACGCCGGGGAGCGGCTCTCCACGATCTTGGAATCATCGAAGATGGGTCGGTACTCATTCGAGATGGAGTGATCGCGGCGGTAGGCACCAGCCGAAGACTCGAGAACTTAAAAGAAGCACGAGGCGCCTTGGAGATCGCGGCTAATGGCCACGTCGTCATGCCCGGTTTTGTGGATGCCAATCTCGACTTGAATCTACAGGATCCGACCGAGGAGCCGGACTTCCCTCCAAAGCGCAGAAGGCTGGCTAAGTTTTACGAAGAAAGCCTGGCGCTCATGCGTGCTTGTCTTCAGCACGGAACGCTTACGGCGGAAGTGAAGGCTAGCGCCGGTTCCGGCAATGCTCAAGCGGACGCTGCCGTGATCAAGCAGCTCGTAAAAATCGGTAGCAGTCCTATTGGCATGGTCCGTACTTGGCGAATAGCGGAAACGGTACCGGAGAGTGGCGAAGGAACCGACGAATACCAGAAGATGCTGGCGTCGTTCACCAAAAAAAAATCCATTCTCCATGCGGAGGTAGATTCACGATTGGAACACTCTGCCGCCATACAGAGGCTGCTGGCCGCTCTGCAAGACAGCGGAATGGGCGTTAAACTTCTGTGGCGCGGAGGTACACCGGATCGCCTCGCCTATCTGGTCAACCACCTGCATCCCCGAACGGTGTGTTGCTCTTCTCAAATCAGTCCAGCGGAAGCTTCCATTCTTTCGAGGATTCCGGCTATCCCGATTTTTTCTCCCTGCAAGGAAGTATCGGAAGGAATCACCTCCGGCAGATCTCCGCACGAGCTCGCCGAAGCTGGCGCGGCTATCGCACTCTCGACGGGATTTCATTTCCGTCACTCGCCAAGCTGCAGCATGCAGATGGCGCTTTCGTTTGCGGTGCTGCATCTGCGTCTCACGATCGAACAGGCCATCACGGCAGCTACCGTAAACGCCGCGCACGCTGCTGGTGTGGGAGATCTGACGGGCAGCATCGAGGCCGGTAAGCGAGCCGATCTGCTGTTGCTGACATTGCCGGATTACCGGGAGATTCCGCGCCAATTCGGCATCAATCACGTAGGCATGGCGATACGCGAAGGCAATGTGGTATTCAACAGAACGCGTTGGAGAGTGGGTGCGCCATGACTTCCTACATCGAATGCGTCCCGAACTTCTCAGAAGGCCGCAATGAGGCGACTATCGACGTCATAGAGCGGGCAATCGCCTCGGTGGACGGCGCATTGGTGTTGCATCGCACAAGCGACGCCGACCACAACCGCAGCGTGATCACGTTTGCCTCCGGCCCTGAGGCGGTTATCGAGGCTGCCTTGCGCGCGGCGGCGAAGGCTTCAGAATTGATCGATCTGAACCATCAAACCGGTGTTCATCCGCGTCTTGGAGCGCTGGACGTCCTGCCGTTTGTTCCGCTAGGGGACGCCGCGCTCGACGATTGTGTGTCCATCGCGAGAAAGGCTGGCGAGCGCATCTGGAGAGAGCTTGGTATCCCCGTTTATTTCTACGAGGCGGCGGCGATGCGGCCCGATCGCGTGAAGCTGGAAGACGTCCGCCGTGGACAGTTCGAGGGATTGCGGGACGCTGTGCTGACAGAAGAGAGCAAGCGTCCTGATCTGGGCGGACCTGCGTTGCATCCTACCGCTGGTGCGGTCATCGTCGGGGCGCGCCGATTCCTTATCGCTTACAACATCAACCTGCGAAGTTCCGATCTCCGCTTAGCGCAATCGATCGCAAAACGGATCAGGACCAGCAGTGGCGGTCTGCCCGCCGTGAAGGCTCTTGGGTTGCCGCTGGCATCGCGTGGGCTGGTTCAAGTATCGATGAACCTAATGAATTTTGAACAGACGCCGATTCATGTCGTGTACGAAGAAGTGCGGCGGTTGGCGGCAGAGCAGAGCGTTGAAGTAGAGGAAAGCGAACTGATCGGACTGATGCCCCGAAAGGCTTTGGAAATGGGCGCCGCTGGATTCTTGAAGCTGAAGAATTTTCAGACAGAATTGGTGGTGGAGAACAGGATTGAGGAGCTGGAGAAAGCGCAGTGAGAAGCTGCCGATCCCAACCAGCCTAACCCCTTCTGATCCGTTAACAAATCTCTTGGACGCCTGCTCTCCGGAAAAGAAGATATACCATCTCTAAATCTGCGATCAGCGGAAAGACAGCCCGGCAGTCGCGCGAGCGCCCTTAAGAATAAGGTCACTGTCCTTTTCGTTTTGGAGGGCTATTCAAGGGTTTACAGAAGAAGGCGTCTATAGATGAATACCCCGTAAGATGAAAGCTTTTGAGGTCGGAGCGAGACAGGTATATCGGCTCTGGGTGTGCGGCGCTATGCTGATTAGGCGAGAGGACGACGATGCTCTTGTCGTCAGCACCCAGAACCAGTACTTTGGTCTCGGCGCCATTCAAAAGAGAACTGCTCACGACCTCTGCAAGCTGCTGTCTTGGAGTGTTTAGAATAGATATTCCGCTATCCCAGCCGACATTGTAGATGCAAAGAACGACCATGCTAATTCCCCACGCGGCAAAAAAAGCCTTTAGTGTACGGTTGGCAATGCAGTATGCGCCACCGATGGTTAAGAGGGCGATCGATAACAGAAGCAATATGGGCTGTACATAGTGTTGCGGCGCCTGTATGGGACAAGAGCAGTTTTCTAGAAGGTACCTTTTGTCCATAGTTCCAAAGAAAAAATACAGCACTACGAACGTCAGGAATATAATCGTCACAGGAATCATAATCTCCTGAGAACGGCGTGAAAGCTGGAATCGTTTGCGTTCAATAATCTCAACAATGCTCAAGGCGCCAGCCGAAATTGCGACACTCACAATGAGGAATGGCTCCCAGGAGGTTGCAAGCAAGAGTTCGGCAACAGCGAAAATGTAACTGTCACTCTGCGGCTTAGCCAAGTAGGTCAATCCGAGAACCTCAGAAATTCCTTCGAAATATGCTCCACCAAGGAAATAAAGCGCACCTGTAGCGACAGCCAGCACTACCGCGCTCGATAATAGAACCGTCCAGACAAAGTCTTTGCCGCTGCCAGAGCCGTTTGTGTTGGGAGTATCCATCGATCACGCAATTGTAACGTTTGCGGTCGTAGGATCAGGAACGCGCCGAGAGCTCAATTTGCTAGCACTTGCCAGGCTCTCTTGACTACATTGCAGATCTGACCGCACTACGAAAAATATAACCAATGCCGCCAAGATCCACCTTTACTTGGCCATCTTGTATAGAACAGATCGGCTCCTCTTCCGAAGAGGAATATCAATGGTGCGGCCTCTTAAATTCTGTGCGTATTGCTACTCCGTATTCAAATTCTCCGAGCGAATAGATGCGTGCGCGCACTATCTCTCTGTTCTGCTTCGGGGTTTGCAGAAGCGCGGTTTGCATATGTGATCCTAGGACTCCATATATGCAAAACCCCGCTAGTTAAGAGCGGGGCTGCAAATCTACCGGAGTAGAAGGGAGGTGTCTTATGAACCTCTTTATGCTGGTCGTGATTCTGGTCTTCTTGATCAGAAGACGGCGGACTAAATTAAAGATCGAAATTGATCTTTAATTAGCCAAAGGGGTTAGCAGCAGCGAACTGCTAGCCTCCTTCAGCATTTATCGTAGCATCATTCGCAAAGTAGGAGAAAATTTCCCGCCATCGCTACCCTAGTAAAGAATGCGTGTCTTTGCCGCAAGCGCCCTTTGTCTCGCGTTCCTCCTGTCTCCAAACGCCAAGCCGGCGGATTCAGAAGATGCGCTGGCTGTCTACAAAGCGGCCGACTTCGACCGGGCGCTCCCGCTTCTACGGGCAGCCGTTGCAGCGTCGCCGCAGGATGACGCTCTAAACGCCGCATTGCTTTCCTCGCTGGTTTATCAAGGGCAAGTAGATGCCGCGGCGGATACAGCTATCGCCGATAAAAAAAGATTTCCTAGCTCGCCCGCGATCATCACGGCGCGAGGTGAGTTCGCCTACTACATGGGCGACATGGGAAAAGCGGAAACGCTATTTCGCGATGCCATCAAACTAAAGGAGCAAACTCCCCGCGCTTACCTCGGGCTGTACCGGCTGTACGAAGCAGCGTCCATGTACCGCACCGCCCGGCAGCTTATTCTTCGCGCCCATGCGATCGATCCCGACGACGCGCTCATCACGCGTACCTGGATGTCCTTCATCCCGCCGGAGCAACAGCGTGAACTGTTCGGCCCTTTCGCGGAGTCGCATCCCTGGCTCTTCAAAAATGTCCAGATAAACCACGTGACGGCCACGAAGGTCTCGGAGGGCGTGCGCAGACGTCAGCTCTTCGAACTCGAAAAAGGCCCGCAAGAAGTGACGCTCAGCCTCATTCCCGTCTATAATTCGCGCCATCAAGTAGAGGCGCTCGGCCTTCCGTTCAGGTTGAACGACGGCGCTACACTGACGCTGGTCCTCGATACCGGCGCCAGCGGCATTCTCGTGAGCCAATCCGCGGCAGACAAGGCAGGATTAACCCATTTAGGGTCCATTCAAGCCAGCGGAATTGGCGACGGCGGAGCGCAACGTGCCTTCGCCGCGGTAGCCGACGCGTGCGACATCGGAACTCTGCACTATAAGACATGCCTGATTCGGGCCGCTGAAGGTGCGCTTCATCTTACGGGCGGCGAGGACGGACTGATCGGCACCGATGTCTTCTCCGGTTACCTGGTCGAAATCGATTTTCGCAGACAAAAGTTGCACCTCACTCCTCAGCCGCCGCGCGAGCCGAATCCGCAGGGCTACGACTCCAACGGTCCGGGGGACGGCTGGACCCGTGTCTTTCGTTACGGTCACCTGCTCTTCGTTCCTACAAACCTGAACGGCAAAACCTCGGGGCTCTTCTTAATCGATAGCGGCGCGGTGATGTCAAATGTGGATTCCACTTTCGCGCGGCTGTCCACGAAGATTCACGATAACTCCGAAATGCGCGTTTACGGCCTCTCCGGCGATGTAAACGACGTCTTTCGGGCTGACAAAGCGATCATCACATTCGCTGGCTATAAGCAAAAAAACATCGGACTCACCTCGTTCAACCTGAACAGCTCAACGGAGCACCACGACGTTCGAATCGATGGCATTCTCGGGTTTTCCGTGCTCGACATGTTTCGCCTCACGCTCGATTATCGGAACGGTCTCGTAAAATTTGAATACACGCGCAAGTAAGATCAAAGGCACGCAATAAGATCAATGATTGGAACTACGCGCTGGTAGCGAACATGGCTGACCCAATATCTCGTCCATTTGAATCAATCGAAAGCGCCCTGGAATTTATGGGGCTTCTGGAGGGAGAGATCGCCGAAGCCGCCGGCGAGCTTCGGGAGTTGACGAAAGAAGATGGCGGAGAACGCTTCGATGAGGCGTTAAATTTAGCCTTGTACAAGATGCATCAGCTTTCCTCGCAAGTGCAGAAGAGCCGCCGCATTCTGAATGACCTGAGGCTGATCCGCAACGTGCTTTTGGGCGAAGCCGTGGGAAAGATCGCCAGCTTGCCGCCTCGCGAAAGCTAGCCCGCGCCAGCATCGGGGACCAATCCGCCGATTTACTCCGCGACTTACTCCGTATGATGAGTGTATGTCTACCACCATCTCTTCTGAAGCGGAGGAGACCCCCAGTGCCGATCGTGGAGATTCGCCTGTAAGTGCCGTATCGGTCATGACCTCTTCGCCCCATCGTGAGGACAGCCTGGAACAAATCATGGGCTTGGAACGGGAATACGTCCTGCAGACCTACGCCCGGTATCCGCTGGCCCTTCATCGCGGTAAGGGCTGCTACGTCTACGATCTTGGAGGCAACAGATACCTGGATCTCATCAGCGGCATTGGCGTTAATTCGCTCGGCTATGCGCATCCCCGGATCACGAAAATCATTCGCCGGCAAGCAGGATTGCTGTTGCACACCAGCAATCTTTACTATCACGAGTATCAGGGGCGTTTGGCGGAACGTCTCGCGAAGGTGAGCGGATTACAGCGAAGCTTCTTCTGTAATTCAGGCGCGGAATCGATGGAAGGCGCGTTGAAGATGGTGCGTGCGCACGGAAATGCCAGCGGGGCCGGGAAGCAGACGATCATCGCGCTTGAAAATTCATTTCATGGCCGAACGATGGGCGCTCTTTCCATCACCGGGCAGCCGAAGTACCGGAAGGACTTTGAGCCGCTGCTGCCAGGCGCCCGCTTTGTCGAAAGAAATGACGTGAGTGCGTTAGAATCCGCCGTGGATGAAAATACTGCCGGTATTGTGCTGGAATTCATTCAAGGAGAGGGCGGCATTTATCCTCTTTCGGAACCGTTCGTGCGCAAGGCGCGCGAGCTGGCGGACAAGCACAACGCGCTGCTGGTGTTCGATGAGATTCAGTGCGGCGTGGGACGGCCCGGCACCTACTTTGCGTATCAATTACTTGACCCGGCCGTATTGCCGGATGTGCTGATCGCGGCTAAGCCGATGGCGTGTGGCATCCCCTTGGGCGTCATTACCGCGAACGAGAAGGCTGCTTCGGTCATCAAGCCGGGCATGCACGGTTCAACCTACGGCGGCGGTCCCTTGGCTTGCCGCGTGGCGTTGGAGTTCTTCGACATACTCGATGAGTTGCTCCCCTCCATCAACAGCGTCGGCGGCTACTTTCGCATGAAGCTGACCGAACTAATGCGGCAGTACTCGTTCATCAAGGAAGTTCGCGGACAAGGCTTAATGATCGGCGTGGAACTGAAGTTCCCGTGCAAACACCTGGTCCTGGAGGGCATGAAGGAAGGTCTGCTCTTCAACTGCACGCATGAGAACGTTCTGCGCTTCCTGCCGCCCTACATTCTCACCGAGCCCGACGTGGATCGCGCGATCGCCGCTTTGTCAAAGATTTTCAAAAACGCGAAGCCGCCAGAGGTATAATATTCGCGATACTATACTTTCTACGCATGATTAAAACGGTGGACTTTGTGCATGCCCTTCTCGAGAAATTTCACAAGTGCATTCCGGCCTACCCTAATGGACGCACCCATCTTCGTTGCTGGACCAAATGTGTGTACGAGACATGCCGGGATCTCGAGAAGGAAAAGGATTACGAAGTCTATTGTTCGGACGGCAAACGAGGTTTTGGCGAATATTTATTAGACATCGTTTTCTTCAACAAGTGTAGCTATCTCGCCGATCTGGCGATTGAATGTGAATGGGGAGATTGCTCTGCTATCGCATACGACTTCGAGAAGCTCCTCTGGATCAAATCTCCGTTGAAGTTGATGATCTGCGATCCGCAAGACAGGCGAGGAGACCCGCTCCCGGTTGTGCACCAGAAACTACGTCGATATACCGAACATCAAGCCGGAGAAGAATATGTTGTCATAAATGTGGGCGGACATCCTACAGGTGGAAACACCCGCGTCTTCTCATGGCGTGTGCCCTTTTCCGGCAAGCACGAAGGCGCCACTTTGATGGAAATACCTGAATCGCCCTTCTCTTATAGTTTGAAGCCCGAAACGGGATACTTCAACGCACCGGGCGTTTGCTAACCAACGTAGTAACAAAGTTCCACTAATGTTCGATCACGACCCTAATCACTGAAACGCCGTCATTAAGCTCATCTATAATCTCAGAATAGAACTATGGTCAAGCTTCCCGATCACCTTATCCAAAAGCCGAAACGGACGTTGGCGGATCTCCAACCAGGCCAGCGCGTATCGTACCCGATGTACGGTGTTCGTGTCGATCTTGACCATTCGGTGTATGCCATTCTGTTGACCGAATTAGAACCTTCCAATCAGGAACAGGAAGAAGCTGAGATCTGGCGAGACACGGAAGGAGCATACCATTTGGATTTGCGCCAAACCAAACGTCGATTTAAGCCTGAAGACCTTACCCTTTTCCGTATGAGTACGAATCCCGCAATAGTCCCGATAGCCAGCATTGAAGGCATAGGTGCTTCTACAGACGGAAAGTAAAAACCGCGCTTCTGCAAACGCCGGAGAGAACCTATAATCTTTGTCGTTTAATGCACGAGAAAGCTGCCCTAAAGCAACTCCTCACGCTTCGATTCGTCAAGCACTTTGACTAATTTGCTCACGTCCTGCGCTTTACGCCGGTTGGCAACCAGCAGCGCATCGGGCGTATCCACAATCACCAGATCATCCACGCCCACCAGCGCCACCGTCTTCGCAGCATCGACGTAATTGCCCGTGCTTGCCACCACTACCAGGTCACCCCGCGAGGCATTGCGGTTGGAATCTTTCCGCGCCAAGTCGTACACCGCTTCCCAACTGCCTACGTCGTTCCAGCCAATATCGTCCAAGGCAATACCCGAAACCTGTTTCGCCTTTTCGATAATCGCGTAATCGACCGAGATGTTGTCGCAAAGCGGATAGGTCTCCGCAAGCTTTCCACTGAACTGCTTACTGCGAAACGCCGGTAGCCCGGCCAGCAACTCAGCGGTTTTGGGCTGATGTTCTTGCATGAGATCGAGCACGGTCGACGCGCGCCAAAAAAACATCCCGGCATTCCAGAAGAAATTGCCACGCTCCACAAACTTCTTCGCCGTCTTTTCATCCGGCTTCTCGCGGAAACTGGTCACCGGGACCGGAGATGTTTCGCCCGGCTTCACGTTCTTCGGAAATTCGATATAGCCATAGCCTGTTTCGGCCCAACGCGGCTGAATCCCCAGCACCACAACGCCGCTCGCTTCCGCCGCCTTGAACGCCGCCTTCACAAAGCTCCGAAACCGCGCCTCTTTCTGAATCAAATGGTCGGCCGGAAAAACGCCCATTACGGCCTGCGGATCTATCTCGGCCAGGATTTTCGCCGCCAGCGCGATGCAAGGTGCCGTATTGCGCTGCGAAGGCTCGGCGATAATCTGCTGTTTCGGCACCTCGGGCAGTTGCTTCCGAATCTCGGCCTGTAGATACTCGTTTGTCACCACCCAAATATTCTCGGGAGGAATCGCGCCTTTCAGCCGATCGACGGTCTGCTGAATTAAACTACGTTCGCCAAAGAAACGGATAACTTGTTTTGCATTCTTTCTACGGCTTTTCGGCCAAAAACGTGTACCGCGCCCGCCAGCCATAATGAGCCCATACCGATGATTTGCCATTGAATTCTTATAGTATGGTGCGGGAAGATTCAGGATTCTCTACAGGCTTAATAGGAAAGCCGACGTGGAATGTCTCTTCCGCTTAAGTCGTCCGCGACGGCACAAACTCGAACCTTTCTTTCAACCGCAAGAAAGGCTTCTCGAAATACTTGTACGAAAGCGACGCGACGAGAATTGTCAGAGCCATCTGCAGCAGCGGTTGGAACACCATCTCATGCCTGATGCCCCCGACAAGCCACCGGGCGACCTCGCGGCACGGTACATGAAATACATACAGCCCATAGGAGATCTTGCCTAGATAAATCAGTGGAGGCGGCAGCAAGCCGCGCGATATTCCGAACAGTGAAAAAAAGATGCTAGCGCATCCGACGGCTACCAGGGCGAAGCCGCAGCAGACCAACCAGGGACGTGCCTCATAAAAGGTGCCGTTCACATGAAATTTATGGTTCGCCACCAGCCAAAGCAGCACGCCGCCGCCAAACAGAAGCGGACGCAGCAACGTCGGAATGGAAAGCGACCGTCCGTGCAGAGCCAGCGCTATCAGGGCGCCGATGCCGAACAAGGAAAATTGAACAAAGCTGTTGGTCCAGAGCGAAGGCTGCATCGGGACGCCCTTGCCGCAAAGATAGAAAAGAACGCCGTAACCTACGGGAATCGTCAGGCCGGCGACGGCAGCCAAAGCACGAGTCCCGCCGAACTTCGCGATGCTTGGCCACAGCAGATAGAACTGCTCCTCAAGCGAGATACTCCACAGTGCGCCCACCGTACTGGGAGCGTAATCAACCCTCCCCGTGTACCAATTGCCCGCCAGGAATACGAAAGCCAACACCCAAGCCCCGCTGAGCCGATACTGCGGAAGCAGCAGCCCTATGAAATAGCTAGCGAAAACGACTCCGAAGTACAGCGGCCAGATACGAAGAATACGGCGCGTGTAGAACGCCTTCAGGTGTATGCTGCCGGTGGATATACGCTCCCGAATGAGGAGTTCCGTAATCAGATAGGCGCTCAGCAGGAAAAAGATGCACATGCCAAACGCCCCCGAAGCCACCACCAGCGTATAGAAGTGAATCAGCCTTATCTTTCCGGCGGAAATGCTTGCGTCCGCCGGAGCGCGCTGCAAATGAGCAATGAACACGCTGAAAAACGCAAAAAAGCGCAAGACATCGAGTTCGGGTCGATAAAATCGCTTTGCGCCCGCTTCGCGCCGGCCGATAACAGGACCTGTTTGCGTGGACATCAATACGTTGTTCGGTAGTAGACGAACCTAATCCCCGAGCAGGAGTTTCATAAGATTTAGCCTGGCGAGAAGGACTGAAATCGAGCTCTAACGGGATTATCCTTTCGCCGGTACCGGCTGGCTCAATAGCTTGGAATCCGGAAATCCACGAATTATGTGGAGCGTTCGGTTCCAGCGTGTTCTAGAAAAGAAATGTTCGCCCAGATCCACGAAGTGATCCAGCATCGAGCCCACAGACGTTCCCGTTAAATCTTCCGTGCTCGCGTTGTACGACCAATAAATCAACAGCGGCTTTCCAATGATGTAATCGCGCGGGACAAATCCCCAGTACCGGCTGTCCAGCGAATTATCGCGATTATCGCCCATCGCGAAGTAAGTGTTCGGGGGAACGACTACCTCGCCATTCACGACATGATTCTCCAGCATGTCACGAAGAAATGAATTGCGGGCTGGGTCCGAGTACGATGGCGGCTCACCGGGAAAGTTCACGCCGTACGGGTCCGGGTAGGAGAGCTTATGGTACGCATACGGCTCGTTCAACATCACGCCGTTGCGATACACCTTCTCGTTAACCACCTTGATGTGATCTCCCGGCACGCCGATCACTCGCTTGACGAAGGTTTGCGTGATATCCACCGGATAGCGAAAGACGATGATGTCCCCGTGCTTCGGCGCTTCGTAGGGCAGCAGGTGTTCGCCTACCGGACCAGCCGGCGCGTAGGCCAGCTTGTCCACTAGAAGATGGTCGCCAATCAGCAGCGTGTCTTCCATGGACCCGGTCGGGATCACAAAGGCCTGCACCAGTGTTGTCGTTCCAAACAACAACAGCAGGATTGTCACAGCCCATTCGGCAATACCATTGCGAGGCGTTTCCTGACGCACTGCTCCCTTCTGATTTGCCGAGCCGTTTAACTCGCTCTGTGCAGCTTTGGCGTTTGCCGTCTGTTGTGCCATTACGTCTTTGCTCGTGAAGATACCGAATCATCATTGTATCGGTCGGCGGTGGAGATTTCCTATGGGAGTAGCCGGATTGGTTCAACGTCTCCTTGCCAACCCATGCGACGCCTGGCTCAAACAGATGATGCTGTATGGCCAAAATATACTGGAATCGTGGCGGAATCTCAAGACCCGCTCTGGGAATGCCTAGGATTTGATTGGGACGGGGTCACGCCGCAAGAAGCGGAGGACGTGTTCTTCAACGAACCTTTGGTGGTTCGCAGCGATATTCGCCATTCGAAGGTGAAAAAAGATATTACGCCCTGGGACAGACGGCGACAGACCGGCACTTGTTTGTTTCCTTTACCATCCGGCGCAAGTTGATCAGGGTGATCTCGGTTCGAGATATGAATCGCAGAGAGGAAAATGTGTATGGCAGTTCCAAAAAAGCAGATACCTGAGTTTCGGTCTGAAGAGGAGGAACGCGAGTTCTGGACCACGCACGATTCAACCGACTTTATTCATTGGGCGCCCGCGCGGAAGTACAAGCTTGTCAATTTGAAACCGACACTGCGGACCATTTCGCTGCGTCTACCAATGTCCATGATCGAGGATCTTAAGATGCTTGCGAACAAGCGGGACGTCCCCTACCAGTCGCTGCTAAAAGTATTTCTTGCAGAACGGCTAGAGCAGGAACGCCAGCGCGCATAGCGGAGGGACTATTGCTTCCGAAACTGCATGAGTTTGCATCAGCCTCCGTTATTTTCGCCAGTAATCTTGACCATCTTGAAATCGCCGACCTCGTCGAAAGAGCCTAAGCCCACCCTGCCGGAATGAAGGCTGAGATCCACGGCGTGAAGCGCCGGAACGGCTTTGCCATCTACTGTCACGTGAACATCGCCCTTCAATCCGTCATACGTCAGGATCACGTGATACCAGCGATTCGTCGCCGGGAAGGCAGCAGGCCCTTCCTGGGAGCTGATCCGTACGCGCTCTCCGCCGAACACATGGAAGATGCCGTTATGTACCGGTTGTTTTAGTCCGGTATCCGTTGAGAGGTGGGCATAGTCGAAGTGGGCCGCATCCCGATAGGCGAAGACAATTATGAGGGAACGTCGACGCGGCCGTACGTCCGCCGCTACCGTCACATGAGAAAAGTCCGGGGTCTGGGCGACGGCGAACTGCATCGGCCGGCGCGGTCCTGGCAGAGGCGCGCGCGGGGTATTCAGTTCTAAGATGGGCGCATCATTCGCGGTGCTCACTTTCCAATCGGCCGGATTGAACACGTGCCATTGATAGCCAAACGCGGACAGCGTTCCGGCAGGCGGCAATGGCGAGGCGCCCGCGCAGGCGACTGCAAGATAGCCACCGAGCAAGACTGTGGAGACGGTACGAAAAATCATCTTTCTTAGTCTATGGCCCTTAACGCGCCTCTCTCAAATGGCATCGGCTATAACTGAATACCTTTTATTTGTCGGTCAGCGGTGGAGATTTTCCCATCTGCTCCTGCAAAATACCAGGCAGGATCTCCATCCAGCGAAACACTGCCTTCCCATTCCGATCGATCCAAGCACTCTCGCCTCCCGCTTCCCACTGCACTGGCGCACGATCTAAAGCGAAGTGCTCTACCCGCGAATACGAAGTACCAAAAAGCTTGCCGCCGTCGATGCCGGCGAAATAGTTGGATCCATCCGGCCCCTGGTGAATCAGCGCGCACCCGCACGAAAACGGCTCAACCGACGTGAATGCTGGACGACAAGTCATATGCCCGTCCCTATCCACGATTCCCCACAGATTGTTCTGCTTCACCATCATGGATCCGTCATGGGACAGCCAGATTGCTTCATATTGGAAGGGCGCCACAATCCTGCCTCTGCGGTCGATAACGCCCCACCTATTTGCCTCCCGTATCGCTGCCAAACCATTCACGAATTGAGACGCATTCTCGAAGTCCCGGCCAAATACCGGGCGGCCCCGCCGGTCAAGATAAGAGAAACGCCTTCCGCGGGCGACGGCGAGAAGTCCGTCCTGGTAGCCGATAGCCCATGACAGTGACGGCGTTGTCACCCATTTTCCTTTGGCCGTGATGACACCTCGGAGCTTTCCCATCTGCACCACGGCCCGCTCCTGGGAAAACGGGAACGCGAAATCGAAGGTCGGTGCAAGTCTCCATTGGCCGCCGTAATCCACATAACCCCATTTGCCCGAACTGCGATCGCGATTCGGCATCAAGCCATCGCGTAGAACGTAGTTCCAGCCCTCGTATTTGGGATAAATCGCAAACTGCTTCGATCCGTTTGTGTCGATCATCCAGGATGTTCCGTCGTCGAATTCCATAGCCGCCAACCCGCCATAGAAATCGAACAATCGCTCTCGAATATGCGAACTCTCCGCCGATATTAGTACTTTGCCTGTCCCGTCGATGAATCCCCACCAGCCATTCGGTCCGCTCCGAAACGGAAACACCGGAGTGTCGGAGTCGACGAGTTTCATGTAGATCCCGCCCGTCGTATTACCCGTCGCTCGTGTGCTGCCAAGTACACCGCCCATGGCAATTCGAAGGAACTCGCGGCGTCGCATTGTTTTGGTGAAGTGACTGGAAGACGCAGCGCTCTGCCGGGCGGTTTCTCCATTCAAAGCATTTGCACTATGTTAAGAATTGGTTCTGATGCCGAGCACGGCATGATAAGCAATCCTTGCCGCAGGTGATTTGCGTCTGCAACGGTGTAGCATGGCCGCAGGTACAGTCCCCGTGATCCTTCGTATCCCGCTCCTCCTCTTTTTCACCACGGTGCTCTCCGCCCAGCAGCCAACCTTCAAAGCCCAGTCGCCCCTTGTTGTGGTTCCGGTGACGGTCTCCGATAAAGCAGGAAGCGCAATCTACGGCCTCACCGAAAGCGATTTCAACCTCTCCGACGACGGACAGCCGAAGTCTTTTCATCTCGATCCGCCCGGCGAGTATCAGCCCGGTGTTTCAGCCGTCATCGTGATTCAAACCAGCGGCGTCTCCGGTTCGGCGCTCCTCAAAATCAAGAAAACCGGAAGCATGATCAATGGCTACATCACCGGCGAGGGCAGCGATGCGGCCTTGATCACGGCAGGCGGTGAGGTCCACGTTGCACAGGATTTTACTGCTAACCCCGACGCCGTAGAGGCAGCCTTCCGCCACCTCGAAACCGGCGCTCCATCATCGGGCCGGGACCTCGACGGCGTCGCGAAAGCCCTCGACCTATTCGCCCGGCGCGACCGGAACCGCCGTCGTGTCATCGTCCTGATCAGCGAAACGCGCGACCGTGGAAGCAAGGCGGCTTTGGCGGATGTGCTTCGCCGCGCTCAACAAGAAAACGTGGCCATCTGGACCATTTCCTATTCGGCATACGTCACCCCGTTTACCACCAGTGCCGCGGATTGGCAGGACGAAGGCGGCGACAGGTCTTTCAATTTACTAGGGGCGATCACCGAACCGGCACGGCTCGCCAAGGTAAACATGTCAAACGCCCTCGCCCGCTACACCGGCGGCCGCCATCTCTCTTTCGCTCGCTTGAAGTCGCTTGAAGACGATCTGGCAAGCATCGGCAAGGAGGTGCATACGCAATATCTTCTGAGTTTCGTGCCCTCCAACGAGCCTCCCGCTGTTCACAGCATCGAGATACAGGTGAAGGCCCGTCCGGAAGCCACCGTGCGCTACCGGCCTGTCTACTGGGCGTCGTCTCCCTAGCTCAAAAAAATGATTATCGCGCTACCCTAAAGGCATCAGGCACTGTGCCGGTCTAAAGAAAAGGGAGTGAAAACTACTATGGCTTTTGTCAGAAACGCGCGTCGGATGCGAGTAAGCCTTTTATCGTCTGCCCTCATCGCCCTTGCCCTTCTGGGTGTAGGATGCGGGAGCAAATCGGCTAACACAAACGATGCTGCGCTCGCCAACGAAATCAAATCGAAGTTCTATTCGGATGACGCAATCAAGGGCGCTCCCATCAACGTCGCCGTGAAGAACGGAAGCGCGACTTTAAGCGGCGATGTCCCCACTTCCGACGTGGAGCTTGAAGCGATGAAGGTCGCCAATGGTGTTTCCGGCATTCAGAAAGTGGATGACCGGATGAAGGTGAACCCATCGATGGCTTCCAATCAGCCGCCGCCGCCCGCCCAGGGCGCAAATGCCACGCCGCCAATTTCTTCCAATCCTACTTCCGGACCGCCGCCAGTCGCTCCGAACGCGAATCCTGCCCCTGCCGAGGCCGCCGCGCCGCCCCCGGTTCCCGAAAAACCACGACCTACTACCTACACCATTCCTGCCGGTGATCGAGTTGCTGTCCGTATGACAGAGGCCGTAGATTCCGGAAAGGATCGCATGGGCCAGACTTACAGGGCATCTTTGGATGCGCCGCTAACCGCACATGGACGCGTCGTAATACCTGCGGGCGCTTCGGCGGTCGTAACACTGACGAACCTAACCAAAGCTGGCCGTGTCCGAGGAAACAATGAGATCACTCTACAACTCACCAGCGTCGAGTACGGCGGCAAGTCGTACGAGATCGATAGCAGCACGTTCGCCGACACCGGCAAAGCAAAGGGAAAGCAAACAGCTCTTCGCAGTGGAATTGGCGCTGCGGCCGGCGCATTGATCGGTGGTCTCGCTGGCGGCGGGAAAGGCGCGGGCATTGGCGCTGCGGCGGGCGGCGGCGGAGTGTTCGGGTATCAGTTCTTCACTCACGGCTCAAAAGTAAAAATCCCGTCCGAAACGGTAGTGAATTTCCGCCTGGAATCGCCCTTGACCGTGGAAAAGACCGCGCGCGAAACTTCGCCACGGCGTTAGGGTTACAAACGCCCGCCGTCCTATTGAGGCGGCTTCGGCTTTCCGTCCGTGGAATCGCCGAACGTAATGGTCGATTGCGATTCGAATTTCCGATAATTTCGGAACGTCATGTCGTTGCGGATCTTCTTTCCTTCCGCCTCAACCGATACGGACGCCTTCACGGGTACGATATACTTTGCCGCCCCGATGGAAACTTCACCGTAATTGATCGTCGTCGCTAACGCCTGCGTCTCCAGGTTGGAGGGGAGACCCGAAGCGCTGTCGGTCACTCGCCAGATTACTCCCGTATCAGGATTTCCAAAAACCGACCCGTGGTACGGAACCACTGCGTTCGCCAGATCGCTTCTGCTCAGCCGCAGTGTGGAATGCTGCTGATCGATGGCGTAATCGAACACAGCCACCTGCTGGCCGTTAATCCTCTGCCAGCCGCTCCACTGAAAAGAAGCATTGCTTTCCCCCCCGAAGACCCTGCTCAAAAGAACCCCGAATTCGCCTGCGGTCGTGAGCGGCGTTCGCCACTGTTTCATTCCCGGCTTAATCGGCTTATTGTTCACCAGTTTCAGGCTGCGGTGCTCATTTCCCTGACTAAACGTCAGCGTCGACGTAAGCGTATCTCCCTGATGCCACCGGTTCCCCTTCTTGCCGGCCAGAAACTGTTCTGTCACCTGTTCACAAATGAAATTCGGCAATTTCGAAATGTAGTCGCTTGCATACTGGCCCATCGCTTCCAGCATCTTCTGTCGTGCCGCGGCATTCGGAGTGGATTCGCCTGCGGTCGCGCTTTGACTCTGAAACGACGGATCTACCGCAAAGACTGGAGCGCAAAACAGCCCAGGGAAGCATATGCCCAGCAGGAGCAAGGAAGAACGAGATAAGACCGGCATAACCCTCAAGGTACTTCGAACCTAAATTCTTATCATGACAGTCTGCCGGTCACTCCGTCTTTAACGCTGAGATCGGGTCCGTATGCGCGGCCCGCCACGCTGGCCACGCGCTTGCCCCCAGAGCAACAACCCCCAGCATCAAAGGAACAGTAATGAACGTTCCGGCATCGAACGGACTCGTGTCGTAAAGCAAAGCCGATAGCGCGCGAGTCAGAAGGATCGATGCAACGAGCCCGATGACGATACCCGCTCCCGATAACTGCAACCCTTGCCTGACTACCAAGAATAAAAGATCGCGGCGGTTCGCGCCCAGTGCAATACGAACTCCAAACTCCTGCGTCCGTTGCGCCGTATTGTATGCGAGCAATCCCGCGATGCCCAACATGGCCAGCAACAGCGCGGCTCCGGCAAAAGAACCTAATAGCACGACTCTGAAACGCTCCGGCGATAAAGAGTTGTCCAGAACCTGATCGAGCGTTTCGATTTTCCCTGCCGGGAGACTAGGGTCCAGTTTGTGTACCTGGTAGCGGATGGCGCTTGCAACAGAGTGCAAATTGCCCGCAGTACGGACGAGTACATTCATGCCGTTGTCCCAATCGGGCCAGATCGTAAACATCATGGAGCGCGGCGCATCGCTGGTGAGATCGCTCTTTACATCTTTCACCACACCCACGACTCTCATCCACGGCTCTTTCATATCGACACCGAATTTGATGTGTTCCCCGATGGGATTTCCGTGCGGCCATATTCGTTTCGCCAAGGTCTCCGAAATGACAGCGACGCTTCGTCTTCCGAGGGTATCGCCTGGTTCCAGCAGCCGTCCGCGCAGCAATGGCAGGCGAAGCGCTTCCAGCGCTTTTCCGGTGCAAAAAATCGTCTCCACTTTCTCCGTCCTCCTACCCCGGCCTTCAACCGAAACAAGATTGACTGACGTAGCGCCCATCGGCAGATCCGACACGGCCCCCGTCTGCTCAACACCGGGAAGATTGCTTAGTCGTGCGAGCAATCGTTCGAAAAAGGAGCTTACCTGCGCCGGTTTGCTGTAGACTGCGGTAGGCAAAACGATCCGCATATTTGCCAAATGCTCAGCCCGAAACCCGGGATTGGTTTCGCTCGCCTTCATGAAACTGCGGAGCAGCAACCCGGCGCTCGTTAGAAGTAGAAAAGCCAGGCTGAATTGCATGACCACCGCTCCTGACATCATTCTCCGTTGATACTTGCTGGGCGTATTGACGCGCCCACCGCAGCGAAGCTGCTGCGCGATGGCCGAACGAACGGCCGTAAACAGCGGTGCGAGACAGAACGTGAGCGGCGTAGCCAAAGTGATGGCAACCACAAATAGCGCCACCCGCCAGTTCATCCCGATTTCATTCAGGCGAGGAAGATTATCGGGAGCAAAATGAAGCAGGAGCGGCAACGCCCAAAACGCCAGACAGAATCCGGCCGCCCCGCCAGCCGCCGAAAGAACAAGCCCTTCCGTCATCATCTGGCGAGCCAAACGCCAGCTCTCAGCATCTAATGCGGCCCTAAGCGCAAATTCGCGCTGGCGGCTTACCATGCGGCTGAACATTAGGTTGGCAACATCGGCGCATCCAATGAGAAGAACAATATCGACTGCGGCTAACAGCAACAGCAGGGGGCGCTGAATGTTTCCAACCACTTCCTTGCTAAACGGAACTACCTGCGACTGGAGAGAAAATTTTGGGATCTGCGCGATAAGCTTTTGTATCTCCGAAGGGTACGTAGCAGCGATCGCATGCAGCAATCGTTGTACGTCCGCCGCGGCCTGCGGGACCGTCACGTTCGGCCGCAGACGAGCAATCATGCTGTAGTCGAAGTTACTGACCTGCTGCACCTGGTCGTCTCGCGTCCACGAAACGGGCACAAACAAATCCGCCGGCTCGCCAAAGAACCGTAACCCTCGAAGAGGAAACGAGAACGATGGCGGCATCACGCCGACCACGGTGTAAGATTTTCGATCAAGGTAGATAGCGCGCCCAAGAGAGCTTATCGGTGCTCCAAAGAGGCTTCGAGCAAATCCGTCACTTAAGACAACCACCTGCTTTGCTTCCTCGTCCTCCTTCGGCGTAAAAGTGCGTCCGACTGTCGGCGTCACTTGCAGGACACGGAACAGCGAAGCGGTGATGCGTGCTCCTGCAACACGCCTGGGCTGGCCCGCTCCCGAGATTTCATAGGCCTCCGTCTGATACGTTCCCGTGGACGCGAAAGACCGGTTATGAGCCGCTACAAAGAGATAATCAGGGCAGGAAAACGGCAGGACCGGAAAGCCGGTACTGGGCATTCCTTCCATAACCGACACTAGGCGCTCCTGCTGCGGAAAGGGCAACGGTCGAAACAATACCGTGTCCACAACGGAGAAGATAGCGGTATTTGCGCCAATGCACAAGGCGAGCACTGCAATCACGGTCCCGGCGAACAGCGGCGCTCTGCGCATCGTTCGCGCGGCAAAGCGCAGATCGTTCACGCCGTCCTCGATCCACCTCAATCCACGCGCATCTCGGCACTCCTCCTTCAAGCGCTCCGTGCCATGCAGGCTGCAAAGCGCCAGCCTACGCGCTTCCTCGGGCGATGATCCGGATGCAATTTCCCGCTCTGTCTCACGCGCGAGATAGTCGTTCAGTTCGTCCGTCAAGTCTTCCTCAACCCCGGAACGATGAAGCAGTGTACGGATTCGTAAGCGCACTTTTCGAGCCCAGCGCATAGATTGTTAACCTCGTACGGGAAGCACAATCGCCGATATCGCGACAGACAAACGCTCCCAGTTGTCGGTTTGTTCGCTAAGCTGCTGCCGGCCTTCCGGGGTCAGCGAATAAAACTTTACACGCCGCCGCGTATCGCTGCTCATCGACCATTCGGCGGCAACCCAACCCTCTTGTTCAAGTTTGTGCAGCGCCGGGTACAACGATCCAGGACCAACCTGCAGGACGTCCTTCGACATCTGCTTCAATCGTTGCGATAATGCCCAGCCGTGCATTGGTTCCAAAGTAAGGATCTTCAGAATGAGCAGGCTCAGCGTGCCTTGGACAAGGTCGGTCGGCTTCATGTGTGTTATCGATTACCGATAACAGAATACCTCGTACCTTGCTCTGGCGCAAGACTATTCTGGTGCTTTATCGCATTGATTGGTAAAGCTATTTTGTGGAGTCTGTCGGAACGGTCTCGGCGATCAATTCGTGCAGGTCATTCACCCAATAATCCGGCTTCCATCTCGCCAATTCTTCGCGGTTTCCGTAGCCGTAAGTAACGGCGCACGATTTGACGCCCGCCCGTTTAGCCGCTTCCATATCGGCAGCAGAATCCCCCACAAACAAGCATTCTTGCGTGGTTGCGCCCAAGGCTTCCAGCGCCCGGAAGATGACATCAGGATTTGGTTTGGCGGGAAAACCGTCCGTGCCTTGCACATGGTCGAAGTAGGGAAGTAGGCCGAACTTCTCGAGCACAATCTTCGTCGTGGGCGTGCCTTTCGTCGTGGCTGTCGACTTTCGCCCGGGAAGCTGTTGCAATGCTGCTTTGATCCCGGGGTAACAAACCGTGCCTGCATGGTTCCGGGCTGGATAGAGTTTCCGGTACTTCTCAATCAGAGACTCGATCTGCTCGGGCGTGTAGATCGGGAAAAGATCCTCAAACAAGTCGAACAAGTGCCGCCCTATATAGCCTCGAAGGAAATCATCGCTGACCTGATTTTGCGATGTATCTGCTAAAACACCCTGGATGGCTCCGCAAATGTCCAGTGCGGAGTCAACCAGGGTGCCGTCAACGTCGAAGAGATATACGCCGAACGAGGGAATCAAGCCGGTTGAGGGCTTTCACCCCCAACAAGACCGGGCATAGAGTTCCCCGGATGCGGGGCAATCACGATGCCCTGCGGATTTCCCGGATCGATTGGGGGTTTTGTGCCCACCCATTTCGAAAGAGGTTTGCCGTTTATTAGGTCGGTAACCTCGGAGCCTTCCAATACCTCGCGCTCCAGCAATGCTTCCGCAATGCGGACCATGGCGTCCGAACGCTCTTCGATCACCTGCCGCGCCCGGCGATATCCGGTTTCCACCAACTTACGGACCTGATCGTCGATCTGGATCGCGGTTGATTCGCTGTAGTCCCGGTGTTGGGCGATTTCACGGCCAAGGAAGATCTGCTCGTCCTTTTTGCCGAAGCTCAAAGGCCCCAGTTCGCTCATGCCCCACTCGCAAACCATCTTGTGAGCCATCTCGGTGGCCCGCTCGATATCGTTGCCCGCGCCCGTAGTCATCTGTTGCAGAAAGATTTCTTCCGCAATCCGTCCCGCCATCAAAATGGCAAGCCGCGTCTCCAAATACTTCTTGTCGTGCGAGAGTTTGTCGTCCATGGGCAACTGCATCGTAAGCCCCAAGGCCATGCCGCGGGGTATGATCGTCACCTTATGCAGCGGATCGGAGTCTTCGAGCAGCGCAGCCACAATCGCATGGCCAGCTTCATGATAGGCGGTCATCCGCTTTTCTTTATCACTGATGATCAGGCTCTTACGCTCCACTCCCATCAGTACTTTATCTTTCGCCAGCTCAAAGTCGTATTGCGTGACTACCTTGCGGTTCTGCCTTGCGGCCACAAGAGCGGCTTCGTTGACCAGGTTTGCTAGGTCGGCCCCGGCGAATCCAGGTGTTCCGCGCGCAATTACCGAAAGATCCACAT
Organism: Bryobacteraceae bacterium; assembly: GCA_965277315.1. Taxonomy (GTDB): domain Bacteria; phylum Acidobacteriota; class Terriglobia; order Bryobacterales; family Bryobacteraceae; genus Bog-105. The sequence continues at coordinate 1,839,070 of OZ255724.1, read as the reverse complement.
CATCGGAAAGCGGGCTTTTTTTCGTGTGTACCTTGAGAATGCTCTCCCGTCCGCGGACATCCGGACGGTCGACCACCACACGCCGGTCGAAACGGCCGGGGCGGAGCAGTGCAGGATCAAGTACGTCCGGGCGGTTGGTTGCGGCCACCAGGATCACGCCTTCGTTCGATTCGAAGCCGTCCATTTCCACCAATAGCTGATTTAAGGTCTGTTCGCGTTCGTCATGACCGCCGCCAAGACCGGCACCCCGGTGACGACCCACAGCATCGATTTCATCGATAAAAATAATGCAGGGGGCGTTCTTCTTGCCTTGTTCGAAGAGGTCGCGGACGCGGCTTGCACCCACGCCAACAAACATTTCCACGAAGTCGGAACCCGATATTGAGAAAAATGGTACGTTGGCCTCACCGGCGATCGCCCGCGCCAGCAGAGTTTTGCCGGTTCCAGGAGGTCCGATCAGCAACACTCCTTTAGGAATGCGTCCCCCAAGCTTTTGAAACCTCTGCGGCTCACGGAGAAACTCGATGATCTCCTGAAGCTCTTCTTTGGCTTCCTCAACTCCGGCTACGTCCTTAAACGTGACCTTCTTCTGTTGCGAGGAGTGAAGGCGCGCCCGGCTCTTCCCAAAGCTCAACGCTTTGTTGCCGCCGCTCTGCATCTGCCGCATCATGAAGATCCAAAGCCCCAGCAGGATCAACACAGGAATGGCGTTAAACAAAATGCCGATCCAGCCGTTGCCCGTGGAATCCTTCCACGTGTACTTCACTCCCTTATCCTGCATCATCTTCCAGATGTCGGGATAGTTCGGAGGAATTACGGTGTGGAACTGAGAAGAAACTCCGTTGTCTACCAACGTTCCTTGAACATCGGTTCCGGTGATGTTGGCGTCCTTTACTTTGCCATCCTGAACATCATTGACAAACTGGGATACTGACAGGTTTTGAGGCGGCTGACCCCGGCCTGTCTTAACTGCCATATAAACCAAAACAACCGCGCAGATAATGACTACCCAAAATACTGCGGTCTTAACATTTGAACTCATTATTCACCTTCTGCCGGTTTCCAGTACTGCCGGCCCGGGTAGATGTACCCGGTTTTTCCTCGCGCTAACGGCCGGATCTTCATCCGGACTCCCCATAATTAAAGACGTCAATTTGGTTAATTTAGATTCAAGCTGGCCTATGCGACTCAGGTTTTTTATTAGCTTTATTGGTCCGCATAATAATAGACGTGCACCAGGTTAGGGCTCTCACCTGAATTTTCCGGCTTGGCCGCACACCCAAATTGCCGAGCCCAGATAATCCGGTCTCGAAAAACCACAACCGGCCAGTGCTTTCTTTCCCAAAGCAAAATTCGCTGCTCTTGAAAGAGAACTTTAAGCTTCTTCGCCGTTTGCCCTGCCAGTTGTATCTCGTCTCCTGGTTGCCAATTTCGTATATGCAACAGACCTTCCAACTCAGAAGCGGGTAGTGCCTCCACACCCAGTTCCGCCGTCGCTGACAGTACGTTTTCGGCCTTCTTGAAGTTTACACAATTTTCGGCCTCGCAATCTCCCCAGTTTACAGATATTGTTCCGGCTCCGAAGGGCAGTGTTTGCCAAGTGCCGAGCTGAACGGGGATCCGATAGCTCCGCTCCTCGGTCTTAATCCTGTCCGAAGGGATCAGCCGGAGCGTGTCGAAGGAGCGCAATGCATCCACCCCCGGCACCAACACCCGATCGTGTCCGTGGCGGCTTTGGCAAATCCTTAATACTCCCTCTACGTGTTCGAGATCGATGGAGCGGAGATCTCCCCGAACCTCACAGAGCGCACGGCGGATAACCCGCCGTTGCTCGGCCAGATGAAGACCGGCCAGATCCGAAATTTGAAGGAACGAAGCCATGCTGGCCGTGCCGCAGCTCATGTTGGCCGTGCCGCAGGCACTTCGTTTCGTAATTTGGACGTAAATGCGTTCAATTCGTTCCGACCAGTAATCTTCTTCGGCCTGAGCCACTTCCGCCGTCCCCGCCAGCACGCCTTCCAGGTTCGAATTGTAGTGTGCCGTCAGCGTGGGAAGTGTTTGAAGCCGTAGGCGATTCCGTCGAAAACGGAAATCCTGGTTGCTCGCATCTTCCCGCCACCGAATTCCCTTCGTTTCGGCCCATTGACGAATTTCGCCCCGAGTGGTCGTGAGTAGTGGCCGGATAAATCCGTCCGCCGTCAACGCCCTCATGCCGGCAAGCCCCGCCAATCCCGAACCCCGCAACATCCGAAACAACACCGTTTCGGCTTGATCGCTCCGGCTATGCCCTAACGCTACTCGCTTTAAAGAATGCCGATCCATTGACTCTCGAAAAAAGCGCTGGCGGGCGAGTCGGGCCCGCTGTTCCAGATTGCCGCCGTCCCCAAGTGCCAGCCGCCGTACCTCGATCGGCAAGTGAAGCGATTCCGCAAGAGAGCGCACAAATACCTCATCGGCCAAAGACTCTTCTTTCCTTAGCTGATGGTTCGCATGAAGGATGAAAATTTGAAAGGGAAGCCGGTCGGAAAACTCTGAAAGAAGATGCAATAGCACCACCGAATCAGCGCCGCCTGAGACTCCGACGCCTAGGCGATCGCCCGGCGACAGCATGTTATAACGAGAAATGATTCCCGCCACCCGATCGAGTAGTGTGTCGGCCAAGTGTACATTGTAATTCTCGATCCGCCCGGAAAAAACTATGCAATTGAATTCGCCTTTAACGGAGCAGGAACTGCACCGGCTTGCCTCCGGAATAAAGGTACTCCTGATGGATGTTGACGGCGTTCTTACGGATGGACATCTTTATATGGTTCCCGATAGCCAGGGCGGGATGGTGGAAACAAAAGGATTCGACTCGCAGGACGGAATCGCGCTACGATGGCTGACTTGGTACGGGTACAAAACCGGGGTCATCAGCGGACGGGAATCCCCGGCCACTGCGGCTCGCGCCAGTCAGGTGGGAATGACCTGGATCTTCCAGGGACATATCGAAAAGATCCCGATTCTGGAACAGATCCTTACGGACGCCAAGATTTCGCCCGAAGAGGTCGCCTATGTCGGCGACGACTTGACCGATGTTGTTATCATGCGCCGCGTCGGCCTGTCGTTTGCTACCGCGAATGCTCGTCCGGAAGTGAAGCGTTCCGCAAAAGTGATCACGACTGCTGTCGGCGGCAGTGGCGCGGTCCGTGAAGTGATCGAACTTCTCCTGACAGCGAGAGGCGTGTGGGACGAGCTGTTGAAGAAATATGAGGTATCGGTCTGAGCGAGACGGCGAAGAATAAGGCCGGTCTCGTCTTGGTGGTGGCCAACGCCCCCGGCGTTTTGCATCAACTCACCGGTGTGATCGCTCGCCACGAGGGCGATATCCGCTCTGTTTCGATCATTGAAGACCGTCCCATTGAGACACCGATCTACTTTGAGCTGGACTTGCCCGCTACACCGGAACGTTTAATGGAGGATCTCAAACAGCTCGATGTGGTGAAATCCGTCACGGCTGTGCAAACGCTTCAGAAAGTTTACGGCAAGCGCATCATTATCATGGGCGGCGGCGCACAAGTCGGACAGGTGGCACTGGGAGCCATTTCGGAAGCAGACCGCCACAATATTCGAGGCGAACACATCTCCATCGACACCATTCCGCTGGTTGGAGAGCACACCCTAGCCTCCGCGGTTCGCGCTGTCCGGCGGCTCGCCCGGGTCCGGGCACTCGTTTTGGCCGGAGCCCTCATGGGCGGCGATATTGAGACCGCCGTTCGCGAAGTGCGCAGCGAAGGTTTAATCGTGATTAGCTTGAATATGGCGGGAAGTGTTCCCGACGCCTGCGATTTGGTGGTGAGCGATCCAGTGCAGGCGGGAGTAATGGCCGTGATGGCCGTCGCCAACACGGCTAAATTCACGATCGACCGGCTTCACCGGCGTGTTTTCTAACGGAAGAACGGATCTCTGCCCAAGGACAGGACAGGTCGGTCCGTTCTTTTATTTCTCAAAATGAATTTAGCTACTTAACCTGAAAAGCGAATTCCCGCAGTAGATCGCCTTCTGCGTTGCCTGATTTAGGGGAATAAAGGCGGATGAAGTGAGTCCCCACTTGGCTGATTCGAGGAACGGAAATATCAACCTTTTCGTTTTGAATGTCTGACGATCCCTGCCACAGCCGCAAGCCACGGCTGTCTACGAGTTGGACGGTAACCGGTCCACTTCCAAGATCGTTGGCGTTAAGACTTACATGCAAAGGTCGTCCTTCGGGGACTGTAGATATGTCTAGCCCGCGATAAGCGGAAAGCGCGATATCTGTGGTATGTCTCTGAGCTAGTTGCGGAACGATAGCAACGCCGAGGGCAACAACGGCCAAGCCGCCGGCCCACGATAGCCGGGGAACGGTGATCCAGCTCTTCCAGGAAGTTTTTTGTTTTGCGGCCTGGTTAGCAAGTTGCTCGCTTCGCACCTCCTGCAAAGCGAGTTTTGTCGCCGTGATTAGAAATTCAAGGTCCTCAAGGCGAGTCACGCAGGACTCACACGCAAGGATATGCGTTTCGACTATTTCAAGTTCTTCTTCGTTCGCGTGATTTAAAAGGAAGCGTTCGAGCGCTTCGTCGGTTGGATGATCGAGATAAATGTCTTGCATCGGTAAGATTAAAAGACCTTAGTCTTCCCTCTCATACATGGAGAGTGCAATCAGCCTGCCTGAGTTCTCACAAAAACCGAAAAAATCCCGCTGGTGGTCAGCTTTTTCTTTCCAATCTCACCGAACTTTGCCTTGGCCCTCGATTTCAGGAGTCGAAACTGCGTCTCGGTAAGCCCCATCTCGCGGCAAATCTGGTCCTGCGGCTGCTCCATGAGATAAAAGCGTACCAAAATGTCACGATCCCGTTGGCTTAGAGACTCAAGAACGTTCTTCATCAGTGCCGTTTTTTGGCGAAGAATGGCTTCCTGTTCTGGATTCTGCTTCTTATCGGCAACGGTGACGCCGGTTTCCAGGTCCGCTTGCTCGCGGCGGGTATGCACGGCACTTTCGATGTAAGCCGCTACCTGCCTTCGAACCACAGTGCGCACGAATCCCATCAGGCGCTCCGGCTCGCGGAGATCTCCTCGACGGATGGCATTCACGACGATCAGGAACGTGTCGTGAACCTTGTCCTCCAATTCCTGCGGTCCTAATTGACGGCACAAATAATAGCGAATACCGCGGCTGAATAGCTTATAAAGCTGTTCCATGCCTTCGTCCTCGCCAGCCTTCACTTTTGCAACGAGTTCACTCCACTCAACCGTGGTAAAGCCAGGTTTCGGGGTCTTCGCCTCGTCAACCTCTTGGCTTGGCTGATTCACATTTTCTGCCGGGGTAGGGCAGAGCTTCGTTTGTGCTGCCAACATAATATTACTCCTTCGAAATGATCGAATAGGCCGCCCAAAAGGACGGCGAGCTTCGGTATCCGCCGCTGCGTTGCATATCTTTCTGCGCTAACTGAAGCGCCGCAGCCGCTCGACCGGCGAGCGATTCGGATGTAAGGGTCTTCGTCTCTAAATGACTGTAAAAAGATGAAAAAAAATGTCCTGAGTCGTCGGGGGTCGGCCATGCGCTCACTACGACGGCGGACGCTCCGGCCAAGAGCCAAGCCCGGCTAAGGCCGATCAGACCGGCGCTGGGGACCGTTTTGCCCTGTTGAGAAGAACAGCCGCTAAGGACAACTAAGCTGTTCGGAATGCGATAAGCCGAAATCGCCTCGGGAGTTAAAAGTTCGGGAATATCGTCGCCAGTAAGGCTGAGCGCCAGCGCCGCCTGCTCGGGCTTTCCTTCCGGGCTAACCACATGGACGGCAAAGTGGATGATTTCCGGATCGGAAGCAAGCGCGCTACGCAGGGCGACACCGGAGGCGTTCGCCGCTACCAGGAACTGTGTTTCTGGTAGCCCGCTCATTTTTGCAGCCGCGCGGATCTCCCGGTCGCTGCCCACAAGTCTCGCCAGGGCTACGGGCGAGTTCGACTGTTTGGCATTCACAAAGACGCGGGTTTGGACTCTGCGAGAGTCAGCCAAATTATAAATAGGATCCGCGATGCCTAGAAATTCTGGCTGAGGAGCGGCTGAAGGGGCGGCGGCGCCCAGCAACGCTTCGCTTGGCACAAACCGCAGCCGATGATTCGCGGCTAGAAAAGTGCTTCCACCATTGGAGGGATCTGGCAGAGCGGAAAAAGGAACGCCGTTTAACAACGCGCCGTCGCCGACGATGAGCCAGTCTGGACGTTGCGAAAGATTTCGGTCCAGTTGCGAGAACAGTTCGTTGCCGAACACGCGCCCGGCATCCATAGCCGGTTGGCCGCGGCGGATGGCGTTTGAGAATTCTTGGGCATGCATGCTGAGCTTGGATCCTGGCAATAACTCATACAGTTTCACTTGCTCGTTTGTAATTGCCCAGAGAAACGATCGATCATCCCCCAAGCAGAAGCTTAAAAGCAGTTCTGTGTTTTGTAAGCTGTGTTGGATGTTTCTCAGTGATTTTCGAGAGAAGTTCTTCTCACTTTTTCCGGGAACATTTTGAACGTCGATGCCTAGTCTGTTTTCCAGTTCACTGATATTGAGACGAATTTGCTCTAATTCGGCCTGCCCTCCGCTGTTGGGGCTGAGTGTGACGCGAGCTTGGGCCGCCTGCAACTGCGAAAGCAGCTCGAAGTATTCCGGAGGCAATGTGCCCTTACGGTCGAGCGCGACAGCAATTTGTTCGCGCAAGCTGGCCGCTCGACTGTCGGCGAGGATCTCGACAGCCTCGCGAGCCAAAGCTGTATTGTGGGTCTTTACGGCAAGACCAGCGGCAAGGACGGTGAAGTCTTGGTAGACATTATGAAGGTAGGAGACGGTGCGGATGCTGGTTGCATCGCCGGGCAGTGCTCCTTGGCGCCATCGGCTAGCTTGATTCACTGCTTTACGGAATTCTGACAACGCATCCCACGGGCGGCCAAGCGCCAGTAATATCTGACCGCGAAGGTGGGTCGGGATATAGGGAACAACAGTTGTGAGATGCCGGGAGTTTATGGCGGAATCAAGTGTCTCAAGTGCACCTGAATAGTTTTTCTGGTCGAACTTCAGTTCGGCGATATCGGCCTTAGCAGAAGCGAGATCGTCTGCATCCTGATTTTTGAGGAACAGTTGCTCTGCTCGGGTTAATGCTTTACTCGCGCTTAAGTAATCGGCTGCGTCGAGATCTGATTCCCCGAGGTGCAGTTCTGCCGCGGACTCTGCATCGTTCAGCCCAGTTCTTCTTGCAACGGCAATTGCCTCTATATAGGATGCTTTTGCCTGGACTGTCTCGCTTTGTTCTGCTTCGATATCGCCGTAGTTGTAAAGCGCCCGCGCCAGATAGTCCTTACGGGTCGACATTCGAAGATAGCTGACCGACTGCCGTGCCTTTGTCTGTGCATTTCCAAAATCGCCTAATTGTGCGTACACCGTGGCAAGATTTCCAGCGGCGGCTCCGGCAAGCGCGTTGTCCCTAGACTCAATGGCGAGTTCAAGCGCTTGGTTAGCTTCTCTGAGTGCTTGCCGGTACCGGAAAAGAAGAATTTGACAGCCTGCGCTTAGGACCAAAGCCTTAGATTCAAGCTGCACTTCGCTGTCTTGATGAGCAGATCGACTCGCAGCATCGAGAATTATTGTGGCCTCGGCGAGGTGTCCTTCATGCTTCTGTCTCTGCCCTTCCGTAATAGCAGCCTCGATCTTTTCATGGGTCAAGGGCGAGCGGCTGGGTGACTCGGCACGAAGAGTGTCGACATGCCAACAACAGAGCACGCCTACCAAACTGGTTGCTGTCGACGCCCACAAGGCGAGTGTTCGTGTCCAGCCTTGATGTTTTAGCAGAGTCGGTCCTATAACTCCTATGAGTTTAATAACCGTACTCTAACACCATTTCGAAAAACTACCAAGTATTTTTTACTTGGTAGTCTCTTTAAAATTCAAACGAGCTATAACAAGCTCTTTAATTCGATTTATATTCTTTAATTACCAGCCGAAAGCCGCCGTAAATGCCGCCCGAAGGACCTCGAAAATCACTGGTGTGTGCATGGAGAGGAAGAAGTTCATTTGATGTAGCCCCTTTACGCCTAGGAGCTTATGGCTGGCCACTCGCGCTCAGCCATGAAAAATTCCATCAAGTTGTTGATTCAAAAGAAAATAAAAATAATCACAGTTTTGTGAACGCCAAAAAGGGGTAATTAGGCATTGTGTTTTGTTTCAGAATGGAACCCGATTTGAACGCGTAATCCCGTTTGCGTCGATTGTCTATCGAGTAAAATTTACTCAATCTGTTTCCAGGATGACTTCCCACCCCAGCTTTGAGCTATACTTTTCGTGTAAGGGCTCCTGCCTGGCTACAGTTTCTTCTGTACATCCCCTGGCTCCCATCCCAATTGCACCTGGTTTAAATAGAAAATGTTCGACAATCTGTCTGATAAGCTGCAGCGGGTTTTTAAGAACCTGCGTGGCGAGGGAAAACTAACAACCGCCAATATGGAAGAGGCGCTCCGCGAAATTCGTGTGGCGCTGTTGGAAGCTGATGTTCATTTCAAGGTGGTCAAACAGTTCATCGAGCAGGTGAAGGAAAAGGCCATGGGAGAAGAGGTGTTATCCGCGCTCTCGCCCGGCCAGCAGGTTATTAAGATCGTTCGCGATGAGATGACAAAAATGCTGGGGAGCCAGCAGGCAAAGCTGAAGTTAGCCAACGAGCCGCCTAGTGTGGTGCTCATTGTGGGGCTCCAAGGCTCCGGTAAGACGACGAGCGCTGCTAAACTAGCGCGTTTTCTTGCCAAGGACGGGAGCCGGCCGCAACTAGTTTCGGTCGACGTATACCGTCCGGCGGCCCGGCACCAGCTCAGCATCTTAGCTAAAAATGTCAATGTGCCGATTTACGAGGGAACGCCTGAAGAGACGAAGCCGCTCGATCTGGCCAAATCGGCTCGGCGCGAAACCGTGCAGGCTGGCCGGGACATTCTGCTGGTCGATACGGCGGGGCGCCAACATATTGATGAAGAGCTCATGGAAGAACTGCGTGAGTTGAAGAGTGCGTTGAACCCATCCGAGATTTTATTTGTAGCCGATGCCATGACCGGTCAAGACGCCGTGCGCTCGGCCGATGAGTTTCATAAACAGCTCGGAATCACCGGTATCGTTCTTACCAAGATGGATGGAGATGCCAGAGGTGGTGCTGCTCTATCGATCCGGTCGATTACCGGTCAGCCTTTAAAATTTGTCGGGGTGGGAGAAAAGACGGACGCCTTGGAAGCCTTTTTCCCGGACCGGATCGCCTCCCGCATTCTGGGAATGGGCGATGTTCTTTCGTTGATCGATAAGGTTGAACAGGCAATCGACCAGAAAACCGCCGAGAAGATGCAGGAGAAACTGCTCGGAGACGACTTCTCGCTGGAAGATTTCCGCGATCAGATCAAGCAGATCAGGAAACTCGGTCCGCTCAGCGGTCTACTTGAGATGATGCCGCAGATCGGTCCCTTGAAAGACCTGAAAAATGCCAAAATCGACGAAAATGAGGTCGGCCGTATCGTGGCGATCATCGATTCGATGACGCCGAAGGAGCGGCGGAATTACATGATCATCAATGGCTCCCGGCGTCGCAGGATCGCCAAGGGAAGTGGGGCCAGTGTTCAGGACGTGAACAATCTTCTGAAACAATATGCGCAAGCGCGTAAAATGATGAAGAGCTTTACGGGCCAAGCCGGGCTGCTGGGAAAGCGGCTAGGTAAGATGAAGCTTCCTGGATTTCCCGGCTTTTAACCGGTTTCGTGTATTTGCGAGCAGGTGCGCTCTGAAGTAAACGGGTGTTCGTGCCGATAAGAAAGTAGATAAGGGTATTAAAATGTTAGCAATTCGCCTGGCGCGTTTCGGCGCCAAGAAGAAACCCACGTATCGCGTGGTTGTGATCGAGAAGGAGCGGGCCCGGAATAGCCGTTCTGTCGAGGTGGTTGGCCACTATAATCCGGTGTCTAAGCCCGCGCAGATTCAACTGGACCGTGATCGGATCGATCACTGGATTAAGAACGGGGCTCAGCCGTCCGACACAGTGCATCGTCTATTAAGAAAAACTTCGGCACAGGCCGAAGCCACTGTGGTCGCTTAAGGAGGAGTTGTATCGCGCCGAGCGGGCATAAACCTTCGGTTCTCATTGCGTGGCCGGTGAAGTTCTTAAACTTAGGATGGACATGAACGACAGTAACGGTGTGAAAACACTGGTAGCCGATATCGCCAAAGCGCTGGTAGATACGCCGGACGAGGTGGTCGTCAATGAAATAGCCGGAGAGCAGGCTACCGTGTTTGAGTTGCGAGTGGCCGATGGGGATTTGGGTAAGGTGATCGGCAAGCAAGGCCGGACCGCGCGCTCTATTCGTACGCTTCTTGGTGCAGTAGGAACGAAGCTCAATCGCCGTTTTTCGCTGGAGATTCTCGAATAGTCTTGCGGTTGCAAGGATTTGCTGTATGGATCGGGACCGGGTAGTCATTGCCGAGATATTAAGGCCCCGCGGCAACCGCGGTGAGGTCTGCGCCAAGTCGCAAACCGATGTTCCTGGTCGGCTACAGGATTTAAAACGGGCTCAGGTGAGACTGACAGACGGTTCCGACCTGGAGGTGTGCCTAACAGAGACGTGGGTGCATCAGGGTGACTGGATTCTGAAGTTCGATGGCGTCGACACTATCTCGGCGGCGGAACGATTTCGAGGGGCCGATCTGTGGGTGCCGCTTGCGGAACGTGGACAACTTCAAGAAGGCGATTGGTTTCGCTCCGACCTGATGAACTACGAGGTCGTAGACGAGATAACCGGCAAGGTTTTGGGAAAGGTCGAAGGGTGGCAGCATTACGGTGGAGCGCCTTTGCTGCAAGTTGGCATCGACGGGCGGGAAGTTCTCATTCCTTTTGTTCCCTCCATTTGTCAAGTGAAGATGACGGAACAGGCAGTATTGGTGAATGTGCCTGATGGCCTGCTAGATCTATAGCAGACGAACGGTGGATTGTGAGCGGTCCGGGTAAGACGTGAAATTCCATATTCTGACTATCTTCCCCGGATTTTTCTCAGGCCCGTTTGATCATGGCGTGGTCAGTCGAGGGCGCGCAGCCAATAAACTGGATATCTCTGTTCATGATCTGAGAAACTGGACGTATGATCGCCATCGGACGGTCGATGACCGGCCGTTTGGCGGTGGCGAGGGTATGCTTTTGAAGCCCCAGCCACTTTTTGAGGCGGTAGGAGATGTTTTTCCTAGCCGGACATCAGCTCAGCGAGTGGTGTTGCTTTCCGCTCAGGGCAGACTGTTTACGCAAGATTTGGCACGCGAGTACTCTAAACTAGAAGAGCTTCTGCTGATCTGCGGACGGTACGAAGGGGTGGACGAGCGAGTTGCTGAACATCTTGCCGACGACGAGATCTCTGTGGGGGATTTCGTATTGAGCGGCGGAGAGCTCGCTGCTGCTGTTGTCGTGGATTGTGTGGCGCGGCTGTTGCCGGGAGTGCTTGGCAACGAAAATTCATCCAGGAATGAAAGTTTCAGCGATGAATATGAGGGATTGTTGGATTGTCCGCAGTACACCAGACCGGCGGAGTTTCGCGGCTGGAAAGTGCCCGACGTATTGCTGGGCGGTAATCACGAGGAGATCAAGCGCTGGCGGAGGGTTTCGTCGCGCGGGAAAACAGAGCGGCTTCGACCGGACCTAATCGGACGGCCGCGATAGAAGGCAGAATTAGATATGCAAAACGCTCTTGTCAGCAAGTTTATTAGCAAGCACGCTCGTGCCTCTGCGCATCCGGAGTTTCGTCCAGGCGACACAATCAGGGTTCACGTGAAAATACGGGAGGGTGACAAGGAACGTTTACAGGCGTTTGAAGGAACCGTAATTGCCCGTAAGAATGTCGGAATGGGCGAGACCATTACCGTTCGCAAAATCAGCTTTGGCCAAGGCGTTGAGCGCATTTTCCCGGTTCACGCACCCGTCGTGGACCATATCGATCTGGTACGTACCGGTCGAGTTCGTCGGGCCAAGCTGTATTATCTTCGTGGCCTAAAAGGGAAAGCAGCCCGTCTGCGAGAGCGCGAGTAGGCGTCAGCCTCAGTGCCAGCACGTATTCGCGAAACAGAATGTGCTATTCGGCGACGTAGGTCGCCTATTAAGGAAAAAGGGGTTCGCTCTGTCCGTTGCGTTAGCTCTTATGAGAGAGCCGCGCACGAGCGGGGATTTACACATATTGCAGGTGTCGATGAGGTAGGACGGGGCTGCTTGTTCGGTCCGGTATTTGCTGCAGCAGTTGTACTAAGCCCTGAGCGTCCTATCCGGGGCCTACGTGACAGCAAGGTGTTGGACGCGAATACGCGCAGTGAACTCTGTGCCTTAATTACGGCGCAATCGATTTGCTGGTCGGTGGCGGGTGCCGATGCCTTCGAGATTGATCAGATGAACATCTTGCAGGCATCCCGGCTTGCGATGCGCCGTGCGGTGGAAGGCTTAGCCATTCAACCGGATTACCTGCTGGTCGACGCTGTTTCAATCGACCTGCCGGTTGCTCAGCTCGCATTGATCAATGGTGACGCTCGTTGCCGTGCAATTGCGGCAGCTTCCATCGTTGCTAAAGTGCATCGCGATGCCTGTCTCCAGCGCTGGCATGAAGTGTTTCCGCACTATAATCTCACCTCCAACAAGGGTTATTCCACGCCAGATCATCGCCGGGCCCTTCGCGAGTATGGCCCAACCGCAATGCACCGGTTTAGCTTCGAGCCTGTGCGGGACAGTACCGATAACGTGTACTGGGACGGTTATGTTTCGAAGCCTGCTCAAGCGCAATGCGGTCAGCATTCCCCCGGTGGATTCATTGTAATGGCAGAAGAAAACAGGCTTGCTGAATGAGTGCTCCAGCCCCCGGGCGCCTCACCAGCACGTCTCCCAGTCGACCGAAGCCAAGCCGTTTTTTGCGGTGGCATCAACGCGTCCTTGGCTTTTGCCTTGTCATTTTCGCTTTTGAGCTGGGTTTGTTTCTTCTGGTGTTTCCGTGGCTACGTTCCTGGGAGCTAAACTGGGTTCCCGTTCACTCCCCGACCTTTTCGGATTTGTGGATGAGCCGTTACTTTCGGGGCGTGGTCAGTGGCCTCGGATTGCTTGACATCTATATCGCCTGTGGCGAACTGATTAGGCAATGCAAGGCTCTTTTTGCTGGCCGCTGACCGGCTTCCGAGTTGGCGAGTTTCTTTCGCAATGGAGCCGATTTTTGCCTCCGTAGCGTGCCTATAGTCCTTCGGATCCAATAATATCTGCGTGCCGCGAACGCCAGCGGAAACCGAGATCACGTCGAATTGCGCGCATGCCTCATCCAGATACACCGGATAGTTCTTTTTGCCCGCTAGTGCCGTCACGCCGCCGCGGATGTATCCCGTCAGACTCTGCACTTCTTTCAATGGTGTCAATTCCACTTTGCGATCGCCCGACAATTTAGCGAGCGCTTTTAAATCGAGTTCGGCATTTCCAGGAATGACCGCCAGACAGACTCCATTACGGTCCCCTTTGACCACAAGCGTTTTGAATACCTGTTCATTCGGCAAGTCAATCTTCACTGCGACGTTTTCGGCGCTGAGATTATTCACGTCGACGGTATATTCCCGCAGTTCGTACCGGATTCCGAGAGTCTCAAGAAGGCGGATTGCATTTGTCTTCATAAACGATCCATATCAACCTCGTTGCACTGTTCGACAGCCCTGGGGGCAATGTCATAGGACTTTCCCTTGCGGCGATTAGCCGAGAGGGAGAGGACCGTGGATGGACTCTTGTTTACGTACACCCGAGGAGACACCTAAAATGGACGATCGCCGAAAACAGATCTTATCTACGTTAGCCCAAATGGACAAGCAGTTTGGCAAAGGCTCTGTTCTGATGCTGGGGTCGCGTGCCGCGTTACCGGTGGAAGTGATTTCGACGGGATCTCTGGCCATTGACAATGCGCTGGGGGCGGGCGGCTTTCCTCGCGGCAGGGTGGTGGAGGTCTTCGGTCCGGAATCGTCCGGTAAAACCACGCTGGCCTTGCATGTGATTGCCGAAGCGCAGCGCAATGGCGGAGCGGCCGCGTTCATTGATGCCGAACACGCTCTGGATCCGAACTACGCCGCAAATCTTGGTGTGGATACCGAAAATTTGATCGTTTCACAGCCAGACTACGGCGAGCAAGCTCTTGAAATCGCCCAGGCACTGGTTGGCTCGCAAGCTATCGATGTGATTGTTGTGGATTCTGTGGCAGCACTTACCCCGAAGGCAGAAATAGAAGGAGAGATGGGCGATAGTCACATGGGACTGCAAGCCCGGATGATGTCTCAAGCTCTTCGTAAGTTGACGGCCTCCGTTTCGCGGGCCAATACCTGTCTTGTCTTCATCAACCAGCTTCGCGAAAAGATAGGCGTCATGTTCGGCAATCCGGAGACCACCACCGGTGGCCGGGCTCTAAAATTTTATGCTTCGGTACGAGTGGATGTACGCCGTATGACTGCGATCAAAGATGGCGAAACCGTGATTGGCAACCGTACGAAAATCAAAATAGTGAAGAACAAGATCGCCGCGCCTTTTCGCGAAGCGGAAGTAGATATCTTCTACGGGAAGGGGATTTCCCGGGAAAGCGATATCCTCGACCTTGGCGTGCAGCAAACGTATTTGAGAAAAGCGGCTCCTGGTATAGCTACAAGGGAGAACGAATAGGACAAGGCCGTGAAAATGCGCGGCAAACCTTGATCGAACGTCCGGAACTTTGCCGGACGGTCGACACCGAGTTGCGCCAACTATTGAAACTGAATGGAGCCCTTCGAAATGGAAAATCTAATTCGGATTTCGAACTCACGGCGGAAGCGCAACCAAGAAGGGTAGCTTCGTAGCGGCGAGTTCTAGTCTCCAGCCGCCACACTGGCCGCCAACATGTTGAAGGAGACTGTAGCCGCATGGTTCATTTGAAAATCGTCACGGGAGTAGGTATGAATCTGATCGCACTCCCGGCACCATTGCTGGCGCTGAGACTCCGGCAGTGGTGGCACATACATCTGAAAGACGTTCTGGCAGCCCGCCGTTTTGCACTTCGCTTCGAAGCTTACATTCATATGCACATTCCTCCGTATCACCTAAGAATGTACTAAGTAGATGCGATTAGCAATGGTTTATTTCGGTTTAGTAGTACGGCTTATGCAGCGGAATAGGACCGGAAAACTACTCAACGAGCTTATTTAATTCCAGCTTTGACAAAAACAGCCTTCGACGTTTCGTAACCGAGCCCGGCGGCTTTTTCGGGCGTCATCTTGTTCAGTCCGGCGCCAAACACTTCCACGCTGACCGCATCGGTATACCCGATCTTCTGAAGCGCATGTAAAAAACCGACCAGGTTAATAACCCCTTGGCCAGGCAGGAGACGTTCGTTGTCGCGGATCTGCTCGGGAGGAAGGTTGGGCGAATCGCTAAAGTGCACATGCACGATACGTTCGCGCCCCGCATCTATGATGTCCTGCGTAGTAGCCCCGGCGTGATACCAGTGCCACACGTCCAAAAGCAAACCAACATTCGGGCCGCACTCTTTCGCAAAGGCCAGCATATCGTTCATGCGCCAGATGAATTCGTGCGGGTGCATCTGACGAAGGTGAAGCGGTCCTAGAAATTCAAGGCCGAGACGGACATCGGAGCGTGCCAGAATCCGAGCGCACTCAGTAAACCGCCGTTTATAGATACGGCGCAATTCATCTTTCGGAGTGTCGCTCGATGGCATGATGTAGGTCACCATACGAGGGCATCCGATGGCTTTGGCGAAAGGAGCAGCCTGTTCTAATTGGGGCAGCGAAGCCTTAAACGTCGCTTCATCCTTACGGAACTCTACTGGGAAATCGATAGCCGCCGGCCTGAGCTTGAGACCCGCGAACAGACTGTTCGTAGCCGCGATGCCATCCTTCATTGCTGGTTGTAGCATGACGTCGCATCCGGGAAATCCTACTTGGGCCGCCAGACGTGGAAAATTGGGCCAGGGAACGCGTCCGGACACCAGAACACTGTTCAAAGCCAGAAACATCGATCGCGAGGGCTGGGTAGAACTTGTTGTTTGCTGCGCTGAGGCGCTCAGTAAACCTGGCGCTGCTGCAAGCAATCGCAGGGCGCTACGCCTTGTGAATTGAGTCAGATCCATGAAGCCCTACCATATCAAAGCCCTCGCGCTACTCTTTACTCTGGCTCCGGCGAAGAGCCCACGGCTCTACCAGGCCAGATCGACGAAACTCTGACCCAGAGCATGTAAAGCACGATGAAGATGTTCGCGACGAGCACAAGAACGTGAACAGCATCCGGATGCTCGATGGCTTTCGTGATCTCAAGCGGAATGTAAAGGCCTCCTGATAACAGCGCGAACCATTCGGCCCACACTCGTCGGTTCCATAATCCATACGCCTCAACAAATCTGACGGTGGCGTAGGCCAAAGCGCCGGCCGCCAAACCCCAGAGCCGGCCATCGGTCATGTTGCGGGCCATATGCAAAAAAGCGTGAGAAAACGGATGATCCAGGCTTATATGAAGTGCGTCGAGAATGTTTTCTGCTACCTGCTCAAAATCCTTGTGAAGCAAGAACAATAAGCCCACCGTAAGCAGGATCGCCAAGACACCTTTCAGCGCTTCGAGCGTGGCAACTGCGCGTAGGCCACCGACGTGACTGCGAAGGTCGACTGCCACAGGGGTGGATCTGTGGCGGTTATGCTCGTGAGATCCCCGGCGAGGTGGCATGGTTGTCACTGCCCTCATTGTGGCAGCACTGCGCGGCGAGCTAACCTGTCGGGGCGATTCGCTAGCGGACCAATGGAAATCGGCTAAATTTGCAGGCTGAAGAATATGGCCGATATCGCGGCCGCTACGGCGGCGTACCTAGGCCACCCGAGCGAACTGGAGCCGATAGCCCAGAGAGCGAGTGGGATCAGGATGCAAGAAGTTAGAAAAAACAGAATATATAAGACCGGCATGAGCGCGTTCTCCGGGCAAGCGCTTAAGTTGCTTACCTTATTTATTTCACGACAAGATTATGGTTTGTAAAAGCTTGGAAATATCTCAAACTTTGTAACGGGTTGACTTGGGTATAGAAGCATCGCAGGAATAGAACAGAGACGCCGTTGCGCTAACGTCACCCGTCATTTAGCGGCAGGAAAATGGTTCCAGACTCTTCAATTTCGCGGTTAACGTGGTCCGCTTCAGACCAAGCATCTCTGCTGCAAGACTCTTATTCCCGTTTGCCCGGCGGAGCGCCTGCTCCAGAAGATTGATTTCAATGCGTCCAATAACGCTCTCGAAATCAATGCCCTCGTCTGGCAAAGGAACAGCATGGTCCTGAGTCAATGTGATTGGCTTCCGTACGTCCTCTGAGAGTAAAACGAAATCCGACGTGACCAGCAGTGTTCGGTCGCCAGACAGAACCACGGCCATTTCTACTGCATTCTCAAGTTGCCGTACGTTTCCCGGCCATGGATATTTCGAAAGCCGTTGTAGCGTCTCGCCTGAAACCGACTTAAGCGGCAAGTGTTCGTTCAAGCACACTTTATGTATAAAGTGCTGCGCCAATCCCGGTATGTCCGCAGTTCGATCCCGGAGTGCGGGAATTCGAATGGGTACCACGTTCAGGCGGTAATAAAGGTCTTCCCGGAATTTACCCTGCTTTACCTGCTCCAATAGATCGACGTTGGTCGCAGCTACGACGCGGACGTCGACGCGCACGTTGTCGGAGCTTCCGATCCGAGTGAACTCCTTCTCTTGAAGAACGCGCAGGAGCTTTGCTTGCAGTTCGAAAGGCAAATCTCCGATTTCGTCCAAAAATAGGGTCCCTCCATCAGCCTGTTCAAACCGTCCTAGACGGGTGTTAGTGGCGCCGGTGAACGCGCCCTTCACGTGGCCGAAAAGCTCCGCTTCCAGCAAATTTTCAGGGATGGCAGCGCAGTTAATGGTGACCATCTGCTGATCGGCTCTGGGGCTCGCCTGGTGAATGGCGCGCGCTACCATTTCTTTGCCGCTTCCGGTTTCGCCCAAAATCAGCACTGTTGACCGTCGGGCCGCAATCAAAGCCACGATATCGGCGACGTTCTGCATGGCCGGGCTACTCCCGATTAGCTTTCGTCGCCATGCTGGTTGTAAATGATCGCTGCTTTCCTCAGGAGAGCGCGGCAGCGTCCCAAGGACTGCGCTGAGCGCTACCTGATCTGGGAGCTGGTCGAAGTAGTGAAACGCGCCCTGCTTCAGAACTTGTACCGCTTCGGCTGCAGTGCCGCCACGGCGAACGAAGATAACCGGTAATCTCGGGAAATGCCGGATGAGCGTTTCCAGGATCACTGGCGGGGCAGCATGCTCTAGGGGCAAACAAACAATGCAGACGGAATGCGAGGCCTGCTTGTCACGGCTATGAAGGATCGCTTCCCCTAGTGACTCGGCTTGGTGCCACGCCCACCCCGAAGGAACCGCTTGTTCCAGCGCTGATGCGAGATCGGAAGTGGCTAACAAGAGTATCTGGGGCGCAATATTCTCTGGTCGATGAATGACGTTAAATGGTTGAGAAGAGTCGAGCATTTCTGATTCTCGGGAGCGCACCGGCCGATTGGTGGCCGTCGCGCGCGCTGTATAGTCGAATTAGGGCGGAATGGCTCGATGCCGCTCCCATCCGCTACAGAATAGTGAATGGCCCAGGGAATTCTTATCAGCTTTAGAATGAGAAAGTCTATTCCGCGGCGGCCGGCAACGGACGGCTAACCTAGATAGTCGAACAAGCTCTTCTTCGGAAGAGCGGAATACGCTGATTCTGCTGCTGTAAAAGCCGTGGTATCCATCTGCTGCTGAGTGATGGCCTGAGCCTCGTTAGCATCCTGCAGATTTCCTAGCTGCGTCTTCAGATTTGTATCTAAGGTGCCCTGGGTAGTAAGGGCATCGGTAATTCTATTCTGAAAGTCTCCGTAGGAGGCTTGCTGCTGGCCAAGATAGTTCACAGCGCTCGTGATATTAACTGCCGCACTGGCCGTAGCGGCCGGATCGTTCGAGGAGAGAGCGTTATAAAGGCCGGTCAATGCTTGCAAGACGCTAGTCGAAGGAGTGCCTGAAGAACCGCCGTCAAAAATCTGTTGCGCGGTAAGAGCAATGGAAAATTGAGAGCCGTAGGGGTCTAGCGCTGTTTTGGTGTTGTTATTCCCTTGATATGCACCGACTCCATTACTGGTGTTCACCGTAAGGTTGACCGCTCCATATGGTGCGGTTTGGTCCTGCCCACCAGAAAAAACATAACGGCCCGATACCTGGGTGTTCGTTAATTGTTGCATCTCCGACAAAATATCCTGCACCTCGGAGGCGAGTTGGGAACGATTTACGTTAGACGATTCGTTAGCGCCTTGAGCAGCAAGTTGCGAGGCGCGGTCCATCAGCGTAC
The DNA here is from genome assembly GCA_965277315.1 of Bryobacteraceae bacterium. Taxonomy (GTDB): domain Bacteria; phylum Acidobacteriota; class Terriglobia; order Bryobacterales; family Bryobacteraceae; genus Bog-105. Next base: position 1,819,636 of record OZ255724.1, on the reverse strand, counting down.
TCGCCGAGTTGATGGAGCTCTCAGCAACATTTACTTCTGTCTGGACAGCATCGAGATTACTTTTTACCTGATTATTGCCGGCTATCTGGGCATTGACCCCTAAAATTTCGGATACGCTGTCGGGGGCGTCTGAAACCGTTTGTACACTTAACCCACTGCTGGCCTGCGAGCTATCACGATTAAGCCGGGTCTCCAAGGATGAGAGGCTTGATAGAAACTGATTTGTGGACGTTTGAATGGAGAACATACCGATCAATTCACTTATCGGCGGGAAGACCGAAAGTTCCGGGCCTGAATTTAACAATATGAACATCAAGAAAAAAATTTATTTGAAATCGCGCAAATCTCTCCAGCGAAGCCACTGTAATTTAGGTCTGACCGGCCGATAAGTAATGACGAGGAGAACTCATGCCCAATCTAGTCGACTCTTTTCAAGCTGGCGCACACTCGCTTTCCGCTTATGAGCAGGGCATACAGGTGGTATCCAACGATACAACCAATGCCACCACACCGGGATATGCCAATCAATCGCCAATCTTTACCGCCGACTCATTCAGCTTATCGGGCGGAGGCGCTGGCGGTGTCAGCTTAGGTGCCGTGCAGAGCTCCCGCGATGCCTACGCCGAACAGAACGTTCAGGCAGCGCAATCCGCGGAGAACTATTCCGCGACTCTGGCCAATAGTCTTCAGTCGATTGAAAGCGCTTTTCCGCTGTCCACGAGCGCAACGAGCGGTGGAGGAATCGGCGGGGCACTAAACCAATTCTTTTCTTCGGTGTCCAATCTCACCACTAACCCGAACAACTCGGCTGATCGGCAAACTTTTCTCGATGCGGCGAATAGCCTGGCTGCGTCCGTCAACGATACGTTTACCTCATTGGACTCGGCGAAGACAAATGCTGTGAATCAAGGAGAGCAGGACGCCAACACTCTTAATAATCTCGTCTTGCAGGTTCAGCAGATAAATGTTGCAAAACAACAAAACCCATCCGCTCGCACAGATCCCGGCATTGATGCCCAGCTTCATTCCGATCTTGAGCAGATATCGCAACTTGCAAACATTACGACCTCGGAAAATAATGACGGCACGACCAATATCTATCTCGACGGTCAGGATGCTTTGCTTTTGGGCACCGTTCAAAGCAAGCTAAGCGCGGGCGTAACCAGCGGTTCTTCAATGACCAGCCAGCTTCAGTTGTTGGATTCCAGCGGGAAGGACGTAACATCGCTTGCTACTGGAGGGAAGATAGGCGCGCTTGTCCAACTGGCGAACACCACTCTTCCCGGTTACATCGGGCAATTGAATAAATTGGCGCAAGGCCTCGCCGATTCTGTGAACAACACCTTAACTACTGGGATCGACCAGAACGGAAATCCGGGAACTGCTCTGTTTGCCTACGATCCCACGGCTCCGGCAAAAACTCTAGCCACAACGGGTCTATCGGCGTCCCAAGTCGCGGCAGCGGTATCCACGAATCCAGGGGGAAACGACAATGCCACAAAGCTCTCCGTCCTTAGTTCGGCATCACTGACTAGCCTTGGAGGAGCAACGTACACGTCCTTCTATGGCAATCTTGCGGCCGCTTTAGGAGCCGATTCAGCTAACTCACAGAGCAGCCAAGCGACGCAACAGCAGGTGCTCTCGCAAGCCCAGAATCTGCGCTCGAATCTGTCGGCGGTGTCGCTGGATACCGAGGCAGCCCAACTAACGGAATACCAGCAAGCCTACAATGCTACCAGTAAGTTGCTCAGTGTCATCGATCAAATGATGCAGAGCGTGTTGAACATCGTTCCCGCGACCGGTGCTTAGAGCGAACACGCTGACAACGTTCGCCACCAAATCAGACGATAACTTCTGGTGTAGCTCACCACTAATCTTCCAGAGATGTTCGCGTTAATCGGTATCGTTATCGTCATAGGATCCATTGCCGGGGGATATTTGATGGAAAAGGGAAACCTCACCGTCCTCCTCCAACCGGCCGAGTTGCTCATCATCGGTGGAGCTGCTCTTGGCACGCTGCTCATTGCGAATCCCCTGCACATCATCATGGCAATTCTAAAGGACCTGATGAGCATTCTGAAGGGCTCCCGGTACACCAAAAGCGCCTATCTGGAATCTTTGCAGCTCCTCAGCGAGTTGTTTGCTTTCGCAAAGAAAGAAGGACCGGCAAAGCTCGAAGCGGAAATCGAAACGCCCGAGGAAGGAACTATCTTCAAGAAGTACTCTTTCTTCTTGAAGGATGCGTATTCACGAGACTACATCTGCGACACGCTCCGCATGATGCTTTCTGGCGGCGTCACTCCGCATGATGCCGAAATGATCATGGAAAGCGATGCCGAAGTGCACTACCACGAAAAGGCGAAACCCACTTCGGCCCTGACGACCGTGGCGGATGCCCTCCCCGGTCTCGGTATCGTAGCGGCCGTGCTCGGCGTGGTGATTACCATGGGTGCTATTGGCGGACCTCCGGAGGAAATTGGGCACAAGGTGGCAGCCGCTCTCGTGGGAACTTTTCTAGGTATCCTCTTGTGCTACGGCTTTATTGGCCCACTTGCGTCAAACATAACCAAACTTAACGATGAAACACAAGATTTTCATCGCGTTCTACGCGTTGGAGTGACAGGTTACTTAAAAGGGATGCCTGTCAAAGTGGCTGCTGAGAGTGCCCGGCGGATGATTCCACCTCACCTCCGTCCCTCGATGAAGGAAATGGAAGAAGCGTTCAAAACGCCGAAGGAAAGCTAAATGGCTAGCGGAAAAGCCACTCATCAGCCGATCGTCATTATAAAAAAGGTCAAGGTTCACGGGGCTCACCACGGCGGCGCCTGGAAAGTTGCTTACGCCGATTTCGTAACGGCCATGATGGCTCTGTTTATCGTACTTTGGCTGCTTTCTAGTAGTGATCCGGTCAAACAGGCCGTGGCGGACTATTTCAAGGATCCGTCTGCTCACAAAACTCTGCTGGGGAGCGGCTTGGCCTCGTCTGGCGAGTCGATACAGTTCTCTAAACAGGATTTGGAAAAACTAAAAGAAAAGCTTGAGCAGGCGCTCCACAAAATTCCCGACCTCAAGAAGTTGAAAAACCAAATCACCATGAACGTCACTTCGGAAGGTCTGCGTGTCGAACTGCTTGAAAATCCTGACGGTTGCTTTTTTGAGCGCGGCAACGCTCAACCCACTCCGCTCGGCATTGAAGTCATCAGCATCCTCGCGCAACAGTTAGGTGAGCTTCCCAACAACATCCTTCTCGAAGGACATACCGATTCCACTCCTTATGAGCCCGGCAAGCCTTACTCAAATTGGGAGCTATCTACCGACCGGGCGAACGCCGCACGACGTCTTATGCAGTCGCATGGCGTTAGGCCGAATCAAGTAAAAGCGGTCCGGGGCTACGCCGATCAGCGGCTTCGGAATACCAAGGATCCAGCGGATGCTGCAAACCGAAGGATCTCTGTTGTAGTGGCTTACCAGCCCGATGACGGAAAGGCAATAGTAATGCCGCAGAATCCGAAAACGAAGATTGCGGTTCCGGTAAAACGCGCCTAACCTGAAGGTGGCGGAGGCCAGTACTTATTTGGGTGGCGCAGCGGCTGGCTGTTCGAAATCCGAGGCGTTGATCGGATCGTTTAGTTGGATGTTGTCGAACTGCAAGGTCATCGTACTTCGGCCATCTTGCGCTGTGGACACAATGGTAAACGGGAATAGAACGCCTTCCACCCGCCGGAAATTCTTGTAGATGTTATCGAAAACCAGCGTTTTACCTTTCTCGACGCGCGTATTCTCCCGCAGGAGGATATAGTGACCGGTACTCTCGACGTAATAGATGTCGTTCTCTCCGGTCCTGGACGTCACTTTTAGCTTCCACACTACTGACGGGCCTAACATCTCCTTGTCCAGCAAATCAACCTGGGTCCCCTTAGTGACGAACGCAATGAACGGGCCGTCGATGTCGGCATCCTCGGCCATCCTCTTACTCTCGGAGACGGATAGCTTCTGGTTTCTCGCGCTGCTTGATATCCCCTCGCGCTTCCATCCGGTGGTGCCGTTATAGGTCGTGATGGTGGTCTCACCATCTAGCGCGACTTCCATTCGCGCTTTGTCCGGACGCATTACTTCCCGGGTAAAAGTACCCTGCCGTTCTCCCACTAATACCCTCCCGGTCATGCGCTCCGTCTGGATATTTTGAATTCTCGCTGCCCCGCCGCGCGCATACACGATTCCGTCGGCGACGTCTTGCGCCGTTTCCGCATATAACGAAGCGGTAATACCGTTAAAAGCCAGATAAACCGCCGCCGCTGCTCTTACAGATCGCACCATATAAGAAGATCGTGCCGCGCGGGGACCAATCCTCACCGATTCCTTTCGGCGTAATAGCCAGCTTTCTTCGCTGCGGCTCGCGTCCTATGCTCGCCATGCACATTTTCCCTGAGAGCCTAGGAAAAATCCGGCCACGTTTATTACGTGAGTCGAGGAAAATTCCCTAAGATCGCTCCCGCCGATCCTCGCGTCGTTCGGACCCTAGAGGCCCGGTTCCAAGAAGGCAAAGCCTGTGAAAGCGCAAAAGATTTCGCCACCGCCGAAAAAATCTACCGCGAAATCGTGGCCTCCTTCGAACGCAATCGTTTCAATGCTGCCGCGCCTAATGCTGCCCTGGGTTATGCGCTTCTGAACCAGAGAAAATTCGAGGAGGCCGAAAAAGTCCTAAAGAAAAGCGCGCAGCAGAACACAATTTTTCTCGAAGCTCACGCCAACTTGGCCGTCCTCTACCGCCATTCAGAACGCCTGGAAGACTGTGTACGCGCCGCCCGCCGTGCACTTCAAATCGATCCGAAGCACGTCCAGACCCTCCTCACTCTTGGAGATGCGCAGCGGGAGATGCAGCTTTACCGGTACTCGGTGCAATCCTTCCTGCTCGCTCTGTCGCTCGACAACGAGAATGTGCAAGCCCGTCGTGGGCTTGCTGCCAACTATGTCTTTCTTGGAGATACATCCGTCGCCATACCGATGTACCGCAAGGTCCTGGAGGCGGAGCCGTCCTGCTGGACAATGATGTCGTCCATGTTCTTCGCACTGCAATACGAACCGGCTCTGTCCAACGAAGAAGTGCTTCGCGAGCATCTGGAATACGGCAGAAAAGTCCGTGAGCAGCTACCTCCTCCCCAAACGTTTTTCCCGAACGCCAGGACTTCCGATCGCCGCCTTCGCATCGGCTATATCTCCAACGACTTCCGATATCACGTCGTCATGAGATTCGTGGAACATGTTTTCGCCTGCCACGATCACGAAAAGTTCGAAATCGTCTTCATCGCCACTAACGGCAAGAAAGACAAAGATACCGAGCGAATCCGGCAGCATGCCGACCGCTGGATTGATGTTAGCGAGTTAAGGGACGATCAAGCCACCCGTCTCATCCGCGATCAGCAACTCGATATTCTGGTCGATCTCACCGGGCATAGCGGGGACAACCGATTAACTCTAGTGGCCCGCCGTCTCGCTCCGGTTCAGGTCCTCTGGTGTGGTTACTCCGGAACCTCAGGAGTCGACACAATGGACTACATCATCGTCGACAACATCCTCGCGCCTCCTGGTGAACAGGCCTACTTCACCGAGCAGCCATTACGCCTGCCTCACTCCTTCGTTTCCTTTAAATCTCCTTCAATACACGATGTTGCGCCGCCTCCCTTTGAGAAAAACGGCTTCATTACGTTCGGCTGCATGAATAATCCCTCGAAGATCAATAAGTACGTTGTTACCTGGTGGGCTGAGATCCTGAAAGCCGTTCCGAATTCGAAACTGCTCATGCGCTATGCATTTTTCGTCGAGCCTCTCGTCCGCGAGCGTATCGCCAGGATCTTTCGCGAATGCGGCATCGCCCCTGATCGCTTTGAAATGCGTGAAGGAGAAAAAGACTTCATCACCGGATATAACGGCATCGACATAGCCCTTGATACATTTCCTTACAATGGAACCACGACCACCTGTGAAGCAATCTGGATGGGCGTTCCCGTCATCACTATCCGTGGCGACCGTTTCGTTTCCCGAGTTGGAGCGTCTCTTCTCAACTGCGCTGGGCTCAAAGAATATATCGCCGAATCACCCCAGGACTACATCGGCATAACGGTTCGCCTTGCCAGCGATCTGGACCAACTCGCTCAAATGCGTCATTCTCTAAGATCCCGCTTAATAAACGCGCCGCTATTCGATTCTAAAGGATTCGCGAAGGACCTGGAAGACGCCTACGTCAAAATTTTCTCGCACTGGTGCGAGCAACAACCGCGCGATTTACTGGCCTTAGCGGAAGCAACTGACAATAAATTGTCAGAGGCAAATAATTTTCACTTTTCTTCCGAAGTTTTTCAGTAACGAGCCGATAAGGGAATTGACGGCAGAGATGATCGAGAAACAAATCAAAGATCACGGAAACTGCTGACGAATTAGGAGAACAAGAAATGATTTCGATCCAAACAAACGTGGCCGCGCTCACCGGCCTGGAAAATATGCAGACCAACCAGATGCATCAGCAGAACACCATTGAGCAGATGACCTCTGGGTTCCGCATCAACAGCTCTGCCGATGATGCCGCTGGTTTGGCGCAGGCGAATCAGTTACGCAACACCAATGCCGAATTGAGCCAAGGTGTGCAGAACGGAAACAACGCCGTTAGCCAGCTTCAGATTATGGATGGCGGCTTGAACAACATCTCTCAGATTCTGGACCGCTTGCAGACCCTCGCCACCGAAGGCTCCTCCAGCACCTTCACCGGTAACTTCAATACCTTGGCGAGTGAGTTTTCCAACGATGTAAACGAAATTAGCCGTCAAGCTGGTAACATCGGCCTGAACACGGCCGGCTCGAACTTCGCCGTGAATCTCAGCGTTTTTATCGGTGGTGGTTTGGGAAATCAAAATGGAAACTCGCTAGGTACCGCGACCGAGTCAATCAACCTGGCTACGGGCAATGTGGACGCGAGTGGGTTGGGCCTAAGTGGCTATCTAACCACTGCGAATCTTTCCACCGCTGCAAACTTCCAAGCTGCAATCGGCGTTGTAGCTGCTGCCGTAAGTACGCTTGGTTCAGTGCAAGGTATTGTGGGCGCGGGCATCAATAAACTCAATTTCTCGGTGAGCTTGGCGCAGTCCCAGATCACCAACTACTCCTCTGCGCAATCGCAGATCAGAGATGCCAACATGGCTCAACTGGCAACGGAGTCTTCGCAGTCGCAGGTGCTGATGCAAGCGAGTGTGGCCGCTCTAGCGCAAGCCAACCAAATGCCTCAAAGCATTTTAAAGCTTCTGCAGTAATTGTTCTTCGGGGTGCTTCGGTTCCACCGAAGCGCCCCTTTCGTTCTAGTGATTTCTTGACTGATTTTTACGGTTCAATAGAAGAGGAGTTTCTATGAGTTCCCTGTCTACCAGCCCCTCCAGTAGTGCCGCAACTTCTGTTACTCCACTCACGTTTACAGGGCAGAGCAAATTCGCTGCCAGCTTCCAGCAGATATTGACCAGGGCGGTACAGACCGACTCTGTTCAACTCGCCGGTTTGCAAGATCGTCAGACCAACGATCAAAACCGTCTGAATACTTTGCAGGGAATTGACCAGACCTTCGCCAACTTGCAATCTGCTGTTGGCGAACTTTCGACATCGGTGGGCTCCAGTGCGCTGCAAGGCGCGGCGGCGAACACTTCATTAGCATCCGTTTCGGTCAGCAGCGGAGCCACTGCGGGGTCGTATCAGCTCGAAGTGGACGATCTCGGGGCGGCGACACAAGCGATCAGCTCGGTCGGCTCTTCGCCCATTACCGATCCATCGTCGCAAGGTATCGACAGCAGTTCCTCTTACACCATCACTATTGCCGATCCGCCGGCGAATGGCGGCCAACCTCAAAGCGTGACCGTCACGCCAACATCGCAAACCCTTGGCGGTCTTGTGCAGGCCATTAACACCACACCCGGCCTCGGAGTGAGTGCGTCCGTTGTAAATGTCGGTACTCAGTCCGCTCCCGACTACCGCTTGGCCCTGCAAGCGAACAATTTAGGCAATGTAACTCTTTCCCTCAGTGATAGCGGAAGCAGCACGAATTTGATGACCACCACCTCCACCGGTCGGAATTCGAGCTATAAGGTGGATGGCCAAGCCATTGCCGGAACGTCCGACAGTATTACTTTGGCGCCCGGCGTAACCGCCAATTTGCTTCAAGCCTCCGCGGGTAATCCCACGACCGTTACCGTTTCCCAATCCACGGCGAATGCGCAAACAGCATTGCAGGATTTCGCGACGGCTTATAACGGCGTGGTAGACGCACTGGCGACACAACATGGAGCAAGCGCCGGCTCTCTGTCGGGCGACAGCATTCTGATGACTGCGAACCAGGTACTCTCGGCCATGAGTGACTACACAAACAATGGCCAGGGCTTAAATAATGTGGGACTCGATCTCGACACGCAAGGGCACCTTACCTTCAACGCCTCCGAATTTAACACGGCAGCGGGGAGTAGTTTTTCCGCCCTTTCGCAGTTTTTCGGCGATACCACCACTGGATTCATCGGAGTGGCAACTGCGTCCTTGAACAGCATGGAAGACCCGATCACTGGAGCGCTAAAAACGGCTGAAAAAACTATAACGCAGGATCTCAGCACGCTAGCTACCCAAATACCGGATCAAGTAAGCCAGATCAACACTTTTCAGCAAAATCTCTATCAGCAACTCTCGCAGAGCGATGCCGCCGTCTACAGCCTTTCATCGCAGTCGGATTTCTTTACGCAACTGTTCCAGACAGAAAACGCGAATCTGACCGGTGGAGTGTAATTTAATGACGCAAAATTGTACACTCTTGTCCTCCGAAATTCGACAGAACTTCGAAAGTCTACGTTTGGCTGTTGAGGACCGCCGTTATGAAGAGATCGAGAGCCTTTTGCGAGAACAACGGTCACTTGTCAAAGACCTTCCGATTACCGACCCCGAAGTACGCGACACTCTTAAGCAGGCTCAGGAGTTAACCTTGTGGTCGCTGACGATGGTCAGAATACAACGCAGCGCCTTGGAGCACAGTCTAGCTGCCATTACGCAGATGAAGCACCTAGACGGCTACAAGTCCTGCGAAGTTTGAGCGATTATTCGCTTCCAGCAGCAGCTCCAGTTCTCGATTTCGCGCCGTCGCACAATAACGTCACGGTGTTTCTGTGGCAACCTCTCTTCATCTCCTACGATGTTCCGGTCCAGCTTGTTAAGGTGGCAAAAGGTTGTTATAGGCTAAAAATTATAGCCTTTCGGTAGTTTGACAGTAATATGGCGATAGCCTCTGCGCTGCCCTCTTTGAATGCGAGTACGTCGTAGTAATACACCGTGCGGGTTGCCTTACTTAGATTCTGGGCCCTTAAATATTTGTTGAGCGACGACAGAAAGTAACGCGGCGCGATGTCTAGTAAAAGATTGCCAAAGTTGTCGAACACGGAAAAAAGGTTATAGCCGTAAGTGCCGATAACAGCATACATTTCTTCGAACTTGCCAAGCTGCTGATCGTTCTCGAACTGATTTTCGAAGTAGAGAACCGGCGATCCTGCGTCCAGCAGCTTCGATGCGGAAAAAATTACATCCGGATCATGTCCATCTGTGTCGGTTTTAAGAATGGCTACTGACTGAGCCGTAATTTGTTCTTCTTCCAGAATATCGTCCAATCGACTGAATCGACTTTCACCACCCTCGACAACCTTCGCGGTGCCATTAGACGCAAGCAGAGTTCCGTTGGCCTGCTGAGTTCCAACCAAAGCTTGCACTCTCCGAATTCTGCCCTGCATGTCGGCGGCAAGCAGACCGGTGTTATGCGCTAGAAGTTCGAAAAATGGCGCATGTCCCTCAATTGCTAAAATTTGCCCTTCCGTATTCTGCACCATCGCCGTCGTGGTGTCTCCGACATTTGCCCCGACATCCAGGATCCACTGATCTTTTCGGCAAAGTGATGCCAGGAAGGCTGGAAATCGATCATAAAGCGGATACTGCCTTTGAAATTGAGGAAGCAGATGGTCCGGCGGTAAATCAATTTCCTGTGTACCTATCTGGTGACGCTGATTTACCACGTGCATATATCTCAATGTGCTCTCACGCTAGCCAAAATCTTAATGAATGTGCTGCTCTCGCCTACGGACAGAAACTCAAAGTGGAATCCTACTCGAAAAGGAGAGAAAGCAGAACGCATACGCACTGTCCTGAAGAGCTAATCCCCATGGACAAGCGAGTGCCGAACAATTTCGTCATACCTATAGATCTGAATGTCGCATTCTCAATTTTCAATCGGCCAGACACCACCCAACAAGTCTTCGATGTAATTCGGCGGGCTAGACCGAAGCGGCTCCTGGTCTTCGCCGACGGCCCTCGGACTGATCGCCCTGAGGATCGAGAGCTATGTAAGGCAAGCCGGGACATTGTTGAAAACGGGATCGACTGGCCCTGTGAAGTCTATCGGAGCTATTCGGATATCAATCTCGGTTGTCGACTTCGTATGGTGACCGGGTACGACTGGGTATTCCGAAATGTGGAGCATTGCATCTTGTTGGAAGACGACTGCTTGCCTGACCCTTCCTTCTTCCCATATTGCCAAGAGTTACTCCATCTCTACAAGGACGATCAGCGCGTGATGGCGATATCAGGCAACAATCCTAACAGCGAACTAAATCGAACGCCATACAGCTATTACTTTTCTGGGATGGTCCATATCTGGGGGTGGGCTACCTGGAGAAGAACATGGGAAAAATACGACGTTGCGATGAAGTTGTGGCCTGAAATCCGGCACGGTAACTGGCTCAATGATGTTTGGGCTAACGATCAATGCGAAGCAGTGTGGCGCAACAATTTCGACGCGATCCATCGCGGCTTCGACACGTGGGATTTCCAGCTTACCTTTGCCCTTTTTGTGAATCACGGACTCTGCGTGGGTCCTTCCGTAAATCTGATCTCAAATATCGGTTTCGGTCATCCCGAAGCGACTCATACATTGGCGGTAACAGCCGATGCTAATCGGCCCGTAAGCCAGATGAGGTTTCCACTCCATCATCCACCCTTCATAATTCGGGATGTTACCGCAGACAAGGCTACCTATCTCTTGCCGCCCACTACAACTCCTTTGATTGATCCAGTTTCTCAATATTACAAATCTCTCAACCAAGTCGGAATCCTGAATTACAGTGACATGCAAGCGACCGGGGAAACTCACTTCTTGAAATCCGTTGTTGCCGCTTGGCAGAATCCAACCGTCTTCGACGTCGGAGCGAATGAAGGAGACTATACCCGGGCAATTCTGGATACTTGCCCATCTGCTCGTGTTTTTGCCTTTGAACCTCATCCGGACACTTACCAGAGACTCTGCAATAACCTCGAAGGAACACAAGTAGCTGTCCACAATTTCGGCCTCGGTGACAAGGAGGAAACACTAGCCTTCTACGATTACTCCTCCCAGGAGGGAAGTGCGCACGCTTCGCTTTATAAAGACATTATCGAAACCATTCATCATGGACAATCGATTTGTCATCAGGTCAGTATCCGCCGGCTTGATGACGTCATTGAAGAACTTGGCCTCACTCGAATTCAACTGTTAAAGGTAGATGTCGAAGGGCACGAACTTGCGGTATTCCGCGGCTGCGAGAACACCATCAAGCGCGGCCTGATTGACCTCATTCAATTCGAATTTAATGAAACCAACGTTATCTCCCGGACCTTTTTCAAGGATTTCTGGGATCTTCTTTCGCCCCAATACAATCTTTACCGCCTCCTTCCAAACGGAGAGATTCATATCAGCCAATACATACCTTCTTTCTGTGAAGTGTTTGCCTTCCAGAACATAGTCTGCGTCCGTAAAGCGTAATCGCCACAAGGAGACCTCAAAGATGACTTTAGTAGAAACTGCTGCTCCCCCGAACACCGCCTCAGTTAACGATATCGATCTCGCCGCATGCCGGTCCATTCTCGTCGCAAAGCTAGACCGTATCGGCGACTTCATCCTCGCGACCCCATTCCTGCGCGGACTCCGGCATAGCGCGCCCAACGCCCGTATCAACCTCCTCGTCACGCCCGAGGTTTTCCCGATCGCGGAGAACTGCCCTTATGCCGACCGTGTTCTCAGTGTCGCTTCCACAAACGGAACGCCGCAAATCAATGGCACCAGCGAGAAAATAGTTCACGGCCTGATGAACGATTTCCGTTCGGGAAATTTCGATCTCACGGTTACTCCCCGTTGGGACTATGACTTCTGGGGAGCATCGGCGCTATGCACCACCGCCGGAGCAAAACATCGTGTCGGCTTTTCCGTGCCGGGTTGCTACCACGATAAGCCGCAGTACAATTCCAATTTCACCTCCACCTTGCGCCGCCCCTTCGCCGCCCACGAAGTGGAGCATAACTTGGCCCTGCTCGAATTCATAGGTGGATCGCCTCAAGGCGACGAACTGGAATTATGGATGCTCCCCCACGAAATGGAGTACGCCACTCAGCGGCTTGCCGCTCTGCCGGGAGAAGGCCCGATTGTCACCATCTGCCCTGGTGCCTCGCTCACCCGCAAAATGCTCCCCACGCGTAAACTTACGTCGATCCTCGCCCGTGTGAAATCCGAAGTCCCCGAGATCCGCTTCCTTGTCCTCGGCCAAAACTCCGAACGGCCCACTGCGGACTCGCTTGCAAAAGAACTTCCCGGCTGTGTCTCTCTCTGCGGACAGACCAACATCCGCCAAACGGTCGCGCTCATCGCCTCAACGAAGGCGCTAATTGGCATGGATTCGGGCCCCGGTCATATCGCCGCAGCGGCTGAAGTGCCCGTCGCCGTCTTTTCTTGCTTCGGCAAAAACGGAAATCCCATCGTCGACTGTTCTCCTGTTCGCTGGCGTCCCCGGGGAAAGGCCGAAAGCATTGTTATTCAACCGGAGGTTTCCCTATGGCCCTGCACTAGCATGTGCGTAGCGGGCACACACCATTGCACGGCCAGTATTCTCGAAGAAGAATCCGCACAAGCCATCGCCGGTCTCGTCAAGCGGGCAATCGCCGCCTAAGAACAGTCCTTCACCGCGCCTGGGTTCGTTCCGCAACAAACGCGGAATCGTCACCAAATACAACGGCCGCATGCGATCCGAACGGCTCGTCGAATACACAATGTGGAGATTATTCAGGTAAAATCATGGTGCGGAGAGGGGGACTTGAACCCCCACGGTGTTACCCGCTAGCACCTCAAGCTAGTGCGTCTGCCAATTCCGCCATCTCCGCTGATTAAAGACTACTTTTTAGTTGTTCCGGTGGTCGCGGGAGGCGTAACGCGCTTCGGAACCGTGTTTTGCGGTACCGTCTTAGCCCGGTGCATACCCTCAAGCACGCTTCCGGTTCTGGCAGTGCCGCGGTTTTCCATAATGAATAACGTCAACGCCGTGACCATGAATATAATAGCCGCGGCAGTGGTTGCCTTCGATAAGACCGTAGCGGTTCCGCGCGGACCAAAGGTCGTCTGCGAACCCATTCCCCCAAACGCTCCCGCCAAGTCGGCAGCTTTTCCGCTTTGCAACAGAACCACGCCGATCAAAATAAAACATACGACGACGTGAATAGCCGTCACCAAATACATCATGGCAAACGTCGAGTATAGCACTTAATTAGTGCCAAACTGGAGGGAGTGCCAGATTCCATGAAACACATTCCGTCGCTCTCGCTGGAGGAGCTCCGCGAAAATTACACGAAAGGTGGCCTCGCGGAGCAGGACTGTGCCGAAAATCCAATTGCGCAATTCCAAAAGTGGTTCGAAGAAGTCAAAAACGCCGGTCTAAAAGAGCCGAATGCGATGACGCTGGCCACCGCCGACCTCGACGGGAAACCATCCGCCCGCATTGTCCTGCTGAAGGAGATCGGCGAAGGCGGCTTTTTCTTCTACACCAATTACTCCAGCCGCAAAGGGCAGGAGCTGGCAATGAATCCTGAGGCCGCGCTTGTTTTCTATTGGGCCGAGTTGGAGCGCCAAGTTCGGGTGGAAGGCAAGATTGAGCGGATACCCCGCGAGAAATCAGTGGCCTATGCTCACGGGCGGCCCAGGGGTAGTCAGATTGGCGCGCTCGTTTCTCACCAGAGCGGAATCGTTAATGGGGGCCGCGAGTACCTGGAAGCCAAGCTGAAGGATTTGGAAACGCGCTATGTTGACACCGAAAACGACAAGCTGCCCGTGTTGAGCGATTGGGGCGGGTACTGTTTACATCCCACCAGTTTCGAATTTTGGCAGGGCCGCCCTAACCGCCTCCATGACCGGATATTCTATCGACAAGAAGGGGAAGGCGGGTGGATGCTGGGACGGCTATCGCCTTGATTAAACGAAGACGTCCTCCGTTACGTCAAATCACTATGTATCGGTTAGTCGCTTTGTTGTTATTGGGTTCGTTCCACATTTTTGCCAGTTCTGCTCCGCAAACAGCCAACGACCTGATAAAAGACGTTCAAAATCGCTACAACAGCGCAAAAACCCTGTCAGTTCGTTTCGTAGAAAGCTACTCTATCGCAGGACACAAGCGGCGGCCGGAAGCCGGAACCCTGACTTTGCGGAAGCAGGGCAAGATGCGGTGGGACTATACCCAGCCGGAAGGCAAGCTCTTTATCTCGGATGGGAAAGAGGTATATCTCTATACCTCCGAGGACAACAGAGTAGAGAAAGTTCCGCTTAAGGACACTGAAGATATGAGGGCCCCCCTTGCCTTTCTGCTGGGGCACTTAGACATGAAGAAGGAATTTCGAGATTTCCAAACGCGTACTGCCGATTCCGGGGTGTGGCTGGACGCCGCGTCCAAAAACGACCGTGTCCCGTATAAGAAGGTGGAGATGTTAATCGCTCCGGATACTTCGATACATCAGTTGAAGGTGTTGGGGCGGGATGAATCCGTCCTGGAATTTGCCTTCAGCGACGAGAAGTTGAACCCATCGGTAAGCGACGCCTACTTTCATTTCACGGTGCCTCCGGGCGCGGAAGTGGTCGATGCTCTCGCTGTTGCAAGTAATGAGGAGAAATAGCGCACATGGCTGAGTTCGTTTT
This sequence comes from Bryobacteraceae bacterium, assembly GCA_965277315.1. GTDB lineage: Bacteria > Acidobacteriota > Terriglobia > Bryobacterales > Bryobacteraceae > Bog-105. The sequence goes on along the minus strand of OZ255724.1, from coordinate 1,804,596 downwards.
ACGGTATGCCGATCCGCGCGGCCAAATGCACGAGCAGACCGCCGACGCGCCGAGCGAGCGCGAGGCTCGCGAACGCCTGTCGCAGCAGGGTTACCTCGTTTATTCCGTCAAGGCGAAAGATTTTAGTGCTCGCCTAAGCGGAGTGAATACACGCCGTAAAACCGTCAATCTTGAAAAATTCCTGATCTTCAATCAGCAATTTGTCACGCTGATCCGCGCCGGTCTGCCAATTTTGAAGAGCCTCGACTTGCTGGCGGACAAATTGACCGACGAAAAGCTCAGCCGCCATGTTAAAGCCGTGCGCGACGAAGTGAAGACGGGCACAGTGCTGTCCGACGCCTTCGCGCATCAAGGCGTATTTCCCTCCATCTACATCACCACGGTATTGGCTGGGGAAAAGAGCGGCTCGCTGGTGGAGGTGCTCGACCGGTATCTCACTTATCAGCGTTTGACGCTCGCGGTACGGAAAAAGATTATAGTTTCATTACTGTATCCCTCGGTGCTCATCTGCATGGTGATCTGCCTGATTGTGTTTCTGGTGACGTATGTGGTCCCGAATTTCGCGGATCTTTATAAAAGCATGGATGCCACGCTGCCGGCGGCAACCCGGCTGCTTATCGCAATCGGTACAACGGCGCGTACTTATGTCCTGGCCGGAGCCGGCGGCCTCGTCTTGCTCGGTGTATTGTTCTATTTCTGGTCGCGCCGCGAATCGTCGCAAGAAACATTGGACGGCGTCAAGATGCGAATCCCGCTTTTGGGCGGCATCTGGACGAAGTATCAAGTGGCGCAATTTTCGCGGGTGCTCAGTACTCTTTTGGTCGGCGGCATTCCGCTGGTGCAGGGGCTGGAGACTTCGGGAAAATCGCTCGGAACGGCGTTGATTAAGAAGGCGCTGGACCGGGTAGCGATGCTGGTCCGGGAAGGGCGGTCGCTTTCGCAGGCGCTCACCACCACCGGCATTTTCCCTCCGCTGGCGATCGACATGATGGAAGTGGGCGAATCGACAGGCGCTTTGCCTCAGATGTTAAATAGCGTGGCGGAGTTTTATGAAGATGACGTCTCCAATCGAATCACGGCCCTTCTTTCCTTGATTGAACCAGTGATCATGATTTTCATGGGAATTTTTGTGGCATTCGTGCTGGTAGCGCTCTATCTGCCCATCTTTTCTCTGGCGGATTCCATTCGGTAGGAAGGTTCACTCGAAATGACAACCGATGTCTTGAAGTTAAAAGACCTGACCGGCGAAATACAGCAGGCACAGACTATCGCGCGGCGGTATCGCTGCGAGTTTGTGGACCTCAAGGAAACCAAAATCGACCACGAATTGTTTCGTACAGTTCCGGTGGATCTGATGTTCCGCTACCACTTTGTGCCGCTTCAGGCGCAGAATGGATGTCTTGAAATTGCACTCTCCGATCCCCGGCAGATCGTTCATATCGACGAATTGTCGGTGCTGATCTCGAGGAAACTAAAGATCAAGGTTGCCACCTACTCGCAAATTTCCGACCTGCTCAAGAAGACCGAGCAGTCGCAGCGCGTGTTGGAAGAAGTGACCGAGGGCTTCACATTAGATGTTGTCGGCGACGAAGAAAATAGCGACGAAACCCTTTCGATTGACCGCCTGACCTCGGACGAAGGCAGCATCGCGCCGGTAATCAAGCTGGTGGATACGACGATTTTTAACGCCCTGGAACGGCGCGCGAGCGATATTCACATCGAAACTCGGGACCAGGAGCTGGCGATCAAATACCGCATCGACGGCGTGTTGCAATATGCCATGAGCCCGATCGCGAAGGAGTGGCATTCGGCGGTCATTTCGCGGATTAAAGTCATGAGCGAACTGGATATCGCCGAGCGGCGCGTTCCCCAGGATGGCCGCTTCCGGGTCCGCTACAAAGGCCGCTTGATCGATTTTCGTGTGTCGATTATGCCGACGATTCACGGCGAGGATGCCGTGCTTCGCGTGCTCGACAAAGAGTCGATGAGCGAGAAGTTCAGCAATTTAACGCTCGACGTGGTGGGCTTTGCCGAACACGATATTACGAAGTTCCGCCGCTACATCAAAGAGCCGTACGGCATGGTGCTGGTCACTGGTCCCACTGGATCGGGAAAGACGACCACTCTGTACGCGGCGCTCAGCGAGATCAAGAACGACGAAGACAAAATCATCACGATCGAAGACCCGGTTGAGTACCAGGTAAAAGGCATTACGCAGATTCCTGTCAACGAGAAAAAGGGCCTGACGTTTGCGCGCGGCTTACGGTCGATCTTGCGCCATGATCCTGACAAAATTCTCGTCGGCGAAATCCGCGACCAGGAGACCGCGCAAATCGCCATCAATGCGGCGCTTACCGGTCACCTGGTGTTTACCACGGTCCACGCGAACAATGTGTTGGATGTGCTGGGGCGCTTCTTGAATATGGGCGTGGAAGCCTATAACTTCGTTTCGGCTTTGAATTGCATCCTGGCGCAACGGCTGGTTCGTAATATTTGTCCGCACTGCCGCAGGGAAATCCACTACGATGACGACTATCTCCGTGAGAGCGGACTCGACCCGGTCGAGTGGCAGACGGTCCAATTTTACGAAGGTAAGGGCTGCATGGAGTGCAGCGGCACCGGGTTTCGTGGGCGCAGCGCGATTCATGAACTGCTGGACCTGAGCGAGCGCATTCGCGAAATGATTCTGGAGCGCCGCCCGTCATCGGAGATCAAACGGGTGGCGCGCGAAGAAGGCATGACGTTCTTGCGCGACTCCGCGCTCGACCGTGTGCGGCAGGGAATTACGACGCTACGCGAAGTCAATAAAGTGACATTCATAGAAGTATAAGGAATCATTTGTCATTCTTCGATACAGTTCAACGTTGGGTAGCCGAGCCGCCGCCCGACCATTTGTTTGAGATCACGGAAACTTCCTTGAGCGCAGTGTCTTCGCGCAATCCCAGCCAGCCGAAAGAGCAAGTCTTCGGGGAGCGCGGATTGGCTGTTTCGCCGAGCGCTCCTAATCTCGCCAAGCCGGAGCTATACCGCCAGGCTTTCCTGACTCTCGGAAATGGAAACGGTTCGAAGCGGATGGGTGCGGCCCTGGTGATACCGGACTATGCGGTGCGCATGACCGTCCTCGATTTTGAAGAGTTTCCGCCAGGCGAGCCCGAGCGGATCGCGCTGATTCGTTTTCGCCTGCGCAAAAGTGTGCCGTTTCATATTGAGGAAGCGCAGGTGTCGTATGCCGTCCAGCTTCAGATACCCAAACGCGTGGAAGTGCTGGCCGTTGCCATTGCGATGCCGATTCTGAACGAGTACGAAACGCTGTTTGCCGAAGCCGGTTACCAGGTGGGCTTGATAGCGCCTTCCGTTATCGCTGTTCTGCCGCTTTGCCAATCGAACGAATCGGGATTTACCGTTGTGGCGAAGGCGGCCGGTTCGACGCTCTCGGTGTTGTTACTGGACAAGGGAGCAATACGCCTGGTGCGTTGCCTGAACTTGGCAGGCACCGGCGAAGAAGGCGAGGTGCGTGAGGGCGAGCTCTCGGTGTTGGATTTAGTGCAGCAGACGCTCGCGTACGCCGAAGATCAACTCGGCCAGTCGGTGAAGCGCTTAATCCTGTGCGGATTCGGAACAGAAACAGACATTCTTGGGAAATTAGCTCAGAAAGAATTTGGAATTCCCTATGCGAACTTGCGTTCGCGTTTCGGCGCCGCCTCGCAGGAGAACGCTGGACTATTGGGATTGTTGGAGCAATACGCCGCATGATGATTAACCTGGCTTCGCAACCGTTCCGGCGGGAACGGGCGCAAAATGCAGTTTGGGCATTGGCTTCCGCGGTATTGATTTGCACGTTGCTGGTGATGGTGGCGATTATTCTTCGCGAGCGCGCGTTAGCTTCCGACCTACGCCGCGGCATCGAGCTGCAGCAGGCCCAACTGCAGCGTTCCGAGAACGAGCAGGCGCACTTTTCGAGCGTGTTAACCAAGCCGGAGAATGAAGACGTCTTCTCTACGAACGTTTTTCTGAACGAGTTGATTGCGCGGCGCGCCATCAGTTGGACACACGTGTTTAAGGATTTGGAAACGACGATGCCGTCGAACATGCGGCTGATTGCTGTGCGCTTGCCTCAGTTGCCGGCGGAAGATAAATCGGGGAAAGATACAGTCCAACTGGATATGGTGGTAGGCGCAAGCAGCCCTGACGTGGTGATCGATTTGTTGAAACGGTTACAAGCGTCGAATCTATTTGGCGCGGCATCGGTGGTAACGCAGCAGCCGCCGACACAGAACGATCCCCTCTACAAATACCGGGTGACGGTGAATTATGCGCAGCAAATTTGAATCCCTCCGGCCGGTGACTATACTGGCCCGGCGTGGGCCTGGTTTCTGGCTTCGCACCGTAGGAATAGCGCTGCTGTTGTGTAATGCTGTGGCGCTGTTCTGGTGTCTCGATCCGCCCGGCGGCACGCGGCAGCAGCTCTCGGACCAGATGTCACAGGTCCACAATCAGATTATGGCGACACGCGCCAATGCCACGAGGGTCAAGATGGTTGCGGCGAAGGTACAGCTTGGCTATGGGCAGGGGACAGCCTTCGAATCGAAGTACTTTCTACGGCGCCGGACGGCATATCAGAACGTGATCGCGGAATTGCAGCGCATGGCTCAGGCTTCGGGCTTGCAGGCGCGTGACAGCGTGAATACCGAGGAGCCGATTGAGGGCTCGGATGACTTGACGCTGCTCAACGTAACGGCCAACTTTGAAGGCCCGTACGCTAATCTGATGCGGTTCTTGTACGAGGTGGACAAGTCACCCATGTTGTTGATGCTGGACAGCCTGGGCGCCACTCCCCAACAAACATCGGGACGGATCACCGCCGCTTTGCGATTTCAAGCCATCATTCAGGACGATTCTCAAGCCCCGGCGCTACCAGGAGGCCAGCGATGAGCGCAGTGCCCCAAACGAAAACCGCCGGAATGAAGTTTGGAGCGGAACCCAAAAAGATCGCTATCCTGGCCATCCTGCTGGCCGTGGCGGTGGGAATGTTTATCTACAACTCACAAAGCGGCGGAGGCGAAACGAACTCTGTTGTGCAAACTCATGCGCCAGCCGCTGCGACGCCGCCTGTGACTGCGGCGTTGCGCAGCCGCAATCGGACGATGCGCAGGACCAGTGCCGCGCGGGATCGAGGCGTGCTCCGCATTCAGTCGATCGATCCGCGAAACGGCGATATCGACCCAACCCTGCGGTTGGACCTTTTGGCGCGCTTACAGTCTGTTCGACTGATCGAGGGAGGGCGTAGTCTTTTCGAGTTGGGGCCTGCTGCTTCCGATGCTTCCGGCAAGCCGTTTCCGGCGGCGAAAATCGTCCCCAAGCCGTTGGCGATCGCGAACGGAATGCACTCCGGCGTTTTAACCCAGCCTTCATTCACCATTCCATTGAAGTTCTACGGCTTCGAAAAGCCCAAGAGCAATACGGCAAGCAATCGAGGGTTTTTTATGGATGGCGATAACATTCTGGTGGCCTCCGAAGGTGATCTGCTGAAACAGCGATATCTAGTGGTGGAACTTTCGCCAAGCAGCGCCAAGTTGGAAGATACGCAGTTGAAGAAAGGCCAGACGCTACCTCTTGTACCCGAAGCACGAAATGAGTATTGATCGACGGCGGAACGGGCGCCAGCGCGGCTCCGCTTTGCTGATTGTGTTTCTATTTGCGGCCATCGTTGCCATTGCGCTGTATAGCGAAATGCCGGTGGCGGCATTCGAGGCGCGTCGTCAGAAAGAGCAGTTGCTAATTGATCGGGGAAACGAGTACAAGCATGCCGTAAAGCTGTATTACCGGAAGGTCGGCGGCTATCCGTCATCGCTCGATCAACTGGAAAACACAAACCGGATGCGTTTTCTGCGGCATCGTTATAAGGATCCATTTACCGGCAAGGACGATTGGCGTCTGCTGCACATGGGGCCCGGCAACATGCTGCTCGATTCCAAGGTGAATCCGCTCAAGACCGGTGGACAAAACGGTACGGGCGCGGCTTCGCAGAGCGCTAGTGTCAGCGGAAATTCCACGACGGGCAGCACTTCCAGTTTTGGGAACGGTCTTAACAATTCCTCCAGTTTCGGAAGTAACGCGAGCATTTTCACCGGACTGTCGAGCTCCAATTCGGAGAGCCAGCCTGCCGTGAAGGTGCTGCCTGTTCGGAAGCGTGGTCCCGCGATTCCGGCCGGCGGCGGTTCAGGCGGCGATGATTTATCCGGCGACTTATCCGCCGATGGATCCATTCCGATGCCCCCGGTATTGCCTGCGGAGGGAACGCCTTCGAATGCCGGAACGGCCGCAGTACAAGCCTCCCAAGGCCCGGGGCAGGGGCAAGGAAATGGAACTCAGTCCAATGGTCAGCCGCCCGGAGCGAACGCCACGCAGATGGTGCAGGGACTTTTCAATAATCAATCTCCACGGCAGGGTAGCGGTGGATCGTCAGGGCTTGGCACGATGCAAGGAGGCGGTGGAATCGCCGGAGTGGCAAGCAAGGCATCGGGCCAGAGCATCAAGACCATCAATGATCAATCTGACTACTCGCTTTGGGAATTTTATTACGATCCGTCCAAGGATGTTCAGCCTGGACTTGCTGGCGGCGGGCAATCCGGGACAACCGCGCCCGGTACGACACCCGGCGCGCAAAGCTCACCGGCGGCACCAGCTAGCAATGGAAGCCAAGGCAACTCTTTCTCCCTGGGAAGCGGCTTTGCCTCGGAGGGCTCTAGTCAGTCCGGCAATACTCCTGGAAATACGATCTCGTCCGGTAACGCCAGTCACTCTGCTCAAAATCCACCGCAGTAGCCTATACCGTGGCCCTTATCGGCCACCAGAAATGGTTGAATATTCCTTACGATTCCCGGTTAATAGTTCTAAACTTCGGTACGGAATAGGTAAACGGAAGACGCGCAATTACCTAGCAAGATTTACAACTAGGAAATCTTCACCGTAAGTACATGAGGAACAAACGGGTAGGTGCTTTTCGTAGGTGCCGTGTTTTCAGCAAGTTTGAGACACTGCGAAGCGCTTCGTGGGTTTGGCATTACGAATGCTGTATTATTTGCGAGCTTTAGATTTTATGCTTGCAGAACTGAAATCCATATCCTGTCCGAATCCGATGCATATTCCCGCGTCGCTTCCAACGGCAAATTTCTCGGGAACCAACTCCGCCGATGAGTTGTGCGATGCGTTGATGGATCACATGCTGGAATGTCCCACCTGCCTGGATGGGTTAGATTCGGGATGTGCGGTATATGGACGTATGCAGGAGCAGATCAAAGCGCACCGCGGTCCTTCGAAAGGTTTGGTGCTTGCTATATGAGGTTATCCCCCGCCACGGTTACGACCGGTTCGGTCCGGAACGACGAGATTCCGTATTTTCACTGTGATGAGCAAACGCTGGAAGAATACTGTCTAGGTATTCTAAGCGAGAAACGCACGAGCGCCGTTGAGGAACATCTGCTCGTTTGCGAAGAGTGTAACGAAGCCTTAGCTTCCCAAACCGAATTTATCCAGTGTCTAAAGGCTGCTCTGCGGGTGCAACGGGCACCGCAAGAATTCTCGTACTTTCAGAAATCCGCATAGATCAACCTTTCACCACTAGGTTCTGCTTCCAAATAGTCAATTAAAGGCCCTCAGGGGGCCTTTTTTGCTGTAATCAACGAAATTTTCCCCGATTTACCTGGCTCTTGACTAAATGTAGAGAACAATGTCATCATTCTTCTCATAAAGGCGAACAAAAGGCGAATATGTCTGCCTTCCTTACGAGGAACATAGTATGAACGAAGGCCAAGAAGATCGAGTTTGTGTTTTGAAAATTCTCTTCAGGCTGTCATTCGCCCTTTTCGCGGCAGGCTTAGCTGCTGGTTTAGCTGAGCTAAGCTATCTGAAAGCTATCAACAACATTTCCGCCAGCGGCCAACATCTCGGCACGTTTGCGGTCTGGATGCTGCTGGTTGCCTCGCCAGCGATTCGATTCCTTCAGAGCAAGTCCCTGTGGGAGTTGGTGCCTGCGTTCCAAATTGGGACGCCCTTCAGTGCGTCAAATGTTCCATTTTGGATTTCGATATTCATTTTGGTACGGGTGATAAGAATCGCCGTCGGCCATCTTAACTTCGGGGGCGATCTCGGGCATAAATCCGGCAATGTTTTAGGGACGCTATGGAGAACCCATTTTCTGCATCCTGGCCCGGTGACCAATTACCTGCTGATGATCAATGGGCCGGTAACAAACTCGATTACCGCCCAGAAGATTGGGTCGATCAACCAACAAGCCCTGCAATTTCCCCCCGCAGACGTAGAATCCGATAGAATCGCGAGGGATTTAGAGCGGCTTCTGCAGGCAATCACGAGCGAGGGGAAGCTGCCGGAAAGCAGAAAGAAGGAGGCGAGTGAGCTGATCAGCACCATTGCCGAAGAGGTGAAGCGGCCCGAGAAGGAGCGAAAACCGGCTGTTATTAAAGCGATGTTGAATGCGATCCCGATCGTGATCTCGACCGCGAAATCTTTGGTTGAATTATGGGGAGAGATACAGCCGGGTCTGACTTCCTTTTTCTTGTAGTAGCAGCCGAGCGCCAAATAGCCGTGCTATTCTGGCGCCAGCATAGGTTTCATGCGTTTGCGTAGTGCCGTTTTCGCTACCTTGCCGCTATGTGTCATGTTTGGCGCGGTTTACGCAACCGTGCCTTCTCCTCCCGGCGATTATTCTTCTGACGGCGTGAGCCAAGTGGGCAAACGCTCGCTTCGGAAGGATCAGCGGCCACGGGCATTTCGGGAGTATCCAGGCATGGAATACAGCAATTTCCCGATTCCCCCCGATGCTAATGTGTCAGGCGAATGGCTTTTTGCCCGGTTTATGTACCGCGCTGTGCCGAGTTGGGGTGGCGTGCGCCGGAATAACTGGACCATCGACTATCCTCGCTCCGATCGGCACCTTTCCGCCGCGGTGCGCCGCTTAACGCGTATTCAGGCTCGTTCGGTGGAACAACCGGTCGCGGCTGAGGACGGCGACGATATCTATAACTACCCATGGCTTTATGCGGTCGAAGTAGGGCATTGGGACCTGACCGATTTGCAGGCGGCAAAGCTCCGGGACTACCTGGAGCGCGGGGGATTTTTCATGTGCGACGACTTTCACGGAACCGTTGAGTGGGAGACATTCGTCGCCAGTATGCAGAGGGTTTTCCCGGATCGCCCCATTGTGGACATTCCTGATGACGATCCTATTTTTCACACGGTCTACGATCTTGACGGCCGCTATCAGGTCCCGGGAGATCAGTACGAGGAGACGCATCGCACTTATGAGAAGGATGGATATCAGCCGCGATGGAGGGGGATTTACGACGGCAAAGGACGGCTGGTTGTTGCGATCTGCCACAACATGGATCTCGGCGACTCCTGGGAACACGCCGATAATCCCAACTATCCCGAGCAGTATTCAGCGCTTGGCTTTCGCATTGGCATCAATTACATCGTGTACGCAATGACGCATTGAGCGGTTGCTGCTATCAGAGCCAAATGTTTGAGTTCTTCTTCAAATATCCGTCACGCGTCTTCACAAAAGGGACGTTCGTGCTGCTCAGTGCCTGGCCGCATTGGACTCTCTATGCGGCGATTATGGCCTCGGCGGCGCTATTGGGGCTCACGATCCTGCGAAAACGATCTCAGATGCAGGCCTCGCTGCTCGGCGCAAGGGCCGTTTGGGTGTGGATACTGCAATCGGCGCTGGCTGCGTTGCTGTTATTTTTGCTATGGGAACCGGCGATCAGCGTAGCGGCGCTAAGGCCGCATGAAAATATTGTGGCTGTTGTGGTGGACGATAGCCATAGCATGGCCATAAAGGATGGCGGTCAATCGCGCGAGCAGCAAGCGGTGGGGCTACTGAATGCGAGTTTGCTGAAGAGGCTCAGGGCTCGCTTTCAAGTCAGGCTGTACAAGCTGGGCGGCGGGGTGGAACCGATTCGTGGGACAGATCGACTAACGGCGAGCGGAGACACAACGCAGATCGGCAAGGGGCTGCAGCAGATGGCCGACGAAGCAGAGACTTTGCCCATCGGTTCGATTGTCCTGCTGACTGACGGCGCGGATACCGCGGGCGGCGTGACTTTGGAGACGCTTTCCGATTTACGCAGGCTGCACCTGCCGGTGAATACCGTCGGCTTTGGAGCGCAGCGGTTGTCCCGCGATGTTGAACTGGATGGATTGGATGTGCCAACAACGGCCTTGGTGGATTCACGTTTAGAAGCGTCTGTTGCGATTCGTCAAAACGGGTTTAGCGGGCAACACGCAACCCTGACGCTTACCGGCGGCGGAAGGGTGCTGGCGGCTCGGGAGATTGTCTTAAAGGGTATTCCGCGGCAGATTGAAAAGGTCGAGTTTAAGGCGGGCGATGCCGGCGTGAAGCGCATAGAAGCGAAACTCGATCCGCTTCCGGGAGAGAGGAACCTGAATAATAATCTGCTCACTAGCGTTCTGTCGGTCGATGGAGCCAAGCGCCGCATCTTATATGTAGAAGGCGAACCGCGATGGGAATACAAATTCCTGCGGCGGGCCGTGGAGGATGATTCGGCACTCCACGTGGTCTCGATGCTGCGTACGACGCAGAACAAAATCTACCGCCAAGGTGTAGCCAACCCGGAAGAGTTAGCGGATGGGTTTCCCAGTAAAGCGGAGGATCTTTTCAAGTATCAAGGTTTGATTCTAGGCAGCATCGAAAGCGGATATTTTACGAAGACGCAGCAGGAATTGATCCGGCAGTTTGTCGACCGGCGGGGCGGAGGCGCTCTTTTCCTTGGGGGCAGAGCCTCGCTGGCCGATGGGGATTACGATTCGCAACCGTTCGCGGAGCTGCTGCCGGTTATTTTGCCTAGAAGAAAGAACACCTTCAAACGGATCTTTGTAGCCGCCGAGCTGACCGATGCCGGAAAGCAGAGCATGATTTGTCGGATTGAGGATGACCCTGAGAAGAGCGCCGACCATTGGGATGAGTTGCCATACCTTGCCGATTATCAAGATCCGGGAACTCCTAAGCCCGGTGCGGTGGTGCTGGCGCGCATGGATGTGGGCGGCAAGCGGCTGCCGCTGCTGGTCACAGAGAATTATGGCCGGGGACGTACCGGAGTTTTCGCAACGGGAGGAAGTTGGCGCTGGCGGATGCAGCAGCCGGTGGGCGATGTAAGCCAGGAAACCTTTTGGCGTCAGTTACTGCGGTGGGTGGTGGGCGCGACGCCGGGACAAGTGGTTGCGTCGACACCGCAATCCTTGCTTGAAGATGATGGGCGGATCACGTTGCGCGCCGAGGTGAGAAATGCGGATTATCTTCCGGCGAATGACGCCGCCGTGGAAGCCCATGTCATTGAGCCGGACGGAACGGCGGAGAATATTCCGTTGAGGCCCGAGCCGATGAAAAGCGGTGTGTATGCGGCTGAGTGGAGTGCGGCGCAATGCGGAACTTACGTAACGGACATCATTGCCAAGCAAGGAGATCGGGAGATTGGGCGGGATGTGCTCACTTTTCAGCGCGAGGACGGGGTGGCGGAGAACTTCCATACGGAACAGAATCGGGATCTGCTGGAAAAACTGGCGAGCGAGACAGGGGGTCGCTACTACACGCCGGAGGAGGCGAATGCGCTGCCTGATGAAATCTCCTATTCGGAGGCGGGAATTAGCGCGCGTGAGATTAAGGACCTGTGGGATATGCCCGCGGTGTTTCTTACTTTGTTGGCGTTGCTCGGTTTGCAATGGCTGTTACGTAGAAAGTGGGGGGCTATTTGAGGTACATCGTGCTCCTGGCTTTATTGGCGACGAGCGCGGCGGCGAACGCATCCACTTACTTTGTGACCGTGGCTGGATTGGGCGGTACTCCCGAGTACGAAGCGCAATTCGCGAAGTGGAACACGGACCTCGACGGGTTATTGCGCGCGAATGGGCCGGGCACAGTCGTGGAGACATTAACGGGCGAGTCGGCGACGAGGCAAGGCCTACGGCAGCTCTTGGCGAAGTTGGCGGTTGAGATTCATCCTGACGATGCGTTCGCCCTGCTACTGATTGGACATGGAACGTTTGACGGGCGCGACTATAAGTTGAACTTGCCGGGACCGGACGTCACGGCAACGGAGTTAGCGGCGATGTTAAATCGCATCCCAGCGGCGGAGCAGTTGGTGGTAAATATGACGAGCGCGAGCGGCGCCTCCCTGGCGGCACTTGCTAAGAGAAACCGCATTGTGATTACGGCCACGAAATCGGGTAATGAAAAGAACGCCACCGTGTTTGCGCGGTATTGGATCGATGCGCTGCGCGATCCGGCCGCCGATACGGACAAGAACGGGACAGTGTCGGCACTCGAAGCATTCCAGTATGCGGAAGACAAGACGGCTGCTTACTTCCAAACGGAGAAATTGCTGGCGACCGAACATCCGGTATTGAGCGATACGGGAGCGGCGACTGGTGTCCGCGATCCGAAGCCGGAGAATGGGCAAGGCTCCTTGGCAGCGACGTTTCCGGTGCTTCGCGCTCCGTCCGAAACTGCGCAAAGCGCGAGTCCTGAGAAGCAGAAATTGTTGCTCAAGAAGCAGCAACTGGAAGCAAAGATCGACCGGCTTAAGTATCAAAAAGCAGCGATGTCTGAAAGTGAGTACAAACAGCAACTAACGGCCTTGCTGCTGGATCTGGCGCGAACGCAGGCGGAGATCGACAGATGATGAAGTTTGTTGTTTCTATGAGCTTTGTGCTGGCCGTAGCCTCCCCTCTGTTTTGCCAAGGAGCCTCGTTGAGTGAATGTCGCGCCTTTCGGCATCACGGGAAACTGGCGGAGGCCCGGTCTTGTTTCGCTGGTCTGACGCGGAGTCCCGATGCTTTCACCCAAGCCGAGGGGTACTGGGGCATCGGCGAATACACGGAGGCGAACGCACGATTTCGGGCGGCGTATCGGGAGCAGCCCAACAGCGCGGCGGTGCGTGTCGAGTGGGGCAAGCTGCTGCTGGAGCGATTCAATCCTCAAGAGGCCGCCAAACTTTTTGAGGAAGCAGTGGAGCTGGATAAAACTGATGCGCCGGCCTATCTTGGATTGGCGCGGGTCAGTGCTGCTTCGTTCGATAAGAAGGCCGTCGACTTTGCGCAAATGGCGATCGCGCATGATCCGAAATTCGTTGAGGCTCACGAATTTCTGGCGTTTCTGGCGCTGGAAGATGGAGACACTAAGGCAGCGGATGACCAAGCGCAGAAGGCTTTGGCGCTCTCCGATGAAGCGCTGGATGCAATGGCAGTTCTTGCCTCTGAGGATTGGTTGAAAGGCGAAGCACATTCGCCTTGGATGGATCGCGTGTTGAAGGTGAATCCAGCGTATGGCGAGGCGTACGAGACCGGTGCGCATTTCCTGGAGATTAACTATCGCTACGGCGAGGCGATTAGTTTCTACCGCAAGGCCCTCGCGCTGAATGAAGACTTGTGGGCAGCGCGATCTCAGTTGGGACTGAACCTGATGCGCCTCGGTTCGGACGACGAAGCGAAGCAGCAGTTGCAGCAGTGTTATGCGGCTGGCTACCGGAATGCTGAAACGGTGAACTCGCTGCGGCTGCTCGACACGTTGGGCGATTACCGGACCATCAAGGCGAGCACGGCGGAACTGGTGCTGCCGAAGAAAGAAGCGACGTTGCTTCAGCCCTATCTCGAACCGGAACTGAAGCGGGTGATTGCGACGTACCAGAAGAAATACAATATGACGCTTCCCGGCGCGGTTCGACTGGAAGTGTATCCCAATCATGATGATTTCGTCGTGCGGACGCTGGGGCTTCCGGGCCAGGGCGGACTGCTCGGCGTGACATTTGGACTGACAGTGGCGATGGATAGCCCTTCGGCCCGCGCCCCCGGCGAAATGAACTGGGCGAGCACGATGTGGCACGAGATGAGCCACGTCTATGTGGTCACGGCGACGCATTCCCTGGTGCCGCGCTGGTTCACGGAGGGACTGGCGGTGCATGAAGAAGGTGCGGCATCCCCGGAATGGGGAGATCGTATGACGCCGTCGATTATTCTTGCTTTACGGGACAAGAAACTGCTTCCGGTGGCGGACCTGGATCGTGGATTTGTGCGTCCGGAGTATTCAGGTCAAGTGCTTGTCTCTTACTTCGAAGCAGGTAAAATCTGCGATTACATTGCACTGAAATATGGGAACAGTGCCATCCTCGGCATGATTCATTCGTATGGCGAACGGAAGAGCACGGCGGACGCAATACAAGAGAATTTACGGGAAACTCCCGATGCGTTCAATAAAGAATTCGTTGACTGGCTGAATGAACGGACGGGAAGCACCGTGCGGCACTTCGGCGAATGGAAGCAGGGTTTGCAGACGGCCCAGGCGGACTTACAAAACACCAAAGTAGACGACGCTATTCGGACGGCAACGGCCATTCGCGACTTTTATCCGGAATACACAGGGCAGGGGAGCGCGTACGAGTTGTTGGCACAAGCTTACGAAAAAAAAGGTAACAAGAGTGCAGCCATTCCCGAACTGCAGCGTTATCGGGATGAAGGCGGTACCAACGTGGAAAGCCTGAAACATCTAGCGGTGATGGAGCAGGATTCATCGCAAGCCAAGCAGGCCGAAGCGACCCTGCGCGAGTTGAATGATATCTATCCGGAAGATGTTGAGATTCACCAGCGGCTCGGCGATCTGCTGCTTGCGGATGGCGACGCGACCGGGGCTATTCGCGAGGATGAGGCGGTGCTTGCTTTGCAGCCGGCGGATAAAGCTGCGTCGCATTACCGGTTGGCAAAAGCCTTCAGCGCGGCGCATCGAGCGAACGAAGCCAAGGACCAGGTTCTTTTATCACTCGAAGCAGCACCAGATTTTAAGCCAGCACAGCAGCTCCTTCTTCAATTAAGCCGGTAAACAAAGCAAAAGAAAATGTCCACACAAAGTACTTCTCTTCATAACTCCACGACCACCGACGCATCGAGCGATTTGAAGCACCGTATTGAGCGTTTTCATGAAGTGCAGACTGCAATCAAACGAGAAGTACACAAGGTGATTGTTGGACAGGAGGAGGTTATCGAGAATGTGCTCATCTCGCTCTTTGTGGGAGGGCACTGCCTGTTAACCGGGCTGCCTGGCACGGCGAAGACGCTGCTGGTGCGTACTGTTTCGCAGACGCTCGGGCTGAAGTTCAACCGCATTCAATTTACACCCGACCTGATGCCGTCAGACATTACAGGAACAGACATCATTGAGGAGGATCAGGCCACGCATCACCGCAGTTGGTTGTTTTCGCCGGGCCCGATCTTTTCCAATGTTCTATTAGCGGACGAGATCAACCGTACACCGCCGAAAACGCAGTCGGCGCTACTGGAAGCGATGCAGGAGCTGTCCTGTACAGTGCGTGGAAGGCAATATCGGATTGAGCCGCCGTTCTTTGTGCTTGCCACGCAAAATCCAATCGAGTTGGAGGGCACCTATCCGCTGCCCGAGGCACAACTCGATCGCTTTCTGTTCAATATCGCGATCGATTATCTTACGGCGGAAGACGAATTGAAAGTACTCGATTTCACTACCACGACGCGTTCCGATACGCCGCAACCGGTCACCACCGGAGCAGAGATTTTAGAGTTTCAGACGTTGGTGCGGATGACGCCGATTGCCGAATCGGTAGCGCGTTACGCAGTAGATTTGGTACGGGCGACAAGGCCGGGACAGAGCGCTGAGAGCCCGGATTTTGTAAAGAAGTATGTCAATTTTGGGGCAAGCGTGCGAGCAATGCAGTTCCTGGTGCTGGCGAGCAAAGCGCGCGCCTTGATGCATGGACGGTTGCACGTTTCCTACGATGACCTGCGGGCGTTGGCGGTTCCGATTCTGCGGCATCGCGTGTTGCTGAATTTTCATGCCGAATCGGACCGGCTGACCTCGGACGAACTCTTGCGGCGGCTTCTCGATTGGAAGCCCGCTCCGCGTCAGTAGAACTGAACCGATATGCCAGCGCAGTTCAGCAGCCGCCTTCTCGATCCTGCCGTACTGACGGAAATCTCGAGCCTCGATCTGATTGCGAAAACCGTTGTGCAAGGATTCGTGGCCGGATTGCATCGCTCGCCTGATTTTGGTTTTAGCCAGGAGTTCGCCGAGTACCGCGCGTACACGCCGGGCGACGATCTGCGGCATGTGGATTGGAATGTGTTCGCACGAACGGAGCGCATGTATTTGAAGCGCTACCGGGGCGAAACGAATACGCAATTGACGGTGCTGCTGGACACCAGCGCCAGCATGGGGTATGGCTTGGGAGCGGTGAAGAAAATCGAGTATGCAAAGTTTCTTGCCGCATCGTTGATCTATCTCGCGCATTTGCAGCGGGACAGCGCCGGGCTGATTACGTTCCACGATCATGTCGACGCGTTTGTGCGGCCTTCGGGACGGCAGGGACAATTGATGCGGCTGCTGCACGCCATCGATCAAGCGCCGCTGGGGAAGCGCACAAACTTTCAACAGCCGTTTGTTGAGTTGCAGCAGTTTTTGAAGCACCGGGGTATCGCGATCGTGATTTCGGATTTTTTTCAAGATCCGGAGACGATCGTCAAGACAATGGAGCCGCTTCGATTTCGCGGCAACGAACTCGTGCTATTTCATCTGCTGGATCCGATGGAACTGGAGCCGCAACTTGGAGGGCCGGTCCTGTTACTGGACATGGAAACGGAAGAATCCATGGAAGCGACTCCTGAGTATGCGCGCCATGAATATCGGGAAAAGATCGGCGCGCACATTGACGCATTACGGGCAAAGTCGCAGGCGGCGGGTATGGATTATTTCTTTGTGCGGACCGATTGCCCCCTCGATGCGGCGCTGCGCGAATATTTCACGATTCGTAAACGGAGGGTGTAGATGGGTCTCCTTTCTCCCTGGTTTTTGCTGGGCGCGCTGGCGGTTGGCTTGCCGTTGTGGCTGCACTTGCTCCGGCAACACCGCCGGAACCAGCAACCTTTTAGCTCGGTGATGTTCTTTGAGCGTCGAGTGCAAAGCTCGGTCCAGCATCGGCGTCTTCGTTATCTGCTATTACTCGCACTTCGAATTGCACTGTTATTGCTATTAACGCTCGCCTTCGCCAGTCCATTCGTGAACCGCAAAGCGACAGCGACGAGAGCAAAAACGCTGACCGTGATTGCGGTGGACCGGTCGTTTAGCATGCGCTACGGAGATCGAATGAAGGAAGCAAAACTGCGAGCGCAAGGGGAACTCCAGAAGGTGCGTGGAGGCAATCTGGCGGAAGTCCTTGCCGTGGATTCGCGGGTAGAAGCGTTAACCGCGCCCACCCTGAACCGCCGTGCGTTGAGCGCGGCAATCGACTCAATTCAAGCGGATGATTTGGCAAGCTCTTTCGGTCAGTTTGTACGGGCTCTGCGGGTACGGGAACAGACCACCGGCATGTGGCTGGATGTGAAGTTCGTGAGCGACATGCAGCAGACCGGTATGCCGCGCACCTTCGCCGGTCTGCAGGTCGGACCGCATACGGCGCTTCAACTCCTCTCCGTTGCCGAGGCAAAAGAACCTAACTGGACCGTCGAGGCGGTGAATGCTCCGCCGCACATTTACAACGGACGGAATACCCGTGTAACAGCGACGGTTGCTGGGTGGCAGACCGAAGCTTCGACGAAGAGACTTTCGCTCCTGATTGATGGAAAGACTGTCGCATCAAAAAATGTTGCGGTGTCGGCGAACGGGCGGGCATCCGTGGAGTTTTTGGGTTTCGATGTTCCCTACGGCGCCCATCGGGCGGAGGTCGAAATCGAGCAGCATGATCGGTTGCCCGAAGACGATGCGTTTCCGTTTCCCATGGAGCGCTCCGATCCTCGCAAAGTTTTGTTTTTGTCTGCGAGCGGCCGTGTGCGCGATGCGCTTTATTATCGTGCCGCGATGGAATCGGCGGTGGATACTGGATTGACGGTTCAGCCGGCTTCGTTGGAACAGATATCCGACGCGGATCTTGCTTCTTGCGCCTTTGTTGTCTTGAACGATGTTGGCGCACTCCCTGAAAACACCGAACAGCGTCTCTCCGATTACGTCAGAAAGGGCGGGTCGCTATTTGTCGCGTTAGGTCCGAGGAGCGCGACTGCGGGACGTGTGCCCGTTACGGGAGATCGGTTTAGCATTGCGCATCAGACACAAGGCGTAACCTTCGTAGACGGGCAAGCGGCGGCGCTGCGCGGTATTGGCCAACTGCCGAACGTGCAGTTCTTTGAAACCGCTCGTTTCGATCCACAACCGAATGCACACGTCTTGATGAAACTTGCCGATGGGTCTCCGCTTCTGGTAGAAAAGCGCATGGGCGACGGCCGCGTGTTGACGTTTGCTTCAGGCCTGGACAACGTAGCGAACGACTTCCCGCTACACACATCGTTTTTACCGTTCGTGGCTCAGACCGGGCGCTATTTGGCCGGGAATGGCGAGGAAGCGGCAACACTCGTTACGGGCAGTCAGGTAGAGTTACGCAACGCGGGCGAGGCCGGCGGCGCAGCGGTGAACGTTACCGGGCCCGACGGGAAAAATGAATTATCGCTCAACGAGGCGGCAAAAGCGGTAAGCTTCGAAGTAGATAGCGATGGCTTCTACGAAGTGCAGCGCGCGCACGGACCGAGGACACTAGTGGCCGTACACACTGACCGGCGCGAATCCGACCTGACGCCCATACCGGAGCAGACGCTCACCTTATGGCGGAACACCGGGCGGCAGATCTCTGTGCCCCAAACAGGCGCGGTGACGGATACATTGACACAAACCGTACAGCCGTGGAGTTTGTGGCGGTACGTGCTGTTCCTGGCGCTGGCGATGCTTTTGGCCGAATCGATACTCGCTAACAGATATCTTCAGAAAGGAAAGCAGACGGTATGACTTCGCTCACGCAACTCAACAGGTACTTACGGAGTTTGGAAATCCGTCTGCGGCTATTTGCTGCGGCGCGTGGACTCGCGATGATGGCCGCTACCGCGTGCGCGCTGACAGTCTTCCTTGTGTGGGTCAGCAATCGTTTCCAGTTTGCCGGGGGCGTCGTGCTTCCGCTGCGGATTGTATTGTTTGTGGCGGTCGCGACCGTGTTAGCGCTGGCGCTGGTAGTTCCGCTTTCCAGGATGAACAAACGCTGCGTGACGCGACTGGCAGAGCGACGGATCGAGGGATTAAACCAGCGGTTGCTTACAGTATCGGAACAGAATGACACAACGAATCCGTTTACGGAACTGCTGGCTGAGGATGCTCTACGGATTATTCGCAACGAACCGCGACAGGAGTTCGCGCCGCGCATCTGGCTTTCGGCATTCATTGCCTGCGCTGTTTTGTGCACTAGCGTTTTGGTTTGGATGATTGCGGCCGGCCCTGGTTACTGGGGTTACGGGGCGTCGCTGTTGTGGACCGGGAAGGCGCTCGCGGGAGCGCGGCCGTTGTACGACATCGTTGTCCAGCCGGGGAATAAGACGGTACGGCGAAAGTCGGATCAAGTCATCACAGCCGAGTTACAAAACTTTTCAGCTCCTAAAGTGATGTTGCACGCCAAGTATCATGGTTCGCTGCGATGGGAACAGACCCCGATGCAGCCGGAACCTGATGGCAGCGGGTATCGGTTTTTGTTTGCCGGCCTTTCGAACGGCGTGGAGTATTACGTGGAAGCAGGAGCGAGCCGGTCGAAGCATTACAGTTTAGGCGTAAAGGATCTGCCCGCTGTGAAACGTGTGCGCACGGTCGTGCATTTCCCGAGCGGTCTGGGACTGCGCGACGTGTCCGATGATTCCGGTGGCGATGTTCGCGCGGTACAAGGAAGCAAAGCGGAAGTTTCGGTGCTCACCGACCGGCGCTTGGAGCATGGGGAGCTGGTCCTGAATGACGGATCGAAGATCGCGCTCACTTCAAAAGAGGGTAATTGGACAACCGCTACCCTGCCGGTGCGGAAAGACGGCTCATATCACGTGGCCGCTATCGACGGCAGCGAAACGGTGCGCATCAGCGACGACTATTTCATTGAGGCGAAAAAGGACGAGCCTCCATCGGTGAAGATCGTGAGCCCTGGCCGCGATCCGCGCGTGAGTCCGATTGAAGAGGTGCCGGTGACCGTGGAGGCCAGCGACGATTACGGCGTGAAAAGTCTTGACCTGCATTACTCCGTCAATGGCGGCCCGGAGCAGGTGACATCTCTTACGAAGAAAAAGGGCGTCAAGGAAATAGAGGGAAAGTCTACTCTTTATTTCGAAAACTTTAAACTCGTGCCTGGCGATTTGGTGAGCTTTTATGCCACCGCGCACGATGCAAATAGCACGTCCCGCACCGATATCGTCTTTGCGCAAGCGGAACCGTTCGATCTCCGCTTCCGACAATCGCAACAAGCAGGGGGCGGCGGAATGCCGGGAGGAGGCGATAACGATCAGATCTCCGAACGCCAGAAAGATATCATTGCAGCGACCTGGAATCAGGTAAAGAACGGACCGGCGGAACGGACGGCCGTGGCGGAGAACGCGAACTTCTTGTCCCAATTGGAAGGGAAACTGGGAGAGCAGGCGAAGACCCTTTCCGAGCGAATGGGAAGCCGCGAGTTGGTGGCGGAGAGTCCCGAGTTTAAGGGCTTTTCGGACGCAATGAATCAGGCTTCGCAAGAGATGAAGAATTCTGTCGGAGCGTTGAAAGGGGCCAAGTGGCAAGATGCGCTTTCTCCGGAGCAACGGGCTTTGCAATCATTGCTGCGGGCCGAGGCGATGTTCCGTAACATTCAGGTTGCTTTCGGCAAGAGTGGGTCGCAAGGGATGGGCAGCAGCGGTGCTGAGCGCGACCTGTCGCGAATGCTCGATCTTGAGCTCGACAAGAATAAGAACCAGTATGAGACCGGGAATTCGGCCTCACCCTCTTCGAATGAGCAACAGCAGAAGAGCCTGGATGCAGCGCTGCAGCGGCTGAAGATGCTGGCGCAACGGCAGCAGGAACTGGCGGCGCAACGGCAACCCGATCAAGTGGCGCAGCAGCGTTGGGAAGAGGAGCAGTTGCGGCGTGAAGCAGAACAGCTTCGGCAGCAGATGCAACAGCTCGCGCGGAATAGCTCCGGATCTCAGCAACAACAGGGAGCGTCATCGTCGAGTGCGCAAGCGCGGAGCGGCGGTTCGGAGAGCGCCCGGCAGGCTTCAGACGCGTTGCAGCGGGCGGAGGACGAGATGCGCAAAGCAGTTTCCACGCAGGACGCTTCCGCGCAACGAAGGGCGGCGCAACAATTGGCGCAAGCAGCCACTCTGCTCAAAGACCAGGAGCGTACGCAGGCGGGCAATTCGGTTGCCGACATGGCGCAACGCGGACAGCAGATTGCCAAAGAACAACGTGAGATCAACCAGCAAGCACGACGCATATATGGTGGCCCAGCGACGCCGGACGGTTCGTCGGCGGAAGCTTTGGCCGAGTCTTCGAATGGTTCCATGCCAGAGATGCGCGATCCCCGCTATGGCTTCCGAAGCTGGTACTGGCGGCAGTTGGAGATGCAACCGCGACGGCCCGCAAGCGCGCAGGAAAAGTCACTGGCAGGCAGTAAAGAAAAGGTGAGCGGAGAACTCGAAGCGCTGCAACAGCAGATGCAGCAGCAGGCGCGAGAACTGCAGGCGCAACAGCCGGGAGTTTCGTCGAAGCTGCGGAAAGCGCTATCGGATGCCGAGGGTGAAGAGCTTGCGCTAAGGATGAAGAAGAGTGCCGAGTGGATGCGCGACGGCTTCGGCTCCCGCACATACGGAATGGAAAACAGCGTGACGAAAGGCGTGGAGCAGTTGAGCCAGGATCTCCGTTCGGCACAGGCGGCTTCCGGCGCTAACGGCACCGGAAAGGGAAGCGTCGAGGACGAGAAGACGCTGCAGGCCTTAACGCAGGTGAGAAAGCTGCGTCAGGAATTAAGCGACCGGGCACAGCGCCCCGGCGCCACTGCGCAGACAGGTAAGAACTCGCAGGAAAATGCGCAACAGTCCGCGACAGGTGTACGCGGCCCTGCTATTCCGCACAGCAGCATCCAAGAAGCGGAGAATGCACTGTCCGGCTTGCGGCAGCAGCTTCCGGCGGGAGATCGGAACTTCTCGCGGCAGTTAAGCGGCGCGGTGGGATCACTGAGGCATCTCGACGACTCGCGGGCGGGTGAACTGGAAGCGCGGTTGAACGGAGAACTCGTGCCGAGTCTGGAGCGCCTAGAAGCGGAGCTGAGCCGCCGGCTGGATGACGGCTCAGAATCGCCGCGAACGGCGGCAGCAGAGACGGCCCCCGAACAGTATCGCGATGCGGTGGCGAAATATTTCCGCAAACTGAGCCAATAACGGCGAAGGTTAATGGGTCATCGCGTAAACGACGTAGTTGACGCCGATACGAAGGCCGAGGTCGGAAAATTTTTCAGGATAGCGCGGATCGTCCGACCATTCCCACGAGTCTCCTAAATCCGAGTTGAAGGAGATGGCGACCATGATGCGGCCTTTATCATCGTAGATGCCGCGCCAGCGAGCCACATAGCCGTCGGCCTTATGGCCCGTTGGAAGATGTTCCGCGCCTGGGACTTGAAACCGGTCATCGAGATTGTAAACCGTATGAAAAATCGGATCGCTGTCAGGAATATCGACGATGGGACGATCGGGAAAAACCATATCCATCGATTTCTTGAAGACGGCCCATTCTTCAGTGCCATGAAAGTCGTCGGCCATGAAAAACCCCCCGCGTAGCAGGTAATCGCGCAACTTCGTCGCCTCCCGCTCCGTGATTCCCCATTCGCCTACCTGGACCGCATAAAGCCAAGGCCAGTTATACACATCGTCATCGTCGTCAAGGCTGACGGACTGCTCCGTCTCACGAGCATTGACACGCGTGAGACGCTGGACGGCTAGCGACATGTGACGATCCGCGCGGGGATAGTCTTGCGTCCAAAGAGACAGCCCTTGCCGCCAGTCGCCATCGAACCGTCCCCGGTATCCATCGTTTTCGCCCGGCGGATACATGAGGCGGGCAAAGGTCCACTCGGTCCTGGTCTGCGAGTCGGAAGGTAATGGAATTTCGCCGAGCTGATATTCAACGCCCGGATACTCGCGGAATGGAGTGGGAACTTGGCGCTGCACCGCCCAAAGCGTCCCGAAGGAGGCGAGAGCGCATGCGGACAACAACAGAATCTTTCGCGTGGTCATGCGGGCCTATCCGACTGACCTTATTGTACGGAGATTGTTTTCAGGCCCGAGATTTACTCTTCTTCGTCGGCGTGTACTCCATGCGCTTTTGCCGCAGCGATAATTTTTTCCGCTTGTGCCGGCGGCACGAAGTCGTAGTGATCGAACTCCATGTGAAACGATGCCCGGCCCTGCGTCTTCGCAGTTAAATCGTTGCCATAGCTGAGCATCTCCGACATGGGCGCCAGCGCGTGCAGAATCTGGGTGTTTCCCATCAGATCCATTCCCGAATTTCGCCCGCGCCGCCCGCTGAAATCGCTCATCAATTCTCCGGCGAAATCGACAGGCGTTTCTACGTCCACTTTCATCACCGGCTCCAGCAGTACCGGTTTCGCCTGTTGCATCGCTGCCCGAAACGCCTTTCGCGCAGCCAGCTTAAATGCCATCTCGGACGAATCCACATCGTGGTAAGAGCCATCGTAGAGAGTCACTTTAAAATCGGTCACCGCATAGCCGGCCAAAATGCCATGTTCCGCAGCCTCTAAAATGCCTTTCTCAACCGCAGGTATAAAATTCTTTGGAATCGCTCCACCGAAAATCTCGTTTGCAAACTGGAAGCCTGCGCCGCGTTCCAAAGGCTCCATCCTGATCCAGCAATCGCCGAACTGTCCGTGTCCGCCCGTCTGCTTCTTATGCCGGCCCTGTACGCTCGCGGTGCCGCGTATTGTTTCGCGATAAGGAACTTTCGGCGCATGCAGTTCCACCTCGACGCCGTAACGCCGCTTTAACCGGCTCACCGCAATCTCGACGTGTTGCTGCCCATTTCCAGCCAATAAAAATTCTTTTGTGAGCGGGTCACGATAAAACCGTAGCGCGAGATCCTCTTCCATCATTTTTCCCAGTGCAGTGCTGAGGCGGTCTTCGTCGTTTCTGCTTTTGGCCGAGACGCCATAGGCCAGCGACGGCTCCGGCGCTTCCATGCGCGGTATTTGCAAACTGTTGGCCTTCTCGCAAAGCATGTCGCCCGTCAGCGTGTCCTTCAATTTCGCGACGACGCCAATATCGCCTGCCCGCAACTCCGGGACGGTGTGCATGGCCTTGCCGAACGGCGTGGAAATGTGTCCCAGTTTCTCGTTTACCTGGGATCGCATATTCACCAGGTGCGCATTGTCCTTCAAAACGCCCGATAGAACTTTCAAATAAGAAAGACGGCCGGCGAAGGGATCCGACGCTGTCTTGAACGCAATCACGGCTGGCTGGCTATCCACACTCGAAGCCTGCTTGACTAAGGCGCTCTGTTCGGCTGGAGGGCACATCTCGCCGATGAAGTTCAGCAGGCAATCAACGCCGATGTTCTCCGTAGCGGCCGCGCAAAGGATCGGGAAGATACGCCGATCAAGCATGGCCAGTCGCAGTCCGCTAACAATATGCTCGACAGGAAGCGTCCCGGTGGCGAAGAACTCTTCCAGCAGTTCATCGTTGCCTTCGGCAATCATTTCCACCAATACCTCGTGCGCCTTCGTGGCCGCTCCTGCGTATGGGGCAGGGATGTCGCCTTCCTGTCCTTTGCCATTGTTGTCGTGCGTATAAGCGTAGGCGCGCATGCGAATTAAATCAACCATGCCGGTGAAGCTTTTCTCCGCGCCGATGGGCAACTGAACGGGAACCGCACTGCGCCCGAAGACCTCATGGATATTTTCGACCACGTTCTCAAAGGACGAGCGCTCCCGGTCGAGTTTGTTCACCACAAGCATGCAAGGCAGACCGGACTCTTCCGCGAACCGCCAGACCTTTTCGGTACACACTTCCACACCGGCGACGCCATCCAACACCAGCAGCGCCGCATCCGCCGCAATCAATACCGATCGTGTGTCGCTCAAGAAGATGTTGTATCCGGGCGTGTCGATTAGGTTGATTTTGTTCTGCTGCCATTGGAATGATGCTATGGCCGACGTGATGCTTAGCTTTCGATGCAGTTCTTCTTCGTCGTAGTCCGTAACGGCCACGCCATCTTCTACCTTCAGGTGGCGATCCGTTGCTCCGGCGGTGTATAAGAGCGCCGAAGTTAGCGATGTTTTCCCCGAGTGTCCATGTCCGATCAAGGCCACATTCCGGATACCGGAACTGTCAGTCTGCGCTCCACGACTCGTCTGCGTTCCCTTTGCCGATACCGGGGCACTTCCCATGCGAACACCTCCTCGCGAGCCTCTTGGCTGGCGGTGGAGATGAATATATCAAAGTGGAGTCGAGGGGAGGCAGCGCGGTGATGCGCTCAGAGTTCAGTTGTGGCATCAGCAATGCTGGAGAAAGATCACGGCCGAAACGCGGCGCGTCTACCTTAATCCGTAACGGCAACGGATTCTTCTGGCGTACGGTATTAGGTTGCTGCACTCAACAATGCATCCTAATCTCGGGGTATGCAATTTTCTCCAAAACTCTTACTTCTCGCCGCGGCATCTCTGTTGGGGGCTCAACTCGCTGTTTGCGATTCTTTATACAGCTTCAATAGCGCCAGCCAGACTTTCTTCGACGCTCCGGCCACTCTCGGATTTGTATTCACCGCGAACAGTTCGTTCGAGGTCGATTCTCTGGGGTGGCTCGATGCTACTGGCGCTGGTTTCTCGAGTCAGCACACGGTCGGGCTTTTTGATTCCACAGGAACCCTGTTGGCCTCTACCACTCTATCCAGCGGCACAAGCGACCCGCTTAGCGACGGTTTCCGCTATAGCTCGATTGCCCCGATAACATTAATCGCTGGGAACGAATATACACTCGCCGGTACGTCTGGAGGACCGCTAGACAGTTGGACAGTCAATGACGACGTAAGCGGGTTCGCAGTGGATCCTGCGTTTACAATCGGCCAAAACGCCGCCCTCTTCTCTTACGGTTCTGAACTGGTGGACCCTGATTCGCACTTCTCTGACTACCAAGTGTACTCGGGCCCTAATCTTGAAGGTCAGGAGTCTACCTTTGCGACGCCGGAACCCGCGAGTTTTCTACTTGTGGCACTTGCTGCTTGTACTTTGTTCATTTCGCGCAAGCTTCGTACGTCGGCGCGAGCAGGTAACCGCAGTTGAAGTTTCCCGGAAGGGAGTGTGTAATTGGTTTTATTTGGTGAGCGCGGTAGGAATCGAACCTACAACCTAGTAAGCTGTCCCGACGAGTTTGTTAGCGGTAATACGGCGCCGGGGATCGGTATAAGTCCAGCGAAAAGGTTTAGCTGATTTGGAATAGGCGCGGATGTAGCGGCGCAACTTGTTGCCCAGATCCGCAACGGAGGTGAAGACACCGCGCCGGATCACGTCGCGCTGAATTTTGGCGAACCAAAGCTCGACCTGATTGAGCCACGAAGAGTAGGTCGGCGTGAAGTGAAAGCGGACTTGAGGATGCTCCGTTAGAAAGCGTTCGACATCCTTGGTCTTGTGTGCCGATAAATTATCAAGTACGACGTGGATCTCCTGGGCCCAACGCGTGCGCGAAACCAGCCCTTCGAGAAACGCAACGAACTCTTGACTGGTATGCCGGCCCGCCGTCATGCCCTGCACCTGGCCGGTCTTCACATCCAAGGCCGCATACAAGGACAATGTGCCGTGACGGTAATACTCGAATCCATGCCGCTCGGCGCGTCCCGGCGACAAGGGTAACACCGGGTCCTGTCGATCTAAGGCTTGAATGGCCGTCTTCTCATCCACGCAAAACACCGCGGCATGCTGCGGTGGGTGAAGATAGAGGCCGATAATATCGGCAGCTTTCTCCTCAAACTGAGGATCATCCGACGCCATGTAGCGATCGAGCCGATGCGGTTTTAAGCGCAACTGTGTCCACACACGTTGCACCGTCGACTTACTTAATCCGAGCGCGGAGGCCATCTTGCGGCAAGACCAATGCGTGGAACCGTCAGTCGGCTTACGCCGCGTTTGGCGCGCGATGCGAGCTTGCAATGCTGCGTCCGCCACTCGTGGCGGACTGCCTTTGTGCCGCGCGGTCAGACCGTCCACTCCGGCTTGCTCGAACCGCTGCTTCCACCGCGAGATCGTCGGTGCGGTGGTCCCCAGCGACGAAGCGATCTGCCGGTAACTCTTGCCTTCCGCCAATGCCAGAATCAACCGCGCCCGGAACACATCCCCCGCCGGGAGCGTTCGCGATTGTGCCCATCCCTTCAACTCTTTTCGCTGCTCGTCCGTAATCCTCAGCACAGCTTGCTTCACTACTATGAGACACACCCCGAGTGCTATCGTTACCGCCGGGACAGCTTACTAGTGATTAAGAGTCGTGGGATGAGCGGGTATGCAGGAATGCTCGTTAGTACCCGATTGTGAGCTAACGTATTCACCGTTAGCATGATACCGCGCTTGCGTCGGTATCATGCGTGTGAGTCCGTGATCAGGAAATTGAAACTGAGTCCCCACAGAAGTCCCCACAACCGGAACACAGAACTGCACGATTACGGCGGGGAGTAAGGGAAACTCCGGAGATTCGGAATAGTCCAAGGGTGGAGGTGTGGGATGACTACCTTGACTTGATCCATATGCGAGTTTTTTTTTGGTCTTTTTTGCTGCTTGCGATCAATAGTCCGTCGACTTTGGCCGTTAAGCTCTGTGAGGTGCCAATTTGAAACCGGGAAGGCCTACCAAGGTCGGAAATTGGGAAGTTGCAGATGATTAAGTTGTGCGATCTTCCGAAGAGAGTTTGTGACGTCTATGTATCCGGCCCTCCCCTGAATCAACGCAAACCGCGATTTTAGGATACGTCCTTTCTGATCGTCGATGTACGGTCCGCAGATAACCATGGATTGAGCAAAGAACGTGTATGCTCTATTTGCTTCAGTTATTTTCAGGGCGCTGATCGACTGGCCACCGCCCACTAGCAGCAACTCCACGAGCAAGCAAAGTGCTACAATCCTAGTTCTCTTTCTTAGACCCACGCTTGCTGCCCGCATCGATGCAATCTCCGCTTTTAAGCGTATTGTCTCAGCTTCAGCTTCTTCTGCGGTGCGAAAAGTTTTAGGTTCTTCCGTGTCGAAGGGGTCTTCCTTAAGACGAAGAAGAAAAATAACCCAGAGGATCACAGCCGATATCATGAATAGCCAAGTGATGAGTATCAGGCTTTCTTGCGAAGCTGCCTCATGGAGTCCTTTCGCAGCTTCGCGATAAATCTCGTCCTTCACGGTAGCTGAGCCAAGTGTGGCAACCGTAAGGATCAGTTGTCCGGTACGCTGAACTATCGGCTTGAGTGCAAGATCCCAAATCCCACTACCAACGGCTCCGATAGCTATTGTTCCGATAGTCCCTATTAACCACTTCTTCCATCCATTAACCCTCATATGCTGTGAGTGTACGACCCGCAGCCATCCTGGCACTTTACTGTCCTGCGACATGGCGCGGTTTCATCTGAAACCAGATGGCGATGAAAATGCTTATGAGGCTCAACAAAAAACCAGCGAAGCCGATTTCCGGGGCGTAGCGAACCAACCAGGAGGTGTCGCCAGGGTAGAGAGCGAAGCCAGGAAAAATCTTGTAAAGCCAGTGATTTAGATTTGACAGCAAAACCCATGAAAGAGTTGGAAGTAAGACGGACAGCCACGATGCGCCCTTAAACTTGAAGCCCTTGGTGTTTAGGATTGCAATGATTATGGCTCCCCCAAAAAACACAGCGAAAGTCCCGGCAGTAATATCGCTTCGCACCGAAAATCCGGTCAAGAACCTTTTACAAGCTGAAAGCTTCGAGAGGACCATTGAAGCCAGGGCTTGGACCTGCTCAGGCTCAGTACCAGTGATGGCGAGGTTGCGTTGATATTCGCTATCTCCCAGGGTGAGGTTGAATTTGCTTATTGGCGCATCGTTGGCATAACAATAGTAAGTTAGCTCAAGCTTGAATTGGGTATCGTGTAATCTAGCCACCTCCGTTTTTACCTGTGCCGCGTCAAACTCAATAGCTGAGGATTGATCCGATAGAGTCAGTCGAGACCTGGACGTCTTGCAGCCTGGGATTTCATGGTTCGTATGCACGAGAAAGCTATTGACGCCCTCCACGAAGTCAGCCAATTGGTCCTGCCTCATAGCCAAAGGGGGCAGTTGAGAGCTCGTCGAAATGGATTCTGAGGCAAGGATTGCCCCCTCCAGGTAAAGTAGCAGAGATAGTGCCGCAAGCGCTGCTCGCATTTCAACTCAGACTACACCAAGGGGGACTTTCTCATCCCCTTGCCAGATCGCTAATGGCAGACGGCCCGAGAAGATGGCCGACTTACTTTCCGACATGGAGTTTCAGCGTAGCGAAGCATGGAAGGCTCTGGAATCGGGTACTACGCTCGCACCGTTAGGCGCACAGCCGATCCAGAGGGAAAGCTGCACCATCAAGGTCAGTGGACAACAAAGGCAAGACCTCATCAGCGCGACTTGAATCTGTTTCCGACACTTCTCGATGTCAAGGCGGAAGCGAAGTCCGATCAGCCTACCTTTTGAGCCAAGATTTACGTAGCTTTCTTGATGAAGGTGAAGGGCTTTGATGAGCGGTAGTTGGAAAACGAAGAGAATGGTGTAGACCCTACACGCTGACGCGTATTCTCTAACGTGTCACCATGGGGTGGGGGGTATGTGTTCCCAGCGATACGCTTGGTTCAGCCTGCACGGGGCAACACCCAAATGGCTGAAGTTCCCAAACTGCACACACGGTCTAGCACAACAAAGACGTCGCAGCGTCAGATCTCGCCACAGTTGAATTACGTGTGACTTCACGATAAAACGTGGTGCATTTTCGGCGGGACTTTTTTCGTTACTCCCTTCCAAGCGATCTCAATTTCCGCTAGGTTGTTATCGGAGATACCTTTTGGAGCGTACTTCGTATGGATGAGCAACCTTACAATCAACTGATTGACGAAAAGAGATTCGCCGAAATACTGAGCATTTCCGTGCCGACCCTAAGGCGCTGGCGGCTTTTGAAGCGTGGTCCCAGCTTTAGGCGGCTCTGCGGCTCCGTTCGATATTCGCTTGCTGATGTTCAGCGGTATCTCGAATCTTGCAGCCAACACTGCGATGAAGATCGCGGCAAGCGCAGCGGGCGACGTTAGCCATGCCTAAAGCCGTCCTCTCGTTCGATCCCGATCCACTCGATTCGCTTGCGCCTGACCTCCGGGACATCATCGAACAATTTCAAAGCTTCCTTTACATGCCTGATCCTGGGCATGTAGTCGTATCGCTTGCGACTTATGCTGCGTTTCTCCAGTGCGACGATGCGAGGCTTTGGATGCTGATAGTTGGCGGTCCGTCTACTGGGAAATCAGAAGGCGTAAATGCTTTGATCGAATGCCCACACATCTATGAAGCATCCACGTTGACGGTAGGAGCGTTAGCGAGCGGTACGGGCAGGAAGGACCGTGCCGCGAACGCCACTGGCGGACTTCTATTCGAGATGGGTTCACGTGGATTCTTAGTTCTAAAGGACCTCACTTCCATGCTCACAATGGGACGTGAAGCGAGGCAAGCAACCTTCTCGGCTCTACGTGAAATCTATGATGGACGTTGGACACGACCCATCGGCACAGACGGCGCAAGGCGGATTGCCTGGGAGGGCCATGTCGGCCTACTTGCAGGAGTCACAACGGAAATCGACACTCATTTTGAACTCAACAATAAACTCGGCGAACGATTCCTGTATTTTCGGCTTCCTACGCTAACCGCGGAGGAGTCAAAATTCCAAGCCGCCGCTGCGCTGCGGGCGAACGGTGATTTGTATGTGTTACGACACTTGACCGCTGAGTTTCTTAGCTCATTAGATTTGGCAAAACGACCCATAAACTGTACGCCTGCGGAAGAGAAGTTCCTGGTTGGCCTTTCGAGTATTGTAGTGCGATGCCGCAGTTCCGTTGATCGAGACCCAAAGTCGCGTGACGTGGAGCGTATCCACGAACCTGAAGCGCCCGCTCGCTTGATCCAACAATTGAAAGTTCTTCTGTTTGGGCTGAAGGCCATCGGCGTTTTGCCTCCATATCGTTATCACCTTGTCCGAAAAGTAGCGATGGACTCGATGCCGCCTACACGTCAGAAGGTGCTATGCGCCCTTGCTACTCGGAACTGCTTAGGAACCGTCCACGACCTTGCCGAAACTCTCCTGGCTTCCGAAACAATGGTCAGGCGGGCATTGGAGGAATTGAAAGCTCACGGGGTTGTAGCCTCTACATTGACGCCCGACAGCAAAGCGGATATTTGGGACGTATTGCCCACTTGGAGGAAGATGTGGAGCGAGTCCCAAGTTGTTCCCGAAATGTCAATCTGAAAGTATCATTCCGCCGCGTCTCCATATAGTGATTCCCGATTCGTCGGTGAAGGCTGGGCAGCATTCCCGAAAGACAAGACCGTCGATTTATTCGTCATTCCCGAAATGTCAGGTCATAGGTATATTCTTCTTGCACGACTGACATTTCGGAAACACGCCAATGCTCCACGATGTAACAGGACGCGGCTTACTCCCGATGCTGGGGAAGGCGTATAGACAGGTTTCCCCGTGCTGGATAAACTTAGGACCTACGTTTTTATGCAGAAACCCAGGCTTCAAGATGTGGTGCTGCGATATTTTCGCCAAAGGGTGCTATTGCTGGGCAAGAGGCGTAATAGCGACGCACGAAAGAGTAACTGAGCGAGATGGAGAAGAAGGGCAGAAGGCCGAAGAGCGGCAAGCAAACAGAAAGCGATGGTGTTCGGTAATGGCGGTCTACAAGCGGGGCGGAGTCTATTCGTATGAGTTCATCTTTGCGGGCAAGCGCATCCGCGAGTCCGCCAAGACAACCAGCAAGACGGTTGCGAAAGAGGCAGAGAAGGGACGTCGTAGGGAACTGGAACGTACGCTGGCGGGATTACCCTCAGAACCACGTGAAAATCGCATACGCTCCGTTTCTGACGTGGTTGCGCCGTATCTGGACGCATATCAACTGAGCCATCGTGAGCAGTCCATCCTGTTTGCCAAAGGGCGGTTGTCTCATGTATTGCGCTGCTTGGGAAGTGTGCTGCTTCCCGATCTGACCGAAGAGGTCATTCGCGGGTATATGAAGACCCGGATTCAGGGAGGCATATCTGGTCGGACGATCAACATGGAAGTCGGCGAACTGAGCCGTGCTATCGGGAAGCCGTGGTCTATCCTCTGGCCGAAGACCCGAAAGCTCGAAGAGCGGAAGGACGTCGGTAAGGCACTTTCGCCCAGCGAGGAAGCCGCTCTGCTGAACGCGCTGAACGAAAGCATATCGCCGAACCGCTCCCAACTCCTGCGGACGTTTGTTCGTATGGCGCTGCTTACCGGGATGCGTAGCGGGGAGATAACCGGACTGACGTGGAAGCAAATCGATTTCGACAAGCGCGTCGTCACCGTGGGCAAAGCGAAAACATCATCGGGAACCGGACGCCAGATACCGATGAACACTGACCTATTCGCGGCTATCGGTACCCACGCGCAATGGTTCGCTGCACGGTTCGGCAACCCGGAACCGGAACACTATCTGTTTCCCTACGGGAAGCCGACGCCCGCCGATCCCACACGTCCCATCACAGACATCACCGGATCGTGGGACGCGCTGCGAAAGCGGGCGGTGGTTAAATGCCGTTTCCACGATCTTCGGCACACAGTCGCGACGAAGATGGCCGAAGCCGGTGTGCCGGAATCGACCATGCTTGCGCTGCTTGGTCACATGAGCCGTTCCATGCTGGAACGCTACTCGCACATCCGAATGGCGGCAAAGCGGCAAGCAATGGATTCGCTTGTGAGTACAACAGGGAATGCAATTTCCGACGCGCTCCCCACAAAAGTCCCCACAGTGATGACTGCATCATCAATTCAATAGCTTGTATGTTGCTGATTTGTTTGGTGAGCGCGGTAGGAATCGAACCTACAACCTAGTGATTAAGAGTCACTTGCTCTGCCAATTGAGCTACGCGCCCCAAGTTTGTGGGTAGGCGGCGACACACGGAATGTGACACCAGTTCTGACTATAACATGGCTCCCATGCGCGCTAGTCGAAGCTAATACGTCGCGATTTTACGCTCCGGGTAAGGCCGCGCGACATAGGCAGTCACCGGACTTTCGTCGCCGTTCTTGTCCACCGCCTTTACGCCCAAAACAACCTCATCGATATTCACGTCGTGCATTGTATAGTCGGCGACGTTTCCGACAAAAATCTCCCGCTCCCATTCCGGCGCGGTCGTTTTCCGCATCACTACTTCGTAGCCAGCCAGATCGGATTCCGGCTTATCGTTGTTCCAGTGCAAAACAGCATCGTAACCCGCACCGCGACCAAGCGGTGAAACGACGGAATGACCAGCGCCAGCGGACGGCGCACGAATTTCGGGAGCCTTCGGAGCTAGCGCTAACGAAGCAACCCCGGCCGCGTTTGCCTTTGCGACGAGAGTCGTATAGCCGGGCGCTGTATTAGCAAAGGTATCGGTGGGAGTGTGTTGGTTCGAGTAGTTTTCCATCGGAGTAGTCACGCGAACCGCGGCATAGCCAGCGGCATTGAACGGACTGTGATCGCCGCCCCGGCCAAACCGGTCCTGACGGAAAACAAGATGGATGCCGAAGCCTGGTTGATAGCGCTCGGCCACATCTTTCATGTAACGCGCCAACTCGCGGGAAGGAGAATCGTTGGGCTCCTCGGAGTACACGTTTACATAACGGTTAGTGGTTTGGCCGTCGCCGGTGACGTCGCTACCGATGATGTCGTTATTGAACACGCCTTCGATCTGATCGTGATGCTCTGCCGCACCCTCGGCATAAAGCCCGCTTCCAAATAATCCATACTCCTCTGCGGCGAACGCAACGAATATAATCGTCTTCCGGAACTGATATTGACTCATGACACGCGCCAACTCCATGACGGCCGCCGTGCCGCTACCATCGTCCGTGACGCCCGGCGCTACTGGAGCATGTGCCGTAGCTTCCGGGTCGAATTCGCGCTGGCCATTCGGCCCGGCTTTATAGGTCATATGGATCGTGTCGTAATGTCCGCTAATCATCACCTGGCGTTCCGGCTCGGTGGTGCCGGGCAGCACCGCAACAATGTTCCAAATTTCCACGTTGCCGACCATCCGCGTATTTTGTTTCGCGAGCTTATGCTTATCGAAGGAGACCTGCAGCTTTGGGCTGTAACTCTTGAATTGGGCGGCAATCCACTCGCGAGCTGCGCCGATTCCATGATTCGGATCGGTCGTGGAGGAGTAAATATTACGGGTACCAAAACTTCCTAGTTTTTGCTGAATGGCCGCAATGCGATCTGTAGAGACCTGAGACACAATCTCCTGGATCTGCGGATTGATGGCCTTCGGCGGAGCCTCCGCGAAGAGACAGCCGGCAGCAGCGAGTAAGAAGAGCGTTACCTTGAGCAGCATACGTCGATTGGCTCATGGTAGCGCAAACAGTTAGACCAGCGCGGGTTCCAATTCCGGAGCAGCCGCAGCCTGCGCTCGGGCCCTCGGCGGCGGCGCGACCTGTCCATTCCTAAACTTCACCGAGACAAGCTTCGAAACTCCAGGCTCCTGCATGGTCACGCCATAGAGCGATTGTGCCGCTTCCATGGTGCGCTTTGAGTGTGTAATGACGATGAACTGTGTATCGCCCGCCATCTCTCGCAACAAACGGGTGAGCCGCTCGGTATTCGGTTCGTCAAGCGGTGCATCCACTTCGTCCAGAACGCAGAACGGGCTTGGCAGATATTGAAAAATACCCATCAAAAGCGCCATAGCGGTCAGCGATTTTTCACCGCCGGAAAGCAAGAGAACGCTTTGCAGCCGTTTGCCCGGAGGAGAGGCCACAATATCGATACCCGATTCCGCGATATTGTCCTCATCCGTCAACCGCATTTCGCCGATGCCGCCTCCGAATAACGTCGCGAACATCTCGCGGAAGTTTGCGTTAATCAAATGGAACGCCTCGCTGAAGCGCTTCCGCGACTCTCCGTCGATTTCGTGAATGGCTTTCTCGGTATCGCGAATGGAGTCGAGCAGATCCTGGCGCTGTGTGTTCAGGAAGTCTTGCCGTTGCCCTGCTTCCTCGTATTCCTCGAGTGCCTGCGAATTCACCGGGCCGAGCGCCTCAATCTTGCGGTGCACGTCGGCATACTTCGCGTCGAGTTCCAGGAGCATCACGTCGTCGGCTGTGATCTCCATTTCTGCCGAAAGCTGTGCGAGCGTGGTTTCCAATTCTTTCGAGCAGGTCTCTTCTAAATGACTTAAGTCCGACTCGGCCCGCGCTATGGAGACCTGCAACGTTGATTTGCGCTCCTGCGATGTGTGAGCTTGCGCGCGAAACTGTTTTAGCTGCTCGTCGAGCGACGACAACTGAGAGCGTAACTCCCTTTCTTGGCTTTCGAGGTTGCGCGCTTGGATCTCCGCCGCAGTGAGCGAATCACGAAGTTGCGCCTGGTGGGATTCAATCTCTGCGTTATTGACTAAAAGGTGAGATCGTTCCGCCACCAGCCGCTCGCGTTCGCCCAGTAAATTAGCGCGGCGGTTTGCCAGATCGCGTATTTGCGACTCCAACCGGGAACAATTTGCGGCCAGAGAACGCTGCCGTTCCTCCAGGCTAGCCACGTTGGCGCGCAGTATAGAATGCTCTTCGGCGGCACGCGCTACAGCATCCTGAAAACTTCCGAGTTCTTCGCGCGCGGCTTCCAGCGCACGCTCCTGAGCGGCCCTGACCGTCTCCGCTTGCTCCAACTCTTCGTGATCCCGCTGCCGTGCTCCTTGAAGACCGGTGCGGTCGCGTTCGATTCGGTCCAACTCCAGACGCGCATGCGAAAGCCGCGATTGCACGCGTTGTAATTCCTCGGCCAATTTTCTGCTCTCGTGGTCGAGCGCAAGCACGTCTTTTTCATCCTTCTGCTGCTTAGCGCGGATGCTTTCCAGTTCCTCGGACATCTCCGCCATCGAGCGTTCAAGATCGGTTAACCGCTTCTGTGCCGCCGTGAGCTCGATCTGTTTCGTTTGCTCCAGTTGCGATACTTCACGCAGTTCACGCTTCAATGCCAGAGGACCCGCGCCTGTTTTCTTGCCCCCGCTCAAAGCCTGTCCGTGGTAACTGGCGCCATCGCTCGCAAGAAACCAGCAATGAGAGTATCGCCCGGCCAGCTCTTGGGCTGCCTTGCGGTCCTCCATCACGTAACAGTTGGCGATGCGAGGCAACGAATGTAGCGGAAGATGCGAGAGGCCGTTCGTAAAACGCAACACGTCAGTCAGCTTTGACAACGGACCCGATTCGCTGCTGGGTTCCGGCAATTCGACGGGAGAACCTGCCGTCTCGCCCGTGGTCTCCACCAGAAAAGTAGCGCGTCCATTGATATCGCCGCGCATCACGTCGATGCCGCGCTCGGCGTTGGCCCAGTCACGGACGACGACGTATTCCAGTTCATCGTGCAGAAACTCTTCCGCGGCTTTTTCCCATTGCGGGTCCGCTTCCATGAAGTCCGCCAGCACACCCACAAGTTGCAGGTCCGGCGTCTTCCCCTTTTCAACAGCCGTGAACAGGCGCTTTACCGTATCGGTCGTGTAGCTGCGATGCTGAATCACCTCGTCCAGCGAGTCCCGGCGCGCTTTCACGCGTGAATGTTCGCTGCGCAGGCGGTCTAGCGTGTGCCGGGTTTCGCTCAATTGCGAGCGAGTCTGCTGCAATTCCTGCTCGATCACCTGGCGTTGTTCGGTGACGGAAATTAGCTCGATCTGCCGAGCCGACAAGCGCTCCGAGAGCTGCTTCTTGGCTTCTTGTATGCGCGCCTGATCGCTTGACGATTGCTGTTCTTCCCCACTGGCCCGAACCGTTTCGCGATCAGCCGAGCTAAGCTGCGCTTCCACCTGCGTAATGCGATTCTTCAAGGTGGACGACTGACCCAGCAGCTTCAAAACTTCCTGCCTCGCCGACTCCAGCCCGCGTTCCTGTTCGGCCAATCGGGCCTGCGCCTCTCCGCGCTCGGCCGCCCGTGTTTCCAACTGCCGACGCACGTCGACGATCCGCGATTCCAGTTCGTTCAGCTCGGCCGAGTGTTGCTCCCGTTCAACCGTGCGTTCCTGTTCCTGCTGCTCCAGCAATTGCGTTTCCTGCTCGCCGGAAGCAAGGCGCTGCTCAATTTGCTGCGCTTGCTTGCTCTGGTATTCCAGCCGTCCGCGCGCACGCTCGGCCTCTAGTTGCAGATCGGCCAATTGCTTGCGAGTCTGTGTCAGCTCTCCTTCGGTGGCGCGCGATGTCTCGGCAACGGCTGTCTGTTCCTCTTCATGGGCGGCGATCACTTCTTGCACCGACTGCAATTCAGCCGAAGCAAGATTCAGCTCGATCGTAACCTTGGCCGTCTCGCGTTCCAAGGACTGAAATCGTGCCGCCAATACCTGCTTTAGGTAGCCGGTAGCCTCGTCTTTTAGCTCGGAATACCGCTTCGTCTTGGCCGCCTGACGTTTCAGCGAGTTAACTTGACGCGTGACCTCTTCCAAAATGTCGAAGACGCGTGCCAGGTTTTGCTTAGCGCTCTCCAGCTTGGCTTCTGCCAAGCGCTTGCGGGTCTTGAATTTGGTGATTCCCGCCGCTTCTTCAATCAGAGCGCGGCGGTCCTGCGGCCGATTGCTGAGAATTTGCCCGATACGGCCCTGCTCGATAATGGCGTAGCTTTCCGGCCCGAGCCCCGTCCCCAAAAACAAATCCTGAATATCACGCAGGCGGGCCGTCTTGCCATTGATCAGATATTCGCTTTCGCCGGAACGGTACAGACGCCGGGTGATCGTTATCTCGCCGACCTTCTCCGCTGTTTTCTGTGCGCCTGTCTTGGGCGGCGTGCTCTCCGCTGCTTCTATTTCCGGAGCTTCCCCCTCTTCCGGCTCCTGGACCGGCTCGGGAAGCCTTAGACTGGCGTTAATCAGCGTTCGCTCGTCCGGAACCAGCGTCATGGTCACGGACGCCATGCTCAACGCCTTCCTGTCGCGAGTCCCGGCGAAGATGACATCTTCCATGCGGGCTCCGCGCAAGCTCTTTGCGGATTGTTCACCCAGCACCCAACTAATGGCGTCACTGAGGTTCGATTTGCCGCACCCGTTCGGACCAACCACGACAGCAATGCCGCTGCCGTTGAACTTCATCTCTGTCCGGTCGTAAAAAGACTTGAAACCTTGAATCTCGACACGCTTGAGCTTCAGCAAAAAGACAGATCCTTCTTCCGTATTTCTCGGGGGTTCTTCCTATCGTACTAAAGCAATCGGCCCACACGCAATTGTGGCTTCCCCCGTAGTGAGTCCAACATCTTGTGCTCTACAGCGAGTCCGGGAGCGAAAAGCGACCGTTTGTGACAGCGAAGCGGAGTCAACTTCCCACAAGGGCGTTAGAACGAAGCCGCCCGCGCGGCGGACGCTACGCGTGCGGGTGGATCAGCTTTTGCCCAGTTCGGCGAGCAACTCGGAGGCGAGTCTTGGTTCACCGAGTTCGTTTGGAGCCCGGCGCTGCCGGTAGGCCAGATACGTTGCAAAAGGATGGAAGGGTTCCTGGATACCGAGACTCGCGCGGGCGGCGGTAATTTCATTACCGAGTTGGAGAAGCCTTTCTGCTACGCCCGAACTGAGCTGAGCCTGTAAATGAGGCGAGTATGGTTCCAGTGCAGTGTCATTCTGGCCGAACAGTCCCCACTCTCCGGATGCGCATTTATTCAGTGCATCGAGCAGTAAACAAGTAAATTCGCTTTCGAGTTGCTTTAGTTTCGCTTCAAGCTTCTGCCGTTTTGTTGCTCTACTCATGGCTGTCCGGATCGATATTGTGTGGGTCACAAGGAGGTCCCTGTGACCCAACTTCGCAAAATGATGCTGGACGAGCTCCAGCGTCGTAATTATTCACAGACTACCGTAAATGGCTACCTCAAGATCGTGGCGGCCTTTGCCAAGCATTTCCATCATTCTCCGGACCAACTCGGGCCAGAGGAGATTCGCGCTTATCAGGTGTATCTGTTCACTGAAAGAAAACTGGGAGCACGTACGGTCGGGCATCATACAGCAGCATTGCGTTTTTTCTTCTGCAAGACACTCAAGCGCAACTATCCCGTGGAAGAAGTGCCGTATCCGAAGGCACCCCGCCGTTTACCAAAGATCCTGACGCAAGAGGAAGCAGTGCGGCTGATCGACTCCGCGAGCAACCTCTTCCATCGCGCCATGCTGATGACGGTCTATTCGACAGGTATGCGGAGAGCTGAGATGTGCCAGCTGAAAGTAGAAGACATCGACAGCGACCGCATGCTCATCCACATTCGTCAAGGCAAGGGACGCCGCGATCGGGATGTGCCGTTAAGTCCGAAACTGCTGGAGACGTTGCGCGAGTACTGGCGTTGGATGAAGCCGAAGACGTACTTGTTCCCGGGCACGATCAACGGCTCACGAGCAGATAAACCGATCACGCCCAAGATCCTGTGGGAGGCCTGCCGGGAAGCTGCGCAACGGGCAGGCATTAGCAAGCCCGTTCGCCCACATCTACTTCGTCATAGTTTCGCGACGCATTTGCTTGAGGGAGGAGCCGATCTGCCGACCGTACAGGCACTGCTCGGACATGCCGATCTCAAGCCGACTTCCATTTACCTTCACATGTCCGAGCGCCATCTGAAAGCGGCTGGCACACCACTGGACAAGGTAGAACTCTCAAGCCCTGACCAAGTAAAGCGGTCCCGGAAGTTGCACAAGCGATGAACGCGCCACCTTTCGAGGTGGCCGATATCATTCGCACGCATGGCAAGCGCTTTATTGAAAAGAATCGATCCTGGTTGACGTGGCTGCACGTGCGCGTGCTGTTTGCCATCGAGCACTGCCGCACGGCGGCGCTCGGCGGCCACCTGGATCGCTGCTGCCAATGCGGCCATGAAGTCACCTCTTTCAACTCGTGCCGCTCCCGGCACTGTCCCAAGTGCCAGACCAACGCTCGCAATAAGTGGCTCGCGGAACGCAGTAAGGAACTGCTGCCCGTCAAGTACGTGCATGTGGTCTTCACAATCCCGCATGAACTCTCCTGGCTGGCTCTGCAGAACAAGAAGGTGGTTTACGATCTGTTGTTCCGCGCCAGCGCTGCTACCCTTCTGGAGATTGCTGCCGATCCGAAACATCTTGGGGCGGACATCGGCTTCCTCAGTGTGCTCCACACCTGGGGACAGAATCTCCAGCACCATCCGCACATACACTGTGTGATTCCAGCCGGCGGTCTATCTTCCGATCAACAGCACTGGATTCATCCTCGTTATCCGTTCTTCCTTCCGGTTAAAGTACTGAGCCGTGTGTTTCGCGGCAAGTTCATCGCCGGCTTGAAGGACGCTTTCCAGCACGGCAAGCTGCTGTTTCCGGGAACCCTGAAACACCTGAGCGCGGCTCAATCCTTCCACGCTTTCCTACGGCCTCTGTTTCGTAATGACTGGGTCGTCTATGCCAAACGGCCCTTTGGAGGACCGCAACACATACTCCAGTACCTGGCTCGCTACACGCACCGCGTCGCAATCTCGAATCACCGGATCATTCGCGTTGCTGATGGCAAC
The DNA here is from genome assembly GCA_965277315.1 of Bryobacteraceae bacterium. GTDB lineage: Bacteria > Acidobacteriota > Terriglobia > Bryobacterales > Bryobacteraceae > Bog-105. Next base: position 1,763,942 of record OZ255724.1, on the reverse strand, counting down.
GTCACGTTCCGCTGGAAAAATTATGCGCATAAGAGCAAGCAGAAGCTGATGACCGTAACGGCGGAGGAGTTCCTTCGCCGTTTCCTTCTTCATACCCTGCCGCGCGGTTTTGTGCGTATTCGCTTCTGCGGCTTCCTCGCCAATCGACGCCGTGGCACAGCCCTACCGTTGTGTCACGCGCTGTTAACAATCGGTCCGGCGCCCGCACCGTCCGCTGCAACCAATGCTCCTTGTCCGTGCGTGTGGCGCTGCCCTTGCTGCGGCGGTCCGATGACCGTTGGCGAGAAGCTCACTCCCCGACAGATCCGTTGGCGATTCGTCGGTCGGGAGAGCCTGTGTGACACCTCATAGCAGCCACGTATTCACCAAACATTTGCTTGCTCGGCTACGCACGCCTGACGTGTGCCCAACCGCGGCTACCAGCGCTGACACAGCCATCAATAGCACTCTCCTCAGTCCGCCCGCGCTCCCTCTTTCACCCTCGAAGCTGAAAATCGTCCACCCGCGAGGCATGGTTTCCGCGCGAAGACCCTCCGGCCAGATGCTCCGAACGATTGAATACCCATAGTTGGCCGCGTCCGCCGCAAACGCGGGCGCCTTCCTTCAAACGTCTCTATCTAAAGTGACCCGGCGCTTCAAGCGACCGTATATCCCAACATTCGTACGCCGGGTCACTCCAGATAGAGTCATAGCGTTTGTGAGGACTAACTAAGAAGAAAGGATAACTGCAGGCAGCGGCAATTGCCCGGTCCTCCTGCCACCCATCGCACTACGAATCCTGCTGCGGTGAAGCAGGAGGAATATTCAGGTTTAGTTGAAAGACATTGGCAGGATCGTATCGCCGTTTTACCTGCTGGAGTCTCGCGTAGCGCTCCGGGCCAAACACCGTGGGAACTCGGCTTTGCTGGTCGGCGCGCAGGTAGTTGTAAAGGGATTCTCCCGTAAAGACCTGTCCCAGAGAGTTGATCGAATCTCTTGTTGCAAGCTCAAGCTCCGGAAGGCTCTTGCCCATCGCAGGCGAAACCAGGTGCAAGAGGAAGGGCGCCTGGGGCGAAGGGAACGCTAGATCAGGATCGTCTTTTCCAAATGCCCCACCAAGTTGCTGCAGTTCGAATTGCATAATCGGCGGCATTTTCTCCGTTGCTGTGTGGAGCAGCTTCTGTGAAAAGTCGGAGCTCAACTCACTCAGGCACTCGACGTGGCTAATCGTCGCAGAACCATCCCGATTGGAGGCCTCATCATATTGCGCCATCTCGCGGTAGGAGCGTACCTCCAAGTCGTCAATCACCGGTTCCCCGAACGCCAGCAGTCGCTGACGTACTCGCTCAGCCGTTGAAACATCTGCGTGGCAGAGCGTAATCGCGCATGTCTCCGTAAGCCCATGGAGCAAAAAGCGCGGCTTGGGCGGCAGCTTCATCAGGCGCAGTGTCGCACAGGTCTCCAAACCCAGATCGCTCGTCCATTTGCGGAAAGACTCCAGAAGACCAGGGGCGTCTTTCATGCGGTAGTACAGCATGCCACCGAACACCTCCGGGAGCGGGAAGAGCGAGACGGTCATGGAAGCCACCACGCCGAAATTGCCACCTCCGCCCCGCAGAGCCCAGAAGAGGTCCGGATTCTCCCCCTCACTTGCCAGCACCACGGAGCCGTCCGCCAGCACCACGGTGGCGGCGCGTACAGACTGGCAGGCGGCCCCCAGCTTTCGGCTCAGCCAGCCGAGACCACCGCCCAGCGTATAGCCGATGACGCCCACGTTCGAGACCTGTCCGGACGGGAAGACGAGGCCATGCTCCTCCGTTTTGGCTAGCAAATCTCCAGAGCTGACACCTGGCCCTATCGTTGCAGTCCTGTTCGAAACGTCGACACTGATGTCGTTCATCTCCGCGAGACGCAGCAGGATGCCACCATCGCACGCCCGCGTGATTCCATGCCCGGTGTTCTGCACGCCCAAGGGCAGGCCTTGCTCCGTTGCGAACCGAACTGTACCGGAGATATCTTCGACGGACACCGCATTCACGATCGCGACGGGGCGCTGATCGACTATCTCCAGCCACGGTTGACGCTGCTTGTCGTAGTCTCCGTCCGAAGGAGAAACGACTGAGCCGGATACGCGTTGACGCAGTGCCGCGATTAACTCTGAAAGATCTTCGCTTGCCATTTAACACACCTTTCCTGAAGGTCAAAGAAGCCCTTAGAAGACGGATAGCCTGCTAGCAAGGTCGTCGCGGAAGCTGCGCTGACCTTGAAGGCGGCTGCATTTGCCGGCACCAAGCACAGCGATCAGCGCTCCAGCAGTTCAGCGAGGTAGTCACGCAAACTTCTCGCCGGCCGGCCAAGAATGGCGCGCAGTGTAAGCGGATTGCCCAGCAGGGAATGCTGGTCGTACCAGCGCATCATCTCGATTAGTTGTTCAGGAACCTTGCCGCTCGGCGGCAGTGGCCCCTGCTCTGCCGCGACCGGGCGGCCCAGCACGTCACTCATGAGCGCGACAAGCTCGTACCCGTTCAGGATGCCTTCCGCACATAACTGGAACGTGCCGTAGAGCAGGCGATCTTCCGTCAAAGCGATGGCTGCGACTTCGGCCACGTCGCGGTAGTCCACCCGGCTAAACCGCCTGTCATTGGACCAGAGTTCCACATGCTTTCCGGTTTCCCGGGCTTTCTTCCAACCAGAGGCGATGTTCTGAAAAAACACCGCGGGGTTGAGGATCGTGTATTCAAGTCCGGACTCGATCAACGCCCCCTCGACCGGCAACTTGACGGCGTGGTTCCTCAGCTCAACGATGCTGGGGTTGATCACTGACGAAAACACGACTCTGCGAACACCGGCATCTTTGGCCGCTTGGATGAATCGCTTGCCAACCTCTGCCTCGTCCTCAATCGCGAACGGAGCGATGTAAAAGGCCGCGTCCATACCCGCGAGGGCTGAGGCAACCTGTTCGGCGTTTCGGAGGTCCCCTACAACCGTCTCCACTGCACCCGCAGCGCGTACCGCGGCTTGCTTATCGGCCTTGGCTACCAGGCCTCGCACCTTCACACCACGCCTGGAGAGTTCAGGCACCACCAACCCTGCAAACTCGCCCCCTGCTCCTACTGCCAGAACACGCGAAATCTCACTCATCATCCACCTCGGCACACTTCGGGAATTGTCGATCGCGGCTCTTCGCTCTGTCCGCACCCATAGGATTCGCGTCGTAGAGTAAACAGTGTTGCAAACCGCGCACGGATTTGTTGCGCAGGGCGCAGCAATGGGGTTGAGCCAAATGAGATTGTTGGAGTGCATGGAATCGTTCGTGCAACTGGCAGAAGCGCGGAGCTTCAGCCGGGCGGCGAAGTTACTCGGGATCAGTCCCTCGTCGTTGAGCAGACGCATCCAATCGCTCGAGAGCGAATTAGGCTTTGTGCTGGTGCTACGCTCCACGCGTACCGTAGCCCTGACAGAACACGGCAGGCATGTGCTTGCCCGAGCCGAGCACCTGCTCCGGGAAGCCGCAAACCTGAAGGGTGAGCTGACCCGGAGCTCCCGTGAAGTTTCAGGCCACCTTCGCATCGGGGTGCCCGTCGACCTGTCCATCACGGTGTTCGGTCCCATACTGGCGCAGTTCTGTCGCGAGCACGAAGGAATCCAGCTGAGTCTTGTGGCGACACAGGGTCAGCCGGAGATGCTCGGAGATCAACTCGACATTGCGTTCGTCATCGTGCATCAAAAAGCACTTCCCGACTCTTCCTCTACACTCCACCGCATTGGCACTTTTCCGCGGCTGCTGTTTGCGTCCGAGGAGTACCTGGCACAGAAGGGCGAGCCCGCCTCGCCGAAAGATCTGTCGCAGCACCTGTGCGTTCGGCATCTTCAGGAGAAGCCTGAGATCTACTGGGATCTGCGCAGTGGAACCAAGCGCGAACGTGTGTCCGTCGATGGTGTGTGCGCCACAACATGCCTTGCCAACGCAGCCCAGGCAGCGGGGTGCGGTCTCGGCATTGCCATGCTCCCGGCCCACCTGGCGAGGCTGTCTTCAGCTTCTCGTCTGGTCCGGGTGCTACCCGCCTGGGAGGGGTCACCCGCCCTTGTTTTTGCGATCACCGCGCGCGACCACCGCCTCGCAAGGGTCTCTGCTCTGCTCGGCTGGGTGCGCACACGGGTGCCAAGACGGATCGAGGAGCTTGAAGCGGAAGCGAATCACGCGTTAGCCTAGACTCGCCAGCGCGGGTCTAGGTGCCACCCGGGTCAGTCTCCATTCAGCCGAACGCCTAAAGCGGAGCCGAAACGGATCGGTACCGATAAGTCGCATTCTCGGAAGCGATCCGTCGCAAACGGCCCTTTCCGATGAACGCCGAATACTTTTCGAATAAACGACACTGAAGTTTAGGGTATGCCTTACATCGCTAATGAGGGCGCGAACCTGTATTGGGAAGAGCACGGCACGGGAGATCCCGTACTGCTGATCATGGGCCTGAGCTTTACGCTGGAGATGTGGTTCCGCCTGCTCCCCGCGCTGACGCCCTCCCATCGCGTCATTCTCTTCGACAATCGCGGGATGGGTCGCAGCAGCGTGCCCCGCGGCCCCTACTCGATTCGGCAAATGGCCCGCGATGCGTCAGCCGTCCTAAAGGCTGCGGGAGTGGAACAAGCGAATGTTATCGGAGCCTCCATGGGCGGTATGATCGCACAAGAACTGGCGCTCAACCATCCCGGCCGGGTGCGGAGTCTTATCCTCGGCTGCACCACGCACGGCGGATTTCTCTCGCGCTGGCCCGACATTAGCAAACGGCCTCGCGGAGTGAAATGGGCAAAGACGGACCGGCTCGAACGGGAACGGGTGATCGTTCCAATGCTCTACGCGGATACCACTCCTATCGAGCGCATTGAAGAAGACCTGCGCATCCGTAGCGAGTGTCAATGGACCTCCCAGGGATTCTTCAACCAACTTGCGGGCATCCTGTTGTGGACCTCCTATCGCCGCTTACCGCGCATTAGGGTTCCCACCCTGGTCGTTCACGGAGACCAGGACCGCCTCGTGCCGCCGGTGAACGGCAGGATGGTTGCAAAGCGTATTCCAGGCGCTCAGTTCAAAATCATTGAAAATGCCGGGCACCTGTTAACCACGGACCAACCCGAAGTCTGCGTTCAAATGATGGTGGAGTTTTTAGCGAAAACACCTTGACCTTCGTCATGTCTTGATTTATATGTAGAAGAATGAGGTAACGAATGGCTCCTCCGAAGGCAGACCTTCCGCAAGGCACGCTTGACCTGCTGATTCTCAAAATTGCAACACTTGGGCCGATACATGGCTATGCCGTCGCCCAACGGATTCAGCAGGTTTCCCGTGATGTGTTGCAGGTGCAGCAGGGCTCCCTGTATCCGGCACTGCATCGACTGGAAAATAAGGGTTTTCTGGCCGCTGAATGGAAGTCTTCCGAGACCGGTCGGGAAGCGAAATTCTATCGCCTGACAGCCAAAGGGCGAAATCAACTAAAAAGTGAAACCGCCAATTGGACGAGGTTATCGGAAGCGATCGGTCTGATTCTCAAGATATCCGAAGGTGGGGCGTTATGAGCTGGTGGAAAAGACTCCTCAAGAAACGGCAACTGGAGAACCGGCTACAAGCGGAACTGCAGTTCCATTTTGAGCGCCAGGTTGCGGACAACCTCCGTGCGGGAATGAGCGAGGAAGAAGCGAGCCGCCAAGCCCGCCTGCAGTTCGGCGGAATGGAGCAGGTCAAAGAGGAATGCCGCGAGGCTCGTGGCACACTTTGGGCCGAGACTCTTGTGCAAGATGTCCGGCTAGCTCTTCGCGGCTTAAAGAAGAGCCCCGGCTTTACAGCTACCGTCATTTGCACGCTTGCCCTCGGAATCGGAGCAAATTCTGCGATTTTTCAGTTGCTCGATGCTGTCCGGTTACGAAGCTTGCCGGTGAAGAATCCGCAGGAACTGGTAACAGTGCAAATCAAAGGGGGGAATAGCAATTTTGGAGTCATTGATACTACCGTTGGCCTCTCTTATCCACTTTGGGAACAAATCCGGCAACATCAACAAGGATTTTCCGGCGCATTCGCCTGGGCAACCGATAACTTCACACTGGGGCAGAGTCCGAATGATCGACGCGCTTCAGGACTCGAAGTAAGTGGGGACGCATTTCGCACGTTGGGCGTCATTCCTGCAAAGGGGCGGCTGTTTACGAGCAGCGACGATCATTATGGCTGCGGGACGCCCGGCGTCGTAATTAGTTATGGATTGTGGCAAAGTGAATTCGGCGGAAGAGATTCAGTAATCGGCAAAAGATTAGTCGTCAATGGTCGTCCCATCGAGATCATTGGCGTAACCCCTAAAGGATTCACGGGCCTTGATGTCGGGCGAAGCTTCGATTTTGCCCTTCCAATTTGCTCAATTACGACCGTTTCTCCTGACCATATTCCGTTGATGCGACGTGATTACTTTTGGCTGAATGTGATGGGACGAGTGAAGCCCGGCTGGACCCCCGCACATGTCTCGTCTGAGCTCAGCGCCCTCAGCTCGGGTCTTTTTGAAGCGTTGTTACCGACTGGATATCAAGGGACAGCGCTCAATCAGTACAAGCGCTTTCGGCTAGCCGCCTATCCCGGAAGCCGCGGCGTAACCGATCTGCGACAAACATATGACACATCCCTCTGGTTACTACTTGGAATGACAGGGCTCGTATTGTTGATCGCTTGCGTGAATATTGCAAATCTGTTGTTGGCAAGAGCAAGCGCGCGGGAACGGGAAATGGCCGTCCGGCTTGCGCTCGGAGCCTCGCGTTGGCGGCTGATTCGGCAATTGCTGACCGAAGGACTTATGCTTGCAGCGGGAGGAGCTGTCTTAGGCGCTTACACGGCAGCAATACTCAGCAATGCCGTCGTCCTGCTCCTGAGTAACGAGACAGATCCGCTTCATCTCGATCTAAGTACAGATTGGCGCGTAATCGCCTTTACGGCCGTCATAGCGATCGGAACGTGTCTTGTGTTTGATCTCGCGCCTGCGTTCCGAATTTCCTGGGCAGAGCCGAATTCGGCAATGAAAGCAGGCAGTCTTCAAACGACGGCCGGGCGGGGGCACTTTTCTTTCCAGCGAATGTTGGTGGTCTCGCAGATTGCTGTGTCGCTGGTGCTCTTAATCGGCGCATTACTGTTTGTGCGGAGTTTTTGGAATTTGACAACTCTCAATCCTGGCTTTCGCGAGAAGGGCATCCTGCTTGCTGAACTAAATTGGGACAGCATCAACTTACACGGGGATCGTAGGAGAGCATTCATCCGTGAATTGCTCGAACAGATTCAGTCGATCCCCCACGTAGACTCCGCCGCCACATCAACACACGTTCCGTTACAAGGAAACGGTTGGACTTCAGGAGTGCGTGTCGAGGGCGTAAAAGGTGGTTCGACACTCTCTTGGGTAAGCTCTCGCTACTTTCATGTAATGCAGATTCCCATCTTGGCGGGACGCAGCTTTACCAATCGCGATACTAGAACCTCGCACCCTGTCGCAATAATAAATCAAGCATTTGCCCGTAAGTTCTTTCGCACAACGAGACCCATTGGAACGACGATCCGCACGACTGGGGATCCTGACGTTCCAGCGACAGAGTACGAAGTTATCGGTGTCGTAAAAGACACAAAGTATGCGGGATTGCGAGAGAAAATCCCGCCCCAGATGTTTGCGCCAGCGGCGCAGTTTCCAGGACGAGAATCCTTTGAATGTGAGGCATGTATTTTTATTCGCTTCTCGTCACAGCCTTCCCCCATCATTGCTGCAGTGAGACAGAAGGTGAGCCAACTTCATCCAGGAATTCCGACCGAATTTCATCTGCTGCAAACAACCATTCAGGACGGGCTCGTGCGCGAACGGCTGATGGCGTTGCTATCCGGCTTTTTCGGAGTATTGGCCGTACTACTTGCCGTTATCGGGCTCTACGGGGTAATCTCGTACATCGTTTTGAGACGCAGGCACGAGATCGGCATCCGCATGGCTCTCGGCGCAACCCGACTCCACATCGTCGGTATGGTCATGAGAGAAGCCCTGATGCTTGTCGCAATCGGTGCCGTGATCGGAATTCCTCTATCGCTGGCGCTAGGAAAAAGCGCCGGGTCGCTACTCTTCGGACTGCAACCTTATGACCCCCTCACGCTTTTCGCGGCAACCGGGCTCCTAATTACCGTAGCGGTGCTCGCTAGCTTTTGGCCCGCTCAGCGAGCCTCACGGCTATCTCCCATGATTGCGCTCCGGTACGAATAACTGCGCTCCATCGCCTTTCTGAAATAGTCTGACGAAATTCCACCACTCCTATGGCATAGAATACCTATGTAACTATGCCCCGATCCTCCCGCTCCGAAATTCCACCCGGCACTCTGGAGATGCTCATCCTCCGAACACTGACGCGCCAGCAGGAGATGCACGGCTTCGAAATCGCCGAATCCATCCTCCAGACCTCCGAAGAAGTCCTGCAAGTCGAAGAAGGCTCCCTCTACCCCGCTTTGCAGCGCCTTCTGGTAGGCGGTTTCGTCAAAGCCGAATGGGGCAAAACCAGCGAAAACCGTCGCGCCCGCTATTACCGCCTCACCGCCGCCGGACGCAAGCAACTCGACCGCGAACTGGAACAGTATAACCGGGTATCCCTTGCCATTGCGCGCATTCTCGCCCCGGAGGGAGCCTAAGATGCTGCGAAGAATACGCTTCCTTTTCACCCGCCATCGCTTTAGTAGCGATCTCGAAGAAGAAATGCGCCTCCATCGGGATCTCCGCGCGAAAAAGTTAGGAGACTCCGAAGCCGCCCAACGTCGCTTTGGAAACAATACTCGGCTCAAAGAAGAGAGCCGGGAAGCCTACGGCTGGACTTGGCTGGAATCGGTTGCGCAAGACCTCCGTTACGCTGTGCGCTTGTTAAAACGTAGCCCTGTCTTCACCGCTTCCGCCGTCTGCACCCTCGCGCTCGGCATCGGAGCAAACGCAGCATTATTCACCCTCGTCAACGCACTGCTCCTCCGGCCATTGCCCGTCCATGATCCCAACCGGCTCGTACAACTTTCAACGGATCGCGCCGAGTTTCCAACCGCTTTTTGTTATCGTGCCTTGGAATTCGTTGCGCATCGCACAAAGACGGTCGCAGGCCTATTCACGTGGTATGGAACTAATCGTGCTTTAGGCAAAAGCGTCGATCCGCAAATAATAAGCGGAGCCGTAGCCAGCGGAAACGCTTTTCAAACACTCGGCATTCAGCCGCAAATTGGGCGATTCTTTACAGCGGAGGACGACACCTCAAGTGCGCCGCTGGTCGCCGTTATTAGTGATCGCTTCTGGCGCGATAGGTTCAACGGCAGTCCTGGCGTCATCGGTCAAACCATTCTTCTTGACCGGCATCGCTTCGTAATCCTCGGCGTCGCGCCGAAGTCCTTTTACGGCATGTCCATCGGGGAAAACCCAAACTTTATCATTCCTATTCACGCTGCTGCGCTTCTCGACCCGCAACACGACATTCTGCATGAAACAAGCCACTGGTGGCTGCCCATCTTCGGACGCCTGAAACCCGGCGTATCCATGCAACAAGCCGATGCCGAGCTGCGCGTTCTTTCCCGACCCCTACTCCAAGCTTTAATCCCGCCTCGCGCGAGCCCAAGCGAACTACGCGAATATCTAGCCCAAGTTCTTCTCGTCACTTCCGGCGCAATGGGTTCTCAATTCGTCGCCGATCAATACCGTCAACCCCTGCTCATTCTAATTGGCATTGCCGGTTTAGTCCTCCTCGTCGCCTGCGTCAACATCGCCAACCTGCTGCTCGCCCGCGCTGCGGCCCGCTCTCGCGAGATCTCCGTCCGCTTGGCCGTGGGTGCTGCCCGATGGCGTGTTGTCCGTCAACTCCTCACCGAAAGCATTATCCTCTCAGTGCTCGGTACCCTCCTCGGAGCCTTTCTCGCATGGTGTTCCATTCGCATGGCAGTCAGGTTTCTCCCCTTTACGCTGGACCTCACTCCCGATTGGCATGTCCTTGCGTTTCTCGCGGTGCTAATCTTCCTCACGGCACTTCTCTTCGGAGCCGCTCCCGCGCTCGCTGGAACAGATCTTCACGCAAGCGAGGTCCTGAAGCAGGGAAGAGCCGGGTCAAGCCGTGGCAATCGCCTCAATCGTTTCCTCGTTTGCGCGCAAATCGCCCTTTCCCTCGTATTGCTCATGGGCGCTTTCTTATTTATCCAAACCTTTGAAAATCTGAAGTGGCAGAATCTCGGCTTCGATCCCAACAATCTTGTATTCGTTAATCTCAACTCTGAACGCTCTGGTTTGCAAGGACCGGGCCTGGCCCATCTTTATGAAACACTGCTCGGTAGAGCGACTGTCCTTCCCTCGGTCCGTTCCATCAGCCTCGCGGGTTCGGCCCCTATGGTTGGCACTTACTCTTGGGATACTTTATCGACCGATCTCTGGCCGAATCTCAATCGCGCCGAACGTACTCTCTACACCCACGTGGTCTCCTCCGGCTATTTCCGAACTCTGCGTATCTCCATCCTGCAAGGCCGGGACTTCAACACTTCCGATCGAGCTCCGTCGCAACCGCCGCCGGCCATCATCACGGCCACCGCGGCGCGTACTTATTTCCCGAGGGTCTCGGCAGTGGGTCAGATCCTCAAAGAAGATAAAGAGAAGTCCTATCGCATTATCGGAGTCATACGCGATTCAAAGTTCGCAAGTCTGCGTGATCCGCAATCCCGAGCCATCTACACTTACGCCATGTACGCAGTAGGAACAAAGCATAGTGAGTTTACCGGCTCTAATTGGTGCATTGCCGTACGTGTTCAAGGCAGCCCATCCTCCGTTTTCTCCGCTATAGAAACATTTGTAAAACGCTCCGGCAACGACATAGAAATCACCGACGATCTATCCTTGAATAGCCTCATCAGTGAAAGCCTTCGCACCGAACGCATTATGGCAATTCTCGCCACCTTCTTCGCCGCCGTGACCGCCCTTCTGGTCGCTATCGGACTCTACGGACTCCTCGCCTATACCGTCACCCGCCGCACCACCGAAATCGGCGTCCGCCTTGCGCTGGGTGCAACAAGAAAAAGCGTCCTCTGGCTAATCCTGAAGGACGCTCTATTTCTAATGATGGTGGGAGTTGCCGTCGGAATCCCGGCCGTCTTGTTATCCGGAAAATTGATCTCGTCGATGCTCTATGGAACCTCGGCCAGCGACCCCGCCATTCTCACCATCACCGCGTTATTAATGCTCCTGATCGCCGCACTGGCCGGTTTTCTCCCCGCCTGGCGCGCCGCAAACGTCGATCCCGCCGTCGCACTCCGCTGGGAGTAAAGCCTACTATGTGCGCCACATTTATCCTCGCACCGGAGGGAGCTTGAAATGCTGCGAAGACTACGCTTCCTGTTAACGCGCAGGCAATTCGATAGCGATCTTGAAGAAGAAATGCGCCTCCACCAGGAACTCAGGGCACAAAAATCAGGAGACTCCGAAGTCGCCCAACGCCGCTTTGGAAATAACACTCGGCTCAAAGAAGAAAGCCGGGAAGCCTACGGCTGGACCTGGCTGGAATCGGTCGTGCAAGACCTCCGTTACGCCGTACGCGTCTTAAGACGCAGCCCAGTCTTCACCACCTCCGCGGTCGTCACACTCGCTCTCGGCATCGGAGCAAACGCCGCGCTCTTCACCCTCGTCAACGCACTGCTCCTCAAGCCGCTGCCCATTCCTAACCCCAACCGGCTCGTCGAACTTTCCTCTGATCGAGCCGAGGCGTCTACCGCCTTTTGTTATCGTGCTTTAGAATTCATCGCGCAACGCACAAAGACCGTCGCAGGCCTATTCACCTGGTACGGAACCAATCGTACCGTAGGCCAGAACATCGATGCCCAAACGATAAGCGGAGCCGTCGCCAGCGGAAATGCTTTCCAAACGCTCGGAATCAAGCCGCAAATTGGGCGCTTCTTTACACCCGAGGACGACAAGCCAAGCGCGCCGTTGGTCGTCATTCTTAGCGATCACTTCTGGCGCAGCAGGTTCAACGGCAATCCCCACATTCTCGGCCGAACGATTCTTCTTGACCGGCATCGCTTCGTAATCCTCGGCGTTGCGCCGAAGTCTTTTTACGGCATGTCCATCGGGGAAAACCCAAAATTTATCATTCCTATTCACGCGGCTGCGCTTCTCGACCCGCAACATGACGTTCTGCATGAAACAAACAACTGGTGGCTGCCCATCTTCGGACGCCTGCAGTCAGGAGTGTCCATGCAGCAAGCTAACACCGAACTGCGCGTTCTTTCTCGCCCGGTATTCCAGTCCATCGCTCCGGCTGCCTTGAGCCCTACCGACTTGCGGGACTACTACGCGCAAAAACTCCTCGCCGTTCCAGGCGCAATGGGTGCTCAATTCGTCGCCGATCAATACCGTCAACCCCTGCTCATTCTTCTCGCCATCTCCGGCCTGGTTCTCCTTGTCGCTTGCGTCAATATCGCTAACTTGCTGCTAGCCCGCGCCGCCGCCCGCTCCCGCGAGATTTCTGTCCGTTTAGCCGTAGGCGCTCCCCGCTGGCGCGTTATCCGCCAACTCTTAACCGAAAGCGTTCTTCTTGCATTACTCGGAACCGTGTTTGGAACACTTCTCGCCTGGTCCTCTCTCGGCCTTGCAGTCAAGATCCTCCCCTTCACGCTCGATCTCGCACCCGACTGGCGTATCGCGGCTTTTCTCGCGGCACTAGCCGTTGCCACGGCCCTTGTTTTTGGAGCCGCCCCCGCTATCGCCGGAACCGATCTGCCGGCGAGCGAAGTGCTCAAGCAGGGAAGAGCCGGATCCAGCCGCAGCAATCGCATAAACAGTTTTCTCATCTGCGGGCAAATTGCCCTGTCCCTTGTCTTGCTCATGGGCGCCTTTCTCTTTATTCGGACCTTCGAAAATTTGAGGTGGCAAAATCTTGGTTTCGATAGCCGTAATCTCGTGTTTGTTGGCCTGGACTCCGGACGTTCCGGCCTGAAAGGTCCGGCACTGGCCCACTTCTATCGGGAACTGCTCACCAGCGTTGGCCGTCTTTCCTCGGTTCGGTCCATCGGCCTCACCAGTCTCACGCCGATGACCGGCAGCTTCTCCTGGGATGATCTATCGCCCGATCTCTGGCCCAGTCTCAGCCGTGCCGAACGTACGCTTTACACGCAGCAAGTCTCTCCCGATTATTTCCAGACCATGCGCATAACAGTTTTGCAGGGCCGTGCGTTTACTCCCGGCGACGCCGCCCCCTCGGAGCCCCAGCCCGCTATCATCACAACCAGCGCCGCGCGCACTTACTTCCCGAAAGGTCCGGCCGTCGGGCAGCTTCTTCGAGTCGATACGAATAAAGAAAACAGGTATCGTATCGTCGGCGTTGTGCGCGACTCAAAGATCGGAACACTGCGGGATCGACAAATACGCGCGCTTTACACGGACGCTGAGCACGCCATCGGAACAGAGCATAATGCGTTTGCGCACCGCTCTAATTGGACCCTCGCCATCCGGGTCCAGGAAAACCCTTCTCGAGTCCTCGCCGCCATACGAGCCTTCGTGAAACGTTCCGGCAAAGACATCACGGTATCCGATGACCTGCCGGTCAACAGCCTCATCGATCAAGGCCTCCGCACCGAGCGCACCATGGCGATCCTCGCCTCATTCTTTGCCGCCGTAACCGCCATCCTGGTCGCCCTCGGCCTCTACGGTCTCCTCGCCTACACCGTCACCCGCCGTACCACCGAAATCGGCGTCCGCCTCGCACTCGGCGCAACGCAAAAAAGCGTCCTCTGGCTAATCCTAAAGGACGCTTTATTTCTAACGATCGTAGGAATCTGTGTCGGAATCCCGGCTGTCCTGCTATCCGGAAAGCTGATTTCCTCAATGCTTTACGGAACCTCGGCCAGCGACCCCGTCACCTTATCCATCACCGCACTACTAATGCTGTTGATCGCCGCGCTCGCCGGCTTTCTCCCCGCCTGGCGCGCCGCAAAAGTCGATCCAACCATCGCACTCCGCTGGGAGTAATCATCACCGGCGTCGCAATTCAATAACACTGATTGCGTGTTTGGTATCCAGCGCAACCTTCCAGCCCGACGCCAGATGGGAAGCCGCCACGCCCCCCAATTCTTGCCCATCCAGCACGGAGCGCGCCTCGTAAACCGCACCGTCCGGCGCCGGAATCTTCACCTCGGCGGTGGACTTCTTGCTACCGTTCCGGAACAAAACGATAAGCCCGTCCGAATCCCGGCTCACCCGCGCAAATCCATCCCACCGGCCCAATTGCGGCTGCTCCCACGAACCGAGCGGAAAGAATGAGTCGAGCAGCGGCGCCCGGCCCCGCAGGCCTTTGTACCAACCGGTCATCCGCCCATACCATTCCTGCTGCGCCGGAGTGAGCTTCCGCAGGTCCCCCAGCAACACCGGCCCGGACCCTAGCTCCACACCCAGGCGCTCCTCGATAGGCTCCGTGCCGGCCTGCAAATTTCCAATCAGCATACTCTCGCTCGGAATCGACAGCGCCCGCTGATATAGCAGCGTCCGCGCTTGTACCGGACCGGCATCCGTCGTCGTACCATCCTCCACATTGCTCAACCAGTCCACGTCCGCGCACTCCAGCAGCGCCGCGTCGATCAAATGTTTCTCGCCCCAAAGCTCGAACGTGTAATCCACCACCACCTCGGGATGCAACTCATGCAACCGTTTGCCGATGTACTCCAGCGCTTCATAAATGCGCTCCAACGACTCCGCCCACGTCTTGTGCAAATGGCCGGAAGCATAACATCCTGGCGATTCCCCGTAAGCGTTGAATACCGTCGTCAGGTCTACTTTCAGGTAGCGTGGATGATATCTGGTAATCACATCGCTCAACCGCCGAAGCGCAACGTCGCGATATCCCGTGCCGAGACACATCACCGCCCGCCTGCCCGACGCTGTGCCGGTGAACTTGGGACGCCCCGCCCGGTCGCGGCAAACCCACTCCGGATGGTCTGTATAATCTTTGCTTTCCGTGCTGATGGCCGCCAACGGGACCCACAAGCCTAAGCCCATGCCGTTGCGCTCCAGCAACTCTCCAATCGCACGCACGCCCTCGGGAAAATTCTCCCGATTATCTTCGTTCGACCCATATCGTGCCTCCCAGCCGTCGTCCAGCGTAAACACATCGAAGCCCATCCGGGCCGCTATGGGAATAAGCTGCTCCACCGTTTGCTGGTCGATCTTACGCTCAAACGGTTCCCATGTGTTGAATAGCCAGAGAGGCTTGAAGCGATCTCCCCGCCGCATCACCACGTGAGACATGTAGCTGGGAACGGCCCATCGCGGATCTGAGAATCCGCTTCCGTCTTGAAAAAAGACGAGCGAGCTCTTGGCGGATTGATAGCTTTCACCCGGCTGCAGCGTGCGTTCGAACGGGAAAAGATCGGTGTCGTACATCACGGAGATTCCTTCTCCCCATCCCTCTCCCACTTCCGTCCGTTTCAAATATCCGGGAGCCTCATTGATCACCGCGACACCCTCGCCCGTGCGGGCATTGCGCAGGAAAATCGCTGCGTCGGATACTCGGCCCGTCATAAAAAGCTCGCGTGGAACAGCTCCATAACCTGCCGAGACCTTCAACTCGGAAGGAGAGCCCGGACCACTATCGATCGCTTCAAAGCACAGATGCGTGAGTGAGATGACCGAGGGCCCCGTATTCGTAATGCTGATCCATTTGCGCGACACAGGCTGGCCATCGTAGACCGCGTAGATAACGGCCACATCCACCGTCTTGTTCCGGCTGTGCAGCACAATTTTCAGCGCTTTCCCACCCGGAATGGGAAGTGTTTCGGAACCGCCGAACACAAACGATTTGTGCCCGTCCATCTCCTGCCCATTTACCGCAAAATAAAATTCGCGTCCGAAATGCTTTCGCTTACGGCTATACGCGCTGAAATCGGTCCCGGTTAGCTTATGGACCAGCGCTTCCGTCCGCAAGCCGTCCTGCGCCGAAAACGAAATGGTCCGCTCGACCAATTCGTTCCCCACCGACCACCGCCTGCCCCCCTCCAGAGTTCGGATCGAAGCCGATGCCCCCAGCAACGGAACTGCGGCACAGGCCATAAACGCCACTGCCGCAAAGCTAGCCCGTGAATACATTCAGTTATCTCCGCGCCGCTAATCCTAGCACGCGAGTACTACCTTGATCCCGGCCAAAAAAAGCGCCCTCCAAGTCTCCCTGGAGGGCATTCTATTTTAGAATCGAACTTCGAAAGTTTCTTTAACTAGCAATCGCCAGCGACCGCACCTGCAGGTTCGGAATGAGCAGCGAAAGGACCTCTTCCACCCGCTCCACAAAGTGGAACTGCATCTCTTGCCGGACATGATCCGGAAGCTCCCGCAGATCCTTCTTATTACCCTGCGGCAGAATCACCCGCTTAATGCCCGCGCGTCGCGCCGCCAGCACCTTCTCCTTCACGCCGCCGATCGGCAGCACCAGCCCGGTTAAAGTGACCTCGCCGGTCATCGCCGTATCGCTCCGTGCGGGCAATCCCGTGTAAAGCGACGTCATCGCCGTCGTCATCGTCACGCCCGCCGAGGGCCCATCCTTCGGAATCGCCCCCGCCGGTACGTGAATATGTACGCCGTTGGTCTTGATTGCCTCCGGGTCGATGCCGAAATCCGCCGCGTGCGACCAGATATAACTCTGCGCAATCTGCGCCGACTCCTTCATCACCTCGCCAAGCTGCCCGGTTAACGTCAGGCCCTTGCCGTCCGGCAGCATTGTGCTCTCGATATAGAGCACATCGCCGCCCGCCTCGGTCCAGGCCAATCCGGTTGCCACGCCTGCCGGTACAGATTTCCGCATCTGCTCCGGCTGGAAGATCTCCGGCCCCAGCAAATCGCTCAGCACCTCCGGCGTCACTGCAATCTTGCTGGCTTGCTCTTCGGCAAAGCGCAGCGTCACCTTACGTGCCACTCGCCCAATCGCCTGCTCCAGTCGCCGCAGCCCGGCTTCCCGTGTGTAATTTCCGATGATCGCCTTCAGTCCATCATCAGTAAACTCGATCTGCTCGTCAGTCAATCCGGTGAACTTCAACTGCCGTGGTATCAGATAAGTCCGCGCAATCTGCTCTTTCTCTTCAGTGCTATACCCCGAGAGCCGCAGAATCTCCATTCTGTCCAGCAGCGGTTGCGGAATGGTATCCAGCGAATTGGCGGTCGTGATGAACAGCACCTTTGACAAGTCGAACGCTAGGTCCAGATAATTGTCCCGGAACGTCTTGTTTTGCTCGGGATCCAGCACTTCCAGCAGCGCCGCCGCCGGATCGCCCCGGAAGTCGCGCCCCAGTTTGTCTACTTCATCCAGCAGTATTACCGGATTCCGCGCCCCGGCCCGTCTCATCGCCTGCAGCAGCCGTCCGGCCATCGCGCCGATATAAGTCCGCCGGTGTCCGCGCAGTTCGGCCTCGTCGTGCATGCCGCCCAGGCTAAACCGCTCAAACTTACGGCCCAGCGTTCTCGCAATCGACTGTCCCAGGGAGGTCTTGCCCGTACCGGGAGGCCCCACAAAGCACAGAATGGGAGCCTTCGCATCGGGATTGCGCTGCAAAACACTCAACTGCTCCAGAGTCCGCTCCTTGACCTCTTTCAGGCCAAAGTGATCCTCATCCAGCACCTTGCGAGCATGCGCGATATCCAGGTTGTCTTCCGTCAACGTGCTCCACGGCAGGTCCAGCACGAAATCCAGATACGTCCGCGTCACATGATAATCCGGCGCGGCCGTCGGCAGCTTCTGCAACCGGACCATCTCCCGCTCGAACTCTTTTTTCACTTCATCCGGCAGAATCGCCTTCTCGAAGCGCTCCCGCAGCAGATCCAACTCCGCCTTATCGGGATCCTTTTCGCCCAGTTCCTGCTGAATTGCCCGCAACTGCTGCCGCAGCATATACTCACGCTGCTCTTTGGACATCTCCTCATGCGCCGTCGAAGCGATCTTCTGACGCAGCTCTAAAACCTGCAGCTCATGCGCCAGATAGGAGTGCATCAACCGCAGCGCATCCACCCGCGTCTCGGCTTCCAGCAGCTTCTGCTCTCTCGATAGATCGAGCCCGAAGATGCTCGCCAACAAATACGACATCCGTAGCGGATCGTCATGCCCCGCCAGCATCCGCGTAATCTCACCCGCCGATTGCGGCTGCGCCAGCGTAATTGCCTTGGTCGCCAGTTCCAGCAATGCGCCCGAAAGCGCCTCCAGTTCCGATCCGCCATCCTGCGGAAGCGCCAACACCCGGAACTTCGCGCTGAGGTACGGTTCGGTCTGATCCAGCTTGACCACCACTACCCGATCCACGCCCAACACCAGGATTTCCATCATCCCGTCACCTTGGCGCGAGGACTTGCGAATCACTGCCTTCGTCCCGATCGTATAGAGATCGTCCTGTTGCGGAGCTTCCACTTGCGCGTCCCTCTGCGCAATCAGAATGATCTCCTTTTCTTCGGTCTTCAGGGCTGCTTCGACAGCCTGGAGCGAATTCTCCCGGCCCACTGACAATGGCAAAAGCAAGCCCGGAAAAAGAACCGTGTTCTTGAGCGGCAAAGCCGGTAACACCTGAAAATCGTTGTTTCCCATGGTTTCCACTTTCAATAACTTGGATGCGCCGCCTATGGCTAGGTTGCCAAATTTAGTGTCCTGCACTCAACTAGGTTTATCCTCACCCTGTCACCCCTAGGGGCAGGGCAAACATTCCTGGCTAAATTTAGGATAAATTACTGGGTTCATCTGCAACTTTTTGTTGATATACTCTCCTCAACTAGGGCCTAAGTCCAAAACATTATATAGCGTCGGGATCTTAGTCGATCCACAGGGGGTTGTTTATGCAATTCATCAGCAGGAGCATCGTTGGCTCTTTGCTCGTTCTCGCTCTTTTCGCGCCGCTTTCGGTGCGCGCGCAGACAAACGAAGGTATCCTCGCCGGTACCACCGTTGATCCCTCCGGAGGCATCGTCAGCGGAGCGCAAGTGGTTGCGAAAAACGAAGCAACCGGCGCCACGCAGACCAGCACTACCGGCACGGACGGCGCGTTCCGGTTTCCCTCGCTCCAGGTCGGCGCGTACGATGTCACGGTTTCCCACCCAGGCTTCAAATCCACTACCCAGACCGGTCTCAATGTCTCTATTAGTTCGATCACCACGGTAAGAGTCGCGCTCTCGCTCGGCGAGGCGCAACAGTCCGTAACCGTGTCGGGAAGTACCACCAGCATCCAAACCGAATCGTCCGAAATCGGCGGCACCGTTACCACAAAACAGATCGTCGAGCTGCCTCTGGCCCTTGGCGGTGTCGGCGCGCTCCGGTCTCCCGAGGCGTTCGTCTTCCTCCAGCCGGGCACCGTCGGTCCAGGAACAGCCAACAGTCCGAATGGAATTTTTATTTCAAAGATCGGCGGCGGCCAAAGCTTTGGAAATGAAGTGCTGCTGGATGGTGCCAGCACGCTACGGTCGGAGAATGGTTCTTCCTTCGACGAAATTGCCCCTTCCGTCGAAGCTATTCAAGAATTCAAAGTCAGCACCGCGACGCTGCCCGCCGAATATGGACGCACCACCGGCGGTTTTGAGACCTTCACCACCAAAAGCGGCACCAATACTTTCCATGGCACCGCGTATGACATTCTTCAGAACGACGATCTGGATGCGAACTTATGGTTCAACAACGGACACTTGGCACGCTGCGCCGCGCGACTCGATAACTGCGGCGCAAACTATCAGCAAACCTACGCCCGGCCCATCAACAAAAAGAATGACTACGGCGGAAACTTCGGCGGTCCCGTCTGGATTCCCAAGATCTATGACGGCAGGAATAAGACCTTCTTTTTCTTCAATTGGGAGCAGTTCCGCCAGAACTTCGGAGGAACCACCACCAGCATCATGCCCACGGCGGCGGAGCGTAGTGGCGATTTCTCGTCCATCCTCACCAACACCTCCGTAGGAACGAATCCCTGCGATGGTTCAACCATTTATCAGGGCCAGATATTCGACCCCGCTACTACCCGAACCGCCGCGAACGGCCAATTGTGCCGGACCGCTTTCCCGGGCAACCGCATTCCTGCCTCTCGGATTTCACCCCTGTCTTCCGCTTTCCTGAACTACTATCCCCTCCCGAACTTGAGCCAATCGCCCACGCAGATCAACTATGCCCTGTCCAGTTCCTATCCGCTAACGAACACCACTTATACGGTTCGTATCGACCATAGTTTCTCTGACAGCAGCCGGATTTTCGCTAG
The DNA here is from genome assembly GCA_965277315.1 of Bryobacteraceae bacterium. Taxonomy (GTDB): domain Bacteria; phylum Acidobacteriota; class Terriglobia; order Bryobacterales; family Bryobacteraceae; genus Bog-105. Next base: position 1,743,706 of record OZ255724.1, on the reverse strand, counting down.
CTATAACACCCGCGAAAATGCACGTTACACCGGGAATCAGATTTTCCCGAATCCTATCGTCGATAGCGGCGGCGATAACCAGGATTTCATTACGCATTTAGGCCGCGTTGGCTGGGATTATATTCTCTCGCCCACGCTCCTGAACCACCTGAATATCGGTTTTAACCGCACCAACAGCCTGAACCACAGCACCGCCTCCTTACAGGCCCTGGCCGGCAACTTCACTTGGAATAACAAGCTGGACCTGCCTCAACTTCCCCCTGGAGTGAACTTCCCGCTGATCAATGTGGGAGAAAACATCCCCGGGCTGGGCAGGGGCGAGGACGGCGACAACGTCGATAGTGGCTGGCGATTCAATGACGACGTTTCCTGGACCATCGGCAAGCACAGTCTCACTATTGGCGCCGATGTGCGCACCCAACTCTTCGCTGTCATCGGCTACAACGATTCAGGCACCTATAACTTCGGACGCGCCCAAACCGCCGCCGACGTCATCACTAACGCCAACTCTGGCAATGGATTCGCCAGCTTTCTGTTGGGCGATGTCGGGAATGGCGGTCGCTACATTCAGGGTCACAGCCCGTTGTGGAACTATCAATACTACGCCGGATTCGTCCAGGACGATTTCAAAGTGACGCCGCACCTAACGCTGAACCTGGGAATTCGTTGGAGCCTCGATCAGCCGCGCAAGGAATCCCACAACGACACGTCGAACTTCGATCCGCTCCTTCCCAATCCGGGCGCAAGCGGCTACCCCGGCGGCATGGTGTTTGGAAATAACTGCAACGGCTGTAATCCACGCTGGGCCAATACCTACTGGAAGGATTTCGCCCCCCGCTTCGGTTTCGCCTGGTCTCCCCAAACCTTCCATGACCGGATCGTCATCCGGGGCGGCTATGGCATCGAATACGGGCCGCTGCAGTACACCGACTTCGGAGGCGGCAACACCCAAGGCTACAACGCCACTCCCAACTTCTACAATCCGAATAACCTCTCGCCGGGATTCAACTGGACCAATGGCTTTCCCGCCACCACCCAACCCCCGATCCTGAATCCAACCATATTGAATGGGCAGACCGGCGCGAACTATATGGCGCCGAGCTTTGGACAACCTGCCCAAATACAAAGCTGGAGCTTCCAAGTACAGGGCCAAGTAAGCAAGGATACCGTTGCCACACTTGGATATGTGGCTAGCCGGGCCCAGCACCTGCGCTCCGCCATTCAGAACGTGAATAATATGCCTCTCAGCGGCTTCGCCCTGGGCGATGTCCTGAACCAAAGCGTCGTCGGGAATGCCGCCGGAGTGCCTATTCCTTATGCCGGGTTTACCGGAAATGTTCAGCAAGCCCTCCGCCCGTTTCCTCAACAGGGCTATATCGTCACCGATAATCTGCAGAACATCGGTCAGTCCAGCTACGAATCGCTCCAAGCCAGCCTCGAACGCCGGTACAGTTCCGGACTCACCCTGCAAGCTTCCTTCACCTGGTCTAAAGACATCACGGACGCGGACAGCATCATACAGGGGGACAACGGCGGCATTCAGCAGGTGCAAAACCCGGACGGTTTACTCCTGGACAAAGCTCTCAGCAGTCAGGACATCCCCTATATGTTCGTCGCGGCCCCGCTATACGAATTGCCCTTCGGCAAAGGAAAACCCTTCTTAACGCATGGGGTTGGCGCGGCAATTCTGGGCGGCTGGCAACTGGGCGCGGTGCTCCGTTACCAGACCGGCACCCCGATTTCGTTCGGTTGTGCTTCCGGTGTTCCTGGTTGGGATAACTGTATCCGCTTCAATCGCGTCGGCGATGTGTCGCCTTTTAGTCCCCAAGTGCTGAATGGCAACTTCGATCCCTTCGTGGATCGATACTACAGTCCGGTATGCGCTACCACGACATCCACTGGTTGTGCTTTCGCCGATCCCAATACACAACTGATCGGGAACACCAACCAAACTGTCCGGGCGGCCCGAGGCGGTCCGTATGGCGGTGCCTACTCCTTCGGAAACTATCCCCGAAACAACGGCGACGCGCGGTCGCCCAACTATTACAACGAAGATATCAGCATCATCCGGAACTTCACGATCAAAGAACGCCTCACATTTCAGATCAAAGGTGAAATGCTGAATGCCTTCAACCGGCACATCTTCAGCATTCCGGACTCGGTGCCATACGACCAGGGCTTCGGAGTTGTCAATAACACCATTGACCCTCCCCGCACGGTGCAGTTTACCGCGCGTCTCTATTTCTAAACCTGCCCAATATTACTGCGGGGAAAGCCATTACGCCTTCCCCTGTTTCTTGCTTCCCTTGCTTTCTCGTCCGACATCCCGTACGATACATCTCATGACCACGATCACCGCCAGCGAAGCGAGAGACCGTCTTTATCGACTGATCGATGAAACGGCGGAGGCCCATGAGCCGACTCTCATCAAAGGTCCCCGTTCGAGCGCCGTGCTTGTCTCGGAGGACGATTGGCGTTCCGTGCAGGAAAGTCTTCATCTGCTCTCCATTGCCAATATGCGCGAGTCAATTCGCGAAGGGCTGGCGACGCCTCTGGATGAGTGCGAGGCCGAGCCCGGTTGGTAATGTCCTGGAAGCTTCTTTTTACAAAGCAGGCTCAAAAAGACGCAAAACGGGTCGCCGCCGCCGGTCTCAGGCTAAAAGCAGAAGCTCTACTCGCGATTTTGGAAACCGATCCCTTTAAGAACCCACCTCGATTTGAAAAGCTAGTAGGTGACCTGGAAGGCGCATACTCCCGCCGCATCAACATCCAGCATCGCCTCGTCTACCAGGTGCTTGAACAAGAGAAAGCCGTCAAAGTAATCCGAATGTGGACTCACTATGAATAGCGAATCACATTCAGATTCGGATTAGGCTTTGCCCATTCAGACACCACATTTGTGTCGAGCAGAAACTTCACAACTCAGTCTCGCCAGCCTTTTCCTCCGAGCGCTCCAGAACCAAACCCGATCCAGCGAGAGGCGAAGCCGCAAAAAATTCCGCCAGATTCCCCACCCGCTTGGTTTTTCTTTCCCACTCCTCGAAGGACACCACGACCACAGCCTTGCGTCCGCGCCGCGTAATCGCCTGCGGACCCTGAGATTGTGCTTGTTCAATTACTTCACTGAGCTTAGCTTTTGCTTCGGCTACCGTCCAAACAGTTCCATCCATAACTTAACTTATTTCCCAGTGACTATAGCGACCATTATAGTCATTTGGTTGTTAGCCGTTGAACTCATCTCTCGGCTCCTCTCTATGTCTATACCGGTTTGACTTATTTAAATCAAACCGCAATAATTCAGGCATGCGTCCCGACACCGTTCGCACCAGTCTCGATATTCCGCGCGACCTGCACCGGCGCGTCCGTGAAATTGCGGCCAAAAAAGGCTGCTCGGCCCGGCAACTCATTCTTCAAAGTATCGAACAGGCCGTAGCGAACTCAGGAGATGCACGCCAGAGAAGACGTCTTAGCCTGGATGTTCCCATTGTGCCTTCCACCGGGAAACCCTTTACGCTGACCAACGAACAAATCCATGACGTCATTGAGTTTCCCTGACGTTAATGTCTGGCTTGCGCTGCTTCTGGAAGATCATATCCATCGCAACACGGCAAGAACATGGTGGGATTCTGACACCTCGGACATTATCGGATTTACTCGGATCACGCAACTTGGCGTACTCCGGCTCTTGACAACAGCGGAAGCGATGAACGAAGGCCATTATCGATGAGTTCCGCCTGGATTGCTTACGACCGGCTTTTTGAGGATGATCGGGTTTCGTTCGTCGAAGAACCAGCCAATGTCGGCATCTCTTTCCGTCAATATGCATCTGGGGATCGCGCCTCACCAAAGCTATGGGCCGATGCCTGGCTACTCGCGATGGCTGAGAAGAGCAATGGCACTGTCATTACATTTGATCGCGCTCTGGCCGGAAGATCGAATCGCTGTCAGCTCCTTGCTGAATCCGCATAAAAAAGCCCGGCCAGAGGATGAAAATCCTCCAACCGGGCCTGTTCGCTCACCCTTTGGTGCGCTGTGTACTACTTATTGGACTGAACAACGATGAATTCATTCTGCCCACTGCGATTCACCGCCAGCAGGACGGATTTCCCATTTGCTTGGGCCATCAATCGCTGGAACTCCGCAACATTGGTCACCGGATGGCGATCCACGCCGGTAATGACATCGCCACGCGTAACCACTTCCGAAGCTGGACTGCCGGAATCCACACTGTCAACCACAACTCCGTGAACGCCTGCTGGTAGTTGTAGCTCCTGAGTCACATCGGGAGTAATGGCTTGCACCGTAATCCCGTATGACGTTTTGCCTGCGTTGCCGTTCGCGCCTTCATTTGGATTGTTGCCTTCTTTATTCTGTCCGGGCTCCCCAAAGTTAGCTGCCGTGGGCCTAGTGCCCAGTGTTACATCAACCGTCATCGGTTTGTCATCCCGAACCACACTCAGCTTAACCGTGCTGTCGGGCGCATGCTCGGTGACCTTAATCTGGAGATCGTTAGAGTCCTTGATGGATTGTCCATCGATCGCCGTAATTGCATCGCCCACTTTCAGTCCTGCCTTAGCTCCAGGAGCCCCGGGCGTAACATCGGTGATGACTGCTGCATGAATATCTTTCAAACCGAATTTCGGTGCAAGATCGGGCGTTACCGGCTCTAATAGAACGCCAATGTAGCCCCGCGACACTTTACCATTCTTAATAAGCTGGTCCATCACCCGCTTTGCCATGTCGGAAGGAACAGCGAATCCGATACCAAGATTTCCTGCTTCCCCGCCGAAGCCACCGCCCGTAATGATGGCAGTATTCATCCCAATCAACTCACCCCGAGCGTTAATCAAAGCACCGCCCGAGTTGCCCGGGTTAATGGCTGCGTCCGTTTGAATGAAGTCCTGCAGATGTGCTCCGTGTTCTAAGCTTCGTCCTTTCGCGCTCACAATCCCCATCGTGACCGTGTGGTCATATCCAAAGGGATTACCGATCGCGAAACAAAGGTCACCCACCCGCGCACCCGAGGAGTTTGCAAATGGTAGCGTAGGCAGATTCGAGGCATCGATCTTGACCACCGCTACGTCCGTCTGCGGATCTGCGCCCACCAGCTTAGCCGCAAACTGACGGCCATCCAACAGTGTCACTTTCAAGGTGGTCGCTTTATCTACCACATGATTGTTGGTCAGAATATACCCTTGCGGGCTGATGACGATCCCCGATCCCAAACCGGACTCGCGCTGATCGTGCGGCTGCTGGCCACCACGACCCCCAAAGAACTGCCGGAAGAAAGGATCGTTCATGAACGGGTTATTTCCGCCTTGTCCCTGTCCTTGCCCTTGCCCCTCCTGCTCCGACGCCTTAATCACCCGGGTAGAACTGATGTTCACCACCGCTGGGGACGCTTTCTCAATCACATCCGCAAATGAGCTTGAAATCTCACTCGCTTTCGTAGTCGGGTTCGTTGCCGCCCTCGCGGTGACATACACCGGGGCATTGGAATGTGTTGCTACCGCGAACGCTGCAATCAGGCCGCCGCCGATAGAAGCCGCCACTAGCGTTAAAACTGCTGTGGACCGGCGAAATTGGATACTTTTTGACATCTACCTCCAAGATCCTTTCTTATCACGGCACGTCTTCTCGGCCGCTTTTCACTTCATTTGACGTACTAGATTCGATTTCGACTTGCGAAACCTGTTTCGGATTAACTATGGACAAACCTGTTTCGCATTAACTATCGACACAGGCGTTTCGCCCTTTACGGCAATGTCAGGCGGAGACTGCCTCCGCACCGGCGGTGACGGGTTCGGAGCGGAACCGTAGTCCGCCCCCTGCCATTGCATCGATATCCACCATCACCTTTTCTCCCGCATGTATTTCGCCGCCCAGTAAGCGCCTTGCCAGCGGAGTTTCAATCTCCCGCTGAATCGCTCGCTTCAACGGCCGCGCGCCGTACACCGGATCGTAACCTTCCCGTACCAGCCTCGTGCGCGCCTCATCCGATAACTCTAGCGTAATATGCCGCTCGGCCAATCGCGCCCGCAAACCCGAAAGCTGTATTTCCACAATCTGCTTCAAGTGCTCTTCCGACAACGCGTGGAACACGATAATCTCGTCCAGCCGGTTCAGGAACTCCGGCCGGAACTCCGTCCGTAATTCGCCGAGCACCGCATCCTTCATGCGCCGGTACTCGTCTCCTTCGAACGCCCCGCCATACTCCAGAACACGGTGGCTGCCCACGTTCGACGTCAGAATTACGATTACGTTCTTGAAATCTACCGTGCGTCCCTGGCCGTCCGTTAGCCGCCCGTCATCCAGCACCTGCAGCAGTGTGTTAAACACATCATGGTGCGCTTTTTCAATCTCATCGAACAACACCACCGAGTAAGGGCGCCGCCGCACCGCTTCGGTCAACTGCCCACCCTCGTCGTAACCCACATAGCCCGGAGGCGCGCCGATCAGACGCGAAACACTGTGTCTCTCCTGGTACTCGGACATGTCGATGCGAATCATCGCCCGTTCGTCGTCGAAAAGGAACTCCGCCAACGCACGCGCCAGTTCGGTCTTCCCCACGCCCGTGGGCCCGAGGAACAGGAAGCTGCCAATGGGCCGCTTCGGATCTTTCAGACCGGAACGCGCCCGGATCACCGCCTCCGCCACCGCCAGGACCGCCTCATCCTGCCCGATCACCCGCTGATGCAGTTCGTCTTCCAGCACCAGCAATTTCTTCAGTTCGCCTTCCAGGAGCTTAGAAACCGGCACGCCGGTCCAGCGGCTGACGACATCGGCGATGTCCTCTTCATCCACTTCTTCCTTCAGCAAGCGAGCCGACCCCTGCCGTGCGGAAATGCGCTCCTGCTCTGCATTCAACTGCCGCTCCAACTCCGTCAACTGCCCGTATTTCAGCTCCGCAGCTTTGTTCAGGTCGTAGGCCCGCTCCGCTTGCGCGATCTCTACTTTGACGGCATCGATCTGCTCGCGAAGCGCTCGGACCCGCTGCACGCCTTCCTTCTCGGTCTGCCATTGAGCCTGCAGGGCGCTCGAACTGGTCTTTAGTTCCGCCAGTTCTTTCTCGATTTTGGCCAGCCGCTCTTTCGAAACCGCGTCAGTCTCTTTTTTCAGTGCTTCCCGCTCGATTTCAAGCTGCATCGTGCGGCGCAAAAGCTCATCCAACTCGCCCGGCATCGAATCGATCTCGGTGCGCAGCTTCGCGGCCGCCTCATCCACCAGATCAATGGCCTTATCAGGTAAGAAGCGGTCCGTGATGTACCGATTGGAAAGCACGGCGGCTCCCACCAGCGCCGTATCTTTAATACGGACCCCATGGTGCAGCTCATACCGCTCCCGTAATCCGCGCAAAATCGACACCGTGTCTTCTACGGTCGGCTGATCCACGAAGACGGTCTGGAAACGCCGCTCGAGCGCCGCGTCCTTTTCTATATACTTCCGGTATTCATCAAGCGTGGTGGCTCCAATGCAGTGCAGCTCGCCTCGCGCCAGCATCGGCTTCAGCAGGTTGCCGGCATCCATCGAGCCCTCCGCCTTGCCCGCGCCGACCACCGTATGCAGCTCGTCGATAAACAGGATAATGCGCCCAGCCGAGGACTCCACCTCTTTCAGCACCGCCTTCAGCCGTTCCTCAAACTCCCCGCGAAACTTTGCGCCCGCGATCAGCGCGCCCATGTCCAGCGCCACCACCAGCCGGTCTTTCAGGCCCTCCGGGACATCGCCTCGCACAATTCGCTGCGCCAGCCCCTCCACAATAGCGGTTTTTCCCACACCCGGCTCGCCGATCAGCACCGGATTGTTCTTCGTCCGTCTCGACAGCACCTGAATCACCCGGCGAATTTCTTCGTCACGCCCGATCACCGGGTCCAATTTCCCCTTCGACGCTGCTTCAGTCAGGTCGCGCCCGTACTTCTTCAATGAGTCGTAGGTGGTCTCCGGATTCTGCGTCGTCACCCGCTGGTTTCCCCGCACCTCCACCAGCGCCTTCATCAGCCGGTCGCGTGTTAGTCCAAAATCGCGCGCAATCTTGCCCGCCGCCCCCTGGTCGTCCGTCGCCGCTAGTAAAAGATGCTCCACCGAAACATACTCATCTTTGAGGCGCTTGGCTTGCTCCTCGGCATCGGTGAGCAGCCGGGAAAGCCGCGTTGTTACATATACCTGGTCCGCGCCCGTTGCGCCGCCGCTCACTTTCGGCAGCTTATCCACTTCGGCCTGCAGACGCTTGTGCAGCGCTTCCAGTGAAATGTCGGCCCGCAGCAGAATCGAAGGCGCCAATCCGCCCGCTTGCTCCAGCATGGCGAGGAGAAGGTGCTCAACATCCACCTGCTGGTTTCCATGAGCGACCGCAATCGATTGCGCCTGCTTGATGGCTTCTTGCGATTTTTCGGTCAGCCGGTTGAAATCCATACGTTCTAAATCCTCATGAATAGAATAACAGGTGAGCCTGTTAAAGTGCAATTATGTGAGTGCGTTTTGCTAAGGTTCGCAACTGGCTTTGTTCCGTAATCGTGCGGTACAGTAAAACGTCTCCCTCCCCCTTATGAAGCGTTTTGCCGCCTTTTGGGTTCTCTGCTGCTGCCTGGGTTCTTTGCCGGCCTACTCCTGGTGGGAAACCGGTCATAAAACCGTCGCCCGGATCGCTGCTGCCCATCTGACGCCCGCCGCCCGCACCCGGGTCGCACGAATTTTGAATGTCCCCGATGCGCCCGAAGCCGTTGCCGATGCCTTGGCCGTCGCCTCTCTCTGGGCGGATGAAACCAAGGGCGAGACTCATACCGGCAATTGGCATTACATCGATCTGGCCCTCCAGGACGGAAAGGCGGATATCCCGGAACGCTGCCCCCATGACAACTGCGCCCCGGCCCGCATTCGCCTCTTCGCCGCGCAACTTGCCTCCAATACGTCCGGCGGGGAATGGAGTGAACTCGATGCCCTCCGCTACCTCGTTCATTTGGTCGGTGACATTCACCAGCCGCTCCACACCATCTCCGATGCCGACGAGGGCGGCAACTGCGAACAGCTCCGGGAGCCCATCGGCAACGCCAAGAACCTTCATGCGCTCTGGGATGGCGGCATCCTCAAGGAAATCGATCGCGACGACCGGTCTCTCGCCGACACCCTAGATCAAGATATCGACGACTGGAGCAGTTTTCACCGCTACTGGGTCACGCGTGGAAATCAGGACGATTGGGTATGGGAATCCCACGTGCTTGCCGAAAACGACATTTACCGCCGCTTGCACATCCCTGTCGAGCCCGTGGAGTTTCCCAAAGGCTGCGGAGAGGCGCCGGTGGCCATCACGGAGTTCAAGCCGCTGATCGATAGCTTGTATATCGATGATATGAAGCCGGTTATCCGCATGCAGATCGAGCGGGGCGGCCTCCGGCTGGCTCGCCTGCTCAATGACACGTTCTGAAATTCGCAAAAATGAGCGAACGAAGCCATGTCATGCCGTCGGCGCCGCAAGCACAGTTCGTTTCGTAATCAGGCGTTCAGGACCGGCAGCTCGGCCGTTTCCCGCGCCACGCCGCTGGGCAGGATCACCTCAAATTTTGTGCCTTGTCCGACCTCGCTGAATACCTCGATTTGTCCGCCGTGCGCCTTGACAATGCTGGCAACAAAACTTAACCCTAACCCCAGGCCCTTCTCCGGACTGGGATCGGGAACCCGGTAAAAGCGGTCGAAGATGTGCGGCAGATGATCTTTCGGGATGCCCATGCCGGAATCTTCAATGATCAGGTGAACATTCTGGCCGTCCTGCTCGACCGAGGTACGCACCCATCCGCCCGAAGGCGTATACTTCAGGCCGTTGGAGAGCAAGTTGGTGATCACCCGCTCAATCTGCGTGCGATCAAGCTCACAGAAGACCGGCTGTGAGCTGAGGTGAACCAGTTGCAGCTTGTTATCTTCGGCTGGAATTTGAAACTGGTCCACAAAGTCACTCACCAGCTCATTCAGGTCAACTTCGCCCTTGTGCATCGGGATCTGTCCCGACTCGGATTGCGAAAGCAGCAGCAGCGCCCTTACCAAACTAGTCAGCCGCTCCACATCTTGCAATGCATTCTCGATTGCTTCCTTCAACTGCTCCGGTTTGGTTGCGGTGAACAGTGCCACTTCTAACTGTCCCTGAATCGCGGTCAACGGTGTCCGCAGCTCATGCGATACATCGGTCGAAAACTGCCGTATCTGCTCAAAGGAAGACTTCAGCCGGCCGCTCATCTCATTGAACGACCCGATCAGGCGATCCAACTCATCATTAGCGCCGCGCTTGGGAATCCGCAGCCCCAGGTTCGAGCCGGTGATCCTTTCCGCCGCCCTTTGAACCGATTGCAGCGCAATCAGCGCCCTCCCAGCCGAGTACCAGCTCACCACCGCGCAGGCTATCAGCGCGATCGGCAGGAAAACCATGAACTCATACTCGAATCGCCGCAGAATCTTTTTGTCGTCCGCTAGGCTCCGCCCCTCCGCCACGTACCATTTCCGGTGATGATCGGTGTCGGTCCAGATATTGCTGACAACTTGATACTGAACTCTGTCTTTCCCAGTAACAATCTGCACTAACGGCTCTTCGGCCTCGCGGATTTTCTGAAGGTTGGAAAGAATGGCCTGCCGGCTACTCAACGGGTCGAGAGCGGGATCGGCCGAGTCAAATCTGACATTTCCTTGTTCATCCGAAATCACGTACACCGCTTCCAGCCGTGATACTTCCGCCTCTTCCTCGGGATCTGTGCGGTCGACAAACCAATACGGTTCCCCAGATTCGTAGAAATGAATCCAAGGCTTCAACGCGCTCAACTGCTCCCGGACGATTTGTTCGCTTTGGGTGTCGAGAATCGACCGCAAAATCTTAGTCCCAGCGAAGCCAACCGCAGTGAGAACCACGGCCAGCAGCAGAATAAACGTGCTCGCCAACCGGAACCGCAGCGTCCGGTAGAACGTGATCTGGCGCAGTCGCCTTCTCAAACGCATATCGATCCGCCTCACGCGTTAGAAGATGGTTCCAAGCCCTCTTGCGGTTCCGTCAAATCCAGCATGTACCCGATCCCGCGCACCGTATGAATCATCTTGGTCGTGTATTTATCGTCGATCTTGCTGCGCAAATGCCGGATATAGACATCGACAATATTCGTCAAGCCGTCGTAATCCATGTCCCATACGTGCTCCACGATCATGGTGCGGCTCAAGGGGCGCCCGCGATTGCGCATCATATATTCCAGGATGCTAAATTCTTTCGGGGCCAGTTCTATGCTGTCGCTGCTCCGGTTAACCTTGCGCCGGATGCAATCGAGCGCCAGATCGCCTACCTGCAACCGCTCGGGCGTTGGCGCCCCGCGCCGTAACAGGACGCGAGCCCTAGCTAGGAGTTCCACAAACGCAAACGGCTTCACTAGATAGTCGTCCGCGCCTTGCTCCAGGCCTTTCACGCGATCGTCCACCGAATCGCGCGCGCTCAATATCAGCACCGGCGGAATGGTCTTCCGGTTCTTAATCTTCTGGAGGACCTGCAGTCCGTCCATATCGGGCAATCCCAGATCCAAGACAACCAGGTCGAACTCGGTTGAATGGATTATGTCGATCGCCTGACCGCCCGTATTTGCGACGTCGACCGTATAGCCGGCGCTTTGCAGCCCTCGCGACAGAAAGTCGGCGATGCGCTTTTCATCTTCCACTACTAATACACGCATGATGGTTTCGTGTGCTCCATAAAGTCTAACGAACTTTAGCCCTCAGAGAGCGAACTATTTAGTCGCCGGACGCAGTCCGGCGTTCCGGCACCGGTTTTGGCTGGAAGAAAGATCCAACAGATTTCCTCCGGATCCGCAGGATCGATAGCACCGTCATCAATGCCGTCAGAGCGATTGAGAAAACCACCACCTGCTGCACCGTCATGGCCTCTTTCCAAAACCCGAACCATCGTCCATAGACCAGCTCAATGTGAACCCAGTACACCAGTAACGACGTCGTGCCGAGCTGCCGGAAAAAACTCCAGCGCTGCGGCGCACCGGTATTCACCCACAAGAACGACAAAGCAAGAATGCACAACACGATTCCCAGTTTGCTAGCCGTCAGACCCGGGCTATTTAGCCAGTAGTCGCTCCGCGGATAAATAGAATAAGGAAGATTCGAGAAGTACTGCGCCGCGATCAAAAGCCCTACACCGACCGACATCGCCCATAACATTGCGCGGTTCATCTCCTCGGGGTCGACGATCCTGAGAATGCTGCCCACGGCCATTCCGAAAGCCAGAAAGGCGGCCCACGGGAAAAAGCCAAAGTAGTTCAAGCTCGGAAAAAAATAGGCGCGCACGAGCGACGGGATATGCGGGTTGTCGATTGCGGTGATCAGCGGCGAGAGCGCCGCCACGACAATTCCCAACACTGTGCAAAGCCTGATCCGTTCCAGCGTGCTAAAGAAAGCCATGGGAGCGAATAGAAGCATCGCCATCCCCATGCAATTAAGGATGTCCACTTTGAGGAGTTCACTGGCCGGACTACTCGGATAGCCAAAAACGTAAAGTTGAATGCGGAACAAAAATGCCAGCAGGAATAGATAGCCCGAACGGCGCAGGGCTGCCACTAATTTTTCGCGGCCGCTGACGCCCTGGCGTTCCTTGCTGTTCATCAGGAAAGCAAACGTGATCCCTGTCAGAAACAGAAACATTGCCGGCGGCAGCCCGCCCAAAAATTGCGAGAATATGTACGGCCCTCCGCCGCGCAGGTCATTCCGGGTAAACGATTGAAAAGTATGCCCTTGCAGCATAATTACCGCTGCAAGCCCGCGCATCCAGTCGATGAACGCAAGCCGTCCCGTGACTTTTACCTTCTCCGCCATTCCTCGCCTGCTACCTGCGGTGTTACTGTTTTTGCTTTTTGGCGCCGGGGGGCAACTTCATTTCCAGCGTCCCCTTGATCGGCGGATTCAGCTCGATATCGCTGTAAGTGACCTTGCGGGAGTTCCCGGAAGGTTCGTAGAACTCCTGTTGCACTGGATTCGCGGCATCGTTCGGGATCCATACTTCCACTTTTGTTAAATGCTCCAACACAGCCTGTTCTTTGGGAACAAGCATTAACTTAGTGGCCGGCCGGCCGTCGATATTCTCGGTTCCCTCGCCGGTAATCGTATAACCGTGCGATAGATCCTTGCCGGACGAGCCGAAGCCCAACAGCAGATACTGGTTTAGCAGATCGTTTTTGCCTACGGAGTAGTCCTGATAAGCATTTAAATTCGGGTAATAGATACGGACGATCTTTCCGAAAAAACCGATTTCACGGCCCCCGTTTTCGGACAGGTTCATGATCGCTCGTACTTCTTTACCCTTCCCCTTCTGCATCTCGAACGTACCCGTTTCCACCGTATTGTCGTTCAGGACGGCCGTATGAGTAACCATTCGAACATTCGCGGACATGGCTTTGAAGTTCGGGGCGGACTTATCCATTCTTGCCAGAACGGCTTCGACCGTGTCGGCCCGCACTATGCAACAAGATGCGGCGATGCTGAAGGCAAGTAGCAGACGAATCATATTTTCAATTAAGGGACGCGAAAAGCTAGGGGGTGGTATACGCAATGAAGCCCTTTAATTCCTGTGCGGCAGCATCACGAATGGGTTCAACCCGCACCACATTGCGATATTTGCCGGTCCGACGGCGAATCAGGTCATGCGCTCGCGCCGCCCGTTCATTTTCCGGTGTATTGACCAGCAAGTCCGGTGCAATGAAGACCTGTTCAAAGCCGTCGTGCACAGAGAGCAGCACCAGGGTAGACTCTTTTTGCTGATCGTGAAACAATCCGCGGGGAGTCGCAAAAATAAAGACCAGAATCAATCCGACAACCACGTCGTATTGCCAAGTCGCCCGCGGAAAGTCCCAAAAAACGAGCCGCTTCCAGCTAAATCCGCCGGGTACGCCCGTTTCTTGATTACTTACGCTCACCGCTGATTAGTTTATCATCTAACCCCTTAATACTTGCGCATTACGGCCAACACGCGGCCTTGTACCTCAAGACTGGACCGGTCAACAAAAATCGGCGCCATCGACGCATTTGACGGCTGCAATCGTATGCGCCCGTCGGCTTCGTCGTCGTAATAGCGCTTCAGAGTCGCCTCCATGCCATCTACTAACGCCACGACAATGTCGCCGTTCCTGACCGTTCCGGTCTTCTCCACCAGGACGTAATCTCCATCACAAATATGGTCATCGATCATGGATTCGCCGCGCACCTTCAAAGCGAACGTGCTCTGGTTCCCCATGAAATCGGAAAACTGCAGCGTTTCCGGCGTGTTGATTGCCTCTACTGGAACGCCCGCGGCGATTCTTCCCAATAAGGGCACCGTCAAGGGTACTGGCTTCGGCTGTCGCGCCTTTTCTTCCGAAAAGTACCGCTCTCCAATTTCGAGCGAACGGCTATGGTTGTAACTTCGCCGTAGGTACTGTTTGGTCTCGAGCGCTTGTATGTGCTTATGCACTGTCGCAAGCGACGCCAGATCCAATCCGCCCGCAATCTCTTCGTAACTCGGACTATAACCATGCTTCTCGATGAAGCCGGAGAGGAAGTCCATCAATTCTTTCTGTCTGCGCGTTATTGCCATAGGTGTGAGGAGGCGTCTCACTACTTATGATGTGGCGAATAAACACCGAAAGTCAACGCCGGCGGTAATTATCCCCTCTCGGTAGGTATAATAAAAAGCAGTTCGCCGTGGCCAAAATTCCCTTTGAGCAATGGCAAGTGGGCGCTATCCTAAGACGCGAGAGCGGAAGGCGGGTGTTGTACCAGTGACGGTTTGCGTGGCGGCTATGAGTGCGGATGGGCGCATCGTTGGTGCTTCTGATCGCATGGTGACTGCCAGCGACATTCAGTTTGAGCCGCAACAAACTAAGATTTTTGAAATTGTCCCCACTGCGTTGGTAATGGTTGCTGGGGATTCGTCATTAATGAGTTGTCTCCAGACTTGGCAAGGCAGTTGGCTACGGAAATGATCAACTTTGAAATGCCAGCTATACAGTCCATTGTCATGGGAGTGGATATTGGCGGCTCGCATATCTATCTGGTAGATAATCACGGTACCAGTTGCCAAGACTTTGCCGGGTTTGCTGCAATTGGATCAGGATATTGGCATGCAAATTCGTACCTCATGTTTGCTGGACATGTGAAAACCAAACCTCTTCCTGAAACACTCCTAAACGTATACTCAGCCAAGAAGCGGTCAGAAGTATCTCCGGGCGTTGGCAGGAACACAGATATGGTCATGATTGCCCCAGATACATCAACGGGAGGCCATTGGCAGGTTATCTACCCCCACGTAATCCAGCAGCTAGAAGAAATTTACCAGGATGTGAGAGGGCAAGAATTACAGATCGAGATCAAGGCCCGAGAGAAGGTAGCCAAATATGTCGAAGAGATCGCTAGAACCATCCCTACTCAAGAAGAAAAGTCAGCCGAAAACAACAGCGGAAACCCATCCGTTGACTAAAAAGTCCTTGGACATAAAAGTTGGACCGTCGGCGCGCTCACGGCGGGAGTGCGGGAACGAGAAACAGCCGTTTACTGAGGAGGATTTTCTGACGGCGCTTAGAAAGGTGTCTCGGAAGATGGAAGAAAAGAAATCAGATCCCAGGTGAAGGACGGAAAAGGAGCTTATACTGCTGAGACAACAGGTGGACCGATAACCGCTTGAGCGTTGGAAACCGATTGGCCTATTGTCGGCAACGCCACCCTGAGATGATAATACGCGAAGCGATTACTCAGGTCCTGCATGAATGGGCCTTGCAGTATTGTGCGTCGGCGTGTTTCCAAAGACAATCTCTTGTACATTTCTTCAGTAGGAATAGAAAAAACTCTTTTAAAATCAATTGCCAGATCGGAAAAACCTCTGGTTACGGCATCTAGGTGGCTCGGCACCGCAGGCAGGTAATGATATCGCTCGTCCTGATTCTGCTTAACGCGCCGCCATATGTCGCTTGCTATAGTCTGCACACCCCTCAACTCTTCTGCTTGCGCCACCTCACAAAAGAGAAGATTTGGCAACAACTTGCTCTGAGCCTTTAATTTCTTTGTTTCATCCTGCTCTTGACGAGCCCTAAAGTCCCAATCTAAGTCACAGTCCTGTGTGACTAGTAAGCTGTCCCGGCGGTAACGATAGCACTCGGGGTGTGTCTCATAGTAGTGAAGCAAGCTGTGCTGAGGATTACGGACGAGCAGCGAAAAGAGTTGAAGGGATGGGCACAATCGCGAACGCTCCCGGCGGGGGATGTGTTCCGGGCGCGGTTGATTCTGGCATTGGCGGAAGGCAAGAGTTACCGGCAGATCGCTTCGTCGCTGGGGACCACCGCACCGACGATCTCGCGGTGGAAGCAGCGGTTCGAGCAAGCCGGAGTGGACGGTCTGACCGCGCGGCACAAAGGCAGTCCGCCACGAGTGGCGGACGCAGCATTGCAAGCTCGCATCGCGCGCCAAACGCGGCGTAAGCCGACTGACGGTTCCACGCATTGGTCTTGCCGCAAGATGGCCTCCGCGCTCGGATTAAGTAAGTCGACGGTGCAACGTGTGTGGACACAGTTGCGCTTAAAACCGCATCGGCTCGATCGCTACATGGCGTCGGATGATCCTCAGTTTGAGGAGAAAGCTGCCGATATTATCGGCCTCTATCTTCACCCACCGCAGCATGCCGCGGTGTTTTGCGTGGATGAGAAGACGGCCATTCAAGCCTTAGATCGACAGGACCCGGTGTTACCCTTGTCGCCGGGACGCGCCGAGCGGCATGGATTCGAGTATTACCGTCACGGCACATTGTCCTTGTATGCGGCCTTGGATGTGAAGACCGGCCAGGTGCAGGGCATGACGGCGGGCCGGCATACCAGTCAAGAGTTCGTTGCGTTTCTCGAAGGGCTGGTTTCGCGCACGCGTTGGGCCCAGGAGATCCACGTCGTACTTGATAATTTATCGGCACACAAGACCAAGGATGTCGAACGCTTTCTAACGGAGCATCCTCAAGTCCGCTTTCACTTCACGCCGACCTACTCTTCGTGGCTCAATCAGGTCGAGCTTTGGTTCGCCAAAATTCAGCGCGACGTGATCCGGCGCGGTGTCTTCACCTCCGTTGCGGATCTGGGCAACAAGTTGCGCCGCTACATCCGCGCCTATTCCAAATCAGCTAAACCTTTTCGCTGGACTTATACCGATCCCCGGCGCCGTATTACCGCTAACAAACTCGTCGGGACAGCTTACTAGCACTGCTATGGGATGATTCTTGATGTCTAATGCCACATCCTCTAGATCGGCTGTCAGAGTATCAGGATGAATACGAATTTCGACAACATCGGAAAAGATTTCTCCCTGTCGAAAACTACCCGTAGGCGGAGAACACAAGTAACAGTCCAAGTTAAACTACTCTCCATCGAGACTGAAGACTGGCCGTTCTACACGTCGAGCAATCCTAACCTTGCCGATTCTCTTTGTGACAGTAGACGGCTCCTCCAGCAACCCGTACGTCTTAGGATTCGTGAGAGGGTTGGAAATGATGGCGAGATTTTGCATAACGTCACACAACGCCTCTCCCGGAATTAAGTCTAGAAGAACATGGCAATAAAGGCGTGTTTGGCGCTCTTCAATGTCGATTTCTACTTCACCATCTCTTTTTATACGGTATCCTACGGCATGAACCATATCATGCTGATTTTTCCAAGCCACGTAGGTGGTTTGTTCAGCTTCACTGAGGGGATTAAGCCGGAAGGGGTTCCATCGCGGCATGTAATCGCTCTTCGATACAGGATCGAAAAAGTCGGCCTGACTGCTTGTTGAAAGCTGCAAGGGCTGAAATAGTGTCATTAAGTTCCGTCCGTCCTTCCTTATAGAAGTCGCTATCAATCAGATAACATTCCTCTTTTTCTTGAACAGCTTCTGCAAGTCCATAATTAAGCGTAACCTTGCCTCCTTGTAGCTGGATTCCAAGTTGACTAATCGAGGAAGCAACCGCATCAGCAAAGGCTGGAATGGCGAGAACACCTGCTATATGCGGTTTCAAGAGATCTCTCCATGGGAGGTCTAATAGGCCCAACTTTGAGCGCTGAATTAAATCTTGATACCTCAAGCCAACGCGGGTAAAAAACGTTGGATTGTAATGTTCCGTTAGCGCGGCCAGAGGAAGACGTAAATGGTCAAGGAAGTCTTCCCAACGTGTATAACGCGAGGTGGTGAGGGCCAATGAATCACGAGTTAACCCAATGCGCCAGACTTCATCATCTGAAATAAATTCATAATGAGCGATCCGCTTGGCTACGGACGGAAGGTTCCCAGTTCCGGCTGCTGGCAATTCAATTGCCAGCATAGGTTGAAGACTTTGCTCTCGATAGATCGGGTATCGAGATCTGATTTGCTCTTGAAACGCCGCTGGATGTTCGCTATCCACGCGCAAAATAACTGGAAATCGAAGCTGGCAAGTTACGTTAAGAAGGGGGTTCTTCTGGTAGATGACCCGGGGCGAAAACGGGAAAAGGCCAGAAGCATTCTCCTCTATTGCTGAGCGCTCATTCACCATTGGAATTATAACAATGAAGGCGGCGAGCCAATACTTCAGATTTTTCCGACCGTACAGCTTGTTTCAATGGATGTTTCACGCCTTCGCAACCTGCCCCAAAAACGTGAGGAACATCGGCTTGGTATCGAACCGATGGTTGTAGCGGAACGTGTACTCGTCCAAATAGCTCTGGAGGTGCTTCTGCGAAACCGCATGATACACGCCGCCGATCCCGCGCTTGATTAAGCTCCAGAAACCCTCAACCGAATTCGTGTGGACATCGCCTTGCACGTAAATCTTGGAACTGTGATTGATCCGGCGATGCTGATAGCCAGCCTTCCGGCCTTGCCTGTCGCGTAACACCGAGATTCCAGAGTAGTTCCGTAGTTCGTCCGTAAAGATCGTGCTGGCAGGAAGAACATATTCCCGAACCATTGTGAGTAGGCGGGCACTCTGAATGTCGGCAGTCGCCTTGATGATGGCGCGGCCACCACGTTGCACTATGCCGACAACCGGAATCTTCTTCTTGTCTCCTACAGCAGGACGGCCCGTACCGTGTTTGCGCTTACCGCCATGGTACATCTCATCCATTTCTACGGAACCGCTCAAAGGCGCTTCGTCTTCCACCAGCAGCTTGCGAATCTGATGGAACATTCTCCAGGCTGTTTTGTAGGTGACGCCCGTTTCGCGCTCAATCTGCTTTGCGGAGATGCCGCAACGGGTCGATGCCATCAGGTAGATCGCATGGAACCACGTCTTTAACGACGTGCTGGACTTGTGGAAGATCGTTCCGGCCGTGGGATGGACATGATGGCCGCAATGATCGCAGGAATAAGAAGGACGGCTAACAACGCGATGGTGCTTGGTGACGCGATCACAAATCTTGCAGAAAATGCCGCTGGGATACAGGTGATTGCGAAGCCACTCTAAACAAGCCGCGTCATCCGAAAACATCGTCGCAAAGTTCTTAAAGGTGAACCGGTCCATCTTCGGCCTTGCGACGTGTTCCATGTCTTTATACTACTTCATAGCGTACCTACTGTCAAGGGATAATTACCACGCCGGCCCGCCTCAATTGCAGAACAAACTATCAATTACGGACGTTCTTGGACAGGCACCAGATTAAAATCCTGCTTAATGCGCCGGATCGCGATCTCGGGATTTCCGTCAGGATAAATGAGCGCGACACATTCCTGGGCAGTCTGACGGCGAATCGCTGCGCGTAACTCTTGCAGCAAGAGCGTTGGTTGGGGAAGTCGCGCTAATGTAGCGGAAGCTATATCACCAACTATGCCGCAGCCAGCTTGCACTCCGTGCTCACGGATGGTCGCGAGCGCTTCAGTTGCAATAACCAACTGCGCTTCGCGTTCTGCAAGCCTCGCGCCAGCTTCGGACAGCATTCTGTTGAGGTCGTCGATTTTGCCTAAAGCAATGTCCGTCAGCTTGCTCATATGCCACAACTGATGTGGCGGACCGGCGTGGATTGTCTCAAACAGCAGCCCGCGACGAAGCTAATTCATGCCCATGCCGCACATGCCGCCCTGACACATGCCGCCGCCGCAACCGCTCATTTGTTGCGAGCTCTCCTCTGCGGAACCGTTGGCTCGTGCGGCAAAGGTGGAGTATTGCGTGGTCAGGTGGTCCTGGCCGCAAGAAGGGCATTGCACCGCATCTGCTTCCGTGCTCCGGCGCACCAACTTCTCGAACTTTGTTCCACAATCGTCGCAAGCGTACTCGAAAATCGGCATACCTCTAAATTATCAACGTCCAGCCAAGCCGCTGCAACCTGCTGAATGCAGAATGGTTCGGCGGGAACTCACCGAATCGACACGCGGCTGTAACTTATTGCTAACGCGATACTTATTGACAGCTTCCTCGCTTTAGCGGATACCTGATATGGGCACCTATCACCATGTATTACCGCGTGTCTAGTTGATCCTAAATTTCACGGAGTGAAGCAGATGAATTCCCATGACCTCGCTGGCCTCAATGCCACTGGCTGCACGCGAACGCGCGCAGAGGCTCGTTCCCAATCTATTCCACCCTGGCGCACCGTTCTGAAAGGTGTTTTGCTGGGAGCCTTAATCACCGCCAGTGCCGCTGCCGCGCCGCCGCAAGCAGTCAATCCTGCCAGCCGCAATTCCTCGGCAGTGCAGACCATTCCGAATACTGGCCAGCAGATCACTCCGCTTGCCCCTCGCGCGGCGCGTTTCGATACCTTGAATCCCGGCCTGGCCGATTTCCCGAACTATGTCGCCGGTCAGGCTGTCACTACCGTCACTAGTCCCGACCGTAAAACGCTCTTGATCCTCACCAGCGGGTATAACCTGCTCAATGCAACTTCTGGCTCAAAAATCGGTTCGCAGATTGCAGCCGACTCCAACGAATACGTCTTCGTCTACGACATCACGCGCCCGCTTCCAGTAAAGAAACAGGTGATCCAAGTGCCGAATACGTACAACGGAATCGTCTTCGATCCCACCGGAACTACGTTCTATGTTTCCGGCGGCGTGAATGACAACGTGCACGTCTTCGCGCTTGGGCAAAGCGGGCTTTGGGCGGAGCAGGCGGGAAGCCCGATAGCGCTGGGCCACAGCGCCGGCGTCGGCCTGAGCGTGAAACCGGCAGCGGCTGGCATTGGCATCACAAAAGATGGCTCGAAGCTAGTTGTCGCCGATTACTATAACGACTCCATCTCGATATTGAACAAAACGTCCAACGGTTGGACAAAACTCGCCGAACTCGATCTTCGCCCGGGCAAGATCGATCCGAAGAACTCTGGCGTTCCCGGAGGCGAATACCCGTTCTGGGTATCGGTCCGCGGCAATGACACCGCCTATATCTCCAGCATCCGTGACCGTGAGGTCGTGGTGGTGAATTTTGCCGGTACGCCCACCGTTGTCTCGCGTATCAAGCTGAAAGGCCAGCCCAACAAAATGGTGTTGAATGCGGCCCAAACCACACTTTACGTGGCCCAGGATGAGACGGACTCGGTAGCTGTCATCGATACCGCCTCCAACACGGTTCGCGAGGATATCGCGGTCGGTACTCCCGACGGATTGCTGCCCAGTTCCCGCGCGGGCTACACCGGAAGCAACACGAACAGCGTTACGCTTTCGCCTGATGAGCAGACGCTGTATGTCACCAACGGAAATATGAATGATGTAGCGGTGGTGGAACTGAACGGCGGGAGCGGTGCAATCCGCACCATCGGATTGATTCCCACCGGCTGGTATCCAAATTCGATCAGCTTTAGCGCCGATGGCCGGTATGCTTACGTCGTGAACGGAAAATCACCCACCGGGCCTAATCCCGGCAATTGCAACGGTGCCGGAAACACAGAGAAATCCGACGCTTGCGCCGGGACCAATCAGTACGATTTACAACTCATCAAAGCCGGTTTCCAGGCATTTCCCACGCCGGCAGCCAGCCAGCTTTCCACTCTGACCCAACAGGTGGCGCTCAATAACCACTTTTCACGGACGGTCAGCGCCGCCGATCAGGCCACCATGGCGTTTCTGCGAAGCAACATTAAGCACGTCATCTACATCATTAAGGAAAACCGCACCTACGATCAGGTCCTGGGCGACCTGCCGGTCGGCAACGGCGATCCAAGCCTGACCGAATTCGGCGAGGGAACCACCCCGAATCTCCATAAACTGGCGCAAAACTTCGTCACCCTCGACAATTTCTACGACACCAGCGAGGTCAGCATGGATGGCTGGCCCTGGTCCACTTCAGCGCGCGCGCCCGACGTGGTGGAGCGTCAGACGAAAGTGAACTACGCCGGCCGCGGCCTCACCAACGACTCCGAAGGAACGAACCGGAATGTGAACACCGGCTACGGAACGACAGCGGAGCGGTTGGCCGTCAATCCATTGACCCCCAACGATCCCGACGTGCTTCCCGGAGGGACCGATACCGCCGCCCCCGACGGTCCCAACGACGAAGAGAACACCGGTTATCTATGGAACGATGCCTTGCGTGCCGGTTTGTCCCTGCGCAACTACGGCTTCTTCATTGACTTGGCGCGGTACAACCTCCCGGCGCAGTACGCCTCAGCCACCATCCCGGACCTGACCGATCCAGCCGCTTCGAACACGACCGTGGCCTACTCGACCAGCGCGGCTCTCCGGCCCTACACCGATCCGTATTTCCGCGGCTTCGACAACGCGTTTCCTGATTACTACCGTTTCACCGAATGGCAGCGCGAGTTCGATACGAAATATGCCAACGGCGGCCTCCCGCAGCTTAGCCTGGTCCGGTTCATGCATGACCATACCGGTAATTTCAGCACCGCGATTAACGGCGTGAACACACCGGAACTCCAGGAGGCCGATAACGACTACGCTGTCGGCCTGCTGGTTCAAAAAATCGCAAACAGCCAATATCGCAATAACACGCTGGTCTTCGTCATCGAAGACGACTCGCAGGACGGCGCCGACCACGTGGATTCGCATCGCAGCGTCGCGTTCATTGTGGGGCCGTATGTAAAGCAAAACGCCGTGGTCTCCACTTCCTACAACACGATCGATTTCCTGCGCACCATGGAAGATATTCTTGGCCTAAGCCCGCTTAACCTGAACGATTCCACCGCCGTTCCCATGGCGGATGTTTTCGATCCATCGCAAACCAAATGGACATTTTCAGCCGCTCCGTCCCCCATGCTGTACGGGACCAGCCTTCCGCTGCCTCAGCAGAGCGCCAAAATGCGTGTGCCCAAACCGGCCCACGACGCGGCGTACTGGGCAGCGGCCACCAAGGGCATGGACTTCTCGGTTGAGGATCATTTCGATTTCAACCGCTACAACCATATCCTCTGGCAGGGCATAATGGGTGCCCAACCCTACCCTGAATCGCACAGCGGATTGGATTTACGCGCGAACCGCACGAAACTCCTGAGCCGCTACCGTCTTCAGACCGCGGCTGCGTTAACTAAAACTAATGCTGCCCCGGCGCAACGGGCCTCTAACTAAGTACTATTACCCTAAGGTCGGCGCCGAAAACGAGGCGGAGACTCGGCGTTTATACGCTGAATCTCCGCCTTTTCTTTTTCGTCCAATGAACTAGGAGCGACAATCAGGTATGGAACGCAGGGCATTTCTTCAGCGGAGCATGTCATATTCGGCCGGCGTTGGCCTTCTGTTGACCACCGGCTGGAAAGCCAGTGCGTTCAACGTCTTTGGCCCCGCGAAAATGGTGAAACTGGTGGCGTTTACGGACGCCGGCAAACGGGAAGGAGTTGTGCAAGTGGATAAAGTTGTGAAGACAGACGAAGAGTGGCGCAAGGAACTCACTCCAGAGGAGTACGAAGTGACCCGCCACGCCGGAACAGAGCGTGCGTTCACCGGCAAATATTGGAATAATCATGAGCAGGGGATTTACCGCTGCATAGGTTGCGGTAATGCCCTGTTCTCCTCTGATACGAAGTTTGAATCCGGCACCGGCTGGCCCAGTTTCTGGCAGCCGATCGCGAAGGAAAACGTGGACGATCGTCAAGACTCCAGTTTCGGAATGGTTCGTACCGAAGTGCGCTGCGCCAAGTGCGATGCTCATCTGGGACACCGGTTCGACGATGGACCGAAACCCACCGGTTTGCGGTATTGCATGAACTCAGCCGCGCTGAACTTCGCGAAAAGTTAAAACGGTCCCGGCCTATTTGCATTCTGTAACGGTCATTGTCGCCTGCCGGAATGAGGTGGATTATATCCGGCAGTTGCTCCAGTCCATCGAAGCACTCGATCGAACAGGCTTGACCCTAGAGATCGTGATCGCTGACGGGATGAGCACGGACGGTACCCGCGACATCCTGAACGAATACGCGTGCAAACACTCCACTATTCGTGTCCTTGAGAACAAAAACAGAACAGCTTCTCATGGCCTAAATCTGGCAATTCAGCAGGCAAAAGGAGAGTTCGTCGTTCGCATGGATGCCCACACGGAGTATCCGCCCAAATATGTTGTCCGATGTTTGCGCATAGCTATAGCTACTGGCGCCGAAAACGTGGGCGGGGCCGCCCGCACCGCCGCAAAATCTTTCTGGAAACGCGCGGTCGCGGCGGGATTTCATTCAAAGTTCGCTACCGGTGGCGCGAACTTCAGGAGTCAGGACTACAGCGGTTTCACCGATACTGTTCCGTACGGCTGCTGGCGAAAGGATCTGCTCTACAAGCTAGGCCTCTTCGATGAAACGCTCGTTCGCAATCAGGACGACGAACTCAATCTGCGGATTCGCCGCGCAGGGGGAACGGTCTGGCAGGACTCCTCGATTGTGTCCTACTATCATCCGCGCTCGACGCTCCGCGCATTGTTCCGGCAGTACTTCCAGTATGGTTTCTGGCGCGTTGCCGTACTTCGGAAACATCGTATGGTGGCGTCGAAAAGACAGCTTGTACCTATTGGCGCAATAGCGGCTGGCGCGTTGCTTGTGCTCTGCCTTTTGCTCGGCTGGCTTTTGCGAAATTCCTTTGCGATGAAGCGCAGCGCTCTCCTGCTGGGCCTTCTCACCTCCATCTATGCCAGTCTTAGCGCCTCCTCCAGCATTAAAGCTGCCAGGCGTCATGGATGGGATCTTTTCCCGGTTTTGCCGATAGTTTTTGGAACCTATCAATTCAGCTATGCGGCTGGCTTTGCCGCGGGCCTTTTATGTTGGAGGCGGCTTCCATCCCGGACACTTCCCATGCCGCGTCTTTTTACCAATCCGTCCAGGTAAGGCGAATCGGCCATGACGGAAGCAGACCGCGAAACAGCCGAAATCGACAGAATCCGGGAAGAATATCGCTCCCGTTTACAAAGACTTCCCAGCGATTCTTACGCTCTATGGCGTGAGGAAAACCTTTATTTCCACTCCCGGATCGCTCGTGCTTGCGTACGGCTTCTGCGGCGCAATGGCGTCTTCCCAATCTTTGACACGCGTATTGCCGACATCGGTTGCGGCGAGGGTAGATGGCTGCTGGAATTTCTGCAATGGGGCGCGATATCGAACAATGTTTACGGCCTCGATCTTGTGCCGGAGCGCCTTCGTGCCGCGCAGAAGCGTCTTGCCGGAGCTCACCTTCTTTGTGGCGATGCTCGCCAACTGCCCTGGCCGAACGGATCTTTCGACATCGTGACGCAGTTCGTGGTCTTCAGTTCGGTTCTGGAAGATTCGATGCGCCGCAAAATGGCTGCGGAAATGTTGCGCGTTCTACGCCCAGGCGGCCGTATTCTCTGGTTCGATACAAGAAGAAATAACCCACGAAACCGAGCCCTTCGCGGCGTCACCGAACGGCAGATCCGGACCTTGTTCCCTGATTGCGGAATCCAATGCTCGAAGGCGATTCCGGTTCCGTTTCTCGCGCGAGCAGTCGCTCGCCGGTCGTGGCTGGCCGCCCTGGCTTTGGAGAAAGTTCCGTTTGCATGCACACACCTCGTGGCGCTCATCACACCGGGCAAATAGGTATTTACCCGATCAGCGCCTACGCGACCAGCAGATTGAAGTTCACTTGGGAACGGATGCTCGCATTGCTGTTGCTTGTCCCGTGCTTACCTCTATTGGCATTCTGCGCCCTTCTTGTGTTGTGGGAATACGGGCGGCCTATTCTGTTCACACAGACGCGAGTGGGTCAGGGAGGCCGGCCCTTTCGCGTCCTCAAATTCCGCACTATGCGCAACACGGCCGGCCCTGTGATTACAGCAGGCAACGACGCGCGCATCACGCGCTGGGGACGCACGCTGAGGCGTTGGAAATTTGATGAACTCCCACAACTGTGGAACGTCATCAAAGGAGATATGAGTCTTGTTGGGCCTCGCCCGGAGGTGCCGGATTTCGTCGAACGGCAATTGCCCGAATGGTCGGCGATTTTAAGTGTCCGGCCAGGAATTACCGGCGTTGCCAGTCTCCATTATCGCGACGAAGCTGCGCTTCTCGCGGAAGTTGACGATCCAATTGCGTACTATCGTGGAACTTTGCTTCGGGAGAAACTATCTCTGGAACTCGCCTATCTGAGGAGCTGTTCGTTCTCCGGCGACCTGCGGTTACTCTTGAGAACAGGCGCTTCTTTTCTGTCCCTGTCGCACGGAACAAAGACGCGCTCCCGCTAAATGATCGATCCGTTTTCGTCCATTCCCTTCCACCGCCCCTCCATGGGCATAGAGGAACAAGAAGAAGTAGCGCAAGTACTTGCATCGGGCTGGTTAACCACCGGCCCAAAAACAGCGCAGCTCGAACAAGAGTTCAGCGCTTTTGTGAACGCCGGTTGCGCCGTTGCCGTTAGCTCCGGTACCGCTGGCCTCCACGTCGCCCTGGAAGCTGCCGGGATCGGGCGCGGCGACGAGGTGATCACCACTCCGCTCACCTTCTGCTCCACCGTGCAGTCCATTCTCCACACCGGCGCCACGCCTGTGCTGGCCGACGTCGGAACGGATGGAAATATCGATCCCGCTTCCGTCGCCACACGCCTCACGTCCCGCGCCAAGGCGATGATCCCGGTACATCTTGGCGGTCTTCCCTGTGACATGGATAGACTCTGGGCCATCGCCCGTGCTCACGATTTGGTGGTCATCGAGGACGCCGCGCATGCCGTGGGCAGCCGCTATGAAGGCCATCCGATCGGAGGCTCCCATGCCGATGGCAACAGGTCCAGCGATGCGGTCGTGTTTAGTTTTTACGCCACGAAGAACATGACCAGCGCGGAAGGCGGAATGGTCACCACTGGGCGCGAAGATCTGGCTGCGCACATTCGAAGGCTATCTCTTCACGGCATCGACCGCGACGTCTGGAGCCGTGGATCGAAGAGCCAAAGCTGGAAGTATGACGTCGCGGAGACGGGATGGAAGTATAACCTCTCCGATCTGCAGGCTGCGCTCGGTCTGGCTCAACTTCGTAAAATGCCCGGCTTTCTCTATGCCCGGCGGCAGTTAGCAAACTTCTACAACCAGCGTTTCCGCAATCTGGAAGAGATCGAACTGCCTCCCAGTGGAAGCGGCAGCGATCATTCCTGGCATCTGTATAGTCTTCGCCTTTGCCTGGACAAGTTACGTATTGATCGGGACACGTTCATCGACGAACTGTATCGGCGTGGAGTAGCCGCTAGCGTTCATTTCATTCCTATTCCGCTGCACAGCGCGTTCGCCCGTCACGCGGCGGAATGGCAGCGGTCCTGTCCGGAAGCGATAAAGCTTTACTACCGCCTTATGTCCATCCCGCTCTACCCGGCGCTTACTGCCGAAGCAGCCGAGCGCGTCGCCAAAGCAGTCAAGGAGGTCGCCGCTAAGTTTCGTCACCTTCAGTTCACTGGCTACACCGCCAGCGCGAACGAGTTTCTCCTGAACCGCCCTAATCTAATCGATCCTTCAGCCGAGCTTCACTATGAATCTCTGTTTCGCAAAGCGTTTGAGAACCGGCGCATTCTGATCACCGGCGCGGCAGGCTCCATCGGAAGAAGACTCTGCTCCCGTTTGCTTGCGCTCAAAATCCCGCGACTCATCGGACTCGATCGCTCGGAAAATGGCGTATTTCAACTTCATGCGAAGCTGCTGCGCGACTTCCCCTCGCAGGAATTCGAGTTGCGAATAGGCGACGTTTGCGATGAGGCGGTGATGGCGGAAGTAATTGAACATTTCCGAGCCGACATCGTGATTCACGCGGCGGCGTACAAGCATGTGCCGTTGATGGAGCAACACCCGCTCGAAGCGATCCGGAACAATGTCCTGGGCACCTGGATCGTTGCCAAGAGCGCCCTTGGCGGGAACGTTCGCTCCCTGCTGCTGATCTCCACCGATAAAGCCGCCAACCCTCAAGGCATCATGGGCAAAACCAAGCGAGTCTCGGAACAAATCATCACGGCTTTATCCGCCGAACATCCCAGCATGAGCTGCGCGTCGGTACGGCTGGGAAACGTGGTCGGAAGTGACGGAAGCGTCTCGTCCACGCTCATCGATCAACTCGCTGAAGGACGCCCGTTGACCATCACGCACCCCGACGTGGAACGTTATTTCATCACCCCGGAAGAAACCGTCCATTACATCCTCCGCGCCCTGTTAATTCAAGGGCACGGCGAAGTTTTGGTTCCCCAAATGGGGCAACCTATTCGCGTTCAGGAACTAGCGCGGCGTCTTGCCCATACGGAAGGCCGCAAACTGGACATGGAGAAAGACATCAGAATTATCGGCCTCAGGCCAGGCGAGAAGATTACAGAAGATTTGAAAAGCGATCGGGCTGACTTCGCGCCGACCGAAGATAGCGCCATCAAAGCAGTTCGCGAACCCACGCGCGAATGGCGGGAACTGGAGCAGGCCGCCAATCGCCTCAAAGAAAACATCGCGGCGCGCAACATTCCAGAGGCCACCGCCTTGCTGGAGCAGCTCGTCGATACAGCTTCAGGTCCTGGCTCCCGCTAGCCTGTCAACCAGGAAAGCTATGCCTCAGCGCACGCGG
The DNA here is from genome assembly GCA_965277315.1 of Bryobacteraceae bacterium. Taxonomy (GTDB): domain Bacteria; phylum Acidobacteriota; class Terriglobia; order Bryobacterales; family Bryobacteraceae; genus Bog-105. The sequence continues at coordinate 1,714,775 of OZ255724.1, read as the reverse complement.
CGATTACCTGGCGCAGCTCTTTCAATAGTTCTGGCCCGGTGACCGAGCCTTTGGTCAAAACCTTTTTCACTCCGCCTTCCAGCCGCGCCCGGTCTTGTGCCGTAAGGTCCTTCGCCGTCAAAACAATGATGGGAATCTTCGCATACTGCGGGTTCCGCCGTATTGTTGTTGTGAACTCAAATCCATCCATAATCGGCATCATCAAATCGAGCAGAATGAGCGTGGGTTCTTTCTTCTCGACTTGGGCCAGCGCTTCGGCGCCGTCGGACGCGGTAGCAATCTTCCAGCCTCCCTTTTCGAAGACAGTTTTCACCAGCAGCTTGGAACTCTCATCGTCATCCACAATCAGTACTTGGCAGGGCGGAGCCGGGCACCAATACTTGCCCATGATGGCCAGCAACTTATCCTTGGCGATCGGCTTCATCAGGTAGTCGGCAGCACCCAGCGCCGCTCCTAAGCTGCGATCGCTCATCGTGCTCACCATGACCACCGGAATCTCAGCAAGCTCGGGATCCGCCTTCAGCGCTTGCAGTACAGCCAAGCCGTCCATGCCGGGCATTAGCACATCGAGTGTAATCACGCTTGGGTGAAGCTCCCGGGCAAGCCGCAAGGCTTCTGAACCGGTCGCGGCCGTGTGCGCTTCAAATCCCTCACGAGTGAGATACCGCTGAATCAAATCCCGCGCGCTTGGATCGTCATCCACCACCAGCACCGTCTGGCTCTTCCGTTCCGCGCCCGTTGCCATCGCCGCGCCACTTCGATTTCCTGTTCCGGTCGTGCCTTTCAGCAGGCGCGGTAGCGTGATGGTGAACGTCGAGCCTTCGTCAACCTCGCTTTCCACCGTCAACGTCCCGCCCAACAGCTCGCAAAAATTCTTCGTCAGGGTCAGTCCCAAACCCGTGCCCGCGGCGCTATTGACTTCATTGCTCGCTACCTGCGTAAACGGTTCAAAAATGTGCCGCAACTTTTCCGGAGAAATACCGATTCCGGTGTCTCGCACCTCCAGACGCACCCATTCGCTTTGATTCTTCGTCATCGCTGAAACGTCTAAAGTGATTCGTCCGTTGTGCGTGAACTTACAGGAGTTGGAGAGCAGATTAAAAAGACTCTGGCGAACTTTGGTGACGTCCGAAGTCATTTGGCCTAGCCCCTCGGCCACCATCCGCTCCAATACATTGCCGTTCTGATCCACCAGAGGTTCTATCGTATTCAACACATCTGCAACCACGTCGCTGAGATCGAAGTCTTCGACATAAACGTCCATCTTCCCCGCCTCGATCTTCGAAAGATCGAGGATGTCGCTGATCAGCGAAAGCAGATGTTTTCCCGCGCTGTGAATCTTCAGCAAGTCCTGCGACAATCCCGTCGCCTGTAGCTCCTCTACCTCCTCTTGCAACATCTCGCTATAACCGATAATGGCGTTCAAAGGCGTTCGTAACTCATGGCTCATGCTTGCCAGGAATTGGCTTTTTGCCTGACTCGCCTCTTCCGCCGTTTCCTTTGCCGCCGCAAGCTCCGCTTCGGTTCGCTTCTGGTCGTCGATATCGGTGCACGTTCCGAACCAGCGGACAATTTGTCCTTGCCGATTGCGTACCGGAAGGGCCTGCCCTAGAAACCACCGATAGGTCCGGTCGCTCGCGCGCAGAAAACGATATTCGATGTCATACGGCTCACCGCTGGCAAGTGAATGGCTCCAGCGGGCAAACGTCCTCTCGCGGTCCTCGGGATGAAGCAAAGGGGCCCAGTCCCAACCTTTGGTCTGCTCCAGGCCCATGCCCGTGTAGTTCATCCAGCGCCGGTTGAAGTACTCGTGGTACCCATCCGGCCGCGTGGTCCAAACAAGCTGCGGAATCGATTCGGCGATCATCTCAAAGCGTTCTTCCGATTCCCGCAGCGCCGCCTGTACCCGCTCGTGGCTTTCCTGCTCATGATCGAGCGACTTCCGCAACAATACCAGCTCTTGCTCTAACTCCCGCACCCGGGCGGCCCATTCCATTTCCTGGTTGGAATCCATCTCTCCTACATCTTAGGACTGCACCCTTTGAGCAGATCGCCCGTCGCCTACTCCCTAAATCGAATTACAAAATTCGTACTAGTATTCCCGCCATAGTTGGTTTACCCTTGAGACTGTTTCCGCTGAAGCCGTCTTTTCGCCGAAATACCACCGGCTAAGCGGAGATTAGCGTTAATTGTTGTCGAATTTCGCCGGCAAAAGCTGGCCGATGGAGAAATATGCATAGCAGTCGAATCTCTGAAAAGCTCATTCGCGGCTTATGTTTAGCGATTGGTTTTGCTGTAGCCGGCACTCCCTTGAGTGCCTCTGCGGCTCCGCTCTCGAACAACGTTGCTCCCTGGCTTAGTCGCGCAAAAAGAGTAGGCGCCGCGAACGATGCCAAGGAAGTAAGAATTGCGGTTTATCTCAGTTTTCGTAATCAGGCTGGGCTGGCTGCGCTGATCGATCGGCAAAATACTCCCGGAAGTCCCATGTATGGCAAGTTCCTAACGCCGGAGCAGTTCCGCGCCCAGTTTGCGCCAAACCCGTCGGATGTGCAAACGGTGGAAGACGCGCTCTCCGGCCTGGGATTCACCGTTCTCTCCAAACCCGCCAGCGGCTTGTTTGTTGAAGCTTCGGGCACAGTCGCCCAATTGAAGTCGGCGTTTCATATAAGCCAGAATTTATACTCTTACAAGGGCAAAACTCTCCGCGCGAACGCCGAAGCGCCCGTACTCCCGGCCAGCATGGCCCCACTGGTCAGCTACATCGCCGGCCTCGACGAAACGCGCACTCTGGTCAAACCGTTTCATCATGTCTCCACGCGGGATGCCAAGGCCCCCAATGCACCCCCCGGAACCGGCAGCCGTCCGCTAAATCCATGCAGTACCTACTGGGCCGATCACCTGGCGACCGTTTCCCCGGCCGATCCGGCTTACGGAGGCTTCTTCGGCTACTCTGTCTGCGGATACGACGCTCAGCAGCTTCGCGCCGCTTATGGCGCGGACCGCACCAGCCAAACCGGCCAGGGTGTCCGGGTGGCGATTACCGATGCCTACGCCTCCCCGACCATCGAGAACGACGTCAATACCTATTCCAAGAACCACGGGCTGCCCCCCATCGACTACACCAACTTCACCCAGGTCGTGCCCCCCGGCATCTACGACGTTCCTGAAAACAGCAGCGTTTGTGGGGGCGCCCAAGGCTGGTACGGCGAGGAAACACTCGACCTTGAAATGGTTCACTCCATGGCTCCGAACGCCTATCTCTTTTATATCGGCGCGCAGGATTGTGGCAACAGCTTAACCGAAGCGGTGTATAACGTCATCGATAACCGGCTCGCCGACATTATTACCAGTAGTTGGGGCGACGGCACCGATGATATTCCCGCAGCCGCCATCCAAGCGGATAACATGCAGTTCATGCAAGCGGCCGCCGAAGGCATCAGTGTCCTGTTCTCCTCCGGCGATAGCGGCGACTTGGCGGCAGCTAATACCATCGCTTCCGGCTCCTGGCCCGCGACCAGCCCGTATGTCACCGCCGTGGGCGGCACCAGTCTCGCGCTGAATAGCTCTTCCGGCGACAAGCAGGAGTGGGGCTGGGGTAGTTACGTAACCCGCTTTCACGGATGGCAGATCTCGAGCGACGGCACTTCCATCACCTACACCGGCGGCGAGGATCCCTATGCGTTCTACGCGGGTTCAGGAGGCGGCGTGAGTCTCACCCAACTCCAGCCGGCCTACCAAAGCGGTGTCGTCCCCACCTCGCTGGCGACTACCACGCAACTCTCGAACGGTGTTACGATCCCGCTTGGCGCCCCCCGGCGCGTTACTCCGGACATCTCGATGGTCGGCGATCCCTACACCGGCGTCCTCACCGGCCAGACCTACACGATCAGCGGTAACCCGGCCGTCGATTCAGGCTGCGCCATGCTTTCGTCTACCACCGAATACTGTGAACGATCCATCGGCGGCACAAGCGTGGCTTCTCCTTTGTTCGCCGGTGTCCTGGCGCTCGTCAATCAGCAGCGGCTGGCAAACTCGAGCGGCCCCATCGGTCTCGCTAACCCTTCGCTCTACCGCCTGAATACCGGTCAAATCGGCAGTTCGGCCCCCATCTTCGATATTTCGGCGCCGGGGGCACAGTCGGTCGCCTTACTCTCGCACGGATTGAACAGTGTCAACTTGGGACTCGCCACCATCAACTCGGCTCCCGACGCCAATAACAATGTCATCGAAGGTGTGGACAGCTCGCTTATGACCACGCCGGGTTACGACAACGTCACCGGCCTAGGGGTGCCTAATATTCCCGCCTTCGTCCAAGCCCTGGGCGGCAGGTAGTATCTCCCTGTGTACCCGCTCTGCGGTCTTTCCACGCGGAAGATCGCAGGGCGGACTTCTTCCGATTCCTTGAACTTTCTCTTTTGATTTTCGTCTAGCATCGTGTCTATGGCTTTCTGTACGAACTGTGGTACCGGATTGAGTGATAATGCGCGCTTCTGCTTGAACTGTGGTCGGGCTGCCGACGGCTCCTCTGTGCCGCCGGCCTATGCGCCCCCAGCCTTTGCTGCTGAGCCCTTGAAATACGACATCGAAGGTCATAACCTGCAGATTGCCCGTGTTCATCTTCAGCCCGGCCAGGAAATCTACGCCGAAGCCGGCAAAATGATCTACAAATCGGCTAATGTGGATTGGCAGACCCGGATGACGGGCCAGTCCTTCAGTCAGAAGATCTGGGGAGCCATTAAACGCAAGCTGATGGGCGAATCCCTCTTTTTCACCTATTTCCAGGCCAACACCGTAGCGGGCGAAGTTGGGTTCGCCGGCAACTTTCCCGGCAAAATTCAGGTCTTCCCGCTAGCACCCGGCCAGACCATGATGGTCCAGCGCGACGGCTTCCTTTTTGCGGAGGCCAGCGTGACGCTCGACATCGCCCTGGTTCGCCGGTTGGGTGCGGGCCTCCTCGGCGGCGAGGGCTTCATTCTCCAAAAACTAACCGGCCCTGGGGCGGTCTTTGTCCACGCCGGAGGAGATCACGTCGATTTCACTCTCGCTCCCGGTGAGATTCTGCAAGTGCAAACCGGTCATCTGGTCGCCTTCGAGCCGACCGTTAACTACGACGTGCAACTAGTCGGAACCATCAAAACAGCCATCTTCGGCGGAGAAGGACTTTTCCTCACCACGCTGACCGGCCCCGGCCGCGTTATCCTGCAAAGCATGACCCTGGAGCGTCTGCGCCACGAACTCTCTCCTGGCGACCATCCCTATAGCGGCGACGAACGCAGACCCCTCGGCGCGGTAGCCGACGGGATCGGAGGCCTCAGTAGTTTTTTCCGCAGCGACGACTGAACGCGCGGCTCACTCTACCAAAAGTACGTCGCCAGTACCTCCGGCGGTCCCGCTGTATTCCCGATTACTTTCGTGGACAGCACCACCTGAACATTCTTCCGTTGCCAGTCGCGTGGACCTTGCCGAATTGCCTGGGCCAGTTCGTCCGCGTTCGTTAAAAACTCACCTGCCGCCGCCGTCCCGTAGTGGGTAATCCCGGCTGCCGTGACGACCATCTTGCCAGTTGTCGGATCCACCACCCGCGACACAATCGCGTAATCGACCGGCATCTTCCAATCGGGCCACACATCCGTAAGCTGCCACTTGCGCGCCGTAGGATGAAGCCTGTCGTAAACGTAATGTACTCGTCCATCTGGGGTAAGCTCAAAGCGAAAGCGCAGCGCCCCACTTAGCCGCATTGTCCAGTTGTTCGTAAATCCGCCGATCAGTACCGCCGGGTTCTCGCGCAGATCCGCAAAGCTGGTTGAGCCGCCTCCCCGAATATGGTACTCATGCTTTTTCTGTGCAAACAGCGAGACCAGATCCGACAGGCAGATCGCGTCGCCCAGCGCAATGTATCGGTCCCAGCTCGGCGCAAATTGATTTACCGGTACCGTAAGCTTTTCTTCGGCGGCCTCCCCGGTCAGCGGATGCCCAGGGCCCGGCATTCTCCGGGCGACCTCGGTTTCAAGTTTGCCTAGCAGGTTATAAACCTTGGGTTGACCAACGCAAAGAAGTGTCGGCTCGGAACTCTGCAGTAGCGGTGCCCAAAACTGATCCACCGCTGAGGCTTTGCTCTGGGGATGAGCCAATAACAAAGCAATGCCGCCCAGGCAAGCGGCAATGAGAATTCCTGCGGCCTTCAAACCCCATCGCCTGTTTGAGTGGACCGTCCGGACTGGCTTTTCCGGGATCGTTTCCCCTTGAATGACCGGCGGAGGCGTTTCCACCGCCAAGTGAAACTCCGGCGTGTAGGAGCCCGGTGATAACTCGATTCTTAATTCCCGCTCATGCCCCGGAATTTGATAATACTGCGCTAACCGCTTCCTGACCTCACCGGCTGTTCCCCGTACAATTGGATCCTGATTGGTGTCGTACTGCGGATCGCGGCCAAACACTTCCACCCCGACCGTTCTCTCCCGCAGCCGATCCGTGTGCCTCTCCAGCGCCGCTTGCACCACATAGTCAAGAAACAGCACACACCGGCGCGAGGATTTGAAGTGCTGGCTCGACCGCACGCACTCCACCTGTTGACGCACTGCCGATTCCGGAATGCCGGGCGGCAGTACCGGCTTCGGAACAACGGTCGCCGTCGTACTCCGACGTTCGGACCCCATGATTTTTACTCCCGGCACCGCCACTCAGCGCCTTTAACCTGCTGTAACACCGTACATTACGGTGCGTTACACTCGCGAAACTGCATCTATTCTACTGCGAAATCATTGACAATTCATAAAATCGGCTCGGCAATTACCGTAACGCACTTGTCGACATCATTTTAGTTCCCACATACTAGGTCAGCTTCAATCGTTTTAGATTGTTTTCCACCCCGGGGTGGAGCAGGGACAAAGAAGGAGATCCCTTTATGAGGATTCAGAAATGGCAGCTACGTCGGCTGTTACCGCTCCTGGTTTGCGCGGCGGGAACAGTATTCGCTCAGCTTTATACCGGTAATATTGCCGGAACGGTTAAGGATTCATCCGGCGCGGTGGTGCCGAATGCCAAGGTCACGATTACGGATCAGGCCAAGGGCTTCAACTATACTGCGAACACAGATAACAGCGGTCAGTTCACCGTCAAAAATCTTCCACCGGCCAACTACACCGAAAAAGTAGCGGCCCCAGGCTTCACTCCCTTCGAACAGCCCAACATGGTGTTGGAAGTGAATGGAAGCGCCAACGGGAATGCCATCCTCCAGGTCGCGACAGCAGGCCAGACCGTCACCGTGTCTGAAACGGGTGGCACGCAACTCCAAACGGAGAATGCGGTAACGGGCCAAACCATCAACCAGAGATTAATCAATAACTTGCCGCTAATCAGCCGGAATGTTTACGACTTGGCTTATCTCACCCCTGGCGTATCCCAACCCCCCGGGCAGGCATACGGCAGCGCCGGCGGCGGCATCGGAAATAACTTCACCTCTGATGGTGAACGGAATTCCCAGGCTGACATTTTAGTGGACGGCATCACTACCACTACTTACGAGCAAAATACCGGGTTTGTAACACCGCTTTACACACCCAGCCCCGAAGCGGTGCAGGAGTTCAGTATTGAGCAATCGAATTTCTCCGCCCAAATCGGCTTCGCTTCGGGTACAGTCGTGAATCTGGTTACCAAATCGGGTAGCAATCAGATCCACGGCGAACTCTATGACTTTTTGCGAAATACCGACCTTGACGCAAACAGCTTCTTTAATAACCTAAACGGAGTTCCTACTTCGGCCTATCACCAAAACAACTTTGGCGGCACCATTGGCGGCCCGGTAATCAAGAACCGCGTGTTCTTCTTTTTTGATTACGATGGCAACCGGCAAATCACGCCTGCCCAGGGAACATACGGCGTTCCTAGCGCCTTGGAACGCACCGGCAACTTCGGCGAACTCTGCGGCAACCACGGCGGCGCTTTCAGTGCGGCGGGTTTATGCTCCGTTGCTGCCGGCCAAATCTGGGATCCCTATTCCGCTGTGCAAAATCAAACCTACGGACCCGGCGGCCAACGGCAGAACTTCATTCCGTTTAATAACATGACTACCTATGCAAGCCCCGGGAATCCGGCAGCCCCTTACATCACGCCGAACGTTCGGGGTAATCTCATTAACCCGATCGCTCAAAAGGTGGCGTCCTTCTTTCCTCTGCCAAATACAGGTGGCACCCCCGGAACTGCGTCGTACAACGCTTTCAATAATTTCTACGGAACTGCCTCAAATGCGTCCAATAACAACCAGTACGACATCAAACTGGACAGCCGCCTTACCGATGTGGATCAGCTCAGTATTCGATTTTCCCAACAATGGGGAAATGAGGAGTTGGGTAACATTTTTGGCAATGCCCTCGATGCGTACACCCAGGGACCAAATACAAGCCTGACGTATTCCGGCGCTGTTAATTACACTCACACCTTCAATCCGACTACCCTCCTGACCGCAACTGCCGGCTACGATCACAACTGGGCGCATACGAACGGTAACGCGGTCAATTTCCCAAGCACTACTATTCAGTCGCTCGGCTTCTCGCCAACGGTCGCCAGCCAACTGATGCAGTCCGGGTTCAACGGCCTTCCCGCCTTCCAGATCAGCAACTATTCCGCCGAAAACGGCAACGCCAATATCGGTGGTCAGCCGTACTCCGGTTTGCTGTATGGGCGCGACGTATATCACTTCATCGGCTCCGTGGCAAAGACCATCGGTAATCACGATCTCCACTTCGGCGCTGAATTTCGCGCCCACCGCATCAACTTCACCCAGTTTGGCGAACCGAACGGCTTGTTTGGCTTCACTCAAGGCGGTACTTCCAACTTCCAGAATGTCGGCGGTGACTCCATGGCCACCTTCTTAACTGGGTTTGCCAATAATTGGAGCGCCTATGAGATTCCGGCCACTCCGGCGACAGAAAATTTCCAATACGGCGGTTTCATCCAGGACAACTGGCACGTGAACGATAGGCTAACGCTCAATCTGGGCGTTCGCTACGACATCGATGCTCCCCGCACGGAGCGCTATAACGGCCTGAGCTTCTTCGATCCCAATGCTCCGTCACCGCTGAAGAACGTCCCGGGCGTCCCCGCTACCGGTTCGTTTGAATATGTCAACGCTAACGGCTATGGACGAAGTCCCTACCAGACCTATTACGGGGCTGTCGGGCCCCGTATCGGCTTTGCCTACCGCCTCGGGACCGATTGGGTGATGCGTGGCGGCTACGGCATCTACTACGATCCTTCCAAATACGGCGCTGCCGGTACCGGCAGTGGCGGCGCTGGCTTCCAGGGCTTCGATCAACAGACTAGCTTTCAAAACTACAACAACAGCTCCAACTGGATCCCGAATCTGGTTCTCGGCCAGCCGTTATCCATCTCTAAGCCGCCCGGCAAGTCGCAAGGCGTCTACACGCAGCTTGGGAACTCTCTAACCGGTATTCCGATTTACAACTACAACACCCTGCCGCAGGAACAGTCCTGGAGCTTCGGCATCCAGCGCCAGCTTCCCTGGAAAGTCCTGGTAGATGCGGAATACGTCGGGCGAAAGGGAACGCATCTTTATCTCGGTGGCGATACATCCGAACTCAATCATCTCTCCGAGGCGACTGCCAATGCGTTCCGGGCGAATCCCAGCGCCTTCAACGGGAACGTGCCGACCCCGCCTGTTCTCACTAACGCTATCAAGGCCGTAACGCCGCCTTACTCGAACGGCTTCTGGGGCGGAACCTGGCCGGCCTATAACGCCTTTCTGCCGTATCCGCAGTACCCCATTGGTCCTTATGGCTCCGCCGGTCTGTCGAACGTCGATCCGCCGATTGGCAACTCCATCTATCACTCGTTCCAGTTGTCGGTCAATAAGCGGTTCAGTTCAGGGCTTCAGTTCCTGTTCTCCTATACCCTGCAGAAGAGCATCGACGATTCGTCCATCGCCGGTTCCAGCGTCTACATCGATGGATATTCTGGCGCAACGCTTGCTTCGATTCAGGACCCAAATAATTTGAGGGCCGAACGTTCCCTCTCCGAATTCGACATCCCACAAGTGGTCCAGTTCACCGGCGTTTACGCGCTGCCTTTTGGCCGGGGCAAAATGTTTGGCTCCCACTGGAACAAGGTTGTCGACGGTGTTCTCGGCGGCTGGCAGGTAAACGGCATCTACCGCTGGGATGACGGACTCCCACTCTTGCTCTTCTTGCAAAACGGCGTAAATATCCCGACCTTTGGAGGACAGCGGCCGAACCTGCCTTATGCGTTGCAAACATCAGGACAGGCGAATCCGAACGTCAATTACTTCTCCAACGCGCCGGTAACGCCAGCCGCAATTGCACTGTTCACGCCGGCTCCGTATGTCGAGGGCAACGCTCCTCGCACACTTTCGAACGTCCGGCAATCTGGAACGAACAACGTGAGCGCCTCTTTGTTTAAGGACTTCTCGATCACCGAGCGTTTTCGCCTGGAACTTCGCGGCGAAGCCTTCAACCTCCTTAACCGCGTGCAATTCGGGGCTCCGAACACCACCATCGGCCAACAGAACTTCGGCATCATCACGAGCCAGGCAAACTCGCCTCGCGAGATGCAGGTTGCCTTGAAGCTTTACTTCTGACCCGCGCATTCTCTAAACAGAAGGGGTGGCAGGCTTTTCGTCTGCCGCCCCTTTCCTTTCTATAATGAGGTGTCCCCTTATTCCCGCTGTCTATGAGACCTCCGTTCCTCGCCGGCCTCGCCCTGCTGTTTTCGACGTTGACCTTCGCAGCCTCATTCAACGATGCCGTCGCCGCCTTCCAGCATGGTGACGCCGCGCAGGCCGAATCCATCCTCCACGAAATCCTGGCGCAAACTCCTGACGATCCCTCCGCGCTCGGCCTGTTAGGCGTCGTCCTCGACAACGAAAAGCAATACAGAGAAGCCGAAATCGCCTTCCGCCACGCCCTGCGCCTCACTCCCCGCGCCCCCGGTCTCCTCAACAACTACGCCAATCATCAACTGGCAACCGGAAATCTCATCGGCGCGCGCGCCACTTATCTGAAGGTCATCGCGCTCGATCCCACTCGCGCCAACGCTAACCTGCAACTCGCAGCCATCGCCGTTCAACAAAAGCACGGCAGCGAGGCACTGCATTACTTAAACAATATTCCCGGCGATACCCGCGCTTCCCCTCCCGTGCAAATCCTCAAAATGCGCACTCTCTTTCTTGCGGGCCGGGACGCCGAGGCAAACACCATCCTCAAACAACTTTCGAACGAATCGCACGGAGATGTGCGGCTAAACTTCACTCTCGGCCTCACCCTTGCCGAAGCCGGAAAGTACAACGACGCGGAAACCTGCTTCTCCCTCGCGCTCGAATCGGCGCCCGCCAACTTCGACATTCTCTATAACCTGGGGCTCGCCTCCGATCACGCAAAACACTATGGACGTGCGCAGGGAGTACTGGAAGCCGCACTAGCGCAACGCCCGGACGACATCGATGTTCTTTACAACCTCGCCGGGGTCAATATCGACCTGCATCAGCGCGAGCAGGCTCTCCGGCTGCTCGCCAAAGCAGCACGGCTGGACCCCTCACGCGCCGACGTGCAGCTAGCACTTGCGCAAACCACTAGTGCCCTCGGCTACTATGCCGATGCCCGGCTTGCCTATCAAAATTACCTGAAGCTCGCCCCGCGTGACCAGGCCGCCCAGCGTGAGCTCGACTTCATGAACGCTGTCACCAGCGATCCGCGCGCCGGTCTTGCCGCACTGCAAAGCTTCGTTCATTCCCATTCTCGCGACGTGACCGCCCACTACGAAGTCGGCGTCCTCGAAGCAAAATCGAATCCACCCGACGCGGCGCTTCAATTCCAACAAGCATTGTCCCAACAAAAGGATTTCTTTCCGGCTCGCTTCGGGCGCGGCGTGCTGAACCTGCTCAACGGCAACGCAGCCGCGGCCCTGCCCGATCTTGAGTTTGCCGCTGCCAAATACCCTGACAGCCCCGCTGTCCTCGACCGTTTAGGAGAAGCTCTTACTGCCCTGAACCGAACCGGAGAGGCGGCGGAAGCCCTCCGCAAAGCTTCAGCGCTTGCGCCCGACGACGCGCGCATTCTCATACATCTCAGCCGCGCACTGTCGAAAGCCGGCAAGTCCGAGGAGGCCCAAGCCACCCTGGCCCGTTTTCGCGCCATTGGTCCCAAACCAGGCAACCTCATCCCCCAAGCCGGCATCGTCGATTTCCTCAGCACTTCTCTCGAGCAGCAAAGCGCCCGTTACGCCGAAGAAGTCAAACGGCGCGTGAAAGAGAACCCCGCCGACGTGCAGTCGAACACGCGCTATCTGGAGGTGCTCGCCGGGGAAGGGCAGCCAGCCTCGGGAGAACTCGTGGTGGCCTCCACCCATTTTCTCGAACTGAATCCGCCCGCCCCCCTGGCGGCCGAAGCCGCCCACGTCCTGGTCGCAAATGGCTTTTACACCGATGCCGAGCCGCTGCTGAAATATGTTGACGCACGAACCCCCACCCCGGCAGCGCAGCTCGATTTGGCCTTGGCCCTCTTCCACACTTCAGGCACACCGGAGGGTCTCGCGCAACTGAATCGCATCGCTCCTGCGCAGCGCGCGGGTGATTACTATCTCGCCCGGTCACAGATGCTCAACGCGGCTGGCGACACAAAGGAGGCCCTCACTGCACTCCAGCAAGGAATAAACGCCAATCCTACCCGGCCCGAACTTTACACCGCCGCCGCGCAGTTTCTCGCGAACGTAGGACGCTCCGCTGACGCCGTCCAAATACTGAAACGGGCCGCTCACAACTTGCCGGAGAATCCAAAGATTCTACTGGCGGAAGCGGAAATGCTCGCGCAAATACCGCGAACCGGCGATGCGGAAGGTCTTCTCAATCAACTCGAAAACCGCTGGCCGGAATGGGCACCAGCCTACGTCGCCTATGGTTCGCTCCTCGAACAGCAAAAGCGCGCACCGGAAGCAAAACGGCAACTCGCCACGGCCCTTGCTCTCGGCGCGTCCGGTCCTGAGGTGGTCTCTTTATCCCGCGAGCTGAACAACCCTGTATCTCCTCAGCGATGACCCGGGAAAGCTCTAAAAATTTCACGAACAATTCTTCCCTATAAAAAGTCAGGGCTGTTCTTCGCCCTCTATTTCCCGGATAGCCGCGCTTCCTGCAGGCGAAACATGATGTCTTGCGGGTTCCATTGCCGATATTGGCGAACAATATCTGCCGTTTCGGCCATCTGCCCTTGGCTTGCATAGAGCATGGCCAATTCGATGTAAGCCTCTTTCAAGGACGGGTCGAGTTTAATTGCCCGCGCAAGCTCCTGCTCCGCGTCCGTCAAGTTCCCCGACCGCTTCAGAACAATGCCCAGATTCAGCGCTGCCTTCGCGCTTTGCGGCTGCAAGGCCACCACTTGCCGTCCGATTCGCAGTGCCTCCTCTGTATTCTGCTCCTGAAGAAACAGACCTTCTAGCGCCGACAGCACCGGCGCATCTTCTCGCACTTGCTGCTGAGGAAGTGTTTGTAGCATCCTAAATCCTTCTTCACCGATTGTTTGCAGGCCCTTCGAAAATCCAATCACTACCTCTGCCAGTCCCAGATCCCGTTCCCGCATGCTGCTTGGCGGCTCTCGCCACGCCGCCACTTCTTGTCCGTCACTCGGTCCCGCGTCTGCCACCGGCGCAGCGGTTGGATGCCGCAGGATCCGATGATCCGTCAATGAAGCATGCGAAATGTCCGTCGTCGAGTGTTTGGGCATGTGGCAACCGGTACATTCGGCGGCTGGAACTTGCGACCCGGCCGGATGGACTGCGCCCGCAAGCCTGGCATGACATCCGGTGCAGATCGCGCGGATCTGCCGGGGCCTATCTACGACCGCGCCGTGTGGATCGTGGCAACTTCCGCACCACAGCCGTCCTTCGCTTTTCCTGGCGCATTGGCTCTGCGCCAGTTGTTCGGTCTGGCTCACCGCTATCACGGCCGCCCCGCTGCTCTTGGCCAGCAGGTAAGTAGAAAACGTCTGCTCTGTCCGTTCTCCGGCACGGAAATCGCTCCAGGTCTTGCCGGGATTCAACGTTCGCGTCACACCTTCCAAATGGCACTGTTCGCAAACGCTATTCCGCGCTGAACCGCTGAGCTTCGCCGGATTAATAATGTTTGCCGAGGAAGGATGCCGTAAGTGGGCCTCCGTGGGACCATGGCAACGCTCGCAGGTAATCGACGTCAACTGCGAGTTCTTCAAGTGCCGCCCGTCAGAATCGGAAAACGTCACCGGACCGCCGTGACAAAACAGGCACGCCTGGTCCATCGGACGGTCGAAATCAATAGGTGCTTTATGGGCATAGCCGGGCGAGACATCCCACCCGTAGCTGTTAAACCACGACAGAGGCGATTCAAACAATGTGTTACCCACCTGCACCATATAGGTGCTCCCCATCATTCGTCCACCCATCTGGTACTTCACGGGATAGCTGGCCGAAAACCCTTGCTCGGAAACGCTATGAACCATCCGGCCGCCCCGCTCCTCGCTGCTGATCGTTGCCTGCGATTGCTCCTGGGCGGCGTGTCCATCGGGCCGTGCCGCCGGCGCGATCAGCGACTGGCCCATGGCGGTCATTGCATATCGCGATGACTCTTTGGGATGGCATCCCGCGCACGGCGCCGAACGCTCCGCCGCAGCCGGGCAAAGCACTCCCGCTCCCAACAACAGGATCATGAAATAGAACCTGCCCGGAAGCCCGGTCCTCAATCTACTCATCAATCACTCTCGATAGTAGTCGATTTTGCTGAAGCGGGCAGCTCTCTATCGCCCTGCCCGCGCCAAACACGCGCATCGAAACACGGAAGTCGAAGGGCTGTACCGGGGCAATTCACCCGTCCGGAAACAGACGGTCACAAAACTTCGATAAATTTTTTCTTGCTCGCCCTCAACAACTTAGTTTCTTTCGACGCGTACCGTCGGTTCGTTTTCACCCTTTGACCTGCTATCGTCAAACCGCCTCAAGAGCCGAAATGGCAACGAGAAGCGAATCCAGTTTCGAGCGACCCTCTGGGTCCAAGGAGAACCAAACCATCATGACTGCCCGCCAGCAACGCCGCCACGAAGAACGCAAGGCCCGCAAAGAAACTTTGAAAGCCGAAAAGACGGCAAACGCTGCCGTTCCGAACGCCGGTACCCCGGATGAAGCGCTCGACTGTTTCGCTGAACCCGATAGTTTCGTGCCGCCAACGCCCACCCGCGCCGAAATCAATCGGCAAAACGCCCAGCATTCCACCGGTCCCAAAACCCCCGAAGGCAAGGCTGTTTCAGCCATGAACAGGTTTCGCCATGGGCTGGCCGGCAGCTTTGCGGTCCTCGATTGGGAGGATGCTGATCGATACTGCGAGCTCCTCTTCCAACTTCATCAGGAGCACCAACCCGAAACCATGACGGAATGCATCCTGGTCGAGCGCATGACCCAGCACCAATGGCTTTCGTTGCGTGCCCTCCGCCTGCAAGATATCTGCTTCAATATGGACGTGCCAGTCTGCGATCAGGAAAAGCAACTAGCTCTGTACCTTCGATACGGAACCACCCACGATCGCGCCTTCCATAAGTGCCTCGCCGATCTCCTCAAACTGCGCGCGCAGAAGTCCAAGGAGCAGCGTGGGTTCGTTTCGCAACAGCGCCAGGAAGCTGCCGAATCCCGCAAAGAAGAGCTGCATGCAGCCCGAGTCGCCGTCCTGACATCTAAAAAGAGAGTTCAGGAACAGAAAACGGAACGCAAAGCTTCTCCGGCCACTGCTTCCTATACCTTTCCGGCAGCCGAACAGCCGCAGGAAGCGTCCTCAGTCTGCCTCGCACCCCCGGAAATTCCTTCCCGGGTGTCCTCACAAGCTGCGTAGAGCTTCTCTGAAAAGCTTTTAACTGAAATTTCTCAGATGAACCCTACAGTTTTCGCACTCCTTTGCCGATGAGAAGAGCATGAACGCCTTAAATCAATATCAATACGCTCTGGTGGACGATGAAATGCTGCTGATGCAAGCCTCCGAATATGAATATCCTGCTGTCGACCCGCGACTGACCGAAGAAATTCGCCGCCGTGGTCTGGAACCTCAGCTCTTGCGAGCTCTTTCCCTGGCGCAGGCCATTGCCGATTTTGCGGAACAGGCGGCAGCCTAAGCTCACGAAGCGAGACAAACGCAGCAAAAGTCCTACTTGGTTAAAGGTGGAACCAAATCAATCCGCGATTTCCGACATGGCCGAATTGGAAAACAGCATCCCTGTTGCCCCAACTCTGGAAGAAACTAGAATCTCGGTAGCCTGCGATCATCTCCGGACGGCTGAAAAGCTTCTGTTGAACCCGAATCCACAGGCCATCGAGCACGCTGGCTTCGTTCTGCAAAAGGCGTTATCGTTCACCGAGGCGTGGAGCGGTACGGATGTTGCCATCGAACAATTAACCGATTTCCTGGCTGGTTGCGCCCGGGTAAAAGTACTGCTGGAAGGCGCTCTTCGGGCTCAATGGGCCTATATCCATAGAATAAGCGCGGCCACGTCAACCTACACGGCGGGTCCTGGCACAAAACGCTGGAGTCCTCGCGCTTGGACTTTAAATCTTCAGGCTTGACCGATGAACTAGTCCGTAATTTCAGGAGTGCGGGACAGGAAACAATGGCATCCAAAAAAGAGCCTTCAAAACTAGATTACGCAACCCTCGGCGGTATTACCCTCGCCACCGCGGGCATTATTGGCGGGCTGCTGCTCGAAAAAGG
Source organism: Bryobacteraceae bacterium (assembly GCA_965277315.1). GTDB lineage: Bacteria > Acidobacteriota > Terriglobia > Bryobacterales > Bryobacteraceae > Bog-105. The sequence continues at coordinate 1,698,034 of OZ255724.1, read as the reverse complement.
CAGCATTAAAGATGTCGCACAGTTCACCGCCGCCTTAATCGTGGTTGGTGGAACCGCCGGAGCTCTGCTGGTAACCACGCCTTTGGAATCGCTGAAACTCGCTCTCTCTAACAGTAAATTGATATTTTTTGAAAACCGTTACGCGCCCGCCGAGTTGATCGAACAGATGATTACTTATTCGATAAAGGCGCGGACCAAAGGCGCGACCTCTCTTGAGCTGGATGCCATAGCGGCAAAGGATCCTTTCTTGCGTAAGGCCCTGAATTTGGCCGCTGACGGCAACGATATTGCCGAAGTAAGAACAACGATGGATCTCGAAATCGATGCGTCCGATGACCGCTATGAGGAAGCCGCGAAGGTCTACGACTCGGCCGGAGGGTATGCGCCCACAGTCGGCATCATCGGTGCCGTGCTCGGTCTTATCCAGGTCATGAAAAACCTGGGGGACATCGGGGCCGTGGGTCATGGAATTGCAGTCGCCTTTGTTGCCACCGTATACGGCGTCGGGCTGGCAAATATACTCCTGCTGCCCGCTGCTGGAAAAATTCGCGCTCGTGCCCGCGTTGAATGCCAACGCAAGGAGCTGATGCTGAACGGGATCATCGGCATCATGGAAGGCGTAAATCCCAGAGTTCTTCGTAACCGGCTGAACGCCTATCTGCACCAAGCCCAGCCGAAGTCCTCCTCTCGTATCGGGACTGCTGCCCGCGCGGCCTAGGGGAGCCATGGCAAATCCTCGACGGCATCGATCTCACGGCGGCTCAAATCACGAACGATGGGTCATCTCCTACGCGGATTTTGTCACGCTTCTGTTCGCCTTCTTTGTGGTCCTCTTCGCCACCTCGAACGCCGATAAGGCCAAAGCCAAGGCAATGTCGGAGTCCGTCAAAGCCGCCTTTTCTGAGAAGACGTACGCCGACGTAGTATCCCAAGCTTCAAAAGCAGGCAAGGCCAAAGTTCAGCAGCCTCCAAAGGAGGATCTCAGCGCCACCGAGGCGTTGCTGCGGCAGCAACTGAAAGACGAAATCCACAAAGGAGAAATCGAGCTTCGCAGGGAATCGCGCGGACTGGTCATCAGCTTCAAGCAGGCCGGCATTTTCGATTCCGGAGAAGCCACCGTAAAGGGTACGGCATTGCCGTCTATGGCCAAACTTGCAACCGTCATGGAGCAGATCCCCAACCAGGTTCGCCTGGAAGGTCATACCGATAACCAGCCCATCTACAACGACCACTTCAAAAATAATTGGGAGTTATCGTCGGCCCGTAGCATCGCCTTCCTTCAGATCATTACTGACAAGTTCCACATGCCGCTCCGCCGTTTAGCTGTTAGTGGTTACGCCGACGTTGTTCCCATCGCGGACAACACCACCGAAGTAGGCAGGGCAAGAAATAGGCGCGTGGATGTTGTGATTTTGAGCTCGGTGGCTGCTGGCTCCGAACCGCCGGGTGTCTCGAACTGAGAAGAATCGGATTTTTCCTAGACCTTCTTTGTAAGGACAGGCTTTAGCCCATAATTCAGCACATGATCGACCCAGTCGGACAAGACCTCCAGAAATACATGGACTTGGTTTCCATGCGTCAAAAACTTGTCGCTGCCAATATCGCCAACGTCGATACTCCCGGCTATCGTACCCGCGACATCGATTTTCAATTCGAATTCGAGACGTTAGGCGAAGGCGAGCAGCCCAAAATCGTTGAAGTGCCCGATCTCAAAGTCAAAAACGACGGCAACGACGTCAGTCTCGACCGCGAATCCCGCATGCTCGCCGAGAACGACTTGCGATTTCGATTGGCCTCGAGCTTGCTAAAGGATAAGTTCAGCATGATTAAACAAGCCCTCCAGGGAGATAAATCGTGAGCCTTTTTTCTTCCCTTTCCGTCAGTGCTTCCGGCATGGCGGCCGAGCGTACTCGCACCGAGCTCCTGGTGGAAAACATCGCCAATGCCGAAACCACCCGCACTCCTGATGGCGGCCCATACCGGCGCAAAGACGCGGTGTTTGAATCCCAGCAGACTTCTTCTCCCTTTTCGGCCGTGTTTCAGTCGGAAATGGACGCGACCGATACCGGCGTAAAGGTGAGTGACGTCGCTATCGACCAGCGCGATCCCGAAAAGCGGTACCTGCCTGGCCACCCGGATGCCGATCAGGATGGGTTCGTTTCGTTTCCCCGCATTAACCCCGCCGAAGACATGGTCGACTTAGTAGAGGCCAGCCGCAACTACGAAGGCAACGTCTCCGCTATCTCGGCCGTGAAGGACATGATTCAGCAGTCGATCAACCTGCTGAGTTGATCGGACTTTTCTGAGAACATTGCCCTATTCTAGGAACCTTCTTAAGGAGAGTATCTGATGGCCGCCCCAATTAACCCTATCCAACTTGCAGACCCAGTTTCAGCAATTCAAATGCCTGTCTCGGCACCCGCGAATCAGGCCGGCGGAGCGCTGTTTCAGAGCATGTTTACCAACGCGGTAAATACCGTACAAAATTTCCAGACCGACGCCAGCAAGTCCGTGGAAGACCTGCTATCCGGCGCCAGCGAGGACGTCCATAAGCCCGTCATTGCCACCCAGAAAGCGGACCTTGCCTTTCAACTATTCATGCAGGTGCGCAACAAAGTTGTTTCTGCCTATCAATCCGTGATGGGAATGCAGCTTTAGCTTTAACTTCTTCTCTGACTGCGGCATACCGGCATGGATCAAATCCGAAAACTCCTCAAAAGCTTGAGTCTGCGCCAGCGCTTCACGTTGGCTATTGCGGCAGCCGCTGTCATTGCCGGAATCGTTTCATTCACTCATTGGAATAAAGAGCGCGATTTCAAGCCGCTGTATTCCGGCCTTTCTGCCGAAGACGCGGGTGCTGTCGTTGCCAAGCTTCGCGAGGGCGGCGTGGAGTATCGTCTTAATGAGGGAGATTCCACCATCCTGGTCCCTTCCGAAAAAGTGGCTGAGCTGCGTCTTCAGATGGCGACTGCAGGCATTCCCAAAAGCGGCCGCATCGGTTACGAGCTATTCGATAAAACCAACTTGGGCTCAACGGACTTCACCGAACAGGTGAACTATCATCGCGCCATCGAAGGAGAACTCGAGCGCTCCGTGATGGCCATGTCCGAAGTCTCCGAAGCCCGCGTTCATATTACGTTTCCGAAGGAATCAGTCTTCACCGAAGAGCAGAAACCAGCCAAGGCCAGCGTCATGGTGAAGCTGAAGCCTGGTTCGAAACTTTCCGAGCAAAATGCCGCCGCCATCGCGCAACTCGTGTCCAGCGCGGTTGAAGGACTCGGGTCCGATAGCGTTTCGGTCATGGACATGAGGGGCAACCTTCTCATCCGTCCCAAAAAGCCGGGCGACACCCTGGGCCCCTCTGACGAGGTTCTCCAATACAAGCAAAAATTGGAGAATGAGACCCTGGCGAAGATCAATTCCGTGCTCGATCCGATTGTCGGCTCTGACAAATATCGCTCCAGCGTCGATATCGATTGCGATCTTACCAGCGGCGAACAAAGCGAAGAGACCTTCGACCCTACCCACTCGGTGCTCACCTCCTCGCAACGTAGCGAAGAAGGTTCTACTGCCCGCGAAACAACCGCGGGCATACCGGGGACCCAATCGAATCTACCCAGGCCCACGTTTCATCCGCCTACCCTGGGGGCAAACGGTTTGGCGCGCAGAACCGAAAGCATGAACTACGAGACCAGCCGCACTGTCCGGCGCATTCGCATGCCGCAAGGTATCGTTCATCGCATGTCGGTCTCCGTGGTTGTCGACCAGGATGTTCGCTGGCAGACCGTCGGTAAAGGCAAACAAGCGCATCTCCAGAGATTTATCGACGCGCCGTCGGCTGATCGCATGAAGTCCATCCAGGCCATCGTCGCCGCAGCCGTGGGCGTAAACACCACGCGAGGCGATCAATTGACGGTAGAAACACTGCCCTTCGAGGCAACCCTGACAGCCGAACCCCCCGGATCCATGCAGCCCGGCGCTCATCCGGCGCCAGCCAGCAAATTTACCCCGGCTGTTCTCGGTGGAATCGGCGGCGGTGTTCTGCTGCTGGCGGCTCTCGTATTCTTCCTCTTCAAAAAAAGCAAGAAGAACAAGGCGCAACTGGCGGAGATGCAGAAGCAGCTTGCCGCCGCGCGAGCCACTCCTGTCCCCCATCCGCAATCGTTGAACTCGTCCAGCGAAAAGAGCAGTATCGCCCCGTCGCTGGAGAACTTAGCCGAAGCGTTTAAGCTCCCTGAAGGCGGTACAACTAAAACCGAAATTCTGACCAGGCAGGTAAACGAGCAAGCTCATAAAGACCCTGCTGCTCTTGCGCACATCGTTCGCACTTGGCTCAATGAGCCGGCCAACACCAAATAAGGAACTTCAACCATGCCCCTGGCTCTAAACGCACCGCCGCCCGCTCAAAAAACACCCACCGTGCTGAAAGGCATTCAGAAGGCTGCCATCCTCATGGTCATCTTGAAGGAAGAAGCCAGCGCCGAAGTCCTGAAGCAAATGGACGACGGCGAGGTGCAGCGGATCGGACGGGAAATCGCCAGAATTCCTGCTATTACCAGCGAAATGGCCGAGTCGGTCCTGAGCGAGTTCTACGAGATGATCGTCGCCCAGGACTACGTCCTTAAAGGCGGCATCGACTATGCCCGTAAAATTCTAACCGCCGCTTTCGGTCCCGAATACGCCCGAAAGCTCATTGAACGCGTCACCAAATCGTTAAACTCGGACAGCGCTAACTTTGACGCCCTTCAAAAAGCAGATCCTCAGCAGCTTGCGAACTTTATACAGAACGAACATCCGCAAACGATCTCCCTCATCCTGTCTCACCTGGGTCCGACGCACGCCGCTCGCCTTCTCGGCCATTTGCCCATGGACCTGCGCGCCGATGTCGCCCTCCGGATGGCGAGTCTCGACCAGATTTCTCCCGAGATCATTGCCAAAATAGCCATCATCATCGGTGAAAAATTAAAAGCCCTCGGCGAAACGAGCCGTGAGACGTACGGAGGCATCCATGCCGTCGCCGAGATGTTCAACCGGCTCGACCAGAACGACGGCAAAGCCATCCTCGAAAAGATGGGCGGCAGCGATCCCAAACTGTGCGAGACGATCCGTCACCTCATGTTTGTTTTTGAAGACCTTATCAACATCGACCAGGCCGGCATTCGCGTGCTCCTTGAGCGTGTCGATCGTAAAGTGCTTTCCATTGCGCTCAAGGGCACCAGCGACGCTCTTAAAAACCAATTCTTGGATGTCATGTCGAAGCGCGGAGCCGAAATGATGCGTGAAGATATGGATGCTTTGGGACCGATCAAAATGCGGGAAGTTGAGACTGCGCAGCAAGAAGTCATTTCTGAAGCGCGGAAACTTGAGTCCGAAGGTGTCATTAACTTAAGGACTACCGATGATGATCAGTATGTTAGCTAAAGTTCTGCCGGGAAATGTCAGACCGCTGAAAACGGTGCGGTGGCCCTCGGTAGCGACCGAGTTCTCCTCGCAAGACCATTCGGACTATTTCTTTCCAGACAGCCGGCAAGTCCCCGAGGCTGCGCAAATGCGATCTGAAATAGCGCTTCTCAAAGCGGAACTGGAGCGAACACGCGCCGAAGTAGACCGCACCTGTAACGAAGCCTCAGCGGCCGGAAAGCGCGACGGCGAAGTAGCAACCAGGCAAGCGTTCGAGCAGCAGTGGGACGCCGAAATGGCGAAGCTACAGCAGATCATGAAAGAGGCTTCCGAGATCGGTCCGAAGCTCCGGCGCGAAGCCGAAGAAGAACTGGTTCGCCTTGCCGTGGCAGTGGCGCGCCGCATTTTGCACCGTGAGCTTACCGTCGATGTGGACGCCCTCACCGGGCTGGCTAAGGCGGCCTTTGATCGTCTGGACCAGCGTGAGATTCAACAGGTGAGAACCGATGCCGCAAGTGTAACCCTGGTCGAAAAAATCGTCGCAAAACTGGGAATGCCTAAACCCGTGAAGGTCATGGCCGATGGAAGTCTGCGGCGCGGCTCGCTTGTAATCGAAACCAAGCGCGGGCAACTCGACGCCTCTATAGAAACTCAGTTGCAAGAAATAGAACGCGGATTCATCGATATTGTCCGTCAATCCTAAACGTCTATGACGCCTCTCAACTTCGATTCCTATTTTCACCATGTGAAGCAGGCCGACCCGTTCGTGTTCGCCGGAACAGTCACCGAGATAGTGGGTTTGCTTATTGAATCGGAAGGCCCCGCGGCGGCGGTGGGAGATTTCTGCGAAATTCAGGCCTCCGGCGGTCGCCGGGTACGGGCGCAGGTAATTGGCTTCCGCAGCGGCAAAGTGCTCTCTATGCCGCTCGAAGAAATGGACGGCGTGCAAATGGGAGACGCCATTCTTGCCCGCAGAGAAGATGCGCTCGTGAAGGTCGGCCCCGGTTTACTAGGCAGGGTGTTGGATGGATTCGGGCGTCCCATCGACGGACTCGGACCCATCGCCTGCCGTGAGCAGTATGAACTGATGGCCAAGCCGCCTGGTCCGCTCGAGCGCGAAAATATCGACGAACGGCTGGTGACCAGTATCCGTGCCATCGACAGTCTTTTGCCCTGTGGAAAAGGGCAGCGCATCGGTATCTTTGGCGGTAGCGGCGTTGGCAAGAGCACTCTGCTTGGAACCATGGCCCGGCACAGTTCGGCGGACGTGAACGTGATCGCGCTCATCGGAGAGCGTAACCGCGAAGTGCGCGAATTTCTGGAGCATGAGTTGAGCCCGGAAGGGCTGGCCCGCTCCGTAGTGATTGTTTCCACCTCCGACCGGCCAGCGCCCCTTCGCATTCGCGCCGCCTTCGTTGCGCTCGCGGTTGCCGAGTATTTTCGGGACCAGAGCAAGGATGTATTGCTCGTTATGGACTCGGTGACGCGTTTAGCAATGGCCCAACGCGAGATTGGACTGGCATCGGGCGAGCCGCCCAGCCAGAAAGGGTACACGCCGTCAGTATTCGCGCTCCTGCCAAAGATCTGCGAACGCGCGGGACGATTCAAAACCGGATCGATCACGGGCTTGTTTACCGTGCTCGTGGAAGGCGACGACTTTAATGAGCCAATCTGCGATGCCGTTCGATCTATTTTGGACGGGCATATCCAATTGTCCCGGACATTGGGTGCATCCGGACACTATCCAGCCATTGATGTGCTGAATTCGGTGAGCCGGCTGGCCTCGAAGATTGCCACGAAGGACGAGCGGGAGTCGGCGCGCCAGGTTCGCGAAGCGCTTTCCATGCTCGACCGTTCGCAGGATCTCATCAACCTGGGCGCGTATGTGTCCGGCTCTAACCCCAACCTAGACGGCGCGATCCGGCAGCGCGGCAAAATCGAAACCTTTCTGAAGCAGGAGGCGGGGAAGAGCATTGACATTGAGCAGACGCTTGACGGCCTCGGGGCATTGGCCTCCGCCATCTCGGGCTAAAGCCAGTTCGGGCTAAAGCCATCCCGGGCCGAGTAATATGAAGCGTTTCGAGTTTTCGCTAGGGCGGGTGCTGGACCTTCGCAAGCAGCAAGCCAGCGTGGAACATGCGCGATTACAAGCTCTTTTAGCAACACTGAACCAGCTATCGGCCACCAAGCGTTCCTTAACGCAGCAACTGGAGGATGCCAGGGTCAGCCTGCGGCAATCGCCGTCCACAGGTGAGGATCTCCGGGTGTTCGTCGAATTCGACCGTCACATTCATATCCGATGCACCCGTACTGACCAGGACAGTCAGGCCGTTCAGCGGCAAGTACGGGAGCAGCAAGCCAAAACGAGGGATGCCGACCGTCAGGTAAAGCTCCTCGAGAACCTAAAAGAGCAGAAGTTCACCGAATGGACGCGCCTATGTGATAAGGAGATGGAGGAGCTAGCTTCCGACTCTCACCTAGCCCGAATGTTATCGGAGCGGCGCAGGGCTCAGTAAGCCCGCTATTTGGATTGAGAGGCGTTCCGGGAGGAGAGCTTCGTTAGTCCTCCTGAGATCATCTTGGCCAGGCCAAATCCTCCGCCGGCGGCGAGCGATTGGGAGATCTGCTGCTCGGACATTTCACTCAGGGTCGATCCTGGATCATCTTCATCGGTGCCCATCCAACCGGAGCCGTCGGCTTCGCGGGATGTTTTCAGGACTTCTCCGATGAGTAGCGCTTCAAATTGAGTTGCGGCTTTCTTGATTGCCTCGGGAGTGTCACGGGTCGATTTGCCTAGTGGTGTCGTGGTGTCCGCGAGATCTCCTAGAAGACCGGAAGTTAATGCGAGTGTTCCAGTGGTCATGGCTCAGTTTGCCTTTCGTTAGAGGACGTCGACCTCGGCGTCGATTGCGCCTGCCGCCTTGAGGCTTTGAATAATCGCGATGATGTCTCGCGGTGTCGATCCGATCGCCATCAGGGAACGCACCAGCTCGTCGACTGTGGCGCCGTTCTTCAGAACGATGTCCTTGGCCTTTTGTTCGTTAGCCCCAATATTGACTTGGGGAACAACCGTGGTCTGTCCGCCGGAACTGAAGGGGGCTGGCTGTGATACCGCATAGTCGGTCTGAATCTGTACGCTGAGATTGCCTTGCAGGATCGCGGCTGGTGCGATGCGCAAGTCTCCGCCCAGGACGACTGTCCCGGTCCTTTCATTGATGGCGATCTTGGCCTCGTGATCGACATCAACCCGCAGATCCTCAACCGCCGCAATGAACTCCACCGGCCGACCGGCGTAGGCTGGGGGTACGCGTACGTTCACATGTCCGGAATTAGATGCTGCCGCAGTTGGCTGACCGTTGCCTCCAAACTGTTTATTGATCATTGCTACCATCCGCGAAGCTGTGGCGAAGTCTGGCCGGCGAAGCTGAAGATCCAGCGCGCTGGTAGGGGCGACCGTGGGCGGAGCTTGTTCAACAATCGCTCCATCGAGTACCCGGCCCACGGTGGGATGATTGACGGTCTGCGAATTACCTCCCCGCCCGGCGACAAACCCTCCCGTAATGACAGAACCCTGGGCAACGGCATAGACTTTCCCATTTGCCCCACGTAGAGCAGTGAGGATTAGCAAGCCTCCCTGCAAATTATTGGAGTCTCCGATGGCCGCAACATCGACATCGATTTTTTCTCCCGATTGCGAGAACGGAGGAAGCGTGGCCGTGACAAGAACGGAAGCTGTATCGTGCACGATGATGGCTGCCGGTGGAACGGTGACACCCATGCGTTGGAGTATGTTTGTCAGCGAATTGACGGAGAAGAATGTTTGTTGACGATCTCCAGTGCCGTTCAATCCGACCACAACGCCGTAACCGACTAGCTGGTTATCGCGTACACCCTCAATGGAGACAAGATCTTTGATGCGGGTGGCTGCTTGTGCCTGAGAGCACAGGATAGTCAGGCCGGCGAAAGCGGCCGCAAGAGCAAGGATACGTGTACGCATAATTAGAACGGCAAGATGCCTAGGAAAAGACGATAGAGAAAGTTAGGCCGGCGGATTGCATCGTTCACAACACCGCGTCCATTGATGCGGACTTCGAGATCTTCGACCTGATTGGAAAGTACGCTATCGGTGTATCCCAGATCCACCGGACGCACGATGCCACGTAGAGCAACCGTTTGCGATTCAGAGTTGATTGCTATCAGTTTGCTCCCCGCCACGATGAAATCGCCGTTCGGGAGCACGCGGATCACTCTGGCCGACACGGTGGTGGAAACGGTCGTCTGCCGGCTGGTAGTTCCTTGTCCCTTTAGCTGGTTCTGGCCATTCATGTTTGCCAGTTGGTTGAGCGCGTTCTTCGGGCTCTTGGCACCGAACAAAGACGTAATTGAAGCGCTCGCGGAGGACTGCCGCTGCGAGTTAGTGGTGCCCTGCGAAGTTGCCGACGCTTGGTCCAGGACAACAATGGTCACCAGATCGCCGACGTTTCTGGCCCGGTAATCGGAAGCGATGTCGATCAGTGGCGCTCCATCGGAGTAAAGCGAGCCGGAGGAGGGAATAGACGACACTGTTGAGGTGTTAGCGGGCGTTGTTGCCAGCAACTGATCGATCGGGGATGGTTCCTTACTGTTACTCAGTAGCTTCTTGATGCCAAGGCCGGATGCCGGAGAGCTCAATGAAATTGCAAGAAGCAGCGCTGTGAACGTTCCCGCGCGGCGGGTAAAACAGTTGGAAGTCACGGAGCGCATATTCCTACAGAATCCTCCTAGAAGTAGTGGCCACCAAGTCGCCCTTATTCTCGGCACTCGTTTCCGTTTCCTCACTGGGCGACAGAATGATTTGGGCGTGTCCAGGGCCACTTACGGTGGCTTGAAAATGTCTCATGCCGGCAGGATTGGTTAGCATTACCCGATCCCCCAGGTTTCCCGCCGTCTCGGCCCGGGCTTCCAGTTGCAGACGGGTAGGGCCGTCGACGACATCTACTCGTACCACTGCTCCGCGAGCGATGGCGGGCGGCACACGCATAAATTGCGGATCGAGATAGCTCCCTTCAGGAACGGAACGCGTGGCCAGCTTTCCGATGTAGGTGGATGCGGACTGGGCCCCTACAAAGCGTAGGGGCGATTCCGTGGCACTCACTTCTTCGATTTGGTTGACTCCAATGATTTGCTGGGAGCGGATGTTTTCCTTTGCCCGTACCAGCGCGATTTTAGTGAGAACCCGGACACGCACCCAAACGGGGTAGGGCATTCCGCTCTTCGAGACAAGTTGTCCTCTCCACAAGACGGGAGTCTCGGGATGACCTAAGGGTGGGGCGGTGACTCCCCTGAGGGAAAACTCCAAATTTCCAAGGGGAAGGTTGCACTTACACACGTCCAGGACATCCACTTGCACCTGTTCAGCCCGGTCTCCAAATGCCTGTCGAATTTTCACCGCAGCGTCAGCCGCGGTGAGTATATAGGAGACTCGCTCGAAGCATAAAGGTCCATGGGCGGTATACGGAATACCCTTGGATGAGGCCCAGTTGGTGAGTTCGGATGGCGAGATGGTTCGTTGCTTCCCCACGGCTGGCGCATAGGAGAAATAGAGATCGGGGTTGAGTAACGAAAAGGCTGGATCAGCAATTGCCAAATCTCTTCCTTGAATCTGATCTCCTTCGATGGCAATGCAACCTGCATGCAACGAGCCGCCGAGCACTAAAAGCAGGAGCAGTGTTTTGAGCATGGCCTAATTAAGGGCGGTGTTAGCTGACGATCTGGTTGACTTGCTGGTACATCTCATCGGCTGCCTTGACGACCTTCGAGTTTGCTTCATAGGCGCGTTGGCTGGTGATGAGATTGACGAACTCTTCGACCACGTTCACGTTCGAAGATTCCAGGTATCCTTGCTCCAGCGTTCCGAGACCCTCCTGTCCGCCGGGAAGTCCGACGGTAGGTTCTCCAGAAGCATCAGTGGGAGTAAATAAGTTTTTGCCGATACTGTTCAACCCTGCCGGATTCGCGAAATTCGCTAGCTGAATTTGTCCAGCGGTCTGGGCAGCCGTCTGACCTGGCAGCGTGAAGCTTACGGTTCCATCGGCCGCGATCGTGATGGATTGTGCTTGAGGTGGAATTGTGATTTGGGGCGAAAGCGGGTTTCCATCCTGGGTGACGATATTGCCGTTGCGGTCCGGCTGGAAATTGCCTGATCTTGTATAAGCAATTTGACCGTTGCTCTGCTGAATCTGGAAAAAACCCGCGCCTTGAATGACAATGTCAAGCGGATTGCCGGTCTGCTGGAAATCGCCTTGCGTGAAGATGATTTCATTCGCGGCGGGCTTTGTGCCCAAGCCAAGCTGCAGTCCAGCCGCAACAGTCGTTTGAGAACCGGAGGCAGCGCCTGGTTGCACGACGGTCTGATAGATCAAGTCTTGAAATTGAGTTCTGCGCATCTTAAATCCCGCGGTGTTTGAGTTGGCGAGATTGTTCGCGATGTTATCGACATTCGTCTGTTGCGCGGTCATGCCGCTGCCAGCGGTGTAAAGGGCTCGGATCATTGATTCACTCCTAGATAGCTAAAAACTGGTTTGAGGTTGCGTTGAGGTGTTGTCAACCCACTTTGGCGACCTGCTCAACGGCTTCTTTTCCCATATCGGTCGCAATGCGGACCGCCTTTTGCAGCGCCTCGAATTGCCGTAATACGCTCACCAGCTTCACGGTTGCCTGTGTGGGCTCGACGTTCGACGCCTCGACTTTCCCCTGCAATACTTCAGTGTCTTTAGCGGGTGAAGTTTTCGCAGTGGGAGACAACATAAAATAAGTGCCTCCCCGCTTGGTTAAGTTATCGACGGTATCGACCGTTAAGATCTCCAGATTGCCAACCGGGGCGTTGTCCTGGGAAACCTGACCCGACGTTGAAATCGTGAAGGGCCTAGTTGAATCCAGTTGTATCGTTTTTCCGCCGACCGCCTGAACGGCGTAGCCATCTGCGGTTTCCAGCCTTCCTGATTTGGCGATGCGAAAGTGCCCGGTGCGGGTGTAGAGAGGGCCGCTGCTGGTTTGAACGACAAAGAAACCTTCCGAGCTGAGGGCGACATCACTCATATTGCCGGTGTCCATTAATGTGCCTTGAGAAAAGTTGGTCCAGTCCCGTTGCACGAGCGGCATTTCAGCGCCCATCGGCCGGTTTTCATCGTAGGCATCCCAGGCATCTTGCCCGAAGTAAAGGTCATACGACTCGCTGTCGGCCTTATATCCGGCTGTTCCGGCGTTTGCTATGTTGTTTGCGAGTGCATCGAGCGTTTCGGTCCGAGAACGCATACCGCTAGCAGCGATGGCTGTGATTGGATCCATAGGTTCGTGTCAACGATAAGCACGTGAGCGACCGAATCGCGTTTCAGGGAAAATAGACCCTTTTGTTTGAATGACGACGGGTTTTTGAGCGGCATGAAGTTGTCGATCGCCAATCTTTTGGCGCTCTGCCGAGTCATAAAGCATTGTGAAATCACCGTTTTTCATCAGCAAAGGAAATGGTATTGAAAGTGTATAGAAGCTTTCGTGCTCTTGCCAATGGCTTCAAAGCCATCCACACCCTCTTCTGCTGAAGGAGCCGCCCTTACGGCCAGTAACACCGTGAAGTCTAGCGCGGCGGCCGGGGTAACTACGGCACCCAGCCAGTTCGACGAAGCATTTGCTTCCGCGTTGCAGGAGAGTGTCGGAGTAAACCAATCGCCGCCATCGCTGCCGGGCGGCTTCGGCAAGCAATCTGCAAAGGAATTAACAAGTTCGCTTCATAACCCTGCGCCGCCTGATCCCAAGGCCGTTGCGAGTACGCCTAACGTTACGAATGTAAATGCGTCGCTACCGGTCGAGGTCACTAATAGAGCTGTGCCCGATGCCCTCAGTGCTATTGGTGCAAAGGCTCCTGTCAACATTTCGCGGCTAGCAGCCAACACTGGAGCTTCCTCTACTATCATCAGTACGGACGGTGAGGCTAAAGCCGATAAGGCGAAGAAATCGCAGTCTGTTCCATCGCAAGACAGCACGGATACGGCAGCTATGAATTATGCCCTTGCAGTGCCAGTACCGGTTGTAGTACCGACTCCGGCAGCAAACAACAAGAATAGTTCCTCGAAGAGCAGCGATAATGCCGCGCCGGCACAGATAGTCCTTCCCGGACATCCGGTGCCGACCGCTCAGAACGCAACGGTTGCGCCGCCAACCATGGTGTCTGGTCCCAAGGACACCGAAGTGTTCTCGATGAACTTAACGCCTAAAGCACTGCCTGTTCAAAGTCCGGCGACGGGTACGGCGGTAGCGCCAGCCCCGAATAGTGCAGGGAACAAACCGGAGGCGACTGTGCCGACAGTTCCTCCCCTCACGGCTGTTGGCGCTACGGTAGCGCCGGTGGAAGATGGGCAAAAGGATATGTCTAGGGAGTCCATTCAGCCGAACAAGACTGCAAATTCCCCGGCGACGAATAACTCTTCGGCGGCACCTTCTTCCTTGGGGCAATCTTCCGCTGTGGACCGCGAGGGAAAACAAGGGGAAAAAGAAGAGCCTATTTCGCCCAAAAGCGGGACCAGCGATGCTGGCGGAAGCGAACAAGAACCTGCCAGCTTCGGCCCTGTCCCCACTTCCTTCGCGAAAGAAACGAAAGGCACGGGAAACGCAAGTGATGTGAATCCTACTTTCCAAGCGGCCGATATTTCGGACAACGCACCTGCCGGTGGCAGCGCGAAGGAAGTCGCCATTCGACTGCAAAGCCAATCGGGCGAGTCAATCAATGTGAAATTGGTCGATCAGGGTGGGCAGGTGCAGGTGACGGTGCGCAGCAGCGATCCCGAAGCGGCATCGGCGCTCCGGCAGGATTTATCATCACTCACCAGCAGCTTGGACAAGGCTGGCTGGAAGCCGGAGGTCACTGTGGCGAGCGGAAATTCGTTTGAACCGGTGAACCAAGCACGGCAAACCGACCGGAATAATCAGGACTCCCAAGGAAACAAGCAGCCGGAGTGGCAGCAGGAAACGCCGAAGAAACGGCAATCCGTTTCCGATATTTGGGACGAGCTTTTGACGAATCAGACCGTGTAAGACAGAGAATTTCGGATATTTTTTTAGGAGAGACAATGGCTAGTACTTCAGGAATAACAGGATCATCGACAACGGATCCGCTTTCGAGCGCCGCGACAGGCACGAGTGCGGCAAGCTCAGCAAATTCAGCCAACAGCTTGGCTTCAGAGGACACCTTCTTAAAACTATTTGTGGCGCAACTGCAGAATCAGGACCCGCTTAATCCAAATCAGCAGGACCCCACGCAGATGGTGTCCGAACTGGCTCAATTCAGCCAGTTAGAGCAGATGGTGAACATCGGCTCAGATGTACACTCCATTAGCCAAGCCGTCGCTGGTACGACGGCGGCAGGCACGACGGCGGCTGCGGGAACCACCGGTTCACAAAACTCGGCAAGCAGCGGTAGCGGTGCCACACCATCCGCGTAGTTCGGGAGTGAAGGGCTGCGAGACTAACCGCCGCCGTCCTTCACGCTTCGAAGTATCCTATTGCAATCGGGAAGGATGACGGCCGATGATGACAGCAATGGAGACGATTGAAGGATTTTCGGACCTCAAGATAGACGTCGAGGTTCAGATCGATAAGAGGCCGATGACTCTCCGGCAGATTCTCGAGTTGGAGAACAGCAGTGTGATCAAGCTTCCGAGGTCCGCGGGCGAAAACATCGACATCCTGGTAGGCGGCGCACTGATCGGGCACGGCGAAGTGGTAGCTAGCGGTGAAACCGTAGGGATAAGGATTACGGATTTTAGAGAGGAATAGTCCACCGAGTCTACTATCTGCGTAGAGATGGACATCCTACGCTTCCTAGCGGCGATTCTGATCGTTTTCGGATTGCTCGGCGCACTGCACTTTTTTTCGAAGCGCGGAAGGAAGCGTCCTGGGTTGCTGAGCTTCCTGAAACTTTCGTTAGGTGGCGTGGTTTCCCGAACGGCCAGAAGTTCCTTTGAGAGCAGCGACCATCTAAGGGTCGTAAAAAAACTACACCTTACCGCTACGCACCAAGTTCATCTCGTTCACATAGACAACGAAAGTCTACTGCTCTGTACTCATCCGCAGGGTTGTACCATTCTTCGTTCCTCCGACGGCCAATCCGTTGGTGACAGACTCGCAGAGGTACAACGACGTGCGAGCTAGAATCGCCAAGCTGATTTTGCTGTTGGGGAGCATCGCGTCGGTGCCCGCCTTTGCCGCGAACCCCCAGCAATCGCTGCTGGGAATCTCGGTGGCCGGTGACGCTGCGTCAAAATCGGCTAATATCCCGCTGCAGATCGTTCTCTTATTGACGGCGCTCACTTTGCTGCCGGCGATCGTGATGTGCATTACGCCGTTTCTGCGAATCACGCTGGTGCTGCACTTCCTACGGCAGGCGCTAGGAACGCAAACCGTTCCATCGAATCAGGTGCTTGTCGGACTGGCTCTTTTTCTGACGCTGATTGTGATGAACCCAACGGTGCGACAGATCTACACCGATGCCTGGCAGCCGTTAGAGAGCGGAAAAATGGATGTACAGCAGGCGATGGACGTAAGCGCGAAGCCATTGAAGACCTTCCTGTTGCGCTACGCGCGCGAAAAAGATATCCGGCTGTTCGTGGAATTATCGCACTCTCCGAGACCCGCCAACCCGGGAGATGTGTCGCTGGAGGTGCTGATCCCGTCGTACATCATCTCGGAGCTTCGAACGGGGTTTCAGATAGGGGCTGTTCTTTATCTTCCGTTTTTAGTGGTGGACATTGTCGTGGCTTCGATTACGGTTTCGATAGGAATGATGCAGCTTCCGCCAGCGTTAATTTCAGCGCCCTTCAAGATTTTGTTGTTTGTGCTGGTCGACGGCTGGAACCTAGTCGCGGGTTCACTAGTAAGGAGCTTCAGTTAGGTGTCACAACAATTCGTTGTCGAGATTATCCGGCAAGCTTTAATGACGGCGCTGTGGGTAGGGTTGCCGTTGCTGGCCGTTATGTTCGTGGTCGGTATTTTGATCAGCCTGCTACAGATTGCTACTTCTATCCAAGATCCAAGCTTCGGAACCGTTCCCCGGCTGGCGGGTTTTTTGGTCACGTTCCTGGTTATTCTGCCGTGGGTGGTTCTAAAGATGGTGGATTACACCCAACAGATCCTGGGCAATCTGGGCCGCTATGCCCATTAGCGTTCATTTCGGATTGCCGGCAGTGGCGGGATTTGTTTTAGCGTTGATGCGCGTGGGCTGTGCCCTATTTTTGCTGCCGCTGCCCGGATTCAAAGATGCCGCAACGACAGTACGTATTGTGCTGGTGGTTAGCATCACGTTCTGCTTATTTCCTTCCTGGCCCATTCTTACCAGTGACGTATCTTCGGGCGCTCAGTTTGTCTTAGCGATTCTGGCAGAGTCGGCGGCTGGACTAGTAATCGGTTTGGCCATTGCGATCCTGCACGATACTTTCCAGTTTGCCGCTCAAGCGATTTCGGTGCAAACGGGATTTTCCATTGCTTCGATCACCGACCCGACCAGCAAAGCCGATACGGGAGTGTTTCTATTTATGACTCAGCTCACGACCGGGCTCCTGTTCTTTACGCTCGATATCTACCATTCTTTGCTGCGTCTTCTGGCAAGGTCGTTCGACATGTTTCCGCTGGACAGCCATGCCTTGCAGCAGGCCTCGGTTGAAACCGTGATCCATCTTGCCGGAATGATGTTTGTCATGGGGTTCAAGCTGGGACTTCCGATGGTGTTTCTGTTGATGCTCATTGATGTGGCGATTGCGCTGCTGAGCCGGTTGCACTCGCAACTGCAACTCACCAGTTTGACGTTCCCGGCCAAGACGGCGCTCTCGTTCGTGTTTTTAGGGGCGATGATCGCGCGGTGGCCGACTCTCTACGAGCAAATGGCCCACCGGGTCTTCGACGAAATTGGCCGTCTCGGTTCCTTTTAACCGAAGCAAGATAACCCGAAGCTTAGACAGCCCATGGCGGAACAGAAGACCGAAAAACCCACACTCCACCGCCTGCAAAAGGCACGCGGAGAAGGGCAATTTCCCACTAGCCGCGACTTTATTGTTTCTTTGCAATTGGCAATCGCGTTATTTGCCGGAGCAACGATCGGGGCCAAGATATTCGCATGCCTCGAAAACACGATGGTGTTGCTGTTTGCTCGCGCCTTTTCTTCCCGCGAGTTGACGATAGCGGAGATGCCCAGCCTGCTTAGCGTCGGCCTTTTGCCCAGCATGGAGGCGCTTCTAGGCGGCGGCGCCTTGCTCGCCATCATCGTGCTTATGGTGCATCTGGCGATGACGGGCTTTGGTTTTTCGCTAAAACAATTAACGCCGGATTTGAACCGTCTGAACCCCGCATCGCGGTTAAAGCATATGCCACGGCAGAACTTTTCCGCCACTCTGAAGGCCGTTGCACTCCTGCCGCTGATTGCGTATCTCCTTTATGAGGAAATTCATCCGCATCTCGAAGCGATTGCGAACCTCGCGGTGATGGGACTCGGCGCCGAACTGTCCCAAATAGGGCAGATGACGAAGGGGCTGCTGACGAGGCTGATCCTGATTTTGTTGTTGGTGGGCGTCGTCGATTACGTTCGCCAGCGCAAGAACTTCACGAAAGACCTGCGAATGAGTAAGCAGGAAGTGAAGGACGAAATGAAAGAGATGGGTGGGAATCCGCAGATGAAGATGCGGATTCGACGCCTACAGCGGGACATCGCCCGCCAGAAGATGATGAAGGCTATCCCACAGGCAACGGCCGTGATTGTCAATCCCACCCACTATGCGGTAGCGGTCCATTACGACATGAATGCCAAGGCCGTGCCTACGGTGGTGGCGAAGGGCAAGAATCATCTGGCGCTGCAGATCCGCAAAATAGCCGCCGAACACGGGATCCCGATTACCGAGAACAAGCCGCTGGCCCAGGCACTATATAAAGCAGTCAATGTGGACCAGGAGATCCCGGCACACCTGTATCGGGCGGTGGCGGAAGTGTTGGCCTACATTTACCGGACTGTGAACAAGCGGCCGTAACGGCACAAAATGACTACTGCAATCCCAAAACAAGCTTCGCCGAACTGGATAGCGTCGCTGCGCGCCATGAATTGGGGCGAACTGGCCATCCCGGTCGCGGTGCTTTGCATCGTGATGGCGATGATCACGCCGCTGCCGTCGATCCTGTTGGACATTCTGATCTCAGGCAATATCACAATGTCGGTGATCGTCCTGATGTCGGCGATGTATATCACCAAGCCGTCGGAGTTCAGCGTGTATCCGACGATGCTTCTTTTGCTGACTCTGTTTCGGCTAGCGCTGAATATTTCTTCTTCCCGGCTAATTTTGTTGAACGGCAATACCGGCACGAGAGCCGCGGGCGATGTGATCGAGTCTTTCGGGAATTTTGTGGTGGGCGGCAATTACGTCGTCGGCATTGTCATCTTCCTGGTCCTGCTAGCCATTCAGTATGTGGTGATCAATCACGGCGCGGTCCGGATCTCCGAAGTCACGGCGCGCTTTACTTTGGATGCGATGCCCGGCAAGCAGATGTCGATCGATTCGGACCTGAACTCCGGACTGATCGATGAGCACGAAGCGCGGAAACGGCGTAAGGGACTGGCGGCGGAGGCCGAGTTTTATGGCGCAATGGATGGCGCGTCCCGATTCACGCAGCGGGACGCCGTGGCGAGCATCATCATCACTGGAATCAACATTATCGCGGGTTTTCTGATCGGGGTTCTGCAACACGGTGTCGAACTGTCGCGGGCGCTGCAAACGTACACGATTCTGACCATCGGCGACGGTTTGGTGACGGTGATTCCGGCGCTGATGATTTCGGTGTCCGGCGCCTTGATTGTCACGCGCGCCAGTTCGGAATCACGTTTAGGCGCCGAAGTGCAAAAGCAGATCTTCAACCAGGCGCAGCCTTTAATGCTGGCAGCGGGCGTGCTGGTCGCGTTGGCGGCCTTTCCTGGATTGCCCAAAATTCCTTTTCTGGTGCTTGGGGCGGGAGCAGGATTCGGGGGATGGAAGCTTCGTCAAAAAGAGCAAAAAGCGAAGCTAACGATCGCGGCGACAGCGCTGACAAAGCCCAAAGAAGATATCGAGAGTTTGTTGAAAGTGGAGCCCGTAGCGATAGAAGTAGGGCTAGGGCTGGTCCGGTTTGTGGAAGGCGGCTTGCAGTCGATTCTGCTGAAGAGGATTGCCGCCATTCGCCGGCAGTTTGCTTCCGAGATGGGATATTTGCTGCCTCCGGTTCGTGTGACCGATAACGTGCAGTTAAAGGCGCGGGAGTACGTGGTTCTGGTAAAGGGCATAGAAGTGGCGCGATATGAGCTGCACGCCGGCTGCGAACTGGCGATACAGCCAGCTCAAAACGCAGTCACGATCCCAGGAACCGCAACCCGCGAACCGGCGTTCAACATGCCCGCCGTGTGGGTGACGCCGGATCAAATCGATCGGGCAAGGTCGCTTGGGTTCACGATTGTCGATCCGTCTTCAGTGATGGGTACGCATTTCACGGAGGTCATTAAGAAGCATTCCTGTGAACTGTTCTCGCGGCAGGATGCCAAGCGTGTTTTGGATCGAGTGGGCCAGGATCAGCCGAAGCTCATTGAGGATCTGGTTCCAAAGCAGTTGACGCTGGCATCCGTGCAAAAAATATTCCAAAACCTGCTGCGCGAACGGGTCGCCATCAAAGATGCCGAAACGATTCTGGAGGCGATGAGCGAGGGTTCGGCGATGACGCGCAATGTTAACCTGCTGTCGGAGTATGTGCGCCAGGCTATCCGCCGGTCGATCGTGAAGCCCCATTTGAATATCGCCGGAGACTTGCCGGTGTACTTCCTCGACGGGCAAATGGAACAGATGATCGAGGGCGCGATAGAACATGGCGAGCATAGCAGCCATTTGAATCTCTCGCCGCAACAGGTGAAGAGTGTGGTGGATAAGCTGACGCATGCGCTGCCGGTGACAGATGCCGGTGTTGCCGTGATGACGAGCTCGGGAGCGCGCCATTTCCTGAAGCAAATGACCGAGAATGCGTTTCCGTCGTTGACCGTGATCTCGCATAATGAGGTTCCGTCGGGTACCAGGGTAATCTGCATAGGAACGATTAAGTAGTACCGTTAGATTTATCCTGGAGAATTGATGCCTAAATCGGATCCTACGTCCGCGCAAATTCAGGAAACCCTTGCCTTCATCGAACAAGGGGCGAAACAATCACTTGTTGCTTCGCTTTCGGCGATGCTCGGCGACGACTCCCTGCAAGCGGAGAAGACCCCGGCACAAGCTGCGTTAAACAGCCCGCTCTGGTTCCAGCAAGAATTTCTTCTGCCCGAAGCTGGACAGATGTTTTTGGGGTTGGAGCGGAGTGCCGCGCTTGCAATCGGTCATAAGCTGCTGGTGGCCAGTGGCCTGGAAGGAGAGGATGACGAGACGGCGCTAGGGACGCTCCAGGAAGTCCTGGGCCAAGTGGGAGGAGCACTAGCTTCAAGCTTTTCGGCACGGTTGAAAAGAGACGTTTCCGCCGGAAGGTTGAGCCAACAGGCCCCTTCATTGTCGGCTGCAAATACGATCTCAATCGGCCTGAAAAATTCCAGCGGAGACATGGGTGCGGTCCTGGTTTTCTCGACGCTTCCTTTGTTGAATGCACTCATCGAGAACTCCGCAGTACAAGAGACGCTTCCAGCGGTTGCTACGGCGCCGGCGGTAGCGGCTCCGAATACTCGCAATTTAGATTTGTTGCTGGACGTAGAAATGCCGGTGAGCGTTTCGTTCGGGCGCGCTCAGCTTCCGTTGAAAGACATTGTCAAGTTAACGACAGGATCGATTGTAGAGCTAGACCGGACGGTGTCCGAGCCGGTGGAAATTATTGTCAATAACGCCGTGATTGCGCAGGGAGAAGTGGTGGTGGTGGATGGGAACTTTGGCGTCCGGATCACGCAGATTCTGAGCAAGCAGGACCGGCTTCGCTCGCTCGGGTAAGGCTGTTGAGGGTTCGCAGAATTTAGTAGGCTTGCGATAGGTCGCCGAGAATGTTGGTGATGTACTGCACCGTTTCGGCGATGGGCGGAACGCCGCCCGCTTTGTCCACATTTCCAGGCCCGGCGTTGTAGGCTCCCAGGGCCAACGGGACGTTTCCTTGGTAGCGATCAAGCATCATTTTTAGGAAACTGGCGCCAGCATCGACATTTTTTGCCGGGTCGAAGGGATCGTCCAGCTTGAGCATATCGGCGGTGCCGGGCATGATCTGCATGAGTCCCATGGCTCCTGCGACGGACACGGCACAGGGTTTAAATCCGGACTCCTGCCGCATCACCGAGCGCAGTAGATCTACATCCACGCCATGCTTTTTCGACGCGCCATCGATCAGTTGCTCGACGTCATTCTGGCCTAATGCCTGACAGGTATCGTCCATCATCTGGACGTTGGGAACGGCCAGGGGTGCTGGCGATGGCCAGGGGAGTGTATAGAAGGTATTCTGCGAGTTCCCGGCGACCTGGTTCGCTGCCGGTTGGGCGGGCTGCTTTTCCGCAGGGCTGGCCAAAGAAGTTAAGGTTCCTTTGTCCTGGCCGCCGAGCACGGACGATTGCTGTTTTAGAGAAATTTGCTGTTGATGTATGGAACTGGTGTCGATATTTTGACCGAAGGAATCCAGTGAGCTCTGCTGTTGCTCCAGTGACTTTTCCATGGCTGCTTCGGCGCGTTCGGCCTGCGTGGGCGCCGGGCTAGCGGGCGGCGAGGATTTTGCGGGCGTTTGACCGGCTTGCAGTCCCAGCGCAAGAACTCCCAGGAGGACGAAGGATCGGACTGTTTTCATTCTGCGCTTTAGCTCTGTTAGGAATATCGTAGCCTTCGTGAATGGATTTTCTCATGATTGCCGACTTGAAAATAAAGTGTCACTTACCGGTTGACGGGAATGTGCCGAGTGGCAAATTGATGGCGATCATCAGCGTGAATGTTTTGCGATTTATGGGTAGAAATGAGCCTTTTCGTGCATGTTCCGCTTCGGCAGCCGACGTGCTTAATGAGTTTGCGAGTCGATATCGAATTGACAAAAGTCTCGAAGGAGAAAACGATTGTTAGCAGCATTCAATACAGCCGCGTCAGCACTTAACGCTGATTCCACGGCGGTGAGCATCGTGGGCAACAACCTGGCGAACCTGAATACGTCGGGTTTCAAAGAAAACTCGGCCATTTTTGAGGATGTGTTCTCGGAGTCGCTGAACGGTGGACAGACACAAGTAGGATTAGGCGTTCAAACGCCGATTACGTCGAGGAACTTCTCGCAGAACGGGACGACGCAGACCACCACGGATCCGCTGGACGCAGCGATCGTAGACCAAGGATTCTTTGTTGTCAAGAGTTCGTCGGGCGCTACTCAGTATTCGAGAGACGGGAATTTGCAGCGAAGTCCGACAGGCGTGCTGCAGAACGCGGAGGGCGAAGCGGTTCAGGGATGGACGAATCTTTCCGGTAATCTCAGTACGAGTGGGCCGATTGGCGATATCGTGATTCCGACCGGCGTGTTGGAGCCGGCAGTAGCAACGAAAAATCTCTCTTTCACGAACGTTAATCTTGATGCCACGGCTGCCGTAGGGGCCTCTAATACAACGCAGGTGGCGGTGTATGATTCCCTGGGGCAACAACATCAATTAACTTTGACGTTTACAAAAACACAATCGGCGACAGCGGCGAATTCGAGCGCTACGCCACCCACGCCAGCAATGCCGGCACAATGGTCCTGGCAGGCTTCGCTGCCGGCGTCCGATGGGACGACCACGCCCGCCAGCAGTGGGACGTTCACGTTCGACCAGAATGGAAATCTGACGTCTCCGGCCGCCGGTGTTTCGCCGACGATCACAGTATCTAATTGGGCGGACGGCGCTTCCCCTGGCCAGAATATTGCGTTCAACCTGGCGCCCAACGGACCGTCGGCCATTACTCAGTTTGCGCAAGCCTTTAACGCCTCGAATCCGGGTTCGGATGGAAGCGCGGCGACTACGATCACCGACGCTGGCATTGGAGACGGTGGAGTTGTCAACGCGACTCTTTCGAATGGGCAGACTATCCAAATTGGGCAACTTGCCATGGCGAATTTCGTGAACCCTGGTTCGCTCGTCGCGGTAGGAAATAACGATTTTCAGACAACCGGTTTGAGTTCGCAGGCATCTATCGGAACAGCGAACACGGGCGGCCGCGGTCAGATTAAGGGCAGTGCGCTGGAATCCTCTACGGTTGATATCTCGACAGAATTCACAAACCTGATTACGTTCCAAAATAGTTACAGCGCGAACTCGCGCGTGATCACGACAGCCAACTCGATGGAACAAACGACGCTGGATTTAGTTCACCCGTAAGCCGGCATTAGAAAGATAAGAACTAGAGGGCTCCTGGAAACAGGAGCCCTTTTTGTTGGTACCGAACGAACTGAATTGGCTGGCGGGTTAGATCTTCGTAGGGGTGATGACGCCGTTGCGACGCAGAATGTCCAGCATTTTCCAATTTGTTTCACAGGCGGAAACGCAATCGGGACCAAGATAAACGTGGTCTTTTTGCTGGGAACCGCAAGCCTTGCAGCGGGAGTCCAGATCCTTGGCCGGATTGTTGAGAGTCAAGCGCCGAGGTGGAGGAATGTGTTTTTCCGGACGTTCCAGGAACTCGTCGCAACCGCACGACCCATCATTGCAATGCGTGTGGATATAGTCGCCAGCGACGGCGTTATAGATGGAGTGGTGGTCGGAACGCGGATGCCCGCATCCTTTGCACAGGGTCCGGATGCGAGGATCCTGCCATTTCTCAGATGACGCGATCTCTTCGTCGCGCATAATCTGCGTCAGTGAGGCCATGGGTTGATTGCGATGAGGCTATCCAAGACAGCTTAAATTGCCTGCGAGGGCTTCTTCGCTAGGCAAAATTTCGGTGGAGGACAAGCGGGCTGTCCGTTCGTTGCCCACGGTCTTTACAACGACCTGCCAAGCTTCATTGAGATCTTCGATAAGGGATTGAACTTCGGCAAGAATCGCGTCGGACTGTTTCGTGTTTGCCTCGACCAATCTTCTTTGGCAATAGTCGTAAATGCCCGCGTAGTTTGTAGCGATTTCTCCACCGGCTTCGAAATCGAGACCGCTGTGCAGTTCGACGAGAACCGCGAAGGCCTTATTGATGTGTCGCACGCGCGCTGGAATGTCCTTCGCCTGGATGCACTTTTTAGCCGCGGCAATTGATTGGATCGCGAGACCGTAAAGAACCTGTACTAAGCGTTCCGAGCTGGCGTTCATGATCTCGTTGTCGATATAGACGTTTCTGGAAGCGTAGCTCATATGAGTGGGATGAAGACCCCTCCGCGCAGGTTAGTAGTCACAATAATAAGTCGATGTAGTTTTACAGAATTATCAGACTTTTTCGGATATTTCTGAGGATAGACCAAGGCGTGCGCGTTTCTATACTTATCGGACACTTTTCCCTCCAGTACGGTTCCTCGTAGAGAAGTTTGTTTACGTGCGGATACTTTCCAAATGACGGCGTTAGCGAAACGTTGGCTCCGGTGAATACGGGTAGTAACAGGCGATACGGACGAGTTATCCGGACGCTTCAGTTTCAGAATCCATGACCGCTTATCAAGTCGAGAAACGCGCAATTACGCCAGAAGATCGCGAGAAGCTGATCCTGGAACATGCTCCTCAGGTTCAACTCATCGCCCGACGCATTTACGAGAATCTTCCAGGCAGTGTCTCCCTGGACGATCTTGTTTCGAGCGGGATGATTGGATTGATCAACGCCATCGACGATTATGATCCATCGCAGCCCGTCAAGCTGAAGACTTATGCCGAATATAAGATTCGGGGTGCGATTCTGGACAGTCTGCGCAGTATGGATTGGGCATCGCGGCACCGGCGCAGGAAGCACAAGGAAATCGAAGCGGCCATCTCTTCGGCGGAGAAGAAATTAAAACGTCCTCCGTCCGAAGAAGAGATCGCGGTAGAGCTCGATCTTTCGGTGGAAGAATATCGCGCCCGGCTGGTAGAGGTTCAAGGGTTAACGCTGGGCAGCCTTGAGATGACGGTCGGCCAGGATAGCGGTGGCCAGAGCCTCCTTTCGATTATTCCCGACACAGGAGAATTGCCGTCAGTAAAGCTGGAACGGAGAGAGTTGCAGAAGCTGATCGTCAACGCATTCAAAAAATTGCCGGAGCAAGAAAAGACGATCTTGGCGCTTTACTACAACGAGGGGCTGAATCTTCGTCAGATCGGGGACGTAGTGAAGCTGGGCGTTTCGCGGGTATCGGAGCTGAAAACCACCTCGATTCTCCGCCTCCGCGCACACGTAGCCGATCAATGGCCGACTCCGCGCGGCCGGGTGAGTGGCCGCTAGCGCAGCGGTTTCGTTGTTTGTAGGTACCATTGTCTACAGACTTCAAACGTTGTGATAGATCGACTCTTCAGGACAGGCCTCCCTCGGAGACGCTTTCTTGCCTGCCTCGCTGGCATTCCAACGCTCGCGCGCAT
The DNA here is from genome assembly GCA_965277315.1 of Bryobacteraceae bacterium. GTDB lineage: Bacteria > Acidobacteriota > Terriglobia > Bryobacterales > Bryobacteraceae > Bog-105. The sequence goes on along the minus strand of OZ255724.1, from coordinate 1,672,119 downwards.
GTCGGCGCCGCTGGCATTTGCAGAGCAACCACGGCATGTTCCGCCTTACCTAGCGCTTAGCGAGTTCATTCCTCCGGGCAGGGATGATTTTCCGGGTGAAAAGGAGGCGATGCGGATCGTCGAGGCTCTGCATCTGGCGTTCACCACGCTTAATCTGCCAACTTCTCCGTCGCTGGTGGGACGGTCGCCTTGTCCGGCGTCATACCGGGAGGTGGCGCATGACCTGCGAGAGGCGGTCTTCGGCGATCAGGCTTTGAACCTTCAGACCAATTTTCAGGATGGATGGAAGGCTTGGGTGCAGTCGCTGGGGCAGGTTCGACGGATCGAGTTTTATCCTCTTCCAGGCGATATTGTGCGCTATGAGGTTGCCAGCGAACAGCGGGGAAAGCTGCTCTACCGGGTAGGTCAGTGGAAGCAAACCTGGGCGGATGGGAAGCTCACCACTTTTCAGCCTATCGAAGAGCAGGTTGCCATTGCGGCGGAGCCATTCTTTCGCGATGTGACCGGGTCCTGTTTTAAGGGCAGTGCTTCCTTTCGCGAGCAACTGGGGCGCGGAATCCCGTATTGGCGTGCTTATCTGGATCCTGCCTCGGGGATCGATATCTACGGGAGTAACGGGATCGCGGTGGGCGATATCGATAACGATGGTGCGGATGAGGTCTATGTCTGCCAGCCGGGAGGATTGCCAAACAGGCTGTACAAAGTCGGCGAAGATGGTACTTTCGGAGACATTACGGCTCAATGGAATGTAGGCGTTTTGGACGATACTTCTTCGGCCCTGTTCCTTGACTTGCGGAATACTGGCTGGCAGGACTTGGTTGTTCTGCGCGGTAGCGGACCGGTTCTGTTCGTTAACGAGGGCGGCCGGTTTTCGTCGCGTACCGATGCGTTCCGGTTTGCTTCGACGCCCAGCGGCGGGTTTACGGGGATGGCGGCGGCAGACTTTGACCGTGACGGAAAGCTCGATTTATATCTCTGTTGCTACGTTTATTTTCAAAGCGAGGCGCAATACACGTATCCGTCGCCCTATCAGGATGCGCAGAATGGGCCGCCCAATTTTCTCTTCCGCAATAAGTTGAACGCGGATGGGAGCGGCGCGTTTGAAGACTGCACTACGGAGACGGGCATTAACGAGAACAACAACCGATTTAGTTTTGCGCCGGCGTGGTGCGATTACAACAATGATGGTTGGCCGGATCTGTACGTGGCCAATGACTTTGGGCGGAAGAATCTATATCACAATGAGGGTGGCCGCTTTCGCGATGTGGCGCGGAGCGCGGGTGTGGAGGACATGGGTCCGGGCATGAGCGCTTCGTGGTTCGATTATGATCACGATGGCCGTCCGGATTTGTACGTCGCGAATATGTGGACCGCGGCGGGGCAGCGGGTAGTTCATGATCCAGGATTCGCTCCGGCCCGGAGCGCGACGGGAAAGGATGCCTACCTTCGCCATACCGGAGGCAACTCACTCTACAGAAATCTTGGCGACGGCTCGTTTGAGAACACCACGGAAGCACAGCACGTAGCATTTGGGCGTTGGGCGTGGTCTTCCGGCGGTCATGACTTCGACAACGATGGTGAGGCGGAGATTCTGGTTACTTGCGGGATGCTCACCAATACATCCAAGACGGACTTGATGAGCTTTTTCTGGCGCGACGTGGTGGCGTATTCGCCTTCGACGGCGATGCCATCGGCGAAATACGAAAGCGGCTGGAATGCGCTAAATCAGTTCGTCCGGGAGGACTACAGTTGGAGCGGCCGGGAGCCCAATGTGTACCATGTGCGCCGCAGTGGACGGTGCTTCGATTTTTCGGGTGTGAGTGGATTCGATTTCGCCGATGATAGCCGTGCTTTTGCGGTGACCGATTTCGACGGTGATGGGCGGCCGGACATACTCCTGAAGAGCCGTTTGGGACCGCAGGTGCGAGTTTTGCAGAATAACTGTGCGGGCAAGAATCAATCGATTGCCTTTTCGCTGCAAGGGACGAAATCGAATCGCGATGCGATTGGCGCTCGCATTCACGTGGACGGACGGACGAAGTGGATTGAAGCGGGCTCTGGATTTCTTTCACAGCATAGTAAGCAGGTGATTTTCGGGCTGTACGACGCGACACATGCTACGCACGTGCGGGTGACTTGGCCTTCGGGGGCGATTCAGGAATTCTCCCATCTGGAGGCGGGAAAAACATACAGGATCGTTGAGGGCTCTTCAGCAGTGGAGAGCATGCCATTTCGTTCAGCGCGCAAGCTGGAGTCACGCCCCGTGGAGTTCAGCAATGAGGTGCGGCTTCATGACACGTGGTTCCTCAATCCTGTTCCGTTACCCGAGCGAGTGAGTGGGCCGGGACTGCTCTTGCTGACCGGGGACGAGGCGGCTGAGCCTCGCTACTCATCGCCGATTACGGAAATTGATTTAACAAAAGTTTCGGCAGACAGGCGAGCGCACTACCAAATCTTTCGGCGATATTTGTTCGATTGGCGGACGGAACTAGTCACCCCGCTGGCGTTTCTGCTGAATAAAGAAGGCGAGGTCGCCAAGATCTACGCGCAGCCGCCTTCGGAACAGCAGTATCGGGCGGATCTGCAGTTACTTACTTCCGGCGCTGTATCTCCGCGACTGCCGTTCGAGGGATTTTATATCAAACCGCCGCATCGTGATTACTTCAAGCTGGGCGCGGCTTTCTTGTGGTCTTCTTATCCCGAGCAGGCGCTGCCCTATTTAGAAAAGGACTTGCAGCGGAATCCCGCAAACCCGCGAGTGCTGGCACTGATGGGGCGGATTTACCTGAACACCGGAAAGCTGGACCAATCGGAAAAATATCTGCGGGATGCCTTGCAGGTGGATAACAATTATGCCGAGGCATGGTCCGAGCTCGGCGGGGTTTATGAAGATCGCGACGATTCGGCTCAGGCGATGGGGTATTACAAGAAAGCTCTTTCGTTGAAGCCGGACCTACTTTATACATTGTTGAATGCCGGGCAGCTCGCTGACAAGCTTAACGATTCCATCCAGGCAGAGGGCTTTTACCGCCGGGCTGCGGGACTGGACCCGCAATCTCCGGAGGCGGCGAACGGCTTGGGCCTGGCGTTGGCGAAACAAGGCCATTTCGATGAGGCAAGTTCTTGTTTTCAGAAGGCAATTTCGCAGCGGCGCGACTACTCCGATGCGATCAATAATCTGGGCGTCCTGTACCTGCAGGAGAACAAGATGAATGATGCCATTGCGGCTTTCCAGTATGGAGTTCGTGTGGCTCCGGATGACGATATACTTTATCTGAATCTTGGCCGTCTCTTTGTGCGGCAAGGACAGATAGAACAGGCTCGCGAGGTGATGAATAGTTTATTGGAGCGCAAGCCGCAGAGCATGACTGCCCGTCACGCTCTTGATGAGTTGAATAAGCAATGATGAGTTGGTTCGATCTTACAGCGCTGGTGTTGTCCGCTGCCGCATTACAGCAAGCACCCAATGTAGCGAGTAGGCCTACGCCTGAACAAGCGCTGGTGCAGCAAATCGACCAGTCGGGCCGATGCGCTATTTTAGGCCAAACGCCAGAACAGCGGCTGATGGAGCGGCCTGCGATCGCTCCTGGGGCTCCGCCGGTGCTGAGCTTCAAATTGTACGAAGACGCCAAGCATCATCGCTTCGGCAATGTCGACGTGATGTTGGACGATGCGGGTCACTAGGATTTTCGTTTTCGGATTGTTGGCCTGTTCTCTGTTGATATCTGCCGAAACGGCGCGTGAGCAGGGAATGAAGGCGTTCTCGGAAGGCCGGTACCGGTTAGCGTTGGAGCGTTTGAAGGTAGCTTCGCAAGCCCCGGCGGATAACACGGCGCATGTGTTTCTTTCTCTTACGTACGCGGCGTTAGGAGATTGTAAAACCGCGCTTCCGGGCTTGGCAAATTATTCGCAAATTACTGATGCTCAGGTGTCGAAGATGGCTGGACTTGCGGCTGTCAATTGTTACGCAGCGACGAATGAGCCGGGGCGCGTGTTCTCCAATTTACAGGTCCTGGAAAATCGTTTTCCAAACGATGCCGACGTTCTATATGTCGCCGCAAAGCAGCACATGAAAGCGTTCAACGATGCCACCATGGCGATGTTTCAAAGAACGCCGGCGTCGTATCGTGTTCATGAGCTTTCGGCGGAGATATTCGAAGTAGAAAACAGATACTCCGATGCCGTGGGCGAATATCGTAAGGCGATCGAAGAGAACCCGCATGCGCCGGGACTGCACTTTCAGTTGGGGCGCGCGATCCTGCTGGCATCTCATAGTCCAGATGCGCTTCATTCGGCAAAACAGGCGTTTGTTAGCGAGCTGGAAGTAAGTCCCGAGGACACCGTTTGCGAATTTCAGCTCGGCCAGATCTCTGTGGCGGAAGGTAATACAGTGGAAGCCCGGCCGTACTTCGAGAAATCTGTTTCGCTGATGCCGGATTTTGTTGATGCACTAGTGGCGCTCGGGAAGATTGACTCGCAAGAGAAGCAGTATCCGCAGGCGATTTCGCTTCTTCAACGTGCGGTGCAGCAGGAGCCGTCCAATGAGCGAGCGCACTATGCGCTCCTGACGGCGTACCGCAATTCGGGGCAGTTAGAGAAGGCGAAGGACGAAAAAGCGATTTTGGATCGTCTCCATAAGCCGAAGGACGGAGAATTTTCAGACTTTCTCAAGCGGCTTGGCGACAAGCCGCCTGCGCAATGAAACGGCTGCTGTTGATCGCTGGAATCGGGATACTCTTGTTTGCGGTTTTTGCCTGGGCTATCGACTCGGCCTATGCCCCGGATTTCCGAAACATTGCGGCACGGGCTGGCCTGACCGATTCGTTTCCGAACGGCGGAACGAAGACGAAGCAGTTCATTATCGAAACGACCGGCAGCGGTATCGCGTTCATCGATTACGACAACGACGGGCTTCCGGATTTGTTTGTCCTTTCCGGCCCCGGCGGTACGAATCGGATGTACCACAATGAGGGGCATGACAGGTTTCGTGATGTCACGAATTCGTTGGGCCTACAGTCGTCCGGCTGGGCGCAAGGGGTGTGTGCGGGCGACTATGACAACGATGGATTTACGGACCTATTTGTTACCTATTGGGGCCACAACCATCTCTACCGAAATGTGCGGGGCAAGCGCTTTGAGGATGTGACGGCGGCTGCGCACCTGACGCAAGATAGAACGCGGTACAACACGGGATGCGCATTTGTGGACACGAACCGGGATGGGCGATTGGACCTGTTTGTCGCTAATTACCTGAAGTTCGATCCTAAGACGACTCCAGCACCGGGCGCGAATCCATATTGTTTTTACCGTGGCATACCCGTGAGTTGCGGCCCCAAGGGGTTGCCCTTCGACCGAAACATTCTTTACAAGAACAATGGCGACGGAACCTTTACTGACGTCTCCACGACTTCTGGTATTGCGGAGCCGGACGGCCATTACGGACTGGGGGTTCTGACGGGCGATTTCAATGAAGATGGCCTGCCCGATATTTACGTTGCGTGCGATCAGACTCCATCCCTCCTCTACATGAACAAAGGAAACAACAAGTTTGAGGAGGAAGCGGTCATTCGTGGAACAGCTTTCGACCAGGACGGAAAAGCCATGTCCGGCATGGGCGTGGACGCGGGCGATTACACAGATGAAGGCCACCTCAGCATTTTCCGCACAAACTTTTCAGATGAGTTTGAAAGCCTGTACCGGAATCACGGCGATGGGGTGTTTGACGACGTAACGCTTGGGGCGGGACTCGGGCAGAATACGAAGTATGTTGGCTGGGGTACAAGCTTTTTTGACTTCGACAACGATGGTTGGAAGGATCTTCTGCTGGTGAATGGGCATGCTTTCCCTGAGGTGGATCGGCTCAATATCGATATTCATTACCGGGAGCGGGCGATTCTTTACCGGAACCTGGGCAATGGCCGGTTTCGCGACATTTCCGAACAGGCCGGTCCCGGGATCATGGCGATGCATTCTGCGCGCGGCGCTGCGTTCGCGGATATCGACAACGACGGCGCCGTGGAGATCGCTATTAACAACCAGAATGAGCCGCCAACGCTCTTGAAGCAGGCGGTGAATCCGCCAGGGCATTGGACTCTATTGAAGCTGGTAGGAGTGCGATCAAACCGGAGCGCGATTGGGGCGCGAGTAAAGGTGATTGCAGGAGGCCGTCAGCAACTGAGTGAGGTCAGAAGCGGCGGAAGCTATCTTTCGCAGAACGACTTGCGTTTGCATTTCGGGCTTGGTGCCGCAGCGGTGATTAACCGAATTGAAATAGCATGGCCCTCCGGAACTCGGCAGACGCTGAAAAGCCAGCCATGTAATCGAATGTTGACAATTACTGAGCCCGAGTAGCCGATTCGAAATCAGGACGGCCGGAACGCGTCCCATCATCAGTATGGCGTCCCTAAAGGTGCTGGTATTCAATGCAGGAAGCGCTTCCCTTAAATTTGATGTGATCGAAGCGGATGCTAAACAAGTATCGCCGCACGAAGGACGAACTATCATCAGCGGCATTCTCGAGGGCATCGGCAAAGGTGAAGCTACGCTATCGAGATTTTATGGCAAGGATTCCAGCGAGCAAGCAAAGGTCTCCGCAAAGGATTATGCAGAAGCGACGCGTGAAGCTTTGCATTGGATCGAGGGACAGAAGCTTGCCGGGTTGCCGTCGCTCAAATCGGTAAACGTGGTTGCGCATCGCGTTGTTCATGGTGGAAACAGATTCCAAAGCGCGGCCGTGATCGACGATCGCGTGATTGCCGCGATTGACGAACTCCGGGAACTGGCACCGCTGCACAATGCTACGGCGCTCGATGTGATTCGCGCGAGCCGCGAGGCGTTGGGGACGGAGCAACAGATGGTTGCGGGCTTTGATACCGTGTTTCACCGCAGTTTGCCACCGGTGGCTTACAACTATGCGCTTCCGGCGGATCTGGCCGAGCGTCATCAGATTCGCCGCTTCGGATTTCATGGTCCTTCTCATGAGTATCTGCTTTCCCGTTATTGCGAGCTGACGTCTACGCCTCGCGAGGAAGCGTCGCTTATTACGTTGCATTTGGAGAGTGGATGTTCCGCCTGTGCCATCTATAAGGGCCGTTCTGTTGATACCTCAATGGGCTTCACGCCTCTCGAAGGTCTAGTGATGGGGATGCGTTCGGGCGATATCGACCCGGCGCTGGTCGGCTATATTGCTGAAAAGGAGAACCTGGATGCGAAGGGAATCGAGGAACTGCTGAACAAGAAGTCGGGGCTACTGGGAATGTCCGGCGTTTCGCATGATACACGCGTTTTGATGGAACGGATGGACGGAAATGACAAGTTCCGTTTGGCCATGGATGTGTTCTGCTACCGGGTGCGGAAGTATGTCGGCGCGTACTTAGCCGCATTGAGAGGCGAAGCAACCGCGATTATTTTTGGCGGAGGGATCGGGGAAGACACGCCTTGGGTTCGCGAGCAGGTTTGCCACGGCATGGAATGGTGTGGACTTCGGCTCGACGCTGAGGAAAATAGCCGGCTGATTAACCGCGAGGGTAGAATCAGTACCGGCGATTCCAAGCTTGGAGCTTTCGTGATCCCTACGCAGGAAGCTTTGATGCTGGCGCATCAGGCTGTCCGCGCAATCCAACGAGCTTAACTGTTTCGCAATCCGATATGGGAGTTCCGGCAGAAGGATACCGGGTAAATTTATTTCCCGTGCAGAATGAACTTGTCGTTTCGTATTGTGAAATAGACAATTTACGGCTGCCAAGGATTGCCACTTAACACGCAAGATGATATTCCAATAATCTGTTATTTCAGAATGGAACGAGTCTGCTTTTCTCTCCAGGTCCGGCCTGACTGTCTGGAGGAATATAAAAAACGGCACAAAAATGTTTGGCTGGAAATGCGCGAGGCGCTCTCCTCCACAGGCTGGCATAGTTATTCGCTGTTTCTGCGAGACGACGGACTGCTTGTCGGTTACCTGATGACGCCCAGCTTTCAGCATGCGCTGGAAGGAATGGCCGCCCTTGAAGTGAATGAACGCTGGCAAAGGGAGATGAAGCCGTTCTTTGTCGAACTGGAGGGCAAGCCGGACCAAGGAATGATGAGGTTGGAAGAAGTGTTCCACTTACCTTGAGGAATATTGGGAACTGGTGGACGGCATGGGGTTCGAACCCTTGTCCACCGTTAAGCCTCAGTAACTTAGCACTTCTTCGAATTGGCAAAACCGGCAAAACCGCACAACCGGCGTAGGTTTGTCAGAAATTGGTCAGACCTGCACCGAAAACCTTTTACGAGCAGAATGCGCGCCATCGGTCGCGCGTTCTGCAGGAGGGTCGCGGTGGTTTGTGCTTATCAATAATGTTTGCGTTGCACTTGAGGAAAAGCGGCGAAGTAGGTTGCATCTACTAATCCTTCGCTGCACAACCTTTTCATATGCCCCTCACGTACCCTTGCGCGTGCGGCGTATTCTATCTATTAACTTTCGCGTAATATAGCGGAAACCAAATGGAACGGTGGGGATCTTATGTATATGGGAAACCAGCGTGGAGTGGCTCGGGACTTCGATGCGCTGGAGGCGCGGCGCATGAGCGCTTTGGAGCTGATGCGCGAAGGGCGCAACAACAGTGAGATTGGCCGCCAGTGGAGGTCGCCAATCAGACCGTAAGCCGTTGGCGCAAAGAATACAGCACCGGCGGCAAGAAGGCTCTGGTCCAAGCGGGGCGGGCCGGGCGCAAGCCGTTGCTGGACGCCAAACAAAGTAAGACATTGACGAGCAGACTGCTGGCGGGTCCCGAAAAACTCGGCTACGAAACACCGCTTTGGACGTGCGAACGCGTGGCCGATCTGATTGCGCAGGAGTTCGGCGTTCACTACCATCCGGGGCACGTTTGGCGCATTTTGCGCGGTTTGGGCTGGAGCCCACAACGTCCGGTGGGCCGGGCGCTGGAGCGCGATGAGAAGGCCATCCGCCAATGGAAGCGGATTACCTGGCCGGCTGCTAAAAAAAAGCCCTCACGGAAGGGCGAACTATCGTCTTCGTTGACGAAAGCGGATTGACGCAGAAACCGCACCGCTGTCGCACCTGGGCCCCACGTGGCCAAACCCCCATCCTGTTTCATCACTTCAACTGGAAGAACTTGTCGCTGATTGCTGGTCTCAGCAGATGGAGTCTGCACTTTGAACTCTTGGCCGATACCGTCAAGAGTCCGCAGGTGGTGATCTTCCTCGAAAAACTGCTGCGCGTCGTTCCCGGCGAACTGCTTATTGTCTGGGACGGCTTGGCGGCGCACCGTAGCCGCTTGGTGCAGGACTTCCTAGCCAGCCTGCAGGGAAGGATTCACACCCTTCGGCTGCCAGCCTATGCGCCGGAGCTGAATCCTGTCGAATACATCTGGGCGCACCTCAAACACCACGAGTTGCCCAACGTCTGTGCCAAAGACCTTTGGAGCCTAGGCGATATGGCACGCCACCGGCTAAAGCGCATGCGCCGCAGAAAGCCCCTTCTCATGACCTGCTGGCAGCAATCTTCACTTAGCTTTTGACTACGCTATATTATGCGAAGCTCAATAAATCGCCATAATTCTGAAGCTCGCCACATGTGCTCCCCGAACAAAGGTTACCCCGGAGGAACAGCAGCACCTCTACGCAGCCTTCGCGTCGCCTGGATTGCGCACCTTTTTAGCGCACTTCGTGATGCCTGAACCCAGTTTTTAAGGAGAAGTAATGATTAAGAATATCTTTGTCCGATTTTCTAAGACCGCGCCGAAGCTCTTTCTGTTCGGCCTCACAGCCACTCTGGCAGTCGCGCAGAGCGGCGATATCTCCGGTTCGACTAGTGATTTCACGATGCTCGGGGCCACAATTCTAAAGCTGGTCGTGGCTTTGGCCGGCATGGGCTTTGTGGGCCTGATTATTTGGGGCGGCCTCACCCTGACGACCAACCGACCCAGAGGCTTGGCGATGGTTGGGGGCGGCTTGGCCGGTGCGCTGCTTGCTGGTCTGGCCTTTGTACTCGTCAACACGCTTACGGGACAAAGCGTATCAACTGGGCTGCTGTTGTTGCCGTCTGTGCAGCATTTCCGGCTTTCCTAGGTTCGGGGCTCCCAATGATCTCGGACGAAAAAAAGCTCGAACCGATCAACGACACGTTGAATCCTGAGCCCAGCAGATTCGGAATGCCGTGGTACGTCATCCTCGGCATTCTGTCTCTTTCGGTGCTGTTGTTCCTTTTACCGGGCTGTAAGACCTTCGGCGCCTTGCTCTGCCCTACCGTGCTTGGTTTCGGCTGGTGGCTTACCAAGGACGACCCTAAAGAACCTCAGCTCATCCTTCATGACGTTCTCCTACCTTCGGAGTTCGACCCAGGCAAATGATGCACTTATCGCTCACAAAACCCCACGTTCGCTCGACTCCTGACCCACTGCGGCCGTTCGGCAAAGCGGGTAAAGTCAATGATATTTTCCGACCGCGCATTCTGCGTAACGGCATATTCGCCACTCCGACCGGCTACGGTGTGAGTTTCAGCGTCGGCGGAATAGACAGCGAAGGCCTTGACCGCGAGACGCTCAACCATATTTCTAAGCAAGTAGCGATTGCGAACCGGACATTGCCGGATAAGTGCATCGTCTTCGAATATCTGATCACTACCCCTAATGACGAACTGCCTGGCCGCCCAATCTCTAAGGAGGCCGTACGGCAACAGGCGCAAGAACGCGTAGACTTTCTCAAGGCCAACGCCCGGTTTAAGAGCGTGCGACTGATCGTCACGCTCTATATGCCCGGCAAGGTCGCAGAAGATGCTGAAGAATTTGCAGAAAGGTCTCGATCGGTGCTGCGGCAAATTCAGAATGCGGCCCTGCTGTATGAACAGCAATTACGGATGGCAAAGATTCAACGTTTGCATCCCGATGAACTGGTTCAGATCTACAGCTATCTGCTGAACCTTGATCGTGCGCTGATCACGCGAAAGGCGGCATCCCCGAACCAGAACCCGAAAAAATTAGGACGTGTCCACATCGGTCTTGAGGGCGATTACCTGCGGGTGGGAAAACGTTATTGCCAGGTGTTGTCACTGGTTGAACGACCGCGCGGCACGCGCCCGGATTTGTAGGGCGCGTTGTTGGCTGTGGATTGCGAAATGGTCTGGTGCTCTGTCTGGCAGCGCAAGCCAGGCAAGACAATCCGGAGCAAGGCCGTGGCGGTGGAGAATGCCGTGGGCATGGCGGGTGGTGATATCTGGACCGCTGCGGTGGGCGGCTATAATCCGGCAGTTCCGCCGCCGCGCCGGGCCGCCACCATCGCTCAGGAAAAGAAGGTGGAAGATGTGGGCAGCATCCTGACAGACTTGGACGGCCGCCACTACTACGGCCACTTGTCTCTGTTCGGTTTAGTTCACTCTCGTGACAGGGAGCAGATCGAGACTGCTTTGCCGCGTATCCAAAACATCTTCAGCGACCCGGCTGAGGCGGGCTTGCTGGAAGAGAAACGGGGCGCAGTCTCTGCTTATCTTTCGTGCTTCCCGGGGCAGCAGTATAACGTGCGGAAAATGTGGTTGCGAGGGGACCACAAAGCAAACCTTTCTTTTGTGTACAGTCCATTCCTCGGTTATACGTGGTCGGACGATCTTCAGGACGAATACACGTTGGTGTATGAAACGCGCCAGGGCACGCCCTTTTTCTTCACACCCTTTGTGAACGGCAACGGAAATACAACGGTGTTAGGCGGTCCGCGACGCGGCAAAAGCTTGAACACAAACGCACTGTTCACCGGTGCCATGAAGTACGGTACGAAGACGTTCATTTTCGATCAGGGTGGCAGTTTTGAAAGCAATGTCCGCGAACTGGGCGGTGCGGTTACGCATTTGGGCCTGGATTATCCGCGACTGAACTTCTTTCGTGTAGCGAACACGAAGGACAACATCTATGCCATCGCGCAGATCATTCGCATGATGCTGAACAAGTCGGGAGTCGCGGTGGGCAACGACGACCAAGACGCCATTGAGAAAGGCGTGGAACGTTTGTTCGATGTGCCGGTGGAGCTGCGCCGGCTAAAACATCTAACGTTGCCGCCGAACTTGCGGCAGGGGCTTAAACGCTGGATCGAAGGCGGCATCTATGGCACGATCTTCGATAACGTCGAAGACGACTTACAGTTTCACGATCTCCAACTCTTTGACTTCGCGAGCTTGGGCGATAAGCACAACGATCTTTTGGAAGTCGAGATGAGTTGGATTCTGCTGCTCTGCCAAAACGTCATTCGCGACAAAAAGAATCTGGGCAAGCCGAAACACATCGTCCTGGACGAGCTTTGGAAGCGAATGGGTCTTCTGCCGGTGCTGTTGTTCCTGCTTGAAACGATCAAGGCAGATCCTAAAAATCTCGCGTGGGCCACGCTGGTGACTCAATCGCTGCAAGATCTGGGAGCGCATGCAGAAGTCATAAAGAACGCATGCCCCACTACGATCTTCCTGGGAGGGGCGTTTGATCGCGAGCTATACGCCACGCACTTTCGGCTCAACCCGAAAGAGCTCGACGAATTGGAATCGCTTGGCGACCGTGAACTCGCCGTCAAGGTCGACGGGGAGCCGTTCGTTGCTGGGGGTACTGGTTACTTCAAAGTTCTGCGCATGAATATGGACCCAGCCGCTTATGCCAGGGCCACTACCAAGCCTTCGGAGCGAGCGTTGCGCGACCGGATGGTCGCCGAGTTCGGCGCCACGGAGGGCATGAATCAAATGAAAGAGATAGCCGCAGCGTATCGCAGCGGACACTAACGAGAAGACTACAGGATGGAAAAACCATTTCGGTGTTTCAGAATTTCGTTACTGATGGCCATGGCGGCCGTTCCGTCGTTTGCGGCTGCTGCCAAAGGCAAGCCAGCCGATCCCACTCCTGGCAACCCGATAGACGTCAGCATGGGGCAGCGTAAGCCGGTGCGGATTCGTGTGGCCTGCGGCCAGGCGACTTTAATCCGGTTGCCGGATGGGCAGCGAGTGATGAATGTGTATGGAGGCGATAAGGGCGAGGGCGGCATCTGGTTTGTCGATGCCGGCACGGTGCCGACTCGCTTTCTGGCCGTGAAACCCAAAGAGATTGGAATTCACACGACTTTGCATGTCGTTTCCAATACGGGTCAGGAGCTTTCCTTATTCCTTGAAGAGGTCACCGGCGTGGACACCCAGTTTGATGCCGAGGTCGATGCGGACTCCGGCGCCACCGGTAATAGCCCAGTAGTACCAGAGGTGAAATGGGTACCCGCCGAAGAGGTTGTGAGCTGCACGACACAGGCGGAAAGCCTAAAGCTAGATCTGGCTGAAGCTTCCAAAAGAGCGCAGGACAAGGCCGATGCTGCCGTTGCTAGCTATCGGGAGCAATATCCGAGCAAGCTCTTTTTTGGTTACGACTGGGATGCGGCCAAGGCAGAAAAGCTCGGTTTTGAGATGGCTTGGTCGGATGATAAGTTTACGTATTTCCGAGGAAAGAAAGTTCTAGCGCTGTACGAGATCGACGAAGACGGTAAGCCCAGCCTGATTCAGTACAGCTACGCGAATGGACTGTACACCGTGCCCAAGCTGCTTTACGACGGTTACTTCGCCATCGGACCGAAGAAGGTGAACAAGCTGACCTTTCACCGCGACCGGAGCAAATCATGACAGGCGATCCCTACGAAGAAGCAGATGAGCAACAACGGCTGGCGGAAGCCAAGCTGGTGACACCCACGCCTGCGAAAAAGAGCCGCAAGATTGTATTTGCCGGAATGATTCTGGCGGGCGTGATTTTGGGCATCGTGATCCTGGCGAACATCGCTGGGCTTGTGACTGGAAAAGTAGCGCCCGATGCACACGGGGCGCCGAAGCCGACCACGATGACACATCAGCAGAGCGATAGCTTTGCGCAACAGCAGTCGGGTCAAGCCGCTTACATGAAAGGCATGGACCGGGACAGAACGGCTCAAAACAATGAGGATACGGTTTTAGGCCAGAGCGGCGACTTGGCTGCTGATGCATACAGTGAGGCCGATGGCGTTCCGAAGAAAACGAAGGCGCAGGATAACGCGGAACATGGCCGCAGCAGTGGCCGGAGCAGTGCGAAGTCGGAAGCGCAGCAGCTAAGGGAAAGAGCCGCGCTCGAAAAGCAGCATCGCCGACAAAATGACCTCGATTCTTCACCGGTCGCTTTGGATTTTTCCGACTATTTCGAGAAAGAGAAACAGCCAGTTCCTTCGTCCGTTGACGCTGCCAAGGACGTTACTCCAGCTCTCGTTTCGACAGATGCAGCGTCTGGCCGATCAGCGCAGCGCCGTCGCTCTACTTTCGCCGATGTTTTGGGCTCGGAAGGAGAACAGGCGGAAACTGCCGTTAGGAAAAGTCAAGCACATGATCCCAAAGACGATTACACCTTCGATTCCTCGTTTGGCAAGCTCTATCGACTGATGGAAGACACGGTGATCGAAGCGGTACTCGTGAATCGTCTTGCCGGTGCGGCAGTGGGTCCGGTGATCACGATGGTGACGACGGATGTTTACACGGAGAACGGTTCACACCTTCTCATACCCAAAGGCACGAGGCTTCTGGGTAGCGTTAGCGCCGTCGGCAGCTTGAATCAGGAACGCTTGTTCGTAGCGTTTCACCGCATGATTATGCCGGATGGCTACTCGGTGAGCCTCGACAAATTTCAGGGCCTGGATGTAGTGGGGCAGACTGGCTTACGCGACTTGGTGAATCACCACTATGTTCAGATCTTCGGCGCCTCACTGGCGCTGGCAGCTATCTCGGCAACGACCCAGATCGGAAACAACGCCAGTTACGGCACTTATGACTGGGGCACACAGATGCGCAACGGCGTATCCGAGGGACTCGGCCAAAGCGCTCAGCGCGTCATGGAGCGTTTCCTGAATGTATTACCGGCCTTCACGATTCGCGAACGGGCGCGGGTGAAGGTCATGCTAACCGGCGATCTCTTGTTGCCGGACATTAAGAACCATACGATGGACCCGGATCTTTAGAAAGGAGCAGATGTCATGAGACAGCAGAGAACAGCAGAGGAAGAACAAATCAGACAGTTAAAAATGATCAACGCCCAGCTCAATCCGCTGGGTGGGTTTATTCGGGTCGGCTTTTGGTTAGCCGTCCTCTTGTTAACGCTCGGTGTCCTGGCAAGTCTATGCATGCCGGGGAGTCTCTTCAGGTAGAAAAGGGTTTTTAAGACATGCAAATGAAAAAGAAGTGGATTACGGCTGTTCCCTTGTTATTGGGCCTCGGCTATCTGGTAGTGAATCCGTCACCCCTGTACGCCATTTTCGGCTTTGGAGATATTGTCTTCGACCCATCCAGTTATGCCAGCCTGGGCGAGATCTGGACCCAGGACATCAGTAACGGGGCGAAGTTGATGGAGACGTACAACCAGACGGTGAAGATCGTTCAGAACGGTCTCCAGATGTACAACCTCGCGATGCAGATGTCGCAGCGCGTGCAGAACAAAAGTGTTTAGAAAATCGCAGGTTTTGCTGTCGGCAATGAAGTGACTCAGTCTCACTACAACGAGACCATCAATTTCAACGCCGTGATGAATGGCGACGTGCTGAATGCCGGCCAGGCATGGCAGCAGAGCACACTCTACAGCGGGAATGCTGGCTATCTCGGAACCTCCACGCCGTCGAGTAGTCACAGGATGTCCGAGTACGCGACGATCCAGTTGCTTGACCAGACCTCGCAACGCTGCGCCACCATCCTTGCGAATTACAAATCGACGCAGGATGCAAATCAAGCCGCCGAAGACAAGCTAGACAGCGACACGCTCGACCAGAGCGATGCCAAAAACTCCATTGTGGCGGTTCTGAATATCTTGTCTAGCGGGCACATTCAGGCACAAACACAGGCGAAAGCAAACGGCAATCTGCAAGCCTGCTTGGCGGAACAGCAAACGCTGCAGGCCAAAGTGCAGCGGGACAAATTAGCCGACGAACAGATTTGGTACTCGGACGTCGCCGCCGCGCGTGCTTCATCACCGGCTTTACTCGATCCCAGTTTGACCTCAAGCACTACAGGCAGTTATCTGGAGCCCTAAGCATGACGAAAGCACTCCAAATTAAACTACTCGCCGTCATCTTGGCTGTCCTGGGTATAGTGGCGGCTCTTCTGACTCGCGGCGGCCGGCCCATTAAGGTTACCCAACAGGACCGGCAGCTACAGCAGAAATTCGCCCAAAAGACGCAACCGTCATCACATCGTTACGTGGTTCCATAAATGAAAAAACTCATTTTGTTGATCCTGTTTGCTTCCGTTGCTTTCGGGCAGTCGGTACCGCTGCCGCCCGATGTAGACAACGCGATCGCGGGCACGGTCAATTTTGAGGGTACAGTCACGTTGGGCGTCACGGACCTGGTTTCCAATGTGGCGCCCTCCATAATGCCGTTTGGCTGGACGATGTTGGCGTTCTTTGGCGTCTACGCGCTTTTACAGACACTTCTGCAAGGCACGATGCGCTCGATGTCATCACACCACTACAATCCGCTGGCCACGACTGTGGCGTATGTGGCTGTGTTGTTTCGAATTTCAATTGCCACGCTCATGATGACCTTCTACATGGTTCCGTTGCCAGGGTTGCCGTTCAATTTTCATCAGATGTTTCCTTATCTGGCACAGGCTCTTGCGAACGCCGTAACGACCGATCTGTTGAAGCAAGTTCTGACCGACTTCAACAATGCGATTCATTATCTGCCGCCCGTTGGAATGTTTCAAGTTCTGCCGGCGCTTCTCACCATTCTGGTGCTCGGGCTTATCGCCTTGGGTCAGGTGGCCATGACGATTATCACTGCTGGCAGCTACGCAATTGTCGGGATGCTCACGCTCTGCGGGCCTCTGATGATTCCGTTCTATGTGCTGCCCGGTTACGACAAGAAGTTTTGGACCTGGTTCGACAACATGCTGGCCTACTCCATGTACGTCTTCGTGGGAGCTGGGTTCATTTTCATCTTCTGTCACTCCTATCTTGATTTCTTTTCGAATTTGCACGGCTACACGGTGGGTCGGTGGCTGGTGAGCGTGCCCTATTTGATTCTGATCACCGTTGTGTTTCTGTGGACGATGTTCAAGGTTCCGGAGATTACACATATTGTCTTCGGCGGCATTGGTGGTGTGGCCTCAGGCTTCGCCAATGCGCTTCAATCACTGGCGGTTCGCGGCATCGCGACCGCGCTTCTTTAGACGTCATTCATGCCGGCACAAACCACCATAATTCCAACGGATGAACAGGAAGTCGAGCAATTGCCGCCTATCCAGAAAGACGAGATCGCCGAAGAGGTTTTCGCGGCTCGGCTCTATGCTAAGCGTCTAACGCGCACGGTTGTCGTGGGACAGAGCATATTACTGATCCTCTTCGGACTTTGTATCTACGGCTTGGCAATGCGACCCGCGAGGCGCATCTACATTAAGCTCGATCAGTTCGGGCGCGCTACGCCCGTCAAGTATTCGGACCTCGAACACTACACACCCGACGCAGCAGTTGCGAAAACCTATCTCCAAGACTGGGCAACATTTCGCTTTCGTCGCTTGCGCGCGTCTGTATTGAAAACCTTTCCGAAAAACTATTTGTTTCTGGAGTCCAAGTACGGGCAGCAGATCAAGGATCGAGATCAGAGAGAGAACGTAGTCGCCAACATCCTCGCTGGCCGCGAGCCAGAAAACGATGTGACGATCCTATCGACGAATCTGACGTCGTTCGGCAAACAAAGCATCGGCGTTTCTGTGGCGGCGGCAGGCACCGCAGATATCGCGCTGCAGAAGACCTTCACGAAAGATGGAGCAACACATGCCCAAACCTGGATCGTTGCCATGCGCTTCTTTCTGAATCCTGATCAGGTAGATGCACAGAGTGCTGACAATCCCGACTACCAGACCATCAATCCGCTGGGCTTAACGATCGTTGAATTCATTCCGAACCGGGCGAACGTCGAGGCCATACAAAAACAATGAGTTGCATCGACGAACTTATTTTGCCGTTCTTCCGTTCGATGGGGCTCGACGCATATTTGCTCGATCCCGAGGTTTCGGAACTCATGATCACGAATGGTCTGGTGTTCTTAGAGAAGGCTGGCACGATTAGCGAAATTGAAGGCGTTCAGATCGATGAACGCAAGCTGCGCGCCGGTATCGAGATCATTGGCCAATCGATTGGCGATCAAATAGACGATTATCAAAAGCCGTGGCTTGATTCCCGATTACCGGACGGTTCGCGTGTGGCGGCCACATACCCGCCAATTTCACCCCAGGGTGTGATGGTGACTATTCGAAAGTTTTTGCGTCACTTCACCACTGACGAGTTAGTAGCGCGCGGAGCCCTCACCGCAAAGGCTCTTGAGTTAATAGTGGCGGCGGTACAGGCACGGAAGAATGTTTTAGTATCCGGTGGCACCTCCACCGGAAAAACGACCATGACCAATGCTTTCGTGCGACATATACCGGCCCATGAGCGGATCGTGGTGATTGAAAAGCCTGTTGAGATGAAGCTGGATCATCGCAACAGCCCACGCCTGGAAGCATATCCAAAGGTGGGAGACCGCCCCGAAGTCACTGTGTCCCAGCTCCTCTCATTGACGCTGCGGCATCGCCCCGACCGGATCATTGTCGGCGAAGTGAAGGACTCGGAAGCAGCTTATGGTTTGCTTCAGGCGATGAACACAGGCCATGACTGAACATTCTCCACCATCCACGCCAATACTGCGCTTTCCGCTTTGAATCGGTTGGCAAGTCTGGCGATGCCCGGGTTCGGCAGCTTGGACCTATCCCGGCAGGAGACAGCCGCGGCGATTGATCTGGTGATTGAAGTCAAACGTACCCCGGACGGCTGGCGAGGCGTGAATTGCGTTTTAGAAGTAGGTGACTACGACGATTGTAGCCGCAAATTTGAAACCCGTGAAGTATATCGACGCCAGGCGGCGTGAAAGGAATGTTATGGACGAACAGAATAATGGACTGGCACAAGAGCGAGCGATGCGGGATCTCAAGCCGGTTGCTCAATTGAGTAAACGGGAAATCGTCTCGGAAGCCCGTGACTTGCACGCGCATTTTCAACAGTTATCAGAACGTTATCAGCAGGCACCGAAAATTCAACGAGCCGAGATCCGCGACGAGATGCAGCCGATAGTCAATCGGGAGCGTGAGCTGCGTCAGGAATTTACCGGGCGAGTTAACCCGGAGATAAGTCGAGACCGCGTGCCCGAGCAGCAAATAAGTTTAAGTCGATAAAAGCATTCTCAGTTACAAAAAAACGCTCGTCGAAGTTAGCTATTATGAGTGAAAAAACACCAGATCAAATTCGCCGCGATACGGTTCCGGTAAAACACAATGGGTTCATCTATGGATTCCTGGGCGGCCTGCTGGGTGCCATCGTTTGGTTCGGCGGCTGGGGATTGATGCACCAGGAACAAGTGCGTCGATATCCGGAATATTGTGGGCATTCCATTCGAGCGACGGTTGGCGGGCTCTCCTTATTCGGTGCAAGGCCGAAACAGAAAGCAGGTATGAGCGCCGAGCAATTGCGTTACTGCCTGTTGCGGTATGGCAACGCTGATCATCGGTTTGATGCTGAGATTATCCGCCACGGCTGGTATCCAAGAGAAGCCAGCCCGGCTTCCTGGGTTTACTACAACGGCGCAGTGAAGCCGATCTATTCAGATCCGCCAGCCTTGGTATTCAAGTGGCCTCTCACGCTCACGCTGCTGACGGTTCTGACCGCCTTGGTCTGGGGTCTTGTTGTTGATTATCGGTATCGGTCTTCGATCATCGCAGGCGTTCCGTTCGATGGATCTGTTGTTACAACCATCGACGAATACAACCAGGAAGTGAAAGGCGACGGCATGAAGTATGCCGTGAAGCCATGGAATGACCGCTAACTTCATGTCAAGAACCCGCTGGAATTGCATCCGACTTCCCGAGGCCAAAGAAGCCTCACACCAGTTCCGTATGGGCGATACCGGTACGGGAAAGACCAGCCTGACCTATCAGGATCTGCTCGACGCCGAAGCGAATGGCATTAACTGCGTGGTAAACGATGCGAAGGGCGGCGAGATTCTGGCGCATTTCTACCGCCCTGAGCGTGGCGACACGATCCTGAACCCGACCGATAACCGTTGCGCGTATTGGAACATTTGCAGTGAAGGATACGACCTGGCAACTTACAAGACGGTGATGACGTCGTTGTTCCCGCCGCCGGTTGTCCGCGATCCCACTGCGGACATCTTCAACCAATGGACGGTGAGCCTTGGAGCTTACCTGTTGGACCAATTCCGGCCGGACACCGAAACGTTAGGTTCATGGATTGCGAACTACCCCGAGATTGAGCGGCGTGTGCAGGGAACGATTCATCAATACACACTGCCGGCGAACTCACCCCAGCAGCGTGCCGGTGTCCTCGGCACGCTCGCACTCGCTGGTGATCCGCTTTGGATGATGCCGTCGATGTTCGAGGGCCGCAAGGAATTCTGTATCCGGGAATGGACTCGCGACCCAAAGGGCTGGGTATTCATCTCTTCCGACTCCGATACGCGTGATGCGCTGAAGCCGCTCATTTCCATGTGGATGGATCTCTTCATCCTCGGGCTGCTGTCGAGTAATACGATCAAACGAACGAAGCTGGTCTATGACGAGCTGCACACGCTACAGACGCTCACTCGGTTGCACGATGGCATCACGATGTTGCGCTCGGCTGGTCACCAGATCATTGCCAGCATTCAGAACCAAGAACAACTGAAGCACCTTTACGGAGATCAGACACGAACCATTCTCAGCCAGGCGTACACGAAATGGATTTTTGCCACCAGCGACCCGGATTCAGCAGACATCCTGGAACGGATCGGCGGTAAACGCAAACTGCTCCGGCTGGAACAGACGCATAGCCATGCTACGACGTTTTACGAACGCGATCGCAACAGTTCGCGAATCGTGGAAGTTGTCGAACCCGCCATTAGTGCCACGCAGATCAAAGGTATGAGCGATCTTCGCGCCTATTTCGTGCAGCGCGGTTTCAAGAACAACCGGATGGTCATTCTCCCCGTCGAAATTCCATTCATCAGCATGCCGGAAAAGCATCCGGCCTGTGTTGATCGCGTTGTACCGCGTCGGGCGCGTCGGGATTTCCAGCTTCCTCCCGATGTGGCGTTAATGCCGGAGCCGCCGTTAGTGATGCCTCCGGATGCAGACTCTTCGACCAGATTACTGGTGAGTATTGGGTAAAGCATGCTGACGATCAAAGCCATGACCGGAGGCGAAACCTACGCGACTCATCACCTTTCGAATAATGACTATTACGCGGTGGGCGAGAGTATCACCGGCGAATGGATCGGACGCGGGGCTCAACTGCTTGGCCTGGAAGGTGCAGTCAACATGGAACAATTCGACGCCATTCGGCAGGGAGTTAGCCCTTCTACTGGTGACTTCCTACGGCAACGCCAAAGTGCAGACCGGTTTAATGAACTTGGCGAGAAGTTGGCAACAGCACGCAATCTGTATGACTTCACCGTCTCAGCTCCGAAGGCCGTTTCTGTTCAAGCACTGGAAGATCCTCGGCTGATCGATGCGCATAAGACGGCCGTGGCTGGAATAGCGACAGAAATGGAAAGCTTAGCTGGCACGCGCATTCGGAAGCTCGGAGCAAATGACAATCGGTTTACTTCCAATCTCGTAATAGCTCGCTACGATCACGACACCAGCCGCGAACTAGATCCGCAGATCCACACGCACTTGGTGGCAGGCAATCTTACCTACGATGGAGTCGAAGGCAAATGGAAAGCGCTACAAGCCTCCGAAATCTATGCTCAGCGCGAGTACCTGACCGAGGTGTACCGGAACGCCCTGGCCCGGGAAGTAACCAACCTTGGCTATCGAATCGAGGATCGTTTCGAACATGGCAAGGATCGTGGTTTCGGCATTATCGGCATTCAGCAAACGACGCTTGAGAAATACAGCCAACGCAGTGCGCAGCGCGATCAAGCAATTTCCGAGTTCCTCACTCAGAATGGACGGCTGCCCTCGAACAATGAAATCGCTCGCCTGGTTCGGGATACACGGCCTGAAAAACTCACGGAAATCAGCACAGCGGAGGTGAAGGCCGCCCAGTTGACTCGAATGGATGCCGAGGAAACGCAAACGCTGAAGAATCTCCGCCGGGTGGCGAGCGAGCGCGGATCGGCTCGTGAGCAAGCAACCGCCACTCCATCATTGGTTCACGCCCGTGAACATTTGTTCGAGCGGGTGTCTGTCGTAAAAGACTATGAACTGCGGACGGAAGCGTTGCGCCATGGGCGAGGCCGGGTGGAATTGCCGGAATTGAAAGCCACTCTGCTGGCCGAGATAGCCACTGGTGCGATGCTGAGCGCTCGCGGCGAAGTGGCTACAAAACAAAGTCTCGAACGCGAGCGGCAGATGGTGGCAACCATAAACGAAGGAGTCGACAAGTATCAATCCCTGGGCAGAGTGCGTGATTTCGTGGTCTCGGATCGGCTGCGGCCAGAGCAGAAAACTGCGGTTCTGGCGGTGCTAGATTCTCGTGACCTGGCGGTGAATTTGCGCGGCGCCGCAGGCACGGGCAAAACGGTTACTCTGCACGAGCTACATCGCGGGTTTAATGAAGCGCGGCGCAGTGTAGTGGCCGTTGCGCCTACTGCCAGCGCGGTGGAGGAGCTACAGAAAGTCGGTTTTGCACAAGCCATGACTGTGAGCAGGCTGCTCGCTGATCCTAAACAGCAGCATGAACTCGCTGGCCAGGTGCTCATCGTGGATGAAGCGGGTATGGTGGCCAGCAAGGACATGGCGGAGTTGATCGGCCTGGCTAAGACCAAGGGTGCTCGCATCGTCTATAGCGGCGATACAGCGCAGATCAAGAGTGTCTCTGAAGGAGATGCGCTGCGCGTGCTGGAACGCGAATCGAATCTGAAAAGTGTCTCGCTGCTGCAGGTGCAACGACAGACAAACGTAGAATATAAGGCCGCAGTCGAAGCCCTTCGAAATCATCCGGCAGAAGGCTTCAGCAAGCTGGAAGCTATGGGTGCCATTCGGGAAGTGGACCGGCGTCTGCGTGCCCAGGAAGTAAGCAAAGCTTACCGTGAAGCCGCCGCTGTGCCCAACGTGAAGGGCGAACCGCGCTCGGTTCTAGTAATCGCTGCGACGCATGACGAGATCAAAAGCGTGACCCACGCTATACGGCAGGACCGGCAGCGCGCCGCCGAACTCAGTCAGGGCGAAACCTTCGTTCAACATACGGCTTTGAACTGGACTGAAGCGCAGAAGAAGCAGACGAAGAACTATCAGCGTGGCCAGGTGCTCGAATTCCATAAGGCAGCTAAGGGCTTTGTCAAGAATGAAGCCGTCGACGTGGTGAGCGCGGACGAGAGTGCCATCACAGTTCAGAAAGAGAATGGCGAGACGCTGAAGATCACTGGCCGCCAAGCAAAGTCGTTCGGCGTCTTCGAAAAGCAGGATATTGAAATTTCTGCCGGCGACAAACTACTCTTGCAGGCCAACTGGCGCGACAAGAGTTTTCGAGCGACGAATGGCGAGCTGGTTACCGTGGCCCGTGTCGAGCATGACTCGATCAAGCTCGAAGATGGTCGCCTGTTGCCTCCAGAGTACCGCCAATTCACCCATGGTTATGCCGTCACTGCGCATCGCAGTCAGGGCAAGACCGTAGATTTTGAAGTCATAGCGGCCGAGCGCATGGCGCAGGATCTGTTCTACGTTTCTGCTACCCGCGCACGCGAGGGGTTGACTGTAGTCACCAGCGACAGTCTCGGTCTCCAGGAATCCATTGGAGTTTCAGGCGATCGCCAATCCGCCAGCGAACTGGCGCGGCGCGCGGACAGGACAACCACAGCGCACACCTCTACGAAGGACGATCTTTTCCGTCTCTATGAAATTCAGCAGGTTCAACAAAAGCCACCCCAGCCATTTCTGCAACAGGAGATAAACCACCATGTCAACCGCCACCATGCCGGGCTCGGAATTGGCTTCTGAAGATTGGCAGTTCGTCGAAGACGACGGCTCGAAGCCGTTGTCTCTGGTCGTGCAGCTTCGCCGACGCGCGTACGTTCTCCCCTATTTTCGTTTCGTCTATGCCGAAGGCGATAACTCCCAAGTAAAAATTGCTTTCGCTTCCCACGTGATTATCGTCAACGGGCATGGCTTGGCGGCACTGCTGGCGGCTCTCTCCACTCACCGGGTGGTTCGCGTCATCCAGCCCACCGAGAACGAAGCGAAATTCGGCGTTCGAGGGCCTGGCTCTGTGAAGTACAACGGTCGCAGCATCACCGACATCACCGTCGAAGATTTTCAGTAAGAACGAGAGCCCGATGTATTGCACAGCAAAGAAGAACTGGCCCAAAACTGCAGTGAACCGATGGTTCATAAAAGGTGAACATACGGTTGACGGTAGGTGGACAGAGAGTGGACAAACCCGCTCTTTTGCCTGCTCGTTAACAGTCCTAAGCCGAAGGCTTAGGGATGGTGTCTTTGCTTCTTTCACTCTCTGGCATCCACGAGCCCCCTATTGTCATATCTCGCTCAACAACGACGAAACGCCACTTCGGGAGTTTGCGCTATGAGCGCGGAACTCCAGCGGATTTTCGAAAGCATTCCGAAGGATACGCCACGCTCTCGCCTCGAACCATACCGCGAACTGATTCTGCGCTGGCGAAGGCAGGGCAGAACCTATCGCCGCATTAAAACACTGCTCGCCGATCGATGCTCTATCCAGGTCTCGACGACCATGCTTTTCAAATTTGTAAAAAGTCGATCAAGGCCTCGCAAGGCAGAACCGGAAGCTAAGCCTCAGCTAATTGCTCTTGACCCAACACCTCCAGACCGGATAGCGCCGCAGCAGGCGGTTCAACAGGCCATCAAGCTTTCACCTGAGGAGGTTGCCCGGCAGCGTGCCTTGATCCAAGCTCTTCGCAACAAGCCTGTGGTTGTTCCCGAAGTGCGAAAGCGCTTCGTCTACGACCCGGACGAACCACTAATTCTCGATCGAACCACAAAGGACTGACAATCATGAAAACAAAAGAAGCCGAACTGGTCGGAGGGCCAGTTCCAGAACAGACAACCATTACCAGCCGGATCGTTTTCACCCAGGGCTGCAAAGGCGGCGTGGGGAAAACTGCTTTCACCAGCTTACTCGTGGAATGGTACGCACGACAGGACCTTCGGTACACATTGCTGGAATTGGATACCGAGAATAAGGCTCGCGGCTCCCTCGGCCATTTCTTTCCAAGAACTCGCAAAGTAAACATTCACACAGCAGAAGGACTAGATGCCTTTATCGATGCTCTGGACGAAGGTGCGCCTCTGGTCATTGCCGATATGGGTGCAGGGGCCGGTGCTGTAGCGCATCGCTGGTTCGATTCGATGTTCGGCTCGGTCCAGGAAATCGGTGTCGCGTTTACAGCTATCGGAATAGTAACTCCAGACCCGGCGAGCGTCGAAAGCGTCTGCACGTGGGCCGACGCTTTGCAGGAGCGTGTCAATTACCTGATTGTGAAGAACGCCCTCACCGATCCGGCTGATTTCACTTATTGGAATGACAGCAAGCAGGCGCGACGTTTTCGGGAGATATTCACGCCTGGCGAGATCGGCATGGAATACCGGTTGCCTAAAGTTGAGAATCCAGCGCGACAACATGGCCTGACGATGAACCGGATTGCAGATCGGCCTACGGAAGTTCCCGAACTGCAGCAGACCACGGTTGTGATGCGAGCACAAGCCTATCGCAGGAACCTGTTCGCTGAGCTTGACCGGGTGAAGGATGTTCTACTTTGAACGTAACCACACCACCAGACGCTCTCGCCGATCTCGCGGCCCGGTTGATAGAGCCCCAGGATCGCGAGACCTTTGCGGGTCTCATTTCCTACTTCAATTCATTGCCCGCGGGTGATGAGTTGTTGCGATTGGCACAGTTCCTCGGATTACTCTCGTTACTAGGCCAGCGCGTGCCGGAGGCTGTGCGCGATTTATTGGAAGAACTGAGGGAACAAACAAAGACTTCATCTGAATATCGCGCCCAGGTGGACCGGCGTTTGGCTCGCTTGCCGCAGGAAATCGCAGAGGGCATCGACGCCGGTGCGATTGCCAAAGCTATGAGTGAAAGCTTTCGGCAACAAGTGGCCGCAACGGGCTTGCAGGATGCGACCGCTCTGCTGAACGCATCGGCGCGGGACATCAAGGCCCTCTCGGGCCAGATTTCGGTGACACTCAAGTCCGTCACGCAAGAATACAGGGGCATTTCCGCCACCATATCCGCCGAACTCACAAAGCTGGCCACAGCTTCGAGACACGTTCAGGAACACAATGCTCGGCTGATTGTACAGGAGCGTTCCCGCTCCTGGCAATGGCAAGGGCTTTTGGCGCTGGTGTTGTTCTTGGCTGGAGGGCTTTGCGGAATTGCGATCAAGAAACGCCAGACTGCGGATGACCTCACGAATATCTACGCTCAGATTCAGCGCATTCAGACTCCGCAGGTGCCCATGGTGTCACTGCCCCAAAGGGATCCAATGCAGAACAGGAGGGTGGGAGCAACCCCGTGACGCTAACGGAATACATTGCACGCTGCGAACGCGAAATCCAGAAGTGCCGGGATGCCGCCAGAGCAGCTACCAATGAAGGCGACCGATTTGGGCTTACGTGGGCGAAAGTGGATTGGCTCGTAGGGAAACAACTCTACGAGGAGGAACTGGTCGCCATGTTTGGAGAACCGTTCGCGAATAAATACTTGGAGAAGACAGATGGCTTCAGCATCGGCTCCTAGCTTTCGTTGCGATCTCCCCCTCCGAAAGCCCATGGCGTCTGAGCCAATGGACGCACAGTCCACCGCATTGGTTCGCCAGGCATTCGGAGCCGACGTGGTCGGATCGAACCTGTCACCACGGGCGCAACTGGGTTACCGCGTCCTGGTGGATCACGTGAATCGCGGCCGCGATCCGCGACGGCCCTATGATGGACAGGTCTTCCTGACGGATGAAACATTCGCCGCTGAACTCGGCGGAGTTAGCAAACGGCAGGTACAGCGCATTCGGTCTGAGTTGCTCGCCGGTGATTGGATCTGCCTGCCGAAAGGCGACGCTGGCGGTCGGGGGAACGCCACCATCTGGTACCACTTGCATCCTGACGGGCGGCCTTGCAACATTTCGGCTGAAGTGCCGCTGAAACAGCGGGCTGCAGCGGGACAAGCGAACCAGCGAAGAGCGGCGACACGCAAGGTGAAAAGCAGCACGGAGATATCAAAGGATGACACCGGCGTCGTCCTTTCCAGTGGGTCGGATGCGGTAAAGGATGACATAGACGTCGTCCTTTACCCCGAAAGGATGACAGAATCGACGATAAAGGATGACAAAAACGACATCGCATATAAGGAAGAACTCTTTCATGAACTAATCCCGGAACTTAAGCCGACGACGACGGCGAGCGTTCCAGAAGAATTTCCCGCAGAATTCGCGCAGCTAATGGATGAAGAAATCGCGCTCGACGACGGGGCACTCCGGCGTCTTTGGCAACAAGCTCGCGCAATCGTGTCCAACGCCAGCGCCGAAGAAATTCAGCATTTCTTCCGTCAGCGTGCCATGGTCGTCTACCGAAATCGAAAACTGGACAACCCCACCGGCCTCATGCTCAGTACGATCGCGGATTGGTTTCCGCTGCGGCGCGTCCTAAAACGCCGGCGGGCCTTGCAAGAAGCCGCCGAAGAAGCCGAGGCTCTCCAGTTACGAATAGCTGAAGAACGGGCCAAGTTTCATTCACCCGGCCAGCCTGATTGGGGCGCATAATAAGATATCTCGATGACATTCGGCCATCCAGCAAAAGAGGAATTACCGTCTGTGGGTGGAAGGGTTTGATGAGCGGGATCTGGAAAGCTGAGGGACGCAGCGATCTCCCACTGAAATTCATCACATAAGCGGCTCAGGGTCAGAATTTCGGATGTGATTGCTTTTGAAGGACTTAGCCTGAGAATGGTTTGCGAGTTCTCCCAAAGGATGCCTTTCCATCACATAACCGTCACATAAGCTAAGCCCAAAATGGTACGTAGCTGGCATGCTTCCGAGACGTGTTTTCGGGATCTCTGGGCTTGACCAAATTGGCGTCAAATTGCGTCGGCAATGATGCGGGAAGCTGTTGCGTAGTTCTGGTCTTCGATTCCTAAGCGCTTCCGAAAACTAGCGTTTGTCATTATCTCTCGTGATATGAAGCGCAAACAAGCGTGCTGATAGCATGCGCGGATTTTGTCGGCCCGGTCCATTTCGGTGAGTTTGCGGGCCGAGAACAACGTGGCCACCACGCTATTATTCGTAACCCGAAACTCCGGTGCTGGCAATTGGAAAAGTTCGATGTTAAAAATGACCTTATCGATTCCGCTGCCGCGCTCCTTACAGATTTTCAACCGCCGCAGGAGTGCGGCAGTATCTTCATTCCGCGAACGCGGGGGCTCGTCGATAAATCGTAATGGTTCGATCAGAGGACTTCCAGGATTGGTGATCTCGACCCGGTCAGTAAAGATTTCGACGGTTGGACTAGTTCCTGTAATGGACAAGTCCTGATGGACAATGGCATTCGCAACCAACTCTCTCACTGCAATTTCTGGATACATCCGCACTTCATTCCTGAATGCCTCGCCGATCTCTTCGTTGGACGGGAGCTGGTCATTCACATAGCCAATTAAACCTTCGAATCCCGCAGCATAGCCCTTTACACCAACCTGTTCTTTAATTGTTTGCGTCCGATCCTTTCCCTTGTAAACGATGACGCGCAAAGCCTTCCGCGAGAGCGACGGAAAGTCAACCAGTTTGCGTGCAAAAAGAAGAGCACCTAAGTTGGTGACGTCCCAATGATCGCCACCGAGGCCCATAACCATCCGCTCCTGCTGGAGCCTTTCCAATATGCCTTCTCGCGTCGACGGAACAGCTTGACCGCTCATTTCGAAGTACGCCGGATAATCGAGGCTGGTAAGCACTTCTTCTCCGGTGGCACCGTGGACCGCAATTCCCTTTTCGAAACTGATCCGGGATGACCGCAGCCAAAGCTCGCGTTCCTTGTCCGGGTAATCTTTCAACTTCTTCTTATAGGAACCAACACGAATAAATGCAGAATCTTTCCACTTCACCGGCATTTGCTCGCAGGGAGGGATTTCAAACATGACGACTAAGCCGCTGTCGTATGGGAGTTCGTGAATACGAAAATTGATCCGCGGCTCCAGTAGTCGCGCAACCCAATTTTCCAATTCCTCATTGCCAATTCTCTCTTCGCGCGGTCGAAAACTCGTGCCTACTATTCTATGCGTGGCGTCCTGGATACCCCAGACAAGATAAGCGGCATGTTGTTCCTGCAGTGCAGCGGCTTAGAGAGGGCTGAGATGTATTCGCCGATTTCGTTTGGTTCGCTGTTGTTCTCTTTGAATTCGACCCATTCACGTTCAGTCGGACTCTCCAGTAGACTGCGAAGACGGTCTCGAAGCCGCCGTTCACTATTCATCTCTCTCCCGATCAATCTTCAGGGTGACAGGTAACGACTGCATGAACGACACGTCCTTTGAAATGGGAGACTGCCCGCAAGCGGTCTTCTTCCGCTCTTGGCCAAGTACACATTCGTTCCTTACTCGTATCCCGTCCGCGTTGAGGCTCACAGCATCACTATTTTAATGCGTGACTGCGGCGCACCGCGTGAATTGACACAACCGGCTAGAGCTTATTGAGCCGTTCTTGCTTTCGTCCAGCCTTTTCAAGTTGGGAGTAGCCCGAAGCCCAGTTCATGCTTATTTGGGGAACGACCCTGCTAAACCACCACTCAAAGCTGCCCGAATAGTCATTACCGCGTAGGTCGTGTCTCCTGTACGCCGATCCCATTTATCGCGCATGAGTCCGGACCTGCGGAACAGGCGGTCGATACGGTCGCTATCGCCTCCAGACCAAAACGCGAGAATACAGCACAACGCCACGTCCGCCCGGCTGTGATCGCCGCCGTAATCCGAAGTGTCGCCTTGCCAAAGCCGAGTAAACCGTTCTCCGTTCCGGGCGTTCTTGGCACGTTCGATCAGTTGTTCATCCGAGACATCCGCCAGGTGTGATGAAACAATGGCCGGAAATTGCAGAAGCGATGGAAATTGCTCACAAGCTAATTCGTTTAGCTCACCTTGCCGATCTGCGATCTTGAGCGGTGTACCGCTAATGTGGTTCCCAGTCATCGTGAAATAGCGGTCTGAATCGTATATCTCCATTCTTCCGTTCCTTCTTCCTCTGCCGGGCAACTTTGCTTTAACCAAGATGTGAGCGCCGGTGCCGGAGGGTGAAAGCTCCGTGTAGCTGTTGAGACGATCTATAATCGCTAGAGCGCCTGGCGAGATAACCCCATTGACAGTCCGACAGCCATCCAAGTCGACGCCGCAGAATGGATCTTCGTCCGTGAATACGAATCCTACGCCATCGCAGCGAAACCGCCGCGACGCGTAACGAACGTGGCGGTATGAACTCCACGTCTGAGGCTTGTCGCAAGAGGCGGGTTTCCCACTCCAGGGCGAAATAGGTACCTTCGTTTTGCGGCCATCTACGTCGGCCCTACGCCACAGCACCCATTGCTTGTATTCAATCAATTCAGTAGGTAGTTTCGTCACGCACCTTTCTCCTCTCTGATCGCAGGTTCATCCATGTCGCCCTGCATCCTTACCGGCTCACGTTCCCATTCCAGGATCATTTGACGGCCGCAAGCGGGAAAAACATAGCTGAGTGATGATGTTCCAAACTGCCGATGGCAGAAGTGGTCAGCGGAGTAGACCGAGTATTGCTGCATAAACCAAGCTCTTTCTTTTAGATTCAAAATTGAGGCTGTCCCAGAGCAGAAAATGACGCACTTAACACTAAAACTCGCCGCATAATCTCCTAGCTCCGGGATAGAGAACGTTTGAGGTTTACGCCTCCCTCGGATCTGCCGAATCGAGGTCTACGGACACTCTCACCGGTTCCGGCAACCAGCCCGTGCCAGCGAGTTGGGCTTCGGCCTGGGCGGCTAATTCTGCCTTCTTCCGCTTGAGTTCGTCGTTCGCCAACGGCTTACCGGCCTCGGCCAACGCATCAGCAATTTTGGACTTAGGAACGCGAAGGAAGAAATTTTCAGCAGTGGGCGTGAACCATTTGTTCATATCGCAACTAAGAGCACGGGCAAGAGCATCCGCATGCTGCAAACGAGCCGGATCACTGTCATTCTTGAATTGAACATCATGGACGGTGCGCGCAACGCAGTATGCGAGTAGGTCAAGCAACTTGTCTTGCGGTTGCTCCAGACACCACAACCATAGCGCCGTTGGCGTTGGCGGAAACTGCTTTGCCAAATCGATCTTTCTTTGATCGAGCAGCGCCAGCGCAGACGAGCCGCTGGCTCCGGCGAGATCCGCTTGGCGACTGGACACCTGAAGACTGCTTTTCGCGCGATAGAAATGTAAATCCAAGCCAAACTCATTCAAGATCAGCGAATGCACAAGCGCCGCCAATGCAATGGATGGTTGTTGCGCTAGCTCAACGGCGATGGCCGCAGTCTTATGTTGTGTGAGGGATTCAATGAGAGCGGCGGAATACGCGGATGATTTCTCCGCGATATCGCCTAAATCGGGCTTGGGCTCTGCGGCATCTGCACCCCTGTCGCCTTTTATCAGCGCTGATTCATCTTCTTTTCGTAACAGTCCATAAATAAACTCAGGCTGCCCCTTATGCCCGATACCGACAACAACACCGCATGAGGCCTTCACTTCTTTGGAATAATCGCGTTTCCGGTTTGCCCCGATCGTTTGCATGCGCTCTTCCAATTCCTCCATCTGCTCCAGCGCATCATTGGCGGTACCTTCTTCGTTGCCGTCTTCCTCGCTCAGCTCTTCGTTGAGGCGCTCGGCGATGGCGTCGCGCTCTGGTTCAAGTGCTTGCAACTCGGCCTCCGCTTCAGTGCTCAAAGGAAGTGACGGCGCGTTCATACGCCGGTGCCGATTAACAAACATGTAATCAATTTCCGGCTGGACTGTAATCCACTTCCAGCCTTCCGCTTGCAAGCCGTCCGCGATGGACTGCAACTTGGTGTTAACAAGCCGAGTCAATTTGGCTGGATCGGCGATATAGGTGCCGCCTTCGTCATCCGCAAACAGGTCACGGCGGATTGCTCCTCCTTCGGCTTCATAAGTGCACAGCCCTATGAATCGAACATGTTTATCCGTCGCCGGGATCTCATCGTGGGAGAGCATGCGCCGAATAGTTTGGGGCTTTCGATCCCACGGTTGCAATTGCTCCCAAACCGCTTCTTGTACCGCATGGTCGTCCGTCAGAGTGAATGCTTGCAGCAATTCCAGAGTGAGGTTCCCTTCACGGTACTGCGCCAATAGCAACGGGCTGACTCGGGCTAAGGCCAAGCGGCGATTCACAACGGCATCCGTAACGCCGAAACGGGCGGCAACATCGACGACGGATTTGCCGGCGCTGATCAGACGTTGAAAGGCCTCAAACTCATCAGCAGGATGCATGGGCACCCGGACGACGTTTTCAGTGAGGCTGAGTTCGGGCAAGTCCGCCTCCTTTGGTGCAACGCGGCAAGGCACTGGCCATGTTGGCTTCACGGTGCCGTCCGCGGCAAGTTGGGAAAGCGCCAGCAATCTGCGGTGCCCTGCGATGACGGCGTATTTGCCGCGTGACTGCTTTACGACAACTAAGCCTTGCAGTAGTCCAACGGATGCGATGGAAGCGGCCAATTCACCGATTCCATCGTCCACTGCCGTGGTCCGCACATTGTCATTCCAAGAAAGTAACTTATTGAGTGGGATTTCGAGCGTCTCTAATGATTCGGTGATATTCATGATGTTTGTTCTCCTTTTGAGTTATGAGGGTTGCGGTTTACTGCTCGGCGGCCTCACCGTCTTGAAGGGCGGTGAGGATATCGGCAGATGTGGATTGAATGAATTGGAGAGACGCTGAAAGTGTGGTGGCGTCTCCGGCATAAAGAGCTATGTAATCGGCGGCTGCGGTGTTCGTATCCAGGCCGATGGCGTGGCAGACAACAAAGGCAACCGCTTCGGCTTCGGTTTCGCGGATGGTTTTGGTAGTTTGCGCTCTACGTTCGGCCTTATGCATCCGCTCGTGGGCGACCTCGTGGACCAGAGTTGAAAATTCCTCGGCACTTGCCATCTCCGGTAGCAACGTGATTTTTCCACCTTGGGAGAGTCCCTTAACGGGAGAGATAGCGGGGTTGTAGTCAAGCGTGATGCCTTGCGCAGCGACAAAGACCTTCAGACTCTCAAGATGGTGCTGCGGATCGCCCTGTACGGTGGCAAATGCCGGGAGGTCATCTCCATCCGTTTGATCGACATCGAATACGTAGGCTTTACGAAAAGCAACTAAGTGGCGCTCTGTAGTGTTCTCGATGCGTTCATCGGTTGACTCGCGCTGATCATTCGTGCGTTTAGTCTTGCAAAGGACAGGGGCAAGGATCGCTATGCCCTTCTCTCCCTTGCGGACGTGACGGCCTAATTCCAGCCATTTATGAAATCCAGCCACATGAGTTGCGGCAGGTCGCTGCATTGCGATTAACAAGCAGTTGGTCCAGCTATATTTTCTAAAGCGGGCCATGACTTTGAGGTAGGTGGTCAGCGCTTCGCTCTTGCCTGCTTGGAGTGCTTCGGTGAGCGTAGCGAGAGCCTGAGAAGCGATTTCGGAGGAGGATGCTTGAGTGTTCATTCTGCGTTTTTGCCTTTTAATAAATGCCCCCGCGGCGGAGGGGTGAAAGACGCGACGAACGCCTTTCGCGCATTGGAGTTGCGGCCGGGGGGTGCCCGGTGTCAACGCTTTGTTTTGCCGAGCGATGAGCGAGGGGTTTTCAAAAGAAAGGGTTGACGCTGGGCCGCCGGGCGCGAATGCGCAGAAAAGAAAAGGCGTTCGTCGGATCTGGAACCCCGGAAGCCGGAGGCATCAAGAGACCGATGGCCGCTCAAGGCCATCGCACCGATGGAAGGGAGTTGGGGCGTTGCGGGGTATCCCCGCTGAAGTGGGGCGCGGGAAGACGCCGGGGTTTGCGGCTTCCGCGTAGGGGAGAAGGCGTTCTCCCCGCATAGTGATTCTTGAGAGCTTAGATTTGGCGGGCCTACGGATTTGGAAAAACGAAGAATAGGTCGATGTAAGGAGCAGCACGGAAGCACTTTCGAGCCATGGCGGAAGATGCTCTGGAGCAATAGGCAAGGTCAAGCAGAATAACGGAAACGCCGGAGGCGAACCATAGAAGACTGCGAATACTTTTTCTAGTTCACGGAATTTAGCTCGTCACGAAGGGCCGTATAGAGTTCGGGAATGTGAAGAGTCGGTTTGTGGATCCGAGCAAGAACATCTCATTGCAAGATCTCTCGGCATGACCGCTAAAGGCGGGACAAAAGAAGAAAGGGAGCAAGCTTATTTAGCTAAAAAAGTTCTCGCTGGCCATCGTCGGTCGCATTCGCTTCGCGCTTTGGAACGTCATACCCACGCCGGCGGGATCCGAACTTTTGAATGGGCGTATGCGACTCCGTTGCGCTTAAGCATTTCTAGTAGCAACGAACAAAGTGACGCAATCTTCCGCCAGGTGTGACTGCCACCGGTGGGATTGTAGTGAGGGTGCCGGGCGCAGCGGCCACGAAAACCGATCACGCCGATCTTGAGTATGGAAAAGCAAGTGCCGGACGAGAAGAAGCGGCTGCCAGGCAGCGCCGGCAGCCGCCGTTTCTTAGTATGAAGCGTGTCCGGTCGTTTCCTCCGCTTCATCGACCGTCCCGTCCAATTCGGAGGAATTCCCCTTGGCTGGGCGGGCGAGCTTCACAATCTTGGTGACGACAATTTCGACGGCCACGGCGGGAACTTTGATTGTTCCTTTCCCGGCTTGGACCTCGCGCTCGTAGTCGCGCTTGGTGAGTTTGCCTTCGACCAGCAAGTACGAGCCGCTTTCAAGTACGGCGGCTACTTCGGCCAGCTTGCCGCCCCACACCACGCAATTGTGCCATTCCGTTCTCTTCTGCCAAGTGCTATTTTCGTCTTGCCAGCTCTCGCTGGTAGCAAGCGAAAACGACACTTTGTGAGTATTCCGGATGTTGCGGCTTTCGGCATCTTTGCCTGTGAACCCGATAAGTTGAACGCGATTGAGATACATGAGAAGTAGAACCTTTTGCTTTCTGCCCTGTTTTCTCGGGGCACCCCAAAGCGAGTGGTCCTGCTCCCCAGGCCAGGGAGAATCTTTTGTTGGGGGAAGACCGTAGGGGGAACCGGCAAAAGTTCGACCGCAGTCCGCCAGGGCGCAGAGTTTTGACCCGAAGCGAGTGCCTGAGAAAACAGGGTGGGAAGCAATGTTCTACCGAACATCGGCAATCGCGCTTCCATCGGTTTCACGAAACAAAAAGCGTGCCAACTTCCTGGACTCTCCGTGGTCGTTGTTCAGTGGGCGTGATGAGAGGAGTGGCGGAATCCCGGAGTCCGGAATAGCAACCGCTTGTTGCTGACCGAATCATGATCTTCCGCGAATGCCGAATTCCCAATGCCTACTTGACCCGAGCGTGTACACTGGGTGACACACGTCGGATGGAGACGTTGCCTTGATCGAGCTGTCGCGCGACGAGCTGAAGACACTAAGCGAGAATGGTGAATTCGTCTTGTCCAGAGGCCGCCTAGCAAGTGACGGCTCCGCGGTCCTGGTAGAAGCGCCAACCTCGGACCATCCCGCGCCTGCCAGTGTTCACCGGCTCGAGCACGCTTACGCTCTGCGAGATACGCTTGATTCTGCCTGGGCAGCGCGACCCATGGAGCTCGTGCGTGACCATGAGCGGGTAGTACTCCTGTTAGAGGATCCGGGCGGCGAGATCCTCGATCGCCTTCTGGGACGCCCGCTCGAGCTGACGCAATTTCTGCGCATCGCCATTGGCCTGGCGAATGCAATCGGCCGGCTTCACGCCCGGGAGCTCATTCACAAAGACATCAAACCCTCCAATGTTCTGGTGAACTCCGCAACGGGTGAAGTCTGGCTCACTGGCTTTGGTATCGCTTCCCGGCTTCCCCGGGAGCGGCAATCGCCTGAACCTCCCGAGTTCATTGCCGGAACGCTTCCCTACATGGCGCCGGAGCAGACGGGACGCATGAATCGCTCGATCGATTCGCGGAGCGACCTCTACTCCTTTGGCATCACGCTTTATGAAATGCTGACCGGCAGTCTTCCTTTCTCGGCTTCGGATCCGATGGAATGGGTACACTGCCATATTGCAAAACAGCCGACGCCGCCCAGCGAGCGATTGCAACACATCCCGGGCGCTGTTCCGGCCATTGTCATGAAGCTGCTTGCCAAAACGGCGGAGGAGCGATACCAGACAGCGGCAGGCGCGGAGAGCGACCTGCGGCGCTGTCTCGCTCAGTGGGAAACGAAGCGCCGCATCAATGAATTTCCGCTAGGTGAGCACGACACACCGCACCGTCTTTTGATACCGGAAAAATTGTACGGACGAGCGCGGGAGATCGATACGCTGCTTGCCGCTTTCGAGCGGGTTGTCGCGGGTGGCAGGCCGGAGTTGATGCTGGTTGCCGGGTATTCCGGCGTCGGCAAATCCTCTGTCGTGAATGAGCTCCATAAACCACTTGTGCCACCACGGGGTCTTTTTGCATCGGGCAAGTTCGATCAGTATAAGCGCGATATCCCTTATGCCACGCTGGCGCAGGCACTTCAAAGTCTAATCCGGCCGCTTCTGAGCAAGAGCGAGGCAGAACTGAGCGCATGGCGCGAGGCCATTCGCGAGGCGTTAGGTCCGAACGGGCAGCTTATGGTGGATCTAGTTCCAGGATTAAAGCTGATCGTAGGAGAACAGCCGCCGCTGCCGCCGCTTCCGTCACAGGAGCCGCAGCTGCGATTCCAGCTCGTGTTCCGACGATTCATCGGCGTATTTGCACGGCCCGAGCATCCGCTGGCGCTGTTCCTCGACGACCTGCAATGGCTCGACGCGGCTACGCTCGATGTGCTCGAGGATCTGTTGACCGAGCCCGACGTGCAGCACCTGCTGTTGATTGGCGCCTACCGGGACAACGAAGTCCATTCGGCCCATCCGCTGACGCGCAAGCTCGAAACGATCCGGCAAACCGGAGGAATAGTGAAGGAAATCGTGCTTGCGCCGCTTACCCGCCAAGACCTGGGACAGTTGATTACTGACTCCCTTCACTGCGAACCGGAGCGGGCCAGACCACTCGCGCAACTGATCCACGATAAGACGGACGGTAATCCGTTCTTCGCGATTCAGTTTATTTACGGGCTTGCAGAAGAGGGATTACTCACTTTCGATCATCGCCAGGAGCACTGGTGTTGGGACCTGGACTGTATTCAGGCCAAAGGTTACACGGACAACGTAGTGGATCTCATGGTTGGCAAATTGAACCGCTTGCCCGTCGAAACCCAGAACGCATTAGAGCAGCTTGCGTGCCTAGGCA
Source organism: Bryobacteraceae bacterium (assembly GCA_965277315.1). Classification (GTDB taxonomy): domain Bacteria; phylum Acidobacteriota; class Terriglobia; order Bryobacterales; family Bryobacteraceae; genus Bog-105. The sequence continues at coordinate 1,634,667 of OZ255724.1, read as the reverse complement.
ACAGCGCGGCGTTCGGACTGCTGGCGGTGGTTTATGAGAATGCAAACGACAAAATGCACGATGACCTGCGGGAAGCGGTGCGCGCCGGCCTCGTCCTCCATTCGGAGTGTGGTTATCGATTTCTCCATGATCGCGTGCAAGAAGCTGCCTATTCGCTAATACCGGAGGACGAGCGGGCGGCCAGGCATCTTCGCATTGGCCGTTTACTCACAGAACGGACCGCGCCGGGAGAGATCGAAGAGAAAACCTTCGAAATCGTAAACCAGCTCAATCGCGGTTCGGAACTTATCACGACGTCTGAGGAACGCGAGCGCGTCGCCCAACTTAATTTGGTGGCGGGCAGGCGTGCGAAGACCTCCACGGCGTATACCTCCGCGCTTTCATATCTCAAGGCTGGCCGTGCCTTGCTAACCGATGAGAGCTGGGACGGCCACTGGTATGGGCTCATCTTTTCTATCGAATACGAAATAGCCGAATGCGAATTACTGACCGCGGACACGGTGGTGGCCGAAAATCGCCTTTCGATGTTGGCGCAACGTGCCCAAAGCCCTCACGATATCGCTCGTGTCACCCGTTTGCGCCTCACGCTTTACACGACGTTAGGCCGGAGCGAGCGCGCCATCGAGGTGTGCCTTGAATACCTGCGGCGCGGCGGCACTAATTGGTCGCCGCGTCCGGCCAGCGATGAGGTGCGGCGCGAATACGATCGAATCTGGTCCCAGATTGGAAGCCGGCAAATCGAGGATCTCATCGACTTGCCCCTGATGACCGAACCCGACGTGCTCGACGCTCTGGATGTCCTGGCCGAGCTCGTGACACCGGCCTTGTTTTTCGACGAGAAACTGTCTTCGCTCGTAGTTTGCCGCATGGTCAATATGAGCCTCGAATATGGTCACAGCGACAGTTCATGCTTCGCCTATGTATGGTTTGCCGCCATAGCCGGACCGCGCTTCGGCAACTACGGGGACGGATTTCGATTCGGGCGGCTTGGTTATGACCTGGTTGAAAAACGCGGTTTGAAGCGTTATGAGGCCAGAACCTATATGTGTTTCGGAAACATCGTCCTGCCTTGGTCGAGGCATGCCCGGGAAGGCCGCCCGCTGGTGCAGCGCGCCTTCGATGCCGCCAATCGGATTGGCGATCTCACCTTTGCGGCCTATAGCTGCAACCAGTTGATCACAAACTTTCTGACGGTGGGAGATCCCCTCGCTGAGGTGCAGCCGGAAGCGGAGAATGGTCTCGCGTTCGCCCGGAAAGCGCGATTCGGCCTTGTTGTTGACCTCATCGCTGCGCAGCTTGGATTGATCCGCAGCCTCCGTGGTCTGACTCCGAAATTCGGCTGCTTCAACGATCGCGAATTTGACGAGCTTGAATTCGAGCGCCATCTGGCAAGTAACCCGGTTTTGGGAATGCCCGAGTTTTGGTATTGGACTAGAAAGCTGCAAGCACGTTTCTTTGCCATGGACTTCAAGTCCGCCGCAGATGCATCGTCGAAGGCGCAACAATTGCTTTGGACATCACCATCGGATTTCGAAACAGCGGAATTCTGCTTTTATGGCGCGCTCTCCCACGCGGCGTGTTGGGATCCTAGATCTCCCGACCGAAGACAACAGGATTTCGAGATTTTGGCAAATCACCACAAGCAGCTCGCAGTATGGAGCGAGAACTGCCCAGAGAACTTCGAAAATCGCGCGGCGTTAGTGGGGGCAGAGATCGCACGAATAGAAGGCCGATTCCTTGATGCCGAGCAACTTTACGAGCAGGCGATCCGCTCATCCCATGCCAACGGATTTCTCCACAATGAGGCGCTTGCGAACGAGCTCGCGGCAAGGTTCTACGCGGCACGCGGATTCCAGAAGATCGCGCGCGCCTATTTGCGGGATGCCCGATACTACTATCTCCGATGGGGAGCTGAAGGCAAAGTGCGGCAGCTCGATCAGTTGTACCCGCGCCTCGCCGAGGAAGCGGGCCCCGGTCCGACAAACACGATCGTGGCGCCGGTCGAACAGTTGGATTTAGCTACTGTTATCAAAGTCTCACAAGCCGTTTCGGGCGAACTCGTCCTGGAGAAACTGATTGACTTGCTGATGCGCACGGCTATTGAGCACGCGGGCGCAGAGCGAGGCCTGCTGATTCTCCCGAGTGGCGACGAGTTGCTTGTAGAGGCGGAAGCCGCTATCGCTGAAGACAAGGTGGTCGTGCGTTTGTGCAAAGCGTCCGTGGCTGCGCCTGCGCTTCCAAAGTCGATCGTCCGCTACGTTGTGCGCACCCACGAGAGTGTAATCCTAGGCGATGCGGCCGGCCAGAATCAGTTTGGCGCGGATCCATATATACGCGAACAGCAGGCTCGTTCTATCCTTTGCTTGCCGTTGATTAACCAAGCCAAGCTCATCGGTGTTCTCTATCTCGAAAACAACTTGACGCCGCATGTCTTCACGGCTGCCCGAATTGCCCTGCTGAATGTGCTCGCCTCGCGAGCCGCGGTCTCATTGGAGAATGCGCGCCTTTACCGCCATCTCGAAGAACGCGAGGCGAAGATTCGGGCGCTGAAGGATCAGCTCTACAGGGAAAATCTGGCGCTACGCGACGAAGTCGACCGGGCGTCGATGTTCGAGGAAATTGTCGGCACCTCAACCGCCATTCAACCGGTGCTTTCCCGCATCACCAAAGTTGCGCCGACCGACTCCACGGTTTTTATCACGGGAGAGACCGGCACTGGAAAGGAACTTATCGCCCGCGCAGTTCACAAACGATCGCAGCGGCGTGGGCGCGCCTTCGTAAGCGTGAATTGTGCGGCATTTGCACCGTCGCTGATCTTCTCGGAGTTGTTTGGCCATGAAGCGGGAGCTTTTACAGGCGCGACTCAGCGCCGGATTGGCCGATTCGAGCTGGCCGACGGCGGGACGGTTTTCTTGGATGAAGTTGGCGACCTTCCGCGGGACACCCAAGTCGCGCTCTTAAGAGTGCTACAGGAGCGGGAATTTGAGCGCGTCGGGGGAACGCAATCCATCCATGTCGACGTCAGGGTTATCGCCGCGACAAATCGCGATCTAAACGCCGCAACGGCCAATGGAACCTTCCGCCTGGACCTTTTCTACCGGTTGAATGTATTTCCCATCGAAGTGCCGCCGCTGCGGGAGCGTAGAGACGACATCTTGATGTTGGTTGAATATTTCGTGCAACGTTACGCGAGCCGGGCCGGCAAGAATATGCGCTCGATTGACAAGAAGACGCTCGAGCTCTTTCAGTCCTATCAATGGCCAGGCAACATCCGGGAATTGCAGAACGTAATTGAAAGATCGGTGATCGTGAGTTCCAACGATATTTTTTCGGTCGATGAATCCTGGCTCTCCAAGGAATCGCCTCAACCGACATCTCAGGCTCGAGCGATGCCGTCTGTCAAAGGTGAGCAGCGTGGGGAACGAGAAATGATTGAGACCGCGCTCGCCGAGAGCAGGGGCCGAGTCTCGGGGCCTTCTGGGGCCGCGGCCAAGCTCCGGATTCCGCCCTCTACTCTCGAGTCCAGGATCAAAGCGCTGAAAATTTGCAAGAGGGAATTCAAATTCGTTTGATTGGCGGTTCCTCGCTCCTCACGAAATTCTCAGAAGATGGCGAGATTCGCGGAATTCGCGAAGCCAAAACGCTCCCGTTTTTCAAGCGGTCCCTTGTTTTCTATAAGATCCGAATGGCCTACGATTTGCTCTGCAAGAGTTGAACAGCGGTCGACAGCGACAGCACGACTTGGCCGCTGCTGGAAAAAGGACTAAAAGAATGCCGATCCCTAGGCCAATAAATCACAACTGTCCAGGCTATAAGAGCACCGAGACCGCCGAGAATCGAAAGGCTCGAATCTGAATTCACAATGAGCTGCAGAATCGACCGAGTTGACCATGGGGAAGATCGTGTGGTGTTACGCGTGAGTGGCCGGATTGAGGCGGAGAACTTGGACACGCTTAGAGAAGTGCTTGGGCGGGAAAAGCGCGGAGTCGTCATCGATCTCAGGGAAGTCGTTCTGGTGGATCGCGAAGCGGTGAAGTTTTTTGCCTTTTGCGAAAACAACGGAATAGCAATCAGGAACTGTCCGGCGTACATACGCGAGTGGACCGATCGAGAGAAGGCTCGTATGGGTATGGACGATCAGGCATGAGCCTGAAGCAGTGAGAACTAGAGAGAGAAAAAGAATCTAAAAAAGGCGACGTCATGGCTTTGCAAAAGTCAATTCGAATTCTGATCGTTGAAGATAATCCTGTTTTCCTGGAAGGTTTGAACATGATCATCGCTTCTCAAACAGATATGGAAGTGGTGGCGCAAGCCGCAACCTTTTCTGAGGCAATCGCCGAATTTCGCCACCACCAGCCCGACATCACCCTTATGGATCAAAGACTGCCCGGCGTCACCGGGACAGATGCACTGATCGCAATTCGGCACGAGTTCCCACTCGCTCGCATTATCATCTTAACGACCGCGGATGGAGATTTGATCATCCAACGTGGGCTTCGCGCGGGCGCTTTTGCCTGGCTGCTTAAAAGTGTGCCGAAAAACGAACTGTTGAAAATCATCCGTTCAGTTCATTGTGGGCAGAAGTGTATCCCGGTGGATGTGGCCGGGCGTCTTGCGGAATACCTGAGTGAAGACGAACTGACCCCTCGAGAACTGGATGTCCTGCAATTGATGCGCGATGGTCATCGGAACAAGCAAATTGCATTTCGCTTATCCATTGCGGAGACTACCGTCAATTTCCACGTCAAGAACTTAGTGGGCAAATTGCGGGCTAACGATCGAACCCACGCGGTCGCAATCGCATTCCGCAGAGGTTTGCTAGAGCTCTGAATTGGTTCGTTCACAAACCAATCTGACTTGGATCGACCGAAGGATATCTCAGCATTCGAGCTGCTGCATTTGAGGGTGTGCGCGGGGTAAACGTGGAACACCACCGCGGGAGCGTCAGCGGCAATCCACAGACGAACTTAAAAGCTGGAGGAAAACACGGTATCCGAACTGCCACTTCTGACATGGTTGGCGGCGGAAAAGAGCAGCAAGGTATGAGTATGCCCTTGGATCGCGCAATCAGCTATGAGCAAGCATGGAAAAGCTTCTTACGGGTCCATTGCAGCTCTATGTTTCAAACGGCTCTCCTGCTGTCGGCAGACACCCGCGTAGCGCAGCGGCGCTGGCCGATAGCATCGGCGACCTGGATCTTTCAAACCCGCCTGAAAAACCTAGCCTCGCGATTTGGGAAAGAGCGGTAATAACGCGAAGCATCGGAGCCCGCGAACCCGATTCACTTGACGAAGGTTCGATGGCTCGATCTATGCTGCAGTCTGGCCTCTGGCCGGTTATCGAGATCGAACGCTATCCGCGCATCTGCTTTGTTTTACGCGTGTTGCTTGGCTATGCGGCTGCGTCCTGCGCACAGACGCTTGGCATAGCGGAGAGCGAAACACAAACGCTGGTGCAAAAGGCACTCACCCAGCTCTGCAGCATCACAGCGGCCGCCTGAAGAAAAGTATAGTGCTGCAGCTGTCGATTTTCGGGTGGTGATGGAATTGGGAAAAGGGCAAATTAGTGATATGAGTACGCGTCAAAACGAAGTTCATGAGCCTCTGGCAGTTCATTTCAATACCGTCGATGTCGATGGCCTCAACCTTTTCTACCGGGAAGCCGGCGACCGAGCGCGACCGACTGTGCTGCTGCTGCACGGTTTCCCCAGCGCAAGCCATATGTTCCGCGATCTGATCCCGGAACTAGCGGATCGCTATCATGTCGTGGCCCCCGATCTGCCGGGCTTCGGCATGACCGAGCAGCCGACACGAGATAAGTTCACTTATACCTTTGAGAACATAACCAAAGTGATTGGCCGCTTTACCGAAGTGCTTGGCCTGAAAGAGTTCGCGATTTACGTGTTCGATTACGGCGCACCGATAGGCTTCCGCTTGGCGGTCAAGAACCCCGAACGGATTACCTCGATCGTTACGCAGAATGGTAACACCTATCTTGAGGGTGTGTCTGACGCTTTCGCGCCAGTGCAGGCGTACTGGAAAGAGCCGACTCAAGCCAACCGTGACGCTCTGCGCGGCTTCCTGGCGCCGCAGACCACCCTGTTCCAGTACACCCACGGCGTTGCCGACCCGAGCTTGGTGTCGCCCGACGGCCGTAACCTTGACGACTTCTACCTCGCGCGTCCGGGCAATGACGAAATTCAACTCGATCTGTTGCTCGACTATCAGTCGAACGTGGCGCTGTACGGCACGATCCAAGCTTATCTGCGCGAGCACCAGCCGCCCGTGCTGGCTGTGTGGGGCAAGAACGATCCTTTCTTCGTGCCGCCAGGCGCCGAAGCCTTCAAACGCGACATCCCCTCCGCCGACATCCGTTTTGTTGATACCGGCCACTTCGCACTAGAAACCCATGCCCGCGAGATCGGTGCTGCGATGCGCGAGTTCCTCGGCAAGCATATCGGCTGACCATTAACGACCTGCCCGGCGCTGCAACTCGGCGTTGGGCAGCGCCCAAATCATGAATAGACCCAAAGGCGCCGCACAGACATGGCGTCCATCTGATGGAGATAAAAATGACGACCCCCGTCGAAGTTGTTCGCAGTTTTTACGACAAGCTGAAGGTTGGAGATGCTCCCGGTGCGCTAGGGCTGATGGCCCACGACATCGAATGGATCACGATGTGGCATTACAAAGTGAACGGCCGCGGCCCGGAGCATGTCGCGGAGGGCTTGTTCAAGCCTTTAACGGCAGAGTGGTCGAATTTCGCGCTCAACCCCACCGAATTCATCGTGGACGGCGACACCGTGGTGTCACTCGGCCGCTTCACCGGGGTGCATGGGACAACCGGCAAGCAGGCTGAAGCCGGTTATGCGCATGTCTGGACGGTGAAGGACGGCAAGATCACACGATTCCGCCAGTACATCGATACGCTGGCAGTCGCCGAGGCGCGGCGGTAATGAGCCGCCCACCGATTCCCCCATTCAGCGAAGAGAGCGCCATCCAGAAGGTCCGCGCGGCAGAGGACGCATGGAATACGCGCAACCCGGCGCGCGTCGCGCTTGCCTATACTCTCGACAGCCGCTGGCGCAATCGCGCTGAGTTTCCACGCGGTCGCGCCCAAATTGAAGCGTTCTTGACTCGCAAATGGGCGCGCGAACTCGACTACCGACTGATCAAGGAACTCTGGACTTTCGCTGGCAATCGCATCGCCGTGCGCTTTGCTTACGAATACCACGATGATAATGGCCAATGGTTCTGCGCCTATGGCAACGAGAATTGGCAGTTCGACGCCGCGGGGTTGATGGAACTGCGCTTCGCAAGCATCAACGAGCTCCCGATTACCGAAACGGAACGCAAGTTTCGCTGGCCCCTCGGTCGCCGTCCCGATGATCATCCGAGCCTGAGAGAACTCAGATGAGGAGCCGGCGCGGCTTTGGGAAAGCGATCGTCGCCTTAGCACGCAAGTTTTTGGGAATCATTTATCGAACGCTGAAAAACAAGTGGGTGTTCGAAGACTTCCCCAACTTTGTACTGGCGGAGCAAGCAGCGGTATAAGCACCGCCGCCTCTGCCTCTGCTCCGCTCAACCAAGCTTCGCTCCGGCTCCGGCGGCTTATCCCCCTGGAACTCTGGCGAGCCCAACCCGAGGCTCAGAACCTCGGCGTAGACAAAACATCATAGGAGGAGACTTCAATGAGCGATGCCATCGATACGGTACGCAATTTTTACGAAGCTATAACGGCAGGCGATGTTGGCGCTATGACGAGTTTGATGGCCCCGGACATCGAATGGATTACCGTCATGGACTTTCATATCACTGGCAAAGGACCAGAAGAGGTGATGCAGAAGGTCTTTCTGCCGCTGATGCAGGAATGGGAGAGCTTCTCGCCTGCTCCTTCGGAATTCCTCGTCGCTGGCTCAACGGTGGTGTCCTTGGGACGTTTCACCTGTGTACACCGAGCGACTCACAAACGTGCAGATTCGGCATACGCACATGTGTGGGATATCAAGGATGGCAAGATTGCACGTTTTCGCCAGTATATCGACACAGTTGCAATTGAAGAAGCCCGCCGTCCCTAGCGCTCAGGTCAAGCCGTCGTCCTGAGCACTGCTTGGACGACACCAAAGATAACAACCTCAATGAAGACAACCAAAGGAGATGAGTCATGACCAAATTATTGTTCATTCAAGCGTCGCCGCGTAGCACTGAATCTAAGTCGCTTCAGATCGCCCGGGTTTATCTCGAAGCTCTGAGTACTGAGACCCCCGACGTTCAGGTCGATACGCTCGATTTGTGGAAGGCGGATCTTCCGACCTTCGACGGCGACAAGGCGGCTGCCAAGCTCAACGTCATGCTTGGAAAGGATCATGATGCCATTCAGAAAAGTGCCTGGGATCAGATTGTCGGTATCGCCAACCGTTTTATTTCGGCCGATCGCTATCTCTTCGCTGTCCCGATGTGGAATGGTGGTGTTCCCTATCGCCTGAAGCAATACATCGATATTATTCACCAACCCGGTCTCCTCTTCGGCTTAAAGCCGGAGACGGGCTATTTCGGACTGCTGAAGAACAAGCACGCAACGCTGGTTTTGACTTCTGGAGCCTTCGCTCCGAATTTACCGTCGCCAGCATTCGGGGTAGATCATCATTCGACTTATCTATGCTCCTGGTTGAACCAGGCGGGCATATCGGAGATCGACGAGTTGCGCTTCCAGCCGACGCTGCTGACGAACGACCCGGTCGGTGATCTCGAACGTGCCAAAAAGGACGCCGGGCGTCTTGCTCGGGCGCATGGCCGCGTCCAAACCGTCAAATCAGGAGCGGTGTAATGAGAACAGCCACCTTACTGGCGGCTGCTACGGCCGCGACCCTTGTCACCGCGCATGTCGCGCAAGCCGCACCCGTGGAGTCCACGTCGGCAACCACGACTTACCAACGTGTGCAGGTGGATGGCCTTGGAATCTTCTACCGCGAAGCCGGCTCGAAAGACGCGCCGACCATCGTGTTGCTGCATGGCTTCCCATCTTCGTCGCGCGAGTTCGATACGCTTATTCCTTTACTCGCCACACACTATCATTTGATCGCGCCGGATTTTCCAGGCTTCGGCCAGAGCGATGCACCGTCGGGCTACACCTATACATTCGACCATCTGGCGAGGACGATCGACAACCTTCTCGAAATACTGAAGATCGACAATTACACGCTTTATCTTCACGACTATGGTGCGCCGGTTGGCTTTCATATCATCCTGATGCACCCGGAGCGTCTCCACGCGCTCATCGTCCAGAACGGCAATATCTATAAGGATGGCTTGGGCTCCAAGTGGGCCAAGATTGCCGAATACTGGGCCGACCCAAAGTCCCATCCCGAGGTTGTCAACACGTTCCTGTCCTTGGAGGCAACCAAGCAGCGTCATACCGCCGGTACATCGCATCCCGACCGCTATAATCCGGACACCTGGACTGATGAATACGCTCATCTATCAAAGCCTGGACAACGGGAAATTCAGGCGGACCTGCTCTACGACTACCGGACCAATGTTGCCTCCTACCCGAAGTGGCAGGCTTGGCTGCGCGATCGCAGGCCGCCCACGCTGGTGGCATGGGGTGCAAACGACCCATCCTTCACAGCGCCCGGTGCAGAGGCATTCAAGCGCGATCTACCCGATGCCGAAATCCACCTGCTGGACGCGGGCCATTTCGCGCTCGACGAGAAGACTGACGAGATCGCGCGCCTGATCCTTGACTTCATGGCTAGACATCCTGGCTGACCGCGCATCACCTCGCTCGGCTCGAACCGAACATTTACAGCTACCGAGCGCAGAGGGGATGTTGCTTAGGCTGGCGAAAAGACTTTGAATAATTGGCTCCTTTCCCCTATCGCGAAAAGTACGCGTCGCCGTCCGGCCTGGCGCAGGTGCATACATCCTTGCCGGCGTCAACGACGGTGATCCTGAGCTGATTCTCATTGCCTCCAGCAGTAAAGTCATTCTCGCCCTGGGTGCTCACGAAAAATTGATTAGCGATGGTATCCGTCCGCGAGTAGTCTCGATGCCGTCCTGAGGGCATTGGAGAGGAAGTTTGGCTTTGAACCGGACAGGGTAGCGGCACTCGCGAAGGAGGTCCTGAGCAAGTCATAAGGGATGTGATTTTCTTCCATTGTTCGTAATCCGGAAAAAAATTGAACTTCGATTCTTAACAAGAGGAAAACGATGAGTGCAAGCGCACGCAAACAAGTTTTGATTCTCGGCGGCGGTTTCGGTGGTCTCTACACCGCGCTGGGCCTGGAAAAGACTCTGGCTCGGGAGAGCGATGTTCAGGTCACGTTAATCAATCGGGAGAACCACTCGCTGTTCACGCCTATGCTCCATGAGGTTGCAGCAAGCGATCTTGACACGACACATATCGTCAATCCGCTGCGGAAGCTGCTAAAACACGTGCAGTTTTTCAACGGCGAGGTGAAGAAGATTAATCTGCCTTCCAAGTCGGTTACTGTCGTGCACGGTCCAGAGAGCCACGCTCATGAATTTCACTATGACTATCTGGTGATTGCTCTGGGATCGACGACTAACTTTTTTGGCTTGCCGGGGCTCGAGCGCCGTGCCTTGACCATCAAGTCATTGAGCGACGCCATTCATTTACGAAATAGCCTGATAGATCTCTTAGAGCAGGCCGACTCGGAGTGTGCGTTTGCATCCCGGCCCAGCCTCTTGACTGTGGTAGTCGCCGGCGCAGGATTTGCGGGCACTGAAACCGTAGCAAGCGTCAACGATTTTCTGCGCGAGTCGGTTCGCTTTTACCCGCATCTTACCGAGGACCTGATCCGAGTGGTTCTCGTTCATCCGGGTAGCGTAATCTTACCGGAGTTAGGACCGAAGTTGGGCGAATACGCGCAGAAGAAACTGGCAAAGCGCCAGGTTGAGATCCGGCTCAATACGAAGGTGCTTCAAGTGGATGAGAACGAGGTGCAGTTGAGCGATGGCTCGCGCATACCGACTCGAACCGTAATCTGGACAGCGGGAACATCGCCAAATGCTCTTGTCGCCGAGCTTCCGTGCCAATTGGAACGGGGCCGCATTGTGACGAATGGTTATCTAGAGGTACCGGGCTGGCCGGGCGTCTGGGCGTTGGGCGATTGCGCGTCCACTGTGGACCGCAAAACCGGGCGTCCCTATCCGCCGACAGCTCAGCACGCGCTCCGGCAGGGGAAAACAGCTGCCAGGAATGTCTATGCGGCCGTGCAGGGTGGCCCAAAAACACCGTTCTCATTCTCCACGCTGGGTTTGCTGGCTGCGATAGGCCGCCGAACCGGAGTAGCCAATATACTCGGCGTCAACTTCTCCGGTTTCATTGCCTGGTTCCTGTGGCGCACCATCTATCTGAGCAAATTGCCCCGCTTTGAAAAGAAGGTCCGGGTGGCATTGGATTGGACTCTCGACCTGCTATTCACAAAGGATCTCGTGCAATTCCTCGATCTGCGCCCCTCAACCGTATCGCACACCCAACGGACGAGCACAGTGGGGAAAAGACCTCCGGCTTACACACCTGAAGAAAACCACAGTGCTCCCACTGCAGGATTTGGCGGAGTAATCACCTCCGAAAAGGACCAATGTAATAGATGTGAGTAGGTTTCAAGCCTGCGCTCATACCCTCTTCGCGGAGCGGGCCAAAAAACAAAAGGAGAGTCGAATGGTTAGAAGAGCTCGTAACATAGTTGCGGTGGTGATTGGAGTCGCCGCTGCTGCAGCTGCGCAGACAACCGCGACCGGAACACTCGTGGCTCAAGCACCGGCGGCGAACGCGTCAACGCCGGCCGCTCCGGGAATTGGTTCTATGATGGTGCAAACTCACAAACGTGCCCAACCGCAAGTTCCCGACCTGGAAAGAGCAGAGGATCCAAATTTCAATGAAGCGCAAGGCCCCGGACCAAGTCCGATCGGCCCTGGTCCAGGTTGTAACGTATTTCCTGCGGCGGGCAATATCGGAACGAAAGTAAGCCTGTCATATTTTGGTCCGTCTCCATCGACTGATAACCCAAGTCTTGTGGGACCAGAACAACTTTTGAAATCCGGCACAGTTGATGCGGCGAGCGGGACGATTACAATACCTCTCTATCTCGGCTATATGGCCAGCACTAAACAAAAGGTTTGGTACATTTTGACGGACGTAGACGATCAAGGCGTGGCTGCCGAGCTTGGACTGAATTACTCCGCAAAGCTCACCTACGGTGCTGGCGGCGCGAGAACAGCGAACTTTGATAAAGACAACAACCTGATTTTCGATAAAGGCACTGTTGATTTCAGCCCGATACGCAAGATTGTTCCGGGTCCCTCAGGTGCCGAGTTTCCGCCGCTTTCCACACAGCCAGGCTCTGTCGGCGACAAAAATTACAGCCCTTTGGTTCGTGTCTTGAATGATGGCGGCACGATTTATAATGCGTCTATTGTGGCTTTCGGGGTAAACGCAAATCAGATCAACTTTCCAAACGGAAATGTCGATTACAGCAAAGTGCACGACCAAGTCGTAGCTATCGACCCAATTAACATGACGGTCACGCTGAACCTGATCAACGGATTTAGCTTCGGTCGCCCAGTTTGGTACCTGTCGATGGATGCGAGTATACCCTTATCGGCAGCCATCGAACACAGTACGTATGCTCCACTGCAAGCGACTCTCCCGTTGGGGGACGACGACAGTTTCTCGAGCCCTATCGAGCGAATCTTCATCTCGACAAACGGTCCGGAACAGGATGGCTGTGACAATCCGAAGAGACAGGGGCTTTCCGCAGACCTGGCCGACGGGCACCGGCCAAATAATACCCTTGGCGGAATTCCAACAATTGCCCTGGACTATAGTCCAATCTGGGACGCCAATCTCTATGAATGGACGCCAAATGCAATTAGTAAGGGCTATCGCGAACAGCTGCGAGAGGAATTCCAGATTCTCACTTTTGTAAATGACGGGCTGTTGACAGGCCCGGGCGGTAAGCCCTTCGGCAGTGCCGGATTTTCTATTAACTGCCCCATAGTCATTCGCTTGGACTGAATGGGGTGGCCAAAATGGCGTGGCACGAAATCCGAATTCTTCGGCGCACCATGCGAGCTTGGAATGCCCTGAAGGAGTCGGGAGGCTCGGTGGTCTCTATTTCGGGTAATGCCTCGCTGCATCCGAATCCGGCTTTCGCGGCGGTTGCAACCATTAACGCGGCCATCGCTGCCCTCGCCAGAGCGTTCGCCGAACAGGGTATCAAAGACGGTGTGCAGGTGAATAGCGTCATGCCCGGGGCGGTGATGACCGGACGCCGGCGCTCGTTCCTCGATAAGTGGGCTCCGGCTCACAACATGAGCGTGGAAGAGGTGATGAATGCATTTCCGGAGCAAGCCCACATCCGCCGCTACGGGCAGCCCGAGGAGATCGCCGATCTGCTCGCCTTCCTGGTTTCGCCGGCAGCGAAATGGATGACCGGGGCTTCACTCCGCATAGATGGCGGCGAGATCAAAGGAGTGTAGAGAACATGAAAGAGCTAGAAGAATACGATTTGGTCATACTCGGCGACGGCACCGGATCGACGCTTGCCGCGTGGACGTTTGCCGCTGAAGGGCAGCGTGTCGCGGTAATCGAGCGCAAATACATAGGTGGATCGTGCCTGAATATTGCCTGCCTGCCGAGTAAGAATGTCGTGCATAGCGCGCGGGTAGCCTCGCTGGTTCGTCGTAGTGCCGAGTTTGGAATAGGCATTGACGGCAATCGCGTGGACATGGCGGGGGTGCGCGCCCGCAAACGGGCGATGGTCTCGCGCCTGAACGATGTTTATCGCGAGAACTTTAGACAGTCCGGCGCGGAATTAATTCTTGGAACCGGCCGCTTCGTCGGTCTGAAAACGTTGGAAGTTGTTCTTGCGGACGGAGCTACTCGCCGCCTTCGCGGGACGAATGTCATCGTCAGCACCGGTACGCGGCCCGCGATAGGGCAGGTTCCTGGCATGGCAGACGCTCGGCCTTTGACACACGTCGAGGCGCTCGAATTAGACCACGTTCCGGAACACTTGATTGTGGTGGGAGGCGGGTACGTCGGCCTCGAATTCGCGCAGGCCATGCGACGATTCGGCAGCAAGGTCACTATCGTTGATCGAAATGACCGCTTGCTGCACAGCGAGGATGATGACGTCACCGAAGCTCTTGCAAGCCTCTTCAACGATGAAGGGATCGACACCGTTCTAGGCATGCGGATCGTTCGGGTTTCCGGCACCTCCGGCGAGTCCGTCTCCCTCGTTCTCGAACAAGCCGGGAGAGAGACCACGCTGACCGGTACGCACCTGCTTGTTGCCGCGGGCCGGAAGCCGAACACAGAAAACATCGGCTTGGACCTGGCCGGCGTGGAAGTGAACGAGCGCGGGTACATTAAGACGAACGAGCGCCTGGAGACCACTGCGCCCGGCGTGTGGGGGATCGGCGAAGTAGCCGGGAGCCCGCAATTTACGCACGTGAGCGTTGACGATTTCCGCGTGGTCCGCGACAACCTCAAAGGCGGCAACCGCGTCACGACGGGGAGGATGATCCCCTACAGTCTGTTTACTGATCCGGAGCTGGCGCACATCGGACTGAGCGAGAAGCAGGCGCAAGCGCAAGGAGTCGAATACCGCCTTTTCAAAATCCCTATGGAAGGCGTACTTCGCGCCCATACTCTCGCGGAGACGCGCGGATTTCTGAAGGCGCTGGTCGACGTCAACACCGACCGCATTCTCGGCTTTACGGCTTTTGCCGTGGACGGTGGGGAGATCCTGGCTTCGATACAAGCAGCCATGATGGCGGGGACGCCTTACACAGCACTCCGCGACGCCATCTGGTGCCACCCGACCCTGGTGGAAGGGCTGATCCCGTTGTTCTCGTCTAAGCCATCATTGCCGGAACAGGCCGGTGTAGACGAAAGGGTTGCGTAAACGAAATGAATATTCTTTTAAGAACACTGACAAGGGCGGGTTTGCTGAAACCAGACCTCGACTACCATCTGATTCGCGCGTCGATGGTGATCATCTACTTCTTCTTCGGCTATCAGAAGTGGTTCGATTACGAAGCGCAAGGCCTCATTCCCTTCTTCACGCATGGTCCGCTCATCTTCTGGATGTACCCGGTTTTCGGTATGAAAGCATCCACGTATTTACTGGGCGTTTCGGAATGGGTGTTTGGCGCTCTGCTGTTAGCCGGCTTCTGGAACAAGAGACTGGGCGTGCTTGGGGCGCTCGGTTCGGTAGCGACTTTTATTACAACCGTGACCATCATTCCGTTCATGCCGGACGGCTGGGCTCCGTCCGCTGGCGGGTTTCCCGCAATGGTCGGTAATGTGGCGTTTCTGATGAAGGATGTGGTTCTGCTTGCCGCCTCTTTCTATCTGCTGAAACAGGACGCCCTGCGAATCGTGTCCGCCCGGCCGGCTGACGAGTCGAACACCAGCCGCGCCATGGCTCTTCCAACCGGGCGTTGAGATGGATTCTCAAAAACCGACGCCGGAGAGGCTGGGAGCATTCTCGGACGGCGTGTTTGCGGTGATCATCACGATCATGGTTCTGGACTTTAAGCCGCCCGATGGGCGCTCCTTGTCAGCGCTGCTGCCGCTGTGGCCGACGGCGCTCAGCTATGGTGTCAGCTATCTGTTCATCGCTATCGTTTGGGTGAACCATCATCACTTATTGAGATTCGCCGAATGCGCCACGCCCCAGTTGATCTGGTGGAACTTCGCACATCTTTTTCTAGTCTCGCTGGTGCCGTTCTTCACTTCCTGGGTCGCGGACACGCATTTCGCCGCAGCCCCGGTATCGCTCTACGCCGGAGTCTTCGTCATGGTGAACGTCGCGTATCTGGCCTTTGCCTGGGAGGTGCTGGCGCAAGCTGAAGCGCAAGAGACGGTCCCGGTGCGAATGCGGCAGATGACGCGAGCCCGGTCATTCACCACCTTGGGAATGTTCGTGGTCGCGACGTTCGTGTCTATGAAGCTCCCGCTATGGGGCTTCGCCCTGATCTGCTGCATTCTGTTTGCGTATCTATGGCCGGAAGGCCCGCCTCGCGCCGGTCGAGATGCAAGCTTTGAGGCCTGAGAACGGAGATGATCATGAACCGATTACGAAATGTGTTGGAAGACGCCCAGAATAAAGCGGTAGCCGTGGGCCATTTCAACATCGCTGATGGACTGTTCTTGAAAGCGGTGGTGGCAGCGGCCCAAGAGGTGAAGGCTCCGGTGATCGTGGGCGCGTCGGAAGGCGAGCGTTCCTTCCTGGGCACGGCTCAGATTGCAGCCCTGGTGAAAAGCCTGCGAGAAGAACACCCGTTTCCCATATTTCTCAATGCCGATCACACCCATTCTCTCGACAGCGCCATGGCTGCAGCCAGAGCTGGTTTTGACTCGATTGTGTTCGATCTATCCGCCCTGCCGTTTGAAGAAAACATCAGGCAGACCAGGCAGGCAATCGAAGCGTTGAAATCGATCAATCCGGACATCCTGGTTGAAGGCGAGATCGGAGACATTGGCGTGGGCTCGGAAATTCATGAGCGTGCGCCAGACCATCCGAAGGTTCTGACGACCGCCGAGGAAGCGAAGCATTTTGTCGAAAGCACCGGGGTCGACATCCTCGCCCCCGCCGTGGGGAACATGCACGGCATGTTGCAGACGATGTTGCAGGGTGATACGAAGAAGCGACTGGACCTGGAGCGAATCCGCAAGATCAAGAACGCTGCCCGGTGCTTTCTCACCCTGCACGGCGGCTCCGGCACAGAAGACAGTGATCTGCAGGATGCCGTTGCCGCGGGAATGAATATCGTTCACATCAACACCGAACTCCGGGTTGCCTGGCGGCATAGCTTGGACCGGTCCCTGGCCCAACATCCGCGCGAAGTTGTTCCTTACAAGCTCTTGCCCGCAGTGGAACAGGCGGTGACGCAAGTTGTTCTTGCGCGTTTGCGGCTGTTCGGCCAAAAGAGAACCCAGTCAGTAGCGCAATAGACAATCCATTTGTGAGACTAATCTTCGTTTCCTTCTCTAGTCCTCTGATCGGTTGCTTCGCTTTGCCCAGCAAGCTTCGCTGGCCGATCGACTTGCAGAGAGTCGACAGCAGATCGACGAGATCGATCGGCAGATCGTGGAGCTCATCAATAAACGGGCTACGGTTGTCGAAAAGATTGGAACAATCAAATTGGCTGCCGGTGTTCCTGTCGCGGCGCAACCGGGAGAAGCAGGTTCTCGACCATGTCGCCGAGATAGGCGGTGCAGGACCGTTCCCGGCCAACAGGCTCAAGGCGATCTATTCAGCTTTGTTAACTCAAAGGCGAGATTGGGAGGAAGAGCAGCACGACTCCAAAAAGTGACACAGCAACTCTCTCGCTCGGGCTCGTTAGGCGCGGTCGCGAGTGTTCGCTTTCACTGGCCCGAGTACCTGATGGAGGCGGCCGAGCTTGCTTCCTACATGTTCGCTATCTGTGCAGTGACGACCGTGTTCCAGCACCCGGCATCGCCAATCAGGCAATTCATCGGCGCCGGCATCTTACGCCGGATACTTACCGGACTGGTAATGGGTCTGACGGCAATTGCGATTGTGATGTCTCCCTGGGGCAGGCAATCCGGCGCTCACTTCAATCCCGCAGTGACGTTCACCTTTTATCGTCTCGGAAAAGTGCAGCAGTGGGACGCGGCATTCTACGTTGCGGCGCAGTTTGCCGGAGCCATTGGCGGTGTAGCGCTCGCTAACTGCCTGCTTCGAGGTGCGCCTGCAAGTGTGTCTGTACACTACGCGGTGACGGCGCCCGGCGTGTATGGCGCTCTTGTTGCTTTCCTGGCTGAATTCACAATTTCCTTCAGCTCCATGACCGCGGTCTTGTATATGACGAATCACGAGAGAATTGCTCGATTTACACCTTACTTCGCCGGTGCGTTGGTAGCAACGTACATCACATTCGAGGCGCCGCTCTCCGGGATGAGCATGAACCCGGCCCGGACATTCGGCTCGGCGTTGTACGCCAGCTACTGGCACGCACTTTGGATTTACTTCCTTGCGCCGGCTTTGGGCATGTTGATCGCCGCCGAGGTGTTCCTGCGAGTGCGGAAGGGTATCCCTCCGCGCTGCGCGAAGCTTTACCACACCTGTGACAAACGCTGCATCTTCGTCTGTGGATACGGAGCCAATCCTCAGCACAGTTCGCTGTGAGCGTCTGAGATTCGCCAAATCAGCGGATGACATCTAGACCCACAGGCCTCAAAGATTCATCTTCTGTAACGTTAGGACTCAATCTGGAGTGATCCGGCGCGAGAAACTAGAGGAGCGCTGCGAGCAGATTGGCGGATCAGTTTAGATTGAGTCGTTTGAAGGAAGGCGAGCGCGTTTGCGGCGGACGCGGCCAGCTTTGGCAATCCGCCGCTATGGGGATTCAATACGATTGCTGAAGGCCGGATGAGTCGTTGGCTGAGTGCAGAGTGCGGACGGGAGCGTTTGGAACTCGCCAGAAGATCGAAAATCCCGTTTTCTGCAACGCTGCGTGCTCGGAAACTGCGGTGTAAGCATGAAAAGCTTCGGCCAGGCACACGCGCAGCGCAGGTGCCGGTGCATCTGTGGGCTTCGCCGCTACTGAAGATCCGTTAAGAGCTGTCAAAGCGAATCCTTTGTTCGATCGATTGCGACTTGAGCTCAGTAACGCTGAGGCGCTGCATTAGGAGCATTGAAGCGCCACAACAAGGGCATTGCCATACAGCGCGAGAACACGTTTGGGGCTGGACGGAATCAGAGCTGCGGGCAGCAGTCATCTGTGGCAGTTGTCGGCAGAGCGGCAACAGGGACTTGCGGCGGCGATTGGCCAGGAAGCCGAAGAAGCGGATGCGGATGAAACCATGCGGGAGCACGTGGAGGAGGAAGCGGCGCAGGAACTCTTCGGCTGTCACCGTCATCAGCTTTTGTTTGCTGCCGTGGGCGTAATCCTTCCAGAGGAACGTCACCTGACCATCGGCGAAGTTTACAAGCCGGTGATTAGAGATGGCGACGCGATGAGTGTAGCGGGCCAGGTAATGAAGGACGTACCGCGGACCGCCGAAAGGCGGTTTGGCGTACACGACCCAGTCTTGGCGGAAGAGCGAACGAAGAAAAGAGCGGAATGCCGATTCCTGCTCAAGAGGTTGAAGACTGCCTGGAAAGACCAACTCTCCTTTCCGAAAGGCTCTCTTCAACCCAGCAGTGAACTTGCCTCGAAACACCCGGCTGAGCACTTTCACGGGAAGAAAGAATGCGTAACGAGGACGAATCCAGCGTTGGTGATCCAGCGAAAGTCCGCCCGCGGGAATCACACAGTGGACATGTGGATGATGTAGGACGTTCTGACCCCAGGTATGCAGAACGCTCATGAAACCGATGTCGGCGCCCAAGTGCTTGGGGTCGGCGGCGCTGGTCCGGAAAAGAAGATCGTAGACGACTTTCTTGTTCGTAAGCGCGAGATAGGAAAGCTGATGGGGAAGCGTGAAGACGACGTGCACATAGGGGACATTCAGCAGTTCCTTTTCACGATCGGCGAGCCATCTGTCACGAGCATTGGTCTGACATTTTCCGCAATGGCGGTTACGACACGAGTTATAAGAGATGGCCTGCTGGCCGCAGCGAGAGCACTGATCCACATGGCCGCCGAGTGCCGCCGTGCGGCATCGCTCGATGGCCCGCAGCACGCGAAGATGCTGCCAAGTCAATCGGGATCGGTTCTTCTCAATAAAGCTTTTGCCTGCTGCTCGAACGATGTCGGCCACCTCGAAGGGCGGCGCGTTCATCTCTTGTGTAGCCTGCGGGAGCGCTTCACTTGCTTCGGCTCAGAGAACTCGGCCTTGTCGATGGGCGTGCCTGCCGCCTTCAGATGACGTTCCGAAAGATGCAGGTAAATGGAGGTCGCTTTCAGATCGGAGTGTCCCAGCAGCAACTGCACCGTGGGCAAATCCGCTCCGTTTTCCAACAAGTGCGTCGCGAAGCTATGGCGCAGTAAATGGGGGCGAACGTTTTTGGTGATGCCGGCGGTTTGCGCCGCTTCCCGGCAGGCCTCCCAGAGCACTTTGGGTGTGATCGGCTTATCCGCTCGCCAACCGTTCTTGGTGCCCGGAAACAAATACGTCTTTGGCTGCATCCAGCGCCAGTACTCGCGCAACGTTTCCAGCAGTTTCGGGCTGAGCGGCACATCGCGATCCCGGTTCCGCTTGCCATGCCGGATATGGACGATCATGCGCGTGCTGTCGATGTCTTCGACCTTGAGATGGCATAGTTCGGCCCGGCGCATGCCGGTCGAATACAGTGTCATCAGCATCGCGCGATGGAACAGATTGCTGGCCGAATCGATGAGCCGGACTGCCTCTTCCTGCGTGAGGATGATCGGCAGCTTGCGGGGCGCTCTCGGATACGGCACTTCTTCGACTGGATAGTTCCTCTTCAGCGTCTTGCAGAAGAAGAACCGCAATGCCGCGGTCTGCGTGCCTACCGTTCGCGCGCCCTGCTTCCGGTCCTTCAGTAAATGCAGCTGATAGCTCCGGATCTCGTCTGGACCGAGTTGGTCGGGTGGGCGGTGAAAATACTTCGCAAAGTCCGCGACGGTCCTGATGTAGCTAGTTACGGTAGTCTGTGAATAATTACGGCGCTGGAGTTCCTCCAGCATCAGTTTGCGTAAATGGGTCACAAGTTTGCTCCTTGTGACCCGCTACTCTATCGAGCCTTAACTACCGGTCACCGCCCACGCGTAGCGTCCGCCGCGCGGTCGGCTTCGTTCTAACGGCCAAGTATGGAGTTTGTGGGCAATTCTGACTGAAGGCGGCGCAGGAGGCCGCTCAGAATGCCCAAACACCGGAAAAAGAGGAGACCACCGAAGCGATCCCTTGCCCTACCCGATCTCGAACAGACAAAGTCTGCCGTACTGAACAGCCTGACTTCGAAAAGCGGGCAGCGAACATACGATCATGCGATCAACGAGTCCGTCGACTGGTATTGCTCGGAACCACGACTTGCTTTCAACCGCACGGTTGTTCATCGATACCGCATCCACTTGGAACAACGGCACCTTGCTCCAACAACGATCAACCTTCGCTTGGCCGCAGTCAGACGTGTGGCGTATGAGGCGGCGGATTCTGGCTTGCTCAGTCCAGAACTTGCCGCCCGCATTCGCCGAGTCAAGGGCGTACGCCGAATTGGCGTGCGACTGGGTAACTGGCTTACTGCCGATCAAGGTCGCTCACTGCTGCTGCACTCCAACGGTGACAGTCTTAGGAGCAAACGCAACTATGCCATCGTTGCTCTTTTGATTGGTTGCGGATTGAGGCGCGGTGAACTCCTCGCCCTTTCGGTTGCGTCCATTCAACTCCGAGAAGACCACTGGGTAATTGTCGACCTACTTGGAAAGGCCGGGCACATCCGAACGGTACCGATTCCACTCTGGGCAAAGGAGGCAGTCGATCGCTGGACCGAGGCAAGTGGAATCAAGGATGGGTGTCTTTTTGAAGCGATCAGCAAGTCAGGAAAGATCTGGGGCCATGGCATGGCGCCGAAGGTTCTTTGGGAGGTAGTCAAGAGAGCCGCCGACGCTGCCGGAATCGATAAGCTAGCGCCCCACGATCTGCGACGCACATGTGCGCGTCTCTGTCATCTTGCTGGAGGCGAGCTGGACCAAATCCAGTCTCTCCTCGGTCATGTATCTATCCAAACAACGGAAGTCTACCTCGCTCGGCTGCAAGCAGAAGCTCCGATTCGCCGTGAACGACAAACTGGGCATCGAACCGTGAGGCAAGGGGCGGATTACCCGTCCCTTCCGGACTACTTGCGAGTAATTGGCAGAGTCCACTTGTCCGCAGTTGAACGACACGCAAATCGCCCATTGCGGAAGCAGGCTACCGCGATGGGCGTTTTGCGCGACTTTGGATTCACGCTCTGCGGCAGACCGGGACTCCCGAACTTCATCGTGTGGGAGGTTCAATTGCCTCGGGATCATCCAACAATGCAATGACCGCTTGGATTACCTCGGAACAGTCCTGACAAACGCGCAGGTGCTGCTCGACGCCCTTCAAATCGTCGGGAAGCGGGCCCCTTCCGGCAAGCCGAAACTCGACATAGCGGTGCACAATCGCCCTCGTCTCCAGGCAGTTCAACTCCTCCTCGGCGGTGTTAACCGTCCAAGCGAGTAACTTGCGCAGACTATCATCAGGAATGTTCATCAAGTGTTCAGACCGTTGGAAGACTACGCTGCTAAGATGGATCTTACCTCCTCCTCGGTAATTCCTTTCGCGAGCAGGGCCCGCTTGAGTTTTTTTCGGGCATCATGGACCATCTTGTATAGCGCATTCGAATTCGTGTTCAGGTGACGAGCAACCTCCAAAAAGGGCACTTTCGCCAAGGCGGCTTCTATCGCGAATTTCTGCTTTTCCGTCAAATCGTTTTCCAGGGCCTCTTTCAACGCGGCAAATACTTTCTCACGCGTGGCATCACCTTCGGCGTCGGTCGCAGCCGTAGCTGGTTCATGTCGGCTTGCTGATCGATTTCTGCCAGTTTGCAGAAGCTCATCGAACGGAACGTCCTTCCAGTGAGCGCGCCTAAGTTCAGAGTAAGCGGCGTTGAAAGCCACCGATGCAGCCCAGGTGGTAAATCGGCTGTCGCTCTTAAAGCTCGGCAGGCTTTTGAGAATACGTAGCGTGGCATCCTGTGTGACGTCCTCGATGAATGCCGCGTCGCAGTCTCTTCTGCGCCCGAAACTGCGTTGGATCACCCGATGGACAAACAGATGCAGATCTTCGATCACCTCGTTCGGTGCGGCCTCGCCTTCGGCGAGCAGTTTGTCCCACCATCGATCATCTGGCAACAACGAATGTTCCCCATCGGTTGGGGGGACACCTTCCATTGAATTGGCATTCGGCGGCTGCACTAACAACTGAGGGTAACGTAAACACTTGCTTCATCCGCCAACCCTCCATGTTCAATCCTCGCCGCATGGCAAAGCTTGGGGCACGTTTTGACACGACGTCATGTGTTTCGGGCCACCGGTCGGACGCGGCCCGACATCCGGGAGAAGTTCGTCAACTGACCTGTCGAATGCCGGAAATAACATTTACGTGGCCTTCGAAAGGGTAAGACTTTGGACCGTGCAGCGACAAATGGTTCATGAGAAGGACGCACGGTCGGGACCAATCCTGAAAAGGCGTTACCCTTACTCGGAGTCTGCTATGACATCACACCGCTATATCACTGTCGACGGAGTTGAGATCTTCTACCGTGAGGCTGGGAATCCTCAAAAGCCGACACTGGTCTTATTGCACGGCTATCCGTCGTCATCGTTCATGTTCCGCGACCTGATCACAAATCTGTCCCATCGCTTTCATCTCGTCGCTCCTGACTATCCGGGCTTTGGAAACACCAGTACGCCTGCGGCGGAGGAATTCAAATACACGTTCGACCACTTGGCCGAGATCACCGATCACTTCCTGGAAGCTTTGAAACTCGATCGCTACAGCCTTTACGTTCAGGACTACGGAGGACCGATTGGTTTTCGCATAGCCGCTAAGCACCCTGAACAGGTCCAGGCGCTGATCATTCAAAACGCCAACGCCTATGAAGAGGGCTTCACGCCTGCCTGGGCTCCGTTTCAGGCTCTATGGCAAGGTCGCAATAAGGAGACTGAGGCCGCCATTTCCGCCTTCTACGCTCCAAAAATCACCCAGTTCTTCTACGTCGAGGGAACACGGGATCGCAAAGCTTTAAATCCGGACAGTTGGAATATGGATCAACTTTTTATCGACCGTCCGGTAAACCAGGCAGCCAATATGGAGCTGTTCTACGATTACCGGAACAACCCGCCGCTGTACGAGCACTGGCAGCAATATTTTCGGGACCACCAGCCCCCGACGCTGATTGTCTGGGGCAAGGGTGACCCCTTTTTCGGGCCTGAAGGAGCCGCCGCGTTTCAGAAGGACTTGCCCAAAGCAGAACTCCACATGCTGAACACCGGGCACTCGGCATTGGAGGAGGACGGCGAAGCCATTGCAAGTCATATTGAGAGTTTTTTCGACCGACAGGTGCCCGCTCAAGCCGTCGATCAGGCAGGACGAACGACAAATATCGAGACCTGAGCGTCGTACTCGCGGATGCCGCGTGGGCCTATCATTTGCACCGTCGCTGATCTTCTTGGAGTTGTTTGGCATGAATCGGGAGCTTTTACAGGCGCGACTCAGCGCCGGATTGGCCGACCGAACTGGACGACGGCGCGACGATTTTATCGGATGAAGTTGGCGAGCTTCCGCCCGACACCCAGGTCTCATTTTTGAGAGTGCTGCAGGAACGGCAATTTGAGCGTGTCGGCGGAACGCAGTCTATCCATGTCGACGTCATCGGTGATCGTGAGCTCCGGCGATATTTTTTCGACGATGAATCCTGGCTGTCCAAAGGATCGCCTCAACCAGCATCTCAGGTAGAGCAATGCCGTCTGTCAAAGGGGCACCGCTGGAAAAAGGACGAAAAGAATGCCGAACCCTAGCCGGTAAATCACAGATATCCAGGCTATAAGCGCACCGGGACCGCCGAGAATTGAAGGACTCGAATCTAAATTTACGATGAGCTGCAGAATCGACCGAGTTGTCGATGGGGAAGATCGTGTGGTGTTGCGTGTGATTGGCCGGATTGAGGCGGGGAATCTGGACACGCTAAGAGAAGTGCTGGGGCGGAAAAAGCGCCGAGTCGTCATCGATCTCGGGGAGGTCTTCTGATGGATCGCGCACCGGTGACGTTTTTGCCTTTAGCGAAAAAAACGGAATAGCACTCAAGAACTGTCCAGCGTACATACGCGAGTGGCCCGATCGAGAGAAGACGCATATGAGTATGGAGGATCAGGCATAACCTGAAGCGGTGAGAACTAGAGAGAGAAAGAGAATTTCAAGAAGGCGGCGTCGTGGCTTTGCAAAAGTCAATTCGGATTCTGGTCGTTGAAAATCATCCGGTATTCCGGGAAGGTCTCGAGACGATCATAGCTTCTCAAACCGATATGGCCCTGGTCGCGCAAGCGACGACACACACCGAAGCGATGGAAGAATTTCGAGTCCACGAGCCCGATATTACCCTAATGGACCAGAGACTCCCTGGCCCCACCGGGACGGATACTCTGGTCACTATTCGCGGCGAATTCCCTTTCGCGCGCATTATTATGCTAACTGCCTGTGATGGGGATTTGATCATCCAGCGCGCGCTTCGTGCGGGTGCTTCTGCCTATGTGCTTAAAAGCGCTCCTAAGAACGAGTTATTGAAGGTCATTCGTTCAGTGCACGGCGGGCAGCGATACATCCCAGCAGATGTGGCAGGTCGACTCGCGGAACACTACAGTGCAGACGAACTCACCCCTCGTGAACTAGAGGTGCTGACATTGATACGGGACGGACATCGGAACAAGCAAATCGCGTATCTACTATCGATCGCTGAGACAACGGTCAATTTCCACATTAAGAACGTCGTGGATAAGCTCCGAGCAAATAATCGAGCGCACGCCATGGCAGTCGCAGTGCGAAGAGGCCTCCTCGAAGGGTGATCTCGCTTTTATTTTCGCGCGCACCGGTGTCACACCAGCCTGCTCGGCATTGGTGCAAGGTTCGCCGAAGTAGGGAACTTCGGCGCGCATGCGTTGCTGGAGTCCTGCAGAAATAGATAGGCGGCCGACAGTGGTTTTTGGGAGTTTCCAGGATGGAAGCAGAGAGCAGAGTGAAGACACCACAAGTATGGGGCTCTTCCACAGCCGTTGACGAGATTTGTTCAAAAGAAATTGCTTCGAAGCTACACACTCTCGGAGTTCTCGTACTTCGTTACGGTCTGGTGCTGGTAATTGCTTGGATTGCGGCGATGAAAGCCACTGAATATGAGGCCAAAGGCATCCAACCTCTCATCGCGCATAGTCAACTGCTCAGTTGGGGCTACCAGATCTGGACCGTGAGACATCTCGCCATGCTTATCGGAGTTGCCGAGCTGCTCATCGCCATTTTGACCCCGCTGCGTCACTGGTCTCCGAAAGAATGCGCCATCGGCAGCGCTTGAGCAGTTCTGATGTTCCTGACCACACTCTCGTTTCTGTTCTCGACGCCCGGGTGGGAGCTGAGCCTGGGAGGTTTCCCGGCACTCTCGGGCGATGTCGAAGAGTTTCTGATAGAGGACATTGTTTTGCTCGGAGCGGCGCTGTGGTCGCTGGACGAATCCTTAGCTTCCATAGACCAGCCGCCAAGGTTTAAACCCTACAGACAATAAAGGGAGTGTGACTGTAGCGTTCATTTAAGTCCTCTCGTCGAAGAAGTTCAGACTGGAATACGAATGCGTTGGCGCGCGATGTGACAGGCGCCCTATTTTGGGGCGCGTTGTCGTCTCCGTGCTCGGGCGACACCCTCTCCACGGACAAATCTTAAACCTGGAGGAAACACGGTGTCCGAACTGTCACTTCTGGCGTGGTTGGCCGGCGGAAAAGAGCAGCAAGGTATGAGTATGCCCTTAGATCGTGCAATCAGCGATGAGCAAGCATGGAAAAGCTTCTTACAGGTCAATTGCGACTCTATGTTTCAAATGGCTCTACTGCTGTCGGCAGACACCCACGTTGCGGACGCGGCGCTGGCCGGTAGCATCGGCGAAATGGATCTTTCGAAGCCGCCTGAAAAACATAGCCTCGCGATTTGGGAAAGAGCGGTAATGACGATGGCTCGAATCTATGCTTCAGTCTGGCCTCTGGCCGGTTATCGAGATCGAACGCTTTCCGCGCATCTGCTTCGTTTTACGCGTGTTGCTTGGCTATGCGGCCGTCTTCTGCGCACAGATCCTTGGCATCGCGGAGAGCGAAATACAAACGCTGCTGCAAAAGGCACTCACCCAACTTTGCAGCATCACAACGGGCGCCTGAAGAAAAGTACAGGGTTGTGACTGTCAATTCTCGCGTGGCGATGGAGTTGGGAGAGCGGCAAATTAGTGATGTGGGTACGCTTCAAAACGAAACTCGTGCGCGTCTGGCAGAAATCTGCAGCCAGAAAGCTATAGACAACCAACTCCCTGTTGTTTATCTAGCTAGGCACGCCGAGACCGCATGGACGCTTGCGGACCGGCACACGAGCTTTACCGATTTATCTCTGACATTGCGGGGCGAATGTAGCGCCAGAGGATTAGGGGAGCGGCTGGCGGGATTGGCTTTGCATCGGGTGTTTACAAGTCCTCTGCAACGCGCTCGCCAGACATGTGCACTAGCCGGATTCGACGCCTTGGCCGAAGTCGATAGCGAGCTCGTTGAGTGGAATTACGGTGACTACGAGGGCCGCAGCACGGGGGAGATTCTTCGAGAGCGCCCGGGTTGGCAATTATTTCGAGACGGCTGTCCAGGCGGAGAATCGCCAGCACAGGTAACCGCGCGAGCCGAAAGCGTGCTGAGCCGTCTCCGGTCCGTGAGCGGAGACGTACTCCTTTTCTCGAGCGGGCACTTCCTGCGAGTGTTGGCGGCGCGCTGGATCGGACTCGAACCATCGGTCAGCGGGATGTCCTTTCTGCTCAGCACCGCCAGCCTGAGTGCGGTTGGATACGAACACGACCTGTCGCGACCGGTGATACGGCTGTGGAACGACACGCAACACGTCCACGCGCAACCCGCCAAGTTATAGGTGAGCCCCAAGATTATTCGGAGAAATGAGATGAAACGTTGAAAGCAACACACCTACTCCACGATCTGGGCCAGAGTCTCTGGCTCGACAACATCACACGTGACCTGCTGGACAGCGGCACACTCCAGCGCTACATCGATGAGCTATCGGTGACTGGGCTTACATCGAACCCGACGATTTTCGATCACGCCATAAAGAACAGTACGGCATATGACGCGCCAATTCGCAAAAATTCGGCCAACGCGATATCGGATGAAGCGCTATTTTTCGGACTGGCTTTGGAGGACATCACGCGAGCCGCCGATCTGTTGCGACCGGTTTACGATCGGACCAACGGAGTTGACGGCTGGGTATCACTGGAGGTTTCTCCGCTGCTGGCCCACGACACGGCGAGCACGCTCGCCGCAGCGAGAGATTTGCTTGCGCGAGCGGCGAGGCCGAACCTATTCATCAAGATCCCTGGGACTAAGGAAGGTCTGCCCGCTATCGAGGAAGCGATCTTTGCCGGCGTGCCTGTCAACGTGACTCTGCTGTTCTCGCGCGAGCAGTATCTCGCGGCAGCCGAGGCCTACTTACGCGGGATCGGACGGCGCATCGATGCTGGTCTCAACCCCAATATCGGTTCTGTCGCATCCGTGTTTATCAGCCGCTGGGATGTAGCGGCCACGAGCAAGAAAGTGCCTGACCATCTCAGCGGCAGCCTCGGTATTGCGATCGCGGAGCGTACCTATAAAGCGTATCGCTCTCTACTCAACTCGCCGCGCTGGCAGCGCGCATATAATTTCGGAGCCCGCCCACAACGGCTCTTATGGGCGAGTACCGGAACCAAGGACCCGAACGCCTCCGACACTCTGTACATCCAAGCATTGGCAGCGCCTCTCACCGTAAACACTATGCCCGAGGAAACCTTGAAGGCTCTCGCGGATCACGGTGAGCTTGACGGCATCCTGCACGCAGATGGCGGTAACTGCGAAGAAGTTCTAAAGCTCTTCATGGAGGCAGGCATTGATGTCGATGCCTTAGCCGGCCAGCTCCAGGAGGAAGGAGCGAGTTCGTTTGTCAAATCGTGGAACGACTTAATGGACGTGATCATGTCCAAAAGCGCCGCGCTCCGGAGGGCCAGTTGAGCGGCAAGAGAATCCCCGTTATGAATGTGCTGGTTGTCGACGTGGGCGGTAGTCACGTTAAAGTTCTTGCCAGCGGACAAAAGGAGTCTCGAAACTTCGAGTCCGGACGGGCGATGCCTCCGCGAAGAATGGTTGACGGAGTTCAGAAGATTGCCAGCGATTGGAACTACGACGCAGTCACGATCGGCTATCCGGGACCTGTTCTACGCAATCGGCTCATTGCGGAACCGCACAACTTAGCACACGGATGGGTTGGTTTCAACTTCGAAACTGCTTTCGGCCATCCGGTCAAGCTCATCAATGACGCGGCTATGCAGGCTCTAGGCAGCTATCAAGACGGAAAAATGCTTTTCCTGGGTCTGGGGACCGGGCTAGGGTCAACGCTGATTGTGGATGGCACCGTGGAGCCTATGGAACTCGGCCATTTGCCCTATAGAAAGTCGACTTATGAGGATTATGTCGGGCAGCGCGGATTGGAGCGCCGGGGCAAACGCAAATGGCGACGTCACGTTGACGATGTGGTAGCGCGGTTGATCGCAGCGCTTGAACCCGACGATGTGGTGTTGGGCGGGGGAAATCTTAGATGGCTTAAGAATTTGCCTCCAGGCTGCCGGGCGGGCGATAACGCGAACGCTTTTCTCGGAGGGTTTCGCCTTTGGGAGGCTTGTCGCCAGCCCGAAAATCCAGTCGCCGGACCGGGCGTTCTGAAGATCTCCAAAAAGAGGAAAGGAAACCAAGATGGGAACCGCAGCTAAACCACTCACTAATACATTACTCACCGGCCGACCAGCATGGAAGGAACTGGAACTTCATTTTCAGCGAATAAGCAAGTTGCATCTCCGGCAGTTCTTCGCTGACGACCCAGAGCGTGGCAAGCGAATGACGGCGGAAGCAACCGGGATCTACCTAGACTATTCCAAAAATCGCATAACGGATCAGACTTTGAAGATCCTCTTTCAGCTCGCGGAGGAGTCGAGTTTAAAGCAGCGGATCGAAGCGATGTTCCGGGGCGACAAGATTAACAGTACGGAAAACCGAGCCGTGCTCCATGTGGCGTTGCGCGCGCCACGCGGCACATCTATCTTTGTCGACGGACATGATGTCGTGCCAGATGTGCACGCTGTGCTCGACAAGCTGGCGGGGTTTTCCAACCGTGTGCGGGATGGAACATGGCAAGGCCATACGGGAAAGCGCATTCGCAACATTGTCAACATCGGAATCGGCGGCTCCGACCTTGGGCCGGTCATGGCCTACGAGGCATTGAAATACTACAGCAGCCGCGATATGACTTTTCGCTTCGTTTCGAATATCGACGGCACCGACTTCGCGGAAGCGGTCTGCGATCTCGATCCATCGGAGACGCTCTTTATCGTTTCCTCGAAGACCTTCACGACGCTAGAGACGATGACCAACGCTCATACGGCTCGTGCCTGGTCGATTAAAGGTCTAGGCGGTGATGAGAAGTCGGTGGCCAGGCATTTTGTGGCCGTTTCGACCAATGCGGCGGAAGTGTCAAAGTTCGGAATTGACACGGCAAACATGTTTGAGTTCTGGGACTGG
This sequence comes from Bryobacteraceae bacterium, assembly GCA_965277315.1. Taxonomy (GTDB): domain Bacteria; phylum Acidobacteriota; class Terriglobia; order Bryobacterales; family Bryobacteraceae; genus Bog-105. The sequence continues at coordinate 1,604,338 of OZ255724.1, read as the reverse complement.
GTCGGCGGACGTTACTCAATGGACTCCGCGATCGGACTTTCGACTATGCTCGCCATCGGACCAGGTAACTTCCGGGCTTTGCTGGAAGGTTTTCATCAGATGGACGAGCACTTCCGCAACGCTCCGTTCGAACGCAACCTGCCTGTGCTCATGGGCCTGTTGACCATTTGGTACAGCAATTTTTTTAACGCGGAAACGGTTGCGGTACTTCCTTACGAACAATACTTAAAGCGATTTCCGGCTTACCTCCAACAGTTGACGATGGAGAGCAATGGCAAGCACGTCACTTTGGATGGGACCGAGGTCTCGTACCCGACCGGCCCCATTTATTGGGGTGAGCCGGGAACCAACGGCCAGCACTCTTTCTATCAACTTATTCATCAGGGCACCAAGCTCATTCCGTGTGACTTTATCGCTTTTTCCCAAGCGTTAAATCAGTTAGGTCAACATCACGACATATTACTGGCGAACGCTTTCGCCCAAACCGAGGCGCTCGCGTTTGGTAAGACGCGCGATCAAGTCAAAGCTGAGGATACTCCCGATTGGCTCGTACCACACCGGGTATTCGAGGGCAACCGGCCATCGAACACCATCCTTGCCGAACGGCTCACACCGGAGACATTGGGCAACCTTATCGCGCTTTACGAGCACTCCGTTTTTACGCAGGGCACTATCTGGGGCGTCGATTCGTTCGATCAATGGGGTGTCGAGTTGGGCAAGGTGCTGGCGAAGCGTCTGATCCCTGAATTACAGAGCAAGAAAGAACCGAAGCTTGAACACGACAGTTCGACGAACAATTTGATCTGCCGTTATCGGGAGCATAGAGAAACCGCATGACAACTGTTGGTTTCGATAAACCTCTTTACATTCTGCCCTTCGATCATCGGGCTTCGTTCCAGACGAAGCTGTTCGGCTGGAGCGGCGCACTGACCCAAGACCAGACGGCAGAAATTGCCGCAACCAAGCAAGTGATCTACGATGCCTTCCGGGCCGCTCTTCAAGCTGAAATACCGGAGCAAAAGGCCGGCATCCTGGTCGATGAGCAATTCGGTGGCGACATCCTGCGCAGCGCAACGGCGCACGGTTACACGACTGCGTGCCCGGCTGAAAAAAGCGGACAGAAAGAGTTCGATTTTGAATACGGTGAGAATTTCGCGCAACACATTGAGGCTTTCCAGCCGACCTTCTGCAAAGTTCTGGTGCGCTACAACCCGGAGGGCGATCCAGCGTTAAACGCACGTCAGGCCGAACGGCTGAGGCAACTGTCCGAATACCTCCACGGAAAAAGCCGCAGCCGGTTCATGATCGAACTGCTGGTTCCAGCGGAAAAAAACCAACTCGACCGATTTCAAGGCGACAAAACAGCGTATGATCGCGAGCTTCGTCCCCGGCTTATGGCGGAGACCATTGAGCAATTACAGAATGCGCGAGTCGAGCCTGATGTTTGGAAAGTAGAGGGACTCAACACTCGAAAGGAGTGTGAGGATCTTGTCGGAGTGGCGCGTCGCAACGGCCGCGAGAGAGTCGGCTGTATCCTCCTGGGGCGCGGCGAGGACGACCAAAAAGTACGCGAGTGGCTGGCAACGGCGTCCGGGGTCCCTGGATTTATCGGCTTTGCGGTGGGCCGCACGAGTTTCTGGAATTCGCTTGTCAAATGGCGAGCAAAGAAGATCACACGTGATGGTGCGGTGAACGAAATTGCCTGCCGCTACCGCGAGTTCGTTGACCTATTTGAGAAGAAGGCGCGGGTAGCGTGATGCAATACCGCTCGACAGAAAAGGAGTTAAACGATGCAACTGGGAATGATTGGTCTGGGAAGAATGGGCACCAACATGGTGCGCAGGCTTCTGAAAGGAGGTCACAATTGCGTGGTCTTCGATCGGTCGCCGAAAACTGTGGAAGAGCTAGTTCGGGAAAACGCGGAAGGGGCGAAAGATCTTCAGGATCTGGTGAAGAAACTCGAAAAGCCCCGGGCAATTTGGCTGATGGTGCCTGCGGCAGTTGTGGACCAAAGCATCTCCGACCTCTTGCCGTATCTCGAAGCTGGAGACACTCTCATCGACGGCGGCAATTCCTACTACGTCGACGATATCCGGCGGGCAGACGAACTCGCATCGCGGGGAATTCACTACGTGGATGTCGGTACGAGCGGAGGCGTCTGGGGTCTCGAACGAGGCTATTGCATGATGATCGGCGGTGAGGCGGAAGTGGTCAACCGGCTTGACCCAATTTTCGCGCGGCCTGCGCCCGGTAAGGGCGGCATTCCCAATACGCCAGGCCGCGACAAAATTGGCGGCACCGCCGACCGGGGCTATTTGCATTGCGGTCCCAGCGGTGCCGGCCACTTCGTCAAGATGGTCCACAACGGTATCGAGTATGGGCTTATGGCAGCCTACGCAGAGGGGCTCGCTGTTTTGCGTGAGGCCAACGCCGGTCAACAGAAAGGTGTAATCGATGCCGAGACGACGCCGCTGCGCAACCCGGAGCACTACCAATACAACTTAAACTTACGCGATATAGCGGAGGTGTGGCGCCGCGGCAGTGTCATAGCGTCCTGGCTGCTCGATCTAACCGCGGCCGCGCTCGTCGAAGATTCGGCTTTATCGAAATTCGCCGGGAAAGTTTCAGATTCGGGCGAAGGCCGCTGGACAATCAAAGCCGCCATTGACGAAGGTGTCCCCGTTCCCGTTCTCTCCACAGCGCTCTACGAGCGTTTCACTTCGCGCGGCGAAGCCGATTATCAGGACAGGCTGTTATCCGCACTGCGTTATCAGTTCGGCGGACATCTTGAAAAATCGAGCGCAAAGCAGGTCGCTTAAGAGGAGACACGATGAGCGATTCCCATTCCGACGCACTTGTCTTCTTTGGCGCAACGGGCGATCTGGCCTATAAGAAAATTTTTCCGTCTCTTCAGGCGATGATAAAGCGCGGCACTCTCAACGTGCCGGTGATCGGTGTAGCCAAGTCCGGTTGGAGCATCGATCAGCTTTGCGCACGCGCGCACGATAGTCTCGAGAAAAACGGTGGCGTTGATCAGGCTGCCTTCGACAAGTTACGCGGCTTGCTGCGGTACGTAGATGGCGACTACCGAGACCCCGCCACGTTTCAGTCCATCAGGAAACAAATCGGGTCCAGTGAGCGGCCGGCGCATTATCTCGCCATTCCGCCGGTGTTGTTTGAGCTGGTCGTGGAGCAATTGGGGCAATCGAACTGCGCTCGGAACGCCAGGGTCATCATTGAAAAGCCGTTCGGAACAGATCTCACGTCAGCGCGTGCGCTCAACGCGATTTTACTCGCAACGTTTCCGGAACATGCGATATTCCGGATCGATCATTACCTGGGTAAGCGGCCGGTTCACGACCTGCTTCACTCCCGTTTCGCGAATTCACTTCTGGAGCCCCTCTGGAATCGCATTTACGTCGACAGCGTTCAAATCACCATGGCGGAGGATTTCGGCGTCCAGGGCCGGGGCGCTTTTTACGATCAGACTGGCGCGATTCGCGATGTCGTACAGAATCACCTTTTCCAGATTCTGACTAACTTGGCAATGGAGCCGCCAGTCAGAACGGACAGTGAATCCATTCGGGATGAAAAGGTGAAAGTTCTCAAGGCGATCATGCCATTGAACGAGAACAGCCTTGTTCGCGGGCAGTTTCGCGGCTACCGGTCGGAGAGGGGAGTAGCGGCGGATTCGGAAATCGAAACCTTCGCTGCTCTCCGCCTCGATATCGATTCCTGGCGATGGCAAAGCGTTCCCTTTTACATCCGCGCCGGGAAATGCCTGCCCGTGACATGCACCGAAATCTTCATGCGGCTCCGCCGGCCGCCGGCTGTGTTCCCTTCCGCTGCGCTGAAGCCGAACCATCTTCGGTTCCGGATCAGTCCGGAAGTGATGCTCGCCTTCGGCATGACGGTCCGTTCTCTGACTAATGATGTGGACGAAGAACCGACCGAGATGCTGGCCACACGAAATCCTCGCGCGGAAGACGTCGATTCGTACGAGCGCGTATTAGTAGATGCTATGGCCGGTGACGCGACAGTATTCGCCCGCGAAGATCATGTGGAAGAGGCGTGGCGAATCGTTGATCCGGTGCTAAAGACAGACACTCCGGTGTTTAGTTATGAGCCGCGCACGTGGGGAACCACTGAGGTCGAAGGAAAACTTGCCCCTGCAGGTGGCTGGCACAACCCGGTAATCACAGCAGCGGCTGCAGCCCGCGTGGAGACCCATGCCGCATGACGGGGAAGGAAATTGCGATCACATCGAGGACGCCCTCGAAGCGCAAGCGCCGACCAACGTGAGATCGCAGGAGATGAAATATGAGCGTAATGCAGATCGTCGAATCAGCTACTGAAACCGGAATCGATCAACTATGTATCAACACTATTCGCACACTTTCGATTGATGCCGTACAGCAGGCCAAATCCGGCCACCCGGGCACGCCGATGGCACTCGCGCCGCTGGTATACACAATCTGGAATCGTGTGATGCGGTTCGATCCGCGGGATCCAATTTGGCCGAATCGTGATCGGTTCGTGCTTTCGAATGGCCACGCCTCAATGCTGCTGTGGTCCGTGCTTCACCTGACGAGAACGCAAGCGGTGAACGCCGACTATGAGAACTTGGGACAGCCGTCGGTGACGCTCGATGATATCCGCCGCTTCCGTCAACTCGACAGTAAGGCGCCCGGTCACCCCGAGTACCACTGGGTCTCAGGCGTTGAGACCACGACCGGTCCTCTCGGGCAAGGCGTAGCCACAAGTGTGGGCATTGCCATTGCTCAGAAATGGTTCGGAAGCCGATATAACCGGCCCGGCTTTAAGATCTTCGACTACAACATTTATGCCGTTTGCGGAGATGGCTGCTTGATGGAAGGTATCTCATCCGAAGCAGCATCGCTGGCCGCTCATCTTGGCGTGGATAATCTGTGTTGGATTTACGATAACAACCACATCACCATCGAGGGAAACACACGCATCGCTTTCACAGAGGACGTTGCAGCCCGTTTCCTCGCTTATGGCTGGAACGTGCTGAGAGTCGGCGATGCGAACGACGTAGAGCGTATCGAGCATGCATTGGAGGTTTTCCGCGAGACGAAGGGCAGACCCACTATGATCGTTCTGGATAGCCACATTGGTTATGGCTCCCCGCACAAACTGGACACGTCGGCCGCGCATGGCGAACCGCTGGGCGACGAAGAGGTCCGCCTTGTAAAGCGTAGCTACGGATGGCCGGAAGACGCAAAGTTTCTCGTACCTGAAGAGGTCTACGAACACTTTGCGGCAGGAGTGGGCGTCCGCGGCGGCAAGGCTAGAGCCGAATGGGTGAAACTATTCGAGTCGTATCGAAGTGAACATCCCGAACTTGCGAGCGAAATTGATGCGATAGAGCGCCGTGAACTCCCGGCTGGGTGGGACCGTAATCTTCCCACTTATTCCGCTGATCAAAAAGGCATCGCAGGAAGGCAGGCATCTGGAGAAGTACTGAATGTGCTCGCACAGAACATCGCTTGGTTTTTTGGCGGTTCGGCCGACCTTGCACCCTCGACTAAGACCACTTTGACCTTCGAAGGTGCGGGAGATTTTCAGGCCAATAACCCGGGCGGAAGGAATCTTCATTTCGGCGTCCGCGAGCATTCGATGGCGGCGATCGTGAACGGCCTTTCGTTATCGAAAATCAAAGCTTTCGGCGCGACGTTTCTTATTTTCAGCGATTACGCACGGCCCGCCATTCGGCTTGCGGCTCTTATGGAATTACCGGCAATTTTCATCTTCACGCACGACGCCATGGGGGACGGAGAAGACGGACCGACGCACCAGCCGGTCGAGCATCTCGCATCCTTGCGGGCCATACCCGGCCTCCTTGTAATCCGGCCCGCCGACGCAAATGAAGTGGTCGAGGCTTACCGTTACGTAGTGCAATTGCGTCACAAGCCGTCGGTTCTGGCGCTTTCGCGACAGCCCTTGCCAACACTAGATCGCGGGAAATACGCGTCGGCGTCCGGCGTGGCGCAGGGTGCATACATCCTTGCCGACGTCAACGACGGTGATCCTGAGCTGATTCTCATTGCCTCGGGCAGTGAAGTCATCCTCGCCCTGGGTGCTCACGAAAAACTGATTAGCGAGGGTATCCGCTCGCGAGTAGTCTCGATGCCGTCCTGGGAGATCTTCGAACAACAGTAATCCGGAAAAAGATTGAGCTTCGATTCTTAACAAGAGGAAAACGATGAGTACAAGCGCACGCAAACAAGTCTTGATTCTCGGCGGCGGTTTCGGTGGCCTTCATACCGCCCTGGGCTTGGAGAAGACTCTGGCTCGGGAGAGCGATGTTCAGGTCACGTTAATCAATCGGGAGAACCACTCGCTGTTCACGCCTATGCTCCATGAGGTTGCGGCCAGCGATCTCGACACGACTCACATTGTCAATCCGTTGCGGAAGCTCTTAAAGCACGTACAGTTTTTCAACGGCGAGGTGAAGAGTATCGACCTGCCTTCCAAGCAGGTGACCGTTGTACACGGTCCGGAGCGCCACGCTCATCAATTTCACTACGACTATCTGGTGATGGCCCTGGGATCGACGACAAAATTTTTTGGCTTGCCGGGGCTCGAGCACCGTGCGCTGACCATCAAGTCATTGAGCGACGCCATTCATTTAAGAAATAGCCTGATAGATCTCTTAGAGCGGGCCGACTCGGAGTGTGCGTTTGCATCCCGGCCCAGCCTTTTAACTGTGGTAGTCACCGGCGCAGGATTTGCGGGCACTGAAACCGTAGCAAGCGTCAACGATTTTCTGCGCGAATCGGTTCGCTTTTACCCGCATCTTACCGGGGACCTGATCCGAGTCGTTCTCGTTCATCCGGGTAGCGTAATTCTCCCGGAGTTAGGACCGAAGCTGGGTGAGTACGCGCAGAAGAAACTGGCCAAGCGCCAGGTTGAGATCCGGCTCAATACGAAGGTGCTTCAAGTGGGTGAGAACGGGGTTCAGTTGAGCGATGGCACGCGCATTGCGACTCAAACCGTAATCTGGACAGCGGGAACATCGCCAAATGCTCTTGTCGCCGAGCTTCCGTGCCAATTGGATCGGGGCCGCATCGTGACGAACGGCTATTTAGAAGTACCGGGCTGGCCGGAAGTCTGGGCGTTGGGCGACTGCGCGTCCACTTTGGACCCCAAGACCAAGCGCCCCTATCCGCCTACAGCTCAGCACGCTCTACGTCAGGGGAAAACGGCTGCCAGAAACGTCTACGCGGCCGTGCGTGGCGGCTCAAAAACACCGTTCTCATTCTCCACGCTGGGTTTGCTGGCTGCGATAGGCCGCCGAACCGGAGTAGCCAACATACTCGGAGTCAACTTCTCCGGCTTTGTCGCCTGGTTCTTGTGGCGGACCATCTATCTCAGCAAATTGCCTCGGTTTGAAAAGAAGGTCCGGGTGGCATTGGATTGGACTCTCGATCTGCTATTCACAAAGGATCTCGTGCAGTTCCTCGATCTGCGCCCCTCAACCGTTTCGCGCACCCAAGGGGACGAGCACAGTGTGGAACAACTTGCGACTCACACACCTGAAGAAAAGCACAGTGTTCCAACTGTCGGATTTGGAGGTGTGATCACCTCGGAAACAGGCCAAAGTAAGAGATGTGAGTAGGCTTTCAAACGCACACTCATAAGCTCTTTCGCAGAGCAAACCAAAACGCAAAAGGAAAGTTATGAACTTGATTAAAAACTTCGCAATCGCTGCGGCCGCCGCCAGTCTACTAACTGGCGTCGTTCTTGCCCAGAACGGCAACATCGTGGCAACGGGCACTTTCCATGGCGCAGCGCACAAGACAGCGGGTCGTGCCACCATCTATTCGGTTGACGGAAAAGAAACGCTGCGCCTCACTAACTTTAAGACGTCCAATGGACCGGACGTACACGTAGTGCTGATCGCGGCAAGCGATGCGCAAGACAACGAAAATTTTCTCGACAAGAGTGTGGAACGTGTCGAACTCGGCAAGCTGAAGGGCAACGAAGGCGACCAGGACTACGCAATACCGTCTGGAACAGATCTGTCCAAGTTTAAGGCGGTGTCCATCTACTGCGAGCGTTTCAACGCAAACTTCGGGGCCGCTCCTTTGGAGAAATGAGTACGGTAAGGGAAAAGATCGCCATGAACAGCAGCACAAACCGGCTCTCCATCTGGCGTAAGTACCGCATCCTGGTTATCTGTTTCGCACTGGTGGTGCTTACTTGTCTCTGGTGGCTATTTCGTCCGGAGCGGTTGTTTATTAACACGCGCGTAAACGAAGCGGCACCCAGCGGAATCGCCGCGCTACAGCCTGTGTTCACTGGAGAGTTGCACGCACTCAGTGGTGCGGCCGCGACGCACGGCAGGGTAAACATCTTTAAAGACGGCAGCAGCCTGCAACTCCAAATCTCCAATTTAGAGAGTAAGGCAGGGTCCTCCTTCACCGTAGCGCTCGCAGCCGATGCTGGCTCAACATCGGGCGGAACAAATCTCGGTTCTGTTACAGTCTCGGGCAATGAAAAGCTGACGATACCAACTGGCCTTGATCCGGGCAGCGACAGACCGGTCTTGCTGATCGATGCATCGCATCAGGTTGTCGCAAAAGCGGCTCTTGAGCCGTTCTAAGGTAATTCACCAATGGCGCATGTAAATAAGGGCTACAGAATCAAGTGTGCGGAGATCTGGGGAGGAATCGAAAACATCGGTGCAGACCTTCGCACAAACGGCATGGAAGTCAGTATATATAGCCACTCGTCGGAAGGTGTGGCGGGCGGAGACATCTACTACCTCTCGGTCTGCAATCACGATGTTCTTACCCGAATTCTCCTGGCGGATCTGCAAGGTCACGGAATAGAAGTGACGCAGCTCAGTCGTTGGATTTACGACATCCTGCGCGAAAACATCGACAATCCCGAAGGGCGATCCGTGTTTGCGTCGCTTAATCGTCTTCTGCATAAGCAGGGGATAAAGGCTATCACTACAGCTGTTCTGGCAACGTTCTCCGCAGCAGACTTCACGCTTCGTTTCTCTAGTGCCGGCCATTCCCCCGGGCTTTTCAAGGCCTTCGATCTAAGCACGTGGGCGCCACTGTCCTTCGTGTCAGCAACGGAACAAGCGAATTTGCCTTTGGGCGTGCTGGAAGCCATGGTTTACGACGAAGGAATCATTCATCTAAGGCTCGGCGATCGCCTTGTCTTCTACACGGATGGGGTCACCGAGTGCCCGTCTCCGCAGGAGGAGGAGTTTGGAGAGGAGCGACTGCGCGAGGTCCTCAAAGCGGATTCAAATGCCAACATTACAGTGGCTCGAGATCGCCTGCTCGCTGCTCTCGTTCGGCACGCGGAGGGCAACCTTACGCACGACGACACAACTTTCATGCTCGTCGAAGCACTTTGACGGAATAGCTTATCGGATCAACTCGCCCGAAGTGCGTTCGGAGCGTGTCAACAAGCATGAGACAGGCGGCGTGGGAGTTTAAGGAGTATTGTCCTTGTTAGAAGCTGGTGGATTGATCCAGACAGCGCCGGGCGTAAGCAAGTTCAATCCTGAGTGGTGGTGTTGATGGTTGTACCAAGCAAAAAACTCCTGGCAAAAGCGTCGGGCGTCCTGAATGGAGCCGAAGCGGTCCGGGTATCCCGGGCGATATTTCATAGTTTTGAAATGCGCTTCCGAGAAAGGATTGTCGTCGGAAACGTGCGGGCGGCTATGGGTCTTGACGACACCCAGATCGGCGAGCATCAAAGTCAGCGACTTCGATGTCATCGAAGAACCGCGATCGGCATGGATCGTCAGTTGGCCCGGCGAGATCCGTTGCTTTTCGCACGAGTGTTTGAACAACTGTTGGGCCAAACCGGACGTTTCCCGATAGGCAATCATCCAGCCGGTGACATAGCGGCTAAAGACATCCAGGATGACGTACAGATAATAGAAGCTCCATTTCACGGGTCCTCTGATCTCGGTGATGTCCCAGCTCCAAAGCTGGTTTGGAGCAAGGGCCAGCAACTCCGGCTTCCGGTAAGGCGGATGAATCAGCTGATCGCGGCGTTCTCGATTCTCGCCTTCTGCATCCAATAATCGGTACATCGTGCGGATCGAGCAGTGATACTGGCCATCGTCCAGCAGCGAAGCGTAAACCTGCGCCGGCGAACAGTCCTGACAACGTTCCTCATGAAGGCAAGCCAGAATGGCCGATTTTTCCTCCTCTTGCAAACGGCGAGTGGAAGACCGCTGCACGCCGACAAGAAGCGGAGAAAGATGGCGCCTACGGTGCCGGTAAACAGCCGATCTCGGAACGGCAAGATCCCGGCACGCACGCTTCATTCCCACTACGAAACTGAGTTCTTCCGCAGCGGCCATTAAGAGTCCCCGTTTTCCGGCACCGGCGGCAGTGGGCGACCCAACAGCATCGCAACTTTTTTTTGAACATCGATGATGATTTCGGCTTTGCGCAGTTCTTCTTCCAGCCGTTGATTCCGGCGGCGCAGCTTCTCGTTCTCCGCCGCTAAGGGATTGTGTTTCGGCTCCGGCCCGCGCTTCTGTGAAAAAGCAGTGTCCAGGGCCGCCTCGCGTTCCTTGCGCCAGCCCGTCAAGGTAGACGAGTAGATCTCTTCGCGCCTCAGGATTTCTCCGATGTTGCCGGTTTCCGCTGCGGCGTCCACTTCGGCAAGAATCTTCTTCTTATAGCCTGCGCTGAAATTCCGCCGCTTCGCTTTCGGCGTCACTTCCGGATCCGGTGCACCCGCCGCTGTACGAGCGGCACTCCGCATATCGTTCATGATTCATTTCTTTCTCGCCCTGCTCTCTAATCTGAACCGCTAGAAATGTCTCATTGATATTGGCACGAAGGGCAGATCGGAGATTTCGCCGAGAGTTGGCCACTTGTGCCGGCTCTGTCCAAAACCCCTCCGAGTATCGGAAGCAAGTCTTAGCTCGCCTGTGCCCCGTCGTTCTGCCGTATAATTTGGGCACAAAGGGCGGCCTTCGACCAAGCCGGTTTCAACGGGCGTACCCTGACAGACGACGTCATGGACGTGATGCTAACGCTTGCTTCAAACAGGGGCCTGGCTGACGGTATCATGCCGGACAAGAAGCGCACGCGGGCTGAATTCCCATATTTCGGCGAACCTTACACAAAACCCGAGCAGGCCGGTGTGACACCCGTGCCGCGCCCACCCAAGAAGTAAACGGCTCGATTCACCGAATACATGGATCAAGCATCCAACAGACCTCTGCCAATGGCGATTGCCACAGCATGTGTTCGATCATTAGCCCGGAGCTTATCCACCAAGTTTTTGATATGGAAATTGACGGTTGTCTCAGCTATGGATAGCCGATACGCAATTTGCTTGTTCCGATATCCATCGCGGATCAACTTGAGGACTTCCAACTCACGAGGGGTGAGTTCGTCTCCATCCAGGTATTCTGCCAGCCTGCCTGCCACATCCGCCGGGATGTATTTCTGCCCACCGTGCACTGAGCGAATGATTTTCAACAACTCGTTTTTCGGCGTGTTCTTCAGCACATAGGCCGAAGCACCTGCGCAAAGCGCACGCCGTATGATTAGATCTCCATCGGAGGTCGTTAGCATGATGATGCGAGCGGAAGGGAACTCGCAGCGGATGGTGACCAGCGCATCCGTACCCGTGGAACCGGGAAGTCGCTGATCCATGAGTGTTATATCGGGCCGATGGGCTCGAAATTCTGTAATCGCCTCGGTGGCGGTTGTGGCCTGCGCCACTACCGCCATATCTGTTTGCGAAGAGATGATCATGTTCAACCCTTCGCGAAAAACAGGATGGTCTTCAACAACCAGAATTCGGATTCCTTTGAACACGGCCACGACAACTTCTCTTACCGGTCTCCTCTCATTTGTTTCATCTGTTCTAAGACAAAGCATATTCTTGGATTTCGTTTCCGGAGGCATCGCGCACTCCTCCCACCTCAGCCGTCTGCCGGTTTTATTTCTCGCCGAAATCTTAGCCCGGCAGCATCTTTCGTTCACCCACTACGAGTCCATCAAGACCGCAAAGGTGACGAGTACTGCCAAGCTTTTTTTAGAGCTAAAATTTTGGGGGATAGCCGCTTGTCAGCAATGCGGTTAGAAATTAGTACAGCGAGGGGGCGAAGACTTGGATGATCGATATGCCATCAACATGGCAAAAACACACCTGCGGGAAGCCTACAGTAAAGCCGATATCGACGGGATTTTGGCTCTATATTCCGACTCGTTTACCGATATGCGCGAAGGGAATGCTTCGTTTTTTAACGTTGATGCGAAAGCCGCGCTGCGGAATCGTTTAGCGGAGCTGTTTCGTGAACACGATGTCGAGTTGACCCCAACGATCATTGGCATCAATATTTCCGGCGACATCGCCGTGGAACACGGGTGGTATCGTGTCACGCAACGTCCGAAGATCGGAGGACTGTCCGTAACCACTCGAAAACGTTATGTCGAAGTCTGGCAACGAGAAGGAGATTTGGGATGGCGCCTAACACTTCTGATCGACAACGCCGATCAAGAACCGAAACTCGTGGAGCAAGCAGACAGGTAAGGAGTTGGGGACGCAGTTCGACGGGTACTATTGCCTGCCTTCGCAGAACTCGGATAAGAGGCGGCGAAGAAGGCGTTCACTGAAATTTGGGGGAAGCGGAAACCACTCACCGTCGGCCAACAGTTGCACCGTATTTCTGGTGCCCTCCAGAACCGCCGCACAATGTTTACATTTCTGCAAATGGGCTTCCATACGAGATTTCATTTCCCGCTCCACATCCCCATCCACGTAGTTGGAGATTTCTTGCCAGACCTCGACACAACTGATTTCGACAACGAACGAGTTTGCCATAGAGCTTATGGTGTCAACGGCGTTACCAAGGCCTAACGCTCCTATACTCTTGTGACTCGGCGGTCCAGCTTCCATCATAGCCCGGGGCCAGGGCTTCCCGCATCTGTAATCGAGCCCTCCGCAATCGTGTCTTAACTAAATCTACTGAAATTCCCAATAGCTCAGATGTTTCCAGAGTGCTTAAATGTTGCAGATCGCGGAGCACTAGCACTTGTCGATAGATTGGTTGGAGTTGGCAAAGTGTCCGTTCCATCGCCTGTCGTAGCTCCTTACGCGCCAGCGCTTCGCTGGGAATCTCGCGCCAATCAGCTAGATCTCTCGGAATGTAATCGTCGGCTTCGTTTGGCAAAGATTCGTCCTTGGATTGCTGCAAAGTAGGATTTCTGCGGCGCAAGCGCCGTCGCGCTTCGTTCAGAGTGATCTGAATCAACCACGTGCTGAACTTTGCTTCCGCGCGGAAGCCAGACAGATTCCTAAAAACATTGATAAACGCCTCCTGCGCGACCTCTTCTGCATCCGCCGCGTTATTCAACACAGAATATGCGACGGAGAACACCACGCGCTGATACGGCTCAATGAGCGTTTGAAACAGCTCGCGTTCGCCTCTGCAGATGCGGCTGATCAGTTCGCTCTCTACGCGCCCTTCAGAAGTTTTTTTGCGTTGTTTGAACGCGTCGCTCTCGTCTAACATTTTCGCTTCACCGGCAGTCGCGGGACGGACTCTAGTTTGCAGGGACCTCGAAAGCTCAACCGCCTTAGGACCTGAGCAAAACATCAGTATTTAGACTAGCGAATCGGACGTGGCCACTTCGAAGGGATGGGGAAAGACTGGTAGTGGGACTAGCCAGAAGACGAGGCCCCAAATGAATATGCAATTCGAGAAAAGCCGCCGCGAAAATGAATGGAAGAGCTTTGTTGATAAAAACAGCAAAGCAATATTCCAGACCGCATTACTGTTAACCGCGAACCCACAAGGGGCAGAGGCTGCGCTGCTCGCCGGCATAGATGAGCTTGATGTCTCGAGACAGCCTGAAGCCGACGATCTCCTGATCTGGGAGGAAGCTATTGTGAAGCTGAGCGTCGGAATCCCCCCGGTGCTTTCCACCGAGGAAGACGGCTCTTTTACTTGCTCCCTGCTTCAGCCTGGATTGCAGCCCGTGATGCAACTCGATCGGCTGGCGCGAATCTGCTTCGTTCTGCAAACACTGCTCAGCTACACGACCGAAGCATCCGCCGATATTCTCGGCATTGAGGAATCCGAAGCATTAGCCTTAGCTGCGGAAGCAGCCGCGAAGCTCCCACAAACAATTGCCGCGGCGGCGAACGGCCGATAGTCGCAGCTCGTAAGTTAGGGTTTGGCCATTACCCTCAGACCTCCAATCGACCTCGTCGCATCGCAACCGCCGTCGCATGCGTTCTGTCATTGGCCCGGAGTTTGCTCACGTCACGCAAAGCTCTGAATTATTTTTTCAGCGGGACATCGATCACGAGTCTAAGCTCCCTACTCCTCCGGTTAAGGCTGACCAATCGGGCACATGAAACTACGACATCACACTTCGGCGTACGAAACGATATTCCATTCACTGCGCGAACACTGGCCGGAATACCTGATGGAAGCTGCGTTGCTGGGTCTTTATATGATGTCGGCCGGGATCTTTGCCGTTCTACTTCAGGTTTCTCCGTCCCCTATTCATGGATGGATCAGATCCTCGTTTTTTCGGCGGCTGTTGTACGGCTTAGCGATGGGAATGACCTCGATCGCTCTGGTGTATTCGCCATGGGGCCGCCGGTCGGGTGCCCATGCCAATTCTGCGATTACATTCACGTACTGGCGGCTTGGCAAAATCAAAATGGCCGATGCGCTTTTCTATGCGATTGCTCAGTTTACTGGTGGAGTCAGCGGGGTAGCCCTCATCTCCGTTCTATTCGGTGATTTTTTCCGCCTGCCGCCAGTGAGGTATGTGGCCACTCAGCCGGGTCCTCAGGGTGTCTGGTGTGCCCTAGCCGCTGAACTCCTGATGTCATTCCTGCTAATGTCAACCATCCTCGTCGTAACGAACCGGCCGGCACTCGCCAAATACACAGGGGTTTTTACCGGTTTTCTTGTCGCGCTATTCCTTACGTTCGAGGCCCCGCTTTCAGGCATGAGCATAAACCCGGCGCGCACATTCTCATCGGCTCTTCCAGGCTGGCTTTGGCAAGGCGCGTGGGCTTATCTTGTGGGACCGATTTCCGGTATGCTGCTGGCGGTTGAAGTGCGCAAACGGCTGATGCATGCTCCTATGCGCGCGTGCGCAAAGCTTTATCATGATGAGCACACGCGCTGCATTTTCTGCGGGCGCAAACCATCCTAATCGGTTTGGCAGCCCCAGGCAACTAATCATGATCGCACTGAACTAGGAACTTCTTTAACCGGCCCGGCGCACTTCCGCGCGATTCGGAAGTTTCCAATCAGGGCGAACAAAATGGCAGGTATAGCCGTGAGGATAACGTTCCAGGTAGTCCTGGTGCTCCGGCTCAGCTTCCCAGAAGGGACCGGCCCCGGCTACCTCAGTGACCACGGTGCCCGGCCAGAGGCCTGACGCATTCACGTCTGCTATGGTGTCCTCGGCTATCCGTTTCTGCTCGTCGGTCGTGTAAAAGATGGCAGACCGATAGCTAGCCCCAGCGTCGTTGCCTTGACGATTCGGCGTAGTCGGATCGTGGATCTGGAAGAAGAACTCGAGCAGTTTCCGGTAACTGAGTTCTTGAGGGTCAAAAATAATCTCGATGCCTTCGGCATGATTTCCATGGTTGCGGTATGTCGCGTTCGGCACATCGCCACCCGTATAGCCAACGCGGGTCGAAGTCACCCCCGGGTACCGGCGCAGGAGATCTTGCATTCCCCAGAAGCACCCGCCGGCCAGTATCGCTTTTTCTGCTGATGCCGTCATGTCTTCTATTCTTTCTCCCCGCCTTCGAATAGTTTACGGTATCGGCCATATCCTTCGGCTTCGAGCTCATCGAGATGAATGAATCGCAGCGAGGCGGAGTTGACGCAATACCGCAAGCCACCCTCTTCGACTGGCCCGTCCGGGAAAACGTGGCCTAAGTGGCTATCTCCATGAGCAGAACGAGCCTCCGTCCGAATCATTCCGTGGCTTGTATCGTGATTCTCGACCACGTTTTCAGGCTCGATCGGCCTGGTGAAGCTCGGCCAGCCAGAACCACTCTCAAATTTGTTAGTGGAAGCAAACAGCGGCTCGCCCGAGACAACGTCCACATAAATCCCAGGTTCTTTATTGTCCCAATAGGCGTTGTCAAACGGCCGCTCCGTCCCGCCACGCTGTGTAACGCGGTGCTGCTCTGGAGAAAGGTTGGAAATCGCGTCTTGGCTCTTGTTGTAGTCGTGCGTCATAAGTCTGATCCTAGTTACGGCCCGCCATGACACCGCCATCCACGGGCAGTATCGTTCCTGTGATCCAGGCGCTCTGTTCCGAAGCTAAGAACAGAATCGCTTCGGCAACGTCCGCCGGCTGCCCAATTCGCCCTAGGGGATGGAATGCGTTGAAACCGGGCAACACCTTTGCTACCTCGTCCTTGCTGAGGAAGGTAGAAAAAATGGGAGTCTCGACTACGGCGGGAGCGACAGCATTGATTCTAATGCGGTATTGAGCCAGTTCAAGCGCTAGGTTATGCACCAGCGCGTGAACTCCCGCGTTTGCCGCCGAATAGGCGCTGGAGGGCGTGGCTCCGATAGCCTGGAGCGCCCATATTGAGCCGGTGTGGACAATCGCACCGCCGCCGCGCTTTTTCATCGCTTTTGCCGCGGCTTGCGCAACGAAAAACTTTCCTTTTAGAATCACGTCCAGGAACCAGTCGTAATCCTCTTCAGTTAGGTCGAGGAATGGTTTTGGCTTGAAGACGCCAGCATTGCTCACCAGGATATCGAGGCCGCCAAATTGCTGCTCGGCGCGTTCCACAAGAGCGGTCCCGGTTGTCGGATTCCCGATGTCTCCCGCCACGATCCCGATTCGATCCGGGGCGCCAAGATCCGCGGCGGCCGACCGAAGCTTGGCTTCATCTTTTCCTCCAATAATGACGCGGGCGCCATGCGCAAGTAGGTGCTTTGCTGTTTCTTTGCCAATCCCGGAACTGCCCCCTGTAACGATCGCTACTTTGTCTTTGAAATGCATTCAAGGTCTCCTATTCGCCGCGGACAATCTCAGACAGAAACCAGGCGCGGCGCTCGGTCTCGTCTATCCAATTCTCAAGAAGGCTGGCGGTCGCAACGTCCCCGTGCTCCTCGCAAACGGCGTGAGTTGATCGCAGAAATTCATTCAGCCGTCGATTATCGTCGAGCAACTCCCGCATCATCGCCCTGGAAGTAACTTGCTGTTCATCGTTATCCGTGAGGCGTTGAGATCGCGCTATGTCGCCGATCGAGCGAATCGTTCGCGCCCCTATCTTTCGCGCACGCTCTGCAATCTCATCCGTCATGGCAAAAAGCTGATCGCCCTGCTCATCAAGCAGCAAGTGGTAATCGCGAAAATGGGGGCCGCCTACGTGCCAATGAAAATTCTTGGTCTTTAGATAGAGCGCGAAAACGTCGGCGAGCAGCACCTGTAGCTCGGTCCCAATTTCCACAGTCGCTTTCGTGCCACGGTCATCTGGAGCCAGATCGACACTCTGAATCTTCAAAACTTCCTTCGTTAGCTGCATCTGCGTAATGCCTTCCTGTCTCACTTAATTTCCCTGAGCGCGGTGCGATGATCCGTCGACGGCTGCTAGGGCGTCTGACAGTGACCAGAGCGCCGCTCCAAGCAAGACGATGTCCTTTATCAAAAACTCTCCAACATCCCCCGAGAGTGCCGGGAACCCCCCCAGGCTCGGTTCCCAACCGGGAGTTGAAAACAAGAACGAAAGTGTTGTAAGAAACATCAGAACCGCTCCTGCGCTGCCGATCGCGGATGCTTTCGCAGACCAATGACGCATTGCAATTAGAGCCGCAATGATGAGCTCGGAGGCTCCGATGATCATGGTGAAATGCCGCACGCTCCAGATCCGGTAACCCCAACTGAGCAGCGGACTGTGCGCAATAAGGGGTTGAATGCCTTTTGCCTCGTATTCGGTCGCTTTCATCGCCGCAATCCACGCTATTACCAGTACAAGGCCATAACGAAGTAGCGCGAATCCGATTGCCCGTATACGGGCACTTGCTTCTTTGGGATTGATCTTGTCAATAGCTGTGGGAGAGTACATAGTCTGTTGTCTTCATTCTGTGCTCCGCTTGCATGTTTGGCACTCCCAGAATGCACGGCTCGGCCACTGTATATTTCTTCAGGGTTCAACCGTGTTTGAGGCCCGTAGAAATCGACAGTCTTTTGACTCGTGTATTCCCGGTGGCGAACTTCGCGTCGGAGGGTGAGAGTGGAAGTGTGCCTACCTTTCAGAAAAACAACGCTACACAAGTACTTCACGATTCGGGCCAGAGCATTTGGCTCGATAACATCACCCGGGACCTGATTGTCACGGGCACACTCCAGCAGTACATTGACAAGCTCTCGGTCACAGGGCTCACGTCGAATCCCAGTATCTTCGACCACGCGATCAAAAGCACTAGCGCCTATGACGAGTCGATTCGTGCAAAACGACCGCGTTGCAGATCCAGTGAGGATCTCTTTTTCGAGATTGCGTTGGAGGATATTACGAGAGCGGCTGACATGTTTCGTCCGGTTTATGAACGAACCGCTGGGGTCGACGGCTGGGTCTCACTAGAAGTGTCTCCTTTGCTTGCCCATGACACAACGAGGACAGTGGAAGCGGTGAAGGATTTGCATGCGCGCGCAGGCCGACCCAACGTCTACATTAAGATTCCTGGTACTCGCGAAGGTCTGGCCGCCGTCGAAGAGTCTATTTTCGCGGGCATCCCGGTAAATGTCACGCTGCTCTTCTCGCCCGAACAATACTTAGCGGCTGCGGAAGCCTTTCTTTGTGGTGTCCAGCGCCGCATCACGGCTGGCCTTAATCCGAATGTCGCTTCGGTGGCATCGGTGTTTATCAGTCGCTGGGACGTGGCTGTAAAAGACATGGTTCCCGCCGGTCTCGCCAACAAGCTCGGACTTGCGATCGCAGGGCGGACTTACGCGGCTTACCAATCCATGCTTAGTTCCCCGCGCTGGCATCGCGCCTACAATTTTGGCGTCCGGCCGCAACGCCTGCTATGGGCCAGTACGGGAGCGAAAGACCCCCAGGTGTCCGACCTTCTGTATGTGAGGAGTCTCGGCACGTCCTTCACGGTAAACACCATGCCCGAAGCAACTATACATGCTCTTGCGAATGAAGCTGGGTTCAGCGCGAGTCCTTCTCCGGACGGTGGTGGTAGCGAAGGCGTCTTTAAGGAGATTTTTAGCGCGGGCATCGATGTCGGTTCTCTATCCGCGCAACTTCAGGACGAAGGAGCCAAACAATTTGTCAAGTCGTGGAACGATTTGCTCGAGGTAATTGAGTCCAAGGCGAAGGGGCTGGCCATGGCTGTATGAGAATGTCGCGGTGCGAGAAGGCGATGTCAAGAAACTGATCAAAATGTCCTTACCTAAAGAAAAATGCAGCTTTTGGCCTGATCCATCCAAGGGTGCCACGCAAATGATTGTGCAACAGAATGGGGTGGTGAGGTGCGGAAGGCATGCTTAGCCTCCTGCCCTGCAGCTTAACAATCCAAACACTTAAAGTCGGATCGGAATGTGAGTTCCGTTTGTTTCACCAGTTCGCAAGAGAAAGGAGGCGAAATGAGGATGCGCGGTTATTTATTCCTTGCGCCGCTCTTAGGGACAATTCTAGTCGGAGCCTATCAAAAAGCGGATTCGCAAAGCCCAGATACCCCAAAAGGTTTCCAGTTTGTCGATAAGGCGGGTAACATTCGTAAGCCCAGCGGTGTTCGAGACACCTACCAGATGCTCGGTGCCTACACGGTGCTCGATCCCAAGGGCAATCAGATGCACATGACGTACGCGACGCCGGGCACTCCCGCTGCGTATCGCAAGACCGGCAAGTTTCCGGATGGAACGGTATTAGTCAAGGAAGTACTCGGTACCGAGCACGCCCAAATGACAACGGGCGACGCGCACTGGGCGTCGGGTACCAAGGTGTGGTTTGTCCTGATTAAGGACGACAAGGGACGCTACCCCGGCAACCCGCTTTGGGGAGATGGTTGGGGTTGAGCGCTGTTCAAGGCCGACTCGCCCGATAAGCAAGTGGCCACCGATTACAGTAAGGATTGCCTCGGCTGTCATATCCCCGCGAAATCAACAGACTGGATATACGTACACGGCTATCCGGTTCTCAAATCTAAATAAAAATGACCATTGCCAGAAAGTTTGTGCCCAGGCAAGGCACTGAAAGGAAAGCTACACAATGAGTAAGTACTTACTATATGCAGTTAGCTCCCTCGCATTGGTGGGTTCGTCGCTGGTTCTAGTCCGCAGCCAACCGGTTTCCGCTCAGGCGCAGCATTCCAGTGCCGTATTCACTTCCGACGGAAAGCTGGAACTACCGCAAGGGTATCGCCGCTGGGTGTTTGTGGGAGCTCCAGTAACGCCGAATGGGCTGAACGGAGGACAGGCAAGCTTTCCCAAATTCCATCATGTCTACGTAGAGGCGCGGAACCTGGATGCCTATGTAAAGACAGGAGTGTTTCCTGAAGGCACGGTCTTTGTTAAAGAACTTACGCGGGTTCTGAATCCGACTTTCCCGGACGGCTCGCGGACGGAACCCTCCGGTCGTGGATTCTTCAACGGTGAATTCAACGGTATCGATGCAACGGTAAAGGATAGTAAACGTTTCGCTAAGACGAATGGTTGGGGCTTCTTTACTTTCGGGCATCACCCGCTGCCGTACGACAAAGTCGCCGCCGAATCCTCGATTGCCCAATGCGCCGGCTGCCACATCGCCAATGTTGCCAAAACTGACATGACCTGGGTTCAGTTCTATCCCATGCTTCGTGTGCATAGCAGCAAGCGCTGAAGCTTCGGTTCAAGTGTCTACTGATAAGTAAATGGAGGTGATAAGTAAATGGAGGATTTGTGCAACTTGGAATGATCGGTCTTGGCAGAATGGGAGCTAACATGGTGCGGAGGCTCCTCAAAGGAAACCATCGCTGTATAGTATTCGATAGATCGCTCAAGGCTGTCGAGGAGTTGGCTCACGAAGGCGCGGAAAGCGCCGCCGATCTTCAAGATCTCGTGAAGAAACTGGAGAAGCCACGGGCCATCTGGCTAATGGTTCCCGCGGCGACGGTGGACGAAACTATCGCTGGACTCCTGCCCTATCTTGAAGCCGGTGACACCATCATCGATGGTGGCAATTCCTATTACATCGACGATTTGCGCCGCGCGAACGAACTTGCTGCAAAAAAGGTCCACCATGTTGATGTCGGAACCAGCGGCGGCGTCTGGGGACTGGAGCGAGGCTATTGCCTGATGATCGGCGGCGAAGCGGATGTAGTACAACGCCTCGATCCAATCTTTGCTCGGCTGGCGCCTGGAAAAGGTGAGATTCCGCCTACGCCGGGCCGCAACAAACTTACCAACACGGCCGATCAGGGTTATTTGCACTGCGGCCCCAACGGAGCAGGCCACTTCGTCAAGATGGTCCACAACGGCATCGAATATGGTGTCATGGCGGCTTACGCCGAAGGTCTCAGTGTTCTACGCGCGGCCAACGTCGGGATGCAGAGAGCCGTGGTCGACGCTGAGACAACACCGCTGCGCCATCCAGAGCATTATCAATACGACTTTAATTTGCGCGATGTTGCGGAGGTATGGCGCCGCGGCAGCGTTATCGCCTCCTGGCTGCTGGACTTGACCGCGTCCGCACTTGTGGAAGACTCCTCCCTTTCAAAGTTCACCGGACGCGTGTCGGATTCGGGCGAAGGCCGATGGACGATCAAAGCTGCCATCGACGAAGCGGTGCCTGTGCCCGTTCTGACGACGGCGCTTTACGAGCGATTCAGTTCGCGCGGCGACTCCGATTATCAGGACAGACTTCTATCGACTATGCGTTATCAGTTTGGCGGGCATCTGGAAAAGGCGAGTGAGCCACCGTCCGCTTAAGAGAACCGATCATGAACACTCTCCATTCTGACGCCCTAGTATTTTTTGGCGCAACCGGCGATTTGGCTCACAAGAAGGTGTTTCCCTCACTCCAGGCAATGGTGAAACGGGGCACTCTCAATGTGCCGGTGATCGGCGTCGCTAAATCCGGATGGAGCCTTGACCAATTCCGGGCACGAGTGCTCGACAGTCTGGAACAACATGGCGGAGTCGACCCCGCGGCCTTCCAGAAGCTATGCTCTCTTATACGGTATGTAGACGGCGATTATGAAGACCCTGCAACCTTTCGTGCTATCCGGCAGGCGCTTGGATCCTGCCGGACGCCAGCACACTACCTCGCCATCCCCCCGGATCTGTTTGAACTGGTTGTCGAACAATTTAGGGCAAGCAGACTGCGCGCAAGGAGCCCGGGTAATAGTCGAAAAGCCCGCGCGGAAGCTTAACGATATTTTGCTCGGAACTTTTGCTGAGGAGTCGATATTCCGTATCGATCATTACCTCGGTAAGCGAGCCGTATTTGATCTGTTACATGCTCGCTTTGCCAATGCTTTTTTAGAGCCGCTTTGGAATCGTATTTATATCGACAGCGTTCAGATTACTATGGCCGAAGATTTCGGCGTGCAGGGGCGAGGCGCCTTTTACGATCGGACCGGCGCTATTCGTGACGTCGTTCAGAATCATCTTTTTCAACTGCTCACGAATCTTGCAATGGAGCCGCCGGTCCGAACGGACAGCAAATCTATCCGCGACGAAAAGGCGAAGGTTCTGAAGGCGATCATGCCGTTGGAGGAGACAAGTCTGGTCCGCGGTCAATTCGAGGGCTATCTGTCACAGGGAGGGATAGAACAAGGTTCTACCACCGAAACCTTTGCCGCAATGCGCCTTGAGATCGACTCGTGGCGGTGGCAGGGCGTTCCCTTCTATATCCGTACTGGAAAATGCCTGCCCGTGACATGTACGGAAATCTTCGTACGACTCCGACGTCCTCCTGCAATTTTTTCATCAGCCTCACTAAAGCCGAACCATCTTCGCTTTCGGATCAGTCCGGATGTGACACTGGCGTTCGGCATGACTGTCCCATCGTTGACCGAGCACTTCGGAACCGAACCCACAGAGATGCTTGCCATGCGTAATCCTCGGCCGGAAGATGTGGACTCATATGAGCGCGTACTGACGGATGCGATGGCCGGTGATGCCACCGTATTTGCTCGTGAAGATCACGTGGAAGAGGCGTGGAGGATTGTCGATAACGTCCTAACTGAAAACACTGGGGCGTTCCATTACGAACCGAATACTTGGGGTCCTCCTGAAGTTTCTCAGCGACTCAAACCCTCAGGCGGATGGCATAATCCCGTGGTCCTTTCAAACCCATAGGAAGAGGAGAAATGGCGAGTATAAATAAGAGTAAGTTGCGAGATGCGCTCTTGACAATGGAGGCAGCGTCAATTCAAGAGGCTACTTTCTTGTACGAGTCGCATCTGCAAGGCGCGCTTACGGATCTTAGCGAATCTGACGATCAGGGACAGCGCTCTCAAAACGAACAAAGTGGTATCGAAGCACAACGATTCGAAGAACAGTCCCATCTGCACGAGAACCACAGGAAGGCAATACAAGCGATTGATTTCCGACCCAGAAACGTTGTAGAACCGGGGGCTCTCGTTAGAGTGAATGGTCGTTGTTTTGTTATAGCAGTGCCGACTCGAACTTTCTGCGTCGACGGAATAGAACTGCTCGGCATCTCTATCGACGCCCCGCTATTTGCAGCAATGGAAGGATTGCGCTCCGGAGATACATTCGAGTTTAAAGGTAAGAGTTTTGTGGTGGAAGACGTAAAGTAACAATCGCAACTGAAGAAACGTGGTGCCGGCAAGAGCCAGCCTAAGGCAGCCGTGCAGAGTATCTCTCAACTACCGGAAGCCTGCACACCGCTTTGATCAAACCTCTGCGCCAGCCCAGAAAAGCGATGCTGCCGGGTACAGAAAGTTCGATCTCAGTCCCTTTATCCGCTGAACTGAATAGGCCCAGCCTACCGCCTACATGATCGGCGCGCTCTTTCATTCCTCTAAGCCCGAAGTGATTCTTTCTGCCCTCTCCGCAAGTTCAGGACTAATTCCTGTCCCGTTATCGCGCACGCGAAGGGTAAAGTGTTCCGAATAACTCAACTCCACTTCGATTCGGTTCCCTCCCGAGTGCATGCAGGCATTCCTCCCGGCCTCATGCCCAATACGAAATACTTCGTCTTGAACAATGGGGTGCAGTTGGATGGCTGTACCTTCTACAGATAAGTTCACTCCCATCAAATCGGGCTGTCGCATGCATCTTCAGCCACGCGTTGGAATGCGTCAACTAAATCATCTTTTGGGAGACCGAGCTTCGCAACGAATTAAGCGCGACACGCGCTTCCTGAGTCGCGTCTCCGAGCCAAGCCCCGAAAACTCCAGTCAAATTCCTGCGGATTTCTACGGGGCTGCTGAGCTGCTGATCTGGGTTGGAACGGAGTAAATGACAATCTCATGAGCCGGCCCTCGATTTCAGTCGCCTCGTTGGCTGACAAAATCAAAGATACCGGCTCAGATCTACACGGTGCTTATTTAAGGGATGCTCACGACTGCTTAGTACGCAGCCAGACCGGAAGCCCCATAATCTGCAGGTAAACCGCCCCCGACTCCGAACAGGCCAAGCGGCGTCAGACTTCCATTCCCTTCGATACGGAAGCCTGATATACCTCCAGGACCTCTGAGTAGGTTATAGAGATAATGGCTGTCGGCGCTAAGTCCTAAGTCGATTGATTCGCTCTTTGGTCCTTGGGAGGCCGCTGCTCCGTTAATCAAATCGACCTGCCCGTCAGCTTTCAGCTTGAAACTGGAAATGGTGCCACTGGCAAAATTAGTCGTATACGCATATTTCTGATTTCCCGTGATGACAATCCAGCACCCGTCCGTTTGATTGTTCTTCACCGAACTGATTGGCGAAAGCGTGCCGCTACTTTCATAGACGTCGTAAGACGAAACGGCGGCGTTATTCACGATCGGCAAACCAGACTCAATCACAAACAGTTTGCCGTCCTGACGGAATGCTTCTGCGAACGGGCGCATTCCAAAAGACTGATTTACAATTGGATCGCTTGGTAACCCGTTCTCATCGATTTGAAAGGCATCGAGAGTGGGGCCTATCGTGCTCGGTACTTTCTGTGTAACAACCAGTAACTTACCATCCGGGTTGAAAAGAACTTCACCCGGAACTGCGATGGGCGAACTCAACGCCTTAGTAGAATTGGGCAGGGGCGATAATTGACCATTGTCTCCGATCGTGAACCCCGTAATTTGAGTGGCGGCCACGGAGCCGTCCAAAACATAGAGCAGTTTCCCGGAAATAGTTAGGCTCAACGGCTCGTCACCCGCTGCAATCTTCTGCAGAAACGTCAGAGAACTTCCGTTTACCGCAAATACCGTCAAATTGTCGCTTCCCGGATTGCAGGCGTACAGGTAGCGGTGATCGGTGCTGAGGATTAAGCCCCCTTGCGTATCGAAATCTGACCCGAGTCCGTGCCCGCGTGTCGGGTAACGTCCTGTTTGGGTCAGCATGCCGTTAGGCGCACGATCAAATGCAATTACTTCGTTTTTGCCCGTCCTATTCGTCAAGGCAAATACGGCGCCTGGGGAGGATTGCACTCCCGCCGCCCCAGTGCTCTGGGCCGCTGGGCCGGAAGTATCAGTTACACCCGTACTTTGTGGTCTGGCAGGCAAGGGCAAAACTACAGTTGCTGCGAAGGCGAGCCCAAATAAAACGGTTCTATTTAATTGGAAATTCGTAATTGTCTCCTGGTCGATTCTTCTGTTGCGTGATCGCGTAAGCGACCGTAGCCCGAAATGGACGTTGGTAGCAGACAGGCTGCATGTACAACTTACGCCGCCGCAATCATGTTCGCCTGCTACTGCTCCATACTGAGCCCTTAAATACACTAGTCCCAATACAGTGGTTATCTCTAGCTCCGCACAGAGGTGGCGAGTCTTGAGATCTGGTGATTGTTTCGGTCGTATGGCCCGAAAACTCGAACCAGCGTGATGAGGTTCTGCATACGTGAAGTGATGAGACAATCACCAGACCGTGAACAGAGGCCTAAATCCTTTTGAATTCGTTTTGATTGCGGTAGCCGGCTGGATGAATCAGCGACAACGAGATGTCATCGACTACCTGCACGAGGAGAACCGCGTCTTACGCGAGCAGCTCGGAGAACGGCGCTTGCGGTTTACCGATGATCAACGTCGACGGCTTGCCGTTCGCGGCAAGCGGTTAGGCTGTAGGCTTCTGACCGAAATTGCCACTTTGGTGACGCCGGCAACACTGCTGGCGTGGCACCGCAAGCTCATTGACCAGAAGTACGACGGCAGCACGAACCGCAAACCCGGTCGACCTATGAAACAGAAAGATCTGACCGCCTTAGTGATCCGCATGGCACAGGAGAATCGCGATTGGGCTACCGCAGGCTGCAAGGTGCGCTGGCCAACTTGGGGCATGATTGCGCTCGGAGCACGATCGCCGCTATGCTGCGCCGGCATGGCATCGAGCCAGTCCCCGAGCGGAATCGAAAAACGAGTTGGAAAGAATTCCTCAAGCGCCATTGGGACCTGATCGTTGCGGCCGACTTCTTCGCCATCGAAGTCTGGACACGTAGAGGACTGACCCGTTTCCTTGTCCAGTTTTTCATCGATTTGGAAACACGGCGAGTAGAGATTGCTGGCGTCGCTTCGCGGGCGAACGGCCTGTGGATGAGCCAAGTGAGTCGCCGAGCAACGGATGCGGTAGATGGAATCCTTAACGGCAAGCGTTTGCTGATCCATGATCGTGACCCGCTGTTCACGAATGAGTTTGAAAGCATTCTGATCAGTGTGGGTGTACAGTGCGTCAAACTACCACCACGATCGCCGAACCTGAACGCACACGCCGAGCGATTTGTGAGATCGATCAAAGAATCGTGCTTAGACCGCTTGATCCTGTTTGGCGAGGGTTCCCTCCGCCGAGCAATCTGCGAGTTCGTAACGCACTATCACCACGAGCGAAATCATCAGGGACTTGGCAATCGATTGATCGCTTCCAATCTAGACCCGCGGGCAACAGGTTCCGTTTGTCGCCGGGAACGGCTCGGCGGCATGTTGAACTACTACTATCGTGCAGCGGACAAGCTGGAACAGCTTCGAGTTTCCGGTCCATACGACCTGAAATCTCCAGCTTTTGAGAAACGTTTCGGTCCGTATTGATAGCAAGAACTGCCCCCTTCAGCTACACATCGAGATTGTTTCCGGCTCTTGTCGGATCACGCGCAAACTGAAGCGCTAATGTCCAAGTGGCCGATGATCGTTGCAGTGACACGGGCAAACATCCGAATGCGTTGCGCTACTGGGCGTTCAAGGCTGCGTGGCTGATACTGTGACAACGTCGTCAAAGATAGCGATAGAGCCCTGATCGAGAGCTTCGTCCAGGAACGAAAACAAAAAACGCTGACTGGAACTTATGCAATCAGACAGGTCGCATTGCTAACTTAGATTCGTGGCGCGGCGGAGAACTTTTGAAACGGGCCGTTATCGATTTCCGAATCAATGGCGTTTAGGTCTAGCGTATTTATTTGCTGCTCTAACGAGTCTGTGCGCACGGGGTGTTTTCAACCCTTTATTCATGGTGCCGGGCCGATATGATACGCAGTGGGTCGCGACCGCCTCGGCCTTTGTATTGCTCGGCATTGCGTTTGGGTTCGCAAGCCGGAGGTGTTTCCTCGCCGGCAAGCGACGCTAGAAAGACGGTTCCCGGACGGGCAATCTCGGAAACTCGGGTACGTCGGCGGCATAGATCGCGAAATACGGCCTAGGAGTTTGTTGAAAAACGCTTGGGAACGGTCCACACGCGCCGAGAAATACTGTGAAATCAACGACGAATTCGCTCGGCGCTATGACAGTCCCCGGTTTTTCAACAAACTCCTAGTGTTTACTTTTGGCCGTGGGAATCGTCCGCCATCCGGACACTAGGAAGCAGTGTCGCTCCGCCTCCGGCTCCGCGACACCGCTTCCGCGACACTGAAGAAAGACCGCTACCCGTGTTCTGGGACCGAAGTGTCGTGTCACCCATGTTCCGGGTCATACATTTTCCCCTCCTTACATGTGTTATCGAAAAACAGGCGTAACGTCCAGAGTGTTATGTGATCTGCAATAGTTATTGACTCGGAGAAGTTCGTTCGTCAGAGGCCGTCGCCCAGACCACGCATGGCGGCTGAGCCTAAGCAAGAGGCCAGGACCGGCATAGTGCCCGGTTTTGGGAGCGCGCCGCCAATTCGCGCTGACCTTCGGAGGGTAATGGGGAACTCGACTGGTCTGCTATTGGCAAAAAGTAGATCCACCTTTCCATACGTACTTTTAACAATGCCTTCGTCCGAAAGTTGATCGACTGAAAAAAAACAATTCCGCGGCTTCAACGTTTTGAGAAGATTTCGCCCGCTATATAACGGGGCCACCTCGAAGGCCAGACGAAGGGCAGGAATGAACGGGTTAAGCTTTTGCCAGATGAATGTGCCGGCTGTTAGTGTCGGCATATTGATAGCATCACTTTGCGGGGTCAGGTCTGTAGCTGCCGCTCCGCACTCTCCGCCACCTTCAGGTAAAGCGATTCTCCAACAGGCGATAACGCACGCCGACTGGTTCAATTGGGCAGACGCGGCGGGGGAATTTAAGGAAGCTCAAAAATTACTTACGAGCGAACATGATCGCCGCAACGCTCTTTACGCGAAAATTGGAGTTCTCCGCGCCACGATGGAAGATCACTCCCTTGCAGAAGTCCAGGGAGAACTTCGGCAGATCATCCAAACGCCGGAAGTACAACACGATCCAGACCTCTTACTCTTCAGCTTCATCGCAAAAGCTGACGTGGACCTTGAATTGAACGCTCAAAACTCTCGGAACGACTGGGAAGAGATCGAGCGATTGGCCAAAACACAGAATAACAAGCTGTGGGCGAACCGTGCGCCGGGAGAGAGAAGCTTTTCTGAGTTTTTGCTCGGAAATATCTCAAGAGGCCGTGTATTGATCGCCACCGCCCTTGCAACGACACAGAAAACAAATGACGTCGGTGGTCAGATTCGATACCTGACGGCCATCGGCGCGGCACTGCGGCTCGCTCACCGAGACGACCAAGCTCTTGACGACCTAACAAAGGCTGCTGATCTTGTGCGAACGCATCCTGAAGTTGGATATGCCTTCGTGACAAATGAATACATCATGGAGACTCTTGTCGATCTCAAACAATTTAACAAAGCGGAAACGCTCGGTCGGTCCATCATCAGGGAATCATCCCTTCGAGAAAAGAAGGTTAAAGAGGCGCAAGCGCTGATCACGTTGGCAACTATTCAGGAAGAAACGAAACGCCAGGCCTAAGCGATTCAACCCTTAGTGCCGCGGAACAGCTCACTTCCAACGGTAATTTCACCCGTCTCTCTGCCGACGTTCAGTTTCGGCTAGCCGATATCTACCGGCAGCGCGGGGAAAACGAAATGGCTGAGCGCCACTTGGTATGCGGACTGTCGATAACTCAAAACACGCCGGAAATCTGGCTGATGCCTCGCCGTCTCGAATCGCTTGCAGAACTAAAGATAGCGGATGGCCAATATTTGGAAGCCGATCGGCTTTATCATCGGGCTTCTGACCTCGTCGACGTTCTCATTGGTAGCACAACTGACCCTCAAGCAGAACGGAGTCTGATTGCGGCTAATAGCGAAATCTTTGCAAAACAATTTCAACTGTGTGCTGATCATTTAAAGAGAGTTGACGAGGCGTACCGAGTTATCGAGGAAGCGCGAGGCAGAGTTTCTCTTGACATGCTCCGTGGTGCCTTCCCGGCAGATAATGCAAAGGGCATTGCCATAGATCGAGCATTAAGTCGGCTCAGGCAGCAATTAGCCCAGGCTTCCAATGCCAAGGCACGTACGGAGTTGAAAAATGCCATCTTCAACACTGAACAACAGAGGTGGGCTACGGACGCCCAGAGTCCCGAAACCGGGCCTCGTATTGCTGAAATTGTTCCTCTTCGCAAGGTGCAAGCGAAGCTCGCCGCGAATGAAGCCGTGCTCGAATACGTGGCTGGTGAGGAACGCTTCTACGGCTTAGTCATTACCTCGAAGTCAGCGAGGATCATATCTCTGGGACAGCGTGCCGCCGTAGAAGAAAAAATCGATTTGTACTTGGCGGAAATTGCCAACTTGAAAAGCAAGACGGAAAGCGCGCACGCTTTGTACGCCATGCTGATTGAGCCTATCCAAGAGCTGAACACAGCATCGCATTTGATTTTGATCCCAGACGGAAAGCTGAATCTTCTGCCGTGGGATGCGCTGGTGGACAACTCCAATCGTTATTTGGTGGAAACAAAAAATATTTCGTTTTCCCCCTCCGTGAGTTCCGCAATCCTCCTGCGGAACAAGCCTCCAATTAGAGCAGCGAAAGCAATCCTCGCCGTAGGCGGTATCCCATATGACCAATCTGGCCCGTCGCTGGCTTCCATCCGAGGTGCATATCCCTCCGGAACTCTCGCCAATCTGCCCGGCTCTCGTGATGAGGTTCTTGACGCTGCAAAAGCGTTGGAAGCGCATCATGCGGAAGTCGACCTGCAACTTGGCGCTGACGGAACCAAGGACGCTTTTGAACAAGCGATTCATAGCAGGTATAGCATCATCCATCTTGCTGTACATGCACTGGCCGATTCAAAGAACCCAGATCATGCGGCGTTATTCCTGCTTGCGGACAAAAATAACGGAACAGATGGAACACTAGATTCGGCGGAAGTCCTTACGTTGAAGATTCACGCCAATATCGTGGTATTGTCGGCGTGTGAAACCGCAGTAGGCAGACTGGAGGGACAGGAGGGAATCGCAACTCTGTCGCGAGCTTTCTTGCTGGCTGGAGCGCGGACAGTCATTAGCACACTGTGGACAATAGATGACACCTTTTCCCGTTTTCTTATGGCTCAGTTTTACGCCGGAATTGCCAATGGCCAAACTACCAGCGTTGCACTTCGGAATGCGAAGCTGGAACTACTGAGAACATTCGGACCTAAAGCAGTGCCCTATAGGTGGGCCGCATACAAGCTTGAAGGCGCCGACAATTACGCTGTTCCTTTCGAATACTGAACAAGCATGACTACAGAACGACAAGAGATTCTCAACACCATTAAGACCTTGATTGCCGACAAGCATGTGAATGTGCAGCCTGCGCAATACGCCGAATGGGCGTCCATGTTGGATCGTTCAATGCCGCAGTTCCTTGCCGCATCACCGCTCGATTTTCACGCACGGCTTAATTCGTCGCTCGCCATTCTTCAGACAAGCCACACCGCATTTTTGAAGCCGGACTCAGAAACGGTTCCTCTCCGCCATGCGCTTTGCGCGACAGTGCGGCGTCACCAGACGGCGGATGGCGAGCGATGGGTCTTCCAGGATGTAATTGAAGATGGACCTGCTGATCTGGGAGGCGTCAAGCTCGGACAGTGTTTGCTGGCCAGAGACGGTATGTCTATATTTGCCAGTGACTCGCCGCTCTTCGGTCTCGGTCGGACATACTTGCTTACTGTTGGAGATTTGAACGGTATCGAACCGACAACGCTATCGGTGAATATACCTGATAAGCCCGCGAAGGATCGACCACCGATGGTCGAGCCGAGAGCATTGTCGTTCCGGTTCGAAGGCGATCAAGTTCCGGTCATCAAGGTCAATGCATTTCCAGGTGCGATAGGATTGCCTTTCTTGAAGGAATTGGACGGTATCATTGAACGCCTTACCGCCGAGAACCGCAATCGCATTGTCATCGATCTACGCGGCAACATCGGCGGCGGACTGGGATCTCTGCGCTTAATGAGCTATCTCTGCCCAGATCGGCGACCGATTGGTTACAGCTTAACCAAACGCCACATCCAGAAGGGTACGAGACCGGCGGATCTGCCAAAGGTTAACGACCTTCCGGAATCAAAGTTCAGGCAGTTTGCCATGTTCCTGCGCTTCAGATTGATTCACAAAGACAGGTCTGTCGTGCTGGAAACTGAGGGGCTCGGGCCGCGTCCCTTCCATGGCCGCATTGTGATGTTGATCAACGAGCACACGCATTCTGCTGCTGAAATGGTCGCCGCGTTTGCGAAGGAAAACAATCTCGCAACCCTGGTTGGAACCACAACCGCTGGCGAGGTAATGGGCGGCGCAAACTTTAAAGTTGGTGACGGGTACCGCCTTCGCATCCCCGTAACGACCTGGCAAACATGGAAAGGTATGCAGATCGAGAAGGCTGGGGTTGTGCCAGACATACCCGTTGAGTTTACGCCGGAGTCGGCCGACCAGCGAGACTGTCAAATGGATGCCGCGATCAAGATCGCAAAAAATTGAGCACCACAGGACGTTTGTGGCGACCTATCCAGTCAAGCATTCAATTTGAGCTGACCACGCATCACGACTGCCAAATCACTACAGAAAAAAACCAATCGTCCATATTTAGGGTTCGGTACAACGGACGATTATCCTACCGGAGCGGGTTGGACCAGCGATAGCGGATCACTCTTATTTTACAAGCACGTTCTTCTCATGCCAGGTTTCACCAAGCTTCCGAAACCTGAAACTATACTCTCCGGCCGGTACGTTACGCAGGTCGCCTTTAACAGGAATTGACGTGAGTCCATCTTTGATCGTCGCGCGGGCTTGTGCCCGCCATACGCTTTCGCCTGACGAGCGCGCGATTTCGAGCTCATACTCGCCAGCAGGACTACCGAGTGGCAAATACACAGTGAGATTGAGCCGATTGCGGGGCAGGTGTTGGACCACGGAATTACCTGGTGCACCAGGATTGGCTTTAGCCCCACGTAGCTCAGATTCATCTTCAAAATTAAGAACAGCAGCCTCGCCGCGAGTTGAGGCGATGGTGGATTGACTGTTGTTTGTCTTACTCTTTCGCCAGACGTAGAAGCTTACGCCAACAGCGACCAAAACGATGGCAACTAAGGCCACTCGGGCTATTTTGCGAAAATCGCTGATTCGATCTTGCTTGAACAGCGCCTCTCGAATATCAGCGAACTGGCAGTAGCAAGGTGAGCAGTGCTCGATGTGAGTCCAGACTGGATCATCAAACGTGATCTCATGGCGCCTGAGCGCCTCAAAAACTGCAGGCTCGGGGCAGCCGATCCGCTCTGGATTTGGGTATGCTGTTCGCCTGAGCTTATCTATAGGATCATTTGCCACCGTCGCAATATTATCGCTTGTCGGCAGCAAACTTCTGAAGTCGAGTCTTTGCCAAATGATAACGGCATCGTGGCACGCGTATTCAAACTTTCTGAAGTGGAAGGCGCTCATGCGCACCGCTTCCGCCATACTTTAGCAACCGCGCTGCTGGAAAAGGGCTGGACGACGGAGGACGTTTCAGACGTCCTTGGCAGCACTCCAGAGATCATCCGGAAACACTATGCGCAGTGGACAGTTCAGCGTCAGGAACGTATTTCGAGCCTGGCGCAAGATGTGTGGGATGTCGGATTTTTGTCAGACTCGAAAAAAACGTCTGTAACTGCTGATTTTAAAGAGGTTATCTTGGTGGACGGCATGGGGTTCGAACCCACGACCCCCACGTTGCGAACGTGGTGCTCTCCCAACTGAGCTAGCCGCCCCCTGTGATTGAAGGTGCCGCGAAACGTTGCCAAGCGCCTTTCACCAAATATAACATTTTCCCCATGCTAGGATGACTGTTCACGCCCGTCGCGTCCTTATGGTTCTTTCCGACGTTGATATCCGCCGTTACATGGAGCGGGGGAAAATTCGTGTTGCACCTGAACTTCCTCCGGAACAGTTTGGAAGCTGCTCAATCGACCTGCGTCTCGGCTCGGAATTCAGCATCTTCGAGCATAGTCGGCATCCCTACATCGACGTTCGAGAAAAGAGCGCGATACAGGACCTGATGCGGACCGTGATGGTCAAGCCGGGGGAGCCTTTCATACTCCAGCCCAGGGAGTTTGCGCTCGCGATCACGGAAGAAACACTAGAGCTCGACGACGACGTTTTAGGGCGGTTAGAGGGCCGTTCAAGCCTGGGCCGCATTGGGATCATCGTGCATGGCACAGCGGGGCTCTTCGATCCCGGTTGGCGCGGCAAAGCGACATTGGAGTTGAGCAATCTTGGCATCATGCCGGTAGCGTTGTATCCGGGTATGCGCATCTGCTCGTTTACATTTGAGCAACTTTCCTCGCCGGTTTCCGTTCCTTACTACAAGAAGATCGGTAATAAGTATGCCGGGCAGACTAAGCCTCTGGCAAGCAAACTGACCGCTGAGGTTGACGAAAAGAGTTAACGGCCGGAGGAGCCAAATCCGCCCACGCCGCGAACGGAGTCAGCTAGTTCACCTTCCTCCCATTCTACGGGTACATACTGGGCCATTACCATCTGGGCGATGCGGTCGCCGGCATGGATCTGGTAGGCCGATTTTCCTAGGTTCAGCAGAATGACGCGGAGCTCGCCTCGATAGCCGGGGTCGATGGTAGCCGGTGCGTTCGGGAGCGTGATGGCGTGTTTCAACGCGAGACCGCTGCGGGGCCGGATTTGTACCTCGAAGCCCGGTGGGATTTCCAGTGCTAGACCTGTGGGCAGCGCTTGGGGAACATTGGGCTCCAGAACTGCTCCTTCGATGCAGCGGACATCCATTCCCGCGTCTTCCAGCGGCCCATGTGCATATTCGGGCAAGTGAGCATCGGTGTGAATTTTTTTAATTCTGATTTGCATGCCAAACTAGCAATGATACGATTTCATGTCCGCCTCTAGCCCCCAACCGAGCTTGTCCGCGAAACGCGTGTTAACCGTTGCGCCGATGCCGCCTGAGAAGCTGGCTTATGCACTGGCCCGCTATAGCCGCTCGCCGGATTCGATTAAGGATTCGGTGGAGTGGGTGCGTACGCACGACTCGGCGAAGTTTCTGGAGAGCTTTTACTTTCAATACGGGCATGCCTCCATTGCGGACTTAGGGCATGTGACGGTCTGCTTTGAAGGCATTTCCGAACTGGCCGCAACGGAGATTGAAGACGAGCAGCTTTGGGACGGCCAAGCCAGAAGTTCACGCTACCAGGACTTTTCTAATAGCGGCGTGGTTGTGCCGCCGGAGCTGACGGCAGATGAAGTCACGATCTACTACGATGCGGCGCAGAGTCTTCTGCGCACATATCAGACGGTGCAAAAGCAGGCGTTTGGCTACCTTCAACACGAGCTTCCGCAGCCACCCGATATGAAGCCGGAGGCTTACCGCCGCAATATTACCGCGCGTGCATTCGATGTGGCTCGATATTTGTTGCCGTTCGGCATCCCTACGGGCGTAGGTCAGGTGACGAGCATCCGTACGCTTGAAAAGCAGATACGCCGGTTGAAAGCTTCTGAATTCGGAGAACTGCGCGAGTTGGCGGAAGAGCTGTCGGCCGCGTGCGCTCGCCAGCCGGAGTGCATCTGGGAGACTCAGCATGCAGAGCCCATCGCGCCTACGCTGGCTCGCCATGCGGATGCCGATGAATATGCCGGGCGTCTCCGGGCCGATTTAACAGAATGGGCATCTCATCATTTGCCGAAGCCCAGCGGCACTCCGGTGAATGCTGCTGTCGACCTTCTGCAACCGGCGGATCATCTCGGCGATATCTGCGCGACTTTATTGTTTCCTGTGACGGATCGTCCTTACCGAGAGCTGTATGAGATAGCGTCGGCGTGGAACAATCGGCAGAGACAGGAACTTCTAGAGGTGGCGCTCGGTGGGCGTAATCGGCGTGATGAGCTGCCGCGCCAGTTTCGAAGCGCTCCTTACGTATTTGAGTTTGTTGCCGATATAGGCGCGTACCGGGATCTGCACAGGCATCGTCGTTGCCAGCAGTTCCGGCAGCACTACACCAACAAATTGGGATATGAAACGCCGGAGGTGCTGACGAAGTGCGGAGCTGAGGCGATGTATTCAGAGGCGTTGGCGAACACAAGCGCGGCCATTGCGAAGCTACCCCAGCCGGCGGCCCAGTATTTGCTTCCGTTTGCCGCAAAATCGCGATTCTTGTTCAAGATGGATTTCGCGGAGCTGGAGTACATTTCCCGCCTGCGCAGCGGTGTAAAGGGACACTTTTCGTATCGCAAAATCGCGTGGGAGATGAAGAAAGCTCTGGAACGTTTGGACCCCCTGCTTGGGTCGCTGGTGGATGCCACGCCGCCGTGGGTGGAAGATCCGTTGAACCGGTAACGATTAGCCCAGGTTCAATACTTGGCGGAGCGTGCCGGTACTGGCCTTGATCTTTTCCTGAAGAACCATTAGGGCGTAAATCAACTGCTCGGGGCGGGGTGGGCAGCCGGGAACATAGACGTCGACGGGAATTACCTGGTTCACCGGAATCAGCGCGTAGTTGTTGAATACTCCGGTTGATGTGGCACAGGCACCCATTGAGATCACCCATTTAGGCTCCGGCATTTGGCGATAGAGCGCACGAATTACAGGTGCCATCTTGGTCGAAACCCGGCCCGCGATAATCATCAAATCCGACTGGCGGGGAGAACCGCGAAAAACCTCTGAGCCAAAACGGGCCGCATCGTAGCGGGCGCCCATCATCGACATCATCTCGATGGCGCAGCAGGCAAGACCGAAGGTCATCGGCCACAGCGAATTCTTGCGCGCCCAGTTTAAAGCGCTATCCATGGTGGTGGTGATGATGCTGTCATTCACCTGGGCGGCAAAATCATCGTCGGCCCGGGCAAAAAGCTCTGGCGGCTGGCTTATCTCAAATTTCTCTGCGGTGACGTCCACATCCGTATTATCCCATTTGCTTTCCGAAGTAATTGGAGCTGTACGCCTAGAATCTAAAGATACGATGTCCCTGCCTTCCATCGCCTTCGAACGTTCCTCGCATTACGACGAGGCTCTTGAGCGTGCTGCCGCCGAGTGTGGTATCGATCGCGAGTACTACGACATTTTCGGCAAGAAGCATGAAGCGTCCTCCGATGTGCGGCGACGATTGCTAGAGGCTTTAGGCCTGAATGTTTCTTCCCTGGAGGTCCTGGAAGAGGAACGCGCACGAATGTTCCAGCGAAAAGCTGTATTAACGTTCCCGAACACGCTGGTGATCGGCGAATCCGAAAAAACCGTGCCGCTTGCGTTGGCGGAGCCGATGCAAGGCACTCTCTGTTTCGAAATCCTGCTGGAAGAGGGCGGAAGACTTTCTGGAACACTGGAAATTTCTCAGCTCGATGTCGCTAGAGAGGTGAGGATGGACGGGCAGCGATGGCTGACGTACCGGCTCCCGCTTCCTACGGAGACGCCGCTCGGCTATCACATTTTAAAAGCAACGCTGAATGATCGGACCCTGGGCGAAACGCGCCTGACCGTGTGTCCGGATCGTGCTTATCTTCCCGAATATCTCGAGAATGGCGGTCGTTCGGCTGGCTTCAATATTACGCTTTACGGGCTGCGTTCGGGCCGTAACTGGGGCTGTGGAGATTTCACCGATCTGAAAGGCCTCATCGATTGGGCGGCTCATGACGCGGGGTTTAGTTTTATTGGACTCAACCCATTGCATGCGCTGCACAATCGCATTCCGTACAACCAGAGCCCGTATCTTCCGTTATCGATCTTCTATAAGAACTTCATCTACATCGACGTTCAAGATGTTCCGGAGTGGAGACAGTCCGCATGCGCGCAGCGGTTATTCGATTCGCCGCGTGTACAGGACGAAGTTCGCAGGCTGCGCGAAGCAGAATTTGTTGCCTATCAAGAAGTGGCGGCGTTAAAGAAGCAATTTCTAAAGATTTTGTTTCGCCAATTTGAGCGCGGGGAGAAGAGTGCTCCGCGCCAGCAGGCGTTTGCGCGTTACTGTGATCGGGAGGGCGGTCTTCTTCACCGGTTCGCTTTGTACTGCGCGCTGGATGAGGTGCTGCACAAGCAAGATCGAAACCGGTGGACTTGGCGCGACTGGCCGGAGGAGTATCACTCGCCGGAGTCGGAAGCATGCCAACGGTTTGCCGGGGAGCATGCACGTCTGGTTCGCTTCTATAAATACGTTCAGTTCGTGATTGAGGAGCAGTTGTCCAGTGCGCAGGCCTACGCCAAAGAGCAGGGAATGCCGATCGGGCTTTATCACGATCTCGCGCTAGCTACTGATAGCTACGGCTCCGACCTGTGGGCCTATCGAGAGTTTTATGTGAACGGTTGCCGGGTCGGGGCGCCGCCGGATGATTTCTCGCCCAATGGTCAGGATTGGGCGTTCCCACCTCCGAGCGCCCGGGCGCATCACGACAATGCCTACGAGCTATATCGGGAGAGTATCCGCAAGATCGTTTCTCATGGCGGGGCCCTCCGGATTGATCATGTGATGCGTCTGATTCGCCTGTTTTGGATCCCGAACGGACTGGGTGCCGCGCAGGGTATTTATGTTCGCGATAATGCGGAAGATCTGCTGCATATCCTGGCGCTGGAATCGGTTCGGAACGCGAATATCATCGTCGGCGAGGACTTGGGCACCGTAACGGACGAAATGCGCGACATGTTCGCCCGTTTTCGAATTCTCAGTTACCGGTTGTTCTATTTCGAACGCTACCGCGATGGAAATTTCAAGCCCAGCGAAGAGTATCCGCGGCAAGCTCTGGTCTCTTCCTCCACACATGATTTGCCGACCTTGACAGGTTTCTGGAGGGGGTGTGACATTGAGGCGCGAAGGGCTGCCGCTTTGGCGGATGAAGGCGGGTACCGGGCACAATGGGAGGACCGAAACGGCGACAAACAACGCATGCTCGACCGGTTGCACGCGGAGTATTTGCTGCCTGAGTGGTATGCCCGCGAAACGAAGCACGTCCCTGAGGTGGACGGCGAACTGCACAACGCGATTATTGGGTTTTTGGCGCAGGTGCCGTCTATGTTGTTGCTGCTGAATCAGGAAGATTTCACGAAAGAGGCAGAGCAGCAGAACCTGCCGGGAAGTACGGCGCAGTATCCGAATTGGCAGCGCAAGATGAGGGTCGCGATTGAGGATCTGCGCTCACCCGCCTCGCAAGGATATGCGGCCATGTTCCGCGATCAACTGCAACGGACGGGACGATTGCTTTAGCATTTTGCGCGTTTGTCGGTCTAGCCCTGGAACTTGGCGAGGGATATTCGGCTTCTAAGGTTATGCGGCTATGTTTCTCTCATTGCGTTCTGTCCTGGTGGGTGTAGGAGTTCTCAATGGCCTTTTTGCAGGGGGCCAATTAGAACAGGCACACCCGTTTGGAGGCGGTCAAGATAAGGCAAGATATACAGTTGGCGGAGCCGTGGTGAATGCCATCACGGGGGAGCCGATCCGCCGTGCTTTGGTCCGATTGAATGGGCCGGCATCAGCTTCCGGATTTACGGATGAGAGCGGCCGATTCCAATTCGACAATATTCCGGGAGGAAGTGCCTTGATCGTCGCTGCGAAGCCTGGCTTTTTGGGAGAAGCCGATACTCCAAGCAGCTTTGTTCACCATACATCCTCGCTTTCCGTTGGCCCCGATTCCAAAGACATACAAATCAAATTGACGCCCGTGGCTCGAATCGAAGGGCACGTTACGAATAGCGAGGGCGAGCCAGTGGAGGGCGTTCCGGTTCAGATTCTTCAAGAGCGGGTCGTTGACGGAAGAAAGCAGTTGACGGTGACTGAACTTGCAAATTCGAACGGAGCTGGTCACTACGTTATGGACGGCTTGATGCCGGGTGTCTACTATGTTCGAACGCAGCAACATGCGGTCTTCGGCAATCCAGAGGTGGCGCAAACCGGTGTCGAGCAGGCCTATCCTTCACGCTTTTACCCGGACGGTTCCGATTTTGGTTCTGCTCAGCCTCAGACCCTACGTGGCGGAGACGATGCCCAACTAGATTTCACGCTTAGCCCCAAGCAGACTTTTCGAATTAGCGGAGTAATTACCGGTACCATGGGGTATTTTGGCGCAATCTTTGAGGGCCCGGGGCAGCCGACTGATTTGCCTGTCCGATTCGATAGACAAACGCAACGTTTTGTTTTGGACATGGTACTGCCGGGCTTGTGGGCGATCGATTTCTTTTCACGAGATGCTCAAGGGCAGGAGTTTTACGATCGGGAGGAGATCAACGTAGCAAGCTCCAACATTGAAGGGATGAAGGTGGCCTTGCAGCCTGAGTCCCCTATTCCGGTCATCGTCCAGAGCAGTTCGCTTAACGGGCAAACGTCAGGAAGCCAAATTGAACTTTTTTCCGACAATCGCGAAGTGGAGAATCGCTCCTACTCCGCAGCGCAGCAGAAGGGAGATCCGCCGGGAACGATGCACATTGAGAATGTTCGGCCCGGAACCTATCGTCTCTCGGTGAGAACTTTCGGATCGGAATGTATCGAGTCGGCCGTGTCCGGGAGCGTTGACCTGCTCCACGATAGCCTGGTTGTCGACGGAGGCTCGCAAGCAGCGCCCATCAATGTTTCTCTCCGCAACGATTGCGCCGGATTGAGCGGTACGGTGCGATCCTCCGGTGTGCCTGCGGCAGGCACAATTCTTCTTATTCCTGATTCGTCGTTGCAGAGTGCCATGGTGGTCGGCGCGCAGTCTGACGGCGCATTCTCCATGAGCATGGTTGCCCCGGGCAGTTACCACGTTTATGCATTCTCCGATGTTACGAATCTGGAGTATGAAAACCCCAATGCTTTGCGCGACTATTCGGGCCAACAGATTTCACTTGAACCGAATCAGCAGGCAACCGTCAATCTGGATTTGGTGACACGAAAGGAATAATGATGCCGGGGATTCGAGTGCTAACTGCTGGGGTGAGCCTATGTTTTCTTGTCTGTTGGAGCGCCTTTTGCCAGGAAAAATCCGGCTTCACGATCGCCGGCATCGTGGTGAAGGCGAACACGAATCAGCCGATGAATCGAGTGCTGGTCACCATTGCCCAAACACAGCACCCTGAGGATAGTCTCTCCACAGTTACGGCATCCGACGGTCATTTCGGCTTCTCCGGGCTTCCCGCCGGAAAGTACGCGGTGTCGGCGCAAGTGGGCACCTCACCCGCTCGGGCATTTCACGAAGACGGGCAGTATTCTACGGCTATTGTTGCCGGGCCGAATCTCGATACGGAGGACATAGTTTTCCCGATGGAGCAGTTAAGCTCTATTTCGGGCACCGTGGTCGATGAGGAAGGCGAGCCGGTTCGCCAGGCTCAAGCCCATCTCTTTCGTAGCGGTGTTTTCGATGGAAGAAAGCGCGTCGTTGCCTTGAGTGATGCCAATACCGATAGTGCGGGAGAGTTTTACTTTGGCCATCTTGAGCCGGGAACCTATTTAATTGGAGTGGAGGCGCGGCCCTGGTACGCCCAAAATTATCGCCCGCCTCAGGGTTCCAGCCCTAATGAAGATCAAGCAAATGGGCAGAGGGAACTGGACGTGGCGTATCCCGTGACCTATTCCGGCGGTTCTACCAATCCTGATTCCGCAGTTCCTATTCAAGTCACAGCGGGAAATCCGGCTACTGTTCAGATTGCACTTCGTGCAGTTCCGGCGTTGCATATCAAACTTGACAGCTCCTCAGTGCAAACACCTAATCCGCCAAATGTGATGTTGTCCGCCGTAGGTCCAGGAGATGCTTCGATTCACGTGAATGCAGGGTTCTTATTTTCTCCGAAGGATCCCGAGATGGCGGGGGTGCCGCCTGGGAAGTATTGGATGACAGCACAGCGTTTCCAGCCCGGAGGTTCTGAAGTAGTAGGGCAGCAAAAAGTCGAGATCACTGGTGACACTACGCTCGACCTGGATAACCTTCCTAAACCGAATCTTTCGGGAAGGCTCGTTTTTAAGGGGAGCGCACCTGCTGGAAGCCGCGCCATTGTGGTACTGGCCGGCAAAGGAAACGGGCAGAACGCATTCTTCATGGTTGGGTCCGATGGCTCTCTCGTGGCCGGTGGCATTACCGAACCGGGATTGTATGAGCTTGCTTTGGTGAATGTTCCTGGGTATTATCTGAAGTCCGTAGCCGTCAAGGGCGGTGGGTATTCCGGCGGCGTGCTGCAGGTTCCGGAGAGCGGGGCGGTTCAGCTTTCCCTGGTTGCGGCGCAGGGTGCCCCGGACATAGATGGACTTGCTTTGCAAAACGATCAGCCGGCTGCAGGCGCGATGGTGCTCCTGCTACCGGAGGATTCAAGCGCTGCCTACATCCCGCGCGATCAAAGTGATAGCGACGGCACGTTCACGCTCAGGAATGTGCCGCCGGGCAAGTACACGCTGGTCGCCATCGACGATGGCCACGATCTTTTGTATTCCGATCCCGATGTCATGAAGCCCTATCTTGCGGCGGGCCAGGCGGTTTCGATTCCTCTACCGAACGAAGCCAAACTCAAAACAAGTGTGCAAGCCCGAGAGAAATGAAGTTTTCGAGACTTCCCCGCAAGATACGGATAGCGAGCTGGCCGGAATCGCTTTACTATCGGCATAGGTAGACATGATGGACGCCAATATTACACGAATCCGCGACCTTTGCGACTATATCCGCGGGAATTGCGGCGACGGGGCTTCTGTTACGCTGGCGTCGCTTAGTGCGCGCGCTGGCTGGAGTTCGTTTCATCTTCAACGGCAATTCAAATCCGCCGTCGGGGTGACGCCGCGGCAATATGCGGAAGCCTGTCGGTTGGAGACTTTCAAAAAGCAGTTGCGCGATGACCGGCCGGTGACAACCGCTATCTATAACGCTGGTTTTGGCTCCAGTAGCCGTGTTTATGAACGAATAGATACTCGGCTTGGGATGACGCCTGGAAAATATCGCGCCTGCGGCGACGCCATTGAGATCTCGTACGTGATCGCGGAAAGCATTCTTGGGCCGATGATGATCGGAGCTACGGATCGCGGATTGTGCTTTCTTCAGTTTGGCGACTCACCGGAAGAGCTGTTCAGGCTGCTGAAGCATGAATTCGCGCGAGCTGTCCTGCGCCCGACCCCTGAGCCGTTTTCGGAACAGTTTCAACTCTGGATGAAGGCGCTTTATGAGCATCTGCGCGGCGAGCGGCCCTGCCTGAATCTGCCGCTCGACGTTCGCGCCACTGCTTTTCAACACAAAGTGTGGAGCTATCTGCAGTCGGTTCCGTACGGTGAGACGCGGACGTACTCGGAAGTAGCTAGCGCAATTGGCCAGCCCTCGGCTGTTCGCGCTGTCGCACGGGCCTGCGCTTCCAACCGGATCGCCGTACTGATTCCGTGCCACCGCGTGATTCGCGGGACGGGCGAGCTGGGCGGGTACCGCTGGGGTCTTCCTCGGAAACAGGCGATCTTAGAACACGAACGCGCGGGTAACGCCCTTTATTCGCCGACGGCGACTGACAAAACCAGCTCTTCTTCGGCTTCCACCGCAAGGATGCGCGATTTCGGCTTGCGTTCGGCCACGTGAATACCGTGCAGGTTTCGGTATGTCTCGCTGGTGTTCCAAAGTTCTTCGTGGGTTCCTACTGCTTCAATGCCGCCTTCAGCGAACACGACGACCATATCGGCTTTGCGCACCGTCGAGAGCCGGTGGGCAATGATGAAGCAGGTCCTACCCTCGGTTACCTTTTCCATCGCGACTTGAATTAGCCGCTCGCTCTCGTTATCCAAGTGGCTGGTAGCCTCGTCGAGAATCAGTATTCTGGGATCGCGGACGATGGCGCGCGCAATGCCGATCCGCTGACGCTCGCCACCGGAAAGTTTGAACCCGCGTTCGCCCACTTCTGTCTCGTAACCGTCTTCGCAGCGCAGGATAAACTCGTGTGCCTGGGCCATGCGCGCCGCTCGCTCCACTTCCGTCCGAGTGATTCCTTCCAGTCCGTAGCCGATATTGTCGAGGATGGTCCGCGAAAAGAGATCCACCTCCTGGGGCACAACCGCAATCTGCTCGCGAAGACTATGTTGCGTAGTTTCGCAAATGTCCTGCCCATCGATTAAGATTTTCCCCTGCTGTGGGTCGTAGAGCCGCTGCATCAGATTCATCAACGTGCTCTTGCCGGATCCGCTAGCCCCAATCAGCGCTACGGTCGAGCCTGCGGGGACGGTGAAGTTTACATCCTGTAGCGTCCAGCGTTCATTGGATGAATAACGGAACGAGACATTTCGAAATTCAATGGAGTGTTCTTTTACCGGAAGCGGTGGCGCCGCTGTGGCGTCGCAAACAGTCCGCCCTTGCTCCAGGATTTCGAAAAGTCTTTCCGAGCGAGACAGGTTTCGCCGCAGCTTCGGCAGAATAATGGAGAGCTGTGAAATGGGTCCGTAGACCATGTCCTGCAGAGCGATGAACAAAACGTAGTCGCCCACCGTGCATCGGCGCGTGAGGACCAGATATCCTCCAAGCGCAATGACGCCGACGCGACCGGCAGTTGAAATGGAAGTTTGCACGTTTTCGATGAGCGCCCATAACCGTTCGCCCCGAAACTGTTCCGCGCGTGCTACGCCAATGAGCTTCAGTTGTGCCCGCGCTTCGTGGGCTTCCTGGGCAAACTTCTTCACGATCCGGGCATTGCTGGCGATGTCGTAGGATTCTTTACTGACGTTTTCAAACGCGCGGCTGACGTCATGCTCCAGCTCATGCATCTGACCGCTAAGTCTCGATACAGCAATCAGGTACGCGGGCAGTGGGAGAAAGACGATTGCGGCAATTAGTGGATTTTTCAGCAGCAGAGCCGTGAGTCCGCCCGCCACAACAAGCAGTGGTGGTACCAGGTTTTGGCCGAAGATCTCGTAGAGCACCACCATGACGGCCGTACCGCCACGGTCAAGCGCTCCTACGACTTCGCCTGTATTGACCCGGCCCTGGTATTCCGTATCCAAGTGCAGGAAATTGGCAAAGGCCGCGTTTTTTACCTCGTCTTCGGCTTGCGTGGCCGTGCGAAACAACCGGTAGTTATAGAAGG
This sequence comes from Bryobacteraceae bacterium, assembly GCA_965277315.1. Taxonomy (GTDB): domain Bacteria; phylum Acidobacteriota; class Terriglobia; order Bryobacterales; family Bryobacteraceae; genus Bog-105. The sequence goes on along the minus strand of OZ255724.1, from coordinate 1,559,499 downwards.
AGCGCAACAGCCGGGTGAGGGCGGTGGCGACGAAAATTCCGGCAGCGGCGACCAGAAGCATTCTCAGGGATCCCGGGTTTGGCGATTTCAGAGAGCGCAGAGTTCGATCGATAATGCTCTGGGTCAAAAACGGAACGGCCAAGTCGAGCCCAGCCGCGACGGTGATAAGGCCCAGAAGTGCGGCAAGCGCACCGCGATGTCTGGTCAGGAGAGAAAGAACCTTGCAGCAGAGATGCTTCGTGCTCGGGCTAGCAAGACCGGTATTAAGGCGTAGTTCGGCCATTTCTATCATCAGAAGTGCCTTAGGCCTATGGCCTCTCTCAATGAAAACGGAAAAAATTCCTTTTTTGGGTTCATAGGGTGTAAAAAATACCTTAACGCGACTGGTTGACCTTGAATGAAGGCGAAATTAACTCCCCCAGGAGTCGTCATCTTTCTAGTAATTATGTCGGCTACTACAACCAGCAGCGAAATGCATTATCGCGATCTTGGCTTCACCGGGGAGAAGGTCTCCGCTATCGGGTTGGGCGGCTTTCATCTGGGTAAGCCCGATCTCAGCGCAGGAGAAGCCACACGCCTGATACGCAAGGCTGTAGATCGTGGGATTAACTTTCTTGACAACTCTTGGGACTACAACGAGGGGGAAAGCGAGCGTCGTATGGGCGATGCCATCAAAGGCATTCGGGATCGTGTGTTCCTGATGACAAAATTCGATGGCCGCACAAAGGAATCGGCTACGAGGCAGCTTGAAGAATCCTTAACGCGCCTGAAGGTCGACTACTTGGATCTGTGGCAATTCCACGAAAACAACCGCCTGGAAGATCCGGACCGCTTTTTTTCCGAGGGCGGTGCGGTGGAAGCGGTTCTTCAAGCAAAACAATCCGGCAAAATTCGTCATGTTGGGTTTACGGGACATAAGGATCCGCTGGTACACGTTCGCATGCTCGAGATAGCGGACCGGCATGATTTTCGCTTCGAAACGGTGCAAATGCCCTTAAATGTGATGGATGCACATTTCCGCAGCTTCGAACGGCACGTTTTGCCGCTCTTAGTGGAGAAGGGCATCGGGGTCCTCGGCATGAAGTCGATGGGTGACAAGCAAATTCTTAAGTCGAATCTTGTTTCGCCCTTAAATTGTCTACGGTATGCGCTACGTCTACCGACGTCGGTGGTGATCACCGGCATCGATTCCATGGAAATTTTAGACCAGGCGTTTGAGGCGGTTGGAACCTACCGGTCTCTCACGGATTCCGATATTGCGGTGTTGCTTAAGACGACAGAACAGGCTGCCCGGCTCGGCCAGTACGAGCCATTCAAGACGACCGAGGGTTTTGATGCCACGGCGTTTCATCCCGAGTGGCTCGGAAATCGGATGAGCGCCTAATTGAAAGATCCCGATGTCCGAATGATTAAGGACACCTAATCTCTTGGCGGTATACTTTGGATCGGGAAACGTAGAACAGTATGCTCAAATTCAATCTTCATGTATCGGCACAAGCCAAGCTTTTTCTTAGCCTGTTTTGTGTGTTTTTAGGTACGGCTGCCTTTGCACAAACCGCGAAGAGCACCGACGCAAGTAGCGCCTCCCTGTCCGGTACCTGGAAGATGATCTCGGAGACTCCCGAGGGCGACCCGATTCCGTGGTCACTGACAATCGCGCAGACAGATGGTCACTGGACTGGCACCGTAGCCACTCCAGAAGCCACCAAGCCCACCCCCGCAAGCGATTTCAAAGTCTCAGGAGATAAGGTGCACTTACAGACCCAGTATCAGGGAAGTCCCTACGATATTGATCTGAAGCTGGAATCCGGTACGCTTCTAGGAACCTGGAGCGGCGATAACGGCAGCGGTAAGACGACCGGAAAACGATCGGATTGAAAGCTCTCTTCCACCGAAGCCTAACCATCTAAATAGTCAGCCTAAGTCTGCGGACTTGCTTGATCATGAGAGCCGCCATGCTCCTTGTGTTTTTGTTTGTTGCCCGTGTGCTTGCCGTGCGATTGCTGCTGTGTATCGGGGCTGTTTTGCCCGGTTCCCTGCTGTTTCGGCGCCCCTGAGGTGTTTGGTTGCGCCGACTTGCCGGCAGGAGAGGATCCTGTCTCCATGTCCGGGTTATTTTGCCCCGTGCCTTGCTGAGGTTCCGGGCCTCTTTGTGCTATCAGAACTGCCGGCGTGACCATAAGCGTCAATGCCGCGATTGCTGTCCTTAGCTGTTTCATTCTGTCTACCTATGACCTTCGAGTTCATTACTTTGGATGAGGTCCGGGCGCGTTTGTTACTCCCAAGCATAAGGCTTGGAGTGAGCATCCTTTTCCCCTGCCGTTAATCCGTTCCGCCTCCAATAGTTAAAAAAACTCAACTCTCCACCGAGAACTTATTGCTCGGAAGGCCACGTAATTTTTTCCGATACGTTGTTTATTGGGGGATTTCCTGGTAAACAACGTGTAAAAATTACAAAAATTAAGAAAGAAAATAACCAAACTTTAATCCAAGTTGCGCTATCCTGAGGCAACTACCTGATCCCTAATAAAAGAATATTATTTTACGTTATGTATAAACAAAACAAATTTTTATATTTAGCTGCTCTCTTTTTTGTGTTCCGCTGGGGTGCCGCTGCCCAAGCGAATACGCCAGAATTGTGGTACTGGCAGCACGGCTACTTGGCTACCGACCAAGCCGTCCAATCGAGTGAAGCCTTGATCGATCGAGCTAAGGCCGCTGGCTATACTGGCGTCGCGTTCTACGACAGTAGCTTCAGCTTTATGTCTGACTCGTTCTGGCCGTCACAAAACGTGTCCCGCATGCAGCAAGTAATGGCGTATGCCACATCAAAGGGAATGAAAGTCACCGCCGAAGTGGCGCCCTTTGGCGATTCGCGCGATGCATTGCAGGCGAATCCGAACTGGGCAGAGGCATCCCGCGTCGTCGGGTCTCAGTTCCAAGTGAATTCTTCGGGTAACCAGTTGAACTTCATCAACAGCTTTCCTGGTTTGAATAATTCCGGCTTTGAAAGCGGTAAGAATAGCTGGTTCAATACTGGTGATGGGGGCATGAGTGTGGATTACAACGTCGCTCATAGCGGAATCGCCTCCGGCGTCATCACAAATGCTCCGGCTAACGCGCGCTTTACACAGCAAATAACATTGAAGCCCTGGCGTCAATATCACCTACGGCTTTACTACAAGAGCCAGAATTTTTCCGGCTCGCCGGCGATTTATATGTTCGACGCCGCGAATTTCAATATCATGCGGCTGAATGTGGCGTCCTTTAATGCAAGTGGCACCCAAGGCTGGACGCAACTGGATTACATTTTCAACAGCCAGGACACTACGCAGGCGTATCTATATTTCGGCGTTTGGGGCGGAAGCCACGGGAGTCTCTGGTTTGACGACGTTCAGCTTGAAGAGACAGCCCTTATTTATGTTACCCGGCGGCCGGGAACTCCGGTTCGGGTATACGATCCGAACAATACAGGGAACGCTTACCAGGAAGGCTCAGACTACAACTACATCAGCGACAATCAAATCACGTCCGGGCGCACTCCGTTCACAGATACCTATCATGCTCCAACGGCGGTGACTCTTCCTTCCGGTACCCACCTGAAGCCGGGACAAACTGTGGCAATCGATTCGTATTCCGCTTTCCCGATTCCTGGTGCGCTGGATATTTCAATGTGCCTGACGGAACCGGGTGTCCTGAACTGGGTGAATCAAAACGCGCAATCGATTAAGGGCGTGCTGCCTTCCGGCGCAGGCCTGTTTATGCAATATGACGAAATTCGCCAGATGAACTCCTGTGCCTCCTGCCGCGCCAAGAATATGACTCCGGGTCAGTTGTTGGCTGCCAGCGTAGGTCAATCGATTCAAACATTTAACTCGGTGATTCCCGACGCCCCCCTTTACGCCTGGAGCGATATGTTCGATCCCTATCACAACGCCACCCCGAACTACTACTACGTAGAAGGAGACCTGTCGGGCTCCTGGAACGGCCTTCCTTCAAACGTAACGGTCATGAACTGGAACCTGGGAAATCTGAAGAACTCGCTTACGTGGTTCTCTGGCATGAACTCCTCACAGCCGACGCCACATCAGCAGATCATTGCCGGATATTACGACAGCGGCAACGGCACGCAGTCGGCACAGCAGGAACTTGCGGCGGCAGCCGGTATTCCCGGTATTCGCGGCCTGATGTATACGACGTGGGGCGACGACTACTCGCAGCTCGAGAATTTTGCCGCAACCGCTCAATCCAACTGGGGCTCCTACCTGTCAAGCATCGGTGGGGCGGTAGCCAATCCGCCTGTCGCTAGCGCCCCACCACCCTCATCGCCGACACCGCCGTCTGCTCCCGGCCCCGGCATTTTGACAACCTCGCCCATGCAAATCATTAGCAAGAGCAGCGGCAAATGTTTGGACATCTCCGGTATTTCGAAGAATCCTGGTTCCATTCTGCAGCAGTGGGCTTGTTGGGGCGGTCCGAATCAACAGTGGGACTTATCGGCCAACACCGACGGTTCTTATCAAATCACGTCGGTGAATAGCGGCATGTCACTGGATGTAAATGGAGGCCCAGCCGCAACGGGCAACGGTACAAACATTATCCAGTGGAAGTATTGGGGAGGCTCCAATGAAAAATGGCAAGTCCAACCCACTTCTGACGGCTATTACCAGCTAGTTGCCGAAAACAGCGGAAAGTGCCTCGACGTCATCGGGGGGCCAACTGCCACTCAGAATGGTGTTCTCATGGAGCAGTGGAGTTGCTGGGGTGGTAATAACCAGAAATTCCAAATTGTTCCGCTGCAACACTAAGCGAACATCAATAATTCGCGAAAAAGGGAGCCAGCCGTTCGGATTGCGCTCCCTTAATTTTTTTGGATGTCCAGGTTAGCGCTCTATTTGCCAGCGCTCACGGGCCAAGGTTCTTTGACCCCCATCAGCGCGAGCGCGGCACCCAAAAGCGCCATGTTTTTGCTGAAGTGAATCATGTCGTTCATCTGTTGATTGGGATCTTCTTGATTCCAGAAATCGTGCATCTTGGGCGATACCCCCGCTAAAAAGGCGACCAACGCCGCAGTGCCCGCCACCGGTTTGATTCCGGTAATGATACTTGCGCCGCCTAGCAGCATCATCGCGCCGGAAAGCGCGACCGCCACGTTCGGTGTGGCAACGTTCTTACTTCCGGCGAACTGTGCCAGCATCTTTCGATTCTTAAAGTGATTGATTCCGTTATAAAGGAAAATCCACCGAAAGCGATACGGCCTAATAGGAACGCAACATTTTTCATCTCTTGTTCACCCGCCGATTGGACCCCGTCCGCAGCGGCAGCGTTTCACTCAAGACGGCGCGCTGATTCAAAATAGGAGATTGTCTTTCTTTCAGAACAGTCGATATTTCGCCGAGGTGCGCCACATGGTTGCCCTCGCTATTCCGGTCGTTTTTGCCGAACTGGGGTGGATGCTGATGACGGTCGTGGATACGATCATGGTTGGCCGTATTGGCCCGGCCGCAATTGGCGCGACAGGGGTGGGGGGATCGGTCTTCTATTCCTTTGCCATTTTCGGCATGGGACTACTGCTTGGTCTCGATACTCTGGTCTCTCAATCCTGGGGTGCCGGTGACCGTGACGACTGCCATCACTCCCTGTCGCAGGGCGTTTACATCGCGCTACTGGCCGCGCCGTGTCTCATGGTGTTGTTTGCATTCATGCCGCCTTTCTTCACGAAGTTCGGAATTGATCCGCAAGTCAGCACCTTAGCCGGTCCGTTTCTGACTACTCTGAGCCTTAGCACATTACCGCTCCTGCTGTATGCCGCCTTCAGGCGGTATCTACAGGCAAGTGGGCACGTGCGCGCCGTCATGTTTGTGCTGGTGACGGCTAACCTGGTCAATTGGGCCTTCAACTGGCTCCTGATTGAAGGCCATTGGGGTTTCCGGGCGCTAGGCGTGGTCGGTTCGGCACTTTCCACCGGCATAGCTCGTGTCTACATGGCGGGCCTGCTTGCGACCTTGATCTTGTGGTTTGAGCGCAAGGCTGGAGCACGCACGAAAACGTTCCTCCGGAAACCCGATCTTGGGCGGCTCCGTGTTCTTTTGCGCATCGGTTTGCCAGCAGCGACTCAAATTCTGTTAGAGGTGGCGGCATTCGGTGCTGCCGCAGTCCTCGCCGGGCGACTGGCTCCGGCTACGCTCGCAGCCCATCAGATTGCCATCACCTGCGCCTCTGTCAGCTACATGGTGCCGCTGGGAGTCGCTTCGGCGGCGGCGGTGGCGGTCGGTCAAGCGATTGGCCAACGTAATCCTAAACTCGCGCGACGAAGGGGCTTTATCGCACTTGGCCTGTCGTGCGTATTTATGCTTTGTTCCGCAGTCTGCTTCTTGCTTTTCCCGAAGCAAATTTTGCAGATTTACACGAACGACTCCAGCGTACTCCTTACCGGCACCGGTCTGCTTGCGCTCGCGGCGCTCTTTCAATTGTTCGATGGAGTACAGACCGTAGCTACCGGCGCACTCCGGGGATTAGGAAACACGCGGATCTCCATGCTGGTGAATCTTGCCGGATACTGGCTCTTCGGCTTGCCTATCGGCTATTCACTTTGCTTTCACTTCGGATTCGGGATCTTTGGACTATGGTGGGGGCTCACCCTATCGCTCGTGGTGATTGCGATCGTCCTTCTTCGTTACTGGCAGATTTGTTCATGGCGCGCAGTTGGCCCATCAGAAGCACTCACAAATTAAAGCGGCTCAACTTTGGTTGCTGATTCAAGTTATCCTTGAATAGACAGCATGAATGCATCTTCATCCGCCCCCTTGGTATTTCTGCGCTCCTTGCTGCAGAATCCGCGTGATGTTGGATCGATACTCCCTAGCTCACCGGGTCTGTCAGAATTGATGGCAGCCCAGGTCGATCCGCGGAGTCCGGCTGTTCTGGAAATAGGGGCTGGTACTGGGCCGGTCACGCGAGCTTTACTGGAGCGCGGGGTAAAGCCAGACCGCCTTCTGGTGGTGGAACGCGACCCTGCTCTGGCTGACTATTTGCGACAGCACTTTCCGGCTGTGCGTGTCCGGTGCGCGGACGCTCTACATGCGGGACGCATTTTATCGGACGAGTCTGTCGAAAAGGTAAGGACGGTGGTTTCGAGTCTACCGCTCCGTAATTTTTCATCAGCGGATCGTATTGAGATTGTCCGTGCCATGATGGGCGCGCTCGCCCCTGGCGGACAGTTGATTCAATTTACTTATGCATTAGGATGTCCCATCCCAAGTAAGCAATTGGGACTCCATGCCGAATGTCTGGGTCGTGTTTGGATGAACTTACCGCCAGCCGCAGTTTGGCGATTTACCGCTGATGTGCACACGGCGCGATAGCTTTGGCTTCGTTTCGCATTTGCATCAATCTCTAACCCTGCTAATCGTCGACTGTATTCTTGTGCGGTCGTTTTCCCATTACGATGTCGGTAGCTGTGTGTCCGGTGATGAGAAGCGCACTTCGGCTATGTGAAAGATATAAGAAACCCCACTGCACCAGTACTACTATGCGGCTCTGAAATTCCACCAAGTAGAGTAGATGGATGAAAAGCCAGGCTAGCCACGCAGGAAAACCTGAGAGATGCAGGCCAAACGTATTCGCGATGGCAGCGCCTCGTCCGATTACTGCCATATCACCTTTATTGAAGTATTTGAATGGCTGGCTCGGATGGCCCTTCAATCGTGCGGTAATGGCTTTTGCGACATAAACCCCGCCCTGCATGGCCACCTGTGCCACTCCCGGCAGAGGTTTTCCATCTTCCCCGGCAGAGTACGCGAGATCACCGACAACAAAGATGTCGGGATGACTTGGAATCGTAAGGTTTGGAGCAACTTTAATTCTTCCGCCCCGGTCCGTCTCGGCACCGGTTCTTTCGGCTAGGATCCGTCCGAAATCGGAGACGGCGACGCCAGCGGCCCAAATAACGGTTCTCGACGCAATATGTTCGTCAACTCCAGCGGTCGTTTGAATGGCCACTCCGGTGGAGTCGACTCCGATAACTTTCACTCCGCTACGTACCCGGACGCCGAGCCGGACCAACTGCTCCTCGGCCTTGCGTGACAGGTCCTCCGGATAGGCCATCAACGTTCTTGGAGCACCATCAAGGACCATAATCCTGGCATCCTGGGGGCGAATCGATCGGAAGTCATATTTCAGTGTTTCGTTTGCGATCTCACCCAGCGATCCGGCCAATTCCACGCCCGTTGCTCCAGCCCCAACGATCACGAATGTGAGCCAAGCCTGACGATCCTCGATGCTCTGAGCCCGCTCAGCCGCCTCGAACGCCCACAAGATCTTGTGCCGGATAGTGATAGCATCTTCTACGCTCTTCAGGGGAGGCGCCCATTTTTTCCATTGGTTATTCCCGAAGTAGCTGCTCTGCGAACCGGTGGCGAGGATCAGACTGTCGTAGTTTACATCGGCTCCGTCCTTCAGGGAAATACGTTTCGCCACTGGGTCAATATCGGCAGCATCGCCGAGGAGTACCCGGGTGTTTTTTTGCTTGGCGAGGATGCCTCGGATGGGTGCAGAAATTTCACCGGGAGAGAGGGCGCCTGTAGCCACTTGATACAGCAGCGGCTGGAACAGATGGAAATTGCGCCTATCGATAACCGTCACCTGGACCGGCGCATGTTTTAGCTTCTGTGCCGCATACAACCCTCCGAAACCACCGCCCAAAATTACTACCCGATGTGGATCTGCCATATTCCCCTACACCTCCTATAATGACGCGTAGCCGAAGCGAACATGGGCGGCCGGGGCTGGTGTGGCCGTAGTGTCTTTACCGGCCGAAATAGTCGACGGTAGAAGCGAATTGAGGTTTCTGGCGTGCTCGTCGCGCCTGTTCGAATGCGTAGGCGAACTTGAGCAGGTTGGGTTCGCTCCAGGCCGCGCCAAAGAACGAGATTCCAACTGGAAGGCCAAAAACAAACCCGGCCGGAACGGTGATGTGCGGATAGCCGGCCACGGCCGGTGGTGACGCGCATCCACTATCCGCATGATCTCCAGACACCCAATCAGTGGTCCAAGAAGGCCCGGATGTGGGGCCGATAATCGCATCGACGCGATGTTTAGCAATGACGGTATCGATTCCCTCTTTCCGGGTCAGTTTATGGTTTGTATGAAGCGCCTCCTTGTACTCGCGCTCCGACAACGGCCCTTTTTGCTGCGCTTGCTCCATCAGTTCCTGTCCAAAATAGGGCATTTCCCGGGATCGATGCACGGCATTGAAGGCGATCACATCTGCTAGTGACTTTATCGATCCACCTCGCCCGACAAGATACTTGTTCAAATCTGTCTTGAATTCATATAACATCACCTGCAGTTCCGTATCGCGCCACTTCTCGAAAGAAGCGAGGTGCGCAGGGTCCACAATCTCGGCACCCGCATCGCGAATAAGAGCGATACAATCTTCCATGACGGCGGTGACTGCCGGGCTGATATTGAAGTACTGTCTGGCAACCCCGATGCGAGCTCCTCTTAATCCGTCGACGGTTAAGAATTGTGTGTAGTCGGCATAAGCCCTGTTCTGACTGGCGCCGGTGGTCGAGTCACGACTATCCACACCGGTCAAAGCTCCCAGCAGTACAGCCGCATCGCGAACGGTGCGGGCCATCGGTCCAGCCGTATCCTGGCTATGGGCAATCGGAATGATTCCGGAACGGCTGATGAGTCCCAGCGTCGGTTTAATTCCAACAATGCCGCACATCGACGACGGACAAACGACGGAACCATCGGTCTCCGTGCCGACGGCTAGCGCGCTGAGATTAGCCGAAACCGCTACGCCTGAACCCGAGCTAGAGCCGCACGGATTGCGATCCAACGCAAAAGGATTTTTTGTCTGCCCACCGCGGCCGCTCCATCCGCTGGTAGAGTGTGTGGAGCGGAAATTCGCCCACTCGCTTAAATTCGTCTTGCCAAGAATTACGGCCCCTGCCGCACGCAGCTTCGCCGCAATCCAGGAGTCTTGAGGTGCTGGCTGCCCCAAAAGCGCCAGAGAGCCCGCCGTAGTCTGCATCCGGTCCGCTGTATCGATGTTGTCTTTGATCAACACTGGAATTCCATGCAGTGGTCCGCGAACCTTGTTGTTCTTTCGTTCTGTGTCCAAGGCGCGCGCAATCGCAAGCGCGTCCGGGTTTACTTCGATTACGGCGCGGAGTTCCGGCCCATTATGGTCCAAGGCATCGATACGATCGAGATAAAGTCTTGCGATCTCTTCGGCTGTGTGCGTGCCCTTCCTCATGCGGTCGCCAAGCTCGGCAACCGAGAACTCTTCGAGCGGAAAAGCGTATCGCCCGTTTCTTGGAGCTGGTCTGTCCTGTACGCGGCCATTGGCTTCCAGACTAGTTACAACGCTAGCTACTACACCGGTCGAAAGAAATTTACGGCGGTCCATTGAGATAGTTTAGGGGGCGACGTGTTCGCAAGCTCAGGGCGAAGGCCTAACGAGGCAGCAATGCACAAGCAGATCGGACGGCGTTGACGAAAGCCGCAAGCGTAGGGGGCTTTCTGATGTAATCGCGCGCGCCCAGCTCAAATGATCTCCGTCTTTCCACTTCCAAAGATGAGGAGCTGAAAATAACGACCGGAATAGAACGAAGACCGGCATCGTTGTGTATTTCCGCGAGTACTTCGAGTCCGCTCTTTCTAGGGAGGTTCAAGTCGAGCAATATGAGATGCGGACGCGGAGTGTTAGCGAACATGCCGGACTTGCTGAGCCATGCCAGAGCTTCTTCTCCGTTACAGACCCGAAACATCTCCACCTCGATGCTCGCCTCCGTTAAGGCGGTCTGTAGCAGAAACACGGCCGCATCATCGTCCTCGATATACAGTATTACCGGTTTTTCGGGAGAGCCACTCATGTCGCGTCAAACGGCCGGACGTCGTGAGATGAACGTTCACACCGGCGAATAGCTTCGCTGGTGCGTTCAGGTCGGCGTCTTTTATCTGAGACGACGGACTAATCCAATTTGAATCTTCGTTTTGTATCCGCAAATGTCACGGCTGTGGCATGTACGAGGTGATATCAGGTGCCGAAGCAAATTAAAACCGCTGGTGCGCCCGGAGAGGCTCGAACTCCCGACCTAATGATTCGAAGTCATTCGCTCTATCCAACTGAGCTACGGGCGCGCTGACATCTGACTGATCGTTCTCATTATACGAATGCGAGAATCTGGTTATGGCCAGCCCGACCGAAACGGAAGTGAAAATCCCGTTGCCTGATAGTGCCGCAATCCTTGAGCGACTGAATCGTGCCGGGTTCACGTTGTCGGTTCCTCGCCAGTTCGAGTCCAATACCATTTACGACTCGCCCGACGGGAGGCTCCGCCAAGCGGAAATGATTGTGCGTCTCAGAGAGATTGGGGGCAAATTTGTCCTGACTTGGAAAGGGCCAGGCGAACAAAGCAAGTACAAAGCCCGGCCCGAACTTGAAACAACGGTCGGCTCCTTGGACGTGCTGCATAGGATACTAGAGCAGTTGGGTTTTGGGCCGGTCTTTCGTTATGAGAAGTATCGCCGTGAGTTCGTTGAGGGCAGCGATTCCTCTGCTGTGGTCACCTTGGATGAAACGCCCATTGGAGAATTTCTTGAATTAGAAGGACCGGGTGATTGGATTGATGACACAGCTATCCGGCTTGGTTTCTCCCGGGACGAATACGTGCTAGAGAGTTACGGCCGTCTTTACCAAACCTATTGTGAACGCAATGGGATGCGGGCGCAAAACATGGTATTCACGTCATAGCATAGTAAGCACGCCAGAGATCTTTTATACTTGCCGAATTCTTTACCCATGACAGAAGTCGTTGACGTAGACTTGGCCTCCGTGGACCGCGCGATCAAGAATTTAAATTGCGTTCGTGAGGAAATAGCAAAAGTAATTGTAGGGCAGAGTGAGGTAATAGATGGCGTTCTAATCTGTCTGATTGCCGGAGGTCATGTTTTATTAGAGGGTGTGCCTGGGTTAGGGAAGACTACCTTGCTACGTACTCTCGCGCGCGTGATGGACCTGCAGTACTCGCGCATCCAATTCACGCCCGACTTGATGCCCGGGGATATTGTGGGCAGCGTCATGGTGGATAACGATGAACGGGGTCACAAGATGCTGCGCTTTCAAGCGGGCCCGATCTTTGCAAATTTGGTGTTGGCCGACGAGATTAATCGTGCCACGCCAAAGACTCAGGCGGCGTTGCTGGAAGCAATGCAAGAGCGGACAGTCACCAGCGGGACTACAACATACTCGCTGGAAGCGCCATTCCTGGTCATGGCAACTCAGAATCCGATTGAGATGGAAGGTACGTACCCACTGCCGGAGGCTCAGCTCGATCGGTTTCTCATGAAGATACTGGTTTCCTATCCATCGCGCGAGGACCTCAGCAGAATAGTCGAACTAACGACTAAAGACGAGGCAGTAGAGCTGAAGCAGGTGATGAATGCGGGGCAAATCGCGGAATTAAAGGCAATCTGCAGACACATCATTGTTGCGCCGCATGTGCAGGACTTCGCAATCAGGATCGTTATGGCGACCCAGCCGGGAACTAGCGAAGCGACGGCGATGACAACCAAATATGTGCGTTATGGCAGTTCTCCCCGCGGCGCTCAAGCGTTGATTGAATGCGGGCGGGTTTTGGCGTTGATGCGGGGCCGAATGCACCTCAGTAACGATGACATCATCGCCGTTGCGCCGTCCATCTTGCGACATCGTATCATTCTAAACTTCGATGCCCACGCTGACGGGGAATCCACAGAAACAATTTTGATGAAAATCCTATTGAATCAACGGCAGTTGTAACCGACAGCCAAGGCAGGGATGAAATGCCGGAAGCACTAGTTGACCGTCACTTTCTGGAGAAGCTCGAGCGCCTTACTTTACATTGGCAGAAGTCGTTCAACGGGCTTGTGGGCGGCCATAACCTTTCGCATTTCGCCGGAGCAGGACAGGAGTTTCTGGACCATCGTAATTTCTACCACGGCGATGATATGCGCGCAGTAAATTGGCGGGCTTACCTTCGGCTAGAGAAGTTATTTTTAAAAATGTTTCAGGTGGAACCCCGCGTTCCAGTGCGCCTGTTGCTCGATACAAGCGCATCCATGGCAACCGGGGTGGCTCCTGGTGCAATTACTAAATTTGATTATGCCCGCAAATTAGCCGCGGCACTTGCTTACGTGGGCCTGGTCCGGCTGGATAGCCTTTTGCTGCAGCCGTTTGGAACACGTCTTCTTGAGCCCTTTCAGTGCAGCGGTGGACGGCATCGTTTTCAACCCGCCGAGAACTATTTGCGCGCTTTGAAGTCTCAAGGGCGGACGGACTTGAAGGAAACAGTCCGTCAGTTTTTGAACACTTACCCGCAGCGAGGACTGGTTGTTATTATCTCCGATTTCCTCAGCGATTCGGACTGCCTTCAGCCATTGCAGTATTTGACTGACTTCGGCCATGAGCTTTTTCTGATACAGCTTTGGAGTGATGAAGATCGTGAGCCGATCGTGGAGGGCGACTGGGAACTGACCGACGCGGAATCAGGCGAACAGGTGAGAATTACAGCAACTGGCCAGGTTCGAAAGCGGTATACCGAAGCCTTTGACGAGTATTCAGAGCAGATCCGAAGACTCGCTCTACGGAACAGTGGACGTTATCTTGGTCTTTCTATCGCTACTGACGTTGAGGATGTCCTTTTTGGGCCTGCGTTTACGACGCAGAAGGCGAGTTTGCCTCGAATGTATTGAGGCATTGCTGTCATGTTTTTTTTGAACTTCACCGTCGGCGAATTCCTTGTTCTTTTTGCCGCTCTAGCAGGATTGATTACTGCTCTTTATCTGCTTGACCGCTCCAAGAAGGCGAAGGTTGTGTCTACGCTGCGATTTTGGACGTCTGAGGCAGCTTCTACACAGCGGCAAAGCCGCAAGCGAATGCGGGAGCCCTGGTCTTTTCTGTTGCAAATTCTTAGCATATTGCTGCTTCTTCTGGCCATCGGACAGCTCCAATGGGGGAGCCGTGAGCGCCCGAGCCGCAATCACGTGCTTCTGATCGATACCTCCGCTTGGAGTAGTGAAATCGTCAAGGGTGAAACACTTATGGACGTCGAAAAGAGAACAGCTCTGCGATATCTCGGTCGTCTGCCGGCAGCAGATCGAGTGTTGCTGGCCGGCGTGGACGCTTTCGTGACACCCGCAACGCTCCTCACCTCGAACCGCGCCGAACTGTCGAAGGCACTCGAAAAGCTTCAATCGTCCTACTCGGCGTTAAACATCGTTCGAGCTTTGTCGTTTGCGCGCCGGGCCGAGTCGCTCTCCAGTGGCGCAGATGCAGAAGTCGTTTATATTGGGCCGGGACGTATTCAGAAAGCGGGCAGCGTTCTGCCCACACTTCGAAATCTTCGTACGATTCTCATTCCAGCGGACGGTGAAAACTGCGGGATTCGAAACGTCGGACTCCGGCGTGACGATCAGAATTCCAGTGTTTGGCGGGCTGCCGTGACCATAGAAAATTATGGTATGCGGGCACGTGCTCTGCGTTTCACCTCGGGTTTTCCCGGAAGAGTTGTTGCTTCCCGTTCCCTCACAATAGGACCCCAGGAACAGACGACTGTAGAGTACGGTTTTATGCAGGCGAAAGGAGGTCGCCTTACGACTACAATCGAGCCCAATGATGCGCTCCGCGCCGACAATCACGTCACCTTATACGTGCCTGGAAAGGACAAAACGCGATTGGCTGTTTTCACAAACCGCCCACAAATAATCAAGCCCTTGATCGAGTCTGACAGAAACTTAGAAGCCATCTTTTCTACTCCAGACCAATACAACCCTCACCCGGCTGCGGATGCTATTTTGCTAGACGGAGTTTCACCGGCAGAACAGCCGCAAATTCCCGCTTTTTGGATTGCTCCCCCGCGAGACAGCTCGCCTGTCCCAGTCGAAGAGGTTGTGAGTGACGCGACCGTAACTAATTGGAACAATGCGGACGCTTTAGGTTTACCTTGGCGAGGCAATCACGCCCGGATCAAGAGCGCCGAAGTACTCCAGGCCACGAGCGACGGCGACACAGTAATTGCAAATATTGCAGAGGGGCCTGTGATTGTCGCGCGTCGCGAAACAGACAATCACTCCAGGTTCGTGGTTTTAGGCTTCGATCCGTTGCAAGGTGAATTGCGTTTTCGAGCAACGGCTCCGCTATTGTTTGCAAATCTTTTACGTTGGTTGTGCCCGGAGTCGAAGCAGATTTCCGGTGTTAACGCCAGTTTTGTCGGGATAACAACCGTGCCCCTTGTTCCCGGTGGCCAAGGGAATATCCTAAGCGTCACCGACGAGAACGGAACACGCATACCATTCGATGTACACGATCAACTGCTCGAATTCTCCGCTGATCGTCAGTCTCAAGTCCGTATTCAGTTTCACGGTGGCGCAAGAACGGTTTCGCTGGTGCTGGCGAATATTGCCGAAGATTTCTGGATTCCACCCAACGGCTCACTTGGCGGGCTGCCGCAATTAGTGGTTGCATCGCCAACAGATCTCGATTTGTGGAAATGGTTGGCGTTTGCTGGTGGATTAGGATTGCTTGCCGATTGGCTTCTATTCGGTCGAAAGCGCCGCATTGGGATTAGCCCCGTGCCCGCGCAAGCGCAACGACAAAAGAGGCAGGAAGAGAAAGAGTTGGTCCAGAGATGAGCATTGGCCGCCAGTGGGACCTCCTGCTTACTCTTGCGCCACTGCTGTGGATGGTTTACTCGTGGCGTGGAACGCTTAATCGCGCGGCGCTGCTGCTGAAAGGCTTGAGTTTGGTGGCGATCATTACGGCCTATTCCGAACCCGCTATTAAGATTCCGGAAACAAAGACGGGAGTAGCGGTTCTGGTAGACGTGTCAAGAAGTATCACAGACGCCGACGTGAAACATGCGTCGTCGCTGGTGGCAAAGATGGAGCTCCATAAGCGAGGGAATTGGATGAAAGTGATTCCGTTTGCAGCCGAGCCGCACACGGAGAACAACCACAACGGCACGGGGATGCCGCTGCGTCGCGCGTCGATCCTGGCCGACGGACACACGAACCTGGAAGCCGCACTGACGAGCAGTTTCGCAGTCATACCGGAAGGCTATGTTCCCAAGATTGTCCTCATCAGCGATGGCAGAGAAAATGAAGGCAGTGCAGCGCTTGCAAATGCTGCGCTACAGCGCTTCAATATTCCGGTCGATACGATTCCGCTATCAGGGAACTCGAAAGCCGGTTTCTACCTCGCTAGCTTTTCAATGCCAACTGAAGCCTATTCAGGTGAGCAAATTCCGATTGACCTGACGATCCATTCGTCCGAAAGTACCGACGCCAGTGTGGAACTGGCCGCAGACGGGAAATCGATCGGCGCGAGCCAAATCAAACTCCAGGCCGGCTCCAATCGTGTGCAGGTTCACGCGCGAGTGGAAAATAAGGGCACCACGTTTATATCGGGCCGGGTAACCGCTCCTAAACTGGGTTCACTCCGGTTTGAGAAGGCTATCGCGCTGCGGCCTGGCAAGGTCTTGTACATCTCCGAAGATCCGCCTGAAACCGACAACAATCTTCTTGCTGCTTTCAAACAGGCGGCCTATGAAGTAACTCGTGGGGATCCGTTCACCACGCAAGATATAAGCAGTTTTCAGTTGATTGTTCTCAATAATCTGGACCTGAACAAAATTCCTCTCACGAGCAAGCAGCAGTGGGCCGACTACGTGGAAAGGGGAGGAGGGTTGCTGTTAATCAGCGGCGAGCGCCAAGTCTATAAAGAGTCGGCGCGGATGGATGCCTTGGATCGCATTCTGCCCGCGAAGATGATGCCTCCGAAGAAGCCCCACGGGATGTGCGTCGCCCTGGTGCTTGATAAGTCATCCTCCATGGAGGGAAGAAAGATAGAACTTGCCAGGCTTTCGGCGATCGGCGTTGTCGATCATCTCAAGCCGACAGATACCATCGGCGTCTTGATGTTTGACAACTCTTTTCAGTGGGCGGTCCCATTGCGCCTTGCTGAAAATAAGTCGTTCATCAAAAGTTTAATTTCAGGTATTACTCCTGACGGAGGAACGCAGATCGCTCCCGCGCTTGCGGAGGCCTACCATCGCGTGTTGCAATCCGGTGCAACATACAAGCACATCGTTTTGTTGACGGATGGAATCTCAGAAGAAGGCGACAGTATCGACGTGGCCAAAGAAGCGGGGCAACACGAGACGACAATATCGACCGTGGGGCTGGGACAGGATGTAAATCGTTCGTATCTGGAGAGGGTGGCTGCCGCATCGGGGGGAAAGTCTTACTTCCTGGATCAGCCGCAAGGCTTGGAACAGATCCTTTTGAAGGATGTCATCGACTACAGCGGGTCGACCGCCGTGGAGAAGTCGCTGACACCCATTATTCAACAAAGGGCCGAGATCCTGGACGGCGTTGACATGCAAGCGGCTCCGGCGCTGAAGGGCTATATCCGATTTGAGTCAAAGCCGACAGCGCAAACAGTCTTGGCGATCAACGAAAACAAGAGAGATCCGCTTTACGTGCAATGGCAGTACGGACTCGGGCACGCGGCCGTGTTCACGTCGGATGCCAAGAGCCGCTGGGCGAAATCGTGGATTGGGTGGCCTGGTTTCGATAGATTCTGGATTAACGTAAGTCATGATCTACTTTCACGCACCGACGATACGGAGGCTCGGGTCGACTACGACGGTGCAAATGGCGACCTTCTAGTTACCTACCGACTCCATGGAGCCGTAGACTTCCATGGGGAACCACCGCAGATATTCGTGCTAGGCCCACGGGAGTTTCGACGCCCTATCCATATCGCCCTGGTTGGCCCGGGGCTATATAAGGGAAGTGTTCATATCGGCGAAATGACCGGCGCATTTAATATTCGTCCCTTGAAGGAATCCAAAGCGTTTCCGGAGACGGGCTATTTCCGTCCAGATGAAGAAATGCTGGTTCACGGCAATAATGAGGCATTGCTGCGCCAAATTTCCGACTTGACTGGCGGGCGATTCGATCCTGATTCTGCTAACGTTTTTCGCCCCGACGGAAGATCAACGATCAGAACCTGGCAGCTCTGGCCAGCTCTGTTAGGGCTTGCGGTCGTGCTCAATATAGTTGAGCTCTGTATCCGCAAAAGGAATTCTCTTTGGAGTCTCTTTCAGCGGCGGATGTGAGCTATTTTCGTTGCAGATGCACGATCGATTCGAAGTGGTAGGTCTGCGGAAACAGGTCGATCATGGTGAGGCGTTCTATTTCATACGATGCCAGCAACTTTCGAAGATCGCGAGCCAACGTGGCCGCGTCGCAGCTTACATAGGTGAGTTTAGGCGGTAGCAGCCGTAAGATTTCGTTCGTTGCATCGGGGCCTAGTCCAGCGCGTGGTGGGTCGACAACAATCAAGTCAGGAGCTTCGGTGATATCTCGCAAGAAATCCTCCGCCGACATTCTTGCCGTCAGTATATTCGCCCCTGCCTGTGAAGCGTTCCATTCCAGATCACGATAAGCGGACGCGCCTCGCTCTACCGCTTGTACCTCAGCGAAGTGTTCAGCGAGTGGCAACGAGAATAGACCCACACCGGCGTATAGATCGAGAGCTTTCTGCCCTTCGGCACCCCTGAGCGTCTCTGCAATCAGGTGCTCTATTAAAAAGCGGTTTACCTGGAAAAATGAGCTACGGCTGATTCTGAATGAGTGGCCTGCCACCTGGTAGTTGATGGCATTGGAAACGACCGACGGAAGAAAGCTCTCGCACCATCTGAAAAATCGCGCCGCTACGGGCCGCGTGGATTCCACGACATTTAGTTGGATTTCTTTTTCGTTTGTAAAGACCTCCAGAGATCGCAGAAACTCCGGCCATTCCTGCTGTCGTACGGCATCGCTCAGCTTGGAGATGACCTCATTTATCACGGGTGATGAAATTTCGCAGTGAGTAATCGGACAAAGATCGTGTGACTCAGCTTTCCGAAATCCGATGCGCCGCTCGCTCGCATGAAGCTGAATGCGATTGCGATAATTCCATGGCTCGCCACTGATGACGTGGATCTCATCCTCGTAGTTGATACCGCCCAGCCGCTGCAGAGTCTCGTGAAGGATGCCGCGCTTTGCCTGTAGCTGTAAAGAATACTCGGCGTGTTGATAATGGCAGCCACCGCAGTTTGTGAAATACTCACAGCGCGGCACCACTCGGTGTGGAGAGGGCTGGAGAACCTGAGGAAGCGAACCTTGCAGCAGGCCTGTTTTAGCGCGTCGCGTGAGTACTTCAATCCGCTCACCCGGCAGGACGAAAGGCGTTAGGACGACTTGTCCCTCAATGCGCGCCAATCCCTCTCCGCCGTAGACGAGTTTCTCTATGTCAACCGTAACGTTGGGCTTCGGGCTATTTTCTTCGGTGATTATGGTAGGCATCCTTTACGATAAGGAAGCGCACTCGAACTTCCGTCCGCAATGCGCCATAGGTAAACAAATCATCTACTTGCATGAAAGCACGAGTTCTATCCGGGGTACAACCGAGCGGCCAACTTCATATTGGAAATTATCTCGGGGCCATTAAAAACTGGGCTGAAATCCAAGATCGATACGAAAGTATCTTTTGCATCGTCGATCTTCACGCCATCACGGTTTATCAGCAGCCGAAAGAATTGACCGCGAAAATTCGCGAGACGGCCGCCCTCTTTATTGCTGCCGGCATCGATCCCGCGCAATCTTCTATTGTCGTTCAATCTTCTCTTCCTGGCCACGCGGAGCTGGCATGGCTTTTGACTTGCGTGACGCCACTCGGGTGGTTACAGCGCATGACACAATTCAAAGCTAAAGCGGAGAAGCAAGACACGATCGGAGATGGTCTACTGCAATATCCGGTACTGATGGCGGCCGATATTTTGCTTTACCAAGCGGGAATCGTTCCCGTGGGCGAGGATCAAACTCAGCACCTGGAGCTTACTCGCGACATTGCGCAACGCTTCAATTCACTTTACGGCGAGACGTTTGTGATGCCTGCGACAAGTCTTCCGGCCGTTGGGGCGCGCATCATGGGATTGGACGATCCTACCCAGAAAATGAGCAAATCGGCGACGGCGGCGGGGCATGCGATTGCACTACTGGATGAGCCGAAGGTCATTCAAAAGAAAATTGCACGAGCAACAACGGATTCGCAGTCGTCAGTCGAGCCCGGTACGATTGGACCCGGTATTGCCAATCTTCTGGCCATTGGTGAAGCATGCGACCCCTCACTGACGATGAAATCCGTTGGAGGTATGCGTTATGGAGATTTTAAGAAGCGTGTGGCCGAAGCGGTGATCGCCCGTCTGGAACCAATTCAACGGCGATATAAAGAGATCACGGCCGACCCCGGATTCGTCGACACCATTCTGCAGCAGGGACGAGACCGCGTGTTGCCCATTACCGAGGATACGGTGAAAACCGTGAAGCGCGCTATGGGTGTTTACGTCGGCGAATCTAGTTCTTGAGCGGCTTGCCATGCTCCAGCATATATTGAATGCGATCCTGCGTTTTTGGCATGCCGCACAAGCTAAGAAAGACCTCCAATTCCAGATCTAGTAGACGTTGTTCGGTGACAGTTGCGCCTGCCATCACGCGGCCTCCGCTGAGAACGTAAGCAAGTTTCTGAAGAACGATGGCGTCGTGGTCCGACAGTTGGCCCGATGCCCTTTGCTCCTCAACGTTCTGTAGCATAGTCTGGTATCCCGGTTCTCCCGAAACCGAAACGTTCTTCTTTGCCGCGCTTGGCCGGTAGGTCTTGGTGAGTTCTAACGCGAACGACTTGGCGTCTCCGATCAGCAACTCGGGGTTCATCGTGATTCGGTCTTCAGCACGAAGAAAGCCGAATTTTCGGGCTTCCATGGCACTTTGCGAAACGCTCGCGCTAGCAACCAGATTCAACCCTTGCATCGGATCTGGAAAGCGGAGTGCCATTTCCTTCGTACCGCCACCTGCTGGGACCAGCCCGACATTCAGTTCCACAAGTCCCGCGTAGAACTCCGCGTGCGCTTGAACTCTATGGCTTTGTAATACGACTTCGCAGCCACCGCCTAGCGCCCTTGAGAATGCAGCGGCTACCACTGGCTTCGGTGCGTACTTCAATGCCATCAAAGAACGCTGAAATTTACGAATGAAGATTTCGATCGCAGCGAAGTCTCCTGTCCGCGCTGCCTGTAGTAGGGTTGCAAGGTTCGCTCCCGCGCTGAAGTTTTCACCCTCGTTTGCAATGACCATTGCTTCAAAACCGTTCGTCAACAATTCCAGGGCGCGCTCGATCATCTGAAGCGTACCGTCGCCGATGGCGTTCATCTTACTGTGAAACTCCAGGCAGAGGACGCCATCGCCTACATCAATCAGCGAGGCATCTGCATTGCCGTCGACTTCGCCGCGCGTACGCTTGATATCTTGCAGCATCAGTACGCCTGGCCGGCGCTCCAGTGCGCGGAATGTCCCCTCAACAACGTCAAGATACTCCCCCGTGCCATAGAAAGAAGCCACTCCAGAAGAAAGTATTGCCGTCAGGTTCTGGGAAACGGGCATCCTGTCGTCCTCCATCCGCCTCGCAATTTTCTGTAGTCCGAGTCCATCCCAAAGCTCAAACGGCCCGAGCTGATGGCCAAAACCCCACCGCATCGCGCGGTCGATTTCGACAATTCTGTCCGAGATTTCCGGCATCATGGCGATACAGTATGAAAATACTTCTCGTAGAACCCGCCATAGAAAGCGTCCTGCCCTGTCATCTCCTTCGATCAGCAAACGTACGCGTGTCACGATATCGGCAATCCGCCGGACAGTCTTCGTGCTCTCGAAAAGTGCTCCCTTTGCGGGATAGTATTCAAGCGTTTTCCAATCCAATACTTCTATCTGTCTGTCTGCTTGTGACCGTTTATAGAAACCCTGTCCGGTCTTCTCGCCTAACCAGTTCCTGTCCACCATCGCGCGAGCGTAAGGCATGGGGACGAACTGGTCACGCCAAGTGTCGTGTGTGTTGGCGTAGACATTCTTTGTGACCTGCAACCAAACATCCAGCCCGATAATATCGATCAGCCGAAACGACGCGCTTTTGGGCATTCCAATCAGAGGCCCGGTGAGCTCGTCCACTTCCTCGACGGAATAACCTTCTTCCACCATCACTTTTTGGATGACTGCGCTAAAAAAACATCCAATCCGATTTGCGATGAAATTGGGAGTGTCTTTGCAAACTACGATGCCTTTGCCGAGTACTTGTTCTCCGAAACTCTTGACAAAGTCGACGACGCCCTTCCTCGTTTGCTCGCACGGAATTATTTCCAGTAAGTGAAGGTATCGGGGTGGGTTGAAGAAGTGGGTGCCAAGAAATCTTTGCTGAAACGAGGGAGAAAAGCCCTGCGCGATCGCAGCGAGCTGAATGCCGCTGGTGTTCGTCGATACAATCGCGCGGTTCCCGCACTGAGCAGATACCCGCGCCCATAATGCGCGTTTGATCGCAAGATCTTCGGTGACGGCCTCGATTATCCAGTCGCACTCCCGAACGCGCGGCAGATCGTCATCAAAGTTTCCAACCTCGATCAGATTTGCCGCCGCCTTGAAAAAGAAGGGGTTGGGTCTTTTTCCTAGCACCGTCTCGACGGCGTGTATGGCGGCCTCGCTTCTGTTTCCGGAAGGTGAAGCAACGTCCAGAAGCAACGATGAAATCCCGGCGTTTGCAAAATGCGCAGCTATTTGCGAGCCCATTGTTCCCGCGCCTAGAACTGCTACGCGATCAATCTTCTGCATGCCTCGAAAGTGTATCGAACATTTACCAGGGCTGCCTACAGGGCTGCGGGCACCTTCAGCGTGCCTCGGTGTCACGCGGGTTATCATGGGGGCTTGAGCACGCAGACCGCGCCTCCACGGCCCGCTGAGCGCAGCCGCAATTACAGATCGTGGACCATTATCATCGTCACGAATCTGATCTCCATCTTTTGCCTGGGATGGGTGCTCCACGGAGCGGGACTACAACACATCTGGGGTGAAGTCCAGCACATGCGCTGGAGGTGGGTTTCGATCGCCATCGTATGTGACGTATGCGTGTACCTGCTCGACGGATGGCGTTGGAAGATTCTGCTTCGCCCGATCGAGCGAGTTCCTTTCTTATCCACCGTCCGCGCGATTTATATAGGACTCTTCGCGAATGAGGTGCTGCCCTTGCGGGTCGGAGAGGTGATTCGTTGTTTTCTGCTCTCAAGGACCACGCCGGTTCCGCTATCGGTAAGTTTCGCTTCCGATCTGATTCTGCGGATTTTTGACGGAGTCTGGCTGATGGTGTGCTTTTTCTATTGTTTGCATCTGGGAAAACTCCCGGGTGTCCTGCTGAAAGGCGGTTATATCCTTGGCGGAATTATCGTGCTGTCTGGTATCGTTCTTGGTTTTGCCATGTATGCCAAGCGGCAGTCATTTGATCGAATTTTCGGCTTTTCCTGGCCTCGATGGCTTAATACGCTGATAGAAGACCTTCATCTGGTCGGTCACTCGCGTTACTTATATTTCGCGTTTTTCGTCAGCGGTGCGTATATGATCGGGCAAATGTTTCCGATCTACTTCCTGGTTATGGCAAACGACCTCTCCGTGCCTTGGACAGCCTCGTTTACGATGATGGTTCTTTTGCGGCTTTCCAGTATTGTTCCGCAAGCTCCTGGAAACTTAGGCTCCTTCCAGTGGGTAACAGCGAGAACATTGATTATGTTTGGTCTGGCTGTTGGGCACGCCAAACGGTTTTCGCTGATCCTATGGGCCGTCGTGACGCTCCCCTTGATTGCTATCGGATTCTTGGCTCTCTCTGTGACTGGTGTCAAGATGAGTCACTTGCACAAAGAAGCGGCCGCGGCAACTCGCCGCGACTAGCACAAGTACAATAACAACGGGCCAGTTTGGATGTATATCCCGCGGTTTAACATCGCACTTCGTTGCGTACTAAGCCTCCTCCTTTTTCTAATGAGTGACTACGTGTTTGCTCAAATGGCCAGCGACGACCAGCTTCACGCGAAAAACAATCCTCGTAAGCGAGCAGAGTTAGCATTAAATTTAGCTTCAACGGCGTTCGACGATGCCAGCACTTTTTATAAGGAAGGCGAGATCGAAAAGGGTGACGCAGAGCTGGACAATATGACCGGCGATCTAAAGCAATGTCTAAGCTCGCTCCGCGCGGCCCACAAGGGAAACAACTATCAGAAAGCCGAACTGAAGGTGGCTTCCTTACAGCGGCGATTGCATGATTTGGTCGGCAACATCAGTATCGGAAATCGTGGCTGGGCAGAGCAGACAGAACGCACTGTGGATGACATTCACGAACAGATTTTAAGTGGAGCGATGAAAAAATGAGACGCAGATCTTTGCTTTCGCTTACAGTCATGGCGGCAACGTATCTTCAGGCAACCCTGCTGGCGCAAGATCGCGATTTTCTTACGCCGAACGAAGCCGACCAAATCCGTGAGACACAAGAGCCGAACGAGCGCCTTCAGCTTTATCTGCATCTTGCGAAACAACGGATGGATTTGGTTGAGCAGTATCTAGCGAAAGATAAACCTGGTCGGAGCATTTTCATTCACAATGCGCTAGAGGACTATAGCCACATTATCGAGTCCATTGATTCGGTCTCGGATGACGCACTGCGGCACAAGTCCTCCATCGAAAAAGGGCTGCTCGCGGTGACGAATACCGAAAAGGAATTTCTGGATCAGCTCAACAAAATAGAAGATACCAGTCCCAAAGATTTCGACCGCTATAAGTTTGTGCTCGACGATGCCATTGAAACGACGAGCGACAGCAGAGACTTGGCTCTGGCCGATTCCTCCAAGCGAAGCGCCGAGTTGGCGTCCTCGGACGCCGATGAGAAAAAGAACCGCGAATCGATGATGTCCACGAAGGAGCGTGCCGACCGGAAGAAGGCCTCTGCACAGGAAGACGAACAGAAAAAGAAGACTCCTTCGCTCTACCGGTCCGGCGAAAAGCCTCAGGATTCGAAATAGAAAAGACGGACAGGAACGCCGGTCAATATGATTTGAGACTTCTTTTGTCGTAAATTGGTGGAAGAGGCTTACGGGTTTGGGGCACCATCATCATCACGTACACGGCACAGGCTGGGTTCTCCGGCTCTCATTAGTTGCAACCTTGGCCTTCACTGTTTTTGAAGTCTTCGAGGGCTTTCGTTCGCACAGCCTCGCTCTGCTATCCGATGCAGGCCACAATTTTACTGATGCGCTCGCGCTGCTACTCGCTGCTATTGGGCTCTACCTTCAAGACAGGCCAGCGGATCAGTCCAAGACGTTTGGATACGGGCGCGCCGGTGTAATTGCCGCTTTCTTGAATGCCTCCACTCTTTTCGTCATCTCGCTGATCATTTTCTGGGAAGCAGCGGTTAGAATTATCCACCCGGAGCCGGTAAATGATGGGACCATGATCCTTGTCGCGGCAATTGCTCTCGTTCTAAACGGGGCCATTATGCTGGGGCTTCATCGGGGTCAGAAGAACGACATCAACATACGCGCTGCATTCGTTCACATGCTCGGGGATGCATTAGGCGCGGTTGCCATCATCGTGGGAGCGATCGCAATTCGCTATACCGGTTGGACTTTCATCGATCCGATCCTATCGATTCTCCTTGGGCTGTTAATTGTTTACACTGCTTGGGACATCATTTTAGAATCCGTTAATATCCTGTTAGAGGGCCTACCCCGCGGCATCACTCTGGAAGCTGTGGCGACAGCAATGTCAGGCGTTTCCGGAGTGCTGGACATTCACGACCTGCATATCTGGAGCCTTGGTTCGAGCACTCACGCGCTGAGTTCGCATGTGTTGATCGAGGATATGCCTCCCTCAGAGAGTGAAGATATCTTGACGCGTCTCAACGGAATCTTGCGCGGGTTTGACATTCACCACTCTACAATTCAGTTTGAGCACATGCCTTGCCTAGTCTCCGGCACGGGCTGCTGCATGTCTGCGGATAAGACGGCAGTCCATAACCACATGCATCCCGACCATCAGCATTAGGCCAATTTATTCCGGCTCGAAGTCGGGCTCCACCGGAGGCAGCATATCGGTCTCGCGTGCCACCCAAACGTAAAGCACTGGCAACACAAAGATGCTCATCACCAGTGTGGCGCTCAATCCGCCAACAATCACAATGGCAAACGGCCGCTGCGAATCAGAACCAATTCCCCTCGACAAAGCAGCCGGCAAGAGTCCCAATGTTGCCACCAACATCGTCATCATAATGGGGCGCAATCGCAGGACTGCGCCTTCCACAGCCGATTCTTCCACGGAGTGCCCGCGAGCCCGCAGTTGATTGATGTATTCAATCATGATGACCCCTGTCTGAACCGAGACGCCGAACAGTGCCAAAGCTCCGATACCGGAAGAAACACTGAAGTGCGTGCCGGTTAGAAATAAGGCGAGCAAGGCCCCAATCGGCGCGATCAACATGGTCACCATCACCAGCGAGGCCCATTTGAAAGAGCCGAACATCGAGTACAGCAGGAAGAAGATCATCGCGATTGTGACGGGCACAATCAGCGACAGTCGTTTATTTGCCCGTTCTTCGCTCTGGTATTCGCCTGCCCATTCGGTCGTGTATCCCGTCGGCAATTTCACCTTCTGACTCACCTCGCGCATTGCTTCCTGGACAGTGCTGCCGAGATCGCGTCCTCGGACGCTGTACTTCAAGGCGACGTAGCGGGAGTTTGCCTCGCGATAGATCTGTGATGCTCCATCTTGCGTCGAGATGGTGCAGAGTTGGCCAAGCGACACTCTCTCCCCGGAAGGCGCCAGAATTCGAATCTGTTTTATCGCATTTGATGTCAACCTGAACTGCTGTTGGTAACGTACCGTTAAATCGTAAACCTGTTCGCCTTGCAGTACCTGTGTCACGGCATTGCCGCCTACAGCCGTTTGCACTGCGTCCTGAATATCCGAGACATTGATCCCATAACGATTTGCCGCTGCTCTATCAACCGTGATATTCAGGTTGGGCTGACCGATGACGCGAAATAGGCCGAGATCCTGAATGCCTCGGATGTGGCTCATCACGCTTACCATCTCGTCTCCCTTTTCTTCGAGCGTTTTTAGATCGGTTCCATATATTTTCACGGCAAGCTCACCTTTTACACCGCTGACCGCCTCTTCCATGTTGTCCGATATCGGTTGTGAAAAATTCCAAAGCACGCCAGGAATTTTCACCAATTCCCGGTCCATCGCTCGAATCAGTTCGTCCTTGTTCTGGTCGAATACTGGCCGCCACTGATTCTTCGGCTTCAAATCGACGAAATATTCCGTATCCGAAAACAGAGATGTATCCGTGCCGTCGTCGGGACGGCCCACCTGCGAAACCACGGTGGTTACCTCTGGGAAACTCGCAAGAATAATCTGGGCGCGCTGCATCACTGCCGTGCCATGCGCTGGGCCTGTACTGGGGGCAAGGGTGCCTCTGGCCCAGATGGCCCCCTCATCTAAGTGAGGAAGAAACTCCGAGCCGATGCGCCCGCCAATAAAAAGCCATAAAACAAAGGCCAGTAGCAACGCTACTGGTAAAAGAACAGCCAGACGTCGGCGAATAGCTAAATACAGGAGTCTTCGATAACTCTTGATAACGAACTCCAGCACGGGGTTGTGCCACTCGCGGGCATTTCTTCTAAAAAACAGACTGGCGAGAACAGGGGCAATCAGTATGGAAAAAAGTAACGCGCCTAATAGCGCAAACGCTACCGTCAGAGCCATGGGACGGAACAGCCGTCCCTCCACCTGCTGCAGAGTGAAGATCGGCAAATATGCGGTGATGATAATGGCAATGGCGTAGAACACTGGCCGCTGCACTTCATGCGCTGCCTCTCGAATTTTTTCTAACGGCGTCCTTTCCGCCTTTTCATGCCGCCCCATGTGGCGCAAAATGTTCTCCACCATAACGACTGCGCCATCTACGACCATTCCAAAATCCAGCGCGCCCAGCGAAAGCAAATTAGCCGGGACATTGTTCAGATCTAAACAGATGGAGGCGAACAGCAACGAGAACGGAATAGTGAGAGCAACGATTAACGCGCCTCGTACATTTCCTAAAAAAGCGAACAGAATGATTGCCACAAGGATGATGCCTTCGGTCAGATTATGCATCACGGTGTGTGTCGTGTAATGCACCAGATCGCTACGGTCCAGGAACGGTACGATCTTTACGCCGGGAGGCAAAAAATGATCGTTCAGTTCCGCTACTTTCTTATGCAGCGCGTCCAGCATTGCCTCTGTGCTTGCACCCTTGCGCAGCAGGGCAATCCCTTCCACGGTGTCCTCGTTATCTAGCACTACACCGTCTTTCCGGTGAATGGCTTTCGCGATTTGTCCCAGCCGGATCTTTGGGCCTTCCGTGACAATGCCGATATCTCGCACGCGAATGGCTGTTCCGTTCGAATTTTTTAAGATCGTGTCTCCTATATCGGCAGTATCTTCGAAGAGTCCAACCTGCCGAACGTTGATCTGCTGACTGCCTTCCTGAATAAAACTGCCGCCGGAATTGACGTTGTTATTCGACAACGCCTGCTCCACCTGTGGAAGGCTCAGCCCGTATGCAATTAGTCTATTCGGATCCACCTGCACCTGGTATTCACGCGTTAAGCCGCCAAAGTTTGAAACGTCGATGACATCGGGAACCGACTTCAGTTGTTTTGTGATGACCCAATCTTCCAGCGACTTCAGCTCCATCAGGTCATACTTCGGATTGGTGCTCTTCAACGTGAACCAATAGACTTGGCCTACCGGACTGTAGTCTGGGCCGATGCTCGGCTGCACACCTGTCGGGAGACTCACCATCGATAGCCGTTCCAGCACTTTCTGCCGGTTCCAGTCATCGCTAGACTCGTCATCAAAGGTCATGTGGACCAGCGACAAGCCGAATTCAGAAGTGGACCGTAGGCTGGTCATGTGTGGAAGTCCATTCATCCCCACTTCCAGCGGAATGGTCACTTGTTGTTCGATCTGCTCAGCCGCTCGGCCCTGCCACTGGGTAATTACGTCGACGTAATTATTGGCCACATCGGGATATGCTTCGACGGGCAGATTTTTGAATGAAATCGCTCCCCAAACCAGTAGCAATATGGCCAGGGCCAATACGAGAATTCTGTTCCGAAGTGCAAAGTCAACTAGCGCGCGAATCATCTTGCTTTTCTCTCTTTATCCGCGCTTTTGTTAGGGCTGGCTTTCCGTGTGAAGAGCGAGCGCGTCGCTCACTACCTGTTGCCCGGGTGAGAGTCCCTTCAAAATTTCTTGCCTGTTATCGACGATTTTTCCGGCAGTTACCTCAACGCGTCGGAACCTGCCTTGGCTTGCCGGAACGTAGATCCAATCGCGGTCCTGCAGATGAAGGACTGCGCTTGCCGGAACACTTGCATAGATCTTTCCGTGTCTGCCGTAGAAAACCGCCGTAGCGAACATTCCGGCGCGCATCATTCCGGGATTTGTCAACACAATCCGTACTTTGGCTGTGCGTATCGTTGGATCGAGTACTTGCCCAATGTTGTCGATGCGTCCATGAAACGTAATATCTGGATACGCGTTTAGCCGCACGTTCGCGCGATCGCCTAGATTTACTAGTGAAAGATCGTTCTCGTACACATCGCAAATCACCCAAACATTGGCGAGGTTCGCGATTGTAAATAGGTTCGGCTGGTTATCCGGCGTGTGTACACTCGCTGAATTTACAATGTTCTGCTCGACGATCGTTCCCGAAGCCGGCGCAAAAATGTTCACAACTGAAGCTTGATGATCCACGTCCGCTCCTAGCGTATGCACGGCCTGGATTGCCGCATCGAGCGCTGCTTCGGCTTTCTGCTCCGCGTCTTGCGCTATTTCCATGTCGTTCTGTGAAATTGCGCCGTGCTCATAAAGAAGCTGCGACCGCTCCAGTTGCTTGCGTGCCAGAACTTCGTCTGCTTTTGCCTGGTTGTAATTGACAAACGCAGTGCTGATATCGTTGCTCATCACCTTCAGAAGGAGTTGTCCCTTCGTGACGTTGTCGCCGAGCTTGGCATAGATGCCAACCACCCGTCCCGCCGCCAGCGAGATTACTGGAATCGATTTCTCTACGTTCGGATTCACCACGCCGGTTGCATTCAATTGAGGGAGTTCTTCCACTTGTCCCGCGGAGATCACCGAAAATCTCTCCGGCCGGTCCACCTGAATAACATTCACGTCCGGCACATATTCAACTTTGGCGGGCGGTGGCGCCGCTGCTGTCTTGTTAATTTCCTTTTTTGAGCCGCACCCTGCGAGTGCCATGCTTAGCAGCATCGTCGAGCTTGCGAAGGCAAACTTCGTCTGCTTCATCGGATAACCTCACGTCCTACAGCGAAATTCACTTGGTTAGCGGCAGATAGGTAAGCACCCACCAGGTTCAAATAGTTCACTTCGGTATCGCGGTATTCTTTCTGCGCATCTAGAAAGTCCAGGAGCGACGCTGCGCCATGGAGATAAGAAAACGTGATCGTTTCGCGCACATCCTTTGCTTCCTGTAGGTAAGTGGCCTTATAGGGTCGGAGTAGCTGCAGCGTGCTTTCGAGCGTCGCGTAGGCCGAATCTACATCATGAAGAACGCCTATTTCCGCGGCATCTTGCAGCTTCTCATTGCGTCCGATATCGATCTGCGTCCGCAGCTTTTCCCCTTGGTTCTTGTCGAAGATCCGCAACGGAAAACTTACGGCGAATCCGACATAAGCTTCCACGGGAACTTGCCGTGCCACATCGAAACTGAACGTCGGATCGCTCGATCCGTTGGCGATTGCCAATTGGTGGTCCGTTCGGGCTTTGTCCAGCGACCTTTCCGCTTCCTTTAAATCCGGCCGTGTATTTAACGCAATCTTCTGCAAGTCTTCTAGACTCGTAGTCGAATCGGCGAAGTCGAAAGTCTCTGTTACATCGAATCGATCTATTGGCGTCTTGTCCCGCAGCAGCGCTAATAGGTCAATCTTCGCGGTACGCAGATTTACTTCCGACGTTTCTAAATCCGATTGATACTGCACTCTCTGCAACTCGACTCGTTGGAAATCCACCCGCGCCATGCCGCCCGCCTGAAAACGAGTGCGATTGATAGCAATTTCCTTGTCGTAATAATCCAGATTTTCCCGCGCTACCTCGCGTACTGCCTTCGCCTGCAACACGCGCACAAACGCATCCCGGAGGTTGAACATAAGGTTCCGCTCCAGGTCAGCTTGACCGGAAACCGCAATCGATGTCGCCCCTTGCGCGCTCGCCAGACGCAGTTCCCGCTTGTGCTCGCGCTCGTGAAGGTAATCGACCGATCCCGACGGGATCAAATTTGCCACCGGCTGGAAAGGATGATACGTCAAAATCGCTAAATCATCCGCGCCGAAATTTAGCGTCGGGTTCGGGCGCAGATACGCCGTGATCTCGTCGGCACGCGATTCATCGATGGTGGTCTGTCCGGCCAACAACGTCGGATTGTTTGCTCTGAATTGTGCTTGCGTATCTTGCCACGTCAGTGCTCGCGTCGGACTGGCATTCTGGGCCAAACATCCGGCCGCAAGCAGAAGATACGGAAGCATGCGCCAAGTCTGGCTATGCATCGTTCCTTATAAACTCCCTTTTGCTTGCTTATTGTCGGATTCATTCTGCCGGCGGAAAACGGCGCCTCACCGGTAGCTCGCGTTATACACATCAGTTCACTGAATGTGCACACTACGAACGAAAGGAGAAGCTATGAATTCCCGCAGAGCAATAACTAAAAAGCAGGAGGGGATCTTCCGGCACAGCCCGGTGCGGAACGGTCGATCAGTCTAATTGTTTGTGAAAAAGTAAAGGCGATGAAGACAAACGTTAACGAAATCTCGCAGACGCGGCAAATCAAAGGGCTATCCATCACCTCATACAGGCGCATCAAATCGTCTGTTTGAGAATGCCCCTTTGCCGGCGCGTTTGTATGGTCTTGGCTTAGCTGCAGGGCTACGTCGTTTTGAGAACGGAAGTGCTCGATTCGCAGTACATCGTCTGTAGCCGAAATGTAAGGGAACAGGGCGACAACAATTAGCCCGAGGCCGACGATGTGAAGGCGCTTTGATTGGCGGCTTTCTTCAGCTTTGTGATGAAAAATGGCATGCGAAGTGCTTCCCAAGGCTAATAGCCCGAGGACCAGCCACACTAAATTCAGCGCTGTGTCGAAATGCACTTCTCACTTAAGGTAACACGCAAAAAACAGATATGGCGGCATTGTGGCTGGCATACTTTCCTCTATTTTCTGTCTGGCACCGGTAGCATCCACAGGCAACTTTCCAAGGGAACTGGAACATCAAATCCAATGTAGCCCTCTGTGAGGAGACCAGCAGGGCGCCCATTAAGGGCCCTCGCCAATGAACTTGTTCTGCCAATGCTGGACGATCGTTAATCAAAAACACTTGCCGAAAGGTAATCTTTCGCAATCAACGTGGCTAGATCCAGTCTTGGTTCGAAAGGCGCTGCGTTACATTGTCGGGCTCACCCTCACTTTCAGCTTTACTATTGTTGGCGCGACGACATCAAAGGGTGCTGAAATTCCTACTCGGCAGCCCGTCGCTATTCTCAGGCCAATCAAGCCAGATTCATCTCTCTACTATTGGAAAGCCACGCCAGTTGGCGACACCGCCCAGCTTTTAACCCTATTTTGCCGTTCCTGCGGGAATACGCCCACCGATAGTACCCGCTCTGTTCCGCTGGTTGACAGCACTACGAGTGGAAATGACCTTCCACTAGTGGCGGTTTTGCGCGATACACTCGGCGACAGCGATCTCCATAACGATCGCTTGCTCTATGTCTGGCTCCTCACTTATGTTCATCCCAAGACAGTGCAGTATGTTCTGTCTGCCATGCCCTTTCTTTATTGGCAATGCAGTGAAGGGTCCAGCAGCAGCGGCGTCTCGCCACTCCTAAATCTAACCACTCCAGAGCACTCGCTAGTGGCCGGCATTGGCCGTCAAATTCTTCAATCGGGTTTGCTCGATCCAAGTGCCACTCCCATCCGCGCCACTTCGCGAGCTTACCGGGGAAATGAATCCGATTATCAACGGCTCCGACTGGAACAGGCCGCTACCTATCTGCGTAGAGCTCCTGTGTCGGGTAGCGATGATGGGCTTTCTCAAACAGAACTTGACACGGTACTCGCTCGACTTGAGCTCCGCAAGCGGTTCCTCGGAGGTCTTGTTACAGGAAAAAACGTTGCGCAGGTCGGTGCGGAGGTTGGATTTACTCAAGAGCGAATTCGAAGCCGCAACTGGGAAGTGTTGCGCCAGTGTGCAGAGCGTACCGGCCTTGTTTTCGAGCCGCTAAAGCTTGCAGGTAGCTCGGTAAATTACGGAATTCTTTGGTTTCCCTCCGGCGCAGCGCCTCCTTCGGGAGTATCACTTAAGTCCACATGGAAGCTCCTGAACATTCGAAATCCTTGGACCGACCATCATCTCAGGAATTGGCATGGCCCGGTCTACACTCGCGCCTTCGATGAAAATGGCTCCTTGCCGCCCACCGGTTCCAAGGGCACCGACCAGGCACGACTGATTCCGTTAGCGGTTTACAGCCTGGAATACCCAACCGCGCCCTTGCTGCTTGTCGATTTCCGCAATGGCCTGAGTATCCGCCGTCATGAAATGACTCAGCGTGCGATCAATGACGTCACTGCCGGGGTGATCGGAATCTCCCACTTTTCGAATTGGTATTACTACGTAGCGGCAGATCTTTATGAGTTTGTTGTATCCCGTCACGGCGCGGCCACCAATCAATCGGCGCGTTTGGACTGTTATTCTCAATTTCGCGCGGCTCTAGCCATTGATCGGGAACTCGATCCCAAACTTCGCGCGCAAATACAGCGCCGCGTCGGTTCGCTCGCCTTTAATCCATTAGAGGGGTCGCCCACTAAAGCGCTCCAACTCGCTCGTACTCACTATCAGGCGTTGCTAACCGAGGCTCAAGACGGCAAGCTTTCGACCCGTATCGACAATGAACGTCGCAGCGAACTCGCGGAATTTGGCGCGTCCAGTCGCACCCGCTTCACCAGAATTATCCTTCACGATGCGACCTTTGGGGCGTATACTTCTCGTGTGAAAAAGGCCGACGAAAACTTAGCGTCAGTTGATCGCGAACGGCGAGTTCTTTACCAGCTTAACTTTCTCGATTCGCTTGCCGGCGCCGGGACTGCGCCTGAGGTTGCTTATGCCTCAGACCGTATTCAGTCCTCGATCTCTGACCTAAGTCAATTGATGCCGCAAGTGCAGCCACCAGCGATTCGTGCTCACGTAATGCGTACTCTCCAACAACTGCAAGGCGCCTCGCAAAACTCTGACCTTCAGGCGGACTGCGCCACCGCTCTGTCTTCTTTGGAGGAAGCACAGAAAGAACCGGTCGTGGTTGCCGCTTCGAAGCGAAAGAGGGCCTCGCCCGGTGTGGCCGCACTCATCTCTACTATTCAGCCGGAAAGTGCCCGTTGAAACTGCGCTTTGCAGTTCTTACGCTGATTGCATCCATCTTAGTTTTCGCAGCGCAAGGCGAAGCACAAAGAGTTAACGCGCCCACTCCCAGGCTCGTCATTCTAAAAGTCGACGGGTTGAATGGCGATCTGCTTTACAACGCTATGGAGCAGATTGATCCACTCACAGGAAAATCACGCCTGCCCTGGTTCGCCTATATCTTTCGTGAGAATGGGACCGTCTTTCAGAACTTCTACACGCGCGGTATCAGCCTTTCCGCACCTTCCTGGTCCATGCTCGATACCGGTCACCACGGCATTATCCGAGGCAACGTTGAGTATGATCGCTTCACCGGTTACGTCTACGATTACCTGAACTTCTTCCCGTTTTATATCAGCTATGCCCGTAACCGCCAAGTTGATATGCCAGGCGTAGAGGTGCTGAATCGCGCGGGCATTCCCTTGATTATCGATTCCTATTCATATCCGCAGGTGCTGCAGAGTTTCCAACTCTATCAACGTGGCGTCAGATGGGGAACTCTTACACAAACCCTGGAGCGCCGCTTCTCCGCAAAGAATCTCCTCTCGCTGATTGAAAATCCTGGGAATCTCGATTTCAGCAGCATGTTTTATCAGCAAATGGAGCACGAGCTTGATGCGGGCCTAAAACAGTCGCAAGTTCTTTATCTGGATCTTTATACGGGCGCTATCGATCATGAAGGGCATGCCACGAACGCCGTCGCCGCTCTTTTCGATACTCTCAAAAAAGTTGATACACTAGCCGGCCGGATTTGGACCGGGATTGAGGCCAGTACGTTCCGTGACAATACGCTTTTCGTGGTCGTCTCCGATCACGGCATGAACAATGTTCCCGGTGTAATTAGTGAAGGTTATAATCTTCCCGACTTCTTCAACAGTCAAGCTGGCGGCGCGCATCACGTTATCACCAATCGCCATCAGCTCAGCGACTACAAACTGGTGGGACTCAATCCATTAGTGAAGCGAGTGACGAACCCCAGCAGCGTTTCTTTCTATCTCGCGGGAAAGGCGAATGAGTATCCGACCGCATGGCTCGATCTTGATGGAAATGAGCGAGCATCTGTTCAGCTTCGCTCTAGCGATTTAAATAAGATTCATATCTTATTACTTCAGCTCTCAAATCCCCATCTTTCTCCGGACCTGCGCAAAGCCGCGGCAGAGTGCATCGAAGCAACAATCGACCATCATCGCGTCGCATGGACGCAGCTCAGTCTGGATCTTGGGCAGGAAATGGAAGCCCTAGCTGCAGCCATCGCTCAACGTAAGCCGGTGGTTGCTCAATTTCCTAAAAGACGAAAAGGATGGACTCCCGAACAACTCCGCCTCGGAAAAGATATGGCAGCCCGGCGATTGGAAAACGAGCTTACCGCGTGGGAAGAGGAGCACGCCACCTACTGCGAGTACCTGAAGCATCTTCGCGCTTTGCTGTCCTTTGAGCCCGACCCTATCCACCCGTTCTCGACAAAAATCGAAGATCTGATCCCTCCGCTTGCTCTTGGCGATAACAATACCGTAGGAGATCTTCAGCGTTACATCGTCGGGCCATCGCGGGACGGCCTGATCCTCGATCCTGCCGGGCACATCGACGAGGAACGCTCATTCCGCCACATCAATTACTTCCCGCTGCTCGTTGCGCAGAGAGTTCGCAACAATCCTCAACCAGCTCTGTCACCCCATCCAGTCGATTTCATAGATATGCGACTCCCGGATAAGACTTACTCCCCGGATGTGTCCGTTCCGCAGCACGCCTATTGGCTCTATGGCGGTGAAGATAGTCAGCTCATCATCCTCACCGATCCCCAAAACCGCATCAAGGTCTTGCCCGTGGAGCATCTTACCGGAGATAACGCCGGTGAAATCCAATATGCGCCTGGAGCATGGTGCGCCGGGTTACCGCTTCATCTTTTCGAAGATCCAAAATTGCAAATTCCCCCAGGAGCGGATCGCGCGTCCTGGCTTTCCGCTTGGCACAGTGAACGTGAATGGCTCGATGCTATTCATCTCTGCCGCTATTCCGACGGCGTTATTGGTGTCACCGAACAACTCTCTCCCGTCGCGGATAATATTCCTGGACCACTCGGAATGAGTCCCCTCATGCTCCGTTTTGAGCGCCGCCGCCGCACCTTGGTCCAAGCTGACTTTCATATCTTTGCGGCCGACCATTGGAACTTCAACGCCCGCAATTTCAATCCGGGAGGAAACCACGGCAGTTTTTTCCGTATCTCCACCCACTCGGTCTGGATGATGGCCGGCCCCGGCGTTCCAGCCGGCCAACTGATCGAAACTCCCTACGACACCTTGAACTTCGCCTCTACGGTCCTTTCCCTGGCTGGCAAAACTCCGCCCATGCCGGATCGGGTCGTCTCGCTAAAGCGCTAGAGCAACGGACTTGTTTAACGGTGAAGCACGATGCGCGTAACGCTCTCGTGGCGGAACGTGTACAGCAGTTGCTTGCTCCCTACCGCTACGGTCGTTTGCACTGGAGCCACGGCTTGTGGATGCATTTCATTGTTGGTGTCGTAAATGCTCGCCGCGCTTAATGTTTCCATCTTGGCTTCCCCCTTCGCCTGAAATCCGCCAATTGCAATCGAAGCCGGTATGTCCCGAGTCAAATCACGGTTCAGGCAGAACAAGGTGAGCGTGTCGCCTTGCTTGTTCAAAGTGCCGACCACCTCTATGTAAGGAACGTTTGAAATCTCCGGCAGGCGCGTAATTCCATGGTGGACATCATAATGGCCGCTGTCAGTTTCAACCTTCACCGGTGCAAAAGCATCCGCTGTGGAATACATTTGGAACGCGTAATATCCGGGCGCGGCATAAACCTGTCCCCGCTTTTTCCAGATTCCGGCAAACTCCATAATGCCGGTCATATCGGAAACCGGCACGACATTCGCGTTCTGAATCATCATGTCGAAAAAACCGGCCGTGGTCAGGGCGCCGCCCATGTTGTCGAACCGTGGAGCATCGGCGTGGGCATCACCTCGGCAGCAAACCCAAAGCCACTCGGTAAATGCAATATGCGCTTTGTCCTTGAAGTTAGGCGATTGATTGATCTGGTCCTGCATCTCGTGCATCCTGCGGCCTAATCCCACGGGCAGCGCAAAAGCTTCTTCCGCCACGTCATCAGGGCTGTTCTGATGGTCCTGCGTGTTGTCTATTGTTACTACGAAGTGCGTCGATAGGTAATCGAACGTGCCGGGAGGATCTGTCAGTTGCGCCGCATTCCACTTCTGGTACGTATCCTCGTCTTGCCCAGTGGCGATCAGCCGCGCATGGGGATCTGCACCCCGAACTGCTTTGCTGAACTCCGTGGTGCGCCCGGGTAGTTGCGCCAGCGTGGGATAGCCAAGGTTCCAATTGCCCCACAGCTCATTGCCTAACTCCCAGAGAAAACCATCTCTTTTCTCATGTTCATCCACATAACGCACCCAATCCGCTGCCTCTTGGGGCGTGCCACTACCCAGATTTAGCGCAATCTGCGGAGACGCGCCAATGAGATTGCAAAATTGAAGAAACTCATCCGTGCCGAACTGGTTGTACTCCGGAATTCCCCAGGCGATGTTCAGCATGCTGACGCGTTTATCGCGTGGTCCAATACCATCGCGCCAGTGATAGCCGGAAGTAAAGTTCCCGCCAAATCGTACCAGCGGAGTCTTCATCGCCTTCGCCATGGTAACCTCATCCGGGTCCATGCCATCAACTGCGTCGTCCGGCACCAGCGAAGCTTCATCCACTAAAGCTCGCTCGTTCCCCTGGACTTCAATTACGAAATCAGCCGGCTCCAGCGGCATCAATTTGCCTTGCGGGACGTTCAACGTGAAGGTATATTTCTGCCAGGAAGTCGCTGGTGCTTCGATTTTGTAACGGCACAATACCTCCTCGGGATGCTCGCGGCGGCGCAGCGAGATATCGATTGCGTTCGGGCCGTCTAAGTGCTTTACATAAATGCTGCCCTGGTATTGAAGTTCCCGGTGAACCGGCAGGAAAACCTTCTGCCTCACGCCCGTCTCCTGGTCCGGCAAGCCGATTAGGTCTAGCGATCGCCATGAATTTGCGGCATCGCCCCACCGTGGTTCATAGCGGTTGCCCTGGCGGTAGTTGAGCGGTTCCCATGGAAGCGGCAGCCCCAGTTGCGAAGCCCTCCCGAGCTGCGGTTCCTCCTTCACCATGCGTTCAATTTCGGGAGCACCCCACAGATTTTCTTCGAAGCTGGGGTTCTGCAGGATCTCCGCCCAAAGACCGTTGTAGGTCGAATTTCCAATCGGCTCAAGAAAGCTGCCGAAGATCGTCCTCGGTATCGTGTACGGGGCGTGTTGATCGGCATGCACCTCAATGTGAACCGGTCCGCTTTGTGTTTTAGGAAAGCCGCTGACTTCCGCAAACAACAGCGCGGGCGCGGCTAACAGGGCCACCAATCCGGTTCTTATGAGATACCGGTTACATACGCATGAGCGAGAACTACTTGGTTTCATGAGTCTCCTGGGACAGAGTTTTGTCGTCTGGCATGGCCAGCTTCAATGGTGTCTTCCTGGCCCGCTGCGCTTCGGAATTCAGGGCGAGCGCCAATGATCGCTCCTTGTTTGCCCGCTCCGTATCGTGTTTGCGAAGAAGTACTTGTGACAGCTTATAATGCGCCGCTCCATCCTTGGGATCGGCAGTAATTGCAGCCTCCAGACAGCGCTGAGCTTGGTCCAGCTTACCTCTTCGTAGCAACAGTGCGCCCATTCCGCTGTTTGCTTTTGCATTGTGCGGATCCTGCTGCAAAACCTTCTCGAAGAGTTGCTGTGCTACATCTAGTTCGCCATTGTCCAAATGAAGTTGCGCCAACTGTGCACGCGCATCGAATAGGTCCGGATCGAGCGTCAGACATCGCTCCAGTTGCCTTCTGGCATCTTCAATCCTGTCCAGCTTAGTGTCTACCCATCCCATGGCATAGTAGGCCGGTGCGTAGCTCGGCATCCGCTTGGAAAATCGAGCGAAAAGGTCGTAGGCCTGCTGCCAGTTCTGTTGCGAGATGTTCGCTTGAGCCAGCAAAAAAAGCGCATAAATATTCCCGGGCTGAAGACGGTAGGCTTTTTGGGCAGCATCCAACGCATCCATGCCAAGATCACGCCGGAGGCACACTGTTCCAAAATGGAGCAGCGTTGGGACGTCATCCGGATGACTTTTCCTCGCGTCGATCAAAAAGGCTAAAGCTTTTTCGTCCAGCCCTTGTTTCTCCGCTGCGGAGGCCGCTCCATTCAGGCCCGTCAAACTCTGCGGATCCAACTCCAGCGCCCGCGCAAAACTTGCCTCGGCAGTGGGATCATCCTGCAATAACTCTGCCGTCCCGCGCTCCGCCCAGTAACCGCTCATTCCACCCAGCGGTGCTTCTAGCCGGTCCAGCTCCTTCGCTGCTATTGCTTGTTGGCCCGTGCGCAACTCCGCTGCTGCCAAGCTGAAACGAACTCCGGGGTTTTGGCTGCCTAGGTCGATCGCCCGTTGCAAATACGTCTTCGCCGAGCCATAACCTGCCTGCCGGAAGAACAGAAGACCTATATTCTCGTTGAGCGATACGGAATCCGGCGCAATTTGCAGACCGCGTTCAAACGCCTTTTTTGCTGCTTCGCCGTGGTGCAACTCCGTATCCGCGATGCCGAGCAGATTCCAAAGCTCAACTGCTTTGGGGAAAATCCGCAGAACCGTTTCCAGTGAATC
Organism: Bryobacteraceae bacterium; assembly: GCA_965277315.1. Taxonomy (GTDB): domain Bacteria; phylum Acidobacteriota; class Terriglobia; order Bryobacterales; family Bryobacteraceae; genus Bog-105. The sequence continues at coordinate 1,519,328 of OZ255724.1, read as the reverse complement.
GCTCGCTGCTTGAAAGTGTCCTGCCTGGATCTCATGCATTGCCTCCGCTGCTTCGTCTTGCGGCGTGGACGTTTGTGCAGATAAACCATGCAACGTCAATAGCACAATGCCCAAGAAAGCACGGCGGATCTGCTTCACTCTTCTTCCGGGCTGAATCACCAACATTTTCTGGGCTCTAATTCACCCGCAGCGCTTCCGCGCGCCACACCAGCCAACTTTACCGCAAGCAGGAACGACGCTAATGAAGATGGGCCGCACTCTGTACGAGTCCGATCAGGTCGACACCGCTGCGGATCTCGTTAGGTGATGGAACCCGTCGAAGCCGCATCAACTCATGTAAAGCGGCAATCTCCAGGTCACGATGACACGCTGCGGCAGCCATAACTCGTCCGCGATTCACAAAGAACGCAATAAAAGTTGGAAACTCTTCACCTTCCTGGAGAATTAGATCGTCCCACTCCTCCGCATGCCCGATGTAATCGAAGCGAGTGCCGAAGTGGTTGGTCCAGAAGAACGGTACGCCTTCGAAGGGCCTCTCGTGTCTCAGCATATTGGCTGCCGCAGTACGCCCGTGTTGTTCGGCAACTCTCCAGTGCTCAATCCTCGCGGACAGACCGGAGTAAGTCTCGGGAAACACGGCCAGATCGCCCGCTACAAAAACATCTTCTGCAGCGCATAGAGAGGAGTCGGCGAGAATGCCTCCGTCTTCCCGCCTTCGAAGAGAACCGGCGAACCCGGTTGCCGGCCGCACGCCTGTGCCTACTACCACCAGATCGGCCGCAATCTCTTGTCCTGATTTCAAGACCACATGCCGAACAACACCGACTCCTTCGAAGCGGTCTACTTCTGACTTGAGCTGGAAGGTCACGCCATGGCTCTCATGCCACTTCTGAATGATGCGGCCCACCTCGGGGCCCAACTGTTTGGCAAAAGGTGTCTCCTCGGGAACAATCACCGTTACTGGCAACTTGCGAATAGCAAAACAGGACGCGACTTCGAGCCCGATGAAGCTGCCGCCGATGACAACCGTGCGTACACCCGGCTGTGCGGCTTCCCAGATTCCCTGCGCATCCGCCTGTAAGCGAAGTGTGAAGATGTTCCCTAAATCAGCGCCTGGCAAGTCTAGGCTGCGCGGCGTGCTACCGGTCGCGAGCAGCAAGCGATCGTATCCAAGCGACGACCCATCAGACAAAGCCACTTGGTGTTCGGCCACTTTGACGTCCGATACGCGCTCGGTGACGCGCTCAATGGCATGCTCTTCCCAGAAGTCTGGCGGGCGAAGCGGAAGTTCCTCGATGCCGGCATTCCCGGAGAGAAACTCTTTGCTGAGCTTGGTTCGATCGTAGGGCGGTTCCTTTTCTCCCGTTAGAATTACGAGGCGCCCACGGAAGCCAAGTTCTCGCAAGTTTTCGGCTGCCGCGACGCTGGCGGCTCCAGCGCCGGCGAGTACAAAACAACTGCTGTTTTTATTCTCCCCGACCGGAGTTGTTTCGGCATGTGCCTCCGTGTCCGGCAAATTGACGAACACTCGTCCTCCGGTTTCAACGACCTCGTAACGGGTAAGGCGATCCAGTGCTGGCGGCTCCAGTAACTCGCCATCGGTGACACGGAAAACCGATTTGTGCCAGGGACAGACCACTCGATCCCCGCACAACAAGCCTTCGGCCAGCGAAACGCCGTAGTGCGGACATTGGGCACTGGTTGCGTAGAAGCGGCCGTCAACGCGGGCGAGCAGGATTTTCTTCCCGTCTACCTCCAACTCCTTCATCTCGCCATCTTTGAAATCGCTCACTGAAGCCACGTCATAAGCTGTTTTCGCCATGCACTACGATCCTACTCTTTAGACAGGTAAGTCTTGTTACGGTAAGCACAGAAAGTGAATCAGAATAGTGATGCAATCACGATTGAAGATCCATGCTTGAGAATGCTTCAGCAGTAGAACAGGCCGACTTAGTGGAAACGGCGGCTCGCTTGGCGGACAACTTCCGCCAGCATCCTCTCAGCAGCCCCAATGAGTTTCCAATAGGTGAACTGCTGGCGCTCACACAAGCTGAATTACTGGGCATTGCTCTACCAGCACGATTGGGAGGTGCGGGCATCGGCCTCGAGCCGGGAAGTCGAGGCGGTTTACTTCCAGTCTTACGAGAGGTTGGCCGGGGTAACCTGCCCTTGGGCCGTGTATTTGAGGGCCACGTAAATGCCCTTCTGCTGCTGCATGCATTTGGCTCCGATCTGCAGATGGCAAGAGTCGCTGATGATGTTCTTCGAGGCAATCACGTGTTTGGAGTGTGGAATACCGGGCCGCATCAAAGTCCACAACTGACACCGTTGGCCAACGGCGATTACCGGCTGTCAGGCTCAAAGACTTTCGCAACAGGCGCTGGCCGGATCCAGAGAGCGATCGTCACGGCGGCCCTCCCCGGTGGCGGGTGGCAGATGTGCCTGATGCCCTTGTCCGAAACGGAACTGCGCATCCGCCCGAGCACCTGGGAACCCTTGGGTATGGAAGCGACCGGCAGTTACGCGGTCGACTTTCCGGATATCACGCTTCCGCGCGAGGCCCTAATTGGTGAGCCGGGCGATTACTACGCTGAGCCGACATTCACAAGTGGAGCCTTGCGCTTTTGTGCCGTACAACTCGGCGGAGCGCAAGCGCTGTTCGATGCCGTTTGCAAGTTTGTGGATGCACAAGGGCGCGGCGACGATCCGTTTCAATTGCAGCGCCTCGGGCAGATGGCTGTTTTAATGGAGAGCGGCGATCAGTGGCTTAAACGCTCCTGCGCTTGGCTGGAAGCGAGTTTCAGCGATTCCGGCTCGCTGCCTGTTCGCGCGCAAATGATGCGTATCGCCACCGAAGAGATCTGCACTCGCGTCATTCAGTTGGTGGAACTGAGCGTAGGGGCTCGCGGGTTGGCATCATCGGAGCCATTTGCCCGCACTCTGCGCGATCTGCAAATGTACCTTCGTCAGGCTGGTTTCGATCAAGCCTTTCAGGTCGTGGGCCGCCATGCCATTCAGGAGCAAGTGCACTGTGGCTAACTCACTGCCGCCCGACTACTTCAACCAACTCTACACCGCGAACTCGGATCCCTGGGATTTTGCCCACAGCGAGTACGAAGCCGGTAAGTATCAGCAGACGATCGCAACCTTAACGCGCGATTGCTATGCCCGTGCCTTCGAAATTGGCTGTTCTGTGGGCGTGTTAACTGCTTTGCTGGCCGGACGTTGCGGCTATCTCCTCTCTGTAGACGTGTCGGAGGAAGCACTCCGCCAAGCCCGCGCGCGCTGCGCCACTTTACCAAACGTTGAATTTGAGATACTTGCGGTCCCGGGCGAGTATCCGGAAGGCTCGTTCGATTTAACTATCGTCTCCGAAGTCGGCTATTACCTGAGCTTCAAAGATCTCGAGCAGCTTGCGCTTTTGATTCGGCAGCACACCGTGCCTGAGGGGCAGTTGCTCCTGGTTCACTGGCTTCCGGTTGTCGAGGATTATCCGTTAACAGGAGACCAGGTTCACGATTACTTCCTTTCGTTAACCGATTGGAACTGCATCAGCCGGTTCAGAACTCCGAAATACCGGATTGAACTTCTTCAGTTGAAAGATCAGAGTGGCGGTGCCTAGCGTAGAACCGCTTCTGCAACTGACGGACAGCTTCTTCAAGCGGCTGTAGCGTATTTCCGGCGTAAACTCCCTCCTCAAGCTTCCTGCGTACATTTAGCGACTCCCATGCTGTACCAAACCACTTGTGCCGGAGAGCTCCCTCCAATTCCTCCGGTTGACCGCCGCACTCCGCCGAAAGGCTTTCCAATGCGGAACAGCGACAGCTTCCGCCTGCTTGAATCTGCCGCCAAAGGGCGCGCAACCGCTTCCGGAGCGAGAACAGGGTCTCCAATAAACCGACGGACGGGACGGTAACGTTCGACGGCCCATTGCTCCAGCGATTCAGTTGTTCCGCAAGCCCTACCGTCGTCCTGCCTGTAGAACGTCCCGACGTATGAACGCAAACATTGGGACTGTGGCGAAAATGTACGTCCTGCCGCATCAAGGCATCATAGAAGGCCATATCCTCCAGCGATTCTTTCGGCGGCAAGCCGCCCACCTGCCTATAAATTTCAGGTCGTACCGCAAAGCTCGCAGCGAAGTGCTGGTGATGCCGGGGCCAAGGATCGTGGGCCTGTGAATCACAGAGATCTTCCAGCCAGGAGATCAGCAGATGGTATCTGTCATCCCAGCGTTGGATGTGCTTTGTTTGCTTATCTAACTTGCGAAGATCGCTGGGATGAAGCGAGATCCGGCCACCTATCGCTTCGGCTCCGCGCCGGGATTCGGCCAGATTTTGCGCTAGCCAATCCGGCGCAACCTCCGTGTCGGCATCGGTGGAAACAATCAAGGAAAACGGGTTCGGTTTGTGGGACAGCCGTTCGCATGCCGTGTCCATCAACAGTCTTCGCGCATGTCCTACATTGGCCTGTTCCGCGGGAAAATGACACTCTGCCACCTGTAAAGCGAGCCAAGCGTGCGCCTGTTTATAATTACTGGCCACCGCAAAGGAGTTATCGGTAGAATTGTTGACTAAGAGCAGTACTTCCCAACCCTCTTTTGGCAGGCAGTGACCGTTCAGATCGACCTGATTGGCCAGAGCTGTCAGCGTGGCTTGAAGCTGCTCCGCTTCGTTCTTGCAGGGAACGATCACACACGCATCAAGACCTGCATGCGGCGGGAATAAGGATTGAGGAAAGCCGTTCAAGCAGCACAGTCTACTCTGAAAATGGCGGAGAGAGTGGGATTCGAACCCACGTTAGAGTTTCCCCTAAACACGCTTTCCAAGCGTGCGCCTTCAACCACTCGGCCATCTCTCCCTTGCTGGAAGGAACTGAAAAAATTCAATTCGGGAGCGGCCTCGACAAAGCCGCTCTCCAGTGTAACATTCGATATCGCCGACAAGGATTAGGCTAAATCGAATTTCTCGTGGTGCAACGTCGGGTCGCCTTTCACCATAACAGGCTTGCCTAGGACCTCTTCCAGCTCCTCAAGATACTTGTTATCACTCGCCTTGAGAACCTTTCCAACTTCCGGATGAACCCGCAACATGACGTCTTTACCGTCGATGGCTCTTGCAATCTTCTGCGCTTCCACCAGGATCTCGCCAATAATGGTCTGCACGCTCTTGACATAGCCGGCGCCTTCGCAATACGGGCACGGTGAGCAAAGAGTCCTTTCCAGACTCTGCTTCACGCGCTTGCGAGTGATCGCCACCAGCCCGAAGTCATTGAACTGAAGAATTTTGTACGGCGCCTTATCGGCCTCCATCGCCTCTTCCAGCGCCTGCATCACTTTCTGGCGATTTTTCCGTTCATCCATGTCAATGAAGTCGACCACGATGATGCCGCCAAGATCGCGCAGGCGAATTTGTCGTACAATCTCTTTCACGGCCTCGGTATTCGTTTTGACGATCGTATCTTCCAGGCGGCCCGTCTTGCCGACGTACTTGCCAGTATTGATATCGATGGCGACCAGTGCTTCGGTCTGGTTAATGACGATGTAGCCGCCCGATTTCAGCCATACTTTGGGCCGCAGCGCTTTTTCCAGCTCCTGCGTGATATTGAAAGCGTCGAAGATGGGTGCCGAACGCGTGTACATCTTCACGCGATTGACAAAGGCTGGCTGAAAGCGCTGCATGAAGCTCAACACGCCCTCATACATCTGCTCATTATCTACCCAAATCGCTTTAAAATCCTCGGTAACCTGATCGCGCAGAATACGCTGGACAACGTCCAGATCGTAATGCAGCAGCGTCGGAGCTGGCTTCTTCTCCGCCTTCTGGCGAATGTCGAGCCAGAGGCTGTAGAGAAAGTTCATGTCGGCGGCAATCTCTTCCTCTGGGATGCCCTCGCCTGCGGTACGAACGATAAAGCCGCCGGTCGTGCCAACACGATGGGCTTGCAGAATGCGTTTGAGCCTCTGGCGTTCCTCGTCGCTGGCGACCTTGCGCGATACGCCGAGGTGATTTACGCTCGGCATGAAAACCACAAAGCGGCCCGGCAGTGCGATGTGCGATGTAATGCGCGCACCCTTCTGGCCTAGCGGCTCCTTCGCAATCTGAACGATAATTTCCTGGCCAGGCTTCAGCAGATCCGAGATGGAAGGCAGCACGCGTTCTGGCTTTGCAGCCGAGCGTTCCTCGGTCGCCTCGAACCGGCTTGCTTCAGACTTCGCTTCGATAGCTCGTGTTTCCGGCAGCATAGCCGTCGCCATGCCTGCGGTGACAAGGGACGGGCTGCCGACTTCTCCGCTGCCCGGAACGGCGTCCTGCGTCTCCCGGTTAAAACGATTTCCGCCGCGGCGACGGCGCATGCGACGAGACATGCGGTGCATGGACCGTCCACCCTGATCTCGAACCTCGGCCGTCTGTACGCTCGTCTCAGGCTTGGCGGCGTCACCGGATTCGGCGACTTCCGCTTCCTCGTCCTCTGGCCCGTCGATGAACAATTCAGTTTCCGGCTCGGACGAAGCCAGTCCGTCGTCCTCATAAGTGGTCCCAGCAACGCCGGCCTCGTGGGCTGGGGACGAAAGCGGATTCACGGCAAGCGGTTCCGCCTGACCGATCTCATCCGTGATCGGCAACACCTTTTCCTCAAGCGAACTATTATGTTCCAACGCCGGATGCTGTAGCGGCAGTGCTTCGCTGAACGCCTCCGGATTTCGTGTTTCCACCGGCACTGGAGACAACAGGTGCTCTTCTTCACCGGGCTCGATATCTCCTACGACAAAGCCGGGAACCGCCGGTTCGTCGCTCGGGTGCTGGATCTCCTGACTTGGCGGATCGTCATGGCCATTATTCTGATGACCGAAAACCTTACCGGTAAAGTCAATTTCTTCGGCTTGCTCTTCAAGATTTTCTTCCGGCGCTGCTTGCGGAACGGTTTGCGGAACAATGTTCTCCGCTGGAGCGCCTTCCTCTTGAGCCAACTCCTCCGGTTCGCTGTGGAGCGGTTCGCGTTCGGCCATACGCGGATGTCGATCCGGAGGTCCCTCAAAAGGGACGCTTCGGTACTTCGCTAGCGACTCGCCCGGAAGAATAATCCGCTCGCTTGGCGGCGCCGCTTCCTCGCGGCCGATAGCTTCGACTGGTTCCTCTTGCACGGAAGATGATCCGCCCGGCTGCGCATACTTGTTGTCGGGAATACCACCTCCGCGCGGCCTTCTGCGGGAGCGCCTGCCTCCGCGACGGTCACCCCCGCGAAAGGAGCGGTCCCCTTCGGTTCGTTCGCCGGGTCTGTTTACGGAAACGGCCTCCCCATTCGCCGCAGGAGCATCCGGAAGTGCAACAGCCTGAATATCTTCCGCATCCGCCGCTTCGGCTGCAACGGGCGGCTGCGAACTCAGCGGCCGCTCTTCTCTGGAGGTTTCTCTAAGAGGTTCTCTAAATGGTTCTCTGGACTGCCCTCTGAACTGTTCTCTGGGTTCTGTGCCGGAAGGCTCCGCGGAACGCTCGCTAACTCTCGCCTGTTGGCCCCGATCACGGCGGTCGCCTCGTTGAAAGCGTTCTCCGCCCGCCCCTCCATCGTTACGCCGTCCCTCATTCCGGGTCGGCTTCTCATCCACCGTATCTATATCTTCATCGTCGTGCTCTTCGAAAAAGTCGGAGACATAAAGAAACGTGTCCCGCTCCAGGCCCAAATTGACGAATGCCGATTGCATCCCCGGAAGCACACGGGTCACCTTCCCTTTGTGGATACTCCCAGCCAGCGAGTACTCGTCGCCTCGCTGAAAGTAAACCTCCACTAGCTGATCCTCTTCGAGAACAGCTACTTTTGTCTCGTGGCGATTGGACCCAATCACCAATTCCTTACTCATATCACTCACCAGCCTTGCCGGGCTCGGGATAAGAGTGCAAGAAAACTCCGGAACTATGCCGTGCTTCACACCTCCAAAATGGAATGTGAAAGCTAAAACCTGTGACCGCATCCGCGAATGGAGACCTGCTCACAAACATCCGCGCCCTCGGATACGATTACATCATTTCTGAGTAACTGCTGAAACTTTGCCGGCGATCCGAAACTCTTTTGTCCTACTTTCCCGACTCCCTTTTATCGCTGAACGAAGCTAAGTCTTGCTCCGCCAGCTCTTCCTAATTAGTAACTCTTCGCAGCCTGACGCTATTCACTAGGCCAAGCATCAAAAAAACCGACCAGGTATTCGATCCTCCGGAACTCATCAGCGGAAGAGGAATTCCCGTGACCGGCATCCGGCCTACTACCATTCCTACATTAACTAATACGTGGAACAACAAAAGCGCGGCAACGCCCATGCAGATATAAAGGCCTGCCCGATCCGTTGCCGTTTGCGCGTTTTGCACCACCTGCATGATCAGTAGGAAATACAAGACCAGGGCAATCATAATTCCGGCAAACCCATGTTCCTCTGCGAACGAGGAGAAGATGAAATCCGTATGAGGCACCGGCAAAAAACCGAGGTGCGTTTGTGAACTCTCCTTTGCTCCCCGGCCCCAGATTCCGCCATTTCCCACTGCTATCTTCGATTGAATAACCTGAAAACCAGATCCTTTCGGATCGCGGTCCGGGTTGATGAAACTGACCAGACGATCCTTTTGATACGGTTTAAGAAAATGATAACCGATGGGCGCCGCGACAAGAAGAACGCCAGCCATGATCAGCAGGTGTTTCCAGCGCACTCCCGCCATCAAAACGCCGCAGATCAGGATTGGTAAAAAGGTCAGCGATGTTCCTAGGTCTGGCTGTTTCATCACCAACAGCATCGGAACAGCTACCAGACCCGCCAGCTTTGCGATCTCTTCCCATTTCAGTTTGTCCACTCTTAAATCGGAAAGAAACTTGGCGGCCAGCAAGATCAGGACAATCTTGACGAACTCCGAAGTCTGCAGTGTGAACCCGCCCACGTGAATCCAGCGCGTGGACCCGAACACCTTGTTGCCGAAAAGGGCAGTGACGATCAGTAATCCCACCACGGCGGCATATAAAAAGAATACGCGGCTCAGCAGCGTGTGGTAATCGAGCTGCGCCACTACCCACATCATCACCAGTCCTGTCGCAATCCAGATCAGTTGCTTCCACCACGCATCCTGCCATTTCGTCAGAGCCGTAGCGCTATAGATCTGAAGCACGCCCAACCCGCACAGCAGAAGCGTGATGATGACCAGTGACCAGTCAAGATCGCGGATGGAACGGGAAAAAAACACTAGCGCCGGAAGCCCTCCGGCAGCTTAATGCTCAAAGCCGCGAGCGTGCGCGACAACGGCAGGCTAAATAAAGGCTGCGGCATAAACGCGGCCACCGCCCTCTGCGACCGCGCGTTCGATTCGCGCGCCTTCTTGTCGAAATAGGCCTTCAATACGTCACGCACGATCGGGACTGCGTTATAGCTCTCCACGCTGTTTTCAAATAACGCTGCTACCACAATCTCCGGATTCTGCTGGGGAGCGAAAGCCACAAACCAGGTGTTATTCGCCATAGAGGACCCCAGTTTCGCACCTTTCGTCTTTGCCGTCGCGGCTAACTGCGCTGTACCCGTCTTGCCGCACACCGTAATGTTCGGCAGCGCCGCCGCGCGTCCTGTACCGCCTTCGTTCACCACCGCGCACATGCCCGAGATCACGGCCTGCAGATTGTCCGGTTTGAAGTTGGCCCGCCGTAAAACAACGGGAGCCTCGCCTTTCACCATATGGGGCTTGTACCAGACCCCGCCCACGCTCAATCCGCCAATCGCCGAGGCAATCTGCAGCGGCGAAACCGTAACGGCGCCTTGTCCTATCGCCACCGAAATGGTCTCGCCCGCGTACCATTTCTGCCGCGACATGCGCATCTTCCATTTCGTCGAAGGCATCGTGCCTTGTGTCTCGTTCGGCATATCGATGCCGGTCCGATGACCGATGCCCGCCAACTCGGCATAATGAGCGATCCTGTCAATTCCCAAACGATTGCCGACATTGTAGAAGTACACATCGCACGATTGCGCGATGGCGCGGTGCAGTGCAATATCCCCGTGACCGCCCTTCAGGTGACAAGCAAAATAGTGGCCGTAGAAAGAAGCGCCTCCCGAGCAATGGAAGTGCGTGTCCTCGTCCACCACCCCCGACTCCAGCCCGGCTATGCCCATAATCGGCTTAAACGTAGAGCCCGGCGCTAACTGCGCCTGTGTGACGCGATTCAGCAACGGCTTATACGGGTCGTCCGCAATCTCGCTCCAAGCGGCGCGGCTAATGCGGCCAGTAAACTTGTTCGGGTCGAACGTGGGGCGGCTCACCATCGCCAGCACTTCGCCATTTCGAGGGTTCAAAGCAACCACCGCGCCGCGTTTTCCCTCCATGGAAAGCTCGGCGACCGCCTGCAAATCCAAATCGAGGCTCAATGTCAGGTCCTTGCCCGGAACGGCCGCTTGTGGCTCCTGTATCCTGCGCTCGTGGCCCATGTTGTCCACCATCACGCGCTGTTGGCCATCCACACCGCGAAGCGTGCTGTCGTATTCGCGTTCAATGCCGTCCTTGCCGACGATATCGCCCTGATGGTAATCGAGAAAAGCCGGTTCGTCGAGTTCGCTTTCGCTGATTTCTCCGACATAGCCGCTGACGTGCGCGGCAAACCCATCTTGCGGGTACTGCCGCCGCCAGGAACGAATCAATTCCATCTCGGGATAGGCGCTGGCATCGCGATGCGATTCCACGAAAGCAATCTCGTCCCGAGTCAGGTTATCTTTGATGATGATCTGCGGCTGCGTACTCAGGCGCCGGATCTTGTTTGCGAGTTCACCATAATCCAGTTGCAGCGCTGCGGCGATCGCGGGGATGTGCTCCCATTTCATCTGGTCGCGGCTGAGCAGCAACGAATAGGAGGCCTTGTTGTCTACAATGACGCGCCCATCACGGTCCAGGATCTTACCGCGCCCCGCCAGAATCGGCGTACTCTTGATCCGATTCCGTTCGGCCGCCTCACTATAAACATCGGAATTCTGCACCTGCAGCTTCCAAAAGCCGGAGACCAAAAAGATAAACACAGCAACGGTCAGGTATTGAAATACGGCGATTTTACCTGCTGCTGTCTTGGGATCATCGCGAAGAAGCCGTTCCGAAGAGATCTCGTCGGAACGCTGGCGCTCGCTCTCAAGTAATGCCACGTGTTACGTCCGGAAACGGAGAAGAGAAATGTGCCTTCTGCCTGTTTCATTGTAGCGGGTTGAGGGCCCTTTGTGGCGAAAGAAGAATAGCCCTTGCGTTTTGTCCCAAGATATGTACAATTATGTACATGGCATTACACATTGCTGATTCCGAAGTAAGCCGTCTGGCCGGAGACTTGGCGAAACTTGGAAATACTACAAAAACCGAAGCTCTCCGCCGGGTATTGCGAGAGGCGGTAAAAGCAAAGCAAGTTTCCGCCAAGCGCGAGGGGTTTCAGGAATTTGCTTTGCGAATTGCCGCCGATGCCCGTGAGAAAAAGGTTCAGCCGGTTACCAAAAAGGAGATGGACGATCTGTGGGGTATGGATGAATTGAATGGTGATTGATTCATCCGCCCTCCTGGCAATTGTCTTGGGCGAAACCGACGCTGGTTTTTATATCGAGCCCATCGCCCGCTTCATGAAAAGTAACGGCGACGTGTATATTCCGGCCTCGGTCCTAGTGGAAGCAAGGATCGTTGCTGAGAACCGGGATTGCGGCGACCGCCTCGACGACCTGCTGGAAAGAATTCAGCCTGAAATCGTATCTCTCGATCGAGTTATCGCAGATTTAGCCCGCAGGGCATTCCGCAAATTCGGGCGCGGTCGCCATCCGGCAAAATTAAACTTTGGCGATTGTATGAGCTATGCCACCGCCCATCACCTTCGCTTGCCGCTGCTCTTCAAAGGTGAAGACTTCACGCTGACAGATATTCAATCGGCGCTATCGAGCTCTCAAAATTAAATACGCGCCACTCCCTACCGCAACTGCCCATCCATCTCCCGCAGCCAGTCCGGTCTCTTTAAAACTTCCCGTGGCTTACTCCCGTCCGGCGGCCCAATAATCCCTTCCCGCTGCATCATATCCAGAATCCGCGCCGCCCGCCCATAACCCAAACGCAGCCGCCGTTGCAGCGTAGAAGTGGAAGCCTTGCCCATTTCCAGTACCACCCGCACCGCATCCTGATACATCGGATCTTCTTGCCCGTCGAAGACCTCGCCCTCTTCGTCTTCTTCCTCTTCGCTCGGCGGAGCCATCAGAAACGTCTGGTCGTACTCCGGCGTGGCCTGTTCTTTCCAGAAATCCACCACGCGATTGGTCTCGGCTTCCGTTACAAACGCGCCATGAACACGCGTCAGCCTGGACGAACCCGGCGGCAGAAACAGCATATCGCCTTTACCCAACAGATGCTCAGCGCCCATGCTGTCGAGCACCGTCCGCGAGTCCACGCGCGTCGCCACACGGAAACTAATCCGCGACGGAAAATTCGCCTTGATCAACCCCGTGATCACATCCACGCTAGGCCGTTGCGTCGCTAGCACCAGATGCATGCCGACGGCTCGCGCCATCTGGGCCAAGCGCGTAATGCACTCTTCCACATTCGCCCGCTCTAGCATCATCAAATCGGCCAGCTCGTCAATGATGATCAAAACATAGGGCAGCGGCTTCAGCTCGTCGTCATCTTCGATGGGACCTTCGAAAAGCTCTCCTGGTTTTTCCCGAAGCTGTGCAATTTTACGATTGTATTGGTCGATATTCCTGACACCTTGCGCGGCCAGTAATTTTAACCGGCGCTCCATCTCCAACACAGCATTTCGCAGCGCGTTCGTCGCTTTTTTCGGCTCCGTAATGACGGGTGTCAGTAGATGCGGGATTCCTTCGTAGATCCCGAGTTCCACGCGCTTCGGATCCACCATGATCATGCGTACTTCATCCGGAGTCGCCTTGTATAGAAACGACATGATCATCGCATTCAACATCACGCTTTTGCCCGAACCTGTCGAGCCCGCGATCAGAAGATGCGGCATGGTTTCCAGCGACGCCACTTTAATCCGGCCGTTCACGTCTTTGCCAAGCGCAATCGTCATCTTCGATGCGGAATCGCGAAACTCACCCGATTCCAAAATCGCCCGAAAGCTGATCACCTCGCGCTTGGTATTCGGCACTTCGATTCCCACCGTCGGCTTGCCCGGCAACCGTTCGATCAGCACCGATTCAGCCTGCAGACCCAGACAAAGATCTTCATTCAGTGTTGTAATACGGCTGTATTTTACACCGGCATCGGGCTTGAACTCGAACGTGGTTACCACCGGACCAGGATTGATCTGCACCACGGACCCGCGCACGTTGAATTCTTCCAGTTTCGATTTAATCCGGACCGCAACCTCTTGTAATTCCTGGCTATCATAACCGCTTCCGGGCGGAGCCTCGTTGAGCAAAGCGTGCGAGGGCAGGCGGTAAATCTTTTTCCGCTTCTTAATGGGCTCGGCGGGATGAACCTCCTCCCATTGCGGCTCCTCCTCCGGTTCTTCAGCCGGTTGCGGACGAATCACCGTAGGCTCCTCCAGCATGTGAATGGGAATGCCTTCCAGTTCGTCTCCAGTGCCCGCTTCCGGTGCTAAGTCGAAGGGAGGCGCGTCGTCGGCAACGGGTTTAACTGCCGCGTACGGCTCCTCTCCCAATGCATTCGAGGCAGCGGCGGTACGTCTCGTGCGTCTGGGTCTTTCCGGTTCACCCTCCGCCGTAGATGTCCCACTAACCGCTTGCGCATTGCGCCGGTTGGCTCTTTGCGCGGCCCGTTCCATTGCTCTCTGGGTCGCTCGTTCCCGCTTCAATTCCCGCGCTTCGCGCCATCTCTCGACCATCGCTTTCCAGCGAGCAATGGGTCCGCTCAGCCAACGCTGCAGCGTCGAAACCTCAAAAGTAGAAGCAAGGTATAGAGCCAGCACGCCGGCTACTGCCACCGCGATCAACGCGCCCGTCAAATTCAATCGCGCCGTCAGGTAATCCGCGATCGCCATGCCGACGACGCCGCTCGGGCGTATGCTCCCGCCAATCAGAAAGGGCAGGGGCAGCAGTCCGCACGCCGCCGAAAGCGAAAACCAAAGCGCCAGGCCACCGGCGATTCGGATCTTCGGACTTTCCACCGGAGCCGAACGAAACCACTTCCAACTCAACGCCCAAATGTGCAACGGCAACAGAAAAGCGCTGATGCCGAAGATCTGCAAAACGAAGTCGGCCCATTGAGCGCCGAACACTCCCATCAGATTGTGAGTGCGCGTAGCAGCAGTAGCCGTGTTCCAGGATGGGTCAGCCGGCGAGTAGGACAGCAGGCTTAGCACAACGGCAAGGCCAAGCAGAAAGAAAATAAGCCCAACGGCTTCGTTGAGCCTCGTGTATTTAGAGGGAGATAGATACATCATCCGCCACTGCGGAAGAAAACAACCAGAGCACTCAACATTATGCCAAATCTGAGTACGACTTGCCGTGTTGCTGGCGGCGCGGTGTGGCCACCTCGGTCCTCCATTCTTTTTCGTCTCAGATTTTTGCTCCCCGGTGTCAAACAGGCTGAGGGCTTATACTTATGATCGATCCGAAATTGAATGAACTCCCCATAGACGCCGAAGGCGATTTCGCCAATCGTCCGGAATCGACGCTAACAGAGGAAGAAAAAGCGATACGTCTGAAGCAGACGCGCGCGGGCTACAGCGTCAATGATTCCATAGCGGCGGACACAAATCTGTCGGACGGCTCGCGAGGCGTGGACGTATCCGGCATCAAGACCGGCTCTGGCGCCGGGGCTGGATCCACGAACGTTACCCCATCTCGGCCGGGACAAGCAAGCAACACCGAAATCATGGGCGGCGAGCGTGGGACCGGGATGAACTACCGAAATGATACAGATTACAAGGAAAGCAAATAGCTATTTTGCTCTTCTATTAAGTAACGCCTAATCCTCAGGAAATGGTTCGACACCGGCCAGTGTTCTGGTGTCGAATCGTTAATTCACAGTGCCCATTTCGTTCAACGGCCAAAATACAAACACTGCTTTTCCATAGATATAGTTTTTGGGCACAAACCCCCAGGCCCGGCTATCGTTCGATGCATCGCGGTGATCCCCCAAAACAAAATAGTCATTCGGCGGAACTGTAATAGTACCGTAATTTTGATTCTCTCGATACTGTTTTGGGATGTAGTTCTCCTGTAGTTTCTTCCCATTTACCACCACATACCCGTCGTCAATGGCAACCCTATCGCCCGGTAGTCCGATCACTCGCTTGATATACGATTTAGTGATGTCTCCCGGGAACCAAAAAACGACTGTATCGCCCCGCCTAATGTGCCCCCATCCGAATCGGTAGCTAAATTGGTTGATAAACAATCGTGAGCCGTCCTGCAAAGTGGGCAGCATGCTGGTGCCCTCCACTCGAACCGGACGATATAAGAAAAGAACAACCAGTATGGCTATCAAGAGAGATAGCAGTAGGTCCCGAAACCAAGCCACCGTCGTCGAAACAGCCGACGATCCACGTGATGCTGCTTCATGCAACGGTAACGGGACGGAAATGGCCGACGAGGATGCGGGCTCGCTCATAGAACCTTAATTTATAGGCCGCTGGGAAGCGGCGAACAGCACAGAAAAGCTTCGGCTTATGCTCGGCCGTGCTGCAACATTTCTAAGACGAACCGGCCCGGCAATTGTTAGGATCGCCTCTCTTTTGAGTGCCCTATCCTCAACTCAATGCCTATCGCCGTGAGTTCAGTTCTTTCTCGGCGCGCAGCCAGTCTTCATCATGCGACCCATGCTGGTAGCCTCGATTTACCCAATATGAATGGGCCAGCTCTGCTACGTCTTCGGGTGTAACGCCCGCCCGCCCCTGCCTCTCGGTCGCTGGCGCGTTGACCGCACCGATGGACAGCGGTTCGGTCATGTTACCCACTGTGCCCACCGCGTCGGAATTGAACGATGCTCCGCTCGCCGCTGCCATAGCCCTCGGCGCAGTCGCCATTTGGCCGACTTCCGCTTGTGCGACCTGTTCAATAGGAGGAGCCGCGACGGCGTCGCTCACCGCGGTTGCCGTCTTGCGATGCCGCTTTGCGGACGCGGCAGCCTCCGGCGTTTTCTTTAGGGAAGCCGAAGCTGTTGGCTTGCGCGCTTTGGTTACCGGTGCTGCCGCATTCCCTGCTGGCAATTGCCCGGCAACATCGGCCGAGGCTTCACGTGGCTTTCTTGAAGAAGTCTTGTTCGACTGCATGGATATATTTTACCGGGAGACCAACAACTTTGTCAGTTTTTGTTCGTAACGAGTATGCCTTTTTAGCGTCCATTCCGGCTAATTCACAGTGTTCACTCGGGAACTTGCTTATAATTCGAGTTGGCATCACAGCAGCTCAGAAAGCGCAACTCATCGCGAACGTGCCATGGCGTACACTCGGCTTGTTGCTCTGCTTATCGGTCCTTGCGCAGAGCGTCTGATAGAAGCTGGTATTCCTGAGCTTGAGGATCAATTGATGCTGCGCAAGAAGGAATGAAATTTGATTTTTCGTGTTAAAGAAGCGTCACTTATGACGCTACTCACCCTGTTGTTTTGTTCGGGTTCTATCTTGGGCGCGCAGGCCAGTGGTACAGGCGGCACCGTGCAGGGCGTTGTCACTGACCCTAGCGGCGCCGTTATCGCCGGCGCGGAAGCGACGTTAACGAACACGGTCTCCGGTTACAAACAGTCCGCTAAGTCCGGTCCGGATGGTGCATTTCGCCTCACCAATATTCCTCCTAATCAATACCATTTTCAGATTAGCATTTCCGGCTTCCAGCCTTTTGGGAAGGATATTGCTGTCCGTTCCGCGGTTCCCATTCAGGTGAACACCTCCTTGGTCCTTGCCAATTCTGCCGAGACCGTTACGGTGACCGCGTCCAGCAATATCGCCCTCGAAAACATACCTGCTCCCCATACGGATGTCGATCAAAGTCTTCTGACCAATCTCCCCACTTCCACCAACGGCCAGGGATTGAGTGATGCCATCACATTAACGGTGGGCGGCGTTGTTGCAGACTCTAACGGGTTCTTTCATCCGCAAGGGGATCATGGCGAGACCAGCTATATTATCGACGGACAACCCATCACCGATCAGCAGAGCAAGACCTTCTCCACACAATTTCCTCCCAACGCATTTCAGTCGCTCGAACTCGTTACGGGCGCGCCGCAAGCCGAGTACGGCGATAAAACGAGCCTCATCGTGAATGCCAACACTCGATCCGGCTTGGGCCAAGCATTCCACGGGAGCCTGGATACCTATTACGGCTCTTTCGGAACTTTCGGCGAGGAAGCAACGCTTGCTATCGGCGGCGCGAAGTGGGGTAATTTTTTCGCTGGTAATTCAGATCGTAGCGGCCGCTTCCTTGACACTCCGGAGTTCACGCCTTTCCACGACAAAGGCAATAACGAAACATTCTTCGATCGCGTCGATTTTCAACCCACCAGCAGCGATTCGCTTCACCTCGATCTCTTTGCCGCCCGCAACTGGTTCCAGGTTCCGAACACCTACGATCAGCTCAATCAGGACCAACGGCAGCAGGCCAGGACCATCAATATTGCTCCGGGCTATCAACACACTTTTAATCCCGAGACCCTGCTGACCGTAACTCCTTTTTTCCGCCAGGACCGCATCGGCTATTATCCAAGCGCGGATCCTTTTAACGACTCGCCCGCCACACTCAGCCAAAATCGCCGTCTTACAAATTGGGGGGCGCGGGCCGAGGTGGCTTACTCTTCCGGCATCAACAACATCAAGGTAGGAACGGAATTGATGCAGACTCGTTTGAACGAAAACTTTTCTCTCGGCCTCACCGATCCCGCTTATAATCCTGTCTGCCTGGCCGCGAATGGCAATCCGCTCGCATTGCCTTCTGTCACAAATCCCAGCGCCTGCGCCGGCCTCGGCTACATGGCTAATCCGGGCGTTTCGGCTGGCTTGATTCCATTCGATCTCACGCGCGGCGGTTCGCTCTTTCATTTCCACGGCGCGGACAATATCAACGAGCAGGCCGTCTATGCCCAGGATTCTCTTACAATCAAGAAACTCACGCTTGATCTCGGCCTCCGCTTCGACAACTACGACGGCATCTCCACCGACAATCTTCTGGAGCCTCGCTTCGGTATCTCCTACCTGCTCAAGAACACCGGAACCGTGCTTCGCGGCTCCTATTCACGCACCATGGAAACGCCGTACAACGAGAACCTGGTTCTTTCCAGCACCACCGGGGCCGGCGGCCTTGCCTCGAATGTCTTTGGCGCCTACGGCAGCGCTGCGCTCCGTCCCGGCCATCGCAATCAGTTCAATCTGGGCTTCCAGCAAAAAGTAAAAAACTTCCTTCAAATCGACGGCGATTACTTCTGGAAATACACCAAGAATGCGTTCGACTTCGATACTCTGTTCAATTCACCCGTCGCCTTTCCCATCGCATGGCGTATGTCGAAGATCGATGGATTCTCTCTTCACGTCTCCACGTCTGATTGGCACGGTTTACAGGCGTTTTCCACTTTGGGCCACACGCGCGCTCGATTCTTCGGCCCGGAAACAGGCGGCCTCATTTTCAATTCTCCTTTGAACAACGGCGTCTTCCGCATCGATCACGATCAAGAGTTCCAACAGACAACGTATTTGCGATACCAATACAAAAAGTCCGGACCCTGGTTCACGTTCACCTGGCGGTACGACAGTGGTGAGGTGGCAGGCGCTGTCGGAACATTAGCGGACGTGCTCGCTCTTACGCCTGCCCAGCAGTCTACCATCGGTTTCTACTGCGGATCGCAGGTGGCCACCGTGGATCACGGCATCAGTTCGTGTGGCGGGAATTACGGTGCCACGCGAGTAAGGATTCCAGCGCCAGGAACCGAGAACGACGACCTCAATCCGCCCCGTATCGCTCCACGTAATCTCTTCGATGTCGCCGTCGGCTCCGACAACTTGTTCCATAAGGACAAACTAAAGACCACGTTGAAGCTGAGCGCTTTGAACATCACCAACGAAGCAGCCCTTTACAACTTTCTCTCTACCTTCAGCGGTACCCATTGGGTCACTCCGCGAAGTTACCAGGTCACACTCGGTTGGGTTTACTAGGCCTCTAACAAATTCACCCTACTGTCAAGGAAGATGAATCGTGTGAACGGAAAGCGGCGTCACAACATCTGATGGATATCGATCATGAGGATCTCTAACGTCTTCCAATCCTGGGGAAAAGTACTAACTGGGAAAGTTCCAATGCTCTCCATCGAGGTAACGCGTGAGTGTCCGCTGCGCTGCCCTGGTTGCTACGCATACGGTGAATCTCATCTCGGTGATGGCGGTATGACCCTCAAATCGGTCAGCGACTTCCGAGGTGACAATCTCGTGAAGAATGTGATTGAAATAGTGGACGAGCATCAGCCCTTACAGGTCTCTCTCGTGGGCGGCGAACCCCTTGTGCGCCATCGTGAACTGAGCCGCATCATACCCGAGCTGGGCCGTCGCGATATCTACACCCTCGTCGTTACCAGCGCCGTCATTCCTGTTCCTGCAGAGTGGGCGACTTTTCCTAAGCTCACTGTGGCGGTGTCCGTGGACGGCAATCCCGAAGATCACGACGTCCGCCGCAAACCAGCTACCTACGAACGCATTCTGAAGAACATTGAGGGTCATAAAGTCAATATTCACTGGACCGTCGTGCGTAAGAACATCGAGGAGCCCGGTTACATGGATCGCTATCTCGATTTCTGGAACTCACGGCCGGAAGTGAATAACATCTGGGTGAGCATCTACACGCCTCAACTTGACGAAGATTCAGCGGAGCGCCTCACTCCAAAAGACCGCCATCAGTTAGCATCGTACTTCAACTCTGTCGGTGGCCGTTACCAGAAGTTGACCATGCACAAAGGACTTATGGACGCTTTCATCGAGCCCCCTGCCAGTCCGTCTACTTGCCTTTTTTCGAAGCTCTCGGTGAACTATACTGCCGATCTGAAAACACGGGTTGAACCTTGCGTTTTCGGTGGCAAACCGAACTGTGCCGAGTGTGGTTGCTCCATGAGCATGGGCATGCACTGGCTTGGCGAATACAAGGTCGCCGGACCGCTTCGCGCGCGTCATCTCATCAATGGCTCACTCGCCGTCGGCCGCACCGTCAATCGCTTCCGGGAACGCGGCGAGGGCCTGCGTTGGGGCAACGAAAATCAGCCGCAGCCTCCCAGCGACCTGGTGCAAATTCAATAGCACGTTCTGCCCTACAATAATCAGAGGAGTCTATTGTATGTCAACGACGGCCGGCCTGATGACCGTGGAAGAGTTTCGTCAACTGCCAGAGTCCAGGCAAGGCATCCGGTACGAACTTCATCACGGAGAGCTGGTCGAGTTGACCTACCCCAAATACAAGCATTGGTTCCTGCAGAGTAGAATTTCGGATCTCTTTAGACGCTACGCCGAAGAACAAAGCGTAGTAGGACCTGAATTTGCGTTTCGTCCTTATCCGGAGCACGAGTTGTGGGCGGCTGATGTGGCCTATGTTTCAGCCGAACGTGCCCGCGTGATGAGCTTTGACGACAACCTTCACGGCTCCCCTGACATCGTCGTCGAGGTGCTCTCTCCCTCAAACACCGTTTCGGAAACTAACGACCGTGAGGCCATCTGCCTTGATACTGGATGCCAGGAGTTCTGGGTCGTCGATCCCCGTCGCAAACTGATCAAAATTTCCACTCCAGACCGTAAGACCACCACCTATCGCATTGGTGACCGCATTGCGCTCAAGCTCTTCCGCGAACAGCAGATCGCAGTCGACGAGATATTCAAAGGCCTACAGTAAGCACGCCTGCCTGGCGGTTTACAATAGGCCTCTTAGTCTTCATGCGACATCGTCTCTGTGTGCCTGCATCCAGCGCTAACTTGGGTCCGGGCTTCGATGCACTTGGTTTAGCTCTCAACCTTCATCTCACGTGCACTACCTCGCCGTCCGATGCCCTGATTGTAACCTCGTCCGGCATTGATGCTACTGATATACCGCAAGATGAATCCAACCTCATCTGGCAAACTGCGTCAGCCATTGCATCCGTGCAAGAAATGCGTCTCCCTTCCATCCATCTGGAGATCCATAACGAGATACCGATCGGCAAAGGGCTGGGCTCCAGCGCTGCCGCTCTTACTGCCGGCGTTGTTTTGGCGAATCTGCTTCTCAGCCTGAACTGGTCCCGTCATCGTATTCTCGATGAGGCCGCTTGTATCGAGGGCCACCCGGACAATGTCTCCGCCTGTGTCCTGGGCTCGATCGTGGCTAGTTCGATGGACGGGTCCGGAACCCACGCGGTTCGCGTTGATCTTCCGGCAAGTTACGGTGTTGCTGTAGTGGTCCCTGATTTCATGTTGCCCACATCACGAGCCCGCTCTGTTTTGCCTCAAACCTATCGCCGCGAGGACGTCGTCTTCAATGTGCAGCGCTCGGCTCTTCTCATTGCCGCACTCTTCACCGGCAACACCGATTCGTTTTCTGCCGCTCTCGAAGACCGCCTTCACCAGCCGTATCGCGCGCCATTAATTCCAGGCTTCAGCGAAATGCTGCAACTGCGAAAAACTGGTCTGCTTGGTTGCGCTCTCAGCGGTGCCGGTCCTTCGGTTCTCGTGTTTTACCAGCGCGGTCACGAGGCCGTGACCGCCCTCTTTGAAAACATCTTCTTAATCCACGGCCACTCGGCAAGAACATACTTCACCGAAATACAGCGAACCGGCTACACACTCGAACAACTCGCGTAATGGATGAGCATCTGGAAGAACTTCTGCGTGCGTCCGTCGATGAAGCGCGCGCCCGCCATTATGCCGTAGAGTATGGGCAACGCCACGAACCTGCTCTGCGAAAGTTAGAAAACGACGAGGAGCGGCTGCAATGGCTCATTGCCATTTTTAGCTTTAGTCATTTTCTTTCTGAAGAACTGCTGCGCCATCCTGAATGGATATGGACCATCTCCGATGTAGCACGCACCTACTCAGCCGAGGATTATCAACGCCGTCTGGAAGCGTTTCTCCACGAGCAACGCATGACAGGCTTATCGAGGGCCGTGGAACTGGCCTCTTTTCGTCGCCGGGAGCTTCTACGTCTTGTAATCCGTGATGCTGGTAACTTGGGTTCGCTCAGCAACATCACGGAAGAACTCTCAAATCTCGCTGATACGCTTCTCGCCAGCGCACTTCATTCAGTGATTTCAGACCTTACGCCGCGCTATGGCGCGCCTCAGGCTTCATTCACGATTCTCGCTCTCGGAAAGCTCGGAGGCCGCGAGCTGAACTACAGTTCCGACATCGATCTACTCTTTCTTTACAGCAGCAACGGCGAGACCTCCGGTCCGGAAAGGATCACAAACAAAGAATTCTTCAAAAAAGTTGCCAATCAGCTTACCAGCCTCCTCTCCACGTATACTGCCGCCGGTGTAACCTATCGCGTTGATTTGCGATTGCGCCCGGAGGGCAGCCTCGGTGAAGTCTGCATCTCGCTCGCCGGTGCCCAGGAATATTATTCGAAGCGCGCCCGCGATTGGGAATTGCAGATGTTCATCAAGGCGCGCGTTGCTGCTGGCGACAGGGAGTTGGGGCAAGCGCTGCTGGAGTCTATCGAGTCCTCTATCTACTCCACGTCGATCGACTTCTCCACCATTGAAACAATGTCCGTTACTCGCGAGCGCATCAGCGAAAAACTCAATCGCAAGCGCCTGTCGAAAGACGTGCTGGATGTCAAATTAGCGCGAGGCGGTATTCGCGATATCGAGTTCCTGGTGCAGTGTCTTCAGCGTCTGCATGGAGGCCGCGACACGCATGTTCGGCACGGCGGTACCCTGCTTGCCCTCTCCCGTTTGCTCGACAAAGATCTTCTTTCGGCCACCGAGTATGCACGTTTGGTAAATGCTTACGAGTTCCTGCGGCGTCTAGAACACCGCCTGCAATTCGAGGACGATCTCCAGATCCACACCCTCCCCCCCAATGCCGCCCAGTTAGAGCGCATCGCTCGCCGCATGCCCTCTCGCCAGCTCCTGCGAGATTTGACCGGTCACCTTGAAGATGTTCAAGTTATTTACGACCGCATTGTTCACGCGCAGCGCCCGCTCTGTTATTCCCCGCAGCCGGTATTTAACGCATCGAACACGTTTGATCGCTTCTCGGAAACGCCGGAAGAATCGTCCGGCAGCCTCTCCGAAGAACTGCTGCAGAATCTTGACGAGATGGCTCCTGCCTTCGCCAGGCATGTGCGTGAGCGTGGCATCCGGCGGGGCGAACGCAGATTCTCTCATTTTCTCCGGGTGCTGCTGGACGATGGTCCGTCAATGCACCTCCTCAACAGCAATCTCCGGTTGGCTGATTACACGCTTCAGATCTTCCAGGTGAGTCCGTTTCTCTCTGAGCAACTGACGAGAGACCTAAAGTTGCTGGAAGAAATTCAGCGCATCGCCGAGCACCCCACTCGCCGTTGGGCATTTGAAGGCTTGGCCGCCCCGTTGAATGATGTGTCCGCGCTACGCCGCTTCTTCAGCCGGGAGATGTTCCGTATCCAAGCCGGAAGCATCTGTCTTAACGAGCCGGTGTTTCAAACGCTAGATCGGACGTCGGCCTTGGCGGAGTTTCTCATCGCCCGCGCTTACCGCATTTCACTCGAACAAGCGATTGCACACGCCCGGCTTCACGCCACCCCCGAAAAACCGTTCGTTGAACCGCAAAGCGAAATGATGGTCGTAGCGCTCGGACGGTTGGGCATGCGCGAATTTGATCTCGATTCCGATGCCGATTTACTGTTTATTCTTCCCGATAGCGAAGGCGTCCGTCAGCAGTTTTGGACGCGGGTTGCCGAGCACCTGATCGAAATACTCGCGGCTTATACCGGCACGGGAGCGACGCTCACGCTCGATACCCGGCTGCGCCCCGACGGCCGGGAAGGAACGCTGGTGCAGACCGAATCGAAGTACGTCGAATACTTCTCGACGAAGGCGGAGGCCTGGGAAGGGATTGCCTACATGAAGGCTCGCGCCATTGCCGGTGACATCGAGCGGGCCACTACGTTCTTGAGCGAACTTCAACAGGTCGACTGGCGGCGTTACGGCCAGAGTGGACGCTCAAAACAGGACTTGCGCCAGATGCGCTTGCGGTTACAGCGGGAGGGGGGAACGGCAAACCCTCTCAAGGCCGGCTTCGGCGGCTACTACGACGCGGACTTCATTCTGATGTACTTGCGCTTGAAGGGCGCGGGCATGTTCTTCAAAAGTCTCAACACGCCGGAACGGATCGATGTGGTCGAGAAGATGGGCCACCTGGAGCGCGCGGACGCTGAATTTCTCCTGCGGGCGACTACGTTCTTCCGCGCCTTGGATCATGGCCTGCGCATCGTGACGGGCCGCTCCGGTCAGGCCGTTCCGGCTGCGCCATCAGAAGCGGAGATGCTGGTCGATCTTTTACAGCGTTGGACAGGAGACCGCAAGACCGCCTCGGCGCTGGACGCCGAGCTTCTTGCCATTCAGACCGGAATGCGCCGGTTATTTGACTCGATTTTTGTTCACCAAAACTGATTAAGCCATCTGTTGCGATGCGGCGACATCGCCCGACACGTCGATGACGGGATTGTAGGTCAGAATACGGCCGCACATCTCGCAAAACATTACCTGATCGCCGCGCCGTAGATCCTGAAAGAACTGAGGCCGTAGCGAGATTTGACAGGCATTACAGCGCCCTTCGCTAGCGTCGGCAATGACCGTGCCCTTGGTCTTTTTACGAATTCTTTCGTAATGGGCCAATAGCGTCTTGTCGATCTGCTCGACTACCGATTTACGTTCGGATTTTTGCTCGTCGAGAGCCTTCTGGCTCACGGCGGTTTGTTCGCGCGCACGAGCCTTTTCGCTCTCTACATCCTTTTGTTCTTTTTTCAGAGCTGTTTCCGCCGCTTTGACATTCTTATCCAGCGGCTCGGACTGCTCCATGAACTCCAGGATGCGATCCTCCGCCTTACGTATCTCGCCTTCGGCATACGCAATCTCATTTTGGAAGGCCTTGTATTGCTCGTTCGTTTTGGCTTCGAGCATCTGACCTTTCAATTTCGAGATTTTTTGGTCGTGAGTCTGAATGTCGCCTTCCAGCTTTTTTCGATCACGGCTGTTCGCGGCAAGCGCCGCTTTGTCGGTTTCGAGGCGGCGCGTATGGGCCTCTAATTTTTTCTCGATCTCGGCGATGTGCTTCGGAAGCGTCGAGATTTCATTTTCAAGAAGAGCAATCTTGCGGTCAAGCGCCTGTAGACGCAGCGCACGAGCAAGGTCCTGCAACATGTACTTAAAATTTAGCACGCAACCTCAAGAAGATGCCTGTCACATATCCCAGTTCCTCCACGCCCAGCAATCGTGAACTTCCGGCAAACGCCAGGAGTCCGAGGGGCACGCAGATCGCGATCTCGCAGAGATAGTTCATTCTGGATGCCGCCAGATGGCCGTTTAGCCAGGAGTACGATAGCGCGACCGGGATGGCCATCAACGCCGAGGCGATGCAGATGCGGGTGAGGCGATGAATGACGTATTTGCCTTCGATACCGCCCAGTTTGCGGCGCAAACGCTCAAATAAGAACAGTGCCTCCAAGATGGCGACGGTGGAGGTGGAAAGCGCTAACGCCGCTTGCCTCAGGTGCGACCAGCGTAGCAGGGAATACGCAACGCCGAAATTCAAGGCAATGGAAAATACGCTGGCGTACATCGGAGTGTGCGCGTCGGAGAGCGCATAGAATGCCGGGTTCAGGATCTTCGTTGCTGAATAGCCCAAGAGCCCGACGGCGAAACAGGATAAAGCGACGGCTGTTTGCCTGGTGTCGTAGGCGTCGAAGTGCCCGCCTTGAAAAATGGCCCCAATGATCGGCCGACCCAGAATGGCAAGGCCGATGGAGGACGGAATGGTCATCAGAAAGACGAGGCTGAAGGTCCGGGCAAGTGTTCTACGAAATTCGTCGAAGTTCTTTTCGGCTGCGTTGCGGGAAACGGCGGGCAATAAGGCAGACGCGAAAGCTGCGCCGAAAAGCCCGAGGGGAAGCTGCATAAAACGGAATGAATAAGACAGCCAGCTCACCGGGCCGTCGTGGCCGCGCAACGGATCGGAGATGCGCGACGCGAAGTTTGTATTCACCATCACGTTGATCTGCAGGGCCGCGCCGCCGAGCAGGGCCGGGGCCATCAGACGCAGTATTTTACGCAATCCTGGATGCCTCCAGGCGAAGCTTGGCCGGAAGTGAAATCCTGTTCTATAGAGGCTAGGTAATTGCCATAGGAATTGAAGCGCTCCGCCGATGACGACGCCATAGGCCATGCCCTCGATCGGCGAAATGCCAAGCCGGGGACCCAGCCAGAACCCCAATGCCAATCCCGAAATAACGGAACCGATGTTGAAGACGGTGGAAGCAAGCGCCGGAATGAAGAACTGATTGCACGAGTTCAACGCCCCCATCACCTGCGCGGCCAAGGTCACCAGCAGCAGGAACGGAAACATAATGCGGCTCAAGTGAACCGCAAGCGTGAACTTGCCGGGAACAGCCGCGTAGCCGGGGGCTAACGCCCAGACGAACTCGGGGCTGAAGATGATTCCGAGGATGCACAGCAGCCCCATGAAGACGAATGTTGCCGTACTGACGAGGTTTAGGAGCTTAGCTGCTTCCTCCTTTCCCTCTTCGGCGAGAGTGGCCGTGAAGGTCGGGACGAAGGCCGAGGAGAAGGCTCCTTCGGCGAACAGATTGCGCGCCAGGCTTGGAATGCGAAAGCCGAGCAAGAACGCATCGAAGACCAAGCCCGCACCGAACAAGTGAGCCATCAGGGTTTCGCGGACCAGCCCGGTGACACGGCTGATCATGATGGCGATGGAAACAATTCCGGCGGAACGGGCCACCTGCTCGGACTGAGCGGTCCTCGACGGGACCGCTCCCTCTCCCTCACGGTCGCGGTTCTGCAGAAGATTTTCCGTATTCATTTAGGAAATGGGCGATCGTCAGGATTCCGTCGTAGTAATTGCTGATGCGGTACTTTTCGTTGGGCGAATGCAATCCGTCGTCAGGAAGGCCAAAGCCCATCAGCACCGTTGGGATGCCCAGGTGAGTTGCAAACTCGCCGACAATCGGAATGGAGCCGCCGCTACGGACGAATACGGTGTCCTTGCCCATCATTTCGCTGAAGGCTTTCGCGGCCACTTCGATGGCGGCGTTATGTGGATTTACGGAAATCGCCGGACCTGCGCCGAACACTCGCACTTCCGTCTGAATGCCTTTGGGTGTGTTCTGTTCCACCCACTTCTTCACGGAAGACAAGACCTTCTGAGGATCTTGCCCGGGAACTAGTCGAAGACTAACTTTCGCGGTGGCTTTGGCCGGGATGACGGTCTTGGCACCCACGCCGGTGAAGCCGCCGGCGATTCCGTGCACTTCGAATGTAGGACGCGCCCAGACGCGAGCTAGTACGGACTGATCGGGCTCGCCGGTTAATGCGGTCGATCCGACTTCGTCTTTCAAAAATTCGGCTTCGGAGAAGGGCAGGCGTTGCCAGCTCGCGGTCTCGGCCTGATCGGGCGGAATGACATCGTCATAGATGCCGGGAATCTGGATGCGACCGTCCGCATCCTTTGCTTTTGCCAGGAGCTCGACGAGGCCATAGACGGCGTTGGGCGCGGCGCCTCCGTACATGCCGGAGTGCAAGTCGCGCATCGGGCCGGTGGCTTCGACCTCCAGATACATCAGTCCGCGCAGGCCGATGCAGAGCGTGGGGACGCCATCGGCGAAGAGCTCGGTATCGGAGACCAGGGCCACGTCGGCTTTCAGCTTGTCTTTGTGCTCGGGAACATACTTTGAAATCGACTCGCCGCCAACTTCTTCCTCGCCTTCGATCAGAAACTTCAGGTTTAACGGAAGCTGGCCGCCGTGGACTTCGCGGAGCGCTTCGACGGCCTTGATGTGCATATACATCTGGCCTTTGTCGTCGCAAGCGCCGCGGGCGTAAAGATTACCGTCGCGTACATCGGGCTCAAAGGGCGGCGTCTTCCACAGCTCAACCGGGTCGGGCGGCTGCACATCGTAGTGCCCGTAGCAGAGGACGGTGGGTTTGCCTGGCGCATGAAGCCAGTCGGCGTAGACCAGCGGGTGCTTGTCCGTTGCGATGACCTCGATGTTTTCGAGGGCCGCGTTTTTCAGGCTGTCGGCTACGAATTGCGCCGCGCGGGCAACATCGTTTTTGTGTTCGGGAAGGGTGCTGATGCTGGGGATGCGCAGGAACTCCTTGAGTTCGTCCAGCAAGCGGTCACGATTCGCGTCAATGAAGGTTTGGGCAACGGATGGCAATGGATAGGTCCTCGACGTCCTCATTATAGGTTTCTAGACAGATCCCCTGATCGAAAAGACGGCTACTTCGGCGGTCAGGTTGGGGAACAGGCGAACCTCGCGATCGCCGTGGAGGAAGAACTGGCGCTCGATGATCCAGTTTTGTTTGCGGCAAAGGAGGATGAAGTCATTGACGGTGAGGAAATGCAGGTTGGGCGATTCGTACCAGTCGTAAGGAAAAAGATTGGTGCGGGGCGCGCGGCCACTGAACAGATGGGAAAGACGCACAGTCCAATGGCCGAAGTTCGGAAAGGCGACGATGGCGCGGCGGCCGACGCGCAGCATTTCACGGAGAGCGCGCAAGGGATAACGCATTTCCTGGAGCGTCTGGCTGAGGATGACGAAATCGAACGCGGCGTCGGGATAATCGGCCAAGCCCTGTTCGATATCGCCCTGATAAACGGAGACACCGCGAGCAATGGCGCGGCGGATTTTGGCGGCTTCGATTTCGACGCCGCGGGCATGAACTCCTTTGTATTCGCGCAGCCAGGCGAGGAGTTCACCTTCGCCGCAGCCGAGGTCCAGCACTCGCGATCCCGGTTCGACCAGCTCGGCGATCATGGCGTAATCGCGGCGGTTGATGAGCTGCGGGCTGGCGGGCGTCAGTGCGGGGGTGTGCGGTTCCGCTTCGCGAAAGACGCTGTGGAGGAATCCGCGGACCAGCTCGCTTTGTTCTTTTGTTTCGAGCAGGAAAGCATCGTGGCCGTACTGAGAGGTCAGTTCGCAGAAGGCGACGTCGACGTTGCGGCCGCGCAGGGCACTGACCAGTTCCAGCGATTGATAGGTGGGATAAAGCCAGTCGGAGGTGAAGCTCAACACTAGGAAGCGCGTTCGTGACCCTTCCAAGGCGGCGGCGAGGGACGAACTGCCGGCCGAGAGGTCGAAGTAATCCATAGCCTTGGTGATGTAGAGATAGGAGTTTGCATCGAAGCGGCTGACGAACTGGCTGCCCCGGTAGCGGAGATAGCTTTCCACTTCGAAATCGACGGAGAAATCGAAACCGAAGGCGCTTTTGTCGCGCAGGCGGCGTCCGAACTTTTCGCGCATGAAGGCATCGCTCATGTAGGTGATGTGACCGACCATGCGGGCCACGGCGAGACCGCGGGCGGGAGGCTTGCCAGTGTAATAGTCGCCTTCGTTCCAGTCCGGATCGGCGGTGATGGCCTGGCGTCCGACCTCGTTGAAGGCGATTTGCTGGGCGCTATGCCGGGCGGTGGTGGCGATCGGTATCGCGGCGAGCACGGCGTCGGGATAGGCCACGGCCCATTGCAGTGCTTGCATGCCGCCCATGGAGCCGCCGGCGACGGCCAGCAGACGCTCGATGCCGAGGTGTTCGACGACCATTTTTTGCAGGCGAACCATGTCGGCAATCGTGATAACGGGAAAGCGCATGGCATAGGGCTGACCGGTGGCCGGATCGGCGGAACCGGGGCCGGTGGTGCCACGGCAGCCGCCTAAGACATTGGTTGCGATAACGAAATATCGATCGGTATCGAAGGCAAGGCCGGGGCCGATCATGGTGGACCACCAGCCGGGTTGCCCGGTTTCGCTGCTAACGCCGGCGGCATGGGCGTCGCCCGTGAAGCCATGCAGCACCAGGATGGCGTTCGTGCGGGTTTCGTTTAGCTCGCCATAGGTTTCGTAAGCGGCATCGACGTTCAGCAGCGTGACGCCACAATCGAGCAGGAGAGCCGGAAAGGTGGCGATCTGAGTTTCTACGGCTATGGCGGCGAGTTCGGTTTTGGCGGCCATTGGTTATGCGGACTTCGTTCCTTTCGATCTAAACCTATGCAAAATGGTACCCTCACATTCGTGGAAGAGCACGAATTATACAGCGCGATTGGAGAAGACGGCTTTGGCCGCCTGATCCGTGCATTCTATAGCCAAATTCCCCAAGACGATATTCTCGGCCCGATCTATCCGGCGGACGACTTTCCCGGCGCGGAGGAGCGCTTGCGCGATTTTCTCATTTACCGCTTCGGCGGTCCTGCGCGGTACATCGAAAACCGGGGCCATCCGCGCTTACGTATGCGCCATGCTCCGTTTCCGGTGGATGCGGCGGCACGCGACCGGTGGTTGCTGCTGATGGATAAGGCGCTGAAGCAAACCGCATTGCCGCCTGCGGCCGAACAGATTTTACGCGACTATTTTGAGCCGACCGCCAATGCCATGATGAACCGGCTGTAGCTACTTTCATGATCTCCTACGCTCGTCTCATTCGTGCCTTAGGGCATTGATTGGGTTAATGCGCGCGCCGCGTCGGGCTGGAAAATAGACGGCTGCCATTGTGATCGTAAAGAGAAGGAGAGCGGCTAAACCAAATGAGAGTGGTTCTTCAGCAGGCAACCCCCACAGCGCTCCGTGAAGAAGCCGGGCCGCGGCAAGACTGAGCATCAGGCCGATTCCGGCGCCGGCAAGACTAAGGGCGAGACCGCGGCGGAGAAAGCTGGACAGAATTTGACTCGGGGACGCGCCGAGAGCCATGCGGATGCCGATCTCCTGAGTCCGTTGCGCGATCGCTTGAGAGATGACGCCGTAGAGCCCGATAGCGGTGAGCATGATTGCCAGAAAAGCAAATGAGGCGATGAGCGCGGCGTAGTGACGGGGCAGAGCCAGCGACTGTGCGACGGATTCCCTGGGTAGTTGGACGTTGTCGACGGGGAGATTTTTATCGAGGGCATGCACTTGGGCCGTGATGGCTCCGAGTAGATGGAGCGGATCGCCAGTGGTACGCACGATCAGGTCAAAGCCCGAGCTGGGCGGAATTTGTGTGACGGGCCAATAGATCATGGGCCGGGCGCTTTCACTGGGGCCTTGTATTTTTACGTCGTTGACGACTCCGACGATGGTGCGGGGTTGTGTCACGGAGCCGCTGCCCGGCCACATCCCAGGTTCGATCTGTTGCCCGATGGGATCTTGCGAGCCGAAGTACTGTTTCGCCGCGGTTTGATTGAGAATGACAACCGGCAAGGATGCATCAGTGTCGCGAGTATCGAATGGGCGGCCTTTTTGCAACGAAATGCCGAGTGTACGGAAATAGCTGGGGCTGACCGAGACGTCGGTTATGCCAGTGATACGGTCCGGCGGAATGGGGCGTCCGGCCACTTTATCGATAGCAGTATTGGAGATATTGCCGTCGAGCGGCAGTTCACTTCCGATACTGGCCGATTCAACTTGCCGAAGGCGGCTCACGCGAGCTAGTAGTGCGCTTCTAAATTCTCTGCTTTGGGGCGCGGAGTAGTTGACATCCGATAGCTCAAAAGGCACTGCTAGGACATGATCGGGCCGGAAACCGAGATTTACATTCCCGAGTTGGATCAAGGCGACGGTGAAGAGGCCGCAAGAGCTGAGCAGAAGCATTGTCAGCGCGATTTGGCCAGCGATGAAGGCGTTTTGCATCCGGAGTTGGCGGCGACCGGCGCTGGTCGCGGCGGAGGATTCTTTGAGGCCGTGCGCGGGATCGGTTCGCAGCACTTCCAGCATGGGCGCGAGGCTAAACAACAGGGACGCGAGCACAGCTATACCGAAGGCGAAGATGAATACCCGGCCGTCGAGGTGAGTTGGCACTGGAAGAGGAATATTGAGGGCGATCTGCAACGATTTCGCGCTCACCTCGGCAATACATGAGCCGAGAATCAGGGCCACACAAGTTAGGATTGCGCTTTCGACCAAGATGTGGCGGACAATGCGCCAGCGGGTTGCGCCAACGGCGGCGCGAATAATGAGTTCGCGGTGACGGCGGGCGGTGCGGGCCAGCACGAGGCCCGCTACATCGGCGCAGACGAGCAGAAAGACTGTTCCCGCCGCTCCCAACAAGAGCAACAGAAGCGGCTTTGTATCGCCGGTAATGGATTCCCGTAGGGTTTGAACGATGACGCCTTCGCGGTGGTCGTCTTTCGGATATTGGCGCATGAGCAACCCGGCAACGCGATTCATATCCGCTTGCGCTTGCGCGACAGAAACGCCGGGTTTGAGCCGACCGATAGTTCCGAGATAGGACATGCCGCGTTCCTCGCCCACGGGTTTGCTCATACCGGGCAATGTTTCGGCGAGGGCGGCAGCGGTGATCCAGAATTCGGGATGGGCGATGCCGCTGCGGCTATCGAAGCCGGAGGGCATGACGCCGACGACGGTAAACGGCTGGCCGTCGAGAAGGAGGGGTCGGCCGAGAATGTGCGGGTCCGCTCCGAAGCGGCTTTTCCAGAGACCGTAGCTCAAGATAATGGAGTCAGCGCCGTGGTTGGCCTTGGGCTGGTCTTCGGAGGGCAAAAAATCGCGGCCGAGGATGGGATGGACGCCGAGAACACGGAACAAATTTGCGGTGGCTAGAACGCCTTGCAGATGCATTGGCTTGCCGGACCCGGTGAGAATGTCGGTCGCGCCCCCAAAAGCTGCCAGGCCGGAGAAGGTGTGATTCCAGGCGCGCCAGTCGAGGAAGTTAGGGTAGGAGACGGGCTCGAAGTTACCGGGCGTGCCGAAGGAGTCCCAGAGGCGCATCAGCTGCGCTGGTTTCGGGTAGGGCAACGGTTGCAGAAGAACGGCGTTGACGACGGTGAAGATGGCGGTGTTGGCTCCGATGCCGAGGGCGAGAGCCAGGATCGCCATGAGCGAGAAGGTGCGATTTTTGGCGAGGGTTCGTGCGGCGTAGCGGGTGTCTTTCCAAAGTGATTCGAGCTGTGTCCAGCCATGCATGTCGCGGGTCGTTTCGCTGATCAGGCTTTTGTTGCCGAATTCGCGGCGAGCGGCCAGACGCGCTTCTTCAGGAGATGAGCCTGCTTCGATGTGGTCCTTCGCGGCCATGGCGAGGTGGCTTTCGATTTCGGCGTTCAGTTCTTCGTCGAGGCGTTTGCGGCGGAAGAGGTTCCGGAAGGTCATGGCAGGTCCTCCGTTTTCGCTGGGTTGAGCACGCCGGCGATGGCGTTCACCATTTCGTCCCAGCGGTTACGTTGCGAGAGTAGCTGCTTTTTACCGGCGGGCGTGAGGCGATAAAATTTCGCGCGCTGGTTGCCTTCGGTTGTTTTCCAATCGGACTTTAGCCAGCCTTGCTTTTCGAGGCGATGGAGGGCGGGGTAGAGCGAGCCCGTCTCGACACGCAGAATATCGCCTGAATTGGCACGTATGGCGTTGCTGATGGCGTAGCCGTGTTGCGGTCCCCATTGCAGGGTTTGCAAGATGAGCATATCGAGGGTTCCCTGGAGAAGCTCGATCCGGTTTTGATAACGCTCTTTCATAGCACTGTAGAGATTCTACCTCCTTAGGATGTAGAATCTCTACTTCTCGCGCAGTTCCTTCTGGCGTTGTTCGAGTTCGAGGAGTTCGGCGTAGTCGAGGTCGCCTCCCCGTTCCTTGGGCTGGGGGAGATTGCCGACACCGGTGGGTCCGGCGTGTTGGCCGGGGGTTTGGGATTCTTTTTCGATGATTTGGACCCAAGTATCGAAGGTCATGCGCTGGATGCCGTGGCCGCCGCGTTCGTGGACCGAGCAGAGGGGGCACCAGTGGCCGGCTCGGGTGGTTTCGCAGGTTTTGGGGTCGTGCAGGTTGGTCCAGGCGTACTCGGGCGGGACGCCGTCGGGGAAGTTGAGGCGGCGGTAAACCATTTTGGGCTCGAGTTGTTGTTTTTCGAGTTCTTCGAGAAGTTCTTCGTTGGTGGGGACGTAGTCGGTCTTGGTGACGCCATCGGTGATGGTGATTTCGACCCACTGTTCGGCGACGTCGAAGGTTTCTTTTTTGGGTTTTTTCGTCGGTGCGGCGGCGGCGGCGGTCTTGGGTGGTGTTTGTTGTTTGGCGGCGTGCTTTTCCCGGTCGAATTCCAGGCGCGCGTGGCCCAGTTCGAGTTTGGCCTCGTCGCGGGCGAATTGGAGTTGCAGGGCTTCGACTTTCCGCTCGACGCGGCGCAGGGCTTCCATTTCGCTCAGGCGGGCTTTGCGGAGGTATTCCAGGTTCTTGAAAGCGGTGGAGAAGGTGCGCTCGGCGGCGGTCTTGTAACGGAGGAAGCGGTGGTAGTTCATGTGGTCCTCATTGTTCCAGTCGAGGGGTTCCTTTTGCGCGAGACCGAGTTCCGTTTTCTGGAAGCTGCGGCGATTGCGGGCCATAAACCAGAAGGCGAGGGCGGCTTCGGCGACCAGGGTGCGGCTGACCGGGGTTTGCGGGTTGTAATCGTCGAACCAGTCGGCCTCGACTTCGCGCCAGGCGGCTTCGTCTTCACCGGGGAGAACGGGAGTGATGGCGCAGCAGCCGTGTTTGATTGCGTTGAAGCGGGGCTCGCGGGAATCCGGCATTTCGCTGGCGAGTATGGAGCAAGGCCGGTGCGGCGGGCGAGCGAAAATACGCCGAAGTGGCTGAGGAAATGAGAGATAAAGATTCGGGTAAATGCGTGAACGGCGGTTTTGGGGGTGCGAATTACGAAACGGAATTGGGTTCGTTCCGTGGCTTATGTGTTAGATGTATTACATTCATGGTGGCTATAGGCCGTGAAAGATTTCGGGGAAGGTCAACGAAATGGGGCCCGCGGTGAGGTTGTTTTCCGCTTTACGGGGCTGGTAGTCGGTGGGAGTGTATTCCCAGGCGATCTGGCGGTCGGGGTCGATGATCCAAGAGTGGGGAACGCCCCAGGCGTGATACTCCTCGCATTTTGCGGTCAGTTTGCCGAAGCGGTCGGGCGGAGACATGATCTCGATGCAGAGGAAGACGGGTTGCTGGGGGCCAGGGTAGCGGCCTTCGACGGGATGGGACCGGTCAATGACGGCAACGTCGGGCACGAGGAAATGATGCTCCTGCAAGCGGGTGGTTAATTCCGGCACGGCGAGATAGCGGTCCTCAAATCTTTCCGATAGAAAGCGGGCCAGGTTTCCCTGCACGATAGCGTGATTTAGCGTACCCATCGATTTTGGAAATAGTTCCCCGTCCAGGTATTCACAGGTTGGCTTTTCGCCGCCCTCAACGAAGCGGGCAATGTATTCCTCGACCGGGACGCCTGGGACGGCAGGAGTGGAGAGCGCGGTTGCCATGGGTTCACCTTCTTTTGATTGTAGAGAATTTGGCGAGGGAGCGTGGCGATAGGCAAGACGTTGCGGTAGTAGACAGACTCCTACTTCATGTGGTAGAACGACTACTACCATGCCTAAGAAACGACCAGGCGACCAAATCGAATTAGTCTACGGCACGCTGGACATGCTGGTACTACGGACCCTGCGCTGGGGACCCACGCATGGGCATGGCATTGCGAAGTCCATTGAGCGCATATCCGACGACGCTCTCAAAGTTGACCATGGTTCACTTTACCCGGCACTGCAGCGCCTCTTGCAAGAGGCGTGGATCACAGCCGAGTGGGGTGTTTCTGAGAATAAGCAACGGGCCAAGTATTACAGCTTGACTCCCGCCGGGCGGAGAAAGCTTGTGGCCGAGACTTCCCGTTGGGAGCGATTCGTCAGGGCGATAAGCGCTGTTCTCACGCCGGGGAATTCCGAGGAGGGGCAATGAGTTGGCGACGAGAGTTTTCAAAGATCCGATCCCTTTTTCGCCGGAACAAGCCGACAGACGATCTCGACGAGGAGATTCTTGCCCACCTCAAAATGGAAGCGCAGGAGAATCGGGAATCCGGGATGTCTTCGGAAGAAGCTCACGATGCGGCTCGGCGGCGGTTCGGCAACGTGACGATTGCGCGGGAGCGGAGCAGGGAGACGTGGGGGTGGAATTTCGCTGAGGGGCTGGTCCAGGATCTTCGTTACGGACTCCGGCAGCTCCGGAGCCATCCGGGTTTTACAACTGTCGCGGTCTTTGCCCTGGCGATCGGTATCGGGGCGAACACGACAGTGTTCACCGCGTACAAGGCAATGGTTGCCCGGCCTCTCGATGCCCGCGATCCCGGCGAGATGGTCAATCTCGCGTTGATCCGCCACTCGGGCGTGACCGATCCCCTGTTCAGCTATCCCGATTACGAAACGTATCGGGATAGCATGCATTCCTTCAGTGGCCTGATCGCTTTTAGCGAGGATCGGATGACGCTCTCAGATGCGGGTGGCAGCCAGCGCACGGTGGTGGCCGAATCGGAGATGGGGAGATTGGGACTGCTACCTCCCGGGGCAAGCAACGGGGAGTTCGCCAGTGTCTTCGTTGTCTCCGAAAATTACTTTAAGGTTCTCGGAGTGAAGGCCTTGCGCGGTCGTACCTTTGAATCGATAGGTATTCCTGCGCTCGTCGCCTCGCCGTCGGTTCTCATGAGGAATCCGCGCAAAACGGGCACGGTGTCAAGCTTGCCGCCCCAAGGCCGGAGGAATCTCTTCTCTGATTGGCGGCGCGCAGCCGTGCCCTTTGCGCTCATCAGCGAGAACTATTGGCAGAAGCGATTTGGGGGAGATCCGACGGTGCTGGGAAAGACCATTCACCTCAATGGCGCTGCCGTTCAAATAGTCGGAATCACCCCGCACGACTTCCTCGGCACTGGTATCGCGGTACCTGATTTCTGGCTTCCACTCAGCCTAGAGCCGCTGGTTCATGGCGACGGCAATTGGCTGCGCGACCGCGAAAATCGTCGTTTCCGCCTATTTGGCCGCCTCGCATCCGGCGTCAGTATCGGCCAAGCGCAAGCGGAGATGACGGTAATGGCCGATCGCCTTCGCGCCCTACATGATCCTCGCTCCGATTCGGCTGAGCCTTGCGCTGCCACCGTCTGGCCGGGTTCGCCGTTCCCGCTCCCTTTGAAGCTCTACCGTGGAATGAAACTGACCATTCTGCTCATTATGCTGGCTGCTGCAATGCTGCTGCTGGTGGCTTGCGCCAATGTCGGGAGCTTACAACTGGCTCGCGCCAGATCCCGCCAGAACGAACTGCGCATGCGGCTGGCGCTTGGGGCAACCCGA
Organism: Bryobacteraceae bacterium; assembly: GCA_965277315.1. Taxonomy (GTDB): domain Bacteria; phylum Acidobacteriota; class Terriglobia; order Bryobacterales; family Bryobacteraceae; genus Bog-105. The sequence goes on along the minus strand of OZ255724.1, from coordinate 1,482,109 downwards.
CTACGCGTACTCAGGCAACTGCTGACGGAAAGCGCTCTGCTGGGCCTGCTGGCTGGCATCGTAGCGCTTCTGTTCGCACAAACATTCTTGCAAATATCGGTGCTCCTGGCCGCCGAGGCCTTCCCCGCCGAGGTTGGCACGCTCATTTTCCATGTGACCCCCGACCTCCAAATCTTTGCCTATCTGCTGGCAATTTCTCTGGTTGCCGGACTCTTGTTCGGGCTCGCCCCGGCCCTGGATAGCTCCCGCTCCGCGCTCGCCTCTAGCGTCAGAGGCAGTACCTCGCCGCGCCGCACCCGGCGGCTCCAAAATCTGCTTATCGTGGCGCAAGTTTCTCTTTCGCTGTTGCTGATGATCGCCGGAAGCATGTTCATTCGCAGTTCCATTCACGCGCTGAAGACCGACACCGGCTACGAAACCAAGCACGTCGTCGTCCTGGATATCCAATTTCCCGGGGCTTCGAAATACACCGCCGACCGCGAGGTTGCTGTCATCCGGGAGCTTCGTACGCGCCTCGCGGCCTTGCCCGGAGTGGCTGTAATGACCAGCGCTCGGACGCCGCTCGATAATGAATTTCGAACAGGCGTCGTCGCGCTCGGTCGAGGGAAAGCCTCGGTCCACAATGCGCAGTCGATTCTGTACTACACCTACGTTCAGTCAAACTACTTCGAAACGCTCGGCATCCCTCTTTTTTTGGGCCATATCTTTCAATCGCACGGGCAGCCCGAGCATTCCGTCATTCTCAGCGAATCAGCCGCCAAACGGCTCTGGCCGGATGCGAACCCCATCGGCCGCAGTCTCCGTTTGGGGATCACCGACGAGCGGATCCATAATCAGAGCGAGCCTTTAGCCGATGGGCCTGTCTATCAAGTCATCGGGGTGGCCCGCGACATACGCGGCGTTGAGCTTGACGGAAGCAACTCTAAGCGGGTCTATCTGCCTTTGCCGGAGAACCGACTCGGAGGTCGCCCGATCCTTATCCGGACGCAGTCCGATCCGGGGCCGGTTACCAAAGAAATCGGTCCGGTGATCTCGTCCATCGACCCCGAGTTGGTGGCAACCTCTTCCACCCTCCAGGAGATACTGCGCCTGTCGGCGCCGTTCATGGTCTCCAGCCTTGCGGCTGCTGTTGCTTCCACTCTCGGGCTGCTGGGGCTGCTGCTCGCCTCCATGGGCATTTATGGCACAGTCAGCTATATCGTCGTCCTCCGCACGCGCGAAGTTGGCATCCGCATGGCGGTCGGGGCCCAAAAGCGCGATATCCTAGGACTCATCCTGCGAGAAGTCACGCGTCCCACGATTGCTGGATTGCTCCTGGGAATGCTTCTCGCGGTGGGAGCCTTTTACCTTCTGCAGGGTCTGCTCTATGGACTCAATACCCTCGACGGCATCTCCTTCGTCGGAGTCCCGCTGTTGTTTTTGACCGTTGCGCTGCTAGCCGCTTATCCGCCGTCCCGACGAGCGATGCGCGTCGATCCTACCGTGGCGCTCCGATACGAATAGCTCGTTTCCGTCGCAAAATGCAAAAACCCGCTTACTAACGTGCGCGGTTCAGAAGAGACCTCTAGTTTTGCATGTACTTACGGAACCACGACCGTGAGGGAGTGGCTGACACTGGTATTTTGCGACGGAAAGTAGCTCGCTCAGCCCGCTTCGAGAGGCAAACCATTGAGGGCTGAAGTTGCGTCGAGCCGAATCAATTGGTGAAAAAGTATATGGTCCGCCCGACTGCAATCGTTACAAGTCGTCGTTTCAGGCATGGGCGACGATTACGAGTGCTTTCACCGAAGGGGAAAACACTTCGGCACAATTGCTCTCAACGCCGCTCGCGCTATGGGACCAGAGCTAGGGCTGGAGTTCGAGCGTGGCTTTGCCGAGGGAACCCGAGTAAATGAGTTCGAGAGAGTGAATGCTCCTGGCGGAGCCGTGGTATTGGAAGAAGATAAGTCCGGCTTTGGGGAGTGGGCGGTCGCCTTGGGGCAGCGAGGCCTTTTCGACGTACTGGGCCATGGCGCGCTGCAGTTCAATGGGGACGTGGATAACCGGGGGCGGTTGGTTATTATCCCCCTGGCCACCGGTACCGAAGCTGCTTTTGGATTTCGATTTCGATTCAGGCGGACTGGGCGGGGCCCAGGCGGGATCTTTGAGAGAGCTGTCCACTAATTCATAAGGCTCGCTGGGGAAGGGCTTCTTTTTGCGGTTGACGCGGAGGGAGAAATCGCCCCTGGACAGATTAATGTGGGCGCCTGAGGGGCCGAAGAAGCCGGTTTCGACGACCACATAATCGTCCGTCGAGAGTGGCCCTTCGGGTTTGGGTACGGCGTGGCCCATGAACTCGGCGCCAATAGCGATACGACCTATGCGAGCCTGGCAGGGATAGTCGCCGGGAGTGGCTCGCGGCGGCATGCCTTGGGATTCCTGGACTTGGGCGGTGTGGGGCACTGTGTTTTGTGCGTCCGTAAAGAGCGAGAAAGCCGCGAACAAAAGGGCGACCATCAAGGCTGGTGAACATCGCATTTCAGCTCACACGTTAGCATAGACAGGAGCGCCGCGCGGCAAGAGTAAGCGCGGCGCGTGACCGGCCCTGAATCTTGCGTCTACCCTGGGCTTGCACGGGCTTCTACTCGCCTCGATGGGCATCGACGGCACGGTCAGCTATATCGTCGCCCTCCGCACGCGCGAAGTCGGCATCCGCATGGCGGTGGGCTCCCAAAGGCGCGATATCCTCGGACTGATACTGCGCGAAAGCACGCGTCCCGTGCTGGCTGCGCTCCGATATGAATAGCTCGCTCAGCCCGCTGCGAGAGGCAAACCATTGGGGACTGGAGTTGCGTCGAGCCGAATCAGTTGATGAAAAAGTAGATGATCCGCCGCCCGACTGCGGGGTAAAGTACAGTCTATGCGCCCCATTCTTATTTGTTTTATTCTTGCGTGCTTACAAGCGTCGGGACAGATTGTGTTGCGGATCAATGAGACGCCGCCAGTCAAGATTTCCGCCGAAGGTTTGGCTAAGCTGCCGCGACATACTGCTGTATTGCAGGATCATGGCAAGCAGATCAGCTATGAAGGCGCGCTGCTGCATGACGTGCTCGCCCAAGGCGGCGTCGATTTCGGGAAGGGATTGCACGGCAAACAGCTTGCGAGCTATGTGATGGCGCTGGCAAGTGACGGCTACGCGGTGGTGTATGCCCTGGCCGAGTTCGATCCGTCGGTTACCGATTCGAATATCATTCTGGCCGATAAGCGCGAAGGGCAATCGCTCTCGGCGAAGGAAGGTCCGCTCCGTATCGTTGTGCCGCACGATAGACGCCCGGTGCGCTCCTTAAGAATGCTGCGGGAGATCGATGTCGTTCAGTTAAGAAAGTGAACCTGTTTTTCCGCCGAATTGAACTCCTTCGATTTCGAAGAGTACCGTACTCGGGGACAAGGCGGATTACCGGCGGGTTTTGGGTCAATAGCTTCCGGATTGGCGGAGCATGCCGCCGTCCACGAAATAGGTGGAGCCGGTGACGTAGCCGGCCTCGTCGGAGGCTAGGAACAGGGCGACGGCGGCGACGTCGGCGGGTTGGCCCCAGCGATTTAGCGGAATCTCGCCCATGAGGGCTTTTTCCATTTCGGGCTTGGCTTCGATGTCGGCGTCGATCGGAGTGTAGACGGCTCCGGGTCCGACGTTGTTGACGGTGATATTGTGCTTGCCGAGCTCGACCGCGATTGTTCGGGCGAGCATGCGGAGACCTCCCTTCGACGCGCAATAGGCGGAGTTTGTCGGCATGGGCAGGTCTTCGTGAACGGATGAAATGTTGATGATGCGGCCTCCGTGGCCTTGTTGAATCATCTGCTTTGCGGCGGATTGGGCGACCAAGAAGGGGCCGATCAGGTTGACGTTGATGATTTCGCGGACCTTCTCGATGGGGTAGTCGACGAAGGGAAATTTACTCTCCACTCCCGCGTTGTTGACGGCGATGTCGAGCTTTCCGAAGGCTTTCACGGCAGTGGCGATGAGGTGTTGGACCTGGGCGGGATCGGAGACGTCGGCTTCCACGGCCTCGACGCGGCCTCCGGCGTTTTTGATTTTTTCGATGGTTTCGTTGGGCGTGCCGGGTTTTCCGACGTAATCGACAACGACGGCGGCTCCTTCCTGGGCGAAGCGAAGGGCGATTCCTTGACCGATGCCGGTGGCGGCTCCGGTGACGATGGCTACTTTGTTTTCGAGACGCATGTTGAGTATCTACTGAGGTGGATTGTTTCGGGGGGAGTCGGTTTCCGCGTGCTTCTTGTTAAATTCATTTCACTAAGCGGTTGAAGTACTGGTTTTGCATTGCATGTCTTCGGTGCTTGGCGCATACTCCCCTCATGCTATTCCGTGGCCTATTTCTCTCGTCTGTTCTATTACTTACAGTGGGTGGCCTAGTTCCTGTTTTTGCCGATAGTGTGTTTGTGAGCAATAGCAGCCTTCAGAATGCCCCCGGAGTGGGAGCGTTCACGGGGACTTTCTACTGCCAGCAATTCGGGACGTCTTCGGCATCTTGTCAGACTGGTTCGTCCAGCCGCGCTGGTATCGGCTCAATAGATAGTGGAGGCTATGTCAGCGCCTCGGCGGCTTTTGGGAAGGTGAGTGGAGGAGTTACCGAGTCTAACGCGAACGGCCGGTTCGTGGCGTCCTTCAGTGACGATGTGGTGGTCACGGGCGGCGCCGGATCCGGCACGCTGATTTCTCATTACTCTTTAGTGACCGAGGGAGAAGCTTTTAACGGCCCTCCGGCAGAGTTTGTGTTTGTGCAAGGGTCCAGCAAAACCGGCGTTACTCCCGATTACACTTTTCTCGGCAGTGGCCCTGGTAACGCGCCAAATCCGCCGCCAGGATGCGAGGGCGTGGGCTTCTGCTTTTCGGAATCCTACGATGTCGCTTCACCGATACAGTTCGGGGCTGCACTTCCGTTTGGCGCGGAAGCCTATCTGGGCACCCCGTCCGGGGAGTCGCTGATTGGTTTGCCGAACAGCGATGTCACGGCTTACTCCAACCTGAACCTGACTGGCTATACGGTGCTGGATGATTCCGGGAATGTGATTGGAGATGCGACGGTGACGCGGGGGAATCTGCCGACTAGTTTTAATTTAGATTTCACGCCGGAGCCGGGGACATGGGGGTTGATAGTGGTGGGTTTGGGGATGCTGGGGGCGTGGCGGCTGCGGAGGCTGCGCGGGGTGTTGCTTGCGCTGGTTGGGTTGGTTGCGGTGGGCGGCGCGGTACCGGTTAGGGCCGATAGCGTTTATGTAACCAGTAGCAGTTTTCCGCCTGACATTCCCGGCCAGTCGCCGACTGGAACGTACTATTGCCAACAATCGGGGACTGCTTCGGCAGGTTGTGGAACCAACTACTCCACGTTTAATGGCAGGATTACCGGGGAAGGGTTTGCCCAGGCCACGGCCGCTTTCGGAGCGCTGTCCGGGCAGATTCAATCGGGAAACAGCGGGCCGGCTTATTTTGTTGCCTCATTCAGCGACGATGTGGTTGTCACGGGCGGCAGCGGGTCCGGCACTCTGGTTGCTCACTACGCTTTAGCCGCTGCTGCCGATGCGACAGGGGGCATGGGAGCCGGTAATTTTTCGTTCGTACAGGGTTCAACAAAAACCGGCGTTGTTCCCGATTTCACCAATTTGGGATACACTACACCGCACCTACCCCCACCTCCGGGATGCGACCCAACCGGACTCTGTTTTTCGGAGACGTTCAACGTGACTTCGCCCATTCGGTTCGGAAATGCTCTTCCCTTGGGAGCGGAAGCCTATCTGACTTCCGACGGTTTTGGCCCAAGCCAACATATTGGTGGGGGGATACAGCTCATTTCTGCCGGTTCCAATTTGAACCTGACAGGGTACACGGTGCTGGATGGTTCCGGGAACGTGGTTGGGGATGCGGTGGTGACGCCGCAGAATGTGCCGGGACTGGATTTATTTCCCACGCCGGAGCCGCTTTCGAGTGGGCTGGTGATGATGGGCTTGGGGCTGTTGGGGGCGTGGCGCTTACGAAAAAGGCGTGCTCTGTTGCTTTCGCTGGTTGGATTGGTCGCAGTGGGCGGCGCGGTTCCGCTTTGGGCCGATAGCGTCTTTGTGAGTAATACCAGTCCCAATAACATTGACGGGCCGCTTACCGGGACGTTCTATTGCCAGCAATATGGCACTTCTTCGGCATCCTGCTCCACAGGCGCATCCAGCTTCAATGGGCGAATTGATGTTGGAGGCTCGGCTCAGGCGAGCGCAGCTTTTGGCTCGGCCTACGGAGGGTTGAACGAGCAGTCGTCCATTGGACGCTTCGTCTCTTCCTTCGGCGATGACGTGATTGTCGCTGGTGGCGCTGGAACCGGTACTCTGATATCCCATTACTCGATAGCAGCCAGCGCTTATTACTCAACCGGGGGAGGGGCCGCGCTATTTTCATTCGTGCAAGGCTCGACCAAGACGGGCGTGAGTGCTGTTTACACCGATTTCGGTTACGAGCCTCCTTTTCCGACGGCGCCGCCGGGATGCCAGTATGTAGGGTTCTGTTTTTCGGAATCCTACGACGTCAGTTCGCCTGTTCAATTCGGGGCTGCGCTTCCTTTGGGCGCCCAAATTTTTCGGGAGTTGGGGGGTGGGGCGGACCTGCGTGTCAGCGCCGGGGGCTACGGCAGCGTGAATCTGGATGGTTACACGGTGCTGGATGCTTCCGGGAATGTGATTGCGGATGCCACGGTGACGCGGCAGAATGTGCCGGGGCTGAATCTGGATTTCACGCCGGAGCCGGTTTCTAGTGGGCTGATGCTGGCGGGTTTGGGAATGTTGGGGGCGTGGGGATTGCGGAAGAGACAAACGCTGGGCTAGGAAGCGAGATAGGCGGCGGCCGGGAGCAGGGGGATGCCCTGAAATGTGCTGAGCGATAACAGGTCGTCGTCTCCGGTGACGATCATGTCTGCCCGGCCATTCACGGCGAGCTCAAGGATCATATTGTCTTTCGGATCGCGGCAGGCATGGACGGTATAGGTGATGGGCACGCGTTCACCGATCGTATCGAGGCTTCGGAGAAAGGCCTTGCGCTCGTCTAAGGTGAGATACCGGTCTAGTTTCGGGCGGAACAGAACGGTGGCGAGCTCGGTCAGGAAAGCTTCGGAAAGGAGAAGCTGTCCCTCATGAGTGATTCGATAAACCGCTTTGCCGGGGATTGAGCCCGGGAAAAGGAGTCGGCTGATCAGGACGTTGTTGTCGGCAACAACCCGTTGCTTACTTTCCATCCGCGCCTAGTTGTCGGCGAGGAGCTCTGCGAGTTTCGCTTCCGTCAGGCCGCGAGTCTGCGCGACAGTGGAGACTTGCTCACAGAGGCGGTCGAATTCGGCCAAATTGAGAGCACGGAGGCGATCGTAATCCTGGGGAGACAGGATGACCGCGACATCCCGGTTCTGACGACGAACGACGATCGGTTCGCGCTGGGCTGCGTCGAGCAGAGCGGCAAGTCGTTGTTTGGCGTCGGTCGCTGAGACATATTGCATTGGGGTGCCTTTATGTCTATTATAGACAAATTGGACAAAAAGCAAGTGAGATGAGGATAAACGCCATAATCTAAGAGTGCAGTTCGATAGCTCTCGTATTCCTTCTTTGATTGACCATACGTTGCTGAAACCGGAAGCGGTGGAGGGGGATGTGCGGCGTCTTTGCGAGGAGGCGGCGCATTTTGGGTTTGCTTCGGTTTGTGTCAATCCGTTTTGGGCGGGTGTTACGGCCGAGGTGCTCCAAGGCGCTTCGGTGCGGGTGTGCACGGTGGTGGGATTTCCGTTGGGGGCGAATCAGACGGCTGTCAAGGTTGCAGAGGCACGGCAGGCGCTGGCGGATGGGGCAACTGAGCTCGACGTGGTGCTGAATGTCGGGGCGCTGCGGTCGGGTTTTCATGACATAGTGCGGGGCGAGATGGTAACTTTGGCCGCGGCGGCGCATGAGGGTGGGGCGATCTTGAAGATCATTTTGGAGACGTGCCTGCTGACGCGTGAAGAAAAGGTGAGGGCGTGCCGGTTGGCGATGGAAGCGCGGGCCGATTTCGTGAAGACGTCGACGGGCTTTTCGACGGGAGGCGCGACGGTGGACGATGTTCGGCTGATGCGGGAGACGGTGGGCGACACGCTCGGCGTGAAGGCTTCGGGCGGGGTGCGGACGTGGGCGGCTTTGCAGGAGATGGTGCGGGCGGGGGCGACGCGCATCGGGACGAGCTCGGGTGTCGGCATTCTGCGCGAGCTTGGCCAGACATTTGGACAGACAGGCAGCGGCCAATCACGAGAAGATACGTATTAGGATGCCAGTGTCACGCCAAGGTCAGACGCGCTTTCGGGAGCGGGCTGAACTACTCGATTTTCTGCTGGAGGTGAGCGCGCTTACGAGCGAGACGCTGAACCTGGACCTGTTATTGCCGAATATCGCGGCGGTCATCAATGACGTGATTCCCTATGAGTTGTTTGCGATTTTGCTTTACAACGAGCGGGCGCGGACGTTGCGGATGCGATATTCGATCGGGCACCGGGACGAGGTGGCGAAGAACCTGGTGATCGGATATGACGAAGGAATCACGGGGCATGCGGTGGCGACACGGCAGCCGTTCCTGGTTCCCGACGTGCGGATTGAGCCGCGTTATTTGAACGCGCTGGATGCGGTGCGGGCGGAGTTGGCCGTGCCGATGCTGATCCGGGGCAAAATGGTGGGGATCATCGACCTGCAATCGACGCGGATGAATGCGTTTTCCGAGCAGGACCAGTCGTTGCTGGGGCTGATCGCGAGCCGGATCGCGGTTTCAATTGATAACGCGCGGCTGTACCGCCGGGTGGAACGGCAGAACCGGACGCTGCGGGTATTGGCGCACCTTTCACAAGAGTTCAGCTCCATTCTGGAGATCGATGAACTGCTGACGAAGATTTCGGGAACGATTCGAGCGTTGATCAATTTCGACGCGTTCAGTATCTTTCTGGTGGACGAGGACCGGAAGCTGTTGAAATGCCGGTTCAGCCAGCGCTACGACCAACGCGGCACGATTGACAATATCCCATTCGGCAAGGGGCTGACGGGTGCGGCGGCGGAGACGCGGAAGGTGATCCGGGTGGGCGATGTGACGCAGGACTCGCGTTATATACCGTCGCATGAGGATATCCGTTCGGAAGTGACGGCGCCGTTAATTCTGCAGGACCGGGTGATCGGGGTGCTGGACCTGGAGAGCACACGGTATTCGTTTTTCACGGACGAGCATATTCGCGCGTTGACGCTGCTGGCTCCGCAGATTGCGACGTCGGTGGAGAATGCGCGGCTGTATGAAATGCTGGGGCAGCGCGAGCGGCGGATGGAGCAGGATTTGAAGGCTGCGTCCAAGCTGCAATCGGTTTTGCTGCCGCGGACGATTTCGAACATTGTGGGCTTGCATGCGGGTGTTCGGACGCGGCCGGCGCGAGAGATCAGCGGCGATCTTTACGATTTTTTCGAGCAGAAGGGCGAGTACAGCCTGCTCGTGTTCGGCGATGTGAGCGGGAAGGGCGCGGCGGCGGCGCTATATGGCGCTTTGATTTCGGGGCTGCTGCGGATTCTGGCTCCGGGGCGGCGGAGCCCGGCGCAGTTGATGAAGATGCTGAATGAGGCGCTGCTGGAGCGGAAAATCGACGCGCAGTATGCGACGTTGTCGCTGCTGGCGTGGGACGCGCCGAACTATACGTTCACGATTGCGAATGCGGGCGGCATTCCGCCGATGATTTGCCGGAAGGGCGAGATATTGAGCACGCGCATTGAAGGCGTTCCGATTGGGCTGCTGGACGACCGGGACTATGACCAGATCAAGGTGACGGTGCAGCCGGATGACCTGATACTGCTGTATTCGGACGGGGTGGAAGATCAGTTATCGGCGGAAGAGGAAGAGTACGGGCGGGAGCGTTTACGAAATCTGATGCGGGCGACGTATAAGTTGGCTCCGCAGCCGATTACGCAGTCGATCTTTGGGGCTCTGGATGATTTTCGCGGCGCAACGCCGTTGACTGACGACCAGACGGTGATGGCACTGAAGGTGCTTTAGCCTAAAAGATACATGTTCATCGACGGGGAGTTTTTTTATCGCGGGAGTGCGCTGGCCTGCGAGGGGGTGGAGTTGTCGGCGATCGCGGAGGCGCAGGGGACGCCGACGTACGTGTACTCCAAAAAAGCGATGGTGACGCGTTTCCGGCGTTATAAAGAAGCGCTGGCGGGAGTGCCGCACCGGGTTTGTTTTGCGGTGAAGGCGAATTCGAATCTGGCGGTGCTTTCGGTGCTGGCGGCAGAGGGGGCGGGTTTCGATATTGTCTCGGGCGGGGAGTTGTACCGGGTGCTGGATGTGGATGCGCCCGCGGCTAGCGTGGTGTTCTCCGGCGTGGGTAAGACGGAGACCGAGATTCGTTTTGCGCTGGAGTCGGGGATCCATAGCTTCAATTGCGAGTCGGAGGAAGAGATTGGGACAATTTCGCGGATTGCGAGTGGGATGGGTTGTACGGCTTCGATTGCGATTCGGGTGAATCCGGACGTGAATGCGGTGACGCATCCGTATATTTCGACGGGATTGCAGGAGCATAAGTTCGGCGTTGCGATCGGACGGGCGCCGGAGATCTACGCGCGGGCTGCGACTTTGCCGGGCATTGCGGCGGAGGGGGTGAGCTGCCATATCGGGTCGCAGATTCTGGAACTGGATCCGCTGCTGGAAGCGGCTGAGAAGATGTTGCGTTTAGTGGGAGAGTTGCGCGGGCGGGGACTCACGATCCGGTATCTGGATTTGGGCGGCGGGTTGGGTGTCCCGTACCGGTCGAGTGAGCGGGCGATGCCGATCGCCCAGTTTCTGCAGCGGCTGCGGCCGAAGCTGGAAGGATTTGGTTTGACGTTGATGCTGGAGCCGGGGCGGTCGATTGTGGCGGAAGCGGGAGTGCTGTTAACGCGAGTGGTGCTGGTGAAAAAGAATGGCGCGAAGACGTTTGTGGTGGTGGACGCGGGGATGAACGACCTGATCCGGCCGGCGCTGTATCAGGCGCATCACGAGATAGTTCCGGTGGCGCGCGAGGGCATGACGGGAGCGACTAAGACGGTGGACGTGGTGGGGCCGGTTTGCGAGACGGGCGATTTTTTTGCGCGGAACCGCGAGATGCCGGAGGTGAAGGCGGGGGATCTACTGGCGGTCTGCACGGCGGGGGCGTATGGGTTTACGCTGGCGTCGAATTATAATTCGCGGGTGCGGGCTTGTGAGGTGATGGTTTCGGGAGACCGGGTGCATGTGGCACGGGAGCGGGAGACGTATGCGGATTTGATTCGAGGGGAGCGGGCTTGGGATGGGGCGCATGGGGCGGAGGGATGCTAAACCGATCAATAGTGAAACCTGCAGATTACCGTTAAGCTTCCATAAGGATGCCGGAATTGGAGCGCTTCACGGCGGCGCTTGAATACTTACGGCGGGATCGTACGTCAAAATAGCTAGGATTATGTTTCTTGCAATTATTTTGTTGTTCGTGAATGCCGGTATTAGCTGGTATAACGCGTGGTCAGTGGGCCGGTCGTGGGCGGATACGAAGGCGATGGGTGGTTTTCCGCGGCTGATGGCCTGGTGCGGGGCGGTGATGTCGGCCTGCGGATTTACTTACGTGTATCTAACGATTCTGGCAACCGGCGCGGTCTCGTTTCACTTCTTGCCGCCGCAATATGCCCGGGCAGTGCTCGAATTGGGTTATGTGATGATCATCTTGCCGATCATCGGCTCGGGGCTGGGGATTACGGTAGGTTCGATTTCGGCGGCGTGGCGCAATCGTAATTTAATGAACATCGGGATGGCGGGGTACAACACTTACGCGACGGTTTACAACATGTATGCGGCGGCGACGACATTGCCGGGGGTGCTGCGCGACCTCGGCAAGACGTTCAACACGGATGACGAAGATAGCGGGCCGGCGACGTATCTGGTGATTCTTTTGGTGGCGTTTGCTTTGGGCGGCGGGATTCTGACGACTACGGCGATTATTCGTGCAACGGCGCGGAAGTACTCGCAGACGGTGCGGGCGAGTTTTACTTCGGGACAGTCGGTCTATGGCTGGCGGGCAGCCAGGTAAGACGGCGGCCGGTAAGCCGGGTGGTCCGGTCCTGAAGACGCTGGACCGGGTGCTATCGAAGGCCGGTGCGGGTTCACGGACCGAGGCGCGCAGTTGGATCGGCGGCGGCCGGGTGCGGGTGAACGGGAAATTGATTCAGACGCCGGACCATTGGGTGAATATCGGGCGCGACAAGGTCACGCTGGATGGCAAGCCGCTGGGGCAGGCGGAGCGGCGGTATGTGCTGCTTTACAAACCAAAGGGATATCTGACGACATACCGCGATCCGCAGGGGCGGCCGACGGTTTACGATTTGATTCCGGGGCTGGGGCAGTTTGTGGGGACGGTGGGACGGCTGGATCTGGAGACGTCCGGGTTGTTGCTATTGACCAACGATAATGAACTGGCGGAGGCGATGACCAATCCCGAGCATAAGCTTCCGAAGACTTATCTGGTGAAGGCTTCCGCTTTGCTTTCCGATGAGCAACTGACGCGGCTGGCGGATGGCGTGGAGTTGAACGACGGACCCACACGGCCAGCGATTGTGCGGCGGCAGCGCGATTCGGAGAAGTACACGTTTCTGGAGATTACCATTACCGAGGGACGGAACCGGCAGGTGCGGCGGATGCTGGAGGCGGTGGAGAGTAAGGTGCTGAAGCTGGTGCGGGTGAGGTTGGGTTCGTTGACGTTGGAAGGGCTGCGGATCGGGAAATGGCGGGAGTTGACACCGGCGGAGGTGGCGGGGCTGCGGGGTAAAAGGTCCGGGCAAAGGTCATGACGGAGGCTCCGCGGGATCGGGCGGAGGCCGTTCGGAGACTGGAATTTTGGCACAAGCCACCGCGGTTTCCCCATGAAACACGCAGCCAGATAACTTCGATGTGGGTTTTGCCCTCTACTGGTCTTTCTTGAGCCACACACCCGTCCCGGGGTCGGGATCTCCCAGAACCCAATACAAGGCATACGGTTTTGAGTGCCCAGCTATTTCGAGAAAAGAATATGAACCAGTCTGGCAAGTGCCAGCTGAGCTTATCAAGGTGACAACAAGATCGATCTTTTGGTATTCATCCGGCCGCCGGTTTGACGTAGTAATCGAGTCCTCCCGGCGAAGCCGTAAGATGATAGGGTCACATGGAACGACAATTCGACGTAATTATCGAGCGTGACCAAGAGGGCCTGTATGTCGGCTCGGTCCCGCAATTGGCGGGGTGCCAAACGAAAGCGCTGTCGCTAGATTTGCTGATAGAGCGAATGCGCGAAGCCATCGAATTATGTCTTGAAGTTGAAGGCGCCTCAGCGCAACACCTGGAGTTTGTTGGTGTTCAGCGTGTGACTGTCGCGGCGTGAGTAAGCAGCCGGTATTGACTGGCAAAGATCTGATTGCCGCATAGTCCTTTCTAATCGAAAAATGAGCCTGCAGAAGCAAGTTGGGCAGGGTAGCGGAGGGCCTGCTTTCCCGGTTGATTTTAGATTCGGTGTAGCAATCGACGCGCGGTGGGAATGTAGGAATCGCGGCAGTGAGTCCTCGCCGAGCCTCGCAAACCCTATTACCATTTCGGTGAGTCTGTCTCTATTAGGCTCTGCGGCGAAAAAACTAACCAAACTTTCGTGGCCACGTCTCCGCAGGAAGGCATGCCTTAACCGACCGGCCTCTGCCTGAGGCAGTCAAACACGCCAAGCCGCCCACGCAAAGATGCGGATGGCGATTAAGATTTGAGTTTCGAGAAAAACAAGCAAAACGGATACTGGCTTTCATTCCGCCCCGTGGGCGAAATTAGAACGTCCGTACCCGCTTTGCGTTGAGGCAACAATCTCTTAATTCAAACGCTGCACCGGCGGACAGTTGATAACAAACTTGCTATCGCCAAACGGCGCCCCGTCCGGCCCGGTAATAAGCCCGTCTTGTGCGTAAGTCAAGATGCGAAACTCCTCCCGAAGCTGTGACCGGTAACCCTTGTCAATTGCATCCTGCGTCCACTGATACAACTGCCCGTTCCATGCTGGACTGTAATCATTTGCGATAAACGGAACACCGCCAAAGGTATTGTTGGGCCGGTATCCATCCGTGATCGCCGCATCCAGACCCTGGCGTTGCGGATTGGCGCAGTCCATTGCGCCATTGATCGCGATAAAGATTCGTTCCACCGGACTGCTGAAGCTGTCGTCCCCACCCGTCTCCAGCTTACTGAGGCGCGGAGCGTACGTATTCCCCTCGATTCCGGCAACTAACTGCGTGCTCGCGTCCATGGAGATGTACCACAGCGGTCGACCAAAACTAAACCCATTGACCAGTTGCAGCGTGACGGTCTCATTCGTCGGATCGATCGCGAGCACCTGATCGTGAACCTTGCTGTAATCCACGTTTCCATTCGGAAAATTGATCTCGCTTGCTTGCACGCCGTAGGCGACAATAGGGGCATTGTAGATCACTCCGCCAGCGTTTAAGACACGGACAAAGGGACTGTAATTTGCATCACCAACCGACCCCGGTTGAGAGACTGCCGGTGGGAATGCCGCTGAAGACGACCCCGGCATCAACACACGCTGCGGCGAAAAATCCACGGTGCCGGCATTGAAAATCAAGTCGCCGTTGCTGTCGAAATTCGCCGTGCGTGCGGCGGGACCCGCATAGGTCAATTTCGCCGAATAATTGATTCCCAGATACGACGCTACTTGCTGGTCATCGACATCGGTCAGGATGTACCATACCGGCGTGCGGCTACCTTTGATATAGCCTTTGTAGAGCGGCAGCGTGATCGTTCCCTTGGTGTCGTCCACCTTGCCCGATTGTAGAAATTGATAGGGGCCGACGAGGCTGGGATTGCTGGCCGATGGCGGAGGGCCAAAGTACGACAGGCCCACCGAAGCTCCAGTGGAGGAAGGGGCCGGAAATAAGTTACAGCCGGGGCCAGGACCGATAGGACCGGGTGATGGTCCATCGCTAGCCTGTCCGGATGCCGCGCTCGGGCCTGCTACGGCCGCCGACGCGGCGTTCAGCATATCCGGTGTTGCATTGCTCTTCGGCATCATCGACGTCGTCTGTCCTGATACTTGCGTTGCGTTCTGGCTGTTCGTGTTCTGCGCAACGGCCATTGCCGAAGCGCACAAAATGCCGGCGACGATTCGGCCGGCGAAAAGCTTCCATTTAGTCTTACGAATTGTATTCGCGTTCATCGTTTCTTATCCCCTTTTGAGGAAACGCCCGTTCTGCCGTATTCACGCTCCGGGCAACCTCACGAGTCCGATGCGGCCGGCGTGGACTGTTGCTTCGTCCTCGGCTTTGTTTTTTGCAAACCCGTGATAAACGAAGCACCATTTTGATAAAAAGAACATCCGCGAAATATTTCTCCCCGCGTAACTTCAAGCGGATTCGATCCGAAATCTCTGCTTGGGGTGCGATCTCTCATGCCGACTATTCAGTCCCGGTCAGTTGAAAATGTCGAAATTCGAATCGCAATGCTGCAGGAAGGGCAGATGGTGCCGCGGTTGCCATCGGCGCCGCTTCTTTCTAGCGCCCAAACGGGTTGGAACGGCATTCAACTGGAGCGTCATCGCCTCCAGCCGGTGCATGAGCTGGCGGGCGTCATCGACGGCTATCAAATCTGCCTCCATTTGACCGATCCCGTTCTTATGACCTGGAGAATCGAGGGCCGGGACTCTTCCCGGATCATGCGGCAACGAGAGCTCTGCACGGCCACTCACGGCGAATTTCGAACCGTTTCGTGGAACGGATCATTCGAAACGCTGCTATTCTCGATCTCACCGAAAATCATGCACCGCATCAGCGCCGAAAACGGTCGCGGACGCGCAGTGGAGCTCGTGAAGCACCGGGGTATCCGTGACCTGCAGATTGAAACTATTCTTCGACTGCTGCACACCGATGTTGCCGCCGGCAGTCCGGCAGGATCGCTCTTCGGCGAGCAGCTTGGCACCGCTTTGGCTCTCTACCTTTGCCAACGGTTTGCCGTGGACCAGCACCAGGCCAGACAATACCGCAGTGGGTTGCCCGGTTCCTCGCTTCGTCGAGTATTCGAGTATATTGAAGCGCATTTGGAGCGCCCTATCTCGCTGGAGCAGCTTGCCGGAGTGGCCCAAATGAGCCGCTTCTATTTCTCCGTGCTGTTTCGAAACAGCACCGGGGAAAGTCCGTGCCGATACGTCATCGGACGACGTATCGAACGCGCGAAACAGATGCTGGAACAGGGCTGCGGAGATTTGGTGAAGATCACTCAAGCAACCGGATTCTCCAGCCAGAGTCACCTGACATCCGTTTTTCGGGGGCGTATGGGGCTAACGCCGGCGAAGTATCGTTCGCATCGCCGCTGATCGGCAGTTGGCATCTCTTCCCAGCCCCTCGCGGCGCAAGTTCGTGCAGCAGATGCCGGGAAGGTTCGACGACTGGGGAGGGAAGGGCCTTCCACGCTCGCCAGCAGCTCGAGATCGCCGCCGGTAGCTCCTCTCTCTCGCTTCGCCGCTTGGCAGGTAGCAGCCGATCAAACGCCTCACTTGCGCGCGGCTTAGTCGCGTCAGCTTTTCCACATAGCGCCGCAATAGCCGCCGCTGCGCACGGCTCTGCGGCCGGTAGCCCTGTGCCTGCAGCGTACGCGCGATCCTTCAGGCTCATCCTGCATTGGAAAAGACTCGCATTTCGGCGAGCAGGCTTTGAGGTGATCCGAATAAAAGGGAGCCACCATTTTCTGCGCCATACGGACGGGCGCGGAACTCAAGCCGGGCAATCCTAGGCGAACGGTTCGTCGGCGGAGGGACCTTAGAGGCCGGGAACTGGGACGTTCAGCAGGCGGAGGTAGACGCCGAGCTGGGCGCGGTGGTGGACCATGTGGTTCAGGAACATGGTGCGGTAAAGGGTCATGCGCGGGCCCTGCACGATGAGCTGGCCTTTGAATAAGAGCTTCCAAACCTTGCGCAGGTCTTCATCCGAGCTGGCGGCGAGGCGGGAGCTGACTCCGGCGGCGGCCCGATCAAGTTCCGAGAGTAAGTGGGCGGTGGATTGGAATATAAAGTCGGGCCATTTCTCTTGGTCCATGTCGAGATCTTCGGTGGTCAGGAAGCGGGTGCAGAAGTCCGGCAGGCGGGCGGTGTGGAGCGCGAGACGCCCGATGGGCATGGATTTTTCGTGCGGCTTCCATTGCGGGTCGGCTTCGGGGATGCTCCAAGACGCGGCGCGTGCCGGCGATTTCGCTGTCGAAGTCGAGGAGCAGGATTTCGGCTATGGTTGGCATGTCACGCGATGGTAGATCAGGAGGCAGTGAGAAGTCAAATGGTTCCCGGATCGGCGGGGGACGACGTTGCAGGTTGCTGGGTTCTGGCAAAAGAGGCCATGGCAAGGTTCGCTCCGAGTCCCATGGTTTCGACGGCGGTTGAGGGCACGATGATGGTGGAGCCACGTTCCTTGATGGCTTCGTAGAGCATGTTCATGGCGCGGAGGTGGAGAGCGACGGGGTTGTCCCGGTAGGTCTCGGCGGCTTCCAGAAATTTTTGCGCGATTTCTTTCTCGGCCTGGCCGAGAATGTTGCGGGCCTGACGTTCGCGCTCGGCCTGGGCCTGGCGGGACATGGCGTCTTCCAAGGCTTGAGGAATGCGGACGTCGCGGATTTCGACCGATTGTACCGTGATGCCCCAGCCGGTGGTCTTTTCGTCGAGGATGCGCTGTAGTTCATGGCCGAGCGTTTCGCGCTCCGTGATGAGCTGAGCTAGTTCGTGGCGGCCGATGGATTCGCGGAGCGCGGTCTGGGCACTCATCGAAATGGCGCCGACGAAGTCTTCGACTTCCAGGATGGACTTTTCGGCATTCCATACCAACCAGAAAATGATGGCATCGACGTTGACGGGAACGGTGTCGCGGGTGAGCGTGGATTCGGCGGTGACGCTGGCGACGCGCACGCGTTGATCGACATAACGGCTGAGCTGGTCGACAATGGGAACGATATGGAAGAGCCCCGGGCCGCGCAACCCGACGTAGCGGCCGAGCCGGAGAACGGCGACTTTCTCCCATTGATCGGCGACCTTGATGGAAAACAGAAAATAGAGGCCGATGAGGGCTCCGACGACGATCGGCACCGGGCTTCTTAAGAGAGCGCCGACAGCGAGGCCGAGGGCGAGAAAGACGAGAAACAGCGCGACGGCGATCCCGTTTGCTTTTGGGCCGCTGATGCGCGATGTGATTGGACCGGTGTACATGATTTATCTCCTGTTCTTTTTCGGACCGGAATCGAAGCTTTCGATGGTTTGCAGCAGCTCTTTGATGGTGAAGCCAGCGCTGGCCGCGCGCGCCAGGAAATCGCCAACGATTCCGTCGAGATGACGCTGGCGTTCCGCGTCGCTCAAGCTCGGCTTTTTGTCGCTGATGAAGGTGCCGGAGCCTTGCTGGGTGGTGAGCACGTCGCGAATTTCGAGTTCGCGATAGGCGCGGGCCACCGTATTGGGATTGATGCAGAGGTCAACGGCGAGTTGGCGGACGGTGGGGAGTTGCTCGCCGGTGGACAAGCTTCCGGCGGCGATGCCGACCATGACCTGGTCGATGATTTGGCGATAGACGGGAACTCCGGTGTGCAGATCGAGCCGGAAGAGAAAAGGTCCCGCGTTGTTCCGGCGAGGAGGCATCGTGCTTTTATAATGTATTATTACATAAGTACAAAGCAAGGGATTTTTTAAAGAATATGTTTTCCGTGGGCAATGCCATGATGAATGCTGAGAGACGACGCGATGAAAGCCTTACCTGTATTGCTGACGATGTGTGTGCTTGCCATGACGGCCTGTTCGGCGCAAGGCCAGCGAGGAATTGCCGATGAACGGAGCCACTTTGAGCGCTTCCTTCCCATGAAGCAGGACCCGGCCAAGGACGGCCTGAAGGCAGTGCAGCCGTACTTTGCACGGGCGAACCGGGCGGAGATTTTGCGGATGATCGATCACGTTTGCCAAGGACGGAAAGAGGGCAGTTCGGCATTCGATCCGCGCTCCGGCCGTGGATACTATATCAACTGCAATCCACGGAACCGGCAGTTCTTGAATGGCTATGTGCCGTCGAACGCGAAGAAGAGGCCGCGCAGCGAGCCGTGATGGAAAAGAGGCGTCACGGCATTGCCGCTCCAAGTGATAGATTGTAGATCGCCTGGAGTGTTTCTCGCGGAGGCGTATTGAAGCAAACAGTCATTGCGCTGCTGTTGATGCTCGCGGCATTGCCCCTAGCGGCTGCCGAGAAGGACACCGTGCAGCAGATGGAAGCCGTTATCACGTCGGCTCAGGCGGCGGGGGATACGGATGGGCAGATTGCCCGTAAGATCGACAGGATGACGCTTACGGAACGGCTGACCGACGCGACTCTTGCGGCTCTTCTGAAGAAAACACCGGGGACGGAGACCGCGCGGGAGCTTCAGATTCAGGCGGACCGGAGTGCTTTCGGGGAACCGCCCGCTTCGGAACTGCCCGAGGCGGCGCGGCCGGCGATCAGCGAGCTGAGGCTGATGATTGCCCGGGCTGTCAATTACACTTCCGGCTTCATTCACAATCTTCCCGACTTTATCTGTACGGAAGCGATACGGCGTCTTGATGACGATCCTACCCGGCCGCTTGAGAAGGCGGCGAAATGGAAGCATATCCGGGTTCGCGACACCCTGGTGCAGCAGTTGACGTTCGAACACGGAAGAGAATCGACGACGGTTCAGATGGTGAACGGCCGCGCGTATAACGGCAGGCAAGAAATGTTGGGCATGGTGACGCGAGGCGAGTTTGGCAACATGCTTTCCGTGATGCTGCTGGGGAAGAGCGGCCTGAAGGCGTGGTGGAGCCATTGGGAAACACTCGATGGGAAGCGCTTGGCGGTGTTTCATTATGCGGTGGACAGGGCGCACTCGACATATGCGATCAGTTACTGCTGTCATGTCATTCAGGGTCCGGGCGGGCGCGCGATGCCCAATACCATCATCACGGCGTTTCAGGGTGAACTGTTTCTGGAGCCTGCTTCGGGCACGATTTTTCGCGTCACATGGCAGACGGTCGGCATCCCTGCCGCATTTCCCACACGCCAGACGAGCACGCTGGTGGAGTACCGGCCGGTGGACATCGGGGGCCGCTCGTACATGTGCCCGGTGAAAAGCATTAGCATTTCAGATTCTGTAATATACGCCGCAGAGGGTCCGTTTACATATCCAATTCACTCGATCAATGAGGTCCGGTTTACGCATTACCGGAAGTTTGAAACGGAAGCAACGTTTCTGGAGGATCGTGCTTCACGGGGCCGAAAGGCGGGGCTGCCGCAATTGAAGAATTCGTCTGTTCAGGTGATGACGCCTGAGGTTACAGTGCAACCGGAGGCTCCGTTCGTGCCTCCGGAACTCCCGCCGACGCTTACGGCGATTCCGGAAGAAAAGAGCGGGCCGGAAGAGTCCGCGAGCCTTCATCCGTTGACCGCGTTTCCATTACCCGCACCGCCGCCGTTTCTTTCCGCGCCGGAGACTGCCCAGAACGGGAGCACCGGTATCAGCGGCAAGCCGGCGACATTTGTGGAGCGACTAAATGTAGTAACGGTTCCGGTGGTGGTTCGCGATTCACGAGGCCGCGCGGTGGGGCATTTGAGTAAGAGCGATTTTGAGCTCTTCGACGGCCGCAAGCGGGAGCCGATCTCCGGGTTTTCAGTGGAACAGGCGGAGTCTGCAAAGCAGGCGGACGTTGGCAAGCCGTCGCGTTCGGGAGAGAGTGTAGGAGATCAAGGCGCGGTTTTGCCCGATCGATACGTTGCATATCTGTTCGACGATCTTCACCTGGCGGCGGGGGACTTACAACAAGCACGCAAAGCGGCAGAGCGGGTGTTGAAGGGGGCCGAGGATGAAGGATCGCGAGTGGCGGTGTTTTCTACGTCCGGGGTGGTGGCGACCAGCTTTGCGAACGACCGGACGGAACTGGAGCGGGCCTGGAATCGCATCATGCCGGTTTCCCGGGCGGCGGGGTGTCCGGCGATCAGCTATTACATGGCGGAGCGCATTGTCAATTTCAACGATGCTTCGGCATTGAGCGTGGCGGTGGCGAAGGCTGAAGCTTGCGGGGCGGCAATGCCGCCACAGGGAATGTCTACTGCTCCGCCGCTTCCTAATCCGCAGGCGGAGGCGATTGTTAAAGCGGCCGCCCGGCAATCGCTCAACGAGCATGATCAGGAGAGCAGAGTAGCGCTTTTGACGCTGCAGAGAATCGTGCGGCGGATGGCGGTATTG
This sequence comes from Bryobacteraceae bacterium, assembly GCA_965277315.1. Classification (GTDB taxonomy): domain Bacteria; phylum Acidobacteriota; class Terriglobia; order Bryobacterales; family Bryobacteraceae; genus Bog-105. The sequence goes on along the minus strand of OZ255724.1, from coordinate 1,460,796 downwards.
CCCGGTCAACGCACGGTGGTGTTGATCTCGCCCGGATTCGCCACATCGTTTCTGTCGTCCGATATTGACGCGGTGATCGATCAGGCGGCTCGCAGCGGAGTGGTTGTGAATGCGGTGGATGCGCGCGGGCTGTACGGTCCAGCAGGCTTCGATGTCGAAACGCGAGGTCTTGGCGATGCGAATGTTGACACGCGCAAACGGGAGTACGATTCCGACGCGCAGAAGCTTCAGTCCAATATTCTGGCGGAGCTTGCCGATGGAACGGGCGGCAGTTTTTTTGAGAACAGCAATGATCTCCAGGGAGGCATTGAGCGCGCGGCGGCGCGGCCGGATGTGTCGTATGTGTTGGCGTTCACTCCACAGGAACAGAGAGCGGATGGCAGCTTTCATCGGTTAAAGGTGAGCGTCGTGGGCCGGAGAGGATTGACGGTGGAAGCGCGCCGGGGTTACTTCGCGCCTAAGCATCTGGCAGATTCCGCGGAGCAGGTGAAGCAGGCGCTGATCCAGGCGGTTTTTTCGCGGGAGAAGGTGAACGATTTACCCGTGACGCTTCAAACGCAATTGGCCGAGACCGGTTCCGGCGGCAGTAAGCTTACGCTGATTGCCCATGTCGATATTCATTCCATTCCATTTGAAAAGGAGAATGGGCGCAATCGCGACACGCTAACGGCGGTGGTGAGTTTATTCGACTCGAATGGCGGGTATGTGAAGGGCTTGCAGGATAGGTTCGAATTGGATTTTCCGGATGAGACGCTTCCGGCGAGGATGGCGTCGGGCGTGAAATTCAAGAACGACTTTGACGTGAAGGCGGGGACGTATCTGGTGCGTTTGGTGTTGCGGGATGAGCAGGGACAGATGGCGACGGCGGATCGGAGTGTGGCGGTTCCGTGAGGAGGGACGTGAGTGTCTATCGAATGGAAGTCCAGTGGTTGTAGGCGGCGCGGGAGATACGGGCGATCACGCGGTCCCTGGTGCTTTCGTTGCGGGCGCTTCCTTTGATGTACACGGCGATGGCGAGTTGACCGGCATTTCGCGGCAGCGTGATGACGCCTACGTCATTGGTGGCTCCGTTCAATCCTTCGACCGTACCGGCGGTGCCGGTTTTGTGAGCGACGACTGTGCCGGGTGGCAGGAGGCCTTTTAGCCGTTGTTCACCGGTCGTGCAGGCTTGCATAGCGGCGATCAGGCGGGCGGTGCTGGGCGGCGAAAGAAGTTCGCCCCGGAAGGCGCGGGCTAACAGTTGCACGGTGGCTGGCGGGGTTGCGGTGTCGCGCGGGTCGGCTATGAACCGCTGCATGGCGGAGTATTGTTTGTTGAGCGGAACTCTTGCGATGAGCCGTTCCGTGATTCCAGGAGTCCATTGCGCCACCGGAGGCGGGCTCTCCACGCCGTGGAATGCCAGGGTGCATTGGCCTTCGTATCTATCGATGCGAATCCCGCTGACTTGCCAATGGCGGAAGCTCGCGGCCATTCCCGCTTCCGCTCCTCCGATGCGAAACAGTGTTTGCACGGCGGTGTTGTCGCTGTTCGAGAGCATCAAGCGGATAAGTTCAGAGAGTTTGCATCTTTGATGTGGATGCCAGCGGCTCGCAAGGTCGCCGGGCAAGGAGGTAAGAACATCGCGGGGCAGAATTTCTATGTCGTCGTTCAGGTTCAGGACTCCGCTGTCCACCAGGGCAAGCGTGCGCAGGGCGATGGGGAACTTGCAGACACTCGCCAGCGGGAAGAGTTTCGTGCCGTTCATGGCGGCGAATTGGCCTGAGCTTGTGTGCAGGGCTGCTGCTCCGACGACGCCGTCGGTGGCGGACGCGATTTGTTGCCATTGCTTGACTAGATCGCGGTGTCTGTTGCTGCCGCTAGCTGTTGTCGCAAGGGTCGTGCCCAGGAGAGCGAGATATTGACGCCGGGTGAAAGTCACGAGGAAAAATTATAGCTGATCGAGGTCGGCCGCAGGAGTTCCTTGATGGAAGAGCATCTGCCAGCGATTGTCTCGCAGGATCCAGACGGAGCATCTTAAGGATGCGGTATCGTTCTTGGGAGACGGGCCGTGTCGAATCGCGCGATAGGTCACAAGTGCGGCGTCCGGCGACAAAACAGTGAGATCGAAATCCGTGATCGAGAAGCATGCCGATGTTTCGTTCCGCAGCGTGTCCAGAATTTGCTCTTTGTTCCAGATGCGGCCAGAGCTTCCGTATTCGCGAAACTCGTTCCGAAGCAAGGAGGAGACAAGCTGCTTATTGTTCCGAATGGCGGGCTGGAGTAGTTGTTCTTCAAGCTTCCGCAACTGTGCTTCGACGCTGGCCATGGTTCCCTCGCGGTAGTGTAACAACTACATGTTGGCGAAACGAACGTTCGCTGAGGTGGAGACTATTTCGATTGTTTAATTTTCGCCGCGAGAGCGTCCATAAGGCATGCGTTACGCGCTTCTCTTACTTGCGTTTGTCTTTTTTATTATTTGGATTGTCTCCTTCCTCGCGTTCCATGTGGCTGGCGGCTTGATTCACATTCTGCTGGTGATTGCGATCATCCTATTTATCGTGCACTTTGTGCGCGGCCGGTCAGCCGTATAGCCGTTCGCTGTCAGCCGGTTTCGACTTTGCGGCCAAACAGCGCCTGAATTCCGGCGTAGGCGGTGCGCGGAAGGGAGCGAACGGTACCCCGCCGTTTTTCGCGATAGGCGTTCCGGCGCTGGCGCACAAGATCGCGTAGGATGGAGCCGGCAATTTCGCCCATCTTCCAAACGCCTTCCCGGACACTGCGGTTCATGGCGGGGGTTTGCCGGTGCAGGCCGTCGAGGGCGAGCGTATCGGCGGCGAGGGCCATGCCGTGATAGTAGATGATTCCGGCGGCCAAGGCTCCCTGGGCTAATTCGTCTCCGGCGGATTCGATCAGATTGCCCAGGGCGTGCAGGCCGACTTGGCCAACTGTAAGGGCCATAGTTGCGCCGAGTTCCAGGCTCTTCGTCGCCATTCCAACCAAGCCGGCGTGCTGGAGGTTGAGCGCGTCGTCGAGGTCGATGTCGCTTTCGGACAGGTGGACGGAGGCTCCTTCCATCATGTCGCCCACGACCTGTAGGCCCATGCCTGCTTTTTTGATCATGAGGTTGAGCGCGAGCGCGTCCTGGCGATTGAGGTAGGTATTGATGAACAGGCTGGCTCCGCAGCGCTGGATGAGAAGTCTCCAGGCGTGCCACGAGGGCCGTTTGCCTAAGCGCGACAAAACGTGCAGTTGCAGTTCCAGGGCGGCGACGAATATGGTGAACAGATCGATGTAACGGTTCTGGCTGATGCCGACCGTTAGTCCAGCGGTCAGCGCCCGTTCAGCGATATCTTTTTCGAGATCCGCGAGTACCCATTCGGCGTGAGACTCATAGCTTGTAACGGTGCCGGCGGAAGGATGGTAGGCGGCCCAACTCCCCATTTGTATTAAGGCCGACAGATACTCGGTGCGGCGTTGGCGGTGATGGTCGTCGGCGCGGACCGGGAGCGCCTGCCAGTGGGAGTATTTCTTGCGGTCGTCGGCCTTTGGCCAGGTCGCGCGCAGTCTTCGGAACCAGACGCGGCGGTACCAACGCCAGAGAAAGGCAACGATCATGGCGGCGAGAATCGGCCAAATGAGGAGGGCGGCGACCATAAACCAGTCGGGCCCATGTGCGGGAATGCGGAGCCCGATGCTGGCGCGGATACGCTCGGCCAAGGCCATTTCAAAGTGATACAAGAGGAGGGCGTAGCCGGTGAGGACAACGAGCAGACCGCCTACGGCAGCCCAGAGCAAGCCTGAGACGAGGACCTGTCCGCGACGGCGCAGACCCTCAAGGACGGGGGCGTCTCTTCCCGATGCGGGCGCGGTGCTCGATACAGTTCCGATAAGACGATACTACCGTCTTCGCAGGCGCTTGGCCAGAATACCGAAGCTTCCGAGCATGCCGGCGAGACTTAAAAGCCCAGCGGTGGCAGGTTCGGGAGTGGCGGCCGTGCTTCCCGCGCCCACTGTGACGTTATCGACGGCGAAATCTGTCGCGCTGCTGGTGAGCGTTACGGAATTGAGGACCGTGCCGCTGAAGTCGAGGTGACCTTCCGGGGATTGGGCTCCCGAAGATGGGAAGGAATCGCCGGCCGTGATTGTTCCCACGGTCGCGCCGTTCTCAAGGGCAGTGAGCGTTAATGGCACGGGACCTGCCGAGTTCACGGCAAAGTCGAGGCCGATGCTGTCTACGCTGCTGCTGAAACCGATATTCAATGCCAGGTTATCCAAGCCAGCGGGGCCGGGGTCGATCAGCACGTTGCCGCTCAAGGCCGAGAAAAAGCCTGAGTTGACGCCAAAACCGCCGGGGTCGCCGGGACTGGAAAAAGTGGCGGATAGGCCGTTATTGATGTCCGTGAAGGACGTGCCCTGGCCGATGGGGTCTGCGTCGAAGTTGAAGACGCTGGCGGCGTTTCCTGCCATCGATAGACAGCCGAATACCAGGCTTGATAAAAAGATTCGCTTTCCGTACAGCGTTGCATGCAGATTCATTCTTTCTCCCTTTGTCTCTTCATAAGATTACAAACCGCCATTCTCGATCTTAAGATTCGGCGTCGGGAAAACAGATGAAATTTGGCTTACAGAAGTTACGTTTGTACTTTCCGGATGGCTGGTTAGTACTGCCGGCCAGTAAAGATACTTATCGTGATGCGGAGCGGAGGACCTTCAGTTCGTTGTAGTTGTGTTCGGGAACAAGCTGAAATTCCACGCGAAGCCTGGTGAAGTGCCGGAGTTCCTCAAAGAGCGCGGAAGGGGGAACGCGTGCGCCCGCCACTAAAAGCCGGCCATCCTGAAAGCCGAACGGGACGATTCCGAAGCGTTCGCCAATATGGACAGGAAGGCTACGAACGACACGCAGCTTCACTTCACCGGTATTGATGCGGGTCCACGGCAAACCGGATTGCAAGCTGATGATTTTGCAGAGGTCTTCATCGGATAGCGTGCCGCTGGCGAGGAGAAAGCCGGGGAGGTCGCCGCCGGGTGGGATTTGCGTCTGGATCGCGGACAGTTGCTCTTCGGTCATGTAGCCCGAACCGGTGAGAACGTCGGCGAAGTCACGCTGGTGCGAGGGAAGGGAATCGCGATGGGGGTATGCGTGTTCTGTTTTGAGCCAGACGAGGGGGCGGCGGCGGAGGCGGGACTCGGCGTAATGCCCCATGGCGCTCACCGAAGCGCAACAGTTAATCAGGTTTCCCTGGAGCACCCGCAGGGGAACGCCGGCGGCCAGCACGGGGCCGTAGAGCCGCCCCACGCAGAACATGCGGAGGCCTAAACGCAGACACTGGAGCGTGAGAGTACAGCAGCAGAGAAAGGCGATGGCGGGGTTGTGGATTGCCAGCGCGGGGGACTGGTGAGCCGCCCGGCAGAACGCCCAATCCGCCACTCCCAATGCCAAAACAATGTTCGCCAGAAAACTGAGGGGATTGGCGGCGAGGCCCTTGCGGTCACGCCAGAACCAGTAGCGAGTGGCCCAGGTGCCTTCCCATCCGTCACGCTCCCAGCCTTGCAGGGCGATGCCGGTTACCCATCGGGTGCGTTGCCGGATGGCGGAACGAAGATGGCGGGGGAAGTACTCGCGGGTGGCGGTGAGGCCCTTCGGTCCGTGTTCGAGCGGCGTGAAGATTTGGGGAAGGCCGAGCTTGTGGATGTAGACGCCTATTTCGTAGTCTTCGGTCAGGCTGGCGGGGTTGAATACCTGACCATTGCGCTCACTTGCCAAGCGGTCGAGAACATCGCGCGCGAACCCGGTGCCCACGCCGCAGGAGGGCAGGAAGGAGCCGCACCACTGGCGCGCGTGCATGTCGATGGTCTGGTATTCGGCAAAATCGTCACAATAAACGCCATGGGTGAACTCCTGAAAAGGCGTGTGCAAGGGCAACACGGGCACCTGCACCATGGCGTAGCTGGCGCGGTTGCCGTTGATGGAGGCGAGCGCGCCGGGGTAGATCAAGTCCTCGGCATCGTGCAGCACGATTGTGTCGAAGTAACCGCCGTGCTGCGCTTCATGGGCCAGCATGCGATGGTAGATCCAGTTCAGGCAGTCGGCCTTGGAGGTAGGGCCGTCGTGCGGACATAAGGCGACATGCACGTTCCGGAAAGATGCCGCGAGGTCGGACACGGCTTCCACAGTGGGTTTGTCGTTGGGGTAAGCGCCGAGAAAGAAATCGAAGTTGCGGTAACAAATTGCCGCCAGGTTGTGGCGCACCATGTTGCCGATGACGCCGGATTCTTTCCAGCAGGGGACGAAGATGGCGATGCGGCGCTCGGGCAGGGGCTGATCCTTAGTGGCGGAGGGTGGATCGATGCTTGGCCGGAAGAGCTTTGTCCAGAGGAAAATGCCGGTGGGCACCAGGTCGTCCAAGCCACAGAGGAGCAGGGCGGCGGCGAGCGGGCCGATGATCCATGGCCAGAAGGACGAGATGGGGAGCGAAGACAAGGGTGTCCTTACCTACAAAAGTGCCGGGCGCCGGTAAGGACTCGCAGAATTTAATAAGAAAAACTCCTGGCGGCGACCACTCTCCAGTTTGCAAGGCACATCGGAAGTCCAGGACTTGACGTCGCTCAATCAGCTTATTCAAGACCTTATTGCCGGGACGGTTCAGCGTAGCAAGTTTATGCAATGGGAGCTGGAATTGCTCCTGGATCTTCAGATCTGCCGGGTGCGGAAATCGTCGCGGGCGGAGACGCTGCGGCGGTATCTGCGAGCGGTGCAATTGCAGCATGTGAGAAATCCGGCTTCGGCTCCACTGCGCTTTTCGGCGTTTCTGGGCTGGGAATCGGCGCGCCGGAATTCACCCGAGGTCAGCCCGCAGGCCGATACGGCAGAGTTACCCGCTGGGCTATCCTCAATATAAAAGAGATTGAGGAGATTTTCATGAGCACTGCTACCCCCATGGGCCAAAGACCTGAGCGCAAGGTTTTCTGCGTCAAACTACAGCGTGAACTGCCGGGCCTGGACGAAGTACCGTTTGATAACCATCCGCTGGGACAGCGGATTTATGAGAACGTGTCGAAGGACGCCTGGAAGATGTGGGTGGAGCAGATGAAGATGATCATGAATGAGTACCGCCTGAACCTGGGAACGGCCGAAGCGCAGGAATTTCTGCTGAAGCAGATGGAAGAGTACTTCTTCGGAGAAGGCGCGGCGCATCCGCCGGGTTATGTCGCTCCCGGTCATTAAGTTGCACGTACTTTGCTTCGCGTACGTCATCCACACTTGAACTATCGTTTGTTCGTGTTGCTGCTGGTGGCCTTCGCCTGTTGGGCGGGGGGCGATCCGGTGGCGGCAAAGCTAGCACGGTCGGCGAAGCAGGCGCGGGACTCCGGACGCCTTGTTCGCGCGTACATGTTGTTTGCCGAAGCAGCGGCGCGTGATCCGCAGAACCCCACATATCGCGCGAATCGCGACGCTCTGGCACCCCTGGCGAAGCTGCTGTCGAAGGCAAACGTAGAAACCGCCGACATCTCGGACGATATTCAGGCGGCCCAGAAGAGTGCTAATGAAAGTGGTGCCGATCCGCTGTTTGAGGGCGCATCAAAGAATGAAGCACGGCTGCCGTCGCTTCAACCCTTGCCGAAACTGCAGGTGAGCGGCGCATTGCGGGACTTCAACCTGGACGTGGACGAGAAGGTGGTTATAGAACAGGTGGCTGCGGCTTATGGCGTGCATGCCATCTGGGATGGAGACCTGCAAACCCGGCCACGCATCGCTTTTCACCTGGACCACGCGGATTTTCACACCGCGATGGAGGCGCTGACGGCTGCGACAAATACCTTTGTATTTCCGGTAAATGCGCATGTTGTTTTTTTTGCGAATGACAATGAGCTGAAGCGGAGCCAGTTTGAGCCGACGATTGCGCTGACTGTTCCGCTGCCGGACGCGCTGGATCTGAAGGATCTTACGGATGCCGCGAATGCGGTGCGGGGAGTGTTGGGATTACGTACGCTGGGCTATGATTCGGCGACACGGACGGTGGTGATCCGCGATCGTGCTTCGCGTGCGCGGTTGGCCCGTTCGCTGCTGGAAGCGCTGCTGCTGCCGAAGGCGCAGGTTTCCATTGAGGTGGAACTGATGACGCTCGATACGGATCGAAGTTTTCATTATGGCGTGGCGCTGCCGACCAGTTACCAGTTGATGAACTTCGGGCACATCGGCAGTTTTCAATCGGTTCTGGCGATGGCGACAACCGCGGCCAATTTTCTGACATTCGGGGGCGGCGCGAGTTTGTTCGGCGTCGGCGTCACGAACGCCACTATCTTTGCAATGTACAGTAAATCGATGGCCAGCAACCTTTTCGATGCGACAGTGGTGGCTTCCGACGGACAACAGGCCAGTCTTCATGTAGGCGATCAATATCCTATTCCGCAGTCGTTGTCTAGCGGGTTTCAGCAAGGCGGCGGCGGTTCCATTTATAATCCCATCGGCCAGGTCACGTTTCAGGATCTTGGACTGCTTTTGAAGCTGAAGCCGCATGTGAATGGGGAGGGAGATATTTCGCTGGAAGTGGAGGCGCAAGACGACGCGCTGGGGACGCAGACGATCGACACGGTTCCTGAAATCTCCGAGCGCATTTTTAAAGGGACGGTGACGCTGCGGGCGGGGCAGTGGGCTGTTGTGACGGGAATCGATGCCGATACGACCACGACGACCCGGAGCGGCTTGCCGGGGGTGTCGCAGCTTCGCGGCGTGAACCAGGTTCTAGCGGAGAACACGCGGGATCATACGACGAGCAAGGTGTTGCTGGTGATTAAGCCCACGATTACACGGCTGCCGATGTCTGAGACGGTGAGTCCGCAGTATTTGTACGGGCCGCGGGGCGGGGAGCGGGTGATTTTGTAGGGATGGGTTTTGCCCAGGCAAGAGCGTTGCAAGGACTAGAGGGAGGGTGCTGACCTCGTTACGTCAGCGCATTGGCATGGTCGAGATTAAGGGCCCTTATGCCGAGTTCGGTTTTATTCGTCAAAGCCCTGAGCCAGCCCTTTTCCCCTGGTGTCAGATGAGTAGGATATGATTCGGCCAAAGCAATAAAAACTGTCGATAGCCCATCCCAATGCTGCGGCTCCCCGTATTTACCTTTGATAGGACTGCGCTTTTCACGTTGATTCCATGCATCGAGTGGTGCAGAGTTTTTCCGCCCATTGCATTTACAGCACGCAGTAACCAAGTTTTGCTCTTCGCAACTCCCGCCAGATGCAAAGGCCTCCACGTGATCTACCACTGCTCCGAGTTCATCCATGAGCGGCGATCCATCTGGCGTCCAGTGGGCGTGATAATAAGCCAGGGGTTCGTCATGTCCGGCACTTTTAACTTCTCTTTCCAGGTACTTCATCACCGGGCCAAAGATCACTGGTCTTTTGCACCAGCAGCAAAGCCAGCCGTCGCGTCTGAAAAAGGCCACCTGTAATTCCTTTGACAACGTCGCTCGCTTACGTTTCGCTTCCACGCAAACCTCTAAATCAAGGTGCTCACATTTCTCATCGATTCTCAGAGGGCTTAGTCGCGGGGAGCTAGTTGAGTACTGACAATGCATGAAAAGCGGTGAGACACTCGAAGGATGATTCACACGTGGCTGTTGGCGAAGGGCGGCCGACTTGGCAGAGTATCGGGATTGCTGCTGGTGTCGCTGACGTTGTCGGCGGATACGTTGGGATTTGTCGAACAGAAGTTTAGTTACGTCAGCTTTGAAAGAGGCCAGTGGGATCGCACCTTAAAGTTGCCCTGCTATGTGTATTCAGCCAAGCAAGATGGGGCAACTGTGGAGATGCTGAGGATTGGCTCGGGCAGCCTGGTGCCATTTAAGGCGGCGAAGGGCATGACGGTGACCGTTTGCGGGTCCACGGCCGCGTTCGATGAGGGGTTCGAGGCGGGCACCCCGGTTTCTGCCAGAACGGCTCGGAAGTAAAGTGCTGGGTAACCATTGCCGTTGGCTCAGAAGATCAGCTTCAGTCCCAGTTGCAGGTTGCGTCCGGGGTAGGCGGAGGAGAGGGTTCCGAATCCGCCGTTGTTGACGGTTACCCCGAGACCGCTGAAGTTCGCGACGTTGAAAGCGTTGAAGAAGTCAGCTTGCAGGCGCAGGGTGAAACGTTCTTTGATGGGGAAGTATTTCGCCGCGGAGAGATCGTAGGTCTGCAGGCCGGGGCCTTCGACGAGTCCAGGCGCCGAGGTTCCGAAATGGGAGGGGGCCGCGGGAGCGAACGCGGCGGTGTTGAACCAGTTGTTCACGTTCTGCTGCTGCGAGGAAGGAACGGAAACAGAACCGCCGACGTAATCCGCGCGGCGGGTTCCGATAGCTGTATTGGCGATGATGTTGTAGTATTCCCCGGTCTGCAGACGGATGATTCCACTGAGTTGCCATGCGCCGGCGACGCTGCGCAGGATACTCTCCTGGTTAGCCAAGGCAGGCAACTGCCAAACGAAGGTGGAGAAGAAGGCGTGGCGGCGGTCGGAAGCGAGTGGCCCGTAGTCGTAGTGGCGGTTTCCATAGTTCTCATCGCCCGAAGACAGGCTGGAATCGCCCAGAGCTTTGGACCAGGTGTAGCCGGCCGTGAAGGTAACGGGACCGGCTCGCTTCGATAGATAAATCTGCAACGCATGATAGTTGGAGGTGGAATCGCTGAGGTAGTCGTTTATCGAAGAGAATCCCTGGTAAGGCCGCAAGGCGTTTTCCGCGACGCCGGAGGGCGCCGCAGCGAGCACGCTGAAGGCCGGTTGATTGAGATCCGGCTGGCGCAACAGGTGCCGGCCCAGATTGCCTACATAGGAAGTCTCCAGCAACATGCTCAGTGGCAATTGCCGTTGAACGTCGAAGCTGAACTGCTCTGTGTAGCCGTTGGTGAGATGTGGATCGATCGCGCTGACGGTACCGATGGGAGCGGAGACAAATGCACCGCCCGCGATGTTGTTAATGTTGCCGTTCTCATATTGCGTGACTTGCAAGAAGGGCGGCAGGTTTGCCTGGGAGAAGATGAGATTTCCTTCGGGACGGAAGTAGAACATGCCGAAACCGCCGCGCACCACAGTTTTTTCGTCTGCCGCGTAGGCAAATCCGACGCGCGGAGCGAACGTATTCTGGCTTGGATAAAGGCCGCGCGGCGCGCCGGTGGGAACGGTTGCGAGCTGCGCGGCAGAAATGGGAACGCGACCGGCTTCGCTGGAGGGAACACCGTTTCCAGCGGCGATCAGGCCGTCGTACGGGTTGCCGGACCCCGGCACGATTCTGCCTGCTGCATTCACGGTTACGGCGTTTGCAGGGTTGTAGAGATACTGACTGAAATTCGCAATGTTATTGGCCTGGGTGTAAATCGGCTCCATAAATTGATAGCGGACGCCGAATTCGAAACTGAGTTTTCTGCTGGCTTTCCAACTGTCCTGGACAAAGGCCTCGGGCTGAGAAAAGCGGAAGAACCCGGTGGGATCGCTGGAGGCTTCGTTATAGGTGCGATAGTTTCCGAGAAGCGCATCGGCTAAGGCGTTCTGGGTGGTGTTCGGATTGCTGGCAGCATTGAAGGTGAAGTTGCCGGTATAGGAAGGTCGCCCGTTCTGGTCGACCCGATCACGGATGAAGACACCACCGAACTTGATGATGTGCGATCCCTTGATGATGGAGAGCGTATCGGCGAACTGGATATCGGTGCTGGGCGAGTGCAGAGCGAATGACGGGCCTTTGAAGTTTGCAAAGCCGGTGATGGCAACGTCGGGAATGCCGCTGTTATATTGTCCGCCGCTGTAGAGCTGAGCGAATTGGAAACCATAGGTGCTGCGCTCCCAGGTGTTGCCGTACGGCGGTATGTTTTGCGAAGCCCAACTCGTGTTGGCTCTCACTTCATTCACGATGTTCGGGGAAACGATCCAGGTTTCCGCGATAAGAAAGCTTTCGCCGGGACGCATCCGGAGCGTCGGCGTAGTGGGCAGGTTGGAACCGGAGAACGTGCCGAAGGGATCGATTAGCTGATTTTCGTCCTGAATCCAACGGCCATAGATGGAATGCTTATCGTTCAGGTGGTAATCGAGGCGGACAATATCCTCGCGGAAGTTCAGGGGATTGTTCGGGGTCAACGTCAGATTGTTGGCAGTGGCGGAATCGACGAAGGAAGCACCTTGCTGGGACATTAGCCGGTACACATTCCCGATTGCCTTCCCGTCGGGGGTGATCAAGTTCGAAGGAAGGACGTTGCCGGGGATAGGGTTTTTCGTTCCGGGGAAATAGATGGTGGGTTGACCGGCGAAATTGCCGTTCAACTCGGCGGAAGAGGGCACGGTGACGCGAGTCGGGGTGGCGGTTTGCCGGAGCCGTTTCCATTCTTCGCCAACAAAGAAGAAGAGCTTGTCCTTCTTGATGGGGCCGCCCAGGTCGTAGCCGAAATCGTTGAAGCGGAGGGGCGGCTTCTTGGCCACGAAAAAGTTGCGGGCGTCCAGCGCGTCGTTGCGCAGATATTCGAAGGCGGCGCCATGGAACTGGTTGGTGCCGTTCTTCGTGACGACGTTGAAGGCGGGACCGGAGGTGCGTCCGTACTCCGCGGAGAAGTTAGATGTTTCTACCTTTACCTCCTGAACAAAGTCGGGACTGACGTTGTTCATCAGGCTGCCGTTGCTGCCCGCGACGAGATTGAAAGCGCCGTCCACGGTGAGATTGGCGGAGTCGCTGCGGTTACCGTTGATGGTCTGATTGGTGGCGCTGAGGCTGGTGGTGACCGAAAACTGATCGGGGTTGGTGACGTTAGCACCTGGGACCAAGGTCATCAGTTGCGTGTAGGTGCGTCCGTTCAGGGCGAGATTATCGACCTGTTTGGTATCGATGACGTGGGCGAGTTCGCCGGAAACGGTGTTCAATGTTTCGGCATTGGCGGTCACGACATCGACATTCTGCGTGACGTTACCGAGTTGGAGATGAAAGTCAGCAGTGATTCGGCCGTCGGCGACCAGGGCGAAGCCGGCTTTCTCCTCCCGCTTGAAGCCCTGCTGCTCCACACTGACGCTGTACGGGCCGATGGGTAAATTTGTGGCTACGTAAAAGCCCGAGTTGTCGGTTGTGACGGTGCGAGCCTGCTTTGTATCGGTATCGGTAACGACTACGTGCGCTCCGGCAATAGCGGCGCCTGAGGGGTCAATGACAGACCCCGAAATTCGTCCAAAACTGGTTTGCCCGAAGAGTGGAACGGAAGACAAGCAGAGAAAAACCAAGAACAAGACTGATAAGAAAGCGATTTTTTGACGCAAGACACACCCCAAAAGAGATTTACAAACGGCGAAGTAACCGGTTAAGCTGTCGGCTACTATATCACTGCGGAGTGCGGAAACGGGGGACATGCGCTATGCGGACCATCGAGGCATCACGAAGAAGCTTTTTGAAGACATCGGCGGGCGGTGCTTTGGTCGCGCAGATTGCGTCGCCGAAGGAGGCGGGTGGCGAAACCGATCGGGCTTACTGGATTCGCGTGCTCACTCGTATTGCCGATCCGGTGTTGCTGGCGTTGAGCGAGCGGAGGCTTACGGCGACGATGCCGGTGGAAGCTCCGCATGGAAATGTTGAGGAACGCAGGCAGTATACGCACCTGGAGGCGCTGGGCCGTCTGCTGGCGGGACTGAGCCCTTGGATGGAGTCGGGCGAGAGCGGCGGTCGTGAAGGTGCTTTGCGGGCGCACTATTCGGACCTTTCGCGGCAGGCTATTGCGGCAGCGGTCGACCCGTCATCGCCTGACTACATGAACTTCAATCGAGGTTCGCAGCCGGTGGTGGATGCGGCGTTCCTGGCGCTGGCAGTGTTGCGCGCACCGACTGAGCTTTGGCGGAAGCTCCCTTCGCGGACGAAGCAGCAGTTGGTTGCGGCGCTGCGTTTGACGCGAGTGATTCGCCCAGGTTTCAGCAATTGGCTACTGTTTAGCGCGACGATTGAGGCATTCTTCGCGTTCGCGGGCGAACCGTGGGACGCGATGCGCATTGATTATGCGGTGCGGCAGCTTAATGAGTGGTACAAGGGCGACGGCACGTACGGCGACGGGCCGCAGCTTCATTGGGATTACTACAACAGTTTTGTTATTCATCCCATGCTGCTGGCGGTGGTGGAAACGGTGTCGCGGTCGTCGAAAGCCTGGGAACCATTCTATCCGGCGGTGGTGTCCAGGGCGAGGCGGTATGCGGCCGTGCAGGAAAGACTGATCAGTCCCGAAGGAACTTTTCCGGCAATCGGCCGGTCGCTTGCTTACCGGTTCGGGGCGTTTCATTTGCTGGCGTTGATGGCGTTACGGCGTCAATTGCCCGAGGGCATTGCTCCCGGACAGGTGCGGGCGGCGTTGACGGCCGTAATACGCAAGATGATTGAAGCGCCGGGAACGTTCGACGCGCAGGGATGGCTGACGGTGGGCTTCTGCGGTCATCAACCATCCATAGCGGAAAGCTACATTTCGACGGGAAGCCTTTATCTGTGTTCGACTGTGTTCCTTCCGTTAGGATTGACGAGCGCGGACCCGTTCTGGAGCCAGCCCGCTCAAGACTGGACGGCGCGTAAGGCATGGACGGGCGAAAGCGTGTCTGCTGACCATGCGCTGCGAGACGGATACTGAGCCACAATCAGGAAATGCATTCCAGACGATCTCTTCTGAAAGCCGCGTTGGCGGGGACGGTCGGCCGTGTTATTCGAGGCGAGGCGGTTCCAGATAGAATCGATCTCGATCGTGAATACCAGATTATTGAGAATTTCGGGGCTTCGGATGCTTGGAGTATGCAGCAGCTGGGAACGTGGTCGATCGAGAACCGGAACAAGGTTGCTGACCTGCTGTTCTCGCAGAGCGATGGGATTGGCCTTTCTTGCTGGCGATTCAACATCGGCGGCGGCATCAATCGCCAAATCAGGAATCCGTGGCGTACGGCGGAGACGTTCGAGATTTCGGAGGGCAAGTATGACTGGACGCGTCAGGCTCCGGAGCGCTGGTTCCTGGGTGCCGCCAAAGCCCGTGGCGTGCCGCAGTTTCTGGCCTTTGTGAACAGCCCTCCGGGGCGGATGACTCGCAATGGGCTGACGTTTTGCGACAAGGGCGACGACACGACGAATCTCAAGCCGGTTTATGAACGGCAATACGCTCGCTATCTGGTGGATATCCTTGAGCACTTCCGCAGCAATCCCGATGAGCAGCAGCGGATTGAGTTCACTTACGTTAGTCCGGTAAACGAGCCGCAGTGGAATTGGGCGGGGCACTCACAGGAGGGCAACCGGTGCAGCGATGGCGACATTAAGAGCATTCTCCAGAGCTTGCATGCAGAACTGCAGCGGCGAAAATGTCCGACGCAAATCGCGGCGCTGGAAAGCGGGTCAGTCCCGGACATGTGGCAATTGGATGCGAAGGCGACGGCCACCTGGGAGGCTGCGTACGGCAACTACCTTGACGATTTTATTGGTGATCCCGCGATACGCCCGCTGATGGGGGAGCGCATCAGCTATCACGATTATGGATCGGATCGAGTGGCGGGCGAACTGGTGGAGCACAGGACTCAGCTTGGTGAAAAGATCAAAGAATACCCGGGGTGCAAGCTTTGGATGAGCGAGTATTGCGTGTTGACCGGCAGTGAAGGCAAGGGCGGAAATGGGCGCGACCTGACGATGAATACTGCTCTTGATGTGGCCCGCATCATACACCTGGATTTGACGCTTGTTGGCGTTTCGGCTTGGCAATGGTGGACGGCGGTGTCCGGCGTGAGCTTCAAAGACGGCTTGATTTATACGGACTGGAAGAAGACCGGAGATCTGGAAACGATTTA
Source organism: Bryobacteraceae bacterium (assembly GCA_965277315.1). Classification (GTDB taxonomy): domain Bacteria; phylum Acidobacteriota; class Terriglobia; order Bryobacterales; family Bryobacteraceae; genus Bog-105. The sequence goes on along the minus strand of OZ255724.1, from coordinate 1,445,021 downwards.
CCCGGCGCGCCTGCTTTGGGTTCTGGGCAACTACAGCCGGTTCGTACGTCCCGGTATGCGCCGCGTCGATATGGCGGTGCGAGGTGCCGAGCAGGGTCAGGATATACACGGGGTGATGGCATCCGCGTACAAGGATGACAGGAGGCGGCAGGTGGTGGCGGTGTACGTCAACATGAGCGCCGCAGACCAGAGCCGTACCGTTGATTTCAGTTTGGGCCGGCGCTCCTGGACGTTTCAGTCTGCTACACGCTACATTACTTCCGATACCACAGGGTACGAGCTGAAGCGAATGCCGAGTACGGATCTGCTGAACCAGGTAGAAATTCCGGCACGCTCAGTTGTGACGTTGGTGGCGCAGTTTGCGTAGACTTGGGCGGCGGCCGCGATCCCCATTCAAGAGAAATTAGGCGTGAATTTTCTAGCAATCGCATCGGCTTTAGCAAGTTGCAGTTTCGTCGGCTTATGGTTCGGGTTCCTGTGAAGTTCTACCTGGAGGTGCAGATTGTATTTGTCGATGCAGGTTTTGAGGTCGTTCCACTCGGCGCTCCCGGCGTTATACTCTGCGTCTTCCGATTCGAGAAGGGACAGCAGCCGTGTCTTCATAGGGTCGTGGGAATGTTTTGTGACCGCGCGCTTCAGGGTGTCACGCTCGTCTAGTGTTGGCCTGAGTAACGACATGGGAAGTGCGCTCAATCATATCAAGCCCTGTTCGGATACTGGCTCATAATTTCACCGAACCACTATCGCCGATGTACAGCGAGCCCCAGATCATAGCCCTGTCTTGCGCCGCGGCCTGGGCCGCTGTGGCATTGGTTGGTTCTCCGAACGTGCGCAGGACGGTCATGGCATCCTTCGTTCCGGCATGACGCACAGCCCTTAATAATTGTTGAAAATACTCCGGGGTGACGCCATCGGCGATGTTTGAAAGCGAGAAGGCCGTGAAGCGTCCGGAGGGGGACTGCTCGAGAAACCCGATTGCGTCGGCATGTTGCCAAGTGATCGGCGGCGCTGGCCGTGTTAATGGAGGAGGCAAGTCACCTAGAAACTGACGGCGTGCGTAGGGGTTGGTTTTATTGGCGTGGGTGGCCAGCGCACGTTCCAGGCGCATTCGCATGATGGGACCAAACCGGCGCGGCGGCAGGATTGCGTGATTGGGTGCTAGCGCGCGGACCATTGCGGCACTCGTCGATATCGCTCGGTCGAACAACATGCGAAACATCGGACGGTTCAGTTCACGATGCCAGAAGTTCAGTTGCGTGGGACAGTCCGTGATCTGGAGAAAGCGCTCCAGCATGGGCCGCCTCCAGCCGGCAACGGACATCAGGGTTCGTCCAAACTGCATCGCATGTTCCGCCATGCCTTGTCTGGCCGGCATGCCCTGTGCTCGTTGCCTGGCATACTCAAGCTGCGCGGGATTGATGTCGACGGCGGTGACTTCGTGCTCGGCAGCGAGCGCGATGGCGGTGCAACCCGCCGAGGCGATGCAGAACACACGGCTGCCCGGCGGAAAAGCTCGCTTCTCCACGGTCGCGTCCTCGTACATCTGCCCGAAGAGAACGCCAGCGCGTTTTCCCCAAAGAGTCTCGCGGTTTAGCGCCATGTCCAAGTCACTATACGACGTTACTTATACGACACTAACGCTGTGGACGAACGCAATATTGAATACGATCCGTTCGCGGCGATTTATGACCGGTATTGGGGCGAGGAGTATCACGCGCAAGCGTTTCCGGTGGTGGAGCGCTTATTGCTCTCGCGGCTGCCGCGGGGGGCGCGGGTACTCGATGTTTGCTGCGGAACGGGTAAGTTCACGGCCACTGTGCGGCAGTTGGGGTTTGCCTTGGCTGGGATAGACGCGTCGGACGGGATGCTCGCCTATGCGCGGCGGAATGCGCCTGAAGTCGATTTCACTCTGGCGGATGTGCGGTCTTTTTCTCTCCATCGTAAATTCGATGCCGCTTATTCGGTATTTGAAAGTCTGAACCATGTGCCGGATGTCAATGGACTGCAAGCTGCGTTTTCCCGCGTGCGCGAGCACCTGAAGCGTGGTGCTTTGTTCCTGTTCGATCTCAATCGTGAGGACGCCTTTTTTGCGCAATGGAATGAGACGAACGCGATTGTGGGTAAGGCGGATGCCTGCATCACGCGATCGGAGTATGACGAGGCCAGCCGGGTGGGTACGTGCCATTTCACCGCCTTCGAGCTGGTGAACGATAGCTGGACACGGCGCGATTTCACGCTGCACCAGACTTGTCACGAAATGAACGCAGTCCACGATACGCTATCAACGGCGGGCTTTGCGGATATTAGTTTATATGACGCGGGAGATTTGGGCATGGACGAACACACCGGGTATGCCCGCACCTTCTTTCTTGCAACCGCAGCATAGGTAAAGGGCGTGAGTTTACAGAATCTCCTATATGGCGCTGCGGCTTTATGAGCGTAAATGGGGCTTGTACTTTACCGGATCCAGATGTAAAGACGGCAAAATCTAGGTTAGTGTGAAAACTAAAGTTTGTTCGTTTGTTTTTTTAATTGTGAATTATGTAAGTTGCTTAATTTGAAAGAGATAGGTATATGTAATACTCTTGCTTAAGTAACTATGGATTACGGTATTAACCTAGGTGCGGAAGCGCACCAGGAAAAATATACTTGAATCATGGAACAATTACAGGTCTTCGAGCAGATCCAGTTTTTGTGTCCCGAGTGTCGTATTCCGGGTCATATAACCGAGTTTTACATTAATCCCACGATGGCTTTACTGAGAGGTAAGTGTCCCAAGTGCGGAAACAGCGGTAACGTCAATGCCATCGACCTGCTAGCGTTGGCTGAGTCGATAGAGAGGCAGGTAATTATCGTGAAAAGATCATCCTGGCAGCGGCGCATAGCCGAAATCACCAAGACTATCCCAGGCAGTTTAAAGGAAGATCATCAGGCACCTTTGTTCCCGGGCTAGTTCGAGCTGGCACTTGTCATTTAGTTACTGGCAACATTCCGGGTTGCCACAATTATCAACTTGTTTGCCGTAGCTGATACTGTGTCAAGCAATGGCACACCATCATACGGTCACCGCGCGCCTTCAATCGGTGGCCGTCCTTGTGATCGCTACAGCCGTGCTTTACTTTGCTCGCGATGTATTCATTCCGCTGGCCTTTGCGCTTATTTTGACGTTTCTTTTAACGCCCGTTGTGGACGGGTTGGGGCGGCTGCATTTGGGGCGAGTTCCGGCGGCTTTGGCGGCATTGATTTTCTCGTTTTTGATCGTGGGAATTGCCGTGGGCGTGGTGGGAAGCGAACTCATGGACACGGTCGCAAAACTGCCGAATTACCAACAAAACATACGCCAACGGATTGAGAAAATGCGCGGGATTAGTGCGATAGGCGGGCTCACGCGGGGAGTGGAGACCGTCACGCGGGAACTCTCGAACGGCAGTTCCAGCGCTCCGCAACAGCCGGCGAATCAATCCAAAAATCGATCGGGGCCGCAGCGGCCAACGGAGCCGGTTCCTGTCGAGATTGTGGGTCGCCCGGTCGAGGGCGAATGGACCACCATTCGCAATCTTCTTGCGCCGCTACTTGCGCCGATCGGGACCGCAGGCATTGTACTGGTATTCACGACGTTCATTTTGATCAAGAAAGAAGACGTTCGGGATCGTCTGATCAAGCTTGCCGGGACTAGCAAGATCAGCGTCACGACAAGTGCCCTAGAGGATGCGGAAGACAGAGTGGGGCATTATCTTCGTTTTGCTTTGCTGATCAATTCGTGTTTTGGCGGGTTCATCGCACTGGGTCTTTCGCTAATTGGTCTTCCGAATGTGGCTTTGTGGGGCATCATCGCTGCCTTGATGAGATTCGTGCCGTATGCCGGAATTTTGATCTCCTGCGCCTTTCCGCTCCTGTTATCGGTTGCCATCTTCCCAGAATGGCTGAAGCCAGGACTGGTCATTTTGCTATTTTTTGTTCCCGAAGCGATCATCGGCAACGTAATCGAGCCCCTTGTTTACGGAGCGAACACGGGAACATCGCCTTTGGGGCTTTTGGTAGCAGCGGTTTTCTGGACCGTGTTGTGGGGTCCGCTGGGCTTGGTATTATCGACCCCATTGACCGTTTGCGTGTTGGTTCTGGGTCGCTATGTGCCTCAATTGTCGTTCCTGCACGTTCTGCTCGCCGAAGAACCGGCGCTGACCGAGGAAGCACGGCTGTACGGGCGTCTGCTAGCGGCGGACCGGGACGAATCGCAAGCCATCGTCCAGCGGATGCTGCAAGAAAAATCGCTGGTGGAATTGTATGACGGACTCTTGATTCCGGCCTTGCGGCTAGCCGAACAAGACCGGCATAAAGGCACACTGGAGGCGGCGCAGGTGGAGGCGGTCTTTCACGCGCTCAACCAGGTCATCGTCGAGATTGAGAATCAGTTAGACACACAGGGAAGGCTGGCGGCGGGGCCGGAACTGAGACAGGGAGAAGCTTCGTTGCGATTTGAGCCATCGCCGGGCTGCAAGCAGCAAATCGCCTGCATGGCGGTTGTGGACGAGGCCGATGAGATTTGTTCGACGATGCTGGCGCAGGTGCTACACCACCATAACTGTCCATGCATCCACTTTCCCTCCGACTGGATCCATGAGCTACGGGAGGATGCGGACGATATTATTTTTCTGTCCGCCGTTCCTCCCTTTGCGTTCGTGAATGCTCGGAGTTACTGTGCGCGTATCCGCCGGCAGCTCCCGTCCAGCACGATCATTGTGGGAATGTGGGGTTCTTCGGACGACACCGCGATGATGAAAGAACGTTTTGGCTCCGCGAAGCCGGACTATGTGGTGACCCGGCTTGCCGACGCATTGGAATTGGTGATAGAGGCCCGCGGCGGCTGAGTGTGCGTGGCGCCTTTGGTATCTTCACTACCATGTCCACCATGCGCGAGGAGATCCGGGAACAGCCTGCCGCAATTGAGCGAACGCTGGCAGCCGAATGGAGCAAGGCGGTAGAACTCCGACGTCATTTCGAGCGCCATCCGGTCTCTCTGATCGTTCTAGCGGCGCGCGGCACTTCCGACAATGCCGCTCAGTTCGGCCGTTATTTGCTCGAAATACTGACCGGTATTCCGGTTTCATTGGCGGCTCCTTCGGTCACGACGTTGTACCAGGCCAAGATTCACCTGAAGAATGCAGTTGTGGCGGCGATCTCGCAATCGGGCGAATCCACCGACACCAACCTCGTGCTGGAGGAGGCAAAAGCGGCCGGCGCGTTTACGATCGGCATTACGAACGAAAGCGAGAGTACGCTGGCGCGTTTGGCCGAACAATCTTTCCTGGTGCGGGCCGGGAAAGAGAAGAGCGTAGCTGCCACGAAGACCTACACCGGCCAGCTTCTTTCGATGTATTTGCTGGCGTATGCGCTGGGAGCGCCGATCGAACGGGACGACCTGCGACGCATCCCGGAGTATGCCAGCGCGGCCCTGGAACTGGAAGAGGAGATTCGGGCGCGGGCGGAACGGTACTGCTTTATGCGCCACGCGGTTTGCATCGGACGCGGACTAAACTACTCTAATTCGTTCGAATTTGCGTTGAAGTTAATGGAAACCTGCTACGTGGTGGCGGAGCGTTTTTCTTCGGCTGATCTTCTACACGGGCCTATCGCGATGCTGGAAGAGTCATTTCCGGCGTTTGTGTTCGGTCCGGCGGGCGTTACGTGGAAATCGACGCACGAGATGCTGCAGAAGCTGCAGTCGTTGAAAGCCGAATCGTTACTGATTACGGATCGCAGCAATGGCGGGGCTACCGTGGCGAGCGATTTTGGAGCCTATGTGTTAAGGATCCCGGCAGATTTGGCGCACGGGGGGGTGGCGGAAGATATCTACACGCCTATTCCGTATATTATTCCAGCACAATTATTTGCTGCTTCGCTAGCCAAGGTGAAGCGCTTGGACCCTGACCGCCCGCGGACGCTCAGCAAGGTGACGCAAACGATCTAGTTATGCGCGCCAACAGAAACAGCGCACAGATTGGGATTCATCTGTGCGCCGGAAAATTGCGCGGACTGATTGGATGGGTTTACTTGCGCGCGCCGCGAGTGGTGCCCTTTAATGCCGATTGACGCCGTTTTGCATCCTTGCGCTTGGGCTTCGAAATGCGGAAGGTGCCGCTGCCAAAATACTCGGCTTGGTAGATGTTGTCGTTCTGTTCGATCTTGGGCGATGCGGCGTGTGGATCTTTGCTCGATGCGGTGGTTGCTGCCATGAAATCTCCTGAGTGGTGAACTTACAGTGTAGCGATATTGGGGGGCGAGAGCAAAGTTGGCCGATTGACCTTTGAAGGATGCGATCCTGAGCGGGTCCAGAATTTAAGTATGGATTTTGAGTTTGCCACCGCGGCGCGTATCGTCTTTGGTAATGGCAAGATTGCGGAGCTTCCAGAGATTGCGCGTACCTTCGGCCGTCGTGCGCTGCTCGTCACTGGCCGGAACGCCGGACGGGTCGCACCGGTGCAAACGGATCTCGCGAAATCCGGCGTGGCGTCTTCCGTTCTTTCAGTCGACGGTGAACCGACCCTCGACATCGTTTGCCGGGGCGCGCTGGCCTGCCGCGAAGGTTGCCAACTCGTCATTAGCTTCGGCGGCGGCAGCGCAATTGATACGGGTAAGGCCATTGCGGCGCTGGCACCCAACTCCGGTGAGCCACTTGATTATCTGGAGGTCATTGGGCGGGGCCAGCCACTGCAAAGCGATCCGCTTCCGCTGATCGCCGTTCCGACCACGGCGGGTACTGGTTCCGAGGTGACGCGCAATGCCGTGCTGGGGTCGCCCGAACATGGCTTGAAAGCGAGCCTCCGCAGCCCGCTGATGCTGGCGAAGGTTGCGCTGGTCGACCCTGATTGACGCTCGGGCTACCCCGGCGGATTACGGCCGATACCGGCCTGGATGCGCTGACACAGGTCATTGAGCCATTCGTGTCGTGCCGCGCTAACTCTTTGACCGATCTTTTCTGCCGGGAAGGCATGCAGCGGATCGCGTGTTCGCTTGTGACCGCTTACGGCGATGGCGGCAATCGTGCCGCTCGGGAATCGATGGCGTTTGCCAGCCTGCTCGGCGGCCTTGCGCTGGCGACGCTGGTCTTGGGGTCGTTCATGGCTTTGCCGCTCCATTGGGAGGGATGATACCTGCGCCTCATGGCGCGATCTGTGCCGCTCTGCTTGCCCAGGCAATGGCCGTAAACATACAGGCGCTGCGTGCACGCGCTGCCGGTCACGCCTCTTTGAAAAAATATAGGGAGGCGGCTGTGCTTCTGACCGGTGATGCCGACGCTGATGCCGAGGACGCGGCTTCATGGACGGGCATGTTGTGCGGAAAGCTGTCTGTGGCTCCTTTGGGCATGCTCGGGCTCCGGCGCGAACAGATACCGGCGCTGGTCGAAAAGGCCCAAAGGGCCAACAGGATGAAGGGGAATCCCCTTCCGCTGACGCCTGCGGAACTCAGCGAAATCGTGGAGCGTTCGCTATAACAGAGTGGTGCCGCCGCTATGAAAACGGCATTAGGGACTATTACTCTATACCCGTTGAGGCTATTGCCTAGGCTTAGGAGTTACCCTAGAATGTATATAGCTAGCTATACCAAACCTAATGAAACCTTCTGTTTTTTTGTCAACGCTTCTTGTTCTGGGCCTCGCGCAATTTGGCTCGGCCTCTACTATGGTGAATTTCAGCGCAGCCGGCGTACAAAACACGGAGGTTTCGGGCACCACGAATTTTTCGTTCAACAACCTCCAAACTGGTTACGATACGTCCACTGTGGACGCGGGTGGAATCGGACAATTCAATGGTTTGGCTGTTGAGAATGCTGGACAGTATGGCGGGGCGGCTGGTAATTCGAAGTATGGCGTGGTAGGTTTTCCTGGCAATACCAGTGCGACGCTGACGTTTAGCGGCCCTGCATCCTACTTTGGATTCTGGTGGTCGGCTGCCGATGCGCAGAATGGCGTCACTCTTTACAGCGGCAAGAACGCGGTGCTTACACTTACGGGAAGCGACGTAGCGAAATCGCTGGGGGCCTGCGGTTCGGGAAATGCGTACTGCGGTAACCCCAACAATGGCCAGGACCGTAGCGAGTTGTTCACCTATGTGAACATCTTTGGGACAAACGGCACCCAGTTCTCCTCTGCTTCTTTCACGAATGGTCCTAGTACTGGATTTGAGTTTGACAACCTGTCCTATATCGATCCTCCCGCCGTTCCGGAGCCAGCGACCTGGTCGTTTCTTGCGTTAGGCTTGGGTGTTCTCTCTTTTTGGAAACTCCGTAGCCGCCGGGCATAAGATCGGAAGAATTTAGTTGTGAAAGGCCAGCCGCTGATTAAGAGTGGCTGGCCTTTTTCTTTGTTACGGATCCGGGTCTTACTGAACCCGGGGTGGGGGGGGCAGAGTGCGTACAATCTGCCGTATTCGTTGAAACTGCCCCGTGTTGGCGGTATAGCTGCGGACTGGCATAAGCTGAACTTCCTTTTCTACCGCCTGTACGCGGTTGCCTGGGCTGGGATGATCGGACAGAAACTGGGCCACTCCTCCTTCGCTGGTTCTTGTCTCCAGCTTTCGAAAGAATTCAGCCATCTGGACAGGATCGTAACCGGCTTCGGCCATGATCTGCGCGCCATTGTAGTCGGCTTGGCTTTCCGCGTCCCGCGAGTAGTGCAACAACACTGAATTCGCACCAAGATTAATACCTTCCCGCGCCAATGCTCCCATCAGTCCGTTGCCGGTTACTGCTCCAGCCAAGCCCGCCAGCATGTTAACGACGTTGCCCTTTGACGCCTCGTGGGTGCCATGCCGCAGCGCAATGTGCGACATTTCATGGGCCATCACTCCCGCAAGTTGCGCTTCATTGCTGGCTGCTACAATCGTTGCCGTATTGATGAAAATCGGGCCGCCGGGCAGCGCAAAGGCATTGATGTTTTTATCGTAAATAACGTGAAAACTGAATGGAAAATCGCCTGCGTGGGGCGAGTGGGCGAGACGATGGCCAAGCTGGCTGATGTATGTATCTACTTGCGCGTTTCTGACGATGGGCTGTGTCTTCTCCACCTGCGCCGCGGCTTCCTTTCCGAGTTGCACGTCTTGCTGCGGCGTAAACATATCAAAGCCCGGCTGCAATGTTTTCAGTTGTCCGAATGCAACGGCAGCAGATAACAGCAGCAACGGTAATCCCCATGAGTGGCGCATCGTATCCTCTTATTCTCTTAGATTGCTTGGCTTGAAAACGGTCTCTGCGGTACGTTAATGACGTGCTCCGATTTTTAAGAAATGCCGGGACGGCGACTTTCTCCTGCCTGTTGCTTTCACTGATCGCGACGACTACGGCGTTCGCGGGAGCTCCGGGGAAAGCTTCGTTGGAGCCGCTTCAGGCCTACCAGGGTACTTGGCGGGTAACGCGCAGTGATTCGGGTCCCAAGGAAAAACCAGACCGGCTAGTGAACCGGTGCGTTACGCTTGGGATCTACTTCGCTTGCGAGCAGAGTGTGAATGATCGAGCCACGGCGCTCCTGGTTTTCATTCCGGCCGGAGAGGCCGGTCACTACCATACGCAGTCCATTTTGCCGGAAGGCCGCGCTACCGGGCTGGACGATATGCAGATTTCGGGCACTCATTGGGTTTTCACCAGCCGCCGACATGAGGGTGGGAATACAACCTATTTCCGGAATACCAACGTGTTCACTGATGCGAATCATATCCACTTCGAGAATGCTCAATCCCCGAATGGGAAGCAATGGACAGTGGAGGAGTCGGGTGACGAAACGCGCGTGTCGCGCTAATGGGCGCTAGGCGCCTGCAATCTCTGTAGCGGGTCTATCTTCGGAAGGCAACGCTCGCAAGCGCACGATACACCAGCCAGTCAGACCGAGATCAAAGAATAAGAAAACAAGTGCCACAGCGTTTCGCTGCGTTTCACTCAGGGACGCAGTGAAGAACAGAAACGCCAAGTATAAGATCGAGCTCAGTAGGCTTAGCAAATAGAACTTCATCCAAATGGCGGTGTTGTGCGGTGTTGCGATCTTTTGCTTGCGCAAGAGCCGGTACAAGGACCAGACGAAGGCAAGACTAGCGGAGCTGGATCCGGTCCATACGACCATTCCGGCCATTTCCGTGATCGCCGATGTGCTGTTAACGTCCTGGTCATCAAACGTCGCGTAAACCAGCAATCCAAAGATGGCACTGACAAAGATTCCTGTTACCAGCCGAACACCGAACGCCCGCCGCAGCTTCAGAATCTGCTTCGGCATCTCTTCGAAGACATCCCAAGCCATCAAGGGAAATAACACAGCGTATAAAAATCGTGAGTAAAAGAAAATATGCTCTGTTGCACGCGAATCCCAGCCCAACACCCAGGCTGCAATGTCGAACAGGAATTCAATCCCACAAAACAGGGTCAGAAAAACATACGTCCGCTGCAGTTTCAGCAGCAGTATCCGTAGCAGCAGCAGCCCATCGACTACCGTCCCGGTCATCTGTATCCAATGGATTACCTGGTTCAGCATCTATCTAACTCTATTTCATCGCACAGAGTAGATGAAACCGCTGCTGACGGATTAACAGAAGACAAGGTCAAGGTGCGAAACAATACCAGAGAATGCGCAGCTAGAAGAGGAACCTGCCCTTCTTACTAGCTGCGTATTGATTTACATGGCCGACTTTTTAGCCATCGATTTACCTGGGTGGGACAATTCCTCAGCCTTCTGCAGGTGCATCTGAAGGGTAGGGAGTGTTGCTGCGGCATACGCCTTCAAGTCCGCGTTGTCGCCGCTGTCGGCTTCCTTCTTGTACTTGGCGAGAGCTTGTTCGTGTCCTTTGACCATGTCCATCAGGAAATGGTGGTCGAATGCCCGGCCCTTCATCTTAGCGACCGGATCGATCATCTTCATGTGCATCGCGTCGATGCCTTTCGGCACATCGGCGCCGATCTTTGTGGCCACCGCGGTGAGCGTATTGTAATCTTTCGTATGGTCGGTCACCAGCATTTGGCCATAATCCTTGACGTCTTGGCCCGAGGCCTGGTCTTGCGCCAATTGGCCAAAATGCGCCTCCGTCATGTCCGTCTGTCCGGCAAACGTGACAAATTCCTTGTCGGCGGCGGTCGCTGTACCCGCGGCGGGCGTTTGTGCCAGCGCTGGGATACAGCCGAGCGCACCGCAAATAAAACCGGTGGTCAATATTCTTTTCGTCAACATCCAATTGCTCCTCAATTCGGGATTGAACTACCTGCTTATTCTATTGGACGTCGATGGGCTGGAATTGTGACTATCCGTTGAAGGGCCGCGTGATACGCTGATTTCGGCCCATCAACGGTGTGTTTCTGCTAGATCGCCGGGATTGGCTGTATCGTAGCCAGGTTAATCGGTTGGCCTGCTGATGCAGTGTAGGCTGCAAGTGCCTGTGATGTGGCATCGATCACCATGGAAGCCACGCTGGCGTAAGGAGAGGCAGCGGGAACCGCTTGAGCGATTGTTGCGGCAATCTCCAACTCCGTTAGCACGTCCGAGACGGAAATGTTTCGCTGCGCCGCTCTTGCGCGCATGGCGGCGGCTTTCCGGTGGGCGTTCTTCGCAGCCGTTGCTGGCGTATGCAATTCCTGTGCAATGGAAGTTTCCAAGGCAATGATGCTGATCGTCAAGGCATTCATCGCTTCTGTAGCGCTCGCTTGATTATTCACGTCCGTGCGGAACTGCGAATAAACCGTAAATGCGGTTGAATAGGCCGACGCCGCTTCGTCGAACTGTGGGGCGTATTGTTTGTAGTTGCTTGAGATTTGTGTGCTGAGCGCCGTGAGCGCGCCGTGCGCCACCGTCAGGGAATCATAGGTTGCCCCATCGAAATCATTGATTTGGTTCGGATGCTTGGACTGTTGATTGCAGCCGGTTGCGATGAGTGTGATGGCGATGACCAGTAGGCCGAAAGCCACGAGATTAAGTTTTAGCATGAAGGTGCTCTCCGCCCGAAAGCGTAAAGAGCACCTGGGAGGACGCGCCGGTCCGAGCTGCCTTAACTTGAAGAAGGGAAAAAGGAAACTTCCTTCATCAAAAGTTGTGAATGGCTCGGCCAACGGCCGGAACGGGGTTCTTTATCTTCCGACTTATTTCCACGCTATTGCGGCGATGTTCATGTGCAAACCCGGCCGGAACCAAGCGTTGATTTCCTGGACCTGCACACGGGAGAAGTAGTGCTTTAACACCTTTTCGAGGCTGCCGGGGGTGAAGAAATTAACGTGGGTGGCTTCCAGCATGTGCCACGGCACTACCTGCGACTCGCTCATCTCGGGCAATACCCCGATGTTGGGAACCGTCATGATGAACTTCGAGGAGCAAACGCGGCGTACCTCCCTCAGCACTCGATCGTAATCGTTAATGTGCTCCAGGACCTCCATCATGGCGCACACCTCGAACGAGTTGTCCTGCAGGCCGCTGTCGGTGACATCGCCTAGCTGAACGTTGCGGCCTTTCGCTCGGGCCATCTCGACCGCCTGCGGATTCATTTCGAGGCCAAGATAGGAAGCCGATTTCGGCAAATACTGCTGCAACGCGCCGCAGCCGGCGCCGAAATCCACGACGCTCTTCTTGCAATGCTCCCTGACAATGCTTTGCGCATCGCCGCTCAGCGCATCCACGGGGGGGCCGGAACCATAGATGTTTTCCCGCTTCAGTACTCTTCCGGTTTGGCTTGCCTGGATCAGCAAATCTTCATAGGGGCGCACCGTTTCAGGATATCCGGCCTGAAAATTCGGTCTCATTCCATGCGCAACGCCTGAATGGGATCTGTGTTGGATGCGCGCAGAGCGGGCCTCAGGCATGCGGCGGCCGCAATGGCCGGTAGAAGGATAGGAACGCCGATGAAGATGGAGAGATCCAACGGATGAACGCCGAACAACATGCTTTGAATCAGCCGCGCGGCGCCGATTCCTCCAGCCAGCCCGAACGCGGGTCCGATCAGGGCGGGCTTCATGCCGTCCAGCAGCATTAAACGAAGTAATTCGCTACGCTGTGCGCCGAGGGCGATGCGGATGCCCATCTCGTTTTGTTCTCTGCGTTACCACATAGGACAGAACGCCATACGGCCCCATGGCCGCCAGTAGCAGCGAGAGCCCGGCGAATCCGAGAAGCAAATAAGTGTTGAAGCTGGCCGCTGCGGTGGATTGACCGATGACCTGATCCAGGGTGAGGATGTCGCCACCGCGAGATTCGGGTCCATTTGCGCGATTTGTTTTTGTATGGGAAGCGCCAGGCTCATCGGATTGACTGCGGAACGACGACGAGCGAAGCGCCGCTGAACTGGGGGTGCCCTCATATAGAGGAAAATACATCATTGGCCGGATCGGCTGAGAAACCAGGTAAGGCGTGTCTCCAACGATTCCGATAATTTCATAGCTTGTCCCGCCCCATGCGGTCATACTGATGTGTTTGCCAAGTGGATCTTCGTGAGGGAAGAATTCTTTCGAGAAAGCTTGGCTGACAATCGCAAAGTGGGCTCTCGTCAAGCGTTCCGCCCACGAAGGAGCGGGATCTGCATCTAATACGGCTGGATCGGGCAGATTGTCGGTGTCTTCCAGGCTCTCGTCACGAAGCCAGGTGATGTCGAGGCTCAGCTTATCGCGCCTTTGCAGGTCGTCGTAGCTGAAGCAGCGGAAGCGTTCGGATTCTTTGCGCGCAAAGTGGTTTTTCGGGTTGCAGCAGGCGAGGAAATCATCCAGATCGGCGCGCTTCAGGGTGTTTGTCTTCAGTGTGAAGTGATTGTTTGTGCGGAGATCGTAGATCCAGAGCGCTTTGGTCCAAGGCGTTTCGCTGGCGGGCTTACGGTCGAAGAACAGAACGTTTGCTTTTACGCCTTGGGCGTAGAAGATTCCGGTTGGCAGGCGCAAGAGTGTGTGAACATCGCAGCTCCCGAGCAGCTTGCGGCGGATTGTCTCACCGGCTCCGCCTTCGAATAGCACGTTATCCGGCACTACGATGGCAGCGCGGCCGTTCATTTTGAGAAGACTGACAATATGCTGCACGAAGTTGAGCTGCTTGTTGCTGGTCGGGGCCCAGAAGTCGTCGCGAAAAATCGTTAGGGCTTCACGGCCTTCTTCGCCTTCCTCGTTGATGATCGTGATGCTCGATTTCTTGCCGAAGGGCGGATTCGTGAGTACCATTTTGTAGTTGTTGGCGTCTTTCGCGGCTGCGGGGTCGATGATGGGGAGCCGGGCTTCGGTTGCATTACGTCAACGATGGCGCGGATCAGCGGACGCGGGGTGAAGTACTGGCCCGCTCCCGACTTCACCTCTTCGGTGTTCCTTTGCAGAAGGCCTTCGTAGATATCGCCCTGGATGTCGACATCGATGCCGATCCAGGTTCCGCGTCGTTCAATGAGGCCACGTGCTTCAGCATTGTTACGGAACCTCACTCGACGACGCTGCTTGCCTGCGCTCCAACCCAATCGAGATTACGTCCAATAAGTAGTTCTTTCATCTCTGCGTGATGGGTGTTTTTCATGGCGATTGTACGCATCTTGAAGTTGTACTTGCGCGCTAGCTCGCGAACTCCGTCTGCATCGTCGTAGGTCATGAGGAAGTCGCCAGCCAGCTCATCGGTTACACGAAAAAGCTCCTCGTGATCCAAATCGAAATGTGTGTAAAGTCGGCTGCCAGCCTTCTTTCCAGCGGCAGTGTATGGCGGGTCGATAAAGAACACCGCGTCTTTTCGATGGGCATTGTCTCTCATCACTTTAATTCCGTCGCCATTGATGAAGTTAATGCTTTCTCGAAATGTCGCTATCTTGAGAATTCGCTTTCGAAGCGTGCCCGGATACCAACGTGACTTGATTCCGCGTCCATTCTCGCCATTCTTTAGCAGTCCGGATCCGGGAGCGAGAATGCCTCCGTGATAAGTGCGATTTTTTACAAGCGTTTGGAAGCCCTTTTCTCGAAGAGTTGGCGCACCAGCCTCAAAACGAGATTTTATGTTTTGAACTGTTAAATCAAAATTTAAAACTTCGTCGGCAAGCCATCCGACATCGTCGCTGAAGATGGTTTGCCAAACTGACGCAATTTCCGAATCAAGTTTAACCATCGTGACGCAATTGGCCAAGGTCATATTAGCGGCTGTCAAGCTGACGATTCCGCCGCCTGCAAACGGTTCGATCAAACCTGCCGGAGAAGTAGGAAAACTCAGCAGCCACCTAATTACGCGTGGAATCAGCCACGTTTTACCGCCGGGGTAACGGAAGGGACTCAACTGAGCAACGGACGCAACGTTAACGACGCGACTGAGGTCGCTCTCATCGTGCAAGAGAGGAAGTTGATAGGCAACAGAGCTGCCGAGCGGTCTTGCCATTGTTTATTGGTCCAGAATGTCACTCAGCGTCTTTGTGTCGGGTGGGTAGCCGTTCTCTAATCTCTCGTCGAGCTTATCCTGCAATTTGCCGAGAAAGACGTCGAGAGGTCCAGCCTCAGTTTTCGTGATTTGCTCTAACGGCAGCTTTATTCTCTCCAACCTAATGCGTTGGAGGATCGCTATAAACTTGAACTCGACCGCACTATATATACAATGTTTGAGCCCACGCAATATCGGCCTTTGCTTCGTCTCCGGGTTCAACGGGCCTAAGTTTGGGAAGGGTCGCATAGAAATTTCTGTGGACGACCACCGCTTGCTTTTTCCCCCAAGCCTTTAGAATGCCGCCTTTGTAGATCATCTGCGGTGCAAGACGCTTCCGCGACGAAGAGAGATAATCAGGGCGCGGGTAGTGTTTCTTACCAGTCCAATCCATATTGCGTCGGTCATCGGTTGCCTGCATGAAATGTCTAAAGGGCTTTGTGAGATTGCCGGAGATATACACCCCTTGTACCTCAATTGAGCCGAAGTCGGTTATCTGTCCAGCATCATCATAGGAGACCAAAACGATATCAATGTTGCCAGCGGACTTGCCGTTCTTATCATTCAGCCTAACCTCGGTTAACGAAGTCCATTTTGCCTCCGGCGGAAAAAAGAATTTTGCGGCATCAATTGTGATAACCCAATCTTGCCGGAAGCGAATCGGACAAATGACGGTGGGCTCCTCTCCTTCGAAAAGGCTACAAACACCAAGCGGGTCTTCGGGCCTTGTCTTTTGTACAGTTCGGAACTTTATTGTTATAGGGGCATAAACGATTTTCTTGGTAGCGCTTCGCCTCACCGGATGTGTTTGTGATGGGGAAGCCGAAGACCTCGGCTAAAGGCTGTTTGGGCATTTGGAATCTTTAAGCATAATCTGCTGGTGGCTACTGCCCGTACAACGTGTTCAGGAGAAAAGTAGGAATTTTAAAAAGATATAAACAATTTTATTGCAATGGCCGGATTCTAGACCCCGTAAGCGCAGCGTGTACGACAAGTATTCAGATATCGGATGGCCACAGATGATCGAGCGGCCTATTGGCGAGCGTCTGCCTTATTCAGGGACCGAATCAAGGATGTGAAAGTGTCCGAAATTCTGGAGAAATGTTCTGTAGCGTTAATTCTGCCGGGTTAGATTCGACTGAAAACATCTAAAGACCATACCTGCGGAGTCCGCTTCGCCGTCTATCCTGCCAGACAGACGCGGAGAGCGAGGCAACGTTGGGAAAGCCAGAAGTGCTCGATCGTAACGGTGAATGCATGGAAATGAATAGGCCCGGAAGGCGCGGATGAGTTCCTTGGGCTTTTTGATGCTTTGGTAGGCGATCTTCTTGGTGAGGTCATCGCCCTGCCCGAAGACTTCGCGCATGGCATGAATAATCTCCTCGGCGTAATTGTCGTCCTTGGCGAAGATCAGCGTTTTAGGGACGTGGGTTCGGCCGGGGAAGATTTCGGTGAAGAGCCTTTCTTTGAACGTGCGGATGACGGTGCGGATCTGGTCGATGGAAACGACGTCCCGGTCTAGTTGACCGGCGGTGTAGGCGAGGTCCTGGTCCAGAAGTTCAGCGCGGCGGGCACGGGTCAGGCGGCCGCTTGTCAACGTAGTAGCCGGCGTCCACACGGGAGCCGGATTGCGTGATTTCGGTGCGGATCTGGTAGATATCGTAATCGACGTTCACGCGGTCCTCGACGGCCTGCGTGTGGTTGTAATCCATGACGAGATTGCGGTTGAAGAAGCCTAGCGTTTGTTTCGAAGGCGTTGCCGTGAGGCCGATGAGCGAGGCATCGAAGTACTCGAGGACTTGACGCCAGAGATTGTAGATGGAGCGGTGGCATTCGTCGGTGACGATGAAGTCGAAGGTCTCGATGGGGAAAGCGGGGTTGTAGCCGATGGGCGCGGGGAGGCGCGTCAGGTCGGCCCAGGTGGCGGCGGAGCGTTCCTCCTCATCGTTATCGGCGATTTCGGGCCTACCAGCATGGAGTAGAGGCGCTGGATGGTGGTGATGCAGACCTTGCTGACCAGGTCGAGCTTGTTGCCGGAGAGAAGTTGGGCGTTGTAGAGTTCGGTGAATTTGCGGCCGTCGTCGGGCGTGACGAATTGCTGGATTCGTTGAGGGTCTGGCGGCCCAGCGTGCGGCGGTCCACCAGGAAGAGGAACCGGCGGCCACCGGCAGATTTGATGAGGCGGTGGACGGAATTGCAGCCGTGAAGGTCTTGCCGCTGCCGGTGGCCATTTGGATAAGGGCACGGGGGCGATTGTCGGCGAGGGAGTGCTCCAGGCGAAGGATCGCTCGTTTTTGCGCGGGCCAGAGATTGCGGTCGTCCAGAGGGGGCATGAGGCGGAGCTTGCCGCGGAGGGTGGAGCCGGGAGATTTCAGATCCGTCTGAATCCATTGAAAGGTTTCGGGCTGATGAAAGGCGAAAACGGCTCGGCTGCGGGCTTCGGGTTCGAGAAGGTTGGTGAAACGAGTCTCGACGCCGGTGCTTTGGTAGCAGAAGGGGAGCGGACGGCGCGGGGCGGGGATGTGATCGGGCAAGCCCTGGCTATATTTGGCGGTTTGAATTTCGATGGCGATTAGAGGGACCCCGGCCTTCTTGGCTTCGATGACGCCGACGGCTGCTCCGTCGACTTATAGGAGTGGCCTGCGAAGCCGTGACCTTTCTTGAGGGGATACTCGCAGATGACCACTCCCTGGGCGGCGGTGAGGTCTACTTGATCTCGCGGCTGGACCGACCCGGCGAGCAGTTTATCGATTTCGGCGCGTGCTTCCTGTTCGGGAGCCATGGACAAATCACATGATAACGGTTGTGCGGAAGCAGGCAGGACGGTGGCGCTCTGCTCAGAGGCGGATCTCGCTGGGACGGCGTGATGGTGCACGGGAATACTCCAGACGTGATAGGGGGTCGGATTTAATGTGCGACCGTCCCCGAATCTGTCCGTCCCCGAATCTGTCCCCGAATCTGTCCCCGAATCTCCTCTCCCCCGAATCTCCCCCACAATAGCTGGTGAGATGCATTGAGTATCTCTTCTCCAATAGCTGCAGATCGGCGGCCGATTTACCGGATAACGAGATGGTGCCACTTTACTCAGAATCGATTTACAGCTTCTCGATTTTGATGTTACGGAAATAAAGCTTGATCTGAGATTCGCCCTTATCTTCAGTTCCCTGTAGAGAAATATGACCGTCACGAAAGGTTCCGAAATCCGGCCATTTAGCGAACTTGCTATGGGCCACCAGTTCCCGCCAGGCATTGTCCCCTAATTGCGTAGAAATCTCCTGCCCATTCTGGATCAACTGAATGTGTCCGTGGTTTGCAATGATCTCGAATTGATTCCATTCTCCGGCTGGCTTTACCGTGTTGACCTTTGTGGAGATGAGACCATAAAGATCGCCGGAGCGGCGTAGGATCTCCCGGCTATCGGGTACTGTGCAGGCCAAATCCGCGATTTGCATTTCAAGCCCTGTGTCATACGCTTGTTTATATTTCGACGCTTCCTGAACATAAAACATGACGCCGCTGTCGATACAAGGTTTTGCCTTCCACTCCAGCTTGAGATCGAAATTTGCGAACTCTCCATTCGTCACGAGATCGGCATAATCATTCGAAGGGTCGCTGTTATTCTTTTTCAGCATGATGGCGCCGTCTTGAACCGACCAGTCTTTACCGGTACCGTGTTGCAGATAAGAGTGCCAACCGTCCAAATCCTTGCCGTCGAACAGTAACTGCCAGCCGTCAGTTTTTTCTTGCTGGGTAAGTGTATTCTCCTGCTGGGCATTTGCCATAGCGGAGAATAGGCATCCACTAATAACTACAATCGCTAACTTAGAAATGTTTCTATACGACATTATTATATGATTCTTTCTCTTACTTCGTCTGCTTGTAAAACGTTCAAAGCACCTGCACCTTCAACCGAAGGCCGCGCGGAACACGCGTCCAGGTAGACGCACGCAAGGAAGATGAGCTCCCGTTGCAGTGTGTCGAATTGCTTTTCGGGAGCACCGGATTCCAGCATCCTTCGGCTGACCCCGAACAGGGCGCACTGGAGCATAGAAGCGACAAGTTGTGGATCTGTCGTGAGCTGTTCACCAGCAGTCTTCAGCATCTCGACGATGGCTTTGTGGGATCGAATTCCGATTTGATGCACGATCTTAGCTCCGTCGACATCACTGCTGACCGCATAGAGGGCGAGACTCGTTTTCACATCCTTCATCTTGGCTCCGAGAAATCCAGTAATGAGAGCAGTCGCCATCTGCTGGAGAGACTGATTTCTCTGCTCCTGGCAGACCACTTCGACTGCTTCAGTGATCTGGCTTAGATGACGTTTCAAAACAGCCTGGAGAAGAGCGCTTTTGTTCGGGAAGTACTGATACAAGGTTCCGACCGACACGCCGGCTCGCAGCGCTACCCTGGTCGTGGTCAGCCGTTCCTTTCCCACGTGGAGCAAAACCTGAATGGTCGCTTCAAGAATCGCGTCCACGCTTGCAGCCGAACGAGCTTGAACGGGCGATTTGCGGGGCTCTAAGAGGGCTAACGATGGCTGAGGCAAATGCGAACTTCTAAACTGAAGCTTCCTTCATCTAACCACATATACGAACGATTGCCTTAACTGGTGAACAAATTAGAAGGAAAACAGAATGACAAATCCAATAAATCCTAACGGAAGCTTTACGCTTCCCGGCACCTCGATGACCTTGAACCGAATGGGCTACGGAGCCATGCAACTTGCCGGTCCGCAAGTTTGGGGACCGCCGAAAGATGTTGACGCAGCAATTTCTGTTCTGCGAGAAGCGGTCGCGAGCGGGATAGATCACATCGACACCAGCGACTTCTACGGTCCGCACGTCACGAATCAGATCATCAAGCAGGCGCTCCATCCTTACCCGGATGGTCTGGTGATCGTCACCAAGGTGGGCGCTCGCCGGAGGGAAGACAAGTCTTGGATTCATGCTCTTTCGCGTCAAGAACTGATCGATGCCGTTCATGACAATCTCCGCAATCTGGGACTCGACACGCTGGATGTCGTCAATCTCCGGGTTGGAGGCGTAAAGGGACCATCGGAGGAATCCATCGAAGAGCCGCTGACGGTGCTTGCTGAGCTCAAGGGTCAGGGACTGATTCGTCATCTCGGTCTCAGTAACGTTAGTCCCGAACATTTGG
This sequence comes from Bryobacteraceae bacterium, assembly GCA_965277315.1. GTDB lineage: Bacteria > Acidobacteriota > Terriglobia > Bryobacterales > Bryobacteraceae > Bog-105. The sequence continues at coordinate 1,424,488 of OZ255724.1, read as the reverse complement.
TGGAGGCTCAGAGAATTACGGAGATAGTCTGCGTCCAGAACCTCTACAACCTGGCACATCGGACTGACGATGGCCTTATCGACGATCTTGCCAAACAAGGCATAGCTTATGTGCCGTTCTTCCCGCTGGGAGGGTTCACTCCGTTACAGTCGTCGACGCTGGACGCAGCAGCAGCGTCAGTGCAGGCCACGCCAATGCAGGTTGCGCTGGCTTGGCTTCTTCAGCGCTCGCCCAACATCCTGCTGATCCCCGGCACATCTTCGGTCGGACATCTTCGCGAGAATCTCAATGCAGCTAAATTACAACTTGCTCCCGAAACGATCGCCGAGCTTGACTCGATCGGCGGAGCTTCCGGTCAGTGATTCGGAAACGGCTTTGTAGTCGCTGTTACCGGCAAAGTTGGCCTCTAGCTTCCCAGCTCCGCAGCGGAGTGTATGCTCATCTAAGATCATGCGCATTCAATTTTCCAAATTCCTGGCGGCCGCGGCCCTGCTGGCCATGGCCGCTCCGCTTTTCGCACAACAGCCCGCCGCGCGACCTGAAGATACAGAAGTGTGGGCGCCGGTTCCCAAGGTGGTGACTCCGGGTGCCACTTGCACGGCGCCCCCCTCGGACGCAATCGTCCTTTTTGACGGCAAAAACCTGGACGAGTGGGTGACGAACCGTGACAAGTCGCCAGCCAAATGGACGGTCTCTGACGGCGTGCTGACGGTGAACAAGGCTAAAGATAGCGGAAACATCGAAACCAAACAGACCTTCAAGGACTACCAGCTTCATATTGAGTGGAAGGTTCCCGCGGACATCACCGGCAGCGGTCAGGCGCGCGGCAACAGCGGTGTGTTTCTGGCATCCACGGGACCGGGCGACGACGGATATGAGTTGCAGGTTCTGGATTCGTACGGCAACAAGACCTACGTCAATGGCATGGCGGGCAGCCTCTACAAGCAAGCGATTCCGCTGGCAAACCCGACCCGCAAGCCCGGGGAGTGGCAGACCTACGACGTCGTGTGGACGGCGCCGACGTTCAATACCGACGGAACGCTGAAAACTCCGGCCTATGTCACGGTCATTTTCAATGGCGTGCTGGTGGAAAATCACTACGAATTGAAGGGGGAGACGCGGTACATCGGCAAGCCGTTCTATAAGGCATACACTAGCGCGCCCATTAAGTTGCAGGCGCACGGCGACAAAAGCGAGCCAATCAGCTTCCGGAATATCTGGGTGAGGAAGCTCAACTAGTACTCGTCAACCGCGAATCGTCCGGAGAACTTTAGTTCTCCGGAAACGAATTTTTTATGTCTTGTAAGTAGATACGTATTTCCGGTTCAAGCCCGGAAGTGCTGGAAAGAGTGTCGGCGCCATCTGCGCCGCAAATTCCTTGAACACCCGCACCGGTCGCGGGATGTGCCGGTTGCCGAGATGGACGACCGAAAGATCGAAAGTGCGGAAGCGCCACTTCGGCATGACCTCGACGAGCCATCCCTTGCGCAGTAGTTCAGGCCGCACTAGCGGCGGAAGTTCGCCGATGCCGGCACCCGCGAGCAGTGCGGATGCAAGGCCGGCATAATCGTTCATCGAGAGGTAAGGCTGGAACGTCAGCGTTTCCTTGTCACTTCCGTTCACATGAGCAAAGCTCCAGCGGTTTTCGGGCCTCCAGCGCGAGAAGGCAAGCAACCGGTGGCCAAGCAGCTCCTGTGGTGTCTTGGGCGATCTGCACTTCTTGAGATACGCAGGGCTCGCCAGAAGTTGATGCCGGTAGGTCAGGATCTTCCGGGCGCCCCTCGGCAATATGATCCACCATCCGTTCGGTGACGCCGAAGTCCACCAGATCGCCAGCGACTGGGCGGTGATGGTAAAAGCGACCGGCGGGGGCGGCCCGGAAGCCAATCAGAAGCTCTTTGTGTTTCAGAAGACCGACGACGCCTGGAAGATCGCGCGCTACTGCTTTTCCACCATCAACCCACCGCGCGCATAAAATTTAAGGACTCAATGATGACCACGATGAAAGCCGCAGTGATGCACGAAGCGGGTGGGCCGGAGGTTCTAAAGATCGAGAGCCGCGCGATTCCCACGCCACAGAGCGGCGACGTGTTGATCCGCGTGAAGGCGTTTGGGTTTAACCGCTCCGAGCTGTTTACGCGGCAGGGCCATTCGCTTGGCGTCAAGCTCCCGCGTGTTCTGGGCATAGAGGCGGCCGGCCTTGTCGAGGAAGCGCCGGGAGGGACGTTTCGCAGGGGCGATATCGTCTTGACTGCTATGGGCGGAATGGGGCGGCAGTTCGACGGCGGTTACGCCGAATATACCTGTGTGCCCGCGAAGCAGGTGCAGGCCGTCAAGACCGAACTTCCTTGGGAAAAGCTGGGCGCCGTGCCGGAGATGCTGCAGACGGCGTGGGGCTCGCTGTTCAAGTCGCTTTGTCTGGAAAAAGGCGAGCGTCTGCTGATCCGCGGCGGCACGACCTCGGTGGGGCTGGCGGCTGCGGCGATTGCCAAGAGTCACGGCGCTTTGGTTGCGGCGACGACTCGCAATCCCGAGCGCGATAAACTGCTGCGTGCAAGCGGCGCCGATCAGGTGTTCATCGATATGGGATTGATCGTCGACGAGGTCAAGAAGGTGTTTCCGGAAGGGGTCGATAAGGTGCTTGAATTGGTGGGAACGACGACCTTGAAGGACTCGCTGCACTGTGTCAAACAGCGTGGGATCGTTTGCATGACGGGCATTGTCGGCAACAAATGGTCGTTCGACGATTTCGCGCCCATGGAGGCGATCCCGACTGCGGTCAGCCTGACCACTTATGCCGGGGAATCGGAAGACTTCATGCGGACGCCGCTCCAGGAGTTAGTTGAGCAGATCGCGGCGGGCACGTTGCACGTCCAGGCTGGCAGGACCTTTCACCTCGATGAAATCGTTGAGGCGCATCGCTGCATGGAGGAGAACAAGGCGGGTGGAAAGATCGTGGTGCTGACCTAGCGCGCCGAGACGCTGAGCGATTTCGGAGGAATGGAGTCTCGTGTAGCACGGAGCCTTAGCAGAGCTTGAAACTCGTAAACCGGTCCCACGTCGCACTTTGATGGTTTTGCTGAAACCTCTACACGGAGCAAATTTGGAAGGCCTGCTCCAAACCGCGTATAGGCGGTGTTTTCGCCGGTACGAATTCATGGGAAAGGAATCCTTTGTAGCCCGTATCGGCGATGGCCTCCGCAACCGCGTGCCAGTTCACTTCCTGGGTATCGTCGAGCTCGTGCCTGCCGGGGTTTCCGCCGGTATGAAAGTGTCCAATGAACTCTATGTTGTCGCGGATCGTCCGAATCAAATCGCCTTCCATGATTTGCATGTGATAGATGTCATAGAGTAGCTTTACCTTCGGCGAATTCACGCTTTTCATAAGCTCGACTCCCCACGCGGTGTGATCGGCCATGTAGTCTTTGTGGTTGACCTTGCTGTTCAATAGTTCCAGCGTGATGGTCACGTCCTTCTCTTCGGCGTAGCTCTTGATGCTGTTCAATGCGACCGCGCAGTTTCGCAGGCCCTCGCCGTCCGGCATCCCTCCGCGATTACCGGAAAACGTGATCACGTTGGGAACCTTGGCCGCGCTGGCAAGCGTGATGTCATTCTTCAAACTGGCTAGCACGCGCTCATGGTTTTCGACGCGATTCAATCCAATCTTAATTGTGTTCGGCGCGGTTCCGGAAGTCATGGACGGTATCAGTCCAAACCTCTGAACCATTGCATACTGGTCGGGCGTAACCAAATCTATTCCTTGAAGCCCAATTCTCTTCGCCTCTTTGCAGAGGTCCTCAAGGGTGAACCACTTTTGATAAGTCCAGTAGGAAACTCCCTGCTTCAATCTGCCTGGATTTGTTTGGGCGCTCGACCCTCCGGCAGCGGTAAGTGCCAAGGCGCCGCCCCAGGCCATCGACGTAATCGCTTCTCTTCGGTTCATGCGAAAGCATCGTACCAGAAACGAAAACTCCAGTATGTAGAATTGTTAGGCGCTTTAGCAGCGGCCTGTCCATATTCAGCATGAGAAATCTTCGAACCAAGTGCGTCCGGCTAGGGGCTGGACTCGTCCTTAGTGTCGCGAGCGCCATGGCACAAACGCCAACGTCACAGCTTCCAAACGCTCCGGGAAAGGACGCGATTGAACGTATTTGCGGAGCTTGTCATAGCGCCAACATCGTTCTAGGACGCGGAATGACCCGCGAACAATGGACTGACACCGTTTCCACCATGATCGGGCGTGGCGCGAAGGGGACGCCGGCGGAGTTCACCCAGGTGATTGACTATCTCACAAACAATCTGCCCCCGAAGCAGCTAGCAGCCAATCCTGCTGCACCGCGCGGAGGCCCCGCACACCGCTCCGGATCTGGCCCGAGTGACAAGCAAACTGTCGATGCGTCCGCAGCCGAACGAGGGAAGATGTTGTACACGAACGAGTGTGCCAGTTGTCATGGACCAATGGCGAGAGGAGGCAGTGAGGGCCCCGATCTCGTAAGATCGGTTATTGTTTTGCACGACCGTTACGGCAGCACGCTGGGCCCGCTTCTTCTGACGAATCATCCGCTACCGGAGGGCCGGCATTTTCCAGCTTTCACAGAAAAACAGATCGTAGATCTTTCGCATTTCCTTCATCAGCAGTTGGGTAACACGCTTCGAAGCGGCCCTTACACGAAAGTGTTGAACGTGCTCACGGGAGATCCAAACGCCGGAGCTGCTTACTTCAACGGTTCAGGCGGGTGCAATAAATGCCACTCGCCAAGGGGCGATCTTGCCGGCATTGCCTCGCGGTACGACGCGCCCACCCTGCAACAGCGTTTCTTGTTTCCGCGCGGGCTCGCCTTTACTCGCAGCGGCTTCACCCCAACAAAGCCCGTGACGCTCACCGTAACTGCTCCCGACGGTAGCCGTACGTCAGGCACCCTTGTGCGCATCGACGATTTCACTGTCTCGCTAAGAGATGCCGATGGCAATTATCACTCCTGGAAGCGCATTCCCCAGTTGAAGATCGAGAGGCACGACCCGTATGCCGCGCATGACGAGTTATTGAACGAATACACGGACCGAGACATCCACAACGTTGTTGCCTATCTGGAGACCCTGAAGTGAAACTGCGATCCCTCCTTTGCCTCGCACTGACTGCCTGCGCCTTATACGGCCAAGGCCTCGACCCGAAGAAGTTGACCGAACCTCCCGTCGACACCTGGCCTACCTACAACGGCGATTACTCGGGCCGCCGGTCCAGTACGCTTTCGGACATCAACACGGGCAACGTCCAGGCGCTGAGTCTCGCCTGGCTGTATCGCATGCGAACTGGTTCCGGAGATGCAGGCGGACCCATCAAATCGACTCCACTCCTGGTGAATGGCGTCTTGTACTTCACCATTCCCGATCACGTATTTGCCGTCGATGCGCGTAGCGGTCAAGAAATCTGGCAATATACATGGAACTCAAAAGGCGGATGGCATAACAATCGCGGCGTCGGAATTTACGGCAATTGGCTCTATTTCGAAACTCCCGACTGCAATCTGGTCTCCCTCAATATCAAAAACGGCGCTGAGCGCTGGCACAAGCAGTTTTGTGATCTTGATCGATTCTACACGGCGACTGTCGCGCCCGTCGTTATTAAGAATCACATCATCGTGGGCGTAAGCGGTGATGACCTCGACATTCCCGGCTATCTGGAATCGCGCGATCCCGAAACCGGCGAACTCCAGTGGCACTGGTCTTCCGTGCCTAAGCCCGGCGAGCCCGGTTCTGAGACCTGGCCCAATGCCGAAGCCATGGCTCACGGCGGCGGCATGACATGGGTTCCGAGCACCTACGATCCGAAACTTAATCTCCTGTACCTGGGGACCGGTAATCCGCAACCGGTCATCGCCGGCAAAGCCCGTCAAGGCGATAACCTCTTCACGGAATCCATCGTCGCTTTGAATCTCGATACCGGCAAGCTTGTATGGCACTTCCAACCTTCCCCTCACGATACTCACGATTGGGATGCTGTTGAAACGCCGGTGCTTTTTGACGGCGAAATTAAGGGGCATCCTCGCAAGCTGCTTGCACAGGCCAGCCGCAACGGATACTTTTTTGTTCTGGATCGCACGAACGGTAAGAACATCGTCACCTCCGAATTCGTCAAAACCAATTGGGCAAAGGGCGTCAACTCCAATGGTCAGCCGATTCCGAATCCCGCGAAGGAACCGCAAATCGATGGAGCGCTGGTGACCCCAAATCAGGGAGGCGCCGCCAATTGGCCGCCGCCCAGCTTCAGCCCGGCCACGGGACTGTTTTATGTCAACGCCAGTCGCGACTTTAGTGAGTACTACATTTATGACAACAACGAAAAGCCGGAGGGCTGGAGCGGCAATGATCGTGGGGGCTCGGGTGAATCCATGCTCCAGGCGATCGATTACAAAACAGGCAAGATTCGCTGGAGCCACAAGTGGGAAGGTGCGAGTGTCCGATCGGGCGTGCTGAGCACAGCGGGCAACCTTGTCTTCACGGGAGATCCGTCAAACAATTTCGTCGCTCTGAACGCCGAAACCGGTGAACCGGTGTGGCACGCCAATCTTGGCGCCTCGGTCAGCAATGGTCCCATCACTTACAAACTCGACGATACGCAATATGTGGTTGTGAGTGCTGGGGACATCATGCTTGCGTTCGCCATGTTGTCTCCCCACTAGCGCTATAAACCATAGCGCTAGTGCGATCGTCGTTCCGCTCTAATGCACTTTACCCGCCGAGTTCTCGAGAATGACGTTGGAGAGCACGGCAGTATCCGATTTGGCTGGCAGGTGCGAGCAGAAGCCGATGCCTACGTAAAAGGGTCCGTCGAAGTGCAAGGTGATGGGTGGGCCAAACTGGTGCATGGGTTCGCCTTCCAGACTGATGAAGATGGCGATGGAATCCCCATGCTTTTCAATGCCGATGCGTTTAGCCATGACCTTGGCTAGGGTGCCTCCGAAGCGAAACTGCATATCTGTCATGAGAGCACCTGTTTCCGGACGCTGCGCCAGGTGGATCATGCCTGTACCGTGCTCGCCGGTTACGGCTTCCTTCGAATCATCCTCAAGGTTCTGGCGAATGACCAGGACCGCCTTGCGGTCACTGTAACCCTTCGGATCTGGGAAGGTGGCGTCGGCCGCTAGTGAGACGTCCCCGGACATCTTCTTCCAGAGATAACGGAACTCGTCGCGCGAGTACCAGATGTTGTAGCCGGCGGAGTTGATGGTGTACTGCTTCGTGCTGGCGTCGTAACTGGCGCTGCCCGGCACTACCGCAGCGCCAATGTCAGATTGGCCCTGAAACATGCCGATCGGCGTATCAGAATTCCTGCTCGGCCTGTGAAAATTTGCCGGTGGCGGCACCTGTTTGTGCGTGGGGGAGCCGGGTTGGGCCCATTCCGGCACGGCGGATGTTGGGGCTGCCGATACAGCGGTTGCTTGCGCACCCAGCAGATGCGGCGTGGTGCACAGCATCCCAACGAGTAGTGAGGCCACGCAGGAGCGTTTTAGTGCGAGGTTATCAATGTGGATTTCCATAACGAAGGAACTTTACCAGACCGCGTACATGGCTGCGTATTACCTATGCGTCGAGCGGGCGGCCGTAGTTTACGATGATCTCACGCCGGTCTGGCCCAGATCTGATGGATGTGAGTGCCATTGTGGTCAACATTGCGTTAATGCACGAGCGGGACAGTGTCGTCCTCCGACGTCTCAACGGTCTGGCCGATAGAGCGTCTACCAAGGGCGAATACCATCACCGCCAGCAGAGCGGTGCCGGACATGAGAGCAACGACGGCGCTAGCGCCAAAGAAGCCGATTCCGGTGGATACGAGTGCTCCGGTACCCATTTGGATGAACCCGAGAAGTGCTGACGCACTGCCTACGTTACGCGAAAATGGGGCTAGGGCGATAGCAGCGGCATTGGGGTAAGTCAATCCGATGCAGGACAGAAACAAAGAGAACAAGATCAAACTGGCCGTGATGCCGTACCAGCCAAGTTGCGTACCGGTAATGAAGACGATGCCAGTGAACACCTGAAAGGTCAAGGCAGCAGAAAAGATTCGCTGACTGGACAGACGACGTAAGAGAAAGACGTTGAATTGGCTTCCGCCGATAAAACCCATCGTTAGAATCGCAAAGATGACGCCGAACATTCTGTCGCTGACGCGGAAGCCGTCCATGAAGATGATGGGTGAACCGGCAACGTAAGCGAACAAGCCAGCAAAGGAGAAAGCTCCGGAAAGTGCATACGTGCAGAACTGTGGCTGCCGGAAAATGCGCCAGAAGTTTCGAACGATGAGACGCGGCATGAGAGAGATGGCCGGATCAGGCCGGTGCACTTCAGGCAAAAAGAAGAAGATAACGAGCAAAGTGCCCAGTGCAAAGCACGAAAGAACGACAAAGATCCACTGCCACCCGAGCCAAAGCAGAACGAGGCCGCCAGTGGTGGGTGCGAGCAAGGGAGAAACGCCGATGATGAGAAACAGAAGCGAGAAGACCTTGGCGCTCTGATCTGGCGGGAAGAAGTCTCGAACCATGGCCACAGAAGCGACTTGCGCTACACAGCCGCCAATCGCCTGCAGGAAGCGTAGAACGATGAGGATCTTCAGGCTGTCTGGATGCACGCAACCGAATGAGGCAACCACATACAGCGAGAGCCCGATATAGATGGGCCGTTTGCGTCCGAAGCGGTCCAGCAGCGGTCCGTATAGGACCTGTCCCAAAGCGAAACCGATGAAATAGGTTGATAGCGACAACGAGATGGCAGAGGTTGTCGTTCTAAATTCGGCAGCGATGCGAGCAAAGGCCGGGAGGTACATATCAACCGAAAATGGAGTGATCAGGCTTAGAGCGCCCAGGAGAAGAATGACAAACCAGTCGCTACGGGTTCGGACATGGCTCTGCGGTTCGAATAAAATTTGTTGTTCCAAAAAATAGACCTGTCTGATGCAATCCGGCAAGTTGATGATTCAGCAATCGAGACATTCGAATCACGGAAGGATCACGACGCCGACCTTTGAGACCCTAACAGAATTGGACTGGAGATGGTTTGCCGGTAGACGGCCCAGAGGCCCTCTCGACGACTAGCTGTCAGACGCATTGCCGTTGTATGCCCGTTCTAAAACGGCGATCTCAAGCTTCTTCATTCTAAAGAGCGCTTTCATCACCCTTTGCGATCTTTCGTGGTCCTTATCCTGCAGCATCTCGGCCAAGTTCGCGGGGACGATCTGCCAGGAGAGCCCGTATTTGTCTTTCAGCCAGCCGCAGTCTGCCTTTTGTCCGCCCTCTAACAACTTTTCCCATAGCTCGTCGATCTCTCGCTGCGTTTCGCAGTTCACGACAAACGATATTGCCTCGGTGAATTTGAAGTGAGGACCACCGTTCAGCGCGACGAACTCCTGCCCCGCCAGCTCAAAGGCGATGGTCATCACAGTGCCTTTGGGTCCAGGCCCCATCTCGCCGTAGCGAGTAGAAGTGGTTACTATTGAGTTTTCGAAAATCTACGTGTAAAACTCGACTGCCTCGTCGATGTTGTCCACAGGGAAATTGAGAATGGTGAAGGTTGCCGGAATGTGTTTATGCTTAGGGTAGATGACGATCGTGGCGCCCCCCGCAAGCCGCAGCGTTAGCAGGCCATGCGCTTCAGAGATGTCCAGTCCAAGTGTTTCGCCGTAGAACGCCTTTGCCTTTTGAATGTTGTCTACAGAAAAGCCACCAAATGCCTTGCTGTCTTTCAACATACGTGTTGCTCCTTTGTGGTAGCCTGGCGTGCTTTTGTGACACGCCAGTTCGAGATTACCTGAGCGCCTGAATCGGCGCTTCATGAATAAGTCGAGCGGGAGGAGACGAAATCGACAGGTTCGTTATTTTTTTAGGTTTTTCACTGTCTTCAGTGCGTTTTGGAGTTGATATTTTTAAGCCACTGTCTTTCGCCAGAATTCATTGTGGCGGAACGGCGCTCGGCTGTTGAGTTAAGATCGGTGATGCTTTTGCCGAGTTACTTTTAGGGCTGCTCGTTAGCGTTTAACCAAACATCACTAAGACAAAGAGGAGTTCCTCATGTTCCGTCTACTAAAGATCGCGTTCTCCATCAGCCTGATGATTGGCTTAGATCCGGCAATGGCACAATCTCCGACCGCGACCGTACTTCCAAAGCGTCCGACGCCGCCCACACGCGATCCACACACGCCCGGTTACGTTACGGCGAAAGACTTGCCTGATGGTGTTAACCCTCCAGCAAACGTCGACGGAAACTTCATTCTCGGTCCCACGCACAACCCCGCACCGGAGATGAGTGTGCAGGAAGGCGTGCCGCAGGGAACGATCTCCACGTTCACCATGGAATCGTCCGATAGCAAAATCTATCCCGGCATCGCGCGCGAGCCCAACACTGTGGGCACGGCAGATCCTACCGATCCCGCCAAGATGATTATCACTACCAGCCACCCCGCGCCCTACACTCGTCGAGTGGCTGTGTATGTCCCCAAGCAATATGTTCCCGGCACGGCCGCGCCGTTCATTGTCGGAGCGGACGGACCTGATCGGGCGTTGTTCACGGCCCTGGATAATCTGATCGCCCAGCATCGGGTGCCCGTGATGATTGCCATCTCCATAAGCAATGGCGGGGGCGATGCCCAGGGAAGCGAACGCGGTCTGGAATACGACACCATGTCAGGCCTGTACGCGGAGTTCGTCGAGAAAGAAGTGCTGCCGGTCGTGGAGAAGCGATACCACGTGAAACTGACCAAAGATCCAGAGGGTCGGGCGACGATGGGCGGTAGCTCCGGGGGTTCGTGCGCCTTGATTATGGCGTGGTATCACCCGGAGCTCTATCACCGCGTGCTCACCTACTCAGGCACTTACGTAAACCAGCAGTGGCCGTCGAACCCCCAGACTCCCCATGGCGCATGGGAGTTTCATGAACACCTCATCCCGGACAACCCGGTCAAGCCGCTGCGGATCTGGATGGAAGTCGGCGACAGAGACCTTCTCAATCCGAATGCCATGCGCGACAACATGCACGACTGGGTTGTCGCCAATGAGAACATGGCCAAAGTGCTGGCCGCCAAGGGCTATCATTACCAGTTTGTATTTGCGCGTAACGCCGGGCACACCGACCGCGCCGTGAAACAACAAACGCTGCCCGAGGCTCTGGAATATGTATGGCAGGGGTACCCTATCGCTGGGCCGAGGAATTGACTGGCCGTGATCAGGTTGCGAAGAGGAGACCGAGACCAATTAGTCAAATCTGCGGAGCCAGATATCGCGCACAGAGATCTTGCAGGGCTGGCTTTCGATCTCGAAGCCGATGAGTCCCGGTTGGTTGTTGACCGAGTTTTTATTGTCATCGATGAAGATCGCCATCAGTTGGCCGTTCATGATGTGCATCATCACGCCGCCACGCGCGATGATCTCGTAGTCGTTCCACTCGTTGACCCTCACGTAGCCACCTAACGCCTGCTTGTCGCCGATAGTGGCGACGAGGCGGTTGGTCTGGCCGGGCAGCGCCTGCGTTACCTGGCCGCGATACGCGAGGATGCCCTGCATCGTGTTTTCGGAGTACCACTGGCCGGTGTACGACGCAGCCTGTGCGGTGACCGGGAACCAGAAGTCTGCCTGCGGGCCCGTCATCATAAACTTGAGGTCGTACGGGTGTTGGCTGGCGGGCGCCGGTCGTGTCCAGGGTACGCCGGTGACGCTTCGGTATTGGATGCCGCCACCACCGCCTTTTTCGATCTTCATCTGCAGCTTCAGATCGAAGTCGCGTGTTTTGTCGCCGCGATAGACGATGTAGTTGTTGCCCTTTGGCTTGCCCTCGAGCGTTTCGCCCACCATGACTCCGTCTTCGACGCGCCAGATGTTGGGGTCGGCGTCCCATCCGGTGAAACTCTTACCGTCGAAGATCTGCTTGTAGCCCGTGTGTTCGTCGATGTCATAGGGCGCCGGATCGTGAAACTTCGGCATACCAACGAGCTTCTCGCCGTGTGGTCCCGCCTGGGACGGCTGCGCAGGGGGAGACTCCAGCGCCGGCGGCACGGACTGAGCGGCGAGCGCGGCCGGGAGCGCCAGGAAAAACACACCCAGCGCGGCTGCCGACAGAAGTGATTGACGAACAAAGCTTGAATAGGGGCGATGCGATGCGGACATGGAGTTTCGTGCCTTCCGATGGAGATGATTCAGGAACAATAGGAGTTTAGCGTGATGGAGTCTTTAACGACAGCATGCTCAGTACGTTCAATGTATCTGTATCAGTGAGCCGGTGCCAGCACTCTCGGCGGTTTCGGGTAATGCCCGAAGCATCTCTTCCGCGCGGTCAGGGTTCAGTTTTCCAAAACTTTTGAGTATCGACTCCAGAGCCGGGCGCATTTGGGCAACCTGCTTTGCACGAATGAGCAGATTCCAGAGGGGTTCGAATTTCTTCCAGCCCGCGGAGTAGGCGACGTGCCGACTAGCGCCGATGAACGTCGGTTTAGTGCTGGCGCCTTCCAGAATGTTGCTCCAGCGATAAAAGTTTCGGTAAGCGCTCCAATAGCCTTCCTCAAGCTGTAATGGCGTCATCTTAGCGGGTTTAAAAACGGTATGACGCGTGTCATAAAGATCCCAATCCCGGTGGAGCAGACGATCTTGCGACTCCATCCGGCTGAACGTCGCAGTGCCGGGATAGGGAGTAAGAATGTGGAAGGTTGCGGTCTCGATGCCATGCTCTACAGCCCATTCCACCGTTCGGTCAAAGACATCCGGGCCATCATCGTCCATTCCAAAGACAAAGCTTCCGTTGATCATAACGCCCATATCACGGAGACGCCGGATGGCGGCGATGTAGTCCCGGTTCTGGTTTTGGAACTTGCGCTCCGCCTGAAGATTCGCCGCGTTGATCGTCTCGAACCCAACGAAGAGGCTGCGTAAGCCGGAGGCGACGGCTGCTTCGAGGAGGCGCGGTTGGAAACGGGTCTCCAGAATCGAGCTGACGGTGCCGGCGGCCTGCCACAGGCGACCCATCCCCTTCATTCCGGCAAACAGATTGGATGAGAACCGTCTGTTCCCAAAAATGTGGTCGTCGAGAAAGTAGAGGTGGCGACCGGGAAGGCGGTCGATTTCTTTCAGTGCATCGTCCACCTGTTGCGTGTAGAAGGATTTGCCTCCCTGAAAGAAGGCCTCTTTGTAGCAGAAATCGCAAACATAGGGGCAGCCTCGGGAGACCACGATCGAGTTGGGGACCAAGTATAAGGAGCGTTGAATGAGATCGCGGCGAATCGGGGAACGGAGGTCAACGATCGTTCTATCGATTGATACTGTTGCGCGGGTGTGCCGTTTCTCAGGTCATTCAGGAACTGGCGCCAGGTATCTTCGCCGGGTCCCAAGAAGATGGAATCGGCATGCAAGACGGCCTCCTCCGGGCACGACGTGACATGAAGTCCGCCGAGAACAACATAGGAGCCGCGGCTCCGATATAGGTCGGCGATCTGGTAGGCTCGCCTTGCGCTGGTGATGTAGACTTCGAGTGCCACCAAATCGGGAATGTCGTCCGTATTCAGAGTCTCTACATGTTCGTCTATCAGTTCGATTTGAGTTTCAGGAGGCAGGAAGGCGGCTAAGCCCGCTAATCCAAGTGGCGGAAAGAGCGAATACTTGATCGGCCGGAAGAGGGGACTTTTGGCTTCAGTAAGGGCGGGCAAGATGAATTTGACGAATTTGACGAACATTCCTGCATCTCCATGGGCAATCGGAAAAATCGGTTAGTGAAGCCATCGGTCGCGACCAGGCGTCGAGGTCACATGCACTGTTGGCTCAGAAGCGAGTTTGACTGTGCCGAAGCGACGGTCTCGGAGGTGGAACTCGGATACTGCCTTGCGAAGTTCCACCGCGTCGAACTCGGGCCACATGCATTTTGTGAACACCAGTTCCGCATAAGCGCATTCCCAGAGCAGAAAGTCGCTGAGCCGCTGCTCGCCTCCGGTGCGGATCAGCAGATCGACTGGTTTACTCTGGCCGAGAAGCTCTTCAAAAGCTTCTTGTGTGATCGGTTGGCATGCCACGCGCTCGCTGGCCCGAAGGATGGCCTCGCGCGCCGAGTAGTCGATGGCAAGCTGAAGATGCAGCCGGTTCCCGGTGCTGGTGGCATTTTCGGCTCCAGCAATGGCCTTCAGTAATCGGGAAGGCAGGCGGTCACGGCGGCCGATCACGGACAACCTCACGCCGTTTGCGAGCAGCCGCGGTGTCTCCCCTTCCAGATAGGCCGCGAGCAGGTTCATCAGGCCGTTGACTTCTTCGGGAGGACGCTTCCAATTATCGGAAGAGAAGGCGTAAGCGGTGAGGATCGCGACCCCGCAGGAGTGGGCCGCCTCGACGACGGCGCGGAGAGCCTCGGCGCCTGCGTGATGTCCGGCAAGACGAGGAAGTCCGCGGAGATTGGCCCAGCGGCCATTTCCATCCATAATGATTGCAACATGCAAAGAACTTTGTTTCATAAAGTATATAGCCAAAAAATTTTACTGTCGCCGGGTGGCCTTAATCAGGTTCTCCATGTGAGTCAGGTAAGCTTCCAGCGCTGTGCGGCCTTTCCCCGTCAGGCGAAATTCGGTACGCGGCAGGCGTCCCGCAAACTTCTTGTCGCAGGCGATATAACCAGCTTCTTCCAGTTTTCGAGCATGCACGCTGAGGTTTCCGTCCGTGGTGGAGAGAAGTGTCTTCAGTTCGGCGAACGTCAGGACTCGATTGACGGAAAGAGCGCTGATAATGCCGAGTCGCAGGCGTTCATGGATGATGCGGTCGAGCGTGCAGGCACCCGAACCGGGCAATACTGTTTCCGGGCCTTTCCGCTCGATCTTTGCCGCCGCGCTTGCTCTAGCCACCGTATTTCCTTGCGATCAAAAAACCGAAGAAAATGTGGAGACCGCCGAATCCCAGAGCCATGAGCGGATCGGCCCAAGGGGGAGAAGAAAGCGCGGCGACTGCGCCCAGTAGCAGAAACGAGCCTCCCATGATGGGGACGATGCGGACCGAGAATGCGCCTCCCGACGACACGCCGGCTCCATACAACAACAACCATAGGGCCGGTAACAGGTGGATACCGCTCTCGCTGTAAAGCACGAAGGTGAGTATCGCGCCAACAAAAATCGAAGGCGCCATCGCTAATACGAAGCGACGGAACGGCCTTGAAAGCAGTGGAGATCCAATGCGCATTGCTTTCCGGTAAGAGAATCCGAGAGCGATGGTGAGCGCGAGAAGAGCTTCGGCGCTCCAGATTTCGAGCCACGCGACGGGACTTCTGCTCATATGCGCTGAGAAGGCGGCCAGAAGCGCAGTCGCGCCCATCAGCATGCCGCCCACGCCGGGCACTGCCGTAAAAGAGCCGGCATTTTCCATAGCGCTGCGAATAAAGTTCAGGTTGTCCATCGCCTGCGTTTGCAGATTGACTGGTTCCGCGGATTTTCTGTCAATCGGTAGGACAATAGCCATGAATAGATTATAAGGCATAGTAAAGAACTTTGCAACACAAAGTCGACAGTTGAGTCGCTGTGAACAGTTTTGGGGAGTACAGCGCAGAGTGTCTATTGCTGAGTGGCCGCAGGGACAAGGCGCTCGATGCGGTCAGGCTGGTTCAGCACGATATACAAGTAGCCGTCGGGGCCGTTCACTACGTCGCGCACGCGGCCAATCCCCTTGAAGAGAATTTCCTGGTGTGTCACTGTGTGACCGTCGATGACTAAACGCCGTAGCTCTTGCGCTGCCAATGAGCCGAGAAAGAGATTGTTCTTCCACTGGGGGAAGTGGTTGCCGGTGTAGAAGGCGATCGGGCTGGTGGCGATCGAAGGAACCCAATAGGTAATCGGTTGATCCATGCCCGCCTGGGCGGTGTGATCCGTGATGGGTGTTCCATCGTAGTTCATGCCGTAGGTGATGATGGGCCAACCGTAGTTGTGGCCGGGGTGCAGGACATTCAGCTCATCACCGCCGCGCGGCCCGTGCTCCGATTCCCACAATTCGCCCGTGATGGGACTGAAGGCAAGCCCCTGCGGATTGCGATTCCCGTAGGTCCAGATGCTCGGCAATGCGCCAGGCCGATGGACAAAGGGATTGTCCTTGGGGATACGGCCATCGTCCTCGACGCGATGCACTTTTCCGTTCGGGTGGGACAGATCTTGTTCGTCTCCGGGATGGGCGCGGTCGCCCACCGAGAAGAAGAGATGTCCTTTGCGGTCAAACAAGAGACGCGAGCCGAAGCGTTGGCCTCCCTTCCGATAGAGAAAGTAGTCCGCTTTGAAGATTTGTTGCTGATCGACGAATGCGCCGTTGTGCAAGCGGCCTCGAATAACGGCCGTCATCCCCAGTCCGGCGGGGCTTTTGTCACCGTAGGAAAGATAGATCCAGTCATTGCCGCGGTGCGAATAGTTCGGATGGAGCGCCACATCCAGGAGCCCCCCTTCACCGCCATACACGGCCGGCATGCCGCGCACGGGTTCCGGCAGCAAACGGCCACCCTCGATGATGCGCAGACGCCCCGGTCTTTCCGTTACTAACATTCGGCCGTCGGGCAGGAACGCAATGGCCCAAGGCTCTTTCAGCCCGGTCTCCATGACGGGTTCGAGCTTAAAGGACTCTTTCTCGCTCTGTACGATCATGCCGGGCGAGGGTGCGTTGTACTTCGTATGGGCGCGCTGGAATGCTGCGCCTTTTTCGTGAATATAGATGACAAGCGCGCGAATTTCGGCGGCGTTCAAGACGTCCCGCATGGCGGGCATGCCGGCATTGGGATAGCCATTGCGAATGCTCCGTGTAATGCTGGCGTCGTCGCCTCCGTAGCGCCAGGTACCGTCTATAAGGCTCGACGCCGAGCCGCCGGACATGTCCGCCTCGTGGCAGTTCGCACACTTGTCGGCGTAAAGTTTGGTGACCTCCCGGCCCTTGCTGGGAGGGTTTTGCTGGGCGAAGGACGAAATCGGAAGGAGGATACCCAGGCAGCACGCGAGTATCCAGACGTTTGACAGTTTCACAGGCAGCTATCACATTGAGATGGCGAGGCTTTGGCTGGTCTTGCTTCTACATAATCTGGTCGCATATTATGTCGTATCTCTGCATCTTATCGCTGCGAGCCTTGACCGTCTCTCGTGCTGGGGGCGTTTGAACTGCCGTCAAGCTGCTAGGGAACTCCTCGAATAGCATGCTGGGCGGAAATGCGATTTTTATTTCGAAATAGTTAGCACAATTACTCAACATATCTGATACACTAAAAATGTCTTTGGCCGCATCCGTATTACCCTTCGAGTGCCTTCCGATCGCTACTTCCGCCTTCCAAAAGTTTGGTTCTAGAGCAGTCCGACAAAGATAAATCACAAAACAAAGGATTATACTGTGACCAACATATTTGTCGGAAATCTCAGTTATCAGACTACCCAAGACGATCTTCAGGCTGCTTTCGCCGCTTACGGCGGTGTGGAGCGCGTGAGCGTCGTGACAGACCGTGACACGGGTCAACCTCGCGGCTTCGCGTTCGTCGAAATGACGGACATGAATGCAGCGCAAACGGCGATTTCTCAATTGAACGGTGCCGAACTTAATGGTCGCGCGCTCAACGTAAATGAAGCGCGCCCTAAAACAACAGGCGGCGGCAACGGTGGCCGACACTCCGATTCCGGCGGAGGCCGGGGTCGACAGTCACGCTGGTAATTTCGCTTACAGCAAAGTTTTAAGTAGGCCGCCTACGTCTGAGTCCGATAAGACCAGACGGGCGGCCTTTCATTTTCAGGAAGAAGCGAGTTTCGCGCAGAGCAGTTCACTCGGGATCACAGCCGAGAGAAAATTGCAGTGCTGTGCAGATTTCGCTCATTTGTCGAACACTGAGGCGAGCGACTGGCATACTTAGATGCTGCTGCGAGACCGTTACTGCGTTTTAAAGGTTTACTGCGTAAGCAGCTTTCATGCCGTCGTCCTCATTCAGTAGGACTTCTGAAAGCACACTGCATTGTCGAAGTATAGGGGAGCCAGGGTTACACTTGACAAGTAGCTGATCGCGCTATCTCGTGTGGGCAGGACTACCGATCTTTTCTTATCCGGCGGTGCGAAAATTCTAAAGACGAAGGTCACCCCTCGTTATTCCTGAGGCCACACTGCCTCCATTTCCCAGTCCGGAGCTTTCCTCCATTCCTGGGAGGCTTTCGCATAAACCTGCCGATCGCGCTCTTCAAGCACTCGTAACTCAAGGCGTTGAAAGTGTTCTCGAAGCGCATCACGGATCAGTGCCGAACGGTCTAGTTTTGCATGATGCGCAGCTCGCTTGGCGGCTCGCAGAAGCGTTTCATCGAGAACGACCTGGATCGTTTCCACATGTGGATTGTAGTCCACAATGCATTCCTCATGGTTGCGCGACTCAGTCATAACTCTATTCCCGGCAAGGCCGCCTGTGTATCTGCCGATCTTCGCCGTTGCAGTGAGTTCTCTCGCGATTCGATTTTGGGAGATATGAGCTTCAAAGACGGCATAAACCAAGGGAGAATTTGAGCCAAGGATAGAGTAGCGGTTCCGAATTCGACGTAGTTGCTGCTTAAAATGACAGATTGGCCGACATAAAACTTTTTCATATCGAAAATGAGTCTGTAGCCGAGCTGCCAGCAGAGTCAGTGGCAATCGAGAAGTCCCTGCAAACGCTCCTCGAGAAGCATCTTGAGGCTTTTCTGGATGTTCGTTTTCTAGCTTCGGAGTACGCAACGGGAAAAACGCACGGAGGGCGGATCGACACTCTGGGACTAGACGATAACAACTGCCCCGTTATTATCGAATACAAACGAGCGTTGAACGAGAACGTAATTAACCAAGGTCTTTATTACCTTGACTGATTGATGGACCATAAGGGCGAGTTCACGCTGCTGGCGATGAAGAAACTCGGAACGGACGTGGCGGAGCAGATCGAGTGGAGTAGTCCGCGGCTGCTGTGCATTGCGGGAGATTTTACCAAGTTTGATCAGCATGCCGTAGAGCAGATCAACCGCAACATCGAGCTCCTGAGATACCGGCGCTATGGGCAATCGCTGCTGCTGCTGGAACTCGTGAACGCGAGTTCGGCTGAACCGATAGCTTTTGTTCCAATAGCCCACGGAGAGGGTAACAAATCAAAGCCACAGTACAAGGGCTTTGCTGACCTTCTACCACTATGCTCGGCAAACCTTAAGGATGTGTGGGAAGCGCTCCGCGCGTTTCTTCTCGCGCTCGGTGACGACGTTCAAGAAAAGCAGCTTAAATATTATGTCGCATTCCGGCGATTGAAGAACTTTGCGTGTGCTGAGGTTCACCCGCAGTCGGGCGTACTTCTGATCTATACCAAAGTGGACCCAGCGACAATTTCGCTCGAAGCAGGCTTCACGAGGGACGTCACAAATATCGGTCATTATGGCACAGGCGGTCTGGAAGTGACAGTGAGGACGGCTGCGGATCTGGAGCGAGCAAAAGCCCTGCTAATCGAAGCTTATCGAGAGAGCTGACCAGTTTCGGATTTCGCTGGTTCGGGCATTGGGACGGCGGGCGCGGCGAACTTGGCGCCGAGCGCGCCCAGTAAATCCATCGGCAGGGGGAATACGACCGTGGTGTTCTTTTCCGTTCCGATTTCGATCAGCGTTTGCAAATAGCGCAGGGTGATGGCAATGGGCTCCTGGGCCAAAACAGCAGCGGCTTCGGACAGTTTAGCGGACGCCTGGAACTCACCCTCGGCGGCGATAATCTTAGCTCTGCGTTCGCGCTCCGCTTCGGCCTGCGCGGCAATCGCGCGCTGCATCTCCTGCGGCAGGTCGACTTGCTTCACGTTGACGCGCGTCACCTTAACTCCCCAAGGCTCGGTATGGTCGTCCAGAATCGTCTGAAGCTTTGCGTTTAGCGTCTCGCGTTGTGAGAGTAAGTCGTCCAGGTCCAC
Organism: Bryobacteraceae bacterium; assembly: GCA_965277315.1. Lineage (GTDB taxonomy): Bacteria > Acidobacteriota > Terriglobia > Bryobacterales > Bryobacteraceae > Bog-105. The sequence continues at coordinate 1,404,586 of OZ255724.1, read as the reverse complement.
TTCACCCAATACCGAGCGGAGGCTCGTCTGGGCCGCCTGCTCCACCGCATAGCGGTAGCTTTCAACATCGACAATTGCTTGGATGGCGTTGATCACACGGAAATAGACGACGGCGTTCACCTTCAGCGAAACGTTATCGCGCGTGATGATGTCTTGCGGTGGAATCTCCCAGGTGATGACACGAAGCGACACCTTCACGATTTTGTCGATTGGCCATAGGATGAGGACGATGCCTGGACCCTTAGCCTTTCTGAGCACGCGGCCGAGGCGAAACACCACGGCCCGGTCGTACTCGCGAATAATGTTCAGACACTTGAAAATCCAAATCAGGATAAAGAAGATGATGATGGCGAACAGCGGCAGACCTAGATTGTCAGACATGGTGTTTTCCTTGTGAAGCGCTTCAGGAATTGTGGTTTCCTGTTGGGATTCCTATTCTCACTGTAGACGTTTCGCGCTAGAGGCTTAGGATGAAACAGTGAATCTCGATTGTTGGCATAGGTGCGTTCGATGCGCGGCGGCGGTTTCTTTTGGTGTGTTGGTGGGAACCGGTTGGAACGCCGCTGCGGAGCCAAGCCGATTTAATGGTGACGTTCCTGGGATTGTGCGGCGATCCGACATCATTTTGCAACGAGCCAATGCGAAGCCGGAGGAGGCGATGCCGTTGGGGAACGGGCGGCTGGGGGTCGCGGTTTGGGCGGAGGATGGCTTTACCGCTCAATTCAACCGGGCCGATACGCTGCCGTACCGGTGGTCGCCGGGGCAATTAGTGATTCCGGGCCTAAAGAAATTGACGGGAGCGGCCGATTATTCCGGCAGGGTGGATTTGTACAACGGCGAATTTACGGAGCATGGCGGGGGAATCACGGCCACCTTCTATGTGGAGCCGGATACGGACGTGTTTGTGGTGGATGTGACCGGAGCCGATCCGAATGTGGCGCAGTCGGCCAGCCTGCATTTGTGGGCGCCGCGGAGGCCGAACATACAGGTTCAAAGATCGTTCGGCATTATGACCGAGACGTGGAAGGATTCGAAGGCGGCAGGAGCGAGCGGCGCAACGTTTGGATCGCTGGCGGCGATCAGTGCCGAAGGACTGGATGTCCATACGGAATTGGCAGGCCCGCTTGGGGTGAGGCTTTCCTTTCTTCCGAAGAGAAACGGCACGTTTCGGATTACCGTAGCCGCGCCGCACTGGGCGGGCGGGGATGTGTTGAAGACCGTGACGCCTTTGCTCGGGGAGGGACGAGCGATTTCGCCTGCGAAACACCGGCAGTGGTGGAACGAATTTTGGGGTGGCGTGGGGCTGTTCCAGATGAGTTCGAAGGACGGGACCGCTGAGTATATGGAGAACCTTCGTGTCCTGGATCTTTACACGGCGGCGGCGGAGAGCGGAGATCCTTTTCCGGGCTCGCAGGCTGGTGTGGCGGACTTATTTTCGCCGCTGCGAGATCAGCATCGATGGGACCCGGCGGCTTATTGGCATTGGAACTTGCGTATGCAGGTGGCGGCGAACATCGGCGCGGGGGCTTACCGCCTGAATAATGCGTATTTCCGGCTCTACACGGAAAACCTGAAAAATATTGAGGCGTGGACGGCCAAGCACATGGACGGGCGGCCGGGGGTTTGTGTTCCCGAGACGATGCGGTTTAACGGCCAGGGGTATGAGAACGAGACGTGGGCCAGCCCGGCGCTGGACTGCGATACCGGATCAAAGCCGTACTACAATGCCCGGACTCTTTCGACGGGCGCGGAGGTGTCGCTTTGGATCTGGCAGCAGTACCTGGCTACTGAAGATAAAGAATTTCTGGCGGCGCATTATCCCGTGATGGCCGATTCGGCACGGTTTCTGCTGGCCTATGCGAAGCCAGGAGCGAATCATTTGCTGCACACATTTCCTTCCAATGCGCATGAGACGCAGTGGGACGTGCATGATCCGACGACCGACATTGCAGCGATGCGGGCGTTGTTTCCTCTTGTGGTCAAAGCAGCGGCGGTACTGAAAACAGATCCTGAACTGGTTGGCCAAATGCAAGGCGCGCTACGGCACATGCTGACGTTTCCGCTTACGGATGAGCTTACATTGAAGAAACTGCTTCCGCTGACAGCCGACGGGGCGGCCCAGGATGCCATTGCGGGTTCGTACGATCCTGGCGCGCCCATTCACAATTCGGAGAATATTGGGCTGGAGCCGGTATGGCCTTACTCGCTGATTGGGGACGAGGGGCGGCTGCACGCGCTTGCCCTGAGGACATATCAGCATCGTCCGTATCAGTTACAGGACGAATGGAGCAATGATCCTATTCAAGCAGCGCGGCTGGGGCTGCGGGATGAGGTGAAGTCCACGCTGGTGGGATTGACAGAAAAGTATCAGGCGTATCCGTCGGGGTTGGCGAGCTTTTTTGGGCCGGAGTTTTATATAGAGCAGATCGGGGTGGTGGCGGATGCGCTCCAGGAAGCGCTGGTGCAGGATTATGACGGGGTACTGCGGATTGCGCCGGCGTGGCCGCGGGACTGGGATGCCGACGCAACGATTTACGTTCAGCGCCGGAGCAAGGTGAATGTGCGAATGCGTTCGGGTATGCCGGCGGCGGTGATCATCGAGGCTGGATTTACGGGGAAGATGCGGGTCCGGAATCCGTGGGCGGGTAAAGCGGTGGACGTGTTTGCTGAGCCTGAACATCATCGGGTTTCACTGCGGCAGGTGGGCGGTTCGGTGTTGGAACTGCCGGTGAAGGCGGGCGTTTCGTATTCATTGGAGCTAGAGCGGGGTTCGAAAGCTAGTGGAATAGTCGCTCCTCTGCAGGAGGCGGCGGCGCCGAAACCAAAAATTCTGGGCAAGCGATCAATTGGGTTATGGCGATAGGCCGACCGAAGCACTTCTTCGCTCCATCGGTGCTCGAAGAGGTACGCGCCTGGCAAAGCCGGCCGCTGGATGCGTTGTATCCGGACCCACAGGGTAGATCGAAGAGAGTTTGTTCCTAGCAGCCGTTTCGGTCGATCGTGTATATGGACGCGCTGGTGGTCAAGATGCGCGACAACGGGCAGGTGCAGAATCGGGCCGTGTATGTCGCCATCGGCATCACGCTGGAAGGACACAAAGAGGTTCTGGGGCTCTGGACATCGGCCAATGAGGGAGCCAAGTTCTGGCTGCAAGTGCTGACAGAGTTGAAGAATCGCGGATTGCAGGATATCTTCATCGCCTGTGTTGACGGATTAAAAGGCTTTCCTCAGGCGATCGAATCTGTGTATCCGAACACTATCGTGCAGCTGTGCATTGTGCACCTAACCCGTACCAGTTTGAATTACGTGGACTGGAAAGAGCGGCGGCAAGTAGCAGCCGATCTCAAGGCCGTGTACCGGGCTGCCACAGCCGGCCAGGCGGAGACGGAACTAACGGCATTCGCCACTCGCTGGGATAAAAAGTACCCGACCATCAGCGCCTTATGGCGTCGGCACTGGTCGCAGATCACGCCGTTTTTTGCCTTCCCGGAAGAGATCCGCAAGGTAGTTTATACGACGAATGCGGTGGAATCATTGAACATGACCTTACGCAAGGTGATCAAGACGCGCGGCTCTTTTCCGAATGAAGAAGCCGCCATCAAGCTGCTGTATCTGGCGCTGCGCAACGTGGCAACCAAGTGGCACACCATTCAAAGTTGGAAAGAGGCCCTCAACCGCTTCGCCATTCTGTGGGAAGCTCGCTTCCCACAGAATCCCGGCTGATCAGCACACAATCATTGACTAGGCCGTTTACACAATTTCGTTGACACTACCGAGCGTTGTGCGGCCATAGCAGCCATAACTCCTTCTACTATCTCACTTAAGAGCGGCCTTGTGGCACACTAGGGGGCGACCTCTTTCGATGGCTCTGATTCCTGAGCGGCACGTGCAAAGTGCGTTGTGGCTAACCGTGGTTCGTCTGGACCGCAGCAAATTCAATACTCTTATTGCCTTCCGGAACGCCTTGGCGATCGCGCTGCCGTTGGCGGTGGGCACCGCGCTGCATGCGCCGCTGATTGCAGTGGCGATTACGACGGGCGCGCTGAACGTTGCGTTTTCGGATGGCTACGATCCCTACCCGCAGCGGGCGCGCCGGATGTTGAGTTGGAGTGCGCTGGGTGGGGTGGCGGTGTTTATCGGGGCCGCAACGGGAGGGGCTAATGTGACGGCAACAATGGTGGCGGCGGTTTGGGCGTTCATTGCCGGAATGCTGATGGCTGTGGGCTCACGCGCGGGAGATTTGGGGTTGAACACGCTGGTGACGGTGATCGTTTTCGCTTCGCGGCCGATGACGGTGGAGAGCGCTTGCTATGCGGGTCTGCTGGTCTTCGGGGGCGGCGTTTTGCAAACAAGTTTTGCGCTGCTGCTGTGGCCGGTTCGCCGCTGGCGGCCGGAACAGGAATCAGTGGGGCAGGCATATCTGGAACTAGCCAGGGCGGTTCATCCGGATGCCGACAGGGAGACGGCGGCGTTTCTGCATACGCCTGCGGCGGCGGTGCAGGACACGTTGGATGCTCTGGGGCGGGACCACACAGTGGAGGGCGAGCGGTACCGGTTGCTCTTCGATCAGGCAAACCGAATACGCGTGTCAGCGTTCGCGCTGCGGCACGCGATGGGGAATGGGGGCGAGGCGGAAGTAGACTCGCACGCCAGGCGATTGCTGGCGTTGGCTTCGCAGGTGGTGAATGAGCTTGGGCAGTGTATAGCCGCGGGCACAGCGATGCTGACTGTTTCGTTGCTCCTTGGGCAGGTGAACCAGACTGCCCAAGCGGCACGGCAGAGTGGCGCTCCGGAGCGCTTGAGATCGGCCATGGAGGCCTTGTCCGGGCAGTTGCGGGTGGTTACGCAGTTGGCGGCGCGGACGGTTTCCGAAGGCATGCCCAAGTTGGCAGGACGCGAAGTGGCGGCTGCCTGGAGCTTGCCCATTTCGAGTTGGATAGAAACCTTGAGGGCCAACCTCGATTTCAGCTCGACGTTTTTTCGGCATGCGGTGCGGCTGGCGGTGTGCGTTGCCGCGGGCGATGCGATCGGGCGAAGCGTCGATTGGAGGCGCACCTATTGGATACCGATGACAGTGGCGGTGATTTTGAAGCCGGACTTCGGCAGCACGTTCAGCCGGGGCGCGCTTCGTTTGCTGGGAACGTTTAGCGGGCTGGTGCTGGCGACGGTTCTTTATCACGTGATGCCGGCGACGCCTTGGACACAGTTGCTGCTGGTGGGCGCGTTTGCTCTGTTGCTGCGGTCGATCGGCCCGGCGAATTATGGCGTCTTCAGCGCGACGGTTGCGGGACTGGTGGTGTTTTTGATTGCGGCTACGGGTGTGGCTCCTATCGAGACGGTGACGGCCCGAGGGATTAACACGGCGGCGGGCGGGATTCTGGCGTTGGCGGCTTATGCGGTGTGGCCGACGTGGGAGCGGGGGCAGATCCGGCAGACGATGGCCGAAATGTTGGACCGGTGCCGCGATTATTTTCACGCGGTGGCGCGGCGGCTGGAGCGCGAGGACGAACAGTTGGAGACGGCGCTGGAGGATTCGCGTTTGAACTGGCGGCTGGCGCGGTCAAATGCAGAAGCATCGGTGGACCGGTTGAATGGCGAGCCAGGGGCGACACCGGAACAGCTCGCTCTGTTGAATTCGATGCTGGCCAGTTCGCATGGCGTGGCATATTCAGTGATGGTGCTGGAGGCGGAACTGCGGCATGTTGCTCCGGCTGCACCGGATGGGGCGAGTCTCGCGTTTTTGCATGATGCGGAGTTCACGCTGTACTTCTTGGCGGCGGCGTTGCGGGGTGCGCCTTCGGCGCTGGAAGGGCTGCCGGATTTACGAAGAAGCTATCGGCGGCTGGCAGAGGAGCGGGAGGGACTTGCGCCGGGTTATGACTTTCTAGCAGAAGAGACGGACCGGTTGACGGTGAGTTTGAATACGCTGCGGGAGCAGGTGGAGCGGCTGGTGGGGTGAGACGGAGCTAACTCCAGATTCTGGCGATTCCGTAGTCGTCGAATGCCAAATCGCTAGAGACGATTGTGAGGCTGTGCTGAATTGTTGCGCGATAAGCAATCGGTCAAAAGGGTCTTTGTGGTGGAGGGGCAAGCGACCTATCCGGTAAATACTCGGCAGATCGACGTTCAACTGGTCGAATGAGAACTGCTCGGTTTTTTGCGGGATCAAAAGCTCGAGCGGAAAGGAATGATAAGTGATTTGTTGCTGATTTTGATGGACATTTCCCAGACCGACACGGTCGAAAAATAGACCGAACTCACGATGTGATTACTTCCTTGGCCGCGACCGTGAGCCGTTAAGCTTTTGATGAACCGGCCCGGCTATGGATGCGTGCAGAGTGTAAAAAGCGCCAAGCTCATCAGGACCACTGGGAAATAACGACAGCGCAGAGTCCATAAAACGAAGAAGCATAACGACGTGCTCCGTGGACTGTGGTTAGTGATCAAAAAAGCACGATAACATTTTCGACTCCTTTGCACGGGCTTGAATGACGGAAATACCGCGCTGCGGAGTACTCGACCAGAGTAAGAATTTCGTGAGGGCGAGGCTTAACAGAAGAATTGGCTTTAGTGTTACCTTCGTCCCTGAAAGGCTTTCGCGATCTAAGTGATAATTTTATCCAACGTGATGGGGAGATCGCGGACGCGCTTGCCGGTGGCGTGGTAGACGGCGTTGGCAATGGCGGCGGTGGCTCCGGTGATGCCGATTTCGCCGATCCCTTTGGCGCCGAGGGGGTTGATGTGTTCGTCTTTTTCATCGACCCAGAAGGCGTCGATTTTGGGGACGTCGGCGTTCACAGGTACATGGTATTCCGCTAGGTTATTGTTGACCCAGCGGCCGAGGCGTTTGTCCATGACGGCGTGTTCGAGAAGAGCCATGCCGATGCCCCAGACCATGCCGCCCATCAATTGGCTGCGAGCGGTTTTGGCGTTCAGGATTTTGCCAGCGCCGAAGCAGCCGACCATACGCGAGACACGCATCTGGCCGAGGTCGGGGTCGATACGGATTTCGGCGAATTGAGCGCCGAAGGCATACATGGAGTACTCCTCTTTCTCGGGACCGGGTTTGGCGTTTGCTTCGGCTTCGACATGCGGCTGGTCAGTGCGAGAGACGAGTTGCTGGAGCGTTTCTCCCTTAGAAGGGACACTGCGGGAATAGATGCGGCCGTCTTTCATGACGATATCCTGGGCGCTGACTCCGGACAGAGGGGAACGCGGATCGCTGACGGCCATTTGCGTGAGTTTTTCCTGTAGAGCTTGAGCGGCCAGATACACGGCGGAGCCGACACTAGCAGCAGTTTGCGAGCCGCCGGAGACAGGCGTTTGCGGCAGAATAGTGTCGCCAAGACGGGGCTTGATGGCGCGCATGGGGACGCCGAAGGTGCTGGCGGCAATTTCGGCCATGATGGTGTAGGTCCCGGTGCCGATGTCCTGTGTTCCGGCGTCGATCGAAAAGGTACCGTCGGCATCGAGGCGGGCTTTGGCAGTGGCGGCACTGCGATTGGTAGGGTAGACGGAAGTGGCCATGCCCCAGCCGATCAATGTATTGCCGTCGCGCATGGAACGGGGCTGCATGATGCGCTTGCTCCAGCCAAAGCGTTCGGCTCCCATTTGATAGCACTGCCGGAGGGATTTGCTGGACCAGGGCTTATTTTTATCCGGATCGGTGTCCGCGTAGTTTTTTAACCGGAACTCGACGGGATCCATATTGATGGCATAGGCCATCTCATCCATGGCGCTTTCTAACGCGTAGGTGCCGGGTGCTTCGCCGGGGGCGCGCGTATAAGACGGCGCGCCGATGTCGGAGCGGATGAGGCGCTGGCTAGTGCTGTTGTTAGGGGTTTGGTAAAGCATGCGCGCGCTGAGGCTGCAGGTTTCTACAAACTGTTCGAACGTGGCGGTCAGGTTAACCGTGTCATGGCTCAATGCGGTCAGTGTTCCGTCGCTCTTGGCGCCGGCTTTCAAGGCCTGATGCGTTTCGGAGCGAAACCCCACCATCCCGAACATCTGCGGCCTTTCGACCGCGAGCTTTACCGGGCGCTTCGCCTGTTTTGCGGCCATCACGGTCAGAATCACGTGTGACCAGACGGGGCCTTTGCTGCCGAAGCCTCCGCCGAGGTAAGGCGAAATGACGCGCACGTTCCCGGGCTGCAGACCGAACGCCGAGGCAATGCGGCTCTGGTCGCTGAAAACGCCCTGAGTTCCATCGTAGACCGTGAGGCGGTCGGGCGCATCCCACACAGCGATGGTAGCGTGGGGTTCCATGGGATTGTGAACTTCGAACGGCGTGGAGTAGACGTGGTCAATGTGAGCGCCGGGCTGGGAGAGTCCGGCGCTCACATCGCCACGGTTGCTGGTGGGAGCTTCATGGCGGCCTCCGGCCTCTTTGGGCGTGTAGCTTTCGCGCAAACGACTTTGCAGATCGACATGGTGCGGCTCCTGCTGATACTGAACCCGGATAAGGCGCGCGCCTTCGTTCGCCGCTTCCAGGGTTTCGGCAACCACTACGCCGATGGGCTGGTTGGCATAGCGTACAACGTCGTCTTGCAGGACCTGAACATTGCCGCCGGGGGGAGCTTGCGGATCTTTGTTTTGGAGGGTCGCGTATTTGGATGCATTCTGATGCGTCATTACCAGCAAGACACCGGGGGAACGCTCGGCGGCGGCGGTGTCCATGGAAAGAATGCGGCCGCTCGGAATCGTACTCATTACGAGAACGCCATAGGCCGCATTAGGAACTTTATGCTCGTAGGCGTAGGGGGCGCGGCCGGTGACCTTCAGGCGTCCATCGACGCGGTCGGTTCCATCGCCGAGGTGTACTGGATTTTGATTTGTGTTTGCCATTGTGTTCCTGATTTGTTAAGCCATGTTCCTGACGGTGGCCACGGCGCGGACGATACTACGTTTGGCGAGTTCCACCTTGAAGGCGTTGTCGTGATAGATATTCGCGTCGGCTAACTCAGCGTCGGCTGCGGCGCGCACGTTGGCCTGGTCGGGTTTTTTGCCGATCAAGAATTTTTCTGCTTTTTCGGCGCGCCAAGGTTTCAGCGCCACTCCGCCGAGAGCGATGTGAGCATGGCGAACTGCTCCGGAGCCATCGAGATCGAGAATCGCGGCGACCGAGACGAGCGCGAAGGCGTACGAATTGCGGTCCCGTACCTTTAGGTAGGTGGACCGCTTGGCGTAAAGAAGAGACGGGAGATCGATGGCGGTGATGAGTTCGCCGGAACGAAGATTGGTGTCGAGCTGCGGCGTGTCGCCGGGAAGGCGGTGGAAGTTCTTGAATTCGATGGAGCGTGGACCGTTGGGACCTTCTACCTGGACGACGGCGTCCAGGGCGGCGAGCGCGACGGACATATCGCTGGGATTGGTGGCAATGCATTCGTTACTGGCTCCGAGGATGGCATGGATGCGGTTATATCCTTCGATGGCGGCGCATCCGGTGCCGGGCTTACGCTTGTTGCACTCGTGGTAGCTAGGATCGTAGAAGTAGTAGCAACGGGTGCGCTGCATGAGGTTCCCGCCCATGGTGGCCATGTTCCGAAGCTGGCCGGAGGCTCCAGCCATGATGGCTTCAGTGAGCACGGGATACCGAGAGCGGATCAGCGCGTGGCTGGCAGCATCGGTGTTGCTGACTCCCGCGCCGATGCGAATGCCATCTTCGTGCTCTTCGATCTTGTTGAAGGGCAGGCGATTGATGTCGACCAAGTGTGTGGGCTCTTCGACGCCCATCTTCATCAGATCGACAAGGTTGGTTCCGCCGCCAATGAAGTAGACGTCCGGCTTTGCTCCATGGTCGGCGATTGCTTCCTTGATGGTTGCCGGGCGGGTGTAAGTGAACTGTCTCATGCGTTGTCCCCTTCGCTGTTGCCGCCATTGACGTTGTGGATGGCTTCGACGATGCCGACGTAGGCTCCGCAGCGGCAGAGATTACCGCTCATGCGCTCGCGGATTTCATCGTCGGTGAGATGGATGGGCTGCACATCGGAGATGTTCTTGGTAACGGAACTCGGAACGCCCGTTTTCACTTCGGTCAACATGGCGACGGCAGAGCAGATTTGACCGGGGGTGCAGTAGCCGCATTGGAAGCCGTCATAGTCGATGAAGGCGGCCTGCATGGGGTGAAGTTGCGCACCGGTGGCAAGGCCTTCGATGGTGGTAATTTTGTCTCCGTCGTGCATCACGGCGAAGCTGAGGCAGGAGTTAATGCGCCGGCCATTCACGAGGACCGTACAGGCGCCGCATTGGCCGTGGTCGCAGCCCTTTTTTGTGCCGGTGAGATGAAGATTTTCGCGAAGGAGGTCGAGAAGGGTGGTGCGGGGATCGACGGTCAGTTGTTCTGGCCTGCCGTTTATGGTGAGGCTACAAGGGAAGGTCACTCCGGTGTTGGCGGACCCGCTTTCCGGTGTATTGGCGCCCTTTGCGCTGGCTGGAAGGACAGCGGCAGCTCCCCCGGCAACCGCTATCGAACCCACGAACTCACGCCGACTGACGGGCGGGTTGGGTTTTTCGTTGTCGCTGCCTGGGGGTGGTTTTGGTTTGTTGTCGAATTCCATTCTGCTCCTTAGTTGAAATATTGTTAGACTAAGCCGCGGAAGTGCTGGTGACAAAAGAAATGAACGCCTGCTGTCAGATGGTAGACCAGACCCGTGGATCCTGACAATGTTCCCGGGAGGTCTTCTTAAGTCCTGGTCCCGAGCCGTCCGCTTGCTAAACTGGACGTAATTTCTTTTATTTCATGGCCATTCAGACGCTTTTTGGCTCGGTCCCAACCGAGCCTGATCTACTTGATCGGCTGAAGGCCGGTATCCAGAAAACTCGTTCCGGGCTTGTCGACCGCATTGAGGATGTTCTTTCCGGCAAGAAGCAGATCGATGCCGACTTGCTGGAAGAGTTGGAATATACTCTCATCACCGCCGACCTGGGAGTGCGCACGGTGGAAGACATTCTAGAGCGTATCCGGCAGCGAGTGGATCGTAAGATGGCTGGCGATGCTTCTGAGATTCGGGGGCTGATCCGCGAACACCTGTTGGAAGTACTTAGCGCTTCCGAAACGCCGGTTCATGTGGTGAGGATTCCGCCAGCTGTTGTGATGCTGGTCGGCATCAATGGGGCAGGGAAGACCACAACGATCGGCAAGCTAGCGAACCGTTTCCTTGGAGAAGGGCGCAAGGTTTTGCTGTGTGCCGCGGATACTTTCCGGGCGGCTGCTATTGAACAACTCGACGTGTGGGCGCAACGGGCGGGGGTCGAAATGATTCGTCAGAAGACGGGTGCCGATCCTAGTGCTGTCGTTTTTGATGCCCTGCAGGCCGCGAAGGCGCGCGGCGTGGATTACGTGATTGTAGATACCGCTGGCCGCTTGCATACGAAAGACAATCTGATGGCAGAGCTCGAAAAGATGCGGCGTACGGCCCAGCGGATTATTCCCGGTTCGCCTCATGAGGTCTGGCTGGTGCTCGACGCTACCACAGGGCAAAACGGGCTGGAGCAGGCACGAAAGTTTACTGAATCGGCTGGCATTACCGGGATTGTGCTGACGAAGCTCGATGGCACAGCGAAGGGTGGCGTGGTGGTGGCCATTGCGCGGGAACTTAACCTGCCCATCCGCTTTATTGGCGTTGGGGAAAAGATAGGCGATCTACTACCTTTCGAGCCGGAGAAGTTTGTTGAGTCGCTTTTCGACTAATTATGACCATCGACTACATGCAGCAGGCGCTCGACTTGGCTAAACAAGGCCAGGGACGCACTAGCCCTAATCCTGCTGTCGGCGCTGTTGTGGTTCAAAATGATGCGGTTATCGGACGGGGTTTCCATACCTGGAGCGGCGTCGACCATGCAGAGATCGTTGCTTTGCGGGAGGCTGGTGAATCGGCGCGCGGCGCAACGCTCTATGTGACGCTGGAACCATGCGCGCACCAAGGCAGAACCGGCCCTTGCGCGGAGGCGGTGATTCACGCTGGCATTAAACGAGTGATTGCTGCGTTGGACGATCCCAATCCTCAAGTAAGCGGTCAAGGGTTCGCGAAACTTCGCGAGGCGGGAATCGAAGTGATTCTCGACAAGACGCACGAGGAGACCGCCTTCCGGTTGAATGAGGAGTTTGTTCACTTCATGAAGACCGGGCGTTCGCTGGTGACGATTAAAGCGGCGCTAACACTTGACGGGAAGATCGCGGCTCCGCAGGATAACTACGGCTGGATTACGAGCGAAATTGCCCGCGCCGAGGTGCAGCAGGTGCGCCATTTTTCCGACGCGATCCTCACGGGGTTAGGCACTGTTCTTCAGGACGATTGTCTGTTAACGGATCGATCGGGACGCGAGCGCAGCCGGCCCTTGTTGCGCATTGTGCTCGACTCGCAGTTGCGGATTCCGCTTACCTCGAAGATGGTGACGAGCGTGAAGAATGACGTGCTGATTGTCGGCACGTCGGCTGCTTCCTTCGAGCGCAGAAAGGCTCTGGAAAAGACTGGGGCGCAAGTGTTGATTGCCGACGGTCCGGGTGGCCGCACCGATCCCAATCAGGTGTTGGAATATCTTGCGAAAGAGCGTTATCTGTCGTTGATGGTGGAGGCCGGGAGCAAGGTGAACTGGGCGATGCTCGATACGCAAATCGCCGATAAGGTTTTGTTTTACTATGCTCCGAAAATTCTGGGCGGATTGCACAGCCTTCCCGTTGCGGGCGGGACGGGGCGCATGCGCCGGGCTGACGCCATCATGATGGAACGGCTGACGCTGCACCAGGTTTCCAAGGACGAATTTGCTGTCGAAGCCTACGTCACCAAGACCTAAAAAATGTTTACCGGAATCGTGGAAGAATTGGGACACGTCGCTGCCGTCAAACACCTGCAAACGGGAGCACGCTTGACCGTGGAATGTTCCGGTATTCTGGCCGATGCAACACTGGGCGCGAGTATCGCCGTAAACGGGGCTTGCGTCACTGCCGTCGAACTTAGTGCCGACCGATTTGCGGCCGATCTTGCCCCGGAGACGCTGAAGCGGACAAATCTTAGCGAATTGCGGCCAGGATCTTTGGTGAATCTGGAACGTCCGTTGCGCGCAAACAGCAGACTGGATGGCCATTTCGTTCTCGGCCACGTGGATGGGACCGCTGAAATTGCGGCTTTTGACGAGTTAGGCGACGGAAACTGGTGGTTGCGCGTGCGCGTCCCGCAGGAACTGACGCGCTACATCGTAAACAAAGGATCGTTGGGCGTGGATGGAATGAGCCTGACGGTTGTGGAAATCGACGGAGATCTCGTCAGTTTCACAATCATTCCGCACACCTATCGGCACACAACGCTTCGTAACTACAAGGCTGGTTCGCGCGTGAATATAGAAGTCGACATCCTGGCCAAGCATTTGGAAAAGCTGATGGTCAACCCAGCGGCTCAACGGCGGTGATTCGTATGCGCATAGTGAGAGATTGCCAGCGTGATGCCGACCATACGCCAGGATGCAGCGAGATAGCCTGGCGAAGCCATTCTTCGGCTGGTGAAAGCAGGCGATTGTAGAGTCGTTCTCACCTCAGGCCATCTGCACTCATCGTGAAGCCGTAGTCTTTAAGTAGCCGAACTACCTCGGCATTATTCTCGATCGTCGTCTTTTCCTCGGCGGAAAGATTCTGAATCCAGCGGATATCGTGGAAATTGCGTTTTCCCTGTTCCGAGTAAAACGAGTCATCACCGGTGATGAAAATCGACTTCGTTCTGCTCTCTGGAAAATCACCAAGCATTAAGCTGCTGGCGCCGTTCCCTGCGAATGCATGATGTGCTTTTTCCCAGTACCGGAGCGCTGAGCTTTCTGGAGCTAAATCAAGGAACTCAAATAACTGACCAAATGCCGCGGAGGGGTTTTGCGCCAGTTGATCATAGATCGCTACCTTATGTGGCAATCGTGAGGCTGCCAGAAAGGTTGCGATCCTTGCGTTTTCTTCTATCCAATGCGGGATTAATGAATCCCATGCCTGAACCGGAACGCGTCGGCGCTGGGAAGAGTAGTAGCCTCTGGGGTCGCGCAAGAGATGAATTAGCCTAGTGTCGAACTGACCTTTACAAAAGTTCTCAGCCCATTCAACACTTTTCGATGTATCAACCAGGACCGGCTTTTCGATTCTGTTGAATGCAAAGTCGAAGGCATCGCTTTCCGGCACGCTTTCTATGCCATGGAGGGCGCTACACTCGCTAAGTTTGTTCGAGGCGCACCACGCACAGGGCACGCGCGACTCCGGACGCCACCCTCGAAAATACTCGCCCAGGAAAGCAGATTGCGAATGGCTACCCAGAACATAGCCGGTCCAAGTTGAACCACTCCGCTGGCTACTCAAGATGAAAACAGGAGACCTGCGCTGTGGTGGGGATCCTTTCAACGGCTCAGATCGTCGGCCCGTGCCGCGTAAACGAGTGTATAAAGAACCAAAAATTTTACTGGCGGACAATGGCTAGCTCCGTTCCTGTGTGTCTGTATGAGCGGTTCTCCTCTCGTTCCGCGACATTGGCGAACTGATGGAGTAGAAGGGCGTGACGCAGTTATGCGACCACGCTTCCGCGTATATTGCCAAGAATTCATCATATCGGATGACTGATTGCACACCTCGGCAAAATTTCCCATCAACGGACATATGAATTCCTAATTGACTTGATACTATACAAAACTGACAAATGACAAACAGTGGAATGAGATGCCGCACGAAAACTTTCGGTCTCGCACTCGGGCTTACACTTGCGGCTTGCGCGCTGGCGGCGGACCAGGTGCAAACGGCTTCCGGTACAGTGGAAGGCTTCGCGAGCCCCGATAAAAAGGTTCGCATTTTTGAAGGGATTCCGTTTGCCGCGCCGCCGGTGGGAACTCTGCGCTGGCAGCCGCCGCAGCCGGTGTCCTCCTGGACTGGCGTACGCAAGGCCACGGCGTTTGGTGCCCGCTGTATGCAGGGACGAATTTTTAAGGACATGATCTTCCGCGATCCCGGCCCAAGCGAAGACTGTCTCTACCTGAATGTCTGGACGCCTGCCGCCTCCGCGGACGAGCATCTGCCGGTAATGGTCTGGATCTTCGGAGGCGGGTTTCAGGGCGGCAGCGCTTCCGAGCCGCGGCAGGATGGCGGGAATCTCGCGCACAAGGGGGTTGTCGTTGTCAGCATGAACTACCGCCTCGGCGTTTTTGGCTTTTTCTCGCATCCCGCGCTGACGAAGGAGTCTTCCAATCATGCTTCGGGCAATTATGGGTTGCTGGACCAGGCGGCTGCTCTGCAGTGGGTGCGTAAAAACATCGCTGCGTTTGGAGGCGATCCGAATAACGTCACTATCTTTGGCGAGTCGGCTGGTTCCATGTCCGTTAGCGCCCAGATGGCTTCGCCGATTTCTAAAGGACTGTTCAAGCAAGCTATCGGCGAGAGCGGCGGCATGTTTCTGATGGAGCCGCGTACGAAGCCGCTGGCCCAGTCCGAGCAAGTGGGCACGAAGTTTGGCGAATCAATGGGTGCATCGACTCTTCAGGCGCTGCGGGCGAAACCAGCGAGTGAGATTCTGCAAGCTGCGCTGAAGGATAAGGATCTGCGCTTCTGGCCGAATGTGGACGGGTATTTTTTCCCGGAGAGTCCGTGGGCGATCTATGCGGCGGGTAAACAGGCCCATGTTCCGCTTCTCGCCGGATGGAATGCCGATGAGCAGGATTACCCGACGTTCTTCAAGAATCTATCGCCCACGAAAGAGAATTACGTGACAAAGGTACACGCGGATTTCGGAGTGGATGCCGCTGAGGTTTTTAAGCGTTTTCCGGGGAACACCGAGGCCGAAGTGAAGAAGTCCGCGCACGATTTGGCCTGCGCGCAATTCATTACGTATTCCACCTGGAAGTGGCTGAACCTGCAACTCGAAACCGGCGATTCGCCGGTGTATCGTTATCATTTCGAGCAAGTGACGCCGCCGGAGCCGGGCAAGAAAAGCCGTGGCGTATTTCACTCCTCTGATATCCAGTTCGTATTCGAAACACTGGATTCCGAAAAACTTGCCTGGACAGAGGACGACCATAAAATGTCCGACATGATGTCGTCGTATTGGACCAATTTCGCCAAATCCGGCAATCCCAATGGCGCAGCTTTACCGCAATGGCAGCCTTACGATCAGAAGACGGACTACGACGTGATGCATCTGGGTGTCGGGACTCTCGTAGTGTCCACTGGGAAGAACTCTTACCCATTTCGATGGGAGCCTCACGCTGCTCCAGCCACCGACCGCCCCCAATACGAACTACTGGACCGCATCGCTCAGGAGAGGCGGAAAGAGCGCGGCAACGGCAGGCCCTAATTTTTTAACTCCGCCCGAATCTCGTCCGCCGCCTTCCGGGCTTCGATCACGGCTCCGGTAGGAAAGCTGATCGCCCCTACCTTGGCGTGGCCGCCGCCGCCGTAGCGTTCGCAGATGGTCGCCAAGTTGTGCTGCAGGGGCTCGCGCACCCAGGGATTAGAACCCACGGATACCTTTGTGCGGAAGCTGGAGGTCGAGACCGAAACGGTGTACGCCGAATCCGGAAATAAGTAATAAGGAATAAATTTGTTATAGCCTTCGATCCCGTAATTCACCAGATCGAAATAGATGACTCCCCGGTCGCACGAGCCTTCCTGCCGAATCACGTCGATCGTCCGCAAGTGTTTCTGATGCAGCGATTCGTAGGTGGCCTTCACTTCCGGGTCGGTCAGGATCTCCGCCAGCGGCTCATGCTGCATGGCGCGAATAATCTTCTGCACTAGGCCGGAGCCTTTGCTTCCCTCAATCACCAGGGTCAGTTTCATTGCCGGCGCATCCATTTCAACCGCCACCTGGGCGCTCTCATACAACGCACCGTCCACAATGTCGGCCCACTTTACCAGTTCATCCAAATCCGGCGCCGCGAAGCCATAGCGGTCCTTCGTGACGGTCGCGATGAACTTGGTGCAGGAACGGTAGCTCGGGTCCAGAAATTTCCTTCCCGAGGTGTCGTGCCGGAAGTGTTCCACGTCTTCAGGCGACAAAAACGCGCTCTGGTGATGATCGAACCACCAGGTTACTTTCGGATTCGCCGAATATTTAAAATCGACGATCGCGTTGGCATCTCCGTCAAATAATCTGTCGGCAAACAGTTGGTCGGCGCGGTGCGCCATTCCGGTATAGTCGAACCGGGCGCCCGCATAGAATTTATTTTCCAGAAACCTCGTGATGTAAGCTGCCGACGCCGCCCCATCGAAGCAATGGTCATGATAGAGGACTCGCACCTTCATCGAATGGTTGTTGTTCTCCGAAAACCTTATAGATTGCCTGATGCACTCCGGAAAAGCAAGCGGTAGGCGATAATTGTTTTGGGAACCCGTTTCCTGGCGTTATCTTTGGCACCTTATTCCTATTTCTTCAGGTGGACAGATTGCGCCGTTTGAGCCAACAAAGTTATTGTTAGATTTACCCCGTTTATTCACGTTGACGACAAACCATGCTCAAAACTAAAGAAGAACGCCAAACCGACCTGAACCCACAGGAGACGTCGGAATGGCTTGAAGCTCTGGAGCAGGTGGTGGATGAAGCTGGGCCCGACCGGGCTACCTATCTTCTGGAACAGCTTCTGGACCGCGCTGCCAATTTCGGTGTTTCTGCCCCGCAGAAGGTCAATACGCCATACCTGAACACCATTCCCGCGCATGAGGAATCGCCCTATCCCGGCGACCGTGCTCTGGAGCGCCGCATCAAGAGCCTCATCCGCTGGAATGCGGCGGCCATGGTGGTGCGCGCCAACAAGTATGACCCGAATATTGGGGGGCACATCTCCACGTATGCTTCGCTCGCCACCATTACGGAAGTTGGTTTCAACCACTTTTTCCGTGGCAGCTACGATGGTCAGCCTGGGGATCTGGTTTATTTTCAAGGGCATGCCTCGCCGGGTGCTTATTCCCGCGCTTTCTTGGAAGGACGTCTGTCGGAGCAGCATCTGCTGAATTTCCGCCACGAGTTGCGCGATACTCCGGGCCTATCGTCCTACCCGCACCCGTGGCTCATGCCTAATTTTTGGCAATTTCCCACCGTTTCCATGGGAATCGGGCCGATCAATGCTATTTATCACGCCCGATTCTTGCGCTATTTGGAAAATCGTAACCTGATTCCAAAAACGGACCGCAAGGTCTATGCGTTTTTGGGAGACGGGGAGACCGATGAGCCCGAATCGCTCGGCGCTTTGCGTATTGCCTCGGGCGAGAAGTTGGATAATCTCGTTTTCATCGTGAACTGCAATCTGCAGCGCCTGGACGGGCCTGTTCGCGGCAACTCCAGCGTGGTCCAGGAATTGGAAGGCGTCTTCCGTGGCGCGGGCTGGAATGTCATCAAGGTTCTGTGGGGTAGCGATTATGATGAATTGTTTGCTCGCGACACCAGCGGTCTGTTGTTAAAGCGTATGGAAGAGTGCGTTGACGGCGAATACCAGAACTACAAGGCGCGTGGCGGTGCCTACGTCCGCAAGGAATTTTTCGGCAAATATCCGGAACTACTGAAGCTGGTGGAAGATAAATCGGATGAGGAGCTGGGACGCCTTCGCCGCGGCGGTCATGATCCCGTCAAGGTCTATAACGCATTCAAGCGCGCCAACGAGACGAAGGGCATGCCTACCGTCATCCTGGCCAAGACCGTGAAGGGCTACGGATTGGGCGAAGCCGGGGAAGGCAAGAACATCACGCATCAGCAGAAAAAGCTGAATGAGGATGAATTATTCTACCTCTCCAGCCGCTTCGATTTGAACCTTCCCAGAGAAACCATTCAGTCCATTTCGTTCCTCAAACCAGCCGAAGATTCCCCTGAAATTAAGTATCTGAAGGGCCGGCGTGAAGCGCTCGGTGGTTATCTGCCGGCCCGGTCTCCCAAAAAAATTGAGCTGAAGGCGCCCTCGCTCGACACGTTTAATGAATCGCTGGGCGGTTCACGAGGACGCGAAGCTTCTACCACCACGGCCTTTGTGGCGGTGCTGAAAGCGCTGCTTAAGAATCCCGATCTCGGCAAGTACGTTGTGCCGATTATTCCTGATGAAGCGCGCACCTTCGGCATGGAATCCATGTTCCGCGAACGCGGCATCTACGCCCACAGCGGCCAGCTTTATAAGCCGGTCGATAGCGACGTACTGATGTACTACAAGGAATCGAAGGACGGCCAGATTCTTGAAGAAGGCATCACCGAGGCGGGCGGGCTTGGCTCCTTCACGGCGGCCGGGACTGCCTATGCGAATCTCGGCGTGCCGATGATTCCGTTCTTCATCTACTACTCGATGTTCGGGTTCCAGCGGGTCGGCGATCTGATCTGGGCCTTTGCGGATTCACGCGGCAAGGGATTTCTTGTCGGCGGCACTGCGGGACGGACTACGCTTCTCGGCGAGGGACTGCAGCATGACGACGGTCACAGCCAGGTGCTCTCGACCGTTGTGCCCACCTGCATCAGCTATGATCCTGCGTATGCGTACGAAATCGCCGTGATTGTGCAAGACGGCATCCGCCGCATGTACGAAAACAACGAGGATCGCTTCTATTACCTGACCGTCTGCAACGAGAATTACGTGCAACCGCCGATGCCCGAACGCGAAGGCATTCACGAGGGCATTCTGCGCGGCCTGTATCTTTACAAAGAGTCGGAGACCGGCAAAGCCGACGTGACGTTGTTCGGCAGCGGTCCTATCCTCAATGAAGCGTTAAAGGCGCAACAGATTCTCGCTGAAAAGTACGGAGTTGGCGCCCATGTCTGGAGCGTGACCAGCTACAACGAACTGCGCCGTGATGCTCTCACGGTGGAGCGCTGGAACCGTCTCCACCCAAGCGAGCCGGAGCGCACGCCTTACCTACTGCAAGCTCTGAGTACGGTGGACATGCCTATCATCGCCGCGACCGATTACATGAAGGTTGTGGCCGATCAGATTGCGCCGTGGCTTCCGGGCCGTTTGACTTCGCTTGGTACCGATGGCTTCGGACGCAGCGATAACCGCGAACACCTGCGCCATCACTTCGAAAACGATGCCGTCAACATTGTGGCTGCCGCCTTGGCGCGCCTCGCCCGGTGGGGCCGCTACGATGCCAATAAAGCCAAGCAAGCCATCCAGGAACTCGGCCTCAATCCCGAGCGCCTGGACCCGGCTTACGCGTAATTCAAGCCAAGGAACGCCTTCAGCTCTTCGTCAACGGTACGCATGATAGTGGTTTCCAACTTGCCGATATGCTGCCCGATCTTTTCTCGCGGCAATGCGGCTGCTTTGTCGACCATGACCTGCGACGTCCTTTTGAGGCCATTCCTAACCGAGGGCACGATAGTGACACGAAATAACGGCCAGTCGTTTAGGTCACTGGTAATGCGCAGCACCGTGACGGAAGCAAGCGCTTGGAACGCGTCGGATTGGATAACCAATGCCGGGCGCGGTTTCCCATAATCGCCGGACAGGGCGACCGTGACCCAAGTCGCCCCGCTGAATCACTTCCATTCTTCCGCGAAAAATTGAAGGTCGCCTTCCATCTCCCGCCTTACTGCGGCTTCGTCACTGTGTGAGTCAGCAGCGCGGCTGGCGCATTCCAATGATTGCCGCTGTGCTTCGGCGACAAATTTGTAGCGGCGCTCCTGTTCCACGAAGGCTCGGACCAGTTCGCGCAAGATTTCCCCCACGGGCTTGGATTCCGCTAGCGCCTTCTCGGCAAGAGTAGCCTTTGATTCTGGGTCAAGGCGAAACGTCAAGGTATCGCTATGAGTGAGTGGTCGGGCCATATGTAATCTCTATGTAAGAAAGGATATATTTTATAGCGTCTTACGTTAGAAAGCAATATCGCTCAACTCTACACCTTTAGTACCGGAATCCGCTCTGTCACTGCCGGAAGCGCAGGGAAGTCGGTATACGGCTCTTTCTGGTACCAATACCCGACCGAATAAAAGTTATCTGCCCGGTCGTTAGCGTGTCCATGTTCAATTGTGTGCTTAATCTGCGTTTGAAACGCTATTGGATTGTCGGCATGCCAGCGGTACAGGCAGTAGCGCCCGTCGGTGTGCTCCGGGAGTTCAATAAACGGAGCGCCGTTGTACAAATGTGCAAATGGCTGGCCGCCGATACGTCCACCGAAATCCCAAGCGCCGTTAAAATAATCTTCCGTGCCGGTGCCCGTCATGGTGGGGGTTTGCATCTCGTCGATAAACGTCATGTCGTCACCTTCGCCGAACCAGGCTTCCGCGTTCTGCAGCACGCCCAAGGTTACGCCCATCACCTGGCCGCTGCCCTTCGTCTCCAGAAATACGTAATTATCCTGTCCGTTTAGGTTGATCTCCGCCTGCGCATTCGCGTAGTGATCCGCCTTATTCGGAGTTGCTTGCCGGTACTGCGCGTGAAAATACAGCGCGTCTTCAGGAAGCTGCTTTACAAGCTGGTAGTCGATGTTCGAGTAGAACGCGTCCACCGGTTTTTCGCCTTCATTTGTCACGGTAATCCGCGCCGATTTACGAAACGGCATGGCGAAATAGCAATTCAACGCCTTCACCGAGGAGCAGTTCAGAAAGGCCGATTGGTACACGAAGTACTGCCCCAAATTCAACCCAAAGAAATCACCGACAGGAGTTTCGACGCTCGGCTTCCCATTGCCATCCCAATACACGCGGAGCACGAGTTCCTTTAAGTGGTTTTCGCTCTTGGCTGCAATTGTGAACCAAATGTGGGTAATGATGCCCGGACCGTCGGAGCGAAACACCTCATGCGTGCCGCCTGCGGGAATCTGCCAGCTATCGCGGTTGCCTCCGGTACGGTCGTAGCTGGATTGCTTCAGCGTCCGGTAATCCTGCGCCCGGGCATAGTTTGGGACCGTCACCCCAGCTCCCTGCGGCGTCACCTCGGCTTGCACTGCTGCCGCGTACAGCGGCCTGCCCAGCACTCCGGCCGCCACGGCGCCCATTGATGTCAGCCAGCGCCTTCGTTGTGAATCTGTGCTCATCGTTCTTCTCCTCTTGACGGGTCCAGAAATTCGAGGCATACTGTACCCATCGATAGCCGATGGGAAACAAAAAGCTCAACTCCGAACTCCTGCCCGGCACGCTTGACCTGCTGATCCTCAAAACACTTCTTCGCGGACCGATGCACGGCTACGGCATTGCACAGTTTATCCAACAGACTTCCGAAGACGTGCTGCAAGTGGGCGAAGGTTCGCTATATCCAGCGCTACAGCGGCTGCTGGTGAACGGCTGGGTGGCAGCGGAATGGGGAGCTTCGGAGAATAATCGCCGTGCTCGTTATTACCAGCTCACGACGGCGGGACGTAAACAACTCGCCGCCGAACGCCGCGGCTTCGAGCGCACCATCGCCGCCATTCAAAAAATTCTGGAGACCGCATGAACCTCCGCTTCTTCCGCCGCCTGAAGTTTCTCCGCCGCCGCGCAAAATTCGACCGCGAACTAGCCGAAGAAATCGAATTTCACCGCGCCATGAAAGAAAACGAAAACGGAGGACAAGGACTCACTCCCGAAGCGGCCCGCCAAGCCGCGCAACGGCAGATGGGCAACCTCACGCAAGCGAAGGAATCCAGCCGCGACACATGGTCGTTCCCGTTGCTGGAGCAACTCATGCAGGACCTTTCGGTAGCCCTCCGCAGCCTCCGCCGGGACCGCGGCTTCGCTATCGTCGCTATCCTCTCGCTAGCCCTCGGCATCGGAGCCAACACCGCCATCTTCACCGCCCTCAACGCGGTTCTGCTGCGTCCGCTGCCGTATCCGCAATCGCAACGGTTATTCGCAATCACCCAACCCATAATTCATAACAGTCCCTATGCAGGACTATCAATCGTTGACCCGGAGTTTGAAGCCTGGCGCACCGAAAACAAAGTCTTCGAACACGTCACCTGTTTCACGGATGACGAATTTGATTTTGTCGGCAGTGGTCCTCCTGAACGCATCATCGCCGCGAGCGTACCGAAAAACTTCTTGCCGACGCTGCGCATCGCGCCAACTCTCGGCCGCAACTTCTCATCACAGGAAGACCGTCCCAACGGGCCGCACGCCGCCATCCTCACAGATCATTTTTGGCAGCAGCATTTATCCGGCAGCAGCTCAATTCTCGGCCACGATCTCAAACTGAATGGCGCCGCCTATACCGTCATCGGCATTCTTCCTCCTTCGTTCCGTTTCCCCACTGATGCCAGCCCCGAGATCCTCCTCCCCGCCCAGCTCCCATCGCAGCCGAACTGGGGAGCCGTGAACTTGCGTGGGGTTGCCGTCTTCGGTCGTCTCCGCGACGACCTCACGCCTGGGCGCGCGCGAGCCGATCTCGCTCTCATCAGCAAGCATCAGGAGGCGAACATGCCCGCCTGGATGCTCCATTTTCGCCGCTATCTGCAACCCTTGCAGGTCATCCCTCTGCAACGCGAACTCGCCGGCGATACACGCTGGACTCTGCTGTTGCTCTCTGCCGCCGTAGTTGTTCTGCTCGGCATCGCTTGCGCCAATGTGGCTAATCTTCAGCTTTCCCGGGCAGCAGCGCGGCAAGGTGAACTGGCCCTTCGCGCGGCTCTGGGCGCTGGCCGCATTCGTTTGGCGTGCTTCTTGCTCACCGAAAGCCTTGTCCTTTCCCTGAGCGGTGCCCTGTGCGGAATCCTGCTTGCCTGGGGCTTCGTCCGCGTCCTCGGCGCAACTCCGCTCCTTCATTTCAAAAATCTTGAGCCCTTGCATCTCGACGGAGCGGTGCTCCTGTTTACCTTGATTGTCTCGATCATGGCCGGACTCGTTTGCGGCGCATTTCCCGCGTTG
The DNA here is from genome assembly GCA_965277315.1 of Bryobacteraceae bacterium. Taxonomy (GTDB): domain Bacteria; phylum Acidobacteriota; class Terriglobia; order Bryobacterales; family Bryobacteraceae; genus Bog-105. Next base: position 1,380,827 of record OZ255724.1, on the reverse strand, counting down.
TTCGCCTCTAAACCTGCCCTTCACGAAGCCATCAAGAGCGGAGCATCTCCGCTTTTCGGTCTCGGCTCCCGGTTCCGGGGTTTTGTTGTCCTCAGCGAGGTGGCCCTCACGCTGGTTTTGCTGGTCGGCGCTCTCCTGCTGTTCCGCAGCTTGCAAAACGTGCTTGCCGTCAACCCGGGCTTTCAGCCGGAGCACGTCCTCACCGTTCGAACCGATTTTCGCGATTTCGACAAAAAGACCACTGCGCAAAAAGCCATCCTCCTGAAATCCGAACTAGAGAGCATTCAATCCATTCCCGGCGTCCATTCCGTCGGAGCAAGCAGTTCGTTGCCGCTCACCCACTATCATTTGGGAGCTTCTATTACAGTGGAGGGCCAGCCCACTCCGCCGCGCGGCCAAGGTCCTTCTGCGCCCACCATGATGGTTAGCCCTGCGTACTTCAGGACGTTACACGTTCCTCTTCTTGCAGGGCATCCCTTCTCGCAGGACGACACGGATCAGTCTATTCCCGTTGCCATCATCAACGCGAGCTTCGCCCAGCGCTTTTTTGGCAAAGCCGATCCACTCGGAAAGCGCATCCACTACGGAGAACCATCGAATCCCTGGGTCACTATCGTCGGGATAACGGCTGATGTGCATCACGAAGGGCTAGAGAAGGAGTCCAACTCCGAACTGTTCCTTCCCTACGCTCAGAACTTTCCCTTTCAAGTGGGTATCGCCGTGCGCAGCACGCTACCGCCCGCCACCCTTCTCCCCGCCATCCGCCAACAAATCGCCAAAATCGACCCCGCCCAACCCATCTTCGACATCGCCACCATGGACCACCGCCTCAGCGAATCCACCGGCTCCCGCCGCACTCAAACCGCCCTCATCTCCTCTTTTGCCTTCATCGCCCTCTGCCTCGCGGCCATCGGAGTCTACGGCGTCCTCTCCTACGCGGTCAGCCAACGCACTCGTGAGATCGGCATCCGCATGGCCCTCGGGGCGCAAAAAGGGACTATTCTACGGTCGGTCGTCCGCCGCGGAGCACTCTTAGCTCTTAGCGGCATCGTCATCGGTTTAGCAATATCCTTCGCCATCGTGCGCTACCTCACGAGCTTCCTCTATCACGTGAGGCCACTCGACTGGATCAGCTTCACCGTCGCCGCCGTGCTGCTCCTCGCCCTCGCAATCCTCGCCAGCTACATCCCCGCCCGCCGCGCGGCCAACGTCGATCCCATGACCGCCCTGCGTTATGAGTAAAATTCTGGAGACCCCATGAACCCCCGCTTCTTCCGCCGTCTAAAGTTTCTCCGCCGCCGCACAAAGCTCGACCGCGAACTGGCCGAAGAAATCGAATTTCACCGCACCATGAAAGAGCGCGAAAACGGAGAACAAGGCCTCGCTCCCGACGCCGCCCGCCAATCCGCGCAACGGCAAATGGGAAACCTCACCCAAGCGAAAGAATCCAGCCGCGACGCATGGTCGTTCCCATTTCTGGAGCAGCTCCTCCAAGACCTCTCGGTTGCCCTGCGCAGTCTCCGCCGAGACCGTGGTTTCGCGATTGTCGCCATCCTCTCGCTAGCCCTCGGCATCGGAGCCAACACCGCCATCTTCACCGCCCTCAACGCAGTCCTCCTGCGCCCGTTGCCTTACGTTCAGCCGCAGCAACTATTCGCCATTACCCAGCCCATGGCCCATAGGGGAGCCTACGCGGGCATTCCGATCGTCGACCCCGATTTTGAAGCCTGGCGCAACGAAAACAAAGTCTTCGACCAACTCACCTGTTGGTCCGGCGGCGAGATCGACTTTAAGGACAGCGGCCCGCCAGAACGCCTTACCGTTGCCGAGGTCCCCACAAATTTCCTGAAGACTTTAGGCATTTCGCCAACTCTCGGCCGTAACTTCTCACCGCAGGAGGACCGGCCCAACGGTTCCCGCGCCGTGATACTCACAAACGGATTTTGGCATCAGCACTTTTCCCGACAGCACTCCGTTCTCGGCCAGCAAGTCAAGATGAACGGAGCGGCATTTACCATTGTGGGTGTTCTTCCGGCCTCATTCCGCTTTCCCGGCGATATCACGCCGGAACTGCTTGCTCCGGCTCAGCTTCCCTCAAAGCCTAATTGGGGGAACATGATGATGCATGGTGTCACCGTCATTGGCCGTCTCCGCCCCGGCATAACGCCCGAGCGCGCCGTCGGGGACTTGAAATTGATCACCAAGCGTCACGAGCCTGATATGCCCGCATGGCTGCATCACTTTCGCCAAAATCTCCCGTCCGTGCGAATCACTCCGCTCCAAACGCAACTTATCGGCGATACACGCTGGACGTTATGGCTCCTCTTTGCCGCCGTTCTCCTTCTGCTTGGAATTGCGTGCGCGAATGTAGCCAATCTACAGCTTTCCCGCGCCGCCAAACGCCAAGGGGAACTAGCTCTTCGTGCGGCCTTGGGTGCTGGCCGCGCTCGTCTCGCGCGCTTTTTGCTTACCGAAAGCCTCCTCCTCAGTCTGGCTGGAGGCGCATGCGGAGTCCTGCTTGCCTGGGGTCTCGTCCATGTCCTCGGGGCGACCCCGCTCCTTCATCTCAAAAACAAAGACCCACTGCAAATCGCCTCACTGCAAATCAATGGGACCGTCCTCTTATTCACATTCCTGACCGCCGCGGTCGCCGGACTTATCTGTGGTGCATTCCCCGCGCTGTTTGCCTCCAAACCCATTCTTCACGAAGCCATTAAGTGCGGAACGGCACCGCTGGTGGGCCTCGGCTCCCGATTTCGCGGCTCCATCGTCCTTGGCGAAATAGCCCTCACGCTGGTTTTGCTGGTCGGCGCTCTACTCCTATTTCGCAGCTTGCAAAACGTACTTGCCGTCACCCCAGGCTTTCAACCGGAAAACGTTCTCACCTTTCGAACGGATTTCCGCGATTTCGCGCGCAAAACAACCGCGCAAAAATCACTGCTCTTAAAATCCGAACTGGACAGCATTCAATCGATTCCCGGCGTTCGTTCCGTAGGAGCGAGTACCTCCCTGCCGCTTACCGGCTACACTCTCGGCACCGCGATAAGAATTGAGGGCCAGCCTGCTCAGCCGCCCGGCCAAGCTCCTGCCGCGCCTACCATGATGGTCAGTCCCGGATATTTCCGAACCCTTCATGTTCCTCTTTTGGCGGGACGCTCATTTACTCCGGACGATACAGACCGATCCGTCCCTGTTGCCGTGGTCAATGCAAGCTTCGCGCAACACTTATTCGCCAAGGCCGATCCGCTCGGCAAGCGTCTCCACTATGGCCCGCAGTCGACCCCCTGGGTGACGGTGGTCGGAATAGTAGCGAACGTTCACCACGAGGGACTGGAGAAAGAAGCGAGCCCTGAACTTTTTCTTCCCTACGCTCAAAACTTCCTTGCCCCACTTGCGGGTGTCGCCATCCGCACCACCCTGCCCTCTGCCGCGCTTCTTCCCACCATCCGCAAAGAAATCGCCAAGATAGATCCCGCGCAGCCCATCTTCGACATCGCAACGATGGACCATCGTTTGAGTGAATCCACCGGCTCGCGCCGCACTCAAACCGCCCTCATCTCCTCGTTCGCGCTCATCGCTCTGTGCCTTGCCGCAATCGGAGTCTACGGAGTCCTCTCGTACGCCGTCACCCAAACCACCCGCGAAATCGGCATCCGCATGGCTCTCGGAGCACAAAAGGGAACCGTGTTGCGATCGGTCGTCCGCCGCGGAGCTCTCTTGGCCAGCGGCGGCATCATCATCGGACTCGCTGTGTCGCTCGCCACTGTCCGGTATCTTGCGAGCTTCCTCTACCACGTGAAGCCCCTCGATTGGATCAGCTTCACTGCCGGGGCACTGCTTCTATTCGCCCTCGCGATTCTGGCTAGCTATCTCCCGGCCCGCCGGGCCGCCAATGTCGATCCTATGACCGCCCTGCGCTATGAGTGAGAAGTGCGATTTCCGTATCAGCAGTACACTGTGAACAACTCCCATGCAAGCGGGCCTGACCATCCGGGAGGCCTCCTCCCCAGCCGATATCGAGAGCATCCGCGCTCTATTGCGCGAGTACGCCCTGTGCTTAAATGCTTCCTTGGGCTCAGAACACATCTGCTTGGACAGCTACGAGAAGGAGCTTGCCGGGTTGCCTGGTCTGTATTCACCGCCACAAGGAGTGCTGCTGCTGGCGTTCGATGGAAACGAACATGCGGGCTGCGGCGCATTGAAGGCGCTTGTCCCGAATCGCACAACCGAGCCTCGCGAATTGGTCTGAGAGATGAAGCGGCTGTGGGTGCGGCCGCAATTTCGGGGGCGCGGCCTCGGCCTGAAGCTTACGCAGACGCTATTGGATTATGCCCGAAAAAAAGGATACACGGCGGCGTATCTGGATACCATACCGGCTGCCATGCAAACCGCCCACCGTATCTATCGGACCCTGGGATTTGAGCTTGTGGAGCAGTATGGCACTAACCCGGTTCTGGGTCCGAATCCCGCATTGGAAGTGAAATGCTATCGCTATTCGCTGTCACATTCCAATGATCGCTTAGAACCTTGAAATATAAGAGAATTGAACGATTGCAGCCGCTCCGTTTGCGGCGGTACTGCGCTATTCCTGCGCTGCCATCTGCTGATCGGTATCGCGCCAGGCGCTGATCTTCAGGCGGCGGCATACCCAGCAGAGGTCGTCGGGGCTTTGCGGTCCGGTGAGGGGTGTGGAGTCGGTCCCGCAGACAGCGCATCGCTTCGAAGAGGCCGTTGGGGCGGTCTCCACCGATTTCTTCGCCATCTCCAGAATTTCAGGAGCAATAATTGGCTCGATGATCGGTTTCTTTTTCATCACTGTCTTCACTATAAACCAAATCGGGTGAACGCCGGGGCTCAGGAGCCGCCGAATTGCCTTCCGGGACCATCAGACATCCCTGTAGGCATGCCCGGCAGATAAGATTGAGGGAAGCGGGTCTCGCTTACGCAAAAAACATGACAGATCTAGCTCTTTTGTTTCCTGGACAGGGATCGCAGTACGCCGGAATGGGTAAGCTTCTCGCGGACGAATACGAAGAGGCACGGCAGGTTTTTGAAGAAGCCGACTCCGGGCTTGGCTTTCCGCTCTCTCGCCTCTGCTTTGAAGGTCCGGAAGAGGAACTGAAAAGGACAGAAAACACTCAGCCCGCGCTCCTGACGGTTTCCATCGCGGCCTACCGTGTACTCGAAAAACATGGCATTCGACCCGTTTTCGTTGCTGGCCACAGTCTCGGGGAGTACTCGGCGCTGGTCGCCGCCGGTTCGCTGGAGTTCAAGGATGCGGTGGCTTTGGTCCGTAAACGGGGTCAATATATGCAGGAAGCCGTGCCCGCCGGGGTGGGCGCGATGGCCGCCCTCCTGAAACTGCCGGAAGTGAAGCTGCAACCAGTTCTCGACGAAGCGGCTCAGGGCGAAGTGGTGAACGCCGCCAACCTCAACTCCCCCGATCAGGTCGTCATTGCCGGTCACGCCAAAGCCGTTGAACGCGCCATGGAACTCGCCAAGGCCGCTGGGGCGAAACGTGCCATCCTGCTGCAGGTAAGCGCTCCATTCCACTGCTCGCTTATGCGTCCCGCGCAGCAGAGGCTCAAAGCCGACCTGGACTCCACCGGCTTCAAAGACCTGCAATTCCCACTGATCAATAACTGGCAGGCCCGCGTGATCACGACCGCCGGTGATGCCCGCGAGGGTCTTTATCAGCAGGTCCCCAATTCGGTGCGCTGGACCGATTCCGTACGAGCGTTGAGTCGCCGGGGCGTCAAGCGCTTTATCGAAGTCGGACCGGGAACGGTTCTGCTCGGCTTATGCCGCAGCATCGATTCTACGCTGGAAGGCGTCAAGTTTGGTGAGCCTGCCGATCTGGATAAGGTGAAAAGTGCGTTCTCGTAACCTGAGATCGTTGGGCCTCCCTTGCCTGGCGGCGCTCCTGTTCGCGGCTGCTGGCTGTCATCGGCAGTCCAGCACCGAAGAACAGGTTCGCCAATTTTCCACGCGCTTTGTGCACGAGAGTCTCGTTCTTTTTCCAGTAGAAGCGACCGCGGCTGGCTATCATCGCCACAGTGCGACAAACCTCGATGAGCTGTTGGACGACTACTCCGAAATAGGGATCAGTCGCGCCACTACGTTTTACGATCACTCGATGGGCGAAGTATCCCGGCTTACGGACTCCAATCTGCCCGAAGAGTCCCAGGCGGATCTCGACGTCATTCGCCAGCAGTGCGGGTTGCAGCTCTTTGAACTTGAAAAGCTCGAGTCGTTCCGCCATAATCCCACGCTCTACGTCGAGACTATCGGCAACGCTCTGTACACTCCTTTTATCCTCGGCTATGCGCCGGAACCGCAGCGTTTCGCGGACATCATGTCCCGCCTCGAAAAGATCCCGGCCTTTCTCGATACCGCGAAACATAACCTGGAAGACTCACCGCAGATCTGGAACAAGGTTGCGCAACAGGAAAACGAAGGCAATATCGACCTTATCGACAAGACGATCCGCGCAAAAGTGCCCGAGGAACTTAAGGGACGCTATGACTCAGACGCAACTTCTGCTATTGCCGCTCTGCGGTCCTTCGACGCGTATCTTAAGGACAGTCTCAGTCATCGTGAGAGCGACTGGCGCCTCGGCCGGGACCACTACGCGGAAAAATTCCGCCTGACTTTCGCCTCCGGCCAGACGCCGAAACAAATTCTTGCGGACGCGGAAAGGGATCTGCAGGGTATCCGCGGGAATATGCACGCGCAGGCAACCGCTCTTTATGGCAAGTACTTTCCTGGAAAGAGCGTTCCGGCTGGCGCGAACGCCGTCATCTCCGAAGTGCTTGGGAAAATCGCGGAAGTCCACGCCAGGCCGAGTAACTACTTCGAGGAAGCCAGAGGCGATCTCGCCGAAGCGACCGCTTTTGTCGAAGGCCACCACCTGCTGGCGCTTCCGGGGAAAGGCAATCTGCAAGTGATCCCCACCCCGGAGTTCATGCGAGGCACCTATGCCGTCGGCGGCTTTTCTCCCGCGCCTGCTCTCCAGCCGCAACTCGGATCCTATTACTGGATCACTCCTTTCACGCCCGACATGACGGAGGGGCGCGTCGAATCGAAGCTGCGCGAATACAACCGCTATGGCCTTCAATTACTGACGATTCACGAAGCCATGCCTGGCCATTATGTTCAATTCGAATACGCCGACCGCGTACAGCCCGAAGCGCGCCGTGTGCTGCGTGCGGTCTTCTCAAATGTTCCCTATGTCGAAGGCTGGGCCGTCCATGCGACCGAAATGATGATCGATGCTGGGTACGATCGTTCCCCCGAAATGCAGCTCACCTGGGAGAAGCACCTTCTTCGTGTCGTCTCCAACACTATTCTCGACATCAAACTGCAAACCATGGGCATGACGGACGCGCAAGCTCTTTCCTTAATGATGAACGGAACCTTCCAGGAGAAAGAAGAGGCCGTGCAGAAGCTTCAGCGGGCTAAACTGTCGTCTTGTCAACTGCCTACCTACTTTGTCGGATGGCGCGCCTGGGACAAATTGGAGGAAGATGCCAAAAAGAAGGAAGGGGCCGGCTTTCGCCTGGACCGCTTTAACGAGCGGGCGCTAAAAGAAGGAGCAATCCCCCTGTCTGTATTGCGGCGCTTGGCGCTCTAGGAATTTTCTGACCATGCATGCGGAACGGCTTAGTACGGCGAATCGGTCGAGGTTCGAAGAAAAGTGGGACTTTGCCTCAACTTAACTTATGTCGTGCCGGTAAAGGAGCAGTTCTTTTGAATGTCCCCACAGCTTAACCATGCCATCGTTTTTTGCGTGATGAGCATCCTGGTGGCGCTCTTTGCCTGGATCTATCAGCGGAGCCGGCAGGAAAGGGTCGGCCTATGGATGGCCGGGTGGGTTGCCATTCTTTTTCACTTCGCGAGCTCCCTGGTGTTCACGTTCCACCTTATTCCGGCGCGGTTGGCGGACTGGATGGCCGTGTTTACGCTGGAGATAGCGGGAACCTGCTTCCTGTTCTCTGTTTCGAACGCTTTCGCCACAGCAACCCGGCGATTTTTCTTCGTTCTGTTCGTGGCTTTGCCCACGGTGGCTTATTGGACCTGCCTGGTGTTTGACGTTCACAATGCCTGGATTTACAGAATCCTCTTGAGCGTGATTGTGGCAGCGGGTCTTGCCGGCGTTATTCGCCATTACGGCCCCAAGAACATCGTTTACGCACCGATCAACCTTGCCAACCTGGGCGTCACTGGATGGCTGATTAGCCGTAGCGCCACCAAGCCGGAATACGGCATCGATTTTCTGCTGTTTAATCTCTTCGCGAATACTGGCCTTGTTTATTGGCGGCGCTATCGGCGCATCACTCCAGGCGTGATGTTTACCTCGCTGTCCTTTGTCGCCTGGGGATCTGTTTTTCCGGTAGGGGAATTGATGGATTACTGGAAGTTCAACATTGCCCCCGATAGCGTTCTTTGGGATCTTCCAAAATACTTTGTCGCGTTCGGTATGATTCTAACCCTCTTTGAAAATCAAGCCGAAGCGCTTCAGTGTGAAGTTGCCGAACGGAAACGGGCTGAAGAAGCCGCGCTCGCCGCGAACGAAGCCAAAAGCGTGTTCCTTGCCACCATGAGCCATGAGATTCGTACGCCAATGAATGGCATTATCGGCCTCAGCGGACTATTGATGGGTACAGCACTGACGGAAGAGCAACGGGAGAACCTAGGCTTAGTGCAAAGCTGTGCCGAATCTCTTCTGACGGTCATTAATGACGTGCTGGATTTCTCGAAAATAGAGGCTCGTAAGTTGGAATTCGAGCAACTCCCGTTTGACCTTCACGAGACGGTCGCCGAGACCATGAAGACGATGAACTTTCGCGCTCAGGAGGGCGGACTGGAGTTACTCTACGAAATACGCGCCAGAGTGCCGTCGATGCTGATCGGTGATCCTGGCCGCCTGCGGCAGGTTTTAGTCAACCTGGTTGGAAATGCCATAAAGTTCACCGAACACGGCGAAGTCTTGGTTCAGATCGATACGGAGTCGTTCGAGGACAGCAATGTTCTGCTGCATTTCAGTGTTTCCGATACCGGCATTGGAATTCCGCCAGAAAAACAGAAGCAAGTTTTTGAAGCTTTCACGCAAGTGGACGGCTCGACAACACGGAAATACGGCGGGACAGGATTGGGATTGGCGATCTGTTCGGGACTGGTGGAAAGGATGGGGGGCAAGATTTGGGTAGTAAGCGGACCGGAGAACAAGGGAAGTGTCTTCCACTTCACTGCCCGCTTTGGCCGGGAATTCGACCCTATCTCGAAAGCGGCAATGGGAGAGCCGGCAGCGGTGAGGACCGCCCTTTGAAGGCCGGAAAAGCTATTCTATAATGACTTAGCAATGTCCACGAGATCGCTGAATACCCCGTAGGCAGTCTGCTCGACACCAGGATCGATGGAAATTGTACCCACCGTGCCCATTAGATCGGTGTGTAGCAGGATTAAGTTTGAGGTTCCTGTTGCCGCAGCCAGCAGGTCGGAGTGCGAAACGATTTCCGGCTGGACTGAGAGCCGTAGCCTACCGTCGCGGCGTTCGGCGCGGCTGACCAGTACCACAGTCTTCCCGGCCTCGCGGAGTTCCACGACGGCCTCGGTCGACAACTCGCCGATACCGGTTCGCTCCACCTGCTGCGGCGTTAACCCTAGCGTCCATCAATACGTTGGCTAGAGCGGCGGTCTTCGCTGCGGAATCCCAGCCGTCGATATCATATGAGGCGTTTGCTTCGGTAATGCCCATGGCCTGCGCTTCCCGTACCCCTTCGGCTGCGGTCAAGCCACGCTGCATGGCCGCGATCACTACCTTTGAGGTGGAGTTTACTACTCCGGTAAACCCGAGGATTCGCACGCCCGGCAGATTGTTCCGGACCTTGTTGAATACCGGCGCTCCGTCCATAACGGTGGATTCAAAGCGAAATTCCACCTGAGCTCTTCTGGCTTCCTCTTGCAGCGCGCCGTAGGCATGTGCGATCGGCCCCTTGTTCGCAGTAATAACATGAACGCCGCGGGCAAAGGCAGCGCGGATATGCGCGATGGCCGGCTCTCCCCGCTGGGGGTCAAGCGTCGTGAGCTCGATAGCAACGTCCGGCTTCGCACGATCCAGAAATTCGCCGATTGAGTTCGCTGCAGGGCCGAAAGAGGGTTCCAGTGGCAGGCTTTTGTCGTCGAAGGCACTCCCATGCCGAGCTGTATGAATAGCGGTGATGCGGAAGGGATACGCTGACCGTTTCTGCGCTAATAGACGGGCGAAGGCTTTGCCCACGTTTCCATAGCCGATGAGTGCGACTTTCAAACCTTTGAGAGTAGCAGTGATTTTTTGCTACTACTTGGCTTGACCGATACGGCCTCGTCGGCAGACTCCCTCCGATTAGCCCTAGCGACCCAAAGGGTTGGTCGTAGATGCCTGCAGCTAAGAGCCGTATCGGTCTAGGGGTCTTGACAGGGATGTATCCCTTCGGCAGACTTAAGTTTCCGAAGAGGTTGGAGGTTTTTGGGTTTGAATAAGAAGTCGTTTGCCTTTGTGTGCATTTTGGGTTGCGCTGGAAGTGTGTTTGCGCAGACACCGGTGGACTTGCCGCCGCAGACCTTGACGCGTACCGATAATTCCACGAATCCCATCAGCATCTTGCCGTCGCTCGAAGGCGGAAAGAACTTCTTCAACCTAAATGGGTACGTAGACGGCTCTTTTGACAGCAATGCTCCGGTCTTCCAAAATGGCATCTATCAGGGGACTGCAACAAGTTCTGGTTTTGGCGTCGATGCCGGCGGAGGCGTGAGTGCCCTTCGCACGTTTGCTACCGGCCAGTTCTCTCTCACTTACTCTGGCGATTTCCACGACTACACGACACCGAATTACCCCACCGGAGTCGACCAGAACTTAAACCTTTATGTTCGAAAAGTTCTAGGTAGGCGCTGGTCAATGTACTTTGGGACAAACGCCGGAATTTTCTACAACGGCGGAAATGCGTTTCCTCTCTCCACCCCAGCGGTTGCGTCCAATATCGGTCAGGGCGTGGTACTAAATCCGTTCAGTCAGAATACAAAATTTCTGGGCAGCTCGCTCAGCTTGTCCTATCAGCAAAGCCTGCGCTGGAGTTACACGATCGGCGGCGACTTTTTTCTCAGCCGGTACAATGGCGCTGGCTCTGGGTCATTCGGCTCGACAGGAGGCGACGGAACGGGTTCTATCAACTACCGCATTTCGCAATTGACCTCATTGAGCGGTAGTTATTCACACAGCTACTACGGATACCAGGGTGAGACCGGAAATTCATCCGTCGACAGTGTGTACTTGACGCTTTCGCATAATTTTCGCCGGGCGCATTGGCAGGTTGGCGCTTCCGGAGGCGTTTCCCGGGTCAACTCGCAGGGAGCGTTCTTTATCCCCGGTTTTCTGTCCCCTTCCGTAAATCAACAACTAACAGCAGTGGTTACTCAGGGAACGTATAAAACTAGCTCGACTGTACCTTCTTTCCAGGGAACCGCCACGCGAACCTGGAGGCACACCTCGCTTTCGCTTTCGGGAGGTCAGACGGTTAACCCCGGAAACGGCATTTATCTCGCCTCCCGCAACCTGTTTTTGTCAGGGTTCTACAACATCTCCTATCGCCGGTCCAATCTGTCGTTCGGCGGCACCTATTCCCGGTTGAGCAGCATTTCGAACAATATCTCCTCGGCTTATGGCAGTTCCGGGTCCAATGTCAGCTACAATTACAACCTGGCCCGGCATATTGGGGTGAACGCCAACTATAATCTCACCTACTACGGGAATATTGGTTCGATCGGGGGCCGCATCGATAGTCGCATCTCCTTCGGCTTTAACTTCTCCACCTCGAACGTTCCGTTCAGCTACTTCTAAAGATTGCAGGTCCTTCTACTGGACGCCTCCAGCGGCGACTAGCGCCTGCTGCAGCATCTCGGCGAAGTTCTCTCCCGATTCGGTTTCGAGCCGGCGCGTGTTGACGGGCAATGTGTTATCGATCTCGTGAACCAGCCGCAGCATGCTTTTGATATTCGACTGCACCAGCCGAGCGCTGCCTTCGACATCCGGTTGCGGAAGATAACGACTGTCGACTCCAAAGTCGATGCGGAGGTCCTCCTGGTCGATGAAGTCATGATCGGTTCCATTGTCGAATTGAGGGCCGAAGCAGGACAGGGAGGCGCGCGCGGGTGCCACTTTCCAGTCGTCGGTGAACAGCCAGAGATCCCACCAGGTCTCCAGTTGATAGGCAACGTCATCCCCCTTGTACTGGCTGAATATCTCGAAGATCTCTTCGAGGTTGACCGGGCCGTTCACAGGCCGCTCCAACAAGGGCGGTTCTGTTGAATCGACAGCATGGATGGAGACAACGGACTGGGGTTGCTCCCGCTGTGAAAAGGGAAAGAGTTGCAGCAGCGTTTGGAAATGGCGTTGCCGGTGCGCTCGCGCATGCCGCTCCAGCCAAATAGACAGGAATAGTTGATCCGTCACTATTCCATTATCGTTTGAGATAGTTAGATATAGACAACATGGTAAAAGACCTCGTGCAGATTAAGCGCTTCGGGGAAAAACAGCGCGAGGAAAACGGACGTTTCCGTGCCTGGCTGAAGCGTCACAATTTCGTTGAACGGCGGTTCAAAAAGATCGCGCAGGATGTGGAAGATGCCATCGACTGCACGGCTTGCGCGAACTGCTGCCGCGTGGCGACCACCGAGGTTACCGAGCGGGATGTTGAACACTTGGCTCGCTTCCTGCGCGTGAAGGTGGCGGACTTCCTACGGGATTACACGGATGAGACCGAGGAAGAAGGCCGGATTCTAAAGCGGAATGAGAACGGCTGCGTTTTTCTCGACGGCAACTTATGTTCTGTTTACGAATCGCGCCCGGGTACATGCGAACACTTTCCGCACCTGGTGAAAGGAAACGGTTCGCTGCTGAGCCGTATGTGGCATATGCCGGATCGCGCGGTCTATTGCCCGATTGTGTACAACACTTTGGAGCAGTTCAAGGCGGAGACCGGATTTAAGAAATGACAGTTTGGGTTTTCCTGTTGCTGCTTGCATTGTGCGCGGCAGTGGGAGTCGCGGCTTACCAGCTTGGGGAAGCAAAGCGATGGCGGCATACGGCGGATGCGGCGCGGGAAGAGAATGAAACGCGGCGTGATGAGCTGGAAGAGGCGCGGCGCGACGCCATCCGGCAAGAGGCGGAGAGTGGAAAAAAACGTGAAGTAGCCGCCGTGCAACTTCGTTTGCTGACGGAGACACAGCAGCAGCTTGAGCAGAAATTCCGGCAGATGGCGGCGGAAACACTACAGAATAACAGCCAACATTTTCTTGACCGCAGTCGTGAACAGCTTTATCACCTGGTGGAGCCGGTCGGCCAAAGTCTGCAGCGCTTCGAGAAGCAAGTGCAGGAGATGGAAAAGTTGCGCGTGGGCGCTTACGCCGATTTAACGGCCCAGGTACAAAGTCTCACCTTGTTGCAGGAGCGTGTGCGTCAGTCGACGGACCAGTTAAAGACTGCCCTTCGCTCGCCGATACAGCGCGGGCAGTGGGGCGAAATGCAATTACGCCGAGTTGTGGAATTGGCAGGTATGCTGGAGTACTGCGACTTCTCCGAGCAGGAGACGCTTTGGGGCGAGACGAAGCAGCGGCCGGACCTGATTGTTCGGCTGCCGAACCAATGCCGGGTCGTGGTGGATGCCAAGGTTTCGCTGGAAGCCTACCTGCGCGCTATTGAGGCGTCGGAAGAGTCCGAACGCACGCGCCACCTGGTCGATCATGCGCGACAGGTGAAGACGCACGTCAAGGCTCTCGGGGATAAAGCCTATTGGCAGCGGCTCCCCGATTCTCCCGATTTCGTGGTGGCGTTTCTTCCGCTGGAATCGCTCTTCAGCGCGGCACTCGAACACGATCCGGCGCTGCTCGACTTTGGAGTGGAGCAACGCGTGATTCTCGCTACGCCTGTGACGCTAATTACGTTACTCCTGGTGGTGGCGCACGGCTGGCGTCAGCACACGATTGCGGATGGTATCGACAAGATCCGCGAGACGGGCTCGGAGCTTTATGGGCGTGTCTTGAAGATGAGCGAGCATTTCGAAAAGCTAGGGGACGCGATCGAGAAGACCGTTACGGCCTACAATTCGACAGTCGGATCGCTGGAGCGGAACGTACTGCCGTCGGCCCGTAAACTGAAGGATCTGCGCCCGGCGAATGCGGACCAACTCGAGGAGCTGAAGGAAGTGGAACCTGTTCCCCGCCGCTTGGACGCTTCGAAATGGCGGTTGTTGGAATCCGCCGAGGGGAAGACCCGCTCCTACTGATTCATCTTTTCGGTGATATTCACGGGCGAATTGAGTTGAAAGGCCAGTGGCGTTTCGGCTTGGATGACCGCCGCTTTGCCACGGGTGGACAGAGCGCCGACGGTACCTGCGCCTCCACCGGCACCCGCGCCGATCGCGGCTCCTTTGCCGCCACCGGCAATGGCTCCGATGATCGCGCCTAGAGCGGAACCGCCAGCGATCTCGGCGACATCCCGTTTTTTGCTCGTCGGGCCTTTGATCTCCGTCGTGTTCGTCTGAATGGAAACCCGCTGGCCGTCAGTCGTGTTGATGGCCGTCAGGGCAAGCGTCAGACCGGCTAGCCCCTGGACCCGGCCCGCTTTCTCGGAATTTACGATTCGGCCTAGAACCTGAGAGCCGCGATCGGCGATGATGTAACCGTTTCGAACGATGGGCGACTCCAGGGTGCCCCGGAAGGTATCGCCGGTGTAGTTATGATCCGTAGATAAGGTCTCGCCAAGACGTATCTTAAGGCTTGTGCCTGGCTGAAGCGTGACCACCTGAGGTGGTGGTGGAGGCGGGGGAGCGGGAGCGGATTGCGTCTGCGGTTCGGGCTGCGCTTCTTGCGGCGGCGGTGCCGCTTGGGCCGTCTGAACTGGCTCGGGCGCGGGCGGCTGAGGAGCGGCGGCGTCCACATCTTCGTTGACTGCCTTAGGAGCCTTGTGTTTCTTCGCCTGAGTTAGCTCTTTATGAGCAGGCTTGCGATCCGGAACGGGCTTTTGCACTTGCGGCGATGGGAGGGGTGAGGGCGGCGTCGCCTGAATTGGAGGTGGTGACGCTGGAGAAGGGGCCTGAGCGGTCTGAGCCGGCGCGGATGGCGGCTGAACGGCGGCTTGCTGTGCCGGCTGGTTTGTTTGAATATGGTTAGGCTCGCTCGATCTCACGTAGATCAAGGCACCCCCCAAGGCAATTACCAGTCCAGCGAGAAAGGCGACCGCCACCTTGAGCATGTTCATAGAGTTCATGAGAAGATCCTGCTAATAGAAACGTAAGAAATTCTCCCGGCGTTTCTCCCCGATAGGGGATCGCCAGTTAAAATAGGTTGATTCGCTTGCATAGCTATCTCTTCGATTTTCCCTCTTCGTACAACGTAGGTCCAATCCCGGTGCGGCCTGCTACGGTATTGGCCCCTATGGCCGGTGTCACCGATACCGTATTCCGCCGCCTGATCCGGAACCAGGGCGGCTGCGGCCTATTAATGACCGAGTTCACCAGTTCGCACGGCGTGGTTAGCACGCGCAAGGCTAAGAAGCCGAACCGCAATTTCCGTTATTTGTACTTCGAAGAGGAAGAACACCCGATTACCTGCCAACTATTCGGCTCCGACCCGGTCGTGATGGCCGAAGCGGCCAAGGTCTGCGAAGACCGCGGCTTCGATAGTGTCGATATCAACTTCGGCTGTCCGGTGAACAAAGTCGTGAAGTGTAACGGCGGCTCTGGCCTGCTGCGCGATTTGCCGCTGGTGCAAACGATTCTCGAACAGGTGAAAGCGGCCATATCTATCCCGCTCACCTGCAAGTTCCGCACCGGTTGGAACGATCGCGAGTTGGTAGACGTGCAGATGGCCGTACTGGCGGAGAACTGTGGCTTGGCTGCGGTGGCGCTGCATGGCCGGACTCGCGAGCAGGGCTACAGCGGAGAGGCCGATTGGACGCGCATTGCCGAGGTGAAGGCAGCCGTGAAGATTCCGGTCATCGGCAATGGTGACATCGTGACTCCCGAAGATGCAGTCCGCATGTACCGAGAGACGGGCTGCGACGGCGTGATGATCGGGCGTACCGCTTCATCGAATCCATGGATATTCCGGCAGATCGAGGAGTACCTTTGCACGGGTAGCTATGTGGTGCCGCCCGACCGCGAACGCTACGAAATGATGAAGACGTATTACACGATGCTCCAGGAACACGGGGAATCCGATGCGGTTGGCAAGATGAAGCAGTTTGCGACGTACTTCACGCACGGTGTCCGCAACGGGTCGAAGTTGAGAACCGAGATTTATCGCGCGCAAAGCATACAATGCATTTTGGAAATTGTGGATGAGTTTTTCTCGACGGAGTTGAATGGAGCGAGCGTGCGAGAGTGCGCTGAAGTCGCTTGAAACAGGTTCAACTGATTACCGATGGCGCGTGCAAGGGTAATCCGGGGCGCGGCGGCTGGGCCTTCATTCTACGCTATGGCGAATACCGGCGGGAAATGTTCGGTTCCGATCCGCAGACAACGAACAACCGTATGGAGCTGATGGCCGCGATTGAGGGACTGAAGCGTCTGAAGGAGACATGCGCGGTGGAGATCGTCACCGATTCGGAGTACGTGAAAAACGGCATGATGAAGTGGATCGCCGGCTGGAAACGGAACGGCTGGAAGAGCGCCGATAAGAAGCCGGTAAAGAATCAGGACCTGTGGATGGAACTGGACAAGCTGGTGAACTCGCACGAAACGCGATGGACCTGGACAAAGGGCCATGCTTTGCACGAAGACAATAATCGATGCGATGAGTTGGCTAGCCGTGCGGCGGAAGAACAGATATCCAGCGAGCCGTTGGCCAAGAAATTTGCCTGATGAGCCACCAACGGAGCTGCCTTTTCGGGGGAACTTTCGATCCCATTCACAATGCGCATCTGCGGATTGCTCTGGAAGCCGTCAAAAGATTTGAACTCGACCGCCTGCTATTCGTCCCGGCGGGAAATCCGCCCCATAAAGAATCGAGCGTCGTGACGCCGTTCGAAGATCGCTTTCGTATGGTGGAGCTTGCTTGTGAGCCCTATCCGAAATTCGCGGTTTCACGAATGGAGGAGGGACAGAACCACAGTTATACGGTGGAGACGCTTCAGCGTTTCCGGAAGGAAATGGCGGAAGGAGACCGGCTGTTCTTTCTGATCGGCTCGGACGCTTTCGATGAACTTCACTCCTGGCACGAATCGGAACGCGTGATCGCCTTGACTGAATTTATCGTGGTGGAGCGTCCTGGCCATCATTATCAAGTCGCGAAGAATGCGATCGTGCACCGCCTGGATGGTTTGAAGCTGCCGGTATCAAGTTCAGGAATTCGGGAAAGATTGGCCAGCGGCGAGCCCACGCCAGAGTTACCCTCAGAGGTCCGAAAATACATCGAAGACCGGGGACTCTACGGGGCGCGCCGGACCCATCTAGCTGCTTCGCGCCTTACGGCGAAGCATTAAAGTTACTGCTTCGCCGTAACGCAGTACTGATCGAAGGCGTCGGTCAGCATTTTAGCGATCTGCGGCGCCTGGCTGCTTTCGATTTGAAAGCGATGCAAGGTGAAAACGGGCTTGCCGTCGCGAAACAGCGTTACCGAGGGAGACGAGGGCGGAACGCCGGGTGTCAATTCGCGAACGCGCGCAACGGCTTCCACGTCCGCCCCGGCGAAGACGGTTGTCACCGAATCCGGCCGGTTCGCGTGCTGAAGAGCCATGCCGATGGCGGGCCGGGCTTTGCCTGCGGCACAGCCGCAAACAGAGTTGGTCACCATCAGCACGGTACCGCTACCGGGTGTCAACGCCTGATCGACTTCTTCGGGTGTTCTGGTTTCCTTTACGCCAAACCCGGTCAGGTCCTGGCGCATAGGCGCAATGAGTTGTTCTGGATATCGCAAGATACTTCCTCTATTCCTATTCTACGAGTTCCTACGAGCGTCCGCTTTGAACTTTGGGCATCGATAGATAGCCGGTGATCGTGTTTTTGGTTACGGAGTTGACCACGATTTCCTCCGGCTGCTTCGCCTTGGAGGTGTAGAACTGAATCGGCTCGTTGATAGTGCGATCCTTCTTTTCGACCGTTTTGTCATCGGCGATTACGTTCATGGTGAAGCGGTTTCGTTTGGTGTCAGCCTTCTTGAGCTGAATCATAACATCGCCCACGCGCTGCGGCTCTTTCGTCTTGTGAATGGTGAACTGAGCGTAGTTGCGCTCACCGAGCTGCCGTAAGGCATCCAGCTCCTTGCCGTTAGTGGCAATGAGGCTGGTGTGGCTGTCGACATCGCCGGAGACGCGCTTCAAACCGGCAATTGTTTGATCAAGCTGTGTTTTGGTGTTCTGGACATCGGTGGAGACGTTGGCAATCTTCGTTGTGGCGGTATCGGCCGTTTCTTTCACGGCATTGATGGCCTGTTGCTGCTGGACTTGCGCCTGGGTCACTTGAGACTGAAGTTGCGAGACTCGGTTTTCGGCGTCGATTTTGGCTTGGCCGACTTCGCGGGAAGCTGCCCGACGCTGGGAGCGCAATTGAGCGTTCAGAGCGTCTACAGTGTGGCGCGAATTTTGCACGGCGGCAGAAGAATCGATCCGCATCTTTTCGAGCGATCCGTTGATATCGGCGCTCAGCTTGGCCATCTGGTTCCGGTTGTCCGTTCTTACCTGCTGTACCTGGGTGAACAAATAAATGTTGGAGGCGATCAGAAGCAGGAGGACGACTAACAGCAGCGGAGTTTTCCAATTGGGGCTGGAGGGCGGCGGAATAATGTAGGTGGGCTGCTGCTGTGCGCTGGTACTCATGTAATGTTTCCTTTAGGATGGATGAAAAGACGTTCCTGATACCTATTATGTTTCAACTGGATGTGGAAAGAACGTTGGCTTGCTGGGTAATCGATAATAAAGATTGTTTGCCAGACGCCTGATTGAACCGGAGTTGATGGACCATGCGCTGCCAGAGGTGGCCCGGCGGAATTTGTCTGACCTGATTCGGATCAATCGCAACTTCGGCGGTCATTCCGTATTAAAGCAAATGGCTCGCGAGGTGATTGCCGCAGACGAGCGGGTTACCTTGCTTGATGTCGGAGCAGCTTCGGGCGACACGGCGCGGACAATCCAGTCCATCTATCCCAAAGCCTCCATCACGAGCCTGGACTATAACGCCGTCAATCTGGAGAGCGCGCCGCATCCGAAGTTACTGGGCGACGCGTTTGCCTTGCCGTTCCGGCCCGATAGCTTCGATTATGTGACGTGTTCTTTGTTCCTTCACCATTTCACGGACGGGCAGGTGGTGACGCTATTAAGCGGCTTCAACGCTTTAGCCCGGCGCGCGCTGCTGGTTTCGGACCTGGAGCGAAATATCCTTCCGTATTGTTTTCTGCCCGCGACGAGATATTTCTTTGGATGGGAGCGCATAACCGTACACGACGGGATGATTTCCGTACGAGCCGCTTTTCGGAAAAGTGAGCTATTGGAGTTGTGCCGGAAGGCTGGAATCACGAACGCGCAAGCGAGAGTACACCGGCCGGCGTTCCGGATCTCACTCACCGCGAGAAAGAAGTAATCCAGTTGGGATTGTCACTTCGTATCCATTACAGAAAATACAGGTGGCAAAAGAGAGCGGGTGGAGCATCTGGAGGAAGATGCTCCACCCGCGACGCACAGTAGGCAAACTGCACTGGGGTGCGTCCACTGCGAGGCGGCCATAACAGGCCGCCTCCAAACCGCTGTCTTCAACTAGTGAATCTTGCGTTCTATTTATTTAGACGTCACAAGATTGAAATTTGACTTTACAAAAAATTAATGTACCACTACTTTTTTGTGGTGTACAGAACACTTTTCAATTTTGTGACATATTTCGCCGATTGTGCTTCAATCCTTGGATTTATTGCAGGTAGAAGAGGCTGAGGCGGGGAAGATGAGCCCGTTCGAGAACTGCGGAATCGAGGTAGCGGCGCTCCAGCATGGAAAGCTGAGCCGCTGTCATTTTTCCGCGATAGGGTTTCAATTCTGCATCGAGAGCCTGACGCATAGCGAGGAGGTCATCATCGCTCTGAATTGTCCGGGCCGCGGACACCATTTTGTCCTCCAGGGCGGTAAGGCGCTGCTCCAGATCCTCGACGTTTTGTAGATGATCTTCGATCCGCTGGTTAAGGGCATCGAGAGAGGCGGCAATCTCGTGAAAAGGCGTTTCGGACCGGGATTGGAGCGCAACGGATGCTTTCCCCAGATGAGCGCGAACCTCGTCGGCGTCGAAGACCGGGTTGTCTTGCCCCGCGCGACCGGCAGTTCGTGAAGGCGTGCGTTGAGCTGCTTCCATGACGGCTTGGGCGCAGTAGGCGAGAGAATTAACGGCGCGGGTCCTTACTTTGCGGCTGTGCCATTTTTGGAAGGCTTCATTAATGCCCTTTAATACTGCTTCGAGCGGCACGCCAGCGTTCTTCCAACTCTCGATCAGCGCCCAGTCGAGCGGAGATAGCAGAAAGATGCCGGTTCCGCGAGTTTTCTGAAAGTGCTCCTCGATTTCAGTGAAGTAGTTGAAATAATTTTGCGGCCAATCCTCGACAGAGGGAGCTTCGCTTTCGTCGCACATTGTCATGCTCCGGTGCTGTGAACAGAGTTGCTCTGAACAAAGCTGGTGACCGGGCGAATGCCGCCCGAGCAGACACGTTCCAGGCGATTATCGTTCAGACGAACCAGCAAGAATCCATTTTCGTCAAGCCCCGCTGTGACGCCTTCTGCTCCGCTTTCTTCTATCGTTACCCGGCGATGGAGCACATAGCTGGAAGCAGCAGCGAAGGCGCGGAGAATGCCGGCGGGACCGGTTTCGGCGAGCAAAGAACAGAATGCATCTAATGAGGAGAGCAATTGCACGATGAGATCTTCACGGGCAGGCGGTTTGCCGTTGCTTTCCAAAAGTAGGGACGTGGCGGGCGTGCGGAGATCGCCCGGAAAGGACGATTGATTGACGTTGATGCCAATGCCGGCGAGCACGCAGCCGTTCGATAATTGGGCGAGGATGCCCGCGACCTTGCGATCGTTGATCAGTACATCGTTCGGCCAACGAAGATCACAGGCGAGACTCGATGAACGGGTAACGGCGTCGGCAGTGGCGAGACCTAGGACGAGGGCTGCTAGAGGAACATTATCTGGGGAAAGCGAAAGGCGGAGGATGGCGGTGGAGTAGACGCCCGACTCGGCCTGCGATTGCCAGGACCGGCCCAGGCGTCCAACGCCAGCAGTCTGCTCGTCCGCAAGAACTACCGTGCCATGCGGCGCGCCGGATGCCGCGAGGCGAGCCGCTTCCGTCATGGTGGAGCCGAGGGCAGGGAAGTAGTGCAACTCGTTTTGCGGCCTGCCTGCGTGAATTTTGTTCACATCGAGCGGCATTATGGATGCTCCAGTTCCAGGCGGAAGCTGATGTCTACGGCGGTGGCCGAGTGAGTGATCGCCCCGCAAGAGATGTAATCGGGACCGGCTTCGGCGTAGGCGCGAACGGTTTGAAGGTCGATGCCGCCGGAAAGCTCGACCGTTGCGCGGCTGTCGATGTAAAAAATCCATTCGGCAGCTTCGGCGGCCGTGAGATTGTCCAGGAGCAGGCTCGTCGCGCCGCAGGAAAGCGCCTCGTCAAGTTCAGCGCGGGTACGCACTTCGATCTCGACCGGACCGTTGTAGTTTCTGAATCGTTCGAGAGCTTGGCGAACGCCTCCGGCAGCGGTGATGTGATTGTTCTTGATGAGAACGGCGTCGAATAGACCAAGGCGGTGATTCGTTGCTCCACCAGCGACGGCCGCCATCTTTTCAAGCTGGCGGAGGCCGGGCGTTGTCTTGCGAGTATCCAGGACGCGCGCCTTTGTTCCCGCCACCGCATCGACATGCCTTCGGGCCATCGTGGCGACGCCGCTGAGCCGTTGCAGGAAATTAAGGGAGACGCGTTCACATTCAAGGAGCACATGGGCCGAGCCTTCGACCGTGGCGAGGACATCGCCCGGTTTCGCCTTTGCTCCGCTTGCGGCGAGCAGCCGGACTTGAGCTCCCCCGCGAACTTCGTAAATCATCGGCAGAAGCTCTATGCCGGCGATCACGAGATCTTGTTTGGCGAGAAAGCTACCGCGTGCGTGTAGAGTTTCCGGAACCGTGAACGTCGATGTAATGTCGCCGGAGCCGATGTCTTCGGCCAGCGCGCGTTCGATGGCGGAGATTACTTCGGGATGAGAAGTGTCGAAGAGCATTTACTGTAAGCCTCCCAGCAGGTCGCGCTTTTTCGTCAGTTGCGCTTCGTAGTCGGCCAGCTTGGCGCGCATTCCCGCCGTGATGTGTTCGGGGGCTTTGCCGAGAAAAGCGGGGTCGGAGAGCTGGCGGCGATGTTTATCGATCGCGCGTTCGAGATCCGCGATCTCCTTTTCGGTGCGGACGCGCGTCTCGGTTCCGATTGGTCCATTTTGTGAGACCGGAGGCTCGAAATGTATTTGCAGGTCGAAGCGCGAGGTGGACCGGATTAGCCCTTTTTGCTCAAGCAGAGCTTCGCCGTCGCGGCTCTCCAAGCGTAATCTCGCGATGGCGGCAATAATGCCGAGATCCTCGGAGTTGAACGATAGGCCGTGAAGATAAAGCGTTGCATCGAAGATTCCCTTGGGCTCGAGCTTGTTATCGGCTCGCAATTCGCGGGCAGCCGTGACAATCTGCTGGAAGGTGGTGAAAGGGTCCTCGGAGTTGGTCGAAGAGGCGGCCTGAGGATATCGCGCCAGCGAAATAGAGGCAGGTTTGCCTTCGGCAATTGTCATCAACCGCTGCCAAAGTTCTTCGGTGATGAACGGCATGAAGGGATGAAGCAGGCGCAGCATCTCTTCATAGGCCGTAAGCGCCGCCGTCCAGTGTTCGTCTAGGCCGGAGTCTTCGCGGAAGCGAAGCTTCTTTACTTCGAGGTACCAGTCGCAGAACTCTTTCCAGACAAAATCCCAGAGCGTTTGTGTGGCTTCGTGATAGCGATGAGATTCCAGCGCGCTGTTAACGGCCTTTGTGGCCGATTGCAGCCTTCCGTACATCCAGGCGTCTTCGATGTGATTCGTCGGAAATGCGCCGTTCGGG
The DNA here is from genome assembly GCA_965277315.1 of Bryobacteraceae bacterium. Taxonomy (GTDB): domain Bacteria; phylum Acidobacteriota; class Terriglobia; order Bryobacterales; family Bryobacteraceae; genus Bog-105. Next base: position 1,357,696 of record OZ255724.1, on the reverse strand, counting down.
CTCCAGGAGGTGATGCGCGAACGCTCCATGTTGCCGAAGAGTAGCCGCGAGGCGTTCCAAAGCTTGTTGGCGAAGGCGCGCGCGGATTCCAGACGGTCGTCTTTCAGCGCGATATCGGCACCCGGGGCAGCGGAGATGAGCAGAGCCACGCGGCAGGCGTCGGTTCCGTAGCGATCCATGATCTGCAGTGGATCGACGACGTTGCCCTTCGTCTTCGACATCTTCTGCCGCTCGGCATCTCGGACGAGGCCGTGCATGTGCACTTCACGAAAGGGCACTTCGCCGGTGCATTCCAGGCCGAGCATGATCATGCGTGAAACCCAGAAGAAAAGGATATCGAAGCCGGTGACGAGCAGGGAAGTGGGATAGAAAGCCTTGAGGTCGTCGGTGTTGTCGGGCCAGCCTAGGGTCGAGAAGGGCCACAGGCCGGAGCTGAACCACGTATCGAGGACGTCGGAGTCCTGCTCGAGCTCGGTCGAGTGGCAGTGAGGACAGGTGGCCGGTGTTTCACGAGCAACCGTGATTTTGTGACATTGCTGGCAGTGCCAAGCGGGAATGCGATGCCCCCACCAAAGCTGGCGCGAGATGCACCAATCGCGGATGTTCTCCATCCATTGGAAGAAGAGAACTTCGCGGTCGGGCGGAACGAAGCGAATACGGCCGCTCTTCACGGCATCGACGGCCTTATCAGCGAGCGAGCGCATGCGGACAAACCATTGAGTGGAGACCAGCGGCTCCACGACGGTCTTGCAGCGATCGCACTTGCTGATGTTGACGGTGTAATCTTCGGTTTTGACAAGCTCGCCGGACAGTTCGAGAGCCGCTATAATACGTTTGCGCGCTTCGAAGCGATCAAGCCCGGCATAGGCGCCCGCTTCGGCGGTCATGCGGGCGTCTTCGCCGATCACTTTTACGAGCGGCAGGTTGTGGCGCTTGCCCGTTTCGAAATCGTTGACGTCGTGAGCGGGCGTGATTTTGACGACGCCGGTGCTGAACTTAGGATCGACCATGGCGTCGGCAATCACGGGGATCTCGCGATTCATCAAGGGCAGCACGACGCGCTTACCATGCAGGTGCCGATAGCGGGCGTCCTCGGGATGAACCGCCAAGGCTGTGTCGCCGAGCATTGTTTCGGGACGGGTGGTGGCGACCGTAAGTGTTTCGGCGCTATCGGTGACGCGATAGCGAATGTGCCAGAGATGTCCGTTGACGGCCTCGTGCGTGGTTTCCACGTCGGAGATGGCGGTCTGGCAACGAGGGCACCAATTAACCATGTATTCGCCGCGATAGATGAGGCCTTTTTCCCAGAGGCGGACGAAGGTTTCGCGGACAGCGCGGGAGAGGCCGGGGTCCATCGTGAATCGCTCACGGGACCAATCGACGCTGGCGCCTTCGCGGCGAATTTGGGTGTTGATGCGGCCGCCATATTCTTCTTTCCATTGCCAGACGCGGCGCTCGAACTCTTCGCGGCCGAGTTGTCGGCGGGTGAGTCCTTCGTTGGCAAGCTGGCGCTCCACCACCATTTGCGTTGCGATACCGGCGTGGTCGGTGCCGGGTAACCAGAGGGTGATTTCTCCCTTCATGCGATGCCAGCGCACGGCCACGTCCATGACGGTATGGTCGAGCATGTGGCCGATGTGAAGCGAGCCGGTGATATTGGGAGGAGGAATGACGAGCGAGAAGACACGGCCTTCTTTCGCTTGGTTCGCATCGACATGGTAGATGGCGGATTCGATCCACCATTGGGCCCAATGCGGTTCAAAGCGCTGCGGCTCGTACACTTTCTCAAGCGCAGCGGGCGATTCAGCGTCCGTTTTGCGCAGTTCACTCCTGGATGTCATGGGAAATTTCAGCGTAGCATCCGGGCGGGGTTTGTACGCTCCGAAGCGGGCGAAATATTAGGAAGGACGCTTGCTCCTTTTTTCGGTTTAACATCTGGATTCCGGCATGTGTTTTAATGGTTTTGTTCCACTTTACGGAAACTGGGTTTCTGTGACGCAGGGCGTATTGCTCCTCGGTAGCTCAACGGTAGAGCATTCGGCTGTTAACCGAAGGGTTGTAGGTTCGAATCCTACCCGAGGAGCCAAGTTCTTTTTTACGACTTAACATTCACCGGTTCGCGAACTAGGTTCATACCACCATACGTTGCCGGTTTTAACGGCGGCATGGGTCTCAATATTTCTTGTTCGCTCCGGGATCATGAAGGTCAAGCGACGGAAACAATTTACAGTAAAGGCCTCGATCTCGCGAAAGCAGGCGAGTTGCCTCTGTGCATGAGCGCCGATCAAAAAATCCGCCAACCGGTACGTCCTCCATGCGCGACTCGCGAGAAAATTTGTTTCCCGTGCCAATGGCTGTACGCGAATCTCATTGCTTTCAATGAAAGCGTCGCACTCACGTTGAGCTTCAAAGTGAATGCAGTTCTGCGTAGACAATATCGCTGATCACGAGAGACCCTCCACCCGCTGCATCCTGAAGGGCGTTGACGGAGGCTTCATAGAAATCTTCGTTTGGGACAAGGATGTCGAGCAGGATATATCAATCGCCGTGATCATCGACTACGCACGTCATCAATGAATTGTCCACCGAGGAATAGCCTAGCTTCGCGAAAGTATCGCCGCAACGGCCCGTCCATTTTGCGAGATTGAGCTTTCGCGGAGTCTTGAGAACGATGGAGCCGCGGAGTATGCGAAATTCGACCTCTGTCTCAGGTCCAAGGCCAAACTGCTCGCGGATGTCTTTCGGGATCGTCGCTTGTCCACGTTCACCAATTCTCATACCTCAAAGTATGAATTCGTATTCCTGTTTCGTCAAGAATAACCCACATTTGGGCGAGCGAACGTGCTTAGCGAAAGATCCTGCATCGCTGCGAAGATTTGAGCCGCCGGGATCTCTCCTTTGCTTATGTCCAGTACAGCACTCTTGCCTGGGGAAGAATGCGCCGCAGACTGTCATCGAAGAACGCCTTCAGTTCCGTCATCGGTTGCTTCGGATAGATGTACTTAAAGGTGCCAAACTTATTGAGCTTGCGGGTGCGTACTTCTTCGTTCATCTCGAGTGTGGTTTTCGGGTACCAATTCAGCAGCACATCCTTTGAGCCTGGAGTGAAACGGTGGGTGATCAGTTCGACAGTCAGGTCGAGGTTCGGGACGCCGACAAGGACATCGCTAACTGACTCAATCAGGCTGGTATAGCCCTGCTGCCACCCTTCAAAGGGCATAATGGGCGCAATTGTCAGGCCGACGGGATAACCCGCCTCCGCCACCAGTCGCATGGCTCGCAAGCGGGCGGGAAGGTTGGCTGTCCCGCCTTCAAAGTCGCGAACAATCTTTGCGGCGTTCACGGAAAATCGGATGCGGGTGCGGCGTTCATGCCTGATGTGGAGCAGCGCATCGACGGCGTCGAACTTGGTGGTGAGCCGAAGCTGTACCGGCGCATTCCAGGCTCCGAAGAACCGAATCGCTTCAGTGAGAGAGCCGCTGAGATGCTCGATTCCGAGCGGATCGGTGTAGCACGATGCCTCGAACGTGGTGCCCTCGACGGCACGTGTTTTGGATCGTGACGTGATTGTGCCTCGGCCCTCATACTGGCGCAGCCCCTCCAAAATCTCGGGCAAGTTGGCGTAAACGCGTGTGATGGGCGGACCGGGAATAGACCCGGCGAGATAGCAGTACTGGCAATGTGCGGGACAGCCTTCAGCCAAGTGGAACTGCCAATCGGCACTTGGCGGGATGGGCTGCAGTTTGCGTTTGCCGGCGGGCGAAACAACGACGGCGAGCGTGGTTTTGGCGTCAGCGTACAGGCGGCGAGCATCGACGGTTTCCTTGTTCGATCCAGAGATGTTTGATCCAGAGATTCCGGCGAGGCGATTGGATTTTAAGCGGACGATTTCCGAACCGATCTCCTCGGTCCGCTGGACGATCCGTCGCCCGTGCTCCCATTCCAGTGCGGCTGGTGTGACAAGCACTCGTCGCGGAGTCCACAGGCGCGTCTGTGTAAGAGCGACCGGCGGGCCTGCTTGGGGTTCATGCTCCGAAGCAACTCTCACACTCGATTGGATGCGCGGTAACCATCAACGATCTGCTACATCGCCGAACATTCTCCAGCAATGTGATTCCCCCTGCCAGTTCTGCGACTTTGCTTCATTTTGCAATGCGATATGCCCGTTCAACTGTTGATAAAGCTTGCGATTTGACCGTGTAAGTGGAAATATACTGGACAAATTCTTCAACAAAAGTAGCAAGAATCTAAGATATACTTCGCTAAAGGTTAGCAACGTTTCAAGTCGATTACGTTGCCGTTAGTTTTCGAGGGAGAGGTTATGTTTCAGCAATCCTTGTTTCGATTGACTTGCGTGGCGTTTTGTCTGGTACTCGGCTGGCTCGCTCCACATTCCGCATTCGCCCAAGCAGTGGCCAATGCCCAGATCACAGGACAGGTGATCGATTCATCCGGAGCGTCCGTGGTCGGCGCAACCGTCAAGATGATCGAAACCGAAAAGGGTGTTCCTCATAGCACCACTACCGGCACGGACGGGCGCTACACTCTGCCCAATTTGCCGGTGGGGCCTTATCGTCTGGAGGTTTCCATGAGCGGATTCAAGAACTATATTCAAACCGGCGTGGTGCTTCAGGTGGGCAATTCACCCGAAATAAACGTCACACTGCAGGTTGGCGAGGTTTCAGAAAATGTAGAGGTCTCGGCTGGCGCGGCGATGGTGCAGAGCGAAACCACCTCGGTGAGCCAAGTGATCAATCAGCAGAGCATCGTGGACATACCGCTAAATGGCCGGCAGCCCACGCAGTTGGTGCTGCTATCGGGCGCCGCGGTAGTGACCCCCAGCGGGGACATGTCGGGCAGCAAGAACTATTTCAGCTCCACAACCATATCGGTTGGCGGCGGACAGGGCAACGGTACGAACTACCTGTTGGACGGCGGCGACAATACCGACACAATGACCAACGTGAATCTGCCTTTCCCATTCCCGGATGCGCTGCAGGAGTTCAGTGTGGACACGAACGCTTTGCCGGCCCGCAACGGAACGCAGCCGGGCGGTGTGGTGAACATTGTCACCAAGTCCGGGACTAATAGCCTGCACGGCGACGCCTTCGAATTTCTTCGCAATGGCGATCTGAACGCGCGTAATTACTTTGCGCCAACGCATGATCTTCTGAAGCGCAATCAATTCGGCGGCACTTTGGGCGGCCGGATTATCAAAGATAAGCTCTTCTTTTTCGGCGGATATCAGGGGACAAAGATACGCAATGTGTCGCCCAGTTCGATTGCCTACGTCCCGACGGCGGCGGAACTAGCGGGTAACTTTGCACTGGCCGAATCCCCTACCTGCCAATCGAGCGGGAAAGCCAGAGCAATCCACGTTCCCAACAGTTCCACACCTATTAGCAATCCAAGCAACGTATTTGCATCCGGATTGCGATTCGATCCCGCTGCCATGGCGCTTATTAAATATTTGCCCACAACGAGTGATCCCTGCGGAAAGCTGACTTATTCGACTCCGTCCATCCAAAATGAAGATCAAGGAGTCGGGCGCATTGACTGGATCCAGAGCGCGAAGCACACGGTGTTTGGCCGGTATTTCCAGACGGCCTACACCGCACCGGCGTTTTTCGATCCGACCAACGTTCTGGTGACTGGTTCACCCGGCAATAACGAAGGTGTTTCTGCCGTGACGTTGGGCGATACGTATACCTTTACGCCGACACTGCTGAACTCTTTCCACGCCACGTTCACTCGGCGAACCGATTACCGTGGACCAAATTCTCAATTCTTCAACGCGCACGCGCTCGGCATCAATATCACAACTCTGGTGCCCGATGATTTTCGTCTAAGTGTTTCCAATCCCGGCTTCAACGTGGGATGTGGAACCTGCTCACCGGCTCACCTGAATGTAAACACGTACCAGTTTGCGGATGATGTCGATTGGATCCACGGAAAACACCATTTTGGGTTCGGCGTGGATTACATCCGCACCCAGAACAACATATTAACCGGCTATCTGCAGAACGGCAGTTTTAATTTCAATGGCATCGGCACTGGCGATTCCATGCTGGACTTTTTATCAGGCACGATGAGCGGATTCAGTCAGAGCCTGCCGCAGCAGCCCGCTCCGCGCATGACGATACCGGCACTGTATGCGCAGGACACATTTCACGCGACGGAGCACTTGACGATCAATGCCGGTGTCCGTTGGGAACCGCTACTGTGGCCTCAGGATCTGCATGAGCGAGGCACGTCATTCTCCATGGTGAATTTTTTAAATGGCGTGCATAGCGCCGTGTACCCAAATGCTCCTGCGGGAGTGCTTTACTATGGCGATGCCGGTATCACTAAGTCTTTCACTCACGACAGAAAAGCTGTCTTCTCTCCGCGCCTGGGATTCGCCTATGATCCGAAAGGTGACGGAAAGCAGGTCCTTCGAGTTGGAGGAGCCTTGATGTATGACGATGGCAACATGTACAACGCCCAGCGGCTCGCGTCCAATCCTCCTTTCGTAAACGAGATCGATCTAGCCACTAGCAATCCGGGCGGTTTCAGTAATCCCTGGACGACTGGATACAACTACAACGGCAACGGAACTAATCCCTTCCCACCGACGGGCGCCTATTTCCCTCAGAATGCGCTTTATATTCTGCTGCCGCAAAACCTTCACCCGACAACGCTGTATCAGTGGAATGCCAGCTATCAGCGTCAGCTTGGCGCCAACATTCTTGGCACTGTTACCTATCTGGGCAATAAAACTTCCCACGTGTACACGGGCCAGGAACTCAATCCCGCTCTTTATGGGCCCGGCATCTGCTCACAATTCAGCAAGGGCTGTAATACGGGAAACACGCTTCAGCGGAAGTTGTTCGGGCAGATCAATCCGAGCCAAGGCCAGTATTACGGTAACGTTGACATCACCGATGATGGCGCCAACGCGAACTACAACGCGCTGTTGGTATCGGTCCAACAACGTTTGAGTGATGGAGTCACCTTTCTCGCCAATTACACCTGGTCGCACTGTATCAGTGATACCGATTACGGCGGGGATATCACCGGGCCGGGTTTCATGAATCCGAACAGTCTGCGTCAAGACCGCGGCGATTGTAACTTCGACATCCGGCATATCTTCAATACGTCGATAGTGGCAACCAGTAAAGTAAGGGGCAACAGCATTTGGTCTCGCCTGCTGAGTAACTGGCAAATTGCTCCCGTGGTTCGGGCGCTCAGCGGATCTCCGCTTAATGTGGTCTCGGGAGTTGACGCCTCACTGACGGGAGTCAATCTGGACCGTCCCAACCTGGTGCCTGGTGTGAATCCTGTGAACTCCAACTGGGGCGCTGGCCTGCAATACTTGAACCCAGCGGCGTTCACGATCAATGCGCCTGGTACTTACGGCAATCTGGGGCGTGATGCTTTACGCGGTCCCGGAAGTCTGCAGTTCGATGCCTCGCTGGTTCGCGATTTCAGCTTCACCGAACGCTTCCGGCTGGAAGCCCGGGCGGAAGCGTTCAACGTCATCAATCACACCAACTTCATTGCTGCCGCAACTGGTACCGGAATTCCGGGTATCTCCACCAGCGGCATTTCGCTCAGCCGGACTTCCGCAAATTTTGGTCAGATCACAAGTTCTGGCGATCCGCGCATTCTTCAATTTGCGCTAAAATTGCTTTTCTAGTCTAGTGAAGACCGCCGTGTTTAGCAGCTTGGCGTATATAATCCCCAGTTGGGATTACTGATGAGAGCAGCAATTACGGCGGTTTGTTTTTTCCTGACGCTGGCGTGGCCGTCAGGCACGGCGTTGGCGCAATTAAATAAGGCACGAGGCAACGGTCCTGGAGGCGTGCCGCAGGTCACTTATTTCTCGCACCAGCTTGGCACCGATCACGCCGAAGGAATCACCACGATCGATATGAACGGAGACGGTCGGCCAGACATTCTAAGCGGTGCGTACTGGTACGAAAATCCTGGGCCGCAAGGCGGTGAATGGAAGCGGCATCAATACCGGACCGTGCAGGTAGTAGGAGAATTCGTGTCAGATTGCGGCGAGTGGGCAGTGGATGTGAACCATGACGGCGCGCCCGATGTTGTCACCACCGGCTGGATGACCGATGGACTTTATTGGTATGAGAATCCGAAGAAACAGGGCGTAATGTGGCGGAAGCATTTCATAACGCATACGCTGGAAACCGAAGGCGGCTGGATGGCTGACATCAATGGCGATGGAAAGCCGGATTTAGCACTGGCGCATTATGGACGGTCGGGCGTGATCTGGGTCGATTTCGCTGGACCCGAGCCAAAGGTTCATCACGTCGGCGGTCACGATCAGGATGGACATGGGATCGGCATGGCGGACGTCGATGGCGACGGCAAGACCGACATCCTGACGCCGTATGGCTGGTTCCAGAACATCGATGCGGATAATGACAAATGGCAGTGGCATGGTGACTGGAAGCTCGGAGAGACGGGTTTTCCGATCATCGGCTACGACGTTAATAAGGATGGAAAGATGGATCTGATCTATGGCAGAGGCCACAGCTACGGCTTATATTGGCTGGAGCAGCAGGGCGGCCCCTCAGATCGGCACTGGATTAAGCACATCATCGATGAATCGTTCTCGCAGGTGCACGTTCTTAAGCTAGTGGATTTGGACGGCGATGGTCGGCCGGAGCTACTGGCCGGGAAACGGTATCGGGGACATAACGGGAAAGATCCAGGATCGTACGATCCACTGGTGGTCTATTACTACAAGATTGACCGCAGTACCGGAAAGTTTACACGTTATCCTGTCTCAGTCAACGGTACCGGCGCAGGCGGCACTCAATTTGTTGTGGAAGACCTGGACGGCGATGGCGATTTAGATATTGCGACGGCTGGAAAGACGGGAGTTCACTTTTTTGAAAATCTGAAGGTGAATCAAATTTCAAATTCGCAACGCGAAAAGGAATTGCTTCTAAACACTCAAAGCTGGCCTTTCCCCGGGGAAGGTGCCGAGGTGAAATGGCAGCATTAAACGGCTAAAACAAAGCTATTCACGCTCCGGACGGGACACTATAGTCTGCCCGGATTGATCGAATCGCTCCACTGTAGCTTCTTCCCGGTTGAGAACGATCGTTTCCTGATGGACAGCGGACTCTTCAGTGCGGGTAATATAAATTTCTTCCGTAACCACCCATTGGCGTTCTACGCGAATGATCTCTTCAACTATGGGGATGATTGTGGTGTTCCCGGATTGAACAGACTCCTGCGGCCCGTCCACTATGCGATATACCTTCAATCGTTTGACGTCGATGTGGTCACGGCGAAGTTCCTGTTCGATGAGTTGCTCTTCTCCAATGATCCTTTTAATAACGCGAACGCCGCCCTTTAATACTGGGACGGCGTCCACGTGTAACTGTTCGGCAATCACCGGAACGATGATTTCTTCTTTTTCGCTACCCATGAATTGCCGAGATGTAATCTTAGCGGCTAGCGGCCTGGGTCCGCCCTGTTACTTTATCCCATCCGTACCGCACTGAATCTTTCATTTTTTCCCAGGTGCTGTTTGGATAACGGCTTCCATAATCCGATTTGAGTTGTGACTCAACATCGCTATACGAGCGGCCCTTGTAACGTGGGTCGTTTGCCATCTCGTAGCCATAACGATAGGACGGGGCGTACGTATCGTAATTGCCACCAGCGGCGCCATAATTTGACTGGAAGTGCTTGCGGAAATCTGTGTCGTCATAGCCCGCATTCGCCGTTCCGGTTCCCTGGTTGCCAGGAATCTGCTCGACGTTTACTTCGGTATGGCGGACGGTATCGCGAACGCTTTCGTTGCGATTCGTGGTTTCCTTGCCTACTCGGACTTCTTCTACCACGCGTGCTGTCTTGCCAACAACGGCCTCTTCGGCATACTCCTGTACTTCGGTGACATTGCCTTGAGCGGTGCCAAAATCCGCCGCAGTAGCTGCCCGATCAACAGGACGTCGATCCACGCGCACATGATCCTCGGAAAGATTGATGCTTTCTTCTACAGGTCTTTCGACAACGCGAGAATAAACGCGAACGCCACCGCGGAGTACACGGCGTTTGCCGACCTGCAACTCTTCGTCTACTACCGGAATCGCCTCGCCTGCGTTTGCGGTGTTGCGCGGGTTCGCGTTAGCGTTTCCTGTGTTCCGTTGTCCAGCGACACCAGCGGTTCCGGCCGTTGAGGAGCGTGCCGTCGTGTCATTCTCCTGAACATCAATAGGATTATGACGTTCCAGAATGTCGGCAATTTGCTCGTGCTGATCTTCGCGGGCATGTACGCTAAGAATGACGTTTCCACGCCCTACTGCCTCTTGATAGCGGTTACCTTCGGTCTCGTCTTCCCCGCCAAACAGAGACTTAAACCACCCGCCTACGCCGCCCTGATGGGCTGGCATTTGGGTACCGAGACCTTCCGTCCGAGACGTGCTCGTTGTGCCGGACCCGGTTGAGGTTTCGCTGCCCGTGCGACCTGATTCAAGGTACATATTTTCTTTGCTGACACCGACCGCTAGTAGATCCTTTGCGGCAGCTTGGGCGGTGGAAGCATCGGGAAAAACGGCAATAATCGTTGATTGTTGTGTTGGGGTCATTTCTACTCCTATGTTTCGTAAAGAACTGTCAATATGCCGATACGGTTTAATTACTCGAAGTCAGACGGTGGGTACCGAGCCTCGCATAACGGGGCACATTGAAATCAAGTGTGAACGTCCTTTACGGACAGCCACAACCGACTCACTATATAGAGGGTGCCCCCCGGAAACAGTTACACGAGCAATTTCCTAGTAGAGTCGCCACGGCATGCATCGTGCGGTGGTGTTGAATATCTCGAGTTTTAATCTCTAGCGAGATAGTAGTGTACGGTTGGCGTGACCACCAGCGACAGAACCATCGACGCCAGAATGCCGCCGATCACCGCTATAGCGAGCGGCTGCAGCATTTGAGATCCTGCTCCAAAGGCGAGGGCGAGCGGAATCATGCCCGCTACCGCGGCAAGCGCAGTCATCAAAATGGGGCGCAAACGCCGCTGCCCCGCTTGCAGGATGGCCTCGCGCGGAGATAGCCCGCTGGCCCGAAAGCGCTTGTCAGCATCCAGCAGCAAGATTCCATTCTTAGCGACAATCCCGACCACCATAATTAGGCCCATGAAGGACGATAGATTGAAAGTGGTCCCCGTAATCAGCAATGCAAGGAAAACACCCGACGTGGAGAGCAAGGCCGAAGCCAGAATCGCGGCGGGCGCGGCGAAGTCTCCAAACTCGATGAGAAGTACGATGAAGACCAGAAGAATTGCCATCACCAGAACGATGACAAGGTCGTGGAACGATTGCTGCTGCTGTTGAAAAAGACCTCCGTATTCAACGCGAATGGTGGGGGGGATGTGAAGCCCGGCAACAACTTTCTGAACACTTGCCATTCCAGTTCCGAGACTGACGCCTTCCAGACGACCGGTAACGGCGACATCGCGCTGCAAGTTTTCACGGAGAATCTCGATCTGTCCTGGTTCATTCTGAATGGTGGCCAGCGTACCCAGCGTAGCTACTTTGCCCGTAGAACTGGTAAGCAGTGTATTGCGAATGGCATCGATTGAGACGCGGGTTGCCGGAGGAAAGGTGACGCGGATGGTGTAGGCGCGGCCGTTCACCACGACCGGCGTTGCCGCGGGTTCGCCTTGAAAGATAGCGCTCGCGTCTAATTCGATCTCTTGCGGTGTGAAGCCGGCGCGCGCCGCCACTGTTTGATTGACGTTGAATGTAATGGCCGGTCCGCTGATGGTATTTTCGATTCCATTTTTCACGTCCTTCACGGCGGGTATGGTTTTGATGGCATCGCCCACTTTGGGCGCCCACTGCGAAAGAAGACTCACATCCTCGGAAAACATTTTGATCTCAATAGGATCGGGAGAACTGGATAGATCGCCGATCATATCTTGCAGGATCTGCGTGAAGTCCGTATCGAGCTGAGGAAAACGATCGTTCACTTTTTCCCGAACCTCGGAGATGACCTCTTCCACCCCGCGGCTCCTGTGCGACTTCAACTTCACGGAAATATCTCCGGTATTCGCTTCCGTAACAGCCGCTAGGCCGAGTTGCAGGCCCGTTCTGCGCGATGTGTTTTCCACTTCCGGAATGGAATGGAGGATCTTGTCGACAGAATTGATAACGCGATTGGTATCAGCCAGCGAAGAGCCGGCCGGCATGATGTAATCCAGAACGAATCCGCCCTCGTCCATGGCGGGCAGCAGGTCGCTCCCTAGAGCGTTGTAGCAGAAATAGGAAACGACGATGAGAACTAACGAAACGCCGGCCAGCCATAAAGGGCGGCCCAGCACGAGATCCATGGTGCGTTCGTAAAGACGGTGAACGCGGGGGAGAATACCGGTGGACGTTGCCGGCTCGGAGACTTCGTGGTTTGCCAGTGGCTCCGTCTTGTGCGGGTCTGATTTCAGTAACCAGTAACTGAGCGTCGGGGTCCACGAGAGGGCCAGCGCGAGCGACGTCAGGAGTGCCACGCCCACCGTGACCGCAAGAGCTCGAAAGAAAGTTCCGGTTACGCCAGTGATGGTGGCCAGGGGCAAGAAAACCACAATCGGGGTGATGGTGGACCCCAGCAGCGGAGTGCGAATTTCCTTGAGAGCGCTGCGCACCGCTTCCGAGCGGCTCTGTCCCGCGTGGCGGTGCAGGACGATATTTTCGACAACCACAATAGCGTCGTCGATCACGAGTCCGACAGCAGCGGCCAAGCCGCCAAGCGTCATCAGATCGAAGCTTTCCCCCAACACTCGCAGCACGATGAATGTAATCGCAATCGTCGCCGGAATGACCAGCCCGGCGACAAGGGAACTGCCCCAATCGCGCAGAAAGAGAACCAGAATAATCGCGGCCAGGACCAATCCGATCAAAATCGCGTCGCGGACGCTGCTGATGGATGCCGAGACCAGCTCCGATTGATCGTAGAAGGGCTGGATGACGGTTCCATGGGGAAGCGTTTGCGTGAGATGTGCAATGTAGGCGTGTACCTCATTAGCGACGGAAACGGTATTGCCCGTGGGCTGGCGATAGATATTCAGAAGAACGGCCGGTTTGCCGTTCGCAGTGACAATCGTGTAAACGGGCTTGACGGAGGGGCTCACGGAGGCCACGTCGGCGATTCTGATGGGCACTCCGTTTTGCGTCGTCTTTACGGCGATTGCGCCTATTTCGGACGGCGTTTGTACCTGACCGCTCACCAGGCCTAAAACGAGTTGATGATTGTGCGCGACCAGCCCGGGGGAATCGATCAAATTGCTTTTGGCGATCGCGTCAAGCAGGTTTGGGACGGTGGTCTGTGTCTCCACCAGCTTTTCCGGATCCGGCTGCACCTGAAATTCCGGCTCCTCTCCGCCTTGAACGTCGACCGTGGAGACACCGGGCAGGCGGTTCAATTGCGGTTTGATGCTGTAAGTGGCCATCTCCCAGAGCTTCGTTTGCGGCAACGCATTCGATTGCAAACTATAGCCAAGAATGGGAAAGGCCGCAAATGTGAGGCGGTTTGTGTTGATGCGCGCGGTCGAGGGCAGTTCTGGCTGAACACGAGCAATGGCGGCGTTCACGTACTGCAGCGTCCGGAACATGTCTACGCTCCAGTTGAAAAAGAGGTCAACTTCCGCCGAGCCGCGACTGGTGATCGAACGAACATCTTCCAGTCCAGGAACTGAATTGACCGCTTCTTCGATGGGCCGGGTGATCACCACCTGCATCTGGTCGATGGGCATCACGCCGTTATCGACGCCTACGACGATGCGCGGAAAGTCTGTGGCTGGGAATACAGAGATTGGGATCTGAGTGGCCAGATAGCCGCCCATGCCGACTAGCGTAAGAACGATAAAAACAATGGCCTTACCGTGGCGTGCCGTCCAGTGCTTTCCTTCCTCACTGCGCTGCACGGTTGGGGGATAGGCGGCAAGATCACTCATTGCTACCCGCCTTCTTGTCGGGGCTGCTCTCGCCCTTATCGGACTGATTGCTCACCTCGATCTTGGCTTTGTCATCAAGGCCGAGTGCGCCTTCCACAATCACCTGGTCGCCTGCCGCAACTCCCTTCGTGATTTGCACCTGATCGCCTTCGCGAACGCCCACCGTCACGGGCTGTTCATGCGCGAGGGAATCCTTTCCAGCTACCATCACCTTGTCTTCGCCTTGATCAGTGGAAAGTAGTGCTGCCAGGGGTACCACGACGGCGTCTTTAATCTGTTCCGCATCTACCGCGATTTGAGCAGTGATGCCGGGCTTTAACTTTTCACCGGGATTGACAGCCTCGACCCAAACCTCCACCGTTGTTGTACTTGCATCGACGGTGGGACTAACAACGGTCACTTTTCCCTGCAGCATGCCGCCAGGCCCGGTAATTGTAGCCGGCCTGCCCACTTGAATGCTCGCCGCTTCATGCACCGGAATGCTGGAGCGGGCCACAACTCTCGAAATATCGACGATGGAAATAAGGGCCGAACTGCTGCTGGCCATCTCTCCCACATGCAGCGGCCGGTCGGATACAAGCCCACCGATGGGGCTGCGAATTTCCGTGTAGGAAACCTGTGCCTCCGCGCCTTGATAATGCGCTTGTGCCGCGTCCAGTTGTGCCTGCGCGCCTTTTATCTGCTGAGCTCTACCGACATTTTGAAGAGAATTTAGATGCTGCTGCGCCGTATCGTAGAGGCTTTGTGCCTGTACCAGCGCCAGCTTGCTGTCGTCCACCAAGCGTCGCGCAATCGCTCCTTCGCGAAACAGAGTCTCCCGGCTCTCATAAACTTTTTTCGCCGCATCCAGGCCTTGTTCAGCGGATATCGTGTCCGCTTTCGCCTTTGTCAGATCGTCGGGTACCGTCGCGGCTGAGGTGGTCCGATAAGAGGCCTGCGCCTGCTCGTAAAGACCTTTGCTTTCCTGCTGCGAGGCAACAAGATCTTTATTTTCAAGCGTCGCCAATAATTCTCCGGCCCGCACATGGTCCCCGCGATTCGCAAAGAACTTCTGCACTGGGGCGCTGATCTTCGGCACAATCGTGGCTTGATTGATCGGGTATAAGACAGCCTCCGCCGTGATGGTGTGAGTAATGGGTTCCTGTTTGGCTACGGCAACGGTAACCGGGGTGGCCGCTCCTTCCGCATCGGCGGCTCCCGCTTTGGCGCCTTTGTTTCCAGAACAGGCGGAGAAGATAAGCAAACACGCAAGCGTGATGCACACCTGAGCTTTCAGCATTTTAGTGAGTTCCTGTAAGATTCTGTAGATTGGCTAGAGCAAGGCGGTAGCGTAGCAGGCCGTCGTCATAGGCGTTCCGCGCTAGTGTCGCGGTAGTTTGTGCGTCAACAACTTCTAAAGCCGTGGCTTCGCCGCTCTTATAACGGAGCAGGGTGAGGCGGAGACTCTCGGCTGAGAGCTCGTTCGAACTCCGCAGCGTCTGAATTTGTGACAACGCGGTTTGTGCTTCTTCGTGGAAGGATGCCAAGTCCGCCTGCAGTTGCTTCCTAGACAATGTCAGGTCCAGTTGAGCCTGTTGCTCGCGCAGCGACGCCTGTTTCACCTTGCTGTGAATGGATCCCCAATTCCAGATCGGGACCGTGAGCGTCGCCGCAGCCGAGTAACCAAGATTGTGCCTGTTGTTCACCAGGTAATTGGGTAGCGTGGATCGCCCGGTGGCTTGTGCCAGCGTGGAATTAACGGCAAATTGATTCGCATCGATTCCGTAGAAGACGTCGAGCCCAAGGGACGGCAAGTAGGCGTACTTCGCTACATTCACTCCAAGCTTCGCCTGTGTGACCCCGGCGCGGGCAGCCGTTAAAGTGGGGTTCGTGGCAGTGGCTTGGCTGGTTGCTTCCGGAAGCGTTGGCGGAATGGAAACCTGTTGCAGGTCGTCCACGATTTCGTAGTTCGTTTGAAGGCTTGGGAAAATCAGGATCGACAATACAATTTTTGCCTTCTCCAGGTTCAGCTTGGCATCCTGCACATCGCGCTGCCGTTGCTGCACCTGAATTTGCGCTTTGATGGTGTCGGCATGGGCAGCCTCACCGCCGCGCTCCTGGTCTTGCGTGATCTTGAAAAATTGCTGTGCTTCGCTCAGACTTTGTTGCACACTGGCCAGCCGCCGTGCGGCGGAAGCGATGGTGTAATAATCTTGGATAACAGTAAGATCCAAGCCCCGCGCGGCGATGTTCGCCTTGGCCCTAGCTACAACGACGCCTGCGGCGGCGAGGCGAATTTCGCCCCTCCGTATGAATGAGAGTAGCTCTTCATGAGCCTGAATCTGCTCGTTATAGATGTGAACACCGTCATTGGCTACGAAAACACCAGACGGCGTACCATTGCCTTCCGTATAGATGAACTGATTCAGCGCGCTTACGGTCGGAAGCGTAGCCGCGACCGCCTGCGCTCGGTCCTCCTTCGCCAGAATCGCTACGATGTTCGCCGTTTGAATCTGGACTCCGTATTGGTGCGCGCGCACTAACGCCGTTCGCAGATCGATCTGTAAATTCGCGGGCTCCAACGTCCCCGAATTGGTGGCCTGAGCCGCAGCAAGCGAGGCTGTTAACAGAAAGGCTACAAGGTATCTCGGTTTCGGATTGTTCACGCTTCTAATAGATAACGCCAGGGTACCCCGGCCTTATCTATTAGAACAGCCGATCCTTAAAAAACACTTAAGACAGACAAACTACTCGTCACGCCCATGTACTTGCGCGGGCGGAGCCGTTGCTTCAACCGCCTTAAAATGCTCTTTGATCCGGTAGCTGTGTTGAGCGCCTTTTGGCACCACCCAAGAGTCGCCGGTCTTCAGATTGATTGTCTGCCCTTCGAGATTCAATTCGGCTGCTCCTTCCAGAACATAACCGACTACTTCGTAATCTCTTGCAGTCTGTTGGTTGCCCTTTTCAGATCCCGGCTCTTCATCCCAGAGCCGCATGGAGATAGCCTTGCCTGATGCAAGGTATTTCTGGCCTAAATGGCCCTTCGGTGAGCTAGCAGAATCTACTTTCGTTACCGTTGAATCACCCATACTCCTCTAGATGCAGAACCGGAGCAGTGCTTAACAAGGATTCTGGCCCTTGTATGCTTGAGATCGGATCGGTCCTGAGGGAGGAATAAGGCGTTTGGCTAGAACATTGGTTGCGATTACAGGTGCTTCGAGTGGAATCGGTGCCGCATTCGCGCGGCGTCTGGCGGCTGGGCACGACCTGCTTCTGATTGCGCGGCGTAAGGATCGGCTGGAGGAACTTCGCGGTGAGCTTTCAAGCACTTACGGCACGAACGCCGAGGTACTGCAGGCGGATCTTTCCCGGAATGAGGATCTGGCAGCGGTTGCGGAGCGGCTTGAAAAGGATGACCGGCTATCTCTTTTAATCAACAACGCCGGCTTCGGAACGAAGGGTCGTTTTTGGGAGGCTGGACTGGATGCTCAGGAAGAAATGCATCGGCTGCACGTGATGGCGACTCTGCGCTTAACTCATGCTGCGCTCCGCGGCATGGTGCCGAGGGATTTTGGCGGAATCATCAATGTCGCGTCCGTGGCTGCCTTCGTGCGTAGCTCCGGGAGCACCAGCTATTCAGCAACGAAGAGTTGGATGACCGCTTTTACCGAAGGAATTTACCTGGAATTAAAGGGCGTTCGCTCGAACGTAGTTGTTCAGGCCCTGTGCCCGGGATTCACATATTCGGAGTTTCATCAAGTGGTGGGCATCAGCCGCGAGCAGATGATGTCCTCTTCGGCGTTTTGGATGACTGCCGAATCCGTTGTGGACGCGTCGCTCAACGGTTTAAGCCGGCGCAAGCTGTTCGTGGTGCCGGGATGGCGCTATCAGTTGCTCACAGGGCTCATCACAAAGCTTCCGAACCGCTGGCGTTTGGCGTTTGAATCGGCTGGCGCGCAGTTCCGGCAGCAAAGAATGAGCGGGACGGCAAGTTCGTCCAAGCAAATCAGCGGAAGCTAAACGGTTTCGCCGCTCACGTCCAGACGCCGCAAAAATAGACAGCAATTTCAACTAGCTGATTCGTTGCGCCGAAGCAATCACCAGTGACTCCTCCAATGCGGCGCCGATAATACGCTGCACTAAGAAACACGACAGCAAGTGACACCAGCAATGGCGCTGCGAAGCTGATGTGGAGCAGGGCAATGCACAGAGCCAGTGTTGTCAGCGTCCCCACAATGAATGATACCCTTGAAACCCTACCCGCGATAAGGGCTCCTTTACCCTCAGCGGCCCGTGCGGACGGTAGCAATAAACCGAGCGGAAGAGTTGACCAACGGCATAGTATGTGGGCGCTGGCGAGATAAGGCCAGAATCGTCCAGGAGGCAAGCTTGTTAGCAGGGCGAGGCGGACGAGAAGAGAAAGGACCAGAGCAAGCGCGCCATAGCCGCCGATGCGGCTGTCGTGCATAATCTCAAGTACTTTACTGCGCGTCCGGCCTCCTCCAAAGCCGTCCGCAACATCTGCTAACCCTTCTTCGTGAAAACCTCCCGTGGTCAGCACCAAGCCAGTGAGGACCGATGCGCATTGCACATTGACATTTACATGGCCGGCCAGAAGGCGATACAGCGCATATGCCAATGCCGCCACAACCAGGCCGACAAGGGGAAAGAACTTCGAGGAGCGTGCAATAGTCCGGCTGTCATAGGAATACTTTGGCGTAGGCAGGCGTGTGAGGAAGGCAAACGCGGCCAGAAGATCGTCCCAAAGCTTCACTCGTGAATCGCTCCGCTGACGCCCGCCGAGTCGAACGTTGCCATTTCGTTGTATATACGTACGGCCGCGTCAATCACGTTGAACGCGAGCACTGCTCCTGTACCCTCCCCAAGTCTCATATCGAGGTCGAGCAACGGCTTCAGTCCAATAAGCTCCAGCAAGGAACGGTGTCCCCTCTCCTGCGAAAGATGTCCGGCAAACAAATAGCCGCCAACGGCCGGTTCAATGGAGCAGGCGACAGCGGCAGCGGCCGTCGAGATGAATCCGTCAATGACAACGGCGATTCGGTGGTGCGTCGCCGAAAGGATAAACCCGCAGATCGCCGCAATTTCGAGTCCCCCCACACAGCGGAGAACATCGAGAGGCGCGGGCCGTTCTTGTGCGCAGCTTGGGAAATGAAGCTCTATAGCTCTATGAACGACTTGTCTCTTATGATCGAAGGTAGTTCCGGTAACACCAGTGCCCATGCCCGTTACTTGTGCGGCGGGCTTGCCCGTCAGAGCTGCCGTGACAGCGCTTGCGGCGGTCGTGTTCCCAATTCCCATTTCGCCTATAGCCACTAACTGCAGATTGCGGGAGTGCGCCTCTTCAGCAAGGCTGCCACCCACTTCGAGCGCGGACTGAAGTTCTTCGGCCGACATAGCAGGCTCACGCAGAAAACTCCGTGTTCCACGTCTCACATTGCGCGACGTCAATCCAGGATGATCGAGATGCGCATCGACGCCAACATCTACTACGTGGACCTCGGCGTTGACCGCACGAGCGAGGACATTGATTGCCGCACCGCCGCGCAAGAAGTTCAGAACCATCTGTTCCGTGACAGCGCTCGGATAGGCGCTAACGCCCTCGGCTGCAATGCCATGGTCCGCAGCGAAAACAAACACGGCCTTCTTGTCCACACAAGGCGAGTTGCTTCGCTGTATTGCAACTAACTGCGCGGCAATTTCTTCCAGCCTTCCCAGGCTGCCGAGCGGCTTAGTCAAAGCGTCAAGATGAGCTTGCGCGCGGGTGAGCCAAACGTCTTCCACCGGCTGTATTTTCTTTCCTTCAGTCCTCATTGGATAAATAAATCACTTAATGCGCACGGGAATTCCGAATACGGTCCAATGAACTTCGGTAGCCGCTGCAGCAACCATTTGGTTAAGGCGACCTGCTGCGTCGCGGAATTGCCGTCCGAGTTCCGTGTCCGGAACGACGCCGCACCCCACCTCATTTGTGACGAACAATATGGACAGATTCGACTTGCGCGATGCCTGTATGAGCTGAGTGAAAGTTTCTTCCAGATCGGTGCGGCCAGCAAGCATCAGATTACTTACCCAGAGCGTCAGGCAATCAACGACGACCGCGTCAAATCTGCTTTCGCAGCCCATCAATGCATTGGGAAGATTTAGAGGTTCCTCAATAGTGATGAAGTCTGATGGGCGATCCTCCTGATGCCGTGCAATGCGCTGATGCATCTCGTCGTCATGCGCTTCTGCGGTGGCAATGAACCCCAACCGTCCACCGATCTCTCGCGCGCGACTCAGGGCGTAGGTGCTCTTCCCACTTCTGCTGCCGCCGCCAATTAAGATGATGGGCATTCTAACGTCCCCGGTGCGTCTCCCTTGAATAGAGCATCCAGATAAATACCGGGCCGCCAACGAGCGCTGTGATGACGCCCACCGGTATCTCCGTCGGAGCGAGTAGCACGCGAGACAGCAGATCACTGAGTGCCAGAAACGCGCCGCCTAACAGGAAGGAGCAGGGAATAAGAACCCGATAATCCGCCCCTAGCTTCAACCGCAAGGCATGAGGCACGATCAGGCCGACGAAACCAATCGGTCCTGTGTACGCCGTCACCGTCGCTGTTACCACCGACCCGATCAGAAAGCCCACAATCAAAAATTTCTTCGCTGGAACGCCCCGCGCATTGGCCCAGTCGTCACCTATTGCCAGTAAATTCCAGGCTCGTCCAAACCACCAGGCAATCAGGCAAGCGGGTATTAGAATGCCTGCAAGCTCGGCCAGTGTTCCGTATGGGGGCGCATCTAATTCTCCCATCAACCACCGCGTGATCACCAGCGATTGAGTGAATGATGAAATACTGTGCAGGAAGACGACGACCGCGCCGCAAATGCTGGTCATCGTAATGCCGGCCAGCAACAAACTTTGCGAAGACATGCCGCCGCGTGACGCAACTCGCGATATGGCGAGTAGAACCACGCCCGCTCCGAGGAACGCGAACGCGGGTACGGCGGAGAATCCAGCCAGCGTATTCCATCCGAGACAGATCGCAACCACCGCGCCGAGCGAAGCGCCGCTGGACACCCCGAGCGTATAAGGAGTTGCCAGAGAATCCCGCAAAAGCGCCTGAAACAAAACGCCCGCCAGCGCCAGTGAACCGCCTGCTAAAGCGGCCATGAAAGCGCGGGGAAGGCGCAGGACGAAAAATACTTCGTGATCGGTACTGTTGCGGTCCAGAATATCCTGGAGATGCAACGATGTGGAGCCGAATACAGTTGCAATAAAGATGGAGATCAATAGAATACCGCTGCAAACCGCCAGCCGAATTCCTAACCCTTTGCTTGTCAAACCCAACGTCGTGAAAGTTTCCGGTCGAGGCGCGCCGGTTGTGGCGGAGTTCTCCAATAGTGCCGACCCGCGGCCTGGATGTTTAGAGACCATAACGCATCCATACGCCTCCGGAGACGCTGCGATGAAGTTCCGCCTCGACATCGAACACGTTTCTGATCATCTCGGTGGTCATGACCCGTTCGGCCCTGTCATCTGCTACAATCCGGCCTTCCCGCAACAGCAAGAGGCGATCCGCGTGAGCCGCGGCTAAATTTAAGTCGTGAGTAATCATCACGACTAAAGTCCCGGAATCGCGCAATTCGCTTAATAGCTGGTAAAGATGAATTTGGTGGTGGAGGTCGAGAAAGCTACTGGGCTCGTCAAGCAGCAATACCGGGGTATGCTGTGCAAGCGCCGCCGCTAGAATGACGCGCTGTTGTTCGCCTCCGCTAAGGGTCCGAAAATCCCGGCCGCGCAGCGACAGCGAACCAGTTCGTTCCAGCGCGTCTTGCACCGCAGCGAGGTCGTCGGGCGATTCGAACCAGCCGCTCGCATGCGGCGTGCGGCCCATCAAGATCACCTCCTCCACCGTGAACGGAAACGGCACAGGATGGCTCTGCGACACGACGGTGACGTTCCGGGCGAACTCACGGCGCGGCCAGTCGCGAACCTCCCGCCCAAGATAAGTGCAGCTACCAATGAACTGCTTACCAAGCCCGCTTAAGACGGAAAGAAGCGTCGATTTGCCCGCCCCATTCGGACCTGCGATCGTCACGAGCTCACCTGGATACAAGCTCAACTCATCCACATGCAGGATGTCTCTCTTCTCGGCGGTAACTCTTACATTTGCCAGTCGATAAATCGGGCTCACAATCCCGCCTCGGGGTGCAAAACATGCGCCAGGTCATGGGCCATTTCCCCGATTCTCGGGCCCGGTACATCGAAAAGATCATCCGGTACTGCAAATACATGATGAGTTTGCACGGCCCGCAGGTGGGGTTCGCTCGACCAAAGCTGAAGCAACTCCGTCTTCTTTTCCGGCCCGGCGCCGGTCGTCTCCACGATGACGTCCGGATTGCGGCCGAGGATTTCTTCCAGGGAAACTTGAGGGTAGCGGCCCTTGGCGTCATCGAATGCGTTTTCCGCTCCCGCGATACCCAATAGCTCGGAGAAGTATGTCCCTTTTCCGGCGACGAAGAATCCGGCTAGCTTGCCGGGCGAATGTCCGATGACGAAAACAGCTTTCAGTTTAGGAAGGTGCGCTGTTTTGGTGCGTACCTGATCGAGACTTTGCTTCACTTGGCTATTCAGGCGCGGGCCCGCCTCCGGTACGCCTGCTGCCCTCGCGATCGAATCATCCGATTGGAGCACATCCTCGATAGTGTTCTGCTCCACCGGGATAGAGCGAATGTGAAGACGTTGCAACTGCTCCTGCAGGTGATTCGGCCCTTGCAACACGACCACCAAGTCCGGATGCAGCGCAATGATTGCCTCCACGTCCGGATTCAGTATTTTGCCAATCCGCGCCTTCTTGTCGGCTTCGGGCGGATAGTGGCAGTAATCGCTAACTCCGACGACCTCATCCCCAAGACCGAGTGCGAATAGCGCTTCGGTAATGCTAGGCGCTGTGGATACAATACGTTTCGCCTTCGTTGGTGCCGTTTGCGGAAGAACCGCAACGGCCGTTGTCAAAGCGAGCAGAAAAAGGCGTCGAATCAAAACTTCCTCCAGGCATCCAGCAACTTTGTGTTTTCTTTGCGAGTACGAACCGCAATACGAACCGACTCGTCAGGCACTCCCGGCCATCCGGAGCAGTCGCGAATTAAAATGTTCTGTTCAAGAAGATGTTCTTTGAGCAAGTCCGCGGGAAAGTCCAAGCGAATGTGGATGAAATTCGTGTGGCTGCGTTGAACCGAAGCGCCAGCCAAATTGCTGCACTGGTCTTCTAGCCATGCGCGTTCGTTTTCGACGAACGCTTTGGACTTGGCGGCGTGATCGTCATCATGAAGCGCTGCAATGGCAGCTGCCGATGCAAGCACGTTCACCTGCCATGGTTCGCGGGTCGCTTGCCATTGTTCAATGAGATTTCTTGAGGCAACCAGAGCCCCGATGCGCAAGCCGGGAAGCGCATAAAACTTAGTCAACGAGCGTAGAACAATGAGGTTCGGACGTTCCTCAACCATGCTCGCAAACGATGGGCAGCTGGAGAACTCAACGAACGATTCGTCTAGGATGACAATCTGTTCAGTAGTCGCTAGCCACTTCTTTAAGCTGTCTGCTTCTAACAGAAAGCCCGTCGGATTCTCTGGCCTCGTGAGCACCATTATGCCGACGGCGGGCCACTCGCGCGAATGTTGGCTCTCCACAAAATTCGCATCCGGAAAAGCACGGTGGAACTCAGAAAAGACAGGAACACGTAAACACGCATCCATTCCACTCAAGGTGCGTGCCAGGAAAAAGATGAGTTCGGTAGCGCCGTTCCCAAGCAGAATTTGTTCCTTATTCACAGCCCATTTCACCGCGAGCAATTTTTTCAGCTCTGCAGGCTCGCGCTCCGGATAGTGAACGATGCGATCCAGCGCATCGATAATTGCCTGACGCACGCCCGGAGCCGGTCCTAATGGATTGATACTCGCGCTGAAGTCGATGATGTCGCGCCAGTCGCAACTGCGCTGCCGCGCTAACTCGAAGATGTTTCCGCCGTGAGTGACGGTCATTTCCGCACCCTGCAAACAATCGTCACCGCCGCCAAGGTACACGCATAGAGCAATCGCCGTGTCTGTCGAAAAGCATTCATAGTTAAGGGGCGGAGCGCATCTCCCAAAAGAGGCTTTCGGCTTGGGATGCCATCATAGAAGTTCACGCCGCCCAGTTGGATCCCAAGCGCGCCAGCTATTGCCGCTTCGGGAAAGCCCGCGTTCGGACTGGGTTGACTTCGGCCGTCACGCAACGCAACTCTGATAGCTCCGGAAGTGTTCCCACCGGCAAATGGGGCACAGAGCCAAATCAGCGCTGCGCTTAGCCGTGCCGGAATGAAATTCGCAACGTCGTCAAGCCGTGCGGATGCCCAACCAAACTCACGATAGCGCTCGTTACGATAGCCGGTCATGCTGTCGAGTGTGTTGATGACTTTGTAAGCCGCCATTCCTGTCGGCCCCGCAAGGGCGAGATAAAAAAGCGGAGCAATTATGCCGTCGCTCAAATTTTCCGCAACGGTCTCGATAACCGCGCGAAGGATTTCTTGCTCATCCAAATGGCCGGTGTCGCGTCCTACAATGAAAGCCAGTCGCTGCCGCGCTTCGTCTAAATCTCTATTACGCAGGGCCGCTACAACAGCGCTCGATTCAACATCGAGGCTACGGCAAGCCAGGAAACTAAAGATCCAATAGACCGTAAGAGCGGGAAGAGTGAACCTGATCAGTACCGACGAGATACCGATAACCGAAAGGGCGAACAAGGTTCCCGATACGCGCGGCGGAAGATGAACACGCCGCCACATGGTTTCTGACCTGTTGATGAACCATCCAAGCCCACGGATAGGATGCGGCAGCCAAGGTGGATCGCCAACGAGGATGTCGAGACTTGCGCCAGCGATTACCTGCAACGGACTCAAGCGCATAAGTAAAGCTCCTCGAATTTCGCTTGGTCGACATGACTCTCGAACCAGTGCGCCAGACGCTCGTAGCCGTCCTCTCGTGAAAGTGCATCGCGGATCTCAACACCAAGAATTTCCTTTGCAAGCACGGCATTTTCTAACGCCCCGTGCAGGTATGTTCCTATGCAACGGTTGACAACCAATCCATCCGCCGTGCCATCTGTAAGGCGCGCAAAAGGACGACCATGCACGGTACAGGTCGTTTCACCCATATGGATCTCGTAAGCCGAAAAGCGCGTTCCCATGGGACTGATCGCATCCACGCGCCTCGTCACCTTTTCAGTCGAAAGGCGGGTGCGGCAAGGCAGCAATCCAAGTCCGTCGATTTGCGCACGGGACGACTCCACTCCGTGCGGATCCTCCACGCTTTCGCCCAGCATCTGGTAGCCGCCGCAAATTCCGACAACGGTTGCACTGTTCTTATGCTGCGCTTTGACCCAATCCGTCAGTCCCGTTTTTTGTAACCACGCCAAATCGTCAATCGTGTTCTTCGTGCCCGGCAAGATGACGGTCTTGAACTGTCTATCCACGGGACTCGTCACCCACGCCGCCTCAGGCAACAAGCGGAAATCGGTTGTATTCGACACATGAGGCAGATGTATGATCGCAACCTCCGTCGCTCCTGCGCGCGCCAGGGAATGCTTGGGGATGCCCACACCATCTTCGGCATCGAGCGATATCGATGCGTCGTAGGGAAAGACGCCGAGGCACGGGCGTTGCGTGCGCCGCTCCAGAATGTCCGTTCCTTCCGCAAATAGCATCGGATCTCCCCGGAATCGATTTACCATGAAGCCGCGAACAAGTGCTTGCTCGTCCGGCTCCAGCAACGCAAACGTTCCCACAAGAGAAGCAAACACCCCGCCTCGGTCAATGTCGGACACCAGCATCACGGGCGCAGCAATTCGCGTCGCCAGTCCTAAGTTAACCAGGTCGCGATGCTTCAAGTTGAGCTCGGTAATGCTCCCGGCGCCTTCGATTACAACAAAATCGTAACGGCTGGCCAGCCGCTGGTACGCCTCCAGCACCTGCGACAGCAGATATTCGAACTCTTCGTAATACCGGGCCGCCTCCAGTATCTTCCATACCTTCCCATTCACGACCACTTGGCTACGGCAATCCGAAGATGGCTTCAGAAGAATAGGATTCATGTCCGGCGTGGGCTCAAGTCCACAGGCCTGTGCTTGCGCAACTTGAGCACGTCCGATCTCGCCGCCTCCCGCGCACGGAAACGAATTGTTCGACATGTTTTGCGCTTTAAACGGCGCAACACGCATGCCTTTATTGCGCAAGAAGCGACAAACGGCCGTTGCGGTCCAACTCTTTCCGACATGGGACGCTGTGCCCGCGATCATCAGCGCCCGCGCCTTCGCCATATCGCCTAAAACCAAAACTGAACGCCGCCTCGCGCCACAATTCCCGGCGTTATGAAGCCCTGTTCGTAAAGCGTCTGATCATTTAGATTCTCGATTCTTGTGTAGATACGGACGCGCTCTTTATCGTTGATGGGAACGGTGTAGCCGAGCGAAACGTTCACTTGCCGCGGGCCTGAAAATAGGCTCGGCGGAAGTCCATAGAACGCATACAAGTAGCGACTGGTGATCAGTCCGTCGATGGAGGCGTCCCAGCGTTTACCAAACTGCTTTGCGACCTCGAAACTAAACGTTTGCGGCAGGATCACAGGAGTCCGGAGATCGCCGTCCGCGTATTGTGAAATTCTGTCGATGGAATTGGTGTACGTATACGAAGCGCGAAAGATAACGCCGTGCGGCAGCTTCGCTTCGGTCGAAAGCTCCACGCCTCGAGCAATGCCGCCGGGAGTATTGTAATATCCGCCCGACAACCTGCCGAATGGATCGGTACCAGGATTTACAACCGCGCCGGTTTGGTCAAAACCAATCGTCTCCTGCAATCGCGTGTAGAAATAGGTCGCGCTAACCTTCACCTTATCCGACGCAAAATATTGATCGATGCCGCCGTCCATCGAAATTGCGCGCTCGGGAGACAGCCGCGGGTCGCCGTAGGCCGTAAACGAGTTTCCGTAGAAGTAGGTTCCGAAGCGCTCGTATAACGATGGCGCACGATACGCGTTGCCAATGTGCGTCCGTATCTTTGTATTCGAAGAGCGTAGAAAATATGCTATTGAGGCATCGCCGGTGAATGCGGTGGGCGGTGCGATCGCGGAGGCGGAAGCGTAAACAGGCAGGAGAGCACCCGTGAAACTCGGAGCATCCAGCGTGAAACCTTGCCAACGCCCGGAAAGAGAAATCTGCAAGCGATCATGCAGAAGTCTGGCCTGGTCTTGCACAAACGCCGTGTTGCTGTCCTGCGTAACGGCAGTACTGGATAGCAGCGAAGACGTCTGCCCGGTGTATGACGGGTTGTTGAAGTGCTCCCGTTCAAACTCATACCCACCCGTGATCACCTGGCTGTGTATGGGCGTCCAATCCGCGCTTACTCTAGCCGTGTCGATGCCGCCGTTATATCTATCTGATGTTCTGTACAGCGGCTGATAGCCCAGCCCCGCCGGTCCGTTGACATAGTCTCGATTCGTGTCGAGCGCCTGATAAGTAGCGCGATAAGAAAACGTAGGCGTGACGCTATGTTCCCAATAGAGCATTGTCGAAATGAACTGAACGGAGCGATAGCTATCGGGATCGTCTACATCGGGAATGAATGTTGCGTTCCCGTTGACGTAAGGACTGTAGCTTAGCGCCGCTGGAACTTGACTTGCGGCAAGCGGGACCGCACTCACCGGTGCACCCGTCGGTGAAAGAGTCGTCATAGGAACACCCATCGGCGTGTTATTCAACTGCCCGAAGACATCGGAGCCCAATACTCTTGCGCCAACATGTATCTTCGAGGTCAGCGAATAATCGAGTGATGCCAATCCACCGGTGTTACGGTACCGGTCGTCTCCATCCACGCCTTCGGTAACGTCCTCATGCCCGAAGCCAAGTGAGTAGTTCAGTCGCTGGTGCAAAGCGCCGCCCGCGAGGTGGGCCTTTCCCAAGAATTGCCCCAGCATACCCCCTTGCAAATCGATGTCGCCATGAAATGGTCCGCCGCCTTGATCCGTAACCATGTTGATCACGCCGCCAATAGCGTTGGTCCCATACAAAGAGGCGCCAGCGCCTTGCAGAACCTCCACCCGGCTGGTATCCGTGAACCATAGGTCGGCAAGAAAGGAACTGGCATCCGCCTGTGTAGCGGAGACATCCCGAAAACGCATCCCGTCGATCAACACAGACGTATCGAAGCTGCGCAGCCCGCGTATCTGAATGGTGGAGAAAGCTCCTGGGCCGCCGGTTTGCGTCACTCGAAATCCCGGTACTTCTTTCAGCGCATCAACCAGCGAATCTTGCCCTTTCTCCGCTGCCGCAGGTGCATCGATAACGTTTATTTCCTTGGCTGTTTCGCTGGGTGTCTGCGCCAAACCCGACGCCGTGACCGTCACCTGCTGAGAAATTGGGGCCACCGACAGCGTGAGATCCGGAAGTGAGGAGCTGCCAGCGTTGATGGATAAACGCTCCGGCTTTGTCAGCGCAAGCGACGACGTACGAGCCTGTAGAAAAAATCGCCCCTTCGGAATGCCGGAAAAACAGTAGCTTCCGTCACCATTTGTCGCTGTATTCAGTTGCACGTTGCTATCCCGTGCGTAGAGCGCTACGGAGGCCCCGGCAACTGCCTGTGACGTAGGGTCTAATATTCGACCGCAAAGCTTCATGGGCGTAGCCGCTTGCAAAAGTCCTGCGAGCGACAATCCTGCCGCAGATAGATAAATAGAAATTCTTCTCGAAGACACACTTGCTCCTTGGCGCAAAGTTAGTCTAAGAGGGGCCTAGCGTGAAGAATCGAACGGACTTGCTTGATCAAAATTCTGAACAAGAACGTTTGGAACGGATCGAAAACACCGACAACCCTCCCGCGAAGGCGCACTCTTAGTACGGTGCATTTCGGCACCGGCCGTGGCAGGTCTTCGGACTTTCAGGCAGTTTAGCTTGAGGCTATTTTTCCTAATTGCTCCTGCTTCCCAGCCTCTATCGGCCAGTGCATTCTATGGAGCGTTCGTTCCTGATTACCGCTGCGGGGCAGCTCTGGAATTGCACCAGATTCCCTTTTCAACATCCGTAAAACAGATGTACCGTTCGGCACTTGAAAGACTAGCATACCGGCCTCACGCTACTTGCGTACTACGCTTTCGCGTGGTCTTCTTCACGGTCGTTTGTTTCGCCGCTTTATTGGAAGCAGGCGTCGTCCCCTTCATCTGCGAAAGGCTCTGTTGCAACGCCTTCATCAGGTCGCCCACCGGAGCGGTCTTAGGCTGACGAATAGGAACCACCTTCTTGCCATTCCTCTTCGTAGAAATCAATTTCTCCACGTTTTTGCGGTATTCGTCCTGATACTGTTCCGGGTGAAAGGGCGATGCCAGCGACTTGATCAATTGCTTCGCCAGATCAAACTCTTTCTTATCAAATTTTTCCGTTTTGACAGTGAAGTCCTGATTTGCCCCATGCAGTTCATCGACAAAATACATCGTGTGTAAGACCATCCCGTTGGCGGTCGGCCGCAGGATAACAATATGTTCCTTGTGATGCATGGCGACCTTGGCCAAAGCATCATAGCCGGTCTCCTTCATGGCTTCCCACAATAAGGTGTATGGCTTGCTAACGGCTTCTTCGGGCGCTACGTAATACGAAGTCTCCAGATAAATGGGATCTATCTCTTCCATCCGCACGAACTGCAATATCTCCATCGTGCTTGCCGTCGCCGGAGCCGCTTGGTCTAGCTCTGCTTGTTCCACCACCACATACTTGTTTTTTTCGTACTCATACCCTTTCACGATGTCCGCGCGATCGACAGGCTTGTCTTCCTCCGCGCAATACAGGACATCCCGCACCCGCGAAAGGTCCTTGTTGTGCAGCATGTGAAAGTGAACAGTTTCGGCCCGCGCAGCGGCGAATAACCGGATCGGGAACGAGACCAGTCCGAAACTGAGATAACCTTTCCAAACAGTAGCAGCCACTTCCTTTGTTATACCCGGCCAGCCACGTGCTTGGGAATCAGTTCTACCTTGATCCAGCCCGCCTCACGCTTGTCAAAGGCTTTATACGCTTCAATGGCATCCGTCACAGGCTCTCTCTGCGTAAGAACGGACGACGGTTTTACCGTTCCATTTCGCGCCATGGTTACCAATCTCGGAATATATTTGCGGTGATTGCAATTGCCCATATTGATGGTGAGGTTCTTGTTCATCGCCATCCCGATGGGAAACGTCTTTGCCGTCATGGGATACACGCCGATGATGGAGAGCGTCCCTGCTTTCGCCAGCGACTTTACCGCCCACTCCAGCACCTGGGATGGAGCATCGCCCGGCACCCAATTTCCATCCTTGGAATTTGTCTCTTTCGCAATTTCGGAGACCTCTTTTTTATATTCGCTCGCCTTAGCCTTTGCCTCTTTTGCTGCCGGGCCCGAGTGTGGACTTTGCGCATCGACACCAACGCAATCGATCGCCCTGTCGACACCGATTCCGCCCGTGATCTGTTGAATCACCTGCGTGGGGTCCTCTTCTCCAAAGTTGATCGCCTCCGCGCCCTGCGCCCGCGCCATCTCCAGCCGCGATGGGTGCTGGTCAATTGCCAGGACCCGCCCGGCGTCCATCAGCAGAGCGCTGGCAATGGCGAACTGGCCAACGGGACCGCAGCCCCAAACCGCTACCGTGTCGCCTGGCTTAATCCCAGCAATATCCGCGCCGAAGTAAGCCGTGGGAAAAATGTCAGAGATCAGAATCGCCTCGTCATCCGGCACGTCCTTCGGAAGTTTAATTAGTCCTACATTGGCAAAGGGAATGCGCGCATACTCGGCTTGCAATCCGTTGAAAGAACCGGTTTCTTGCGGGCCGCCAAAAAAGGCAGTCCCAGCGGACTTCCCATTCGGATTCGCGTTGTCGCACTGCGCGTAATACCCGGAATGGCAGTAGGAGCAGTATCCACACGCGATCGTCGAAGCGATGACAACACGCTCTCCGATGCGAAGGTTGCGAACGCCTTTGCCAATTTCTTCTACAATCCCTACGCCTTCATGCCCCAGAATCGTGCCCGGTTTCATTCCGCTCATAGTTCCGCGGACCATGTGCAGGTCCGTTCCGCAGATAGCGCTGGAGGTCATACGGACAATGGCATCGGTATCTGCCTGTATTGTCGGCTCCTTCACATCATCCAGGCGGATATCGCCCACGCCGTGAAATACGACTGCTCTCATCGTGACTCCTCTTCCATTCGACGCCTAAGGCGCGAAATGTGCAACCACCGTGGAACTACGGGCGTAGGCTGCCGACAGGAAATGCAAACAAATGTTACACGTTGCGGTCGACCGTCGTCTTACCGTCTATAAATGTCTAACAATAGCCAGGAACTGACAACTATCCTCAACGACCTGATTGCCACCTGCAACGACAGTTGGGAGGGACTTGGAAAGGCTGCGAAAGGTGTTCACGACGACGGCTTGCGAAGCTGGTTCACCGACGTTTCGCTCCAGCGCGCCGGGTTTGGGCGGCGCCTCTCCGAAGAAGTTCAAAAAGCAGGCGTCGAACCGGCGCAGGCTGGTCACGGCAGCGGCATCCTGCACCAGGGATGGGTCGATTTGGAAACGCGCCTTCGGTCGAAAGATGATGGTGCGATTCGGGTGGAATGCCTTCAAGGCGAAGAATCCACGCTGAAACACTACGAGCGAGCTGTCGGCCAAAACCTTCCCGACGATGTGCGGTTGCTTGTGGAACGCCAGTTTAACGAAGTGCAGGCCACAGTGAAGCAGCTTCGCGAAGGCTACGAATCCGCGCAACGCTCGAAATAGGCGCACTGTTGATTTCGAAACTTCCACGCTGCCAAAATAATCGAGTAAAGTATGAGCACAGCAACGGCCGTGAATGCTAGGTCCAGCGGCAGTTTCCGACTCGGGGGCGACCTCGTTATCTATCGCATGGGATTCGGTGCCATGCGCATCACCGGCAAAGGCATTTGGGGTGATCCGCCCGATACCGAAGTAGCCAAAAAAGTATTGAAGCGCGCCGTGGATCTGGAGGTGAACTTCATCGACACGGCAGATTCTTATGGGCCAGAGGTCAGCGAGAACTTGATCGCCGAGGCTCTTCACCCTTATCCCAAAGAACTCGTGATAGCAACAAAGGGCGGTTTGACCCGCCAAGGCCCTAACCAATGGGCACCCGTGGGACGCCCAGAATACATTCGCCAGTGCGTGGAAATGAGCTTGCGGCGGCTGAAATTGGATCGAATCGATTTATATCAACTGCATCGGATTGATCCCAAAGTGCCGGTAGAAGAAACGCTAGGCGCGCTGAAGGACTTGCAGGATGCGGGTAAAATACGGCATGTCGGCTTGTCCGAAGTGACCACGGACGAGATCGAGCAAGCTACCAAGATTCTTCCTATCGTCAGCGTTCAGAATAAATACAATTTCACGGACCGTAATGCCGATGATGTGGTCGATTACTGCACGAAGCACAATTTAGGATTTGTTCCTTGGTTCCCGGTCGCTGCTGGTGAGCTGGCGAAGACAGGTGGTGTGCTCGATTCCTCTGCGAAGCAGCACAAGGCCACAGTCGCGCAACTATCATTGGCATGGCTATTGCATCGCTCACCCGCAATTCTTCCCATTCCAGGCACGTCTTCGATTCAGCACCTGGAGGAAAATGTGAACTCTGCTGCGGTCAAGCTATCGGACCAGGAGTGGAGCGACTTGGAAAAGTCCGCGAAATCATAACGCGGCGGCAATTGTCGCGCTACCTCGCGCCTAGTGCCGACGGTTGGATCCCCGGTGATATCTATTCGTCGCTCGGTCTATCGCAGCCTCGCAGTTGTTATAATTGCCGCACGACCCTTGTGAAACTCATCTCCGAAATACTGCAGTAGATGCTCGCGTCGACACGAGCTCGTATCGGCATACTCCTCCATCAATCGAAGGCGTTTGCGTTTTTCCTCTTTATGTTCGCCGCCAGCATGAAATTTCTGCAGCAGCCCCAAGTCTTCCGTGCGGAAGAATAAAACTGCTTCTGCTTTCTCTCCGTCGCGGCCTGCGCGCCCAATCTCCTGATAATAGGAATCGAGCGAATCGCAGATATCAAAGTGATAAACGAATCGAACGTTCGCCTTGTCCACGCCCATGCCGAATGCGTTCGTCGCCACAATTAAATCCGCATCGCCACTCATAAACTTCTCTTGTATGGCCTCGCGCTCTTGTGCCTTCAGGCCGGTATGGTAAAAGCGTCTCTACCCCAGATTCTAAAAGGCGATGCGCAATCTCCTCCGCACCTTTGCGCGTGGCCGCATAGATAATTCCTGGCTTGTCCGCCCAACTAGCGCGGTGAACAATCGCCTCCAGCTTTTCGTCCTTCTGTTTGAAGTGATCTACCTGCAAGTAGATCTCCGGCCGGTCAAATCCTTGCAGGAGCACTTTAGGGCTCTTCATCCGGAGCGAGCCGATAATCTCCTGCCGCACGCGTTTCGATGCGGTCGCGGTCATAGCCAGCACAGTAGGATGCCCAAGCTCTTCAATCACCTCGCCAATGCGAAGGTAATCCGGCCGGAAATCATGCCCCCATTGACTGATGCAATGCGCCTCATCCACTACCAGCAAGGCGACCTTCGCGTCTCCGAGCGTGTTAAAAAGGTCCTCTTTGCCCAACTGTTCGGGAGCAAGAAAAATATACTTCGCTTCGCCGTCTTCAACCTTGCTTAATGCTTCACGGGGACTCCGCCACCTTCTGGGTGGAATTTCTGCTTTTTCGACGTTGGCATTCGTAAATGGATCGCTCAGTAATGTGAGTGCTACCACGGAGATCTGCTATATCTCACGCCACAGTGCGTTCCTCATCCTGTGCGAACTACCGGCTTTTCGCGACAGCCGAAACATAGGCGCCCAGCGCGCATCTAGCGTATGACGTCCGGGTGTGCTGAATGTCCATGTTGAACACAAAAAAGATTCGTTATGCGGTTGTAGGCCTCGGCTGGATTTCGCAAGAGGTGGTGCTCCCCGCCTTCGCTAATACGGTCAATTCAGAGTTGTCCGCGCTTGTCACCGGAAATTCGGAGAAAGCCAGCGAACTGGGTGCGGCATACAAGGTGCCGCAGTCGGTGAGCTACGACGATTACGACAAGCTCCTTCGTAGCGGCGCTATCGATGCCGTTTATATCGGACTGCCGAACAGCATGCACAAGGATTTTGCCGTTCGCGCCGCTGAAGCGGGCATTCACGTTCTCTGCGAGAAGCCTATGGCCGGTAGCGTGGCCGAGTGCGAAGAAATGATTCGCGCCGCCGAACAAAATAAAGTGCGCCTCATGATTGCTTACCGGCTGCACTTTGAACCCGGAAATCTCAGGGCCATCCAAGTCATCAAAGACGGCGAGATTGGCGAACCAAGAATTTTCAGCTCCGTCTTCAGTCAGCAGGTCGCCGAGCACAACGTTCGGCTGAAGAAAGATATGGATGGCGGCCCCTTGATGGACATGGGCGTTTATCCAATCAACGCCTGCCGCTACCTTTTTCAAGACGAACCGATCGAAGTCACCGGTGCCGGAATAAAAAGTGACGACCCGCGCTTCTCCGAAGTACACGAAGGCATGACCGGCATTCTTCGCTTCAAAGGAGATCGGCTGGGCATTTTCACCTGCAGCTTTGGCGCAGCCGCAGCCGATTCCTACCAAGTGGTGGGCACAAAGGGTGAGCTCTGGATGAAGCCCGCCTACGACTATCACAACGAAGGCAAGCTAAGCACTCAAATTGCTGGCAAACAGAACGAAACACCCTTCAAGAAAGTGGACCAGTTTGCCGCCGAAATCGAGTATTTCTCTGACTGCCTATTAAACGGCAAAGAACCCGAGCCATCAGGCTACGAAGGCCTGGCAGATATGCGCATCGTTGAAGCATTGCTCGAATCCATGCGCTCCGGTCAAGCCGTTAAGCTCGAGCCATTCGAAAGAAAGCACCGGCCCGGACAGCAGCAAACATTCACAAAACCTCCTGTGAAACCGGCTGCCATGGTAAAGGCACAATCTCCTAGCTAAAAGGTACCGAGCTCAGGCCTGAAAGACCTACAGTTTAGGATTGATCACCGCTACCGCCCGTCTGCCCATTCTGTTGGCGTTCCTGACGCCGCTGCTGCATCCGGTCACGCATCTGCTGTTGCATGTCGTCGTACTTTTTCTTTTGGTCGTCGTTCAGTACGGCCCGCACCTTGTTGTCGGCATCCTCCATCACAGAGCGCATCTTAGCGCGGCGGTCCTGGGGCTGTAAGGACGTGTCCTGACGGATGCTCTGCATCTGCTGCACTCTATCAGTGAGTATCGGTTTAATCTGGTTCTTCTGCTCGTCGGTTAATTTCAGCCGCTTGCTCAATCGCTGAACCTGTTGGTCAGGATCCATCTGGTGCCGTTGCCGGCCTTGATGCTCCGGCGGAGCCGATTGATCTTGGGGCATTGGCGCAGCCGCAGCCAGTCCCACTCCTACGACGGCGGACAGGGCAAGTGTAAAAATTTGTTTTGTCATTGCATTTCTCTTCCGAGATGTTTACTTCCATCTCTGCATAATGAGACGTAAGTCTCCTCCCCGCAGGTTAGTTCTTGCACTGTTAAAATTCGTTGAGCGCCAATCCCTAATCGACCGGAGCTGCAGCTCCCTAGCCCAGTTTCAACCCGCACGATTTATAAATTTCGGCGATATACTGCATATCGCGAAGCCCTTCTTCGCCGTCCGTCTTCGGCTCTTTGTTTTCCCGGACGCAATCGGCGAAGTAGTCTCCCTCGAGCACAAACTGATAGGGATCCTTCTGCGTGTCGGGTTCGTCGATGGCGGGCTGTCCTTGAATGTCCGCCTTCAGATGCAATCCTTGATAGCCAAACGCTGGCTCCATGTGCATGACGCCCTTCGAGCC
Organism: Bryobacteraceae bacterium; assembly: GCA_965277315.1. GTDB lineage: Bacteria > Acidobacteriota > Terriglobia > Bryobacterales > Bryobacteraceae > Bog-105. The sequence continues at coordinate 1,321,824 of OZ255724.1, read as the reverse complement.
GTGGACGCGGAAATACCCTTCCATCTTGGCTCCGTACGTCGTGTTACAACTCGCCACCACACCCGAGGGAAACTTCATAGTCCACCCGACATTCTCTTCCACCTGCGCAAACCGCCCATCATGATCGATAACCGAAGAATACCCTTCCAGATGCACCGGCTCCTCACGCGTTAAATATCGGCAAGCGTTCAGGGAATAAATCCCCACATCCATCAACGGACCGCCGCCCGCCATCTTCTTGTTGAGCCGCCATTCACCCAGTTTTTCCGAAAATCCATTCGCGCTTTCAATCGCCTGGATGGAGCCGAGCTCCCCATCCTGAATCATCTTGATCGCGCGAAGATTGGTCGGCTCGTACTGACACCGGTAAGCAATCATCAGCTTTTTGTTCGCCGCTTTACAAGCCGAGATCATCGACTGGCAATCCTTCACCGTAGTCGCCATCGGCTTCTCGCAGAGCACGTGTTTTCCCGCGTTTGCTGCGCGGATCGTATATTCGGCGTGCATGTTGTTCGGCAGCGCAATATACATGGCGTCGATATCGCTGTTGTGGGCGATTTCGTCGTAGTTCTTGTAGTCGTAAATATTCTTCGCTGGAACGTTATATTCCGCGGCCATTTTTTCCGCCTTATCGCGATGACCGCTGACCAGCGCAGTCACCTGCGCCTTCTGTGACATCTTGAGCGCTGGCATGAAATGATCCATCGAGATACGTCCCAAGCCGACAATGCAGTAGCCCATCTTCTTCGTCGAAGCCGCATCCTGCGCGCGAAGGGTCGGCGCCATTCCAGCCAGCCCGGCACTGACCCCGATAACACGTCCAAAATCCCGGCGAGTAAACTCCATGTGTATGCGCTCCTTGTTTGATGACCCAATATCGCACTGTGTCGTTACCCATGCTGCAATAAAGGACGGGTGAAAACAATTGATCACTGAATCGACACTGAGCTACGCCGATGCGAAAGGCGTCATCGACAACATTTCTGCCGAACTAACCAAGCGCGGCAAAGCTGCCGTCATCGTCGTTGCTGACAATCACGGAGAGCTAATCGCCCTCGCCAGAATGGACGGAGCGCCTCTCTCTTCCCTAGCCATCGCCGCCAATAAAGCCTGGACCGCGGCGCGGGAATGCAAGTCGAGCAAAGAGATCGGCCAGGCAGCCCGCGACCGCGAGAATGGATTCGACATCGGCTACTTCGGCGACCCCAAGTTCACCGGCTGGGGCGGAGGAGTGCCTGTCTGGAAAGACGGAAAGGTCATCGGCGCAATCGCCGTTAGCGGGTTGCCGGAAGCGGACGACATCGAGTTGGCCGCGTCCGCGGCAGCCAGCTTTTCCTAAAAATCCAGCCGCTAAAAATCCAACCGGATGCTCACCTGTTCCCGTCGCGCATTGGTGCCATCCGGAAAGCCGGACGACGCCGTGTATGTCCCAAGACCGCTGGCCGGAGCAATGTTCAATCCATTCGACATGTAACCGCGAGTCGTCAGTCCCGTGTAGGTGATCGTATTCGTCACATTGAACGCCTCAAACTGTAGCGTGGCGGTGAAATGTTCCGTGATCGGAAGGATCTTCGCCAAACGGGCATCCAATCGGTAGGTGTTCGGCAATCGTAGCGTATTGATCCCGAGAAAGGGCACTTGATTCGATCCGCCAAACCCATTCAGCGTACTGCCGGTAAATGCCAGGTTCGACGATAATCCTAACGCCGCAATCTGTGCATTGCTCAGGCCGTTCGCCACGTTGAGCGTCTCTGTCAGCGGTTGGCCGGTCGCGATTGTCGTAATCGTGGAAAGCTGCCAGTTATTAACCAGCAGCCGGGAAACCAGGTCTGTCCGATGTGTGAAGGTAGGCGAGTAAATCCAGTCCACCACCAACCGCTGTCTCTGATCCAAACTGGAATCGCCCTTGTTCCCCTGGTAATCGCCATTGAACAAACTAGTAGGCGCGTTATTGCCAAGGAACAAGTTAGATCCCGCGTTCCCCAGGTTGTCATCGATGGCGTGCGACCACGTGTAGGCGAGACTTCCTTGAAAGCCGTGTGAAAAACGGCGCTGAATCTGCAGTGCGAGCGCGTTGTAGTAACTATTGCCACCATTATCAACTTCAAGAACTCGTTGATAGTTCTTATCGATTCTATTAGCGAGTAAGTAGACCGGCGTGGTAAAAGTTCCCGTGCGCCCGCCAGCCGAATTCAGAACGTTATATGTAATTGAGTCTGCTGCTGGTCCAATGTTCAGATCGCGCACCGTGAACATCTCCGCCGCCCGGCTCCAGAGATAGCTCACCGTGACGCTAGTGTTCGCTCCGAGCGCCTGTTGAACAGAAAAGTCCGCCTGCTCGCTGTAAGGCGTCCGCAGATCGGGAGCCGCAAAGCCTACCGTCCCTAACCCAGCCTTGACATTCGGCGCCGATGTCAGCAAATTCGGGAATATCGGGCCCAACGGCAACTGCGCTGCGTTGCTTGTTTGAACACTCAAAGTCTCCTGGTAAAGATTGTTGGTCGTGAATAGTGAATTGATCATCGCGCCCGGATAGCGTGCGTAATAAATCCCGTATCCCGACCGAATCACGGTCCTGTTGTTGTTCAAGTTCCAGGCAAATCCAACCCGCGGCGCGAAATTTAAATTATCTTGTGGAATCCGCCCGGTCTGTGGATAGTCGGGGTTAGCAAGCGGTGGCTGCTGGATAAATGTGTGCTCGTAACGAACTCCGTAATACAGCGTCAGGTTCGGCACGATCCGGTACTGGTCTTGTGCGTAAAAGTCGAGATCCTGAAGCGTTGCGTCCACCGCCCGGTTGCCGAACGCCTGGGTATAAGACGTGTAATCTTTCCTGCCGGTCGTGTTTCCGGAATAATCGAGCGCAAACGCCGTGGCATTCGGAAAACTATAACTGCCGTTACCGTTCACCAGTTGATTGGTGTAATCTTCGGTGTTCAAATAATCCACGCCAAATTTAAAGTTATGTTTACCCACCGTGTAAGACAAATTGTCTGCCCCTTCATAACGGTTCTCGCTAGGCTGGATACGCGGTATATAGTTCGCCGCCCCAATCGCCTGGCCGTTCACCGAAACGCTTAGGCCGCCGTAAACCGGATCCAGCAGCGCATCGTTCAAATCGTCCGCCTGACGATCCTTGAACCACCCGAATCTGGCTTCATTGACAACACTGCCACTAGGAACAAAGGTCCAATCCGCTCGCCCATAGCGAACATTGACGTTATCGGTGCCGTTGCTGTTCAAAGCTCCGCCGCTAGTCACAACCGCTCCCGTCTGAATGCCATTCGGTGAGTTGAAGTGCTCATAATTCAGGCTGAAGCTCAATGAGTTCTTGTCATCGGGCCGCCAGTCGATCTTCCCGAGTGCCGTCTCCTGGTCGGCGCTTCTAGGAAGCGTTCCATAAAAACGATTCAAAACGCCGTTGATGGCGCTGCACTGCTGCGGTGTTGCGGGTGCTGCGCAACCGAGCCAGGTGTGCGCGTTCGAATTGATCACCGATGGGTTGATAATGCTCGAGAGCAGCGGAAATTCCCGGATCTGCTCTTCCGTATTCAGAAAGAAGAACAGCTTATCTTTCACAACCGGACCGCTGATGCTGCCCCCAAACTGGTGACGGTACTCCGACGGATTAAAGCTCGCGAACGGATCGCGCGCGTCCAGTGTTCGGTTGCGAAAAAACCAAAACGCCGTGCCGTGAAAGTCGTTCGTCCCACTGCGGGTAACGGTATTCACCACGCCGCCTAACGCCCGCCCATACTCCGCTGAATAAGCGTCTGACAATACCTGAAACTCCTGCACAGCATCCTGCGATATCTGCGTTGGAATGCGCGTGCGCCCTGCGTTCTCGTTATAAAAGCTATCCGTCGTGTCGTTTCCATCGGTCAAGAAGTTATTCCCGCCCGGGATCCCGCGAAAAGAAAGCAGCCCGAACGTTCCGTCATTCGTAACACCCGGCGTCAGAAGAACAAAAGAGTCCACCCGCCGTCCATTGATCGGCAGGTTATCGATCTGATGTTGCGTAATCGTTTGCGAAACATCAATTTTATCTTCAGTAACGGGGGCAAGATCCTGAACATCCACCCGCGTCGTAGAGGACTTTAATTGAAGCTTGGCGGCGACGTTGACGTTCTCGCCCACATGAATCGTGATATCTCGATTCTGAAACTCCGCAAATCCCGGAGCATCGACGGTGACTTCATAACCTGACTTAGGCACCAGGGCAGGCGCATTGAAAACCCCGCCGCCCGTGGTTGTTAATTCGCGGCGAATGCCGAGCGACTGATTCCGCACCACGACGTGCGCGTGCGCAATTGTTCCGCCAGTGGGATCCGTGACCACACCGTTCAGCCCTCCGACTCCAGCGCTCGTCTGGCCTAGCAAAACCCCGCTGTAACATGACAGTAACAACGACTGAAAAAAAATAAGGTTGAATTTCATAGAGACCAAGAAGTGAGTGATTACAAGCTACTAACTCAATGTTTCTACTAGATTGCAGAAATACGACAACTTGATGACGCACGCCGAGAGGATACTATACGCTGACTGAGCGGCGATAGCAAGCGGCAACACCCGCCCAGGTGCGCACCGCTATCGACCGGGAAGTAAAACGGCGGCATGGCTGCGGTCGATACCAACGTCTTAGTCCGGCTGCTGACTGGCGATGGGACTAAGCAAGAAGCCGCTGCGCCCTTCCTGTTTAGGGACGGTCCAATCTGGATCGCGAAGCTGGCGGGGAAAAACGAAATTCCGCATGCTCTCTCCTCATACGATCACAGAAATCTTCCCTTGTACTTTCAACAACTTCCAAGAAATCGTTTGGAACGGCATGCTATAGTTCTTGCCGCATATGTCCACCCCCGCGCAAACCAAAGCCAATCGCGAAAACGCCCAATCGTCCACTGGGCCGAAAACCGAAGAAGGCAAAACAAAGTCTTCCCTCAATGCCGTGAAAACCGGCCTCACCGGGCGCACCGTCCTGCTTCCTGGCGATGACGTCGAGGCGTACCAGCAGCATGTGGCCGCCCTCGAAGCCCGCTACCAACCCGCCACCGACGCCGAAAAGCTGCTGGTGCAGTTGATCGCCGACACCGAATGGCGCGCCGCTCGCATTCCCACGCTCGAAGCCGGCATCTACGCCCTCGGCCGCCTCGAATTCGCCGCCCTGGTCGAACACGAAGACCCGTCCGTCCGTCCCGCGCTGCTCGATGCCAAAACCTTCCTCGCCTACCAGCGCCAGCTCAACAACCTCACCCTCCAGGAGAACCGTCTCCGCCGTCAGCGCGAGAAAGACATCGCCGAACTGAGGCAGTTCCAGGCCGAACGCGAAGCCGCCCGCAAAAAGCGCTTCGATGCCGGCATCAATGCCTACTACCGCTCCATGTTCCACGAGCGCGACTTCGATTTCTCCACCGTTGGCTTCGAATTTACAGCGGAAGAATTCATCACCGAAATCGCCACTTGGGGGCCTTATGGCCGAAACAAGTTGAACACCCTCATCGAAGAAGAAGACCGCCTCACCCGTGCCTTCATCTACCTGGAGGACCCGATCGCCGCCTAAAGTAGCGCCTCCGCCTCCAGGAATTCTGCTTCCACGACACCGCGCCCATGATCCAAAGCAGCAACGAAAAGGAGTTCGCCCTCTACCTGCGCTACCAAACCACCCACGAACGCGCCTTCGGCAAATGCCTGAACGACTTCACTAAACTGCGCGCCGAACAACGCAAGGCCGCCGAACGCACCGAACGCCTGGCCCGCGACGCCCGTTCCCAGCAAGCTTCCCTCGAAAGCCAGGCCCGCGCCGAAATCCGCAAAACGGAACTGCACGAAGCGCGCCTCCAGTCCTTACAAGCCAAGACTGCACTCGCTGAAGCGAAAGCACCCGCCTCATTCGCAACCCTACCGAACCTCAGCGCCACCTACGCCGACCCCCAGGGCTACTGACCGATACGGCCCTTAGCAGCAGACTCTCTTCGACCAGCCCTATGGGTCCTCGCAGTTAACGTCGGCCTCAAGCAGCCGTATCGGTCAAGGCTGCGTCCGCGACACCTTCGCCACCCTCGCCGTGCGGGAGGCCGAACTGGAAGCTTACCTCCAATCCCAAGCCGCCTGAAGAAAATTGGCTTCGTATTGCAAAACGGCTATCTACTCTCCTCGAACTCAACGCAGTCAGGGACTCTAACCGGCTGTCGGGCCAAAACAAAGCAAAGGAAGAAAGGTATTTGCGAAATCTTTGTTCCCGGCCCAAAAATAATGTAAGATAATCACCGTCGCCATGTCTCGACACTCCAGCGCCGTCTTCCAGAATATCTGTCAGAAGTGCCATGAACCTTACTATGCCTAGGGAAAAACGGCCTCGCCTGCTCGCCGAAGAGCGTCGCCGCGAGATTCTCGGTGTACTTGGGCAGCACGGCCGCGTCACCGTCGAGGAAGTCGCCAAACGCTTCGGAGTTTCTGTGGTCACGGCTCGTGGCGATCTCGATGTTCTCTCGGACATCGGTGCGCTCGTGCGCTCCCACGGAGGAGGCATTCGTCCGCTCGACGCCGCGCCCGAGCATCCATTGCGAGTTCGCGAGAGCATTCACCACGACGAAAAAGTCCGTATCGCCGAGATGGCGGTTCAGCTTATCAATCCCCTGCAAACCGTGATTCTCTGTTCCGGTTCGACGTCGGCCGAAGTCGCCCGCCAGTTGCGGCGCAATTGCCCCGAAAATCTCACTGTCATCACCTACGCGCTGAACATCGCCTCCCTCCTTGCGGAAATCCCTAATGTTTCACTCGTAATGATTGGCGGCCTGCTGCGAAATGTCTCCAACGCTTTCGTCGGGCCCCAGGCGGAAAGCATGATGCAGTCCCTCCATGCCGACCACTGCTTCCTAAGCACTGTGGGCCTGGATGCCGATTGGGGGCTCACCACGCTCGACATCATGGAGGCGCAACTCAATCGCCGCATGATCGAAGCCGCTGCCCAAGTCTCCGTACTCGCCGATTCCAGCAAATTCGGTCATCGCAGCCTGTCCCTCATCGCCAATTTCCGGCACATCCGTCGCGTTATCACCGACACCGCCGCTCCCGCTGCCGACGTGGACAAGTTGCGCTCTCAAGGCGTTGAAGTCTGTCTTGCATAACGGGGTGAACCAGATTATTGGTGTTCTTTGTTTTTCTTTCTTTTGCTTGACAAGGGCTTCGCTTTACAATTACAATTCCGTCAAAGCCTCTGGTGGCAAAACTGTCATCGAGTGCACTCGCTTTGAGTTCTAAGGAGTATTTCGTATGAGCTTGGATTCTCCGAGTCCCATCTTCGAGAAGAAGCATTATCTCTACTTCTTCTCTCTTGTGGCTGCCGTCCTCTTGCTTCTGCTGCCCGCCCGGGCGCAGGACGTAACGGCTGCTATCAATGGCGTCGTTACTGATCCCTCCGGGGCCGCGATTTCCGGCGCGAAGGTTACCGCCAAAGACCTCGACCGTGGCACTGTTTTCCCGGCAACGGCGAATAGTGACGGAGCCTACACTCTTCCCCGGCTCCCCATTGGCCGTTATGAAATCCGCGTCGAAGGCAAAGGCTTTCAATCCGCTGTCAAGCCGGACGTCGTTCTGCAACTGAATCAGGTCGCAAAGGTTGATTTTCAACTGCAAGTCGGAGACATAAACCAGACCGTGGAGGTCACCTCCGCCGCTCCCATCCTGCAAACGGAATCCACACAACTGGGTACTGTTATCGACTCGCACACCGCCACCCAGCTTCCTCTTGCTTCCAGAAACTATAACCAGCTCACCTTGCTGACCCCGGGCGCAACCACCACCAGTCCCACCGCCTTTACCGGCGCCCAGTCGACGTTCAATAGCGGCCGTCCCTATATCAATGGCAACCGCGAACAGGCCAATGAATATTTCTTGGATGGCATGGAAAACACCGAAATCTCCAACAATGACACCGCATTTTCCCCCAGCGTCGATGCCATTCAGGAGTTCAACGTCATCACGCAAAACGCCTCGGCCGAGTTCGGTAACTATATGGGCGGAATTATCAGCGTCAGCACCAAAGCCGGCACAAATCAGTACCACGGCGATGCCTTTGAGTTCCTCCGCAATGACGCCCTGAACGCGAACGATTGGGCCAGAAACTTGTCCGGCAGCCCTCGCCTTCTGGAGCGTTGGAATCAGTTTGGCGGCTCGTTGGGAGGTCCCATCAAGAAGAATAAGCTCTTCTTCTTCGCCGATTATCAAGGCTCCCGCTTCGATACCCCCGCCACTCCCGGCGCGTACACGGTCTTCACCACCGCCGAACGTAGCGGGGATTTCTCCGCGCTGTTGCCCACGGTGCAACTCAAAGATCCTAGAACGGGAATTGCCTATGTCAATAATCGGATTCCTACTACCCTTATCAGTCCGGCGGCTTCCAAAATTCTGAACTCCCCGCTTTACCCACAGCCCATCAATGGCAACCTGGTCAACAACCAGATTCAAACCACGCAAACTTACACCAACAGCGACCAGGGCGACGCCCGGGTCGATTGGGCGCCTACTGAAAAGGACCACATCTTCGGGCGGTATTCACAGCAAAACGTCCTCAATCCAACCGTCAACAGCCAGCCGCTGGTGGGGAACTCGAACAACCAGTACCCGCTCTATCAGGGAGTCATCGATTACACCCGCACCATCAGTCCCTCTTTCGTTAACGATCTCCGGGGCGGCGTCAATTATTTTCCAATCACGACCGGCTTCTCCAACCCGACCGGACAAAATCTTCCGCAAGTATTTGGCATTCCCGGCTCTCCCTCCACGTTTCTGCCCGGCATGGAGTTTCCGCAGAACAGCAACGTGGGCGGTGGCAGCGGCGCTCCCGCCTTCGGTAATCTCGACGCGGGCGAAGTCTTCAACGACACCACCATTCAGGCGGAAGACACCGTCATCATTACTCACGGCCAGCACACCATGCGCGCCGGCTTCCAGTATTTCCGGTATCGTGAGGATTATTTCTATCCCAGCAATGACGGCGTGGCCGGTAACTTTGTCTTTAACGGCCAGTACACCGGATTCGCCGAAGCTGACTTCCTCGAAGGCCTTCCTGCTTCTCTCGGCATCGGCAGCACCGGCGGCGGTCAGGTCGGTCAGCGCTACAGCCGGTATGGCGCTTTCTTTCAAGACGATTGGCGCGTAAATCAACACCTCACCTTAAACCTGGGTCTCCGTTGGGAGCTCAATACGCCGGTGTACGAAGTGCATAACCGCCAGATCAATTTTGGCGAATTCACCGGCGCGGTCCAGTTAGCGGGTCAGAACGGCAACAGCGACGCCCTCTACAACCAATACAACGGCATCGCCAATTTCGAGCCTCGCATCGGACTCGCCTGGACGCCATTCGACGACAAAACCGTGATCCGTGCCGCCTGGGGCGTGTCCAATTATCTGGAAGCAAACGGCGTCAATAACCGGCTGACGCAAAATCCGCCCTTCAACGTCGACCGCACCGCTGCTTATCCGTACGGCGCCGGGCTACCCGTGCTGCCTGGATCTACTCTCGACCAGGGCTTTTCCTCTGCTACAACTCCATGTACGCTGCAAAACGTAACGTCCACGCCGGCTGGCTGCTTCAGCGGAGTCACCATTCACATGACCGATCCGAACTACCGTCCGGCGGTCTCCCAGCAATGGAACTTCACCATTCAGCATCAGTTCGGCAACTCCACCACCGCTCAACTGGCCTATGTCGGCCAAAAGACCGATCACCTTGCCGAAATCAGCCTGGCCAACCAGCGCGTACTCAATGCAAACGGGACCATCTCCGACAGTCCTTATCTCGCGGGTAATCCCGACCTCGCTTACTACACAGGATCGACCGTGGCCAGCCGTACAAACAATCCCACGCCCGGCGCGGCCCGTCTGAACAACACCGATGCTATACAAAACTACAACGCACTGCAGGCCTCGTTCCAAAAACGCCTGAGCAATGGACTGGAGTTTCAGGCCAATTACACTTGGTCAAAGTGCATGAGTGACGCTCCGGGTTACTTCGGCAAATACGGCGATGCCAGCGCAACCTTGGCCAGCAACGGCCAAGCCTTCCCGCAGAATACTTACAATCTCCGAGGGGATTACGGGGCCTGTGTCTACGACCTGGAACACTCCGTCAATGGGTTCCTTACCTATGACATTCCCTTCGGCCACAACCGCATGTTCGGGAAACAGGCCAACGGTGTCGTGAACGCCGTCCTGGGCGACTGGGAGGTGAACTCCGTTTTCACCTTCCACACCGGCTTTCCGTTCTCCGTTGCTGCTCCTGATGTGTCGGGCACTGGGTCCGGTTTTGCCCGCGCAAACTGCGTCGCTCCCGCCAGCTACATCGAAAAACAGGCTACCGCCAATCAGGGAGGGGGCTACCAATGGTGGGACCCGAGCTCCTTTGTCGCGCCTACCTCCGGCTTCGGTAGTTGCGGCGTCAGTGTCGTTCGCGGTCCAGGATTCCGCCAGGTGGATCTCAGTCTATCCAAGCAGTTCTTCTTCACGGAACACCAAAACCTGGAATTCCGGGCCGAGGGCATCAACTTCCTCAACTCGGCCGTGATCGCTCCCGCAACCTACAGCACCGACTCCACCGGTCCACGGCAAGGCGTCTTCAACCAGAGCCCGCTTTACAGTGCCCGTCAAATCCAGTTCGGCTTGAAGTACAACTTTTAAGCTGCGTACCACCGCATCGCCAAAGGGCTGCTCCTTAGGGCAGCCCTTGCTGTTTATAAAACTTTCTTTTACTTTCCGTTTCTTCTTGACTCCTATCAGAGTCCTCTTTACAATTTACCTAAAGCTCAGAAATTCCTAGTACGAATACCGTAGCTACATTTGGCTTCTTTGGGAGGAGTTTGTTATGGCATTTTCGGTTCGGACCGCTGCATTCTTACAGCGGCTTCTTGTTCTAGGCATGTTCGTTATCGCGGTGTTTATGCCCATTCACTTAATGGCGCAAGAGGTCACAGCCGCTATCAATGGAAACGTTACCGATCCATCCGGCGCTGCGGTCGTCGGCGCAAAGGTCACCGCCACCGACCAGGATCGTGGAACTGTGTGGCCCACCACCACCAACGGTGACGGATTCTACAATTTTCCGCGCCTGCCTATCGGCAACTATCAGGTAAAAGTCGAAAGCCACGGCTTTCAAGCCGAGCAGCGATCTGGAATCGTTCTGCAACTGAATCAGCAAGCCCGGGCGAACTTCGAGCTCAAGGTGGGCGAGATGAGCGAAACCGTTACCGTTTCGGAAGCCCCGCCGCTGCTGCAAACAGAATCGACACAACTCGGAACGGTGATCGATGCTCGCACCAATACCCAGCTTCCCTTGGCGACGCGGAATTACGTGCAGCTCACCCTGCTCTCTCCGGGCAGCGTCCACCCCAATCCGCAGAATTTCGCCAATGGTCAGACCACCGCGAATAGCGCCCGCCCCTACATCAACGGCAATCGCGAACAGACGAATAATTTCCTTCTGGACGGCGTCGACAATAACCAGGTCTCCGACAATGAAGTCGGTTACGCGCCGCAGCCTGATGCCATCCAGGAGTTCAACCTCATTTCGCAAAACGCGTCGGCTGAGTTCGGAAACTTCATGGGCGGCATCGTCAGCGTCTCCATCAAATCCGGCAGCAACCAATTCCACGGGGACGTCTTTGAGTTCTTCCGGAACGACAAGCTGAACGCGAATCAATGGTCGTCAAATCTCACGGGCAATCCCCGCCAGGCTCTTCGATGGAACGAATTCGGCGCCACACTGGGCGGCCCCATCAAGAAGGACAAGCTCTTCTTCTTTCTGGACTACCAGGGCGAGCGGTTCGATACTCCCACGCAATCCGGCGCATACACTGTTCTCACCGCCGCCGAGCGCGGGGGTGATTTCTCCCAACTTCTCGCGCAGGGTATTCAGCTTAAGAACCCCATCGGCGGCGCGAATTACGTCGGCAACATCATTCCCGCGGGGCAACTCAGTCCTGTTGCTCTCAAGATCGTAAACTCCCAGTATTATGGGAAACCCATCAACGGCAACTTAGTCAACAATGCCGCCAACACGGTCCAGACAGCGATCAACGGCGATCAGGGCGATGCCCGTATCGATTATGCGATCACAGAAAAGGATCATTTATTCGGGCGCTACTCGCAAAGCAATGTCAATAATCCGACCACAAATAGTCAGCCCTTGGTCTATGATTCCTTTTCTACCACTCCTGTGCATAATGGTGTGCTTGACTACACGCGGACGCTGACTCCCTCCTTAGTGAACGATGCTCGCGTCGGGGTCAACTACGTGTTCATCAACAATGGAAATAGTGCGCCATCGGGACTGGGGAATTTGCCCCAAAGCCTCGGCATTCTCGATGCTCCGTCGGGCATCTTGCCGGCCCAACTCTTCTCGGCGAACTCCTTCGCCGCTGGTCCCAGCAACAGTACAACCGCGATTGGGGCAGCGGATGTAACGCAGTTGTTCGCCGACACAGTAATTCAGTATGAAGATTCGGCGATATGGACGAAAGGCGCTCACACCATGCACATGGGATTCGAGGGCTGGCGTCAGCGCATCGACACCTACTACTCCGGCAACAATGGCGCGGCCGGAACGTTCACCTATGACGGCCAATACAGCGGCCGTGCGGAGTCTGATTTCCTCCTGGGTCTTCCGTCCCAGATCGGCAGCGGCATCACCTCCGGAACGTGGGGCCAGCGAGCCAATATTTTCGCCGGCTACTTTCAGGACGACTGGCGCGTCAAGACCAACTTGACCCTAAATCTCGGACTCCGCTATGAAATTCATACGCCTTGGACTGAAGTCCATAATCGGCAGACAAATTTCGGTCTTATTTCCGGCGCCATTGAACAGCCCGGCCAGAACGGAAATAGCGGGGCTCTCTACAACACCTATAACGGAATAGGCAATTGGCAGCCCCGCATCGGCCTTGCCTGGTCGCCTGGGGACGGCAAGACCGTGATCCGCGCCGCTTATACCTTGTCCTCCTATTTGGAAGGAACCGGCACAAACCTCCGCCTGACGTTAAACCCGCCCTATGGGTTGGAACACTCAGAACAGTACACAGCGCTTCCGTATCCGGCCTCCACCCTCGATCAAGGGTTTGTTCCCATCTCCGGTGGCACCGGCTGCGATCAGGCAACGCTACTGGCCTACTCTCCAACGTGCTTCGCGGGCCTAAATGTTCGTCTATGGGACCCGAACGTGCGGCCGGCGGAGTCGAATCAGTGGAACTTCACGGTTCAGCGCCAGATCAACAGCTCCACGACGGCTCAGGTCGGTTATGTCGGCCAGAAGACTACTCACCTGATGGTTGCTATGCCCTATCTGCAACGATATCTAGAACCAAACGGTACTACCGTCAATAGCCCTTACTTGTCCGGGACCCCAGCGCTGCAGAGTGAAATCGGCCAAATCTCGGGTACGGATTCAACCGGGAATCAAAGTTATAATTCACTGCAGGCTACCATCCAAAAGCGCCTGGGCAATGGACTTGAGTTTCAGTTTTCCTACACTTGGTCGAAGTGTGAAACCGATTCTATCGGTTACTACGGCGCTAGCGGCCAAGCTGCTCCCACCTCTCCCTACTGGCAGAACCTTTACGACCGCAAAGCGGAATGGGGTCCCTGCTACTACGACGTGGAACATATATTCGTCGGCTATATCACCTATGACTTACCATTTGGCCGTGGACGGATGATCGGCAAGAACATGAATCGCGTGGTGGATGCCTTAGTCGGCGGCTGGCAAGTGAATGCTATTCCCAGTTGGCACGGTGGCTTCCCGCTGACGGTCTCGGCCAATGATGCTTCGGGTACAAACTCCCGTGGAGCCCGTGCCGATTGCATTGCCCCTTCCACCGTCTTCGGAACACAGAACGCGTCCGGGGCCCTCGGCGGGGGGTATCAATGGTTCAATCCGGGGGCTTACGCGCAGCCTGCTTCCGGGTTCGGCACCTGCGGCGTCGGCACCGTTCGCGGACCTGGGTTACACACTGTCGACGTTAGCGTCTCCAAGCATTTCACCATCTTGGAGAAGCAAAATCTGGAAGTCCGTGGCGAGTTTCTCAATGTCTCTAACACTCCCATCCTGAACGCGCCCACCACTTCCATCGGCAGCAATCTCGGCGTGATCAACTCCTCACAAGGTGCTCGCAACATTCAGTTCGGCTTGAAGTATAACTTTTAGGCCGCGGCTTTCAATAACTCTTCCGCATGGAGGGCGCCTTCGGGCGTCTCTTCATGCTTGAAGATCGCGTATGTGGAACGGCCTTCGGCGCGATATCGGTGTACACGCTGTCTCAGGTCTTCCAGTTCCTGCTTCGAATAATCAGGTTTCCGCAGTCGCAGATAAACGAAGTCCGCCGTGACAACGTCCGGCGTCTCTAATTTTTCATTTTCGGCAAGACACAACCCGGCATTAGCCGACTTCAACACCTCGTATGTTGCCTCTTGAAACCAGCTTTCGTGCCGAAACTCGAATGCTGCCCGATGCGAACTTGGAAACAGATGCACAAAAGAGTGCAGCGCCTCAACATCGGCCTTGAACGATGGGGCTAACTGAAACAGAATCGGACCAAGCCGCCCCGCACTGCGCAGCGGCTCTAGCGACTGCAGGAAATAGCGGGTAAACTCCTCAGCATCTTTCAGCTTGAGCGAATGCGTGATCTTCATATGAGCCTTCGGCAGGAAAAGAAAGCCGTCCGGCGTTGCCGCGATCCATTTGGCAAACGTGCTTGCTGAGGCAATGCGCCGGAAGGTGTAATTCGCCTCCACCGCATTCAAGCGAGTGGCGTAATGCTCCAGAAATTTCGCGCTGGAAAGCTTAGCCGGATAAAACGCTGGCTTCCAACTCGGGTAAGCAAACCCGGAAGTTCCGCAGAACAATGCGCCCTTATCCATAATTGACTGAGGCTTTAAAGCCCGGCAAACCAATCGTAACCCTGCTCGGCCCAGTAGTCGTCGGGCTTGCTGTTTGTGTACTCAATCGCACCGATTCGCTTCAGGTTCTTGATGCCGTACTTCACCGGAATTACCAAACGCAGCGGCGCGCCGTGGTCAGGCGTTAGCGGTTTGCCATCGTACTCGTATGCTAAAAGCGTTTGTGGGTGCAGAGCGCTCTTTATGTCCAATCCGACATAGTATTCCTCATCCGGCGTGGTCATCGAGACGTACTTCGATAGGCCTCTTCCTGGCGGATAGAACTTCTTCGTGAAGTCCGAAAACCGCGCGCCAGCCCAGTGGCTGATCGTACTCCAGCCTTCTATACAACAGAATTTGGTGATCATCTCGACTCGGGGAAGCGCCTGAATATCCCGCAACAATAACTTTAGATTGGGAGTTCCCGTGTTCGAAGTAATCGTCAGGCTCCATTTACTGGGATCCATCTCATCGTCCAGCCCGATGTCGCCGTTTGCCTTAAGAGGGGTCACGTCTCCCATCGAATACGTTGGCATCAGATGACCATCGCTCAAGTAAGCATGCGCCAGCCGACCGTTTGCCTCCAGCACCCGGCGTTCCGGCCAGGGAACCTCATTCTCTTGTTTTGCCGACTGGAGCCATTCATATCCACCGACCGCCCCCACTGCCGCAAGACCGCCGATCAGAAAACCCCGCCGGCTCTTCTTGCTGAGCTCCTGCCGTACCTGCTCTTCGGGAAGAATTATCTCGCGCTGCAGCTTACTCATGGCCCTTCGCTACCTCCCATCCGATCACCATGGAGCGGAAGTTGTTCCAACCCGCCATCACAACCTGGCCTACGTGTACCAGAAAGAACAGCAGATAACCGATCGTCAGCCAGAAGTGAATCAGGCGCGCCGTCTGGTATCCGCCGCATAGTGTTGCTAGCCACGCTAGTTGTGTCGGCTTATAGATAGCAAATCCCGTAATCACCGATAAAACACCCATCACAACAATTCCGGAATAAGCAAGTTGTTGAGCCGCATTGTATTTGTCCTGTACCGGCAATTCTTTGCGAAGGCGCAGATCGTACAGTGTCACGTGAAGGGCGTCTCTGAAAACAGTAAACGATCGCGGAACAAGGGATCGCCATTCGCCGGAAAAAATCGTGTACGCTACATACAAAATGCCGTTGATGACGAATAGCCACATGAAAAAGAAGTGCATCGCCATTCCGTCCGCCAGCCGATGGTCGATATGAAGTGTTTTATAGACAGGCTTTGGGAAAAAATGGAATGGACCGACGTTATAGATGTCGTAGGCCCAGTAAATAAGCACGCCGCTCCAGATCATCAGAAAAAGGAGAGGAAAGTTGATCCAGTGAAACCACCGGATGGCGACGAGGTGCTTCAGCTTCAGCGTTTGCATCTATAACTACATTTTCGACGCAAACGCGTATTTTGTTATGGGGAGGGAAAAATTTATTTGCTTCTCGTCCACAGCGCTGCTGATGAACAATAGAAGTGAGACTTGTGGATAGGCCAGGAAAACTTTATTTGATAGGCGCGGGCCCGGGCGACCCGGAACTTCTAACGCTGAAGGCCGTTCGTCTGCTTGGCGAAGCTGATGTGGTCCTCTACGACCGTCTGGTAAGCCCTGAAATTTTGAACCACGCACGCCCCGGTGCGGAGCTGATTTACGTCGGCAAACATGAAGGCGAGCAGGAACGGAAGCAAATCTGCATCTTCGACCTCATCCGTGAGCACGCTTTGGCCGGAAAGACCGTGGCCCGTCTGAAAGGCGGCGATCCGCTCGTCTTTGGCCGCGGCGCGGAAGAATGGGCGCTAGCCCTCGGTCACGGGATCGAAGTCGAACTGGTTCCGGGTGTCACTTCCGCCATTTCTGTTCCTGGGCTTGCGGGCATTCCCTTGACCTACCGCCAAGTTTCCCAAAGCTTCGCCATCGTCACCGGTCACTGCCATGCGGGACTCAACCAGGAATGGGCAAAATACGCGCAAATCGATACGCTCGTCGTCCTGATGGGAGTGAAAAACCGGGCCTTCATCGCGCAGTCGCTCATCGATGCCGGCCGTTCGCCTCGCCAGCCGGTCGCTTTCGTGGAACGAGGCTCCACGCCGGACGCGAACGTGGTCGAAAGTGATCTAGGCGCCGTCGCATCCGGCAATGTGAAAGCCTCGAATCCGGCGGTTTTCGTTATCGGCGAAGTCGTCCGGCTGAGAAAAAAGCTTATTGCAGCTCCAGAACCATCAGGCCCTCCGGCGCAACCGTGATCGGATCGCCGATCGGATGCATCTCCGCGGGTTCTAATTCCGAGGCCTTCTTGAGCTGTGCGATCTGCTCTAAAGTTGGGCTCACCGGGCTACCCATCGCCTTCCAAGCCTTCAAGGAAGACGCATGATCCGGATCGACGAATTGCATCAAGTAATGCTTGGCGTGAAACCCGTTCACGTCGAACTGGAAAGTTCTAGGGCCAACGTTTTCACCAGGTTCGGCGTAGTTCCACAATGCCACCACCACTGTGCCGTCCGCTCTCTCGGTGATCAGCGCATTCTCTGACTTGTTCGCAAGCCGCCGATCTCCCAGCCGGTGCAGCAACTCAAAGTCCCGAAAGGACGGCTTCGGAATTCCGCGCTCCGCCATCAGTCCGTAGCCGCCATAAAAGGGAGTCTTCACCACTCCCTGTTCTTCAAACACATCCGACAGGCTCCAGTACGACATCATCGTCGAAAGGCCGTCGCACTCGCGGATGTCGTTGGCAAGCCAAGGGCCCATAAATGCGCTATCGGTCACTTGTTGCTGGGTGAGATACGTGGCATTGTACTCGGACCAAATGATGGGAGTGTTCGGGGCCGCCGAAGCTTTTACTTCGTCGTAGACCTTCTTCACTGCGAGCCCGACCATGTCTTTCCGGGCAATGTTCAGATGCTTGCCAAATACATCCTGCGGGTTTTCGTTCCCGTAAATGTGCGTCGACACGAAGTCAAAGGGAACATGGCCGTCCGTACAGTGCTTGATAAACGCACTTACCCAGGCAGCTTGCGCCGTCGCCGGGCCGCCCACGCGAATGGTTGAATCCACGCTCTTTACCGCCTTCGCGGTAGTGTCATAAAAAGCGAAGTACGTCTCCTGCTTCGGAGTGCCGTTCCAAAAATCGATGTTCGGCTCGTTCCAAACTTCGAAATACCACTGCTCCACTTCCGCCTTTCCGTAGCGCTCTTCCAGGTGCTTGGTAAACGCTTCGATGAGCGCCGCCCACTTTGCCGGATCTTTCGGGGGGGAAGGAAGTTGCTTATACCAGAAAGCGTGCGGGGTGAGATTTGCCGCTAGTCTGCGCGGCATGAAGCTTAGCTCCACGAACGGCTTGACGCCGTTCTGCAGCATGCCGTCGTAAACCTGATCGACGTAAGAAAAGTTGTAAATGGGATTGCCGTGCGCGTCTTCGTCATACACCCCCATTTCGTCTTGAAAGATGGCGTGAAACCGAACATACTTGAAGCCGGTAACCTGCTTCACGGCACGCAAGTCGTTCCGGTAACTCTCGCGCAGGGTCAGCACCGCGCGTCCCGAGCCGAACATCTGTTCCCAAACATGCGGAAACGGGTGCGAAGGAGCATTGGCATCGATGGTTATTGTTTCGGCCGATGCCAAAGAGCAAAGCGCCAGAAGCCCGGCAACGAAGCCCGCAATGAAGAATGTCGTGACTGTTTTCACTTATCTATCCTCCCTCAGCAGCTTTCGCGCTGTAAGCGAGGGCAGCTTCCCGAACCAGAATCCCCATCTTGGGATGGCTTGGCTCCAGCGCCGGCTCTAAGCCATGCTCTCGCAACGCCTCGCTGCAAGTCGGTCCGATGGACGCAAGAAAGAGGCGTTTCAGGGCAGATAGCGCTGCTTCTTCTTGACTATTCTCCCGGGCAAAGTCGAGAAAATGATCGATCTGGACTCCCGTCGTGAACACCACGGCCGTAAACTCATTCCGGAGCAACCGCCCGAGCGCTACAGCAAGAGGCTCCTTGTTTTCCGGCAGTCTCCATTGATAGATCGGCACGGTCGTCACCTTGCGGTCTTGCGCGAGCAGCGCATCGGTGAGCTCACGATTGGGCCGCCCATATTCCTGCACCGCAATGGACTTCTCGCTCCTGGTCTCGACGGCCGCAAGAAGTTCGCGCCAGGTATTCGGCTCCGGAACGCTGACCGCAATCGGTACGTTCCACTCGCGAAGCACCGCCGTTGGTTTCGGCCCGCGCGCTACTACCGCCAATCCGCGAAGAGCATGAAAGAACAAGTCCTCTGGATCTCGTGTGGTCAGCACGCGATGGAGTTGCCGCGCGCCCACGCCAGTCAGAAAAATCATCATGTCGAAGTCGCCCGCATAGAGCCGGTCGGCAAACCGGAATGCGGCATCGTTCATCTCAAGCGGCACTTCCACAATGGCCGGGGCAACGAAAGGCTCTCCTCCGTTAATCCGGATGAGCTCCGCGATCTCGGCAGACCGGCGGCTCTCGAAGGCGAGCACCTGTGCGTGTTGGAAGGACATGATCACGCATATTAGCGTAAACCCGGGATGCCGAAGGAATTGCTAATATATCTGACATGCGAAAAGTTCTGGTTTTGCTTTTTGGCGCAGGTGCGGCGGCCGCTTCAATGATGGCGGGCCAAGCCAATAACCCGAATCTTAGCCCCCGTGATCCTGGTGCCGTTCTCGGTGGTCCCAAGTACAAAAAGAACAAGGTGCCGACTTCCCGGTATCTTCACGGAACTGTGACGGATGGCACTAACCAGCCGGTAGCGGGCGCATTAGTGACGTTAACCGATGACAAGGCGCACGACAAGCTTACATTCATCACGAAGAAGGACGGCCGTTACCACTTCGAGGATCTGAGCTTCAGCAGTGACTACGCCGTGCAAGCTCGTTACAAGAAGGAGGCAAGCACTGAGAGGAAAATCAGTCAGTACGATAGCCGCCCCGACGTAGTACGCATGCTGGAACTGCAAAGTCCCGACGAAGCCAAAACTACCAAGTAAGCTAGCGTTTACACATCTGCGGATAGTCCTTTTTCAGCGCGGCGATCTTGGGCATGTCGTTGTAAACGATATAGGGATAGGTCGGGTTATTGTCCAAAAAGTGTTGATGGTACGCTTCCGCCGGATAAAAGCCCTTATAAGGAACCACCTGGGTAACTATCTTTCTTGAGAAGACCTTAGCGTTGTCCAATTGCTGAATATAGGCTTCGGCCACCCGCTTCTGGTCGTCATTCATGTAGAAGATCACCGAACGGTACTGTGTACCGGTATCCGGCCCCTGGCGATTCAACTCGGTCGGATCCTGCACGACGGAAAAGTAGATTTTCAAGAGTTGTCCGAAGGTCACCTTAGCCGGATCGTAAGTAACTTTCACCGACTCCGCGTGTCCTGTCGTGCCGGTGCTGACCGTTTCATACTGTGCAGTTGACTTATCTCCGCCCGCATATCCAGCAACGACGTTTGTCACGCCCTTGACCCGTTCAAAAACGCCCTCAACACCCCAGAAGCAACCTCCCGCGAGCACGACTGACTGTTTGCCTTGCTCACTGGATGCCGACGTTTTCATAAGAGGGTCGGGAAAGTTCTTCGCGGCGTCACCCTTTACAATTGCAACCGTTGCTCCAGCGATCAGCAATGCGCACACAGACAGCTTTCTAAACATGCGTTCCTCTACTAGTAAGGATTCGGCCTGCAAATCCCCCGTTGCTTTTATTTAGTACCGTTAGTGCCGTTGAGGGTCTTTCGAAATACTAATGAGGTTCGCCAGAATTCGGTACGCCCCGGGTACTCCGGCAGGCAATTGACGGTATAGCGCGAAAGCGTCGTAGATATAGGTTCCTTGTCCGTACTTCGCGACTAGTAAGCCTCCCCGTTGCGGGTCCTGGCCCGGATCATGCGTCTCGATGAGCGCTTGGTAATGAGGATCCCAGGTCTTCATAAAGCCATGCCCGCGTTCTTCCTCCCACCCTTCGAAGTCCGCTTCAGTGATCTTGTTCGGCCAGTTCAGAACGGGATTATTCGGCTGAAGCAGTTCGATCTTCGACCCCTCGTCCACCACTTTTTGCGGGTTTGAACCCAAGTTGAGCGGATAAGGTCCGTACTCGAAGTCATCAAGATTATATTGCACGATTAACGTTCCGCCATTCTTTACATATTGGAGTAATTGAGCGTTTGAAGCGCGCAGTTCTGGATGGGCCGTGTAGGCGCGCACCCCAAGAACGACAGCATCATAGTTTTTCAGCACTTCCGCGTCGACATCGCCGAGCGACAGAATATGCACGGGAACGCCCAGGTCTCCCAGGGCCTTGGGAACCTCATCGCCGGTTCCAGACAAATAGCCGATGCGTAGCCCAGGCGCAGTCTTCACGTCCACGCCTACGGCCTTGTAAACGGCCGGACGGTAGTACGGATAAGGACGTAGGCCAGAATAACCGACCAGACGATAGCCTTCCTCGTACGCCTTGCCGTTATATTCGGCAACCGCTTTGACTTCGTACGTCTGAGCGCGAATCGACGCCGGCCGAATCTCAAAAGTAAGTTGCTGGGTCTCCCCGTCGCTCGTCATCGAAAACGGCATTTCGGAAGGCACCGCTGTCCATCCGGAAGGAACCTGGATGCGAAGCGTTCCTTTGGCCGGACCTTTCACGTTGCTATGGATCATACAAGGAAAGGAAAACGATTTTTTGGTAAGCGGGACTGCTCCGGCCGTCGCCGGCAGCGTCACTGAGATGGGTGGACCCATCAAGAGCGGATCCTGCTTCATGCCAACATCCGGAACGTGCTGCACCGTCTGAACTACCCGGCGGATTTCGAAAGGAACACCGTGATAACTGATGCGAGCCGTTGCGGAGAGAGGATAGGGAGCAAACGGCAGGTTGCGATAGCGCTGGTCGGTGAGGTCGTAATAGGGCTGTTCCTTATTCGGACGATAGAAATAGGGCTTGGTGAGAACGGCGTCGGAGGGGGCCTGGATTTTGAATTGAGAGCGCATCTCGGTACCCGCTCGAAGGGTTTCTTCCGTCGTGGACGCGGCATGAATGGACCATCGTTTGCCGTCGGAGGGCACGATATCGATTCCGGCAACGGTGACCGCGTCGAGACTTTGGTTGTACAGACGGGAGTCTACCTGGAACGACTGTCCAGGAATGGCCGTGGAAAAAGTTTGCGAGGGACCGGCGAACATAGCGAAAGGACCGCTGGGCAGCTTTGCCGGCGCGACCGAAACCTCGAAACTAATGTTGAGCGCCAGTGTCAGAGCCGTTTCGAACTGCTTCTCCTTTACGCCGAGTTCGAAAAGAACATCGCTTTTACCGGGCTCCGGCAATTGGCCCTGTTGCACTTGTTCTATCAGGGCTCGCGTGGCTTTTAAGCCGCTGGCAAGAAGTGGCGCGATGGCGGCGGGGGTGTTGGGGCTGTAGCGATCGCACGCTTGGCCCGCCAGATCGGAAAGTTGCGCCAAGCTCTTCTTAAGAGCCACGGTATGACCACCTGTGACAAGGCTGGCGATGCCGACCAACGAGGTATCGATACCGTGATAGAAGGAATTTTCTGTTCCGGTAACCGGCACACGAGAACCGTACCGGTGATATTGCACGGCAACGGGGGCCGGCGGCGGCACCGTAATGCCGCCGTTTTGACTCTTCTGCTGGCCGAGCCCGTTACGAGCGATTTGCAAAAAGGTAAGGCCCGCGGCGCTGTCAGGGCTGCCTTCCGGGACGCTAACATCCGCTTTCGGCTTGCCATCGATCCAGGTATGGTTCACGTAGTCATAAAACCGGACCGGCACGTATTTGTCGGTTGCGTAATCGTAAATGCCCTCCTTCGTCGTGGAAAAGATGGGAACACGTTCGTAGACTTTCAGTGGATTCCAAGGGCGGAGACCTTCACGAATCTGTTCGGGAAACCGGTTAGGATCTCCGGCGGCGACAAAAGCTTCCTGTGCCATTTGTCCTGCTACCTGGTGGTTGCCATGGCCATCGGTGGGCGCCCCTACAAATACGGAAGTGAGGACAAGTGGCCGAGTCATGCGAATCACTCGCACCACATCGGCGAGAACACGGTCATGACCCCACTTTTGCAGCGCTTCTTCACGCGTTTTCGAAAAGCCGTAATCGATTGTGTTGGCCCAGTATTGGCTGACGCCGTAGTAACGATCGGCGGCCAGTAGTTCCTGCGTTCGCATCAGCCCCAACGCGTCATAGAGATCGGTGGACATCGCATCCTGGCCGCCTTCGCCGCGGTTCAGCGTGAGCAGGACGCTACGCGCCCCCATGCCCCGGGCCTCAAATGCTAATAGCCCGCCGTCCTCGTCGTCGGGATGAGCCGTGATCATAAGGATACTGGCGCGGGTGCGCAGTTCCGTGATGATACGCGACAGGCCGGAGGCTCCCCGGTCTAGGTCGATCGGCATGGCATTCGAGTCGATCGACTCGTAGGGCTGGTCAGAACGAACCTCTCCCCTGACCCCTTGGGATCCAATGGGCGTTGTTTCGGATTTGGGTTCCTCCGAAAAACGCGCGGGAGCAAGAGCAGTCAGGAGCGCCGTACAGGCTAGTATGCAAGCAGTGCGGCCGAGCAGCCGTTTTCTCATTGTCATTTCAGTGTTAAGGCGTATTGTTCCAATTATGCGTGTTTGTCGAACAGGCACACTCTGTCGTTAAACAAACGTTAACAGGGGGTTGGGTATCCTAGCCGTCGAGTGAAGCGTCTCATTAGGCGAAGAGTTCAAAACGAAACTAAAAAGAGAGTTTGATCAGGAGCCACACACATGGTGAAAGAAATGATCACGAAGAGCTGCTCACTGGCGTTAACGGCGATTTTAGCGCTCAGTTCGGCGGAGATTC
The DNA here is from genome assembly GCA_965277315.1 of Bryobacteraceae bacterium. Taxonomy (GTDB): domain Bacteria; phylum Acidobacteriota; class Terriglobia; order Bryobacterales; family Bryobacteraceae; genus Bog-105. The sequence goes on along the minus strand of OZ255724.1, from coordinate 1,298,038 downwards.
CCGCCTATGCTCAAACGTCCTATCCACAACAGCAGCAGTATCCGCCCCAACAATATCCGCAACAGGGCCAATATCCGCCACAACAACAGGGCCAGTACCCTTCGCAGCAGGGTCAATATCCGCCGCAACAGTATCCGCAGGGGCAGTATCCGCCGCAACAACAGGGCCAACCCTATCCGCAGACTCAGGCCAACTATCCTCCGCCTCCTCCGCGGCTCGCACCGCAGCAGTTGACACAGCTCGTGGGGCCAATTGCCTTGTACTCTGACGGGCTGCTTGCGCAGGTGCTGACAGCGTCGACGTTCTCAAACGAGATACCCGATGCGGCAAACTGGGCGAATCAGCACAGCTACATCAAAGGGCCGGCGTTGGCAGGGGCCATACAGTCCGACAACTTGCCTTGGGATCCCAGCGTGGACGCTCTGCTTCCGTTCCCCTCGGTGCTGAACTACATGGCAGGCAATATGGGATGGACTCAGGAGCTTGGAAACGCGGTGCTGGCGCAACGGGACGACGTGATGGATGCCGTCCAGCAAATGAGGCAAGAGGCTTACAACTACGGATACCTGCGCTCGAACGGCTACAACAGAGTCGTCCTTGCAGGCCCTGGGGACATTCAGGTCGTACCGCTGAATCCTGATTTGTACTATGTACCGGTCTACAACCCCTATGTAGTGTACGCGCCGCCCCGGAGGGGAGTCGCAATCGCGGCCGCTATCGGCTTTGGCGCCGGAATCGCCATCGGTGCAGCGTTTCATCCATGGGGCTGGGGGAACCCAGGGTTTGGATGGCGGCAACATACGATCGTCATCGATAACCACCCATGGAATCGCACCTGGGTAAATCGGACCACTTACAATCGCGTGTATCCAGCAGCCAGGGTCGAGCATTATGCACCGGGACCCCGCGTCGAGCGCCATGAAGTCAGGGATGACCATCAACGGGGCGGCGAGCATCATCGTGATGATCATCACGATGACCACCGGGACCACTAGACCTTTTGGTGCAAGGGGGCTACACCATAGCTCCCTTGAAAACTATTGAATGTGCGGCAAGAAGGCCAGACAAACCGGAGAGGGTGATTTAAAGTTCTGGCCAGTGGGCGTGATTTTGCCGGTCATTTGATCCACCTTGAAGACGAGAATATTATCCGAGTTCTGGTTGGCCGCCAGAAGATGCTCGCCCTCCGGATCGAGCGTGATATAGCGGGGCATTTTCCCGTCAACTTTCTCGATCTGTACTTCGGTCAGCGTCCCATTTTCCTTGTTGATCGAAAAGACGGCTACGCTATTGTATCCACGGTTGGATGCATAAAGGAATCGGCCGGAAGCATCGATTTTAATCTCGGCCGCTCCGTTCTCGCCCTTGAAATTGGCGGGCAAGGTGGAAACGGTTTGTAATTCCGTCATCGCACCGGTTTCAGGAAGATAGGAGAGGACAGTCACGGTGGAAGCCAGTTCGCTGATGACGTAAGCGAATCTCTCGGTTCCGGAGAAGACAAGATGGCGGGGACCTGATCCCGGCTTTATCTGGATGAATGCAGGATCGCTCGGCGTCATCTTGGCGGTTGAGGGGTCGAGCTTATAGATCCGGATGTGATCGAGACCGAGATCGGGGACAAAGGCAAAACGGTTATCGGCCGAGACCACCACTTCATGCGCGTGGGGACCTTCCTGCCTCTTCGTATCAACACTATGGCCAATGGCTTTCATCAGAGAAGCAAGTTCGCCCAGGCTGCCGTTTTCGAGCACGGGAAACGAGGAGACAGTGCCGGTGACATAGTTGGCCACCATCAACATCTTGGACGTTTTATCAAGCGCCAGATGGCAGGGCGCGGACCCTTCCGAGGAACGCTTGTTGAGCATCGTTAGCGAGCCATTCTCCGGGTTGATGGAGAAACTGGCGACGCCGCCGATCGGATTATCGCTCCCGGTCAGTTCGCTGACCGCATAGAGATACTGATGATTGGGATGGAGGATCAGGAAGGATGGGTTTTGGATCTCTCCTAAATAGCCGGCTGTCTCCAGATTCGCATTCTGGGGGTCGTAGTGGAAGCCGTAGATCCCTTTGCTGTAAGTTCCGACGTAGATCAATTCTTTCCCCTTCTGTTGTTTGGTATGCGCCGTCAATTTCCGTGACAAGCCCAGAACAGGCCCTGCCAGGAACATGGTGAAACAGGCCGACCGCCGTGAGATGTAGCGCATCGGCCTCATCGTATCGCAGCCGGATATTGGTTTGCACTCATTTCGGCAGGCTATAATGCACGGTATCGGAATTTATGATCGAGTTGTTGCGGGACACACTCCGCTATCGTGAGTTGATTTGGGCGCTGGCGCTGAAGGATCTTAAAATCCGCTACAAAAATTCGGCGCTGGGCTTTCTCTGGGCATTGCTGAACCCCGCATTGATCATGCTGGTGTTGACGCTGGTGTTTTCGACGATCATGCGGTTAGCCATCCCGCATTATGCCGTTTTCCTTTTGAGCGCGCTGCTTCCCTGGACGTTTTTCACACAATCGCTGTCGTACGCCACTGAATCTATTGTCGGCAACGCCGATCTTATCAAAAAGGTCAAGGTATCGAAGCTCGTCTTTCCGGTGGCGGCGGTTGTGTCCAACATGATCAATCTGCTGCTTTCGCTGATTCCTTTGGCGATTATCGTCGTAGCGGTTGGGCAGCCGTTTCATTGGACATGGATTTACCTGCCGGTACCTTTGATTGCGCTGACCATTTTCACGATGGGCGCTACTTTCTTTTTCGCGGCGGCAAACGTGTATTATCGCGATGTAGCGCATATCCTGCAGATCGTTATACAAGCGTGGTTTTACCTGACGCCGATTATTTATCCGCTGACGCTTTTCCCAAGCCAGTACCGATGGCTGTTTAAGCTCAATCCGATGATCTACGTCCTGAATGGGTTTCGCCTGTCTGTCTACTATGGAGAACTTCCGGAGCTGCAATCGATCGTGGCCTCTTTTGTCTGCGCGTTTGTGGCCTTGATCGTCGGATTTGCCGTTTTCCGTAAGTATCAGGACGATTTTGTTTATTACGTCTGAGGCCGGAATGCAATTGTTACCTCCAGTTATTAAGGTTGCGAACGTGACTCAGCGATTTCGGGTAGTGCAAGAGAGGCCGGATACCGTTCGCGAGCTTTTTTCGAAGTTCTTCCGCCATGAAAGCAAAGTGCATGATTTCGAAGCCGTAAAGAACGCCTCGTTCGAAGTTTTCCACGGGGAGATGGTAGGGATTCTGGGACATAACGGTTCCGGCAAGAGCACTCTGCTGAAGATCATCGCCGGCGTTTACAAGCCGACTTCGGGTGCAGTCGACGTGAGCGGCACGATCGCGCCGTTATTGGAACTCGGTGCTGGTTTTCATCCCGAGTTGACTGGGCGGGAGAATATCACGTTGAACGGGTTGCTGCTCGGCTATTCGAAACGGGAGATTCGCGGCCGCGAGGAGAAGATCATTGAGTTTGCGGAGATTGGCGATTTCATCGATGCGCCTGTGAAGCAGTATTCGTCAGGGATGTACACGCGACTGGCGTTTTCGGTCGCGACCGAGGTGAACCCGGACATCCTGGTGATGGATGAGATTCTTGCGGTGGGGGATATTCAGTTTCAAAAGAAATGTTTTGACCGGCTGCAGCGGTTCCGGGAGATGGGCAAGACGATTCTATTGGTGACGCATAGCGTGAGCCAGGTGCTGGACTATTGCGACCGGAGTTTGGTGATGGACAGGGGGCAGATTGTTTTCGATGGAGATCCCAGAGGGGCGGTGGAGCGGTATGCGGGGGAGAGCGCACTTGACAAATCCAGCGATGTGATTTTTCAAGAATAGGGACGATGTTCACAAGGCAGACGGCCTTTTCGGTATAGACCATAAAAGAGCATCTGAAAAAGAGAGGTTTGTAGGCGATTTTGGATACGACAACACTCCAAGGCGGGTCAACGATTGAAAGCGATTTAGGTCGTCTTGTGCCTGACTCGTTACTAAAGCAGAACTTTGGCGTAAACGCGCCGATAGACTTAACGGTCGGGATACCGGCGTTAAACGAGGGGCCGAATTTGGCTCTCTTGCTGCCAAAATTGCGACAGGTCCTAGACAGTCTTGATATTCGGTACGAAATTTTTATTGTTACCCGAATTGCGGATCAGGAGACTTTGGACGTGGCCTCTCGGGCGGCCGCTCGTGTTATCCAGCAGAAAAAACCCGGTTATGGAGGGGCTCTTGCGGCTGCATTTGAGATCGCATCAGGATCTTTCATCCTGACAATGGATGCGGATCTATCTCATAGCCCCACCTTTATTAAAAGTATGTGGTTGGAGAGAAACACCGCCGAGGTAATCGTAGCGTCACGTTATGTTCCGGGTGGAAAAGCGCGGATGCCTGCTTCGCGATACCTTCTCAGTCGCACACTGAACTCCTTCTTTCGCGTAGGGCTTGATCTGCCGATTCAAGATCTTTCGAGCGGGTATCGCCTTTACAAGGCGGACGTCGTTCGTCAGCAATGCCCCCGTGCTACCAACTTTGACGTTTTGCCGGAGCTTCTGGTGAACGCCCATGCACAAGGATGGCGAACTAGAGAAGTTCCGTTTGAATATGCGCCTCGAGAGCACGGTGCCTCCCATGCCCGCGTAATTAAATTTGGCATTGATTATCTCCGAACATTCGGATCGATGTGGCGGTTTCGGAATTCCATCGAATGCGCGGATTACGACGATCGTGCTCATGACAGTAGAATCCCATTACAGCGTTATTGGCAGCGGATGCGGTTCAAACATGTAACGGAGCTCATCGCGAATGAAGGGATGGTCTTGGACGTAGGATGTGGATCGAGCCGTATTATCGGAGCGCTGCCAAAAGGCAGTGTCGCGTTAGATCCCTTAATGAGAAAACTGCGCTATGCGCGCAAGTTTTCGAAGTCCCTTGTCAGGGGTTCAGGTTTTGAGCTGCCTTTTGCCGATAACTCATTTTCCTGCGTGCTTTGTTCCCAGGTTATAGAACATGTCCCGAAGAATTCTCCGATTCTAAGTGAGCTTTGTCGCGTGCTGAAGCCCGGCGGCCGCCTGGTGCTTGGAACCCCCGATTATGCTAACTGGGAGTGGGTCTGGACTGAAAAGCTTTACGGATTTTTCGCGCCAGGGGCTTATGCGGATGAGCACATCTCTCATTACACACGGAAGGAACTGATCGACATGTTTGAAAAGCAAGGATTCAGTTTGGAAGAAACCCGTTATATTCTTCGGGGCGAACTAATCTTGGCATTTCGCAAAGCAGCCCTCTAGGGTTTCTCGTTAGTGGACGCTTCTATTATTCAAATGACAGCAATTGTGAACAGAGTTCGCCTCATACCTGGCCAGGTGTGGAGCCTTCTGATAATTTCCGCAATCTTGCTTGTAATGTGGTCGGTAGTGGTTCCGATCTTTGAGGCGCCCGATGAGCCGCTTCACTGGAGTGTTGCCCGGTACATCCATGATCACGGACGTCTGCCATTCTATAGCCCCGCTTTGGTTGAGGCTAATCAGGCCCCTTTGTACTATCTGCTGATTGCGCCCATCTCCGCGAAAATGGATCGGCGGGAAGCGAGGGTATGGATAGATTCCGGTCAGCTCAGGGTGCCGTGCCCGCCTCGCTTTTACCAGGATTGTCGTTTGGATTTTAAAAAATTCTGGCCGATTCGCTGGGCACGATTCTTGACCGCGGGATTTTCCTTGTTGACGATCTTTTTCACCTATCTGGCAGGATATGAAGCTACTGGTAGACAAGACACGGGACTCCTAGCCGGAGCGCTCGTAGCGTTCCTGCCGCAGTTTACCTTTCGCGGAACAAACGTCAGCAATGACGCGCTGGTCGCAACGACATCGGCCGCAGCGACCTTTTACATACTGCGTCTTATCCGGCAGGGATTTTCCTGGAAGAGCGGGCTGTTCGCTTCGATTAGCGTCGCCTTGGCGTTCCTCTCCAAAGTCAGCGCGATCATCTTTCTACCTGTTCTTGCCGGAGCATTACTTTCGGGGCAAGGCCAATGGATTCTGAAGCTCAAGCGTCTATCGATGATGTTGGTAGCGCTCACCTGCGTGACGCCATGGCTTATTCGGAATCAGATTCTTTATGGCGATCCGCTGGGCAGCAAAGCCATGCTCACGGTTGTTTCGGACCTAGTACACACAAAATCTATCTCATCTCCATATTTCTGGAATCCCTTTCCGCGCATGCTAGCGGAATCATTTGTTGGCGTGTTTGGTTGGATGAGCCTATACTTGCCAGCCTGGATTTACGCTGTTTTCGCGATTTTAGGATTAATTGCAGTCGCGGGCTTTATCCGCTCCATTTTTCGTCACATGATTGACATGCGCCTGGCGCTCGTGCTTACTGCATTACCACTGCTCGCAATCGCCTCGGTAGTCCAGCTTAATCTCACTTTTTCGCAACCTCAGGGACGGTATTTGTTCCCCGCGCTAACTGCTTCGATGACGCTGTTGGCCCTAGGCTTGGAAGCAATCCCGTTCTGGAATCGCACGTGTATGTGCGTGACCATTGCCGTTCTTGCTGGAATCAACATTTACGTGCTATTTGGGGTAGAATTCCGGGCTTACTGGCTTCCTCTGCATTCAATCAACTCGACGATAGTAGACACCTCGGTAAATTCCATCGTCGGTTCAGGCGCTCCAGGGCCGCCTCTTCGCCCGGGAAGCCGGTTTGGGCAGACTTTCCGGCCGCACAGCTCTAATCTGAATGCGGTGGTGATCCAAGTAGCTACTTATCGTGAAAAGATACCGTCAGGCGTGGTAAACCTTCACCTTAGAAGGAGTCCTCAAGACAACACAGATCTGGCGAGCGTATCCTTACCGGCCTCAAAGCTTACTGATTGGGGCTCCGTGGAGCTCAGCTTTCCGCCCCTGAGTGACTCCAAAGACAAGTCCTACTACTTTTTCGTCGATACGCATAATATCCCTGCTGCTTACCCCGTAACTGTTTTTGTTAGCAATAAAGATGTTTATTCTGGCGGTCAGTTCTTCGAAAACTCCGAGGGCACACCGTACGATATGAGCTTTCAACTAATTGACTCAGTCGTTTGCGACGCCTGCGGACCATCCCAGAAATGAAGGGGTATGAAACAAACAGCTACGCGTTTGCCGCAGCCACCCCGATCTCTTTCTGAGGGCTTACGCCAAAATTCTTGCAATCTATATCTACCATTTCTTTCACTAACTGCTCAAATCCTACTTTGTGTTTCCAGCCGAGTTTGGCCTGAGCCTTGGCAGCATCCCCGAGTAGGATATTGACTTCGGCAGGGCGAAACAATCCGGGTTTTGTAATCACGTAATCGTGATAATTTAGTCCAACATAGGTGAAAGCCGTGTCTACAAACTCCCTCACGGAGTGCGTTTCACCTGTAGCAATAACATAATCGTCAGGATCGGGCTGTTGAAGCATGAGCCACATTGCCTCGACGTATTCACGTGCATGTCCCCAGTCACGTTTGGCATCTAGGTTCCCCAACGGCAGATCCTTAGCTTTGCCAGCCAGAATTCTAGCTAAACCAGCCGATATTTTGCGAGTGACAAATTCATATCCGCGTCTGGGGGATTCGTGGTTGAATAAAATCCCACTACTAGCGTGAAGGTTGTATGCCTCGCGATAATTACGTGTCAATTCGAACCCGCAAACCTTGCTGATCCCATAACTCGAGCGCGGATGAAATGCCGTATTCTCTGTCTGGGGCACTTGCTCGGCCTTTCCAAACATTTCACTAGAACCGGCGAAGTAGAAACGGCAGTGCGGTGCCATGTTTTTTACGGCCGCTAAGAGAAAGTGGGTGCCGTTAATATTGGCATTCAACGTAGAAAATTCATCATCAAATGAATAGCTGACAAAACTTTGAGCCGCCAAGTGATAGCATTCATGGGGCACAACGGTTGCCACGGCCTGAAAGATACTGGCGTAGCTTTCTAGGGAAGCTGCATGAAGCTCGATGCGATCCCTGACGCCGCTCAGGCGAGCTAGGTGGTGTTCGGGATCTTCTAAAGCGACCCTTCGGACGATTCCATGTACCTCATATCCCTTTGAGACAAGCAATTCGGCAAGATATGATCCATCCTGTCCCGTTATGCCGGTAATAAGAGCTCGTTTAGTCATCAACGCCGAATTTTATCATGAATCCAAAATCCAAATGTCGAAGCGCTTCGATGCACTGTGTACGAATCCGCGACGCCCATCGGTTGCACCTGGGAAGTTGCTGCGAGGGCAGTTACTCCAGACCTCAAGTGACCTGCACCGTTTTCCGCCCGGTAGTTGCCTCATTGTGTAACAGATGAGGCGATTGCTGCAAGACACGCCTGAGCAAATTCGTGGGGGCGTGCGGTAGTCGAGACTGCTATGGGGTCGTTCTTGATTGAATTCGCTTCGCCAGGCGGCGATTTGCCGGCGAGCGTGCCGGAGATTCCTAAACCACTGCGTATTCAGGCACTCATCTCTGAGCCGTCCGTTGAAACTTTCGACAGGAGCGTTCTGAACTGGTTTGCCGGGCTGAATGTGAACCAATTCGATAGGCTGCTCGATACCCCAGGCGAGGAAATGGCGAGAGGTGAGTTCGCTGCCATTGTCCATTCGGATACGATCCGGCCTGCCGCGTGCAGCGATCACGATGTTGAGGGCTCGGGTGACGCGTCGACTGGGTAGACAAGTATCGACTTCCAACGCCAGGCATTCCCGAGTAAACGTATCGACGATACACAACACGCGCAAGGTTCGGCCATTTGCCATCCGGTCGTGAACGAAGTCGATCGCCCACTGTTGGTTCGGTCTGGTTGCTGTGAATAAAGGCTGGCCTACCCGCATCATACGCTTGCGTTTCTTGCGTCGAACGCTCAGCCCTGCTGCGCGATAGATCCGAAAGAGTCTCTTGTGGTTCACAATCTGGCCTTCTCTGCGCAGAAGAATGGCCAGACGGCGATAGCCGTAGCGGGGCTTCTCGTGCGCTAACTGGGTTAACTTCACCCGGAGATTTTCGTCCTTCTCCGGATGGGCCCGATAGCGAAAGCTGGATCGGGCGATGTGAGTCAGCTCGCAGGCTTTGCGCTGACCGGCGGCGAACTGCTCCATCAGGAACGCCGCGTCAGCACGGCGGTCTACGAGCTCAGTCCGTTTTTTATTAGAAGCGCCTTCAACATCTCTCGATCCAAACTGAGATCGGCCACTAACCGTTTCAATCGACTGTTCTCGTCTTCCAGGTGGTGCAGCCGTGTCGCTTCACTTGGCTCCATCCCACCGTACTTGGCCTTCCAGGAATAAATCGTAAACGTGCTGACGCCCACTTCGCGCGCCATCTCAGCGGCCGTTCGTCCTGCCTCCAACGGCTTCACCACTGCGAAGATCTGCTCTTCGCTGTACTTCCTCTTTGCCATCTGCTTTTCCCTTTCTTCGCCCGAATTAGTATTCCACTCGGGCGGAAAATGGGTTCACGTCACAAGGTCCTGCGGCAGATGCCTCCACTGCTGACCTTGAGGGTCAACATGCTTTACTCGATGCGAAGAGAACGGCTGCTATGGAAGAGGTCGGCTACGGTCTGTTATTTCGCTGATTCATAACAAGGAACCTGGATGAAGCCGTATGGAAAACCGGTATGCACCAAAATGAGGATCGATTTGATGGAGGACGTGGCACGGAAATTCCCATGCCACGTGGTGAGCCAGGCGCAAGAAAAAATTCACCAGCGACGAGCACCTCACGGTGGACGGCATGCTGATCGAAGCCTGGGCCAGTCTGAAGAGCTTTCAACTAAAGGACCAGAAGAGCAATCCGCCGGACTATCCCGGCAATCCGGCTGTCAACTTCACGGCGAACTGCGGTCTAATAAAGATAATAGAATCTCTTTGTGCGTAAGGTTATGCTTCCAAAACACGTCCGCATCACTCAACTTAACGACGAGGGGCCTACACCGTCGTTTTTCATACGCTATCGCGATCCAGCCGCTTTACTGACACACAATTGGAACTACATCCATGGCGAGAATCCTTTAGCGGAACGAGTTTTGTCATCAGCAAGGGTGATAGTTGTTCAACGTGCATCTTCCATTCGGTGCCAATTTTTAATCGAGGATGCGAAACGTGCGGGAACACCCGTAATCTACGAGACAGACGACTTCTTTCTTGATCTCCCTCCGCAATCTGGACTTAAGCTATCCAACGAAAGAAAGACGGCGATAAAGCGCATGTTGTCCCTGGCTGATGTAGTCACTTGTTCTACACCTTCCCTAGCCGCGGAACTCCTTAATTATAACGGCAATATTCGTGTTTTGGAAAATTATGCAATTCCGTTTGATGCCGATAAGCTAAAACTAGCCCGCAGCGGAACTCCGCATCTTGCTATAGTGAATACCGATTATTTTAAATTAGTGGAGGCGAAGTCTGCGCTTTTCCGTGCACTGGGATATGCCATAGAGACTTTGGATTACAAGATTACGTTTTTTGGCACGGTTGATCCTCAGATGATTACATTGCAAGTTGCATTTCCGGAGCGGGTAGATGTCTGGTCGTCCTTTATCCCGTGGCGGAAAAAGTTTGTAGAGTATCTGATGAACCGCCAGGTGAACATCGCTTTAGTCCCACTCGAAGAGACGATGCACCATCGCGTTAAGTCCGATATCAAATTTCTAGATTTCTCCTCAATAGGAGTGCCTGGTCTTTATAATAGCCGCCAGATATACTCGAGAGTGAGCCATAAAGAAACCGGGTTTTTCTGCGAGAACACTTACGAGGGCTGGCTAGAGGGACTAACATATTTTGCAGACGAGTGCGTGAGAAACCAATGCGGAGATGAGGCTCATAGGCGGTCTTACGAAAGAACACTTAGCAATTACGCTGAGGAGTTCGCGACCGTTGTAGAAGAACTCGTTATCTGATTGAGGTAATGAGTTCCTCAAAGCACTTTGGCGACCCTGTATTCTCCTACGGCTTAGCTGGCGCAGGATGTTGAGATTGAGTATTTATCTCCCGAGCTAATTTAAGTGTTCTTTCTACAACTCCGTCTGTATTGAGATATTCAAATTCAGCAAAACGGCCAGCAGATCTAATGCCAATACTGGTGAGGTAGGCTAAAATGCGGTCCACATTACTCCTGTGTTCCAGATCATAAATCACATAAGCATAGGGCTCCATGCGTATCGCGGTCTCTAACACATCCTCAATGTCGATAAACTGGAGCCGAACAAGATCTTCAACTACCTTGTCGACTATTTCATTTGGGGTCCTAGAGGCGAGATAGCTCCCAGGGCGGAAAGTAACTTCCGCCATTAGAGTAGTTCCCCCGTTGTCAAGCAAGTATTCATGCCCAAGGAAGTTCAGCTTAGAAAGCCTGTGAAATATGATGCTCTCGTCCGGAATATACAACGCAAAGTGGTCGCCAATTCGATCCTGTTTGAGTTGAACAATAACTATATAAATTGAGTTGAAAAGAAGCCGATCAACAGTGTCCTGAATTTCAGTAGGTGCTTCAATGTACTTAAAGAGCTCCTGTAATGGAATGCAGTTGATCAGTCGCGCGCCCTTGACCGAACCTTGGGACGTCTTGATCTCCCATCCCTCACCCGAGCTCTCAACAGCGTGAATATCGATGCCCGTCTCGATGCGCTGCCCTTTTCCGACCGCCCGTCGGCGATACTCATCTACGAGTGACTGAAATCCGCCGGAACTTGGGTAATGAAAATGGAGTTGATGTTTATATCCTTCAGTGGGGATGCCATGCGCTGATTTGATGACGTCCTCTTTAGGAGGCTTTGGAATTCTATCGACCATCTGAGTGTCCATGAAGGAAGGATCGTACTTCCAGATCTTCTGGTTGTATGGCTGCAGATAAAGGCGCGTAATTCCCTCGCCGAAAAGGGAGAGAAAATATTGAAGCATGTTGGTAGAGGAGCGTGCTTCATATGGGTTTGCGAGAAATTCCTGAAGGCAATAATCACGATCTCCGTCGTCTAAAGCCGCCAAATCATTTTCAAAGGGATATTTAACAAACCGACCCTTGTAGAAGATTTGGTTTGATCTCCGGAGTTGGTTTGTGGGCACCATTGATGTATGAAGTCCTAAGACTTCCTTATTCTTCGAAAAGATGATATGAGGACCTATATCGTAAGCTATGTTGTTTAAGTTGTAGCTACGGCTAAGGCCTCCTACCGTGAGCTCTCGTTCCAAGACAATTACATTGCCTTCGAGAAAGGAAGCCAGAGAGAGCCCAGCAATACCGCCGCCCAGGATTATGGTGTCGTTGTTCATATGCTACTGCTACAGAGTGTCTGGAAGATCATGTGCGGTGTTGATCGGGGGACCTGCCGGCGTACGAATAATGTCAAGCTCGCCAATTTCGACGTAACCGATATTGCGCTGCAACAACCGAGGGATAACTGTGCGATTGATTATGTGACGCTTCATGCCGCCCTGTAAGAGGTACAGGTGACCATTAAACCAAAACATACCAGAAGGACGATCGGCGATGTCTTGAGGCGCGCTTTCGAATTCGATATCCGCAGAGTCCGCAAGGCCCAGCTTAACGGATTTGAGAACGTCATAACCAGGATCACCTTGATGAATCGAAAGTAATATTCTCTCTCTCTCTTTAGCTGCGTTATCCCAGGTAAATGTTTGCGCTGTTTGCAGGCCGGCGCTCGCTAGATCATGCCGTAGTTGCTCATCCTCAACCAGCCGACAAATTGACTCATACATTGCGCCGATATTTCGCGAACCGACGACTAGAGCATTCTTCTCATGGAAGGCGTAATCTTCAGTTCCAGATCGAGTGGTGATGACAGCAGTCCCGCTGGCCATGGCCTCCAGTGGAGGTAAGGGGAAGCTCTCGTACCACGATGGGCATAATACGATGTCGCATGTCGCATAGAGACCAGCTAATTCTGCAAAGGACAGTTTCGGATGAAACCTGTAAGGCGCATAAATATTCTGTTCGTGAAGATTGGTATGTCTGTATCCAAAGACATGCCATTCTAAACGAGATCCGTAGCGCAGAAAGGCCATCGACATAGCAGCGGCAGCGTCTCCAAAGCCCTTCCAATCCTCCGGACGAGAGTATGTGAACACGCGGATGATGGCGTCGTGTTCGCTTTTCTTGCTGCGGGGCGAAAAATCAGATTGGACCAGCGCGTTATTCGAAAATGGAATGTCTTGTCCGAAGCGAATTTTAATTTGGTTCTGGAGCCAAGACGAATTGGCTACCTTGTACATAGGAAGGGCATAGGACAACCGTGCACCCAAACGATGCATCATGAACGCTGGCTGTAACGGGTAGAGAATCTCCTCGTAGTGCTGCATGAAATAGACCGGCTTTCCCCTGCGGCTTAAATAGACAAAAAACGCTGTCGTCCATAGTGTGGCTATATTGATGTCGCAGTCTGGAATTTCGGAGATCGTGTGCATGCCTGTCAAAAGCTCGCTGATCAAAAACTCAAAGGGTAATCTTTCCGGAATGTCATCGCAAGATTGCATAATCGCCTCGCGAAGCCCTTCCATGCCGAAGTTCCCCAAAACGGCGTCGGCAAGCGCCTTGAAATCTCTCTGTCCAAGCAGACGAAGAGCATCTGCGGAAACGCACGAGGTATCCGGATGAGATGCATTTCGCATTTTTTTATAATGAATAGTTCCCTTAAAGTCAAACCAGGGGAACGGATTATCGCCGGTCCACTGAGTATCCGGGTAAGTAGTGATGCTCACAGTGTGACCCCGTTCCATGAACCGATTAGCGTATTCTAGAATTGCCAACGGGCCTCCTGATATCAGTGGGGAGGGCGGAAGGACAAAGTTAATTCGGAGCTTGTCTTTCATTTAATATAAAGGTTGCCGCGCTGCGAAATTGGTTGGTGCTGTTGTTTTTCGATTGGCCTAAATCAAAACGTAGGGCGTATCGCGGCTGTAGAAAGGATGATAGTAGCGGTCGTGCTTGGCTGCTGGGCCAAAAGCATCGCTTAACATTCGGCCAAGTCCCTCAGGAATGAATTCAGGATTCGGATCGACAATCTTGGACCACGGATTGTACACAACTCGGTAGCCGTGGGCACGTAACTGAAGTCCGTAAGCAACGCCGGCTGCATCTCGATACTTAAAGAACGGCATACCGCCTACTTTGAAGTATGTGGATTTCGGCGTGGCGAGAAGTCGAGAGGAAACCGCCTCGACGTTTGAGGCAATTCTGCCATTAAACCAGTAGCCGTCGCTTTCATCAGGCATTCCGGCGCAGATTGGAGTAATTTCGTTAAGTAGCAGGAGCCCACCAGAAGACACGTGAAGTTGCGCATTGAGGACCTTCCCTCCCACTGCTCCAATTTGCGGGGAAATGGACAGATATCCTACCAGTTCTTTTAGCCAACTCGAAGATAGCGTGAGCGCATTCGGAGAGAGGAAGACGAGTACTTCGCACTCAATTTGTTCAATAATGCGATCAAACGCTTCCTGTGTTTCTGCAGTATGCACCTCGGGGAGGTGGTCGTCTTGGATGCGCGGGGGGCGTCCGAGTGATATCAAATGCAGCGAGGGCAGCGGTAACAGGTCAGTTTTTTGGAAGTGCGATCTGAATTTGGTGTAGTCAAACGCACCTTCAAATGGGACGATGACTGCCAACTTGAGGCGTGCTTTGTTCGAGAAATCAATTTTGTAGGCTCCGATTTTTCGAGTTCTAAAGTAATCTGGCCATACAAGCTGTGCTTCTATGCCTCTACCTTTCAGAAGGTTATTGTAGGTCCGAAGAGCCGCCAACTCGATCTCTGGTTTGGCGGATGTACCGATTGTTACAGAGCCTTTGTGGACACGCCAGTAATAAAGTGCCTTTGGAAGGTGATGTACTGCCGTTTCCTTATCACAGATCTTACAACTAAGGCCAATGTCTTGAGCTATATGGATTGTGTCTGCGAAACCGCCGAGCTCATGAACAAAGGATCGCCGTATAACTTTGAAATGCACAAGGTAGTTTGTGGATAAGAACAGTTCTGGTGACCATGAAGACTTCAGCGCCGGAGAAAGCAGGTTGCCATCCTCGTCCATCATGGCGTGATCCGTATAGATCATCGAAATTGTCGGATCCTGCCGGAGACAATGGACAATCTCGCCGAGAGCATTTGGCGCCAAGATGTCATCGTGATCCACAAACGCGACAAACTCACCAGTGGCCATTTGTAGAGCTTGCTGGGAAGCTGCGGCGATGCCCTCATTTGCTGCGCAGAGGTGAACCCGAATTTTAGAGTCCGATTGCGTAATTTCCTTCAGTAGATCGAGACAGTCCTGATCTGTCGAACCATCGTCAACAATGCAGAGTTCCCATTTGCTGTAGGTCTGCTCCTGTATCGATTGAACAACCTCCTTGAGGAATCGAACAGGCGTGTTAAATGTCGGGATCAAAACGGAGATAAGCGGCGAGTAGCGCGTTGACGATGCTGCGTAGTCAATCAGAGGATCGCTGGACGAACGTGCGATCACCTTTTGCATGTCGCTAGTCGGCCTGTTTTCTCTCCCGGCTGGGACCGGTCTACGTCCTTCCGCCGCACCGTGCCGAAGATAGTGCTCTAGCGGGTTCATTCCCGCTTCCAAAACGTCTGGATATTGCCTTAAATACCCGTTGCTGTCGAAATTTGGTCCAGGATTACGACCCTCTTTGGCGCCGTAGCGCAAATAATGCACGATTGGCTTGAGTCCCGATTTGGCCACGTCGGGATATTGCGTGATGTACCACAGCCCGTCGAATACCGGGTTTGGATTGTATCGGGTCGTAGCATCCTGTTCAAGATAATGCGCAAGCAGATTGATTCCGGATCGTGAGACATCTGGATATTGTTCTGAATACCATCGGCTATCGAACAGCGGGCCGGGATCTCGTAACTCTTCTGACCCATGCCGTATAAAGTGCAGCAGCGGGCGCATCCCAGAGCGTGCTACGTCCGGATACTTTGTTAGGTACCAAGCACCATTAAACAGTGAATTTGGATTAAATCGACTCCCATCGTCCTGTTGAAGATAATGCGCCAATGGACTAATTCCCATAGCGGCCAATTCAGGATATTCAGTCAGATACCATCCGTTATCAAATAATGGATGGGGATCACGGGAGTCTATTATCCCGTATTGAACATAGTGCGCGAGAGGATTTACGCCAGCTTCGGCAACATCGGGGTATCTCTTTAGATACCAATCGCTATCGAATAAGGGGTGAGGATCCCGCCCCTCTGCTGCTCCATGTCGAACATAGTGACTCAACAAGTTTATGCCCGCCTGGACAACCTCCGGATGCTGCGTTCCGTACCAAGCACTGCTGAATAGCGGATGTGGATCTCCACCTTCTTGGGCGCCGTACTGCAGATAATGGGCCAGCGGGTTCACCCCCGTGATCCCTATTGCCGGATTTCCCGCAACGTACCACCCGCCGTCAAACAAAGGGCCGGGATTTCTGCCTTCTGTTGCTCCGTGTTGGAGATAGTGAGCTAGTGGATCCATCCCACTTTGGGCAATGTCGGGATACTGCTGCACATACCAGGTGGCTTCGAACAGTCCGGATTGCGCAATTACTTCTCGAATATTGGCTAAAGGATCAACGGAAGACGAATCCGGTGCAATCCTTAGGCGCATTCGGGACCGTAAGGGGGGCTTCGCTGTTGATTGTGTGTGTAATTGTGCTGACGCTTCCTGAACTATCCTTCTGATGGTGGACCGGGCTCTTGTCTCGCGCGCAAGTGTCGATTCCCATTCCTTGTTGGACAGTGCCGCTTGACGATGGTGATCAGTAATCTCCTTCTCAAGGGCTCGGTACGTCTCCGCATTCGTCTGATGCAGTTCTTGTAGGCGCTTGCCGGAGCTTGCTTCGATATCAACTAGATTCTTTTTCCGCTGTTGCAGCTCATTCTCAAGCCACTTTATCTGATTCGTATGCCGGATAGCATCCGTATTGAACTTTTCGATTGCGCTCGACCGCGATTGCAGCTCGGTGCTTAGGCGTTCAATGTCCGCTGTTCGCTGCTCCAATTCAAGCCCGGTACGCCTAGCCATAGCGGACAGCTCCACCAATTCCGTCCGAAGACTATCTCTCTGAGTCACAACTCCCGAATATTGTGCTGTCAAGCCTTCTTGAAGCAGAAGCGCTGCATTGAGCTGTTGCGCCAACTGTTGTTCATTCTCTTTAAAACGTGAGTACTTTTGAGCTTCCCTGAAAAGCGGACGGTCGCGGAAAAATTGGTCAAAGCTAAGCTTCCGGCATTGCACAGTTAGTGAGAACCGTTCAATGTTCTTTATTGGACTTTTAAATTCATCGGCGTTTAACTCAGGCCAGTATGAAAACTCATGGAACTTCACCCGTTGCACATCATCGAATCCGACAAGACGGAGATTGCTCGCTAAATTCTCGAAGTTATAACCGTACTTGTGACACGTATTGTTGAACGATGGGTCCGAGTAGAAGTTCATGAGGAAATTGTCCGCAAGGTTATCTCGCGGTTTTCCCCCGATGATCTCGGGTGTGCTTAGGAATTCAGTATTTCGCTGCACATAGTTCTGGATATAGAGATCCATATCGGGAACTATTAGGCAGAGCGGCGAACCTATTTTGAGTACCCGATAAGCTTCAAATAGAAGCGCAATCGCTTCTTCGTAAGTGAAGTGTTCAAGAGTATGCGAAGAAAAAATAACATCGACACTATTGGTTGCGAAAGGCAAACCCTTTTTCACGTCGAAATCAATGAAACGCGGCTCGTTCGAATCCTGCCAAATCCTAGAAGTGGAACGCTGATCGATGCCGAACCATCCAGGAACTTGCCAGGCACCTCCACAACCGAGATTTACTTTTATTTGGGCCTGAAGAGCCGATGATGTGACTTGAGCTTCCCCATATGCTTGGTTTGAGGACATGATAAACAAATAATTCTAAACGATTGTACAAAGCGGAATATTTTATTTCTAAACTCAGCTATGCCGTAGAACGTTGCCTTATTACGACCGATCAATTTAGATGTTGGTAACCTTTGAAGAAAATTGAGCATTGCCGCCAATAAGAATCGATACCGAAAAAGATCAAATTCTAGACAATTCGACTAGGAATTGAGGACAACGCGAATGGCGGTGAGGGTGAGATTCGAACTCACGGAACCCGTGAAGGTTCAACGGTTTTCGAGACCGCCGCATTCGACCACTCTGCCACCTCACCGCGTCTTTTCTATTATCCTACCAGCCCAGGACGCCTGCAAACACCAGCGGCGCGACAATCGAGGCGTCGGACTCAATCATGAACTTCGGCGTATCGATACTCAGTTTCTCCCAGGTGATCTTTTCATTCGGAATCGCGCCCGAGTAGGAGCCGTAGCTGGTCGTCGAATCGCTGATCTGGCAGAAATACCCCCACAGCGGCGTGTCGGCTCGTTGCAAATCCTGCCGCAGCATCGGCACCACGCAAATTGGGAAATCCCCCGCAATGCCGCCTCCGATCTGAAAGAAGCCGATGGAGGATCCCGACGCAGTCTTCGTGTACCAGTCCGCCAACGCCATCATGTATTCAATACCAGTGCGCACCGTATGCACGTTTTTGATATCGCCCGAAATGCAATGTCCCGCGTACATGTTGCCGAGCGTAGAATCTTCCCAGCCCGGCACGAAGATGGGGAGGTTGCGCTCCATCGCCGCGTATAGCCAGCTATTCTTTACGTCGATTTGAAAGCTCTTTTGCAGGTCCGCCGACTTCAGAATGCGGTAAAAAAATTGGTGGGGAAATAAATGCTCGCCTGCTTTGTCGGCCGCAGTCCATTCTTTTAGGATCACTCCTTCGATGCGGCGCATGGCCTCTTCTTCGGGAATGCAGGTGTCGGTCACGCGGTTCATGTTCTTGTCGAGCAGTTTTTGTTCGTCTTCGGGCGTCAGATCGCGCCAGTGCGGGACGCGTTCGTAGAAGTCGTGTGCAACTAAATTGAAAACATCTTCTTCCAGATTGGCGCCGGTGCAGCAGATTCCATGCACCTTCTCCTGGCGGATCATCTCGGCCAAGGAGACGCCCAACTCCGCGGTACTCATCGCCCCGGCCAACGTCAGGAACATCTTCCCGCCACGGCTGAGATGTTGGATGTAGGCTTCTGTAGCATCCACCAGCGTGGCCGCATTGAAGTGGCGGTAGTGATGCTTGATAAAAGTCGAGATTGGTCCTTGGTTCATTCCAGTATTCACGTTAGCGTTCCGCTGCATTGAATTCAAGCAACAAATTGTTAACCTCAGACAGTAGACTTCACCATTGCAGGTTCGAATTCGCATTTCCCGGCGTCCGAAAACATCGCGTGAACCGGCTGAATATTTAGATATCCCGACGATTCCCGCAAACAAGCCGCAGGCGGTGAGCGCATCGTCGCGGGTCGCGCTGGGTATATTGGTGAGCCGGCTGACCGGACTGCTGCGAGAGCGCGTGATTGCTCATTATTTGGGCAGTCAATCGATTGTGGCGGATGCCTTTCGCGCCGCCATACGCATCCCAAATCTGCTGAACAACCTTTTCGGCGAGGGCGTTCTCTCCGCATCGTTCATCACGGTTTATTCCAAGCTTCGGGCGAACCAGGAAGATGAACGATCTGAAGATCTCGCCGCCGCTATTTTCGGGCTTCTTTCCCTTGTTTGCGCGGCGCTTGTTCTGGCCGGGATTCTGCTGACCCCATTCCTTGTCGACGTCATCGCGATAGGTTTCACCGGGGAACGGCGAAGCTTAACGATTCGGCTCGCCAGGATTGTCTTTCCCGGGACGGGGCTGCTGGTGATGAGCGCCTGGTGCCTGGGCATATTGAACAGTCATCGCCGCTTCTTGCTGTCCTATATGGCGCCGGTGGCGATGAATGGCGCGATGATCGCGGCTCTGATTATTTTCGGCTCGCGCGTGGGGCAGTCGCAGCTCGTCCTCGATCTTGGCTGGGCGTACGTGGTTGGGGGCGCTTTGCAATTTCTCGTTCAGCTACCGAAGGTGCTGGAACTGCTGCCGAACTTTCGCCCGATTCTGGATGTGCAATCGCCAGCCGTTCGGGCCGTCATCCGAAACTTCGGCCCCGTGTTTGTGAGCCGGGGCGTCGTGCAGTTGAGCGCCACTGTGGATTCGATGATCGCCAGCCTCCTGCCATTAGGCTCGGTCGCAAGCCTCGGTTATGGCCAGATCATTTCTATCTTGCCGGTCAGTCTGTTTAGTATGTCCGTGTCGGCGGCGGAGCTTCCCGCTCTGTCGAGCGCCGTGGGGAGCAGGGAAGAGATTGCCGCCTTCCTCCGTAAACGGTTGTCGGCAGGTCTGCGGCGCATCGCGTTCTTTATCGTTCCTTCGGCCGTTGCCTTTCTCATTTTGGGCGACGTTCTGGTTGCGGCTCTCTATCAAACAGGACGCTTTAACCATGCGGATGTCGCTTATGTTTGGGCCGTTCTAGCGGGTTCCTCGGTAGGACTGCTGGCTACTTCGCTGGGCCGGTTGTATTCGTCGGCTTTCTATGCGTTATTCGATACGAAATCGCCGCTGCGATTTGCTGTGATCCGGGTGATTCTGACGACGATTTTGGGATACTTCTTCGCTCTGCCTTTGCCGCGCTGGCTGGGGATTCAGCAGGAGTGGGGAGTTGCGGGATTAACGGCTTCGGCTGGCATCGCCGGTTGGGTGGAATTTACGCTGTTACGGCGCGGGCTGCGCGACAAGATCGGGCCAACGCCGCTGTCCACTGACTTTCTCGTGAAGCTGTGGTCGATGGCAATTGCGGCGGGTTTGCTTGGGTTCTCAGTCAAGCACTTGGTAGGAACGAGCAATCCCTTGCTTACGGCGGCCGTGGTGCTGCCCGTCTACGGGTTGACCTATTTCGCGGGCACCTCCTACTGGCAAATCGAGGAATCGCAAACGGTGGTCACCTCGGTCTTGCGCCGCCTTCGCCTGCGATAAAGATTTAGCCATTCGCCAGCCGGGCCGTAATCTTGCAAATCTGTTCGTCTTCCTGCGCGGGCAGGACCTTTACTCGCGACTTTTCATTGTTGCCGATTCCGAGGAACTCCAGCCCGGTGCAGATTTCGGCCCGCAATTCTTCCGAATGTTCGCCGATGCCGCCCGTAAACACGAGCATATCGAGGCCGCCTAGCGCCGCTGCCATTCCGGCAATAGCCTGGCGCGTTTGATAGCAAAACATTTTTAACGCGAGATCCGCGTTCGGGTTTGATTTGCGCATTTTTGTGAGCTCACGGACATCGCTGCTCCTACCGGAGATCCCGAGGAGCCCCGATTGTCGATCGACCAACTCTTCCAACTCGTCCGGATTTGGGTAGCCGTTCCGTAGAAGATAAATCATCACGCCGGGATCGAGATCGCCGCAGCGGGTGCCCATCATCACGCCGCCCGTGGGAGTTAATCCCATGGTGGTGTCCACCGACGTCCCGTTTCGAATCGCTGTAATGCTGGACCCGTTACCGAGATGGGCCACAACTAAACGGGCGGGCAAGGGATCGAGTTGCGGAAGAATCGATTCAAGCGACAGGCCATGAAATCCGTAGCGCTCAATGCCTCGCTCTCGCAAGTTGAGCGGCAGGGCAAACGTCTTGCTGACTTCCGGCATGTTTCGATGGAATGCTGTATCCAGGCAGATCACCTGCGGGATGCCGGGCAACTTCTCGCGGATCGCGCCCAAGACGGCTAACGCCGAGGGTGCGTGCAGCGGAGCATAGGGCACTGCCGCCTGCAGTTGTTGAAAGATTGCGGGAGTAAGCTTTGCATGTTCGCGGACGTGCGGTCCGCCGTGAACGAAACGGTGCCCGGCGGCTTCCGGGCGGGGCAGGCCCCAGCGCGTCAAAGCGTCCAATGCATGCGTCAGGGCGGATCTGTGATCGGGAAACCGTTGCTGTTCTTCCAAGTGTTGCCGTCCCTTGAGCCAGAACTTGCCGCTTTCCCGGCCCACCTCTTCCGCTTCGCCTTCGCACAAAAGATCGGCCCCCGCTTCGTTCGCTGCGTACAACCCGAACTTAAGCGATGAAGAGCCGCAGTTCAACGCTAGCAAGGTCTGTCTACGCTGCCCTTCACTCACGACTGCCATTTCCAATTGCGCACTTCGGGCAGGTCTTCGCCATGCTCCATAACGTATTCTTTGTGCCGCTGAATTCTGGCCTCGAACTGTTCGCTTGCTTTATCGACCGTGGACTGCAGTCGCGGTATGCGGCGAATGGCGTCGAAGGTTAACTGATAACGGTCGAGATTATTCAGAACCGTCATGTCAAAGGGCGTTGTGGTGGTGCCCTCTTCTTTGTAGCCGCGCACGTGAATGTTGTCGTGATTGCGCCGTTTGTACGTCAGCCGGTGAATCAGCCACGGATAACCGTGGTAAGCAAAAATGACGGGCCGATCGGTGGTGAATAACGTGTCGAATTCTTCGTCGGATAGCCCATGGGGATGTTCGGTGGATGGCTGTAAAGTCATCAGATCCACAACGTTGACGACCCGGATGCGAAGATCGGGAACATCCTGGCGCAAAATGGTGACCGCCGCGAGTGCTTCCAGCGTGGGTACATCTCCGGCGCAAGCCATCACGACATCAGGGTCGCCATTATCGTTGCTGGCCCACTCCCAAACTCCCAAGCCCTTCGTGCAATGCGCGACCGCATCATCGATATCGAGCCAGACCGGCGCGGGTTGTTTGCCGGCGATGATGAGGTTCACATAATTACGGCTGCGGAGACAGTGGTCGGCGACGGACAGCAGGGTGTTGGCATCGGGCGGCAAGTAGATTCGCACCACGTCCGATTTTTTGTTTGCCACATGGTCGATGAAGCCTGGATCCTGATGAGAGAAGCCATTGTGATCCTGCCGCCAGACATGCGAGGAGAGCAGATAGTTCAGCGAAGCGATCGGCTTGCGCCAGGCTAGTTGTCTGGTGATTTTCAGCCACTTCGCATGCTGGTTAAACATGGAATCGATGATGTGGATGAAGGCCTCGTAACAGGAGAAAAGGCCGTGACGCCCGGTGAGAAGGTATCCTTCCAGCCAGCCTTCGCACATGTGTTCGCTGAGTACCTCCAGCACGCGGCCGTCGGTAGTCAGGTTGATGTCCACCGGCAGCGTTTCCGCCATCCATTCCTTGCTGGTCACTTCATAGACCGCGCCCAAACGATTGGAGACCGTTTCGTCGGGCCCGAAAAGGCGGAAATTCCGGTTATTCGCATTCAACCGGATAAGGTCCCGCAGATATTCTCCTAAAACCTGAGTGGCGCTGATTTCCACCGCGCCCGGCGTCTCTATTTGGACGGCATTCTTTCGGAATTCAGGGTGTACGAGCGGCTCCATAAGCAGGCCGCCATTCGCGTGCCGGTTCATGCCCATGCGCTTGTGGCCGGTGGGCGCTAGTTCGGCTAGTTCGGGCAGCAGTTTCCCCTCGGAATCGAACAGCGTTTCCGCTTTGTAGCTGCGTAGCCAGGATTGGAGTATTTCGAGATGCTCGGGCTTATCCCGCACATCGTCCACCGGCACTTGGTGAGCGCGCCATGTGCCTTCGACCGGTTTGCCATCCACTTCTTTCGGACCGGTCCAGCCTTTGGGCGTGCGCAAGATCAATAGGGGCCAGCGCGGGCGTTCGGAGGCTCCTTCGTTGCGGGCGCGATGCTGAATAGCCCGGATTTCCTGAACTATTTCGTCTAACGCGGCCGCTAATCCCTGGTGCATGGTGGCGGGATCGTCGCCTTCTAAAAAGCGGGGCGCATAGCCATACCCGATAAATAAATCCCGCAGTTCCTCTTCGGGAATGCGAGCCAGAATTGTAGGATTAGCGATTTTGTATCCGTTAAGATGCAGGATAGGAAGAACGGCTCCGTCCTTCGTCGGATTCAGGAACTTGTTCGAGTGCCAACTGGTCGCTAGCGCTCCTGTTTCGGCCTCTCCATCGCCTACGATACAGGCCACCACCAGATTGGGATTGTCGAACGCCGCGCCATAAGCATGTAACAGCGAATAGCCCAATTCACCGCCTTCATGTATGGAGCCCGGAACTTCGGGCGAAACATGGCTAGGAATGCCATAGGGCCAGGAAAACTGGCGGAAGAGGCGCTTCATGCCATCCCGGTTCCGCTCAATAGCAGGGTAGATTTCGCTATAGGAACCCTCCAGATAGGTATGCGCCACCAATCCCGGACCGCCGTGGCCCGGGCCGATGATGTACATCATATCTAGGTCATGTAAACGGATAATCCGGTTCAGGTGCGTGTAGATGAAATTCAGTCCGGCCGTGGTTCCCCAGTGCCCTAGTAGCCGCGGCTTGATGTCATCGCGAGAAAGCGGACGCTCCAGCAGGGGATTGTCTTTCAAGTAAATTTGCCCGACGGTCAGGTAATTTGCCGCATACCAATAGCGGTTCATCCGGTCGAGTTCTTCCGCTCTTAAAGAAGGCATTTCGCTGTCTCTCCTCGTTATGGAGGGCATTTGCGGACGCGAGGTGACGTGAATATTATGATCCGGCTTGCATCAATTGCTCGGCCTGCCGCAGGGCCTCCGGCGTGATATGTTCGCCCGACAGCATCCGGCCAATTTCACGGGCCCGGTCCTCATGCGTCAATTCTTCGATGGCCGTAGTGACGCGGCCTTTTTTCTCGCGCTTCGAAACGGCGTAATGATGATCGGCGAATCCGGCAATCTGCGCCAGGTGCGTCACACAGATGACCTGATTCTGCTTCGATAAGATCTTAAGCCGACGCCCCACCGCTGCCGCTGCTGCGCCGCCCACGCCCGCATCGACCTCGTCGAAGACCAATGTGTGAATACCCTCTTGCATGCCAATGTCTCCCATTGCGGTTTTCAGCGCCAGTGCAATGCGTGATAATTCGCCACCGGACGCAATCTTGTCGAGCGGCTTCAATTCCTCACCGCGATTGGGAGATACCAGGAAGACTATCTCGTCGAAGCCCGAAGCTGTCCAGATTCCCGGCTCCACCGCGATCTGAAACTGCGTTCCGCTCATGGCAAGGCCTTTCAGCTCGGTTTCGACCTGCTTGCTGAGGCGGCTGGCTGCGCTCTTTCGGGCCTCGTTCAATTGGCCTGCCAGCACTTCGTACTGCTCTCCCAACTTCTTCTGTTGCGCTTCGAGTGCTGCCCGGTGCTCGCCTGCGTTTTCTACTTCGTCTGCCTTCCGCGAAACTTCCGCCAGAAAAGCCAAAACCTCTTCCAGCGTCCCGCCGTATTTGCGCTTAAGCTTGTCCAGTGCTTCCAGTCGCGTTTCCACGTCTTCCAACCGGGCCGGGTCGCCTTCCAGTTTGCCCAGGTAATCGCGCAACGAGTAGGTCGCTTCCTCAAGCGCGACGCTGGCCTGTTTCAGTGAACTCCCCGTTTCGGCGAGGCTGCTGTCGATACGAAGGAGTTCGTCGACGCGCTTTTGCGCTTGGCGTAGCTGCGTCGTTGCGCTCTGTGGCGACTCATACAGCAGCTCAAAAGCAGCGGACGCGCTCTCCTGCAGGCGCGTGACATTCTGCAAGACGCGGCGTTCGGCTTCGAGTTCGGCGTCTTCTCCCACTCGCGGCTGTACTGTTTCGATTTCGTTACGCTGAAAGGTCCAGAGGTCGAGCAGTCGCAGCTTCTCCTGCTCATTTTCGGTAAGCTCTTTCAGCTTTTCGCCAGTAGCGCGCCATTCTCCAAAAACCTTTCCCACTCTGTGGAGGAGATCGCCAGACCGGGCGTAGTCATCCAATAATTCGCGTTGCGCTTGCGCGGAAAAAAGAAGCTGCTGATCATTCTGGCCGTGGATGTCGCCTAGCGCCGGAGCAAGCTGCCGCAAAAACGCGGTCGTCACAGGCCGATTCGC
Source organism: Bryobacteraceae bacterium (assembly GCA_965277315.1). GTDB lineage: Bacteria > Acidobacteriota > Terriglobia > Bryobacterales > Bryobacteraceae > Bog-105. The sequence continues at coordinate 1,272,238 of OZ255724.1, read as the reverse complement.
CACAAAAGCGCGCGACTTTCCGTTAGCCCCAATTTCGCGTTCCACAATAAGCTCTTCGTCGTCCGAATGTTCAATGCCGGTCGTGGCTAGCAGCGCCTCTGTCTCCGCCGTCTTATCGACAGCAAATATGCCGGAAACACGAGCTTTAGCTTCACCGCTGCGTATCATCTCCGCTGAAGCCCGAGCCCCCAACAGCAAACTCAACGAATCGACAACAATGGACTTGCCGCTGCCTGTTTCGCCGGTGAGCACGTTGAGCCCTTCTCCAAACCGAATGCGAGCCTGCTCAACGACGGCATAATTCTCGACAATCAGCTCTACTAGCATGTACCCGAATTATAAGGGAGCAAAAACACTAGCGGACTGAGGATTACTGCCGCGGGATGGATCGACCGATCAAGGAATCAGCAGAATCTTACCGCCTACGGAACCTTTTTCCGCAAGTGCCTGCGCTTCGCCCGCTTCGGCAAGTCTCATTTTTTTAGCAACGGGGATGCTCAGCTTGCCATCCCGAACCGCGTCCGCCATGTGCCGGAGAAGAGACGCATCCGGAGTTGCCATGAACGCTTCCACCCGGATATCTTTTCCCTCGGCTTCTTTCGGCTTTCCCAGCACGGACCCGAGCACGCCGCCCGTTTTCAATTTCGGAATCAGCTTGCGGATAACATCGTGATCGACCGTATCTGCGATGGCATCCAGTTCCGTCAGTTGGGCTATCTCGCCGGAATCGTCAATCGCAACTACCTGATCTGCACCCAACGAACTCGCTTCTTCTTTCTGTTCGGTTTTGACCCCGGCGATCACCCGAGCGCCCCGGCTTTTGGCAAAATACACCGCCGAACGGCCGACACTTCCCAACGCTCCAGTCACCAGAAGCACGTCTCCCGATTTCGGCCGCATGTGCTGTATCAGTTGTGCGCCAGTCGTTACCACGAGCGGCAGAGCACCCGCTTGCTCCAAATCAAGGCCATCGGGAACCACCGTGAGGTGGTCCGCCGGCGCGGTCAGGTACTCCGCATAGCTACCGTTCACCAATCCCATCACTTTTTGCCCCGATTCAGGACTCCGAACGTTCGCCCCGGTCTTCTCCACGGTTCCGGCAACGTCGCGCCCCAAAATTGCGGGAAACGTGACCGGCATTCTGTCCTTCGCCGCACCGCTCCGTATTTTCCAGTCGACCGGATTCACACTCGTCGCCGCGACCTTCACCAGCACTTCATCCGGTCCCGGTTCCGGCGTTGGAACATCTTCGTACCGCAATTGGTCAACGCCGCCGTATGCATGTAGACGCACTGCTTTCATCGGTTTCTCCACGAGGTATAGACACGTTTTCTTTACGCGTGGCTTCTGTCGGAAATTACTGGCAGAGATCTTCGCGCTGGCAAATAACACCCATCCCGAGGGCAAAGTACCGGATCATTGGTGCGGCAAGCCGAACGCAACGATGTTTGGACCCATCGCCACAGTTACGTACTGCTGATGATCGAATTGGTAAGTCATGGGTGAGGCATGCGGAGGTGCGTTGGTTTGAAAGCGCCAAAGCAGCCGGCCGCTCTTCGCATCGGCCGCGGAGAAAGCCTCGTCGTCGGCTCCATAAAACACCACGCCACCTGCCGTGCTGAGAACACCGCCCCAGGACTCCGCGTCGCCTATCTGGGGCAACTGCCACACCGGCTCGCCGGTATGTATGTCGAAGGCGCGCAGAATGCGCTGGCCTGGATGGGCTGGGTCGCCACTGAATGAACCGCCCATGTAACTATGACCTTCCTGATATTTCATATCGGTGCGAGTGTATATTCCACACTTGTCGTTGGTCTGAACGTAGTACAAACTGGTGAGCGGATCGTATGAGGTGGAGTACCAGTTGGACGCGCCGTTCAGCCAGGGACAGCTCAAAGTGCCCTCGACGGTCGCGGCTTGGCCTTCGGCGGCAATCGGGCGGCCTTCGGGAGTAAGTCCGGTTGCCCAAGTCAGTTTTGTCGTATATGGCCGGCCGAATAAAAACTTGCCATTGGTGCGGTCCAGCACATAAAAGAAGCCGTTACGGTTGGCTTGCACTAATAACTTTCGCGGCTTCCCTTGCCACTCGGCATCGATTAAAGCGGACGGGGCCATGGCGTCGAAATCATGCACATCGTGCGGAGTGAACTGGAAATACCACTTCAGCTTGCCGGTCTTGGGATCCAGAGCCAGGATTGAATCTGTATGAAGATTGTCACCCAGCCGATTGTCGCCGATCATATCGGGTCCAGGGTTGCCGACCGCCCAGTAGATCGTGTCTAGCTCAGGATCGTAGTCCCCGGTCATCCACGTCGAACCGCCAGGATGATCGATCGCTGTTCCTTTCCATGTTTCTGCTCCCGGCTCACCGGGCTTCGGAACAGTCCAGAACCGCCACAGTTCCTTGCCCGATGCCTTATCGTAGGCCGCCAGGAAACCACGCGCTCCATCGTCGCCGCCCGCGATGCCCGCGACCACCATATCTCCGACTACCAGTGGAGCGCTCGTCGAGTCGTAGTTCTTATGCGAATCAGCCATCTGGGTATCCCATAGTAAAGCTCCAGTGAAGCGATTGAGAGCGATGAGATGTGTTTTGTCGGCAGCCATGAAAACTGTATCGCCGCTGACTGCCGCCCCGCGATTGGGTCTTTTGGCTGAAACACCGCCGACGCCGCCCGTGCGTAACCGGCGATAATGCCAGATCTGGCGGCCGCTTCCCGCGTCGAGCGCGTAGCATTCGTTGCCGGCCGTCACGTACATGACCCCGTCGAGAACCACCGGTGTCACCTCAAGCTCCCCGACATCGGGAATGGTGAACATCCATCTTGGCTGCAGGGTTGAAACGTTGGACGCGGTAATCTCGTGCAACTTGCTGTACCGGTTACCGAGAGTCCGTCCATCGTAATTCGGCCAGTCGCTTTGCGAAGTTACCCTTCGATACTCATCTGTGCCGGACCCATCCGAACCGGCTTTGCGAAGTAGATACAGCTTATGATCGTCGCCGAGGATCTGCATGCCAGCCGCGGACCGATTGAATACAACTCCCTGTAGCGTTTGGCCATCCTTCAGATGGACAGTGGTGTGAGTCCTGGCAGAAACGCCGGCTGGCTTGAGGGTGCGCAGAAAACTAATGAGCTCGGCGCGGCTCGAACCGGCGATGTCGGGGAAAGCAGGCATACCCGACGAAGGCAGACCATTGTGTAACAACGCGGCCAGGTCACTGTCGCTTCGCAGCGGTACGCGATCCAAAATCGATGGGCCGAACTCACCCCCATTTGCATTCGTACCGTGGCAGGATGCGCAACGAGTCAAGAAGATCTGCCGGCCTGCAAGCACTGGAGCCTCTGCCGCGACGCGCCGCGGAGTCTGGGCCCCCACGCACATGGCAAACGCGATCAGCGCGCAAGTTCGGCCGATTTGGAGTTTCAGCATCGATTGGAATCACCCTGACCCCATGGTACTGTCCTACACCTCGAAATCGGTTGGCGCCCACTCACCCCCGAAAGAGTTTTATTCCCGTCTCATTTGCCGCCTTCTGCAGTTTGCCGTCAAGCGTTGCCAAAGGCGCGCTATGGCGGATCGATAACTCCAAGTAAGCGGCATCATACGCGCTGAGGCCATGTGCCCGCGCGAGAGGAAGAACGCTGCGGATGTTTTCACTGAGCGGCTGCGTGTCCTGCACGACAGGAAGGCTTTCCAGCAATGTGATGAGGCTTTTTATTTCCGGCTGACTCAGGCGTTTCTTGCGCTCCCCGACCAGAACCGCATTAGCAAGTTCAAGGCTCCAGACGGCTGGCGCCAAAATGGTATGTCCTTCAAGGCCGACCAGAACGCCATCGGCATACTCGCTTGTTTCATCCGGAAAGCACCATGCCAGAGCCGTGGAGGCATCAACGACAACGCCCCTCAATAGCGTCGTCCTTCATCAACCATGTCCCTGACACTCATCCTGCCGGGCTTTACCCGTTTGCGCAGCGCCCGCATGCCTTCGACAATCTCCTTATGGGACAGCTTGGCCGCCGTTTCAACGACAGGCACCAGCAGGGCAGCCGGGATACCATGCCGAGTAATTGTGATTTTCTCGCCCTTAGCGACCCGGTCGAGCAACGCCGCTAAATGTGTTTTCGCCTCGAAAGCGCCTACTGTCTCCATTGAAATCCTTGCTGACTAGTTTAAACTAGTTGTAGCTTGGCTGCAAACGCAAGGTCAGCCGAAGCACGGTCTTATGCCGGCGAGCCTTCCTCATCTGCCTCCGGGAGTAATCTATCATCGAGCTATGGAAACCGGCGATTTCTTCGGTGCTGACTTTGTAGCCGCGATTCAGTTAGCGGGTGCCCGAGCAAGAGCCGACACGCTTAAGGCGGGCGTTCCCGTCTTCTATCGCGATACAAAGCGAAACCTCGACGTGATGGAGCATCCGGGCGGCCGAAAATATGAGATCTGTTTCCTCCCTGGTGCGTTAGGTGATCGAAACTACAAGATCGTACGAGAACTGGACGAAACAGCGGCCTAACGAGTGCCGGTTCTTACGTTGTTTGCAGGACCGAACGGCTCAGGAGCAATCGGAACTATACCCTTGGCTGCTGAGCAATCCTGGGCCTGGCTTTGCCCATCCAGGGTTTGCGCATTTCGCGTTGAAGTGAGATGTGGATTTGGCGGATTGAGGCCTACATGTGAGGACAGTTCAGCTTCGATTCTGCACTCTTACGTATTCGCGTACGCGAAGATCTCCGATTGATCGTATTTGCACTTGAGTTTAAGTCAACCGTTATCATAGGCGGAAAACCGTGGACCTCTACGAAAATGAATTCTGGCGATATATCTTGCCTATCGTAAAACTTGTGTTAGCACAGAAGATCCTATGAGCAGGGGCAGAATGCGATGGCGGTTGATTCGTCAGAGAGCCATGAAGATCTTAGAAGCCGAGGAACTTTGTACAATCGAAAACTTGGTTTCACGCGTTGAAGTTGAATGCAGTGATATTGGTCCAGTGATCTTGGGGTTGACTTCAAGCCCCTTTGTCGTGCGAGTGGGAGATGTGCTCTACAATGCTCGCGAAACGATCGAGCGCAGCCTTCCCCTACTTCCTGACGATGGTTTTGCCCCTATTGATTTGCTTCATTTAGCGCCAATTCGCAGCCTAGCCGAACGAATCGCCCGCACAAGCGACTGCAGTAAGTCGGTTCTGGCCACCACCTTCGCAGACTGTCTAAAAGCAACAGGCAGTATTACCTCCCTCGACGGTGCGACATACTATCGCAAAGATGTACTCGCTAGCCTGCCTGGCAAGATATTGGAGGAATTTGAAGGTTTCAAGTGCTTTTCTGATGAGCAGCTAGAAACAAGTACTCGCTTCGGATCACTTTCAACGAATTCAGCCTTAGGCGAGCTTGTTCGGCAAAACAAGCTTCTTATTGAGGTGCGCGTAATATAGCGGAACAAATGGAGGCTGGGCGGGTTCTTATAGATATGGGAAACCCGCGTGGTGTGGCGCGCGACTTCGATGCGCTGGAAGCGCGGCGCATGAGCGCCTTGGGGCTGATGCGCGAGGGTCTCAACAATAGTCGGATTGGCCGCCAGTTGGGGGTCGCCAACCAAACCGTGAGCCGCTGGCGCAAGGAGTATAGCGCAGGGGGCAAGAAGGCTCTGGCGCAAGCGGGCCGCGCCGGACGCAAACCACGGCTGGACGACAAGCAAACCAAAGCGTTGACCGGTAGACTGCTCGCCGGTCCCGAGAAACTGGGCTACGAAACACCACTTTGGACCTGTGAACGGGTAGCCCATCTGATTGCGCAGGAGTTCGGCATTCGCTACCATCCCGGCCACGTTTGGCGTATTTTGCGCGGCTTGGGCTGGAGCCCGCAACGTCCCGTGGGCCGGGCATTGGAACGGGATGAGAAAGCGATTCGGGAATGGAAACGCATCACCTGGCCCGCTGCTAAAAAAAAGCACTCACGGAAAGCCGCACCCTTGTCTTTATTGACGAAAGCGGATTAACCCAGAAGCCGCACCGCTGCCGCACTTGGGCTCCACGCGGCCAAACGCCCCTCCTGTTTCATCATTTCAACTGGAAGAACTTGTCGCTGATCGCCGGTCTCAGCCGCTGGAACCTGCACTTCGAACTGTTTGCCGATACGGTGAAAAGTCCGCAGGTGGTGATCTTCCTGGAAAAGTTGTTGCGTGTGATTCCCGGCAAGCTGCTGATTGTCTGGGACGGCTTGGCCGCGCATCGCAGCCGGTTCGTGAAGGATTTTCTAGCGGGCTTGCAAGGAAGAATCCATGTGCTTCGCCTGCCAGCCTATGCGCCGGAACTGAATCCGGTCGAATACATCTGGGCGCATCTGAAGCAGCACGAGTTACCCAACGTCTGCGCCAAGGATCTCTGGAGCCTCGGCGACATCGCACGTAGCCGCCTCAAACGCATGTGCCGCCGCAAGCCGCTCTTGATTGCCTGCTGGAAGCAGTCTTCGCTCAGCTTTTGATCACACTATATTATGCGAAGTTCAATAGGTTAGAGGATGGACGATACTGCTCGGCCTCTTGCGGGAACGCGGTCATCAACTGTTTTAGACGCTCCAAAACATATACGTTTAGTGAACTCCAGAAATGTTCCACCATTGAGCCAGGCATCCTATCTTCCCTTTTGGCGCTTCTGGCGAAAAGCAATCGGCTTGTAAAGCTGTCAGAAAACGAGTACTGCTCGCTTAGTCAATACAATAATCGAAATAATAGGCCCTGCATTGGATGCAATCGACGAACCAAGCGTCGTGAACCGATTACCAATACGCCGTTGTGTGCAGAATGCAGCAAAGGTGATGAATATCGATACATCACTAAGACCACGGCAATTCGAACATATCGCTTAAAACCAGACGAACTTCGTCAGGTGCCATATTTTGAGCGCCCAAATCCTCACTACCGCAGTGCCGCTCCAATGCAATTGTTTTTGAGGCGGCAGATCGAAGAGGCACTTAAGACTAAGCTAGGCAGGCAGCGTCCTGATACGGCAGTTCAAATCTGGATGGACGAAGACGGTCGGTTGAGAGTAACAGAGCTCAGCATTTTGGCTGACATCATCCAGAAAGACGACGTTGGCCGGCCCGTGAATCAGCGAGCTCTACTGACTCACGTTCAGGATAAACTCTCCTTTTTCTCTCAGGACCAAATCGATGAGCTCCAAGATCTAATACGGAGCACTAAATCCAAAGAGGCTGACTATCAGAAGTTCCTAGAGCGAAATCCGAGATTGCTTGCTCACGTTTTCAATCTTGAGGAAGTTCATCCTCACGTTTTCTTGGCCAACAGTGCTGACTCGGATTTGATCCCGGACTTTATTCTCACGGATGTTGCTCTGCAGCGAGCCGCCGTAATCGACCTGAAACTTCCTCAAAAACACATAACGCGTCGCCAAACGAATCGGGACCGCTTTTCTAGTGCTATCGCCGAGGCCCGGGCGCAGCTTCTTACTTATCGCGACTGGTTTCGCAGTGATACAAATCGCAAGTCCCTGAAACACAAGGTCGGGATGGAGATCTATGAGCCAAAGATGGGCGTAATTATTGGACGGAGTGCCGAGTTCTTGGGCGAGTTCGACCGACAACGCTTGGTCGCAAATACTTCGGATATTGAGATTGTTACGTTCGATGACCTTGCAACTTTAGCCAAGCGCCGCAAATTAATCATTGAAGCGTCGTAGTAAATATCTCTTGACGCGCGTACGCTGATGGCCGGGTGTGCCTGCCACTTCGGTCCCGGGCGGATCAGTAATCACCGCCCCCTGCAACCCCCCCAACTCCCCAAGAAACCAATCCCACCCCCCGCCCTCCCACATGTATGCAAGAAATCGCCCGCGACGTAGCCGTAGTCCCCATGATGCTCGTGAACGCCTACCTCATAGGCGCCCCGCAGAACTGGGTGCTGGTAGACTCCGGCACCCCCGGCAGCGCCAAAAAAATCCAACAAGCAGCCGAATCCCGCTTCGGACCGAATGCCAGGCCCAAAGCCATCATCCTCACGCACGGCCACTTCGACCATGCAGGCTCCGCCGGAGACTTGGCCCAGCTATGGGACGTAAAAGTATATGCGCATAGGCGCGAATTCCCGTTCTTGAATGGCAAATCCCCCTACCCCCCGATGGACCCAACCGCGCCCGGATTCTTCTCCGCCATCAGCCGTTTCTTCCCGAGCCGCACGGCCAACATAGAGGACCACCTCGCCGATCTGAACGGCAGCTTGCCTGGGCTTGGCCTCTCCGATTGGGAAGCCATCGACACCCCCGGTCATACGCCGGGTCACGTCGCGTTCTTCCGCCGCAGTGATGGGGTGCTGCTCGCGGGCGATGCGTTGGCAACCGTAAACATGGATAATCTTCTGACGCTGCTCATCAAGAAGCCGCAGGTCTATCGCCCTGCCGTGCCGGCCACCACGGATTGGCAAAAGGCCCGCGCGTCGGTCCAGACCCTCGCCGCGCTTCGGCCGAAAGTCATCGGTGCCGGTCACGGTTCTCCCATGACCGATTCGGCTGACCAACTGCAGAACTTGGCCGCCCACTTCCCAGTGCCGCGGCATGGCCGTTACGTGAAGGAGCCGGCGCGCTTCGATGAAAACGGAATTGCTTATCTACCCCCGGCACCCCCCGATAATGCGCCGAAAGTTGCTGCAGGCGTGGCGCTTGGCGTGATGTTGATTGCGGCAGGAGCCTCGATATTAAGAAAGCCCCGATATTGAAAATGAAATAGTGCGATCCGTTCCACCCGAAATCTAAGCGCACCGCTTTAGAGTGACACGTTGCCCGCTAATCGCGATAGGCGTCTTTTCGATCTTTGACGGCATGGATACACAAATTATCGGCATCGCCCTCCGTGAAGCGGACGCGGTAATCGCCGACGCGCAACCGGAACTCGGGCGGGTAGTTGCCCTGGAGTTTCTTCACATCGCCCGCGCCGGTTTCGGCGAAGCGGTGAATGGCCGTCAGAATTTTCATGGCAATATGCTGCGGGATCGCGCGGATACGGCTTTTGCCTCGTCGGAGAAACGGATCCGCTTCAACCCGTTTCCTTGCCGTTGCGGATCTGGTCCATGGTGAAGCCCAATTCGGCCACTACATCTTCAAAGGACGTGCCCTGGTTGTTCTGGAACCACTCTTTGGAACGCACAACAGCCTGAGCTTCTTCTTCCCCTACATCCTCGTCTTCGATCGGTGCGTTGGCAAGAACGCTGGAAACCGAGTCGGGCAGCATTGTTTCTAGCAAACTGCGGACAGCGCTGAGCTGGGCGGCCGGAAGCCGATCCAAATAAGCATGCGCCTGCTGCCGTTCCTGCATTAAATCGAGAGACATCGGCTACTTCCTTTCTGCATTGGTCAGACAGAACCAGCGTCCGTTCCACAAGAATCGAACCCCGGGTATTTCCGCGCCGCCACCGAAAATCGAGCCTTCCAAAAACGCGATCACAACTATTTTTCTCAATGCTATCAATAGTCTACAAGAAACCCCTTGGAACGCCATGCTATAGTTTTCGCCGCATATGTCAACCCCAGCGCAAACCAAAGCCAACCGCGAAAACGCCCAATCGTCCACTGGACCGAAAACCGAAGAAGGCAAAGCCAAATCCTCGCTGAACGCCGTCAAAACCGGCCTTACCGGGCGCACCGTCCTGCTGCCCGGCGACGATATCGATGCTTACCAGCAGCAGGTCGCCAGCCTCGAAGCCCACTACCAGCCCGCCACCGACGCCGAAAAGCTTCTCGTGCAGTCCATCGCCGACACCGAATGGCGCGCCGCCCGCATTCCCACGCTCGAAGCCGGCATCTACGCCCTCGGCCGCCAGGAATTCGCTGCCCTGGTCGAACACGAAGACCCCGCCGTCCGCCCCGCGCTGCTCGATGCCAAAACCTTCCTCACTTACCAGCGCCAGCTCAACAACCTCACCCTCCAGGAGAACCGCCTCCGCCGCCAGCGCGAAAAAGACCTCGCCGAACTGAAGCAACTGCAAGCCGACCGCGAAGCTGCCCGCAAAAAGCGCTTCGATGCCGGAATCAACGCCTACTACCGCTCCATGTTCCACGAGCGCGACTTCGATTTCTCTACCATTGGCTTCGAATTTACAGTCGAGCAGCTCATCACCGAAATCGCTACCTGGGGACCTTACGGCCGCAACAAACTCAACACCCTCATCGAAGAAGAAGACCGCCTCACCCGCGCCTTCGTTTACCTGGAGGACCCCAAGGCCGCCTAAAGTGAAGAAGCCAACCCCATGAGCGCGGCAACGTTAGCCGATTTTAATGGCAACTTATTCCGCTAAAATCGCGCGGGTTCATATAATAATGACGAGGTAACGAAAGGACGCTGTACATTTGCCCGTTTTGCTGTTTCCCGCGGATCTAAGCCTGTGGGATCTTTTTCTGAACCTTCGACCGGTTCCTCTCGCCATCATCGTATTATTAGTAATTTTTTCGCTGCTTTCCTGGACGATTGTCTTCTCCAAGAGCAGCGTGTTTGGAAAAGCACAACGCGAAAACAGAAGCTTTCTTCGTGCGTTTCGCAAAGCCAATAGCTGGCAGGCGATCGCTATGGCCAGTGAGCAATTCAACTCGGCGCCCTTGGTCACCGTGTTCGATTTCGGGTATCGGGAAGTAGAGCGACAGGTGAATCAACGCGGGGCTCTGGTGAACAAACCGTCCATTGAACGCAGTTTGCAGTTGGGGATCAGCGAGGAAGTGACCAAGCTGGAGATGCGCATGAACTGGCTGGCTACGGTTGCGTCTACGTCCCCATTCATCGGTTTGTTCGGGACGGTGTGGGGTATCATCGACGCTTTTCAAGGGCTCGGCAACGCAGGAAGTGCTAGTCTTCGCGCCGTTGCGCCTGGAATTTCGGAGGCGCTTTTGACGACGGCAATCGGTCTGGTGGCCGCGATCCCGGCGGCGATTTTCTACAACCTCTTCGGTACGCGCATCAAGGAAATAGGAACCCGCATGGAAGATTTCGCCATCGAGTTTCAAAACGTGGCTGAACGGGACTTTGAGGGTTAACGAATGGCATTTTCTTTCGGCGAAGGCGGACGGAAGGGAAGGCGTTTCGGCAGCCCGTCTCCCATGTCGGAGATCAACATCGTACCGTTGGTGGATGTGGTCCTGGTTCTGCTCATCATCTTTATGATCACGGCGAACGTAATGGATTTCGGGCTGGATATTAGTGTGCCGAAGGTGAAGACGGTTCGCGATACCACCAAGGAACTGCCGGTCGTGAGCATCACAAAGAACGGCGAATCCTACTTGAACGATAAGCCCATCAATATCAATCTGCTGGCGGAAGGAATCCATCAACGTTTCCACAACGCGACGGCGGTTTACGTTCGCGCCGATAAAGAAACGCCTTGGGACCCGATCGCGCAGATTGTGGCGGAACTGGGCGAGGCGAAATTCGATGTGAAGATGGTGACCGCCCCCATCGATTCTGCCGCCCGGCAACGGCGCTAACATGCGAGAGCCGCTGGACATACTAGACCAACGGGATCCGGTCGGTGCTCCTTTAATTGGCTCGCTGTTCTTCCATGTCGGCGTGGCCGCATTGTTCTTTGTTGGCTGGTTCTGGATGAATCGAACACCCCAAAACCTGGGCGACATCAATCCCGGCGGCGGTCCGTCTTATTCGGTTTCGCCGGTCCATAATATTCCGATACCGCGTCGTCAGGCTCCGCCGAATCCCGTCGCTAATGACACGGAATCGATGGTGCGAACCGCGCCCGCGAAACAGGACACGGAAAAGAAACAGCCCGATAATGCCATCGAGATTCCGGATAAACAGAAGCCCAAGCCGCTGACCAAGCGTCCGCAAACGGAACAAAAGTATCTGCAGCCTGCTCCGCAAAATCAGGTCTACAGCCGAACCCGGCAAGCGGTATCGAGTCCGCTTTATGGACAAAGCGGCTCCGGGCAGGTAGGCATCGGACCGAATTCTCCGCTGGGCAGCCGTCTTGGCTGGTATGCCGAACTCATTCGCGAGCGGATCGCGCAAAACTGGCGAACCAATGGACTCGATGCGAGTAGCCAACGGTCCGCCGCCATTATTAGCTTTACGATTCTGCGCGACGGAACGGTGAGGAACCCGCAGGTGGTGCAATCGAGCGGTAATCCCACCATCGATAACACCGCCCTGCGCGCTGTTTACGACGCGAACCCCATGCCGGCCCTGCCGCCGCAAATCACCGATAGCTACATTTCCGCTCAATTCACATTCAACTTACGCTGATGCGCATATTTATCTCTACACTAATTTTTATTTGCAGCGTGGGCGTTCTCCCTTCGAGTGCAAAGGGCGCGGATGCGCGCCGCGAAGCAGGAAGCAACTTGCTCGCCCTTCACGCGGCGCGCTCAATCTCCGCGCCCGTTTTGCACGTGTTGCTTAGAATCCAGCAACAGGTCACCGGAACAATCGAGAGTCATCCTGGCAAGCCTCGCGTGGCGGTGCCCGATTTCCGGGGCTCGGGAGGAGCAGCGGGCCTGATGGAAGCGTTCAACACCACTGTTTCCAGCGATCTGCAAGCGTCTCCACTGATCAACCTTGTTCCGAAGACGCTCTATCCCTTGCAGGTTCCACAGCAACCATCCGATTTGATCCCCGGAGTTGCTCCTAATAGCTCTCACGAAGTCACTCCCCAAGGCAAGCGCCTCAGCGACTGGAGCCTGCCGCCCATTTCAACGAACTTTCTTGGAATTGGCTACGGCGGAGAAAATAAAGGACAGCTCGTTGTCTTCGGCTGGTTCTATAGCGCTGCCCCCACCATGCCGAGCATTCAACAGGCGCAAGTATTCGGCAAGATCTACACGGCGAGCCTGGACCAGGCGGGCGCAACCGATGCCGGGCACCGTTATGCTGCCGATATCCTGGCCCAGTTTGGCGGGAAAAGTCTTGTCGGCACGAAGATCGTGTTTGTCTCGGACCGTTCCGGGGCTAAGGAAATCTGGACCATGAACTGGGATGGCAGCGAGCAAAAACAACTGACTCATTACAATTCGATATCTACTTTCCCATCCGCCTCGCCCGACGGGCGCCGAGTGGCATTTACTAGCTATGCCGGCGGTTATCCTGCCATCTACATGTTTTCGCTCGACACAGGGCGTAAACTACCGTTCTATAATCAGCGCGCCTCTATGAATGCGTTTGTCAGCTTCACGCCCGACTCCAAGCAGATCGTATTCTCTTCGACTGCGGCGTCCGGACCGCCTCAACTTTACATGGCGAATGTGGACGGCAGTAACCTGCATCGCATTACATCCTCTGGGGCCATCGAAGTGGAACCGAAGATCAACCCGAAGACAGGAGCCGATATGGTGGATGTTTCGGGCCGGTCCGGATTTCCGCAGATTTACCACATGAACATGGAAGGCGCCGATGTACAACGCCTATCCGCAGGTACGGGCGAGGCGACAAACCCGGCCTGGAACCCGGACGGCGATCACATTGCGTTTGCTTGGACGAGAGGGTTTGAGCCTGGAAACTACAACATATTCGTAATGGATGTTTCCTCAAAAGAAACCACGCAGTTGACCGCGAATGAGGGTCGGAACGAGAATCCAAGCTGGGCGCCCGACGGAGCCCATATTGCCTATGCTTCCAAGCGCGGACGGCAGTCCCAGATTTGGGTGATGAATGCGGACGGTACCGGAAAACATCCGCTCACGGAAAAAGGCAGCAACGAAAAACCCGTTTGGGTCAATGCTGAGCAGTAATTACTTACAGAACCCGACCATAACGGCTTTCAGCATTTTAGTGTAAAGTGAGTAAGTCTTCAGGAGAAATGATCAGGAATATGACAAATCGTAGAGTCTCGTTAACAGCCGCTGCCACGCTGCTGTTAGTCATGTCGGCCGCTTGCCACAAGAAGACGCCCCCACCGCCCCCGCCGCCTCCTCCGCCACCGCAGGCTGCGGCAGCCAAGCCGACAGTTAACTTCTTCAACGCGGAGCCGAGCACGATCGCAAGTGGTCAGCCGTCGTCGCTTCGGTGGTCGGTGAGCGACGCCAATAATATTCAAATTGAAGGAATCGGGCAGATCAGTCCCAATGGCCGCCGCGCCGTGTACCCGACCAGCACGACGACTTACCACCTGACCGCGTCTAATTCTGGCGGAAGCACCGATGCCGATGTCACCGTGACGGTCAGTACGCCGCCTCCGCCTGAGCAAACGGCTAAGGCTCCCGCCCAAACCCCGGCCGAAATTTTGGCCAGTCAAGTACAAGACCTCCATTTCGATTACGACAAGAGCGATGTGCGGGCCGCGGATCAACCTGTTCTGCAATCCGACGCGACTGCGCTGAAAACGATCTTTGCCCAGGATCCGAACTTTGCCGTGCAGATTGAGGGTCACTGTGACGAGCGTGGCTCCGCCGAGTACAACCTCGCTCTGGGAGACCGGCGTGCCACGGCGACGAAGAATGCCCTGGTTGCGATGGGAATTCCCGCCGACAAATTGAAAACCATTAGCTACGGCAAGGAGCGGCCATTGTGCACCGACGCGACGGAAGATTGCTACGCAAGAAACCGCCGCGCCCACTTCTCGGCGGGTCAATAGCCTCTAAAATAAAGACAAATAGACGTAGGGACGGGCGATCGGTCCGTCCCCGCCTTAGGAGTTTACTTACATGAAGTTTCTACGCCTCGCTCTGCTGACATTGACCTGCTCCGCGCTTTCTTTTGGCGCGAGCAAGGAGATGATCCAATTGCAGCGCGATGTTGCTCTGCTGCAGGACAAAATGGACACCATGCAGCGGACGCTCGATCAGAATTTTGCCGCGATGAAAGTGCTTTTGCAGCAGACGCAGGAGAGTTCGGCGCGCACTAACTCCGCTATGAGTAGCCTGCAGGATTCCGTGAGCAACGGTGTCGGCAAATCGCTAGCGCCGGTGACCGGCTTGAGTGGCAAGGTGGACACCATGGGCGACGACATGCGCTCGCTCAAGGATTCGCTGGCCGACTTGAACTCCCGTTTGGAGCGCATGGACGCGAAGATGACGGACCTGAAAAATCAGATGCAGATTATGCAGTCGCCTCCACCCGCCCCCGGTGCTCCTGGGTCTTCGCCGGGTACTCCCGGAGCCGCTCCCGGTGCTCCCAATGGCCAGCCCGGTCCGTCGGCTGCAACGCCTCCCGCTGGCATGAGCGCCGATAAGACCTACACCGATGCGCGACGCGATCTGCAAACGGGCAAGGCCGATTTGGCGCTGCAAGAGTTCCAGCAATACCTTACTTACTTTCCGAATACCGAGCTTGCGCCGAGCGCACAATACTACATCGGCGAGATCGCCTATAATCGCGGCGATTTTAACGGTGCGGTGCAAGCGTTCGATTCCGTGCTGGAGCGGTATCCCGAAAATCCGAAGACTCCGGATGCCCACCTGATGAAAGGGATGGCCCTGCTGAAAGCCGGTCAGCGCAACCGCGCCGCGCAAGAGTTCCGCGACTTGTCCGAGACTTATCCTCACACCGACGATGCCCGAAAAGCGCAGCAGCAACTGCGGCAGATTGGTGTATCCTCCAGCACGGCTACTGCCCGGCGCAAAACGCAGACGCGGTAACATCGACCCAGTGAACTTCATGCGCCAGCAGCCAGCGCTTACGGTCAACGCCGCCTCCGTAACCGGTGAGCGAGCCATTGGAGCCGATCACTCGATGGCAAGGGACAACAATGCCCGCCGGGTTGGCTCCGTTAGCGAGTCCCACGGCTCTTGCGGCTTGCGATTGCCCGAGCCGGGCCGCCAACGTTCCATATGAGATCGTTGTTCCTGCGGGAATCTCGCGCAAGGCGCTCCACACTCGCTTCTGAAACTCCGTCCCGCCGGTAGCAACAGGAATGCCGACAATAGAGTTTAGTTCACCGCTGAAATAAGAACGCAGGCGCGGTTTTACCCCGGCCGGATCCGCAGCAGGCATCAGATCGAACTTCCCGTAACGCAGCCGCAGAAGGCGGAGCATACGCTCGCGATAATCCAGAAAATCCAGCGCGCGAAGATGTGTGTCGTCCGATACAAGCAATATCGTGCCAATCGGTGAATCGAACGAGTCAAGCCACAGCTTCACGGCACACCTCCTCGCGCCTTCGATCCGCATCGGAAGCCCAAAGATGCATGGCCGCATACGCTCGCCACGGACGCCACTGATCGGCTTTGCGTAACACCTCTCCGAAGCCTTTGGCCCCAAAAGCGGCCGAGCAGCATCGTAGCAGCGCCACGTCTTGCGCCGGAAACGCATCCGGTTCACGCAGAATCCGCATGGCGATGTACTGTGCTGTCCAGTCGCCTATGCCGGGCACACTCTTCAGGCGTTCGATGGCATCCTCCAAGCTGCAGCCGATCTGAAAAAGATGCGCGTCTTTTTCCGCCAGGAGAGCCAGCTCCCGCAAGGCGATCTGCCGGGCGTTCGGCATGCCCAATGTTGGAGAACCCACCTGCCGCAGATCCGCCGGAAGGGGGAAAACAGTGTTCAACCCGGAAGGTACTCCGGTGCGGTCAGCGATGGACAGTTGCTTACCAAATGCAGCAACTACGTGGCCGGCTAACTGTGTAGCGGCGCGTACCGTCACCTGCTGACCTAGAACGGCACGCACAGCGACCTCAAATCCGTCCCAGCAGCCGGGCACGCGCAATCCGGGCCGCGTTGCCAACAGATGCGCCAACGTGGGATCTTGTGCCAAATGCTGACCGATTGTGAATGGATCGGCGCTCAGATCGAAGAGACAACGAAGACGGCGCACGATTTCACTTAGCGCATGCATGTGAGGAAAGCGAATTTCCGCGCAGAGCGAAGAACCGGCACCCTTCGAGACGGCGATGACCCCGTGCACGCCGCCCATCTCAATGCTTCGCCAGTACCGCTCGGCCTCCACTACTTCGACTCCCGGAATGGCGCGCGGGCGAAGGAAATTTAGGATTCCCGCCCAGTCGTAGGGCGGACTGAAAGGAAGCATCAGACGAATTGTAGATTCTGTTGGAAAGTTGTTTCTACGTAACTCTCGCGGAGAACGGCCGTACAATCGCTGGATCGCATCATTAAACCGCCGTACGCTTCCAAAGCCCGTTGCCAATGCAACATCCGTCATCTGAAGGGATGTGTCGGTAATCAATTGCTTGGCGAAAAGGATGCGCCGCGTTTGCACCACCGCCTTGGGTGACGTTCCTAGATGCTTTTTGAACAAACGTCTGAGATGCCGTTCCCCAATGCCTAATCGAGCGGCCAATTGCGGTAGGTCGCTCTCGTTGGCGGATCCACTTTCAATCAGGTTCAGCGCGCGCTGGACTGTAGCGGAAGTTCCATGCCAGGCAGACAGCGATGGCGCGACTTCGGGACGGCATCGAAGGCAGGATCTGAATCCCGCCGTTTGGGCCGCGGCCGCGCTTGGGTAAAAAAGGCAATGCTCAAATTTAGGAGGGCGTGCCGGACAAACCGGCCTGCAGTAGATTCCCGTTGACGTAACGCCCGTGAAGAAGCGGCCGTCGAAGCGTACGTCTCGCGTAAGCAATGCGCGGTAGCAAGCGGCGCGATCGAGATCCATGAGTTCAGTATGGCCAGAAGCTCCGGCGATTTCTAGCCATTTTCGGACCTTATGGTTGCTATTCGACCTTGCTGGCCGCAGCCTACCGGGTTCGAAATCGTTCCGTCAATTTCGCGAGTTTGTCGTCCATCGAAGGCGGCTGCGCTTTCTGTTGCGGCCTCCTGCCTTCCGGTGCATTTTTTACCTTCGGCAATTCACTCTGTTGTAATGCCTTGATCGACAGCGCAATGCGCTTTGCCTTCGGATCCGCCGAAATCACCTTTACCCGAACAATTTGGCCAACCTTCACAGCATCGTTTGGGTCCTTGATAAATCTCGTGGAGAGTTCGCTGACGTGCACCAACCCGTCTTGATGAACTCCGATATCGACAAAAGCTCCAAAATTAGTCACGTTCGTGACCGTACCTTCCAGTACCATCTCCGGTTTGAGATCCGTAATCTCCTTCACGTCGGCGCGGAACTGAGGAACGACAAACTGCTCGCGCGGATCCCTCCCCGGCTTGCGCAGCTCCTCCACTATGTCCCGCAAGGTATAGACGCCAGCTTTCTCTGTTTGGAATTCCTCAACACGAATACTGGTGACCAGCGCCGGCTTCGCGATCAGATCGCCAATGCCCGTCTTCAGCGACTCTGCGATTCGCTGAACAACAAGGTAAGACTCGGGATGCACCGCCGTCATGTCAAGCGGGTTATCGCCGCCACGTATTCGTAAGAAGCCCGCCGCCTGTTCAAATGTCTTTGGCCCAAAACCGGAGACAGCCTTCAACTGCACACGCGAACGGAATGCGCCGTTCTCATTGCGGAATTCGACAATCTTTTGCGCCACGCGTTCATTGATTCCCGCAACATGACGAAGCAAGGCAAACGACGCCGTGTTTAGATCGACGCCTACTCTGTTCACGCAGCTTTCCACTGCGTTCTCTAGCGCAGTATTCAGTTTGCGCTGATCCACGTCGTGCTGATACTGTCCCACGCCAATCGACTTGGGATCGATTTTCACTAGTTCGGCCAGAGGATCCTGTAACCGGCGGGCAATCGAAATGGCGCCACGAACCGTGAGATCCAGATCCGGGAACTCTTGACGTGCTATTTCAGAAGCTGAGTAAATGGATGCTCCCGATTCGTTTACGACAACGCTGAAGACGTTTTGCAACTTTGCCTCACGCAAGAAGTCTTGAACGAATCCGGAGGCTTCCCGCGATCCCGTGCCGTTGCCGATGGCGATGGCACGAACCTGATGTCTTTCGATCAATGCACGGAGCGTTTTTGCTGCGCCTGACACGTCCTGCCTTGGTTCCAGTGGATAAATAACGCCATGATCCAAAAACTTACCGGTCGCATCCACCACGGCGATTTTGCACCCGGTTCGCAGCCCTGGGTCGACCGCTAAGACGCCGATCATGCCGGCAGGCGGCAACAACAACAGGTTCTGCAAATTCTCCCGGAACACGCGTATGGCTTCAACATCCGACCGCTCCTTTAATTCCAACCGCACTTCGGTTTGAATGGAAAGATTGAGCAGTCGCTGCCAGGCATCCTCGACCGCCAACTGGAGTTGCTGAACCCAATCGCCCGGCTCGCGAATGACCTTGCTCTTCAGGTAAGCGACGGCTCGCGCCGGATCGACTTCAATCTGGAAATACAGGATGTTCTCACTCGCGCCACGCCGGATTGCGAGCATTCGATGAGACGGAATCTTCGCTGCGGGCTCACTATACTCGGCGTACATCTTAAATTTACCGTCAGGATCGTTCGCTCCCTCGATAGCCCGGCTAACGATCATTCCCTCGGTCAGCATCATGTGCCGCAGATGCTGGCGAAACTCGGCGGTCTCGCTGATCTGCTCCGCAACGATATGTCGCGCGCCTTCGAGAGCCCCTTCAACGGAATCGACACCCTTTTCGGCATCGACGAAACTCACGGCATACTCGGAAAGCGGAAGTGCTGTGGAGGCTTGCTCCCATAAATACTGCGCCAGGGGTTCCAAGCCCTTCTCGCGGGCAATCATCGCCTTCGTGCGACGCTTGGGCTTGAACGGTAGGTATAGATCTTCTAATTCGGTCTTGTCGAACGTGCCTTCGATCTTACTTTTCAGCTCCGGCGTCAGCTTGCCTTGTTCGCTAATCGACTTGAGAACGGTCTCCCGGCGGTCTTCCAATTCGCGGAAATATCCAAGCTTCTCTTCAATGCTGCCGATGGCAACTTCGTCCAGGTTGCCGGTCACTTCTTTGCGATAACGCGCGATGAAGGGAACTGTGCCACCCTCGTCAAACAAGGCGATGGTGGCGATCAGATTCTTGATGGGAACGTTGAGTTCTTTCGCGATATGAATGAGGATCGGAGTGGAAAGCGTCTTCGGTGCTGGCATTCGGTCTGCCTTTTCATCTTAGGCAATCTCCGTTCCCAGACGAACTACTTGCGGGCGAATGCGGAACAAGCGCTGTTCCTCATCCGTACACCTGACCGGCTTTCCTGCGATAAAACTGTGGCAAACCATCGCCTGCGCCAGCGGAATTATAAGTGCAACAGCACGGATGCGTCACGATAGAAAAACTAGATGACAGAAATTTCGGGCTTTAGCGGGCATGCCGCCGCCATTTGGGCGATCTCGCTCCTCACCATTGCGTTCGTGCTGATCCGTCCTAAGGGACTTCCAGAGGCGTGGTGGTCGGTTGCTGGCGCTTGCCTCCTTGTTGCCTTTGGCCTAGTTCCAACAGCAAGCGCGGCACGTGCGGTAGGCAAGGGGACCGACGTTTACCTGTTTCTGATCGGCATGATGATCGTATCCGAGCTAGCGCGTCGCGAGGGCGTATTTGACTGGATCGCTGTTCATGCCGTGAAGGCGGCGAAAGGTTCGCGAATACGTCTTTTTTCATTGATCTACGCTGTCGGTATTGTCGTTACGGTCCTGCTGTCTAACGATGCCACGGCGGTTGTCCTTACGCCAGCCGTGCAAGCCGCCGTGAAAACTGCCCAAGCCGAGCCGCTACCCTATCTTCTAACCTGCGCTTTCATAGCGAACGCCGCCAGCTTCGTACTGCCCATCTCCAATCCGGCAAACTTGGTCGTCTACAGCGGAGGCATGCCGCCTTTGAAGCAGTGGATCCTGACATTTGGGCTTCCATCTTTAGCATCCATCGCGGCCACTTTCTTTGTCCTCCGCTGGCTTTCTAGAAAACTTCTTCAAGGAGACATGCAGCGGGATCTGAAAGACAAGCCATTATCCAGGTCTGGCAAGATAACGCTGGGCGGAATTGGGTTTCTCGCTATTGTGCTCATGTGCGCATCGGCTCTCGGCAAGAGTCTGGGTTTGCCTGCGTCTGCCGCTGCCATTCTGGTTGCGATCGTGATCGTCCTTCGTGACAGAAGAGCATTTTGGGACATCATAAGAGAAATTTCTTGGAGTGTTATTCCGCTGGTTGCCGGTCTTTTTGTTGTTGTCGAAGCGATAAATGGCGCTGGTGCACAGCATCTTGTTGTCCAGGCACTACAACACATGAAGTCGTGGTCTTCCGCTAGCGCCGGGCTCAGTTCCGCCTTTGGCCTCGCACTCGTCTCCAACCTGATGAACAATCTCCCCAGCGGCTTGATCAGCGGCAATGCGGTGAGGGTTGCAGGCGCAACGGGAGTCCTCCGTGACTCTGTACTGATCGGTGTCGATCTCGGTCCGAATCTTTCCGTAACAGGATCGCTGGCCACCATTCTCTGGCTTATCGCGATTCGGCGAGAAGGGCAGCGTGTCGGCTTTTGGAAATTCTTGCGCTATGGTGCGCTCGTTATGCCGCCTGCATTAGCGCTTGCCGTATTGGCGCTTTTAGCTCGAGCCGGGCAATGATGACAACGAAAGCCTCTCCGCGAAGCTTGCGTGGCCTGAACTGGCTGAACTTCTTCTTGGCGGATGTCCAAAGCGGGATCGGACCATTCCTCGCCGTCTATCTTGCCAGCCGTCATTGGAACCCGGAACAGGTCGGATTTGTGCTGACCTTAGGGGGACTGGTCGGTATCGCCGCTCAAACGCCGGGAGGGATACTGGTCGACCGCTCCACAAACAAAAAAATGCTGATCGCCGCCGGCGTAGTTCTCACATCCTTGGCGTCATTGTTAGTTGCCTTCAGGCCGTCCTTTACGCCAGTTCTGTTTTCACAGGCAGTGCTTGGATTGTGTGGTGGCTTTATGGGCCCGGCAATGGCCGCAATTGCGCTGGGTCTCGTCGGCCAGATTCAATTTCCTCGCCGCATGGGTCAAATCCAATCCTTCAATGCCGCCGGAAACGTTGTCGCTGCTTTGAGTATGGGTTTGATCGGCTATTGTATCTCGAACCGTGCCATTTTCGTATCGGTGGTGTTTGCTGCTGTTCCTGCTTTTGTCTCCCTGATATCTATTCGCGGTGAAGAAATCAATAACGAAGCCGCTAGAGGTCTACCCCAAGGAGCAAGGGCGAAGGCTTCCTCTTTTCGCGTTCTGCTTAAGGACTCCCGATTGCTGATTTTCGCCGCCTGCGCCGTGCTGTTTCATTTTGCCAATGCGGCTATGCTGCCCATCTTGGGCGAAATGCTTTCCCGTGGCCGCCCTCGTGAGTCCTCGCTGCTGATGTCTGCGTGCATCATAACCACTCAGGTAGTCGTCACCATTGCATCGCCATTTGCCGGCCGTGGC
This sequence comes from Bryobacteraceae bacterium, assembly GCA_965277315.1. Classification (GTDB taxonomy): domain Bacteria; phylum Acidobacteriota; class Terriglobia; order Bryobacterales; family Bryobacteraceae; genus Bog-105. Next base: position 1,250,032 of record OZ255724.1, on the reverse strand, counting down.
GCGGCGCGATGGGGTCGCAAGCCCGTTTTCCTCATCGCCTTCGCGGTTCTGCCGCTTCGCGGTCTTCTTTACACGCTTACATCCGATCCGGTTCTGCTCGTGGCCATTCAGCTCTTGGATGGCATCGGCGCCTGCATCTTCGGTATCGTTTCGCTAGCTGTTCTGGCAGATTTGACCAATGGCACTGGCCGGTTTAACTTTGCACAGGGGGCATTGGCAACCGCGGTAAGGATAGGCGCTTCCCTTAGTAACACTTTCGCAGGCATGCTCATTCACCGCTGGAGCTACAATGCGGCGTTTCTGTTTCTGGCGGGAATCGCTGCCCTGGCATTTCTCACGTTTCTGTTCGCCATGCCGGAAACGAAGCCGAGAGATTCAAAGGTTCTACTCGTGCCTGCCGTGTCCTAGCTGTCCGATCTAGCACTTCGTTCGATAACGGAAGTGACGTAGTTTAATAAGTCATCGCGCTTGTACGTGCCTTTCTCAAGCACCCGCGTGACTCCTCCATTCAACCGCGCGCGATCCTCGTCGGTAAGGTTCTTCGCCGTAATAACAATGACAGGAATGGATCGCAGCCGGTCGTGCTTATGCAATTCCTCCAAGAATCCAAAGCCATCCAACTCAGGCATCATTAAATCGAGAAGAATAACACTGGGCTTCTCGTTGCGAAGCAGTTCCAGCGCTATCTTTCCGTTCTCGGCTTCCGCTACCGTCCAACCGTCACCCTCCAGCAGTCGGTGTAGCATGTCTCGCGATGCGGGATCGTCATCCACGATGAGCGCCGTGTGCGGCGCCTTGCGCTTGTACCGGAGCATGACCGAGGTGAAGCGCCGCCGGTCCAGCGGTTTGGTGAGGAACTCGGCCGCGCCCAAGGAGTAGCCGAGATTCTTATTGTCGGCAATGGTAAGCATCACGACAGGAATATCCGCCAACTCTGGTATCGCTTTCAAAGATAAGAGAACAGTCCAGCCATCCATGCCCGGCATCATGACGTCCAGCGTAATAGCTTGAGGATGCAGTTTGCGCGCAAGCCGTATGCCTTCTTCACCGCTGAAGGCGCTCTCCACGCGGAATCCATGACTCGCTAGGGTACGCCTCAATAAGTCATGAACGGTTGGATCGTCGTCGATCGCTAATACAGTGCCGGAGACTGCGTCTGATTTACCACGGACTTCAGCGGCTCTTGTCGCTTGCGCCGGTTCCTCTTGAATAACCCGAGGCAGCGTCATAGTAAATTTCGTGCCTCTACCTTCTTCGCTCTCCACGGTGATTTCGCCGCTCATCATCTCCACAAACTTTCTGCTGATGGTCAAGCCCAGTCCAGTCCCTCCATATCTTCGAGTCGTGGAGGAGTCTGCCTGTGTGAACGGCGTGAACAGTCTGGAAATCTGCTCGGCCGTCATGCCCACGCCACTGTCGCTCACGATAAAAGCGATCTTGTCTTCGGGAAGGCTTTGCACATCGAGCGATATCTTCCCCCGCGAGGTAAATTTACATGCGTTGCTCAACAGGTTCAAGAGACTTTGACGAACCTTGATTTCGTCGGCTCGCATGGAATTATTGAGGTGCGCGTAATATAGCGGAACAAATGGAGGCTGGGCGGGTTCTTATAGATATGGGAAACCCGCGTGGTGTGGCGCGCGACTTCGATGCGCTGGAAGCGCGGCGCATGAGCGCCTTGGGGCTGATGCGCGAGGGTCTCAACAATAGTCGGATTGGCCGCCAGTTGGGGGTCGCCAACCAAACCGTGAGCCGCTGGCGCAAGGAGTATAGCGCAGGGGGCAAGAAGGCTCTGGCGCAAGCGGGCCGCGCCGGACGCAAACCACGGCTGGACGACAAGCAAACCAAAGCGTTGACCGGTAGACTGCTCGCCGGTCCCGAGAAACTGGGCTACGAAACACCACTTTGGACCTGTGAACGGGTAGCCCATCTGATTGCGCAGGAGTTCGGCATTCGCTACCATCCCGGCCACGTTTGGCGTATTTTGCGCGGCTTGGGCTGGAGCCCGCAACGTCCCGTGGGCCGGGCATTGGAACGGGATGAGAAAGCGATTCGGGAATGGAAACGCATCACCTGGCCCGCTGCTAAAAAAAAGCACTCACGGAAAGCCGCACCCTTGTCTTTATTGACGAAAGCGGATTAACCCAGAAGCCGCACCGCTGCCGCACTTGGGCTCCACGCGGCCAAACGCCCCTCCTGTTTCATCATTTCAACTGGAAGAACTTGTCGCTGATCGCCGGTCTCAGCCGCTGGAACCTGCACTTCGAACTGTTTGCCGATACGGTGAAAAGTCCGCAGGTGGTGATCTTCCTGGAAAAGTTGTTGCGTGTGATTCCCGGCAAGCTGCTGATTGTCTGGGACGGCTTGGCCGCGCATCGCAGCCGGTTCGTGAAGGATTTTCTAGCGGGCTTGCAAGGAAGAATCCATGTGCTTCGCCTGCCAGCCTATGCGCCGGAACTGAATCCGGTCGAATACATCTGGGCGCATCTGAAGCAGCACGAGTTACCCAACGTCTGCGCCAAGGATCTCTGGAGCCTCGGCGACATCGCACGTAGCCGCCTCAAACGCATGTGCCGCCGCAAGCCGCTCTTGATTGCCTGCTGGAAGCAGTCTTCGCTCAGCTTTTGATCACACTATATTATGCGAAGTTCAATAAGCCGGTCATCGAGCTGAACGCTGTAAGTGTTCTCGTTCTTGTCCGCCAAGGGCCGAACCACCGTATTAACCTCATCCAGCAGTTCTGAAATACTGAATGTTTCCAGATAAAGCTCCATCTTGCCGGACTCGATTTTCGACAGATCCAGGACCGCATTGATGAGCTCCAGTAGATGCTGGCCCGATGTTTGGACCTTCCGAAGATCGGTGGTTAATGCGTGATGCCCCTCTGCTTCGGTCTCTTCGATCAGCATCTCGCTGTAACCGATAATGGCGTTCAGCGGTGTTCTCAGCTCATGGCTCATATTGGCCAAAAAAACACTCTTCGCTTGATTTGCCGCTTCGGCCGCTTCCTTTTCTCGTTTGAACTTCAACGTTGACAGTGCGACAAGCGCAAGCAGTAGACAACTGGCGGCAGTGGTGCCCACCTGCAGCCGCAGCATTTGTGCCTCTTCCTCCGTATCACGTTTCATGAGCTGATCTTGTAATCTGTTCTGAAGCTTGGAACAGTCATCACGAATCCGGGCCATGATGCGGATGCCTAGATCGGAAGAGACAATCTGCATGGCTTGCGCGCCTTTCCCTTTTTGTTTAAAGGTCACAGTTTGCCTTAGCTCGACGAACTTCTCCCCGATTGCTTGTTGGAGTTGAGCCCAAACCGCCTGCAGATTTCCGTCGCTTCTCAAGTAGGCGTTCAGAGACTGCATCTGTTCATGCACATTTTTTTCGGCATCCTCAAACGGGGTCAGGTAACGCTGCGATCCGGTAAGCAGGTATCCGCGCTGCCCCGTTTCCGCATCCTTCATGGTCGATAGAACGTCACTCACGTCCTGAAGAGCAATTACGGTATCGCGTACGTTGTTGTTTGCAGCCTGATAGCGATGCCAGTTCCAGCACGACAGGCCGATAATCACCGCCAGCGCCGCAATCGCGAAGAGAAAAGTTTTGTCTTTTGAAAGTTGAACGGCAGTGCGTTTCTGCTTCATCCCGGTTTGTTTCATGATAAGACCCGCCCAGAGCTTTATGCGTTTGGCATCGTTTTTCTGAGGCCGTTACAATAGTCCAATGCCCGAGGAACAAGCGGCGCCTGCCAGTTTCGAAGCAGGACTGGAAGAACTCGAACGTATTGTGAAAGAGCTGGAAATGGGTGACCTGCCCTTAGAGCAAAGTCTGGCGCTGTTTGAAAATGGCATGCGGCTGAGCGCCGAATGCAAGCGCCAATTGGAGAGTGCTGAAACCCGTGTCGAAGTGCTGATGCGGAAAGGTTCGGAAATGACAGCGATTCCCTTCGACTCCGAAAATTTTGCCAAATGAAGACAGCCGCAGAAGCAACATTGCAGGAGTACCTTGCCGAGCAGGTTCAGATTGTAGAGAGCGTACTGGGGAAGTGGGTACCGGAAGAGTCCGAAGATCCCGGCGTGATCCACCGGGCGATGCGCTACAGTCTGTTTGCCGGTGGAAAACGCATCCGCCCCATCTTGGCGATCGCGGCTGCCCATGCCATTTCGGACTCCCCCGATGGCGTCGAGAACGCGGCGGCAACACTCGAGCTGATTCATACTTATTCCCTGATCCACGACGACCTGCCCGCACTCGATAATGACGACCTGCGGCGTGGCCGCCCCACTTGCCACAAAATGTTCGGCGAGGCCATGGCGATTCTTGCCGGGGATGCCCTGCTGACGCTCGCCTTTGAAGTGCTCAGCCGTGTTCGCGGAGTTAGCGCTGAATGCATTGTTCGGCTGGTGCGGGAGCTAGCGAAAGCGTCCGGTACCGTGGGAGGAATGATCGGCGGCCAGGTGAAGGACTTGGAGGGAGAAGGAAAGTCTCCCACGGCGGATCTGTTGGAATCGATTCATCGCGCAAAAACAGGCGCTTTGTTGCGCGCCAGCGTGCGCATGGGAGCGATCTACGCTCGTGCCACCGAAGAAGAGCTGCGGGCGCTTTCTTCCTACGGAGAACACGCCGGATTAGCGTTCCAGATCGTCGATGATCTTTTGGATGTGGAGTCGCCTTCGGAAGCGCTTGGCAAAACTGCGGGCAAGGACCAGGCGCAGCACAAGATTACTTTCCCGGCCGTGTATGGCCTTGCCCGCTCGCGCGAGATGGCCGAAGAACAGCGGCTTAAAGCGCATGAGGCTCTGCATCGATTTGGTAGCCGCGCGGAGCGTTTGCGTCAAATTGCCGATTTCATCGTGCAGCGCAAGGCTTAATGCCCACCCGCGCTGCTGTAGCCCTTAACTGAATGCGGGGAGATGGTAAACAACGCTTAGACCTGATGCTAGTCGAGCGGCAACTGGCCCCCTCGCGTGAAAAGGCGCAAGCGCTTATACTGGCGGGTAAAGTAAGCGTCGACGGCCAGCGTTCGGACAAGCCCGGCCGCCTGGTACCTGGCAGTGCGCGCATCGCCGTGGAACAGCCCCTTCAGTATGTCAGCCGTGGAGGTCTGAAACTGGAAAAGGCGATTGCTCATTTCAATGTCTCCGTGGCAGGCCGCGTGTGCATGGACGTGGGCACTTCCACCGGTGGATTTACCGATTGCCTCCTGCAACAGGGCGCGCTCCGAGTTCACGCGGTTGATACCGGAGCAGGGCAAATCGATTGGAAGTTGCGAACCGACAGCCGTGTTGTGCTGCATGAGCGAGTAAACGCCCGCTATCTCAAGGCCGAAGAGATCGGCGAGATCATCGATGTCATGGTCTGCGATGTTAGCTTCATTTCGGTGACGCTGCTCATCCCGGCCTTATCTTTTCTCCTGGCATCGGATGGCGACTGGATTATCCTGGTGAAACCTCAATTTGAAGTGGGCCGCGAACTGGTGGGCAAGGGCGGTATAGTGCGCGACCCGAACGCTCACAAATTCGCCTGCGATCGTGTAGCCGGTTCGCTTCATGCCGCCGGTTTCGCAACTGATCTTACGAACAGTCCAATTGAGGGCGCTGAGGGCAATCGCGAGTTCCTGCTTCATGCCCGCCGCCGGTCTGTGGTCTAATCCCTGCTTGTAGTCTAATCATCGATAGCTGCGCTCTCGGAAAACATGCAACAGATCGAAACAGTAGGCATCATCTCTAAACCAAACATTCAACGCGCGACGGACATCGTCTGCGGCCTGCTGAAATGGCTGGACGAGCGTCATATTCGTTACCGCTGTGACGAACAGACCGCCTTGTATGGCGGATTGCAGCAGTGTTACACGCGTCAGGACTTAGTTGCCGGAGCCGGTCTCATTGTCGTTTTGGGCGGCGACGGAACGCTTCTTTCGGCGGCCCGCGCCGTTGCCGGAACCGGAATTCCCATTCTCGCCGTCAATCTTGGCCGGCTTGGTTTCTTGACGGCCATCACGGTGGAAGAACTCTACCCGGAGCTGAAACGCGCTCTTGAAGGCGATCTCCGGATTGAACGGCGGCGCATGATCGATTGCGAACTCGTCCGGGGCGAGCAAGTCATTGGAACCTATTCGGCATTAAACGACGTGGTGATCAATAAAGGAATGATCGCCCGCATGATCGATCTCGATACCTATGTCGATGGCCATCTGGTGACCGGCTACAAAGCAGACGGCTTAATCATCTCAACGCCCACCGGCTCTACGGCCTATTCCTTATCGGCCGGCGGCCCCATCATCTTTCCCTCGGTCGGTGCTTTCTGTATTACGCCGATTTGTCCGCACATGTTGACCAATCGTCCCGTCATCGTGCCGGATACCAGCGTTATTCAAATTTTGAATCACGGCGATGAAGGAACGTTCTTGACAGTCGATGGTCAGGTAGGAGAGCCTATGTCGAAGGGCGACCGCGTCATCTGCAGCTCCTCGTCGAAGATCATCAGTTTGATCCGCCCGCCGAAATTACTTTTCTTTGACGTGCTTAGGGAAAAACTGAAATGGGGAGGACGATGACTTTCGATGCTATTGCTAAAGCGGCTCTCGCTGACTTCTTGGATCTTTATTGCCCTGATAATTGGGATTCTGCTGGGCATCTTCTTTCCGGAGTTTGCAAAGAGTCTCGCGCCGGTTAGTAACATCTTTCTGCGGCTGATTAAATCGATCGTCGGCCCGTTGCTGTTTGGAACGCTGGTTTATGGCATTGCCGCGGCTGGCGAGCTGAAGACGATGGGCCGTATTGCGCTGAAGGCAATCGTCTACTTCGAAATCGCGACTACACTGGCTTTGGTGATTGGACTCACCGTCGTGAACGTGATGAAGCCTGGGATAGGCTTGACGCTTGCCGGCGGAACTGGCCTTACTGCGCTTGCAAAGCCTGTTTCCATCAGCCAGGTTTTCGAACACGCAACGCCCACCAACATCTTCGAATCGTTGACTCAAAACGATGTGCTGCAGATGGTGGTGTTCTTTTTCATTTTCGGCGCGGCCTGTTCGACCGTTGGTCCCAAAGCTCAACCAGTCATTGATTTCGCCAAGGCCGTCGCGGAGGTGATGTTCCGCTACACCAAGTACGTCATGTATCTTGCGCCGTTCGGCGTAGGCGCGGCAATTGCGGTGACCATCGGATCGAAGGGAATCGGCGTACTCTTCGGCCTGGGCAAACTCGTCGGCACGCTTTATCTGGCGCAAGCCCTGTTTGTTGTTCTGGTACTCGGATCGGCATTGGCGTTGGCACGAGTGCCGATTGCCCGGTTTACTCGTGCCGCGCGTCAGCCGTTTTTGATTGCATTCTCGACGGCGACGAGCGAGGCGGCTCTCCCGCTTGCACTAGAAAATATGGAGCGCTTCGGCGTCCCAAAACACATCGTCGGATTCGTGCTGCCGACCGGATACAGCTTCAACCTTGACGGTTCCACGCTTTATCTCTCGCTTGCGTCTGTTTTTGTCGCGCAAGCGGCCGGGGTTCACATGCCGCTCGGTACTCAGATCACCATGATGTTGACGCTGATGTTGACGAGCAAGGGCGTCGCCGCCGTGCCCAGGGCCTCGCTTGTTATCCTGGCAGGGACGCTCGGCACGTTTCATCTGCCGCTGGAAGGCATCACTCTGATTCTTGGCGTGGATGCACTGATGGACATGTGCCGGACTTCCGTTAATTTGCTCGGCAACTGCGTGGCAACGGCCGTCGTGGCGCGGTGGGAAGGCGTATCGTTAAGTCCGATAGGCAACGAGGTGGAAGCCGCCGTCGAGGTGTAATTTTCTGCTTCGTTTTGCGATAAGCTGAACGCCATGTGGCGTGATTTGCAGTTCGGTTTTCGTCAGCTTACTCGAAATAAATTACTGAGCGGCACCATTATTGCGTTGCTCGCTATCGGCATCGGCGCGAATACGCTAATCTTCAGTTTTATCAACTCGCTGTTGCTGAAGCCTCTGCCTGTTCGTGACCCGCAAAGCTTGTTTCTATTGGAAAAAGTGCGCGAGCAATGGGGGAGGCCGGATACCGGCTTCTTCTACCGTCAGTTCGAAGAGGTTTCCGCAAGAAAGGACCTGTTCTCCTCGGCTGTAGCGGAGCAAGAATTCACAAGTTCAAGTTTCGTTCCGCTCAATCAAAAGGGAACCGTGCGCATGATCTCCACCGCGATTGTGTCGCCGAACTACTTCACCGAATTAGGCATTCATGCAATTCTGGGCCGGATCTTAACACCATCGGACGCAACAGCGTCCCACATACCGGTTGTGATCAGCTATCAGTTCTGGCAGTCACAATTCAACAAGCGATCCAATGCCATTGGCAGCACGATTCGAATCAAGAAATCTCCTTTTCTCATTGTCGGAGTCTTGCCAAGGGATTTCCATAGCGTCGATATCGACCGCGCCCCGGATGTCCGGCTTCCCATCTCCGCAGCGCCGGCTATTAGCGGTCATGATGTTCGGACTCCTGATTGGAAGTGGCCGTTTAGGTTTGATATTCTGGCGCGTTTAGCACCCAATGTCCCTCCGGGCGCGGCAGCCGCTGCCATAGCTCCGCAGCTTCGCGCCACGGACGAAAATATTTCACGCGAAATGGTCACGCGTAGTTACGGAGGAAAGGCTCTTTCGCCGGCACAGCAACAAAACATGTTGCGGGATATTAAGTACGCAAGCGATTACCGCATTGCTCTTCCATCCGCCGCCCACGGCGTTTCTTACATGCGAAGTCAATTTGCCACCACGCTGCTGCTGCTGATGGGAGGCGTCGGGCTGCTTCTTTTGGCCGTCTGCGCCAATATCTCGGGGCTGTTGCTAGCAAAGGCGGAAGAGCGTAAACGCGAGATTGCAGTCCGTCTTTCCATTGGCGCTTCCCTCTGGCGGTTAGCACGCCAGTTCTTGACGGAAAATCTGCTGTTAGCGGTTCCGGGCGCTGCCTTGGGGATCACTCTTGCTTACGTGCTATCGCCCGCCTTGGTGAGTCTTCTGCCCTCTGTACGAGGCTTTGATTGGTCTCACGCTACAAGACAGATCCTCACCATCACTCCCGATGGAAGGGCGTTACTGTTCACCTTAGCTGCAACGCTGGTCAGCTTGCTGCTATTTGGCACCATGCCGGCCCTGAAAGCAAAACGGCTCAACATCGACGCGGAGCTGAAAGGTAACAGCAGGGGCGCAACACAATCCCTTTCCGGCGTGGCGCCCATTGCAATTCAGGTGGCGCTATGCACCGTATTGCTCACGGGCGCGGTACTCATGTCAAAAACGTTCTGGAATCTTCAGCATCTGAATCCTGGTTTTGACCGGGCGCATATCGTGGAATTTACCCTGGACCCGGAGGCTGTGGGCTATTCCCGTCAACAGACAGGCACGTTCTTTAGCGAACTGGACGCCCGCGTGTCAACCCTTCCCGGCGTCCGTTCAGTTGCCCGTGCTTACGTTGCCATCATGCGTGGTCGAGGAATGGGGACAACCGTCGCTCCCCAAGGCGTCGTTCTCCCGCCCAAAACATTTCTGAATACAAGTATTAATGGCGTGACGCCTTCCTATTTCGAAACCTTGGGAATTCCACTGTTGGCGGGCCGCGATCTCGAACCGCAAGACAAGAATCACAAGCCGCAACCTATCGTAGTAAACAAAGCGTTCGCCGATTTCTTTTTTCCGCATCAGAATCCGACTGGAAAAGAATTTGTTACTGGTGGAACCGATGGAACCAAGCCGCCTAACTCAGTCATCGTCGGCGTAACTGGCACGGCCAAGTACCGCTCCATGCACGAGAAAGATACCCCGACCTTCTATTATCTGCTTCCCGAGGAGGAGGGGGGCATCTTATACGTACGGACATTCGGAAATCCTGCGCCGATCATTGGAGAGGTTCGCAAGCTTCTCCGTCGTCTCGATCCTAAGGTGCCGCTGGTGGAAGTCGAAGACTTAAAACAAGAGGTGCAACATTCGCTTTGGCAGGAGCGCCTGGTAACAATCCTCTCCGGTTTTTTCGGGTTAGTGTCATTGTTTCTTGCCGGAGCCGGTTTATACGGCGCATTGTCTTACTCCGTCAGCCGAAGAACTCGTGAACTAGGAATCCGTCTTGCCCTGGGCGCAACTCCGCGTCACATTCTACAAACCGTAAGCGCCAATATGATCGCGGCCGTCATCATCGGCCTCTCTGCAGGTCTTCTCTCCGCGGCCTTTGCGACAAAATTTCTGCAGAGGCTCCTGTTCGGCGTGCAGCCGCTCGATCCAGTGGCCTTCCTCATCACCGCAGGCTGCGTCCTGTTGTGCGCCGCTATCGCCACAGCCCTTCCCGTGCTTCGCGCCATGAAAACAGATCCGGCATCAGCCTTACGCGCCGAATGAAATCAGACTTCGCCGGCATCATCTGGCTTTAGCTGCTTGCGGGAGCCATGATAAATACGAAGGACAGTCACTTCCCTTGTGTCTTCATCTACGTAAAAGATAATCCGATGGGAGTGATAGAGGATCTGTCTTAGCTTAACGGTAAATTCGTTTTCCTCGGGGATAAGTGGACATCTTAGAGGCATTTCCTCTAACGAGAAAATACAAGCAATCAATTCGCGGAACCATCGGTCGGCGGCATCCGGCTGTTGATTGCGCTCCCGGATAAACGCAACATACTCTTCAGCATCGACTAAAGCTGTGTTCGAAATTTTAACTTGATAAGCCAAGTTTAGTCTGAAGATCCTTCATTGCCTCGCGTGCATCCCGAACATTGCCTTCTTCTAAGTCCCTTAAGCCTTGCCGGATGGCGACGATGGCTTCCAGTCCCGCAAGCCGGTTTAAAAGTTCCTGGTAAGAATCGGCATCTTGAACAATGACTTCTGCCTTTCCGTTTACGGTAAGCACTAGACGCCGCTTATTTTCCCTCGTCTGTTTGACGAGTTCGACCGTGTGCCGTTCGAAATCGGATAACGGATAAACGTTTTGTTCAAGCTGTTCCATAACATCCTCTCGTTAAACAGGTCTATGTACAACCATGCTATCGTGGCGCGCCGAATAAGCGCATCAGTGTTGCGGATTTAACGACTGCTTCAGCAGTCTGAAGAAAACGTCCGCCCGCACCGCCTGGTACTGCGAGCTAAACGAAGCGACAAGCGTATTCACATCGGACGGCATGAGATTCCACGCCAACACTCCCAGTGCTACGAACAAAGGACTCTTGCCGTCCCAATTCGCTGTCGCTGTTTGGAGTGCAGCCGTACCCTCTGCCACCGAGCTGATGCCGATCTGCGTAAACGTCGGCAAGCCCGCGGGCATGCTGAGCTGGCTGGTCGATTCCCAGTTGTACAAAATGCCCAGCGGATTCACGTCTTGCACATACTGTGCCGCCACGGCGTTCGATAACGGAATATCCGTGTTGTCCTGCCGGTTCAGCGCGTAGATGATATTCATGCCGCTGCGCCTCATGTAATCGCCGGTCCGCTTCGTGAAACGCGGAAGCGCGTTTGCGGGCCAATCGCCCGGATAGGTGTAGCCTGCGCCGGAAGGACCAGCCACCAGGAAATCATTCGCCGTTTGGGTGCGCTGATAATAGCCCAGCATGCTGGGCGCGGCGTCGAGCAGCAGCGGGCTGATGCTCCAGGTAATCGGCGCCTGACCGCGATTGGGATCGTCCCAGATGGAGCGCATACGGTGCTGGACGTACTGCAGATTGTCGCCTTCGCTCATCGTCAAGACAACGTAAACCTTGTTTTCGAGGGCAATGGAGGGCGCTTCCGGTTGCGAGACCCGGATGTGATCGCGAGCTCCCCCGAATACCGTGCCATTATTGAAAACATCCGCGGCCCCGACAAGAACGCCGTTTTGCGCGCACAGCGTCACGCCCTGTGTCTCGTTACCGTGAGGAAACCACCCAAGATATGGCGTGTCGGGTTGTACTTTCTGGAGAATCTGACTAAATAAGGCGGCCTCTTCGGCGACCAGCGGGTCAAGCCAAAACACAAGCGCCTGTGTCGCCACGATGTAATCCCGGAACAGCGGATTCGCTGTTTGTTCCGTAGGAGCGGTGTTGGTGGCGGTGACCAGAAACTCGTTCCACATCTCGGTGGAAAGCGTCAATTGCTTTGTTCCGGCCGGAACGGCGAATTTGTAGATGAAATAATTACCGCCGTCGGCGAACCGCCAACCCGAGGCCAATTGCGAACTATCGGCGTCGAAAAGAAACGGCGTTTCCGCGGAGGTGCCCGGCTGAAACGAGGCAATCGTATTGCCGTCCGCCGTAATCGTCACCTGTGACACGGACGGCCCCCATCCATCGGATGACACGGCGTCCTGGTAGCGCAAATAAACAGATTGGCTCCCGGCGAAGCTCGAAAGATCGGCGGTGTAGACCTGCTTATTGGAGGAATCGTGAATCGGCCGGGTCTCGTGAAGCAGTGTCGTCCATTGGACGCCCGGTACCGTGACCGTGTTGGTGGGCCCGATCGCCGTCAGAATTCGGTGCGTCAGCTTGGGCCATAGATTACTCAGCGCCCAATCGTAAGCGTCGAACTTGTTCTGAAAGCGCCCAGTGAGATCGTCGACCACCGGCAAATTGTATTGTTTTGCCAAAGCGGCGCTTGCGATCACGGCGTTGTTCAGACTCGCAAGGCTGGTGGCGACATTGACGGTGTCGGGAACGTTCGGATCGTAGATAACAGCGCCGTTGATCTCGGTACGATACTGCTCCAGCAGGCTCCACGGACCGCTGACGGTGGTCGTCGGGATCTGGAGGGTGTTGAGCCAGGTCTTGTCGGTACCGTCCGTATCGATCAGCCAGTAAATTCGCGGCTGCTTCTTATTGACTATGCCCTGCAGGGTGACCAGCACGGCCTGCTCATCGCCCGAAAGGCTGGTGATGTCGGCTACATCCAGATGCTGCGGTTTCGGGAAACGGGGCAGCGCCCGTCCCTGCGGCCAATGGCTTCGATCGGCCTCCGCGTTCTGCGCGCTGGCCGGAAGTGCCAGCCAGTTCAATGCACTAACGCCGGCAACAGCGCTGCTGAGATTCAAGAAGTCACGACGACTGGGTTTCACTGACGGTTCTCCGATCTGCAGAAATTTGGACATTTGTCCAAACAGCGTTTATTATATTGCTTTACTGCATCCGGATTAAGTTATTTAATACACCGCACCCGCTGAATAGAAGCCGCTCTCCCGGTCACTTCATCCGCCTTGATCACAACTCCGTGCAGCTCCACGCCACTTTTAGCAGCCTCCATGCGTCCCGAGATCCCGGTAATAAAACGGCTGATGATATTCGTCTTTTCCACACCGATCACTGAATCGTAGGGACCAGTCATGCCTGCATCGGTCTGATACGCCAGTCCGCCAGACAGCACACGCGTATCCGCCGTCGGAACATGCGTATGGGTGCCGATCATCGCCGTAGCGCGGCCATCCAGGTGCCATCCCATCGCCACTTTTTCGCTGGTCACTTCCGCGTGAAAATCGACAAATCGAATCTTAATGTCCGGATCCAATGCCTCCAGAATCTCGTCCGCTTTGCGGAACGGGCAATCGGTATGGGACATATACACGCGCCCCTGCAGATTAACCACTGCGTATGGGATACCGCCCTTCGTGCTCCCCGCGTAAACGCCATTTCCCGGCAAACCCGGCGCATAGTTCGCCGGCCGCAGCAGCTTCGGTTGGCGATTGAGATATTCATAAACTTCCCGCTTATCGAAGCTATGATTTCCCCCGGTCAGCACGTCAAGACCAAGCGCGGCGAGGGATACTCCATAGGGGGTATCTACTAAGAAAAATCTCCCAGGACATAGGACATAGGACATAGGACATAGGACATAGGACATAGGACATAGGACTAAAGATTACTTGAAATGCCCTAATGCCTCTGTCACAGTAGAATTCGTTTGGCAATTATCGACTAATGTTTATAAAAATAACTTCAGTTTCACTGGAGCCACACTGCTTCGGTGCGCCGAATGGTTTTTGCTTTCGAATGGCTAGCTGAATAACTTCCGTCTTCAGGAGCTATGGTGGAAATCGCCAAGATGCTTGCAATGCGATTGGAAATTATCCAGGCTGTCCTAATGTCGGCTACAACTATGGCGTAGATACAACCATTCTGAGCAATAGCACTCATGAACTTACAATTACGACTACAACTTCGGACGGTCGAAGTACCTCACAGACCGTTAGTTTTTCTGTTAGCAATGCGGCAGGTGGACAGCTCAACACAGGATGTACCGGCGGCTCTACTAGCGCCTGTCTTGATCCGGTCCCTGCAACATATCTTAGCGGTTCGTGGATCGAGGTTGTCGGTTCTTCAACGAACTCAGAGTGGACCTTGACTGCGAATAACGGCAGCCCGGGAGGTTCAGGCGGTGTTAGCGGGACGGTTCTAATTTTTCCGCCTAATACGAGCTGTCCTGTCGTGAATTATAGGGCTACTGGCTCGTTCTCTCCCTCAGCCATCGCAAATGGCACAGGTGGCTATACTAATTTCAACTGGACGGCATCAGGTCCGAATCCCTCTGGAACATGTCAGGGATATACGCCGGTTTCTAGTGTGACTTTCTCAGGAACGGTCTTCAATAAGGGCAACGATACAGCAAGCAATCAATGGTCGAATAGCAGCGGAAGAAGCGGCTCGGACTCGCTTGAGACAAATCTAATTTTGACTCCGAGCGGAGAAAATGTGTCTTCTAATGGGTGGGGAACAACTGACACTACGGCAGTAAACTTTGTGCAGTCACTTGTCGATACTAAGTCTTACGATCCACCAGATCCTAATGCAAACAAATTTCAAAGACGGCAGCTTTACGAGACCGGAACCGGGCCAGGCTCAGATGCATGTTTTAACGCGGCGAAAAAGCTTCTTGGAAGTCCGCCGCCACTGATCCAGTTTTATATAGCCGAGGCTGTATGGAATGTCGGGGCGGCGTCGGGTTACTCGGGCAACACCTATGGGTATGACACCGTCGGCTACGATCCGTACCGGGTAGGGTGGTATCGCACAAACGCTCCTAGCATTTTGCCGTGTAAAACGACACTGCAGCAAAACATGGTGATAGAAGATCAAGTGCCAGGGCAAGTAGACGATTCTTTCGCACAGCATACCCTAACAGTGACGATTGGACCTGCCTCGGTGACAGTGACCAAAGACAATTTAAGCCAGACGATTGGGAGGTAATTAATCTAATGAACTACATGAATAGACCTGATAAGGCCCTTATTTTTTGCGCGCTAATTGTTGCGCCACTACTGGCTAATGGACAGAGTAAGATTCTGTTTACTGAGCCGGTCACATTGACGGATGATAGCAGCAGACCTCTTTCTGACATGCTGAATCGCGTTCAGCGTCTGTATAATACCCCAATAGATTTTGAGGAGGTACCCTACGAGAATCCTTCCGAAATTAGATGGAGCAACATGGTCACGCCAAAGGGTGTTCGTCCCGCTTTTCCTGTTGGGGGGAAGCTAGTGGTGACACTTGACAAGACCGATACCAATGCATATCTTGCGACTGAGACGGTGATTGCGGCGTATACCAGTGCTGAGTTGCCGGGTCTGTACCAAGCTATAGAGGAGAATGGCAGGATCGACGTTATTCCGAAGTACACACGCGGCGTAGATGGAACTATGCGGGAGGTCCCTCCAATTATGAGTGAGTCCGTAACTCTTCCCTCGGCGGAACGAACGGTATTCCAGACTTTGGAATTGATGTCGTCTGCGGTCTCCAAGGCAAGTGGATTCACAGTTCATATAATGGCGGCCGGCATTCCTGAGAATGCTATGACCGATGTTACTGCTAATGGAGAGCCCGCGCGGGACGTGCTAGCAAGCATAACGTCAAAACTGGGTATAACTATGGCTTACCAGGCACTGTACGATCCTCGCGAAAAGGCCTATTACGTGGGGCTGCAACCTGTCGCATTGCCAACTGGTGCAATGACTCAGCGTAATGCTAAACCAGCAATACAAGCACCCACAGAGAACCCATTTTGGGTAAAGTCCAAGTAGCCGATAGTGCTAACGAATTAACTAAGATCATGGAGGAGCTATGTGGGCTGTTTGCATGGCCCTCTTTCGGTCTTCAACCATAGCGGTGTGTTTTGGAATTAGGATAGTTACCTGATACACCGCACCCGCTGAATAGAAGCCGCTCTCCCGGTCACTTCATCCGCCTTGATCACAACTCCGTGCAGCTCCACGCCACTTTTAGCAGCCTCCATGCGTCCCGAGATCCCGGTAATAAAACGGCTGATGATATTCGTCTTTTCCACACCGATCACTGAATCGTAGGGACCAGTCATGCCTGCATCGGTCTGATACGCCAGTCCGCCAGACAGCACACGCGTATCCGCCGTCGGAACATGCGTATGGGTGCCGATCATCGCCGTAGCGCGCCCATCCAGGTGCCACCCCATCGCCACTTTCTCGCTGGTCACTTCCGCGTGAAAATCGACAAATCGAATCTTAATGTCCGGATCCAATGCCTCCAGAATCTCGTCCGCTTTGCGGAACGGGCAATCTGTGTGCGACATATACACGCGCCCCTGCAGATTAACCACTGCGTATGGGATACCGCCCTTCGTGCTCCCCGCGTAAACGCCATTTCCCGGCAAACCCGGCGCATAGTTCGCCGGCCGCAGCAGCTTCGGTTGGCGATTGAGATATTCATAAACTTCCCGCTTATCGAAGCTATGATTTCCCCCGGTCAGCACGTCAAGACCGAGCGCAAGTAGTTCTTCCGCGATGGACGGCGTAACCCCAAATCCGCCGGCACTGTTTTCAGCGTTGGCGATCGCAAGATCGATATTGAATTCACTGATGAGCTTACTTAAATGTTCGGCAACAATTCCTCGTCCACCGGAGGCAAAGATGTCACCGATAAAAAGTATGTTCATCAATAATTAGGAAGGTGAAAGTGTTCTCCGCGAGAGCTTCCCGCTCAGCCTCCGTCATTGACCCCTATGATGGCAGGGGGGAATCCTCCGAGCGCCTTTAGGCTTCTCCATGGCATCGCGAGACACCGGAGCTTGCACACCAGCACTTCATTCGAGGTGGACTCCATGACATTGACTATCGGATCAATTTTTAGGAGGCCGAGGGAACGCCCTCGCGGGGAACACTTAACGGCAGAATACCATATTCTTTGAATCAATATGGCGAAAGAAAGGTGAAACTGGCTGAAAGTGCAATGCTCAATGCCCTGAATCTTTTCGCATCGTCTTGGCTAAGTCCTCATACTGGTCGGTCGCGATGAAATTTACTCCTGCCTTGAGCGAAGCTCGCCACCTGATCCGCGCGGCCTGCAAAGAACCGAAGTTGTAGCCGCTAAACCAACCCTGGGCTGCGCCATCGGTAAATCCGTCGAGGGTATAGAATCGAATCCAATAACCCAAGTGGTGTGCACGGTCCACCAACGCGTGAAGGCGTGCGGCATCTGCCGTAGTCCAATCGCCTGCATGCGGCTGGCCGCCTTCTTCCACCTCGTACCAGGAATTGTTCCACCATCGCCGGTAATCGGTGGGCGCTTCGGTTAGGAGTTGATCCGCCGGCAAAGTAGCCGCCAGGTGAATCAGTTCCGATTGCGGCTTTCCCTTCGGAATATTCGTATGAGCCGAGCCGAACAGTCGAAGATTCGATCCAACCGGGACTTGATGGAAGAAGACTTCCTCTTGTGCGTCAGAGTCTTCCGTGATCACCAGCAGCGGCTTGCGCGTCATCGGAGCCAGTTCATGCGGATCCGACTTCTTCGGCGCCGTGACGATCCACGATTGGTAATCACCCAGTAGATCCCAAACCGCATGGAGGAGCGCCGGTTGATTGTCTTTGAAATCAAAGTGCAGCACAATCAACGGCCACTGCTTCTGATGATTTTCGGCGAGCGCCTTTTCCATGATGGGGCGCACACGCTTAAAGAAATAATCGCGAAGCGTAGGCTCGGAACCGTTCGTGTGAGCCGAGTGCGTCACCACTACGCGCCCTTTGCCGGTCGCCGGGTCTACATACCAGGCAAGATCTTGTTCAATGCTGACGGGAAATCCCGTTCGTAGTGCGCGGTCGATGCGGTCAGCCCACTTGCCGTCGTAGGGATAGCAGTTATGGGCGTCCAGAACCGGCCGGTTATCGTTCAGAAATTTGAGTTGAGGCTGTTGCGCTCCCAGCGAACAGCAGACGAGAAGACAACCCGCCGCGGCATTTCGAAACTTCTTCAGGATCCCCATAAAATCGATGGTCGAACACAATCGTGTAAAATGGCCTTCGCTAGGTCCCTTGAAGCCGCTCCGCGATTTCCCGCTCCGAAATCGTGCCTTCTTTGATCACGCGCCAATAGGGCTCCGTGATGTCGACCGTGGTAGCGCCCGGGCCGTTACACGAACCGCCATCCAGCACCAGGTCCACCCGCCCGTCCATAGCCGCAAATAGCTCGATGCCGCTCGAAATGGTCGGTTGTCCGGACATATTCGCACTGGTGGCGATCAGGGCATGTCCGGTCTTCTCGATAATGGCGTTCAGCACCTTGGAGCTTGTATGCCGCATCGCAAGCCGCCCTGTATTGCCCGTCACTTTCAGAGGGATCTTCGCAGCCGAAGGCACAATTATGGTCAAGGGCCCGGGCCAGAAGTGGCGCGCAAGAATGTAAAACCGGCTGTTCAACTCTTTCGCTAAATCCTCGGCCATCATGATGTCCGAAATCGCAACGGGGAGAGAACGGACGGTCTCGCGGCCCTTTGCCTCAAAGACTCGCCCGACGGCGTGCAAATTCAGGGGATCGGCCACGAGCGTGTAAAGCGCGTCGGTCGGCACTCCTAGCACTCGGCCGCGTGCGATTTCACGGACAGCGCGGTCGATGGCTGCCGCATCGGGCTGATCGACGTCGATTTGTAAAAGGTCAGTTGCCACGGGAAGGGGATCGTTACGGGAGCCCGGCGCGAACGCGCGTCAGGCATCCTGTCAGTTTACCGTTCGCCGATTGCTTCGGCAACTTGCACCGCCATTTCATAACGTCCAAAAGGCGCGCTGAGCTGGACGCCCCGCACCATGGATCGGACTCGGCTTACCATTTCTTGCGCAATCTGAATCCCTTCCCCGCGCGCTTTTTCGGCGCTGTCGGCCTGCCGCATGCGTTCCATGTAACGCTCGGGCACTGGGACCCGAAGCTCGTTCACCATGAACTCCGCGTTTCGATAGCTGGTAAGCGGCCAAATCCCCGCAATGATAGGCAAGCCGTACTGCGCGGTTTTCTTCAGGAACGCCTCGAGCAGGTCCAAATCGAAAACGGGCTGCGTCACCACATATTCAGCGCCAGCTTCCACCTTCCAGGCGAAACGCCGCAGTTCCTCGTCCATGTTCATCGCCCCGGGATTAGCCCCCACGCCGATCAGCAGCGCCGTCTGCGAGCCCATCGGATTGCCGCCAATATCCAGTCCTTGGTTAAGATTGTTCGCAATATTAGTGAGCCCGATAGCATCCACATCGAAGACCGCGGTCGCATCCGGATAGGTCCCCATACGTGGCGGATCGCCCGTGATGCAGATAAGATTACGGACGCCTGTCGTGTGCGCTCCCAGTAACTCCGACTGAATACTCAGAATGTTGCGGTCGCGGCAGCAGAAATGAAGAACCGCTTCAATCTCGGCCTGTTTCTGGATCAACTGGCACGTTACTTGCGCGCTCAGGCGTGCGCTGGCGCGCGGCCCATCCGGCACATTGATGCAGTCGATGCCATTGTCACGGCACAGCACGGCCCCGGCGATCTCCTTGGATGCGTCGATTCCACGAGGCGGAAGTATTTCCACAAAGGAGACGAACCTGCCCGCGGCCAGTTTTTCACCGAGCTGCGATTTCTGCGCCGCGGGAAGTTTCGCCAGCAGTTTTACCTCTCGCGTTTCCTCCTCCAGAACAACGGCGCCAGCCTGCATCGCCGGGCGTTGAACGGGCTGCAGGGAACGCGCCTCGCTACAGATCTGTTTGATGTGCTCCGGCGTCGTGCCACAACAGCCCCCAACCAAACGTACGCCCGCCTGCAGAAACCGGCGCGAATATTGGGCCATGTATTCCGGCGATGTCAGATAGATGTTCCGCCCCTCTACACGTTTTGGAAGGCCGGCGTTCGGCATCGCACTCAGCGGCTTTCCCGTGTGGTGCAGCATCTTCTCTACCGTTTCGAGAACAACCTTGGGACCTGCCGAACAGTTCACCCCAATGACGTCCACGGGCCATTGATTCAGGCTCTGCGTAAAAGTGGCTGTACTGGTCCCATCCCGCAGATTGCCGTCGTCGTCCACAGTCACCTGCGCGACAATCACCATCTCCGGGCCAGCCGCTTCTCTCGCGGCGAAAATCGCCTCCCGCAACTCATCCAGTTCGTAGAACGTTTCCAGGACCAACAAGTCGGCGCCCGCGCTAACCAATGCATCCGCCTGTTCCCGAAAGACCGCACGTGCTTCGGCGAAGGAAATTGGCCCCAGCGGTTCAATCGGTGTTCCCAGCGGTCCTATCGCGCCCGCTACAAAGGCCTTATCGCCTGCTGCTTCCCGTGCGATCCGCACCCCGGCCTCATTGATGGCCTTCAGCTTTTCGCCAAATCCAAACGCCGTCAGCCGGACACGATTTCCTCCGAATGTATTTGTTTCCAGGATCTCCGCCCCGGCCTTTACGTACTCCTGATGCACTTCTTTCACCATCTGCGGTGACGAGAGGTTCAGCTCATCGAAGCAGCGGTTGATGAAAACACCTCTCCCGTAGAGCATGGTGCCCATCGCCCCATCGGCAACGACGATACTCTCCTGAACCTTCTTACGAAATGCTGTCGATCGGCTGATAACCATTGGTTCGGCAAGGGGCATGTGCTTTTCTCCTCGATGGGTGTTTCAGGCGGGTTCAACGTTGGCAATGGCTGCAAAAGTAAGTGGACCGGCCGCCTTGCCGGATACGTTCAATACTGTTTCCGCAGACTTCGCAAGCTTTCCCGACACGGCCGTAAACCATGCGTTGAAAATCGTCGCGGTGGTTCCGGTAACCGGTAGGGCTCCGATAGGCTTTGTAGACCGATTGTATCGCGCTACGAAGCACTTGCCGGATCGCCGTGTGCAAACCGGCGATCTTTTCAAGACTGACAGCGTTCATGGGAATCGACGGTGAGATGCCCGTGCGAAACAGCGCTTCGGCTGCGTAGATATTGCCAAGGCCCACGATCTTCGTCTGATCCATAAGGAATAATTTCGCCGGGAGCCGCGATCTCTCGGCCATTGCGCCCAATTTTTTAGCGGTAAATGCACGCGAAAGTGGCTCAATTCCCAAATCCTGCAGTTGTTCCCGGATCTCTGCCTCGCCAGAGACGTAAGCCCGCCCCAAGGCGCGAGGATCAATGAATCGGAGAGCGCGCCCATCCGAAAGCGCCCACTCGATTCGAACAGCCGCGGGTCTTTCTTCGCTATCGCTGACCCGCAAATCTCCGGTCATGCGAAGATGCACTCGGATCACCTTTTCGCCGGAGAGGTGAAGCAGTATGTTTTTCGCGCGGCGATCTACCGCGACGATCGTGCGGCCGTTGCAGGCATTGGCAAACGTCTCGGCCTCCTGTGGCTTTACCGACGAGGCCCGGTATATCGCAGTGGAAACAATCCCTAGTCCTGCGGCGCCATCCTCGCGTAAGGTTCGCACCACCGCCTCCACTTCAGGTAATTCAGGCATTCGCCATTAAAAGTTCCAGCGGTTCGCCCTCTTTCACTTTGAGGAGTTCCGCTGCGCTTTGCTGATTCATGCCAAGCTCCACAAATCCGGAACTTCCAAAATAGGCGAAGCAGAGTCCGGAGGTGGCATCGCTGAAGGTTTGAACCATTTCTGTGATTTCAAATCCTGCCAGTCGCAGGGAAAACGCGCGAGAGGGCAACTCGGAAAAATCCGCGAGCCTTAGATTCGTCACTATATTCCCGAACCGGTCGACGCTCAGGACAATGCCGCGCCAATGATCCTGCCCCATCTGGCGTGGGAACAAATCGGCCTGCAAAACGGGTTGCGCAATCACCGGGCCCACATCGTCCGGCCTCACTTGCCCGCAAGCAAGCGCGGCTGCCGCCGGGGCAAACACATCGCGTCCGTGAAACGTCGAAGAAGGCGAAGGCAGGAGCAGCTCTTTGTTGGAGATCTCCCAGACAATCGCACGGGGATCACGATGAAGAATCAAGCTGAGTACGCCGTTATCGGGAGCAATAAAAAGCTGTCCGGCGGCCTCCACCAAGAGCGGCTTACGCGGCGTGCCCACCCCTGGATCGATCACTACCACGTGTACGGACCCTACCGGGAAATACGCTACCGCCTGGTCGATCGCGTATGCGCCGGACACAATCGAAAATGGGCGGATCTCGTGGGAAATATCTACAATTTGCGCGTCACGGCAACGGCTTAACAGGACGCCCTTCATCGTCCCTACATAATGATCGGAAAGCCCAAAGTCAGTAGTAAGCGTGATGATGGGGCGTGAGTTTGCGGGCGCAGTGGAGCTTGCTTCTGCGGATAGCGGAGCTGTGCGCTCCTGTGGAACGTTGTCGAGGGCCATACGTTGATAAACTATTATGAATAATGACGCAATCCACCGGGGATTTGCCTCATTTAGTCCTTATCCATCATCAGTGGAATAGTTTTCCGCACGCAGTTTCCTCATGCCGAGCTTGTATTTCGATCACAATGCGACAACGTTTCTTGCGCCCGAAGTGGCGCAGGCGTATTTTTCGGCATTGACGGAAGTGCACGGCAATGCGTCGAGCGTTCATCGCGCGGGCCAACTCGCCAAGCAGCATTTAGAAGCCTCCCGCCGTCTGCTCGCCTCATCTCTCAACGCTGCGTCACCCGAAATTGTTTTTACCAGCGGCGGCACCGAGTCGAACAATTTGGCGATTTTAGGCCTGGTGAGAAACCTGCCGGGCTCTCGCAAGCACGTCATTACAACCGCGATAGAACATCCGTCAGTGCTGGAGCCTTGCCGCCAGCTAGAGCAGGAGGGTGTTGCCGTCTCTTATGCGCCCGTAAAGCCGGACGGCTCTGTCGTGCCCGAAGACGTTTGCCGCGAGATAAGGCCGGAAACGGTGCTCGTTTCGATAATGCACGCCAACAATGAAACCGGAGCCGTGCAACCCGTCGAGCAGCTAGCGGTATCGGTTCAGAAGTATCGCAACGCCGGTCAACAAATCTATCTGCATTCCGACGGTGTTCAGGCATTCGGCAAAATTGACACCGATGTGCGGCAACTCGGCGTCGACCTTTATTCGCTCAGCGGCCATAAGCTCTTCGCTCCCAAGGGCATCGGCGCTTTGTACATTCGAAAAGGAACAGCAATCAGAGGCATTCAGCACGGCGGCCGTCATGAGCGTGAACGGCGGGCCGGAACCGAAAACGTGCCGGGTGCTGTTGCCTTCGCGCAGGCAGCTAGGCTCTGCCAGCAAGCCGCTCCTCACGAGATTGAAGTGCTTCGAAATCGTTTTGAAAGGCACGTGCTCTCGGCCATGAACGATGTTGAAATTAACGGGCGCCCTGAAAGGCGGCTGCCAAACACGAGTAATCTCCTCTTTCGCGGAGTTTCGGGCGAATCCCTGGTGATTGCGCTCGACATGAAGGGTATTGCCGTTTCTAGCGGTTCCGCCTGCAGCAGTGGATCTGTCGAACCGTCACATGTTCTTCTCGCCATGGGGCGCACCACTAGCGAGGCGCGTTCCTCGGTGCGTTTCTCCTTCGGCCGATATAACACAGCGGAGGAAATCGACGTCCTTGCCGATGCCGTCATTTCGTCTACCCGGCAGATTCGCCGCCATACAACAACAAAGGAGCAGCCCCTTGTCGCAGTCTGATGTCGATATCGCGGTTGCGATGTCCGGGGGTGTCGACAGCTCCGTGGTCGCCGGTCTTCTCCAGCAGCAGGGCCACAACATCGTCGGCCTAACCATGCAGCTTTGGAATCAACGGCGCTTGCCGGAGCTTACGCCGGAGGGCGGAGCTACTGGCCGTTGCTGCTCGCTCGACGATGTCTACGATGCGCGTTTCGTGGCGTCCATTCTGGGTATCCCTTACTACGTCGTCAATTTCGAAGAGCGGTTTGAGCAGCACGTCGTAAAGCCATTTGTTCAGGACTATCTCGAAGGACGCACGCCAATTCCCTGTACTCTCTGCAACAACTTCATCAAGTTCGATCAGTTCCTCGAAATGGCTGACGGAGTGGGTGCAGATAAGATTGCGACTGGGCATTACGCCCGGCTAAGCTTCGACCAGCAGACCGGACGTTACCAGATGCGCACCAGCGTCGATACCGGCAAGGATCAAACCTATTTCCTCTTCGGCCTGACGCAAAAGCAGTTGGCACGTACGCTGTTTCCGCTCGGTGGCATGGTGAAGCCGCAAGTGCGAGCATTGGCGAAAGAACTCGGATTGCCGGTCGCCGAAAAGAACGATAGCCAGGAGATTTGCTTTGTCCCCAACGGCGATTACGCTGCTTTCATCGATTCTTACTTCCGGGAGCAGGGCATCGATACCGCTACAACAAAGGGCGAAATCGTCGACCGCAACGGAACCGTCCTCGGCGAACACGCCGGCACGCATCACTTCACCGTGGGCCAGCGCCGCGGACTACGCATTGCTGCCGCCGAGCCTCTCTACGTCATCGCTACCGAACCAGCCTCCCAGCGTGTTGTCGTCGGACGCAATCCTGAACTGCTGCGAAGTTCTCTCACGGCGCGAGACATTAACTGGCTCTCGATTCCGCCTCCTTCCGCTCCGGTCCGGGTCCAAGTCAAAATCAGAAACCGGCATGTTCCGGCGGGAGCGCTTCTGGTCCCTGGCGAGGATCACTCCCGCATTGAAGTGCGGTTCGAGGAAGCGCAGCGGGCGGTTACACCTGGGCAGGCCGCAGTCTTCTACAATGGCGATCTAGTCCTGGGCGGCGGCTGGATCGATTAAACTGCGAACTTGGCCCAGAATAAGAATTGGCTGCAACTTCGCGCCGAGTATGCAGCCGCAAAGACGCTCTTCGAAACGCTCCGCGTACTCCCCCTAGAAGCGTCTTACCGCACTGCTTATGCGGCGGCTCGCGTGCTCGATAGAACTCTCCCAAAGCTCCGCCGCGTCGCTCACACTAACTTGTCTTTTGCGTTTCCGGAATGGACAGCAGAACAACGCGATGTAGTAATTGACGGCGTCTTCCGCAGTATCGGGCGTTTGCTAGCTGGCCTCGCCCGGTTCCCGTCTTTGAACGCCGGTAACATCCAGCAGTGGATCTCCTACCAGGGGCTCGAAAACTACCACGCAGCCAAGGCGGAAGGTCGTGGCGTTCTGGTCGCTACTGCGCATCTCGGCAACTGGGAACTAAGTGCTTTCGCGCATGCGCTCATGACCGAGCCGATGCACGTGATGGTGCGCCCGCTAGACAATCCATTCGTAGACCGGATTGTCGAACGCAGGCGTACGCTTTCGGGTAATCATCTCATCCACAAGAAAGATGCCGCGCGCGCCGTCATCAAAGCTTTGCGCGGTAACGAAGCTGTCGGAATTCTGATCGACCAGAACACCACTCCCTCCGAGGGTGTCTTTGTTGATTTTTTCGGCAAACAGGCCTGTGCAAGTTCCGCCTTCGTCAAGTTTGCTTATCATTCCGAGGCCGCTGTCATTCCCGGCTTCTTACTGTGGGACGAAAGCAAAAAACGGTACATTTTGAGCTTCTATCCAAAGGTGGAATTGACCGGAAACGTGCAACAGGATACCCAGCGCATTCATTCAATCTTTGAATCCATCATCCGTCAACATCCCGATCAATGGATGTGGATTCATCGCCGCTGGAAGACCAGACCAGAGGGCGAAAGCGCGCTCTACTAACTTGCGTCTCTCTGCGCACCGGGCTTGGCAACAGGCCGCTGATCCAATCCCAAAACCGCCACGACCACGCTGGCAAGCGATGCTGGCAGCGTAAGCGTGCCCTCGTAGCTGAGACACTCGCCGTTTGCGCCTTCCACCATGCCGATATTTACCTGGAATGCCGAGCCCATTTGCCCCACGGTACCCTCCACGCGCACCGTCCGTGCCGCCGCATTCTCATTTGTCACCCGCAAATCATGCTTCTCCGCGAACGAGCAAACGGCTTCCAAATCTTGCGGGCTTGCACCAAACCGGGCGGCCTCCTCTTCTCGTGAAACCGGCTGAAACCGACCCGACAGCAAATCCTCAGCCACGGTTCTGCTGTCGGAATCATCGCCCCGCCGCCGCACGTAGATCGTTACTCCGATTCGCGCCTCGCATGGGGCGGGGGACCAGCATGCATCATCCGCGTGCTTCAGATTGCTGCCGGGAATGGCCACGCGCCGGTCGTCCATGCCTTCACCCTAAGGCCTTCAGAATCGCTGCGCCGTTCGGACTTCCTAAACCCGTGCAGGCATCCCATCCGGCCCCGGCTGTATAGTAGCCCAGGCCGCCGCTATCATTATTTCCCTGGGTGATGTCTCGAAATGCGCTCGGAGCGGCATACAAAGCTGCATTCACAAAACCGGCCGATTTCCCGCGCTGTTGATTGATCAAGGCAATCAACGCCGCCCACAAGGGAGCAACCGCACTGGTGCCGCCTACCGTCTCATCCTGCCCATCCACGCGCACTGCATAGCCGGTGGATGGATCGGCGTCTCCCGCCACATCCGGTACGCCCCGGCCCGCAAAATTCGCTTCCGGTTGCGCCGGTACGCCTGCGCTATTTTGATATGCCGGCAAAGCAAAATATTTACTTACGCCTCCTCCCGTAGCGCCTTCGTTGTTCGCCGATTCGTTCCAGACCGTTTCTGAACTGATCGAATTTCCGGAGCCAACCAGCGTAGTGCCGCCACACGCCAGCGCATACGCGCTCGACGCCGGAAAGTCCACGTGCAGCATATTGTCGGTTTGCCCGTCGGTGGATCCGTTATCGCCACAAGCCACTGTTACGGTCACGCCCAAGGTCCCGGCGTCTTGCAACGCCTGATCCAGCGCCTGCCGTGCTTGCTGCGTCCAGGAGTCTTCCGGGCCGCCCCAACTGATCGAGATCACCGACGGCTGGCGCGCCGTGTCATGCACCGCATCCGTGACAGCGTCGATAAATCCCTGGTCGGTATTAGGAGCGAAATAAACAGCAATGTTCGCGCCAGGAGCAATGGAACCCGCCACCTCGATATCCAGCATCACTTCCCCATCGGCATCGGAGCCGGGTGTGTTTTGCCCGCCATCCACGGACACCGCCGCCACCGCCGGTTGCTTCACACCCAAACCGCTGAAGTACGTCTGCAAATCCGAAGTGTTATACCCACCGCCCAACTCAATCAGCGCAATTGTCTGCCCCGTGCCGTCAACGTTAGCGGGAAAACGATAAAGCGACGCAACCTGCGGCGGTGTAAAGGAGCCGCTAGGAGCCGCCGCTTTGGCAATACGGAAGTGCGGTTTCGCAATCGGACTCGTATCCAGCCCAAGCACGGCCAGCACGGATGCGCTTAGCTCCTCCGGTATCTTCAACTCGCCCGTCCGCCCGCGAAATGTTTGGTTATTGTGTCTGTATCGATGAAGTTGGGTACCGAATGCGTTCTGCATCGCCTGCGTGGTGCCCGTCAGTTTCATCGTGCTTTTCAGCTCGCTGCTCTCGGAAACAGAAAGACCATTTTCCTGGGCAAATTGTTGCACCAGGTCCATATCGGCTGACGGAGCGCCATACTTCGCGCTAAACTCCGCGTGCGAAAGATGCTGTTCGGCACCGCCTGCTCCAGTTCTAGAACCCTGTCCCTTGCGCCGCAGCACCAACGTCACCATCATCTGCTCATCCTGCGGGACTGCGCCGACCTGCTGCGCTCCTGAGGGAAGCCTTCTCTCGCTCCCAGCCAAATTAATCCATTTTTCGAAAGCCATATTGCTGTTCCTCCTCTTTAGCGTACTTCAGGCGTATTCGCCTTATTTTCGCCTAACGGTCACTCCGTGTTCTTGTTGGTCTACCTGATGCCCCAGTAAGTTACGGGACAATGTGCGAACGTGGAATTTAAAGGTGAACCCGACAATCCAAATTCATCAGCTCCGGGAGCACGAAGAATTTGCCGAAGTGGTGCGCCTGCAGCAGGAAATTTGGGGCTTCCAAGACGTTGAACTCCTCCCGCTACGATTGTTTGTTGTCGCGGACAAAATCGGCGGCCAGGTATTGGGTGCCTTTGATGCCAACCGCATGGTGGCCTTCTGCCTCTGCATTCCCGGTCTGAAACCAGGCGGCAAATTCTATCTTCACAGTCACATGCTAGGCGTCCTCCCCGAATACCGGAACACCGGCTTGGGCCGTCGGATGAAGTTCACCCAGCGCCAGTACGCCATCGCGCAAGGCGTCGATTTGATCGAATGGACCTTCGATCCGCTTGAGATCAGAAACGCATTCTTCAACATCGAGCGCCTGGGTGCCATCGTGCGCCGCTACGTGCCCAATCAATACGGAACCACCACCAGCCACCTTCATGGCGGCCTCCCTACTGACCGCCTGGTTGCCGAGTGGTGGATTGAATCTCCTCGCGTGCAAGCCTTTTGCGATGGAGAACCCTTTCAGCGCTCCATGACGGAGGCCCAAATCGCGGTGCCTGTGAACATTGGAGATCTGCGTGAGCACGATGGAATTCTCGCGCGCCAGATACAGGCCGACATAGGAAAGCAATTCGAACAGTGTTTCCGCGCTGGTCTGACTGTGATTGGTTATGAAAAGAACGAAGAAGAAGGAGCCTATCTGTTAGGCAAATGGGAATCAAACTAGATCGAATTGTGCTGCGGCATATTCGCATGCCTCTGGTTCATTTCTTCGAGACCAGTTTCAGCCGCACCTATGAACGCGACATCATTCTCGTCGAAGCCATTACTGACGGAATCTCCGGGTGGGGGGAAGTGACCGCCGGTGAGCACCCGTTTTATAACGAGGAATGGACCGGCTCTATCTGGCCGCTTCTTATTGACTATGTCGGCCCGCGCGTATTGCACCACGAATTTGAATCTCCCGGCCAGGTCGGCGATCGTACCGCACACATCCGCGGCCACAACATGGCCCGTGGCGGTGTCGAGGCTGCCGTATGGGACCTGCAAGCCCGCCTGAACGATGCACCGCTATGGAAGACGATCGGCGGCGGAGCCCGGCAGGAGATTCCCTGCGGAGTGTCCATCGGAATTCAAAACTCCGTGGAACAGCTCTTCGAAAAAATCGAGGCCGCGCTTGCTTCCGGCTACCAACGGATCAAGCTGAAGATCAAGCCCGGCTGGGATGTGGATGTCATCCGCCGCGTGCGCGAACGCTTCCCCACTATCCGCCTCATGGTTGACGCCAACTCCGCGTACACGCTGAAAGACATCGACCATCTCAAAAAGCTCGACGAGTTTTACTTGATGATGATTGAGCAGCCTTTGGCGCACGATGACATCATCGATCACGCCGTTCTCCAAACGGCGCTAGACACCCCCATTTGTCTCGACGAGTGCATACGCTCGGCTCATCACGCCGAACAGGCCATTCGCCTTCGCGCCGGTCGTATTATCAACATCAAACTCGGCCGGGTCGGAGGCTTCGCGGAGGCCAAGCGTCTGCATGACCTCTGCGAAGCGAACAACATTCCCGTATGGTGCGGAGGCATGCTGGAATCCGGCATAGGACGCGCCCACAACATTGCCCTCTCTACATTGCCCAACTTTGTCCTACCCGGCGATGTCTCCGCCAGCAAGCGCTATTGGAAGCGCGACATCACCAGCCCCGCCGTCGACATCACCTCACGCGGAACAATCGAGGTCAGCCATGCTCCCGGCCTGGGATACAAAATAGACATGGACTTCCTGGAAAGCTTGGTAGTACGGCAGGAAGTTTTGAAGTGATTTAGTACTTGCTTATTACCTTCGGACTATTTTAAAGTTCGTTACGGCACCGTTATTCTTAAGTAAGTATTTATGCTGAAACAGGGGATTTTTCGCGAATACGATATTCGCGGCATCGCAGACGACGAATTATTGGATTTGGACGTGGAAATTCTGGGCCGTGCTCTTGGCACTTACCTGATTCGCCATAGTGGACAAACCATCGCCTTGGGGCGCGACTGCCGTCTTAGCGGTGAACGTCTTCACGGTGCTCTGCGGAAGGGTCTTTTAGCGGCAGGTTGCCACGTGCTTGACGTCGGCATCGTGCCCACTCCTGTTCTCTACTATTCGGCTGTTCATTTTCATGCGGATGGCGCCGTCATGATTACGGGCAGCCACAATCCTTCCGAGTACAACGGTTTCAAGACCGTCTGCGGTACCGGTTCGCTACACGGCCAGGGAATTCAGGACGTCTACAAGCTCATCCAGGATAAAGACTTCGATTCCGGCGAAGGCTCGGTGAAAGAAATCGACGCCGTCACGCCGTATGTCGAGGAGATTGCCGGTCAGTTCCAGTTCGACCGCAAGGTGAAGGTGGTGATCGATGCCGGAAACGGCACTGCTGGTCCTGCCATGCACCGCATCTTGGAAAAGCTGAACATTGAAGCCAGCGAGATGTTTTTCGAGATGGACGGGCACTTTCCCAATCATCATCCCGATCCCACTGTCCTCTCCAACCTCGACCACTTGATGAAAGCGGTTCGCAAGCAAAAAGCCGACCTTGGCATTGCGTTCGATGGCGACTCGGATCGCATCGGCGCTGTCGATGAGCACGGCAATGTAGTGTATGGCGACATGCTGCTGCTCATCTTCGGCCGCGAGATCCTTTCCCGTAAGCCTGGCTCCACCTTTATTGGTGAAGTGAAGTGTTCGCAGATCATGTACGACAAGTTGAAGGAACTTGGCGGCAACCCGATCATGTACAAGACAGGCCATTCCCTCATCAAAACGAAAATGAAGCAGGAACATGCGGAACTTGCCGGAGAAATGTCCGGTCACATGTTCTTCGCCGATCGCTACTACGGCTATGATGACGCTCTCTATGCAGCTTGCCGTTTGCTGGAAATCATTTCGAAATCCGGCAAGCCGCTCTCCCACCAGCTCGAAGGCATACCGAAGTTAGTGTCTACTCCGGAGCTTCGCATCGATTGTCCGGACGACGAGAAATTCCAGGTCGTCTCCAAAGTCGCCCAGGAGTTCCGAAAGCATCGCGATATCGTGGACGTGGATGGGGTGCGTGTTCCTTTCGAAGGGGGCTGGGGCCTGGTTCGTGCCTCAAATACTCAGCCCGTTCTGGTAATGCGCTTTGAAGCCACCAGTGAAGATCTCCTGAAGAAATATCAGGAGGAAATGGAAGATGCGGTCAAGGAAGCGCAGAAGAGCTTATCAGTATGATTTTCTAACCTGCATAAACTTCCTATGAACTTTTGACGGGCTCCTGCCGGAGAAACGGAACACCTTCGGCCACGGTCTCACTATCTGAAAAGGCATACTCATGAAACTTCAGACAGTCGACGAATTATTTTTGACCGGTTTGCAATACGCTTACGATGCCGAGAAGCAACTAACCGAAGCACTTCCCAAAATGGCGGAAGTGTCTTCCACGCCAGAGCTCAAGCAAGCCTTTGAAAAACACCTGGGAGAAACAAAAGAGCACGTCGGTCGTGCGGAGCAAATTTTTAAGGCATTCGGCAAACAGCCGGAAACAAAGCCGAATTCAGTGCTCAAGCAAATGACCCAGGAAGCCGAGCAGATGATCTCCAACACAGACAAAGGGCCGGTGCGGGATGCCGCCCTGATCGTCGCGGGAAATCAGGTAGAACACTTTGAGATGGCCACTTACGGTTCTTTGCGCAACTATGCTCAACTGCTGAAAAAGAGCGACGTAGTCTCCCTGCTGGAAAAAACATTGCAGGAAGAAAAACAGGCCGACGCCAAATTGACCGAGGTCGGCGAGAACTACGTCAATGTCCAGGCGATGCAAAAAAGCGCTGCCGCAGTAGGCGCCCGCTAAATCTCGGTACAGGGAGGAGACATTTTGTTCCCTCCCGCTCCGCTGAAATTCCGTCAGTTCCGCGGGCCGAAATTCTCCGTACGGCCCGCCAGTGGTTTAACCGTAGAACCCCCGCACACGCCAACACCTGTGTTTATCAGTGAACTAAGAAGATTGAATAATACGGCATAAATAACCTGTTCGGTGACCGGTTGCCGTCCCGGCATCCGAAATGTGCCCGGAAGTTCCTTCGCTACCTGGACACGCACTGCGTTCGGGATTATGCGCCCTTTTCGATCCTTTTGGTTTGCCATGGAAAGCGGCGTCTGGAGCACGCTTCCCGATGTTCCATCCACGTAAAATTGGCACCGGGAAAACCATCCAAGATTTCCCGGGTCTGCGGCATCGAACAGCAGCAGTGGCGCTTGACGGTCCGGTACCGTTAAATCAATCGATACCACCCGCACCTGGTCGTCAATCTTGAACTCAAAGCCCGCCTGCTTGGCAATATTGCCCAAGAGTTCAGAGTCTAACTCTAGAAGAAGATATTTGTGAGGACCAGCCTCGAGAACTTGCATCGCAAAAGTTCATTTTACCCGTGGCTTCCAGCAGCACGCCCAGAATGCAGTTTTTCGGCATGATAGCGGTAGGCCTGATGGTCGCCTTCGCTAAACTGAATCAGCTTCACCGCATGTATGGAGCTTGTATGCTCTCGAAGCCAACCAGCCACCGTTTGAACCGCAATCGCTGCTGCCGCATCCAGCGGATATCCATAGACCCCCGTGCTGATGGAAGGAAAGCTAATCGTCTTCACATCCCGTTCGGCAGCCATATCCAGCGCGGTCGAATAGCACGACGCTAGCAGTTCCGCTTCCCCGGCTTGGCCGTTGCGATAAATCGGCCCCACCGCATGAAAAACATACTTCGCGGGTAGGTTTCCGGCTCCGGTGGCCACGGCGCTTCCTGTCGGGCAGCGCCCAATTTCTGAACGAATTTCATCCAGCTCTCGCATGATCTCTGGACCGCCCGCCTGATGGATCGCTCCATCTACGCCTCCTCCGCCCGCCAACTGTGAATTCGCCGCGTTTACGATCGCATCCACGGAAATCTGCGTTATATCGCCTTTTAGAAGCTGGAGTTGCGCCAAGCCCACCTGAATCACAAAATCGGATGACACAAGAAAGCTCCTCCCGATTGATTACTGCACTGCATTAAACGCATGACCGCACGGCAGCCAAGAAAAGGTCGACATTCTCCGCCGTTGCCAGCGGTCCCATCGTTCCGATTCGAAGAATTTTCCCGGCTAACTCACCCAATCCAGACGCAATCTCTATATCATGCTTGTCCAATAGTCTTTGCCTGAATCGAACCTCGTCCAGTCCCGCTGGCAGCATCACCGTCGTCACGTGCCACAGCCGGCACTCCCGGTTCTTCACGAGCGGCTCGAAACCGAGCGCTCCCAAGCCCTCCAGCAGCCGTTCACCAGCGTGCCGGTGGCGCTCCCACCGGTTTGCCAATCCTTCTTCTTCTATTGCCGCCAAACTCTGGTGCAGCGCATAGTACAGCGGCGGAGATGGAGTGTGATGATACACATGCGGTGGCTCGAAGTACTTTGCCATCAACTGAAGATCCAAGTACCACGTGAAGGCGTCCTCGCTCCGGCCCTGCAGATGCTCCCAAGCGCGGGGCGAGATCGAAATGGCCGATAATCCCGCCGGGCAACTCAGGCCTTTCTGCGAGCAACTGAAGGCAACGTCCACTCCGACCGAGTCGATCTCCACCGGCATTGCGCCGAGCGTCGTCACGCAATCGGCAATAACCAGGACATTCGCCGCGCGAGCCGCTGCCGTGATCGCCTTCCCGGACTGATATGCTCCGGTAGACGTCTCGCCCTGCACGAACGCGACCGCATCCGGCCGTGTACGCTTAATGAATTCCTGTGCCTCATCCTCCGTGAAGACCTCTCCCCATTTCCTGTCCAGCCGTACTACCTTGGCGTGCTGTCGTTCCCCCATCGCGACGATGCGATTTCCAAAATGACCGTTCGTGAAGACGGCAAACGTTGTTCCGGGCCATACGAAGTTGGCGACTGCCGCTTCCATCGCACCGCTTCCACTCGCTGGCACGGGAAACGTCATCTTATTCTTCGTCCCAAAAACATGGCGCAGCCCCGCCCGCAGTTCGTCCATCACTTGCAGGAAGAACGGATCGCGGATTCCCGTTACCGGCTGGCTCATCGCCTCATATGCCCGGGGCTCTACCACCCCCGGACCGGGACCGAACAAAAGCCGCTTCGGGGCACTAAGACGTCTATCGCTTGCCACTGGCATGACTTCAAAATAACAACCTCCCTACCAGGAATCCCTCGAATGTTATAGTTTTCCCGATGGCTACTAGTACTGTTTTGGTGACCGGGTCTTGTGGTTTGATCGGTTCGGAAGTGTCGGTTTTCTTTGGGAAACAGGGTTTTCAGGTCAATGGCATCGACAGCAATCACCGCTCCATTTTCTTCGGCCCGGAAGGCGATACAAGCTGGGTACTAGGGCGGCTCAATCGCGAAATCGCGGGCTACCGTCATCACGCCGTGGATATTCGGGATCGCGAAAAGGTCCTCGCCCTCATCGAGGAGCTGCGGCCAAGCCTGATCATTCACACCGCCGCGCAACCCTCTCATGATCGCGCTGCTGCCATTCCGTTTCTCGATTTCGAGGTGAACGCGCTTGGAACCCTGCATCTGCTGGAAGCCGTTCGCCGCTTCTGCCCGGAGTCGCCCTTCATTCATATGTCGACCAACAAAGTTTACGGCGACAAACCGAACACCATTTCACTCGAAGAGCTGCCCACCCGCTGGGACTACGCAGACCCCAGCTTCGAGCACGGTATCGACGAAAACTTCTCCATCGATCAAAGTAAACACTCCCTCTTCGGAGCCTCAAAAGTCGCTGCCGACGTCATGGTGCAGGAGTACGGGCGCTACTTCAACATTCCGACCTGCTGCCTGCGTGGTGGCTGCCTCACTGGGCCCAACCACTCCGGCGTCGAGCTCCACGGGTTCCTGAGTTATCTGATTAAGTGCAGCGTGGAGGGGCGCGAGTACAAGGTCTACGGATATAAAGGCAAGCAAGTTCGCGACAACATTCACTCCGAGGACGTCGCTCTCTTCATGTATGAATTCTGGCGCAATCCGCGCGTGGCTGAAGTTTATAACCTGGGTGGAGGCAAGGAAAACTCCTGTTCCATTCTGGAGGCCTTCCAAAAAGCCAGGGAAGTAACTGGAAATGAAATGAAGTGGCAGTATGTAGACGAGAATCGCTCCGGGGATCACATCTGCTACTACAGTGATCTGCGTAAAATGAAAGCCCATTACCCGAATTGGGATATCACGGTCCCACTCGATAAAATCTTTGAACAAATTGTCGCCAGTTGGACTAATAGGCTCGCCCACCAAGTGAACGCCTAAACGTGCCGCCGCAATTAGAGCTACTTAGGTTGACCGTGTCCTTATCCACTCCTCTTCCGCAGACGCTTCTGGTGTTCTTAGCCGGTGACCCCGAACCGTAGCCCATAACAGCAAACCCGTAAATAGAATAGAGCCGAGCAGAGCCGCTACCACCAGCACCAGGCAACCCGAAGCGATACAAGCACACACGATAGAAAGCATAGTTTTGAGCCTTAGCGCTCAAAACTTCTATCGGCCTAACTGCTGAAATTCTTTATAGGGGGAGGCGAAAAAGATGGTGGGCCCTACAGAACTCGAATCTGTGACCTCTACCGTGTCAAGGTAGCGCTCTAACCAACTGAGCTAAGGGCCCGGTGCGTGTAAACGCCATGTTAACACGCCGAATCAATCAAACAGAGACTCTATAGGCAGTTCAAACCCGGGCAGCAAATCGCTCGTAATTTTGTCGCCGCGCTCCAGAAATCGACTGTTTCCGCCGCGATGTATTTCAACACCCGCGCTCTGCGGATAGATGCGCCACACCTCCCTCACACCTTTTTGCGGATAATTGCGAACTTTCTCGTAGCTCTCCCAAGTCCGTTCGGAAGGTGAAATTACCTCAACGGCAATGTCCGGAGCGCCCGGAATCGGAATTCGGTTGAAATCAATGCGTGCTGCATTCTCACCAAGGATGGCGCAGACGTCAGGCCTGACTCTGTCATCTTCCGACAGCGCAAACTCCACGTCGGGAACCGATAATCCCTTTACTGTCCCAACATGCTGCCGCAGCGCTACCAGAACTCGCGAAACAACTTCTTGATGAAGTAATGTTGGACTAGGCACCGCAATCAATTCTCCGCAAACCAGCTCCCAACGCCGCCCCTCCTCGTAAGAAAGAG
The DNA here is from genome assembly GCA_965277315.1 of Bryobacteraceae bacterium. Taxonomy (GTDB): domain Bacteria; phylum Acidobacteriota; class Terriglobia; order Bryobacterales; family Bryobacteraceae; genus Bog-105. Next base: position 1,213,808 of record OZ255724.1, on the reverse strand, counting down.
CATCAAACTGCGCTCCGCTCATAGTCGTCGCCACAGGTGCTGCTAAAGTTGCCACGGGTTTAGCTCCTCCTCTGATTATTACGCTGCTGCTCTCCCTCGTCCAGACTCGGTTCTTGCTACCCTAATCCAGTACCGACCTCGCATGCCATCATTCCCCCGGTCCCTGCCGCGCATCTGCGTCGCATTGGGGCTTTCTACTCCTGCTGAATTAGCCCGTGCCGCCGAACGAGAATACAAGGATGGCAACACGTTCCTCGAATTCCGGCTCGATTACCTTTCCGATCCGTTCGGCGGCCTCGAAGTACTTCGGCGTCTTCTTGCGAACTATCCCGAGGCGTATGTTCTCGTCACTTGCCGCCTCAAGCAAAATCACGGGAATTTCAGTGGATCGGTAGAAACACAGCTTACCGTTCTACGCGAAGCGGCAAAGAAAGGAGCAACGGCGATCGATCTTGAAATAGAAACCGCTGAAAACGCAAAGACAGCCCTCACCGGTCTTCGTGAGTCTGCGCCCGTCGTTATTTCCTACCATAACTTTGAAAGCACCCCAGTGCTGGAACCCATCTTACGCCGGCTGCAGCGTGTCCCTGCAGATGCCTATAAGGTTGCAACCACTGCCCGCAAACAAGCCGATAATATACGTCTCATTCAGTTTGCAAAAGAGCATCGCGATCTTTCGCTTGTCGCGCTCGCGATGTCCAGTGTTGGAATTCCTACTCGTGTTTTAGGTCCTTCGCTCGGCTGTCTTTATACTTATGCGGCACCGTCGGAACAGGACGGCACGGCACCGGGACAAATCTCAGCTCGCGCCATGCGCACACTGTTCCGTGCCGATAAGATCACAAAGCAGACTCGAGTGTATGGAATCATCGCCGATCCAGTCGCCCATTCGAAATCGCCCGCCATCCATAACCGCGCGTTCCAAGCCCGGCGCATCGATGGAGTATATCTGCCGTTTTGTGTCGCTTCCACCCAACTGGGTGAGTGGATGAAAATGGCCGCCACGCTTCCGGTGGCCGGCTTCAGCGTCACCATACCGCATAAGCAGCGTATTCTTCGCTATCTGGACGTGGTCGAACCGCTCGCCAAACGAATCGGCGCCGTGAACACTGTGTGGCGTAAAGGAGGAAAGTGGCGCGGAACCAACACCGATACCCAAGGCGTCCTGAAGCCGCTTCTGCGGCGTCTCCGGCTTGCGCACGCGTCTGTCTTAATCGCTGGTTACGGCGGTGCCGCCCGGGCGGCCGCCGTTGCCCTGACTGACGCGGGAGCAAACGTCACGATTACCGGCCGCAATATGGCGAGTGCCCAGTCCCTTGCTCAGGTGGTCAAGGCGCGATCCATCTCGCTTGCTGATACCCAGCAACAACATTTCGATGTTCTTTTGCACGCCACCTCGGTCGGCATGTATCCGAACGTGAACGCGTCCTTGTTCAATGACAACATCCCGGCTTCGCTCGTCTTTGACATGGTCTACAATCCTCACGAGACATTGCTCTTGAAGCGGGCGAAAGCGCAGAATCGTACGATTATCCATGGCTCGGAGATGCTTCTGGAACAGGCGGCCTCTCAATTCGAAATATGGACCGGAGAATCTGCCCCGTACGCCGTCATGGAAGCCGCCTTCGATCAGATTCTATAATCGACCAATGAGCGCTCGCCGCACATCATCGTTCCGCATCACGCGCCGCCGTTGGGCCGCGCTGTTAGGGATTGCTCCGTTTGCAGTACAGCTCAGTCCGGCTCAATCGACCTCAAAAATACCTCCGCAAGGTTTGCCTGCTCCTGTCACGCCGCCAGCCACTCCAGAAGCAAGACTTCAGAAAGCCTACGCCGACGTTCATGACACCAGTGTTCGCCTGTCGCAAATTGTAGTGCCGATGAACGTCGAACCGGCATTCGCCTTCAAAGCCTAAGCTCTCATGGGTAAACCGAAAACGAAGCTCGACCATCAACGTGTGCCCTTCGCCACAATTGAGGAGTTGAACGCGGCGTTACAAGGCCGCGAAATCTCCTCGAAGGAACTGGTAAAACTCTTCGGCAAGCGTCTCGATTCCATCGGGCCACAATACAATGCCTTGGCGCTCTCTTTAACAAAAAATTCCCATCATGCCGCCAAGAATGCCGATGATGACCTCAAGCGGCAACGTTTTCGCGGGCCTCTTCAGGGCATCCCTTACGGCGTAAAGGATCTACTGAGTGTGGCCGGTCACCCCACCACCTGGGGAGCAAAGCCCTTCGAGGACCAGGTCTTCGATTATGACGCCAAAGTTGTCACTCGTCTTAACTCGAGGGGTGGTGTGTTGATTGGAAAGCTAGCCATGGTGGAATTAGCCGGCGGGGGCGGATACAGTTCTGCTTCTGCATCGCTGCAAGGGCCGGGCCTGAACCCCTGGAATAAGGCCTATTGGTCGGGCGGATCCTCGAGCGGTTCCGGAATTGCTGTGGCGGCCGGCTTAGTCCCCTACGCGCTCGGCTCTGAAACGTCTGGTTCCATTCTGACTCCGGCCTGCTTCTGCGGAGTCAGCGGCCTCCGTCCCACCTACGGTTTAGTTAGCCGCACGGGAGCAATGGCGCTCTCCTGGACTCTGGACAAGATCGGTGTGCTCGCCCGTTGTGCGGACGATTGCGGCTTGGTCCTGCACGAAATCGCGGGAGGCGACGATGCCGATCCCGGTTCTGCACAGAAGAGCTTCTATTACACCCCGGAATACTATCGCCGGTTTAGCGACATGAAGATCGGCTACGCGGAGATCGACTTCGCCGAATGGCCCGACGAGCCGCTACGTCCCGCCTTCGGCAACGCCTTGTCAGTTGTCAAATCGTTCTGCCCGCAGATGGTGGAGACCAAAATCCCCGACCTCCCTTATGGGCCAGTCATCGGAGCCATCATCGACTCCGAAGGCGCGTCGATTTTTGAACAGCTCATCCGCAGCGGCCGAGTCGATCAGCTTGCCGACCAGTCGCAAATCGACGGCCTGAAAGCCTCGATGACATACTCTGCCCTCGACTATCTGAAGGCCATGCGCATCCGCACCCAGATCCGCGACGCCTTCCGGGAACTCTTTGCCGATATTGATCTGCTTGTGGCGCCCACGCACTTCAATCTGCCGGACCGTTCCGACCAACCGTTTGACGAAACACCGCCGAAACGCCCCGATCGGAAGGGAGTGGGCGCTGGCTTGGTTCCGGCTACTAACTTGGCTGGTCTGCCTGCCATGAGCATCCCGTGTGGATTCGTCAACGGTCTTCCTATTGGTCTGCAAATCGTGGGACCTGTGTTCTCAGAGAACCGGATTATCGCTTTCGCCCGGGAATTTCAGAAGCGCACCGACTTCCATAAGCAGCATCCGCCAGTTCCTTCTTAGGTCAGACCTAACCGCCTGTGCAGCAAGGCTGCGATTCCGACGATCGACGCTGTAAGAACGAAGATTGGAATAACGCCCTGTTTTTGTCTGGCTGGAACGGATGTATGGAGCCCGAGATACAGAAATGTTCCCGCCACAATCCCCAGGACAATTTCGGTCCACCAAGCTCCAAACAAGGCTGTTCCGGACTGATTGGCCTGCGGTTCCACCCAGGCCCCTACCAGGGTTAACGCCTCCACAGAGCAGGCCAACGCCAACGCCTTCCATGCTGACGGAATCGATTTTCGTGTCAATAATCCCAGCGCCAATCCCTCGGGTATTTTGTGGAGTGCCAACCCGAGCGGAACCGCCACTCTAGCCATCGCCTCTGCGGAGAAAACCTGGACGCTCCATCCGTCTAAAAAGCTATGAACCGCAGCGGCAGCCAGTAGAGGACCTGCGATCCCGTCGTGATGCGAATGGCTGGCGTGACCCACAAAATGCTCGAAAATACCCAATACAGCGCAACCGAAGGCCACGAGCAAGGCAGCCGCAATCCACCCCGAAGCCTCCGCCATCTCCGGCAAGAGCCAGAAGAGAGAAATGCCGGCCAATAATCCGCCTCCCGCAGCGGCAATATGGGCCGAAGGCGCTCGTGACTGGCCTAGGAATACCCCAGCGGCAATTCCACTAAAAGCCAAAAAGGTCAACACGAACGCAATGGCCATTACTGACCGGTAACTTTCACAACGAAGTAAGAAAACGGCTTACCATTAGGAATAAGGAGCTGGTGGGGAACCCCAGCCGAAATATGGATCACGTCGCCTGTTCCGACATGATGACGCTCCCCGCCTTGGATTGACGTCCCCCGAATCTCGCCCGCTTTCTGTGTATGCGGGTTCACGATTTTGCCGCCGCTCACTAGCGTGGCTTCTCCGCTGACGACGAAACAAATATCTGCCTCGCGCTTGTGCAATTCCGCTGAACCGTTGCTATTCCTCTCCGCTAAAAGGGTGTAGTGGTTCGGATACCGCCCGAGATCCTTGCTGGCGAAGCGGCTCTTTTGGGCTGCCAACTCGTGCGCAAGGTTGCCCAGATCCTTCGAGGAATGGACGACAACAGCAGGGGGCGCGGCGGCCCAAGTACGAAACGAACCCAATAAAAGAAATGCAATGTATCTCACGGTTATGCCTCTTCAGACGAAATTACGAAACGAACCCAAGACCAGTTTGTTTCGTAAAACGGGGTAAATTGCTGAAAGCAATGATAGCGGAAGAGAATAGTGGGCCCTGTAGGATTTGAACCTACGACCAAGGGATTATGAGTCCCCTGCTCTGACCGCTGAGCTAAGGGCCCGCAACTTTGACGATGGTAGCACTTCATAGAGGCTCCAGAACAGGCTAGAAAAGATGTCCCATCTTCTCGCGCTTCGTTTTCATATATTCCCGGGTAGTCTCGACCGGTGGGGCGATGATCGGCGCTCGTTCGACGACTTTGATCCCGGCATTCTCCAGCGCCGCCACCTTCTCGGGGTTATTGGATAAGAGCCGTACTTCAGTGACGTTGAAATACAACAGAATTGCTGCGGGAAGGGCATAGTCGCGCAGGTCCGGCTCAAATCCAAGCTCTATGTTTGCTTCCACGGTGTCCAGTCCCCGGTCCTGCAACTCGTAGGCCCGGAGCTTGTTGAGCAGTCCGATCCCCCGGCCTTCCTGATGTTCATAAATCAAAAGACCTCGGCCCTCCGCTACGATCTGGTCGAGCGCGAGTTCCAATTGCGACCGGCAATCGCACCGCAAACTATGAAAGACGTCGCCCGTCAGGCATTGCGAATGGATACGAACCAGTAAAGCGCCTTCCTCCATCGAAGTATCTCCGAGACGCAGGACAACCGCTTCCTCAATCCCCGCCGCCCGAACCCCTTCGAAGCCGTAGATTCGAAAATGCCCGAACCGGCTAGGAAAATCCGCTTCAGCGACCTTATTCAGTTTCAACTCTGCCAACCTTCTATCATAAGAGCCGAAGCCCTCTCGATCCATGCTTCAACAACAGCAGCTCGCCGCATTACTTATCAAAATCGCCGTCTCAGCTTCCATCGCTAGTATCTTGATGAGGTTTGCGCGCTTTCAGCGAATCATTTTTCACGACGAGCGTCCTCTTCGCAACCGCCTCAAGCTGGCCTTGGTGTTTTCGCTCATCTTCGGCGCGAGCGCGGGAGTGCGCATCCTGAGCCATCACCAGTACGAAGCTATCGACCTGGCCCTCGAAGGCAGCGTTATTGCCGGAATGCTAGGGGGGTATGTCAGCGGTTTGATTACCGGTATCTGCGTGTCTCTTCCCGATGTATTTACGGGCGATTTCATGTCGCTGCCCCTGTATGCCGCGACCGGTATTCTCGGCGGCCTCATGCATGACCTAGCTCCTTTGAAGGAGGACGTCTGGTACTTCTCGCCGTTTGTCGACCTGAATCTATACCGGCTGTTCCGCCAGGTGCTGCGCATTAACCGGCAGGTTATCCAGCGCCGCGTTCTAGAGCTGGCGGCATTCAATGTGGTTTGCAACGCCTTGGTGATACTGGCCGAACTCCTCCGCTGCGGGATTCATCTGCTATTCCACGGACGCGGCGGCACATTCTTTCTGTTCAATCACAACCCGCCTACCACACCCTTGGGCTACGCCGGGCTGGCCGCGACTACATTGTTCTCCGTATCGCTCCCCATTCGCGTCTGGAGCAGCTTCCGGACGGAGAAGCAACTTGAATCGCAGCGCGCACGGCTTACCGAGGCGCGGTTGGCCGCATTGACGAACCAGATCAATCCACACTTCCTCTTCAACACCTTAAACTCCGTTTCGACACTCATCCGCATCGACCCGGACCGGGCCCGCAGCATGGTCTATAAGCTCTCAAATATCTTGCGCCGGCTCTTGCGCAAAACAGAAAATTTCCTGCCGCTCCGGGAAGAGATCTCTTTCATCGACGACTATCTAGCGATTGAAATGGTGCGCTTCGGCGATAAGCTTCGATTCCATAAGGAAATAGACGACCGGACGCTCGATTGGCTCGTTCCGAGCATGATTCTACAGCCCATCATTGAAAACTCGATTAAGCACGGGTTGGCGAGCAAGGTGGAAGGGGGAATGGTTCGCCTAAAAACGTGGTCGAATGATTCCCGTCTGTTTATTTCCATCGAAGACGACGGCGTCGGGATTCCCGAAGCCAAGCTCGGGACACTGCTGCAACAGGGAATTGGCGTGAGTAACGTTAACGAGCGGCTCCGGGTTCTGTTCGGGCGCAGTTATCGTCTTTCAATCGACAGCAAACACGGTCTGGGAACCCAGACCGTTATCGAAATTCCGGAGCTAGATAATCAGCTTGTCGCCGTCGCGCTACCGGCGCCAGAAAGCGTGTGACGTTAGGCGGAATACTTGGCCGCTTTGATGCCGGTCAGCACACCGCGCATGTACGAGAAGCTGCGCTGCATTCCAGGAAGCGGATCGTTTCCATTTATTTCGTACTCCAGGTTCACGCAGCCTCTGTATTTCATCTTGATGAGCTGGAGAAAGAGCTCTCCAAAAGGAATTTTTCCCTCGCCTACCGCAACCTGGCTTTCCTTTACCTTTAGATTTGCGAGATCCTTCGCGTGCATATCGAGCAGCCGGGGACCTACCTCCGCAACTGTCTCAATGAGATTCACGCCGGTCCGTTCCGTGTGCCCGATGTCAATACAACAGCCCATGCGCGGATCCATGTTTTTCACGATCTTCAGGACACTCTGCGGGGTGGGGAAGTATGGGTCTTCCGGGCCGTGGTTGTGTACAGCAATTTTGATGTTATATTCCTTGACGAACTTCTCGAGCTTGGGAAGCGTTTCAAGTGTAGGGCCGGCCACGATCAGCGGAGCGCCGAGCTGTTTCGCGTATTCGAATTTACTGCGAATATCCGCTTCGTCGGGGCTCTTGAAATACACCGCCCCGCAACCAACGATGACGATGCCCGCGTTCTTAAACTCCTGTTTCGCGGCTTCAATCTCTTGCGGAGTACTTGTCAGCTTGAGGTGAGAGTCCTTGATGTTCAGATAGGGAGTTCCCAACTGCTTGGTCATCGAGATGGCCTGTGCGCGTGAAAACTTGCGGAACGAATACGAGGCAACACCCAACTTGAAATCCGCGCCCCCGATATCGTACTGCTGCGCGGCTGCTCTAGGCACTGGCAGCGTAGCTAACGCGGCACCTCCGGGAATAGTCTTAAGCCATGTTCGTCTGTTCATAGGTCAAATTGCCTCCAATTCCTCTTCCAGCAGTTGCTTCTGGTACAACTCTGCATAATACCCCCCGCGCTCCTGCAACTCACTATGCGTTCCCGTTTCGACGATTTTGCCGTGGCTTAAAACAACAATCCGATGTGCATTTTTCACCGTTGAAACGCGATGGGAGATAAGGATGGTCGTGCGGTTTCGCATTACTTCGGCCAAGCCGCTCAGGATTTTTTCTTCGGTGACGGTATCGACGCTCGACAGGGCATCGTCCAGGATCAGAATGCTGGGGTTTCGCAAGACGGCCCGAGCGATGGCGGTTCGCTGTTTTTGCCCTCCCGATAAAGTCAGCCCACGTTCGCCGATCACGGTTTGTAGTCCGTCGGGGAACGTCTCGATATCGGTCGCCAGTCCGGCGATTTCGGCAGCTCTGTATATTTGATCCGGTGTCGCGTCCGGCGCCCCCCAAGCAATATTTTCAGCAAGGGTCGCGCTGAATAAGAAGGTCTCCTGCGGAACAAATCCGATGTCCCGCCTCAGGGCCTCCAGATCGAGCTCCTTCACGTCGGCAGTGCCGAGTTGAACCGAGCCCTTTGTAGGGTCAAACAGGCGAGGGATTAGGCTCACCAACGTGGTCTTGCCGCTTCCGGTATGTCCGACGATGGCGATGGTTTCGCCCGCGCGAATGGTGAGACTAACGCCCGCAATGGCGTCGCGCGCGCCAAAGCTCATCACCACGTTGCGAAAGCGGATATCGTCCGACGACGTGTTTGCCGGAATTATAGCGGAACTGGGACCGGCAATGCCCGGACGTTCGTGCAGAATCTGGTTGATACGGTTCAGCGATGCAGTGCCGCGCTGCATGAGATTTACGACCCAACCCAGTGCGATCATCGGCCAGATCAGCATGCCCATGTAGGTGTTGAACATGACAAAACTGCCCAGGCTAATTTTGCCCTCCATCAACTGACGGCCTCCGGCCCAAAGCACCAGCAGGAAGGTGATGCCGATCAACGCCTGCAACATGGGCATAAACAACCCTTGAATGCGGGCCAGTCCAATATTTTCGCGAATGTAGTCTTTATTCAAGCGCTCAAACTGCTCGACTTCGGCATTCTCCTGGGCATAAGCACGAACCACGCGGACGCCGGAAAGATTCTCCTGGACACGGCTGCTGATATCGGAGAACATCCGCTGAATGCGCTCGAAGCGGGTATGAATACGACGGCCAAAGAGGACGACCGCAACGGAAACAATAGGAGCCGGTATAAGCGAGATTAGGGTGAGCTTGATGTCGGTATGCAGCATGACGGCGACCGAGAGGATCAGCGTCATCAGCGTCTCGGTGCAGTACATCACGCCCGGTCCAAGCATCATGCGCACGGCGTTGAGATCGTTGGTGCTGCGCGCCATGATGTCGCCGGTGCGGAATCGGGCATAGAAGTCCTGGGAAAGATCGACTAGATGGCCGAAGAGGTCGTTGCGGAGATCGTACTCGATGTCGCGGGAGATGCCGATGATGATCACGCGCATCCAGTACTGAAAAACGCCTTTGACCAGCGAAACCGCAATCAGAAGCGCCGCAAGCTGCACGACGAGCTTTAGCCGAAAGCCCTGCGTTAAAGAGTCCACGCCGTACTTCATGATTAACGGCAAGACGGCGCCCAAGACGTCCTTCATCAGCAGTGCTCCCAAACCGAGAGCCAAGCCACGTTTGTAACGGCCCAGATAGGGCCACAATGTTGAGAGCGATTTCAGCATCAATATCCCAACTTGGTGACGACCCTTTTCATCGCCTCAAAGAAGAACGTTTTCTGTCCGCCGCGTGTCTTCCACCAGCCATCGGCGGTGAAGTAACGGTCCGGCGCGGGCACAACGACCACCCACAACCAGGGATTCTGAATCCGCATCAGATGGGCCGCCCGCCCGGTGTGATAGTTGCTGGTCACCAACAAGATTTTATGAATTCCCTGGGACTTGAGATATTTCCCAATAAGCGCCGTCTCGCTCCGGGTGGAATTGCACTCGTTAGTTAGCGGACGAAACAAGCTAGCCGGATACCCTTTTTCCTCGGCGTAATGAATGGTGATATCACTTTCATGTTCTCCCAGTATGGGCGGTCCGCTGACAATCACGTAGGGCGCATAGCCAACTTCGGCTAGTTGAGCCGCCTTGACGATTCGTGTTCCATAATCGTCGCCTCCCATGACAACGATTGCATCGGCTTTCTGCGGGCCGTCGTTCTCGATGAAAGAGTTGCCGATCGCCGTTAGAATGGGCGCGCGCAGAAACCAAACCGCCGTTAACACGACAAGAATTAGGAATAGAACGACGAAACAGCCTCGTCCCCGGGGTCTTCTCATTAGGGGGGTTGAATAAGAAGTAGGTAAGCGCTTCCGATCTGACCGCGCTAGTCCTCACCGGGCGTTTTCGATTCAGCATTGCGGGAATCGAGGTGCCCGACAGCCTTAAGCTTCTGGTACATGCGCTCGATTTCGTCTTCCTCGTCGGAGCTGAGCATCCGGACCGGCTGGTCCATAGCCCCGTTATCGCCATGTAGAGCGGTCATGCTGGACCATGTCCAGTAATCGCGGTAGGCGACTCCGTCAAAGGATGCCAGATAGGAGCGTTTCTTTAACTGGCGCATGAGACGGTCGATTCGCTCAGGCTCTCCGGGGAAGACCAACAGTTTCTTGCGGGCATTAGTGAGTTTAATGTGGAGGACCAAAGGCGAAATGAAGCGGCTGCTGTTCATTTCGCGCACTTCCTGCCAGGCAATGGCTCGCTCGCCGATGTTGAATTGCGTTTCGCCGACATAGATTGGCGGACGCGCCGTCAACCAGAACAGCGCTGCCGCGGTGATCACGCAGAGAAATGCAGGTATAAAGGCGAGGGGCGCTCGAAAGCCACAAAGCACGCAAATGAGCGATCCTGCCAGGGCGGCCCAACCGGCCCGTGCATACAGACGCGACGGCTGATATATTTCGACGCACGGCTCCATAGATACAGGCTACTCCCCCGCAATCCGCCCGTCAACGATTCCTTGATTGTTCCCGTTCGAGAGTGCCCGGACGATCTTTCCGCCGGGTGAGTTGAATGCCTTTCCGGACGTAGCCGACGCCGCTGATGGCCGTGAATATGGTGGTTAGGACTAGGGCAGTGGTTTCCAGCCAGATGAAAATCTGGTGAGGGAACGTGGCCGACAGAAGCACCAGGAGCACAAAGACCATTTGGAAGAAGGTGCTGACCTTGCCCACAATCGACGGTACGAAGCGCTGGACGTTTCGAAAGATGCGCAGCAAAATCGACCCGATCACGATGACGAGATCCCGGCCGATGACCAGGCCTAGAAGCCACCACGGAATCAGCCGAATGTATCCGAGCGCCAGAAATAGCGTTACGAGCAGGGCTTTGTCAGCGAGAGGATCGAGGAGGACGCCGGTTTTGCCGGAGACGTGGAGTTTGCGCGCCGCATAGCCGTCGAGCCAGTCGGTGACGCCAGCGAAAATTACCAGGCCGAGAGCGGCCGAAAAACGGTGGTAACAGAGCAGGGCCGCCAGAATCGGCGAGACAATCAGGCGAAGGATGGTAATGAGGTTCGGAAGGTGCCGGGTCACATTTCTGAGCGCAGTAACGAGTTTACGATATGGAATGTTCAGGCTGCAGCGGGAGTGCTCTTCTGCCAGCCGTTAAACTCTCAATTCCTAATTTTGGCAGGCAATAATTCACTGTTTGCCACATGTGAATAAACGTTCTGGTCTCTCTGAACAATCTATATGTCGAGTTAGAGTTGCACAGGATGAGCAGAAGAGAGTAAACGAACCCTGTTGCTGGAACAGCAGAGCTTTATCGCTCGTGCCGGGACTCTTTACTTATTCCTCTACACCTCCTCTCATCTTTCTGAAGGTTATAGCGCGCAGGTCACAGACCTGTAATTCTAACTTTCAAGGGCTTCCAACAGCGGCGTATTACATCGCTGCGGACCTTTGAACCAATGCTCAAATTACTTAATTTCGGATGGAGGAACGTAGTAAGTAAACTACTCGCGGCTTGTGTGCTTTTAGTAATTGGCGCACCGACCAGCTAGGCACAATACGGCGCTGGCGGTTATGACTTGGCTTCTGCTGCCGATCAGGCGATTGCTTTTGACTACGACAGCAGTGGGAAGCAGGATCATCTAATGCTGTACCGTCCAGGTACGGGAATCGCATGGATCTTAGCGAAAAACAGTGACGGCTCCTATAGACCGGTTTACCAGTCCAATAGCAGCGGTAGCTGCGGTGGTCCTTCGGAATCTGGAATCGGTTGCTTCGATCTGATGTCGACCGCCGATCAGGTCATTGCTTTCGATTACGATTCAAGCGGCAAGCAAGATCATCTGGTACTTTACCGGCCCGGGACGGGCATTATCTATATTGTTGGAAAGAATAGCAGCGGCGCCTATGTCCCTGTATTCTCTTCGGTAAATGGCATCGGCGGATACGATCTGGCCTGGACAGAGGACCGCATTTTGGCGTTTGACTATGACGGCAGCGGCAAGCAGGATCATCTGGTAATCTATCGGCCTGGCCGGGGATTGATTTACATCCTGGGCAAAAACAGCGATGGATCGTTCAGCCCTGTTTACGCGTCGCCCTACACGGGTAATTCAATCCCCTGGAGGGGCATCGGGGGATACGATCTCGCCTCGTCATCCGACCGGATCACCACCTTGGACTATAACGGAACCGGCAAGCAGGACCATCTGGTACTTTACCGGCCCGGCCAAGGCTTGATCTACATTCTGGGCAAAAATAGCGATGGATCGTTCAGCCCTGTTTACCAATCGCCCTACACGGGTAATTCAATCCCCTGGAGCGGCATCGGGGGATACGATCTGGCCTCGGCTTCCGATCAGATTTTCGCCTTCGATGATAACGGCACGGGCAGGCAGGATTTCCTGGTCACTTACCGCCCGGGGAATGGAATTCTTTGGATTCTGGACAACACATCGGGAAATTTTAGCGCAGCTTACCAGTCGCCCGCTATACCTCACATCTACGGTTTGTCCCTTCCCTCCGGCCCCGCGCAAGTAGGCTTTCTCATCACCGGGTCAGGCTTTGGAAGCTCACAGGGAAGTAGCAAAGTCATCCTGAATGGGACGGCCATGACCGTGATCTCTTGGAGTGCAACAAGCATTACGGCGCAGGTACCTTCGGGAACTGCGAATGGCCCAGCGACGGTTGCGGTAACAGCGAACGGCTATGTATCGCCCGGAGTGTCCTTTACGGTGACTCTCCCTTTTGGCTGCAGCAGCAATTAATGGAAGGATGGCAATGATGAAGTCGATAAGAATCTTAATAACTGGAGTTCTTTGCACGGTGGTAAGCTCGCTTGCGCTTGGGCAGACGCTGAACGACCTGTCCACGAGTCCGGCCGTGCCGCCGGGGAGAGTGCCGCTTCCCTTGCTGTACAGGCATTTTCTGGCTTACCAGAATCACCTGGACCGGGCTGGGACTGCCCTGGACAAGCAAGGCAAAAATGGCGCCGGGCTGCACAATCATTTCCAGCAGAAGCTCGGCTTCTCCGACGACCAGTTCGGCGCGGTCCGGCAAACGGCACTTCGGCTGGAGGCGGAGTTGCAGCAGCAAGACGTCAAAGCCAAGGCGGTGATCGAGGCCACACGCGCGAAATTTCCCCGCACGGTCGAGAGTCCCGCGGACCTGCCGCCTGTCCCACCCGAACTGGTGCAACTTCAGCAGGAGCGGGACTCTCTGATCGGGAAAGAAGTGTCCGGCCTCAAGGCCGCGCTCGGCTCCAGCGCTGCCGCCGAACTGGACACCTTTCTCCAACACGATTTTGCTCCCACCGTCACGGTGCAATCCGTGGGAGCGTCGCGCCTCCACGATCCGGTTCAGTATCCTGTTTCGGGCTTCCCTCCGGAGACACAGCCATGAGCCGCGGACCAGCCTTGCGGAGCGCTTCTTTCGCGGCTTGTCTCGGCCTGCTTACCTTGTGGCTCGGGTCGGCAACGCCCTCCGCCGCCCAGAGCGTGGTGGGTGTTTCGGAAATCCTGAGCTCGACCGATTCCTCCGAGATCGACACCTACTCGGCAACGGAAATCGATTACCAAACGTCGCTCTACTACGGAGCTTCTGTGGTGGGGAACCTGTATCAGAACGGAACCCTCATTGCTTCCGGTTCCGCGAGCGATCCGTCGGATGCCTACGGCTATATAGGCAAGCCGTTGCAGGTGCCGGATCAGTATCAGCTCGAAAGCGACCACTATTTAGTAGCCGCATACGTGTACGCGTCCTCCGGCGGGACCACGTACTGGAGCAATCCCGACTACTTTCTGAGCGGCGGTGACGGTTCGCCGGACCCCGGCGGCAGTTCCTTTGTGCCTGGCGGGGGACCGGCTTACTACAGCACGCAGTATTTATATCTCGGGACGACCGCCGTTCCGATGTCGAGCGCCGGGCCGACGATCGCCAGTATCAGCCCGGCGGCCGGAACGGTCGGGACATCGGGGACGATCACGGTCTACGGCGACAACCTGGTGGATGCCTTTACCAACCAGGCCAGCGCTGCCATCACGGGCTCGGGTGTCACTTTGAGCATCAACTCCGCCGGCGCCTCGCAGGTAGTCCTCAATTACTCGATCGCGGCGAATGCGGATACGGGGAATCAGGGCCTAACGTTATCAACACGTTTCGGTTCGAGTAATACGGCTTCCTTTAACGTGGGCGATCCCACGCCGGTCATCGCTTCGATCAGCCCGGGCACATGGAGCGCAGGCAGGAACAGGTAGTGTCCTAAAGGTGCGTTGAACTTTTTTCTTCGCCTAACAGCAAGGGGTTGCATTCGTGATACGGTGAGGACATGGCCGATATAACACGGAAGCAGGACATGAAAGCCCTCCAGCGGATAATCTCGCAAGCAGAGTTAGTGCTAGGTACGATTCCTGATCCTCACCCCTCTATTGCACGTACCCGAGAGCTTCTAACGGCTGCTGCTGCCCTCTCTAAAGACCTTGCGAACCGTCCACCGGAAGCCGTGGCCTTAGGCGCGATTGGCGGTAAAAAGACCGCAGAACGAGGACCGGAGTATTACGCGAGAATTGCGGGAATGCGGAAGACGAACGCTGGAGGCAGGCCGAAGAAAAGCGCTGGGTAAGAACACAGGGGGCAAGGAATTTAAGAATACAAAAGATGTTTCGGGTCTAACCAAACCACGTAAAAAGTATCGTCAATGAGAAAGCCATGAATTCTACCGTGTTCGTTGCTGCTAATCTCGAACTGCCAAGCTTCTTCACTTCGTAGTTGTTCATTGAGGCAAGTAAACCCGCCTTTCTCTGAAGTTTTTCCAAACTCGATAGTATGGGTTCTTAGTGCCTTGGAACGGTTCGTTCTGAAGTCCTTGATAGAGAGGGTATTCACATCGCGCAAACGGACTAGAAGTTTTTCCAGATACCCTTCTGCGCATTGCGACAGGGAGAACTTTTGGTTGCTTAACAGATCAAGATACTTGAAAGAAAAACGGATTGAAGCAGCCTGAGATGGCGGCGATTGAGCAGGTATCTTTCCAGGTTGAACGCCGAACGATCTAGCGCTGCTGATTTTGCTCATTCGAGCGATTGCGATAAAAGGTCTTCATATCCTCATGACTAATCACTGCATTTGAGGACTCGTCTGGCGCAAGTTCACCACGAGCGTTAAGCCAAGGATATTCTTTATGCGTTAGCTGTTCAAGTTCAAAGCCGTTCATCCAACCATAGACTCCCAGCACCTCGTCCACGTGGTCTTTGACGTGAGTAGACAAGGGGGGCGGCGTGGCAGGTTGGAAATCAATCGGCTTCCAAGCCCATTGCTTGAATCTTCCGTATACGGGCGGGACGGCTGGTCCATGAACCCATGCCTCGATGCGTTCGGGAAACAGTGGACGGTCATATAAAGCCAAGTACCATGCTTGCGAGTAGTACAGCAGCTTTTGAAGCTTCAGATTAGAAGGCGGATCGCCGTGCTCTTGTGAGCATACGAGGATGTAGTCCGCTACGTCGCTGGCGTTTGACATTCCGCATCCCATCTCATTCATTGCTAGTCGAGAAAATTCTATTTTATCTCTTAAGACAATTTAAAAGTAGTACTACAAGTTCTTGCAAAACAGCAAGGCCTTCTTGTATAATGATTACATGATGAGCCAAGCCAAAGCAATCGCTTCGATGATCTGCCCCGAGTGCGGGATTGAATGCCGTCGCTTTGGCAAGCATCGGAACGGCTTGCAGCGCTTCCGGTGCGCCGATTGCGGCAAGACCTACACCGAGGAACACGCGAAGCCGCTAGGCGAGATGACCGTTCCGATGGAAAAGGCCATGCTTGCCGTTCAGTTGCTCATCGAAGGTTCCAGTATTCGCACGACGGAGCGCATCACGGGATTACACCGGGACACGATTTGTCGCTTACTTGTTCTCGCTGGAGAGAAAGCCGAGAAGATCATGGCGAAGCAGGTTCGCAACCTTACCCCTTCCGACATCGAATGTGATGAAATTTGGGGCTATGTCGGCAAGAAAGAAGGCCATAAGAGAGCAGAGGAAGCCGAGAACGAAGGATTAGGCGATACCTACTGTTTTGTGGCGATTGACCGCAAAACGAAGCTGATTATCAACTTCGCTCTCGGGAAACGGAACCAGCTGACAACCGACGTTTTCATTGAGGGCTTGCGGGATGCGTTGAAACCGGGCCATCACTCTCAGATCACGACAGACGGCTTTGCGCCTTACGTTAGCGCCATCACGACGACGCTTGGCAGTCGGGTAGATTTCGCCCAACTCATCAAGGTCTACGGCGCACCGAGCGAAGGCGAAGCCCGCTACTCTCCTGCCACGGTCGAATCCGTGAGGGTCGTCCCAGTCATCGGAAACCCTGATCCGAAACGCATCTGTACCTCGATTGTGGAGCGCCAGAATCTCACCATCCGTATGCAGGTCAGGCGCATGACGCGCCTCACCAATGGCTTCAGCAAGAAATGGGAGAACCATTGGGCTGCGCTGTGCTTGCACTTCGTTTTTTACAACTTTTGCCGGGTTCACAAATCGCTGCGTGTAACTCCCGCCATGGAAGCCGGTATTTCGGATCATGTGTGGACATTGGCTGAGCTCTTGGCCTAAATTGCTGTGTGAACGGTGATCCGGCTTAGGGGGATCTTGCAGCAAGACTAACCTCAGCCTCCGATATGCCTCATCAGCTATTTTGTAAACTGAACGAATCTCCCCGAGTTCTGAAGCGATTCTTGCGCCGGAGTCGAGGCGCTTGCCATCGTGCATCTTTCCAGTACACCTTTGTGCGGATGCTTACCGAAACTGAAATTCTGCTAGTTAGTATTTTCCCTAGATGAATGGATTGTCTTTTCACTGACCACTACCCCAGTGTTGTAGCCTAGCGATTTGAACCAGCTTTACTACGGCGATAATCTCCAGATCCTTCGGGGACACATCAAAGACGAGAGCGTAGACCTGATCTACCTCGATCCGCCCTTCAATTCGAACGCTAATTACAACGTTCTGTTCCGCTCCCCGGCTGGTGAAAGATCACACGCGCAGATCGAAGCCTTTGAGGATACGTGGCACTGGACGGACGAAGCGGAGCAAGCGTTCGATGAAGTGATGCAGAGCGGCAATACCGATGCGGCTGAATTGTTGCGCGCCATGCGGTCGTTCCTCAAAGAGAACGACATGATGGCGTACTTGACGATGATGACAGTACGCCTATTGGAACTTCACCGCGTTCTCAAGGAAACTGGAAGCATCTATCTTCATTGTGATCCGACGGCAAGTCACTATTTGAAACTTGTCCTTGATTCCATATTCGATATTCACAATTTTCGAAATGAAATCACCTGGAAGAGACGCCTTGGCATGAGTAGCGCCGTCCATGAGTCTACTCGATTCGGGACATGCACTGACATTCTGCTTTTTTACGCGAAGGCAGGTGAAGCCCTGTTTCACCCGCAGTACAACATGGATCTTCCTGAGTATCAGGAATACGTGAAAACTAGATTTACTCAAACCGATGAAACGGGACGCTTGTTTCATGCAGGAGATCTCACAAATCCTGCTTACCGGCCGAATCTGATTTACGACTATAAAGGTTACAAATCTCCTCCAAACGGCTGGGCCATCACCAAGGAAAAGATGGAGCAGTGGGACAGGGAAGGCAGGCTATACTTCCCAACTGACAAGAACGGGCGTATCCGACGCAAGAGATTTGCAGACGAACTGCGTGGAATGCCCGTCCAGAATCTTTGGACCGATATACCAGAAATTAATTCAAATGCTCAGGAACGTTTAGGGTACCCAACACAGAAGCCACTCGCTTTACTAGAACGCATCCTTAATGCATCAAGCAACGAAGGTGATCTAATCCTCGATCCGTTTTGCGGCTGCGGAACCAGCATTCACGCCGCCCAAAAGCTGAACCGTAAATGGATCGGCATCGACATTACCAATCTTGCGATATCGCTTATTGAGAAGCGGCTGACCGATGCCTTCCCCGGCGTAAAGTTCGAGGTCCATGGAACACCGAAGGACTTGGACGGCGCACGAGCGCTAGCCGCGAAAGACAAGTACCAGTTCCAATGGTGGGCCGTTTCGCTCGTCAAAGCCGTTCCCTATGGCGGCAAGAAGAAAGGAGCTGATTCAGGCATCGACGGATTCATCTATTTCAAGCCGGACGGCAAAACGACCGAGAAGGCCATCGTCTCGGTCAAAGGCGGGGAGAACGTCAACGTGGCAAGGGTGCGCGATCTAGCGCATGTTGTGAAGCGGGAGAAGGCCCAAATGGGTGTCTTCATCACGCTTGCCGACGCTACAAGGCCGATGTTGACAGAAGCCGTCAAGGAAGGCTTCTACGAAACGCCTTACGGTAAGTTTCAGCGCTTGCAAGTCCTCACCATCGAACAGTTACTAGAAGGCAAACAGCCGCACATGCCCTGGCTCGATCCGTCCAGCTTCAAGAAAGCCGCCAAAGAAATTACGGCGAAGCAGGATGCGCTGTTTAGTTAGCGACTATCATTTTTGCGCAGCCCGTGATACTACCCGTTCGCTCATGATGTACTTATGCCAGAACATTTTAAGCTAAAATGTTCTAGAGAGGGCAATATATGGCAAAACGTCCATCAAAGAGAATCCTGAGCGAAGCGGGAAGCGTTCTAGCAAAGGACCGGAGCAAGAAAGCTAAGAGCGTTGCCGGTTCCGTGCTGGAGAGAGGGAAAAAGGCCAAGAAGAAATAACCTTGCGCCTCGTACTGATTGAGTGGATGGATTCCTACGGAGCGTCCTCCGATTGGGAATTTATCGAGAATCCTCAGCCTAAACCGCTAGTCTGCCGCTCTGCGGGTTGGCTTGCCTACGATGGCGAGGACTGTAAACTCATTGTGCCTCATCTCTCGTCATCGGCACACCACACCAGGACTGTAAACCCCAAGGATGTGGGGATATGACTATTCCTTCCCGGTCAGTTCTCAGCATTACCGATCTAATCCCGAACTTTGAAACACTTCCACCAATCCCATTAACCGAAGAAATTTCTTCAACGCACCTTTAGGACACTACCCAGGAACACGCAAATCACCATCGGCGGGCATGGCTTCGGCACCAGTCCGTCGCTCACGGTCACCGGGCCGGGCGTCTCCGGCTCTTCGGTTGTGAACGCGAGCGATACGCAAATCGTGGCGAATGTCAACGTTGCCTCCAGTTCGCCGGGCGGCACGGCGACGTTGCAGGTGCAATCGAACGGCTATGGCGGCAACGGCTTTGCGTCCGCGAATCCGGGGCAGTCGCCGCAAGGCTCCAATACGGCCAGTATTCAGCCGCTTCCGGCTCCCGTGCCGCAGATCCTGTTCCTGGGAAACAATGTTTCGGGCACTACGCAAAGCGTGGTGGTGGGGCAGCAGATTGCCTTGACGGTGGCTCCGCCGGGGAATGGACTGACTGTCAATAACAGGAGTTGGTCGGGTGTCGACGCAGGAGCGGCCATTGCCGGATGGACACCGGGGCAAACGCCTCAGCTTCCCAATCCTAATAACGAGAACTTTACGTTTTATTGGGTGAATGCCGGAACCTCGGGCCAAGCCACCTATACGGTTACGTACATGTGGACACTGGACAACGGCCAGAGCAATTCGGCTAGCGTGACGTTCCATGTCGCGGGACCAAGTGGGTCTACCATAAACACGACACCTCAAAACCTAACAGCGGAGAGCGTGAATATCCTCTCGCCACCGACCAGCGGAGATCAGAGGGCGCCACTTCTGGGATTGGCTTCATTGAATCAGCCTGGCATCAAGTTCATGGCAACCGCGACTTACCTTCCAGTTAACGGTACATATACGTGGGTGCAAATGATCAATAGCGATCAAGTCTGGGTACTCTCGAGCGCGGGCGCAAAAATCCTTCCTAACAGTTTTAGTGGGCCTTCCGCGCTCGACAAGAGCTATCCGTACGGAGATCCATATGGAGCGCAACCGATAGGCACTGTTAGTACGACCAAGATTACTAACGATACGGCTCAGGATAGCCCATATATCCCATTGCCTCCGATCTGGGGCGAGGTAAAGCGAGCATTTTCTGCGACAATGTACTTGATGTGGGATCCCGCTCTACCTGTCGGCTGCAAACCTGGTTATACTTGTACCTCAATCCCGATTCCTCTTGGTAGCCTAAACTGGCAATGGACAGGCGATGCGATTAATACATTACAACCGCAAGTGAATCAGGATGTATTATTTCCATTATGGGTCAAGAATTGCTCAACGGCGTTGAACGGAAGATTTCAGTATAGCGATTCCTATCCGACTTGGCAGATAACCGTAAATCCGAATTAGAGAAGCACTAAAATATATGAAATATTCCTGGAACTTCGTATTTATTATGGCTTTACTTAGCTCTGTGTCGGCCGTAGTAATTTTCCCTCAAACTCAGGGAGATAGATCCAAGAGCAAAGCTGAAAATGCGCCGCCAGCAATCAAACTTACGCTGAAGGCGGTGCATGACACGGTCCAGACTGATTCTCCTATCGAAGTAGAAGTTATTGTCACTAATGTCTCAGGCCAGGTATTTACATACGTGAAACAGGCTGTTGCCGATCCTGGGGGATTCGATTACAAGTTCGACGTACGTAACGAGAAAGGCTCGACTCCGCCCGATACGAGATTCCGACGCGCTCTGAAAGGCCGCGAAGACACGGATTATTTGACTCCGGAGACTCCTCTTCAGGGTAGCTTGGTCTACCGGGAATTGCAGCCAGACCAAACTCTGACCAATACAGTAAACGTCAGCCGACTCTATGACTTCAAGGAACCCGGAAAGTACACCATCCGTGCGAAAGCATTTGACAATAAAAGCAAGACCTTTGTTGGATCCAATTCGATCACGGTAACAGTGACTAAATAGAATAAAATTAGATGTCAATGTGAACACAACTCCTAATCCGAGTAACGAGAGTTTACGTTTGATTGGGTGAATGCGGGAACGTTGGAATAAGCCACGTACACCGTTACGTATGGCTGGACTTTGATAACGGCCAGAGCAACTCGGCCAGTGTGGCGGCCACGTCAGGGTACGTGGAGCGCGGGCAGGAACACGCAGATCACCATCGGCGGGCATGGCTTCGGCACCAATCCGTCGCTCACGATCACCGGTCCGGGCGTCTCCGGCTCTTCGGTTGTGAACGCGAGCGATACGCAAATCGTGGCGAATGTCAACGTTGCCTCCAGTTCGCCGGGCGGCACAGCGACGGTGCAGGTGCAGTCGAACGGCTATGGCGGCAACGGCTTTGCGTCCGCGAGTCCGGGCCAGTCGCCGCAAGGGTCCAATACGGCTAGTATTCAGCCGCTTCCGGCTCCCCGTGCCGCAGATCCTGTTCCTGGGAAGCAATGTTTCGGGAACCACGCAGAACGTGGTGGTGGGGCAGCAGATTGCCTTGACGGTGGCTCCGCCGGGGAATGGGCTGACTGTCAATAACAGGAGTTGGTCGGGTGTCGACGCAGGAGCGGCCATTGCCGGATGGACACCGGGGCAAACTCCTCAGCTTCCCAATCCGAGCAACGAGAGCTTTACGTTTTATTGGGTGAATGCGGGAACCTCGGGGCAAGTGACCTATACGGTTACGTATAGGTGGACACTGGACAACGGCCAGAGCAATTCGGCTAGCGTGACGTTCCATGTCGCGGGACCGGCAAATGCTAACGTATCCGCAACGGTTGGAAGTGTCCAAATATTGCCGATAGTCGGCAGTACAATCGACCCAAGCGGTACCTCCACGATGCTGCTGAACGGGGTGTCAACGTTGTCTGGGCAGGCCGGCATAAAATTCATTGCTTCGACCGTGCTTCCGAACGGCAATACAGGCAGTTACTCGTGGGTTCAGCTTATAAGCAATGATTCGGTTCACTTTCTCAGACATAGTGGAACCCAGGCGTGTACAACTTTCTCCAACTCCGGATCCGCACAACCCGAACTAGATAATACCTATCCCTATGGGGTGGGTTTCGGTAATGTGTACACGACATCTATCTCTAACGATACGGCGACAGACGGACCTCGTTTAGGGGACCCAACTCTCAGCGAGATGGCACGCTCCTTTTCCGCCACGATGTATCTGCTTTGGACTCCGAATTCAGCCAGCGGCTGCAGCGGAGGAGCCTGTGCTATCCCGCTACCGTTAGGGAGTCTGAGCTGGACGTGGACGGGTGACGCGATTAACACCCTGTCGGCAGTGCAGGGACTCAACAGCACCACTTGGATTCTGACCGGATGCCAAGAAGCCTCGGCCGGCGGCTTCCAAGCCAGTTCAGTGTACCCGGTCTGGACGGACACCGTTCTTAATAACTCGCTTCGTTGTCATTAACAAATAGGAAAAACAGAAATGAAACTACTGAATAAAATAATACTCTTCATAGTATTAGCAACATTTACGGTCGGCTTTGCTCAAAGTTCGGAGCCGGAATTTTCGCTAGACCTAAAAATGCAGCATGACACTGTTAAGATCGGTTCCCCTATCGAGGGAAAAGTCATTCTTACAAACACATCTCATCAAGACGTGGAAGTTTACATCGACCGGGGCCGCGATGCACACCGAAGCGGCTTCACAATCGAATTCCTTGATGCACAAGGAAAAGCTCCGGACTTAACGGCCGAGGGAAGTGTGATAATCGGTTTCCCAGGACACCGCACACTGAAACCTGGCGGAACGGTAGAGTACACCTCAAATCTAACGAACATGTATAATGTCACTCAGCCTGGAGCTTATACTGTTCAAGCGCAGATATTAGACGGAAAGACCCGCACTATCGTCAAATCCAACACGGTGACGATAACACTTACAAAATAAACGCTCCTCGTTGAATACCGGCCGCAGCGAGCTACACCGCCTTTTTGGATATCGAGCGCGGGTCCAACACTTACCGGTATCAGCCCGGCGGCCGGAACGGTCGGGACATCGGGGACGATCACGGTGTATGGCGACAACCTGGTGGATGCCTTTACCAACCAGGCCAGCGCTGCCGTCACGGGCTCGGGTGTCACTTTGAGCATCAACTCCGCCGGCGCCTCGCAGGTAGTCCTGAATTACTCGGTCGCCACGAACGCCGGCACGGGAAATCAGAACGTGACGTTATCGACGCGCTTCGGCACCAGCAATGCAGCGGGTTTCAACGTGGGCGATCCCACGCCGGTCATCGCTTCGATCAGCCCGGGCACATGGAGCGCGGGCACGAACACGCAAATTATCATCGGCGGGCATGGCTTCGGCACCAATCCGTCGCTCACGGTCACCGGGCCGGGCGTCTCCGGCTCTTCGGTTGTGAACGCGAGCGATACGCAAATCGTGGCGAATGTCAACGTTGCCGCCAGTTCGCCGGGCGGCACGGCGACGGTGCAGGTGCAATCGAACGGCTATGGCGGCAACGGCTTTGCGTCCGCAAATCCGGGGCAGTCGCCGCAAGGGTCCAATACGGCTAGTGTTCAGCCGCTTCCGACTCCCGTGCCGCAGATCCTGTTTCTGGGAAGCAATGTTTCGGGAACGACGCAGAGCGTGGTGGTGGGGCAGCAGATTGCCTTGACGGTGGCTCCGCCGGGGAATGGGCTGACTGTCAATAACAGGAGTTGGTCGGGCGTGAACGCAGGCGCGGCTATTGCCGGATGGACACCGGGGCAAACTCCTCAGCTTCCGAATCCCAGCAACGAGAACTTTACGTTTTATTGGGTGAATGCCGGAACCTCGGGGCAAGCCACCTATACGGTTACGTATAGGTGGACACTGGACAACGGCCAGAGCAATTCGGCTAGCGTGACGTTCCATGTCGCGGGATCAAGTGAAGTTACCGTAAATGCAACGCAGAATACTGTGAATATTCTCCAACCTCCTAACAGTGGTAGCCAAGATGCGCCGCTTTTGATTCTCGGTACGCTTGGGCAAGCTGGTATCACGTTTATGGCGAGCGCGTCGCATCTGCCCCCTAATCAAGGTGCTTATACGTGGGTACAACTGGTTAATAGCGATCAAATCCAAATAATTTCCCGTGCGGGTTCCGGGATGCTTCCCAGCAGCTTTGCTGGTCCTCCCGAGCTTGACCTCACATATCCCTATCAGGTGGTATATACGACCAATCTAACCAACGATACGGCCAAGGATAGTCCCTACATTCCCTTGCCCCCGACCTGGGGCGAGTTACAGCGCGGCTTCTCCGCTACGATGTATCTTATGTGGGACCCGACCTTACCTACCGGTTGCATCAGTGATAGCACCTGTACGTCGATCCCAGTGCCTTTGGGGACTGTGAGTTGGGGATGGACAGGCGACGTGATCAACACGCTTCAGCCGCAATCATATCAGGGAGTATCGTTCCCGTTGTGGATTCTGAATTGTGAACGACCATGGAAAGAGGTATTTCAGTCGAGTGCCGTGTACCCGACGTGGAACAAGGTGGCCGGTAGTCAATAACTTTGTTTGAAACTCAACAGGAGACACATGACATTTCAATTGAGAACAGTATTTCTTGCCGCAGTGCTGATACTCCTTGGAACTAGACTCGTCTGGTCGGAACAGTCGAACACACCTGCACACCGATCTGGGAGCGTATCCCCACCATTCACCCTGACTGCCAGTGCAGTGAACGATCTCGTAAAGGTGGGTTCTGCCGTAGTACTGAATGTTACTGTCACAAACACATCAAATCACGAGATTTCCATTTGGAAGGCGAATTCTAAAGATCAGGGCGGATACGTTTATAAAGTCAATGTTAAAATTGAGAAAGATTCTTCGCCGCGCGAAACGACGTTCGGTCGTCGCATTAGATTACATCACGGCAACTTAGCCAACATAACTCCGGACGATTATATGGTCGGTGCAAGCGGAGCTCCTCTCCCATTACGGCCAGGCAAAACACGGAAAGATGAAGTTAATGTTAGCAGATTGTATGATTTAAGCCAGCCCGGAAACTACATTGTCCAAGTACAGCTTTTTGATGAAACAACCAAAATCTTTGTAAAGTCGAATAATATTATGATAAAAGTCATCCCTGAATAAGTTGGCCAGCGCTTCACTGTTGCATCCGGGCGTGTCCGGCTCTTCGATCACCAGCGCGAGCGATACGCAAATCGTGGCGAATGTCACGGTGGCCGCTAATTCGCCGGGCGGCACGGCGACGGTGCAGGTGCAATCGAACGGCTATGGCGGCAACGGCTTTGCGCCCGCGAGCCCGGGCCAGTCGGCGCAAGGCTCCAACACGGCTAGTATTCAGCCGCTTCCGGCTCCCGTGCCGCAGATCCTGTTCCTGGGAAGCAATGTTTCGGGCACTACGCAGAACGTGGTGGTGGGGCAGCAGATTGCCTTGACGGTGGCTCCGCCGGGGAATGGACTGACTGTCAATAACAGGAGTTGGTCGGGCGTGAACGCAGGCGCGGCTATTGCCGGATGGACGCCGGGGTCGCGGCCGCGGCTCCCAATCCGAATGACTAGAGCTTTACGTTTTAGTGGGTGAATGGCGGAACCTCAGGGCCAAGCGACATATACGCATTGCGGCGGTATGCCTTGTGGCGACAGCATTTGTCTATGAAGCAATGCCTCTTGGGGGGGAAAGACGTCCGGGCCGCTGCGCATAAACCTAATGCGCCGCCACCATAGCCTCCACGTCCTTCACAAATAGGGACTGGCTTCCCGGTCGCGTGTAGAACATATGTCCACCCGGATATTCATGCACCGCAACGCGATGTGGATCGCCCATTAACGGCATTTCGTCGACTGTCAATAGCGACCCCATGAACGGGCAGCTCAGGTCGTCCCATCCGTGCGCAATCAACACCCGCAGCTTCGGGTCCGCAGCCACTGCCTCGCGCAGGTCGGAAGTCGAGCCGCGCTCGAGCATCCGGTCTCGGTCCCACTGCCGGTTCACCTCGTAGGAGAGGGCGTTGTAGCGGGCCGTCGTCTTCCAGCCCACCACGCGTGTTACCCAGTCCACCATTGCCGTAGTCGTTGGCGCGATCATTGCCTCGAGGATGGGGTCGCTCGACTTCTGCTCGGGCGAAAATGGAAATGGATCGGGCGCGGTTACATTCGAGTCGTACACCGACCCGATCTCGTCCTTTTCGCGGTGTGCCTCACGAAGATAGGCTTGGGTATCGATGCGCCCTCCCGAGTGTTTTACGAATGCAGGATCAAGTCCGGTCAACTCTGTCACCTGCTTCACGAGGCGTGGCGTTGCCTCCGGGTCCGAGCGACCGGCCAGCAGGTCTGTCACGTACTGGCCGCGCGTGTACGCAATCACTTTGGCCATTCGCTCCGGAGTGAGTTGGTGTTCTCGCTCCAGATGTGCCGCCGCAATGGGAGGCAGGGTCATCATCCAGGGCAACGGCGAAATCTCGCCATTGCCTGCAATCCAGGGGTTCAGATACGGGGAAACCAGGACGAGACCGTTCATCGCGACACCGAGTTGAGATTGCAGATAGTGCGTGACACGTGGTCCGCGATAGCCGCCGTAGCTCTCGCCGATCAGGTATTTCCGTGACTGGAGCCGGCTATTCTTCACTAGCCAGTCGTAGATCACGCGGGAAATATACTCGATGTCCGGCGTGGTCGAGTAGAAGAATTTCTTCGTGTCCGGCGTGGAGACAAGCGAGCGCGAGAAGCCTGTCCCAATTGGATCGATGAAGACGAGGTCGGAGAACGGCAGCCAAGTTCCAGGGTTGTCCGTGAGCCTTGCCGGATCGGACGGGCTGTCCCCTTGCTCGGCAAACTGGATGTGCTTCGGGCCGATCGCGCCGAAGTTGAGATAAACGGAAGAAGCGCCAGGGCCGCCGTTCATGGCGAATGTCACCGGGCGGTCTGCCTTGTCCTTTAAGCCGTCCAGTGTGTAGGAGGTTACTACCACTTCGCCAGTTTTCATTTCAGGTTTGCCTGGGTCCGTGCGATTGTACACCGGAATCACGCCGACTGTCGCCGTGTAGTGCAGCGTCTTACCTTGTACCGTCGCCGTTTGTTCGACGGATGCATCGCCGGGCAGCGGGGGCATAGGCTCAGGCTTCGCGGCGGACTCGGGAGTAGAGGCTTTCGACGACGGGGCGGCGTCCTGGTGGGCTTGTACAGGGTGTTCCTGGCCGTAAGCGCAGCAACTAATAAAAAAGCACGAGGCAAGAGGCAGGGACAGTACGGTAGTAAACCGGCGGATCGTACGCAAAAAGCTCATTCGCTGAACATAGCGCAAGGTCATCGAGAACCGGAATAGCTTTCGCAGGGAACGATAGTACGGCGGATTGGAAACAACGACCCTCACCATGAGTTTGCGGTGAAAGAATGGAACGATGCTTCAATTGAGATTGTACTTAATGATTAGATGGATAGGTTTCGTAGTACTGACGTTTTGTGTGCAGTTAACAGCCCAAACAGCGACTAAGCAATGCAATACGAGCGAACTTCCTGAGGATGCGCATTCCTCGATGGCACTCACTTATATTGAGCAAGACCGTCGGCATGTGAAGAGCGCATGTATTGTGAAGGCAATACAGATACTTCGTGAGGAGATGTGTACGCAAGCTACCTCAACCTTGATGAGATATCTTGATTTCCAAAATCCCAGTGGCATCAGCTATGATCCCATGACGCAGCCACCGACAGGTACATTGTATCCGGCAGTTGACGCACTTGCGCGGTTCGGGGATGTTGCAGTTCCAGCTCTCAAGAGCGCTGTTCGGAATGAAAAGCTAACTAAAGTTGCACGTGTAAATGCCGCGGAGGCACTGTTCGTTGGTAAAGATAAAAAGGCACAAGTAATTATATTCTTGGTAAAAGCGGCGCAATCCTCTCAGCATCCCGATGTCGCCAATGCACTCACCAAGTTGGCGAAAGAAGCTGCACAACACTGCATGCCTGAAGAAAGCCAGCAGTGTAGCGATGCTGTAAATAGTCAATAGGCGCCAAAGCCTGGCGTGCGCTGAATATAACTATGACACAAGCGCATGAGCCGCGAGCGCTTGCGGACGCCCTGCAGTTTTGTTCAAGGTCACGATTTCGTAAAGAGAGGGATCGGACATGATCTTATTCACGAGCGCGACGTGCATGGCGTGTCCGGCTCTTTCGGCCACTACCAATCCCAGTAAGGGGCGGCCGATTAGCGCTAAGTCGCCGATCAAGTCTAATGCCTTATGGCGGCAGCATTCATCCGTGAAGCGCAGGCCGCCTGGATTCGCCAAGCTTTCGCGCGTGAAGCAGACGGCGTTGTCCAGGGTGGCTCCGCGAATCAGGCCCATGTCGCGCATCTGGTCGAGTTCGTACTCGAAGCCGAAGGTGCGGGCCGGGGCGATTTCGGAGGCGTAGGCTTCGGGCGTTACGTTCAGTTCCAGGCTCTGTTCGCCCACTAGCGGGTGATTGAAGAAGTTGCAGCACCGGAGCACAAAGCGATCGGACGGGAGAATCGCTACCCGCTTGCCATTGCTCTCCACGCTCACGGGCTTCACGATGCGGAGATACCGGCGCGGGCGCTTGTATACGTGAATTCCGGCTGCTTGCAAAAGTTCGACAAACGGGAGGCCGCTGCCGTCGAGAATAGGGACTTCCAGATTATCGAGCTCAATGAAGGCATTATCGATGCCCATACTGTAAAGCACGCTGAGCAGGTGCTCTGTTGTGGAGATGAAAATACCTCGCGGATGCATCAAGCTAGTGGCATAGCTGACGCGCTCCACGTACTCCCAACTAGCAGGAATGCGGGTGTTTTCCAGGTCGGTGCGTATGAAGACGATGCCGGTGGCGGGGGGAGCAGGCGTGATCCGGAGATGGACGGGCGCTCCGTGATGAAGGCCTATCCCGTGAACTTTCACCGGGTAGCAAATCGTTGTTTCGTAGTGCATGTACGAAACTGACAGAATAGCAAGCCCGAGTACTCCTGTCTCGGTAATTTACTGATTTTAAGACTTTTGTTGCTCTTGCGGTGTGTCTTTATTGCTACACAAGCGTTTGTGCCGGAGGTTTGCTGTAGCAATTATGACGCGGCAGGGCATGTCTACAATCAGACGGCAGCGCGCCTTATGTTGAAATAAAGATGCAATCGAGGATGAGCCTACTTTCTTTCGGCCGCCATCCTGGGTTGCAACTCAAGCCACATGAAGAGAAGAATCCGTTCGACGACGATCCTTTGCGTACGGCGCAACGGAAAAGTAGTGCTCGCCGGTGACGGACAGGTCACCATGGGGAGCGAAGTATTAAAGGGAACTGCTCGGAAGCTGCGCAAGTTTTATAACGGCCAAATCGCCTCGGGGTTCGCCGGTTCCACGGCGGACGCTTTTGCGCTGTTTTCCCGGTTTGAAGGGAAGTTGGAGCAGCATAGCGGAAATCTGCCGCGCAGCGTGGTGGAGCTGGCCAAAGAATGGCGAACCGACCGGATGTTGCGTCATTTGGAGGCGTTACTGCTGGTCGCCGACATGCACAATATGTTCATCGTGAGCGGTACGGGCGACGTGATTGAGCCCGACAGCCCGGTGGCGGCCATTGGGTCGGGTGGCGCATTTGCCAAGAGCGCCGCGATTGCTTTGCTAGAGAATACAAGCCTGGATGCTCGCGAAATTGTGGAGAAGGCGATGAAAATCGCCGCCGATGTCTGCATTTACACGAACGAAAGCGTCACATACGAGGAGTTGGCATAGTGGTGATCTATCTTCCGCAGCAGTCCTCGGCTGAAACGCCGTTGCTGGATGAGCTTACGCCGCGTGAAATTGTGGCGGAGCTGGACAAATACGTGGTGGGCCAGGCGGATGCGAAACGGTCGGTCGCGATTGCGCTGCGCAACCGCGTGCGCCGTCAAAAGCTGGAACCCGAGATGGCGGAAGAGGTGATGCCGAAGAACATCCTCATGATCGGGCCGACCGGGGTGGGGAAGACGGAGATCGCGCGGCGGTTGGCGAAGCTGGCGAATTCGCCGTTCCTGAAGGTGGAAGCGAGTAAGTTCACCGAGGTCGGCTACGTGGGCCGCGATGTGGAATCGATGATTCGCGACCTGGTGGATGTAGCCATCGACATGGTACGCGAAGAGCGACTGGAGCAGGTGGCGGACCGGGCGGAGCAGCAGGCGGAAGATCGCCTGCTCGATTTACTGATGCCGCCGCAACCGGAGATGACCGATAGCGTGGAGCGGACTCGCGAAAAGCTACGGGAGAAGCTGCGCGCGGGCAAGCTGGACGACCGCATGGTGGAGGTGGACGTTAAGGAGCGCGGGCCGTCGTTCGAGGTATCCACAAACGGAAACCTGGAGGAAATGGACATCAATCTGAAAGATGTCATTCCGGGACTTTTTGGGCCGCGCACGAAGAAGCGCAACATGCGCGTTTCCGAAGGGCTGGAGTACCTGATTCAGGAAGAAGAGCAGAAGCTGGTGGACATGGACCAGGTGACGCGGATTGCCCTGGAACGGGTGGAGCGTAACGGAATCATTTTCCTGGACGAGATCGACAAGATCGCGGGGCGTGAGGGCGGCCATGGTCCCGATGTGAGCCGCGAGGGTGTGCAGCGTGACATTCTTCCGATTGTGGAAGGTACGACCGTAAATACGCGGCACGGCTTTGTGCGCACCGACCATATTTTGTTTGTGGCGGCGGGGGCCTTTCACGTGTCGAAGCCGTCCGACTTGATTCCTGAGCTGCAGGGCCGTTTCCCGATTCGGGTCGAGTTGAAATCGCTGACCGAGGCCGATTTTATTCGTATCCTGACGGAGCCTAAATCGGCGTTGGTGAAGCAGTATATGGCTTTGCTCGACACCGAAGGGATCAAGTTGACCTTCGCCGAGGACTCGCTGATTGAGATTGCGCGAATTGCCGCGCAGGTCAATCAATCGGCGGAGAACATCGGCGCTCGCCGCCTTCACACGATCATGGAAAAGCTGCTGGAGGAGATTTCCTTCGAAGGTCCGGACTTGAAGAAGAAGACTGTGAAGATCGACGCGGTTTACGTTAAAAAACAGCTTGCCGAGATCGTGAAAGACCA
Organism: Bryobacteraceae bacterium; assembly: GCA_965277315.1. Classification (GTDB taxonomy): domain Bacteria; phylum Acidobacteriota; class Terriglobia; order Bryobacterales; family Bryobacteraceae; genus Bog-105. The sequence goes on along the minus strand of OZ255724.1, from coordinate 1,182,708 downwards.
GGACCTCAGCAGGTATATTCTTTAATTGCGACCCGCTGCGCTGATTCCACTGGTATCGATGCTGTTCCTGGTGAGCTGCGGCTACGTGGGATGTGGCTCGATTGGGCCAGTGGTTCCGCCCTCGCCGCAGATTCCTCCCGCGATTCGCGATTTAGCGGTGGTGGAGCGTGGGGCTGAATTAGTGATTACGTTCTCGACTCCCGCGCGCACTACCGATAACTTGGCGATTAAACGATTTTCGGAGATCGACTTGCGTGCGGGAGGATATCGAACTCCGTTTGACTTCGACCCCTGGGCGGATTCCGCAACCCGTTACGAACTTCCGCTGCCTCATGCGAGCGATCCCGACGATCCGTTGCCGATAGCGGTGAACCGTTCGGTTCCGGTGGATGGATTTCAGGGGCAGCGCATTGCAGTCGCGGTTCGTACGGCGGTCAAAAAGAACGACCATTTCTCTTCGTGGTCCAACGTGGTGCGGCTAGAGGTGATTCGTCCGTTGCGGCCGCCAGTGATAAAGGCGGTCCCGTCGGGAAAGGGGATACGCGTGACGTGGGCAGCGAGCCGGCCCGGCCTGCAGCATCGAGTGCTGCGGCAAGGGCCGAACGAGAAAACGCCCATTGTACTGGGAACCACTGACAAGCCCGACTATGTGGATACGACTTCTCTATATGACGTGGCGTATACGTACACGGCCGTGGCAGTCCAGGATACGGCAGAGAGTCTGTCATCGGAGCCCTTCAATATTTCAGCCGCCGAGAATGTAGATAAGTTTCCGCCGAAAGTGCCAGTGGGCGTGACCGCGTTGGCAACGCCCGCTACCATTGAACTCAGTTGGGAGCGGGGGACTGAGCCCGATTTGAAGGGCTATTACGTGTACCGTTCCGTGGACGGGGGCGCTTTCGAGCGTCAAGGCGGCTTGGTTGTTCTACCGACCTATAGTGACGCACACGTGGAGCATGGAAAAACCTATCGCTACGAGGTGAGCGCGATTGACCAGAAGGGTAATGAAAGCGATAAATCCCCCGCAGCCGAGACTAGATTCTAGGACTAATTGCTTTCGGTCAAGCGCGACTGAATGTCGCGTTTCCAGCTTCCACGGAGCGGCGAACGCAGGGCGCGTTTGAGTAGATCATCGCTCCATTCTTCGCCCTTATAGAGCCGGACTACGTCGGCCACGGTGACGTGCTCGGGACCGTCGGAAATTTTCTCAATCGAGCTGCCCCGAGCAAGCTCGCCTTCCTCCACAATGGAGAAATAGATGCCCGGCCAGCCATTCTGCCAGAACCGCTTGACCATGTCCGGACGCCCGAAGCGCAGGCCGAGCTTGAAGCAGGGCATGCGGGGTTGCGTTACCTGCAGGACTGCGGTTCCGAAGCGAAACTGGTCTCCGATGCAGGTTTTTTCCTCTGTTAGGCCAGCCGTTGTCAGGTTTTCGCCAAATGCACCGAACGGCAGTTCGGAAATGGCGAGCTGCTCCTTCCAAAAGTCGTAGTGTTCCGAGGGATACAGGTAGACTGCCTTATGTGGGCCGCCGTGTACGCGCATGTCGGCTTGCTGGTCGCCCTCGATGTTGTGCCTGAGGATGGCAACGACGCCTTCGACGGGAGATTTGAAAATAGAAGTCAAGACCAGCCGGCTGCCCATGGGGACGCGCCGGGGCTGGCCGACGTTTACGGAGAGAACACTGCCGGTGACGGAAGTTCGCACGACAAGACCATTGTCCCTGGCGGCGCACCCGGGCGTCCACGAAAGGAAAAAAGCATGTCGAGGCCAGACATTCAGACGATCAATCCTGCCACGGGCGAACCGCTGGAAGAGTTCAGCTTTCAATCCAGTGCCGAGATAGAAGGCATCCTCGGGAAGACTGAGAAGGCGTTTCACCTCTGGCGGAACACGCCCCTCGAAACGCGATCCTTGCAGCTCGCGGCGCTAACGAAAGCTCTTCGCGCGAACCGAGATACGCTTGCCCGTACGATAACGTTGGAGATGGGAAAGATCATCGGCGAGGCAGAGGCCGAAGTGGAAAAATGCGCTCGTCAAGCGGAATGGTATGCCGAACACGGTCCGGCGATGCTGGCCGATGAACCCATGCCGGTGGAGGAGGTGGAAAGTTACGTGTCGTTTCTGCCGTTGGGTCCATTGCTGGCGGTAATGCCATGGAATTTTCCACTGTGGCAGGCGATGCGCTTTGCAGTTCCGGCACTGCTCGCCGGCAATGTGGTTGTGCTGAAGCATGCACCGAACGTGCAACGCTCCGCGCTGGAGTTGGAGCGGGTGTTTCGAGAAGCGGGATTCCCGGAGGGAGTTTTTCAAAATCTGATTGTTTCAACGGAGAAGATCGAGAGTGTTATTCGCGATCGCAGAATTGCCGGAGTATCGTTGACCGGAAGCTTGCGGGCTGGCGCGGCAGTGGCATCGGCGGCGGGCAAAGCATTGAAAAAGTCGGTTCTGGAGTTGGGCGGTTCGGATGCCTTCATCGTTTTAGAAGACGCAGATATCGAGGCAGCGGTTCAAGCCGGCGTGAAGGCGCGGTTTGCGAATGCCGGCCAGGTTTGTATCGCGGCCAAACGCTTCATTTTGACGGCGGCTATCGCGGAAGAGTTCGAGCATCGATTTGTCGCGGCTACGGAGCAGCTTCGCGTGGGGGATCCGTTTGACCGGGCAACGCAAGTTGGTCCTATCGCGAGGGGAGACTTGCGGACTGCGCTTCACGATCAGGTACAGCGCAGTGTGGGAGGAGGGGCAAAGTTGCTTGCCGGTGGGGCTGCCGTAGAGGGCAAAGGATTCTTCTATCAGCCGACGGTTCTGGGCAATGCGCGGACGGGCATGGCGGCGGGCGATGAGGAAACTTTCGGGCCGGTGGCTGCCTTCTTGCTCGCGGCGAATGCGGATGAAGCGATCGAACTGGCAAACGGAAGTGAGTATGGATTGAGCAGTAATTTATGGACCGAAGATTTGGCTCGTGCGCGGCGACTGGCGCGCCGAATAGAAGCGGGCGGCGTGTTCATTAACAGCACGACGGCTTCGGACCCGCGGATCCCTATTGGAGGCGTGAAGAAAAGCGGCTACGGGCGCGAACTTTCCTATTTCGGATTGCGGGAGTTTGTGAATGCCCAGACCGTGTGGGTGAAGCGTCGTGAAGGCTAGCACTAGTGTGTTAGCATCGAGCAATATGAGAGCGAGGTTGTTGCCGGGAGCTTCTGTTTGCTTCGATTCCTGACTTCGCCGATCGCGGCTTTTCAGGAGTTCTTAGTTCTTGCTGGCCAAGCGTTCCTCAACATCTTTCGTCGTCCGCACTACTTCGACGACATCTTCCTCCAGATGGATATCATCGGGATCGGAAGTATTCCAATCACCTGCCTGACAGGCGCCTTCAGTGGCGCCATTATTGCCCTCCAAATGTCGCGCGCCCTGAATACCTACGGCGCTGGCAGTCAAGTGGGCTCCATTGTTGCGATTACGCTTGTGCGAGAACTTGGCCCGGTGCTGACGGCGCTGCTGGTCGCCGGCCGTAACGCCTCCGGTATCGCCAGCGAGCTCGGCTCCATGAAGGTGACCGAGCAAATCGATGCTATGCGGGCGCTCGGGACCGATCCCACTCAGAAACTGGTCACACCTCGTCTGATAGCGACCGCCATCATGCTGCCGTGCCTTACGGTTGTGGCCGATGCCATTGGCCTGTTCGGCGCATACCTGGTTGCCGTTCCACTGCTGCACGTGATGAGCGGCCCTACTTACTGGTCCACCTCCTGGCGGGCGCTTGCATTGAACGATCTTGTGCAGGGACTAGTAAAGCCGTTGCTCTTTGGAATCATCATTGCGCTGGTTGGCTGTTTTTATGGATTGCGTACTAAGGGCGGCACGCAAGGCGTGGGTCATGCCACGACGCAGGCAGTGGTCGTTGCCTCTATTTGGATATTTTTTGCGACGTTCCTGATCGACAAGATCTTTGTGAATCAATAGCTGCCATGCCCGAACAGCCATTACCGATCGTGGAATTTCGTGATGTGAGCCTGTGTTACGGGGAGGCATGGGCGTTGCGAAAAGTTTCCTTCTCACTACTTCCCGGAGAGACCCGCATTATCCTAGGAGCGGCAGGCAGTGGAAAGACGACGTTACTAAAGGCCGTGATCGGTCTTGTTTCCGTGGACGAAGGAACAATCAAGCTTTTTGATAAGGAAGTCACCGCTTTGAAGGAGAATGAACTGTTCACCTTGCGCGGCCGGGCCGGAATCGTTCTTCAAGAAGGCGGATTGTTTGATTCACTGACTATTGGAGAGAATGTCGAGTATCCATTGTTGAATCAACAAACAAGCGAAACTAGGGTAAAGGCGCCGTCCAAGCGTGGCAGTTTTGAAGAGCGGGTGCGGGAAACTTTGCGCTTCGTGGAACTGGAGCACACTTTTGACAAATTTCCGAGCGAAGTTTCGGGCGGGATGCGTCGGCGTGTCGGGATTGCGCGGGCTATTGTCACAGAACCGCCTCTGGTTCTCTACGATTCGCCAACGGCAGGTCTCGATCCGATCACAGCGAATACGATTATGGCGCTGATAGCAAAGGAACGGGATACGAGGAACACATCGGCTTTGATCGTGACGCATCGTTACCAGGACGGCGAGCTGATGGCGAATTTCCGGTATGACGCGGCGAAAGAAGAGCTAGTGGAACTGAGCGATGAAGAGCAGCAGAGTTCGACGCGAATACGGACAAAGTTTATGGTGATGAAAGAAGGAGAGATTGTCTTCTTCGGTACGCGTCAGGAACTGGAAACGTCCGGTGACGAGTATGTGAAACGATTCATGAGGCACGAGGCTTAGCATTATGCCCAGTAAAGAGAAGGTCAATTTCGCGCAATTCAGAGTCGGAATTCTAGGGCTGATCGCGCTGTTTTTTGTTGTGCTGATGGTGTTTCTGCTGACGGGAAATATGCATCCGTTTCAGAAAACCACGGAACTGCATGCCTATGTCTCGGATGCGGCGGCGCTGACGGGCGGCGCCCCTGTCCGCATCAACGGGATTCAGGCCGGCAAGGTGAAGGAGGTTTCGCTATCCGGGTCCACCAATCCACGCCACATTATCAAGATCGATTTCGATATCGATGAAGACATGTTGAAGCAGATTCCGGACGATTCTATCGCATCTATCGGTTCGGACAATCTGCTGGGCAGTACCAAATTTCTGCAAATCGATAAGGGCAAAAGCGCGCAGCACATCCAAGCTGGCGCCACCATTAAGACGGTGGACACCAGAGAGTTTGACGAATTGGTGCAGCAGGGCTATACGGTGCTTGATTCGTTGCAGGCGATTCTTAGTAAGGCGGAGGGGATTGTTGGCCAGGTGGAAGTGGGCAAGGGTACCATCGGAAAACTTTTAGTTGATGAAACGCTTTACAACAGTTTGCAAGCCACTGTAAATCAAGTACAACTGTTAACTACGACATTGAACTCTAAGAAGGGCACTATCGGGCATCTCGTCAACGATGACACCATGTACAACGAGGTTCAATCCACGATTGGCCAGGTGGATTCCATTATCCAGGGGCTGCAGCAAGGAAAGGGAACTGCCGGACAAGTGTTGACGAATCGCAAGATATATGACGATCTGGATAACTCGGTCACACAACTGAACACCATTTTGAAGAACCTGAATGCGGGGAAGGGCACGGCGGGTCAATTGTTGACGAGTGACAAGCTTGGGAACCAGATATCCACCACCTTGGGCAAAGTCGATTTGACAGTCGATAAGCTGAATTCCGGCCAGGGCACGCTAGGGCAGTTGCTGGTAAACCCGCAGCTTTACGACTCAGCCACCGGAACGACGCGTGAGCTTCACGGATTGCTAAAGGATTTCCGAGCTAATCCAAAGAAATTTTTGAGCATTAAGCTGCACATCTTCTAGGCTGCGCGGTGAAACGGCTGATCGTCAATGCCGATGACTTCGGCTTCACTCGCGATGTCAACGCGGGAATTATTCATGCGCACCGCAATGGCGTCCTTACTGCGACTACTCTGATGGCGAATGGCTCAGCCTTTGAAGATGCAGTACGCCTGGCTCGCGAAACGCCGTCCCTTGATGTTGGATGCCATCTTGTTTTAGTGCAAGGGTATTCGCTGCTTACCCGCCGCCCTCTGCCCGCAAAGCCCAGGGATTTGCTGATTGCGCTGGCGAAGCGCGAGATCGATGTGGAAGCGGAACTTCGGTCGCAGATTCGCAAGATCATTGCTAGCGGGTTGCGCCCGACGCATCTCGATTCTCATAAACATACGCACGTTGTGCCAGGCGTGTTTCGGACGGTGGTCCGGCTGGCTCATGAATTTGCAATTCCTTACGTACGTCTACCGATAGATGCCACAATCCCGTGCAGCGGAGCGGCGTGCCGCCTGCTACGCCGATACTACGGACGACTGACTCAGAATTACGATGTGCGGATGACCGATCATTTCGTGGGATTTCGCCTTACCGGCTCCCTCACCGAAAAAACATTCGCTCGGGCGCTCTCGTCGCTGGGAGAAGGCACGACGGAGTTCATGTGCCATCCCGGTTTCCTCGGCGCGGAACTACAAGGGGCCACGACACGATTGAAGGAAACTCGCGTTCGGGAATTGGAGGCGCTCACGTCGCCTCGTATCTGGAAGTTAATTGAGGAACAGGGAATAGTACTGACCGGATACCGTCAGGCGCTTACGGTGGTGGGTTCGAACCCAACGTATTGAACTTCTTCTTCCAAATTGAAGCTAAACCGTTCCCGTACACGACGCTTGAGCTCGGTGATGACCCAGTACAGATCCGCGGCTGTGCCATGGCCGTCGTTGTAGATGAGATTAGCGTGATAGCTGGCCACCTGGATGTCACCGCGCCGCAAGCCCTTCGCGGCAACTTGTTCTAGAAACCAAGCCGAGGGGATCTTGCCCTCCCGAACGACGCCCAAAGGAATTTCGGCCTGCACACCGGCGGGCAATTCCGCCAACAGGAGATTTTTGAAGATGCTGCCAGCGCACTTCATGGAGGGCGGATATTTCGCGTCGCGAATCTCGCGGATATCGTGTGCGATCTTCGCAAGCTTCTCCGCGTCGTCTTCGGCAAAGTGCAGGCGAGCCGAAAGAATGACCCAGTTCTTCCGCTCCTTGAAAATGCTTTCGCGGTAATGGAACCGGCACTCTTCGTTGCCGAAAGCCCTCACCGCTCCGCCGTCGGTGAACGTTACCTGCTCCACGCGCTCTTGCATGGAGTGTCCGTAAGCGCCGGCGTTCCCGTAGATGGCGGCTCCCAGGTTGCCGGGGATGCCGGTCAGGGTTTCCATGCCGCGAAGGCCAAAGGCGACGCTCCTGTCTACAACGGTTTGCAAGCTGGCGCCTGCCTCTGCCTCCAACCGCGTTCCCTCCCTGACGATTTGCGAGCCGCTAAAACGGAGCACGACACCGTCGAAGCCATCGTCCGATACGACCAGGTTTGAGCCTCCACCGATGACGACGTTGGGAACATTCAGCTCGCGTACAATATGAAGCGCGTCGGAAAAAGCATCCGCACTCGCGGTATCGGCAAAGATTGTCGCCGGGCCGCCGAGACCGAATCGGGTATAGTTTGCTAATGGACTGTCCGTCAAGATTGTCAGTTGTTCTATGGCGGCAAGACGATGGAACGCCGCCGAAGTTACGGGCATCGTCCTGATTATAAAGAATGAGATCGCGACGGACCAGATCTCAGCACGGGTACAAGCATGAAATTCTTTCTCGACACGGCCAATCTGGACGAGATCAAAAAGGTTGCCGGTTGGGGCATCATCGATGGGGTTACGACGAATCCTAGCCTAATCGCCAAGGAAGGCGTTCCCTTGGAAGAGCAGATTCGCAGGATCTGCGGGATCATCGATGGCGATGTGAGCGCGGAAGTGCTCTCTTCCACGGCCAGGGAGATGGTCGTTGAGGGCCGCCTTTTGGCGAAGATTCACCCGAATGTGGTGATCAAGGTGCCGTTGATGAAGGAAGGCATTATTGCGTGCGCGGCACTGTCAAAAGAGGGCATTCGGGTGAACGTCACGCTTTGTTTTTCCGCCGCTCAAGCCTTGATTGCTGCGAAAGCAGGCGCTTATATCGTTAGTCCTTTTATTGGACGCGTGGAGGATATCGGCTGGTCCGGTACGAAGCTGATTGAAGACTCCGTTCACATCATGAAGAACTACGATTTCAAAACGCAGGTTCTGGCGACTTCGATTCGTGGTCCTCTGCAGGTCATTGAATCGGCGAAGGCAGGGGCGCATATTGCCACGCTGCCGATGAAAGTGCTGGATCAGCTCTTCTATCATCCGCTGACCGAAAAGGGGTTGGAACAGTTCTTGAGCGATTACAATAGGGCGTTCGAGTTTACGAAGGTTTAGGGAGCAGCCGTTTCTCACTATTCCTAATGACTCTTCGCGGGAATCTCTAATACAGCGGTACCGGAAGCATCGTCCAGGTCCTTCAACTCGTAAACGCCCTTGGCCTTTTTCAGCAGCGCACTCGGAAAATATAAATAGCCGGCCACCGGATGAGCAAACCGTCCACCGGGCAGACTTTGCTCCGCCAGTTGGCGCTCCAGCAGCTCCCGATCGAGGGGCCAGCCCCCAGGAGCGGGGAATTGTGGCTCCGGTGGACCGCCCACGCCCACTCCCGCGCCGCCATACACGTCGTGGACCCGCCGTCCGCTGTACGGGTCTGTTCCGGTTTCATAGCCAACATGGGCTTGCGTATAAACCGGCGTGGTCTCGGTTGGCGGTCTCGGCGTATTCTTCTGTTGAATGTTGGCGGCGACCGTCATCGCGTCCGCGCGCCGGACGACGTCCTTGTCTTTGGCCGCCTTCACAACAAACGAGTCTGGGTCAAGACTGATCGATGCGCCTTCACGCGGATAACAGGCGACCTCCACAACCGTGTAGTACCTACTGATATCGAAGGCGAACAGGTGTTTAACCTGCTCTTTCGATAACACCGAGGCCGCATAGACGCGTTCCCGAACGTTTACTTGAGTTGCGTAGTCATCGGGTTTTGAACGTGCCGGCACGCCCTGTAATGATCAGAGCTAGAAATAGAGCTCGCGTGCCTTGAAACCTGGAGCATTGTTGTAATCTCATACGGCCGCCTTGTTTTAGGGTATCTCTAATTTGCGTGGTGTGGTTATGCGGCTGCATTGGCCCGGGGTGACATAAGGATTACGGGCGTGAAGCCGAGTTGCGTTCCCACTTGCGCTCAACGGCCGACGATCCGGGCGGAGTGTACTGCTTGGGAAGGGGCACTTCATCGTATATTGTGTCTGAAAGCCAATTGATTAAGCCTGGGCAAGTCAGCTAGCATTTTGGGCAGGAATGTTGATAATCAAAGGAGCCCAGCCTTGTCTTCACTCTTTGGCGAGAATTATCAGGCACAGCACGAAGATGTCGTTCTTCCTATTCGATGCGCCGTTCCAACTTATTGTGCGCGGCTTGTTTTTCTGCATAAGGCAGTCCATGTAAAAGGTCGATCGATCGAATCGACCAGCCGTGAATTTTACTACCTCGCGGTCCGAAAGCTCATGCGGTCGCTGTTAAACCTCGAAAGTGTGCAATTGTCGAAGCGCAAGTATGAACAACATGCATCTGTCTACGCTGAGTTGCTTGTGAACGGTCTCACCGGCGACGCTTTTGATGCCGTGGCTGCGATTCCCACCAGCGACAAGACGGTCCAGGAACCCTATTTGCGTGCCGTCGAAAAGAGATGGCCAGATGTAACCAACCTAAATTCTTTTCTTAGCCGAAGTGCAAGCAGCACCGATAGAGTTTCTTGCGAAGAACGGCTGAACGGCACCACGTTTCAACCACCGACAAACCTGGAGAACAAGGCACGAATACTCCTAATCGATGACGTCCTCGATAGTGGCGTGAGTGCAGCGGCAGTGATACGAGCAATTAGTCGAGTAGGGAGTGATGTAACACGACAGTTCACGATTTGCTGCCCATTGTGGATTACGCATCAGGGATAGTCCATTGGCCGCGTATTCGGCCGACTACGGGGAGTAATCAGATGGACCTCGTCTTGATAGATTGCGAAGGCTCGAAGTTGACCAAAGTGCACGAGGTCCCAACGCGGCGCTCGCGTTTTCGTGAATTGCAGGAGGTAACCGGCGACCAGACAGAGATCTTTCAGTTGACCCCAGAGGCAGATATCTGAGCTGAGGAAACTTGTGACGCTAATGGTGCAGCCACTTTAAGAGCGCTGGAAACCATGACGGCAAGGTTGCCCCTAACGAGCCGCCGCCCAGCAACCACCAGAACGGACCCACCGCAGTTCGTCCTATCACGAGTAAATGGCGTTCTTTGTCCCAGATGAGCAATGCCTTGGGATCGTATGGCGCAATATCGAGCTTCGACGGTTCAACTTCATTATGAGTGGCTTTCTTCTTTCTTTCCCCCATGATTCCTACCTCGAGGCAATCTTCCTGGGAATGCCCATGCCCAAAAAGGGCGGAAGGAAAGTTGCGGAAAAGCCGGCCGACAAAATCATTAACATTAGGGACATTCAACATGATGTCATCGTTCCTGCAATGCAGCTCGCCACGATCAATGTTCCGCCGACTATGGAAAGAAGACGTTTTCAGGTTCAGCCTGACGATGTTCTTATCACGTCGCGGAGCACGCTTAAAATAGCATCCGTCCGTGATGAGCATGCCGGGGCACTGGCTGTTGCCAATCTGATCGTGGTGCGGCCTGGAAGCGTGCTTGACGCATCGCTCGTGCTCGCCTTCCTTCAGCACTCCGACACGAGACAAGTGCTTGAGAGGGAGCGCACAGGCACGACCGTTACATCCATCAACATCAAGGCTGTAGCCAATCTTGAGCTTAGAATTCCTACTATTGAGCAGCAGGTGAAGCTTGCAGGGCTGGCATACGCATCGGAACGGGCCTATAAGGCGCTGACGCAAGCCGCTGATATCCGGCGGCAAATTGCACAGGAAGTGCTGATTCGGGCGATGGAGGTCCAATGAGCACGCGAGGAATCTCAATCCTTACGCCTGAGCTGATAGCGTTTGATCGCACATTCTTTCGACTGATGGACCTTGCTCGTGCATCAGTCGGAATGCCGGAGCCGCACACGATGATCGGACTGATTGGGCTGCATCTGTTGGCCGATGAAGATTTTCGAGCCGAGACGGCATTCACACCTGACGCCAGGATTGATGCTGAAATCAAAGTATTGGGTGATTTGATCGAAAGCAGCCGTCCGGAACTAAAGGGTGTTTTCACTAGCGCTCTTCTAATTGGCCTCGAACGCATCCCTGACCGCATCTTGAAGGAATGGTGGCGCGACCTGTCTCAACTGGCGGCAGAGAAACCAGCCAGAGCCGCCTTCGGCCGATGGCTCACGCTTAGACTTTCAGAGCGGAGCATCGAGCTTGTCGATCGGCGTCAGATCGCGACGCCATATGGCGTCGCGCGTCTGATGGCATCATTAGCGGATCTGAAGAACGGAAACCGCGTGCTTGATCCTAGCTGCGGAGTGGGAACACTGCTGGCGACCGCAATTGAGGAGGCAGAGGAAAAGCAGATAAATATTTGGCTCTACGGTCAGGAACTAAGGCCTTCGCGGTGGGCGTTGTGCAAGTTATGCGTTTACTGTCTTGGAAGAAAAGAGGCGGAAGTGATATTGGGGGATGCCCTAACTGTGCCTGCGTTCACGCAAAACGAAGGGCTCGGAGCTTTTGATCGGATCGTGAGCGACCTGCCGATGGGTCAGCGTGCATGGCATGGAGCGCTTCCCAGCTTTCCACTCTTCGATGAGATGCTGCGCAGGTCATCTCTTCCAGCGGAAACGTTATTCGTTTTACATACACTCGCCCGTTTGAAGCCAAGCGGGAAGGCCGTGCTTCTAGTTCCGCAGGGGTTTCTCTTTCGCCTAGGGCTTGAGGCTCGCGTTCGCGAATATCTGATAGCCCAGAAACGCCTGCAAGCGGTGATTGCGCTTCCCTCCAAGCGCATACCGTCTACGGCCGTTGAGGTTGCGCTGCTTGTCCTGGGCGAGAACAAGACTGATGAAGTGCTATTCCTTGACGCTGCGGCTCGCGACAATCCTCGATTCGGCCAACCGGATTTTGCACCCGAGCTCCGCGCATGGATCTTCGATACCCTGCAAAGTCAGACAGGGCATTTCGAGACAGATATCCGGCGGGTGCCGGTTGAGGAGCTCGCTTCTTCGGATTTCTCTCTGCTACCTCGGCGATACTTGCCAGCGCATGATGCAAGAGAGCAGTTAAATATCGGCGAATTGCGGCAGAAGCTGAAGGCGCTGAATGCGCACGCGCAAGACGCTTCGGCCGAGATGGATACACTGTTGGACGAGCTAAAATACACGCTGTCCTCTGTTGTCCTAGGCGGTCGCGCTGCTACCTAGACTTCGTATAATACAGGAATCCACTGCTCGTTGCTGACTGGTTCTCCGATAAGTCCTCACAACGCCGATCACAGTTGCCATGCTGGCTACTGAACAACAAACTTCTTCAACGCTCCTGCTTCGGCTAGTGGGCATCAACTGTCTTCTCGTATTCCGCTAAAAGGCGATTCAGCACGCTCTAGCGAGATTGGTGAAAGCACAACAGCCTAGACAGTAATCGGCTGTTTCAGGGCAGAACACCCTCTCGTCAAATTGTTTCCGTCTACAAATCCCTGACGTTTGTCACATCGTATCGCTTTACCGTTCTCCTTTGAACGCGCAACTTGCCCATCCCCGCACGGTACGTCGCCATGTGATCAGTGCGAAAGTGCGCCGCCAGCGCCGTGTCGTCTTCCCACAATTCGCTGAGTTGGAAGCGATTAGGCGTCGACAGGTCGCGCGAGTAGGCGTAATGATGGCAGCCCTGCTCCTTTATCGTCTCGTTCATCATCGCCCGCATCAACTCCGCTGCTGCTGAGGCGTCTTCAGGGTGTATGTCAAACGTTCCAAAAATCACTATCAGGCTCATTCGAGAAATTTTACAGGGTGATGGAATTCATTTTTGTGGCGGCTCTTCGGAGCCGGTCGCGGATACCGGCCCATTCGGGGGTATCCGCCGGTTCATCAACGGCGATCCAATCCCAGCTTTCGCGATCGGCGGCGTGCAACGCTGCATACAAGTGAGCCGCGTATTGGGCTGGATTTGACGGCAAAGCAAGAATGCGCCCTCGTCCTTCCGGAACAGCGATTCTGGAACTTAGAACATAGAACGGCGTACGCGGCGCATAGTGGCGTGGGTGCAGGCCGGGCGATTCGGCGGCGGCTTCTGTCGTGATGCTGGTGTGCGTCCATGAAATGCCAGTCGCGGCTTCCAGGTCCCGGAGCGCGATCATGCCGGGACGCAAGATCACAGCATGCTCACCCGTGAGCGAGACCACCGTGGATTCAATTCCGACCTGGGCCTGCCCGCCGTCCAGGACCATGTCGACGCGGTCACCCAATCCGATTCGCACGTGCTCGGCTGTTGTTGGTGAAAGTTCCATGAAGCGGTTCGCGCTGGGGGCCGCGATGGGAACTCTCGCAAGCTCGATCAATCGAAGCGCCACCGGATGGGCGGGCATGCGTAACGCGACTGAAGGCAATCCGGCCGTGACAATATCCGGTACCGTGGAGTTCTTCCGGACGACTAGCGTCAGCGGTCCGGGCCAAAACCGTGCGGCTAGTCTTTGAGCGATTTCGGGCCACTCGACTGCCGCCAGCTTCGCCATGGAGACCTGGGCGACATGCACGATGAGCGGGCTTGAAGCCGGGCGGCCTTTTGCTTGATAGATGCGCAGTACGGCTGCAGCATCGAGCGCGTTTGCGCCTAATCCGTACACGGTCTCGGTAGGAAACGCGACGAGTTTGCCGCCTCGGATGAGTTGTGCCGCCCGGTAGATTTCGTCTTCGCCGGAAGTCATGACGGCGCTACTCGGGCAGTTCGTCCTTGCCTTCCGCCCCCGACACCTTCCCGGTTTTATGCCACACCAGGTAGGCGTGAATCAGGGAATCGATGTCGCCATCCAGTACGCGATCCACATCGCCGATCGCCAGCTTGGTCCGGTGATCTTTGATCAACCGATACGGCGCCAGTACATAACTCCGAATCTGGCTGCCGAAGTTGATCTCCATTTTGGAATCCTCCATCTTGCGGTCTTCGGCGCGTTTCTTGTCCATCTCATGCTCGTAGAGCTTGGCGCGAAGCTGCTTCATGGCGCTGGCGCGGTTTTTGTGCTGCGACCGCTCGTTTTGACACTGCACAACAAGGCCGGTCGGCAAATGGGTAAAGCGAACCGCCGATTCTGTCCGGTTCACATGCTGTCCGCCCGCGCCGCTGGCGCGAAACACGTCGATCTTCAGATCGTCCGGCTTAATGTCGATGTTGATGGTCTCGTCGATCTGCGGAAACACGAATACCGAAGCAAAAGAAGTGTGGCGGCGGGCATTGGCGTCGAACGGGGAAATGCGCACCAGGCGATGCACGCCGACCTCCGCCTGCAACTGACCGTAGACGTTCTCGCCGTTGATCTCGAAGGTAACGGACTTCACGCCCGCGCCTTCCCCCTCCAGGCGGTCGGTGATCACGGACTGGAAGCGATGCCGTTCCGCCCAGCGCAGATACGTTCGAAGCAACATTTCGGCCCAATCCTGGCTTTCGGTGCCGCCCGCGCCGGGGTGGATTGTGACGATAGCGTCGCGCGCGTCATTCTCGCCGGAAAGCAGCATTCCCGTTTCAAGCCGCTCTAGCTCCGCGCCTAGCGATTTCATCTCGCGTTCGATATCGCCGCTGACATCCTCGCCTTCTCTACCTAGTTCGAAAAGGGTGTCAATATCGGAAGCAGCCGAGGCAACGGCGCCGGAATGCCCAATGGACTCTTCCAGCCGCTTGCGTTCCTGCATGATGCGCTGGCTCTTTTCCGGCTGGTTCCAGAACTCGGGGTCGCCGATTTCGGCCTCTAATTTGTGCAATTGCTGTTTTTTGGCGGGTGCGTCAAAGATAGCTCCGCACAGCTTCAGCTTGCTGTCGGAGCGCAACATACTCTCTTTCTAGCTCATCCAGAGTCATTCATCTGTAGTGTACTGTGTTGCCGGTTCAGGGCTTTCGTACAACGGATGCCGATTAAGCTTTGATTACGGGCAATACAAACCAGTACTTTTCGTTACAATACAAGTACGGGAACTAAAACATTGATGGATGTTTCCGTGTTATCTCGCGAGACACGTTTGACCTGCCATCCACACTGTTTGGAAATCTTCCCCAATCACCCTCATGCCGCAATCCACCGACCCCGCGTTGGGTATCAATAGCTGGTTAGAAGACGAACTCTATCATCAATACCAATTCGACCGGAAGAGTGTCGATGCGGGTTGGACGGAGCTATTTCAACATGCTGGCGAAAATGGCGCGCCCGAAGGCGCGGCGAACGGAAGTGCGTCGCCGGACGTGAATGGTGGACCGTACCCGCATTCCAGTGTGGCCGCAGTAGTAGAGCAGCTTTCGTCCCAGTCACCGGAGCCGCCGTCCCCCGGAGAGCCGCCAAGCGGTGATCCTCCGAGCGAAGAACCGCCTCGTGAAGAGCCGCCCAGCGAACCTGCGCCGAAGCCCCAGGAAGCGAAGCAGGCTCCTGCCTCTCTAGCGAGCACGCCACTGACCAGTAATGGAACCACGACCCCTGCCACGGTTGCCAATTCCGCTTCCGCCGCTCTTCCTCAGCCCACGTCCACTGCTGTTGCGACAACCACACCTTCTCAGCCCGCAAAGCAACCGGCAAAGGCCATCGGCGCCAATGACCAACTAATTCCTCTTCGCGGAGCCGCAGCCCGCATTGCGGAAAACATGACGGCAAGCCTCGCCATTCCGGTGGCTACCTCACAACGGCAGGTTCCGGTGCGGGTGATCGAGGAGAATCGTAACACCATCAATAAACAGCGCGCTTTGCAGGGCCGCGGCAAGCTCTCCTTCACGCACATCATTGCCTGGGCCATTGTGAAAGCTGTGAAGGGCAATCCCGGCCTCAATCACGCGTATGACGAGAAGGACGGTCAGCCGTTCCGGGTGGTGCGCGGCCAGGTAAATATCGGATTGGCGGTCGATGTTCCCGCGAAAGATGGCACCCGTTCGCTGAAAGTTCCAAATATAAAGCACGCCGACGGGATGAATTTCGCCCAGTTTGTCACAGCCTATGACGATATTGTCGCCAAAGCGCGAACGAACAAGCTGGGGATCGATGACTTTCAAGGCACCACGATTTCGTTGACGAATCCGGGCACGGTGGGAACGCTTGGTTCGGTGCCTCGGCTGATGCCGGGTCAGGGCGCGATCATTGCTACCGGTTCCATCGATTACCCGGCAGAGTTCGCGGCCGTGAGCAACGAGAACCGGGCCATGCTCGGCTTGAGCAAGGTATTGATGATTACCTGCACCTATGATCATCGCATTATTCAGGGTGCGGAATCGGGCCTGTTTCTTGCGAAGATGCAGCAGCTTTTGCAGGGCGAGGACGGATTTTACGATGGCATTTTCCGCGATCTGAAGATTCCGTACATGCCGGTTCGCTGGCAGACGGATCAGCAGCTTTCTCCCAATCGCTATGCGGCGCTGAATGCGGATGTCGCCAAGGAAGCAGCGGTCATCCAGCTCATCAACGCGTATCGCATTCGCGGCCATCTGCTCGCGAATACTAATCCGCTAGGGAACGATCCTGCCTATCACGCCGAACTCGATCCGGCGTCCTACGGACTTTCCATTTGGGATCTGGACCGGCCCTTTCTTGCCGGGGCTGTGAAAGCGCCTAGCGGGGCGATAGCGTCGTACATGCAGCCTTATGAATCGCTGCGCGAAATCCTGGACCGTCTGCGTTTTACTTATTGCGGTACCGTGGGCGTCGAATACATGCACATCCAGGATCCCGAGCAGAAGCAATGGCTGCAGGACCGCATGGAAGCGACCATGAATTTGTGGAAGCTGGACGAAAATCTCCGGCAACGCATTTTCAATCGGCTGGTGCAGGCGGAAGAGTTCGAGCACTTTCTCCAAAGCCGGTTCGTAGGCCAGAAGCGTTTTGGATTGGAAGGGCTGGAAAGCACGATTGTGGTGCTGGACGAAATTCTGGAAAAAGCCGCCAACCAGCACGCGCATGAGGCTGTGATCGGCATGGCACATCGGGGCCGCCTGAATGTGCTCACAAATGTTGTAGGAAAGCCGCTCGCGCAGGTCTTTTCTGAGTTTGAAGGGGAGGCCGATCCGCAGAGTGTACAAGGCTCCGGAGATGTGAAGTATCACCTCGGCGCGAGTGGAATTCACAAGTCAAGTCAAGGCAAGGAAATCCTGGTTTCGGTGGCGTTCAATCCAAGTCATTTGGAGGCGGTGAATCCAGTGGTGGAAGGCCTGGTCCGGCCGAAGCAGGACCGCATCGGAGATACGGCTCGCGAACGCGTTCTTCCGATTCTGATTCACGGCGATGCCGCGTTCATCGGGCAGGGAATTGTTGCTGAGGTACTGCAGCTTTCGCAACTGGACGGCTACAGCACCGGAGGCACCATTCATGTCGTCACCAATAACCAAATCGGCTTCACCACGAATCCGCTGGACGGGCGCAGTAGCGTTTATTGCACCGATGTGGCACTGACTGTGCAAGCGCCGATTTTCCATGTGAATGGGGATGACCCCGAAGCTTGCCTGCGTGTTGCGCAACTGGCGTACGATTATCGGCAGCGTTTCAAACGCGACGTGGTGATCGACGTCATCGGCTACCGGCGCCAAGGCCACAACGAAGCAGACGATCCCAGCTATACTCAGCCGGTGATGTATCGCAAAATCAAAGCGACTCCTACGGTGGCTACCCAGTATTCGGAACGCCTGGTTCGAGAAAAATTCCTCACCCCCGAGCAAGCGAACGATGCAAGGACGCAGGTGCGCGCGCGTTTGAACGAGGCGTTCGATCAGGCAAAAAAACGACGGGAAGAGTTCATCATCGAGGAATTCGCCGAAGCCCCATCCGAGCAAGTTTTCCAGCCCATTCCCTCCACGGCAGCCAACGCCAATATTCTCGGAACGGTGGTTGAGCGGTGTACGTCGCTGCCGGAGGAATTCAATCTCCATCCCAAACTGAAATCACTTCTTGATAAACGGCGTGAGACTCTTAAAGGTGCTCCTATCGACTGGGGATTCGCCGAAACACTTGCGTTCGGCAGTCTTGTTCTGGAAGGCACGCCCGTTCGCTTGACCGGCGAAGACGTCTCGCGCGGGACGTTCACGCAGCGGCATCTGGCCTTCAGCGATTACGAAAGCGGCGAGGCTTACATTCCCCTGCAGCATCTCGATCCCAAGCAAGCCAAATTCGAAGTAGTGGATAGCTTGCTCAGCGAATATGCGGCGATGGGTTTTGAGTTTGGCTACAGCGTGGCCGATCCGCTGACGCTGGTACTGTGGGAAGCGCAGTTTGGCGACTTCGTAAACGGCGCGCAGATCACGATCGACCAATTTATCGTGTCCGCCGAAGCGAAGTGGAACCAGCCGAGCGGCTTGGTGCTGCTTCTGCCGCACGGTTTGGAAGGGCAGGGTCCGGAGCACTCCAGCGCGCGTATCGAACGTTTCCTGCAGTTATGCGCCGAGAACAATATTCAGGTTTGTAACTGCACCACACCGGCCCAATATTTTCACCTGCTTCGTCGTCAAATGTACGGTGGAAATGATCGCCGGGGCATTCGGAAACCGCTGATAGTCTTCACTCCGAAATTCCTGTTGCGGTATCCCAAAGCAGCGTCACGTCTGGAGGAATTAACCAGCGGCTCTTTCCAGGAAGTCATTGGAGACTCGCAGTACGTGGGCGGTCATGTGCGCCGCATTCTGCTTTGCTCGGGAAAGGTATATTATGACCTACTAAACAAGCGTGAAGAGCTTGGCCGCAATGATGTGGCGATTATTCGTTTGGAGCAGTTGTATCCATTCCCGAAGCAACGCTTGACCGATATTCTGCTTCGCTACTCCGATGCCGCCGAACTCCTCTGGGTTCAGGAAGAGCCGGAGAACATGGGCGCTTGGTCGTTCATCAATCAACAAATGCAAGCCATTCTTAATCCTGATGGATATAGCGACTCCTCGAAAAGAGGGTTGCGTTATTTGGGCCGGGCTGCGGCTGCCAGTCCGGCTGCGGGCGCGCATAAGGTTCATCACGATCAGCAGGAATGGATCGTTAACGAGGCGTTTGCAAGCGCTCCTGGCGTGGTCCGTAAATCGCGCCGCCTAGTCCGCAAGAAATAGCCTCACGCCCGGTGGAGTGACGCTTCGATTGCATTGCAGGCAGCGCTCACTCCGTCCTCGGCTGCTATCTTCGACTCCAGTAATTTTGCGGCAACAGTATAACGGTCGTCGTTCAGCAATCGTTCCAGTTGCGCCGCCACATTCCGGTCCGCGTAGTGGCTTCGGTTCAGGCTTCGGCCCACATCAAGCTTGCGAATTCGATAAGCGTTGTCAGGCTGGTCGTGCGCCCATGGCACAACGAGCATCGGACGGCCTGCGCGTAGCGCCTGTGCGGTGGTGCCGATGCCGCCCTGATGAACCGTTACTGCCGCTCTTGGCAGCAGCTCCGAATAGGGTGCATATCGGGCCGCATACACGGACTCGGATACGGCAGACGTTGCCATCGATTGAACGCCTACCAGCAAGACAGCGCGGACGCGAAGCCTTTGCGCTGCTTTCATGCTTTCTTCGAAGAACTGCCCCGGCGCCATCACGGCCGACGATCCCAGAGTAAACACGACCGGCGGAGCTCCTGCATCGAGAAACTCAGTTAGCCCCGAGTCCATTTCCTTGCCGGAGCTCTCGCGGTCGTAGAAGGGGAAACCCGTGCAAACCACGTTCGCTGGCCAGTCGGGTTGCGGCTTTGCGAAATGGCTGGAGAACAGGGCTATTGTTCCAAGCGGGGAAAACTGCCCTTCGAACATCGGATTTACGTTCGTCTGCGGCAGTCCTATCTGCTTTCTAAGTTCCCAAACGGGCTCGGCCCATTTAGCAGTCATGCGCTTTCCTATGGCAAAAGCTGCTGCGACAATTCCGGGGCCAAATACCCGCAGCCGTTGTAGCCATGGCGCCGGGGCAAGCACGGGCGGATCATACGCGGAGAGAAATGCCGCCGGTTGAAGCGCGACCGAGAGCCAGGGTAATCTCCTTTTTTCCGCGACGAGCGGTCCGGCATACCCGACCGCGTGCGTCAAGAGCAGATCGGCACCTTCGCAAGCTGCGGATAGATCCTGCAAGCCTTCCGCGAGATGAGGCATTATATACTCCCGCACCAGATACTCGGTTCCAAGCTTGGGATGCCAGAGTTTCTTGATGAATTCGTCGTTTCCCAGGAGCTCGCCAACATCGGGGCGTACCGGGCGAAAATCGAGACCTTCGCCTTCGGCCTTGTAACGGTACACCTCCGAAGTGGCGATAACGGCATCATGCCCGCGTTGTTTTAGCCCGATGGCGACCGCAAGGTAAGGATGAAGATCGCCGAACGATCCGAAGGTATTGAGTACGATGCGCGCCACAATTCTATGATCGTCGAGCGCGATTCTTATGCTGGAGTAGGGCTGACGCGACGTCTGAAGCGCTGCTTGATCGATCGTGAAATCCAGCGCAAGAAAAAGATCGCGCCGCCAACCGCGACGATCACGATAGCGATCAGGATGGCGGGATGAATCGTCATGAGAAACGTTCCGCCAACAGTGACCGCATCTTCAAATAAGCTGAGCGCGATATTGGAAACCGGCTCGGGAGATGTGTTTGCCGTTGCCGCCAAGCGCGTGGCCGATTTCGTCGCGTGAGAGCTTAAAGCAATGCCGCCACCGACCAGCAGCGCCAAGAGCCGGACTCGTGGATCGAAATGCCCGAATGCCGTCGCTGCCAAGATCGCGCCCGCAGGAACTCGGATGAACGTGTGGATCATGTCCCAAACCGAATCCACGGCGGGAATTTTGTCGGCAATGAACTGTATAACGTACAGCCCGGCGGCAAGCCCGATGACCCAGTTGTTCGCTAAATAGCCAAGATCGCCCGGGAGATGGGCAACATGGAACCTCTCCAGAAGCCCGAGCGTTAGGACCGTGGCGTACAGGTTAATTCCCGAAAGCCAAGCCGAGCCCATGGCGAAACCCAGCGTTGTCAGGTCCATACTTACTTATACAGGATTTTCATCTGTACAAGGCAAAGAGCATTTGCTAGAATGCAAGCATGCTGACAAGTAAACAGCTAAAGTTACTCTCTGTTCGTTTGCCGGAAGCGGAAATACGCCGTTTCAAAAGTATTGCGGCAACAAAAGGTGTAAGCCTGCAGGAAGCTGTTCATCAGGCGATCCATGCTTGGACCTACAAAGTTCCGGCAACTCCAAGCGAATCGCTAGACGCTTTGCAGGGCTCCCTAGCTGGTGTCGATATCGAGCCGTTGAGACGGGAAGACAGAGATCGCGAACGAATGAAGGACGAGCGCCGGTTTTAATGCCGGACTTCATTTTGGATTCATGGGCGATTATAGCTTGGCTTAAAGGGCAGGAACCGGCCGCCGCGCGCGTGCGCCTTTTGCTCGATGCCGCCGACCAACGAACACGTAAACTGGCCATCAATATCATAAATCTGGGCGAAATCTTTTACCTGTCCGTAAAAGCGAAAGACCTCGCTTACGGCGAACGGGTGCTGGCGAATTTGAGGCCGCGGCTTACGACGGTGTCGGCGGATGACGGCTTGGTGATGGATGCAGCAGTCTTGAAAGCACAGTATGCAATCTCCTATGCGGACGCCTTCGCGGTGGCTACTGCAATCGTAAGCAAAGCGCCTCTCGTAACAGGGGATCCAGAACTGCGGGCGATGGCGCAAAATGAACCAACGCTTACATTGGAATGGATCGCCGGATAAAGTCGCCCTCTTACCAGGTCAACTTCGCCGCAACCTGAATCTGCCGTGAGCTTGTGGCCGTGCTAGTAACCACGCCGGCCGAAGCTGATGGCGGCGCGCTTGCCGAACTATAGGTAATCAAAGTGGGCGTATTGAAACTGGCTTGGTTGAGCACATTGAACATTTCACCGCGAAGCTCGAGCGCCAGCCTCTCGGTTAAATGCGTGTTCTTGATCAGCGCCACATCGAGCTCGTCCAAGCTGGGCCCGGTAAACGAGTTACGGCTCACATTTCCGTAAGTGCCATTCGGAGGAACAATAAACGCGTTCGGGTTGAACCACTGATTTGGTGTTCCCACAATCACCGGTCCAGTGAAATTAGGATTCAGTGAAGGCCGCACTGGATTCGCTGTGTTTCCATTATTGGACGGATTGAAGCTGAGTTGGGGCGTGAACGGAAACCCGGAACTATAGGTCTCGATGCCGCTAATCGACCAACCTTGAACAAGAACCTTACCCAAGCCGGTCGCGTTTTTCCCGAGCAGCCTGCCTGGCCCAAAGGGAAGATCATAGACGCCGTTGATGCCTACGACATGCCGCGCATCGAATGTGGATGGGCCCCAGTCCATCCGTAAATTTCGGGCGTCAGAGGCCAAGCCGGGTGCGTTATTGGCCGCGCTGGCGTTCAACGTATCGCCATTATCGAGCGACTTTGACCAGGTATAAGCAGTTCGGAATTCAAGTCCTTTCGAGAAGCGATGACGGAAGTCAACCTTCAGGGCATTATAGGAGCTTGTTCCCTGGGACGACCAGAGCCATGCGCTTCCTAGCCGCGGATTTGCTAGCGGTGTATTCAAAGGCGTGTACGTCGTGCCTGTCGGAAGCGCGGCGGGGCAGGAAGCCGCCGGGCAGGTGACCGGAATTGCCTGATTGGGATCGAGACTGAGTGTCTCATGGTATGCATGCGAGCCCGCATAGCCCACCGAAAACACCGTGTTAGGCGTCAACTCCTGCTCCACCGCGAACGTATAGGAGATCACGGTCGGCGTATAAAGATCCTGTTGCACACCCGCAGGGGCCACTTTATAAGGAAATGAGGAGAGTTGGCCGGGTGTAATCGGCAGATTCGCCAGCGGGAGATTGCTCACGGTGATGCTCGTGTTATACGGGGCATTCTGGTCCATGCGGTAACTTAAGGCGTCCTGCAGGTCGTTGTACATTCCAAAACCGCCTCGAATAACGGTTCTGCTATTGCTGTCCGGACTCCACGCAAATCCGATACGCGGCTGAGGCAAAAACTTTGCGCGATTGGTCGTGAACGTGGAACTGGAAATTCTTGGGTCTGTTTGAAGGACTCCATTCGGACCGGAAACGAACGTAGCGGCCCGGCCATGCGCCTCATTCCATCCGTTCGTTGATTCAGCGCGAAAGCCTAAGGACAAGGTAAAGCGGGGCGATAGCCGCAACTGATCTTGAACGAACCAAGCCGCTTCCAGTGAACGCCAGCCCAAGGGCGTAGGCGACGGAACCGATGTGAACGTCGTGACGTTTCCCTGAAGGAAATTTTGCAGACTCGAGAACGTCGCCTGTCCGTACTGCCCTAAGGCCAACTGATCGTTGGATTGAATACGCTGGAACCAAACTCCAGCGCTTATTTGATGAATTCCTTTCACCACTGAAACCTCATCCCGATAGGTGAACAGGTTACGCGTGGCGAAGAGATTACTCCCGTTGTTGCTTCCGGCCATCGTGATGGCGCTCGATGTATTAGGGACGGCTGCTCCGCCGATTACGACCGCGCCTACCTGCTTGCCAGTAATGAAAGGAGGCGCGCTGACGGTCGGCTCGCCTGTGTAGAAATAGCTGCCCCGTGAAAATCCTATAGTGGCCGTGTTGACGATGCTAGGCGAAAACACATGCGTTTCCCGCAGAGTCGCCACCTGTTCGCGCAGACTCTCGACATCAAGGCTAAACGGATTCTGGGTGGGCGTGTTGTCCGCGCTGTCATCCACGGTATAGCTGGCGGCCAGCGTGTCCTTTGCCGAAAATACCTGGTCCAACCGCGTCGTCCCAAAATCTTCCCGGATCGTCTGTTTGGGATTGCTGAGGGCTTGCGCAATGCCATTGCCCAGCTCGCGGCCGTTTTGAACGGGCCAAAGTGCCAGCAGTTGTTCCGCTGCCGGGTTCACTCCGTAGTAATGGCCATTAATAAATCCGGCGCGGGCATTGTCGTCGGGTACCAGCGTCACATCGGTCAAATTAAGCCTTTGCCGAAACCCTTCATAGTCGCCGAAGAGAAACGTATGATTCCGAACCAGCGCCCCGCCTAGTGAACCGCCAAATTGATTGCGTTCGAAGCCGGGAACTGTGTTCCCGTCAAAGAAGTTCCGCGCATCGAACCAACTGTTTCGCAGGAATTCGTAAGTGGACCCGTGAAGCTCATTGGTGCCTGACCGGTCGACAATCAAAACCTGCGCGCCGGGCCGCTTTCCATATTCGGCGCTATAAGTATCGGCTAAAACGTTGAATTGCCGGATGGCGTCCACGCCCAACAACTCGCCGCTGGTACCGCCAGGGGTCATGTTGATCTCAGCGGAACCCGTGTACTCGATTCCATCCACCAGAAAAAGATTTTCCTGAGGCCGCCGCCCCGACACTGCGAACAGATTCGCAACTGCGGAGTTTGAGATTCCCGGAGTGCTGTTGTTCTTCTCGCTGGTATAGTTCGCGATACCTGGATTCAGCGTCAGTAGTTGGTCGTAACTGCGCCCGTTCAAAGGCAAGTTGCGAATTTGAGTTCCCGCCACCAAGCCCGCGCTTTGGTCCATCGCACTGGCCACCATGGGCGCATTCTCCGTCACCGTGATGTGCTCCGAAGCCGGGCCGATGGCGAGACTCAGGTTGACTGTGGCGGCCTGGCTCACCGCGAGACTGATACCGCGCCGAATCACTGTCTTAAAGCCCGCCTTTTGTGCGGTCACTTCATAGTTGCCGGCCGGCAACTGCACAAATGTGAAGCGCCCGAAGTGATCTGTCGTTGTTGTCCGGACCGCCCCTGATTCTTCGTTGATCAGCTTCGTGCTGGCTTGGTCCACGATCCTGCCGGAGGGGTCCATGAGCTCACCCGATATCGATGCGGCCTCCTGCGCCGCAAGCGGCAGGGCGGCTAACCAAGTGATAAGCAGCCACTGAAGCAGGGCAGACTTAGGGGCAAATGCACGATTCCGGCAGATCATATAGGGAAATGAGGCTCAGGATAAATAAAAATCGCCTGTTGGCTTTAAAGAACCATTCCGCTCGTCTACTTGGAAGAACCGGCGTAGCCTTCCTTTATGGAAGCAGATGTAGGCTGCGCCATTTCATGGATTTGTTGATCATCATTTATGTTCTCCCGGCAGGAGGGATATTGCGAAAAGGTTTGGTAACCATGTTCGGAGAACGGTGCGCATTGGTGGGCTTTACAGGTCGCAGCAAAAAGCTGCGTAAGCATGTCCGTTAATTAGTCCCGCGTACTAGTACGTGGTCTTCTGCACAGATCAGCCACATCCTGCGACCATGTAGAGAGGGAGCTCTTCAGCATGACTAAACAATTCGCAGTTTCCTGGCTGCGAAAGGAAACATTAACCACTCCTTGGTGTCCAATTATCAGGTGAAAATACCTTAATGCTGAAGGTCTGGACACGCGAAATATTACAGGAGTTCGTCCGTGCCGAGCTGGACGGCCGCCGTCTTATTGTCGTTTCCAATCGCGAGCCCTACCAGCACCGCCACAGCGAAGGAGAAGTAAAGTGCACGGAGCCTGCAGGCGGCGTCACGGCGGCTTTGGACCCTGTGATGCGTGCGTGTGGAGGACTCTGGATTGCGCACGGTAGCGGTGACGCGGACCAACAAGCTGTGGATCGCCGCGATCACGTTCCAGTTCCGCCGGACAGTCCCGAATACAATCTGCGCCGCATCTGGCTATCTAAAGAGGAAG
Source organism: Bryobacteraceae bacterium (assembly GCA_965277315.1). Lineage (GTDB taxonomy): Bacteria > Acidobacteriota > Terriglobia > Bryobacterales > Bryobacteraceae > Bog-105. Next base: position 1,156,885 of record OZ255724.1, on the reverse strand, counting down.
AAGAAGGCTACTATGGTGGGCTTTCGAACCAGGGACTTTGGCCCCTTTGCCACGTTGCCTTTACGCGTCCTAACTTCGATCCAGACCATTGGAAGATGTACCGCCGCATCAACCAGCGTTTTGCGGACGCCGTTGTAGAGGAGGCCGCTGGCGGGCCCACTTTCGTGTTTATTCAGGATTATCACTTCGGACTACTTCCCCGAATGCTCCGGAACTCGACCGCGAATCTGATTGTCGCCCAGTTCTGGCACATCCCGTGGCCCAATCCCGAGGTGTTTCGTGCCTTTCCCTGGCGCGAGGAAATTCTCGACGGTCTTCTAGGCAACGACTTGCTGGGGTTCCATCTTCCCCATCATTGCCGGAATTTTCTCGCAACGGTAGACCGTTCGTTGGAGGCCCGGATCGATCTTGCGAATTCCGAAGTAATCCATCGGAGCCACAGCACTTCTGTGAAGCCGTTTCCTATCGGGATCGATTTCGACGACCACGTTAAAACTGCTGAATCCGACGAAGTAACTTCGCAGATGCGTTCCTGGCAGAAGAACTTGTCGTTGCAGGGAAAGCTGGTTGGGATCGGTATCGATCGCCTTGACTACACGAAAGGCATTCCGGAACGTTTGCGCGCCCTCGATTACTTCTTGCAGGAAAATGGCAGGTACCGCGACAAACTAGTGTTCATACAGATCGCGGTCCCCTCCCGTTCCAGCCTTCCGGCATATCGGGAGATCGAGGAGGAGGTCAAATCTCTTACGTCGCAGATTAACGGTCGATGGGGTACTGACTCTTGGAAGCCGGTTGTGCTATTACAGGACAGTTACTCTACCTCCGAGATGATTGCGCTTCACCGGTTAGCTCATTTTTGTGTTGTCACTTCCTTGCACGACGGTATGAATTTGGTCGCAAAGGAGTTTGCGGCCAGCAGAATCGATGAAGACGGCGTCCTCGTTCTGAGCAGCTTTGCGGGTGCCGCGAGGGAGCTGAAGGATGCGCTTCTGGTGAATCCATTTTCCATTGAAGAGATATCAAGCGCCTATGAAAAGGCGCTGACGATGCCTCGGGAAGAGCGCCGTCGCCGGATGCGAAAGATGCGCGAAAATGTGGAACAGAACAACGTATATCGCTGGGCCGGTACTTTCCTGTCCGAGCAGTTTGAGATCGAATTTCCCGACCGGCAATCAGCTCTATACAATACACGAGCACTAGGAGTTGCAGTATGACAAATACAGCCACAGCCGCTGCTATCCGCAGCACAAGTCAGCCTCCGGCCATCCTCGACAACTTGGCCGGGATTGAAAAGCGAGTAGCTAATGCTTCGCATCTCGCTGTTTTTCTCGACTTTGACGGAACTCTCTCGCCGATTGTTCCGAATCCTCAGGACGCCCAGCTTGATCCTCAGTTGCGTCCGGTGCTTCAAGAACTAGCCGGAAGAGACGATATCAGCATCGCTGTGATCAGCGGCCGCGCCCTGCCGGATGTTCGCGAACGTGTGAATATTGACGGCTTGATCTATGCGGGCAATCATGGCCTGGAGGCGGAAAGTGACTCGGTCAGCTATCGAAATCCCGAGGCCGAAGCTCTCCGGCGCGAGCTGAAATGTACTTTACTGCAACTCAAACTCGCTCTGAGCGAAACCGATGGCCTTGAAATCGAAGACAAAGGACTGACGCTTGCGGTCCATTTCCGCCGCGTGACTGAGCATCTGCACGATTGGGTTCGCAGCGTTACTTTTGGCTCTGTCGGCCGTACACGATCCTTTCTTTGCCAGGAAGGAAAAATGGTGATCGACATCAAACCGCAAATCGAATGGAATAAAGGATATGCCGTTCAGTGGATTCTGAAAGAAATATTGTCTTCCGGGGCACTCCCGATTTATATCGGCGACGATGTCACCGATGAAGACGCCTTTGTCGCGATTCGCGAAGGGATTACTATCAAAGTCGGGGATGCTATTGAAACAGAGGCGCAATACAAGCTGCCCGACGTTGCTTCGGTAGGCCACTTTCTGAACTGGTTAAATCACGCGAAACCGCATGAATCACTCGCAACTTCTCAGCGGGCTACAAGATGACCCACTCTGGTACAAAGACGCAATCATCTATGAAGCTCATGTCCGTGCCTTCTTCGACAAAAACTCCGATGGCATGGGCGACTTTCGTGGTCTGGCCGACAAGCTCGACTATCTTGAAGATTTAGGCGTTACCGCGATCTGGCTTCTGCCGTTCTTTCCTTCGCCATGGAAAGACGACGGATATGATATCGCTGACTTTCGAAACGTTCATCCGGCCTACGGTACGCTCCGCGATTTTCAGCATTTCCTCCGGGAGGCCCATCGCCGGGGCTTGCGTGTTATCACGGAACTGGTTGTCAATCACACCTCCGATCAACACGATTGGTTCCAGCGTTCGCGGCGTGCGCCCGTCGGCTCCCGCTGGCGTGATTTCTACGTCTGGAGCGACACGCCGGACAAATACTCCGACACCCGCATTATCTTCAAGGATTTCGAGCCTTCCAACTGGAGCTGGGATCCGGTCGCGAAGGCATATTACTGGCACCGATTTTACTCGCATCAGCCGGATTTAAACTTCGACAATCCGCTGGTACGCCGGGCGGTGATGCGTACGCTCGATTTCTGGGCGGATATGGGCGTCGATGGATTCCGGCTTGATGCGATTCCTTATCTCTATGAGCGGGAGGGCACCAACTGCGAGAACCTCCCCGAAACGCACCATTTCTTGAAAGAACTGCGGCAGCATCTCGATGACACCTACCCGAATATCATGCTGCTGGCGGAAGCCAACATGTGGCCGGAAGATGCTGTCGCTTACTTCGGCAAAGGCGACGAATGCCACATGTCGTTTCACTTTCCACTGATGCCTCGGCTTTTCATGGCTCTGCGCCTGGAAGAGCGGCTGCCCATTGTAGAGATTCTGCGCCGCACGCCCGCAATTCCGGAAAACTGCCAGTGGGCCATGTTCCTTCGTAACCACGACGAACTGACTCTCGAAATGGTGACCGATGAGGAGCGTGATTACATGTATCGTGTCTATGCGTCCGACCAGCGCGCTCGCATTAACTTGGGTATCCGCCGCCGCTTGGCTCCGTTACTGGGAAATGACCGTCCGCGCATTGAGGTCATGAATGCTCTGCTGTTCTCCATGCCCGGAACTCCCGTCATCTACTACGGTGACGAGATCGGCATGGGCGACAACGTTTATCTTGGCGATCGTAACGGCGTCCGTACGCCTATGCAGTGGAGTCCCGACCGCAATGCCGGGTTCTCCGCCGCCAATCCTCAGAAACTCTACCTGCCGGTCACAATTGACCCCGCCTATCACTACGAATCCCTCAACGTTGAGGCTCAGCAGGAGAACCCGCACTCACTTTTGAGCTGGACCAAGCGCCTGATTGCCCTGCGTAAACAATATAGGGCGTTCGGCCGGGGCACGCTGGAATTCCTGTCGCCTTCCAATCAGCGCGTGGTCGCGTACTTTCGCCGCTATGAGCAGGAGGTGATTCTCATCGTGGCGAATCTCTCCCGTTTTGCCCAGCCGGTGGAACTCGATCTTCACAAATACAAGGGCTACACTCCGGTCGAAATGTTTGGCCGCACCGACTTTCCTGTGGTGGGCGAGAGCTACTATCCCGTTACGCTCGGCCCGAACTCGTTCTACTGGTTTTCGTTGGAGCAGCGCGCCGTGCCAGTCACCGTTTCTTCACCATCGGTGGAGGCCGGACGCCGCGATATTCCGGTGGTGTCGGTTCCTACGCTCGCTGGTATTTGGGACGCAAACGTTCGCCCGAATGTGGCGGTCATTCTACCCAAGTACATCTATTCCCGCCGTTGGTTCAAAAGCAAGGACCGGCGATTCCGCTCTCTCCAGATCGTCGACGTCATTCCGGTCAGCTCCGACCGCTATGCGCTTTTACTTGTGCGCATTGAATTCACAGCCGGAGATCCCGAGACGTACCTGCTCCCGATGGGTGCCGCGCGTGGCGACGAAGCCCAACTCATCAGCGCCGAACATTCAGACTGGCTGATCGCCGAAGTCCGTGCCGCCGATGGCAGCCGCAAATTTCTTTACGACGCCACTAGCAGCGATGAGTTCTGCAGCGCGCTCCTGGAAGTCTTCGCCCGGCGTAAACGTCTGCCCGGCGAATCCGGCGTGCTCACTGGACAGCGCAATCGTGCGTTCCGGCATATCTGGGGCAGCACCCATCCCAATCTGGAGCCGGTACTGGAACCCTCCTCTGAAGTCGATTCTTCCATCCGTTTCGGCGATCGCTTCATGTTGAAGCTACTGCGTCACATTCAATCCGGCGTGAATCCAGGCGTCGAGATGGGGCGCGTTCTCACCGAGCAATACTCCTTTGCGAATGCGGTGCCGTTTGCTGGCTCGCTGGAATACCGTAGTACTCACTCCGGAACGGAGGCTACATTTGGAATCCTCAACGGCTATACTCCCAACGAAGGTGATGCCTGGCACTTCACCCGGGACCATCTAAATGGATTTCTGGAACGCATGCGGGCACCGGGCCATTCCCGGTCTGAAGTTGAACAGTCCGCGCCGGTTAATTTCTACGATCTCAGCTTTGCCTTAACCGAGCCGCCGGAGCTTGCCAAGGAACTGATCGACTCCTATCTCACCTTTGCGGAGAACGCTGGAAAACGCGTTGCCCAAATGCACGCCATCATGGCCCGGCCGCACGCTGATCCCGCTTTCACCCCCGAGCCGTTCACCGACTTCTACCGGCAAAGCCTCTATCACAGTTACATCGGCCTCACCGATCGCCGTTTCGAGTTTCTGCGCCAACGTTACGGCGACATGGAGCCCGACGTACGTCTTACGGCCGCGAAGGTGCTTGAGCAGTCCGACGCGATTACGGCTCGTTTCCACGAGCTCTATGCCCGGCGCATTTACTCGGTCCGCACCCGGTACCATGGTCGGCTTCATCTGGGCCATCTGCTTGTGACCGGCGAGGATGTCAGTATCGTCGACTTCGAGGGCGACCCATCCCTGTACCTCAGCGAGCGTCGCATTAAACGCTGCCCGCTTCGTGACGTTGCCAACATGCTCCTCTCCTTTGGCTACGCCGCTCAAGCCGCTATTCGCCGATTTGCCGCTGGCGAACGTGACGAAAATCTAACTCGTCGAGTAATCCGTGTCTGGGTTCGCTTCTGGTATTCTCACGCCAGCGCAGCATTTCTACGCGGATACTGGTCCGTAGCGAAAAATGCGCCCTACCTGCCGCCCGTGCAAGCCGACCAGCAGATTCTTTTAGATTGCAACTTGCTGGAGCGCGCACTGCTCGACATACGCTCCGACGTTACCGAGAAGCCAGACTTGGCCGGCATTCCTTTCCGCATTATCTTGCATTTGCTCGATTCGGAAGCCGAACGGAAAATCGGGGAATAAATATGTGGCGGCGGGGTTTATCGCTCCGCCGCTTCGTCCATAAGAACGTATTTTGTTATGCGGCTACGTTGGTTGCTTCGCGCCTTCATTGCTCTCCTGCAACTCAACGTGTGGGCTTACCAGGTGAGCACTTCATCCCCGTCGCTCATTAAAACCACCACTCAATTAGTACAACTGACCGTCGTTGCTACAGGCCGACGCGACGCACCCGTATCGGATCTTACGCGCGACCAGTTCCAGATATTCGAGGGAGGTACTCCTCGAGCCATCTCCACCTTCACAAAGAACGGAGACGCTAATGAAATGGTTAGCCCAGCCGTCCTTGACTCCCAAACGTATTTTTCCAATTTCTCTCCCCGTAGCAGCGGTGCTGTGAATGTGCTTTTGCTCGACGAAATGAATACGGATTGGAAAAGTTGGGAACTCGCATGGCCGCAAGTTCTCCGGTTTATACGGAGTTTGAGGCCCGGCGATCACCTCGCTATCTATTCCCTGGATGCTGTTTATGGCCTGCGCCCGGTACAGGACTACACTAGCGATACCAGCCAGTTATTGAATAAGTTGCGGAATCTGCGGAGTCCGTCCTTATCGATGCTACTTCCTTCAGGTCAGGCTGGAGAAATCTTCCGCCCTCCCTCCTTCGTGCCGCGCAACAACCGTCTGGACCGGCCGGAACTTTTGAGTCTCGGGCGTGTACAAGGGATCACGGTGGCGTTGCAGGTAATTGCGGACCACTTGGCAGGCGTCGGAGGAAGAAAGTCTCTCATTTGGCTTGCCGGCAATTTCCCGAACCCATTTCAGTCAGTTTCTAACGCCACGTTTGAGGCATACCGGTTCAAGATGCTTCGCGCCGTCAACCATCTCATTTCCGCTGACGTCGCTATTTATCCCGTGGATGCGCGAGCGTTATTGACAGATCCGTCCTTCGATGTAGCGAACGGAGATACCGGGATTCACCCGCTTCAGGCAGAAGAAGGTCCTGCTTTAGTTATGCCAACGGATATTTCCGCCCTGCTGGAGCTTGCCAGCCGCAGTGGAGGAAAGGCCTATGTCAACACGAACGGTTTAGCGCAATGTATGGAAAATGCCGCGTCCGCCGGTCAGGGCAGCTACACTTTGGGCTTTTACACTACGCGAGAGCCAGACGACAAATACCATTCGATACGGATCGTCGTGAAACGAAGAGGAATCCGTCTTCGATACAGACCTGGTTATTGGGACTTTTCGAAGACAACGGGTGAGGCGAATCTAGCACAAGATCGGTTGAGAGTGGCGCTTGAGAGTCCTTTTACGACCCAAATGATTGAACTGCAAGCACGCCCCACATTACGCTCTTTATCCGATGGAGACCTCCGTGTGGCTCTCTTTGTGAATTCCAACAATTTGTCCTTCCGAAAAGAGCAAGGAGCTTGGAACGCAACGCTGGATGTGATATTTGGGCAGAAGGATGTCGAAGGTAAAGTCTTCGCTATCCCGCCGTATCGCGTTCCGGTGCGAATTAGTGAAGCCGCACTTGCCTCTCACGCGTGGCTGAAAACTGAGACAAAGCTTGCACTCCGGCAACAAAGCAGGACGGTGCGTATTGTGGTGCGGGACGAAGGCTCGGGCAACCTAGGCTCGTTGGATATTCCATTCAAAAACATAGATCGGCGGCATTAACATCGCCGTGGGCTCGTTAATGAAACCGGTACACGCCCGCTTTTTCAATGTGGATTCCTTCATTTGAAAACCTCCAATAATGCCCCTGGTCGTTCTCGTCCCCATTCAGGCGTCGGCCGGGACGCCAAGTATCACCCGAGAAGCTCCCTTCCTCAATCGTGCCGATACCGGCCAATGGCAACCCCTGAGTTAATGGCGAGAAGGAAACGCGAAATCCAGATCCGGCGCCAATAAATTGATTCGGCCCGTTTGCAATGATCAATCCGTAGCCACGCTGGACACCGCTTCCAAAAATCTCATCGAGACGGATATCCAGTTGATACCCATTCACATTGGCGAAGACTTCCAGATTACCTTTCGTAAGAACAAAGCCCGTCATTTCATTCTTGCCTTCATGACTCAGGATCGTCGGAGCGAGTTGCGCCAATACCCCGTAGCTCTTTCCTAGATCGTTGCCCGTGTCTCTCCATGAGTCAATACCGAAGGGCGAGAAGCCAAGGGCTCCCTCATGTCCGAACGCATAAAACACATTTTCCTGTCCTACCGTCCCGCCGTTTGCTTCGGGAATGAACAAGGGATTTCCAAAGCGATGATAGCTGGCGCACCATCCGGCGAAGTCGGGCTTATAAATATCCGGCGAGAAGATGTCGATTGCGGACCCAGCCGCCTTCCACATATCCACCACATCGGGCAGAGGGCCGCCGCTCGGAAAAGTACCCGGAAGAGCGGTCACGTCCCCGAGCCAAGTGTTGACGTACATCGGGATCGGATACTCTGCTTTCCCTGCCGCCGCCACGCGCTGCACAAAATGCCCGTAATTCCAGGCCATAAAAATTTGATCGGTACGTGCTCCAGCGCCAAACACCTGCTCCCACGTACCTGACATCTTCGACCCATTCGCCGCCCAGACTTCCAGGAACTCCGGGCTCAACGTTTCCCGGTGCTTCTGCAAATAGTCGAAAACTTGCTTCGGCACCGGACCTTCAAAGGCTTTGTTCGCTGCGGGAGAACGATCCCTCGAATCTCCGAGCACTCCGACTTCATTCTCGACCTGCATCATGAGTACCGTGTGCTTGCTGCCGTCGAACTCCCGAATATGGCGCATCAGAGCGGCAAAGGCTCTGGAATCCGCCTCGACAGTGGCCGCGCCGAGCGTGCTGAGAATCTCGACCGGCGCACCACTTTTCTCGATAACTCTGGGGAAACGATCGGTGTTCTCTTTTACCCACAGCGGCGGATAGCTCGACATGCCATTCTTCCAACTGGCAAGCCAGAGGAACACGATGTGTAGATTGTTCTGCCTTGCCTGCTGTATCAGACCATCAACTAGCGAGAAATCAAAACTACCTTCTCTGGGCTCGATTAACTCCCAGGAAAGCGGAGTTAAAACGGTGTTCAACGGAATGGCCGCGAGTCGGGGCCAGATCGGCTTCATATAGTCAAGACTCGACGAACTGGAATTATGAATCTCCGCCGCCAGCATTAGAAACGGCTTACCATCCACTATCAGCTCGGTCGAATTTCCCACGCGCTGAAGATGCGGCATGCCGGGGTCTGACGGCGCTTGCTGTTGCTGTTCTTGCCCCGCCAGGCCGCTGCAGAGGAACAATGCTATCCAAGGTAGGCAGGAAAGATAAGATGGCCGGAGTTTCATAGTCGATTGAGGGTTGAACCGTCACGAACTATATCACTCCAACTGCTGGAGTACCAATCGCAAAGACAGCTTCCAGGTAGAAAAGTAGAAATACAGCAGAAAATTGGCGACTGCTTTGCTTATGCACTTGCAAAAGCGACGGGAGAACCGCTGCTCTTCAAGCGAGAGGACATCAGTAACACCGATATCCAAGCGGTCGCTTGAACTCCTGAAATAATAAAAAGGCCCACTCGTGTAACTCACGAGCGGGCCTCCTCTGTTTCGGGATTTTTAAACTCTTTATCGAGCCGCTGCTTTCACCTTCGAAGGTACCTGTGTCCGGCTCACATTGCTGGTCCGTACCGCCTTCGTCTTATGAACCGCTGTTCCGGCCCCGTTGCGAGCCGTCCCGTTGGACGATCCGTTTCCATTCCCGTTAGAGCCTCCATTTCGCGGGTTCCCATTCGGCGTGATCTTACCCAACACCACCGGCCGCCTTGCGCCAGTAGCCATTGGTATATTAGATGGCCGTGTATGCGCTGTCTCGTATGCCATCACGGCAAACGCAATGGCTTCTTTCGCATCCACATCCAACCCAACTTCGGTAGTTTCCATCACCGGAATTGGATCCATAGCCTTGCGCAACATACCCATCAACGTCGGATTGTGAGTTCCGCCGCCCGACACGAAAATCTCATCAACGCGCATCTCCGGCAAAATAAAATTACGCACGCTTAGCGCAATGCTCTCCGCCGTCAAGGCTGTCGCGGTCGCGATCAAGTCTTCGCTGCTCAGTTCCGTATCCAGCAATTTGGTCACGAACTCGTTCCCATACTGTTCGCGCCCAGCCGTCTTAGGAGGCTTGGCTCGAAAGTACTTATCCCGCAGCAATTTCGCCAACAGCTTCGGATCGGGCACACCCGCCGCCGCCAATACACCGTCACGGTCGTAGGTCTGGCCAGCCTGCGTGATTCGCGTCACAAGCTGATCGATCACCATATTGCCCGGACCTGTATCGAAGGCAATGACGCGATCCGTGTTGGTATTAGGAGGAATCGCTGTTAGATTCGAGATGCCGCCAATATTCACCGCCACGCGTCCACGCCCACGATGCCGGATCAGCATGTAATCGAGGTAGGGTACCAAGGGCGCACCCTTTCCGCCAGCCGCCATATCGCGCTCCCGGAAATTCGAGATAACATCGATGCCGGTGCGTTCGCTGATGACGCTCGATTCCCCGATCTGAAACGTGCTCGCCACCTTTTTGCCCAGGTACTGCGCGCCTTGCCCTTCATGGAAAATAGTCTGGCCGTGGCATCCGATCAGTTTGATCGTGCCTAGCGGAATGTCGGCTCGTTCAGCGGTTTCTTCCAATGCTTCGGTGTACAATTCACCCAGCAAGAAGTTCAGCCGCGACACATCTCCCGTTTGGGCGCTCGCATTCGAAATAGCGAAAAGCGCCTCCCGGACCTTTCTCGGGTACGGGACCGAATGACTCGTCAAAACGTTAATCTTGGCCTTAAAGCCCGAACCGGTGATATCGATGATTGCTACATCGATCCCGTCGAGCGAGGTCCCACTCATGATGCCTGCTATTCTCATCTCTTTAGCAACTCTAGCTGTAATTCGTGCAGAATCTGTAATGCCTCTATCGGCCGAAGCTCATTGATATTTAAAGCCCGGATCCGATCGGCGAGCCCCTGATTCACGGGCTCGAAAAGCTTAATCTGTAAGGGATATTTCTCCTCGCCAGGAGTTAGTTCCTCGCTGAGCGACTGTTCCCTTACTTCATGATGCAATAAAACCGACCTTGCGCGCTCAATTACTTGCAGGGGTAGTCCTGCCAAACGAGCCACTTCAATACCATAACTACGGTCTGCTGGTCCTGGTTCTACCTTTCTTATGAATAAGATGCCGTCGCCAGACTCTTTTACAGCCACGTGTAAATTTCTTACCCCGGCCAGTTGCTCTGCCAGGTCCGTCAGCTCGTGATAATGCGTTGCAAACAGCGTTTTCGCCTGAATCTGGCCGTGGATATACTCCACCACCGCCCACGCCAGCGCCAACCCGTCGTAGGTCGAAGTTCCCCGGCCAATTTCATCTAAAACTATGAAACTTTTTGCCGTCGCCGTATTCAGGATTGCTGCCGCTTCTGTCATTTCCACCATGAACGTAGACCGGCCTCGCGCCAAGTTGTCTGCCGCGCCAATTCTCGTGAATACCCTATCTACCACCGGCAATAGCGCTGCCTCCGCCGGTACAAACGACCCCACCTGAGCCAAAATCAGAATCAATGCCGCTTGCCGCAGATAAGTTGATTTGCCGCCCATGTTCGGACCCGTAATCACACCTATATATTCTTTGGACGTATGAAGATAAAGGTCGTTGGGAATAAAGCGGTTCGCATCCCGCTCAGTCAGTTTTTCAATCACGGGATGTCGGCCGGCATCGATGCGCATCTCGCCCCCGTCCGAAAATCGCGGACGCCGGTACCTGTTCTCCACGGCCACTTGGGCGAGGGCACCATACACATCTAATTCACTGATGATCGTGGCCGCTGCTTTGATCCTTTCTGTGTACGCCGCTGTGAATGCCCTCACCTCTTGGAAGACCTCGCGTTCCAGTGTCAGGATCTTGTCCTCGGCGGCCAACACCTTTGCTTCCAATTCCTTCAATTCCGGAGTTGTGTACCGCTCCGCATTGGCCAAAGTCTGCCTGCGCTCGTAGTTGGAAGGCACCAGGGACAAGTTTGCCCTCGAAATCTCTATGTAATAGCCAAAAACATTATTGAACCGAACTTTCAGGGAGGGTATACCGGTGCTGCTACGCTCCCGTGCCTCCACTGCGGCGATGTACTGCTTACTATTCCGGCTGATATCCCGCAATTCATCCAGTTCAGGGTGAAAACCGTCCCGAATCGTTCCGCCATCGGCCAAATTCACCGGAGGCTCCTCCGCAATCGCCCCTAATATCTTGTCCCGAACCTCTGTTACTGGATCAATAGAGGTCCGCAAACCCGGTGTTTCCAACTGGGCGGTCAACTCAGCAATCCGGGGCAATTGCCCGAGTGACCGCCCCAAAGCCAGCAATTCCCGCGGCGTTGCAGTTCCGAGCGTTATCTTTGCCAGCAATCGCTCCAGGTCTAATATCGAGCCGAGCGCCTTCCGCAGATCCCCGCGCAAAATTACTTTCCCGCTCAGCTCCGCCACAGCATCTAAGCGGGCTTCGATCTCCTCCTGGTCGCACGATGGATGCAATAACCTCCGCCGCAGCAGCCGTCCTCCCATTCCGGTGCAGGTTTGATCCAGCATATAGATCAGCGTGGAATCGCGCCGCTCTCCGGCAAACAAAGGCTCAACCAACTCCAGATTGCGAACCGTCGCCGCATCCAGCACCATGTGTTCGTTGCGCTGGTAAAACGCCGGACGGTTCAAATGGTCCAATGCCGAACGCTGCGTATCGCGCAGATAATGCAGGACCGCACCCGCTGCCGCCGTTGCGAGCGGCTTGTCTCCCAGCCCGCAGCCATCCAGCGATAGCAGCCGGAACGCCTCCAGAATCTGACGCCCCGCATAATCCCCGCCGAATACCCATTCGTCCAACGGAGTCTGCAGGCATTGCACCTCCAGCGGCCGATTCTCCGGATGCAGCACTTCCCGGATATTCAAGGTCTCCAATGCCGGAATCAGCTCGTTCCCATCCAACTCCGTCGTGCGAAACTCGCCCGTCGAAACATCCGCGTAGGCCAGCCCGCAACGCCCCGCTTTCTCGAACACAGCCGCCAAAAAGTTATTCTCATGCGAACGCAGCAGGCTCGATTCGGTTGCGGTGCCGGGCGTTAAAATCCGCGTCACTTCGCGCCGCACCAGCTTCTTGCCCGGCCTGGCCTCCTCCATCTGATCGCAAATTGCTACGCGATACCCCCGTTGAATCAGGCGCGCAATGTAGCCCTCTGCCGCATGATACGGGACGCCGCACATCGGAACCGGCTCGCCCTTTTCCTTATTACGCGCGGTTAGCGTGATTTCCAGCTCCCGCGCTGCGGTCACCGCGTCTTCGTGGAACAGTTCATAAAAATCGCCCAGACGGAACAGCAGCAGCGCCCCGGGAACTTGCTTTTTGGCAGCGTGATACTGCCGCATCAGCGGCGTCGTTGCCTCTGTCGTGACCTTCGCAGTACTCACTTACGCAGGCCGTCCCAAAACGAAGAGCATTATGCGTAAAGCCCGCGCAGCCGGATCGCCGAAGCTACTCGATTCAGCGCCAACATATAGGCCGCTGTGCGATTGTGTACGCCGTGCTTCCCGGCATACGCAATCACATCGTTGAAGCTCGCGACCATTATTTCTTCCAACCGGCCGTTTACTTCGTTCTCGTTCCAGAAAAATCCGCCCCGGTCCTGCACCCACTCGAAATAGGAAACCGTGACCCCGCCAGCGTTGGCCAGAATATCGGGAATCACAAAAACGTTGTTCTCTGCCAGTACTGAATCCGCCAGGAATGTGGTCGGCCCATTCGCGCCTTCGCAAAGGATCTTCGCTTTCACCCGATGCGCGTTCGCGGAGGTAATCACGTTTTCCCGCGCCGCTGGAATCAGCACCTCGCATTCCATCAAGATCGCTTCGTCTTTATCGATGTTCACCGCTTCGGGAAAATCGACGATGGAACCCGTGTCTCGCCGCCACTTCCCCAGTGCCTCAATATCTAGTCCATGTGGATTATAGACCGCGCCGTCATACTCCACGATGGAGACGATCTTGAACCCCGTCCGGCTCATCAGGCTTGCCGCCATCCCGCCCACATTTCCAAACCCTTGAATCACGACCCGGGTATCTTCCGGACGCAAGCCGAAGCGTTTCAGCGCCTCCGCCGTTACAAACATGCAGCCGCGACCCGTCGCTTCCGGCCGACCCCGCGAACCACCCAATTCAAACGGTTTGCCCGTCACCACGGCCGTTACGGTATGACGCCTGTGCATGGAGTACGTGTCCATCATCCAGGCCATCGTCTGTTCATTGGTATTGACGTCCGGAGCGGGAACGTCGCGCTCCGGACCAATAAAATCGAAGATTTCGGCCGTATAACGCCGCGTGATCCGTTCCAGCTCGCCTTCGCTCATGATTTGCGGCTCACAGATCACGCCGCCCTTGCCGCCGCCGAACGGAATATTTACTACGGCGCATTTCCAAGTCATCCAGGCCGCCAGCGCCCGTACCTCGTCCAGGGAAACATCCGGAGCAAACCGGATGCCACCTTTGGCCGGTCCCCGAGCAATGGAATGTTGCACACGGTAGCCGGTAAACACCTCCACTCGCCCGTCGTCCAGCACGACCGGAATATTGACAATCAGCTCCTTAGTGGGCGTCCGTAAAACTTTTCGGGTACCGTCGTCCAGCCGCAACAACTCCGCCGCTTCATCGAAGCGATGCGCCGCCGACTGCCACGGGTTTACTTCATAATCGACAGGCGTGGTCGCTTGTAATAACATCGCGAAAAAATCCTCATCCCCTCTTGCGGCCTCAACGACAAGCTTTCTCCTCCTGCCGGAGGCAAGACGTGGCACAGCCTACTTACACACTGTCATGATGTGGGTGTTTCTGGCAAGTTTCTGTTTGATACGAAGACTATCTATATGGCCTGGAGGAAGCGCCAGAACGTTGGTCCGCAAATACCTCTTCGGTTTGGTCCCGGCTGTACCGTACCGGACATGCGTAAATCCAAACTATTGAGAGGTGTCTAAAAAGACTGCGCGGCAGACTAGCCCTGGCTTTACCGTTATTGCCTGCGGGTGTAGCCCGCCTAAGACGCGGAAATCGGCTGTCAGTCAAGACTAATATCTACACTGGGGGGAGCATTTGGGCTAAATCCCATCCACTCGCTCCAGTTCCTTATCGAGCTCGGCCCAGATTTCACAGACACCAATTCTGGGCCAATTCTCGATTGCGACTACTTCCACCGGTTCGAGCGCGCGTTTCGCTACATTCCAACGCTCCGCAGTCCGGTCTTCCGGATCGAACACATAAATATGTGGAATTCCTTGCTCGGCATAGAACCTGCATTTGCGCAGAATGCGTTGCATTCTGTCATCTGGTGACAATATCTCAACCGCGAGTTCGAAAGGCTTCGTGGGATAGGGATGCTGTAACCGGCTACCGGCGATCACATCGGGTAACGGCTGTTTGGTTTCACTCAGCTTGAGACGTATCTCCCCACCTGACAATAATCCGATGTCATGTAAAAGCCGGATCAAGATCGCCTGTAATAACGAATGCAGAATGGTTGGCATTGGCTTTTGAATGGCTTCTCCGTCCCAATACTCGTAATAGGGCTCTTCATCGCCGTACAGGCGCTCGAACTGCGCGAGCGTTAGGGGAGCCGCAACATGACTCGCTGCCATTTGTCTGAAACCTCTTTCAATTGTAGAAAGAAACGAGCCCTGCATGGCCAACTTAAGCAAAACCTTATTCGGCTGGGACATTCACGTCGCCCGCTTTGACCGACACTACTCCCTTTATATGACTCAACTCCGCCGCCAGCCTCGCAACGGAGCGAAGTCCCTGCACCTCCAAGTAGACCGTCACGATTCGGTTCGGCGCGCCTTGTGTCTCGGCATCGGACAACGTTGCGCTTCCGTGCTCACGTCGTTCCTGCTCTGCCAGGTCAACTGCATTCATCCACTGTCGGGTTGCCCCAGGCCTCCCGCTCCAGTCGTACCCGGCTCACGGCAAAATCTTCTTGCGTGCAAATCACTAACACCTCCCGTAATATCCCACGCCCGTCCCAATATGAAATCTCGAGCATCGACGGCGTCCACCTCGATTTCGGCAGTCTCTTCACCAGCAATGGAAACACGAAAATCACGGCAAAATTCCCTGCTACGGTGGACAGTGCCAGAATCGGAAGACCCGCGCCGCAAGCCATGCCCACTGCAGCCGTGAGCCAGATGCTTGCGGCCGTGGTCAGTCCCCGCACCGCATCTCCGCGAACAAAGATGATGCCCCCGCCAATAAATCCAATGCCGGAGACAACTTGGGCGGCAATACGCGACGGGTCGAGAACGATCTGATTGTTTGCCAGAATATCGGTAAATCCGTATTTGGAAACAAGAATAAACAGCGCGGAGGCGAACCCGACGAGGGTATAAGTGCGCAGTCCCGCACTTTTTTGCCGTATTTCCCGCTCCAGGCCAATCAGCGCAGATAGCACGAAGGCGAGGGCCAGCTCTCCAATCTGCATCCATCCTTGCCCTGTCGGTTCTCCAAATGTCATAGAACTCCTCTAGCTTAAGGCCGCCAGCAATGGGACAAACTTTGGCTAAACAAGAAGCCCAGGGCAGCCGGTCCGTTTAAACGCCGGTCCCACTCTCGGCCGGGAACATCCGAATTTCCCAACGCCTTGACAACTTTCCAAAACAAATCGGCCTTCCCTTACGTCTCTTTCTATAAGAAGGATTTTTTATCCATGACCTCAGACGAACGAAATATGCTGACCGATCTGGCGAATAAAGTCGCTCAGACGCCAGCGCCGCCCAAGGACGCCGAAGCCGAAGACTTCATCCGGACCCGGATCGGCAACCGGCCTGATGCGCTATACCTCATGACCCAGACGGTGTTGATCCAAAACATGGCGCTCCAGCAGGCGCAGCAGCAAATTGCGCAAATGCAGGGCGGCGGTTCCTCGCAAGGCCAAGTCGGGACCGGCTTTCTCGGCCAGGGTGGGTCACAAGGTGGACAGCGAACCAGTTACGGTTCGCCATCGGGCAGTTCTTACTCTGCGCCTCCGCCTCCACAACAACCTCAATATGGTGCCCCTGCCTCCGCTGCCTCCGCCCCTTCCGGACAGCCCAGTTTTCTCCGTGGAGCAGCCCAAACGGCAGCGGGCGTTGCCGCTGGCGCGCTGGCCTTTGAAGGCGTCCGTTCCTTGTTTGAGCATCCCGGCTATGGCGGCGGTGGCGGATTTTTCGGTGGTGGCGGTGGCGGAGAATACATGGGCGGCATGGGCGGCGCGCCCCAGGAGGAAGTCGTGAATAACTACTACGATTCGCCGGGTGGCGGAAACGATCTCCAGGCTAACGACACTGGCAACTATCAGGACGATAACAGCAGCCAAGTCGACGATAGTTCCGGTTTCGACGACGGAGGCGGATTCGACGATGGTTCTAATTTCGCCTAGACGCTGTCGGACCTAATCCGCGCTTCCGGCGTTCACTTCCGTGCGTGTCACGGGCGTACCTTGATCGGGATGGCCGTTCTGCTTTTTCTTGTCAAGGTACGCCTGGCGGCACACGCTAATGATTTTACGCGCTGCGGGCGGGCCTTCCCATCCGTCAATCTTCGTCTTGCTGCCTTGCAGTTCCTTATAAATCGAGAAAAAGTGCTCGATCTCCCGGCGCACATGCGAGAAGATCTGATCAACGGTGTGAATTCCATCAAATCGCGGGTTTCGGTTCGGAACGGCTAATACCTTCTCGTCGTTCTCATCCTTGTCCACCATTCGCAGTAACCCCACCGGACGGACCTCAATCAGGCAGCCCGTGAACGACGCATCAGTGACAAGAACCAGCACATCCAAAGGATCGCCATCCTCAGCCATGGTACCCGGGATAAACCCGTAGTCGCCCGGATAGTGCATAGGGGAATACAGCGCTCGATCCAGCCGAAACATGTGCAGATCCCCGTCGTACTCGTACTTGTTTGCCGAGCCTTTTGGTATCTCAATGATGGCCCGGACAAGCTCAGGAGAATCCGGTCCTGGATCGATATCGTAGAGCCTCACGCGTTCACTGTAGCAGATTTACCGCTCCGGGCAGGATTGCACACGATACCGCGCTGGCGAAGGAGTGCGAAAGTAATGGGATGTTGCCAAAAGTCCGTTGGGGCGTCCTCGGGGCCGCCAAGATTGCCCTTACCAAAGTAATTCCCGCCATGCAGCGCGGCACCCGCATTGAGATCACCGCCCTTGCCTCGCGGGATGGAGCGCTGGCTCGCGACGCGGCCGGGAAGCTGGGCATTCCGAAGGCTTACGGATCCTATGAAGAACTTCTTGCCGATCCGGACATCGACGCCATCTATAATCCGCTGCCGAATCATCTCCATGTTCCGTGGTCCATCAAGGCGGCTGAGAAAGGAAAGCACGTCCTCTGCGAAAAGCCGGTGGCGCTCACGGCGGCGGAAGCTTTCACCCTCATCGAAGCTCGAGCCCGTACCGGCGTGAAAATCGGAGAAGCGTTCATGGTGCGCACCCATCCCCTTTGGCTTCGCGTCCGCGAATTTGTGCGTGATGGAACACTCGGTGAGCTGCGCTCGATCGCGAGCCACTTCAGCTACTTCAACGACGACAACCAAAATATCCGCAACATCCTGGAGTTCGGCGGCGGTGCCCTCATGGACATCGGCTGTTATCCGGTGACCATGTCCCGCTTTCTCTTCGATCGCGAGCCTTCTCGAGTCGTCGCCACTATGGACCGCGATCCCAGCATGCACATCGACCGCCTGACGTCGGCGCTTCTCGACTTCGATCCCGGCCATGCCTCTTTTATGTGCAGCACGCAACTGGTTCCTTCACAAGGAATGCAGATCTTCGGAACGAAAGGGCGCATCGAAATCGACATTCCCTACAACATACCGCCCGATCAACCCGCCCGCATTCTCATCGACGATGGCTCCGCCCTCGCTGGACGCAACGCACGCGTCGAGGAGTTCGTCGCAGTGGACCAATACACCATCCAAGGCGACCTCTTCTCGCAAGCGATTCAGGAGAATACCGAAGTCGCGGTGCCGCTCGAAAATGCCCTCGCCAACATGGCCGTCATTGACGCCCTGTTCCGCTCTGCCAACACCGGCCTTTGGGAACATCTTTAATAAAATCCGGCCATCTCCCCGGACCTGCCTAAAACTCGAAACGGGGTTTAGGCGTTGGCCTTAAAAGCATTCGGCGCGCTCGCGGCCGTGCTAGTCGGCTTTGCGGTGACGCCTTTGGTCTGCCTGGCCCGCTCGTCCGCATATATACGGGTAAACTCAGCGCCGAAAAAGAAAATCTGGGCCGAATAGTACACCCATACAATGAGCGCCACCACCGATCCGGCGGCTCCGTAAGCCGATCCGACGCTTGCCTTGCCCAGGTAAAGCCCCAGAAAAAACTTTCCTATGGTGAACAGAAGCGCGGTGCCTACTGCGCCCACAATGACGTCCCGCCACGATATTTTTACGGCGGGAACGAACTTGAAGATCAGCCCAAACAGGAAGGTAACAATGGCAAAAGAAAACAAAAAATTCGCCAATTCAAGAAGTCCCGCCGGAACGGGCACGAGCGAGCCAAAATACTTGCCGACAAACGACAAAGCCGTGCTTAATAGGAGCGAGACTAGAAGCAGGAATCCAACCGAAAGTACCATCCCAAAGGAGAATAGGCGCTGAACTATCATGCCTTGCCATCCCGTGGGTCCTTTCGGCTTAGCATCCCAAATCGTGTTCATCGCATCGCGCAGTTCGCTAAAAACACCCGAAGCTCCAAATAGCAACGTTATAAGCGCAATAACGCTGGGGAATACCCCGGACGAACGATAATTCCCATTTGCCAGCAGACCCCGCACCAACTCTCCTCCGCGACTGCCCACTATAGAGTTTGCCTCGCTGATTAAACTAACCTGCGCCGCTTGCTTGCTCAGAAAAATCGCGATAATCGCAGTAACAAAAATCAGCAAGGGCGCGATAGACAGAAGCGTGTAAAAGGCTACCGCCGCGCTCAGTCGAATCGCCTGATGATCATTCCACCTGTCGAACGTCTCCCGAAGAAGCGCGGCCCAGCTTTTTCCCGCCATCAACTATCGTCCTCGTACTTACAATAGTACGTAGTCAATCTTCAAAGGGCAGATAAGGCCGGAATCACCCGGCCTTATCGCTAAGCCTCTTCGTCCTCCTCGTCTTCCAACTCTTCGTCATCAAGATCTTCGTCGTCGAGGTCTTCGTCCTCATCGTCGACGTCCTCGTCGTCGAGATCCTCGTCATCGTCGAGATCCTCGTCATCGACGTCTTCAACGTCGTTCAAGTCAGGATCCTCGTCGTCGGGTCGAAGAGAATAAGCGCTTGCCGCCCATCGCGGGTCTTCGAAATCGCTAAATGTATTAGGGGAAGTCATAGTGATGGCTCCTTGATTCATTACAGAGTTTGAGATGCAGCCGGGGTGCTAATCCGTACTGAAATTTGTTCGTTAAAAACTCCTGCGCGGCTCCGCCCAGGATAAAGTGTAAAAGGCAGCCTCCGAATAAGTAAAAATGACCATCCAAGACGACCTTTCCGCCGAAATCTCCACTCCCACCGGCCCCATGCGGACCAATATATTCCGTCCTTCGGCCGGAGGAAAGTATCCCGGCGTCGTTCTATTTTCGGAAATCTTCCAGGTCACCGGACCTATTCGCCGCACCGCCGCGATGATCGCCGGACAGGGTTACATCGTCGCGGTTCCCGAAGTCTATCATGAACTGGAGACCGCCGGCACGGTCCTCGATTACGATCAAGCCGGAGCCGATCGAGGCAACTTCGACAAGTACGAAAAGCAGTTGTCTTCTTATGACGACGACGCGCGTGCCGTGCTTAACCACCTAGAAAACAGGAGTGACTGCACCGGCCGGTTGGGGGTGGTGGGTATCTGCCTCGGAGGACATCTGGCCTTTCGGGCCGCCATGAACTCCAACGTGCTTGCCGCAGCCTGCTTCTACGCTACGGATATTCATTCCGGTTCCCTCGGCAAGGGGAAAAAAGACAACTCGCTGGAGCGCGCCGGCGAGATCAAGGGTGAATTTCTGCACATCTGGGGGCGTCAGGATCCGCACGTCCCCTTGGAGGGTCGCAACCGCATCAAAGCCCGTCTCGACGAAGTGAACGCCAATTTCACTTGGCACGAAGTAAATGGCGCTCACGCCTTCATGCGCGACGAAGGCTACCGCTACGATCCTGCCCTTGCGATTCAATGCTATGGCTTACTCTTCGATCTCTTTCATCGCCGGCTAGCTTTAGGACAGGGCTACGGCGCGATGCTCCGCCCGGAAACAAAATCTTAGACTTCTGTAATTCCCATGTAATGAGCGGTTGGTAGTGTTTAGCCTGTAATCCCTCCCAAAGGAGAGTCATAGGTGAAAAACAAACTGCTGACTGGCGCAACGGCCGCCGGTCTCCTGCTGACAGCAATATACGCATTCAACGTTGCTGCTGCCGCGCAACAAGTCAGTGCGACCAATACCGACGATGCGAAAGGCATTAAGCATGTGCTCCTCATTAGCGTCGACGGGATGCACGCGCTCGATTTTGCTAACTGTGCGAAAGGCACGGGTGACGGCGAGCCCTTCTGTCCCAATCTCGCCGGGCTAGCCGGCCACGGGGTAAACTATCTGGCCGCATCCACCACCATGCCGTCGGATTCCTTCCCCGGCACCGTGGGGCTGATCACAGGAGGCACCCCCCGCTCCGCTGGCGTCTATTACGATGTCAGTTACGACCGGGCGCTTTCGCCTCCGGCTCAAACCACGCCCTACGGTTTGATGGGTGGCCCGGGCCTTTGCCCCGCTCAGATCGGTTCTGTCGTCGCTTTCGACGAGGAGATCGACAACGATCTGACGAAATTGAACGGCGGCGGAAGTATCAATCCCAACTATCTGCCGCGCGATCCCAACAATAACTGCGCGCCGGTTTACCCTCACAACTTCCTACGTGACAACACCATCTTCGAGGTCATCCGCGCCAGCGGCGGCTACACCGCTTTCTCTGACAAACACCCCGCCTACGACTTCTTCAACGGCCCCAGCGGGCAAGGCGTGAACGACCTCTACAGCCCCGAAATCAATTCGAACGTGGTGCCGCTGCCCGGCGTCGCTGGCTGCGGAGCCGTCCCCGACCCCAGCGCCGACCTCACCGCCTGGACCAATAGCTTCGCCAACATCAGGTGCTACGACTCCATCAAAGTCGGAATCATCCTCAATGAAATTGATGGCAAAAATCACGACGGCTCCGCTTCGGCGCCCGTGCCGACCCTGTTCGGCATGAACTTTCAAGCTGTCAGTGTCGGCCAGAAACTCGTAGAAAACGGCGTGACCGGCGGCTATACCGACGCCTTCGGAACGCCCAGCACGTCGCTTCTCAGTGAAATTCAGTTTGTTGATCGCTCGGTTGGGCAGATGGTGGCTGAGTTGAAGAGGCGGGGACTCTACGACTCCACGCTCATCATCGTGACCGCCAAACACGGCCAGTCGCCCATCGATCCGAAGCGCGTACTGCGTATTCCGGCCGATAACGCGTCCGACCAATCGCCCGCTTCTCTGCTGGGCTCACAGGTCGCCGGTTCGTCACAGGACGATGTGTCCCTCCTTTGGTTAGCCGATCAGACACAAACTGCCAGTGCGGTCGCTACCCTTAATGAGAATGAGCAGACCATCGGCGGTGGAGAAATATATTCGGGCCGGTCCCTGGAATTGATGTTCAGTGACCCGCTAGTGGATTCCCGCACCCCCGACATCATCGTGACGCCGGATGTCGGCGTCATCTACACCGGCAGCAAGAAAAAGGTCGCCGAACACGGCGGCTTCGCGCACGACGACGTCAATGTCCTGATGATCGTCGCCAATCCTGCCTTCTCGGCCAAGACCGTTACTCAACCCGTCCGCACGGTTCAAGTAGCGCCGACCGTTCTAAAGTCGCTCGGCCTGAACCCGAGCTCACTCCGAGCGGTACGCGTGGAAGGAACCCAGGTTCTGCCCGGCCTGACATTCTAGGTGTTCATGCGCGAAGCGGGAGTTCCTACCCGGGACTCCCGCCTCCCTATAGAAACTTGAACGTAGTGGAAACCGAGGCGTCTCCCCATGCAAAGGTGGCCTTTACCTCGTTGCTTGCTTCGTTGTTCAATGTAATTGTGAACTCTTCCACCGGCGTCGATAGATGCTGCACCTTTACATTGAACCGCCCCACGTCCTGAGAGGGATCATACTTGAAGGCACCCCACTGGCCCGCCACTTTGTTGGCAATCATCGTCCAATGGTCAGGGTAGGGAATCGCGAATAACGAGTAGCTGCCCGGCAGCAATTCGAATGCACCGGGAATCACTGTGTAATTATTCACTGTGATTTTAGTTGCTTCGTCCGCCCCTAGCCGCCACACTTTGCCGTAAGGATTCTCTCCTCCCAGCATCTTGCGCCCCTTTAAGGATGGCCTGCCGTAGGTAATCGTGAGTGTCTTGCCGTTAAGGTCCTTCGAAACCGTCTCATGCGGACTGATCCGTTTGCGCTCTTGCGCAAAGGCCAAAGGCGAAACAGCCAGGCACGCAGCAAAGGCCTGTTTGAAAGCGCTACGCCGAGTAAGGGGTAATTGCTGGGGCATGAACTAAGAATACTTCGCTTGGGCTTAATCGAACATCTTAAGGAAGAATGCGTATCCTTCTTTACAGCGGAAAAGGCGGCGTCGGAAAAACCAGCATTGCTGCCGCTACTGCGATCCACCTGGCCAAACTCGGCAAACGAACGCTGGTCATGAGCGTCGATCCCGCTCACAGCCTGGCCGATTCCTTCGATCTCGAAGGGGCGCTATTTCACGGCCGCACCTCTGATCCTTATCAGATTGCCGACCGGCTCTTTATTCAGGAAGTCAATATCAACCACGAAATCAAGCGTTATTGGAAGGCCATCTCGGCATACATCACCTCCATTCTCCGCACCACGGGTTTGACGGGCGTCGAAGCGGACGAAATGGCGATCTTCCCCGGCATGGAAGAGCTCAGCGCCATGATGTACGTCAACCAGTACCGCAAGGGCAGCGACTTCGACACCATCGTCCTCGACTGCGCGCCCACCGCCGAGTCCTTGCGTTTCGTCAGCCTGCCCACCACGCTCGACTGGTACATGAAGCACGTCTTCGGCCTTGAGCGCAGCCTG
Source organism: Bryobacteraceae bacterium (assembly GCA_965277315.1). Lineage (GTDB taxonomy): Bacteria > Acidobacteriota > Terriglobia > Bryobacterales > Bryobacteraceae > Bog-105. Next base: position 1,133,265 of record OZ255724.1, on the reverse strand, counting down.
ATGAAAGCGGTTCGGCCTATCGCCAATCGCCTCTCGCCGGTTGAGCTACCTCCTGATACCTACTTCCAAAACGTCGCTGACCTCTTCCAAAAGATTGAGGGCATCGACCAAGTGTTGGAAGACGCGGCAACCACCAGCGTTCGCCTGGTGACGAACCCGGAGAAGATGGTGCTGCGCGAAACCCAACGCGCTTTCGTCTACTTTTCTCTGAATGGCCTTACCGTGGACAACGTGATTGTGAACCGAGTTATTCCCGATGAAGTCCATGACGAGTTCTTCGTGAGCTGGCGGGAGTCGCAACGCAAGACCCTCGCCGAAATCGAACAGTATTTCGCCCCGGTGCCGGCGCGCCGAGTGCCCCTTTTCCGCAACGAGGTTCTGGGCTACGAGCGGCTGAGTGAAGTTGCTGAGCGCCTCTACGCGCCTGGCGAAGATCCCTCTGCCGTCACCCGCAGCAGTGCGCCCTACTCGTTTGTTCGGGGAGAACACGGCCATGAAGTGCGCCTCGATTTGCCGTTCACAGAAAAGGGCGAAGTGGGCTTATTTAAGAAAAACGACGAGCTTGTCGTGGAAATAGGCACAATTCGAAGACATGTCGGGTTGCCCACCACCATGGCGTCTCTTGTGCCTGTCAAGGCCCGGTTCGACGGGCGTATGCTGATAGTGGAGATGAAGGAGGCGGCGGCATGAACGAGACAGGCTCTGAACGGACTGAGGCACGACAGAAGGCAGACTGCCTATGCGGAACCATTCGGCGCGGCTTGGAAGAAGCAGCCGAGATGCTTTTTCCGCCGGAATCCGCGTCCAATCATTTCCGCGAAGCCCGCATCGAATTTCTTCGCGGCATTCGCGACATCGTCGATCATCGTATCGATCGTATTTCGCGAACAAAGTCCACCAGCGGAACGCGTATCGTCGTTGAGTAGATGTCGGCTCCCAGCCTGCTAGGCAAGTCTGTCAGCCGCGTTGAAGGCCGCTCGAAAGTCACAGGCAGCGCTCTTTACACCGCTGATCGGCATCTTTCCAACGCTGCGCACGGTGTTCTTGTTGTAAGTACCATCGGCAAAGGCCGGATTGTTTCCATGGACGAGACGGCCGCGAAGGCCGCCCCGGGAGTCCTGGCCGTCCTCACGGCTTCGAATATGCCGAAGTTGAATCCGCTGCCGGAAGACATCACCGGCCCGGACAAGCCCGGCGAACGGCGCGTTCCGCTCGAAGACAACATCGTTCATCATTATGGCCAGCAGATTGGCTTCGTTGTTGCCGAAACGCTGGAGCAGGCCCAGCAAGCCGTCCACTTACTCAATATCAAATATGAAGAAAAGCGGCCGGCGCTCCATTTCGAGCAGGCGGAATCGACCGCCTTCGAGCCCGATGCTTTCTTTGGCGAAAAGGAACTACAACTACAGGTACAGCGTGGTGATATCGCTCACGGTCTCGCCGCCGCGGCGGCTTCTGTCGATCTGACCTATGAGACTCCGGTGTTATCGCACCAGCCGCTCGAGATGGGAGCCACGGTCGCTCACTGGCAAAACGGTCGGTTGACCGTCTACGAGAGCACTCGCTGGATCGAAGGTACCCAACGCATGGTGTCGCACATGCTCGACCTGCCACTCGAAAACGTACACGTCGTTTGCCCGTTCATTGGCGGCGCGTTCGGTTCCAAGGGCTTCTTTTGGGGACACTGCGTTCTAACCGCTGTTGCCGCGCGGCAAGTGAACCGGCCCGTCAAAATGGTGATGACCCGCCAGCAGATATTCACCTCTCTAGGCCGCCGTCCCCGCACCGTCCAGCAGTTGACGCTGGGTTGCGACAAGCACGGAAAGCTTCTGGCGCTTCGGCACCTCACCACTAACGATACGTCGCCTTACTCCAATTTTGTGGAGCCCTGCGGCCTGACATCGCGCAGCCTATACTCGTCGCCCAATGTGGAAGTGCGCCATCGGGTCGTGCGGCTAAACGCGAGTCCGCCGACTTTTATGAGAGCACCGGGCGAAGCGAGCGGAAGCTTTGCACTGGAATCGGCCCTGGACGAGCTGGCTTACGAAGCCGGGGTCGATCCGCTGGAGTTGCGATTGCGCAGTTATGCCGAGACCGACGAGAATCGCGGCACTCCTTACTCCAGCAAGCATCTTCGTGAATGCTACAAACAAGCTGCGGAGAGATTCGGATGGTCCCGCCGGAATCGCGAGCCGCGCTCCATGAAGGACGGAGATGCGCTGCTTGGGTGGGGGATGGCGACTGCTGCCTATCCGGCCAGGCGGCCACCCGGCGCGGCGAAAATCACGCTTTTTGCGGACGGAACCGCGCTTGTGACCAGTGCGACGCATGATTTTGGAAACGGCACCTACACTTCAATGACGCAGGTCGCGGCGGACCGCCTAGAACTGCCGATTAAAAAGGTACGCTTTGAACTGGGCGATTCCGACTTTCCCGTGGCTCCGGTCAGCGGCGGTTCATGGACCTCGACGGTCGTGGGATCGGCCATCACGGCTGCTGCGACACAGATCAAAGAGAAGCTGACAAAGCTCGCAACGGATCACGGAACATCTCTGGACGCTGCACCCGAAATCATCCTTCGGCAAGCCAGACTCAACCACATTGAGGTTGTAGGAGAGGCAAAATCCGGCGAAGAACGGGAGAAATACAGCTTCGAGTCCTTCGGCGCCGTTTTCATCGAAGTGAAAGTTCGCGAAACAGAGCCGGTCCAGGTTACAAGGGTGACCGCCGCGTACGACGTAGGATCGGTGCTCAATCCAAAATTGGCCAATAGTCAAATAGTTGGCGGACTTATATTTGGCATCGGAATGGCCCTGGTAGAAAATACCGTTTATGAATCTCGACATGCCTCGATTCTGAATGCTAATCTGGCCGAGTACGAAATTCTTACACACTCGGACATTCCTCTCTTTGATGTGATCTTATTAGGCAAGCCGGATCCCTTTATCGATCCCATGGGATCTCGCGGACTTGGCGAAATTGGAATCACTGGCGTGGTTGCTGCTGTTGCAAATGCGGTATTTCATGCTACTGGCAGGCGTATTCGTCAACTTCCCATTACAACCGACAAACTAGTCTGAGGAATTTCCTGAGGAATAGCTGAGGATTGTAGCCTTTTAGGCGTAAGAAAGGCGAATACAACAACTTACAAGCAAAAACCTTGTAAATTTTCCTTGCATTCACCCACTACCCATGCGAGTATCGAGCAAGTGGAGTAAAAGGGCCGAAAGTGGTTGGAAGTGGCGGAAGATAGCGGTCAATCCGGCGCAGTGGAGCCAGTCGAAGCCCCGAGAGGGTTCCTGAGTGCCCGCGTAGACGAAAAAGGCCGGTTGAAGTTGCCCGCTGCAATCACGCAGTACCTCGGTGCGCTCGGAGATGGAAAAGTTTTTGTCACGACGCTGAATGCTTCTACAGTACGAATCTACCCTATTTCGGTTTGGCAGCAGACCGAAGCGATGCTGGAGGAGTCCGGTGATGACACCGACGTCAGGGAAGATGTTGCGTTCATAGCCTACCACTATGGGGCTGACTCTGATATAGATTCGCAAGGCCGGGTGTTAGTTCCAACGGAGTTGCGGCGCGTGTTGAAGCTCGAGAATGAACAGGTTTATCTGCGTTGCTTTAAGCAGCGCATCGACGTGATTGGACGCGAGGTTTACGAGCAGCGGTTGGCGAAGGCGATGGAAGGCATCGGCGATAAGTCGGGAAGCCTGGAAAAAAAGGGCCTGCGCTAGCTGGTATGCGCATTAGCCGGTATGTATGGACTCGGTAAGCGGGCCATCGCATTATCCGGTGATGCTGAAGGAATCGCTGGAGTATCTTGCGATTCGGCCGGATGGCATTTACGTGGATATGACCGCTGGATTGGGCGGACATACCAAGGCCATCGCCGAACGGCTGGAAAGCGGTTTTGTGATTTCGTGTGACCGGGATGGAGAGTCGCTGGAATTGGCTCGCAGGAATACGGACGGTTTCGAAGAGCGAATCCGGTTTTTCCAAGGGGTTTTTTCGCAGTTGCCCGAAGCGCTGAAAGCAAACGGCGTGGGCGCTGTGGATGGTGTGTTGGCGGATCTGGGTGTTAGCCGCTATCAGTTGAGCAGTCCCGAGCGTGGATTCTCGCTGATGGAAGACGGGCCGCTCGATATGCGCATGGACCGCGGAACGGAGTTTACTGCCGCGGATTTTGTGAACGAACTGCCTGAAAAGGCGCTCGCCGATTTGATTTATCAGCTCGGTGAAGAAAGGAGGTCGCGAAGAATCTCCAGAGCAATCGTTCGCGCGCGGCCTATCCTGACAACCCGGCGTTTGGCCGATGTTGTTGAGGCAGCCGTGCCGCGAACGGGGAGAATTCATCCGGCGACGCAGACCTTTATGGCGCTGCGATTGAGGGTGAACGGCGAGTTTGAGGAATTAGAAACGTTGCTCCGGTTGGCGCCGGAGCAGATCAAGAGTGGCGGGCGATTCGTTGTTTTAACGTTTATGTCGACCGAAGACCGTATGGTGAAACGGGCATTTCAAGCGCTGTCCCGGGATAGGCGGGCAGCAATTCTGACGAAGCATGTCGTCAGGCCGTCGGAGATAGAGGTTTTCGAGAACGCAGCCTCGCGCAGTGCCAAGCTGCGTGCAGTGGAGATACAGCGGAATTAACCTGCACTCAGGTTGAGGATTTAGAAGGGACTGGAAGAGCATGGCCTCATTTGCAACATTTGTCAATCGTTTCGTGGGAGTTGGGGAGCTGGCCGATCTGCGGCCGGCGGTTTGGACGCGGGCGGAGGGGTGCCGGCTGCGTCCGATTGCAAATGAAGACGTGTACTTATTTGTGAAGCGCGTCGACAACAGCGCTGTAGTACGCGCGGCCGATCCTGCCGCGCGCCGTGCTCGGAGCAGAACCGTGATGACGGGCCTCGCGGCCGCCATGCTGGTGATCGCGGGGCTGGTTCCCACGGCCTACAACACCATGGCTGGCTTCAACCTTCAGAGTCTCCACACCGAGCAAGCAAAGCTGAAACAGGAGAATGCATTGCTCGATCTGGAACAGGCTAAATTGCTGAGCCCGGCGCGTCTGGAAAAGCTTGCGAAGTCACTGAAGATGTCCGAGCCCGCGCCCCAGCAAGTGCAATTCCTGGATGGAAAAAACAAGACCGAAGCACGCAATGTCATGCCGTTGAATACGGAGGTTGCTTCGCGCTGACGCCCTTCCGAGGTCCTCGCGAAGTGCTGATAGATGGCAATGAAAAGGCCGCCACTAACTCCGCTCGCTAAATCGACCGAACGATTGTTAATCATGGGGCTCATCCTGTCGGGATGGGCCTTTATTGTAGTGATGCGGCTCCTGCAATTGCAGGTATTCGGACACGATCACTACGTAAAATTGGGAGACTCTCAGCAGGAGAAGCTGGAGACGATTGAAGCGCCGCGTGGCGCCATCCTGGACCGGGACGGAAATTACCTGGCCATCAGTTCCGCTTCGCAATTAGCGGTTGTCAATCCGCAACGAATCCCCAATAAAGGATTCGCGGCAGCGCTTTTGGCGCGCATTCTCGACCTGGATGCCGCAGTGCTTCAGAACGACCTGGAAGCCGCCGCTACATCAAGACGCCATCGTGGATTTTTCGTAGTCGATGAAAACATCACGCCGGAACAGGCCGATACGCTTCGAGCTTTAAAGCTCGATTGGCTGGAGATCCGGCGAGGCAGCGTCCGCACATATCCAAATGGCCAGTTGGCTGCGCACGTGATCGGTGATGTGAATGCCGAGGATAAGGGTGCGGCGGGAATCGAACTAAAACTTAACAAAGACCTCAGCGGTACGCCGGGATTGAAGCTGGTAAAGATGGACGTTCAGCAGCGCGCTTATTCGTCGGAGATAGAGAAGGCCGCCGTAATGGGAAAAACCGTCGGTCTTACCATCAACAGCCAGTTGCAGCATGTGGCGGAGCAGGCCTTGCAATCGGCCGTTGTGGACCATCATGGGGATCACGGAAGCGTGGTTGCAATCGATCCGCACACGGGTGAAATTCTGGCGCTGGCAAACTATCCCACTTATGACTTGAGTAAAAAATTGCACGCCGGCGAGAAGCCGCATGGCCGCGAAGACTTGGCCGTGGTCGCTCCTTATGAGCCGGGATCGGTCTTCAAAGTAATTACGCTCGCGGCTGCGCTCGAAACCACCCGGCTCCGGCCCAGCACGATTATTCCCTGTGCCGGAGGAGTATTGAGAATCTTTGGACGCACTGTTCACGATGCCGAGAATCACGGCGACTTGTCCATGGCGGATGTGCTGGCCATGTCGAGCAACGTGGGCGCGATCCGCATCGGCATAGACGTAGGTGCGCAAAATATGTACAACTATGTCAGGAAGTTCGGAATCGGTAGCAGGACCGGGATTGAGCTCCCCGCGGAGGCGCCGGGCATGCTCCGCCGCTTGAGTCGTTGGCAGCCCACCTCACTGCCTTCCGTTGCGTTCGGGCATGAAGTGAGCATGACTACCGTGCAACTGGCGCGGATGGGAAGCGTGATCGCGAACGGCGGTTTTTTGATCCATCCTCATCTGGTGGCCTGGGAACAAGCTCCGGGCGAACCCAAACAGTATTCCAGCTTTCCTAAGCCGGTCCGGGTGTTGGAGCCTTCCACCGTGGCAACCATGCGCGACATGATGGAACGCGTCGTCACATCGCCGATCGGAACGGGTCATCATCTGCATCTCGTGGGCTACAGCCTAGCCGGGAAAACTGGAACAGCCCAGATATTCGACTTCGCGCACCACATGTACACGCACAAGTACAACGCTTCATTCATGGGCTTTTCTCCGATCAACAATCCCTCGGTGCTGATTGTAGTCAGCATATCCGGCACAACCGGCACAGCAGGTTTTGGTGCAACGGCCTCCGGTCCCGCGTTCGATTCCGTGGCTACCGAAGCGTTGCGCTTGCGGGGCGTTCCTCGCGACGTCCCTCAAGAGATTGAAGAAATAGAGCAGAAAGAATTAGCGCAAAAGGAAAAGCTGAAGAGCAAAGAAAAGAGTGCGGGGCCAGACGTCCCTGACGAAGATACCGTGGCCGGTTTAGCCACGCCTTTGACAGCGCAAGAGAGAACGGAAGCTTCGGGAGGCTCTGATGCCAACCTGAGTGGGCCGAAGGCTCCTAACTTTGTCGGCAAGACGTTGCAGAACGTAGTGGAAGAAGCGGTGCAGGACGGTGTCCAGATCGACATGCTGGGAGACGGAATGGCCCGGGCGCAGAATCCGCCTGCGGGCGCGCTGATTATGCCCGGCGAACGCATATTGGTGAGGTTTGCGCGCTGAAAGCGCCAATAATCCATGGAACTGAAGCGTGTACTGGAAGGAATCGCGGTCTCTCCGGGTCTGCCGCCCGATAGCTTCGGCGCGGACGTTCGCGGGCTTGCCTACGACAGCCGCAAAGTGGAGCTGGGATTTCTGTTTTTTGCATTCACTGGCGCAAAAGCAGATGGCGCGCAATATGCAAACGCGGCGCTGGCCAAAGGCGCGTTGGGCGTGGTCAGCGACCGGCCAAGTCCCGGCGGATATTCCGGCCTATGGTTACAGGTGCCGCATGGACGTCATGCGCTCGCGATGGCTGCGAAAAACTTTTACGACGGCCCTGACAGGCGCATCGCGCTGACTGCTGTCACGGGCACGAACGGAAAGACAACCAGCACTTCGTTGATTGATGCCATCCTGCGCAGTTCAGGAAAAATAACGGCGTTGGTAGGAACTATCGAATATCGGCTTGGCAGCCGTGTTTTGCCGGCCGTCAATACAACGCCTGAATCGTTGGACCTGTTCCGCATCTTCCACGACCTCGAAAAGATGGGCGGAACGCACGCCACGCTGGAGGCTTCTTCCCATGCGCTGGATCTAGGCCGTATTTATGCAATGGACGTCCACACGGCCGGGTTTACGAACTTCACGCGCGACCATCTGGATTATCACGGCACGATGGAGACTTACTTCGCCGCGAAGCAGCTTTTGTTGACGCCGCGAAGCGGTCCTCCCCCCCGTTTTGCAGTGTTGAATGCGGACGACGAATGGAGCTCAAGGCTCGATATCTCTGCCGAAACAGAGGTTCTCTGGTACAGCATGCACCGAGAACCGGTGGCCCGAGTGAAGCGCCAGGCATTGCGGGAAACGTGGGTTCATGCCGAGGACGTTCAGTCGTCGTTTGAAGGACTGCGCTTTACGGTTGTGGCGGGCGAGAAGCGATTCCGGGTGGAATCTCCGCTGGTGGGACACATCAATGTGTACAACATTCTGCTTGCCTGCGCTGCCGCCCTGACCTATGGACTGAGCGAAGAACAGATTCGGAAAGGACTGACGCAATTGCAGACAGTAGCGGGGAGATTCGAACGCGTAGAAGAAGGACAGCCGTTCATGGTCGTGGTGGATTACGCGCATACGGACGATGCGCTGCGGAACGTAATCTCGGTCGCGCGCGGCATGAAGGCCAAACGCGTCATAACGCTTTTTGGTTGTGGAGGTGATCGCGACCGCACCAAACGGCCTTTGATGGGAATGGCGGCGGCTGAAGGAAGCGACTATGTGGTGCTAACGTCTGACAATCCGCGCAGCGAAGATCCGCTGGCGATCATGAATGACGCCATGGTAGGCCTACGGCGTTTCGATACTCCGCATCTGGTGGAGCCCGACCGCGAGCGAGCCATCAAGAAGGCGATTGAATCTGCCGCCCCTGGCGACGTGGTCATCCTGGCCGGCAAGGGGCATGAGACGTATCAGATTTTGCGGGACGGTCCTGTCCCCTTCGATGATCGTGAAGTAGCGCGGCGCGTGCTTCGGTCGTTCGGTTATGCGCGAAATAAAAAAGCGCAGGCCAACGAAAAGTTCACCCAGGGAACCTTGTAGCTCTTCATGGAGTTCTCTCTGGTGGAGGTATGCGCGGCGCTTGATATTAGCACTTCCGTTATCTCCGGGGACGTACGAATCACAGGATGGAGTATCGACTCGCGAACGGTCAGTCAAGGCGACTTATTCCTTGCGATTAAGGGCGAGAACTTCGATGGGCACAGATTTATCGAGACAGCTTTCGAGCGCGGGGCAATAGGTGCGGTTATCAGTGAAGAGTTGAGTTCGGATAGTCGTCCATTGCTGCGCGTGCCGGACACGATAGATGCGCTTCAAAAACTGGCCCAGTTGGCGCGCGGCCGCTGGGGACGGCGGATTGTGGCGGTCACCGGCAGCGCGGGAAAGACGACCACAAAAGATATTATTGCGGCGGTGCTCGGAGTGAAGGGCATTGTTGGAAAAACAGCGGGAAATTTCAATAACCACATCGGGCTGCCGCTTTCACTGCTGCGAATGCCTGAGAATGCCGAAGTTGGCGTCATCGAAATCGGTATGAATCACGCTGGCGAAATCCGCTCGCTAGCACGGATAGTCGCGCCGCAAGTAGGGGTGGTCACAAATGTTGGATACGCGCATATCGAAGCGTTCCAATCAATTGAAGGAGTCGCCCTTGCCAAACGCGAATTGATCGAAGCGCTGCCAGGAGAGGGCGTGGCAGTGTTAAATGCCGACGACGATCGCGTGCTGGACTTTCGCACAGTGCATCGGGGAGCCACGGTGACTTACGGTCTCTCTACGCAAGCCGATGTGCAGGCGTCAGACGTGAAATTAAGCGCGGAAGAAAGCAGCTTTACCGTGAACGGCGTTCATTTCCGGACCACGCTGGCCGGGCGGCACGGCGTCCAAAACGTCCTGGCTGGTTTGGCCGTAAGCAAATTATTCGATATTGATTTTAAGGAACTGGTGCCCGTGATAGCGGACTTCGCTCCGGGTAAGATGCGCGGTGAGCGAACGGAACATCGCGGCATCACGGTTCTGAACGACAGCTACAACTCGAATCCCGAAGCCGCCCGCGGTATGGTGGACGTGCTTCGCGGAGAACCGGCAAAACGGCGTATCGCCGTGCTGGGAGAGATGCTCGAACTTGGCCTTTGGGCTGAGCGTCTGCATCGCGACTTAGGCAAATATGTCGCCGAGGCAGGCGTCGATGTGCTTATTGGGGTACGCGGCGTGAGCCGGTCGATGGTGGAAGAAGCCAAACGAACCGGTCATTTTCATCACGCCGCGTTTTTTTTCAATGAGCCCGAAGAGGCCGGGGAATTTCTACGAAGTTTTATTCGTCCGGGCGACGCCATTTTGTTCAAAGGTTCGCGCGGCACGCATGTCGAGAGGGCGCTCGCTGTCATGGAAAATCAGAAATAAAGAATGCTGTATTGGCTGCTGTTTCAAGTTCTGCACAATTACATCCCGTCGTTTCGCGTCTTCGGCTACATCACTACGCGAGTTGCCCTTGCCAGCCTCACCGCCTTGTTCTTGGCGTTGGCGCTGGGGCCATGGATGATTCGAAAACTTCGCGAGATGAGCTTCGGCCAGATCATTCGCGAAGAAGGTCCGCAATCGCATCAGAAGAAAGCCGGAACCCCGACCATGGGCGGCTTGCTCATCGTACTGTCGATCGTCGCACCGACACTGCTCTGGGCCAATCTGAACAACCGGTATGTATGGATCGCCCTGCTGGGCCTGGTCGGCTTCGGCATCATTGGTTTTATCGACGACTACGCAAAAATCCGCAAGAAAAAAAATCTCGGCCTGACCGCGCGCCAGAAATTGTGGGCGCAGATCCTGTGCGCCATGCTGATTGGCTTCTTTCTGCTGCTGTTGCACGCGAACCAGGCATACTCGACGGCAGTTAACATTCCTTTTTTCAAGCAGTATAAACCGGATCTTCTGATCGAGCCTTTAACTAGGCATTTTTGGACGTATCCGTTGGCGTTTGTGCTGTTTTATGGCTTCATTGTACTGGTGATGGTTGGTTCGTCTAACGCGGTAAATTTAACGGACGGGCTGGACGGGTTGGCGGCTGGATTGATGATTATCGCCTCAGGTGCGATGACGGCTCTTACGTACGTTTCGAGCAACGCCTATTTTGCTCAGTATCTTGATCTGGCTCATCTGGCGAATTCGCAGGAGCTGACGATTGTATGCGCATCAATGGTGGGGGCGACGTTAGGATTTCTTTGGTATAACTGTCACCCTGCGCAGGTGTTCATGGGTGATACCGGTTCCATGGCGTTAGGCGGCGGGCTCGGAATTCTGGCTGTGCTGATCAAACAAGAAGTGCTGCTGATCTTTATCGGAGGCATTTTCGTGGTAGAGGCTTTATCGGTGATTTTGCAGGTGGGAAGCTATAAGCTGCGGCACGGAAAACGTATTTTCAAGATGGCTCCGATTCACCACCATTTTGAAGCGCTTGGATGGCCGGAATCGAAGGTGATTGTGCGCTTCTGGATCGCGGGCCTTGTAATGGCGCTGTTTGCGTTGACAACACTGAAGTTGAGATAACAGGGTAATAAGTTTGGATTTCCGGGGCAAGCACGTAGTAGTGATAGGAACGAAGCGCTCGGGCTTTGCAGCGGCGGAGTTGCTGTCGAAGCAAGGGGCGACAGTGCGTGCGTTGGATTCCTTGCTTCCGGGTGGGGACGATGCTGCCAGATTCCGATCGTTACAGGTGGACGTGCTCCCGCAAGAAGCGGAGAACTTGACCGCCCATGGCCGCGAGCCGGATATTATCGTGCTGTCGCCGGGTGTTCCTTACGATTTGCCGATGCTCGCGAACGCGCGAGAACGCAGTACGCCGGTGATTGGCGAAGTGGAATTGGCCTCGTATTTTTTGAAAGGTCCCGTGATTGGCATCACAGGGTCGAACGGGAAGACAACGATTACGGCGCTGACGGGGCATCTGCTGAAAGCATGCGGCATCGCGTGCCAGGTGGGCGGAAACATCGGAACCGCCGTTACTTCGATGATCGAGTCATCACAGGACCATACCTGGAACGTGCTGGAAGTGTCCAGCTTTCAGCTTGAGTCGATCCATCAATTTCGAGCGCGTATCGCCGTGTGTTCGAACGTGACGCCCGATCATCTGGACCGCCATCATACCTTCGAAAATTATGCAAACGCGAAGGCGCGGCTATTTGAAACGCAACAAGTGGGCGATGTAGCGGTATTAAATTACGACGATCTCACTTGCCGTTCCTTCGCCGAGCGCACGAAAGCAACGGTGCATTGGTTCTCTTCGTCGCAGCGGCTGCGGTCGGGGCTCTGGATGCTTCGCGATCAGATCTTCCGCGATGATGAGCCGTTCATGATTCGTTCGCAGATCAAACTCCTTGGAAAGCACAATGTCGAGAATGTGATGGCGGCGGTCTCCGTGGCGCATCTAGCTGGAGCGAATCCAAACGCGATCGCTTCGGCTGTGTCTTCGTTTCCGGGCGTGGAGCATCGCATCGAGTTTGTCCGTGAAATGAACGGAGTGAAGTATTACAACGATTCGAAGGCGACAAATGTGGATGCGACGCTGAAGGCCATCGATGCGTTTGCCGGCAATTTATGGATTATCCTGGGCGGAAAAGATAAAGGCGGCAGCTACGCGCCTTTAGGCGAGGTGTTGCAGGCGAAGGGGAAAGCGGCATTGTTGATTGGAGCCGCGTCGCCGTTGATCAAGGACGCGCTTCACGGTGTGTTGCCGGTGGTAGATTGCGGAACGCTCGCGGAAGCGGTGAAGTATGCGCGGCACCATGCCAAATCAGGCGATACAGTGCTGTTCGCTCCCGCTTGCGCGAGCTTCGACCAGTTCCAAGACTACGAAGAGCGAGGGCGCAAATTTAAGGATTTTGTGGGAGAGCTTCGTTAGAGATTGTATGGCGCAACGACTGAAAACAGACTGGATTTTATTTTTAACTGTGCTTGCCCTGGTGTGCTTCGGGTTGGTGATGGTCTATAGCTCATCGTCGATGCTCGCCGAACTGCGGTATCACGTTTCGAGCACTCATTTTTTTGTCCGCCAGTTGGGATGGTCGGTGGTTTCGTTATTTCTGCTTCTGTACTGCACTAAACGCGACTATCGGCGCTGGAACGATCCGAGATTTGCGTTTGCCGGACTGGGCGTGGTGCTGCTGTTGCTGACGCTGGTGTATGTGACCGATTCGGGAAGCCATCGCTGGTTGCACGCGGGTCCCTTTTCGTTGCAGCCTTCCGAACTGGCAAAGCCCGCGTTGGCACTGTTCCTCGCGTTCTTTCTTTCCCGGCGGCTGAATAACGTGAACGATAAGTACACGCTCCGTCCCGTGGTGGCGGTTATCAGTGTGTTGGCTTTGGCCGTGGCCATTGCCGATTTGGGAACAGCGGTTGTGCTTGTGGCAACTACGGTAGCGGTCGTCTATGTGGCCGGCCTTGATATGCGATATCTCATCATCGGCGGTGTGGCCGCGGGAGTGCTTGGGCTTTGCTTTATCGCGATGAAACCCTACCGGCTGGCGCGCGCCATCGACTTCGCGGATAGGAATCATACGTTACTGGCGAAGATTGATCCCAACGGACATCTTCTGCAGTACGCGAAAAAGACAGCGTCCACCAGCGATCCCGGCTATCAGCAGCGGCAAGCGAAGATTGCGGTGGGCTCTGGCGGCGTACTGGGCGCGGGCTTGATGGAGAGCAAACAAAAAATGCTCTACCTACCAGAGGCGGAGACAGATTTCGTTTACGGCGTGGTGGGTGAAGAAACTGGGCTCTTTGGTTCGACGCTGCTGGTCATTGGATTTCTGGTGATCTTGTGGCGTGGCATGCGCACATATATGAATGCGGCAGATGATTTCGGCCGGTACCTCGCGCTAAGCGTGACCGTTTGCGTCGTTGTGCAGGCGTTGATCAATATTAGCGTGGTGTTGGGCTTGCTGCCGAATAAGGGTATTCCTTTGCCGTTCATCAGCTATGGCGGAAGTTCGCTATTGAGTACGCTCCTGCTGATGGGGATGTTGTTAAGCGTTAGCGAGCATGCGGGATAACGTTGCCGTTTAGATTTGTCATGACTGGCGGCGGCACCGGCGGCCACGTATTTCCGGCGCTGGCGGTGGCTCGTGTGCTGCGTGAGCGTGGCCATCAGCTCTTGTTTATCGGCACCCAGGAGGGTATGGAGTCCCGGTTGGTGCCCGAGGACGGTTTTGAGATGGCGTTTGTCCGCAGCGGCGGCCTGAATCGGGTAGGTCTGCGGAAGCAGATGCGGACTGCCTTTCAGCTTCCAGGAGGCGTTGCAGCGGCGTGGGGAGTATTGAAGCGGTTTCGTCCGGATGCGGTTTTTAGCACCGGAGGCTTTGTGGCCGGCCCGGTGAGTTTAGCAGCAATCTTTAGCAAAGTGCCGTTGATCGTACTAGAGCCGAACGCCGTTCCAGGATTTGCGAACCGGCGGGTGGCGCGTCGTGTACACAAAGCGCTGCTGGGTTTTCCATCAACGGCGGCTTGGTTTCCTCCTTCGAAAAGCGAAGTGATTGGGTACCCGGTGAGACCGGAATTTTTCTCATTGCAACCGGGGCAGAATAGAGTATTTACGGTGTTGATTACCGGAGGAAGCCGGGGAGCCCGAAGTTTGAACCGGGCCTCGCGCGAAAGCTGGCCGCTCTTTAAGGGATACAACGCGTCAGTCCGTATTATCCATCAGACGGGCATGGCCGAGCACGAGAGTTTGGCGCGGGAGTTCCAGACGTCGGGCGTAAACGGCGAAGTCGTTCCCTTTATTCGAAACATGGCGGAGGCGTTTGCCGGGGCGGATCTGGTGGTGGGACGCGCGGGCGCAGGTGCCGTGAGCGAGATTGCTGCTGCGGGAATGTCTTCGGTGCTGGTGCCGCTGCCGTTCGCCGCCGACGATCATCAACGGCGGAACGCGGAAATGCTAGTGAACGCAGGAGCAGCACGAATGTTGCTTGACAGCGAATTGAACGGTGCGCGGTTATTCGACGTTGTGGAAAAATTGCGGCACGACGGCGATGAACTACAGCGCATGCGCGACCGGGTAAGACAGTTTGCGAAGCCCGGAGCGGCGGAGCGGGCCGCCACGGTACTAGAAGATACCGCGGCAAGCAAAAAAGTGCAAAGAAACCTGTAAGCGACGAAATTCGACATTGACACTCTTTAAGAAAGCCGGAACAATACCTTTAAGAAATGTTTTTTAAGCCCCAGCATGTGCATTTTGTAGGAATCGGGGGCATTGGAATGAGCGGGATCGCCGAAGTCCTGCTCAGTTTGGGATACCAGGTTTCTGGCTCTGATGTGAAGCTCAGCCCGATTACGGAACGGCTTTCACGGCTTGGGGCGACCGTCCTGCTTGGACACGAGGCCGCCAATGTGGAGGGCGCGAAGGCACTGGTGGTAACCTCGGCGCTCGATGTTTCGAACCCGGAGGTAGCCGAGGCGCGCCGCTTGCAGATTCCCGTGATCCCGCGTGGTGAGCTGCTGGCCGAATTGATGCGGCTGAAGTTTGGCATCGCCATCGCGGGCAGCCATGGCAAGACGACCACGACATCCATGGTTGCGTCTATTTTGAATGCCGGTAATCTTGATCCCACCGTTGTGGTTGGCGGGCGCGTGGCCGCGATGGGCGGTTCGAATGCCCGAGTGGGCAAGAGCTCCATTCTGGTGGTGGAATCGGACGAGAGCGATGGTTCCTTCCTGAAATTGGCGCCCATTGTGGCCGTTGTGACCAACATTGACCGCGAACATCTGGACCATTACGCGTCGATTGAAGAGATCCAAACAGCGTTCACGGATTTCGTCAACAAGGTGCCGTTCTATGGGGCGGTCATCGTATGCATGGAAGACGAAAACGTTCAGCAGGTTTTTCCGCAGATTCGCCGCCGGACGATTACTTATGGACGCTCCGCGCAGGTGGATCTGGAGATTCAGGATTCGGTTTTATCGGCGACAGGCAGCACATTCTCCATAAGGCGGCGCAGCGGGGACTTGGGACCGTTTCAGCTTCATGTTCCAGGACTGCATAATGTGCTGAACGCAACAGCGGCGATTGGTGTCGGATTGGAAATGGATGTTCCGGTGCCGCAAATTCGCGAGGGCTTGGCCTCGTTTACGGGCGTGGACCGGCGGTTTTCTGTACGTGGCATTGAACGAGGCATCACGGTAGTGGATGACTACGGCCATCATCCGACCGAAGTGCGGGCCACGCTGGCGGCCGCGAAGCTCTCGCCCTACCGGCAGATTCATGTGCTGTTTCAGCCGCATCGTTTTTCCCGAACTAAGCACTTGCTGGAGGAGTTTGGGACGGCTTTTCATCAGGCGGATAATCTGTATTTGCTCGATATCTACGCCGCTTCGGAGCAGCGGATTCCTGGCGTCACCGCTCCGGCCTTAATTGAGAAGATTCGTTCTTACGGACACCGTTCCGCCCATTACGTTCCCAGCATGGAGGAAGGTATTGAGGCGATCGCCGCAAATGCCGAGCCGGGAGATTTGATTGTCACGCTTGGGGCAGGCAGTGTTTCGCAAGCGGCGGAGAAGATACTGGACAGATTGAGGGAGCGCGCCTAGGTGGCACGGAGGCCTGAAATCACTGGCCAAACGGGCCGTACCGCGCGTGAATCGGAGGGCGGGGCCGCGTCGGTCTCGACGCAGTTCGGCTGGAATGAGATTCGCTGGGGGCGCTTCGTTCTTTGGTCGCTATTCGGCGTGTGCCTGATGATTGCAGTGCTGTTTGCGTGGCACCAGATAGAAGAATTCTTGATAAAAGATGACCGCTTCCGGGTAGCGGAGGCGGATGATTTCGCGGGGAAAAGTCCGAATTTAACCGTAGAAGGAGTGCATTATGCGTCGTCTTCCCAAATCCGTCATGTATTCGCCGATGACTTTGGCCGGAGTCTCTTTCTCGTGCCGATACAAGCGCGGCGCGAACAACTTTTACAGATCGATTGGGTGGAATCGGCAACCGTTTCGAAGATTTGGCCGGACACGGTAAAGGTCTGGATACACGAGCGCACGCCAGTGGCATTCGTGCAACTGCCTCCGAACCGCAAGGACGGCGTGTCGCAGTTTGTTCTAATCGACAAAGACGGCTATATTTTGCGGCCCAGGGTTGCGGCGCGATTCACGCTGCCGGTAATGACGGGAGTACGCGAGAGCGAGCCGGTGGATACCCGGCGTCTACGAGTGCGGCGCGCACTGGGAATGTTAAAAGAGATCGGGCCTTTGGCTGATGGAGTTTCGGAAGTGAATGTCGCCGATCCTAACAATCTGGTTGTGGCGCAACGCGTGGATGATCGAGTGGTGTACCTGATGTTAGGCGATAACGACTATGCGGCGCGGATTAAAAATTTCCTGGCGAACTATCGGGAAATCAAGGCCAAGCGGCCCGATGCCACGACGCTCGATTTGCGTGTGGATGGCGTGATCACGGCAGTAGGAGGTGTTGGCGATGGCAAGTAAGACGAAGCTGGCGACGGGACTCGATTTAGGCAGCGCAAGCACCCGCGTGGTGATCTGCGCGGTGGAAAACGAGGGCCTTCGTTTCCTGGGCCACGGCGAAGCTCCGGTCCATGCGTGGAGTAAGTCGCGCGTGACGGATCAAGCGGCGCTGACCGAGAGTATCCGTTTTGCGGTGCATGAAGCCGAAGCGCGGGCGCAAGTATCGGCAGACACGGCCGTGATCGGAATGGGCGGATCGGTCGCGGGAGTGAACAGCCGGGGGCTTTACGAATTTGGAAGAAGGCGCGAGATCGAACCAGACGACTTGCGCTACGCAGTGGAGTTGGGCGCGCGGGTGCGGCTGGAGGAAGACCGCCAGGTGCTGCAGATTTGTCCGCAGGACTTCACGCTGGATGGGCGGGCAGGTTACCGCAATCCGAAGGGCATTTCGTGTGCGCGGTTGGAAGCCAATATCCATGTAGTGACGGCTTCGGTGCAAGAGCACCAGGCACTGGTTGCGGCGGTTCACCATGCGCATTTGGCGGTGGAAGAATCGATATTCGAGGGGGTGGCCGCTGCGTATGCTGCTGTGCTGCCGGAAGACAGGGCGCGGGGTGTGGCGGTGGTCGATATCGGCGCGCAATCGACGCATCTGGCTGTGTATGATGGCGACGCGCTGTTGTTGGCGACATCGTTTTCGGTGGGTGGCGACCATTTTACCCGTGATCTCTCATGGCTATTGAAGGTGAACTACGAAGATGCCGAGAGCTTGAAGCGCCAGTATGGATGCGCGATGACGGGGCTGGTTTCGGATCATAGTTTGATTGAAATTCCATCGCCGGAAGGACGCGCCATGAGAGAGGCGCCGAGACGTCAGCTCAACGAGATTCTGGAAGCTCGCGCGGAGGAGATCTTTGAGCGTGTATATGCCGAGATTCTCCGTGTGGGCATGGAGCAATCGTTGCTGGAGGGCGGCGTTCTGACCGGCGGCGGAGCCATGCTTACAGGCATGTGCGATATGGCCGAGCGCGCGATGAATTGCCAGGTGAGAAACGGCCTGCCTACCGGTATCGACAAGTGGCCCGAAGAATTGGACACGCCGGTGTGGACCACCGCGGCTGGGCTTGCGATGTACTCCGGGCGGCTGCGGCTGAAGCGCGATTGGAAGAAGGCGGCAAGCGGTTTGGCGGGCCTCGTTTCGAGGTAGCAGCGATGGGTTTACTAACGTAGTAGTATTGCCGCCGAAGAGGTTAAGCGCCGAAAAGGTGAAGCAACAAGGATTATAGATGACGGACGACTTAAAGTTCCTGATTGAAGACGAAGTGCAAATCGGCACAAGAATAAAAGTAGTGGGCGTAGGCGGCGGCGGCGGAAACGCGGTGGCCCGGATGTTGGAAGAAGGCCTTGTCGGCGTTGATTTCTATACGCTGAATACCGACAAGCAGGCCTTGGCAGCCTCGCCGGTTGCGAATAAGCTGGCGATCGGCAAGAAGTTGACCACGGGACTCGGCGCGGGCGCCGATCCGGCGGTGGGACGCCAGGCCGCACTGGAAGATACAGAACACATCATTGAGATTCTGGAAGGCGCCGATATGGTGTTTGTCACGGCGGGACTCGGTGGAGGCACCGGCACTGGTGCTGCCCCGGTGGTTGCATCGCTAGCAAAGGAACTGAATGCGCTTACTGTGGCGGTAGTTACGAAGCCGTTCGCGTTTGAGGGTCCAAGGCGTATGCGCCAAGCCGAACGCGGATTGGCCGAACTGGCGGGCAGTTGTGACACTTTGATCAGCATCCCGAACGAAAAGCTGCTGGGTCTTGCTCCCAAAGGAACCAGTTTCTTTGAATCGTTCAAGCTGGCGGATGACGTGCTGCGGCAAGCGGTGCAGGGAATTTCGGATATTATTACGACGCCCGGCTTGATCAATCGGGATTTCTCGGACATTCGAACGATCATGCTCGGCATGGGCTACGCCATGATGGGCACGGCCGTCGCGGCGGGTGAGAATGCGCCGGTTGAGGCTGCGCGGAGAGCGATCAATAGTCCGTTGATGGAGGAAGGCGGCGTGTTGGGTGCGCGCGGCGTGCTGATCAACATTACCGGATCGAATCAGCTCGGGATCCACGATGTGAACGAGGCATGTAACCTGATCCGTGCGGCTACGGAGAACGATGACGTGCAGATCAACTTCGGCGTTGTGCTGGATGAGAGCATGGGCTCCAACGTGAAGATCACGGTGATTGCTACTGGTTTCCAGCGCGACTCTTTGCCGGAAATTGATCGTCGTGGTTCGCACTTTCCCTTCACGTCGATGAATGTGCCGGAAGCTGAGCAGCCAAAAACTGGGGAAAATGCCGTGGAAGGACCGAGCGAAACGTCGGTTGATGAACAAGAGCCGGCGAACGACTACGATATGCCCGCAATTCTACGTAAACAGAAGCGCTCGGTTCAGTAGGAAACTCCAGTAGTGAAGTGTTGAGTGGGGCCGGAATCTCCGGCTCTATTCTCCTATCAATTGCAAGATAACGTGCCGCTGATGTGCGCGCGTGCGATGTTCGAATACATATAAGCCTTGCCACGTTCCCAAAGCAAGATGGCCGGAGACGATCGGCACGGCGATACTGGTATGTGTCAGTGTTGAGCGAATGTGCGAGGTCATATCGTCTGGTCCTTCCGCCGTGTGGCGATAGCCTTTCGTTTCTTCGGGCACGAGCCGCTCAAAGTAATCGCGCAAATCGAGCGTAACGTCGGGATCCGCGTTCTCCTGAATCACCAGCGAACATGAGGTGTGCTGGATGAACAACGTTAGGAGGCCGTCGGAGACGTTCTGTTTGGACAGCCACTGCTCCGCTTGCCTGGCGAATGGATACAGCCCTTTGCCGCTGGTGGAAATGATTATGGTTGTGTTGGAAAATTTCAAGGTTCCTGCTTCCATATAGTGGCAAATCCTCAACCAGCAAACTTTTCTACTTATTGCGTCTACCTACTGAGGTTGGCATCTGAATGTAACGGTGGTACAGATCTTCGGCTTGAGGTAAGAGCCATGTATCCGGAGCCATTTAGAACTTCCTGAGGGAGAAACAACCATTGTCTCGTCATGCCGTTGTGGTCGGCGCCGGTCCTGGAGGCCTTACAGCCGCGGCGCTACTGGCGAAGGCTGGTCTGCGCGTCACAGTAGTGGAGAGATTGCCGCACATTGGCGGCCGCACTTCCACATTTTGCTCGCACGGTTTTCGCTTTGACCACGGTCCTACCTTTTTCCATTACCCGCAAGTGTTGGAGAGCATTCTGAGCGGATTAGGCTATGATCTGTGGCGTGAGCTGGACTTGGTACGCCTGGATCCGCACTACCGTCTAGTGTTTGGCAGCGGGGGGGAGATGCTGTCCACGCCCAATGTTGAACATATGGAAAAAGAAATTGCGCGAGTCTGCCCGCAAGATGCGGGTCGGCTCCGGCAGTTTCTGATCGATAATCGTCATAAGCTGGAGAAGTTTAAGCCGTTTCTGGAAGCTCCCTTCGATAGCTGGAAGGATACGATTCATCCGAAGCTCATGCAGTTGTTGCCGGTGCTGAAACCCTGGCGATCGCTTGATTCGGAGCTGGGCCGCTATTTTTCCGACCAGCGCGTGAGGCTTGCGTTTTCGTTTCAATCGAAGTATCTGGGCATGTCGCCGTTCGAATGCCCAAGCCTGTTCACGATACTGGCCTTTCTTGAGTATGAATATGGTGTGTATCATCCGATTGGCGGCTGCGGGTCGGTGACCGTTGCGCTGGCGCGAATTGCGCAGCAGCTAGGCGTGGAGATCCGCTTGGGCGAGCCGGTAAAGCGAGTGCTGACGGACGGGCGGAAAGCGGTGGGGGTTCAAACCGAGCAGAACGAATATCCGGCGGATGCCGTGGTAATCAATGCGGATTTTGCGCGCGCGATGCAACGCATGGTGCCGGATGAGCTCAGGCATCGATGGAAGGACCGCAAGTTGGAGAAAAAGACGATGTCGTGTTCCGCGTTCATGATGTACTTGGGCGTGCGTGGCATCTATGACCGCGTTTCACACCACACGATTTATGTCGCGAAGGATTACCAGCGCAACATGAACGACATTGGGCATACGCACACGCTCTCGGAAGATCCATCTTTTTATCTGCAGAACGCATGCGTCACCGATTCGAGCCTTGCGCCTGAAGGGATGAGTACGCTGTATGTTCTGGTGCCGGTAACGCACCAGAGTCCGCATGTATCGTGGGAGCACGAGAAGCCGCGTTATCGAAAACTTATTCTACAGAAGCTGGCCGACGTGGGCATTAAGGACGTGGAGTCCCGGATTGTTTACGAACGCATTTTGACTCCCGACGATTGGGACAGCGGATTTGAGCTGCATAAAGGATCTGTGTTCGGGTTGGCCCATAATTGGTCGCAAATGCTGCATCTGCGTCCGCGCAACCGGTTTGAAGAATTGGATTCGGTGTATCTGGTGGGCGGAAGTACACATCCCGGGAGCGGTCTTCCGGTAATTTTCGAGTCGGCGCGCATAAGTTCGCGTCTGCTGCTAAACGACTTGGGCGTTTCGATTCCTTGGGATCAGACTCTGACTGCTGCCGCGGCGGTGGGAGTAGCATAGCGCGTAGAGCATTGCGATGGTGGAACTGAAAACTTCAGCACCGGGAAACGAAGTGGACGAGACCGTCGCGAATCACGATCAGTCCGCTGAAGGCTTATTGGCAGAGGCTCGCCGGGCGCAAAGGGAGTGGTCGAGTGTTCCGGTACAGCAACGCTTACGACGCATTCGGAAGCTGCGGGATTTGCTTGCCCGCGATGCAAAGGAACTCACGCAGTGTTTTTCTTCAGAGCTTCAGAGAACTGCTGCCGATAGTGTGACGGCTGAGATTTTGCCGCTCGCGGAAGCAGCTCGTTTTCTCGAGCGAAATGCGAGTAATTTACTTCGCCCGCGATGGTTATCCTCGCGTGATCGTCCGCTTTGGTTACCCAAAGTTCAGATTCAACTGAGACGCGAGCCGGTGGGGGCTGTGCTGATTATCGGCCCATCGAATTACCCCCTGTTCTTGCCGGGTGTGCAAGCACTGCAGGCGCTGGTGGCCGGTAATGCTGTTCTGCTGAAGCCCGGCAGGGGTGGGCGAACGGTGGCACTCGCGTTGCGGCGAATTGTGGCGGAGGCTGGAGTGCCCGCAAGTCTATTTACAGTGCTGGATGAGAGCGTAGCGAGTGCTCGCGCGGTCCTGAGTGCCGGCGTTGACAAGGTGGTCATGACGGGTTCGGCAACATCGGGCATTGCTGTGTTGCGAGACGCCGCAGAGCAGATTACGCCCGCCATTGTCGAGTTGTCTGGTTGCGATTCGGTATTTATTAGACGCGATGCCGACGTTCCTAAGACGGTGCGGGCCGTGGTGTTCGGTATGACATTGAACGGAGGCGCGACGTGTATTGCGCCGAGACGCATCTTTGTGAACCGTGCGGTAGCTGAGCGTTTTGAGCGGGCGATTACGAATGCGCTGCAAACACTTGCTCCGGTCCGGGTGAGCCAAGCTGCCGCTTCGCTCGCCGAGGACGTCATACGTGAGGCGGTAATGAGTGGAGCGAAATTATCCCGCGACCGCGCTGGTTTTTTCGTCGAGGCATTTGAGCCGTTGGCGGTGCTGGATGCGCGGCCTGAGATGGAGATCATGCGAAGCGATCTGTTTGCGCCCGTCGTATCGGTAATGCGCGTAGACAGCGATGAAGAGGCAGTTGAAGCAGCGGGGCTTTGCCCTTATTCGTTGGGAGCGACGATTTTCGGTGAAGAGGGTGGGGCGAGAAAGTTAGCGGAACGCGTGCCGGCGGGCGTGGTTGTGGTGAACGACATGATTGTTCCGACGGCCGATCCGCGGCTTCCATTTGGCGGATCCCGGCGAAGCGGATTTGGAAAGACACGCGGGGCGGAGGGATTGCTGGAGATGACGAATCTGAAGGCTGTAGTCGTGCAGCGTGCAAAACGGTTGCGTCACTTGGAAACGCTGCATCCCCGAGCGGAAGAGCTGTTTCTCGCCTTTCTGTCAGCCCGGCATCGGCGGAACTGGGCTGACCGCATCAAGGCTTGGCGAACAGTGGGACGTATAGTCACAAGGAAGAATTCATGAGTCGAAGCGAAGAACAGAAAATTGGTGTTATCGGGTCGGGTCTGGGCGGACTCAGCGCGGCTTGTGTACTGGCCGCTCGCGGCTACCGGGTGACCGTTTTTGAGAAGAATGAATGGATCGGCGGAAAAGCGGCTGTTCTGAACGAAGGCGGCTACCGCTTCGACATGGGGCCAACGATTCTGATTTGCCCGTCGGTTCTGCGGAAGGTGTTTTCAGAGGCGGGACGGGATCTTGCTCAGTATCTTGACCTAGTGGAACTGGAACCGCAATGGCGTTGCTTCTTCGAAGACAACACCTACCTGGATTTGCTGGGTGATGGGGGCGCCATGAGACAGGAGCTGGACCGGTATTCGCCTGGCGCCAGCGAGGGTTACCAGAAGTTTTCGGCTACATCAGAAGAGCTGCATGGCATCTCGGACCGCTTTTTCTTTTGGAAGTCGATTGGTTCTATGCGGGACACCTTCCAGACCGGCTCGGCTCTAAATTTGTCACTGCTACGAGATGTGAGCCGGATGAGATTGGGGCATACTGTGGCAGGCACGATCCGGCGCGATATCAAAGACAAGCGGGTTGCCCAAATGCTGGACCACATTGTGCAATATGTAGGCTCCTCTCCGGAGAAGACTCCGGCGATTTTATGCGCCATCGCTCATATGCAAGCCAGCGAGGGCGTTTGGTATCCGAAGGGCGGTACCAGGGCGATTCCGAACGCGCTGCAAAAATTAGCCGTTGAGCTGAACGTGGAGTTTCGCCCAAACACTCCGGTGCGCCGCATCGTGGTGGAAGATGGCTCCGTACGAGGCGTTGAGACCGGGACTGGCGAAGTAATTCCTTTAGCGGCTGTAGTTTCAAATGCCGACGCAGTGCGCACGAATCGCGAGTTGATTGGCGGCGACGTCGGGAAGCGATTTGATCGCCGCCGGAGCTACGAGCCAGCCTGTTCCGGCGTGGTCATGTACTTGGGGCTTGACCGTCGATACGAGCAGTTGCAACATCACAATTTTGTGTTCTCGCGCGATCCGAAGGAAGAGTTCCACGCTATCTACGAAAAGGGCAAGGTTGCGCCTGATCCGACCTGCTACTTGTGTGCGCCGTCGCGGACGGAGGCGGGTGTGGCTCCGGAAGGTGGCGAAGCGTTGTACGTGCTTGTGCATACGCCTTACCTGCGACCGGGACAGAACTGGGCAGAGATGTATCCGCAGTACAGACGGATAATTTTTGACAAGTTAAGGCGAACGGCTGGCCTGCAGGATCTGGAGCGGCACATCAAAGTGGAACGATATCTGACGCCGCAGGATATTCATGAGCGATATGGCGTTCTGAATGGCGCGATCTATGGCATCACGAGCCATGGCCGTTTGAATGGAGGATTCAAACCAGCGAATCATAGCCCGGATGTGAAGGGACTTTATCTGGCGGGTGGGGCCGCACACCCGGGGCCAGGGATGCCGATGGTTCTGATGTCCGGATGGATCGCGGCGGACAAGCTCGACGAGGATCGTGTTGTTGAGCCCAGCCGTGCTTACGCAACAGCGGTATGAACGTTGGACGGGCGGCTTTTGTGAAAGCTGGCCGCGAGCTGTACCCGCTACCTCGCATCGCAACGCGGCAATTGCGATGGTTTATTGCCTATATCGACTTTTTCTTCCGCCGCAACTTTCATGCTGTACGAATGCTCCAGCTTAGTGCCCCGAAGTCGCTTGCCGGTTGGCCAGTGCTGGTGTGCCTGAGTCATCCTTCCTGGTGGGACCCGCTATTCGCGCTTTATATGAGCCAGCGCTTCTTTGGCGGAAGGCAGAACTATGGGCCGATCGCCTCCAAGGGACTTTCGAAGTACAAGTTTTTTGAAAGGTTGGGGTTTTTTGGCATAGATCCGGAAACGGCAGCGGGGTCAGCGCGGTTTGTGCGAATCGGGCAATCCGTGCTAAGCCGGACGGACTGTGCGCTGTGGGTAACGGCCCAGGGGCGCTTTACCGATGCCCGTTGCCGCCCGGTTGCGTTCGAGTCAGGAGTGGGTTATTTGGCGCACCGTTTGACGCATTTCGTAATGGTGCCGCTTGCATTGGAATATACTTTCTGGGACGAGCGTACTCCGGAAGCTTTTGTTTGTTTTGGTGAGCCGCTTTATGTTGAGTCTGGCAGTGAGAAGCCGGCGGCGGAGTGGACCGAGGTTTTTTCCCGGAGGCTGGAAGAGACGCAAGATGCATTGGCGCAACGAGTGATGCAACGGCAGGCAAGCAATTTCGAAACGTTAGTGGAAGGCCGCTCCGGTATCGGCGGCGTCTACGATATTTGGCGCGCGCTGAAGGCCAAAATCTTCGGCAAGCAGTTCCGCCAAGAGCACGGGAGTTATTGAGCGTGCTATTGCTGCTTGCGTGGATCGGCCTGGTGCTGGCGGCGACTCCGTTTCTTTTTTGCATTGCCAATCTTTTTATCTATCGGCGTCCGAAGGATCCTTCGAGTGAGGCCTGCTTTGCTGTGTCTGTATTGATTCCGGCGCGCAATGAGGAGCCCTCGATTGCGGCCGCCGTGCGCTCCGCTTTGGCGAGCCAGCAGGTCGACCTGGAAGTGATTGTGTTGGACGACCACTCGCAAGATGGCACAGGCCGTATCGTTCGTGAGTTGGCGGCTGCAGATAAGCGGGTGCGGTTAGAGGTGGCTCCTCCATTGCCAGTGGGTTGGTGCGGCAAGCAGTTCGCCTGTTTCACTCTGGCGAGCCTCGCTTCAAAGCCGGTGTTGTGCTTTTTAGATGCTGATGTTCGATTGACGCACGATGGACTGGCGCGTATGGCGCAGTTCCTGCAGACGAGCAAAGCGCCGCTAGTAAGCGGTATCCCGAAGCAGGAAACAAAGACCTGGTCGGAGCAATTATTGCTGCCCTTGATTCACTTTATTCTGATGGGTTATCTTCCTATGTGGGCCATGCGGAAATGGAGCCATCCGGCGTTCGGCGCAGGATGCGGACAGCTCTTTATGGCCGATCGCGAGATCTACGGAATTGTTGGAGGGCATAGCAAGATTCAAAACTCGCGACATGATGGAGTGACTCTTCCGAAGGCTTACCGGCAGGCAGGTTACGGAACCGATCTGTGCGATGCAACGGGAGTGGCAACATGTCGCATGTACCAGAATGCCTCACAGGTCTTTAACGGACTGCTGAAAAATGCAACGGAAGGCGTTGCGTCACCGGGCCGCCTCGTTGTATTTACCACGCTCCTGTTTGGCGGCGAGGTCCTTCCGCTGATTCTGCTCGGGTATGTTCTAGCGGCTGGCGCTTCGCCCAAGGGGTTCGGACTGATATTGATCGCCGCCGGGCTGGCGTATGGCCTGAGACTTCTTCTGACCTTTCGCTTTAAGCAGCCGTTAATGGCGGCTTTCGTTCATCCGATTTCCATACTGTCGTTCCTGGGCTTGCAATGGTACGCACTCTTTAGGCAATTTGCGGGGCTACCTTCCACCTGGAAAGATAGAACGTATCAGGCGACGTGAATCATCTAGTAGTTGATGACCGCAAGCAATAGCTTAAGCGTGGGCGACCCGGCTCCTGATTTCATTCTTCCCGCGACAAATGGACAGAACGTGCATTTGTACGAGGAGCTAGAGAAAGCTTCCGTCGTTCTGTTCTTTTATCTGAAGGCATTCACTCCAGTTTGCACCGCGGAAGCGTGCAGCTTTCGGGAGAAGATGGACCAGTTCGACGAACTGGATGCGCTTGTTTACGGCGTCAGCTCCGACTCAGTCACGAATGCCGAGCGCTTTGCGAAACACAACCGCCTTTCGTTTCCATTGCTCTCGGATGCGGATGGAGAGGTACGTGCGCTTTATCGCGTTCCAAAGGCACTGGGACTCTTGCCCGGACGGTCTACTTACGTCATCGGCGGTAACAAAAAGATACGGAACGTCACGCATTCGCAATTGGGAGCGCAAGCGCACGTTTCCAAGAGTTTGCAGTCACTGAACGGAGACGCCAGGTGAGGTTCGTTGCAGTACTGTTGGTGCTCTCCGCCGCCACCGGGTCTGCCGCTCAATTCGACACGCTATTCCAGCAAGCGAAGAATTTTTATTATCAGGGCGCCTATGGCGATAAGAGTGCTGCGAGCAAAGGCAATAAACTATTCTCCAAGCTTTACAAGGAAGCGCCACAAGACGCCCGTGTAAAGGCGTATTACGGAAGCGAGCGGCTACTGGAAGCGGCTCATACCTGGGCTCCATGGAAGAAGTATTCGCTTTCCAAGCAAGGAATTCAACTGTTGGATTCTGCTGTGGAGAGATCTCCAAACAATCTGGAGGTCAGGTTTGTCCGGGCGGTGACCACCTATAATTTGCCGGGATTCTTCGGCAGAAAGAAACAGTCAGAGCAGGATTTTAGCTATCTCTCTAGCCGCGTTGTCGGCGCGGCTAGAGATGGCAAGCTGGAGCCGAGTATTGCCGCCTCTGCGTTACTGTTTTACGGTAGAATCTGCAAGGAAAAATCGAAGCCGGAACAAGCCTCCGTGGCTTGGAAGAGCGCGGAGAATCTTGCTCCCCGCAGCAAGGCGGGACGAGATTCGGCTAGTGAGTTGGCGAGATTGAGAGGGTGAGTCTCAATGGCTTGCTTCGATATTTTCCTGGGTAATCTGGCCGTTCACCATACGCCAAATCTGCCGTTTATTTTCGTCCTGTAATTCGAGGGGAAGCGCTTCTTCGGGAAAGCCTTGGTAACAGACAGGGCGCAAGAATCGCAGGATGGCGGCGGTTCCCACGGACGTGAATTTTGCGTCGGCAGTAGCGGGATAAGGGCCGCCGTGGTGCATGGCGTGACTCACTTCGACGCCGGTTGGGAAGCCATTGAATAGAAGGCGGCCTGCCTTGTTTTCGAGAATTGAGATCAGGTCACGGAAGTTCTTCAAGTCGTCAGGCGTACCGAAAACGCTTGCGGTCAGAGTGCCATCCCACTCGTGGGCAATCCGCAAGAGGTCTTCCTTCGATTGCCAACGAACGAGTACAGCGCTGGGTCCGAAAATTTCAGTGGCCAGCTCTTTCTGATTGAGCCATGTCTTGGCATCAGTATCGAACAGTACGGGTAGCGCTTCAGTTTTCGACGTGTTGGCGCTCTGCGACGAATGAACAGTGCTGACTCCGCTGGTTTTTCCTCTTGTCCCAACGTTGTCGGAGTACCCTTTCAGAATGCCGGGATGCAGCATGGTGCCAGGAGCACCGTTTTTAAACAAGTCTCCGAGCTTTTCTCCGAACTGCTTAAACGCATTGCCTTCCTGTCCGACGACCACGCCCGGTGACGTGCAAAACTGTCCTACACCTAAGTTGATGGACCCGAATAAGCCTTGCGCGAGGCTATCTAACGAGCCGTTAAGCGCGCCGGGGAGCACGAAAACCGGGTTGTTGCTGCCCATTTCCACGTAAGCAGGGATGGGATGGGGGCGCTGCGCCGCTGCCTCAAAAATTGCCCGGCCCGCACGTTCGGAACCGGTGAAAGCCACGGCTTTCGTTGCAGGGTGACGCACAAGCTTCAGGCTGACGGCCGGATCGACTCCGTGCAGCATGGAAAACGTGCCTGCCGGAAGTTCCGCCTTTTGCACGGCGCGGGTGATGGCGCTTGCAACTAACTCCGATGTGCCGGGATGTGCAGGATGCGCCTTAACGACCACCGGATTTTTCGCGGCCAGCCCAGAGGCTGTATCGCCCCCCGCGACGGAGAACGCGAGTGGGAAATTACTTGCGCCAAACACCACAACCGGGCCGGTGGGGATGAGCATTCGCCGCAGATCCGGGCGGGGCAGGGGCTTGCGATCGGGCAGCGCCGTATCGATACGGGCATCGAGGAAGGAGCCTTCCTTCACCACCGAAGCAAACAAGCGGAGTTGGCCGGTGGTGCGCGCACGCTCTCCGGTCAAACGCTGAGTAGGAAGGCCAGACTCCCGTGATGCCATTTCGATCAGTTCGTCGCCTAGCGATTCGATTTCGCTCGCAACGTTTTCAAGAAGGCCGGCGATGGTCTCAGCACTGCTTTCGCGGAGCACTGAGAAGGCTTGCTCGGCCGTGCTCATCGCCCGATTAATCTCCTCCTCGGTAGCTTCCATGTAGGGAGTTGGAAGCGCTTCTCCCTTTTTTGGGTCGAATGCAAATACTTGTTTGCTTCCGAGAGAGGACAGTTGTCCAGCGATCAGGTTTTTTCCGTTGAGTACCATGTTTGGTGATTCCTGTTATCCGACTTTATTAACTAGAGTTCCAATACCGGTGATGGTAATTTGAATCTCGTCGTCCGCCTGCAATCCAAATGAATCCGGCGGAACAATCCCGGTGCCGGTCAGAAGGAAAGCCCCCTTGCGAAAAGTGTTATTGCGGTAAAGATACTGGGCGAGTGAGGCCGGATCGCGCTTCATTTCCGCGAGAGTAGTGCTGCCGGAAAATGTAGGGTTGCCGCCTCTGAAAACTTCCAGCTTTATCTCGGTGGAAGATGGGAGCGGCTGGTCAGTCACCAGCAGGCATGGGCCTAAAGCACAACTACGGTCGTAGACTTTGGCCTGCGGCAAGTACAGTGGATTTTCGCCTTCGATATCGCGAGAGCTCATGTCATTGCCGACCGTATAGCCGATAATCTTTCCGTTCGGCGTGATGAGCAGTGTTAATTCCGGCTCAGGCACGGACCAGCGGGCATCATCGCGGATTGCTACCTTCGCGTGAGGACCGACAACACGCTGCGGGGTAGCCTTGAAGAATAGTTCGGGCCGTTCCGCACTATAGACTCGATCGTAGAAATCCGCTCCTCCCGCCGCTTTCGATTCTTCCATGCGGGCATCGCGGCTGCGGTAATAGGTGACGCCAGCGGCCCAAACCTCCTGGCTACCAATCGGTGCGAGTACATCTTCTAAAGAAATTTGGTGAATCTGCTGCAGATCGCCCATAAGGCTGACGAGGCGATCGTATAAATCGTCGCAAGTGATGAGCGAGTCCCAGGCATCGCAGTTCCATGATGCTGTTTCCATTGCGTAGAAACGATCTTCTTGCTCGATGAGATAGCCGCGTTTAGTGCGATAAAGTTTCATGGGATGTCTAGCCGGCAGCGAAGGCAGTCAGCAGTTCGCGCCCTTCACCACTTTACCGGGTTGCACCGCACAATTCACGCTTCCGCAAGCGATTTGGCCGTGCCCTTTCCTGTGCGCTTTTAGCTCAGAGTAGCGGATTATCTCTAATGAGCTGCGCAAACGGGCGCGATACATTGCTTCTACTGCCTATGAACTTGCCGCCCAGAGTGTCTCGATTTAATTCGAATCCTTTTTGGCCCGTAGCATCCAAAATCTGTATCAAGTCTGACGTTTTTTCAGTAAGCTTTAATTCTGCAATGTCCGACTCCTATCCGAATAACACGCCAGGGTCGCTCATTATGGGAAAGGCTGGGGAGCGTACGCGGAACGCTTCTGCTCTTATGCAGGGGCATTGGCAGCACGAACCTCTTCAGCGATGCGCTTCTGCCCACCATCTTCCACCAGGATCCGCGTTATTTCCGCAAAGGGCACGGTTCGTTGGGATCGCGGATTTTATATGCCTTTAAGAGCGTGGCCATCACTCGCTCGATTCGGGACAAGAGGAATTCAATACCTCCGGGCTACTCGGAGTTGGAATGTCGACGGCATTATCGAACGCATGGACTCCCCGGAGCGGCGTTACTTTCGGTCACAATATGCAGCGGCTGGGTGTAAAAGTGGGCGTGAGCGCGGTGCTCAATCTGATTCGCGAATTTGGCGGCGATCCCGCACTTGATTCACCGCATTAACTACGCCGTCCGGCGACAGCAAGCTCACGTTCCATTCCTATCGAGACTATGTTTTGGCGTTGCAAGTCTTTGACTGTGTTTAGCGGATTACCGCATCTCGTATCGGGCATAGAGCAAAACCTTTAAACCTACCCAAAGGTAATTCGCATCTTTTAGGGAATGAAAACCCGATTCACTTGGTGTAATCTGCCGTGGACTGGGTTCAAAGCTTCAGTGCCAACTTCAATGGGACCTATTTTCTTGTTTCTGCAGATGTGCATGAAATGCCGAAGCTGGCAACGGATTTGCCGGACCATCGCGGACTTGTGCCCACTGTTGCTGATCGCCGCCTTGGCACACGCCCAGGTAGATACGGGCTCGGTATCGGGAACAGTCCGCGACAGCACGGGCGAAGTCCTTACCAGAGCGACGGTTACCTTGTTGAACGAGGAAACAGGCTTTGCGCAGAAGACCCAAACAGACGCGAGCGGGCAATATACTTTCAGTCCGGTCAAGATTGGGACTTATGCCATCAAGACAGAAGTCACCGGATTCGAAAAACTTACACACGCGCACATCACCGTGAACGTGCAACAAAACGCCGCCGTGGATCTGGTTCTTCAGCCGGGGCACGTCAACGAAACGGCTGTCGTGACCAGTGACGCACCGTTGCTCGAAGCCCAGGACGCCTCAGTGGGGCAGGTCATTAAGGCAAAGACGATCAATGATCTTCCACTCAACGGACGCAACTTCACCTTCCTGGCGCAGCTCTCGGCCGGTGTCACGCAAGGCCAGGAAGACAGCCGCGGTCTGGGGGCAAGCGGCAGCTTCGCGGCCAACGGGTCGCGTCCGGCCCAAAACAACTATCTTCTGGACGGGATCGACAACAACTCGAATCTGGTGGACTTTCTGAATGGAACCGCGTATTCGGTGCTCCCGCCGGTGGATGCCATCCAGGAGTTTAATGTCCAGACGAGCGACTATAGCGCCGAAGTGGGGCGCTCGGCGGGCGCGGTGCTGAATGCTACGGTAAAGTCGGGAACGAATCAAGTGCATGGAGACGCCTGGGAGTTCCTCAGGAACGACAAGTTGGATGCCGCCAACTTCTTCGAGAATGCCGGTGGCGTTCCTAAAGGCGAGTTTCGTCAGAACCAGTTCGGATTCACGCTGGGCGGCCCGATTCGCAAGAACAAAACGTTCTTTTTTGCTGACTACCAGGGAACTCGCATTCGGCAGGCACAGACGGCGGTAAGCACCGTGCCTACAATTGCGGAGCGAGCCAGCGGCTATACCGATTTTTCGGAGTTGTTGGCGCAAGGCGGCGCCAGAACCGATGTGCTCGGACGAACCTATGCGCTAGGCCAGGTATTCGATCCATCGACCACGCGCGCCGTCAGTTGTGGTGCGGCCGATAGCGTGACCGGGATAGCGGTTCCCTGTGGAGGCAACGCGGCGGGAACGCAGCTTGGCTTTGTGCGGGATCCGTTCGCAAACAACGCACTTCCAGCAAGCCGTCTGGATCCGAACGCGGTGAAACTGCTGAACGCATATCCGCTGCCGAACTCATCCGGTCTGTTCAATAACTACACGAGCGACCGGAACCTTTCAAATGACGTGGATCAGTTTGACGTCAGGGTGGACGAAAACTTCAGCGAACACGACACGCTGTTTGGACGGATCACGCATGTGATCAACCCGCAGTTCTTGCCGGGGCCGTTTACGGGTGTGGCGGATGGAGGCGGTTTCTCGGCTGGAAACCAAAATTCCACGTCCTGGAACGGCGTTCTAAGCGAGACGCATAGCTTCTCGCCGACCCTGATCAACGAGGCTAGAATCGGAGTGAACCGCATTGCAAGCTCCCGTCTGCAGCCGAACGCGAATACATTTGGCATACCGGAGCAGTTTGGGATCTCCGGTGTTCCGCAGATACCAGCGAACGGCGGCCTTCCGACAATAAACATCAGCGGCCTGACGACCATCGGCAGCAGCGGGTATCTGCCTTCGATAGAGGACAGCACGGTGGGTCAATTTAGCGATATACTCACCCGCGTGACCGGCCGCCAGTCCATCAAAGCCGGCTACGAGTATCAACGGCTGCGCTTTTCGGTTCTACAGCCGCCCGCCTCGCGCGGAGATATTTCATTCAGCGGCAACTACACCGAAGTGCCGAATACAACTGGAGGCAACACAGGACTGGCGCAGATGCTGCTGTCACCTGCTTTGTCCTCCGTGACCGGGGGAACCAACTATTTGGGCGGTGCCGACTTTGTGGAGGCGTCCAATCTGGCGAACACAGATTCAAAACGCAACTACAATGCGCTCTACTTGCAAGATGACGTGAAGGTCACTTCTAAACTAACTCTCAACCTAGGCCTGCGATGGGAGTATTTCGGGCCGCTGGTGGAGCGCTACGGAGCGCAATCGAATTTTCAGCCTATGGCAAGCGGCGGAGCGCAGTATCTGATCACGCAAAGAAGGTGCAAAACGCCGCTGAATCCGGATTTCGTGCAAGCAGCAGCCCAAAATGGCGTCGGTGTGGTTTGCTCCAGCCAACCAGGATTGCAAATAGCGCAGAAGCTGAACTTTTCACCGCGCGTTGGATTTGCATACGCGCTGGCACCGCGCGTTGTGATA
The DNA here is from genome assembly GCA_965277315.1 of Bryobacteraceae bacterium. Taxonomy (GTDB): domain Bacteria; phylum Acidobacteriota; class Terriglobia; order Bryobacterales; family Bryobacteraceae; genus Bog-105. Next base: position 1,099,469 of record OZ255724.1, on the reverse strand, counting down.
CGCGGCGGGTATGGGCTCTTTTATGGAGGGTTCGAAAACTCGTCGCAATACAATTGGGGCAGTTTCCCGTTCCAATTTCACATCAACTTCAACAACGTGGTTCCCAATCAGCCCATTGTGTATCCGAACGGAACCTACGGCACTCTAGAAAACGGCCTCAGCGGGATCGCTCTCAATCCGGCTCTGGTCAGTCCACTCGGTGTGTCGTTTCAGGGGGAAGATTTTCACGTCAAGACAGCGTATACGCAAAGCTATAACTTGACTCTGCAATATGCGCTTTCGGCGAATCAAAGCATACAAGTTGGATTCGTTGGCAACACGGTCCGGCACCTGCCGGTGTACATCAATCCGAATACGCCGCACGAATTGCTGCCGCCGTCATTGAATAGCCTTTCCTACTCGCCCTACCCCAACTTCGCGGTCTATAACAACTACACCAGTTTTGCGGGCAACAGCTTCTACAACAGCCTGCAAATGACTTATGAACGGCGGCTAAGCGCGGGGCTTAGCGTGTTGGCGAATTTCACCTGGTCGCAGTGCCGCACCGATGCTTCCGACCTTCTGAACTCTACGGCGGTTTATTATCGGGCACCGCTGCTGCCTGGTTTTGGCATTCACGGGGACTACGGCCTTTGTGATTTCGATATCAACAAGGTGCTTCATGTAAGCGGTAGTTACGATCTGCCGGTAGGGCGCGGACGCCGTTTTCTGCGCAACAGCCCGGGTTTCCTGAATGCCGCTATCGGCGGCTGGAGTACTAATTTCATCCTGACCTTGCAGGACGGACAGCCGGGAACTGTGCCGTGCGTGATCACAACTGCGGCGGGTCTCGGGTGCAATGCGCTGCTGACCCAGGGGCAGAGCGTAACCGGAGGACGTCATAACGTGGACCAATGGCTCAATCCAGCGGCCTTCAGTAGTCCTCCGGTTACGGCAAGCGTTGGTCAAGCCGGTTACGCGCCGTTGGGCGGAGCGCCGACGCAGTTTTATGGGCCGGGATTCCACCGCCTCGACTTTTCCATCTTCAAATCCTTTCCCATCCGCGAACAGGTGCGCGTGGAGGTTCGGTCCGAGTTCTTCAACCTGACCAATACGCCGAATTTCTCGCCTCCGGGGCTCGGCACGGCTACGGTTGGTCCCGCTCCGGGATCGCTCGACTATACGAACCCGTCGACGTTTGGGAAGATCAATTCAACACGCGACGGACAGAACGACCAGCGTGAGATCCAGTTCGCGGTGAAACTGTACTGGTGAGTTTGTACCGATGTTAACCAGGAGAAGTCTGCTGACAGGTGTACTCGGCGCGAGTGTCGCGTGTCAGAGGAGTAGACGTCCCGCCGACGGCAAGATTCATCTGCGGTTCACGACGTGGGGATCACAGGCCGAGATAGATGCCTTTCAGCATGTGATCGCAAAATACGAAGCTAAGCACCCCAAAGTGGCGATCGATCTGGAAGAGATGGCGTACCGAAGTAAATCCTCGATTGACGTGGAACTAGCGGCTGGCGTGGGACCGGATGTGTTTCGGGTGGAGTATATCGATGTGGGGCGCTATAGTCCCAGCGGCGCCATTCTGGACATCACGCCCTATGTGCCGCGCGGCTTCGGAGAAGCGTTTACGCAACCAATATGGGCGGCGGTTCAGTATGCAGGGCGTCCCCACGCCTTCCCGCACCATACCGACACCAGCGCCATTCTCTACAGCAAGACAATCTTTAAGCGCTTGGGAATCCAGCCGCCGCGCGAGTTGGAAGAAAGCTGGACATGGGAGGAATTTATCGATGTAAGCCAAGCCATCAAACGGTCGGCATGCGATTACGCCTTCGCCGTGAACTGGAACTATGGCGGAGCATTCCGCTGGCTCAATTTCCTGTACCAGCACGACGGGTGCCTGCTGCGTGACGACGCGAAAGTGTGTGCGCTCCCTTCGGATGCCGCGTACGAGACGCTGCGTTGGACCCAGTCGTTCTTCACGCGGCAGTTGGTTCCTCCCGGTGATGGCACCACGTCCACGGAGGAGGTCGAAAACTTGTTTTCGACCGGCGTCGTCGGAATGTACTTCGATGTCGGCCCGCAGGGATTGCGCGATTTGGGGTCGCACATGGATTGGGGTACCACCTTTCTGCCGCGCGACGTGCGCTTTGCGGCGGAGTTGGGCGGCAACGCCGTCGCGGTGACACGGGATGCGAAGCATCCCGAGATAGCCGCGGATTTTGCCATGTTTGTCACCAACGAAGAGAATATGCGGGAGTTTGTGCTTGCGGCGGAGTTTCTGCCCGTGCGCCGCAAACTGCTGGAGCAACCGCTACCCTATCCCTATAAGCCTGACGAAATGCGAGTGCATCTGGAGCAGTCCGCCACGGTTCCGGTAGACCTCGCCAGAACCGTCACGCTCCCCCGATTTCCGCGTGTCGCGCGCACCCTCGGAGACGAATTGGATGCGGCGTTTACGGGTGGCCAGAGTGCGGAAGTAACATTGAATCGCCTGACACGCGCGGTGCGCCGGAGCCTACAGGCGTGACGAAATGCCTGGAGGCGTAATTGAGGCCCAGCCCACGAACCCCCTGGCTATTTCTGACCCCGCACCTGCTGTTATTCGTGACATTCATCCTGTTTCCGGTATGCGCCGTGCTGGTCCTGAGCACTTTCGACTGGAGCCTATTGGGCGATCACCGATTTATTGGAATGGCAAATTTCAATGAGATTTTGGAAGACCGCAATTTCTGGCATGCGCTTCGCAACACGCTGGTCTATGCCGCGTTTGTGGTACCGGTCACGATGATGGCTGGCCTGGGGCTAGCGCTGGCCCTGAACGGCCCACTACCCGGCAGGCAAATCTTTCGAACACTCCTTTACTTGCCGACGGTACTTTCGAGCGTGGCTTCGGCTACCGTCGCAGCCTGGATATTCGACGATCAGTACGGAGTCTTGAACTCTCTGCTGGCAAGTGTTCACCTGCCTCGCCTTCCCTGGTTATCTTCCACCCACTTGGCGATGCCCGCGCTGATGGCGGCCACGTTATGGCTCCGCGTGGGCCTCTGCATGATTGTGTATCTGGCGGCCCTGCAGGAAGTTCCCCAAAGCCTCTTAGAGGCCGCGCAACTGGACGGCGCAAATGCCTGGCATCGCTTCCGGTATGTGACTTGGCCTTTGCTTCGGCCCACCACAATATTCCTGTCCGTCACGACTTTGATCTACTCTTTGCATGCTTTCGATCTGGTGTACGTGATGACCAATGGCGGACCGGCATTTTCCACCACCGTGCTGGTGCAGTATCTATACGATGCAGCGTATCTGGAGCAGCGGCAAGGATACGCCGCGGCCATTAGCGTGTTGCTGCTGGTGCTGCTCATCGGTTTAAGCAGTACGGTTTTGCTCCGCTGGCGCGCAACCCCATCCCGATGAAACCCAGAGCACAGACCGCGCTGATTTTGACAGTAATAACCGGTGCGAGCCTGCTGTGTGTCTTTCCCGTTTGCTGGATGCTGCTCACCGCGCTCCGGCCGCATTCCGAGATCTTTTCGCGTTCGTTACATCTTATGCCTTCGCGGCTGGCTTGGCAGAACTTCGGCATAACATTCGGCAAATATCCGGTGGCGCTGTGGGCCTGGAACTCCTTTGCCATAACCATTCTGGGAACCGCGTTGACCATTCTGCTGGACCTTTTCGCGGGATACGCGTTCGCCAAGTTCCAGTTTCGGGGCCGCGACGCGTTGTTCCTCATCTTTCTCGCGACGTTAACGCTGCCGACGCAGGTCTTGATGGTGCCCCAGTTCATGACGGTTGCGGCGCTGCATGGAGTGAACACCTACTGGGCCGCGATTCTCCCCCGCGCGGCGGAAACATACGGAGTGTTTCTGGCCCGGCAGTTCTTGACCTCACTCCCGGATGACCTGCTGGATGCGGCGCGGCTCGACGGCGCGGGCGAGTGGCGGATTTTTTGGCATATTGTCGTACCGCTTAGCAAGCCAACTATTGCTGTACTGGCGTTATTGCTGTTCCTGGGTGAATGGAACGATTTTGGATGGCCGCTGGTTATTCTCCGCGACCAGTCGGCCATGACGCTGCCTGTGGGCTTAAGTATGCTGCAGGGATATCGCGTGAATGACTGGTCGGGCATGATGGTCATCGCGCTGGTGTCCATTGTGCCGGTACTCGCGCTATTTCTTGCGTTGCAGTCCTACTTTGTACAAGGTCTGTCCCGAGCCGGTCTCAAGTAGCTGGCCTTCCGGTAGAATGCTTTCTTGTGTCAGAGAAACGCCGGTCTCCGGGTGAAACCATGCCGCTTCCGGAAGATCGAGGGCCAAATGTATTTCCTGACCGGCGCTCAGCGGAACAGATGGCGGCATTCGCGTAAGCAGTGTGTGTTCGCCCACGGTGCAGGTGCCTATCGTTTCATGACCGAGAGGTTCAAGGAAGTCCAGTTTGGCGGAAAGCGACGCAGGCGGTTGTGGAACAACGGCTCCCGGAAGCCATCGAATGTGTTCGGCACGCAGTCCAAGCGTCAAGCGCGTCCCATGGCTGACACCCGTCATTGGATTAGCGAAACGCTGGCCCGCAAATTCCATGGAGGCGCCTCCCGCCGTGATGGTGACGGGCAGTAGATTCATCGGAGGAGAGCCGATGAACTGTGCGACGAACGTGTTCGCCGGACTGCGGTAGACATCGAGCGGCGGTCCCACCTGCTGCACGTAGCCGTCCTTCAAGACTACGAGTACATCGGCCATAGTCATCGCTTCGACCTGGTCGTGGGTCACCAGGATGGTGGTGGCGTGCAATTGCCGGTGCAGTTTTAGTAGTTCGGTGCGCGTCTCTGAACGCAGCGTTGCGTCCAGATTGCTGAACGGCTCGTCTAGAAGAAAGAGTTTCGGCCGCCGTACGATGGCTCTGCCCAGCGCGACCCGCTGTTGTTGACCTCCTGAGAGTTGGCCGGGCTTGCGGTCCAACAGAGGCGTGAGCTGCAGTAGCTCAGCGACGGCGGCCACTTCCCGCAATCGCACGGAAGCTGCCATCCCGCGCATTTTCAAGCCGAACCCAAGATTCTCACGAACCGTGAGGTGTGGATACAGAGCGTAATTTTGGAAGACCATGGCGACGTCGCGGGACTGCGGCGGCGTTTGGTTCACGCACTGGCCGTCCAGGTAAAGAGACCCAGTGCTGGGCGCTTCCAAACCTGCGATGATCTTCAGCAGTGTCGATTTCCCGCAACCAGATGGTCCCACCAGCACCATGAGTTGGCCATCTTGCACCGTCAGGTCGGTGGAATGAAGAGCGTGGACGTCGGATGGATACGCCTTCGACACTCCCTGGAGGGTCAGGTCAGCCATTATGAACTAATGCACTTTAGATGCCCTAAGCCATCAATCATGACGAAGTTATCTGATCCGCGCCAGCACTGCCGTCGCACGAGTAAATTGTGAGTAATTGTTAAGCTATGGCGAAAACTATTGGTGGAGGCGGCGGGAGTTGAACCCGCGTCCGAAAAAGCCCGACGTGCAAAGACTACGTGTGTATCCGATTCTGGTATTGTCAGCAACTCTCTAAAGTACCGGCAAAAGCGAGAGCCGCTTAGTCCGATTGATCTCGACCCATAGCTACGAACAGAAACCATGAAGCCTATCCTGCAAAATGACACTTACTAATGAACGCGCAGGCTCGTCCATCGAAGCGCACAACGCTAGTGTTTAACTAGGCTGCGTATGCAAACTGCTGATTGTTGGCAGTTATTGTTTTCCGATCGTTTTACGGGAGCTCGGAACCCGACACGCCTTCACACAACGATCCAATCCCGTCGAAACCGTTGCGCCCCCAATAGGAGTTCTGTTGCTAATTGTAGCATTTTTGTGCATTTTAGTAGACGTGGTCCGTAATACTTTCTACACTGCAGACCGTTCCGAACAAAGATGATCATCTGGTTTACCGGCTTGAGCGGCGCCGGAAAGTCGACCATCTGCCGAGCAGCCGAACAAGAGTTGCGCGCTCGCGGGTGGCAGGTGGAAGTGCTCGATGGCGATGAAGTAAGGCAGAATTTATCGAAAGGTCTGGGATTTTCGAAGCAGGACCGAATAGAGAACCTGCGACGCATCCACTACGTTGCTCAGTTGCTGGCCCGCAATGGCGTCTTTGTTCTAGTCGCTACCATTTCACCCTACCGCGAGATTCGAGACGAAATCCGTAGAACGTCGACGGTGCCATTCCTGGAGGTGTACGTAAACGCGCCGCTTCCGGTCTGTGAGCGACGAGATCCTAAGGGGCTCTACCGCAAAGCACGCCAAGGCCTGCTTTCCAATTTCACGGGCATTTCGGATCCTTTTGAGACTCCTGCCGCTCCCGATGTGATCTGTTACACCGACGCTGAAGAAGTCGCTGAGAGTTGCGCGAAGGTGCTGGCCGGTGCGGAACACCTTCTTCGAAACTCTTCGAGTCGCGACGAGAATGAGGGCGTTAAACCGATCCGTCTTCCTAGCTCGCGACGAGCGGCGACGTAAAGCCGGCGGTCGAGCTCATTTGCGTTCCGCAATTGACGGAAAAGGGCTGGTCCGCAGTGCTTCCGTAAGCGACGGTGCCGCTCGGAAAGCGGCATCGACATGGACCGGCTCACGTTGTGGGGACGATGATGTAAGCGGAGATCTGGAAACGCCGGCTTTAAGAAGTACTCCGCTACTGTGAGGCTTTCGTCGAAACGGTCCACCAACCCGGGCAGCGCGCATTTCTGAATGACGCGTACGGCCCGGTCCAAATCTTCGGAGTCCGGTGGCTTGGTAAATCTGCCGCTGTTTGCCAGCAGATTCGTTTGCGCGTTACAAATCTGATGCGGGTGGTCTTGCAGCAGCACGTTCAAAAACTCCGCCAGGCTGTGGTCGCCCGCCAGTCTCCCCAGCGCTCCTTCGTCGCCCGTTGCCTTCACAAACGTATACAGCGACTCCAGTCGGTCCAAAGGATCCCGGAGAAAGCAGCAATCGAACAGTACGGTTGAACTCACCTCGGGGAGCGGGTAGCGGATATGGTGGCTCGTTACCGCCCGGACTTGCGGATTTTCGGTAAGAAAGGCGGCCAGCTCCTCAGGCCCAATCACATCGCTTGCGGAGGCACGGTGAATATCATAAAAGTCTTCACCAAATTCCCTCTCGAGAATGGAACCGATCGTCGTACCGGCATTCTTCATCATGTGGTAATGAACAATGACGAAGCGCAGTTCCGGCGCAGGTAAAATAAGAGTACGTGCCATAATTCGCAATAGGTTAAACCGCAAATACAGGAAGTCTATTCAGCTTACACGTGCTCGTTAGCGACCCCGGAAATTACATTGCATGCGCGGTTGATAGGTGCTGCAATGGAACTTCATGCACGAATGCAGAACATGGTATCGGCCCCCACCGCAACTCCCGCGCTGAAAAGAAATTCGGAGGAGCAACACGTTCGTTTATTCCACGTTGTACTGCTGGACGACGACGAGCACACCTACGACTACGTTATTGAAATGCTGCAGAAGCTGTTCTTTGTGTCGCTCCAACTGGCGTTTCAACACGCGGTGGAGGTAGACACTACCGGACGTACTATTGTGATCACCTGTGAGCGTTTGCAGGCCGAGTTTGCCCGCGACCAGATTCAGGGCTACGGCGCCGACCCGAGAATGCCAAAATCAAAGGGTTCAATGTCAGCCATTCTTGTTCCAGCCGGAGTGCCGGAAGTCGCTTAACGAAGTCGATTTGTCCGGTAAGGCAGTACGGCCGGTCAGCTCTCCGAAATCACCGTCGGAAATGTGCTTGATATGTGATCGTGCCAGGAAAGGCGATCCTGATCTACAAAGCTCCAGATCAGGCCCATGCCGGCGGCCATTACGCTGAGAATGCTCCCAAAAATCCGGTGATAGCGGCGCTCCGTGGATGGCGGATTGCCGTCGAAGTCCACCAGCCGGAGACCTGCTAGGCGCATTCCTATGGAGTCTAGTCCAGCGAAGGCCCACAGCAAACGGTAAAACACTGGGATGGTGACCAGGCCCGCTGCCAAAAATGGCATGACATGCTTGTCGGGCGTGAACCCGCCGCCGCCACACAGCCTGAAGACGACCGCGGCTACAACACAACCGGCAGCCATTAACAGCACGTCGATAAGACCGGCGCGCAGGCGAAGCATCGCCGGCGCAACCGGCGCGTCGCAAATGATATTCGATTCCGGCTGAGACAGTACCTCTTCGTTGCCAAACAGTTCTAAACAGCGCTGATTTGCCTGACCGGTCCTGTTACCCCGGGCGCGGCGAACTTCCACCTTCCCGGCGGTAACTGGAGCAGGGCGTGATATCTCGGGGCCGGAATAACCTTTTGACATAACTGTCACTCCAGAAGTCTTGGGGCTCTCCGTCTTTACCTGAATCGACCTGCGGGCCGTATCCGCGGTCAAGGAGTCAAATGGAATAACGCGCGAATCGGGTGCCGATCCCACGAATAAAGGCTGCTGAACTGGCAGAGCGTCAGACTCCGCCAGTCTCGGCGCGAAAGCTGGCTCTGCTTCATCCCGCGTATAAAAATCGTAAGCCGGGGCTGTCGCGGACGCCGCTATCGGATAGCTGGTCGGAGAAATACGAGAAGGCGTGCTTCTAAGCCGACGCCCGCAACGGCGGCACCGGTGATCGTCGTCTAACACCCAAGTCTGACAATGCTGGCAATTCATTCCGCGCTACGTGCAATCATCGCTGAGACTCTTCGGAGATCCGCAAAGCTCATAAAAAGCTTGCCGCCCGGAAGTAGCCCATGCTACGGTCTTCCATTGAAGGTCTTCACTCTGTTGCAGTTTTTCCTACTTTTCCTGTCTAACAGATATAGAGAGGTTTGTAAAGAATATCTCTCATACTTTCTTTTGCTCTCTTTGCCGTGTCTGGTTTACGGTGTTCCGCGTGTAGCCCTCGCCCAATCCCCTGCGGGTGTGGTTCACGCCGATTTGCCGGCGAAAGACGAGATTCGCACGGAGGGCGTTCGCAACGAATCCAACGGCGAGTGGCGCTACCTGCGCGGCGTCGCAAGCGTGGAAACCAGCGATATGAAAATCACGGCCGACCAGATCGATTTTAATTCCGACACAAACTGGGCTTACGCGCGCGGCCACGTTCACATGGAGGTCTTCGCCTCCGGCGACAAATTGGACGCCGACCATGCGGAGTATAACCTAAAGACACAGGCGGGACGGTTCTACGGAATCAGCGGAACCACGCCTGCCAAAATCATGAGCAGCAAAGGACTGTTAACCACCACTAACCCTTTCTACTTCAAAGCTCAGTGGGCGGATCGCATCAAAGACCGCTACATTCTCCATCACGGATTTCTGACCGACTGCACTCTGCCGAAGCCGTGGTGGGTCTTTGAATCTCCGATTTTCGATATCGTTCCCGGAGACCGTGCGATCGCGCGCCGTACCGTATTCCGGCTGAAAAACATTCCCATCATCTATTTACCGTATTTCTATAAGCAGCTAGGAAAAAATCCACGTCAGAGCGGCTTTCTTACGCCGAATATCGGAAACAGCTCCTATCGCGGTTATATGATCGGTCTCGGTTACTACTGGGCGATTAACCCGAGCTACGACGCCACCTACATCCTGCAGTATTTTACGGCGCGCGGCCCCGCGCATACCTTCGATTTCCGGGGCAAGCCCAACGATGTTACCGACTTCAATTTCAGCCTGTATAGTGTTCAGGATAGCGGCCTTCCCCAGCCGGGTGGCACGAAATTGGATGAGAGCGGCACGCAATTTGAACTGACCGCAAGAACGCAAATCGCCGGATTTACCGGGCGCCTTGACTATAGTTACCTCAGCTCTTACTTGTTTCGTCAGTCGTTTTCCAACTCATTTGTCAGCGCCATCAGTTCGGAAGTAGACTCCACCGGCTATCTACAGCGCCATTTCAATAATGATACGTATGCTCTAAACATCGGCTTTCAGCGAAATCAGTTATTTGAGAGCGCCCTTCCAAAAAACGATCAGGTTACGATTCAAAGCCTGCCATCCGTCGATTTCACCGGGCGCGACCAAAAAGTGCTCGGCGGCTCTCTGCCCGTCTGGTTCTCCTTCGATTCAAGTGCTGGCCTCCTCGAACGGCAGGAGCAGTTAGTGCAAACCGGCTTGACCATCCCTCGACTTAATATCTCGCCGCGCGTGATGACCGAGTTCAGTTTTAAAGGCTTCTCTCTCGTGCCTAGCATGACGTTTGGCGCGACCGGCTATGGTAACTCCTACTCGGCTAACTCAATTACCTACGCTTCGGGATGCTTTCCCGCCACGGCTAACAATAACGCCTGCAGCGCCTCCTTAAATGTCGCTTTAGCGAACGCCGCTCTCTTCCGCCGGGACGAAGATTTTAGCCTCGAACTTACACTGCCGACACTAGAAAGGGTGTACACGCCTCCGAAATGGCTTCATCTCGGAAAAAAAGTAAAACATACCATCGAGGGCGGAGCAACATACGAATACGTGGCGGGAATAGACAATTTTCAAAACATAATCAAGTTCGATGATCTCGACTTTTTGTCGGACACGAACCAACTTACATTCTCGCTAACAAATCGGCTATTTAAGAAAGATGAAGCGGGACATATTACTGAATTTATGACATGGCGCATGTCCTACGCCCGCTACTTCGATCCCACTTTCGGCGGTGTTGTCCAGCCGAATCAACGCAATATCGTGCTGGCGGAAGAAGAAATAACGCCTTTCGCCTTTCTTTACGGGCCTAGAAGCTACTCGCCAGTGAATTCTTACATTACGATTTCGCCATACAAGTTCCTATCCTTCGACTGGCAAACAGACTACGATCCTCTTTATCGCAAGTTCGTGGACAATAACGTCAATGTCTCAGTCCGTAAAGGACCGTACTTTGTTAGTGTCGGCGATACGTCGATCAGTATCAATCCACTGCTCGTCCCGGAAGCCAATCAGCTTCGGGTGAGCGGGGGCTACGGCAGCGCAACCCGCAGAGGCTGGAACGCGGCAGTTATGGAAGACTACGATTTTGTGCAGCATACCCTCCTATATCAATTTGGACAGGTATCTTACAACACCAACTGCTGCGGATTTAGCTTTCAATACCGCCGCTTCTCGTTCGGCACTGGAATTGGTGCGCGGCACGAAAACCAATACCTGCTTGCTTTTCAGATAGCCAACCTAGGATCTTTTGGCACAATGCAAAAACAAGACCGGATCTTTTAGCATGCCACTACCCATGTGTTGTACAGGGATGATGCTTGCAGCTTAAACCCGTCTCTTTTTGCTTGCTGGCCACCTTTATATGCCCTTCGCTCCTGGTGGCCGTTCGCGCATTTAGCGGGACGCCTCCTTCTAAATCGACCATCAATCTTGAATCCGCAGCGGCTGCGGTCTTTCTGGTTTTTTTGTGGAATTTGAAGTGATTCTATTGATAAAAGGGGTAGCGATTCCCCAAAGGCGCTAAGCTCGGACGCCGTTTTGGTGCCCGTATTAGCCGTCATTCCGTTTTTAATTACGATCAGGGCTCCTTTTCTATTCGATAGCTATACTCAGGTCGTAACTGCCGCAAGAAGTTCATTTCCGAACATTTTGCGCTCGGCCTATGCCCACCCCGCTGGTGGAGATTTCTTTTTTTGCCCGTTGGGATACCTGAACTATTGGCTTGAGTATAAATGGGCCGGATATTCTTCCATACTGTGGCATGCCAGCAATCTTCTCTTGCACATGGCCGCCGTCTATCTATTATTTGCCCTTTGTGGCCGGTTACGCCTTTCGGTGTGCGCCTCGTCGTTCGCGTGTCTTTTCTTCGGGATTCACGGGACGAATCCCGAAGTCGTTTCGTGGACGGCAGGCCGCTTTGACGAATTGGTCGCGTGCTTTGTCTTAGCGACCCTGCTCTTATTGTTCAGATATATCGAACAAGGCAAAACGTATGGCTGGATGCTTGCAATGTGTACCTGTGGGCTACTCAGCAAGGAGGCGGCTTTCTGTATTCCAGGACTTGCAGCTTGTTGCCTTTAGTACCGGGGAGCTTGGAACAGACGAGCAGCCAATGCGATCTTTGGCCTGATCGTCACGTGTGCCGTCGTGTTTATCTATCGATTTTGGGTGGTGGGCGGAATGGGCGGCTATCGGGACGCAGCAGGCAGTCCAGCCATCATGCATTTCAGCCTAATGCGCCTTTTTGAGCTGCTGTTCTTTCGCCTCTGGTCTCCGCTCTTTTTTCCCATCAACTGGTCTGTGGCCCCACAAATCTGGCTTTCAACCGCGTGTCTCTTGTTTCTGTCTGCGGCCACGACCGCGATGCCTTTGTCCAAACCAAACAGACGAATGACTCTTGCCTCTATCGTCTTCGCGATCGTTGCCATTCTGCCGGCCAGCCACTTGGCTTTGCTCGATGCCGCATTACTCGGCTCCCGAGTCTTTCACCTGGCAATCATCGGTCTGTCTTTACTGATCGGGGCTCTCTATGAAGGATTCGCGGAAAAGCGAGCGGCAGCCCTGGTCATGTCAGGGTTCTTAGTGTTTCAGTGCGTAGCGTTAGTTCATAATCTACTGATCTGGAAAGAGACAGCCGACTTAGCGCAACGGACGTGTATGGCCTTTGCGCGAATGGCACCGGAAGGAAGACCTGGCGTCGTGCTGTCCTTGCCTCGCCAACGCAACGGAGTATTCTTCCTATCCAATGGATTTCCGAATTGCGTATACGTCAATTCAGGAAAGCAGCCAGCCATTGTAACCTCTTCCGCTGGAGAACACGGAGAAAGTGTCTTCACTTGGGACGAGAAATCGAAATCGATGAGACCTGTCTTGCTGAACCCGCGGCAGTAAGAAAGCCCGTGCCTAATCCTCAGAAGATTCGGTCTTGTCCGGCAGCTCAAAAGCTTGATCTAATAACAATGCGAAATCGCGGCTCTTATGCTGAACCGATTGCCGCAAACTCCCCAATTGCTGTTCGGTTGCGCGAAGCCTGTCCGCCAAATGCAAACACGCTAAGACCGCCGTACGAGTGGAATCGAGATTCCCGGCGCGGCGGGCGATGGAGGACATTAAATCATCGACCTGATGAGCCAGGTCTACGGTCTGAGACGGGTTACCAGACGTCGATACAGCATAGGTTTGATTGAAAATGGTAACCCGGACAATTTGCTTGGTCGTGTCCGGAGTGTCCATAGAAGCGTTCCTAACCCCGCTTAGCTCGCGCTCAGTAAGTCCATTTGTCCGAGCAATTTTTCGATCCGGGACTTCACCTGCTGGCGTTCCCCCCGAAGCTCATCCAGCTCATGGGAAAGCTGCTGTACCCGTTGGTTTAGCTCGCCGTTTTCTCGTTGAAATTCGGCGGACAATGCCTGTGTTTCGTCACGTTCCCCTCGCAAACCGTTCAGCTCTTCTTGCGTCCCATTAAGACGCTCCTGAAGCTGTCCGTTTTCGGAACGAAGATTTCTCAAGAGCTCCACCGCATGCGTGATGCGCTGTTCCAAGCTCTCTAAAGTATCGATGCCGCTCTCTTGTACTGAATCTTCCATAGTGATCTCAACGATAACCGACTATTGTACTTGGGCCTTGTGCGCGGCTTTAGCTTTCTCCACCAACGACACGAACCCCGACGCATCGTTCACCGCAATATCAGCCAACACCTTACGATTTAGTTCGATACCGGCGCGCTTCAACCCGCTCACGAATTTGCTATAGGAAATCTCAGAATTGCGGCACGCGGCATTGATGCGAACAATCCATAACGAGCGGAAGTTGCGCTTCTTTAGCCGACGCCCTACATAGCCGTAGCGAAGCGCCTTTTCCACCGCTTCCTGGGCGGACCGGTTCAGCTTCGACTTGGTAAGAAAGTAGCCCTTCGCAAGGCGAAGAGTCTTATGGCGGTAATCTCGCCGGTTAGTACCTCGTTTTACTCTTGGCACGTTTTCTCCTTCATTATTTTGAACTGCTGATTTGAACTACTAATACAGTTCGTTTTGAGAGGCGGCAGGCACGTGCGGCGCGCTGCTCCTACTCGTCTGAAATTCAAAAAATCTAGTACGGAAGCATTTCCCGCAGCTTCGCTTGATCGGCCTCGTCGGCGACCACGCCCTGACGTAGCTTGCGCTTGCGGGAGCGAGTCTTCGACGTTAAGATGTGGCGGGCCTTGGCATGGTGCCGGGTTATCTTGCCCGTGCCCGTCTTCTTGAAGCGCTTGGCCGCACCTTTATGTGTCTTCAACTTCGGCATGTTTTTTCCTGTGAACCCTGACTAATATCGATAGCAAGGAAACTTCATCAATTACAGAGTGTAATCGGGAAGGAAGGACTATCCAACAAAGTGTAACATACGGCAAATTCCGGTCCGGGCAAAGCAGGAGACCTATTGATTATCCTGATACTCTTCGAGCCACGCCATCTGAATCGCTTCCAGTTTGCCTTCCGTCGAAGACGCCGCGTCGTCTTTGAAGTTGGGAAGCTCCGTGATCCACTTATGAAGGTCCGTGTAACGAATGTTCGTTGGGTCGACCTCCGGGTGAGCGTCGTAAAGACTAAGCGCGATATCTTCGGTGTGTTCCCAGGTCAGTCCAGCCATGTATCCTCTTCCTTCATTGTAGGTTCAACCATTGTAGGAGTGTCGGCCGCCAAGCCAGCAATTAGTCAATCTTCGTGCCCTTCAACGCGCCGCGTACCGCTGTGTTCATCATGTTTTCCGCCAACGCCATCGTCGCCTTGTTTAATAGGTCGATTTTTTCGTTGAGCGCGCGATGATCGTTGCCGTGATACACGCTTTGCAGATCGCGTTTCGCGGAGTCTATCGCGCCACGTTCCTCGTCCGTCAGCCCTCGCCATGCCTCATTGCGCTGTGCCTTTTCCGTCGCCGCCAGGATGCTGTCCGCCTCCACGCGCGCCTCTCGCACCTGCCGCTCCCGCATGTCTTCCTCGGCTCTCTCGAACGATTCGAGAATCATCGCCTCCACTTGCTCGTCGTTCAATCCGTAGGAGGGCTTCACTTCTACTGTCTGTTCCTGCCCCGTACGCGCATCCCGTGCCACCACGTTCAGGATCCCATTCGCATCGATGAGAAAACGCACCTCGACTCGCGCCAGTCCCGCCGGCATCGGCTGAATGTCTTTCAACTCGAACCGCGCCAAACTCCGGCAATCCCGTACCATCTCGCGCTCGCCTTGCAGAACATGAATCAGGACATTCCGCTGTCCGTCGACTGCAGTCGTGAAGCTTTCCGTCGCGCTTGCCGGGATCGTCGAATTGCGGTGAATCAGCTTCGAAACCACTCCGCCCATCGTCTCAATCCCCAGCGACAAGGGAGTTACGTCCAGCAGCAGCTTGTCCTCTACCTCGCCCGATAAAATGCCCGCTTGCACTGCCGCGCCTAACGCCACCACCTCGTCAGGATTCAAGTCTGTATGCGGCTTCGCCTTGAACAGCCGTTCCACTGCCGCGCGCACCAGCGGGATTCGGGTCGACCCACCCACCAGAACCACTTCATCGATCTGCTCCGGCGTCAGCTTTGCGTCCTCTAGACAAGCCCGGCATGGCCCCATCGTTCGTTCCACCACCGGAGCGATCAGACGGTCGAAAAGCTCACGATCGATCTCGCGTTGATAGGTCTTTCCGTGATACACCAATTCAATGATTGACGTGGGAACAAAAGATAACTCCTCCTTCGCCTTGATCACCGCCAGGCGCAACCGTTGCACGCCTTCCGGATCAACCGCTAAATCCGCGCCCCACTCCGATTGCACATCTTCCAGTGCGATGCGCAGCAGCAGGTTATCGATATCGTCGCCGCCCAGATGCGTATCGCCGTTGGTCGATAGCACCTCGAAGATGCCATCGTGAATCCGCAGAATGGAAATGTCGAACGTGCCGCCGCCGAAATCGTAGACCGCAATCACGCCTTCTTTCCGCTTATCCAATCCGTAGGCTAACGATGCCGCAGTCGGCTCGTTTACCAGCCGCAGCACGGTAAGTCCGGCCAGACGGCCTGCGTCCTTTGTGGCCTGCCGTTGGGCATCGTTGAAGTACGCCGGCACCGTAATGACGGCCTCGGTCACGGGAGCATTCAGTGCCGCTTCCGCGTTCGCCTTCAATTGCCGCAGAACAGCAGCGGATATTTCCGGCGGCGTAAACGTCCGGTCGCCGAGTCTCAGTTTGATAACAGCTTCACTGTCCTCAGCAATGCGGAACGGAAATAGCTTCAACTCACTTTGCACGTCTGCCACGCCGCGCCCCATCAGTCGCTTCACGGAATAGACCGAACGCTCCGGGTACGATAACAGGAGTTCGCGCGCGGACTCCCCGGCAATCAGGCTACCGCCATCCTCTAGCGAAACGATGCTCGGCACGATCTTCTGTCCGTTTGTGTCCTCGACAATGCGCGGGCTCGTCAGGTCCATATAGGCCACCAAACTATTAGTTGTGCCCAGGTCGATGCCAACAATCTTCGATTTCCGCTCTTCGCCAAAATCTATTTGAAAAGATCCCATGAAATATCCAATGCCCTACAAACGCTCTTCAATCGATTCCGCGGCCGCGATGGTGGGATTCAATGCCTTATCCACATCGCGAATCAGATTTTCTATGTAGCGCCGCCGGTTCAAAACACCGCGAATCTCGTTTAGAGCTTGCTTGGCGGTCTCGCTCTGCGATTCGGCTGCGTCGTACTTCCTAAAAAGCGTCTCCAGTTCCTTATCCACGCCCGCCCGCAGACCAACAAAGTTCTGTTGCGCTTCTTCCAGTTGTGAGCGCGCCGACTCATCGCCGGATTTCAGCTCTTCCAGCGCCATATTGAGCTCAAACACTTCTTCCAGCAGCTCCGGAGGAACATCCTTCGAACGCTGCTCACCGATAGGGAAGCCTTCTTCGGTCAGCAGGTACTCGGCGCGCTTCACCGGATCCTTCAGTGTTCGATACCCGTCGTTCAGAATCGACGTTGCCTCTAACGCCTGCGCCTGCTCCTCCGCGCCTTTGCGGCTGAAGCGGTCGGGATGCCACTGTCGGCTCAGCTCATAAAAACGCTTCTGCAAAACGGTCCCGTCCACGCCCAACTTACGTTCGAGACTGAAGAAGTCAAAGTAATTTTTCGAAATGGAAGATGAAGGCATGAGCAATAAAAATGGCGGAGTGGCAACGTTGAGTCTGCCTCCTCCGCCACAGCGAACTAAGAAAAACTAAGAAGAAAATGAAGTGCCGCACCCGCAACTCTTGGTTGCATGCGGATTATGAAACACAAATCCCGATTGGAGAAGAGCATCTTTCCAGTCCAAAGTCATCCCGTCCAGAAATAGCATGCTCTTCGGATCGACAAACACTCTCACATCCTCGAACTGAAACACATGATCCTTCGAGCGCGGCTCCGGAGCAAACTTAAATTGATAGCTCAACCCCGAGCACCCGCCGCCTAGGACACCCAACCGTAGGCCACCCGATACCTTCTCCCGCGCGAACGCTTCGCGAATCTTCTCCACCGCTCGCGGAGTCACCTCGATGTGTTTCGCGGACACCTCCGTCACAGTTGGTTGTTCAAGCTGACCCGATTCTATCTGGCTAAGTCCGGCCATCGAGAAATCCCCTGCAACTTAAGCTAAACCGCAACCGGCTCAGCCTTGCTACTCGTCACGCCACGTTTGTTCTTATAATCCGAAATCGCAGCCTTGATCGCATCCTCGGCGAGCACCGAACAGTGAATCTTTACTGGAGGGAGCGCGAGTTCGTTCACGATGTCAGTGTTCTTAATCTCTAGCGCCTGATCTACCGTTTTGCCGCGCAGCCACTCGGTCGCGAGCGAAGAACTCGCAATCGCGCTTCCGCATCCGAACGTCTTGAATTTTGCATCTTCAATCACGCCCGTCTCAGGATTCACTTTCACCTGCAATTTCATCACGTCTCCGCATTCCGGAGCGCCTACCATTCCGGTTCCCACGTCCGGGCTGCTCTTGTCCAGAGAGCCTACATTCCGTGGATGGTTGTAATGTTCGAGAACTTTATCAGAATAAGCCATTTTTAATCTTCTCTCTCAGACGTTTACTATTTTAATGATCGCCCTACTATTATCTTAATGCGCGGCCCACGAGACTTTCGAAAGATCGACGCCTTCTTTCGCCATCTCGTACAGCGGTGACAACTCGCGCAGTTTCGAAACCACGTCGATCACCTTGTCTGCCACGTAATCCACTTCTTCTTCCGTATTGAACCGGCCAATGCCAAATCGAATGGAGGAATGCGCCAGATCGTCTCCGGCGCCCAGCGCTTTCAGTACGTAGCTCGGCTCCAATGTGGCGGACGTACAGGCCGAGCCGCTGGAAACCGCAATATCGTTAATGCCCATCAACAAACTCTCGCCCTCGACATAGGCAAAACTGATGTTGAGGTTGTGCGGAAGCCGGTGTTCCATAGTGCCGTTAATATATACCTCGTCAAGTTGCGACATCAGCTTATCCTTCAACTTGTCGCGAAGGAAGCTCAACTTCTTAGATTCTTCGGCCATCTCGCGATTGGCGATCTCGCAGGCTGCTCCCAGTCCCACAATGCCCGGAACATTCAACGTGCCCGAACGCATGCCGCGCTCGTGGCCGCCGCCATCGATTTGCGCCGTAAGCTGCACACGGGGATTGCGACGGCGCACGTATAGCGCTCCGACGCCCTTCGGCCCGTAAACCTTGTGCCCGGTCAGGGAAAGAAGATCGATTCCGTCCGCAATGACATTTACCGGGACCTTGCCCACTGCTTGCACTGCATCGGTGTGAAACAGTACGCCTTTTTCCTTAGCGATTTCGCTGATCTGCTTCACCGGTTGCACCACGCCGATCTCGTTGTTGGCGTACATGATCGAGATCAGAATTGTTTTATCTGTGATAGCCTCGCGCAACTGGTCCAGATCCACCAGGCCGTTTTGCTTTACCGGCAAGTAGGTGATGCGCACTCCTTCTTTTTCCAGCCGTTTACAGGTGTCCAGTACTGCCTTGTGTTCCGTCGCCTGCGTGATGATGTGGTTGCCGCGCTCGGAATACATCTCGGCTACGCCCTTCAGGGCAAGGTTGTTCGACTCGGTTGCTCCGCTGGTGAATACGATTTCTTTCGGCGTCGCGCCGATCAGGTCGGCGATCTGTTTCCGGGCCTTCTCGGTCGCTTCTTCCGCTTCCCATCCGAACTGGTGATTCCTCGATGCGGCATTACCGAAAATTTCGGTGAAGTAGGGCGTCATGGCTGCAAACACACGGGGGTCCATCTGTGTGGTCGCGTGGCTGTCAAGATAAATGGGTAATTTCATTGGTTCGTCACTTCCTGAGAAGAACTGTTCGCCGGAGGATGGTTATTATTGCCTTGCAGCGCAATCAACGTGCCGGGCACTGGACCGGAGGGCTGGTCTTCCTGGTCCTCTAACATATCTTCGATGCTTACGCCTTGAAGAAGTCGCAGGATCCCCTCATGAATACGACGTAACGGGCGTCTTACCGTGCATCGTCCCGAGTGGTCGCAGCTCACATGCTCGGTGAAGCAGTTCGCCAGCACAATGGGACCGTCAATCGCCCGAATCACTTCCAGTACCGAGATCGCGCGCGGTTCTCGCGCCAGTCGATAGCCGCCGTTCGTGCCGTATTCCGAGTGGAGAAAACCCGTTTTGCCCAGCTTCTGAAGGAGTTTTGAAAGCACTGGAAGCGGAATCCCGCAACTGTCCGCCACCTCCTTCGCACTCACTGCCGCGTTCGTTTTTCGTTGCCGGGCCGCAAAATGCTTGAGAGCAATCAGACTATAATCCGCCTTTTTAGTTAGTCGAAGCATTTAAGGGTGGTCATGAACTTGCAGATCGTGGGATCCGCTGCGGAAACAGTACTCTTCCGTTATACCATGTCTCCGCCGAATGCAGAACGCTTTTATCTCCTATGTTTTCAATAGCTTATTGCATTAGGACATCCGTTGCCTACGCGGAAGCAACCTCCGGGGAGGGGATGCTGGAAAATGATTATTCATGGTAAACTCATTACGCCTGTCCCGGTATTTTCCTTTGGCTAAACACTTCGCGTGATTCGTCTCTTTCGCGTCTTTATCCCTGCAAGCGTTGTAGCGCTTCTTGTTTCTGAGGTTCTCCTCGTACTTGCCTGCTATTGGGTGGCGTCGTTCTTTACCCTCGGCCAAGATTCGACCGTTTATCTTTTCGTTCAAGGCAATTACTGGAAGATTCTCTTCATCACCACCTGCATTATCTTAGGCCTTTATTTTCAGGACCTGTATTCCGATCTGCGGATCCTGTCGCACGTTCTCCTGGTCCAACAGGTCTGCCTTTCGGTAGGAGCGGCGCTGCTTCTTATGGCCGGTTTCGGCTATTTAAATACCGATCTGTTGCTGGCGCGCTGGCTCACCGTCGTGGGCAGTCTTTTCGCCATCATTGTTCTCCCTCTCTGGCGAATCGTCTACTGGAAGTACGTTATCGTCGCCCTACGCTCGGAACGGGTGCTCATGCTCGGCAATTCCAGCATCCTCGGCGAGGTGATCTCCCACTTGCTCGACCGGCCTCATTTTGGCTACACCATCCTCGGCTACCTCACCGAGGAGGCTCCTTGCGACTTTCCTATTCCTTGTCTCGGTCACATCAACGACCTGCGAACCGTATGTGAAGAGTACAAGCCGACTCGCATCGTGGTCGGCATGGCGGAGCGCCGCAACCGTTTGCCCGTCCAGGAGCTGCTGTCCATCCGCTTTAACGGCGTCGTGATCGAGGATGCCGCCGATACCTACGAAATGACCACCCGCCGGGTCTGCAGCCGGAAAATCCAGCCCTCCCAACTGATCTTCACTTCCGAATTGGGACCGCGCGCCACGGCCGTCGCCGTACAAAATTTTTACTCCTTCCTCTTCGGCATTCTCGGCCTGGTCGTCTTTTTTCCTCTGATGCTTCTCACCGGCATTGCCGTCAAGCTGTCCTCGGAAGGACCCATCTTCTACGGGCAGCGCCGGGTCGGCATGAACGGCCATATCTTCACGGTCTATAAATTCCGGTCCATGTACGTCAACGCCGAGGCTCGGACCGGAGCCGTGTGGGCCAAAAAGAACGATCCCCGTATCACGCGTGTTGGTTACTGGCTCAGGCGCTTGCGCCTCGACGAGCTTCCTCAGTTCTGGAACGTGGTTCGAGGCGACATGGCCATGGTCGGCCCGCGCCCCGAACGTCCCGAATTCGTCGACATTCTAGCCCAGCGCATTCCCTATTACCGGCAGCGCCTTGCCGTGAAGCCCGGCATTACCGGATGGGCGCAGATTAACCATAAGTACGGAGACACCGAACTCGACGCCATGATCAAGCTGGAGTACGATCTCTATTACATCAAGCACGTGGCGGCCGCGCTCGATTTCTACATCATTTTCCACACCATCAAGGTGGCGCTTCTCGGCAGCGGCGCCCAATAGGGTACTGTTAGCGCGCGCCCTGCCGATAGGCCAACACCGCCTTCTCGTGCTCGCTCAGCGTAGACGAAAAGTGGTGCGACCCTGAACCATCCGGCTTCGCCACAAAATACAGAAAATCCGTCCCTGCCGGATGTAGCGCCGCTTCCAATGCACTCACGCCCGGGTTTGTAATCGGACCCGGCGGCAGGCCTACGTGCGTATACGTGTTGTAAAGATTCTTGCTCGCCAGATCCGACCGGTGGATCACGCCACGATAGCGGTTCTCCAGCAGTGCCGCATATACAGTAGTCGGGTCGCACTGCAGCGGCATGTTCAACCGCATCCGGTTCACAAATACCGAGGAAACCTCCGGACGCTCCTGCGGCAACGCCGATTCTTTCTCAACCAGCGAGGCAAGCGTCACCATCCGATGTGTGTCCGCCTCTCGTCCGCTCCCCACCAGCGCTTTCCACTGCTTTCGAAATTCCTCCGTCATCATGCGGCAAAGCTGCTTTGCGGTCGTGCGGTGGGTCAACTGATACGTCGAAGGAAAAAGATACCCTTCGAGCGTCGGTGCTTGCGGATCGAGGTCTTGAATCATTTGCGCATCCGCTGCCGCCCGCAGAAAATCTTCCGGCGGAATACTCGCTATCTGCGCTGCCAGTAAATTCGCAATATCGAACATATTCGACCCCTCCGGCACTGTCAAATACTGAAAAAAGATTTCCCCACGGCGAATTTTGTCGAAGACCTGCACCGGCGTTTGCTCCCCGCTAAACCGGTACTCCCCCGCTTGCAACGCCGCCTCTGGGTGAAGCACCCGCACCGCCAGGAATGCCCACGGCGACCGGACCACACCACGCTCAGCCAGGGTCTCCGCGATCTGCCGTGAAGACATGCCATGCTCTATGTCGACAAATGTCTCCGGCGTAAGGCTGCGGTACGGGCCCAAATACCAATAGCCGCCCCAACAAGCCAGCCCCGCCAATACAATGACGACGAGCAATGAAGTGAAACAACCGCGCTGTTTACTCAAGCGTGTCTCTATCCTCTCCCATTTTTTGGATGCGTTGGTGTTCTAAATAGCTATCCAGAAGTAATATTGCTGCCATCCGGTCCACCGCTTTTTTGCGCTGCTCCAGCGTCGCGCCGCCGTCCCGCAGCAGGCGCTCTGCCTCCGCGCTGGTCAGACGCTCGTCCCAGAAGACAACGGGAAGCAAAGCGTGCTTCGCCAGCCGTTCCGCGAACTCGCGGGTGTACTCGCTCTGTCGGCTCTCTGACCCGCTCATGTGCATTGGTCTTCCCACCAGCAGTAGCCTCACACCCAATCTCTCGGCCGTGTCCTTCAGCCGGTCCAGATCCTCACGAATCCGCACGCGCTCCAGCGTGTCCAGGCCCTGCGCCGTGATGCCCAATTCGTCACTCACGGCCAGGCCGATTCTCTTCTTGCCCACATCGAGCGCCAGCACCCGGCCGGGCGCGCCTGTTTCCAAAGCTCTCGTCAAACTGCTGATTATCGCCTGAAGCCTTCGTGCGGATTCGCGAATCCAAGTACCTGGCCCATGCTAGAGTAACGGTACCGAGGCTGCCCAGCGCTTTGGAACTCTTCACCTCCACCCACATTTCCAACCGATCGCTTCACGTCGGAACATTAGTGATCGCGGCTGCCGCTGGTGTCGCGCTCCTCTACTACGGCCGGGATTTCTTCGTCACATTGATCGGTTCGGCCGTTTTTGCCTTCATCCTCGATCCAGCGGTCGTGCTGGTATCTAAATGCCGCATTCCCCGGCCCGCCGCCACCGCCATTGTGCTCGGCATCGCCCTCGTCGCCCTATATTTTGCCGCCGTGCTCGCTGGAACCCAGATCTCCACATTGAAACGAGACCTCCCCGTCTTCGCTTCCCGTTTGAGCGAATTGGTCGACAAAACCAACCAGCAACTCGATGTCGTTGAACAGCAGACCATTCAGACGCTGGTCCCCACCACGCTACGCCAGCAAGATCGACAAATTCAGCAGAAGCCGCAGGAGGAAATGCGCGCCCACCGGCGCAGAGCGCACGCGCCCGTCAAACCCCCGAACCCGGCACCCCCGACGATCCAGGAAGTACGCATCCACAGCGATCCCCGGCCGGTTCTCGCTAGCCTTTATAGCTATGTTTCGGGCTACTTCCACACCCTGCTCATGGCCTCTTTCGTGCCGGTGCTTGTCTATTTCATGCTGAGCTGGCGCGACCACATCCGCAAAAGCGTTCTTCGCCTATTCGAAGGACACGAGCGCTACGCCGTCGGCAAAAGCTGGTCCGGCATCGCCGATTCTACTCGCGCCTACGTTCTGGGCAATTTCTTTCTTTGGATTTTGCTGAGCATCCTGAGCGCCACAGCATTCTTCTTCCTCAAGGTTCCCTATTGGCTTCTTATCGGACCGATCAGCGCGTTCTGTAGCCTGATCCCCTATGTTGGGCTGCCGCTCTCGATGATCCCCCCGGTGCTCGCCGCCCTAGCCATTCCCAATCAGCTTAAAATCATACTTCTGCTCATGGCCCTTGCAGGGATGTTGCACGTGCTCGCCATGAATTTCCTTTACGCGAAAATCGTAGGCCGCCGGGTCCGCCTCAACCCGCTCGCCGTCACCGTCGCCCTGATGTTTTGGGGAAGCATCTGGGGAGGCATCGGCCTCATTCTCGCGGTGCCGATCACCGCCGCTGTGAAAGCCGTCTGTGACAACGTGGAGTCGCTGGAACCCTACGGACACCTCTTAAGCGACTAAGTCACCGAGCAGGCGTTTAGGGTAGGTAACCCTCAACCGCTGGTTCGCTGCCCGTTACCGTCAGAGGCGGTTTATTCTGTAACGCCTCCGCCCGCACGTATGCAAGGCCAACCACCTCTCCGAGAGCCAGTGAATAAACCGACGACGTGACTTCCGCCATATTCGCGTCGCCGGACACAAACTTCGTGCCCGCGTCTACCGCGTTTTTGCCTTTGATGCGAATGGGACTGAGCAGCCGGTGTACTTGCCCGCGCGACCGTACCCGCTCCACAATCTCCTGTCCCAGGTAGCACCCTTTATTGAAGTGAACACCATGCAGCGCTTGTGTTTCCTGCACTAGAAACCGCTCAGTGATGTCCTCGCCGTAGCGCGGGATGCCATTCTCTAAACGTACAATCCGCGCGTCTGCGGCATCAGCCCGTGGGATGCCCGCCGCCTCCAGTTTATGAACAAACTCACCCTCTTCTCCCGCAGGGAGAAACACACGCAGACCGTCGGGAGTGGTACTCGCCGCGCGCACCGCAAAACCATTCCCGAACTCCAGCCAGTGATACTTCTCCGGTACGGCAATCCCCAGATCGGCGGCGCACTTAATACTTTCCGGTCCTTCTAGCCCAATCGCCGCCCACTGGCCCGTTTCGTCCTCTAGCGTGACGTCATCCGCAATGACGTACTTATCCAGGTGCTCCAGAAGTTTCGCGGCCACCTCCGGTTCCGTGTCCAGCAGCATCGTTTCGCCCAAATCGTAAATGTAGGCATCGGCCTGAATGCGCCCTTGTGCATTCAGGAAAAACGCATAAAGGCCATCTCCCGCCTTCATCGCCGCGACGTCATTAGTGCTCATCGCATGCAGCAGCCGTGCCCGGTCTTCGCCGCTCACGCGAATCTTCCCCCGGCTAGAAAGATCGATCCATGCTGTCTTTGTACGCAGCGCCTCGTACGGTGTCATATTCATTGCTCGCTAGTTAGATGCCGCTTAAAGGCCGCGTTGCGTCAGCGACTTGAGGTACGCGGCAACCAGGACAATCGCCAACCCTGAAATGCTGGCGCTGATTAGCCGGTGCTTGCTCTTGCGATTCACCGAAACATCGCCGTAGGGAGAGGTCGACCACAAAATCGCTGTCGCAATGAAATGCGCCGCCAGCAGCATCTTCACCCCGAACCAAATCTGATAATCCTCACCGTGTTTGGGCCCGGTCACCAAGTTATAAATGCCAGACCCCACAATCAGCACCAGCAATCCATACAAAATGCCCCGAAAACTAATCTGCGCCCGCGATGCAGCAGGAAGGCGCAGGTCCTCGGGCAGCGAATTCAATGTGGGAACCAGCACCAGCCTCGCGTAAACCATTCCTCCCAGCAGAAGAATGACGGAGCCCACGTGGATAAAACGGAAAAGAACATGGAAGAATACCATCGGATCGCTAGGAGTCACGTCTTCGAGTATAAGTGGCAACCCTCCCGCTGGCCCCGATCATGACGCAGCACACCGCATCGTCTGTTGAACGGAAACCATTGGCTGAGCTTCTCTCGTACGCATGGTAGTACTTACGATGAGGCCGCATCATTTATTCCCCGGCTTCCGTAAGACCAAACCACCCGTCGAGAGGATCTAGCAAGACTGGAGAAGAACGTTGATCTTGAGAAACGCATGCTTGGAAGTTGGGTGGTGCTAAGCCCTAAGGCGCTAACGTACGATTTTGGACGTTTGGTGTAGTGACCCCTTAATTGGCCGAGTCAAGGTCTGCGAAGCCGACAGACGCATCCGCGAGAACCGTATCGCGCTCTACTACAAGCAATGAACCCGTAAAGCCGTGCTTTTCTGCAACTCACCCCGCCGCTTTGCTGATGTCCGCGATTCGGCTAGTTTGGGCTGACGCTGGATGCCGCGATCCGCACCCCAGTGCGAATGTCAGAACAGCAACTGCTCTCCAACCGAGGGAGGGAGTCACAGAAATCATCTGGGTTTCATGCTGGAGAAAGTTTCCTGGCGAGTGTGCGTGTGGAATAACAACCCCGATCTCTACTCACCTCACCGGCGGAGTGATCTTGAGATTTCTGAACCAGCCGTTAGAACCGTTGCCCACCCACAAGCCCAGCCTTCCATTATGCCGGTCATCCAGCAATTCAATACTCAACGCGGGTTTGTCCGCCCCATTTACGAATGCGGATACGCTCTTGCCTTTGATTACCAGCTTCAATCTCACCCAGGATTCCGCCCCCGGAGCCGGGCTCAGAGCCGATTCATATTTTCCGGGGTAATTTTTTCGCAGGTCGCTCCAGTCGTACTTGGGCAGAGAAATGTATTGAATAGAGTGGCTCCGGTGATCCGCTTCCGCAGCTTGGAAATTAAATGGCCGCAGATAGACGGCATCGAACGTTTTGTTGTCCTGACCGTGAAACGCAATCCCCACGAAGCTCTGGCCAGGCTGGTTCCTTCCTTTGACTTCCAGCTCGATGACTCCATCAGAGAATTCAACGCCGGTGATCCATGCCAGGCCGTAATCTTCAGCTGAGTTCAAGAACACAACTTCCGGTTTACCGGCCTTCATCTGATCGAGCGTGCGATTGAACAGTTCGATTTTGTTAGATTTAGCGAGTTTTCCTAAGTTGTACTCAGCGGCGAAGACCAGCGTCGATAAGAGGGCCGTAGTGGCCAACAGGATGGATGTCTTTCTCATGAACCCCCATGATTTCGCATTTAGCGGCTCTTGCTATTGCTTTTGCCAATTCTGGACAGTTTCCCGCGCAAAATCTTCATAGCGGCGGGGCGCGTGCCCTAGCAACTTCGTCAACGATTCAACATCTCCCTTATCCGCGACGAAGCCGCGCTCCAGATATCCCTGGAACATCATGCGGAGGTCGAACGCCGACCACGAAGGAGCTCTCTGCCGCATCTGCTGCTCAAATGCATCCATATCATCTCCGGCGTAATGGACCTCCTTGCCGAGTAGTCCGCTCCAGATCGCCGCCACCTTGGGACCGCTCAGCACCTCCGGACCAACCAGGTTGTAAGTCTTTCCTTGATGCCCATCGGTCGTCAGTGCAATGGCCGTCGCCTCAGCGATATCCCGCACGTCGACGGCCGAGATGCCCTGCGGTCCGAGAGGCATCGGGTACACGCCAGCTTTCGTCAGCGGGTCTTTGAGCGATGCGTCGTTCTGGAAAAAGTAATTCGGACGAATGATGGTGAAGGGGAGATCGAACTCTCGCAGCGCGCTCTCCATCGCAAGCTTCGCGGCAAAGTGAGGAACATCCTTGAACTCCTCCACCTTGAAGACTGAATGGTACACGATGTGTTTGAGCTTCAGCTTCTTCGCGAGGTCGTAGGCAATAAGGCCCTGCGTCAGTTCATCAGGAACAACGGCATTTAGAAGGTATAGCTTATCCACGCCGTCGAGAGCCTTCTGTACCGAAACTGGGTCTAGTAAATCACCCACCATAACCTCAATCCCTTCCGGAGCCCTTTCTGGGGATGACTTATTTTCATCTTTCTTGCGTACAAGGATGCGAACCGCTGCATCGCGTTTGCGAAGCTCCTTGAGCACTTCAGAACCGACCGTACCCGTGCTGCCTGTCACTAAAACTTTCATCTTGAAATTCCCTCTCCTTCGACCTTAGTCTGTCCGGACCGCGAGAACAATGAGGTTTTCAGAAACGGTTTATTGCCCAAATGAAACAATAAAATCTGAAACAATGAAGGACCTGAACGAGCTTCAGATTTTCACAATCATTGCAGAGGAGATGAGCTTCACGCGCGCCGCCGCCGCCTTAGGAATCTCGAAGGCTGCTGCCAGCCGCGCAATCGTCAGCTTGGAGAATCGGTTGGCAACTCGTCTTTTTGAACGAACCACCCGGCGCCTTGCTCTCACGGAAGCTGGCGAGACCTACCTCATGTATGCCAGGCGTGCCATGGAGGAGTCAGATAATGGTGAAGCCGCTGTTTCAAAATTGACAGAACAGCCGCGCGGAACCTTGCGCGTCGCACTGCCCGTCACACTGGCACGATCCTCTGTCGCGCCGAAGCTAGCCCGTTTTCTCAAAAGTTATCCGGAACTCAGAATCGAAATGACGCTGCGAGGAGGACAGATCGATCCTCTCGCCCAACGCGTGGATGTCGCGTTCCAAACCATTCGGCCCGAGACGGACTCCCAGATCATTCAGAAACGAATGTTGACTGTGGAGCTCGGCATCTATGCAAGCTGGCAATACGTGGCGGCGGCATCTCCGCTCCTTTCGCCCCAGGATCTAGCGCAGCACTCCTGTCTCACCATGACGACAGCACGTGAGGGGACAACCTGGAGCCTTCGCAAGGACGACAGGGTGCAAGAGGTGCGCCTGCGCGGAAGAGTATCGGTTGGCGATCCCGTTATTCATCACCAACTCTGTATTGATGGAGTTGGAATCGCGATTATTCCCGAATGGGAGGTCCTTACCGACGTCAGGAACAAGCATTTGCTGCGTGTGTTGCCGGATTGGAAGCCGACCCCCATCGAACTGTACGTCCTCTATCCCACCCGCCTGAGCATGACACCGAAACTGAATGCATTTCTGAAGTTCATGGAAGCTGCCATTTTGTAATTGCAGATGGAATGAATAGTACAAGCAGGCTGGATTGCTCCTTCCCGTTCTTAATCAACGCTAATGGGAATCATCCGCCAGTTTATCGATCGCGGCATGTCCCAGAACATCTTCAAGCGCTACCGCCACCGTGCCATGCTTGCCCACCGCAATTCCAGCGGCAATATTTGCGATATGCATCGACGATTGGAAATCGAGTCCCGCCCCCAGCGAAATACTTAACGCCGCCATAACTGTGTCACCCGCCCCCACCACGTCGTATACCATCATGGCGACCGTCGGAATCGTCACTGCCGGCGCCCCTTCACGAAACAGCGTCATACCCTCGGGCCCGCGCGTGATCAACACTGCCGAACCCGGAAGCGCCTCCAGCAATCGCCGTCCCGCATCCATCACGTCCTCTTCTCCCTCCATCGCAATCCCGGTGAAGCGCGCAGCCTCTCCTAGGTTCGGCGTAATCAGCGTGCTTCCTTGATACTTATCGAAGCGAACCCCCTTCGGGTCCACCAGCACCGGAATACTCCGCTGCGCCGCCAACTCAATCGCCATCCGGCAGATGGCATGCGACAGCACCCCCTTACCGTAATCGGAGAGCACGCAGATATCTGCCCTCGCAATCCCATCCTCTACTCGGCCGCGCAGCACTGCCTGTGTATCGGGGTCCAGTTCCGCCCGTTCCTCCACATCGAACCGCACAATCTGTTGCTGCCCGGCGATCACGCGCGTCTTGCGGGTCGTCGCCCGCCCGGGTACGCACACCATCCCCCCGGCGTCCACACCACTCCGGCCCAGAATCGAACGTAGCGTGTTCGCCGCTTCGTCCTCCCCGCACAGTCCGACCACATTGCAGCGTGCTCCTAAGCTCACCACGTTCGCGGCCACGTTCCCGGCCCCTCCCGCTACGTATTGCCTACTCTTGATCTCCACCACCGGCACCGGCGCTTCCGGCGAAATCCGGCTTACCGCACCCAGCAAATACTCATCCAGCATCACGTCCCCCACCACCAGGACACGGACACTTCCAAAACGGCTGCGAATCGATTCCGCCAAATTCATTCAGGCCAGCAGTTCCTTTACATACGCTTCCAGACCCGGCGCGCAGGCATAAGCATTTCCGCCGTAGATCGTGTTCTCTCCATCGAAGCTCCCAAACTTGCCCCCCGCCTCTTCCACCAGGATTTTCAGCGGAGCCACATCCCACGGCGCCGCCACCGGATCGATCGATACATCAGCCAGTCCCTGAGCCACCAGCATCGCGTCCACCGAACCGCCCAAGCTCCGAACCGCCCAAAACTTTCTCACCCACGGCAGCAGCTTCGCCTCAAACCGATCGATACCCTTCTTATTAAAACCGTTAAATGAAAGCACGGCATCCGCCGGGCCCGTCTTCCCTGAAACATGAAGCCGCACACCGTTTGCCCAAGCGCCGCCCCCTTTGCTCGCCGACAGCAGTAAATTCTGGCGCGGGCTATAGGCCACCCCGGCCACAACCTCTTCATCCTCTTCCAAGCCGATGAGCACCGACCACAGCGGAATCCCCCGCACGAAATCACGCGTCCCATCAATCGGATCGATAATCCATTTCCGGCCATTCCGGCTTTCCCGATTCGCGCCTTCCTCGCCCAATAGCCCGTCCCCGGGAAATTCCCGGGTAAGCCGTTCCACAATCAGCTTTTCGCAAGCCCTATCGGCTGCGGTCACCGGCGATTCGTCCGCCTTCTCCTCGGCTGTTACGCCTTGGCGCTGATAATCCGCTGCCAATGCGCCCGCTTCTTCGGCCAACATCCGTGCAACCTCAATCTCTCGTTCAAACGCCATGGCTCCATTATTACGACAAGTGACCGCCAAAGCCCGTTTGTGTATTTCTCATTACACAACGGGAAGATTTGTTATTGACACGCTCCAACTTGCAAAGCTAGTCTGTAGATTAAGGTTTGTATATACCTCCCAAACTGTTGATGGGGTATGTCTTGTGGCGTTATGCACCCTTAAACCGGACCTACAGGAAGAGAATGGCCCAAAATTTCTTAATCGTTGAGCTCCCCAAGTCGCGTGCTGGGCGTGGAAAGCGGATTGAGGTGAGTCTCAAGTACGTTTGTCTTTCCCTCCTTGCTGTCGCATCCCTATTCCTATTCTCCTGCGGAATTCTCGCGACCGATTTGGGCGTCTTCGGGAACGTAGCGAAGCCCCCCCAGTACTCCCAATTGCGTGCCGATTTCGATCACCTTCGCGCCCGCTACCAAACCCTCCAGCGTGTCTCACGCCAGCACAACGAACAGATTGCTTCTCTGCAAAACTTGGCCAACGAGGTTACGGTAGCCTACGGAATCACCCAGCCCGAATTAGGAAATGATGGCCTGAGTCTGGCCTATGCCGACACGGCGCCGAGCGTAAAAGAAACCTTGGCCGAATACAACTTTCTCAAGTCAGCCAGCTTCTCGCATGTCTATCATCGCTACGCTTACAAGTGGCAAATTCACGGCACGCCCGACCTCTGGCCGGTCAAAGGCATTATGACCAGCGGTTTCGGCGGTCGATCCGATCCATTCTCCTACGAAGGTGCCTTTCATACTGGTGTGGATCTCGCCGTCGTGAAAGGAACCCCCGTGCATACCACTGCGGATGGCGTCGTCACCACCGCCAGTTGGCACACCGGCTACGGAAATCTTGTCGTCGTGGATCACGGCAACGGTTTCCAGACTTATTACGGTCATTTGTCTAAAGTACTGGTCATTCCGGGAGAAGAAGTGCGGTTGGGCCAAGTCATCGCCCTTTCCGGTTCCACCGGCCGTTCCACCGGTCCCCACGTGCACTACGAAGTTCGCCTGCACGGTGTTCCCGTGAACCCCCACAACTACATGGGAAGATCCCGCAATGTTCAAATGGCGCAGACCGGCGTCAGCGATTTCGGTCTGTAGCCGTTCCCACATTCGCCCGGCAGGTACGATACGGATGTAGTGCATAAGGGTCTTACTCGCCGTTCGTTCCTGTCCGTTCTGCCGCCATCTCTCGTGCTCGCCGTCAGCGACGTTCGTCAGAAGCGAATGCGCTCGTTGCCGCAAGTTGGCGAATTCGTCCGTTTCGTCGATCCCCTAACCGAGAACATCGTCGTCCGGCTCACCAATCCCGGCTGGGAAAGCGTCCTCCCCGCGCCCGTCCACCGTTTCATCGCTGCCAGGGAACGTTTCCTAGTCTTTTCCTCCACCCGCTTTGGACCATTGTCCCCTCTCGAAACCGACCTGCGGACGGGCCGTTCCCGCCTGCTTTGCGAGTCGAAAGATCTCGCTCCCCGCTCCTTGTGCCTGGATGCGAGAGAACGCGCTCTCTACCTGCTCGATGGCAAAACTGTGAGGGAAATTACACTATCGAATCTGAGGACACGCACGATCGCCGAAGGTGCCGACGCCTTCGCTTTAGAAGGGCACTCTTCTCAGGTACTTGTCTTGAAAGGGACCCAACTCATCCGCGTAAGCGGGAGAAAGATTATCGCCGACGGCGTCAATGGCCCGGAAATCTCGGTGCGGCCTTCCGGGGAAGGCTGCTTTTTCGAACGTGCGCCGTCCTCCGGCGTCCGTGAAATCTGGTACGTCTCCTTCGCTGGCTTAGGCGAATCGAAGCCCAAGCTTCTGGCCAAGGGGAACATCTGGAACCCAATCTGGAATCCCAACGGCCAGTCCCTGCTATTCCTGCGCGAGATTGAAATCAATGGAGTACCAGTGCCGGAGATCCATGAAGTGCTCCCCGACACCGGCATGGAGCGGCCGGTAGAGCGCACCAGTCAATTTGCCGCATTTGCACCGAATGGCAACGGTTCGGTCTTCGTAGGCGCCAGCCGCAGCAAGGCTCAGCCCACTGTCGACTTACTCTTGCGCTCCCCGCAGCGGGAACTCACCCTCTGCGAACACCGCTCCACCAAACCGGCTTCCGTCTCTCCCGTGTTTTCACCCGACAGCCGGCGCGTCTACTTTCAAAGCGATCACGAGGGCAAGTCCGCCCTCTACGCCGTTAACGTCGAGCGCCTAGTGGAGCCCACTTTGTAAATCTGTGCAAATCCAGCAACTTCAAACGCTCTATATTCGTCTCTCTGGCAATTGCTTGCAGTTGGGGAGGTTTGGAA
Organism: Bryobacteraceae bacterium; assembly: GCA_965277315.1. Taxonomy (GTDB): domain Bacteria; phylum Acidobacteriota; class Terriglobia; order Bryobacterales; family Bryobacteraceae; genus Bog-105. The sequence goes on along the minus strand of OZ255724.1, from coordinate 1,066,648 downwards.
GTGTGTTTCAGCTCGAAAATACGGGCCAATTTGCTATTGATACCCTGTGTTCTTACTGCCGGTTTCTTGCATGCCGCAGGCGTCGATGACACCCATCAGAAGAGCTCCGGTCCAAAAAAGCAGGATTCAGCCGACACCGTCTATAAGCCCGGAGCCGATGTAAAGGCGCCGAAACTGATTCACTACGTGGAGCCCGAATTTTCCGACTCTGCCGATGAAGCGTTCGTTGACGGCGTCGTCAAGATCTCCACCGTGGTCACCCTAGACGGCCTTCCTACCGATCTTCACGTCCTCACCAGTCTCACCAGCAAAGAAGACACTACGGCCGTGAATGCAGTAAAGCAATGGCGCTTTCAGCCAGGAACGAAAGATGGTGAAGCCGTGAAGGTACAAGTCACCGTGGAGGTAAGTTTCCACCTCCTGTAGTTAATGTACTGACAAAATATCCCTCCCGCGTTTGCACTGTGAATCCTTCCGGCGTAGTCGTCAAAACCACTCGATGGAATCCGGAAGAAGCGCCTTCGTCCGAAGGTGTAAACCCCAGGCTGTACTGGTTCCTCAATTCGGCTTCGATCTCCGCAAAAATCGCCTGGACGCTCTCTTTATCCGTGACCTCGAAAAATCCTCCGCCGGTCTGCCGCGACATGCGCAGTAGCACCTGCTTGCCGAATGCGATCTTCTGCCGCTGGCGCTGATCCTCCGGCCCCATCGGCGCGCGATTAAAAATGTGTATCGAATAAATCAACGTATCCGCCCGAAGCGCCGCCCCGATCGCTTCATTCAGTGAACTGGCACTGCCATCGTCCACGCCATCCGATAACAGAACAATTGCCTTGCGGCCCTGCAGACTCCGCATGTACGTGTTGGCCGACTGCACAACCGCGTCATAAAGTGCCGTGCTAACGCCCCGCCTCCCGGTTGACGGAACTCGAGGCCGCTCCATCTGCCGCGCAAACCACGTCTGTGAATCCAATGCCCCCAGCCCCGCCTGCAGCTTCCGCCGCGACGACGTGAGTCCCTGCAGTAATTGCACGCCACGGTCGAAGTGAACCAGAAACGCCTGATCGCTGCGTTCCCGTAAAACCTGCTTAAGAAACTTAATGCTCGCCGTCCGCTCCTCGTCAAAAACCCGCAGCATACTGGCACTCGTATCCACTAACAACCCGAGCGTTAACGGCAGATCCGTCTGCCGCGAAAAATAGGCAATCGCTTGCGGCCCGTCATCCACCTGCAGCTTGAACTTGTCCTTCGCCAGATCGTTCCGAATCCGCCCGGAGCCGTCATGTACCACCGCAAACAAATTCACCACCCGTACATCGGCTGAGAAAGTGGGGCTCTGCGGCGACGGCCACAACGCAATAGCCAAGCAGAGAAAACCAGCAAACCCGCGAAAAATCACCGCAGAACTACAATACGACTATGGCGACCGCCGTTGCTGAAAAACTAACGCTTGCGGAATTCGAACGCCTCTACGGCGACTGCAAGCCTCATTACGAATACTGGTACGGAGAAGCGATACAAAAACCGATGGCGACCTGGTTGCACGGATTGCTGGAGAAAATTTTAATGCTCTTTCTGGATGAGCTTGGATTTGAATCGAGCTCCGAGGTCACCCTAAGAATCGATCCAGACGTTCAACCGGTTCCAGATGTCATCGCGACCAGTGGTCCAATTGAAACGGTGTATCCGGAAAGCCCCGTCGATGTTGTGGTCGAGATCTTATCTCCAGACGACCGCTTCTCTCGCGTCTCCAAAAAATGCTCGGACTACGCTCGGCTGGGTATCCCGAATATCCTTGTAATTGATCCGGAGCAGCGCTCCGGCTGGCAATGGAGCGAAGTCCCGCGTGGGCTCCACGAGGTTAAGTCCGCAGAGTCGTTCTCCCTTCAGGATGGGCGCGAGTTGTCCCTAGCCAAGGTTTTTGCGGAACTGGATCGGAGAATAGCCCTTAAACGCTCACCCGCAACTCCCGCCGCGACCGCCACCAAAACGCCGCAATCCCCAATACCAGCAAACTAAACCCGCTGACGATATACGGCCACCCGCTCGTCGCCAGAATGTACAGCCATCCCGCCATCGCAATCATAACCGGCACCGGATAGAACGGCATGGAGAACGGCCGCACAATATCCCGCCGCCTGCGCCGGATCAAAACCACCGCCACGCACTGCGCCGCAAACTGCGTAATAATCTGAATCACGATCAACGCCTTAATCAGCGCCTCTAACGTCAGCAGGCAAGCGGCAGCCGACATCGCGCCCATAAACAGGACCGAAAACGAAGGGAATCGCCGCCGTGGATGAACCCGCGCAAACGCTGAGAAAAAGTGCCCCTCCGCCGCCGCCGCGTACGGCACGCGCGTATACCCCAGCAGCAGGCAAAACACTGAAGCAAACGCCACCCACAAGATCAGGCATGTCATCAACGCCGCAATCCTCGCGCCATAAATATGCTCCATGTAATCGGAAACAATCGCCTGGGAATGAATTGCCTCGCGCCACGGCACCACGCCGATAATCGAAAGGCTCATCGCCATGTACAATACCGCAAGAATCGCAATGGAAAGCAGCACGCAGCGGGGAATCGTCGTGCTCGGATTCTTTACTTCACCGCCAATCAAACACACGTTGAAGTAGCCGCTGTAATCGTACATGCTGACCAGCGTCGCCCCGCCCAGTCCCATGAAAAAAGCCGGCGTGAGCGCGAAGGCGCCCTGCGGAAAATCGAAAGCGCGCCGGGCATGAAAATGCCCCACCCCGCCCCAGATAATAATCCCGATCGCTGCCATCAGCCCGATCCACATGATGGCGGAAAGCGTCCCGATCGAACGGATGTCCCGGTAAAGCAAAACTGTGGCCAGTACGCAAACCCCGATCGCCAATCCCGTATGTTCCGCGCCAGTGAGCGAAGGGTACAAATAGCGGAAATAGTCGGCAAATCCGACCGCCCCCGAAGCCGCCGTTAACGGAGCCGCCAACATCACTTGCCACAGAAACAGAAATCCCATCAACCGTCCTAATCCCTGGGGATTGAACGCCTGCTGCAAGTATTCGTACGATCCGCCCGAACCCGGCATGGCGGCCCCTAACTCCGCCCAAACCAAACCATCGCAGGCCGCAATCGCCGCGCCAACGATCCACCCCACCAACGCCTGCGGTCCGCCCATGGTGGAAAGGATTAGCGGTATCGTCAGAAACGGACCAACCCCCACCATGCTGAGCATGTTGGAAGCGAGGGCAGGGAACAGGCCCAACCCCCGCGTCAGTCCGTTCGCGGTTTGTCCCGGAAGGGGAGCGTTCAAAAAGGAATCGCCCTACTTCAACGGCTTCATCGCGACTTCTTTAAAAAAGACGATATCGTTGTCGCTATGGTTTTGCAGGCCAAACCAACCGGTATCCGGCCGCCGCCCGCGATTCGGTTCAAAGCTCAACTTCTTCGGCGGAACCGGTTGGCCCTCCGTGTAATCCGTGACCTTCACGCCATTCACCGTCACAATTGTCCGCGGACCATCGAGCGTAATATCCATCGTGTTCCACTCCGGCCCCGGCTTGCCCGGTTTCGCCAGCGGTTTCGTCAGCGAATACAGCGTGCCCGTCACGTGATACTCATCCTCGCCGCCCGTCTCGGGATGGTTATCGATTTGCACTTCGTAGCCCTTGTTCACCGGCATCCAGGCATCGGTGGGCTTCGTCGGAATGCGAATGAACACGCCGGAATTATCATTGAAATCCCGCATCTTATAAACGACGCGAATCGTACAATCGCCCACTTTTCCGCCGGTCCAAACCAGCAGGCCCATACCGCCATGAGTCCTGATCAGTCCGTTCTCAACGGTATCGCCGCCCTTATCGACATGCTGCCATCCATCCAGATTCTTCCCATTAAAAAGCTGCTTCCATTCAGCAGCCGGAAGCCGCGCTGGCACGAAGCCCGCCGCCAGCGCGCCAAGAATCAAATATTTCTTCATAAAAAATCTGCAAGGAGCCGAATTCCAGATCATATCTCACACCGGCATAAGGTCTGCCCGTGCCGAACTTGCTATACTACCCCAACTCAGTGAAAATAACCGCTACTTTACTCTGCTTCGCGGTCTTGTGCACTGCGGCGGACAGGTTTGCGCCGGACAAACTCGATCCCAAAGCCGCCGGAATGAACGCGGAGCGCCTTGCCGCAATCCCCCGGCGCATGCAGGAATTTGTCACCGAGGGCAAAACCGCCGGGATCGTGACCGTAATCGCGCGGCACGGCCATGTGGCAAGCTTCGAAGCGGTCGGTTTCCAGGACGGCCGGAAGCCCATGTCCAAAGACACTATCTTTCGCATCGCTTCCATGACTAAGCCGATCACATGCGCTGCCATCATGCTGCTGGTTGACGAAGGACGGCTTTCCGTCATCGATCCCGTTGAAAAGTTCTTGCCGGAGTACAAGAATCTGAGACTGAATCCCTGCGGCGCGCGTACTAGTTTCTATTGCAATCCCATTGTGCCGGCGCGGCCGATCAACCTTGAGGACCTGATGACTCATACGTCCGGCCTGCCGGGATCGGCGGATCTTGGCAGCGGCGCGCGCCCGAATTCACTAGCCGATCTGGCCGCTGCGGGAGCGAAAACGAAACTCTTATTCGAGCCTGGCACAAACTGGAGTTACAGCAACATCGGATACGACATTCTAGGGCGCGTCATCGAGGTCGTTTCCGGGCAATCCTTCCATGACTTCCTAAGCCAACACATTTTCGAGCCGCTGCACATGCGCGATACTTCCTTCTTTCTTCCACCGGAGAAGAGACAGCGTCTGGCAGGGCTTTACACCTATCAAGAGGGACATCTGAAGCAGGTAGCCGCCGACGTGCCCGCGCAGCCTCCTGCGATTCCCTCGCCAGCCGGAGGTCTATTGAGCACGGCATCCGACATGCTCCGATTCAACGAGATGATGAGGAATCGGGGCGAGCTGGACGGTAGGCGAATTCTATCGATGGCCGCAGTGCAACTCATGACCGTTCCACATACCGGAGAAATAAAGGCTGGCTGGGTGCCAGGCGTCGGCCATGGCTACGGATACGAAGTCGTGCGCGAGCCTTCCGGAATGTTCCGCTACAACTCCTTAGGCAGCTACGTCAAAGGCGGTGCTTATCGGACTTACGAGTGGGTCGACCCACAGAAGGATCTGGTCGGAATTTTGTTGATGCAACGTACGAACGGAGACACTGACGTAACAGACGAGCTAAACAGTTTTATGACAATGAGCGCCGCCGCCATTGAGCAATAGAATCACAGAACTAACTTTAGAAATTGGGAAAATTATTGGCTTAAATCCGCGGCGCGCGACGGGAAGGAATCGCGCCTGTCAGCAATTCATCGACATCATGGAACAAACGGTCTTCACCTTACGAAAAATAGCCTTGGAATGGAACAAAAAAAGCGCTAATACACCATTCGCGAATCTCGTTCCAAAGCGGTGAGCCGTTCGCGGATTTCCTTGAACTGGATGTCCATCCCGGACTTCAGATCGTTTATTCTCTTATCCAGCGTGATTCTAATATCGTCGATACGCTTCGACAATTCCGAGAGACGGGCATTGTTATTCCAGATAGCAAGAATAACCGCGCCCATGAGCGGAAGTGTGCCATAAAAGACCTGGAGAGCGGAATCGTTTGGGGCTGTCACAGTGAACCAATTGTACCGAAACCTCAACAAAATAGCCGCCCTCTTGTTCCTAAACCCACCTCCCAACCCTGCCCGCCTCTTAAAACGACACCTTAAGCGACACTTGCAAGATTCGTGGAAAATTCTGTTGCGTCGGGCCGACTGTTCCGTAACCGGTGTAGCTGCCATTCGCCTGCTGCACGGGAGGGCCGTCGTTGGGGTTGGTGTCCGGGCCGCCGAAAAGCACGCTGTTTGTGATGTTAAAGGCATCCAGGCGAAGCTTTGCCTGGATGTTCTCGATGATTGAAAAGTCTTTTTCGACTGAAACGTCGAGATTAGGAATACTGGGTTGACGCAACGTAGCGATGCGGTTCGGTAGATCGATCAGCCCATATTGCGGGATGGTGGACCAGCAGCCCAGCTTGCTTCCACTGCTGTAGTCGTTATAAAGGTAGTTGCGCATCGTCGGGCCGCCGTCGGGCGTGTAGCTGTGGTGGCAGTCGTAGTAGTAACTGTTGTTGATGGTGACCGGGAAACCGGTCTCAAAGGAAAACACAGGACTGACGCTCCAGCCGCTCACAAAGGCACTCACAACCTTGTTCGGATTGCTAAGAAACGCGCGTCCCTTGCCAACCGGCAGATCGTAGTTGGCGGTGATGGAAAAGACATGCGTGCGGTCCGTCGGTCCAATCTGGCGGTAGAGATTCTGATTCTGATACGGATAGGTATTCAGAAAACTGGTATCCTGCATGGTCTTGGAATACGTATAAGCGGCGCGGAAGTAAAGGCCGTGACTGAATCGCTTTTCGGCTTTGACTTCCAGGCCCATATAGTCGTTCGTGCCCAAAGGATTGGTGTAATCCAGAATTTGGCCGTTGTATTGCGAAAGAGGAAGCATCAATTGAAGCGCTTTCACTGTAGGCGAAGAGCCAAGGGTGCTTGTTGCGGGAACCACGTTGTAGTAGGGATTGGGCACAAGCTGGTTGAAGAGATTGGGATTGGCAATGCCCGCTTCGAGTTCAGGCAAGGTTAAGGTGCTGTTGATGCTGGTATTGGCGCGCAGCCGGTTGGTAAAGTTTCCTGCAAAGCGGGCATCTAATACGATTTGGTCCGGCAGTTCGCGCTGGAAGCCGAGCGAAACGATCTGGGAGCGTGGAATCCTGCGCTGCGGAAAATCGATAGAATTACCATTCCCAACGTTGGTCAGCAGTCCCAGACTATTTCCGGGAGGCGCTTCGACGCCATTTGGAAATGGATTTCCGCTGGGAAAGTAGTTGGTCGGGGTCGCGCCGTTAGTCAACGTGTTGACGTAACTTGTGGTCTGCGTAAACCCTGCGGTGGTCCCGGCTTCCAGACCTACCGCGTACATCAAGCCCCATCCGCCGCGGATGACCGTTTTACTGTTTAACTGGTAGGCGAATCCAAAGCGAGGCTGGATGTTGCTGTAGTCGGTGTTGTAAGCATCTCGTGACTGCCCGTTTACGCCCGGAAATTCAATACCCCCCAGGACTGTCGAGAGAGAAGTCGGGTTAATGCCTGCGGCGCTTAACGCGCCCCCATCGGCGGCAAGATTCGCTTGATACACCGTGTTGTTCGTGATCGGATTGACGCAAGAAAGGCAAAGGCCGCGGTTCACGCCGTTGTAGCGCTCGCGCAGGCCGACTTGCACGTCGTAACGAAGGCCTACGTTTATAGTCAGGTGGTGGGTGACATGCCAGTCGTCCTGTGCATACAGCGCCCAAGTCGGGAAACCTTCAAACAGCGTGTGATTATAATCGACTCCTCCGCTGGACGGATCGCCCAGCAGCAGGTCGCCGACATCGAACCCATCGTTGACGCCCGGAAGCTGATTTCGTAGAAGCGGATTGTACTGCGTATTCTGCGTGCCGAAGGCGAAATCGCCATTCGGAGAACCGACCGACCGGGGATTCCCATACTGCAGCTCTTGAATTTCGCCGCCCCAATGAATGGTGTGATTTCCGATTGTTTTGGTGAAATCGGTATCGAAACTCGTCGCGTTGTAATACTGCGTGCCCAAGTTGTTTCCGACCACTTGCGGGTAAAAACCATCGCTGGTCGTAAACTGCGGCAGCAACGGACGTATCTCGGTCGGAACAAGAGGCATGTTTAAGCCGAGCGTTGTCTGGGGATTGACATTGGTGGTTAAATCCCCATTGGGTGCTTCCTGGATGTAACGAACAAACGAGCCTTTGAAATCGGCGACCAAGGTCGGCGAAAACGTATAGGTCATGTCCTGGCTTGCGACCAGCGCTTGCCGAAGTTGATTGATATTGCCGTTTTCGGCAGGAGGAGCAAAGCCGCTGCTGTTCCGGAATTCCGTTCCGTGCTGGTACGCGAACATACTGTACCAGCGCATGTTAGTGCCGGTGTTGTAGTCGACGCGAACGATCGGCTGGTCGTAGCTATACCGGTCCGGCGTGTTGACAATGTAGTTGTTTTGCAGGCCATTGCCGGCCGTGTTGGGCAGCGGATAAAGATTCAGCACAGCCGCTCCAATAGGATTGATTCGGTTGGCCGGAATAGTGTCGTTGGGAAACATCTGGCGGGAGAACGAAGATCCTGGACAGTTGAGGAGTGTTCCGCCGGGCGCGGTGCAGGCAGTGGTCGCCGGGTCAAACACCCTATAGCCCGACTGCGTAAAGTTCACGCCCTGGCCTGGCTGCGGCCGCAGGTAGGCGGGCGGGACGCTGGTCAGCGTGGTGAACGGAATGACCTCGCGATACCCTTCGTAACTTGCGAAGAAGAAAACTTTATTCTTGATGACGGGTCCTCCGACCGTTCCTCCGAATTGGTTCTGATGCAGATCCTGGCGGGGCTGGCCGTTCAGGTTGTTCTCATACGTGTTGGCATTCATGAGACCGTTCTCCAGATACTCGTATGCCTCGCCGTGGAAGGCGTTCGAACCCTCCTTGAGCACCATATTGACGCTGCCTCCTCCGCTGCGCCCGAACCGGGCGTCGTAGGTGGTCGTCATCAGGTTTACTTCCTGCAGGCTGTCCACATTGGGCGCAATCGTCCACGTCCCTTGGGCGCCGTTATTTTGCACCGTGATATTCGTGCCGTTGAGGTAGAACTGCTGGAAGCCTTGCACGCCTCCACCCAATGTGTAGGCATTCGAGGTGTCCCATCCTCGCGTGCCGGAGTATCCTCCCGCGCCGAATTGCGTTTGCGTGAACTGCGATCCCGGGGTCGTTCCCAGCAGCGAATAAATCTGCCGGCCGTTCAGGGGAAGCGTCTCGATCTCGCGCTCGTTCAATACGGTTCCTCCCGAACCCGTTTCGGTTTCCAGCAATGGCGGCGCGGTGGTCACGGTCACCGTTTGCGATGTTGCGCCCACGCTTAGCTTGAAATTCAGTCCCACGGTTTGGCTGCCCCGCAGCACCACGTGCTCTTGCCTCTGCGTCGCAAAGCCTTGGGCGGTAATTGTTACGGTGTACTCGCCCGGCAGCATGTAGGGAACGTAATACGCGCCGCGCCTGGTGGCAACCGCGTGATAAGTCTGGTCTGACTGGGTTTTCACCGCGACAATTTTCGCTTTCGGAACCGCGGCCCCGCTCGGATCGGTGATTTCACCGCTCAGCGTCGAGCGAAACTCCTGCCCTAGTAACGCGGTCGCGCCCAGAAGAGTCAGCAGAGCAAAAAAGAGAAAAGCTCTGTTCGCTGCTGGACGGCGCAGTCCAAAAAAGGAGATATCGACAAAACACGATCCAAATTTATAAAACATGGAAAAGCCTCATTGGCAAAAGAACGAGGAAGCGTTTCGAGGCTCGGTAAGAAGTTGTCATACAAAAGCGGAACCCTTCAAGCGGAAATATTGCTAAAACTGTAACGCCCGCCGCAAGCATCGTACAGGGGAATTGACGGTGAAATGTGGAGTAAAACCCCGCAATGGGCACTTTGCGGGTAATTGACGCGCCGTTATTCACCGTAAACGGATTGATATAGAATCGGGGATGCTTTGGAAACCCTAGTCCTACCCCTCGCTATCGAAGCCAAACGGGCGCTGGTCGCTCGCGTAGCCGCTAGTGAACTGTTCGGAAAAGCGCCCCGCCTGCGCGAGTTCCTGTTATATGCGGCGGAGTGCACGCTGGAAAACCGCCTTTTGGAGGTCCGCGAACAGGTGATCGCCGAGCGCGTCTTCGCCCGCAGGCCGGACTTCCAAGGCACCCAGGACAGCATCGTTCGCGCCGAAGCGCGGAACTTGCGCAAACGGCTGGAGACCTACTTCGCCTCCGAAGGGATCCATGAGCCCGTGGTCGTCATCATGCCGAAGGGCGGCTACGCGCTGGCCTTTGAGTCCCGTCCGCAAGCCGTGTCCCTCGAAATCTACCCCCCGCCGCTTTCAGGCTCTTCCGCCGGTGCGGCTGCCCCTTCCGTGGTTGCCTCAGCTAGTCTGGTATCCCGCCCGGCGATCCTCGGGCGCGCGGAATGGCTTCTCGCCGCCGTCTGCATTCTCTTCGTCGTCGCCGCGCTGGCCTTTGCCGTAGGCTCCCGCCAGGGTCGCATCGCGCTGGAGCAGCGCGTAGGCATCACTCAGCCCATCCTTCCGTTCTCCGCCTTATTCGGCCACGGCCGTGGCGCAGTAATCGTCACCAGCGACACCGGCTTCCTGCAGATCGCCACCCTCGCTCACCATGCTCTTTCGCTGAACGACTACATCGCGCGCACCTATCCCGACGCCCTCGACGTCAAGCCGCCCGACCTGATCCGCAACTGGAATGTGTATGAGTTCACCGACGGACGCGAGATGAACATCGCCGGACTGATCCTCAGCAGCTATCCGCAGTTTGCCCGCGGCATCATGCTGCGCTCGGGGCACGAAGTCACCCTGGAGGAATTGAAGACTCACCCCGCCGTACTGATCGGCAGCCCCATCAGCAATCCCTGGGCCCAGCTTTATGAGGATGGCCTGAATTTCCGCTGTGAACTCAATCCCTCGGGCGGTATCCTATTCCGCAACAACGGGAAGCCGTACCCGGGCCCGGACGATCTCGGACACGACCGCACCTATGCCCGCGTTGCCTTTCTGCCCGGCTCCGCCGACACCCCGGCCGCTTTGCTCATCGCCGGAACCACCGCGCAATCCACCGAAGCGGCGGGCGAACTGGTCGCCGACCCGACCCGCTTTGCCCGCGCGCTGCATTCCGTCGGAATCGATCCCACCGGTCCCGCCCGCTTCTTCGAAATCCTCCTTCGCTCCAACGTGTTCGTCGGCGGCTCGACTGCGCCCGAGATCGTTGCCTGGCGTTTAACCCCGGCGCCGGAAAAATAACGCGATATTTGCGACACCCGCCCAGGGCCGATCACAACCTATCTTCTGAACGGATTCAATAACTTACAACGAATCGCTTGGAACGGTGCCGTATACTCTCCACCGAGCTTAGCTTTCACGCTTAACTGACGAACCCCGCGGAGCCCTCCGCGGGGTTTCTCGTTTCCAAACTCAAAATTTTCAAGGAGCCCAACCATGTCCACCGCCGCCCAAATCGCCGCCAACCAGGCCAATGCAAAATTGTCCACCGGACCCAAGACCAAAGAAGGAAAAACCGCCTCCGCGCAAAACAACTTCCGCCACGGCCTCTCCGGCGCTTTCCTCATTCAAGAATGGGAGGACGGCGACAAGTACGACCAGCTCCTCGAAGGTCTCCGCCGCGAGCACCAGCCCTCCGCTCCCACCCAAGCTCTCCTGGTCGAGCGCATGGCCCAGCACTGGTGGCTGGGCCAGCGCGCCCTTCGTCTCCAGGAGTTGTGCTTCCAGGCGGACGCCCCTATCTTCGCCAACGGCGGCGAAAAGGAACTCGCCCTTGGCCTGCGCTATCAAACTACCCACGAGCGCGCTTTCAGTAAATGCCTGAACGATCTCCAGAAACTCCGCGCTCACGAAATTCGCGAATGCCGGCAGTTCGAAGTGCAGCGCCGCCATAAAACCGCCGAAATCCGTAAGCAGGAGATGCACGTGGCCCGTTTGGAAGCGACCCAAACCAAAACCGAACTTATGAAGGCCAAAGCCGCCCCCACCGCAACCCAACCTGCAGCGGAGCCCGCCGCATCAGTTGCCCCCGACCTCGCCAGCCCGGTCCGCCAAGTCTCCGCCACCGTCGCCGACCGCAACACCGAACCCGACACCTTCCTGAAAAAGGCCGCCTAGCCTCAATTGGCTTCGTATCGCAAAAACCCAACGATGAACTAAAACAAAAATCGCAGCGCCACTTGTAACTGCCGTGAAGATCCCGAATCGCCCACCGGGAAACGAGTGTTCGTAATTTCCCCCAACGTGCTGCTCCCCACAATCCTGCCGGGTTGGCCGAAATTGGGGTGGTTCATCAAATTGAACGCATCGGCCCGGAACTGAATCTTGAATCGTTCGGTGATGTTCGTCGTCTTCAGGAACGCCAGGTCGAGGTCTTCAAACCCAGGCCCGATCAGCACGTTCCGGCCCAGATTGCCGAATGCATTGACGGTCGCTCCGCCTAGAAAAATGCAGCCGGGCTGCGCCCTCGTACAGCTTGTCGCCGGAAAATACTGAACGTTGCCGTTGCTGCCTGCCGGTGTATAGAAGGTTGGAATCGTATTGGTCAAAATGCTGGGCCGCAGCGTCTGTGTGCCCGTATAAGCATTGTCCGTAGTGATCAGGTTCACCGGATTGCCGCTTTGCAACTGCAGCACACCCGTAAACTCATAGCCCGAGACCCAGCGATTGGCTTTGAATGGTAGATCGTAGATCCCGTTAAAAGTGAACCGGTGCCGCGCATCGAAATCGGAGAGACCGCGATCGCCGGAAATGTAGTAACTGTTCTGTACCACCGTCCCCTGCGAGTTCAGGGAATTCAGGTCGAGGGACTTCGACCACGTATAGGAGGCGTCAAACTCGAAATCTTTCGAAAAATGCTTGGTCGCCGTCACCCAAAGCGCGTTATAGCTGGAATTCCCGGCACTGTCGTACTCCGTGATATTGGTCAGTTTCGTGCCCGCGTCGTACTGGCTTGCGGCCGAGAGTACCGGATAAGGCCTGCTCACGCCGTTGACAAGTTGATTGATGTTTCGTGAGATCCGCAAATCCGTCCCTTTGTTGCCGAAATACCCGATCATCATGCCCAGCGAATTCGTCAATTCCTGCTGTATGTTGAAGTTCCACTGCTGCACGTACGCGTTGCTGAAATTCGGGTTCACCGTAGTCGGGGAAAGACTACCGCCGGAGCCGGTTACCTCATTGAACGCGTTCTCCAGCGTCACAAAGCTTGTTGTGCCGTTTCCGTTGAACGTCACCGGATTGTTGAAAGGAGGATTGGAGGCAAGCGGGGTCACCAGGTTTGCAATCGGCTGGTCCGCTTGCAACGCGTAGGCCGCTCGAATCACGGTTTTTTGGTTTCCAAACGGATCCAAGGCGAAGCCCACGCGCGGCTCGAAGTTTTTAGCATTTTGTTTGTAGGGTTGTTGTACGCGCTGTAGGCCGTCAATCAATGGATTGAACTCCACAAACCGGTCATCGGCTTCGGTGGGCGTTCCATTCCAGTCATAACGCATCCCGAGATCGAGCGTCAGCCGGTCTGTCACCTTGTAATTGTCTTGGACAAAAAATCCGAGCGCGTTGATAAATACCCGGCTCGGATTGGTCGCCGGGTTCACCGAAAAGGAGGCTGCCTGGTCGCTGAGGAACTGGCTAAACGTGTTGAAGGTAAATACGCCTGTATCGCCTGCAAAGCTGTTGGTGTTTGATCGCCGATACTCGCCGCCGAATTTGATGTTGTGCTTTCCCACCGTGCGGCTCAGCGTGTCCGATACCACGGCGGTGTAATCGCCCCGGCCCTGCGGAAAGCCGGTCGGCCCCCCAAACGTGACACCGGAGTCCTTGATCGTAATCTGCGGAAGCCCCACTGGCGCGGTGATGCCGTCGCCGATGCCGATCGATTGCGGATTGATCTGCGCAAAAGGCGCAAAATCGATCCAGATGCGGTTATAACCGAGCCGGAACTCGTTCACCGTCGTCGGGCTGAAGATGTGCGATTCATTGAAGGTAAAGATCTGGCGGTGCGATTGCCGCACGTCTCCAAAACCGGGGATGTTGTCGCCCTGCAGGGTCGGCTCCTGCCGGAAATCGTACTGCAGCGCATAGTAAACGTTCAAGTGGTCGTTTTCGGTCAATTGATGGCTGATATTGGCCGTCCCCTGGTCGATGTTGACCGGAGCTACCGCCGAGCCTACGAAACTGTTCCCGACGTTTGGTAAAGGAACATACGAAAGCAGCTTGTTCACCACCGGATTGCCCGCCGCAGCCGCGGCATCGTGTTGCGCGGCTGTCGGCACCACTTGATTGATCGTCAGTCCTTGACGCTGCCGCAGTCCTTCATAGGTGAAGAAGAAAAACGTCCGATTCTTCCACAGCGGGCCGCCCGCCGAAACTCCAAAATTGCTGCGTTTGAAAGGGGACTGTTGAATGGGCGTCGGGTTGAAGTAATTGCGCGCATCCATAGCATCGTTTCGCAGGTATTCAAACAACTCGCCATGAAACTCGTTCGTACCGGCTCGTGTCGCGATATTTACGATCGCGCCCGAATCCCGCCCGTACTCGGCTGGATAGGTGGAATTGTCCAGCTTGAACTCGTCCACCGTGTTGATCGATGGCTGGAACGTAATCTGGTTCTGCACAATATCGTTCAGGTTCACGCCGTTGATCATAAAGTTGACGGTATCTTCGCGATTGCCGGCCGTGTTGATCGCAAACGAGCCCTGCCCGCGCAATGGGGCGGTAAGAAATCCGTTCTGCGGCGGCGTCACTGTTCCGGCCACCAACAGGCTGAGGTCGGTGAAATGCCGCCCGTTCAACGGAATCTCCTGCACGGTGCGGCTATCGATGACTTGCCCCACCGATACCGACGACGTGTTAATCACCGGCGTGGCGCTGGTCACCTCCAGTGTTTGCGAAGAGGACGCCACCTGAAGTTTGAAATCCTGCCGAATGGTGCTGCTGACCGCCAGCGTCAGGTTCGTCGCTGCCTCGGTTTGGAAACCGGGCGCTTGCACCTGCACGCGGTAGGAGCCGGGAGGAAGCGAAGGCGCGTTATAAAGACCGGAGTTGTCCGTCTTAATAGCCCGTGTTTCGTTCGTTCCTTGATTCTTGACGGTGACCTTTAAATTGGGAATCGAAGCCCCCGAGCTATCCGTCACCGTGCCCTGTATGGTCCCATTCGACTGCGCCCACACCCCAGTCACAAAGAAAAACAGAAAGATAGCCGTCTTGATGCTTGAAGTGAATCGCCCTAAAGCCACTAAAACCTCCCATAGCCCTACTAAAACTAAGGCACTAATAGAACTTATATATTGGTTGCGATTGTAGCAATATTACCCGGCCTGGGGCGAATCGAAAATACTTCTTGGACCGATGGAAAAAAGCCCTGAATGGAATAGCTTGAAAATGCCTCTCTACAATGGTGGAATGATGTATATGCTCAGGCGGATTCTGCGTGGAGGGAGCCTCTTGGCTATTGCTACCTGTCTGCTGGTTGCCCAAGTTGGCGCCCAGGACTGGAAAACGGCCGCCTCCTTGCCCGGTATAGACCTGTCCGGCCTGACCGCATCCCAGAAGGGAACCGTTCTCAAAATTTTGCGAGAGCAGGACTGCACCTGCAACTGCGGTATGAAAATGGCGCAGTGCCGCATGGAAGATCCTTCCTGCTCCTACAGCCACGGCATGGCGGCTGCAATCATCCAGGCGGTGAAGGATGGCAAGAGCGAGCAGCAGGCCATCACCGCCGCTTCTTCCTCTAAGTGGGCGCACGTGCAACAACCAAGCATTCTCGACGCGCCCGTTTCCATTCCCACAACCGGCTCTCCGGTGCTGGGACCGCCCAATGCGCCCGTTACGCTGGTGGAGTTCTCCGATTTTCAGTGTCCTTACTGCGCCGCGGCTGTACCTCAAATCGACGCCGTCTTGAAAACTTATCCCAAACAGGTGAAGCTAATCTTCAAGCAATACCCGCTGCAGACCCATTCGCAAGCCGCCTTAGCTGCCTCCGCCGCCATCGCCGCTCAAAAACAAGGGAAATTCTGGCAAATGCACGATGCGATGTTCGCCAATCGCGACAACCTTTCCCGGCCGAACCTCCTATCTCTCGCGCAGAAAATTGGGCTGAATATGAAGCAGTTTGAGTCCGATTTGAACTCCACCGAAGTTCGCGAAACCGTCATCCGCGACGTGCAGGACGGCGACAACGCCGGCGTGCAAGGGACGCCGACGCTCTTCATTAACGGTCAGCGCTATAACGGTCCTATCGAACTCGCCACGCTGAAGCCTCTGCTGGAGGCGCAGTTAAAAGGAGGAACGCTGGCGACTCAGACTGCTTCGGTGGCTAGCCATTCGGAAAAGTAAACTCGCATTGTCACCCCCGCTGTGTCGGTAAATGAGAAGTCGTTCAATTGTCTTCGTTGCCGCGCTCTTCTGTTCCCTTGCCGTCGCTCAGTCCCTTCCTCATCTTCCTTGGCGCCGAAATTCACTGCAGCGATCGCTTCGGGATATCTCACCCGAACGGCTGCGCGGAAACCTGTCTTTCCTGTCCTCCGACGCGTTAAAGGGCCGGTGGACGCCGTCACCGGAGTTGGACGTCGCGGCGGAGTTCATCGCCTCCCGTTTTCGCGCCGCCGGTATAGCGCCGGGCAATGGAGGGAGCTACTTTCAGGACGCCGATTTAGCATCCTTGGCGGCAAGGGATAGCGAGGATGACGACGACTTAAAGACGGGCCGTCCGATTCAGGGGCGAAACGTGATCGCCGTGCTGCCCGGCGTGGATCCCAAGCTTCGGAATACCTACCTCGTTGTTTCCGCTCACTACGACCACATTGGCACCCTGTCCACTGCCGGCCGTCGGACGCACGACAAGGTGGCGAAAAACGGGGATGTAATCTTCAACGGAGCTAACGACGACGGCAGCGGAACCGTTTCAATCATCGAGATCGCCGCCGCCTTAGCGAAGGCCAAATACCACCCAAAACGTACGCTGGTGTTCATTCTGTTTTGTGGCGAAGAGCTGGGCGAACTCGGCTCGCAGTACTACATCAAACATCCGGTTTACCCGCTCAGGAATACCGTTGCGGACATCAACCTGGAACAGGTGGGGCGTAGCGACTCCGATTTCGGAAAGGGCCGCGCCTCCCTCACCGGCTACCGTTACACCAGCATGATGGGGCTCTTTCAAAATGCCGCCCGGCATTCCGGTTTCAACATGGTTGAAACGAAAGGGAGCGACGCTTATTTCGAGCAAAGCGACAACTACAGCTTCGCTCTGGCCGGCATCCCTGACCTCACCTTCGCCACCTCGTTCAACTTCCCGGACTACCATGGCCTAAAGGACGAATGGACCAAAATCGATTTTCCCGACCTCGCGCGAGCCGATCGTCTGGTCATGCGTGTGGTCTTGCAGGTAGCGGGCAGTAAAGAACTGCCGCACTGGGAAGTGAGCAATCCGAAAACAGGAAAGTACCGGCAAGCCGAGGCCGCGCGAAAAGCGGCTTCGGGCACAACGTGAGCCCTCCCTATTTCTGCTCTATCGCCTGCACCGTGCCGGCCATCACATCGCCAACCACCTGTAAACTGTGCGCGCTTAATTTGTCCATCGTGTCCTGTGCTGTGTGCCAGTACGAATTATTCGGACCATAATCGAGGTCGATAATGTCCACCGCATTCACGCCGGCGTTGACAAACGGCATGTGATCGTCGTCGACCCCCGTATGGTTCTGCTGGAAATACTGCGCGTCCCCGAGCTTTGCCGCGATCCCCCAGATCAGTGTCCGGAGTTCCTGCGAGGAGTTATCGTCATTGAGGATCTCAAGGTCTTTATCGCCGATCATGTCGATGTTGATCAGCGCCTTGATGCGTTTCAGCGTTCCATCCGCGCCCCATTTCGTGGCCAGGTGACGGCTTCCATAAACGCTGTCCGTTGCGGACCATTGCCCAACCGCTTCCTCTCCGTCGAAGAACACAATGTAGATGTCGTCCGGGTGTCTCATCTTCGCGGCGACGCGGGCAAACTCAATCAGAAAGCCGGTCGACGACCCGCCGTCGTTGGCCCCTACGAAATTCACCATGGGGATGCGCTTCGTATCGTAGTGCCCGGTCACCACGACGGCTTTGCCCGAAGTCCCCGAGAACTTCAAGATGATGTTCGTCATCGGAACCGGACCAGTCGGCGTCTCGCCATTGAATGAGTCGAGCGTAAGCTGTCCGCCCAGCGGCTTCAACTGGGAGACGATCCAGTTACGCATTCTCGAAAGCGCTTCCGATCCGGACGGCCTCTCTCCAAACGAAACCGCCTTCCGCGTGTCCGCAAGTGCCACGGCGCCACTGAATGCAGGCCCTTCCGCCGCTAATAGCGGCACCGTTGTAAGTAAAACGGCAACTATAAAAGATATGGATCGTAGCAGCAAAGAACTGTTGTATCATGGCGGTGTTCCTGTTCCATCACCCTTGAACACCTAACAACCGCTCTGGAGATTTATGGAGTCAGTTGGAGTAAAACTCCGCAACGAGCGTCTACGCCAAGGCCTCTCGCTGGATGCCCTCAGCGCTAAGACCCGCATTCCGGTGAAAAGCCTGGAAGCGATCGAGGATGACCATCACTCGCAGATTAGTCCCTCGTTTTTTTACAGGAGTTTTGTCCGCCAGTTTGCCGAAAGGCTAGGCATGAATTACGGCGATCTTGCTCCCGCCGTGGAGGTCGCCATTCAAGGTACGGCTGAATCGTTCGGCCACCACGCCAATGCCGACCCCATGCTGCCGAAGATCGCTCCGCTTCAGCCGCTCCGTCCCAAGAAATATCGCTGGCTCTTTTCCATGGTGGCCTTGATCGGCGTTCTATTTGCCTGCTCAGGGCTATATGCCATGTGGCAGGATTCGAAGGGAACTAACATCAGATCCGTGGAACAAGGAGACCGCGGCGCGGAAGGGCATACACGAGTCTCGCAATTGAGAAGCGCTGCTTCATCCTCTACGCAAGTGCGCTAAACACCATGTAATGACCGGTATTCTCAGATAGACCGGCGAACCGATTCTGCTTCCTGCTTCGCGGCAGCGCGTTCCTGCTTCGCAGCGGCTTTCTGCCTGCGCCGTTTCTGCCGGTCCATCTCAAGGATCTCGTTCCGGCGGCGGAGCTTGATACTGGTGTCCACCTTTTTCCAGAACTTCTGAAAATAATCGACAGCGGATACCAACCCGAAAACGACCACGCCCCACATCGTCCCGAGCGCATAGGGACGCAACGCCGGCCAGCGCACGGCAAGCATCACTAGCGTAATGCCTGCTACTTGCAGCACCATCTTCGACTTGCCTAGTTCACCGGCTTTGATGGTATAGCCTTCCGCGGCCGCAATGCTGCGCAAACCGGAAACGGCGAACTCCCGGCTTATGATGAGAATTGCCATCCATCCCGGTAGCAACCGGATCTGCACAAACGAGACCAATGCCGCCGATACCAGTAGCTTGTCGGCGACTGGATCGAGCAGCGTTCCCACTGTTGTTACCTGTTTCCAGCGCCGCGCCAGATAGCCGTCGAGCAAGTCAGTCACAGCCGCCGCTAAAAAGAAGGAAAGTGCCAGAACTCCGTTACCAATTAACACCTTGCCGTTGATCTGGACACGCCAATTCTGCTGCACCAGTGCTGCTACCAGCAGGGGCACCAGGAAAATACGAACCAAGGTCAGCAGATTAGGCAGATTCATTGCGCCAAACTAAGGATAAAACATTCCGGCGTTCTCGAAGATGCCGGAACTATTTCGTTGCGGGCGGAGGAGCGTCCGCGGCCGGAACGCCGCTAGTCGCCGTACCCGGAACTTGGACGGGCGCAGGTGTCTCTGGAACCGCCGGAGGAACAATCTTCGGTTTCGGGGGCTGCCATCCGCCGTTGCTCGCCAGCATCATCGTCGGGCGGCCCAGTTTCTCGCCGCGCAGCCAAACGTGCAGAACCGCCTGCGGATTCGGCGGCTCGGGGAGATTCACCTGGAGCGATTGTTCCTGGCCCTGACCCGGGATGGGTGTGGGAAGCGACGGCACTTCGACGCCTAAGCCGCCATCCCATCCCACCTGCTCAATCATTTCCAGGTTGCGGCCCGTAAGCAACGCTTGGTAGGTATCGTTCGGAGTTATATCGTGCGTGATTTTCAGGCTGTCCAACTGCGGAAGGCGAATAATATGAGCGAGCACGTAGGGTGCCGACTGTCCGCCGCTTCCGTTATCTAGACGCGCCTGGATTGAGCAGCCGGCCGGCCACGCACTCGTATCGAATGAGACGAAAAGCTGATCCGGTGACAACTGCGAAAGGCTCGAAGTGCCGGTCTGTTCGCCTACGTGCAGTTTTGCCAGTGCGTTCCCGTCATCCGCGCAACCGAGTCTTAACACGCTTCTCGGCTCGATGTTCTTAACATCCAGCATTGCGCTTAACGTATAGCCGGCCGGAAATTCGCCTTCGCGCACCGGTATCGCCATATTAGCCGGTAAAGAAATCTTGGAACTCGCGATCACCGGCAATGGCCCTGTAATGCGAAGGGCATCGGGCAGGATAAATGGCTCATACCGGTCCTTCAAATACGCCTTCACCGGAAGTATGGTTCCGGCGGGCTGTCCGGACTTGAGCTGCACGGTGACATTCCGCTCGGTAGCGTCGGGCGCTCCCGAGGCCAACTCCAGCGTTGCTCCCGGCGCCTCTAATTTTGTCAGCAGTCCCAAGTGCTCACCCTTCAGTGTGAAGTGCTGGTCCGCTCCCCCGCGGTTGGCGAGAATTGGTAGATTGTCAATCTTCGAAGCCTTGGGCAGCACGATAATCGGCACGGGATGATCGTTGCCGTCGCTCTGCTGAACGAGGAGATCATAGCTGCCTGGGTCAAGACCGCCAGTATCGATCTGCGCATCGACATGGTCCTGTGGTCCCTGCCGGATTCCTTTCGGAAGAATAAACCGGACCGGTTCCGCCGTGGCAAACTCATCCCCAACTCGCTTCAGGTCCATTTTGGTGACGAACTCAAAATCATCGCCCGTCAAGGTCACTGGAACCTTTCCGGTTCCCGCAACCAACTTGTCCTGGGACTCCGGTTCGAGTTTTGCTGCCGTGAAATTATCGAGATCGCGCACGTGTACCGTTCCCACGCCAGTGAACGGAGCCCAGTCCCAGTAACCGTTCAGGTAATAATCGCCGGGATTGATCTTTGCCTTGGATAAATCGATCTCCAGAGCCCGCTGGTTAGCAAGCTTCAGTACCGTCACCGGAACCTTTACGCCGTCCTTGTTTTGCAGGGTCCAGTCCCGCACACGGTTAAGATACTTCCAATCGGGATTGGGAACAGAAACAGGCACCGGCGCTTTTTGTGTCGCCGGAATGTAGCTGGCGTCGCCCACTTCGATGGTGGGTGCCGGAGTATTCGGCACGCGAACCGCCCAGATATAAGCGACCCGTGTGTGCGCCGGCGCAGGCGTCCTCGGTCCGCAAAGGTTCAGCCCATCGTTCGGCATGACCTGTGCGAATGACGACCGGAACTGAGTGCCGGGAAATGCCAGGCTGCGCAGATCGAGCAGCATCGCCGTGCCCCCCGCCGCCAAACCGACCGGATTGCCAAAAAATAGGCCTGCTACCGCCGTCATCACGCTGGCAGTCTGGGACACCATTGCGGTGGTGGACGGCGTCGTCAAAGGATCGTAGCTCGCCAATTGCGGATTGAGAGCGGAGAATAGCGCTTGCGCTTGCGCGGACGTGGGAGCGGTACGGTCTATTGGCGTCGTCGCCAAACCGTACTGCGACGCAAAGCCGCTAACGGCCGCATTGAGACTAGCCGACGAACTGTCATTGGAGGACAGCGCATCGAGCAGGGCTTCGGTTTGCGAAGTCTTTTCCGCGTAATCCGCAAGCTGAGCAATCAGCAGATCGTCTTGCGATAGGAATCCTCGCACCTTCTTTTTGCTCAATCCCTCCGAGCTATAAACGAAGGCCGCCAGCGAGATGGTCTCGGGCATCTTCCACTCTTGCGGTTTTGCGGCGTCTTTTGGGTCAGTGACGATCAGCGGATCTTCGCCCTTGCGCCGTCTTGCCGGAACCAGCACCAGGGCCACCTCCCCGTGGCGCTTCTGGCGTCCCCGGAGGATAGGCTTGTAAAACACGGTATCGCCTTCGCTCAGGTGATTGATGGTGCGAAAGGGAAGCGGTTGCTGGCGCTGTGGAGACTGTACGCGAAGATCGACCGCTCCTATCGGGCCACCTGCCGGGCACGTCAGCGGCGCTGGAGCTTCGGCTGTTTCCTCTGAGGCGTCGCTGCCAGAAGATTCGGAAGAAGGTGCAAGAGTGCTACTTTGCGCCCAAACCAGTCCAGAAACTAGGACGAAAAGGGCCGCGGTGCGGAAAACCATTCTTTAAGACTCAGGATAACGTGAGAAAGGACGATATCGTTCACGCTACCCTGTAAATTAAGGACGATTAACTTGCCAACTGAAACACAAACTCTCGAAGATCTCTGCATAAACACCATTCGCTTTCTATCGGCTGATGCCGTGCAGCAGGCGAACTCCGGCCACCCTGGTCTGCCCATGGGCGCAGCCGCGATGGCGTACACACTGTGGGACAAGTTCTTAAAGCACAATCCCAAGGACCCGCTGTGGTTCAATCGCGACCGCTTTGTTCTTTCCGCGGGCCATGGATCGATGCTGCTCTACAGCCTGCTCCATCTCACTGGATACGATCTGCCGCTCGATGAACTGAAGCGCTTCCGCCAGTGGGGCAGCAAGACGCCTGGACACCCCGAGCGCGGGCACACTGTCGGCGTGGAAGTCTCCACCGGTCCGCTTGGGCAGGGACTCAGTAATTCAGTCGGTTTAGCTATCGCCGAAGAGTGGCTGGCGGCACACTATAACCGTCCCGGCCACGACGTTATCGATCACTACACGTACTGCATCTGCAGCGATGGCGATCTTATGGAAGGAGTGACGCAGGAAGCATGTTCCTTGGCGGGGCATCTGCGCCTAGGTAAGCTCATCGCCCTTTACGATCAGAATCACATCTCGCTGGCGGGCGGTACCGATCTCACCTTTACCGAAGACGTCGCCAAACGCTTCGAGGCTTACGGCTGGCACACGCGCACGGTTTTGGAAGGCAACGATACCGAAGATATTGCGAGTGCGATCGAAGAAGCTCAGAAGGAAACGAAGCGGCCTTCGCTGATTCTTGTTCGTACTCATATCGGCTACGGCAGCCCGAAGCACCAGGACAGCTTTTCGGCGCATGGAAATCCACTTGGTGAAGAAGACCTGCAAGCCTCCAAAAAAGCGCTTAGCTGGGGAAGCATGGACAAGTTCTTCCTGCCGCAGGACTCGGTCAATCATTTCCGCAAGGCAGTCGATAGAGGCGCGAAAGAGCAGTCTAAATGGGGCAAACAGTTCGACGCTTACAAGAAGGCGTTTCCGAAGGAAGCGGCTGAATTGGAGAACAACATCGCCGGAAAACTTGCGGAAGGCTGGAATGCGGATCTTCCGAAATGGAAGCCGGCAGACAAGGCCATGTCCACACGCGTCGCGGGCGGCGAGGTCATGAACGCGCTGGCAAAGCACATTCCGAATTTGATGGGCGGTTCCGCTGACTTGAATCCATCCACCAACACGGCCATCAAAGGCAGCGGCGACTTTCAGCCGATGGAATTCGCTGGTCCGGCGACTCCGGGAGCGGTGGGCGGAGAGTGGGGCTACGGCGGCCGGAACATCGCTTTCGGTGTGCGCGAGCACGCCATGGGCGCGGCGGTCAACGGCATGGCGGCACACGGCGGTATATTGCCATACAGCGCCACCTTTCTTGTTTTCTCCGATTACATGAAACCCGCCATCCGTTTGGGAGCGTTAAGTAAGCTGAAGGCGTTCTATATTTTTACGCATGACAGCGTGGCTGTCGGTGAAGACGGCCCGACACATGAACCGGTCGAGCAAATAATTGGTTTGCGGGCCATTCCGGAACTCAATGTGTTTCGTCCCGCGGACGCAACCGAAACGGCGGAATGCTGGGCCGTAGCGATTCAACACGATGGACCCACGCTGTTTGCTTTAACACGGCAAAACTTGCCCCATCTGGACCGGAGCAAGGCAAAGAGCATCGACGTCTCAAAGGGCGGCTACATTCTTGCCGAGGCGGAAGGTGGCAAGCCCGATGTTATTTTGATCGGCACCGGGTCCGAAGTTTCGCTCTGCGTAAAGGCGCAAGAGAAGCTGCAGGGATATGCCGTCAAGGCTCGCGTGGTGAGCTTGCCAAGCTGGAACCTGTTCGATAAGCAAGATGAAAGCTATCGTGAGAGCGTGCTTCCCAAGTCCATCAGGAAGCGTGTCACCGTGGAAGCGGCTTCTCCAATCGGTTGGCTGAAGTATGCGACCGACGAGGGAATCATCATTGGCATCGATCACTACGGCGCTTCCGCTCCCGGCGAGGAGATCATGAAGCACTTTGGCTTCACCGCCGAGCACGTTACCGCGGCTGCGTTGCACCTGATGGGTCGCGACGATGAAGCAAAGAAGGAGTCCGGTAGCGATACCACTAATGTAGCTCCCACTGCGCCGCACGAAGGACACTCCTAAGGCGGAATTAGGCTGAGGCCCACTGAAAAGGCCTCAGCCTGATTAGGTGCTATTCCGGCAGCACCCAAGCGTACAGGGTGTTGCCGGATGGTGTCAGCAGAAATTGCCGTCCATCCAGCTCGTAGGTCATCGGCGCCGACGACATCTTCGAGCCAAGATTTACGTGCCAGAGCGTCTTACCGGTGGCCGGGTCGAGTGCGAGAAGATTTTCAGAGTTATCTGCCGTGAACAGCACGTTCCCGGCTGTCATGAGCGTCCCTGCCACACCTTCCCCATCGCCAAGCGCGTGCTGCCAGCGGACGTTGCCGGTCTTGTAATCCAGTCCTTCCAGCACGGAATCAGCCCAGAGATTCCGGTCGCGTCCAGCCCATCCCTCGGGCTTGCCTTCCGCCGTCATGTAAAAAATACTCCACAGCCGGCGGGCGCTGACGTACAGCAGTCCGTCCTTCGGATCGAAGCTCTGCGCCATCCAATTTGTCGCTCCGTCGGAGCCGGGCGAAACCAGAACTCCATCCGGCTTCGGTTCCTTTTCCTTATTAGGAATGGGCTCGCCGCGTCCATCGATGCCTTTGGCCCAATTGGTGTAAATGAACGGGGCCGTCACGATGTGTTCCCCGGTGGTTCGATCGAGCAGAAAGTAATAGCCATTGCGGCTCGCCTGGGCGAGGAGTTTGCGGTGGACTCCGTTCACTTCATCGTCCAGAAGCATCGGTGTCTGTACCGCATCCCAATCGTGAGTGTCGTGCGGCGACGGTTGGAAATGCCAGTTCAGCTTGCCGGTATCTGGATTGAGAGAGACGATGGAGCAGGTGTATAAGTCATCGCCTTTACGCATATCGCCGTTGAGAACAGGATTCGGGTTTCCGATGCCCCAATAGATCTGATTGAGCTGAGGGTCGTAAGTGCCGGTCATCCAAGTCATTCCGCCGCCATGCGAAATCGCGTCGGTTCCTTGGGGCCAGGTCTCCGATCCTGGTTCGCCGGGCTTGGGCTCTGTGTTCCACTGCCACTCCTTTTTGCCGGTGTCCGGATCTATGGAGGCGAGAAAACCGGGGATATCGGTAACATCTCCAGATACGCCAACAATGACGTGGTTTCGAACCACTAGAGGCGCCACGGTCGCGAAGTAGCCTAATTTCGGGTCCGCCAACTGAATGTCCCAGCGAACGGTGCCATCCTTGGCGTTCAGACAAATGAGTCGGCAATCGGGCGTTTCAAAGAAAAGCGAATCCTTGTACATGCCGACGCCGCGCTGGCCGATGTGATCGCCGCTCGACTCGCGGGAATAATGCCAGACTTGCCGGCCGGTACGGGCATCCGTCGCCCAGACATTATTGGGCGTGGTGAAGTACAGGATTCCGTTCACTTCGAGCGGCATCGACTTGATAGAAACCGACTTCATGGGCATTACCCAGGCCAGCGTCAGATGATTCACGTTCCCCTGGTTAATTTGCGAGAGCGCGCTATAGCGTTTACCGGAATAGTCGCCATTGAAAGTCGGCCACTGCTTTTGAAGCGGCTGTGTCAGTTCTGCCGGAGGCAGGCCCTCATCGGCACAATAGGAATGAAGAGCGCCAAAGGTAGTAAGTAGAGCGAGAATAACGGAAAGCTTCATGGATAGTTACTTTAGACCCTCTAAATAGGCAAACAAGTTATGGATGTCCGCATCGGTGTACTTCTTCATCAAGTCACGATGCGCATTGAGGGGATCATGGACCTGCATCTGCACCTCGCTTAACGGCCATGACCGGTACCAGCCATCCTGGCAGACGATTCCAATGTTGAAATCGTCCTGATGATTGATTTTGCCCTCGTATTTCGTTCCGTCCTTGAGCGTCACGGTAGCGGTTCTGGTGACTGTTTTGGCAGAGGGATAAACCATGTGCTGCTGCAGTTCAAGGGGCATTAGTTTCTTGGCGATGCCGGCCAAGTCGCCTGTTACGGAGTGGCATTTGGCGCAACCGCCCTCGCCGTTGAAGTATGCTTTGCCTGCCGCGGCATTTCCCGTGAGCAGTTTTGCAAGCGGATAATCGGTGGGAACTCCCGCGCTGTTTAGGGCGCCCTGCCTTTGATGGTGTAGAAAGGCAACAATGTCGTCGATCTGGCTGTCCGTCAGGGAGGGAAAGGCGGGCATGCCTCCTTCGGGAATGCCGTTTCTTAGGACGGGGCGAATGGCGCTGCCGTTTACATCGTGACTGACGACGGAAGATCGGGTTAGGTCCGGTGCCCGTGAACCCTTGGCATCCTCACCGTGACAGAATCCACAGGTGGATTTGAACTGGGCGTGGCCGCGTTCGACGGCGGCCATGTCTTCCACCGGGTGCTTCTTCGCCGGTGCGACCGGCGCGGGCTGATGTTGCGCATAGGCAACAGAGATAAACAATGCGGTAATTAAGAACTGGCGCATACAGAAGTAATTAGGTTAGTAAGTTGACTGAGTAATTTCGTTACACAGTGCAAATCTCGATGGCTTGTTCAAGCGAGGTCAGCGGATCGCGCACGGGCGTGTACTCATGCGCGATGGAGTCGGAGAAGCCCAAGTCCGCAATCGACTGCGCGATGAAGTGATAGTTGAGCTCCTGCGTCCCGTCGATTTCATGCCGCCCCGGATTGCCGCCGGTATGGAAATGGCCGATGTACTGGATGTTGTCCCGGATGGTGCGCACAATATCGCCGTCCATGATCTGCATGTGATAAATGTCGTACAACAACTTTACCCGGGGAGAGTTTACGCGCTTCATGACATCGACGCCCCAAACAACGTGATCGCACATGTAGTCCTTGTGATTGACCTTGCTATTGAGCAGTTCCATGCAGATATTGATGCCCTTGCTCTCGGCATAGCCTTTAATGTTATTGAGGAAAAGAACGCAATTGTCCGCTCCTTCGGCATCCGACATGCCCCGCCGAGTTCCTGAAAATGTAATGAGGTTCGGGCAGGTCCCGGCAGCCGCCAAGTCAATCCCTTCGCGCATTGAACGATCGATGCGCGGATGGTTCTCTTTGCGATTGAGCGCGTCGGGAATGGTGCCGCCGTAGCCGGACATCATGGTGGGAACCAGGCCGTGCCGGCGCAAAACGGGCCAATCCGCTGGGCCGATGAGGTCAAAGCCATAGATGCCCCGTTGCGCTGCCTCCCGGGACATGTCGTCGAGCGTCATCGTGCGCCCTTTGAACACGCCCTTTGTGACGCACTGCTTCAGGCGGCCGGTTCGTTGCGGCGTCGCCGTTTGGGCCGGAAGTGTTTGCGTGAGTGCAGCGGCGCCCGCTAACGTGGGCAGGAAGGTTCGTCGGGTCATGTGGAACGAAAAAGCCGGGGTTGACTAACTACGATATCGCAACGCTTTTGAGGAACTAGCAGGCTGCTGAAAAAGGCTAGCTGATGTCCCTCCCTTACGGTCGGCGTTCTGTAACTGCTTGCAAAGGCGGAGGCAATTTTCTGAACCGCGCACGTCAGTAAGCGGCTTTTTGCTTTTCAGCAGCCTGCTAGGCGCTGACGGGCTAGAATCGACGTTGACATGGCTCAAACTCAACTCGGCGACATTCGCGTCAGTGATGCGCACGTTCACTGCTTCTCCCGTCACTTTTACGAGCTTCTGGCGCGGCAGCGGAAGGTGGACGGGGCCGAGGCGTTGGGTCCATTGTTGGAATGGGAAATTCCCTCGAACGATCCCGTGGCGCTGGCCCTCCGTTGGGTGGAAGAACTGGACCGCCATTCCGTCGCCCGTGCGGCGCTTATGGCCAGCGTTCATGGTGACGAGGATAGTATTTCCGCGGTTGTGGCGGCCTATCCAGACCGTTTCTATGGATATTTCATGCTCGATCCGACGCAGTCCGATGCTGTCGAACGCATGAATGCCGCGGCATCCAATCCGCATTTGCATTGCGTCTGCCTTTTTCCGGCAATGCATACCTATCCAATCACGGACGCCAGGCTGGTGCCGATCCTGGAACTGGCGTCGGATCACCGAATGGCAGTTTTTGTTCATTGCGGCGCGCTGAGCGTCGGTGTGCGCCGGAAGCTTGGATTACGCAGCCAGTTCGACCTTCGGTACTCGAATCCGCTCGATCTCCATCCGGTCGCGTTGCATTTTCCCTTCTTGCGATTCATTGTTCCGCATTTTGGCGCCGGATTCTTGCGGGAAACGTTGATGCTGGCCGACCTGTGTTCGAACGTTTGGCTCGACACCTCAAGCAGTAACAAGTGGATGCAGTACGAGGGCTTGGACCTGCGCGGTGTGTTCCGGCGCGCGCTGGATGTGATGGGCCCCGAGCGGCTCCTGTTCGGCACCGACTCCAGTTTCTTCCCGCGCGGCTGGAACACTGCCATCCTGGAGCAGCAAGCGACCGCTCTTTACGAACTGGGTATTACGGCTGGGCAGGCGGAACAAATCCTCTCTTCAAATTTGGAGCGGATGTTCGAAAATCGCACCTTGCTGTTTCAAGGTGAAACAGGCGGCGCCGGAAAAATCTGAGGGCGAATGTTGGGCGCAGGACGGCACCTTTTTGCTGAGACCACCTCAAGATCATGCAACTGACCGTCAATGTTCCGCAATCGACGCCGCGGGCGGCAGAAAAACGAAAACTGTTACGGGTTCCGGCTCCCGCAAAGCTGCGAATTGCGCAAATCACTCCCGGAGCTCAGTTTGAATCGACCTACTTTCCCGCGGAGCACTGGGACGAAATGGAGGTGTTTTGTCCAGAGATGCTGGTGGGGGCGGCGGCGGATCTGCATTGGCTGGCCGAAAAGATACGCATGGGCGAGGTTGCGCTGCAAAGCGTCGATCATGCCATTTTTGTGCTTACGTCAACAGGCGATGCGCCTGCGGATGACACGCTGCGAGTTGTTCTTTGGCAGACGTTCGGGGTTCCGGTCTACGAGTTGTTCGTTGGCGCGGACGGTACGGTATTAGCTGGCGAGTGCGAAGCGCACGAGGGCTGGCACGTGGAGCCGGGTTCCCGGTTTTATCAGGCAAACGGGAAAGAATTGGTGGCGGACTCTCGCTATATTAAGGGAATTCGCACCGGTCTGTCGGCCATCATCGAACGGGAACGATGTGTCTGCGGCCGGTGGGGTGCGCGGCTGATCGAGCCGAAACTTCTCGTCGGCAGCACGAGTAAGTTACTGTTGGCGGCCACCGCGTAGCCAGTCTTAAAGTCACAATTCAAGGCCGCAGCCGCTTGCGTTGCTCTCCAGCCATTCCGAAGCAGGTAGGGAGAATGAAAGTCCACAAGGAACTTTTGTATGTCTCCACTTACCTTTGATGTTCCGCTCTACTCTAACGTTCCCGATGCTTTGCCAGGGGTTAGCATCCAGAAGGACCAAGTCGGCAACTTTACCTATCTCGACAGTTCCGTATTGCCCAATAAGGTGCAGCACTGTGGCGGGATTGATTGTCGCGGCCTGCAGCGCTTGCAGTGGCGTCAAGCCTGCAGGCAGGCGATCTTGCTTTGCCTGGTCTAAGAGCGCTTCGTACGAGTCCTTCCCAACTTTTCGCTCCACCTCCAAACCGTCAACGCCCAGGAACTTCGGATTGCGCCTGCTGCGAAAAGCGTCGGCACGGAAATCACGAGCGAACCGCAAAAGTTTTCGGGGAGTTCCGGGACGCCTCACTGGGAACACCACCCATCTGTCACTTTGCAAATTATCTGGCGTAACATTTTCGGCGTTATTTGGCGTATATGAACAAGTTGCATGTTTGAATGGAATCGCAACCCGGCCTGTCAACTCGCCAATTGAAATTCCAAGGTGCCGATCATGGGTCTTAGGTTTCAACGAAGCACTGGATAACGTCAGTGATCCAACATCCCAAGACTAGCGGCCCTACGCCGATTTGATGTTCGTCGCCAATGGCGATCCTGCTGAGGAGGGAGGGCGGCGGAGCGTAGGCTCGACTCTGAGTTCCGGTGCTTCCTGTTTATTGTCGATGGCCTTCGCAAGGAGAATTAGTTGCTTCTGAAGATCTTCCAAGCTCGAGTATTCGATTGTCACCCAGCCTGGTACGAACGAAATCGACTCCGGAAGGCTGCCGGCATTGAGCGCGTTCCTCTTGTGAGCAGGTTTGCCGCAGTCCGCATGTGTACACTGACAGAAATCTTTTTCCAGGCCCTGGGAAGCGGCTTGCTTGCAATAGTCGCTGCAATAAGGGTTACCGTCCTGAGTTCTGCAACTACAGACGGCAAGCTGACATTTTTGGTTCTCCACGTCTTGACCTCGATGCTAGATACGTTTCAATCAACGGCGCGAGGATTCTACTTGCGTCAGGTATCCGAGCACGTTCGTCACAACTAGGAAGACCACCTAGTCCTACTTACGATATCAGACCCGCAGCCGCTCGCGTTAGCTGCTCGTGAGAGCATACGCCAAATAGCGTGCAAACTTTTACGCCAGATAATTTGCAAAATGACACCCATCATCTCTGAGTCTTCGGCATAGTGCAACATAACGTCCTGCTATGACGGCTATTGTCAACTGATGCCTCAAGCACGTTGAACTCCCCTTCCTAGAATCTCGTTCTAGATACTATGCGAGAACACGCGCTGATCGGTTTGGCAATTATCTTCGTTTTAGCCGCTGTTCTCTGCCTGCTGCAATCCCTTGGAGATGCTTTTGCATATAGTGCCTGGATCGGTCTGGACGAGAAGAAGTTCCCGATTGCTGCGGTTCATAGGAGTGCCGAAATGTGGATGGCTGTTTCGATGATCCTGCAATCTGCCGGTGCTGTTCTTTTGGGGATGGCTTTGCGGAATCGGTTTCGTGAGCGTCGGGGCCTACTGGTTCTCTTCGCTCTGACCGCCTTCTTGCCCACGATGTCTTTGGTTCTGTTCTTGCACTGAAGAGGCTCAGCTCCAAAAAGGCACAGCTCTCCCATCTTGTCTGTTTCAGACTCTATGGTCATCCTGCTATGGGTGCCCAGATGGCACAAGTAACGATTGGACCCGCGGTTCCCTAACCTTTATGAGGGGCCATTATGCCCAGGACGTTATAGAGGGCAACCGGAGTCTCTTGGAGCAAATTCATCTGCGTGTTTCCTCCCAGCAGCGTCCCTCGCTCCAAACTGTGTAGGTAATCTCTGC
This sequence comes from Bryobacteraceae bacterium, assembly GCA_965277315.1. Lineage (GTDB taxonomy): Bacteria > Acidobacteriota > Terriglobia > Bryobacterales > Bryobacteraceae > Bog-105. Next base: position 1,035,328 of record OZ255724.1, on the reverse strand, counting down.
AATCTTGCGCGCGGTTGAACAGCGAGCATCCTTTGTGCCTCGCCGACTTTTTACTTTCATGTAGTGATCGCGGATGAAATCTGACGAACGCACGGCCGGCGTCACCGCTTCGATGAACGCCCATCGGAGCCACTTGTTTCCCTGCTTGGTCAACGGCCCATGAACGAGTCGTGAGCTCGACGCGTAAGTCGAAGGTGCGAGCCCGGTGTAGCTCACGAAGTGCTTGGCGTCCGGGAATCGCTGGATGTCGTCCGCTTCCCAGCGGATGAGGACAGAGAGGAAACGACCAATACCTGGTAGGCTGATCAGCCACTTCACCGAAGGATCTTGGGCAGCGAGCTTGTTGATCAGAGTATCGGTCGATGCGATCTGTACTTCGATGTCGTCATGAAGCTTGCAGTCTGCGTGCAAGAGATGCGCATCAGAGTCCGGCAGCGTCACTTGATCGAGCCAGGCTCGTCCCTGTTTGGTATAGAGTCTTTCGTTGTCGGGGAGTTTAATGGAATGCTGGGCCAAAAGCGCTCGCACGCGATTTCGGAGCATTGTCCGCAACTGCACGAAGAACATCCGTTGCCGAAGTACACGCCGAAGAGCCCGAATTTCTCGCGAAGGCGCATGCGCCGCCGGGATGAGGTTTGCTCGTAGAAGATGGGCGAGCACTTCGGAATCTATACGATCATTTTTGATCCGTGCGGACGCGATCGCTCGAACTTTGAGCGGATGAGCAAGTAGAACTTCCTCGCTCATGTCATCGAGCCAATCGTACATCGGGCCCCAGCTGTAGCTCGCCTCCAAGACAGCTTTGAACGGCTCATCGTATCCGGCGAGGGCTTCTTTGAAGCCCTCGCTCGTACTGTGTACACGTTTTCGCCGGAGGATCACTCCAGCCTCGTTCATGACGGTAATCTGCGATGTGCTCTTGTGAGCGCCGCCCGTCATCGTACCTTTATGTTGCACTATCCCGAGACTGCCAAACTCGCGAAGCGGTATTATGTCGGATCACTTCATCACGCATATAAGAGTCCCGTATGCCTTACCAACCCCCGTGGTTTCATCGGTTTGACGAAATCCTCGAAATCCTGCGCGGGATGGGGATCCTCCCAACTTACAGTTAGTGGATAACCCGCTAAGATCTGGTAATTTGCTTCCCTCAAGCCTATTTTTCAGAACAATTGGCGATGCCAGTAAAATCGCGTGATGGGGAATTCCAAAACACATGCTCGTGATAGCCGGCTGTCCATGCTAATCGTCTTTGGCGGACTACCGGCAACCGGGAAAACAACGATTGCCAGAGAGCTAGCCACTCTACTCGGTGCAGTATATGTGCGCATTGACTCAATTGAGCAGGCCCTCCGCGACTCCGCCACGGTGAGCCAACCGGTAAACGACGAGGGATATCGCGTTGCCTATGCAGTCGCGGAGGACAACCTTCGCCTGGGTCGAACTGTGATTTCGGATTCTGTTAATCCGATTCAGAAGAGTCGCGATGCCTGGATCGGGGTTGCGCATCGGGCTCACGCCCGCGTCGCTGAAGTTGAGATTATATGTTCTGACCCCGAGTGCCATCGCCAACGCGTGGAAACACGATCGGTGGACATTCGTGGACTGAGGCTGCCAACATGGGAAAAGTCATCTCTCGTGAATACGAGCCTTGGAACCGTCAGCACATAATAGTCGACACCGCTGGACGAAGTGTGGCGGAGAACCTCGAAGAACTTCGAGCGGCCCTACCGAAGTGATCGGCCGCGTCATCCGCGTGTCTCTCCATCGAGTGACGAAAGAGAACGAAGGGTTTTTCAAGAGCATCGAGTGATTTTGCAGCATAAATCGGCCACCGCTCACTTTTCAGGGAGTCCCGCCTCGCGAAAGGGTATTTGTGCATTAGCAATTTGATCGGCGATACATGTATGCGTTGCTGACCGGTTACGTCAGAATCTCTATCGAACAGGACACCGCCGCCCCAGTGGTGGCGCTCAAGGCGGCTGGATGCGAACATCTTTATCGAAGGGCTCCCCGCTGAATTCGAGCGGGCGTGCTCGGGGAGCGAACCAATGCTGGGTTAGATGCTGCCCGCCAGGACGGGCGCATTGGTAGACGCTGGCTAAAGTTGCCGCCTCGACAGCCAGCGCATTGGTCCGTTGCCGTGCGCCTGAAGGCGATCTTTCTATCCTGATCGAGCGTGACGAAAACGCGTGCTCACCAAGCTTCTGCAGCCCGAATTTAGCGCGGCGAACCGCCAGCGCTTTTCACATGGTGACAAATTTGTAAAATATTTATTTCCTGGCTACCTTCAACAACTTAGCTCAATCAAAAGACCTTCTCGCAACCCGATCCGTGCGCTCCTCGTGCTACCGTCAGTCCGCGAAAAGGAGAACGACAACATGACCGCCCGCCAGCAACGCCGTCGCGAAGAACACAAGGCCCGTAAGGAAGCTAACAAAATGCAGAATCAAATGGACCAGGGACAGGAGGCCGTCATTCCGCCTGCTCGCCCCGAAACCGAGCGCTCTGCCATCAACCGCGCCGAAATCAATAAGCAAAATGCTCAGCACTCCACCGGCCCCCGTACCGAACCGGGCAAATTGGCGTCGTCCAGTAATGCCTTCAAACACGGTCTCTACTCCAAGCAACTCATTCTTCCCGGCGAAGATCCCGCCGAACTCGACGCCCTGCGCAACGATCTGCGCAGCGAGCATCAACCCGGCACTACCACCGAGGAGATCTTGGTCAACGAGCTTGCCGAACATTACTGGCGTCTCCGCCGCATGCGCAAATACGAAGCCCGCGCCATGGCCACCGGCACACTCGAAGAACTAGAGAAGAGTCTGGCTCTTCTCCCCATCATTCAACGCACCATGGCCTCCGCCGAACGCGGCTTTCACAAAGCCCTCGCTACTTTACGGCAACTACAGAAGGACCGTGGCTTCGTTCCACACAAGACAGAACCGCAGGCCCAGTCCGTTTCGCAACAGGCAGCGGAAGCAATCGGAAAATTCTCGTTGGCCGCTCAACAACATGGCTTCGTTTCGCAAAAAATGCTCCCCTCAACATCTGCTTACATTGTGGATCCCGAGGAAGCCTACCTTCAGGCTGCCGGACACCTTACTGCTTCGAATCGCAACCGGGGTATTTCAGGTGAACGATTCATTGACGTAAACTGACAGTGACAACATGTGTGGCATAGCAGGATACGTGTCGACCAAGCCCTCGTCCGATTCAGAAGCTGTTCTGAAGCGGATGACGGATGCCATTGCGCATCGGGGCCCCGACGATGCAGGCTTCTACCACGACGATTTCGCTCACCTGGGACATCGCCGCCTCAGCATCATCGATCTCGCCGCCGGACATCAGCCGATGGCGAACGAAACACGCTCGCAATGGATCGTCTATAACGGTGAAGTCTTTAATCACGCCGCCATCCGTCCTCGTTTAGAACAAGCCGGGCACCGTTACGAATCGCATTGCGACACCGAAACCATCCTGCACGCCTATGAGGAGCTTGGTCCGGGCTCGATTAGCCTTTTCCGGGGCATGTTTGCTTACGCGATCTGGGATCGCGAAAAGCGTCGCCTGTTTTGTGTGCGCGACCGCCTCGGCATCAAGCCGTTGTATTACTTCTGGAATGGCCGCACCTTCGCTTTCGCCTCCGAAATCAAGGCCTTGCTGGCGCATCCCGAGATCAGCGCCGAACTGGAAGAAAGCGTCCTTCCCGAATATCTGGCCTTCGGCTATGTCAGTGAAGAGCGAACTTTATTTCGCGGGATTCACCGCCTCATGCCCGGTCATCACCTCACGCTCGACCTGAACAGGTCCGCGCCGGCTCCGAAAATCGAACAGTATTGGGACGTCCCCGTTGCCGTGCCGAACACCGGTTTCAGCGAACAGCAGTTCATCGCCGAAACGCGCCGCAGACTGGAAGAGACCGTCAGCATGCGCCTGATGAGCGATGTGCCGCTTGGCATGTTCCTCAGCGGCGGAGTCGATTCCAGCGCCATCGCCGCGCTCACACGCAAGCTGACGAACGGCCCGGTCAAGACATTTTCCGTCGGCTATGCCGAAGAACAGTACAGCGAACTCGGTTATGCTGCCCAGGTAGCGAAGGCCCTAGGAACCGACCATCACGAAATCAAGGTCGGCATCGACGACTTCTTCAACCAGTTGCCGCGCTTGATCTACCACGAAGACGAGCCGATTACCTGGCCCTCCAGCGTGTCGCTCTACTTCGTTTCGCAGCTTGCGGCAAGTCAAGTCAAAGTGGTGCTGACCGGCGAGGGAAGCGATGAGCTCTTCGGCGGATACGAGCGGTATCGCTGGAACATGATCAACTCGCAGGCGGCAAATATCTACGGGTTGATCCCCGGCGCGCTGCGGAACACGATCAGCAAACAGCTTCAAACAAGTTCCTTGCTGAAAGCGTCGCTGCGCCGCAAAATTCGCCACACTTTCATTGGCCGCGACGCGAGTGTCGAATCCCTGTTCCTGGACAATTTTTACTGTGCCTTCTCGCGCGACGAGCAGAACGCCCTCTTAGGGGCGAACCCCGAAGCGGTCTACGGAAACTATCTTCGCTACTGGAATGCGAGGAAGGGAAGCAGCCTACTCTCCCGCATGCTCTACGCCGATCAGAAGACCTATCTTGTAGAACTGCTCATGAAGCAGGATCAGATGAGCATGGCCTGCTCCATCGAGAGCCGGGTCCCGCTGCTCGATCACACGCTGGTTGAATTCTCCACCACCATCCCCGATTCATTAAAAATTCACGGGAAGACGCAAAAATATATCTTTAAGCGCGCTGTGGAGGATCTACTTCCACACGACATCATTTACCGCAAAAAAATGGGTTTTCCCACCCCCATACGGTCCTGGCTGCTCGACAAACGCGCCGAGCCACTCTATGCGGCTCTGCGGGACAAACGCGGGTTTCTCGCCTCCATCGTCGATCAAAGGGCGCTCGAAACTCTCATCGGCAGGCATCTGGCACAACAAGAGGATGCTACAGACCGCCTCTGGCGATTGCTGAATCTCCAGCTTTGGGGCGATCTTTTCCTGACCGGACGGCGCGACCGCTGGTGGGGAGGCGTCATGTCCTCCGCACCGCTCGAAGCGGTTCCTGCTTCCCTATGAAGATTCTTTGGGTGAAGTCCGACTTCCTCCACCCCACAAACCGCGGTGGCCAGATCCGGACGCTGGAGATGTTGAAGTGCCTGCACCGGAGACATGAGATCCATTATGTTACGTTCGACGATGGCAAGAACCCCGAAGGCTTGAAGCGGAGCTCCGAATATTGCACGCGCGCCTATGCCGTGCCTCACATCGTGCCGCCCCGGCGTTCGGTTCGTTTCGCAGGACAGCTTTTGCAGGGCTTGGTATCGTCGCTACCGGTGTCGGTAAAGCGCTATGCGTCCGACCGGATGAAGCGTCAGATCGAATTCCTGCTGGAAAACCAGAAGTTCGACAGTCTGGTCTGCGACTTCCTTTTTCCAGCTCCCAACATCCCCGACATCAGCCGGGCGGTGCTGTTCCAGCACAACGTCGAGTCCATGATTTGGCGCCGCCACGTCGAGCAAGCCGCGCGCCGGGCCAAGCGGGTGTATTTTCGTCTCCAAGCCCGCCGCATGGAGTCCTTTGAGCGCGACATCTGCCGTCGTTCCGGCAAAGTGATCGCCGTCTCCGCCGTTGACAGCCAGACCATGAGGGATCTCTTCGATGTTAATGATGTTGCCGCCGTTCAAACGGGGGTCGATATTGACTATTTCGCGCCTCCGGGAACCGCCGAGTCCAAAGCCGACCTGATCTTTGTCGGTTCCATGGATTGGTTGCCAAATATCGACGGAGTGCAGTTCTTCACGAACGAGATCCTTCCCATCATTCGCAAGGAACGCCCCGATTGCCGGGTCGCCATCGCCGGGCGGCGGCCGTCGCAGGCGATTCAGGACATGGGCAAGCGGGACAGCGGCATCATCGTTACGGGTACGGTTCCTGACGTCCGCCCTTATCTTTGGGGAAGCGCCGTGTCTATAGTGCCCCTGCGTATCGGCGGTGGCACGCGGCTGAAAATTTTTGAGGCTATGGCAGCGAAGCTTCCCGTGGTTTCCACTGCGGTGGGTGCCGAAGGACTTCCAGTGTCGGATGGCAAACACATCGCAATCGCTGACTCTCCCGAACTTTTTGGCCGGCGGTGTCTGGAACTCCTTTCTGACGCGGACCATCGGCGGCGGATGGCAGACGATGCCTGGAATCTTGTAGCCCGCGAGTTCTCCTGGGACGCCGTTACGCGCGATTTTGAAGCAATGCTCGAATCCGGCCCCAGGCCGAACTAAAATTTAATCTTGCCTATCTCTTACAGTTTTAACGGCAAACAGCCGATAAGAGTAGAGTAGAAGCGCGCGAGGTTGCTGTTTGCCTCCGGCCATCAGAAAATGGAAGTAATAACCAAATAATGGCGACGACATCTGTTAGCCCAGCGCAATTGGGCGTTACCACTACCGCTGCCGACCGAACACAGAACGTCGGGACACTTGTGGTTAGGCTGGTCGCCTTGTACGTCTACTTCTTAAGTTCCCGTTCCTTCGAGATCCTGACGCAGATCGCCGGCCGTGACTTGTACATCATGCTGGTGCTGTCAACGGTGGGCCTCTTCATTGTCTTTGCCAAGGGCACCTTCACGCAGGCAGCCAAAAGTCCGGCCGGGATTATTCTGCTGGCCTTCACGGGATGGGCGATGCTGATACTCCCCTTCAGTTCCTGGAAGGGCCAAAGTTTGCACGAACTGACGAGTGTCTGGTTCAAGTCGATCGCTGCCTATCTGATCATAGTTGGGCTCACTAACAGCTTCGCGGCAGCCAAGAAGCTTTACAGCGCAGTCGGTTTGGGAGCGGTCACTTCCACGCTGCTGATGTACAAATTCGGCTGGTCGGACGGGGGGCGACTTTCTGGCTTCGGCAGTTTAGCTAATTCGAATGAGGTGGCTTTTCATCTGGTTGTCGGCCTTCCATTCATTTTCCTGCTTATGTCGCGCTCGAAAATGGTTTGGAAGATTGTCTTAGGGGCGATTGTGCTGCTGGCCTTGAATTTATCTCTGAAAACGGCTTCGCGTTCCGGGCTTATCATGCTCGGAGTCATCTTTGCCGTCTCTTTTCTGCGCGTCTCGGTGGGAAGTAAGTTCAAGATGGTGGTCGTTGGAGCGATTGGCTTCATTGTTGCTTTAGGCTCGATTAGCCAGTCCCAGATGGATCGCTACAGTACCCTGTTTTCGACCGATGACACCAGTGCGGCGGCACAGTCGGCTAGATTGTCGGGCGAGGAACGGCGGCGCAAACTGGATGAAGCCATCGAGCTTACATTTATGCATCCGATCTTTGGCGTTGGTATGGGTGCGTTCATTCCCTCATCTGTTGCACTGGCGGAGAGTAAGGGCGAAAAGGGAGCTTGGATTGCCCCCCACAATTCCTACGCCGAAGTGTCCAGCGAGATGGGATTCGTCGGCGTAATTCTGTTTGTGGCCGTGCTGGGCTCTTGCTTTCGAGCCCTGATAAAGCTTGACCGTACGGCGAAGCGGCTCAATTTGACAGAGGTTCGGAGCATGGCGCTGTGCATGCTCCTAGCCCTTTGCGTCATGACGATTCACTTCACTTTCGACGCGATTGCCTATCAGTTTTATTTGCCTATGATGGCCGGTCTCGTCACAGCGCTGATCATCAACGCTGAGCCGATTGTTCGGGCGGCTGAAGCCCGGGCTTCTGGTGGCGCTATCGCGGAAACACAGTCTGCGCCGGAGTCAAATGACGAACTGGCGTTGGAAGCGGGACCAGTTTCCCGGCCTCCTCGCCTGCTATCCGGGCAGACGCAAGGGAGCCGGCCTCCGATAACGCGTAACCACAATCCCTACCGGTTTGGCCGTCGCCGCGGTTAGTCCTTCAAATCGTCGCCGCTCCGGAAGCGTCAGTTGACGCCCGGTTTGCCGGGGGAACTAACAACAAAGGTTCGTTAGGCACCACAATCCAGCAAACGACGTAGAAGATCAGTCCGAGCGCCGGCGGCCAGAAGGAAAGGCAAACCACGAGCACACGGACCAAAGTTACGTCCACGTCCAGGTACTGCGCGATTCCCGCGCACACACCCGCCAGCTTTCGGTCAGTTCTCGGGCGAAAAAATGGCCTCCCCGGCCTCCCCGGGTTTGGTGGAAAGCCAGGTGGAAAGCTGACGCTCTTACCAGTCGCCGTGCCGCATTGCGGACAGTAACCAAATCCGTCGGACATTTCGATTCCACAGTTGCTGCAAAACATTTGATGGCCTCTGTTCTACAGTACGCCAGATTCCCGCTAAAAGTTCACTGCCCCGAAGGTTACTGCTGAATTCCGGCTCTTGCCAGGGCCTGTTGAATTTGATCGCTCGAAGTAGTGGATAACTGCACCTGCTTGTGGTCGCCTTCGCCTACGTCAACGCTGATGCCTTCATTCCCGATTTCCTTCAAGAAATTGGGGTTCTGCCAGACAGTGCCGTCGAATCTCTCCACCGCAAAAGCAGTGTACTGTCCTGGCCGCACGTTCTGCATTGTGAATGAGCCGGACGGTTGTACCGCCCCCACTAGCCACCCGGTTCCGTCCGGAGCGAGCTTCGCGGGGATCAGAATCACCATCGGAAACGGGGAGGCCGCCTGTCCGCCCGATGGTGAAGACAGCGGAATTTGGCTCGGCTGACTGCTGCTTTGAACTGTCCCATCCACTTCCGCCGCGCCCGAATGTAGTCCAACGCTTAGTTCTCCGCCGCCACCTTCCGACAAATCCATCGGCTGAGTGAGCAGGTCCTGACCGCTGAAAGCAAGCGACTTCACATATGTGCCCGGCGGGCCGCCAATGGCATGAACCACGTACTTGGCCGGACTGAGGTTCTCTAAACTAAAACTGCCGTCCGCCGCCACTCGCGTGTTCTGATAGCTCCCGAAGGAAAGATCGTCCGTGGAAGGCGCCAATGTGATACGCACCTGCGAGAAATTGGGGCTCTCCATCCCCTCCAACGTCACGCGACCCGTTACGGTGACTGGCGGAATAATCGCCAGATCGATGCCGTCGACGTTGCTTGCCCCGACCTCGACATCCTGGCGCGCCAGCAGGTGACGCCTCGACGTGTAGCGCGACGCTGTCCCCGAGTTCGGCTCGGTACCGATCAGCCGTAACGTGTACTCACCCGGAACGACAGCATTAAAGTCGAACCTGCCGTCCGTTTCCACCTTTCCCCTACGCCCGAAGCTGGCCGACTGCAATCCCGTCTTCGGCGCCAAAAACAACATATCTCTTTGAGCCGCGGAACCGCTGAGCCCATCCACTTTGCCCTGAATATGGTGCGTTATTACACGGCGCAGTTCGATGTTCGTTCCGGAAAAATCCTGACCAGACTCAATGTCCACGGTTCCTGCATCATCGAGATCTAACGACTTAGGATAGTAGGTTCGTACCAATTCCATTGGCTGCTGCTCGGCCGCTGCACCGGTCTTCGTCTCGCTCGGTTTACTGCCGGCCGTGGCCTTTGCTGTTGTTTGGCCCGAAAGTTCAGCGGCCACATAATACTTTCCAGGCGACAGACTCCCGAGGCTATATTGGCCCGACTTGTCAGCGGTCGTTTGCGAAACACGGTACAACTGTGATTTCCCCCGAATCAGGTGTTCGGTGAACGCCTCCACACGGGCACCCGCCTGGCCATTTCCCTCATCATCCACTACCTTGCCGCTGATTGTCCCCTGTGGCATAAGCGTGATCGCCACGTTCGAAACCTGTTGCCCGGCTGACACCGACACTGGCCGGAGCGCCGCCCTGGAGCCGGTCCCAACAAAACCCTTCCCCTCAACAACAGCGAAATAGGTGCCTGGAGCTACCGCATCAAAGTGGAAACTGCCATCGGGAGCCGTAGTTGCGCTGGCGTCGGGCGTAGCCGCTCCGGAGGCGGCCATTCGCATAGGCGCAAGCCTGACTGTGGCACTTGCCACGCCGTCTCCCGTCTGGGAATTCGTCACCCGTCCGTCGATCGATCCGGCAGGAGCTTGAGCAAACAGGCCGAACGAGAGAAAGAGCAACAACAGAAGGTGTCTTTGTACAAACATGTCTATTAACGGCTACCATTTACCGGACGTATAGCGCGCCCGTGACGTTATCTTATATGTAAGTGGATCTTCAAAAGTCAATTCTCCGCAAAGTTGGCGAGGCGATTGGGCGTTTCCGCATGATTCGGGACGGAGACCGGGTGGCAGTCGGATTGTCAGGAGGAAAGGATTCCGTTACATTGCTGGAAGCTTTGCTCCTACTGCAAAAGCGTGCCCCCATCGACTTCTCGGTCTGTGCCTTTACGATCGAACAGGGCAAATTCTTGGCACCCATCCAGCCATTTGGCGCTTTTTTGCGAGATCGAGGGGTGGACTGGACTTATATCGAGGACACGCCGTCATTAAACCTGCTGACCGAGCAGCCCGATCACGGGTGTGATCTTTGCAGCCGCTTCCGGCGCCGTGCGGTTTACGACATTGCGCGGAAGCTGAACGCCAACGTGATCGCCTTCGGGCATACTGCCGACGATTTCTGTGAGTCTTTTCTTCGCAATGCCATGTTTACGGGCCGTATCAGCGCGCTCCCGCCGGTCACTTGGTCGAAGAAACGGGAGTTTCGTCTCATCCGCCCTTTGGTGTATGTCACCGAAGACCTTACCCGGGCGTTCGCGGCGAGTTTACAGGCTCCCGTAATTCCCTGCGGCTGCTCGCAGAAAACCGGCACTGTCCGGCGCACCCTACGCGACATATTCGGAGAACTCGAAAGAGAGTACCCCTACCTGAAAGAAACCTTGCTGACCGCCATGGGCAGGATTGAGACGGGGCGGCTGCTAGATACGCGCTTTCTCGATTTGGACGGCGCTGCCGAAGAGTCAGGGTTCTTTCCGGACGAAGAAAAACAGCCGGAACTCGTGTCGTTGCCGTCTTTCGGCTGATTACCTGTTCCCTGTATGGATGGCCGCGATGCCGCCAGTTAACAATTCAAACTGCGTCGTCCGAAAACCTGTGTTATCCATCATCCGGCGCAGTTCTTCGGCCTGGGGGAATTTGCGAATCGAATCCGGAAGGTACCGGTATGCCTCCGCCGAGCCGGACACCAGTGTTCCAATGGCCGGCAGCAGAACGCCGGAATAAAAGCGGTAGGCCACCTTCATAAATGAACCCGGCGGGTGGGAAAACTCTAAGATAGCCAGGGTGCCACCGGTTTTCAGCACCCGGCGCAACTCCGTGAGGCCGTCCCGGTAGTTTGCCAAGTTACGAAAGCCGAACGAAATGGCAATGCCATCGAGGGTGCCATCCCGCAGTGGAAGATGCAGCGCATCACCTTCGAATAACGGCGCTTGAAAGCCTTTGGCGCGAGCCTTGGCTTGGGCGGCAACCAGCATGGGATGGCAAAAGTCCGCACCGAGTACCTGGCTGGCGCTGATAGTCTGGAAATCAAGTAGAACGTCTCCCGTCCCACAGCAAAGATCCAGAATTTTAGCCTCCGGCCGTTCTAGCGCAGGAGCCAGTCGCTTCATCAGGCGCTTGCGCCATCCCCGGTCGATGTTGAACGAGAGGATATGATTCGCCAAGTCATACTTGGGCGCAATCCCGGCAAACATGCGCTGCACCCACTGCGAAGCTTGTTGCTCGTTCAGCGTGCCTGGCGGCGTTGTTCCCGGCGTCCCATTGCTCATAAGATCGTGTGCAGCGATTCGGTCATTGCCTGCCGGATTACTGCCTCGTCAATGGCCGGTACTACCGTCACGTTCCCGATGGAAGTCGGCAGGACAAAATGCACCTTGCCGCCTAGGGTCTTCTTATCCTGGCTGAGCCTCGCGACCAGATGATCCCGATTTAGATCGTCGGCAGGCGGGATCGGTCCGTAGGCGCAGATGGTCTTCTGAATCCGAATCGCCTCACTGCTCTCCAGGACGCCGAGCAGTTCAGCCAATCGTGTGGCCGCCAACATTCCTAGCGCCACAGCTTCGCCATGCAGAAACCGGACGTATTCGGTTTCCGCTTCGATGGCATGCCCCACGGTATGTCCAAAATTCAGGATGCGCCGCAAATCGCTCTCGCGCTCATCGGCCGAAACAACCTCCGACTTGATGCGTACGGCTGCTGCGATAATCTGATCGATCAATTCGGGACTCATCGCCAGGATCCGGTCTGCTTGAGTCTCCAAGACTTCGAACAGCGGCCGGTCGCGGATAATGCCGCATTTAATCACCTCAAACAAGCCGGCGCGGTACTCGCGTTCCGGCAAAGTCTGAAGCACTTCGGGGTCAACCAGTACGGAGAGCGGCTGATGAAAGCTTCCGATCAGGTTCTTGCCGCGCACCAGGTTCACGCCGGTCTTGCCGCCCACGGCTGCGTCCACCTGGGCCAGCAGCGTTGTCGGAATCTGCACAACGGGAACTCCCCGCATGAAAATTGCTGCCAGGAATCCACTGACGTCGGTGACGATTCCGCCGCCAAAACCGATGACGAAACTGGCGCGGTCGGCGCCCTCGGCAACCATCTGATCCGCAAGCTCTTCCACCCTCGCCAGCCGTTTGTTCGCCTCTCCGCCGGGAAAGAAGAGGACGTGGAAATTCCTGCCGCGAAGCTGAGCTTTGAGTGCCTGCCCATGCAGTTCCCAAACGTCCGGCGTGGTAACAACGAATAGTTTGCCTTTGTTCGCGGGAAGAAACTCCTGGAGACGCTGAAGAATGCCGCGCTCCACCACGCTTTGATACGTGCGCTGTAGTGTCTGGACCTCGAACGTGGGCATGACATCCCGTTGTACCATGTGTTCATAACCTCTCCCGTCCAACGTATCCGTACTGATTTCATCGTTGTAGGCGCCGGTGTTGCCGGCCTTCGCGCCGCGATCGAACTCGCTTCTGCTGGGCGCGTCCTCGTCATCGCCAAAGATAGTCTTCGTGAGTCTTCGTCCGAGTATGCGCAAGGCGGGATCGCGGCTGCTCTCAGCGACGACGATGAAGTGGCGCTTCATGAACAAGACACGCTAACCGCAGGGGACGGGCTCTGCGACATTGCCGCCGTCCGCACGCTGGTGGAGGAGGGTCCGCTCGCTGTTGAGCAGCTCATCCGATGGGGAACGGCGTTTGATCGTGAAGGCGCGGCTTTGTTGTTCGCTCGCGAGGGGGCGCATAGCCGCAACCGTGTATTACACGCGCACGGCGATTCCACCGGTCGCGAGATCGTCCGTTCGCTCCATCAGCATGCGAAATCGCTGGAGAACATCACCTTTCAAAGCTTTGCAGCAGTCACCGATCTTCTAATGTTTGATGGGGCCGCCGCGGGCGTTTCCGTCTTCGACGAGGCCGCAGGCTCCCTGATCCATGTGGACGCCCGTGGAGTTCTGCTCGCCACCGGTGGCCTAGGCCGCGTGTTTGAAAACACGACCAATCCCGATGTTGCCACTGGCGATGGCGTTGCCTGCGCGTATCGTGCGGGCGCTGCTATCGGCGATATCGAGTTCGTCCAGTTCCACCCCACTGCTTTATATGTTCCGTCAGCGCCCCGTTTTCTTCTGAGTGAAGCGCTGCGCGGCGAAGGGGCGTATTTGCGCAATGCGAGCGGCGATCGTTTTATGGAGCGCTATCACCCGCTGAAGGAACTCGCTCCTCGGGATGTAGTCTCGCGATCTATCGTGATGGAGATGCGCAGCAGCGGCGACGAAAGCGCGTTCCTCGATCTCACACATTTGCCGGCTGGATTCGTCAAGAATCGCTTTCCTCGCGTTTATGAAACGTGTCTTCGTTACGGTGTTGATCTGGAAACGATGCCTGCTCCGGTACGTCCAGCGGCCCACTACGCGATGGGCGGCGTACGCACGGATCTTTTCGGGAGAACCAATGTTCCCCGTTTGTATGCTGCCGGTGAAGTAGCTTGCACGGGTGTTCACGGCGCCAACCGGCTGGCGAGTAACTCTCTGCTGGAAGCGGTCGTTTTTGGCGACAGGGCAGGCAAGACGATGGCATCTCTCGACCAAGCGCCTGTGTCTTCGTCTAACGATTTCGAAACTGCTCCACTGTTGATACCTGCGATCAGCGAAAGGGAGTTGCGCGCGGTCGCCTGGAACTCTTGCGGGATTCTCCGAAGCGGTCCCGAACTCGCGGCTGCCCATACGAAGCTGCGATCGCGCAATCTGGAAGCCCTGGAGTCTCCAACTCGGAGTGAGTTCGAACTTCGCAACATACATCAAGTTGCCACGCTCATCTCCACAGCAGCGCTGGCACGAGAGGAAAGCCGGGGCGGTCATTACCGAACGGATTTCCCCGCGAGATCCCCCCTTTTCGAAAAGCATTCGCTAATTGCACGCAGCGCCGCAAAGGACAATGACAACGTCACTTTTGTTTAGGAGCTTGCCCTCCTTTCTTGCGTTGTCACTAGTAGCTGAACAACTCAATGCGTCAAGTCCGTGGGCGGTACTTTGGACCACGCCTTGCATTTTGATCGCATCGGTTTTAATCGCGTGGGGCGCGGAATCGGCCCAGTTCTTTGTGGCGCAAGGTTTCGCTCTTGCCATTCTCGCCTTGATGCAGACGCTGCCCGAGTTTGCGGTGGAGGCGGTGCTGGCCTGGAAACAGCAAACCGGTCTGTTGTTGGCAAACTTGACCGGCGCGCTGCGGCTCCTGACCGGCCTGGCATGGCCGATGATTTATGTGACGGCAGCATTTGCTCATCGCCGCCGCACCCGGCAGCCGCTACGATGCATCCGGCTCGACGCAGAACAGAGCGTTGAAGTGGTGGGTCTTCTTTTTCCCTTGCTCTATGCGGTCTTTATCTGGAGCAAAGGAACACTGGAAATTTATGATGCCTGCGTTCTTGTGCTTCTGTACGTTGCGTACTTGTTTTTGCTAATGAAGCTGCCCCCAGAAGAACACGAAGGCATTGCTGATTTGGAAACGGTTCCCCGTACCATTGTGATGGCGCCAAAACACCGGCGCAATCTTGCCATCGCAGCCTGCTTCCTCGGGGGTGGTCTTCTGATCTACTTTACGGCTGAACCTTTTCTAGGGAGTCTGGTAGCGGCCGCGGGAGCACTTGGCATTCCCAGCTTTGTCATCATTCAGTGGTTCGCGCCTGTGGTCTCGGAATTTCCGGAATTTGCCTCCACTTTTTACTTTGCTCGCCAGGAAAATAAGGCGTCCGTGGGACTGATGAATATCGCATCCAGCAACATCAACCAGTGGACTCTGCTGGTCGCTATGCTGCCCGTTGTTCTCTCGATGAGTCACGGTTCGCCCTGGGCTCTGACACTCGATGCCGAACAGCGGCAAGAACTCCTGCTGACCATCAGCCAAAGCGCGCTAGGCTTAATCTTCCTTGCCAACATGGAGTTCGCCTGGTGGGAAGCGCTTGCCATGTTTGGCTTGTTTGCCTCTCAATTTGTGTTGCCGGAGCTTTTGGGACACGCCGCGAAGACTTGGATTACCGAGGTTTTCTTTGCTTGGTTTGCCGTTGACCTGCTGCGGATGATGGGTCGCAGGCGCATGCCCGCCGCAATCGCAAGGTTCATGGAAACTTGGCGTAAGCACCTACGTGGTTAATCGGCACCAGTTCAAGCGTTTCCGAGATTGATCAGGGCGACTCCGCCAATAATCATCACCAGGCCGCCAATTTTGCTGGTCGTAAAAGGCTCTTTGAAAAATATGCGTGCCCAGACGATGGTCCAGATATAACCCAGAGAAACCATCGGATAGAGGATAGTGAGTTCGCCCTGAGCCACACCCATTACGAAAAACACCGATGAGAGCAGGTATAGGCAAACCCCGATTGCAAGCCAGTAATTTTTGATGACACTGGCCAAGCGCCTATTCAAGCGTTCTGCGCCTAGTTTCAGGAAAACCGCGCCGAACGATCCAATGAAAGACGAGATCAGGATGAGCAGTATGGAACTGGGAGGTGTGGTCATGATTTAGCGGACGTTGTCTTTAGCCCGAGAATGGAAACGCCGCCCACGATGAGTGCCACGCCCACGGCGCGAAAAAAATTCATGTGCTCACCCAGGATGAAGATCGAAAGCGCCGTAACCCAAACGAAGGTCAGCGCGATGATAGGATAAAGCCTCGACAGTTCCCGTCCCTTCAACGCAACGGAAATCAGGAAGGTGTTAAGTCCGTACATGGCGTATCCCCCAAACAGCTTTGGGTTCCCAATCATGTCCCACGCAAACCGGACAAACAGCGTGGGGTGATGAACAACATCTGCCAGTGTGACATGTGCGCCGATGTTCTTTGTGCCGAGCTTGATCAACATTTGAGCGACTGCGCCAGTTAAGGTGCAGAGGAACATAATGAGTAGAGATCGACGCACAGCGGCGCGTGTGTCAACTGGGGCTTCCAGGACGGTCGGAGAGGTCAAGCAGTCATTTCCAATCGTTCGAACTAACACCCATTTTAATGCATCAAAGGGCGTAGGCGTGTGGAAATGGCTCAAAAGTCGTACTAATCCTCAGACAAAACCGGCAGGAGCGGAGTTGAAAGGAGCCCCAGCCAGACTTCGAACCAAAACTTATTCGGCGGAGACCGGGTATGTTTATCAGTATGTTTACCAGGGATATCGCCAGATCTCCGATCCGCTCGCCGGTACGGACTACGTATTTTCCGTGAGCCGCGACCGCAAGGTGGTGCTTGCCGTAACGATAAGGTTGCTTGATGCGGCACTGGCGGAGTGCGCGGCTATTAGCGGGCGGGAAATACTGAAAGCGGAGCAGTACGCGCTGGCAAAGATGACGATTTTCGACGGATTCGATCGTATTGCCGACGCGGCGGCGTGGCAAACGCCATTAACACCGGACGGAGCCGAGATGGTGAACTACCTGCGCACGCTAGGGCGGATTTGAGTGCAACTTTACAGTCGTCGACCGGCATTGACGTTTAGTGTAGTGTTCCCCTTACGTATTGCTCGCGCCGTGCGCGAGATTTCGACGCGGAAGATGCCAAAGCATCTCCCGCGAGACTTTGAAAGCTTCGTCACCGGAAACCGAGAGCGCCCCTTTGCAAGCAACCAATCATCAGGATGCACCCAAGGCCAATGAGTCCGAGCGCGGCGGTGGCAGGATCGGGTGTAACGACGGTTGGCCCATACAGTTGGATATCGATATCCGATACACCGCCGTGGCCGGCCTGAACCGGACTTGCAAAATTGGTCAGGTTTTGGCTGCTCGCGATGGAGGTAATTCCGCTTTGGGTATCGGAAGTGAAGTCGTAAGTGTAGTCAATGGCGGAGCCGCTGAACACTGCGCCGATATCGTAGTATTGTCCCGCCAGTAGCGTGAACGACAGCGGATCGGAAAGAATGTACGAAAGCGAATTAGACTTCGTAACATTCACGGTATCGCTGAACAGTAACGCTCCCGACGTCCCTCCCGGAGGCGCGGAATCGCTGAAGACGGCAAACTTCAACTGGCCGTCTTGCAGCGGCTCGGCATTGATCCCGATCTGATTGATCGTCACGTTCGACGAGCCTATCTGAAGGTAGGCCGCTGCTCCTTCTAGAGAAGACACTCTACTGGTGACGTAGAGTGGCGGGTCGGCGTTATCGAAGAGGACCGATGATGAATAAGCGGGTAGGCTCAAGACCGCCGCCGCGCAAGCTCCGAGTGCGAGATAGCGTAAGTTCATGAAAATCACTGCTCCTTTGTGGTGAAGACTATTACAATCAATTTCAACCGGATTTCGCAAGACCAAGAAGAACGCCCGTGCCTCTACTAGTCGTCGTCAGGGTC
Source organism: Bryobacteraceae bacterium (assembly GCA_965277315.1). GTDB lineage: Bacteria > Acidobacteriota > Terriglobia > Bryobacterales > Bryobacteraceae > Bog-105. The sequence goes on along the minus strand of OZ255724.1, from coordinate 1,017,566 downwards.
GGTAGCCGGCCGTTTATCGTTCAGGAAGAAGCTTGCCGGGAGTTTTGCGCTGACCGTCTTGTAAGGCCGTGGCGGCAAGCTGAGATCGAAGAAGGAGAAGAGGTCGGTCTGGGCGCGAGCGTCCGCGAAATTCAGGATTCCCTCCTGGATGCCGAAGTTACTTTCGATAAAGCGCAGAATGCTTCCAAAGTCGTAGCGCGTGTTGTCGACGTAGTGCGCCGGAGTATAGGCGGAAACCGCAATCAGCGGCACCCGGAAGCCATATTGATAGCCGCCTTGGGGAGACGCTAGAAAGGTGGGCTGTTCGTGGTCGTACCAGCCGCCCCAATCGTCCCAGGTAATCAGGATGGCCGTGTCCTTCCAGTAACCGGCGCCGTTATCGCATTTCGAACTCTGGCCGAGCGCATTCACGATCGAGGCCACCCACGAAGGACCTCCGCCGTCGTCGATCGAGGCGTGATCCGAATTGGCTCCGGTGGGAATGACCCAACTGAGCGAGCGCAGATTGCAACTGCCGATGTCTTGCAATACATCGACTGGCCTGAGATCCACATTGTCGGTCCACGCCTGCCCCACACATTGACCGCCAGGACCGGTGGATTCACAGATGTGCCGGATGGAGTCCGGCGCCGTCCAGATGGAGCCTGCACTCGGGGCATAGTATCTCCAACTGACTGATGAGGGCAGAACATCGGGAAGGGTCTGGTGCTCGAAGCAGGGATAGATTTTCTGGCTGGGATCTTCCACTCCGTCGGGCTGAATCAACTGGACAGTCGTTCCTAGCGGAGCGATGCAGCCGGCCACCGCCTTCGTGCCAGTGGCGCCCGTGTTGGTTAGGTTCTCGGAGGCAAAAACTCCTGCAGCATCGTCGGCTGCGCTCGGCGCCGATGTTCCTCCGAAAATATACTGGTGCGCCGGATAACTTGGCCCCTGGTTTGTCTGGAACATATAATTGGCCCAACCGTATTGCGTTGCCAGATCGAGATATGGATTGAGCTGGCCGGCGGAGTTATCGACATACCTGAACTGCGGTTGGCTGAGGCAGGTCCCGCTACATTTCACGCCGCTCGCTCCGTCCATTTTGCAGGCGCCTGTTGCGGGATCCGCGTCGCACATTGCGGTGAATGCCGAATGAGCGTGGAGCAAATCGTATTTGTTGGCGAGGGGGACCGTTCCCGGCTGAGTTGTCCCGTTCGGGGAGCTGTTGTCCATCCAATTCGCGGTCTGAATATCGTATTGGCCATTGGCTGGCTTGGAGCCACAGGAGCCATCCGTGCCGTAGGGCGCGGTGCATAGTCCCTGAAAGAGGTTGTCAGGGGTGCGATTCTCCTGAACAATTACCACCACATGTTTGAACGGACTCACGCGGGTGCGCACAATGGGAGGGGTTTGGGCTTGCGTCAGCGCAGCCGTTGTCGAAAGCAGAAGACCGTAACACGCAATTTTCATTTTGATGCTCCTCGAGCGGCGAGCAGTTAGCGAACTGATGATCTCGCCGATGAATGGACGAGTTATTACGATGGGAGTTTACTCGTAAATTCCACAACGTCCTAACATTTTTTGCGGTTGTGTTTGTGTAGGTTAATAAGCGATTACAAATTATCCGCCTGCGGCCGCGAGATCGCCGCGAATCTGTTGCGGTCGGCCCATGACCTGACTGTTTACAACCGAACGGCAGGGAAGGCAAGCGCTTAAGACAAATATTTACCTTCGACGCAGGCGACTGGATATAAGAAGCTTTTGTCTGGAAGGTTCCGAAATAAAGAAATATTCGCCGATTGTCAGACGATCTAAACCGATCCGCTGGAACCCGGCACTGCTTCGTCGATCATGCGGCAAATGGTCTCGGCCGCATTTTCGATCCGCCCTCCCCGGATTTGCTGTAGCGCATCGGAGTCGATGATGCGATACCAAAGCGCGCGGCGTGTTTCGAAATCGGGGATGCTGCTGGTGATCACGGGCCTCCATACTTTCAGCATGGCAAGCAACGCTGCGTACTCGGGGCCTATCTCGCATTGCAAACTTTCTTTTAGCCGCACCGCCATGGCCGGGGCTTGGCCATTCGTCGAAATAGCAATAGTTAAATCCCCTTGCCGGTGCAATGAGCCGAAGCTGAAGCGGCAGTGCGGCGGATCATCGACAGAGTTGCAAAGAATGCGCCGGTCCTCGGCCATCTGAAAAATATCAGCATTGTCGTCCTTATCGGTGATTACCAGGAAACAGCCGTCCAGGTCCTCCGGAAGAAAATCCCGCGGTTCCCAACGGATTAGCGCGCGGTCCGCCAGATCTCGAATGGAGTCTTCGGCTTTGGGATTTACATAGCGCACATCCGCTCCGGTATCCACGAGAGCGCGAACCTTGCCGGCCACTTCATACCCCTCCCCCGTGACCAGGCATTTCTTGCCAGTGAGATCGAGGAAAATGGGGTAACGAAAGTTCACGAATTGCGCCGGGAGCCGAACGTCTCCAGGATATCCTTCTATCCTGTATAAAGTGCCTGCTCCGCGTCTTTTTCTGATCGATAGCTACGGATTCATCTTTCGTGCGTACCATGCCCGTGCCCGAAGCGCTGCCCCGCCGATGCGGACCAGCGCCGGAATGTCCACCGAAGCGGTTTACATTTTCCACAATATGCTGCGAAAGCTGATGATGGCGTACAAGCCCGAATACGTGGCCGCCATCTTCGAAAGCGGCGTGCCCACCGTACGGTCAGAGAGCTACGCCGAGTACAAAGCAAACCGCGCCGAAATGCCAGAGGACCTGGGGCCGCAGATTCCCTACGTGCGCCGCATACTCGATGCCTTCCACATCCCGGTGCTTCAGTTTCCTGGCTACGAGGCCGACGACGTAATTGGCGCGATTGCCTGCCGCGAACAGCCGAAGCCATTGGACGTTGTGATCGTTTCGAGCGACAAAGACATGCTCCAGCTTGTGAATGAGCGCGTGTTCATGTTGAATCCAATGAAGGACGACGAATGGTACGATGCGGCGAAAGTGGAGCAGTTCATGGGCGTGAAGCCGTCGCAAGTGGCGGACCTGCTGGCCTTGAAAGGCGACGCCATCGACAATATTCCGGGCGCGCCTGGTATTGGCGACAAAGGTGCGCGGGACCTGATCGCGAAGTTTGGTTCCGTGGAAGCCGCGCTCGACCGGGCCGCCGAGGTAGAGCGCAAGATGTATCGTGAAAGCCTGCAAAATAACCGCGAGCAGGTTCTTCTAAGTAAGCAACTCGCCACGATTCATACCGGAGTTCCCATCGAATGGGAGCTTCCTGGGTTGAAGACCAAGCCGCCGGACAGCGCGGCGCTCAAGTCTGCTTACAAAGAACTGGAGTTCTTCAGTCTTCTTAAGGACCTGCCGCCGGAGGACGACAGCGCTTCCCGCGACTATCAAACATTAACGGATGAGTCCGCGATTGCTGATTGGCTGGGCAGGCGTCTTGCCGACGAACCGCTGGCGGTTACGATCGATTCCATTAACTCGTTTTTTGGCCTGGCCTACAGGATTGGAGAAGGCCGTGCGGTCCCGTTCACATTGCTCGGCAGCATCCGCGAAGTTTTGGAGTCGGAGAGTGTTCCCAAGATCGTTCATGACGCAAAATCATTTGCAATGGCGTGCGCAAGGCTCGGCTTCACGCCGAAGAACGTAATCTCTGACGTGATGCTGTACGCATTCCTGCAGAGCGCCGATCCTGGCGGTTGCTCGCCTGAAGCGCTGGCTGGGCGTTACTTGGATCGCAAGCTGAATGCGGCGGCGGAGCAGCAGGCCGAAGCGACACTGGTTCTCGCCGGCATGCTTCGCCCCGAGATAGAACAGGGAGAACTTCTTCCGGTGTATGAGGAGATCGATCTTCCGCTCGTGCCGGTCCTGGCGCAACTGGAAACGACGGGCATTCGCGTGGATACGGCTGTGCTGTCGGAGTTGTCCGGACGCCTCTCGGAGCGCATCGAAACCATAGCGCAGCAAGTCTACGAACTGGCTGGCCGCAACTTCAATATCAATTCGCCGCAGCAGCTTGGAAAGGTGCTGTTCGAGGAGATGAATTTACCCTCTCCGGTGAAATATGGCAAGGGCAAATCCATCTCCACCGCAGCCGACGTGCTGGAAGCGCTGGCTCCCAAACACCCGGTTGCGCAGCACGTTCTCGATTACCGCCAACTGACAAAGCTGAAGGGCACCTATATTGACGCCCTGCCGCTTCTGATTCGTCCAGAGACGGGTCGTGTGCATACGACATTCAACCAGACCGGAGCCGCCACCGGACGGCTGTCCTCTTCCAATCCAAACCTGCAGAACATTCCCATTCGTACGCTGGAAGGGCGCGAGATTCGGAGCGCTTTTATTCCTGAGGATGGATGGGAACTGGTGGTGGCCGATTATTCGCAGATCGAGCTGCGATTGCTGGCGCACATGTCGGGTGACCTCGTGCTGGTGGAGTCCTTCCGAAACAACGAAGATATTCATCGGCGCACCGCGGCGGAGGTGCTGAATGTTCATCCCGATATGGTGACCGGCGAAATGCGCCGTTCCGCCAAGGCCGTCAATTTCGGGATCGTTTATGGCCAGACTCCGTTCGGCCTCGCGCAGACGTTGGGCATCGATCGCAAGGAGGCGGAACTCTATATACGCCGGTACTTCGAACGCTATGCCGGTGTTCGCGAATTTATTGACCGCACCATTGAGGAAGTGCGGCAAACCGGTGTTTCAAAAACACTGTTGGGTCGACGCCGCCCCATTCCCGATATGCAGAGCCGGAATCCTTCTGCCCGTTCCTTCGCCGAGCGAATCGCCGTGAACACGCCGCTGCAAGGTACCGCCGCTGACCTGATCAAGGTGGCGATGATCCGTATTGCACGCCATATTACGAGCGAGAAAATGCAATCCCGTATGCTGCTTCAAGTGCATGACGAACTTGTCTTCGAGGCGCCTCCGCCCGAGCTTGACCGTCTGAAGGAGATCGTGAAAAGGGAGATGGAAAATGTATACGAGCTCTCCGTGCCATTGCTGATCGAGATTGGCAGCGGGCCGAACTGGAGGGACGCAAAGTGATGGAAGATCCAGTGAAATCAGAACTCCTTAGCAGAAGGCAGGCGCTCACCCTTTCCCTAGGCGTTGGTGTTTCGGCAGTTCTTGTGTCCTGCCGAAAGAAATCGAGTGCGCCCGTCCGCGCGCCTGCCGAATACAAGGTTCGCCTGCAAACCACAAAGGGCGACGTCATCATCCTGGTGCATCGGGATTGGTCTCCCCATGGCGCCGACCATTTCTACGAGCTGACGAAGATGGGTTTCTACGACGACAATCGGTTTTTCCGTGCCGTTCGTGGTTTCGTGGTGCAGTTCGGCATGAATGGCGATCCCAAGGTGAACGCCGATTGGAGCGAGATTACGATCAAGGACGATCCGCCGAAGGTCAGCAACAAAGCCGGCACCATTACGTTCGCCGATAGCGGGCCGGACACCCGCGCCACGCAAGTCTTCTTCAACCTTGCCGATAACAGCCGTTTAGATGCGATGGGCTTCACTCCCTTCGGTGAAGTGATCCAGGGCATGGAAAACGTGGAGCACCTTTATACCGGCTACGGCGATGGACCCCCGACCGGCGATGGGCCGGACCAATCCGACATAGCCGCCACCGGCAACGCGTTCTTGGACCATCATTTCCCGAATTTGGACCGGCTGATCAGGGCGAGAATTGTCAGCTAATTTCCGGCGCAACGCTGGTCTTATCAATCGCCTGTGCTAGTTCAACACAGCAATGCAAACACCATCCCAGCTACTCTTGCCGGAATCTTCCGGCGGAGTGCCGCTGAGTGACACCGTCCCGATGGACTGATTGGCCGCATGAAAATGCTGCTCCAGATAACGGCGCACCAAGTTCCCCCTGTCTCTTCCTTGCAGGTACTTTTTACTGGGCGTGCCTTCCAGGGAGTAGCCTTCAATAACCATTGGATGATCCGGAAGGCTTCCGACAAACTGCGCCGTCGTCTGATCGATCAAGTTGCGGCCGCCTGCCGAGAGCTGCTCCTTGCCATCCCGTCCTATTTCGAACAGCTCGCCCGCCGCTAGCCACTTACGGGTACGAATCTGTTTCGCTAGCTTCTCATCGCTGCGATACTGGTCCGCGCCGATATCTTGAAGCGTGTAATAGCCGCGCTTTTTGAAGAAGCCTTTGAAGAAGAAGTTATGCTTCAAAGCCTCGGTATCTTCCGCTAAATTAGCCGTGCTTTGGTTCAGATTGGACAGCGTGCTGCGCAGATTCGAAGCCGCCGTTTGGCCGATACGATCTTGTGCCAGCGCTTCGGATAAAGTGTCGTTTAGTTGTTTCGATAAGTCTCTGGCGTTTTCGAGAGTAACATCCACTTTCTGAATTAAGTCACGCGACTGAAAATCCGTAATAACACCGTTAATTTTGGCCGTAGCGGTATTGAGATTCGCGGAAGTCTGGCGGGCATCGTTGATTGTTGCCCGAAGCTGATTCGTGGTGTTCTCGTCTTTGAGTAGCATGCCTACCGGGCCCTTGCCTTGCTGAACACCTGCTACTAGTTCATTGATGTTGCCGGTGATTTGACTGCCGTCGGTGGCAATCTTCCTGATTGGTCCCTGGACTCCCGTGATGAGACGATCCGTGTGGTTCACTGTCTTAGTAATGGAGTCCAGCGCAACATCCACTCGGCCGCGAACATCTTTCATGGTGCCCTGGACGTCGCTCAGCAGGCCCGAGCCCTTTTCGAGCATCGCGCCTAAATCGACGGGTTCCTTACTGGGAAGCGTGATACCTGAGGCCGCCTCGGGTGACTGCTCACTCCCCTTTTGCACGTAGAGAAACTCGTTGCCAACCACGCCTTCTGTCTTTATGGAGACAACAGAGTCATCCCGCACCATCCCGTTCACTTTCCTTTGAAGCTGTAGCTTCAGCCGAAAGCGCGATTGCGGATTGGACGGAATTTCGATATTTGTGACCTGCCCGGCATCTAGCCCGGAGACCCGCACCGTTGCTCCCTTAACGATGCCGTCAAGGTTCGAAAATTCCGTATAAACCTCGAAATGGCGGCTAAATGCCTTGTGACGGTTCCCAATCAGAAACAGTACAACGGCAAAGATGAGGAATCCCACCACCAGAAAAATGCCAACTGCCCACGGTCGAGTACGCATGATCTATAACCCAGAGGGCTCCTCGTAGCGACTTTGACTTCTAGCTTCCGTACTGACCCCAAGGGCTGCTCGGAGCGGATTCTGCTTGTATGAGCCGTTTCGGTCAGTATCGGTCATGACCCAAAGGGCTCCTCGTAGTGACTTTGGCTTCTAGCTTCAGTATCGGTCATGACTCTGAAACCAACTCGCGAACCAATTTGTTGTCGCTGTTTTCCAATTCTTCCGCTGTGCCGCAAGCGACAAGTTTGCCGTTGTCAAGAACAGCGAGGCGATCCCCAACGCTCCTGGCCCCTCGCACGTCATGAGTGACGATTACCATCGAAGTCTTGTCTTTTTCCTTGAGGCCAAGTAATAAATTATCGATTTCCGAGGCCGTAATGCGGTCCAGCCCACTGCTTGGCTCGTCGACAAGCAAGATGCCGGGGTCGCATATCAAGGCTCGCGCCAATCCCGCTCGCTTCTGCATGCCGCCCGACAACTCTACCGGCATTTTGTTCCGGTCATTCTGTAGGCCCACCGCCTTCAACTTGTCTTGTACGATTTCGTCGATTTCCTGTTTGGTCTTCTTTGGATAAAACCGGTGCAGCGGCAAGGCAAGATTGTTGTACAGGCTGAATGAATCGAAAAGAGCGGCACTTTGAAAAAGAAATCCCATCTTGCGCCGCGCCCGCGAAAGACTTTCTCTCCCAATCTTCCCGACATCTTCGTTCTCCACGCACACCGCTCCCTCGTCTGCCTTGATCAAGCCGATAATCAGCTTCAACGTCACGCTTTTTCCTGTGCCGCTGCGTCCCAAAAGACAAAGCGCCTGTCCCTTCGCCACCTGGAATGAGACCTTTTGAAGGACCTTCTTTTCCCCGAAAGCTTTCGAGACATCTTTGAGCGAGATCACCGGCGGCTCTTCGGAGTTCATATCGCTGTATCCGGGAAGAAGAAAAAAATGAGCTTCACCAAAACAACATCGAACAGGATTATGAGCAATGAGGACAACACCACGCTGTTCGTCGATGCCTTGCCCACCCCGCTAGCGCCCTCGTTAGTGGTGTACCCGAAGTAGCATGACACCACCCCAATAATCAACCCAAACACCGCTGTTTTCAAAGTTGGCGGCACGAAATTCGACCACGCAAGAGTACTGAAGGCCCGGTCAATATATAAACGCAGGGAGACATGGGAGATGAATTTTTCCGAAAGAAACCCTCCCAATAAGGAGATCAGATCCATGAAAGTGGTCAATACTGGGAGCGCAATCACGCACGCAATAATCCGAGGCACAACCAGAAAGTGAAACGAATCGATCGACAGCGCCTCGATGGCATCGATCTGCTCGGTCGCGCGCATGTCGGCGAGTTGCGCTCCAATGCCGGCGCCGACGCGTCCCGCTACAAGCAGGCCCGCGACCAAAGGGCCGAGCTCGTTGAAGAATGCTAACGATTGCACGCTCGGAATCATCGCTTCAGCGCCAAATTGAACCAGTGAACTTCGAGTATGAAGCGTCAAGACTACGCCCAGTGCCAGACCCGAAGCAAGGATCAGCGGAAGCGAACGCCAGCCTACCTCATCCAACTGCGACCAGATCTGTCCATATTCCGGTTTTTTACTGAAGAGACAGCGGAAAGCCTGAAATCCGAAGATGCCTACCTCGCCAATAAATTCGAATACGCCACGTGTTTTTGAAACCGCCGCCATTGCGTCACCACTTGGAGTCGAGATGCTGAACCATGGTTGCAAGAAACTTACGGTAGAGGACTCCAGTTATTCACGATGGCGTCATGCGGCTGTACCCTTCTTGGTGTCACATTGAGCGATAGTTTGATATGTCGCGGTGCCGAACAGAATTGTGTTCTTGTGTCTACGAGTTTGAGAGAGCTTGCCGGAGCCACGCCACTTCAATTAGCATTCCGCCGGGTCTTTGGCAGTAGAACGTAATGCCTCGGGGAATGTTCGCGATCTCAGACCGCAAGGGAACGCCTTCGGCCCGAAGTATCTCATACATTATCTTCACCTGTTCGGCGGTATCGACATAAGAAGCCAATGTGAGTATGAGTGGGATAGGTGAGGGCTTCGTCTCTCTTGTGCTTATTCAGAACCATGATGAAGCCGCTGTCATCTTCCAAAACCGTTACAGCATCTTTCCCGGTCGTCCCAAGATATTTGAAACCGAAGAATTTTATGGTAAAAATCGCGTGCTTCCGCTACATCGGGAACGCAAAGGTTCAGGTGATTAAGTTCACGATGTCTCTTTCTGATCTATCGAAGAAGTTCAAGAGAGCCGCCCATAATCAGTAAAGCGGCAACACAGCGAAATCCTGTATCGCCTGCTTTGCTCTGGGTCTCAGCGCTTTAAGACGCTGGCGAGATCCCTGTGGGGAGAACCGGGCTAAACCATACCGGCTCGGTCTTTTCGCTCAAAACAGACGAAGTGTATCGTACCAAAGGGGATCCACGGACCGACAAGCAATTTATTCCCACCATTCGAGACCGCGCGCGGCCTTGCTCCAGCTACAGGCGCGCGAGCTTTTTTGTTGTTCAAACAGCTTCTGTGGATCTCGGTCCCAATGCGACACTAGAAGAAAATGACGGGAAATGAGATTCGGGCGAAGTTCCTTGATTACTTCGCCGGGCGGGGCCATAAGATTGTACGTAGTTCGTCTCTGGTCCCCGCAAGCGATCCCACGCTGCTGTTTACCAATGCCGGCATGAATCAGTTCAAGGAAACTTTTCTTGGGCTGGAGAAACGCGATTACTCGCGCGCCACCTCGTCGCAGAAGTGCGTGCGCGCGGGCGGTAAACATAACGACCTTGAAAACGTCGGCTACACACGCCGCCACCATACGTTCTTTGAGATGCTCGGCAACTTTTCCTTCGGCGATTATTTCAAGAAGGATGCGATCGCGTTTGCTTGGGAACTTGTCACCAGCTCAAACTGGTTCGCCATGCCGAAAGACAAACTTTATGTGACGGTCTTTCGCGAAGACGACGAGGCCGAAGCGCTCTGGCAGCAGGTCGCGGGCATTCCGAAGGACAGGATCTTTCGTCTCGACGAAAAAGATAATTTTTGGCAGATGGGCGAGACCGGCCCCTGCGGCCCGTGTTCGGAGATTCACTACGATCTTGGCCCGGATGCCGCCGAGAAAGGCCGCGAGCACGAGCAGTTTCCGCTGGACGGCGGCGGCCGCTTTGTTGAAATTTGGAATCTCGTCTTCATGCAATTCGATCGGGCGAACGATGGCGCGATGACGCCTCTGCCTCGCCCGTCCATCGATACCGGCATGGGATTGGAGCGGGTCGCCGCCATTATGCAGGGGCGGCTCTCCAATTACGATACGGACCTGATTCGTCCCATCATCCACCGCGCCGCTGAACTGATGCATGTGGAATTTGGAGCAGACGCAAAGATCGACACGGCGCTGCGCATCAACGCCGACCATGCGCGCGCCACGGAATTTCTGATTCACGATGGCGTGATTCCTTCGAACGATGGCCGTGGCTACGTGCTGCGAAAGATTATGCGCCGGGCTATGCGGAACGGCCGCCTTGCCGGCGCCTCTGAGCCTTATCTGCACAAGCTCACCGGCTTCGTTGCCGACTTTATGAAGCCCGCTTATCCCGAACTGCAGGAAAGCATGGAGCGGGTCGCCCGTATCGTCCGCGAGGAGGAAAACCGCTATGCCACCACGTTCCAGGTAGCCGAGCGCTTCTTCCACGACGAAGCGAAATCCGCGGCGGAAGACGTTCTGCCGGGTGCTGCGGCATTTAAGCTCTACGACACATATGGACTCGCGCTAGACGAGCAGGAAGAGATGGCGCGCGAGTTCGGCCTGCGTATCGATCGAGCCGGTTTCACGGCCGAAATGGAGAAACAGCGTACACGGGCCCGTGCGAGTTGGAAGGGCGCGGACAAGGCGCAAGTAGCTCCGGTCTATAAAGAACTTTCACACATCGAATTTATCGGACGCGAAACGCTGGAGTCACCCGTCGAAGTTTCAACGCTGATTGTCGATAAGAATCCGGTGGATTTCGTGGAGAGCGGAGACGCGGAAGCAGTGTTCGGCGTCACGCCATTCTATGCGGAATCGGGTGGCCAAACCGGCGACACGGGACTGCTTCTGGACGCCGATACCCACGAAATCGTGGCCGTTGTGACTGGTGCTTACAAGCCCGCCCCTTCCGCCATGGTGCAGCGTATTCGCGTGCTGCAGCCGATACGTACCGGCGACAAGCTTCTGGCCGTGGTGGATCGCCCGTCGCGCACCTCCACCATGCGCAATCACACAGCCACGCATTTGTTGCATGCGGCTTTACGTCAGGTCCTCGGCACCCACGTGAAGCAGGCCGGCAGTGTCGTGGAACCCGGTCGACTTCGTTTCGATTTCACGCATTACTCCGCCATGACCGATGACGAACTGCATGAAGCGGAGCGTCTGGTCAATCAGCAGATACTCGTCAACACATCTGTCACGACCGACGTCATGGAGTTAGACCAGGCTCTCTCCACGGGCGCCATGGCGCTGTTCGGCGAAAAGTACGGCGAGAACGTTCGCGTTGTCAGCATTCCTGGTTTCAGCCGCGAGCTTTGCGGTGGTACGCACGTTGAGCGCACCGGCGATATCGGCCTCTTCAAGATCGTTTACGAGGGCAGCATCTCCGCTGGCGTGCGACGCATTGAAGCCATCACCGGCGAAGGCGCGCTGGAGCGTTTTCAGCAGGCCAGTGCCCAACTGTTAAGAGTGGGTGAACTTCTTCATGTGACCGAAGGCGGCATTCTTCCGCAGGTGGAGAAGGTTCTGGAAACCCAGAAGATTCTTGAGCGCCAGTTGGAGCAACTGAAAACCCAGGCGGCTCATCAACAGATTGAGAGTTTGAAAGGCCGCGTGTTCAATGGCGTTACGGTGATTGCTGAAAAGGTGGAGGGTCTTGATCGTAGCCAGCTTCGTACGGTGGCCGATTCCCTTCGTAACAAGTGGCGCAGCGCTGTTGTTGTTATCGCGTCGGTGAACGATTCCGGCATCACTATCGTGTCGACTGTCAGCAAGGACCTCACCGGCAAGGTGCAGGCAGGCAAACTGGTGAGTGAAGTGGCGAAAGCGACCGGCGGCAAGGGCGGCGGCCGACCCGACATGGCGGAGGGCGCAGGCAAAGACACTCAGCCGCTTCCGTCAGCTCTGCAGAATATTTATACGAGCGTGGCCGCGCTGCTTTAGGGGCATTCCGTTGAGATGGCATTGGAGAAGGAAGGCACGATAAATGAAGCAGTTTGATGTTGCCATTGTGGGAGCCGGACCTACGGGCCTGGCTTGTGGCATCGAGCTCAAAAGGCGCGGCCTCTCGCCGGTGTTGTTCGATAAGGGCTGCGTGGTGAACTCCATTTATCACTACCCGATAAACCTGGTTTTCTTCACCACGCCCGAGCTTTTGGAGATCGGTGATATTCCGATGACCTCGCTGAATGAAAAGCCAGGCCGCACGGAGGCGCTGAAGTATTACCGTCGCGTGGCCGATCACTACGAGCTGGACATTCATCAATACGAAAAAGTGCTCGGCTTCGATGGTGCCGATGGAGATTTTCAGACGGAGACGGAAACCAGTCGCGGCGAGAAGTTTGAGTATTCGGCGAAAAAGATTATTCTTGCCAGCGGGTACTATGACATTCCAAATCGTCTCGATGTTCCAGGCGAGGATCTTCCGAAAGTGATTCACTATTATCGGGAAGCTCACCCGTTCTACAACCACGATGTGTTGCTGGTGGGAGCGAAGAATTCGGCCTGTATCGCGGCTCTAGAATTGTTCTGGACCGGCGCGCGCGTCACGCTGGTGCATCGAGGTGCGGGCATCTCACACAACGTAAAGTATTGGATCAAGCCGAACATCGAAAACCGCATCAAGAGCGGAGAAGTGAAGGCCTATTTCCATAGCACGATCAAAGAGATTCGCCCCCACGAAGTGGTTTTGCAAACGCCTGATGGCGAGGTGACGGTCAAAAACGATTTTGTGTTCGCGATGACCGGGTACCGTCCCGATTTCGAGTTTATGGCCGAACACGGCATTCATCTCGATGCCAAGACTTCGAAACCTATCACAAATCCGCACACCCTGGAAAGCGAGCACGCCGGCGTTTACCTGGCGGGCGTGATAGTCGCCGGTACGCATACCAACGAGATCTTCATCGAAAACGGACGCTTCCATGGCAAGCTGATCGCGGAAGCCATCGAGGCCAGCTTACGTCAGCCCGAGACGGTGGGCCGGAGATAGACTGCATTCTTCAGAGCAGTTGCTGGGATAAACACTCCAGCAAGCGCAACGCTTCGCGTTTCACCTCCCAGCAATCGAATGCAGGGACATCCGTAAAAATCGCTATGTGACGTGACGCCCATGAAGGAGAAAGATGAGGTGTGAAAAATTTCCGGTTATACGTTAAACTCTCCCAATAGGAGAGGAGCAACGATGTTTACCGATTCTCTTCGAGATGCCGCAGACGAGCATCCATAACGCCTTCCACACGTAAGAGCGCTTGATGAGCAGCATCGAAACGCGCGTTCATTTCGTTGCGCAACGAGCCGATCTCATTCCCAACAGAACCGATCTGACTATCCATGTGTTTTTCAAGCCGCTCGATCTGGCGGTTGTTAATGAGTATCCCGATGAGGACCGCAATCGTCGGTATTCCCACGGATAACAGCACCTGCGAGTCCGGCGTCATTTCATTAGTATAAGGCGTATTTCAAATCGCACGCACCCCGTATGATGAAGCATGCGTTCAGCCGTATTGCTGCTCTTTTTTGCCTCTTCTCTACTAAACGCCGCGCAGACTTACACCTTGTCCGCGACTCCGCAAACCATCTGTTGGGGTTATTATTGGTCGAAGGCCAAACCTGTCCTCACGGTTCACTCCGGCGATCAGGTGCAAATTCAAACCGTCTCCGGCAACCCTGATCGGCTGATTGCGGCGGGCGTGAAGCCGGATGAAGTTCAGCCAGCACTGAAGAATATCTATGAACAGGTGAAAGATCGCGGTCCCGGCGGTCACCTATTGACCGGCCCGGTTTATATCGATGAAGCGGAACCCGGTGACGTTCTGGAAGTTCGCATCCAAAAGATCACCATGGATGTGCCGTACGCCTATAACGAGTTCGGGCCGTACAGCGGCCTCTTCCCTGACGACTATCCATACCCGCGCACGAAAATTATTCCGCTTGACCGCGAACAGAACATCGCTAATTTTGGACCCGGCATCGCCATTCCGCTTCATCCATTCTTCGGCAGCATGGGCATCGCGCCGCCCGGCACAGTCCGGCTGAACAGCGCTCCGCCATGGATCCACGCGGGCAACATGGACAATAAAGAATTAATAGCGGGAACCACTCTCTACATCCCGGTTCATACAAAGGGAGCGCTGTTCGAGGTGGGTGACGGACATGCCGGCATGGGAAACGGAGAGGTCGATGTTACGGCCATGGAAACGTCACTGACCGGAACTTTCCAGTTCATTGTTCACAAGGGCGTCACTCTTCATTGGCCGCGCGCGGAAACGCCGAAGTATTACATCACCATGGGTTTCAACGAGGACCTGCAGAAAGCGACCGATCTCGCGGTGCGGGAGATGCTTGACTTCCTTGAAACAGAAAAGCATCTGAGCCGCGATGACGCCTACATGCTCACCAGCGTCGCGGTCGATCTCGACATTACGCAGTTAGTCGACGGAAAGAAAGGCGTCCATGCTCTATGTCCCAAAGCGATCTTCACTCAAACCGGAAACACGCCCATGGTCCGCGCAGGGAATCTTCCGGCTACTGCCGGTACTGCTGCCAACCCATACCTTCCAGCGCTGGCTCGAATAGGGCCGGGTGAAACATCTCCGCAAAAATCTGCAGCGATTCCATCAGCCGGGGCCCGGAGCGGTTCATAAACTGGTTGCCGTCACACAAAAAGACCTGTCCCGCACGGACTGCCTTCAGTTTGTGCCAATCCGGTCGCTCCGTAAGCCAGTGCATCTCGTCCCGAGTCCGAAGCAAGTCGAACCCGCAAGGCAGGGCGACGATGATGTCCGGATCCGCGGCAATCAGGTCCTCCCAAGTCATCCAGGGCGAATGCTGGCCCGCTACTCCAAACAGATTTTCTCCACCGGCCATTTCGATCAGCTCCGGGACCCAGTTGCCCGCCGCCATTAAAGGCTGTAGCCATTCGATAGCTGCCACTCTTGGCCGCGATTGGGCTTTCTTAGCGCGCTGGTGAATCTCTTCCATACGTCCCTGCAATCTGGCGACCAGCTTCTCGCCAGCCTCGCTTGCATCAAGCGAAGAGGCCACCCGGCCGATATCGCCCCATAGATCGTTTAAGGCATAAGGCTCCAGCGAAATCACGCGCGCGTCGGTCGCCAGTTCTTCCTGCAATGCGCGTTCTACATCTTGGAGGCTTACGGCGCAAACCTCGCATTGGCTCTGCGTGATGATGTGCGTCGGTCGCAGTCTTCTCATCAGGTCCTTATCGATCTCATAGACGCTCAGTGCGGAGGTCAGCCGTTCTTTCACTTGCCGGTCGATGTCGGCGCTCGAGCCGGTGACGGCAATGGCGGGCTTCGTACACACCGGCAGAGAATCGAGTCCGGTGGGATAATCGCACTCGTGAGATCGCCCTACTTGAAAGGCTCCCAAGCCCAAAGCATGCACGATCTCGGTCGCGCTGGAGAGTAACGGAAGAATTCGCAGTTCCTGCACTTATCCACTATACGGTCCATAAAAAGAAAAAACCGGCTTGTAGCCGGCGATTTTTATTTTCGATGATTAGAGGAAGCTCAGGGAATTCGGTTGGGCGGGGTAAAGGGGATAGTAGGGGTAATTGTTATAGGTGTGCTTTAAGCTGTGGGGTTGATTGGCGGAACAACCATCGTTCCCTGAGCAATTTCTTAATCACGCTCTGTTTATAAGCAGCTTCGTTGCCAAACTTCCGGCTCCTTGCTGTCAATAGTTTACAGGGAAATACGACGATAGCCTGCGTTGCATTTTTACCCACCTGGAATGTTTGACAAGTCCCGTTCCGGAAAGGGATCCAAAATGAACCAGCAATCCCTTACGGCTGTTTCGGAAGTATCGCGGGAAGGGAGGACTGCCGGGTGACCTGCGCCGACATTGCTTGCTGCAGAGAAACATTATTCTTTTCGAGCGTCGTTCCCAGTGCCTGATCCAGAGCCACTTCGGCAGTGCTATAGGCGACAAGGTCCGCTATCTCGGCCGATTGCGCCGTTGCTAGGTCCCGCTGTTGCGTCACGACGTTGAACGGTGTCGACGCGCCTAGCGCAAACTTCTTCTGCTCCGCCGACAATAGCTGTTGCTCCAATATCCGGCTTCTGACGGCCGCCTCGTAGCGGGCGCGCGCCTGCCGCAAAGTAATTACCTGGTTCGATACATCGACGGTAATCTGGTTGGTATTCTTTACGTTCTGCAATTCCGTCTGCCGGAGCTGGATCTGGTCGTAAGCGTAATCGGCTTGCGCTTGGCGGTTGCGAAGCGTTGCACTGAGGGCTGCGCCGGCGCTTTCGCTTGGAAAATTGCGCCGGAATACTTGACCCAACGCGTTGGTCATACCACCTACGAAGTAGGCATTCGGCTGGCTGCCACTTAAAGGATTCGGCAGGCCCGCCGTACCGGATTGGCTGAGATTTGCCAGCGCGGTCAGGCTCGGCAGGATCGCATTTTCTGTGTTCAGCGCCGAAGTCTTGGCGTTCGCAACCGTTACTTTTTGCAGTGCTATATCGGTTCTGCTCTTCAGTGCGGCTGCCACTAAGTCTTGTAATGGCGGCAGATTCTCATTTTTGGGAACTACGATGTGATCGATGGGAATGATGCGTACGTCCGCCAGGACTGGATCCGCCAATCCTCTCCGGCTCAGCACATTCTTCAGCGCCACCTCTTGCTGCAGCAGATTCGTCTGTGACACGACCAGATCTTGTTGACTCGAAGCGACCTGCGCCTCTGCCGTGGTGACATCAAGGGGTGCCAGTGCACCCAGTTGCACTTGCTTCTGGTTGTTTTCGTAAAACTGTTGGGCTACATCCACCGCGCCCTGCTTTGCGCTCACGTCCTGATAGTCGGCTACGAGTCCGTAGTATAGGTCCAACACGTTCGCGACAATGGTAATTACCTGGGCGCGGAACGTAAGAGGGTCTGAGGCAAAAGTCCGTTTTGCAGCCACGATCGTCCGGCTATTTACAGCAGTTCCGAAGCCCTTCAGCAGAGGCTGCTGCAGCGACAATTTCAGCACAGGCGCTACCGACGGATTGAGAACGTCCGAAGGCGAGTTTTCATTTAGATACGAATTGCTGTAGGTGAGGTTTACGCTGGCGCCTGTGAGGAACCCTTCCTGAAGGGAACCGGTATAGGCACGTTGACCCTGGATCAGGTTATCCACCCGACTGAGAACCGGATCCGGCTGCAGCGATGAACGATGAATGAAAGCCGTGCTGTCTTGCAAAACTGGATCAAGGGTTTGCGTCACGGATCCAACCTGTGAAATGGTCGCGTTCGCAGTGTTGTTCCCGGTGCCGCCCCGATTCGTTGACGTAACGCCCGCAGCCTGTTCGCTACCTGCTACACCCTGTCCACTCTGCACAAACGAGGTTTGTGTGCTGCCGCTCGGGACACCGGGCAGCGCACCGCCTGCCTCGGCTCGATTGACCGCCCATTCGTCACTGAGCGGATTGTAGCGAGCGATTTCGATGTCGATGTTGTTTTCCAGGGCTAGTGCAATGGCATCCTGCACGGTCAAGTAGAGATTGCCAGCGCGGACCAATTCGGCGAGCCGGGGAGAGTTCGCCAAGCGAATCGGCGGCGTGTTCGGCGCGAAGTACGGCCGGATGAGGAAGGGCACATCGGCCTTCTGGGGGGCAATCGCTCGCAAGTTCTGCACGAACTGCTGACCCGTCATGGTCACGCTAAGACACGTCCAGCAGAGCAGCCCTGCCACGCACTTTCGGAGAACATTCCCCCTCACTGCTGCCCTCCGGTGGGAAGATTTGCCGGCAGCTCGGATTGCCACGAGACATGCCCGGATTGCGCTTCCCCGAGCGAAATATGATTAGTAGTGAGCGTATTGCCCATTGCCACGTCGAACGCCACCCGTGCATGGCTGTAGTTGGCCATGGCTTGTACTTCGTTGCTTTCCGCCGTGGCCAGAGTCTGTTGATCCGTTACCACCTGAAACACTGTGGACGCGCCCAGCTTATATTTCTTTTGATCCGCGTCCAGCGTCTGCTGTTGCAGTATCCGCGCCCTCACGGAGGAGTCGTAGCGCGCGCGCGCCTGCTGCAAGCCGATTTCCGCATTCTGCACATCCACGCGTATCTGATTGACCTGCTTCTGCAACTGCAATTGAGTTTGTCGCAATGTCAATTGGCTAGTGACGTAGTCCGATTGCGCCGCGCGATTACGAAGCGGAATATTCAGTGAAATTCCAGCGGAGTAGTTCGGATAATTGCGCCGAAAGATTTGGCCGAGCAGATTGCCATAGCCTCCTTTGAGAAAAGGATTGGCAATAAGCTGGGGATTTGCGATTAATAGAGACGTCGCCAACTGGTTTTGATCACCCGTTAATCCGTTGTTGGTGACCTCCGCAAACACCGAGAGCGTAGGTCGGATTCCATTCTTTATGCCTCGTAGGGAGGCCTTGTCGCTTGCGATGTTAAGCCGGTCTTGTGCCACTTCGATGCGGTTGCCGAGAGCTTCTTGATACAGCTCGTTCACCGGTTTGATGTCGTCCTTAGGCGGAATGTTGAACTTGTCTAACGGAATAATGTGAACGTTTGCCAGCAGCGGATCTTCCACCCCGTTCCGGCTTAACGCATTTTTCAGCACTGTTTCTTGTTGCAGCAGGTTTGTCTGGGCAACTAAGAGGTCCTGCTCGGCCGTGTAAACCTGGGACTCGGCGCGCGTGACCTCGATCGGCGCCAATGTACCGATCGCTACCTGTCGTTTATTGTCTTGGTAAAGCTGTTGGGCCGTCGCCAGCTCGTCCTTTGTTGCCTTAAGATTCTGTTCGAAGCTGACCAGGTCCCAATATAGGTTCAGAACCGAGGCAACCGTGGTAATCACCTGTTGCTTGAACTGCAGTTCGGAGACTTTCTCGTTGTTCTTGGCGACAATGATATTTCTTCCGTTTACCCAACTTCCAAAGCCTTGCAGCAGATTCTGCGAAACGTAAAGATCCAGATCGCCTTGTGTGTAGGGATTGAGTGAATAAAAGGAGCTATTCACGGTGCTGCGCACGCTGGAATAGCTCAATTGGGCATTTAAACCAAAAGCCCAAAACTGGGAGTACTGCGCTTGATACGTCCGTGTATTGAAGATCAACGCCGTGGCTCCGGTCAACTGCGTATTGCTTTGTGGCGTTGTCGTATGCGCGAAATCGGCATAAAGACTCACCGAAGGATCCAAATTGAGTAGCGCCGGACCTAGTTGCGTGGTGATGCCGCCGCTGGCACTCGCCCCCGCACCAGCCGCTCCCGTGCTGGTGCCGCCGCTCGCATTGATGCTCACACCGGTCAAGCTTACGCTCTGGGGTCCCGCCGCGACACTCACGCCGAAGTCGCGCAAAGCTCCGCCGCCCTGGGCCCGCATCAGTACCTCTCTGGCGAGCAGTGGCCCGTAGCGCTGTACCTCAATATCGATATTGTTCTCCAACGCCAGCGCAATCACATCCTGAACGCCGAGATATAAATTTCCGGCACGTATCAACGACTCGAGCCTGCTGGAGTTCGATGTATTGATCTGAGGTATGTACCGCTGCTGATACGGCCGCGTCAACCAACCAAGCCCGCCCTTTGGCGGTTCAATCCTTATCGCGCTACTCTGCGCGGAAGCACTTTGCACCACCAGGCAGGCAGCGCACAAGAAGGATATTAGAGTTTGCAGTCGTCTCATCAAAGTCGCTTTATCAAATCCAGGAACGTGTAATTAGGAACGAGACGCAAGGCAGGCAGGTTCCGTGATTTCTCATGGTATCTCAGTCTAGCCGCCTCCCCTAAGCGCTCGCTTCACTACGCGGAGGTAGAATATGCACGAGTAGTGCCATTGCCAACCGTTTTGTAAGCGACTGATTCAAAGCTACTTATAAATCGATTACTTCCGCCGCGCTTCCAAAGTGTCCGATTTCGGGATTTCCTGTTCCGATTCGCTACACTTTTTGCGCTTCACTAAAATCGAGCCGGTGCCCGCTCCTGCTATTCTGCCCTTTGTGCCGGACACGTTTGTAGCCTCTTCCCTCATGAAGCTCTTCGAAGAAACAGGCGCCTATCTGCGCGGACATTTCCGCCTCACCAGCGGCCTGCATAGCCCGGAGTATCTGCAATGCGCCAAGGTTCTCGCTCATCCTGTGTATGCCGAACGCCTCGGGCGCGATCTCGCGCAGAAGCTTTCTGCTCTCACAAATGATGGACGAGTGGATCTGGTCGTCGCGCCCGCTATGGGGGGCATCATCATTGGACACGAAGTGGCGCGCCGCTTTGGCGTTCCTTTTCTTTTCACCGAGCGGGAATCCGCTACCAACGAGATGACTCTCCGGCGCGGCTTCGAAGTTCATCCCGGCCGGAAAGCCGTAGTTGTGGAAGATGTCATCACCACCGGCGGCAGCACAAAAGAAGTCGTTCGCTTGTTACAAAATGCCGAGGTGGCCGTACTCGCCGCCGGTTCGATCATCGACCGCAGCGGTGGAAGGGCCGATGTCGGCGTGCCGCGCGTTTCCCTGCAGGAACTCAACCCGGTCACTTACGATCCCGCCGATTGCCCCCTATGTCGCGAGGGAGTCCCGGTGGTTAAGCCCGGCTCCCGTCGCGTTTCATGAGGCGGCTCCGCTTCGAAGTCTCCTACGACGGTACGGACTTCAACGGCTGGCAAGTGCAACCTGGCCTACCCACCATCCAAAGCACGCTCGAAGAGGTGATCGGGAGCATCGAAGGCGCTCCGGTTCATGTCGCAGCATCCGGTCGCACCGACGCCGGCGTTCATGCCTTGGCTCAGGTGGCCGCCGTCTCGCTCGAAAATCCGATTCCTCCCGATAATTTCCGCCGCGCCGTCAATCGTATTCTGCCCTACACGATCCGCATCCGCGATGTCCGCGAAGCCGCGCCCGAGTTTCATCCCCGCTTTCACGCCCGCCGTAAAACGTATGAATACCGAATCTATCGCGAGGAGGTCTGCCCGCCCTTCCACCGCCGCTACGTTCACCACTACCCCTATCCGCTCAACGAGGCCGTCCTTATCGCCGCCGCGCCACTGCTCGAAGGGGAACACGACTTCACCGCCTTCGCCGCTTCCGACCATCGCGACGCGCCCAGCCGTTCGAAGGTCCGGACGATCTTCCGCTCGGTATGTACCCGTGAAGAGTCGCTGCTGGTGTATCGGGTTACCGGCTCCGGCTTTCTGAAGCACATGGTCCGCAACATCGCCGGCGTTCTGCTGGAGGCGGGCAAGGGTAACCTTGCGCAAGCAGATATCGTGGCCCGCCTTCAGCCCGGTTGCGGGATTCGCCCCGGCCCTGCCGTTCCGCCGTGTGGACTTTTTCTGATCTCGGTCGAGTACGATTAGCTTTCCACTGTCCGTTCCCGGACACCCAGTCCCAGTTCCGAACACATCTTCGACGGCATGGACTCGTAAGTCTTTGATAATGCGTCATCCGAACAATGGGCCTTGACATGCCGTTTAAGTAGTGAGGATTTTAGAAATGATTCACGCTGTCGATAATTCCTGGAAAGATCTCCGCTTCGCCCTTCGCCAACTGGGGAAGCGCCCTGGATTCACCATTACTGCCGTGGCCGTGCTCGCGCTCGGCCTGGGCGCGAACGCCGGTATTTTCAGCGTCGTCAACGCCGTGCTGCTGGAGCCTTTGCCCTTTGCCAACCCCCAAAAGCTGATGGCGATCTTTGAGCGCGATGTCCTCCCCAACGATCCCTACAACAGCGTCGCCCCCGCTAATTACCTCGACTGGCGGCGTGACACGACAAGCTTCGCCCAGATTGCGGCCTCCAGCAAACTATCGTTCAACCTTTCGAGCAAGAGCGACACATTCACGCCTCAACGCGTCTTCGGCTCGGCTGTTTCGGCTAATCTCTTCCAAACGCTCGGCGTCGTACCGGTGCTGGGCCGCGAATTCCGGAGTCAGGAGGATCGGCAAAACGCCCCCTATGTTGCCGTCATTAGCTACGGATTATGGAAGCAACGCTTTGCCGGTTCCCCCGACGCCATTCATCGCCAGATCCGGCTCGACGGATCGGAGTACAGCATCGTCGGCGTCATGCCGGAAGGGTTTCACTATCCGACTCGGAATACGCAGGTGTGGGTGGCGCTGAATCGAAATCTTACGGCTGAGCAACTGCACTCCCACGACGATCACGGCTTATTGGTGGTTGGCCGCCTCCTCCCGGATCGAACACTGGAGCAGGGCCGCGCCGAAATCGATTCGTTTGTCAAGCGCTATCACAAGGATCATCCGGCGGAAATGATGGGCAAAGGCGCTACGGTGATTCGCCTTGATCAATATCTGGTTCGCGACGTAAGAACCTCCCTGCTGGTGCTTCTCGGCGCTGTGGGTTGCCTGCTTGTCATCGCGTGCGTCAACATCGCCAATCTACTGCTCACTCGTGCGTTGGGCCGTCAGCGTGAGATGGCCATTCGCGCCGCCGTCGGAGCCACTCGCGGCCAGATCGTTCGTCAGTTGCTCATCGAAAGCTGCGTCATTTCTCTGGCGGGCGCGTTCGTCGGACTGGTCCTTGCCGCCTGGGGCGCACCTGTCCTCGCCGCCCATGTGCCGGGAGCCGATCAGCTCCCGCAGACGGCTCATATTCAGGTCAACTACACCGTTCTGCTCTTCACCATCGCCTTGGCCTTCGTCACGGGCATCCTTGCCGGGCTCTTTCCCGCCTTCAGCGCTTCACAAGTCGATCTAGTCAACAATTTGAAAGAAGGAGGCCGCAGCAACACCTCGGGCCGCTCTCAAGCCGGAACCCGCAGCACGCTCATTGCCGTCGAAGTCGCCATCTCGGCAACGCTTCTCATCGCCGCCGGCCTGCTGATTCGCAGTTTTGCCCAGCTTCAACAAGTCCACACCGGTTTTCGCGCGGAAAATACCATCACCATGGGCATTGCGCTCCCGGATGCGACCTACAAGAATCGGGCCGCCGTCGCCAGCTTCGACCGTCAGCTCACTGCTCGACTGCAGAGCCTCCCGGCCCTGGAAGCCTCCGGGCTGGTGAGCTTTCCACCGCTGGCGGGCGACATGAACGACAGCGTTTACCACATCCAAGGCCATCCTCTACCGCCCAGCCAGATGATGGACTTGGAAAAACGCGACGTGGATCCCGGATATTTCAGAGCCGCTGGCATTCCTCTGCTCAAAGGACGAGTGTTTACGCCGGAGGATGATCGTGGCTACGAAGACAAGCGCCCGCGTATCGACCCTGTGCTGATCAGCGAGTCGACAGCCAAAAAATTCTTCGGCAGCCTCAATCCTTTGGGACAAAGGATTGCTTACGGGTCCGATGCCGGAACGTCCGGCGATGATCCTATCCAGGCCGCCATCGTCTACCAGGTCATCGGAATCGTGGGCGACATTCTACCCAGCCCCGATCAACCTGCGGAGCCGGAACTCTATCGGCCGCTTTACGATGGGGACTCCCGCGATATCTATATCGTTGCTCACACGGCAGGCGATCCCCGCGCCGTGATCTCCTCCCTGCGCGGCCTGATTCACCGCCTCAACCCGGATTTGCCCGTACACGACGTGCGCACCATTCAACAGATCGCCGCCGAATCCACCGCCGGCCGCGAATTCAGCCTTATTCTTCTCAGCCTCTTTGCCGGTTTAGCACTCGTGCTCGCCTCCATCGGCCTGTATGGAGTTGTCTCCTACGCCGTCTCGCAACGTACCAACGAAATCGGCATTCGCATGGCGCTCGGCGCTACCGGGCTTGGCATCAGCCGCGCCATTTTGTTGCAGGGCATGAGGCCCGCGCTGGCCGGCATCGTCACCGGTCTTATCTGCGCCGCGTTCCTGACCCGCACCCTGCAAACCATGCTCTTCGGCGTCGGCGCGGGAGATCCCGTAACGTTCCTTGCCGTGCCGTTTGTTCTTCTGTTCGTGGTTGCCCTGGCCTGCACAATTCCGGCCTACCGTGCTTCCCGAATCGACCCCATGACCGCCTTGCGAACCGAATAAATCAAAGGACAAGAAATGAGCCATGTAGCTCGGCAGCAAGATCTACCTTGAGAAGAGTACACAAATGAATCATTTGTCAACCCGTCGTGAGGTCTTACGCACACTGCTATCCGCATCGATCGGAGGTATTCTACCTGCTTCAAAACACGATGGGAACGACACAAAGGTCTCCGAACCGGGTCGTGCGCGACACGACTTGGAGCCTGTGCGGAACCGTATCCTTCAAGCGATTGCGCATGGAGGGGCCACTGGAGTAGCTGTTGCTGTGGCACACGGTGGACGCATTGTTTGGGAAGAAGGCTTTGGGTGGGCCAATCGCGAAGCGGGCCTGAAGGTAACGCCCCGTACGCCGTTCACCCTTGCTTCCATCACCAAGCCGTTCACGGCCACAACGCTCATGACCCTAGCCGCGGAGGGCAAACTCTCCTTGGACGACCCCGCAAACAAATACCTTGCGAACAGCAGGATCGAGGGTACGAATGGAAACGCTGACGGAGCAACCGTCCGGCTCCTGGGTTCACATGCCAGCGGTTTGCCGGTGATGTACGAGGGGTACGATCGGGACGAAGCCAGGCTAGCCCTAAGTCCAGACGCGCTCCTCAGGAATTATGGAAGGCTCGCGTACCCGCCCGGGTCCTGTTACGAATACAGCAACATCGGTTTTGCTGCGTTGGCCGCCATCGCGTCGAACCGGACGGGAACGGACTTCGGAACTCTCATGACGCAGAGGGTTCTCACACCGCTTGGCCTCCACGACAGCTTCTTCGACACCAATGTTGCGCGCCTTCCAACGGGTGCCGCGCGATACGATCCCTCGGGCAATCCAATCCCGTACTACACAACATCAACTCCCGCATCGGGAGAGCTCTACGCCAGCGCTCACGACCTCGCGCGCTTTGCGATGTTCAACATGAAAAACCACGTCCAAGCTCAAGCGCCGATTCTGGACGACCGACGGATCGACGAACTCCACAAACCGGTTTTTGTCGGGCCATCGGGCGTCGCGACGACCTTCGGCTGGTTTACGGGCCATCTGAAGCCCGGCGTTCCAGTGATCTTCAAGAGCGGCGGCCAGCCAGGTGTCGCGACCACCCTCTATATGCTCCCGTCGGAAAATCTCGCATGCTTGGTTTTGACCAACCGATCCGACGGGAGAGAACTGTGCAACCGCGTGTGCAACCTAGTACTCGCCAGTTACTTGCCCGAATGGCAACAGCCTGAAGGAACAAGTGGACCTTCGCCATCTCCGTTCGTACTCACACCCGGCTTCGGCGGTCGTTGGCAGGGAACACTGGCAAATGACGGTGCGAAGATGCAGGTCAGTCTGAACATAGAATCCAGCGACTCGGCCACGCTGGCATTCGGTGACAAACTTGCGAAGAGAATCACCGAGATGCAATCAGAAGGAATAGCCCTCACGGGTGTGTTGAAAGGTGTTATCGACTCCCCCGATGCGATGCGCACCGGAGCTAAAACCCTGAAGATCAAGCTGATGCCGCACGAAGGAAAGCTCGTGGGCAGGGTTCTCGCAACAGCAGGTGACTCTAACATCAAGAACGTGATGCTGCCCTATGTGCTCACCTTGAACCGGCTATCGGATTAGGCTCAGACCGGATACGAACGAGCAGCAAAGGACAAGAAATGATCTACCCACTAAATAATCTCTGGAAAGATCTCCGATTTGCTTTGCGTCAACTGCGGAAGCGTCCCGGTTTCACCATCACCGCTATTGCCGTGCTCGGCTTGGCCTGGGTGCGAATGCCGGTATTTTCAGTGTGGTCAATGCGGTGTTACTGGATTCGTTGCCCTTCGCCCATTCCGAAAAAGTGGCGGAGCTTTGTGAGCGTGACGTGATCCCCAACGATCCCTACAACGTCGTGTCGTCCGGTAATTATCTCGATTGGCGTCGCGACACGCAGACGATGAAGGAAATTGCCGCCACGAACAATGCCTCGTTCAACGTCGCCAGCGAAGGCGGGTCGTTTACGCCGGAGTACGTGGTCGGCGCAGCCTGCTCCGCCAACCTCTTCAGGACCTTGGGTGTTTCCCCCATCCTGGGCGGAGGCTTTCTCGAATCAGAGGACCGTCAGAACGCTCCCTATGTCGCCGTCATCAGTTACAGACTTTGGCAGCAGCGGTTTGAAGGAGCTCCGGACGTCACTCACCGCCAGATTCGGCTGGATGAGAACAACTACAGCATTGTTGGCGTGATGCCAAAAGGGTTTTGATTATCCCAATCGCAATGCACAAATCTGGGTAACACTGAATCGCAGTCTTTCCCCGATGGAACTCGCGTCGCACAGCGATCATGAACTGCACGTCGTGGGACGCCTCCGGAACGGCTACACCGTCGCCGAGGCGTAAGCCGAGATCGGCAGTTTGCCAACTTCTCGCGCGCTGTCGGAACGGGTGCACAGCTTGCCGGGCGTTGTCGCCGCCGGTCTCGTCAGTTATCCGCCGCTGGCTGGACACTGGTGTGATGGGGTTTACCATATCGAAGGCCATCCTCTCCCGCCGGGACAGATGATGGATCTTACGCAGCGCACGGCCAGCCCCGGATATTTCGAAGCCGCAGGCACTCCGTTAATTGCTGGACGCCTCTTCACGCCCCGCGATAACCGCGGCTACGACGACAAACATCTCAACATCGGCCCCGTCCTCATCAGCCAATCCGCTGCCCGAGAAGCCCCGGTGGAACCCATGATTTACCTGCCGCTTTTTGATGGCGACGACATCTATATCGTCGCCCACACGGTGCGCAATCCGGAGACGACGATCTCCGTGTTGCAAAGCGCTATCCACCGGCTCGACCCCGATCTTCCCGTGCACTACATCCGTACCCCTCGACAGATCGCCGCCGAGTCGACTGCTGGCCGACAGTTCAGCCTCGTTCTCTTCGCCGGTTTGGCCGTCGTGCTTGGCGCAGTCGGCCTTTACGGCGTTGTTTCCTATGCCGTCTCGCGATGCCCCGATGAGATCGGTATCCAAATGGCGCTCGGAGCCAACCGCGCCGGGATAAGCCGCATGATCTTGCTCCAAGGCATGAAACCCGCGTTTTCCGGCATCGTCATTGGCCTGGTCGGCGCCGTGTTCCTCACGCGCACCCTGCAAACGATGCTCTTCGGAGTCGGAGCGATCGATCCCGTAATGTTCGCCGCCGTGCTGTTTGTTCTACCCTTCGTGGTAGCTCTGGCCTGCACGGTCCCGGCCTACCGCGCTTCCCGAATCGATCCTATGACTGCCTTGCGAACCGAATAGAAGGCATCAGGCTTAGCGGAATAACTCGCGCGTGTCGATCGCTGCATTCAGCGACCGGCAATAAAACTCATTTGGGCACTCATGAACCTCGATCATCGAGTCAGTTCCGCGGCAGACATGGATGGTTTTGATTTCTTCGTAGACAAACCAGATCTCCTCGGTTCCAAACTCCTGATACTGTCGCCGCTTGCGTTCCAGATCGACGGGGCTGTTACTCTCGGAAATCACTTCGACGATGAGCAGAGGCGACTTTCGAAGCATCCCTTTCACCGGAGCATTCTCTTTAAGCGCGACCGCAACATCCATCCCGCGTACAGTTGCCTTGGGATCGAGCGCCATCAGAATGCCAACTTCTCCAGCGACCACATCGTAAGTCGCTAGATCGATACTCCGGAGAAGATAACCGGTAATCATGGCGACGCGCCGCCCGTGTGGATATCCAGTAGGGGACAAGGTGATTAGCTCTCCTTCATCGAGCTCAAAGTGATTGCCATTCTCGTCCATTTCGGGAAGTGCTAGAAATTCTTCGAGCGTCAACGTCATCCGCCCTGCGAGTAAGCCGATCATTTGCCGCCTCCGCTATAGATCAGATTATCGCTGTTCATAAATCCTTCATCCCCGATCCCGCAATCTCGCCAGCGACTTTTCTCCTGTTTGGTGGTTCAATGATTACTATGAAACTTGTACTTCTATCTCTAGCATTCGTCGCCACCAGCGCCTTTGCGCTTCCGGCTCCCCAATCCGCCACCCAGGACATGAAGGACGCTGGCAACAGCACGAAAGACGCCACTAAAAAGACTTATAAAAAGTCCAAAAAGGGCGTGAAGAAAGGCGCTCATAAGACCGCCAAGGCGACCGAGAACGGCGCGAATGACGTGAAGAACAGCACGAACCCACAGTAGCTTCAGCAAAAAAGCCGATTGTATAAGGCTGCTCCCCCGGGAGCAGCCTCCATTTCTAGCGGGAGCCAACTCCATCCATTGACAAGTACTGAACTTGCACTGACGATATCGTAGATCTCGTCAGCATAAGAGCTTAAATCAATAAACCCGATGATTTCAGCTTGGCTGCTTTCCGCGTCAATCACCGCAATTCCGCAAGCTCCGGAGCGCACGCCCGGATCGGCTTGATTATCGATCGTAATGCCTGTGGACTTGGATTTATTTCGACCGACAGTGCTGCCAATGTAAAAAAAGTTTTCTTTTTTGCACAGGCCTCTCAAGTACCCCAAAGAGGTGTTTATTTTAAGTCCCGCATTGTTAATTAGAGATAGGCGAGACGACTCGCATACCCAAATCTTTCCGTCGATAATCGTTACTGAGTGCGGATGAAATATATTTCCGAAAACGTACTCCCCCCGAGTAATGTTGAACACATAACCATCATCGGCGGAACGCCAGAGCGCGCCCTTCTTTTTTCCGAATGCGGAGATGAAGCACTCATCATTATTCCAAACAATACTGTTTACGTGTACTGTGTCGATCCCGCTTTGGGACGCTTGCCAAAATATCTCGATTCCGCCATTGTCAGGAACTCGTAAGATCCGGTCGGTTCCTGTTGAGACGATATAGGTGGCGCCTCTGTAATAACAAACCGAATGCCCATCTTGAACCTCGGTCAATTCCCGCACATACTCCACTTCGAGGCTTCGAGACAAATAAATCAAGGTGCGTGGATGCAGCATCCCGATATAGCCTCCGGGATAAGCCGTCAATCCCATCATGCCGGTGGAGCCCTGGCGAAACGCTGCCGGGAATTCTATCGGCCGCACTTTACCGGAAGTCGTATCTACATCAAGGAGAAATGCATTTCTGGAGGGATACTGCTGCTGGTTGCGGTTACAAAGACTAACAAGCAAAGACATCAAAAACTCGATCTCCTTAGTTCAACGCAGCAAATCCTCTAACTGCGCCTTTGTGTCTGTTCCGGCATCCCGGTACTTCACGATCACCGGTGTGTACAGCGAGATTCCCCAATCCCTGCCCGTGCCAGACTGAATCGCTCGCGAGCCCGCGACCACTACCGCCTCGGCGGGAATTACGAGCGGACTGCCATCCGTTGCTCTGTGGACTTCGCCGCGCACTAAATCATACACAGGTGTCGAGCGATTCAGAATGGTGCCGCTGCCAAGCACCGCGCGCTCTTTCACAATCGTGCCTTCATAGACCCCGCAGTTGCCGCCTACCAATACGCCGTCCTCAATAATCACCGGCATCGCGCCCACTGGCTCCAAAACGCCGCCGATCTGTGAGGCGGCTGAAATGTGGCATTTGCGTCCAACTTGGGCACAACTCCCCACTAGGGCATGCGAATCGATCATGGTGCCATCATTCACGTAAGCGCCTACATTCACGTACATTGGCGGCATGCACGTCACCCCGCGTCCCACATAGCACCCGTCGCGAATGCTCGATCCACCCGGCACAATACGCACCCCACTGTCTTTCGTGAACCTCTTCACCGGGTAAGTCGATTTGTCGAAGAACTGCCCGGCATCACCCATCTCGACGATTCCGCCCATGCGGAATCCGAGCAGGATGCCCTTCTTTACCCAGGCATTCACGCGCCAGCCTGTCAGTGTCGCATTGTCAGGCTCCGCCGAGCGCACCTGCCCTGTATTCAGTAACGCGCGAAACTCTTCGAACAGCGTTTGATCGCTGGCCGAATACTCCGCCGGACTCTGCTCGAATAATTCTTCCATTCTTTGCTGGATTTTCTGAAAGTCACGGCTGGCGCTCAAACATGCACTCCCGAAAGCAGTCCCAATGTCTGCAGCACTGCTTCGATCTTCTCTTGTGAAGCGGGCTGCGGAGGAACCATCGGCAGCCGCCAAACGGGTTGCAGCAATCCCATCTGCGCCATTGCAAACTTCACCGGGCCAGGGCTCGTCTCCACAAAATTTATTTCCAAAAGCGCGTGATACTTACGTTGTAAATCGCGCGCCCTCGCAAAGTCGCCGCGCAGCGCGGCTCTCGCTAATTCGCCGAACTCCGCTGGAATCTCATTCGCCACCACCGAGATCACCCCTCGCGCCCCCAACGCAATCGCCGGCAGCGCTACCGCGTCATCTCCCGCCAACACCGTGAACGAATTAGGAACACGCGCCAGAATACTCGATATCTGCGTGATGTTGCCTGACGATTCCTTCACGCCCACAATGTTTGGAATCTCCGCCAATCGCGCCAGCGTTGCCGGTTCCACATTGACATTCGTCCGGCCCGGCACGTTGTACACAACCAAGGGCAGGGAACTGGCGCCCGCTAATCTTTTGTAGTGCTGATAAAGCCCTTCCTGCGTCGGCTTGTTGTAATACGGAGTCACTGATAAAATCCCGGAAACGCCGTATTTCTGCAGTTCTCCGATCAGTCCCGCGATCTTTTCCGTGTTATTACCGCCCGCGCCAGCAAGAACCGGAACCCGGCCGCGCGCCTCCTCCGCCGTGATTTCCACCACGCGCAGATGCTCCTCATGCGTCAGCGTAGGGCTTTCGCCTGTGGTGCCGCAGGGAATCAGGAAGTCGATCTTTGCTTCAATCTGCCGTCGCACCAACGCTCGCAGCGTCGTTTCGTCTAGCGATTGATCCTGGCGGAATGGCGTGACAATCGCGGTTCCACAACCCGTAAACATGTTTCTATTCTCCTACGCCCCCACCGGTTGATCACCGGTCCCAAACAATACATCCTCAAACGTGAACACGCCCGCCCGTTTCCCAATCCACTGCGCCGATTTCAAAGCTCCGCGAGCAAACCCTTCCCGGCTCCGCGCCGCATGCCGCAGCGTGATTGTGTCCGCTTGGGAATCGAATCCAATCTCATGCGTGCCAGGATGCTTGCCCGCGCGGTTGGAACTGACGTCGATAGGCCGTGTGTACCCGCTCTGCTCCATCGTGCGCACCAGGTGCAGCAGCGTTCCCGACGGCGCATCCTTCTTTGCATCGTGATGAATCTCCCAGGCCCACGCGCCGTAGCTGTCCTCATCCCGCAACAACTCCGCCGCCAAGCCCGCCAGCTTCCGAAACACCGCCACGCCCACCGAAAAGTTCGGGCTCCACACCAGTCCCGTTCCGGCCTGCTTCACCATCGCGGCGACCTCTAGCAGGTGATTGGTCCACCCGGTCGTTCCCGTTACCGTCTGCGCCCCCACACTTGCCAACTGCTTCAAATTTTCGGGAGCCGCTTCGGGCGTCGAAAACTCGATCGCCACATCGACGCCGGCAAACACCGCCGCCGTAATCTCGTCCCCCTGATCGAGCCGTAAAGCTACTTCGAACGCATACTCCGGCGCAAGCTGTTCAATCAACCGCCCCATCTTGCCGTATCCAACCAACGCTAATTTTTTCAATGGAACACCTTTAATCGAACACGGCCGGATCCAACTCCGCAAAAAACTCCTCGTGCAATGCCCCGACCGCGCTTTTCAAATCTCCGTCCGCGATCACGAATCCCAAATTCAACCGCGAAGCTCCCTGCGAAATCATACGAATATTTTTTTCGGAAAGCACTTGAAATGCCCGGCCCACAATTCCCGGCGTGTGCCGGATGTTGTCGCCCACCAGACACACAATCGCCTGCCCATGTTCCACATCTACATTTGCAAACTGCCGCAACTCCGCCGAGATCTCTTCCAGGTTCTCCACATTCTCCACCGTGAGCGAAACACTCACCTCGGAGGTCGCCACCATATCGACGCTCGTCTTAAATCGATCAAAGATCTCAAAGATGCGCCGCATGAATCCATGCGCCATCAGCATCCGCGTCGAGTGAATGCTCAACACCGTGATATCCCGCTTGCACGAAATCGACTTCACCGCGTTCCGGCAAGGCACCGCCTCCGCCGTGATCCGCGTCCCCGCCACATCGGGCCGCCGCGAATTCAGAATCAGCATCGGAATGTTTCGTTCCACCGCCGGCACCACCGTCGCCGGATGCAGCACCTTCGCGCCGAAGTACGCCAACTCCGCCGCCTCGGCGAACGAAATGCACTTCACGCGATGGCCGCCGGGGATAATGCGCGGATCGGCCGTCAGCATGCCGTCCACATCGGTCCAGATCTGAATCTCTACCGCCCGCACCCCCGCGCCTATAATCGAAGCCGAATAATCCGAACCTCCGCGCCCAAGCGTGGTTGTCTGCCCGTCGCGCGTCGCGCCGATAAACCCGCCCATCACCACCACCGCTGTCTCGGCTACCGGCTTTACTCTTTCTTCCAGCAGTTCGTATGTTTCGACCAGCAGCGGCTGCGCCTGCGTGAACCGGTCATCGGTCACGATCACCCGCCGCGAATCGACGTGCTGCGACGGCATCCCCGCCGCCCGGAACGCAAAGCTCACCACCAGGCTCGATAACCGTTCGCCTACGCTGGCAATCGCGTCCATGGATCGCGGCGAGAGTTCTCCCACCACAGACAAGCCCTTTACCAACTCGTCCAGCCACTCGAAATGGGTGCGAATGTAGCGGTCGAGCTCGGCTGAAGCCGCACCCGCCACTGCCAGGCCGTGCGTCAGATGGTGCTCGCGTAATTCATCGACCAACGCCAACGCCTGTTCGCGACGCCCGGCCGCTGCCTCCACTGCCGCTGCTAGCAACTTGTTGGTCGTCTTGCCCATTGCCGAAACGACCACGATAGGTTGCCGGTGTTCCTGGCGCTGAACAATCTCCGTAACGCGACTGATGGCCTCTTGCGACTCGACGGACGTGCCGCCGAACTTCATCACAATCATGACGATCTACTGCAACAGGCCTTCTGTCGCCATGAGTTCCGCGTTCAGTACCGCCGCACCCGCCGCCCCGCGGATCGTGTTATGCCCGCAAGCCACAAACTTGATATCGAGCACCGGACACTCCCGCACACGGCCCACAAACACCGGCATCCCGTTCTCGCGCGCCGCATCCCGTCGCGGCTGTGGCCGGTCTTGCTCCGGCATATAAATGACGGGCCGTGCCGGAGCGCTCGGAAGATTGCGCTCCTGCGGCAGCCCGCGAAACTCCTGCATCGCCCGCCGCACATCCGCCGCACTGGGCGCGCTCGAACGAAATTTTACCGAGGTCGCCACCATGTGACCATCGGCCACCGCTACCCGATGACACTGCGCGCTCACCTTCGTGGAAAGCGGAGCCGCCCTGCCATTCTCGACACTGCCCAAAATCTTCTGCGTCTCCTGCTCCATCTTCTCTTCTTCGCCGCCGATGAACGGAATCACGTTCCCCAGGATGTCAATGGAAGGAACGCCCGGATAGCCCGCGCCCGAAACCGCCTGCATCGTCGCCGCCATCACGGCCTCAATGCCGAACTGCGCCAAAGGCGCCAGCGCCATCGTTAACACAATTGTCGAGCAATTCGGATTCGTCACAATCGCGCCCTTCCATCCGTGATTCTTCTGTTGCGCCGCCACTAGCGACAGATGCCCCGGATTAATCTCCGGAACCAACAGCGGCACATCCGCCTCCATACGGTGATTGCGCGAGTTCGAAACCACCACATGACCGGCCTCGGCAAATGCCCGCTCGATCTCGGTCGCCACCGACGCATCCATCGCCGAAAACACCAGCTTCGGCGCATTCCCCGGCTTTGAATCGGACACCACAATCTCCGCAGCCGACCCCGGCATCTCGCCCTCCAGCCGCCACGCCGTCGCGTCTTTCAACTTCTTCCCAGCCGAGCGGTCGCTTGCCCCAAGCCACACCAGCTTGAACCACGGATGACCCTGCAGAAATCGGATAAAGTGCTGCCCCACCATCCCGGTGCCTCCCAGGATGCCCACCTCGATCGGTTTATCAAACGTTACTGGTCCCATGTTTTATGGCGAGAGTCGCTCCACCAGTTGCCGGTAGAGGCCAACCGCCTCCACCAACTGATCTTTCGGAATGCGCTCTTCGTTGGTATGCGCCACGTGAATGCTTCCTGGCCCAATCAGAAACGGCTGCCCCCAGGCTGTTCCGAACGCCGGAATATCTGTCGTATAGGCCACCACTGTCGTCTCGAATCCTTCTAATGCGCCCAGTCGCACGGCCGGAATCAGCAGAACTTCCTGTATCTCCGCATTGGGCATCACCGCCTGCTGAAGCTTCTTCCGCAGCTCCGTCACGTCGCCCACCACGCGAATCAAAAGCTCCGCGCGCGCTTCGTCCGGAATCACATTCGGAGCCCGGCCCCCGCTGATCGTCCCGATATTCAGCGTCCCCGGACCCAATAAATCATCGCTGGGCATCTCGATCCGTCGCACCCGCTCCAGCGCGTTCAGCAGCTTCTCAATCGCCGATTCGCCGAGCTCCGGATATGCCGAATGCGCCATGCGTCCGCGGGCGGCGATCTCCATTCGCCATGCGCCCTTCGATCCCAGCGCCAGCTTATTCTCTGTCGGCTCGCCATTAATAATGAACTTGCTGCCGCGTGGATTCTTCTCCGCCACATGGGCGCCCGCACTATTCCGCTCCTCGCCCACCACAAACAGAATGCCGAAATTCCGCTTACCCGCCTCAAGCATCTGCTCCGCCACCATCAGCATCGCCGCGATAATGCCCTTGGTGTCACAAGCCCCGCGACCCCAGATATGCTGCTCGTCTTCCCGCGACGGAATGAACGGAGGCACCGTATCCATGTGCGTCGATAGCACCACTGTAGGCTCGCCAAATCGCACGAACACATTGTCGCGACCGGGTTCCACCGGCATCCGCTCCGCCCTGCCGTCGAAGCGCCTCGCCAGGTCCGATAGGTGCTTCCACAGGAAATTCCCCACTTCCCGTTCATTGGGAGTGATCGACTCAATATCGATCAACTGTCGTGTAAGCTCAAATACCCGCATGAAATTTGGAGTTTGTACGAAGAGGGCCGGAACAACAAACCGATTACTCTAAAAGGGACAGGATAACAAAGGTTCACCATGCCGGACGGCATTCGCGCATCTCGGAACACCGCCCCATCATCCGCGCCCAACACACGCGCCGCAACTCGCGTGCCGGGCCAGCTCATCATCAATCCAGGCCTGGCTGCGCGCACCTATTGGCTCCTGCGCCGCGCCTTTATCGCTGCCTACGAAGATGACTGCTTCGGCATCGCCAAAGGAGCCGCCTACTCCTTCCTCGTCGCCCTTTTTCCCATCCTGACAATCCTGACGTCGGTGCTCGTCCATGCGCGCGCCGCCGATATTGTCCACGTGATCGCCACCTTTATTATGCAGGTGGTCCCGCCCGGCACCGAAGTCCTGCTCCGTTCCCGCCTGCTGGAACACGCCGGTCGCCCGCTGCCGCTTTCAGTCGTCGCCATCATCGTCTCGTTATGGGCTGGCTCCGGCGCCATGTTGAGCCTCATGGAAGGTTTCCAGGCCGCCTACCGCATCCCCTCCGGCCGCCCCTTCCTGCAAAATCGCGCCATGGCCATCTTCCTCGTCTTCATCGCCGCTATCCCGGCGGTCATCGCCTCCGCGCTCATCATTTTCGGCAATCGCAGCGAAGCCGCGTTCGTTCAATGGATGGGAGCCTCTCCCGAAAGTAACGAGATCGGCGCGCCCGTGCGCCTCCTCTGGCTCATCGTCCGCTACGTCGTTGCGTTCGCCACCACCACTCTTGTCACTGGGCTGCTCTACTACTTCGGCCCCAATCACCGCCCGGTGCTGAAACGCCGCGACGGCACCACCGCCTCCCGCTTCCTCCACGTATGGCCCGGAGCCCTCGTCGCCACGATTCTCTGGTTAGTCACAACGGCCGGTTTCGCCGCTTACGTCCGCCACCTCGCCAACTATCAGCGCTTTTACGGCAGCCTTCTCGGAACCGTGATTATTCTCCTGTTCTGGCTTTATCTCATCGCCGTCATCGCGCTCATCGGCTGCGAATTCAATGCCGAACGCGAACGCATGGAAGCCATGCCGCTGGGCACCACGCTGTAGCCTATCGCGGAACTTCCGCAAGTGGAAAACGAAGATAGCGAATCCGTTTCCGCTGCCACGTGTACGTAATGCGCAGGTCGCCATCCCGGCCCTGAATCATCGCCGGATACGAATATTCACCGGGACTGTCCTCGAGTGTTTTGAACATCCGAAAGTGCTCGCCATCCTCGCTGACCGCCAGGTTTAGTGGCGTTCGCCCGGTCGTGGTGTTGTTGTACACCAGGACAATACGTCCATCCCGCAGCCGCACGACATCAATGCCCGAATTCGGATTCGGCACGGCAAGCGGGCGCGCTACGGTCCATGTCAATCCGTTATCGAACGAATCCGCAACACAAACTCTACCGATCTGTGAAGTGGAACGGGCATACAAACGCAACCGGCCATGTCCGAACGAAATCACCGATGGTTGAATAATTCCGTACGTGGAAGAGTCCGGCGTGTTTCGCGGAACCGTTATGGGCCCAATTCTCTTGAACGTTTCCCCGTTATCGGTGCTGCGCTCAATCCAAACGGCCCACGAATGATAACTCTCCACCGAACTCCCGCTCACCACCGTTCCGTCCGGCAGCACCAGCGGCTTGGCGCGAATGGGACCGTAAAGTCCGGCTGGAAGATGCTCTACCGGAGACCATGTTTTGCCCTCATCATCGCTCCACCGCCGCCCAGCCGTCCAGCTACTCGGTTTAGAACCAAACTTGTAATAAAACCAAAGCCGCCCGTCCCTCGTATGGAACATCACCGGGTTGTAGCAAGCAATGTCCGGCTCGCGCACCAACTCAAACGGAGCTGACCATTTCCCTTTGGCTAACCGTGCCCCCCAGATCGCCACGTCCGGCCTCCCTTCCGCCGATCCCCCGAACCAGGAAGCAAAAAAATCTCCGTTCCGTAGCTCCACAATGTTTGAGGCGTGCGACGAAGCAAACGGTGCTGAAGTAAAAATGAATTCGCTTACTGCGGCACCCTGCAACACACCGCAAACTGCCAGCGCAACGGCCACTAATTTCATTAACTGATTACTCCACGCCCAGAGGACGGCGTTGTCCTGCTGTGAAGTGTACGGTGAGCACGATCAGCAGCATCACAGGAATCGCAAAGATACTGCCTTCGGGGCCGTCCGGACCGCCGCTGAGCAGCACTTTCCCGCTACTATGCGAGCTGAGCAGGTAACCCTGCATGTGCAGCCCGCTATCCGCCGTGCCGTAGAAGTACGATTGCGCCCAGTCCCAGGCCGCGTGAAGTCCAAAGGCCATCGCCAGACTCCCTGTGCGCCACACAACATAGCTAAGCATTAAACCGGCAACGACAACGGTAACAATGCCGAACACGTCCTCTCCTCCATTACCAAGGTGAAGCGCGCCAAACAGCAGAGATAACAAAATCGCCGCAGGCCAAATCGTAATGCCGCGCGCGAGCGTGAATAGCAGATAACCGCGAAGAGTCGCTTCTTCCGCGACCCCGACCAACACGAAAAGAACTGCCCAAATAACGCCGTACATCCAGGCCGTCCCGCCGTGCATGTGAACGCCGTCGTAGTGCCACACCCCCGCCGAGCGAAGAATCAGAATCAAAAGCGAAAGCCCCGCGAAGCCAATCGCCAGACCGCGCGCGAACAGCGAAAGAAAGCGCGAGCCATTAAAGCCATAGGCAGCAAAACGCCGATGCTCGATACGCGACATGGCCCACGTAGCGCCCAGCGCCGCAACAGTCTGCAGCGATTCACCGATCACCGCGAGCCGAGGCGTCATCTCGGTCATATGATGCGGCCGGTGAAAATGAAAAAGAAAGTACGCCCCATAGGCGCATCCGGCGAAAATCGCTGCCCAGATCACTATGAACAACAACGCGCCCCACCCGGCACGCAAGCCGTAAGGGCCGATAAAGACCGTCCGCAGCCGCGAGGGCCGGGCACTCTCAACATCGGGATTTGGAAAAAGAACGCCGGTGTCGCTCATGGGGTTGGTATTGTTCTAGGCGGATGGTAACAGCGTTTCGAACTAGGCCGGTAA
The DNA here is from genome assembly GCA_965277315.1 of Bryobacteraceae bacterium. Lineage (GTDB taxonomy): Bacteria > Acidobacteriota > Terriglobia > Bryobacterales > Bryobacteraceae > Bog-105. Next base: position 979,068 of record OZ255724.1, on the reverse strand, counting down.
TTCAACTTCAATTTCGCGAACCAGCGAACTTGGCGATCGGTCAACTAGCAGATTGTCCCAATAGATGCGGATGGCTTCGGATGCGCGGGAGGACAGTTCTTCCAAGGAAGCCCCTGTCACCAGAATGGCCGGAAGCTCCGGCACGTACGCGCTATAGCCATTGCAATCGCCTTCGATTACTAAGGAGTATTTGCGAGTCATGATTTCGGCTCCTCTATTCCAGTCTGCCTCAAGATGGCGCGATATGTGCCCGGGCGCACATCGTCTCCTGCTCCACCCGATACCACCGTAATTCGACCATCAGGACTCCTGAATACTCTATGATCTCCCTTAGTACGAAGGTGACGCCAACCGTTCTTTTCCAGAAGCTGGATCACTTCGCGAACTTTGAGGGGCACTCCCCTAAGGGTACAAGCATGGCCTTCGCCGGAGCCATAGCACCCGGTACTCTTGCCGCATACAATGGCCGTAGCGCGTGAATCAGCAACCCACCATTCCACTGCACATCGTCCAGCACGCACTGCGCGGCAATCTCCCCTTCATTGCCATCGCAACCGTCGTCCTCGTCGCCGGCATAGCATCTATCGTGCTCTCGCGGCTAAGGACTCGCGACCGGCTGCTCTTATGGCTGGGAATCTTCGCTGCACTCTACGGCCTACGTCTCTTCCTGCAAAATGATCTGATTCGCACGGCGTCCGGAATACCTGACCACTTTTTCAACCCCGTGCAAGCTGGTTTTGACCTACATCATTCCTATCCCCTACGCGCTGTTCTCTCGCGAACTGCTCGGCTCGGGTTGGAAAAAGTCAATCGCTATCTGGCTATGGCTCCAGCTTGTCTTTGCCGCAGTTGCTATTCCGCTTGCGATCTTCGCAGGCCAATCACGTTGGACAGATCTTGCCAACGGAATCCTCGTCATCGGTGGGACTCTACTCACACTGCTGCACCTTTTTTTGCCCAGCCGTCCCGAACCTTCTACAACTATCCTGAAATGGCCTCTGATCGTCCTCGGTGTTCTGGTTCTCGTCAACAATTTAGGATGGAGACCTGACGGCATCGACGTCGAGCCGCTTGGTTTTTTAACTCTGCTCTGCGGTTTCGCCTACACAGCAGCGCGGCGCGCTATCGTGCGGGAACGAAAGCTCACCGAAGTCGAGGGAGAATTGGCTACTGCAAGGCGCATTCAAGCGTCCATCCTGCCGCGCCAGGCGCCCCACCTAACTTCGCTGCGTATTGCAAGCCGCTACCAACCCATGACCGCGGTAGCCGGTGACTTTTACGATTTTCTTCAAACCAGCGAAACCTGCCTGACTATTTTGGTAGCCGATGTGTCAGGCCATGGAGTGCCGGCAGCCCTCGTCGCTTCCATGCTGAAGATCTGTTTCGCCTCGCAACGGGGACATGCGCACGAGCCGGCCAAAATTCTTACCGGCCTTAACTCGATGCTGAACGGCATTCTTGAGGGTCAGTACGTGACCGCGGCCTGCGCCTCCATCGACCTGGTTGCCCAAACAATCGTGTATGCCGGCGCGGGACATCCGCCTGCCCTCCTGCTCAGCGGAAATCGCGGTGATTTAGCCCAACTCGCCGAGAACGGACTATTTATCGGCCCGTTTCCGAATGCAACGTACGCCAGCGTTTCGGTTCCATTTGCACCGGGAGATAGACTCCTGCTTTATACCGATGGCGTAGTAGAAGCAACCACTCCCGATGGAGCAGAGTTTGGGCGCGATCGCCTCATCGATTTCCTGCTCAGCGGAAAGGATCTTGAGCCTGCTGAATTTGTTGAAAACCTCTTCGCAAGAATAGAAAAACCTATGCAGGAAGATGACCTTACGGCCGTGCTGGTGCAGTTCGAATAGGAAAGGACATTAAGACCGGGCGCTGTTTACAGGCCTCTTTCTTTTCATGCGATAACCGGAACCTTAAACTCCATCTTCCTCGCCCACATCCCCACTTCTCTATACTGAACACGTGCCATTCAAGCTAGGCATCGACTACCAACCACGCGGCGATCAAGCCAGCGCCATCGAACAACTCACCCGCGGCATCGCCGACGGCGAAGAGCATCAGGTCCTCCTCGGCGTCACCGGCTCCGGCAAAACCTTCACCATGGCCAAAATCATGGAGGCCTGCGACCGTCCCGCCCTCGTGCTCGCCCATAACAAAACCCTCGCCGCCCAGCTCTACCACGAGTTCAAGACCTTCTTCCCCCAAGCCGCTGTCGAGTACTTCGTCAGCTACTACGACTACTATCAGCCCGAAGCCTACATCCCCTCCGGCGACATCTACATCGAAAAAGAATCCACCATCAACGACGAGCTCGACAAGCTTCGCCTCTCCGCCACGCGCTCCCTCTTCGAGCGCCGCGACTGCGTCATCATCGCCAGCGTAAGCTGCATCTACGGTCTCGGCTCGCCCGAAGCCTACTACGGCATGCTGCTCATGCTCGAAAAAGGTCAAACCATCACTCGCAAGGAACTCCTCGGCCGCCTCGTCGAAATCCTCTACGAGCGCAGCGATGGCGACTTCCGGCGCGGCACCTTCCGCGTTCGCGGCGATGTCGTCGAGCTCTATCCCACCTACGACGACAACGCCTTCCGCATCGAATTCTGGGGCGACGAAATCGAATCCCTCAGCCAAATCGACCCCGTCCTCGGCCAGGTCAAACAAACCTATGTGCGCCTGCCCATCTATCCCAAAACGCACTACGTCATGGACGCGCCCACCCGCGAACAAGCCATGCGCAGCATCGAAAACGAGCTGCAATGGTGGCACAAGGAACTGGAATCCAACGGCAAGCTGATCGAAGCCCAGCGCCTTCACCAGCGCACCATGTTCGATCTCGAGATGATCAAGCAGATCGGCTTCTGTCACGGCATCGAAAACTACTCGCGCCACTTCTCCGGCCGCTTGCCCGGCGAGGCCCCTCCCACGCTCCTCGATTACCTGCCCAACGACGCTCTCCTCTTCATCGACGAAAGCCACGTCACCATGCCCCAGTTGCAAGGCATGTACCACGGCGACCGCTCCCGCAAAAACGTCCTCGTCGAATACGGCTTTCGCCTCCCCAGCGCGCGCGATAATCGCCCGCTCATGTTCGAGGAGTTCCAGAACCGCGTCAATCAGATCGTCTATGTTTCCGCCACGCCCGGTCCCTACGAACTCACCAAATCCGCCGGCGTCATTGTCGAACAAGTCATCCGGCCCACCGGCCTGGTCGATCCCGAAATCGACATCCGCCCCATCAAGGGCCAAGTGGATCATCTCCTCAACGAAATCCGCCTCCGCACCGAACGCAACGAACGCGTTTTGGTCACCACCCTCACCAAACGCATGGCCGAGGATCTTGCCGAATACTACACCGAAGTCGGCGTAAAATGTGCCTACCTGCACTCGGAAGTCAGCACCCTCGACCGCATCAAAATCCTGCGCGATCTGCGCCGCGGAAACTATGATGCCTTAATCGGAGTCAACTTGTTGCGCGAAGGTCTTGATCTGCCCGAAGTCTCGCTTGTTGCCATACTCGACGCCGATAAAGAAGGATTCCTGCGTTCCAGCGGCTCGCTGATTCAAACCATTGGCCGCGCCGCCAGAAACGTGTATGGCCGCGCCATTCTTTATGCCGACGTCATCACCGCCAGCATGGAACGCGCCATGCGCGAAACGGATCGCCGCCGCCTTCTCCAGCAGGCATACAATGAAGCCAACAACATCGTGCCGCAAACGATCATCAAGCCGATCGACATGAGTCTCGTCGCGGTCGCCGAAGGAGATTACGTAACGGTTCCTTTGGACGATGAGCCGGAAGGCGAGATCGAGTTAGCTCCCGAACAGCGCGATGCCCTCATCGCCGAGTTGGAGGTGAAAATGCGGCAAGCTGCCAAGATTTTCGAGTTTGAGAAAGCGGCACAGTTCCGCGACCGTATCAAAGCATTGAAAGCGAGCGGCATTTATGAAGAAGCTACCCCAAATCGGCCTGGTAGTCGAAGGTAACATTACGCATTCGACCATCCTCCGGATGCCGAAGCTCGTTGAAGATCTTGGTCCTATCAAGTCCGCGACTGTCCGTGTTGCCCGCCGCGTCTCGAACTTCTTGAAGGGGGGCCATCCCGTCGCCGATTATGAGGAGTTGCAGCCTGCACAGTTGGTGCTCCTCCGTGTTCCCGACGAGGTGGTCCCGCGCATTGTCGAGGAGATATTTGCGGCCAATCTTATTCTGAGAGACGTCTCGTTCGTTCTCTGTGAGAGTTGGCTCGCTCTTGAGGCATTGGCGCCGCTCCGGCTGCGGGGCGCTAGAGTCGCCACCGTGCTGCCGGTTCCCTGTAGCCGCAGCGATTGGTTTGTGGTCGACGGCGATTCTCTCGCCGTTCGTCACATCAAACGCTTCATCGAGCTAAACGACGCTTGCGCCCTCGAACTGCGCTCCGGCGGTAAGCCCTTCTATTTCGCCGCGGAGTTGCTCTCCACCGCGCTTCCCCTGCCCATTCTCCTGGCTGCTCAAACGGCGCTCCGCGGCAGCGGCGTCTCGGGAAATAACCTTTATACACTGCTCAATGAAATGACGCAGAGCATGCTTCGCGATCTTCTCCAAGGAGCCCGTACCACCTGGGGAGGCCCACTCGTCCACTGCTCTCAAGAAACCGCTACCAGCCACATTGAGGCGCTGCGCAATACCGATCCACAACTTGCCGATCTGATCGGCAAGCAACTTGAATGGGCGCGCGCCCGAATGGGCAAAACCAAAAGCACTTCCGAAAAGGCGGCCTCCCCTCAATAGCCGCTGCTTGTTCGTTTTGCCGCTGGTCTGCCACACTTAAAAGGTCAAATGCAGAAGCGATATCACTGGAAACTCAAGCGGCGCGAAATCATTCTCGGCGATAAAACACTGCTGATGGGCATCCTCAACGTGACGCCCGACTCGTTCTCCGACGGCGGCAATTACGCCGATCCCGACCGCGCCTTCGCCCGCGCGATCGAATTCGAAAACGAAGGGGCCGACATCCTCGACATCGGCGCGGAGTCTACCCGGCCAGGCTCTCAGCGCATCTCCGAAGCTGAGGAACTCCGCCGCCTTGTTCCGGTCCTGAAGCGTCTGCGCGACCAGCTCTCCATTCCCATCTCGGTCGATACTTATAAATCCGGTGTTGCCGAAAAAGCCCTGGAATATGGCGCTGAAATTATCAACGATCCCACGGGCATCCTGCTCGATCCGCAACTACCCAAAGTCGTGACCAAGTATGACGCCGGCCTGGTCATCAGTCACATGCGCGGCACACCCGAAACCTGGGCCGGTTTGGGCCCCATCAAGGATCTAATGCACTCGGTGATGACTGACTTGGAAGCCTCCTTAAATCGCGCCCGCTTAAGCGGCGTCCAAAAGCATCAGGTTGTCATCGACCCCGGCATTGGCTTCGGCAAACGCCGCGAACAGAACTCGGAGCTCATCGGGAATCTTCATCTATTCCGGGACTTCGACCTGCCCATTCTCGTCGGCCCTTCCCGGAAGGCGTTCCTAAAAAAAGACGACGAGCTGTCCACCGAATTCGCCACCGCCGGAGCCGTTTCCGCCTGCATTCTCAACGGTGCCCACATCGTCCGTGTTCACGACGTAAAAGCCATGAGAAGTGTCATCGACATCGTTGATGCCATTCGCCAGTCGCGCCACCCCGACCTCGAGCCCGCGCTGAAGCCCGCTCTCAGGCCCGCTGGCAGCGCGGGCAATAATGTGTTCCGCGTTGTGCGACCACCACGCGCCGAATAGCGCCTCCACACTGCGGGCAAGGCTCGCCCGCTTTGCCGTAGACGCGGTGCAATTGTTGAAATCCGCCCCGTTCGCCGCTCGCGTCCACATAATCTGAAATGGACGAGCCTCGGTGGACAATCGCCAATTCCAGTATCTCCAGCATTTTTCCGTGCAGTACCTGGGCGCGCCGGTGCGAGATGCGCCCGACAGGTGTCTGCGGATGAATCCGCGAGGCGAACAGTAGCTCATCCACGTAGATGTTTCCCAACCCGCTCAAGACCGCCTGGTTCAACAATACGGTCTTAATCTGCCCCCGGTGCGCCTTTAATCGTGCCAGAAACGTCTCGAAGTCGATCCCAAGCGCATCCGGCCCCCGGCGCTCAAAGACGTCCGGCAGCGCCTCGAAGAACTCCACCCGGCCAAACTGGCGCGTATCGTCATATTGCAGGGTGCCCTCCGCAAATTGAATCATGGCATGCGTATGTTTGCCCGCTTCAGACTTCCAAAGCAGCTTGCCCGTCATCCCCAAATGCACATAGATGACGCCCCGGTCGAGATCGAAGAAAATCTGCTTCCCCCGCCGCCGCACCGCCAGGATGATGGCGCCCGCCACGGCATTTGCCGTCTCTTCCAGGCCCCCCCGCGTCACCAATAGCGACGAAAATCTAGCCTGAAGTATCGTACGCCCAAGTATGTGTGGAGTAATGGAACGGACAACTGTTTCAACTTCGGGAAGTTCTGGCACGGTGAGGACTAATTTTCACGTTACAGCACCCGCAATCCCATTTATGTGGGTTTTTTGGGTTTGTCTTGCCGGGCCAATTCTTGGTGTTCTCAAATTGGGTTCTCTTGGTCTATATGGTTGCCGCCATATGGCTGTTCCAACGTCAGGTATCGCGTGAAGAAGAATACCTGAGAAGTCATTACGGCCAGCAATATTCAGAGTACTGTAATCGAGTGAGGCGGTATCTCTAGGCAGGCAAATTGCCGAAACGATGAAATTGCGGCAGACAACAAATCGTGTGGTGTGCTAATTTCTGGAGGGCAGTAATACCCATGCCCCATGGCACGCTCACGGCCGAAAGTACTGCCTTGTATATTGGTATCATCTGAAAAGCGAAGCCTTCTCGCCCCCAAAACGGGCCACCCTAGCTCAGTTGGTAGAGCAACGGTTTCGTAAACCGTAGGTCGCCGGTTCGACTCCGGCGGGTGGCTCCAGAAATCCGATCACAATTTCCCTCAAAATTTCTTCTCTATTGTTCTCAATGGTTTGAGCTCTGCCGAAAGTCTCCAGTGGTTCGTTTTCGCGGTTCGCGATGCTATCGTCAGCCCATAGAAATAGGAGACTTGACGATCATGACCGCCCGCCAACAGCGCCGCCGCGAAGAACATAAGGCCCGCAAAGAAGCTCTCAAGAATCAAAAATACCAGGCCGCCGCGCCGCAATCGGAATCCGTCGCTCAACCAAGCCGCGCCGAGATTAACCGCGTTAACGCGCAATTCTCCACCGGCCCCCGGACCGAAGCAGGGAAATTGGCTTCGTCCCGCAACTCCTTCAAACACGGCCTTTACTCTAAGCAGCTTGTCCTCCCCGGTGAAGACTCCGCCGAACTCGATGCCCTCCGCAACGACCTCCGCTGCGAGCACCAGCCCGTCACCACCACTGAAGAAATCCTGGTCAACGAACTAGCCGAACACTATTGGCGCCTCCGCCGCATGCGCAAGTTTGAAGCTCGCCTCATGGCCACCGGCACCTTGGAGGACCTGCAAAAAGGTCTCGCTCTTCTGCCGATCGTTCAACGCACAATGGCCGCCGCCGAACGCGCTTTCCACAAAGCCCTGAAAGCCCTCTGCGATCTGCAGCGCCAGCGTGGCTTTGTTCCGCAAGGAGCAAAGCTGCCGGTCCAGTCCGTTTCGCAAAACACTCCGGAAGCGGCCGGAAAATCATTGTTTGCCGCCCCGCAAGTTGGGTTCGTTCCGCGAAACGACCTTGCTATCGACTACCAATCGCCTGTGGACCTGCAAGATCTTCTCTATGCCGATGCCGCGTAAGCTCTGGAGTCTGGCAGGCGCAACGAATCGTGAGAATTATAAGGAGTTGGTAGTTGTTGGGAAAACGCCGGTGCGGAGAAACATCGCTTTCCCGGACTCACATGATACTCTTGACCGATACGGCCGTTATTCACAGACTCTCTTCGATCAGCCCTATTGACCCACAGGACATATCGGAGAGGTCTCTTTCGACCAGCCGTGCCGGTCGATGGGTCATTAGCTTCTATGCAAGCGCACATGCATGCTTGTTTTCTTTGTGCGTGTTTATTATGAAAGCGCCCAGGACTATGGGTACTCATTGTCCGCGCCTAAATTTTTATGCCTGATAAAAAGTTACAAGTCATCCCCATTGGAGGCCTCGGCGAGTTCGGCATGAACTGCATGGCTCTCCGTTACGGCGACGACATTATCGTTATCGACGCGGGCATGATGTTCCCAGATGCGGAACTGCTCGGCGTGGACATCGTCACTCCCGACTTCGCCTACCTCGAACAGCACTCCAGCATGGTGCGCGGCCTTGTCCTCACCCACGGCCACGAAGACCATATTGGCGGCATCCCCTTTCTCCTGTCGCAAGTTAACGTCCCCATCTACGGCACCGCGTTCACCCTCGCGCTCGTCGAACGCCGTCTGGACGAACACGAGTTGCTCGATCAAGCTCGCCTGAATCCGGTCAAGCCCGGCGACCGCATCACTCTGGGCCCCTTTGTCATTGAGTTCATTCGCGTTACGCACTCCATCGTGAGCGCCGTGGCCTTGGCCATCACGACCCCGCTCGGCGTCGTCATCCACACCGGCGACTTTAAGGTTGATCCCACCCCCACCGACAACGAACTCTTCGACCTTCACACCCTTGCCGACTACGGCAAGCGCGGCGTCCTTCTCCTCCTTTCCGATTCGACCAACGTCGACCGTCCCGGCTACACCGAAAGCGAGCGCGCCGTCCGCCCCCGGCTCGAAGACCTCTTTGTTCGCAGCGAAAAGCGTCTCATCATCTCCTGTTTCAGCAGCTCCATCCATCGCTTGCAGCAGGTCCTCGATCTCGCCGACGAATACGGTCGGAAAGTGGCGTTCCTCGGACGCAGCATGTTGAACGTTACCGAAATTGCCCACAATCTCGGTCTGCTCACCATCCCCGATTCCACCCTGCTGCGTCCTCAGGACATCATGCAGATGCCGCCCGCGAAAGTAGCGATCATCGTTTCCGGCACGCAGGGCGAACCCATGTCCGCCTTGTCGCGCGTCGCTGTCGATAACCATCGGCATCTTTCGCTCCAGCCCGGCGATACCGTTGCCCTCAGCTCCCGCATCATTCCCGGCAATGAAAAAGCGATCTTCCGCATGATGAACCACATCGCCCGCCGGGGCGCCGATCTCGTCTACGGTTCCACCAATCCCCCGCTGCACGTCTCCGGCCACGCTAGCGAGGAAGAGCTCAAGCTGGTGCTCAACTTAGTTCGCCCCCGCTATTTCATCCCCATTCACGGCGAGTACCGCCAGCTCTCCCGCCACGCTCGCCTCGCTCAACACCTTCGTTTCGCGGGATTGGAAGACACCTTCGTCATGGAGTCCGGCGACACGCTCGAAATCGACAAACGTGGAGCGCGCCGAGGTGAGTCCATTCCCATGGGCCGCATCTGTATCGACTCCGGTTCGCTCGACGACCGGGTCGAGGAAATCATCATCCGCGACCGCCGCCATCTCTCCGAGGATGGCTTCGTTCTGCCAATCATCGCCATCAATAAGCGCACCGGACGCAGTGATGGCCTCCCTGAAATCGTCAGCCGCGGATTCGTCGGCAGCGACGGCGCGGCAATGCTCCAGGAAGCCCGTTCCGTCGTCGCCAAAACGCTGGAAACCTCCACGGCCGAGGAACGCACCGATTGGGGCGTCATGCAGGAAAAAATCCGTGCCGACCTCAAACGTTATCTCACCAAGCAAACGCAGCGCCGCCCGCTCATCATGCCCGTAATTTTGGAAGTCTAATCGCGCGCTGCCTGCATCCAAGCTACGATAGATCTTGTAGGTTCCTTAGGAGGAATCAAATTATGAAAAAGCTTATCTTGGGTTCGATGCTCGTTGCTGCCGTCGGTTCGTTTTCCGCATTCGCGGACGAGTGGACCGGCTACATCTCCGATTCTCACTGCGGCGCCGCGCACGACAAAGTGTCCACCGCAAACACAGCCTGCATAAAGAAATGCTTGGGCAAAGGCTCCGATCCCGTCTTTGTTTACCAGGGCAAGGTTCTTAAATTCGATCCTGCTAACAAGGACATGGCCGAATCGCACGCCGGCCAGATGGTCACGGTCAATGGCACGTTGACCGGTGATACCGTGAATGCCACGTCGATCGAGCCTTCCTCGTCTAAGTAACTCTTCATCAATGCTGGAATTCGAGGTTCAGCTTTCCCGCTGGGCCTCGGTACAGCAAAGCCATGTTTTTCAGCTTGTGTTTCCCGTCTAGCGGGAAGTACAAATAGCCCTCCACCGGATCGGCCGTGTCCTTTTCAGGAAACTGCTTCGCCTTTAGCTGATCCAGTAGCTTCGTATTGCCGCCGCTTTTCGAATCCATTTTCGTTCCCGTGACCGGATTCTTGACCGTGTTTCCTGGCGATGAGCCCATTCCGCCCCCGAGGCCGCCCATGCCCATCATGATTCCGGTCTTGCCGCCCTTTTTCTTGCTATTTTCCGGAGTATCCTGCTCGATCAGCGCACCTTGCCCTGCCAGTTCGGCGGGATCGAAGGGCTGGGATCGCTCCCCGTCATCGTGGGCTAAGAGAATAAAATCGTCGGGGCTCAACTGCACCGGTTTCTCTCCTCTGGGAGCTACCCGAATGCTCACTAATACCACGTCCTTGCCGGGATCGGTCCCTAATTTTTGCGTCACCTCCGGCTCGGTCATGAAGATCGTTGCTGTCACGTCGATTTCGTCGTTCCCGCCGGTCACAGTCGGAGAAACTATTTTCTTTGCGGCGAATGCGGCGCTCGCGGCGGCTACAAGCAAAATTAGTCCAGTGGAAAGGCGCATACTTCAGTTTCTCGCTATTGAGCGTTCTTAAGATTATTATCGAAAAACGAAAGCATGGCTTGATACAGCGGTTTTCGGAGTTCGCCGGTAACGCCGTGCGTATGCAGCGGATAAAGCTGGAGAAAATACTGCTTGTCGGCCCGTTCCAGTCCGTTCACCATCTGCATCGTGTTTTGAAAAAGCACGTTGTCGTCTTCGAAATTGTGGAGAATCAGCAATTTGCCTTGGAGTTTCGCGGCGTTTTCCACGTTTGACGTGTTCGCATAGTCTTTCGGATTGTCTTGTGGAAGGCCCATGTACCGCTCCGTGTAAATCGTGTCGTAGTTGTGCCAATCAGTCACCGGCGCGCCCGCCACGCCCACTTTGAAGATGTCCGGAGCCCATAGCAGCGAGTGAATCGTCATGAAGCCGCCATAGCTCCAGCCCGTGATGCCAATGCGTTGGGGATCGACGAACCCCATTTTGATCAGGTGCTCCACGCCTAAACGCTGATCGGCCACTTCTTGCGTTCCTAACCGGTGGTAGACGTAAGATTCAAACGCATGTCCGCGTCCATAGGAGCCCCGATTATCGAGCTGCCAGACGACATACCCATTGTTGGCGTAAAGCTGGTCCAAATTGAGCCCGCCCCAGGCATTGCGCACCGATTGCGCCTGCGGACCGCCATATACCGAAACAATCACCGGATATTTCGTTCCGGCTTTGAAGTGAGAGGGCTTAATGAGCTTCGCGTAAAGCACTGTGCCGTCGGGAGCTTTGAATTTCACAATCTCGGTGGGTTGAATGTCATATTCTCTGGCCAGCTTCTTGTCAGGGGCTCTCAGTTGTGTCCTGTGCATGGTTCCAGTGCCGACCAACTCAACGGCTGGAGGATGCGTCAGGCTGGAATATGTATCGACGAAATAGCTTCCGTCGCCATTCGCGCGAATGGCATGGTCGAAGTTCGTTTCCGTCAACTGGGTCCGCTGGCCGCCGCTAAAGCCGACGCTGTAGAACTGTGTTTCCAGTGGGCTCGCCTCGCTGGACGTGTAATAAATGCGCTGCTTGGGCTCGTTGATGGCGTCCACCGTCCGCACTTCCCAGTCGCCGCTGGTGATCTGTCCCAGCATCTCGCCCGTGTCCGAATAGCGATAGATATGACGGAAGCCGCTGCGCTCGCTCGTCCACAGGAACTCGGGTTTCGATTTGAAAAAGTACAAGTTGTAGTCCACCGCGCCGCTCACCCCGGCAGGTGCCGCCGAAACATTGATCCAGGTCTTCGACTGCTCGTGCAGCACCGTATGGGCATTGCCGGAAGACACATCGCAGAAAAGGAGGTCCAATTGGTCTTGTACGCGCGTCAGCCGCTCCACCGCAATTGTTGACGAATCTGGCAGCCACACCACGCGCGCTAATAGCGTGTTGGCCGTTTCGCCGGCATTCATCCACCGCGTCTCGCCGCCTTCTGCCGAAACCACGCCCAGCTTTACCAGCGCATTCGGCGTGCCGGCTTGCGGAAATCGCTCCGGTTCGCTCAACGCTCGTTCCTTCAGTAGGTCGGCGTGCGGGTACATCATCTCGTGGCTGACGTCGAACTGCATGTAGGCTATCTGTTTGGAGTCCGGCGACCACCACGCCGCCGTCGAAAGATCGAGTTCTTCGGGATACACCCAGTCCAGCTCGCCGTTCAGCAGCGTTGGCGTGCCGTCGTGGGTCAGTTGCTGTACTTTGTCCGTGTGGAGGTCGATCACGTATAGATTGGAGTTCGTCCGGTACAGGATCTGCTTGCCATCCGGCGAAAGCTTAGGATCTTCTTCCACTGTTTCGGTCGCCGTAATCTGTTTATGCTTGCCGTCGGCCAGTATTTCGAAAAGGTCTCCATCCACCGACGCCAGTAGATCTTTGCTGTTGGGGAACCACTGATAGGAGTCCGCAGCAACGCGGCGATTCGTCCATGCGAAAGCCTCTGGATGCGCTGGCTGTCTGGCTAGCTTTGTAAGTGCCGCGCTGTCGAACCAGACCCGATCTTTTCGGGTTGACGCATTATAAAGGTGAATGCTGTCCCCTTCCACATGGATAAAAATCCTTCCGTCGGGAGCCCAGATCGGATTGATTCCGTGATGCGGATGCTCATTAACGAGTTCATTGATCGTTACGGGCTTTTTTGCCGGGTCGGGAGATGCGCTCGCTACAAATACGGGAAAAGTGACCAGAGCAGCGAAAAGGGCGACTCGCTTGAACATATCTTGTTCAGTGTGACAGACCTGCTTTACTGTTCCCTGCTCGAATCCCGGTTTACCACGGCGAAACCATGTAGGCCGTTCTAGTCTCTTAATGAAGAATGCCTAGTGTTCCCATAGCGACGTACCGGCTCCAGTTGCATGCCGATTTCGGCTTCGACGACGCTGCTTCCATCGCCGATTATCTTCACGAGCTTGGAGTCTCTCACGCCTACAGCTCCCCCTATCTGCAAGCGGCCCCTGGTAGCCGGCACGGATACGATGTCGTAGACCATCACAAAGTAAACGAGGAACTCGGCGGATCCGAGGCATACGACCGTTTCTGCCGGCGGCTGGGCGAATGCCACCTGGGGCAAATTCTCGATATAGTTCCGAATCACATGGCCATCAGCGGGCGGCGGAACCGCCTGTGGTGGGATGTTCTTGAAAATGGTCCATCCAGCCGCTACGCTTCCTACTTCGATGTAGACTGGCAGCCGCAAGAGGAGAAGCTGCGAAACAAAACATTGGTTCCTATTCTCGGCGATCATTACGGGCGCGTTTTGAATCGCGGCGAAATTACGGTCACACGAAAGGGCGGAGAACTTTCAATCAATTACTTCGATCACGAGTTGCCGGTGGCCCCCGTCTCGCTTGCCACCTTGCTGGCGCCTGCTGCTGCTGAAGCAGGTTCGGATTACCTGGCGTTTATCGCCGACTCGCTCTCACGGTTGCCAAGAGCGACCTCGACCGAGAAAGCCGACATGACAGAACGCCATCGTGATAAAGAAGTCATCCGTGGCATGCTCGAACGCCTCTTCAGCGAAGTTCCTTTCATCGCCGACGCCACTGATACCGTCCTGAGAAAGGTGAACAAGGACGTGGATGCGCTTGACGATCTTTTGGAGCACCAGAACTTTCGCCTGTCATTCTGGCGTACGGCGGAGCAGGAACTCGGTTACCGTCGCTTTTTCGATGTGAATACGTTGATCGGCCTGCGCATGGAGGACGATCAGGTATTCAAAGATACGCACGCGCTGATTCTGAACTGGCTTCGTGAGGGCGTGCTCGACGGCGTTCGCGCCGACCATCCCGACGGGCTGCGCGATGTGCGGCAGTATTTCAAACGCCTGCGCGAAGAAGCGCCGAATGTCTGGATCCTGGGTGAAAAAATCTTGGAACCCGGCGAAAAGTTGCGAAAAGACTGGCCCATCGACGGCACCACCGGCTACGACTTCCTCAATGAAGCGGGCGGTCTTTACGTAGATACATCGAATGAAGAGGCGTTTTCGGAAATCTATGCTGAGTTCATTGGCAAACCGGTCGAGTATGAGCGGACAGTTCGCGAGAACAAGCAGAAAGTGATGCGTGAGATTCTCGGCAGCGACGTTAACCGTCTCACGTCGCTGTTTGCCGAAATCTGCGAAATGCATCGCAGCCGCCGCGACTACACCCGCCAGGACGTCAATCGAGCTATTCGCGAACTGGTAGCGAACTTCCCAGTGTACCGCACCTACGTAGTACCGCAACGTAATGAGATCACCGTCGATGATATCCGCTATGTGACCGAAGCCGTGAACGGCGCGAAGGCAAACCGCCCTGAACTAGATGGAGAGTTGTTCGATTTTTTGGGCGAAGTCCTGACGTTAAAAGTGCGCGGCCCGCGTGAATTCGAGTTCGTGATGCGGTTTCAGCAGTTCACCAGCCCCGTCATGGCGAAGGGCCTTGAAGACACGGTGTTCTACGCATTCACGCGTCTTGTGTCGCTAAACGAGGTGGGCGGCGATCCCGGACGCTTCGGAGTCTCGCCTGCGAAATTCCATAAATTCTGTGGTGAATCGCAAAAATCCCATCCCAAAACGATGCTTGCCTCTTCGACGCATGACACAAAGCGGAGTGAGGATGTGCGCGCCCGGATCAGTCTCTTGTCGGAAATTCCGGAGCAGTGGAAGGCTGCTATCGAGCGTTGGACAGAGCAAAACGAGAAGCATAAGACGAGCACCTGTCCCGACCGGAACACGGAATACTTTCTTTACCAAATTATGTTGGGTGCGTGGCCGATCGAGCCAGACCGCCTACTGCCCTACATGGAAAAAGCCTGCCGCGAGGCGAAGCAGCAAACCTCCTGGGTCAATCCAAACGAGGAATTTGAAAAAGCAACCCGCGAGTTCATCGAAGCGCTCTACAAGGACAAAGAATTCCTGGAGGATTTCCAAGGGTTCGTCAACACGTTGATCGGGCCCGGCCGTATCAACTCGTTATCACAGCTACTTCTGAAGCTGACCGCCCCCGGTGTGCCCGACATGTATCAGGGAACGGAGTTGTGGGACCTGAGCCTTGTCGATCCCGACAACCGCCGCCCGGTTGACTACGAGCAGCGGCGTCGTCTCCTCTCAGAAATCCCACAACTCTCTGTGGAGCAAGTCTGGGAGCGAATCGACGAGGGTTTACCGAAACTATGGACAATCCATCACGTATTGAGAGCGCGCCGGAAACATAAGGGAGCGTTTGCAGGAGAGTATAAGCCGCTGCAGGCTGCCGGAACGAAGGCGGGACACCTGGTTTCCTATTTGCGTGGCAAGGAGGTATTGGTGCTTGCGCCTCGGTTAGTCATGAAGCTTGCAAACGACTGGGCCGATACGTCGATTGAGGTCCCTGCCGGCAATTGGCACAACGAGCTTACGGGTGCTTCGGCCGACGGCGGAATGCAGCGCGTTTCCGAGTTGCTGAGCGCGTTTCCCATTGCACTCTTAATCAAAAAATAGACTCATGCACACATTTAAAGTTTGGGCGCCGGAAGCAAAAAAAGTTGCCGTGAAGATGGGAGATCGATCCGAGCCGATGCACTCGGGCGAAGGTGGCTGGTGGCTTGCCGGCGTGGAGGAAGCCGGGGCTGGCACTGATTACTCATTCGTTGTGGACGATGGCGATCCAATGCCGGATCCGCGCTCCGCGTTTCAGCCGGCAGGCATCGACGGAGCATCGCGTGTTGTCGATCACTCCGCTTTCCAATGGAGCGATAACCGCTGGCAAGCGAGGCCGCTCTCCAGCGCCATCATTTACGAATTGCACATTGGAACGTTTACGCCGGGCGGAACGTATCTCAGTACTATCGAAAAGCTCGACTACCTGGCTGATCTGGACATCACTCACGTTGAGTTCATGCCGGTAAATGAATTCTCGGGCGATTGGGGCTGGGGTTATGACGGCGTCGATCTGTACGCGCCGCACCATACCTACGGGACGCCCGATGAGTTGAAGCAGCTTATAGATACCTGTCACGCCAAAGGCTTGGCTGTGCTGCTCGACGTGGTCTACAACCACTTCGGACCCGTTGGCAATTATCTCAGCAAATTCGGACCGTACTTCACCGACGCGTATCATACGCCGTGGGGATCGGCGGTAAATCTGGACCAAGCCGGGAGCCACGAAGTCCGTCGATTCTTCGCCGACAACGCACTGATGTGGCTTTACGACTATCATTTCGATGGTCTTCGTCTTGATGCTGTTCACGCCTATTTCGATAAATCCGCCATTCACTTTCTGGAGTTCTTATCATCGGAGGTGGACGCGCTTGCCTCGCAGCTTGGAAGGCATCTCGTTCTGATTGCCGAGAGTGATTTAAACGATCCTCGCGTGGTGACCAGCCGTGAAGCTGGCGGCTTCGGATGCGACGCGCAATGGAGCGACGATTTTCATCATGCGCTGCACACCGTCATCACCGGAGAGCGAGACGGTTACTACAAAGATTTCGGCACGTTCGCGCAATTGGCAAAGGCTTTGAAGAACGCCTATGTGTATGACGGTATCTATGCGCAAGATCGTGGCCGCATTCATGGCCGCGCGCCCGTTGGACTCTCCGGTCATCGCTTTCTCGGATACTCTCAAGATCACGACCAGGTTGGAAATCGTGCCCAAGGAGAACGCCTCAGCCAAGTAGCGAGCGTTGGCCGTCAGAAGATTGCTGCCGCGCTTGTACTGACTTCGCCATTCGTGCCGATGCTGTTCGAAGGCGAAGAGTTCGGCGCCTCCACGCCGTTCCAATACTTCACGCATCATGAAGATCTCGAACTGGGGAAAGCGGTTTCTAAAGGGCGCCGCAGCGAGTTTGCAGCGTTTGGCTGGAATCCTGAGGACGTGCCAGACCCCCAAGATCCCGAAACCTTCCAGCGCTCGAAGCTCAAGTGGGACGAGATTACGGAGGAGCCCCACGTTTCCCTACTGGACTGGTACAAAAAACTAATTGCTCTCCGGCGGTCGACCTCGGCACTCACGGACGGACGTATGAACCGGGTGGAATCGAGCTACAGCGAGGAAGGGAAGTGGATTGCGGTAAAGCGCGGCGGCATCGAAGTCGTCTGCAATTTGGGCTCTGACCGCCAGGCGGTACCGGTTAGCGGTAAACCCAAGAACGTATTGGCATCGGAAGAAGGCTGGCAACCGCGGCCCGGTCTGATCGAGCTTCCGGCGGACTCGGTAGCAATTTTATCGTTTTAACTTTATCGTTTTAACCAGGCTCCGAGCTGGTGTCGGGGTGCATTTCTTTGTAGGTGATGCCCTTCGGTTTCGCGAACAGGGCAGGATCGAACGGCAACTCTTGATCCGTGATGTATTCGTACCGGTAGGTGCCGTCCTTGGTCTGCCAGCTTAAGGTGACGGGAATGTGTGTGCCTCCTCGGACTACCAGCGTTGCGGTACTCTCACTGGTCTTCAACTTGTAAGCATCGGTCGGCTTCGCGTTGATGATGGGGCCCGATTCTTTTGTTGCGCTGTGCGATTGGAAAAACTGAAACTCGTCGCCAAACTCAAGCCGATTCAGTTCGGTCAGCCTGCGCGTGGGATCAAAGACCACCGGCAAATGAATGTCGTCCGTGCCTCCCTGGTCATTGGCATGAGTTCCTTTTTTGTCGATCAGGTTCACGCTGTAGGCATCCGGCTCGGCAATGACCGTGAGCTTTTGTAACCCTTGGCGCGCATCGGGCGGATCTTCGATACGTGCGTAGTGCGGGCCCGCGTAATAGATGGTCTTGGGCATGGCAGCAATCGAGCCGGGCTTGATGCTCGGCCCGCTCAGCCGCACGACGATTTTCGTCATCGTCTTCGGTGTGTCTTTGGCTGCCGCTTGGACGAACAAGGGGAGGCATAACGCGAGCGTCACGCCAGGGAGAATACGCATTTCAATCTAATTATGGGCCAGGGAGGGGCGGGTTCTCTTTAATCGGGCAAGTAAACTCCACGAACGCGCTCCCTGAGGCGAATCAACGGCATGATGCCTATTCGTTTGAAAAATCGCCGTCGCAATCGAAGATATTGCTTTTTGAACGTATCTGTTTCCGTAAAGTAATCATCCGGTTTGCCGAGCTTTCGTGCGAGTAGCTGGGCGGCATTTGTTAATTGCCTGATGTGCTGGAATTTCGACGGCAGATGCAGTTGGAGCGGGTGAGTGGCTTCCCAGAGACTCATCACTTGATCCAACGGAACACCCGGAAACAGAATGGATGCGTTCAATTCCGCGGCCGCGCGATCCGTTGGCACATAGCTCTTGATTGTTCCGGTGGAACTAGTTGTAATGCGGCGGTATCGCACCAGAATGCGAGGAAGATTATGCATTTCGGTGTGGTAAGCGGCACGCTGCCATAAATCAAAGTCTTCGTAAGGCTGATGGTCGCGATAGTTGCCTGCGGCGAGGATGACGCTGCGCCGGAATAGGACAGCGTTATGGGCAAACTGATTGCGCCAGCGTAATGTCCAGCGAATGTCTGCGTCATGGACAGGATATCCCCAGGTATCATCATCGATTTTGTGGTCGTGCTCGTCGATCAGTTCAAGCTGGCCGCCCAATACTCCGATGTTGGGATGCGACTGCAAAAATGCAACCTGCTCCTCTAATCGGTCCAGCAAGTTCAGATCGTCACCATCCATGCGCGCGCACAGTTCTGTGTCGGCCATCTCGACCATGGCGGCGAGACTGGGACCAAGCCTCATAGGACGGTGGTCCACTACCAAGCCAGGAATCTTGGAGGGAATCCACCGGTGAAGCTCCTCCACTGTCCCGTCGATCGAGCCGTTATCCCAAGCGATTATTTTGTGGTTGCCATAGGTCTGGTGCGCGATCGAATAAAGCGTAGCTGTAACGTAAGGCATACCATTCCGCACGGGAAGGAGCCAAGTGACCGGAGGTGTGTCAAACATGGAATCATTAACCTCGACGGGAGCTTCGGGCTATCGATTCGCGAAGACGAATCAGCGGCCCTAATCCCATTTTCCTAAGTGCCCGGCGGCGAAGATGGTAACGTTGCAGACGATAAGTGTCAGTATCGGTGAAATAAGTGTCCGGCTTCCCTGCTTGTCGAGCTAATAGCACGGCGGCTGTTTTCAGTTCACGTAAGTAGCGCAGCTTCACAGGAGGCTCCTGCGCGGCGGGATGAGTGCCTTCCCAAAGCTCCATGGCCTTCGCGTGGTTTTGTATACCGGGAAAGATGATGCCTGCATTGTATTCAGCCACCTTCCGCAGCATGGGCATCCAGTTTTCCACTTGCCCAGTCATGCTGGTTCCGGTTCGGCGGTAGTGCAACAGAATTTCCGGGACGTTGGTTACCTCGGCTAACGGGCATACTCTGATCCAGAGGTCGCTATCTTCATACACGAAATCGCGGTATCCGCCCGCTGCCTGGATAACACTTCGGCGGAACATAACCGCTGGATGGGCTACTTGGGCTGAATAGCGCGTGCGCCATCGAACCTCGGCATCGTGCGCCGGATAGGGCCACTCTTCCACCCCATTTCCGTTCTCGTCAATGATTCTGATATGGCTACCCAGGACTCCAAGTTGGGGATACTCCATCATCATGCGGACCTGCTGCTCCAGCCGGTTCGGCATGTTTACATCGTCGCCATCGATGCGTGCGCACAGCTCCGTATCAGCCTCGCTTAAAAGAAAAGCAAGCGCGAGACCCAGCCGCAGAGATCGGCCTGAGAAGATTTTGCCTGGAATACGACCGGGAATCCAACGTTGCAGTTCCTCCAAGCTGCCGTCATTGGAGCAGTCGTCCCACGCAAGCACTTTATGATTTGTGTAGGTTTGGGCAGCGATGGATTCCAATGTTATTGGAAGGTATGGCATGCTATTTTTCGCGGAAAGCAGCCAGGTGACTTCAGGGTGCTCCATTGTAATTAAAAGGCGTGTTCACTCGCTTGCTGCCGCAGTCTGAAATGGTCTTTCCATTTCTGCCGAATGTAGCCGAGAAAGAACCACACTCGCGTTTCCACCCAGAAGGTATTGTGGCGGCCAGTTAACCGGGCGATTAAGAATTCGCCCAGCGTTTGTATGGCTCGTTTGTAAACATAGGGCGTAACGCCAAATACGCGGCGCGTCCCTTCGTACTCCGAGTTGCATGCGATCGCCTGGAACTTTCCATTACCAACATGCCAGCGGCGGTGATAGGACTTCTCCAAGCGCTCTGCGGGAACCTTTGTATAGCAAACGATATCCGGTACGTACATGCCATGGCCGCCGGCATCCCATACTTTTTTCTCCCAATCGTGATCTTCAGTGGACCCGATGCCGCCCTTCACCCTTTGCGTCCTGATATCAAATAGGCCTACTCTGGCAAAAGTGCTTCGTCGGACCGCAAGGTTTGCCCCAACCAGGCACTGCGGATCGTCCCACGAATACTTCAGGCAATGAGGGCCGGGAGTCTGAATCGCCAAAGGATTCACGCTGTGTGGAATCCAGGAGGGAACTTCGCCTTCCCAAACCGGCAGCACCTGACCGCCCAGATAGGCAGCGTCGGGGAACCGTACCCCAGCCTGATAGTTCTGCTGTAGCCAGTCTGCCGCAAATTTAATATCGTCGTCGGTGAAGACGAGAATATCTGCATGAGCCGCGGCAATTCCTGCATTGCGGGCACAGGATAGACCTTGCTGCTTCTCGAAAACGTAACGAAAATGCGGGTCTTCGTCTATGAACCGCTGAACAAGTTCCCTGGTATGGTCAGTGGAGTTGTTGTCGACGACCAGAATTTCGTAGGAAATGCCGTTTACAGTTTGCTCGCGCAACGACTGCAAGGCGTTTGCCAAAAGTTCACCACGATTGTAGGTACAGAGAACAACGGAAATATCCATCACAGATTCATTTCCTCAGGAAGGGTCGGAGGTGTGGGCAGCGGGAGCGGCGGAGGGGGTATGTTTTCCTTTTCCGGTAAGCTGTTGCTTCCATCGCTCCCCGACGAAACCAAGAAAGAAAAAAAAGCGGTTCTCTCGATGAAATGCTTCGACTGACTTGCCGCGCAGAAGGCTGCCCATATATCTCAGGCTGGCTACAAATGTGAGGCGATACATGAAGGCCGGAACATCGAGCAGTTGAAATGATCCCCCCTCATACTCAGTCTGCCGGGCGATGGCAGCGAACTTGCCATTCCCCAAATGCCACCGGCGATGATACGATTTTGCCTGGCGCTCCGGCGGAACTTCCGCGTAACACAGGACGCTTGGCACGTAGACTCCGTAACCGCCCCTTTGCCAGACCTTCACTTCCCACTCATGATCCTCGCTCGATCCAATACTGTTTCCGACGCGTTGCGTGGCGGGATCAAATAATCCAGCGCGTTCGAAAGCCTGTCTGCGAACGGCGAGGCAGGCCGAAATCAAGCAGAGCTGATTTTCTTTGGACACCTGCTGCGGCACGTCCCCGTAATCCTGGAGCGCGAGGGGACACATCTTGGCGTCTATCCAGAGGGGAGGTGCATTCTTCCACAAGGGGAGCACCTTGCCACCAACGAAATCGGCATCTGGATAGCGCAGCAATTCTTCGTGAAGCGTTCGCAGCCACGTCGGCGAGACGGTGACATCATCGTCACAAAAGGCGATGTACTCCCCCTTGGTGAGCGCGATTCCCGCATTGCGGCCGTAAGCGACGCCTTGCTTCTTTTCGAAAACATACTGGATGCGCCCATCGCGTTGCGCGTAGGATTCGATCACCTGTTTTGTGTTATCGGTCGAGTTGTTGTCAACAATCAAGACTTCGTAGCTTAATTCGCCTGTATCCTGCGCTAGCAACGCCTCAATCGCTCCGCCGAGGACGGGTGCGCGATTGTACGTTGACATAACGACAGAAACATCCATGCAGTGCAAATTGGTCCTTTTCCCAGGTAGGTGAATGACAGGAGCACGATTGCGGGGCGGGCAACCAGCTCTCTACTGAGTTTACAGTCCGCTCCCGCGAATAGCAATTTCGTGGGGTCTCACGCTTTGCGCGAGAGCACAAATTCGAAACGCCGCTTCAGCCGCAAAAATGGTTTTTCGAAGTAGCGGTAAGAAAGCGATGCGAGGATGATCGTTGTCGTCAACTGCAAGACAATCGCCCACCCAAGCGAAAGTGAAACGCCGGGCAGGATCCGCGCTAAGACGATGCCGCTAAACGGAGCGAAAACATACAATCCGTAAGAGATCTTGCCCAGATAAATGAGTGGGCCGGGCACATTCCGGGCGGATACGCCGAGCAGCGACAGGAAGATAGCGACGCAGCCGAGCGCCGCCAGAGCAGAACCGAGGCAGAGAGCGGCACCCCCCGGGACTCCCCAAAGAATTTTGAAATGGCCGTCGGCGACCAGCCAGAGCGCAATACCGAGGCAAAATACGACCGGCCTGAGCAGCGGAGTTATGCTGGGCGTCCGTCCCCGTAAGAACAGGGCGAGCAATGCGCCTATCGCAAACATGGGGAACTGCACGAAACTGTTGGTCCAGAGCGCGGGTTGCATCGCCACTCCTTTTGCGCGCAGATAGAAGAGCGTTCCGAGGCCCACGGGAATGACGATAAATGACGCCAGGAGTAGCGCACGCCTGCCGCCGAGCTTGGCGATTCCAGGCCAGATGAGGTAGAACTGCTCTTCTAGCGAGATGCTCCACAGCGGCGCGATCGGATTCGTTGCGTAGCCTCTGAACGCTGTGTACCAGTTGCCGGCAAGAAAAAGAAAACTCAGCATGCGCCAGGGCCCGATCCATTCCTGCGGACCCATCCGGCTGACCAGCGCTCCCAGCAGCAAAGCCAGAAAGTATAAGGGCCAGATGCGAAGAATGCGCCTGACATAAAAGGCCCGTAGATGTACGTCCCCGGTACTTTGCCGCTCGCGCTGCAACAGTTCTGTAATCAGATAGGCACTTAGCAGGAAAAAGATGCACATGCCGAACGAGCCGGTCTCTTGCAACAGGGCGCAAACCTGTTTCAGGGAAACCTCCCAAGCAGGATCACCGGGGTGAATAGGAGGGCGGGAAGTATGGGTAAAGTAGACGCACAGGAAGGCGAATAATCGCAGGACGTCTAGCTCGGGACGGTAAAAGTGAGGCGGCGCGGAACCTCGCGGTTCAGTGTTTCCCCGGGCGCCCCGGGAAGTGGCTGCCGATTCGATAAAGCTCATGCTCCTGTCCCCTGGGCTTTGTTTGTGGACGAAAACCCAGGTGACGGCAGGCCTTCGCTTAGCTTAGTCATCACCGATCTATTCTCGCTTGAGGGAACTCATGATTCAAGTGAAGCAAGACCGATTGCAGAAATGTACAACCTGAGACGGGTTCTTAGCTGTTCCGCGAAACGCTTAGATTCGCTGCGGCATGCTGTTCCGGCACGCGGCGGCTCTTCCATTTCTCGCGTATGAAACCGGCAAAGAACCATAACTGGGTCTCGTGCGCGAAGGCGTGATGCTTTCCGGTAAGGCGTGACGTGACGGTCTTCACTGCCGCCTGTACCATCTGACGGTAGACAAATAGGGGAACACCCAAAACGCGGCGCGGTCCTTCATGTTCGGAATTGCAAGAAATGGCCTGAAATTTTCCGTGTCCGCAGTGCCAACGCCGGTGATAGGCTTTTTGGCCGCGATCAGGCTGTATTGGGCTGCGGCAGACGATCTCTGGTACCCAGACGCCATGGCCGCCGTGCTCCCATACCTTTTTTTCCCAATCGAAATCTTCAGTAGAGCCGATACCGTCCTTTACGCGCTGCGTGTCGATGCTGAAGAGTCCAGTCTTGTCGAAAGCCCGGCGGCGGACGGCCAGACTTGCTCCTACCAGACATCGGGGATGGGCGGGCGACATAGTCACGGGTTGGCTGCCCCAGTCCTGTACCGCCAACGGACTCATACTGTACTTCACCCAATCGGGTGCTGCTTCCTGCCAAACGGGAAGTACCTTTCCGCCCAGGTAATCCGCATCGGGAAATCGCTGTCCGGCTTCAAAGTTCTGCTGTATCCAGGTGTCTTCGAATTCTATGTCGTCGTCGGTGAAGACGATGAGGTCCGATTCGGCGGCCGCGATTCCGGCATTGCGGGCATGCGACAAACCCTGCTTCCGCTCGAAAAGATAACGGAAATGAGAGTCGTTTTCGACGAATCGCTGGACAAGTTCTCTTGTGTGGTCGGTCGAATTATTGTCAACAATCAGAATTTCAAAGGAAATGCCGTTTGTCTTTTGCTCGTGCAGCGACTGCAGTGCATTTGTCAGGAGTTCGCCACGATTGTAGGTACAGAGAACGACTGAAACATCCATAGTTAAAAGTATCTGTCTTAGGAAGGATCAGGTGAATGTGCGGGGCTGGCGCCTGGAGAAGCAGCGGAATCTGTTTTGTGACGACCCGTCAACCTCTGCTTCCATCGCTCTCGAACAAAACCCAAGAAGAAAAACAATTTGTTTTCACGGTCGAAGGTTTCCGCTGATTTGCCCTGGACAAGCGCTCCGAAATAGTGCGAAGCGGCCTCGGCCAGTTGGCGGTACACAAAAGCCGGGACGCCGAGCAATTGAAAGGCACCCCCCTGGAAATTCGGCCGCCACGCGATAGCGCTAAACTTTCCGTGACCCAGGTGCCAGCGCCGATGATACGACTTCACCATGCGATAGGCGGGAATTTCCGCATAACAGGCCACATCGGGCACATAGACGCCGATGCCGCCATTGGTCCACACCTTCATCTCCCATTCGTGATCTTCGGTGGAACCGATGCCGTTTCCGACGCGCTGCGTGGCGGGATCGAAGGTACCGGCTCGCTCGAAGGCACCGCGGCGGACCGCTAAACAGGCCGAGATCAAGCAGCGCTGATTGTCGATCGAGACCACCTCTGGTACTTCTCCATAATCCTGTAGAGCAAGTGGGGCCAGCGTGGCATTCAGCCATGCGGGAGGAGGAGTCTTCCAAACGGGAAGCACTTTGCCGCCGACGAAGTCAGCTTCGGGAAACCGCAGCAGAGCCGCATGCAGCTTGCGCAGCCAGTCTGGCGTTACAATGACATCATCGTCGCAGAAGGCGATGTATTCACCCTTTGCGGCAGCAATGCCGGCGTTCCGTCCGTACGCTACGCCTTGCTTCTTTTCGGAAACGTACCGAATGCGGCCATCGCGTTGCGCATAGGACTCAATCACCTGCCGGGTGTTGTCCGTTGAATTGTTATCGACAATGATGATCTCGAAAGACAAGCTGTCCGCTTCTTGAGCCACTAGGCCGTCCAGTGCCTGGCCCAAAACGCTTGAGCGATTATATGTCGACATGACAACAGAAATGTTCATGCAATAAGAATGATCCTTTTACGGCTCTAAAGAAAAATAAGGAGCGGATATGACTTCGAGCAGGGGAGTCTAGCCCTTTAACGAGTGTACAGGCGCGCCGGGCGATTGGCAATTCAGGGGAATTGCGGAAAAATAAATCGTTAGACCGTACGGATTTGACTTTTCTACGAGGCTATAGTAGGCGGCGCGTGTGTGGCCTTTCCAAACGCCGCTGAAGCCTTTCCTTGCGCCGCAGCAGCGCATCGGTTTCGCCGTGGCACAGTGCCTGTTGGGTACACTCGAGCGCGAGAAGGTAGTTCTTCGCCGTATGCTCGTAGTGTTTGGCTAGTTCTTCGAGGGCATCGATTCGGTGTCGGTTGCGGCAGCCTGCCAGTTCGGTGAAGCGGCGGAGAGCGGCCTCCGGGCGCTTCAGTTTTTTCTCGAGCAGAGCGATGTTCCAGAGCGCACCGAACAGGAGCCCGTCGGGTAAACCGATATCGACGGCGTGTTGCAGGAGAGCAAGAGCGCGTTCGTGCTTGCCAGCCCCGAGTAACCAACGAGCGATACCCGCCAGATCCTCGCCGCGCCTGACGCCAAGCCTAGCCAACGATTGCGCATCCGTACTGCGGAAAGCGGCGGGAACGATGGCCGTCAGGCAGGCGAGCGTCACTATATCGAGAGCGTTGTGATGAAAGACGGGCAGCAGGCGCCACGCTTCGCGGGATCGCAGGTATTCGAAGTAGAGGTAGGGAATCAGCTCACCGGGAACATCGCCCTCGCGGTGAAAACCGAGGATCTGCTGCTCAAGCTGGACCAGGCGGCAACTCTCCAGTCGCAATTTCCAGAGCCGGCGCGCACCGTAGAGCAGGTCCAGATGGGCCAGGCTGCCAAACGGGGGCTTGCTGCGCGTCATGCGGTAACGTGTTTCGAGCAGCGGCTGGTCGTAGCTCCGGCCGTTATAGGTGATGAGAACATCGAAAGCGCTCAGATGCTCGTTTAGCGCTGCCAGCAGGCTTCGCTCCTCGGCGTACTCGCGCATGAAGAATTGACGCACGCGAAAGCCATCGGGCGTGATGCGGCCCACCCCGATCAGGAAGGCATAAGTTCCGGAGCCGCCGGCCAAGCCTGTGGTTTCGGTGTCCAGGAATGCCCAACGCTCCGGCGGGGCGGCGCTGATTTCCCCCTCTCCGAGTGCTTCGAAGAGATCGTGCGGAAGTTCGCTCAATGCGCCGACATCGGCCGAGCCGTGTTGCTGGTGGCCCGGATACAGGCGTTCGGCTTGGAAGTGTTCTCCAAATTCGTTTGAAACAATTTGCCCTTCGGACCATTCTTCGATGGGGGAACGGGGCGACGCGACGACAGGGCGCTCCGGCGCAGTATTTCCCCTGGCGTGTTTTCCATCGATGACCGCTATACGGTGCTTTAGTCGGGCAAGCTGTTCGGCGGTATCTAGCATGAGGAAGCTTTGCTGTTTATTCGCCCAGTATGACCCAAAGGGCTGATCGAAGGCGGTTTCTCCGAAGGGGCGTATCGGTCAGGACCCAAAGGGCTGATCGAAGGCGGTCTCTCCGCGCAGCCGTATCGGTCAGTATAGCCGGAGCGGCATTCTTCCTCGGTTTTCAACGTTGCAAGCCCTTACGATAGTTTTGAATGCCCATCTTCTGGCTCGTGTTGCTCTGCTGGATTGTTTTACCGGAAACCTCTTCCGCATCGGACGACTTTGACATTCCGGCGCATTACACCAAATTTGAGTTTCGGATTCCCATGCGGGATGGCGTGCGCTTGTTCACTGCTGTTTATGTCCCGACGGACACCAAGCAGAAGTATCCGATTCTGATGACGCGAACTCCCTACAGCGTTGCGCCTTACGGAATCGGCAAGTTCCCCGAAAGGCTAGGGCCGTCGCGGAAGTTTGACGAAGACGGATACATCTTCGTCTACCAGGATGTGCGCGGGCGATATATGTCAGAGGGCAAGTGGATTGAAATGACCCCCGAAAAAAATGTTCATCGCGGGCCGGGTGACGTGGATGAAAGCACGGACGCCTATGACACGGTCGATTGGCTGCTGAAAAACATTCCGAACAACAACGGCAAGGTGGGACTGATTGGGATCTCGTACCCCGGCTTCTTTGCTTCAGCGGGGATGATCGATGCGCATCCGGCATTGGTGGCGGTATCGCCGCAGGCACCCGTATCGGATCTCTATAGGGGAGATGACGCGTTTCATAATGGCGCTTTTTTTCTGGCGGCGAATTTCGGATTTTACGCGGGCTTCGGCGAGCAAAATAACCCGCAGTTACCGAAAGGAGAGGAGGATTTCAATTACGGCACGAATGATGGTTACCGGTTCTTTCTCAACATGGGGCCGCTGGTGAATGCCGATAAGAAATATTTTCATTTCAGAAATCATTACTGGACGGACATTATCGATCATCCGAACTACGATGAATTCTGGCAGGCGCGCGACATTTTGCCTCATCTGCAAAAAATTAGGCCGGCGGTATTGGTAGTGGGCGGATGGTACGACGCAGAGGACCTTTCCGGCACTCTCAAGACATTCCGTGCTCTTGAAAAGCAATCTCCTGAAACGCAAGTGAATCTTGTGATGGGCCCTTGGTCGCATGGCGGTTGGGCCTTCGGCGCGGGAGACCGACTGGGAGACATTTCGTTCGGGGCAAACACTGCTGAGTTCTTTCGCGATGGGATAGAGTTGCCGTTCTTCCGGCATTACTTGAAGGGTGCGGCGGACCCGAACTTGCCGAGAGCTTACGTGTTTGAGACGGGCCGCAATGGATGGCGCCGAGAGGAACAATGGCCGCCGAGCAATGTTGCTCCGCGCCGATATTATCTTTCGGCAAACGGCGGCCTTGCCTCCAAGCCACCCACTGCGAGATCCGCTTACGACCAGTATGTGAGCGACCCCGCCCGTCCCATTCCGTTTTTCAGCAAACCAACTGTGGAGATGGCACGAACGTATATGGATGCCGACCAGCGCTTTGTCCAGGGACGGGCGGATGTACTGACCTATGAGACCGAGCCCTTAAGCGAGGACGTGACGATTGCCGGGCCGGTAGCGGCGTCTCTTTTTGTCTCCACTAGTGGAAGCGATTCGGATTTTGACGTAAAGCTGGTTGATGTTTACCCGGCACAGGCCGGAGCGAAACTAAGCGGTTACGAGCAACTGGTGCGCGGCGAGCCGTTCCGAGGAAAGTTCCGCAACGGATTTGAGCATCCGGCGGCGTTCGCTGCTGGCGAGATTCAGGGGATACATTTCGCGATGCCCGATGTCGATCACTGCTTTTACCGGGGACACCGCATCATGGTACAGGTGCAAAGCTCCTGGTTTCCTTTGACCGATCGAAATCCACAGACGTTCACGGATATTCCGACGGCGAAGCCATCTGACTTCCAAAAGGCCACCGAGCGCGTGTACCGTTCGAGGAACACCGCCTCTTTCCTGGATGTGTACGTCGCCGATAGCCGGGACTCCGCGTTAAATTCCGATCATGTTCAATAGCCGTCGTACCATGCCGGCACTGCTCGTTCGTCTGTTCGGGCAGAAGGACACCACAGATGACGACCATGGGAATGTTCATGAAACCAGTAAAGATCGGCGAGATTTGCAGCAAAGGTTTTCTGTATGGCACTGTTGCGTTCGGGCTTGCATTAGGCTCGCAAACGCTTTACGCGCAGGAGTATCCGGCACCGTACGGGGAGGCCCAGGCAGGGCCGGTGGAACAGACGATGGACCATTTGGAACGAGTGGCGCAAAATAACGGCGTGTACTCCCACCGGGAACGCGCGCGCTATGACAATGCGCTGCGCCATCTGGGGGAATTTCAAGACCATTTGCAACGTCAAAATTTCGACAAGGGCAAACTCAATCAGGCCATTGAGGATTTGCAAAACGTGGTGGACCACAATCCCATGGATCGCCGCGCCAAAGATCTACTGTGGCATGATCTCGGCACGCTGCGCTCTATGCGCGCCCGCTACGAGCACGGCTACCGGCGGTATTAGCGCTGCGGTTTTGGACGGCCGAAGGGTGGTCGCAATCGCGGTCGCCCCTTTCTGTGATCCGCGGTTTTATTGTCCAATGTGTGGTGACGTAGAGTCTTCAGTTCCGCCGCGCTAACGTCTCGCCAGCAACCGGGAGCCAGCCCTTCCACAGTAAGTTCGCCGATTGCGATGCGTAAGAGCCGCAGGGTAGGGAAACCAACGGCTGCGGTCATGCGGCGTACCTGCCGGTTGCGGCCCTCGGTCAAGGTGAGCTGTAGCCAGGACACGGGAAGACTAGGACGAAAGCGAATGGGGGGCACGCGCGGCGGTAGCGATGGTTCACTTATCATGCGCGCCCGACAAGGTCTCGTGATATGCCCCTGAATCAGCACGCCTTCCGCGATGCGCCGTGCCGCCTCTTCCGTGACGACTCCTTCCACCTGGGCCCAATAGGTTCGCGGATGCTCAAACCTGGGATCTGAAAGCCGATGTTGCAGACCACCATCGTTGGTGAGCAGCATCAATCCCTCGCTGTCATAGTCGAGCCTGCCCACCGCATACACATCAGGAACGGGAATGAAGTCGCTGAGTGTTCCGCGAGTTGTGCTTTCCCTGCTCTCTTTGCCTTGCGTGAATTGACTTAATACCTGGAAGGGCTTGTTGAACAGCAGATAACGAAATGAGGGCATCGGTCAAACAGAAAAGGCCGCGCGAGGCGGCCTTTCGAGTGTAGCTAGGAAAGAGGCAAGTTAGCGGTCATGTCGCCAGTGGTCGTGGTCGCGCCAACCATCGCGATCGTGATCATAGTGCCGGTCGCGCCAGCCATCGCGGTCATAACCGGAGTGCCAGTAACCGCCTACGTAGGGACTTGGCCCGACATACCCACGCAAGTATGGATAAGAGTATGCGTAGGGGGCGGCCGGTCCGTAAGGAAGTGGCGCGACATACCCATAAGGCTGTGGTGCAACATACACCCGGGCTGGTGGCACATAGACTGGGCCAACGCCTACGCCGAAGCCAACTCGCCACCCTGCAAACATGGAGGAGCTGGCGAGAAGAAATAATGCAAGTACTTTCGTTTTCATTGTTTTACCGCTCCTGTATATGAGACGCGGCGTCCACGTGGGAGCGTTACCTAGTTCACGTGCGTTTAATCCTAAATCCCGTATTGCGGCTACGACCTGCTCGTGCGTGTTTCTTTCCGCTTTTCTTGCGGAAACCGGCGAAAATTCGGTACGTTAGTTGTCGGAGGAATGGCAGAGCGGTTGAACGCGGCGGTCTTGAAAACCGTTGATGGGGAAACTCATCCGGGGGTTCGAATCCCTCTTCCTCCGCCACCAAGGCTTTTGGAATTCATTAGGAAAGCCTCCGAATGCCAGGAAAGATTGTGTTCCAAACGGCGTAGCTCATTCACATTCTGATTCCCGATCGAAAAGGCGCACTGGCCGGCAGGCCTTGAGAGCGGGGTCGGAATGGTCATCTTTTGTGCGGCTCAGGCGTCCCGGTGTGCATCGACGTTGTATGAAGTCATGCGAATACGTGGCACAAGCACGCGACCCGCACCCGGCAGAGCGCGTCTGTGACGATTGCGTGAAGAGAACTCTATGCCGCGCCCTGTCATTCTGACTGTTGACGACGATCCCGATGTACTGGCCTCCATCGAGCGCGACCTTCGCCAGCGTTACGCGGAGAAGTACCGCATCCTGCGCGCCGAATCGGGTCTCGCCGCGATTGGCCTGCTCAAGCGTCTCGAGCAGCGCAATGAAACAGTAGCTCTGCTGTTGGTCGATCACCGCATGCCGGAAATGAACGGCGTGGAGACGCTGACCGAAGCCATCAAACTTTATCCTGAGGCGAAGCGCGTTCTTCTAACAGCCTACGCCGACACCGAAGCCGCCATCAAAGCGATCAATCAGGTTCAACTCAATCACTATCTGCTGAAGCCCTGGCATCCACCCGAGGAGCACCTTTACCCCGTCCTCGACGACCTGCTCGACGATTGGTATGCCGGTTACCGGCCGCCGTTTGAAGGCATTCGAGTCCTCGGCACGCGCTGGTCGCCGCGCGCTTACGAGATGCGCGACTTCCTCGCTCGCAATCAAGTCCCTTATCAGTGGCTTGACGCGGACGCCGCCGAACGTTTGCCCGAAGTACGCCGCTTAATCGACAGCTTCGACGGGCACACGCCGCAACTGCCCGTGGTCTTTTTCCTCGACGGGCAGAGACTTGAGCAGGCGGCGCCGCAAGAGGTCGCTCAACGCCTTGGTCTGCGTACGCGAGCTGGCCTCGAATACTACGACGTCGCCATCGTTGGTGGTGGTCCCGCTGGACTTGCGGCCGCTGTATACGGCGCATCGGAAGGCCTGAAAACCGTCATGATTGAACGCGAAGCGCCCGGCGGACAAGCAGGCCTCAGTTCACGTATCGAAAACTATCTCGGGTTTCCTTCCGGATTGTCCGGTTCCGTTTTCGCGCGGCGAGCCGTCGACCAAGCCCGCCGCTTCGGAGTTGAAATCGTCTCCCCCCAGGAAGCGACCAATGTCCGCGTGGATGGTCCGTATCGCTACCTGCGCCTCAGCGACGGCACCGAAGTCTCGTGCCACGCGCTCATCCTCGCCATGGGCGTGCAATGGCGCAAACTCGACATCCCCGGCGAGGACCGTCTCCGCGGAGCAGGCGTCTATTACGGCGCTGGATCAACGGAAGCCATTTCCTGCCGCGATGAAGATGTGTATTTGGTAGGCGGTGCAAACTCGGCAGGCCAAGCCGCTATTTTCTTCTCGAAGTTCGCCCGCCGGGTGATCATGCTCGTCCGCGGTTCGTCTCTCGCGGCAACCATGTCGCAGTATTTAGTCGATCAAATCGCCCAAACCGAAAACATTCACGTCGAGTTCCACACCTGCGTTCAGGAAGTGCATGGTGAAGATCAT
This sequence comes from Bryobacteraceae bacterium, assembly GCA_965277315.1. Classification (GTDB taxonomy): domain Bacteria; phylum Acidobacteriota; class Terriglobia; order Bryobacterales; family Bryobacteraceae; genus Bog-105. Next base: position 946,590 of record OZ255724.1, on the reverse strand, counting down.
CTGGAAGCTATCACCCTTGCCTGCCAACAAAGCGGCATCACCACGCGCGTACCGGCATCCAGCCTCTACATCTTCATCGGCGCTCAACCCCGCACCGCTTGGCTCGACGGAGTCGTCGAACGGGACGAACGCGGATTCATCGTCACCGGCCAGGATTTAAAGCGCAACGGCAAACCTCCCAAAGACTGGCAACTCGATCGCGATCCCGGCCTGCTCGAGACCAATGTGCCCGGCGTCTTCGCCGTCGGCGATGTGCGTCACGGCTCCATCAAGCGCGTCGCATCTGGTGTAGGGGAAGGCTCCGTTGCTATCCAATTTGTGCACCAATACCTCAGCAAGATTTGACATGTTAACCGCAGCAGACCGGATCCAAAGCGCGCCGCCGCCCGCCCTCGATGAACTCAAGGCCATTGAGACCTTCCGCGATCTGCCGGAGTCCGGCGTTTCCTGGCTAGCTTCGGTTATGCACGCTATCGATGTCGTTCCCGACGAGATCCTGGCCCGCCAAGGCGATCCTGTGCTTTATCTGGTCGTTTTGCTCAAGGGTGAAATTCGTGCCGAGCGCGAGGATGGTCTTGTCTTCCTCGCGCACGCCGGCGAAGTCACTGGAATGCTGCCGTATTCACGCCTGAAAGAATTTAAGGCCACTATACGAGCTACCGAACCGACTCGCATTGCAGCCCTCCACAAAGATCTTTTCCCGGACGTGCTCGAACGCTTGCCGGCACTGCAGGCCCGCCTGGTCAGCCTGCTCGCCGATCGCGTGCGTGAAGCGACAGCAGCGGACCAGCAGCGCGAAAAACTGACTGCGCTCGGCAAACTATCGGCCGGTCTTGCCCACGAGTTGAACAATCCAGCAGCGGCGGCAAGCCGAGCCGCCGATAATCTGCGCAGATCCCTTAAATCAGTTCGTGCCGCCGCGCTGAAGCTCGATCGCGGCGGACTGCCCCAAGAGGCTCGTATCTTCCTGGCTGAACTTGAATTCGATCGGGATAAAATCGCTTCCCCGCAATGGGCGCTCGATTCCCTCGACCGCAGCGACCGCGAAGAAGAACTCGCAGGCTGGCTCCGCAATCACCATATCCAAGCCGCTTGGGATCTCGCTGCCGCGCTCGTCGATCTTGGTTGCACGCGAGCCACACTCGAGGAGGTCGCGACACACGTCCCGGAGCAGTTTCTCTCCGATGCGCTCATTCGCTTGACCGCCGCGTTTACGATTACTCGGCTGGCGGACGAAATTGAAAGCAGCACGGGCCGCATCTCTGAACTCGTCCGTGCCATCAAAGAATACTCATATATGGATCAGGCCCCCGAGCAGGCGGTCGACATCCATCAAGGCATCGAGAGTACTTTGGTGATGCTCCGCCATCGTTTGAAGAACGGCATCGATATTGTGCGCGACTATGATCGTTCACTCCCCAACGTACAAGCTCGCGGCAGCGAGCTGAATCAGATCTGGACCAACCTCATCGTCAATGCGGCCGATGCCATGGACGGCAAAGGGAAGCTCACCATCCGCACCCTGCCGGATCACAACTGCGCCCGCATTGAAATAATCGACGGCGGCCCGGGTATCCCCGACGAAATAAAATCCCGCATTTTCGAGCCCTTCTTCACCACAAAACCGGTAGGCGAAGGCACCGGCCTGGGTCTGGACATTGTGAGCCGCATCGCCCGGAACCATCGCGGTGACGTGAGCTTCCAATCCCGCCCCGGAGAAACGCGTTTCATTGTGCGTATTCCCTTCAGATCCCGGGCCGGCACCGTGCCATCCTCATAACGTGTCGTTTCGTTCTTTGCTTCTGCTGCACGGCTACGCTTTTCTGTTCTGCTATGTCTTTGCGGTGCAGGCCGGCATCCCCATCCCAGCCGATCCTTTGCTGCTCATCATGGGAGCCCTCGTCGGAGATCATCGCTACTCGTTTCTTCTCTCGCTTACCGCCGCCGTAGTAGCCGCCATGGCGGGCGACCACATCTGGTACGAACTGGGCCGCCGCCGCGGCTCCGCTATTCTGTCCCTGCTGTGCAAACTCTCGCTGGAGCCCGACAATTGCGTGCGCAAAACGGAAACCCGCTTCGCTCGGCGCGGCTGGTGGACGCTCGTTTTCGCCAAGTTCATCCCCGGTATGAGTCTCGTCTCCATCCCGGTCGCCGGCGCCATTCGCATGAAGCGGCTGACATTCCTATTGGCCGATGCCGCCGGTTGTGTGCTGTGGGCCACTACCTATCTGCTCGCCGGCCGCATCTTCCATCGTCAGATCGATGCGCTAGTCGGAATGCTAGGGCTTTTCGGCCGTCGCGCCGGACTGGTGGCACTGACTCTGATCGCCGCGTACATACTATTCCGCTATCTCCAGCGTTGGCGCGTCCTCCGCAAATTGCGCATCGACCGTATCTCGCCGTCTGACGCGTTTGCCCTGATCCAGAGTGGTCATCCCGTTACCGTGGTCGATCTTCGGCATCCCGCTGAAATCGAACGTGGCGGTCTAAAAATCGCGGGAGCGCTTATCCTCAGACCCGACGACCTCCGCTCCCGCTCGCACGAAATACCCGAAGCTCACGAGGTCATTCTCTACTGCACTTGACCAAATGAAGCCACAAGCGCCCGGGTGGCGCTGCAACTGCAAAAAGCCGGAATCACACGCGTACGCCCACTCGAAGGCGGCTTCGAAGCGTGGCTCGCTGGGAATTTGCCGGTAGAGTCGGTAGCTCAACATGTTGTGATTTAAATGGCGCGCCTTTTTAAATGCCTGCTCTAGAAGAGGCAACCCGCGATGCCATCGGTGTGAAGGAGATCCAACGAGAGTGTCGAAACCGACTAACGAAGCGTGCCATCCCGGCAAGTGATTAACTAGAAGTATGAGCGAAGAACAAAAAAAGACGAATACGCAACCAGACAAGAACGAAGCGGCAAATGAGCGGCCGGTACCGTCGCAAGCGGAAGGCGATCTCGAAACGGTGGAAGAGGATTTGAAACAGAAAGAAAGCAAAAATAAGTCGAAACAGTAACTCTTTAGCCGCTATCTATTCCCTTCCTAATTCCTCGATTGCTGGTGCCGGTTCCAGGAACTCATATTCTGAGCCGGTACACTTTCCCATAATCTATATTTGAGTAGATTGCAAGGTTTTTTGTGCAAACTTGTTGGCCTGTGGGGATAAGCGGGATATACTCCTTCTTAGGTCTTTCTTTAAGTCTAAAGTTGTAAGTTTTTGCGCAACTGAATATCTTCCAAGGAGTTGTTTATGAGGACTGTTCCCCTATGTCCCCACACAAGTCATTACGTTCGTCCGGCGATTGCTGGGCTTCTTGCTGTCTGTTTGTTTTTGTTGCTTTCCGCTGGTGCACGACTCCACGCGCAGGCGCTTGCCGGTCTTGCCGGTACCGTCACCGATGCTTCAGGAGCCGTTGTTCCTGGGGCCAAGGTCACCATCACGAATGATGGAACCAAAGTGGCTACGAGCGCTACTAGTAGCTCGGCTGGGACTTACAATGTTACCGGTCTTGTGCCTGGTACTTATACGATAAAAATCGAAGCCAAGGGCTTCCAGACCTCTTCTCTGAATAGCGTGAATGTGGCTGTGGGACAGACCGCTACCGAAAATGCTGTGCTGGAGACCGGCCAGTCCAGCCAGACTGTAAACGTTACAGCGAGCGCCATTGCACTGAATACGGTCGCGCCCTCGCTTGATACCACCATTCAGAATCAAGTCGTACAAGCGTTGCCGGTTGAAATTTCGGGTCGTGGGCGCCAGATCGACAGCTTCATCTTTCTAGCACCCGGGGTGACCGGCAGCTCGTTTAGTCATCGCATCAATGGTGGCGTCGACTTCCAGAACGAGGTTGTCTTCAATGGGTTGCCGCTGGTGTCCGCCGAAACGCAGGGTTACCAGACCATTATTAATCCGCCATTTGACCTGATCAACCAGTTCAACGTCTTGCGGTCCTCATTCTCGGCTCAATACGGATTAGCGCAGGGAGTGATCACCTATCAATTCACCTCCGGCACGAATCAACTTCACGGCAGCGCTTTCGAGATTGCCCGGAACAACTTCTTCGACGCACGCGGCGCGTATAACCCCACTGTGCCCATCGACAAGGAGCATAATTATGGGTTCTCGGTTGGCGGTCCAGTGATCATACCGAAACTCTACAATGGTAAAAACCGCACCTTCTTTTTTGCCACTTCGGAGTGGTACCGTTTCAACCAGACGCTCACTACATTCTCCACAGTCCCGACAGAAGCCGAACGCAATGGCAACTTTAGCGGCCTCGGCACACAGATATTCGATCCCACCACGGGCGCGCCGTTCCCGAATAATCAAATTCCTACGAACCGCTTCAGTCCTCTGTCTGCCAGTCTGCTGAAGTATTTGCCAGCGCCGACCACGGGTGGCTTAACAAATAATTTTGCTCCAGAGAGTGGGGTCATTCCTACCCGGCAGACTAATTGGGGCTATACTATCGATCACAATATCAATGAAAAGCAGGCCCTTCACTTCGCCGAGTGGCGCGATAAGTACAGTACCATCGCCACTACGAACAATTATTTCCAGAACGGAAGTCCTCTCTCCGGCGCACTAAATGAGCCGTCCCTCGGTACTGGCTTCTTCCTCACTTATTCCAATACCATTACCCCGAATCTAGTGATGAGCGCTGGCATGAGCTGGGCCGGTGAGTTAAACGATCAATACAGTTCGCAGGAGAATACCCCCTTCTCCGGCGTCGCCTCAAGCGTTGAGGTGCCCACTATCTACTTCAATGGCCCTCTATCGCCCTCTGCCTGGGGCACCAATGCAGGCCAAACATATTCTGTCAATCGCAAGCTCGGCATCTCCATTGCTAATAACTGGCTGTACACGCACGGCAAGCATACCTTCAATTTTGGTGTGGAGCTTCGCCGCGCTTACCAGGATGACAACGAGTGCCAACAGTGCAGCGGTAGCTTCAGCTTCAGCAACTTCACTACCGCCGATCCAAATAATCTATCTAGCACCGGAAATGCTTTCGCAAGCTTACTTCTCGGCCAGGCCGATTCCGCTATCCGGCAGCAAGCTAATGAGTTGCGTCTCCGCAATCTTGATGTCTCGCCTTATGTTCAGGACGACATTAAGCTGACTTCCCGATTTACGTTGAACGTGGGTCTGCGTTGGGACATTATGCGTCCTTTCCAGGAATTGAATAATCAGGTTGCCTTCTTCGATCCCAACATTCCCAATCCTGGCGCGGACGGTCTCCTCGGTGCTGCCACCAAGCTCGGCATCTGCAATGGTTGCGCGAACTACACGCGCGCCTGGACGCAGTGGAGTCATTTCAGCCCACGTCTTGGATTTACTTATGAGTTGAACAATAAGACGGTCCTTCAGAGTGGTTTCTCCATGAATTACCTCGATGGCGGCGCGTTCGAGTTCGGCACCAACAAGGTTGCTGTCTCCTACGGCAATCTGTTGCAAGGAGTATTTCAGCGCGTCTCGAATAACTCCACCACGCCCGGCTACGGAAGTTGGGACACGCAGGTAATGCCCTTTCCGACCCCGCCGGTATTCGGCCCCAACATCGGCAATGGCTCTACCATCCATGCGTTCAACCGGAATGCCGATACTGCTCCGTACGTCATGACCTGGAACGCCGGCATTCAGCGAGAGCTGCCTTGGAACCTATTGTTCACGGGTACTTATGTCGGCAACAAGGTTAATCACCTGCCTTCGGCTCTCAATCCCTTTAACCAGCTCAATCCCGCCTATCTCTCGCAATACGGTAGTTTGCTTGGGCAACCCGTCACTTCGGTCCCTGGCGCTCCCATCCCATACGCTGGGTTCCTGAATGACTTCCCCGGCGCGAGTCTCCAGCAGGCTCTGCGGCCCTATCCGCAATATGCCAACATCATCAACAACTTCGACCAGACGGGCGCGTCTATGTATAACGCCCTTCAACTTACCGCTGAAAAGCGCCTCACCAATGGCCTGAGCTTCCTGGTTTCGTACACGCTCTCGAAGATGATGTCGGATACCAATTCGGGATTCTCTACTTTTGCGAATAACTCTTTGGATAAGGAGAATCAGAAGGCCGAATGGACCGTCGATAACAACGACCAAACGAACACTTTGACCATTAGTGGTACCTACGAATTGCCCATTGGCCCTGGCAAGGCATTCCTAAACAAGAAGGGAATACTTAGTCAGGTATTGGGCGGATGGCAAATCAGCCCTATCCTCACTTACGCGACCGGTACTCCCCTGTTTTCTGGAACCGGTGGATCGGTCAACGTTCCCGGTGATCCGCTCGACAACAATTGTACAAACTGCAACCGCGCGAATGTGGTTGCGGGTGTTCCACAGATGTTTAATTACAACAATGTCTACAAAGGTTTGCCTGTGATTAACTCTGCTGCGTTCAGCAATCCTGGGCCTTGGGCGCTGGGGGATGCTACTCGGGTACTAAGCGGTGTTCGTAATCAGTTTCAAAGCAATGAAGACCTTGCTGTCAGTAAAAGCTTCGGTACCGAACGTTATAAGTTCGAGCTCCGGATGGATTACTTCAATATCTTGAACCGGGTCATTTTCTCTGGAGGAAGCTGTAGTCTTCCTACTCTGTTGACCGACCCGAACTTTGGCAAGTCCATTAACTGTCAAGGGAATCTCCCAAGGCAAGGACAAGCGCAACTGCGCTTTACGTTCTAGCCGGGTATTATACTTTTGTCGTCCTATGCTGGCAGTGCGCTTTGAGCGTGCTGCCAGCGATTTTTATTTGGGCACGTGGGCTTACTCTGGAAAGAGAGGGAAATGAGGACGGCAATAATCCTGGGAGGAAACGAAAGCCACTCTTGAACCTCATGTATTTTCCTAGAGATCACACGGGATGTAGACGGCCTGTCCGACTGGCGCACGATGCGAGTAATTAGGACAATACAGGTCTTTAGTCTTCTATTTTTTTTAACGATTGTTTACGGTCAATCGCAAGACACAGGCTCGCAGCTTGCTGAAGCCCAGCGGTTCCTCCGTGCCGACAAGCTAAACGAGGCGGAACAGGCCGCGCGAGGCTATATTGCAACTCATGAAACTTCGGCCGACGGTCACTATGTTCTTGGGAAGATTTTATTTCTGGAGAAGAAGGCTCGTGAATCGTTAGACCAATTCACGGAAGGCGCGAAGTACCGGACGCCTACTGCCGAAGATCTGAAAGTAGTCGGCTCCGACTACGTGGTTCTCGGAGACTATCGCGATGCCGATAAGTGGTTCACGAAAGTAGTCGAATGGGTGCCGGACGATGTTCAGGGCTGGTATTATCTCGGTCGCACAAAATACAACGAAAACCGTTTTGACGAAGCCATCGAGGCATTTCATCGCTGTTTGCAACTGGATCAGACAGATGTAAAGGCAGAAGATAATCTGGGACTTAGTTACGCGGGACTGGGCCGCAACGACCAAGCCTCCGCCGCCTATAAGAAGGCCATTGACTGGCAGAGGGCAGCAGCAACGCAAGATCCCGGCCCATATCTCGACCTCGGCACCCTGTTGGTCGAAACCGGCAAACCGGCTGAAAGTTTTGTGTATCTGATGAAGGCCGCGGATCTCTCGCCGAACGACCCTAAGGTGCACAACGAGCTCGGCAAGGCGTATCTACACACCGACCAACTTACCAAGGCGCAGGTGGAGTTGGAAAGGGCTGTTGCGCTTGCGCCCAATAACGCTCCGGAGCACTTCATGCTTGGGCAGATTTATCACAAAGAGGGCTTTGAGGATAAAGCGAAATCCGAGCTGGCGAGGTTCAGCGCGCTGAATGGGGCTCATTCCACCGACCAGAACGGCGTGCACTGATCTATTGAGGTTTCGTGCTGGCGTTGACCACATCTTGCGCTTGCTGCGCGGTCGCCGCCCGCGCTTGCTGTCCTAGTTTGCTGAACAGTTGCATCTCGGACTTTGCCTCCTGCTCGCGGCCCGCGGAACGGAACGCTTGCGAGAGGAGGTAGTGAATCCGCGGATCCGTGGGCTCCGTCTTTTCCGCGATCTCGAACTCGTGTAGCGCCGCGTCGCCGCGACGAAGTTTCAGCAACGCCCGGCCTAAGTCGATGTGGGCGCCCGTCAGGACCGGGCAAGTCTTCAGCGCCTTGTTTTCGTCGGCAATGGCGTCCTCGGGGCTGCCGTTCTGTTGCAGGACGATGTTGCCTAGCTTCCAATGCGCCCGGCAGTTTCGGGGGTCGACCGAAAGTTCGGCTTGGAACTCCTGCGCTGCGGGAGCCCACTGTTCCAGGTTCCAGTAGGCGTCGCCTAACTTGTAGTGCATGCCGGGCTCGTGTGGCGAGATCGCGACCGCTTTCTTCAGTTCTGCCGCCGCACCCTCGTAGTTGTTCATGCTCTCCATCACTTCCGCCGAAAGAGCATGCGAAAGAGCGGAGTTGGGATTGATCGTCTTCATCTTTGCCAGCGCCTTTTCCGAGAGCTTCATGTAGACCTTGGCGAGCATGTATTGGATCTGCTGGTTCTCCGGTTCACGCCGCGCCACCTGCCGCAAAGTGTTCGCCGCTCCGTCGAAGTCTCTCAGCTCCGTCAGGTCATTTGCTAAAAAGACGGCCGCGTTTTTGTCGCGCGGATTCGCTTTGAGCGCTGTTTCGAGCGGCTGACGCGCTTCGGCATATTCGCCCATCTGGTAACGCGAGATACCGAGCAGCGCGGAGGCCGTGGTCATGGACGGATTGACCTTTAGGCCTTGTTGAAGGATAGTGGCCGCCTTGCTGTACTCGTTCTGACGAAAATAAAGCGCGCCCAAGTTGTTGTAGGCTGCGCTCAGATTCGGTGCGATCCGGAGGATCTCTTCGTACTTGCCGATGGCAGCCGTCACGTTCCCACTTGCCTGTGCTTCACGGGCCTGCGCATAGAGTTGCTGCACGCGTCCGTCGGTGATTGCCGGGGTTTGGGCTTGCGCTTCGGGTAGCGCGGGGAGAGCCAAGGCCAGGGCAGCAATTACACCTATAGTGAAACGGTACATTGTCGCACCTTACCATAGAAGTTTCATGCTTTTTCGGTGTCTACTCTGCGCCCTCGTCACGGGGGCGGTTGTGCTGGGAACTGTCCTCAATACCCCGGGTGATTTTGTCGACATCACTGCGGGTTCCGGTATTCATTTCGAAGGCGTAGCATCGCATACATCGAGGAAATATCTGATAGAAACGATGGGTAGCGGGGTGGCGCTTTTCGATTACGACAACGATGGACGGTTGGATGTTTTCTTCGTGAACGGCGCACCGTTAAGCGATCCCACTCCGAAAGGTACGATCCCGCAAAAGACGGGACCGAAAGACTGGAACCGCCTCTTTCATCAGAAGACGGATGGAACGTTTGAGGATGTCACTGAAAAGGCCGGGCTGAAAGGCGTCGGATATGGCATGGGCGTGGCCGTGGGAGACTACGATAACGACGGGTATGAGGACCTATACGTCACCGCTTACGGCGGGAACAAGCTGTATCACAACAACGGGAATGGAACGTTCACCGACGTGACGGCGAAGTCGGGTACGGGGGGCAGCGGATGGTCGACCAGCGCGGCTTGGGTGGATCTCGACAACGATGGACTGCTGGACCTGGTGGTGCTGCGCTACATGCAATGGGATTTTGATGACATCTGGTGCGGCGAGCATGTGCCAAGCGGACGCGCCTATTGCCACCCCGATACTTTCCGGCCCGTCACGTCACTTGCTTATCATAACGACGGCAACGGCCATTTCACCGAAGTGGCGCAGAAGATCGGCCTCTCTTCGCTGGGCAAAGGATTAGGCATCTCGCTTGCCGATTACGACCGCGACGGGCACATCGACTTATTTGTCGCTAACGATTCCATGCCCGAATTTCTGTATCACAACAAGGGCAACGGCACGTTCGAAGAGCAAGGGCTGATGTCGCAGGTGGCCGTTGATGAAGATGGCAAAACGTTTGCCGGGATGGGTACGGATTTCGCCGATTACAATAACGACGGGCTGCCGGATCTGGTGGTGGATGACCTGGCAAACCAGATGTACGCGCTTTATAAAAATACAGGCGACGGTAGCTTCACTTATTCTACGCAGAGCTCAGGCATGGGGCGGATGACGATGCTGCATTCGGGCTGGGGGCTGCGGTTCATCGACTACGACAACGACGGCTGGAAGGATTTGCTGATCGCGCAAGGGCATGATCTCGATACGATCGAGCGCACGTCGCCGCAGTTGCACTATCGCGAGCCGATGCTGCTGGCGCGCAATACCGGTAAAGGATTTGTGGACGTGTCGGCGGCCTCCGGGCAGGTTTTTCACGAAGCGTGGGTAGGGCGCGGGCTCGCAACGGGAGATATCGACAACGATGGCCGCGAAGACGCAGTCGTTACGACTAACGGGGGCCCTGCTTATCTTCTGCACAACGAGACGAAGACGGGAAATCACTGGCTCACCTTGGCGCTGACGGGCCACAAGAGTAACCATGATGGTATTGGGTCGGCGGTAAAGGTCGTTACTGCTCACATGACACAGTACGGAACCGTGACCACTGCCAGCAGCTATCTTTCGTCCAGCGATAAGCGCCTGCACTTCGGACTGGGACCGGACGATACGGCCAAAGCGGTGGAGATTCGCTGGCCGAGCGGCATCGTGCAAACGTTGAAAGACGTGAAGGGCAATCAGATTTTGAAAGTGGATGAGCCTGTAGGCCGCTAGTACATGCGAATTGTCTTCCTTTTTGGCTTTCTGGCCGCCTTCGCAAGAGCGCAGCAGCAAACGCCGGCCCCGCAGAAGCAAACCGTGGTGGTTACCGGTACCTGGGAGCCGGTTCCACTGGAGGAATCGGACCGGTCGGTAAACGTCTATCCGTTGCAGGGGCAGGTGCTTCTATTCGGCAACCTAGGGGATGCCTTCAGCCAGGATTCGTCGGTGCAGGTGCAGAGCCGAGCGCCCGGCGGTGTTCAGGGTGACATTTCTATTCGCGGCGGATCGTTTGAGCAGACATTGATTCTTCTGAATGGCATTCGGTTGAGCGATGCGCAATCGGCCCACCACACCTTCGACATTCCGGTGCCGCTGGATGCGATCAACCAGGTTGAAATTCTTCGTGGTTCCGGTTCCACGTTGTATGGTTCGGATGCGGTCGGCGGCGTAGTCAACATTTTGACACGGCCTACAACGGCTAGGACCGGAAATCTGGAAATGCGTCTGCGCGGCGGTTACGGCAGCTTCGGAACCAATGAAGAAAGCGGATTTCTGTCATTCAACGAGGGCATCTTGTCCCAGCGCTTCTCGTTCCAACGCGAGTTGTCGGATGGCTTTCGGGACGATCGCGAATACCGCAATCTGGTGTATGCCTCGGACTCCTGGGTGCACAGCAAGCTTGGACTTACCCGGGTTTTCCTTTCGAATATGGACCGGCCGTTCGGCGCGGATCAGTTCTATGGCCCTTACAATTCTTGGGAGCGTACAAAGACGTGGCTGGCGACGCTTTCGCAGGATATCGGCCCGAACACGCTGTTCTCCCTGGGATACCGGCGGCACACCGACCTCTATGAGCTTCTGCGCGATGACCCGGCGTTTTACACCAATCGTCATGAAGACGAGACCTGGGACGTTGCGCTGCGTCGCCACGATGCGCTCGGGCAGTTGGCGCATATCTACTACGGCGGCGAGTATCTGGCCGACCACGTGGATAGTAACAATCTCGGCATTCATTCGCGGAAGCAGGGCGCGGTGTATGGCGACTTGGATGTGCGGGCGCTACGGCGGTTCTCATTTAATGTGGGGGCCCGCGAGGAGTTCTATGGACAGGCGCAAGCTATTTTCGTTCCGACGGCCAGCGCCGGATATTGGCTATCGTCGAAGATCAAGCTGCGCGGTTCGGTGAGCCGTTCCTTCCGGCTTCCGAATTACACGGATCTCTACTATCACGATCCCACCGATGTCGGCGATCCCAACCTGAAACCGGAGCGCGCCATGAGTTACGAAGGCGGCGTCGATTGGCATCCGGCTTCGCGCTGGACTGCTTCGGCGACTGTATTTTCACGCCACGAAAGCAATGATATCGACTATGTACGAGCCAACGTCAGCGACATCTGGCGGGCGACCAACTTCGATCACTTGACGTTTACGGGTGTGGAAACGTCGGTGGCCTGGAAACCGTCTGGCGTCCAGACCTTCGACGTTCAATTCACCGGCTTGCAGGGCGCGCGTGCCGCGCTGGGCGATCTTCAGTCGAAGTATGTGTTTAATTATCCGGTACAGCAAGCCGTGGTGGGCTGGGAACGCGTCTCGGAGCACGGCTGGATGGCTCGGCTGCATACCGGCATTACCAATCAATATGCACGGAATGCTTACGTGCTGGTGGATGCGTACGGTGCGTGGACCCGATCTTTTTTACATCCCTACTTGCGGCTGACAAATTTGCTGAATACGGACTATCAGCCCTTCTATGGCGTGCCGATGCCCGGCCGTGCGGCACTGGTCGGCGTGGAATGGTGCGTGCTGTGCAAACATGAGTGAACCAAGCCTTATGCGATGCGTATTTGCCGCTTTCCTGCTTCTTTGCCCGACAGCATTGTTTGCGCAAAACCAGTTCGCGCAGAACCAAAAGCCTGCCTGGGTGACAAAGAGCAATGAAAACGCCAAGCTGCTGCTCGATATTTATGCCCGTTACTCGCCGGAAGGCGCAGGGTCGCTGGGTGTGCAAGGCCTGGACGACAAGATTTCGATACCGTTTGCGGGCAAGCGGGAGCGCGAGCGTCACGACCTGAACGCGGCCATCAAAATCCTACAATCGAGGCTTGCCACCGAGAAAAATCCGCTCGTCAAACAAGACCTTCAGATTCTCATCGCTGCCGGAGCGCGCGATGTTCGGGCATCCGAGAACTACGAACGCTTGTTGCTGCCCTATTTCAACGTGGCGGAAACGGTTTTTTCCGGGATGCACAGCCTTTTGAAGGATCAGATTGCGCCGGAGCGCCGCAAAGCAGCCGTGGTGCGCTTGAAACGCTACACCGGAATGGAGCAAGGCTACACGCCCACGACGATTCTCGCCGAACAGCGCTTCCGCGAAAAGGAGAAAACTCCGGGTCTGCTCGGTCCTTCGCGGCAGGAGGTAGAAAAAGGCCTGAATGACTCTAGTTCTCTCGTCACCGGTGTTGGGTTGCTGCTCGAAAAGTACAAGATGCAGGGCTACGAAGAAGCTTATGCCAGGTTTAAGAGCCAGATGACGGAGTATCAGCAGTTTATGCGTCGCGAAGTGTTGCCGAAGTCCCGCACGGATTTCCGCCTGCCACCGGCTTTGTACAAGGTAAATCTTGAGAACGTAGGCGTCGATTACCCGCTGGACCAATTGCAGGCCCTCGCTCATCGGTCATTCCTCGAAATCCAGGCTGAGATGAAGCCGTTGGCAGCCAAGATCGCCCGGGAACGGCATCTGCCATTGTCCGATTACCGCGATGTGGTGAAAGAGTTGAAGAAGGATCAATTAAACGCCAACGATATCATGCCGCTGTATCACCGGCGACTTGCCGACATTGAAAACATCATCCGCAGCGAACATCTGGTCACGCTTCCCAACCGCCCCGTGATCATTCGCCTGGCGAGCGCCGCTGAAACCGCGCAAGAACCGGCGCCTCACATGGTGCCGCCGCCTCTTTTGCACAACCACGGCGAGCAGGGCCAGTTTGTTCTGCCCGCCGGTACCTCGGGCGCCCAGGGAAAGGCCTTGAAGTACGATGACTTCACTTTTGCAGCCGCTTCCTGGACCTTAATCTCCCATGAGGCGCGGCCCGGACATGAGCTGCAATTCGCCACTATGGTGGAGCACGGGGTCTCCGATGCTCGTGGAATTTTTGCGTTCAACAGCACAAACGTCGAAGGCTGGGGCTTGTACGCGGAGTGGTTTATGCTGCCGTACATGCCGGACGATGGCAAACTCGTGTCTTTGCAATTGCGACTTTTGCGGGCGGCGCGAGCTTTTCTCGATCCCGAATTGCAGGCGGGAAAGATGACACCCGCCGAGGCCATGCATATTCTCGAAAACGACGTAGTATTATCGCCGGCGTTCGCCACCGAAGAAGTGGATCGCTTCACATTCCGGTCGCCGGGCCAAGCAGTTTCTTATTTTGATGGCTATCTGCGATTGCGCGAGATCCGTGACGCGGCGCAGAAGGAGCTTGGACCGAAGTTCGATGTCCAACGATTCCACGATTTCATCCTGGCACAAGGTCTATTGCCGCCGAATCTGCTTAGAAAAGCCGTGATGACGGATTTCGTAACGAAACAACTCACCTCGTGACCTACTGAGGATTCCCGTTGTTATCGGTCTGCCAGGATTCGGTCTGAAAGGCAATGAAAAGCGCGATCCATTGATTCTTGGTTGGCAGGTTGATGAATAAAGCGCCATCCTGCCAGATACCATTATCATCGCTATGATTGCCCGCGGGGTTGCCTTGGTTCATATGAATGTCATGAATGCCGCCTGATTGTCCCGGATCCTGATAGGAAGAGCCGAATGCATAAAGGGCTCCCTCCCGATCGGCCACTGCCTGATTGAGTAAATCGACCACCGCGTTTTGCAGGTCACTGGTCTGGCCCCTTTGCGTGATGGGGAGAAGACTCATGGAACTCCGGTCCACCATGAACGTCCCGTTGACGCGCGACCTTACATAATCGAGCGCGAGCCCACCCGCGACGCTGTCAAGCGGCGTCCGGCCTGTAGCGAGTTCTCCCAAGCCGCCCGCATTCGGCGGTGTAAATGCATCGTGTATCAAATACAAGACCTCCGAACCATCTTGCGATTCGATGTTGACCGCTACTTGCAGCGTTTCCGCTCCGGCCTGAAGATCGATCAAGTAATGCGGATTGCGGCCTTCCCGGTTGAACTGCACCGATCCACCCGTGGGATCACCCTTCACAACGCTGTAGTTACGAATAGCCATTACCAATGATTCTCGTGCGGCAGACGGGCAACAGTGAGCCAGAACGTTTCCACGGACCGCATCTTGCGTAAGAAATCGTCCATCTGTATCGGTTTCGTTAAGTAACAGTTCGCATGGAGTTTGTACGCCCGCCAGACATCCTGCTCGGCTTCGGAGGTGGTGAGGACGACTACCGGTATTTGCCGGAGGCCTGGATCGCTCTTCAGATCCTCCAACACCTGACGGCCATCGCGCTTGGGCAAATTGAGATCGAGAAGAATCAAGTCGGGACGGGGCGCGTTCGAAAACTTACCCTGTTTGCGCAGGAAATCCAACGCTTCGTCGCCGTCTCCCGCGATCCACAAGCGGTGGGCCAGACGTCCTTCCCGGAACGCTTCTTGCGTTAACAAGACATCACCCGGATTGTCCTCGACCAACAATATTTCGAACCGTGACGCCTGAATCTCCATTATCTGTCTCTGAGGTAGATATACTTTGGAGACCTGTAACGAGTTCTGGTGTCACAATTTTTTCCATTCCACTTAAAATCGGCAGGGTAAAAAAAAACGTCGATCCGATTCCCAATTGGGAATCAGCCCACAGCCGGCCGCCGTGGTGTTCCACAATTCTTTTAGAAATCGCTAACCCGATTCCGTTGCCCGAATATTTGCCGATGCCGTGCAACCGCTGGAAAACCTGGAATATCTTTTCGGTGTACCGGGTATCGAAGCCGATTCCATTGTCTCCGACAGAAAACATCCACTCCTGGCCTACCTTTGTGGCCATGATGGAAATCTCGGGCCTCATCCCCGGCTTATGGAATTTCAGCGCATTGGCAATCAGGTTCTGCAGTACCTGCGTGAGCTTCACGGTATCTGCCTCAACGGCGGGAAGTTCTCCGATGCGGATCGCCGCCGAACTTTCGCTGATGGCTAAGCTCAGGTTCGCCAGCGCCCGTTGCACGATGGTTTCAAACGCGACGGACTGCTTGTGTACGGCCTGCGTGCCCGCGCGGGAGTAGACGAGAAGGTCGCTGATAAGTGCCTGCATGCGGCTAGCGCCATCAACGGCAAATTGGATATATTCATCCGCGGTTTCGTCTAGCTTGCCCCGGTAGCGCCGTGCCAGCAGCCCCACGTAGCTGCCCACCATGCGCAAGGGTTCCTGAAGATCATGGCTAGCGACATAAGCAAATTGAGTGAGATCCCCGTTCGACTTTTGTAAATCCCGGGTACGCTGCTCCAGTTCGAATGTTCGTTCCTTGACCCGCGTCTCCAGCATTTCGTTGGACAGGAGAACATTGGCTTCGATCCGGTCTCGCTCTTCCGCGTACATGACGTTCACGTGATACGCCAGGTAAAGCGACAGAAACGATAAGAGGACTCCGACCCCCAGCGTGATATCGAGGCCGAGCCGGCTTCGTCGCTGGTCTTCCACACGATTGCGGAAAGTGATCACTTCTTTTTGCCGTAATTGCAGTACCAGCTTGCGAATAATGGCCATGTCAGCCTCGCCACGGTTGGTATCCACGAGGGCCAATGCTGCTGAAAGGCCCTGCGTGTTCCGGAGGCGAATCGTTGCGGCAATATCTTCCATTTTGTCGGATACAGCACTGCGCAGTTCGGAGAGCGTTCCGGCCTCGGCGGCGTCTGTTCCGGCAAGCTGGCCGATATGATTCATTTGAGTGCCGATGGTTTTACTTGCTTGTCGAAAGGGCTCCGCGTAACTGGGATTTGCGGTTAGAAGGTATCCGCGTTGCCCGGTTTCCGCGTCTTTCACGGTGGAGAGCAGATCGTCGAGACTAAGAACGAAATCACCGGAAGCGAGAGTCAATTCGACGTTTTCGACATGCTGCGCACTATACCGGAAGGCTGCAAGGGCAAGCAGGACGGGAAGAATGCCAAGCCAGACAATCAGGCGCTGGGTTCTTCGGAACAGTATCCTTTTCATCGATGTACGGTCGGGAATGAGAAACGCGGCAGTTTCTCCGGTCCCGATAGGAAGGGCTGGTTACCAGTCACTTTCGTATTCTATCCGCGAACGGCCCACCGTCAGTGGGTATTTTTTAAAAAGAGACAATAACGGTAGAACAAATGAAGACATCAGCCAAGGCTCATTTTTATTTAGATGCCGCCGCGATCCTACTTTTGTTTGCGCAGATCGCGTTTAGCGCCGAGTCGTGGAGTCATAAGAAACCGGAGCAGTGGACCGCGCAGGACGTACAGCGCATTTTGACGGACTCGCCGTGGTCAAAACAAGGAAGCGTCCATTTTCCGGAAACGATTGTGCACGATGAATCGCCGGGCAGTGCGCAGGCGGACCCGAACGCGGCGGGCGTTGGCAGCCGTGCCGGAATGCCCTTGCCAGGTGGACAAATCGGACATTGGGACGGTGGGGTGGGGCGGGACCAGAGCGGCGTGCCAACTCTTCCGGTGACGGTCCGCTGGGATAGCGCGTTGCCCGTACGACGGGCGTTGGTGCGTTCGGGAGCCAGCGATGAGACTCTGGCCCGGTCGGCTACGGACTACATTGTTACCATCCTTGGACTGTGGCCCGGTGAATTGCCGAAGCAGAGCGGGCAGGTAGAGGACAATTCGCTGGGAGGCGCGCCGCCGGAAGTGCAAACCGTACAGGAGCAACAAGCACCGCAGGAGCTTGGCCATATGCGGCAGGAGTTGATGGCTTCGACAAAGCTGTTTCCCAAAGGACAAGCCGTGATTGCTCCAGAGGACGTGAAGCTGGATGAAAAAACAGGCGCGATTCACCTTTTTTTCCCCCGGAGCAATCCCATCACTCTAAATGACAAAGAAGTGACCTTGACGACTCAATTTGGCTCGATGCACGTGATGGAAAAGTTCCGCCTCAAAGACATGATCGAAAAGGGCAAATTGGAGCTGTAGTGATATGAATGTTCCCAATCATAGGAGGACCTTCGTGAAATTTGGCGCTAACGCTTTCATCTGGTCGGAAAGCTTCGACCGCAGCCATATTGGCCTGCTCGAACGGTTAAAGATAGCTGGTTTCGACGGCATCGAGCTTCCGCTAATTGAGCCGGAGCAGGCGCGGGATGCGGAAGTTCGCCTCGCCTTACAGCACAATGAACTGGAACCGACGTTTTGCTCTGTATTGCCTCCGGGACTGAGTCCCATCAGCGATGACCGCAGCGTTCGAGAGAAGACACAGCGGCATTACCGGGAGTGTATCGAGGTTGCAGCGGAGATGGGCGGAAGCTTGATTGCCGGACCGATGTACGCACCGGTCGGCTATCTGCCCGGTCGGCGTCGTACGGAGGACGAATGGAAGCGGGCGGTGGAGTGCTTTACGGAACTCGGACCTGCACTAGACGAATTCAGGGTAACGCTCGCGATCGAGCCTCTAAACCGTTATGAGACATACTTTCTGAACACCACGGCCGATGCGGTGCGATTGTGCGGTGAAATTGCGCATGCGAGAGTCGGAATCTTGTTCGACACATACCACGCGAATATCGAAGAGAAATCGCTTCCCGAAGCGATCTTCGAAGCGGGTCCGTTCCTGCGGCATTTTCACTCGTGCGAGAACGACCGGGGCATTCCTGGAACCGGGCACGTCGATTGGACGGCCGTTTTCGACAGTTTGCGTGAGGTGAACTATGACGGCTGGCTCACCATTGAGAGCTTTGGGTTCTCGCTGGGAGCCTTATCGGCCGCAGCGTCCGTTTGGCGCGATCTTGCACCCACGGCCGAGACAATCGCGTTCGAGGGAATCAAGTTTTTGCGAGGTATGGCGAAAGGAGAAGTACGCGGAGAACGCCCCGCCGACCTTTAGAATGCACCGATCGCACGCGCTGCCAAGATTGCGATCGTTCCCAAGGAAATGCAGCTTTGCACCATCATCAGCAGCTTGGCCCAACGGCTGAGAACCGGTGTGTCCGTGGGTGAGAAGGCAGTGCTGGCGTTGAAAGCCAGAAACAGGTAATCTACGAATCTTGGCTTCCACTTGCGTCCTGGGAGCGTATTATGCGCGGGAAGCGTCATCTGCGGGAAGAGAAAGGCTCCCTGGCCGTGGGTATTTTGGCGGTCACGGACGTGCGGTCCCCCAGCATCCAGACGCCAGTACCAGGAGGCGAAGACAAGAATGTTGCTGGCCCAAATCGAGGTCGCGCCTCGCAGGAGTTCCGTAGGCGACGTGCGCTTCTCCGGGATTCCGGCAATCAGGAAAAGAAGTGACCAAACCAGGGCGATCGTGATCACGGCCGAAATCGCCAAGCCGAAGGCGAAATTTAGCCGCAAGCGGCCTTGCCGCCGCGAGACAACCGTTGGGATCAGCAGAAGGACGATCACTGCAAGGAGCAGCCAATTCGGCCCGAGACTAAGCCGCTCGGGAATGGCGAGGTTGAGGCAGCCCACGGCAATCAGTCCCGCAATGGCGGGCCAACGAGGTTCCGGTTGAGACGGTGTGTCAGCAGTGTGCAATTGTCTGGAGGGGGTTTCGGGCATTACGCAGACCTATACTTAACATGTAAGCCCTTTCAGCTTGGAATCCAATTGTGAGTACACCAAAACAGCCAAACGGCCTGAGCAGGCGCGCTTTCGCGACAACCGCTATCGGCGGTTCGGCTGCAGCCGCGCTTCTGTCCGGAGAACAGGCCCGTTCGATCACTCAAGCTTCCGTTCCCCGAGATCCTGGAGCCCCCGCTCCGCAGCCGGGAACGGTGGGCGAGATTGCGCCGTTCGGCGATAACCTGGTATTTACCCGCCGCGATGTGAAGCCGAAAGTTCAGCCGTTCCCGATGGCTGCAGTGCGGTTGTTCCCGAGCCCTTTTCGAGATGCGCAGGAAGCCAATTGCGCATTGCTTCATAAGCTGCCAGCAGATCGTCTTGTTCACACATTCCGTTTGAACGCGGGACTTCCCTCCAGAGCCCAGCCATTAGGAGGATGGGAGAAGCCCGATTGCGAATTGCGGGGCCATTACGTTGGCCACTTTTTGTCGGCATGCGGGCTGATGTATTCCTCAATGGGCAATTCGGGGATTAAAACTAAGGGCGATTATATAGTGAGCGAACTGGCCAAGTGCCAGAAGAAACTCGACGGCCAATACCTCAGCGCATTTCCGATCGAATTGTTCGACCGTCTTAACGCACGCCAGAAAGTATGGGCGCCGTTTTATACCGTTCATAAAATCATGGCTGGAATGCTGGATATGTACCAGCATTGCGGCAACGAAGAGGCGCTTACTGTTTTGAAGGGCATGGCTGGCTGGGCGGACAAGTGGACTGCGTCCATCCCGGAACAGCACATGCAGATGGTTCTCGATACCGAGTATGGCGGCATGAACGAAGTGCTCTACAATCTGGCTGCCGCCACTGGTGATGACCATTATGCTGTCGTAGGCGACCGGTTCACAAAGAAACGCTTCTTCAATCCGCTTGCCCTGCGGCGGGATCAGTTGCTCGGCTTGCATGCGAACACGCACATTCCGCAAGTGATCGGTGCTGCGCGGCGGTATGAGATCAGCAGTGATCGCCGATTCCACGATGTTTCCCGTTGCTTCTGGGACGAAGTGACGGAAGGACGTACGTATGTTACCGGCGGCAACAGCAATAACGAAGGATGGCTGGTGGAGCCGGGCCGCTTGTCGAAAGAACTCAGCCTGGGCACTACGACAAATGAATGTTGCTGCGCTTACAACATGCTGAAGTTGACTAGGAAACTTTATACCTGGACCGCCGATCCGCGCTACTTCGATTACTACGAGCGCACGCTTTACAATCACCGGCTGGGAACGATCGACATGAACACCGGCGAGACCCAGTATTATCTCGGAGTCGTCCCCGGTTCATGGAGAACTTTCGCAACAGTCTATGACTCATTCTGGTGTTGCAACGGAACCGGTATCGAGGAATACTCGAAGTTAAATGACAGCATCTATTTTCATGATGAGAATGGCATTTACGTAAACCTGTTTATCCCCTCGGAAGTGAATTGGGCCGAGAAGGGCGTGCGTTTGCGGCAGATAACGAAATTTCCAGAATCCGAACGTATAGAATTCCTTGTTGAGACTAGTCAGCCGACGCAGATGGCTCTTCACATCAGGATCCCGGCCTGGACTTCTTCATTTCCCGCCATCGAGGTAAACGGAAAGCCAACCGAGATTTCCGCAATGCCGGGAAGCTACGTTTCGATCGTGAGGAGATGGCAGCAAGGCGACCGAGTGGAAATTGAGCTTCCCATGCGACTGCGCATGGAGAGCATGCCCGACGACTCAACCCTTCAAGCGATCCTGTATGGTCCGCTAGTGCTAGCGGGCGGACTGGGGGACGAGGGGTTAACGGAAGAGATGGTCGTCGGCCACGCTGGACCAGATCTGAAACATCATCCGCCGGGAGCTTTGCCGCTCCTTCGCGTAAGCGGTAGCGATCCAGGCACCTGGCTGGAGCCTACCGGGAAGCCGCTCACGTTCCGGACTAAAGAGCAGGAGCGGGATGTTACGTTCACTCCCTTCCACAAGGTCTCCGGCCAACGCTACTCGGTTTATTGGAACGTAGCGTAGCCAAAAATTTCTCGCTACTTAGAACGTTAGATGAAGCACCATTTGAATAACACGCGGACTCCCGGTGGTGTATTGAATAATTCCTAGGCTTCCAGGCGGAGAATTATTCAGCGTTGGCGGATTATTTCCGTTGTAATAGGAAACGTTGTTATTGGGCGTATCGAAGCTCGGGTTATTAAACAAGTTGAAGAACTGGGCGTCGTAGCGCAAGTGGAAACGTTCGGAAAGCTGGAAGTCTTTGCCGACCGAGAAGTCGAAGCGCCACTGCCAAGGACCCCGGAACAGGTTTCGTCCGGCATTGCTATAAGCCGATTCGAAAGTGTCACAATTCCCACTGGCGTCGCAGGGCGGAACTCCATTTGCCCTGGCGCAAGGGTGGGCGGCGCAAGGCGGCGGCATTTAGAACGGGTTTTCCGGGGTTCACGCCCGTCTGCCCCTGCAATTGCGCGGAGTGGGAGGTGAAATCAGGCGCGGTGGAAATGAGCGGATTTGTGGTGCAGTCGTTGTAGCTGTACTATTGACTTGCGACGGAGCCCGAGTAGTCGTAGACGCAGTAGGGCAGGCCGCTTTGCAGGATCGTCTGGCCGCTGACCATCCAGCCGTTCGCAAGCGCGCCGCGCCAGCCGCTGTGCGCGGTGAACTTTGGCAGTTGATACGTGTAATTCACCACGCCCACATGCGTACGGTCGAAATCGGCGTTGCCGTAACCGGATTTAGGATCGCGAGGGTCATTGCCGGTATAAAGAGGCCTTGGTCGCTTCGCTCGTCGAGAGTATGGGACCAAGTATAAGAGGTCGTCATTTGCAATCCGGCCGACAAACGCTTTCTGATCTCGAAGTGCAGTGCGTTATAGGACGAAACCTCTTCCGCCACATAAGAAACAGAATTCGGGCTGTAACCGACGTATGGAACACGGGCATCGGTGTTTCCACCGGTATTCGTACTTACGGCTTCATAGGCGTTTCCGTTTCCAGTGTTGTAGCCATATGAATAGATCTCGCCGTCGCAATCAATGACTGGCTAAACGGAATGGGAAGCACCAAATGAACTCCGTGATTGCCGACATAAGCGAGGCTGAATAGGAGACTGTTGACCGGCTGATATTGCAAATCGAACGTCCAATTCTCCGAGTAGGGAAGTTTGTTGTCGGGACTATAACCGCCGAAATCGTAAGGGTCGAATTGATTTCCGGCTGGGAAATTCGTCGATTTTGTCCGGCTCAAATAGGGCAATAACTTACTTGACTTACCAAACGGGGAGGATTCCCCAATCGGTCTCGACAAATGGCTTACCGCTGTTTGGCTGATTGTAAACTGCAAGAACGGCATCAGTTCCTATGAGGTTCACCGCGACTTGGGAATCACGCAGAAGTCGGCGTGGTTCATGGATCACCGTATTCGCTTCGCTCTACACTCTGGATCGTTCGAAAAGATGCTATCCGGCCACGTCGAAGCGGACGAAACCTTCATCGGCGGCAAAGCGCGGAATATGCATAAAAACCAACGCGCCGAGAAGATCACCGGCACTGGCGGGGCAGATAAGGCGATGGTCCTGGGCATTCTGGAGCGCGGCGGGAAAGTTCGCACCAAAGTTATTGGCAGCCGCAAAAAGAAAGCGCTTCAGACCGAGATTCGGCAGCACGTAGAGGCGGGTACCGCGCTTTATACCGATGTGCTGCGGTCCTATGAGGGACTGGATGAGTTTCAGCATCAGGTTGTTGACCATGCCGTTGAATACGTTCGCGGCAACGTCCACACGAACGGGCTAGAGAATTTCTGGAGTCTTGTGAAGCGCGGTTTGAATGGAACCTACGTCAGCGTAGAACCATATCACTTGTTTCGGTATCTGGATGAGCAGGCATTTCGCTACAACCATCGCAAGGACCGCGACGGCGAGAAAATGGAAGGCTTCGACCGATTCAGGATTGCCATGTCGCAGATTGTCGGCAAGCGGCTCACCTGGAATCAACTCACCGGAAAAGTGCCGGAACCGGAAACGTGCTTTAACTGAGAATGAGCGAGCGCGGCAGCAGCGCGGAAAGAAGAAAGCCGACTAGCCTTTGTGGTCAGTCGGCTTTTTCGTAGTTTTCGCACGCTTCCCGAATGGGCTTGGTGGCAATGCACTCTTCGGAACTTTAATGATGGCTTTCATGGCGGCACAAAAACGCGTCCAAGCCTCTGACCCTTCTATCATTTCCGCGTGGGGCTTCATAGTCTCATAGTGGCACGAGTGACACCAATATGGAAAGCTAGAGCGGACCTACTTCTTTGGTTATTTCCTTAAGGACTCTCTACAAGTCCCGTCTCCACCAACACCACCATGAAGCCCTTAACGTGGGTGAATGCGCTCGTGGCTTTCCCTTCGTCATAGATGTCCCGTATGTGCCTGACATGGTTTCTCCAGGCGTCCTTCAGAAACATTGCATGATTCGTCAGGTGCGAGTAAAGCGTTCGCTTCTCTTTCCAGTCATTCCCTGAGGCAGGGCCGATCTTCCTAACCTCTGTTTCGATCTGCTCGATTATGTTGTGCCAATTTGACTGCCCGAAGTCTACACCGAAATGTTTTGCCAGCAAGCCTAGTCCTCGTTCCAGCACTCTCATCAGGTGAAATACGCAAGCTGTATGCAGATCTATCGCATAGCTTTGCCCAGCTTCTTTGAGATCTGCGCAGACTGAGGGAAACGCCGTCGAAACTTCTGGTCCGAACAACTGCTCGTTAAATACAAAGTCCGCTTTACCGACCGGAATGTAGATGAATAGGCGTCGAGAAAATCACGGTTCACCGACTCCTTAATCGTTCTAAGTCGAGCGTGGAGTTCATTGTAGGTACAGCCGAACGGAAACTTCTCATGAACCAATCGCATTAGCCGGTCAGTCTCATCGGCAGCGTCCTGCAACTCTATGGTCCTAAATTGTTCGTAAAACTTACGGACCAGCTTCTCTGCATCGACTCGATCAGATCCAGTCAGTTGTTCTCGTATCCCAAACTCGCCCGTCTTGCTCGCCGCAGTGTGTTCCATTCGGCGAAGATCAAAATCAACTGCACAGAAAACGTCAGCAAAGAACCTAAGCATGTCCCAGAGATTTAGTGGCCCGTCTGGCGCACCGTAACAGCTTACCACATTTGGTAAGCGAAGTAAGTTATTACCCAATTTAGGACACACGCGCAGTCAAAGGTGTGCGTCCGAGTTACAAGCGCTACTGCGAATTAGATAATAACTCAGATAACTTCAAAGCCGTGAGTAGTCATTGGCCTGTAACCAAGACAGTTTATTAAGGCTTCCAAAATTTAACTGAAAATTTAAAATGGTTTGCTTACCATTTGTACCTGACGCGAAATTCACAACCAAACCAGGGTTTGTGGAGCTAACGGTTGCCATTTCAGCCGTTCACCTCGCAATCAGATAGCATTCCCAAACTCAGCAGACCGGCGACCGTCACGTGCCACAATGAACGAATAGCGTTTTCGGTGACTAGGATCTTCCATGAGCAGCGATTTCCTTGAGTGGTTGGACGGCCAGCAGGGTAAGCAATACGAATTACACGAGCGGCATATCAACCCGGCTTTCGTGAAAATGCTCCGGACCATCGGTTTTGATAAAGCGTACGTGCGCGGTGAAGGATCGTACCTTTATGACGCCGATGGACACCGTTATCTGGATCTTCTTACAGGATGGGGCGTATTTGCACTTGGGCGCAATCATCCCAAAGTAAGGACGATCCTGGAGCAGGTGTTGTCTCGCGACATGCCGAATCTGGTGCGTATGGACTGTTCGCTGCTGGCTGGATTAGTAGCCGAGAAACTCACAAGCCACACAGCGCAAGGCAAATATGGACTCAGTCGAGTTTTCTTTTGCAATTCGGGAACCGAAACAATCGAAGCCGCGATTAAGTTCGCCAGATGTTTCACGGGTAAGTCACGAGTGATCTATTGTGACAACGCATTCCATGGTCTAAGCACCGGTTCGCTTTCCCTAAATGGTGCGGAGTTCTTTCGCGAACGTTTTGGCGATTTGATGCCGGGAACAGAAGCGGTGCCATTTAATGACCTCGCTGCACTGGAACGTGCGGTGATGCGCAAAGACGTGGCAGCTTTCGTCATTGAGCCGGTGCAAGGAAAGAGTTGCGCCGCGGTTGGTGACGGCTACCTAGCGGAGGCGCAGCGGATCTGCCGTAAAGCGGAGGCATTGCTGGTGGTGGATGAGGTGCAGAGCGGCTTGGGACGGACTGGAAAGTGGTTTGCCTACCAGCACTGGTCTGAAGTGGAACCCGACATCGTCTGCACGGCCAAGGCACTCTCTGGAGGATATGTCCCGGTAGGGGCTGTGATCACCACTCCCAAGGTGATGGACGTGGTCTTCAACACCATGGAACGTTGCGTAGTTCATTCCAACACTTTTGGTCAAAACGATTTAGCAATGGCCGCTGCATTGGCGACCTTGCACGTCATGGAAGAGGACCGCATTGTCGAGAACGCGGCCGAGTTAGGCGCATATGCGATTGAGCAGTTGACCAATATCGGACGAACCTGTCCGTTTGTTTCGGAAGTGCGAGGCAAGGGATTGATGTTCGGGATTGATTTCCACAGGCCCGAACAATTGCTGAAGCTGAAGGCAGCATGGGACATGCTGCACACCCTGAACTTCGGCGTGTTCAGCCAAATGATTATTGTGCCGTTGCTGCAAGAGCATCGCATATTGACACAGGTGGCAGGCTATCACACGGAAGTCATTAAATTTTTGCCGCCGTTAAATATCACAAAAGAAGACATCGATTATTTCCTGTCGGCCATACAGCAGGTTCTGGACAATACGCAGCGGGTTACTGGCGGCGCTTGGAAAACCGTTACTTCGTTAGCTAAAGGCGCGTTACGCGCGTAATTAATGGTGCCGTTGTACTCGGATACTACTCACCGGGCTAACTGCGGATCCGGAACCTGTCCTGAAATGGACATGCCGTCCGTCGCCTGACCGGGCGCAGGAAAAATGCACTGCAGAAGAGCGATAATTAACAACGGAACGACTTTTTACGAACTATTTTTGTGCTCCTCAGCCAGCAACGCAACTCAGGGTGCGTTATGCAGTGCGAAACAGATTTGTGTTCGCGGATTCCTGTTGGACCGCTCCCTGGCTGTGCATTATCCTTACCATAACGGTTACCCTGCAACCCAATGGGAGCTCCGAAGAATAATTGTGCTCATTTCGTTATTCATCACCTGCTACAACGACACGCTCTTTCCTGAAACAGGCAAAGCGGTTGTGACTGTCCTGGAACGGCTCGGTCATACGGTCGAATTTCGCTCGGCGCAAACCTGCTGCGGCCAGATGCACTACAACACCGGCTATCAGAAGGAAGCGTTTCCCATGATGCGGCAGTTCCTGAATATTTTCCGAGATGCGGAGGTGATTTGTGTCCCCTCGGCTTCCTGCGTTGCCATGATGCGTGACCATTATCTGAAAATGGCCGCACAGACCGGCGACACCTCGGCCGTGCAACAGGTGGATAGCCTTCTGCCTCGCGTCTTTGAATTTTCTGAATTGTTGGTCGATAAGCTGGGCGTCGTGGATGTCGGCGCATTCTTCCCACATACGGTTACACTGCATACTTCCTGTCACTCGCTACGGTCATTGCACATTGGGGACAAACCCGTTCAACTGCTAAAAAGCGTTCGGGGACTTACGCTGGCCGAACTGCCTGATAGAGATCAATGCTGCGGTTTTGGCGGAACATTTGCGGTGAAGAACGCCGACGTGTCCGCAGCAATGCTTTCGGATAAAGTTACTTGCGTTCTCAGGACACAAAGCGAGATTTGTACGGCTGGAGATAATTCTTGCTTAATGCAAATCGGAGGAGCGTTGAGCCGCGAGAAGACCGGTGTGCGCACGATGCACCTGGCGGATATCTTGGCTTCCACCGAAGAGGACATAAAACGATGAGCGAGCGCGTTGGCGAAGCAGCGCACGCACCGGCATTCCCTGTCGCCGCTAAACGAGCGATGGCCAATGCGCAGTTGCGCCATAACGTTCGCCATGCCACGGATGTGATCCGTAATAAACGGAGCAAAGTAGTAGGGGAAATGCCCGATTGGGAGGCTCTGCGCGATTCTGGCCACCAGGTAAAGGAGCACACACTTCGATATCTGGACTTCTATCTGGAGCAGTTCGAACAGGCCTGTATACGCGCAGGTGGCCAAGTACACTGGGCGCGCGATGCCGACGAGGCAAACCGAATTGTTGTTGAGATTGTTCAGGCTCATCAGCAGACGGAGGTCATTAAGGTGAAAACGATGACCTCCGATGAGACGCGCCTGAATCCTGCGCTTGAAGCGGCTGGCATTACTCCGTACGAGACTGACTTGGCCGACCTTATCATTCAACTTGGAGAAGACAAACCGTCGCATATTGTTGTGCCGGCTCTTCACCGCAACAGGGCGGAGATTCGCAAAATCTTTCAGGAGAAGATGAACCTTCAAGACCTGGGAGACCAGCCGGAAGATCTGACAGACGCGGCACGTCACTACCTGCGTGAAAAATTCTTGCGCGTGAAGGTGGGCGTTAGCGGTGCGAACTTCGCTATCGCGGAAACAGGATCGGTGTGTGTTGTGGAGTCCGAAGGCAACGGGCGAATGTGCTTGTCCTTGCCGCAAGTGCTCATCAGCTTGGTGGGAATTGAGAAGGTCATCCCTACGTTCAATGACCTGGAAGTGTTTCTGCAGCTTCTGCCACGGTCCGCGACCGGCGAGCGCATGAATCCGTATAATTCTATCTGGACCGGAGTGACGCCGGAAGACGGACCGCAGGAATTTCACGTGGTTCTGCTCGACAACGGCAGGACGAAGGTGTTAGCTGACACGGAATCGCGAGAAACCTTGGCTTGTATTCGCTGTGGAGCCTGCTTGAACGCGTGTCCCGTTTACCGGCAGACCGGTGGCCATGCGTACGGTTCCGTTTATGGTGGGCCGATTGGTGCGATACTGACGCCGCAATTGCAGGGCATGACGCATTCCCAGTCGCTGCCCTATGCATCTTCATTGTGCGGAGCGTGCTATGAAGTTTGTCCCGTGAAGATCAATATCCCCGAGATTCTAATTCACCTCCGAGGCAAGGTTGTGGAGCGCGGAGATGCACCGCTCTCTGAAAAGCTTGCGATGAAGACGGCGGCATTCGCCCTGTCGAGTTCCTCACGTCTCGCGGGAGTTCAGAAGCTGGCGCGAATAGGCCAAAAACCCTTCGAGCACGGCGGCACTCTTCGAGGTTTGCCTGGAATGTTGGGCAAATGGACCGTTGTTCGCGACCTTCCTCCCATCCCGGCGGAGTCGTTTCGCGAATGGTGGGCAAAGCGGGGGCAGGGAAGTGGCAAATGAGCTCAACGAGAGATGAGGTCCTGCGTCGCGTCCGCTCGGGGCTGGCCGATGTGCAAGGAGGGCGCGAGGACGACTACACCGCCGTCATTCGCAACTACCGGCAACGAAGTAGCGAAAGTCTCGAAGAGCGGTTGAGCTTGTTCACGGAGCGGCTTCAAGATTATGACACGACTGTTTATCGTTGCGATGCAGCGGAAGTCAGTCAGGCAGTCGGAAATGCTCTTTCGGCGCGCGAACAACAGCGAATATTAGTTCCCAGCGGGTTCCCGGAACAATGGCTGCCGCGAAACGTCGATTTGCTTCGGGATAGCGGCTTTAGCTTTGACGAGATCGACAGTAGTGACGGTGTAATCACTGGCTGTGCTCTCGCCATCGCCCTTACGGGCACAATCGTGTTGCGGCATTCGACTGAGGATGGCCGACGTGCTCTTACTCTGATCCCCGATTATCATCTCTGCATTGTTCGGGCAGAGCAGGTGGTGGATAGCGTGCCGGAGGCAATTCGAAGAATGAGCAAATTTGCCATGTTTCCGATCACTACCATTTCGGGACCATCCGCAACAGCAGACATCGAAATGACGCGAATTAAAGGCGTACATGGCCCGAGAACGTTGGATGTCATTTTGGTGTGCAACTGATCCGCTTGTCTAGTGAATTGCGCTACATTGGGTCAGTTTATCATTGGGGTAAAAATGGTTTACCGTGTCGGGGGTGATCAACTGGTGCTTCACGAACACCGCCGGAGGTACCGCACGATGACCCAGGATTTCAAGCGCCACGCGCATCAATTCTTCCCCGTAGCGCTCAGGAAAATAGGCGACCGATCCGATCAGTCGTGTGGCGGGTTCGCGCAATTCGCTGCGGCCTTCCGGTGACGCATTCTGACCCATCACGGCGCAGAAGTCTGTGCGGCCAGCTTCTTGGAACGCCCGAAGTGCGCCGAGTGCGCTGGCATCGTTAATAGCTCCGACTAGAATGTGCCGCGACCTTGTAGTCCGTAGATATTTCCGCATGGCCTCAAAGCTCTCGCCAAAACGACCGTCCCCGTTTATGTAGGTGACCTGGCGATCTTCCAGCGTCGGCAGAAACGCTTTCAATCCAAACAGCATTCCCGTGAGCCGCATCCTGGGCAAGTTGCCGGCGCGCGCCAGTTCGAAGAATACAACTTCATCGACGTCTCCGTGCCAGGTTTGCTTTGCCCAGCGGCCAAGATGGCGACCGCCGATCAGCCCTGCTTCGTAATTGTTAGCGCCGAAGTAGGTGGCTCCTGGATGAGGGATGTCGATCGCAATCAACGGAATGCCTGCCTCCCGATATTTCGCAGCGAGTATGGGCGCGATGTTCTCGTCGGTCTGAAATTCGATGACGAGATCGACTTCCTCTCGCACCAATAAATCTGCGTTTCGTTGCGCAGTCTTCGGGTTGTAGCGGTTGTCTAAACAAATGAGCTCGATCCCTTCGGCGGCTGCGGCGCGCTGCAGACTTTCAGACACTTCTTTCGAGAATTGGTAGTCGGTACCCTGCGCCGCGTAGCCGAACCGGTAAAGTTTTTGCTTGAACGGACGAAGACAGGATTGATAAAGATTCTCACCTACCTTATCCACCATTCCGCATTTTTCAAGGGTGTAAAGCAGCCTAAATGTCATGCTTTTTGGCAGTCCGCTTCGCGCTGAGATTTCACGCAGCGGCAGCGCCTCGCCCGAAACGCGGAAAGCTGAAAGCACCTGAGAAGAGTGGATAACGGATTTGACAAGATACGGATCTCGCGGGCTGGTTACTAGTGGCATGTGCCCTCTCACAAGGAGGAATGATGGGGAATCATATCACGGCTGGCTTTTTAGTGGATTCCGCAGTACGAAACGGAAGTTCTCGTATTGCGGTGTACTCTGCCTGGCAAAGTTTTTTAGCGAGAGCCTATTACAAGCTTTCGGCTCGAGACCGCGATCAATTGAGATTTCACACTGCGAAACAAGCAAGCCCATTGAGGAAAGCTGTTGAACTATCTCTCATTAGTATTTACCATGGTGTTTTCAAGGCACGAGGGGATCATTTCATGCATTCTACGCAGACGGAAAAGGTGTTCGGAGCTCTTGAAACATTTCGCATCGAGCTTCCTTCTTGGGGATTTGCCAACACCGGTACGCGATTTGGAAAGTTCCTTCAGCCTGCTGCTGCCACCAGCATTGAGGAGAAGTTCAGTGATGCCGGACATGTACATGTGCTGACGGGAATCTGTCCCAGCCTGGCGCTTCATGTGCTTTGGGATTTCGAGCGGGGACTCGATAGTGCCGAAGACTTGCTGCGGCTGGCCCAACGGTATGGAATCCGGCCGGGCTCTATCAATCCGAATCTCTTTCAGGACCAAATTTACAAGCACGGAGCGTTCGCAAATCCAGATAGAGCGGTGCGTGAACACGCTGTCCAGCACTCGCGTGACAGCGTTGCGGTTGCGAAGCTCGTACGCAGCAGAGATATCTCCCTTTGGTTCGCCGAGGGATCGAATTATCCCGGTACCGCAAACATCCGGCAACGGAAGCGCTGGTTCGAAGAGAACCTTCGGCTGCTTCACAAGGAACTGTCTGCCGATCAGCGGCTCCTTATCGAATATAAACCCTTCGAGCCGGCTTTTTATCACACCGATATCGCCGATTGGGGAATGGCCCTGATGATGGCGAGTGCGGCCGGACCCCAGGCGAAAGTGCTGGTGGATACAGGGCACCACTATCCGTCGCAAAATATCGAACAGATTGTCGCTTGGCTTTTGTCTGAAAACATGCTGGGCGGATTTCATTTCAATGACCGGCGCTATGCTGATGACGATTTGACATTGGGCTCCATTGATCCGTATCAAGTCTTCCGAATCTTTCATGAAATCCTGTTTTTTGAATGGGAGAGTGACACGCGCGCGGATATTGCCTATATGGTCGACCAAAGCCATAATCTGAAAGGTAAAATTGAGGCGGTGATCCAGACCGTAACCGTCGCGCAGGAGCTTTTTGCGAAGGCGGCGTTGGTCGATTACGATCACTTAGTGGCGGCTCAAAAAGAGCCTGATTTGGTGCGGGCGGAATCGTGTCTTCAGGACGCCTTCGCCACCGATGTTCGTCCGGCAATTCGAGAGTGGCGACGATCGAAAGGCCTTCCCGCCGATCCGATGAAAGAGTTCCGCAGTAGTGGCTATCTCGAGCGAATTACCGCGGAGCGATCCGCGCGCAATCTTTCCAGCATCTCCTCCTATGCTTAACAGCGACGCTCAAAACGCCTATCTGGCCTTCGATCTCGGAGCGGAAAGCGGTCGTGCGGTTGTGGGTCGGCTGCTTTCGGGAGTTTTGACGATCGACGAGGTTCATCGTTTCCCGAATGAGCCGGTCCAGTACGGCAATACTCTTCACTGGGATG
Organism: Bryobacteraceae bacterium; assembly: GCA_965277315.1. Classification (GTDB taxonomy): domain Bacteria; phylum Acidobacteriota; class Terriglobia; order Bryobacterales; family Bryobacteraceae; genus Bog-105. The sequence goes on along the minus strand of OZ255724.1, from coordinate 914,407 downwards.
TGGCTCGCCTTTGGCACGAGATGCGCAAGGCTCTTAGCGCTGTTGCGGGAACGCCTCTGAGGGGAATTGGCGTGGATACCTGGGGTGTTGATTACGCGTTGCTGGGCGAAGACGGCGAGCTTCTTCAGAACCCGTACCATTACCGCGACGCGCGTACTTCCGACATGATGAGAGCCGTTTTCGAAACTGTGAGCGCGGACGAGATATACGAACAGACCGGTATTCAGTTCATGCCTATCAATACTCTGTACCAGTTGTTTGCCTCTCAGCGAACAACTCCTCGTCTGCTTGCGTCCGCCAATCGTTTGCTCACAATTCCCGATCTGTTTCATTATTGGTTGACCGGCAATGCAGTGTGCGAGTTCACGAACGCTACCACTACCCAGATGGTCGATCCGCGCACGCGTACTTGGGCATTCGGGCTCTTGGAACGTCTAGGCTTGCCAGTTTCTTTGCCCGCGCCGGTCGTGGAGCCTGGTACAGTGATCGGCCATCTGCTTCGGGACATCGGAGGATCGGAGTTATCTGGAACTCCCGTGATCGCTCCGGCAACGCATGATACCGGCTCGGCGGTTGCCGCTATTTCGGCCCGCGACGATACGGCCTTTCTTAGTTCTGGAACATGGTCGCTGCTGGGAATTGAACTAGAGAAGCCCGTGATTAATGCGGAAGCGCGACGGCTGAACTTCACTAATGAAGGCGGCGTCTGCGGTACAACGCGCTTTCTGAAGAACGTGATGGGTTTATGGATGCTGCAGTGCTGCCGCCGTTGTTGGAGTGCCACCGGGAATCATCACGAATACGGGGATCTAATGGAAGCTGCAGGGCGTGAGCCCGGCTTTCGTCATCTAGTGGACCCCGACGATCCCTCCTTCCTCAAACCCGACGATATGCGGCTGGCCATTGACCAGTTCTGCAAGAAAACGGATCAGCCAGCGCCGGCAAGTCCGGGCGCTTATGCAAGAACCATTCTCGAAAGCTTGGCCTTGAAGTATCGCCTCGTGCTCCACGATCTGGAACATCTAACGGGAAAGACGATCCACCAGATTCGTATCATCGGCGGCGGGTCGCGCAATGAGCTGCTGAACCAGTTCACTGCCGATGCCACGGGAAGACTCGTGCTTGCTGGTCCAGTAGAGGCCACCGCCTTGGGAAATATCGGAATGCAGATGCTATCCACCGGCGTGACTGGTTCGCTTAACGAAATGCGCGACATCATCGGCCGTTCCTTTCCCACCGCGAACTTCCATCCAGCAAGTACGCCTCAATGGGATGAACAAGCAAAACGCTTTCAACAATACTGTGAGTTTACTTATGCCTGAAACTACTGAAATGACGCACCTGAAGAATCTGTGGGATGAGAAACAAGCTGCGGCGCTTGCAGGTGATCAGATAGGGCTACTGCGCTACCGGTCCAATTTGCTGGGAGCGGACCTACGCATCACAAACTTCGGGGGAGGGAACACCAGTTCGAAATTCGAGATGCCCGATCCGTTCACGGGTAAGCCGGTTCGAGTACTGGCGGTCAAAGGCAGCGGCGGTGATCTTGGCTCTATCAAAGAGTCTGGCTTTGCGCTTTTATATCTTGATCGTCTTGAACAGTTAAAGACGCTGTATCGTGGTGAGGAGCATGAAGACGAGATGGTGAATTTCTATCCCATTTCCGCCTTTGGGCAGAACCGGGTCGCGGCATCCATCGATACGCCTTTGCACGCATTTGTTCCCTATCCGCATGTAGACCATCTTCATCCTGATTGGGCCATTGCGATTGCAGCTAGCGCGAACGGCAAGCGTAAACTGGAGGAGTTCAATAAACGGTACGGACGGAAGATCGCCTGGCTGCACTGGCAGCGCCCCGGCTTTGAGCTGGCGCTTCACTTAGAGAAGGCGATTCAGGAGAACGAGGGATGCGATGGCGTCCTGCTTGGTAGCCACGGTCTCTTCACCTGGGGAAATACTCAACACGAATGCTACCTGAATAGTATTCGGACTATCGATGAAATGGGCGAATTCATTGAGGAGCATCAGAGAAAGAAGAACGCCCCCTTGTTTGGAGGATTAGAACATCAGCCACTGCCGGACCGGCAATCCGTAGCCGCCCAAATTCTTCCGGCGCTGCGAGGAATGGCTTCCTCGAACCATCGCGTTATTGCACATTTCACCGATCACGAGGACGCGTTGACCTTTGCCGGGTCCAAATGGGCCACCGAGCTAGGCGCATTGGGAACAAGCTGCCCCGACCACTTTCTGCGCACCAGAATCTGCCCTATGTTTATCGACTGGAAACCCGGGCAAGATGACATTACGATCTTGAAAGCGCGCATCGAAGAGAAGGCTTTGGTGTACCGCGAGGATTATAAAAAATACTACGATGCTTGGGCGACACCAGATTCGCCAAAACTTCGCGACTCCAATCCTTCAGTCGTGATTGTTCCAGGGCTCGGACTCTTTGGATTCGGGAAGAATAAAAAAGAAGCGCGGATTACTACCGAATTCTTCATAAACGCCATTCACGTGATGGCGGGTGCCAACGCGCTCGAAGAAGGTGAGGTCGAGCATCCTTTCCCGCAGGCGCGCCGCGCCGAGCACTCCGAGCAGTTCGAGACCTTGTATAACTACGTCGCCCTGCCAAGGCGCGAGGCGTTCCGCATTGAGTATTGGGCTCTGGAAGAAGCGAAACTGCAACGAATGCCGACAGAAGCCGAGTTTAGCCGAAAGATTTTTTTGATCGTGGGCGGCGGAAGCGGTATCGGACGTGAAGTGGCTCTGCTGCTAGCGCGGAAAGGCGCTCATCTTGTGGTGGCCGATGCCAATGCGGAAGGAGCAAAGAGTGTCGCGGGCGAGGCGGCCTCCCTCTCATCGTTCGATGCTGCAGGTCACACCGCTGTCGATCTCAGTTCCAGCAAAAGTTTAGCGGAAGCCATAAGACACACCGTACTACAGTTCGGCGGAGTCGACGGAATCATCAATACAGCGGCTATCTATCCTGTGCCGGAAGCTGCTGGTCAACTCACTGACACGCAGTGGAGCACGACGTTTCTCGTCAACGTCACTGGAAATTTTCTGTTGGCGCGGGAAGCGGAATGGGTCCTTCGCGATCAGAATCTACCCAGCACGCTTGTGCTCACCAGTTCCGCGAATGCAGTTGTGCCGAAGAAAGGCAGCGAAGCTTACGACGTCAGCAAGACCGCATTAAATCATCTAATTCGTGAACTGGCCGTCGGACTGGGTCCTTTGGTCAGAGTTAATGGGATTGCGCCGGCTACCGTCGTTGCCGGGTCCACAATGTTCCCGCGCGATCGCGTAATGGATTCGCTCCGGAAGTACAAAATCGAGTTCGTGGAGGGAGAGTCCACCGAAGAGTTGCGGACCAAGCTCGCTGAATTTTATGCGCAACGGACGCTGACACGAAAACCGATCCTTCCGAAGGATTGCGCGAATGCAATCGTTTGGCTGGCCGGTGACGAAAGTGCAAAAACGACAGGTCATATCATTCCCGTCGACGGTGGACTCTCCGAGGCTTATCTGCGCTAGGCAGGCAGCTCTCGATCTCGATTCTCGAAAACTATACATGGTACCCAACCCTGCATTAGGCGTCGTCTATCACTGGCTCGGCGGACTCGCCTCCGGCAGCTTTTACGTTCCTTATCGAGGCGTGAAGAACTGGGCATGGGAAACCTATTGGCTGGTCGGCGGAATTTTTAGCTGGATCATCGCGCCCTGGATTGTAGCGCTCCTGCTCACCAATAATCTGATTTCCGTGCTAATCGCCACGCCTGGAAGGAATTTATTCTGGGCCTTCTTTTTCGGCCTGCTATGGGGTGTTGGGGGACTGACGTTCGGACTCACCATGCGGTACCTGGGCTTGTCGTTAGGCATGGCCATAGTGATGGGATTGTGCGCTGCCTTTGGAACGCTGATGCCCCCCATCTTCAATGGAGAGTTCGTTACGAAGGTGCTCAATACCACTTCCGGCCGCACCATCCTGCTGGGAATCGTAGTCTGCCTTATCGGAATCGCAATCGCTGGCGCTGCCGGTATCTATAAAGAACGTTCCATGCCGGCTCAAGCACAACAAGCGGCCATCAAAGAGTTCAATTTGAGAAAGGGACTCTTGGTGGCGATCTTGTCTGGAGTGATGAGCGCTTGCTTCGCGTACGGCTTGGCGGCGGGAGATCCAATCAGGGAATTGACTCTGCGGCATGGCACACCGCCTCTATGGCAGGGTTTACCTGTGCTGGTCGTAGTGCTCCTCGGCGGTTTTGCGACCAACTTTATTTGGACTCTTCTGTTGAACGTCCGCAACCGAACGGGACATGAATACCTGGCCTCAAGACTTCAGTACGAATCGAACGAGAGCTCCCCTCAACTGATCGAAGAGACCGCGCTTACAGGACCGACCACTAGCGTCCTAACTTCCGCTCCCACTACTGCACTGATTCGCGAAACCATTCGTGTGCCGCTCGGGAGGAACTATTTGCTTTGCGCTCTAGCTGGTGTGACCTGGTACATGCAATTTTTCTTCTACACCATGGGCGAGACCCAGATGGGAGCTTATAAATTCTCCAGTTGGACTATTCACATGGCCAGCATCATCATCTTCAGCACATTGTGGGGAATTGGATTGAAGGAATGGAAAGGGGCTGGACGATTCTCTCTGTACTTGCTAGCCTCGGGTTTAGCAGTGTTGGGCTTGTCCACAATCATCATCGGCTACGGCAATTATCTTGCGACTATTGCTGTTGCGCACTAGAGCAGAAAATACCTTTGAAGGCCCGTCTTCTACTTAGGAGACCGGGCCTTATTTGTTTATGAGAAGCTGAATGACTAACGGTAGGCCAGTTCTTGCTTTTCGCCTGTGCCTAGTTTCGTAAGGCGATCCGCAAGAAGCTTTTCGAGATTCACTAAAGCTTCGCTGAACCCTTCAATTCCTTCGGTCAGCTTATCGGATGCCATGCGGTCTGCTTTGTGCATCTCTTCGAACTTGGCTTCGTCGATCGAGATCTTTTCAATCTGCATACTCTTCGCCTTTTCAGGATCGAGCTTGCGAGGCAGTTCTTCCTTTGTCGCGTCGAGTTCAGAAATCAGCTTTGGTGAGATCGTCAGCAAGTCGCAACCCGCCAGTTCTCTAATTTCGCTAATATTGCGGAAACTCGCGCCCATCACTAGCGTCTTATAGCCGAATTTCTTGAAGTAATTGTAGATTTTTGTGACAGATTGCACGCCCGGATCGTCCGCGCCCTGATAATCCTTTCCGGTATCTTTCTTATACCAATCGAGGATGCGTCCCACGAATGGCGAAACCAGAGTGACTCCCGCATCGGCGCATGCAATCGCTTGGTGAATCCCGAACAGCAGGGTCAAATTGCAATGAATCCCCTCTTTTTCGAGCTTCTCGGCGGCGCGAATTCCCGGCCAGGTTGAAGCGATCTTGATCAGAATTCGCTCTTTAGAAATTCCCGCTTTATCGTACTGCTCGATAATCGAGTGGGCTGTTTTAAGCGTCTTCTCCGTATCGTAAGATAACCTCGCATCTACCTCGGTCGATACACGACCTGGAATAATCGCGAGAATTTTTTTACCAAACGCAATCGCCAGACGCTCAAACGCCAGCGACGCCACATCCTTATCCTGCGCATTCTTACCTGCCTCCTTCTTGGCTGTAGTGAGCACGTCATCTACGATCTGTTGATACTCCGGCATTTGCGCCGCGGCAGTGATCAGCGAAGGGTTGGTTGTCGCATCCTGCGGTTTTGCTTTTTCAATGGCTTTGATGTCCCCGGTGTCGGCCACCACGACAGTCATTTCACGGAGCTGTTCTAATAAGCTTTTTGACATTCGCTTCCTTCTCCTTTGTTAGTGAGCGGTCCACTCTGAAGCGTCACGCCCTCCACTCCTCTATTATCGAGGGTATTGGATCGGGAATCCAACGCCGGCGTCAGGCGATGCGGCGCCCATCCAACAATCTCTAGCTTTTTACACATGTTTAGCGGAAATAATTGATGAAGAATAAAGGTTTAGGTGTACGGTGGACCATCGGCGATGTGAGTGTGCCTGGTTTTGAGGCCTTGGATCTCTCGATACGCGCGGCGAAAAAACTGTTTGGCCCTGGAGCCGAATACGCAGTCTGTGCAAATTCCCTTTCACTTTCGGCGGCTAAGGATCGTTTAGGCTCAATGGCGGACGAGGTCCAATGGATTCACTCTGACGATCACGTCCCCGGCTGGCTCATGACGCAGCTAGACGAAGGCATGGCCGAAGGGGTCGCCTGGAAGTTGGCGCCAGTGCGTTTATATCCGGACCTGCACGAACTCTCGCTGGATAACGATGTGATCCTGTGGCGAGTACCGGATGCGATCCGGCAATGGTTAGCTTCGAGCGATCCCGAATGGTGCGTGATGGCCGAAGATGCACAGCGCTGCTTGGGTCAGTTTTCCGCCTGTTGCGATGCTCGTGCTATCAACTCCGGTATCCGGGGCATTCCGCCAAAATTCGACTTGGAAGGTCGACTCCGAGAAAAGTTGCAGGAGACCGCCGTTGTGCTACGGTCGGAATTGGATGAGCAAGGCCTGCAAGCCGCCGTTCTTTGCCAAACGCATCTTTCCCTTGTCAGCCGCGAGGATGTTTCGATCTGCTCGCCCTTTCCCATGCACCAGCAGTCCTTGGGGCGATGCGGAGCGCACTTCGTCGGCCTCAATCAAAGATTTCTTCCCTGGAAACTCGAAGGTCGTGGCGCTCACGAACGTATTCATGAGCGCTGGCGTAGCTATCAGGAAGAGCTAAATAAGCTCGTTGACGATATAAAATCCCCTTGACCATGACTCCGACTACTTAGTGAACGTCTAACTCGTTCACAACTGAAGATTTCGATAACTTGTGGAACATCTTTGCCGGACGAACCGTTGCTGGCCCATTGACGCAGGCCGCAATCGGCATCTCGGACACAAAATTTTTGGCGTCCGCACATTCTTGCAGTATGTGCAAGAAAGACGTAATCGCCGGAGATGGCTTGTTTTGAAACGCACGTGTCAACGATAGTTGTCCCTGTTTCCGTAGGGAAAAGCTAACTTGCCAGGACGGCTCCGTCTGACCGGCATGGAAGACCTCCTGAAACGTCTCGCCGTCTAGCGTTAGGCTCATCGAGACAAAGCCAAGTTCGAGACAGGCACTTCGTACTGCTCGCCAGAATTCGGTTTTCGTTCTCGCCTCCGTAACCGCATCACGGAAATGTTCCAGAAAGATTTCTTGATGAAAGACTCGCAGAAGATTACCCTGCTTTAGTATTCTCTTCGCCGTGGCAAACTCGACATACTCCAAACGTTGAATGCCGATCCAAGATAGCGCACAGAAAAGGATAATGATGAGACCTCCCAAATGGAATGACAACGAGCTTTGCAGAAGCGACAATGCAGCGGCAATTCCGCAAACAACATACAAAATGAGGGCCACATCGCGCGTCTTGAATCCCAATGCAAGAAGCCGATGATGTATATGTCCGCGGTCTGGCTGGAAAATAGGCTGATTGCGAAGGAACCGTCGTCCGATGGACAACCCGACATCCATCAAAGGAAGCGCTAGTGCCATTACCGGCGCAACCATGCCGAGTAGTGTCGCTGACTTTTGACTCCAGATCACTCCGAAGCAGCCGAGCATAAAGCCAATCGTCAGGCTCCCGCTATCGCCAAGAAATACCGATGCAGGATTGAAGTTGTAGCGAAGAAACGCCAGCAGGCAGCCGGCGAGCGGGACCGTCGCCATCGCCAGCCCCCAATTTCCTTGCAGAATTGCCGCCAGCAGCGTGGTCAGCGTGGCAAACAGTCCTACGCCCGAAGCTAAGCCGTCCAGGCCATCGATTAAATTAAAGGCATTCGTGCAGCCGACTAACCACAAAATGCTGAGCGGAATGGAAAGCCATTCTGTCTCTGGGTGGCCGTTGAAACTAGTAATACGCACACCCATTAATACCGCCCAGACGGCACCCAATAGTTGACCACCGAGCTTTTGCCATGGCCGGATCGTGATGAGATCGTCAATCACTCCGGTAAGAAAAACGATACCCGCCGCCGGCAGCAACGACCACAGTAGATCTTGGTGCTGAACCGCGATCTGCGCTCCGTTTGGTGCGAACGCAAGCATGGCGGCGATTGCGCCCAAGTAGGATATGGCAATGGGAATGCCACCGATGCGAGGAATGGGCCTGGCGTGAACTTTGCGTTCGCCGTCTGGAACATCCACTAAGTTCCACTTCAAGAATAAATTCCTGCAGAGTGGGGTCAATATCAAGCAAAGAATAAGAGATATGAAGCCAAGCCCTAGAAGTGCGTACATTGAGTAAGTCTCCGAGTAAGTTCCGCGATCAATTTAGTGCTCCGCGATATATTATTTTCGATATGCATTACGACCTGCTTGCCGAGAGCTCTAACGAGGCGGTCGGGCCTGGTACTGCATCTGCTCCTACCAGCGAGCAAATACGCGAGACGCCCAGCGGCAGGTCGTAATGCTCAACGAAGGCCTCCCGCGCCCGCTCGCCTGCAGCCTTCACCAGAGCGCGATCAGCAGCCAGTTTCCGCAGTAGGACCATCAGTCCGGCTACGTCGCCGCAGTCTACCTGCCAGCCGCATTGAAAGCGATTGATGATCTGGGCCGGTGTCGCTGTTCTGGGTCCTACAAATAAAATGGGACGGGCCGCCGCCAGCAGCCCGTAAACCTTGCTGGGGACCACCGACCCGATGCAGGAATCGCGCTGAGTCACTAGGCCGACATCACCCGCGCCTAGACTTTCACCCAAATTTGCCCGCTGGCTATACGGCCGAAACTCAACTGTTTTGATTTCTTGTTCGCCGCACCATTGCTCTAACTTCTGGCGGCGTGGGCCACTCCCCGCGAAGATGAACTGAAATTGGGGGTCGTCTCGAAAACCGTCGATCGCGCCCGCCAAGGTGTCCACATCATGAGCGAGACCAAGATTGCCGGAGTACAGGAGTACCAGACGGCCATCTTTAGCAGCTCTGGCCACTGGCTGAATGACGCTGCCATCTGCCCAGTTTTCTGCGACGTGAATCTTGTCCGTTGCAATGCCCCGGCGTATCAATCGCTCCCGCATGCAATCGCCCAGCGCTAAAATGCCGTCCGCTTGTCGGCGTGAAAAGTCCGCTGCTGTTCCCACGATCCGGTCGAACAGGCCGCCCGCCGGAACGTATTCCAAATCAACCGCGACATCTGGATACATATCCATTTCCCAGATGAAGTGCCGGGATCCGCGAAAAAGCTTGAGCAAATTACCCACTAGCGAAAGCAGCGGCGGCGTCGTAAGCGTGATGACCAGATCGAACTTTGGCCCGGTGACTCCCTTCCACGCCGAAGAGGTGAAGAAGGAAGCATAAGAGAGAACCCGGCCTAATGGGCCGCGCACAAACGGCAGGCTTTTTACCCGATGTATTTTTACGGGCGGTGCCGCGCCCGAATCCTTCAGGGCGTATCTACGATCTGCGCACACGGCATGGACCTCATGCCCGCGCGCCTCGAGTTCGCGCGCCAGATCGGTCAATAGCTGACTAGTGGCCGACGAATCTGGCCAAAAGAATTGATTCAGCAGCAAAATTTTCATTGACTGACCTCCTGGAGTGCGGAACTAGCAGATCGGATTTCTGGAGTAATGGAACGAACTGATGCTCCGGCGATGCCCTTTATGTGGCGGCGGCGCACAAACGCAGCCGGGTTGCCGGTGTGAATCTCAAAAGCAGGTATATCGCCGGTGACCACGCTCCCGGCACTAGCAATGGCCCCCTCGCCTAACATTCTTCCTGGCGTGATAAGCGCCTTCGCGCCAACCCACGATCCGTCGCGGAGGACAATCGATCTCGCCATCAGTCCAAACGCCGGGTCGGTCCAGTCATGGTTTCCCGTGCAAAGATAAGCGCTTTGGGACACGCAAACATTGTTGCCGATTTCCACGGCGGCCAGATTATCAATCCAGCAGTCTTCGCCCAACCAGCAATCGTTACCAATCGCGAGACGCCAGGGATACTTCACGCGCACGCCGGGTTTAATGACGACCCCGTCTCCCACCTTTGCGCCAAATATCCTCAGGAGGGAAACGCGAAACGTCGACGACGGCAGAACGGAACACCGCAGCAATGGCAGTCCCACAAAGAACCAGGCAAGCTGCCACGGAAGGGACTTCCCCGGCTTGAACCAGGAATTGTCGAATTGTTTCAGGTTTATCTTGCTCATCGCTATTTTCGACTCCTTTGAATTTCGACTTCGCCCGGTAGAGGACCGCCCCCCACCCAGCGATAAACTTCGCCCATCTGCTTGCCCACTTGCGGCCAACTGTAACGGTCGGCAACAAGTGCACGGCCATTCGCCCCCATCTGCTCCTGGTCTGCTGACGAAGCCTTCAAAAATTCGGTGAGAGCCGAAGCCAATGCCCATACTTGTGCTTCGACAACCCAGCCACATTCCCTTTCCGCCACTTCGGGAAGATTGCATTGACGTGTAACAATTGCCGGTATCCCCATGCCTAGCGCCTCCAGCGTTGATACGCTCAGTCCCTCCGAATAGGAAGGCAGAACGAAGCACGAAGCGGCCGCAAGTGCGCTCCACTTCATATCGCCCGTTAGCATGCCCGTAAAGCTGACGCGATCGGTAATTCCAAGCGTCTCCACGAGTTGCTTCACCGTGGCCTGCGTGTTCTCAAAATCCGGTCCAGCGACGATCACCTGGGCTTCTGGCCACTTTGCCGCTATCGGACTCCAGGCCTTCATCAGCAGATCCAGTCCCTTTTTGAAATGGATACGTCCGAGGAAAAGGATCAGACGCTTCCCCGCAAACTGAGGAAAACGGTCGAGGAACATCTGGCTTGACACGCCAATCGGCACGTCTACGCCGTTCGGAATGACTGCGATCGGGCCCATCGCCCCGAAATGCCGGTAGTCGCGTGCTTCGGCTTCCGTAAGAGCATGAAGACAAGCAGCGCCCTGCACGTTCTTCCGCTCAAATAGTGCCGCATAGATCATCTTTTTGAGCCTCTTGTTGCGTAGTGCCCACGCTTCGAGCATTCCGTGAGCGGAGACGATGTAGGGCTTCCCGGATCTGCGCGCGAGCCGCGCTGCAACCGATGTACTGTGTTGCCAAAGACCGTGAATATGGACTCCCTCCGATCGGTCCACAAGTGCCGCAAAATTCCTGCGCGCTTCGGTATTCCTTGCCCAAGCCAACCGTCCTAGCGGCATATGATGGACAGCCACGCCGTTCGAAAGGGCGGGCGAATACTGTTCGGACTCCGCGCAAAAGCCAGCCAGCGACAATTCAACCCTGCCAGTATTCGAGATCGCCGAGTTTAGCGCCGGAACCGCGGAACTCAACCCTCCGTATTTCGGATCGAGATGAGAAACAACGTTTAACCAGGACGGTCCGCTGACCCTCCGCAGCGAGTGACTTGGCGGAGCGACGAGCTTCGTCTTTTGACGATGGGAAATTTCAGTGATGGTGGCCATAATTCTCACGCGGAAACAATACGGGCGATCTCACCGGCCCATTGGCCAGGCGAATATCGGCAAATAATCTTGTACGACTGAGCGCCCATGAGGTGATGGGCTTCCGCGCTTAATCCGCTTATCTTCATCAAGCGGTCAGTAAGCTGCGGTGGATTAGAAGGATCGAATAAATATCCGTTCTCGTTGTGAACGATCAAATCCTCCGCACAGCCACAACGGTCCGACACAATTACCGGCAGACCCGAAGCCATGGCCTCATTCACAACCAAGCCCCAAGGCTCGCGCGTGCTCGGAAGCACAAAGCAGCCAGCAAAGGCATAGTAACGAGGAAGTTCATGGGAATTCTTCAGTCCCTCAAACACGACATCCGCTCCAAAGCCGGATCGGAGTGCTCTCGCCTCCAGGTCTTTCCGAAGCGGGCCGTCGCCTACCAGCACAAGGGGCCAAGAGCCACCCGCGCGCCGGTAGGCGACGTACGCGTCGAACAACCCATTGATGTTCTTCTCCGCGGCGAGACGGCCAACGTATAGGAAGTAATGCTCCGGCAGCCCAAACTCGTCCGCCCGGTGATGAAGCCGGAGATCCTGGCACTGGTGGTGAAAGAAACCGTTATCCACGACGTCGTAGAAGCCCGCAATGCGCTGCACAGGGAATTTCAGGTTTTGCAAATAGCGTTTATGCGGCTTGCCGCCTGCCACTGCCCAGTCGAACAATGAGCGAAGTAGCCATCCCTTACCAGTCTCTTTCCACCAAGTGCGCCGGTGATCGTGCTCCGTGCTCTCCGTCATCAGAATCGTGCGCCGCCGCCGCCATCGCCCCCAAACCGCAACCGCTAGGCCCGGCACGGTGTAATATCCAGGAACAAGCACGGCCGATGGATCAAGCCGGTCCAGATGCCGCCAGATAGAACGGGCCAATTGCCACTTGCCGGCCTCCTTCCAATTGCCGTCGCGAAGCACAGTTTGGATGGGCATCGAAGCGGGCAACTCCTCGCGAAATTTCAAACCGGTGTGGACGCCCGTTCCGCCCACCATCTCGAGACCGGCAACAGTGCCTCGGAGTGCATGATGTTCTGTCAGCGCCCGGAAGCGCGCGACGTGGTATGCATACCAGTCAATCCACACAACGGCCAGCTTGCATCCCTTGCTCTCGGTGGATACGACTTCTGAAGATTCGATCGCGGCAACGGCGGTCTCAAACACGGTACATACTCCTCGAAGAAAATTGTTGCTGTGTCCCCAGTAAATCGGGTGTGCGTAAACGGCCCGGTGCTGGAGCACTTAAAGCCCACTTCCAAACCAGCCAGCAGGGAATCGATAAAAGAAGCGTTCGGAAAATCACCGCTTCCATGGTTTGCATCACCAGGTAAATGGAGAGTGCCGAAAGAATCACGTACTGGCTCGCCCATGCTGGTCCACCGGTCAATGCTTTGCGCCAAACCCAGCCGTAGCACCAGCCAAGAACGCCCATGACCGCAACCGCCAGCCACGACACCTCGATGAACAAATCGGCGACAATCCCCGGAGCCGAACCCACTGCGCCCACCCACCCCAGTGCATCGCCGAAACCCTCGCCTGTTCCTGCGTTTTCTCTCAATTCAGGAACCCCGAAATCTTCATACTTAGTGGGCCATATCGAGCTCGGAATGGGACGTACCAGAAGTTGAGCCAGATAGCGCCGCATCCAAAAGTAATGTCCGCGTTTTTCGGTACTGATCACTGAGCCGGTGCCGTAGATGAATTCGTTTCCCGTGTCCGCCTGCTCGACAATGTTCGTGACGTCGCTCTTTACGGCAAAGTTCGAACCAAGATAGATACTGCCGCGATTGGAAACCAGGAAGAGCACCAGCCAGCCAAGTAACAGTCCGGTAGCAGCCATCGCGACCAGCGGTGGTCGGCGGTTGCGAAACAGGTACCAGCTCATCAAGACCACAATGGTGATCGCGAAGGTGGGTCCCCGGCGTGCCGTCAATAGCGCCTGCGCCAACCATGGCAAACCGTACAGTCCCAGGAATAAAAGATTGACGAGGCGCGGCCCCTCCGACGCAATAGCGGCAATCATCAGCAGCACGCCGACGAGCAAAAGCAGATTGCCGTCGCGAATATAGCCGCTGTCATCCCATCCGCCACTGTAGGATCGGCTGAAAGCTTTCACAAATCCGCCAACGTTGATGATCGAAATCATCCAGCAAAGAAGCCCGATACCGCCGGCGATCGCTCCGCCCGTCCGAAGGCGCGCACACCCAAGAGCGGAAAGCTTCCGAGGATCTTGCTCAGGCCGCTTGACGCGAACTCCCACCGACAAACACGCAATCACGAACGCCGCGATCCCGAGCACATTCAAGGTCTGCACACGCACAAGCTGATCGTTTTCGAAAAAACGCGCCAGGCTGCCGGAAGCAAGCAGTTTCATGGGCATCCATCCGTACAGAAACACCATCATCGGCGCGATGAAGACCAGCGGATGAAAGACGTCGCGGCTCCCATCGTAGGCAGCTAGCAACCCGATCACCGCAATCGCGATGGCCAACCACAGCAGCGCTTCAAACATGCTGTTCCAACGCCTCCACGGAGGAATCCGCCTGATTTTGAATAAACTGAAGAACCGATGCGGTTACGCCCTTGCGAAACCGCTCCCAGGTGAACTGTTCGGCGCGCTGCCGCGCCGCGATGCGCATCTCTTGCAGCTCCCTACGATGCCGCAAAGCCCACTCAATCCGCCCAGCGAGCAGATCGGACCGGCGCGGCTCCACCACAAAGCCGTGAATGCCGTCTTCGATCAGGTCCGGCGCTGCTGTATGTGTAGTGCTCAGAATCGGCAGCCCGCACGCCAGCGACTCCAGCAGCACTTGCGCAAATCCTTCTGCAACTGATGGAAACACGAAAAGGTCAGCTTGCTGGTACGCTTCCAACAACTCCGAAAAGCTCACTGACGGCCGTATGGTCACCTGCGAACCGAATCCCTTGAATAGTTGTAGGTCGTCCACCACGCGTCCGCAAACCGTTAGCTCGACTTGCCGGTGTGCTAACAAGCGAAGCGCCTCAAGAAGGTATTTAATGCCTTTGCGTTGATTGATGGTCCCGACAAACAAGAGCCGCAGCGGACCGGAATCTTGCCTGCGCAGCCGTGGCGCGGGCGGCGCAAACCGTTGGAGATTCACGCCGTAAGGTATGACACTGATGGACTGCTCGGGAACGCCGTTTTCCACCAATGTTTTTCGCGTGAACGACGATGCCGCCAACCAGTGCTTGGCCATCCGCGTCTCCGCGACTAACCGTTCGAAATCTTCTTCCGGCAGGGCAAGTTCCCATTCCTTTCGCAGCGAAGGTGCACACTCGGGATGGTCCTCTAACTCTCGCGACAGAAGCGCGCGGATGCTGGCCGGGTGAGGATGTAATTGGAACAGCATTCCAGGACCGTCATAGGCCGAGAAGGCGTGGTAGCCGTAGTAGCTATAGCTCAACAGCGCGGAACTGTTTCTTGCCGCGCGTTGTCCTGCTGCTGTCCCCAGGGATGCATCGGCCCAGCGCGTGGCACGCCGCCGCCACGCAAATGGTGCCTGCGGCAACTTGTCAAGGAGGAACGATGTAAGTCCGCTGAACGAGCACTTCCGTACGGACGACGAAGGAAGATTCGGTTCACTTCTCGCCAGTAGCATGCGACGCAGCGAGGGTGGAAGCGCCCCCGCAAGTTGACGCGCCCACGCCTGGTCGCCCGGCCAGAACAGGTCCGTCACCAGCGAATCAAGAAGGCCCGCTTCGGACAATGCACGTGATACCTGATAGGCGTCGCGCGCGCCCCGGTGAACAACAACGACGCGGTTCGATATTTGATTTGTTTGCGTCATGAAATGCTTTCCTGTTTTCTGCCTAGAGCAGAGAATTGAAGTGTCCTTTCAACTGCGCCGCCGCGGAATCCCAGGTGAACCGCTTCGCACGCTCTCTGCCCCGCGAGCCAAGATCGGCCCGAAATCGCTCATCCGATAAAAGCTCATGGATGGCATTGCCATGAGCTTCGGCATCATCCGGCGCGACGAGCAGCGCTGCATCCCCCGCCACCTCCGGTAATGACGAAGCATTACTGGTGACCACCGGTGCACCGCAAGCCATCGCCTCGGCCACCGGAAGCCCAAAGCCTTCGTACCGCGATGGAAACCAGACCACCTGCGCCGCCGAGTATAGGGCGCGCAAACCGTCATCGGGCACGAATCCGAGGATGTGGAAGTCTTCGCCGAAAGCCTTTGCTCGTTCGACATACTGCGGATGGGAATGATTGACCACGGCCAGCGTGAGTCCTGGATAGCGCTGCTTCAACAACGGCCAAGCTTCCAAAATAAGCTCGGCATTTTTGCGAAAGTGGAGTCCTCCTGGCACGAGAACAAAGGGCCGGTCGGCCAGCCCGGCATTTCTGACGTACGCTGCTCCCGCGCTCGTCACGGGCGCAAAAAAATGAGGAGTGACCGCGTTGTGTACCACCCGGATGCGGTCTTTGATCGACGGAAAAAAATGTGCCAAGCGTTCAGCGGAGAAGTGCGAGACGGTATGAAATAGATCGACTTTTCGCGCCATCTTCCGGTACAGCAAGGTCCATTTCAGTCGCTGCCTCAGAAACGCCCCGTCCTGACGATGAGCCTGCTGTTCAAAGTAGGCGGCATCATGAACGGTCACGGCAACCCGCGCCCTTTTCGCGGGAACGTAGGATTCCGCAGTGCAGAAAACGATCTGCGCTTCAGGCCAATAGTTTTCACCACGTGGTCGGTCAAAGACGAACCATTTCGCCTGCTGGCGGGACGTTTCCGATCGGAGGAAACAATACTGGAACTGATCCCATGGCTTACCCACTAGAGGAACAATGCGGGCATGATCCGCCGGATCGGCGAGAATCTTCAGGTGTACGTCATCCCGCATCGCCAGATGTTCTGTCAACTGACGCGCCACACGGCCAGCACCGGTAGACCCGTGAATGTTGCGCAGATGAACGTAGGCGAGAATGTTGATAGATTTCTGTTTCGTCCGAACACGCTGTTCTCCGGCACAAGTTGAAGTCTGTTGCGGCACTGTCAAAGGAGTAAGAATCGTGTTAGACATTGCGGCTCCTGAAGAACGCCTGCAGAGTGTGTGGACTCGGCATCCATCCGTGGCGTTTCCCTATCTGGAACAACGCAAAGAACCCAATGCAAAAGACCGCGATCATAGCGCCGGTGGCGGCAAACGCAAGCTGCGATTGCTGGTTGCGAACCACGGCAAGCAATGCCATAGTCATGCTCACGGCCGACCCGATACTGAAGACTCCAGCGACGCCTCGGCGAACACAGTTCTGGCTGGATAAATAAGCAAAAACCAGCACCGCTGAAACGAGATGCCCGGCGAGAAAAATGATCATACCCTTCAATGCGCTGCCCTGATGAAAAAGAAAGAGGCTGGCCGAAACTCCCACCACCACCGCCCACACGGAGTTGATGAGGCCCGTTGTCCGAATGGAAATGATGCTAAGGCGCGCCGAGGCTGGAGCGCTGCCCATGTGAACCACCGCGACCGCCAGAGCGACCGCGACGGCGCTGGAGGCAGCCGCATAGGACTTGCCGTAAATCAGAACCAGTCCCCACGGAACAAGCATCATGCCGATGCCCGCCAACAGCAGCGAGGCCGTCACCGTCGCAAAGGTGCAAACAGCCATCACTTGATCCGGAGTTCTTTCCGCGCCACCGCCATCCTGGGCCATGACTGCTAGACTGCTCTCGGACAGCAGTCCGGGAAACAGGCTGGTCATATTGCGCAGTTGGCTTGCGATAGCGAAGAACCCCATTTGAGCCATCGAACTGTCCGCGCGCGCGACAAGCGATGCCAGCCACCATCCGGCCGCATTGTTGGCGATCAATCCCGCCAACTGAATAAATCCGAATGACCAGACTTGGCGTAACATGGGAGCCAGCGGCTCGCGAATGGCGCTGTCGCCGGTAGATGCCAGTCCCAGCGGTCGATACAGCGAGAGGCACAGGCCGACGGCGCCTAACCCAATGCCGCCCTGCATGCAAATCATCGGTATTGCTCCTAGGCGTGCAGCGAAGGGCAGCAGAGTCACAAGACCGATTCCTACCGTCAGCGAAAGCAGCAGAATGGCTGCCATGCGCCGCTGCCCTACCAGGAAGCCCCGGCAGCACTCCAACAAGATCATTCCGGCGGCGGAGAGCCCCGTCCACTGCAGCAATCTAGTCAACTCCGGTTTTTGTAGTAGATGAGCAATGGGAGAAGCGCCGGCCGTCAGTGCCAGTGCGGCAAGGAGCGCCGAGACGAACGAGACGATTAACAGAACACGTGAAAGCGTCGGATACCCAGCGCTTCCGCGCGAATACTGCCCCGAGAATCGGATCGCGGTCGAACCAATGCCGCCTGCTGCGTAGGTCGACACATTATTCGCTGTCGTAATGGCAAGCGAATAGGCCCCATATGTTCCTGTGCCTCCGAGTCTCGCTGCCAGCACATTGGCGAGGAACCCGAAGCCTCGCTCGACCATCAAAGCAATACCCAGCGCGGAAGTTCCGCTTGCCAGATCCTTGGCGACGTGTTTCGGAATACCGGCCCGCAAAGAACTGCTTTGCTCTGCAACCGGAATTTCGGGAGATGCTAAGCCGGCTGTCATGCGTCCGTTCGCTCTCCCGCCGCGATATCCTGGTACTGGTAATACGAGTTGTAATAGGCCGCCCGTCCTTCCTTCGACGGATCGAAGTCGTTCAGGATCGTTCCGATCACACGAATGTGGTCGTTCAGGAAAAGATCGCGCGCCAAGCCGGCTGTGTCGCGGTTTGTAACGCGTGCCCGGAATACGAGAATCACGCCATCTGAAATGCCTGCCAGGATACGGGCATCCGCCAAGTGAAGCATCGGCGGACTGTCGACCAGCACGACGTCGAAGTCGAGCGATAGTCGTTCGAGCAAAGATTTAAGCCGGCTGGAGTAGAGAAGCCCGCTCGGTTCCCCGGATCCTGTTCCACTGGAAATGACGGAAAGGTTTGGCGCTTGGGTCGGACGGCAAAACACGGCGAGAGGAGTCAGATCCG
The DNA here is from genome assembly GCA_965277315.1 of Bryobacteraceae bacterium. Classification (GTDB taxonomy): domain Bacteria; phylum Acidobacteriota; class Terriglobia; order Bryobacterales; family Bryobacteraceae; genus Bog-105. The sequence continues at coordinate 895,852 of OZ255724.1, read as the reverse complement.
GATCCAAGTCGCCGCGCAACAACTCACGGAGTCCCGCTCCGTTCACGACGTTTAACGCTTTGTGTAGTCGCGGCCGGCGAAGGTCCCCGTCAATCACGACGACGCGCTTGCCTGCTTGTGCCAACGCAAGGGCGAGATTGCATGTGACCGTGGTTTTACCTTCACCTACGTTCGGGCTTGTCACCACATATTGCCTCGCTCGTTCGCCGCTTTTGCTGGAAAGCAGAATTGAATATGTCGCGTTGCGATAGGCTTCCGCCACCAGCGAGGTCTGGTTCGTCCAGGTCGCCATATCGAGTGGCTGACTCTGCGACACCGTTCCGGGCAGGAGCTTTGTTCCGGCCGGCAATAAGCTAACGGGTGATTTGGAAAGGGCACGCTGCGGTGTGTAGGCTTCCTTCAGCCCATGCTTGGCCGAGGGAATCACGCCTAGTTCCCGCATCTCCAGATAACGTGAAACATCGCCCGGAGCTCGCAGCACTTTCTGCGTGCGTTCCCGGAAGAACGCAAGGGCCACACCGGCGAGCACCCCCAACAGGACGCCTACCACCATGGACATACCGCGCCGGGGAACGATTGGCAGTTGCGGCGCTTGGGCGGCGTCTACCACGCGAATCGTTGAAACCTGCATCGCTGAGGCAAAGCCCGCCTCTTTCACTTTCTGATACAGCGTCTGATAGAGCTGCTGACCAGACTCCACTTCCCGCCGGAGCATGCTCACCTGGCTCGCGCGCCCCATCTCATGCGACACTTTTTGTTCTTGCGTCGCATAGGCGGCCGAGAGCAGGCTCTCTCTCTGCCGCGCGGCGCTGTACTCGTTGCGCATACGGTCGGCGGCATTCTTCCGTTCGCCAAGCATCGTCCCTTCCAGTTGTTTGATCTCCGCCATCAGGTGCTGTACTTTGGGGTGTTCCGGCGTCAGTGGCGGCATAAGCCCTGCCAATTGCCGCCGTAGGTCCACTAATTTCATTTGATAGTCGCGAAGCGGCCCATCGTCGAGAACCATCGGCAGCGCATCGGGAGCCGAGGCGTTGCTGATCTCAAATTGGGCTTGCTTTGCCACTCGATCGGCTTGTGCTTGCATTAACTCGCTTTGCAACTGACGCAATTTCTCCACCGCAACACTTGAATTGTCTTGGTTCAGGAGCAGCGGATCGCCGCCGGCCGAAGCCTCCAGCCGCTTCTGTGATTCGGCAAGATTTGTCCTGACATCGGCCAATTGCCGCGAAAGCCACTCGCTTGTTTTTTGCGCCTCGTTCCAGCGCACTTCGCGATCCTGGTCTCTGAACTCACTAGTGAGCGTGTTGCAAAACTCCGCCGAAAACGTCGGGTCCCAAGAGTCGCAGGTTACCTCCACCAGCCGCGTCATGCCCAAGGGTTTTACCGATACTTTTTGCTCGGCGAAGTGAAGTACCGCCTCGCTCGCGAGAGGTGCGGGCGAAGGTAGTCCGATGTCGTGCTTGAGCAACGACAGCAAATCACCGCGCTCGATGGGCAATGCCTCTCCCTTCTGTTGCATGCGATTCGCCGTGCGCTGCAGCAAAGTATCACTCTGGAGCAGCTTTATCTGGGTCTGAACGTATGTATCCGCCGACGATGCCGTGTTTTCCCCGGTGGGGGCGACATCTCGCATATTCATGAAGTCAGAGTTGAGATTCTGGATGTCGAGCGACGTCCGCGCGCGGTATACAGGAAGAACAGTCACGGTCAGCGCGAAGCCGAGCAATGCCCCGGCCAGCGCGAACCAAACGATGCTCTTCCGCCGGCGCGATAGGATCCGCACGTACTCCATCAGGAGACTTTCGGGCTCCCCCTCCACGCCGGATGCGGTCTGGCGGTGGGAGTCGCCGCCAATGCTCTCCCGGCGCTCGATGATCACGGGCGAAAGGAGCGATGAGTCCCCCAGCCGCTTCGGTCTATGCAAGTCGTCCATGTGATTTTCTGGTTCGTTTCCCGTTCGGTTCATTTAGGTGCTCGTTAATGCGCTTAGAAGCGGTAGATGGCGGCACCGGTGGCTGCTTGCAGCATCGCTTGCGCTACCTGCTTCATCGTCGACTTCGCAAGGCTGTTCGGAATGAACAAAATGTCATTCGCGTAAAGCGGCTGGTCCGGAGCTTTGCCTTCCAGAATTTTTTGCACGTCAACAGTGACTTCAGCCGTCGGCGAGGGCTCACCGTTATCGGCGCGCATAATCCTCGCCCTCTTCGGTGCTGCGTTCACATCCAGGCCTTCCGCAAGGGAAAGGGCTCTCAACACCGAAATGCTTTGATGTGAGTTTAAGGTGAATCCACCTGACCTCTTTACCTGCCCTACTACGTACACCACCTCTGCTTTAGATACTGAGATCACATCCTCCGGACGAACTGGAATGTTATCGGCCGGGGCGCTGCCGTTCATGATGGAACTGACAGAAAGATCCGCGCTCGAAAACTGGCCCGTTGAATCCACTCGCGCACCGGGCAACGGTAGCCTGCCCCACTTCATCTGGCGTGTAATGGTCAGTTGAGGGCCCGCGTCCTGACGCAATCCGCCAGCCATTGAAAGCATGTCGATCAGCGTCTTCGGCCCTTGCAATTGGTGGAGGCCTGGGCTGTTTACGGATCCGAGAATCGAAACCGGCTGGCTGTGGTATTCGAGAACGTTGATTGTGATGTCCGGCGACTCAATGTACTTTGCCAACCGCCGGGACAGCAAGCTCCGCAACTCCTCAACCGGTTGACCCGCTGCGTGAACCCGTCCGACGAGCGGAAGGTCTAGATATCCGTTCGGATCGATACGCACGGGATTGTCCGAAATATCCTCTAAGTCAGCCACGTGAATCGATAACTGATCTTCCGGCCCTAATAGGTAAGGCGCGGTTGCATTTGCTGGCGCATCTGGTTGAGCTTTGAGCATGCTGCCGCGCGAATTGCCGGCCTGTGCATTCATGCCTGCGCTCAAAAAAATAAGTAAGGTTGCAAAAAAAGCTAAGCGGCAGACAGGTTGCAAAAAGATATCCGTAACTGTAGCCATTTCCAAGCTATTATTTTTCTCACTTATTTTTTTTGTTTTTAAAATCATTTGTCAGGATTTTATTGGGTCCGTGTAGCCATTTAGCCAGAGCAAAAGAACGGTGTCAACGGATAGCAGTAAGGAGCGAGACAAGCAATTAGCAGGTACTTACGGTACTCGTATTCTTCTAATTGCACTTAGACCATACGGTATAGTTTCTTAATGTGCTGTTCGTTTTGGAGGGCATCCAGCGTGCGTCATTGCAGGCTTGTGCTTTTTTGCCTGAGTGTTCAGTGTGCGCTTGAGTTATCGTATGTCCCCTATCCAAGCCGGATAAGCCGGTGGTATTTAGGAGATATTCGTACCAGTACATCGAAGCAGATGTCGCACCTCTGATAATCGACAGTCGCCGAAAAAAGAACGGATTTCATCGGAAAATACCTGCGATATTTTCGTCGCACAATACACTACTTCGATGTCAGCATAAATTAAAAGTATGATCCGCACTTTCCTTACCATTGTGCTTGCGCTTCCACTCTGCTTCGTCACAGTTTCTAGGCCGCTCCACGCGAGTACATCGCATAAGAGCGCGGCTTCCGCGCATCCGGCAACGCCAAGCGACTCGCAAATCGACGCCACCATCCGGGCCAAACTCTCCAAATCGAAAATCGGTAAAGACGGTTTCCGCTTCAAGGTGCAGCGCGGCATAGTCACCTGGGAAGGCAATACCGATGTCGCGCAGCATAAAGGGTCGGCGACACGCATGGCGAAAACGGCCGGCGCGGTGCAGGTAATCAACAATATTCAAGTAAGCGCCAGTGGCAAAGCTAAAGCAGTCTCCAGCTTGAAGAAGGCGACCGTAAAAACCCAGTAAGTACGCTTTTGTTACAGCGGTTAGCTGCCGTTTTGCATGCTAGAGTTGGAAGAGCCAATCTGGCATTTTTGAATGAAGCGCAGCCTTTCCATCGCTCTCGCACTATCTTTCTCCACGCTCGCGTGGTCTCAGTCCACATCTGCTCCACAGGGAAGTTCTTCCGGGCAGTTGAGAGTCAGGGGTCCGGAAGCTACCGCCGAACAAGAGCCGAATAAAGTGGTCGCCACGATCCAGGGGAATCCCATCACGGCTCGTCAAGCGGCGGACATGTTGAAAAATATCTCGCCCGAACAGCGGCGGTCTGCTCCCAGTCTTGCCTCGCTCGTGCAGCAGGTATATATGGTGCATCAGTTCGCCAGTCAGGCGACTCAGTTGCATCTGGATCAAAAGCAGCCTTGGAAAGACGAACTCGAAGCCACTCGCGCGAATATTCTTGGAAACGCATACTTGAATCACCTGGCCGCTACCAGTGCGACGCCGGTGCCCGATTCAAGACAGTATTACGATGCCCACCCTGGTGAATTTGAACAAATCAAGCTGGCTGGCATTTTTATAGGGTTTGCCTTGCCTGGTGCTCCTGCGCCGAGCGGTGGCGTCAATCGAACCGAAGAACAGGCTCGTACGAAGGCGGCCGACATCGAGAAGAAGCTGAAGAGTGGGACGGTCTTTGCAACACTGGCGTCGACTGAATCTGACAACAAGGCGTCTGCTGCGCACGGCGGTGAACTAGGAACCGTCAGTGCCGCTGATGCAAATCTTCCTGCAAATATCAAAACCGTAATTTCCAACCTGCAGCCGGGGCAAGTCTCCGATCCCGTTCAGGTGAAGAACGGATTCTACCTTTTCAAGGTTGACAGCAGGACGAAGGTTCCTTTCGAGCAAGCGCAGCAAAGCATTACCCAGAAGATTCAAGCAGATCGAAATCAGGCCGTGCTGAAGGAGCAGTTTGGGAAATATAAGATCCAGGTCAGCGATTCTGATTTCTTCAGTACCGGCAGCGCTGTCGCTCCGAAGATTCCGTCACTTGAGCGGCCTCCCACGCCTGGAACTCCGCGATCTCAAGCCCATTAAGCAATGAAGTCACTCGCATTAATTACCGTTGCGGCTGTCGGCCTGCTTTTTTCATGTTCCGGTCCGACCCCATCGGCAAGCACGACGGCCAGCAAATCAGCCAGTGACCGGAAGGCCGCGCCCGGTTTCACGCTAAAGGATGCCGACGGTCAGAACGTCAAGCTCTCCGATTACCGGGGCAAAGTCGTCCTCCTGAATTTTTGGGCTACTTGGTGCGGCCCGTGCCAGTTAGAAATACCCTGGTTTATCGATTTTCAAAAACAATACAAGTCGCAAGGGCTGGAAGTTATTGGAGTCTCTATGGATGATGATGGTTGGGCGGCCATAAAGCCCTTTGTAGCGGCACACAAGTTGAACTATCGCATTCTTCTCGGCAACGACTCGGTAACCCAACTTTATGGCGGTATCGATTCTCTTCCCACGACGTTCCTGATCGACCGCAGCGGCCGGATTGCTAAGGTTCACGTAGGGCTTGCCGGAAGGAATGAGTACCTCGATGAAATCAAATCTCTCCTGGGCACTTAGGCTATCCGCCGTCCTCGCAATTCTTGTTCCCGTATCCCTGTTCGCCCAGGAACATAGAGTCTCGGTCCTGCCGCCAGCGAAAATCGTCGGTCATCCGGGCACGATGGTCACTCAACAGATTAGGATGAGTGTCCAACCTGGTTTTCATGTCAATAGCGATAAGCCAACGGACGAATACGTGATCCCGCTCAAGCTCACATGGCTCAGCGGTCCGCTTACCATCGAATCCACCACCTATCCAAAGCCTGAGGAGATCAAGGTTGGCACAGAAACACTCACCGTGTTTACCGGCGATTTCAATATCGAGAGCCGCTTCGCCGTCCCACAGCGGGCCCATCCGGGTTCGTCAACCATGAACGGGAAACTGCGCTACCAGGCCTGTAACAACCAAATGTGTCTGCGTCCCGCAACCGTGGACGTGCATGTTCCAGTTTCAATCCAGTAGGGCTGGTTTGCCTCTCCTGTGCGCCGACTTCTGATTCGGCCCGGTGCCATAGGAGACTGTATCCTCTCGCTTCCGGCGCTCCAGCATTTGCACGCCGACTACACAGAAGTGTGGATCTCCAGTTCTGCCGTGTCGCTGGTCAAATTTGCCGCACGAGTACATTCCATCGCTTCTACAGGTCTGGACTTGGTTGGCGTCGGGGATATCGAGATGCCCGGCCCGCTCAGGCAACGTCTACAATCCTTTGATTCCATCATCAGTTGGTACGGATCCAACCGCCCCGAATTCCGTACCGCAATTCTAAGCCTCGGCGTTCCTTGCGAGTTTCACGCCGCACTTCCTCCCATCGGCTACACCGGTCATGCGACCGACTTTTTTGCTCGCCAGGTAGGCGCTCCCGATGACCTCATGGCTTACATCCGCTTAAGTTCGTACCAGCAGAGCGAAACCGTTGTGATCCATCCTTTTTCGGGCAGTCCTCGCAAGAATTGGCCGCTCCGTTCTTTCCTCGAACTTAGCGAGCAACTATCTTGCCGCGTGGAATGGACCGCCGGACCGGAAGAAGAACTGCCTACGGAATTGCAACCTGTTCGCTTTACCAATTTGCTTGATCTGGGGAAATGGCTCTCCGGAGCCCGCCTCTATATCGGTAATGACTCCGGCATCACTCACTTGGCCGCTGCATCGGGCGTTCAAACGCTAGCTCTATTTGGAGAAACGAATCCTGCGGTATGGGCACCACGAGGAGCCCAAGTCACGACCTTGCAGCACACGCCTCTAGCAGACCTGACCGTCGAAACAGTGCTCGAAGCAGCTAATCGGCTGCTAAGCTAGCTGGTCGGTTCTGTTCCCTTCCACCGCACGATAGGCTTACGCGCCGCCGTAACCTCATCCACCCGTCGAGTCCTCGTCGAATGCGGAGCCTTCAGAACAAGCTCCGGATCCTCCTCTACTTCTTTCGCAATCGAGATCATCGCATCCGCAAACAATTCAAGTTCACGCTTGCTCTCGGTCTCGGTTGGCTCAATCATTAGCGCCCCGCGAACAATTAACGGAAAGCTGACCGTGTAGGGATGAAATCCATAATCGATCAGACGTTTCGCGATATCGCCCGTGCGTACGCCCTTCTTAGCCTGCCGGTCATCGCTAAACACGCATTCGTGCATGCTCGGTGCTTGATAGGCCAACTCATAATACGGCTCAAGCAGCGCCCGAATATAGTTTGCATTCAGAAGCGCATCAAGCGTCGCCCGCCGTAATCCATTTCCTCCGTGGGCCATGATGTAGGCCAGCGCGCGAACCAGCACGCCGAAATTCCCGTAAAACGCCCGCACACGGCCGATTGAATCCGGTAGATCGTAATTCCACCGCCACATCTCGCCATCGCGCTTCAATCTCGGACCCGGCAAATAGGGCGTCAGCACTTTCCCTACTGCCACCGCTCCCGATCCTGGACCACCCCCGCCATGGGGCGTCGAAAACGTCTTGTGCAGATTCAGGTGCATCACATCCACGCCCAGGTCTCCCGGCCGCGTAAGACCCACCAATGCGTTCATGTTGGCGCCGTCCATGTACACCAGCGCGCCCTTGTCATGCAGCATTCCGCAGATCTTCTTGATGTTCTCCTCAAATACACCCACCGTATTCGGATTGGTAATCATCAAGCCGGCAACATCGTCCGTCACCGCTTCGTCGAGTACATGTAAGTCCACCATGCCGCGTTCATTCGACTTGATGTTCTTCACGTTGTACCCAACCATCATCGCGGTTGCCGGATTCGTTCCGTGCGCGGAATCGGGCACCAGAATCGTCTTGCGCGGGTTGCCGCGTTTTTCCAGCAGCGCCCGAATCATCAGGATCCCGGTAAACTCGCCATGCGCACCCGCCGCTGGCTGTAAAGTTACCGCGTCCATGCCCGTGATCTCGGCCAACGCCTGCTCCAGGGTGGCCATCACTTCCATGCACCCCTGCGAGAGCTCCTCGGATTGATAAGGATGCGCCCAGGCCAATCCCTCGGTTCGCGCCACCAGTTCGTTCACTCGCGGGTTGTACTTCATCGTGCAGGAACCCAGCGGATACAACCCCAGATCGATTGCGTAGTTCCACGTCGATAACCGGGTGAAATGACGAATCGCATCTACCTCGCTCACCTCGGGAAAGTCCTCGATCTCTCGCCTGACATTTCCCTTGCCCAGAACTGCTTCCGCATCTACTTCGGGAACGTCCAGGTCCGGCAATTGATAGCCTAGCTTGCCGGGCGAACTCATTTCGAACAGCAGCGGCTCGTTCTGAACAATATGCTTGGAGACCTTCTTGATCATGACCGGTTCATCCCTCAATTCTTGCTAAACGCTGCCGCGACGGCGTCCATATCTTTCCGTCTGTTCATCTCCGTCGCGCAAAGCAGCATGCAGTTCTTCAACTCGGGATAAAACCGTCCTAGCGGCAAACCGCCGATGATTTTCTGCTCTGCCAATGCCTCGTTGATTTGCTCTGGTGATTTGCGGTCTGTCCGGACCACAAACTCATTAAAGAACGGCCCGTCGAACGCCAATGGCAGCTTCCCGGCTAGATAATGCGCCTTCGCCAAGTTCTGTTGGGCCAGTTCACGCAAGCCCTCCTTGCCGTACACGGTCATAAAAACAGTCGCCATCAAAGCAATCAGCGCCTGATTTGTACAGATGTTCGATGTCGCCTTTTCCCGCCGTATATGTTGCTCCCGCGTCGCCAGCGTCAGACAAAACGCACGATGCCCGTCCGCATCGGTTGTCTCGCCTACCAAGCGGCCCGGTATCTGGCGGATATATTTCTCCCGCGTCGCAATAATGCCGGCGTAAGGTCCGCCATAACTCGGCGGAATCGCAAAACTCTGCAGCTCTCCGGCTACGATGTCCGCGGCCTTCGGCGGCTCTATCAATCCAAGCGACACCGCTTCGGTAAACACCACCACCACCAGCGCACCTTTCTTTGCCACCAGCTCGGCAATCTCTTCCACCTGCTCCAGCAGTCCAAAGAAATTCGGCGTTTGAAGAATTACCGCTGCCACGTCCTCGTTCAGCTTCTTCCGCAAGTCATCGAGGTCTAAACGCCCGTTCTCCGCATACGCTAATTCTTCTAAAGGAATACCTTGATGCTTGGTGTAAGTTCCCAGCACCTCGCGATACTCCGGATGTACCGTGCGCGAAACCAGTACCTTGTCCCGACGCGTGATGCGCACCGCCATCATGGCTGCTTCCGGGACCGCCGAAGATCCATCGTACATGGAGGCGTTCGCTACCTCCGTGCCCGTCAACTGGCAAACCATGGTTTGAAACTCAAAGATGCTGGTCAGCGTGCCCTGCGAGATTTCCGCCTGATACGGCGTATACGAAGTTAAAAACTCGCCGCGCGATACAACGGTGTCCACCAACACTGGGCGGTAATGATTGTAAACGCCTGCGCCAAGAAAGCTCGGGTATCCGTTCGCGTTCTCCGCGCCACGCTGTTTGAAGTACTCGACAATATCGTATTCGCTCTTGCCATCCGCAATCTGTAATGGCCTGTCAAAGAGCACGTCCGGCGGCAAATAAGCAATCAGGTCTTCTTCAGTTTGCAGACCAATGGTATCGAGCATCTCGCGACGCTCAGAGTCTGACTTCGGTAAGTATCGCAACGATGTTTCCTGGTATTTTCTAAGAGTTGATTGGCGGCGCTCTCTGGCCGGTAAGCCGTTAAACGCCTATATAAGTTTGATAGTCCCCAACAGGCAACAGCTTATTAATTTCGTCCGGTTCCGATAACTTCACTTTTACCAGCCAGGCAGCTCCATGTGGATCTTCATTCAGCTTTTCCGGGCTCGTCGCCAAAAGCTCATTCACCTCCGCCACTTCACCGGACACAGGCGAGTAAATGTCGGAGACCGCCTTCACTGATTCCACCGAACCCAAACTCTCGCCTTTGGTCAACTGAGCTCCCACTTTCGGAAGGTCGACGAAGACAATGTCACCAAGCTCATGCTGGGCATGGTCGGTGATTCCGACCGTGCCCAGACCGCTCTCGGCGTGTACCCATTCATGTTCCTTCGTGTACTTATAACTCTCTGGATAGCTCATTATTTCGCTCTCTTGTAAAACGGCGTCGCCACTGTGGCGGCACTTACCGGAACATTACGAATCAACACTTGGATAGCCATCTCCGGAACAGCCTTCTCGACCGGCAAATAACAAAGTCCAATATTTGCGTTCAGTGTCGGAGCGGGCCCGCCGCTAGTCACCCAACCCGCCGGTTCACCATCGATCCAGACCTCATAGCCATCACGGCCGATTCCACGGTCCCTCATCTCGAAGCCCACCAGCTTACGCGTCACGCCCTGCTGCAGCACCTTATCCAGTGCCGCTCGTCCCACGAAGTCGCCCTTATCCATCTTGACGATCCATCCCAGGTTCGCCTCGTAAGGATTGATGGACGCCGTAATTTCATGCCCATAGAGCGCCATCTTCGCTTCTAGCCGCAGCGTATTTCGGGCGCCCAATCCGCAGGGCTTAATCCCGAACTCCTCACCTGTTTCGAGCAACTTATTCCAGATTATGGCCGCAGCTTCTGGCGCAACATAAACCTCAAAGCCATCTTCGCCCGTATAGCCGGTATGTGCAATCCGCGCCGAAACACCCGCTACCTCACCATCTGCGAACCAGTAGTATTTTATGTCGCCCAGCTTCGTTCCGGTTAGCTTCTGTAGCGTTTCCTTAGCCTTTGGACCCTGCACCGCAATCTGCGCGTAACGTTCGCTTGCAAATTGCACTTCGGCGTCGAACCGGTTCAGCGACTGTATATGCTCGAAGTCCTTCTCCTGGTTCGAGGCATTCACGCATAAAAAGAATCGCGTGTCCGACACCTTGTGCACCAGAATGTCGTCCACAAACCCGCCATGCTCGTAGAGCAATGCTGAGTAATGCGCCTGGCCCACCTTCAGCTTTGCCGCATTGTTGGTCGAGACAATATCGACTAGTTTTTGCGCCTCCGGTCCTTCAATTTCGATCTCGCCCATGTGGCTGACATCGAACAAGCCCACCGCCGTCCGAACCACCTTGTGCTCCTCCAGCAAGCTCGAATACTGAACGGGCATGTTCCACCCACCAAAGTCGACCATTTTGGCTTTGGACGCGGTATGAACGTCGAAGAGCGGCGTCCTCTTCAGATCGGTTGATGCGCTCATCTATGCAGGAACCCTCAGCGTATCATAGGGTTTCACCCACCAAGAGCGCCAACTGATACATTATCCGCACGTAAAGTTGCTCTACTGAATTGGATAAGGATATAGCTTGCGACCTCTGGCCGTACGTGAATATAATACCGCTCAGGTACTTACTCATTCATGCCAGTTCACCTCTCGCCCTGTTTATATCGTTCTCTGGTTGCAAGAACATTGCTGATTGCAGCGCTGTACGCAGCGCCCGGCTCCGCGTCAGTGTTGGTGACGTATCCAGCGCCGACCACATTGGAGAATATCGCAATTAACAGTTCTGGGAACATCTTCACGAGTGCGCTGAACACTGGCACGGTGTACCAAGTGACACCAAGCGGCTCGAGCCAGGTCTTTGGGCAAGCTGGAACTGCGGCTTTTGGACTGGCCTTCTCAAGCGGTTCCTTGTTTGCGGTTGGCGGGTCTACCGTATACCAATTTGGCAGCCAAGGCGGTGCGGCTGCTGTTGTCACAAATATCGCCGGCGCGCGGCAGTTAAATGGCTTGGCCCTGTTGAGTCCGGGGATGCTGCTGGCGGCGGACAGCAAAGCGGGGCTGATCTGGCAGGTAGACGTGAACAATGGAACGAGCCGAGTTTGGTCAAGCGACCCAAGCCTGGCAGCCGCCTCCCAAATCAGCGCGGGGGCGAATGGACTGAAGGTTTTTAACGGCTCGGTCTACGTATCGAATACTTCCACTGCAACCGTTTTGCGGATACCGATCCTGCCCGGCGGGGCTGCCGGGACGCCGCAGACCTACGCAGCTCATTTGTCGCTGGATGATTTCGCCTTTAGCAGCAACGGGACGTTATTTGGGGCGACGCAGATGGGCAACTCCGTCGTGCGGTTGGCTCCTGCTGGAAACTTGACTACCATCGCAACTGGGGCGGACGGGCTTTTAGGCGACGCTTCGATTGCCTTTGGCCGGACGGCGGCTGATGCGCAGGATATCTACGTGGTGAACAACGGCGGAGCGTTTGAAAATTTGCCGGGTGGCCAGCAGCCAGGAAGCATTGTGCAGCTAGATGTTGGCGTGAATGGAGCCGTGCCGGAATTGGAAGCGGTGCCGGAGCCGGCGTCGTGGGCGATCTTAGCAGCGGGCTCTATTTCCTTAACGCTGCTAATAACGGGTCGTCGGCGCATAATTTGGAGCAACGGGAACGGGTCGTCATAAGGCAGGGCATGCATTAACTCCGAATCGCCATTCAGCTGGGATATCGTTTTTGATGGTCGGCCTGGACGACGATGAACTCGGTTGACCTGAAGCTCTGTCTCGGAGCTAAAACATTTCCTCTGCCTCATTTCCCCTTCCGGACCGGATAGTGCTACAGTGCGATCCCTAAGCGCTCGCCTCGATGCCATCCGACGCGCCATATTCCTTTAACTTGTTGAACAGCGTCTTCAAACTGATCCCCAGAATTTCAGCCGCCCTCGTCTTGTTGTTCTTCGTATGCTGCAGCGTCAATTGAATCAGCGCCTTCTCGGCATCCCCCACCGTGGTGCCGACCTGCAGTCGCACGCTCTCGGGCTCAAACACCTGCGCTGGCGGCCGGGATCCCACCTGAACGCCGAAATCGTACGGCAAATGCGTCATCTGAATCGCCCCTTCACCAGCCACAATCACCGCCCGTTCCAGCACATTCCGCAGTTCGCGAACATTGCCGGGCCAATTGTATTTCTTGAAGGCCTCCATCACTTCCGGATTTACATAAGTAATGTTGCAGGAGTGCTTCCGATTCAGATGAGTGATCAATGTTTCGGTCAGTACCGGCAGATCTCCCACGCGCGTCCGTAAAGGAGGAAGCGGGATCTGAAACACATTCAGCCGGTAAAACAGATCCTCGCGCAAGTCGCCCTTCTTCAAAGCGTCGTCCAGGTTTCGATTGGTTGCGGCAATCACTCGCACATCAACCGAAATTTCGCTTTTGCCGCCCAGCCGCCGCACGCGCGAGTCCTCCAGCACGCGCAGCAGCTTCGCCTGCGTACCGGCCGGCATCTCGGCCAATTCGTCCAGTAGAAGCGTCCCATGCTGCGCCAGCTCAAAACAGCCAGCCCTTCGTTCCAGCGCGCCTGTGAACGCACCTTTTTCGTGCCCGAACAGCTCGCTTTCCATCAACGTCTCCGGCATTGCCGCACAGTTAATAGCCACAAAAGGGCCCCCACGCCGGTTGCTCAACTGATGAACTGCCCGTGCCACTAGTTCTTTCCCGGTACCGCTCTCACCCACGACTAGAATCGCCGCTCGGCTTGGCGCTACTTGACGAATGGTCGAAAACACCTGCTGCATTTGCGGCGACATGCCCACCATATCCACCAGCACGCCCTGGTAGGCAAGCTGCCGGTTCAGCCGGTCCGTTTCTTCCACTAGCTTGCTTTGTGAGGCGGCGCGCTCCAGCAATACTCGCAAGGCGGCAGGCTGAATCGGCTTTTCTAAGAACCAATACGCTCCCAACTCATGCATCGTCTGGATCGCGGTTTCAATGTTTCCAAATGCTGTCAGAACAATGGCCGGAGGCATGTTGCCGTCCGTTCCAAGGCGCTTCATCAATTCAAAGCCGTCCATGCGCGGCATCATCAAGTCGGTGACAATTACATTTGCGGTAAATGAAGTCAGTTTGTCTAGAGCTTCTTGGCCATCGGATGCCGTGTCCACGTTGTACCCCCAAGCCGAAATCATCGCGGCCAGCGGAGTGCGTTGTGACTCTTCGTCATCCACAATCAGAACGTTAATAGAGGAGCGTGTGGCTTGGTTTCCCACGGTTTCCAGTGTAGCCGATAGCGCAATTTTTCTCTTTGTGAGCGCATTTTCATGCGAAACCTGCTTGCCGTCAGCCGAATCCATATTAAAATCAAAACTTTTAGCCTACTCTATGCAACGCACCCTCGCCACTGGCGATATTGCGGGCTTTGTGAACGAAACTACACATAGGTCTGCTTTTGACGTCCTCATCTCTTAGCATCACGCTAGAATGCGTCTGTATTCGATGACGAAAACGCTGGAAGTAATTGTTACATCCGCTAAGGAAGCTCGCGATGCCCAGGAGGGCGGTGCGGACCGGCTTGAATTGGCCCATTCACTCGAAGATGAAGGCCTCACTCCCGCCCCGGAAGTCGTCGAGGATGTCCTGCGCGCTGTTTCTATTCCCGTTCGCGTCATTCTTCGCGATTCGCCCTCGTTCGAGCTTGGGGACCAGCGTGAGATCACCCGCTTGCTGACCAAAGCCGAGGCCTTCGCGCGAGCCAGGATCGAGGGACTAATACTCGGCTTTATCAAACACGGCGCCCTCGACCGCGATCTCCTCAAGCACATTCTCTCCGCGGTTCCAAACGTACAAGCCACTTTTCACCGAGCCTTTGAGCACCTCCATGAGCCCTTCGAGGCCATCGAACAACTGAAGCACTTCACACAAGTCGATCGCATCCTGACCAACGGCGGAGAAGGATCCTGGGATGTTCGGAAAGAACGCTTGCGTGCTTGGCAGAAAGCGGCTGCCCCGCAAATCAAGATCGTCGTCGGCGGTGGCCTTACCGCGCCTCTTCTCTCCGAATTTGCTACGGATCCGGCGTTTACCGAATTCCATGCCGGACGCGCCGCCCGCAATCCGCCCCTTCCTTCAGGCGTCCTCGGCCGCGCTCAGGTAGCGGCTCTCAAACACGCTCTGGCATGAGACCGCTCGATTGGGTGGTCCTTTTCACCTGGCTCATTTTCCTCGTCAGCTACGGCCTTTATCGCGGCCGCGGCAGTAATAGCGTCGATAAGTACTTGCTTGCCGGTAAATCCATGCCCTGGTACGCCATGGGCCTCTCGATTCTGGCGACGCAGGCCAGCGCCATCACCTTCATCTCCACCACCGGTCAGGGCTACATCGACGGAATGGGCTTTGTCCAGTTTTATTTCGGGTTGCCTATCGCCATGGTGATTCTGTCCTTCACCGCCGTTCCCATTTTTCACCGCGCAAAAGTTTACACCGCCTATGAATACCTGGAACAGCGCTTCGACGCCAAAACGCGCGCCCTAGTCAGCGCTATCTTTCTCGTCCAGCGGGGACTCGCCGCTGGTATCGGTCTCTACGCGCCGGCCGTCGCCCTTTCCGCCGTCCTTGGCTGGTCCGACCGCCTCATCACCGTTCTGATTGGAGCCCTCGTCATCACCTACACGGCCACCGGCGGCATTAAAGCCCTCACTTGGGCCGACGTTCAGCAGATGACCATGATTTTTGTCGCATTGGTCATCAGTCTCATCGCCGCCGTTCATGCGCTGCCCCACCAGATTTCATTTGGGGACGCCTTTCATCTGGCGCGCGAAGCCGGCCGTATCAATCCCATTACGTTTCATTTCGACTGGAGTGACCGCTATAACATCTGGAGCGGGCTCATTGGCGGAGCCTTTCTTGCGCTCGCCTATTTTGGTTGCGATCAAAGTCAGGTGCAGCGCTATCTCACCGGGAAATCCATCGACCAGAGCCGTGTCAGCCTGCTCTTTAACGCCGTTGTGAAGATTCCCATGCAGGCGTTCATTCTGTTCATCGGCGCTATGGTCTTTGTTCTGTATCTGTTCCAGGCGCCCCCCATGATCTTTCAGCCCGTCCAAGCGCACCGCGCCGCCCAAACCGCTGCTTGGAGGCCCGCGAAACTCGACTACGATCATGCCTTCCAAGCCCGCCGCCAAGCCGCCTACGCGTTGGCCGCAGCGAACAAAAGGTCGCCTGTCGAACAGACTGCCGCGCTTTCCCGCTTCCGGCAATCGCAAACGGCCTTCGAACGCACCCGCCGCAACGCCCTTCAGATCGTCGCAAACCTGAACGGTGGGGGCAAGTTCGAGGATGCGAACTACATCTTTCTTTCCTTCGTGAAATCCTACCTGCCCGTGGGCCTCGTCGGCCTACTTATTGGAGTGATCTTTTCGGCATCCATGGGTTCCACCTCCGGCGAGATCAATTCTCTTGCAACCGTTTCCGTTGTCGATATTTACCGCCGCTTTATCGTCCGCGGCAAAAGCGACCGCCACTACCTGTTTGCCTCCCGCTGGTTTACCGTTTTTTGGGGCTGCTATGCCATTGCCTTCGCTGCTATTGGATCTCGTGGGTTTGGCCCTCTGATTGTGCGCGTGAACATCGTCGGATCGCTCTTCTACGGAGGCCTGCTTGGAGCTTTTGTGCTCGCATTTTTCTTCAAGCGCGTAGGCGGAACAGCCACGTTCACCGGCGTGATCGCGGGCGAACTCGCCATCTTCGCCACCGCCACTTTCACGCAGATTTCATTCCTCTGGTACAACGTGATCGGCAGCGTCGTTGTCGTGGCCGTCGGGGTGCTGCTGTCGCTACGTACTCAGAACAAGCTATCCTGATTTCATGACACGCCGCATAACAGAGGTTAAGGCCGCGCGTGACTAATCGCCGCGAAGCCTACGGCGACTAATCTCCCCTAAACCTGCAACGTCGAGACATCCACAGTCGAGCGGTATCCTTCCACCACCACAATCCCGCTATCGGTCACATGATACTTCTCCCGATCTCGCTCCAGATTGTAGCCGATCTCTTCGTCGGGAGCAATCTTCACATTTTTATCCAAGATCGCCTTCCGAACCTTTGCCCTCCGCCCAATGTCGCAGTTGTCGAACAAGACGGAGTCCTCCACTACTGCGCCCGTATGTACCCGTACGCCCCGGCCAATAATTGACCCCTTGACGTACCCGCCAGAAACAATCGAACTGCCCGCGATAATAGAATCCACCGCCAAGCCACGCCGCCCTTCTTCATCGAACACGAACTTGGCCGGCGCGTCCGAATAGCTCGCTGTCCGCAACGGCCACTGCCTGTTATAAAGGTTCAATTCCGGTGAAACCGCCCGCAGGTCCATGCTTGCCTCGTAATAAGCATCTAACGTGCCCACGTCGCGCCAATACTGCGGCGATCCGATTGGGTCGCCGGGTATTACGTTGGTCTGAAAATCGTAGGCGTACATGTCGGCGCGGCCAATTAGTCCGGGTAAAATATCTTTCCCGAAGTCGTGCGCACTCTCCTTCCTTTGCGCATCGGCGTAAAGCTCCCGTAGCAGCAGATCGGTCGAAAAGATATAGTTGCCCATCGACGCATACACGCGCGAAGGGTCGCCCGGCATCGTCGGCGCATCCTTTTTTTTCTCGTGAAAGCCTCGAATAGCCCCGCCTGGCACCGTTTCAATCACGCCAAACTCGGAGGCATACTGTTTCTCCACTGGAATCGCCGCAATCGTCGCCCCGGCCCGTTTTTCCACGTGATACTCCACCATCTGGCGAATATTCATGCGATAGATATGGTCCGCGCCAAAAATTACCACGACATGCGGGTCGGCCTGCTCGATTAAGTTGATGTTCTGGTAGATCGCATCCGCCGTTCCGCGGTACCAGTCCTCGTGTGGCGATCGCATCTGCGCTGGAACCGGGATGATGAAATTGTTCCTCAACAACCCGCTCACTTCCCATCCCTCCCGAAGATGCTGCAGCAGCGATTGGCTCTTGAACTGAATCAGAACGTAGGTCGAATAGATCCCCGAATTGATCAAGTTGCTGAGAACGAAATCGACGATTCGATAGCGGCCGCCAAAAGGAACCGCGGGCTTGGCTCGCTCCTTCGTCAGTGGAGACAGCCGCGTCCCCTTGCCGCCCGCCAGCACGAATGCTAAAACACGCAATTCCATTCCAACAAACCTCCCGTTGTATGAGCTTACTTCATACACTTGTCACAGCAGTACCTAGACGTAAACAAGCCATAGTTATTACGCCAAAACCTGCGGGGCAAGTTTACCAGGAGTTTGTTGAAAAACAGGGATTGTTGCCATGCCGCGGCGTGCGACACAAGGAGGGATGAAAAATCGTGTCGCCTCGCCCCGGCATGGCAACAGTTTTTCGAGAGTGTCCTTGTCCTAGACTGGACATCGAAGTCGTTCCTGAGCAGGAAGGGTAAAGGCACGCAACCTTACTCTAACTGCCCGGTGAGAACGACTCCGATGTCCCTAGACCAGGACTGCGGTAATGCCAGGTCTACAGCACATTAACGGAATAAATTTCCTACTCATTTCCCAGGAAGACAATCGGATCGAAGTAAACTGACCCATTCGACGGATTGTTAAAGGTGAGAGTAACCAGCGTCGACTCGCCGGGCTGGAGAGAGCCCGCGCCCCCCACCGGTACGACGACATAGGGAAGACCATGGAATGTACCGGCAGAGTTCTTCAGCGAAACGCCATTAGTTAGTGCAACGGGTACGAGGAAGAAAGGTCCGGACTGGACGGCTTTCGTTGTGTTTGTCACAAGTACGGCAGCAAACGATACACCAGAGCGGATGCGAATGGCCGGGAATGCATTCGTTGCCAGGGGAAGCGGGTCCGGCAGGATATCGCGGAACTTGCCCTTGAAGAGTTGGCCGAGGGTGTCGGCGACCCAGGGTGAACCGGCGTAGTCGACCGACAAAGCCACGCCCCTATTCTTGTACTGATCCCAGCCGGAACCATTATATTTCCAAACGCTGCGATCTAGTGCTCCTAATGCCCAGACAGCATTCGAAGGACCCACGGCAAGTGTGCTTGCTGTAAACGGCGCGCTGATATTCGTCCACGTGCCCGTATACTGGCAGATTGTTCCCGCGGAAGTGACCACCCAGGGCTGGCCGTTGTTATTGACGGCGATGCGCGAAGCGGTTACCCCCGGATACTGCGCCCATTGGCCTGCCGCTGGATTATACAAATAAACGAGATGATCCTGACCAATAGCCCAGACGGACCCTTGCGCGCCAATACCAATGTCCGTTGCCGAAAGACTGCCTACATTCGTCCAGTTGCCGACTGAGATCTGACGCGAAATCTGGCCCGATGAGCTGATCACCCAAGGGTTTCCCGCTGGATCGACGGCCACACGCACGCCGGTTTGGGCGTAATACCCGAGGAGAGTTACTTGGCTCCAGCTCTGGGCCGCATCACTCCACTTATCTAATTCCGGGTCGTTCCCTGGGAGAGTAGCGGTCTCGAGTTTATAGGTGGATCCTCCACCCGAGGCTAACTCGGAAATGCCGTTCACGCCGGCGTTCAAGGCTGGCCATTGCTGGTCATTGATGCCGATGACGGCCGCCGCGGTCCCGCAGCAGGCGATATTGTCCATTTCGACGACGTTGACATCGTAGGGGGTCCAGTTTTCCTGAGTTGGCCCAAGATCCGCGAGAAGAACGTCTTTGTCATAACCGCCGAGGTTGTTCTCGATGACGCCCGTAAGGATGGGATTGAAGCTTTCAGCTTGGTATACAGGACTGACACCGACGAATATTCCAGTTGCACTTAGTGTCTGTCCGCCCTGCGTGAAATTTCCTGCTCCTCCGGGTGTCATGGAAGCCGATAAGTAGAGCATCTTCGGATCGGAGGTCCAATTGGCATACGCGGGATGATCTCCGAATAAGGCGGGATGGCCGTCCGGCGTACCGACCTCGAGCCACTGCAACTCGATCTCCGGATTGGAGGTTCCGCCGGTTGGGTCGTAGTAACCGCCTTGCGCCTCGATATTGCTGTCGTACCACGATCCAAGCAGGGGACCGACGAATGGGCCATCGGATTCAAGGAGAACCACGCGGGCGCTGGTTGACCAGAGCTGGTTCGGCGTCACGTTCTGTGGAGATATCGGGGCCAATGGATCGTCGCACGTTCCATCGCTTTGCACTTCTCCTCCGCCCAGCTTGCAGGCGACCTGGTCATTGTATACATAAGATTGGCCGGTGGCAGGATTGGTCAAAATTTGGACAACCCTCTGTTGAAAGGCCGCAATCTGGGCGGCCGTGACACTGTCGCCCCCCTTCCCCATGCGCAGGGTGATGATTTCCTGCGGGTGTGCTTGGAGGAAAGCGGATATCTGCGCCAATGCGTCATAGACGAGAATGTTGATGCACCTGTTGGAGTGGCCGAACATATACCAGCCGGTGTGATTCGAAGTTTTGAGCGTTTCGGAACCGGTGGTGACAGTCCCACAGGTGGTGTTATTGAGATAGAGATAGCGGAAATCCAACCAGCGGGCGCCGGCGTTTAGCTGAGAGGTAAAATCGCCGGTCTGGGTTTTAGCAATGTCGCCATCGGCCATGCCGTAGTACATGGCCGAATCGTGGGTGCCGGGCATGGCGATTGCCCGGAGTGGAACCCCGCCGATCTGGTCCGAAATTACTTGCATCCATTTAGAAGGATCCGCTGGCGTCGCCGCTTTCAAGTAAGCTGTTGTTAGAAATAACTGGCAGCCGATGGCCAAGGCAGCCAGACATCGGTTTGATCTTGATGGTTTTGATCTCGATGTGAAATTAATCACGATATTCTCTCCTAAAAGAGCGAAATGAAAGCCAGCTTATTCTGGCCCTCTGACGATATAAGCGAGAGGAGAGATCACAAACCTGCCACGCCGGATAAAGATTTTTTCAGCCAAGGGCGCATTCGGAAGTATTTGAGCCTAAAAGACAGATAATAGGGAGGCAAAACTCATGATTTCCGGTCAAACTTCAGAGACTGTTGCTAACCTCATGGCTCGTTTGCGCGCAGGTGATCGCGAGGCGGCCGACCGGCTATTCGTCCTCTTTTATCCCGAACTGAAACGCTTAGCGGCAGTCAAGATGAATGCGGAAGGAAGCGAACATTCCTGGCAACCGTCGCTGCTCGTCCATGAACTTTACTTGCGGTTAATAAAGGTAAAATCCTTGGCTCCCCCAGAGCGTATCGAGTGGTCCGAGCGGGAACAATTTCTCCAGTTTGCCGGCCACGTAATGCGGCATCTGCTGATCGACCACTCGCGATTGCTGGTCAAGCACACCACCAAAATCGACATCGCGCATTTCGACGTGGCTGAGGACCAACCCGGCAACGCAACCCTCTGCGAAATCGACGAGTTATTGGAAAAGCTCGCCGTTATTCATCCGCGCCTCGGCAGCATCGTGGAAATGAAGGTCTTTGAGGGCTTGTCCATGGAGGAGATTGCGGGCCGGCTGCAAATCGCACCGCGAACGGTGGCCCGGAACTGGACTTTCTGTAAGCAGTGGCTGCGTGAAAATTTGGGAGCGAGTTGAAAAGTTGTTCGTCCCTGGCAGCTTTAGAGCCCCTGAACACGCTCTTTAGAATACGGTGCTCGATGACGCGGTAGTGGAAAGAAAAAACGCGGATGACTGAAGAGCAATGGCGCGCCGCCTGGGTTCTCTGCGAGATCGCCGGTGATCTGGAAGCCGAGGCGCAACGGGAATATGTTCGTAACGCCACGGCCGATCCCGCGGTGGAACGCCAGGTCATCGCCATCTTGGAAGAGCTTTCGAGCGGTATGGAGTTTCCGCCTATGCCCGATCGCCGCATTGGCGATACCGTTGGGCGGTACGTCCTAATCGAGCGCATCGGGCACGGCGGAATGGGCGAAGTCTATTCCGCGGAGGACACCGAACTTAATCGTCAAGTCGCCTTGAAGTTCCTGCCGGCGGATTTGCCGTCAACCGCTGCTTCATCGGCCCAGATCATCCGCGAAGCGCGGGCGGCGTCGGCGCTCAACCACCCCAACATCGTCACGGTCTACGAGATCATTCAAACGCAATGGGGCCTCGCCATTGTCATGGAACTGGTAGAGGGGCAATCGCTTCGTGCGCTGCTGAAGGCCCAGCGGCTATCGCGCCGGCAAACCATTCAGATGGGCCGGCAGATGGCGAGCGCGCTCGCTGCGGCGCATCGCAAAGGCATCGTGCATCGCGATATCAAGCCGGAAAACACCATGGTGCGGCTGGATGGCTACGTCAAAGTGCTGGACTTCGGACTGGCACAAAGAATCCGGGAACGTACGCTCGCCGGCGGCAGCGCGAATATGCCGGTTGGCACGGCACGTTATATGTCTCCCGAGCAGAAACGAGGTGGGGAAGTCACCGGAGCCAGTGATATTTATTCACTTGCCTTGGTTTTGGAAGAGATGAGCGGCTGGCGTCATCCTCTGCTGACGAACATGCGGGCGGCCGCGCCCGGCCAGCGGCCTTCGGCCGAGAAAGTCGTCTCTCGGCTCGAGCGATTTGAACAATCCAGCCGCTATCTGGCGGTTGCGATAGGCCTGGCCATACTGACCGCAATCTCTACCTTCCTCGCACAGAGTTGGATCGAGCGGTCTGGGCCGCGGGAGCCTGGCTTCAAACAAATCACCAGGCAGACAATGGGCCACGATGTCACGGCCGCCGGGCTCTCGCCCGATGGCGCGCGACTGGCTTACGCCACGGTAGATGGCGGTCTGTTTATACGCGACAACCGGACGGCTTCTGTTCGTGAACTGGACGCGCCGGATGGTTTGGCTATTTACCAACTGCTGTTTCCGGCGAATGGGGGTCTGCTCGCCGTCGGTGCCAGGAGCGACTCCGCTTTCGAGGTGTGGAGCATTCCGGCCGACGATAGTCCCCCGACACGCCTGCGCGAGGGTGTCGAGGCGGTAGCTCTCTCCCACGATGGCAGGCAGCTCGCCTGGCTGACGCAGCACCGGCATGAAGTCTGGACCGGTCCACTCTACGGGGGGTCGGCGCGTTTGGTGTTCACAAGCGCGCAAGGCGAAAGAATCCCCATGATCTTCTGGTCTCCAAACGACGCTCACCTCTGGTTTCATCGGATGCGCGGATGCGAGACCGGCGGTAGTCCCCAAGATGCTTTCGTGGTCCCCGATAAGTGCCTGAGTAGTGATCTTGTCTTTTTTGATCCCGGCAGGGGAAAGTTGATTACAATGGTCAAAGACATTCGTTTGACTTCCGGCTTTTTCACCACGGGCGGCGAATTTTTGTTTCTCCGGGGTGATACCTGGCGTGGCAGCAACTCCTACAATCTCTGGTCGCTTCACACCGATCCGAGAACGGGCCGGATCGTTTCTGCCCCCAGGCAGTTGTCTCATTTCCAGCAAGTGAGAATGGCACAACTCACCGGGAGCCGGGGCGGCAAGTCGCTCGCGGTGGTACGCACCGAAAAATACGACGAGACGTACGTGGCAGGTTGGCAAGGCGGCCGCCATCCGTTTTTGATTAACCCGAGACGCTTGACCCTGGAACAAACCAACAACTTCCCGCATGCCTGGACCACCGACAATCAGTCCGTGATTTTTGAGTCCAACCGGAACGTGCACCAGGATCTGTTCCGCCAAAAACTTACGCGCCGGGAAGCCGAGACCCTCGTGTCCACGCCGAACGATAAGTGGATGCCGCAGGTGACGCCCGATGGCAAATGGATTCTCTATGCGGCGCACTACAAATCGAAGAGCCGTTATTTCCTTGATCCACATCGCCTCATGCGGATCCCTGTAAATGGCGGAACGCCCGTCGAAGTCCCTATTGGAGGTCCTCTCGACGAATTCCGCTGCAGCCTGCCGGGACGAGGAACACAATGTGTTTTGCGCACCACCGGCTCGGGACAACAGACCTACTACCAACTCGATCCGGTAACGGGCGAAGGCCGCGAGTTAGGAAGAACTACCGCCACAGTTTCAGGGTTAGGCCGGTGGGCGCTTTCTGCGGATGGTACCAGGGTGGATATTCCCGACGACCGGCACGCTGGCCAATTCACAGAATTGAGGCTCGACCCGGTTCCTTCCCGCCGCTCGCAGTCAGTGAAACGCATCGAGAATTTTGGCATCGTCAACGGCATAAACCCCGTACCCTCCGGAAACGGCTGGTTGGTTTGGGGCGGCGCTCATAGCGGGCAGATCAACATAGTAGAGATGCCCTCGCTTTTGGAAGATCCGTCGCGAATGGAGGGGCTCTATTACGTGGATTCGAGGGAGCAGCCGCACTTGCTTTATAGGAGCTATGTCAACACGTACGGCGTCTTCTCACCCGACGAGAAGCACATCGCCTATTTAGGCATCGATCTCACAAGCAATGCATGGATGTTTAAGCGGTAAGGCATACCTTACCCACACGCAGTAGGAGCTACTGACGGCGATGCCAATCCAGTGCAAGCTGCACAAACGAGCGAACCGCTACCCCCGACGGTCCCTTCGACAGCCACGCTTTCCCATCATCCAGCCAAGCCGTCCCTGCAATGTCCAGGTGAACCCACGGCGTCGGGTCCGCGAATTCCCGTAAAAACCACGCCGCCGTAATGGCGCCGCCGTACCGCCCGCCAATATTCGGCAGATCCGCGAACGCGCTCTTTAAATACTCCTTGTACTCTTCATCCATGGGCATTTGCCATGTCTTCTCGCCCGTCGTGCGCGATGCCGCTAGAAAACGATCCATTAACTTCTCGTCGTTAGTGAATGCGCCGATGTTGTAATGCCCCAGTGCGACCGTAATCGCGCCAGTCAGCGTTGCCGCATCGACAATATGCGTCGCGCCATTGCGGTTCGCGTAAGTAAGAGTATCCGCCAGAATCAAACGGCCCTCGGCATCCGTGTTCAGCACTTCTACCGTCTTGCCCGAAAGCGCCTTCACGATATCCCCCGGACGTTGCGCCTTGCCGTTCACCATGTTCTCAACAGTGGCGATATAGCCGGTCACCGTAATCGACGGCTTCAACTGCCCGATTGCTTTCATCGCGCCGATTACCGCCCCCGCCCCGGCCATGTCGTACTTCATCTTCTCCATGCCGTCCGATGGCTTGATGGAAATTCCACCCGTATCGAACGTTACCCCCTTGCCCACCAGCGCTAGATGCTCACCATCATTCGGAACAGAAGGCCGGTATTGAATCGAGATGAGGTACGGCGGATTATCGCTCCCTTGCGCCACGCCCAACAACGCGCCCATCCCCAGCTTCGCCATAGCTTCCTGGTCCAGGACTTCGCATTTCATGCCAAGGCTCGATGCCACCTCTTTCGCAGCCTCCACCAATGCCGCCGGATTCAGCTTATTGGCCGGCTCGTTCACAAGGTCGCGCGTCAGGTTTTGCGCCTCCGCGACAATCCGTCCCCGCTCGGAGGCTTCTCGCAACGTCTTCTCATTGCCGCTCGGAACCGCAATCGTGAACGTATCGATCCGCTTCTCGTCCTTTTTGGGATCGGACTTATACTTGTCCGCCTCCCAAGCGCCCAAGATCATTCCTTCCACGGTCGCCATCACGAAGGGAGCCTGCGAGGGCTCCAGCGCGAACGCCAAATTCCGTATGCCCTTCGGCTTCAGTGCGCGAACCAGTACACCCCCGATTCGCCGCGCCTCCACACCAGAGAACTTCTCTCTTTTGCCTCCCCCTACCACCACCAGCCGCCGGGCCGCTATTCCTTCAGGCCGATGCAGGATCGCTATCTCGTACAGCTTCCCAGTAAACTCGCCGGAAGCCCGCAAATCCGCGAGCCAGCCTGATTGCGCTGCAATGGGACTGTCGTGGCTCGCCACCGCCTCCACCGCGTTGGTGTTCGCCTCCTTTTCGGCTGTCTCAAAGCAGACCACCGCCAGTGCGTCCGCCTCCAGGGTCTCAAGTGGGGCTGTTTCTATTTGAACTTGCATATCTGTGATGTGACGCGATTCGAGGCATAAGAATTCCGCCCCGACCGG
Organism: Bryobacteraceae bacterium; assembly: GCA_965277315.1. Taxonomy (GTDB): domain Bacteria; phylum Acidobacteriota; class Terriglobia; order Bryobacterales; family Bryobacteraceae; genus Bog-105. The sequence goes on along the minus strand of OZ255724.1, from coordinate 870,240 downwards.
TCTAAACTATTTTCTCTACTGGCGATTACGCCGAACCAGCGCTGCTTTTGCCTCCGCTTGCATTTCTTTGGCCTTTGTCGCTTCACGCTTGTCGTGGAACTTTTTGCCTTTGCCCACCGCAATCTCCACTTTGATACGCCCGCCCTTCAGGTATAGTCGCGTGGGCACGAGTGTCAGGCCCTTTTCCCGCGTTTCTACCCGCAATTTGTCGATCTCCGACCGGTGCAGCAGCAGCTTCCGCTTGCGTACCGGGGGATGATTCATGATGTTGCCATGCGAGTACTCGCTAATGTGTGCATTCATCAGCCATGCCTCGTCGTCCTGTATCTCGGCATAGCTCTCCTTAAGCTGTATCTTCCCGCCCTTCGCTGCCTTTACCTCGGTTCCAGTCAACACCATCCCCGCCTCGTACCGGTCGAACAGATGATAATTATGTCCGGCAGACCTGTTATCACTTAGAATCTTGAAATCAGTGTGTTGCGCCACGGGGCTCCGCTATCTCGTAAACAGCCATCATAAATAATGTTAAACTTTCGAGGCCTTCCCACTTTGAGCTACACGGCAGGAATCCTGCCTGCGTCATCTAATGCAAGCGCAAAGGGCGTTTGGTGGCTGTTTTGCGCGAGTTATTTAGGGTCAAAGGGCGTTTGGCGTCCGTTTTGCGCGATCAAGGTGTAAGGAGAGGAATATACCCCTCACGGGACTACACTTTCTGAAAGCTCTCGAAGTCGAAAGGCAGACTTGTGGGCCGTTAGTTTAACATTGGCTGGATACGTCTAAAAGGTGAAGTTTTGAATACATTGCGGTCTGTCGCCGCGCTGGTCTGCGTTCTTTCGCTACTGGCGCCCCCGGTCGAGGCACATACGAAAAAGGGTGACAAACTCTTGAAGCTCGGCCAAAAAGCTGAGGCGGAAAAACATTACGACGTGGCCCTGAACTACTACGATCAGGCACTGGCCACCGATTCGCACGATCCTGAATATATGCTGGACGACCAGCGCGTTCGCAATGAGGCCTCGCAAGGACACATTTCCGAAGGCCGCAAGCTGCAAAGCGAACAAAAACTGGATGCGGCTCTCGTCGAATTCCAGAAAGCCTTTCTCGCCGATCCGTCCTCGCAAATTGCGCTCCAGGAAATTCGCCAAACCACCGGCATGATCAAAGAACGTTCCACGCTGCCCGCCGGTGCACCTGTTCTGACGCCTGCCGAAAAAGCCCGCCAAGCCGTCGAAAAGCGTATCAATTCTTTAGAAGGGCCGCCCACGCTCCGCCCCATCAACGATCAAATCAGCAGTCTTAAAATGAACAATCAGCCCGCTCGCGTCCTCTACGAAACTGTGAGCAAGCTGGCCGGTATCAACGTGCTCTTCGATCCATCGGGCATCGAGACCACCGGCGGCAAGAATTTCAACCTTGACCTGAACAACGCTACTCTCGAAGAAGCCCTGGGCTACATCGCCCTGATTACTCACACCTTCTGGAAGCCCGTCAGCCATAACGCCATCTTTGTCACTCAAGAATCCGAACAAAAGCGCCAGGAATATCAGGACGAAGTCGTCAAGGTCTTCTATATCCAGAACGCCACCACGCAGAACGAGCTCTCCGAAATCTTTAACGGCGTCCGCACTGGAGCCAAACTGACCACCGGCATCTTTCAAATCCCCAGCCAAAACGCCATCGTCGTTCGTGGTACCACCGATCAGGTCGCCTTGGCTGAAAAGCTGGTTCACGATTTGGATCAGCCGAAAGCGGAAGTGATGATTGACGTCATCATCATGGCCGTGAATCGCGATAAAACAAGGACGCTGGGCGCGGCGCTCGGCGGCGCGGGCGGCTTAACTCTTCCGATCAATTTCACTCCGCGTAATCCCATTGCGGGCACTGGAACGGGCACTGGAACGGGCACGGGGACAGGCACAGGAACCGGCACAGGCACAGGCACAGGCACCGGAACAGGAACCGGCACAGGAATAACGCCCGGCACTACCACTGGAAACACCAATACTAATGGAATCACCACCGGTGACACTGGAATTAGCACTGGGTCCTATGGTTCTAGCTCAGGCACCTCGACCACACCAGGCGCCATCTCGCTCTCCGGACTCGGCCACGTCGCCAGCAGCGACTTCTCCACTACATTGCCTGGCGCGCTCGTGCAAGCTCTCCTATCCGATTCCTCCACTCGCATCCTCCAACGGCCGCAACTGCGTGCTACCGACGGTGGTCAGGCCACCCTCACCATCGGCAGCAAAATTCCTTACGTTTCGGGCTCCTTGAACTCCGCCGTTGCCACCCCCGGCGCTATTCCTTACGCCACCACCCAGTTTCAGCAAGTCGACGTGGGTGTAAAGATCGATTTCAAGCCTCGTGTGAACGGCCCGAACGACATTACAATGCATATCAAGGCTGAAATCTCCAACGTCAACTCCACCACGACCATCGCCGGTGTTCAACAGCCGATTATTGGTCAAACCGTGAACGAAGCCGATATCCGCGTCAAGGATGGCGAGGTCAGCGTTCTTGGTGGCCTCAACACGAATGAGCAAGACGATAACAACACCGGGATTCCCGGCCTGACGAATCTGCCGATCCTCGGATACATCTTCGGGGCACGGACAAAGACCAGAAACAATGACAACACCCTGATCGCCGTCATTCCCCACATCGTTCGCAGCCCCGATCTGACCGAGATGGCCAACGACGGAATCGACGCCGGTACCGACCGTGTCGTTCACGTCATCATCCGCCCCGATCAGACGCCGATAACCGCCAAGCCCGCGAGTTCCACTTCCGTGCCCGCGCTGTCGCGCCCCAATGTGCCGCGCGCCCCCAATCCGCCCCTCACGCCGAATCCAAACCCCGCTCCCCCCTTTCCGAATGGCAATCGCGGCAACACGGCGCCTCCGGTGAATAACACCCCGTCGCCCTTTAGACCTCCTATGCCGCCCCGAACTGCGGTACCTGGCCAACCACCCGGCCAATAAGCGCGTCTATTTAATAAACAATGCAACTGATGGGCAGCAACAATAGCATCGATTCTCTTCGGCGGCGGCGTAAAACTCAGTCCGGATTGACGCTCGTGGAGCTCATCGTCGCCTTCACTATATTGCTGATCTTGACTTCCATGGCCGTACCGATGACTCGCTATCAAATCCGCCGCCAGCGCGAAAAAGAGCTCCGCCAGGATCTCCACGACATGCGCGCCGCCATCGACAAGTACAAGGACATGTGCGATCTCGGAAAAATCAAATCCGCCTCGCCCGACGCTTATTGCTATCCGCCCAGTCTCGAAGTATTAGTGGAAGGCGTCAAAATGCAAAACCAGATCAGCTCTGGCAGCGACACCGGAAAAATGCGTTTCCTCCGCAAGATCCCCAAGGACCCCATGACCGGCGATACCGATTGGGGCAAGCGCAGCATGCAGGACGATCCCGACTCCACCTCGTTCGGCGGGCAAAATCTATTCGATGTGTATTCGAAGACCATGGACAAGGCCAGCGACGGGACCCCGTACTCAGAATGGTAAGCAGCACTCCAGCACGAAATTTCTCCTCACGCCTGCAGCATTTGCAGGCGCGGTCTCGGCGCGGCAATCCGCTCCTCCGTGGCTTCACGCTAATCGAGTTGATGATTGTCATGGCCATCATCTCTGTACTCCTCGCCATCGCCGTTCCGGTCTACCAGAAGTCGATCATGCGCGCCAAAGAAAGTGTCCTGCGCAACAACCTGTTTACCCTCCGCAACATGATCGACGAGTACACCATCGACAAGCAGAAGGCTCCTGAGACCCTTGACGACCTCGTTTCGGAAGGTTACCTTCGCCAGATCCCCCAGGATCCGATTACCAACTCCAACGAGACCTGGAAAATCACCATGGAAGACACGCCCATCGGAGGCTCCAATAGCCCCCCCGGCATCTTCGACGTGCATAGTGGCTCCGACAAAACGTCCCTCGAAGGAACAGCCTATGCCGACTGGTGAGTTACAAACTCCTCCTTTGCTAAACTGAATTCGACGTTTTCTGACGTCCCTTATTCCCCGATCGTCTAACGGTAGGACACCGGCCTTTGGCGCCGAGAATCGTGGTTCGAATCCATGTCGGGGAACCACCGTCTAAGCCGAGTTAAATCCGGCCCCCGCATCATCTCACAATTACATCGTATTTCCGAAAATCTAATAAGGAGTTTGTTTTAAGCCTCATGCTTGGAGTGGGCCGTAAGTTTCCTCAATTTTCGTTGACTGCCGCGGTCAGCAGAGACAAAAGGTCCCGCGTTCAGCCAAATCACCGATCAAGATTACGCCGGTAAATGGAAAATATTCTTCTTTTGGCCGAAGGACTTCACGTTCGTTTGTCCCACTGAAATCCGCAGCTTTCGGTAAATTGAACAGCGAGTTCGCCGATTGTGGTGCACAAATCCTCGGCGGCAGTACCGATTCCGAATTCGTCCATCTCGCTTGGCGCGAAAATCACGAGGATTTGCGTGACCTATCGTTTCCCATACTCGCTGACATCAAGCGCGAATTGACGACCGCCCTCGGCATTCTCGACCCCAGCGAAGGCGTTGCCCAGCGTGCCACTTGCGTGGTTGATCCCGACAACATCATTCGTTTTGTTTCCGTGAACGATCTCTCGGTTGGCCGCAATCCTCACGAGGTTCTGCGGGTCCTCAATGCGCTGCAGACCGATGAGCTTTGCCCTTGCAACTGGGAAAAGGGCGAAGAAACTCTCACCGCCGCGCTCGTGGGCTAGGGCCAAAAGCATGACCATCGAGCAACTGAGCCAAGCCATCCCGGCCTACGCCAAGGACCTGAAGCTCAATCTATCCTCCATGCTGCGGCAAACCGAACTCACGCCGCAGCAGACCTGGGGTACCGCAGTGGCCACCGCGCTCGCGGCCGGCAATAAGGACGTTTACTCCGCTATCCTGTCCGAAGCGGAGAAAAACCTTTCGCCCGAAGCCTTGGAGGCCGCAAAAGCTGCCGCAGCCATCATGGGCATGAACAACGTTTTTTACCGCTTCCAGCACTTAGTGGAAAAGGAAAAATACAATACGATCCGCGCCCGTCTTCGCATGAACATCATGCGCCAGCACGGTGCTGACCCGGTAGATTTCGAACTCTGGTCCCTCGCCGTTTCCGCCGTGAACGGCTGCGGCAAGTGCATCACCTCTCACGAACGCGTCTTAATCGAAAAAGGCGCAAACGAAGAAACCATCGCTGCCGCCATCCGCATTGCCTCGGTAGTTGCCGCCGTTGCGGACATCTTTAATGTGGAACCCATCGCCGTCTCGGCGACCGTCTAAACTCAATTTCTCAAGACAGGGAACAAGTGCAGCTTGTTCCCTGCCGCATGCTACTCATTCGTCATGCTCCATTCGAACCCAGCCGCTCGCTGAAGGAGTAAATCGCTCCCCTTAGGGCACCGGAGCCGTTACTCCCGACGTATTTACCCCGCTCGGATACCGTAGCGCCCGCACAATTCCTACGCCCCTGTGCCAGTCAAATCCATACTCCAGCTTCACACTCAGGAAATAAGGAGCAGGCGTTGTTCCCGATGTCTGCGGCCGGTACTGGAAAAACGGATAGTGCACACTGAACAACTGGCAGTGCGTTTCTGTTCCGCCACGTGCTTCGTAAACAGCGCAAACCGCATGATTCGCTCCCGGATCTAACGTATAGTACTGACCAATGAAATTGGCCGAAGCCCGCGCAGGTTTAGCAAACCGGAAATGACTCGCCCCATCTTCTTGCAGTGAGACGCAATTATTCCCGCCCTCGTCCGGCAGCTTGAACCGGCTCGGATCGTCGCGGCTCGCCAGGCAATCGTAGATACGCAAATGGGGAACACTTCCCTCCACCTGAATTCCCTGCAGCCAAGGCATCACGTTCGAAGGCAAATAAATCTTCACGGCATCACTCGACCGCAGCGCCCGCTGTATCTTGTCCGGCAACGCCCCCGACGGCAGCGGCACTGCCGGAGTATGCAGAGTCGTGATAATCGAAAGATTGGCTGCCAGCATCTGTACCGGAGAATACTGGCCAGTAGCCGGGGCTGCTAGAAATCGCGCCAGTTGCCGCAACCGCTCCGGCCCAAAGTAGAAATCTTGCTCTCCCGGCACAATCGCGTTGAATCCCATCAGCCGAAGAAAACAACCAACATTGTCTGAAGGAACCGTCCCCTTTTCTTCCGGCATGGCTCGTATCTTCTCGCCTGGTTGCGGCTCGTCCAACCACCAAGCGTTACCCTTGGGATCTGCGGTAAACAAATCCTTCCGCACCAACTTGCCTACATGGGGAGTGGACCGTCCTTCGTCGCGCATGTCCCGCGCCAGCAACTCCGGAGCGAAGTTGTCGCCCATTGACACCAGCACTTCGGGCGTGCCCGCCGCCGTTCGCATATCCGCCAGCGTTCTCCGGTATTGTTGGACCGCCGCTGGCAACGGAGTCGCCGTTTCATCCGGACATCCGGTCTCATCACTCCGCTGCACGTCGGGATATCGAAAATAACCGAACATCCGTCCCGTGTACACCACCGAGTACGCTGGTTTCGTTGTGTCGCCAGGTCCCCATTGGTTCGCTCGTGCAAAAGCACCGCTTGAACAGACCAAAAGAATTAGCCCGAAAGAAAAACATTTACAAAGAAACAGTAATTTCGAATTGCCCAAAACTGATTCGCCTTGCCGCGGTAGTATTCAGTCAATTGTCTCCCGTCGCGCTTACGGAATGTAACTGAATTCGTAGGGTAGGCGTACACCGCTCCGTGCCGATCGTACAAGGCGTGGCCGACTCCGGTGTTGCGCTATTCCACGCCCGGCGTCTGGCTGGGAGGGCACGCCCGTTACTTTTCAAACTTCGGCAGGGTAAGAACAAAATGGCGCATCGCTCTGCCCTGTATCGGGCAAACGCTGCGCCATCCCAAAAATATATTGGCTAAACGGGTATTGGTCCCGCTTAAACGCCTTCCGAACCGTGCAATTTCACTAATTTGTTGTACAGTCCCAGCAACAGGAAAGTGGGGGCCCAATGGCCAATGAAATTTGCTTTTCTCTCATCTCCCGCCAACTGAAAAACTAACGAAGCTCCAATGGAACCGAATGCCGCCCACAGCCATGTGTCCGAAGGCAATTTGGCCGTTTGCTGCTCAATGCTGCGCGCCACCGGTCCTTCTCTGTGTTCATGCTTTGGCCCTGTCGACGGTTCTTTCGCTACCAATTCTGAATATTCCATGCTCTAATCTCTCCTTCCAAAAATGGATCGCAACTGGATCACTCTCTTCATTGATTCGGCATGATGGTATTGGATTTCGTTTTTCCACACACTTCTTCTAGACCTAGCAAAACATGCAGGTCACCGCTGCAATTAAGACTGTTCTTTATACAGTTTGCACTGTGCCGAATTCCGCTTCCTGGACCTCGGCTGCACCTGTACTGAGCCTCACCTGTGGCTCCGCATCTTTTAGATTTATAATGATCTTGTCAATACAGTTCGGACCCAAACGCGCCTGAAGCTTGCTGATATCGGCCCCAGCGTCCCAGAATCCTAACATGATCTTGAGATCCGGAAATCTCTTACGCACCTTCCGGCACAGAAACCGCGCCTGATTAATCGTGGAGGGCGGTAGCGCCGAAACAAAAAGAACATCAGGACGGCGTTTCTCAACAGCATCGAGGGTAGCTTCCACGTTCCCCAAGGGAATGGTGTATGCGGAGAGCCCTGATAGCCGCAGAACATGGGTCAGCATCAATCCAACCAGTTCATCTGCTTCATCTCTCGCGGGTATACAAAGAATGGTCCACTTTTCCTCTGCGGGCAGATAGGCGGTCTGCTCCGACAGTTCACTGATGACTTCTCTTGTTGTCTGGAAAATAAACCTTTCTCTCTCATCATCTAGCGTACGCTCGTGCCGGTCTTGCTCGGCGAGATACAAAGCCGGGATAAGCATTCGATCGTAGAGTTCAAGAACACTATTCCCCTTCAAGTAGTTTTCAGCCACCTCCTGTGCCTCCTCGTCATCAAGCGCCAATAATCGTTGGTAATAGCACGCTTCTGGAGGCAGCACTGGCTGGTCACCCAGCAGAACATTGAGAAATCTGAGTGGCGGAGCATAGCGGCCTAACACTAAAAGGCAAACCGTCAAAGGAGTGGACAGCACTAAGCCAATGGGGCCCCACAATAGCGTCCAAAAGGCAGCGGAAACTAAAACCGCTAGCGACGAGATGCCTGTATGCACACCATAGAGCCACGGCTCAATAGCAGTCGATATGGTCAGCTCTATCGTTGCGAAGAGGCCGAACGTAAGCATCGGTTTCAACCAACCTTCGAAAACGGCCAACGCTAAAACAACCGGGCAAAGCCCAGCAATAAGAGTTCCAACGTACGGAATATACCGAAGAATGGCTCCCAAGACTCCCCAAAACGGCGCATTCGGCACGCCAATGATATACAACCCCAGTCCTAATAAGAGGCCGAACGTAGTGTTAACGATGGTCTGCGTAAGCAGATAACGGCTAATTCGTTGTGCCGCATCATCCATCGCAGTGGTCGTTGTGTTCAAGTTTCCCTTACCAAAAAGCCGGAATAATCGGTCGCGCAGATTGGTCCGCTGCAGCAGGATAAACAGCGTAAAAATCGACACTGCCGCGGTCTGCTCGATGAACCCTGCCACGGAAGTCCCCAGAGTTCCGATGGCTTCGGCAATGCCCGGCTGTTGCTTTACGACCTCCACTTGTAACGGGCCGCTTGCTTGTGCCGGATGTGCTTTGCCGTTTTCGGCGGACGACGAGGCGGTTTCCTTTGACAGCTTGCCGCTCAACTCCTCAATGCTTTGTATGGTTTGTAGCAAGCTGTGACCTGCGGGATTACGTAGGGCCTTGATCTTCCGCTGAATATTTTCCTGATAATGGGGTAAATTGCCAGCCACTTGTGACAATTGAGTAACTCCCAACACAAAAATTCCCGAGGCTGTTACTAAGGCGAGAATTAGTACTAACGCAACTGCCGGTGCCCGGCTCAATCTCAGCTTCTCCAAATAGGTAACAGGCGGCGTGAGCAGAAAGCTCAGGAGCAGGGCCAAGGCAAATGGCACAAGAACGGCCTTGCCAAAGAACAAGGCACAAATAACGATCGCAATAATGGCCAGCGAAGCAAACGTCGAGAGCTCTGATCCGACCCTGGAACGCTCCGGGCTGATTTTCATACGAATAAGTAGTCTTCCTTGAAGAAGTACTTCTCAGTCTATGGTCAGACCGACCTCATCGCCAAAGACCAGAGAAGCCTCTAATGAGGCTCCTTTTCCTAGTGATGATTGAACAAAAACCAAATTACGATAACAATGCCGGGAACTCCTAATATCCAGGCGAAAAGGTATTTCATTGGCCAGCCTCCTGAGAACGAATGTGGTGCACACTCATATCGTGCACGCGTTTGAGACAAAGCAATTCTAGGGCCACAGAGAAAGGCCAACAAACCTTCTAAATTGGATTGCCACCTGCGCCCCCTCGCAGGAAAATACTACAACATAGGGCATGAAGTGTACCCGAAGTTACTTAACAGCAAAAATCATCCCTTGACAACTTCCAGTGCCGGTGCCACACTGCCGATGTGACACCATTCCGAATCACCCTTCGCCCAGGTGAATCGATCTTCGACCAAATGGTGTTCGCGGCGAAAAAGGCGTTTATCAGCGGCGAGTTTCAACCCGGCCAGACATTTCCATCGGTGCGTGCCTTGGCCGCCGATCTGAAAATTCATCCCAACACCGCCCACAAAGTGGTGCAGTACCTCATCCAGGAGCGCTTCTTGGAATCGCTGCCTGGAATCGGAACTGTGGTCGCGGAATTACCGTCCGCTCGCGTCGAAGACCGCAAACGGCTTTTGCGCCAGGAAGTGGAACAACTCGTCGTGGAAGCCAAGCGTGTAGGACTGGAGCTGTCGGAAGTGGTCGATACCATCGAAGCCCAATGGGCAAAACTCGAAAAGCCGCGGGAGGTGAATCGCAAATGATCCGTGTGAATAACGTATGGAAGAAATTCGGCCGCCACGAAGCTCTTCAAGGGTTAAGCTTCTCGGTCCCCGAAGGCAGTGCGTTCGCACTCGTTGGAGCCAACGGTGCCGGTAACACCGACAAAGGTCTCGATATCGACTACTCGTTGACGATGCTTGCGCTCTCCACATCCCATGCCATGAAAGCTTTGAATGGCGATCAGCGAATGACCAGTGTCGGTTGGTGCCAGACAAGGATGAATTATTCCGAAACTGACGTCCTTCCTCGCTGCTTGAACGTCGGCAACGGGCCATCATGTGCAACAGCATTTCTGGAGTACACACCGATGGGCGCCGGAATCCCGAAGTCTCGTCATGCCAAGCGGACTACACGCCCTTCTCGAAAATCTCTCACCAGCAATTCATTAACGAGATTCGGAACCGAGTTACCCTTTCGCGATCCAAGTGCTTTGACCCACTATCCAGTGGATGGCCCAAAGCTTTCCGAATCGCAGATCGTGCTGAGGACGTATACGCGGCCCGACCACTTCACACGGCGGCGGCCGATCCCAGAAGTCCGCCTGAACGACTGGGAGCCCAGGTAAGCAATCAATACTCCCGGCTCTGCACTACCTTCAACGCTGCCAAAAAGAGAATCACCGAAACCACAAACGAAACGGCCATCGCGGGCCACGGCAACGTATGCGTGATCAGCGGGGAGGCATCGCCGCCGAAGCGAAATACGTTGAACGATGAGGGCAACGCAAGCCGAGCTGTAGCTTGCCGAAGAACGCCGACCACGAACAAGCTTCCAAAAATCTGCCACGATTCGTTTAAAAAGCTTGCTAGCAGCACGGAGACAAAGAAAAAACAGGCAGTGCAGGCAATCGCGGACAGAATCAACTGCAACAAGTCTAAGGAGGTGGAATTAGCTCGTACCAATGGAAACAGGCTCCAAGCGGAGCCCATCACAATCGCATCAATTGCAGCAGTTTCCAAAAGCCCACATCCAGCTCTTACCGCGAGAAGCCGAAAACGGCTGACCGGTAGCGAAAGTGTATAGTACATCGATCCGTGAAGACCTTGCATTGCCTGAAAACCGGATTGTGTTCTGATGCCCGTGCCGGCCAGATAAACTGGCGTAAATATCAGGAACAGCGACACCGTGACCATCATTGCCGGCCCACCGGGGCCAGCCGCCCGGAGAAAAGCGAGCACTGCCAGGGGCAAGCCCAATGCATAGACGAACCGCCATCTTGTTTCGAGCCAACCCTTCATCCACAACATCAGTGAACCCTCACGTGATCGAGAAAGATCTCTTTTAGACCCACAGGGAACTGCTCGACCGAAGCGCCAGGTATAGACCGGGCCTGTTCCATCAGTTCCTCCACATTCCGGCTCGCCAATAACGAAACGGATCGCCCCTCTTGCCAAACGTGTTCTACACCATCTGCCCAATCGACCGGCGTGCGCAGTTCATTCTCGAATACGATGTGAAGCCGTCGATATCGCGCCTTCAAATCGTCGAGCAAGTCTCCGACGACTACTCTTCCGTGATCGACGATCGCGACATGATCCGCAATCTGCTCCACTTTCGGCTAATTGGTGCGATGAAAAGAAAATCGTGATGCCCTCGGATGCCGAGAGTGCGACAAGCTCGCGGAGGACTTCTTCGAGCGCGGCAGGATCGAGTCCGTCCGTCGGTTCGTCTAAAATCAAAAGCTCTGCACCGCGTGCGATGGCAAGCAACAGCATCAGCTTCGACCGCATTCCTTTCGACAGATCGGGAACCTTTCGGCCCGGAGGCAACTCGAACATCTTTAGATAGCGCTGTTCGAGATCGATGCGCCACTTGGGAAAGAATGGCCGAGTGAAACGAATGACCTGATCCACGCTCATGTATGGATACAGCTCTTTGTCCTCGGTGACAAAGCCAACGCGCTGGCGAGCCTTTATCGCGGCGCGGGGATCGGAAACAGGCAGCCCGAACATCTGGGCCGTTCCACCGTCGGCCTTCAACATGCCCATCAGCAGCTTGATGGTGGTGGTCTTTCCCGCCCCGTTGCGGCCAAGAAAACCGAAAATACTTCCTGCGGGAACGTTAAGATCGAGCCCGTTCAATGCCGCTTGGCCCTTGAAAGACTTACGAAGCCCCACGGTTTCAATCACGAAATCACTCATTGACCCTCTCAGAAATTTTGGAAGCCCGGAGCAACGCCAGTTCGTTCTCGACCAGCCTCCTGATCTCGTCCTCGCTGAGATGAAGCGATGCCAGGCGCTCAATTGTCGATTGCACAACGGCTTGGGCCTTCCGCATGACCTTCGTCCGCGCAACCATGGACTCCGCGACAAAGGCCCCCGAACCGTGCTTCAGCTCGATGACTCCCTCATGCTCCAATTCCCTATAGGCTCGGGCCACCGTGTTCGGATTCATAACCAGATCCTCGGCAACTTTTCGAATCGTCGGCAACTGCTCGCCAGCCCGCAACTCACCGGTCTCAATGGCGTGCTTTAGCTGGTCCATGAGCTGAACATAAAGGGGAATCCCGGAAGACTGATTCAAACGCAGCAATAAATTGTTTACTCAACTAATACACTACACAGTGCGGATTGAACTTGTCAAGAGGCGCAAGCGCGGTCGGTCGCAAAGAGTCACTTGCAAAAAACAATGCTCAAGAACCGAAAAAAGGAAGGAAGAGTTTCACGAGGAGGGCTCTGCCGGAGTACTTGTTCTCACACAAGCAGGATCGCCCACGCCTCCTCATGCCGATTACTCCACGAGGCGACCTGCTGCAGCTTTCCAGCTTTTACAAGAGAGCTTTTTTCACCTTTGGAAGAGGAGACTGACTCGCTCAATGAAGCGGCGCGTTTGCTGGTGGCCGTAGTCAGTATGGTATCCCTCACTCATCATTTGCCGCAGGACCGGCGGCGCTAGTCATCGCCTTCTCAGCCAAAGCGGCATATGGCCTGGAGACTACACGTTAGTTGATTGACCGCTTGCAAGCCGACCGAAAAAGTTCCGCTCGGCGGCGCCGGAAGAGAGTAACGGCTGCCGTCACAAAAGAAGGAGTTGCTTACCCGCGGAACCGAATACCTGGCCTTTATCATTCAACGCCTCGACTTGATTTGCAGCGCCAAGACCGGTAGCCGAGTAAAGCACCTATTCTTTTAGTATGCTTCCCGTTGACCCCGTCGACACCGTAAACCCAGCCCCGGCTGGAGTTCATTTGACCGGGGCTGAGGGGACAATCTGAATGCCGTTGACGGGAGCCCGATGATAGTTATCGGTGCTGGTGCCGGGGAGGGCGGTCAGGGTAAAGCCGGTGGCGTCGATAGAGAATTTAACGTAGTTGCCCGGCGTGCTGTTCGCTTGGGTGAACACACCGGAAAAGGCCGTGTTCGCGGAATCCACGGCGCCGAGAGCGGCCGTGGTGATGCCGAGACCACTGATCTGGTACGTCGCCGTGCGGGTAGCGTTGGCATTGTCTCCGGCCGTATAGACATAGACGTCATAGCCGGTGGGGCTGGCCGGAAGATTGGCCACGGTGATGACGGTCGGATCTCCCTTGCTGGTATCCAGATAGCCCTTCATCATGCGGAGGTTGCCGGGCGTATCGGCAATCGGAAGATTCCACCCGTTATCAGCCTGCCAGGTAACCGTCGCTCCGGTACTGGCGCCGTTTTCATCGGCCAAAGCGAGCGGGCTAGGGCTGGCTGCGCCGCTGGCGGCATTCCAGCCTGCCTTGGCCGCCACGCCGGCGGTTTCGGTGAGCGCCATGGGCGTGTCGTTGCCCACAAAATCGATACTGATGGCCGTTGCCGGAGAGCTCGCGGCGGAAACAATGTTCAAGGAAATAGTCGCGTTACGGACGAGCGTGCCGCTGGTCCCTGTGACCGTCAGGGGATAGGTTCCGGCGGGAGTAGCGCTGCTCGTCGCGATCTGCAGCGTCGAAGCTCCTGTCCCGGACACCGACGCCGGAGTGAACACCGCCGTGGCGCTGCCCGGTAGCCCACTCACAGTCAGCGATACCGCTCCTGCAAACCCGTTCAGTGCCGCCACGCTCACCGGGTAACTGGCGGTTGCTCCAGCGGAGATCGTTTGCGTTGCCGAACCGCTGCTTACGGTGAAGTCAGGTAAGGGGGCTGGAGCTGGGGCAGGGTCCGGCGCCGGGGCTGAGGGGACAATCTGAATGCCGTTGACGGGAGCCCGAAGATAGTTATCGGTGCTGGTGCCCGGGAGGGCGGTCAGCGTAAAGCCGGTGGCGTCGATAGAGAACTTGACGTAGTTGCCCGGCGTGCTGTTCGCCTGGGTGAACACACCGGAAAAGGCCGTGTTCGCGGAATCCACGGTGCCGAGAGCGGCCGTGGTGATGCCGGGGCCGCTGATCTGGTAGGTCGCCGTGCGCGTAGCGTTGGCATTGTCTCCGGCCGTATAGACATAGACGTCATAGCCGGTGGGGCTGGCCGGAAGATTGGCCACGGTGATGACGGTCGGATCTCCCTTGCTGGTATCCAGATAGCCCTTCATCATGCGGAGGTTGCCGGGCGTATCGGCAATCGGAAGATTCCACCCGTTATCAGCCTGCCAGGTAACCGTCGCTCCGGTACTGGCGCCGTTTTCATCGGCCAAAGCGAGCGGGCTAGGGCTGGCTGCGCCGCTGGCGGCATTCCAGCCTGCCTTGGCCGCCACGCCGGCGGTTTCGGTGAGCGCCATGGGCGTGTCGTTGCCCACAAAATCGATACTGATGGCCGTTGCCGGAGAGCTCGCGGCGGAAACAATGTTCAAGGAAATAGTCGCGTTACGGACGAGCGTGCCGCTGGTCCCTGTGACCGTCAGGGGATAGGTTCCGGCGGGAGTAGCGCTGCTCGTCACGATCTGCAGCGTCGAAGCTCCTGTCCCCGAAACCGACGCCGGAGTGAACACCGCCGTGGCATCCCCCGGAAGCCCACTGACCGTCAGGAATACCGCGCCTGCAAACCCGTTCAGTGCCGCCACGCTCACCGGGTAACTGGCGGTTGCTCCAGCAGAGATTGTTTGCGTTGCCGAACCGCTGTTTACAGTGAAATCAGGTGAAGGGGTTGGAGCTGGCGCTGACACTGAGGGGACAATCTGAATGCCGTTGACGGGAGCCCGATGATAGTTATCGGTGCTGGTGCCGGGGAGGGCGGTCAGGGTAAAGCCGGTGGCGTCGATAGAGAATTTGACGTAGTTGCCCGGCGTGCTGTTCGCTTGGGTGAACACACCGGAAAAGGCCGTGTTCGCGGAATCCACGGCGCCGAGAGCGGCCGTGGTGATGCCGAGACCACTGATCTGGTACGTCGCCGTGCGGGTAGCGTTGGCATTGTCTCCGGCCGTATAGACATAGACGTCATAGCCGGTGGGGCTGACCGGAAGATTGGCCACGGTGATGAGCGTCGGATCTCCCTTGCTGGTATCGAGATAGCCCTTCATCATGCGGAGGTTGCCGGGCGTATCGTCAATTGGAAGACTCCACCCGTTATCAGCCTGCCAGGTAACTATCGCTCCGGTACTGGCGCCGTTTTCATCGGCCAAAGCCAGCGGGGCAGGACTGGCTGCCCCGCTCGCGGCATTCCAGCCTGCCTTGGCCGCCACGCCGGCGGTTTCGGTGAGCGCCATGGGCGTGTCGTTGCCCACAAAATCGATACTGATGGCCGTTGCCGGAGAGCTCGCGGCGGAAACAATGTTCAAGGAAATAGTCGCGTTACGGACGAGCGTGCCGCTGGTCCCTGTGACCGTCAGGGGATAGGTTCCGGCGGGAGTAGCGCTGCTCGTCACGATCTGCAGCGTCGAAGCTCCTGTCCCCGAAACCGACGCCGGAGTGAACACCGCCGTGGCGCTGCCCGGTAGCCCACTGACCGTCAGCGATACCGCTCCTGCAAACCCGTTCAGTGCCGCCACGCTCACCGGATAATTGGCGGTTGCTCCAGCGGAGATTGTAGTTCCGTTGCTTGTTCCCAAGTTGAAGTCAGGCAATGTACTCAAGCCCGGAAGCAATCCATAGACAGCCAGAGCATTATCGTAAGTTGTCGCGTAAACCTTGCCATTCACGACAAGCGGAGCGACATACTTGACGAGGGTGCCAAGCCGATCACGCGACGGAGAGAGCTCACTGTTCCACAACTCCTGGAGCGTCTCGGCATTAAAGGCCCGCAGTATGCCCGCCACGTTTCCATGATCGCCGTCTTGACTGGTCGAAAGCTCGGCCCAAACCACGCCTGTACCGGAAAGGCTGCCATTAGAGGAAATTGCCAACGTTCCACCAGGAGACCCGGGAGAATAGACGTTTCCGGCTGCGAAGGCCCCCGTATCGAACTGCGCACCATTAAAGTGGAATGCCTTAAGGATGTCGTTTTGCGCCCAAACATAAGCGAGCCCACCCGCAGGACCGTTCCAAAAGGCGAGGCCTCCTTTAATTTCTCCGCCGTTCACCGCAAAGCTCTGCGTGATCTGAGTGTTGCCGCTTTGCTCGTGCCCCAGATTGGCCGTATTTAAGACATAAAAAACACTCTCTTTTCCTCCTCCAACAATGATGTTTGTGCCCGGAATTAACATGGGTCCCGAGGATCCAAGGTCCACATCCCCAGCATTCAGGGAGCTCTGATCGTCGGGAGTAAACCAGTCCGCGAGAGTGAAACCTTGGCTGCCGACTCCAAGTTTCAGAAAGCTATCTCCGAACTCGCCTGTGCCGTCCCAATCGCCATTACCGGTTTGATAGTACGCGTAACCTGCGGAGTCGATAACCGGAGCTCGTCCGCTTTGCCAAATTCCACCATCGCTGCCGCCCGGGGTGGTACAAAAGACTCCGACTTGGGCAAGTGTGCTCGCGTCGTATCCGATGATCCAGCCATGGAACGGCGTATCATCTTCGTGAGACGCCCAAGCAATCAGGACAACCCCGTTCGTAAGAGCCAAGCCGGCACGCTGGTTTTGCATTTTGGGATCAAAAGACACTTGTCCATTGACTGAGTTAATAGCTGATCCATTTACTGTCGCCGCAATTGCTACTGGACTACCACTCGTCTCAAGTCCCGTTGTGATGTCCAGCGCATGTAATCGCTGCACGTAAGACCCATGCTCTTTCGTGCGCGCGACCAAATACATAGTTTTACTCGGGAGATCGATTACAGGCGTACTCTCCACTCCGACATTCCCGATGATGTTCAGGTCGTTGAAACCGGTGATGTCAGAGATTGGAACCGCTGTTATGCCACTCGTTGCACTTGTAAAGTCGCGCGTCCATAAAGGCGGCCCGGCAGCGTCCGCATCGAACGCGTATACCTTGTCGTTCATAGTTGCGACATAAACCACATTGTGCGTAATACCCGAGATGGATACTCCAGCAACATAGAGTGGCTGCGCATAAATAGCTCCATCCACCTGATAACTATAGAGTCGGCCGAACTGATTTACGTTTACGTTCGATTGATTCAATGCAGTCTCATGTACGTTGGCTCCGCTCCGGGCGTTATCGTACCGGTTGGTGAGAATATTAATTTGTCCTTGCCCCAGTTGCGGTGTAAGAATCGCGATGGCGTAAAGCATTAATAAGCTAAAAATAGTTTTAGTAAGTGACACGTAGTTGCCTGGCAAAAAATCACCTTTGCTCTTCACAACTATCGGCCCGCGAAACATCCCGGCGGAAGGGATTAGTTGGTACTTTCGGTAATGGCTAAGTGATATCCGCAGGATTCCTCAGAATTAACTGAGGTATTAAATGGAAGTGATAGTAGCCAGTATGAGTGACCTCCTGTTTTTTCGTCGCAAACAAAGAATTCTCTTGATCTTGAGGCAAGCTTATCGACCTGGGGTGTAGAGTTACTGGAGTCAAGCAGGTGACCACCAGGCGTCCGCGACGATTAGCTTCCGCTAACCATACTGCACCCTCAGCACATCTATGCAGATAGACAAAGCCTGGCAGCAATCCAGCCAGGAGGAAAACCCGGTCAGATATCGTCCGGTGTCTGATTTAAGCCTGTAGCTCTGGCGTCCAATGAAGCGGAAATTAAGCGGCGCGAGCGGTTCGTCCTCGGCGTTGCAGGACAGAGCGGGCGAAATAGAGGGGACGTGCTTTGGCCTCCGTATAAATTCGCCCGACGTACTCTCCCACGATTCCTATACTGATCATTTGTAGGCCACCGAGAAACAGTAGTCCAACAAACGAAATAGTCCATCCCGCGACCCAGTTACTTGTGATTAGGCGAACAACAAGAGCATAAAAGATGCCGATTGCAGATAATCCAGCAGAAATGAACCCCATCATGGTGACTAGCCGAAGAGGCACGGTCGAGAATGATCCGATGCCATCCAGAGCCAGCTTAAGCATCTTGTGAAGCGGATATTTTGTCTCCCCGGCAAAGCGGGGCGCGCGAGCATAGCATAGTCCGTATTGCCGGAACCCTACCCAACTGCACATTCCCCGAAGAAGACGATGCCGTTCTGGGAGACTTCGCATCGCATCGACCGCCTTGCGATCCAGCAATCGAAAATCTCCGGTGTCCAGGGGGATCTCCACGTCCGATAGGGAATTCATCAGACGGTAAAAAAGTTTGGCACTCCACCGCTTAAACTTAGTCTCGCCGTCTCGCGACTGGCGCACCCCGTACACCACATCGTATCCTCGCTGCCAGATCTCTACCATCTGCTTTATCAGTTCCGGCGGGTCTTGTAGGTCGGCGTCAATGATCACCACAACTTGCGCTGTGGCGTTCTCGAGCCCGGCACTAACGGCAATCTGATGACCGAAGTTTCTCGACAGCTCAATCACTGTCACATTCTGATCGGCTGCATGTATCGCCTCTAACTCTCCAAGCGTGCCGTCCCGAGAACCGTCGTCCACGTACAATATCTCGTACCAACCTGCAATATCGGACAACACGCGGGTAAGCCGTTCATGACATTCCCGCAACCCGTCAACTTCGTTGAAGCACGGGACCACAACGCTGATGCTGGGAATTGCGGTTGCTGCGGGCGCTTCATTGAGTGGGGCCCACCGATGTTCGGATTTTATCTCTGTCCGCTGATTTATCGTGTTACGATCCATAAATCCTCGTGGGAGTTATCGGCAGAAATGCCCGGCAACTTTAGAGCCGTCAACATAATTAGTTGGTTGGAAGAACAACGAAACTTACTCTCATGAAGGATTGCGGCACCTTATCTTGGCGACACAGGTGTTCGCATCGCGATCTAAACGAGCCAGACGAGCTCGAATGGGTTCGCAAGCAAGCTGGTTTTCTGATCGGTAGAAGGTAGGCAGCCCGGAAATGCATGACAACTTTTCAAAATTTTTGTTTTCGTAAATTTCTCAACGACTTACCCCTCCTGGACAAGCATGAGGGTTTGGTTTCCGCCTCCTGCATGCTACTGTCGAACCGTTTAAAAAGGATCAACGATCATGACCCCTCGCCAACAACGCCGCCGTGAAGAACAGAAAGCCCGCAAGAAAGCGCTGAAAGCGCAGAACGAACCGGTAGCCGCCTCCGAAACCGCTGCCATGTCCAATCGCGCCGAAGCGAACAAGCAAAACGCGCAGCACTCGACCGGACCACGCACACCCGAAGGCAAGATCAATTCCAGCAAAAATTCCTTTAAGCACGGACTCCACTCCAAGCAACTCGTCCTCCCCGGCGAAGATCCCGCTGAACTCGATGCACTCCGCGACGATCTCCGCCGCGAGCACCAGCCCGTCAGTACCACCGAAGAGATCCTGGTCAACGAACTCGCCGAACACTACTGGCGTCTCCGTCGCATGCGCAAGTACGAGGCCCGCGCCATGGTTGCCGATAACTTCGAAACCGGCTATGCCATTCTCCCCATCATTCAACGCACCATGGCCTCCGCCGAGCGTGGCTTTCACAAAGCTCTCACTACCCTGCGGCAACTACAAAAGGACCGTGGCTTCATTTCGCAAAAAGCAGAAATGCCGGTGCAGTCCGTTTCGCAAAACGCAGCCGAAGCGCCCGAAACATCGCCATTGGCCGCATCGCAAACCGGGTTCGTTTCGCAAAATGACCTGCAGTATTCACCGGTCGAGATACCCGAGCTCGAGCAAAACTATCTCGAAGCCGCTTAGCTGTCTGATTAACTGTTCTTTGACAACCGAATATTAACGTTCCAGCATTTATGGCTGTTGTGCGCCTATTTCGCGCGAAAAGAAGTCCGCTGTTGCCTTGTAAGCCGCTATCCAGTCCCGGTGCAGCAGGAAAACATGGACTTCGTTTGGGAAAATAAGCTGCTCAAAATACACCTGCTGTCTCCGGAGCGCTTCAGCCAGCCGAATCGTCTCAAGGAAGGGCACTTCCCGGTCGTCATCGCCTTGAATCAGCAATACCGGCGATTTCCAGGTGCTCATATATGCCATCGGCGAGGACTCGAACGCAAGTTTCGCCGCCGCATCCCGCGCTTGGGCGCTATATCCGGGCGGAAAGTCCGGAAACTCCAGATTCCAGTTATGAACGCCATGAAAATCGACCCCCGCCGCGAACAAATCCGAAGCTCGCGCCAGCGCCAATGCCGTCAAATAACCTCCGTACGACCCTCCCCAGACTCCAATTCGCTTCGAGTCCACATCCGGGCGCCCCTTCAGGTATAAGCCTGCGCCAACAACATCGTTGAACTCGCTCGCCCCCGTCGCGCCGTACTGTAGAGCCTCCCGGAAATCGAGCCCATATCCAGTCCCGCTGCGGTAATTCACCGAAAGCACGACGTATCCCTGATTCGCGAGGTGCTGATTCATCGAATAGGCGTTGGAATAGTAGCCCATGGGGTTATACCCGAGCAGCATCTGTCTCCGCGACCCGCCGTGTAAGAAAACCACCGCCGGATGCCGCTCGCCATTCTTCTTACCGGGCGGCAAAAAGACCTGCCCATGAATCTCCATTCCATCAGCCGCCGTAATCATCACCGGTTGGGGTTTCACAAGTAACCGGGCAGGGAAGTCGGCTGGAATCGTCTTCGGCGCTAATGGCTTCGTTTCGTTATCGCCCACTTGCACCACCGCATGGGCCGGTTCGTTATAACTTGACGCCAGATAGACGAGCGCCTCCTGGCCTGCGACCGGCGTTGGAGCCCACTCGATCCCGTCGCCCCTGGTGATCTCCCTGGAGTCTCTCTCCGTGAGTTCCCACAGGTGCCTCCGGTCAATATCGCCGGTATTCGACGAAAAGTAAATCGTCTTCCGATCTGCGGATTCCTCGACGTCCTCCACCTCGCCGTGTCCTGGAGTCAATTCGACGGCCTTGCCGCCCGTTACCGCCACACTGTACAGATGACACCAGCCTGTCCTTTCCCAAGGAAATACTAGTCTGCCGTCCGCTGTCCAGAACACCTGATGATCGGCTACGATCCCATGAAACACGCTGCCCGGTCCGTCGCCCGCCCGGAATACCTCGTGCCCCACTTCACCCTTCGTATCCACGACTCGTATGGACCACGGCTGTCCCTTCCGCTCCGCCCCGAAGGGATACACGCGGCTCGATGCTGCCGTTCTGACGAAGGCAATCTGCGTCCCATCTGGCGACCAAACTGGACTGAAGTCGGTGTCAACGCTCGGGTCTAGATAGCGCAACTGCTTACTTGCGAGCGTGTAGACACCGATAAAGCTGTGCTCCTTGCGCTGGCTGGTAAACGCCAGAGCGTGCCCATCCGGAGACCACTGAAGATCCGAGGCCGAATCCTTCTGCGTCACCGTGTTCGTGACATTCTGACCGGCCGCTGTCATTGTAAATATCTGTCCGTGTCGCAAAAATGCGACGGGATCGCCGCGAGGCGATACCGTCGGCTCTTGCCCGTCTGTCAATTTCTTGGGAGGCGTACCGTCGAGGCGTACGGCCCAAATTGACTGATCCGGCTTTTGCGGTCTTAGAGCTGGATTTGGAGGATCGCCGTCCGTTTCGAAATCACCGCCGCGCGTAAAGAAAAGCGTTTTACCATCGGGCGCCCAGGCCAGTTCTGCAATCTCCTGGCCGTCATCTGCGTCGAATTCGGTAATCTTTCGACCTTTCCAATCCGGCGCGCTTGCCACCCAGATATTTCGTCGGCCCTGTTCGTTTAGTAGCCAGGCAACCGCGGCCCCCGCAGGCGAAGCGACCGGTGAAGACGCAAACGGCGCGCTCATTACTTGGCCAATCGTGAACGAGGCCGCACCCGCGGTTTGTGTCAGTAAGAGAGATAGGAGGAGGAGCCAGCGCATAGGAATACTGTACTGAACAACAGAAAGGGCCCGGCATTTCTGCCGGGCCCTTTCGTTTCGTAGTAGGTTCGTGTTGGTTTATTTAGGGCAGCCGAGCGCCTTAACCTGAGACTCGGGCAGCGGTTGAAGGTTCTTGACCGCCGGCGGGTTGGCTTGGCTGTTGCTCGGGACCAGGTAGACTTCCACGCGGCGGTTCTTATCCGCCTCGCTGACCTGATTGCCGCGGCGTTCCTTGGTGGCCGGGATATTGGAGGTGCCGCAGAGTCCCGGACGCGGATCGGAGGTCTGATCGGTGCCGACCCAGTCCACCTTGATGTGGGCGGGATCGACCTTGCCGCAGGTTCCCGTGCCGCCGCTCAGAACCGCTGCCGCGTTGAGTACGCGCTGTTCATCGAGCGGAGTGGGGGCTGCTCTGTGCCGGCCTCGGCCGCGCCCCGGCATGGCGTTGGCGCGCTCGTCGCTGTCGCGATGGCCCACCAGCACGATGTTGTAGTCACCGTTGGCGACCCGCGGTGCCGCTTCGTCGATCAAAACGCGCTTGCCGCAGTTGTTGACGCGGGAGTTGTTCTTGGCAAACACCACATCGTCCAGCCGCACAAACTGGGGCGGGCACTTCACCGGAATATCGACGGTCTTGGAGGCCGTCTGGCCGGTTTCGCTGGTCACCGTCACGGTGGCCGTTACGGTCTTGGTCTGGCCTTGCGCGCCGCCCTCGAAGTTCAAGGTCGAGGCGTCGAAGGTCGCATTCGCGCTGCTGTCGTTGCTCACGCTGCCCTCGCTCACGGTCCACTTGTAGGCCAAGTTGCCGCCGCAGGCCGAGGCTTGCGCTTGCGCCGCTAATGTCGCGGTATGGGTGCCGGTGGTATCGGCCGCGCAGGTCAGGTCGGTCGGAGTCGCGGTCACGCTGGAGATCGTGGGCGTGTTCTCGCTCACGGTCACACTGGTGTTAGCCGTGACCGGGGCTGGGGGCGGCGGCGTGGGCGGTTGCACCCAGCAGCGTTCCGGCAGCTTCTTCGGCTTCTCCATCGGCGGCGGGGGCGGCGTGGTGTCGCTCACGGTCACCTGGATGTTAAACGTGCCGGAGTTGTTCGGCGTAAACGTGAAGTCCGCGCCGGTGGCTTCGGCCGGTTGGCCGTTCATGGTCCAGGCATACTTCAACGCATGGCCGGTGGGTCCGGTGGCGGTGGAATGCAAGGTCACCGGCTTGCCCTGGCAAATGGTCGCGCCTTCGCTTCCGGTAATGCTGCCGGCCGTTAACGGCGCGGGCGGCGGCGGCGGCGGCGGCATCGGCGGGCACTTGCTCTGGCCCAGGTAGAACACCAATCCGGCCGTCGCTTGCAGGCCGTTCAGGTGGTCGCGGGCCGGAATATACAGCCCCCCGGTCGGGTAGTTCGGCAGGCCGAAGGTCGGATTGCGCGAGAAGAACCCGCGCGCATCGAACCGTAACCCAAAGTGGTCGCTCAAGTGAAACTTGACGCCCCCGCCGTAGTTCAACGCCACCTGCAGGTTGTCGTTCAGGTTCGAGGACCCGTACACCGCGTTGGTGCTCGACAGCCGCGCAATCGCCTTGGCATTGTTGGTCGGGTAAAAATCCATCCCGCCCACGCCCACGGTGACGTAGGGCTGCACGCGCGAGCCGCGCGGGGTCAGGTTGAATATGGGATTCAACATGAAATTGTGAATCCGGTTGCCGAAATCGTAGCTCGGCAATCCCGGCCGTATCGGCGTCAGCAGCCGTACGTTGTTCACCGAATAGTCGTAAGCAAACTCGATGCCCACATACCGGCTGGCGTTCCAGGTGACTCGTCCGCCCCCCAGCCCGCCCGTGATCAGCTTCGAGTTCAAGCCCCGGTTCACCTGCCCGAATATGCTGACCCCGCCAAACGGATCCAGCTCCACGATATCGGGCATCTGGTCCGCTGTCGCCTCACTACTGCTGGCCTTGCTCTTACTGCCGTTATTGTTGTTACTAGTCTGGGCTGCGTCTTGCGCATACATGGCCGTGCCCAAGCACAACCCCATGCACATCACTGCCCGTCCTATCGGCTTTATCCTGTGCCGAGTCTTCATCCTTCTCCTCCACGAGAGTTCTTAAGCAACATCGCTTATTGATGCTAGCGCAATAAGTTCCATTACGTTGAAAATTAACGCAATAGACAACCTCAAAAGTTCTTATCGGCCATATTCGGGAAAAACTGTAGGTAAAAATACAGAAAGGGCCCGGCATTTCTGCCGGGCCCTTTCGTTTCGTAGTAGGTTCGTGTTGGTTTATTTAGGGCAGCCGAGGGCCTTAACCTGAGACTCGGGCAGCGGTTGAAGGTTCTTGACCGCCGGCGGGTTGGCTTGGCTGTTGCTCGGGACCAGGTAGACTTCCACGCGGCGGTTCTTATCCGCCTCGCTGACCTGATTGCCGCGGCGTTCCTTGGTGGCCGGGATATTGGAGGTGCCGCAGAGTCCCGGACGCGGATCGGAGGTCTGATCGGTGCCGACCCAGTCCACCTTGATGTGGGCGGGATCGACCTTGCCGCAGGTTCCCGTGCCGCCGCTCAGAACCGCTGCCGCGTTGAGTACGCGCTGTTCATCGAGCGGAGTGGGGGCTGCTCTGTGCCGGCCTCGGCCGCGCCCCGGCATGGCGTTGGCGCGCTCGTCGCTGTCGCGATGGCCCACCAGCACGATGTTGTAGTCACCGTTGGCGACCCGCGGTGCCGCTTCGTCGATCAAAACGCGCTTGCCGCAGTTGTTGACGCGGGAGTTGTTCTTGGCAAACACCACATCGTCCAGCCGCACAAACTGGGGCGGGCACTTCACCGGAATATCGACGGTCTTGGAGGCCGTCTGGCCGGTTTCGCTGGTCACCGTCACGGTGGCCGTTACGGTCTTGGTCTGGCCTTGCGCGCCGCCCTCGAAGTTCAAGGTCGAGGCGTCGAAGGTCGCATTCGCGCTGCTGTCGTTGCTCACGCTGCCCTCGCTCACGGTCCACTTGTAGGCCAAGTTGCCGCCGCAGGCCGAGGCTTGCGCTTGCGCCGCTAATGTCGCGGTATGGGTGCCGGTGGTATCGGCCGCGCAGGTCAGGTCGGTCGGAGTCGCGGTCACGCTGGAGATCGTGGGCGTGTTCTCGCTCACGGTCACACTGGTGTTAGCCGTGACCGGGGCTGGGGGCGGCGGCGTGGGCGGTTGCACCCAGCAGCGTTCCGGCAGCTTCTTCGGCTTCTCCATCGGCGGCGGGGGCGGCGTGGTGTCGCTCACGGTCACCTGGATGTTAAACGTGCCGGAGTTGTTCGGCGTAAACGTGAAGTCCGCGCCGGTGGCTTCGGCCGGTTGGCCGTTCATGGTCCAGGCATACTTCAACGCATGGCCGGTGGGTCCGGTGGCGGTGGAATGCAAGGTCACCGGCTTGCCCTGGCAAATGGTCGTGCCTTCGCTTCCGGTAATGCTGCCGGCCGTTAACGGCGCGGGCGGCGGCGGCGGCGGCGGCATCGGCGGGCACTTGCTCTGGCCCAGGTAGAACACCAATCCGGCCGTCGCTTGCAGGCCGTTCAGGTGGTCGCGGGCCGGAATATACAGCCCCCCGGTCGGGTAGTTCGGCAGGCCGAAGGTCGGATTGCGCGAGAAGAACCCGCGCGCATCGAACCGT
This sequence comes from Bryobacteraceae bacterium, assembly GCA_965277315.1. GTDB lineage: Bacteria > Acidobacteriota > Terriglobia > Bryobacterales > Bryobacteraceae > Bog-105. The sequence goes on along the minus strand of OZ255724.1, from coordinate 844,416 downwards.
AACCCAAAGTGGTCGCTCAAGTGAAACTTGACGCCCCCGCCGTAGTTCAACGCCACCTGCAGGTTGTCGTTCAGGTTCGAGGACCCGTACACCGCGTTGGTGCTCGACAGCCGCGCAATCGCCTTGGCATTGTTGGTCGGGTAAAAATCCATCCCGCCCACGCCCACGGTGACGTAGGGCTGCACGCGCGAGCCGCGCGGGGTCAGGTTGAATATGGGATTCAACATGAAATTGTGAATCCGGTTGCCGAAATCGTAGCTCGGCAATCCCGGCCGTATCGGCGTCAGCAGCCGTACGTTGTTCACCGAATAGTCGTAAGCAAACTCGATGCCCACATACCGGCTGGCGTTCCAGGTGACTCGTCCGCCCCCCAGCCCGCCCGTGATCAGCTTCGAGTTCAAGCCCCGGTTCACCTGCCCGAATATGCTGACCCCGCCAAACGGATCCAGCTCCACGATATCGGGCATCTGGTCCGCTGTCGCCTCACTACTGCTGGCCTTGCTCTTACTGCCGTTATTGTTGTTACTAGTCTGGGCTGCGTCTTGCGCATACATGGCCGTGCCCAAGCACAACCCCATGCACATCACTGCCCGTCCTATCGGCTTTATCCTGTGCCGAGTCTTCATCCTTCTCCTCCCTGAAACGTGGTAACTACTGTCAACTCCTGATGTTAACGGAAAATGACCTAATTGCGGAAGAGAATTCCGAGGTCATTTGTGATTGCATATAGCCTGCCCGAACTCTTGTCAGGCATCCAAAGCTGACGTATCCACAGCGCGGGAATGGCGGTGGGAACGGCTGCCCACGAAGTGCCGGCATCGTCGGTTTTAAACAGCCGTCCGTATTCGACGGCGTAGGCGGAAGAGGTCTTACTGGGATCGTAAGTAACTGAATTGAAAGTGGAAGAAGGCAGGCCGGCCATGACTTGCGACCAGTGTGCGCCGCTATCGGACGAACTGTATAAGCCGGATGTGGTTGCTACCAGTAACGGAGATTTATCATCCCCTGGAACTGCTACTTCATTGATCTCCGATGTCGGTTTCGGAAACATTAATTGTTCCCAATGTTCCCCAAAATCCTTAGAGAAATACAGGCCAGCCGTGGCCCTCGCTACAAGAAAGCCGCTATTCGAAGGTGCCGAATACAGGCCTGACGCGCCGGTGGAGCCGAGCAGTTCCGCTCGCTTCCATTGCTCACCCATATCCTCGCTCCGCAACAATCCGAGGTCAGTAGCCGCAAAAAGGATGGACTTTGTGCCGTCGGTTACTGCGTAAAGCCCGGAAATTCCGGAAGGAGAAATTTCACGGGTCACGATCCTCGGTTTTACCGGCCTGACTACTCTGGCGCGCGTCGCGGTCCTTCCCTTACGAGATGACGTACGTGCCGCAGTCTTTGCAACAACAGGTTTCGGCTGCTCGGCAACGATCAGCCGGATGGCCATCGGACGCCAACTGGCGCCGCTATCTGCGGACTTATACATCTGATGAGGACTGGCCGCCAACAGCAGATGCGGATCGCGCTGCGTTCCCACGATGGCATCCAGATGCACACCGCCCAAGCCCCGCGCGTTTTGCATCGTAACCCAGGAGTTCCCCTGATCGCTGCTGACGTAAACGCCTGTGGTGTCACCCACACCCGTCTCGATCGCTACCAGTTTGTTGCCGGAGACCGTGACACCGCTGATGCGGCGGTCAACAAATCCGTTGTTGATCGGTTGAACTGTTTCCCCGTCGTTGTCGCTCTTCCCGATTCCGGCATACTCCATCGCCATGTAGATGTCCTTGGGTTGGGAGGGATCGAAGGTCATTGAATTCACCTGGTTGGTGCTCAACGGCTTCCAGGTCTTGCCCGCGTTGATCGTTTTAAATAATCCGAGCGTGGTTCCAGCGAAGATAGTGTCAGGTTCACTTAGGTCTTGCCGCACTACGTGAGTGCGGCGATATCCGTTCGGTATCCCCATCAGCTTGTGCCAATCCTCGCCGCGGTCCAAGCTGGAGTAAATTCCGCTGCAAGCGCTCGCGAAAATGTCGCTGGGCTTGGACGGATCAATATAGATGGAGAAGACGTCGGAGTCGTCGATCATTCCGGTGTGTATGGAGGACCAGGTTTTTCCGCCATCCGTGGTTCGCCACGGCAGGTGCGGCGTCCCGGCATAGATAGTGTTCGGATCTTTGCTGTCGATCGCCACCGCCGTGATTCCTTGCATTTCCAGGTTCTGCGGATCGGAAATACGCGTCCAGGTCTTGCCGGAATCGTCGCTGAGCATGACACCCCGCAGTGTTCCCGCTACAAATCGTTTGGGGTTGCTCGGCGAAACCGCCAACGCCCGCACGCCGACGTCAATGTCTTTAACGGCAGCCCAAGTTTTACCGCAATCATAGCTTTCGAATAGCCCTGGACGGTCGGAAGCAATCATGCCCGCCAGATAGTGCCGCGAATTATCCGGGTCGACAAGCAGGGAGGTGATCTCCCCGAAATTCCGCTTTGGGAAGTTCAGCAATTCCCAGCTCGCGCCCGCATTGTTGCTTTGAAACAGCAACGAATTTCTCCCGCCGGCCAACACCGTTTTGGGATTCCCTGGGTCGACTGCGATCGAAGTAGCTGTTCCCCCGAACGGGCCAGCAATCTTCCAGTCGTTCGCCGGAATAGAGGAGGCCCATCCGGCTCCGGCAATTGCGGTTAATCCTGTTGCCACCGCAAAAGGCAGCAAATAACTTCGAATCATTTTTTTAGAATTCTGTTTAGACTGACCCTTCTATTGTTATCCGAAACGTCCGGCAATCTCATGCCCATTTTCATTTGCTTCGTATCGCGGCCTCGGCTATTCTAAAGGTTGTACTTTTTGAAGGATCGTAGAATATAAGTTTAAATGGCAAATACAGTCTCCTCATTGAAGCGCGTCCGTATGACAGAGCGCAAAACCACTGTCAACCGCGTCCGTAAAACAAGGTTACGTCACCAGATTCGCACGATGCGCCGCCTGCTCGATCACAAAGATGCTGAGAACGCTTCCAAGGCAATTCCCGAGACTTTTTCGCTCGTAGATCGCGCCGCAAAATGGGGCATTATCAAGAAAAATACCGCTGCCCGCTACAAGAGCCGCTTAACCATACGTCTTCGCAAGCTATCCGCCGCTTAATAATTCTGCTGCCGTGTCCCGTTCCCGGAACATCGCCCTTCATCCGTCTGCAACTTACGTACGACTTCCGAAGATAAGGTTGGTGGCCCTACTGGTTATTTCCCTGTTCTTTGAGGGGCCCAGCTTTGGACATGTGTCGGCCCAATGGAGCAAATACAGTAGCAATCCCGTTATCGGAGGCAGCCTCGGCACGGTCTTCGATGTGTGCTTGTTGAAAGAGGGACACACCTTTCGCATGTGGGCTTCCTGGCGGCCGAAGAAGAGCATCGCGCTCTTTGAAAGTGCAGACGGCATTCGCTGGAGCGAGTCGAAAATCACGCTTTCGCCCGAGCCAGATACAGGATGGGAAGACGATGTCAACCGTCCCGTCGTCGTGAAGAAGGCAGGGCTGTACCACATGTGGTACACCGGGCAATCTCACGGACGCTCCTCGATCGGGTTTGTCACCAGCACGGACGGCCTCACCTGGAAGCGAGTTACCGCGCACCCGGTGCTCTTGCCTGATCAAACGTGGGAAAAAGTTGCGGTCATGTGTCCCGATGTGATCTGGGACGCCCACGACGGTACTTTTAAAATGTGGTATTCCGGCGGTGAACAATACGAGCCCGATGCTATCGGCTACGCTACCAGCACAGACGGAATTCACTGGCGCAAAGCCGTTGGAAACCCTGTTTTTCAGGCCGATCCTAAATTACTCTGGGAACACTACAAAGTCACTGCCTGTCAGGTCGTATTAAAAGTCACTGCCTGTCAGGTCGTATTAAAAGTCACTGCCTGTCAGGTCGTATTATTCGATGGCTGGTATTACATGTTCTACATCGGCTTCCGCGACATCGATCACGCTCAGATTGGCTTGGCGCGCTCGCGTGATGGAATCACTCAGTGGCATCGCTTGCCTGCTAATCCAATCATCGGCCCCACTCTAGCCCAATGGGACGCCGAGGCCTGTTACAAGCCCTTTGCGCTGCTTGATGGAAACAGATGGATGCTTTGGTACAACGGACGCCGTGCAAACCGAGAGCAAATAGGCTTGGCAATTCATAGCGGCAAAGCGCTGTGGTAAAGCAGTTTAGGCCGTCTAGCCTTCCGGCCCGGCGCTTTCCCGAATAGCTGCTAGACTGACTTGCATATATGCAGAGATTCGGGCTTTTCGCGGCGATTCTGGCGTTGATGATGCCCTATGCGCCGGTTGATTCCCTGCTGGCGAAGGAGCCGATGACGGCAAAACACGGCATGGTGGTGGCGCAAGAACCCACCGCCGCCGATGTTGGACTCTCAGTTCTAAAACAGGGTGGAAATGCGGTCGATGCGGCAGTCGCGGTTGGCTTTGCATTGGCCGTGACGCACCCCTCTGCCGGAAATATCGGTGGCGGCGGATTCATGCTCATCCGCCAGGCGGATGGCCGGACAGCCTTTCTCGACTTCCGTGAAGAGGCTCCCGGAAAAGCAACCCGCGACATGTATCTCGGGCCGAATGGCGAGCCCACCCATGACAGCATCAGCGGTTGGCGCTCTTCCGGCATTCCCGGTTCGGTGGCCGGCTTTGAAGTCGCCCGTCAAAAGTTTGGAACAAAGCCGTGGGCCACACTGATCGCGCCCGCCGTGAAGTTGGCCCGTGATGGATTCCCGGTCAGCCCTACACTGGCGGCTTCCATGAACAGCGCCAATGATAACCGCCTTCGAACCGACAAGGAGTCGCAGCGTGTTTTTCTGCGCAACGGGAATCCCTACCAGCCAGGACAAACATTCAAACAGCCCGATTTGGCAAATACTCTGGAGCGAATTGCGCAAAACGGAGCGAAAGAATTTTACGAAGGCGAGACGGCACACAAGCTTGCTGCAGCGATGGCGGCGCATGGCGGCCTGATCACGCTGGCGGATCTCAAGAACTATAAGGTACAGGAGCGAAAGCCGTTAGAGGGCAACTACAAGGGTTATCACGTGATTACTGCTCCGCCGCCAAGCGCGGGAGGAGTCGGCCTTCTGCAGATGATGTACATGCTGGCGCGGACCGATTATCAATCGACCGGCGTGGATTCCGTGCAGGCCATCCACTACGAGGCAGAGGTGATGCGACGGTTCTATGCGGACCGTAGTGAATACCTGGGCGATCCCGCCTTTTACAATGTGCCCCTCAAGGCCCTTCTTGCGCCTGCTTACATTGCTCAACGTGTGGACAGCATCAATCCTTCTCGCGCAACGCCTAGCGACATGATCGGTCCTGGGCTTCCCAAGGCGTACGAAGCGAGCATCGGATGGCGGGAAAGCAACCAGACCACGCACTATAACGTGGTTGATAAAGAAGGCAATGCAGTCGCCGTCACTTACACACTGAATGGCGGTTTCGGGAACGGTATCACGGTGCCCGGTCTTGGATTTCTGCTCAATAACGAGATGGACGATTTTGTTGCGAAGCCGGGCTCGCCGAATATGTTCGGCATGGTAGGCGGAGACGCGAATTCCATCGAGCCCGGCAAGCGTCCTGTTTCTTCCATGACTCCGACGATCATCACGAAAGATAACAAGCTCGTCATGGCCGTAGGCGCTCCAGGCGGATCACGTATCACGACAGGCGTGATGCAGGTGATTCTCGATGTTCTCGACTTTGGCATGAATCCGCAGGATGCCGTGGATCTTCCGCGCTTCCATCAGCAGTGGAAGCCCGACTATCTTTACCTGGAAAAGGGCTTTCCCACTCCAACTTGCGATGCCCTGAAGAAGATGGGATATGAACTGAAACCTACCGAGGGCGTGGCCCGCGTGGAAGCTATTGTGGACAAGGACGGAACGCTCGAAGGGGGAACAGAAACGAAGCTTGACGGCAAGGTTGCCGGATACTAAGAAGTTGATGCAGCACGTACTCTCTACTCACCTCTTTGTCCGGCACCGGCTCACTACAGTATGGCTGGAAAGAGTTTGGGACGCCGGTTTCCCTTCGATTGAAATCTTCTGCGCGCGCCAGCATGTTGACTATCATGATCAAGCGCAATTAGCCGAACTCGGCCATTGGTTTCGGGACTCGGAGTTGAAGCTGCATTCGCTTCACGCGCCGATGTATAACGACGATTGCTGGGGACGCTCCGGCCCGCAATCTGTGATCGATATCTCCGAGCCGGTGAAGGCAAAGCGCATCACGATGGTGGACGAGATCAAGCGCGCACTGGAAGTTGCCGATCTAATCCCGTTCCGCTATCTGATTCAGCACTTAGGCGTAACCGGCCAAAGCTCCGACGAGCGACGGCTGGATGCGGCCTTTTCGTCGCTGGAAGAGTTGAAAGTGTTTGCGGGCCAACGAGGCGTAGAAGTGTTGCTAGAGAATACCCCCAACGAAATGTCTTCGGGTGAGCGCCTGAACTATTTCCTGCAATTGACTCATTTGAACCTCAATTACTGTTTCGATGTGGGGCACGCGCACATGAACACAGGCGTGGAGGCGGAATTCGAAGCAATGAAAGATCGAATTCGTTCCACGCACATCCACGACAACAACGGGCAAGAGGATCAGCACCTTTTTCCGCCGGCAGGCAGCATCGATTGGCAAAGGGCAATGCGGTTGCTCACTTCCCGGCCGGACCAATTTCCGCTGGTGCTGGAGCTCCGCGAGCAGCCCGGCCTGGAGAACCCCATCGAAGAGGCAAGACGCACCGCAAGCGAGTTGGTGAATAATTTATGACACCCATCCGCGTCAGTGAAGCAGGAAAGCATGTGGGCGAGACCGTCCAAATTCAAGGCTGGCTTTATAACCTCCGCAAGTCCGGCAAGATCGTGTTCCCGATTGTGCGTGACGGCAGCGCGTCCATTCAATGCGTGGCCGTCAAGGCCAATCTGCCGGAGCCCGTGTTTGAGACATTGAAGGGTTTGACCCAAGAAAGCTCCCTGCGCATCAGCGGAACAGTGCGCGCCGAGCCTCGTGCGACCGGTGGCTATGAACTCGACGTGATCGATGCTGAAATCATTCAGCGCGTCAGCGAGGAGCGGCCTTATCCGATCACGCCCAAAGAACATGGCGTCGACTTCCTGATGGACCACCGCCATCTCTGGCTGCGCAGCAGACGCCAGCATGCGGCCATTCGCGTTCGCCATGAAGTGATTAAGTCGATCCGCGATTACTTCGACGGACATGGGTTCACCCTCGTCGATACGCCGATTTTCACGCCGTCAGCATGCGAGGGCACGTCCACGCTGTTCCAAGTCGATTACTTCGAAGACGAGAAGGTCTACCTCACACAATCGGGCCAGCTTTATAACGAAGCGAACATCATGGCGTTCGGGAACGTCTATTGCTTTGGGCCGACCTTCCGGGCAGAGAAGTCGAAAACTCGCCGTCATCTCACCGAGTTCTGGATGGTGGAGCCTGAAATGGCTTACGCGGATCTGGAAGAGGTGAAGCGTGTCGCGGAAGAATTGATCCTTTACATCGTTGGGCGGGTGCTTGAGAACCGACAGGAAGAGCTGAAGGTATTAGAGCGCGACCGATCGAAGCTGGAGGCGATACAGACTCCGTTCAAGCGCATGAGCTATGACGAAGCCGTGGAGATTCTCCAAGGGAAGGGAAGCGAGATTCAGTGGGGCGGCGACTTTGGCAACACTGATGAAACGCTTCTGACGCAGGACGACGAACGGCCGGTGATCGTGGATCGGTACCCCACCGAGATCAAGGCGTTCTATTTTCAACCCGATGAACAGCGGCCGGAGGTCGCGCTGGGAGTGGACATTATCGCGCCCGAGGGCTATGGCGAAATTGTTGGCGGCGGCCAGCGCATCCACGATTTGGCGTTGCTTGAAAAGCGGTTGGCCGAGCACAATCTGCCCCGCGAAGCTTTCGAATGGTACCTCGACTTGCGCCGTTTTGGCAGCGTGCCGCATGGTGGTTTCGGGATGGGCGTAGAGCGCTTTGTGGCCTGGATGTGCGGCCTGGAACACGTGCGGGAAACCATTCCGTATCCGCGCATGCTGTATCGGACGCGGCCCTAGCGTATGCGTCACTCTGAAATTTCTATCATTGGCGCGCCTCTCGACTTGGGCGCGGGACGCCGTGGTGTGGATATGGGCCCGTCGGCTCTTCGGCTGGCCGGACTGAACGCGAAACTTGCTTTTCTAGGCTACCGAGTGGAAGATAGGGGCAACGTCTCTGCCGCACAACAGGAGAGCACTCCCACGGGCCCGGAAAATGCAAAATATCTCCCACAGATCGCCAGGACGTGCTTAAAACTGGCCGAGACGGTCGAGGGCGTCGCGGGTGCTGGTGGGTTCCCCCTGGTATTGGGCGGCGATCATTCGGTTGCCGTGGGAACTGTTGCTGGCGTCTCGCAGGCGTTCCGACGGCACGGAGAAAAGATTGGGCTTATCTGGATTGACGCTCATGCGGATATGAATACGCCGGACTCTTCGCCGAGCGGTAACGTTCATGGTATGCCACTTGCTTGTTGCCTTGGCCGCGGTCCGCGGGAGTTGACGCATCTGTTCGATTACGCGCCGAAGGTGGAGGGGAAGAATGTGATCCTGATCGGCATTCGCGATGTCGATATCGGCGAACGCGCGGAGGTGCGCGAATCGGGTGTGAAGGCCTTCACAATGCGCGACATCGACGAGCGGGGTCTGACCAACGTGATAAAGGAAGCAATTGCGCTTGCGAACGAGGGCACCGGCGGCCTTCATCTTTCGCTGGATATGGACGCCATCGATCCCGATGAAGCACCCGGCGTGGGGACGCCCGTTCGCGGTGGCATGACGTATCGCGAGGCGCATCTTGCCATGGAAACGATTTGCGATTGTAGCCGCATGTTGTCGATGGAAATTGTGGAGGTGAATCCCGTTCTCGACTCAGCCAACCGCACGGCGTTGTTGGGTGTTGAACTGGTCACCTCCGCGATGGGAAAGAAGATTCTGTAGCAGGGAATGGGCATCGGTTTTGACTTTGGCACGACCAACAGCTCTCTTGCGATTACCACTCCCGAGGGGGACGTCAAACTTGCGCGTTTCCCGCACAGCGGCGGCGTAACGGAATCGTTCCGGTCGCTGTTATATCTGGAGCAGATCAAGCAAGCGGGCCGCGTGACCCTGAAATCCTGGAGCGGACCGGCGGGCATCGATCATTATCTGCAGGCGGACGACACGGGTCGTCTGGTTCAATCATTGAAGTCGTTTCTGACGAGCCGCAGCCTGCAATCGACCGAAGTGTTCGGCCGGCGCGTGCAGTTGGAAGATCTGATTGCAAATATTCTGCGCGACATCCGCACACAAGCCGAGCAACATTTCGGTGTGCCGGTCACCAGCGCGGTTGTGGGCCGTCCGGTGCGCTTTGTGGGCGCGGATTCGCTTGACGATGACGACTATGCGGTGGAGCGCCTAAAGAAGTCGTTGCAAATCGCCGGGTTTGAAGATGTCTCCTTCGAGTACGAGCCCGTGGGCGCTGCCTACCACTACGAATCGACTTTAGACCATGACGAATTGATTCTTATCGGCGACTTCGGCGGCGGTACTAGCGATTTCTCTTTGCTGCGCGTCGGCCCGACTATTCGGCGGAGGGGCCGGACCGCGAACGACCTGCTGGGCAATGAAGGCGTCGGGCTGGCCGGGGACGCATTCGACGCGAAAATTGTCCGGCATCTTGTCTCGCCCGCGCTGGGAGCCGGATCAATGCTGCGTTCCGGCCACAAGCTGCTGCCGGTTCCGAGTTGGGTTTACCTGAAGCTGGAGCGTTGGCATCATCTCTCGTTCCTGCGGTCGCAAGAGACCCTGAACATGCTGAAAAGCGTGCGGGCGCAGGCCGAGGAGCGGGACAAAATCGATGCACTGTTGTACCTTGTGCAGCACGATCTTGGCTTCCAGCTTCATCGCGCGGTGCAGCGGGTGAAGGTAACGCTATCGCATGCCGAGCGGACCGTCTTTCGCTTCTCCGATGGCGACCTCCAGTTGGAAGAAGAGGTCCGCCGCGATGAGTTCGAGGACTGGATTGCGGAAGAACTGGCCGCTATTGAGCAGTCCGTTGACTCGCTGCTCTCCAAGACAGGCGCGCATGCAAGGGATGTCGATCGCGTGTTTCTGACCGGCGGATCATCGTTCGTGCCAGCGGTTCGCCGCATCTTCGAAACACGCTTCGGCCCGGAACGCATCCGCACCGGCGATGAGTTTACTTCGGTAGCGCGTGGTTTGGCGTTGAAGACGCTGCGCTGAGCTTGCTTTGCAAGTGGGAAAGCGTTTCAGTTACGGGAACTTCTTCCGAGGCGCGGCTGCGGCGCTCAATGAACTCAACTTTTCCGTCGCTCAGTTTTTTGCCGATCGTGATGCGGTAGGGAATGCCGATCAAGTCGGCATCCTTAAACTTCACGCCCGGGCGTTCGTCACGGTCGTCCAGGAGTGCGTCAATTCCGGCTTCCTTGCACTCCCGGTAGAGTTTATCAGCCGCTTCTTTTTGCTTGGCGTCGGCGTAATTCACCGGTGTGATTACAACCGTGAAGGGCGCGATGGCCGTGGGCAGTGAGATGCCGTCCTTGTCGTGAAACAGTTCAATGGCGCAGGTCAACACACGCTCGATACCGATTCCGTAAGAGCCCATGATCGGCGTGACTTCCTTGCCGTCTTCGCCTAGAACACGCAGCCCCATCGCCTCGGAGTATTTGTACCCGAGCTTGAAGATATGCCCAAGCTCAATCGCTTTTACCACGCTGAGACCGCCGCCGCATTGCGAGCATGTATCGCCTCGGCTCACCTGACGGACATCGAAGAACTCGGGAGTGAAATCTTCTCCGGGGGTGACGTTCTTCAGGTGGTAATCGTCCTTATTCGCGCCCGCGATCATGTTGCGGCGTCCTTCGAGGGCGGTATCGGCGAGCACGCACATGTTCGTCACGCCGACAGGTCCCAGCGAACCGGCATTCGCACCAAACCATTGTGGGATTTCATGCGCGAACGCGGTACGCAGTTCAGTTGCTCCCAGGGTGGACATAAGTTTTGTCTCGCTCAACTGGTGGTCGCCTCGCAGCATCACCAGCACAGGTTTCTCATTGGCGACCATCACCAGACTCTTCATCTGCGACGTTTCCGGAAGCTTCGTGAACTGTGCGACGTCAGCGATGGTCTTGAAGCCCGGCGTGTGGAACTCCTCGGGATCGAGGTCGCCTTCAGGATCGGGGTTCACGGGCGCGCTGTATTTTGAAACAGCCTTTTCCAAATTCGCTGCGTAGCCGCAGTTCTTGCAGTGCACGACGAAGTCCTCGCCTGCGTCGGAGGCCACCATGAACTCTTGTGACTGGCTGCCGCCCATAGCACCCGAATCGGCCTCGGCGACCATGTAGTCAAGACCGCAACGGTCGAAGATGCGGCAGTAGGCGTCATGATGCTTGCCATACGCTACGTCGAGTCCGGCTGCATTCAGATCGAACGTGTACGAGTCCTTCATGATGAACTGGCGCACACGGAGAAGTCCCGACTTGGGGCGCGGCTCATCGCGAAACTTTGTCTGAATCTGATACCAGATTTGGGGAAGCTGCTTATAGCTGCGAAGCTCGCCGCGCGCGATGGTGGTCATCACTTCCTCGTGCGTCATGCCAAGGCAAAGATCGCGCCCGAAGCGGTCCTTCAAGCGGAATAAGTTGTCTCCCATCACCTCCCAGCGGCCCGACTCCTTCCACACTTCAGCAGGGTTCAACGCGGGCAGCAGCATCTCCTGAGCGCCGATCGCATTCATCTCATCGCGTACGATGTCCTGAATCTTCAGTAAGGATCGTTGTGCCAACAACAGATAGCTATAAATGCCCGCGGAAAGTTGCCGGATGTAACCGGCGCGGAGAAGAAGCTGATGACTGATGACTTCGGCTTCGGCCGGTGTTTCCCGCAATGTGGGAATGAAAAGTTTGCTCCAGAGCATGAGGATCTAAAGGTTTATTATGCCTTGCGCTATAACGAGTCGAGCAGCCTCGAGATCATTCCGGCTTTCTCGCGTTCGCAATGGATCTTCAGGATGCGGCGGCTTGCCCGGGACTGCTCGATCAGATATTCATCGCTGGTCTGAATGATGTCAACTAAACCTAGCTTATGCGCATCAACGGCCAGCCAATAGTTTCCATCGGCGACGCGGTCGATATCGAGATGCGGGCGGCGCTGTTTGATCAGGTTTTTGAAGGCGCTGTGAATGGCTTGCAGGCGCTCTATTTCGATGGCCTCCTTCTCTGGCGTTGGTTCCGAGAAGGGCGTCAGCGTGCGTTTGTTTTCACCAGCAGTCAATTCCACATACCGTATGCCGATTTTATTCATAAGACCCACGATGTTGGGCATGCCCGCGACCACGCCGATAGACCCGATGTAGGCAAATGGGGACGCGATGATCTTATCCGCTACGGCTGCGCACATATAGCCGCCTGACGCGGCGATCTCGTCTACGCAGATGGTGAGCGGAATGCCGGCACTGTGTACTCGCAGCAGTTGGGAGGCAGCGTGACCGTATCCGTTGACCGTGCCGCCGGGAGAATCGATGCGAACGACGACTTCGTCTTTTGGCGTAGCGGCCTGCACGATGATGTCGATTTCCTTGCGCAGCGTATCCACTTCGTGAGCCCGCAGGCTGGGATGAAAATCGATGACAAAGACGGTGCTTCCGTAGGACTTTGCTCCCTTATCTTTTTTGGGCTGCTTCTTCCGTTCCTTCTCCGGCAAGAGGTGGCGTCTAACTTCTGCGACACGTTCGGCTAACCCTTTGTCCAGGTCGTTGATTTTCACTTCGATCTCGGAGTGCTTTTCGCTTCCGGACTTTGTTCGGAGAAGACGCAGGATGAGAATGATAGCGGCAGTTAGGACGGCCAGGGTCGCAAGTATGACGAGAATCAGCAGAACCGATTCTAAGATGCCTAGTGTGGTTTGCATTACTACGGATAAAGCTACCATCAAGAGAGAGGAAGCATGGGAATGACTGACGTGGACCCGGCGCCGCAACGGCGCGGGGAGGCGGTAAGCGACAGTGTACTCTGAGAAGCTAGGATGGCCTAGCTACGTAGCTAATGCCAGTGGTTGTGATTGGTCTGATAGTCCTTAAGCCGGACTACGTCGTCGGCCAAGACCTCTCGATCGCGGGGCGCTACGCGATCGTCGTTCGCGGATTTCTGGATCGAGTCGATAACATCGTTCAGGATGCCGTTGTCCCAGCGTTCGTGATCAAGGTCCGATTGCATCTGGGTTAACTCTTCTTTTGTTTTCTCAAGGCGTGTACGTTCCTTGTCGCTCGCTCTCCTGACGCCCCAAACATGGTCCAAATCTGTCCTGACCTGTAGGAACACTTGGGATCGCCACTGGTTTCCCCGGTAGCGGTTTTCACGCTCGTGATACTAGTCTTGCGCGGCGGCATTCAATCCCATGGACACTGCTATGATCAACCCGGCTGTAACGGTCTTCTTCATTGGCATAGGTGCTCTCAGGCAATTATCTCAAAGCACCGCGGAAAACAAGCCTGACAATTTGCCGCTGCCATGGCAAATTTACTCAGCGCGCAAGACCACCACTGGATTTATCTGGCTGGCGCGGCAGGCGGGAACATAATTGGCAGTAAACGCTACCGCCGAAAGAACCAGAATTCCGCCTACAAAGGTGGCCGAGTCGGTCGGGTTTACCTCAAACAACAGGCTCTGATACCAGCGTCCCAGCAACATTGACAAGGGTACGCCACAGGACAGTCCGAAGAGCAACAGCCAGAAACTCTGACGGAAAACCAGTAGGCGGATACGCTGGCTGTCGGCTCCAAGCGCAATCCGAATACCGATCTCCTTTGTGCGCTGCGCGACCGTATAAATCACTATGCCGCGCAATGCGCCACAAGCTTGCTCCCAGCGCTACACAGACGCTAATTTCATGGTGTCCTGCGCTTGCGCGGGCCAACATCAGGCTGCGGACATTAGCGCAAGCGATGGCCAAGAGGCAAACGCCGGAACCCCATAGCAGGAGTAAGGTCGCGCGGATTGTTCCGAACATCTTTTGCTGAAGCAACTGAGCGTGTACGGGAGAAGATATGTCGCTATTACTCCGGTTGCCTCTCTTATTTACGGCATCGAGGGCAGCAAATCTTGCTTGCGCTTGCCGCACCGTTACGCCTGCATGCAGGTGCGCTAGCGGTCCGATATTGAGCACCAAGAACCACACTGGTAGGAGCGAATGTGCATAAAGCGCATCTTGCGCCGGCATCCCGTTTCGTTTCAGCTCTTCGATCTTTTCGGCGATATGCTGCTCGACCTCTTCGGCAAGTTCGCGGTAAGCACGGCGGCGTTGGAAAATCGCAGTGTCCAATTCACGGTGTCTAGGCATAGAAGAACCGGATTGAGTTCGTGTCAAAACGATTCGGTATACAATTGCGAACTTAATGGGAACCCCCTAACCCCAATCAAAGATAATAAAATTACAAGATGAACACCGACCAGCAGCGCATGGCGATGCCTCTCGCCGAGAAAGACCCCGAGATTTTTGAGGCCATTCAGAGAGAAGCGGACCGGCAGAATACGCGCCTGGAGCTGATCGCCAGTGAAAATTTCACGTCTGAAGCGGTGCTGGAAGCGACCGGGAGCGTGTTCACCAACAAATACGCCGAAGGCTATCCCGGCAAACGCTATTACGGCGGCTGTGAGTTTGCCGATCAGGTGGAAACGCTCGCCCGTGACCGCGCCAAACGCTTGTTCAATGCTGAATATGCCAATGTTCAGCCGCACTCGGGATCGCAGGCCAATGAAGCCGCGTATGCTTCGTTCTTGCAGCCCGGCGACACCATTCTTGGAATGAACCTTTCGCATGGTGGGCATTTGACGCACGGCCACCCGCTTAACTTTTCGGGAAAGCTTTACAAGGTAGCGGCTTATGGTGTGCGCCGGGAGGACGAGACCATCGACTATGAGGAAGTAGCGAAGCTCGCCGAAGAGCACAAGCCGAAGATGATTATTGCCGGCGCGAGCGCGTATTCGCGAGTGATCGACTTTGCCCGCTTTCGGCAAATCGCCGACTCAGTGGGCGCCGTGTTTCTGGTCGACATGGCGCATTATTCCGGCTTGGTGGCTGCTGGCGTGTATCCGAACCCGTGCGAGCATGCGGACATTGTTACAACCACCACCCATAAAACCTTGCGCGGGCCAAGATCCGGCCTGATCCTGGCCAAAGAGAAATTCGGCGCGGGGATCGATAAGGCCGTGTTTCCCGGCGCGCAAGGTGGTCCGCTGATGCATGTCATCGCTGCGAAAGCGGTCTGTTTTAAAGAAGCGCTCGGCAGTGAATTTCGCGATTACCAGACGCGCGTGGTTGCCAATGCCCGTGCTCTGGCGAAGACGCTGCAGAACGAGGGCTTTCGTGTTATCAGCGGCGGTACCGATTCACACATGCTGATGATCGACGTGTTTGCCAAAGGCGTGAAGGGTAAAGAAGCGGAGAAGGCTCTGGATGAGGCGTACATCACCGCCAATAAGAATGCGATTCCGTTTGACACGAATCCTCCGCTGAACCCGAGCGGGATTCGCCTGGGTAGTCCGGCTGTGACGACGCGAGGCTTTGGGGAGCCGGAGATGGCCGAAGTGGGCCGGCTGATTGCGCATGTGGTCAGCAATATAAAATCCGAAGCTGCGCTTACCGAAGCGCGGCGGGGCATCGCGACTCTGACGGAGAAGTTCCCGCTTTATCAATGGCGGCAGCAGTTGGCGGCGGCTCGGTGAAAAAATCTATCGGCGACAATCTGATTCCTAAAGGCATGAGCCTGGAAGATGGGCTCCAGTTGGTGAAGCGCGCGCGGTTCGATGGCATCGAAATGTGGCTGGGCGGTCAGCCATGGTTTCAGATGACCGCCAGCGATGCCGATCTGCGTGGAATTCTCAACAAGATCCACGACGCCGGGCTACATGTCTCAAACGTCTCCAATACTCTCGATTGGGAAGAGAATGTTTCGTCGCGCGATCCGCGCAAGCGGGAGGCTGCCTTCCGCCATATCGAACGCCAGATTGAGGCGGCACAGATCTTCGGAACCGATGCGATTCTGATCGTGGCGGGGATTGTTACCGAGGACAATCCTTACAGCGAAGTTTATGGACGCTGTGTGGAGGCGATGAAACGTCTTGGCGCAAAGGCCTCTTCGGCTCGGGTGAAAATCGGCGTGGAGAATTGCTGTGCCGAGCAGCGATTTCTGCTTAGCCCGCGTGAATTTGCGACGTTTCTAAACGATGTGAATAGCCCCTGGGTCGGCATACACCTGGATACCGGCAACATACACGATACCGGATTCGCGGAACAATGGATCGAAATCAACGGCCCGAAAATTACCCGGATGCACGTGAAGGATACGCTGAAACATCGTGGCCGGTGCGGCCATCAGAGCGTGTACCCCGGTATCTTTTTAGGCGATAACAACTGGCCGCTCATCCGCGATGCCATTCGGAAGGTGGGCTACGATGGCTGGATTATCGCCGAGATAGAAGATCGCTACCGGTTCGCTCCTGACCAACAGTTTTTCGCTACCTCGGCGGTGATGGATCGCTTCATCTCTGGACGGATGTGAACGTGAGTCTCACTCGTCGGCAACTTGTATGGACGGCAGCGGGTGGGGCCGCTCTGTTTTCCGCGCGAACGATGGAGGCTGGAGATCGCGGTGGCGTCTCGTTCTTTCTTGACGGGGGCAATTGCCTGACTTGGGAATCTGTAGCCGGTTATCGGAACGTGCTTGATGTCTTCAAATATCCCGTCGAAGTTGTATCGGCAGTGCAAGCGGCCACCTTTCGCACTATCATCATTCCGGCGGGGGCCTCGTTATCGTTAGCGACGACCATTGCGCTGCGCCGAAGAGCCGAAGCCGGAGATACGCTAATCCTTGAAAGCGGCCTCGCTTTTGCGGAGGCGCTTGAGGCAGAAAGTCAGTGCGCGGCAATTCGCGAGGTGTTTGGATTGCGTGTCGAACTAGCAAGCAGGCCCACGACGGGAAGGACGTCCTACCTGCGATACCGATGGCCGACGGATGTGCTGGTTCGGCACTTTGGAGAGCCCGCCGCGGTCAGCGGAACCCAGTGTCAGCCCGTTGCCTATTTGGGAGGCCTCACGGTGGCGGCGAAGAAACCGATTGGCTCCGGCGGAGTCATTTTTCTCGGATCTCCACTCGGCCCCATGTTGATGGCACAAGACCGTGAGGCTACGTTGCTAGTCCGGCAGATCCTGCGCAATTGCTAGGAGTGGCCGAGGATCTTGTGCGGCTTGTAGGGCTCTTCCAGCTTTTCAATCTCTTCTTTGGACAACTTAATCTCGAGCGCTGCCACGGCGTCGTTCAAATGGTGCGGCTTGCTGGTCCCAATGATCGGGGCTGTCACGTAACTCTTTGACAAGACCCAGGCGAGCGCTACCTTCATGTTCGAAACGCCTCGCTGCTCTGCCACTTCGGTCAGCCGGTTTGCTACCGCGAAATCATCGTCTTGATAGTACATCTGCTTGGCGTAGTCGTCGGTTTTGGAGCGTGTTGTCTCGCCGCCCTCCTTGCCGCGATTACCTGCTAGAAATCCGCGCGCCAGGGGTGACCAGGGGATCACGGCAATGCCCTGATCTTCACAGAGCGGCATCATCTCCCGCTCCTCTTCGCGATAAATCAGGTTGTAGTGATTCTGCATCGAGACGAATGGCGTCCAGCCGTTGAGTTTCGACGTGTAGAGTGCCTTCGAGAATTGCCAGGCGAACATGGACGATGCGCCGATGTAGCGTGCCTTGCCTGCTTTGACCACATCGCTGAGCGCTTCCATCGTTTCTTCGATGGGTGTAGCGTAGTCCCAACGATGGATCTGATAAAGATCGACGTAATCGGTTCCCAAACGCCTCAGGCTGTTATCGATTTCGGTCATAACGGCCTTGCGCGAAAGGCCGCGTCCATTCGGATCTTCCCGCATGGGGTTGAACAGTTTCGTCGCGATAACCGTTTCGTCGCGTTTTGCAAAGTCCCGTAGTGCGCGGCCGACGATCTCCTCGCTTACGCCCAGCGAATAAATGTTTGCAGTATCGAAGAAATTGATCCCAGCCTCGACAGCGGCCTTGATGGAGGGGCGGCTCTCCTCTTCTTCCAGCACCCACTCGCGCCACTGCTTTGAGCCATAGGTCATGCAGCCCAAACAAAGCCGCGATACCTTCAATCCGGTTTTTCCAAAGTTAACGTATTCCATGGTTTTGTAAAAAAGTCTCTGAATGATTGGTGAGCTATTATCCCTGACCGACCCATTGACCGGCTGCCATCTCTTCCCAGCGGCCACGGATCATTTCCACTTCCTCCGAACTCAACGCGCCGGATTCCAGAAGCCTTGCGTTTGAGGCCCATCGGTCCGGGTTGGAAGTGCCGACGATCGCGGTCCCCACGCCGGGTGCAGCGAGCGTGAACCGGAGTGCAATTGAGATAGCGTCGTTCAAATTTTCCTTTAGGAACTGATAATCCAGCTTTTGCAATCTCTCCCAATATTCGTGGTGATATGCGTCCTGCGGCTTCGACCCGGTTTTCCAAGCGGCGTTGGCTATGGGACGCTTTGCAATCACACCCATCTGCTTCTCCTGGGCTAAAGGCAATGTCAGGGCAATAGCCTCCTGGTCAGCGATGTTGATGGATGTCTGCAGCGTATCGAATCTGCCCGTGTTGATAGCATAAACAGCATCTTCACTGTCACCGCTATATCCAATAAACTTTGTTTTGCCGGCATCGCGAGCGTTTTCCAGAACCCGGATCACGTCGCCTTTCTCCAGCAGGTCCTTCGAGCAGCCGTGGAGCTGAATTAGATCCACAGTATCGGCCTGTAAACGCTTTAGGCTGCGGTCGATCTGCTGTTCCAGCATTTTGGGATTCCAGTCGGGCAGATCGAATCCCGACGCATGTCCGCACTTTGTAAACAGAAAGAAGTCACTACGGCGACCACTGAGTGCTTTGCCAATCAGTTCTTCACTATTCCGGTAGCATTCGGCGGTATCGATGACGTTCAATCCTGCATCGAGCGCCTTATTGAGCAATTGCTGCGCCTGTTCGAACGGCACGCCCTGATAACCGATTTCGGCTCCTCCGAATCCAAGTACCGATACTTCCATCCCGGTTTTTCCGAGCCTACGCTTTTCCATAGCTGCCCTTTCCCTTAATGGATGCGTAAGAACGGAGAATTCGACATTACAAAGGCGAGCCGAAGGAGTTTCCGGTAAATTTTCGATCAGTTGCCGTGCTGCATGGGAGGTAGAATCGGCGCTGCCGGCTCGAACAAGCCAAAGGTAAACACATCCGTACCGGAAGCGATGGACACGTATTGTTTTCCGTGAACGGAAAAACTGATTGGGGAGGCCGTCAGTAGCTGGCCCATGTTGTAATGCCAGAGATCTCTTCCGGTTGAGGAATTCAGAGCTACGAGTTCTCCTTCGTCGCTTCCAAAGAGTACCAGTCCTCCCGCGGTCGATACTGTTCCGGCCCACATGGTTGCCGGACCGGTCATGGCATGTTCCCAGCGCCGCTCTCCGGTCAGCGGATCAAGAGCTCGAAGATAAAATTGTCCTGGCTCGCCCGGAATAGATTCCCCGCCTCCCCCCGCTAAGCCATGCATTGGCTGGGGGTTGCGTTGCATGCCGACGTAATTGTCGCATTGTTCCAGCGTGGGAACGTAGAGCAACCTCGTTTGTGGATTGAACGATGGAGACATCCAGTTAGCCGCTCCGCGGGTGGCCGGGCAAACCTTACGTCCGCCGGGGATTGGCTCAATGTTGGGATTCTCGATCGGCCTTCCCTTGGCATCTATTCCTTTCGCCCAGTTAAGTTGATCGACGAACGGATAAGCCTTGAGGAACTGGCCCGTGACCCTATCCAGTATGTATAGAAATCCGTTACGGTTCGGGTGAAGGAGAAGCTTCCGCACTTTACCTCGGTAGTTCAGGTCGACCAGGACCGGAATAGACTGCGCGTCCCAGTCGTGAGTGTCGTGCGGAGTGAATTGAAAATACCACTTCAACTTTCCCGTGTCCGCGTCCAGTGCAACAATCGAATCCGTGTAAAGGTTGTCGCCGTGGCGACCGCCTCCATAATAATCGGGCCACGGATTGCCGGTAGTCCAATAGAGCATATTCAGTTCCGGATCGAAGGTGCCGGTCATCCAGGTGGCCCCTCCACCGTACTGAGTATCGAATTTGTCCCACGTCTCCGAACCCGGCTCGCCTTTCGCCGGGACCGTGTAGAAACGCCATAGTTCCTCGCCGGTGGAGGCAGACAACGCAGCCACGAATCCGCGCATTCCTGACTCGCCGCCCGACACGCCGACAATCACGCGATCTTTCAACGCCAATGGCGCAAGCGTGGCGTAATATCCCTTGCGAACATCCCCGAATTCCTTCTCCCACAAAACGGCTCCCGTGGAACGTTGCAAGGCGACGAGGTGTGCGTCGCCCGTTACAAAGAAAACACTGTTGCCAAGCAACGCGACTCCACGATTCACGCTCTGCCTGGCTGCTAGTTCGTCACGGTACACCCAGATTTCTCTGCCTGTGCTCGCGTCAATCGCATCCACCTCGTTGGTGTTTGTGATATACATCACGCCGTCGAAAACAAGCGGCGTAGTCTCCAGGCGGCGTGCGCTTTTCACGTGATAAGTCCACTTCGGAACGAGATTAGCAACACTTTCCCGATCGATCTGCCTGAGCGGACTATAGCGCTTCCCGCTGTAATCACCGTTATAGGTTAGCCAGTCACCGGATGGGCTCTTGCAGATATCGCTGTATGAGATCTGCCCGGAAACGTAGAGCGCGAAGAAAAACAGCGCACTCAGAGTGCGCATCTAGTCTCTGTCCCGCTGCTGTTGCGTGTTTATTGTGACGGCTTCCGGTCTAATCATTTGCCTGCTGAGAAAAGCAAGAAGGTTCTGCAAATCCTCCGGGCTGAGGGTTTGTCCATAGGTGTCAGGCATAAGCGACTTGTGGCTGAACTCCACTTCTGTAAGATCCGATTTGTTCAGTAGATAGAGATGGCCTCGGGCGTCGAGAATTTGAATTGAATAATTAGAGTTATTCTTCGCGACTCCCTGGATTCGGGTTCCGTTCTTCAAAATCACTGTTACGCCCGCGAATCCTTCAGTTTTACGATGGTTGGGATGTAATATGCTCTCGCGAAGCTGAGCGATGGTGCCGGAGATCCCAATATTGGTTAGATCGGGGCCGATAAACCCGCCCATGCCTCGGATCATGTGGCAACTACTGCAACCGGTATTGCCGAAGAATGCAGCGCGCCCCTTTTCCGATTCGCCCTCAACGGGAGTTTCAAAAGCGGGAGCACTGAGGCTGCGGACGAAGGCGGCCACTTCCCAAGTATTTTTGTCCGGCATGGGCGAGGGAGGCATTTCAGTTCCTGAAATGCCCTGCCGGATCGTAGTGAATAGCCGCTCGTCGGTCATTCGCTTGACGTCCCGATTGTCTACCAGATTTGGTCCTCGCCCTCCCTCTGCATTGGCGCCGTGACAAGCTGCGCAGCCCTCTCGAAAGCGATGTTGACCAGCTTCAATGGCCGCTTTTTGTCCCGCTAACGGGTTCTTTATTTCTGCACCAGTTCGGTTGCTCTGCGCCATGCAGAACGTAGTGCACAGGGAAAGGAGGACAATACTTCGCATGCGGTGCTTATTCGGAATCCAATGGAGTTGTTTGCAGGAGATCGTAGCCGATCCGCGCAATGTTCACTGGTTAATCACTGTTCCGTCCGCACGCCGCACAACGCCCCATCCGCCATTGAGCGTTTTGTGTTCGCCGCGTTCGGAGATGCCAAAGGGATATTTGGCCGCGGCTTTCTCGTTGATCTCCACACCCCAACCCGGCTTGTCATTGGGATAAGCGTAGCCGTCTTTCATCTCCGGATAGCCTTGAAAAACCTCTTGGATGTGTTCATTCGGCTCGGTCCACTCCTGAATGCCGAAGTTGCGACAGACAACGTCGAGCGTGACGTTTGCGCAGTGCCCAACCGGTGAAACATCGCCGGGTCCGTGCCATGCGGTCTTCACCTGAAACGCCTCGGCCATGTTGGCTATTTTCCAGGCCGGCGTTAACCCTCCTGTCTGCGAGACGTGTACCCGAATGTAGTCAATCAAGCTGTCTTTGATCAGGATGTTCCACTCATGTGGATTGTTGAACAACTCTCCCATCGCGAGCGGAGTCGTGCAGTTTGCGCGAATTTGACGGAAGTAGTCGATGTTCTCCGGTGATAATGCGTCTTCAAGGAAGAACAACCGGAACTGTTCCATGTCCTTTGCAAATTGCACAGCCAAACGCGGCGGCACGCGCTCGTGGACGTCGTGCAGCAGTTCAACATCGGGGCCGAGCTCTTTCCGGCCTGCCTCAAACAGTTGTAGAGTACGGCGCACATACGGCTCGGGCTCGAATACGGGATCTTCCGGAACGCCATTTTGAGCTTGCCGTCCAGAACCTCCAGCCGCTCCGTAGGCGGCCATTCCGGGGACGCCTACCTGAAGCCGTACAGCCTTCGCGCCTTCCGACATCAGCTTTCTCCCCTGAGCGATGCTCTCGGAGATCTCGCGCCCGGCGGCATGCCGGTAAACCATGGCCCCCCGGCGACACTTTCCACCGAGTAACTCGTAGACCGGCATCCCCGCTTGGCGGCCCTTAATATCCCAGAGCGCCTGATCGACTCCACTGATGGCGTTGTTCAACACCGGACCGTTGCGCCAGTACGAGGAGTTGTACATGACTTGCCATAGGTCATCGATCGCGTCAGTGGGGCGGCCCATGATCAGCGGTTTGAGATATCCATTGACGGCGTCGACCACTAGATCGGCACGCTGTGTGAATGTCGCGCAGCCATAGCCATAGAGACCATCCTGATCGGTTTGGATCTTTACTAGTACCAGACGGACCCCGGCTGGCTCCGTAGTAATGACGGAAACATCTTTGATCTTAGGAATCGGCATGCCGCGCAAAAGCGGGGCTGCAATCAGTGGCGCGGCTAATGATGCGAGAAAATCTCTACGTCGTATGTGGGAACTCAAGGATAAATCTCCTGTATGTGTAAGTGTACGTGCTTAGTATTCATAGGTGTCCTCAGAACACCAACTTTAGTGCGAACTGAATCTGACGGGCCGGATGTGAAGTAGATGTGATCGTGCCAACTCCCGCGGAACCGATCGTGCTGGCAGGTATTGCGAATTGAGGGTGATTGAGGAGGTTGAAGAACTCCGCCCGGAATAGCAGGTTTTTGGTTTCCATGATGGGAAATTTCTTTTCTGCCGTAAAATCAAAATTCACCTCGTCCGGTCCTCGCAAGGTGTTGCGTCCGGCATCGCCCCAGTTGTACGCAGTAGGAAATGCAAAGACCGCCGGATTGAACCAGGAACTGATCGACTGATTCGCCGGAGCCGCGCTTACTGCGGGCACCACATCGGCTCGCCCGGCTGCGCCGGTGTTTGTTGGCGATCCGGTGGTGGTTACGGTAAAGGGCAGTCCTGTTTGAAGGACCGCGATTCCATTGATTTGCCATCCGCCAGCGACATATTTACTCAACACTGAATTATTGTTCAGGAAAGATTTGCCAGGACCGAATGGGAGCTCATAAGTGCCGTAGATGTTGACACGGTGCGTAATGTCGCTATCGGAGCTTGCCCAATCCGCCCGGCGATTCGTCGGGTCTTGAGGAATCGGTCCATCCGCCCCGCCATCGAACGGAGCATTATCCAAGCTATGCGACCAAACGTAATTTGCAGTAAAGAAGAAGCCGTGGCTGAGACGTTGTTGGAAGCTGGCCTGGAGCGAATTGTATTCTGAGTTACCGGCCGACTCGAGATAACTGATTCCTTGCACGTTGGGGTATTGCGTGTTGTAAGGCCGTCTTGCCTGAATGTTCCCAGGACCCGGCGAAGGCTGGTCAATCGGGTCCGTCCACGTGAGGTGCCTCCCAAGCGAGCCGACGTAGGAAAGCGTAAAGGACGAATGGCCGGTCAACTGTTGCTGTATCCCGAAGTTAAACTGCTGTACCGAGGCGTTCTGGAAATCGAATTGGATCCCTTTCAGCGTTCCAAAGGGAGTATCGAATAGTCCAGGCGGAAGGCTCGAAGCGCTAATGAAGCCTTGCGATACCTTATTTCCCGGAAACAGAGAGCCGGGCGTCAAGGTATAAACGAGCGCGAACGGCCACTGGAGCTGCTGCCGAATTGTTGTGCCTTCGTTCGCCTGCGGATCGTAGAAAATGCCGTATCCGCCGCGCAGAACGGTCTTGCTGCTTACCTGGTAAGCAAAGCCGATGCGGGGCGCAACCGAGGCATAGTCCGTTTTCCAATCGGCGGTTGAAGAAGCATTCTTTCCTGCAATCAGAATTTGCGCGGTTACCGGATCGAAGTTCACCCAGTAGTTGTCAGCTTCATGGTACGGAGTATCGATCTCGTAATGTACGCCAAGGTTTAACGTCAGCTTGTTCGTGATGCGCCAGTCGTCGCGCGCATAGTAGTTAAACTCATTCCCAATGACGTGCGCATTCGGCGGAAGAAAAAAGTAGCGGGTCGTATTGGATGGAAAGCCGAGCAGCATGGTGGCGATGGCGTTTCCGGTATTAGCGGGCGCTGACGGATTGTCGGTTAACGTATTGTCGAAATTAAAGCGCCCGAACGAGCTCTGTCCTGGCGCAACTGCAGGTTCGCTGATGACGCGGTGACGAAAGTCGATGCCAAACTTGAAATTGTGTTTGCCATGCGTCCACGCCAAGTCGGCGATGTTCTCGAAGGTGTGTTCAAGACGAACTTGCGGTTCGGATCGTGAATCGCCCAGGCCGCCGTAACCAGAAGGACTGATGATGGGGGCTGTCGGCTGGAACCGATTGCTTGTATCGCGTCCCGGAATTTGCGACCAAACGGGGTCAGTCAGGGGAGAGGCCAGAAGAAAGCTGGTGTATTTGCTGAACCCGAATCGATAGTCGGCAACGATATTCGGGCTAAGCGCGTTCGTGTAGGCGAGCACTCCATTCTGTCCGCGAGTGGAATCGGGACCCGAAAATGCACTCTCATTCCCACCGATGTCGTTGTTATAAGTATTCGGCATTTGAATCTGAGCATCGTCTATGGAATACCGGCCGAAGAAGCTTTGAGTGGACGTAATCTGATGATCGACGCGAACGTCGCCCCGGTTATCGTCGGTTGATTTCACAGGATTGGAAATGTAGTTGTTAATCAGCGCCGAGGTTTGTGGAGCAGGGTACAGGCTAACGATCCGGGCGGCAATAGGATCGAACATCGAGGCCGGAATCACGTTATTGGGAAATGCGGTTCGGGTGTAGGTGGATCCGTTCACGACGGTGCTGGTGGGATCGTAAATAGTAGCGAGTCCCTGAAAATTGCCTTGTTTCTCGGCTAATGTTGGAACGGTAGTGACTACGGTCGATGCCAAGCGCTCGTAATAGCCTTCATAGTTCGCGAAGAAAAATGTTTTGTTGCGGATTATTGGACCGCCCAAGCTAGCACCGAAATCGTTCAGCTTGTAGGGCGGGATTGGCGCATTCGCCCTGTCGAAGAAGTTCTTGGCGTCTACATCGGAGTTGCGCAAGAACTCATAAGCGGAGCCATGAAACTGATCGCTACCCGACTTGGTGCTGGTAACCAGGATTGCGCCGCCACCCCGATCGTACTCGGCGCCGGCGTTGCTTGTAATCAGGTTGAATTCTTGAATTCCTTCCACGCTAGGCCGCACGACAAAAGTCTGCGAGATCATCTCGGTGTTATCGACTCCATCGAGCATCAGCTTGTTCGCGGTGTCACGTGCGCCGTTGGCCTCAATCGTCGTGCCGCCGGGGCGCAACTCGTCCGGACGGGCTCCCGAATTCACTGTTCCCGTTGGCGCATAATTCAATCCTGTAACGCCGGGCGCGAGAATTGCCAGTTGCGCGATGTTCCTTCCGTTGAGCGGCAATTGGCTCACCGCTTGTGACCCGATGACTTGCCCAACAGAGGCGTTCTCGGTTTGCAACACGGGCTCTGCGCCAGTGACCTCGACGGTCTGAGAGACAGAGCCGAGTGACAGAGCAACGTCGAGACGTGCGATCTGCGAGACCTGCACGACGAAAGACTTATCAACGTGTCTGGTGAATCCAGTTTTTTCCACAGCAATGGTGTAGCTCCCCGGAGTTAGATTTCGGGCGGTATATTGACCCGCGCTATCGCTCTGCAAAGTGACAGTCTTATTTGTAGCCTCATCGGTGACTCTGACCGTTGCTCCTGTGATGGCTGCTCCGCTGGAATCGGTTACTGTCCCGGTGATGCTGGCGCGTTCGACCTGAGCCAGGCATATGATGCTGAACAGAAGGAGCAGCGGAAATATGCGGAGAGCTGAAGTCATTGAAGTCTTCATGGAGTTACTCCTGTTGTTGTCGTTGCAATTACCAGTTCGTGATGGAGCCGTCCGGCCGGAAGTAGGTCTGGGCGCGAGCGGTAACGGGCTCCGTAATTTCGGTAATCAATTTGAGCTGCTTCATATCGAGTTCCACTCCCAACCCGGGCCGGTCGTTCGGGTAGAGCTTGCCATTCTTGAAGTCCAGGCATAACGGCAGATGCGGAAGCGTTCTTCCTTGGTAGTTGTATTCCATCAAAACAGGCCCGGAAAATGTGCCCAGGGAGTTGACCAGAGCAGCCGTTGCGATCGGCCCCGTAAAGTGTGGCACCATGCCCACGAAATGCGTTTCGCAGATAGCGGCAATCTTCATCATCTCGGTGATGCCGCCGACATTGGGCAGCGTGGCGCGCAGATAGTCGATATCGTGGTTCTCAACCAATTTGTTGAAGTCCCAGCGGTTGCCCCACTCTTCACCCGCGGCAATAGGCACGTTCACCTTCTGCCGCAGTATCGGAAGGTCTTGTTGGAACGCCTCCGCGCGGACAGGATCTTCCACAAAGAATGGCGCCAGGGGCTCGATCAGGTTGCATCCGCGAATGGCATCCGACAGATCGAATCTTTGATGAAAGTCGACCACCCAATCGCCGTTTTTGCCGACGCCTTCGCGAGCCTCAACGCAGTCGTTGTAGAGCTGATTGACACGTTCGCGAGTATTGAAAGTTGTATTCGCCGGTGCATCGGCGGCACCCATGCGAAACGCCCGGTAGCCTGCCTCAATTGTTGCGTGTGCGCGTTCCTTTATGCTCATTCCTCGCTTAATGCCGGGAATAATGCCCGCCGTGTTGTAGCATTCGCAATAGTTGCGCACCATTCCGCCCAACACTGCATGAACCGGCAGATTCTCCACCTTTCCCTTGATGTCCCACAGTGCAAGGTCCAGCGCTCCGAGAGCATCCTCCTTCTCACGGCCTGGCGGATAGAAAAAGGCGCGGGACATGTCTTGCCAAAGGTGCTCGATGAAATGAGGATCCCGCCCGATCAGCCGCCCGGCGCACTGCTCCAGCATTTCCTTGGAGCCGCCCTCGCCGATACCGGTAATTCCGCCATCCGTCTCGATGGTAATCACCATGTCGCTCTGGTTGAACAGAGGATTGGGGTTCGGCGGCGCATAGGCACGGACTCTGGTAATCTTCATCTTCGGAACGGCTGCTTGTAAGCGTGGCGGCTTTACGGCAGTGAGGAGTGACGTTCCGGCCAAAACCTTGGTAAAAATTCTTCGATTCATTATGTTTGTTCTTAAAAGGTCAGGTGCGCTGCTACCTGTAGATCGCGTGGATTGCCGACGATTGAATTGATAATACCGGCCTGGCTGCTGCCGATGGTGGCATTCGGCTGGCCGAATTGAGGGTGATTGAAGACATTGAACGCCTCAAAACGGAGTTCCAGATTAACCCGTTCCGTGACTGGGAAATTCTTAAAGAGGGACTGATCCCAATTCCAGCGTCCTGGACCATACAGGATATCGCGGCCGCAGTTGCCGTATGTGTACAGCGCAGGAGTGGCGAATTGGGCCGGATTGAACCACTCGTGAAGCGATTGCTGAAAGTTGGAAGATGGACCGGCAAGGCAATTCGGACGGCTCGCGGTACCGGTGTTTACGGTTGTGGAGTTTAGTTGCGGCGTGTACGGTAGCCCAGTTTGCACCTGAATAAGACCGTTGGCCTGCCAGTTGCCCAACAACCATCCCGTCACGCCTTTGTTGCGGAATCCCGGAATCTGATAGGTATAGCTCGCCGTGAAGCGGTGACGTATATCGAAAGCGGAATTGCCGCGATCGCAACTCCGGCAACGCGGGTCCTGCGGAGTACCTGTGCCGCCGCCAAATACCGGGCCGACGTCATCGATCGAATGCGCCCAGGTGTAACCGAGAAGCGCTGTCAGGCCATGCCCCAGACGCTTATCGAAGCTTACTTGCAGGGCGTGATAATCGCTGTCGCCGTCCGACACGTCGAAGGTAACGTCGGTGATCTTTGGATTGATGGCGTAATACGGACGTCGCGGGCCCGTAGCTCCTGGACCAGGAACAGGTTGATTGATATTGAACGTCGTATCCAGGCGTCGGCCCAGGTTGCCGACGTACCCTACTCGCAACATCCCTTGGATCGGCGTGATTTCCTGTTCGACGGTGAAGTTCATCTGTTCGGCATAAGCGGCCTTGAAGCTGTCGATGGTACCCAGCAAAGCACCGGATGGGTTCGCGGCAGCGGCCAGATTGATGGTGGGGGGCGCTGGAAATCCCTGGCTGAAAGTGGTGGGCGCGTCAGGACCGGTGACAAATGTATCGCTGGGGCTTTGCAGAAAAATGGGGCCGAACGGTAGCGTGCGCTCTCCGCGCAGATATGTGCCGCCGTTGCCGTTCGGGTTATAAAACAATCCGAAGCCGCCGCGGACAACGGTATGGCTGGATGGGTGATACGCGAAACCGAAGCGTGGAGCAAAGTCTTTCCAATCGCTCTGAACACCGGCCGTGGAACTGACGCCATTTTGGCCGGCCACCTGCATGGTTGCGGTTGCTGGATTGAAGTTAGCGATGCGGTTGGCAACCTCGCTATAGGGTGAATAGTAGTCCCAGCGCAGACCGATGTTCAACGTGAGCTTATCGTTCGCACGCCAGTCATCGGCCACATAAAGGCCGTTCTCGAAACCGCGCAGGCCCGGATACGCCAACTCGAAATCCTGCTCCGTCAGGCTGGGATAGCCAAGCAGCATACTCGCGATGGAGTCCCCCGTTCCGTTAACGCCCGGCTGATCCGTGAAAGTCGGCGCAAAGTTAAAACGGCCATTTCCTTGGTTTGTTTGATACTCGCTCAACTGACGCCGCCGGAAGTCTTCGCCGAACTTCAAGGTGTGCCTGTCCAACGTATACGTTACGTTATCCGCGCCTTGGTAAGTATTTTCCGTGCGAAATATGGGCAGCGAGCGGCTTTGTCCGATCCCCTCATAATTTGCGGGCGAGACGATGGGGAATCCACCCTGCTGCGGCGCGCTATTTGCATTGGGAATACCAAACTTATTCCCGAAGTCGGAGCCCTGTGTAACGCCCTGCTGGCTGTAATCCAACTTGAAACGATTGAAGCCGGCCTTTAGTTCGTTCACTAAACGAGGCGAAAAGATGTGGATGTAGTTGGCAACGGCTTGCTGGTCCGGTGTGGACGAAGTTCCGGCAAAAGAGTCCTCGTTTCCCAGAGATATGGGTTGGGAGATTCCTGGCAGAGTGGTTGCCGGATAAGTATTCGGCACAACAGTGGTTGTATGTTGAACCGACCAGCGGGCGAAGAACGAATCGTTTGTTGTAATCTGCTGATCGATGCGAATGTCGCCCTGATCCCAGTTTTGCGATTGAGTGGTGTTGCTGGTGTAGTTATTGACGGCCGCCGAGGTTTGCGGCAGTGGATAAGCGTTCACCAGAATGGCTGTGAGCGGATCGAATCGTGCGGCGGGGATCATGTTCCCGGGGAACTGCTGCCGAACGTACCGGCCGTTTGTGGAATTCAGCACGGTGGTCGCTGGGTCGTAGATCTTCGCGAGTCCAGTGAAATCACCGCGACGTTCGGCGAGAGTCGGTACGGTGATCACCTGAGTGTTCAGAGAACTGCGGCGGTAACCCTCGTAGTCGACAAAAAAGAAGGTGTGGTTATGGACGACCGGGCCACCGAACGAGCCTCCGAACTGGTTGTACTTGAACGAAGGGAAAGGAGTTCCTTTGGCATCGAAGAAGCTGCGCGCATCCATATAGGAATTGCGCAGAAACTCGAACGCGCTGCCGTGGAATTGATTGGTGCCGGACTTACTGATCACATCCACGATGGCGCCCGAGTTTCTGCCGACGTCCGCGCTGAACAGGTTCGTTTGCACTTTGAATTCCTTGATGGCTTCTACCGGAGGACGCAAGGTAATGGAAAGCGTAAGGCGCTCATTATCGTCCGCGCCGTCATAAAGAAAATCGTTTGAGCCTTCCCTGTTGCCATTAGAAAACAACTCCGTGCCGGGGCGTTTATCGTCAGGGCGGGTACCGCTCATAATGGTTCCGGCAACACTGTAGCCGGTACCGTTCACTCCTGGAGTGAGCGTTGCCAGTTGTACGAAGTTGCGGCCGTTCAACGGAAGATTCGCGACCGACTTTGTATCCACTACGGTCCCAATGGAAGACGATTGCGTTTCGAGCAGCGGCGGCGCTGCATTGACTTCTACCGTCTCGCTCACATTGCCCAAGGCAAGCTGCAGGTTCATTTCGGCGCTTTGATTCACTTGCAGCTCAAAGTTATTCTTGACTATTTTCTTGAATCCCTGCGCTTCGGCGGACACGTTATAGAAGCCCGGCTCCAGGAGCGTGAACTTATAGTTGCCCGAAGCATCGGTAACGGTATCACGAGAAATGCCGGTATCTCTCTTGGTTATTGTGACTTTGGCGTTTGCCACATTACCGCCGCTCTGGTCCGTTACCGTTCCTGCTAGCTCAGCCGCCGAAACCTGAGCGGCCAATGGCGTTACAGGCACGGCATACCCCGCCAGAAATACGACGATAGCCAGGTAGGCTCTTCTGGAAATCATGGCTGATCACCTTTCGACTGAATCGTGTCGGTTGTTAACTCTATCACCGATCGCTCTACCAATCGACGACGGAATTATCTTCGGCATCGTACGACTCTGGATTGCGCCAGTTATGACCGATCTTTCCGGCGATTGCGTTTTCATCCAATTCGATCCCGAGACCCGGTCCTTCGGGTAGATCGAGATATCCCTCCCGAACCCGAAAGGGCTGCTTTAGATACCCCTCGCCGAGCGAAACCTGTTCTTGACAGAGGAAATTGGGAATGCTGGCTGCGATTTGCACGCCGGCTGCTAGGGAAATCGGCCCCAGCGGGTTATGGGGAGCCACATCGGCGTAGTAAGCTTCGGCCATCCCGGCAATCAATCGCACTTCCGTGATTCCGCCTGCGTGACAAAGATCGGGCTGTAGGACCGTCGCGGCCTGTTTCTCCAGTACTTCGCGGAATCCCCATTTCGTGAAGAGCCGTTCGCCGGTTGCGATAGGAAGATAGGTTCCTCGGGCGATGGCGGCCATAACGTCGTTGTTCTGCGCCTGGCAGGGCTCTTCAATAAACATGGGCTGATAGGGCTCGTAAGCTTTTATCAGCAACTTTGCTGTGGCTGGGCTGATCGCGCCGTGAAAATCGATGGCAATGTCAACGTCGTTGCCCATGGCTTGCCGCAGTCCGGCAAAGGTCTCGGCCGCGTAGTTGATCTCCGCCCGTGTTTCGATGTACCGTGCTGGGCGCTTCTTTGCCACGCCGGTCTTGAAGGCTGAAAAACCTTGCGCCTGCAATTTCTTCATCTGTTCGGGCGTGCCCGCATGGGCATAGACCCGCACGCGGTCGCGCGTCGGTCCGCCCAGCAATTGGTAAACAGGCACGCCAAGCGCTTTGCCCTTGATATCCCAAAGCGCCTGATCGATGCCGCTGAGCGCGCTGGTGAGGATTGGTCCCCCGCGGTAAAAGGCATGCCGGTAAATCGCCTGCCAGTGTTTAGCCACCGGACGAGGGTCCTTCCCCACCAGGTAGGGTTCAATCTCCTTTACCGCCTCCGCGCAGGTCAAGGCGCGGCCCTCCGTGAGGGGCTCTCCCAGACCAACAATTCCGGCGTTGGTGTGAATTTTAAGGAATAGCCAGCGAGGCTTGACCAGAAATGTCTCAAGCTTTGTAATCTTCAGATTGTCTTTGGGCGAAATCGGCGCATTCCGGTTGATCTGCTCTTGTGCTTCTATGGCTCCGGAACTTAGCAGTCCTAAGCCTACGGAGCCCAGTCCGGCCGTCAGTATCTGGCGGCGTCTCGTTACTTCACTGAATTCTGATGACATCGTCGAAACTCAAATCAGGCTTAATCTCTGGCCGATTGAAACAATACTCCCGCTGGCGAAGAACGGCTACTGCTAAAACGACCGTGTACGATCGTTTCGTCACCAGAAACGGCCTCATGTCTTTGCTGAACCGCTAAGTACAACGTTCTGATATAACCTAACGAATTGGAATAACACTTCGGAGCTTGCCCTTTGAGTTATCTCCACCTGCGATTTCGTTTCTCAGGAAGAAACGTACGTGATTTAGCTGTTAATGATAGTGTCCTAGTCAATGTCATTGCCCAAATCAGAGACCGACGAAGAGCAGTATCTGGTTGGCCCGATCCTCCGGGCATGCAAGCTGCTACAGGCTTTCCGTTCCGAAAGTGAATCGATTCCCTTGTGCGAATTGGTTGCTCGCACGGGGCTTAACAAGACGACCGCATTCCGAGCGGCTCAGAGTTTAGTGGCTGGAGGCCTGCTTGAGAGAGTGGCGGGCGATCGGTACCGGCCTCTCATGGTGCCGTCTCGTGGACGAAATCTTCGTATCGGCTATGGCGCCATGGCGGCTAACTCCTTATTTTCCCGGGCTGTTTCCGAGGGCATTCGCCTTGCGGCCCACTCGCAGGGAATAGAACTGATCGAAGTCGATAATCAAGGCAGTGCTCGTGCCGCCGTACGCAATTCAGTGCATCTGGTGCGTGAACGCGTTGCCCTGGCGATTGAGTTTCAAGTTCATCACGAGGTAACTTCTGTTGTCGCGTCGAAGTTTGCCGACGCGGGTATTCCCCTGGTGGCGATTCATACGCCTCATCCCGGCGCTACGTTCTTTGGTGGAAATAACTATCTTGCCGGCCAAATAGCCGGACGAGCGCTCGGCCGCTGGGCTACCAACGCCTGGGGAGGCAAGGCGGATGCGGTGCTTTTGTTAGGGCATACGGCTGCCGGACCCCTGACGCAATCCCGCCTCACAGGAACAGCGGCTGGCATTAGCGAATCCCTTTTTCACTGCGCGCCATCCACCGTCGTCAACATCGATGCGAAAGGCGGGTATGTCGAGGGCTTGGAGGCCGTTCTGAAATTCCTGAGAAAATCCAGCGCTAAACGTATTCTTGTGGGGTGCATCAACGACGCCACGGCCTTGGGCGCTCTGCGAGCCTTTGAAGAATCCGGGCGGCCGGAAGATTGCGCGATAGCCGGGCAAAATGCCACGATTGCAGCGCGTGCGGCGCTGCGCCAACCACATAGCCGGCTTATCGGTTCAGTTGCTTATTTTCCAGAAAACTACGGAACCCACCTGGTTCCTTTAGCAATGGACATTCTGAGCGGTAAGCCTGTTCCAACTGCCGTCTTTGTGAAGCATGCGCTGATTACTGCCCACAACGTAGATCAATATTATCCGAACGATGCGCTCGCTATTGTTCCCGATACGGACTCCTTGCTATTTGGCCGTTACCATTGAGGATCGAGCCCTCCAAAGGTTGAATCTGCTCAGAAAGGCATGGAACGATACGGCTTCCCAGGCACCCGCCGGAATTTTGGTTGACGGGTTTCACCGCAGTCCTTGGTCATCCGATAAAACTCGCCGCTGGTTCAAAAAGCAGTAGCTGACGAACCTGGGAAAATTAGCGGCTTTGCTGTTCGATGTGAATGTTTATGCTATCGCTGATGTTGAACTGAGTGTCACCCGTTTTTTGCGTTGGATAATCGTTCGTGAACTCGACCCGATTCTGGCGGAACGCCAGGCCGTCCACGGAATTAGCACTTATTATCAGGCTTTTGCTGAACATCCGGAATAGATTTTCTTCGATGGTTATGTTCCTGTTGTAGCGGCTTTGGATAGCTTCGGTGGGTGAAGTCCCGTCCCCAATTTGAATTGTGGCTTCGCCCCATACACCATAATTGCAATCCTCGAACCGGTTATTGCGAACGATTAAGTCACGCACGCCGCCTTGTTCAAACCAGAAGCGGGCATCGCCATCCATCAAGAGCGCCGCGCCTGCGGTATGAAAGACGTTATTCTCGATGACGATCTTTCCTCGTGAACCAAGCAACAGGCCCCGGGCGCGGTTTTTCTGAAATGTGCAGTCGCGGATGACTACATCGGGATGAGTGTCGACGCTGGCAACCACATCGCCCGTTTTTAGTTCATCCGGCAAAGGAGACTCGAACGCAACATCGGTGAACTCATCATTTAGGCGACGGACAGACTGCGCCGGCATCTCGCGATAGGTATTCATATTGCCGCTATGCACAAATTCAAGATGTGTTCCGGCGTGGATAAAATCGAAACCGCGCTGCTGAGGATGAACGAGCTTCACCTCAATTTCATGAGACGTCAGCTTCCGGGTGATTTGGGCGTAGATGCCGTGAATATTGGTCGCATCGTCCATTTGGTTCTCGAACAGGCAGTGAGTCATGACAATACGGCCAGTGCAGTCGGCGAAATGTGTCGCATCTGCCGTGATGCTGACAACACGGCCGCTACGCGGGGCGGGCATAACATTGACGTGATCCAGATTTACGTCGTGACTGCGCTGCGCGATCACGCCCATGCCGCCGCAATGATAGATATCGATTCTGCTTAACGCCGTTTCATCGCTGTCGGAAATCGTGATCGCCGGAACATCGCGCCTGCCTGCGCTGAAGACGAGTATGTTGCCGGGAGTCGCCGAAATACCGGGCAGGTCCAAGTGTACTCTGCGCGGTCCGATGGACTCGGCTCTCAGGCCACTCCCGATGAAGTAATGATCGCGTGCCATATAGGCGGTCTCACGCTTCATTGCGTCGAACTCCAACAGGTTGTCAATGGGATACTGGTCCTCCTTATTTTCCCCTGTAAAGACAAGCAATCCCTGCTGGATCTTGTAAGGGAACTGTTCGGGAATCTCGACGTCCACACCAGTCGGAGAGATTGCAAGGATTCGGCCTTCGCTATCAAAGGCACGCTTCCAGTTAGTAGAAAAATGTTTGAGCGTAATATTTCGGGAGTGATCTAAAACGAAGGGCAGAACATAGCCGTGAAAGATAAACTGCGCGCCACCGCCGTCGATTTGAAGATTGTGGATACCCGTCAGATCGAAGGCGATGCGCTTGAGCCCACTGTCGTTGTTGCTGATAAAGAGAAATTTCTCCGTCGCCCGGTCCGGCCAAAAATCATATTGTCCAGGTGGAAAGACCAGTTCTGTAGCCTTTGTCTCCCGGCATTTATTGAGTGCCGCGCGAACGGCGGGTGTCGTGTCGCTGCCATCCCCGGCACGAGCGCCGAAGCTGCCGGCGTTTACGACTGTTCGGCTCTCGCCAGAGCCTTGTGCGGATAGAGGGGTCGTCTCCCATGAAAGCGCAAGCAAACAAAAGAGCGATAGCGATGCAGCGCCAACATCTTTAAGAATGAGTGTCTTCATACAGGCTTTCGAAGTCTATATTTTGAAAATAAGTGACTGGCTAAAGAACGCGATATTCGAAATTACTAACCCGAAGTGTTCCGGCTCCCTTTATAAACAGAGCAATCTTTAAGCTGGAAAAGCCTCCCAAAGCGCTCGATTGGTAGCCCGAAACATTCATGCCCTGCTGTGTTTTCTGCCATGCGCGTCCATCGGCACTGTAGAATGTGGCGAGATCGTTTTTGAAGAGGCGGAGCTTCAGGTAGCGGAAGTGGGGGACCTCCACGGCTGGACCGAAGGCCTTCCCGATTCGAAAATCAAAAATCTTATCACCTTTCTTGCCGATGCCCGCGTAAGCATTCGATTCATAAAATAGAACAAGGCCGATTTCACTATCACCATCCGCTTCCAGCTTCGTGCTGACTTCGTAGCTGTAATCCGCAGCCAGGCATTGCATGGTTCGCATCCGGTCAGGCGAGCCCTGGAGCAAGACACTCCCCGAGCCAAGCTTGTAATCGCTGGATGATTCCAGGCCGGCGAAGCTCCACTGCGGCTTCAGTTCCGGGCCGGAAAAATCGTCCGGCTCCACGACGTAGTTCGGGATAATGCGCGGATGAAAATCGACGCCGGATGCGTATCGCGATTTGAACCAACCATCGGAAGTCCAGGTAATTGGCTCGATCAGAGTCTGCCGACCCAGTTCTCGGCAATCGTGTTCGTAGGCATGGTAGACCACGTACCAGTTATCCCGACCATCATCCACCAGCGTGCCATGTCCTTTCGACCACCACTCTTCCCGTGGCTTCCAGGTATGTACGATCGGATTATACGGACTGTTGTCCCACGGTCCTAAGGGTGACCGGGATCTTGCCGACACAATCATGTGACTTGTATCGGGGCCCGTGGTTCCTCCTTCCGCCGAAGTCAGATAGTAGTAGCCGTTGCGAAACGTCAGTTTGGGCGACTCCAGGCAAAAACACTCCACCAGCCACGATTCCGGAAATCTCCAGCCCGCGTAAACAGCTCTCCGCGATCCTACGATCGATAAGCCATCGGCAGCAAGCTGAACAACATTTCCGCCGCTGAGATAGAGATAGCGTGTTCCGTCGGGTCCTACTACATGGCCGGGATCTATGTCGCCCACCTTCAGATCGATTGGCTCGCTCCAAGGCCCTGCGGGAGACTTGGCGGTGATCACCCAATTTGTCCGGCGCGCCGGGAAATACAGATAGAACAGGTCTTTGTATTTGACAAGTTCCGGTGCCGCCACCGCGCCGAGATTTCTCCTCAGCGCGTGACCCATCGGTTTCCAGCGGTAAAGATCGGTTGAATGCCAAATCAGCAGCCCGGGCGTACGCGCGTCCGCATACGAATGGGTCATGTAGAAATCCCGACCGTCCCGGACAATCGTGGGGTCTGGAAAGTCACCATGAAGCAGAACGGCTGGTTCTCTCTGCCCAGAGGCGGTTGCATTTGAAGGAGCGTTTCGCGCCGAGGAAATACCGGCAACCCCCCAAGCAGCCGTGCCGGCCGTCACACAAACGAAGGTTCGTCTAGTCATGAGCTATTTCCTGTTTCTCACGCCTTACCAGTTAGTCATGGAGCCATCTGGACGGCGATATAGCGGAATTGGCGCATTGTGCTCCGTGATGTCAATGAGGTGATCGGCGCCTTGAGGGTCAAACTCTACTCCGATTCCCGGTGAACTGCGAGGCCAAAGCTTTCCATCGTGAAAGTCCACGGACTGCGGTAGATAGGGTATGTTCTTCGGAATACCGCTCCCCCATTCCATGAGCACAGGCCCCGGGAATGAACCCAGCGTGTGCGTCAGCGCAGCGAGTGAAATAGGACCGGTGGCATGAGGAATCAACCCAATAAAATGGGTATCGCAAAGCGCGGCGATCTTCATGAACTCTGTGATGCCGCCTGCGTTCGGCAACGTAATTCGCGAGTAGTCGATGGTGTTCTGTTCAATCAAACTACTGATGTCCCAGCGATCTCCATACTGTTCGCCGACGGCAATGGGCACCTTAACGTGACTGCGCAGCTCCTTTAAAATAGCCGGATTCTCCGAACGGAGTGGATCTTCCACCTCATATGGGGCAAGCGGCTCGAGCAGCGTACATAACCGGATTGCTTCAGAAAGATCGAGTCGCGTGTGCAAATCGGTCAGCCAGTCACCTTTCGTGCCGAGAGCTTCCCGAATTTGCCGGCACTTCTCGACTTCCTGATAAATCTCGTCGTGAGGATTGAAGGTTGAAGAGCGCGGACCGCGAGGACCGTCGAATGCTGTTCGATAGGCCCGAAAGCCCGCTTCCATCACGGACTTTACAGTATCCTTGATATTTCCCTGCCACTCTCCGCTGGAGTAGCATTCAATGTGTTCGCGCGCGAGGCCGCCGAGCAGGTCATAGACGGGAACTCCCAGAGTCTTCCCTTTGATGTCCCAAAGCGCGACGTCCAGAGCCCCGAGAGCATGAAGCTTCTCACGGCCAGGAGGATAGAACCAACCTCGAAACATCAACTGCCAGAGCGGATCAATGCGCGAAGGATCTTCACCGATCAACATGGAAGCGCACTGCTGCATCATGTCCAACGATCCGCCCTCGCCAATGCCGGTGATCCCCGCATCGGTCTCAATTACGACGATCCGATTACTCTGGTTGAACGTCGGATTCGGAGGTTTCGGCTGATAGAAGCGTATTCTCCGAATTTTCATCTTCGGAATCGATGCGAGCACATCCCTTGGCAGAATCGCCGTCGTCCCGGCAAGCGCTAACGTCGAGCACAAGAATTTTCTTCTGTTCATGGGAAGTTGGATTTTTTACTTCATGTGTGGGAGCTTACTGCAGTGATGCACGCATTCCTCGTTGAGCCGATTGAACGCGAAGTTGCATCATATATCAACCAGTTGCATAAACGCCATACGCTTTTATGTCCAAGCCGAATTAGTGCAGAGGAGGAGCTGGACCAGCTCAGGGCATCTAACCATCAGGCAGACGGACCGGCAGTTTTAGAGGGACAACGGGTTTTTCACCGATGTCTCCCACGCGTCAGTAACCCCGGTCAGGGGAAGGACGAACAAACTATGTACGGTCTGTGGGCAACCAGGATTCTAAATCGCTGATTCTAAGAGGATGGCTGGGAGGCAGGGACTCGAACCCCGATAGGCAGATCCAGAATCTGCAGTCCTACCATTGGACGACCTCCCAACAGGCTCATTGGGCAGTATAGCAGGCAATTTTTGTCGACTGAGAACTACTTGTCCGCAGTCGGAACGCGGAAATTTGTCGCCGGATGGAGGACTCGATGGGTTGCGATGAATTTCTTCGTCGCGCTGAAGAACTTCTTCTTGTCCCAACCATCCGCATCGGCGGTGGAGATGAAAAAGCTCCCGATTAGGCCGGTGCCAATGACGGCAATGGCGCTCAAATATATGGATCGAAACCTTCGGTTCATCTTATTGATTTGACGGGACCTGAAGCCGCCAGGTTGCAAAAAGCCGTAAATAGTTGCAGTGTTCGATACAGTGACACTATGCCAGATAGACACGAAGCAATTACCCTTGCCATTGATGTGGGCGGAACCGGAGTGAAGGTGATGCTGCTGGACGAAAGCGGCAAGCCCTTGACGGAACGCATGCGCGCCGATACTCCCGATCCGGCAACTCCTAACAATGTTTTGAAGGTCATTGATTCTTTAGTGGGAAAGTTGGGCGATTTTGATCGTGTTTCTGTAGGATTTCCCGGAGTGGTAAAACACGGGGCAACGCTTACAGCTCACAACCTGGACCCGAAGTGGATCGGGTTTGACCTTCAGAAAATACTGAAAAGGCGCTGGCAGAAACCGGTGCGCGTCGCCAATGACGCTGCCGTACAGGGATATGCGGCGATTCGCGGAAAAGGCTTGGAACTGGTGATTACGCTTGGAACTGGATTCGGTTCGGCGCTTTTTATCGACGGGCATCTGGTCCCTGGACTTGAATTAGCTCATCATCCCTGGCGGAAAAACAAGACGTATGAAGACGATTTGGGCAAAGAGGCGTTTCGCCGGTTAGGGCAGAAACGCTGGAATAAAAAGTTGGCCAAGGCAATTGGGCAGATCGAAGCGCTGTTCAACTTCGATCACCTTTATATCGGAGGGGGTAATGCGGACAAAATCGACTTCTCTCTGCCCCGGCATGTGACCCGGGTTCCCAATGAAGACGGCCTGCTGGGCGGGGCCGCGCTTTGGCGGCTGGAAGCCCAGCCGATCATCTCGAAGCTGTCCGATAAGGCTACTTAATCAGATACGGCCACTTCGGAACGGCGTGGAAATGATAGTGGTAGATCAGGATGGCGATAGCGGCAGCCGCTAGCGCCAAGAGACCCAAAATCGCCAATATCACCATTCGCCATGGGAACTTTTTGCCCTCGCGTTTGATCACCAGGAGAAAGCTGGCAAATATTCCGACGAAATACAGCAAAACCATCGGAATTGCGAAGATCATCATGTTGAAGATGTCCGGTGTTGGCGTTACTATAGCCGCGAGGACAACGATTCCCAAGACCGCGTAACGTGAATGCCTGAGCAGAAAGCGAGGGGAAGCGAGGCGCAGCAGGGTGAGAAAAAAGATGACCACCGGCATCTCGAAGACGAGAGCCACGCCGAGTATCACATTTACGAATAAGTCGAAGTATTCGCTGATGGAAATGACAGGAGTAACGCCCTCCGTAATACCAATACCCAACAGAAATTGGATTCCATAGCGGAAAGCAACGAAATAGGCAAAACAACCGCCCCCGATAAATAGGCCCGCCGTACAGGTGATAAACGGAACCGCCCATCGTTTTTCACGCTTATATAGGCCTGGCGAAATAAAGGCCCATATCTGGTAAACAACCCAAGGGGAAGCCATAAACACAGCAACCAGCAATGGAAGTTTAATCCAAATTACGGAAAAACCTTCCATTGGAGTAAGGAGTGCAAGTTTCGGCGGATTTACGCCGAGATTCTTCAACGCCCCTAGCGCTGGTGCACTCACAAAATGCCAAAGCTGATCTGTGAATGTGAAGCTAACTAGAAACGCAATTACGACGCCGAAGAGGATATAGAGAATTCGGCTGCGTAGTTCTTCCAAATGCCCCATGAAGGACATGCGAAGCATCCCTTTTTCTTCGTCGCCCCCTTCATCCTCGTCCTCTGGAGGCGGGGGGGGCGGAGGAGGAGGCGGCGGAGCCGCAGGGGTACGTTGCATCAGCGGGGCTGTGACAATACCGGATGCCGGGGTTTCATTCGCGGAAGCGGTCGTGCTTGCCGACTCCGTAATAGCCGGAGCGTAATCGAAAACGGGCACGGGCGGTTCCGAGGGGTAGCCGTAAGGATCCGACGAACTGCCGTAATACGGACTGGAATCTATCGAAGACTTACCCGAGGTCAGATAATGCGGCCGGGAAGAATCGGTATTCGGAAGCACCGCGTCATTACCATTCTGGCCCTCTAATAATTCGTCATGCGGTGAGTAGACAGCCTCTACACCCGAAGCTTCATGCTCTTCAAAATCGTCCGGCATTGATGCAATTAAGCGCTACGGCTGGCTTCCGTGGTGGAAGGTGGACCGTCCGGCGCCGCTGATTCGCTCGTTTTCGGATGTTGTCCCGACCCAGAATAAACCGGCCGTTCTGAAGAATAATAATCAGCCCGAACTTCCGTATCGTGCGGCGTCGCCGGGGAAAAGGAGGAATGTTCCGCAGGCACTTCCGGGTTCGTCGTAGCAATCTGCGCAGGAGAATTGTAGTCGGGAGTGTATTGCCCGTAGTCGTCGTGCGGATAGGGATACGTCACGGCGGAACTGGCTGGGGAGCTGTAATCGGGCTTTTTCTCCAGTTGAACCTCTTTTTCCAAGTCGCCCAGATGGGATTCGAATGTTGACTTCAGCTCGTTCGAAGCACGGCGAAATTCCGTGAGCGCTTTTCCCAACGTGCGCCCGAGCTCCGGCAACTTCTTCGGGCCGAACAGAAGTAGGGCGATCACAAAAATTGCCACCATTTCCGGTACGCCGATCGGTCCCATTCATTCTCCTTTAACTAGTAACTGACGCCTTCATCATAGCCCAACAGCGCTAAAGCGCGCGCTTTAGCGGCACTAAAGTAGGTACTAAAAACTAACCGCGTGCTCGGCGAGCGCATCGGCCTCTTCCGGCGCGGACTGTTCCTTAGCCCCTCGCTTTAACGCGACGGGCACGGTGAACCAGAACTTGCTTCCATAACCCGGCTCGCTCACGACCCCGATACTTCCACCCATCAACTCGATTAGCTGTTTGGAGATTGCGAGACCGAGGCCTGTGCCGCCATACTTTCGCGTGTTCGAAATGTCGGCCTGGGTAAATCTCTCGAATAAATCGTGTTGTATCTCTTTGGCGATACCGATTCCGCTATCGCGTACCTCGTACCGCATGAGCCAATGGCCTCCCGTGGCCCGTTCACATGAGACTGAGAGTTTGACCTCACCCCGCTCGGTGAACTTTACTGCATTGCTTAACAGATTCGTCAATACTTGCCGAATCTTCAACCGGTCGCCATCGATAAAAGCGGGAAGCGATTCCGGCAGATCTGTCGTGAGGACCAGAGCCCTCTGCCTGAGTTGCGCAAGAACACTAGAAGTGCATTCTCCGATCAGGCTTTGAAGGTCAAACTGGGTGATTTCCAGGTTCACCTTTTCCGCTTCCAGCTTCGAGAAATCGAGCACGTCATTAATCACGCACAGCAAGGATTCGCCCGATTGCAGGATCGTATCCACGCACTCCCCCTGCTCCGGAGTCAGATTCATGTCCTTCAAGATGCTGCTCATGCCAATTATCCCGTTCATCGGCGTACGCAACTCGTGACTCATGTTGGCGAGAAACGCGCTCTTGGCCCTTGTCGAGGCTTCGGCTTGCTCCTTGGCCTCGATCAGTATCTGCTCTGTTGTTTTCTGTTCGGTAATATCCACGTGGATTCCGATTTTCTGCCAAGTGCCGCTTTGCTCGCCGCGAAGTGTCTTTCCCTTGCTTAACAACCAGCGTGTGCTTCCGTCGGGCCGGATAAACCGAACCTCCACGTCGGCATACTCCTCCTTCGGCCCCTCCGGGTTGACCCGGAGCCGTTCCCGGTCCTCCGGATGCATCATCGACAGGAACTCTTCGTAGGTCACGTTGGTTCTCGCGGCATCGAATCCGCACAGCGCGAGCTCCTGCGGCGAATAGCGGATGTACTTATCGGATCGGATCTCCCAAACACCAATCTGACCTGCTTCTTGGGCAAATCTCAGCCATTCCTCGTTCCGGCGGAAACGGTTTTGGACAACTGTCAACTCGGCGCGCGCCTTTTTCCGGCGTTGTTCAATGCGCTGCACTAAAAAGAGGAGCGCCTCTGTGCTGATAAGAAATGTGATGAGATGACGTTCGGTCCGGCGCAACGAGCCTAGCACCCACGCCGAGCGCTGCGCCGCCCGGTCACGAAGATTTTTCTTCATCTCCCGGATGGAAGCCAACGCTGATTCGTATAGCCTTGAACCTTCCGATGTTTCGAGTGCGAGCCCCTCGGTCGCTCGTCCCTGCAAAACTAACGCGACCATATCGTCCCGGGCGCTTTGATAGTCTGCCCAGCGCTGATTGAAAGCGTCTAAGGTTTCTTTGAGGTCAGTACTAACGTCCAGTACTTCCATTCGCGCGTTCAAAACGGAGACTTCCGAGTCCGTCTGCCGGACGGCATCCGCATATTCGAACCGTTTTTTTGCACTGGTGTCATCAGAAAGTATAGGAATGTCCGGCGGCTCTCCTGGGTTTCATATTCTAGATCGCCAGCCGCCGAGATGGCCTGGAAATCGATGTTTGTTAGTGCCTGCGCTTGTACTTGGGCTGCCTATAAATCCAGGAATGTATTCCAGGTCAACCAAGCTGCCAAACCGGTAATCGCGGCAAGTAAGCGAATTTTGGGAACGCGTAACAGGCTCGATATACCCCTCCTATTTAGTCGGCGGAATGCACAAAAAAGCTTACACATAAAACAAGAATTTATAGTACTTCCAGCCAAATGGGTGTGAATATTCAGTTAAATTGTCAAGAACTTAGACTTTTGGGTTAAGGCATTCACCTGAATACCTCCTGCCCTAAAGGCCTATTCCAGAGAAGGCAGTTCTACAATCTGTAGTCCTTGTTGAGGTCTCGAATCACTGGCATTGTGGAGAAGCGCCGGAAGCACCGAGGAAATCAAAATGCAACCGGCTTCGCAAATTCGAGGAGGAAATTTTAAA
The DNA here is from genome assembly GCA_965277315.1 of Bryobacteraceae bacterium. GTDB lineage: Bacteria > Acidobacteriota > Terriglobia > Bryobacterales > Bryobacteraceae > Bog-105. The sequence continues at coordinate 800,423 of OZ255724.1, read as the reverse complement.
ATGCGTTTAGGGCAACTTTCTTTAATGGGCTTACTGGCAGTAGGCTCGCTTTTATCAACAGGCTCCGCTTTCGCCGATACTGTTTACGGCACGGCGAACATTGCTGGAGCAGTTACGGTTACTGAAAATTCAATTGTTTTCGGCAATCCTTTCTACAGACCTGTGGGAATTCCTGGTCAGGTTCAACCGGTCGAAACAGGTTCCTTCGCGTCACTCGTTGGAGGAACTTTCAATAAATCATTGACCGGCGGACCAATGACCGGGAATGTGAATGTCTCCGATTTTATGACGTTTGATTTACTTAATGGCAAGAGTATCGACTTCGACTTGACCTACATTGCTCCAGGGGTCGGAACTGCCGATGGTTGCAGCAACACCCTTGGTCAATCCTGCACCATCGCCAACTCACCATTCACGCTGAGACAGGATTCGTTGAATCCCAATTCGGTAGACATTACGTTGCGTCTTGATGGACAGGCTTATTACTCCGACAGCAAGGGAACCACTTCTTCCACAGTCGGCCTGTTCACCACCCAGATTGCCAGTGAAATCAACGTTCCGGACTCTACAGTTAGCGGCCTTCTCTCCATGTTGGCTTCTGGCGGTTCTATTAGTGGCGCTTCCTACTCGGCCACCTTTAGTGCTTCTCCGACACCCGAGCCTGCGTCTTGGTTGTTGATGAGCGCTGGCCTCCTCGGCGCAGGCTTCATCGCCCGCCGCAAGGCTCAGGCAGCGAAATCGAACGCCTAATCAATCAGGCTTCTTTTCGCGAATGAGGGGCAGGAGCCGGGGAGCAAAACTCCCCGGCTCCTGCCCCTTTCTTTTTGTTGGGCGTCCATCCAGACGTGTTATCGTTCGGACAAAGAGGAGCACTTATGTCCAATCCCGCCTTCTCCCGTCGCGACGCCTTCCGCTGGGCAGGGAATCTCGCCATGGCCTCCACCTTTCTTCCTACGGGCGGCCGATACCGTATCTGGGCTCATCCGGTCGATTCCAACAAGCTGGCCACGCGCCCACTGGGCCAAACCGGACGCGAAGTTACTACCTTCGGCCTCGCGGGCGGCAACAAAGTGATGTGGACGCAACCCGGCGATGAGGCCGTCGCCATTGTCGTGAAGGCCGTTCGTAGCGGGATGACCTATCTGGAAACGGCTAACAACTATCAGGACAGTCAGCTCAACTATGGCCGGGCATTTCGCATTCTGAATCTGGTTCCTGGGCAGCCCGGATACGATGCTGCGCTTCGCGCTCGTCTTTTCCTTGCGACAAAGACCAGCCTGCGCACATCGGTGGTGCGTGGCGATGCCAAGCCCGTCGGTAAATCCGCCAGTCATAATGCCACCGCGCCTGAGGACGTGAAGCGTTCGCTCACGCAGTTTTTCGGCGATGGTAAAGGCTATATTCCCGAGGGTGCCTATCTCGATCTGGTCCAGATCCACTCCCTGACCCATGCGTCCGAAGTCGACGCAGTGTTTGAAGGGATGAAGAATCCCGCCGACAAAGCAATTCCGCGGATTGGCGTGCTGGCCGGGCTCATTGATATGCGTGACGGCACGAATGTCACCGGCGTGAATCCTGAACATCGGAAATGGATTCGCCATATCGGCATCACCGGCCACGAAAACCCAACAGTCCACATGTACGCCATGCGGCGCGACACGGGAAACAATATTCAAACGCTTTTGGTTGCGATTAACCCGAACGACCGCCACAACTTTTGCCATCAAACGAATTCCATTCCCCTGGCCGCGGCAAAGAACATGGGCATCATCGGCATGAAGGTGTTCGCCGACGGCGTGATGTACGGACTTCCGAAGAAATTCGCCGCGCACCCCGGACAAAGCGTGCTTTCGGTAGGTAAGCCCGGCAAGGTTCCCTATCAGGACTTCCTGCATTACACGCTCTCGGCTCCGGGCGTGAGTACGTGTATCAGCGGTATCGGCCTCATCGACAAAAATAACGATCCGCAAAACGATCAACTGATTGCGAATCTGGCCGCCTGCCAAACGGCCGAGCCGCTTTCGGCCTCCCGGCGCAAGGCGATTGAGGAACAAACCGCCGCACTCTGTGGCACCGATACAAACTTCTTTCAGCGTCCCTCCAGCGGTTTACTCGCGCCTTCCGAACTTAGCGTCGAACGCGCCGCTGACCAAGGCCCGGTGAAGGTCCTTTGGAACACTGCTTATGCCGGTTCTGCTCCCGTCGTCCGCTACGAAGTCTACCGCCGCGACGAAAAAATCGCGACGATACCTTACCATCCGCAGATGACGGAAGCGCCGTTGTCCTTTACCGATGAATCTGCGCCCGCTTCGTCGCAGGGAGGCATCTGGTATCTGATCAAGACCGTTGACGCCGACGGGCACTCGGTGGATTCCATCTCCGTGAAGCCGGTGTAGCCGACACGCTTTTGGGGCGCTCAGGCTAGAAATCCGCATTGGCCGCCCTTAATTGACATAGAATATCTATGTCATGAGAAACTCCTTCTCGTTCCGTGGCCTTATCCGGCGTCTATTGTTTATTGTCCGCCGTGATCAACTTCACCGAGATATGGAAGAGGAGATGCGCCTGCATCTCGAGCAACGGGCGCGTCAACAGGCCGGGCGCGGTTTGTCGGCTGGGAACACGCTAGAAACCGCCCAACGCCGGTTCGGCAATCGAACGGCTCTCAAGGAGCAAGCGCGGGAGGCATGGATTCCTCCGGCGTTGGAAAGTATTATTCAGGATTTTCGCTATGCTTGGCGAGGTCTTCGTCGAAATCCCGCGTTTTCATTGACCACGATTCTTGTTATTGCAGTCGGGATTGGAGCATCTACTGCAGTCTTCAGCGTGGTCGACCGCCTTTTGTTTCGCAGCCTTCCGTACCCCGATGCGGACCGTCTCGTCTCGGTGGGGGTGACGGCCCCGATTCTTCTCGATGGGGAATTCTTAACTGCCAACGATTACCTCCAATTGCGGGAAGTGCAAACTCCGTTTTCTGATCTCACCTCGATGACCGGCATCGCGGACTGCGATTTGACTGAAGATCACCCGCTGCGCCTCAACTGCGCCCAGGTCGACTCCGCGTTTCTTCCGACCTTCGGCATTAAGCCGTATCTCGGCCGCAACTTCACGCACGAAGAAGACCGTCCTAACGTTCCCAAGGTGGCCCTCGTCTCGTATGCATTTTGGCGATCACGGCTGGGCGGAGATCCTAAAACGATGGGAAAGATCATCCCGGTCAACGGGACGCCCACGCGCATTGTCGGAGTGCTTCCGCAGTCGTTCGAGATGCCGAACCTCGTTCGCGCCGACCTTGTCGTTCCCCAGGCCGTAGCCTTAACCGGATATCGTTCCGGGCAAACCGGAAGACCGCTCCGCGTCTTTGGCCGCCTGAAACCCGGCATCACCATTCCGCAGGCGTTCTCACAATTGCAGCCCTATTTTCGCCAAGAATTGAATATTGTTCCTCCGGCCTTTCGAAAGTCAGTGCATCCTACCCTGCGTTCTCTGCGGGATTATCAGGTTAAGAACGTCAAGGCTGCCGCTTGGTTACTATTTGGAGGAACACTAACGATCCTTTTCATCGTATGCGCTAATGTAGCCGGTCTTTTGCTGGCCCGCTCCGTGGCGCGTGCGCGGGAACTAGCGGTTCGCATCGCTCTAGGCGCGGGGCGCTGGAGGCTGATGCGCCAAATATTTACTGAGAGCGGGCTCCTCAGTCTTATCGGCGGAGCAGTTGGTTGCATCGTTGCTTCCTCCTTATTGCAAGCCTTTAAAGCTCTCGGGCCGACCAGCATTCCGCGTCTTCAACAAGCCACTTTAGACGGTCCCATTCTCCTGTTTGCATCGACTGTTACGTTAGCTTGCGGAGTGCTCTTCGGTCTTGCGCCCGCGTTCTTTAGTCCTCGTCCTGCAACACTCACTGGCCGAGAAGCGGTGGGAAGTGCCCGGACCTCCCTGCGCCACTTACTCATTACCGCCCAGATTGCTCTTTCGCTAGTTCTGCTTTCGGTCGCCGGTCTTCTCCTGGAGAGTCTCTGGAAATTGGAGAACGTCGCCCCTGGGATTTCCACGGCTCATGTGCTGACCGCTGATATTACCGTGAGTCCCCATCGTTATCCCAACAGCATCAGCCGCGAGCAATTCTTCGATGATCTGAGAGATCGGTTGAAATCGCTGCCCGGGTTCACGGCGGTTGCGATTAGCGACACGGTGCCGCCGAGTGGCATGGTTCAGAGCCGACCTATCTCCATGTTGCAAGTGCAGGGCCGTGCATCTCTTCCACTCGGTACCGGCGGTTTGGTCGACTGGCGTTCCGTCACGCCGGAGTACTTCAAAGCGCTTGAAATCCCCATCCTGCGAGGTGGGGGATTCCAGGAAAAAGACCGTGTTTCGAAGACTCCCGAATATATCCTCAGCGACTCTCTGGCACATCGTCTCTTCGGGAACCAAGATCCCATCGGCCAGACAATTCATTATGGCCGTCCCAATAGCGATGGCGTCATCGTGGGGGTTGCCGCCGATGTCAAGAACAACGGGTTAACCGGTAAATCCGATCCGGAATACTATGTGCTCCGGAAGAAAATAGACGATCCGAATGTTGGACGGGATGCGAGCCTCATCAGCCTTTCCCTGCACGTATACGACGGCCACGCAATCGTGATTGTCCGCACGGTTTTGCAGCCGGAGATCGCGGCAAAATGGATTCGCTCGGAGACCGCCGCGCTTGATCCGACCACGCCCGTTACGGTCAGCACGATGGCCGCCCAAGTGCGTGCCCTTTCGGAACGCCCCCGTTTCAACGCGCTGCTACTCAGTTCCTTTGCTTTGGTCGGTTTACTGCTTGCCTCCGCCGGTTTGTACGGGCTCATCTCGTATCTCGTTGTGCAACGCAGGCAGGAAATCGGAGTGCGCATGGCGGTCGGGGCCACTCCCCGCCAGATCGCCTTTCTCGTCTTGACGCACGCTCTTCGTTGGACCGCCGTGGGCGTCGTGGTGGGACTGCTGGGCACTCTGATTGCGACGCGCTTTATAGGCAGCCTTCTCTTCGAAGTGTCACCCGAAAATCCCATTCTGTTCAGCGCTGCCGCCCTCATCCTGCTCGCGGTTGCTACTGCGGCAACTCTTCTTCCCGCTCTTCGCGCCTCCCGTATCGATCCCATAGTCGTGTTGCGGCAAGAGTAGAAAATAGGAAGAATGAAACTCAAGATTGTGCAAGTGGGTGAGCCTGTACTCCGGCAACAGGCCCGTGAGTTGGAAGCCGCCGAGATTCGCAGCCGTGAGATTCAAGAGCTGATCGAATGGATGCGCGAGACGATGCACGATGCGCCGGGCGTGGGATTAGCTGCGCCGCAGATCGGGCTTCCGTTGCAACTCGCGGTAATCGAAGACAAGCCGGAGTACCTTCGGGACATAGCGCCGGAGATCTTGAAGGGGCGCGAACGCAAGCCGGTTCCATTTCATGCGATCATCAACCCTAAAATTGCGCTGGATGAGAATGACACTGTGGAATTCTTTGAAGGCTGCTTAAGCTTGCCAGGGTTCACCGGCCTAGTGTCGAGAGCAAGACGCGTGAAAGTGGAGTGCCTCGATCATCAAGGCGCGCCTCGGGTGATTGAGGCAAGCGGCTGGTATGCACGGATCCTGCAGCATGAGATCGACCACTTGCACGGAACAGTCTATGTGGACCGGATGCAGCCGCGTACGTTCATGAGCCTGGACAACTTCAACCGCCACTGGAAAGAAAAGAGCGTAGCGGCAGTGAAAGACAGGTTGAAGCTCTGAGGTAAATGGCTACCGTGTCATGGATCGCTCGTAGTTGTAGGCGATACGAAACATGGTCGATTCGTCGAAGTGCTTCGTGAAGATCTGCAGGCCGATGGGCAGTCCTGCCGGTGATTGACCGCAAGGAACACTCATGCAGGGGACGCCGGCTAAATCGCCCGTAAGTGTGTAGACGTCCGATAGATACATAGCGAGTGGATCGTCTATTTTGGCCCCGATTTTGAAGGCAGGGAAGGGAGAAACCGGCGTAATGAGTGCGTCGACTTCTTCGAATGCAGCGCTGAAGTCTTGTGCGATCAACGTGCGTACCTGTTGCGCTTTGCGGTAGTAGGCATCGTAGTAGCCGGCGCTCAACACATAAGTCCCAAGCATGATGCGGCGCTTTACCTCGGCTCCAAATCCGGCGCCGCGCGTATTGCGATACATGTCGGATAGCGTGTTGCTGTCCGGACGCGATGTATAACGAACGCCGTCATAGCGGGCCAGGTTGGAACTGGCCTCGGCAGTGGCGATGATGTAGTAACAAGACAGAGCGTACCGCGTGTGCGGCAAACTCACTTCGCGCACCTCACAGCCGAGCGATTCCAGTTGCTTAATCGCAGCGTGGACGACGTCGCCGGTCTCGTTACCGAGGCCTTCGAAGTACTCTTTCGGCAAGCCGAGTTTCAATCCCTTGACCGGCTGCTTCATGTGCGATTGATAATCATCGACAGGGGCAGCGGCCGACGTGGAATCGAGAAGGTCGCGTCCTGCCATGGCCTGCAAAACAGCCGCCGCATCTTCCACGTTGCGGGCAAATGGACCGATGTGATCGAGGGAACTGGCGAACGCGACCAAGCCGTAGCGGGAAACGCGCCCATAGGTAGGCGTAACGCCGACCACGCCGCAAAAGCTGGCGGGCTGCCGAATGGAACCGCCGGTATCGGAGCCGAGAGAAACTACTGCTGTGCCCTGCGCCACGGCTGCGGCAGAGCCTCCGCTGGACCCTCCTGGAACCCGATCGAGCGCCTTCGGATTGCGAACCGGACCAAACGCACTGTTCTCATTGGAGGAGCCCATGGCAAACTCATCGCAATTTAATTTGCCGATGATTATCGCGCCTTGTGCCTCCAGGCGCGTGACCGCTGTGGCGTCGTAGGGCGGAATGTAATGCTCCAGCATGCGTGAGCCGCAAGTGGTGCGAATGCCTTTCGTAACGATGACATCTTTCACGCCTAACGGAACGCCCGCCAGAGCGCTGAGCTTTGTGCCTTCCGCGATTTGCTGATCCACTTTCGCCGCAGCCGTGAGGGCGCGTTTGGGTGAGAAGGTCAGGTAAGCATTCGTGGACGGATTCTCTTTTTGCGCAAAATCGAGCGCAGACTGCGCGAGTTCGCGGGCCGAAAACGTTTTGGAAGTGAGTCCTTCGCGGATGCTGGCGATCGTGAGGCTGGCAATTTCGGGTGTGCTCATCGGACCTACCGCTCGATCACCTTCGGAACTTTGAAATATCCTGCTCCGCTGGCAGGTGCGTTGGCAAGCGCCTCTGCATTGCTTAACGGAGTGTGCGGAACGTCCGGGCGCAGCGTCGCCGTTTCGCCGGCATTGAAGAGAACCTGCGCCATGGGCTCAACATCCTTCGTGTCGAGCGCGTTGAGTTGTTCGATATGGGTCAAGATCTGCCCCAAGTCGTGAGACATGCGGGTTACTTCCTCGTCGGAGAGACGGAGATTTGCCAGATCGGCAACGTAGCGGACTTCCTGATCGGAGAGGGTCAAGCAATGGCCTTTTTGCGTGAGAGTCGATATAACTTCTTTAGCACAGGATCCTGAATGCGCTGAGACTCGTCGTCGGAATCCGGCTGCGCCTCAAAGGGCGGAGTCGCTAGTGTGTCGGCTCGCTGGGCTTGGCGGCGCGGAATGCCGATACGGAATTCTAATTGCTCGATAGCATCACTGCCTGTGAGGACGCGCAGCCTACCGATAATCTGTGAACTCAACGTATGAAGCTGCCGTTGCCAGATGGCGTCTTCTACTTCAACGACCAGTTTGTTTCTGACCAGCTTTAAACGTGACGTATGACAAGCGATGGCTTTACCTACGGCGGCGGGCCAGACAGCGCGTGCAATATCGTCGTCAGTCATGATCTGACGCGAGTGCTTGTTCTGTTTTATGATCTTGGCAGCGCGTTCCATGAAGATACTGTCCTGAGACTGCGGGACAAACAGCGGGGGAGGAAGAACTGCTTCGCCGTCCTAGTTGAGATGCTTCATCTATGGACGGAGCTTGCAGTGTAACATGTCGCGACCAAGCCGATCGGAAGGAAGAACTCTGAGTATTGTCCGGGTTAAACTGTCCCGAGTTCCGCCCGGATGGCATCGGCGATGCGAGTGGTCCATCGGTCCACCGCTTCCTCGGTTTCCGCTTCGATCATGACGCGCGCGAGGGGTTCAGTGCCGGAGAAGCGGACGACAACGCGTCCGCTATTGGCGAACTCATTCTCGGCAGCGGCAATTTCGGCTTGCACGGACGGAAGCTCAGCGAGGGGGCGCTTGTGCTTCACGCGCACGTTCACTAGCTTCTGCGGAAAGGTCGTGATCTCGGAAAGGAGTTCGTCAAGCGGCTGGTGAGAGTCGCGAATAATTTCCAGAACATGCAACGCGGTAAGCAGACCATCGCCCGTGGTGGCGTATTCGGAGAAGATGACGTGACCGGACTGTTCGCCACCGAGCGCGGCTTTGCGCTTGAGCATCTCCTCCAATACGTATTTGTCGCCGACGGGCGTGCGAACCATCTCGATCCCGTAGACTTCGAATGCTTTTTCCAGACCGAGATTCGACATTACGGTGGATACGACAACGTCGCCGGGCAATTTGCCGGCCCGTTTCAATGCCGTCCCGGCGAGAAACAGCACGCCATCGCCGTCTACAATTTTGCCCGAAGTGGAGACAAACAGGGCGCGATCGGCATCGCCGTCGAACGCGATCCCGAGATCGGCGCCGGTCTCCAGTACACGCTGGCGCAAGCCCTCCAGGTGAAGAGATCCGCAATTGAGATTGATATTGCGCCCGTCAGGAGAGGCGCCAATCCATTCAACGCGAGTTCCGAGACGACTGAACAAAGGAGGCGCGACCTTCGTGGCCGAGCCATTCGCGCAGTCGATGACTACATTGAACCGCAGGCCGGAGCTGACCGTGTTGCATAGATAATTTGTGTAATGGTCGTCAAGGCTTGCGTCCGTTACCAGCTCTCGCGGTGTAGCCGTTTCACCGCTGGCAAGCCAATCGGCGATCAAGTGTTCCAGCTCGAGTTCCACGCTATCGGCGAGCTTGTACCCGGAGTGGCTGATAACCTTGATGCCATTATCCTGGTAGGGATTGTGGGAAGCGGAGATCATGACCCCCGCAACGAACGGGCCGCTGCGGGTAAGATAGGCCACGCCCGGGGTCGTGATAACGCCGGCAAAGCGGGTGGAGACTCCGGCTCGCGCCAAACCCCCGGCCACTTGTGCTGCAATCCATGGGCCGCTTTCGCGAGTGTCCATCCCGATCACGACCTCAGGTGCATGTTCTTCTAAAGAGGCTTCTGAGGTGTGGGTTTGAAGCAGGTTTTGCCGTGCCCAAGTGCCGAGCGCGACCCCGAGCGCATGCGCGGTTCTTTCATCCAAAGGCGGTTCACCCGCGATTCCTCGAATACCGTCGGTTCCAAAAAGCTGTCGTGACAAAATCTCTCCCGATTTTCGCTTTTCTTATGGTACCGGTTTGGATGGTTAGGGAGCGAGCCAAGGATTCAGATAGAGATACTGGGGTTAGAATTGAGAGTGGAGAACGGATGAATATCTCGGTCAAGAGCGAGTACGCGCTCAAGGCTGTTTTCGATCTTGCATCACAGTATTTGGCTGCCCGGAATGCGGCGGGACCGGTGGCTCCTATTAAGATCGCGGAGATCGCGCGACGGCAGAAGATCCCGCAAAAATTTTTAGAGTTGATTCTCGCCGGCTTAAAACAGAACGGTTTCGTCGACTCGCGGCGCGGGGCCGAGGGAGGCTATCTGCTTGCTCGCTCGGCCGATGCGATTACGGTGGGTGAGGTATTACGGGCCCTGGAGAACATTCGGGGCAGTTCACGGACTCGGAAGAACGATCCGTTCGATGAGGTCTGGCAGCGCGTCGATACCGCCGTATCGAACGTTTTGGACCAGACGACGTTTGGAGAACTGGCGCGTGGCTGGCATGACAGACATTCGCAGTACGTGCCGAACTGGGATATATGAAAGGAACGTTGTGATTTACCAAGACAATTCATTCAGCATTGGCCGGACGCCACTTGTGAAGCTTAATCGCATTGTCAATGGGGCGAAAGCTACCGTTCTTGCGAAGATCGAGGGCCGGAATCCGGCCTATTCGGTGAAGTGCCGTATTGGCGCGGCAATTGTATGGGACGCCGAAGAACGGGGCGAACTGAAGAAGGGAAAAGAGATTATTGAAGCCACGAGCGGGAATACCGGTATTGCGCTGGCGTATGTGGCTGCGGCGAGAGGCTACCCCATTACGCTTATGATGCCCGACACAATGTCGACGGAGCGGCGCAAGGTGTTGAAGGTGTTAGGCGCAAATTTGGTGCTGACGGAAGGCGCGAAGGGGATGAAAGGCGCGATGGCAAAGGCCGAAGAACTCCGGGCCTCCGATCCCGAGCGCTATTTTATGGCCGCGCAATTCTCCAATCCTGCCAATCCACGCATTCACTTTGAAACGACGGGCCGCGAGATTTGGGACGACACGGAAGGAAACATCGACGTTCTCGTTTCCGGCGTGGGCACCGGCGGCACGATTACCGGTGTTTCGCGATTCATTAAACAGGAAAAAAAGCACCCGCTAATCTCGATCGCGGTGGAACCGACCAACAGTCCGGTAATCACGCAGGCGTTGAACAAGCAGGAACTGAAGCCGGGTCCGCACAAGATTCAGGGCTTGGGGGCAGGCTTCATCCCAGATAATCTGGACCTTTCCATCGTGGACCGGGTGGAGCAGGTAACGAATGAGGAATCGATAGAAATGGCGAAGCGGCTTGCCAAGGAAGAAGGCATCCTATCGGGCATCAGTTGTGGTGCTGCCGCAGCCGCGGCGGTTCGCGTAGCTCAAGAACCGGAAATGGCTGGCAAGACAATCGTGGTGGTTCTGCCTGATACCAGTGAGCGGTATTTGAGTTCCGTCCTATTCGACGGTATGTTTGAGCAGCTTACCTGATCGTAAAAGTTTTTTTAGAAATTGTTAGCCTGACGTAACCTGCCTCCGGGGAGAATCGTTTTATAAGTACATCCCCGTAACGAAAGCGGGCGCTTTCACCCCATATTTAACCCCGAAGCGCCCGCACCCCCTCTCTTTTGCCATCGCCTGATCGCGTGGTTCGCCTGTCGTTCACAGGCTAACGTTTGCCCTGCGCTGACGTCTGAACCTTGGCCCGGATAATAAATGTCCGGATTCAGTTCCAAGGAGGGCTTATTATGACAAAAGCATTCTCCCCAGTGATTACTTTACTGGCGGTAGCTGCTGGGTTTGTGGGGGGCGTTGCCTCTCAATTCCTGCTTCCCACTCCACTTGTTCATGCGCAAGTAGAATCTCCACCCCGCATGGTGGCGCAACGATTTGTGCTGGTGGATCCTAAAGGCGTTACTCGCGGCGAATTCAAGATTGAGGGGGATCAACCACAGATCATCCTTTATAATCGGGATGGTTCGGTAGCTTGGAAGGCGACACCGGAGTCTGGTCGACCTCATGTTTCGCCAATGACTGCAAACCACATTGCCCGGTAATTGGTAGCGCTAAGGGGAATCGAACCCCTATTTAAGCCTTGAGAGGGCTCTGTCCTAACCGTTAGACGATAGCGCCACGCGCGAGGAAATGACCTTCCTAGTATACCGAAGACTAAAGGAAGCGTTACCCTCGCGCATCCAGATACGGTGCAGTTTATAGTGCAGCCGGCATGGAAAGGCTCGATTTTGTCAATGCCCTTCCAATCAGCGCGATAGCAGCGACTTCCGACAGCGATTTCGCAACGGATGTTTCTAGAACAATCATTGACCGAGCACGCTCCAACATTTTCTTTTCGCGAAATGAGAGAGGTTTTGCCTGCTGCAGGAAAGTTAACGTCTTGAACACTTCAGCGATTTCTAACAGGTTGCCTCCCCGCATCTTGTCTGAGTTCTCGCGGAATCTATCCTTCCAGTCGTGCGTACAACAGGGACGCCCGGTGGCTAGATAGCTCAAAACTCTAGTGATCTCACTACATTTTGTGACTTTTCGAAGCCCCACATCTCCGACGTGGGAGAAGGGCACCATGACAGTCATGCTGTTTGGGAAAAGACGGAGAAGATAAAAGCGCTCTTGTTGAGAGCCAAAAAAGCGCAGGCTGATATTTTCGATCGTGCCTACGCCGTGGTTTGGATAAACCACTTTTTCGCCGACCTGGAAGGTCATTCAAGGACCCCTTTGCTTGTAATTAAAACTTACTTAACGGCAGTTACATTGAAATCTTAATCCCATGTAAAGATTTCGTCAAGAGAAATTACTAGTTACACCACGAAATGAGGGGTGTATGCCAATTTCACGAAAATCCCTCTATTGTTGCGGGGTTAAGTGACTGTGTCACCACGGTACGGTGGCAGATTAGGCTTCGTGCAAGCCGGGGAGAAAGATCTTAAGGGAGCTGTGCCTTGAAGTAAATTTCTGCAAGGGGCCAAGTGACATTAACGGATTCTAATGTAACCGTCGAATTGAGGCCCCGGACATCGGCTAATATCCAACGCCCGTCAAGTTGTCGGGCATAGTGCTCGAGGTGTGCGGCGCTTTGCGAAACGGTCAGGTAATCCCTTACCGAATCAAAGTGTCCGGTAATGGTGGAACTTTTGACCGCGATCATAGTCTCTGGCGGAATCGGAAAGAACTTCGATGATAACCGTCGGATTGAGCAGTGTATCCTTCTGATCATCCGCGAACGCGGGTTCGCCGCAGACGACAACTACATCGGGATAGGTATAGAGACCGGTCGGGCTGACGCGAAGGCGCAGGTCGCTGGGGTGGACCTCGCAAGGACGGTGACGAAGAGCCTCCCGCAATTCACCAACTAGGTTTCCCACGATCAGAGAATGACGGCGGCTCGCTCCAGCCATCGCGAAAACTTCGCCTCCGTAATACTAACTCTTAAACTCGGCTTTGCGTTCTTGATCGAGATACTGCTCAGGAGTGAGATAAGCTGCAGGAGCGGAGGACATCTCTAGCCTCATGCTAACACCTGTGAAAAGCCTGCTAAAACAAAACGGGCTCGCCTTGGCGAGCCCGTAAATGCACCGTTCTGCTCGAATTAGATGATATTAGCGGACCAATTTTCGAGTACCGCCTTCACCTTCTGGCAAAATTGATCGGCCAACGCTCCATCGATCAGGCGATGATCGAACGTGAGCGCCAGATGGGCCTGTGAGCGGATCGCGATAGCATCGCCATCCACCACCGCCGCGACCTTTTCAACCGCGCCGACCCCAAGAATGGCGACCTGCGGCTGGTTAATCACGGGAGTGGCGAAGATGCTGCCGAAACTGCCGAAATTGGTAATGGAGAACGTTCCGCCCGCCACCTCGTCGGGTTTCAATTGACGGGAACGCGCGCGTGTAGCGAGATCGACGATGGAGCGCTGTAGGCCCGCTACGTTCTTCTCGTCCGCATTGCGAATCACCGGGACGATCAAACCGTTTTCCAGCGCCACCGCGATACCGATATTGATATCGCGATAGTAGACGATGTTCTTGCCATCGATGGAAGCATTGAAAAGGGGGAAAGCACGAAGCGCCTCGACGGCGGCGGCCGTGACGAACGGCAGGAACGTCAGCGAAAAGCCATTGCGCGCCTGGAACTCGGTTTTGGACTTATCGCGCAGTTTGGCGATCTTCGTCATATCGACGCGATGAACGGTGGTGACATGAGCGGACGTGCGTTTGCTCATCACCATATGCTCGGCGATCTTCTGCCGCATGGTGCTCATCGGCTCGGTGCGCGTCTTCGCGGACTCTGCGAAGGGTATGGGCGCTGCGGAAGGCGCTGGTGTTGCGGCCGAGGCTACGGCCTGTTGCGCCGAAGGCTGCTGGGCCGGAGCGGGGGCGCTGTAGGTCTGCGCAGCCTGCGAAGACATGTAGGTTTCCACATCTTGCTTGGTGATGCGGCCGCCGGCGCCGGTTCCGCGGACCTGAGCGAGATCGATATTATATTCGCGGGCCATCTTCCGGACCAGCGGTGACAACGGGCCTTGCTCTTCGCTTCCATCCGGCTGCGCCGCGGGCGAGGGGGGAACTGGCGCCTGGGCCGGTTGCGCCTGGGCACCAGGAGTCACCGGGTAAGGTCCGGCGGACGAGGAAACTGGCTCCTGTGTGGGCGGCGCCGGTGCTGGCGCGCTGCCGGTCGATTTGGAAGCGGCAGACGGCCCTACATCCACCGAGGGCGCCTGGGCTGGCGGAGGTTCCGGTTTTGTTTCCTGCGGAGGAGCAGCTTGCGCCGGGGCCGCGGTTGCGCTTGCGCCGCTTGCGCTTGCGCCATTACCCTCGCCGATCCGGCCCACCACCGAGTTGATCGCGACCGTTGTTCCTTCCTGCACTAAAATCTCACTCAGCACGCCGGCGACGGGCGAGGGAATCTCGGTATCTACTTTGTCGGTTGAAATCTCAAACAACGGTTCATCGCGTTCCACCTTTTCGCCCGGCTGCTTCAGCCAGCGCGTCAAGGTTCCCTCCACGATGCTTTCGCCCATCTGGGGCATTACCACGTCGATCATCGAGTCTCCTGCAATTCACCATGTTCCATGGTGATCTGATAATTGAAAATTTCTGCGAACGAGGCCGCAACAGCGTTCTTCACCTCGTCGCGACTTGCTCCGCATCCAAGGCTGCGAAGCGAACAAACCGGTTTCGTCAGTCCGCACGGGACGATGTATTTGAAGTAGCTCAAATCGGTGTCCACATTCAACGCAAAGCCGTGCGACGTAATCCAACGGCTGATATGCACGCCAATAGCGGCTATCTTCGCGCCGTGTACCCAAACCCCCTCGTAGCCGGGCTCAGGAATGCGTTCTGCCGTAATATCTAGGCTCAAAAGAGCATTTACCAAAGCATCTTCAAGGCCGCGGAAATAGGCGCGAACATCGCGTTTCCATTCTCGCAGATCGAGGATCGGATAGCCGATCAACTGTCCCGGCCCGTGATAGGTGACATCGCCCCCGCGATTGCTCTCGTAGTATTCAATCCCGGTGCGCGCCAGGATTTCTTCGCTGGCGAGCACATGGTGTTCCTTGCCATTGCGTCCGAGGGTGACCACGTGGGGATGTTCGGCAAACAGAAGGATATCGCTTCCCGTTCCTTCCTTATGCCGCTGGACAAGTTTTTCCTGCGCTTCGAGTGCGTCCGCGTAACGGATACGCCCCAGGTCCAGAATTTCCAGTGGTCTCATGCGAAAAGTGCCGCCGGGAACCGCGGCTTCCTCAGACGTTAATCGCCAGGCCGTAGACGTTGTTGAACGCTTCGCCAATTGCCTCGTAAATGGTCGGATGGGCGTGAATGGTGGACATCATGCTTTCCACGGTCGCTTCGGCTTCCATTGCCGTAACGGCTTCCGCAATCAATTCGAACGCCTCGGGACCGATGATGTGAACGCCCAGGATTTCACCAAAGCGTTCGTCGGCGATGACCTTCACAAATCCATCGTGCGAGTCGAGAATCGTTGCCTTACTGTTGCCCACAAATGGGAACTTGCCAACCTTCACCTGGAAACCCTGGGCCCGCGCCTGCGCTTCAGTCAGTCCTACGCTGCCAATGCCGGGATCCGTGTAGGTCGCGCCAGGGATGCGATTTCTATTGATCGGCCGGGCTGTTTTTCCCGCGATGTTCGCCACCGCAATCATGCCTTCCGCGGTGGCGACATGAGCCAACTGCGGAGTTCCGGCTACAATGTCGCCAATGGCATAAACACCGGGCTCTCCTGTTCGCTGATAGCCATCCACCTTCACGAATCCGCGGTCGAGTTGCACCTTCGTGTTCTCAAGACCGAGATTATCCGTGATTGGCTTGCGGCCAACGGCGACCAGCAGTTTATCGAATTCCAGCTCTTCCTTGTTGCCGTTCGCTAACGTCGCGGTAAGACTCACGCTGTTAGCGTTTTTGCGGATGTTTTCCGCTTTGGCCCCGGTTTCGATGCGGATGCCGGTCTTCTTGAAATGCTTTTCCAGCTCCTTCGAGATCTCTTCGTCTTCCACGGGCACCAGCCGGGGCAACATCTCAAGAATCGTTACCTTCGATCCGAAGCGGTTGAAAATGGAAGCAAACTCCACGCCGACCGCCCCCGCCCCGATGATGCCGATGCTTTTCGGAATGGCCGGCATGTCCAGGATTTCGATATTGGTGAGGATCAGATCGTTATCGGGCTGTAAGCCAGGAATCATGCGCGCGTCCGAACCAGTGGCGAGGATGATGTTTTTCGTTTCGACGGTTTGAGTTCCCTTATCGCCCGTCACTTCGATGCGGCCGCCGCCGAGGAGACGCGCCTGCCCCTTGATGACATCCACTTTGTTCTTGCGGAGCAGGAACTCGATGCCCTTCGAATGCTTGGTAACAATCTTGTTCTTGCGGTCGAGCACCTGAGTGTAGTTCAACTGAGGGTCTTTGCAAGAGATGCCTTGCGCTTCGGGATGCTTGAAGTGCTCCCATACATCAGCGGTGTGCAGAAGAGTTTTCGTGGGTATGCAGCCTACTAGAAGGCAAGTTCCACCCAGTCGCGGTTGCTTCTCGATGAGAGCTGCTTTCAGACCATACTGACCGGCCCGCACGGCAGCCGAATATCCGCCGGGGCCGCTGCCAATCACAACAACGTCATAAGCCATTTTCACTGTCGATTGTAACAGTTGGCCTTTGTTTACAGCATTTTTGAGAATGCTTCAAGTGTGCGCCGGACGTCGGGCCCGCGATGCGTCACTATGAACTGAGATCCGCCGTGCCCATATTGGAATTTTGTTTACGGCTGGCAGTAGCGATGGCGCTCGGTTGCGCGATCGGGCTGGAACGGCAATGGCGTCAGCGCGTCACCGGCCTCCGCACGAACACGCTGGTGGCCATCGGTGCCTGTTTATTCGTCGAACTTGGTGCCCTGCTGCCTTCGCAGGCGAGCGAGGGGCAGATAGTGGCGTATGTCATCTCGGGCATCGGTTTTCTTGCCGGCGGCGTAATTCTGAAGGAAGGATCGAATGTCCGCGGGCTAAACACCGCCGCGACGGTCTGGTGTACCGCGGCCATCGGCGCCACGGTGGGCGGCGGATTCCTTATCTATGGAGCCATTGGAGTATGCGCAATCCTGATAGCAAACCTGGCCATGCGTCCGATTGCGCGGCGGATATACCGGGAAGTAGCCTCTCCCGCGGAGCCCGAAACCATTTACTACCACTTCGACCTTCTCTGCCGTTCGGAGGATGAGGCCACCATCCGCAGCCTGCTACTTTGGAACGTTGGCCAGTTGCCGGTGAGCTTGTACTCCCTGAAGAGCGAAGACACGGTTCATAGTGGCCGCATTTTGATCGACGCCGATTTGAGCAGCACGGGACGGAACGATTCGGCTTTGGAGCAACTGGTGACAAGGCTCTCGGTAGAGCCGAGCGTCAGCGCCATCAGTTGGCGCATCTTGTCGCACGCGAGCCATGGCGATTTTGCCACTACATTGGAAAGCACGGGAGACTTGAGCGATGGCGAGGACCTGTAGCCGGGGCGCCGGAAACGCCGCTCCCTTACGGCACGTATCACGAAATATGCAATTGCTCTCTTGCGCCCTGCTGCTGTGTCTTGGCGCATTGGCCTGCTGTGCTCAAGACGCCGGAGCGACCGCACCGAAAAAGCAGCCCCCGCCGGGTACACTGCGCTCCCTGACAATCAAGGGCAATCACCTGTACTCCTCGGCGGATATCGTTAAAGTGACCGGCCTGCATCTGAAACAGCATGTCACCGGGCCGCTGCTCGAAGCCGCCCGCAATAAATTGTTGGCCACGGACCTGTTCAACAACGTAACCGATGCTTTCCGTTATTCCGGCAGCCCTCCGGAGTACGACGTCACGATGGAAGTAACGGAGAACGAGCAACTTTTCCCGATGGCCTTTGAGCGCTTTCACGTTTCCCCCGGATCCATCCAGCAGTATTTGAAGGAGCACGTGCCGCTCTACGCCGATCGCATCCCGGGCACGGATATCGTTCTTCACCGCTACGCGGCGGCGGTGCAAGCCTTCGTTGGACGGACAACGCCAGGTGTAAAGGTGCGCTCGCAGGTATCGAACGAAGACCCGAAGCAACTGACCGTCTTGTTCACGCCGGACACGCCCGCGCCGACCATCTCACAGGTGGTGGTGAGCGGAAATCAGGCCGTGGATACGGGTACTATTCTGCGGGCGATCAATTCGGTAGCGATCGGCGCGCCGCTCTCTGATGCACGGCTGAAAATGATCCTGAATGGTGCGATCAAGCCCGTGTATGCAGCCAAAGGATACGTCGCGGTCTCATTTCCAAAGGTGGCGACCGAAAAGTCGAAGAACGACCTGGGAGTTGTCGTAAAAGTGCAGATTTTGGATGGGCCGCAATTCAAGTTCGGCGCGATTCGCTTTCATGGCAGCGGATTGGACGAGGAGGAGATACGGTCTAACATTACCTTTAAGCCAGGGCAGGTCTTCAACGGAGACCAGGTGGATAATTTCCGGCTGGATCTGGCGCACCGGCTAAGGCGTCATGGACTATTGGACGCCAGCGTGAACACTGAAACGCAAGAGGACGACAGTAAGCGCGTGGTGAACGTAACCTACAATGTTGTGCCGGGAGAGATCTATCATTTTCAAAACCTCGATATTCAGGGCTTGGATGTTGCAACGCAGCCAACGATCGAGAAGCTTTGGGGTGAGAAGCCCGGCAAGCCATTCAATCCCGACTATCCGGATTTCTTTCTCAAGCGCGTTCAGGAGCAAGGATTGTTCGATAACTTAGCGGATACCCGTTCGGACTACACGGCGGACGCTGCTACCCACGGCGTCACGGTGCATCTGTACTTCAAGGGCGGCAAGTCGAAGCAGCAAATCAAACAGGAGAAGGAACAGCAGCAGCAGCAGCAGGGGAGCTCAGCCCCGGAGAATATACCGCCGCCCCTCTGAAACAACTCGTCTCCAGCCCAATTGGCGCAATGATCAGCCGATGGAGGGTTCAGCCGCTTTAACGCTGGATGCAACACCGCGCTAATCCAGATTTTTGGCAGAAATACCGGGCGCTTCCGCAGAACGTTCGCAGCCCGGCGGATAAGCAGTTTTCGCTGCTGAAAGCTAATCCGCAACATCCTTCGCTCCAATTCAAGAGCTGCAAGAGCGCTGCGGTCAGGAAATCTGGTCAGCCCGGATTTCGTTAAACTATCGCGCTCTTGTATTAAAGGGATTCCCTGCCGTGTTTCACAAAGGGTCCTTTGCGACGGGTCAGTAAACGCAAGCCGATTTGAAGGAAGCCGAAGCGGCAGACGCTACGCGTGGGCGTTTTAAGCGGCGGTGGGGAAACTGGGATAGTGTCGGGTCACAAGGAGGTCCCTGTGACCCATCTCAGAAAAATGATGCTCGAGGAACTCGAGCGCCGTAATTACTCTCAGCGTACGGTACGCGCCTATGGCAAGGCAATCGAAGACCTGGCGCGCTATTTCAAACGTCCACCGATCTTCTTTGCAGCGACGCTGCGGAGACCATGGTCCATTGCCGAAACACCGTATCCGCGCAAGACCTTTCGGCTCCCCAAGGTGCTCAGCGCGGAACAGGTGGCAAAGCGGATCGATGCGGCACCAACGCTGTTTTACCGGGTCCTTTTGATGATGCTGTACGCAACCGGGCTGCGGCGCGCTGAGTTCAGCACACCACAACAAGCAGCGGCTCATGACGCTACATGTCAATGAGTTCTTGCGGCGCTTTCTGTTGCATGTCCGGCCGACGGGCTTTGTACGCATTCGCCACTTCGGCTTCCTCAGCACACGCAAGCGCTCCGCGCTGTTGCCGTTGTGTTTCCGACTGCTTGGTGCAACAGACGTCGCGTCCCCGGCAGCCCCCATGAGAAGTGAACGCTCATCACGCAAGCGTGCCACTTGGCTGTGTCCTCATTGCAATGGACCGATGCTGATTCCGGATCGATGATTGCAATGGACCGATGCTGGTTCTGGATCGATGGACCGCTTCACAACTTCGCTTCCGCTCTCCTCCGAGTCTCGACTCAACGGCGGCCAAAGTCAGCATGATTTTTCGTTTCAGATCTCTCGCATGCTTGGCGTACTCCGGTGCGCTTGCCCTGCGTGCGCCTTACGCGACTTCGGCTCACGTGTCTTCTCGTTCTAACTTCTCAAAACCCAAGCTTTTGCTTCATGCCACGCTCCGTTTCTTAAATCGCAGCATTGAAACCCATAACGTGGAATTTTCGTCGCGGCTTCCTTCAAGTCCCCGTATCAAAAGCGATTCG
The DNA here is from genome assembly GCA_965277315.1 of Bryobacteraceae bacterium. Lineage (GTDB taxonomy): Bacteria > Acidobacteriota > Terriglobia > Bryobacterales > Bryobacteraceae > Bog-105. The sequence continues at coordinate 780,144 of OZ255724.1, read as the reverse complement.
GCAAACAATCTTTGTCCGCCTCTCGACGATGTACATTGCCGAATCGCTTCTGATACTGACCTATGACTTGGCGGGACGATCCGCACCGTGGGCAGATGAAGCTGCACGCTCACCTATTCGGCGAAGAGCGCATTGACGTCGTTGAATGGGGCGCTGTCATCGCGCTTTCTACACCTGTGCCGTTTCATCCCTTGGGAAACTGAAGAGCTCCACGAGGGCCCTCACGCGCTCTTTCTGACGGCTGGGCGGAAATCGCTTGGTTCTTGTAAGCTCGGCGATGCCGTGGAGACTCGCCCAAAACAGCTCAGAGAGAACCTCTGGCTTCGAGCTCTGCCCCTGAAACAACTCCAGGAACTGGGAAAACGCGAATCGCAGTTCTGGAGGAGTAGCCGCGTCACCGAATGGTACGCTCAGGCTGAGCGAAAACATTACTTCATACAGTGCGGGTGAGGCCGCGGCGAACCCCAGATATCCGGCCGCGACCGACTCGACCATGTTTCCACGCTTAACCCGTTTCCGTGCCTGTTCCAGAGCCAGGCTCAACTCCTGGAAACCCTCGATAGCAACCGCAGTGAGAACTCCTTCGCGGCTTCCAAAGTGAGCGTACAAAACAGGTTGGCTATATGAGATCTCGTCGGATAACCGCCGAACGGTTACGTTGGACCACCCTTCAAGCTCCGCGATTCGTCGAGCGGCACTGATAATCCGTGCCCGGCGGGCCTGCCTGTCCCGCAGTTTTCGTTCCGCGATTCGGTTATTTGCCAGCGTGGTTGCCATCCATAGAAATTATAGCGCTGCTAGAATCACTGCTGGGCGGGTGGGTGAATCTTCACCTAAACGCTTTGCATCGTATGTAGCGTTGCTATATTTTCTATTAAAGGTATATGAAATGTATAACGCTATCTCGCTTTCTCTAGCTGCTCTCATCGCTGTGGGGATCATTGTGATCGGTTGTTTCTACCTTGCATCTCCTGAACGAATCCTGGGATCATTTGGTCTGAAGCCGCCTGCACCCGATGCTGACACTCGTGCGTGGCTACGTCTGAAAGGAATTCGGGACGTCGCATCTGGCTTGGTCGTGTTGACCATGATGCTGACCGCGAACAGCCGGACGGTAGGCATAGTTCTGCTCGTCTTCGCCATCATTCCTTTTGGCGACATGTCCAATATTCTGGGTTCGGGCGGGTCGAAATCGAAAGCGTTCTCCGTTCACAGCGTAAGCTGCGCGGTAATGCTCGTCGTCGGCCTCTTGCTGATCCATGCCGTTTAAGAGAATCCTCCGATCATTCTTGTCGACCGTGAGGAGCGGATCGCGATCAGCCCATGCTGGAGCGGGCGCTGGAGCTCTTCCAGCATCAACTTTCGTAAACGGGTCACAAGACCTCCTTGTGACCCAGACTAGTTACCCGCGATCGACAACGATCGCCCCTAAAACCATTCCGCGTAGCGTCCCCCGCGCAAGCGGGTTAGTTCAAACGCCCTTCCCGGAAGTTGACCGCGCTATGCTGTCACAAACCGTCCTTTGCGAGACTGGCGTCGCAAGAAAATCGCAGTACTTTCGATCAAATGGCAGCGTAAACTGACATTACACTTGGACAAAAGAAACAGGCTGGTCACTACTGTCTTGCAAATGAAATATCTGGAACTTCTAGGGATGAGAACATGAAAGAGTCGGGCGCGAGCCAAGGCCAGTCGGCATCGGAGCTCATCTCGAAAAGAATCGCCGAACTCGGGGACTGGCGCGGGGAAACCCTCACCAGAATGCGCAAGCTCATCAAGGAAGCAGACCTGGACATCGTCGAGGAGTGGAAGTGGATGGGCACTCCGATTTGGTCGCACGACGGCATCATCTGCACTGGCGAATCCTACAAGAATGTCGTGAAGCTTACCTTCTCCAAGGGTGCGTCTCTGAAGGACCCGGCCCGTCTCTTCAACTCGAGTCTCGACGGAAACGCACGCCGCGCGATCGACATCCACGAAGGAGAAGAAGTTGACGGGTCCGCCTTCAAGGCGCTCGTTCGCCAAGCAGTCGCCCTCAACAGTTCTGGCAGTCGAAACCTTCGAAGAAAACGAATTCCTAAGGGATTCCGCCCCTGAACAGGTCCGAAATCGGGGTGGCGGAGGTATCGGCCCCCTCGGAAAACACGCGCCACCGAAGATCCTAGCAGGCTGGAACTTGCCGAACGGGGTCAAATGTCTCGTAAAGGGTAAATTTTGCATCTTTGCCGGAAAGCATATGAATAAAGGCTTCTTGTGTTGTAATTATCTAGTCTGGAATTCATCGAAATTGGACGGGACAACGAAGAGGACGGGGGAATATATCAAACCTGTTGATAATGCTGCTGAAGATTAGATCCGCGCTTCTTCCTCTCCAAAGACATCTGATCTTGCCCCTTACCAAGCTTTTCAGGCCGAAACCCCCTCGTCCAAAAAATTGATCACAACGACTTTCCGTAACTGCTTTAACAACTTACAAGGAATCGCTTGGAACGGCATGCTACAGTTTCTTCCGCACAGAATCTGCTCGCCAAAACGTGTGACGCTCGTTGCGCCGGAGAAACGGCGGGCGGCTCTGTCCAGAAATTACAGGAAGCGAACACACTCCCTATGTCCACCCCCGCGCAACGCCACGCCAACCGCGAAAACGCCCAGCACTCTACTGGTCCTAAGACCGACGAAGGCAAAGCGAAATCCTCATTGAACGCCGTCAAAACCGGCCTCACCGGGCGCACCGTCCTGCTGCCCGGCGACGACATCGACGCCTACCGGCAGCATGTGGCCAGCCTCGAAGCGCACTATCATCCCGCCACCGACGCCGAAAAGCTCCTGGTGCAATCCATCGCCGACGCCGAATGGCGCGCCGCCCGCATTCCCACGCTCGAAGTCGGCATCTATGCGCTCGGCCGCCTCGAATTCGCCGCCCAATTCGAACACGAAAACCCTGCCGTGCGCCCCGCGCTGCTCGATGCCAAGACCTTCCTCGCCTACCAGCGCCAGCTCAATAACCTCACCCTCCAGGAGAACCGCCTCCGCCGCCAGCGCGAAAAGGACATCGCCGAACTCAAGCAACTTCAGGCGGAACGCGAAGCTGCCCGCAAGAAACGCTTCGATACCGGCCTGAAAGCCTACTACCGCGCCAAGTTCCACCAGCGCGACTTTGACTTTTCAACGATTGGCTTCGAATTTACAGCCGACCAATTCATCACCGAAATCGCCAGTTGGAAACAGTCCGAACGCGCCCAATTCAAGGACGCCTTCTACCAGGAAAACCGCCTCAACGCCGAGTTTATGCCTGATGGAGACCACGCTGCCCAACCAAAGGCTGCTTAGCCTAATTGCCGCGTGCTCAGCTTCTCAACTTCTCGATGATCGCGTCCGTATCGTAGACGCAGCCGCCCCAGATGCCGCCGCTTGTCTGTTGAAGCGCTGCCCAAAGGCGCGTGTCGGCCGGCAAGACTGGATCGGGCCGCAGGTCTTCTCTTAAAGGGCGATCGTGTAGCCGTTTCGCGCCCTCGCTGCCGTCAAATCTTTCGCCATTTTCGCCGGCCAGGTTCAGGTAGCCTTCCAGCTTGTTGCGATCGACCACAATTTCAATAAGGTCGCCGTCCCGCAGCTTGCCAATAGGACCGCCCGCCAAAGCCTCCGGTGAAACGTGCCCGACGCAAGCGCCAGTGGAGACACCGCTGAAACGGGCGTCCGTAATCACAGCAACGTGCTTGCCGAACGGCAAAAACTTTAGCGCGGAGGTGATCTGATATGTCTCCTCCATGCCCGATCCCATCGGTCCGCGACAGATTAGGACGAGCACATCGCCTGCCTTGATGCCCCCGTTCTTGATGGCCGCGATGGCGTCGTGCTCGGTGACAAAGACGCGGGCCGGACCTTCCTTGCGATAAACCCCGTCCGCGTCCACGACGGAGGGATCGATGGAGGTGCTCTTGACGACCGATCCTTCGGGCGCGAGATTTCCGTGCGGGAAGCAAACGGTAGCCGTGAGGCCGCGCGAACGGGCGGAATCGGGCGACAGAATGACGTCGTCCGCGTCGATTCCATCAAGTTCCAGCAGCCGTGAACGGAAGCGCGCCCTGCGCTCGGACTGCTCCCACCAGTCGAGCGATGTTTCAAGCGTCTCGCCCGAAACAGTCAACGTCTTCGTGTTCAGGACACCGGCACGCCGCAGGTGGAGCATCACCTCGGGTACGCCGCCAGCCAGGAACACCTGAACAGTGGGATGATTGCGGGGCCCGTTCGGGAGTGCGTCGACCAGCCGGGGAATTTCGCGGTTGATGCGCATCCAGTCCACCGCTACCGGCCGGCGTAGTCCCGCCGCATGGGCAATCGCGGGCACATGCAGCAGCAGGTTGGTGGAACCCCCAAACGCGGCGTGCAACACCATTGCATTTTCGATAGCGGCATCGGTGACCACGTCGCTTGTTCGAAGACCGAGCTGCCTGAGACGGAGAATCGCACGGGCCGTGCGGCGAGCCATATCGAGCCAGACCGGTTGCCCTGAGGGTGCGAGCGCGGAGTGCGTCAGCGACAGCCCGAGCGCCTCTCCCACCACCTGTGAAGTCGCCGCCGTTCCGAGAAATTGGCAGCCTCCGCCGGGCGAGGCGCAGGCGCGGCAGCCAGCCATGGCTGCTTCTTCCAGCGAAATCTGGTGATGCGCGAAACGGGCTCCGATGCTTTGCACTTTGCCTGCGTCCTCGCCCTCTTCCGGCAGCAGCGTAACGCCCCCGGGGACAAGCGCGCAGGGCAGATCCGGAGTGCCCGCCAGCGCCATCATCATCGCCGGAAGACCCTTGTCGCAAGTGGCAACCCCAATCACGCCGTTGCGTGTGGGCAGGGAGCGAATCAGACGCCGGAAGATAATGGCGGCATCGTTGCGAAAGGGCAGGGAATCGAACATGCCCGGCGTCCCTTGGGAACGGCCATCGCAGGGATCCGTGCAGGCTCCGGCGAACGGAACGGCGCGATTTGCCTTCAACTCGCGGGCCGCTTCGGCCACGAGCAGACCCACCTCCCAGTGGCCCGTATGGTAGCCCAAGGCGACCGGCGTGCCATCATCCGCGCGCACTCCGCCGTGGGTACTCAGGATCAATACTTGATCGCCGGACATCGCCGTGGGATTCCAGCCCATGCCCGCATTCTGCGTAAGTCCGAATAAATTGCCGGAAGGTTCGGCGATCAACATGTCGGCTGTGATGGGCAGCGACCCCGCGGGGCCACGGGCATGAGTTTGCACGTCGTAGATGGAGGAGTCTTGGGAATCAATAACCTGGTTCAGATTCATTGGTAATAGTGACGGAGTCCGCTACACTCTAGTGTTTCAGGTTCCATGTCTCAAGGCGCGAAAATATCTTCGTCAAAGCGCGTCGTCGCGATCTATCCGGGTTCTTTCGATCCGCTGACGAACGGGCATTTGGACCTGATCTCCCGTGCCGCGAAACTTGCCGACCGCTTAATTGTTGCTGTCCTGAATAACTCGCGGAAGCAGCCCCTATTTACTGTCGAAGAGCGGATCGAGATGATTCGGCAATCCGTGGGCGATCAAGGAAATGTGGAGACAGATTCGTTCGGGGGCTTGCTCGTGGATTATGCGGCAAAGCAGCAGGCGAACGTTATTGTGCGGGGCATTCGCGCTATTTCAGACTACGAGACGGAATTGCAGATGGCCTTGATCAATCGCCGTTTGCGGCCGGAAACGGAGACGATTTTCCTAATGGCCCGCGAAGAGTTTTCTTATGTGAGCTCACGCATGATCAAAGAGATTTTTTCGCTGGGAGGCGATGTGACCGGTTTTGTTCCGCCGCTTGTGGCGGAGCGTCTGCGCGGAAAACTGCAAACGTGAATGGGCGACACGGTAAATTCAAAGGAGTCATGCAACTCACTGGCGAAATTGCCGAACGTATCTCAACCATTAGTGTTTCGTCCACAATGAAGGTCGCCGCCGACGCGGACCGCCTCCGCCGCGAAGGTGCCGATGTGGTGGATTTTGGAGCCGGGGAACCGGACTTCCCGACGCCCGATAACATCAAACAGGCCGCCGTGGATGCCTTGGCCGCGAACTTCACCAAGTACACGAATACTGGCGGCATACAAGAGTTACGGGAAGCGATTTGCGAGCGCCACCGTACCGACTTCGGTACCAACTACTCGCCGCAAGAATGCATGGTGACCGTTGGCGGCAAGCACGCGATCTTCAACCTGATGCAGACGCTGATCGATCCGGGGGACGAGGTCATCATACCGGTGCCGTATTGGGTGACGTACAAGGACGTAGTCAACTATGCCGGCGGCGTCTGTGTATTTGTTCAAACCGATGAAAAGGCCGGTTTTGAAGTGACCGCCGCGATGATTGAACGCCATATCACGCCGAAGACGAAGCTCGTCATCATCAATTCGCCGTCGAATCCAAGCGGTGCGGTGCTTTCGAAAGACGAGTTCCAGAAAATCTTTGAAGTAACGTCAAAACGGGGCATCTTCCTGATGACGGATGAATGCTACAGCCAATTCGTCTACGATGGCGAGGCGTTCTCCATCGCGGCCGCTCCCAAAGCTAAGGAAACGGTGGTAGTGGCGGGCTCGTTGTCGAAAATGTACTCCATGACGGGATGGCGCGTGGGTTTTGCGCTTGCGCCAACCCCCATCATCGGAGCGATGATGAAGCTGCAAAGCCATAGCACCTCCAATCCGACTTCGATCGCCCAGAAGGCTGCGGTGGAAGCAATGCGCGGACCCCAGGAGTCGATCGACACGATGCTGGCCGAATATCGCCGCCGCCGCGACTTTGTCATTGCACGGCTGCAAGAAATCCCCGGCGTCACAATCACGATGCCGAAGGGTGCGTTTTACGCTTATCCAAATGTCAGCGTGGTATACCCCGGCGGCAAGGTAACAAATTCGCTGCAATTTGCTACGGCATTGCTCGAACAAGCGCAGGTGGCGGTTGTTCCCGGCGAGGCTTTCGGTACGGACGAACACGTTCGCATCTCCTACGCGACGTCAATGACCGAATTGGAGCGGGGACTCGACCGTATCCACAAGTTTATCGACGGCCTGCGCCCATAGAAGCCGTGCGGCAGATTGGGGTTATTTCCGACACCCATGGCCTGATGCGGCCGGAGGCATTGGACGCCTTGAAGGGCTCGGAGTTGATTATTCACGCGGGCGACGTGGGGAAGGCGCAGATATTGGACGCGCTCGGTGCTATTGCGCCCACCATCGCTATTCGAGGCAACGTAGACAAGGAACCGCCATGCTCGTTGCTTCCAGAAACGGAGATCGTCGAAGCCGGGCCGATACTGATTTACGTCCTGCACGATGTGAACGAACTGGATCTCGATCCCGCGGCAGCAGGGTTTCACGCCGTGGTGAGCGGCCATTCCCACCAGCCGTCGCAAAGGGAGCACAAAGGCGTGCTTTATCTCAATCCGGGCAGTGCTGGCCCACGCCGTTTCCGGCTGCACATAACCGTTGCGCGGCTGGAGATAACAGGCTCCTCGCTGCACGCCGAAATCATTGAACTGCCGGTTTCGAAGTAGCTTCAATCTGTCTGGCCGCGATCTGCGCAATATCGAGCAGTTGCGGCGGGTTATCCGAAGTGGCCGCGAGAGCATCGCGCAGCATGCTGTTGCAGAAAGGACAGGCGGTCCCCACAGCGTCCGCTCCGGTAGCAACTAGTTCCTCCGCTCGGGCATGGCTTACGCGGCTTCCGGTTTCTTCCCCCAGGAACACCAATCCACCGCCAGCGCCGCAGCAAAAGGAACGCTCCCGCGCACGCGGCGGATCGATTACGGTCGCGTTCTGCGCGATTACCTGGCGAGGTGGATCGTAACTGCCACGATAGCGGCCGAGATAGCACGGATCGTGAAACACCACGCGTTCCCCGGTCGGGCTGCTTGGCAACTGGGCGGCATGACGCGCCAGAAACTCGCTATGGTGCTCGATTTCGACGGTCGCGCCATACTCGCGCCAGTCCTCGGCGATAGTACGCACGCAATGCGGGCAGATAGAAACGATCTTTTTCACCCCAGACTGCGCAAGAGCGGCAATATTGGTCTCGGCAAGCTGCCCAAACACAAGGTCGTTTCCCAGGCGGCGGGCGGGATCGCCGGTGCACCGCTCTTTTTTCAGTACTCCGAACGACGTGCCCAGATGTTTCATGATCGCGGAAAGGGACGCGATGATTTCGCGGCCTTTAGGGTCATAAGCACCCATGCAGCCGAGCCACAGACAGTATTCCTGCGACCCGTCGAAGACAGGAAAATCCTGTTTCGCTATGAATTTGTCGCGTTCGGCTTGCGAAAAACCCATGGCATTGCCGTTGCGCTCCAGATTCAGAAAGAGCTTTGTCCCGTAATCGTCTTCCCAGGACCCGGTATTGACCGCGCCGCGACGCAGTCCCACGATCATCGGCAGATGCTGAATGCCGACCGGGCATTGGTATTCGCAAGCGCCGCAAGTGGTGCATTGAAAAACAGCGGTTTGGGAAACGGTCGCGCCGAGAATCGCCGTTTCGTCTTCATTGCCATACTCATTCAAGTAGGAGCGGACCCCCAATGCAATCAACTTCGGGTTTAGCTCCTTGCCGGTGTTGTTGGCCGGGCAGTGCTCGGTACAGCGGCCGCACTCCACGCAAGAATAAGCCTGTAGCGCTGTCAGTTGCGTGATGTCTTTGCCGCTGTTGAGCCCGAAATCTTCATCGCCAACGAGCGGTGGAATATGGCTGAAGCCGTTCCGGGAGAGAAATATCGTGAACGGGCTCAAAATCAGGTGAAGATGCTTGGTATGTGGAATGAGCGGAAGAAAGGCCAGCAGAGCAATCGTATGGGCCCACCAAAGTAATCGGCCTTCTAGAGAATACTCCGGTACCCACCAGACCGGCATATACGTGACCATGAGAACGAAAATCAGCAACGCGATAACGCCCGATTCATACGATAAAGGCCCCAACCAAACCGGGCGGATAACAAATCTACGAAATGCCAGACCCGCGATGGAAATGGCAACCGCAGCCGCAAAAATAAACGCGAACCAAAAATAGAAAGTGCCGAACCGCGTCGTGCGGTCGAGAAACGGAAAGCCAAGCCCCGCCGCGATGTGGTTGGAAGTAACTAGGGCAAAGGCACAGAAACCCCAGAAAACAAGGGCATGAGCGATGCCGGGGAGCGGACGTTCCCTAATGACCTTAGCCTGGCATAGAACATTAAAGAAGAAATCCCAGGCTCGGCGTCCAACGGAGCCAAGATGGAAGTCGGGATCCTTTCGAGAGCTTAGGATGCGGTGCAGTACTTTGCTGAATCGAAACCAGAACAGGAAAACCGAGACGGCCAGCAGTCCCAAAACAATGAATCGAGTTATTCCTTGCCCGTACGGCTGCATTGTATGTATCACCTTGCGGCTGATGCGCTTTCCCTCGCCATTCTAGTAGCATAGGAATGCGTGAGATACGTTATTTCCGGAGCCGCAGGCTTCATTGGATCACATCTGTGCGATCGGCTGATCGGTCAGGGACATGAGGTGGTCGCTCTCGACAACTTTATAACCGGTCAGCAGGAGAACATCAGCCACCTCGCCGGTAATCCTGCGTTCGAGCTTATTCGGCATGATGTTTGCACACCCATCACAATTGAGGGAAAAGTAGATCGCGTCTTCCATTTGGCATCTCTTGCCAGCCCGGTGGACTACCTAAACCATCCGATTGAAACGCTGGAATCGGGCTCTACGGCCACGCGAAACATGCTAATCCTGGCGCGGCAGCACGATGCCCGGTTTCTGCTGACGTCCACTTCGGAGTGCTACGGAGACCCACTCGAGCATCCCCAATCCGAGACATATTGGGGAAATGTAAATCCGGTGGGTTTGCGTTCCTGCTACGACGAGAGCAAGCGCTATGCTGAAGCTCTTACGATGGCGTATCACCGCACTTTTGGAGTGCAATCGAACATCGCGCGTATTTTCAACACCTACGGTCCCCGCATGGCGCTAAATGACGGCCGCGTAGTGCCGGCGTTTGTTGACCAGGCACTACGCGGTGCCCCATTGACTGTTTTTGGTAAAGGGTCTCAAACGCGTAGTTTCTGTTATGTGTCAGACCTGGTGGAAGGATTGCTCTTGCTAAGCGAATCCGATGAAGCATATCCCGTAAATCTGGGAAATCCGACAGAAATGACAATTCTGCAGTTTGCGCAGCATATTCAGGCTCGCTTCGACGGCAAGATCGGGATCGACTATAAACCGCTTCCCTCCGACGACCCCAAAATCCGCAGGCCTGACATCCGCAAAGCAAAACGCATCCTGGGATGGGAACCGAAGATTTCTCTCGATGAAGGGCTAACCACGACCATTGCATTCTTCCGGCAGAAATCTTCACAGACGGCAGAGACCGGCGATTCCAATCTGGCTTCGCGCTCCAAACACAAGCCGCGCGTCGATCAACTTAGTGCTGTGTAGTTGGCGTCCTTAAACGTGGCAGTGACGAACGCCACGTTTGGCTAAATATTGTTGATGATAGTCTTCCGCCCGGTAAAAAGTTTGTGCGGGTACGATTTCCGTGACGATCGGACGCGAGAACCGGCCGGAGTTTCCTAGCGCTTCCTTTGACTGTAGTGCCGTCTGCTCCTGCTCCGGAGTGTGATAAAAAACCACAGTACGATACTGCGTGCCGAAGTCAGGTCCTTGCCGATTCAACTGCGTCGGGTCGTGGCTGTTCCAAAAGGTGTCTAGCAATTTTTCGTAGCTGACCTTCGAAGGGTCAAAGTCCACCTCAATCACTTCAGCATGGCCCGTCATGTCCGTGCATACATCTTTGTAGGAAGGATTTACTGTCTGTCCTCCCTCATAGCCGACCGCGGCATCCACCACTCCGTCCACTTCACGGAATGCAGATTCCACGCCCCAAAAGCATCCCGCTCCGAATGTTGCTTTTTCAGTCATTCTTGTTGTGTTCCTATACGGTTAGATGCGCTACCGTTCCGTTAAGGTCGCGCCGAAGTCCGGGTATGCTCACAGGTACTATGACATCGCATGTAAACCTGAGGTTACATTACGACATCCTCACGCATCTAACCTAAGGGCTGCCTAGTTCATAAGAATGAAGGAGTTACTATTGAGGGATTCCATGAGCTTTTTATTAGGATCGAAGAAGATCAAAACACTGCTGGCCATCTCCACGCAAGGGCTATTCGCGGCAACGCTCATCATAGCGGTAGAACCGAATACACGCACGTTCACGGCGGACCAGCACGCCAAGGTTAAAGGGGAAATCCTCTCCCACGACGGAAACACATTAAAGGTGCGGGGAGAGAGCGACAACGCGATAAGCACGATCGACCTTTCCGACTCCACGAAGATTCAGTTGAAACACGGCAGGCTCGGATTTCGGAACCACACCATGGACCTGAGTGCCCTTGTCCCTGGGCTGCGCATTGAAGCCGACGGCAAGGGAAGTGCCAATGGCGATTTGGCGGCCGACAAGGTGCTTTTCGATCCCAATTCCATGCGTACGTCGAAGCAAGTGGATGCGCGAGTGGGGCCTATCGAGTCTCGAACCGGACAAATAGAAGGCAAACAGGGGCAACTTGAAAACCGCGCGGGTCAAATCGAGAATCGCCAGGGTCAACTGGAAGGTACGGAGAAGCAGACCCAGCAACAAGTTGGGCAGGTGAAGGGCGTAGCCGATCAGGCGAGTCAGGGCGTGACGGATGTCAATAAGCGCGTTTCCGATCTCGACAACTATCAACCCACCGCTTCCACCACCGTATACTTCAAAATCGACAGTGCCACGCTCAGTCCTGACGCTAAAAAGGATCTGGACGATCTTGCTCAAAAAGCCCTTGCAGGAAAAGGGTATGTGATCGAGGTAGCCGGATATGCCGATACCACGGGCAATGCTCAACTGAATCAAGCCTTAAGCGAGCGGCGCGCGGACGCCGTAATGCAGTATCTTGAACAGCAGGGCAATATTCCAATTCCAAGGATTTTGACTCCTGCCGGAATGGGAACCTCGCATGCTGCGGCAGATAACACCTCGAAGGCAGGTCGTAAAATGAACCGCCGCGTAGAGGTAAAGCTGCTGGTAAATCAGGGCTTGGCGGGGTCGAATCAGAACAGCGCGCCAACGCCTGCTCCGGCGCAACCGGGCCAGAATCCATCCGGTGCCCCGGCTACGCCGTCCCCTACCAATCCACCTCAGCAGTAGAAGGACTGATTAGAGGTCCTCTGTTTGAACGCCAGGATGCTACCGGAACAGCAGCGGAGTAAACGCAATAAGGTTATTCCGCCACACGAGCCAAGTATGCATTCCTGGCGTTTCGATTGGGGTGGGATCGATGTTCTTAGATTTCAGCCACTTCACGATATCGCGATTGACGGTAATCAGATGATCGTCCGTCCCGCAGGCAATCCACAGCAGATGAAGCTGCGATGCGCTTTGCGCGGTAAGCTGGGGAAAATCGGCCGCGAAATCGTCACTCAATCCGCCTGCGCTAAACGATCCTACCCAGCCGAACAGGTCGATCCTGTTTAAACCTGTCAGCAATGATTCAGCCCCGCCCATCGACAAACCGGCGATTGCCCGGGAATCGCGATTGGGGCGTATTTTGTAGCTCTTCTCCACCATCGGAATGACTTCCTCAATCAGTGAATCGCGAAACTTGTTGAAATTTCTTTCCCGGAGCTCGCGATTTTGAAACGGAGCGCCAAACTGTGGCGTAGGCTGGACGATCTCTGGAGCCCCGTAGCCCAGCGGCATCACTACGATCATCGGCTTAATCTTCCCGCTTGCGATCAATGAGTCCAGGATCAGATTGGCTTTGCCCACTGCCGTCCAGCCGCTTGCGTCGTCACTATAGCCATGGAGCAGATAAAGCGCGGGATACGTGGTTTGCGCGGCAGGATCATAGCCCGGCGGCGTGTAGACGTAGAAATCTCGATTGTCGCCGACAATGTTGGAGTGGTAGAAATTGTGATAAACCGTCCCGTGCGGGATATCGGTGTCCTCCCACGGCATCGGAGAAGGGCCGGGCACATGAAGGCTGTTGCTCGGGCTTAGGAGATTGGGGTTGATCCGCCAGTTAGAAGGATCGAGGAGATGAACTCCATCGGCGTCGAACGAGTATCCGTAGTAGTCGGGATCGAGCGGGCCGGTGGTTACGCTCCAGACGCCACTCCCATCCTTTTTCATGACGTACGGCTGCTTAGCGCCTTCCAGGTTGAGGAGAACTTTCTGCGCGTTCGGGTCACGAAACTGGAACGTGGCTATACCATCGTGAACTTGCGGGGATACAAGACGCGGCGTTTGCTGGGCAAAGCTTATGCCAAGGACTGCCAGACCAAGAGGAATCACTTTTGTCATAGGTTTGAATCGAGGAGCTTTGAAAACGAGCTATGAACAGAATATCTCCAAGGCGTCGGGCGTGCCGGCTTGAGCCATGACGGCTGCTGAATTCGTTCCCATCGTCTTCGTCGCCGCATTGCTGGGCGGGTTTATCGGGTCTCTAACCGGCCTAGGCGGAGGGGTCATCATCACGCCGGTCCTCACGGTATTTCTCGGCGTGGATATCCGCTATGCCATTGGCGCCAGCATCGTCGCCGTTATCGCGACGTCGTCTGGAGCCGCCGCTGCTTACGTTCGCGACGGCCTATCGAATATCCGCATTGGCATGTTCCTGGAAATTGCGACCACTGTCGGTGCTCTATTCGGAGCCTTTCTAAGCACCCATATTCCTACCCAATACCTGAGCATCATGTTCGGCATAATGCTTCTTCAAGCAGCGTGGCAAACGCTCCGAAAACCCAACCACGGAAAAGCGCCCAAGCCTCCGGATCCTTTGGGGAAGCGGCTGAAGCTCAATGGCATTTATCGCGGCGGCCGCGACGAGGAGCCCTACGAGGTACGTCGCGTGAAGACCGGATTTGCGCTCATGTTTGGAGCGGGAACGGTTTCGGGACTTTTGGGAATCGGTTCCGGTTCGCTCAAGGTGATCGCTATGGATCAGGCAATGCGGATTCCATTCAAGATATCGACTGCCACCAGCAACTTCATGATTGGTGTCACTGCCGCCGCCAGCGCGAGTATTTATCTCAGCAAAGGCTATGTGGATCCGGCAATCGCGATGCCCGTGATGTTAGGCGTGCTTGCTGGTTCCACCGCAGGAGCCCGGCTACTACCGCGCTTGAAAGTCAATGTTCTGAGAATTGGCTTTGCTGTGGTCGTCGCTGCTGTCGCTTTCGAAATGATTGCGGACGGAATTAAAGGAATGCTATGAACACGCACAAAGTGACCGATACCAGCATCGAACGCATGGTCAGCATCCTGCTGCGGACGGGTGTGCTGATTTCCGGCGCCGTGGTGCTTGGCGGAGGAATTCTCTACCTGAGAAGACATGGTTACGACCACGTGAACTACACTGTGTTCCACCCTCAACCTGCAATCGACAGGTTGATTACCCAGATTGTTGGAGGAGCGATTGCTCTGCGAAGCCGTTCGATCATTCAACTCGGAATACTTCTGTTAATTGCGACACCGATCGCCCGTGTCGCTTTCTCGCTGGCGGGTTTCGCGCTGGAGCGCGACCGCACCTACGTGCTTATTACGGCGATTGTCCTGGCTGTTTTACTCTTCAGCCTCATCCACGGCGCGATAGGAGCCTGAATCCGTCACCGCAATTGCGCTTCCAGTTCATCGAAACGCCGTTTCAGTTCTTCGAACTCCAGCCGCAATGTTTGTAGGTCTTGTTCGAGCGCGGCGACTCTTGACGGAGCTGCAGCCGCCACCGATTTCTCGCCGGGCGAGCTAGGGATGGGTTCCCCGGAGAACAGATGCGTGTAGCGTGCTTCCTTCTGGCCAGGCTGCCGGGGCAGCTTCTTCACTAGCCCACCCTCCGGCAGCTCTTCCATTTTCTGCAGGAGCCGCTCCGCTTCTGCTAGATCGGCGAACGAGAACATCCGCTCGCTGCGGTCCCGAATCTCACCCAGGGTCTGTTGGCCGCGCAGAAACAGCGTACAGAGCACCGCCAACTCCCGCCTGCCCAGATTCAATGTTTCGGAAAGGCGCTGCCCATATTTGGTGACACGGCTGTTGCCGGTAATAATCACCGCCAGCTTTTTCTCGCGGAGGCTTTCTATCGCGGCGAGCACGGTTTCGTCGTCGTAATCCACCACCGGCTCGCGGTTCGACTTCTGATTGCACGCGTTCACCAGCGCATTGAGCGAAAGCGGATAGTACTCAGGAGTAGTCGCCTCCTTTTCAACGAGCGCGCCTAGTACGCGTACGTCGGCCGCATCCAAAAGCTGCTGCATGAGCCGATTCAGACGTGCCCGGTGTAGCCGGAGTGCTCGCCGGGAGGAACAACAATGGTGCGCTTTGCTTCGGCATCAGCCTGCCGCGCCGCGAGATCGGGCCGAAGTTGCGAGAGGATACGCCCGGCAACCTTCTTGCCTTGCTGAAAAGCATCCCAATATAAACCTTCGCGCTCAGTTTTCGTATAGTGATAACCGATACGGTAGAAACGATCTAGCGATAATCCCACCACCTTTGTGCCGGCGTAAGCAATGGCCGCTTTACCAATCAACCCCCCGCCAAAAGGAATCTTGCCAACAACCTGACGGGCCAGCGCTCGCCAGCCGAAGGCACTCCCGATCACGGCCGCGATCTCCGATTTCTGCTCACGGTAGCCTATCTCGCGATTGCTTGCGCCCGCAATCAGAAAAGCCATGCGGATCTGATTCATGGTCAGAAAAGCGGTATCGGAGGCAAATTCGGCTACTGCCCACGGAAGCTCGATCAAACTCGGAATCACGTCGGGCAAAGCGGTGGTCAGCGAGAATAATGTGTTCTCTTTGGCAACCTTGCTGACCACCCGTTCTACATACGTCTGTCGGAACGGTGGAAAAGCCTTCGCAAGGGCAATGCCCAAATCTCCATGAGTGTCGAGCACATCGGTCACCAGCCGCTCCGGGTTATTGGGATCGAAAATCAACCCGTGCGATGGCGCTGCTGAGTGCGCATCGTAGATGGACAGATCATAAGAGAGAGCCGTTGCGGGATGTGGATCGCGGCTGATCGAAACGGCCGACTCGCTGCGTCGGCCGGGGCTCAACTCGCGCAGCAGGAAGTCCTCCATACGCTCATACGTCTGGGGATTCGACGCATACAGAGCAATATGTGTCTGACGCTCGCTCTGTTGACGCACTTCTTTGGGGTTAAGCGTGCTGATTGCCTTTTTGATATTTAGTAAACCCTGCATATTCATTCCAAACTCCGGTGAGAAATAGGAAGATCCGGACCTCTCAGGCGCAACACCACCCGAATGGCCTGCCGCCATCCTTCATTGATACCAATACGTTCGACCTCAATGCCACCAGAAAAGTAACTGAGAACCGTAGCATTTGTTGAGTGAAAGCACATGGCAGGCGCGATGAGTAGTAATCGGGGCGGCTTGGTGTCCAAGGGAATACCAGGAAAGAGATGGTTCAGCTCACCCTGTTTCGCATGCCAGGCAACTCGCATCCAGTAGTCTAGCGCTTGCAGTGGCAGGTGAACGTCCTCCGTCACCTTTAGTTCCAGAACAGTGAGTTGGCCGTTATAGGACACGGCCAGTAAATCGATAATGTCACGATCGCCTGCCGAGAACGTTAGGACCTGCCCGTGCACCGGTTCGGGTCGTAGCAGTGCGTCCACTGTTTGGATCTCCCGGCGCAGCAGTCCTTCCAGCAAGTGCTCTGGGCCGAGCTTGTCGTTCGATTTGCCGCAATCGGCCGCCTCCATTGCCGTCATCGAAACACGGGTGTGGAGATTTCCTAAGTCCTGAGGATCCACTTCGCCCGCCGAGCCATGGGCGTTGAACCGGAAGAGCCTCACCATGAGCCTTTTCCCCGTAATCCAGCGCAGGCGTTGCGCCGTCAGGTTGCCCGCTTCGTCAGGAAGAAATATACAAAGCTGGAGAGGCGACCCCGGTCCTTTTGTCGAGCTCAGGTAATGGTGCCAGATCAGGGCAAACGTAAGCACGGCGCCTTCTTCGCTCAGGTGAGGGCACGCCATTGCTGCTATCCCCTGCGTACCGCGTTGCAGATAAGCGCGAGGGAAAACCGGCGATAGCGAGCGTTGTAGATCCATTCCGCACGTTAGCGTTTCGACCTCCCAGCCCGGAAACTGGCGATATAACATACGGCGGAACTGCTCCCCGAAGCTTTCTCGCGTTCCGCGAAGCGCTCTATTGGCGGTTTGCGGCCGCTGAAGATCCAGAAAGCTTAGCTTTCCTGGTTTCCCGGCAAACCGTTGTATAGAGCATTCCAGAACGCCGCTGGCGTAGCGGTCGATTCCGGTAATTCGTCGCGAAACCGTCCGATGGCCTACTTGAAAATCGAGGCACACGCGCCCGGAGCGAATTTCGATCTCGAACTCTCCTTCTTTGATAGAGACGGCCTCTTCGCCCTGCTCCAGTACGGCAGGGCAGCCGCAGGTGGCCAGAAAAGCCTGGACGGCCGCGAGTATCTCCTGCGGGTTCGCGTGTGCCGCCCCGCTGACCAAGCCACTATGATGGAAGTTTGCCACCTGAATACTCCGAAATTGAGGGCCGTCTGACGGCTGTCGAAGAACGTATCGCCGGAGCTCTTCAAAGAAGCGGCCGCGCACGTCCCGAAATAACGTTAGTGGCTGTTTCAAAGAAATTTTCTGCAATCGCGATCCGCTCGGCTTACGAAGCGGGCCTGCGAAACTTTGGGGAAAATTACGTGCAGGAGTTTCAGGAAAAGCGTCACGATATTGGGAATCTCCCCGGCGCTCGGTTTCATCTGATCGGGCACCTGCAATCCAATAAGGCCCGGATCGCTTGCGAGTTGTTCGATACCATTCAAACCGCGGATAGCTCAAAGTTGCTGCAGCGCCTAAACGCAAGTGCGGGAGAACTCGGCGGTATGAAGGATGTTCTGCTGGAGGTCAAACTTTCTGAAGAAGAAAACAAGACGGGAGCCAGCGCAGCGGAGATTCCTCGTCTCCTGGATGCCGCCGCCCATTGCAATAATTTGCGCGTAGTCGGCCTGATGACGATTCCTCCTTGGTCGGAGAACGCGGAAACCTCGCGTCCCTATTTCCGGCAGTTGGCGACATTAGCACGTCAATACGGGCTGACGAATCTTTCCATGGGAATGTCGAATGATTTCGAGGTTGCCATCGAGGAAGGTGCCACCATCATACGCGTCGGCACCGCGCTCTTTGGCCGCAGACCCGTTATAAAAAAGACGTTATCGTCATTTTGAAATGCGTCGGCTGTTCCTGAAATTTCTTCTGCTGAATCCGTGCCTATTGCTGGCGCAAACCTCCAGATATGACGGGCATCCCGCGCGTATTGAGGCGCAGGTTGGAGTTGCCGTTCCCATGCGTGACGGTGTTCGGCTGGCGGCTGACGTGTTTCTGCCGCGCGGGAGACCCAGCCGTTGGACTACGGTGCTGATTCGCACGCCATATAACCGCAAAGCTCCCAGCATGGCTGCGTACCGCTTCTTTGCGCAAAATGGCTTTGCGGTCGCGATTGAGGACGTCCGTGGCCGCTACGCTTCCCAAGGTACATTTGGGGCGATCTCACAAGAAGGGCCCGACGGCAACGATTCGATCAACTGGGTATCGGAACAGCCTTGGTCGAATGGCCTGGTTGTCATGGCCGGTGGATCCTATCTCGGTATCGCGCAATGGTGGGCGGCCGTTCAGGACAACCCCCACCTGATCGGCATTTCGCCCATCTGCTCCGGCGACGACGAATACCTGGACCGCTTCTATTCAACCGGCGGAGCATTGCAGATTGGACACCGGCTTCTCTGGTTTGCTGAGAACCTCACACCCCCATCGCAAGTAAGAACTTCATTCGGAAGCTATATTTATCATCTGCCTCTTCGGACGTCGGATATTGCGGCTTCCGATGTCGTGATCCCGAGCTGGAGGCGCGCTATCGACCACCCCTCCGATGGCAAATATTGGACGCCTCTTAGCATTCGTGATCGACTGAATCGAGTGCTGATCCCGGTGCTTTCCTTCGGTGGCTGGTTCGATACTTATGCGGAAAGCGATCTCGACGCCTATTCTCGCTTGTCCCGGGAAGGCAAGCCGGTCGAGACCTGGATCGGGCCTTGGGGACACAATCCTTCACTTCGGTTTGCTACCGAGAACTTTGGTCCGCAAGCTCATGTGTATATCAAAAGCAAACAGTTGGAGTGGTTCCATCGCCTTACTGAGGCCTCCGCTTCGGCTGATCGCGGCGCTCAGAGTTCCGCTACACTACACCTTTTTGTTATGGGCCCAAATATCTGGCGCGAAGAACGCGAGTGGCCCTTGGCTCGGACGCACTATCGATCTTTCTACCTGAATAGTGGAGGGCACGCCAACTCACGCTACGGAGATGGCGCGTTGGAGTGGCGCCCCGCTGCAAAAGCCCAACCCGATCAGTTCACCTACGATCCCAAGCGTCCCGTTCCCACCATTGGCGGGGCGATCTGCTGCGAACCGAAAGTCCTGCCGCCGGGTCCTCTGGATCAGAGTCCGGTTGAGGGACGAAAAGATGTCCTGGTGTATACCTCCGCGCCCCTTCCCGAACGGATCGAGGTGACCGGACCGGTGCGCGTCCTGCTGTATGTTGCCACTTCCGCGAACGACACGGATTTTACGGCAAAGCTGGTGGATGTCCAACCGGACGGGCGGCCGCTACTGGTTACCGACGGCTTACAGCGGCTCCGTTACCGGCTGTCTCTCGCCGCGCCTGTGTTCGTGGCCAAGAACAAGCCGTATCAGATTAACATCGACGCCGGGGTGACCAGCTACGTCTTCGAACCGAAACATAGAATCCGGTTAGAAATCTCCAGCAGCAACTTCCCTCGTTTTGACCGAAACTTGAACACAGTTCGGCCAAACGGCGACGGAACGAAGATGAATAAGGCCCATCAAACGGTGTTCCACGAGACCGGCTATGCTTCCGCCATCATCCTCCCGGTCATTCCAGAGATACATCGAAAACGATTCGAAACGCGACACTCTCTTCAAGCCAGGCGCAATGTGACTAGTCCAGAGCAATAAAAATAGCCCCGGCAACAATCAGTAGACCGCCGACTCCCTTGCCGAACGTCAGTTTTTCTCCCAGGAATAAAATCGCGAAGACGATCACCAGCGCCACACTCAGCTTGTCGATCGGCGCCACACGAGATGCGGGACCAAGCTGCAAAGCCCGGAAGTAACAAAGCCACGACAGACCCGTTGCCAATCCCGACAGCACGAGGAACAACCAAGTCTTATTCGACGGAACGTGAAACGATCCAGGCTTACTCGTCCCAAATGCAATCAGCCAGGTGAACACTACGACGACGGTGGTTCGAATCGCTGTCGCAAAGTTTGAATCGACTCCCGCAACGCCGAGTTTCGCCAGAATGGCCGTGGCGGCAGCAAAAACGGCGGATAGCAAGGACCAGGTAAGCCAGGACATGACTCCAGTGTCGTTTATGCCAGCGGAAATCTGCCCCCTTTAATACGGCTGGCGAGCGCTCGATTTGAGCCATGCGCGGAAAGGAGCGGCCGCCTCCGGATGTTGTACAGCGGTCATTGGTATGCGACGCAGACTCGGTTCCTTATCTAATTCGCTGTAAATGAGATCGTCATCGAAACCGGCCGCTGCCGCGTCGGCACGCGTTCCTGCATAGAAGACGCGGCTGATTCGGGCCCAGTAGATCGCGCCTGCACACATCGGACAGGGCTCGCAACTTGCGTAGAGATCGCATCCTGCCAATTCATAGCTCCGCAGTGTTTCGCACGCATTTCGTATCGCGTTCACCTCGGCGTGGGCAGTTGGATCGTTGCTGCTGGTTACTGTGTTCGTTGCTTCGGCGATCGCTTGCCCCTCGCGGACAACTAGCGCGGCGAAAGGTCCTCCGGCTCCGGTTTGAACGTTGCGCACTGCCATGTCGATTGCGCGCTTCATAAAGTTGACCATGATGCGATGGCGTACGGTTCTAGAATATCGGGCAAGCGATTAAAAATAGAACAGTGCCCCAATCCGACGTGCCTCACCCCGACATAGATGCAAAGCAGGAATTTTTTGAGCAAGCCCAGAATCACATTCGCTCCATGCAGATTCCCCAAGCATGCGAGTGTTTCACCATGGCCGAACAGGCAGGCTTCGATCCTGATGCTTGCGCCGCCGGCCGCTGGAGCTGTCATATGCTCCTGGGAGACTTCGAGACTGCATGGCGAGAAAGCGATGCCATCTCGCGCAGGGGCAACCCGGACCCCCATCGGTTTTGGGACGGGCAACCCTTCGACGGACGCCGCGTTCTTATCCGCTGCCTTCATGGACTCGGAGACACGTTGCAGTATGTTCGTTATGCTCCCCTGATCCGGCAAAAAGCCGCGACGCTGACGATCGAAGCGCAACCGCTCCTCAAGTCCTTATTGGATCAGTCGGATGTTGCCGACTCCGTGACTACTTGGGGAGAGCGCGAGCCTGCTTGGGACCAGCAGATCGAAATCGTCGAGCTGCCGCTTATCTTTCGAACTATGATTCAATCCATCCCTCACCAAAATCCCTATATCCATGTGCCTGCGGTAACACGTAACTGCTCAGTCCAGGGGAACGCGGCAATGCGCGTCGGTCTTGTTTGGGCTTCGAGTGCTTTCAATCCCGCCAGGTCGATTCTTCTGGAGCAGCTCGCGGAGCTCTTCGATTTCTCTAAGGTGTCGTTCTTCAGCTTTCAAGCCGGCGAGGAGCACGCTCAGCTTGCGCCGTGGGCAAACCGCGTCAGCAATCTGTATGTCGAGGGCCAAAGTGTCTTGGAAACGGCTATGAGCTTGAACACCATGGATCTGGTAATCACGGTAGACACGATGACGGCCCACTTGGCGGGAGCAATGGGCTTGGATGTGTGGACCCTTCTGCCATACGTGTGCGACTGGCGATGGATGCTGCATCGTGAAGATTCGCCGTGGTATCCCACTATGCGGCTCTTTCGCCAGCCGCGCCCCGAAGACTGGCGAAGCGTAGTGAATCGCGTGAAAAGTGCGCTCGACGAGAGAATAAGCCGTTATTCGCCCGGCAGCACAAAGTAAAATGAAGACCCTTTGCCGGACTCGGATTCAACCCAGATTCTGCCGCCGGCGCGAGTCACAATCTTCTTGCAGGTAGCCAAACCAATTCCGCTGCCCGCAATTTCCTGTCCATGAAGCCGCTGCAGCGGCACAAAAATGCGCTCGAAGTACTGCGGCTCAATGCCGATGCCGTTATCTCGGACGCGAACGCGCCAACTTGCATAATCGCGCGTGGCAGTAACCTCTACTACGGGCGTCAAATCCGGCTTGCGATATTTAATCGCATTCGATAGCAGATTTTGAAAGAGCTGACATAATGGCTGCGCCGCGACTCGTAGTTCCGGCAGTGAACTGTGTTTAATCTCCGCGCCTGATGTCGCGATTTCACTTCGAAGATTGTCCAGTGCCTCATACAAGGCTTGTTCCGCCGGCGTACTCTCGGAGGAGCTAATCGCAGTCCGGCCAGCCCGTGCGTGCGCGAGTACGGCTTCCACCAGCGAGGACATTCTCTCCAGCCCCTGCGATATCTGCCCTAAGCATCGCCGTCCAACTTCGTTCAGGTGTTCGGAATGCTGCATCTGTAGAAGGTCCACCAGCCACCGGGTGCTTGTCAGCGGAGCGCTAAGGTCATGAGAGGCGATCTGCGCGAACTCCTGCAGTTCTTCGTTCGACCGCTCCAGTTCCACCCTGATGCGCTCTAAATTCTGGTTGACGGTTTTCAGTTCGCCCTGCGCACTGAGTAGATTGATCTGGGCACTCTGAATCTCAGTCAGGTCGTGTATGATTTTTCCGAATCCGGCTTGGCTGCCGTCCGCTTCGTAAAGAGCGACGGTCACCCCTTCCACGTACACTTCCTGACCGTCTTTTTTCACTAGCGTTCGCATATCGGAGGATCGGCCGTTTCTCCTCGCACTATTCAGTTCGCGCGCGCTTGCGCCATTCGACCGGTCAGGCTCAGGCACCAGGATGCTCAAGTGCTGCCCAACGAATTCTTCTTGTGTATAACCAAACAGCCGCTCAACGCCTGGATGCCAGGAAGAGAACGCACCGTCATTGTCGATCAGGACGATGATGAAGTCTTCCAACTCCGAAACCAGGAGTTCAAATCGATCTTTATTTTCCAAATAATGCCCCTCCGTTCTCACAACACCCAATGCGATGCAGCACCGGCTCGCCGGCACCGGCACTTAGCTCAGAGACGGACGCGGGCTGAATGTCAAGACGTAGTACATTGTCGAGCGGCATTCCCAGCGCCAGCATCAGGATCGACCGGATCACGTCTGCATGGGAAACGACCGCCACGACCGCTTCCGGAAATTGGCAACACAAGGAATGAATGCCCTTCCAGGCCCGCGCTTGTACATCTATGAGGGCTTCGCCATCGGGAGCGCCGTGAATGGATCGATGTCTATTGTACTCTGCCCACATCGATTGTTCACCTAATTGAGCGAATGTCTTTCCGGTCCAGCCGCCGAAGTCGAATTCGGTGAACTTGTCGTCGATCGTTACTGGAACTCCTTGTATTTCGCTCAAAGCTTCGGCGGTTTCCACGGCTCGTTCCAGCGGACTGCTCACCACGGCGGCCAATGTCCAGTATTTCTTCAGGTACCCGCCGAGTTGCAGTGCTTGCGCACGGCCTTCGGCGTTGAGATGCACACCGGGAGTTCTACCAGCCAACATGCTGCCGATCGAATCCGTGGCGCCATGCCTAACCAACAATATGCGAGTCATAATCCACAAACAAGTAAAATACAGGTCATAGGTAATGGGAGAGAATTCGCTGACGCATAGCTTCACCACGGAAGACATCGAGAAAAAAGTTGACGAACTTGGGCCTTGGTTTCACAACCTGTCCTTACAGGGCGTGCAAACGGCTCCTAACCACTTCCTTGGCGATTATCCATCGTTCAAATGGCGTAGTTTTGAAAATGCCTTGCCGAAGGATCTTACCGGCCTCTCGGTGCTGGATGTTGGATGCAATGCCGGTTTTTATTCGATTCAGATGAAATTGCGCGGAGCCAAGCGCGTACTTGGGATCGACCACGACGAAATTTATCTGAATCAGGCTGCTTTCGCAGCCAAAGTGCTCGGCCTTGATATCTCGTTTCAACAATTGTCGGTCTATGAAGTCCCGCAACTGCGCGAGCGCTTTGACCTGGTTCTGTTTATGGGCGTCTTTTACCATCTTCGTCATCCTTTGCTGGCTCTGGACTTGCTTCGTCAGCATTCGACAAAGGACTGGTTTGTGTTTCAATCCATGTTGCGTGGTACTAATGAGATCGCAAAT
This sequence comes from Bryobacteraceae bacterium, assembly GCA_965277315.1. Lineage (GTDB taxonomy): Bacteria > Acidobacteriota > Terriglobia > Bryobacterales > Bryobacteraceae > Bog-105. The sequence goes on along the minus strand of OZ255724.1, from coordinate 755,794 downwards.
GTAGCGCCTGATTATCCATTTTCTGAAACTGCGATCTTCGACCGGCCTGATTATCCGAAGATGCACTTTGTCGAGCACGATTACACCGGTGACCCGACAAACTGGTGGATCCCGAATCGCGCTTGCGCCGAAGCTGTTCTTCGTAGCGCCGGATTCCGCATTGAAGATGTACCGGAACCGGAAGTATTTGTTTGCCGCTGTGACGATGCTGCCTATCTACACCCATTACCAGCCAACATCCTCAAATAACTGACTCTCAATGATTGAAGCCGCTATGCTTTGGAACGAGCCCAATAACCTGTCGCATTGGGATTTCGAGATAGATAAAGACTGGTCCGCCTTCGCCAACATGGTGAAGCTTGCGTGCGCTGCCATAGAATCGGAAAATCCAAAGCTAACCAGAGTGCTGGGCGGCATTTCGCCTATTGATCCGGCCTTCATCGAACGCATGCAGCGGTTCGGCGTCATGGATGCCGTCGACGTGGTGGCCGTTCATGGGTTTCCCCTCGACTGGAATCATTGGACGATCCATGAGTGGCCCGACAAACTGGCCGAGATTAAAGCGGTCTCCACCAAGCCGGTCTGGGCTTCCGAGGTGGGCGCTTCTTCATTTGGCGCCGAGGAGGTGCAAGACTTCGGGCTAAAAGCTACCGCCGAGCTTCTGCTGCCTCGTCTCGACCACGTTTACTGGTACAGCCTTTTCGATCTGCCCCGAGCTTGGCCCGCGACCACGCGTCACCGCGAGAGCGAGGGTTCATCCTATTACCGGCACTTCTACATGGGACTTTTTCGAGAGGACGGCACCGCGAAACTTGCTGCTCGAAGGTTTTCCGATTACGCGCCCGCTCTGGGCGTCTGTCAATGGTTTCACTTTGAAGACCACCGGCTGGAAACGGCCGTTGCCGCGCTTCGCGATCTAGGAGTAAAGCGTCTGCGCACCGGCCTCAGTTGGGCGGATTTCGAGAGACCGGACGCGGAGCGGTGGTTCGACCATCAAATGCGCGTGCTGGAGCCGTTCGACATCACTGTTACGTTTTGTTTTACCCCGGAACGGGCCGGCATACGACCCCACCACACCAGTCCTCCGCAGCGCCCGGAAGAATACGCCGAGTTCTGCGCCAAAATGGTCCGGCGATACGCCGTCTAGCAGGCTGCTGAAAAAAGCAAAAGTCGCTTGCTGACGCGCGCGGTTCAGAACGTTGCGCTCGTGTTTGCAAGCATTTACAGAACCCCGACCGTAAGGGAGGGGCATCGACCGGCCTTTTTCAGCAGCCTGCTAGAGGCGAATCCTGCTGCTAAGAACCCTATGGGTCGATACGGCCCTTAACAGCAGACTCTCTTCGACCAGCCTTAGGGTCATCGCAGTCAACTTTGGCCGCTCGGGGCCGTATCGGTCAAGCGAGCCTTTTTGAATTCCGCACGTTCGCTCTTTTATGCAACTTGGCGCCAATGATGCGAGAGCTTTACTGAAGAGAATGGTCTAGCACCACCGACCGATTGCACAAAGGAACCTTTTTGAGCGATACCGCCAGATGGGTGCTATGGGTGGATTTGGGACGGTCCGCTTTTGGAGGCGGCTGTAGCCGAAGTGGACGTCTTCAGCGATCCGGGTTAGAGATTGATTGACGTAGTCGAGCTGTGTCGCGGGTCGGCGGCAGGCCGAACATTCGTGCGTATTCTCTGCTGAATTGAGAGGAACTCTCATAGCCGACTGCGAAGGCTACGCGCGTGACATCGTTGCCTCCCGAGATGAGGAGGCGTCGCGCACTTAGCAGACGAATCTGCTTCTGGTATGCAAGTGGGCTGAGAGCGGTAACCGCCTTGAAGTGCCTATGGAAGGACGTGGCGCTCATGCCCACAGATGCGGCAAGCTGATCGATGCGCAGCGGACTGTCAGCATTACTGCATATCCAGTCCACCGCCTTTCGCACCTGCGAAAAGCGCGTTTGGGACTGCACGACCTGACGCATGGCGCTGCCCATAGGTCCTCGCAGTATGCGATAGTACAGTTCGCGTTCCATCAAGGGCGCGAGCACTGGGATGTCTTCAGTAGTGCACAGCAATCGCATCATGCGTTGGAGCGGCTCGATCATCCCATCGCTCGTTTTTAATAGGGCAAAAGCCGGTGATGCCGGCTCGCGTACCTCCGGCATTTCGAGCAACAGGCTCGCGATGATACCCGCGTCAAGCTTCAAGTCTAATCCGAGGTATGGTCTTTCCGGCGATGCCTCCAACACCTGCACGTTGAACGGAAGGCTAACAGAAGAGACCGAATAGCCTCCGGCAAAGTAGTCAAATGTCTTGCTACCCACTGTCAGCCGTTTTGCCCCCTGCAGCACAAGGTAGATCTTCGGCTCGAACATGGCGGGCGCTGGATCGGTCTTCCTAGAGCTGCGCCAGATTGTCAGTCGAGGGATCGAAGTCAGCGTCTGCGAGCCGCGAGCCTGGGCGGCCGCTATCGCTTTCAACTCTTCCAGCATCCCGTCCACTTTGATTTTTTGCTCCGTCACGTCGTTCATCGCCATGCCGCATTTCATTCTGACAGGATTGGGCAAGCCTCGGGTGGGATCGTACATGCGGACACGCAACTCGGCCTTCATACTGACAAATAGGAAGCACCTATGTCCACAAAAACGATTGCACTAATTACCGGCGCGAACAAAGGTATTGGGTTCGCCATAGCTCGCCAACTCGGCGAGAAAGACTATTCCATCTGGCTCGGATGCCGAGATCCAGAACGGGGCGAAAAGGCTGCGGCAGAGTTACGGAACATCGGTGTGGACGCCCGTGCTATTACGATAGATGTCACGAGCGACGAAAGCGTTCAATCGGCGGCGACGAAATTTGGCGATGTCGCTGAGAAGCTTGATGTACTGGTCAACAACGCCGGCGTAAGTCTCGGAACTCCCACATCTACAAGCAACGAACGCATCGAGAATGTTCGAGCGATCTTCGAGGTCAATGCGTTCGGCCCGGTGAGGGTCACGCAGGCCTTTCTTCCGCACCTGCGAAAGGCAAAGTCCCCGCGCATCGTTATGATGAGTAGCGGTCTGGGCTCCCTTGCTGAGACACTAGACATCTCGAGTGCCACTTGGAATGTAGAATTTGCGGGATACTGCGCCTCTAAGAGCGCATTAAACATGTTTACTATTAAATTTGCCAAGGAATTGATGCACGAAGGAATAAAAGTAAATGCTGCAGATCCTGGCTTTACGGCGACCGATCTGAATCATCACACGGGACATCGTTCGGTCGAGGAAGCGGCTGCCATCGCGGTCAGGCTGGCCACCTTGAGCGCCATGGGGCCGACTGGCGGTTTTTTCCACGACGGTTACCTCAACGATTTGTCGCGGCTTCGATGGTAGGTATCCACTTGTCGAAAGTTCCAGCTTCGCTGGGTCGGTTTCCCGTCCATCCGAGCCGATCAGGCACCCGAGGGCAGCGTCCGCTTCCGAGGAGGCCTAAGTGGTCGAGAGGCAGCCGACTTGGGTCGGATGCCGCCCTCGTGCGCGATCAACACCACATCTTGATTGCGCAAAAGGAAGGATGCTGTTGAAAAACTCGCCTCAATGTAAGCTCGCGACTTTGTCCGGAAAACGGCGTGATTAGACGCGCTATAAGCGAGCAACAGCCGCTGGGTAGACATCTCTGATCCTGCTGAAAAGGGCTGACGCCGCCAAAACTGAGTTTTTCAACAGCATCGGAAGGTTTGCGCAACGGGGTTCATCAAATCGCAAGTGTCCGCGAGGTTGACACGATAGAATTCAGTATAAGGACGTGGATTCATTGGACGCACTTGCTGAGAAACTCGATGCTCGCTTGCGCGATTGGCGACCCGAAACGGCTGCACAAGCACGAGAACGTATCGCTGAAGTTATCGAATTGGCTGACGCCGATCTGCTCGATTTAGCTAGGTCTCGCGCCGTTGAGCAAGAAGTGCTGGAATTACTGGATGAGCCCGGGACCCGGTGAGGTCTGGCTTGCGGACCTTGGATTGGCAGCCAAGACCCGGCCTGTCGTAATCGTCTCAAGGCGAGATCCAGATTCGCCGCGAGCGCTGACCTTGTACGTGCCGCTCACGACTCAGAGCCGTCCCAGCAGCTATGAGGTGCCGATCCCCCGGTTGCCCTTTCTGGATCGAGAGTCGTTCGCAAACGTGCAGGGAATGGGTTCAATTCCAAATATCAGGCTAGAACGGAGACTTGGGCGAATCCCGGAGCAGACGATGGCGGAGATCCGAAGGGCTCTAGCGTACGCCCTTGATTTGGGTCGGTCGCCCGCCTGACCAGAAGAACCATGTTAGAGACATTCCGAGAACGCCACTTAATCGCCGGAGCCAAGATTCTGAAACGCCGCAAATCTCACTTTTAGGGCGCTTCGATCATTTTAACTCGCGACGCTCGCCAAGTCCCGAATCATCCTGCCGACCAAAGATACCCATCCACAATCCTTTGCCCGCCGGTAGCGAACACTGTACCTGTTCTTCTAACCTGAAGTTGCGTTGCTCGAGTGTCTCCTGAAGCCATTGGGGATCGATCAGCGAGAAGTGAGATTTTAAATTCTGAATGGCTGAAAACCCGCTAGGGCTTACGCCTTGCTCGATTTCACTGGGCAGTTGTAGCACGGCAGATAAAAAGCCGTCGTGAGCCACCAGAGACAGTGCATTCTCCAGACATCGACTCACTCCTGCGTGTTCGAACACAAGAGCCGCATGAACGAGTTGTACTGGTTCTAAATCTACGGCTTGTTCAGCTAGATCGACGCAGAAAAGCTGCAATCCATTCATCCGCGCATAACGTTGTCGGACCGCATTCAGATACGAGGCGTTAATATCAAGTCCGACAACCCGCTTCATCATGCTGGCATCGATCTGCTCTAGCCCATTTCCTCCAGCAATCCCCAGCACCGCGACGGAGTTGGGTCTGCAATAGGCAAGGGCTTTCGCGAAAAGCTCTGATAAGGCGTCCAACTGTTGCACTTTGGCCGATTTCATATGGCCCTCATACTCAGCAAGAGGCACGGTCAGCCAGGGGTTCGACATACTCCGATGCTATATCCGCGTTGCCAATAAACAAGGAATCCTGTAATAGCCGGGAATGTAAGCTCGGTTGTGCTCGCGTATCCCCGTTGTCGAAAAGTAAGCGGTCGTACTTGTAAATTTGCTGCGCTCGTGAAGGTCGGGTTCAAGAGTATTTCTCACACCTTTCTTGTCACAACCGTCCTGACTTTTTAACATGTTAAACAGCGGCGGCAATGCTCGGAATCAGACTGGAACCCAGCTCGTTGTTGACGCCTCAGTCATGAGAACAGGCCCACTTCTATGCGAAGTTTGGGATCATATATGGACTCGGCTCGGTTTGCAAGAGATCGCGCGGTCAAGCGTTTTGGAGGTAAGACTGCGTGCATATATGCGGCCTCGAAGTTGAGGGTCGTCACCCTCGGGCCCTGATGGAATCTGCGCTTCTTCTCCTTCAACAGGTCATCGGCCTCGAAGGCCCATCCCCCAATCAGGTTCGAAAGAAGCCGGTCTACCCGGTTTACGCCATCACTCGACTCTCGTGCAATCTCAAGAAAGTTGTCCCGCTTAGGCCGCGCGGCGGTAAGGCGCATCGTGGGCAAGAAGCGCCCAGATGATGCGCGCATTCTTATTCGCCACGGCTACACACGCCTTTGCCGTCCCGAGCTTCTTCTGTTTTTCCGCAATCCGTTTACTTCGCGCATCCTCTTTCTTAGAGGCACGGAATACAATCGATCTCGAGCCGTGCACCAGCAGCGTTCGCAGATAATAATCGCCTCTCTTCGCTGTGACGGGACCGACACCCTCAACTTCCGCGATGCGCTGACACAGCGCATTCTGCTGAAACGCCTGGATTAGTTCCGCCTCTATCACCAGCATGCGCTGATCGAGCGCACACAACTCTTCATAGAGAGTTGTGAATAGGCGTTTGGCGAAACCGCTCAAGCGGGTTTCGTTCTCCTCCGTTAACGGTGGGAACATCTTTCTCACGGAGCTCAGATGCTGAGAAAGCACGATCCCATACTCAGCCAGCAAACCACGAATCTGGTTCCCAATCTGTGTTCGCGTTCCGATTAAGCGGCTCCGCACTCGATGAAGTGCTTGCAGATCTTGCTGCTCCACGGTCTTTCTCGTCACAAAGCGCATCTGGGGGCCGACTGATCGCTGCCGCATCATTGGCGTCGTTCTTCTGTGACTGCAGGTAGGGCTTCACGAACTGTGGTGCTATCAGCCGAACGGTATGGCCAACAGTGCCCAGCACCCGAGCCCAATGGTGCGCTCCCTGAGTGGCTTCCAATCCGATGACGCAAACGGGAAGATTCGCGAAGAAATCCGTTAGCTGGCCTCTTCGCAGTCGCTTCCGAAGTGTGACCTTCCCGCTGGAATCGACTCCATGAATCTGAAATACATGCCTCCCTGTATTTATTGAATTTCGCATAATATAGTGTGGTCAAAAACTGAGGGAGGACTGTTTCCAGCAGGCGATCAGCAGAGGCTTGCGGCGGCGCATGCGTTTGAGCCAACGGCGTGCCATATCGCCAAGACTCCACAGGTCCTTGGCGCAGACGTTGGGCAACTCGTGCTGCTTCAGATGCGCCCAGAGGTATTCAACCGGATTGCGTTCCGGCGCATAGGGCGGCAACCGAAGTATATGGATTCCGCCTTCCAGTCCCGCTATGAACTCCTTTACGAGTCGGCTGCGATGCGCGGCCAAGCCGTCCCAGATAATCAGCAACTTACCGGGAATCACACGCAGTAGCTTTTCCAGAAAGATCACTATCTGAGGACTTTTGACCGTACCGGCAAACAGCTCGAAATGCAGATTCCAGCGGCGGAGACCGGCGATCAGCGATCAGCTCTTCCCATGGAAATGATGAAATAACAGGGGCGTTTGACCGCGCGGCGCCCAAGTGCGGCAGCGGTGCGGCTTCTGGGTTAGTCCGCTTTCGTCAATAAAGACGAGGGTTCGGCCTTCTTTTTGGGCTTTTTTTTAGCAGCGGGCCAAGTGACGCGTTTCCACTCCCGGATCGCTTTCTCATCCCGTTCCAGCGCCCGGCCCACGGGCCGCTGCGGGCTCCAGCCCAAGCCGCGCAAAATACGCCAAACGTGGCCGGGATGGTAGTGAATGCCAAAGTCCTGAGCGATCAGATCGGCCACCCGCTCACAGGTCCAGAGCGGTGTTTCGTATCCGAGTTTCTCGGGACCGGCGAGCAATCTGTTCGTCAGCGTTTTGGTTTGCTCGGCGTTCAGCCGGGGCTTGCGTCCGGCGCGGCCCGCTTGCGCCAGAGCCTTCTTGCCTCCTTCGCTGTACTCCTTGCGCCAGCGGCTCACCGTTTGGTTGGCGACGTTCAGTTCACGGCCAATCTGACTATTGTTGAGACCATTGCGCATCAGCGCCAGGGCGCTCCTGCGCCGGGCTTCCAGAGCATCGAAGTCGCGAGCCACGCCACGCGGGTTTCCCATGTATATAAGAACCCAGCCAGCCTCAATTGGTTCCGCTATATTACACGGATATCAATAGACCAACCATGCTGGTTGTTGGCATAGCTCTCCTTTGCCCGACACAAGTGCTGATATCCGGGCCGAGTCCATACCATCGGGTCAGATTGGCTGTGGCTAGCCCCCGACGATGAATTGGCGCCGGAGCCCGCAGCTCAAGCGGCAGCGAACCTCAGGGCGGAAATATCCCGGCGAGGGGATCTCCCAAACATTCGCGTGTATTCACGACTAAATTGCGAGGGACTTTCATAGCCGACCTGAAACGCGGCGGTTTCGATGTTAGCCGCGTCGGAAACCAGCAGCCGCCGCGCTTCGATTAAGCGAAGCTGCTTTTGATATTGAAGTGGCGTCATGGATGTAATCGCCTTGAATTGACGGTGAAAGGCAGATGGACTCAATTGCGCTATGGAGGCTAGGTCCTCAATGCGGACCGGCTCGGCGAAGCGATCGCGCAGAGTGTGAATCGCCTTAATTACGCGTTGCTCATGGCTATTCGCCAGCACCATTTTTACGACCTCGCCCGCGTGCGGCCCGGTCAAGAGCCAGTAGCAAATCTCGCGCATAATTGCGGGATAAAGCACGGGGACAGCGGGAGGCGTGTCGAGCAGACGCACCATGCGCAGCGCGCAGTCCGCGAGGGGCCCGTCGAAGTCTGTGACGAAGACACCCGACGCCACGTTGTCACTCGGCTTTGGCGGTCTGTCCAACGCAGCCATGACATCGCGCATCACTGGGAGGTTTAATTCAAGAATGACGCCAAGATAGGGCTCGCTCGGACTCGCCTCGGCAATCGTGCCCAATGCAGGCATCGCGACGCTGACTAACAGCGCTTGTCCCGCCCTGTACTCAAACCGCTTGTCTCCAAAGATCGCCCACTTGGCGCCCTGCACCGTGATGCAAAGAGCGGGCTTAAAGATGAGGTGATTGGGCCGTCTCTCGTGATCCGACCGGAGAATGGCAAGCCCTTCGATCACTGTCAGGAATGGACTCTTCCCGGCCTGGGAATCCGTGTAACGGCGGACTGCTTCCACCAACTCATTCAGCATGTTCGTTCCTTTTCCTTCGATGTCTGTCGCCTAAGCTAGGCTTCCGCGCAGGAATAGGCAAGAAATAGGGCAGTTTCGGCATTCACTTCGCGAACGGTTAAACGTAGCGTGAGTGTAGGAGATGTTCCGACAGGAGAAAGAAATGCCGAAAGAAAACACAGTATCTTCGAATATTAAGATTGCCCTTGTGACCGGAGGAAGCCGCGGAATCGGCCGCAATATAGTCATGAGCCTCGCCCAGCGGGGAGTCAATTCGATTTTCACATATAACAGGAATCAGGCGGAAGCCGATGCTGTCGTGTCGGCCGTCCATGCGGCAGGAGCGCAAACCATCGCGCTGCAGCTCGACACCGGCAATATCGGCTCGTTCGATGCTTTCGTGAACAGCGTACAGTCGGCACTCACGACCCTGGGCGCGAAGCGTTTCGACTTCCTCATAAATAATGCCGGTACTTCGCACCACAACCTCATCGAGAAAACAACTGTCGAAGAGTTGGACAACCTCTACAACATTCATTTCAAAGGCGTATTCTTCCTCACCCAGAAGCTTCTCCCAATCATCAACGATGGCGGCCGCATCGTTAATATCTCGTCGGGATTGACGCGCATTGCGGCACCGGGGAGTGCTTCTTACGCGTCGATGAAGGGCGCTGTGGAGGTCTTGACGCGCTATTTAGCCAAGGAACTCGGCGGGCGAAGAATTGCGGTGAATACGGTTGCTCCCGGTGCGATTGAAACCGATTTCAGCGGCGGCATGGTCCGCGACAATCCAGAGATTAACAAGCGCATCGCGGAAGTGACGGCACTCGGGCGTGCCGGCGTTCCCGATGACATCGGTCCAATGATTGCCTCCCTGTTGTCGGAGGACCATCGCTGGGTCAATGCGCAGCGCATCGAGGTCTCCGGAGGTATGGCTCTTTAGCTGACCCGATGATTCCCATCAGGAAGGATCGCGTTGAGTTTTCCAGGTGATGAAGCCGTGTCGCTTCACTTGGCTCCACCCCACCGTACTTGGCCTTCCAGGAATAAATCGTAAACGTGCTGACGCCCACTTCGCGCGCCATCTTAGCGGCCGTTTGTCCTGCCTCCAACTGGGGGACACCTCAAGAAAGGGAAATTTATGTACGCTAAGGCGCGCCGGAGGGGTTTCTGGGGTTTCGGAGAGGTCTGAAGCCGCCCCTGGCTACACGCTTATTGGTGTGCCAGGTGTAATCGCCGGTGAGATTGATGTGCTCCCAGCCAAGCGGTGAGACGTGCCCGAGCAAGGCCGGATCGAACTGCCGCGATTTAGCCATTTGCTCTGTGGCGCGTTCCAGGTAGACAGTGTTCCAGAGGGTGATGGCAGCCACAACCAGGTTCAGCCCGCTTGCGCGATGCCGTTGATTCTCAAAAGATCGATCACGGATTTCGCCGAGACGATTGAAGAACACCGCTCGTGCCAGCGAGTTCCGGGCTTCGCCCTTGTTTAGACCTGCGGTGACCCGCCGTCGCAGTGCTGGATCTTCAAGCCACGCCAGCATGAAAAGGATTCGTTCAATTCTTCCGACCTCGCGCAGAGCGAGGGCGACGCTGTTCTGACGAGGATAGGAACCGAGCTTGTGCAGGATTAAGGATGCCGTGACGGTGCCCTGCTGAATGGATGCGGCCAACCGCAGGACCTCGCCGAGCTGTCGTTCGATGATCTTCGTATTAATGGAGCCGCCGACCATGGAGCTGAGTGCCGGCCATTGTGTAGGCTTGCCCGGCACGTAAAGACGCTTGTCCGCCAGGTCGCGTATGCGAGGCGCGAAGCGGAAGCCGAGCAGGTGACAGAGAGCGAAGACGTGATCGGTAAATCCAGCCGTATCGGTGTAGTGCTCTTCGATCCGCAGCTCGGACTCGTGATAGAGCAGGCCATCGAGCACATGCGTCGCATCGCGAACGGTGGCGTTGATGACCTTGGTATGGAAGGGTGCGTACTGATCGGAGACGGAGTATAGAAGGTGACGCCGGGGTCGTTCCCGTATTTCGCGTTCACCTGGCCAGCCGCTTCGCCGCGGCCACCTGCTCGATAGCGCTGGCCATCGGAAGAGGACGTGGTGCCTTCGCCCCAGTGCGTAGCGAAGGGAATGCGATGCTGATGGTTGACGATTTCGGCCAGAGCTTTTGAATAGGTCTCGTCGCGAATGTGCCAAGCGACCAGCCAGGAGAGCTTGGCGGGACTCGTGCCCGGACAGGACTCAGCCATCTTTCAACTTCCTCGCGATCAATCCCCGCCAGGTTGATGGTGAGAGTGGCGACGAGCCCCCATCCGCCCTCAGAGCGTGGACCGACGCCGATGTCAGCAGTGACCGAAGTGTCCGGCGGCAAGTGCACTTTTCGTTGTTGTCCAGCGAACCTGAGAGAAGACAGAAAGCAAGCCGAGTAGCCCGCTGCAAAGAGTTGCTCAAGGTTAGTGCCGTCACCCGAGCCTCCGAGTTCCTTGGGCACCGAGAGCGAAAACGCAAGGTGTCCATCCTCAGAATGGATCTTGCCTGCGCTTGTGGTGGCGCTTGTACGAAATTTGACATCTACTGACATGACTATTCTCCTGTTCTTAGCTGTGTTCGCTATTCTGTGCGGAGAAATCCGCTACTTCCTCTCCAATGAGCATTCCAGCACGCCTTCTATCGGTCAGATGATTGCTTCAGCTGCGGTCAACCGGGACAGCTTGCGACTGAGCAGAATGCCCCCGATCATGAAGTAAACAGCGCCAAAGATTGCATATCCGCCAAGATTTTTGGCGTGAACCGTGCCGTGAAGCCCACCCAGGCCAAGAGCTACCCCGGCGGCAGTCGACTGCAGACCACTGAGAATCATCGCCCACTGTCCACCCATCTGCTTCCGGCGAAGCAGACCTACAACGAGTTGGAGCAAACCTGCACCGAGCGCCCATGCCCCGAAGATTCCAATCGCGTAAGCAGGTTGTGAAAAAGTAGTCAGAGCATCCCTAACCCCGCAGCGATGCCCAAGACCGCATTGATTGTCTGGGACGTCCGCGCGCTGCCGTCGAGTGCCGAAGTCTTGAGGTCGTAGACGGTGCAAGCAACGTCTCACAGCGGATAAACAATCAGCAAAGCGGCCGCAAAAGCCGGATGTGTCAGCGCCGTGGCTATTACGCTAGCGGCCCAAAGCGCCTGAAATGCGGTCCTTACGAAATACAGCTTTCGGAGGGAGCTCGCTTGTTCATATTTCATTTCCATATCGTTGTCCTTTTCTATCTTCTAGTTGGTAGGTTAATTGGTTAGAGCGAGGCCATGGGTTGGCCTGCACAGTTTAGTGTTTTGCTGCCGCGATACGCTTAAGCGCCCCGCCAGTCACGAGCTTGAAGACATCGCAGTCACCGCTTGCGCGCGCGGACAGCATAGCCCCATGCACAATTGCCATCAGTGTCTGAGCTTCCGCTGCCGCTGAATCTCGCAGCTTGATAACACCCGCTTTAGCACCAGCCTTTAGGGTTCGCTCAAGCCATTGGCCCAGCGCCCGGAAGTGCAGGCGCACTTCGGCTTGCACTTCCTCTGGCAATGACGGAAGCTCTGCTGCCATGAGTGCAGCAACGCAGAAGGGGACCGTACGTCCTCGTATACAGCCTTCCCAGTACTGGACGTACGCATGAAGGCGTTTGCACGGGTCCTCGATCTGCCTGTCGAGCTCCTCGGTTCCTTCAATCGTCTTTTGGCGGTGCGCTCTTAGAACAGCCACGGCCAAGCCAGACTTTGTCGGGAAGTGATGATGAATGCTCGGCTTCCTGATCTCCACTGCTTCGGAAATGTCGGCATAGCTAAAGGCAGAATATCCCCTTTCGACCATCAGGGATTCCGCTGCTTTTAGGATGCGTTCTGCCATTACCCCTTGCATACAGAATAGACTACCAACTAGTCGGTTTGGGTGCAAAATTCTTTTCGCCTTACACGCGCCCTGGAGGCTGAACTCTGAAAACGCACATCAACGACGATCTCACCAACACAGCGAGGTCTCGCGTTGATCGTGACGACGACAGCCTGTTTCGTGCTAAGCAAAAGCTCACATCGGCGACTTGTCGACAACCCCTCTCGATAGATTCAGGAAGACTCAATGAAAACACTCGGCATCCTCGGCGGCATGTCAGCAGCGTCGACTCAAACCTACTACCGCGAGCTGTGCTAGGCGACAAACCGTTCGTCAGCCTCTGACGCCCTTAGCGTACATAAATTTCCCTTTCTTGAGGTGTCCCCAACTGCTTCACCACTTCGAAGATCTGCTCTTCGCGGTGCTTCCTCTTTGCCATCTGCTTTTCCCTTTCTTCGTCCGAATTAGTATTCCACTTCGGGCGGAAAACGGGGGTTCACGTCAGACCCATGTAGCCGGGGTAAAGCCCTGACCGGCAACAAGCAAGTCTTGGGTGATACCGCATCGGTGACTACCGGGTGATTTGCTGTCTTCCTCCTGGGTCGTTGAGGTCGGCCACCGCCGGAATCCATCGCTAGCTGATTTCCCCGGGGGGGATGCCGCCCCCGGTTACAACTCCGACCAGACCCAGTTAATTTTAGTATAAATAATATTATTTTATCAATACTGTGGCTTCCTCTCCATTCCGTTTCGTAATTTCCACCCGCCCGACCGCCGTTCCCAACCCGCCCCGATTTTTTATGTCCTCTCTAGCCAATTACTTCCACCTTTTTCCGCCCCCTTGCTGAAACGTCCTTCGCGGATACTCGCAGGGAAAATGCCCCAGTCTCAAGAACCGAAACCGCCTGGAGAAAGCGCCTCCTGCTTCAATGCAGTCAAACACGGCTGCTGCTCTGCTCGCTTTAGCGCAAAGTCCCCCGTCCTCCCCGGCGAAGACGAAAGCGCCTGGCAGGAGGTCCTCAAGGACTGGTTCGACGAATACCAGCCCGACACACCGGTCAGCCGTGCCCTGGTCACCGACCTTGCTCTCGCCTTCTGGCAAAAGGCCCGCAACCACCACCAGTTCCAGCAATTCCAACAGTCTCTCGCCGGGAAGCAAGCGATGAACTGGACCGATGGGGACCACGGCAACTACAGCCGTTTTCAGCGCTATAAAACCACCGCCGATCGCGCCTTTTCCCGCGCCTTCAAGGACCTCGAATACTTCCGCAAGGTTCGCCTGAGCGAACAGGAAGCCCTCCGCTGCGCCGAAGAGCGCTTCGAAAAGCTCGTCGGTGCCTTCTCCCGCGACCTCCTCAAAATGGAAGTCGAGTACGCCCGCCTCAACTCCCAAATGGAGATGCATCACCGCGAAATGCAAGCCAACGGCCTCCGAAGCAAATCCGATGTCTTCACGCCGGCCTCCCGCGAATCCCTCGACCGCCTCGCCCGCTCTCTCGATCGCCTCCTCGACGGCTCACTCTTGGATAGCGAAGAACACTTCGCCCCCGATGCAGCGCCCACCGACAATGAAACGGAAAGCTAAGCCATGGCCACTTTAAGAAGCAGCCCGGATGGCTAAGGTACGGTTTATTTCCGTAACAGGATGGTTACGTTACCATCTATGTACCTTAGAACAAGCGTTGGAGTTGCATGCCCGGCAGATGCCGTTGCTCGGCTATGAAGCGCCTTTTTGAACATGATCGGAAAGCAAATTCACCTTAAAGGACTGATCGGATAAATGAAGGGAACCGTTCTTATTACAGGCGGCGCCGGTTTTATCGGCTCTCATGTCGCCTCGGATCTGCTGGAAGCCGGCTATCACGTGCGTGTCCTCGATAGTCTTATTCCGCAGGTTCATGGAAACACCCCCAGCCGTCCAGACTATCTGCACGAAGATGCTGAACTCATCGTGGGAGACGTAAGAGATCCCGACATTCTGGAAGAAGCCCTGTCCGGAGTGGATGCGGTATACCATTTCGTGGCTCTAGTCGGCGTTGGTCAAAGCATGTATCGGATTTCTGAATACACCAGCGTCAACAATTCGGGAACGGCAACTCTTCTGGAGCAATTGATAAAGCGTCCGGTGGACAAGCTCATCGTCGCCTCCAGCATGAGCGTTTACGGTGAAGGGTTGTATCTTACTCCCGATGGACAGCCATATAATCAGGCGATCCGTAGCTCGGCTCAACTGAAGGCGCACGAGTGGGAGATGAAAACGGCTGATGGTTTGCCGCTGTATCCGGTGGCCACGCCGGAAACAAAACAACCCTCTCTTGCGTCCGTTTACGCGCTTTCGAAATACGACCAGGAGCAGATGTGCCTGATGGTGGGCCGCGCTTACGGGATTCCCACGGTGGCGCTGCGGTTTTTCAACGTTTATGGCCCGTACCAATCCTTGTCGAATCCTTATACGGGCGTGCTCGCCATCTTTGCCTCGCGCTTGCTGAACGATAAGCAGCCTATTATTTTCGAAGATGGGCAGCAGCTTCGCGACTTCGTCAGTGTATATGACATCGCGCAGGCCTGCCGGCTAGCTTTGGAGAAAGATGCGGCACGTGATGTTGTGCTGAATGTCGGCAGCGGGGAAACCGTTACTGTCACGAGCGTTGCCCAGCGCTTGGCGAAGGTGCTAGGCAAGCATGTCGAGCCTGAAATTACCGGGAATTATCGGGTCGGCGATATCCGTCATTGCTTTCCGGATATTAGGGAGGCACGCAAAGTTCTCGGATACAAACCCGCCTTTACGCTGGAAGAAGGAATGCGGGAACTTGCCGAATGGCTGGAAAAACAGACCGCCGAAGACCGCTTCAACGAAATGCGCGCGGAACTGGCGGCACGTGGGTTGGTGGTTTAGGAGACTAGCTGATGCAGGTTCCTTACGTTCTCATCACCGGTGGCGCTGGATTTATCGGTACTAATATAGCTAGGAGTTATCTCAATGAGGCGCAACCCGTTCATGTCTTCGATAATTTGTCCCGCCCGGGTGTAGAGCAAAACATTGCTGAGTTACAGCGCGACTATCCCGGCCAGGTTGTCTTCACGAAAGGCGACGTGCGAGATAGTTCTCCGGTGAAAAAAGCCGTCGCCGGGGCCACTGCGGTGTACCATTTGGCCGCCCAAGTCGCCGTCACGACTAGTTTGGAGGATCCCATCTCCGATTTGGAAACGAATCTTATGGGAACGCTAAATGTCCTTGAGGCGATTCGTCATTCCATTTTCCGGCCTCCGCTGCTGTTTACCTCGACTAACAAAGTCTACGGCAAACTCGCTTCGGTTGCGCTCGAAGAGCACGCCACACGCCACCAGCCAGCGAACGCCGATATCGTGAAGAATGGGGTGAGCGAAGATCAGCCGCTCGAATTCCTGTCTCCTTATGGCTGCTCGAAGGGCAGCGCCGACCAGTATGTTTTGGACTACGCAAAGTCCTATGACCTCTTCGCTACCGTATTCAGAATGAGCTGTATCTACGGTCCGTATCAAATGGGCTCGGAGGATCAGGGCTGGGTGGCGCATTTTCTGAGGCAAGCTCTGAAGAATGAGGCGATCACGATTTATGGGGACGGCAAACAGGTCCGCGACTTGCTCTTCGTCAGCGATCTTGTAAGCGCGATGCGTTTGGCTGTTTCCAATATCGCCAGCGTGACCGGAGAGGCTTTCAATATGGGCGGTGGCGTCGAAAACAGCGCAAGCTTATTGGAGGTCATTCATGAGCTGAACCGACTGACGGGCCATGAGGTTGCGCCGCATCGCGGCAGTGAACGCCTCGGCGATCAGCGCTGGTACGTGTCCAATACCTCCAAGTTCAAAACCCGCCTACCGTGGTCTCCGAAGGTGGGCGTTTCCGACGGGCTTCGCAAGCTTTACGATTGGTATGTGAGCCGTCCTGTTTTAAGCCGGCAAGCGGAGGTTCAATTCGCCTGATGAGAGTTGCTCTGATCAATCCCCCTTGGGAGTTCGACGGCAGTATTTATTTCGGCTGCCGCGAAAAACATCTTCCTCTGGAATTCGGCTATTCGAAAGCATTGCTGGAGGAAAGCGGCCATGAAACGGTCCTGATCGATGGACATCTTGATGACCTCAGTTATGCGCAGGTTGTCGAGCAGGCATCGCAGTTTCGTCCCGACGCAATCGTCGTCACCACGGCGCCTACTTATCTCTTCTGGCGTTGTGCGCCCCCGGAACTCCGTGTTCCTCAGAAGCTCTGCAGCCTGCTCCGCCCGCACACCAAAAGACTGGTCATCGTGGGCCCGCATGCCTCTACAACGCCGCGAGCAACGCTGAATAAGCTGAACGCCGATGTTGCCGTCCTTGGCGAATGCGAAGAGATTATTCCTCTTCTCGGCGGCGATCTTGCCGAGGTACCGTCTATTGCTTATCGGGATGGTGAAACGATGGTTGTTCGCGGTCCAAACCGCGCTGCGGATATGAAGCACTTGCCGGCTCTGTTATGGCCTGATGCCTCGATTGCAAAGCATAGCCATCATCACCACCGTTTCGATGCTGATCCAATCGGTCCAGGCGCCGAGATGGAGGCCTCGCGCGGCTGCCCTTACCACTGCACTTTCTGCGCAAAGGACAATTTCCGGAATAATTACCGCAAGCGCCCGCTGGAGACCGTTGTTCAAGAGGTGGATCGTTTCATTCGGCAAGGTGTCGAATACATTTACTTCATCGACGAAATTTTTCTGCCCGATCTGCCGTTGTTGGCTGCCCTAGCAGACAGGAAAATCAAGATCGGTGTCCAAACGCGCCTTGATCTTTGGAACGAGGAAGCCATAGATGCGCTTGCCCGTGCAGGTTGTGTGTCCATCGAAGCCGGAGTGGAGAGCATTACGGAAGCTGGCCGTGCCTATTTAGACAAGAAATGCAAGATGTCGACCGAACAACTGACAGATCGGCTCATCTACGCTAAACAACGCGTTCCGTTTGTGCAAGCCAACCTACTCGCGATGGCGGAAGACGACGCTGACGTTGTAGAACAATGGCGAAAGCAGATCGAAGCGCATGGTGTTTGGGCGAATAAGCCGGTGCCGTTGTTTCCATACCCGGGCTCTCCGGAATACACGCGTATGTGGGGACCGCCGGACGATCTGGCCTGGGAACGAGCTCACGATGCTTACTTGAACGGCTTCGATGCGTTCAGCGACATTCAGGAAGCCCGGCCTCAACCGCTCGTCGAGCTGGAATTGGCACCGTCGGCCCGGTAAAAGGGAACACTGTTGAAGATCCTGATGACGACAGACGCTGTTGGCGGCGTTTGGCAATACTCCCTCGATCTTGCGACGAGTCTCTCCCGGCTTGGGGCCGCTATTTTACTGGCCACGTTAGGTCCGCGCCCCTTTGACTCGCAACGGCGGCAAGCGGGCACAATTCCCGGCATTACACTAGTCGAGAGCGACTATGCACTCGAATGGATGGACAACCCCTGGGCCGGCGTTAATGCGTCAGGTATCTGGTTGCTCCAGCTTCAGGCCGGTTACAGCGCCGATTTAATTCATCTCAACGGCTATTCACACGCGGCTTTGGCATGGAACGCACCCGTTGTCACAGTCGCACATTCATGTGTATTCTCCTGGTGGAGAGCTGTTCACGGCACTGCACCCGGTCCGGAATGGACGGAGTATAAGACACGAGTCACACAAGGTTTGAACGCCGCTTCCGCAATCGTCGCGCCTACTACGGCCATGGCGAGCAATCTTGCAATGGAGTACGGAATAACTGTCGACAGAGTGAAGACGATTGCTAACTTTAGTCTCTTCCCTCGCACTGCCTCCCATGCAAAACAGCCGCTGATAATAGCCGCGGGCCGTATTTGGGACGAAGCCAAAAACCTCAAGGCTCTATCCGCATTAGCACCGCGGCTCCATTGGCCGTTGCGCATCGCGGATGGTACGTTAACGCACGCCGATCTCTTGCACGAGATGACTCGCGCCAGTATTTTTGTCCACCCATCGCTGTACGAGCCTTTCGGCCTTTCGGTTCTCGAAGCGGCTCGTGCTCATTGCTGTCTTGTCCTGTCGGATATACCGAGCTTGCGGGAACTTTGGGACGGGGCCGCCTTATTCATCAACCCGCGTGATGAGCATGAGTGGGTGCGGCAAATAAATTGTCTTGCCGATAACGAGGAGCAACGGAGCGATCTTGCCCGCCTCGCATACGCTAGATCGGAGTTATACGATGCCGGTAAGTCGATTCAGGAATATTGGAAATTGTACGAAAATCTAATTACCAATAAGCAATGGAAAAGAAACGAGACTGCCGCATGAGCTTGCGCGTCGCGATGTTCTATCATTCGCTCGTCTCCGACTGGAACCACGGAAATGCCCATTTCCTCCGGGGTGTGGCCGCCGAACTACAGGCGCGAGGGCACGGCCTTCAAATCTTTGAGCCTGACGATGGTTGGAGCCGCGACAACCTGTTGCGGGAGTCCGGGGAGGAAGCAATTGACGAATTCCATCGCGCTTTTCCCCACTTGCGCAGCTTCACTTATAGGATCGACGATCTGCGGCTGGACGAATGGCTCGATGGCGTCGATCTCGCGATTGTTCACGAATGGAGCGATCCTGGACTGGTCGCCGCTATCGGCCGCTATCGCCGCTCGCACAAACATTTGCGCGTGTTCTTCCACGACACGCATCATCGAGCCATCACCGCCCCGCAGGAGTTGGCGCGCTTCGATCTCGCTGAATACGACGGCATTCTCGCTTATGGAGCCTCTCTAAGAGATGCTTACGCGAAGCAAGGTTGGGGCAAAGAAGTGCATGTTTGGCATGAGGCTGCCGATACACGAGTTTTCTATCCGCGAGATTGCAAGACGATGGCGGGGGATGTTGTCTGGATCGGCAACTGGGGTGATGACGAACGCTCTGAGGAGATCCGGGAATTCTTCATTCGTCCCATCGCTTACGGCAATTGGAACGCCTCCGTTCGTGGAGTTCGCTATCCGAAACAGGCACTTGATGAGTTGGCTGCTGCGCGAATCGAGTACGGCGGCTGGATCCCCAATTTTAAAGTGCCGGAAATGTTTGCGCGGTTTCGAGCGACGGTTCATATCCCACGTCGGCCCTACACGCGCCAGCTTCCAGGCATTCCCACTATCCGGCCGTTTGAAGCCCTTGCCTGCGGAATTCCGCTGGTCTCCGCGCCTTGGGCCGACACGGAAAATCTCTTTCGCCCAGGTCACGATTTCCTCATCGCTCAAAATGGCATGGAGATGGAGCAGCATCTGCGGGACGTCATCAACGATGCGGATCTGGCGCAAAGTCTCCGCTCCGCGGGCCTCCAAACAATTCTCGAACGTCACACCTGTGCCCATCGTGTGAGTGAGTTGCTGTCAATCTATGAATCGGTAAAGCCCGCCTCTTCCGTGGATGCCGTACCGCTTCACTCCGAGGTTCATCAATGAAGATAGCTTTCTGGGGTTCCAGCCTTGTTTCTGCCTATTGGAACGGCGCCGCGACTTACTATCGGGGTATTCTGCGCGCACTCGCTCAACTTGGACACGACATTACTTTCTATGAGCCCGACGCTTACAATCGCCAGCAGCACCGGGATATAGAAGATCCTGAGTGGGCTCGCATTGTCGTTTACAATCCACAGGAGATCAGTGAGGTCGACCGCCATCTGCAACTTTCGGCGCAAAGCGATGTGGTGGTGAAAGCAAGCGGCGTCGGAGTCTTGGACGAACTTCTCGAAGCCAGAATTTCTGGCTTGGCCGATTCTATATGCAAGGTGTTTTGGGACGTCGATGCGCCGGCTACACTGGAACGTCTCGCCGCGAACCCGAGCGACCCGTTCGGACCGGCTTTGTCCCGCTTCGATCTGGTGCTTACCTATGGCGGCGGTACGCGCGTTACGGACGAATATCAGCAACGCGGAGCGCGCGCCTGCTTTGCAATTTACAACGCCTTCGATCCGGACGTTCATTTCCCTGTAATCCCCGACGAGCGCTTCGCTTGCGACCTTTCGTTTCTCGGCAATCGGCTTCCAGACCGCGAAGCCCGCGTAGAAGAATTTTTCATCCATGCCGCCCAAGCTGCTCCATCGCGGCGCTTTTTGTTAGGCGGTAGCGGCTGGCATGACAAGCCAATCCCTCCGAACGTCACCTATCTCGGGCATGTCTACACGGCCGATCACAACGCATTCAACTGTTCGGCGCGCGCGGTGCTGAACATCAGTCGCGACAGCATGGCCCGCTATGGCTTCTCGCCGGCGACCCGCGTCTTTGAAGCCGCCGGTGCTGCCGCCTGTCTCATCACGGATGCCTGGGAGGGAATCGAGGCTTTCCTGGAGCCTGACAAAGAAGTCGTTGTCGCCCGCAGCGGCGAGGATGTCGCGCGGATACTGCAAAGCCTCAGCGCGGATCATGCTCGGTCGATCGGAGAAGCCGCCCGAAAGCGTGTCTTAGGGGAGCATACCTACACGCAACGAGGCAAACTCGTTCAATCGATCCTGCAGCGCACGCTAGCGGAAAACGTCGCCGCACTGGAGTTTTCCGCTTGAACCACCGATCACTCAACTGCGTTTTTCTCGGCCTATCCATCACGTCTGCTTGGGGAAACGGACACGCGACCACGTATCGGGGCTTATTGAAAGAGCTCTGGCGTCGCGGTCACACAGTCACTTTTCTTGAACGTGACATGCCCTGGTACGCCGAAAATCGCGAGTTTTCGGAGACTTCTTACTGCGCAGTCTCGCTCTACGGGAGCCTCGATGAATTACGATCACGCTTCACATCGCTCGTGGAGAATGCTGACATCGTTGTTGTGGGCTCGTACGTGCCGGACGGTATCGCTGTGGGCGAGTGGGTGACCTCGACCACGAAGGGAGTCGCCGCGTTCTACGATATCGACACTCCAGTTACAGTAACGAATTTATTCGCGGGTAACTGCGAGTACTTATCCGAGGAGCTTTGCCGCAAGTACCTGCTTTACTTTTCATTCACCGGCGGCCCAATGCTCGACCTCATTGAAAAGAAACTTGGCTCGCCGCGGGCGCGTCCTTTATATTGTTCGGTTGATCCATCTCTCTACTATCCCGAACGTCAGCCTGCAAAGTGGGATGTTGCGTATCTCGGTACTTATGCCGCCGACCGCCAGCCTGCTTTGGAAAAGCTCTTACTGAACGTGGCAAGGCAGAATCCCCAAAGAAGTTTCGTAGTAGCTGGCCCGCAGTATCCCGCAGACATCGCTTGGCCTGCCAACGTAGAGCGAATCGAACATCTTCCGGCTGCTCAGCATCGTGCTTTCTATAATTCGCAGTTGTTCACTTTGAACCTCACTCGTCAGGACATGGTTCGGACGGGTTATTCGCCTAGCGTCCGGCTCTTCGAAGCAGCCGCGTGCGGCACACCCATCATCTCCGACGAGTGGCCTGGCCTGGATCACTTTTACCATCTGCACTCAGAGATCCTGCCGGTCCGCAACTCTGGCGATCTTTCGGCGTGCTTCCGAATGAGCAATGACCAAAGGCTTGCCGTAGCTGAAAAGGCTCGTGTTCGGACGTTACGCTTCCATACCGCCGCCGTCAGGGCCGAGCAGTTCGAATCGGATGTTAGTGAATCGCTGGAGCGACTGCATGGGTCAAATAGAAGGAAGATTGCTGTTAAGAGAGTCCCGACGGCGGCCTTTACTTGATGTGAGGTGTGAACCATGACAAAGAAGTCTTTGTCGCTCCTGAGCGCTATATTTTCGTTGACGGTTGCAAGTCCTGTCTTTGCTCAGCAGCAGGGAAGTGCTCCGGGCACTCCCGTCAGCATGATCGTTACCGCAGAGGCCAGACGTGGCAAATCGATTCCAACACTGGAGCCGCAGGATATCCAGGTTAAGCAGAATGGAAAAGATCCGGCGTCCGTTACGGGGCTTCTCCCGCTGCAGGGAGAACGCGCAGGATTGCAGCTTCTATTGCTGATCGACGACTCAGCACGGTCCAGCTTCGATACCGAAATCTCCACCCTCAAGCAGTTCGTTACTTCCCTCCCGCCCAGCACGCAAATTGGGATTGGTTATATGCGTAATGGGATGGCTCAGATCACATCGAACTTCACTGGTGATCACGCTGCCGCAGCCAAAACAATCCGGCTAGCGTTGGGCCCGGGCGGAGCCGATGTCAGTCCATACGACTCCCTCACGGACGCGATCAAAAAATGGCCACAAGGTCAGGAGCGCCGCGAGGTAATTATGATCAGTAGCGGGATTGAAGGCTTTGGCGGTGGGTTCACCACCGACAATCCTTATGTTAATGCCGGCATCGCCAGTGCTCAAAAAGCTGGAGTGGTAGTTTACACCATCTACTCGCCATCGGTGGGGCATGCGGGCCATACATTTTGGCGCGAAAACTGGGGTCAAAATTTCCTGTCCATGCTGTCCGATGCCACTGGGGGTGAATCGTATTTCATTGGATTCGGTTCTCCCGTTTCGTTTGCGCCCTTTCTGAAAGAGATCATGGAAAACCTCGACCACCAGTATCTGCTCACTTTTCAGGCCAAAGCCGAAAACAAAGCCGGGCTGCAATCCGTCAAAGTAACGGTCAAGGAAAAAGACGCCAGCTTGGCGGCTCCCGATAAGGTGTACGTCCGCGCGGGCCTGTAGCGTAGTGAAGCGTCCTTCTACACTGAAAGAATGAAGGCTCTGCTGCTATCCGAGTACCGTCACTTGGAGTTGACTGAACTCGACTCGCCCCTTGTAGGAAAGAACGATGTTTTGATTCGCGTGAAGGCCTGCGGTATCTGCGGCAGCGATGTTCACGGTTATGACGGCAGCACTGGCCGGCGCATTCCTCCTATCGTGATGGGGCATGAAGCTGCCGGAATTGTCGATTCTTTTGGCAGCAATGTCACCAGTTTCAAACAGGGCGACCGTGTCACCTTCGATTCCACCGTCTACTGTGGCCATTGCTTTTACTGCAAGCGCGGCGAGATGAACCTCTGCGATCATCGCGAGGTGCTCGGCGTTTCTACCCCCGACTTCCGCCGCATGGGCGCCTTCGCGGAGTATGTTGCGGTGCCGCAGCATATCGTTTATCGTCTCCCCGATGCTTTGCCCTTTGCCGCAGCCGCTATGGTAGAGGCCGTCGGCGTCGCGGTGCATGCGGTAGCTCTCACGCCAGTAGCCATCGGCAGCACGGCGCTGGTCGTGGGTGCTGGTATGATCGGCTGCCTCGTCCTGCAAGCCGCTCGGCTGGCTGGTTGCAGTCGCGTGATCGTCGTCGACCTGGATGATAGCCGCCTGGAAATGGCTGCAGGGCTCGGCGCAACCGATCTGGTAAATTCTCGTAACAGCGACGCGGTGTCTACGATCCGTTCTCTGACCGACGGCAGGGGAGCCGATATTGCTCTTGAGTGCGTAGGTGCGAACGCCACGGTTATGACCGCGATTGAGGGAACGCGCAAAGGAGGTTCCGTAACGCTGGTGGGGAACGTCACACCGAAGGTGGAAATTCCCTTACAATCCGTCGTTAGCCGGCAAATTAGGCTGCAAGGATCGGCCGCCTCATCTGGAGAATATCCGGTGTGTATGGATCTGCTGGCTCGAGGCGCGATTCGCGTCGATACACTTTTGAGTGCTACTGCTCCTCTTGACGAAGGTGCTGCCTGGTTCGAACGACTTTACAATCGCGAACCCAATCTGCTGAAAGTTGTTCTCGAGCCTTAAGAGCGTGTTTCCTCTGCGCTTTACTAGAAGATTAATGATGAAGGGCTCGCCACCGTATAAGAACCGTGAACATTCGGGCCAAGTGCTTGGAGAACAGCTAGTAAAAATAGTTAAAGACCCCAATGTGCTGGTTCTTGGTCTGCCCCGAGGAGGCGTTGTGGTTGCTTACGAAGTTGCCCGTGCGCTTCAGGCGGAGCTCGACGTGTTTTTGGTGCGCAAACTGGGAATGCCAGGAGATGAAGAATTTGCGATCGGCGCTATTGCAAGCGGCGGGACTCGCGTGTTGAATGAAGAAGCGGTTCGGAACTTCCGTGTGCCCCAGGAGGCCATCGAGCAAGTGGCTGCCAAAGAACAGCGGGAACTAGAACGGCGTGAGCATTTGTATCGCGAAAACCGCCCGGCCGTGCCTATTCTTGACCGCACGGTGGTGCTGGTGGACGATGGTCTCGCAACAGGCTCCACGATGTTGGCCGCTTGCCGTGCCTTGCAAACCGAAGGTCCGCGCCGGATCATTGCGGCCGTGCCGGTGGCCTCTACCGAGGCTTGTGATCGGATTCGGCAAATCGCCGATGAAATGGTATGTACGATGACGCCGTCGCCATTCGTCGCCATCGGCGGCTGGTATGAAAACTTCTCTCAGACGACCGATGAGGAAGTCCGTGAATTACTGGAGCGGGCCTCGCGCGAGACGCACTCCTGACAAGTCTTTGAGAACTGCAAATGCCCACAGAGAACGAAGAAGAGCAAGAGCAAGAACCCGTCGCCGCGCCTGAGTTAACCGAGAAACAGCAGGAGGAGGCGGAAGACCGGACTTCGGTGAGCGCAGTTGTCGTCCACGAGACCATCCGCCAGGACGGTGAGGAAGAACTCAACCGGCCGATATCGGCGCTTGCCTGGTCAGGGCTCGCAGCCGGTATGTCCATGGGGTTCTCGCTGGTTGCCCAAGCGCTATTTCTCTCGTATTTGCCTGACCGCCCTTGGCGTAACTTGCTCGTGCGGCTTGGCTATCCACTGGGATTCCTGATCGTCATAGTCGGTCGCCAGCAGCTCTTCACTGAGAACACATTGACCGCCATCATTCCGCTGCTCTCCCGGCGCAACTTCTCCACCCTTCTGCTTGTGCTCCGGCTATGGCTTACCGTGCTGGCGGCCAATATGGTGGGCGCGCATCTCTTCGCCTGGGTGGTCGGAAATACGCCAATGTTCAAGCCCGATATTCAGCACGCAATGTTGGTGCTGGGGAAAGATGCCGCCAACGTTACATTCGGCGCTGCTGTGCTTCGTGGCATCTTTGCCGGTTGGTTGATCGCGATGGTGGTCTGGATGCTTGCTGCTATCGATACGGGCCGCATTGCCGTCATCATTATCCTGACTTACATAGTCGGACTCGCCGGGCTTACGCACATCGTGGCTGGAGCCGTCGAAGT
This sequence comes from Bryobacteraceae bacterium, assembly GCA_965277315.1. Classification (GTDB taxonomy): domain Bacteria; phylum Acidobacteriota; class Terriglobia; order Bryobacterales; family Bryobacteraceae; genus Bog-105. Next base: position 730,266 of record OZ255724.1, on the reverse strand, counting down.
CCTGTTCTTGGTAATGGTCGGCGCGAAGAGCTGGGGCGCAATTGCCTGGGGCTATTTATTTCCCACACTGATCGGAAACATCATCGGCGGTGTTTCCCTCACTGCAGCCATCAATCATGCCCAGGTCGTTGCTGGACTCAATCTGGGCAACGGTAAGGCCCGCGTTTGATTGTCAAGAACTTCGCTCAGTAACTAGCTCAACAATCGCCTGCAAAGCACGCTGTGCGGGCGATTCGGCAAAGGTAGCGATGATCGCTCGCGATTTTTCCGTGAAGGCGTGTGCCCGGTCGTAAGCTCGCCTGATGGATCCGTGACGTTCCAGAATTTTTGAAATGCGCATGAATGGCACCTGCTCATAATTCGCATCATTGATGACCGTTTCGACCGCGCGCCGCTCTTCCTCGGAAGCTGTTTGAAGGGCATAAATCAAAGGTAATGTCACTTTGCCTTCGCGAAGGTCGTTCCCTGCCGGCTTACCGAGAATCTTTTCCGTCGACGTGAAATCAAGAATGTCGTCCACCAACTGAAACGCCATTCCCAAGTTCCAGGCAAACTCGCTTAACTTCGATTCTGTCTCCTCATCCGCATTTGCCGCCGCGGCACCTAGTCGTGCGCATGCCGAAAACAGGCTGGCCGTTTTGCGATCCACCAGTTCCATATAGTCGGCTTCCGTGATATCGCTTCTGTGTAGCCGCTCCAACTGCAGAAGTTCGCCCTCCACCATCATCTGCGTCAGTGAGATTAAAACATCGAGAATATGGAAATTCCGCTCCCGCAGTGCAACCTGAAAGGCCTGCATGTAAAGCCAATCACCGGCCAGTACCGACGTATGATTGCCCCAAACTACATTGGTAGATGGCCGCCCGCGCCGCGACTTAGCTACGTCGATGACGTCGTCATGCACAAGCGTCGCCGTGTGAATCATCTCCACTACCGCTGCCAGCCGGCGCCCACAATCCGTGGCCGGACCGAACAAGCGATTTGTCAGCAGCAGCAACGCCGGCCGCAACCGTTTCCCGCCCCCCGCCTGCAAATATTGGTTGATCGTGGTGATGGCCTCCACTGAGGCCACCGACTCCACGCCAATTTCTCTCTCCACTTCTTGCAAGTCCGACTGGACTAGGGCGAAGGCCTCGCGTGCGGTTAACGATTGTCGGATCTTGCTAAACATTGTTGTACGATAACGTGAAATTTCAGTGTAGCTACAGACTGCTCTTCGAATCTTCCGCCGGACTGATTCGGAAGAGACGCTCGAAATTGTCCGTTGTCTTTGCTGCCAACTCTTCAGGCGAAATCCCTCGCGACTCGGCAATGATCTTTGCCGTATGCGCTATGTAGGCTGGCTCGTTGCGCTTGCCGCGATAAGGTGCCGGCGCAAGATACGGCGCGTCTGTCTCCAGCAGCAACCGGTCAATGGGCGCCACTCGTGCCGCTTCCCGTATGGAGTGGGATTTCGGAAACGTCGTCACCCCGCCAAACGCCAAATGAAAACCCAGATCCAAACACTCTCCCGCCTGTTCGGCATCTCCGGTGAAGCAATGCAGCACGCACGGCAAACCCGTCGGTGCCCAACGCATCCTCAGCTCCTCTAGAGTGTCGCTCCACGCATCGCGCGTATGGATCACAACCGGCAGTTGCGCATCCGCGGCTCTGGCAAGCTGCTCCCGAAATACTGGAATCTGTATCTCCTTCGGTACGCCCCAATGATAATCAAGGCCAATCTCGCCCATTGCTTTGACTTTATGATGCCGCAGTAAAGACTCCAGATGCCTGAAGGTGTCCGGAGTCGTTTTCCCCGCATCATTGGGATGAATTCCAACCGTCGCGTAAATGAACGAGTGATCGTCGGCCAGCCGTATGGCCGCTTCCAGGTCCGGCGGACCGTCGCCCGTCCCGATCGCCAGCATATATTTCACGCCAGCTTCTCGCGCTCGTCCGATGACTTCCGTCCTGTCGGCCTCGAACTGCCCGTCATCCAAGTGACAATGCGAATCGGTTAATTCCATGTAACTCGCCCGTCGGGCCGCTATTTCAAGCGCGCTCCTGCCGATATATCCTCATGGAAACCAGCCAGCACCGGCAGTCCGCCTTCAAGACTCGCCGCCACGATCATGCCTTGCGAGGTCAACCCTCGCAGCTTGCGGGGCTGTAGATTAGCGACAATCACCACCTTGCGTCCTATCAACTGTTCCGGTTGGTAAGCCAGAGCAATGCCGGCCACAATCGTTCTCGGCTCAGCCTCGCCAATATCAATTTTCAAATGCAGCAGTTTATCGGCACCCTTCACCGTCTCGGCCGACTTCACTTCTCCCACACGCAGATCCACTTTCGCGAAATCATCAATCGATATAAGCTCGTCAGATGTCTTCTCGACAGGAGCAGTGCCTTCTACCGCTTTGCCCATCAGCGCCGCTTGCCGTTCCTTTTCTCTTGCTTCCATCTCTTGCATTTTTTCGATCGTTGCCTTTGCGTCCAATCGGGGAAACACAGGAGCAATCGCCCCGATCTTCTGCCCGGCTTGCAAACCGCCCCAGCCGAGCGATTCACTTCGCAGGTCACTGACCGGTGTAGCGAAACCTAACTGCCGCCAAATAGCTTCCGTTGTATGAGGCAGCACCGGGCTTGCCAGGCCACAGACAATGCGCAGCGCCTCTGCCGCTGTGTAAAGCGTCTCATTAAGCTCCTGCTGCTTTGATGAATTCTTTGCCAGCTTCCACGGCGCTTGTTCGACGATGTATTTATCGACTGCCGCAATGATGCTCCAGATCTGTTCCAGCGTCTTCGAAAACTCGCAGGATTCATATGCCGTCATAGCGGCCGCCGTGGCCTTCGTAGCAGCCTCGGTGATCGCCGCGTCGCCAGCAGCTTGAGGAATCGCGCCCTCCCGGTACTGCTGAATCATATTCAGCGTTCTGCTGGCTAAATTGCCCAACCCATTCGCCAGGTCCGAATTATAGCGGCCCACCAGAGCATCGAAACTAAAACTGCCGTCCTGCCCAAACACGATTTCCCGGAGCAAGAAGTACCGCAGCGCATCCACGCCCATCACATCGGCGATTGGAGCAGGCCGCACGATATTGCCGCGCGACTTGCTCATCTTGTCATTCTCAAAAAGCAGCCAGCCGTGTGCGAATACCTGCTTGGGTAACTCCCAACCGGCGGCCAGCAAAAATGCCGGCCAATAAACCGCATGAAAACGCAGGATCTCCTTGCCGATCAGGTGCAGATCCGCCGGCCACCGATCCATGCCCTCCACTGCGCTGATGTAGGTCATCAATGCGTCGAACCATACATAAAATACATGTGACGGATCCGACTCCACCGGAATGCCCCATTTGATGCTCGTGCGCGTGATCGACAAGTCCGCCAAGCCTTGCTTCACGAATGCCAGCACTTCGTTGCGCCGAATCTCCGGCTGAATGAAATGCGGATGTGTCTCGTAAAACTGCAATAACCGGTCCGTGAACGCCGATAACTTGAAGAAGTAATTCTCCTCCGTTACCTCCTCGTAGGGCTTGCCGGTCTCAGGATCGATATCGCCGGGTTTGGCGTCGTTCACGAACGACTCGCTCACCACCGCATACAAGCCGGTGTAAGTGCCCTTGTAGATGTAGCCGTTGCTTTTGCAGGCCTCAAATAGCTCGTTCACCAACCTGGCATGGTTGGTTGCTGTGGTCCGCTGAAACCGGTCGATCTGTAAATCGAGTTTCCGCCACTGCGACCGGAACTCATCGGAAATCAATTCGGCAAACGCTTCTGGCGTTTTGCCTTGCGCCAGCGCCGCCCGTTCTACCTTGGTGCCATGTTCGTCCGTGCCGCTCGTCAGCACTACATCGAACCCCTGCATCCGCTTGAGTCGCGCAATTGTCTCGGCCGCAATTGTCGTGTACGCATGGCCAATATGCGGCGCCGCGTTCACATAATAGATCGGCGTGGTGAGGTAGTACTTCCCTGAATTCATCAATTATTTCGAACTTCGTTCCTTCTGAAATGCATCGGCCGCTTCGGCGATCACGGTTCTTAGCGGCACGTTCTTCTCAGCCGCGATCCTCCGGCAATCTTCATACTCCGGAGCGAAGCTTCCGCTTTCGGTATATTTCACCCGCACTTTGCCATACGCCGTGTCTACCTCGGACGAGTCACGCGCGAGCACGCGCCGTTCTGCCTGCGTTACCCGCAAACCGAGCGTGGTTGTCTCCGCAAACACAATCGCAGCAAGCTGTTCCGCTTTGCCCTGTTCGGCCAGAACCGAGATTGCCGTTGCAGGCCGGTTCTTCTTCATGAACACCGGCGTCAGCGTTACGTCAAGCGCGCCCGCCTGGAATAAACGCTCCATCGCATAACCCAACACTTGCGGCGTCGAATCGTCAATGTTCGCCTCAATCACCGAAATAGTCGTCGCCTCAGCCGCGTGGGTCTTCTCGCCCACCAGCACACGCAGCACATTTGCCTGCCCCGGAAAATCCTTGTCACCCGCGCCGAAACCCTGCGACAGCATTCGAATTGCCGGCGGCCCGCCAAACCCTGTAGCCAGCGTGCTAATTAGTGCCGCGCCCGTTGGGGTCGTGAGTTCCGCCTCTGGTCCAGCCGAGTAAATCGGCAGACCCCGCAGCATCTCCGCTGTCGCCGGCGCTGGTACTGGCAGGACGCCATGCTCCGTATTTACAGTCCCGCTTCCCACATTGATCCGCGAACTTCGCACCTCATCGATTCCCAGCAGATCCAGCGCCACGCATGCGCCCACAATGTCGCAGATCGAATCCACCGCGCCCACCTCATGAAAATGTACTTTCTCAATCGGCACATCATGTGATTTTGCTTCTGCTTCGCCCAGCTTCCGGAATACCGCCAGCGCATTTTTCCGCGCCCGATCGGTGAGATCACCGGACGCAATAACTTTCTCGATATGCGGCAAGTGGCGATGCGCCTTCTGCTCGCCCCCGTCCACCGTGAATTTGGACGCCGCAATTCCCTTGCGCTTGGTCTTCTCCAGCCGGAACGACGCACCCAATTGCAAGCTGTGAAGCGCGCCCTGAAGCGCAGCCCAGTCCGCGCCTGCGTCCACCAGGGCACCAACGGTCATATCGCCGCTAATACCTGAGAAGGAGTCAAAATAGCAAATTTTCATGATGGCTAGTCGGGCCAGAGTCCATTCCCAGTGTACAAACCGTAGCGATATTAGCTCTGCTTGAATTTGCTGCGAGTATTCCTAAGCGCCTTTCGTATATTGGCTGCTAAGGTGAGCGGATCTCCCGTAGCAAATGCGTGCAAGTAATATAGTCCCGGCGTAACAAACAATTCGTGGTTGTGAATTGCCATGACTGAAATGCTTTCATCGCGAAGACTGCGTGCAACTGCATCTACTTCTCCCGCCAAGAGCACGAACTCGGCGACCAATGCCGCGTGCCCATTTTGGCCGATTCCCTGGAATTTAAATTCCGAATCGATCTGCATACCAGGCTTGAGTTCGATTCCGATTTCGGAGATCTTCTCACTGCGTGGGATATCGACAGCTAGAACTCGCCCGGACACCTTTCCCTTTCCACCTATGGACTTCGCAATCTGGTCATCGGGAAGGCCCGTGTCCCCGGTCTTTACCTCGGAAAAAGGCTGAGCGCTTTTCGCCAGTGCGGCACGGATGCTTTGTGCCAGTTGCCCGGCGTTCCCCATCGCTGTCCCATGAAGATGCTTGATGGCAGGCGTGAGCTGAAGGAAATGGTTATGAAGCGCATTGATGTTCGTTGTTGGCGGTTTCATGTCCGATTGCAGTAGCGCACTGGTTACCGCATCCACTTCGGTGTCCAGTAACACAAATTCGTACTTCGCTATCGCCTGACGCCCGGTTGCCTGGAAAGTGATCTGGCTGCTGAATCCGGCCTCCGGCTGCATAGCCGTTCCTGCGATGGCCGGATGGAGATCCGTTCGTGGCAAATTGATTGAGAGTACTCCACTCTCAAACTCTCCGCGCGTCCCAAAGATACTCTGAGTCTGAGCCGTCGTAAGCAGAGCGTTGCTGGAGCTGTCTTTGCGGGATTGGCCGTTCGCTGTCCGGCTTGTGAAAACAGCAGAGACGCTCGCAAGAGCTGCCGAACCGAGGAGTGCCTCACGCCGCGAAGGCCGAGTCGTGTCATCCATTTTTGTATATGGCTTCCCTTCTATCTAGTCGCTTCAGGATAAGAGATCCCCATCTCAAGTTGCCGCTTGGGAAGACCGAACGCCGCCTCTGTTAATAGCCCGCCGTCTCTGTGTTACCGAATTGCCATGATTACCGCCTATGGGAAATTCGCGAACATGTTCGGTCAACCTTGTTCTTAACGCGGTTTTCACCAAATACAAATCGATGCGTAACATCGATAACACATTATGAGGATGGGGCTGTAATCGCACACCTATGGCAGTTGTGAACAACAAAACAGCGACTACGACATTCCAGTTCTTCTGGAAAAACCGCATCATCAATAAAGATTTCCGCTCTGGTGTCTCGCTGCATAGCCACACCATGTACTCGGAAGAAAGCCTTGAAATGATTCCACGCTACACCGCCAAGGTGCCATACCTCGGTAGTGCCGTGCGCCGTCAGCAGGCGGAATATGCCGAAAACAAAGGAGTCGGCCTCGATTTTGCCCGTGCCTTTTGGACGCCGCCACTTGCTCCGCGTCAGGCGCATCGCTTGGAGGAAAAGCAAATTCAGGCGCAGTTTCAGCTTACGGGTCTCGTCTCGCTCACCGACCACGACGACAGCCGGGCCGGTGCCGCTCTCCAGGTGCTGGAGCGCTTCCGCGAGTCCCCCATCTCCACCGAGTGGACGGTTCCATTCGGCCCTACTTTCTTTCACTTGGGCGTCCACAATATTCCGGCATCGGAACGTGCCGCCATCACCGAGCAACTAGCCTCGTTCACCGCCGACCCGCTAGAGCATCGCCTAGGTGCCCTACTCGATATGCTCAATGACCATCCGAGCATCTTGCTAGTGCTAAATCATCCGATGTGGGACGAGAAAAGCATCGGCTTGCAGCGGCATGCTCAGGTGCTCGGTCGATTGCTGGAGCGCCATGGCCGCTCGTTTCATGCGCTAGAGCTAAATGGTCTGCGTTCCTGGCATGAAAATCAGCAGGTGATCTGGCTTGGAAAGCAGGCCGGCCTGCCCTTGATCTCTGGCGGCGACCGTCACGGTCTTGAGCCGAATGCCATTCTGAATCTTTCTCACTCCGACAACATGGCCGGTTTTGTCTCGGAAATTCGCGACCACCGGACCAGCCACGTCGTCTTTATGCCGCAGTACCACGAGCCGTTGAAGCTTCGGATACTCCAAACCATGGTCGACGTCGTTCGGGATTACCCGGGAAACTTTGAGGGCCGCCGCACTTGGGCTGACCGCGTCTTTTTTAAAGGGCCCGACTACGTTGAGCCGCTTCCCATGCAAACTGTTTGGAAGGGCGGTGGTCCCAAAGTGGTTCAACGCTTTGTTACCGCTATGCGTTTGTTGGAATGGCACGGAGTCCGGTCCGCCCTGCGGCTCTGCTTGGACGACCGCGCATCCGTATGGTCCGATATGGAGGCCGCTATTTGACCGGGTATCCTCGAACTGCCTTCCTGCCCGACACCTTCCACGAAGTGAACGGTGTCGCGCTCACCAGCCGCCAACTGGAGGCTTTTGCCCGGCGTCGGCAAATTCCCTTTCTCAGCATTCATCCCGGCCCGGTAAACGAAAGATCTGTCGACGGGTCAGTCACCATCTGTCAACTGCAACGGGGCCCGGCTTCCGTCCCGCTCGATACCAATCTCCCCTACGATCCGTTTCTCCTGCGGTACGCCAATCGCGTGGTGAGAGAGATCAGGAACTTTCGGGCTGATCTGATCCACCTCACTGGGCCGGGTGACATGGGGCTCCTTGGGTTATATGCCGCCTTGCGGTTGAGGTTGCCGCTGGTGATCTCCTGGCACACCAGCCTGCATGAATATGCCGCCCGGCGTTTGGAACGCCTCACGAGCTTTCTGGGAAACCTCGCCAGTAGCGGTTTGGGGCGCTTGGCTGAAATGCTCTCGCTCGGGATCTTGAAATGGTTCTACCGGCGCGCCAAAGTGGTCCTTGCTCCGAACAATGAGCTGGTTACTTTCTTGCATGGCATGACCCGCAGGCCGGTTTTCCTCATGCGCCGCGGCGTCGAATCCGACTTGTTTTCCCCAATCCAACGCAACCGATTCTCCCCTTGCTTCCGCATCGGTTACGTTGGCCGTCTGACAACCGAGAAAAATGTCCGTTTCCTCGCGGAACTGTCCCGCGGTCTATTAGCGTTAGGGCACCGTGATTTTGAGTTTGTCATTGTCGGGCAGGGAACCGACGGTGCGTGGCTTCGTGAAAATGTGGCAAACGTGACGCTCACCGGTGTTCTGCAGGGGGTCCCCCTTGCCGAGGCTTACGCCAACATGGATATCTTTGTGTTTCCTTCCACCACCGATACGTTTGGAAACGTGGTCCTGGAGGCACTCTCTTCCGGGATTCCTGCCGTCGTTACCTCGGATGGCGGTCCCAAATTCCTTGTGCAGCACGGCACCACCGGATATGTCGCGGAAAACGGGAGCGAGTTCGTCGGCTATGTCAGCGACCTCATGGCCGATCGCGCCACTCATGCCCGCATGTGCCACGCTGCCCGCCTCTATGCCGCTGGCATCTCCTGGGACAGCGTGTTCGAGAATGTATTTCAAGCCTATGGGCATTGCGCCGGACGGTCTGCGGCGCCCAAAGCCCGAACTGCTCCTGTGTGTTTGACGGCGTGACGAACCCAGCCAGCAATCTGGACGGCGGTGCCCCGGTCGTCGGTAGAGACTCCGGCATAGCCGATCAGCATTGCACAAATATGTCGCCAATCGAACTGGTAACGCAATACGTTTTCGCAACGCGAGAATCCTCGGAAATTGAGCATTGACCTGTTTGGTGCGAAAACGCTGCGTTTGCGCACGGTAACGTTGCGCAGCGGCGCTTAGCAGCTCAAGGTTAGATACCGATCTTCCAATCGTTTCTTAGCCAATGATTTTCCTTCCTGAAGGACTATTTAAGACTGCGTGTGAGTTGCGGAATGCGGCTCTGCTCCGAGTTTGAGCAGCCTTCGATTTAGCCACGAAGGAACATGCTGGTGTGTTCGACGAATAACTCTGGATACTGGAATAGGGAACCGTGAGCCGCGCCCGGATAAACGATCAATTGCGCATTGGGCAGGTTCTGCTGGAGGTAGAACGAGTTGATGGTGTAAAAGATAATATCGGACTTACCACCGACGATCAGGACCGGCATCTTGATGTCCTTCAGATAGGCGAAGCTTTCACCGATAGGCTTACTCCACTCCTGAAGTACAGCGAACTGAGCTGGCTGGACCTTGTCATTGATGGGAATGTCGCGATTCTCCACGCGTGCATCCCTGCGCTTCAGAAACGCTTTACCGGCGGCTTGGCTTGCGGCCGATGTTGTGAAGAAGCCATCAATCCAGAAATCGTCGAGGTTCCCGTATTTGGCCGTGAAGATTTTTTGCGACTCTGGTGTGAGCGGAATGCTGTCTCCGTTGCGAGGTCCACTGCCCACGATCACTAGCTTACGAACCAGATCCGGCCGGTCGTGAGCGATCATCTGTGCAACCATTGAGCCTATCGAGAAACCCAGAACGTCGACTCGGGTTAGACCGAGCGCGTCGATGAACACCCCCGCGTTCTTCGCCATCTCGGCGAAGGTCTGAGGAACCTCGCCGCCCGAACTAGCCACACCCGCGTTGTTGAACAGGATGACCTCACGGCTTTGAGCAAGACCGTCGGTAACCGCCGGATCCCAACTGTCCAGATTGCCGAGAATGTGTGGATTGAAGACGAGAGGAACGCTCTCCTTCTTGCCAAAACGACGGTAGGCGAAGCGGATACCATTGGCCTCCACGAACTGGGTCGGTGCCATCTGATGTGTGTATTTACTCATGTCTGTTCTCCTTGAATAGTTATCGCTATGCGAGTTGAGGCGCAATCTGAGAGTTTGCGAAAGGACCAGTCCGGCCCATACGCCGGGTGGGTTATCTTGAGCACGGCGTCATGAGCCTCTGGTGCCACCTTCTCATTCGGTCTCCTCAGGGTTCTTGAAATTATTGAGTGATCGATAGTCTTTACACCTGCGCGAAACCGCCATCGACGAATAATTCAGTGCCGGTGACATAGCTGCTGTCGTCGCAGGCGAGAAATACCGCTGCCTTCGCGATTTCGTCGGGCTGACCCACGCGTCCCTGCGGCACGGTCGAGCTAAGGCTTTTCAACCTGTCCTGCCCCTCCTGAGCCGAGCCAAGCAATTCACGTAAACCTTCCGTATCGATAGGGCCGGGGCTGATCGCATTGACCCGTATGTTGCGAGTCTTGAGAGCAGTAGTCCAGGTCCGAGCGAAGGAGCGAATCGCCGCCTTACTAGCAGCATAAACGCTGTTTGATGGCAGACCTTTGCTGCCGACCACAGAGGACATCAGAATAATCGAGGCACCGTTCTGCAGCAACGGCAGCGATTTTTGAACCGTAAACAGCAAGCCCTTTACGTTGCCGTCGAAAATGCTGTTGTAATGATCTTCGTCGAGAGTCCCGAGTGTTCCGTATTTCGCAATGCCGGCATTCGCAAAGACGATATCGAGATTGCCTTTATCTTTCTTGATCCGTTCGAAAAGGCGATCTAAATCCCCAAGACTTGCCACATCGCCCTGTACTCCTGTGACGTTCGTACCAATTTGCTTCACGGCCTCATCCAGCTTCGATTGCGTCCGTCCTGTAATGTAGACCCATGCTCCTTCCTGCACGAAGCGTTTAGCCGTAGCAAATCCAATGCCGCTGCCCCCGCCTGTGATGAGTGCGATTTTTCCTTCTAGTTTTCCCATGATTTCTGCTCCGCTTTGTTCTAAAAGCTAAGGTCTCGACAGCAACCGCAAGAGCTTGTATGAACAAGCTCCGGTCCATGTCTGAGTGCTTATTGCGTTTGTCCGCCTGCGGCGAGGATGGCTTGACCGGTCACCCAATAGGAATCCTCAGAGGCTAGGAACACTGCAATTCGACCTATGTCTCGCGGCTGGCCGATCCGGCCGAGAGGGGTTGCCTTGAGCGCCGCGTCGTGGAATTCACTTTCGAGAATACCTATAGCGTGGGTTCCTTCAGTCTCCACTAGACCGGGGTTGAGGCTGTTCACGCGGATATTGCGCGGACCTAACTCTTTCGACAGGGAGATGGTTATAGAGTTGAGCGCGCCTTTCGTCGCAGAGTAGACCGACGCATTGGCTGGCGACATAGAACCGGCCCCCGAGCCGATGTTGATGATCGACCCGCCTTCTGGTCCAATGAGCCGAACGGCCTCTTTGGTTGCGAGAAGAACCCCGAGAACGTTAAGGTTAAATTCGCGATGGAACTCCTCAGGCGTCACCTCGTCGAGCGGGCTGAACTTGTAGACGCCGGCATTGTTGACCAAAATGTCAAGCTTGCCGTACTTCTGCTTGATCTCACCGAGCGCCCTCGTAATGTCTTCCGGTTTGGAGAAATCACCCTGAACAGCTTCGGCTTTGCCTCCGGCCGCGGTGATCTCAGCAACGACCTGATCTGCGCCGGACTGGCTAGTCGAGTAATTGACTACGACAGTGGCTCCAGCGGCGGCGAGGTGTTTGGCGATAGATGCGCCGATACCTTTGGAGGCACCCGTAACGAATGCGATTTTATTTTCGAGGGTATTCATGGTGTAATCCTTTTCTGTGCGCTCAGTTGTAACCTAAGCGCCTTCTAACGAACACTTACGACACAACTTAGTGCAAGCGGAGCGCCATTCCCAAGTCATTGATACGATTGACTATTCAGTAAAAAACGCCGCTGATATCTCGGCTCTTTCCGAAAACACAGAAACACGGTAACAAAGGTGTGCGGGTCTGCGCGGAGCAGCAAATTATAAATTTAAAAGCCTCGCTACTATCGCCACGGCTCAATAGCCGGGCTTTTCGCGGCGACTGCGTGATCCAATTAGTTAGTAGCCACAACCGTATGGATGGAACTCGCGGGCAGCATACAACGCCTAACCTAGGAAAATTACTCGAGGAGTCGCAACGGCGAGAAAACCAGCTTCAAATTCTCGTTGACACAATCCCGACTTTTGCATGGCGTTCTTCCCCCGATGGGTCCAGGGAGTTCCTAAATCAACGATGGCATGAATACACCGGGCTCTCTCCGGAAGAAGCGCACGGGTGGGGATGGACAGCCGCTATTCACGCTGACGATTTAAGGCCACTCCAGAGAAAGTGGCAGAAAATCGTTGTTTCTGGAGAACCGGGTGAGATGGAAGCACGTATCCGCCGCTTCGATGGAGAATATCGCTGGTTTCTGATTCGAGCTGTTCCGAAGCGCGATGAACAAGGCAACATCGTCAATTGGTATGGAAGCAATGTCGATATTGAAGACCGGAAACGGACGGAAGAAAAGCTGCGGCAGAGCGAAACAGAGTTGGAGCAGATCGTCGATACGATCGCGCAACTCGTTTTATTCTTGAGACCGGATGGAAGCGCTTTGCACGCGAATACATTTCTGCTGCAATACACCGGACTGTCGCCCGAAGACCTAAAAGAGGAAGACTTCCGTGGCCGGGTGTTTCACCCAGAAGACGTGGAGAGATTGCGAGAGGAACGCAAACAATCACTTCTGCACGGGCTTTCCTTTGAAAACGAACAACGCATGCGGCGACACGATGGGGTGTACCGCTGGTTCCTTATTCGTTATAGCGCCTTGCTGGACGCGCAGGGCTGCCCTGTGCGCTGGTACGCGGCCGGATTCGACATCGACGATCGTAAGCAGGTCGAGGAGAGGACAAGAAACGAGAACTTCGCGCTGCGTGAAGATATCATCCGCTCTTCGATGTTTGAGGAGATCATCGGGTCCTCTGCCGCATTGCGAAAGGTGCTCACAAACGTGGAGAAAGTAGCGCCCTCTGACTCCACCGTGCTTGTTCTCGGTGAAACCGGCACGGGCAAAGAACTGGTTGCCCGCGCTATCCATCGAATGTCGAACCGTTCGACAAAGGCATTTATACGAGTAAATTGCGCGGCCATTCCGGCCTCCTTGATTGCGTCCGAACTATTCGGGCATGAGAAAGGCGCGTTTACCGGTGCCGTGCAGCGGCGTCTGGGGCGTTTCGAAGCGGCAGACGGCGGCACAATCTTTCTGGACGAGATTGGTGATCTTCCTGCCGAGACTCAAATCGCTTTGCTGAGAGTGCTCCAGGAGCGTGAATTTGAGCGCGTCGGAAGTAGTCATCCGATTCGTGTCAACGTTCGAGTCGTCGCGGCTTCCAATCGGAATTTAAAGGCCGACGTTGCCGCTGGGACGTTCCGACAAGACCTTTTCTATAGGTTGAATGTGTTTCCGATACAGGTACCCTCCCTCCGGGAGCGGCTGGATGACGTTCCTGTCCTTCTCGAGTACCTGGTTCAGCGCTACGCAAAGAACGCTAGTAAGCGAATTAGAACAGTCTCAAAGAAGACTCTGGATTTGCTTCAGGCGTACGATTGGCCTGGAAACATTCGCGAATTGCAAAACATAGTTGAGCGGGCTGTTCTCCTCTGCGAAAACGACGTGTTTGTGATAGATGAGGCATGGCTGAAACGAGATCCTCCGCCAACGGTGTCCTCGGGCGACGGTCCTTTCTCGAGCGGTGCCTTGGTAATCACCCTTGAGGATCGCGAAAGACAAATGATCGAATCTGCTCTGATCGAGTGCAACGGTCAGGTCTCGGGACCAAACGGCGCAGCCGCCAAATTAGGAATGCCGCGCCAGACCCTTGACTCGCGGATTGCCAGCTTGAGTATCAGCAAGCAGCGCTTCAAAACGCACTAATCGAAACCGCTTTTGCCCAGGGCAGTGTCAACTTGCGTTTGACGCATTAAAGCCGAGAAGACGGAACCGGCTTCTGAGAAATCAGCATCTTCCGCTACTCGATGTTATGAAATCAATTCGTTACAAACGGACCTCGCGTTGCTTTACATAGTAGCGAGTCCCTCAATGTTAAGGATCGAAAAGAATTCGGACGGACAAACGACCACGATTCGGCTGATTGGCCGAATGCAATCGAAGCATCTGGCCGAATTGAGAAAACAACTTGAACACCCTCATTTCGTGCTGGACCTAGACGAGGTAACGCTGGTCGATGTCGAGGTAGTGCGATTTTTGAATGTCTGTGAGCAACAGGGCGTCGAATTACTCCGCTGCCCGCGCTATGTTCGTGAATGGATGAGGCGTGAGTACTTTGAAGAGCAGACCGCGGTAATTCACTAGCTTTCGGTCACGAGCAGAGTTAAGGTTTGGCTGAACAACGGAGTTGCTATGCTCCAGCGGATGCAGTTCACTGTCGCTGTCCCTGCTTGCTCGGAGCCGGATTCGAGACTTATTTCACAGTTTATCGGAGACTGCCGAGAACGCGGAATCTTCTGAGAAGTCGGCATGGGATCAGCCGCAGTCCTCAGATCTTTCATGGACTTACAAATGGCCATCACAGTGCATGGTTAGGGATTGAAGAGCTTGATTTACATCGCAGCTCTTCAGAAAAGACAACGCATGAAGCTTTCACACTCATTTCACCATCTCACTCACCTGGCAAGTATCGGATTACTTGCTACAGGCCTCCCTGCGGTCGTATCAGCTCAGGCCACCTCCAGTCAACATGCCGTTAAGAATGTCCTGCTTGTGCATGGAGCCTGGGCAGATGGCTCCAGTTGGTCAAAGGTCATTCCTCGCCTGACAGAAGCCGGCTTGCATGTCGTTGCGGTGCAGATTCCATTAACTTCTCTGGCCGATGACGTGGCGACTACGGAACGCACAATCGCCCTGGTGCACGGTCCTGTATTGCTTGTCGGGCACTCCTACGGTGGCGCAGTCATTACCGAAGCGGGCAACGATTCCAAAGTTGTCGGGCTAGTCTTCGTCTCAGCATTTGCTCCTGACGAAGGTGAATCCTCGTTATCGCTCGCCACCGCGAATCCCACTCCTGCCGGTGCCACACTCAAGCCTGATCCTTTCGGATTTTTCGAGCTCGCGCCACAGGTCATTGCAGAGGACTTCGCTCAAGATCTGTCAGACAGAGAAAAGAAAATCCTGACGGCGACCCAAATACCTACGGCAGGAGCTGCCTTGGCCGCTACCGCGACGAACCCAGCGTGGAAGAACAAGCCGGATTGGTTCATTATCGCCGAAGACGATCGTACGGTCTCACCGCAACTCGAAGAGATGGAAGCGCTGAGGATGAACGCAACCACCATTGCCGTCCCTACGAGTCACGTCGCAATGCTGGCGGCACCCGAAAGAGTCGCCGATTTCATCCAAATGGCAGCAGCGACGTTAAGCAATCAGTAAAGGTTAATAGCAAGTCTGAGCGTTAAGGAACGTTCGTAAAGAAAGAGAATAGATGTCAACGAATCAAATCACTGTCACGCGCTTCAACGTCACTTCTTCTAAGACATTCGAAGCCGTTTTATCCGACTTTCATGCGGCCGTGAGGCAGCCCTACTTTGCTGCCCTGCGACTCGTAATGGAGCGAACCACAACCTACCAAGATTTTGAAATGCTGATCGGGTCGGTTGTTGGTTCATCAGGATTTATAGAGTTCACTCGTTTTGACCAGGGAGACGTCTTGCGAAGAAAAAACGGCGGAAATGCTCCGCAAAGCGTTCGCCTGATTTTAGGAAATCCCGTAATCATGGCGCAAATAGTAGAACTGGTGCCCGATGCTGGTTCTTACGCGCCCGTCACAATCTTGGTAGATGAACGACCGGACGGGGTTCATGTTTCCTACGACGAGATGAGTGGTCTTCTTGCCCCTTACAAAAGTGCAAACGCATCACTGATCGCGCGAGATCTGGACGCGAAAATCGAGTCTTTAATTACGTCGGCAGCAGCTTAGCCCGGCGTAGATCAAGGTTAAGGAGGATGACAATGGCAAACAGAAAGTATTTGGTTACAGGTGCAACTGGAGCAACTGGAAGCGCGGTTGTGAAGCTTCTGCTCGACAAGAAGAAGGAAGTACGAGCCCTCGTTCACAGCGAAGACACAAGGGCGCAAGCGCTACGTGAGCTCGGCGCGGAGGTCATCAAGGGAGACTTGCTCGACTTCGAATCAGTGCGTACGGGTCTCGAAGGAATCTACTCGGCATACTTTGTTTATCCGATCGTGCCTGGCATTCTCCAGGCCACCGCCTACTTCGCTCAAGCAGCGAAGGAAGTAGAACTGACTGCGATTGCGAATATGTCACAAATCTCCGCCCGCCGTGAAGCCAAGAGCCACGCCGCACAGGATCACTGGCTGGCGGAACGTGTATTTGATTGGTCCGAAGTGCCGGTGACGCATTTGCGCCCGACGTTCTTTGCTGAGTGGTCTCTCCGTTGGGCGGCATCCTACAAGTCCGGGACACTCCTCCTTCCGTTTGGGACAGGGCGACACGCGCCGGTCGCTGCCGTCGATCAGGCTCGCGCAATCGCCAACATCCTCGTATCTCCTGAAGAGCATAAGGGCAGGATTTATCCGCTCTACGGTGAGAAAGAGTTCACCTTCGCCGAGATCACTGCAGAAGTGGGCCGCGTTCTAGGCAAACAGATCGACTATGAGCAAACCGATGTTGCAACGCTCAGGAAATCTCAGCAAATTCAGAAGGGAGACTTCTTCTGGCAGCACGTAACCGAAGTCGCGCGTGACTATCAGAACGGGCTCTTCGCGGGAACAAATGATGTCATCGAGAGGATAGGCGGCCAGCCACCTCTTGGATTGCATGACTTTCTGCTGGCCCACAAAGAGGAGCTTGCAGGCAGAGCCACAGATGCCGAGCCCTCAGCTAGACCTCTTGCCTTGCAAGCGGTCTAGCTGTCGCAGCGCTTTTATGTACCCGCTTCTTGAGCAGGTGCTCAAGTGGCTCATCCATCCAAAAGCGGAGTCTTAACAGTGCTAACGAGGAGACGATATGAACAATATGAGCAATGTAATTCAGGGTCCGACATCATCCACATCGAATGAGCGAGCCGCTGGTACGAATGGCGGAGTCTCTCGCCGGTCATTTACCGGGAGTGCAGCTCTTGCGGAAATGACGCTTGCAGTAGGATCGGGGACGTCATCTGCATCTGATGTACAAAGGGAAGCACAAGGAGATGAGGCGCTGAACGTCAAGATTAGACGTGCTCGTCTATCGGGGCCAGCTTCAATTACGAAAGACGCGACTGTAGCCGAAGTAGACGCTCACGGCAAGATGACGATTCTGTTCCAGGGGACAAACAAGTGGATATGCATGCCTGGAGATGAGAACAAGGTCGGCGACCCACCCATGTGCGCAGATCCGGTCGCAATGCAATGGTTCGCCGATATTAAGGCAAGAAAGCCGAAGCCCACGAACACGGTTCCGGGGATGGCCTATATGCTTTGCGGGGCTACGCAGCACAGTAACACCAATCCTTTTAACAAAACGAGTCCGGCCATTCCCATTGGGCCGCACTGGATGATTCTATGGCCGTTCGACGCTGCCACTTATGGTCTTCCAACGACGCTTCGGGACAAAGGAGCGTGGATGATGTTCACCGATACGCCCTACGCGTACCTGCACATCTGCGGTAGCCCCTGGGAAGGAAATGAGTATCAGCCCGATAAGCCCGCAATCTGGACCATGTCGTACTCCCAGTCCTAATAGACTTTGCGCGGCTTATGACGCGAGAGAAAGAGAGCAACAAGTGAAAGCACTCATGTTTAGCACGGTCGGTGATCCCAGCGAGGTGCTGCGACTCGAAGAGATCGAAGAAGCGAAGCCGGCTCAGGACGAGGTGCTATTGCAGATGCTCTTCAGCCCGGTTAACCCTTCAGATATGCACATGGTGCGTGGCCGCTATGGTTACCAGCCAGGTCTGCCTGCTAGTCCTGGTGCAGAGGGAGTCGGAATAGTTCTTGAGATTGGAGCGGGCGTCACTGCCGTACACGTTGGCGATCGGGTCATCTGTATCGGAACGTGGAATCTATGGCGCGAGAGGGCCATCTGCAAGGCCTCCAATATTGTCCCGGTGCCAGGTTCCATCACGGACGAGACTGCTGCGACGAGTTATCAAAACCCGCTTACCGCATGGGCTTTAACACAATCCATCCAGCAGCTCGGGGAGGGAAAATGGCTCCTGCAAACAGCGGCGGCGTCCAGCGTGGGCAGACTGGTTCTGCAGCTTTCTAAAATTTACGGATTTCGCACCATCAATGTGATTCACCGACGCGCACAAGCCGAGATCATTCACGCTCTGGGAGGCGATGAGGTCGTCTGCACGGAGGACGAAGATCTTCGGAGTCGCCTGCAGGAGATCACAGATGGAAAGGGAATAGATTACGCGATCGACTGTGTTGCAGGCGAAGTAGGCGGGGAGATCGTTCGGAATCTCGCACCTACAGGCATGTTGGTGCAATTCGGCGCGTTGTCGAGTCACCGGCAGACAGATCCAGCGAAATTTCTCATGCCTGTCTTCAGCCCAAAGCTCATTTATTCGGCAGCCATCGTGCGAGGCTGGTGGCTCCCGAGGTGGCTCGAAACTCAGACCATAGAAAATGTCAGGAACGTCCTGACGGATCTCTTGAGCATGATCGGTGAAGCACGCCTGACGCTCCCTCCGACAACGAGCATCCCGTTGGAGCGATTTCAGGAAGCGATCGCTATGGCTGACAGCGGCTCATCAGAGGGTAAGAAGATATTGCTCAGATTGTCCAACATCGTACGTTAGCCCAAGCCATGCTATCGGCTTCCCGGATAACCGCACATAAAGGACCTTATGGTGCAGTCCGCCGGCGATGCTACCGTGGTTCGATGACCTCTGTTATCCTCACGGTTTCATGAGCGGAGTTATCCTCGATGGGAACAAAATTAAGAACGAGATTCTCGCTGAGCTGCGGCCTCGCATCGAATCGCTCCGGTCAAAGAGCCGTCCACCGGCCCTTGCTGTTGTCCTGGTCGGCGACAGTCCAGCGTCAAAAATTTACGTTCGCAATAAGATTAAGACTTGCCATGAGGTAGGAATCCTCAGCCTAGACGCCAAACCACCGGCCTCGATCACCACAGAAGCGCTGCTGGCCCTGATCGACCAGTACAACAGGGATGACGCTGTCGATGGAATCCTGGTGCAAATGCCTCTTCCACCGCAGATCGACGCGCAACAAATTCTGTTGGCTGTTGACCCGTCGAAAGACGCTGACGGCTTTCATCTATTTAACGCCGGCAGCTTGTTTGCCAATCGTCCTGCCCCTCGCGCCTGCACGCCTGCTGGAATTATCGAACTGCTCAAGCGCTACAAAATTTCAATAGCAGGCAAACACGCCGTGGTTGTCGGGCGAAGCGAGATCGTTGGTAAGCCCATGGCACTCATGCTGCTGAACGAAAACGCCACCGTCACGATCTGCCACTCGCGCACCCGGAACCTGGCGGAGGAATGCCGCCGCGCCGATATCCTGGTCGCCGCTATCGGCAAGCCCGCGATGATCACGGGAGATTACATCAAACCCGGCGCGGTTGTGATCGACGTCGGCATGAACCGCCTCACCAACGAAGCGGAGGCACGGCGTCTCTTCGCCCACGAGCCGTCGCGTTTGGAAAGCTTTGCGAAAAACGGGAGTGTTCTTCTGGGTGATGTGGAACCGCTTGCGATGCGGGAACTCTCCTCTGCCTACACGCCAGTTCCTGGCGGTGTCGGTCCGCTAACCATTGCCATGCTCATGGCTAATACAGTGCAACTTGCCGAACAGCATTTGCAATAAGCTAAGGCCAGGATGACATGCTGAAGGTCGGTCTAACCGGCGGTTACGCTAGTGGAAAATCCTTTGTCGCGTCTCAGTTGGAACGTCTCGGCTGTCACGTCATCTACGCTGACAGACTCGGTCACCAGGTGCTGGAGCCTGACGGCGAGGCCCACCATTCCACCGTAGATGCCTTCGGGGCTAGCATTCTGACTCCGGATCACCGGATAGACCGTAAGAGGCTCGGCGCCATCGTCTTTGGCGCCCCGGAACTACTTCGGATCTTAAATGGCATCGTCCACCCCGCCGTCTTTCGCCTGGAAAAGCGCGAATTAGACAGCTTGCGTGCACAAGACCCGGCTGGAATAGCCATCATCGAGGCCGCTATCCTGATAGAAACCGGGCGTTATACCGCGTTCGACCGGCTGATCGTTACGGCTTGCAACGAAGAGACCCAACTTGCGCGCGGAATGGCGCGAGACGGCTTAAGCCGGGCACAAGCGCTCGCCCGTATGGAGCACCAACTGCCGCTCAATGAAAAGAAACGGCACGCGCATTATGTCATCGACACGGATGGAAGCGAGGAGCACACGACACAGCAGGTGAACAACGTATTCAATGATCTGAAACAGCTCGCCGAGGCCGGCAAACAATGAAAAGCCGCACGCTTCTTCTCTCGCTGCTCATCGTGATTGGATTCCTCTGGTTAACCGCCCATTCCCGCTGGAATCTGCGAACGGTCCTCCACCCGTTCTTGCGCGCGAGCGCCTCCTGGTCTGAGCCCGCCAACGTTTACGGCGCCGGTCTCCGCTCCGATGAGCAGAACAACATCGATATCTACAAATCTGCCCGTCTCGCCACTGTTTACATCACCAGCACCACCGTGCGCCGCGATTTCTTCTTTCAGCCCGTAGCGTCGAACAGCATTGGCTCCGGATTTCTCATCAACAGCAAGGGCTTTATCCTCACCAACTATCACGTGATCTCCGGAAGCAGCCGTCTCCAGGTAACCCTGTTCGATCAGTCGCAATACACCGCCCAGCCGCTCGACATCGACCGTTCCGACGACCTCGCACTGATCAAAATTACTCCGAAGAAGACGTTATCCTCGCTGCACCTGGGAGATTCGGATCATCTGCAGGTCGGGCAAAAAGTCCTTGCCATCGGCGATCCATTCGGCCTGGAGGGCACTCTCACCACCGGCGTTGTCAGCTCCATTGGCCGCGCGATCAAGGGCGAAGATAACCAGCGTATCGAGGGCATGATTCAGACCGATGCTGCCATTAACGGCGGTAACAGCGGCGGCCCGCTGCTCGATTCCTCCGGAAATGTCATCGGAATCAATACTGCGATTGTGGGCCAGACGAATCTCGGCATTGGTTTTGCGCTCCCCATCAATCGCGCAAAGGCGTTATTAAGCGATTTCCAGGCTGGCCGCATCACTGAACGTCCCAGAGCGGGGATCACTACCGATTATGTAGCGGGCGACCTCGCCGACGCGCTCGGCCTTCCCCGTCGCGGTGGCCTGCTTGTGCAAGGTGTTGTTCGGGGCAGTTCGGAGATGGCTGCAGGAATTCACGGCGCCCGTGAAGCTGTCGTGGTTGGCAACACCGAGCTCGGCATCGGCGGCGACTTGATCATGGCGATCGATGGTCAACCCGTTGATCGGGAAGACGCCCTGGTCAGGACCATCTCTCATAAACGCGTCGGCGACACCATTCGCCTCACCATCTTCCGTAACGGCAGGACCTTTACCGTGCCTGTCAAACTACTCCGCGCACCGCCGGATGAAGGCGGCTAATCGAGCCCAGTATTCTCTTTCAACCTCGTAATGTCTCGATAAAACTGCTTTAGATCGGTTTGAATGACTTCAAGAACATGTTCGATCTTGTCTATCCTGCGGTTCACATCGTCGAAACGCCGGTTCACGTCGTCAAACCGTTTGTTGAAGTCATCGAACCGCTTATTATTCAGGACTAGTGCGGTAACCGAAACAATAACCGCGCTACTGGCAGAAATGATGGAGGTAGCGATCAATGAATCCATATTCAGTCTCTGCCTGGAAGTTGTTCCTGCTCTATTATCTCCTGCTGGTAGCAAACGGATTGAAATTGGTCTCGGTATCGAAATAGTCCGCCTTCTCCGCCCGCTTCAGGTATCCAATCACCGCATAAGTCACTGGGGTCATCAAAGTTTCGTAGATGACCTTAATTACGTATCCCGAAACAATCAGCTTTAGAATCACCCCCACCGATCGCGTCCCATAAAACGCGACAAACATCACCACCGTTGTATCCACTGCCTGGCCCACAATCGTCGAGCCAATCGTCCGCGTCCAAAGATACTTTCCCTCCGTCAGCAGCTTCAACTTTGCCAGCGTGAAGGAATTCGCGAACTCGCCGCACCAGTATGCCAGCAGGCTTGCCAGGACAATCCGGCCGACCGGAGCAAAAATCGTCGCAAATGCCTTCTGATCCGGGTACTCCGGCGCCGGGGGAATCTCCACCGCCACAAAACAGACCGCAACCAGAATGAACGAGGCAAAAAAACCAAACCAGATTGCCCGGCGTGACGCCGAATATCCGTAAACCTCCGTGAAAATGTCCCCGAAAATGTAAGTGATCGGAAAAAGCAACTGAGCCGCGCTCACCCGCAACGATCCAATTGCGAAGAATTTCGCTGCTACGATGTTGGAAACGAGCAATACGACCACAAATAAAGTAATGAAGCTGTCGAGATATTTGTACCGATGGTCATTCTGCAGCAGCGACACCGGCTCGGATTCTCTCTCCGTAAGCTCCATCACTTCCCGGCCTTGAATTCCAGGACTGACATTTTGTCGTCGGTCTGAAGCTTGTCGCCGGTGGCATTTGAAATGGCTTTAGGGATTTTAGTCCGGTCCACCAGCGCGGTGGCCTGAATATGCCCGGTAAATAGAAGGTCATCCGTCACCTTGGCTCGCTCTTTATCGATGTCGGGATCGATTCCGTGAGTGATAGACCGGCTGGTCTGCGAAAAATAGATCTTCACATCATGTGTAGCCGCTGCCACAAACACAGGCCTCCCGTCAAATGTTTGCGGCATTTGCCAAATGCGGATATGATGCCGTGAAGCAAACGTATTATTTTGCTTCTCAAACGCCAAGTCTGGTGGCTTTCCATTAAGGGTCAGTATCGACACGGGTGCTTCGCTGTAGCCGTTATTTTCGATAATCGCTTGCGCGGTTTTGAAATCGGTGCTGCGCCCTGGCTGCGTTGCTGGGAACCATCCCGCATCTTTAAAGGCCTGCTGAATTTGTTCATTAGTTCCAATAAACATGAGATTAGTCAAATCCGACGGACTAGCGGGCTTCAATGCCATCGTGCGGAACGGCTCTTCATTAACCAGGCTCTTCAACGCCTCCGCGTTTGCGATTTGCCCGGGAACATCGGTCGCCGCCGGCCCCTTCCAATCGAGCGGTTTGGTCAGCTTAACGGTAAATTCCACCCCGGGCTTGTAATCGATGGCCGGATCCGCTTCCTTTACCATCGATTTCTTCACACTGGAAAGAATCTGCCCAAGGTCTCCATACTTCTCAGACAGTTTGTTCACGCCCTGGTCCGCCAGCGATGAAAATGTGCGCGAAGCGTCGATACCGGTAATCAGGCCATCCTTACTGTTCACCGACTCCCGTGCGTTATCCACGCCTACCAGCACACAGGAGATCGGCTCGGAAGCGCCTTTGTCCTCAATCTTCGTCAGATTGATGCGCATTTGCGCGGGTTGCTCCGCTGACCCGTTCTGTGCGGGCTGATCTTTCTTCACATCGGCCGTCTTCCCCGTCAACTGCGCCCCTAGGCTGATTGCGGGCGTTCCATTCACTAGCACGGGCGCAATCACCACGGCAGAAACATCCTGCCCCGATAGCTGGGTGCTGCTGACCTCTTTCGTCAGGCGGAGCTGTAGCTCGGCGCCAACTGGAACCGTGACGGCCTGTGCCGCCGAGGCAATCGTCAGGACAAACGGGAATATGGAAAGGCGCATGAGAAAATGGGGTATCTACTACAACTTCTATAGTTATAATCGGATGATGCTTCGCCCGTTAGCCGTGATTCCTTTGATCACTTTGCTGCTGACAGGATGTGGAGAGAACATCAAGACCAAGGAAAAGGTCCAACAAGCAATTTTAAGACGCTTGCAAGCCACTTCCGGTCTCGATCTGAATGCTTTGGACTTTACCACGACCTCTGTAACATTCGAGAAGAATTTTGCGTACGCGACCGTGGCGTTTCATCCTAAGAATGATGAAAACCTCGACAGTGGTATGACAATGACGTACACGTTGCAGGATCGGGACGGCAAGTGGGTAGTGGTCAAGGTGGGCGATTCGCAGGGACATGGACTGCATGACAGCGTGCCGGGAAACCCGGATCAACTGCCGCCAGGCCATCCACCGGTCGGACCTGAACATCAAGGAGCAAGCGGGCAAGCGCAATGAGAAGTGTTGCAGTATTGGGCGGCGGCCCTGCCGGGGCGTCAGCCGCCGAAAGGCTGGCGCGTGCCGGCTTAAAAACGGTCATTATAGATGAAAAGTTAGCTTGGGAAAAGCCTTGCGGCGGCGGCCTCACTTATAAAGCCTATTCGCAATATCCTTATCTGATTGAGAACGATACGCCAAAGAAGTTGGTCACCGATACCTTCCTGGCGGCGCCGAAGTCCGGCGCGTTTAAGATGGCGTTGACTCAGCCTTTGGTGATCTACTCCCGTATCGACCTCAATGGATTGCTGCTGCGCCGTGCCGAAGCAGCCGGAGCGCAGATCGAAAAGGAGCGGGTACTCGGGCTCGACCGCACCTCATCCGGTTGGCAAATCCGCACCCGTTCCGGAAAAATCGACGCCGATTACTGCGTCGTCGCTACTGGCGCCCGCAATCCGCTGCGCGACGTCGGGACACAGTATACCGCGCAAGACACTATGTATGCGCTCGGCTATTGGGTACCGTGCGACCAGGCCCATATCGACATCCAGTTTCTTCCCAAACTGGAAGGCTATATCTGGGTTTTCCCCAGGGCCGGACATCTTTCAGTCGGAATCTGCGGGAAAGGCGAATCTGCCCAATCCCTCCGTGGCCGGTTGGAGCGCTATATGGATGAGCGCGGCATTCCCCGCAAAGACGCGAAATTTTACGGCCACATGCTGCCTGCTTTGGAACACAAGGGCTGGCGTAACAATCGCTTGGCGGGTGATCGTTGGATCGCTGTAGGCGATGCCGGCGGTCTGGTCGACCCCATTACGGGCGAGGGCCTCTATTACGCCGTTCGTTCCGGCGATATCGCCAGCCAAGTCGTCCTTGGCGATCACGAGGAAGACAAACGGGCCGAACACTACCGGCAACTCATTTCCCGCGATTTCGGCCTCGATCTTACCTACAGCGCCGGACTCGCCAAACGGCTCTTCTGCGGCGTCGTTTGTTTCGGCGCCGTGCCCACCCGCATGATCGATTTCATGAAACGCAGCCCGAAGTTCTGCGAAATCATGCAGGATCTCTTCGCCGGAACGCAGCCCTACCTGGAATTGAAAACCCGCCTGTTACGGAACGTCAACACCACCGTCCATGAAATATTGATGAGTTTTCTGTTTCGTAAACTGATCCTCGGCGAAACCCGCGTATGAATGTGTCCCAATCGGAAGCGCTCTTCCGCCGGGCACAACAGTACATTCCTGGCGGAGTTAACTCTCCCGTGCGCGCCTTCCGCGGTGTCGGGGGCACTCCTCGATTCATTGCTCGGGGTGAAGGATCGCACATTTGGGATGTTGACGGAAATGAGTACATCGATTACATCTGCTCCTGGGGTCCGCTCCTCACCGGCCATCGTCCGAAGCCGGTCATTGACGCCATCGCCTCTGTTTTGGAGATCGGCACGAGCTTTGGCGCTCCCACCGGCCGCGAAGTGGAACTGGCCGAACTGATTATCGACGCCGTTCCTTCCATCGAAATGGTCCGGCTGGTTAATTCCGGAACCGAAGCCGCCATGAGCGCCCTACGCGTTGCTCGTGGATTCACCGGCCGCGAACTTACCGTAAAGTTCGAAGGCTGTTACCACGGTCACGTGGATTCCTTGCTCGTCAAAGCCGGCTCCGGCATCGCAACGCTTGGATTGCCCGACACTGTCGGCGTTCCCCGTGCATTTGCCGAAACTACCATCGCGCTGCCATTCAACGATCTCGATTCCGTGGAAGCAACCTTCCGGGAACACGGAGACAAGATCGCCGCGCTGATCGTTGAGCCCGTTTGCGGCAATATGGGTTGTGTTTCTCCGCTGCCCGGCTTTTTGGAGGGTCTGCGCCGCATCACGGAGCAATACGGAGCGCTGCTCATCTTCGATGAGGTGATGACCGGGTTCCGGCTAAGCTTCGGGGGCGCGCAACAGCTTTTCGGCATTAAGCCCGACCTGACGATGCTCGGCAAGATTATCGGAGGCGGACTGCCGATGGCCGCCTATGGCGGTCGGGCGGATGTGATGAAAAAGGTGGCTCCCGCGGGCCCCGTTTATCAGGCGGGCACTCTTTCCGGCAATCCTGTGGCGGTCACGGCCGGAATCGCCATGCTGCAGTACCTTGAAGCCAACCCCGACATCTACGCCACGTTGGACAAGCTAACGGCGGAGCTCACCGAGAATCTTCCTCCGGGCATCCACGTCAATCGCGTTGGTTCCATGCACACTCTGTTTTTTCAGGAAGGCCCGGTGCGGAACTACGAGGAGGCGAAGCGATCGGACACCGAGACGTTCGGCCGATTCTTTCATCACCTGCTGGATCGCGGCGTTTACTTTCCACCATCGCAGTTCGAATCAGGCTTCATCTCATCGGCGCACACACCACAGGACATCGTCTATACCGCGAACGCGATCCGCGAATTTTTCGCCTGATCTCCCATGTCGAAGGGCCCCCGCGTTCTCGTCACCGGCGCAGGAAAGCGCATCGGCCGGGTTATCGCCATTGAGCTGTCGCGCCATGGTTTCGACGTTGCCATCCACTACGGCAGGTCGCGCAAAGAAGCCGAAGAAGTCTCCCGGGAGTGCAATGGAGCGCCTACTTTCCAGGCCGATCTTGCGCGGGTATCCGAAATCCGCCGCTTGTTCCATGAGGTGCGCCAGGAGTTTGGTCCGCTTCAATGCCTGGTCAATAACGCCGCGCGTTTCACCCGTTTCGATCCACTCGAGATCACGGAGCAGGACTGGGACTTCATTCACGACGTAAACTTAAAGGCCACCTTTTTCTGCTGTCAGGAAGGAGCCCGGCAGATGAACGAATTGGGCTCGGGCCGCATTGTGAATATTAGTTCCTTGGGCGGCATCCGCCCCTGGGCCGAGCACGTCCATTACTGCGCTTCGAAAGCGGGCGTCATCATGATGACGAAGGCTCTCGCGAAGGCACTGGCCCCGGCCATTACGGTGAACTCCGTTGCGCCAGGCGTCATCTCCTTCAACGATGTCGACGAACGAACCCAGGCCATGATCGACGCGACGCCCATGCGCCGCTCGGGGAAGCCGGAAGAAATCGCCGATGCCGTCCACTTCTTCCTAACCGCGCCCACCTTCATCACCGGCCAAATTCTGGCCGTGGATGGTGGCCTGAATGATCGCTAACCAGCCCAGAATGTAAAGTTTCTTGTGGCACAGTCCCTGGTAGGAGCTAACTTGAGAGCAGAATCGTTTTCGAGTTGCCGACAACCTGGGAGATAGGCGGATAGAAGCGCGTTTCCGAGGACTAGTCGAAAGCTCTATCCGGCTTGTCTCGGAGTCCCAAGCAGACTCGTGATGCGCTCCGCGACGTCTGTACTGACCGGCAAGAAAACGACCATCGTGAGGTCCTGCCGTCCGTCTACCCCGAAGGTAGAGCATTCGAAGCTGATTGTTCCAAGAACCGGATGCCGTAGGTCCTTCACTGCGTGAGCGCTGTCCGACACATCGTTGTCCTGCCACATCGCTTTGAACGTCGAGCTGGAACGCGAGAGTTCATCGACCAATGCGGCGACGTCCGCCATGGCACCCGCCCTTGCCACGTCTGCACGGAAAGCCGCGACAGCCGTCCGCGCGACAGCCTCCCAGTCGTAATACAAAGCCTGGGCATGAGGATCGAGGAAGACCATTCGCAGCGTATTGCGCTCTTCGGCTGCGATCTGTCCGAGGTTTGGTAGGAGTACCGTCGCTGCCTGGTTCCAGGCCACGACATCCCACGTTGCTGTCTTGATGAACGCCGGCGCCGGACTCAACTGATCCAGCAGTCGCTGCAATCGTGGTTCGATATCGTCAGGATGCCTATAGTGGGTTTCGGATGCTCTTCCGAGTCCAATCAGGAACAGATGTTCGCGCTCGGCATCCGTCAACAAGAGTGCCTTCGCCAGGTTGTCGAGCACGTCAGCCGATGGTGCTCCACCCCGGCCTTGTTCCAGGCACATGTACCAAGCCGAGCTGATGTTGGCTCGTTGCGCGACCTCTTCACGCCGCAGACCGGGCGTACGGCGGCGGGCAGAGGAGAAACCGAAAGAAGCTGGATCGAGTTTGGCCCGCCGGTCCCGAAGAAACCTGCCGAGCGCCTGGACAGCACTTTCCTGAGTCGCCAAGCTGTTAGTCGCGATCATACGATAAATCCTCGTCTTTACTATGATAATTGCTTCGTCGATCATGGTCCTTGGGTTATGGAGGACCCAGATCATGCGTGTCTTTGTCACAGGTGCAACCGGGTGGGTTGGTACAGCGGTCGTGAAGGAACTGATCGCCGCCGAGCACGAGGTCTCTGGCCTGGTGCGGTCGCAAGCGAATGCTGACGCTCTCGCCAGGGCTGGAGGCAGACCCCTCCTGGGGTCTTTAAGTGATCTCGATGTCCTGCGCAACAGCGCAGTCCAGGCTGACGGGGTGATCCATACAGCATTCGGCTTGGACATGTCGAAGATCGCCGAGTTGAGCTCAGAGGACCGCCAGGCAATCGAGACCTTTGCCGATGTATTCATGGGTTCTGATCGCCCGGTCATCGTGGCGGGCGGCATCGGCATCTTTCCTCGCGGCGAAATGTTCACGGAGGAGATGTCCATTGGCCCTGTCATGCCGGCTTTCCCGCGGGCGTCGGAGCAGACCACAATAGCCATGGCAGACCGTGGGGCGCGGGCGACGGTGGTCCGGCTTCCACGTTCCGTTCATGGAATCGGAGAACGGCACGGTTTCATCCCCCAGCTTGCGAGCCTGGCACGGAAGAAAGGCGTTTCCGCCTATGTAGGAGATGGAGAGAATCTATGGCCTTCGGTCCATCGGCTCGATGCGGCTCGCGTTTTCCGGCTTGCTGTCGAACACGGCGCTCAAGGCGGTCCCTTCCACGCCGTAGCAGAAGAAGGAATTCCTTTCCGGCAGATCGCTGAAGTGATTGGACGCCAGTTCCAGCTCCCGGTAGTCTCAATCTCGCAAGAAGAATCCTCAGCTCATTTCGGGATGATGGCCATGTTCATTGCAGGGAACGGACCGGCTTCGAGCGAACGCACACGGGAACGTCTTGGGTGGGTGCCTCAAGAGTCGGGTCTGCTTGCCGATATCAGTCAACCAGAGTACTTCGCACAGGAGGCTGTCGGTGCTGATATCTTCAGCGGGAGGCAGCGGTAGGAGGTCGAGGAATCCAGTATTAAGGCCGTTGTAAGCGCATGACGTGGCCTGCGAAAGTTCCTCTCGGTATGACAAGTCGCAATGTATCCGCCGATTCTGGCCCCAATAACGCGTCACACGAAAACCATTTCGCCTTAAGTTAGTAATTATGGGGCTTAGGCCCGGAGGGCAGACCCGGGACCGGTACGGCGCTTGTAGCCGACGTTAGCATCAGACAGCCTTGTCGGCTAAGGCTGCCTCTATACTTCTAGCTGGGCCACATCGCCATGAACCTGCTACGAACCCTATCCGTCGCCGCCCTTCTCTGCGCTAGTCTCGCCAACGCCGCCGAAACTCCAACCGTCGCTGACGCGCAGACCTTCATGAACAAGGCAGAATCAGATCTGCTGCCAATGGCTCACGTCGCCGCGCAAGCAGCCTGGGTACAGGCCACCTACATCACCGGCGATTCGGAGGCTGTCGCCGCGCAAGAAAACGAACGCATTAGCGCCCGCATCACGGAACTGGCCAAGCAAGCCCGGCAATTCGAAAACCTCAATCTCCCGCCCGACCTGAAACGCAAGTTCCTCCTCCTGAAATTAGCCAGCGGCTCGAACCCCACCGATCCCAAGCTCCTCAGTGAACTAACGCAAATCGAATCCGCGCTGGAAGGCAGCTACGGAACCGGCAAGTACTGCCCCGGCAACGATCCCTCGAAGTGCGTCGGCATCGACGATCTCGAAGAACGCATGGCAAAAAGCCGCGACCCAAAAGAACTCGAAGCCATGTGGGTAGGCTGGCGCAAAGTCGGCGCGCCCATGCGTGACCGCTATGCCCGCTTCGTCGAGCTCTCCAACATCG
Source organism: Bryobacteraceae bacterium (assembly GCA_965277315.1). Taxonomy (GTDB): domain Bacteria; phylum Acidobacteriota; class Terriglobia; order Bryobacterales; family Bryobacteraceae; genus Bog-105. The sequence continues at coordinate 700,027 of OZ255724.1, read as the reverse complement.
GCGCGCGCGATTGGGGCTTCGCCGATACCGGAGCTCTGTGGCGTTCCAACTACGATATGACCCCCGACCAGTTTTCCGCGGATGTCGAGCGCCTCTGGAAGCAAGTGGAGCCGCTCTATCTCGAACTTCACACCTACGTCCGAAGGCGGCTGATCGAGAAGTACGGAGCCGTCGCTAACCGCCCCGACGGAATGATTCCCGCCGATCTGCTCGGTAATATGTGGGCGCAGGAATGGGGCAACATCTACGATCTGGTTGGGCCTGCTTCCGCTCCGCCCCTCTATGATCTGACGAAGATCCTGCACGACCGCAACACCACCGCCCAGCAGACCGTACACTATGGCGAAGCCTTCTTCGAGTCGCTCGGCTTCAGCGCCTTGCCGCAAACCTTCTGGCAACGTTCTCTCTTTACAAAACCGCGTGACCGCGATGTCGTCTGCCACGCGAGTGCCTGGGACGTGGACAACGACAAAGATGTGCGGCTGAAAGTTTGCCTCCACATGACCGCCGACGATTTCCGGACGGTTCATCACGAACTCGGTCACAACTACTATCAGTTGGCCTATCGCAACCAACCATTCTTCTTTCGCGGCGGCGCAAACGACGGGTTTCACGAGGCCATCGGCGATTCCATCGCGCTCTCCATCACGCCGGAGTACCTGAAGAAAATCGGCCTGATACAACAGATTCGTCCGCCTGACGCCGATATTCCGCTGCTGCTCCGAACGGCGCTCGACAAAGTAGCATTCCTTCCGTTCGGGCTATTAATCGATAAGTGGCGCTGGGAGGTCTTCTCCGGCCAGGTAAAGCCAGCGGACTACAACAAAGCCTGGTGGCAGCTTCGCGAAAAGTATCAAGGAGTCGCGCCCCCCGTGGACCGAACCGAAGCCGATTTCGATCCCGGCGCAAAATATCACATCCCAGCAAACACGCCTTACGCCCGCTATTTCCTTGCCGCCATCTATCAGTTCCAGTTCTATCGCGGCATGTGCCAGGCGGCTGGATATCACGGGCCGCTAAACCGCTGCTCGGTCTACGATTCAAAAACGGCCGGAACGCGATTAAACAATATGCTCGAAATGGGACAATCGAAACCTTGGCCGGAAGCTATGAAAGTAATAACCGGAGAGAATCAAGCGGACGCTTCCGCCATGGTGGACTACTTTCAGCCCCTGCTGGTCTGGTTGAAAAAGCAGAATGCAGGTCAAAAAGAAGGCTGGACGCCCTCGCCAAATCCTATGTCGGCGCGGACGAACTAAATTGCACGCCCGCTGAAGAAAACGTCCTGATGGTGCACGATAGAGGGCGGGGTCGTAAACACAATCGCAATAGTGTCAAAACGCACCTCATTCCAGTTTGCTCCCGCTCGCGTTGCATAGCTTCTTGCGGCCCGGATAATATTTTTCTGCTTTTCGGGATCGATCGCCCGGTCGGGTGCCCCGAATTCAGCCGAAGCGCGCGACTTCACCTCGACAAACACCAGAATGCCTTTATCCCGTGCCACGATATCGATTTCCGCATCGCCGCCACCTGTCCGGTAATTGCGGCAAATCACCGTAAACCCGGACTGCTGCAGAAACCGATGCGCCAAATCTTCACCGCGCCGTCCCAGCGCTGCCGTCGGAGTCAGAATATGCTGCTGGCGATATTGCCGCGCCGCGTCGCTCACTCGCCAGAGTAGCTGCCGAGGTCCAATGAATCCGAACTTGCCTTTTCCGCCTGAAGCTGCCACTCAATCACCTTGCCCCGGACGAGATAGCAGAGGTAAAACTCCCAAAATCGCCGGAACCGGACAAAGCGATTGATGAGCAGTTCAAATCCCAGGTATCTCCAAAGAGCAAGTACCCGCACGTGGGTTGAAATCTCACGAAAACGGACATGCGAATAGTAGCCGTAACCTGCATTGTCCTTGCCGAAGTAGCGCAGCGAAAAGCTATTCAAGTGCCACCGGTGGGTGGGATCGCAAAACGAGCTGAAATCGGTATAGTGGGGGGTCACGATGACGGCGCGGCCGCCGGGGGCCAGCAATCGATGAATCTCCTCCATCGTCCGCATCACGTCGGCAACATGCTCAATGACGTGAATGGCGCGAACCTCCCGGAACGAAGCATCTCGAAACGGAAAGGGAAAATGATCCAGGTCCGCAAGGACATCCGCCTTTGTATGGGCGTTACGGTCCACTCCAATGGCTCCGGGTGACTTATTGATACCGCATCCAACGTCCAAGACCGGAAGCCTTTGCAGGAAATGAGGATTATAGACGGAGATCAAAGGAGCAGCAAGAGGCGCTGCGGTTCCACTCGGCACTTGCTCCAGTGTATCGACAAAGCTTTCCTCCGCGAATAGCTCCGTTCGCTCCCATCAGTCACCGTTCAAGCCTAAGTACAAGCGGTCTGCTGAAAATCGTTGACAGTCTCAGGCCAACATTCTTATTCTGGACCGGAAAGGTCTTATATAAATACCAGACCTATTCAGTCTTAGATCGAGATGGCAAGTAAGAAAATCAAGCTCAGAAACAAGAAAACTGATTCGAAATCGGTCCTAAAAGGCCCGCGCTATTGGATTGCGGTGGGAACTCTAGCCGCATACGGCACCGTCGGAAGCGGTAAACTTGCGCTCGCACGGGAAACAAAGAAAAACGTTGGTGGCCAAGCGCCTTCCTCGCCGTCTCAGGTGCAGGCGCTTCCCGTGAAGCGCTTCAACATCGCGTCGGGTCCACTGGACACGGTGATGGGTGCATTCGAATCAGATACCAATGTTCACGTCCAGTTCGCAACAAGTGGTATTCATAATGTCCTCTCTCCAGGCGTTGTGGGCCGCTGCACAGTCGACGAGGCATTGAAGAAGTTGCTTGCGGGAACCGGCGTTTCATATCGTTTGGATGGGCCAGGAACCGTGGTTCTCGAAATCAGCAGAGTGGCAACGTCCGTGGATGTCACGTCGAGTGCCGATGCGCTTTCCACATCGGTACCCAAATATCAGCAGCCTCTGCAGGACACGCCGCAAACCGTCAACGTAGTTCCGCAACAAATTATGGCGGAGCAGAACACGACTACCCTTCGCGATACCTTGCGCAACGTGGCGGGAATCAGTCTGGCTGCGGGAGAAGGCGGCTCGCAAGGCGACAACCTCACCATCCGTGGATTCACCGCGCGCAACGACCTTTTTATTGACGGCATGCGCGACTTCGGCAGCTACTACCGCGATCCATTTAATACGGAAGAAGTCGAAGTCCTCCAGGGGCCATCATCGGTCACCTTTGGGCGCGGTTCCACAGGCGGTGTTGTGAACCAGGCCAGCAAAACGCCCGATCTGAACCACTATGTCGCGATCGGTCTCGATTTCGGCACCGACCTGACACGGCGCGCAACGGTAGACGTCAATGTTCCCGTTCCGCAACTTGGCAGTGGCGCGGCCTTTCGGCTGAACGCAATGGGTGACATCGGGGATATCGCGGGACGAAACATCGCGGAGAATCGACGTGCTGGATTCGCTCCTTCTCTGGCCCTCGGACTCGGAACACCCACGCGCCTCACGCTCAGTTACTTTCACCAAGACGAGGACGACATTCCTGATTACGGCATCCCGTGGCTATTCAATCAGGCTGCTCCCGTCAATCGCAACAACTACTACGGCCTCGCGGATGACCGAAATTTTCTCCGCGCCTACGACGACATGGGCACCGTTAAGCTGGAGCACGACTTCAACAGTAGTGTCACCCTCCGCGATCAGGTCCGCTACGCAAACTACACCCGCGATGTCCTCATTACCGAGCCGCAGATTCTCGACGCAAGCCTGACCACGCCCTTACAAGACCTTCAGGTGAACCGGCACGAAATCGGAGTGAACAGCACCGAGACCTTTCTGGACGATCAACTCGACGTGATCGCGCATTTCAATACAGGCTTGCTGAAACATACCTTGGTCTCGGGAGTGGAAGGGGGAAGAGAGACATCGGATCCCACTCGTCCTAATTTCACCGCCCCGGTAACCAGTCTGCTTGATCCCAATCCGAATCAATCGCTGTATTCCAATCCAACCATCTCTTCGAAAGTACGGGACACAGGCGTAAGCCTGGGAGCTTACGCCGTTGACACCGTGGGTCTCGGGAAGAAATGGGACATTACCGGCGGTGTTCGTTCCGACCGATTCGACGATAGTTATGAACAGACAGTTCCATCGATAGCCAATTTCAATCGCCTCGATGAAAAGCCCACGTGGCGCGCCGCGGTAGTTTATAAGCCAATTTCCGTGGCCAGCCTGTATTTCGACGCCGGCACGTCGTTCAATCCTTCGGCGGAAACGCTTGCCTTGAGTGCAGGCACGGCAAATCTTCCACCCGAAACAAACAAGACCTACGAGTTCGGAACGAAGTGGAACTTCAACAACGGCCGCATTGCCGTGAATAGTTCCTGGTTTCGCACCACCAAAGAAAACGCGCGTGAGGCTGATCCATACAACGCTCTTCTTTATGTGCTGGCCGGTAAGCAACGCGTGAGCGGCGCGGAGGTCGATGTCCGGGGCCGTCTCACCAGCCGCTGGGACGTCCTCTCCAGCTATGCGTACCTGGACAGCAAGGTGGTTGGCTCGCAATATTATCCAGGCGCCGTGGGTTATCCTCTGGCAAACGTTCCCGCGAACACCTTCTCGTTTTGGAGCAACTATCGCGCCGCGCATCACTTCGATTTCGGCGCTGGCGCAAATTACGAGTCCAGCCGCACCGCCAGTTCCACCGTTCCTCTCGATCCCATTACTGGCCAAGTCAGGCAGGTGCCCGGATACTGGGTGTTCAACGCGATGGCGAGCCACCCCATTAACGAACACATCGATGTGCAGATCAATGCGTATAATCTCGCGAACCGCTACTACTACGACGAACTGCACCCCGGCCATATCGTGCTCGGGTCGGGCCGCTCCGCGCTGATTGGATTCAATTTCAAATTTTAATTAACGAGACCAGAACTCAAATGCTATTACCGATACCTGATGTACTCACTTCGGAGCAAGTGGCGCACGCCCGGCTTCTTCTGGAACAGGCAGAGTGGGTGCACGGCCGCGTGACCGCCGGTCATCAATCCTCCCGCACAAAGGACAATCTGCAAATTCCAGAAGGCCATCCGGCGGCGCGGCAACTTGGCGAAGTGGTTCTGAATGCCCTTGGACAGAATGCGCTTTTCATATCGGCCGCGCTTCCGCAAAGAGTGTTTCCTCCCTTATTCAATCGCTACGGTGGCGGACAATCGTTTGGAACCCATATCGACAACGCCATTCGTCAAATCGCAGGCACGCCAGTCCGCATTCGCACCGACCTCTCGGCCACGCTCTTCTTCGCGCAGCCGGACGAGTATGAGGGCGGCGAATTAGTTGTGGAAGACACCTACGGCACTCACAGCGTGAAACTGCCTGCTGGGCACATGGTGCTATATCCGGCGACGAGCTTGCACCATGTGCGCCCAGTCACCCGTGGCAATCGTGTATCGTCTTTCTTTTGGGTGCAAAGCATGATCCGCGAGGACGCGCGGCGTACCATCCTGTTCGATCTTGACATGGCTATTCAACGGCTCAGTCGCGACGTACCGGACCACCCTGCGGCTGTGCAGTTCACCGGCATTTACCACAATCTGCTCCGGCAATGGGCGGAAGTATAGGCTTGCCGTAAACAGCGCCTCCCCCCGATCTACTGCTAGTGGAACACCAGTAAACACTATGTTTTAATAGAGGTAACTGGCTTCATGTCTGAACAGAATACTCATCCTGAACGGAGACGTCGCGCGCGGAACAGGCGTTTGCGTGAAGCTAAGTTGGTCGTCAAGGGCGTGCTCGATACGGACCACCCGATCATGGCGCACATCATCCCCATTCGCCGCTGTAATTTGTCCTGTACTTATTGCAACGAATACGATGACTTTTCTAAACCCGTAGCAATCGACACGATGCTTCGCCGCATCGATCTTCTCGGCAATCTCCGCACCGGCGTGGTCACATTAAGCGGTGGCGAGCCGTTACTTCATCCCGAACTGGACGACGTCATTCGCCGTATCCGCGCTAACAACGCGCTGGCCGGCATGATCACGAATGGCTACTTACTCACCGCCGACCGTGTCCAGAAGTTGAATGATGCCGGGTTGGATCACCTGCAGATCAGCATCGACAACCTCATGCCCGATGATGTCTCGAAAAAAAGCCTGAAGGTTCTTGATAAAAAGCTGCAGATCCTCGCGGAGCACGCCGATTTTCATGTGAATATCAACTCCGTTTTAGGCGGCGGCATTCACAATCCGGAAGACGCCTTGACGGTGGCTCGGCGCTCAATGGAACTTGGATTTACCTCCACCGTTGGCATCATCCACGATGGCGACGGACAGTTGCGACCACTTGCCCAACGCGAACGCGAAGTCTTTCTTGAAATGAAGAATTTCGAGAAAAAGCACTTCTCGCGTTTAAATTATTTCCAGGACAATATCGCAAACGGAAAGCCAACCCAATGGCGCTGCCGCGCGGGAGCCCGCTATCTCTATATCTGTGAAGATGGACTGGTTCACTACTGCTCCCAGCAACGCGGTTTCCCGGGAAAGCCATTGGAAGACTATACGGTCGAAGACATCCGGCGCGAATACTATACCGAAAAATCCTGCGCTCCTCTGTGCACCGTTTCCTGCGTCCATCAGATATCCTATTTCGACTTCTTCCGTGGCGAACAGACCCGTACTGTCAGCCCAGTTCCACAGGAAAAAGAGCAACTAGTCGCCATCAAAATGGCGGGCGTGTAAATCGCTGCTAGCCCTGCAATGCATCGAACCGGCATTGTCGCCGATCCTGCGGTAAAGCAGCACGAAACCGGACCTGCTCATCCCGAACGCCCGTCTCGTTATACGGTTGTCATGGATCGCTTGCAAGCTACGGAACTTCTCCCGCAATTGCATTGTATTGACAGTCGTAGCGCTACCGATGACGATCTCGCGCTGGCACACACCCGTCCCTATATAGAACTCGTAGGCCGCGAGGTGGCGCAGAATCGCAGCCAGTTAAGTACCGGCGATACCGCTATAGGCAAACACTCGGCTGCAGTTGCTCGCTTGACCGCTGGAAGCGTTCTGCAAGCGGTAGATGCCGTGTGTTCAGGCGAAGTGACCAATGCCTTCTGCGCGGTACGCCCACCAGGACACCACGCCAGCGCGAACCGAGGCATGGGCTTTTGCCTTTTCAATCACGTCGCCATCGCCGCTCGATACGCGCAGCAGCATTTTGGTCTAAACCGCGTGCTCATCGCCGACTGGGACGTTCATCACGGCAACGGAACCCAGGACGTTTTCTAGCGCGACGGATCGGTGTTATTCTTCAGCACACATCAATCTCCGTGGTATCCCGGAACCGGTGCCGCCTCGGAACAAGGTGAAGGACCCGGAGCAGGGAAGACCATCAACTGTCCATTCCCGGCAGGATCTGGCGGGAGGGAGATCATCCATGCCTTCCGGACTATCCTTCTACCCGCCGCTGAAGCGTTCCAACCTGAACTTATTCTGCTTTCGGCCGGCTTTGATTCGCGCGTTGGCGACCCGCTCGGCCAGTTCACCTTGACCGACGCCGATTTCGACGAACTCACGCGTATGATGACTGACCTTGCCGCCAGGCACTCCAAAAACAGACTCGTCTCCGTTCTGGAAGGCGGCTATAACTTGGAAGGCCTTGGTCTCGGCGTGGAAGCACATATCCGTGCGTTAATAGGCGAGCAGGTTTAGCCCCTTCACACGGCTGATATACTAAGCGGTTTCGGACCAAAAATAACCAAATGCGAAGGAAAGTCACCGTAATCGGAGCAGGCAACGTCGGCGCTAATACTGCTCAAAAGATCGCCTCCAAAGAACTCGCCGACGTCGTCCTCGTGGACGTTGTCGATGGTGTGCCGCAAGGCAAAGGTCTCGACATGCTCGAGTCGGCCCCGGTGGAGGGTTACGATGTGCGCATCACCGGAACGAACGGCTACGAAGAAACAGCTAACTCGGATATTGTGGTCATTACCGCTGGCTTTCCGCGTAAGCCCGGCATGAGTCGCGACGACTTGCTTTTGGCCAATTACGAAGTAGTAAAAACCGCAACCGAGCAAGCCGCGAAACATTCACCGAACGCAGTTCTCATTTTAGTTACCAATCCTCTCGACGCCATGTGCTGGACCGCGTTGAAAGTCTCCGGCTTTCCGCGCGAGCGCGTGATCGGAATGGCAGGCGTATTGGACACGGCGCGCTTCCGCACCTTTATTGCCGAAGAGCTAGGCGTCTCCTTCGAGAACGTGACCGCTATGGTGCTGGGGGGACACGGGGACACCATGGTTCCTCTCGTGCGTTTCACCAATGTCAGCGGCATTCCTCTCACCGAACTGACCGACCAGGCGACCATCGACCGCCTGGTACAACGCACACGCGACGGCGGAGCGGAAATCGTCAAGTTCCTCAAAACCGGCAGCGCTTATTATGCCCCAGCCGCCTCCACTGTCGAAATGGTGGAGTCCATCCTGAAAGACAAAAAGAAGGTCCTGCCCTGCGCCGTTTACCTCAATGGCGAATACGGCATCAATGAACTCTTTGTCGGCGTGCCCGTGAAGCTAGGCAAGGATGGCGTCGAGAAGATCTACGAAATTAAACTCGAAGCAGGCGAAGCCGCGGCACTTAAGAAAAGCGCGGATGCTGTCGAAGAACTAATTGGCGTTCTCAAACAAAGAGTTCAATAATATTTCCGCCAAAACTAGCGTCCAAATCGTTGTAACCACCCAATCTCACACTCATGGGGCGCTCAAAAACTGTTGCGGCTTTGCAAGCGAACGCCACTGGCGATGTTCGCATCATCCCAAAACAGGCTTGTTTCGGTCTGCGTCTGGCCCCCTCTCGCATCCATCGTTGGGGCGTGTACGCCACCGAGTTCATACCCGTCGGACGTAAAGTGATCGAATACACGGGCGAGCGCATCAGCAGACGCGAAACGAAACGTCGTGGCGAGTCGAACGATTTTATTTACCTCTTCACCCTAGACAGCTACTGGACTATCGACGGCTCCGTTGGCGGCTCCGGCGCTCAATACATCAATCACTGCTGCGAGCCGAATCTCGTGGCCCGCATCCTTAAGGGCCATATTCTCTATTTCAGCCTGCGCGACATAAAACCCGGCGAGGAACTCACCATCGATTATCACTTCGACAAGAAGATGGAACGGGTGATTTGCAAATGCGGGGTCCCCAAATGTCGCGGCACCATCAACGTGCTGGACTGAACTGGGCGCTCAGCCAAATCTTTGCTCTAGGATTAACCCGAAACAATTCTCAAAGAAGAGAGTAATTTTCTGTCAATTGCACTCAAGTGGAAGAGAACCCTGCCGATAAGGAGCTTAGGCAGAAATATGGACCTGAGTAAAAGCAAAGACAAAAAAACTATTTCGATCTGTGAAAGCCAGCCTCTTACCGTCACCGGATTAAAACACCTTCTGAACGCCACCGACGACCTGATCTTCGGATCGTCGCACGCGTCACCGGCCGAATGGATGCTCAGCCCGGGTGCGGACCGGACCGACGTCCTTATTATCGACAAAGGGCTCGGGGCAAAAACAGTTTTGGACGCTCTCGCTCAACTTCCTATTGGAAGTCCCAGCGTACAAACGACCGTTCCCGCAGTCGTCATCTGGGGAATGTCCATCACGGAGGCGGAGGCTCTTCGATTCCTGCAAGCTGGCGCGAAAGGAATTGTCCGGAAATCTGCGGACGAGTCCACCATTCTGGCCTGTCTTCGCGCGGTTTCACAGGGCCGGAGCTGGATGCAGGACTCTGTGTTCCGCGAAAGCACCGCTCCCGAATCGCCGGTCCGCAACGATCTCACGCCTCGTGAGCATCAGGTCATGGAACTTGTCGAACAAGGCTTCAAAAACCGCGAGATCGCCCAGGAACTCGGTATCCGCCCTGGAACCGTGAAAATTCACCTGAAGCACATCTTCGAGAAGACAGGCGTCCGAGGCCGCCACGGGCTAGCACTTAATGGACTGCGTCAAAAAGGTGTGATCTCGCTGCTAGCGTCCTAAACGTCCGCTTGCCAATGGGCGAATAAAATGCGAATATGGGTCCGGGATTTCTCCTGGACCGGCCGATAAAACTCGTTGGAATTGCCCGCTCTGCTGCGGAGAGCCAAGTTCTCGAAGAAAAACGGCGAGTCGAATACCGCAGTCTTGCCACGCGTTCCCTCCTGAATCGGTGTCATTCCGCGCGTGTCCCGTTTCACTGGACTATCAATCCCTATCGGGGCTGCGAGTTTGGCTGCAAGTATTGTTACGCCCGGTTCACTCACGAATTTCTGGAACGCCGCGAACTCGATGCCTTTGAGACCGAGATCTACGCCAAGGATTGGAACCTGAGTTCGTTTCGCAAAGAGTTGGGCCGCGTCAAGCCTGGACAGGTCATCGCCTTGGGCACAGCAACCGACCCCTACCAACCGGCAGAACGCCGCTTTGGACGCACAAGGCAGATATTGGAAGCAATGACGATCCTGCGTGGTGCCTCCGTTTGCATTACAACGAAATCGGACCTTGTAGGACGCGACGCCGCGCTGCTGAAAGAAATATCGCAGCACAACAAGGTCGTCGTCACCCTCAGCATCATAACGCTCGACCGAGACTTCGCGCGTCTTGTCGAACCCTATGCTCCACGCCCGGATCTGCGTTTAGATGCCGTCCAGGAGCTATCCCAGGCGGGTGTTGCCTCAGGCGTCATTGCAACGCCGGTGCTCCCGCTCTTGACGGACTCTGAGGAAAATCTCGAATCCGTCGCGAAAGCAGCGAAGAAGGCTGGCGCTGACTGTTTCTTTGCCGGAGTGCTCTTCTTAAAGCCGGCCGCGCAACGAGCCTTCTTTCCGTTCCTGGCTGACCGCTTCCCCAAGTACCTGCGCCGTTACGAAATCAATTACCGTGCCGGTGCATACCTTCGGGGCGTATATCCTGAGCATATTGCCGCCCTCGCACGCCGGATTCGTGACCGGGTGGGGTTGACGGCGCGCGATCTTTACTATGTGCGCCCGGTTACTCCGTCTCAAGGCCAGCTTTCCCTGTTCTGATATGCTTCGTTCTTGGCGAACGAACCCGGCGTACACACCTCTCTATCCGGAAAAACAGCGCTAGTTACTGGCGCGGCCCGCGGCATCGGACTCGCCATTGCTAGTAAACTTGGCGCGGCGGGCGCCTCGGTTCTGTTGGTAGACATCGACGAATCTGCACTGTCAGAAGCTAAGTCGTTCTTGGAGAAGAATGGCACGAAGACGGCCGCAATCGCCGGCGATTTAACTCATCCAGACTTTCCCCAAATCGCAGTGGACAGACTAGTTGCGGAATTCGGCGGTATCGATATTATCGTGAACAACGCTGGATACACCTGGGACAGCGTCATCCAAAAAACCACGGACGAACAGTTCCAGTCAATGCTCGATATCCATGTGATTGCGCCTTTCCGCCTTCTTCGAGCTGCCTCCCACTGGCTGCGCGAGAAGTCGAAGGCAGAGCAGCCCGCCCGCATCATGCGGAAAGTCGTTAACATCACTTCTATCTCCGGAACCGATGGAAATCCAGGTCAAGCCGGTTATTCTTCTGGAAAGGCTGCCGTCGTCGGACTAACCAAGACGCTAGCCAAGGAGTGGGGACGCTACAACGTAACCGTAAACGCCGTAGGCTTTGGCCTGATCGATACCCGCCTGATTCAGCCCATGGAAAGAGGCGAAACTAACATTGCGGTCGGCGACAAACAGGTGCGGGTCGGCATGCAATCCGCCATGCGCGAACAGATGCAAAAGCAAATTCCGCTCGGACGCCTGGGAACGCCGGAAGAAGCAGCCGATGCGGTCTTCTTTTTCTGCTCTCCGCTCTCCGATTACGTAACGGGAGAGGTCCTCATCTGCGGTGGCGGCGTCCACTTCTTCTAAGCCGTAGTAGTCGCCTTCTTCTTTGTGAGAACTTGCAACGCAACCGGCACCAGTGAAACGGCAATAATTCCCAACACGACCTTCTCAAAGTTGTGCCGAACTACGGGAATCCCTCCCAGCAGATACCCCAGCGAAACCATCAACGTTACCCACCCAATTGCACCGAAAACATTGAACGCCAAAAAGCGCGAATAATGCATTCTGCCGACGCCCGCGATAAATGCTGCAAACGTCCGGATTATTGGTACGAACTTCGCGTAGATGATCGTTTTTCCACCGTGCCGTTCATAAAACGCATGTGTGCGATCCAGATATTCCCGCCGAAAAATGCGCGAGTTCGGCTTTTTGAAGAGCGAATAGCCCAACGTGCTGCCGAGAAGGAATCCGGACCCATCGCCAAGCATGGAGGCGGCTGCGCACATGGCGATCATCGTGCCGACTTGTAGCTTCCCAGCACCCGCGACCACTCCTACAGTAAATAGCAAGGAGTCTCCTGGTAGGAAAAAGCCAACAAGCAACCCGCTTTCCGCGAATACAATGGCGAAGATAACCAGATAACCCAACCAGCCGGTCATCACCGTCGATAGTAGATGGATCAACTTATCCGGATCGGTGAGGCTGTGAATAAAATTAAGAAGCTGTGTTAGCAAACAAAATCCTTCGTATCCGGTTTTTCAAAGCTCTAAGACTGAAACGCGGATACCATGCGATTGATCGTATCTTGGTTCAGCTTCACTTTGCCGCGGCGCCTTAGCTCAGAAACAACGCTGTCTCTAAATAAAGATTGCTGCGTTGCCCGTTTTTGGGCGGTCAGGCTTTGGATAATGGAGTCTTTGTCCTTGGCATATTGAGTCATATCAGCCGGGATCTTTTGGGAAATCCTGCACACAAACTGATCCGACTGCGCCGCCACCGGTCCGATAACATCGCCCACCTTGTTCTTGAACGCTTCCGGAAATAGTGTGGCCGAGCCAATTCCTTCCGCCGCTCCGTCGACCGTGAACGGAGCCGCGGTTTTCACTTGCAGTCCGTTCTGTTTAGCCAAAACCTGTAACGACTCACCCTTGTGAGCTTGAGTCGCCGCATTCTTTGCCGCTTCCTGAGCTAAACGCAACGATTCGGCTGCGGTGTACTTCTGGAGCACGTCCTTTTCTACCTCGGCGTACTGTGCTGGATGTGCGGGGAACACGTTCGTAATTACGCCAAAAGCTGCTTTGCCTTGAGTATCAAGATTCACCACACTGCTGACGCCCTTTTTCGCGGTAGAAAAGATTGCAGTCATCAACTCCGGCGCAGCGCCTACTTGCGGCAGCGTTTCGCCGCTCGCAAAATCATTCAGCTTATAAAGTTTCAAATCATACTTCATTGCAATCGCTTCGGCTTGGCCCGGGTTCTTCGCGATTGCGGCGCGCGCATCATCGACGGCCTTCTTCAAGTTTGCCGTGGCCGCGTCTTTCTGTGCTTCGGCCAGCAACTGAGACTTCACTTCGTCGAACGGCTTTACGTGCGCGGCTTCTTTCTGCTCCGCTTGAATGATGTGGTACCCATATTCGGTCTCCACTATCCCGCTCAATTCACCGGCCTTCAAGGAAAAAGCTGTCTTGTCGAAATTCGGAACCGTCTGGCCACGCGTAATCCAACCGAGTTCGCCGCCCTTTTCGGCTGATCCGGGATCATCCGAATTTTTTTTCGCCAACTGCGCAAAATTCCCGCCGTGTTGCAACTGCTTTAAGATGTCTTCCGCCTTCGCCTTTAACTGAGGCCATTGGTTCTTCGGCTTGCCCTGTGTCTTAATGAGAATGTGGCGGACGTCTACGCGTTCAGGCACTCGATAATTGTCGAGGTTATCTTGATACTGTTTGTGTAGCGCTGCATCAGTGATGTTGGCTGACTGAATAAACTCTGCCACCGACCCCACCACCAGCTCTAAATCGCGCTTTTCCGGAACCCGAAACTCTGCCCGGTTCTTATCGAAATAGGCCTTCACCGCAGCGGGATTTGTGTTTACCTTCGAAGCGAAATCCTTGTCGGTAAATGCGATATATTCGAGCCCGATCTTTTCGTTCTTGCGCGCGTACTCCGCACGGGCCTGTCCGTCGGAAACAAGAAGTGCTTGCGATTCCAAATCTTCCAATCTTTGGGCCAGCATTCCCTCGCGCCGCTCCTTTTCAAAGTCGGCCACCGTCATTCCCTGCTGCGCTAGAATCTGCTGATACACGTTCATATTGAACTGCTGCCCAAGCTGAGAAGTGAACTCTGACTGAATGGAGTTCCCTAATTCCTGATCGGAAACTCGCAACCCAATCTCACGCGCCTTGTAAGCCATGGCTTTGGCGTCTATCATCTGGCTAACAATGGATGGAATATAAAAGGCCAGCAGCGCTTTGGGCATATTCTGCTGCCTGCTTTGAATCTGCTGAACGGTGCGTTGCAAATCCTGTGCCGTAATCTTGCTATCTCCCACTACTGCGACTACATTCTGGCCAGCGGCGCTCGATCCACCCGGGCCACCCGGAATCAAATAGACCAGCATCGAAAGCGCGACCAGGCCAAGCAGCACTCCCAACAAAATACGTACACTTTTATCTCGGCGGCGGAACAGATCAAACATAATTGAAACGGAAACTCCTAGGAAAACTTCTACGAAGGGCGGATTAGAGGCACGTCAGGCTCAAAACTTGCACCCGTTTGCAAGTATAGCGGACTTTTATGCCTTTTCGAACGTCCGCAGAGCATCCGGCTGCCCTAACCGGCACTCCTGATGAACACTGTGCACGGCCTTTTCCAGTCCATCCAGCCGCACAATAATGCCTATCGTCAACTCGCTGGAGCCCTGCGCAATTGCGATGATATTGACGTCCTCCCTGGAGATCGCGGTGAAAACGCGTCCGGCAAGCCCCGGCGTACCGCGCATTCCTTCCCCCACCACTGCAAGCAATCCGACATTCTCGTCGACTTCAATCGGCTTGAGATAACCGTGGGCCAGCTCAATAGACAGATTTGACTCAACAGCTTCCAAAGCGGCGGGCACGTCACTTTTACGAATTAAAATACAGAAGCTTTGGCGGTAGCTGGAACTTGTAAAAACAAGAATCTCCACGTTTGCCAAAGCCAGGGCATCTAAGGCGCGCGCCATCAATCGGGTACCGCTCAAGACGGAATTGGCAGGCTCCATGGAAATCAGCGCCACGTTCGACATCGACGTGACCGCCCGTACCCCACGCGGCTCATCCAAACGGGAGACAATTTTTGTACCCGGCTTGTGCGGAGCAAAGCTATTCTTGCTCCAGACGGGTATCTGTTTTTCTACTAAGGGGGCGAGTGTCCGCGGATGCAGTACTTTGGCCCCGTTGTAGGCAAGTTCCGCCGCTTCGGCATAGGTGACCTCATCCAGAATCGCGACGTCGGTCACGAGGCGTGGATCGGCGCTCATGATGCCATCGACATCGGTCCAAATCCAGAGTTCTTCCGCATCGAGCACGGACGCCAAAATGGACGCCGAGAAATCGGAGCCGCCTCTTCCCAAAGTTGTCGGACGCCCGTCGGCCGTCGCGCCGTTGAAGCCGGTGACGACAGGAACTGTTCCTTTTTCTAACAACGGCCGCAAACGATTGACACACTTAGTCCGCGTCGGTTCCATCTGCGGCGTGGCATTCCCGAATACCGCGTCGGTAACAATAACCTCGCTGCCGTTTACGGACCGCGCATCCACGCCAGTGGCCTCCAAATAATAGGCCAGCAACACCGACGAAAGGCGCTCTCCAATAGCGACGGCCTCGTCGACCGAACGCGGCGGCCGCTCCCCGAGCATCAAAACCCCGTTGGCAATCCGATGGAACTCCGACACCAACGTCTGAATGGCGTTGTAGGCCGACTCCCGGAATTGAACAGCGCTTTCAGGCTGTCCTAATAAATCCTCGCAAGCCGCCACATGCCGGTCCAGCAAGCTTCGAAGGTGACTGTCTACCGCTGCCCGATCGCCCAGTTCAGCCCGGCGCAGCGTTTCCAGCAGAAGATCGGTTACCTTCGACATGGCCGAGACAACCACTAATACCGGCTGAACTTTTCTTTGCCGTGCAATGATTACTACTGCGGCGCGCATGCGTTCGGCACTCCCCATGCTGGTGCCGCCGAACTTCATCACCAGGAGATGCTTCATCGCACCGCTCCCTTGCCGGCTGCTTCCTTGCCATTGGAAGTGCGTGCGCGTACAATCCGCAGGACATTGTCTTCCACTTGCTCCAGCGATAAGCCGGTTGTGTCCACCAGTTCCGCATCCGGTGCCTGTATAAGGGGTGACTCCTGGCGCTCTCTGTCTCGCGCGTCCCGCTGCTGCAGTTCCGTAGTCACACTCTCCATATCGGCTGTTTGCCCGGTTTCCTTTAGCTCAAAAGCGCGCCGGCGCGCCCGTTCTCCAGGATCTGCATCCAAGAATATTTTCACGGTCGCATGGGGAAACACGACCGAGCCAATATCCCGTCCCTCCATCACCACGCTCGTCTGCTCGGCCATCTTGCGCTGTATATCGACCAGCGCTCGTCTCACCGCCCCAATCGCGGAAACTCTGGAAGCTGCGCTCGACACCTGCTGCTCTCGTATCGCTTCCGTGATGTCTTCTCCATTCAACAGCACTCGCCCATCACCGGTCAGTTCGATCTTCGCTTCTTTCGCCAATTGCTCCAGCCGGTGCATGTCGCCCAATCCTACGTTTAAGCGGAGCGCCCAAAGGGCCACCGCCCGATACATCGCGCCCGTGTTGATGTGGACGAAGCCCAGCTTTTCCGCCACTCGTTTCGCGATCGTAGTCTTGCCCGCCCCCGCAGGGCCGTCGATGGCGACAATCACTCGTTTTTGACTCATGGAGAAACTACTGCTCCCGAAGGACACTTGCCGGATCGACGGCAGCGGCTCGCAA
Source organism: Bryobacteraceae bacterium (assembly GCA_965277315.1). GTDB lineage: Bacteria > Acidobacteriota > Terriglobia > Bryobacterales > Bryobacteraceae > Bog-105. The sequence continues at coordinate 683,170 of OZ255724.1, read as the reverse complement.
TGCCGGCACGGTCACCGCGCCTAAACATAGCACCAGGATGGAAATCACCGCGACCACGTAGGAAAAAGTGTCAGTTGGCGAGACTCGATACAACAGTGTGCGTATAAATTGCGAGCACACAGCAGAAATAAGGACTCCTGCTAACAAGCCCGGCAGAACCACGAAGAGACACTCACGAAATACTTGAGCCAGTAAGTCCGCTTTCCGCGCGCCCACTGCGGAGCGAATGCCAAACTCCCGAAGGCGGCGTGTGACAGAATACCCAAACACACCGTATATTCCGACCACGCAGAGAATGCTTGCCAAACCTGCGAACGCGGCGATCAGAGCCAGCACGAAACGCTGTTCTGCAAGCGAGGTATGGATATAACTGCTCAGCGTTGTCACTTCCCCGATCGCCGCTTGTGGATTGATGCGCCGCAGAGTTGTGAGGATTGCGGTTACAGGCGGCTTGCGGCTGACGGAAGTCTTCACAATGATTTCCATGTTCGGCGACGCATCCAACGAATACATGGTTGGTTCGGGTGCGGCATTCAGTCCGAATTCACGAACGTTTCCGACTACCCCCACAATCGCCGCCGCCTCGGGATGAGAGGTAACAACGCCCAGCAATAGCTTGCGTCCTGTTGCGCCCGAATACGGAAAGAACCGCCGCGCAAAGGCCTCGTTCACCAGGTAGCGCGGCTGATTACGATCCGTGGTTGTAAAGAATCTGCCCTGTTCAAGAGGAATGCCCAGAGTGTGAAAATAGTTTGCTGAGCACCATCTTACTTGTGCTGTTGGAAACTGACCTGGATCGAATCTTTCACCAACAATCCCGAAACGGGTGGCGTAACGCGTATGCTCCGTGGATCCTAGACTCATCGGAACAGAGTTGACGGCTGCCACCTCCTGAACTCCCGGAATGGCGCGGAGTTCAGGAGCCACACGGTTCTGAAACAGATTGTACGACTTCTCCCCATCCTTTTCCGCAAGAGGAAAGTCCACGGCCAGTACGCCATTCGGCTGAAACCCCGGACTTGTTTGCAAAGTCAACGAGAAGCTTCGGACCAGCATAGTGGCGGCCAGCAAGACAGCCAGTGAAAGGGCGACCTCGGAACTCATCAACATTGGGCTAAGCCAAGAACGGCGAACGGAAGAACCGCGCGTGCTCCCAGAGGAGATGGCCTCATTCAAGCTCGATCGCATTACTTGCAAACATGCCGGAAGGGCGAACAGCAGTCCAACCAGAAGAGACAAAAGCACGCCGAACAGCAACACCGGGCCGTTAATCGCAGCGCCTTGCAAGCGAGGAACTTGATCTTGTGCCAGATGTCGAATCATTGGCAAGGAGCCGGCTGCGAAGAGAATGCCGAAGAACCCACCGGTAAACGAGAGGATCAGCGTCTCTAGAAGAAAAGCACGAACAGAGGCGAATCTGCTGGCTCCCAAAGCGAGTCGTATGGCAATCTCATGTCGGCGCCCGAGCGAGCGAATCATCATTAGATGCGCTAAATTCACACACGCAATCAGAAGCACGAGGCCCACAGCTATCCAGATCGTCATGAGTGCGGGCCGCACATCGCCCGTAATAGCTTCCATCAGCGGCAAAACAAACGCGCCTATCTTTCCATTTGTCGCTGGATAAGCCGCAGACAATTGTCGTGCAGTCGTTTCAGTCTCTATCTCTGCCTGGCGTAATGAAAAGCCCGGTTGTAGGCGTCCCACTATTTCCAGCGGATGGTACTTGCGCGTGGAGCGCAAGTCAGGATCGATGAGCGATAATGGCATCCAAACGTCCGCCCAAACAGGGAAGGCATTCCTTTGGCGAACGACCCCGAGGATCGTGAAGGATGTCGAGTCGAGCCGCAAAGGGCGGCCAATCACTCCAGGATCAGACGAAAACTTACGATGCCATAGCCGTTCGCTGATCAGTATTACTGGCTCTTTCGCCTGCTCCTCTTGGGTGCTGTAAGCGCGACCGAGAAGCAACTTCGTGCCAAGAAGCGGGAATAGTGCTGAAGAGGCATTGGTACCTTGCACTGCAACGGGATTTCCTTGCCCTAATAGGGTCCCTTTGTTCAGGGCCTGAAATGTATAGGCTGCGAGACGGAGGCTCTTCAGGGACTTCTTCCAATCCAGGTAATCCGGAACAGCGACTGGCAAATTGTGCAGCTCAGGGTGCGTTTCCCAGACCTGGACAAGAGCCTTCGGCTGCCGAAACGGTAGTGGGTTAAGCAAGACCGTATGGACAACCGTGTACACGACTGTATTTGCCCCGATACCCAACGTGATCGTCAGCAAAGCAGTGGCAGCGAAAGCGGGCCTCCGCAGAATTGAGCGAACAGCTTGTCGAAAACCTGACATCGACTATCTCCAGTTCTATTCTTTGTCCGGCTCCAAAGCCGCGATCCACTCTTCCGCCCGGCGCTTCAGTTCATTACGGTTAAACTGCTCCGGCACAATGCTGGAGATTACCGCAATCGAATCCGCTCCTGCCTTCAGGACTTCGCCGGCGTTCGCGAGTGTAATGCCGCCGATAGCGCAAACCGGCTTCTTCGTCAGCGGCCGCAGGCGCGCTAACCCTTCAATGCCGATCACTGGATCGGGCTTCTGCTTGGAAGTTGTGGCGAAGATCGGGCCTAACGAAAGATACTCCACCGGCTCCTCATCGCCACGCATCAGTTGTTGCCGGTTATGGGTGGAAAACCCCATCACCTCATCACTGATGATCTTGCGCGCGCCCACCGGCGGCAAGTCTTCCTGGCCCACGTGAAGCGCGGCATTCAGTAACCGAGCGAAGTCGGCGCGATCGTTCAGCACAAATAGGACGCCAGCTTCGTTGCACATCACATTGATCTGTTGCGCCTCATCGAACTCTGCTTGCGTCCAAGCGTCCTTGTGACGGTATTGCAGGATCTTTGCACCGGCTTCAATTAGGGCGCCGGTGGCCAACAAAACCGGATATTCCCGCGCTGCCAGAAATGTTGTATCAAGAATCGGGTAGAAGCGCGGTAATTTGAAGGGTATCGGCATCGGCAAGTCACAACTTCCGAAGTGACGGAGGAAGTTGCGCCGAGAGTGAATAGGTGCCCGGCCCGGTAAGCAGCAGCGCCACGGCAATCAGCAACTGCGTAAGCACGTACTCGAATCCACCCTTCGATATATCGAAGCCATGTGGCAGGTGCACAAGGAAAATGGCTCCCAGCATAACAATACTGATGCAAATGGCTCCAAACCGGAACAGTATACCGCTCAACATGGCCAGCCCACCGCCAAATTGGGCCAAGCCGACAAGATAGCCTATAGCCGCTGGCGCGTGCATGAAGGCGGCAAATTTTTGCGGTCCAGGTCCTCCGAAAGCGCCGAACAATATGGCGCTTCCATGATAAAGAAATACCATCGCACTCGCGATTCGCAGGAGCAGAAGCGCGCTACTGAAGCGAGCTGGGCTCGTATCGTGTTCATTAGAAGCTGAATTCATGTTACGTTGTCCTTCCGTTCTGGAGACTAGGCTCCGAGCGACTCAGAAAATGGAACTTGGTCCGTGATTACGATACCAAAACCTTCGAGGCCAACTACCCGGCGAGGATGGTTGGTTAAAAGATGAATGCTGGTAAGGCCAAGGTCGGACAGAATCTGCGCTCCCACCCCGCTTTCGTGTTGGAGGGGCGGTTGGCCTTCGGCAGGTACGAAGTTCGGTTGTTTGCGGCCATGAGTTAGCAGTTGCCGTGTGCCGTCGTGCCAAACCGATTGCAAGCCGGGCCCGGTCTGATGCAGGTAAACCAGAACGCCGCAATCGGCCTTTGAAATCACCTGCAATGCCGAGCGGATCAGTTGGTTGCAGTCGCAGTCGAGCGAACCAAATACATCCCCATAGACGCAATGCGAGTGGACGCGGACCAGCACATCTTCTCGATTGGCGATATTCCCGTGAACCAGCGCGAGGTGCGCCTCGCCGTCCAGGCGGCTGCGATAACGAATTGTCTGAAAATCGCCGTAAGGCGTACGGATCTGGCCGGTCGATTCCCGCTCGATAAACTTCTCGGTATGAAGCCGGTAGCGGATCAGATCGGCTACTGAGATCATCTTCAGTCCGTGCCGCTGGCAAAATTGGATGAGCTCCGGCACGCGTGACATGGTGCCGTCTTCGTTCATGATTTCGCAGATCACGCCGCCGGGAGAAAGACTGGCCAGGCGGGCCAAATCGACCGCAGCTTCGGTTTGCCCGGAACGGATCAGCACGCCGCCGGGACGCGCCCGCAATGGGAAAACATGGCCGGGGCGCGCAAGATCCTGGGGGCGGCTTTGCGAATCCATGGCAACACGAATGGTGTGGGAGCGATCGGCCGCTGAAATGCCGGTCGTCACACCCTCGGCGGCATCGATCGCTTCACAGAAGGCTGTCCCGAAACGCGCCGTATTGACCGGAGACATTTGCTGTAAATCCAGCCGCGTACAGATGTCCGAATCGAGCGCGAGACAGATCAGCCCGCGCCCGTGTGTGGCCATAAAGTTGATGACTGCAGGAGTGATTTTCTCGCCGGCAATCGTCAGATCACCTTCGTTTTCCCGGTCTTCGTCGTCGACAACGACGAGCATCTTACCGGAACGAAAGTCTTCGATTGCTTCAGGAATGGAAGCAAATGTCATTGGGGAACTGAAGCCAGCTTACGCCGTGGCGGCAACACTGTATTTAGTGCGCCAGGACTTCGCCGAAGAAAGGGCCTGGTTGACGGCGTCGATGTTCTTCACACCCTCGTTGGATAGCCAATCTTCCAAAGCTTTTGCGCCCTGCTTCGCATAGACCGGAACGCCGTCTTTCCATGTAGCGCGGCCACAAAGAACGCCGGAGTAATCAGTACCGGCTTCGCCTGCCATGTTCAGCGACTCGACGAACTGAGGGTTGCTGACGCCAGCGCTAAGGTAAATAAATGGCTTTCCCGCCACCTCGGCCGCTTTTCGGTAATACTCGAGAGCTTCTTTGCGGGTGTACGCGGCCTGTCCCTTGAACACGCTGCTGCCTTCGACGAATTCTGCATTGGTAGGCACTTCAACCTTCAAAATGTCGATTTTGTACTGTGGATTACTGAATTCCTGCATCGTTTTAAGGACCACGTCAGGCTTCTTCTTGGCGTACTCGAGGCCCTTTTCGTCCGCGCCAGCCGGATCATAGCCGACAAACTCGCAGAAGAATGGGATTTCGTTGGCTTCGCATTCCGCGCCCACCCGCTCGATGAACGCATGCTTGACATCGTTGATATCCGCCTTATCGAAAGGGCTGTAATACAGCAGGATCTTCACGGCATCCGCGCCATGGTCCTTAATTCGTTTGGCCGACATGTGAGGCAGCAGGTCGGGAAGGCGTCCGGGCTGGGTGTTGTCATAGCCGCTTTCTTCGTACGCTAGCAGCAATCCGGCATTTCCGGAGCGCGCTCTCGCGGCAGGAATTCCGAACTCGGGATCGAGCAAAATCGCGCTGGCATGTGGTGTCAACACCTTTGAAACGGCCACCTTGAATTCGGCCATCATGTCATCGGTGATTTGCTCCTGCGGTACGCCCTTGGCGGAGGCAATCGACTTGCGCAAGCTGCCGCGCTGGTCCATGGCCGCGGCCGCGATCACGCCGTCTTTATTCGAAAGTGCATTCAGGTGCTTAAATTTGCCTTCGGAAAGCTGCATAACGCTCAGTATATCGAAGGGATTAGGCCGGGTAACCGGGCGGCACGAAGCCAATAAGTCTGGGCGCGGGCGACATCGCGGAGAATCTGTGCCTTCAGCGCGGCAGGATCGGGAAATTGCTGTTCGGCCCGGATAAATCTCCGGAAATGCAACTGAATCTGTTCCGGTGTGGTTCCGTCCAGAGGACCGAGCAGGAAAGTCTCGATGGTCAGTTCCTCGCCTTGAAAAGTCGGGCGATTGCCGGCATTGGTGATAGAGGGCCAGCGACGGCCGGAAGGCAGTTCCAAAGTCTCTGTTACGTAAACGCCGCGCGGCACAATTTGGCCGGGAGTGGGCTTCAGGTTGAGGGTGGGCACGGTTTGCTTGGAGCCGATCCCATGTCCGGAGACGACCGGCCCTTCGACAAAGAACCAACGGTTTAATAGCCGGGCGGCACGGGACATGTTTTGTGACAACAGATGATTCCGGACGGCTGAGCTGGACGCGACCTCCCCGCGCACCGTCACGGGACTGAGGAACTGCGATTCGAACCCAAACTCGTTGCCGAGCGAACGGAGTACTTCGGGCGTACCGGCTTGTTTGTGGCCGAAACGGAAGTTCTCGCCGACAAGAACTACCTTGGTCTTCAGCGTCTCCACCAGAATTTGCGAAACGAAGTCCCTTGGGTTCGTTCCTGCAATTTCGGGTGTAAACGGTAGAACCATGACCTGTTGCACGCCAAATGAGTCTAATAGGCGCAATCTTTCTTCCAAAGTCGTTATCAGACTTGGTGTCCGGTGAGGTGCGACGACTGCGGTGGGGTGCGGATGGAAGGTCAGGACCGCCGATTGCAGACCCTTTTCCGCTGCAGCGGCAATGCCTCGGTCGATGAGTGCTTGATGCCCTATGTGAACACCGTCAAAGTTTCCTATGGCAAGTGCGCTCGGTTCGAACCGTAGTTTGGCTTCGTTCAGCGAACGGAAGACGGACGCCCTCATACCGGGTCGAGCCGTCCGATGGGAATCTCCAAGCCGTCGTAGGCGACGTAGACGTTGGCTGGAAGCCGGGACTGAACGGTTTCGTGTAGAACGTCGTGAGAGACGTGGGTGAAGTAGGCGCGCCGCGGTTTGAGTGTTTCAACGGTTTTCAACGATTGCTCGAACGTAGAGTGCGTCGGATGTGGGTTATAACGGAGCGCATCGAGGAACAGCACGTCCAGGCCGTAGAGCCTTTCCATGCTCTCGGGGGGGATGTCGCTGTGATCCGTGAAGTAGGCGCAGTCGCCGAAGCGGAAGCCGTGAATGGTGGTTTTGCCGTGGCAAACCGGGATGGGGAAAACCTCCACGCCTGCCGGATAAATGGGTTCGTCCTGAAAAACGTGGGGGTGGAGGCGCGGACGGCTCGACTCGGAAACCTTTTTATCGAAGACGTAATGGAAGGTGTGAGCGATCATGTCCATCGCCGGGGCCGAAGCGTAGAACGGAATCTCGCCGCGTTGCATGAAGTTGAAAGGGCGAAGATCGTCGAGGCCGAGGATGTGGTCGGCGTGCGCGTGAGTGTACAGAACAGCGTCGATTCGTTCAATGCCGTAGCGAAGCGCCTGGTAGCGGAAATCAGGGCCACTATCGATGAGAATGCGCTTTTCGTCCAGGCGCAGGAGGACCGAAGGACGCAATCGTCTGTCGCGTGGATCGCTGGACGTACACACTTTGCAGCGGCAGCCGACCATGGGCACGCCGGTGCTAGTGCCCGAGCCAAGAACCAGGATGGAAGCATGCTCGAATGCGTCGAGCATCTACTCGGTTTTGGTGCCCTTGCCGCCGTCGGGGGTGATGATGAGGGGCGTGTCGTCGGCTTTCTCTGAAACGGCCGCCGATTCTGGTTGGCCGCGCTTCTTTACCTCGTCCGAGATTTGAACGAACCGGAACCGGAGCTCGGTAAGGCCGTTCTCGATGAGGCGCTGCTCTTCGATGTTGAGATTGCCCCTTGTCTTCTCTTGAATCATCGAAAGCATGTCGATGGAGTGCCGGGCCAGCGGGAGATTGGGTTCGTTCGGCTTCTCGTCCTTTTCGCCGAAGCTGAGGAGTCCGAGCTGAATTTGCGTCTGCATCAGGATGGACTCGACGAGAAAGGTGAAGTTCGCGGGCGGAATGGGATAGTCGCGGGGAAAATCGGTGTCGTCCATAGAAACCACTATAGTAGGCTGGCGCGTGGCACCATAATGTCTGTGCGTCACTCGATTGCCGTCTGGTTATTCCTAGCCGTTTCGGCTATAGCTCCTGCACAGCAGGCGCCGTCCGAGGTTTTCAGCGTTCCGCCCGCGGACGCGCCACAATTGGCTGCCCGTGGAAGCTACGCGGTCGGAGTACGCACGATTGATTTGGTGCATCGTGGACAAATCGATATCTTGCGTTTCAACAAGGACACTGGAAAAGCGCCGCTCTATGACAGGCCGCTGAAGGTTGAAGTCTGGTATCCCGCCGTGATTCCGCCCGGTCAACAAGAGCGAACCGTGTACGAGATGCCCGTGCCGGGCGGCCACGGGTTTGCAGGCTCTCCGGTGTTCCGCTGGTGATCGTTTCGCACGGCTATCCCGGCTCGCGTTACTTCATGACATATCTGACTGCGAACCTGGCATCGAAGGGCTATGTTGTTGCCGCGATCGATCACACTGATTCGGTCTTCGATAGTTTGAAGGGCTTTCAAAGCACACTGCTGAACCGCTCAAACGATCAACTGTTTACCATCTCGGCGCTCGATCAGTTGGCACGGCAGCCGAATCACTTCCTTCATGGATTGGCTGACACTCGAAATGTCGCGATTGTCGGTTACTCCATGGGCGGTTATGGCGCAGTCACGAGCGCCGGCGCTGGATACAGCGAATCCAGTACACTCCTGAAATTTGTTCCGGGGGGATATCTGAAGGACTGGGCGGCGGATAGTCCGAAGTTTCAGGCTCTAGATCGTAGCAGCATCAAGGCCGTTGTGGCGATTGCTCCTTGGGGCGAGCAGCCTCCTTATAGCGCCTGGGATGCTCAAGGCTTGGCGGCAATTCGCATTCCGACGCTCTTCATTGCGGGCGATCACGATGATGTGGCGGATTACGTACACGGCATTAAGCCGGCATTCGATCACGCGGTGAATTCCCAGCGCTGCCTGCTTGTTTATGAGAACGCACGTCACAACACAGGTGGGAATCCAGCGCCGGTAGGCTTGACGCTACCGTATTCAATGATCGAGTCGTTCGATGAACCGGCTTGGCGAAAGGACCGGATCACATCCATCAACCAACATTTCATTACCGCGTTTCTCGATTTGTATTTGAAGGGAGATCAAGAGAAAGCTTCCTACCTCCATGTAGAACCGGTGCATTCCGATGACGGCAAGTGGCCTGCGTCTCCCAATGAGAGGGATTCGGGCGCATTCAGCACGGGAAAAGATGCAGCGGGCGACCTGTTTTGGAAAGGTTTCCAGCGGCGTTGGGCAGTGGGTTTAGAAATGCATTGCTATTCAGCGGGGCAGGCGGCGCAATGAACGATAGGCACGCGGGTGAGAAATTTGGCGAGCTTGTAGCCGTAATGGAGAGGCTGCGGGCTCCGGGCGGCTGTCCGTGGGACCGGAAACAAACATTCGACACGATCAAGACGTATCTGCTGGAAGAAGCGTACGAGGTGATGGATGCGATTGACCGGCAGGATTGGGAGGGGCTGAAGGAAGAGCTTGGCGATCTGCTACTGCAGCCGGTGTTTTTTGCCGAGATGGCCAGGGAGCAGGGCCTGTTTACGATTGCGGATTCGCTTGATGCCATTAACGGGAAGTTGATCCGGCGACATCCGCACGTCTTCGGGAACGCGGAAGCCGAGACGGCGGACGACGTCAAAGTGCGTTGGGATGAAATCAAGAAACAGGAAAGAGCCGAGAAAGGTCATGCCGCGGCGGTTTCGGTATTGGAAGGCGTACCACGAAATCTGCCCGCGTTGGTGGAGGCAGAGAAGATCAGCTCGAAAGTAGCCCAGGTAGGGTTTGAATGGCCGTCGATTGAGGGCGTCATAGATAAGCTTCAAGAGGAAGCGGCCGAGTTGGTCGAAGCCAGGGCAAACGCGAGCCACAAAGAAATAGAGCACGAGATCGGCGACCTCCTATTTACGGTGACGAATCTGGCGCGATTTCTGAAGATAGATCCCGAACAGGCGCTACGGAAGACGAATGCGCGTTTCCGGCAGCGGTTTGGGTACGTGGAGGCCGAGATCGCTGCGGCGGGAGAACCGTTGGGCGAGACTCCGTTAGAGCGCATGGAAGAGCTTTGGCAGCGGGCGAAGAGGGAAGAGTGAGGGCCACCTTGCACTTCTACATATCTGGTGATATATGTAGAAGTTCAAGGCATGAAGGCTTCTTCCGTTAAATCCGATCTTCCTCAGGGCACGCTCGATCTACTCGTTCTGAAAATTGCTGCGCTTGGCCCTAAGCACGGGTATGCCATGGCCCAGCGCATCCAACAGGTTTCGCGCGATGTGCTTCAGGTACAGCAGGGATCGCTGTATCCAGCTTTGCACCGCCTGGAGAATAAGGGATTCCTAGCTGCTGAATGGAAACAGTCCGAAACCGGGCGTGAAGCCAAGTTCTACAAACTCACGGCCAAAGGCCGCAGGCAATTGACGGAAGAAACGGAGAATTGGACACGCCTTTCCGAGGCAATCGGGCTGATTCTGAAGCTTTCGGGAGGGGAGCCGGCATGAACTGGTTTCGCCGGTTGCTGCGAAAGAAGCGCGTCGAGCATGACCTTGAGGCGGAGCTGCGCTATCACTTTGATCGCAGCGTCGCTGAAAACATTCGTAAAGGCATGAACGAGGCGGAGGCGTTTCGTCGCGCGCGCCTCGAATTCGGGGATCTCGAACAGATGAAAGATGAATGCCGGGATGTGCGCGGCACGCTTTGGATCGAGCACACGCTGCAAGATATTCGCTACGCCTGGCGCACGCTGGGCAAGAACCGGGGATTTGTTTTGGCCGCGATCTGTACGCTGGCACTGGGTATCGGCGCAAACACGGCCATCTTCGACGTCATCAACGGCGTGATTCTCCGCCCACTGCCCTACCGCGACCCGAGCCGGTTGGTGGATGTTGAGTCCAGGCGCGTTCAGGGTGGATTGTGGTCGTTTTCTTATCCGGAATATCTCGACTGCGCCCGCCAAAGCCGCGGGTTCCAAAGCATTGCCGCCTGGCGTAATCGAGGCGCTAACCTGAGCGCGCCGGGCGAGCCTGAATTTCTTACCATCCGCCAGGTCTCGGCATCGTTCCTGCAGGTGCTGGGCGTCCAGCCGATCCTTGGGCGAAGCTTCACGGCAGAAGAAGACCAACGCGGGGCAGCGCCGGTCGCCATCATCGATTACTCGCTGTGGCAACAGCGATTCGGTGGTCGGCGGGAGGCAATCGGCTCGCGCCTGGTGCTGAATGGCAACGGTTACACGGTGGTGGGCGTCTTGCCTGCCGGCTTTCGGTTCTTCGGTGATCGTCATATTTTCACTCCCATCGGACAAAACGATGAGATCGGAATGCAGAAGCGTGACATGCATGACGGTATTCAGGCGATCGCACGGCTCGAACTGAGAGTCGATCTACAGAGAGCAAATGCCGAACTGCGCGTGACCGGACAACGTCTCGCCCAGGCATATCCGGCGACGGACGGAGACTTTATCTTTCGCGCCATTCCCCTAAAGGAACAGATTGTTGGAAATGCCGGTTCCACGCTGTTTCTGCTGGGCGGCGCGGTAGGTTTCGTGCTGCTGATTGCATGCGTCAACGTGGCGAACTTATTCTTGGCAAGGTCCGTTTCGCGCGAGCGTGAATTGGCGCTTCGCGCTGCTCTGGGCGCCGGACGGTGGCGGCTCATTCGGCAGTTGCTCACCGAGAGTTTACTGCTCAGTTTCGCCGGGGGAGCGGCAGGGTTGCTGATCGCGGCAGCCGGGACGCGTTGGGCGGTTGCGCATCTGCCCGGATGGCTGCCGCGCACAGACGAGATTTCCATCGCTGGGCGCGTGCTGCTATTCACCCTGGGATTGTCAGTTTTGAGCGGCATCGTATTTGGCATTGCCCCTGCCTTCCGGCAGCAGTTGAATCCAGCGGCCGTCTTGAGGCAGGGCGGACGTGGCAGCGGACAGGGAATACGGCGGATGCAGGGCGCGTTCGTCGTTGCGGAACTGGCGCTGGCGTTCGTGCTCCTGGCAGGCGCGGGATTGATGATTCGCACGGTGCTGCAACTCTGGGGCGTATCTCCGGGCTTCGATCCGAAGAATCTCCTTACGATGACCGTGGCGCTTCCGCCAAAGGATGTGAAGAACGCGGCTCTCATACGCAGTGGGTGGCAGCAGACGTTGGATCGTGTGCGGGATATTCCCGGAGTGGAAGCGGCTGCGCTCGACTCGATTGTGCCGTTGAGCGGAGACGCGCAAGTGATTGAGTACTGGGCCACTACTGAAGCTGAGCCGCCGAAGAACGCGCCCGGTGCCTTTCTGTTTACGCCAACGCCGGATTACCTGCAGGCCATGAAGATTCCACTTCTGCGCGGGCGTTTCTTTACGCAGGAGGATCGTGTTGGGAGCGCGGTCGTGGTCGTCATCGACGAAACACTTGCGAAGCGGCTCTTCCCCGGCGAGGCTCCGGTGGGGCATGAGTTATCGGTTCAGTGGCTCGGGAAGGCGCGTATCGTCGGCGTTGTAGGAGCGATCAAGCATCGCACGCTCGATGAAGATGCATCTGCTGCTCCGGAGCCGGCCATCTACGTTCCGCTCTTCCAGTTTCCGGACACTTTTATGCAGATGACGCCGACCGGCATGAGTCTGTTGGTGCGCAGTTCCGTGAACCCGCTAGCGGTGCTTCAGGCTGTCAAGAAAAGCGTGGTTGGACCGGCTCGGGATGCGCCCGTGCGCGATGTGGCGACCATGGAACAAAACATTGAAGATTCGATTGCGCAGCGAAGAGGGATAGCGTTTTTGCTGGCGATTTTTGCGGCTCTGGCGTTGACGCTCTCCGGGATCGGAATCTACAGCGTGATTTCCTATGCGATGAGCCAGCGGGTGCAGGAGATCGGAATTCGCATGGCTCTGGGCGCACAGCCTGGACAGGTGCTGCGGCTGGTGCTGATGCAGGGTGCGCGGATGATTGCGGCGGGCGTGGCGATTGGTCTCGCAGGTGCTTTCGCGGTGATGCGGTCGTTGGCAAAGCTGCTGTTCGGCGTGAGATCTGCCGATCCTGCGACGTTTGCCGCCGTGGCGGTGGCGCTGTGCTGCATCGCTTTGTTGGCGGTTTATTTTCCTGCCCGGCGAGCGGCCCGGATCGATCCGGCGGTGGCGTTGCGGCATGAGTAGTTGACAGCAGGAGAGAAAATGCCCAGAAATAATGCGGTTGAGAAGCTTAAGGACACGCAACGAAAGCTTTGTGATCTCGTGGGTATTGGGGCGAGAATTGAAGCAAATCTACACCGGCTGGGCGTACACGACGTTGCGCAACTGGCTAGGCAAGATGGCTTCGAGTTATACCGGCGGTTTGGCGAAATTGAGGGAGCTAGACCTGATCCTTGTGTACTTGATGTGTTCCGTTGTGCGATTGCTCAAGCACGCGACCCGTCACTACGTCCGGAACAACGGAACTGGTGGTGGTGGTCCAGAGAACGTAAGGCCGGCAGGATGTCGGACGTGAGTTGACGAGCGCGAAATTGTGGACCGAGTTAAACATTAGTCGTGGCGTAGGGCGATCATGGGATCGACTAATGCCGCTTTGAGCGCGGGAACGCAGCAAGCAAGAAGGGCCGTGAGGGCGAGCGTTGCGGCTCCAGTGGCAAATGTTGCGGGATCGTCCGCCCGCACACCGTAGAGCATGCTTGCCATGACACGCGTCAGCGCGAACGCCGCAATGAGGCCAACGGTAATGCCGGCTAAAGTTATTTTCATTCCTTGGCGGACTATCATTTGCACTATCTCACCGCGCTGCGCGCCTAGCGCCATGCGTATGCCGATTTCCGGTGTACGTTGCGTGACGAGATAGGCCATCACCCCGTAGATCCCGATGAGCGCGAGCAGCAGCGCTGTGCCCGCGAAGGCCGCCAGCAGAAAAAGATTGAAGCGGCGTGGGGCGACGGAGTCGGAGAGTTCCTGTTCAAGAGTCCGAAGTTGCAACACCGGCACGTTCGGGTCGATGCTGGAAATCAGCTTTGGAATCGCCGCTACGGCTGGCTTCAGATTACCTGACATTCTAACGATCACTCCGACGGACGCCACTGCGGGAGCCATCTGATAGGCCATGTAGACCTGCGGGATGGGCTCGGCGTCGAGCTGGTTATCCTTGAAATCCGCAACAACTCCGGCAACAGTGGCATTGAGAAACGATCCGTGAATACGCTGGCCTACAATGCTGTCACGACTGGCTATTTTTCGCGCCAGGCTCTGATTCACCAGCACAACGTCTAGCGCTTCACTTTCAGTAGGCCAGTGTCCCGCGACGAGGGGCACTCCTAGGGCGCGGAGATACCCGGGCGACACTGCTCTGATGGCAGCTCCTTGTTGATCGCCGGGCGAAGTTGGCGAAGCGCCCTCCAGTCTGACCGGTTGATGTAGTGTTCCGCAATCGACGCCAAACGCCTGCACTCCGGGAGCGCGCTGGAGACGGCCGAACAACGCGTGCAGGTACGCATCTTCCTGCGCCCAGGCTTGATAATGCATCTCGGACAGAGAGATTCTCGTGACGAGGATTTTTTCTGGCTCGAATCCCGGCGGATAGGAAGTCATGCGCCAGAAACTCTTGAGCATTAGACCGGCTCCGGTGAGAAGTACCATGGCAACGCCGAGTTCAAAAGCCACTAGCAGTCCACGGAAGCGAAGTCGGCCAGCTCCTACGGAGGACGTTCTCCCTTCGTCTTTTAAGACATCATGCACATTGGTTCTCCACAACGAGATGGCAGGAGCTAATCCGAAGAAGATGCCGGTCGAAAGTGAAGCCAGCAAAGTGAATAACAGAACCCAACCATCCATCTTCGCGTCGCTGAGGCGCGGAATGGACTCCGAGCCGAAGTGAATGACCAAGATGAGAGCGCACTTTGCGAGGGCTAGACCAGCAAAGCCGCCAAGGACCGCAAGGAGAATGTTCTCCGCCAGGAACTGCCGGGTCACGCGCGTCCGTCCGGCTCCCATTGCGGCACGGATGGCAATTTCGCGTTGCCGGGTGGACGCGCGTGCTAAGAGAAGGTTGGCGATATTGGCGCTGGCAATGAGTAAAACAAAGCCTACCGCGACAAATAGCACCAAAATCGCAGGACGGACATTACCCACAAGCTTTGTCTTCAACGACCTAATTCGAAGTCCTTCATGCGTATGAAACAAAGTCGGGTATAGCCCTACTGGAACGATTCGGTCATAGATCGTCCGCAGTTCGGCTTTCGCATTTTCGAGTGAAATATTGGGCTTTAGCTTTCCAATCACGCAGACGGCATTAGGAACTGGCCCAAACTTTTGCTTGGTTTCGTCCCACGCCTTCCAATTCGTTACCGGAAGTGTCAGAACCGGATTCGGTATCGGAATGTAGGCATCAATGTCCCTGCGTTCATCTCCTGGTATCCACTGCTGTGGAAGGAGAAATTGGAAGTTCTTCGGTAGCACCCCAGTGATGGTAAATGGGTGGCCGTTTATTATCAGCGACTTTCCGATCACGCG
Organism: Bryobacteraceae bacterium; assembly: GCA_965277315.1. Taxonomy (GTDB): domain Bacteria; phylum Acidobacteriota; class Terriglobia; order Bryobacterales; family Bryobacteraceae; genus Bog-105. Next base: position 667,830 of record OZ255724.1, on the reverse strand, counting down.
CGGATCGCTGCCAAATCGCCGCTCGAATAGAGGCCAAGAGAGGACGATTGTGTTCGGTTCTCCTTGTTTGAACAGGCTTCCAAGAAAGGGTCTGGCTCCTGTGATGTTCCAGAAGTCACCCGTGATGGACGCGATTCGCTCCGCGGCCGAATCGTTTCCATAAACGAGAGCCAGATCCTGATCGCCATAGGCGGCCATGTTCTCGAACGAGTGCGCCTGGTCTTTGAAGGTCGAGTAGTCCGAGTGGGACACCCAAACGTCGTGTTCACTCTCGTAATAGCGGTCGTACTTGGCTATCCAGATGAGCCGGTTGCCATCGCGATAAGCGAGAGGATGAAGAAGCACGGCGTTCACGATGCTGAACATGGCCGTGTTCATACCGATGCCGAGGGCTAATGTCAGAATGACCACCGTGGTGAAGACGGGATTACGGCGCAGCATCCGGGTTCCGTAGCGGACGTCCTGAAATAGCTGTTCGAGCCAGACCGGATTCCAGACGGCGCGTGTATCTTCTTTGATGCGGGTGATGTTGCCGAACTTGCGGAGGGCAGCGCAGCGGGCGTCTTCGGGTGTCATGCCGCGGTCGATGTTGTCCTGGGTCTCGGTCTCGATGTGGTCTTGAATGTCGAGAGCGAGACTCTGGAGCAGGCGCTTGCGGCGGGTCATCATTGTCCTTCTTGCCGGGACGGCCGGAGGATCTGGCCGATGGCTCGCGCCAGCTTGTCCCACTTGTTGGTTTCGATGTCCAACTGTTTGCGGCCTTTCGCGGTGAGGCGGTAGAACTTGGCGCGGCGATTGTTTTCCGATGTTCCGTCCTCAGCCGAAACCCAGCGTCGCTTGATGAGGCGGTGCAGGGCGGGATAGAGAGAACCTTGTTCGACTTGTAGCACGTCGTCGGAGTTGTGCTCGATGGCTTTCGCGATGGCGTGGCCGTGGGTGGGTCCGAGAAGCAGAGTGCGGAGGATGAGCAGGTCGAGGGTTCCCTGCAGCAGTTCGATGCGTTCTGTGCTCTGCCGAGTAGACATTCTAGGCGAAGCATACTGGGCTTTCAGTAGAATGTCAAGGTGTACGGCTGAAGTTGTGGACGTTTCGCTCGGAATACAATCAAGGAAATATGCGAGATGAGGTAGAGGATTCGACGACGGCTCCGGCGGCGAGCGCTGGGTGGAAGCGAATAGCAGCGACGGTGTGTGCGATTTTGCTCGGAATTATTTTTCTGGTTTCGGGCGGATGGAAGGTGTTGAGTCCGTTCCAGACGGGCGAGGTGCTGGAGCAGGCGCAGGTGCCGGGCGGCTGGGGCGTGGCCGGGGCTTCGGTGCTGGGGACGGTGGAGCTATTTGCGGCGTTTCTGCTGTTTACTCCGCGTTTTCGGAAATGGGGCGGGGCGCTGGGGTCGCTGCTGCTGCTGTTCTTTATTGCTTGGATTGGATATTACTATCCGGTGCTGGTGGGTCATGATTGCAGTTGCTTTCCGATTATCAAGCGGGCGGTGGGGCCGAATTTTTTCGTTGGCGACGGGATTATGCTGCTGTTGGGAATTGCGGCCTGGGCTTGGTCGCCGGCGGTGAGGAGTTTCAGGATCCCGGCAATCGCGTTGGCTGCGCTGATTGTATTGGCGGGTGCAAGTTTTGCGATGAATACCGCCGACCGGCGAAACGTGCAGGTGCCGGTTCCGGTGACGGTGGATGGCAAGCCAACGGATCTTGCGCACGGCAAGGTGTTTTTGTTTTTCTACGATCCGTCGTGCATGTACTGCGACGCGTCATCGAGGTTTATGGCGAAGCTGAATTGGGGCGATACGAAGGTTGTGGCCATTCCGACGGTAAATCCGCAGTGGGCGGGCCAGTTCCTGCATGACACGGGGCTGAAAGCCGCGACGAGTCTTGATTTAGCGAAGCTGCGGAAGGCGTTTCCTTTTGTCGATCCTCCGTTTGGGGTCGCGCTGGTGAACGGGCAGGTGAAGGAGACGCTCGGGCAGGCACAGCTAAAGCCGCCACTGCCGGGGGCGGAGTTGAAGAAGGTGGGGTTTGTGAAGTAGAGGATGGATATATCATCAGCCATACTGGAATAGGAAGGCACTCCGCAGTGAGCACAATTCTTGTCCATCCGCGTATCACTATCGAACAGCGTAAGAGAGACGGAAGGCCTTGTGTTCGGGGCCTGCGGATTACGGTTGACGACATCCTGGGTTGGCTAGCTGCCGGGATGAGCGAGGCCGAAATCCTGGATGACCATCCAGATCTCGAGCAGGAGGATTTTCCGGCTGTGTACCAATTCGCAGCCTCGATGACACGTCGCGTGTACGGCGATTGAAGGTTTTACTCGATGAGAATCTATCTCATAAGTTAACTGAGCGGCTTGCTGATCTTTTCCCTGATATCACTCATATTCGAGCTCTTGGGCTTCGATCATTCGATGATGATCAGATTTGGGCTTATGCACGGCCAGCAGCGCTATGAGCTGTTTTTTACACAGACCGAGACTATATCGAACTGATAACAAGGGATGGACCTCCGCCTAAAGTTGCACGGATCGAAAGCTGCGATGTGAAGCTACGAGAGCTAGAGACCATGTTTCGGCGGGAGGTCCTAAGAATTTATAACTTCTTTCAGTCCGATAAAGCATTACTCATTTTGAGTCCATACTCATCAACGCGGGCGAAGTGAATCGTCACTTCCCGGCTTTGCTCGGGACCTGAAGATCGTTGTCCACGCTGAACACGCCGGAGGTTTGATTGGCCTGCATTTCGGCAATGGCGAAGTCCATCTCATTATCCACAACGCCCACCAACGTGACGTTACCGTTTTTCACGATGATGTGAATGGCGTGATAACCGATCGGCGGATCGTAGGTGATGCCCATGGTGCGGCGGGTGAGGCTGAGGAAGCGAGGCCCGCGATTGGATGTATATTTTTGAAGTGAGGGCTGGCTATAGATTTTGCGGTACACGGCGGCGCGAATGCGGTCGTCGTTGGGTGAGTTTGGCAGAACGTCGATGTTATTCTGAACGCTCTCCACGCCCTTGATCTTTTTGACCACATTTTCGGCTCCCGATTTCAGCGTGGGACGGGAGGCCTCGCCTCCTAATATCACGGTTTTCCCTTTGATGCCGAAGTGGATGTAATCGAAGACGCCGTACTGAGGAAGCGTAAGGATTGCTTTGCGGACTTCCTGGGCGATGCGGAGCACATCCTGTTCCGAGTAGGTGCTGGCGCCTCCGGATTGCGATTGTTGTGCGGCCAGCACGGGCGATGTGCAGAGCAGCACTCCCAGGAGACCGGTCGCGGATATCTTTAGCATGTCGTTTAGCATAGAGTTTTCTCCTCGCCTATAGATGCCGCCAGAGCAGCACACTTATAATACCGATTTGTTTAGTAAGTTCCGGGTAGGATTTCGCTAACGTGGCGAATCCATCGAGTCATCGGGATTGGAAACCGGCGCATAATCCGTGGGTGGTGGCGTTGACGGTGACGCTGGCGACGTTTATGGAGGTGCTGGATTCCTCCATTGCGAACGTGGCGCTGCCGCACATTGCCGGGTCGCTGGGCGCGAGTTATGAAGAATCGACGTGGGTCTTGACGAGCTACCTGGTGTCGAGCGCGATTGTGCTGCCGATGTCGGGTTGGCTAGCGACGGTGCTGGGGCGCAAGCGATTCTACATGGGCTGCGTGGCGTTGTTTACCGTGTGCTCGTTTCTTTGCGGCATTGCGCAGAGCTTGCCGATGTTGGTGATCGCACGGGTGTTGCAAGGGGCCGGGGGCGGCGGACTGCAACCGTCGGAGCAGGCGATTTTGGCCGATACGTTTTCCGAAAAGCAACGCGGGATGGCGTTCGCGTTATACGGCATGGCTGTCGTGGTCGCGCCGGCGATCGGGCCGACGCTGGGCGGATGGATCACGGACAACTATAGTTGGCACTGGATCTTTTTCATCAATCTGCCGATCGGCCTCATCTCACTCTTTCTGACGCAACGCCTGGTGGAAGACCCGCCGTGGCTGAAAGAAGAGCGGGAAGCACGGGTAGGCATCGATTACATCGGGCTGGCACTGATCGTCTTGGGCGTGGCGTGTTTTCAAGTGGTGCTGGACAAGGGGCAGGAGGATGACTGGTTCGGGTCGCGGTTTATTACGACCATGTTCTCTATCGGGGTGCCCACGCTAATTGCTTTTGTCATTTGGGAGTGGCGGCACCAGAACCCAATCGTGGATGTGCGGCTGTTGAAGATACGCAACTTCGGGACGGCGGTGTCGTTCTCATTTGTGTTGGGGATGGTGCTGTTCGGTTCGACGGTCCTGATTCCGCAGTTTTTGCAGACCAGTTTGGGTTACACGGCCGAACGAGCCGGCATGGCGATCTCACCGGGAGGGCTGGTGCTGATCGTGATGATGCCGGTGGCGGGATTCATCGTCAGTACGCGCATGGATCCGCGGTTGATGATTTCGCTTGGGTTTCTCATCACCTCGGCCGGGTTGTACAACATGACGAACATCGATTTGCAGATCGATTTTCGGACGATGGTGGAACTGCGCATGCTGCAGGTAATCGGGCTGCCGCTGGTTTTTATTCCCATCAGCACCTTGAACTATATTGGCGTGCCGCGTGAGAAGCGAAACCAGGTTTCAGGGCTTTCCAATTTCGCCCGTAATTTGGGAGGGAGTATTGGCACGTCGCTGTTGACAACGTTTATCGCACGGCAAAATCAAGTGCACCAGAGCGTGCTTGCGGCGCATACCTACCAGGGCAATATGAACTTCGAGCAGGTTCTGAGCGGGCTCAGGGATCTTTTTGTCTCCCAAGGTTACGACGCGGTCACGGCGGCGAGTATGGCGATGGGCCAGGTGTACCGGATGGTACAGGCGCAGGCGGGAGCGCTGAGCTTTGAGAACAGTTTCTTTGTGATGTCAGTGGTAGTTCTCTGTCTGGTGCCTTTTCCGTTCATTATGCGAAGACCCAGGCCGGAAGAGGCGAAGAGCGGCGGCGGGCATTAGCGACATGGAATTTCATCAATTGCGGTATTTCTGCGCACTGGCGCGGACAGGCAGTTTTACAAAGGCGGCGGACGAGGAAGGGATCGCGCAGCCGTCGCTGTCGCAGCAGATTCGCCGGTTGGAGGCGACGGTGGGCGCACCGCTGTTTGTGCGGCTGGGAAGGTCGGTACAACTGACGGCGCATGGCGAAACGCTGCTGCCGCATGCGAAGCGAATCTTGCAGGACGTGACGGAAGGTCGGAACGAACTGGCGCATTTGGAGGAGGGCACGCGTGGGCCGGTACGGGTGGGAGCGATACCGACGATTCTGCCGTATCTGCTTGCGCCCCGTTTGGGAGAGTTTGGGGAGTTGTACCCGGACGTGGAGTTACGGCTGAGCGAAGATACAACGCAGCGGTTGATTGAGCGGCTGCAATCGGGTGATTTGGAGTTGGCGCTGCTGAGCCTGCCGGTGCGGAATCGCGACATTGTGGTGAGCGAGTTGCTGCGCGAGCCGATGCTGATGGCCGTTGCGAAGAACCATCGGCTGGCGGGGGAGCGGTCGGTGGACTTGCGGGAGATGCATCGGGAGCGGCTGTTGCTGCTGAAAGAAGGGCACTGTTTTCGGGAAGATATGTTGACGGCCTGCACACGGGGGCGCGCGGAGTTTCATTCGGTATTTGAGAGCGATCACTTTGGAACGATCTTTCCGATGGTAGCGGCCGGCGCGGGCGTTAGTCTGGTTCCGCGAATGGCAGCGAGTCAGGCGGCGAATTGCGCGATAGTGCCTTTGGCGAAACCGCAAGCGCGGCGCGTGGGCTATGCCCGAGTACGGAGCAGGGCGGCGAGCAAGCCGCTGAAGGCGTTTATTTCATGGCTGCGGGACGTGGCGAAGGCGCAAGCGGCGATTCACTCGGACGGAGATACGGCCGCTTTGCGGAAGTAAGAGACGCCGTTCCGGCTTTCGACGAACGTGACGCGATCGCCTATTTGAGCGTGTTCGTCGAGAATGCGCACGGTGATGCGGTTCTGTTTGCCGGTGTCGTTATTTTCAAGATCGATGATGGCGATTTGGTAAGGCGCGTCGGAGGCGTATTGCGCGGGCGGAGAGTAAACCGTTGTTTCGGTGTAGACAATTCCTTCGTTTGGGTGGCTCATTTTATGATTCGCTTCCTAAGATGGTGACGACGCAAGTGGCTCCGGAGCCGCCAAGATTTTGAGCCAAACCGATGCGATGGCGTTCCACTTGGCGGTCGCCAGCGTCACCGCGTAGTTGCTGGACGACGTCGCAGATTTGACCGGTTCCGGTTGCGCCAACCGGATGACCTTTCGACTTAAGACCTCCACTGGTGTTGATGGGCAGGCGGCCACCGATGGCGGAACAGCCTTCGGCGGCAAAGGGTCCGCCCATACCTTTTTCGACGAATCCGAGGTCCTCGCTGGCGACGATCTCGGCGATGGTGAAGCAGTCGTGCAGTTCGGCAAAGTCGATGTCCTGGGGTCCGAGGGCCGCCATGGCGTAGGCCTTTTTTCCGGCAGAAATGACGGATGGAAAGACGGTGATGTCGCGCTTGCTGTCGAGGGCGAGATGATCGGAGGTTTGGGCGGCGGCGAGAACGCGCACGGGACGAGACGTGAACTGGCGGGCGCGGTCGAAGGGGACGAGCACGACCGCGGCGGCGCCATCGCTGACGAGCGAGCAATCGTAGACGGTGAGGGGATCGGAGACGGGCTTGCCCGCTAGCGCCTGCTCGAGCGTAATTACTTTGCGCATGTGAGCCAGCGGATTCTTTGCGCCGTTGGCGTGATTTTTGACGGAGACGGCGGCCAGGTGTTCCCGGGTGGTGCCGTACTGGTGCATGTGTCGCTGGGCGATCATAGCGAAAAGGGCGGGGAAGGTGGCTCCGGCGAGGCCTTCGGTGGACATATCGCCCGCGCCGGCCAGGATTTCCGCGACGCGCGGAGTGGGTTGCGTGGTCATCTTTTCGACACCAGCGGCGACGACGATATCGTAGATGCCGGCGGCGACGCCTTGCCAGGCGTGGAAGAAGGCAGAGCCGCTGGAAGCGCAGGCGTTTTCAAAGCGGGTGCAGGGAATTTGTTCCAAGCCGGCGGAAGCGGCGACAAAGGGGGCCAGGTGGTTTTGGCCGACAAACGAAGGACCTGCGAAATTGCCCAGGTAAAAGCTTTCCACACTGGTGGGGGGGATGCCGGCGTCGGCGAGCGCATGGCCCACCGCTTCCACCGCAAGAGAGCGAAGATCGCGGTTCGCGAGAGCTCCAAAAGCAGTTTTTCCGATCCCGATAACAGCCACAGGTCTCATATAGACTTAAGATAACGTCGATGTCTGGGCGGACCTGCACGTTTTCGAAAACATCCCGTCATTCCTTTGAACAGGGATGCAGAAGACCGTCGATTATTGCGGTATCGGACTGGTACGCAAAAACAGCGCAACGCCGTCTTACCCGGTGGAGGCGCGCGTGAGCGAACGGCTGCCACAGGAACCAGACACGCAGACACAGGCCGATGCCGATGCACAGACACTGTTTGTGCAGCAGAACCTGCGGCGCGTTTTTCTGCTCATCTATCGCATTGTCGGGAACGTGGACGACGCCCAGGATTTGACGCAGGAGACATTCATCAAGGCGCTGCAGCGGCGATCTCAATTGAAAGATTTAGAAAAAGCCAGTGGATGGCTGTCGAGGATTGCGAGCAATACGGCGCTCGATTATCTGCGGCGGAACAAGAAGGCGGCGTTTGCGGACATCAGCGAACTGCGTGAGTTTCCGGGGGAAGCGGAGACGGATAACCCCGAGCAATTGTTGCTGCGAGGGGAACGCAAGTTGCATCTGGATGGCGGGCTGGCGGTGCTGACCGAGCGGGAGCGAATGGCCTTGCTGCTGCGGGATATAGAGGATCTACCGGCGGAAGAGGTGGCACGGCAGATGAGCTGCTCCATGGCAACGGTGCGATCGCATATTGCCAATGCGCGGGTGAAGTTCAAGAAGTATCTCCAGGCGAGGAGGCACGCGTGAACCCAGACAAAGAAAATGGGAGCCATGCAACCTCCGACATGCTGGCGCTTTTTTCGCGGGGCGACTTGCCGTGGGTGGAGTGGTGGAAGATCCGTCGGCATGTGGCGCGGTGCACCGTTTGCGAAGAGGAACTTTCACGCTTCCGGTTCGCTACGGAAGAGTTGAAGCGTGAAGCCGGGGCACAGACGCTGACCGGTTTTGAAGCGGTCACGGATTGGACTCGGCTGGAGCGCGAGATGTTGGGCAATATCGCCGTGGGCGTTTCGGCGGCGCGATGCATCGATCACGTAGGGCGCAGCCGGGGAGCGCTGTTCCGTAAATTTGCGGTCGTGGCAGGCTTGTTCGCTCTTTTCGTGGCGGGATGGTTCACGCATATTCCCAGGGAGCAGAACAGCCATTTAGTGTCATCGTTGCAGCGGCTGGTGGGCGCAACGCCAGGACGGCAGATGGGCTCCGTGCTGCGGGGCACGCCTGACGGGATTTCGGTGCGGGCGCAAGGAGCAACGTTGACGATCCTGCATCCGCGCTCGGCTGTGGTGTCGATGGCGGGCGCCTCTTCGGTGAGGGCGCGGTATGTGGATGAGGACTCGGGAGAAGTGACGATCACGAGCGTTTATGGCCAGTAGTTGCAAACGGCTTTCAATGGTCCCGGTCTTCCTGATGGCGTTGGCGTACTGTGCGGAAGGGCAGCTCGCTTCAGCGCAGGTCGCTTCAGCGCAGGGTAATTCATGGCTCAATGTGGAATTTCCGAAGGACTCGCCGGTGTTGATTGTTTCGTCGGGGCTGGGGTCGACGACTGCTCATGTGCGCGGGGCCTCGATTGTGTTGGAAATTCATACTTCGCTGTTGCTGCGCAACACAGGGACGAAGCCAATTAATGGACTGACGTTGCGGGTGGACGCCGAGGATTTACGGCCTGCGGCGAAAGGATCGGTAACGATGCCGAGCCTGGACGTTCAACCGGGAGATGTGTTTCCCGTGCGTATCGATATGGAACTGGCGCGACCGTTCAATGTGCAGAAATCGGAATCGCCGCTGGTGCAAGTGTCGCTTGATTGCGCGCTGTTCAATGACTTGACGGCTTATGGTCCAGATAAGCTGGGCTCAAAGCGCGCGCTGATGGTGTATGAACTGGAGGCGCGGAGGGACCGGCAGTATTTGGCGAAGCTGCTGAATACGGGGCGTGTGGGGGAGTTGCGGAAGGAGTTGGATTTTGGGCTGGAGGGTTTTAGCTTACCTCAGCTTGCCCTGGAGTTGCTTCGAGGGCCGGCGGCGGACGAAAGCGCTGGGCAGCGGTCAGTCGGGGTGGATGTGATGTCTTTCCCCGGGTCGCCGGTAGAGGCGGCGGGAGGCATGGCGCGCGTGGTTGGAAACGAGGTGCGTGGGCCTGCCGTTCAGGTGACGAACAGATCCCAACGGCCGGTGCGCAGTATAGAAATGGGTTGGATATTGCGGGATGAGAGCGGGAGGGACTTTGTGGCCGGTTCCGTTCCAACGCAAATATTTTTGAGCCCGGTGGAAAGTGCCCGGATGACAGAATCGGGAGAGGTGCGCTTTTTACAGCCGAGCGGGCGGCCATTAGCGATTGACGAATTGCTCGCGTTCATCAATAGCGTTGAGTATAGCGATGGCTCACTTTGGATTCCTAGCCGAGCAGACATTGACAAAGCGACCAACGATCCACTTTTGAGGCGGGCATTGGCGGAGTCGCCGGAGCAGCAGCGGTTGGAAAGCCTGTACCGGAGAAAAGGCATGGGCGCATTGAGGGCTGATCTGAGACGGGTGAACTGAGCGCAGATACAGGAGCACGGAATGCGAACGATGAAGACCGAGATAGTGGACCTGGCGCAGTTTGTGGGTCGGCCGTTTGAAGGATTATCGCTTTCAGAACGATGGCGGCTGTCGGGGGCGTGGATTGCGATGGAGCGGTACACACCGGAGCGGTTACCATTGCGCGTGATGGAAGCGGTGGCGCCGAGCGCGGCCGGATGCATCGAGCAATTAAGAGTGCGTGGCTTGGACCCTGTGCGGTATGAGTATCAGGCGATGGAGCAGCCGTACCGGCCCTCGTAATTGTGTTTGCCGACTGTTCTCCACAGACTTGGTAGACTAATAAAAGTTCGGGGCGTGGCTCAGCCTGGTAGAGCGCCTGGTTCGGGACCAGGAGGTCCGGAGTTCGAATCTCCGCGCCCCGACCATCTAATAAACCAGAAAATCGTAACAGAGAGTGTACAGAAGTGAGACCGTGCATCTGACCGAAGTTAACGTTAGTCAACGTCGATCACTATCTTACCGACCGATGTACCCGACTCAACCGCGCGGTGGGCATCCATGGCCGTCTCGAACGTGAACCTCTCCGGATTCAATAGAACGGTTAACTTGCCGGTTTCAAAAAGTTTCGTAGCTTCGCGCAAAATATCGCCATGGTGGACTCGCCTCTTGCCTGTCAGCATCGGCAATAAGGTGAAAACACCCGAATAGGTCGCGCCCCGAAGAGACAGCGGCGCTAATTGATGAACACCCCACCCGAGACAACTCACAACGTGTCCGGTGTATGTTCGTACAGCCTGGAAAGAAGCATCGAGTGTCGTTCCGCCCACCGTGTCGTAGACGATGTCGAAGCCTTCGGAATGGGTGTGCCGCGCCACATAATCCGCGACAGTATCGGTCTTGTAGTCAATCGCTGTTGCGCCCAAACTCTCCGCGATGGCGGATTTATCCTTGGACACTGTCGCGAAGACTTCAGCGCCAAAAGCACGGGCGATCTGCACGGCCATGTGACCAACCCCGCCCGCGCCCGCGTGCACCAAGACCTTTTGTCCGGCGTGGACATTTGCGCGGTCCACGAGACCCTCCCAGGCAGTGATGTAGACCAACGGAAGAGCCGCGGCTTCCCGCATGGAAAGGTTTGCCGGCTTGATGGCAAGTAAGTCCGCGTCAACGGCGGCGAACGCGGCAAGCGAACCCTGTAGTCCGCCGATGCCTCCGGTCATTCCATACACCTCATCACCCGGCTTGAAAGCTTTTACGCCGGGGCCGACAGTTTCCACGATCCCCGACAGATCGATTCCAAGAATGGCTGGAAGCGTGACCTTCGCGTGAGATGCATTCCCGGTCCGAATTTTGGTATCCAATGGATTTACGCCGCTGGCCTTGACTCGAACAAGGACCTGGCCCGCACCGGCTACAGGACGTGCTACTTCCGTGAGGGTGAACGGAGCATTGTGGCTTGCAAGAACCAGGGCCCGCATGGAGGATGAAGTTATCACCGTTGGAACCCTTACGCCTTTTACCATTCGCTCGATGCCTGCTTCATGCCGGCGTATGGTTTCGTCCAAAGCGCTAACTGCAATTGCATTGACTTGCACCATGCTCGATGCATTCTGTCCACCTGCTCGACCGAATGACCTTTTACGGCGAGATACGGCTTGATCGTCTCGTTCATCACTGCGACGAATGCAACGATATCGCGCAGCGGTACGTATGGGGTCGACCGCACCCCGTCGGTTCGATTCTTCTTTACACTTGTGTGCCGCAGAGCAATTTCCTGCTGATAGTCGATCCAGTCCTGGTCATAAGGCCGCAGGCACGTATCGAGAATCCATTGCTGAAAGCGAAGATTGCTCCGCGCCAGATAGCCGGGGATGGGATCGCCTTCGGGTGTACGGGAGTGCCTGGCAAGGTCTGGAATGTTGGCGATGATTCCGCTGCGCCAATGGTCCACTATCTGCTTGGTCTGGTCTGCGAGCACTTCGCCCGCCAGCCGTAGATACCGGTGGTCTTCTTCCGTGAACCCCGCGCTAACCTTTAAATTTTCGAGATCCTGCGTTGAAACAGGAGACAGCGCTAGTTCGGTAGTGCCGTAGGTGTAACCGTCAATTTCTTCAGCGACTTTTTTCATCGAGCGTTGTCCTTCGCCGGTGTTGGCGAAGGCGTCGCTGAAAACAGCGGAATGAGTCCCTCCAGCAACGTGGGGTGAGTCAGAATCGCATCGCGCAAAGCCTTGTAAGGCAGGCCGGCGATCATGGCGATCTGAACTGAAGCCATGATCTCTCCAGCCTCTACGCCGAAGACGGTGAAGCCGAGGATGCGATCGGTGCCGACATCGACCAGGGCCTTCATGAACCCGCGTGTCTCGGAAAGAGTGCGCGTGCGCAGCACCCCAACCATGGAAAGCTTAAAAACGCGATAGGCAATCCCCTGTGCTTTCGCTTCCGTTTCGCTGAGACCGATACGGGCAAACTCCGGATCGGTAAACAGGCAGAATGGCACTTGCCTGCCGGTCGTCACGTGGTTCCCGCCAGCGAGATTGTCGCGAATGACGCGAAAGTCATCGAAGGCAATATGCGTGAACTGCGGATTTCCGGCCGATTCGCCGATTGCCCATACGCCGGACGCGGTTGTCCGAAGCCGCTCATCGACCTTGATGTAGCCGCGATCTGTCAACTCCACACCGGCCAATTCCAGGCCAAGATCGTCGGTGTTGGGAGTGCGGCCGGTTGCGACCAGGAGATGCGTGCCTTCGAGCAACTGTTCAGATCCTTCATGCTCTAGCACAAGCTGTACCGAACGCCCGGACTCTCCCAATACACTTTTCACTTGGGCGTTCAAAACAAGCGCGATGCCTTCATCTTCAAAAAGAGCGCGAAGTCCTTCGGAGATGTCTTCGTCTTCCCGATGCACCAATCGCGCGTTCCGCTCGATGACAGTGACGCGGCTGCCGAATCGACGCATTGCCTGAGCCATTTCCAGTCCGACATACCCGCCGCCCATGACAAGAAGATGTTCAGGAACTTCATCTAGTTCGAGCGCCTCAATGTGAGTCAACGGCCGCGCGGCGGCGAGACCGGGCAGTCGATCTAAAGTGGCGCGGGTCCCCGTCCCGATGACGACGTTCGTTCCGCGAATATGACGAGTTGCGCCGTCAAGCAGCGTGACCGCGAGAGTCCGGGGACCGGTAAAGCGACCGGAGCCCATGATAAGTTCCGCGCCGCTCTTCGCGAAGTTTTCCAGATGCATATCGACCAGGCCGGCAACCATTTGGCGCTTGCGGTCACGAACGGCGGACATGTCGATAGTAAAACCGTCCTTGTTTATCCCGAACTCCTCGCTTCGTCGGAAGTACGAGGCGATCTTTGCGCTGTGAATGACGTTCTTGCTTGGGAGGCAAGCAATGTTAGGGCAGGATCCGCCGATATACTTGCGCTCAATCACGGCCACACGCTGTCCTTGTTTGGCCAGGGCCCACGCCAGATACTTCGATCCCTCACCGCTGCCGAGGATGACGAGGTCGTAGCTCTCGATGGCCGGGACCCTCGATTCCTGTGTCACGGGAGACTGGTTCGCCTGCTCTAGAGCACTCATGAACGCTGATCCCCTGACGCTTTCAGGAACTGCTTCATCGCGGAAGCGATCTCTTCGACATGTGTCTCTAATGCGAAATGGCCGGTATCCAGGAACTGAACCGTCGCGTTCGGATTGTCGCGTCGAAAGGCCTCCGCGCCCGGGGGGATAAAAAATGGATCGCACTTACCCCAGATGGCGAGCAGCGGCGGTTGTTTCTGGCGGAAGTACTTCTGGAATGCCGGATAGAGCTTCACATTGTTAGCGTAGTCGAGAAACAAGTCCAACTGGATATCCATGTTGCCTGGGCGCGCGATCATGGCTGCATCGAGGGTATAACCTTCCGGCGCAATCCTCTCCGGATTCGACACCCCGGCCGTGTACTGCCACTTCAGGCCTTCCGGATTCAATGCCTGACGAACGGTCTCGCGGTTCTCGGCCGAAGGGTCGTTCCAGTAGCGCTGGATGGGAGCCCACGCATCACCCAGCCCTTCCGCGTAGGCGTTGCCGTTCTGTGACACAATCGCGGTAACGCGATCCGGGCGAGCCATGGCCAGGCGAAAGCCCGTGGGAGCGCCATAATCGAAGACATACAATGCGTATCGCTCCAGTCGAAGCGCGTCGGTGAACGCAAGTATCGTGTTCGCCAAGGCATCGAAAGAGTACTGGTAGCCGCGCTCGGTGGGAACTTCGGTGAATCCGAAGCCTGGTAGGTCCGGTGCGATGACCCGGTATCGGCCAGCGAGCCGCGGCATCAATTCGCGGTACTGGAACGATGAGGTGGGGAAACCGTGCAGCAGCAGAATCACCGGAGCATCCTGCGCGCCTGCCTCCCGGTAGAAAACTGTTACGCCATCGGCCTCGATGCGGTGAATTGCGGTTTGCGGTATATCTTCTGTCGAGTCTTTCATTATCGTTATTAGAGTGGCTTCGAAGCCGCCACGAGCGGGCGGAGAACTTCTTCCAGGGTAGTTCGGGTCTTTCGAGAACCCTGTTCGCCGCCTTCGAAATCGATCCACCCTTCGTTGAACCCATCCAGCATCTGCATGCGCGGCATTGGATTCTTCATTCCCTGCGAGAGGAAGCCAGACTCCCAGGTTCCGCGAGGCACAGCCTTCATACGTATATCGCGATTAAGTAGACTGGCGAGCGCACGGGCAATGTCATTCGGTGAAATCCGGCTGGGCCCTTCCACTTCGACGACCCGTCTCCCGCGCCATTGTTCAAGCAACAGCTCAAAAGCCACCTGGCCGATATCCTTGGTCGCGATCATGGGAAAGGGCTTGTCCAGCGGCTGAAGAAAGCTGGGGACGACGCCTGTTTCCCGCGCGGGTGTGACATCTCCGGCAGCGTTTTCCATGAACCATGCCGGCCTAAGGAAGGCAATCGATATGGGCAGCTTTCCGAGCACTTCTTCCAGCTTGTGGAGTTGATTGAGAAGGTTCGGCGTTTCCACTTGGCCGCCGACGGTGGATAGCGCCACAACCCGGTCCGGCTTTGCCGCGCGCAGCGCTTGGTGAAGGTTCGCAATCAATCGACCAGCTTCCGGAAATCCAGGCGCGGGATCGAACAACGGCGGCAGCATCACAAAGGCCCCCTCGATATCTTTGAGGGCGTACGTCAATGCACCGGCATCGTTAACGTCGGCCACTGCCAGTTCACAGCCGCGTTCTGACCAAGCGGCGCCCTTATTAGCGTCCCGCACGATGGCTCGAACTTTCTGCCCGCCGGCGACCAGGTTTCGCGCTACTGCGCCGCCGACCTGTCCCGTGACTCCCATCACCGCAAACATAGTGACCTCATCTTTATCCGCATTGGAGAATTCGCGTTTCGCTCGAGCTGACTAGCGACGCCGCATGTCACAAGAGATTAGGTAACGGGACTATACGGTTCATGCATAATGTGCATAGTGGCCATGCGTTTAGAGAAACTCCGGCGGGTGGACCTGAATCTTCTGATTACGTTCGCCGCTATCGCGGAAGAGAGGAGCGTGACCGCGGCGGCGTCCCGGCTCCTGCTGAGCCAACCGGCGGTCAGCCGGGCTTTGCAGCGGGCCCGTTCCATGTTTCAGGACGAACTTCTGGTGCGCTCCCCGAGTGGTTTCGAACTGACGTTACGAGGCCGGAAAATCCTCAACGAGCTGGACACACTGCTGCCCAGGATGGAACGGCTGGTCGCTCCGAACATCTTCGATCCCACCCGGGAATCGAGCAGCTTTCGTATCTCAGGGCCCGACAACGTCTGCACTGTCTTGCTCCCGCAACTCTGCCGTCAGTATGGGAACACGCGGTACTTGGTCAGCTTTGAATTCCTTCCGTGGCAGGCTGGCGTCGTCGAACTTCTGGAGCATGGACAACTCGATCTGGCCCTCCAGATTGACGATGGCCTTTTACCGGCGCATCTCCGCTCGGAACAGCTCTACCGCGAACAGTGGGTCTGCGCTGTGGCGAAAGACAGCTCGATAGGCGACGAGCTGTCGCTCACGCAGTATCTGGCGCAGGACCATATTGTGGTCTCAACACTTGCCAACGTGCAGGCTATTCCGGATAAGCAATTGGCGGCTCTTGGCAAAACGCGCTCCTCATCGGTCCGCGTTCCTTACTTTGGTGTTGCCCTGCAATGCTTGGCTGGCACGATGCTGGTGCTTACCCTGACAAGCGGAATGATAGCTGTGGTTGAAAGAGATCGAAGATTGCGCCTCGTGAAAGCGCCTAAGGAACTACGCCCATTCCACTTCTTGATGGCTTGGCATCCCAGACTTCATACCGACCCGCGCCATATCTGGCTTCGAGATACGGTTCGGTCGGCAGGCGTTGAGTTCAGCAAGAGCGCGAAGCCGCCCTCCTGAGTGGCCCCGCGATCGACTCAGGCCAACGCGCAATCGGAGTTAATCATTTTCAAATCAGTTCCTTCTTTCGTTACAATCCAGCATTTTTCTTGAATAAACATCGCGGGAAATGATGTCCATTTTCCGTGACTCAGCTTACTCCGAACGAGATCGTTGATAGTAACGTTCCGCAACGGCTGGACCGGCTTCCCTGGAGCCGCTGGCATTTGAATATGGTGATCGCGCTTGGGATTACCTGGTTGCTGGACGGCTTGGAGGTGACGCTGGCGGGTTCGCTGGCGAGCATCCTGAAGAGCCCACATACACTCCATTTCAGCGATACGCAAGTGGGCGCGACAGCATCGGCGTATTTAGTCGGCGCGGTTACGGGCGCGCTGGTTTTCGGTTGGTTAACGGACCGGCTGGGGCGGAAGAAGCTGTTCCTGGTTACGTTGGGACTTTATCTGTTGGCGACGGCCGCGACGGCATTTTCGTGGAATTTCTGGAGCTTCATGTTGTTTCGGGCGCTGACGGGCGCAGGGATTGGCGGCGAGTATGCCGCGATCAACTCCGCTATCGATGAGTTAATTCCGGCCCGGGTGCGCGGCAACGTCGATTTGATCATCAACGCTACTTTTTGGATTGGCGCAGCGCTGGGATCCGTGGGCACGCTGTTTCTGCTCGATTCCGGCGCAATCCCGCTCCACTTGGGCTGGCGCTTCGCCTTCGGGATCGGGGCGGTGCTTGGTATCGTTATCCTGTTTCTGCGGCGGTCGGTACCCGAGAGTCCGCGATGGCTTATGCTGCGGGGCCGCGAAGCGGAAGCGGAGGAAATTGTCGGCGATATCGAACGGGATATCGAGCAGCATATTGAACAGCATAGCGGACGTAAATTGCCGGTGCCCGAAGGTTCTATCCGAATTGCTGTTTCTGACCATACGCCGCTTAGGGATGTGTGGAAGGCGATGGTTCGCGATCAGCCGAAACGTACGTTCCTGGGGTTGTCGTTGATGATTGCGCAGGCTTTCTTTTTTAACGCGATCTTCTTTACCTATGGACTGGTGCTGAGTCAATTCTACGGCGTGAAGGCAGAGCGCGTTCCGTTGTATCTTCTGCCGTTGGCAGCGGGAAATTTCTTTGGTCCTTTGGTGCTCGGTCACTTTTTCGATTCGATAGGGCGGAAGACCATGATCTCGGCAACCTATGGGGTTTCGGGCGTTCTGCTGCTCGCGTCGGCGCTCCTGTTTCAACAGAACATGTTGAGCGTGACTAGCCAAGCGGTCTGGATTGCGCTGATCTTCTTTGTTGCTTCCTCGGCGGCAAGCTCTGCTTATCTCACTGTCAGTGAGATTTTTCCGCTAGAGATTCGCGCGTTTGCAATTTCTATTTTTTACGCCATAGGTACGTTTGTGGGAGGCGTCGGCGCGCCGTCTCTGTTCGCCGGGTTGATTGGCTCTAATTCACGTACGCAATTGTTCTGGGGCTATGCCGGGAGCGCGGCACTCATGATTGGAGCCGCGATTGTCGAGGCAGCCTTGGGTGTGAAGGCCGAGCGGCAATCGCTGGAGTCTATTTCGACGCCGCTGCAAGCGAGGTAAACAGTTATTTGCTTTGATTTTCGAGACCGAAGCTATAGAGCGTGCTATCGTAGGTGCCGATGTAGACACGGCCATTCGCTACCGAGAGTGCGCTGAAGTGGTTAAATGATTTGATCTGATCTCCGCTCGAATATAACGTCTTGCCGGTTTCGGGATCGAGCGCATAGAGCACGGCGTGCGTCGACCTGGAAATGCGCAAAGGGCTGTTATCGAAGAGGCCGCGGTCCGGATAGGCCTGCTCGGTGTACTCTCCATCGCCATAGGCGAAGACGACATTGTTGGCGATCACGGGCGGCTCCGCGCGGTTCATGTCTTGTGACATCCACACCGGGTCCAATCGGAACTGTCCGTTCTTTTCCTCTACTTTAAATGCGACCACAGCGCCGTGTGTCACTGGACCGTGCGTGATAGGAACCTTGAAGTCGGGCCGTGGCGCGCCCCAGAACGGCGTTAAGAGCCAACGGGTTCCTTTCGAATCCACCCAAGTGGCCATGGAGCCCCAGATGCCTGCCGATGCGAAGTTCACGTCCTGGTTGCACATCAGCGGCGTCTGATAAAGCGGCGTCTGGTGATCGTTGCCGCCCATATCCGCGGTGTCGAGCAGATAAACGCGACAGGCCTTGCTAGCGGATGCCAAAAGTTCCTTGCCTTTGAAATTAAAGATCGGCGGCGTCACTTGCATGTCAAGATCCCGCTTTTGCATCCAGAACCAATCCTTCGGTTCAAACCAATCCTTCAGCTTCAATTCGTTTCCGACGACGTGGACTCCGATGAGGCCGTTGCCGTACATGTGATTCTGGGGATCGTAAGTGCCGTCGCCGGTGGGCGCCCAGGCGGTTCCAGTGGAATCGATGGACGCGCCGGAGCGGCCCCATAGGCCGCCGCTTCCCGGATTGAAGGCCATTACCTTGTGGGTGGGATCGTTGACATTGATGGCCCACACCTGGTTGGGATTGCCGTTGCAGCCCTGTGAAGTGGTGGTGAAGATGACGCCTTTCCACATGTTCAAGGAGTACGATTTCCCGTTGGGAAAACCGAACTTGACCGCGGGCGCAACATCCTCGCCGTCGGCAACGTTCAGGGAGTGCAGCATGCCATCACCAGACATCGCGTAGAGCGTTCTGGCGCCAGACGCGTTCGCCGGGCCGATGATCGGCGTGGCCGTTTGTCCGCCAGGGCAGAGGGGATCGCCAACACCTAACCCACGCCCTACCGTGATCGGAGGATAGGTAAAGTGCTTTTGCCAGATGACCTTGCCGGCGTCCACGTCAATGGCGTAGATGTTATCGGAGATACCGGCTTCGATGGCGATCTGCTTCGGGCCGTTTTTGGTTTCGAGTTTGCCGACGATCAGCGGGGGAAAGAGCGAGTGCATTTGCCGGGGCTGGTTGTCGAACTTAATTTTCCATAGGATCTTTAGGTTTTTAACGTTGTCCTTCGAGAGGATGTGCTCGTCTTTCTGCCAAGCCGTGCGCCGTGGACCGCCGCCGTCGGTCAGCCAATCGGCTCCGGAAAGCAGTCCGCAGCCCAGGGCGGCGATCATCACGTATCGTAGTTTTTGCATTGCAATTCTTGTTGTAGGACGGCTTCGTTGCGCAGGCATGCCGTTAATGCTCCGTCAATTGCGGCTGCAGCGCCGGCAAACCGTAGCAATAGACGGTGTTGTCGTGCGTGGTGAAATACACGCGGCCGTTCGCAATTGCCAATCCGCTGCCATGCGAGAACGTGGCGACGTCGTTGCCGGAGGAGAAGAGTTGTTTACCGGTGGTTCCGTCGAGCACATACAGTGTTGCGTGATCTCCGTGCGGTGCTGAAGCCTGGGACCCCGCCTCACCCGTTGAAAGCGCGAATACGAGACCGTTAGTGGTCACCGGCGATGCTGGCGAAATCAGATTGCGATAGACCCATTGCGGTGTGAGCATCGGCTTTCCATTCTGCTCTTCCAATTTGAATGCCACGATGTTGCCAAAGGGCGGACCTTCGTGGGTTATCGGGAATTTCACGGATGGGGAACCTTGAAAGGACGCATAAACCCAGCGCGTACCGGTATCAGTGTCCTCCCAGGTGGAGAAGTCTCCCCAGAAGCCTCTATCTGGAGTATTGGGGCTTGTGCCGCCCATCGGTTGAGTTTTAGATAGCGGTGTATGATGGTCGGCTCCTCCGAGCGAAGTGGAATCGAGCAGATACACGGCCCCGTCCGGCCCAGCCGCTACAATCAGATCCTTGCCTTTCCATTGAAAGACGGTGGGCGTGATGCCGAGTGTAGGCCCGCCCCCTGTGGGAAGGCGGGTATCAGCCGTGAAATAATCTTTGACTTTCAGGCTTTCGGGATCAAGTGCGAGAACCGTGTCGTTGTAGTTGCCGCCCACATCACCTGTTCCGCGAGCTACTTGCGCGTACACTGTTCCATCGTTGCCAATTGCGGTGCCGCCTTTGCCGGAAAGGCCGCTGCCATTGGTCGGAAAAGAAACAACATTTCTTTCGGAGCCGCCCAGGTCTATGGCATAGAGGGCGGGAGCTCCGCCGCAATTATCGACCGTCGCCGCATATACAACGGTGCCGCTGACGTTGAGGGCGGTGACATTGGAATTCGGCGGCAGAAACTTAATGGGCGCGACGGCGTTGTCATTGCCGTCGGATTGGCGCACGAACCGCAGGTAGCCGTCACTGCCGATAGCGAACACGTAACCATTTCTGCCGAAACCCGAACTGAAAATGCCGCCGCCGGAAGCGACGGGACGGTCTGGAGTTTTCGCGGGCTTTTTCGCCGCGCCCCCTTGTCCAGGACCCACGCCGGGACCGCCTGGAGCGCGCTTTCTTGCGTGAAAATTGAATCCCATAGGACCACTGCCGCCGGTGATGGCAATCGGCGCGGTCAAGCCGCCGGGGCACGAGGCGGTGGGGCTCGCCTGCGGGTCATCGCCTTGGCGCTCAAAGTGTGTTTGCCAGAACATGCGGTTCAGGGCGGCATCGATCGCGTAGACGTTGTCGGAACTGCCTCCCACAAAGAGTAATTCCTTGAAGCCGAGATAAGTGATGAGATTGCTCAAGACGATGGGAGACGTCAGCGAATTTAGGCCGCGCGACTGATTGTCTAATTTGGTCTTATAGAGCAGCCGAAATCCCTGTACTTTGGACTTTGTGATTCCTTCTTCGCCCCGAGCCCAGCCGTCCCGCTGAGGATTGCCGCTTTGGCTGGACCAATCCGCACCCCAAAGCACACCTACAACGCCCAGGAGGGCGACCAAGAAAAGTTTGCGCATCAAAACAGTCTTTCTCTTAACAACACGGGCTCAGAAAACAATGCTCAGAAAACAATGTGGACCTTGCTATCTTCGATTTTCTTAAAGTCCAACCCCGGGACCTTCCGAAGATCATCGAGCGACTTGAAGGCGCCATGTTCGGTACGGTACTGAAGGACGGCCCTTGCTTCCGATTTCAGGAGCAGCAAGGACGATTCCAACTCAACCGGTCCCGCTGTGTTGATATCGATTGGGGTGGCGGGCATGGGCGGAAAATTCTTGTCCAGATAATCCAGGATGGCGTTGAATTGATCGTCGGAGGCATTTGCACCCATGCTGACCATCTGCGAGATGGTGCTTTCCCAAGCGCGGCGGCTTTGGTGGAGCGTGGTGACGCGCTCGGGAGAGTGACATTTTCCGCAAACGGCGATGGTTGTTTGTTTCCCCGGTCCATCCGGCAGTGTTGTCGAGGAAATTTGCGCGTATAAAGCGGCGGGCGCGATCGCGATCAGCGCGCAAAGAATGAACGTGAAACTTGACCGGGTCATAACTTCTTAATCCAGATATCTCGAATGCTGATTTTTCCGGTGCCCTCGATCTCGAAACCGATCAGACCGCTCTTTCTGAATTTTGTGGCGTCGTCATCCAGCAGAATGGCCATGACGTGTCCGTTAACGATATGGGTCATCTGGTGTCCGCGAGCGATCAGGTGCAACTGATTCCAGCCGTCGACTTTGACAAAACCACCCAATGCTTCGGGATCGCCGAGTGTGGCGAGTAAGCGCGGTTTTTGGCCCTCCTCGGTTCTGACCATTTGGCCTCGCCAGGCGACAATGCCTCGCCCGGTGGCCTGTTCATAAAATTGACCCGTGTATTGATTCTTCCCGTCGAAATCGAACTGCGGTCCGAACATGTCCCATTTGGCTTGCGAGGCTTTGGACGGCGGCGTCCCGCGCGGCTGTCCTCCCGGACAGGTGCCGGGGGCTGTGTTATGGCTGCCGCTGGGGCCGTTAGTTGCCTGATCGGGCTTCAGGATGGCGCTGCGGTATTGAACCCCGCTGTTTACGTTCGCGCCTTCGCCCCGCATTTCCAGCTTCATCTCGAAATCGCCGGGCTCGCCGCCCTGCCAGATCAGGTAGATGGTGCCGGTAGGCTTTTCGCACGTGGATTCCACGGTGATTGCACCGTCCTCCACGCGCCAGTAAGCCTTGTCTCCATCCCAGCCATGCAATGTTGAACCGTCGAACATGGAAGTCCAGCCGCGATGGTCGTTGAAGGCGATGGGTTCCGGTTGGGTGAAGCCGGAGACGTGGTGATGAGGCGCCTGCTGCGGGTGCGCGGGTCTCGCTGCCAAAATCAACATCGATAGTCCCGAACAAGCCACGGCGAGGATCTTCGTGCGCCGGCCGAAATTAGAAACAAGTCGAAACATAGTAGTCGTCAATGTCTTGCGGACGGTTCGGTCCTTCGGTAACGATAGCAAACGTCTCTCCACGTCAAAAATAGAGTTTCAGCCCGAGCACCAGACGCCGGGACGGCGCGGCCGCGGTGTATTGGCCGAATTCATTGTTTACCTGATTCCCGTTCGCATCGAAACGGGCGTTGTTGTCGATGGTCGTGAACTGAGTGTGATTGAACGTGTTGTACGATTCGAGCCGGAACTGCAAACTGCGAGCTTCGTTACTGCCCAGATGAAAGTTCTTGAAGAGAGAAATATCGAAGTCCTCCACACCCGGTCCCACTAAGGGATTCATTGCGGCGTTGCCGATACCCAGGCCGGCGCGGGTCGGCGCTTCGACGCAGGAAGTATTAAACGAACGGTAAAAGGTGCGGTCGCCGCTTGGCAGGTTGGGATCGCAGGTGAGATTCACGCGGCTGTCAATCCCGACACCGGTCGCGCCTGTAATATCGACCGCATTGACGAATGAATAATTGATGGGCAATGGCGATCCGCTGAGAAATGTCGCGATGTTGGAAACCTGCCAGCCGTCGAAGGCCTGGCGCGAGAACCTGTTGTTCCAATATTTGCTGAAGAGCGGAAGCGTATAGACGAAGTTTATCGACAAATCTTGCCGATGATCGAAAGAAGCCGGCCCATAATTCCGCGAATTGTAGTCGAGCACCGGATTCACGGTGCTGCTCGGGGTGTCGGCCACGTCCAGTACTTTAGACCAGGTATAGACAACGTTGAACGTCACTCGCGAGGAAAGCCGCTTGCTCAATTGCACCTGCAGCGCGTTGTAGTTCGAGTTGCTGTCGAATTCCATGTATTGGATGTCCTGGTATCCCTGGATGGGACGCAGGAAGTTCTCTTGCAGCGGTTTATTGCCGGGTACCGTTGGATCAATGCTGGAGGGCAGAAAATCCGTTCCGTAGTTCGTCGCGTTCAAGTTGCGGATCTGCATTTGATGCCGGGCAACATTGCCGACGTAGGCAATGTCGAATATGGTCCCGAATCCGATGTCCTGTTGAACGCCGAAGCTCCAGTTATACACGGCGGGAGGGGCAAAGTTCTTTTGAATGCCGAACACGCTGTTCGGGCTTTGGCTTAGCGGGGTCGCCAAAAGATTGCTGATCGTTGTGTAGTTTGCCGATGGCGTGTCGACCAGCGGCGGCGACTGCACCAGTTGGAGGACCTGATCGTCGGGGAACCGGCCGTAAAAAATTCCGAAGCCGCTGCGGATCGCTGTTTTTCCGTTTCCAAAAACATCCCAGGCGAAGCCGATACGGGGCGCAACTTGAATCGGCGGGACATTCAGAATGCTTTGGTTATAGACTTTCATTCCCTGATTCGGTGTTCCCGCAGCGCTTGAGAAGCTGCCGATCTTGACGGCCGGAACCACTTGGCCCGTGACAGGATCGCGTCCTTCACGCACTCCGGTAGCAGGATCGAGATAAGGCTGAATGAGGGGCGGTTGGGCACTGGCGTTGTATAACGCCGGATCGAAGGCCGCGAGCTGTGTTCCGGCGCTGATCGTCGGATCGATCAAATAGAAGCGGACGCCGGCGTCGATTGTAAAACGTTGAGTTGCTTTCCATGTATCCTGCGCATACCATTCCACGTTGTTATCGCGGCCGTGGGCCACAGGATGGGCATTCGATTCCGTATAGCTGTCCACGGTACCGATGAGGGCATTCGAAAATGCATAGCCGGTATCAAGCGGATCGTTCGGATCCCGATCGAACGCGAATGTGCCGTTGAAATAAGTGGAACGTTGCGTGTTTCGTGTTGCATGCTCGTAATAGATTCCGAATTTAAGGTCGTGGGGGCCGCTGATTTGAGAGTAATTGTCGGTGTACTCCCAGATATCGTTTGTGCCGAAGAACGGAAAGCGTTGCTCGATGTTCAACTGCGGAGCATCGGGAACACCGCCAAAGGTTGCGTTGGGAATGAGGTTTAGGGGATTGGATTGCGGAAAAAACTGAGGAATCTTTAGGCCCACATTCGACCGCACGTTGCTGTCGAGCCCAACTTGAGATAACGGTGTGACCGTTTGCAAAGCGCGGTTCACGCCGAAAGTCGTTTCGTTTATCTTCGTCGGGCTGAATGTGTGGATGAATGTGCTCACGAAGCCTTGGCTGTGAATGTCGTAATCGATCGGCAACTGGGGCCAGGTTGGAGATGCCAGCACGAAGCCAAAGTCACCTTTGTATTGCTCATGGTCCTTGATGCCGCGAGCATAGAATTGATTTTTCGGAGAGATGTTCCAATCAATGCGGAGAATCTGGTCATTTCTCGGTTGTTGAATCGGACTCTGAAACACATAGTTATAGGTGTGAGTCGGATCGACTGCGTTTGGCATGGGAAAGAGATTCAGCAGCGCTTGCCCATTCGGATCGATGCGGTTTGCGGGGATGATGTTCCCTGGAAATGGATTGCCGGTTAACGGGTCGCGGACATTGATCAATTGACCGTTTTGATCTACGCTCTGCGAAAAGTTTCCTTGGCGTTCCAGCGCTGTTGGAAAGGTTTGGTAAGACACGCTGGATGGGTAACTTCGAGGTAAAAATTCTTCCGACCAGAAAAAGAACAGCTTGTCCCGATTCTTATTGAAGTTAGTGCCTGGGATAATAACGGGACCTCCGACGAAATAGCCGGGGTAATTGAATCGATATTGCGGGCGGGGCAAGCCTTGCCGGTTATCGAAGAACTCGTTTGCGTTGAAATCTTCGTTGCGGAGAAAATAGTACGCGCCACCGTGAAAATCCTTGGTGCCGCTTTTAATGACGGTGTTAATAGTGCCGCCTCTGCTGCGCCCGTATTCGGCTTGATAGTTCACCAATAGAACTTTCACTTCCGCCACAGCGTCGAGGCTGGGGACAAGATAGGGACCGGTCATCGAGCCGGTATCCATTGTTGAAATTCCGTCGAGTGTGAGGTTAATCGTTCCGGCGCGCCCTCCGTTGATGGTGATTCCCACCAAGTCGTTCCATCCCGGTGCTTCGCGGTTGGCGGTATCCACCACGCCAGGCAGAAGTTTCACAGTTCCCAGGAAGTCGCGGCCTTTCAGTGGGAGTTGTCGCAGTTGATGCGAGTCCACCAGGCCGGAGCGCTCCGAACTTTCCGTCTGCAACTCAACAGGATGACCTTGCACCGATACTGTTTGATTCACTTCTCCGAGTTGCAGGGTCACGGTGTTTAGGACGAGATGCTGGGTCGCGCTGAGGACGATTCCTTTTTGCTCAAATGTCTTAAAACCCGGCATGCTCGCCGACAGGTCGAAGGTGCCCGGCAATATCTCGGCAAAAGTAAAGTTGCCGGTACTGTTCGTTTTGATTTCACGCTTTTGCCCGGATTGTGTGTTGACAAGGACGACGTCGGCTCCGGCGACCGTTTGTCCACTGGAATCGTGAATCGTACCGGAAACTTGTCCAGTAAGCCCTTGGCCGAAAATCAACGGCGATCGAATCAGGCCGCATAGGCCAGGAAGCAGCAAGGCCGCTAACAGCGCGCGCCGTAGCATTTTCCAGACAAGACAAGAACTACAGATTACTTGATGCATTTCCCACTCCGAGCATTGGCGATTTACCGTTTCCTGGAAAGTCCAGCGGTATGACGATTGGGAAAAATCTATCACGTGGAATCGAGCCGGTCAAAGCATTTGTAGGAGGAAAGCCGTGTTTCGGAATGGTGAACTGCCGCAATACGGCCAAGGATGCATCAAGTACATGAAAGCAAGGTATTTATACAGCCCATGAGCCAAAATGCGGCATTTTGAGTGATTAGCTCAACGGCACCATTGTTTCCCAATGTGAAACTAAAATTATTTCCCGAATGCCTCAATCGGCTTCTCGGACTGCTGAATAAAGAACGAGTAATGGACGGTGAGTCGAGCTTGAGCCGGTAGCCAACGGTAGGCCGGGACATTAAACAGGCGATTGCGCTCTATCATCTGCCGCCTTGTTTCGGGGAAGGGTGACGCGCCAAACTCCATTCCCAGGGCGACGGTTTGCCCATTCCAGGGTGCCGATGTTCTCGATCTGTTTTCTTCCCACATGCCCAGCCAGGGAAAATTGTCCCGCTTCCAGCGGCAACCGAACAGCAGTTTCGTCAGTGGATGATAGGCTGCGAAGAACGCCGTTTGATGCGCGGGATCCATCAGATGGGTAGTGAAGCCAGCCGATTTGGGTTCGTTTGTGAATCGCCGGAGGTCGATGGTGTCCTCGTTCTGCATGGGCGCGTACGGCCAGGAGAAATCGGCGCCTCCGAGAAGAGTTGTGTCTCCGAATTGGCCTTCGAACACACGAGAACGCGCGGCCGGTACGGCGAACTGCGTTACCCCGTGTTGCAGAAACGGCTCGCCCAAGGTAACGTGTTGCGTCCAGGCAATTGGCTGGTCGAGGGCTGAGAGATTCTCCACTGTCTCGGCGACGTGAACGGTCGTTCCGCCCTCATCTAACTTGATACTGCGCGTCATCTTCAAAGCAAACAGAGAAAGAGTCGCCGCAGCGAGGATTTCGTTCTCAAGCTGCTCGACGTTGTAACGGGCAATCGATGCTTGGCCATGCACGGGAATACCGGCGGCCGCTTCATCGTCAGACGGAGGGCCAAACAGGCCCAAGCAAAGATTGTGGCCCATGAGGCCGGCCAGCAGTTTGCTTTCGTCGTTCGCGCCGTATTCCGGATGGACGGCCGGATCGTATTGGGAGGGCTCCAATGACTTCCATGGCGGAATCCAAAGGGGGCTGATTCCCGTTCCCTTGTGAAGGATTTCGGCGATATGGCCACCCTCCTTCAAAACGGTGACACGGATCGTTTCGTTTTCAATTTGGACGGCATCCCGATTGTGAAATTTCATTGGATTCTCTTTTGAGGTGTGTTGGCTTGATATGCGAATAATGATGGATACATGATACTGACTAGGCTGATGGTGGCCATGTGTTCCGTGGCCGTTCTGCTGGCCGGTGGTGCTCACCAGAAACTGCATGCGCAAGACCTGCAGGCGAACTATGATCGACGAGGGCTCGCTTTTCTGTCATACAGAGGGACCACGCTGGTAGACCTGAATGCCGGTATTGGCGACGCCTTTTATGTGGGCGATTACAACCTGGGCGGCACAAGAGCGTGGGGCGCAATCGGAAACACTGCCGCTTGGGATGCCGGCAGCCAGACGTTGACCTGGTCCTGGAAATGGGGCAGCGTCGCCTGTCAATTTGCGGCAACGTCGAACCCGGACCGTTTGAACGTGACGCTAACGGTGAAGAATAAGAGCGGACAGGTGTTGAAGGGGCTGAATATCTATCCGTTCGGACTCCAATTTCCGAGCTTACCGCAAGGCTTTGGCGCATCGAATTACCCGCAGTTTCACAACAACCTGGACGGGCCGGGATTGATCGCGGCCGACTACGGATCGGGGATGACGGTGCTGGCGGATGGAGAGGCGAAGCCCCTGTATGTGGGCCTGAGTCCTTCAGGCAAGGCGAATCACTATGAGCTGCAAGTAGGGACCATCAACGACAGCAGTGAGGGCTTTTTGTCCAAAGCCGTGCCGTTGAATCGCTCAGTTGCCGCGGGGCAAACCGCCATTTATACGCTTTCGTTGCGCTTTGCCCCTTCCGGCACCGACTACCATTCTCTTGCTGGCGATGTGTTAACCACATTTGGCCGAACTTGGCCGCAAAGATTGCGGTGGACTGACCGGCGTCCGATTGGGGAACTATTCATGACCAGGCCAACAACATCGCCGCTGCCGAACACGAGCGCCAATCCCCGGAACTATACCGTAGCGCAGAACATCGACATTCAGAGTCCGTCCGGGGTGGCCGCGTTCCAACGGGCCGTGCTTGCGTATGCCGATAATGCAGTACGGATTTTGAAGAGTATGAATGCACAAGCGGCGATCGTCTGGGATTTGGAAGGCCAGCAGTATCCGCAGCCGAATACGAGCTATGCCGGCGATCCCAGTCAACTGGCCGCGCTCTCTCCGGAGATGGATCAGGTAGCCGATGCCTTTTTTAAGAAGTTCACGAATGCCGGTCTGAAGTGCGGCATGACGATCCGGCCGCAGCGTTTGAATTTCTCGCAGTCGCCGCCGGTACAGACCGATGTTCCGGCAAGCGAGCAGGCAGCGGTGATGATCCAGAAAATGCAGTACGCGGAAAATCGTTGGGGCTGTACGATTTTTTACGTTGATTCGGATGGCGGTCCGAACGATGCGACGGCGCCGTCGACCTTCTCGAAAGTGGCTGAGTCGGTGCCGAATGCGTTGATCGTTCCTGAGAATATCTGGACGAAAGATTTGGCATACACGGCGCCGTTGGGGAGTTTCACGGCTCCGTATAAGCCGCTGCATACTTCAGTAGACGGCCGGGCCGTCTGGCCCCATGCTTTCACGATGACGTACGTGGGAGATGCTCCGAACCACGATCTGCACAATAACCCGAACGATCCTAATCAATGGAAGGAGTTTGTGCAGGCCGTGAAGAATGGGGACATCTTGTCGTTTCGCGCCTGGTTTGACGACGAACCGTTGAATGGTGAGGTAAAGGAGATTTATCGGGAGGCGGGGAAGTAGGGAGCCGTCATGATTAGCGCATAGCAAGACGGCTCTCGACAGAGACATCTTCGTCGAGAGAAACAGCTATATGACAGCTATATTTATGAGATGCAGGTCAGTGTAATGGATGCCAAAAACAATCTTCCTGAGTTAATTAAGGCGGTGGAGGATGGAGAACTGATTACGATTTGCCGCTGCGGTGTGCCGATAGTGGATCTTGTACGTACGAAGGTAAGCGCCAAAGCGAAGCCAAAATTTGGAACACTGAAAGGGCGTATAACGATTCATGATCCCGAGTGGTGGAAGCCGATGCCGGAAGAAGAGGAAGCGGCGTTTCTGGCGGACGTTGCTGAGTGCATCTATCGTAACCCCTGATGAGCAGTTCAAGCTATACCGGCCAATCGAGGTCATCTGGTGAGGAGTTTTTTGACGGAACGGCTCGACGAGAATAACCGCTGCTCCAGTTTCGAGTTGATCAAATAGGCGACTAAAACAAGGCCTCCGCCGAGAACGGTGGCGAAAATACGATTGAAGGCAACCTGGTTTTCCGGCAGGTGCCCGATCGCAAGCAGGAAGGCGATATAGCCTGTAAGCACGGTGATATAAACGGCGTAGTTCACATTCTGAAGTGAATAGGCAGCCCAGATAAACGCCAGCACGAAGATAGCGAGCAGGAAACTCTGAGGGCGGAACGCGGCCGCGAGCGCGGTGGCGAGGCCGCCTCCGATGATCGTGCCGAGGATGCGGCTGACGACACGTTCGGCGGTGAGGAAGAGTTCGGGCTTCGGAATAATCAGGGCCGTCATGGGAATCCAATAGGCGTTTCCAAAGTCCAGGTGACGATAAAGGATCACCGCAAGAGCTGCAATGCCCGCCAGACGGATGGAATAACGGCAAGTGCCGGACTTTAATGTCAGATTCGCCCACAGCGCACGAATGCGCCATCCCGGCGGATGAGTCTCCGGGGCCTCGATGGAGGACGCCGCAGGCCGGATGAACTGCCAAAAGAACTGGACCATCAGGCTTTGCAGCAGGCCGCCGGCGAGTACGCAAAGGCCGCGCAAAAAGGCCTGCTGCGGAGCGTCCGGAAAGGCGCTGGAAACAACAAGAAACGTGCAGCATTGTTGGCCCACCCAAGCCGCGGGAGGACTGATGGCGTTGCACATGCCATAAACAAACGCCCACACGAGCGTAATGGCAGCAAGCGCAATGGTGTTGTGAGCCAAGCTGCCTACGGTTGCGGATACGGCCATGCCGATGCTGGCTAACACCATGGGACCGGCTCGAAAAAGGAGCGGCTTTTGAAAGGAGCCGAACCCGGCGGTTTGCGCGCCACCCGCGGCGATCATTGCGGCGGCGGGATGTCCCCCGGCGATTCCAGCGTAAAGTAAGATGGCGATCGCGGGCAGGCAAAGCAAACTGGGACGCGGCTCGAAGGCGCTCCAATCAAGTCTGGAGATGTCGTGGCGGAAATCGTTCGGCAAGGCTGATTCAATTGTCGGCTAGTGAAGAACCGAGCTGAAATTTCCGGCTCGCAACTGGGGAAACGCCGTACTCTAGTAAGTATGGATCGAAGGCAAGCGTTGAACGTCATTGCGGGCGCGGGACTAGCGGCGGTGGCGCGGGCGCAAAATGCCGGCTCCCCGCCGTCGCAGGATGCAGCGAAGGATTCTAACGGAATGATCTACCGGAAACTCGGAAGCACGGGGGAGCGCGTCTCGGCGATCGGGTTGGGCGGCTCACATATCGGCATTCCGAAAGACCCCGCCGAAGGCATTCGGATTGTACGGTCGGCGCTGGATCGCGGGATCACATTTCTGGATAACGCTTGGGATTACAAGAATGGCGACTGCGAGATCCGGATGGGAAACGCGCTGCGGGATGGTTACCGGCAGAAGGCGTTTCTCATGACGAAATTCGACGGGCGTACCAAGCAGGCGGCGGCGCAGCAAATCGATGAATCGCTGAAGCGGCTGCAAACCGACCATATCGATTTGATTCAGTACCACGAGAATATCCGGCTGGACGATCCGGACCGGTTCTTTGCCGAAGGGGGCGCCCTGGAGGCGGTGATGGCGGCAAAGCAGGCGGGAAAGATTCGCTACGTAGGATTCACCGGGCACAAAGACCCGCTGGTGCATGAGCGCATGCTGGACATTGCCAAGCAGCACAATTTTCAATTCGCCACATGCCAGATGCCGTTGAATCCGATGGATGCTCATTTCCGTAGCTTCGCGAACAATGTAGTGCCGAAACTGGTGGAGCAGGGAATCGGCGTGCTCGGGATGAAGCCTATGGCCGCCGGGATCATTTTGAAAAGCCATACCGTAACGCCGATGGAATGCCTGCACTATGCCTTGAACCTGCCTACATCGGTGGTGATTACCGGCTGCGACAGCATGCCGATTCTCGATCAGGCGTTTGAAGCAGCGCGCACATTTCAGCCCATGACAGAGGCGCAGGTGATTGCCATCCTGGACAAGACGCGGGCAGCGGCTGCCAACGGGACTTACGAACCATTTAAGGTCAGTACGCGGTTCGATGGAACGATTAAAAATCCGCAGTGGATGGGCTGAGGCCTTCATACCCGATGAGCAAGCGTGTCGAGCGGCGGACGGTGGATCTTGCAGGCTTCCCTGACTTGGTGGTGATCTATCTGGGAATGCGTGTGAATGCGCTCACTGGGTTGAAGACGCTGCTGGGTCTAGGACCGGAGATTGCCAGGAGCGCGGGCCAAAAGCCCGAGGGATTGCTGTCGCACGAGTCCTTTGTGTTGTCTTTATTCCCGCCGCACATCTGGATTCGGCAGTACTGGCGAGATTTTGAATCGCTGGAGTGCTGGGCGCGATCGGAGCCGCACGTCCGGTGGTGGAAGAACTTTCTTCGGCGCTCCGGAGGAACCGGATTTTGGCATGAGACCTACTCCATGCAAGGTGGCATTGAAGCGATTTACGACGATGTGGTTGCTCCCTTGGGCCTGTTGAAGTTTGCGCCGGTGCGTCCGGCACGAGGAAGCTTTTTTTCGGCTCGCCAGCGACTGCAACGTGAGCCTGAGGCGCAACCGCCGCCGCCGGTCGCCGAAGAAGATATTTATAGCTGAATATTGCGGATTGTTCAGCGTGAAACTCGCCTGACATAATGAAGTTCTCAGCCCTATGTGTCACCATCCTTCGCGCTTTTTGCTTAAGGCGTTCCCTGTTTCGTTGCTCTTCTGTCTTGTTCCCGCCTTTGCCCAGAGACTTCCACAGAGCGTTCAGCCGCAGCATTACACTTTGGCGCTTACACCCGATCTGAAGGCGGCTACGTTTTCGGGACAGGAAACGATTGCGATCAAGCTTCAGCAGCCGCAAAACGATGTTACCCTGAACGCGATTGAAATCAAGTTTCAAAATGTATCGGCTACGGTTAACGGCAAGAGCGATCCGGCGACCGTCTCACTGGATGCCGCGAAGCAGCAGGCGACGTTCCACTTCAGCCAGCCTTTACCGGCTGGAGAAGCGACATTGCATGTAAACTACACGGGCATTCTTAATAACGAGCTCCGTGGATTTTATCTCAGCAAAACGAAGCGGCGAAATTACGCTGTAACGCAGTTTGAGGCGACAGACGCACGGCGGGCCTTTCCTTGTTTCGACGAACCGGCATTTAAGGCGACGTTCAGCGTAAGCCTGACCGTGGACGCCGGCGACACGGCTATCTCCAACATGAAAATTGCCTCCGACCGGCCCGCCGGCCAAGGGAAGCACACCCTACAGTTCGGCACCACTCCGAAGATGTCTACTTATCTGGTGGCATTTCTGGTGGGCGATTTTAAGTGCATCGCGGGTGGAAGCGACAATACGCCCATTCGCGTTTGCACGGTTCCGGGCGATGAACAAGACGGCAAGTTCGCGTTATCGGCTGCCGAATATGTGCTGCATTACTACAACACCTATTTCGGAATTAAGTATCCGATGCCGAAGCTCGACATGATTGCCATTCCCGATTTTGAAGCGGGCGCGATGGAGAACTTTGGCGCGATCACGTATCGGGAGACGGACCTGTTAATCGACGAGAAGACGGCATCACAGGCGGCCAAAAAACGTGTCGCTTCGGTGGTGGCGCACGAGATGGCCCACCAATGGTTTGGCGATTTGGTGACGATGCAGTGGTGGAACAATATCTGGCTAAACGAAGGCTTCGCCACTTGGATGGAAAACAAGCCGGTAGAGGCCTGGAAACCGGAGTGGCACGTGTCGCAGGACGTGGCGGGAGGTCTGGATACGACGTTGAACTATGATTCGCAGCCAACCACGCGCACCATTCGCGCCAACGCCAGCACACCGGCACAAATCAACGAGATGTTCGACGGTATCGCTTACGGCAAAGCGGGCGCGGTGCTTGGGATGTTGGAGAACTACTTGGGTGAGCAGACATTCCGGCGGGGAGTACACAATTACCTGTCCGCGCACCTTTATTCGAATGCAACGGCCGAGGACTTCTGGAACGCGCAAACGAAGACCAGCGGGAAACCGATCGACAAGATCATGAGCAGTTTCGTCGTGCAACCGGGCGTACCGCTGCTAACTTTCGGCGCGCCAGAGAACGGGACAACGAAGGTAGACGAGAGCCGGTTCTTCATTACGGGTCCGAAAAGCATCGATGCTTCGCAGAAGTGGATGGTTCCGGTTTGCTTTCATGCGCAAACGGGAGAAAACTGTCAGATCCTGAACTCTTTGTCCGAATCGTTGAAGGTACCGGAAAATAGTTTGTTCTACGCCAACGCGGCAGGAAAGGGCTACTATCGCAGCAGCTACCCCGAGGCTGTTCACAAACAGATGGTGAGTGGCCTTGAGACTAAGCTGACCCCGGAAGAGCGCATTGTGGCGACAGGCGATGAATGGGCCCTGATGTTAGCGGGACAGCGCGGGATCGGCGACTATATGAGTGTCGTCGAGGCATTGAAGTCGGATCCCAATCCGGAGGTCTTCAACACCGCGACGCGGACGGCGGGAGCTGCGGGAAGAACGTCGGGAAAGCTCCAGGCTATTGCTGACGATGTCGCTTCCGATCAGGACAGAAGGCAGTTTCAGGCGTGGGTAGTGCAAACGTTCCATCCCATCTACACGCGGTTACAGGCGGCAGAGCACGGCGGGTCCGCGGATCAACGGGAACGATTGGCCTCGCTGTTCACCATTCTTGGTCTGGTAGGAAAGGATCAGGCCGTGATTAAAGATACGCGGCAGTTTACGGAGAAGTATCTGCACGATCCTTCTTCCGTGGATCCGATCCTAGCCACCACGGCCCCCACTGTTGCCGTCGCGAGCGGCGACGCTTCGCTTTATGATCAGGCTCTAAAACTTCATCGGACAGCAAGCGATCCAACCGTAGGCACGAAAGCGCTTTACCTGTTGGCGGAGTTCCAGGAGCCGTCCTTGGCGAAACGGACTTTGAATTATGCGGTGTCGGGGCAGGTGCGTAATCAAGATGCGGTGTTCCTCCTGAGCGACTTGTTACGGAGGCAGGGAACCCGTGACTTGACGTGGCAATTCCTGCAGGACAACTGGCCCAAAGTAAAGGCGCAGTTTACGCCTTTGAATGCAAACCGCCTAGTCTCCGCCGCGGGAAGCTTTTGTGCCGCCGGGGACGAAGACAAAGTAAACAGTTTCTTCGCGACGCACAAGGTCGGTTCCGCCGATCGCGCTTTGAAGCAGGCGGTGGAACAGATCGGTGTGTGTGTGAAGCTGCATGAGGAACAAGGGCCGAAGTTGGCGCAGTGGCTGGCGACACATTCTAAGAGTGGTGGGAACTCCGGTTCCGGAGAGTGAACGGGAGGAGACATTATGCTGCTTGCGGAATATCTGGATTGGCCGGAATTACAGGCGGCCGAACCTGGCTTTGAACTCGATGAGGGGACGTTAGTCAAGATGTCTCCGACAGCAAGAAGGCATGGGAAAAGAATCGACCGGCTGTATCGCTATCTGATCCAGCATCTACCGGAAGATCGTTACGATATTCTCGCCGGAGAAGTCGGGTTTATTCTCGGCGGAGATCCAAACCCGACGGTGCGCGCGGCTGATCTGGCAGTTCTATACCGGGAAGACAATGTTCCCGAGGGATTCTCCAAAGAACCTCCGCTGCTGGCAATCGAAGTTGTTTCGCCTTCGAACGATCCGGAAGACATCGAAAAAAAGCGAATTCAATACCTCGAAGCGGGCAGCAAGGAAGTTTGGATAGTGTATGAGAAGACCAATACTCTGCACGTTTTTCAGCAAGAGAATCGCGCTTTTATTTTTAATCGCGAAGCTGAGTTTGAATCGATTCTTGGATTCCATGTCGTTGTAGACGAGATATTGCGTTGATTTATCGGCGAGTCTCAGCGGTGCGGCACGAGTGATAGGTCAGATATGGCAGGTGCTAGGAGCGCTACTGGTGCTCGCCGGATTCGCGCTCGCGCAGTTCGGAGTTCTGGGGCAGAAGTCCTACCTGTATTTGTGGTTGAATCTGGTCGGTTCGGCGATTCTTGCTGTGTTGGCGGCGCTGACTTCCCAGTGGGGGTTCTTGATGTTAGAGGGTGTGTGGGCGATTGTCTCGTTATGGTCGCTGGTGCTCCGCATGTTGAATCGGGGACCGGAAAACGCGGCACCCTAACTACTCGCTGCGAAGCGCCTGAGTTGCGTTTACGGACGCGGCACGGCGGGCAGGCAGGCAACTGGCAAGTAGCGTCAACAGCAGGATGCCTGCCGCGGCAAAAGCAAAGATGGCCGGGTCGGAGGCTTTCACATCGAAGAGCAGGCTGCTGAGTAATTGGGAAGAAAAAGTGGCGCCTAGCAGGCCCACAGCGCAGCCAATCACACCCAAGGTCAGCCCGGAACGCAGCACCAGCCAGTAAATGTGGCGTTGCTGCGCGCCGAGCGCCAGGCGAATCGCCATCTCGTGCGTGCGCATGGCAACCGTGAACGCAATAAGAGCGTTGATGCCGAGAACCGCGAGCAGAACTGCTGCAATAGCGAAGGCTGAAATGACGAACGTGTTGAAGCGCCGGGGCGCTTCGCTTTCCGAGACGGCCTGTTCCATGGTGTGCATCTGCGTGACGGCAAGCTGCGGATCTAGCGAGTGAATGGATTTGAGTAAGGCGTCCTCTGTCGATGCAGGCTTTAGCTCCGTGCGCACCGTAACGAATATGTTGCTGCCGTTGATATCGCTAGGCTTGCCGAAAGAACCCATGGCGGCCGTTTCCTGTTCCACAGGCTGGTAGATCTGCTCCGGGCTTATGCTGTCAGGCGCTCCTTCTTTGACATTGGCGACTTCACCGGCGATGGTGAGCCATGGCGACTGCAGGTTGGCAACACCGACGCGGACTCGTTTTCCGATGGGGTTCTGTCCGGGCCAGTAATGCTGTGCGAGCTTGTGATTGACGATCGCCACCAAACGCGCGTCGGCCTTATCGGCATTGGTAAAGAATCGGCCGTGGAGCAGGGGAATGCCCATGGCGCGGAAGTAGTCGCCTGCCGTATAGAAGAACGAGGCGTGGCTGATCCCTCCGCCGCGCGAGGCTGTGTATCCTTCGGGAACGAAGGCACTCTCGGAATTTGCGCTAGACATGGGGAGCGACGTGTCCAAGCCCGCGGATCGAACACCCGGCAGTTCGGTAATACGGCGCAGGAGCTCATCATTGAAAGTGTTCACAGAAGCTTGCGATGATTATTGCTGTTGCGGCAGCGCATACGAGGCAATAACGACATGGCCGGGACGAAAACCAGGATCGACGGCGCGCATCTTTTCAAAACTAGTGATGAGAAGACTGGCAGCGGTGAGCAGGATGAGCGAGACGGCAATTTCAGCCACGACAAGAGCCGAGCGGAAGCGGCCGTGACTGCTTCCGGAGGAACCGGTACGCCCCCCTTGTTTTAGCGCTTCGTTCATGTCCGTGCGCAGGGCGGCGAAGGCAGGCGCGATACCGCAGAGAATGCCGGTTGCGAGGGCAAGGAACAGAGCAAACAGGACCACGGACCAATCGAGACCGACGCCGTCGAGGCGAGGTAGCGTTTCCGGCAGAAGACGGATGGAGATGGGGAGAGCCGCTGCTGCCAGCAGTATCCCCAGCACACCTCCGGACCCGCTCAGAAGAAGACTTTCCAGAAGAGCTTGGCGCAATAAGGAGGCGCTGCTGGCGCCGATTGCCAGCCGCACTGCGATCTCACGGCGGCGGCGAATAGCGCGGACCAGCAGAAGGCCCGCGAGATTCGCGCAAGCGATCAGCAGCACGACGAAAACGGCTAGAAACAGAACACGCAGCAGCGGTTGCGCATTCGCGATGATTTCCTGCTTTAGAGGATTGAGAATAGGCGTGATATGCAGTCCTTGCATGAAGCCGGTATAGCCCCGCATGATTTCCCGGGCCACTCGACTGGTGTCGGACGCGGCCTGGGCGAGAGAAACGCCGGGTTTGAGCCGGGCGACGACACTGACGTTAAACGAGCCGGCGCCTCGGGTGAGTTCGTCATTTGTAAAACTCATGGGTACCCAAAGCTGTGTTTGGTTGAGATGACCGGGTTGCAAAGGAAACTCGAAGCTGCGCGGCATGACGCCGATAACGATATAAGGTTTGCGATCGAGAAGAAGCTTCGTGCCGAGTACCCGTTGATTGCCGTGGAAGCGGCTTTTCCAAAGGCTGTAGCTAAGAATGGCGACCTGCTGGCTGTTGTTGTCTTCCGCCAGAGTGAACACCCGGCCCAGGAGAGGCGGTACTCTGAGAGTGGGAAAGATGCCGGCGGTCATGCGCGAGACGTTCAGTTCTGAGGGCTGGCCGGAACCGGAGAGTTCCAGTTGCTCCTGCTGGTACCCACCCAGGTTTTTAAAGGCATGACTATCGCGGGCGTAGGCGCGAACGTCGGGGGCCGTTTCGTCCAGTACTCCGTACCCGTGGAGGTTTTCTTTCAACGAGACCAGCTTGCCGGGATCGTGGAAGGGCAGGGGACGCAGCAAAACGCCTTCGACGATGGAGAAAATAGCCGTTGTCGCGCCGATGCCGAGGGCAAGCGTGAGAATGGCGGTGATGGCGAAGCCGCGGGACTTGCGCAGTTGACGGACGGAGTAGCGGAGATCTGTAAAGGGCAGGTGCATGCCGAATATCCTTTCGCTTTGTATGTGCAGGTTACATGCCAAGAGAAAGGTCCTTGTAAACTGATGAAAATAGGGGAACGTTAAGGCGATATGGTGATTTCGGTGTCCGGTTTTGGGAATGGAGTGTCCGGAAATGAACACCAGGGAGAGGCGCATTGACCGAAGGCCGGAAATCGGCCTGGAATGTTATCATTTGGTTGAGTTCGCGCGGGAGTAACTCAATGGTAGAGTCACAGCCTTCCAAGCTGTTGGTTGCGAGTTCGATTCTCGTCTCCCGCTCCATGTTTCTAACGACTTGCCCAGTTTATGTGGCGCTGGTATCAGGCCTGACTCGCTCGACGCTAATGCTGCAACCCAATCTGTGCATCCAGGGCAGGACGCGCGCTGACTTGTTCCTCCAGGCGGTCGCGAGTGGATAGGCGCAAGCGCGCCGATGCCGCAAACTCCGCTTTAGCTTCCCCCCGCCGGTTCATATGGGTGAGTGTTTGAGCCTTAAGATAATGAACGCTCGCGCTCTGGTTATCCAACTCCTCGGCTCGATCCAGATTTGCAAGGGCTTGGGCGTATCTTCCACTTGCATTGCAAATCTTTGCTACGCCCAGGTACGCCGCTGCCGCGTTTGGATCCAGTTGGATCGCGTGTAGGAAAGCCTGTTCCGCTTCACCCGGCCGGCCGAGTTTAAGGCATGCGGCGGCCAGTTCTTCATAGTCGAATGGCAGGTCGGGCTCAATCGCCAAGTCCTTTACAAATTCCTTTTTTGCCTGCTCGTAATCGCCTTGCCCCGCCGCGATTATGCCCAGGCTGTAATGCACGAACGGCAGTTTTGGGTTTATCTGCGCTGCCTTCTGCAACTCCTCTGCTGCCTCCCGGTCACGCTGCCGCATCAGCCAGGCTCGCCCCATGAACAGGTGATACTCAGCCGAACCATGGCCCACTTCGAACAGCCGGTCGAGCGCCTGCTTTTCCAACGCCGAATTGGAAGTCTTGCTCGCGGACAAGGCAAGCACATAAAGGTATGGCAGTTCCCCGTTATCCGCTATCCACAGCGGCTTCAGTTCGTCCGTGGCCTGTCGATACTTTTCCGTTGCAAAGTAACAAAGACCCGTCAGATAGTGAGCCTGAAGGGAAGCCGGGTGGCTTGCGATCACCGACTGAAACGGTTTAATGGCGGCCGCGAACTCTCCCCGATGAAAATGGACCAACCCAATGTTGAGTTCCAGGCCTGGGTTTCCTGGGGCTTGTCGCTCCGCAATTTGAAACTCGGCCAGTGCGCGTGTCCAGTTCTTCCGTCGCATGTAAACTACCCCGAGATTCGCCCTTGCAGGGAGCGAGTCAGGCTCGATTTTAAGCACGCTACGGAAATCGGCTTCCGCGGCGTTTAAGTCTCCATTCGCAAGAGCCGTCTGCCCCGCCGCAAAGATATCGGCAGGATTCTGAACTGCGCATAAGCCGTATCTGGAAAACAAAAAAAATATCGTTGTCCATGCAAAGAAAAAACGTGCCATATTCGCGCTTGGGTGCTTGACTGAGTAGCAGGAAGCAGTTTAACTTCCTATGTTTTTCTTAGATTCTCCAGCAGGTGCTCCGACGTTCGTAGAGTGAAAGCGATGATCGAGATGGTCGTTGTTTTGTCGGTGCAGTTCGGAAACACGCTGGCATCGCAGACGTAAAGATTGGGCACATCGTGCGTTTGCCCAAATCGGTTGGTGACAAACTTCTTCGGATCGTTGCCCATGCGGAGCGTACCCGTTTCATGCAAACTGGTGCCCGGCATATCCGGTTCTCCCGCGCCCAGGTATTCCGCGCCGCTGGCCCGCAGCAGTTGCTCGCAAGCGTGCTTGCCATGTTCGAACATGAGCTGTGTATTCTTGTCCCAGTGAAAGTGCAACCGAGCGGCGGGAATGCCATAGATATCCTTCACCGCCGGATCGATATCGACATAATTTGAATCGCTGCGCTGCGTGGGCGCCTGTATGTAAAAACTCACGGGCGTCGGATAGCGCCGCTTGATCTGCCGCTTGAACTCGCGCCCGAATCCTTCAATCTGGTCGTAGTAGGAAGGGAACCCGCTGCATCCGCCGTCTGGATAGACCGAATATCCGCGAATGAATTTCTCTTCGCGCGGGTTGTCGAGATTTTGCCAGCGCGGCAGCCAGGCGACCGTACTGGCTGACACGTTATCAGGAAAGCTAGGCTGGCCCAGCAGTTGCGGAAAATAACCGCGTCCGATCGTGCCATACATATGGTCGCAGAGGTTACGCCCCGCCTGCCCGCTTGAATTCGCGATGCCCGCCGGCCAGTAGCGAGACTTGGAATTCAGCAGAATGCGCGCAGACTCCACGCAGGAAGCTGCCACCACCACCGCTTTCCCATAGACCTCTACTTCTTGCTTCGTCATCCGGTCAATATAGGCGACACCGGCGGCGCGACCGTTCTCATCCGTTAGGATATTCTTCGCCAGTACGTTCGTACGTATTTCCAGGTTCCCGCTCCTCTCCGCCCCCGGCAGAAAAAAATAGGGAGTGGAGAAGAATGCCCCCACGTCGCACCCCTCCGTACAATTCGCGCAGTAGTGGCAGGCAGGGTGTCCCGCGTGCGGCACGGTAAGCTGAGCGATGCGGTCCGGCAGATAGGGAATGCCGACTTTGTGTGCGCCGCTTTCGAGAATTCTGTCGATGCAGCGGAAATTCATGGGAGGCAGATACTCGCCATCCGGATTGCTCGGACGGTTCTGAACTGTGCTCGCCACCCCCATCAATCGCTCCGCACGAGTGTAGTAAGGCGCAATCTCTTCGTATGTGATCGGCCAGTCTACGTCGTAGCCGTCGCGGCTTGCGGCCCGAAAATCGATTTCGCTGAAGCGCGCCGAAGATCGTCCCCAGAAATTCGTCTTTCCGCCGACGGCAAAGCAGCGCCGCCACGTCCACTCCGTCCCGGGCGCAGTTGTAAAGGCGATATCATGCTCCCAGATCCCCTCGGTGTACTCGTTGTCCATGTACCCGATATAGTGCCGACGTTTGTCCGGCTCGCCGAATCCCCGAAACGGCATGTCGTAAGGCATGCGATGATTCCGAAAGTCTTTTTGCGGGTTCAATCGCCGGCTTCCGTTGAGCGCGCAAACCTTCGCTCCTGCCTGGCAAAGCGCGTGGATAGCGGTTCCGCCTCCCGCGCCGGTTCCAATCACAATAACGTCGTAGATTTGTTTCGGCATTAGAACCTCGGAGGCGGCAGATGCAGGTGTTCGGGATCGCCGGTGTGCGGGCAGACGGGCGAGTGAGAATAGAGCTTCAGGCCAGGGTAGTCCAGTTCTTCAAGCCCGATGCGGCTGGTGTAATAGCCCATCACGGTGTAGCGCCGGATGAGTTGAAAAAATGCTTGTCCGGCCGCCTCTCCTGCTGCGTTTTGCGCCTGGTAGGCGACTTTGTTCAGAATTGCTATCTGCTGTTCCGGCGCGAGATGCACAAAGGCGTTGCTCCCTGACTCTTTGGCCTTCGAATCAAGCCATCGTATCCCTTCGCGCATCGGCTGCTGAATCTCTGTCTCTCCATGAGCGGCCATAAAGTCGATAAACTCACTCACACCCGCTTCTTGCGCCCCGGGGCTTTCATCTTTCGGGATAATCATCTCGCTCACGGTGTCGATCGTTTCGAATTCGTGCGGCGAGAAAAACAAGGGTGTATAACT
This sequence comes from Bryobacteraceae bacterium, assembly GCA_965277315.1. Lineage (GTDB taxonomy): Bacteria > Acidobacteriota > Terriglobia > Bryobacterales > Bryobacteraceae > Bog-105. The sequence continues at coordinate 626,032 of OZ255724.1, read as the reverse complement.
TGCGGGCCGGGATTGCACGGAAGCTTCAGCCGCATGCTGATGCTCGGCCGCGAAAACCCAACGGCTGAAGCCCGGGAATTGACTGGCGATCGCCGCTTTTGCCATCATCTCCAGCACTGCTCTCCTGTCCGGTGATTGGTTTGCCATTGCTGCAGTTCCCTTCAACTACTCCCTGGAATCCCGAAGCCCGATTCCGCTCTCGTGATGGCCGGCGCCCAGCGAAAGTCTCCCGGCACGATTCCGCGCAGTTCGGCTTTCCGGTAAGCAGCCAGTTGCAGCGGGATCGTTTCCAAAGCCGCCGTAAACCGCCGGGGCATGTCTTTCGGCCAAGACATGAAGGGGATAACAGGCACTCCGTCGACTTCCGGCCCAATCCAGCGGACCTGCCCGCCCATTTTGCCGAGGTCTTCGGCCAGCGCGGCATCCAGTCGCGCCGTCTCCGGTTGCGTTCCGATCACGATACCGCGAAACTTGCTGTCTGTCACCTCCACCGGCCCATGACGGAATTGCGCCACCGACATGCCGACAGCCGGGCTCTTCGCAGTTTCGTGCATCAGCAGTACGCCCTCAGAGACCGCACCCAATGCCGCACCCCTGCCCAAGATATAGATGGGCTGTTCGCCCTCCAGAAATCCCTTCCACTGCTCGCTCGCTTTGACGCATTCCGGAATCAGCTTTGCGAACAACTCCGTTGTCCTCTCCAGATCGGCTTTCGCCTGCTCCAATTCACCAAACATCGCCGCCTCAAGCAGCGCAAACACGATCAACGTCGCCGTATACGTTTGAATCGCGACTAACTGGTCCGCTGGACTATTCATCAAGATTGTCCGGCTGGCCTCCGAACCAAGAGTGCTGTCCGCGATGTTCACGAGACCGACAATCGCCGCACCGGACTTCTTCAGGTGTGAAAGGAGCCGTACAACCTCCACGCTTTCACCAGACCGTGAAACCAACACTGCTGCCGTGTCGTAATCGGCCATTGACGGTAAAAAGTACAGTAGCTCCGAGGTCTCGATAGACGTGACCGGCCACCCGCGCGCGGCGAGCCCATAGTAAAACGGAGTGCAGGCAAATTGGGACGCGCCCATACCGCTCAGCAGGACGCGTTTTCTCGACCGCAAAAGTTCCGCCGCCTCTTGCAGCGCATGGAGACCTTGCCCAAACTGGTACTTCCCAATTGATCGAAGCGCTTCCGGCTGGTGGAGAATGTTTTCGAGAAGCGGCGTACTCACTTCAGATTTTTCCCCAGCCATTCCTCGATCGGCCTGGTGGTTTTGGGCGCATACGGCATCTCGATCTTCTGTCCAGCGGCGGCCGAGGCATACGCGGCATAGAGCGCCTGCATCACCACTCGACCGTCCTCGCCCGATGCCTGGAGCGTTTCTTTCCCGCGGACCACCCTGGCGAAGTGACGCATTTCCTGCGGGATGCCGTAGTTCCAATGCTCCTCAAAAACCGGGTAGCTCCACCCGTTCGTCGTCGGCGCTTTCTCAACCGCGTAGCCGAAGCCATATTCGCTGTAGGTCGGGAGCGCATTGCCCATATGCAGATCCGCGTAAGTCACGCCGCCTTCGCCGTAGATCTCCGTCCGGTCGGTCATGCCGCCGCGCTTGGCCCAACTGCATTCCACCATTCCGACTGCGCCGTTTTCAAATTCGAGGATGCAGACGGCATCGTCATCGCCCTTTGTTTTGTCGCCATGCACATAGGTGCCGAGCTGCGCATACACCGTTTTGATGGCTGGCCGCCCCAAAAACCAGTAGCAGAACGCAATGCCGTGGCAGCCGAGATCCATGAGCGCGCCGCCCCCCGACTGTTCCATATCCCAGAACCACGGGCTGTGCGGACCGAAGTGTTTTTCGCTTTGTTTGACAAGGTGCACTTTGCCGAACCCGCCCTGGTCCGCCATCTCTTTGGCCTTTACATACTTGGGCGTAAAGAAAAGCTCCTCGGCATATCCGAGCATGACGCCTTTCCGCTTGCAGGTGTCAATCATCTCATCGGCTTCGGCAAGCGTCATGCAAAGCGGCTTTTCGCAGACCACATGCTTGCCGGCATTGGCTATGTCGATGGTCATCTGCGCGTGCAGACGGTTGGGCGCCGTGATCGTCACCATTTCGATATCGGGCTCCTTCAACATCTCGCGATAGTCCTGAAAGACGCGCGGGATGCCGTACTTTTTCGCCAGGCGCTCGGCGTTTCCGGCCGTGGGAGAAGCTACCGCTACCACTTCAGCTTCCTCCGGCATCAACTGGAAAGAGACTGCGTGAATGTCGGCCTCAAACTGTGAGCCGATAATTCCGACTTTTACTTTTCCTTTGTCAGCCATTCGTCCTCGTCATCGTTATCTTGTTACCGCTACTCTCTTGACAGTATTCACCGCCTCCAACTATACTTCGACTCACAAACGTAAATTGTTTCACAAACGTTTGGGCCGTACTCGCTTGGAAAATAGGCCGTCCAAAGGTCAAGGAGGAGTGTTATGGGTTCTTTGATTCGATGTTGCTTCGCTGCCTGGATGCTGTTAGCAATCGGGAGCGCCTGTTGGGCACAAGAGGGTTCCATTACTGGTTCTGTGCATGATGCCACCGGAGCCGTTGTTCCGAATGCCTCCGTTATGGTCACGAGCGACCAGCAGGGCTTTTCCCGCCAGGTAACCAGCAACGCGACGGGAGACTATCTGGTTCCGGGTCTGCCGGCCGGTACCTACAAAGTCACCGTGAAAGCGCCGGGTTTTGAACAATTCGTCGTGAATGGTTTAATTCTTCGCATTTCCGAGAAAGCGCGCGCCGACGCGGCCTTAACGGTGGGACAGTCGTCCGCCGAAGTGACGGTCGCCGGTAGCGACGTAGCGCAGGTGCAGACGGAAACCGCTGAGTTATCCAATACCATCACGACCAAACAGATCAATCAGCTCGTTCTGAACGGTCGGAATTTTACTCAGCTCATCATACTGAGTCCGGGCGTCAGCAACCAGACTAATCAGGATGAGGGCACAGTAGGCGTCAACGGAAGCGTTCTATTCAGCGTGAATGGCGGACGTACCGAATACAACAATTGGGAGCTCGACGGTGGCGACAACATGGACAACGGCAGCAACGCCACGCTTAACTCCTACCCGAACGTGGACGCGATTGCCGAAGTAAGAGTACTCACGTCCAATTACGGCGCTCAGTACGGACGCAACGGTTCGGCCACTATCGAGACCATCACAAAGTCCGGCACGCGCGATTTCCACGGCGATGTATTCGAGTTTCTTCGTAACGATGATTTCAACGCACGCAATTATTTCCAACCGACCCGCCCGGTTTACAAGAAGCATGATTTTGGTTACACGATTGGCGGACCGGTTTTCATTCCAAAGGTGTACAACACCAGCCGCCAGAAGACCTTCTTCTTTTTCTCGGAAGAATTTCGTAAGGAACTTGTGCCCGGACAAACATTCAATCAACCTGTGCCTTCGAACGAAGAGCGCGGCGGTAACTTTTCCGATGCCTGTCCGGGACCGAGTTGTCCGGTAAACCCCGCGACTGGCCAACCCTTCCCGAACAACATTGTTCCGGTATCCCCCCAGGCGCAGGCCTTGCTACCGCTAATTCCAGCGCCAAACGCGGGCTCAGGCGCCACTTCGTTCTTCAACGCAGCCCCCTCGCAGCAGACGAATTTTCGAGAGGAACTGGTCCGGGTAGACGAGAACATCAGCGACAAAGAGCGCTTCTTCTACCGTTTTATTCATGATTCGTGGAATACAGTCACGCCCACTCCGCTCTGGAGCGCGCAGGGGGGCAGCTTCCCCACCGTGCAAACCAGCTTTGTCGGGCCGGGTGTCAGCATGGTGGCGAATCTGACGTCTACGATTTCCCCCACGCTGTTGAACGAATTTGTTTTCAGTTATACGACCGACCACATCACTCTTGGCGCGCTCGGCCCAGTGCAGCGTCCCAGCAGTTTCAACTTGCCTGGGATCTTCGATAACGGGTTCCGCGGACTCCTGCCGGACGTGTCCATCACCAACACGGCGGAATACGGTGGAGGATTCAATGCGCCGACCGGATATTTTCCTTGGACTAATTCCAATCCCACCTTCATGTTCAAGGACAACCTCACGAAGATCGTGGGCAGCCACAACATGATGTTCGGGGTTGCTTTCATTGCTGCCCAGAAAAACGAGGACAGCTCCAATTTTCAAGACGTGCAGGGAACTTTGACTTTTAATGGCGGCAACAGTGCGATCAGCACCGGGAACGGTTTCGCTGATTTCCTGGTTGGCCGCATCTCAACGTTCGACCAGACGAACCAACTGGTCAAGTACTATAACCGCTACAAGATCGCGGAGCCGTACGTTCAGGACGACTGGCATGTGACGAAAAGGCTGACGCTAAACTTAGGACTCCGTATCAGCCTGTTCGGCACCTACCGGGAGAAGTATAAACAGGCTTATGCGTGGCGGCCGGGCGCATATGATCCCAGCCAAATCTCTCTTGACGCATCGGGCAGCGTTGTCGGGAATCAGTTTACCGGTCTTGTCCAGTGCGGCGCTCCCGGCATTCCCGCGGGTTGCCTTTCGGGTCATCTCTTCAACCCCGCTCCACGGGTCGGGTTTGCCTACGATCCGGTGGGCGACGGGAAGACATCGATCCGCGGCGGCTATGGGATCTTCTTTGAGCACACGAATGGCAATGAAAGCAACACAGAGTCATTGGAAGGAAGCCCGCCTTTGGTACAGAACAGTTCCGTGTTCAATGTTCCGTCCTATACAGGCATCTCCAGCGGAGGCGTAGCGCCTCCCGGGCCGCTCAATGTTTTCTCGCTTCCGACACAGGCGATCTGGCCCTATATTCAGCAATGGAACTTCAGTGTCCAGCGTGAGCTTCCGGGCCACACGGTGGTGATGGCCGCCTATGCCGGCAGCAAGGGAACTCATCTTACGGATCAGCGGGATATCAACCAGCTTTACCCCACGCCCGCATCGCAGAATCCCTATCTGCCCGGCCAGGTCATCAACACTGCCACAGACTGCTCCACGTTTGTAGTAAACGGGCAACCCGTCACAGGGCAGGCGCTCAATAACCTGAATGTAGCCTGTGGAAGCAACCCCAATTTATTCCGGCCGTATCAGGGTTTTGGCAATATCACCTTGCTGGAGGACCAGGCAAGTTCGATTTATAACTCCCTTCAAGTCTCGGCTCACCGCACCATCGGCCAGTTGACTTTGAGCGCGGCCTATACCTGGAGCCATTCTATTGACGACTCTTCCGATCGTAGCGATGGAACCTTTGTAAACTCATACGACCTGGAAGCGAATCGCGCCAGTTCTAACTTTGATCAGCGTCATCTATTGAATATCAGCTACGTCTACGACCTTCCCTTCTTCACCAAGCCCGGCATTCTTCATACGATCGTCGGCGGTTGGCAATGGTCAGGACTGGTTACCTATCAAAGCGGTACGCCGTTTACTGTTGTGAACGGTACCATCGGAGATAATGCCGGCGTCGCCAATAGTCTGGGAAGCGGGTCGTATGTTGACGTGGTAGGCAATCCAAATACCGGCATTCCAAACACGCAGGCGGCGGGCGCGGGGCCGTTGCTATACAATCCGGCGGCTTTTGCCGAACCCACCGGCTTGACGTTCGGCAATAGCGGACGTAACGCGCTGACCAATCCTGCGCGCACCAATTTCGATATGGGCCTGTTCAAACATTTCCCGCTCCGGAGCGAGAGCCGGTCGATCGAATTCCGCGCCGAGGCATTCAATGTGTTCAATCACACCCAGTGGGAGCCGCTGAATAACACCGGTGCGAGTAGCAGCAGTGACTATACGGCGACCTGCGATGGCCTATGTAGTGATAGCGGCACATTTCTGCGCCCGACAGCGGCTCATAACCCCCGCATCTTGCAATTGGGGCTGAAATTCCTGTTTTGACCGGGAACGTGCGTGGACGGCATGTAAGAGAATGTTTGAAAGTATCAGATTGGAGATAGGCGTTTCAGCATCAGCCGGATCGGCGGCGCTTTAGCAATCGATTCCATGTCGCAACCGATACGAACAGCCGTGCTCGGCCTCGGCTTTATGGGGGCCAAGCATGTGGCTGGCTTTCTAGCTGCCGGCAATTCCCATCTGGTTGCCGTTTATAGCAGCGATAAGCGCAAACTCAGCGGCGATCTGAGTGGCATTCAGGGCAATCTCGGTGGGCCGGGCAATGTGTACGATTTCAGCGGGTTGAAGAAGTACACCAGCCTGGATGCTGTTCTGAATGATCCCGATATTGACGCCGTCGATATTTGTCTCCCAACAGATCTGCATGCAAGTACGGCCATCGCCGCGTTGCGCGCAGGCAAAGATGTTCTAGTCGAAAAGCCGATGGCGCTCGATCTTGCTTCGTCAAACAGCATGATAGAGGTCGCCCAAGCCGAATCTCGTATCCTGATGGTTGCTCATGTCCTGCGTTTTTTCCCGGAGTACCAGGCTCTCTTGCGGGCCCTCTCCTCCGGTGAGTGGGGGCGCGTTCGCAGTGCGGCTTTCCGCCGCCGGTGTGCGGCTCCAGCCTGGAGCGGATGGCTTTCGGACCCGGCGAAAAGCGGAGGTGGCGCTTTCGACCTGTTGATCCACGACATTGATATTTGTCTGAGACTGTTCGGGAAACCGCAGGCAGTTTCGGCTGTCGGCTACGAAGCCCTTGCGTCCGGCGTAGACGTGATCAGCGCGCATCTACATTATCCTGAAGCGGTTGACATTGAGGTGTCCGGCGGTTGGTACCACCCAAAAGCCTTTCCGTTCTCGATGGAATACACGGTGGTTCTCGACGAAGGGACTATCGATTATCGTCTTGATACCAAGCTTCCCACCGTGTACTCGAAGAGTGGCGAACAACAGCAGCTCGACTTGGGAAGCCACGATGGTTATTTCGCCGAAATTGAATACTTCTTACAATGTTTGCAAGAAAGAAGCTTCCCGGCGCTCTGCTCGCCAGACGACTCTGCACGCGCAGTGGGCCTGATGGAATTGGCCTTACAGTCGCGCACGAGCAACGGAAAAAGAATCGAATGCAACTTTTGAATTCTCGAAAACAACTACAACAACATCTACAACTAGGCGACAACATTCTGATCAAACGAACTTTTGTCGTCGTAGCTCTGCTTGGATTCATGCTGGCCGCAAAGGGCAGCGCAGGAATCCAGGCACAGGCGCCCGCACCCGCTCAGCCCCCCCAAGCACCGGCGGCGCAGACTCCGGGAGCACAAAACGTTCCTCCGCCCAATGAGGTTATGCGTCGAGGCGGATTTGTTCCCGGACAGAAGCGGCCACCCGGCGATCCCGTGCAGATCGCTCGCGGCAAGACTTTGTATGCCATCAACTGTCAGGGCTGTCATGGGGCCGATTTGCGCGGAGGCGACCTGGGAGGGCCCAATCTGCTGCGCTCACAGGTTGCGTTGAGCGACCTGCATGGCGAGTTGATTGTTCCCATCATCCACGGCGCCCGTCAGAAGATGGGCATGCCTGCGATCGGAATCAATGACGCGGACGCCAATGCGGTGGCGGCTTATGTGCGGAGCGTCATCGAAACAATTCAGCGTCAGGGCGCGCCACCGTCGGAGGGTCAGCAAGCTCCTAGCGTGCTGGTCGGAAACGCGAGCGAAGGGAAGGCTTTCTTCGCGGCGAAGTGCAGCGGCTGCCACTCGGCCACGGGGGATCTCAGCAAGATCGCTGACCGCATTCCCGATCCCAAGCAACTCCAGAATGCCTGGGTCTCCGGCGGTTCACGCGAGGAAGAAGACGACGAACCGGCGAGCGCTCCAGCAGTGACCGCCAACGTCACCCTGCCTTCGGGAGAGAACATCGCAGGCAAGCTCGTGCGGATCGACGATTTCTTAATTACTCTACAACTCGCCGACGGGTCGCAGCGGACCTTCCGCAGAAACGGCGCAATCCCCGCCGTCGTCCTCCATGATCCGTTGAAGGCTCATCGTGATCTCCTCTCGCAGTACAGCAACAAAGACATTCACGACGTAACTGCTTATCTGGTGACTTTGAAATGAAAATCAACCAATCGCTGCTGACGGTTGTCCTGTTACTCGCGCCGGTTCTCGTCAGGGCGCAAGGCCACGGTGTGAGTCCGGCCAACCTCCTCAAGCCGCTTAAGGATTCCTGGCCGACTTACAACGGCGATTACTCGGGCAAACGCTATAGCGCCCTCACGCAGGTAAATCGAACCAACGTCCAGCACCTCACACTCGCTTGGATGACGCGAGTTACTCCGGGGATGGATGAACCGGTGGAGGGCCGCGGGCGACATCGCGAGGAACATGCGCCCGTCATTGTCGGAGGCGAAGGCCCGGGAGACATCGCAATTCATGGCGGCAGGATCAAAGCATCGGTGCTGGAGGTAGATGGGACATTGTATTTCACAATGCCCGACAACGCGTGGGCAGTCGATGCTCGCGATGGCCACGAACTCTGGCACTATTTTTGGAAGACCAAAGGCGGCACGCATATCGGCAACCGCGGCGTCGGGATGTGGAACGACTATCTGTTCATGGAGACGCCCGACGATTATCTGGTATCGCTCGATGCGAAGACGGGAAAAGAGCGCTGGCACAAGATCATTGCCGATGTGGATGAAGGCTACTTTTCTACGCCGGCCCCGGTGGTGGTGGGGAACCACGTTCTGGTCGGGATGGGCAACGACATCGATTCTCCCGGATACCTGCAGTCCTTTGATCCCGAAACGGGCGACCTGCAATGGAAGCACTACACCGTGCCGATGGAGAAAGGCGATCCGGGTCTGGACACCTGGAAAAGCCTCGATGCGGCGAGGCACGGCGGCGCGCAGACTTGGATGCCGGGAGCGTACGATCCCGAGACGAAGCTCTATATCTTCGGTACCGGTAATCCTACGCCCGCATTTACGAACGGTACGCGCGGCGAGGGCACGAATCTGTATACGTGTTCTTTGATCGCGGTGAATGTGGACACGGGCAAGATGGCCTGGTACTACCAGACGTCTCCGCACGATATGCACGACTATGATTCCGCCCAGACCCCCGTTCTGGTGGATGCCATGTTCCGGGGCAGAATGAGGAAACTGGCGCTGACGGCCTCGCGTAACGGATACTACTTTACGGTCGATCGCGTTACCGGTGAACACCTTGTTACCAGCAAGTACGGCAGCTTGACCAATTGGGCGAATGGCTTAAACAAGTTCGGCGGACCGAAACTCGACCCCGAAAAAAACGCAACCGTGGGCGGCTCGATTGTTTCACCCAATTCGGATGGAACCATTAATTGGGAGCCCCCTGCTTACTCGCCGGAAACAGGACTCCTGTATGTGGCGGAACATGACAGCTTCTCCCTGTTCTATTTGACTGATCTCGACCCGCGCGGATCGATGGGTCTCGGAGGAAAGGAAGAGGACGAGGTCGGGTCAGGCGGAACCTATTTGACCGCCATCGATTATCGGACGGGCAAGATCGCCTGGAGACGTCCGTACTACAGTGACGGAGGCGGTGGGGGCGGTCTGTTGGCGACGGCCGGCGGGTTGATCTTCGCTGGCGATGGGGCAGGCAGCTTGGTCGCGAATGATGCAGCTACGGGGAAGCCCTTATGGAACACGCGCATCGGAGATGTCTCAAATCCGCCGCAGACCTATATGCTTGACGGGCATCAATACGTGATTGCGGCCACGGGCGATACACTCTGGTCATTCATGATGTACTAAAGACCGTTCCAAAATGGCACCCTCTCGTCGTGAATTCCTGCAGTGCGCCACGTTTCTCACCGGTGCGGCTCGGTTATCAGCCGAGGTTCGTTTTCCGGTCAAGCCCCGCGACCGGCTTGCCGTTACTTCTTACCCATTCCGGGCGTACATCGAAAGTCCTGCCAATCGAGGAAGAAACCCTGGTCTTCCCGGCATGGATTTAAGGCAGTTTCCCAAACTGGTAGCGGACAGATTCGATGTCCACAACATCAACCCGCTAATCGATCATTTCAGGTCCACCGACTCCGCCTACCTGGACAGCTTCCGTAAGGCTGTTGCAGACGCAGGTTCGCATATAGTCGATCTGGGGCTACCGGGTGGCTTCTTCTACTCGTCCGATTCAATGGAACGCGAGAAGGCGGTAAGAGCCACTTGTAAATGGATCGATGTCGCCAGAGTCATCGGATCTCCGAGCGCGCGCCCGCACGTTCGCGCCAAGCAAGGCGAGAAGCCAAGCGTTGACTTGGCCGCCCAAAGCCTCGGGCAACTGGCCGAATACGGCGGCAAGCGGGGAGTCGTCATCAATCTGGAGAACGATAATCCCATCTCGGAGAATCCTTTCTTTCTGACCGAAGTGATCGACAAGGTGAACAGCCCGTATCTCCGCGGTCTGCCGGATTTCGGCAATTCGCTGATTGGACATGATCCTGATTACAATGAACGGGCAGTGGCGGCGATGCTTAAGCACGCTTACAACATGTGCCACGTTAAAGACGTTGTTGAATCGGACACAGGACAGAAGCAACACGTCAATCTGAAGAAAATGTTCGCACTGGCTCAGGTCAGCGATTACCGGGGTTATTTCTCGATGGAATTCGATTCCGGGCAGGGCGGTCCATTTGCCGGGACGAAGAGGCTCGTGAACGAAACGCTGCAGTATTTGACATAGAGGACCTATGGCTGACCAAGAACTCAATCGACGCCGCTTTCTTGCTGGAAGTACATCCAGCGTCGCAGCCGCCGGGGCGCTAACTCTGTTTTCCCGGCCCGAACAGGCGCAAGGCGCAAACGATCGAGTGCGGGTGGCAATCTGCGGCCTTCATGGGCGCGGCAACGATCATCTGCAGAATTACTCACAGATCGAGAATTGTGAAATCGCTGCGTTGTGCGACATCGACGAGAATGTCTTGCGCCAGCGCCTCCAGCAAATGGATCGAATGGGGCTTCCGAAACCGGCGACTTACATCGATGTGAGAAAGCTGCTTGAAGACAAGTCGATTGACGCGATATCGATTGCGACGCCCAACCACTGGCACTCGCTGATGGCGATCTGGGCTTGCCAGGCGGGCAAAGACGTGTATGTTGAAAAGCCCTGTTCTCATAATTTATGGGAAGGTAAGCAACTGGTGAAAGCGTCGCAAAAGTACAATCGCGTCGTACAGCACGGCACTCAGATTCGTTCTGCAACAGCGATTCGAGAAGCCGTGAGTAAAATGCGGAACGGGCTCATCGGAGAGACATACATAGCCCGGGGTCTTTGTTACAAATGGCGCGACACGATTGGGACCGCGCCGGTGCAAGAGGTTCCCGCGGGCGTCAACTATGACATGTGGACAGGGCCCGCTCCGAAACACGCTTTCACGAAAAATCGCTTCCATTACAACTGGCACTGGTTTTGGGATTACGGCAACGGCGACTTGGGCAATCAAGGGGTTCATCAATTGGATCTTGCTCGCTGGGGAATGGGTCTGGGCTTTCCGAACAGAGTGAGCGCGATGGGTGGCCACTTCATGTTCACCGACGACCAGCAGACACCCAACGATCTGAACTGTGCGTTCGAATTCGACCTGCCGGATGGCAAACGGCGCATGATTACATTCGAGGTAAGGCACTGGATCTCAAACCACGAAGCGGAGATCGGAACCCAAGCGCTAGGCACGCCCGAGCCTAAGAAGTCGACTGGGGCGTCTAAACTCGGCCCAACGGCGGGCAGTCACAACACAGTCGGGAACATTTTCTACGGATCCAACGGGTACCTGTCGACGGGCGACGAGGATGCCGTGACTTACGAGGTTTGGATGGGACCCGATCAGGAAAAACAGCCTCCTGTACAGGGCGGTACCGAGCGAGCCCACTTTCAGAACTTCATCGATTGCGTAGCGAGCCGGAATAAGGCCGGCCTGCACGCGCCGATAGAGGAAGGGCATATCTCTGCTGGCCTGATGCATCTGGCAAACGCGTCGTATCGCTTACGCAGGACCATTCACTTCGATCCGCAAATGCAGGAAGTCATCGGCGATGAGGAAGCGGCAAAGCTCCTGCGCGACGGAGATCGTGGATACCGCGCGCCGTACGTGATGCCTGAACAGGTCTGACTCTGAAAGGTTTACGCCAGAGCTCCATGCAATGGGACTTTCGAGATAAACAGGTCGTAGTGACGGGCGGCGCAAACGGCATCGGGTTCGCAGTCGCGAGTCACATAGCTAAAGCCGGAGGAAACGTTTGGATCTTCGACTTGCCGGATGCCAATCCGGAGGAGATTGCCGCATCCATCGGTGCCCGGGCGTGTGCAACCGATATCGCGGATCGCAACGCAACCAGAGAGGCGTTTGCTCGGATCCCTGATCCTTCGGTTGTGATTGTGAACGCCGGAATAGCCTCGCTCGGATCCTTTCTGGAAACGACGCCGGATCTCTGGAATCGGACCCTGGACGTCAACTTGAGTGGCGCATTCTACACGGTCCAAGTTGCTGCCGAGCACATGAAGCGGCGAGGCGAAGGGTCGATAGTATTGACCGCGTCCACCAATTCGTACGACGGTGAATCGAATTTGGCTGCGTATAACGCCAGCAAAGCCGGCTTACTGGGAATTCTGCGCACCGCCGCAAACGAACTCGGCCCGTACGGAATTCGGATCAATGCCGTTTGTCCAGGGCTCATACGAACTCGTCTGACTACGGATAGCTTTTCCGACCGGGAGCTACTTTCTGAATACTTCCGCCACATCCCTCTCGGCCGCGGAGGTGAGCCGGAAGAAGTAGCACAAGCAATCCTTTTTCTCGCTTCCGATCTGGCCTCCTATATCACTGGAGCAACGCTTCTGGTGGATGGCGGGCAGATGGCTTCTAAATTCGGCACTTGGGGGAAAGAAGGCGACAGGTTCGAAGGACAACGCTGGATACGGGGCGATGTGACATATGGAAAAGACCACTGACAATAACTTGGATCGAAGAGATTTCCTGCGAACTGGGGCAATGGCGGCCCTACTCGCCTCCGCGCCGGTCCCGTTGTTGCGCGGCGGCCGGAAGGGATTGGACCGTGGCAAACTGAATCGGCTGGCCTGCAACTCATGGCCGTTCCGGGCGTATTTTGACACCCCTCAAATGCATGAATACCGCAATCGGAATTATCCGTTGCTCACGCAGGCAGAGTTTCCCCAATTCCTCGCGGATCACTTCCAAATTCACAATGTCGAGTTCCTGCCTCAGCACTTCGTGGACACCGATCCTTCAACAATCGACAAAGTGAAAAGCGGTCTGAAGAAAGCGAACTCGCGCTGCTGTAATTTGATGGGGGTGGAAATTCCTGGCGGTGTGTTTACGCATCGTGCAGATCTTCAACTGGTGGCGAAGGAAGCAGACCGGTGGGTCGGTGTGGCCGTGGATCTCGGTTCTCCCAGCATCACAGTCGCCCTGACAGGTCCAGGACCGGCCGACCCTCATGCAGCGGCGAGCAACTTGAAGCCGTTTGTTGAGCTTGCTCATGAACGTGGCATCAAGGTACTGTTCCATAACGACAGTCTGCAACTCGAATCCGCGGAGACGCTCACTTCCGTTATCAAACAGCTCGGGCGCGGCCGAACCGGCACGTGTCCCGATTTCGGTAATTTTGCCGCCGAATCCGCGCCTTTCGCGCTCAGCCAGCTTCGAATGCTGGCGCCTTACGCATCCAATATCTGCCACGCAAAGGATGGAATAGCTAATCATGGGAAGTTTTATCCGGATGACTTTGCCGCTTCGATGAAGGTCATGCGCGAGACAGGTTTCAGCGGCGTCTACTCGCTCGAATTCGAAGGTTTGGGCCCTCCGCTTGAGGGAGTACTCAACCTTCTGAACCTGACTGAGAGCTACTTGGACTAGAGATACGATTTCGGGATAGCCGCTGACAACTAGTTACACGTCCCGAAACGCGCGCCATAATTTAAGGAATGGGTACAAGAAAGGCAAACTGGAAAGCAAACGGCGTGCAGATCGTGCGCTCCGGTGAACTCGACCCGAACACGCCGCAGACTCCGGGCATGACCCGGGCCGCGGCAGTCACACACACACGTACAGGAGCCGCCAAGCTTTGGGCCGGAACGGTCGTTGTGCAACCCGAAGCCAAGACCGGACCTCATCACCATGGCGAACTGGAAACCGTACTCTACATTGTGAAGGGCCGTGCCCGCATGCGCTGGGGTGATCATCTTGAATTCAGCGATGAAGCAGGCCCTGGGGATTTTATCTATGTCCCGCCTTACGTGCCTCATCAGGAAATCAATGCGCTGCCGGACGAGCCGTGTGAGGCGGTCGTTGTCCGCAGCGGCCAGGATCCCATAGTCGTGAATCTCGACATGCAAAGTCCGGAACCAGCGAGCGCAGGACGCATCGGGATCCCATTTCACCCAACCCCGTAGTCAGCCGGCTCGCCTGCTCGCGAGCAAAGACTCAGTTCGGAAGACAGCAGTCTGACCTGCCCGGCTTGAACGAACTCTCCATATAGATCTGGACGGATTGCAGTACGTGCGGCGCCATGCGGCAAGTGCGCACCCGTAGCGACCGTAAACTCCTCTAAAACTGAGACTAACTTCTGCCCGGGATGACATATGTATTGACGTTATAGGTCATCAGGGGCGTGGTGTTGCATATTTTTCCTACTAGTGTGTGCGGGCAGCCGGGCTCCGCTTCCGTTTAGATCGAACCCATGCGGCAGACGACGGCCACGACCTTCTCCGGCGCTGGCACGCGACTGCCGGCAACGGCGATATCAACAGTGCCGCGCCGATCGCCTGGACCGGCACTGGCTCTCTGCACCTGTCGGCCTACCACAACCTCAATCTGAACGCACCTTTAGGACACTACCCGTTTGTCCTTTGTCTTCAAATACGATACAATTTTCCAAGCTGTGGATTTGCGAGTTGGATTCTCGTCTCCCGCTCCACAGCCAGTCTGAACTCACCTTTGTTTCTTTGGCCGACATAGCTCAGTTGGTAGAGCGGCAGTTTTGTAAACTGCGGGTCGGGGGTTCGAGTCCCTCTGTCGGCTCCAAACTTTGGTTCGTTTTAGATCCGTTGCTCAGTGGGCTGCGTGCCTGTGGTCGGTGCTGCGCCAATAAATTTCGCCGGCTTGACCACCGGGCTGACTAGGTTCAAACGAACCTGCTTTTCGATGCAAAGCCGGACGGCTTCAACGCGTTCGGCAATCCAATTTTCGGACAGGCCGAAGTCCGCGGCGAGCTCGGTTTGCGTTCGCCCCAGCATGTAATCGGCGTATAGTCTAAAAGGAAAGTATTCGTCGTAAAGAAGATCGAAGACGGTGCTGTCTGCCATATCTCCAAGGTGGCTACGCCGGGCCTGTTTTCTCTAAGCAAATAGCTGAGATCCGGAAGTTTTTACTTGTACATTAAAAAATCTACCCAACTAAAGTCATGTCCACCAGAATCGACGAATATCGAGAAGCGAAGAACACGTACTTCAAACTAAGAAATCAGGCCAAAAAAGAGCTAATTGCGCGCTTTCACGAGCTTGCCCAGGAACTGCTTCAACTGCAACGCGAGCTGCTGGAGGACTTCGGGGAAAAAATCGCCATTCCTGCCAAGTCCAAGAAGTCCGGCCCTCCGAAGCCTGCCCGGACCGCTGCGGCTGCCGCTATAGCTATAGCTCCCGCCGCCGCCCCCTCGCCCAAAATCACGTCCATCCAGAAACAACTGACGCAGCAGAAGAAGAAGCTGGCCGATGCGCAGGGAGCTGGCAAGCCTACGAAATCGATAGACGACCGAATTTACGAACTGGAAGATGAACTGCGTCTCGCTCAGGCCAAATAGTGTTGGTTCTCGGGCACCGGACAGTCTGTTCTCACTCACCGGCTCTTAATAAACTCAAACCGGCTCTTCAACCGCAAGAAAAACTTCTCAAAATACTCGTATGACAGAATCGCGATTCCCGTCGTCATTGTCAACGTAATCGCATCCACCGTTGCCGTCCAAAGCGGGGCATGCGAAAAGGGCGGCAACCAGCGCATCGTAAGCGCATAAACGGTGGTATGGAACACGTACAGCCCATATGAAATCTTCCCCAGATACAGCAGGCGCTTGGGAATCGCTCGTTGCGGAATGCCCAGTATCGATAGAAAAATAAGAATGCATCCAATGCCGGCCAGGGCATAGCCTGTGCAATCGCGCCATGCCGGCGGCGGTGTAGTTGACTCGCTCACATGTCCCACATGCTGCGCCAGGAGCCACGCCATCACTCCCGCCCCGAACATAAGCCATCGCGAGTACCGCTGGATGTCCCACGTTCTCCCCTGTAGCCCGATCGAAAGCAGCGCCCCGATCGCAAAAAATAAAAACTCAACGAACGGGTTGTACCAGAGCCTGCTCCCGTTCCCTGCGAAAACAATCAATGTCAGGAAACTGACTCCGATCACCACATACGACGCCCGCCGAATCGTGCGCTCTCCCCCGTTCTTGGCAAGCACCGGCCACAGAAGATAAAATTGCTCCTCGATTCCAATGCTCCAAAGCACCCGGAACGGGCTCGCCTCGCCGCTGGGCACCCAAGCCACCGCGAAAAAGACGAATGAAAGAATCGCCGTGTGGCTCAACCAATACGGCTCCGGTATCAACTTCCCCAGCAGGATCGCCAGCGCGACCGCAAAGTAATACAACGGCCAGATTCGAAGAATGCGCCGGATGTAAAACGCCTGGAGATGCACCCGGCCGGTATTCCTGCGCTCCAGGCATAGTAGCTCCGTGATCAAGTACGAACTGAGCAGAAAGAACATGCTCATCCCAAATCCGCCAGCGGCTCTTGCCAGCATAAATAGGTGAGCCGCCTCCACCTTCCACCAAGGCGCGTGTGCCTGCGCGTAGATGCCCGGTCCATGATGAACAAACACACAGAAGAAAGCAAAATAGCGCAGCGCGTCTAGCTCAGGACGATAAAATCGCCCTGGGGACGCGGGGGGGGGGGGGGGGAGCATTGTAAGGCCGTTCGGAGGCATGGACGAGTCGGGTCATACGTCGACGTGACTATACTGATTGCTCCGACGCACCGCTGGCTCGAAGACACTATAAGTCTTGCAGCTCGATGGGTTGAGATCTCATCGAGCCGCCGTGTCCAAATTATCTCAGATGAACCAGCTTCAGAAACCTATGTCACGGCCACACCTGGATCGCAACTTCAACGTGGCGCGGCTACACGGCCAACGCCAACTCTATCTGGCGGCAGCCGGATAACCGCTAGTGCTTACTTCTGATCCGCTTTGGCGGCAGCCTCTTTTGCGAGTAGTCTCTGCGCCTGAATATCGCCGCCACCCGCCTCTTTGGCCGTTTGGGCCGGCGTCTCTGTCGCTTCCGTCAATGCCGCTTGGGCGGCGCTGCTTAACTGCGCGGTATCTGGCTTGGCAGTTGCGCCTCCCTGTGTTTTTGCTGGACTCGACGCCGTGGACTGGGACTGGGCCACAGGCTGGGTATGCGTTGCGCTTGTTACTGCACTAATCATCTTCTTGGAATTCCTCACTACACATATCGGCCTTAAAGAGAGAATCTTCAGTTTTTTGTCGAAATAGTGCGGCTGAAGGTCGCAGAGATCCAAGCGTCATCCCGCAATTGAATAAACTACAATTGTCTAGCGATGAAATGCCCCAACTGCGGTCTGCTCAATGCCACCAACGCAAGATTTTGCGGAAATTGCGGAACACCCTTGAATGGAGGAACCGCAACGAGCGGAGGAACTGCAATGCCTCCCAGGGCCGCCGCCAGTTGGGCCAGTTCTCTCGGCAAAGGCTGCCTCATTGCCTTTGTGGTCGTGCTGCTGCTCCTGATCTTTACCGGGCGGTCCTGCTTCTCGCACGGAAGGCACGGCCGTTATATGTACCGCACGCATTCTTATTAAAGTGGACTGCTATACGCGATACGGCATGTAAACTAAAACGCGTCAAATATTCTGGTCTCGCCAAAGGCCAAGCTTCAGCGTGTTCCAAAAAGCGGCGACTCCATACCGGAACGCCCGCACCCGCACAAACGCTGTCCTTGGCTGCCTTACGCAGCGCAAACAGCCGATCGATGAAAACTCTTCGCACAGGCAAAGCACGCGAACTTGAAAACAGATCGCACAAATCTCCCGTGTCCCATCGCAAATCGTGCAGGTGCCGCGCATAAATCCTACTTACAAGTATCTACGATTCAAATCGAGGTAAGTAGAACATCCTCTCCTTTTTCCGTATCGCGCTTTTCCAGTCTCGCCTTCACATCGCCCCATTCCGTATCCAGAATGCTGTAATAAACGCTATCCCGAGCGCTCCCGTCCGCCATCACCATATGTTTCCGCAACGTTCCCTCCTCCTTGGCGCCTAACGCCGCTAGGGCCGTACGGGACTGCGCATTGGCTGCATGGGTCTTGAACTCCACCCGTCTTACCTGCCACACTTCGAACGCGTGCCGCAGCATCAGGTACTTCGCTTCCCGGTTCGCTCCCGTGCGCTGCCAGGCCCAGAACAGCCACGTCCACCCGATCTCTACCCGCAAATTCTTGCGATCGATATTCCCAAACCGCGTTGTGCCAATCACTGCTCCGCTCTCCCGATGAACTGTTGCGAATGGCGCCGACACGCCCCGTTGTTGCTCGGACAACGCCTCTTCCAACCAACTATGAATCGCCTCGGGAGTGTTCATCGGAATCGCGTACCAGCGAAACAAATCGGGATCCTTCGCCGCCTTCGCCAACGCGCTCGCATGTCCGGCGGCCAGCGGCTCCAGCCGTATCAGCCGCCCTTCCAGCACCACCGGCTTTGCATCGAACATAGCGTCCTTCACCTCACCATTCATACTGATACCAGCCCCGCATGACTCGCCGCACTCTTTTCTCTTCGCTCCTCGGCGCCGCGACCGCATCGTTGGCGTATCCGTGCTATCTGGAACCCCGTTGGATGGAAGTGATTCATCACCGCGTTCGGCTTCCAAATCTCTCCGTCCGGCAACCCGTGCGCATTCTCCACCTTGCTGATCTTCACGCCTCCTTGCCCGTTCCCCTGTCGTTGATCGATACCGCCATCACGGCCGGTCTCCGTCAAAATCCCGATGTCATCTGCCTCACCGGCGACTTTATCAGCTACCGCCACGATTTCAACCCTCGCGCCTACTCGCAGGTACTCCGCCGTCTCTCCCGCGCCGCCCCGACGTTTGCCGTTCTCGGCAATCACGACGGCGGTTCCTGGGCCAAAGACAACAAGGGCAATCCCGATCACAAATTGGTGGACCGCATCCTCGAAGAAAGCGGCATTGAGCTACTTCACAATCGCTCGCAGCGCATCGCGGTCCGCAATCGTGAACTTGAATTCGTCGGAGTCGGCGATCTGTGGAACAACGAGCTCTACACGAAACCCGCGTTCGCCGCCATCGACCACCGCCTTCCCACCGTTCTTCTTTCCCACAACCCCGACAGCAAAGAAGCCGTCCAAAACCATCCTTGGAATCTAATGCTCAGCGGCCACACCCACGGCGGCCAAGTCATTCTCCCTTTCTGCGGACCCGCCTTCGCCCCGGTCGAAGACAAACGCTACATCGCAGGCCTCAAGCCCTGGCGCGACCGCCTCATTCACGTCACCCGTGGCGTCGGCAGTTGGGGCGGCATCCGCTTCCGTTGCCGGCCCGAGATCAGCGTGCTCTCCCTCGGCTGACGCGCCCCCGCCTCTTACAATCAAGTAAATGGCCGTCCAAAAAACAGGTATCCTGAAAATCGCCGGGCTGAGTCTCATCGGTTTCTGCGCCGTCTCCTTCGGCGTGGACCGCGCCAATGTCGGTCCCATCGCTTCCCAGTTCGCTGGCTTCTGCGGAGCTTTTCTGGGAGGCCTGGCCGCCCACCGCCGGTCGCGAGCCGAAGCGAAGTCTTCGGAAGATCCACCCGTCTGGGCCGAGCAGTTCCGCCGCGACGGATTCACTGTTTTTCCTCAACTGCTGCCTCCCGCCCTGATCGAATCCGCCCGCGCGAAGATCGCCGACAACCTTGCCGGGCACTACGACGAATCGAAGTTGGTCGAATACAACAACCGTTCCTGGTGCCCCGAACTTTGCGGCTCGCCCGAAATCCTGCATCTCCTGGATAACGAGGCAGTCCTAGCAATTCTCGATGCCGCCCTCGGCAAACGCCGCTACGATAACAGCGAAGGCCAGATCGCCATTCGCAAAGCCCACAACGCCGGGCAGCAGTCGGCTCCCCTCCCGCACATCGACGGCATCCCCACTCCCCACAACGGCGTCGAAGGAACAGAGCTCAAAACCTTCACCGCGCTCCTCGGCATCTTCCTCACCGAAGTGACGGTTGAGTTCGCCGGCAACTTCACCGTCTGGCCCGGTTCCCACAAACTGCTGGAAAAACATTTCGCGGAACACGGAAAATCCGCTCTCAAGGAGGGCATGCCTGACATTCCGCTAGGCAATCCAGTGCAACTCCTCTGCAAACCCGGCGACGCCGTTCTCTGCCACTACCAACTCGCCCACGCCGCCGCCGTCAATACCTCGCATAACGACCGCATCGCCATCTATTTCCGCGTCTGGTTCAAAAATATCGCCAGCCCCCACGCCGCCGTCCGCCGCTGGCGCAACCTCACCCACATTTGGAACGGCTGGCAACTTTAAGCAGTCTTGCTTATTTCGAAGGCCGGTGTACGCGCGTCAGCTTATTCGTCATGCCATCCTCGATCGCCACTGATTGAGCTATCCGCCGCGCCTGTCCCGCAAAGTCAGGATCAAACGTGCAAAGCACCATGCCCGCGTGGTCCAACGTGCGCCGTTGATGAAGACGTAAAAAATGGATACGATTCTGCGTAAGCAAGATACGCCCGTTACTTGCCGCGTACCGCAAAACCTCTTCATCCGGAACGGAGCGGTTTGCGTTACCAGCTTCTGCGGACGTTAAAACATCGTGTCCAAGTTCACGCAATATTTGCAGAATTTGCCTTGGCAGATTTTCGTTCGAATAGAAGCGCGCCATTACGCCGCTTCATTACTTTGAATCTGTGCCTCTATCTCTGCCGAATGTGAACGCACGTACGCCCATGCATTTGCAAGATCCTCGGCACGAAGAGATGGATACGCCTCAAGCAACGCCGGTTCACCGGTTCCCAGGCGCCTCGCCTGTTCAAGTAACCAAACGGGGATCCGCGTGCGGGTGATACAAGCCTCACCACCGCAAACATCAGGCCGCGAATCGATTCCGGGAAAATCGTCGCCCAGCTCCCGAACCACCCACTTCAGAATTTGCGCTTTCTCTCCGCGGGACAAGGTTGGCAGCATCTTCTCGAAATCGCTCAAGGTCTTCATAGCCGCTCAGGCCTATTATCGCCGTTATTCTCCAGCAGCCATCTTGTCCGTACCCGAAGCCCCGCAGCAAAACTCCGTCCGCATCTCCTTTATTGCGCTTCCATGAATGTGTCGCCCCGCAAAGCCGCCATCGTAACTTACACGATCGCCCGAATCGCCCGCACCGGCAAAAAAATAACCGCCGCCACCAAAGCCAGCGCGCCATGTACCGCAATCCCCACCAGCCGGAAGGGAAGCAGCAACAACCAAATCACCGGATATAACACCAGCGCCGCAATCGCCAAAGGCCAGCACAGCAGCAAAACAAGGCACCACAACAAAAACGTCAACATTTACAGGCTCTCTTGTCTCTGGTACGATTTAGAGCTCTTGGATGTTCCGGAAATCTCAACAATAAGCACTCTCAATAAGGAGGCCGCACCCATGTCAGACATGTCAGCGCAGAATGGAATCGTCACCATCCCTGCCGACAAACCGGTGGACGAAATCGTAAGCAGCTTGCAACGCATGCTGACCGAGAAAGGAGTGAAACTGTTTGCCGTCATCGACCACAGCGGCGAAGCAAAGGAGGCCGGACTGGAAATGCCAAATACAAAACTACTGATCTTCGGCAATCCCCGCGCCGGTACGCCGCTCATGCTCGCGCAACCAACCATCGCGCTCGACCTCCCCTTGAAAATTCTGGTTTCCGAAGACCGAAACGGCCGGGTCTGGATTACCTACAATTCACCCGCTTACCTAAGCAAACGTCACGATCTGTCTCCCGATCTAGCGGCCCCCCTTGCGGCAGTAGAGGCAATAGCAGCCAACGCCAGCCGGGCTGTGTGATCAGCCCCAATCACGGCAACGAACGCCGGCAAGCGCCTGCGCGTTTTCGCTCGCCGAATCTTCCTCGACCTTTGGGCACGCTTAGCCAAAATGCCTTAAACGGAACTCTTCGGTTTCATGTGGCTACTACTCCGTTTCGGCTCGCGGCCAATGCGAAAAAACTTGCTGCGGTCCGCGAAGTCGGCGGCGGTGAGCCCTTCGAGCGGCGCGCCGGATTTCGCAAGGGCCGCGTACCCGCCCACAATCAGATATTTAACGCCGTGGGCGTGGAAGATGGACAAGAGTTCTTTGAAGTCGTCGAACATCTGGGACCGGCTCTTTCATTTGGTAGGTGGCGAGAGTCATTTCCTTAACCGCGTTCATGCGCTCATGCGCAGGCCGCTCCTGCCAGTCGCGGTACTCGTCGGCCTTCATCTCATCAAGACCGGCATAACTGCGGATGGTCTTGTCCATGCGCCCCATTATGACCATGACTTGTGACACATGCAAGCTCGCAAGAAAGACGTGATTACCCCGGCTGCTGTCTCAATTCTCCATCGGCCTGCTCACCCGCTCTGTCGCCGAACTCGTCTGCATCAATCCATACTGCGGCAAAATAACACCCGGAACCCCGGCCGCCGCCGGCAACGACTCCGCTTGCGCGGCATTTCCCGCAATCCTCTCCGCATACTGCGCCACCAACTGAACGCCGGCGGCATACCGCAGGTTGGGGTGCCGAACTGTGCCGTTGTACGCCCCCGCCGCCTCGGTCACATCCCCATGAAACTGATCGAGCAGTTCTCGCAGCAGCAGCCCCGCATACGTAGTCAACACCTCGGGCTCTAGATGATCCCAATCCAACTTCTTCGGAGGTACCAGCCCCGGGGGAAGCTCCGTATAATCGCGCTTGTCTTTCCGGTAAAGCCGCTGCGCCCGCCGCAAATCCTTTCGCGTAATCTGCCACACCCCGACCGAGTCATCCTTTACCAGCACCCTGCGCCTTTGCCGCTCCAGCACAACATCGCCCCGCTCGGGCCGCCGCTTCCAGATTGTGTGCGTCAAATCTCCCGGCGCGTTCATATAGTTGTTCTCCATCGCGCCAATCCCCAGCATCAAGCTCAGCGGGATGTTATAGAAGCGCGACACCGCGATCATGTCGCCTGCCAGGCGCATTGCTTGATCCTCGGTAAGAGGCGAAAGGCTGGGATCGGTCTGGCGTTCGATCCGGAAATCGGTCAAGGATTTGAAGCGAATGAAACTGCCGACGTACGTCTGCAATTCACTGTCATCCAACCGCTCCAGCGAATCCGGCGCCGGATTGCTGTAGCAGTCCGCCAGTTGCGCGGTCCCTCCCAAATCCCCCCGGAACTCCCCCTCCGTTACCCACTGATAACGAATCTCCGAAATAACATGCTCTGCCCGCAATTCGGCCAGCAGGAAAGTCCCGCGCAACAGGTCATCGGGCAAGCGAATGGAAACTACGTATCCCGCCGCATTCTCATCATCGTCCCTCCTTAGCAGCACCGGCACTCCCTTCAGTTCCGGAAGCGACCGGTAGTGGTCAAACATCAGAAACGCAAACAGCCCGTCCTGGTATTCGCCCAAATCGCCCAGCAGTAAGCGTCCCGGCATGTAGATGCGTGTTCCGGTCTTGCTTACCTCCGTCACTTGCACGATCCGCGGCGCGCTCAAGTGTAACGGGCGCGGCCACGCTATAAATAGAAATACCGCCGCTTCGCCAAGACACGCCACCGCAAGTGCAATCCAAGACGCCCGCATCTTTCCGCTTCCCGCCGCCATCTCCCAAAGTACATTGCAGGAGATCTAATCTTGGAAACCATCGAAAATCCCCGCGTATCTCAGTTCCCCATCGACCCGCTCTTCCTGGAGCGTTGGTCGCCTCGCGCCTTCAACGAAGAAGAAATTTCCGAAAAGGAACTCTTAACCTTGCTCGAAGCCGCTCGCTGGTCTCCTTCTTCCTACAATTCGCAGCCTTGGCGCTTCCTTTACGCGCGCCGTGGCACGCCGCATTGGGATCGTTTCCTCGGCTTGCTCCATCCCTTTAATCAGTCCTGGGCCCATCGCGCCTCGGCGCTCATTATCGTGGTGTCCAACTCGCTCATGTTACCCCCCGGCAGCGATAAGGAGGTGCCTTCCCACAGCCACTCCTTCGACACCGGTGCCGCCTGGGCCCATCTCGCGCTACAAGCGGTCCGCTCCGGCTGGTATGCGCATGGCATGGTCGGTTTCGACATGGATCGCGCCTTCTCCGAACTCAATGTTCCTAAGGGTTACCGCGTCGAAGCCGCCATTGCGATCGGCCGCCGTGCCGACAAATCGATCCTGCCCGAATCCCTCCAGCAGCGTGAATTTCCCAACGGTCGCCACAAACTTGAGACAATAGCTTTGGAGGGTGGTTTCACCACTGGTGAAAGTACGCCCTAATGAAGAAACGTCTCAACCATGAACAAACCATTTCACATGCTGACTCCTGCCGAAAGAACGGCTCTTCGCATCGCGCAGAATCGTGCCATCGACGAAAAAATTAAGGAGACGAAGACGCAAGTCTCACGGCCTCCCGCGCACTCCTCCGGCGATTTCACCCGCGCCACTCCCGAAGAACGCGCCAAGGTCCGCGGCTCCCTGGTGCGTAAAGTCTCCTCCTAGACCGACCTGTGCTTATTGGCTAACCTGATAGCCATGAAGATCACGCCCGTCCTGGTTGTCGAACAAATCGAACCGTCTCTCGATTTCTGGGCCAACAGGATGGGCTTTGAAAAAATCGTTGAACTCCCCGACGGCGACCGCTTAGGTTTCGTCATCCTGGCTTGCAGTGGCACTGAACTCATGCTGCAAACGGCAGCCAGCGTCCGCAAAGACGAACCGAAATTCGCGCCGATAGAGAAGGGAAGTGTGACCTCGCTCTTCATCGAAGTAGACGACTTCGCCGATACAGTGAAGCGCTTGGCCGGCTACAGCATCGTTATGCCCGAACGCGACACCTTCTATGGAATGCGCGAGATCGGCGTCTTCGAGCCCGGCGGTCACATCGTAGTCTTCGCCGCCCGCCTCAATAGTCCTTCTTAACCCGCAACCCTTCCGGGATGCACGGCTTCGACGACATCCCCATACCGAAAAAAGTCATCGGTGTTGAGCGTCAACAGTTTCGGAACATCGTGCGCGAGCATCGTAGCCACCAGACGCGCATCATGCACCTGTCTGCCCGACACGCCATACCGGACCACCAACCGCCTCCACTCGCGTGCAACAGCATAAGTATCAAGAAGCAAGGCGCAAGTATTTTCAATGCGCTTTAATTGATTATTTACAGCCTCGATACTGAGTCCCACCCCGTTGTTTTCCTTAGGTCGCGTGGAAACATTCCAAAACTCTGCCGCGTTTTGAAGCGTATAGAACAACTTCGTTCCTGACCGATATAAACCTTCTACCGCGCTCACCACTGCGCGTTCATGCGGACTTGGATCGGACTGCGAAAGCCGAAGCAAGATGTTGGTGTCCAGCAAATAAGGATCCATGGAGACTAGTCATGGTCCTGGTAGATCATTTCACGCGAGAAAGTTTCACCCGCTAGGTGCGGAGCTGGCTTGGCATCTTTGCGGAGCGCATCCAACCACTCCCGAAACTCCTCCGGCGTCCGACCCTGCTGCTCCGATCCCGTTCCTTGAACCTCATCGGACAACGAATCGCACAACGACGAGCGCAGCGCCTGTTCCACCACCTCTTCGGCGCTCTGTCCGGGGTGCCGCGCCATCGCGGATCGCAGCAGTTCTTCCGCTTCTGTAGTAAGCGTAAGGGTCATGCGCCCAGCGTAGCAGCTTTTTTCCCACTCGCAATCAAGCTTAGAAACCAAAGGGAAACGCCGGAGTCGCAGCCGCATCGTACGGACAGGGAAGCCAACAACATTCGTGAAAATGAATCAAATCCGCCGCGGCACAGGCAAACCATTACTGCTGATCCAACAAGCTGCGCGCCTCATCCTCCAAAGCACAACTCCTCTCGAGAGTAGAGCTGCCGTTCTCTCTTCTTCCGAATCTCTCTCAGCGCCTCACAGCAATTAAGTGAAATCCGATCGGTTAACTCGGATTGTGAGCATAGTAGAGTTGCGGCCTGACGCGCTCTAACCGCGAAGACCGTTTCGCCGATCGTTCCATACAAAGTCAGAGGGTCTCGATGGGAAACAGGGCTTCGACGATATAAGCACGTACTTCTATGAGTCTTTTCAAAGATAAACTTCCAGGACGCCATTGGTTGATGCTGGCGTTCACGGTCATTCTGTTCGGTCTTGTGGCCCTATTTGTCGATTTGAAACCGCGGGTAGGTGAAAACTTCTTTTTCTCCTCCAATGACCCGCAATTTCACGAGTCCGCCAAGATTGACCGGATCTTCCCTTCGGGCAGTCAGGTGATTGTCAGTGTGGCCTCGCCCCGTATCTCGTCGGAGCACTATTTGGAGCGGCTGGCGCAGTTAACGCGGCAGCTCCAATCGATTGAAACCGTCACCAGCGTGGAAAGCTTAACTGACGGACCGAAAAACTTTGAAGATGCCGAGAAGAGTCCATTCTGGAAACGGCTGTTGATTGGGGAGAATGGGCGCTCAAGCAACGTGGTTGTCTTCGCATCGAATCGGGACAGCCAACGGCTCATCAGCCGGATAGAAGCAACTACCGACAAGTTTGACGCGAAGGACTTTCGGATTCAAATCGCGGGGGCGCCGTATGTGGCCGAGATGATCCGGCGGAATCTGCGGCACGATTTTCACACCTTCAGTCTCACCTCTGTCCTGCTGTTCGGAGTGGCGATGTGGGTTCTCTTCCGATCGTCCAAACTCGCGCTTGGAATGCTTGCGACGTGTACCAGCGCCGTTCTGGTGATGTTGCTGGTGCAGTCGATGTTCGGTGAAAAGATCGGCATCCTGACGGCGAATCTCGGCACCATCGTGTTTGTTATAGCTTTGTCGCACCTGGTGTACATGACGTTCAACTGGCAGACGCTGGCGCGTCGGGGAAAAGACGACTCGCACGACTTGGGAGCGCAAGCCTGGCGCATGACGTTGCCCGCCTCGTTCTGGTCCATGGTGTGCGCCTCGCTTGGATTCGGAAGCTTATTGTTCGTATCGGCGAAGCCGCTGCGCGAACTTGGGCTAGGTGGCGTGGTGGGAACGGTCGTGGCGCTCGTGTGCGCTTACCTGATGTATCCGGCGTTCTTGGACTGGGCCGGCCCGAAGGAAACCAAAATGGTGGCCAAAGAAGCCGGGTCCTGTTTTTGGGAGCGGAAGTTCGTGTGGGCCTCGGTCGCTGTCGTGTTGGCGAGTGCCGGTTTGAGCTTCGGTCTGCTGCGGTTGAACACCGATCCCAGTCTTCTCAATTACTTCAAAAAGGGCGAAGAACCCCGGCAAGGGCTTGCGTATGTGGACCGGAACGGCGGCTCGAATCCGCTGACCTTGGTGATTGCTGCTGCGAACGGCGGCAAGCTGGATACCAAAGTAGAGTACGAGAAGATGTGGGCGTTGCAGGACGCCCTCGAAGAGCACAAGGGAGTAGGAACGGTGCTCTCGCTGCCGGTGCTGATGGCGGAAGGGCATCGTCATGCGTTCGCCTTCCTTTTCAGTTGGAACCATCTGCTGAGTATCCTGAACGAACCGAAGCATGAGCGAGTCGCCAGCACCTTTGTGACGAAAAATCGCAGGCTGGCAGCGTTCTACCTTCGCATGGTCGAACGAGAAAGGGATAAACCGCGTGTTGCCGTCGTGAACGATTTACGGACGATTGTGCGGCAGCACGGCTTTAGGCCCGCTCTCGTCGGGGGCGTGTATGAGCTGCAGGGAGCGCTGGCGAAGCTGGTGGCGTCGAGCCTGGTGACCGGCCTGTCTTGGTTGATGGTGTTTTTCGCGGGTGTGGCCTGGATTGTTGGCCGCAATCTCCGGGTGGCGGCCGCGATGATCTTCAGTTTGAGTCTGGTTCCCATATGTATGCTCGGCGGCATTGGACTGCTGCGCATTCCCGTCGACATCATCTCCGCGCCCGCAACCAACGTCTGCATCGGCATGGCGATCGATTCCATGGTGCACTTAGTGTTTGGCGTCAGACGCGCGCAGCGCGATGGCCAAAAGGGTTGGAGCGCCTGGGTGGCCGGGCGCGAAGAACAATGGCGCGGCATCGTGTATTCCGATGCCATCATTGCCGCCGGCTTCGCCATCTTCGCGCTTTCTAACTTTCCCCCTACTCAGCGCTTTGGACTCGTCGTAGTCGCCGGGACCGTGATCGATATCTTGGCAAATCTATTCCTCTTACCGCTCTTGGGGGGCGCCCAATGGAAAACACGGCCCCGTCACGCGAGTTAATCTTTCGGAATAACACACCCATTGCGGCCTCTCCGGCCGGATCGCGAGTACCGGTGCACCATAGATCTACGCTTGGCCGACCAGGTAGGCGTAAACTAGCCTTGATCTAGGAAGGGCGCTTCTATGAACAGGATTAGGCTTGGGGAGATGATCTGGCAGGATACTCTCTATGCGCTCCGAACGATGCGCAAGAAACCGGCCTTCGCCGCAACGGCTATTCTCACGCTGGCACTCGCGATCGGTGGAACCACCGCAATATTCACAGTCATCCATGCTGTGCTGCTGAAGCCGCTTCCGTACCCTGACTCCGACCGGCTGGTGCGCATTTCGGGAGGCGCAACGCCGTCGCGATTCGCGGAAATGAAAGCCAGTGCGCACTCATTCACTGAAATCGGAGCGTTCACCGGTGAAGAAAGCCCCACGCTCTCCGGCGGAGCCGAACCGGAGGTCCTCAAAAGTGTGCGCGTATCGGCCAATTTCCTTCACATTCTGGGCGTGGATCCGCTGCGCGGGCGCGCCTTTCGTGCCGAGGAAGATTCGCCCGGCGGTCCACCGGTCGTGATGATCAGCGCCGAGCTATGGCAGCGTCGGTTCGCGGGAAATCCGGCGATCGTCGGCCGCACGGCGACTCTGGCGGGAACCCCGTACACCATCGTTGGCGTTCTTCCGCCCCGCTTTTCCTTTCCTGTCCCTGACCTGGACGTGTGGATGACAGCGCCCGCGGAATCTCCCCTCTTCCCTGGGAAATCCAGAGTCTTGAGCCCTTTTTTGAGCATATTTGGCCGTCTCCAGCCCGGGATAAGCCTCGAACAGGCAAGCGCGGAGGCGAAGGTGATTCACCACCAATACGCGACCGCGCATCCCGCCATGCTCGACGCCAAGTCGAAGAGACCGGAGAAGGTGACGGCCATGAAGGATGATCTGGTAGCCGATGTGCGCTCGATGCTTTGGATGCTGCTTGGCGCTGTGGGTTTTGTGCTGTTGATTGCTTGCGCGAATGTGGCCGGTCTGCTGCTGGCGCGAGCGGCCTCGCGTACGCGCGAAATTGCCGTACGCTCGGCACTTGGAGCCACGCGCATCCGGCTCATCGGACAACTTCTTGGCGAGAGTGTGGTGCTGTCGCTCTCCGGCGGAATACTCGGTGTGCTGCTCGCCGCCTGGAGTCTGCGCGCCATCCCCAGCATCACTGCCTTCGAGCTGCCGAGGGCGCAGGAGATTCATTTGGATGGGATGGTGCTCGGGTTTGCCGCGGCCATCTCAATCGCAACCGGCCTGCTCTTCGGGTTAGCCCCGGCCTTTGGCGCGTCCCGGCCCGATCTCATCCGCACGTTGCGGGGAAGCGGGGAGGCGTCTACTCAACGCGCCTCCAGAGGGATTCTGGCCGGGCTGAGCGTGCGCGGGCTCTTACTGGTTGGACAAGTCGCGCTTTCGATTGTGTTGCTGATTGGCGCCGCGCTGCTGATCGAAAGCGTGAACCGGCTGCACGGTGTTGCTGTCGGATTCAATCCGGCGAATGTCTTGACCGCGAGTGTTTCTCTGGCGCCGTCGCACTATGACACGAACCGGAAAAAAGCCTTGTTCTTTCAAGAACTCGTTGCACGCGTGGGATCGTCCCCGGGTGTCCGTAGCGCCGCCGCCTCGATGTTCCTTCCCATGATGGGCTATGCTGGAACTCCCGTGCAGGATGCCGCAAAACCGCTCCTCAAATTAAACGAACGCCCGATTGCGACCATGTCGGTCATCACGCCGGGCTATTTTCGCACTCTCGACATTCCATTGCGGCGCGGACGGGATTTTACCGAACGAGATAAGGAAGGCGCGCAGCGTGTGGCGATTATCGATGAAGCTATGGCGCGGCGGTTCTGGCCAGCGTATCCGCGCGGCCGGGACCCGATCGGCCAGCACATTTGGGTGGGCGGCGTGAACCCGAATCCCGCCGAAATCGTGGGAATCGCCGCGGATGTACATCAAACTCTTGAAAACAGCGCTTGGCCCGAAACGGTCTACCTTTCTTTCGCGCAAAACCCTCAACCGTTTGCGATGCTGGCCGTGCGCACCAGGGCCAACCCGCTCGGCTTCACCGGTACGGTGCGCGAACAGGTGCGGACGTTGGATAAGAACCAATCTATTTCGGCCGTTCGAACCATGGATGACTTGGTGGACCAGCAGGTCGGTCAACGGCGTTTGCTGGTGATTCTGTTGGGATCTTTCGCGACGATGGCGCTGCTGCTGGTTTTGATGGGAATCTATGGCATCATCGCGTACTCGGTGGCGCAGCGGACGCAAGAGATCGGCATCCGGAGCGCGCTCGGCGCGCAGCAGAGCGATATCCTGCGGCTCGTCGTGGGACAAAGTTTTCGCCTGGTTTTGGCGGGAGTAGCGGTCGGTATCGTGGGAGCTTTCGCCTTAACGCGGTTGATGCAGAGCCTCCTATTTCACGTCAGCGCGACCGATCCCGCGACATTCGTGGCCGTCGCGTCGCTGTTCCTGTGCGTAGCGCTTGTGGCCAGCTACATCCCTGCACGTCGCGCCACCCGAATTGATCCGACTACCGCACTGCGCATTTGAGCCGGACAGCGCCGCGCAACGTATCCCCTACCCATCCGCCGCATCTGTTTCTCAGTCTCAGTCTCAGTCTCAGTCCACAGTCGGCATGTGTAAACATAAATCAGGGATGTCAATCTCAGTAACGGCTCGCATCGGCGGCTACACCAGGCATTGGCGGTTGCCCAATGCATCATGGGCGAAGTAAATCTATACCAGCTCTTCTAAAATCTTATCGGTAATGCCATCGACTATAGGAGTGAAGATGTCCCACGCATTCACAGTTCGTCGACGAAACGCGAGCGCACGTGGCGCTTCGCACTTGAGGACAAAGGCATCGGCCCCGCGATGTGCCGGAAGGTCCTTCACCGCTACGGCGGCCGAATTCGGGTCGAATCCCGGATCGAACACCGTTCCGCCTTCCTCTTTACTGTTCTCTTCTGATCGAATTGCCCGCGAAACACTAGCTCATGGCCCCATACTTCTCGTGGAAGACAACAGCGGCGACGTCCTCCTGGTGCGCGAAATGCTCAAAGAACACAAAATCGATAACGAGTTACTCGTGGTCGCCGACGGAGAAAAGGCCATCGAATTCTTAACGGTCATTGAAGCCGGCGACCATCCCGTCTGTCCCGCTCTCGTCATCCTCGATCTCAACCTGCCGCGGAAGAGCGGGCGTGAAGTCCTCGCCTACATCCGTGAAACCTCCCGTTGCGTCTCCATTCCCGTCCTCGTCCTCAGCTCCTCCAATGCCTCAGCCGACCGTCAGGCCGCCCTCAATTTTGGAGCCCGGCAATACATCCGCAAGCCCTCGGACCTCGCCGCCTTCATGGACATCGGAGTCACTATCCGCCAACTCCTCGCTGCATAACCTCGATCCTGATGGCCAGTTCTTCCGCCCCCATAAATCAACTCCTCCCGTCAGGCTGCCGCATCTGTGGCAGCTCCGAATTCGCCTTCGCCAACATCCTCTGGCCCGAACTGGTGCAAGAGTGGCAACTCAGTATCCCCGAACGCGAATACATCGACCTGCAGCAAGGCTTCTACTGCACGCGCTGCGCCTCCAATCTACGGTCCATCACCCTCGCCCACGCCATCTGTAAATCCCAAGGGCACGAAGGCACGCTCCAATCCTGGATCGAATCCGCCTCCTCCCGCTCTACGCAACTGCTCGAAATCAACGAAGCCGGCAATCTCACCCGTCACCTCCGGCGCCTCCCCGGCCACCTCTTCGTCTCCTATCCCGACGTCGACATGCACCACCTCCCCTTCGGCGATCGACGCTTCGACCTGGTCCTCCATTCCGACACCCTCGAACACGTCCCCAATCCAGTACACGCGCTCATCGAGTGCCGCCGCGTCCTCCAGCCCGGCGGCTATCTCGCCTTCACCGTGCCCATCATCGTCGGCCGGCTCAGCCGCTCAAGAAACGGCCTGCCCCCCTCCTACCACGGCCGCCCCGGCGAAAACAAAGAAGATTACGCCGTCCAAACCGAATTCGGCGCCGACGCCTGGACCTATCTCCTTGCCGCCGGCTTCGAATCCGTCACTCTTGTCAGCCTCGTCTATCCCGCCAGCATCGCCCTCCTGGCGCGTGCCTGATACCTCCGGGGTCACGACCAAACGTCAAAAATCGTGCGCTAAGAGGCTTCAGCAAACGCAGGTTCCGCATTGCTAAAACCTGTTGCCAATGAGCGGCACACTGCAATACCCTTTTGCAATTCGAATTGCTGGGCTTTGGTCCTGTTTGACGATCGTTGCAGCATCGCTCGTTTGTGCGATGCTGCACGGCTGAGCTAGCTACGAATAAGCTTAAGCAAAACGAGATGAACGGGCTCTTAGAACGAATCTGTTTCCTCGGCATGCTTCTTGTAATTAAAGTCGACGCGGATAATTTCCTCCGGCCGGGTGACCAGAGGCTCGAAAGTTACTTCCTCCGTCGGCACGATCACGACCGCTTCTGGTTTGTTGGCAGTTTCCCGGCGAACGACACGTCGCGTGAACCCCTTGACAAATTGTGGTAACTACCGTTACCATTGCCACAGGTAACATTCATTACCAATGAATGTCAAACTGAACTCTCCTAGTGAAAACAACAGTCGCGCTCGCAAGCCGCGACGGTCGCCCGTCCGGTCGGAGCAACGCGCGGCCGACGTCACCCGGGCGGCCGGTCGGCTCTTCCTGCGGCATGGTTTCGGGGGCGTGTCGCTGGAGATGATCGTCGCGGAAACGGGCGGTTCGTATCGTGAGATCTACAGCGAGTTCGGCGGCAAGGAAGCGCTTTTTCAAAAGGTGATGAAGGAGATGTGCACGGAAATTCTCGCGCCGCTGCGGCAGGCGCTGACAGGTCCCGAACTGCAATCTCTGCCGCTGAGAGAGGCGCTTACGCTTTTGGGCGGCTCGATGCTCAAGGCCCTGCTCGCGCCGCAAGGTCTGGCCTTTCATCGCTTGATGGTGAGCGAGGCGTCCCGCTTTCCGGAACTCGCGAAAGAATTTTATCGATCGGGACCAGCCAATGCCTATGCGAGCGTAGCCGTCTTCTTGTCTGCCCGCGCCCGGCAGGAGCGGCTCTCAGTAGAACATCTCGAGGTGACGGCGGCGACTTTCGTGGATGGGTTGGTCAGCGGCCTGCAATTGAAGGCTCTTACGGGTAGTCGAGTTTCCAAATTGGACATCGAGAACCATGTGCGGCAGGTCGTCCGTATTTTCCTGGACGGAGCAGTACACCGCCCATAACCGGCACTTCGAGAATTTCAAACCAAGCAAATAGAAATTGCCAAGGAGAACAACATGATTGAACCTATTTCGCCATATCTGCTGACGAATCGGAACTGCCCGGCCTACTGGCTGATCGACAATCTGTGGATGCCGCTGGCGGGAAGCCATCTGACGGGCAACGACTTTACGCTGATGGAGCAAGTCTGCGGCACCGGCATCGGCGGACCGCAAACCCACATGCATCCGATGGATGAGGGCATGTACGTCCTCGAAGGTCACGCCACGTTCCAAGTGGGCGGCGAGCGCGTCGAAGCGGGCCCCGACATGTTCCTTTCCATTCCCCGTTACACGGAACACAGCTTCACCATTGACCAGCCGAACACCCGTGTTTTAAACTTTTACACACCCGGCGGTTTCGAGAACTTCATTACGAACCTGGCCATCCCGGCCACGGAGCGGAAAGCGCCACAGCCCGGGTCCACTCCGATGCCGCCCCGCTGGATGGTGGAGGAGACATCCCGAGAATTCGGGCAGATTCCCGCTCAGGCCTTCTTCGGACGGGATTCCGGTTTGACCCTACCTATCGCCGATCCACCGAAAGACGACAACAGCCGAACCAAGCCGAGCGCCGTGAATCCGTGCCGGCCCTACGGCATCCATAGTGAGCAGGCTTCGAGCTACTGGTATGCCGACGGGTTGTGGACCGTGCTGGCCGCGGGCGAACAGAACGGAGGGGCGTACTCACTCCTGGAGTGCCGCTACTCCCGCGGAGGCGGACCGGACCTTCACAGCCACAGGCAGGCCGAGGCTTGGTATGTGAGGGAGGGCGTGTTGACGGTGGTAGCGGGCGCGCAGCGATGGACCGCCGAGGCAGGAGCTTTCGTCTACATCCCCGCCCAATGCACGCATGCGTTTCGAGTGGAGTCGTCGGAGGCCCGCCTGCTGAACTGGTTTCTGCCCGACGGACCGGAGCGCCTGATCACGGATTTCGGAACACCGGCGCCTATCTGCACGCCGCCTCCCGCCGGAACTAAAATGCTGGGCACGGCCGAGCAACATCAGGCGCTCAGCGAGCGTCTCGGCATCACCCGCATCCAGGTAATTTAGCAGGCTGCTGAAAAAAGCAAAAGTCGCTTGCTGACGCGCGCGGTTCAGAACATTGTGCTAGTGTTTTACAAGCATTTACAGAACCCCGACCGGGGGTGCCCTCTGGGCCGAGGGGCATCGACCGGCCTTTTTCAGCAGCCTGCTAGGGCGGCTAAATAGGCCGGGATTACGATTGGGAACGCCTGGCGAGACACGCAACGATCATGAGTGAATTAGTTCAACGATACGTATTAACAAATCAGAACAGTACCGCCTTCTGAGTGACAATCCCTGGCTGCTGCGGGGCCGCCTCCGCACATGCATGAACAGGATAAAAGTCTTGTATCTGATCGAAGGCCGAATGACCCTGATCTTAAGGCGGATGTGTTGCGAGACTCCGCGTAAAACCGCGCCCCACAAATAAAAGGATATGGAAGGATCATCACATTGAACAATCTGGTTTACAAGGGAACTACCACCCTGAGTGCGGTCTCGGCCGCGGCCGCCGCGATTGGGTATCTCACAAAGAACAACACCCTCCTGACGAGCATGAAGACTCTCGGTTACCCGGAGTATTTTCCGACTCTCCTGGGTGTCTGGAAATTGCTCGGCGCGGCGGCTCTTTCCGCGCCCGGAACTCCAACCCTTAAAGAGTGGGCCTACGCCGGACTTACTTTCACGTACACCGGCGCGTTTGTCTCTCATCTTGCCAAAGGCGAAAAGAAAGAGAGCATAGCACCTCTGCTGACGCTCGCTCTTCTGGCGAGCTCCTATGCAACGCGTCCTGAAACACGTCGCCTCTGATTCTAGTCGACTCGGCGCGTCCGACCTTCTTTTAATGACCATGCCACCGGCGCTGCAGGGAGCTAAATGTGGCGGGCTAGCGCATTGCGCAAACCTTCCTTTCCGCAATGCTTCACCCAGACATGGAGAGAGATCGTGGATCGCGCAATCATCCAACGATCAAGCGCTTCAGTAAGCACGGAGCGGTCTTCGTATGAACAGTCGCGCTAGGATTCCGCCCGGCGGAATCACGCGCAACGTTACAGTAAGGAAATGGCGAACACACCGGCAAAAAACAACACCTACGACGTCGTAATCGTCGGCTCCGGCGCCGGTGGCGGTGTCGCCGCTCAGGTACTGGCGAATGCCGGCGCCAAGATCTGCATGCTCGAAGCAGGCGGCTGGTTCGATTGCACCAAGCAATCGAAAATGTTTCAGTGGCCGTATGATGCGCCGCATCGGGGCGCGCCCACCCCGCAAATGCCGCTTGGCTATTTCGATGCCACTCTACTGGGCGGCTGGGAAGTCCCGGGAGAACCCTACACCAACGCACCCGATTCCGACTGGATGTGGTGGCGGGCCCGCATGCTCGGTGGCCGCACCAACCACTACGGGCGCATCTCCTTGCGGATGGGGCCTTACGATTTCAAGCCCTACAGCCGCGATGGAAAAGGGTTCGATTGGCCGATCGGCTATGAGGACCTCGCCCCCTACTATGACAAGGTCGAGGAACTCATCGGCGTCTTTGGATCCGAGGAAGGAATCGAAAACGCCCCCGACGGCAAATTTCAGCCTCCCCCCGCGCCTCGTGGCTACGAGCGGGTGATCAAAATCGCTTCCGACAAGCTGAAAATACCCTGCATTCCTTCGCGATTAGCCATCCTCACCCGTCCCCTGAACGGGCGTTCTGCCTGCCACTATTGCGCCGAATGCGGACGGTCCTGCGGTGTCAATGCCAACTTCAACTCGCCCGGCGTTCACATCTTTCCAGCCATGAAAACCGGCAACCTCGAAGTCCGTACCGGCGCCATGGTGCGTGAGGTCTCGGTCGGGCCGGACGGCCTCGCGCGCGGTGTCTCCTACGTCGATAAGAAAACCCGTAAGGACGTGGAAGTGCGTGCCAAAATCGTCGTTCTTGCCGCAAGCTGCTGTGAAACCGCGCGCCTCTTACTCAACTCAAAGAGCACGCTATTTCCAAACGGCCTCGCCAACTCCTCCGGCCTGGTCGGCCGCTATGTAATGGATACGGTCGGTTCCTCGGTGAGCGGATATCTGCCCCTCCTGGAGGATCTCCCCCCGCGCAACGAAGACGGCGTCGGCGGAATGCATGTGTACATGCCGTGGTGGTTGTACCAGCAGCAGAAAGCAGGAAAACTCCCCTTCGCCCGCGGCTATCACATCGAACTCGGCGGAGGCCGCCACATGCCCGGAGGCGGAATGCTCAGCGGCTACGCGCAACGGTTTCTCGGCGGCGGCTACGGCCTGGAGATGAAGCGCAATCTCCGCAAACTATACGGCGGCGAAGTCCATTTCGCCGGCCGTGGCGAGATGATTCCCAACAACAATAGCTACTGCGAGATCGATCCCGCCGTGGTCGATCAATGGGGCATCCCCGTCCTCCGCTTCCACTTCAAATGGAGCCAGGACGAATTACTGCAAGCCAAACACATGCAGGACACGTTCAAGGAATTCATCGAGACTGCCGGCGGTACCGTCACCAATAGCGCCGGTCCCAAGCGTGATTGGGGAATCGAACACGGCGGTCAGGTGAAACACGAAGTGGGAGCAGCCCGCATGGGCAGCCACCCCAAAACGTCTGTACTGAATCAATACTGCCAGGCTTGGGATGTCAAAAACCTGTTCGTCACCGACGGCGCTCCGTTCGTAAGCAATGCGGACAAAAATCCCACGCTGACGATCTCTGCGCTGGGCTGGCGAACCTCGGAATACATCGCCGATCAGGTCAAAAAATTCAATCTGTCGGTCTAACAATCTCCTCGGAGACGATGGCGCCGCAAGCAGCCGCGCATCAACTACACTTGCATCATATGGACGAGCTTACTGTTTCAAACGGCGCAGTGTTGGGATCTGTACGCATTTGGCTGAGAGCCGAAGGATTCTCTGTCTTGGCGCTTAGCGTAATTCTTTATTGGAATTCGAGATTCAGTTGGTGGATATTCCTTGTTCTGCTCCTAACGCCGGATCTCGCAATACTCTGTTACTTAATCAATCCCAAGATTGGAGGCGCTTGCTACAACATCGTTCACAGTTATTTCTTGCCGTTGACCTTTGCAACGGTCGCGCTTGTCGCCGGTAGAACCGAAATGCTCCCATACCTTTTCATATGGACGGCCCATATTGGCCTGGATCGGATGCTAGGCTATGGCCTGAAATATCCAATAGCGTTCGGAAGGACACACCTTGGGAATCTGGCAAGTGGTCCTGCCAAGCGATCGAAACACTAGGCTGTACAGAAATGGTATTGATTTGTCTAAGCCGTCCCTTTGCAGCTCGGCATCTACGTCTCGCCCAGCTCTGAAACCGCCGCGCCAGCGCACTCCTTCTTACTTCCGTTAAGGCTCGCGTGTCTGCCAGACGCACACGAACCGAAAACTTCCGAAGGCCGTTGCCCTGAACTGCCGCGTGACTCTCCTGTGTTCCGCGCGTCTAATGGTTAGGAAAAGCAGAAGGCCCTATGCGAAGGCTTGTTGGATTGACCGTAATCGCCGCGCTATCGGTATGTTCCGCGCTGGCTGAGAAGCAGAGCAAGCATCACAACGATGCCTTTCTTGCAGGGCCTCCCGATCAGTCGCAACTAGAGAAGGAAGTCCGGCACGCCTTGTTGACGCTGCCGTACTACTCCATCTTTGACGATCTCGCCTTTCGAATTGACGGGAGCGTCGTCACTTTGCTCGGTGCGACACCTCCTGACCCACCCTGGGATATAAAATCCGACGCCGCAAATGTGGTGAAGAATGTGCCCGGCGTTACGCAAGTAGTCAACGACATCAAGCTTCTTCCGCTCTCTCCGATGGACTGGCAAATACGCCGCGCGGTGGCGCGGGCGATCTACGGCGATTCACAGATTGGAACGCGCTATGGCTACCAGGCGCTCCCGTCCATCCACATCATCGTGGATAACGGACACGTCACGCTCGAAGGCGTCGTCGATAACCAATTCGACAACACCCTAATCAGGACCCGTGCCAACGAGGTGCCCGACGTCTTTTCCGTCACGGACGACTTACAGGTCCTCAACAATCAGAAAAAGTAGGATCGAAGAGGCCCTGCGGCTCGCGAAACTGACAGCGGGCGACTGAGGAAAAACCGGCGGGGTACCCTTGAATCGGAATGCGGAAGATGACGCGCCGAGAGATGATGTGGAGTTCGGGAGTGGCGCTGGCCGCGGCCAAGGTCGATTTACTCGCTGGCCCGGTGGAGGGTGGCGAGGCGCCCGCGGAGAAGGCGCCGATTCCCGAGTGGGGACTGGGGCCGTTTGTGCGCGACGATGGAGCGGACCACCTCGGACCGCGGCCCCAGAGCGTGTTTGCCTGCCCGGTTACGGGAAAGACGATTCCGTGGGAGAACAAGAACATTCTCTGCGCCGCGGCGGTGGTGAAGGACAGCAAGGTGTATCTCCTCTACCGCGCCGAGGACAAGTCGCGCGGCGAAAGCTGGGGCACCAGCCGGATCGGCCTGGCGGTGAGCGAGGATGGGCGGCACTTCCAGCGTCATCCCGAGCCGGTGCTGTATCCGGACCAGGACTTTATGAAGGAGTACGAGTGGCCGGGCGGATGTCAGGATCCGCGGGTCATGCAGGCTGAGGATGGAACCTGGCTTATGACGTATACGGCCTGGGATGGGGCGTGCGCGCGGCTGTGCTGCGCAACGTCGCGGGATTTGTACCGGTGGACGAAGCAGGGGCTGGCGATCGGGACCTGCCGCAAAGGAAAGTACCGGGATTTCTGGTCCAAGTCGGGGGCCATCGTGTGCCGGCGGGAGGGAGAACGGTTTGTGGCGCAGCGAATCGGCGGGAAGTACTGGATGTACTTCAACGACTCGGGGCTGATGCTGGCCACCTCCCGCAACCTGACCGACTGGAACGTGCTGGAGGACGAGCGTGGCAAGCACCTGACCGTGCTGCCGATGCGACGGGGAGGAATTGACAGCATGGTGACCGAGGGAGGACCGCCGCCCTTCCTGACGGACAAGGGAATCCTTCTCATCTACAACGCGGGGGCGAAGGCGCGGCCGGACCTGGGATTGACCGGGCCCGTGTGGGCGGTGGCGCAGGCGCTCTTTGACCCGCGCGATCCCACGAAACTGCTGGCTCGCATGGATCACGATTTCTTTCACCCGGAGCGCGATTTCGAGATTAAACACGCGGGCTCGGCGCAGGGAGGAAACAGCAACGTGACCTTTGTGGAGAGCCTGGTGTGGTTCGGCGGCGCGTGGAGGTTCTATTACGGGTGCGCGGACTCGGTGGTCGCTTCGGCGGTGTATCGGCCGGTTAGCGGCTCAGCAAGTTAGGCGGAGGATAATGCGCTCCCCACTCGCCCCATCGCTACACTGTCTCTTTGCCCCCTGACGTCGAACTCGACCCCGCCACGGAATTCCTCCGCCGCTGGCAACACTCCGGAGCCGCCGAGCGCGCCAACTACCAACTCTTCCTCTCCGAACTCTGCGACATCCTCGAAGTCCCCGTCCCGACCCCACCGTACCCGACGATGCCCGCAACGCCTACGTCTTTGAACGCGCCGTCCACTTCCATAATGGAGACGGCACCACCAGCCCCGGCCGCATCGACCTCTATAAACGCGGCTGCTTCGTCCTCGAAGCCAAGCAAGGCAGCACCCGCCCGCTCGCGCCGGTCATCGCCGCCGCACGCACCCGCCCCGGCGCCGCCGTTCGTCGCGGCCACGCCGTCCGCGAAACTCCCGGCTGGGACGAGGCCATGCTCGCCGCCCGCAACCAGGCCGAACTCTACGCCAAAGCCATCCCTGATGGCTGGCCGCCCTTCCTCGTCATCGTCGATGTCGGCTACAGCCTGGAGCTCTACGCCGACTTCTCCCTCACCGGCAAAAACTACGCCCAGTTCCCCGACAAAAACACCTACCGCATTCTCCTCCCCGAGCTCACAAACGCTCCCATCCGCGACCGCCTCCGTAACGTCTGGCTCGACCCGCTGGCCCTCGACCCCACCCGCCTCAGCGCCCGCGTCACCCGCGAAGTCGCCGCCCAACTCGCCACCCTCGCCCAGGATCTCGAACGCGACTACGACCCCGCCCGCATCGCCGCCTTCCTCATGCGCTGCATTCTTGTGATGTTGGAACTTGCCCGTTTGAGCAACAGGACCTCGATCGGAGTCGCAACCTTACATCTACGGATAGCGTGATATTAGGGCACATCAATGCCCTGGACGGCTATACTGTGAGAATGTAGGACCTTATCAAGGTCGTTCTCCAGAGTTGCAGATTTAAGGGCAGTATCCAGATCGGCTTGATATGGAGAGTTATTCCGAATAAGCCCTTCCAGTTTCTCGAATCCCTGATGAAAAGCTGTAGACAATCCGTCTACAGCTTTTTCTAGGGTATAGATCTGTTCTTTCAACTCGTCAGAGGAAATAGACCAATTGTCGGACCCGCGCCAGATATAAGCGGCAGAGCGCGCCAGATGAAAAACTCCGTTGTTGGCCAACTTACGCCTCAAATCGTCTTGAGCCTCGGTATAGCCGGATTTGAGAAGCCACTTCCTAGCCGCGCGCTCAAGCAGTAAAGAGATGATGTATGGTTCCACTACTTGTCCGGAAAAAATTCTCTCGTACATTTCTCCCCACACCTTGTACTTGCGGCGCCTTGCGTCTGACGGCTTTTTCAATACAATCGCCAAATAGGCCTGGGCTACGATCTCATTTACAATAATGCGATCCGGTGGGATGTCAGGGCCGTATTGATTTACTTTCCGCTCGTAGTAAAAGCCGTACGTCTTGAATGCCTCTTGCATATCAAGTTGCGTTTTGTCATTGGAACGAAGATCGCGGCTACTGATTTTATTTTGGTTGTTGGTGGTGAGCACTATCTTGTCGACAAGTTGTGCGTCAGCCGCTTCGTAAATACGAAGCATCACTCGAGTATCAGGTGCGAGCTTCTCCTGTTTCTCGGCAAGCGCAAGGGCACTCGCCGTTTGGCACCCGTTCACAATCTGCATATTTTTGATTTTTACGTGTGCATTGTCCGGGTCAGTAACGGCGTCAAAGCTGTCGCAGATCACGGTAACGCCGTTGTTTAAAAACCAGAACTGGGAACTCACGGATGTGTCAGTACAAGTCCTGAAAATATCGCCGTTCACTGCTCCGCGTGTTCCTAAAAAACGCCGGATATTTGAATCAAAAACAGACCCATCCGTATCGCTCAGTACGATTTGTGCGATCTCTTTTGCATTTGTAGTGCACACTAGACCTTTTAGCCCTTCTGCGTGGTACTTGATCAAGGACGGATTGTTCGCGTCATATCGAATTCGAACGTCTGCGTCGATCTTCCTCGTGCGCTTCTCGAGAGCGTTGATTCGGTTGACCAACTCGTCAGCACCCCAAGGTTCAAATATAAAGGAGCAAAAAGTGCCGTTGCAGTAGTTGTCTAAAATGTGTTTCTGTTCTTGCTTAAATTCTTCAGAGATTTCAGTTGTAAGCCCATTGCAAACGAACGCCACGGAAATGTTGACATTCGAATATCCATGTCCGCTGAGGACAGCCCGTAGATCATTTATCCTATCCTTGAACCTGACGTTTGCTAACGTCTGTACATCAGCTTTGGGCTTATTAAAAATCCAGTCCAGCCCATTGCGTAGCTGGATAATCGCGTTGGAGGAGAACGTGGCGGTGTTCTTAGCCGAGATTATAAAGACCTCGGCTTCTTCATCGTCCTCCACAATCGTGATGGTATCGACCTGTTTATCCTGACCGCCGTCTACAAGATCGGCCAAGTCGAAGGCGTGAATGCTCTGACCCGTAACGGTGGAATGGGCTAGGCGAAGGAATGCCATATCCTGCCTAATATCGAGGTTATCGGCGATACCTTCGGTTCGTTGCTGTATTAGCTGCTGGCGGAGTGTCATCGATTATCAATCGTCGAGTATACGCTGCTTCGTGTGAGCAGCCGCGCGGCTATATTGGCAACAACGCACGATTGGCCCGCGAGCCTGGCCACACCTCGACATCGAACTAGAACCACCCGCCACGCCCGTAAGCGCCCGCCGTCCCTGGCCCACTTCGCTACCGGAGCGCGTCGGAGCCATCCGCGCCGTCCTCGCCGGAGAGCGCCAGCCGCTCGACGCCCCCTCCCTGGCCCGCATCTTCCACCCGAGCCCGCACCCACGACGTCCGCGACATCGCCGAAACCTCGTCTCCCTCGGCCAAGCCCGCCGCGTCGAAGACCGCTATGTTATCTAAGAACTCGGATGCAAACCTACGACGTAGTCCTAAAGCAGTTGCTCACCTCGTCGAACGCATTCATTCACCAACTGGCCCACGTCACGGTGCAACACTGGCTCAATGTTGAGCTCCCTCAGACGCAAAACCCCCGCATCGACCTGCTCTGCGAAACCACCGAAGGTATCCCGCTGCACATCGAGTTACAAAACAGCAATGATTCGCTCATGGCTCTCCGCATGGCCGAGTACGCCCTCCAAATCTACCGCCGTCTGGAGCGCTTTCCACAACAGATAGTGCTTTACACCGGCAACGTCCCGCTAACGATGCCATCGGGTCTCCAGTCGCCATCCTTCTCGTCACAATTCGCCCTCGTCGACATTCGCAACTTTGACGGCGAAGCCTTGCTCGCCAGTACAACGCCCGAAGAAAACATCCTGTCCGTCTTGATGCGTTTGCGCGACCAGCGCGCGGCGCTCCGCCAAATTCTGCAGCGCATTGCTACATTGGAAACAGGCGAACGCAAAATCGCCTATGAGCAGCTCGGAATACTTGCCGGTCTGCGCGCATTGGTCATCTTTTCGAAGAGGAGTCCGCTGCCATGCCCATCACCGAAAGTCTTCTCACTCACGACCTGCTGGGCCCTGTCCTCAAAAAGGGGATCGAGCAAGGACTCGAGCAAGGAACTCACCAGGGCGCCGAAACGGTTGTGCGCCGCCTGATGCAAAAGCGTTTCGGCCCTCTTCCCGCTTGGGCCAGTACCCGCCTGTCAGAGTTGACCACCCCGGAGCTGGAAGACCTCTCCCTCCGCCTTCTCGACGTCCAAACCCTCGACGAACTCTTCGCCCGCTAGCGCTTGTTCCTGCAATCTTCGCTACCTACCCACTTCCCCAAACTCCACCCCCCCACCCATCGGCCCGGCATGACCGCCCAACATCAGCGCCTCCTGCTCGATCGCCAGCTTCCAAGTCTCAAACGTCATCCGCTGAATCCCAAACCCGCCCACGAGAGACACCCCGCACAACCCGCACCACCGGCCCGCCCGCGTCTCGGCGCACTCCTCCGCACAGTGCGGGTTGGTCCAGGCATACTCCGGCGGCATCCCGGCCGGCAGCAGCAGGTGCCGCTCCACTCTCTCCGGCCGCACCTTCCGCCCTTCCAGTTCCTTCAGTAACTCCGCATTGGAAGGAGAATACTCCGTCTCGGTCACTCCCGCCGCCACTTCCACCGTCACCCATTGCTGGACCACCCGGGACGCTTTCCCTTTCTCTCCTTGTCGCGCCAGCTTTTCCCGGGCCTGCGCCACCTTCCGCGACTCGCGCCGCCGCTGTTCCTGCTTCTGCTCCAACCGCCGCATCTCTCCCTTTTTGTCCCGCAGCTTCTGCCGTTGCTCATTCCGCTCGCGCAACTCGATCTTCAGCAGATAATCGATCTCGATCCGGCGCGCCCGCTCCTCCGCCGCCTCGCCCCGCTCCTGCTCCGCCCGGCGGCTCTTGCGCCGCGCCTCGATCGCCCCTAACGCCCGGTGAAACGACCGCTCGGCCGCCGTCCGGTACCGCCCCAGTCGCTCCCGCCGCTTCCACTCCTCCTCGCCCCACT
This sequence comes from Bryobacteraceae bacterium, assembly GCA_965277315.1. Classification (GTDB taxonomy): domain Bacteria; phylum Acidobacteriota; class Terriglobia; order Bryobacterales; family Bryobacteraceae; genus Bog-105. The sequence continues at coordinate 581,437 of OZ255724.1, read as the reverse complement.
CCAGCGGATTTTGGTTCTCCATCCCCGCCTCGGCCCGGTCGCACTGCTTCTGCACCCGCAGATAAAACCAATGCGCCTGCACGGTCTGCTCCACCAGTTCCACCGCCGTCGCCTCTTCCGGCCGGTAGTCCGCCATCCAATCCGCCCGCAGCAGTTCGTACTCTGCCGGGGACTCCCCCGGCAGAATCAGCTTCCGCGACGTACACCCATGCGTCCGCGCATTCTGGCTCGACCGCCGCTTCCCTTCTTTTGTGCGCGGCCCGGTCGACCGGCCGGCTAACTTTTCCTCGGGCACTTCGGGCATCTCGCCCGAAAGCCTAGAACCCAGCCGTTCTGCTCCTACCGAAAAATCACCCTAAGTCACACAAACCAAACAATCAACTTTATTTTGCCACCCCGTGACAGCCTGTTCTATGCAATCCGTTTTTGTTGGCCGTCCCGCAGGGACTTCGTTTCGTAAAGCGCCGGGTTTCGCCATTGGCCGCACCGCAGGTGCTTTCGCAAAACGCCCGCTCCGCCTTGTTGGCCGCGCCGCAGGTGCTTCGCGTTGGCTGTACCGTTAGGTACCCAACCCAAACTCCCGCAACTTCTCATACAACAACCGCCGATGAATCCCCAGCAACTCCGCCGCCCGCGACTTATTCCCTTGCGTCTCCGCCAGCGCCCGCTCCACCATCGCCCTCTCTACCGCCTCCACGTTCGCCCGCCATCCCTGCCGCAGCGGCATCCCCGCCGTCCAGTCCCCCTCCTTCACCGCCGCCTGCCGTTCCCCAAGCAACTGCACATCCCCCGCATCGATCGAACTCCCCCGCGCCAGTACCACCGCCCGCGCCACTGTGTTCTCCAACTCCCGCACATTCCCCGGCCAGTGGTACTCGCACAAGATCGCCAGCGCCCCCGGCGTCATCGCCACCCCCTGCCGCGCCCGCCGCAAAAAATGCTGCACCAGCGCCGGGACATCCTGTTTCCGCTCCCGCAGCGGAGGCAGCGGCACACTCACCACCGCCAGCCGGTAATACAAATCCTCCCGAAACCGCCCCTCCGCCACCATCGCTTCCAGATCCCGCGCCGTCGCCGTCACCAGCCGCAAATCCAGCGCCACATCCGCATTGCTCCCCAGCCGCTGCAGCGAACGCTCCTGCACCGCCCGCAACAACTTAGCCTGCAACGCCGGCGTCAACTCCCCGATCTCGTCCAGAAACAACGTCCCGCCATTCGCCTCCTCAAACCGCCCCACCCGCCGGTAAAGCGCATTCGTGAACGCCCCCTTCTCATGCCCGAACAGCTCCGACTCCAGCAGCGTCTCCGGAATCGACGCGCAATTCACCTTCACCAGCGGCCCCCGCGCCCGCGAGCTGTTATGGTGAATCGCATTCACCACCAGTTCCTTCCCCGTCCCCGACTCCCCCCGCACCAGCACCGTCGCATCGCTTGCCGCCACCTGCCCGATCAGCTTGTACACATGCTGCATCGCCGGGCTATGCCCGATCATCGCGGCCTCCTCGCCGGTTTCTTTCTCCACCGTGGGCCGCGGACTCCGGCTCTGCTCCAGCGCCCGTTGCAACTGCGCCCGCGCCTGCCGGAAATCGATCGGCTTCACCAGGTAATCGAACGCATGCAGCTTCATCGCCTCAATCGCCGTGTTGCTGTCTCCATAAGCCGTCATCACCAGAAACGCCGTCCGCGATCCGCCCCGCCGCGCCCGCCGCAACACCTCCAGCCCATCCATCCCCGGCATGCGAATATCCAGCAGCGCCGCCTCCGGCTCCTCCCGCAGCAGCAGCGACAGCGCCTGCTCCCCGTCGCTCGCCTCCAGCACCGCAAACCCCTCGCCCTGCAGCAACTCCGTCAGCGACCGCCGCGCCGCCTCCTCGTCCTCGGCTACCAAAACTCTAAACTTCGGCATGTCCCCCCGCCGCCGGAATGCGAATCGCGAACGCCGTCCCCCCGTCTTGTGCGCAATGGTCCCGCGGACAATACACCACGTCGCCTTTCTGTGCTCTCATCAACTCGCGCGATACCGCCAGCCCCAATCCCGTCCCCTGCGCCTTGGTGCTGTAGAACGCCTCGAACAAATGCTCCTGCTCTTCAACATCCAGCCCCGGCCCCCAATCCGATACGGTCACCTCGACGAACTCTCCCTTTCCTTCTGCCGCCACACTGACCGGACTGCCCTCCGGCGACGCATCCAGCGCGTTCAGCAGCAGGTTCATCGCCACCTGCGTCAACTGCCCCTCGTCGAACACTGCCCAAAGCTGCTCACCTCCGTGAAGCTGAATCGCCGTACGTTGCCCTGCGGCCTTCGCCTGTACTAAGGCAACGCACCGTTCCAGCACCGGCCACACTGCCTGCGTCTTCGGGTCCGGCGGCCGGCTCCGTTGCAGATCGAGCAGCCCCGTCAACAACCCATTCATCCGGTCCACTTCGCCGATCACCATTTCCAAATCCTTCTCCCGCGCCGTCTGCGACCGTAGTCGCTGCTCCAGCACCTGCATCGTCAGCCGGATACTGTTCAACGGATTGCGGATCTCATGCGCGATCCCCGCCGCCAATCGCCCCATCGCCCGCAACCGGTCTTCGCGCCGCAACTGCAGCTCCAACTCACGCCGCACGCTCGACATCTCGTTAATCGACCGGCTGATCTGCCCCAATTCATCCGAACGCTCCGGCAGTCGAAACGCAAAGTCTTCCTGTAGCCGCGCCAGCCCCGATTGAATCTGCGCAATCCCGCGATACAGCCCGATACCTGTTCCCAAAGTGACCAGAATACTCACCAGCGCCGCCATCACCAGCGCTGCCAGCGACCACTGCCGCCGCCACGCTCCCGGCGCGCCCTGCCCTGGCAAACGCTTCATCGTCCAAATGGCGACATTTGACGCCTCATCCGGAAGCGCGCGCATCGCCACCAGCTCCGTGCCCTCATGCACCATCTTCTGTTGAGCCGCCCTCGTTTGCAGGCTCTGCTGACACATCTGCTGTATCTCGCTCTTCTCCGGAGCCGGAACATCGGTCTTGATGTAGCCCCGGTAGTGCGTCGGAAACGCATAACCAAGAAAAGCATTCTTCTGGTAATACCCACCCTCCACGCCCGGATACGACCGCAGCACGGTCAACGTGATCCCCCGCAGCGAGACATCCTTCGCCGATTCCGGCAGCACGCTCCAGGATTGATCAGAGCTCACGCGATATCGGTACTGTTGCCGCAGCTCCCCGTTCGCCGTCGTCAGCGCCTGCGCGGTCTCGCCTATCACGACGCGCTCGGCATGGCCCACTGCCTCGGCAATCAGCAGCACGCTGAGAGCCGCCACGCAAACCGCCGCGAGCACCGCAAATCCCAACTGCCAAAGCAACCGGTGTGTCCGCATAACTTACCGGGGCCCCGGCGGTGGAGGTGGCGGAGTATGTGGCGGCGGAGTGTGCGGCGGATGCGGAGGAGGAGGTGGCGGCGGCATCGGACTGGCCGCCTGCGCCAATTCCTCTAATGTCCTCACCGTGTCGTCGACACACCTGGCGTCTTCCTCTGCCGGGAGATAGTCTCCTTTGTCATAAGCCTGCACCGCGCTTTCGTAGAATCTTCGACCCGTCTGCGGCAGATCTTTCGCACGCGCATCGCGGGTCTGCGAGAGAAAGTAATCAGCCTGCTGCAACCGGAAATAAGCCCGCTCTAAATGGCGCGACACTTCCTCGCCAGGCGGAAACGGCGCTTCCGATTCCCGGCCTGCATGCTGCTGCCGGCCCGCAATGTGGATCTGCGCATCGGCCGCGGCGGCATAACGGTCCGCCTGAAACGGCTCGTGCTCCTGGGCCGCACTCCCGGCCCGCTGCAGAAAATAGCGCCCCAAGTCTATTGCCGCTTGGGCCTGCTGGTTAACGGGGCGCAAACGCCCGAAACTCCGCCGCAGTTCCGGAATCCGTTCGCCAGGATGCGGACCCAGCGGGCCCGGCGGTCCATGCGGCGGAGGAGGTGGTGGTGGCGGTGGAGGCGGCTGTTGTGCCTGAGCACTCAGAGGAAGGCCGCACAAGCAAAACAGCAGAACAGTGCAAAAGTAGCTCACGTGGTCTCTATTCTCGACACCGGCTGCCGAAGCCGCCAGAACAATCCTACTGTGGAGGCGCGGGTGGAGGTGGAGGTGGCGGCGGCGCACCTGGACCGCCGGGTCCTCGCCGTGGTCCGCCCATGGCAAAAACAATCGTCTGGTCGCCCACTTTCAGCGATTGCGCGTCCACCACCTTGCGCCCGCTCATCGTCTGACGGCTCATGCCCTGCACGTTCACCGCGCTTCCTTTCCGCATCGTGGGCGCTCCCATGTTTCCATCCGTCGGCCCATTCATCGGAGGCGTCAGAACCAGAACGCCGTTACTCATCAGGAATCCATTCACCGAGCCTCCCCGATCGTAGTTAAGCTGTTCAATCGTCCCGCGCCCCGAATACTGCGTGGGAGCCGCCGGCGCTCCCGCCATCTGTGCGTTCGCAGGCGGCGTGGGCGGAGCGGGTGGCGTCGTTTGTTGTGCCGCTGCTAATGGAAGACCAGCGGCAAGGAAGAAAAGCAACGTTCGTGTTTGTCGTTTCATGTTTCAAAACCCTCGCTAACAAACAGTGCATTCTTCCTGCCACGGCCCTACGGTTCGTTTGCTTCGTACCGTCGGCAGAAAAGTGTTCCGCAATCGCCCACCGGCGTTGGAGAAGCGAACAGCCTGTCTTTCACTTGAAACCAAAGGCACTAACTCCGCATACTCAAAGAAGTAAGTTATGGCAAAACAACGCGGCAAGCACTCCACCATCGAGGGCGTGGTCGAATATCTGAACTTCAGTCCCAAAGGCAGCTACGAAGCCTTGCTCCTCAAAACCGGAAAGGATCGCGTGCAGGTGAACTTCCCGCCGGAGTGGTCCGAACAGGTCGCAACGGAGATCAACACCGGCGATCGCGTTACCGCCGAAGTGGAAGACTACGACGACGACCGCCCCGGACAGCATCCGGTCTATAGTCTGCTTTCTCTACGGGGAGCCAAAGGCGTCCAAATCGGCGGCATCACCGGCAATCCCATCAAGGGCAAAGTGGAGCGCATCAACTTTGCGAAGCACGGTGAGCCCAACGGCGCAGTGCTCGATTCCGGTCACTTCGTCCACCTGAAGCCCGGCGGAGCCCGTTTGGTGGGGCTGAAGATCGGCCAGGCTCTCGAAGTGGAAGGCCGGTCCAAACCAGCCGCCCATGGCTCCTCTCAGGTCATCGAAGCCGACTTCGTGAACGGCCTCGATTTGGCGCAAGCCAAACACCCTAAGAAACAGCCGCCGCCCGACAAGGCGCCGCCGGCAAAAAAGGCACCCGCGAAGAAGGCAGCCGCCAAGAAAGCGCCCGCCAAGAAGACTTCGTAAGCGCTCCCTCCGGTGAAGCCGCCTAATCCACCGGCTTCACATTGTCCATCAGGGCATAAAATCCTTCCACCATCGTGGGATGTATATAAATCGCGCCCTTCAACAGCGTGTAAGGTTGTCCTGTCAGCATCAGCGTACTCAACACCTGCACCACCTCGCCACCCTCCGAAGCCAAAATCGCCGCTCCCAGGATGCGGTCGTTCGAAGCGTCCACCACCAGCTTCATCATGCCGTGCGTTTCGCCGCGCTCGATCGCCCGCGCCACGCTGGTCATCATGACGGTGCCTATCTTCAGCTTGTAGCCCTTTGCCCGCGCCTCGTTCTCGGTGATGCCGACGCGTCCTAACTCGGGATCGGTGTACACCGCGTACGGCACAATCCGCGCATCCGTGGACAGGTCTTTGCCCTCGTACAAATTCCCAAACACAATCTGGTAGTCGTTGTACGAAATATGCGTGAACATCGGTCCACCGGTCACATCGCCCAGCGCCCAAATCCCCGGCGCTGTCGTCTCCAACCGGCGGTTCACCAGGATGTAGCCGTGCTCGTCTAGATCCACGCCCGCTCGGTTGAATTCCAGGTCACTCGTGTTCGGCTTGCGTCCCGTCGCTACCAGCAAATGCGAACCGTAAATCGTATCGTCCGGCGCGCCCTCGAACAGAAACTCAACCTGCTTCGCCGTTCTGGTTATCCTGTTGACGCGCGCATCCATGATGAAGCGGATGCCCTCGGCTGTAAGCGATCGCTGCAACTCATCGGCGATGTCCCGGTCTTCCTTCGGTAGAATCTGTCCGCTATCCGAGATCACCGTCACCTCGCTGCCGAAGCGCCGGTACATCTGGGCAAACTCCAAGCCGATATAGCCCGCGCCCACCACAATTAAATGGTCCGGCACCTCGTGCAGGTCCAGCATTCCCTCGTTCGTCAGGTAATTCACCGAATCGATGCCCTTGATCTTCGGCACCGTCGCGTTCGACCCCGTATCGATGAAAATCTGATCGGCTTCCAGCTTGTTGGTGAGCACCTCCACCTGCTTCGGCCCGATAAATCGCGCGCGTCCTTTGTAAAGGTGTATGTTCGGCTGTACTTGAACATTAGTTTCCAGCGCCGTCCGCGATTTCTCGACGATCTCGTTCTTGCGGCGCATCACCTCCGGCAGATCCACCGTGACAAAACCCGCGTTCACGCCCCATCGCGCCGCATTGCGCGCATAATGCGCCACCCGTGCACTGCCGATCAGCGCCTTGGTCGGCGTGCAGCCCGTATTCACGCAGGTCCCGCCTAAATAGCTGTAGTCAATGAGCGCCACCGATTTGCCCAGCTTTGCCAGCGCCTGCGACAGAGGATTTCCTGCCTGTCCCGATCCGATGATGATTGCGTCGTATTTCATTCCGTTCGTTAGAATCGTTTTCGCCTCGTTTGTAGTCGCACAACCTTCATCGCGCCTCGCCTTTTTACGGGTACTGCAACATTAGCGCTCCCGAAACAGTCAATGAATCTGTAAAAGCATTCACATGGCTCAAATTCCACGCAGGCAGTTCGGCAAGACAGGGGTGGAAATTTCCGCCATCGGAATGGGCGGCCACCATCTGGCGAGCGCGCCGGACAGAAAGACCGCTGAGGCCATGGTCGCGCGCGCCATCGACGGCGGCGTCACCTTCTTCGACAACTGCTGGGAATACGATCGCGGCAAGGCGGAAGACTGGCTCGGTTCTTCTCTTAAGGGCAAACGCCAGCACATCTTTCTCATGACAAAGGTTTGCACCCACGGGCGCGATAAGGATCTCGCCCTCCGGATGCTCGAAGAATCGCTGAATCGCCTGCAAACCGACCACCTCGATCTTTGGCAGATCCATGGCGTCTCGTTCGAAAACGACCCCGCGCTCTTCATTCGTCCCAACGGCGCCGCCGAAGCCCTGACGCAAGCTAAAAAAGAGGGTAAAGTGCGGTTCGTCGGTTTCACCGGACACAAAGACCCCAAGATTCACCTGGCAATGTTGAACACCGGCTTTCCCTTCGATTCCGTGCAGATGCCCTTGAATCCTTTCGATGCCACCTTCCGCAGCTTCGAAACGCAGGTGCTGCCTGAGTTAGTCAGGCGCGGAATCGCCCCGCTCGGCATGAAGCCGATTCAGGGTCACGCCGATGCCGTAAAAAAGGGCGTCATTACCGCAGAAGAGTGCCTGCGCTACGCCATGAGTCTTCCGGTGGCCACCACCATTACCGGTATGGACAAGATGGAGATTGTCGAGCAGGACTTAAAGGTCGCCCAAAACTTCACCCCGATGAAACCGCAAGAGATGGCAGCCCTGCGCGACCGCTGCAATCGATATGCTGACGGGCGCTTCGAACTCTATAAAGTCTCATTGAAGTACGACAACCCCGAAGCTCGCCTGGCGCATGACTTCCCGCTCGATATGCAGCAACTGGAAGTGAAGCAAATGCTGAAGGCCACCGACAATACCGGCAAGCCGTTTCCGGCGGTCAGCCAATGACAAACGAAAACAAGACGCGCCGCGCGTTCATTCAGGACGCTGCGGTTCTCAGCGCGGCACTCTCGACTCCAGGAGCAGCTATGGCAGCACAAGGCACAACCGGCAGTAGCGGAAGTTCGGTTCCGCGCCGCCCTTTCGGTAAAAGCGGCTCGGAGGTGTCTATCATCGGCGTGGGCGGCTTTCACATCGGATCGGCGGATAGTGACGAAGCCGCCTCGCAAATCGTGAACCATGCCCTCGACGCAGGCATCAACTTCTTCGATAATGCCTGGGAGTATCACGATGGACTCAGCGAGTCGCGCCTCGGCAAAGCGCTCGGCAGCCGGCGCAAAGAAGCCATCGTGATGACCAAGGTCTGCACGCATGGCCGTGACAAGAACGTTGCCATGGCGATGCTCGAAGAATCGCTCCGGCGTCTCAAGACGGACTACCTGGACGTCTGGCAGATTCATGAAGTGATCTACGACAACGATCCGCAAATGATCTTTCGCCACAACGGCGCAACCGAGGCACTGGCCGAAGCGAAGAAACAAGGGAAAGTGCGGATGGTCGGCTTCACCGGACACAAAGACCCGGAGATTCACTTAAGAATGTTAAACTCCGGCTTCCCGTTCGATACCGTGCAGATGCCTCTGAACGCATTCGATGCCACATTCCGTAGCTTTGAGCAGCGAGTCCTTCCGGTAGCACAAAAACGTGGCATTGCGGTTCTCGGCATGAAGAGCATGGGCGGCAGTGGAGAGATGATCAAGAAGGGCGGCATCACGCCCGACAAAGCACTTCGCTACGCGATGAGTCTGCCGGTCGCCACCACCATCAGCGGCATGAACACAATGACGATTCTCCAGCAGAACTTGGAGATCGTCAAGAATTTCCAGCCGCTCTCTGAAACCGAGATGGCCGACACTCGAACCCGGAGTCATTTGTGGGCCGCCGACGGCCACCTGGAATTATTCAAGACGACCACCATGTACGACGGCAAGATCGGCCGCGAACAGCACGGCTACCCTGACACGGAAAAGCTTCCCGCCTAGTCTCCGGTAGCTTTCCCCGGTAACTTCCGCAAAGAATGCGTCGCCTGTCGATGTGGGGTATCCAACACTAATTAGATGTGGATCGTACATCTCGCTCTCCGTCGGCCCTACACCTTTGTTGTGTTTTCTATTCTGGTGTTGATTTTGGGCGGAGTGTGCTCGTTCACTACTCCGAAAGACATTTTCCCCTACATCAATATCCCCGTAGTGAGTATTGTCTGGACGTACGCCGGACTCTCTCCTAACGAGATGGAACAGCGCATTGTCACGGTTTGCGAACGCGCCATGACAACCACCGTGAATGATATCGAGCACATGGAATCGGAGTCCTATACCGGCACCTCCGTTATTCGGGTCTTCTTTCAGCCGAAGGTGAAAGTGGAACTCGCCGTTGCGCAGGTGACCGCCATTGTGCAAACGATCTTGCGCGTGTTGCCGCCCGGAACCTTTCCGCCGAACATCCTGAAGTACGACGCATCCAGCGTCCCCATTCTGGAGTTGGGACTCGGCGGTCAAGGACTCACCGAGCAGGATCTCTACGACCTCGGCCTCAATTTCATCCGCACGCGCCTGGCGACAGTGCAGGGCGCATCGATTCCTTTGCCTTGGGGCGGCAAGACACGGCAGATCATGGTGGATCTCGATCCGAACGCTTTGTATGCCAAGCATCTCTCCGGCATCGACGTCTCGAACGCGCTGAATGCGCAGAACCTGATCGTTCCCGCCGGTACCGCGCGCATCGGCAATACGGAATATCTGGTGCGCACCAATAGCAGCCCCCAAACCGTATCCGCCATGAACGATCTTCCGATCCGCGCCGCGAATGGATCCATCGTCTATATGAAGGACATCGGCCAGGTACGCAACGGCTATGCGGTGCAAACCAACGTGGTGCGCGAGAACGGTCGGCGCTCCTCGTTCCTGGAAGTGCTGAAAAACGGACAAGCCTCCACGCTCGACATTGTCAACTCGATCAAGAAGGCCTTGCCTCGCGTGAAAGCAGATCTTCCCGCGGCGCTCCGCATCACGCCGCTGTTCGATCAGTCGGTATTTGTTCGCAACTCCATCAGCGAAGTCCTGCGCGAGGCGGGAATCGCCGCGTTCCTGACCGCGCTGATGATCCTGCTCTTTCTGGGAAGCTGGCGCAGCACGTTGATCGTCTGCACGTCGATTCCCCTATCGATTCTGACGTCGATCGTCATCCTTTCGGCGCTGGGGCAAACGATTAACGTGATGACGCTCGGTGGCTTGGCGCTCGCGGTGGGAATTCTGGTGGACGATGCCACGGTGGAATTGGAGAACACGCACCGCAACCTGGAGACACCAAATATCTCCTTGGTGCATGCCATTCTCGATAGCGCCAGTCAGGTCGCTGCACCGGCACTCGTCTCCACGCTGTCCATCTGTATTGTCTTCGTCCCGGTCTTTCTGCTGACAGGAGCCGCTAAGTTTCTCTTTACTCCGCTGGCCATGGCAGTAGTGTTCGCCATGCTTGCCTCCTATTTCCTTTCGCGGACGCTGGTGCCGACCATGATGCACTTCCTGCTGCCTCCCGAAGTGCCGCTCTACCAACGTAAGGAAGGCGATGAAGAACCGGAAGCCGCGAAAAACTGGGTCTGGCATCTCCACGAACGGTTCAATAGGCGATTCGAGCAATTCCGCGACCGCTACAAATCGGCACTGGAATGGAGCCTGCATCACCGTGCGGTTGTCCTGGTCCTCTTTGCAATCTTTGTCGTGGCTTCGTCCACTCTCACGTTGTTTATTGGCCGTGACTTCTTTCCGTACGTTGATTCCGGGCAGATGCGCTTACATGTGCTGCCGCCCCAAGGCATGCGCATCGAGCAATCCGAACTCGTGTTCGCTGCCGTGGAAGCAGAGATAAGGAGGATTCTGCCGCCGGGCCGGATCGACATGATTCTGGACAACATCGGACTGCCCAACGGCGGCGTGAATCTCGCCTTCGGCAACAACGATACGATTTCGAACTCCGATGGAGACATCCAGATATCGCTGAAGCCGGGCAAGCGGGACACGCTCGAATATACGCGCGAGCTACGGACAAAACTCCATGCTAAATTCCCGCAAGAGACCTTCTTTTTCACGCCCGCCAACATTACCAACCAAATTCTCGACTTCGGCAAGCCCGCGCCCATCGATCTTCAGGTTGTCGGACGCAATCCGGGCCAGAACTACCAGATTGCCGAGACCTTGCTGAAGAAGGTACAGGCGATTCCGGGCGCCGTGGACGTGCATATTCATCAGGAAGTGGCGTATCCAACGGTGCTGGTCAACGTGGACCGGAGCAAAGCGCAACAGGTCGGGCTGCAGCAGCGCGATGTCGCCAACAATATGCTGATATCGCTCTCGGGCACCGGACAAACCGCGCCGAATGAGTGGTTGAATCCCGAGAACGGCGTCAATTATCAGGTGGTTGTGCAAAGCCCGCTGTATCGCGTGGATTCGTTTGAGGCATTGCAGCGCACGCCCATCACCAACCCGAGCGGAAATAACAGCCAGTTACTTGCCAACTTGGCGACACTGAAACGCGACGTCTCAACGATCGTCGTGGATCACTACAACATTCAGCCGACCTTTGACATTTTCGCCGACGTGGATCAGCGCGACCTCGGCAGCGTGGCAACGGCCATTCATAAGATCATCACGGATGAGCGAAAGCAGAAACTTCCCGGCGGCACGTTGATCGAACTGCGCGGCGAAGTCACCACGATGGAGCAATCGTTCTCGCGGTTGCTGCTCGGCATTGCATTTGCGATCGGCATCGTTTACCTTCTGATGGCTGTCAACTTTCAAAGCTGGACGGATCCGTTCATTATCTTGATGGCGCTCCCTGGCGCATTTGCCGGGGTTCTCTGGATGCTCTATTTAACGCAGACCACATTCAGCGTGCCGTCGTTGATGGGTTCCATTATGACCATCGGCGTGGCGACGGCGAACTCGATTCTGGTGGTTGTTTTTGCCAACGATGAGCGCGGCAAAGGAAAAGATCAAACCGAAGCCGCGATATCGGCGGGATACACGCGCTTGCGGCCGGTAGTGATGACGGCTCTGGCGATGATCGTCGGCATGCTTCCCATGGCAATCGCTTTCGGAGAAGGCGGCGAGCAGAATGCTCCGCTGGGCCGCGCCGTCATTGGCGGGTTGTTGTTTGCCACGGTAAGCACGCTCTTTATCGTCCCCATCATCTACTCCTTCCTGCGCAAAAAAGCGCCGGTGAACTACGACGAGAAGATCGAGCAGGAGTACAAAGGGACCAGCGGAGAACCGAGGCCGCAGGAATCTTAAGATGACCGCGCCTCAAGACAATCGGCATCGTAAATCCCGGAAGGCATGGTTCGTCATCGCGGCTATCGTGGTCGTTGTCGCGCTGCTGTTTGTTTTTCTCGGCTGGCTGCCGCGGCACAAGCGCCAGGAAACGATCGACCAGCAAGCGACGCAACGGTCGAATGCATTGCCGCGAGTGCAAGTGCTGAAAGTAGCGCGCGCGCCTTCGGCAAGCGAGTTGATGATTCCCGGCACGACGCAGGCCTACACGGAAGCGTACATTTACGCCCGGGCTTCCGGTTACGTCAGCAAACGCTACGCCGACATCGGCGATCACGTACGGGCGGGGCAACTTCTCGCGACCATCGATGCTCCCGATCTCGACAGGCAAGTGTCTCAGGCGAGAGCCAGTCTGCGGCAGAGTGAATCCGCGCTGGCGCAGATGGAGGCGCAACTGCATCTGGCGTCATTAACCTGGCAACGCTACCGGGTGCTTGTCATTAAGGGCGTTCTTTCGCGCCAGGACGGCGACACCCAGGAGGCCAACTACCGAGTCTCCGAAGCCAACGTGCGCGCGGCGGAGAACACCGTGCAAGCCAATCGCGAAAGCCTGGAACGGATCATTGTGTTGCAACAGTACGAACATGTGACCGCGCCCTTTAGCGGCGTCGTCACGCAAAGAAACATCGACGTAGGCGCATTGATCTCGGCGCAAGGCACGGGACTCGCTGTCTCATCCATGCCGGCCATGTCGGGAACCACCCAGTCTGGGGCCGAAGGAAACAATGCCGGCGCGTCCGGCACACTACAGTCGTCCGTCAGCCCATCCACCGGCGGTACGCAAGGCGGGCAGATGTTTGCCATTGCCAGTACCGGCCGTCTTCGCGTTCTGGTTTCGGTTCCGGAGGCCTATACGCCAGAGCTTCACCTCGGGCAACACGCGGACTTATATTTTCAGGAACTGCCGAAGGAGAAGTTCGAAGGCGTCGTGACTCGCACCTCAGCCTCTATCGATCAAAACACGCGTACGCTGTTGGTGGAAGTGCAGACGCAGAACAGAAGTGGGCACTTGATGCCGGGGATGTATGCCGTTGTGAATTTCGTTCAGTTGAAGGGAACGCCCCCGCTGCTGATTCCGGGCGAGGCCATCGTCGTACGTGACGGCAAATCGACGGTCGCCCTGGTGAAAGATAACGTTGTCCATTTTCAGCCTATTGAGATTGGGCGCGACTACGGCAACGAAACCGAAATTACCGGTGGTTTGAAAGCGGGCGACGTGATCGCCAACACTGTGACCGATGATGTGCGGGACGGCGTAAAGATCGACCCTCAATACGAGAAAGGGCAGGGAAGCGCGGCGCAAGAAGGAGGGCAGAGTAACCGGCATGCTCCTAATTCAGGACAGTACGGAGACGAGGGCCAGGTAAATAAGAGCGGCAAAAATGGCGGAGGCAAGGGCGGCTCCTCCGGGAAACAAGGGAATTCGGGGAAGCAGACGGGCAAGCAGAATGGTTCGACCAGCAAGAAACAGTAAGTATCCGGCGCGCTATCGGCGTACGGCTTTGCTGGTCGTGGCGCTTATGATACAGCCGTGGGCGTATAGCGCGCAACAGCCGGGTGTGATCGGTTCGGTGCAGGGCAGCAAGGCCGCGCCGCTTCGCGAACAGGCCGGCTATTCACGCTCCGCAACATTCTGGAATCTATATGGGGCCTACCGGACGCCAACTGCACCGTCGTTGCAACTAAGTGCTGCCGACCGTACTCGATCGCTCGTTCACAACGGGGCGATCTATCTTTCGCTTTACGACGCGCTGGCGCTTGCCATTGAGAACAATCTGGATGTCGAGGTGGGCCGTTACGAGCTTTCTATTGCGGGAACAGACATCACGCGGGCGAAAGGCGGCGGAACAACACGAGGGATCGACTATTCGGTTTCTGAGAGCCCAACGGGTGTGGGCGGCCCCGGCAGCCCCTTGTTAAACAGTGCCGCTGCCTCCGTTACACCCACCACGCCCATCGTCAACGATTTGACTTCGCTGAACGTGTTGACGGAAACACAGACGAGCCTGTCAGTGCAAGGCGCAACGCCATACTCCCTGGGGCCATCCATTCCGGCCTTCGACCCTTCGCTCATCGGCCAGGCCACCTGGTTTCAGCGTTCCAACACAACTTCGCTGACAACCTCCACGTTGGGGAGCGGCTCCAGCAATACGATTGCAGCGGGAACTCCTTCCGTGCTGAACTTCACCACAGCAAACCTGGCTTACGTGCAAGGATTTAGTCCCGGGACCCAGTTGCAGGTGGAAGAGAACAATGCCGCGCAGGTGCTTTACGGAAATCAACCCTACTGGGATCCCTTTTCCGCGCCCAACACATCGGTGACGGTCACGCAGCCGCTATTTCGAAGTTTTGGCCGCGATGTGAACTTGCGATTTCTGAAGATTGCCAATATCGATCAGCGTGCTTCGAGACTGATCTTTTACCAGCAGCTTATTAGCACGATCTATGGCGTAGCTCGCCTTTATTACGATCTGGTCAGCCTCAACGAAAACGTACGTGTGCAACAGGAGTCGCTGACAGCGGCGGCGAAGCTTCGTTCGGACGATGCGGCGCAAGTGGAACAGGGAACTCTCGCGCCGCTGGAGTTGACGAGGGCGCAGTCGCTGGTTACCTCCAGCCAGTTGAATGTAATTCAAGCCGAAGGGCTGGTGCATCAGCAGGAGGTGATTCTGAAGACACAGCTTGCGCGGCGCGGCACAGCCGATCCCATTTTCGGCAATCTGCCGGTTGTACCTACCGACCCCATTATCGTGCCTCAAAACGATGAGCTGCCGCCGCTGGATGACTTAGTGTCGCAAGCTCTGGCGACGCGGCCCGATTTGGCGCAAGCCTCTCTACAGGTCGGGGCCGGTGAGATCCAACTGCAAGGTTCCCAGAATGAAGCACGGCCGGAGATCGATGTTATCGGCAATTTTCAGACCCGGGGAAGCGCGGAGGTGCCCTTCGCGACGCTGGGGTCGATGGGAAACGGCCTGGTACCAACTCCCGTGGATCTGTCGCAGGCAGGGCTGCGCACGTCGCGAATTTATCAGGCTGGGATTGAGTTCAATCTTCCGCTGCGCAATCGAGTAGCGGAGGCGGATGCAGCGCGGGATCTGTTACAGCTTCGTCAATCGGAAGCGAGAACGCAGCGCCTGGGCAACGAAGTTCGGGAAGATGTCGAGAGCTCTGTCATTGCGCTACAAACCGCTCGCTCGGCTCTGAATGCCGCTATCCAAAGCCGCAAATATCAAGAGCAGCTTTTCGATGCTGAGAAGGACCGGCTTTCGGTGGGAACATCGACAAACTTCTTAGTCGTTCAGCAGGAGAGTTACCTCGCACAAGCCCGTTCTACCGAGGTCTCGGCAAGAAGCGTGTGGATAAAAGCGCGAGTTGCGCTTGATCGCTCTATAGGGGATTTGCTGGAAAAGAATGGGATAACTTACGAGGATTCTGTGACGGGAAAGTTACCGGGAAATGCCCGGTCCACGCAGAAGCGCTAGGGACCGGGCATCGGGAAGGGGAAGTTTACTTTGCGTTGACCAACGGCATTGCCACTAAATGCTCGGCAAGGAACCACACTTGCGGTTCGTTGGTGCGGATCACATCACTGACGAGAAGATCGTTTGTTCCGTCGTCGCCGCTCTTGTCTGCCGCATCAGCGTACTCGTGAGACTCCTTCAAGATAAGTTCGTGCGCTTCCAGAAGCCGGGAAAGCTGAACGGGAACTTCTTCGCGATCGATGGGTGGCCTTTCGATACGCGTGTGGTCCGCGACATCGTGCGGCATTCCGATAGCTACGCCGCCCAGTGCTTGAATGCGCTCTGCAATCAGGTCCACCAATTCTGCCTGCTTCTCATAATGCGCATCGAAAAGTAAGTGCAATTGATAAAAGGTGGGACCGCTTAACTGCCAATGATGCTTCTTATACATATCAGTCAGCATGATTGTGTCGGCGAGCACCTGGTTCAGGTTGCGCGTGCTTTCCAGCGCCGCTTCTTCCTTCAAGCCGGTCGGTAGTTTTACGACCGTCCCAAATTCCTGAACAATTTGTCCCCGTTGCCCCAGCACTGGAGCAGCTTTCACTTGCGATTTGTCGTGTGTAGTCGTTCGTGCCATTCTGTTCTCATTTTGTAGATGCAGAACGGGAGCGAATTGCAGCCAATTACTTGAACTCCAGTAGTTCCTTTTCTTTCGCCTTGGCCGCTTGATCGATCCTGGCTATTTGGGAATCGGTGAGCTTCTGAATCGATTCCAGCGCTTGCCGTTCTTCATCCTCGCTGATCGCCTTGTCCTTCTGTAATTTTTTCAACTGTTCGTTGGCATCGCGGCGAACGTTGCGCATGTTCACGCGGCGTTCTTCCGCGACGTGGCTCAATTTTTTCACCAGATCGCGGCGGCGTTCCTCGGTCAGTGGCGGAATGGGAATGCGAATGATCTTGCCGTCGTTTGAGGGGTTCAGGCCCAAGTCGGAGGTGCGGATGGCCTTTTCAATACCGGCGATGCTGGAAGTGTCCCAGGGCTGAACCGTAATCATGGCTGGTTCCGGAACGTGAAGCTGCGCGACTTGATTGATCGGCACGGGCGAGCCGTAATAATCGACGCGAATGCTGTCAAGCAGGCCGATGGAAGCACGTCCGGTCCGGATATTACTCATTTCATGCTGCAGTTCGAGCAGTACCTTGTCCATGCGCGTTCGCGCATTAGCTTCCACTTCCTTTACGTTCGCAAAGGTGCTGCTGCTGGCAGGTTGTTGTTCTTGTTTCATATCAATTGGTTGACAGGTGATTCACGAATCACGGTGCCGATCGCCTCGCCCATCGCCATTCGCATTATATTGCCCGTCGTATTCATATCGAACACCATGATGGGCATACTATTATCCCGGCACATCGCGACCGCCGAAGCGTCCATCACGCCCAGCGATTTCGAGAGCACTTCGGTATAGCCCACTTCCATGTATCGCACGGCGTCCTTAAACTTCTTAGGATCCTTGTCGTACACGCCATCGACGCTGGTCGCTTTGGCGATGATGTCGGCGTGGATTTCCAGGCCGCGCAGCGTGGCGGCTGTGTCAGTGGAAAAGTACGGATTCGATGTTCCCGCCCCAAAGATCACGACCCGTCCTTTTTCGAGATGGCGAATGGCCCTGCGGCGAATATACGGCTCCGCCACCTGATGCATCTGAATGGCGGTCATCACGCGGGTGGGGACTCCTTCGCGCTCCATCGCGTCCTGGAATGCCAGCGCATTGATGACCGTGGCCAACATGCCGATGTGGTCGCCGGTGACTCGATCCATTCTCCGCGCGGCGGCGGCAACACCGCGGAAGAAGTTGCCTCCACCCACCACCAGGCCCACTTGGACCCCGGTTCGCACCACCTCCGCGACTTCATGCGCAAGCGCGGTTACCCGATCGGCGTCGAGTCCGAAAGAATTCGCGCCAGCAAGCGCTTCACCGCTGATCTTCAGCAGAATCCGTTGAAACTGTGGCATTCAGATTGTTTGTAGCGAATTGTTTGAAAGCGAAGTTTACGCCGTTACCGGCAGCGGGCTTTCTTCCACGCCCGGAGCGTCCTGCGCGTCGCCGACTTTGAAGCGTACGAAGCGGGCGATGCTGATATCGTCATTCAGTTTTTTCGACACCGTCTTGAGTAGCTCTACCACAGTGACAGTATTTTCGCGGATAAAAGGTTGTTCCAGCAGACAAACCTCTTCGTAGAACTTGCTGAGCCGCCCTTCCACAATCTTGTCCAGCATCTTTTCCGGCTTGCCTTCCGTGCGCGCGCGTTCCTTTTGAATATCGCGTTCTTTGTCGAGCAGTTCTTGCGAAACCTGCTCCTTACCGACACATTGCGGAGACGCCGCCGCAACCTGCATGGCGACATCGCGCACGACGCTGCGGAACTCCTCTTTATCGGTCACCTCTTGCGACTTCGTGTTTACTTCCAAGAGCACGCCGATTTGAGAACCGGTATGGATATAGTGGCCCACGATGCCATTTCCCTTTACTTCGTAAATGGTGAAACGGGAGATGCTGATGTTCTCGCCCAGCTTTGCAATCTTCGTCTTCACCATCTCGCCGACAGTGGTGTCTCCGTCCTGGCCGAACTTTTGCTCATAGAGCGCCTGATGCGCCTTGAAGTTGGCGCGCTCGGCGTCCGTGACTTCTTCCAAACGGACCACCTGCGGCTTGGTCTCCGCAATGTGGGCGGCGACGTCGCTGGTTAGCGTTTGAAAGTCTTCGGTGCGGGCCACAAAGTCGGACTCGCAGTTCACTTCCACCAAAACGCCCAGCTTGCCGCTGTTCCCGATGTACGCGCTGATTAAACCTTGCTTGGTGGCGCGGGATTCCTTCTTCGTAGCACCAGCGATGCCACGTTTGCGAAGGACCACTTCGCCTTCCGCCAGATCGCCGTTTGCCTCAACCAGCGCCTTTTTGCATTCCATCATTCCGGCGCCTGTGCGCTCACGGAGTTGCTTTACTAACTGTGCCGTAATCTCAGCCATGAATTTCCTTTCCTATCGTCGTATATCCTGTCCTGACACACGTGGGGCGACCGAGCCTTTGAAGGCTGGTCGCCCGTGAACATTTAATGAATCGGCCGATGAAGCGATGCCGTTACTGCTCGTTGGCCGTCGCGGCCGGAACTGCCTCTTCCGCGGGTGTTTCACTGGCCGGACCCTTCCGGGGCGCTTGCTCCGGTTCCTGGCTGGTTGCCAGGCTCTCCGACATTAACTGCTCCGCATACTTGGGGTCCAAATATTGGGTGTAGTCTTCTTCAGAGTGTTCAGCCCCTGCTTCCTCTTCGCCTTCAGCTCGCGCGGCGACGAAGTCCTGCTCGGTCGCAAGCGTTCGGCCTTCGGCCACCGCATCGGCGATCTTGGTCGTAAACAGACGGATAGCGCGAAGTGCGTCATCGTTGCCCGGGATTACATAATCCACTTCCGTCGGGTCGCAATTGGTGTCCACCACCGCAACCACTGGAATGCCGAGCTTGCGCGCTTCCTTCACCGCAATCGATTCCTTGTTGGAGTCAACCACGAAGAGCATATCCGGCAGGCCGACCATATTCTTGATGCCCGACAGATTCTGTTCCAGATGCTTGCGCTCGCGCTCCAGGCGGCCCACTTCTTTTTTGGCGCGCCCTTCGTAGGCGTTGTCCGCCGCCATGGCGTCCAAATCTTTCAGGCGCTTGATGGATTTCTGTACCGTAATAATGTTAGTGAGCAATCCGCCGAGCCAACGCTGATTGACATAGTACTGACCACAGCGGGTAGCTTCCTCGGCGATGGCCTCCTGAGCCTGGCGCTTGGTGCCGACGAACAGAACCGTTTTGCCTTGCGCGGCCATCTCACCCACATAGCGCATTGCGTCTTTGAAGAGCTTCAACGTCTTCTGCAGATCGACAATGTAAATGCCGTTACGTTCGCCAAAGATGTATTCTTTCATCTTTGGATTCCAGCGCTTGGTCTGGTGCCCGAAGTGAACGCCAGCTTCGAGCAATTCTTTCATTGAAATAGAGGGCAAACTAACTCCTAACTAGATTTACCGAAGCGGCCTTTGCTTCGTGGGTTCACGAACCTGATTCCGGTTTTCACGCGGCCCAAAGCGAAATTTGCGTGATCCGGCACGTCCAAGTGATTCACTGGGGCGTGTACCTTGCGGTAAATGAAGTCCGGTTGCGCGGACAGGCGGCCCGAAAGCCGCCCATCGCCCGTGCCATTACTCAGCGTACAGCAGTTGGCAAATACTGACGCCATTTCTCCCGAACAAAAGAGAACGAACGATCGCCTGGAACAAACTTAGCGCTTGGAGAATTGGAAACGCTTGCGAGCGCCCTTTTGACCGTACTTCTTTCGCTCATGTTCGCGAGCGTCTCGGGTTAAGAATCCTGCCAGTTTCAACTTCGCCCGGAGTTCGGAATTGAACTCGATTAAAGCTCGTGCGATACCAAGACGGGCGGCTCCGGCCTGCCCGGTGACGCCGCCGCCATCGGCCAGGATCATAATATCGAAACGATCCGCCATTTCGGCGAGCAGTAAAGGTTGGCGAACATAGGCGCGGGCCGACTCGTTCGCAAAATAATTCTCAAACGGCCGGTGGTTGACCGTGATCTGGCCTTTTCCGGGACGCAAAAAAACTCGCGCGGTCGCGGTTTTGCGCCGGCCGGTTGCTAAATGTTGCACTAACTTCGCTGGCACTAAAATTCTTCCTCGTTAATTACTTTTGTCTTTGTACTTTTCCACGGCAAGCGCAACGGGCTTCTGCGCCTGATGCGGATGATCCTCACCGGCATACACTTTCAGCTTCCGGTACATCTGCTTGCCGAGCTTCGTTTTCGGCAGCATGCCGGAAATCGCAAGCTCGATCATCCGTTCGGGCCGTGTTTCGCGCATCTTGCGCGCGCCGGTTTCTATCAAGCCGCCGGGATAGCCGGTGTGGCGACGGTATAGTTTCTGGTTTTCCTTGCTGCCGGTCAGCTTCGCTTTCGCGGCGTTGATCACGACAACGTGATCGCCGGTATCGATGGACGGGACATAAATTGGTTTGTGTTTCCCCATCAACAGCGTGGCGGCGCGGGTGGCTATCCTGCCTAGGACAGCATCTTTCGCGTCGATCACGTGCCAGGCACGAGGGATTTCATGCTTGGTGGGATATTCGGTACGCATGGACAGACTTCTTCTCCGCTTCGAAGACTCGAAACACTTCAGTCTAGCGAATTTGAATTTTGCGTGTCAAATTTAGGGGGTCTAATGGGTCAGTTTAGCGGGCCGCTCGCTCAGTTCCCCGGTAAGTACTCGGCACCTTTCCGGTGGAAGCGGTCCTTCAGTTTGAGGAACGGCCGCTCGATTCCGTAGTGCAACGCGGAAGCGCAGACGATTGCCACGGCCACCTTCGACAGAAGCTGGAAGCTCCAGCGCGGGAACGTCACGGCGTGAAACATAGGCCACCAAACGGCCCATTGCACAACAATATGACAGAGATAGAGACTGTACGAAATTAGCCCGAGGTATCTCACTATGGGATTGTTCAAAATCCACGGGTTTTTCATGACCGCCCATATGAGTGTCAACGCCAGCCAATAATGAATGACAATTTCGTTGCAGGTGTACAGGCTCACGATGGCAGCGACCGGAATGAGCGGGTTTCCCATCCAGTTCGGGAAGCGATATCCACGATGGGCCAGTAGCGCGATGAAACACCCCATCAGCACGCAGTCTAGGTTTGTATCGAAGGCGAACGTGGCATACACGCCATGGCCGTTTGCAATGATCGCTTCTTTATAAATCTGATCGGCAACGATGATCGCGGGAACGACATACATCAGCCTTGCGCGATCCATGGAGCGCAGAAACAGCGGCCAAAGCAGATGGAATTTCTCTTCTACTCCCAGGCTCCAGGCGAGCGTCATCGGGTCGAAGGGCGCACCTAAGGCCAAGTAGTAATCCCCGACATAAAAGAATGTCGCCCACTTCGACGGGAATGACCGAAGAGTAAACAGCGCTAGAGCCCATGCCGCGTAGAATGCGGGAAACAGGCGAAGCGACCGTCGCATATAGAACTGCTTCAGATTGATCGAGCCGGATTTATCCGTCTCTTTGAGCAGCAGCCAAGTAATCAGTAGTCCGCTGAGAATGAAAAATAGATTGACCGCCTAGCCGCCCGGGAAGTAGTTAACCGCTGGCGTACCACCGGAATAGTGATCGAGAACCACTAGGAGCGCGGCAAGACCACGCAGGCCCGTAAAGGCTTGGAATTTCTTTCTTTTGGAGATTTGCGAGAAATGGATTGTCGGCTCTGGTGTCAGGGATGAGTGCCGATACGGGAGTAGCCACGAGCTTTTAGGTTAAAACAGGCCGGTGATAGCGGCAGGCTGGTGGAGCATGCAGCCTGCCGCTCTTATTGCTGATTTCTGGATGAGGAGCTGGTACGCGTTCGGTTTGCATTCCGAAGTAGGAACGGCCGATGCCGAATTACGTCAGCTCCTCGGGGACGCTAGTGCCCGTCTGAATGATCGTGCCGCCAGTTCCAATAGTCCTGCTGCTCTCTCTTGCTGGCCTTGGACCAGTCGTGATCTTTCTCGTGGTGTTCCTTCAAATACTGGTGGTATTCGCGATCTTCGTCGGCGTTCCACTGGTGGTAGTCCTTGTGTGAACTGTCGTAGTAGCGTTGATCTTGATGATCCTGACGGTCATGATCCTGCCCGTGTAGCACGACGGGTGTCACGAGAGCGAAGCTTAGGAGAACTGAACTGAGAAGCTTGGACATTTTTCGCCTTTCATTACTGGCATATAGTACGTTAGCAGACACCCTCCGGTTACTGACTCCACGTTCATATGACCTACTTAACCCATTACCTCTGGCCGCCCTCTAGATGCTCTGGACCAGCAAGGTTACGCCGATACCCGCCAGTCCTAAATGGACGTACTTGAGAAAAGCCTCTCCGTGCAGGCGATGATTCAGCATTCGGCCGAGCCATATTGCCGGGAGCATCCCTAGCAAAGAAACGAAGTAATAGTGCGTCACGGCCGGAACCCACAGGCCCGCGAACCAGTAGCCAACCATGCCGAGGATGCTCGCCGGTAGAAAATATCCCTGGAGTGTCGCGCGAAAGTGCTGTGCGGACCAGCGGCGCATGCTCCCGTAAATGACGAGCGGTGGCCCGTTCATTCCATAGGCGCCGCCAAGCACGCCCGCGCAGAACCCGCAGCCGATCAGCCATCGCCGGCTGTCCCGCGGCAACTCCGGCGGCCTTCTGCCGCTCAATGAATACGCCGAAAATGCGAGGATAAGGATTGCCAGCGCCGCCTTCACAACACGTTGATGACTGTTCGTCAGCAAAAGAAGGCCGAGCGGAATACCGAAAAGCGTGGAGATCACCAGCCATTCTGTGCTGCGCAGATGTATCTTTTTCCAGTCCTGCGCAACGATAATTCCAGCAATCGTGATGGATATCAATACGGCAAGCGGGGTTGCAACCCTGAGAGGAATGACGAGCGCAAGAAGTGGGACAGCTATGAGCGCTTCGCCGAATCCAAATGCCGATCGAACCAACGTGGCGACAAACACCACCAGTAAAATGTGCACAGTGGTGCTGTCCACTATTCTTTTCGTCCTTGCAACAACAGTATGTCCCCCGGCTGACTCGAGTTTATCTTTGAGCATAAGGAAGGGACGGGCGCAGAGCTATAGCGGCGGTGCGACAGCCGTGTGTTGCCGGGCTTTATAGCCGTTCGCTGTTCTTGAACCACGCGATCAGCCCGCCTGCGTACAACAGAAAGGGTAGGGCACACAGCGCGGGTCCTATGGTGCGTGTACTCATATTAATCTGTTTCAGAAAGACGGGCAGCAAGATATCAATGGCGAAGAAGCACCAGCCCACCCAGAGGATAAGGAATCCGATGGACGCGAGGAGAGCTTTTTGGGTTTTGGACATGAGGATCGCTGCGCTATTTGATGCGGAAATCTATTCTCTCGCCAGTCAAAAACAGAAGAGGAAGGCTCTGCATGCCCTACAGACCTTCCCCCTTCTGTTTTCACTTTTGAAGTTTATGCGCCGACGCCCGCTTCTTGCGGAATGCCCGCCTCTTTTCTCTTCTTAAGAAACGGCATCATGGAGCGTAGCTCGGCACCGATCTTTTCCACTGGCTGATCCTTCGCGGCCTCGCGCATGGCAAGAAACTGCTTGCGGCCGGCTCGGTTTTCCGCCAGCCACTTTTGGGCAAATTCGCCGGATTGAATTTCGCTGAGGATCTTCTTCATTTCCGCGCGGGTTTGTTCCGTAACAATGCGCTTGCCGCGCGTGTAATCGCCATACTCGGCGGTGTCGGAGATGGAATACCGCATGTAGCCTAGGCCGCCTTCATAGATCAGATCGACGATCAGCTTCAGTTCGTGCAGACACTCGAAGTAGGCGATTTCAGGAGCATAACCGGCCTCGGTCAAGGTTTCAAAGCCAGCGCGAATCAACTCGCTGACGCCGCCGCACAACACGGCCTGCTCGCCGAAAAGATCGCTCTCGGTTTCTTCCTTGAATGTGGTCTCAATCACGCCCGCTTTTAGGCAACCGAGCGCCGCCGCGTAAGCCAAGGCATTCTCCAGCGCCTTGCCGGAAGCATCCTGAGCGATGGCGACCAATGCCGGGACGCCGACTCCTTCGGTGAACAACTCGCGGACACGATGGCCGGGCGCTTTGGGCGCGATCATCGAAACGTCGATGTCGGCGGGCGGCTTGATCTCATCGAAGTGAACATTGAAGCCGTGCGCAAACATCAGCGTCTTGCCTTTTCCCATGTGGGGTGCGATGTGCTTCTGGTAGGTCTCGCCTTGCAGGTGGTCCGGCAGAAGAACCATGATGACGTCGGCGACCTTCGCCGCATCCGCCACACTCAAAACCTGGAGGCCCGCAGCCTCGGCTTTCGCCTTGCTCTTGCTGCCCTCATAGAGGCCCACAATTACCTTCAAGCCGGAATCGCGCAGATTCAACGCGTGCGCGTGTCCCTGGCTCCCGTATCCGATGATCGCAATGGTCTTCCCTTGCAAAGGTGCAAGGCTTCCGTCCTGCTCGTAAAAACGTTTTGGCATAGAAATAAAATCGTTATTGGGCTTCCTGCAGCTCCATCGTTTCTTCCGGCGCTGCTCCACGCGGAACAGGTGGGGAAAGACGAAGCTTCTTGTTGTCGAGCGACATGGAAACGTGTCCCGACCGCGTTACTTCAATCTCTCCGTAGCCGCGCATGACTTCGATGAGCGCATCGAGCTTTTCCGGATCGCCCGTGGCTTCGAGAACAAAGCCTTCGGTAGTGGAATCCACCACGCGTGCTTGAAAAATCTCAGCCTCCTTTAAGATCGCGGTTCTGCTTTGTTGGGTGGAGCGAATCCGGAGTAGTACAATTTCGCGGTTAACGGCCGGTCCGTCGGTGACATCGGTCGCCTGCAGGACATTGATCAGCTTATTCATTTGCTTGATCACCTGCGTGCGGATGTTCGGCTCCACGTCGACCGTGATGGTCATTCTCGAAAGGGAGGGGTCCAGCGTTCGACCGACGGTCAGGCTTTCGATGTTATATCCGCGCTGTCCGAGCAGGCCGGTGACGCGCATCAACGCGCCCGGCTTATTTTCCATCAGAAGTGAAATAATCTGTTGCATGCGCTGTACCTTATGTTCCGCTGATTCCTACGCTTCCACGGGCTGCGGCGGCCGCAGGACCATTTCGTTCAGGGCGCCGCCCGCCGGTACCATCGGAAAGACGTTTTCGAAAGGCGAGACCTTCACGTTCAGCAAATAAGGACCCGGCTCCGCCACTGCATCGGCCAAGGCCTTCGGCATCTCACGAACCGAATCCACGGTGCGCCCGGTGAATCCATAAGCGCCTGCCAGCTTCTCGACATCGGGGAACGACGTGAGCGCGACTTGGCTCAGGCGGTTATTGAAGAACAATTCCTGCCATTGACGAACCATGCCCAGATAACCATTGTTCATCACGATAATTTTGATCGGCAGTTTGTGGTTGGCAATGGTGGCGAGTTCCGGTATCGACATCTGAAAGCCGCCGTCGCCCACGATGGAGAATACCAACTTGTCCGGATGCGCGAACTGCGCGCCGATCGCGGAAGGCAGGCCAAAGCCCATGGAACCGAGGCCGCCGGAGTTGATCCAAAGACGAGGCTCGTTGAAGCGAATCAACTGCGCGGACCACATCTGGTGCTGGCCCACGTCGCTGGTGACAATGGCACGGCCTCCGGAGATGCGGTCGATTTCAGCCATCAAGTGCTGCGGCTTGATCTCGGTGTCGGAGGTCTCGGCTACTAGCGGATGCTCTGCTTTCCATTCGCGAATCTGTTTCCACCAGGCTTGGCGCGCTCCGGCGTTTTTGGCCTTCATGGTGGACGCCAGGTCGCGAACTTCAGCGGTCAACTTCGGAAGCACACGCTTCACGTCGCCCACGATGGGAAGGTCGGCGTGGCGATTCTTGCTGATCTCCGCTGGATCGACATCGACGTGAATCACTTTCGCGTGGGGCGCGAAGCCGGCTAATCGTCCGGTGACACGATCGTCGAAGCGCACGCCGAGCGCCACGATTAAATCCGTGTGGGAGAAGCCCATATTGGCGGCGTAGCTGCCGTGCATGCCGGGCATGCTGATGAAATTGGGATGCTCGGAGGGGATCGCGCCGAGGCCCATAACGGTGCAGACAGTGGGCGTATCGGTGGTTTCCACGAACTCGCGGAACTCGTCGCTGGCATTGGCCGCGATTAGACCGCCGCCGCCATAAATGAAGGGCCGCTCTGCTTCCCAAATCATCTGCGCCGCCCGCCGAATTTGTCCGGCATGGCCTTCGCTGTAAACCTTGTAGCCTGGCAAGTGAATTTCAGTGACAGGAGTGTAGGGCGCTTGGCCTTGGAACACGTCTTTGGTGACGTCCACCAGCACGGGTCCCGGACGGCCGGATGCCGCGATATAAAACGCTTCGTGAATCACTTGCGGCAGGTCGGCGATGTTCTTCACCAGAAAATTGTGTTTGGTTGCCGATCGCGTAATGCCGAAGGTGTCTGCTTCCTGGAACGCATCAGTGCCCATCAGCTTGGTCGCTACCTGACCGGTGAGCGCAACGATGGGAATCGAATCCATCATGGCATCGACCAGGCCGGTCACCAGGTTCGTGGCGCCGGGTCCGGAGGTCGCACAACAGACGCCCACGCGACCGGTGGCGCGCGCATACCCTTGTGCCGCAAACGCCGCATTCTGCTCATGCCGCACCAGAACGTGACGAATGGGGTGATCGTAGAGGGCATCGTATAAAGGCAGGGTAACGCCGCCCGGGTAACCGAAAATGCAATCGACGTTTTCACGATCAAGGCATTCCAATAAAATCTTTGCGCCTGAAAGAAGGTTCATATCGTTTCGTTTAATCCCCGCGCCCGTACATGGCGCTATACGCTCTATCTAAATAAAAAGGGCCACCTGGCTGACTTGGTATTCCGCCGGTGGCCCTCAATGTTTGTTCGTGAGGTGCCCTAGGCAGTGCTTCTAACAAGCTGCCAGACGAGCGTTACGACTAGAAAAAGCCGATTCATATCACGAGTGCGGCCTGCCAATTGTTGCCGGGTAAGGCGCGAATCAGGTACCGTATGTTTCTACGGTAGCCTACAAGTAATTTTTATGCAAGGGAATCAAAGTATAAAAAATGCTAATACGAGCGGCAAAGGCCGGCGTGAATGCGGCAAAGCAATTTATACATATCACAAGGGCTACACCGGAGGGACTACTACGAAAAAGTACTGGATTTTCGAACCGATTGATGATAAATGTTCTGTAGCGGAGGTTCAGAACTCTTCCCTTGGAAGACGACGCATCTCTCGCATGCACGTAAAAGGACGTGGAAGGACAAAGAGCATTATGAGTAGTACAGCAGTAAAGCCCATGCCTGGGTCGGTTCAGCGCGACGTTAACCCGGGAGTGGCCAATCCCACTCCCCGGAGACTCAATTCTTCGCTGCACTCCGTGTCGGCGGAGCACCCCGGGGCCCGAGTGGAGGCAGTTGCCTATCGCATGTGGCAGGAACGCGGTTGTCCGGAAGGATCCGCTGATGAGATTTGGTTTGAGGCAGAAAGGACTGTGAGGGGGAACTAAAATTCCCCCTAAACTCAGCTCGCTGGTGATCCGCCCCTGGACGCAGAGCCGCTGCGCTTGCGCTCGGCAAAACCCTCAACGCCGCTCGAGCATCCAGGCATTGACAGTGATGATGCGGTTCAAAAACGCCATGCGGCGCCCGTCCGGAGAGGGCACCGCCCAACCCGAAATATCTCCTAAGGACTGAAATCGGCCGTCTGGCCAGACATACAGTAATCGGTTTCCGACCGTTGTATCCACGGACACGAACCAGGCGCGACCGTCGGCGGCCCACACTACCCCTCGCAGATCCGCCAAGCCCGGAAGCGTAATCTCGCGCTCATTGGGATGATTCGGGCCGCTCTCCAGGGAAACCACGCGGATGCGGGCATCCCGCGAATCGTGGTTAGGAATCGCGACCTCGGCGCCGTCGGGAGAGATGTCCCAGTCTCCGAGGACTTGGGGAGTCCATGGAGTGCGCGCCAGCTCCCGGCCTCTGCCCCGTATGGGGTCCAGTTCATAGAAGGCGTAGTATTGGTGCTGCACCGTGGTTCGCAGCACGCACCGCTTGCCGCGGCCCAGGGCGCAGCGGAATTCGTCCAGGGGGCCTCCAATAGGGACTTCCTCGGGAGTTCCCCCGTCCACCGGCACACGCATCAATTTGGCGCCGGAATGCTCGCCGCCCGCCACCCGCGCCGAGTACAACACCCAGCGGCCATCCGGTCCCAGTTGCGGCAGGATCTCCGTAAGCCGGGTCGTGACGATGGGCTGCGGAGTACGGCGGTCTACATTCTGTTTGTAAAGATCGTAGTTGCCGTTGCGGCGGTTGGATTCGAAGATCACCTCGCGGCTATCGGGTGTCCAGGCATGCGGATAATTCGCCTGGTTGTCGAACGTCAACCGGCGGATGTTGCCGATGCGCGGCGGCGAGGCGCTAAAATCTCCGACAAAGACGGCGTTGTAATTGAAATCCCGAAGCACCAGGATCTGTTTGCCGTCGGCCGTGGCGCTGATGCCTTTCATGAGCACACGTTCACTCCGGTCAGCCGGGATGGCGATTTTACGCGGCGCATCGAGAAACGCGCCCGTTGCCGGATTCGTCCTCACCTCCCACAGTTGAGCGGGGTCCGAATCGGGCGGGTAGCGCCGCAGAAACAGCAGCCGGCCGTCCGGGAGTGCAGACGCGGAATTCATCCACATCTCCGGCGTATTGGCCGTCATCCTTCCTGTTGCCAAGTCCACCGACCGGTAGCTGTGCTCATAGTAAAACTCGAATGCCGCGTTCGGCTCCGAAAGGTTTGGTCCCCGGCGCTCCGGCGCATAGTGCCGCCGTTGAAAAGCCAACCGCCGCCCATCCGGTGACCAGAACACCAGCGGAAACGTGTCTTGCGGGGAGCCGGCGATAACGCGCCGCGCGTCCTCGCCGCTTGCTCCCATCATCCAGATCGCCGACCGATCGTCGGTGATGAACGCGATGCGTGTTCCGTCCGGCGAAGGAACCCCTTCCCGCGCCCGGATGCGAAGCAGAGAGGGGGTCGCCCCGGTGACCGAGACCGTCCAGACGGCCGGAACATACGTGAGACTGGAGAATCCGCTAGCCACCAGCTTCGCGTCGCTTGCTAACCAGGCCAGCCGGTCGACAATGAAGTCGGGGGGCGCGCGTAATGCCGTTGTCTCGCCATCCTTGGCCTGAATAAAGATTCCATCGACATTGGCGTAAGCGATCCATCGTCCATCGGGCGAAATGGCTGCGGCAGTTGCGCGGTTTTCCGAGATCAGCGTGGTGACCTGGCGAAAGGTGGGCTCCTGGACGGTGGCCCGTGATCGATCCTTCCAGTACCACGCAGCGGCGCCGCAGCCCGCGATCAACAAACAAACCGCCATCCATCTGCGCCGCGCCGCCGGCGAAGGCGGGCTTGTCGGCTGCTCCTGCACTCCCACCGGGAGCGACTCGACGATGGTCAGTAGGGGCGGCGAATCGGGCAAAACAGGCTCGGCCTCAATCTCCTCCACGTTCGCGATAAACCGGTAACCCTTGCCCACCACCGTCTCGATAAAACGCGGTTTTGCCGCATCGTCGTTCAGCACGGCGCGAATGCGTTTTACAGCGGCGTTGATGCCTTGAACTACGTCAACCGAACCGGAATCCGGCCACAAATGCGCCGCGATTTCTTCCCGTGTGACCAGCTTCCCGCGCGACTCCAGCAGCAGGATCAGAAACTCCATAGGCATCCGGGACAGCGGCAGCCGTATGCCCGCCCGCCGAAGCTCATAGCGGCCCAGATCCAGTTCGTTGTGTTCGAACCGAAACACTTTGGATGCGGTTTTCAAGGTTGGAGCAATTGAATTATACGCCAACTGAACGGGTGTAGCGCGCACTTTCTTTGTTGTTGCAACAGCTTAGATCTTCATACCGATTTCACGCCGATTTCACTTGCTGTGCATGGCGTACTTTCCCTTGCCGCCGTAAGCTTCCTCTCGGAACCCCTGAGGAACATTCATTCATGAAACTGAAATTAATCGCCCGGCGCTGCCAGATGCCGCTGTTGGCCATAACTCTGCTGTCTGGTCTCCCCGCCGCGCTATATGCCCAAAGCGTCAGCTTTACCGGTGTTCAAACCACGGCGCCGGCCAGCGGGCTTTTCTTTCCCGCAGCGGTGGCGGTGGATCGGGCGGGCGATCTCTTCATCGCGGACACTGGCAACCGCCGCGTGGTGGAGGTGACGCCGAGCGGGATGCAGACGACGGTGCCTGTCAGCGGCCCCGTCCAACCCGAGGGCGTGGCGGTGGATAGAGCAGGCAACCTCTTCATCGCGGATCCCTACAATCACCGCGTGGTGGAGGTACCGGCCGGAGGCGGCGCCCAGACCACGGTGGGCAGCGGATTAATCTACCCCTATGGCGTGGCGGCGGATGGGGCGGGCGACGTCTTCATCGCGGATGCCGGCGCCAACCGCGTGGTGGAGGTGACGCCTGGCGGCGCCCAGACCACGGTACCCGTCGGTGGACTAAACTTTCCCCTAGCGGTAGCGGTGGATGGGGCGGGCACTGTTTTCATCGCGGATACCAGCAACAACCGCGTGGTGGAGGTGACGCCGAGCGGGATGCAGACGACGGTGCCTGTCAGCGGCCAACCCTATGGCGTGGCGGTGGATAGAGCAGGCAACCTCTTCATCGCGGACAACTACAACAACCGCGTGGTGGAGGTGATGCCTGGCGGCGCTCAGACGACGGTCGGTAGCGGACTGAACCACCCCAATGGCGTGGCGGTGAATGGAGCCGGGGATCTCTTCATCGCGGATTACTACAACAACCGCGTGGTGGAAGTACAGCGTGTCTCCGTCGATTTCGGCGACATCAATATCGGCTCCAGCGCTACGCTGACGCTGAACTATGATGTCACTGCCGGCGGAGTGCTCGGCACGGCAAAGGTGCTCACCGGAGGCGCGCCGAACCTCGATTTCACTCTGGCCGGCGGGACTTGCAGCGGCAGCGTGACGGCAAGTTCTTCCTGCACCGTCAATGTGACCTTTACCCCCCGGTTCGCCGGCGCGCGCAACGGCGACATGCAAATCGTGGACGCCAGCGGGAACGTGCTGGCGACCACTTATATTCATGGCATCGGAGTGGGCCCGCAGATCGCCTTCGGCCCAGGAACGCAAACCACGGTACCGGCCAACGGACTGAGCTTTCCCTACGGTGCGGCGGTGGACGGAGCGGGCGATGTTTTCATCGCCGATCCCAACAACAACCGCGTGGTGGAGGTGACGCCTGGCGGCACCCAAACCACGGTCGGCAGCGGGTTGAATTATCCTCACGGGGTAGCAGTGGACGGAGCGGGCGACGTCTTCATCGCGGACGCCCACAACAACCGCGTGGTGGAGGTAACGCCTAGCGGCGCCCAAACCACGGTCGGCAGCGGGCTGAATAATCCCTATGGTGTGGCAGTGGACGGAGCGGGCGATGTCTTCATCGCGGATGGCAGCAACAACCGCGTGGTGGAGGTAACGCCCAGCGGTGCCCAAATCACGGTCGGCAGCGGGTTGTATGCGCCCCAGGGCGTGGCGGTGGACGGAGCGGGCGATGTCTTCATCGCAGATTCCAACAACAACCGCGTGGTGGAGGTGACGCCTAGCGGTACCCAAACCACGGTGGACAGTGGATTGAGCTTTCCCTCTGGCGTAGCGGTGGACGGAGCGGGCGATGTCTTCATCGCGGATTCCGGCAACAACCGCGTGGTAGAGGTGCCCGCCGGTGGCGGCGCGCCGATTACAGTCGCCAGCGGACTGAATGCTCCCAGTGACGTGGCGGTGGACGGAGCGGGCGATCTCTTCATCGCGGATACCTATTACAACCGCGTGGTGGAGGTGAACCGATCACAGCCGCCCACGCTAAGCTTTGCTGCCACCAACGTCAACAGCACCAACGGCCCGCAATCGGTCACAGTGGAGAACATCGGCAACTCGCCGCTTTCGGCGATCTCGCCCGGTCTGGCCATCGGCCCGAACTTCGCTCAAGTAACG
Organism: Bryobacteraceae bacterium; assembly: GCA_965277315.1. Classification (GTDB taxonomy): domain Bacteria; phylum Acidobacteriota; class Terriglobia; order Bryobacterales; family Bryobacteraceae; genus Bog-105. The sequence continues at coordinate 549,070 of OZ255724.1, read as the reverse complement.
GGCTCCGGCACCCCCGCCGATTGCACCGCCAGCTTCTCGCTGATCCCTGGGGCAGACTGCAATCTGAGCATCAGCTTCACGCCCACCGTGAGCGGCGCCCTCAACGGCACAGCCACGCTGACGGACAACTCAGGCAAAGGCAGTCCGGCAACGCAAACCATTCCGCTCACCGGAACCGGCGTCGCCCTGAGCCAGACCATTTCGTTCGCTCCTCTTGCGAATCAGGTGCAAGGTACGTCCGTGATGCTAAGCGCCTCGGCCACCTCCGGCCTCCCGGTCAGCTTTAGTTCCCTGACGCCGTCCATCTGCACAGTTTCGGGAACAACCGCTACACTGATTAACCCTGGAACCTGCAATATCCAGGCTTCCCAACCCGGTAACGCCCAATACGCAGCGGCCACTCCGGTAGCGCAAGGCTTCACGGTATCGCCGGCCGCCAACTTCACCATCACGCCCATTCCTCCAACGGAAATCGTCTACCGCGGCAGACTGGGCGGCGTCATTCTCAAGCTGCAATCGGTCCAAGGCTTTAACGCCAATGTAACGCTGAGCTGCGCCGGCGGTCCCGCCGGATCGAAATGCGCGGATCTGCCGCAAACCGTCCACGTCAACGGAACCGCCTATGCTGTCTCCGGGGTCCTGTTCCCGCAAAACGCAAAGCCCGGCACGTACACCCTCACCTTTACCGGCGCCTCCGGCTCGCTGACCAACAGCACCACCGCGAAGTTCACGGTTAAGTAGCTTTTAAGGCCGGGGGAATCTCTCGGCCTTTGCTTTCGCACTAGCAGGATACCTAAAAAAGCCATTCGGTATCCGCTTCCTCACGGTCGCGGTTCTGTAACTGCCTGCAAGCACGCACACCCGCTTCTGAACCGCGCGCGTCAGCAAGCGTTTTTTGGCCTTTTTCAGCAGCCTGCTAGGCGCGGGGGGACGTATGTTTCGTCCGTGTCCGGGTTAACCATACATTTGCGTCGATCGCTCGTGAAACATTTTTTCGTAAGACGTGGCAGTTTTCATTTCCAGTTCTCATACGCTTTCTTCGCCCCGGCCAGAACGGGCAAGTCGGAGTCGGCATCCTTCCACTCGGCCAGAAACTGGTCATAAGATTTTCTGGCTTTCGCCGTGTTGTGTTCGAGCGCCGCTGCCCGCGCAAGGCCGAAGCGCGCCAGCGGATACAACGGCGAGAGGACATTCTGACCCCTGTGATCGAGGATCTGCTGGAATTCTCCCTCGGCCTCACTGCCTTTCTTGAGCTGCAGATAAGCTTGGCCGCGCAGATAGTGCGGCCAGAACTCGGCCGCGGCTTCATACGGCGTGACCGGCGTGAGCAGATCGATCGCCGATTCGGCGAGCCCGCGTTTCAGTTCCATGGCGGCGTGAATTTCGGGCAACCAGATACCGTTTACGACCGTGCTTTGCGGATATTGCTGCTGCAATTCATCGATCAACGGTTTCGCATCGCCTGCTTCGCCGCACCATGCGAGCGCCAGCGCGGCACGCGTCAGCGACACCGGATTGCGTTCTATCGAGAGCGCCTGGGATGCTGCTGTTTTGACTGCGGCGCACTGTCCCAGAGCCGCGCCCCGCAGTGCGGTTTGCGCGGCGTACCCGGCCCCCACGTCGGCAGCCTGGGTGCGGTTGTCGGCATCGATGGCGCGCTGAGAGTACTCGGCCGAGCGCCGCCATTCGCCCGAATACGCTGCGGCCCCGGCTTGCCAGTCCAAAGCGCGGTACTCCATGTTCTTCCGCACGGCCCACTCGATCTGCTGCTCCATCGCGGCACGATTCCCATTCACGAAGGCGATGCTGAACAAGGCCTGGTGAAAAGACGCGCTGTCCAGGTGTTGTTCGAGCGCCCGCTTATACACCTCCGCAGCTTCCCTAAAGCGATTCAGATGAATCAGAGCATTTCCCAGAACTGCGTAACGCGCCGACGAATGCGTGCTAAGCCGGATTGCAGTGCGACTCTCCTGTACAGCTTGCTCGAATTGTCCAATGTGGCTGTAAGTGGTCGCCAGATTGCTTTGCGGCGCGGGATCGCGAGGATAGCTCTGCTGATGGAGTTTCAGGATTTCGATGCGCTTGTCCAACTCTCCCGTGACCTGCCCGTAATATAAGGACATAATCGCCAGCCGTTCCCGTTCGCTAGCGTGGTCTCGCAACGCGTAAGCCTTTGCGGCATACTTCGCCGTCAGTCCGGGATCTCGGATGTTACTGTACAAAACTGCTAATCCCGCATAGGCGGACGCGAAATTGGCGTCCAGTTCTATTGCATGACGATAAAACGGGACCGCCTCTCGCCAGTTCCCCTTTACCGTCTCCTCGTTAGCCAGGGAGTAAGCCCTGAGCGCCTCAAGCGACCCCGTAGTGGTTTGCAACAGCGCACCGAATTTCTGGATCGACCGCACCGACTCGCCCAGTTTCCTACGCAGCACCGAGGCCGCTTGGGAGAGCGCCTGCAAAACCTGCTCCTTGCCCGCGGCTTCCACTTGTACCCGCGCCAGCGTGTCGCCGCTGCGGCTATCGGTCGCTTCGAGGGTGATGGCGTAATGCTTCCCCAGAGGCGCAATCCATCCGGCTACGAATGCTTTGAGCCCCTCGCGCTGGCAGATTTCCCGCGCCACATCCGGCGTGAGTCCGGCGCCCGGCGCATCAGCCGGAGCGTTTCCCGCACCCGTTCTTCCGGGAAAATATTTAGCAGCGGGCTCTGCTCGAGTTGGACCGCTAGCCCCTGCTTGAGTGTCACATCGAACGCCGGATCGCCCGTCTGATTCACGAAATCCGTCAGCAGAATCGTGTCGCGGTCGGTTAACGCCGGCCGGTTGCGGACATAAAAGAAGATTCCGGCGCCCACCGCCAGGAGAATGCCGAGCAAGATGGCGGCTCCTCGCCACCCCGGCCTAGCCCTGGACGGCAAGCCGGAAACTGCGCCCTCGCCCACCTCTTCTTCGGTGACGATACGCGAGAAGGTTGGCTTCTCGATGACCGGTCTTCGATGATCTCCTGGCCGGCCGGGCAGCCCAGCGGTGCTGGGTCAACACTTGAAAATATTCCCGGCGACCGGACCAAGCCATCGCCAAGTGCGTTGCCCGGCGATTCCTTAGGAGAAGCCGCGGCAGTCTTCACGCTGGCCACGAAACGGTAGCCCCGCCCTGGTTCGGTGACGATGAACCGATGCTCGCCAGGGCCTTCGCCCAAGGCCCTCCGCAGGGCGGACACGTTCTTGGTGAGCCCCACCTCCTCGACGGCCACCCCCGCCCACACCTTCCGGATCAGTTCCTCTTTTTCGAGTACCCGGCCGCCGCTTTCCAATAACACCAGAAGGGTGTCGAAGACCTTCGGCGTCACGGGAATCACCTCATCCCGGCGAAGCAGCAGCCGCCTGACAGGGTCCACGCGGAATTCGCCGAACTCGTAGAAGTGATTGAAAACGTTGCTCATCTCTCACCCGGAACAATCTGTCACAAAAAGTAGGAACGAACGGAAGGACTTTTCAGACCCGCATCCGCGATGCTGGGTTCCGGCGTGGACCCATTGTACAGCCGTACGCGAGACGGGCGGCCGGGTGCGCAAAGCGCGGGAAAAAAGATCGTGCGGCCGAAGCGGCCGGAACCAAACGGAAGAACATAGGAAACCAAATATGAAAGTGCAAGAGAACCAAAGACTAATTTCGATATCGGGCTTTCCATGCCTGAGAGAACGCGCCGCGCGATTGATGTTGTACGCTGCGCTCGTATTATCAGTGCCGGCGGCGCTCTCCGCGCAGACCGTCAGCTTCACCGGTGTCCAGACCACCGTACCCGCCAGCGGATTGACCCTGCCCTACGGCGTGGCGGTGGACGGCGCGGGCGATGTCTTCATTGCGGATACCTACAACAGCCGCGTGGTGGAGGTGACGCCCGGCGGGGTCCAGACCACCGTACCCGCCAGCGGATTGAGCGGACCCTATGGTGTGCGTGGCGGTGGATGGCGCGGGCGATGTCTTCATCTCGGATACCTTCAACAACCGCGTGGTGGAGGTGACGCCCGGCGGCGTCCAGACCACGGTGGGCAGCGCATTGAGCTATCCCTACGGCGTGGCGGTGAATGGAGCGGGGAATGTCTTCATCGCGGATAGCGGCAACAGCCGGGTGGTGGAGGTGACGCCCAGCGGCGTCCAGACCACGGTCGGCGGCGGCCTGAGCAACCCCCACGGCGTGGCAGTGGATGGGAAAGGTGATGTCTTCATCGCGGATACTGATAATAACCGCGCGGTGGAGGTGCAGCCTGTTGCCGTGAATTTCGGCAGCGTGAACATCGGCTCCAGCGCCACGCTCACGCTGAACTATAACGTCACTGCCGGCGGCACGCTTGGCGCCGTCAAGGTGCTCACGCAAGGCGCACCGAACCTCGACTTCACCCTGGCGAGCGGCAGCACCTGCACCGGCAGCGTGACCGGCGGCTCCTCCTGCACCGTGAATGTGACCTTCGCGCCCAAATTCGCCGGAGCGCGCAACGGCGCGGTCGAGATCGTAGACGGCAGCGGGAACGTGCTGGCGACGACCTATATTCATGGCATTGGAGTGGGCCCGCAGATCGCCTTCGGACCTGGTGTCCAAACCACGGTACCCGCCAGCGGATTGAGTTTTCCTGCCGGCGTGGCAGTGGATGGAGCGGGCGATGTCTTTATCGCGGACACCTTCAATAGCCGCGTGGTGGAGGTGACGCCCAGTGGCGTCCAGACCACGGTACCCGTCAGCGGACTGAGTGATCCCAGAGGCGTGGCGGTGGATGGAGCGGGCGACGTCTTTATCGCGGACAGGGTCAACAACCGCGTGGTGGAGGTGACACCCAGCGGCGTCCAGACCACCGTCGCCAGCGGACTGAACGCGCCCGAAGGCGTGGCGGTGGATGGAGCCGGCGATGTCTTCATCGCAGACACCCTCAATGGCCGCGTGGTGGAGGTGACGCCCAGCGGCGTCCAGACCACGGTGCCCGCCACCGGACTGAACAGTCCCTTCGGCGTGGCGGTGGATGGAGCGGGCGACGTGTTCATCGCAGACACCTACAACAACCGCGTGGTGGAAGTGACGCCCAGCGGCACTCAGACCACGGTGAGCAGCGGACTGAATCGTCCCAATCGCGTGGCGGTGGACGGAGCGGGCGATGTCTTCATCGCGGATACCAACAACAGCCGCGTGGTGGAGGTAAACCGCTCGACGCCGCCCACGCTGAGCTTTGCCGCCACGAACGTCAACAGCACCAACGGCCCGCAATCTGTCACTGTGGAGAACAACGGCAACGCGCCGCTTTCAGCGATAGCGCCCGGTTTGGCCATCGGCCCGAACTTCGCGCAGGTCACGGGCTCCGGCACCCCCGCCGATTGCACCGCGAGCTTTTCGCTGATTCCTGGGGCTGATTGCAACTTGAGCATCAGCTTCACGCCCACCGTGAGCGGTGCGCTCAACGGCACGGCCACGTTAACGGACAACTCGCTCAACGGCAACCCGGCAACGCAAAATATCCCGCTCACCGGAACCGGAGTCGCCCTGAGCCAGACTATTTCGTTCGCGCCCCTGGCGAACCAGGTGCAAGGTACGCCCGTGACCCTGATCGCCTCGGCCACCTCCGGCCTCCCGGTCAGCTTCACTTCCCTGACGCCGGCCGTCTGCACGGTTTCCGGCACCACCGCGGCACTGATTAACCCGGGAACCTGCAACATCCAGGCTTCGCAGCCCGGCAACGCCCAATACGCAGCGGCCACTCCGGTAACGCAAGGCCTCACGGTATCGCCGGCCGCCAACTTCACCATTACGCCGATTCCTCCAACGGAAATCGTCTACCGCGGTAGACTGGGCGGCGTCATCTTAAAGCTGCAATCGGTGCAGGGCTTCAACGCCAATGTGACGCTGAGCTGCGCCGGCGGCCCTGCGGGAACGAAATGCGCGGATCTGCCGCAAACCGTCCACGTCAACGGAACGGCCTACGCCGTCTCCGGAGTCCTGTTCCCGCAAAACGCAAAGCCCGGCACGTACACCATCACTTTCACGGGCGCTTCCGGTTCGCTGACCAACAGCACCACCGCGAAGTTCACGGTGAAGTAGCAACTCAGAAAAGCCCCGGCGGTTCGGCTGCCGGGGCTGCAATGCTGCTTAGTTCTGCGCTTTGGGAGTTTCAGACTCAGGTAGGTTGCGGTAATCGATGAGGCGGCTGCCTTCAGGAGGCGAGAAAAGCTTCGCATCGGGTTCGCCCAAGACGATATCGGAAAGCTCAAAACGCTGGTCGCCAAAGCGTGGATCGTTCCGGATGCTGACGACATTCAGGCCGAGTTTGGCAGAAAACCAGAATTCACGAGTCGTGTTGATGGGGCTGTCGTTGCCGATTTCGTTGGCCGGAATCACGATGGTCTCGCGCGTACCGACCGTCTCTACTGGTCCGATAGTTTGCGTTCCGAGAGACTGGAGTTCAGGGTTCACCTTATTCGTACCGCCGAGAGGCTGAACGGCCGTCAGGAACGGCCGCCGAAACTCTACTTGACAGGTGTTCTGGCTGGGCATGCAGATGTACTGCTGCTTGAGGATGGGATCGCTAATTTCTGTCTGGTTGAGAATGGATTCCTGCTTGCTGTTTTGCGGAACAAGCAGCCGCCGCTCCTGAAAGATCCGGCCTGCGGAATCTCGGGCGATCAGGCGGTGATTGACCAAAGTGATTCTCCCGCCATCCGGCAAAGTACGGACCCACTCGGTATTCACGGTGGCGGTAAATGGGGCGCTGGGAAGATTCGGAATGAAGATGCTGATCAACCGTTCGCGAGTGCCTCCATCGGGAAGAACGGGGCGGGGTGAGGGCGACTGCGCAAGAGCAACGGAGGCAAGCAGCAGAGGCGCCGCCCAGAGAGCATTTTGGTTCATGCCGAACTCCTGGCAATGAGTACATATCGTCTTCCGCGACGAAGGTAGCAAGTTTCGGCTGCGATCCTGTATGGAGACAGCAGCATGATTCAATCTTTCCTGACGCTTCTCGCGTTTCAACTTGCCGGTGAGTGCCTGTACCGTGCGTTTCATTTGCCATGGCCGGGAACTGTGATCGGAATGGCGCTTCTGACGCTGTGGCTTCTGCGGCGGCCGCCCGAGCCGGACAGCCCATTACAAGTGACGGCACGGCATCTGCTGCGGGTCTTAGGACTCCTGTTCGTGCCGGCAGGAGTAGGTATTGTCGCTAACATCAACTTGGTCCGCGCGCAGTGGCTTCCCATCGCGGTAGGCGTGTTTTGCTCGACACTTCTTTCTCTGGCAGTGACGGCCTACGTCATGAAATGGCTGTGCGCTCGGCAAGGAGCAGCGGACAATCGATGATTTCTTCCGCCTGGCACATTCTTCCGGTTTATTTGTCCACATCTTCCCTGTTCTGGCTTACGTTCACGCTGGCTGCCTATGCGCTGGGCGTGCAGATTCAAAAAATTCTGAAGGGAAACGCGCTCGCGAACCCTGTTCTGTTAGCGATTCTCTTCATCGGGGTTGCTCTTAGACTGACGGGCGTCAGCTATCGAACATACTTTTCCGGCGCTCAATTCATTCACTTTTTATTGGGTCCCGCGACAGTGGCGCTTGCCATTCCGCTCGTCAACAACCTCCACCACATCAGACGAAGTCTCGTGCCGCTGCTCGCCGCGTTGCTCGCCGGATCGCTCACTGCTGCCATTAGCGGGTACGCGCTGGTGCGTGTTTTAGGCGGCACGCGCGAAATTGCGTTGTCCATGATGCCGAAGGCCGCGACGACCCCGATCGCGATTGGAGTATCGCAGGCAACCGGCGGCATCCCGTCGTTGACGGCGGTTCTGGCCATAGCGGGAGGGGTGATTGCGGCAGTCTCCATTCAAAAATTGATGAGCTGGTTGAAAATAAAAGATTGGCGCGCTTATGGCCTTGCGGCGGGAACCGCAGGCAGTGGAATCGGCACGGCGCAGGTGATCCCCCTGCACGACATCGCGGGAGCATTTGCGGGCGTCGCCATCGGACTGAACGGCCTAATGACGTCGATATTGGTTCCCTTGCTCATTCATTTGTGGCCGGCGGCAAGGCACGGTTAGACGTTGGGAAGACGCTTAGCAAGATAATTGTAAAGATAAGAGCATGAGTAACACCAGTCACGGCAGCGAGGCGCGCGGAAGCGCCGGACTAATAGACGCACAGTTATGGCACGAGGAGAAACTGGACAAGCTGGCGGCAGTAGCCATCCAAGTGGGGCTGGGGCTGGCGTGCGGGCAGGAACTGGTGATGACCGCTCCTCTGGATGCGTTGCCGCTGGCGCGCCGCGTCACCGAACAAGCCTACCGGGCAGGCGCGTCGCTGGTGACTACCCTTTTCACCGATGAAGAATCCACGCTGATGCGTTTTCGCTATGCGCCGGACGAAAGCTTTGACCGGGCGGCGGAGTGGCTGCAGGAAGGTGTGGCGTCGGCCTACCGCAGCGGCGCGGCACGGCTTGCCATCACGGGCGCAAATCCAGCGTTGCTGGCGAAAGAAGATCCGGGCAAAGTGTCGCGCGCGAACCTCGCTCTTTCCAAAGCGAGCAGGCCTGCGCTCGATCTCATCACGCGGCACGAAATCAATTGGACCATCATCCCGTTTGCCACGGCAGCTTGGGCCAGCACCGTCTTCCCGAAAGAAAGCGGGCCGGCGGCGATTGCTCGTCTGTGGGACGCGATCTTTGCGGCTACCCGGATCGACGCACCCGACCCCGTAGCGGCTTGGCGGGCTCATGACGAACATCTTCAGAAGCGTGCGCACTTGCTGAATGCGAAGCGTTTCGCGGCGCTGCACTACCGCGGCCCCGGGATCGACCTGCGCGTGGGTTTAGCGGACGGCCATATGTGGCTGGGCGGCGGAACTATCGCGAGAAACGGCCTTCCCTGCATTCCGAACATGCCTACTGAGGAAGTGTTTACCACGCCTCACAAAGATCGTGTCGACGGCTTTGTCACCAGCAGCAAACCGCTCTCCTACCAGGGCGCGCTTATCAAGAACATCGCCGTGCGCTTCGAAGGGGGACGTGTGACCGAAGCGAAGGCGGACGAAGGCGAATCGATTCTTCATCGTATGCTCGACACTGACGAAGGTGCGCGGCGGTTGGGCGAAGTGGCGCTCGTGCCGCATTCCTCCCCGATCTCAAAGAGCGGCCTGCTGTTCTGGAATACGCTCTTCGACGAAAATGCAGCGAGCCACATTGCTCTTGGGCAGGCGTACAGCACGTGCATTCGCGATGGCGATTCTCTTGACCCAGCGCAGTTGGCGCAACGTGGCGCGAATACCAGCTTGATTCACGTGGATTGGATGATCGGCTCGGGAGGAGTGGACGTGGACGGCGTTTCCGCCGACGGCACAAGCGAGCCGCTGATGCGGCATGGCGAGTGGGTATAACGGATTCATGAAGCTGCTCTGTATCTTTCTGCTGGCGAGCGGCGCAGTTTTTGGTGAAGTCCATAAACTTTCTTTGCAGCAGGCCTTGGCGATTGCGGCTCGAGAGAACCCGGACATTGCACTGGCTCGCCTGGATGCGCAACGGGCCCGACACGACATCGAGATTGCGGGCGACCTGTTCTCGCCCAAGGTGAACGTCCTCGGCGACGCTGTATATACCAACGGCTACCCAAACGCCATTGGCCCCGACAGTCATTCTCCCAGCATCATTCATCAACAAACCGACATGGCCCTCTACAATCGCCCGCAGCGTTATCAGGTTGCGGCGGCCAAACAGGATGCGCTGGGAGCGCAGATTGGCCCAAAGGCAAAGGCCGACGACATCGCGCGCCAGGTTGCATCGTTATATCTCGACGTTGAAGAGTCGCAAGAGGAAACGCAGGCGCTTCAGGCGGAGATTGCCGCCGACCGCAAGATGGCCGAATCCACCTCTTCCAAAGTGAAGGAAGGATATATTCTGCCGGTAGAGCTTTTGCGAAGCAACGTGGAAACCGCGCAAACGGCCCAACGGCTTCACGGACTAGAAGCTGATCGGGAATATTCGGAGTCGCTGATCGCGCTCGCGCTCGGCTTCAAGGGAAACGATTTGGTGGAACCAGCCGAACACGACGAGAACTTCACTATCCCGTCAATGAAGTCAGAAGATCAAGCGGTCGATGTCGCGATCCTCAATAGCAAAGAGCTGCAGCAACTGCAGTCCGGCATGCTCGCAAGGCGGTTGGATCGGAAATCTTTTGGCGCATTTCGCTTGCCCCAGGCTGACTTGGTGGAGCAGTACTCTTTGTTTGCCGAGCGCACCTATCAGGATTACTTTCCAAGCAATAAATTTCAGCGCAACAACGCGGAGTTGGGCGCTTCGTTCACGATTCCGATCCTGATTGGACTGGAGCCCGGAGCACGTCTGGAACAAGCCTCCATCGACGAAGAAAAGCTGCAAGTGCAAATCGACGATCTCACGCACCGCATCCGGGCGAACGTCACGCACAGCTTTGAAGAACTCGTGAAGACTCAAAGTGCGCTGAACGTGGCGCGGCAGCAATTAGACTTGGCGCACGATGAAAACACTGTTCTTCAATCGCGATACGGGGAAGGGCGTGCTCTCCCCGGTGATGTCGAGCGTGCCACCAGTGCGGAGAATGAGAAACGGCTTTCCGTATTCCAGCAGGAAACGGAGGTCCAACGGGCGAAGCTGGACCTTTTGCAGCGGTTGGGAAACCTGATGCCGACCTTGACCGCCGGCCGGTAATCAGGACGCGCCAGCCGACTAACTTTTTCGCACTGCTATAGAAAAAACCTATGCGAGACATACTCGACGGGAGCTGTCGAAGGTGGTCGTCGGGCGTAGAATGGAGTTGTAGAGGTCCAAGTATAGATGGCAATAGACAAACCCGAAAAAGGACAGTGCCCGGTGATGACGACGAACTCCGGACGACCCGTCGGAGATAACCAGAACTCTGTGACAGTAGGTCCGCGGGGTCCGGTCGTATTTGAAGACTATCTTCTGTTCGAGAAGATGGCGCAATTCAATCGTGAGCGCATTCCGGAGCGCGTGGTGCATGCCAAGGGCGCGGGTGCGTTCGGCACATTCACGGTAACGCACGACATCACAAAATACACCAGCGCAAAGCTGTTTAACGCTATTGGTAAACAAACCGAACTGCTCGCCCGCTTCTCCACGGTGGCCGGCGAAAAGGGCTCCGCCGATACGGCCCGCGATCCCCGCGGCTTCTCCGTTAAATTCTACACGGAAGAAGGGAACTGGGATATGACGGGCAACAACACGCCTATCTTCTTTGTTCGCGACGGGATGAAGTTCGGAGACTTTATTCATTCGCAGAAGCGCGTGCCGAAAACGAATCTTCGCTCCGCCACCATGATGTGGGACTTTTGGTCGCTCTCGCCGGAATCGCTGCATCAGGTGACGATTTTGTTCTCCGATCGCGGCACCCCCGATGGCTTCCGGCACATGCACGGCTATTCGAGCCACACCTTCAGTCTGATCAATGCCGCAGGTGAGCGCTTTTATTGCAAGTGGCACTTCAAGACACAACAGGGCGTCAAGAATTTCACCAACGAAGAGGCCGAAGAGATGGCTGGCAAGAATGCCGACTATGCGACAAAGGACCTCTACGAGACGATCGAAAACGGTGACCATCCGAAATGGAAAGTATGCCTGCAGATCATGCCCGAAGCTGAAGCCGAGACCTACAAGGTGAATCCCTTCGATCTGACAAAGGTCTGGTCGCAGAAAGATTACCCGCTGCACGAAGTCGGCGTGATGGAGCTCAACCGCAATCCGAAGAACTATTTCGTGGAAATCGAGCAGGCAGCCTTTTCGCCCGTGAACATTGTTCCTGGTATGGGCTACTCGCCCGATAAGATGCTGCAGGCTCGCCTGATCAGCTATCCTGATGCGCACCGCTATCGCCTGGGCGTGAACTATGAAGCGCTTCCGTCCAATGCTCCGAAGTGTCCGGTAAATACCTATAATCGTGACGGCTTCATGCGTTTCGATGAGAACGGAGGCTCTGGACCGAACTACGAGCCGAACAGTTTCGGCGGACCGGTGGAGCAGCATCGCTATCGCGAACTGGCCTACCGCGTTCAAGGCGACGTCAACCGCTTTGATCATCGCGAAGGCAACGACGATTACACGCAGGCTGGCGATCTATTCCGTCTAATGAAACCGGAAGAGAAGGATCGCCTCATTCATAACATTGTCACTCACATGTCCACGGTTCCCGAGTACATTCAGAAACTACAAATCAGCCACTTCGCCAAAGCCGATCCCGAGTACGGCCGCCGGGTCGCGGAAGGACTGAAGGCAAAAGTCGAGGAAGGCGAACTCGTTTCGGCGAAGTAACTCGGCAGGCGCATACAATCATGGGCCGGTCATCAATGGTGACCGGCCTTTTTGCATGTAGCGTCATACAAATACCGTATTGACCCGAGGCCGTGCCATCGCGGACAGTGGAGGGGTGCGCTTCCCTATTTTGTGCGCAGGTCTGCTGCTTAGCCTGACCGCATCATCCAGCTTCGCGGGTCAATTGTTCTCCGTCGGCGTTAAAGCCGGTGTTCCATTCACGGACGCTTTCAACAACGATGCGTATGGCATCCCGCCAGGCACCTTCCATTCCTATTCCGGAAGTGTTGGTTACCTCATTGGACCCATGGGAGAGATACATTTGCCGCTCGGACTCTCGGTGGAAGCGGATGCACTCTATCGTCCGCTGAACTTGACCGTGACCGGTCCAGTCGGCGTTTCTGTGAATAATAGTTCGTATTCTTCCTGGGAGTTTCCCATTCTTGCGAAGTGGCGTTTTCCGATTCCCCTGCTCAAGCCCTACATCGAAGGCGGTCCTAGCTTTCGCGCTGTAGGAGGGCGGGCGGGCAATTACCTGTCGAATGACGGCATCACCTTCGGGCTCGGCATTGAACTTCGAATTGCCCGCCTGCGCATCGGCCCGGAACTGCGCTACACCCATTGGGGCAGCGACTCCAGTGGCGCATCGAGCAACGGCATTAGTTCAAACCAGAACCAGGGAGAGTTCCTGGTCGGGTTCTCGTTCTAGATCGTTGCTTCAGGGAACGTTAGATGCGGCTGCCGCGGCGGGCGTCGAATGTAACTGTCTGCCTTCACCGGCCGCCACTTTACTATCGTGATGCGAACCGTTGCTGAACACTGCCGTGAAACGGAACGTGCTGCCCTGTCCCTCACGGCTGGTTACTTCCAGCACCCCATCCAGCATCTGGACGAGTTTCGAAGAAATCGCCAGGCCCAAGCCGGTTCCCCCATATTTCCGGGTGTGAGAGCCATCTGCTTGCCGGAACGGTTCAAAGATCGCTTGCTGTTTATCTTGCGGGATACCAACACCGCTATCGACGATGGAGAACTGCAGCCTGACCGAGTGGTCGCGTTGCGCAACGACCTTCACAAATACGGCCACATAACCGCTATTGGTGAACTTAATCGCATTCCCAAGTAGATTCAGCAGGATTTGACGAAGCCTGACGGGGTCGCCGGTTAAGAGCCGAGGTACCAAAGGGTCGATCTGATGATACGTCTGCAGACCTTTACGGCTAGCCTCGACCTGAATCACTTTCATCGCGCTCTGCACTACCGCCGCGGGGGGAAACTCGGCAGACTCCAGTTGTACGCTATGTGCTTCGATGCGGGAGAAGTCGAGAATGTCATTGAGAATGGCCAATAGTGATTCAGCGGAGGTCTGCACGGTTTTGATGTAGTCGCGCTGTTCGGCGGTAAGCTCGGTGCTGAGCGCGAATTCCGTGCATCCCAGGATGCCGTTCATCGGCGTCCTGAGTTCATGGCTCACATTCGCCAGGAATTCACTCTTCAGCCTGTTGGCCGCCTCGGCCGCCTGCTTAGCCTCACACAGTCGGTTCTCCACTTCCTTGCGCGCGGTAATGTCCCGTGAAATGCCAAACGTGCCCGTAATAGAGCCGTTCCGGTCAGGCAAGGGCAGCTTTGTTGTCAGAACCCAGGTCTCGCTGCCATCGGGCCAGGTTTCCTTTTCTTCCTTTGAGATGAGAGCTTGACGCCCGCTGAGCAGTTCCTGTTCATCCGCATGAGCAGCCTGCGCGTGTTCTGTGGCGAAGAAGTCAAAATCGCTTTTCCCTAGCAGCGCATCAGGCTCGGAGAAGCCTAACAATTTTGCCTGCGCCCGATTCACCCGCGTGAAACGCCCCTCGGCATCTTTGAAGTAGATGTGCTCCAGCAGGTTGTCCATCAGCAGATGGAGCAGTCGCCGCTCTCCCTCCGCTATTTCTTCCAACTTGATCTTTTCCGTGATGTCGCGAAATCCCCAAGCCCATCCGGCTAAGCGCTTGCGAAGAAATTGCGGCTCCAAATGGCGTTCAAAAGTCCGGCCATCTTTGAAGTGGACGCGATCGCTCGTATGGCTGGCGGAATGCGCATATAGATGCTGCTGTTTGGCCAGTTCAGCATCCGGGTCGACCAATTGGGGGAGCACGTAACGGAAAAGGGCGCCGTCATCGCTGGACTTGATGACCTCGTCCGGTATTCTCCACATCTCCGAGAATTTCCCGTTGTAGGCCAGTATCTTTCCTTTGGCGTCCACGACAAGAACGCCATCGTCGGTCAATTCCAGCGCCGCGCGAGTCGCTTCTTTTCGCTCGGCAAGCATCGCCTGCAATCGCAGCATCCATAACAGGACGCTGGCCGTGAGTGCGCCGACAAAGAAGTAGAACAGCATAGTGCGGATACGCGTTCGCCGGAAAATGTGCCCGATACTGCTCCGGCAAGATAACTATCTAGTGCTTGGGCCGCCTAAAAATCTCCGCCGCCGCAATTGAGAGAAACAGAAAACTTGCCGATAGCGTCGAGAAGCTCGTGCTGACCCGCATTCGAGTTCTATCGTAGCGGCAGTCAGTCAAAGCTGCCTTGTTCAATCATTACGTTTTCACGAACGATCAGTTGGCGCGGAGCCAATTCGGCCAATTTCGGAAGCACGCGCGCCACGTGTTCTTCCAGGTCGACAAACACCAGGACCACGGGAAGGTCCCCTCCGCCGTTCACCAGACTCGACCGGTGAATGCCATGTCTTCCATTAAAACCGGCCACTGCATGAAAAACGCTCGCGCCTCGTACCCCTTCCGCCTGCAGCATTCGCAGTATCCCGTCCCACTTGTCGGACTCGTTCAAATAGATGGTGACCTGAACCGCTGTTTTCATGTGTGAGTTCTCTTTACAGGTTTCTGGCGAGCGCGCCGCCGAGCACTACTGCTATGAAGCATAGAACGTTTGTGACGAGCACATTTGCTAGAGAAAGCGCCCACTGTCCCCGCTCAAAAAGCGCGAACGTCTCAAACGCATAGCTTGAATAAGTAGAATAGCCGCCGCAGAATCCCACCGCGATCAGCAATCGCCAGCGCGGGTCGGCGATCACCCGCTCGCTGGTCCAGATCAGAAAGAAACCCAAGATAAAGCTGGCGGAAATATTGATGAGAAGGGTTCCAAATGGAAACGACGAGGAAATCCATTTGGTGACATAGAGCGCCACGACGTAGCGAAGATTCGCACCCACAACTGCGCCCAGCGAGATGGATAGAAAGGTTTGCAAACACAGACTCCTAGCCAATAAGAATGGTAGGAGTCATCAGCGCAAGGCGGTTATGGCGAACTCCATCGCCGTCTCTTCCATTTTAAAGATTTCTTCATCTCATTTCAATTGGCGGCCTTTTTTCCCCATTCCGTGGCGCATTAGGTGTGCCGCTTCCCCTTCCCTGTACGCTAGTAAGTAATGGGTACCAGTTCTTCTGGCACTCTCGCTTCACCGGGGATACGAAGCCGCATTAGTGCTGCTATCGAGCGCTGGTATCGCGAGTTGCGCCAACGGGAAGGCCAGCTCTTTCTGGTCATTTCGTTACTTATCGGGGCGACCGTCGGCGCCATTGTCGTCGCGTTCATCGTTCTAACGCAGGATCTTGGGAACTATATGTATCCCTCCGGAGGAATGGGACTGCGCCGCTTGTTCGTTCCTGTGCTCGGTTCCTTATTCACCGGATTCCTCATGAGCCGGTATTTTCCCTATGCCCGTGGAAGCGGTATCCCGCAGACCAAGGTGGCTCTTTTCCTGCAAGGCGGACGCATCACGTTCAAGACGGTGCTAGGCCGTTTTTTCCTCTCGGCGACTGCGCTGGCGAGCGGTCTTTCTCTGGGCCGCGAGGGTCCGTCGGTTCAAATCGGCGCGGGTTTGGCTTCGGTGCTGGGCCGCAGGTTGGGTCTGGGGCAGGAGCGGATCAAACAACTTATTCCAGTGGGCGCCGCTGCTGCATTGGCCGCTGCTTTTAATACGCCGATTGCCGCCGTGCTCTTCTCGCTCGAAGAAATCATGGGCGATTTGCACGCGCCGCTGCTCGGCTCGGTTGTGCTCAGCGCCGCTACGTCCTGGGTTGTCCTCCACCTCTTTCTCGGCGACGAGCCCTTGTTTCACGTCCCGTCCTACCAGCTCAATCATCCAGGCGAATTTATCGCTTACGCTGTGCTCGGCGTGGCTGGCGGCTTTTGTTCGGTGGCCTTCGTCAAATTAACCCTCTACCTCCGGATGCGTCTTCGCGAGCTTCCCCCCTGGAGCCGCTGGTGCCAGCCCGCTATCGGCGGAATCGCCGTCGGCATTCTGGGCTTTTTTGTTCCACAGGTCTTGGGCGTCGGCTACAATTTCGTCGGGCAAGTGCTGAGCGGAGATTTCCTGCTCGGCACGGTTGCGCTGCTGATTGTCTTGAAGCTGGTTGCCACCGCCGTCTGTTACGCCACCGGGAATACCGGCGGCATCTTTGGACCTAGCTTATTCATCGGAGCGATGCTGGGCGGTACCGTCGGCAGCATCGTTCATCATTGGTTCCCCTTGGAAACCGCCACTCCGGGTGCCTACGCATTAGTGGGGATGGGAGCCGTTTTTGCCGGCATCATTCGCACCCCGCTTACGTCCGTGTTTATGATTTTCGAACTTACGCGCGATTACTCCATCGTCGTGCCGCTGATGATCGCGAATCTCACCAGCTTCTATATCTCCTATCGCCTCCAGCCTCGGCCCATTTATGACGCACTCAATGAGCAGGATGGCATTCATCTTCCCAATCCCGAAGAATCGCGCCAGCGCCACTCGAAAGCGGTCGCTCAATTTATGCGCGAGGCTCCAGCCTTCATCCAGCCGGAGACGCCGTTAGAGGATTTGCCTCCCGCGCCCGTGGGTGGCCTGTATCTGGTCGGTTATGGCGGGATGCTGGTCGGCGTGCTTCGTGCGACCGATGTGGATCACGGACCGGAAAACGCCGGCAAATCTGCCCGTGACGTCATGCTTTCCGGTCCCACCGAACCGGAAGCCGTCGATTTCGACCTGTTTCCACATGTGCATGCCGATCAGGCCATGGAGATCGCGCTTGATCGCATGAGCGGCTCGAAGATCGCGATGCTCCCGGTTTTAGACCGCGCCGACGTGCGCCGTGTTCGCGGCATTGTGCTGGGGGACGATATCCTGCGCTCCTACGGGTTCCCTCTTCTTGATCCGGCCGCAAGCGAACAGCCGGTGACAAAATAGTTGAAAAGTAAAGCGGAAAAATCGCGGAAGCTGCCGAAAAGAGAAGTAGGGCCGGGTCTTACAGCCTTGCCCAACTGAAACTATGGCGAACGGCGATTTTCCATCTTGCGTCCTTGAAGCTCCTTCCTTTGTGGAACCAGACGGCGCGCGGGAACAGCCTGCCATTTCGGCGCTCGGCTTCCAATCCACACCCTTTAGCGGGGGAGCCGTTACTTGGATCCCGTCCCGGTCCGGCCCATCGGCGCCGGCGGTAGCTCCGAAGGCAGATGCAATTTCGGGTGCCGATGTGAGCACGCCAACAGGTCAAGCCGCCCGCCTACTGTTGGTGGAAGACAATCTCATCAACCAGAAAGTCGCGACTTTGATGCTCAGGCACATGGGCTACACCGCCGATATCGCCAACAACGGCACCGAAGCCGTGGAACTGGTGGCGCGCCACTCCTACGATCTTGTCTTGATGGACTGCCTGATGCCGGAAATGGACGGCCTGGAAGCAACCCGTGTAATTCGCTCGCGCGGCGACTACGGCGCTACTGTGCCCATCATCGCCATGACCGCGAACGCCTTCGCCGAAGACCGCCAAGCCTGTTTAGCTGCAGGCATGAGCGATTATCTTGCTAAGCCAGTCCGCGAGGCGGAGTTGTCCGCGAAGTTGAAGCAGTGGCTCGATCGCGGAAAGTAGACTCAGTACGATAGGTCGCGCAAGCCAAAGCCGCAAGCTCGCCCCATATTAGACATTGCTTAACTAGGTCTAGAGTAAACTAGCCTACGTGCGAGGCGATGATGAACGAAAAGGAACCGCGGGACCGCCCTCTAGGCCATCTATTTCAGGTTAAGACAGCACCGGTGACATTATGAGTTGGATCACACAGCTCTTTTCACGCCGAGTCCGCTACGCCGATTTATCGGAAGAGATTCAACAACATCTCGACGAGAAATCAACAGTTTGGTCGTAGGAGGCATGACCAGGGAAGAGGCGACCCAAACCGCGCGCCGGGAGTTCGGAAATATAACTCTGACTGAGGAGCGCGGCCGGGAAATCTGGCAGTGGCCTACTATCGAGAACTTTTTCGGTGATATCCGGTACAGTCTTCGCCTGATGCGCAAAAGCCCCACCTTCACTGCTGTTGCCGTGTCGATTCTTGCCTTGGGCATTGGCGCTAATACCGCGATTTTTTCGCTCCTGAACGGTCTGGTGCTGCGAGATCTGGCCGTGCCCCACCCAGAGCAACTCGTCCGGGTAGGAGCCCATGACCCCGGTGATCCATTCACTGCTCTTTCGCTACCCATGTTCGAGGAAATCTCGCGCGACCGGACAGTGTTCTCGGGAATGTTTGCGTGGGGCGGTGTCGTGTTGAACGTGGAGGCGGACAGGGTACTCTCGCGAGCCGACATCTGGGCGGTAACGGGTAACTTTCATTCCGAATTGGGGGCTGTGCCGGAACTAGGGCGTCTGTTGACGCCGGAAGATGTGAATTTAAGCTCCGCCTCACCCGATAAGGTTGCGGTGCTCAGCTACGGCTTTTGGCAGCGTCACTATCGCGGCTCCCGGGATGTTATCGGGAAGACGATCAAGATTGAAACACTGCCATTCACAATCATCGGCGTGACGCGCGAAGGGTTCACCGCCTTCAGCGCCGAGGAGGGCCCGGCAGTAACGGTTCCGGTCACGGCGGAGCCTTCCCTGGTTGGCGATTCCGATATACAAAAGCATTTGAATCGCCGGGACGCGCTCTGGCTGGACGGAGCGGCGCGGCTCAAGCCGGGTGTAACGCTCGAACAGGCGCGTGTCCAACTGGAATCGCTATGGCCCGCTATTCGTCAAACGATGAGGCCCGTAAACGGGACGGCCGCGGAAGCCGGGCGCGTCCTCAAGCTTCAGCTTAAAGTCGAGTCCGGCGCAAAGGGTGGATCGTTTCTGCGGGAGCGCTTCACCAAACCGCTCTACATTCTAATGGCGATTGCGGGCGTGGTGCTGCTAGCCGCGTGCGTAAACCTTGCCAGTTTAATGCTGGCCCGCGCATCCTCGCGCGCTCATGAGATGGGCGTGCGCATAGCGCTCAGGGCTAGTAGAGCCAGACTCGTCAGGCAAATGCTTACGGAAAGCGTGACACTTTCCATCGCGGGCACTGTGATTGGATTTATCTTGGCGTATTGGGGCAGCCGCGCATTGGCGGACTTCATTCTAGGGCAAATCTATATCGTTCCGGCCGCGCTAAATCTGTCGCCGGATTGGCGGGTTCTGGGATTCACGGCTGCTGCGGCGCTTCTCACCGGCGTGCTCTTCGGGTTGGCGCCTGCGTGGCGTGCCACCCGCGAGGATCCCAATGCGGCGCTTCAGCAAAGCACGCGCACGGTAACAAAACGGCATGGTCTTCTGAGCAACGGTTTGATAGTTGCGCAAGTGGCGCTCTCGGTGATTCTACTTGCCGGTGCTGGGCTCTTCCTCCGCAGCCTCCAAAACTTGCATGACGTCGAACCAGGGTTCCGCACCCATGGCTTATTGCAAGTAGAGCTTGTCCCGAAGCCGGGCGGATACAAAAACATGAATTGGGTGAGCTATTACCGCCAGCTAACCGAACGCATTTCAAATCTTCCGGGCGTGATCTCCGCTGCACTGGTACACAGTACCCCGGGGAACATTATTGAATGGGACCGACGGAGTTCACATCAGCGGAAAGAACACTGAAGGAGTTCCTTCAGACTTAGCGATGATTATGCCGGGAGCGTTGCGAACCATGGGAATCGGTCTGCTTCGTGGCCGGAGTTTTACCTGGGACGATGACAACCATGCGTCATGCGTGGCGATAATCAGCGAAAACCTTGCCGCGCAACTATTTCCCAGAGGCGATGCCCTCGGCCAGCACCTCGATATCGTCACCGAGCCGAAATGGCATGATCTACAGATCGTCGGCATCGTCACCAACACCAGTTTCTACGACATACGCAAGCATCGGCAGCCCATGCTCTATTTCCCGCAGTATGGTGCCTACATGGGCAACTCTGAGCTGCTCGTTCAAACAAAGGGCGCATCAATGGCAATGCTGGGACCGATCCGGCAGGTCGTCAAATCGCTCGGGCGAGAATACGTTCCTTCTGCCACGACCATTGAGGAGCAGATCGACCACTCACTGTTACGAGAGCGGATCACGGCATTACTCTCGGCGTTTTTCGGAGGAATCGCCTTATTGCTGGCGGCGATTGGGCTCTATGGACTTATGGCCTACAGTGTCACCCGGAGGTCGCGGGAAATCGGAATTCGCATAGCGCTTGGCGCGCAACGAAGCGCAGTCCTCTGGATGATCTTGCGCGAGACTCTTGTGCTCGCAATCATTGGCCTTGCAATCGGACTCCCGTGCGCGATTACCGCTTCGCGGTTGATCGCGAGCATGCTCTACGGCATTGGCGCGAACGACCCGGCCACTCTCATTGCCGTTGCGCTTCTGCTTATGGGAGTAGCCGCCCTGGCCGGCTTTATTCCGGCCCGACGAGCGATGCGCCTCGATCCTATGGCTGCGCTGCGCCACGAATGAACGACCTATGTCCGCTAAGTTAAGCGTAGCTCGATCGCGGAAAGTAAAGCGCCGTTACTCTAAAGTTTTTGCGTAAGCTCGGAGATCATCGCACGACATCTCCCGGCCTTTGCCCCTTTTCGGCGGCCACACCAGCCACGGACTGTCAGGTCCGCAACTCCGCAATTCCCCGCGTTCGAAATCGTAAAGAAGCCAAAGCTCACCCGGAGGAGAGTAAGAGCCTATATCGATAACGTAGTCCAACCCAATCAAAATGACGCGATTGGAGGCCAGCCAGCGTTGACTCTTCACGGTTACCAACTTTAGCTGGGGTGCATTAAACCGCAAGTCCAGATAGTTGCCTGCCCAAAAATGGATTTTGAGTCCGTAACCCTGCCATCGGTACTTTTCAATCGAATATCCGTAGTGAACCTGCTCAGAGTGCTGGCTGGTTAACCATTGAAAAGCATGCTCGCCAGTGGCAACCGTTTTTGTAAAATGAGCTCCCATACGCGAGATTCCGATCCACACGCCGAATGCCATGCAAAGAGCAACCGGAATAGCCAGACAACCTCTTCTTCTGAACGCCCGACGCTGCCGCTCAGCGGCTGTCATCTCTCCGAATCGCTCATGGGCGAGAAACCGCTCTTGTTCCTCGGGGTTGCGCATCCGTCCAACATACCTTCTCAATATTCATTTCCAGTTATTACTTACGGCACGCGCATACATTTCATTCTCTCGATACCCTTTCTAAAATGAGCAAGGTAAAATCACGGTTCCACCAATCCCAAAAGAGAATTGAAAGGGAAGCTGTTTATGTCATGCGTACCAGACCGTTATCGTTCGGCTAATTACCTTCGCATTTCACGCCTTCTGTGCTGTCTTTTTGTGCTGTTTTGGAGCGTCGGCGGCGCGCGAGCCCAGATCACGACCGGCGCTATTCTCGGCACCGTCACAGATCCAAGCGGGGGCGTTTTGCCGGGCGCGAAAATTGTTCTCACGAACAAAGGCACCGGCGAACTGCGCAATGCCCAAGCCAGTCCGTCAGGCGAATACATCTTTAGCTCCCTGCAAAGCGGCCAATACTCCATTAACGCCACCGCGCCCGGATTCAAGAAATTTGTGATCGCCAATCTGTCCCTGAACGCGGGCGACCGTCTGCGCGAGGACATCAAAATGCCGCTCGGCGAGAGCGCGGAAACAGTGCAGGTCACCGGCGCGCCGCCCAGTCTTGAAACCGACACGTCCACGCTAAGCACTGTGATCACAGCCAAACAGGTGCAAGATCTGCCGCTGAACGGCAGGAATTTCATTCAACTGGCGCAGTTGGCTGCGGGAGCGAACGAAGCCACGCCCGGCGCCATCTCCAATGGCAATCGACCGGATGATCGCCGCCAGACGGCTGCCGTTTCCGTGGATGCGCAATCGGACACGCTGAACAATGAACTGGTGGATGGCCTGGACAACAACGAAGCCACCATCGGCGGTATTGGAGTGCGCCCCTCTATCGATGCCATCGCCGAATTCCGCGTGCAGACGAATTTATATCCCGCCGAAGCGGGCAAGACGCCCGGCGCGGTCATCAATCTGATCACCAAGTCAGGCACCAACGATTTCCATGGATCGGCGTATGAGTATCTACGAAACGACATCTTTGACGGACGAGATTTTTTCGCCACCGTCGGACCAAAGCCGAAATACCGCCAGAATCAGTTCGGCGCGAGCGTAGGCGGCCCCATCCGCAGGAACAAGACTTTTTTCTTCGGCGACTATGAAGGGCTGAGAATTGTTCAGGGCACGACGACCGTGAGCACGGTGCCCACCCTCTTCGAGCAGCAGAACCCAGGCAATTTATCCGACATCCGCGGCCCTGTGATTCCGGCCACCCAGTTGAACCCCATTGCGCTGAAATACTTTGCGCTTTACCCGGCGCCCAATCTTCCCGGAACCACCAACAACTTCACCTACAGCCCGAATGCCTCACAGTTCAGCAATACCTACGATGCCCGTGTCGACCAGCACTTCTCGGAAAAGGATAATTTCTTTGCCCGCTACACCTACAACGCCGTCAATACCTCCACACCGAGCGCTCTTCCGGCCGTCGGCGGCATTGAACCAGGCGGCCCCGTATCGTATCCCGGCGAAGCGCAGCAAACCGCACAGCAGATTCTGCTCAATCACACCCACATCTTCAGCCCCACTCTCGTTCTGGAGTTGAAGGCCGGGTACACGCGAATCAACAATACATCGTTCCCTCTGAACTACGGCA
This sequence comes from Bryobacteraceae bacterium, assembly GCA_965277315.1. Classification (GTDB taxonomy): domain Bacteria; phylum Acidobacteriota; class Terriglobia; order Bryobacterales; family Bryobacteraceae; genus Bog-105. The sequence continues at coordinate 525,753 of OZ255724.1, read as the reverse complement.
AGAACTTCTCGCAGCAGTTTGGCATCGCTAACGCCAATATCGATCAACTCACTTCCGCGTTGTCTAACGTGGCCATCACGGGATACGCGGGCTTCGGAGACTCCAGCTATTTGCCCCTGATCGATCTGGACAACACCTTCCAATACGGCGGGTCGCTTACGCAGACGAAGGGATCGCACACCTTGAAATACGGCGCGGTTCTGATCCGGCGTCAGATAGAAAACGAAGAGAATACCTCCGGCCCAGGGAGTTTCTCCTTCAATACGAAACCGAGCAATTTCGCTCTCGCTAATTTCCTGCAAGGCAATGCCTATCAGGTCACGCGCATCATGCAGCTCGAGCCGCGGTATCTGCGCAGTTGGGAACCCAGTTTTTACATTCAGGACGATTGGCGCGTCACGAAAGTTCTTACCCTGAATTTAGGCCTGCGGTACGACATCATCACGCCGGATATCGATGCCCATAATCAGATTTCTAACTTCAATCCAGCAACAGCGTCGTTGATCGTGCCCGGCGTAAACGGCGCTTCCCGCAGCGCCGGGGTGAAAACGGATTATAAATCCATTGCGCCGCGCGTGGGGTTTGCCGCTAATATCCGCCCTGGTACAGTCCTGCGCGGCGGTTATGGGCGAGTCTATTTTCGCGACAACACCGGTCCCTCCGTGCCGTTCGCCGATCCGCCGTTCGTCACGACGTATTCGCCCAATCCTTTGACCGTTTCGCTATCCACGCCCCTGCCTCTCCCGGCCGCGCAATCCACCACCAATCTGAGCGGCGCTGTCCGTGGCATTCAGTTGGATTACCAGAACTCCTACGTCGATCAGGTCAACTTCAACGTAGAACAGGCGGTCGGAGCCACGGTCGTCACGGTCGGCTATGTGGGCGAGTTTGGGAAAAATCTGCGTATTTCACCGGATCTGGATCTAGCTCCGCCAGCAGTGGCCAGCTACGTAACCAGGCGCCCCTTCTACTCGCAGCTTCCCCTGGTGACTTCCACTCCTGTGATCCAGTCCACTGGCTACCAGAATTACAACGGCTTACAAGCTTCCGTCCAGCGCCGGCTAAGCAAAGGCATTACCGCCAATGCGAGCTACACGTGGAGCCACGCCATCGGGGATACCGTCGGATTCTCGACCGGCGGCCTGTATTCAAGCGCGCTGCCCTATCAAACAGCGACGCTTGAGCGCGGCAACAGCGATCTTGACATGCGTCACCGCTTTACGCTCATGGTGAATTATCAGCTTCCCTTTGGAAGCTCCTGGACGGGCTGGAAAGGCGGCCTGGGGAAGGGATGGCAACTGAATGCCATTGATGTATGGGAGACCGGATTTCCGTTTTCGGTGGCCAACTCAAGTCCGCAGAGTAACACCGGTATTGGCAGCGACCGCCCCAATCAAATCGCCAGCGCGACGCTCGGTAATCCCAGTATCCACGAATGGTTTAATACGTTGGCCTTCCAGCCGCAGGCATTTGGCACGATCGGTTCGGAAGCCCGCGATGCGGTGTATGGACCGCACTTCCGCCACTTTGACATGTCCCTGTTCAAAGAATTCCGGCTGACCGAGTACTTGCATCTTCAGGCCCGCGCCGAAGCGTACAACCTGACGAATACGCCGAATTTCTCGCAGCCAAACGCCACGCTGGGAACGCCTTCCTTCGGCACCATCAGCAGCACCAGAATCGGCAGCACTCCCCGGCAGCTTCAATTCTCGCTTCGATTGATGTTCTAGAGATCCCATGAAAATCTTCTTCGCATTGCTGTGCGCCACTGTGCTTTGTGCGCAGACGAATTCGCCGGAGGCTGCCAATAAAGGCGTGCTGACCGGCCTGGATGTTCTGGTCAAGCAGCATTTTGCTCCGTTGATGGGCAAGCATATCGGCCTCATCACAAACCACACAGGACTCAGCCGGGATGGAAAGCGGAATGTGGATCTCATGCTCGCGGCAGGCGTGAAGGTCGAAGCGCTTTTCTCTCCGGAACACGGTTTCTTCGGAAAGGAGGATCAGCCGGACATTTCCAACTCGGTGGATCCCGCCACGCACCTCCCGATTTACAGCCTTCACGCGGGCAAAAGCCACCGAATGACGCCCGAGATGTTGAAAGGCGTCGATACCGTCGTCTACGACATACAAGATGTGGGAGCGCGCTTCTACACCTACTCCTGCACCATGACCTACGGGCTGCAGGAGGCCGCTCGCTTGCACCTCCCCTTTTATGTGCTGGACCGCCCCAATCCCATCACCGGAGATCACGTGGAGGGGCCTGTTATCGATAAAGATCTGGAATCCTACGTGGGATGCGCCGCCGAGCCCGTCCGGCACGGATTCACATTCGGCGAACTGGCGCGCTTTGTCAATGGCGAGCAGCATCTCGGCGCCGACCTCCACGTCATTCAGATGCAGGGATGGAAACGCGACGAATGGTGGGATGCGACGAATCTCACCTGGGTCGATCCTTCGCCCAACATGAACAGTCTGCCCGAGGCGCTATTGTATCCCGGTATCTGCCTCCTGGAACGAAACCAAAACTTCTCTGTGGGCCGGGGCACCAAGGTTCCTTATGAACAGATCGGGGCTGACTGGCTGGACGGTCAGAAACTGGCGGCCTTCCTGAACGCACGAGCCATCCCCGGCGTTCGCGCCTATGCGAACCGTTTCCGTCCCGATGCCTCACACTTCCAGGGAAAAACGATTGACGGCGTACGCTTCATCGTCACGGATCGAAACGCCTTCAATAGCGTGCGGCTGGGTCTGGAGATCATTTATGCCCTCGAAAAAATGTACCCCGGAAAGATCGACCTTGACCTGGACAACAAGCTGATCGGCAGCAAATCGGTCATTGCCGCGCTCAAAGCCGGTCAGGACCCTGTATCGATTGAGCGCGGTTACGACAGCGATTTGCAGCGGTTTATGAAAGTTCGCAGGAAGTATTTGCTTTACGGTGAGTAACGCTATTCCTCTCTAAGCGCAGCCATAGGATTCAGCCGAGCGGCCCGCGCCGCCGGAAACGAACTCGCAACGAGTCCGATAACGGCCAGGCTGGCGACGGCAATAGAGAGAGAAACCGGATCCCAAGAGGGCACGCCGAACAGCAACGAACTTGCGCCCCGAGCCGCGATCAACGTCAGCCCGATTCCCACCGCGAGTCCAATCACCAACAACCCTGCGGCTTCGCGAAGCACCATCGAGACCACCGCCACCTGATCGGCCCCCAGCGCCATGCGAATGCCGATCTCATTTCGCCGGCGAGCCACCATGTACGCCATCACGCCGTAAAGCCCCACCGTCGCGAGAACCGCCGCCAGAAATCCGAAGAAGCTTGAAAGCGTCGCCATCAAGCGCTCCGGCAGAAGCCTTTCACGAATATCCGTCTTAAAACTTCCGAAGCTCATCGTGGCATTCGGCTCAACACCGTCAGCCGCCTTCTTCACCGAGGAAATTAAGTTGAGTGACGGAAGACTGGAGTGTATAAAAAAACTGGGCTCGCTATCCGGGTCCGCGCGCTGTGATTCCGATTCATAGATGATCGGAACGAACTCTTGTCTCAGGTTCAAATACTTTGTGTCTTTGACAAGACCGACGATCTGGTAGAACGGCTCTGGCTCGCCGGGGCTGCCCTCAATTCGAAACCGCATTCCGATAGGATTTGCGCCACGTGCGTACTTGCGCGCAAACGCCTCATTGACGATCGCGACTTTCGGAGAGGTGGGAGTATCATCTTCGTTGAAATCGCGCCCGGCTATTCGGGGAATGCTGAGCGTTCTGAAGTATCCGTCACTCACGCGGTCGAAGTAGATAGGCTTTTTCTGGTTCTCTTTTCCTTCCAGCATCACTAGTTCGTTCCAGTTATTCCCGCCAGCGGGTTCGTTTGAAAACATCGCGGCCGATTCCACTCCAGTTACATGGCGCAGTCGTGTCAACAGCTCCTCATTCATCACGCGCTGCCGGGTCGCCGAAAAACCGAGCCGGCTCATGTCGAGGTTTGCGATGAGAATTCCATTTTCCTGGAACCCGGCATCGACTGTCAGTAGATTGTCCAGGCTTCTCACGAAGAGGAGCGCACCGGTCAGAAGCACCAGTGAAAGCGCCACCTGCGAAACAACCAGAAAGCGGCGCAGCCCAAACCGTTCGCGACTGGCGCTCAAGCCGCGTCCCCCGGCCTTCATCGCCGCGCTCGGCTCAATGTGTGTGGCCCGCAGCGCGGGTGTCAAACCGAAAAGAAGACAAGTGAGTACCGCCAGCGCCGTTGTAAAACCGAGCACGCGCCAATCCGGCGAGATGTTTAGAAAAATCGGGTCCGTAGGAACGTTAATGAACAGAACAAGAAAACGGCTGGAGACCCGCGCCAGTGCTATGCCCAACGCGGCTCCGCTAAACGCAAGCAGTAGACTCTCCGACAGTAATTGAAAGATCAAGCGCCGGCGAGAAGCTCCCAACGCCAGCCGCACCGCAATCTCACGTTCCCGAGTGCTGGCCCGTGCAAGCATTAAGTTAGCCAAATTGGCGCACGCAATCAGTAAAACAAGCCCTGCAATCGACAACAACAGAATCAGCGGAGCCTCATATCTCCCGCGAATAGACGAAAGACCGTTTCCGGCAGGGTCCGCTTCCAACTGGAGATTCAGATAGCCTTTCACGTCTTGGGGGTTGTACACCGGCACCGTCGCCTGAAAGATGCTAGAGGAAATCACCTTTAGCTGCGCGCTTGCCTGTGGCATCGAAACCCCTCGCTTCAGCCTTCCAAGAACTGCTAACCACCAGTAAGTCCGTTTGTTTACGGCATTTTCGGCAGGCTCCAGCAGTGGCTCCGAACAGATCGGAACGGCCACATCGAATTGATGTCCCACGTCGACGCCGAAGAAACTAGCTGGCATGATGCCGATAATGTCGAAAGGATGTCCATTGAGCGTCAGTTTGCGGCCAACCACCCGTGTCTTTCCTCCATACTCCCGCTGCCAAAACGCATCGCTGATCACCGCGCCCGGCGACCCGCAGCCGCGCCGGTCATCGGCCGCGGAAAACACCCGCCCGAGCACAGGCCGCACTCCCAGCACACGGAAGAAATCACCGCTCACATACAGACCTTCCACATTGCGCGCTTCCCCGCGCGGAGCAAGATTAAAGGAGCTATTGCTCCACGCCGCAACGCCGGAGAATACCTGCTGATGGGCGCGGATCTGCTCCCATACCGCATAGGTGAGATTCGAGTGGCGTCCGACCTTGTCACTTGGCCCTCGATCGCCGATCCCGCTTGCGAGTTTTACGTCTACAAGCTGCTGCGGATCCTTCACCGGCAACAGCCGCAATCGGACCGCATCGAACAACTGAAAAATCGCCGTATTCGCCCCAATCCCCAGCGCCAGCGAAACAATCGCCACCACCGCAAACCCAGGACTCAAGCGCAGCCCACGCGCTCCGTACCGCAAATCCTGCCAAAGCGTTTCTATGAAGCCAATGCTATTCATGCGATAGATCTCCTCCCGGACTAACGTTGGATTGCCAAACTTCCTGATCGCGACGTATCGAGCCTCTTCGGCCGCCATGCCACGCGCTACATTTTCAGCAGTCTCAAACTCGATATAGGCGTCGATCTCGCGCGCCCGTTCCTCATCCCAATGGCTCCTCCGAAAGAAACGACTCCACGACATCGGTTACTCCTCGGCAGGCCAAATGACCTGATTAATCGCGCGCACGAGCCGGTCCCAGCGGCTCGTTTCCTCTGTGAGTTGCTTCCGCCCGATCGCGGTCAGCCGGTAGTACTTGGCCTTGCGATTGTTTTCCGACGTTCCCCAGAAAGAAGCGATCCAGCCCCGGTCTTCCAACCGGTGCAGAGCCGGATACAGAGACCCGTGTTCTACCTGAAGAACGTCTTCCGAGCGGCGTTCGATGACATGCGCAATCGTGTGCCCATGCGCCGGACCGGGCGCGATAGACTGCAAAATCAGCATATCGAGAGTTCCCTGCAGAAGATCGCCTTGTGAAGGATTGGAGGTACGCTTCGCCATATGCTATTACGAAGAAAGCATACCACCAGATAATCGACCTAACAAGCCAGAAGAAGCCCGAGGACAGCCTGTATCGATACACTATGCAGCAGATGGAAACCGGCAGCCGCTCCTACGTCCTCCTCGCCGCCATGGTCGCGGCCACGGCAGGCCTATTGTTCGGCTTCGACATCGCGGTCATCAACGGCGGCATCATCTACCTGCAAGCCGAGCTTCACCTCACCGATGTGCAAACCGAATTCGCCGTCAGCGCGCTTCTGTTCGGCTGTATCGCGGGGGCAAGCATCGCCGGTTGCCTCAGCGACCGCTTCGGAAGGCGGCGCGTGTTGATGTTTTGCGCCTTTCTGTTTGCCCTATCCGCTGTGGGCGCAGCACTCCCCCGGACGCTATCGCAGTTTGTGGCCGCGAGACTCATCGGCGGCTTGGGCATCGGCGCAGCTTCCGTATTGGCTCCGCTCTACATCGCCGAAGTATCGCCCGCCCGCGATCGCGGGCGCCTGGTGTCGCTCAATCAAATGGCGATCGTCACCGGCATTCTTCTGGCATATTTAACGAACTGGCTTCTCTCGTTTGCCGGTCCCTCCAGTTGGCGCTGGATGTTCGCGGTGGCGGCCGTTCCAGCAGTAGCCTTTTTTGTCGGCCTGTTTTTCGTTCCCGAAAGTCCCCGCTGGCTGGTGGAAATGGGCCGAAGCCCGGAAGCCCTTGCGGTCCTAAGCAAAATTAACGGGCGCGTCACCGCAACAAAGGAATTAACGGAAATCGAACAAACCATCGCCGAAGAGACCGGCACCCTCGCCGAACTCTTCCGGCCCGGTCTCCGGCGCGCCTTGTGGATCGCTGTCGCGCTTGCCATTCTGCAGCAGGTGACCGGCATCAATACTGTGCTGTTCTATGGGTCCGTGATCTTCAAGCAGCAAGTCCACAGCGGAAGCGATACAGCGGCCATCTTTGCAAACGTCATCGTCGGGCTGGTGAACTTTTTCGCTACCCTGATCGCTCTCAACATGATCGACAAATTCGGGCGGCGTCCGTTGCTAATGGTCTCTTCCGGGGTGATGGCCCTCGGTCAGGCGGGTCTCGCGGCGGCATTTTTCATGCACTCTCCTCCGGCAGCGCTGGTCCTCGGAATCATGCTGGTTTGCGTGGCGGCCTTTGCCATCGGCCTCGGACCCGGCGTTTGGGTCTTACTCGCGGAAATTTTCCCCACTCGCATCCGGGGCCGGGCTATGTCCATGGCTACGGTTTGTCTGTGGGCTGCCTGTACGCTGCTCACCATGACGTTCCTCTCCCTCGCAAAAGCCGTGACGCCGACGGGAGCGTTTCTCATCTACGCCGCCATGTGTGTCATCACGTTTCTCATCGTTCTGCGGGCCGTGCCCGAAACGAAGGGCCGCAGCCTGGAAGAAATCGAACATCTTTGGCTGCCCGTCCCCTCCACGCACCGCCAGGATCGCGAAACACACGTATGAACCGATCCATTCCACAAAATTTTCTGCTTCTATTCGTTCTGGCGATGGCCGTATGCGCCAGGCAGACTCCCGATAAGGGCACGGGCAAGACAATTCTGCTTGACGGTCACGCCAGCGGCAGAACGTTCGATGGGATCGGCGCTCTCAGTGCGGGCGCTTCCTCGCGTCTTCTCGTCGATTACCCAGAGCCCTATCGCAGCCAAATCCTTGATTACTTGTTTAAGCCGGATTATGGCGCGTCTCTGCAACACCTGAAAGTCGAGATTGGCGCCGACGTCAACTCCACCGACGGATCGGAGCCCAGTCACGAACGTTCCCGCACCGACCGCGACTTCCATCGCGGTTACGAATGGTGGCTGATGCAAGAGGCGCGCCGGCGCAATCCGCATATTGTTCTGGACGTGCTGCCTTGGGGCGCTCCGGGCTGGGTCGGTGGTGGCCATTTCTACTCGCCCGACATGGCGAGCTACGTGGCCGATTTCATCGAAGGCGCGAAAAAGTTCTACGGCCTCGATGTTTCCTACGCGGGCATCTGGAACGAAAAAATTTACGACGCCGCGTATGTGAAGCAGCTTCATCGAACGCTGCTCGCGCGGAAGCTCAACGTAAAGGTCGTCTGTTGCGACGAATATCCGGGCGAACACGAGTGGGCGGTGGCCGATGCCATGCAGCACGATAAAGAACTGGCCTCGTCGGTAGCGGTAATCGGAGCCCATTATCCGCGCCGCGACGGGAAGCTCACTACCACGGCCGAAGCAAAGTACTCCGGTAAACCGCTCTGGTCGAGCGAAGACCAGCCCAACGGCGGCGCAGGACCTATCCTCTCGCGAGACTGGACCATCGGAGGCCGCATTCTGGCGAAGCGCTACAACCGCAACTATCTGGAAGGCGCGCTCACCAAAACTGAAATCTGGAGCCCGGTGACCTCCTACTACGACAATCTCGCCGCGCCCAACTCCGGCTTGATGTACGCCAATACTCCCTGGTCTGGCTACTATCAGGTGCAGGGCGCGATCTGGGCCACCGCCCACACCACGCAATTCGCGCAACCCGGCTGGCAGTACCTTGACTCCAGTTCCGGCTTTTTCGCCAATGGCGGCAGCTACGTTGCCCTGAAGTCACCGGACCGAAAAAACTGGAGCCTGATCGCCGAGACCATCGACGCAAAGGCTCCGCAGCCCATAACGCTCCATATCTCCGGCGGCCTTTCCTCGACTGTTGTTCACGTCTGGGAGACCAACGCGCAAAAAACGTTCGCGCACGTGGCCGATCTTCAAGGAAAGCAGGGAAGCGTTCAACTTACCCTCGATCCCGATTCCCTGTACTCTTTAACCACAACCACCGGTCAGGGGAAGGGAACCGCTGAGCCGCCCTCCGATCGTCCCTTTCCATTCCCTTATCGCGACAATTTCGAAAGCGGCGCATTGAACCGCGCACCCAAATTTCTCTCCGATCAGGACGGTGCCTTTGAGGTTCATCTCTGCCGTCAACGGAGCGGCAAATGCCTTGAACAGGTGATTACGCAAAAACCGATTCCCTGGGGGCCGCTGCCGAACCCCTGGACGCTGGCCGGAGATGCGAATTGGTCGGACTATCAGGTCAGCTCGGACGTTCTATTTCTGGACTCGAACGAAGCCAGCCTCATGGGCCGCATCGATTCCGCCGATGTCTTCGCCGATAGCAAGATGCTGTGGCCGAGCGGATACGTTCTCCAATTGAAGCGCGACGGCTCCTGGCAAATCCTCTCGGCCGCCTACAAAAAGCCCGTTACCGTGCTGGCCTCCGGCATCGTGCCGGACTTAAGGCAGGGCTGGCACCGCCTGCAACTCAGCTTCCGCGGCAACCAAATTAGCGCCCGCTTGGACGGCCGCCTGCTTGCCGCCAAACAGGACTCATCACACGCCCATGGCATGATGGGTATCGGTACCGGCTGGGGCACTGCCCAATTCGACAATCTCTCGATAGCCAAATAGCACCGACACACCAACGAATGGACCATTTGAAACAGTTGATCCGGGAAGTCCCAGATTTTCCGAAGCCCGGCATCAATTTCTACGACATCACCACGCTCCTAAAGGATAAGCACGGGTTCCGGGAAACCGTCGACGAGCTTCACGAACACTACCGGAAAACTCCGGTCGATGTAGTCGTGGGAATAGAAGCGCGCGGCTACTTTTTTGCCCCTGCCATTGCGCTAGCTCTCGGAGCTGGCTTCGTTCCCGTACGTAAGCCGAAGAAGCTGCCATCTACCGTGAAGTCGATCGACTATGAACTGGAATACGGAACTGACCGGCTGGAAATTCACGCTGACGGGATCGAGCCGAATCAGAATGTCCTGATCGTCGACGATGTGCTCGCGACCGGCGGCACTGCTTCGGCGGTCGCTCAGTTGGTCGAACAAGTCAGAGGCAAAGTAATCGGTCTCGGCTTTGTAATCGAGCTTACATTCTTGAATGGACGCCAGAAACTGTCGGACTACGATCTGTTTTCGTTGATCAAGTATCAGTCGTGAAGGTCTCGGTACCCTCGTTCGCCAAGCTGAACCTCGATCTGCGTGTCCTGCACAAGCGCCCCGACGGTTATCACGAGCTCCGAACCATCTTTCAAACCATCAACTTACGAGATACCTTAACCATCGAGTTCGATTTTGCGAAACGAACCCACATCGAAATCGACAGCTCGATAGACATCCCCGACAATCTGGTAGTTCGTTCCGCAAAATTGGTGCTCGATCATCTCAAGGTGAAGGCCCGGGTTCGTTTCGTACTGCGGAAGAAGATTCCGATGGGTGCCGGACTCGGCGGCGGGTCCAGTAACGCGGCGGCCGTGCTGCTGGCGCTTCCGGCGCTCGCAGGCAAACAGATCCCCCAGCCGGATTTGGTTCGTTTGGGTGCCTCGCTCGGCTGCGATGTGCCCTTCTTCCTGTATGGCGGCACGGCTATTGGCTTGGGCCGTGGCACCGAACTGTATCCGCTGCCCGACCAGCCATCCCGCGTCGCCCTGGTCGTCGCCAGCGGAATACACGTCTCCACCGCCAACGCTTACCTGAAACTGAACCGTAGTAATCCGTTGACTTCATCCCCGGAGTCCCTTATTCTGAGAGAGTTTCAATCGGTCGCCTGGGCTCTGCAGGGCGCGGGCTTTGACCAAATTCCGCTCAAAAACGATTTCGAGCAGGCGGTGTTTGGAGCGCATCCGGAACTGGCTGCGCTCACGCGAAAACTGCGGCGGCTGGGGGCAAAGCCAGCTCTCATGACCGGCAGCGGTTCGGCGTTGTTTGGTGTTTTTCAGACAAATGCGGAGGCGCAGGCGGCAGCCGGACGGTTTCCCGCCGGGACAGCGCACTTGGTTTGTTTCGTTTCGCGGCGGCAATACCGAAACACCTGGAGTCGCGCATTAAAGGGAGCCATTTCGCCGGAGATGAGGAGATCAGTTTAGGATGGGTGCTGCAAAACCGACACGAGCTTTGTTTACCGATTTCAAGGTATTTAGCGGCACGGCCAATCCGACTCTTTCCCAGCAAATCTGCGATGCGCTGAGCGCCCCGCTGGGCGCCATGATGATTAAGTCATTTGCGGATGGGGAGACGCACCTGCAAATCCAGGAAAATGTTCGCGGGGCGGACGTTTTCCTCGTTCAGCCGACCTGCACTCCGGTCGATCACAACCTGGTCGAACTGTTGCTGATGCTCGATGCCTTTAAGCGGGCTAGTGCGGAGCGCATCACGGCAGTGTTACCCTATTATGGGTATGCAAGGCAGGACCGCAAGGACAAGCCGCGTATGCCGATTTCGGCAAAACTGGTGGCGAGTCTGCTGGAGCGCGCCGGGGCTGACCGTGTTCTAGCGCTCGATTTGCACGCCGCGCAAATTCAAGGATTTTTCGATATTCCCGTCGATCATCTGTTTGCCGCGCCGGTGATGGTGGAATATTTTCAAGGACGTTATAGCCGCAGCGAACTGATCGTGGTTTCACCGGACGCTGGCGGCGTGGAACGGGCCCGCTCGTTTGCCAAGCGGCTGACAGTTCCGCTGGCGATTATCGATAAGCGGCGTACCGACGTGAACGTTGCGGAAGTAATGAATATTATCGGCGATGTTCGCGGGAAGCATTGCCTGGTGGTGGACGATTTAGTAGATACGGCCGGAACGCTGGTGAATGGAGTACAGGCGCTGTTGGATCAGGGCGCGAAGTCGGTTACGGCTTGCGCTACCCACGCGATTTTGTCGGGCCCGGCGGTTGATCGAATTACCGATTCGCCGGTGAAGGAGTTGGTGGTCACCAATTCGCTTCCGTTGACAGCCAACGCGCAACAGTGTCCGAAGATACGGTCGCTCTCGGTGGCTCCGTTACTGGCTCGTGCGATTCAGTCGATCCATGAGGGCGGCTCCATCAGCACGTTGTTTATATAGGTAGGTTGAAGGAATGAGAACGGAAATTACAGTCACCGCCGAATCACGGGATTCGCGCGGAAAGAATGAAGCTCGTCGGCTGCGCGTAAAAGGCTCAGTGCCTGCCGTGGTCTATGGCGGCAAGGCCGAACCGGCGTCGATCGCGGTAAGTCCTAAGGATCTGACGAAGATCCTGAACAGCAAATCGGGTCACAACACCATCTTTAATCTCAACCTGGCAGGCAGCGCTAGCACGCCGGTGATGATTGTCGATTGGCAGTTCGATCCCATCAAGGATTCTTTGCTGCATGCCGACCTGAAGCGCATTGATCTGACGGAGCGTATGACCGTCACGGTGCCTGTGCTGACGCAAGGCGAGCCGAAGGGCGTTAAGCTGCAGGGCGGCATCTACGAGGTGGTCACTCGCGAGGTGGAGATCGAGTGCTTGCCCAATGATATTCCCGAACAGTTTGTCATCGATGTCACAGATTTGGCGATCGGCGGTGCCATTCGCGCCGCCGACATTCCCATGGGGGAATCTCGCAAGCTGTTGACCCTGCCCGAAGCGGTCATTTCGCATGTGGTTGCACCACGAGCGGAAGCCGAGCCGGCCGCTGCTGAAGGCGCGGCGGCGGAGCCTGAGGTGGTGAAGAAGGGCAAGAAGGAAGAAGGCACCGAAGCTGCCCCGCCTCCCAAGAAGAAGTAGTACGAGCTCTCTTTGTAAGGAATGTCTGACGACGTCCCTGTTCCCGGAACGAAAACGTTTTGCATCGCCGGGCTGGGAAATCCAGGCGAACGATACAGCGGCACGCCGCATAATATCGGATTCGCCGTTGCCGATGAACTTGCTAGCCGCCATGGGATCCGGATCGTGAAGCGCGACGGGCAATCGCTGACGGGCGCGGGCCGAATCGGAGACGTGGATGTGGTTCTCATTAAGCCGCAGACATTCATGAATCTTTCAGGGGCCGGTATTCAGGAAATATTGAAATACCGGTCCTTGACGAACCAAAATTTGATCGTGGTGTACGACGAACTAGACCTACCTTGGTCGGGACTGCGCATCAAAGAAAATGGTTCAGCGGCTGGACACAACGGTGTCAAGTCGATCATCGCCGCTCTGAAGACTGAGGTCTTTATCCGGGTCCGGGTGGGTGTACGCCCGGAATTCCCGGTTCGCGACGCGGCGGAATATGTGCTCGCTCCCTTTGCGCGGGCACTGAGAAATGACGTGCAAGAGATAGTGTCTTACACCGCGGATGCTGTCGAATGCATAGTTGCTGAAGGCGCCAGTAGGGCCATGACGAAATTCAATCGTCGCGCTGGAGGCTTACACAAAGAGGAAGAATGAGAGTCTACGAAGAGTTGTTCATCGTTCGTCCGGACGCCACCGAAGAAGAAGTGGATCCGGTGATCGATCAGTTAAAGAATGTGATCACCCAAGGGGGCGGCACACTCGACAAGACGGAAAAGTGGGGCGTCCGCAAGCTTGCCTATCGCGTACTGAAGCAAACGGAAGGCCAGTATATCCTGCTTCAATTTACGGCGAATGCGGACAGCGTGAAGGAAATCGAGCGCCGTCTGCGTGTGTCGGACTTGGTGATGAAGTTCATCACGGTGCGCATCGACGAAAAGATGAAGCGTATCGAAAAGCGCCGGAAAGCGCGCGAGATCCGGGCGGCGCGCAAGCCACCTGCTGCGGCACCGGTTCCGGCCATGGCGGCGGCTCCTTCACTTCCAGGCGAGCCGGCAGGTCCAGTTCCCGGAGCCCCCGGAGCACCCGCGCCGGCTTCACCGGCTCCACCAGCAGCACCGGTACCAGCCCCTGCCGAGACCACGGAACAGCAAACGCCGGAAGGGACCATTTAAGGAGGGATCGTTATGGCAGAACAAAGAGGCGGCCGTCCTATCGCGGCATCACAACGGCCCACCGGTGGCGACAAGGCCATTGCTACGGGTAAGAAACAGTATTTCCGGCGCAAGAAGATGTGCCGGTTTTGCGTCGAGAAGATCGACGATATCAATTACAAAGATGTGCGGATGATCACCAGTTTTGTCTCCGAGCGGGGCAAAATCACACCACGCCGCATTTCGGGAGTGTGCACGCCGCATCAGAAACGCTTGGGCCAGGCAATTAAGCAGGCGCGCAACATCGCGCTCGTGCCGTTTGCCTCGCGGGTGTAGGGAGGAAGAACCATGGAAGTCATTCTAAGAGAAGACATCGAAAAATTGGGTTCGCGCGGTTCGGCGGTAAAGGTTGCCAACGGGTATGCACGGAACTTCCTGCTGCCGAAGCGCTTGGCTGTCGCCGCCACGGAATCCAACAAGAAGATCGTGGAGCAGGAGCGCGAAGCGTATCTGCGCCGCGAAGCTAAAGCCCAAGGCGATGCCGAGGACTTGGCCAAGATGATGGCCAACATCACGCTGACATTCCGGCACCGGGTCGGGGAAAACGAACACCTGTTCGGCTCCGTGACCGCCAAGGATATCGCCGATGCTTTGGAAGCCCAGCGATTCCACATCGACCGCCGCAAGGTTCATTTAGACGAGCCGATCCGCATGCTGGGTCAACACAAGGTGTCGTTACGGCTCCACCGCGATGTCTCCACCGACATCAACGTGGTTGTCGAACCTGAGCAGTAAAAAGCGCAATTTAGCTGCTTGGACGGGGCCCGGTGGGAATCATCTGGCCCCGTTTGTTTTTTGTCTCATCCAAAAAAGGTATTCCCGTGTTTCTAGACCCTACTAAACTCTCCGAAGCCTCGCCAGCAGAGGTCCTTGACGCTGCCGCGAATGGCCATGTCGGCCTCGATCACCGTTTCCTGCACGCCTTGCTTGACCGCGACGAAGAAGCGTTTCCCGCGGTGCTTGCCTTTGCCGGACGCAACCGGTCGGAAGACGCAGTAGACCTTTCCCCGGAATTGCTCTCGCTATTTCGCCATTGGAACCGGCCTGAAGCACTTTCGTTCCTGATCGCCTATATCAAAGAAGACCCGGAAGAAATCCCGGACGAAGCCGTCGAATCGCTAGTAGCCATCGGACGACCTGTGTTGGAGCCGTTGCTTTCTCTCTACGAAGAACTGGAAGAGTCGGCAAGCGGCGAGGTCGCATTCATCCTCGCTAGCCTGCGAATTCGCGACGAGCGTATTCTTCGGATTTTGCTAGGACGGTTGGAGTACGACTTGGCCGACACCGCGCTTCTGCTGGAAGTCTACGGCGACCCCGCCGCTATCCCGGCGGTCGAAACGGCGATCGCTGAACTGGGCAAAGACGATAAAGATTTGCGGGAGGAGCTGTTGCGGGTGGCGCGGGAATTGCGCGGCCGGGACAGAATTGCTGCCGCCGAGGCGTCTGAAAGCGATTCGTTCGACATCTGGGAAATGTATCCCGAAGAAGCAGATCTACCGATGGATCTCCTCGACGAGGACGAACGCGCGGATCTCCTGCGCCATCCGGTCCCATCGGTTCGCGCCGCGGCTGCCGGATCCTTTTTCAACCGTGAAATCACCGCGGAGTTGCGAAAAGCGCTCTTAGATCTGGCGACCGGTGACGATACGCCCGCCGTTCGCGCCCGTGCCTGGGAAGCACTCACGAACGCGACAGAATCCGCCGAGGTGATCGAAGCGATGCTCGCAGGACTGCGCAAATCCGATCTGCCGGTGGAGGAGCGCGGCGGTCTTCTCGTCGGGCTTGCTCCTGAAGCCGACCGCAATGAAGTTAGGGATGCCATCGCCGATCTCTACAAGGTTGATGAAGGCCGGGCGAAGGCACTGGAGGCGATGTGGCGATCGATGCATCCTAGCTTCCGTGACTATTTTGCCAAGCATCTGGACGATGCCGACCTGGAAGTCCGCCGCGGCGCCGTGTGGGGCGTTGGCTACTACGGTCTGAAAAGCGAGTTGGGAAACTTGCGCAAGCTGTTCGAGCACGAGGAACTCCGCTCCGATGCGTTGTTTGCCTATTCCCTAGCGGTTCCGTCCGAAGTGTCGCGCGGCCGCATGAAGGGATTGCTCGGGCGCATCGACAAGGATGCTAACGGACTTTCCGAGATGGAGGAACAGTTGGTGATGGCTGCGCTGGACGAGCGTTTACTGCTGGCCGGCAAAGAGCCTTTCTTTGCGCAGGGAGAGGACTGATTTGACAAAAGACGGCGCGGGTCCTAAAAGCAAGCACGCTAAAAGCAAGAAGGCTCATAAGGGCGAGTTGGGCGATTTCACGCTCACGACGCGGACGATCCCGATTTCGATCCTCGCGATTGTCATCGGCCTTATCAGCACTGGGCTGGCGTGGCTACTTTTGAGGCTCATTGGGCTGGTCACCAATTGGTTTTACTACCAGCGTTTCGATACGGCGTTATCGTCACCCGCGGGCAGCCATCTTGGATGGGTCGCAATTTTTATTCCCATCATCGGAGCGCTAATCGTCGGATTAATGGCCCGGTATGGCTCGGAGAAGATCAGGGGACATGGAATGCCTGAAGCCATCGAATCCATTCTGATCAGCGGTAGCCGTGTTGCTCCGAAGCTGGCGCTGTTAAAGCCGATTTCGGCGGCGATTTCGATCGGGTCAGGCGGCCCGTTCGGTGCCGAAGGGCCCATTATCATGACCGGCGGCGCGTTTGGATCGATGATTGCGCAGTTCTTTCGCCTGACCAGCGTCGAAAGGAAGTCGCTGCTGGTAGCTGGAGCTTCCGCCGGCATGGCGGCCGTCTTTTCCGCGCCGTTGTCGGCCACGCTGCTGGCCGTGGAACTGCTGTTATTCGAATGGAAGCCGAGAAGCATCATTCCGGTGGCTCTCGCCTCCGCCACGGCTGGCGTGGCGCGTCACTATCTACTTGGTCCCGGGCCTATTTTCCCGGTTCCTCATCATGCTCCGATCATTGGAATGCTCGGAATTTTCGGTTGTGTGGGTGTCGGCATCATCGCGGGAATTTTATCTATCTTGCTGACCGCGGCCGTTTACGCCGCCGAGGATGCTTTCGCAAAGCTGCCTATTCACTGGATGTGGTGGCCCGCTATTGGCGGCATCTTCGTGGGCATCGGCGGCTATATTTTCCCTCAAGCGCTCGGCGTGGGCTACGACGTCATTGGATTGTTGCTGCAGGG
Source organism: Bryobacteraceae bacterium (assembly GCA_965277315.1). GTDB lineage: Bacteria > Acidobacteriota > Terriglobia > Bryobacterales > Bryobacteraceae > Bog-105. The sequence continues at coordinate 508,784 of OZ255724.1, read as the reverse complement.
AAATGTGCCGATCGCCTTGGTGGCCGGCGTCTTGATCGTGAAGTCGCTGATTTGGGCGATCTCGCTGGGATCGGGAACATCGGGCGGCGTAGTTGCGCCGCTGTTGATGATCGGCGCGGCTCTGGGCGGTGTAGACAGCATGTTCTTGCCCAGTTTGGGCGCCGGATTTTGGCCAATAGTCAGCATGGGCGCTACGCTGGCCGGGGCCATGCGGGTTCCGTTTACCGGGGTTGTGTTCGCCATGGAGCTGACGAACAATTTCAACATGCTGCTCCCGCTGCTGATCGCCTGTTTTTGCGCTTACGCTGTTACCGTATTTGCTTTAAAGCGTTCTATTTTGACAGAAAAGATTGCGCGCCGCGGATATCATTTAACCCGCGAATACTCCGTCGATCCGCTGGAGATTTTCTTTGTTCGCGAAGTGATGCGTACGAAGCTTGCCGTTCTGCCGCCTAGGGCATCGCGGGCGCAGATTCGGGAATTGATTCAGCCCGATAAACAGTTTCGTCCGCAGCGGCTTTTCCCAATCGTGAATGCGGAGCGCAAGTTGGTGGGCGTGATTCCTCTATCGAAGCTGAACAAGCTATTGGCTCACGAGCAGGGTTCCGACAGCGAACTTCATCTGCAGGAGATCGCGATCAAGAATCCGGTAGTGGCTTTTCCCAACGAGCCGCTGCGCAATGTGGTGAACCGCATGGCCGAAGTGAATCTTACGTGTTTGCCGGTGGTCGACGAAGACGATCCGCTCCGGCTTGTCGGGATGGTTTCGCTGGAACATCTTCTTCGCGCACGCGTACGCAACCTGCAGGAAGAACGCACAAGAGAGCGTATTTTGCGGCTGAGAGTGCCGTTGACTGAGGGGTCACTACACCAAACGTCAAAAATCGTACGCTAACGCCTGTTTATAGCAGTACAAGCACAATATTCCACTTGCTCAGTCGTTCTCGCGTTAGGCACTAAATACCTGTAGGATACCTGTAGGCGAAGGAACTTGTATATGAAGTTTGCAGCTATCATCGAGTACGGACCAGACAAAGAAAAGGTCAAAGCCCATCACCCAGCACACCGCGCGCACCTGCGCCGTTTTCTAGAAAACGGCGCAGGTGCGCGCGGCTGGCCCATTTGCCCACGATGCGGGAGCTTTGTGGATTCTCGACGCAGAGACCGCTGAGGCAGCCGAGGAGATCGTCAAAGGAAACCCGTACGTCGCGGCAGGAGTGCTTGTGAAGTGGCAAATTCGCCCGATTGCCTACTGGTCGGCACAGGAAGCCAAAGGCGCTCGATAACCAAGGGACGGGAAATCCGACTAGTAAGCTGTCCCGGCGGTAACGATAGCACTCGGGGTGTGTCTCATAGTAGTGAAGCAAGCTGTGCTGAGGATTACGGACGAGCAGCGAAAAGAGTTGAAGGGATGGGCACAATCGCGAACGCTCCCGGCGGCGGATGTGTTCCGGGCGCGGTTGATTCTGGCATTGGCGGAAGGCAAGAGTTACCGGCAGATCGCTTCGTCGCTGGGGACCACCGCACCGACGATCTCGCGGTGGAAGCAGCGGTTCGAGCAAGCCGGAGTGGACGGTCTGACCGCGCGGCACAAAGGCAGTCCGCCACGAGTGGCGGACGCAGCATTGCAAGCTCGCATCGCGCGCAAACGCGGCGTAAGCCGACTGACGGTTCCACGCATTGGTCTTGCCGCAAGATGGCCTCCGCGCTCGGATTAAGTAAGTCGACGGTGCAACGTGTGTGGACACAGTTGCGCTTAAAACCGCATCGGCTCGATCGCTACATGGCGTCGGATGATCCTCAGTTTGAGGAGAAAGCTGCCGATATTATCGGCCTCTATCTTCACCCACCGCAGCATGCCGCGGTGTTTTGCGTGGATGAGAAGACGGCCATTCAAGCCTTAGATCGACAGGACCCGGTGTTACCCTTGTCGCCGGGACGCGCCGAGCGGCATGGATTCGAGTATTACCGTCACGGCACATTGTCCTTGTATGCGGCCTTGGATGTGAAGACCGGCCAGGTGCAGGGCATGACGGCGGGCCGGCATACCAGTCAAGAGTTCGTTGCATTTCTCGAAGGGCTGGTTTCGCGCACGCGTTGGGCCCAGGAGATCCACGTCGTACTTGATAATTTATCGGCACACAAGACCAAGGATGTCGAACGCTTTCTAACGGAGCATCCTCAAGTCCGCTTTCACTTCACGCCGACCTACTCTTCGTGGCTCAATCAGGTCGAGCTTTGGTTCGCCAAAATTCAGCGCGACGTGATCCGGCGCGGTGTCTTCACCTCCGTTGCGGATCTGGGCAACAAGTTGCGCCGCTACATCCGCGCCTATTCCAAATCAGCTAAACCTTTTCGCTGGACTTATACCGATCCCCGGCGCCGTATTACCGCTAACAAACTCGTCGGGACAGCTTACTAGCGTACGATTTTTGACGTTTGGTGTAGTCACCCATTATGAGCGAAAGACCGTGAAGCCTTCCGAGGTTTGATCGCCGGGGCTGCTGGCTAAAGCTGCGTGACGTACTCGCGCAGCCAGTGCTCGATAGCGGCCTTCTTCATGGTGCCTGATTCGTAGCGCTGAATGAGCCAATGATAAGCCGTTAGGCTGTCGACCCATAGCTCGTGTCCGTTGTATTCCAAAAACATGGCCACGGCAGTTATTGCTGTTCTCTTATTGCCGTCCAGAAAAGGGTGGTTCTGGGATAAGCTTTCAAAGAGCGCAGCAGCTTCTTCTAAGAGATCGGAATAGTAGCCAGTTTGTAGTCGCGCGCATGCCGATTCAAGAGCATTCTTGTCCCGAACTCCTTCTAGGCCGCCAAATTCAGCAACGAGCTGTCGGTGTATTCTGATAATTTCTTCTACGGTTAATAACGGGTCACTGGGCGAGAAGCTCAATAAGTTGCCGATGTCTACTAACGAACTTCTGATAGGCTTCTTCAAAAGTAACCGTATGGGGACCTTTTTCTTCTTTGATCTGCTTGATGAAGGCCGCCACTAGATCCTGCTGTTGTGGCGTAAGCGTCGGTATTTGCTCAAGAAGATTTGTATTCGCGGTACCCATACGTTGTTGACCTCTTCACCCCAGTATATTCCTTGAAAGATCCTTCGGCACTCGGATCGACAATGGACACATGCTGCACACAGAGATCACAAAACAATGGGGCTTACGCTACCCACTTGTCGGCGCGCCCATGGCGAACGTGGCACACGGGCGGTTAGCCAACGCCATCAGTAATGTCGGCGGTCTCGGCATGATTGGCGTGGGCTCCAAAGATTCTCCCGCCATGATAGAACGCGAGGCCGCGATCGCGTGTGGAGAGTCTGGTTCCCTGAAGTTCGGAATCGGCCTGATGGCCTGGGCACTGGAGAGTCACCCGGAACTGCTGCATGCCGCCATTGCGCAGAAGCCCTTTCTGTTATCCATCTCGTTCGGCTCGATAACGCCCTATGTCGATGCGGTCCACCGCGCCGGCATACTGCTGGCCACTCAGGTGAACAACCGCCGCGCTGCCCTGGATGCCGCGAGCGCCGGGGTCGACTTGATCGTCGCGCAAGGAACCGAAAGCGGAGGGCACACTGGCTTCGTCGGCACTCTGCCCTTGTTGCAGATTGTGTTGGATTCCGTCGATGTGCCCGTTGCCGTTGCTGGCGGCATTGCGTCCCCTGCCGGGCTGGCTGCAGTGTTGGCGGCTGGCGCGGACGCAGGTTGGCTGGGAACCCCGTTCCTGCTGTCTCCCGAAGCAAACGTCACGGATGCAGTACGCGAACGAATCGCGGAAGCCGACGAGACCGAAACCGTACTCACTTCCGTCTTCGATCGCGTCAATAAGCTCCCTTGGCCGCCCCAGTTTCCCGGGCGCGCTCTCCGCAACTCCTTTGCGGAGAAATGGCACGGCCACGAAGACGAATTGCTCCGCAATGAGGACGAGATAGCGCGATTCCGCAGCGGCGCCGAGGCTCGCGATTACGACATCACCTCAATCTATGCGGGTGAAACGGTCGGCCTCTTATCAAGGGAGCGCCCCGCCGGCAAAATCATCGAAAGCTTAGGGGAGGGAGCTGAACAAATCCTGCGAAAAAGAGTCGCCCAAATTCTTTCTCCCGTCGATTATGGTAGCGGGAAGGATGTTGGCGAAAACGTCTCGTCTAACCTGTAATAATGTCCGTTAGCACACACTGTTCCCATCAGGATCAATACTCCTGATCGAGAAGACTCTCAAGATCGCGGCCGCCGTAGACTACCCTTTCAATCCGGACTACGTCGCCGTCGATACGGAACAAAATCGCGTAGCGACCGACGAGGGCATACGCGCTTCTTTGCCAATTTCAGGCCTGAGCTGGTAAAGTAACGGTCCCTGCCCCACCTCGCGGAACCGCTCCCGTATTTCTTTTATGAAGGAGACCGCCCGTGTCGAACTGTCCTGCGCAATGTACTCGGCGATTGTATCGAGGTCCACTTCGATGAAGCGGGACAGCTCGACCCGCATTAAGGTTGTGCCTGATCGGCCAATGCCTGATACTTCCGCTCTAAGCGGTCGAGTACTTCATCGACAGGAATGCCAGGGCTCTTGTCTTGGAGAGCCTCCTGCCACACCTGCCGAAGCTCCTTAATGCCCTGACGGCGTAAGCTTCGCTTGAGGGTCCAATCGCGCAAAGCATCACGGATGACCTCGCTGCTGGAGGCGTACTCCCCCTGCTCGACTGCCTCACGGACAATCGCCACCATCTCATGCGGTAAGGCAATGCTGATTTTTTCGATAGCAGCCACGAGGAGCCCTCCCGGTAGGAATAATTCATACTAAGAATAGCGCAGCTATTGTCCGAAAGCCACAAATAGTCCCCCGTATGCTCCCCGTTCAAGCTGCAGAAATCTAAACCACCGTTTACTTCGATGTTGAGAACAATAGTGCGCGGAGATAAACTTTCGGCTTTGCGGTATCCTCACCGGAACGGGGCGTGTCCGGCCCGAAGTAAATAACGGTAGGCCGGGACATTTTCACGGTTCCTCGATTGAGAAGAGTCAGCCAAGCGGTTACTGATGAAATGGCCAGTGAGAGGACGGAAATAGTAATAGAAGCTACGTCGGCCATTTTAAATCCCCACGCGCTCGAGTTCGCTGACGCCAATGCCATCATCGCGCCGGTCGTATGTTGCTGCAGTCAATTAGCTATCGCTTCACTTCCCGCCCATTATGAAAGATCATGGCGATCTTCTCGGTGTCGTCAATGTTCTGCGAAGGGTCGCCATCCAACACAACGAGATCCGCTTGCTTGCCCTGCTGAATCGTTCCCGTCTTCGTATCGATGTGCAGCATCTGCGCATTCACGCCGGTAGCGCAGTGTATCGCCTGAATCGGCGTCAATCCCGCCTGCACCATCAACTGCAATTCGCGATGTTCAGCGAATCCCTGAATCCGGTAAGGGTTTGCGCCCGAGTCGGTTCCGAATGCTATCGACACGCCCGCATCTTGCAGCTTCTTTAGATTGTCCATCGCCGTTTTTAACGCCTCCTTGTGAATAGGAGTCGTGGGATCCTGGGCCACCTTCTGCTTGTAATCGGGCGACTGGAACAGGGCGGACAGTTCCGGATTGACCGCATCCTTGAAAAAAGGTGTATCCATCCATACCGGATGTTCGGCGTAAATGTAGAACGATTCTTCCAACTGCAGCGTCGGAACGTAGTAAACGTGGTGCCGTTTCAGAAGTTGGATCATCTCATCATCCACCGGTTGATCGCGGATGCTGTGTGCCAGAATATCGGCCCCGTCTCGAACCACGCGTTTCGCGTCGGCAAGATAGTAAACATGCACAGCAACGCGAAGGCGCTTTCTGTGCGCTTCGGTGATCGCCGCCGCATATACCGTTGGATTCGGCGCGGGCAGCTTTCCTAAACCGGTATCCACCCAAATCTTAATCAGCGTGGGATGCCGCCCCGCCATTTCGTCCACGTCCTTACGCGCCTCTTCAGGCGTTGCGGGACGATAGAGTTGATTCGGTCCGACATCTACTCCTGGAACGCCGCCCGGCGTGCCGATGCCCCGATCAGCGGTCAGAATCGTCGCCCCTTCAATATCTCCCTTTTTCTGACTGGCCATGACTCCATACAGCAGATCCTGATTCATCCCGAGGGAAATCATCGTCGTGACGCCGTACCGCTCGTACTGCTGAATCTGATGCTCGATATTTTGCTCGGTGTAATTTTGCGGCCCCACCGTGGTGCCTTGCGACAAGCCCAGGTGTCCATGCCCATTGATGATGCCGGGCATCACGGTTTTACCGGTGAGCTTCAGGATGTTGGCATCAGGAGGCCATTGATCGTTACCGTTGCCATAGGTGACAACCTGTGAAATTTTGCCGTCTTCGATGAGAATCGAAGCGTGGTTCACGGGAGCGTATCCGCTGCCGGCGATCAGCCGTACATCTTGCAGCACGGTTGGCTTCTCCGCCGGGTTTTCCGCCGGAGCCGTTTGGGCGGTTTTTGTTTGAGCGCTTAACGAACAGGTCAGCAATAGCGCAAGTGGCAGCAGTTTCACAATCACTATGATGCGAAATGCCAGCGACGCGTATCAGAAGGGATACGTATCGGATGGTTGCGGATCAGTCGCCGAGCGTTTGCGCCGGACGCGATGTTGAATCGCCCATGGCGGTGAGCTTGCTGTGGTGACGGCTATAACCAAAGAAAACGGCCATTCCGATCGCGAGCCAGACAACGAACCGCAGCCAATTGTAGGGATCGAGACTAGCGATCAAGAGCAGATTGAAAAGGATTCCCAGGATGGGCACCAGGGGAACCAACGGCGTCTTGAACGGACGCGGAAGATCGGGGCGCTTTTTCCGCATGATGATGATTCCCGCGCACACCAGAATGAATGCCGTCAGCGTGCCGATGCTGGTCATCTCGCCTAGCGTGGCAATGGGCGTGAAGGCGGAGAAGAACGAGACGAAGATCATCAGGATCAGGTTCGAGCGCCAGGGAGTCCGGAATCTAGGATGCACGTCGGAGAAGAGCCTCGGCAGCAGGCCATCGCGGGACATCGAATAAAACACGCGGCTCTGCCCCAACAGCATCACCAGTTCCACCGAAGTCAGTCCCGCAATCACGGCCAGATCCATCGCGATGCCGAGCCACGGATACGGCATCTTCGCCAGCGCCAATGTGATGGGCGCGGCGGAGTGCAGTTGCGTGTAAGGCACGATGCCGGTAAGCGTATAGGCGTACAGAATGAAAAGAACGGTGCAGATGGCGAGCGATCCGATGATGCCGATGGGCATATTGCGCTGCGGATTTTTTGTCTCTTGCGCGGCGGTAGAGACGGCGTCGAAGCCGATATAGGCAAAGAAAATGATGCCCGCGCCGCGCAAAATTCCGAACCAACCAAAGTGCCCGGAGAAGGTGCCGTCGGTGTTGGGCGGCAGGAAGGGGGTGTGGTTCGCCGGATTGATGTACATCCAGCCGATCCCGACGAAGACCAGCACCACGGCGACTTTCAGCACGACGATGATGTTGTTCACCAGCGCCGATTCCGAGATGCCGCGAATCAGAACCAGTGAAATCAGGCAAATGCTGAAGACGGCAGGCAGATTCACAATTCCATGAATTACGCGTCCGTCGGCAAGCCGCATGGTATCGAACGGCGACACCGCCAGTTCCGGTGGAAAGGCGATTCCGAAGCGTTGCAGAAGATAGTAAACGTGGCTCGACCAGCTCACGGAAACAGTCGCCGCGCCTACCGCGTATTCCAGAACTAATGTCCAACCGATGATCCAAGCGATAAACTCGCCCATCGTCGCGTAAGCGTACGTGTAGGCGCTGCCCGCAATTGGGATCATGGTGGCGAACTCGCTGTAACAGAGTCCGGCAAACGTGCAGCCGATGGCGGCAACGATGAACGAGAGGACGATGGCGGGACCGGCGTTGTTGGCCGCCACCTCGCCGGAGAGCGAAAAAATACCCGCGCCCACCACCGCGCCGATGCCCAGCGCGACCAGTGCGCCTGCTCCTAACGTGCGTTTTAAGGAGTGTTCGGCTTCGTTGCTTTCGGCCAGAATACGATCGATGGATTTAGTTGCAAACAGGCTCAAATAGTTACCTCAGGACGCAACGGAGCGCAAACGGTGAAAAGGTGAAGATAGCATAAACGGCAAGCGCCACTGTCATTATTACTGCCGTCGAGGACGCGATGCGGATGAAGCGATGCCAATGACGCCCGTTACATTCGCTGAAGAGACACGACAAAATCGTTCGGATTGCGGGTGAGGCCTTCCAGGTGAGATTTCGCTTGCGCCCGCCTCGCTGACCGCAGCGGCTACCAGGAGGACAATCGGAGCAGCCTTCCGACGTGAACAGTTCCAAGATCACCGGAGTGTGGGCCGCCGCCGGCGGCGGCCCAAGCGGCGGCGCACCACAGTGTCAACATGAGTGTCAACATGCAGGCGGATGGGACCTCTTATGGACAATAAGCTCTATCTGAACTAGAGTAAAGGTGCTTTGAAGCTCTTTGACAAAGACCAGCACTCATCGCGATTAAAGGCGCCGATGCAAACTGGCAGCATCTGAAGTAATTAGAACGAGCTGCGGTTTGGGGTGAAATGACACGGCGATCTCTACTGAAAATGGGCGGACTGACACTTGCTGCCTCCGCCGGAAGACCGGAAACGCTTTCATTCGCCCCGATGCCAAGCGCCAGCTTCGTCCTTGACGTTGCAAAGACGGGATTGCTTGCGGGCAAGGTTCATCACTTTGAATTCACTCGATACGCAGGGGTCGTTGTTGATGATCCCAAGAACCCCGCCAGACGGAAAGTGACATTCACAGTACAGGCGGCCAGCATCGTATGCCATGACACGTGGATCAATGACAAGAACCGGAAAAAGATCATCGAGTACGCGCTCGGTGACAACATGCTGGCGGCTGCCCAGTATCCCGAGCTTCGCTACGTGTCCACCTCCGTAAAACCAGGCGCGGACGACCACTACGCGATCCACGGCATGCTGACGATTCGGGATAAAAGCCGCCCCGTTGACGTGGCTGTTGAGCGCCAAACCGATGAATCACGGCGAGTTTGGTGGATCGGATCGGCGACCATTCGTCTCAGTGACTTCGATCTGAAACGGCCCACCGCGGCCCTCGGCTCGATCGGGACGAAGGATGACATGCAGCTCGCTTTTCGTTTGAGTTGAGAATAACTTGTTACCGCCATCTCTCCCAAAACCGGGTGAAACCGCGGGGTCAACCTCCTCCTCTTATCTGTTGGAGGAGAGCGGGTATGGCGGCAAGCAATTTGGTGGTTTACGGTATTTACTCCCATCGGAGCCAAGCGGAGGCCGGAATTGATCGTTTGGTCGGCGCCGGTTTCCGTAAGGAAGATATCTCGGTGTTGATGCAGGACAATACGGGAACTAAAGACTTCGCTCACCAGAAGGACACGAAGGCTCCCGAAGGAACAACAGCCGGAGTGATTGTGGGCGGGGCGCTTGGCGGGGCATTCGGACTGGCGGTTGGGCTCGGCGCGCTTGTGATTCCGGGCTTGGGGCCATTGCTGGCCGCTGGTCCCATCATCGGAGCGCTTACCGGCGTTGGTTCCGGGGGCATCGTCGGCGGCATGATTGGAGCGCTGATCGGCATGGGAATTCCTGAGTATGAGGCGAAACGGTACGAAGGCCACGTGAAGAGCGGCGGGATACTGGCTTCGGTCCACTGCGACAACCGGGAATGGGTGTCCAAAGCGAAGGATTTATTGAAGCACACGGGAGCGGACAACATCTCCTCCAGTTCGGAAGCGAAAGCCGATTTCGCTTCTAGCGACCGTCCCTATTCCGCCACCGGATCGGCTCGGCAGCCGACCACGCTCGGCGCGCTAGCAAGTCCGCCGCCACCGCAACCGACGCGGGGAGGCGAGGAGGTCCCAGTGCGCCATTTGCCTACAGCGGCGCCCGTGCGGACCGTGACCACAACGGCGCCGCTCGCCGACGAGGCAGACTTCCGGCAGCACTTTCAAAACAGTGCCGGCCTGGGTGGAACCGATTACGCTACCTATGCTCCCGCATACAGGTACGGGTATGATGTCGCCCACGATGCTCGGTATCGCGGACGGTCTTTCGAAGAAGTTGAACCGGAACTTCGCTCCGAATACGGAAGGCGCTATCCGGAGGGTGCTTGGGAACGGATCAAAGACTCGGTCCAGTATGGATGGTCTAAGGCGCCAAAGGGCAGCTAAGATTTGTATGAGCCTTCGGGATCAAGGCAGTGCAAAGGCAATATAACTGCCGCCGGAGGGAGCCTTCGATTTCCCTCCTCCGCAGGCGATAACAACGTACTCTTTGCCATTCAACTCATACACGGCCGGCGTGGCATTCCCAGCGGCTGGCAACGGAGCTTCCCAGAGCAGTTGGCCGGTTCGCTTGTCGTAAGCGTGAATTTTAGGGTCATAACTAGTAGCGGCGATGAAGAGCAGCCCCCCTGCTGTTGCGACTGACCCGCCGTAGTTTTCGCTTCCCGTGTCTCCAAGCCCCCGGGCGGCGAGTTCCGGGTAATCGCCGAACGGGATGCTCCAGGCATAACTGCCCGTGTTCAAGTTAATTGCATTGAGCGTTCCCCAGGGCGGTTGGACGGCAGGATATCCGTCGGGATCCAAGAATTTGTTGTAACCGTCGATGCCATAGCGCTGATCGATGGGCCAAGTACTTTCTTGCGCCGCTTTCACTTTGACATTCTCACGGCTGTACACGAAGCGGGCGATCGCGTTTATTTCGGCGGAGGGAAGACGCGCAAACGATGGCATTCTTCCGCCACCTTGCCGGATCATCGTTTCTACCTGGGCCTCGTTGAGGTGTTGCGAGATGTGGGCCAGGGAAGGAAAGTCAGGCGGATTCCCCTTGAGGTCGGGCCGATGGCAAGTGGCGCACTCCTTCTGATAAAGATCTTGTCCATCGTCGGCGTGCGCGGTGGAGGAGCGGTCCACCAGGCGCAGCACCCAGGCCATTTCGTTTGAGTTCACATAGAGCAGTCCCGTTTTTGGATCGAACGACGGGCCGCCCCATTCCGCGCCTCCATCGAAGCCGGGGAACACGATCGTACCTTGCAAACTGGGCGGTACAAACTGGCCGTTGCTGCGAAGTTTGCGGAAGCGTTGCAGCACCGCATCATGGGCCTCCTGCGTGCGGGTGGTCAGCATGTCTTCGGTTAGGATCTGCCTGGCGAACGGGGCGGGTTTTGTTGGGAGAGGCTGTGTTTCGGCAGCTCTTTCTCCCGCCGCATCGCTTGGCGGGTACCGGCGGTAGGCAATCGGGAACAGCGGCTTGCCATTTGTTCGGTCAAACAGGAAAACAAAGCCGGACTTGGTGACCTGTGCGGCGGCATCCACGCGGTGTCCGTTGTGCATTACTGTAACCAGGGCGGGCGGCGCGGGCAGATCGCGGTCCCAAAGATCGTGCCGGACGGTTTGAAAATGCCAGATGCGCCTGCCGGTTGCCGCGTCCAGCGCGATGAGAGAGTTCGCGTACAAGTCATCGCCGAGACGGTTTGCGCCGTAGAAGTCGAAGGCCGCGGAACCGGTGGGCACATAGACAATGCCGCGCTGCAGGTCGAGGCTCAGTCCCGTCCAATCGTTCGCCGCGCCGATGTATTTCCAAGCATTCTTCGGCCACGTGTCATAACCCGGCTCGCCGGGATGCGGGATGGTATGAAACGTCCATCGTAGTTGGCCGGTGCGGGCGTCATAGGCGCGGATGTCGCCGGGAAGCGCGGGGAGTGTCTCGCTGATGCCGCTGCCCACGATCAAAAAGTCTTTGTAGAGAATGGGCGGACTGGTCTCCGTGATAAAAAGCTTGCTGTTGTCGCGCCCCAGATTAAGGCTGAGATCGATGCGGCCGTTGTTCCCGAAATGCGCTACCGGCTGTCCGTTGTTGGCATTCAGCGCGTAAAGATACTGCCGGGAGGCGAAGAAGATGCGTTTGTCCTCGCCGGTAGCATCGCTCCAGTACGCCACGCCGCGGTTTCGCATTTTCGCAATGACGGGCTGATCTTTGTTGGGATCGTAGATCCACTTCTCCTTGCCGGTGGCGGCGTCCAAGGCAATCACGCGCAGCTTGGGTGTGGTGGCGAAGAGGACTCCATCCACCATAATCGGATTGCATTCCATCTCGGAGCCCTGAAATTCATCGTGCGTGTCGAAACGCCAGGCGACGTGAAGTTGAGAGACGTTCCCGCGATTGATTTGCGCGAGGGTGGAGTAATGCGTGTTGTCCGGGCTACCGCCGTAGACGGGCCAGCCGGTCCCATCAAATCTTGATGAAGCGTGCAGCAGCATTTGCGCGGTTAACAGTAGCGTCAAGCAAGAAAGAAGATGTCGATTCCGCAAACTGGAATCGTATCAAAGTAGATTTTTAATGAGTGCCGGAGAGCTTCATGCGGTCGAGCAGCAGGAACAACGGTACGGCGACCGCCGAGTTGAGCGCGCCATGGACGAACGTTTCCTGGGGGTCGAACGGAACGATTTGACCGAGGAGCGCGCGCCGCATAATCCAGTAGAAAAACGCGTGAAAGAAATAGAAGAAAAAGCTGAGGATAAGGCGGACCACGACGCTTTCGACGTTGAAGCGCAGGCTAACCGAAGCAGCAAAATAGCCGACCAGTGTTTTGGTGATGCCGTACATGCCAATGGGCAGGTTGGCGGGCGAGAGTGAGTCTTCGGCCAGTCCGACAAAAGCGCCGAAAAAAAGCGACGCGATCTGGCTGTGTTTCATCAGGCCGAAGTACACGGTCAGCAGCAGCGGCAGCTCCAGCCACTCCGTGTCGGGAATCAGGCGGGGAAGATAGAATTTGCTGACGATGGCCACCAGCGTAAGAGCAGCCAAGACGACGACCTGAAAGCGGCTGAACCAATTCTGCTGGATTGGCCGCTTCAGCAGAAGATCGCTGGTCTCGTTCATTGCGGCGGTTGAGACCCGGATTTGTGTCTTGGAGCGCCGAGCGGTAAGTTGCCGGGTGGAGCGGCTTGCGGAGCTGGCTTCGGCGCCGTGACTTGCGGAACGGTGTAACCGGGGCGCGCTCCTAGAATGAAGGGACGCTGCGGGGGTGCTGATGCTGGCGGTGCCGGAGGTGGAGTTTTCACCGCTTGTGCTGCCGGCGGCGTTTGCGTTTCGGGTTTGGCGTTGAAGTTCGGAAGATTAGAGCCGTATGCGCCGTAAACGTGGCCTTCTTGTTTGCCGAGCTCATTGTACTTGTGCATGATGACGTCGGCTTGCGTCTGTCCCTTCGGTGTTTGTGATTCGGCGGCGTTCCCGTCCGATGGAGGAGCCGGGAGCATGGTCACATTAGTTTCTTCCGTGGCGGGCGGCGCGGTTGGAATCTGCTGATGAACGCCCTCCTGCACCACTAAAACTTCTTCCGCGCCACCAGGTGCGCCACTGAGGTTGAGCCTTACATCCTTCATGCCTTGGCCGGCCTGCGCGGAAACAACCGTTCCGACCGGAAAGCCTTTCGGAAACACGCGATCCTCGCCGGAGGTGTAGAACCATTCGCCAACGGCGACCTTGTCTTCGTTTTGGATCTGCTCCACCTGGCATATTCCGGTACCGCAATCCAGCACGCCGTGAACATGCCCCTTTTGCGACTCCACTCCCACCTTAAAGGTGGGATCGGTGACCAGCAGCACCTGAGATACCAGTGGATAGACCTCCGCCACTTTGCCGACGATGCCTTCAGAGGTAACGACGGGCATTCCCTTTTGAATTCCGCTGGTAAATCCCCGGTCGATGAAGACAGCTTTTGCGGTCACGACGGTGCTATTGCCGATGACTCGCGCGGCGATTGTTTTGGAGGGAGTTACCTTCTGAAAAGCGGTGAGCGCACGCGCGTTGACGGCCGTGGAAAGCTGATTCCGGTAATAAACATTTTCCATGCGCAGGCGATCGTTATCGGTGTGCAGCTTGCGGTTCTGCTCCCGGACGTCGAGGAGGATAAAGTAATCCTCCAGAAAACCGATCGTGTTGCGGCGGATTCCTTCGACCATTCCGGCCATTGGCGTTACCGCGGTGACGGCCCAGACGCGAATCAGGCGGCCATCGCCCTTAGTCTTTACTTGATAGGCCAGGCAAATGAGTTGCGCAACCACAACCACAAACAGGACGGTCAGGTTCCTGTACCGGTTCAGCAGAACTTCCATGCTTATCTTCTACTGTAAAGCAGCTTTGGACGTGGGAGCGACTATTCGATGGCGATGCGGCGCAAGAGTTTGAAATCGGTTAGCATTTTGCCGGTCCCGAGCACGACGGAGGCCAGCGGATCTTCCGCGATGGAGACCGGAAGTCCCGTTTCCTCGCGGATGCGGGTATCCAGGTTCTTGATCATAGCGCCGCCGCCGGTAAGCACAATCCCGCGGTCGCTGATATCAGCGCTGAGTTCGGGCGGCGTACGCTCAAGAGCAACACGAATGGCATTCATGATGGTGGCCACGCACTCTGAAAGCGCCTCGCGGATTTCGCTGTCGTCGATGGAGATAGTCTTGGGAACGCCTTCGATCAGGTTGCGTCCCTTGACTTCCATGGTGAGTGGGCGTTCGAGAGGGTAGGCGGAGCCGATGGTGATTTTGATCTGCTCGGCAGTGCGTTCGCCGATGAGCAGATTGTACTTGCGCTTCAAGTAGGACATGATGGCGTCGTCCATTTCGTTGCCGGCGACGCGCACGGAACGGGAATAGACGATGCCGGACAGAGAAATCACGGCGACGTCGGTGGTGCCGCCGCCGATATCGACCACCATGTTTCCGGAAGGTTCCGTGATGGGGAGACCCGCGCCGATGGCGGCGACCATGGCTTGTTCCACCAGGTGCACTTCGCTTGCTTTGGCGCGGTAGGCGGAATCGATCACGGCGCGCTTCTCCACCTGGGTGATCTCGCTAGGGACGCCAATGACGATGCGGGGATGGACCAGCATTTTACGGCCGTGGGCCTTCAGAATGAAGTAGTTCAACATGCGTTCGGTGACTTTAAAGTCGGCGATGACGCCGTCCTTCATCGGCCGAATAGCGACAATGTTGCCCGGAGTGCGGCCCAGCATCTCTTTAGCGTCCCGGCCCACCGCCTCGACTTCGCCGGTATTTTTATTGATGGCGACGATGGAAGGTTCATTTACAACGATGCCCTTGTTTTTGGCAAAGACAAGAGTATTAGCGGTCCCAAGATCAATGGCGAGATCGGACGAGATAAGGCTAAAGATGGACCGAAAGTTCATGAAAGTAACTTAGGTACGGGGGGATCTCTCAGAGCGTAGCATAGGAACTCTTATATATTGGTTGTTTATCGATGATGGCTTCCTTTACCCGGCGGCAATGGCTCGCGGCTGGCGGCCTGGCGCTTGCTGCGTCCTGTACGCGAAAGAAAGTGGGCGGGTATCCAGGCTATGCCTTGATCGCGACAGCGGGCGAGAATAGCCTCGCCGCGGTCGACCTGATGTCATTTCAAGTCTGGAGGACAGTAAGCCTGGGGGGCGCGCCTACGGCGGTTGTTTCCTCCTCGGGCGGTGCACGGAACTACGTGCTGACGCCAGCCACGGGAAGCGTTCATCTACTAGACGGAAAACTAAACAAAATAGCTTCCGGGCGCATGGCCGACTGCCTGTCTGAAATTCAGCCGATGTTGCATGGAAAACGGGTTTTGGCCATCACCACAGCAGGTAGCAGCCAGTTGATCGAAGCAGATGCCGACTCGTTGGCCGTTGTGCGGCGTCACGCGATCGGCAATCAGCCAGTCAGCCTGGATGTCTCCACCAGCGGCTACGCGGCGATCTCGACCGGGAAGGCCGGTACGGTGGAACTGTTCAATTTAGCGACCGGGCAGCTCACCAAAACGCAACTTCCGGGCGAGATTGGGACGGTGCTTTTCCGGCCGGATGGGCGCATGCTCCTGGTGGCGAACTACCACGACCGGTCTCTGACGGTTCTGGATGTTCCCACGCTCCAGGTGGTCGCCGATCTTCCGTTGGCGATGATGCCCGATAATCTCTGTTACAGCGCGGACCAAGGCCAATTGTTTGTGACGGGGGCCGAAATGGATGGGGTGGCGATCGTGTTCCCATACGAACCTCTGGAGGTGGAACAAACAGTGCTCGCGGGGAGAATGCCCGGGGTGATGGCATGTTCCGGCACGCCTCCTTTTTTGTTTGTGGCCAGCCGGGATGCCTCGGACGTTTCCGTACTGAGTGTACGGACTCGAAAGACGGTCGGGACAGTCGAGGTGGGACAGAAGCCTGGGTTCGTTGCCATTACGCCGGACAGTCAGTATGCGTTGGTGCTGAATGAAAGATCAGGCGATATGGCGGTGATCCATATTCCGGCGATCCAGAGCCATAAGTTGACGCCTTCGATGTCGCTTTCGACCGGGGTGGGGCCGCTCTTCACGATAATTCCAGTGGGCGCACGGCCGGTCAGCGCCTCGATCATCCCGCGCGTGGCCTAAGATCCCAGGCAGTCTGAATAACCGCCAAGCCCGCAACGGCGGCGGTCTCGGCGCGCAGAACTGTTCCTCCTAGCGAGCACGGTCGCCATCCGGCTGCCTCGGCTCCGTCGCGCTCGTCCTGCGTCCATCCTCCTTCCGGTCCCAGCAGCAGCGCCACGCCGTCGGTGACGGAGCGCTCGCCTGGCAGTTGCGGCAGGATGGGAGCGGCGGAAGGGTCTTCATCGAGCAGGAGTTTGGCGGTGGCGGTTTGTTCGATGGCTTTGGCGAAGCGGACGGTGGGCCCGATTCGAGGGAGATGCGCACGGCGGGACTGCTGGCTGGCTTCGAGGGCGATCTTTTCCCAGCGCGCGCGCCGTCTGACGGAAGCTTGGGCGAGACCGTGTTCGGTGCGGGTGGCTTCGAAGGGCTGGATGGTAGCGACGCCCAGTTCGGTGGCTTTTTCGATGAGCCACTCGAAGCGGTCGAACTTGAAGAGGGCGGCCACAAGAGCGATGCTGACGGCCGGGGCAGGCGGTGCGAGCTTTTCCTTGATACGGAAGGCGACGAGCGACTTACGGGCGGTTTCGATCTCGGCGAGGTACAGGTCCTGGTTGTCCGAGAGTTCGTAGAGTTGCCCCACTTCGGCACGGAGAACGCGGACGAGGTGCTCGGCGTCAGGGCCGGTGAGTTCGGCGAGACCGCGGCGGATTTCGGGGACGAAGAAGCGGCGTCGGGCCATGGAGCTTTCATTTTACGAAACGAACTGTTGGGAGAAACCATGTGGTTGTAATAAGTTAGGAAAAAATTGCGGAACGAAGCCACCGGTTTGTCCGTGTTGGGTTCGTTCCTTCATTTTCGATAGACTGGCTGCCTATGAAGTTTTGGGCCCACTCAGACCGGACAGGTTTGCCGCCGGAGGCACCGGGAGCGAACTGGCAGCCACTTCGTGAACACCTAGTAAATGTCGCGAATCTGGCGGAGCGATTGGCGCAACATGCCGCGCCGGGATACGCCCACTTCCAGGAACTGGCGAAGTGGAGCGGCTTGCTGCATGATTACGGCAAATACACCGATTGTTTTCAACGCCGCATTGTGACCGGAAAAGGAAAGTGTCCGCATGCGATTCATGGCGCGGCGATGGCTTTCGGCGGTTCGGCCGCCGATCCGATCGGGTTGAGGGCTCCGCATATCGGGTTTGCGATTGCCGGGCATCATGCGGGCATGCCCGACCGGGATGTCTTGAAGGACAGGGCGGACAAGAGCCGAGCGGAGGCGGTAGAACTTCTCGAACGGGCAAGCAGGGATTTGCCGGAGGTTGGATCTCTGTTACGAGCTGGCGCTCCGGTGTTGGAGAAGGTGGGCGAGCGGTTCGACCTGTTTACGCGGATGCTGTTCAGTTGTCTGGTGGATGCGGACCGGTTGGATACGGCTGGCCGGGCGATTGCACAGGAACCGTTGCGGGCGGCCGAGCGGCTGGAGGCTTTGCTGCGGCACGTAAGCCAATTGACGGGCGGAAGCGACCAGGTACGCGCGGAGCGGAAGGAGGTTTTGGAGGATTGCCTTGCGGCGGCGGCATTTCCGGAGCGGCTCCTTTCTCTGTCGGTGCCGACGGGCGGCGGAAAAACGCTGGCGGCGATGGCATTTGCGCTGAAGCGGGCGGCGCTGGACCCCGAACAGTACCGCCGGATCATCGTGGTGATTCCGTACCTGTCGATCATTGAGCAAAATGCCGAAGTGTATGCGCGGATTTTCGGAAACGAAGCCATTCTGGAGCATCACTCGGGTTCGTTTGAGCGGCTCCAGGAGCGCGATACGCAACATTTTGCTCCTCAAGGAGAGGGCGAAGATGTTTATCAGCAAGACGGAAAGCGTCCGGAGACGGAAAACTGGGACGCGCCGCTGATCGTGACGACGAGCGTGCGTTTCTTCGAGAGCCTTTTCTCGAATCATCCGTCGGACTTGCGGCGCGTTCACAATATTGCGCGTTCGATTGTGATTCTCGACGAGGTGCAGGTATTGCCTCGTCCCCTGTTGGGGCCGTTATTGGACGTCATGGAAGAGCTTTCGAAGGATTGGGGTTGCACGTTTGTGATGTCGACGGCCACCAAGCCTGCGTTTGAGAAGCCGGAGGAGGCCGGAGCGAAGGACTTGCGATGGGCTCGGGGAACGGTACGGGAGATTGTGCGCGACCCTGCCGAGTTGCACCGGCGGTTGCGCCGGGTGGCGATCGACTGGCGCATTCGGGAGGCGGTGGATTGGCCGGAGGTGGCGGGGTGGATGCTCGGCGAGCGGCAAGCCTTGTGCGTGGTCAACGTGCGGGATCATGCGGCGAAGTTGTTCGAGCAACTGCGCGAGGCACGGGGAGAGGACCCGTCGCTGTTCCATCTATCGACGCGGATGTGTCCCGCGCACCGGCTCGATGTGATCGCGGCGATTCGGAAACGGTTGCAAGATGGCGCGCCTTGTTTGGTGGTGTCGACGCAATTGATCGAGGCCGGGGTGGATTTGGATTTTCCGGTGGCGTTCCGGGCGCTGGGGCCGTTGGATTCGATTGTGCAAGTGGCGGGGCGGGCGGACCGGGAAGGAACATTGACGGACTCCCTGGGTGCGCCGGGAGGACGCTTGATCGTCTTTAAGCCGGTGGATCATCGGATGCCTCCCAACGAGTACTCGCATGCGGCAGGCGTCACGGAAGCGCTGGCGGCGAGCCGTTCGATTCAACCCGACGATTTGGAGGCGATGGCGAGCTTTTTCGAGCGGTACTACGGCGAGGCGGATTTGGGGTCGAAGCTGGTGGAGCTACGGAAAGGCGCGAAATTTGCGGCGTTATCGGATGCTTTCGAGATGATCAGCTCGCGGACACAGGACGTGTTTGTACCTTATGGCGATGGCAAGCGGTTCATCGACGAATTGTATGCAGTGGGGGTATTGACGGGCGAGTTGAGGCGCAAGCTACAGAGATACCAGGTGGGATTGCCGCCTTGGGAGTTTCAGGAAGCGAAACGCGCGGGTGTGACGGAGTTGCGGCCGGAGAGCAATGTGTGGATTGCGGGGGATGCGCTGTACGATCCCGAAATGGGTTTGATACCTTCTCAAGGGGCCGCAAGCCTAATTTTGTAGACAATTTTCTGAATGAAGCACTGATAGCGAGAATAATGCAGCATAATGCAGTTCGAATTAAAATATCAGGCGAATTTGCCTGTTTTACGAGGCCGGAAGCGAAGGTGGAGAGAGCTTCTTATGCGATGCCGACGCCGTCGGCGGCGCGGAACATACTGGATGCGATCTGCTGGAAGCCGGAGATGCGATGGGTGGTCACCGGGATTAAGCTTCTGAAGCCGGTGAAGTATGCCTCGATCCGGCGGAATGAAGTGCAGAGCAAGCTTTCGCCTGTCGCGGTGAAGCGATGGATGGCCGATCCGTCTACGTTTCTGCCTTTGATTGCCGGGGCCGGGATGGATACGGATGCGACTCCCCGAAACACGCTGTTGTTGCGGGACGTTGCTTACGTGATCGAGGCCTATCCGCTTGTGTTCAGCGCCGGTGGCGAGAATCTGCCGCAGAAGTACGCCGCGATGTTGATGCGGCGGGCCGAGAAGGGGCAGTGCTATCAACGGCCAGCGCTCGGGTGCCGGGAGTTTGCGGCGCAATTCGAGCCTGCCACCGGCGAGGAGACGCCGGAGCCGGTGACCGAGGACCTGGGGCGGATGCTGTACGACGTCGTGTTCCGACCCGAGGGGAACCGGCCGGTGTTTTTCCCGGCAAAACTAGAGAACGGGGTGATGGATACGCGGCCGGAGATAGTGCTGCGGGACGAGAGTCAACGTGCGGAGGTGCTGAAGTGCTCGTACAGGCGTTAGCGGAGTATGCGGATACTTATCTCTCAGAGCAGTTGAGCGATGAGGCTTGGGAGAGCAAGCCGGTTCCGTATTTCATCGAGTTGGATGCGGCGGGGACGTTTCTCAACGTCACGCAGAACAGTGTTTCGGCGCAACGTGGGAAGAAGATGGTGACGGTGCCGGCTGCGCTTACGGTTCCGCGGTCGCCTGTTCCGCGCAATGCGGGGCTGTATCCGTTGATTGCGGCGGACGACATCAAGTACGTGCTGGGCGCGGGGCCTTGGACCGGTAAAGGGCAGGAAGAGAACAACCAGGAACGTCATGAGGCGTTTGCCGGGCTGATTCAAGCGGCGGCAAATGAGACGGAGGAGGAGGAACTGAAGGCGTGCGCTGCTTTCTACGGACGTCCCGATCAGGTGGAGGCGGCGCGGGGCGCGCTTGCCGAAGCAAAGGCGGGGGCCATGGTTGCGCTCTCGGTGGGTGGCCCGGTGGTGAAGCGCCCGGCGGTGCGCGAGTTTTGGCGGAATCGTTACCGGGCAGCGGCGGGTGGGCGCGTGGCTAAGGGCGGCGATGCGGAGTGCTTAATTTCGGGCCGGATGGGGCCGATTGCGCCGACGCACGAAAAGATCAAGGGTCTGGCTAGTTTGGGCGGACAATCGTCGGGCGTTTCGTTGATGTCATTCGATAAGGAAGCGTTCCGCTCCTACGGATGGGAGCAGAATGCCAATAGCCCGGTATCGGCAGAGCGGGCGATGGCGTATGTGTTGGGGTTGAACGATCTTCTGCGGCGCGATAGCGGGCACCGGCGAGATATTGCAGGCGTTGGATTCCTGTTTTGGACGAAAGAGAAGACGGAGTTCGATCCGATGTCGAATGTGGACCAGCCGGACGCTTCGCAGGTGGAACGGTTGCTGCGGTTCGATCCGCTGGCCGCGCCCGATCCCAATATGTTTTACATGGCCGGCGTTGCGGGGAACGGCGGGCGGATGCTGATCCGGTATTGGGTGGCGGAATCGCTTTCTGAGGTGAAGGGAAATCTGAAGGATTGGTTTTCGGGGCTGCGGGTGGCGGACGCGTATTCGGGCAAGCTCTCGGATCCGCCGAAGCTTTGGCAGTTGCTCCGGGCGATTCATCACGAGGGAGAGCCACCAGCGGACCGGGTGGTGGCCTTGCTTCGGCGGGCTATCGAGGGGCGGAAGCAGCCGCTGGGGTATCGCATGTTATCGGCGGCTCTGGCGCGGCTGAGAGTTGCTTCGGAGAATCGTTTGGATTCCACGCGGATGGGACTGATCCGGCTGTGTATTAACGATCAAATTGGAGTGCGGAATAGAGGAGAGAGTCTTATGACAGAAAATCTCGACCCAGGACAGCGGCACGAAGCCTATTTGTGCGGCAGGTTGCTCGCGGTTTATGAGTCTTTGCAGTACGCAGCGAATAAGGAAGTGAACCAGACGGTAACGGACCGTTATTATTCGCTGGCCTCGACTTATCCCACATTGGCTTTTCCGAAACTGGAGGACTTGGGCAATAAGCATTTGCGCAAGTTGAGGCGGGAAAAACCGGGCGCAAAGGTCAGAATCGAGCAGGATCTTGGGACGCTTCACGGGGAGATCGAGGAGGCTTGCGGCTACCGGTTTCCGGCAAGTCTCGATTTAGATGGGCAGGGGCGCTTCGCGCTCGGGTATCACCATCAGCGGGCGCACCAGATGGCGCAGATTCAAGCCCGCAAAAACCAGGCCGTTGCTGCCGGTTCAGAAGAAGATTTCAATTTAGAGAGTGACCAGGAGAACGAAGACTAATGAGCATCGTTGAGAACCGCTACGATTTTGTTTATTTTTTCGATTGCCAGGACGGCAATCCGAACGGCGATCCCGATTCGGACAACAGTCCGCGATTCGATCCGGAGACGTTTCAGGGCTTGGTGTCGGATGTTTGCATCAAGCGCAAGATTCGGGATTGGGTTTACCAGAAACGGCAGGAGCGCGAGGCGGACCGGAAAGGATACGACATTTTTGTGCGCTCGGGAAGCACGCTGGAGAGTAAGCAGAAGCTGCCGTTCGAGCACCTGAAAGGAGAGATCACGCCGGCGGGTAAGGATACGAAGAACTCCGATATCGAAAAGGCACGGCGATGGATGTGCGAGAACTTCTTCGATATTCGGGCGTTCGGGGCGGTGATGAGCACGACGAATTTCAACTGCGGTCAGGTGCGGGGGCCGGTGCAGGTGACGTTCTCGCGTTCGCTCGATCGGGTTTTTACGACGGAACACACGATTTCGCGGCAGGCGTTCACGGGCGAGAAGGACATCAAGTCGGGAACGGGCACATTCGGGCGGAAGCATACGGTGGCCTACGGCCTCTATAGGCTGCACGGGTTCATCAATCCAATATTTGCGAGTCAGACGGGATTTTCGGAAGAGGACTTGGGTTTGTTGTGGCTGGCGCTGGAGAACATGTTTAGTATTGACCGCTCGGCGGCACGGGGGCTGATGTCCCCTCGGGAACTGTTTGTGTTCAAGCATGGCTCGAAGCTGGGGGAAGCACCGGCGCACAAGCTGTTCGACCTGGTAACGCCGAAGTTGAAGGAGGGCGTGGTGAGTCCGCGAAGTTTCAACGATTACATCATGCCGGAAGTAGACACGGCGAAGTTGCCGGGGGGAGTGGAACTGTTGACTCCGTTTGCGGTGACGGCCGCAGCTTAGGCGATGGATAACACCAGCGCTCCGGCGATATATGGCGAAGACGATTTGCTTCCGCTGTCAGGATTGCAGCATATGGCGTTTTGCGAGCGGCGTTGGGCGCTGGTGCAGATCGAGAAGATTTGGGAAGACAACCGGTTTACGGCGGAAGGAACGGAGCTGCATGAGCGGGCGCACTCCGGCGAAGTGGAGACGCGGCCGGGCGTTTTAATTCGGCGGACGATGCCGGTTCATTCGTTGCGGCTGGGGCTGTCGGGGCAGGCCGATATTGTGGAGTTTCAACCCGTGCGCGATGGCGGGAGCGGGGTGAAACTGGAAGGCCGCCGGGGAACTTGGAGGCCGTATCCGGTGGAGTATAAGCGAAGCCGTGACAAGGCCGGGAGCATGGCCTACCGGATTCAGTTGTGCGCGCAGGCGCTGTGCTTCGAAGAGATGTTTTTGACGGAGGTGCCGGAGGGCGCGGTTTATGACGGAAGCAAGCGGCGGCGGCAAGCGGTAATTTTCGATGGGGAGTTGCGGGGGTTGGTGGAGGGATTGGCGGCGCGGATGCATCGCTTGTTCAAGGAAGGGAAAACGCCTGCGCCGGTTCTGAAGAAAGCGTGCGAGAGTTGCTCGCTGGTGGAGCGGTGCCAGCCGAGGGCGTTGTCACGCACGATGACGGTAGCGGCGTATCTGCGGCGGGCGTTTGCCGACTGAGGGGGAATGCTTTGAAGCCACTTCTGAATACTTTGTATGTGACGACGCAAGGCGCTTATCTGGGGCAGGACGGCGAAACTATTGCGATAAGAGTGGAGGAGGAGACGAAGCTTCGCGTGCCCATTCATACGCTCACCGGGGTGGTCTGTTTTGGGCGCGTCAGTTGCAGCCCGTTTCTGATGGGGATGTGCGCGGAGCGTGGCGTAGGGCTCTCGTTTTTGACCGAGAACGGGCGATTTCTGGCGAAGGTGCAGGGGCCGGTGTCGGGCAACGTGTTATTGCGGCGTCAACAGTATCGGTTGACCGACAATGAGGCGGGTTCGGCGTCGATTGCGAGAGCGGTGGTGCTGGCGAAGGTGGCGAATTGCCGGACGGTACTGCTGCGGGCGGCGCGGGAGCGGGAGGAATCGGAGCAGCGGCGCGTACTGGAGGCGGCGGTGCTACGGCTGAGGCGCATTTTGGAAGACGTCGCGGCGGCAGGTTCTGTCGATGAGATTCGCGGGTATGAGGGCGATGCGGCGCGAACGTACTTCGGGGTGTTCGATCATTTAATCCTGGCGGAGAAGGCGCAATTCTTCTTTCGCGGGCGCAGCAGACGTCCGCCGCTGGATAACATGAATGCGCTGCTGTCGTTTCTATACACGTTGTTGACACATGATACGGCGAGCGCGCTGGAGACGGTAGGGCTCGATCCGGCGGTGGGGTACTTGCACCGGGAGCGACCCGGGCGGCCATCGTTGGCGCTGGATTTGGTGGAGGAGTTGCGGCCGGTGCTGGCGGACCGGTTGGCGCTGACGCTGGTGAACCGGCAGCAAGTGTCGGCGGATGGATTCCGGAAGCTGGAGAATGGGGCCGTGACGATGGATGATGCGACGCGGAAGGAAATTTTAGTGGCTTGGCAGAAGCGTAAGCAGGACGAGGTGATTCATCCGTATCTGGAAGAACGGGTGCCGCTGGGGTTAGTGCCGTATGTGCAGGCGACGTTGCTGGCGCGGCATCTGCGAGGCGATTTGGACGGGTATCCGTCTTTTCTGTGGAAATGAGGCGCGTGCAGCCCTCATGATGCTGGTGTTGGTGGCGTATGACGTGAGCACGGAGACGACGGCGGGAAAGCGGCGGTTGCGGCGGGTGGCTCGGGTGTGCGAGAACTATGGGCAGCGGGTGCAAAATTCGGTGTTTGAATGCTGGGTGGATGCGGCGCAGTGGGTGAAATTGAGGGCGGAATTGGTGGGGCTGGTGGATGCGGGCCTAGATAGTTTGCGGTTTTACTTTCTGGGCGATCACTGGCGGGGGCGGATCGAGCATGTCGGGGCGAAGCCGGGGTATGAGCCGGATGGGCCGTTGATTTTGTAGTATTTGCCCGGGTGTGGGGGCGGGCGGTTAAACTTCTGCGCGGACCAGAAGCTCCCATGGTTTTCCTGAGACAATCGCGAAGTCTGTAAGTGATGCAGATACGGAGACTTACCTGGATAGGTATGCCGGGGAGACTGCATGGGAAAATGAAAGGGCTGGTGGCTCGCGGAAGGCGGGTTGCCGGGGCTTATTCCTGAGTAAGTTAGGGACAAGCGGTCGCGCCCCACGTGGGCGCGTGGATTGAAACGATAGGGTTGCGAGATCCGCATATGATTCCACGAGTCGCGCCCCACGTGGGCGCGTGGATTGAAACGGTGAGCGGGGGCAAGGATAGTTCCGTGCTGGCTCGTCGCGCCCCACGTGGGCGCGTGGATTGAAACTTTGCCAATCAGCCATTACGCCGCTCTCCTCGCGTCGCGCCCCACGTGGGCGCGTGGATTGAAACTACCTTGATGGTGGCTAGGACCTTCGCCCCGAAGTCGCGCCCCACGTGGGCGCGTGGATTGAAACAGCCGAGAGGCTGGGGTATCCAACTCAAAAGCCGATGTCGCGCCCCACGTGGGCGCGTGGATTGAAACAGCGCAAATCCAGCAGATAATATCCTCCTCGTCCGTCGCGCCCCACGTGGGCGCGTGGATTGAAACATGCAGTTGCCGCGAAAAACGATGTTCAAAGATGTCGCGCCCCACGTGGGCGCGTGGATTGAAACCCCGAACCAGCGCTAGTAAACACGTTGAATCTTTGTCGCGCCCCACGTGGGCGCGTGGATTGAAACTCGGAATTGTAGAATTTGCATAGAAACCTACCTTGTCGCGCCCCACGTGGGCGCGTGGATTGAAACCTGACCTTTTTCAATTTTGAAAGACGGCGTATTTTGTCGCGCCCCACGTGGGCGCGTGGATTGAAACCTGACCTTTTTCAATTTTGAAAGACGGCGTATTTTGTCGCGCCCCACGTGGGCGCGTGGATTGAAACCAGAAGTCGCAACCGGAGCCAGCACCGGCTTACCTGTCGCGCCCCACGTGGGCGCGTGGATTGAAACCGGCGGACTGTGTAAACAGTTCCTCCAAGTGCTCGTCGCGCCCCACGTGGGCGCGTGGATTGAAACTGTGCGGGCGTCGGCAACTCCCCTGACGATTTCGTCGCGCCCCACGTGGGCGCGTGGATTGAAACTTCGATTCGGTAGCGGAGATGGTGCGAGCACATCGTCGCGCCCCACGTGGGCGCGTGGATTGAAACTGCACTCCGGGAACATTCAACACGGCAGTCGTTGTCGCGCCCCACGTGGGCGCGTGGATTGAAACACACCGTGGCCGCCGATGTAAACAACAGACGGGCGTCGCGCCCCACATGGGCGCGTGGATTGAAACAATCGGTTCAAACCTGATTCCAGCGCCATAATTCGTCGCGCCCCACGTGGGCGCGTGGATTGAAACCATTTGACAGCCTGCGAGGCGCTCGCGACGCTCCGTCGCGCCCCACGTGGGCGCGTGGATTGAAACCGGGGCAATCGTGGCGAGTACCGCAACGGCCCATGTCGCGCCCCACGTGGGCGCGTGGATTGAAACTCGGGACGGCGGCTGTGCTCGATGCCGCGAATTGTCGCGCCCCACGTGGGCGCGTGGATTGAAACACTGATGCCGAGAATGCCTTTACATGCGAAGATCGTCGCGCCCCACGTGGGCGCGTGGATTGAAACCCAGATGCTTTCATCCAGTAGCGGTTGCCCATGGTCGCGCCCCACGTGGGCGCGTGGATTGAAACATCGCATCAGCCACATCGTAGTGAGCCCCGCAGGGTCGCGCCCCACGTGGGCGCGTGGATTGAAACGTTCCGTTGGTCAACGTGCCTTTGACGAGTACAGTCGCGCCCCACGTGGGCGCGTGGATTGAAACAGACTATCGCCATGATCGAGTTGGGCGGCGGCTAGTCGCGCCCCACGTGGGCGCGTGGATTGAAACGATGCTGAACGGCGAAAAGCTATTCGCCGGGTCGTCGCGCCCCACGTGGGCGCGTGGATTGAAACCTGCTCAAGCACGTGTACATATTCCAAGTGCCGTGTCGCGCCCCACGTGGGCGCGTGGATTGAAACACGTAATCCGCGGCGCAGGAATCGCACACCAGCTCGTCGCGCCCCACGTGGGCGCGTGGATTGAAACGAGAAAGGGATGCGCCTAGCGCCGTTCCTGGCAGGTCGCGCCCCACGCGCGTGGATTGAAACTCCATCATGAACTGGAACTTTGTGAACTTAGCCAACGTTGCTCCTCACATGGGTGGGCGGATTGAAAACCCGGAAGTTTGTGAGAGAGGATAGAACCATGGCCGCAATTGCTCATCCGCTGACTAGACAGGAATTCCGGGAGCAGTATGCCGGGAAGAAGCCGTATTTTGAGTATTGGTTCGGAGAGGCCGTACAAAAATCGATGCCGACTTGGTTACACGGAGTCCTACAAGCCATCTTGATCGAGTTTCTGAAGCGGGCCGGGTACCGGTCGGGTTCGGAAGTGGAGTTACGAATTGACCCGGATTGGGAGCCGGTTCCCGATGTGATTGGCATCTCACGCAGGATCGAAGGGCTGTATCCCACCGAGGCCGTCGACGTGGTGATCGAAATTCTTTCTCCAGACGATCGCATGACGCGCGTTCTTGAAAAATGCCGTCATTATACGCGCATTGGCACCCAAGCCGTTTTCTGGATCGATCCGGAAAGCAGGATCGGTTGGATCTGGGACAGAGAGATGGAAAATCTGGAACGGGTTTACGTATTTAACCTACCGAATCAGCAGTCGATTCAGTTGAGCGATGTGTTTGCCGAGTTAGATAAACAACTGGTTTGACACGGCGCGTGACAAGAAGTATATCCGGAAATATACGTCCTTTATGTCGCTCGATATCAAAGACAGTGAGACTTCGGACCTGTTGGGGCGTTATGCGGTGGCTGTCGGGCTCGGCAAGTCGGCGGCGCTGCGTGAATTGCTTCGCAGGCAAATGGACGTGACAGACAGAGCAAAAGGCGCAGACGCAAGGTTTAATAGCGTGCTTCGCCGCGCGGACGTCGAGCTTGCACTCGCCCGATAATGGTTCTTCGACATGATTGCGCATTTGCGGGGGACGGTTTTTGAGAAGCATCCGAATGAAGTGATTGTAGAGGCGGCGGGGGTCGGGTATGAGGTGCAAATTCCGATCTCGACGTACACTTCGCTGCCGGAGGTGGGGGCGAGTGTTTCGCTGCGGATCCATACGCATGTTCGGGAGGATGCCTTCCTATTGTTTGGGTTTGCGACGGGGGAGGAGAAGTTTGTCTTCGAGCGGCTGATTGCGGTGAGCGGTATTGGGCCGAAGCTGGCGATTACGGTGCTTTCGGGGTTGGCTACGGGCGATTTGGTGGCGGCGATACGGGGTGGGGATGTACAGCGGCTGGTGCGGATTCCGGGCGTGGGGAGGAAGACGGCGGAGCGGATGGTTTTGGAGTTGAGAGATAAGTTTTCTCCGGCGGGTGCGGGCGAGATGGCGGCGGGGCAGGCCGTTGCAGGCGGGCCGGTGATGACGGGGCTGGATGGGGACGTGCTTTCAGCGCTGCAGAATTTGGGGTGCTCGCGGGCGGCGGCGGAGGAAGCGGTGCGGAAGGCGCGGGAGCGGGGGGCGGAAGAGGCGTTCGAACCGCTGTTCCGGGCGGCGATGGCGTTGTTGCGTTAATTATGTTGCGTTAACGTAGGAATCAAATGCGCGCACAAAGCACGGTTTCGCCGGAATTGCAGGAGGAAGAACGGCGGTTTGAGGTGGCGCTGCGTCCGACGCGGCTGGACGATTTCGCGGGGCAGCCGCATGTGCGGGAGCAGCTTGCGATTGCGATTGAGGCGGCGAAGCGGCGCGGCGAGGCGATGGACCATGTGCTGTTGTGCGGGCCGCCGGGATTGGGGAAAACGACGCTGGCGGGGATTATCGCACAGGAGTTATCGGCGGTGATGGACCAGACGGCGGGGCCGATTTTGCAGAAGAAGCTCGATTTGACTGGGATTTTGAGCAATGTGAAGGCGCGGCAGGTGTTTTTCATCGACGAGATCCACCGGTTGCTGCCGGATATTGAAGAAATCTTTTATGCGGCGTTAGAGGATTTCCGGCTGGATATTTTGATCGGGGCGGGGCCCGGGGCGCGGACGCATTCCATTACGCTGCCGCCGTTTACGGCAGTGGGCGCGACCACGAGACAAGGGTTGCTGAGCGCTCCTTTGCGGGGGCGGTTCGGGATTGTGCTGCGGCTGGACCCGTACGACGAGGAGACGCTGGGGCAGATTGTGGAGCGGTCGGCGGGGCTGCTGGAGGTGGAGATTTCGCACGAGGCGGCGCGGGAAGTGGCGCGGCGGGGGCGGGGAACGCCGCGTATTGCGAACCGGCTGCTGCGGCGGGTGCGGGATTATGCCCAGGTGCGGGCGGACGGGCGCGTGGATATGGGCGTGGCGCAGGCGGCGCTCGATTTACTGAAGGTGGACCGTTATGGGCTGGATGAGGTGGACCAGAAGATCATGGTGACGGTGGCGGCGAAGTACAGCGGCGGCCCGGTGGGTTTGAGTACCATTGCGGCGTCCATTGACGAGCAGGCCGACACGATTGAAGAGGTTTACGAGCCGTACCTCATACAACTGGGATTTTTAGACCGGACGCCGCGAGGCCGGATTGCGACGGACCGGGCGTTCGACTATTTTCAGATTCCGCGGCGGATGCGCATGGGCGGGGCGCAGAATCCGTTGTTTTGAAATTGACCCCTCGCTCACGCTCAGGGTTCTGTAACAAAAAGGCTAGTGCCGGCCACTTCCGGTGCAAGCTCCGGTGCCTATATAGGACGTGACAGGGCTCAGCTTGTCAGCGTAGCTGCTGTTGACCGGTGCGCCTAGGCCGTTGATCACGTGCGTGATTGAGCCGCTTCCGTTCAGCCAGACCGTGCCTGCATCCTGGATTGAAATCCCGGTGACGTTCGGCACGGTCATGGCATTGTCCTCGACGATATCGATGCCTTGGTTGAAGTAGGAGTAGATGCCCAGTCCATAGGCCGTATGCGTGCATACAGTCGGTGCAACCACGTAGGACGGGTAACCGTTGGCAGTGCCGTCCATCCAGTCACTCTGGCTCGGGACGTCGTAGGGCAATTCGCTTTGGTAGAAGATTGTCTTGCCGCCGTTGCCGTTCCACAATACCTGTTCCTGCTGGTAGTGCTCTACTGCCAAACCCAATGCCGTAACGTTGCCGCCATTCACGACTACTCCGTGGGCAGCGGTGTTTGCGGTCCAGCCCACGCCATTTCCGTGGTCGGCGCGCCATGCCCAGATGTCGTCAACGATGACGTTATCTTGATCGATTTCTAAGCTGGTGGTCGCGCTTCCCGCAGTCGCTCCGCCGATGCGGAAGAATACATCATTGACCGACGTCGGGTTCGTTGGATCGCTAGGCTTCGACCCGTTCGGCTTTCCAATCTGGAAGAGCACCGGCGAATTGACAGGACCCGCATCGATGAGCAGGCCGGCCACCGCCACTCCATCCACATGCGAAACAGTTAAAGCGGCAGTCCCGGACTGCGGAACGAGGGTCGCATAGCCAAGGCCGAGCACGACCGTGTTCGGTTTCTTCACGTCGATGGAGCGGTCGAGCTGATAAATGCCCGGAGTGAGGAGGAGGTTCTTGCCGGAAGCCAGCGCCGCATTGATCTGCGTCGCCGTATTCGAAGGCTGCGCGATGAAGAAGTCGCCGATGGGCAACGAATAGCCGGGACCGGTGCCTCCGGACCAACTGACGCCCATTGAATTCGTTCTCAGAGTGGGCACGAACACGTTGTAGTTGCCGTTCCCGTCGACATAGAGGAACGGCTTTTCACGGCTTACCGGAGTTGTCGGAAGCACCGTGTAGGGGGGCGTGGGGTACGACTGCGCCGGTGCGCCCTGCACGCCGGAGAAAACCATGTTCCAGACGCCGCCGTTCCAACTGCCCAGAGAGCTGTTGCGTGTGTACCATTGCTGCTGGGAGCAGGGGTTGACGTTTCCGGTAACCACGATATCGCTGATGAATCCACCGCTGGCATTTCCGCAATAGGAATCGGTCAGCTCCAGCGAGCCGTCGATCTGCAGACGCCGCAAGGGAGCACCCTGCGAAACGCCCCATTGCAGCGTGTTCGGGGCGGCGTTTTGCGCCGTGTCCTGGGCGGGGTTGAAGGTCATGTCCTCCATGGAACGCCAGAAGGTGTCGGTGATATTGACGCCCGGAAAGGTGGAGCCGTAGTTGGGCGTGAGGAAGCCGTTGATGGTGACCTGGTTGGGCGTCTGGCCCAAGCCGGCAATCGATTCGTAGTAGCCCACGGGGGCTTCGACATTGTAGACGCCGGGTTTGAACAGCACCGCGTGGCGGTTGGTGCTGAACTGGCTCTCGTTCGAAATGGAAAGAAGCGTGGACTGGACCTGCGCGGACGGCGTGGTGGAGTCAAAGATGATGACGTTTGGTCCGAAGTCGGGAGCAGCCGCATTCTGGGCCAAAGCGCTTCCCGAGAGAAGCATGGCAAATATCAGGCTGGAGAGCACTCGCTTCGTGGTTCGTGTTTGATTTGTCGTATTGAACATTCGTGGTCCTTCGACAAGGGTTGGAATCGCGTTACGGAGGAACTATATCATGTTTTTGGGCTAGTCATAAGATGAGAATGTGAGCATTGCGACGACCGTTATTTCGGAGATCGGGGAAAAGATCGCGCGAGGTGAGCGGATTTCGACCGACGAGGCGCGGTGGATTTGGCGGAATGCGACGGATGCGGAGATGCGGTCGTTGGCCACGGCGGCGCGCGGGCGGTTTCATGAGGCGGGCGCCTGTACGTATATGGTGATGCGCATTATCAACTACACCAATGTTTGTGTGGCGCAGTGTGATTATTGCGCGTTTTACCGGCTGCCGGGAAATCCGGAAGGCTATGTGATGAGCCGGGAGGCGGTGTTCGCGAAGCTGGATGAGTTGCTGGGGCTGGGCGGGG
This sequence comes from Bryobacteraceae bacterium, assembly GCA_965277315.1. Taxonomy (GTDB): domain Bacteria; phylum Acidobacteriota; class Terriglobia; order Bryobacterales; family Bryobacteraceae; genus Bog-105. The sequence goes on along the minus strand of OZ255724.1, from coordinate 476,759 downwards.
ATCTAGCGGCGTTCAACGGCGGTTTCAATCCGCATCTGCCACTGAGTTATTACTGCGATCTGTTTGCGGCGATTCGCGCGCGGTATGGGGATGCTATCGAGTTCTACGCTTTGACGATTGCGGAGTTCATGTATCTGGCCGACCATGCCAAGTTGAGTTATGCGGAGACGGCGCAGCGATTTCAGCAGGCGGGCGTGCGTTGGATCACCGGTGGCGGATCGGAGATTCTTACGGAGGATTTTCGAGCGCGGCATAGTAAGTTTAAGTACACCGTAGCCGAGTATTTCGAAGCACAGCGGGCGATTGTGGAGGCCGGATTGAAGACGACGGCCACGATGGTGATCGGCTTCGATGAGAGCCTGGAGGAACGGCTGGAGCATCTGGAACGGACGCGGCAGTTTCAGGACGAGACGGGCGGGTTGGCGAGCTTTTTGTGCTGGACGTACAAGCCGTATTTCACGCAGGTGGGGGGCATCGAGATCGCGACGGGCGAGTACCTGCGCCATTTGGCGCTTTCGCGGATTTACCTGGATAACATCCCACGGATCAGGACGTCGGTGTTGACGCGGAACGAAGAAGCGCTGCAGGGACTGCTATATGGGGCCGACGATTTCGATTTGCCGATTGAGGATGAGGTGACGCAGAAGGCCGGGGCGACGATCGATTTAGAGTTCGACAAGATTCTGAACGTGGCGCGGGACTTGGGGTTTGAGCCGCATTACCGACACGTTGCGTTGCAGCCAGCGGGCGGTTTACGCTGATTCGTCTCTCTGATTTGTCACTCTGACTCATCCCGGCCCACTGGTTTCTTGTGCTTTGGCTTGGGTCGGACGGGGTTTTCGTTGAGCACGCGCGCAGGCGGAGGTGTGCCGATGCGCTCCCGGGCAATGGCTTTCACTTCCTTGTTCTTATTCAGTTTTTGCGGTTTCTTCGGCATGGGGCGGGGCGGCGTGAGTGGCGACTTTCCACGCGGGAGTGAATTCTTCCGCAACAAACGTTTCGAACGAAGTGGGAGTGGTGTTCTCCGCTGAACGAGGCTCCAGGGCTCGCATGTGTCCGGAGTTCATGGCCGCGCACATGTTGTCGACGAGATCGGCCATATTCGGGGACATACCAAGATGCGTCAAGGCTGTTTTAAATTGCTCACTTGCAACGGGCGTGTAGGAGAGATCCGGTCTTCCGATGGCGGGGCCGATGATGGCGGTGGCTTCGCTCATGGAAAGATTGCGCCGGCCAAGAAGCTCACGCGCGTGGTGACCTTCAAAGTCGAGGTGCAGGAGCGCCTCGGCGGCGACGGCGGCGATGTCGCGGGTGGCGATCATCGACAAGGGAAGATCCGGGTGCAACGTGCCGGCGGTGGAACTCATGGCGGGAATGACGTGTACTTGCGCCAGGATATTTTCCATAAAATAGCCTGCGCGGAGATGGAGCACGTTAAGCCCGGAAATCCGGTTGAGCGCTTGTTCGAGCTCGTACAGCCCGACGACGGGCCCGGTGCCGGTTGGCTTATCGGCTCCAAGACTGCTTAGCGTGACGGCGTAGGGAACGTTCGCTGCATCGAGCGCGTGAGCCATAGCGGCGATCATCTTGTCTTGCTCGGCGCGGTAGTCGGGACTGGAGATACGGGGCGGTGTCATCAGATAGGCGGCGCGCGCTCCGGCAAAAGCCTGGGCCAGAGCGATTCGATTTGTGAGGTCGGCGACGAACGGCTCCGCGCCCTTGCTGACAAGCGATTGAAGGCGATCCAGGCTGCGGCCGATCACGCGCACCTTTTTCCCGTTGTCCAAGAGAGTCTCGGCGATCAGTTTTCCAGTGTTTCCTGTTGCTCCAGTGATGACGTACATCTAGTAAGTTCCCATGAGAAGAGCTTACTAGAAAATTAGCGAGCGTGCACAGAATGCTCCTGGTGAGAGGCGGCGGCGTATTGATTCCAAATATCGCGATTCCAGAGCATTTGAATGAAGATGCCGCCGACGACGGAACGGGCCTGGAAGCCGACCTGTTTTCCGGTTTTCGTGTCGTACCAATCGGTGAGGGGAACACGGCTGGGCGACTCATCGGCGAAGCGGTAGGCGGGATCGAACAGGGTGTCGAAGCCGGCTTTGGAGCCCGACAGCGAGGCGGTCCAGGCTAGCCAGTCGAGCTTGGTGTAGTCGGCGCGATTGTCGAGCGGAAGGCCGTATTTATTCATGTGCGCGTCGTAGAAAGTGACTACTTTCTGTGCAACGTTGGGGGGGAAGAGATTGAGGTTCAGCAGGTTGTTCCAGACCAAGTTGTACTTCTGGCTCCAGGTGCCGGGACGGTCGAAGGCGAGCTTGAAATGGTCCCCGTCATTGGCCATGGGAATCCAACGCTTGGCAAAATCCTGGGCCGTCTGTTCGTATTGTTTCGCGATGTCCGCATGACCGAGCATGCTGGCGAGTTTGCCATAGGCGCCCAAAGCAAGGATGGCCTTGATGGAGAGATTGGCATTGTGCGCCAGATGGCCCGCGAAATCGTCGGTGGAGAGCTGATTTTCGGGATCGAGACCTTTCGCCTTCAGGTATTCGGCCCATTTGGTGAGAAGCGGCCAATACTTTCCGGCGAAATCAGCGTTCCCATCGACTTGCGCGGCGGCGGCGATCATGAGCAGCATATTGCCGCTTTCTTCCACGGGCATTTGATCGATCTCGGTCTTCTCGCCGCCTCCGTACTGCTGCCCGTCCGCGAGAGGATAGCGGCCGAGATCATGCGGCGCGAAGGGGAAAGGCCAGCGTGTCAGGCTGGCGTAATCGAGGATCGGCTTGAGCTGGGCTTTCAAAAGCTTGGTGCTGAACAGAATGAAAAAGGGCGAACTGGGATAGGTGATGTCGACGGTATCGATGGAGCCGTTACTGAAGTTTTCTTTCGAGAATAGGAGCGGCGTGCCGTCGATATCGGCGGTGAGCTTTTGAGCGGCCAGCGTTTGACGGTAAGCGAGGGCGCAGAGTTGGGCGTAGTCATCGCCACCGGCCTTTTGCAGGTCGGACATCAGTTTCTTGTCGAAAGTGGTGGTGCGTTGTTCGAGCGAGTTGTAGTCGCGCAGGGCCCATTGGAGTAAGTCGGCTGGGCCGGCTCCATTGCGCCGCCAGTAGGGACGGAGATGGCGGTGGAAGTAGTCGATGGAATAAATATCGTCGTAAGCGATGACGAGATGGCGCGAGACGGGAGTTGCGGCCACTTCACCGAGGTTGAAAGCGTAGGCGAGGACGGGGTTGGGCTGGGCGTAGGGCTGATCCATGCGGAGGTCGTCGGCGTCGGGAAGAGCCGCCGTCGTGGTGAATGACTTTAGCGCGTCGGGCGAGACTGTGGCGGCTTCGGTGGTTCCGTTTTCCGGAGGTGCGACGAGATAGAGATAGCCCCAATCGATGCGGAGATTGTCGCCGGATTCCTGCAGCACCGGCTGTTGCTCGGTCCCCATGCGGAGCACCTGCAAGTTGCCGAGTTTATAGCGGGACCAGGCGACTTTCTGCTCGGGGATGTTGTTGACGACCTGCGATCCGGCGGAGAAATAGATTGCCACCTTGTGATTTGCGCCGTCGGAGGACTGGACGCGCCAGGTGAGATAGGTGGCCGGGCGCGAGAGGATGTCGAGGTCATCGGGAAGGGCGGGCGTCATGAATGTCAGGGTGAGATCGATGCCCGCGCCGTGAAATTGATAAATGGTGTGCGTGGGCAACACCTGCACGTGGGTTTGCTCCAGGGCGGGCATGCCTTTGGGATCGGTACCCATGATGCGATAGGGTTTGCCGTCGATTTGAACGAGGCTGGAGAGCGGCTGGTTCGTTCCCGTCCAGTGCTTGGTGGGCTGATCGGTGAGGCGATCGGCCATGGACCAGATGCTGAAGTACGGGTCGTGGGTGACGAGCGGCACGGCTGGCGGGCGGAAATCCGCGGCGAAGAGGGAGTGCGGGAGTTGGAAAAGGGCGGCAAGAAGAAGGGCGGCGGAGAGTTTCATGGGTTTTAGCGGCAGGGACTTTGTTTTTTATTTTGGGGCTTGCGCTGCCGTCAATCAGTGTAATCGGTCGGACTCCAAATCAGCCAGTGGCTACTGCTTTTTGGGAATGGCCAAGTTGGGCACGATCCAAACGACGGTGACGAGCGCGATGACAATCAGGGCGAGTTGGGGATGAAAGTACGAGAGAGGAATAGCCAAGAGATAAAGGGCGAGACTGGTGAGGTGCTTGCCGCGCTCGGCCGTATCGTTACGCCCGAGATTGCCGGAGCGTCGGAGGTGGCGATGAATGGCAAGACGAAGCAGCAGGAAAGAGAAGCCGGTGATCACCATCGACACGGCATAGAGGGAGACCGCGAAGGAATCGATCTTTTTTTCGAGGACATACGAGGTGGCGAAGGGCAGCAGGGAAAGACAGAAAAGAAAGCATAGATTGGCGTAAAGGATCAAACTGTCTGCCGCTTCGACGCGCTCGATCAGATGCTGATGATTGATCCAGTAAATGCCGGTGAAGGCAAAGGAGAGCAGGTAGATCAGCAGGATCGGGACGATGGCGTAAAGGCCCGCGGCTCCGTCCTGAGGCGGCACTTTCAGCTCCAACACCATGATGGTGATGATAACCGCGATGACGCCGTCGGAAAAGGCTTCGAGGCGAGCTGTTGAGGAGGGTTTCTCCGGCATTGGCGTTGGGGGTTTAGTTCAGCAAAGCGGAGCGTGGATGCTCCCAAGCTTTTAGCTTAGTTTGCCCTGCCGTGATTGCCGATTCCGAGGCATATCGGTGGTCGAAAGATAAACCGGCTGTACGATCAGACGAGAGACATCGCTGTGGCGAAGAAAACAACAAATAGCGTTGGCCGGTCCGCCGAACATCAAGAGACTTGGGCGCTACCGGCCAGCATTCCCGCGATTGGAACGAAGCGTTCTCGATCGATAGCCGATGCACTGACTTCGCGCGGCCTGCTTCTTGTGCAGTGTGTCGCGCTTGCTCTAGCGCTGATTACAGCGGCGGAATGCCACACAGTGGTTACGCATGCGGTCCCGCAAGCCCCTAAGCTGCCGTCGCTCCTGTATGGTCTTGTTCTTTGGTATTGGTGGGGATTGGTGGCCACCGCCGTTTGGAAGTTTGCTGAAAAGAGCGGGACAACATTCTTTTCTCTTGCTTCGGGGCTGAAGCATGCCCTCATCGGCATTTTATTGTCAGGCATACATCTGTGGCTTCTGCAGCGCACCGTCCAATGGTTAGTGGTGCAATGGCCCATGCTGGGACCGGCCGGATACAGTTCGCTGAATTATCTCAATCTGAATCGTTTCTGCCTTGAACTGCTGCTCTACGGCTTTATCTTTGGCATGACCGGAGTTATTCATCTGCAATTTGCCTCGCAGCGCGATGCAATGCGAGCTCTTTCGCTTGAAAAGCAACTCTCTGTCGCGCACTTGCGCGCACTGCAGATGCAGATCGAACCTCATTTTTTATTTAACACATTGAATGCGATTACGGCCCTGATGGAATCGGACCGCAAAGAGCAGGCGCTGCAGACACTCGGGCATCTCAATGCCATTTTGAAAAGCACGCTCGGAAGAAGTGCGCCGGAAAAGGTTCCGCTAGCACAGGAATTGGAATTGGTGGACGATTATCTATCCATCGAGGAGACACGATTCGCGGACCGGCTGCAAGTGGCCATGACGATCGACCCGAGTACGCTGGATGGGCAAGTTCCGTGTTTTCTCCTTCAACCCATTGTGGAGAATGCGATTCGCCACGGAATTTCACGCTGTGAAAACAGCGGCGTGGTCCGCATAAGCGTCGAGCGCCAGGGACCGCGATTACGGCTAGCAGTGCAGGACAGCGGTCCGGGGATGAATGGATCGAGTCAGCCTGGCCACGGAATCGGGCTCAAAAATACGGAAGAGAGACTGTCTCACTTCTACGGCGAGGACTTTGTATTTAGAGCAGGCACGATGGAAGACGGCGGCTTTGAAGTCTTGATCGACATTCCATACGAGCGAGTCATCCGATGACGATCAAGGCGGTTGTTGCCGATGATGAGCCGCTGGCGAGAGAGCGGCTCAAGCGCCTGCTATCGGCAGACCCGGAGCTTGAAATGATCCAAGAATGTCGCAATGGAGCGGAGGTTCTGCAGACGCTGCTGTCGTGCGACGTTGATCTTCTGATGCTCGACATTCACATGCCGGGGCTCAACGGATTCGATGTTGTCAGGGAAATGGGCAGACGCAAGCTGCCCATGATCGTCTTCGTCACCGCGCACGACCGCTATGCAATCCAGGCATTCGAAATCCATGCGGTGGACTATCTTCTGAAGCCAGTCGAGCCAAAGAGATTTCAGGACGCGATTCAGCGAGTGAAGGAAAGAACGCGGATGAAAACCGCTCTGGCTACCCAAGAAAAGTTTGCTTCTGTATTAACCACACTCGAATCGTTGACGGCCGCCGATTCTGCCCATCCTGCCCGACTTGTAGTTCATTCCGGCTCTAAAGACCTCTTTGTCACCGTCGGTGAAATCGACTGGATTGAAGCTGCCGACTACTACGCCTGCCTGCACGTCGCGGACAAGAAGCACTTGCTTCGGGAAAGCATCAAGAAACTCGAAACCCAGCTCGATGCGAGAAAGTTCATTCGCATACATCGGTCGGCTATTGTAAATATCGATTGCGTGCGCGAGATCCATCGCGAGGGGCGTTCGGAAGGCTGGGTTCTGCTGGCGAACGGCGATCGAGTACGCATGAGCACGGTAGGCTGGCAAAGGCTTTTAGCGGCCAGTCAGGCGTAGTCACTCCTCTGTTCCGGCTGCACGAATCACGGCGGTTCCCTGCAAAGAATACGCCGGCGGCTGCAACTGGCTGGCGATTGCGGCGGAATAAACGCAAACTAGCGGCAAGAGCTAGAAACGATGGCACCGCTTCCTGTTTACATCAACGGCAAACTGCACAAAGTCGATGCAGCCTCGTCAACTCCGCTGCTTTGGATTCTGCGAGACACGCTGGGCCTGACGGGCACGAAGTACGGCTGCGGGATCGGACAATGCGGTGCTTGCACGGTTCATTTGGATGGGCAAGCTGTTCGATCGTGTCAAACTCCATGGAATGCGGTTGGAACCAAGAAGGTAACAACCATCGAAGGTTTGTCCAGCGATCGCAGCCATCCCATCCAACGCGCCTGGATTGCCGAGCAGGTTCCGCAGTGCGGTTACTGTCAATCCGGGCAGATTATGCAGGCCGCCGCGCTGCTCGCAAAAAATCCACATCCCACACGAGAACAAATCGATCAGGCGATGACGGGGAACATTTGCCGCTGCGCGACCTATCAGCGAATCCGCCGCGCTATCGAGCGCGCTGCCGGGGAGAAAGCATGATGCAAATGCCGCTTGTGCTTATTTTGCTTTGTGTCTTGCCGGGCGTTTCGAGCGCAGCGGCGCAGGATGTTCTGACTTGGCACAACGACAACGCGCGGACGGGACAGAACCTTGGGGAGAAGATCCTGACGTTGCAAGACGTAAATTCGAAGAAGTTTGGCAAATTGTTCACTGTTCACGTCGACGGGAAGGTGGATGCCGAGCCGCTTTACGCCGGGGGGATAGAAATCCCGAGTGAAGGATTGCGGAATGTACTGTTCGTAGCCACAGAGCACGACAGCGTCTATGCGCTCGATGCAGATACAGGAAAGCAATTCTGGCATGTCCGGCTACTCGCGCCCGAAGAGATGCCGTCGGATAATCATAACTGTTCCCAAGTCACTCCGGAAATCGGCATCACCTCCACCCCAGTCATCGACCTCCATCGCGGACCGCACGGCACTATCTATCTCGTGTCGATGAGCAAAGATCGAGGCGGCCGTTACATGCAAAGGCTTCATGCGCTTGATCTCCGAACGGGAGGCGAAGAGTTCGACGGCCCGGTGGAGGTTCACGCGACCTTTCCGGGAACCGGCGCAGCCAGTCGCGGAGGCACGGAGATTTTCGATCCGAAACAGTACGAAGAGCGGGCTGCGCTTCTGCTGGTCCATGGCGTTGTCTACACCAGTTGGGCGTCACATTGCGATTTTGATCCTTACAACGGATGGATCATCGGATATAGCGCACGCACTCTGAAGCAGACTGCCGTGCTCGACTTTACGCCTAACGGCGAAAAAGGCTCGGTCTGGCAGAGCGGCGCCGGGCCTGCCGCTGACGCGCAAGGCAACGTTTACCTGCTTTCGGCTAATGGAACCTTCGATACGGTGCTGGACTCCAAAGGCTTTCCCTCCCGGAGAGACTTTGGCAATGCCTTTCTGAAAATCGCGGCCAGCGGTGGAAGACTATCTGTTGCGGACTACTTCACCATGTTTAACGTAGTGGCTGAAAATGCTATCGATGGAGACCTCGGTTCGAGCGGGCCTCTGGTCTTACCCGATATGAAGGACGCCTCCGGAAAAACTTGGCGCCTGGCGGTCGGAGCCGGAAAAGACCGAAACATCTATCTAGTGAATCGTGATGCCATGGGGAAGTTCGATCCGCAAGGAAACCAAAATATTTATCAAGAGATATACAACGCCTTGAAGGGTGCAAATTTGCAAGTCCACCGGGGCACCCGGGGCGCGCCGGCATATTTCGACGGTCAGATCTATTATGGAGCGCTCAATCAGCCTATCCGCGCATTCCGTTTTGCTAACGCGCGACTTCTCGAGGAACCTGTTTCCTGCACCGCGAGCAGTTTTATCTATCCGGGTGCGACACCGAGCGTTTCGGCGGACGGGACGCGCAATGGAATCTTATGGGCCGCTGAAAACAAGGATGCGGCGGTGCTTCATGCATACGATGCGAACGATTTAGCGCATGAGCTCTATAACAGCAACGAGGCGCTTTCGGGAAGAGATCATTTTGGCTCCGGCAACAAGTTCATCACGCCCATGATTGCTCACGGAAAGGTCTATGTCGGAACCACCGATGGCGTAGGGGTTTTTGGATTGCTCCGGTGATTGATGAACCGAAGGAAGAAATGATGCCAACCGATACAAACCTCACCCGCCGGGAAGCAGTGAAGACCGGAGCGGCCCTTGTTCTCGGCTTCTACTTGCCGGAACGCGGTAAAGGACGCCCGATCGTTTCCTCCGATTCAGAAATCTTCAAACCGAATGCCTGGGTGCGCATTACACGCGACAATCGGGTCACCGTGCTAACCGAGATTCCGGAGTTGGGTCAAGGCACGCGGACGGCAGATGTGATGATGCTTGCGGATGAACTCGAAGTGGAGTGGTCCAGCATTGAGTGGGAGCAAGCGCCGACTGTCCCCCAAGTTTATAAATTTCTTACCGCTGGCGGCAGCGGCGGCTTGACAGCCACTTGGCTTCCGATGCGGAAAGCAGGCGCTCAGGCGCGGGAGATGTTTTTAACTGCGGCGGCTCATCGGTGGGGCGTGGCGAAGAAGGATTGCAAAGCGGAAAACGGGGCGGTGGTCCACTTACCTACCAAACGGCGCTTTCAATATGGCGATTTAGTGGAGACCGCTTCGACGCTTCCCACCGTTAATCTCGACCAGGTTCCACTGAAAGATCCGAAGGACTTTCGCTTCATCGGCAAGCCGATCGGGCGAGTAGATACGCCGGGCAAAGTCGATGGCACCGCTATCTTCGGCATCGATGTGCGCGTTCCCGGGATGCTATTTGCGGTTATCGCGCGTTGTCCCTACTTCGGCGGCAACTTGGCAACCTGCGATGACTCTGCCGCGAAGATGACTCCAGGCGTGAAAGCCGTCTTCGCCGTTCCCTCGATCGGTTTCGTGCCGGGAATTGGCCGAAACTTGCATGTAGCGAGCGGCATGGCTGTGGTGGCGAGTTCCACGTGGGCCGCGCTCGAAGGCCGAAAGGCGCTGAAAATCACCTGGGACAAAGGTCCCGGGGCTCAAGAAAGCACGGCAAGTCTGCAAACGCAGTTTCGGAAAACGGTAGCCGGTCCACCGAGCGTCGTCTCGCTCAATCGCGGCGATGCTCTAGCGGCGATTGCCGGCGCAGTCAAGAAAATTGAGGCCGATTATGAGCTGCCTTTCCAAGCGCACGGCACAATGGAGCCGATGAACACGACCGTGCACGTGGGTGAAAACGGCCGGATCGAAGTCTGGTCGCCGACGCAGATTGCCGACGGCGCGCAGAAGATTATCGCTCTGCTGGCGGACGCAGCGCCGGAAAACGTGACCGTTCACATGACGCTTTCCGGCGGATCGTTCGGGCGGCGCTTTCAGTGGGACTATCTAGCTGAGACGTACCAGGTAGCGAAAGAAATGAAAGTACCCGTGCAGTTGCTGTGGACGCGTGAAGACGACATGCAGCACGATTTCTACCGGCAGTATTCTTATCAACGCATGTCGGGCGCCCTGGATGGCGAGGGCAATATTGCGGCTTGGTGGCACCGCATCGTATCCACCCCCATTCGCTCCGTCTTTGACTCGCCGCAATCCTTAAAGGATCCAAAACACGTTGCCAGTCAAGATATCATCTCCAACGATGTTCTTCCTTATCAAGCGCTGAATTACCGTTTGGACTACGCCCCGGTTCATTCGGTTGTGCCGCGGGCCTGGTGGAGATCCGTTTCGTCCTCGTTTCATGGGTTCGCCATTGAATGTTTTGTAGACGAGCTCGCGCTAGCGGCGGGCAGCGATCCGTACGAATTTCGAATGAAGTGTCTGCGGGCGGACCAGCCGCGGCAGACAGCAAGACTTCGGGCAGTATTGCAAATGGCTGCTGAAAAATCGAATTGGGGCAAGTCGATGCCTGCGAATCATGGCCGAGGGATGGCTTGCTGCATCTTTGGAGGCACCTGCATAGCGCAGGTAGCCGAAGTGTCGGTGAATCAAGGCGGTATGCTGCGCGTCAACCGCGTCGTCAGTGCCGTCGATTGCGGTTTGGCCGTCAATCCAGACAGCGTCCGGGCTCAGATCGAGGGGGGTATCAACTACGCTCTGACCCCGGTGCTTAGCGGCGAAATCAGCATTAAAGAAGGAGCCGTTGAGCAAAGCAACTTCCATAATTATAAAGTTCTGCGGATGAAAGATGCTCCCGCGATTGAGGTGCACCTTGTGCCGGCTACGGGCGATCCCGCCGACGGTATCGGAGAAGCCGGAGTGCCACCCTTAGCGCCCGCTGTCGCCAACGCCATCTTCGCCGCCACGGGAAAACGCATCCGCCGATTGCCGTTCTCCTCAGAACATCTTGAAAGCTAGAACGAAAATCTGCGGAAAGTTGGACCAGGCGAGGCGGCGCGGCAGTGATAATGCCGCTGTCGCTAGCGGCATAGGCCAGGCAAATAGCAAGGCGGAGCAATATTTCAAGCGGACAAGGGGCAAGCGCATCAGGGCCCTTTTGGCCTTAGATACACCAGATCAGTATAGTCGTATATCGAGAACGGTCGATTAAAGTGCGGCGAACGACCCCAACCGCGGCTTGAACGGAAGAGGGCGAGAGCTTTAAGACGGAAAATCCTAGATCGTTTTTGCAGATTTGCTTTCAACATTTCTGGAGAATTCCGGATCACAAATTCCACTGTGCTGTAGCCAGTAGTGTGGGCGAAGGAAGGCGAAAGCTGATTGTGCGAGGTGTAGGGAAGCTGCTCTGCGCGGTCGTGGCGCTGGTTCTGGTGCTGTGGCTTGGAGTATTTGCGCGGACACAGTTTCGTCATTTGCGCGTTTCGAAGACTACCCGTTCCACGTTTGCGGGGCGGCGGGCGAATATTTACACGGCGGAAAATAAAGCGCGAAAGGTGTATCCGTTGTCGGTGGTGCCGGGCGGCGTTTACTCTTCCGAAGAGCTGGCGCGTTCCCGGCGAATCGATCCGGTGGTGGCGCAACATTACGCGGGATTCGGGAATTCCGTGTCGGTCCAGAAGACGGTGCAGGACAACTATATGTATGTCTCTTATCGCAAAGAGGACAAGGTGTACTGGACGAAGATAAAGCACCGGATTCCGCGCGGCGAGTATGTTGTGACGGACGGGAAGAGTTTTGCGCGTGCGCGCTGCGGAAATCGGCTTTCCCCCATTCCCCAGGAACCGGTGATGAATGCCGGCGAGCCGGGAGACGACCGCCTGGATAAACCGGAGCCGCCGGGAGATATGTACCTGGCAAGCGTGGAACCGGCGCAAAGCGACCCACTGTTTTCGATTCCGCCGTCGACGGGTGAGGCGCCGATGCTCGACGCCCTGAGCAGCGCTCCGAAACTGGCGGGTTCGCCGCGTTCGGCATTTGCGGGCGACTCCCCCAGCTCTTTGTTTCCGGGTCGGGGAGGATTTGTGGGAGGGCCGCTCTATCCGCTGCAGCAGAACCGTATTGCCAGTGGTTCCTCGGCGTCACCTTCTGTGGGAACACCATTGCTTGGAACATCATCGTCGCTGACGAGACAGCCGGTGGTGCCAAGCGTGCCGCTCAGCAATTTAGCCGAAGGGGGAACAGTCGCCGAGCTTGCGTCGATCCCGACCTCGGAGCCTCCAGGTCTGGAGTTGCTTACCGCCGGAGGAGCGAGCCTGTTGCTGTGCTTGCGCGTGCTCCGGCGCGTTCGATAGGGGCACGGTATGGCGTACAATGCGTACGCGTACACATGCCGGAAAAGCGCGTTTACCTTTCGCTGGGATCGAATGTAGGAGATCGGGAAGCGAATCTGCGCCGGGCGGCGGCCATGCTCGATGAGGAGCACATTCACGTCGTCAAGCAGTCTTCTTTCTACGAGACTGAGCCGCAAGATGTGGCCGGTCAACCGTGGTTTCTGAACTCCGTGGCCGAATGCGAGACGCGGTGCTTTCCGCTTCAGCTTTTGACCATTTTGCAGGGCATTGAGCGTGAGATGGGGCGGAGGCGCGAAACGGGCGAGATGCGCAGAGGGCCTCGTGTGATCGATATCGACATTCTTTTGTGCGGCGGGGCTGCGATGGAGTTGCCGCAGCTTACTATCCCGCATCCGCGCATGCTGCAACGGCGATTTGTGCTGGAGCCACTGGCGGAAATCGCGCCCGAGTTGAGGCATCCGCAGACCGGCGAACTGTACCGTAAGTTTTTGCCGGCAGTGGCGGGGCAGAAGATGCGGCGACTCTAGCTTTCCACTTTGGGGTTAGCCTTCGTTGACCGGATCCGGCTGCTCATTGGAATCAAGTTTCTCGATAAGGACGGTCGCGATCCGGTTGCGGTCCATGGCGGTGACCGTATAGCGGCGCCCGGCGTACTCGATGGCGTCTTTCGTCCCTGGAATGCGGCCAAACTGAAAGAGCAGAAAGCCGGCGAGGGTTTCGAATCCGGCTTCACTGGGAAGAATGAGGTTGTGCCGGTTTTCCAGGTCGCGGATGGTGGTGCTGCCGTCTAGCTGGAGTACTTTTTCCTCATAAGACGGCGTGGGACGAATGACGTCGTGTTCGTCGCCGATGTCGCCGAAGATTTGTTCGAGGACATCTTCGCGGGTGACAAGGCCGGAGACGGTGCCGAACTCATCGACGACCAGGGCCATGTGGGTGTTGTGAAGACGAAACTCATCGAATAGTTGATTGAGCGGCTTGGTTTCGGGGACCACGAGCGGCTTACGGATAAAACGGCGCAAGCGGAAAGGGCGATGGGCGCGGCGCTTTTCATGGGCAAAGCGGCGTTCTTCCCAGGTACGCATGAGGTCTTTGTAATGGACGATACCGATGATGTGTTCCGGGCGATCTTCATAGACGGGCAAGCGCGCGAACTTGTGTTCGGCCATGGCGCTGAGAACGCTTTCCAGATCGGAATCGACCGATAGAGACATGATGCTGTGGCGGGGCGTCATGATTTCGCGGGCCGAGTAGTCGGAGAGTTCGATGAGGCGCTCGATGGCATCCTGCTCAAACTGCTGGAGGTGGCCTTCGCGGCGGCTGGATTCGATGATGTATTTCAGTTCCTCGGGGGTATGGCCGCCGCGGGCGTGGCCGCGAGAGAGCCCAAGCAGACGCAAAATGGCGCCTGAGGTGCGTTCGATAATAACCACAAACGGTTGGGAGATGCGATAGAACACGAGAAGCACGGGCGCGGCCAGGAGGGCAACGCGGTCAGCTTTCTCGATGGCGAGATTTTTGGGGACAACTTCGCCGATGATGACGTGACAATAGCTGATGACCAGGAACGAAAGCGTGAAGGCGACGGTGTGAAGGATGACATGGGAGACGGTGAGATTGAAGGATTCGAATGCGCCGCGAAAGATGGTGTAAAGCGTGTCTTCGCCGGCCCAGCCGAGACCCAGGCTTGCCACGGTGACGCCGACCTGCGTGACCGATAGCAGGCGTCCAGGGTTGGCAAGAAGGTTCAGGGCGGCTTGCGCGCCTGCTTGGCCTTCTTCGGCAAGTTCGCGGAGGCGGGACTGGCGAACGGATACGAGCGATACTTCGGCTGCCGCAAAAAAGCCGTTGGTCGCCAGAATGAGAACGAGTGCGGCGATGTGGAGGCTCATCGGAGGACGAGAGGATGCGTAGATTGAGCGTCAGAGTAAAATCGGTTCGTGTTAAAGCGACTGACGCGCTTCATCAATGTGAGCATAGCGGTTCTGGCCGTGTTGATCTTCATCGCGGTGTACTGGTATGCGATTCGGCCGCTGCCGAAGATATCGGGTACGCTGCAAGCGCCCGTTCGCGGAGCGGCAACGATCGAACGGGATGCTCGCGGCGTTCCGCACATCCAGGCGTCTTCCTGGCGGGATGCGATTTTTCTAGAGGGATACGCAACGGCCCAAGACCGATTGTGGCAGATGGACGGATTTCGGCGGTTTAGCGCGGGCGATTTGTCGGAGGTGTTTGGGCCGGGTTCGCTGGCCGCCGATGTGCGGTCGCGGCGTATGCGCGTGCGGGCGATTGCGGAGGCGGATGCCAAGGCGTTGGGTCCGGAAGACCGGGCGGTGTTGGAGGAGTATGCGCGAGGCGTGAATACCTTCATCGACACGCATAAGGGCGATTATTCGCTGGAGTTTTCGCTGCCGGGGCATCAATATCAGCCCCGGCATTGGACTCCCACGGATTCCATTCTGGTGGAGCTGATGCTGTTCCGGAATCTGACGGACGATTCGAAGTTTGAGTTCGATAAAGGATGGCTGCTGGCGCATTCAAACCCGGTGAAAGGGCGTGTTCTGTTTCCTCCGGTGCAGGGCGCAATGGTGAGTCCGGGGTCGAATGCGTGGGCGGTTTCGGGAGCGCGCACGGTGGATGGCAAACCGATGCTGGCCAACGATACGCATCTGGCGTATAGCATTCCAGACATCTGGTATCTGACGGATCTGAAAGCGCCGGGTCTGCATGTATCGGGCGCGACGGTTCCGGGTTTGCCAGGAGTGATCATCGGACACAACGAGCACATCGCCTGGGGCATGACGAACCTGGAGGCGGATTTCATCGATCTTTACCGCGAAAAGATTGACATGCGCAATGGCCATTACCTGTTCAAGGGTGCTGTCCGTCAGGCGCAGTTGGATAAGGAGGTCATCCCGGTGAAGGGCGCGAAACCGGTGACGCTGAATATCTGGATTACGCAGCATGGCCCGGTGGTGATCGACGACCATGGGGTGACGTTCAGTGTGCGGTGGAGCGCGGCGGATGGCTTTGGCTTTCCGATTGTCAGCGTGGACCTCGCGGGGAATTGGGAGCAGTTTCGCGCGGCGCTGAGCGGCTACTGGGGACCGGCGCAGAATTTTGTGTATGCGGACCGGGCGGGGAATATCGGCTATCAAGCGGCAGGCAGGGTGCCGATCAGAAAGGGCTTTAGCGGCGATGTGCCGCTGGATGGCGCGTCGGGACGTTTTGAGTGGGACGGGTACATACCGTACGAACAGATGCCTACGATTTACAATCCGCCTTCGGGCATTATCGCGACATCGAATCAGAACCCGTTTTCCGCGAGTTACCCCTTCTTTGTCGATGGGGCCTTTGCGGACCGGTATCGGGTTGAACAAGTGCGGGCTTTGCTTAACCGGAAAAATCAGATTGGATTCGACCCTCCCATGTCTGAGCGTCCTCCTATGAACAAGTTGACCGTGAACGATAACCTGGCGGTGCAGAAAGATGTTTACTCGGCATACGATTATTTTCTTGCGCAGTCGGTATTGAGGGCGCTGGCGAAGCACCCGAGCAGCGATCCTTTCGTGAGGCGAGTTGTTCCGGTGCTGCGGGGCTGGAATGGACAGATGGATAAAGGCGAGGCGGCGCCGTTTGTGGCGCAGTTGCTGGATGAACGGCTGGCGAACGCGCTAGTTGCTTTGGTGTTGCAGCCGGGGATCGGCGCGGCGCATCCGGCGGTGCGGCCCCGGCCTGAGGTGATTGAGGAGTTGCTGCGGCAACAACCGCAGGGATGGGTGCCGAACAACGACTGGGAGGACTGGCTGATCCAGCAACTGGCAGCGGCGTTACAGGATGGCCGGCGGTTGCAGGGCAGTGAAATTGCGAAGTGGCAGTGGGGACGCGCGTTGACGTGGATGTTTGAGCATCCAGTGGGGAAGCAGTTGCCGTTTGTGAGCCGATACTTCGACATTGGGCCGGTGGCGATGAGTGGATCCGGAACGACGGTGAAGCAGACAACCTCCGTGCTGGGGCCTTCGGAGCGCATGGTGGTGGATCTTGGGAACCTGGATGATTCGGTGATAAATCTGCGGGTCGGGGAGTCGGGCAATGTGGCATCGAGCCACTATAAAGATGAGTGGCCCGCTTATTATGTTGGCAGGAGCTTCCCGATGGAGTTCGAGCATGTGCAGGCGGAAGAGGTTCTGCACGTGACGCCGAAGCGATAATGCTTAGTCAGGCATCTCCTCCCTGCTGCGAGGTTCCTTGACGGGACTCCCGTTTTGTTCGCGGCGGGCTTTTGCGAGTGCCTCGTAGGCCCGCATGCGAGCTCGCATGATGGAACCGAGCGGACGATGAGCTGCAAGGCTGTGCGCGGGGCAGAAGGAAAGAGCATCTTCCACGAAAGCTTGCCGCTTCACGCTGTACGCATCCTGCATCGGGAAGATTAGGCGCGCGACCGGCTGATACGGGCTTTCTTCTTCCGGCCATTCCTTGTTAGCGTTCTCTACCGGCATTCGTTCGAGATTGGTGCAGAGCTGGATGCCTACTTCGAACTCGGCCGGGCGAGTGCGGAAGAACTCCACAGTGGCGGTGCGAAGGCCATCGTAGTCTTGCGGTTCGAATTTTTCGTCTTTCAAAGCCTTCAGACCGGGAGTATCGGGGGTGATGCTCAGCTTTGCAATGTAGTCGCCATAGCGGATGGGTACCTGGGTGTAATAAGGCTCCGCGAGAGGGTGAAGAAACGGATGACCAAAGAAGTCGAGAACGGCACTGTCGGCTCCGACCGCATGCAATGCCTCATTTACGGCGCGTGAAGCGGTGGAGACCGCTCCTTTCACTGACTCGGGCGTGAGCGGCGCCGTTGATTCGAGCGGGGCAAGTTGCGCTAAAAACGTCTTTGCACCGATGGCGTTGAACACCTTGCCGGTATCGAGCACAAAATCCTGGGTTAGTTCTCCCTCGTGAACAGGCAGCTTGGGCCCTTCGACACCGAGCATCTTGATCGACAAGCCGCGTGGCGTCGAGACCTTGCGGTCGTCGTCAAGATCTCCGGGAACCTGTGACAGCCGGGCGATGACCGGGTAGGTTCGTGCCGTGGCGAATAGTCCCTGGCTCAGATAATCGGGCAGCCCTTCGAGCACGCGGAGTTCGCCGCGCAGAAGGCCATGCGCTTTGGAATGCGAGGTTCGAATCGCGTGGCCGTATTTCTTGCTGGTGAGTACTCCGCCCTTGGCCATCGCTGAAATCAGTTTCTCGAAGACCTTCTCTTCGCCGGGCTCGATCTCCTCGACGTCGTCGCGATAACGAACGTAGCTGCGCTGGTTTGAAATGGGATTTGTATCTGTACTAGACATGGCGAACTTCACTTAAGTGTATGGCTCGGCTTGCCCCGAGCCGTCGATAACCATATGCAAGTAAGAAGCCTGAGAATACCAGGGCCACGGAGGCGGGCTCAGGAGTAGCGGTACCGGCGCCGACCGTAACGGCGGTGCCGGGATGGAGCTGATCATCGTAGTTCATGCTGTCGGTATACAGCCACTCCGACACTGAATAGGAGCCGGACGAGATCATTGGATTCGCCGGGAAACCGGAAAAGAGTTGCGGGCCGGAGAAGGTAAATTCGGGGATAAAACCGCCACTGGCATCGACGCCGCTTTCCGGGCCAAAGAATACGGTGAAGAGACCGTTGTTGGCGGCTCCGTAGAGCCGAATGCTATCGGGAGAGGCCGCGACCGTTTGCCCATTTAGCGTGTAGGCGAAGTTGCTGAACGGTAGATCGAAGCCGTCGGTTCCTATGTTCGTTGCCGCTGGCTGATTGTCGGCAGTGAAACTTAGCTGCCAAGGCGCACCGGGAGATGCTAGCGCGTTCTGGGTGTCACTGCTACTGAATGTTCCCGTGGTTTGGATCGTAATCGGCGCGGCATGGGACAACGCGGCGGTGCCGAGCAGCGCTGCGAGGGAGAGGGCAAATCGTAATTGATTCGGCATGTGATCGTGGGTGTCCTTCGTGGGCGAGAATTATTTCGCGAATGCGGCCCGAAGATCCGCGGCGGCGTCCATTTCAGCCTGTCTTGCCTTGCTCACTACCGCACCCATACCAAAAAACTCATGCGTGACACCGGTGTAGAGTTTGTAATCGACGGCAACACCGGCCCCTTTCAGCGCCGTCGCATATTGTGCACCCTCACTTTGCAAGGGATCTATTTCCGCTGCGACGATGGTGGCGGGCGGTAGGCCCACTAAGTTGGCCTTCAGAGGGAAAGCATATGGATTGGTCATGTCGGTCGGATTCAGGTAAGTGTACTGAGCAAACCAAACCAGGGCGGGCTTATTCAGGGGCTTGAATGGTGTCACAGCACCAAATTCCTGATAGGAAGGTGTGTTCATGTCGTTATTAGTGATTGGGTAAACCATTAGCTGGTAAACAGGCATTGCGCCGCCCTGATCGCGCATCATTATGCAGACCTCGGTCGCTAGATTGCCTCCGGCGCTTTCTCCGGCTACCGCGACTTTCCCTGGAATACCATTCAGCATTGCGGTATTTCGAACCGCCCACTTATAGGCCGCCACTGCATCGTTTAACGCTGCGGGAAAGGGATGTTCGGGGGCTTTGCGATATTCAACAGAAACTACGACTGCTCCGGCGAGATTGGTTAAGGCGCGTGCGGATGCATCATAGGTGTCGATGGTGGCTATGACGAATCCGCCGCCATGAAAGTAGACGACGACCGGAAATGGCCCAGCTCCTGCCGGCTTGTAGATGCGGATAGGAATAGCGCCGCCGGGACCAGGGATCGTCATCTGATCCATGATGCTTCCGACCGGCTCCGACGCGAGGGCCGCCCCGGTTTGCCGCGCGACCATCTTGGCCGCATCCTCAGCACCGAATTGCTGACGCGCATCTTGCGGTGACAGCATGTAGTAAGGCGTCCCACCGACCGTCTGCAATTGTTGCAACACCGCCGACATCTGTGGATCAACTGGTACTTGTGCTTGCACTGGCGAGTAACTCAACAGAAACAAAGCGCCTGCTTGCGCGGCCAGTAAACAAGACCGAAATGAAAACATTTGACTCTCCTATAAAGCAACTCAGCTTGAGCTTCGGGAGCGCTAAGAACGGCTTCCTCCCTGGTTACGATCTTTCATTGAGGCGCGGATGATGATTTCGCGAAAACCAGTAGTTTTCCGTTGATCTCCGCTCTGGTATAAAGACGCCGAAGTGAGTGGAGCTTTGATAGACTCTCCGGTGATTACGCGGTGAGGAGAAATTTGCGATGAGTGACGGTAACATTTCACGACGCGGTCTGTTTGGGATCAGCTTGGGAGCGGCTGCGGCTGCCGGAGTTCCTTTGCTTCTTAGTTCCGCTGGAGCGAAGGCCAGTTCTCTCGGCAACGCCGCTCAGGCTTCACTGCTGCAGGATGGCGAAGCTTACGTTGCATCCATCGAGTCGGCGTTTGCGTTTCAGAACCGGATGATGGATGCGTATGCGACGGGCGCGACGACTCGCCTGGCGCAGAGTTATTCGGATCAGAACGGCTTGTTGTCCACGGCGTTTACGTATGACAATGCCGTTTCGATTCATGCGTACCTGGCGCGCGGGCAGGCTGACGATCTTCAACGGGCGCAGGTTTTGGGCAATGGTTTGATCGATGCGCAGGCGAACAATTTCCCGTTTAATGACGGGCGATTCGCGCAGGCGTATTTTGTGAATGTGCCCGCCGCGAATGGCGCGTATATCACTCCAGCGGCCAATCCATTTTATTTTTACAGCAGCGCGGTGGGCGATCAGGCTTGGGCGGGCATGGCGCTGGCACAACTCTATAAACGCACGCTTGATACAAGCTATCTCGCGGCTGCTTTCAAGGTTGCGAATTGGATTGTTGCGAATACGTACAGCACGCTGGGGGCGGGCGGGTATTCATTTGGAACGACGATCAACCAATACAATCAATCGGTGCGCTCGACCAATGGGAAATCGACCGAGCACAACATCGACACGTATGCGTTCTTCACGATGCTGGCAGAGTTGACGGAGAACGGTGCTGCCAGCAATAGCATGCCGTGGGCGCAGCTTGCCGGGCATGCGCTGACGTTCGTGAAGGCGATGTTTAATTCGGGCGGCGGATACTTCTATACCGGAACGCTTGGGGATCAAGTGACGGTCAACACCAGCCCCATTCCGGAAGACGTGCAGACGTGGTCCTATCTGGCGTTGCTCAACAATGCTTACAAGCAATCCATCGATTGGGCGCTCGGTAACCTTCAGACGACCGATACTGCTTCGGCTCCGCACAGCAGCCTCACGGGAAGCCAGACCATTTCAGGATTAGTGTTCGATACGGCAAGCCTGACTACCACCGCCTACGATCCGCATGCGGTTTGGCTGGAGGGAACCGCGCATACCGTTGCAGCGCTAATTGCCCGGCTATACGCAGGGCGGGAAGATTTCCAAGCACTCTACAGCGATCTGACAAGGGCGGCGAAGTTGTTGAGCGAACTCCATACAGCACAGGCGCAACTGGTTTCGGGGCAGACCGTCAATAGGGCGGCTATTCCTTTGGGCGAAGGTGTTGTCGCGTCCAGCAGCGTGATGGATACGGGCTTTGGCTATACGTATGGGCCTTCGCTGCACATTGGCGCGACGGGTTGGTATCTGATTGCGGCGCTGGGGGCGAATCCGTTTCAGCTCGGGTACGGCAAGTGGAAGTCGTAGTCCTCGTCAACAAACATAGGTTCAGAGTCTGTCCTGAGAGTTAATGACTAGAATGAAATTAAGTCTAAGAATTTGTAGCAATGACTTCAGACCGTCTCAGCCGCATCACAATCAATGACGCTCAATGCGGAGGGCGTCCCTGTATCCGTAGCATGCGAATTCGGGTGTCCGACATCCTTGACCTCCTCAGCGCGGGAGCGAGCTTCGAAGAGATCCTGGAAGATTACTCCTATGTTGAGCGCGAAGACATCCTCGCGGCTATCGAATACGCAGCGCGCCAGACCGATCATGCCGTGCTCCTGTCCGCGTGAAATTTCTCGTTGACAATCAACTCCCGTCCGCCCTGGCCCGGTTCATTGCCCAGGATCTTGGAGCCGAGTCGTTACACGTTGCCGACGTAGATATGCAAGAGTCTTCCGACGCAGAGGTCTGGGCGCTATGCTTCAGCCCAAAACCTCATCCTGATATCGAAGGACGAGGACTTCCTGACACTATTGATGAAAGCTCCGACCGCCAAGCTACTTTGGGTGCGCTTGGGAAATTGCCGCAGGGCTCATTTGCTCGATGTCTTTCGGCGGCTATGGCCGAGAATCACGGCGCAATTTACAAGCGGCGAACAATTGATCGAACTTCGCTAGTCACTTGAACTGATTGCTGAGTACAATAGGGCGATGCTTCGCGCCATCGCCATTCTGCTGGTGAGCTTGATCAGCTTTGGGCTGATGGCTCCGGCGATATCGGCAGGTTCCGGCGCGCAATTGCCACCCTGCTGCCGCGCGAAGGGGAAACATCACTGCGCGATGCGAATGGCGTACCTGCTGGAGCATCGTGGCAATTCATCAGTAAACACGATTGCGGAGAAGTGTCCTTGTTTCCCCAAAGCCTGGACGTCTGCTTCCAATTCGCAGACTTACTCTCCTCGCGGGTTTCAGGTGTTTTTCGGCGATGTGCTGAGCCATCCGGCGGTGCATGCGCAAACCGAAGCCCGCTATCGTATTTCCTTCAGCCGCTCTAAGCAAAAGCGCGGTCCTCCTTCTTTCCTTTTCTCCTAACGTTTTCAACATCGCGAGAGTGTCGCGCGGCGAAGTGCCTTTGCGCCGTGGCACTCTCGCGCAACTAAGAACGACTTACAAGAAAAGGAACTGTTATGTTTTCAGCACGTACGGCGGCATTGTGCCTTCTTGCCGCAGGTATCTCCGCGAATGCCCGAAGCGCGGAAAGATTCAGTTTTGAACCGGCTCCGCGCGTTTTAGAGAAGGGCCGCGATCCGCAATTAGCGGTGAGAGAGTCGGGAGACCTGTTTCTTCTTCGGGTGGATGGCGGCAATTTATGGCTGCAGACTTCCTCCGATGGCGGAGATAGCTTTGGCCCAGGAGTGCGCGTCAACGAAGATGACGTGTCGGCTCACGCGGAGAGCACTCCGCAGATGGTTGTGCGCAGCATGCATGAGTTCTATTGCCTTTGGGAATCGAGGAGTGCACAGGGTCATACGAGCCTGCGTTTTTCGCGCTCGACGAACTGGGGCAAGTCCTTCGGAAAATCCATAGCGGTCGATCCTTCGAGCACGGCTACGCAGGCGTTCTACAGCATGGCTGTTGCGCCGGATGGCACGATTGTCGTGGTTTGGCTGGATGGTAGAAACATGGGACGTCAGGGCAAGCCCGACACGTTCGGCGTGTACGTTGCCCGGTCAGCCGATCATGGACAATCCTTCCAAAAGAGCCAGCGAGTTGCTCTGGACGCTTGTCCTTGCTGCCGGCCCTCGGTTGCGGCGGCCCGCGGCGGAGAAGTTTATGTCTCCTGGCGGGGTGTGTTTAAAAACGACGTGCGTGACATGCTGGTGGCCAGTTCGCGGGATGGAGGGGCCTCGTTTACTTCGGGTTCGCGGGTTGCGGATGACGACTGGCACCTGAACGGATGCCCTCACGCGGGCGACACGATGATCGTTTTGAATGGCCGGTTGTTTGTTTGCTGGCACACGGTGCGGGACGGGCAACGGTGGCTCTATCTGGCCTGGTCGGACGATCATGGGATGCATTTTTCACATCGCGTGGATGCCGCGGGCGGTGTGCTCGACGCGAATCATGCCCGTTTCGTGAACTTAGGGGGAACGGCGGGGCTGGTGTTTCAGGGGCGTCCGATGTCCGGTGACGCGGGGTGGGGAAAACTGAACATCTACTTCCGGCAGGTGACCGCGTCCGGCTCCCTGCTTCCTTTACAGTGTCTGGGGCATGCTTCGGGCAGCGCCACCTACCCTACCGTGACCTATGAGAGTCCGAATCATTTGTTTGTCGTGTGGACGGAGCGGTCGGACGCAGGACCGAGCGTTGCGATGAGCCGTGGCCGGTTTATGCCGGAGAATCGCGGCGGAGGAAACGCCAATGCTCATTGAGCCGTTGCTTCGTATTTCGATTGCGTTTGTTCTGCTTGCTTTGCTTGTTTCCGCGCAGCAAAGCAGTGCGGAGTTATCCGGGACGATTACGGACCAGACTGGCGCAGTCGTGGCAAAGGCGGAGATCTCAATTCTTCAGGACTCGACCGGAGTTAAGCGCAGCACGCATAGCAATGCCGCCGGGTTCTACGCTTTTACGCAGCTTGCACCGGGCAACTACAAAGTGACTGTCTTCAGAACCGGCTTTCAAACGGAAGTGCGTTCGGGTCTTTCACTCACGGTGGGACAGCAGGCCAAGTTGGATGTGCCGATGAAGCTGGGAGAAGTGTCCATACAGACAGTGGTGCGTAGCCAGGCCGATCAAGTGGAGACGCAGAGTTCCGCGCTTTCGAGCGTGATGGACCGGCGATCGATGCGTGAACTTCCTTTGAACGGGAGAGACGTGGTGCAACTGGCTTTGCTGGAGCCGGGGGTGCAGCCCTCGCGCCGCACCGCCGACTCGCAAGGCTATGGCCAACAGCTCAGCATCGGCGGGCGGCGGCCGGACCAGGTCAGCTTCCTTCTGGACGGCACGGATATTAACGACGGCAATAATAATACGCCGGGCAGCGTTTCCGGGGTGCTGCTGGGAGTGGATACTTTGCAGGAGTTCCGGGTGTTGACGAATGGCTATAGCGCCGAGTACGGACGCACCGCGGGCGGCGTGATCGATGCCGTAACACGCTCCGGCACAAACGAACTGCACGGGTCTCTTTTTGAGTTTGCGCGCAATAGCTTCTTCGATGCCAAGAATTATTTCGATCCGCACAACCAAGCGATTCCTCCGTTTAAGCGGAATCAGTTCGGCGGCGTGTTAAGCGGGCCGATTGTTCGCAACAAGACGTTTTTTCTGTTGAGCTACGAGGGCTTCCGGCAGCGTTTGGGCGTTACCAACCTTGCGGTTGTTCCGGATGCGGCCGCGCGGCAGGGGATTGTTCGCGGGCAACCGGCGATTGCGGTGAATTCGGGCGTGCTGGGCTACTTGAATTTATTTCCACTGCCGAATGGCCCTAATTTCGGCGATGGAACCGGAAGCTTCATCTCCTCGGCGTCCAATCCAACGAACGAAGATTTTTTCACGGTTCGGGTGGATCATCATTTCTCCGATAAGACATCCATTTTCGGGCGGTATTGGTACGATGCCGCGAACGAAAGCGCTCCCGATAACCTTCTTTTGACGAGCGCCGACACGTCTTCGCGAAATCAATACGCGACCGTGCAGCTTACCCGCACGATCAACGATCACATGCTGGACAATGCTCGGATCGCCTACAACCGCTCGCATAGCGCGCAAGCAGATGACTATCTTCGCCCGATTGCGCCGGGGCTTTCGTTTCTGCCGGGAGAACCGCTGGGTCAGATCAGTGTCACGGGCCTAACCGCGCTGGGGCCGAGCCGTTTTTATCCGTCGTTCCTGACGCAGAATCTCTTTGAGGGTTCGAACGATTTCTCCTGGATCAGTGGGCGGCACTCGCTCAAGTTTGGAGTGGATGAGGTAGCGATTCTTTTTCCAGCGAGCCAGCCGCAATCGCTGTATGGCTATTATCAATTCAATTCGCTTTCGGAGTTTTTGCAAGCAACGCCGTATGCGGTTGAGCTTGCGCTTCCTGGCTCGAAGGCGGTTCGCAATTGGCAGCAGTCGCTGACCGCCGCTTATATACAGGACGATTTTCATGCCACGCGCAACCTGACTATTAACGCGGGACTGCGCTACGAATACGCGACAGTTCCCAGCGAGCGGGATGGATTGACTGCCGCCCTGGTGAATCCGCTGACCGATAAAGCACCCACCCCTGGACCGCTTTACAAGAATCCTTCGGCTGGGAATTTAGCTCCCCGGTTCGGCTTTGCATGGGACCCGTTCGGCGATGGCAAGACAAGCATCCGTAGCGCGTTCGGTATCTATTTCGATCCGCTCTGGACGGATTTTTACGCGAATGTGGGGAATCGCATGCCGCCGTATTTTACGGTGGGCAGCGTCAGCAATCCGGTTTTTCCGAACGCCTCCGCGATTGCGAATAGCCCCAATTTTGTTCTTGGGCGATTGGACGCGCTGCAGTATCGCCCGGCCAGTCCTTATTCCATGCAGTACAATTTTTCGGTGCAGCGGGAGCTTGCCCGGGGCAACGTGCTCACGGTTGCGTACATCGGCCAGCGGGGAGTTCACGATGTGCGGCTGATCGATGAAAATCAGGCGATTCCTCAAGTTCTGCCGGATGGCCGGGATTTCTTTCCCGCGAACTCGACCGTACGCAACCCGAACTTCACAGGCATTCGCTACAAAGTGACGGATGGACAGTCCGACTACAACGGGCTGCAGATCAGCTACACGAGCCGGTTCAATCGCTATCTTTCCTTTCGCTCGAGTTATACCTACTCGAAGAATATCGATGACGGCGACATTGTCCTGACGCAAGGCGGGACCAACGATTTGCCGCAGAACCCGAATAACCGGAACGCGGAGCGCGGCCTGTCCGATTACGATCTTCGGAATTACTTTGTGACGTATCTAACGAGCGACCTGCCGAAGTTCGCCGGTCCGCGGTGGCTGTCGGCGGGATGGCAGGTGAATGTCATTTCGACCTTGGCATCGGGCAATCCGTTTTCGGTCACGGTGGGATACGATCGCGCACGGTCGCGTCCCGAGGCTGGCACGTCGCCAGACCGCCCGGAACTGGTTCCCGGTTATAGCGCAAATCCTATTCTGGGATCGCCGAATCGATACATCGATCCAAATGCGTTTTCGTTGCCGGCCGCCGGGTTCTATGGTGATCTTGGGCGGAATACGCTGATCGGGCCGGGTCTTATCGATGTAGATGTGTCGATAGACAAGGTGTTCCAACTTACCGAACGCATGTCGCTTCAGTTCAGGACAGAGATGTTCAACTCGCTGAATCATCCGAACTTCGCGATTCCGAGTCAGCGGACAGTTTTTTCGAGCGCGGGGCCGGTGGGGAGTGCGGGGCTGATTACCTCCACATTGACTTCGTCGCGCCAGCTTCAGTTGGGTTTGAAGTTGGTGTTTTGAGTTTGGGTTGGATGGAAGGTTTCGAGGAGAAGTAGGATGAATCGAAGTGTGTTTGTCGCGGTTGTAATGTACTGTGCCATGGCGCTGCCGGGAATGGGCGAGTTACTGAATACCGTGCGGGGGGTTGTGCATGATCCACAGCACCGTCCGATCGGTGGCGCGCAAGTGGCGATTCGTAGTCAATCAGGCGGAGTGACGGAATCGGCGCAGTCGGGCCCTAATGGAGAATTCAAGATCAACAACGTACGGGAAGGAGATTACTCGATTTCGGTTTCGGCGAAAGGATTTGGTTCGTTGGCGCAGGAGGTAACGGTCGCTGCGGGGAAGAGTCCGGTGTTGCACTTACAGTTGGAGCTTGCGGGAGTGAACCAGACCGTTGAGGTCAGCAGCGCGGCCAGCAGATTGAATGCACAGACATCGACGGTGCAGACGACTGTGACGCCCAAGGAGATTCAGCATACGGCGGGAGCAGACCAAACGAATAGTCTCGCGATGATAACCGATTTCACGCCGGGAGCTGTCATGGTGCATGACATGCTGCACATGCGCGGGGGGCATCAGGTGAACTGGTTTTTCGATGGGATCCCGCTGGTCAACACGAACATCGCCGCCAATATCGCACCGTTGATCAATCCGAAGAACGTGGCGGAACTGCAAGTGGAGCGGGGCGGTTATTCAAGCGAATACGGGGATCGAACGTACGGTTTCTTTAATGTGGTGACTCCCTCGGGGTTCGATCGCAACAATGATGCCGAGTTGATTACGTCGGCAGGCAACTTCTATTCGACTGACGATCAGTTCAATGTTGGCGGGCACACGGAGCGTTTTGCATACTATGTGAGCATTGACGGGAATCGTTCGGAGCTGGGGCTATCGCCGCCGGTGTCGCAAGTAATTCATGACCAGGAGAGCGGGTTGGGCGGATTTGTTTCGCTTCTGTATAACCCAACGCCGAAGGATCAGTTGCGCTGGATCTTTTCGGATCGCGGGGACCATTATCAGATTCCCAATACTCCCGATCAGCAAGCGTCCGGTACGCGTGATTTGGATTTAGAGAACGATACGCTAGTGGGGTTTCATTGGTCGCACACGATATCGGATGGCGTGCTGCTGGCGGTGGCTCCCTACTTTCATTACAACAACGCGCATTATCTGGGCGGGCCGGACGATACGCCGTTTGTTTTGGATGACAATATCCGCTCGAATTATGTAGGTGCCCGGGCGGTGTTGCAGGTGCAAAAAAAGAAGCAGGATGCGTCAGTGGGCGTGGAGGCATGGGGTCAGCACGATAACACGTTTTTTGGACTGACAGGGAATCCGGGCGGGCAGGTGCTGGCGCAGACGGAACGGCAGTGGGCGAATTCCGATGCATTGTTTTTGCAAGATCAATACAAGGCCACATCCTGGTTGACGTTAAATCTTGGGCTGCGGCTGACGCACTACGGGGGGCTGATAAGCGAGAATGCGGCGGATCCGCGGGTCGGCGCGGCGATCAGGATTCCGCGTCTCGGCTGGATCGTCCACGGTTATTATGCGTACTACTATCAACCGCCCCCGCTCGACAGTCTCGCTGGGCCGTCGCTCGAGTTCGCGGTGACGCAAGGCTACGACTTCATCCCGTTGCGCGGCGAGCGCGATATTCAGCACGATATCGGGCTGACGATTCCGGTGCGCAGTTGGACGCTGGACGTCGATAATTTTCATACCAGCGCGCGTAATTTCCTGGATCATGACGTGATCGGTAATTCGGGAATCTTTGTGCCGTTGACGGATTTGGGCGCGACAATTAGCGGGACGGAGGTGGCGGTGCGATCGCCTCGTATTTTTGACGTCGCCCAGTTGCGAGTCGCGTATTCGAATCAGATCGCGCAAGGGATCTCGCCAGTTACGGGAGGATTGTTTCAGTTTGGCCCGGAAGGCATGTTTCTGCTGGACCATGACCAGCGCAACACGGCTAGCGCGGTTCTTTCTTTGAATTTTCCCAAGAGCCTGTGGATGACGCCGAGCTATCAGTTTGGGTCGGGATTTTTGAACGGCAACGGCCCCTCGCACCTGCCACCGCATTCGACATTCGACTTGTCTATCGGAAAGGACTTCGGAAAGAACTGGTCGATTTCGGCGAATGCGGTGAACATTGCGAACACACGGTATTTGCTGGATACAAGCAATACGTTTGGGGGAACGCATTACGTGAATCCAAGGCAGATCTATGGCGAACTGCGGTACCGGTTCCGTTTGTAGGAACTGCAGCTAGCGGACCGGAGCGCTCGATAGCAGGCCGAAGACCGCTACGCTGTTGGTGGTTCCCACGTAAACGTGTCCGTTGACAACAGTGGGAACGATAAATTTGTTGCCGAGGCCGAACTGGTCCCGGCTGCCGGGCGCTTGGTTACTGTTGTAAAGTTCAGTGCCGAGGTTGGAGGCGTCGTAGGCGTGAAGAATCGCCGGAACGGTAGGCGTCATTCCGCCAGCGCCGGATGAGCCGTTATCGAAAGCCCAGACGATTCCGCTCGTGGTTCCGCTGGCGCTGACGGTAGGTGTGGTGCCCGGGAATGGGAAGGAATTTTGACTGACGGAGGAGGGCGATGTTGCCAACCTACCATCACTGATTTGATAAGCGCGGAGAACGTCGCCTACAGATCCGTAGTAGATCGTGTTGTTAAAGATGGCGGGGGACGCATACTGCTTGCCGGTCAGGGCGCTAAACAACTCTTCGTAGACATTGCCGTTGCCCCCGGGGTTGAATTTGCCCATATTGTCGCGATCGAATACATAGATGTTCATGTCTTTGCCCGCGCCGGTTCCGAGGTGACGAATTTTGCCCGAGGCATCGGTTGTGTCGAAAAGAAGCAGCCCGCCGGAGCCGAGGTCGACATCTTTGTCCGATTCCGCAACCGTGTCGTACATCGTCCAGTAATCCGTGGGCTTCAAGGAAAGGTTGGGTTGCCGCCATAACTGAGGCGTCAATTTCAGGAAGGCATTGCCGTAGTCGGCTTTGTTGGGGAAGCCTTGCGCATTGAGCGTGGTGTCGAAGGTACCGTTAGCAACCGAGAAGTACAGGTTGCCCATGCTGTCGGAAGCTGTGCCGCCGCCGCTCGCCCAGATGGAGCCTTCGCTGCCGTTGGGAACGAAATCAAAGACACTAGATTGCTTCAGAGTCCACTGGTTGTAGCCGATGGTCCAGCCGGTGTACGGCTTTTTATCGCAGTGGGAGGTCCAGCTTGTGTAAACGACTCCGTTGGAGAGCAGCAGCGCGGCGCGGTCCTCGTGCTGTTTGGGGTCAAAGACATCCAGCGTGCCGTTGCTGTCGTCACCAGTGCCCGGATAGCTTGCCTGAATTTCAACCGGGCCGTTCAGTTCTTCGGCGCCGGTGGAAAGGTCGAGGGCGTGGATTCGCTGATGGTAACCGCCGCTGGAATCCTTGCTCATGGCGACCAGATAGATGGTGCCGTGCGGACCGACACGGCGGCTGATCACAGGGGTTGAGGTGATGCCGATTTCGGGAATCACCTGAGTACAGCCGACTGAATCGGACGGAGTTTCACCCGATTTGAGTAGAGAGACTTGCCAGTAAACCTTGCCGGTATCACCGTCAAAAGCGTAGACGCTATCGTGCTCGGTGGCGGCGAAAGTCACATTTCGAGTGCCTTGGCCGGGTATGGGGAGGCCTGAAACATATAACGGCTCCGCGTCTACTTTGCCATCCACCGGGACCGTGAAAAGCTTGCCGAAGGTGGAGGAGTTTACGTTGGCTGACGTTAAAATTCGTTCCGACAGATTGTGTCCGGTTCGCTGATTATCGTAGTGATAGGTGAGGACATCTACTTGGCCAAAACAGACCTGAGAAGAGGCCGTGAGCAACAGCACGGGCGCAAGAGGGAGAAGCGGGGAGATTCGCATTGTAGTCCTTTTGAAAATTCTTAAATATGAGAAAAGACTGGCAGTTTCTTACACACGATGGACTGAGAGCGGACCGTTTCGTTACCTATCGAAGACTACTTGCGCCGATGCTTTAGTGTTTGCCGGAGAGCAGGCCGAACGCAACCACGCTGTCCGTCGTTCCCACATAGACGTGACCATTGACCACGGTAGGCACGATGAATTTATTACCGATGCCAAAATGATCGCGACCGTTGGCAGCCTGATTGCTGCTGTAGAGTTCGGAGGCCAGATTATTGGCATCATAGGCGTAAAGCACCGCGGGCGCATGGCTATGGCTTCCACCATGACCGGAGGAGCCGTTGTCGTAGGCCCAGGCAATGGCGTTGTGTTGTCCGTCAGCGCTGATCGCGGGCGTTGTGCCGGGATAAGGAAAAGTGTTTCGCGTAACGGATGATGGTGACGGCAGAAGCTTTCCGTTGTGTACCTTGAAGGCGCGCAGCTTGTCGTCGACCGCGCCGTAATAAATGTTATTCGCAAACAGGGCAGGCGAGGCATACTCCTTGCCGCCTAACGCGTTGGGCAACTCCTGGTAGATGCCGCTATTGTTGGTGGGATTGAATTTGCCCATATGGTCGCGGTCGAAGACATAAACGTTGCGATCCTTCCCAGCGCCGGTTCCGAGATGAAGGACATGCCCCGCGGAGTCTCGCGCGTCAAAGACCAAGAGGCCGCCCGACCCAAGATCCATGTCCTTATCCGATTCTTCGAGGGTGTTGTGCATGGTCCAGTAATCGGCCAAGTGCAGAGACTGGTCAGGCCGGTGCCCCTGCTCGGGCGTCAATTTCACAAAGGCGTTTCCATAGTCGGCCTTGTCGGGGAAACCCTGGGCATTGAGCGTTGTGTCGAAGGTGCCGTTGCCCACTGAGAAGTAGAGATTCTCCTGGTCATCGGAAGCCGTGCCGCCGCCGCTGGCCCAGATTGCTGCTTCGCTGCCGTTAGGAGCAAAGTCGAAGACGCTGGACTGTTTCAGCGTTGACTGGTCATAGCCGATCGTCCAGCCGGTATAGGGCCGGATGTCGCAGTGCGAACTCCAGCTTGTATAGACGATGCCGTTCGAGAGGAGAAGGGCGGCGCGGTCCTCGTGTTGCCCGGGAGCGAATACATGCTCGTCGCCGGTGCCGGGATAGGTGGCTTGTATCTCGACCGGGCCGTGCAGTTCTTCGTCGCCGGTGGAGAGATTCAAGGCGTGAAGACGCTGGTGATAATTGCCGCTGGAATCTTTGCTCATAGCGACCAGATAAATGGTGCCGTGTGCCCCGACGTGAAGATTAATGACAGGCGTAGCGGTAATGCCGATTTCAGGGATCACCTGACCGCAGTTACGGCGATCGGAGGGTGTTTCGCCCGTTTTCAATAGGGAAACATGCCAATAAATATCTCCGGTTTGCGCGTCGAAAGCATAGACGCTGTCGTGCTCGGTGGCTGCGAAGACAACGGCGTGGTCTCCGTGGTTGGGAATGGGCAGATTCGAGACATACAGCGGCTGTGCATCCACCTTGCCATCCACCGGGACAGTGAAGAGCTTGCCGAAAGTGGAGGCCTTCACGTTGGCCGGGGTCAGGATGTCTTCGGAAAGGTTTTTTCCAGTTCGCTGATGGTCGTTGTGATAGGTGAGCACGTCCTCTTGCGCGGAACAAGGTTGGGAAGAGATGCCAAGCAGTATCAGCAGCACGGACGGAAAAGAACTTTTCATACAACCAGTGGACCGGGAAGGGAATGTTTAGTTACGCACGGAGGAGAGCCTAGGATCAAATGAGCCCGAAAATGAGGTAAGATGAGCTCATGGGGATAACGGCTCAGAACATTGCAAGTATTCTCGGAATTCGGGCGACGACGATGAGCGAGCTGGACGAGTTGGTGCAAAACGGACTGCCGAAGCAAGCGCTGGCAAGGACCCTGAACACGATCTATGCAGAGGGTAGCGAGTGGAAGCAGTTTCAGGCGAAAGTGATTCCGAGCGCCACTCTGAAGCGGCGCAAGACAAGGCTCTCAACAATTGAGAGCGAACGGACGGAGCGTTTGGCGCGAGTGGCCGCGACAGCTCGCGATACATGGAATGGGGATGAGGAAGCCGCGCGTGAGTGGTTGACAACTCCGCATAAGGAACTGGGCGGTATTGCCCCGATACAGGCCGCGTTGACGGAACTGGGTGCGCGGCGGGTGGAAAAAGTTCTGATGACGATCTTCTATGGCCTTCCGGCCTGAAAGATGCTTCCGGATTGCAGATGCCCGTCATCCGATTTTCGATGGCACAGGCGCGCTTCTGTTCGGCGGACGATGGAGCTCGCCGGGCAAACGCATTATTTACGCCGCTGATAGCTTTGCGGGGGCGATGCTGGAGATGCTGGTTCATACACAGATTGGCCGGGTACCTTCTTCGTATAAATGGATCGAGATCGATATTCCGCGGACGGGTTCTGTTGAAGTAGCAGAGTGCTCCACTGTGCCGGGATGGGACGCCGAAGACTCCGAGGCGGCGCGCCGGTTTGGGGATGCATGGTTCGATGCGCGGCGTTCGGCGGTCTTGTTTGTCCCGTCAGTTGTTACGAATGGGTTAAGCCGGAATTGCCTGATTAACCAGGAGCATCCGGAGTTTGGGGAATTGAAGGCGAGTGACGCGCGGGAGGTGGCGTGGAATGCGCGGTTGTTTGCCCGTCGGCAGTAAGACAGTTGTTTGTTCGGGCGCGACCACTTCATCGAAAACGAGTACGCGCTCGTCTACCTCAAATTCTCCTGAAATCTGCTTTGTCGCCTCAACGTGGTAGAGCAAGGTACTGATGAAGGCGACGGCCGTACTGCCTTCACCGACGCCACTGGCGACGCGCTTGATGGAGTCATGCCGAACGTCCCCGGCACAGAAGAGACCTGGAAGATTTGTCTCTCATGAGAACGGCACACGTCTGTTTGCCATCGGTTGCAGGTCGCGACCGGTGCGAAGGAATCCCTTTGCATCACGCTCTAGTTCGGCTGGGAGCCATCGTGTATTCGCGACGGCGCCAATCATGATGAAGAGCGCATGGGCTGGCCGCTTCTGCTCCAACACCTCGTGTCCCGGTTGCGCATTGAGAGTCGTCAGATATTCCAGCTTGTCTGAACCTCCAACCGAAGTGACTTGCACAAAGGGTTCCACGATGATGTTTCGTTTCTTGCTGAGCTGGTCGATAAGATATTGCGACATGCTGGCGGCCAGCCCCGAGCTCCGCACGAGTAAACGAACCTCTGCCGCATAGTCGGAAAAAAACATGGCCGCCTGGCCCGCGGAATTTCCGCCGCCAATCAGAAAAACCTTCTTGCCTGTAACGCTCATGGCTTCGGTTCGGAAGCACCGTAGAGTACGCCCCTCCCAAGAAGAGTGTCGACGCCGGACACCTCCAAGCGTTGCCAGTCAACGCCTGTCGCGAGTAGCACAGCACGAGAGAAAATTCGCTCCTCAATACCTCGAAGGCGCTATTTGGCAGCGCCAGTCGCGGCTGCTCGATAGGCTTTAAATGTCCGCTTGAGACCCTCGCCATAGGGGGGTTTGATGGATCGGTCCGATGAGCCGGGTTAATGCGCTGTCATCCAAAAGCACGGGCGTGGTCTGGAGATAATACATCTCCACGAACTCGCGCAAAAACTTGTAGATGAGACCCATGCGGCGATCACTTCAGATCCGCTTCCATTGGTTAACTGGTTAACGCCGATTTGTCCCAGCTCGCGCAGGTGTTCCAGAGTTTAATCGGAAATGCGTTGAAGTATAGAAACTCTGACTGTCCTCCCAAGATTCATATAGCGGCAGAGTTGCGGGGAGATGAATGGGTTTTGTCCGTGCGGGACAACGGTATTGGCTTTAGCCCTCAATACGCCGAGCAGATCTTCGGCATATTTAAACGGCTGCACAAGGACGAATATCCGGGTACCGGCATAGGTTTGGCAATTTGCAAACGGATCGTGGAGCGGCACCATGGCAAAATTTGGGCCATCGGCGAAGGCGACAAGGGCGCAACGTTCTCGTTCACTATGCCCGGAAAGAGAAGGGAAGCGGAAAGCGCGCAGGTCCAATATGAGCGTCTGCCCTCCCCTTCCTGGATTACGAACGAGGTGCGCCTTAACTAGCGAGCGGGTCCTACACGTAGGTCTTAAACTCGATCGCGTCTCCATCTTGAACGACGTAATCTTTTCCTTCCGAGGAAGGATCACGCCCTGCAATCGAATCGTCGAGCTGTTCCTAGCAAGTCCAGCAGTTCGACAAATTCGGTGAGCGGCCGGCTGATAAAGCCATCGGCCCTCAGCATGACAAGGCCATGAAGTTGTGCCCAAGCGAGTAAGGCATCGTTCTCGACGGTTCCCGCGGGTGATATCGCCGCCATCGCACGACGCAAGCGGTCGAAGGCTTTGTCGGCAGCCCTTGCAAGAGCGCTTCCTGGTTTGGCTTCCGGAACTAAGCGCGAGGCGAACATCAGCCGGTAAAGTTCGATATTGGCTTCTCCATAGGCCACGTAAGCGAACGCCATCGCCTGCAGTGAATCACGCGGCGCACACTTCGCCGCCGCATCGGCGAGGGCCATGTCAAATTCCTCAAACCCTTCAACCGCCACACCCTCAAGGAGCGCGTCCCTGTCCGCGAAGTGCCGATACGGCGCTGGCTGACTGACCCCGGCGAGGCGCGCCAAGGAGGTAAGAGAGACGGTGTGCGCGCCGTTGCGGGAAATCTCCTCGCGAGCGACGCGCAGTAGGTCACGACGCAGATCGCCATGATGATACCGGCCGCGTTTTTTGGGCCGCCTACCTGCCTCAATGGCCATGAGATGATTTTAGCTTTCTATTCGACAACTGCCACCCACCAATGTTATAGTTTATTACATAAAAGAGATTTAGTTTTGACAGCGCACTGCGGCGTCTGCCACTGACCTTGACCGATAGTGGAGAAAACAACGGCAGAGATGAGAGCAGCGCGCTACGACAGGTACGGAGGGCGGGAGTTGCTTTACGCGAAGGCGCGATTCCGTTCGATCTCGCTTTGTACGTTGAGAGTGGTGCGATCCGGCCCATTGTGGATACCGTGTACCCGTTCTCCGGCATTGCCGATGCCCATCCGCGCATTCGACAAACGAGGCCGGCGAGGGAAACAGATCATCCGCTTACCATGATCGGCTCTCGGTTTCCGCCAAGTCAGTTCTCACAATTCGAAAGGATCGAACCATGCAGATTTACAAGGGCCGTTACGCGGCGAAGATAGAGGGCGATTTTGTTGTCTTTCTCATTGGAATGCGGATTAACCGCCTGTTCCTTCTACATAAGTGGTTGCCGGTGACGTTTGCCATGCCTCGCATGCTCAAAGAGCTGTTCAAGCGGCCGGAATTGGGAATGCTGCACGCCCAAACCTTTCTCAGCGGAAGGACCGTTCTGGTTGTTCAGTATTGGCGAAGCTTCGATCAACTGCATGCTTATGCTCATGCCAAGGATCTCGAGCATCTGCCCGCCTGGGCTGAATTCAACCGCAAGGTGGGCGGCAACGGCGCAGTGGGCATTTTCCACGAGAGTTATCTTGTGAAGGCTGGGCAGTATGAATGCGTTTACGCCAATATGCCGAGGCATGGACTTGCGAAGAGTGGGGAGATGATCCCGGCCGTAGGCCGAATGCGGGATGCGCGGTCTCGTCTGCAAGGTGTGCAGCAAAACGAAGAACCCTATTAATTCGCGGGGGCCAAGGTTCCCACTGATTTCGCTCTGTACGTTGAGAGTGGCGCGACTAGACTGCTATTCAGGACACTGGCGTCGTTTAGACATACGTTTTGAACTCGATCACGTCGCCGTCTTGGACGACGTAATCCTTGCCTTCGGTGCGGAGCTTAGCAAGTTCGCGGGCGCGGGCGTAGGAACCGGCGGTGACGAGATCGTCGAAGGAGACGCACTCGGCGGAGATGAGGCTTTTTTCGAAGTCGGAGTGGATGACGCCTGCAGCCTGCGGGGCTTTGTCGCCCGCGTGAATGGTCCAGGCACGAGTTTCTTTTTCGCCGGTTGTGAGATACGTGCGCAGACCCAATAGATGATAGGCCTCGCGGATGAGATTGCCCGCTCCGGTTTCGGTGACGCCGAGACCTTCGAGGTATTCTTTCTGTTCCTCCGGCGCAAGCATGACGAGTTCGGATTCGATTTCGGCTGAGACGACAACGGCGCTGGTGTCGTGGTGTTCCTTCACATAAGCGCGGACCTGCTGTACATATTTGTTGGTATCGGCAGTGGCCAAATCTTCCTCGGCGACGTTGCAGGCGAAGAGTGTCGGCTTGGCGGTGAGCAGGAAAAAGCCTTTCACGGCTGTCTTTTCTTCGGGCGTGAGGTCGAGCGTGACAACCGTTTTTCCAGTGTTCAGGTACTCTTCCAGTTTGTCCAGCAGTTCGACATCGGCGATGGCTTTCTTGTCTCCGCTCTTGGCTGCTTTCTGTTGTTTCGCTTTGCGTTTTTCCACTGAATCGAGATCGGCGAGCACCAGTTCAGTGTTGATGATTTCGATGTCGCGAACGGGATCGATGGTATCCATCACGTGCTCGATGTTGGAATTTTCGAAGCAGCGGACCACCTGAATAATGGCATCTACTTCGCGGATGTGGCCGAGAAACTGATTGCCGAGACCTTCTCCCGTGCTTGCTCCTTTGACCAGACCGGCGATATCTACGAATTCGAAGACAGCGGGGATGATTTTTTGCGAAGCGCTCATTTTGGAGAGCACTTCGAGGCGGTCATCGGGGACCGTGACGACACCGGTATTGGGTTCGATGGTGCAGAAGCGATAGTTGGCGGCCATGGCTTTGCGCGTTTGGGTGACCGCATTGAAGAGGGTGCTCTTCCCGACGTTGGGAAGGCCGACGATTCCGGCTCGTAACATGAATCTTTTTATTTTCGCTTACGATTGAATAATCCGTGACCGATACCAACCGGGAGTCTCCGTTTCTTCTGCTTCTGCCGCATTGGCGCGTGGTGCTGGCGTCAATGCTGGGCTGGTTCCTCGATGCGTTCGACCAGATGGTGCTGATTTTCCTGCTGGTGCGCCTGGCGCAAGAGTTTCACGTCACCCTGGTGGCGATGGGACTGGTGCTGACGGGGCAGAGCTGGGGCCGCGTCGTGGGAAACACGGCTTGGGGATGGGCAGCGGACCGCTGGGGCCGCAAGATCACCTTCATGGTGGGCGTGACCTGGTTTGCGGTGTGCACGGGCTTGACAGGCCTGGCGTGGAGCTACGGGGCGCTGCTGGTGATCCAGATTTTATTTGGAATTGGGTTTGGCGGCGAGTGGACCGCCTCCGCGGCGTTGTTGATGGAAAGCGTGCCGCCCCGGACCCGCAGCATCGCTTCGGCGCTGATGATGTCGGGGTATGAGATCGGCTATTTTGCGGCAGCGGCCGCGAATGCTGTGGTATTGCCGGTGTTCGGCTGGCGCGTTATGTTCTTTATCGGCGTTGCGCCGGCGCTGTTGACATTGTTCATCCGGTTTGGCGTCCCGGAATCGCCGGTGTGGCTGCAAACACGCGGCAAAATCGCTCCGAAAGCACCGAAGCCGCGCTTCCGCATCACGTATGCTGCGTTCCAGGGTTGGTTGTTTATGGCATTTCTCCAGTTTCAAAATGCCGCGATTTATGCGTTCTTTCCCGCTTTCCTGCAGGACGTGCATCACTTGTCGCCCCAGCAGGTCTTCCCGTTTGCGGCCATCTATTCCGTTGCGTCGTTGATTGGCAAGCCGCTTTGTGGCTGGGTAGCGTCGCGGCTGGGGCACCGGCCGACGATTATCGGGTATTTGGTGGTGACGATTCCTGGCGCGGTGTTGTTCACGTCCACGAACAGCATGTTAGCGGTGGCGGGCGGCGCTTTCGTGATGGGCATCGTTGCCAATAGCATCTTCGCGTTGGTGCCGGAATTTTTGTCGCGCCGTTTCGAAACGCTGCACCGGAGTTTTGGGATGGGAGTGGGGTACGCGATCGCTGCGTTCGGCCAGTCGATCGCGTCGTATGCGGTACCCGCCGTGGCGCAGGGCTGGAGTTTGGCGAAGTCGATGGAAGTTTTGATTATTACCAGCACGATTGTGACTGTGATGATTGCCGCGGCGAGACCGCGCGAGCTGCCGGGGTTGCGGATGGAGACGGATCCGGATTTTTGAAGAATTCGGCTCGCGTGGAGAACGCACTCTTAAGCCGGTTGCTAGTGGGCCATCTGCTCCAGGAAGTCCCGTATTCGAATGATACTGATCCCTTCATACTCACCGAGCTGAAGTAAGTCCTTGTCGCCAGTCACGATGACCTCTGATTTGGCTGTATCAGCACATTCAACGATGCGGTTGTCATCTGGATCTGACGGCACTACATTAAGCGTTCTGCCGGCATTCACGAATTGTGTGCATGATTGAATTACCGCCCAAGCTCCTTGAAGGCTCGCCTGCTGCCATCCGAATTTCTCGCGAAGAACACGTAGCGTCTCTTCGATGATCGGCTGCGATATGGCGCCTCAATCTCACCTTCTAGCGCCAATTGCAAAAGTTCCGCTGCGCTCCCGCCAAATTGAAAAGCCGAGATATAAATTTTGGTGTCGAGTGTGACGCGGCGCACGCTAAGAACAACGCAATTCTTTGCGGACGTCCTGAATAGCGTGGTTCACGATTTCCTCAACTTCGGTATCCGTCATATTGCCGCGCCGTTCCACCGCTTTGTGCTGAGTTCGATCCCAAAATCGCTGGATGAGGTGCTGCCTCACAGCCTCTGTGGCGATATCGTCAGCAGTTTTGTTTTCGGCGCGCGCCAATTCTTGTAGCTGCGGGAGCAGTTCGTCTGGAATGCTGATGTTGCCGTTCGCCATTTGTGTCTCTATCTTAAGGGTAGTGTAGCTTTCAGCGTACGATTATGGCGGAAGTTGACAGACCAGGACAGGCCAGCATCGAATATCTGGGCTTTCGCGCGCGCAGCCGGGATGCGACTGGTGACTCTGGATCAGGCGATACTTTCCCTCGCGGGCGAAGCATTGCTGCTGAAATAAATATCCGGCGCTAAAAGGGTAGGGAAACAGAAGTTCCGGCATGCTTGTCTCATAACAAGAGAAAGAGAGAAGCATGCCAAAAAATAGCGACAAAACGATTCTGGTGACCGGAGCTACGGGGCACCAGGGAGGCTCGGTGTTTCAGTATCTGCGGGAGAAGGGATTTCCGGTTCGTGTGCTGACCAGAGATCCTGACAGCGAGAAGTCGCGGCGCATGGTGGGGCCCGGCGTGGAAGTACTGCGCGGTGACTTGAACGAACCTGCGACGTTGGGGGCCGCGCTGGACGAACTGTTCGGTGTCTATTCCGTGCAGAATCCAATGCAGAGTGGCGGTGCGGGACAGGAGGTGAAACAGGCGAATACGCTGGCGGATGCTGCGAACCGTGCCGATGTGAGCCATTTCGTGTATAGTTCCGCCGCCGGCGTGGATGTAGAGGGAGGGCCGTCGTTTTTCGAGGATAAGGTCAAGATCGAGGACCATCTGCGGGGAACGGGGCTGAAGTACACCATTTTGCGGCCCGTATCGTTTATGGAGAACTGGCTCGGCATGCGGGAGCAGATCGAGCAGCAGGGAAGGATCACGCTGCCATTCGCGCCCGAGACAAGAATGCAGATGATTGCGGTAAGCGATATCGGGGTGTTTGCGGGAATAGCGTTCGAGAAGCCCGGTGCGTGGCAGGGGCGAACCGTGACGCTGGCGGGCGATCAGTTATCGATGACCGGCATCGCGGAGGCGTTCAGCCGCGCCACCGGCCGGGAAGTGAAATACGAACAGATGTCCTGGGAGGACTGCGAGCGCAAGATGGGCCGCGAGTTTGCGCTGATGTACCGGGTGTTTGAGCGCGAGCAGAACCTGGCCGACATTGATGCCTTGCGGCAGGAGTATCCGAACCTGACGAATTTCGAGCGATGGCTGAATACGGTGTGGGCAGCAGGTGCGGCTGCGGCCGCGGGGTAGGATTTGCAGTGCTCGGGATAAGATTGCAGCAGGCCTTCCTATGACATCCCGCCGCTCTTTTTTACAATCTGCTGGACTGGCGACAGCGGCGCTTTGTTGTCGCGCATCGGAGGATGGCAAAGCGCCGGGTCCACTACAAGAGTTCAACTACGGGGCTGTCGAGTTTGCGCCTGGACCACTCCAGACCCAATTCGAGCAGACGCAATCGGTCCTCGTTTCCTTGAATGAAGACAGTTTGCTGAAGCCATGGCGTCTGCGCGCCGGTCTTCCCGCGCCGGGTCCGGACCTTGGCGGATGGTATGACGAAGTGCCGTTGCACAAGACCGAAAGCGGCGGTCACGGCTTCGCCCCTGCACACTGTTTCGGCCAATGGATTTCGGCACTTGCGCGCGGGTATGCGATCAATCATGATTCATCGACTCGAGCCAAATTAGAGCGGCTGCTTGCTCTTTACGAACCGACGATCTCGGGCAAGTTTTACACGAACTTTCGCTTTCCCGCCTACAACTACGACAAGATGGTGATCGGCCTCATTGACGCCCATCAGTTTGCGGGGTTCACGCAAGCATACGGGCTTCTGGAGCGCACCACGGATGCCGCCGAGCCGCATCTTCCGCCGCACGCGCTGGATCGAGATGAGCCGCAGCGGTGTTGGCGGAAGTCGGTAGGCGACAGCACGGCAAACGATTACACCTGGGACGAGTCCTATACGTTGCCGGAAAATCTATATCTTGCCTGGGAGCGCGGTGCGGGCGAGCGATACCGGAAACTGGCTGACCGCTTTCTGCTGGACAAGACCTATTTCGATCCGCTCTCCGAAAATAAGAACGTGCTTGCCAACCACCACGCCTACAGCTTTTGCAATGCTTTGAGCTCGGCCATGCAGGCATATCTCGCTGATGGCAGCCAGAAGCATCTCCGTGCGGCTAGCAATGCGTTTGCCATGATCACGGAGAATCAGAGCTTTGCTACCGGGGGCTGGGGACCCAACGAAAGCTTCATCGCTCCCGGCAGCGGCGCGCTTTATAATAGTCTTACCGGCACACATCGCGGATTCGAGACGCCGTGCGGCAGTTATGCGCACTTCAAGCTGACGCGTTATCTGCTGCGGGTGACGCGAGATGGCCGCTACGGTGACAGCATGGAGCGCATTTTGTACAACACAGTGCTTGGCGCCAAGCGGTTGCAACCCGATGGCCGCGCCTTCTACTACTCCGATTATCATTTCGCGGGCAACAAGACTTACTTCTCCGACGCGTGGCCCTGCTGCTCCGGTACCTTGCCGCAAGTAGCGGCTGATTACCGCATACTCGCGTACTTCCACGACGATAGCGGCGTGTTCGTGAATCTTTATCTGCCATCTACGCTCCGTTGGACGAGCGCGGACGGAGCACAGCTAGCGCTCACCCAAGCTGGCGAGTATCCGGTCGAAGGCAAAATCACGATGCGCTTGCGTACCTCGCGTTCCTCGAATTTTGCCCTTCGCCTGCGCATTCCCGCATGGTCTTCGCCAGGTGTGCCTGTCATTCGCATCAATGGCGCGCGCGCGCCGGTATCTATCCAGACAGGCTTTGCCACTCTTCAACGCAAATGGAAAGATGGAGATCGCATCGACCTTGAGCTTGCATTGCCGGTGCGCGTGGAAGCCGTCGATACGCAGCATCCCGACACCGTCGCGTTGCTGCGGGGACCCTTGGTCTTATTTGCCATAGGAGACAACATGCCTGCCGCGACCCGGCGACAACTGCTCTCGGCGATACAGCTCCCGCAGCAGACCACGTGGCGCGCTGCAACTGCTTCGGGCCCGCTGCTGCTCCGCCCGTTTTTCGCCATTGAAGATGAACATTACAGCGCTTACATGAATGTAGCCGCGGCCTAAAAACAGAGTCATTTCTGCTGACGGGCCTTTGGGAGCGCCAGATCGGATGGTTTCCAGACTCCAAATAACTGTGTTACCGTGATCCCCAGAGGGACGCATGTCATCATCTAGACGCGATTTTCTAAAAGGTAGCCTGGCCGCCATTGCAGTACCCGCTGTCGCCGGCGCCGCTGGTTCAACGAAGGCCGCTGCGACCGATTGGGTCACACTTGGCAAGTCAAACGTTCAGGTGACACGCCTGGCATTCGGAACAGGAACGCACTCCGGTGCGCAACAGCGTCATTTGGGCCAGGAGGAGTTCACGCGTCTGGTGCGCTACGCCTACGACAATGGCATCCGCTTTTTTGAGACCGCGGACGCCTATCATGGCATGCCGGAGATGCTTTCGGTCGCGTTGAAGGGACTGCCGCGCGATTCCTACCGGCTGATGACGAAGTACGATGTGCACCATTCGGAAGACCCGATGGTAGGCGTCCATCGCCTGAACGGGGCATTGGGCACGGACTACGTAGACATCATGCTTCTTCATTGCGTTCGCAGCCCGAACTGGCCGGAAGAAACCAAGCACTTGCAGGACGCCTTCCAGGAGGCAAAAGAAAAGAAGCTCATGATGGCTCATGGGGCGTCGGTGCACGGCAAGCAGGCTCTTGCGGAATTTCCGGGCAATCCGTTTCTGGACGTGGCCATGATCCGTATGAACCACAATGGCACGCGTATGGATACACCATCCTTGCAGGACATCGACGATAAGGGCGACGTCCCGTTCGTCGTCGATCACATGCAGCGGACGAAAGCCGGCGGCGCGGGTATCATCAGCATGAAATTAGTCGGTGAAGGTCAGTTCAAGAATCCGGACGATCGTCAGGCGGCCTTGAACTTCGCATTCCGTAAAGCAGGTGTGGATTGCGTAACCATCGGATTCGGGAGCACCGGCGAGATCGATGAAGCCAAAAAGCGCATCTCAACGGCATTGAACGCTTAACAGCTACGAGAGCACGGTGCCATCCGGATCGACAAACCAAGCCGATGGCATGATGTGGGTGTGGAGTTTGCCGAAGAGTTGGAGCGTGTTCTGCCTTCCGAGATCCCGCATCGCGAGCTGTTGATCCGTAAGGCGGCGGAGCATTTACAGTTAATCCTGGCGG
This sequence comes from Bryobacteraceae bacterium, assembly GCA_965277315.1. Classification (GTDB taxonomy): domain Bacteria; phylum Acidobacteriota; class Terriglobia; order Bryobacterales; family Bryobacteraceae; genus Bog-105. The sequence goes on along the minus strand of OZ255724.1, from coordinate 433,162 downwards.
CCAACGAATACATGAATCTGACGCGGATTTTGAACCCGCGGGAGGCCGCGATCAAGCATGTGTACGATTCCGTGGCGCCGTGGCAAATGTTTCGCGATGCTCGGCGTGTGCTGGACGCGGGTACCGGCGCGGGCTTTCCGGGCATTCCGCTTTCGGTAGTGTTGTCGGAGACCGAGTTTGTTCTGGCGGAGTCGGTGGGCAAGAAGGCTCGGTTCGTGCAGGCGGCGGTGGAATCGTTGCAGTTGCCCAATGTTCAGGTGCAAGTGGAGCGTGCGGAGCGAGTGTTAGAAATCAACCACGCCGATGTGATTACCGCGCGTGCCGTAGCGCCGCTCGACCGGTTGCTGGATCTGTTTGGGAAAGCATTGAAGCGGGGAGCGCGTTTGCTTTTGTACAAGGGACCGGATGTGGAGGCGGAACTTGCACAGGCTCGCAAACACCGGGTGCGAGCGAAGGTGCTTTGCCGGTACGAGTTGCCGGATGACTTAGGAACGCGAACGCTGCTGGAAATTCAGAGTGAAATCGTACGGGCGCGGATCGCGTAGTAAGCCAGCAAGAGCCAGCCGACGATAAACGCAACGCCGCCGATGGGCGTGATAGCTCCCAGCATCCGTACGCCGGTGAGCGCCAGCGCATAGAGGCTTCCGGAGAAGATGATAATACCGATGAGCAGGCACCAGGACACGCGGTCTTCGGAGGCCATCGGGAAAGTCCCGGTGCGCGCCAGTACGGCAACGATCAGAATTCCGAGCGCGTTTATGAAGTGATAGAAGACGGCTTTTTCATAGACCGAGAGTGAGTAGGCATCGAGCCTGTTGCGGAGGCCGTGGGCTCCAAAAGCTCCCATAGCGACGGCCAAGGCCATAAGAATTGCTCCGGTTGCGGTCCAGTTCATGTACCCATGTTCTAACAGTTGCTTCGGTTGCGTTTCTTGAGAGCCGGGAACAGGGCTGCCAAGCCGAGGAGAGCGAGGCCGATGGAGGAGGGTTCGGGCACGAAGAAGTCGAAGTCTCCCGCTGCGCCCGGCGTGACTGTGGCGTCGGCAACGACGTTTCCCGCGCTGTCGAGCACGGTGTAACCGGTCAGATCGACCGTCGAGCTATTCACTAACTCGCTCCCTACGGGATCGCCGGAACCGGGACCCTCCGTTTGTGCCCCTAAGGCCAGAGGAGCTCCGAATGTGAGCGGGGAGGTGACATTGAAAATCCCTGAGTAGCATGCGTTTCCATAGTTGCTTTGGCAGTTGCCGGTGACGTCCAGAACGGGCACAAAATTGGTACGCTCCGAGCCTTGCGCGAAGTAGAAAGACGGTGCATTCGCCGCGGCGTAGGAGGTTTCCCCGGTCTGCACGGCATCGCCGAACGCGGTGAGTTGGTAATGGCTGATCAGTGTTCCGTTTCCGGTGGCGCCGGTGACCGTCGCGTACCGGCTGAAAGAGGCGGAATAGGACAGGTCCTTCGGGATTAAGTTGTCGCCGCCCCCTTCGGCGTTGCCCGAGAGCGATCCAAATGTTCCCATAGCTTGCGCCGACGCTCCCCCTTGCAGGTGCCCATTAAAAAGCTCATATTCTATGGAGCAGCTCGCCGAAGACGAGCCGGAGTCATGGCAGTACGTCGGGCCGGATCGAGGCTGGTAGTAACTGCCGTCGGTGGTTACTGAGAAGCTGTCCGCCAGCAGAGCCGCCGGACCGGCGAGCGAAACGAAGATTACACAAGCGAAAGATGCTTTCGAGAGAGGCATGGTAGGAGTATGCCGGGGGAGCGGATAGGAGTACAAGGAGGAACAGGAGCAACGATGATTAAATTCTTGTTACCCTAGAGGTGGACGCAGTCATTTGCGGCACCATCTGTAAGCACGGAAACAATACACACACTTTGAAGATCGGATTTGTAAGTCTCGGCTGCCCCAAAAACCTGGTTGACACCGAAGTCATGATGGGCCAGCTTGTCTCCGACGGGCACCAACTGACGCCTCAACCGGCGGATGCTGACGTGATCGTCATTAACACGTGCAGCTTTATCGATCCTGCGAAACAAGAGTCTGTCGACACCATTCTGGAAATGGCGGAGTACAAGAAGACGGGCAAGGCGCAGCGGCTGGTAGTGGCGGGCTGTCTGGTGGAGCGCTTCCGGGCGGACATTCAGAAGAACCTTCCCGAAGTAGATGCCGTGCTCGGCACGAATGAGTTGGACAAAATTACGGCGCTCTGCGAAGGCATGACACCGAAAAAGCTTCCTCCGGAGCCGTACCTTTATCACGACTTGACAGCGCGAGTCTTCACGACCCCAAAACATTCGGCTTATATCAAGATTGCCGAAGGTTGCGATCATCCCTGTTCCTTCTGCATCATTCCGCAATTTCGCGGACAGTTTCGCAGCCGCCGGTTTGAGAGTGTCATCAGCGAAGCAACGCGGATGTTCGCGATGGGCGTGCGCGAGATCAACCTGATCGGCCAGGATACGACCTGTTATGGCGAAGATCTAGGGCTGAAAGACGGTCTGGCGCAGTTGATGGGGCGGCTCGCCGAAATCCCGACGGAGCTGCCGAAGTGGATTCGCGTGCTGTATGCGTATCCGAACAAGGTGACGCAGAAGTTGCTGGAGACGATTGCGGCGCATGAGTCTCTCGTGAAGTACATCGATATGCCGCTACAGCATGCGAGCGCCGCGACACTGAAGCGGATGAAGCGCGGGGCACATGGCGACATCTTTCTGAAGCTATTGGAACGAATGCGCGCGACCATTCCCGGCGTGGCGATCCGGACCAGCATGATCGTCGGCTTTCCCGGCGAGACCGAAGCGGAGTTCGAGCAGCTTTGCCAGTTTGTGGAAGCGGCGCAGTTCGACCGCCTGGGAGTCTTCTCGTATAGCGATGAAGAGACGAGTAAGAGCTTTCATCTGGACGGCAAGGTAGACAAGCGGACGATTTACAACCGGAAGCGGCGGCTGTTGGCGATACAGCGCCGGATTTCGCTGGCACGAAACAAAAAGCTAGTCGGCACGGAGCATCCGGTGCTCGTCGAAGGACCTTCGAAGGAGACCGACTTGCTGTGGGAAGCGCGTCTGGCCACGCAAGCGCCGGAGATCGACGGCGTTTGTTACATCAACGATTTCGGGACGGAAGATTGGGGACAGCCGAGACCGGGAGAGATCCGCAAGTTCCGCATCACCGAAGCCCACGACTACGACCTGATCGGCGAACTGGTGGATGGGCCGGAGAGCCTCTACCAATCTCCGCAAAGACACGCGAACCTGTTCCAGATTCTGCCTTCGGGCGAGAAGACGTTTAGCGGAATCAGCGGAATGAGACCTGCTTCGATCAGTTTGTAGCGGGATAGAGCGCCGGGAACCACCGCTCTACTGCTTCTACTGGGAAGCCCAGACGAAGAGGGCTTCTCGGTCCGTTCGAAAGAAGCAGGCGTTTCTCCAGCAGGGAGGATGTCACTTTGCGGGCTGCCCGTTCCTGCAGGTTAATAAGCGCGGGAACGCTCCCTCGCTCAACCTCGCCGCGTACCATCGCCTCTCGCAGAATCGTCAACGCCGCCCTCGGCAGTCGTCCCGCTTCTGCTTCATCACGACAGTAAAGTTCGATGCGGCGCAGCAAATTAGGTGGATCGAGAAGGGCCTGCATGAATCGAACTTGATCGATGCTCACCGTCAGAAAAAAACGGCAAAAGTTTGTTAAGGCGCGCTCCGATAGAGCGCCTCGGCCGTCGTAGTCATTCTCCCGCCGCTCGTCGGCGGCCATCAGGAGTGCCTTATACTCGCCGGCATTCCGCGCTAAGCCGCGGGAAACCGACCATAGGCTACTTCCCACCCCGAGCCGCTTAAACATCGCATGCGCCATCAGCCGTGCCACTCTCCCGTTTCCATCCAAAAAAGGATGAATCCACAAAAAACGGTGGTGGGCGGCGGCAATGTGGATCGTTTTTTTTAGCTTACTAGCTGGTTTTTCGTAAGCTTCTTCGAAGCGAACCAGGCATTGTTGCAACTGATCACCGTGTGGGGGAATGTGTATCCCGACAGCGACGCCGTGTTGCCGGATCTCACCAGGAATCACCTCCATTTGCTCTCCGGTTTCCGGATTCTCCGCCCGGAGCATCTCCGGCGGAAGTTTACTGCAAAAATCGCGGTGAAGCCAGCGTAGATAGGTTACCGAGGTGGGCTCGGCATTTTCATCCAGACCCCGATCGATCTTCTCTTGCAAGGAAATGTGCGCGACAGCCTCCAACTGCAGATTGCGTTTTTTGGGATTAGAAGAATAATCATGCGCCAGCGCTCTCTCAATATCGCGGGGCACGGTATTATGACCTTCGATCAGGTTGGAGTAGTAGCAGTTCATGGAGCGAACCAATTCTCCAACGCTCTCGCTTACCGTCGAGTTCATCTGACCAGCCAAGGAACTGCTGACTGTCACTAGCTCGAACGCGAGATCTTCGAGGTCAATGTGGCGATCTTCGGGAAAAAGCGGCTCCATGCCGCTGCAAAATGCCATAATCGATGCCGTATAAAATGCCGCTTCTAAACCAGCGTAAATTATTGTGAGTGAATACACAACGTTGTGTAGGGTGGTTCCTGGGTGCCGCTTTCCGTACCGGATTCCATGCCGCTATCGGTAGTAGATTAAAAGCCTGCAATCAACCGCCTATCTCTTCACGCCTTTGACTTCCCGGCCACTCGGATACGACAACATCACGTAAGTCACTTGCCCTTTATCGTTCGAAAAGAACTCGACATCGGTAGGCCTCACTTTCATGAAGAACTTTGTCTCCGATTCAGGATAAATCGGTATCATCGGCTGATTTGCCGCCTGCCCCATGAGCTGGTCGCCCTCTAATTTAAACGTGATGCTGAAATTCGGCGTCAGCTCATACGTTCCTACATAACGCGCGAGCACTGCGCGATCCAGTTTGATTTCGGTCCGAACAGCGGGCCGAAAGTCCGGCCAGCCATAGGCAAGTGCAATACTGCTCATCACCTCCGCTGCCAGCCGCGAACCACCTTGTGCGTTCGTCATCACCACCGCGCCATCCCCTCCATGTTCATAAGCAGCGAACAGGCTCTCATAGCCTTCGTTCACGCCTCCGTGCGTGAAATATGGATTCGACTTCGAGCCGCCCACTTCCACGCCCAATCCCCAACTACCCATTCCGGGAGTGAGCATCTGTTTCGTAAGTTCCTGCGAAAGCACATGGTTCGCATCGCCCTGCAGTGATCGTTGAACCTCTATGATGTATCGGGCTAAATCGGACGGCGTCGTCCAAAGTCCCGCGGCCGCCATCTCCGGATACGTATGCGGCCCGCCGGCAACGGCAGCTCCCTTCTCGGTGTACGGCATCGCCGCCTCCGAACGCAAGCCGTTGGGCAAAGGCTGCCGGTAAGTGCTGTGAGTCATGCCGATCGGGGCGAGCACGGTATCGTGCAGCAATTTGGGGAATGGCTCCTTCGAAACATCCAGGACCAACTGCTGCATCACCGTGAACCCGCCCCCTGAATAATTCCATTTGCTTCCGGGAACGCTTTCCAGCCGGATAGGAGGAGTGTTCGCCGGCGGCTCGCCATTCAACACCTCAACAAGAGTGGGAACAGGCGCATTGGCCGCGTAACCGGGGAATCCATGAACGGTAAATCCAGCGGTATGGGTGAGCAGTTCCCGCAGCGTCACAATAGCACCGGGCGCTGCCGGGCTCGGCGGAATTTTCCAACTCGTGAGGACGGCATTGACGTTGGAATCGAGCGACAGCTTACCGCTCTGAACCAGGCGCAGGGCGGCCAGTGTTGCGACCGGCTTGCTGATGGAGCCAGCCTGGAAGAGCGTTTCCGCACTCACCGGGCTTCCGCCCAACTCTTTCACCCCGTAGCCTCGCGCCCATTCGATGACGCCGTTGTGAACAACGGCGATGCTCACGCCGGGAACATGCATCTCAGCCATTCGCTTCGCAAGAGCCTGACACGGCATCGGTTCGCCTTTCACAACGACCGGCGGAGGAAGGCACGATTCGACTTTGTGAATGCGTTCTGTTTCTTGCCCGGCCAGGATTGTTCTGGCCAGAAATAGAACAGCGCTTAAAACTATGACTTTGGATGGCACGTATGATCCTCCCTGATCGTGAATAAGGCCTGTCAAAAAACGTGGATAACACCGGGCGGCTTCGCCACGAAATCATTCAGGCGCACGTCATCGATCTCGAAATCCCTTTTAATATGCGCGATCGGCTCGAATGTTTCTACCTGCGCCTCGGAGATCGGAACCGGCTGCGGCGAAAAGAATCGGTAAAGCGGATCGATGTTGAAGTCGGCTGGAAAAGGAGAGTAAGACGTACTAGGGAACGGGCTTGCCGTTGCTGTTTTAGCTCCTCTGGAGAAATCCTGCAAAATTCGAATGGTAATGGAATCAGATGGAGTTCGAAACACCGAATCACATTTTAGAAAGCGCGCGCCCGCCGAACACAGGCCAACATTGTTCACTGGAACCGAACCACCATTTAAAGCAATGCGAGCGTTTTGCTTGTTTCCGTACAACGTGAAGAAGAGCGTACCTCGAAGCTGCAAAGGCTGATTCTTCTCCTTCGTATAAAAGTCCTTACCCATCACCGCCCGCAACGAGGTAATACTGCCTTCAAAATCAAAAGAAGATGGAGGTGGTTGGTTAACAATCCAGGTGTTACCATCGGCAGCGCGTAGGATAACCGTGAGGCCATTTGGCTTGAATTCCGTGCCAACGGGAACACCGCTGATCTGAAGCGGTAGTTCGGCAACCATTTGATCGTGTTCGGCCGGGTAGACACGCCCCAACCATTTCCGGTCCGAATCCAGTTCTATACGAATGGAGGCGGGCGCTATGTTCCGTTGTGACAAATGCGTTTGCAGCGCGAATGCCGCGGTCCAAGGGAGCAGCGCGCTACTGGCCAGGAACACGAAGGCCGTGGCGCACGCCACCACCCGCGTTGCAAATGTGTTCCGGCGGGCATATTGCCAAAGCAAAATAATTGCTGCCGCCGCGGCGAGTTCGACCACAAAACAGTAGGTCTTTACCCACTCCAATTCGAACCAGGGCGACAATCCATGGAACAAATAGCCGGTGATAAACAACACCAGGATTCCAAGGACCATCAGTGACGTCGCAAACAACAGTTCTCCGAGTCCGCTCGTGATGGCGGCAAATGCCGCGGCCGGGAGTACAAATGCCGTGATTAACAATACCTGAGTCCAAAGAAGGCCGGCCACTTCTTGGCCGATGGAAAACCCAACGGCACGGATAATCACCATATCCGCCGCCAAAAGAGGTAGGTTGACAAAGACAAAGATAAATAAAACCTTGGCGCCAAGCAGGCTCTTCCACCGATAGGGCCGCGTGAGCCAAAATTGCCGGTGGCCCGGTAGCGCTTCCGCATGAACAACCCTCGCGATGAGAAACCACCAAATCACCGGCAAAAACACTCCTAAGAATGATGGCTGGCGTATTCCCATTACCATGAAAGCCACCACCGCGAGCAGCGTAATCCCGATGTCGTAGCGAAGATACCGGACGTCCTTTTTGAAAATATGGAGTGCCTGTTTCACTTATGCCGCCTTTCGACTTGCCTTTGCCAATGTGACGAAAATGGATCGCAGCGGCATCGCCCGTACCGCCACTTGTTTCACGTTTTGAAATAGCCGCCCGACCTCGGCCATCGTTCGTTCCCGTTCAAACTGCGTCTCCACGAAGCGAACCAGCGAACCCGATTGTTCGGTGTTTAGCCACGATGCCGGCCAAGCGGATGCTGGCACGCGCGGCTCGTAATCGACGGTGATCTCCACCTCGCGAAATCGCTCCGTAAGCGACGCCATCTCTTCGGAAAACTGCAAGCGGCCGCGGTCCAGGTATCCGATATGGCTCGCGAAGCTTTCGATTTCACTTAAATCGTGCGAGGAGATCAGAATCGAAGCGTCTTCTGTATTGGCCAGCAATCCCTCAATCACCTCATCGCGCACTAACGAATCGAGCCCGCTAAAAGGCTCGTCCATCACAATCAAACGCGGCCGGTACGCCAGCGATGAAGCCAGCGCTGCCTTCATCCGCATGCCCCGCGATAAATGGCGTAGCTTGCGCTCCAAGGGCAATTCAAACTCGTGCAACAATTGCTCAGCCCGGCTCGCATCCCAGTTTGGATAGAACGGCTGAAGGTACGCCATAAAGCCCTCTACCGTCATCCAATCCGGCATCTCCTGGTTTTCCGCCACATAGCCGATTTGGGTGAAATCTTGTGGCGAGATTCGCCGTGAATCATGCCCGAATATTTCGGCACGGCCCGAACTCGGCTGATAAATATTCATCAGGATCTGCAGCGTGGTGCTCTTACCCGCACCGTTCGGTCCAAGGAGCCCGTAGATGCTGCCCTCTGGCACATTCATGTCCATTTGGTCGAGCACGGTAGTCGTGCCGAATCGTTTTGAAAGCTGGATGGTCTGGAGTATGTCGTTCATTTTCCGTATCCGTCTAAACGCTGCCAATGTCGGGTGAGGGCCATTGATACTTCCTCTAAATCAAGGCCGAGCTTCTTGGCTTCGACCACCAATTGCTCCAGTTCCTTTTTGAGTAGATTGCTTCGCTCAGCCGCCGACGAGCCCATGCGTTCCGCAACGACAGTGCCGATGCCGGAGCGGACTTCCAGCACGCCCTGCGCCACCAGATGGCCGATCACCTTGTGCGCGGTGTTGGGATTGATTTTCAGAGCCGTGCTGAGCGCGCGGACCGACGGGAACGGGTCCCCAGGCCGCAATTGCCCCGATACAATGGCCTTCTTGGCCGCATAAACCACCTGCTCGTACAGCGAAATGCCTGGCTCAAAAGACAGCCGGAACGGGATCACGTCTGTACTATAACAGATAATACAGCAGATTGGATCGCCATCACTCGGTTCGCGGCGTCCCCATGGTCACGACGATCGCGGCAGCGATGATGAGCGCTCCGCCCGCCCACGCACCCGGCCCAAGACGATCGCCAAGAAGAGTCACGCCTAGGATCGACCCCAGGGCCGGCTCGATATTGAGAAATACCCCGGCGCGTGAGGCGGGCACGCGATGAATGCCCCAATTCCAAAGCAGTGTACTGGCAGCGGTGCAAAGCAGACCGCTCGCCGCGACCGCAAGCCACACCGGAAGGCTGATGCCGTAAACCGGAGGCGGCCCGCTACTCAGAAACACCCAGATACCCAGCATCGTCGTTCCGGTGAGGAGCCCCCACGAAGTCACCGCGAGCGGAGACTGCCCGAGAGCCATCAGATGCCGATTGAGGAGAACCCATGCGAGCGCAATAATCAACGACAGAATCACCAGTAGGTCGCCCCAGAGATTCCCACCGCCGATGACGCCGTGTGACCCGCTGAGGACAATGAGCCCGACACCCGCCGTGGCGGCGAACAGCGCCAGCCAACCCTTCAGGTCAAGACGCTCATGCGTGAAAAGCGTCGCTCCGATCGCCAGGATCACCGGCATGGTTCCCACCATCAGAGCGGCGTGACTGACCGTCGTGAGTTTCAGCCCGTTAAATTGGATCATGAACTGGAGAGGTATCCCAGCGAAGGAGGCCGCGAGCAGCAGCCTCCATTCGCGCCGCGAAAAATGCGGGGCCTTCATGATCGGCAGCATTCCCGCGCAGGCAAAAAGGAAACGGTAAAGCACGAAATGGCCCACGCCCAATTGGGCGAATGCGATCTTACCGAAAAAGAATCCAGTCCCCCAAAAGGCGGCCGCTAGAGCGCAGGCCGCATAGCCGGCTGTCTGCCCGCGAGCTTGCCGTCGTGGCTTTGGAAAAGACGGAAAAGACTCGCGTGTCGCGTTGGGCTGCACAGATTAGTGAATGTTCGGGAAAACGAGATCGAACAATCCGTCGCATCATACCATCGGCGTTTGTCCCATCGGAAGAGTAAAGTAGCTCATGGAATAAGGTCTTCCACCGCGACGTTAAATCGCACTGGTACTACGAGCAGATGAAGGGCCGCTGGGTGGGGGGATGTTGCACGATTGTCTATAGGCAAGATGTGCATCCGGCTTTCCTGAGTCGCGATTTTTTGCTATTCTCTGCTCAATAAATTATGAGCTCCCCCGTAACCAACCCCGAGAAAGACCTTCACGCCTCGGTCTCCGCTGAGCTGCTTGCAAGGGCGCAAAAAACCGCGCAGCAAGAACGTATCAGCCTGGACGAACTGATCAGCGATGCCGTCGAGCGGCGCTTGAACCGGCGCGAGTTCGAGGAAACGCTGGCCTTCGGTAAACGCCATGCCAAAGCTCGCGGACTCAAACGCAATGACGTGGCAAGCGCAATTGCCGTCGTACGCTCCGAAACTCAACAGCACGAACGGTAGTGCTGCGCGTCACCGAATCCACCGGCGACGAAGCATTCTTTTATGACACGCGCGACCTTTCGCTGTGCGCTTCGGAAAAGCCTTGCAACGGATTCCTATGCAACAACAAGGAGATTGATTGTATGTCCCTCGCTCTCGGAGGTGGTAGAAAGTGTTGCCACGGAAGGCGGCGCAGGCCAAATCTTCACAGCTAAGTCAGCCAGTTGTTTTGCTCGATGTCTAATCTCGTGCTCGCTCCAGCGGGGCTTGTTTGCAATTTCAAGATTCATCCGAAGCAACGCATCGCGAAGACGAGATTTCTTGATTTCGAAGCTGGCGTTACCAGCAGAAGCATTTGCCGGAGGAGTCAACAGGGAGAGATTTGCAAGCGTGTGTATTAAATTATTACGCTCGGCTATCTCTTGCGCCATCATCTCGTCTATCGGCACGTCTCCTGGAGCGGCAATACTTCTCCCGGAAGGGAGTTCCGGCCAATTTTCCCTCCATTCCTGAGGCATTATATGCTCGATCGAGAGCCCTGGCTTAATACCTTCGCAGGCGGTGAATCTGTCTCGTGACGCGAGTTCAAGCTCCTCAATGACGAACCTGAGTCGATGCACCGGAATTCGACCGTACTGGCTTCGGTTCATAACTGCATCTCTGAATTCCTCATCAGTAGGGAACTTCGCGGCTTCACTGTTACTGCGCCTTGCCGCAGCAGCCGCAAAACTTTCGACTGACACGCCGTTAGCCCGCATATAAGACACGATATCCAAAAAAGCACTATTGTAGTTTTTTGCAGTCATGCCACAAAGGGCTCGCCGGATGATGTACGCTCCTATAAGTTTGTAGAGTGACTGCTCCACTTCGGCCTCGATTGTGGAAGACGCGATCAAAAGAATGAGCGGGTACGCGGTCGAGAGATCAAACTTGTCCAGAAGTCTTGACAGGTGGTACAGCGGGCTACTCTGCTCCGGGGCGATCAGTTCGCGGTAAAGGGGGGCATATCCGGTAAGGGTCTCCAGTTCCTGCGCAACGGTTTGTCCTTCTTTGCGCTTTGTGTACTTTTTGTATTCTGCATATAACTCGCTCAGCGATATCAGTTCACCGCTCTCCGCTGCCAGTGTATGCGCGAGGAAGAAGTCCATGACGGGTTTCCGGATCCGTCCTTGAATACGATCCTGTTTCCAAAAAGAGTCCTCAAAAAGTCGCCAATACCGGTTCATTAGCTTTTCTTCGTCTTCCTGGTTCCGGCTGGCGCGAAGAAAGACGTCGTTACGGACAAGATCCATTGCCGCGAGTGGCTCACCGGCGTTGTTCAAAGTGGCGAAGATTACTTGAGGATCGTCCTCTTTGGACAGGGTAATAACAATGAATCGGAAGTTCTGGAAGATAGTGTCAATGAGCGCCGAAAGTCGATCTCAAGCGGATTGTCCATTTGCGTTGATAAATCCCTGCACGCGGCTCAGAAAGAAGTAGTAGGCCGCAAGTGAGTTCGGTGTGCCGCCCTTTATCAATCTGCCATTCTTGTGGAAGTATCTAGAATACTTGGCCTGAAGATCCTCGGATGCTAAATCGACAAGGTCGCGGAAACACTCGCGTTCCAACGCTGTCGGCTGCAACTTATATCGACCGTACTTACTGTCAGATTCAACAATATCAGTACTATGGAGAAGTAACGTCTCGAGCTTGACCGAGAGATCCGCAAAGCCTCGGCTTCTGGCGATATCGCGGACTGCGGCAAAGCATATATGAAAAGTCGTGAGGCGCTGTTGCCCGTCGACGATATCGAATGCCTGTACCCTACCGAAAGTAGCTTCTCCTTCTGGGATTAGAAGCAGAGACCCCATGTAATGCGGGAAATCGACTCTATCTTTCTGTAGTCGCTCTTGCGCTTTCGCCTCAATTTGTTCGAAGAGTGTCTCTAGCTGCTTCTTCTCGGTCCACATATAACTGCGCTGGTATATGGGCACTACAAAGCGATGGTTCTCACTAAGAACCTTGCCGACTGAAATTGGCTCCGCCTTCACGTCATCTCCTGTATTGAGAGTTAGCGAATCCAAAAAATTCTCTCGGGGTCAATATGGACGGGGAGTGCAGCGAACGTTGTCTCCTTGATCGATGGGGGAAACCTGGATCGGCATCGGCGACGTCATCGAAATATATCCGGTACCCCGGGAACAGTTCCAATCCGTAGCTGCGGAATTGGCCTGGTGACAGAAGTCCAAGAAAAATTCTGACCCTATCTCCACAACAACTTACGCCCCGGCAAGCATTCCGCAAAGGCCATTGTCTTTGCCCCGCCATGCTACCCTCACCCAAGGCAGGAACGGCCAAAACCCGTCCCTGCCTTTCGCCTTTTGAGGAGGATCGCAACCATGACCGGACGGGAAAATCGAAGAGCACGCCGCGAAGCGGAACGAAAAGCACGGAAGCACGCAACGCAACTCGCGCCGGAGGTGCCACCGTTCTCCCCGGAGCCTCCCGCCCCGCAGCCCCATCCCGAAACGATGGCGTACATGGCCGAGATGCGCGCCAAAGCCGACCGCGAACTGGAAGACGAATTCGGAGCCGAACTCATCACCCGCTCCCGCGAAATCGGCGACCGCATCGCGCGCCGCGCCGATATAAACCGCCAAAACGCCCAACTTTCCACCGGTCCGCGCACCGAGCACGGCAAGCTGGCTTCGTCTCGCAATTCTATAAAGCACGGCCTCTCCACCGGCACTCTTCTCATTCCCGGTGAAGACCAAACGGAGTTCGAGGCCCTTCGCGACGCCCTCCGCCGCGAGCACCGGCCCGCCGACGCCACCGAACAACTGCTCGTGGACGGGATCGCTCAGTCTCATTGGCTGCTGCAACGCGCCCTCCGCTTTCAAAACGAATGCTTCACCGTTGACGGTGTGGACGAAAAACGCCTCGCGCTCTTCATTCGCTACGGGGCCACGCACGAACGCGCCTTTCACAAAGCCCTCAGCACCCTTCTTCGCCTCCAGAAGGAACGCCGCAAAGCACAACCCACTTCCAATCATGGCTTCGTTTCGCAATTAGCCTCAGTAACTCCATTGGCCGCACCGCAAGGTGGCTTCGTTTCGCAAACAAACAGCTCGCCGAGGCCCCACATCGCCGATTTTGACGAAAGTAACGCCCCGAAATCGCCTGCAAACGGAAAAACAATCCCCCAAGCCGCCTGACAGATCCTGAAATCGCCTCATCGGATACTAGAAGGGAGGAACCAATTATGGCCGAAGTTGTAAATTGCCCTATTTGTCATCGCAGCGTTCCATTCGAAGACCCGAATATGCCCTTCTGCAGCGATCGATGCCGCTTGATGGATTTAGCGAATTGGGCCACCGAAAAGTACGTGATTCCTTCGCCCGAACAACCCGGTGATTTGGAAGACATTGAACCGTCCAGCCATCACGAACGATCGTATCTGAAGAGTTCGTAGGTGAGGCGCTTTCCAATCTGGCTGGCGACATGGTTTGGGTGCGGCTATTTCCCTTATGGGCCAGGCACGGTAGGATCGCTAGCGGCTGTTGTCATCGCCGGTATTTTGTGGCGATATGTCGATGACAGCCGACTCGTGCTGCTGATACTTACGGTGGTGCTATTCGGCCCCGCCGTTTGGGCCTCGACGCGCACAGCACGGGCCCTCGGTAAAAAAGATCCGGGCATGGTAGTCATCGATGAGGTGCTGGGGCAGTGGGTTACATTGCTTGGTACGCGCCATCAGACTCCGGGAACGCTGCTGGCCGGATTTCTGCTATTTCGTTTGTTCGACATTTGGAAGCCGCCGCCGGTGCGCCAGCTTGAGAGACTTCCCGAAGGGCTGGGCATTGTGGCGGACGATATCGCGGCGGGAATTTACGCTGCACTTATCTTGTATATAGGCGGAAGTTTAAGACTCTACTAATTATGGCGAGTACATCAGAGACTCTTGACGGGACGGACCGGCCCACGGTCTCAAGCGTGGAACCATACGCGGCGATTCCGGGGGGCGAGTTGCATATACGAGGCCGGCATCTGGCGGCTGGCGGACATCCCTCGGTTCTGCTAGGGGATCGGGCGGCGCATTTGATTGTGGCGGGAGATGATTACATCATTGTGCGGGTGCCGGAGTCGGCGGCCGTGGGCGAATTGGCGGTAGCGAGCGGCGAACTGCGTAGCGACCTGCAGGAAACGCATATCGGCGTGCAGGTGGCGGATAGTCTTCACCCGGTGGCGAATCCAGCCGTCGATGCCGAAGGGAACATATACAGTACGTTCAGCGGTTCACGCGGGCAAAAGTCGCCGGTTTCGATCTACAAGATCGATACGAACTACGCGTCGAAGCCTTTTGTGACCGATCTGATGAATCCAACCGGCTTGGCCTTCGATAGTGAAGGACTGTTGTACGTTTCCAGCCGCTATGACGGGATTATTTACCAAATCACGCCGACGGGCGACATGTCCGTGTTCGCGGAAGGCATGGGCGTGGCGACTGGCATCGCCTTCGATTCGGAAGGAAACCTGTATGTAGGCGATCGCAGCGGCACTATTTTCAAGATCAGCCGTTCGCGCCAGATTTACGTATTTGCCACGCTGGAGCCCTCCATTGCCGCTTATCATCTCGCGTTTGGGCCGGAGGATACGCTGTATGTCACGGGGCCCACGACCTCCAGCTTCGATTCAGTGGCGCAAATCTCAAAGGCCGGAGCGGTGGAAACGTTCTATCGCGGATTGGGACGGCCGCAAGGGTTGACGTTCGACGCCAATGGGAACCTGTATGTGACCGCATCGCTGCGCGGCAGGCGCGGAGTGATTCGCATCGATCCGTCGAAGAAAGCGGAGTTGTTTCTCTCCGGTCCGGGCATTGTCGGTGTGGCGATTGCTCCATCGAAATCAATGATCCTGGCGACGCACAGCGCTTTGTTCCGGGCGGACGTGGATGTTCCTCCATTCCGGGCAAGCAGGTAATGGCGAACGCGGAAATTATCGCGATCGGCAGTGAGCTGCTGACGCCGCAGCGGGTAGATACGAACTCGCTATCGATTACCGAGGCTTTAAACAACCTCGGCGTTGAAGTAATTGGGAAACAGGTGGTGGGCGATGACCGCCTCCGCTTGACCGAAGCCATCCGGGAGAGCCTTAATCGAGCCGAGATTGTGATTCTGAGCGGTGGCTTGGGGCCGACGGAAGACGATGTGACGCGGGACGCTGCCGCGCAGGCGTTGAACCGGAAGTTGGTCTTCTCGCCTGAGCAGGAAGCGATCTTAGCGCAATTTTTTCAGCGTCTGAACCGGACCATGGCGGAGAACAACCGTCGGCAGGCTCATTTGATCGAGGGAGCGGAAGCGTTGCCGAATCCTAACGGCACGGCGCCGGGGCAATTCGTGAAGAACGGCAAGGGGGGACTGTTTCTCCTTCCGGGACCGCCCCGCGAGCTGAAGCCGATGGTGGCAAACGAGGTGGTGCCACGGTTGAGGGCGATGCTGCCACGGCAGGTCATCAAAGTTCGCAGCTTTCGAATTACGGGGATCGGGGAATCCGACTTAGACCGCATGATCGCCCCCATCTATACGAAATATGCCAACCCGGCCACGACTATTTTGTTTTCGTCCGGCGATTTGTTCGTCTATCTCCGGGCGCGGTGCGATACCGAAGAGAAGGCGGATGAGCTTCTGAAAGAGGTAGGCGATCCGATTGCCGAGATTTTGGGGAACTTGGTTTATACCGAAGACCCGAATGAGCCGCTGGAAGGTGTGATCGGGCGACTGCTTCGGGAGCAAAAGGCATCGGTGGTGACAGCGGAGAGTTGTACAGGTGGTTTAATTGCGGCCAGATTGACGAATCTTGCCGGTAGCTCCCAGTCATTTCTCGGCGGGTTTGTCACTTACACCGAAGCGCAAAAACAGAAGGTACTCGGAGTGCCCGCCGACATGCTTTCCGAGCATACGGCCGTCTGTGAGCAGGTAGCGGCTGCCATGGCGGATGGAGCAAGGGAGCGTACGGGAGCAACTTACGCGCTTTCTACCACCGGATACGCCGGGCCCGATGGGGGTACCGAAGAGGATCCTGTGGGCACCGTTTACGTTGGCGTTTCAGGTCCTCATGAGACGTTGGTCGAGCGAATTAAGCACGGCGGGGATCGTGAGCGGATAAGAATCTACTCCACGCAGAGCGCACTAAACATTCTGCGGAAAGTGCTGCAAGGCGCGGGGAGACCTAGCTAGCCGGAAGCTGCGGAAAATCGGCCCCGTTTGCGCTGCTGGCGTTTACGGAAGCGGGCACATCGATCTTCTCCACCGGAATCCGGCGCGCGGGCTGCCGCGAAAAATCCCAGAACGTTTGGCCCATCACGGCGTAATTGCGTACCTGCAGTTTACGACCGCTTTTCAGGACAACGGTGATTGGCGGCTCCGTAGGGACTTGGTCCTGGTCTTGGGACGTCTGGGGAGCAGGCGCGGCTTGCGGCGCGTAAGGTATCTGCGGCGTGGGAGGCGCTGCAGGCTGCGGTGGAGGTTGGTTTCGGAGGCTCTCTACCTCCGCGCTTAAATGTTGAACCTGGTCTCCTAGCATGTCCGCCGATACGGCCGCGTTCTGCGCCTGGACGGCTGCTGCCTGCTCTGCGGAGTTGTCCTGCGGCGGCTCGGAGTCGTAATCATTGTCATCGAAAAAAGGCAAGTACGGGGCGGAATAGTAGGCATACGGTAGATAACCGCGCCCATGGCCCCGGTTTTGATTGCCGTAGTAATATCGTCCGGTGTTAGCATAAGCACCCGGGCGGATGCCGGTGTAACCCGCCGCATGCGGCTGCAGTTCAGGATGTCCCACCAAAGCGCCTTGAGGAACGGGATAAGGACGCCCGCCATAAGGGGCTGTGATCCGGGCCGCGGGACGATTGGCTCGGGCGGCGGCATGGGCTGCTGAGCGGGCTGCCGTAGCAGGAGTATTGGGGGCCTGCCCACCGCTCGCCAGGAGAACCGGTGGGACTGCGAGAACTATCGCTTTCATTAGGAAGCGCATTTTGCACCTCTATATAGAGTACGCCCATTCGATGTCTTTCGTTTCCGAAACGGTAGTGTCCTAAAGGTGCGTTGAACTTTTTTCTTCGCCTAACAGCAAGGGGTTGCATTCGTGATACGGTGAGGACATGGCCGATATAACACGGAAGCAGGACATGAAAGCCCTCCAGCGGATAATCTCGCAAGCAGAGTTAGTGCTAGGTACGATTCCTGATCCTCACCCCTCTATTGCACGTACCCGAGAGCTTCTAACGGCTGCTGCTGCCCTCTCTAAAGACCTTGCGAACCGTCCACCGGAAGCCGTGGCCTTAGGCGCGATTGGCGGTAAAAAGACCGCAGAACGAGGACCGGAGTATTACGCGAGAATTGCGGGAATGCGGAAGACGAACGCTGGAGGCAGGCCGAAGAAAAGCGCTGGGTAAGAACACAGGGGGCAAGGAATTTAAGAATACAAAAGATGTTTCGGGTCTAACCAAACCACGTAAAAAGTATCGTCAATGAGAAAGCCATGAATTCTACCGTGTTCGTTGCTGCTAATCTCGAACTGCCAAGCTTCTTCACTTCGTAGTTGTTCATTGAGGCAAGTAAACCCGCCTTTCTCTGAAGTTTTTCCAAACTCGATAGTATGGGTTCTTAGTGCCTTGGAACGGTTCGTTCTGAAGTCCTTGATAGAGAGGGTATTCACATCGCGCAAACGGACTAGAAGTTTTTCCAGATACCCTTCTGCGCATTGCGACAGGGAGAACTTTTGGTTGCTTAACAGATCAAGATACTTGAAAGAAAAACGGATTGAAGCAGCCTGAGATGGCGGCGATTGAGCAGGTATCTTTCCAGGTTGAACGCCGAACGATCTAGCGCTGCTGATTTTGCTCATTCGAGCGATTGCGATAAAAGGTCTTCATATCCTCATGACTAATCACTGCATTTGAGGACTCGTCTGGCGCAAGTTCACCACGAGCGTTAAGCCAAGGATATTCTTTATGCGTTAGCTGTTCAAGTTCAAAGCCGTTCATCCAACCATAGACTCCCAGCACCTCGTCCACGTGGTCTTTGACGTGAGTAGACAAGGGGGGCGGCGTGGCAGGTTGGAAATCAATCGGCTTCCAAGCCCATTGCTTGAATCTTCCGTATACGGGCGGGACGGCTGGTCCATGAACCCATGCCTCGATGCGTTCGGGAAACAGTGGACGGTCATATAAAGCCAAGTACCATGCTTGCGAGTAGTACAGCAGCTTTTGAAGCTTCAGATTAGAAGGCGGATCGCCGTGCTCTTGTGAGCATACGAGGATGTAGTCCGCTACGTCGCTGGCGTTTGACATTCCGCATCCCATCTCATTCATTGCTAGTCGAGAAAATTCTATTTTATCTCTTAAGACAATTTAAAAGTAGTACTACAAGTTCTTGCAAAACAGCAAGGCCTTCTTGTATAATGATTACATGATGAGCCAAGCCAAAGCAATCGCTTCGATGATCTGCCCCGAGTGCGGGATTGAATGCCGTCGCTTTGGCAAGCATCGGAACGGCTTGCAGCGCTTCCGGTGCGCCGATTGCGGCAAGACCTACACCGAGGAACACGCGAAGCCGCTAGGCGAGATGACCGTTCCGATGGAAAAGGCCATGCTTGCCGTTCAGTTGCTCATCGAAGGTTCCAGTATTCGCACGACGGAGCGCATCACGGGATTACACCGGGACACGATTTGTCGCTTACTTGTTCTCGCTGGAGAGAAAGCCGAGAAGATCATGGCGAAGCAGGTTCGCAACCTTACCCCTTCCGACATCGAATGTGATGAAATTTGGGGCTATGTCGGCAAGAAAGAAGGCCATAAGAGAGCAGAGGAAGCCGAGAACGAAGGATTAGGCGATACCTACTGTTTTGTGGCGATTGACCGCAAAACGAAGCTGATTATCAACTTCGCTCTCGGGAAACGGAACCAGCTGACAACCGACGTTTTCATTGAGGGCTTGCGGGATGCGTTGAAACCGGGCCATCACTCTCAGATCACGACAGACGGCTTTGCGCCTTACGTTAGCGCCATCACGACGACGCTTGGCAGTCGGGTAGATTTCGCCCAACTCATCAAGGTCTACGGCGCACCGAGCGAAGGCGAAGCCCGCTACTCTCCTGCCACGGTCGAATCCGTGAGGGTCGTCCCAGTCATCGGAAACCCTGATCCGAAACGCATCTGTACCTCGATTGTGGAGCGCCAGAATCTCACCATCCGTATGCAGGTCAGGCGCATGACGCGCCTCACCAATGGCTTCAGCAAGAAATGGGAGAACCATTGGGCTGCGCTGTGCTTGCACTTCGTTTTTTACAACTTTTGCCGGGTTCACAAATCGCTGCGTGTAACTCCCGCCATGGAAGCCGGTATTTCGGATCATGTGTGGACATTGGCTGAGCTCTTGGCCTAAATTGCTGTGTGAACGGTGATCCGGCTTAGGGGGATCTTGCAGCAAGACTAACCTCAGCCTCCGATATGCCTCATCAGCTATTTTGTAAACTGAACGAATCTCCCCGAGTTCTGAAGCGATTCTTGCGCCGGAGTCGAGGCGCTTGCCATCGTGCATCTTTCCAGTACACCTTTGTGCGGATGCTTACCGAAACTGAAATTCTGCTAGTTAGTATTTTCCCTAGATGAATGGATTGTCTTTTCACTGACCACTACCCCAGTGTTGTAGCCTAGCGATTTGAACCAGCTTTACTACGGCGATAATCTCCAGATCCTTCGGGGACACATCAAAGACGAGAGCGTAGACCTGATCTACCTCGATCCGCCCTTCAATTCGAACGCTAATTACAACGTTCTGTTCCGCTCCCCGGCTGGTGAAAGATCACACGCGCAGATCGAAGCCTTTGAGGATACGTGGCACTGGACGGACGAAGCGGAGCAAGCGTTCGATGAAGTGATGCAGAGCGGCAATACCGATGCGGCTGAATTGTTGCGCGCCATGCGGTCGTTCCTCAAAGAGAACGACATGATGGCGTACTTGACGATGATGACAGTACGCCTATTGGAACTTCACCGCGTTCTCAAGGAAACTGGAAGCATCTATCTTCATTGTGATCCGACGGCAAGTCACTATTTGAAACTTGTCCTTGATTCCATATTCGATATTCACAATTTTCGAAATGAAATCACCTGGAAGAGACGCCTTGGCATGAGTAGCGCCGTCCATGAGTCTACTCGATTCGGGACATGCACTGACATTCTGCTTTTTTACGCGAAGGCAGGTGAAGCCCTGTTTCACCCGCAGTACAACATGGATCTTCCTGAGTATCAGGAATACGTGAAAACTAGATTTACTCAAACCGATGAAACGGGACGCTTGTTTCATGCAGGAGATCTCACAAATCCTGCTTACCGGCCGAATCTGATTTACGACTATAAAGGTTACAAATCTCCTCCAAACGGCTGGGCCATCACCAAGGAAAAGATGGAGCAGTGGGACAGGGAAGGCAGGCTATACTTCCCAACTGACAAGAACGGGCGTATCCGACGCAAGAGATTTGCAGACGAACTGCGTGGAATGCCCGTCCAGAATCTTTGGACCGATATACCAGAAATTAATTCAAATGCTCAGGAACGTTTAGGGTACCCAACACAGAAGCCACTCGCTTTACTAGAACGCATCCTTAATGCATCAAGCAACGAAGGTGATCTAATCCTCGATCCGTTTTGCGGCTGCGGAACCAGCATTCACGCCGCCCAAAAGCTGAACCGTAAATGGATCGGCATCGACATTACCAATCTTGCGATATCGCTTATTGAGAAGCGGCTGACCGATGCCTTCCCCGGCGTAAAGTTCGAGGTCCATGGAACACCGAAGGACTTGGACGGCGCACGAGCGCTAGCCGCGAAAGACAAGTACCAGTTCCAATGGTGGGCCGTTTCGCTCGTCAAAGCCGTTCCCTATGGCGGCAAGAAGAAAGGAGCTGATTCAGGCATCGACGGATTCATCTATTTCAAGCCGGACGGCAAAACGACCGAGAAGGCCATCGTCTCGGTCAAAGGCGGGGAGAACGTCAACGTGGCAAGGGTGCGCGATCTAGCGCATGTTGTGAAGCGGGAGAAGGCCCAAATGGGTGTCTTCATCACGCTTGCCGACGCTACAAGGCCGATGTTGACAGAAGCCGTCAAGGAAGGCTTCTACGAAACGCCTTACGGTAAGTTTCAGCGCTTGCAAGTCCTCACCATCGAACAGTTACTAGAAGGCAAACAGCCGCACATGCCCTGGCTCGATCCGTCCAGCTTCAAGAAAGCCGCCAAAGAAATTACGGCGAAGCAGGATGCGCTGTTTAGTTAGCGACTATCATTTTTGCGCAGCCCGTGATACTACCCGTTCGCTCATGATGTACTTATGCCAGAACATTTTAAGCTAAAATGTTCTAGAGAGGGCAATATATGGCAAAACGTCCATCAAAGAGAATCCTGAGCGAAGCGGGAAGCGTTCTAGCAAAGGACCGGAGCAAGAAAGCTAAGAGCGTTGCCGGTTCCGTGCTGGAGAGAGGGAAAAAGGCCAAGAAGAAATAACCTTGCGCCTCGTACTGATTGAGTGGATGGATTCCTACGGAGCGTCCTCCGATTGGGAATTTATCGAGAATCCTCAGCCTAAACCGCTAGTCTGCCGCTCTGCGGGTTGGCTTGCCTACGATGGCGAGGACTGTAAACTCATTGTGCCTCATCTCTCGTCATCGGCACACCACACCAGGACTGTAAACCCCAAGGATGTGGGGATATGACTATTCCTTCCCGGTCAGTTCTCAGCATTACCGATCTAATCCCGAACTTTGAAACACTTCCACCAATCCCATTAACCGAAGAAATTTCTTCAACGCACCTTTAGGACACTACCTCCGAAACGATACGCAGAGTGGAGAGGAGCGCGCGGCTACAATGGAGATTCCCATGCGCATCGCGCTCGCGCAAATCAATAACACGGTCGGCGATTTAAGCGGTAATGCGGCTAAGATCCTGGAATTTTCGAAGCAGGCGGAGCACGCCGGAGCGGAGGTCGTGGTTTTTCCCGAACTTGCGCTGACCGGTTATCCGCCGCGAGATCTGGTGGAAAAGGATTCCTTTCTTGACCGGACGCATGAAACGCTATTAAAGATTGCCGCGGAATCGTCCGATAGAAAAGTTGCCATGATTGTCGGCTATGTGGCCCATTCACCGAAGAACTCGGCGATTAAGGCTCAGAATGCAGCCGCAGTGCTTGAAGGGGGACGGATCGTTTTCGATCAGCGGAAAATGCTGCTGCCGACTTACGACGTCTTCGATGAGGCTCGCTATTTTCAGCCTGGGGATGCCCAGAGCCTTTTTACGATCGGCGGCAAAAAGGTAGCGATTTCGATCTGTGAGGACGCCTGGAACGACAAACATTTTTGGGAGCGCCGGCGTTACTCGCGGGATCCGATCGAAGAGCTGGTGCAGGCCGGTGCCGAGCTGATTATTTCCATCAACGCTTCGCCCTGGAACGTCGGCAAGCGCCGGCAGCGGGAGGATATTTTCCGGGCAATTACGGGCCGTTTCCATCTCCCGATTGTGTATGCCCATATGGTGGGCGGCAACGACCAGCTTGTGTTTGACGGAACCAGCTTCGCCATGACCTCTACGGGTGAATTGGCCGCGAGGGCGAAATCCTTTGCCGAAGACCTGATTCTCTTCAATTCGGAGACCGGGACCGGGGACAACCGCACTAGCGACACCTCCGACGACGAGGCAGCGTTCGATGCACTGGTGCTGGGCACGCGGGATTACATCCAGAAGTGCGGTTTCCAGAAGGTCTTAATGGGCCTGAGCGGCGGAATTGATTCGGCGTTGGTGGCAGCGATTGCTTTGGAAGCGGTCGGCAAAGAGAATGTGATGGGCGTGGGATTGCCCGGTCCTTATTCCTCGGAGCATAGCCTGACCGACGCGCGTGAGTTGGCGGAGAGTTTGGGCATCCGTTTCGAGGTGGTCTCGATCGAATCTGGTTACGAAGACATGCTGAAAAATTTAGCTCCGCTGTTCGCAGGCTATAAGCCGGATACGGCGGAAGAAAACCTGCAATCCCGGCTGCGGGGGCTGACTTTGATGGCCTTGTCGAATAAGTTTGGCTCACTCGTTTTGACGACCGGCAATAAGAGCGAAATTGCCGTGGGCTATACGACTCTTTACGGAGACATGTGCGGCGGGCTGGCGGTGATTAGCGACGTTCCGAAGACGATGGTGTATCGACTGGGGCGTGTGGCGAATGCGCGGCGAGTAGCGAAGGGGCAGAAACCCGGGATTCCGGAAAACACGTTCACCAAGCCACCCTCGGCCGAGTTGCGCGCCGATCAAAAAGATACCGACAGTCTGCCCGAGTACGAGGTTCTGGATGCCATTCTGGCGGGTTATGTGGAACGGTACGAATCGGTAGCTGAGATCGCCGCCAAAGAAAATTTGCCGGAGGAGTTGGTGCGTGACATTGTCCGGAAGGTCGACCGTAACGAGTACAAACGGCAGCAAGCCGCGCCTGGGCTGCGCATTACGCCGAAAGCGTTCGGCGTGGGCCGCCGGTTTCCCATCGCGCACAGGTTTACGGAATAATGAACTTTCTGATTCGGTGTTTGCCGCTGCTGCTGGCCGGCGCGGGCCTGTTCGCGCAAACGACCGCGCAACCGATCAAACGTGTCGGGAAAATGCCTGGGGGCGGCTTCCTTTTAAGTAACGGCTGGACGTTGCGGCCGGCGGGCGATCAAGTTCCCGTGGACACGCTGCCGATGAGCACGGCAGTTTCAAACGATGGCAAATATCTGTTGGTGTTGAACGCCGGGTATCGGCCGCCATCAGTGAGCGTCATCGACATCGCGAAAAAGCAGGAAGTGTCGCGGTTTAAGTTGGCCGAAGCGTGGCTTGGGTTAGCGGTCGCGCCGCGCGGGAATCGGGTTTACGTTGGCGGAGGGGCGGGAGCGGTGGTCTACGAGCTGACGCTCGATTCGACAAGCGGAACGCTGACGCAAACGCGGGTACTGCCGGCGGTGGCGGATCTCAATAGCAAGGGCCAGTCATTTATCGGCGATGTGCGGCTGCGCTCGGATGGCCACGTTTTATACGCGGCTGACCTCCAGGAAAACAATATTGCCGTGATCGACTTGGACACGGGTAAGCTGCTAGGCCGGTTCAAGTGCGGACGGCGTCCGTACCGTCTGCTGCTTTCGCCTGATGATAAGACGCTGTTAGTGAGTAGCTGGGCGGATGGTTCGATTTACGAATACGACGCAAACCATGGAAACGAACTCGGCCGGACCAGGGTTGCGCCGGAGCCGACCGATATGGTTTGGGTAAACCAGCCGCCGCCCAGCGAGGGAGCGGGCGGGACTTCCTATGTCGCCAGAGTATTTGTGGCCGCGGCGAATACGAACGATGTTTATTCATTGGGCGTGACGGCCGACGGTCAGCTCGCGAGATTGGAATCCGTTAATTTGTCGTTGACACCCATGCATCCGCTCGGCATGACTCCAACTGCACTAGCGGTGGACAAAGAGGGAACGCATTTGTATGTGGCGTGTTCCGATGCGAATACGATTGCAGCCGTGAATATTGCGGGACCGCAGAGTATCGTGGCGGGATTTGTGCCGACAGGCTGGTATCCCACGGCGGTTCGAGAACTCGATGACCACCGGTTGGTTATCTTGAACGGCAAGGGCTCCGGTAGCGCGCCGAACCCTACCAGAGGAACCAACGCCGCCGACTCGATTCCAAGTATGCAGACGGGAACTGTTTCTTTTGTTCCTGCTCTCACCGCATCGAATCTGCGCTCATATACCGCGACTGTTCTACGGAATTCACCGTATCGCGACGAATTGATCTATGGACCAACGCCCGACCAGCAGACGGCGTATTTCTCGCGATCGGGAGAGCATGCTTCGCCGATTCAGCACGTCATCTACATCATCAAGGAAGGCCGCAGTTACGACCAGGTGCTGGGCGATCTGAAGGAAGGGAATGGCGACAAGAGCCTGAGTGTGTTTGGCGAGCAAGTGACACCGAACCTGCACCAGCTTGCGCGTGAGTTTATTCTTTACGACAACTTCTACGAAAACGCCGATGTCAGCGCCGACGGGCATAACTGGGCGGATGCGGCAATCGCGCCGAACTTTACCGAAAAGTTATGGCCGAGCAGCTATGCGCACCGGCGGAAAGTCGATGATTATGAGGGCGGAGAACCGGCGAATGTGCCGCCTGCCGGTTATCTTTGGAGCAATGCGCGGCAAGCTGGCATCGGCTTTCGGGATTACGGGGAGTGGACGGAGAACATTCCTCTGGATCAGGTGAAGGGAACGGTCCAGATTGCGAAGGTGAATGATCCCTCTCTTTCCGCTGACGTGGATATGAACTATCGCGGCTTTGACCTCGACTATCCTGACGTGAAACGGGCCGATGAGTTCGTTCGCGAGTGGAAAGGGTTTGACGCGAGCGGCCAAGCGCCTCAATTGGCAATCGTGCATTTGGGAAACGACCAAACGGCGGGGACAACGACGGGAAAGCTCACACCGTCGGCCTACAACGCCGATAATGACGACGCTGTTGGACTTCTCGTGGATGCCGTTTCGCATAGCAAGCTCTGGGCATCGACGGCTATTTTTATCATCGAAGCCGATTCGGCGGATGGGCCGGACCACGTCGATTCGCATCGCGCGCCCGCTTGGGTACTCTCTCCCTATACACACCGCGGCATGGTCGATTCCACCATGTATAACCAGACGAGTGTACTGCGTACGATGGAACGGATTCTCGGTCTAAGACCGATGACGCAGTTCGATGCCGCATCGCGCCCGATGTTCGGCAACTTCAGTCAACAGCCCGATCTGCGGCCCTATACGGCGATTGCTCCAAAGGTCTCGGCCACACAGAGGAATGCTGGCGATGCGACCGGAAGATGAAATTGCAGCCCTATGATTCTTTGCTTCCTAGCTCCAACAGTTGCCGGTCGAGAAACGCGAGAGCAGCCGTGAGTTGTTCGTGGCGCCTGGCGTGTGTGGACTCGTTCAATTCCCTAAGAATACGAACTCTTGAGAGCTCGATGCCTTCCCGCTGCCGTTGGAGATGAACTTCCTCTTCACTAAGCCGGAGCTGCCGTGCGGCTGTCCGCCTCGCTTCAGCAGCGTCCATCTGAGACTCGACCGACTTGCTTTCCCAACCACGCGCCATAGTTCTAGTCTAAAGGCTTAAAATTTATCCTCTTAACCATTCCACCCGCTCGCCGTCTTCATCGGTCTCCAGCCATCCGGCCAAGCGGGAGCGCAGGTCTTCTCCAAACCCATGTTCCAATATCTGCTTAGCGGAGGTCACAATCTCCAGTTTTCGCATTTTCGACGGAACGTCATTCGCGTTGTTAGAGTCCTGTTCAAAGACTAAATACCAGGAAAGCCGGTCCGCTTCGGGCCGCAAGTCGGAAACTTCTATCAACCGGCAGAGCCAATAACCGCTGGATGCGGTAAACAGATGATCTTTCAGCGGAAAGTGCGTTCTTAAATCGTAGGCTGCCATTGTTTACAGAATAGCTACTGCTGCCAACCTCCGCCGAGCGTGTTGTAGACCTGCACCAGCGCCAAACGCTCGTTCAACTGAGCTTGCGCCAGCGACAGTTCGGCGGAAAAGTAGTTCGTGTCGTTCGTCAACACTTCCAAATAACTGGTGACGCCGCCGTTGTAGCGAATATTCGCCAGATCGGAAGCATCCTTAGCCGCGTTTGCGAGAAGCTGTTCATGCTCGGTGTATTGCCGGTATTTTGAGTACGCAATGAGGGCGTTGGAGACACTGCTGAAGGCCTGTTGAATGGTCTGCTTGTAGGTGAGCAGCGATTCCTGTTCTTGCGCTTGAGTCAGACGCAGATTGGCGCGCAGCCGGCCCGCGTTGAAGATGGGTTGGGTGATGGCTCCTGAGGCTGTCCAAATAGAAGGGCTGGTAAAGAGGCTGGTGATGGCGCGGCTCTCCTGGCCGCCGGACCCGGTTAGAGAGATGCTGGGAAAGAGTTGAGCCTTGGCAACGCCGATCTGGGCGTTCGCCGCGACCAGGTTTTCCTCGGCTTCGCGGATGTCGGGGCGGCGTTCCAGTAAACTTGACGGAAGCCCGGCAGGGAGAACGGGTGGTAACGGCTCCGCGGTAAGTGGGCGGCCACGGGGAATCGCGCCCGGGTTCTCGCCGAGGAGAACCTTGATCTGGTTTTCCTGCTGCTGGATCTGCCGTTCGGTATCCGGAATGGCGGCCGCCGCTGTCTCCAATAATTGTTGCGCCTGCCGCAGATCGGCAAGCGATGTCGCGCCGCCGTTCACAAGCCGCTGCGTCAAGTTAACGGACTGCTGGCGCGAGGCCAAGGTTCGCCTGGCAATGTCGAGCGTCAAATCCAGTTCGCGAAGCTGGAAATAGGCGCTGGCGACGTCGGAAACCAACGTGCTGATTACGGCATAGCGAGCCCATTCACTGGAGAGAAGACTGGCGCGAGCGGCCTGAGTAGCCCGGCGGTATTGGCCCCAGAAGTCAATGTCCCAGGACCCTGTTCCCTCCAAATCGGTGGCATTGATCCCATAAGCGGGCAGCGGAGGAGTCACCGGAAACCTTTCGCTGATGCCGCCGAATTGCCCATTGAACATTGGAAACTCGTTCGAGCGCGTGATGGTGACTTGGTTTTGCGCTTGGATCACTCGCGAAGCGGCAATCTGCACGTTGTAGCTCTGCTGAATGGCGGTGCGAATTAGTTTTTGGAGTTCCACGTCCTGGAACACGGTCCACCACTTTTCGTCTCCCAGCGACTTTGCGGATTGATCGGTCTGCGGCTGAGATGGATTGCGGTAGGTCGCCGGAACGTCGATCTTGGGACGCTTATAGTTCGGTCCTACCATGCAGGCAGAGAGAAAAACCGTGGACGCGCACACGGCGATGTAGAGCAGGCGTCTCATCAGGCATGTTCTCCTTCCGGTTGAATTTTTCCTTCCGGCGTTAGCGGATGCTTTTTGCTGAAGCGGTGAGAGATGTATTCCACAACGTAAAAAGTGACTGGAATTAAGAAAATCGCGATGATGGTCGCGGCAAGCATGCCGCCGATCACTACCGTTCCCAGGATTTTCCGGGACACGGCGCCCGATCCGGTGGCGGTCCAAAGCGGAACGCAACCGAAGATGAAGGCAAACGCCGTCATCAAAATGGGCCGGAGCCTGATGCGCGCGCCGGTGAGCGCGGCATCGATCAGGCTCTTGCCCTTTTGAAGCTCGCCTCGGGCAAATTCCACGATCAGAATAGCGTTTTTAGCCGACAATCCGATCAGCATGATAAGACCGATCTGGGCATAGACGTCGTTTTCGAAGTGGCGCAACTGCAGAGCCAGATACGCTCCAAATACAGCGATCGGCACTCCCAGCAGAACGCTGAAGGGAAGGGACCAGCTTTCGTAGAGAGCCGCCAGAATCAAGAACACAAACAGAAGCGAGAGACCGAAGATGGCGCTGGGCGGGACACCCTTCGACGCCTGCTGCTCCTGGAATGACATGCCTTGATAGTCGAGACCCATCTCGCGCGGCATGGTCTGGTTGAAGACCTGCTGCAGGGCGCTCATGGCCTGTCCTGAGCTATAGCCGGGCGCAGCCGAGATATTGAGCTGCGCGCCTTGATACTCGTCGTAACGGAGAACAAACTCCGGGCCGGTGATGGTGCTGATGTTGGTCACGGCACTGAGCGGCAGCATCTGGCCGCGGTTATTCGACACATAGAACTTCCTTATGTCATTGGCGTTGGTGCGGTAATTTCCTTCGGCTTCCACGTAGACTTGCCACTGCCGTCCAAAGCGGTTGAAGTAATTGACCAGGTATCCGCCCATGAAGGTCTGCATGGTGGTGTAGACATCGGCGATGTTGACCCCCTGGCGCTGTACCTTAATCCGGTCCACGCCCGCATAGACCTGGGGCACATTCGGCAGATAGGTTGTTGTGACGCTGGCAAATTCGGGGCGCTTGCGCAGCGCCGCCATGAATTTATCGACGTTTTCACTCAGAAATTGCGGGTTCGAGGACCCCGAGCGATCTTCGACGATGGCCTGTACGCCGCCGGAGGTTCCGACGCCGGGAATCGACGGCGGAGGAAACGAAAATGCGATGCCGTCCTGAACTTGCGAGAGCTCGCGGCCAACATTGCCTTGAATAGCCGCAAACTGCTCATTGGCGGCGTTGCGGACGCCCCAGGGCTTCAGCGTGACAAAAAAGAACGCGTTATAGGTCTGCTGGTTGGTGCTCAGCAGATTGAATCCGATGACGGAGGTGACGCTTTGAATTCCCGGCGTATGCATGAGCGCGTCTTCTACCTTCTTTGCGGCCTGACCCGTGCGCTGGATGGAGGCGGCTTGCGGAAGCTGGAGCGACACAAACATATATCCTTGGTCTTCGGTGGGAATGAACGAGGTGGGAAGTTTAGTGCCGATCATGACCGCAACCACTGCAATGACGGCAAGAAACAGAAGGCTGACGACGCTCCTATGAATGAGATAACCGGAAAATCCCACATAGCCGTTGGTGGTCCGTTTGAATACGCGGTTAAACCAGCGGAAGAAAGCTCCTAGCGGCCCGCGTGTTTCTTTTCTCGGCTTCAGGAGCAAGGCCGAGAGAGCCGGGCTGAGAGATAAGGCATTGAACGCCGAGAAGAGAACCGAGATCGCGATGGTGATGGCGAACTGCTGATACAACCGGCCGGTAATGCCGGGAACGAAGGACGTGGGAATGAAGACGGCCGCCAGAATGATCGCGACGGCGATCACTACACCGGATACTTCCCGCATGGCTTGAAACGCAGCGTCGCGAGGGGACATGCCTTCTTCGATGTGCCGTTCGACGGCCTCCACCACGACGATGGCGTCGTCGACGACCAAGCCGATCGCAAGGACCAGCCCGAATAGCGAGAGCGTGTTAATGGAGAATCCGAGTAACGGGAAAACGACAAAGGTGCCGATGAGCGAAACCGGCACGGCCAGCAGGGGAATAAGGGTTGCGCGCCAGCCCTGCAGAAAGATGTAAACGACCAGAATGACCAAGCCCAGCGAGATCAACAACGTAATTAGGATTTCGTGGATACCGGCGGTAACGGCCTGGGTGGTGTCCAAGCTGACGTCGTAACTTAAGTCCTGCGGAAATCGTTTCGCCAGTTCGGCCATGCGTTGGCGGACTGCGGCGGCGGCGGTTACGGCGTTCGAGCCGGGCAACTGATACAGGGCAAGAATCGCCGAAGGCTTGCCGTTAAAGCGCCCCTGCAAGCCATATGTCTGCGCTCCGAGTTCGATACGGGCCACATCTTTCAGGCGAAGATTGGAGCCGTCCGGGTTGGCGCGGATGATGATGTTGCCGAACTGCTCCGTCGTGGTCAAGCGTCCTTGCGCGCGCACTGTATAGGTGAAGCTCTGGCCGGTGGGGACGGGATCGCCGCCGATTTGTCCGGCCGGATTCACCGTGTTTTGAGCATTGATGGCCGCGGTAATCTGCGGCACGGTGACCTGCAGCGCCGCCAGCTTATCCGGGTTCACCCAAATACGCATGGCATACTGGCCCGCGCCGAACACCTGAACACGCGCGACGCCAGGCACGCGCGTGAGTTCGTCCACCAAATTGATGTAGCCGTAGTTTGCCAGGAAAATATTGTCATACGTGCCGTGCGGCGAGTACAAGGCGAGCAGCATCAGCGGAGAGGAAAGCGATTTCTGCACCGTGAGGCCCGCCGTGTTCACTTCGGTCGGCAACTGCGATTGCGCCTGCGAGGTTCGAAGCTGCGTCAGCACCTGGTCGATGTTCGGGTCCGTTTGAACGCCGAAATCCACCGTAATTCTCGATTGCCCATTGTTCGAGTTCACGGAGTACATGTAGTTCATGTTGTCGACGCCGGTGATCTGCTGCTCCAGCGGCGTCGCCACCGACTGAGTAAGTGTTTCCGCGTCGGCGCCGGGGTAGGTGGCCTGCACCAGAATCTCGGGCGGAACAATATTTGGAAATTGCGCGGTCGGCAGAGTGAACATGGATACCGCACCGACCAGGACCATGAGGATCGCGATGACCATCGCGACGATGGGACGTCTGATAAAGAAGGCTGCCATTATTTACTGACCCTCGCTTTGATTAGGAGCTGTCTGGGTCTCGTCCTTGGTGGTATCAGGTTTGGGATCGACGGTCATGCCGTCTCTTAGTTTGCTGACGCCTTCGCTGACCACGCGATCGTTGGGTTGTAATCCGCTGCTGATAATCCACAGCGGGCCGACCCGATCGCCTACCTGCACGTCCTTTATGGATACCTTGTTGTTGGAGTCGAGCAATGCCAACTGATAGCGGCCTTGCAGCTCCGAGACGCATCTTTGAGGCACCAGCAAGGCTCCCTTGTGCATCGCGGTCCTAGCGCGAATTCGGCCGAACTGCCCGGGGCGAAGCACATTGCCGGGATTGGGGAAAGCGCCCGCCACTTGAATGGTGCCGGTCTGGTTATTGACTTGGCGATCGGTGAAGATAATTCGCCCTTCGCGGGGATAGACTTCGCCGTTCGCCAGCGTCATCTGCAAGGGCACCGGATTCGTTTCGCGCAGGAAGTCGGCTTTGCCGCCGGGCTTAATTTTGCCGGCCACTTCGAGGTATTCCTGCTCGCTGATGGGGAAAAACGCCTTGATGGGATTGACCTTCGAAACGGTGGTGAGCACCGTGGTCAAGCTGACCAGATTGCCCACCTGAATGGTTGCCGTTCCAGCAATGCCGTCGATGAGCGAGCGGACTTTGGTGAATCCGACGTTCAACTGCGCTTGCTCGACGGATGCATCGGCGGATTCAATGGAGGCCTGCGCGGTCTGGATTTGCGCGCTGTTGGTGGCCTTTGTTTGAAGATCGTTGTCTAACTGGCTTTGCGCGATCGCGCGGACCTTTGCCAATGGCGTATCGCGCTTTACGTTGATGTTCGCCAAGCCGAGTTGGGCTTCGGCTTGGGCGAGTTGTCCTTTGGCTTGCGCTAATTGCCCCTTTGCCTGATCGAGTATTGCCTGGAACGGTCGCGGATCGATCTCGAAGAGCACTTGATCCTTATGGACAAAGGAGCCTTCCTGGTAAGCCTGGCGAATAATGTAGCCCGCGACCTGCGGCTGAATCTGCGCATTGGTGTATCCATCCAGCGATGCCACCCAGTTACCGTAGATCGGCACATCTTTCTGGATCACATTGACGAAGAGAACGCCGGGAGGACCCGGGGGCGGTGGAGCGGCCTTCTTTCCGCATCCGCCGAGAAACAGCATTGTCGCGCAAAACAGGAGGACGGCAATCGCGGTCCTCTTGCGAACAGTCCAAACAGCCTGCATAGATTTCAATCGCCTCATGGAATTATTGGAGTTCACGCTTTTTCTTAAGACCTTTAATCAAATGCTTCATAGAAACGCCGGTAGCGAATAGCTCTGCTCCGCCGCATTTCATGGCGGCGAGGACGCGCTTACCGCTCTCATCCACTCGCGTTACATCGTCGAGATCGACCACGCATTTTGCGGAGCAGGGAAGGCACTGTGTTTCCCATACGGACTGCAACTCGGCAATCCACGGCTCGGTAAGCTCGCCTTCGAGCGTGAGCCTGAGTTCGGAGAGATCAACTTCGATCCCAATTCTTAACATCGACGCATAACCTTAAACAGCCAGAATGGTGCAGGTGTAGTGCCAATATTTGCATGGAGATATAGGGCCTTCTATGTCGTTGAAAAGATGAAAGTACCTTCAGAAAGGCGATACCGAAAGCGGTTTTCTGCCAGAGTGCCAAGTGCCAACGGGTGGGCACGGTGCCAATAATCCGGCAGTGTCCGGCGCCACTCCGAAGAGTTACAACAAAATGACAGTTTAGTTGTGCGCAACCTGTTTGGTTCGCCACACCATGCGGAAGCCCCGGCGGAACACGTTCAGCTATCCATTCTATTGCTACGAATTGCCGGAGACTGCTCCGTCTCTGGCCAACCCCAACTTCTGCATCCGGAACTGCAACGTAGAACGCTTCATGCCCAATCGCGCGGCTGCTCCGTTCGGCCCTGCTACTATCCATCCGGTCTCTTCCAGAGCCTTCAAGACTTCCGCACGCTCCGTGTCGGCCAGAACGCCACGAATGTGTTTTTGGGCGGGCTGAACCGGCGTGCGGCTGTTCTGCTCGGGAATGCGCATTTTTGTCTTCAGTTCACTGACGGCGATTCGCAACACGGGACCGTTGGAGAGAATCACGGCGCGCTCAATCACGTTCTGCAACTCGCGGATATTGCCCGGCCAATGATAACGGACCAGAGCCTTCATGGTTTCGGACGAAATTGTCTCGATCCGTTTGTTCATACGCCGCGCGAACTGCTGGGCGAAATGCCGCACCAACGGCGGGATATCGTCTTGGCGCTCGCGAAGGGGTGGAATGTAAATGGGAAAAACATTCAGGCGGTAGAAAAGATCGGCGCGGAATTTTCCTTCCTCTACCATTGCCGATAGATCCTGGTTTGTCGCCGCAATCAGTCGCGCATCCGAGCGCAAGGTGCGCGTGCTTCCCAGCCGTTCGAACTCACGCTCCTGCAGCACACGCAGCAGCTTCGGTTGCAACTCCAGCGGAATGTCGCCGACCTCGTCGAGAAAGACTGTGCCGCGATGCGCCAGTTCGAACCGCCCGGTATGCTGCATGATTGCTCCGGTGAAAGCACCTTTTTCATGGCCGAATAGTTCGCTCTCCAGCAGTCCGGTGGGAATCGCGGCGCAGTTCAATTTGACAAATGCATTTTTACGGCGCTGGCTGAGATCGTGAATGGCGCGCGCGATCAGTTCCTTGCCCGTGCCTGTCTCTCCGAGAATGAGAACGCTGGAATCGCTGGGGGCAACTGTTTCCACTTCATGCAGAACACGGCGAATGGCCGCGCTTTGGCCGACGACCTCTTGAAAATTCATCTCGCTGCGGATTTCATCTTCGAGGTACAGCTTTTCCTGCGCGAGTTGTTCTTTCAGGCCGGCAATCTCGCCGTAGGCCAGCGCATTTTCCACCGCGATGGCCAGTTGCGTTGCAATCTCCGTTACGAAATGCAGGTCTTCAGCCATGTAGAAAGTCTCGTCGCGCCGGGCGAGGACAAGAACCCCCAATGTCCGGTCACGGCTGACTAGCGGAACGATGCAGCAACGTTTCAATCCCTCCGGATTGTCCTCGTCCCCTTTGATCCACAACGGCTCATGTAACCCGGTCACGAATGGCTGGCGCGTGCGAAAGACTTCTCCGAGGAACGTTCCCTCGATGGCCATGATGTTCTCCTCACGAAGGAAGCCCTTGCTTTGCGGAAAGTCGAAGGCGGAGAGCCGCAGATGTTTGCCGTCCGCATCCGGCAGCGCGACTCCCACCAGGTCGGAGTTCATGATTTGGCGAATGCTGGCGGAGATGGAACGAAGCAAGTCGCGCAGCTCCAGATTCGAAACGACACGGTTATTGACATCGAGAACCAGCTTCAACTGCTCGCACATTCTTTGCGATTCGGCCTGTACAACCTGGCTGGCTTCCAGGTTCACGGCATCTCCCACCGCCAGCGCGACTTGGCCGGCCACAATCGACAGCAACGCCACGTCCTCTTCCGAATAGGCACGAGCGTTTCCGCTGCTGACCCCCATGGCTCCCAATCGGCGGGTCGCGGTAGACAAAGGAAGCGTACAGTTCGACCGGATTTCGTGCTGCCGGAACCATCGCATGACGGAAGGGAATTGGGTCTCGGTTTCGACGTCGGCCACGACGAGCGGCTGCTGATGCTTATAGACGTGGTACATGAGCGTGTCTTTTACCGGGAGCGGCGGGTTGGGAGGCGCCACCGGGCGGCCGAACGTCTCATGCGCATAGCGTCGCACCGAATCGCTGTCTTCGTCGTAGAGCAACACGCCCAGTGAACCGACATCAATCACTTCGCGCAGCGTCTCGGCGATTGCCCGGAACAGTTCGCCCGGGTCGCTGTAGGAGCCGAGAATGCGTAGTACATTGAGCAGCACCTCCGTTTGGGAAGTGGAAAGAGTTTCGGCGATGGCCGGCGAAAATGCGCTCATGAGCTGTAAAGGTCAGCTATTCACGCCGGATGCGAGAAAGCCCCCATCTACACTGATGCATTGACCGGTGATAAAGGTGGCAGCATCGGAGGCCAGAAGAACCGTCACCCCGACTAGTTCGTCGATGTTACCGAAGCGCTTCATCGGGGTACGCATCAGTAGCTCGCGTCCGCGATCGGTGCCGTCGAGCAGCCCGGAGTTCAGCTCGGTGCGGAACACTCCCGGCGCGATCGCATTTACGTTAATGCCCTTGGGCGCCCATTCCACGGCCAGACTGCGTGTCAGTCCCAGAACGCCCGACTTCGACGCCGCGTATGCCGCGATCTCAAAAAAACTCACATATGAATTGAGAGAGGCAATGTTGACTACGCGGCCATTTCCGCTTTCGGCGAGCGGATCGTAGAAGCTTTGGCAGGCGCGCAGTGTGCCGGTGAGGTTCACGTCCATCAGCGAGTTCCATTCGCTTTCGGTAATGGCCGTGGTGGGTTTTCGAAAAATCTGCCCGGCGGAGTTCACCAGGATGTCGATACGGCCGAACTCCTGGAGGGTCGCGTCGCGCAGAGCGTCGATGGATTGCCGGTTAGACATGTCCACGGTCTGCCGGAGCGTTTTCCGGCCTTCTTGTTCGATTTCGTCAGCCACGCTGGCCACCAGGGCTTCACGGCGGCCGGAAGCGACCACGTTGGCGCCCGCTTCGGCCAGTCCAATAGCGAGGGCGCGGCCGATGCCGGAGGTTCCACCCATAACGACCGCCAGGCGGCCAGACAAATCGAAGAGATCGAGAGGCATTCACACTATTGTGCGATGAAACCCATCCCACGGGTTACGCGGTCTACGATTTTTCTTGGGCAAACAATGGTTGCCGACAACGGTCGACTAGCGAAAACGAGAATCCGTCTCGGCGGCTACAAAGCGGCATATATAATTTATCGTTACTGTACCCGCTTACATGATTATTCCCTGCGCCCTTCTTCTGGCGAACACAAGACTTCTATCGCTGAGCCCCGTTGATCTCGCGGTCATCGCTCTCTATTTCGTAATGGTGTTGGGCATCGGCTTCTATCTGAAGCGCTACACCAATACTGGCGAAGAATTCTTTCTCGCCGGACGCGACATGAGTGCCTGGATCGCGGGCCTGAGCTTTGTGGCGGCCAATCTTGGATCGCTCGAACTGATGGGCTGGGCAGCAGCCGCCTATCAGTACGGGATGCTCGCGGCGCATTGGTATTGGATCGGAGCCATTCCGGCAATGTTGTTCCTCGGCATTGTCATGATTCCGTTCTATTACATCTCGCGGACACACTCGGTGCCCGGCTACCTAAAGCTGCGCTTCGGCGAATCTTCTCGTGTTTTAGCGGCAGTTAGTTTCGGCTTCATGACGGTGCTGATGAGCGGTATCAATATGTACTCCATGGCGCTGGTGCTGAAAATTGTGCTCGGCTGGGATATTCATTTCAGTATCTGGGTCTCGTCCATTACGGTGGCTGCCTACGTGTTCCTCGGCGGACTCCTATCGGCCATCTTCAATGAAGTGCTGCAGTTCTTCCTTATCTGGCTGGGGGCCATTCTTATTTCGATCCTGGGACTGGTCGAAGCGGGGGGATGGAGCGGAATGATTCGCCGGATTCATCACAACTTTCCCGGCCAGGACTACACGCATCTTTGGCAGGGATTGGGTGCTTTCAGTTCGAACCCGATGGGGATTCATTGGACCGGTATCGTGTTTGGACTGGGCTTCGTGATCGCGTTCGGCTACTGGACCACGGACTTCCTGGTTGTGCAGCGCGTCCTCACGGCGAGGGACCTTCGCAGCGCGAAGATGGCGCCCATCATCGGTGCTGGTTTTAAGATGGCGGTGCCGTTCATCGTCATCCTCCCCGGCCTGCTGGCTCTTGCGGTGCTTCCCGAAAAGCTGGTGGGCGCGCCGGAAGCTGCGGCCACCGGCGGGTACAGCTATAACGAAGTGCTGCCGCTCATGCTGGCCCGCTACTGTGGCCCCGGGTTGCTGGGCTTGGGCATCACCGCGCTCATCGCCGGTTTTATGTCCGGCATGGCGGGCAACGTCAGTGCATTTTCAACGGTCTGGACCTACGACATTTACCGCGCCTTCATCCGGAAAGTCGCGCCCGATAGGCACTATGTTTCCGTTGGACGCTGGTGCACTCTCATCGGCGTCCTCATTAGCATCGGCACTGCGTATTTGGTGATGCAGTTCCTCAGCATCATGGATTACGTACAGGCCCTCTTCAGTTTTTTCATCGCGCCGCTATTTGGAACCGTCATACTGGGAATGCTGTGGAAACGGGCCACTCCGGCGGGCGGATTCTGGGGCTTGCTGGCGGGAACCGTAGGCTCGGTGAGCATGTGGCTTTGGGTCAAACTGGACCCCACCGCGCTTCGCTACATCGCTCTTTCGCCGAACGCGAAGGACATGGCGGAAAACATGTACCGGGCGCTGTGGTCCTGGGTCATCTGCGTAATCGTGACCGTGGTTGTCAGTTTAATGACGAGGCCGAAGCCGGAAAGCGAACTGAACGGTCTTGTGTATGGTTGTACTGAGGTGCCGAAAGACACGGGGCTTCTCTGGTATCAAAAGCCTTTGTTCTGGGCGGGCGTGGTCCTCAGCGTGCTCATCGCGTTGAACATTATTTTCTGGTAGGAAACAGCCATGCACGATAAAAACTTCATCTCCATCTGGTTCTTCATCGGCGTCCTGCTGACGGCCTACGGCGTCCTGATCACGGCTTCCGGCCTGTATGAACTTGTTTCACCGCCGGCGCGAACCGTGGTGCTCGCCAATCTGCACGCCGGTATCTGGTGGGGCGCTGTTCTGCTGGCCATCGGCCTCTTCTATACCATTCGATTTTTTCCAAGGAAACGGTAATGTCATCTATCAACGATCCCTGTTTAAAGGTTGGCCTCATTGTAGGCAACCGCGGTTTCTTCCCCGACCATCTCGCGGCCACCGGGCGGGAAGAGATGATCCGCGTTTTAGAAGAATCCGGTGTTGAAGTGGTCGCGCTCACGCCGGAAGAATCCAAGTTCGGCGCGGTGGAAACGTTCGAAGAAGCCAAGCGTTGCGCCGAGTTGTTCAAGCGTCATCGCGAGACCATCGACGGCATCATCGTCACGCTGCCCAATTTTGGCGACGAGCGCGGTATCGCCGATGCCCTCCGGCGTGCCGGCCTCAACGTTCCGGTACTCGTGCAAGCCACGCCGGACTCGCCCGGCAAGATGACTATTCGCGATCGTCGCGATAGCTTCTGCGGCAAAATGTCCGCCTGCAATAACCTGAAGCAGTACGGCATCCCATTCTCGCTGACAACGCTGCACACGGAAGCTCCGACATCGCCCGAATTTGCAAAAGATCTCGTCTGGTTCATGGGCGTCTGCCGTGTGGTGCGCGGTATGCGTAACCTGCGCGTCGGAGCCATTGGCGCGCGGCCCGCTGCGTTCAACACCGTTCGCTACAGCGAAAAGATTCTGGAAGAGCACGGCATCTCCACGATTACGATTGACCTCTCTGAAATTCTCGGCCGCATCGATCGCATGAAGGACACGGATGCCGCCGCGGAGAACAAGCTGGAGTCGATCAAGAAGTATGTTTCCACCAACGACGTTCCCGCCGAATCGCTCATGAAGATGGCGAAACTCGGTGCGGTGGTCGATGGCTGGATGCACGAAACGGATGTTACTATCAGCGCCGTGCAATGCTGGACGTCGCTCGAAGAAAACTTCGGCGTCGTGCCTTGCACAGTGATGAGCATGATGAGCGAAAATCTGCTGTCGAGCGCCTGCGAAACCGATATCGCAGGAGTCATCGGGATGCATGCTTTGCGCCTTGCATCCGGTACGCCGAGCGCCTTGCTCGATTGGAATAACAACTACGGCGATGATCCGAACAAAGCTGTCTGCTTCCACTGCAGTAATCTTCCGAAGCACTTCTTTGTTGAAGTGAAGATGGATTTTCAGGAGATCATCGCCGGAACCGTCGGTAAGCTAAACACGTTCGGTACCTGCGTGGGCCGGGTGAAGCCGTCGCCCATGAGCTTTGCGCGCTTCTCCACTAGCGACAGTACCGGCGCAATGCGCGGCTATGTGGGCGAAGGCCGTTTCACCGAAGACCCCTTGCTCACCTTCGGCGGTGCGGGCGTGGTGGAGATTCCGCGTTTGCAACACCTGCTGCGCTACATCTGCGAAAACGGATTTGAGCACCATGTGGCTGCCAATCTTTCTCATACGGCCAGCATGGTGTATGAAGCCACCACGAAATACCTCGGCTGGGATGTCGAGTGGCATCAGGGCTAGAGCGGGCAACGATGGGTACTGTAGTTGCTGGAGCCGATTTCGGCACGCTAAGCGTTCGCGTTTCGATCTTTGACAGCGAGAAGGGACGGCTTGGCGCGGGAATTGCCGAGTATCCCTTGCATCGCAAGAAGAACGATCCTGATCACGCCACGCAAAGTCATACCGACCACATGAACGCTTTGGCCGAAGCGATGCGCAAGGCCTTGGCGGACGCGGGCGTTAACGGTTCCGACGTAAAGGCATTGGCGCTCGACACCACCGGATCGAGCGTCATTCCGGTCGATAAGAACCTTCAGCCGCTCGATGAATACTATCTATGGTGCGACCATCGCGCCTGGCGTGAAGCCGCCGAAATAACGGAGAAAGCGCACGCCGACGGCCTCGAAGCCATTCAATGGTCGGGCGGCGTCTACTCCTCCGAATGGGGTTTCTCCAAGCTCCTGCACTGGCTGCGCCACAATCCCGAAAAGCGCGATCGACTGGGCTCTGCGTTTGAGCACTGCGATTTTGTAGCCGCGACCCTCTGCGGCGTTCGCGATATCTCGAAAGCGAAGCGCAGCGTCTGCGCCATGGGTCATAAATGGCTTTGGAACGAATCGTTGGGCGGCCTTCCGTCGGAAGAGTTTCTCGTCTCCGTTGATCCATTGCTCAAAGGAGTCCGGGAGAAGTTGCGGGGCGATTACTCGACCTCCGATCGGATCTACGGAACTTTAACGGAGGAGTGGGCGGAGAAACTGGGCCTGCACCCCGGCGTGCTGATTCCGGTGGGCGCATTCGACGCGCATTGGGATGCCATTGCGGCCGGGGTAAAACTCGGCGATATGGTGAACGTGATCGGCACGTCCACGTGCATCATCGGGCTGAACGATGCTGAAACGCTGGTGCCCGGCGTGTGCGGCGTTGTTCCCGGTTCGGTGAACCCGGAACTCACCGGCATCGAAGCCGGCCTCTCTGCCGTGGGCGACATTTTCGAAGCCATTGCCCGGCGCGCTGGTTCCAGTGTTGGGGCGCTCTCGCAGGAAATCACGGACTACAGGGCAGGGCAGACCGGCCTGCTTCGTTTTACCTGGGACAACGGAGATCGGACGGTGCTGGTCAACCCCGAACTCGGCGGCATGACCCTCGGTTGGCACCTCACCAGCACTCCCGCTGACGAACTGTTCGCCGCGATTGAAGGGACCGCCTTCCACACTCGCGTCATCCTGGAGCGCATGGAAGAACATGGCGTGCCGATCAAGCGCGTCATTAACGGCGGCGGCATTCCAAAGAAGAACGATGTGTTGAATCAGGTCTACGCTAACGTCCTGAACAAGCCGATCCTGGTGCCGCAAGACGATGTCACCAGCCTAGGCTCCGCAATTTTCGCGTTCTTAGCCGCGGAGGCTTTCCCCACTATCGAAGCCGCGCAAAACGCACTTTGTCCGGAGTATAAGATCTATCAGCCCGAACCCGAAAGCGTAGGGATCTACGGAAAGATGTTCGGCTTCTACCGCCGCCTCTACTTCAGTTTCGGAAGCAGACAATCCGAGCCTGTTGCGTTAGGCGATGTTCTGCCCGAACTACGGAATATCGCGGCGCATGTCAGAGCGTCGAAAGGATAAGATCATGACCGCAAATCTAAATCAACTCCGGGAAGAGGTCTTCGAAGCGAACCAGGAACTCGTCCGGCGCGGCCTGGTCATCTTCACATTCGGCAACGCCAGCGGTTATGATCGCGCCAGCGGTTTGGTGGCCATTAAGCCCAGCGGAGTGCCGTACGATCAGCTCACGCCGAAAGACCTCGTCATCACCGATGTCGAGGGAAACATCGTCGAAGGTAATCTGCGTCCCTCTTCCGACCTGCCCACACACCTGGCCCTGTATCGAGCCTTTGAAGGCGCGAATGGAGTGGTTCATACGCACTCCCGTTACGCTACCTCCTGGGCGCAGGCCGCCACGGAGATACCGTGCCTGGGTACCACCCATGCCGATTACTTCCGTGGCGCGATCCCGGTCACCGCCGCCATGAAGCCGCACGAAATTGAGTCGAAGTACGAGTTGAACACCGGCCATGTCATTATCGAGCGCTTCAAAACGTTAGATCCTCTTACTATGCCGGCTGTTCTGGTAGCCGGCCATGCCCCGTTTTGTTGGGGACCCACCGTGACCGATGCTGCGCACACCGCCACGGTTGTCGAGGAGCTCGCTCATATGGCCTTTCTGACGTTCACGATTCGCGCGGATTCGGCCGAAATCTCCGAAGCGCTTCGTGACAAGCACTTTCTCCGCAAGCACGGCGCGAACGCCTACTACGGCCAGAAATAGAACTGCACGTTACTTCAAGCGGAAATTTACTTCGATTTTGGCTTCGACCGGGACGGGATTTCCGTCCTTCGTCGCAGGCCGAAACTTCCATTGCGAAACAGCCTTCACGGCGTTCTTGTCCAGGTCGGAATTTAAGCTTCTTATCACTTGGACCTCCTGCGGCTGGCCGTCGGCGCTGATGATGAGGCCAAGCAGAACGGCTCCCTGAACCTTGTCACGCTTGGGCTGCGGCGCATAGTCGGGCTCAATTTTATAGAGCACCTTCGGCGCCATGACATCACCGCCGATTTTGTAGATCTTCTGCTGGTCCGCCGTTGCCGGAATCAACAGACAGCCCAGAAGCATGATTGAGATAGCGGAAGCCACTGCGAAACGATTTCTTCGCGACGGCTCCGGTTTGCGGAAGTGGAGAATGTGCATGAGACGGCCTTTCAATTGATTTTTGTTACGGAACATCGCACAGCCGAAACGAACTGGCGAAGAGTGTTGACTGGCAATATCGACCAGGAGGCTGGCATACTCGAGTGAAGAAGCTCCGCGTACGAGTACCCGATCGTCACAAGCGAGTTCGCGTTGCTGCTCCGCTTCTACGGCAAGCCACCAAACCAGCGGGTGAAACCAGTACATTGCCTGGGCAGCGATGCCGATGAGGGTGGTCCAGTTATCGCGGCGATCGTAGTGAGACAATTCATGGGCGAGGGCGATCTGCTTGCGTCCTGCGCTCCAGTTGGCCGATGATGTCGGCATCAGAATCGTCGGCCTGATCCAGCCCCAAAGAACGGGCGTAGCGATGTCTGCGAAACGGACCGGCACGCCACCCGATTGAAACTCATCCGCTTGCTTGTCTTTGCGCACCCGCCATGCGACGTAGGACGCGCCGAACGCAAAACGCAGGAGTACGAACAGCGTTCCACCGATCCAGCCAATGGCAATCAGATGCAATGACGACGGATGACGGACAGCAATAGCACTGGAAGCGCTCGTTACCAAGGTGATCATCTGCGATTGGCCGAGTGTAGGAAGTGCCAGCGTGATCGGCAGCAAAACCGTCATGCCGAGCGTCGCCATACAAAGCAAATGCCGGGAGGCGGCAGATAATCTGCGGGACAGCAGGAGTGCAGCCACGCCAAGCAGCAGGATCGCGGTCAACTTACAGAGGAAGAGAATGGATATCACGACGTTTTCTCCTTTGCTTGTTCGATCAGCTTCGACAATTCATCCAACTCGGAGCGCGACAGACGGAAGGCCTTTGGATCGATGAGAGCAGCGGCGGCCTGTTGCGCAGACCCATTGAAGAAGGTCTGCAGAAGACGCTTGAGTGCCGACTTCCGGGCCACATCACGAGCGATAACCGGTTCATAGACGTAGCGAAGCCCTTCCTCCTTATGCCGTACGTACCCTTTGCGTTCCAGAACTCGCAGGATGGTGCGAACGGTGGAATAGCTAGGAGAATCTTCGAGCTTCTGTTGAATCTCCGGGCCGGTCGCGCGGCTGGCGGAGAACAGGATGTCCATGATCTGGCGCTCGCGGCGGCTCAAAGCGGATTCTGCTGCGGAGTTCTGCATGCGTATAAATTAGCAACCTGTGTAAAATGTAACATCTTGCGAAAAGGCCGTCAATAAAAATTTATTGACTCGCGGAGTCGACGGCGAATATACTTCCATAAGTAGCTTATGGGAAGACAATTGGCGGGCTCGGGTGATTTGGTGCCGGGGACGCTCGACATGTTGATCTTGAAGGCGTTGGCGCGAGGAGCGATGCACGGCTACGGCGTTGCCGAGTGGATTGGGGCGGTGTCGAGCGATGTGCTGCAAGTGGAGGAGGGCGCGTTATATCCGGCTCTCCACCGGCTGGAGTTGCAGGGCCTTCTACAGGCGGAATGGGGCACGTCGAGCAATAATCGCCGGGCTAAGTTTTATCAACTGACGGTCGCGGGGCGTAAGCAACTGTCGACGGAATCCAAGCGTTGGTCGCGGATGTCTTCGGCGATTGCTCAGGTGATGCAGTCGGCTTAGGAGGAAGATATGTGGCCGCATGTACGGGAATGGATGCTCCGGTTACGCGGGCTTTTTCGCGGGCAGAAGCAGCAATTCGATCGAGATTTCGAAGACGAGCTTGCGTTTCATGTTGCCATGCGGGAAGAGAAGCATGCCGGCTCCGGGTTAGAGGCATCGACGGCGAAGCGGAAGGCGCGGCACGAATTAGGCGGCATCGAGAAATGGAAAGAAGCGTTGCGCGATGTTAGCCGGCCGCGAGCGCTGGAGAACTTTGCCAGCGATGTCAAACTCGGCGTCCGCTTGCTTCGTAAGTCGCCCACCTTCACGGTGGTGGCTCTGGCAACGTTGACGATCGCGATTGGAGCGAACACAGCGGTCTTTAGCCTGCTGAATACGTTAATGCTCCGGCCTTTGCCGGTGCCTCAAGCCGACCGGCTTGTGCTGTGGCGGGTCCAACCCGGCGACTATGGATACTCTTTCAATTATCCCCTGTACCGGAGCTTGGAGACGAAATGTCCTGTATTCTCCGGTGTATTTGCCTTTGCCGGGCACTCCTTTCAGATGCGCGGTTCTGATGGAACGGAAATGATTCCCGGCGTAATGGTGAATGGCCAATACTTCTCCACTCTGCGCGTACCGCCCGAGAAAGGCCGCTGGATTGATCCATCCGACGACCAGCTAGGCGGCGGCCCGGGCGGGGCTGTTGCCGTAGTCAGCGATAAATTTTGGAAGACGAAGTTCAATCGTAATCCGGCGATCATAGGGCGGAAGATCACCCTCGATCATGTTGCTTTTACCGTAGTGGGCGTGATGCCTTCGACCTTCCACGGCGCGGACGTAGGTAAAAGACCGGATTTGTTCGTTCCCTTGACACTAGAGCCGATGGTCGATGCGCCATACA
Organism: Bryobacteraceae bacterium; assembly: GCA_965277315.1. Lineage (GTDB taxonomy): Bacteria > Acidobacteriota > Terriglobia > Bryobacterales > Bryobacteraceae > Bog-105. Next base: position 388,272 of record OZ255724.1, on the reverse strand, counting down.
ACAACATTGCGATGGGCTGGCAAGCCCGATGGATAAGTGTAGGGGCGCGATTACGCGATGGAGTATCGCTTCAGCAGGCAAACGCCTTCCTTCGCGTGTCATCTAGGGCAGCAGTTGCTTCCGCGCCTAATCCAAACTTTGGCTTGAACGGAATCAAGGTATCGAAGCTTTACGTAACGGCGGAAGGTGGTGCGACCGGATTTTCGTATGTTCGGCTTCAATTTCGAAATCCCTTGCTAGTCGTGATGGGCTTGGTAGCCTTGGTGCTATTTGTCGCCTGCTTGAACTTAGCAAGCTTACTGATGGCTCGAAGCGCGGGGCGGGAACGGGAATTGGCGACTCGCTTCGCGTTAGGGGCAGCGCGAGGCCGCTTGCTGCAGCAGTTGCTCACGGAAAGCCTCCTGCTTGCCGCAGCCGGTACGGCGCTGGGCTTTCTGGTATCCCTACTGGTTGGCCGACTCTTGGTTTCGTTTTTGACGTCACCGGGGCAAGGGGCGCTCCAATTTGATGTCACCCCGGATGGGCGTGTGTTCGCTTTTGGCGCTGTGGTTGCCGCCCTGACGGCTCTTCTGATCGGTATCGTTCCCGCGCTTCGGTCCACGGGCCGCAATCTCCAGGACCGGTTCAAAGAAGGAAGCATCTCGTTGCGCGGCGCTGAGAGACGGCGCCTCTGGCCGCGCATTCTGATGACCAGCGAGATCGCATTGGCACTGGTCCTGGTCACCGGAGCGGGACTGCTCGGTTACAGTCTAGTTCAACTGCGAAGTACTTCAATCGGATTCAATCCGGCGGGGCTTACTCTACTATCGCTGGAGATGATAAAGCAGCCGCGAGACGGTCAAGCATTGCTTCGATTTTACGAAGAATACGCCGAGCAATTAGAGAGGCTGAGAGGAGTCGATAGCGTCAGTTATGTAAATTTCGCGCCGATATCAGGCTCCACGGGCGGCGGGGCTATTCGAAGGCCCGGACGCGCAGTGCATCTGATGTTTTGGAATCAGGTGAGCCCTCGCTATTTTGCGACCATGATGACGCCTCTTCTGTCCGGCCGTGAGTTTTCCTGGACCGATACCGACGGATCCCCCCGCAAAACGATCCTGAACAAATCCGCTGCCCGGATCTTGTTCCCGCAACGTGACTCCATCGGGCAACACGTTCTCATCGATGACAGCAAGTCAGCAGAGGTCGTTGAAATTGTTGCCGACGCGAAGTACGAAAACCTGCGCGATCCGGCCCCGCCGACGTATTGCACACCCATCACGCAAAACCTGGGGCCGAAGGCTTCTCTTGACGCCATCTTACGGAGCGCTGGAAAGCCCGGTCCTCTCGTGGCTGCGGTACGGTCCATTCTGCGTCGCCTTGCGCCCGATGTTCCCGCGCCAGTTGCCACTTCCATGGAACAACAGATCACTGATTCGCTTGCCGCCGCCCGTTTCATGGCGCTACTGGCGTCTTTCTTCGCCGCTATGGCGTCGTTGATTACCGCGGTTGGTCTTTATGGAACGTTGGCCTACTCGACAGCGCGGCGCACGGGTGAAATCGGAATCCGCATGGCGCTGGGAGCGCAACGGGGTAACATCCTCCGCCTGATCTTGAAAGAAAATGTGCTCATCGTTGTGTGCGGCTGCGCTTTGGGACTGCTGGTCTCAATAGTTTGTACGCATTACATCGGCAGCTTTCTGTACCAGGTTCGCTCGAACAGTCCTGCCGTTCTGATTACGTCATCGGGTGTGTTGCTGCTGGTCGGCCTTCTCGCTTCATTGATCCCAGCGATGCGAGCCTCACGAATCGATCCGATGGCAGCAATTCGCCATGAGTGAAACCTTATGATTTTGCTTCATCTACGTGAATGGCTCTTCCGGCTACGCCGTCTTATCCAGAACAGAAAACAGCTTGATCAGGACCTCGAAGACGAGCTTGCGTTTCATGTTGCAATGCGGGAACAGAAGCATGCCGGCTCCGGATTAGAGGCATCGGCGGCGCAGCGAAAGGCCCGGCACGAACTAGGCGGCATCGAAAAATGGAAAGAAGCGCTGCGTGACGTGCGCCGGCCGAGAGCGCTGGAGAACTTCATCGCGGACGTGAAGCTGGCCGTTCGCCTGCTCCGAAAATCACCCGCGTTTACACTGGTGGCATTAGCGACCTTAACGCTCGCCATCAGCGCGAACACGGCGGTCTTCACGCTGCTCGATACGCTTCTGCTTCGACCGTTGCCGGTGCCGCAGGCAGACCGGCTGACGTTGTGGCGTATACAGCCGGACAAAAACGACCGACCGTTTAGTTATGCAATCTTTCGCGATTTGGAAGCGCATTCTGCGGGCTTCTCCCATGTGTTTGCTTTTTCTAGACGTCAACTTCAACTGCGTACCGGAGAAGGTACTGAGAATGTATCGGGAGCGCTGGTCAGCGGGCATTATTTCTCCGCATTGCGCGTCGCGCCCGAAAAGGGGCGCTGGATCGGCCCGCTGGACGACCAGCCCAACGGCGGCGAGAATGGACCGGCGGCTGTCATTAGCGACCGGTTCTGGAAAACGCACTTTAACGGCGAGGTGCATGTGATTGGCCGCGGCGTGACGCTGGATCACGTCGCATTTACCGTCGCTGGAGTGATGCCTCCGGACTTCTTCGGTGCGGAGGTGGGGCAAAAGCCGGATGTCTATGTTCCGCTGGCGCTGGAGCCACAGATTGATGCTCCCTTTAATCTGATTGCGGCTGGACCGAGGGCATGGTGGTTGAGCGTGGGTGCGCGTTTGCGCAACGGCGTTTCGCTTGCACAGGCGAATGCGATTCTGCATGTCAGTTCCCAAAATGGCTTCACGGCAGTATTTCCTGACCCGAACTGGAGCTTCGACAACGTGAAGCGATCGAACCTTTATGTGACGGCCCAAGCGGGCGCGACCGGCTTCTGCAACGCTCGTCTCCTCTTCCGGGAACCGCTTCTGATCGTAATGGTGCTGGTGATGCTGGTGCTTTGCGTGGCCTGCCTGAATTTAGCGAGCTTATTGATGGCGCGTTCCGCCGCGCGCGAGCGTGAGTTGGCAACACGCTCTGCCTTAGGAGCGGGACGTGGCCGGCTATTACAGCAGTTGTTAACAGAAAGCCTGTTGCTTGCTGCAGCCGGAACGGCTATCGGTTTCGCCATGTCGTTTGTCTTCAGCCGGGCGCTGGTTTCTTTTCTGACACGAGCCAACGATCCGCTGACGTTCGACATGGCCCCCGACATCCGAGTCTTCGCATTCGTCGCGGCAGCCGCTGCGGTATCCACGGTGCTGGTGGGAATTATTCCCGCGCTACGAGCCACAGGGCCACGCCTGCAACAAGGAATCAAAGAAGGCCAGGTGTCCGTGCGGGGCGCGGAGCGGCAGCATCTATGGCCGCGTGCTCTGATGGGTGCTGAGATCGCTTTGGCCTCGTTATTGATGACCGGCGCGGGATTGCTGGGCTACAGCCTGGTTCTGCTGCATGACGCTCCCTTAGGTTTTCAACCACAGGGATTGACGACGCTGGGGCTGGAAATGAATAAACAGCAGCGCGACGGAAAAGCCTTAATGCAGTTTTATCAGGAGTTCGCCGGTGAAGTATCTCAAGTGCGCGGTGTAAACGATGTGAGCTATGGCTTCGGGCGGATGTCCGATGATGTCACAGCAAACGGCGGACCGGCACATTACTTGGGCTTCCACTACGTCGGTCCCCATTACTTCTCCGCCATGGGCATTCCGCTGCTGAGCGGCCGGGGTTTCCGCTGGCAAGATACCGATGAGACCGGACAGAAGGCGATTTTGAATGAAGCAGCCGCTTCGTTGTTGTTTCCCCGTGGACATGCGATTGGGCAGCGCTTTACGACCGTGGATAAGAGGTTGGTGGAGGTCGTCGGCGTGGTCGGCGATGCAAAAGAACTCAAAAATATTCGCGAAGCTGCGCCGCCCACAATCTATCGGCCCATGACGCAGAACATGATGCCGCGCGCATCGTTCACAATGCTGATCCGCAGTTCCCAAAATCCCGCCCCGATTATTACAGCGGTCCACACCATCTTGCGGCGGCTCGCACCCGAGGTTCCTATGCCCGGCGCAATGTCAATGGAAACCGAGATCGCCCAATCTCTTGCTACTGAACGTTTGATGGCGACGTTGGCCTCATTCTTCGCGATTAGCGCGCTGCTCATCACCGCGGTCGGCCTCTATGGAACGCTCGCCTATTCGACTGCGCGCAGAACCGGCGAGATCGGTATCCGCATGGCTTTGGGAGCGCAACGCGGGAACATCATCCGGCTTGTTCTGGGAGAGAACGCCGCGTTAGTGATCGGCGGATGCGCTTTGGGATTATTTCTCTCATTCGCCTGTGCGCGCTTTATCAACAGCTTTTTGTTCGGAATCCACGCCCACAGCCCCGCTGTCCTGGCCGTAATCTCCGGCATTCTTGTTCTTGTAGGCCTTCTTGCTTCGCTGATCCCAGCCCTGCGCGCCTCACGCATTGACCCCATGTCCGCGATTCGCCACGAATAAGCCGACCGGAGACAATCGTTTTATGTGCATTCACGTATTCGCCTTCCGCTGGAAACCGGAAGTCACCGAAGACCAGAAAGAAAAGGTCGTCTCGGAAATCCGCAAACTGCAGGGCCAAATCCCGGGGCTACGAGAAACCTGGGTCGGAAAGAACTTCTCGCCGAAAGGCCAAGGGTATGAGCTGGGCGGCGTTATGAAATTCGCCGACCGCGCATCCCTGGACGCTTACGGACCGCATCCGGTACACCAGCAACTCGTGAGCTGGCTTATGCCGCTAATCGAACCGTTGGAAGTTGACTTTTTAGTCTAAACACGCAAACAATCTCCAGCGCGGCTACTTCCCAAACGTAATCGTGCTCTCGCCCGAATACTTGTGATAATTACGGAAATCGATGGCGTTCTTCGAACATACCGGGGAGCCGCGCTGGCAGCTCAAGTTCTCCGCATGCACCGGCAGCAGAAACTGTGTCGTGCCGAGCGGAACCACATCATAGTCCACGGCCGATTGCACGGAATCGGAGGGAAAGTCCGGAGGGATATTGTCGGCCTGCATCTCAATTCGGCGCACTTGCGCGGTCTTCTTGTCGATCCAAACGCTCCCGCTGTAAGCAGGGCGGAGGGACTGGCCGCCGATTGTGATGGTCCAGTCGGAACGCTGCAAAGGAACCTTGAAATCATAAACAGCGGCCAGCGTTTCGCCGATGCTATCGGAGCGATAATACTTGAATTGAGCCCCGCTTCCTTCGGAAAGCAAGCTGCGCAGAACCGAGGCGAACTCTCCGGTGGACGTCGCGCCGCCGATTTCCAGCATGCTTTTGCTGGTCTTTCTTCCGTCGACGGTGATGTCTTTATAGGTCTCGTGGCCATCCTCGTAGACCACTTTTGCCCCGACCAAATCCTGCGCTTCCCAACCGGCCGATCGCGAAGCCTCCATATATCGGGTGGTCAACTGTTCGCATACATAGTTGGGCAATCCGTTGGTGAACGTTTGAGCCCAATCCTCAGTGCGCCCGATGAGTTGGTCGGCTTTGGGCCTCATCGGACGCGCCGCCGAAGTGGAACCATCGCCAATGGTGAAATCCGAAGGGCCGCTATCAGTGGAGACCGTCTGGTTCGAAACCGTTCTTGCCGCAGCAACCGGCCGCGGAGCGGGCCTGACAGCCGCCGACTGCGTATCGTCAGTCTCGCTGCTGGCCGAAGACTCGTTGGGTTTCGGCTTGCCGTGATGAAGAATGGGCCGGTTCGGCGCATCCGGACCGTTCAAAATGGTAGGCCGGGTCAGATCGGCATCCTCCGCGTCGGGAGTCGTACCGTCCGGGTTTACGGCACCCGGCCGCGGTCGCGAGCCGAACGCCGTTGTCTCCGCCGGGGCATCCTTCACCAGGTCTACTGTCGTGGCCGTCAGGTAGGCTTCGGAGTCTTCCGCCGCTTCAATATGAACGGTGGTGCGCGGAATAATTTTGGTCGAAGCGATCGCGCCGCCGGAGTGCGTAAATTTCGTTTGATCGTTAAGCCGCAACGTCAATGTTCGGCCATCTTTGGTGGCTACCAGAAGCGTCTTGCCGTCATTCGAGACGGTCTTGCCATCCGCCGAAAGCGTGGGCTGAGCCTGGGTTGTACTGGTGCTGGATTTGTCTTGATGCTTCCTGTGTATGTGCGGCATCGGGATACCCATGCCCCCGCCGCCCATCGGACCTTGCCCCATCGGCCCCTGTCCCATGGGACCTTGCCCGTTAGGATCTTGCCCCATTGGGCCTTGGCCGAGCGGACCGCCGCCTCCCAGTGGACCTTGACCCCCATACTGAGCTTGCAGACGGACGGACCCCCCTAAGCCAAACAAAGCTAAGCCAAACAAGAGAACAGAAATTGTCGAGCGTTGCACAGATTACTTCCTTTTTAGATGCTGCCGGTGGAGCAAATAGGTACGCCGAAGGCTCGGAGACTACCACCGTAGTAACACAAGTTCCGAACAAAAACCAGGACCCATAGCCGCCAGAATGCTCCACGTGCCGGATTCAGGCCGGCGATTCTTCATGATTTCCTCTAACACGAACAAAACAGACGCCGAGGACAGGTTCCCGGTTTTCCGGAGACACGCCCAGGAAGCCGACAACGCACCGGGGGGCAATTCGAGAGCCGTTTCGGTCGCTTCCAGGACCTTCGGTCCGCCCGTATGAATCACCCAAGTAACAATATCATCGCGTTTCAAGCCGTGCTCGCCCAAAAACTCGTCCACGTCCCTTCCCAAGTTCTTCAGGACCACCTCCGGAACGTCGCGCGAAAGGACGATCTGGAACCCTTTTTCGGAGATATCCCATCCCATGACGTATTCGGTGTCGGGGTAAAAGACGGATCGGGTAGCGATGATGGCGGGCCCGGGCGCGGATTCTTGTTCCGCGCCGGAAATCACTACCGCCGCCGCGCCGTCGCCAAACAGGCCGGAGCTGATAAGATTCGCCACGGAAAGGTCGTCCTGCTGAATGGTGAGGGAGCAGAGCTCGACAGACAGCAACAGCGCGGCTTCCTTCGGGAAAGCGCGAACATAATCTGCCGCGCGGGCGATGCCGGCCGCACCCGCCACGCAGCCCAGCCCGAAGATCGGTATCCGCTTCGTGCGCGGATTCAGTCCCATCCTATTTATAAGACGGCCCTCGATGGACGGACTGGCAACGCCGGTGATGGAAACAAAGAAGAAAGCGCCGATATCCTGTTTGGACACGCCCGCCTGTTGCAAGGCCTTACAGATAGCCTGTTCGCCCAAATCGAGCGTCACTTCAATCCATTTATTGTTCGCTTCGCCCCAACTCGGGAGCGGATAGGACTCCAACGGCAGCGCGAGGTAACGGCCATCGACCTGCGTAGCGGCGTGGAGGCGCTGCAAAATGTCAAACCTCTCGATTTTATGTCCCCAAAACTTCCGGAAGGCTTCGATCAAGGTTTTCTGCGGGTAGTAGTACTGGGGGAGAGCGCTGGCAGCGCTTGTGATTCGCATATATGGAACGGCAGATGTGAACTGCAACTGACAGTCACAAGTATCTTACGCCGGGCTTAAAGTATTCCTACTGTCCGTGTATTTGCGGTTAAAACTAGTGGGAAGAAGGGATGCTTGCCAATTATCGACTACTATGGCTAAGGCGATCGGGCTGAAACTACTGTCCCGCTTTTGTGACGGGTTCAGATCGGCCGAGAGTATCGTAGAGCGGCTGAACCGGCCTCGCCTCTGGGTTCTCCTCCGCCACCGAGATGGCGAGAACGCGAATATCGCGGTTGTGCGGCAGCGTGATGGTCCGAGCGCCGGACGGCAGATCGAGACGGTATCCGAATAGATACGAATAGCCGTACGCTATGTTCTTCCCTGTTTTGTCGTGGTGGTGCGAACAGTACCAGGCGAGATCGGCGCGCTTGATATAGCCAGGCGTGATGCCGGTCATCTCGGCGTAATCGTCATGCCGCGTTCTGGCGGGACGGGGCCCTCTTGCGGGTACCGTAACGTCCTTGGCGATCCACCGGCGGTCATCCCATTGCCCGATGAAGCCGCCCCAATTCTGGATATTCAGGTCAGTCCGATGATCCCCCACCTGAAACGCGGCTTGCTGGTCGCCGGCGGCCGAGGCGGCCAGGAGGTACACGCGGTTGTAATGGCCTGGCGGGAGCTGGATGGTCTGCCCGTCAGCCGCTATTGCGTTCGAAACGCCGGTCTTCGCGGGCCCGAGCTGGAACCGCACATCGTGAAACGTGATTTGCGGCGGCAGCATTTCGGCCGGAAGCGCATTGCCGTGGCCATCGAATCCGCTCGCCGAAGATGTACCGTCGGTGGTCGCAACCGCAAAATCGTAGGGGAGTGTGACGGGCGCGGAACGCACGCCTGCCATGCTGCTCTGAAGCGAACCTAGTTTAATGGCGAAGGTGCGCGGCTGATAAGCGGTGAACGAGGTCAGCACAGCGCCGTTGTCAACAGTGGCCGGTCCAAGCGGCTGCTCCTGTCCGTTTACTTCACGGGCGCTGGTCACAGGCGCGGCGAACGAGATGCGGACGTTCGATTGCGGTTTGCCATCGAGCTCCACCAGACGCACGATGAGCTCGTCGCCGTGTTCGGCGTTCTTGAGCGCCATCACCCGGATGCGCGGATTGCTCACCTTCAGCAGAGAAAATTCACGGCCTAACGCGCCCGCGTGGCTGGAAGTGGCAAAGGCGACGAGCGGATCGTTCAGGCGCTCGGCCTGCCAGTCGGTTTGTGCTTCACGCCAATCGCCCGAGTGACCGGCGATGCCGTAGACGAATTCGTGATGCCCGATATCTTGTGTGCCCTGGTCGGGATAGCCGCCGCGCGTGCCGGGAGTGCGCAGCAGGGTGAGGCGGATGGTGTTGTCGTTCGGCTTGTCCGATCCGTTCTTGCAGTCGGTCAGGACGGTGGCCCCGAACTGGCCGCTCATATCGGTGAGATCGACCCACTGGTGGGACGGCACTTCGAATTTCTTCGGCTCGGCGGTGGGCCGCTGTATGGTGCCGATGTCCCAGTTGTAAGTGGCCATGCGGTTCGACGCCACGAGCGGGAAGGAGGCTTTTAAGTTGGATTCCTTGGTGTTCCAGTCGATAGAGTTGGCAAACTCAAGGCGCTTGCCCGCATCGCCGGCCGAAAGCCTGATGACCTGAACAAATTTGGAACCCGCGGTTTCGCGGGTTACTTCCACGGCAACGCGCACGGGGCCGTTCTCCACGACGCGAATGCGTGCAGGACCACTGACGTATTCCTTGGGGGCAGCCTGCTCCTGGTCCCAATCCATGTTCCAGGCGGGCCACTGCGTTGGGTTGTCATACGAGATGGCGAGGCGCGCGGGAGCAGAGAGCAGTTCTTTATTGAGCGATTTATCGAAGATGCTGGAGACATCGCCATTCGCGTTGAGCTCCACGCGGTAATACCGGTTTTCGAGTGAATTTCCAGATACCTTCAGCGTGGCGGCAGCGCCCGCGGCGCCGGGTTGCACGTTATAAACGGCATAGCCAACCGGCGGGGCGCTAGCGAGGAATAGAACCTTGCCGTTGGAAATCTGTGCCGGAACGGGAGAGCCATCGGGCCCGGTGACATGCACGGCGTCCGGCATGCCGCCGTCGAAGTGCAGGCTCGCCTCAACGACGTCCTGGCGTGCGATATTGAGCGGATTGAATACCACGACGGGAGTGCCTTTCCCCTCCGTGTTCAGGGCCGCCGAGACGCCTTGCGTTGCGTCGTTCAGAACACCGGCAAACTGGTTCATGGCGATCACGTCGTCGTTCCAGGCGAACTCGTAGGCCTTGGGCGTGGCGGTGCCGGCCGCAACGTCATGGAACTGACCGCCCATGACAAGAGTCCATGCGTGGTTCAGACGTTCGAGCGGATAGGGCCGTGCGCCGAGCCATGCGGCGGCAACGGAGGACTTCTCCGCCGCATCGGCCAGCAGTTCTTCCTTGCGAAGCCAGCGTTTTTGATACGCCTGCGAGGTCAGAGAGCCGGCCGAGTGGTTGGTCAACTCCATTTCTCCGGTGTAGCGCGGGAGCTTGGCGGCTTCGGCGCCGGTGATGTCGAGGAACATCTGTTGAGCGTTGCCGGAGACAACATGAACAGGACCTTCGCCGACTTGGACGGAGGGCCATTGGGGGTGCGGCTGGCCGCGAGAAGAGAACTGGCCTTCCGGCGGAAGGCTCGCTGTGCCTTTTGTAACAATGGCCTCCAGGCGCTTCACCGAGTCCTCATCGGGGGAACCGCCGGTGTCGCCGGTGCCGTAGTAGTGATAGTCGGTATAAGTGCCTGTGATCTTTCCGTTGTTTTGGACGCGCGCCGCCCAGTCGCCCTGATAGCGGTCCAGATCCTGTTGTTGCTGGACCTGAGCGAAACCCTTCTCCTGACGGCTTAGCGTGAAATACTCCTGGAGGTCTTCCGCACTGGGGCGTTGGTTCTCTCCTTTATATTTGGCTTGCAGCGCCTGGAGCTTTTTGTGAATGTCCTCCAGCGTGGGATTCGGCGGTGGCGGCGGCAGCGGTTGGCTGAGATCGGTAGTGATATTGCCGTTATAGTTGCCCGGATTCAGGCCCGCGAGGACGCTCTCACCGTCGGGGCCCACCCAGACGCCGACATCGAAGGGGGTGCCCTCCGGCGTTTTTTCGAGCGATTCCGGTCCCCCGCCCGGGGCCGAAGAGCCCCACACCAGCTTCTGCGTGGAGAAGCCTTTCACGCCGGAGTGCGCCAGGATAGTGGGCAAAGATGCTGGAAATCCGAAACAGTCGGGCAGCATGTATTCGGCGCTGGCAACCCCGAGTTCTTTGCGAAACCAATCGTTCCCGTAAAGGATCTGGCGGATGATGGATTCCGCGCTGGGGGCGTTTACGTCGCCTTCCTCCATGGACGAGCCGGCGGGAAACCACTGGCCCGAACGGACGTACTGCTTCACCTTCGCGAAGTCAGCAGGGAAGTATTCCTTCATAAAACGATAGCGGTTGGCGCCGCTAAAGTTGAACACGTAGTGAGGATACTTTTCGAACAGCTTGAAGTTGTCCTCCATGGTCTTGGGAATGTACTCGTCGATGACCTGGGGATACTCCCACCGCCACTCGGTGTCCAGGTGGGCGTAACCGACTACGTAGAGCGTAGGCTGTTTCATCAAGTCAGGTTTATTGGTGGATTGCCTACCTGCCGCGGTGAACGGAATCAGGCAGGCGAGCGACGCGGTAAGCAAGGCGGCAAGGGATCGTGACATTAAATTCTTTCCAACGTGTACAGTGTGTCACGCTGCAGCCGAAGCGTAAATGCGGTGGAGTGGCCGACTAGTGACACTGGCCTGAGAGACTGTGGCATTCGCGTCCACGTATTCCACATGGCAAGTGCGGTGATTACGCAGGAAGAAACGCTTCACTGGCTGGCGTTACGAATGGCGCCGGGGCTGGGGCCGATCGGAGGGCTGCGCCTGCTGGAGAAGTTAGGGTCGCCGCAGGCGATTTTTCGGGCGTCGGCGACGGAGCTGGAAGCGGCGGGTCTCAGTCCGGCGCAGGCGCGCAATGTGGCCAGCGGATGCTCGTTCGACGATGCGGTTGACCAGCAGCAACGGCTGCTGAACACGGGAGGGGAGCTGATTTCCTATCAGGATGAGCGCTACCCGCAGCGGCTGCGCGAGATTTTCGATCCACCCTTGATGCTGTTCGCTAAAGGAAGAATCGACTTACTGAAGGCCCACTGCATCGCCGTGGTGGGAACTCGGCGTCCCTCGCCCTACGGCATGGCCGCCACCGAGCGCCTCAGCGCGGACTTGGCGCGGGCCGGGCTGGCGATTATCAGCGGCATGGCGAGAGGAATCGATACGGCGGCGCACAAAGCAGCTCTGGAACACGAAGGCGATACCATTGCCGTCTTCGGTTGCGGCCTCGACGTTCTCTACCCGGCCGACAACCGCAAACTTTACGACACCATCGCCCGAAAAGGACTGCTGCTCTCCGAATTCCCGATGGGCGCGCCCGCTTACCCCCAGAATTTTCCTATTCGTAACCGGATCGTGAGTGGCATTGCGTTAGGCGTGCTGATCGTCGAGGGCGCCCAGCATAGCGGATCGGGCATCACGGCCCGGCTGGCGATGGATCAGGGCAGGGAAGTCTTCGCGGTTCCAGGAAATATCACCTCTAAGATGAGCTGGGGACCCAACCTGCTCATCAAACAAGGAGCGAAATTAGTGCAGGAGTGGACCGACGTGACCAACGAACTCCCGGCTCCAGTGCGGCGGGAGCTGGTGAACCGGGCCCAGCAAAAAGTTTTATTGGAAGGTCTTGAGGCCGGTATGGAACCCCCGTCCACCACCGGCGAAGAGCCCATGAAAGCGCTGGCGCGGAAGCTGTTGAACCAACTGCAAATCGATGTCCCTCAACAACTTGAGTCCCTGGTTGAAACTTTTGAAGAAGCCTCCTCATCAGAATTGATCGGTGCCCTCTTCGACCTGGAGATGTCCGGCTTGATCCGGCAACTCCCAGGCAAAAACTTCGTCAAGGTGTGGTAAAAGGGTAGCGTTCTCCTCCCGGCAGACAAAGGCTGCCGTTCGGTTCATTTCAGGTAAAGCACGGTATGGCTAAATCACTCGTCATCGTTGAATCCCCGGCGAAGGCGAAAACCATCGGGAAATATTTAGGAAAACAGTACGTGGTGAAGGCCTCGCTTGGCCACATCAAGGACCTGCCAAAGAAGGATTTGGCGGTGGACGTGGAGCACGACTTCACGCCCAGATACGAGGTGATCGAAGGCAAGAAAAAGCTGATTTCCGAGTTAAAGCAGGCGGCGAAAGGCGTCGATTCCATTTATCTGGCGGCTGACCCTGATCGCGAAGGCGAAGCCATCTGCTGGCATCTGAAAGAGGAACTGGAGCCCAAAAAAGGCGATAGTCCGGCCATATTCCGGGTGATGTTCAATGAAATCACCGCCAACGCCGTAAAGAAGGCATTCGACAAGCCCCTGGCGGTGAATGTTCACCTGGTGGAAGCGCAACAGGCGCGCAGAATTCTGGACCGGCTGGTCGGCTACAAGATTTCTCCTCTGCTATGGGACAAAGTCCGGCGCGGTCTCTCCGCTGGCCGGGTGCAAACGGTCGCCCTGCGCCTGATCGTGGAGCGCGAGCGCGAAGTTCGAGCCTTCAAAAAAGAAGAGTACTGGACGGTCGACGTTTCGTTAAACGCCAAGAAGCCGCCCGTATTAACCGCTCGCTTGAATAAGCGGAACGATGAGGCCGCGAAGATCGGCGACGAGGCAACATCGACAGGAATCGTCGACGATCTGGCCGACGCCGCTTACGTTGTCCGCTCGGTAGGCACACGCGAAAAGAAGCGCAATCCGGTTGCGCCCTTCATCACCTCTACTCTGCAGCAGGAATCCTCGCGAAAGCTGCGCTTCAGCGTGAAACGCACGATGATGCTGGCCCAAGGCCTGTATGAAGGAAAGGAACTAGGCAAGGAAGGTTCCGTGGGCTTGATCACCTACATGCGTACGGATTCCACCCGAGTCTCCGAAGACGCGCTGACCGAAGTTCGCGGCTTTGTGGCGGAGCGCTACGGGCAGGACTTCATCCCGAAGTCGCCCAATATCTACAAGACGAAGAAAGACGCCCAGGATGCGCACGAGGCCGTCCGTCCCACATCTGTTCTGCGCACTCCGGAATCGCTGGAAAAGCTCTTAGCCGAAGACGAGTTGAAGCTGTACCGGCTGATTTGGATGCGCTTTGTGGCTTCGCAGATGATGCCCGCCCTGTTCGACCAGACCACCATCGACATCGCTGGTAAGGGCAAAAGCAATGTCGACTACCTGTTCCGCGCCACCGGCAGCGTGATGAAGTTCGAAGGCTTCTTGAAGGTCTACGAAGAAGGCAAGGATCAGAAGGACGAAGAAGACGACGAGCTCAAGAACAAATTGCCGCTGGTGACCGAGGGCGAGACCCTGAAGTTCAAGGCGATCAAACCCGAGCAGCACTTCACCGAACCGCCGCCGCGCTACAACGAAGCCACGCTGGTGAAGAAGTTGGAATCCGATGGAGTCGGACGGCCTTCCACCTATGCCTCGATCCTCTCCACCATTCAGGAACGCGAGTACGTCATAAAGGAAGGCGGGAAATTTACGCCGACCGAGTTGGGCATGGTTGTCACCGACCTGCTTCTTGAAAACTTCAATAACCTCTTCGACGTGAAGTACACGGCACGTATGGAAGAGGAATTGGACGAAATCGAAGATGGCCGCGTCGAGTGGCGTACCGCGATGGCGGGCTTCTACGACCGTTTCCAAAAAGACCTGGAACACGCCGAGCGCCACATGACCGACATCAAGCGCATGGAGAAGCCCACCGACTTGCTGTGCGAAAAATGCGGCAAGCCGATGGTCATTAAATGGGGCAAACACGGCAGCTTCGTCGCTTGCACCGGCTATCCGGAATGCACCAACACGCGTGAGCTTGCGGTGGAGACAACCGACGGCGATAAAGGCGATCTGAACGAGCAGGACGAACAGGAATACTGCGAAAACTGCGGTCGTCCCATGGTCCTGAAAAAGGGCCGCTTTGGACAGTTCTATGCCTGCTCCGGTTATCCCGATTGCAAGACCACAAAACAGCTTGGCGGCGAGCAGCGCAAAGATATTCCCCTGGAGGAATCCTGCCCGCAATGCCAGAGCCACCTGGTCAAAAAATTCGGACGCTACGGCGAATTCGTCGCCTGCAGCAATTATCCGAAGTGCAAATATATCAAGCAGAAGACGATCGGGGTGCCTTGCCCGAACTGCTCGCAGGGTGAAATTGTGGAACGCCGGTCCAAGCGCGGTAAGACATTTTTCGGGTGCAACCGCTACCCGGAATGCGACTTCGTTGCCTGGGGTAAACCGATTCCCGAAAAATGCCCGGACTGCGGCAGCAGTTACCTGATTGAGAAATACCTGAAGTCCGGCCCCGTTGCGCAATGTCCCAATGCGGAATGCAAATTCAAGCGTCCGCTGGAGGTCCCGGCGGAGGAGCTGCAGCCGAGCGTCGCCTAAAGGCATCTCCCGTAGCGCGTAGAATTTTTGCCGCCCATGCAAGCGGAACAACAACGATTGGCCGAATCCGAGGCCCGCACAAAACACTGGAAACGGTGGGGGCCTTACCTTGCCGAGCGGGCGTGGGGAACGGTTCGCGAAGATTATAGCGCCGACGGTTCGGCTTGGACTTACTTCGATCAGGACCAGGCCCGCTCGCGTGCTTATCGCTGGACCGAAGACGGCATCCTCGGCATCAGCGATAACCACCAGCGGCTTTGTTTCGCGCTGGCCTTCTGGAACGGCAAAGATCCGTACTTGAAGGAACGCCTCTTTGGCCTCTCAGGAGAGCAGGGCAATCACGGCGAAGACGTCAAGGAACTCTACTATTACCTGGACGCTACCCCCACCAACTCCTATCTGAAGGGGCTGTATAAGTATCCGCAGGCCCGCTTTCCCTATGAAGACTTGCTCGCTGAAAATAAGAAACGCGGCAAGGACGATCCTGAATACGAGTTGCAAGATACAGGCGTTTTCAACGACGGCCGTTACTTCGATGTTTTCGCCGAGTACGCCAGGCGCGATGTCGATGATCTGTTCATTCGTATCACCATTGCCAATCGAGGTCCGGAAGCCGCCGACCTGACATTTCTGCCCACCCTCTGGTTCCGCAATACCTGGAGTTGGGACAGCAAAGGCGAAGCAGGCATTCGGCCTAAACTTTATTTGCAGGATAGTGGACAGGTTCGGGCAGAGCACCACTCTCTCGGCGATTTTCTCTGGCAGTTTGAGGGAGCGGCCGAAGCGCTTTTCACCGAAAATGAAACCGATGGCGAAGCCCTATGGGGGCTACCGGGGAGCGGCGATTATCACAAGGACGCGTTCCACAAATACCTGGTTCAAGGACTGTCCGAAGCCGTTCATCCCAATCACGAAGGCACCAAATGTTGCGCGGTGTATCGGCTTACCATTGGCGCGGGCGAGCAGGTCGAGTTTCTCTTTCGCCTGGCATCTGTAAAGGCGCCGCCATTGCCTCGGGCGCAATGGAAAGACGTGTTCCAATCGCGAATTCGCGAAGCCAACGAATTCTACGCGAGCTTTGTAACAGGACTGGGCGAAGATGAGGCCAACGTGCAGCGGCAGGCCTACGGAGGCTTGTTCTGGAGCAAGCAGTTCTATCACTTCGTTGTCGAAACATGGTTGAAAGGCGACCCCGACCTTCCGCCGCCTCCTGGGCAACGGAAGGCGGGTCGGGATCACCGCTGGCGGCACTTATTCAATGAAGACGTCATCTCCATGCCGGACAAATGGGAGTACCCGTGGTATGCGGCCTGGGATCTCGCGTTCCATGCGGTCGCGATTGCCCCGGCCGATCCGGATTTTTCCAAAGCGCAATTGTCGTTGTTCTTGCGGGAATGGTATATGCACCCCAATGGCGCGATTCCCGCCTATGAATGGGCGTTCGGCGACGTGAATCCTCCGGTACACGCCTGGGCTTGCTGGCGTGTGTTCCAGATCGACGGGCGCATAAAAGGAAAGCCCGATTTCGCTTTCTTGGAGCGCGTCTTTCATAAACTGCTGATGAACTTCACGTGGTGGGTGAACCGCAAGGATGCCGAAGGCGCGAATATCTTTGAAGGCGGCTTCCTCGGCTTGGACAACATCGGCGTCTTGAACCGGAGCGAGAAGCTTCCGTCCGGCTGGCTACTGGAGCAATCCGATGGTTCAAGCTGGATGGCCATGTACTGCCTCAACATGCTGAAAATTGCGCTCCTTTTGTCGAGTAATAACCCGGTCTATGAGGATATCGCCAGCAAGTTTTTTGAGCATTTCTTGTACATTGCCGACGCAGTGAATCACAGTGGGGGCACCGGTCTTTGGAATGAGGAGGACGGCTTCTACTATGACCGCTTGCGAACTCCGGGCCACGACTACATTGCGATGCGCGTGCGGTCCCTGGTGGGGCTGGTTCCCTTGTTTGCCACCGATACGCTGGACGAGCTTTTGCTGGAGCGGCACCCTGGTTTCAGGGAGCGCATGCGCTGGTTTACGACCTACCGCCCGGATCTGACCGAAGGGCTAGCCAATCTCACCGAAGGCGGCGTCAAGGGGCGGCGTCTTCTCTCGGTAGTCAATCGCCAGAGACTGGAGCGTATTCTGCAGCGGCTGTTCGACGAAGAAGAGTTCCTGTCACCCCATGGCATACGGTCGGTCTCCCGGTATCACAAGGATCATCCCTTCGGAGTGAAGCTTGACGGTCATAGCTTCACGATCGGCTATGAGCCGGCCGAATCGAAGAGCGGCATGTTCGGAGGCAATTCGAACTGGCGCGGACCGGTGTGGATGCCCATGAACTTTCTCCTTATCGAAGCACTGCAACGCCTGCACCGTTACTACGGCGATGCGCTCTCGGTGGAGGTCCCGGCGCGATCCGGCAATCGGGTCAGCTTGGCGCAGGCAGCCCGTATCTTGTCACAGCGCTTGTCTGGTCTTTTTCTGCGAGGACGGGACGGAAAACGCCCGATCTATGGAGAGAATGAACTGCTTCAGCACGACCCGCGTTTTCAAAACCTCATCCAGTTCAATGAGTACTTCCACGGCGATTCCGGCAAAGGTCTGGGCGCTAGCCATCAGACCGGATGGACGGGCCTGGTCGCCAAGCTGCTGCAGCAGAGCGGATCCCAAATTTGAGAAACCCAAAAACACGATCGTCAGCGCTTCGTGCATCTATGTGTAATGTACACATAGGTACTCCGAAGGATTCATGCCGAACACACAGACATTGATAGCTCAGGCCTACTCTGCCTTCAATCGTCGGGATATCGACAGCGCCCTGGCGCTCATGAGTGAGAACGTTAGCTGGCCCAAGGCATCGGAAGGCGGGCGTGTCGTCGGGAAAGAAGAGATTCGGTCCTACTGGACCCGTCAGTGGCAGGAGTTTGATCCTCACGTGGAACCACTTGCGGTAATCGACCAGGAAGGCGGCATTACCGACGTCAAAGTTCATCAACTCGTGAAAAGCCTTGGTGGCGATGTCCTTTCTGATAGCGAGGTGTGGCACGTTTATACCATCGCGAACGGTCTCATTGAACGCATGGACCTCAAGGAAAGCCAAACGAGCTCGGACCCAACCCCATCCACAGCATTCTCCAGACACTAGCATGTGTCAGGGTCTGCCGCTGTTACCTGAGCCGCAACGCCATGCCGACCGGCGTTCCCATCTTTCCGGCTCGCTGCGGCAGGATTATCACCCGCCAGCACTCTTCCCGGATAGTGGAGATAGCTCATCAGCACCGCAATGCCAAGACGGTTGTGATCCCCGCGATGCTGCCGGACAAAGACCAGATCAGCCTTCGTCAACGTGTACAGCCGAATCAGCTCTCCCTCATCCGTCGGGAAGCCGAGCAGTTCAAGGCGCCCTGGAGAAGTCAGCAGCTCGCGGCGTGGCATCGTCGAGCAGTGTAGCGAATACGGAGGTTTTTAGGACAATGCCGACAGATCCTAATTTGTGACCTTTAGAGGTAATTGGCGCTCATTCTTCAGCGCTATTTGGCGCGCCGACAAGTTTCCGAGTCTTAACGGCAGAGCTGCCGGGCACACATTCAGAATCTAGTAGGCTAGCCGACTTATCGTTACCAATTTCCCCGATGGGTGATTCCGGCGACCACGCACCGGATGACCTCAGCGGTAGCCACGCGCGAGCAAATATTTCGCGCCAGCCTCAAAGGCTGCGGGGCCCGGGACGGAGAACCCGAAGGCATCGGCCAACCGCCCGATCACATTAAACGAGAAACAGACCGCGAGCGCATCCTCGATCTGTTGGCGCGAAGCTCCGGCGGCCAAGACTGCCTGCATGTCATCCGGATTTACCGTCTGCGTGCGCGTGAGCTTGCCCAGCATTAGCAACGTCGCGCGCAAGGGCTCCTCAATGGCCACCATGTCGCGATCGGACAACACAGCAGAAACCTTCTTCCCGTCACGATATGCCTTCCGCGCGACCGCCGTGTGCGCCTTCGTACAGAATTCGCACTGGTTCGTCTTCGCCACATACGCTGCCATCAGCTCGCGATCGGCGACCGACCACGCGGAAGGTCCCCGCATCGTCTCCTGGGTCACTGCCGACATCGGATTGCCGTAAAAATCAGCACGGTACTTGACCAGCTTGATGACATCCAGCACCGGTTGACGTGAGACCGTTCGAATGAGCGCGAAGAGCGCTTTCGTACCGACACCGTGGCCGCTATCGAGGATTCGAAGCCGCATGCTCAGTCCTTCCTGGTCGCGGCATCAAGGGCCGCAAGTGCCGCGTCATACTGCCGAGTTGCCTGCCCGACCGCGGCGCATACGACGATCTCAAAGACCTCGTCTTCATTTAAGGCCGCCGTCACAGCAGCAATATCTTCGTCGGTGACTTGAGAGGCATGTTTGGAAACCTTATCGGCGAGTGTACCGAAGCGTTCGGCGAGGCTGCTGTTGTTGAAGGCGCCTCGACGCTCGGCGGTTGACGCTTTGCCAGGTCCGTCCAGAATCCGACTCACCAGTGCTATTCGCGCTTGTCTAATATCTGACATGGAATGCCCTCAATCGGCCTCGGCGGCGTGGGCGAACGACTCCAGGAAGCGACCCCAATCGCCTTCGGTGTCGAAGATTCGACGCATCTCATCGCGGCGTGCCCCGAAACGATCAAGATGGCGATGCTCCAGTTCAACGCGGGTACGATTGCTCTCTTCAGCGTTGAAGCGTAACTCAAGTTCGGTCTTCAGTGTTGGATCGTACTGCCAGTCGACGCTGATATCCCATGAGAGGACTAGGCGTGAGGGTGGTTCCCAAGTGAGTACGCTGCCCCACTGACACGTGCTGCCGTCATCTCCGCGCTCATACCAGCGGCCTCCGACATGCGGTTCGATCACGGCATCCACTGCATTGGCTTTGCCGATTTTGTAGTATGCCAGCGGCCACCAGGTGCTCATTTGTTCGGTGAACACTCGCCACGCTACTGCTTGGGGCGCCTGAACGCTCACGACCTTCCGGACAATGGTTGGATCAAAATTCTCGGACATCGTCGCCTCTGTCATTTTTTCCTCTCTTGGGCCGCTTCTCGTTCGGCCACCGCCTTAAACGCGATGAGCGCTTCCTCCCAGAATCCTTCCAGCCAATTTCGCAACGACTCAATGCCCCAGGCGTCGACTGCGTAGACCCGTCGCGTGCCAACCGCATGAACAGTCACCAGTCGTGCTGCTTTGAGGATCTTCAGGTGCTGGGAGACTGCGGGACGACTGACCTCCATGCGTTCGGCAATCTCGCCTACAGATCGTGCACCGCCGCGCAGGCGCACTAATACCGCTCGCCGGGTTGGATCTCCTAAGGCGTTAAACGCCCGCTCTGCGTAATTCATCACTTACGGTAACTTAATGCTAACGGAGATAAATGTCAAATTTGGAGTTTCGATGATGGGATCGGCGTCACTTCGGCGAGCGCCGCAAGCTCAGTGCTGGTGCGCGCGTGCCCGTCCAGCAGGCTGAGCAGGATGCGCGTTCTTGCAGGCTCTCCAATCGCCATGGCGATGCACGAGAGAAGCGCGTCTTCGCTAACGGCTCCGTTATCCTGGAGGATCGCCCGGGCGCCCTTGCCGAGATTGGAGAGACTCTCGGCCGCGCAGGAGTCAGCATCGAGGGTGGTGGCATGTTCGTTGTAGACGGCAAAGGAGTCGCCAACTTCCTAGTGGACGATGGCACCGCCGGCTGGCGGGCCCTCAAAGCTGCGGGACTCGACGTGGTTCGGGAAGATGCGGTAGTGATCCAGAGATGGAATCAGGACGAACCGGGACAGCTCGGTAAGCTGCTTCGCAAGATGGCGCAAGCCGGCGTGAATGTCTTGACGCAATACAGCGATCACAACCATCAACTCGTCCTGGTCGTCGACAATCTGAGGGCCGCTCAGGACGTCTCCGACGCCTGGATGCAGGAGCGCTCTGTCGCTGAGAAGAGCAATGCCACGGCGCCGACTGCCAAGAAACGCTTGCATCACTATGCGGTGCGCGTGGCCTGGACCGGCAACACCGGTTCAGGAACCTCGAGCTATGCCAGCTATAGACGCGAGCACGACATCTCAGCTCCGGAGAAAGCCACAATCAGCGGCTCCAGCGACCCTGCCTTTCGCGGAGACAGCACGCGCTACAACCCTGAGGATCTGCTGGTTGCCAGCGCGTCCGCTTGTCACATGCTCGCCTATCTACACTTGTGCGCGGTCAACGGCGTTGTTGTCTTGTCCTACGAGGACCGGCCGGAGCGCAGCGGTTCTTTGAATCATCGTGTTCGGAGCCGGCTTTCGTTCCCGAAACAAATACGCTTGATACTGGCGCAGTTGGCTGGGGCCGAGTTGATTCGGTGGACGTTTGAAATAGCGCGCCAGGTCTTCGATTGTCTTGCCATAGGCGCGTACCGTACGCTGAGAGTAATTACGGTGCTCGAGTTCCTCGATCATCATTTTTCTGAGATGGGTCACAGGGACTTCCTTGTGACCCGACACTATCCCAGTTTCCACACCGCCGCTTAAACGCCCACGCGTAGCGTCTGCCGCTTCGGCTTCCTTCAAGTCGGCTTCGATCCGGTAATCCATGTATCCGCCACCTCGACATATAACACCCGAGCCGTATAAGTGATCTTCGTCTGGCCGCAGAATGCTGCCTCACCTTGCGTACAATACGCAAGAGTAAATTTCCGCAATACTTGCTGCCGAGACTCCGTACGGTTAAACATCATCCTTGCTCTCGCCTCGCTGCCACGTCTTCAGTCTTTGTTGCGCTTTCGCTTACCGCCCGGAGCGGAAGGTTCCCCCTGACCTTGTTTGCTCGCTGGGGTTTCTTCACAAAACAGGCGATGAAGTGCTGCGAATGCCTGCTCCGCCGGGACCGAGATGTCCTGATGGTCGCGCTCGAACCACGACCGAAAGGTCACATCGAAAATGGACATCGTCGCGCCGGCAAGGACACGTGAGGTCAGGTCGTCCGCCGAACGTTTCCTGGAGCGCCGCGCGAATGCCTCGGCGACACGGTCCTGCACCTCGGCGAGCCGCGACAGTTGCGCTTCCCTTGCGGCCGGATTGTGGGCCGCGATCTGCATAATTTTACGGGTGCGCGGTTTGGCTGCCGCTCCTCTTGCGACCTGCAGCACTGTTTGCCGCATGACTTCAAGAAGCGAATACGTTGCGGGGAAAGCGGCTATGGCCTCGGTGAGCGTTTTCGCGTACAGTACCATGTTCTCACCCATCAGGTCGTTCTTCGAGGAGAAGTATCGAAAGAACGATCGGCGGGAGACTCCCGCGGCTTGCGCTATTTCATCGATCGTTGTCTCGTCAAATCCCTTCTTCGCAAATAGATCGATAGCAGCATCCCAGATTGCGCCGCGCACGAATTGGTGTTTGCGGCTTAGCAGGGAAGCAGGCTGCCCAGTTATGTCCAGCGCGTCTTCCGGAAGATCCCTCAGTTGCGACGAAGTGAGCACGATAGCGCAAATTTAGCACGGGTTGACACTCAAAAACAATAAAGGCAGTTAATGTTGACATAGGCACTAAGTGTCATTTAAACTTGCGAATGACACTCAGTGTCATTTCTCGGTTCGATTGGCTTAGCCGTCGATCTGCCCGGAGCTCAGAAAGGCAAAGACATGAAATCACTCCTCCTCACCTTCATCGTCGCGTCGGTCGCCGCCGTGGCAACGGCCGCCGAGGCCCCCTCAGTCAACGGAAAATGGCAACTCCATCAAAATATCGCGGATAACGAGAGCGATCAGGCCTGCACGTTCACGCAGAAAGGCAATGACCTCACCGGAACCTGCCGCGGCGATAACGGCTCGGTGAACATCACCGGCAAAGTCGACGACAAGAAAGTCACCTGGGTTTATAAGTCCGAATACGATGGCAGCCCCATCACGCTTACTTACCAGGGAACCTTGGACTCCGGCAACAAGATCGCGGGTACCGTGAACGTCGAAGAATACAGCACCGACGGTGATTTTACGGCTACTCGGGCGAAGTAAATAGCCCGGTTGAAAATCGCTCCCACACAGTGACCCATAAGCAGCAACCGATAAGAGAACACCGAAAATGACCGGTCTGAAGGCACTCGTCGCGTTTGCAATCATTCAGGGAGGCACTGCCTGGGGTCAACTGACGACGTCCACTCCCGGGGCGCGCGCCACGCAGGCCCCACTCTCAGGCCGGCAGCAAAGCGGCGCTTCCGTGGAGCAAACCGCCACGCCGCCGCCTGGGTCGAGCGTCAACACCATCAACACGCGGATTCAGGTGCAGGGCGCTTACAGGGGCAGTGTGCCAGGCACGGCCGTACCGGCCGATTCCATCGTGCTGACCCTTCGCGATGCCGTTCAGCGCGGCCTTCGGACGAATCTCGGTATCATCGGCGCCGACTCCGATTCATTGCAGGCCCGGGCGCAGCGCCTCCAGGCCCGCAGTTCGTTATTGCCGAATGTGAGCGCTACGGTTGCGGAAGATGCCGCCAAGATCAACCTCGGCACCGAGGGGTTCAGCGCGAGCGCTTTCGGCTTCTCCGCCTTTCCTTTCCCCAGCTCTGTTGGACCGTTCCACTACTACGACGTCCACGGTTCTGTGCAGCAAACCTTGTTTGACTTCACCGCCATCCATAATCTTCGTTCGGCGCGGCAGTCGGCGAATGCGGCTGAACTGAACGCGCGGCAGGCGCGTGAAGAGGTCGTCCTCGCCGTGACGGGCGAGTACCTGCAGTTAGTGGCCACCGATGCCCTCGTCGGCGAACAGAAGATTGAAGTGCAATATGCCGAAGCCAGCTACCAGCAGGCACAGGTGCAAGCAGATGCCGGCAACAAGGCCCCGATAGATGCCAACCGAAGCCTGGTGGAGCTCCAGACAGAGAAACAGAGGTTGCGCTCGCAACTCGGCGATTTGAAAAAACAGAAGAACCAGCTTGCTCGTCTTATTGGTCTACCCCTCGGAGTCGATATCGCATTGGCTGAGAAGCTCACGCCGCTGCCCTCCGATAGCCTTTCGGTCAAAGAAGCAATACGGCGTGCGTGGTCCCAACGTCGGGATCTCAGGGGAGCGGAAGCGCAGTTGCGCGCGGCGGAAGAGGCTCGTAAAGCTGCCGGAGCAGAACGGCTCCCTACCGGATCGGTGAGCGGAGCATACGGCCTGGAGGCGACCAATCCCAATCGAGGTGTCGCCGTTTTTCAGGCTTCGGCGGCAGTAAACATCCCCGTCTTCCAGGGTGGCCGGGTCCAGGGCGACATAATACAGGCCGATGCGGTAGTCACACAGCGGAGAGCCGAACTCGCAGACGAGCGCGGCGTCGTCGAACTCGACGTGCGCAATGCTTACATCGACCTCGGCGTGGCTGGCGACCAGGTCAACACCGCCGAGAACAATCGTCACCTTGCGCTCGCCACTCTCCAACAATCGCAGGACCGTTTTGCCGCGGGAGTCACCGACTCCGTCGAGGTCGTCAACTCGCAGGAGCAGTTTGCCTCGGCCGATCGCGATTATGTCAGCAGTCTCTTCTCCCAATATCTCGCCAGGATCACGCTTGCCCATGCCATGGGAGAGGCCGAGAAGGATCTGCCCGATGTCTTCAAAAGCGCACAGGCCGCGAGCCACGGCGCCATACGGGAAAGGAACTCGTCGATGGGGTGCCGTGGGCGCGGTCGTTGTGCGCGAGTTCCTTAGAAGAACTAAACGATGAGCACCGAAACGCAGACTAATCCTCAAGCCGTCGAGCAAGAGAGCCAAGAAGGACAACCGCTTGAGACCGCGGGATCGACGCCGCGCCGCCGGATGAACCCGATAGTCCTCGGCGCCGTCCTCTTGATACTGCTGGCCATTGCCACCGGCTGGTATCTCTATTCCAGCGGATTCGAGGACACAGACGACGCACAAGTAGACGGTCACCTGAACCCGATCGCGTCCCGCGTGGACGGAACCATTAAGGCCGTCTATGTCGATGACAACCAGACTGTTCAGGCGGGCAAGTTGCTGATTGAACTCGATCCCCGCGACAATCAGGTGGCGCTCGATCAGGCCAAGGCGCAGTATGACCAGGCGATGGCTCAACTTGGCGCCGCGCATCCGAATCTGCCCATCACCCGCATTACAAATCAGACGGACCTGACGTCGGATCAGGCAGACGTGGCGAACGCGGCAGCGGCGCTGGCCGCGGCGCGTCACGATCTCGACAATGCGGTGGCAAAATTCAAGGAATCTCAAGCCGTCAATGACCGCAATCAGGCCGATTTCCTCCGCTACCGGACGCTCTACGAAAAGAAAGAGGTCTCTCGCGCGGACTACGACCAGTACAAGGCAACAGCATCCGCGCAAATCCAGACCGTAGCTGCCAATCAGGCCGCCGTTGCTTCCGGGCAGAGCACTGTCGAACAGCGCGAAGCTCAACTGGAAGGGGAACGCAGCAAGTTGCGGCAGACCGGAAACAGCGCTCCTCTGCGGATGGCGATTCGTGAAGCCGATATTAAGAGCCAGCAGGGCAACGCGGAAGCTGCACGGGCAGCTCTCGAAAAAGCCCGGCTCAATCTCAGTTATTGCCGGATTATCGCTCCTGTTTCGGGTGTGGTGACACAGCGAAGCGCGGAGGTGGGCGCGCGAATCTCCGCGGGTCAGCAACTCTTGATGGTTGTGCAAACCGGCGATTTGTGGGTCACGGCCAACTTCAAGGAAACGCAACTCGCCCGCCTGCATCCCGGCCAGCATGTCCGCATCCATGTCGACGCCTTGCATGACGACTTCGAAGGCAAGGTGGAGAGCATGCCCGCCGTCACCGGTTCGCGCACCAGCGTACTGCCTCCGGAGAATGCGACCGGCAATTATGTGAAGGTGATCCAGCGGCTGCCTGTGCGCATCCGCTTCAGTCCTAACCAGAAGGATTTAGAGAAGCTGCGGCCGGGGATGTCCGTCGAACCGAAAGTGTCTTTGGACTGACTATGGCGGATACCGATAGAAACCCGGCCGCTGCTTCTTCCGCCTCGCCTCCGGCGATCAATCCATGGATCGTAGCCATGACGGTAACGCTCGCTACTTTCATGGAGGTACTCGACTCTTCTATCGCCAATGTAGCGCTGCCTCATATCGCCGGCACACTCGGGGCCAGCCCGGAGGAAAGCACCTGGGTGCTCACCAGCTATCTCGTCTCAAGCGCGATTGTGCTCCCGATGAGCGGCTGGCTTTCCAATCTCCTGGGAAGAAAACGTTTCTACATGGCATGTGTGGCCACCTTCACCGTGAGCTCCGTCTTCTGCGGTCTCGCGACCAGCCTGCCGATGCTGATCTTCTTCCGCGTCCTGCAAGGGGCCGGCGGCGGCGGCCTGCAGCCGAGCGAACAGGCCATACTCGCCGACACGTTCTCCGCCAAGCAGCGCGGCATGGCGTTCGCTATGTATGGAATGGCTGTGGTCGTTGCCCCCGCGATCGGTCCCACACTCGGTGGATGGATCACGGACAACTATAGTTGGCACTGGATTTTCTTCATTAACCTCCCCATCGGCATCATCTCGCTTCTGCTCACGCGGCGGGTGGTCCATGATCCCGCGTACCTCAAAGAAATGCGTAAGTCCGGTATGCGTGTCGATTACATCGGCATTGGGCTCATCGTGGTCGGAGTCGGCTTTCTCCAGTTCGTCCTCGACAAAGGGCAGGAAAAGGACTGGTTCTCGTCCCACCTGATCCTGGTCAGCTTTATCGTCTCGGTGATTGCGCTGGCGGCACTCGTCATCCGTGAGTTAACGCACGAAGATCCCATCATGGATCTGCGCCTCTTGGGCATACGAAACTTCGCAACGGCGGTCACCTTCAGCTTCATCCTTGGAGTGGTGCTCAATGGCAGTACGATTCTTCTGCCGCAGTTCCTCCAGAATGATCTCGGTTACACCGCCGAGCGCGCCGGCATGGCTCTTTCGCCTGGCGGAATCGCGCTTGCGCTCATGATGCCCATCGCGGGCATTCTCGCCTCCAAAGCCGATCCTCGCGTGATCATTGCGATCGGGTTCGCCGTCACTTCCTTTGGGCTCTTTCACGTCACCAGCATTTATCTAGGTGTCAGTTTCAGCACCATGGTGGTCTATCGCATCATTCAGGTGATCGGTATTCCCTTGATCTTCATTCCCATCAGTACGCTTAATTACGTGGGTGTGCCGAGGCATAAATTCAACCAGGTATCGAGTATCAGTAATTTCATGCGAAACATTGGTGGTGGAATCGGCATTTCTCTGCTGAACAACTTCATCACGCGCCAAGGCCAGATCCATCGGACCGCGTTTTCCGCTCACACCAACTACGCGAATCCATTCTTCGTACGGCAGCTTAACGCCCTAAAACAGGGCTTTATGGGAATGGGCAGTAGCGCGAGTGAGGCATCCCACAAAGCGTTGGCACAGCTCTCCGCCCAAATGGACTTGCAGGCGAGCGTTCTTGGCTTTGCCAATGCGTTCTGGGTGCTCGGACTGCTTGTCCTGTTATTGGTGCCGCTTCCGTTCATCATGAAGCGACCAAGCGCGCGGGAAGCAAAGGCCGCGGCGGCTGCGCGCTAAACCTGAAAATCCCACCTTCCCAAAAGCGCGATCACAACAATTTCTTCTTGTACTTTCAACAATTTCCAAGAAATCGCTTGGAACGACATGCTCCAGTTCTTCCCGCCTATGTCCACCTCCGCGCAAACCAAAGCCAACCGCGAAAACGCCCAGTCGTCCACAGGCCCTAAGACTGAAGAAGGCAAAGCGAAGTCCTCGCTCAACGCCGTGAAAACCGGCCTTACCGGGCGCACCGTCTTGCTGTCCGGCGACGACATCGAGGCTTACCAGCAGCATGTGGCCAGCCTCGAAGCGCACTACCAGCCCGCCACCGACGCCGAAAAGCTGCTCGTGCAGTCGATCGCCGATGCCGAGTGGCGAGCCGCCCGCATTCCCACGCTCGAAGCCGGTATCTACGCTCTCGGCCGCCTCGAATTCGCCTCGCTGGTGGAGCACGAAGACCCGTCGGTCCGTCCCGCGCTGCTCGATGCCAAAACATTCCTCACCTACCAGCGCCAGCTCAACAACCTCACCCTCCAGGAGAACCGCCTCCGCCGCCAGCGCGAAAAGGACCTCACCGAACTCAAACAACTGCAAACCGATCGCGAATCCGCCCGCAAAAAACGCTTCGACACTGGCATCAACGCCTACTACCGCTCCATGTTCCACGAGCACGACTTCGATTTCTCCACCATTGGCTTCGAATTTACAGCCGAGCAATTTATTACCGAAATCGCCACCTGGGGACCCTACGGCCGCAACAAACTCAATACCCTTATCGAGGAAGAAGACCGCCTCACCCGCGCCTTCATCTACGAGGAGGACCCAATCGCCGCCTAAAGCAAGTCGTTTCGCAGTGCGCGGCAGCGTCGTGGGGTCACTTAACCGTTACATCTCGGACCGTTAACTGTTACTCGTTGATTCTCCAGTTGACTTCCCGGAAAACTCACCCTACCCTGGACTCAGTTTTAAACCAAACCAACGTTGTACCCTTTATCTACAGCTTGGACTTTGGAAGTGGGAGCTAAATTATGAGAAATCTTGTGAGAGGCGCCAGCCTTGTCCGCCTGTTCCTATTCAGTTTTTTCGCGGCAAGCTGTTTCGCCCAGTTCAATAGCAGCGTTCAGGGCAATATTACAGATCCTAGCGGCGCTGGCGTCGGTAAGGCGGCAGTAACGCTCCGCAATACCGCGACGAACGTCTCCGAACAAACAACAGCGGACAATTCGGGAAACTTCAGGTTTGTCAGCCTCGGGCCCGGCTCGTATGAGATCACGGCGACCGGAACCGGCTTTGCCAAGACAAACACCGACGTCACTCTCACAACTGGCCAGAACCTGAACGTACCCATCAA
Organism: Bryobacteraceae bacterium; assembly: GCA_965277315.1. Taxonomy (GTDB): domain Bacteria; phylum Acidobacteriota; class Terriglobia; order Bryobacterales; family Bryobacteraceae; genus Bog-105. The sequence goes on along the minus strand of OZ255724.1, from coordinate 359,355 downwards.
GCTAACGCTCGCGAATGCTTCCACATCGGTGGTAGTAACGGGTGCCGCGCCGGTGCTCGATACCGCCGAAACCCGCAATCAGGAGACGATTCAGCAGAAAGAATTGAACGCCGTTCCGCTTTCCGGCCGTAACATGATTAGCCTGGTAACCTTGGCCCCCGGCGTGTCCGGAAGAGGACTGGTAGGCAGCGGCGTGCAGGGCGCTGCGGGCGACAACTTCTCCACCGAACAATCAGTCGATGCCAGCGCGAACGGCCGCAGCAGCAACGCGAACATGTATGTGGTGGACGGCCTCGACGTCACCAGCAATATTCGTCCCGGAGTGGTGAATCTCAGCCCCAACCCCGACTCCATTCAAGAAGAAACGACTGCGGTCAATACTTTTTCCACCGAATTCGGTCGAGGTAGCTCCGTTGTCTACACGATGACCACCAAATCCGGCGCCGACCAGTTCCATGGCTTGGTCAGCGACTACTTTACCTATCAAGGCTTTTACGCCGGAACCGATTTCACCCACAATTACCAGCCATTTCATTCGCATAATATCTCCGCGAACATCAGCGGTCCGATTATTCCCCACAAACAGCTTTTCTTCTTCTTCGGCGTGGAGCCCCTGCGCTCGTCGCAGGCTGCGGTCACTGCCGTGACCTACGAAAGTCCGCAATTCGTCTCATTTGCACAGCAAAATTTTCCGAATACCATAGGAACGAAACTTCTAACGACGTATCGGCCCGCGGGCGCCAGTACCACCGGTGTGGCGCAGACCGCGGCACAGGCCTTCACGGGCTGTGGAACAGCGGCAACGTCGTTCATACCATGTAATTTGCCGGTCCTTGACGAAGGCGTACAAAGTGCCTCGGCGCCTCGTAACGCAATTCAGTACAACGGCCGCGTTGACAAAAACTTCCAGAATGACCGGCTCTACGGAACCTTTTTCCTCACCAGATTAAACACAGGCACTGCCGATATCCGGCCCCAGTTCTCCACCACGAACACTTTTTACACGAATTCGGTGCAGGGGAACTACACGCATACGTTCTCGCCGACGGTGATAAATGAGGCGTATTTCGGATACTTGACCGTGGACGGCACCAACAACGATACGGGAGACTTCAGTGTTCCTACCATCAATGTCACCGGTTTGAATTCTCCCGGAACAGCCAACTTCGGTCCGGGGAGCGGTTTCGCGCAGGGAGAATTCATTCAACATAACTATCACTGGCGCGATGTGCTCACCGTCGTCAAGGACACGCACACGATTGCCGTCGGTTACGACGGATGGCACGGAAACGACCTCGCGTATTTTGCCCCGGTACACACGGTGCCCACGTTTCAGTTCAATAATTTGCTGGATCTGGTACGGGATAACGCCTACACCGAAACTAACTTGGCTTACAACCCGGTGACTGGCCAGCCGCAGCCGGGATCCTACGGCTATCAGACAACTGTCGGCGGATTGTTTGCCCAGGACACCTGGAAAGCCGCGAGCAATGTAACGCTGACGTACGGCCTGCGCTGGGACGATTTTGGAAATCCCTACGCCGCGCTGCCGGGAACCGTTGTTTCTAACTTCATTTTAGGTCCGGGAACTACCTTTAATCAGCAGGTGACGAACGGCTATATGCAGCAACGGAATCGTGTTCTAAATGAACCGCTCTATTATGCATTCGCTCCCCGTGTCGGCGTCGCTTGGGACCCTGCCAAGAATGGCAAATGGGTCATTCGCGGCGGCTTCGGCGTGTACCACGACATGCCGACGTTAGGAAACCTGGAAAACGGCTTAAATACCAATCCCCCCAACTTCATCACGCCGACCTTTTATAACGACGGTACAACCGCTGCTCCCATTTTCCAACTAGGAACAAGCGCTGCAAAGCCACAGGGCTTTCAATATCCAGCCGTCCCGGCCAAACCCTTAGACTCTCACGGTGGCATCGTTGGCCTGCAGGCCGCCGTGGGCGGCGTCGACGTAAACCTCACGGTGCCGACCACTTATAACTACACGGCCACGCTCGAACATACGCTTTTCAGTAATATTGTTGGCAGTGTAGGTTATGCGGGCTCCAGTTCCTACAACCTGATCAATGGCTACGGCCAAACCGGAAACACAGTCTACGGATTCGATATCAACCGCTTTAGCGGCGATCTGATCCAAAGCGGCCTCACTTCCCCACGACGTCTTAATTCTAGTTTCGGCACGATTAACTATCAGCAAAATGCCGCGGAAGCCCGATATAATGCCGTGGTCACGAACATACACGGCCGACTAATCCACGACAAGATTTATTTCAATGCTTCTTACACACATTCAGTATCGAAGGACGACTCGCAATACTATCCGACTTATCCGGGATTGTCGCGTTATTACGGCTATTCGTCATGGGATACTCCCGACCGGTTCTCCTTGATTTTCAACTACGATTTCCCCAATTACCACAGCGGGCATGGATTGGTGGGCCGGGTCATCAGCGGATGGTCCATCAGCGGCACGACGATCATTCAGAACGGCAATCCGTTCAACATCTACACCGGAGCTTCCTTCGCCCAAGGCGGAGATTACAACGGCGACGGCGTGAACTTCGACTTCCCGAACGTTTCGAGTTACCAACTCCCGAACGGCCGTAGCAACTATCTAAACGGCCTCTTTACCGGAGCGACTGCCAACGTGTACTCCAAGCCGGCGCTCGGAACCGAAGGCAATGAAATCTACAATAGCTTCCGCAACCCGGGTTTCGCCGAGACAGATGCGGTCCTCATTAAAGACACGAAGCTTGCTGAACGAGTCAGCCTGCAGCTTCGGTTTGAGTTCTACAACATTCTCAATCACCCGAACTTGCAAGGCGTGGACACGAACATCGCCGACGGAAACTTTGGCAAGTCGACCGCGGTATATACGCCCCGCTACCTTCAGATCGGCGCCCGTATCTTCTTCTAGAGCATTTCCCTTTTTTTTTCAGCGGCAATCCCATCCGCTGCAGCACCCGCCACATCTGCGTGATGCTCCACTCGATGCCGTGATCTTCCCGCAGTACCCGTTGCCATTCAAGCAGCGTTCTATCGGGCACTTGCCGCACTTGCTCCCGCAGACTCGCCTCGATTGCCTCGGTCACTCTGCCGAGCGGGCCGTGACGCTGCTCCACCCGCTCCCTCTGTCCGCTTTGACGCCGTTGCCGAGAGATCTTCTCCACCCAGCCCAGGCTGACTCCCAAGCTCTCCGCCAACTCGCGCATCGACCCTTTCCCGGCCGCATGCGCTTCCCATACCTTCTGTCTCCAATCATTCGAATAGGCTCGCGGCATCTTGCTCCGCCAAGACTTTCCAGAGCTGCCTTCTATTAACACGGAAATTGCGCTAACGAGCCCAAGCCGTGAGACCGCCATCGACGATCATGGACTGGCCTGTGATATAGGAGGCGGCATCGCTGCAAAGCCAGAGAGCAGCTTGGGCAGCTTCCTCCGGCCTTCCAACCCGGCCCACGGGAACGCGGGCCGCATACACGTTGAAGGCCTCCTGAATCTTGTTAGGATCGCCACCTACTAATTGGCTGACCGCCGTTCGCAGCATTTCGGTATCGAAGCCGCCGGCTACCAGTGCATTTACCCGAATCCCGTCCGCTGCGTACTCTTGCGCTGCCGATTTGGTAAGCGCCAGAATACCGGCTTTGGACATGGAATAGAGAGCTGCCGAACGCGCTCCTCCCAGTCCGTTGACTGAGGAAGTATTGACAATCGCCCCACTGCGCGGCTCTTGTCTCCGCATCTGTTCTAGTTCGTATTTCATGCAAAGCCAAACGCTCTTCAAGTTGGAGCTGACTTCGGCGTCGAAATCGGCTTCGCTGAAGTCTCCTGTGCAGGCCATTTTGCTCAGCACAGCGGCGTTGTTGAACGCACAGTCCAGTCGCCCGAATGTTTTCACGGTTCGCGCGATCAAAGCCTGCACTTGTCCAGCCTGGGAAACGTCAGTCTGAACGAAAAGAACCTTGCCCCCGGCGGTCCTGATTTCGTGTTCCGCCTGCTGTCCGCGTTCAGCTCCTCGGGCGGCGATGACAACGCTCGCTTCGGCCTCGGCAAATAGTCCAGCCGCACCTCTGCCGATGCCGGCGCTGCCGCCGGTTACCAAAACGACTTTTCCCCTCATCGAACCACGCCCCCAATTCAGCATAAAGCCCGGTCAATTTGCTCTGTGTCCCGATGTCCTCAGAAGACCTTCTTTCTCAAGCGAGGATTTCTCGATAGCCCAATTCTCTTCGTATTCGGCTGGTGTCATAGGCCATATTCTGCGTGAAATCGAATTGGCTGTTCACGTCTGGCTCAATGGTCGATTGTGGCAACCACGCCAGGCGTTCAGAAATTGTGGGTGTGTACGCTTCGCCCCTGTTGTATGCCCGGGCCTGCAGCAGAGGGATGTGTCGCCCGCAAGTGCGACAGCAGCCGTGCATGGTGATCGCAACAGGCTTGCCGGACTCAAGATAGCCCGAGAGGTCCTCACGAAATTCCCCGGATGCCCATCTTGTCAGCCTGAATTTTGTATACCTTGTGTACACATTCGCATGCTCAAAGCGACTTCTTGCTGAAAATAGGGCAGGCAGGGAAACTCGGGGATGCCGCCCCTCTCCTACCGCTGCCCGCTACGGTGTGCCGCTTCTTGCTTCTGTTCCTGCTCGCGTTCCCGCTCTTCCTGCACGCGATTGCGCTCCTCCCGCTCGGCCACCAGCTTGTCGTATCCGGGAACCTGGCCGGGAGTCAAGATCGATTTCACTCTGCTAATCTGCTCGTTCTTGATTTTCAGCATGGCCGGACGGTAGGAGTCTCGAACCGCCTTGTATCGCGCCTTGGTTTCGTCCAGAATGATCTCTAGCCGGCTTACCTGGTCGTTCGTCAGTCGCAGCTTCAACCGCATTTCACGAACGTAATGTTCACGCCAGTCCTCCGCTGTCTTGGCGTTGACCGTCGTCGAATGGTAATACCGGTCCGACAGCACCCCCACCGCTACCCCTAAGCAAAACAGGACGACAGCTAGCAGGGTCGCGGCCCATTGAGTGCGCTTCATAGGAAGAAATCTGTGCCGCCGGAATTACCGCGCGCCTGAATGGCGAAGCTCCACCGGAGCCTGAAACCCGCTCGGATTGTCTCGAATCGCTTCGGTGTAGTACGTCCTCTCGGCGCTGCTGTCCGCCGCAAGCGCGTCCGTGTACGAAGCGGCCAACGGGTTGCTCTGTCCCACTCCCGCCACATTCAGCACGAAGAGCAGTATGCAAAGCGCCGCCAGCACCGTCATCAACGGTTTCGCCAAACGCTCGAACGTAAACGCGAATCCCCGGCGGCCTTCGATCTTGGCCCACAACGCCGGCATGAAATGGGGCGCGGCATCCACTTCCGGACATGCCGCCCGGTATCGTTGAAACAATTCATCCAATTGATAATCGCCGTCCGTCATAACTCCTCGCCATAACTCCTTGACTACCCTGCGTCTTCCGTGGCTCCCGGGCCGTCCGCAACTTCACGGATGGCTATAATGTACCAGCTTCTTTCGCTGCGGTGTACGCCTTCAGTACTCTTTGCCGTGCCCGAAAAAGACGAACCTTCAAAGCGTTTTCCTTCGCTCCATAGATCGATTCCAGTTCCTTCAGGGAAAGCCCCTCTACTTCCTTCAACGTCAGCAGCAGCCGGTCTTCCTCCGACACGTGCCGGAACAGGGCGTCCATGAACTCGCGAACTTTGCCTTTTTGCTGCTTCTCGTCCTCCAGCCTGCCGCCAGCCACCGAATCGGCCATCATCACCTGATGTTCGCTCAGGTCTGCCATCCGCGACTCGCTGCGCCGTTTTACCCGCCGCAAATAATCATAGGAAGCGTTCACCGTCAACCGGTACAGCCAAGGTTCGAAAACGTCCGCCGTGCGAAGCTGATCCAGCGAATAATATAGCCGCACGAATACCTCCTGCGCCACGTCCTCCACGTCCTCTGGCCGCCCAATCAGACGCGATATCGTTCCTAAAATCCTCTTACGGTAGGCAAGAACAACCTGGTTGAACGCTCCCGCATCGCCCGTTCGCGCTCGTTCTATTAGTTCCTGCTCTATCAGCATCCCGGCTCTGGCTGCCAGCCGCTTCGGGAGCTACGTCTTCCTAGGCGTTCCGGCAATTTGTTAGGTTACAAGCATTTGCGGAAAACTCCAAACCGGGAGAGGTCGAGGGCGAATGTGCTTGTCCCAACCGGTACAGGGATTGCGCCATCTCTAAATCGCGGATGGCCTCCTCCAACTGGGATCGCCGCGTGTACAACTGTTCAAGCTCGATTTGGAGCAAACTATCCCTTTTACTCCGGCACGAGGTATTACCGTGCGACATAACTGTGTTGTACCGCTATCGTACTAGAACTTTCGCAAGAACCGGCGCTTATGGCACATCTTTAATGTTCCGTTTTTTCCTCTTGCGTTCTAATTGCAATTTGTGATATAAATATTGCAGATCGCAATATGACGGTCGCGGAAAAATTACGGTACCTACGCACAGTCGAGGGACGCTTGCGCGGGCTCGATCGCGAGATGACTCAGTCCGAGTTAGTCTCCGCCATTCAACAGGAGCTTCACCGGTCCATCAGCCAGTCCTACCTTTCGCAACTGGAAAGTGGCCGGCGGAAGCACCTCACCAATACGACTCGTCTCCTGCTGGCCAAATTCTTTCGCGTCCATCCCGGCTATCTTGTGGACGACCCGGAGGGCTTTCAAACCGGCCTGATCAGCGACTTACGCTCGAATGAAGACCAGCTTGACCTCTGGCTCATCGAAGGCGCTGAACGATTTCATCGGGATGCGCTGCTCGCCGATGCTCTCTTGCGACTCGCCCGGCACGATGATTCCCGCAAGTGCATTCTTTTACTGGGAGCAATTCTGGAAAATCCGGAGCTTGTGGACCGTTTGTCAGAGGTTTTGCAATCCCAAAATGTTCTGCAACCTAAAAACGAGGAGGCCGTACGATGACTTGGCTCGATGTGTATCTCTTCTGCTTCGCGGTGGGCGCTCTTTGGAGCTTCGCGACGCTGCTGCTGGGCGGCATGCACCTGGGTCATGGTCACGCAGTCCACGGACATGCAACTCACGCCCACGGCGCGCATGCTCACACGCCGGCTCACTCAATGGGACACGAGGCAAGCTGGTTGGCCAGTCTCATCAACCCCAGCGCGGCCGCGATCTTTCTTGCCTGGTTCGGCGGGGCCGGCTACCTGCTGACCCGGCACTCGCCGCTGTTCTGGTGGCTCGACCTTGCGATCGCGGCTGCTCTGGGACTAGCCGGCGCTTGGGTACTGGCGGCATTTCTCCGCTTTCTGCAGTCACGCGAGCAGCCGCTCGATCCGTTCGACTACGAAATGACGGGCGTGCTCGGGCGAGTCTCCTGCACCATTCGCTCCGAAGGTGTGGGTGAGCTGATCTACCTGCGGGACGGCGCCCGCCGGTCCACCCCGGCTCGCAGTGAAGACGGAATCGATATCGCGCATGGCGAGGAAGTGATTGTCACGCGTTATGAAAAGGGCATTGCGTTCGTGCGTACCTGGGACGCCATGACCGAAGGCGTTCCTGGGAACGCCGTGACCGACGAGAGAAAGGAAGCGTTTTGAAGTTGTCTTTAGGAGAACTATATGTCGCACGAAATCTTGTTTATTGCTATTGCCCTGGTGGTCGTCCTGCTGGTGCTCATGATGGCGATTACTTCGCTGTATCGTAAAGCCGGACCGCATGAGGCGATGATCGTTTACGGCCTTCGCGGAACGCGGATCGTCAAAGGACGCGGGACCGTCATCTTCCCCATCATCGAAAATTTCAAGCAGCTTTCCTTGCAGCTCATGTCCTTCGATGTCGCGCCGCAACAGGACTTGTATACCAAACAAGGCGTCGCCGTAACGGTGGAGGCCGTCGCGCAAATCAAGGTGAAAAGCGATCCGGAATCCATTCAAACGGCGGCAGAACAGTTCCTCACCAAAACTGACGCGTCCCGCGAAGGCCTCATCCGGCTGGTGATGGAAGGGCATTTGCGCGGCATCATCGGGCAACTTTCGGTGGAACAGATCGTCAAGGAACCCGAGATGGTGGGCGACCGAATGCGCGCCACCTGCGCCGAGGATCTCAGCAAGATGGGGCTGGAGGTGATCTCCTTCACGATCCGCGAAGTCCGCGACGGCAACGAGTACATCACGAACATGGGTCGTCCCGATATCGCCCGCATTAAACGCGATGCCGATGTAGCCGCCGCCGAAGCCGAGCGCGACACGGCCATCCGGCGAGCCGATGCGCTTCGTGCTTCTGCTGTTGCCAAAGCGCAGGCCGACCAGGAGCGTGTGCTTGCCGAAGCGCTGTCGTTAGGTGCGCAAGCCGAAGCCCAGCGCGATCTCGAAATCAAAAAAGCGCAGTACGTCGAAACCATCAAACGCCAGCAAGCGCAAGCCGACAAGTCCTACGATATTCAGGCGAACATCATGCAGCAGCAGGTGATCGCCGAAGCCGTGAAGATCCGGCAGGTGGAGAAGGAGCAGGAGGTGAAGGTGCAGGAAGCTGAAATTCTGCGCCACGAAAAAGAGCTGATCGCCACCGTTCTGAAGAATGTCGAAATTGAGCGTCAGCGTATCGAAATGCTGGCCGAAGCCATGCGGCGCAAGGCGTGTCTTGAAGCCGAAGGCGCCGCGGCCGCCATACGCTTGCAAGGCGAGGCGGAAGCCGAAATCATCCTGAAAAAAGGTGAGGCCGAAGCCAAGGCGATGAACGTGCGCGCCGAAGCGTATCAGGAATGGAACCAGGCGGCGGTGGTCGACAAGCTATTGACCAGCCTGCCCGAAATAGTGAGGGCGTTAGCCTCGCCGCTGGCCAATGTCGACAAGATCACCATCGTTAGCACGGGCGACGGAGAGGCGGCGGGCATGAACAAGATTACGGGCGACATCACCAAGATCGCCGCGCAAGTCCCGGCACTCTTTGAGACGCTCTCGGGCATGCAGATATCCGAGCTTCTCGGTAAGGTTCGCGGCATCGGAAGTCATGCCGAAAACGGCGACGGCAAATGGGCTTCGACAAACACGAAAGGAAAGGAATAAACTATGGCACTGCTCGAACGCGTGACAACGCTCATCAAAGCAAATATTAACGACCTGGTCGATAAGGCCGAAAACCCCGAGAAGCTTTTGAAACAACTGCTTCTCGATATGCAAAACCAATATATGCAGGTAAAGACGCAAGTCGCCACCGCAATCGCCGATCAGCATATGCTGCAAAAAAAGCATCGCGAAAATCTCGACTGGCAGAAAGAATGGGTCGGAAAAGCGGAACTTGCGTTACAGAAGAACGAGGAGGACCTGGCCCGCGCGGCCTTGGAACGCTCGCTCACCTACGAAACCGCTGCGCGTAATTTCGCGCAGCAGTTGGAAGATCAGTCGCGGCAGGTCGGCATTCTTCGTGATGCGATGCACAAACTGGAGCAGAAGATGACCGAAACCAGATCGCAAGCCGACTTGTTGATTGCGCAGCATCGTCGTGCCCGCCTGGCGCAACAGTCCGGCACGACCTCCATGGCCGGAACGGAACACGAAGCCACACTGGACCGCCTGCGCCAGAAGGTGTCCACGGCGGAGTCGCTCGGCCACGGCTACCTCGCTGTGGCTGAGGCAAACGCCGAAGGAAAACTCGCCGAATTGGAAAGAAACGACAAGGTGGAACGGCTGTTGGGTGAGTTGAAGGCGAAAGCTGCGGCGGAGAGCCGCAATTTATAGTTGCCGAAACGAACCGAAACCACTCTCCGCTTTAAATGATCCTACAGAACAGAAACGATTTATGCCACGTCAAGAAGAACATGACAAACCCGAAAACCTGGTGGATGCTCCGCATGAAGCCGAACATTCGGCGAGAAGTTTACAGGATGCCGCGGATTCCAACGCAACGCTGCAAGGGTATGCGGCGATGAACAAGGCGGATGCATCCGAGGAAATGAAGCAGGAAGCTTTCCGCGAAGGTCAGAAGAAACCGCAGCCCAAGGAAAACGACGAAAAGTAGGCGCTAGCTTACCAATTCAAACGTTCCATCGCGATGGAGGCGATAGCGGCGACCCCGCCAATCGATATGGTTGCCGCTAAATCCTGCCAGCCAGAAGATAAAGCTCAACACGTCCTGCAACGGAATCAGTAGCCAACCAGGCAGGGAAAGTTTTTCGCTCAGCACCAGGTTGGAAACGGAATAGGCGGACAGGCCGCGCAGAAGCGCGGTCGCAGCCAGCACGGGCCAAAGGGGATGGTCAAGAGTGGTCAGAATCATCGCCAGCGGCAACGGATGCGTAAAGAGCTGTCCCAAATAACCGGACGGCCGTGAGCGGCGCGTACTCCGCGCCCAACGAAGTCGGTGGGCTAGGTTCTTCTCCAGAGACTCCCCGCTGAGGCGGTGCTCGACAATAGAATGGGAAAGTCCCACCCGGAATCCCCGTTCGGCGGCGCGTTGGCCCAGAACGAAATCCTCCGCCAGATAGCCGCTAAGGGTACTCCAGGGAATCGCGTTTAGCACTGCGCGGCGCGCTACTACCGTCGGCCCGATGGTGAAACGAACTCCCTCCAACAGTTTCGCGACAAGCGCTCCGCCCCAGAATTCGGTATTCATCCCCAGCGCTTCCAGCCGGGACCAGATGGTGTTTCCGGGTACCGCGCGATACGGACAAGTGGCAAGATCGTAGTTGTCAGCCGCGATCTCCGCCGCGATGTTGCGCAGAAAATCACGGCCGACACGGATATCGCTATCGCTCATAACCAAAACGTCGTGAGACGCCATGGCCGCCATTAAGCTCAAGCTGTACACTTTTGCATTTGCGTAGGGCGGCGTGCCGGTTACCAAAATGCGGCAATTCACTTCGGGGTACCGCTTCATCAGCGACGCTGCAAGCTCGTACGCCGGATCGGTGTCGTGACGAACGGCAAGAATCATCTCAAATGGCGAATAATCCTGCTCAAAGAACGATACGAGATTCTCCTGCAGGCCGTCTTCGATGCCGGAAAGCGGTTTCAGGACGGAAATGGACACGATTGCTTGAGTAGCCCCAGGCGTCTCTTCCTGCTGTAGATGCCGCAGAGACGCCACAATGGTCAGCAGGCAGTAGATCAGGCTACCGGTTACCAACAGCGTGATCACGGTGATGAGCAAAGGACCCCTTACTCGCTGGTCGACTTACTGTCGACGAGCTGCTGAAGCTCTGCAATAAAGGCATCCGCATCTTTGACGCCCTGGTCGCCATGTTTGCGGTTGCGAACGGAGACCTGTCCTGCCTGCGCTTCCCGGTCTCCGATAACAAGCATAAACGGAATTTTCTGTAGTTGGGCTTCGCGAATTTTGAAGTTCACTTTTTCACTGCGGCTATCGAGTTCGGCACGAACGCCGGCATCCTTTAACTTTTGATGCACCTCGGCGGCATAAGAATTCTGGCGATCGGTGATAGGAAGCACAATCGCCTGCACCGGAGCGAGCCAAACCGGAAATGCGCCCGCATAGAGTTCGATTAAGTACGAAATCATGCGTTCCATCGTGCTCACGATGGCGCGATGAATCATCACCGGACGATGTTCCTGCCCATCTGCTCCCACGTAATGCAGATTGAACTGGTTAGGCAGATGGAAATCGATTTGAATGGTGGAATACGTTTCTTCATGGCCCATCACGTCGGCCAACTGAATATCGAGTTTCGGGCCGTAGAAGGCCGCCTCGCCGGGGGCTTCCACATACGGCAGCCCGAGCGAATCCATGGCCTCGCGAAGCACTCGTTCCCCTAGTTCCCACATGGCATCGTTGGCCACATACTTCTCTGTATTGGCTTTGTCCCGCAGCGAGAGCCGATAACTGTACTGCGTAATGCCGAGCGCGCGATACGACTCTTCGACAAGCTGCATCACCTTCGTGAACTCTTCCTTGATCTGTTCCGGCGTGCAGAAGATGTGGGCGTCGTTCAGCGTCATGCAGCGCACCCGGCTCAAGCCGCTCAAAACGCCGGAGCGTTCGTAGCGATACATCGTGCCGAGTTCGGCAATACGCACCGGCAGCTCGCGATAGCTGTGCGGCTTGTTCTCGTAAATCAGAATGTGATGCGGGCAGTTCATGGGCCGCAGCACCATCTGTTCGGTCTCCAGATCCATGGGCGGGAACATATCCTCGTGGTAATGTTCCCAGTGCCCGGACCGTTGAAACAACTCAATCTTCGCCAGGTCCGGCGTATAGACATGCTGATACCCGGTCTTGCGCTCCAGGTCCAGGATGTATTCTTCCAGCAGTCGCCTGATGGTCGCGCCTTTCGGAAGCCACAGCGGCAAACCCGCTCCCACCAGCTCATTAACGGCAAACAGTCCAAGCTCTTTGCCTAATTTGCGATGATCCCGCTTTTTGGCTTCCTCAAGACGGTTCAGATACTCGTCCAGATCTTTCTTGGTGAAGAAAGCGGTCCCGTAGATGCGTTGAAGCTGAGGATTCTTTTCGCTTCCCTTCCAATAGGCCCCCGCGATGGAGAGCAATTTGAACGCCTTCAGCTTCTCGCTGGACGGAACGTGCGGGCCGCGGCAGAAGTCAATAAAATTTGGGCCCAGCGTATATTCGGAGAAAACATCACCCGCGCGTTCTTCAATCAGTTCATGCTTCATCCAATCGTCTTGGTACTTCGCCAGTCCTTCCGCCTTGGCGGTCAGTTTGCGATCGAACGGAAGAGCTTTGGCCTGCAATTCCGCCATGCGCGCTTCGATCTTTTCCAGGTCTTCGGGAGTGAACTTCGTGTCCCGCTGAAAATCGTAGTAGAATCCTGCCTCGGTGGGCGGCCCAATTCCCAGCTTCGTTTCAGGATATAGTTCAAGAACCGCCGCCGCCAACAAGTGCGCGGTTGAATGCCGCAAAACCTGCAACGCTTCGGGATTTTTCGTGGTCAGAATTTGAACCTGGGTGTCGGATTCCAGCGGACGCGTCAGATCGAACAGCTCTCCATTTACGCGCGCCACCACGGCGTCGGCCGCCAGCCGCGGGCTGATCGATGCGGCAATATCAAGGGGCCGTGTGCCTTGCGGAACGCTCTGCTGAATGCCATCGGGCAGGGTAACGGTCAAACTGCTCATGATTGCGGGATCATTACAAGGGTAACAAATGAGCGGTATTCCTTGGAAAATCAACCAGGTGCGGTCGAGAAGGCGGGCGGATCCTAATTGTTGACGTGCTTCGCGGCTAACTCATGGAAGGCGGACCGACGGCACGGCCTGAGCGGTTCAAGCCGCGGACAATCTCAGGGCGGAAATATCTCGGTGTGGGGATCGCCCAAACATTCGCGTGTATTCACGACTAAATTGCGAGGGGCTTTCATAGCCGACCTGAAACGCGGCGTTCTCGACATTCGCATTGTTCGAGACCATCAGTCGCCGGGCTTCGAGCAGACGTAGCTGCTTCTGATATTGAAGCGGCGTCATCGAGGTGATCGCTTTGAATTGCCGGTGAAAAGTAGCTAGACTCATCCGCGCGATGGCAGCCAGTTCTTCGATGCGGACCAGTTCGGCAATCGATCCCGCAGATGATGAATCGCCTGAATCACCCGTTGCTCGTGGCCGTTGGCCATCGCCATCCGGACGATCTGGTCGCCGTTGTGTCCGGTGAGAAGCCAGTAGTAAATCTCGCGCATGATTCCTGGATAAAGCATCGGGATTGCCTGGGGAGTATCCAGAAGACGCAGGCTGCGCAACGCGCAGTCTGCCAAAGGTTCGCTTAGATCCGTTACGCTGACCTCTCGTGCTTGATCGACCTCGCTTGGCGTCAGCCGCACGCCGAGTTGCTCGATCACTTCTTGCATGATCGCGAGATCGAACTCGATAATAATGCCCAGGTAGGGCTCCATCGGGCTGGCGGCGGAAACGGCGCCCAGCGAAGGCATTTCCACGCTTACCACTAGTGCCTGCCCCGCCCGGTAGTCAAACCGCCTCCTACCGAAAGTTGCCCATTTCGCACCCTGAACTACCATACAGAGTGCCGGTTTGAAAATGAGGTGCGAGGGCCGTTTCTCATGGTCGGAGCGTAGGATCGCAAATCCTCCAATCTCGGTGACGAACGGACTGATTCCACCGCGGGCGTCCGTATAGCGTCTCAGCGCCCGCGCCAGTTCGCTCAGCCGATCCGGTTCCTTCCCACCCTGAGGAGGCATATATGAAGAGTTTTACATGATTAGGAATAGGCAAGAAAATGGAAAGCTTCGGCATTCACCTGATCCCCCAAAAAATATACGCTGGTGGACGTAACGTAACGAAGGAGGGAACGAATGTCAGAACAGAACTCTCAATTCTCCGCAGGCAAAATTGCCATTGTGACCGGAGGAAGCCTCGGCCGCAATACCGTCATGAGCCTCGCCAAGCGGGGAGTCAATTCTATTTTCACCTATCACAGGAATCGGGCGGAAGCCGATGCTGTAGTCTCCGCCATCAATGAGCCAGGAGCGCAAGCCATCGCGCTGCAGCTCGACACCGGCAACATTGGCTTGTTCGATGCTTGGGTGAACAGCGTTCAGTCGGCGCTCACAACTCTTGGCGCGAAGCGTTTCGACTTCCTCATCAATAATGCCGGCACTTCGCACCGAGAAATACTGCCTCTTCTACGATCTCGACCCCATCACCGGCAAAGGCCGCGAGCTCGCCCGAACCGCCGCAACAGGCGAAGTTCTGGGGGACTGGAACATCCCTCCCGACGGCACAGAAGTCGCCATACCGAACCATGATTCAAGCACTGCCCGAATTCACGTCATCGCATTGGACGGAGATCCCAACCAGCCCCATGAGCACGATATAACCCTGGCCGGGGTAGCCAAATTACGCGGCCTGGTCTGGGCAGCCGACGGCCACCACTGGTTCGTCTCGGAAGACACAACCGTCGGCAATCAGCCCCTATACGTCCAATCAAGCGGCCAATTCCAATCGCTAGGAGACATCCAAGGCTGGGCCGTGCCCTCGCCTGACGGCCGAAAAGTAGCTTTTCCTAAACCGCCTCATCGCCAGTAATGTTTGGACCGCCGAACTCCATTAATACTGGAGAGAATTAAGCCGATGCTGGGCTGATCACTCGGATGCTTGGAAGTAATTGGTTCGCGCACCGAGCCGCTAAAACTCGCGGAAGTCTGAATCGTCGAGTGGAAACGATGATGCGCTTGCGGCGACCGTGGCGAGTTTCGGTTTGGGCGGAGTTACGGATTTGGAGCGGCTGGTTCCAACCGCTTTTTGCAAGTGAAGTAATCCGTTTGCCTTCGTTGGTGTGGAACGCGTGGTCCGTGGATGAGTGGACGCGGGTTTCGCCGTGCGAGAGGAGGCCAACGCTTCGAGGGCGAGTATGACTCTTTGCATGGAATCGGCTTGTGAGCGCAGTTCCTGACTGGCGGAGGCGCTTTCTTCGGCGCTGGCGGCGGTTTGCTGGGTCGTTTGCTCCATCTGGACCAAAGCATTTGAGATTTGGTCGATGCCGCGCGACTGCTCGCCCGCCCCGACGCTGACTTCGTCGACTAAGGTTTTGACTTTTGCGGCGCTCTCGGTAATGCTGCGAATGACTGTGGCAACCTCATCGAGGCGGCTGCTGCCATTACGAGCGTTGCCAACGGATTCTTCAATGAGGGAGGCGGTATCCTTTGCGGCCTGCGCGCAACGCTGGGCGAGGTTACGGACCTCATCGGCAACCACGGCGAATCCCATTCCGGCTTCCCCGGCACGAGCGGCCTCGACCGCCGCATTCAGGGCCAGAATGTTGGTCTGGAAAGCGATTTCATCGATCACCTTGATGATTTTGGCGATACGCTCGCTGGAGCTGGTAATTTCACTCATGCTGTCGACCATTTGATCGAGCTTGGTGTTGGCGTGCGCTACTTTGGTATCAACATCGGTCATCAGCGTGGCCGCCGCGCGTGAATTTTCAGCATTGCGCTCGGTCATGGCGCTGATCTGATGACCGGAAGCAGAGGTTTCCTCAAGCGAAGCAGCCTGTTCACTGGCTCCCTGGGCCAGCATTTCGCTGGCGGAGGCGAGTTCGACGGACGCTGTAGCGACCTGTTCGGCACTGGAGCGGAGTTCGCCGGCAGAGCGAGAAAGGGTACGATTCACGCTTCGCACGACGATGAGGCCCAAGGTGAGGCCGATCGCCATGGAAAAGAGCAGCAAGCTCCAGGTGAATGAATAAGCCGCGTGAGCGGCTGTGTATCCGGCACCGGCGTAACCCGAAGCAGCGGTATTGTTGAAGTCGACTTCGTCCTGCATAGCTTTTCGGAACGCTTTGGAGATAGAGCCGCCCTCCTTCGACCAGTAGGCGCCCGCCTCATCGGTCTTACTGCTGGCCACTAATTCGCGAAACTGCGCGCAGGCAGTTACGAGCGCGGCGGTTTTAGTTTGGAGTACCTCATAGAGCGGTTTTTCCGATGGGGGAACCGCCGTCCCGTAAGTATGCAGAAGGCTGAGCGTTTGCCGCTGCAGATCCCCTACATGGCGAAGCTGGTTTCCTTTGTAGTCGTCCGACAATCCTGGAGTGCCCAGTAACAAGCTGGTGCCTCGAAGTTCCAGGGCGATGGCCTGGATCGAAGTGAGTTGTTCGACGCTTGGCAGCGAATTTGACACGATGAATCGAATACTTACAGCAGTTTTACTTACGTTCAATAAGCCAACCAACCCCGTAGCTATCGAGATGGCCACCAAAACTCCGCAAGTTACCGATACTCTTTTGGCGATGGGCCATTTATTCATGTGAAAACTCCCTTGATGGATTCCTCGCGAAAGAGCAGGCATCGCGATGTATGCGCAAGCAATTCGCCAAAGAACAATCTGTTTCTGTTTTGCAAATTCCGCTGAATCTGAAAGATGGTAGGGCCTTGCGGACACATTTCTCTTCAGAACAATCCGTAGGCAAATCGCCCGGGACACTGGCATACAAGTGTCACTTTGCTGGAGATTTTACAGTTCCGGGAAAGACCTTTTTTGAGAAACCAACTAAAGGGATTCGAGTATACCGGCTTTATTTGTTCTTACTTTATAGTTCTTAAAGGAAAGAACGAACTGGCGGGGCGCTCGAAAAAAGAAGATTTTTTCCGAATGAGATTGCACCAGAGATTTTTTCAAATTGCCGTAATCGCCGTTGTTTCGCTTCAACTCACTAAAGCCGATGACTTGAGCGACCTAAAGACACAGTTGCAAGCGCTGCAGCAGCAGATGAACCGGTTACAGGCGAAGATCGAGAAAGCCACCGATACAAAACCACAAGCCTCTCTGGCGAACCCGGCAGTGCCGGCTCAGCCGTTTGTCGCGAGCAAGGATCAATCGGCGGCAAATAAGCACGGCTTTTTTGAACGGAAGCCCGGACCGGCCCTCACGTTTTACACCACCAATGGTGAGATCACGCCCTATGGCAATATTGATCTCTCGATCGATGCGGTCACAAAAGGTCTTGGCGGAAAAGTAGGTCCCGATGGCTTTGGGCCGGTCGGCAATATGAGCTGGCTCTCCGATATTTCGTCCAATATTTCCTACGCGGGTGTACGTGGGTTCCAGAGGCTTAATTGGATGGGCTTGAAACTTGTCTATCAGCTCGAATCGCAGATCGATGTTGCCTCGATGCCGGGAACCAGTGAATCGAACAGCTCCGAAAGCAATGTAGTGAAGGGCGCACTGACATCACGCAACAGCTTCATTGGTTTGTCTTCTTCGACCTGGGGAGCAATCAAGATCGGAAAAACCGATGCTCCCTACAAGAATTCAACTATGCGCATGAACCCCTTCTACGGCGAACTGGGGGACTACCAGGTAATCATGAGCAATACGGGCGGGGATAATCGAGTGGAGTTCGGCACCAGACTTGACCATTCCATCTGGTACGAATCGCCAAACTGGAAAGGTGTTGCGATCGCAGCACTCTTTTCGCCTGGTCAAAACCGCGCATTGAACAGCGATAACATCGCGGCGGGCGAAGCGGACTGCACGGGCGGCAACATTCCAGGAAGCGGCGGCATTACGCCTATCACATGTAGCGACGGTTCTTTCAGCAATGCTGCCAGCGCCAGCGTCACTTTTACTCACGGGCCTTTCTATGCAGCGGTTGCCTACGAGCGTCACGAAAAAGTGAACCGGCAGAGCGACATCGCGGGACTCTACGGTTCGCCAAACGCTACGGAGGCCCACTTGGAAGCAGAAGACGTAGCCGATGAAGATGCAGGCAAAGTCGGCGTCCAATACCTGTTTCCGACAAAGACGACGCTCAGCGGTATCTACGAAACGATGCATCGCTATGTACCGTCTGACCTGGAATTCCAGAACGAGCGGCAGCGGCAGGGCACGTGGCTCGCTTTGAGCCAGCAGCTTACGAAACACACCAACATCAATCTCGGATGGGCGCATGCGTTTCGTGCCGAGGGCGATCCCGGGCAGCATGATTCTTCTTTCCAAACGCCTCCCGGCGGAACGCCAGGCAGCGACTCGACAGGAGGGGCGAACGTCAACAATCAAGCCAATATGTTCACGATCGCCTACAAGTATCAGGCCACCAAAAACCTAGGTATTTATACAGACTGGGCTATGACGATGAATGGACCGTACGCGCACTATGATCTGGGCGCAGGCGGCAGAACGGTTGCAACCGACTGCCACGATGCTTACGCGGCGACTGGAGGATTGGGTTCGGATCCGCACTGTTGGGCTGGCGGACGCCTCAATGGAGCATCACTCGGTATGGATTGGAAGTTCTAAAGAAATGGCGAGGCTGCGAGAAAAACGGCCTCGCTTTTCTTGGATGCTAGGTTCTGAAGAGTTTGGCGAAATCGAGAGTAACGGGCGGCAGGGGTGCGGGAGTAGTGACGGTTGTTTGATTTTCCTCGGCTGTGCGGTCGGGATATAAGACCTGCACTCCGCGCGGGACATCGACGACCCAGCAGGCGTAGACTCCATTGGCGAGATAGGTACGGACTTTGCGTTCGATCTTCGCGCGGCGGTTTGCCGGAGAGATCACTTCGATGACTAGCAACGGATCTTCGGGGTACTTTTTTCCGCTGTCAGGGTGGGTTTCGTGTTCCCATTTGGCCCGGTTGAAAACGATTACGTCCGGCTGAAGCGTGCTGGCCAGTTCTTGCCCGTCAGCGGTTCTTGGAAGGCGAACGCCTGCCTCGCAAAGGACGACAAATCCGGCAGACTCCAAAGACCGGAGGGCTTCCTCGATGCGCCGGGATAAGGCCCGGTGCCAACCCGCGGCGGGGGGACTCATCAGCAATTCTCCTTCGAGGAGTTCTTGTTTACCGGGGAGATCGGGAAGGGCGGCAAATTGTTCTTCAGTTAGAAAGTGAGCGGCCGTGGCCATGGTGACGGGCTCCTATCAATAGTTTGGCAGAGGCCTCAGTAGGAGGACGTATAGGCTCTCAAGATGAAGTAAACGATGACGCCCGTGACCGAGATATACAGCCAGATGGGGAAGGTCCAGCGGGCGACGGCGCGATGGAAACGGAATTGGGCGCGGGTGGCGTACCAGAGTGTGGCGAAGATGAGCGGCAGGGCGATCATCGAAAGGCCGATGTGGGTGATGAGGATGAAGAAGTAGACGGGACGAATCCAGCCGTGGCCGGGAAAGAGCGTGTCGCCGTGGAAGTAGTGGAAGGTGATGTAGCTGACCAGGAAAAGCGCCGAGGAGGCGGTGGCGCCGATCATGAATCGCATATGTACCAGGCGGTTGCCACGGCGGATATTGATGTAGCCGGCGATGAGGCAGAGAGCGGCGAGGGAGTTAAAGGCGGCGTTGGCGGCAGGGAGCGAGAGGACCCATTCGGGGGCGGCTACTTTGCCTTTGAAATAGATGAGCCAGACCAGGAAGGCGGCGACTGTGACGCTTAAAACAATGATGGCAGGGACGGGCTTACGGGCGAGTTCGGGGGAGTTGACCGGCGTGTTCAGGTTAGCGGGCACTCTTTGATGGTAACGGGTGCCTGGGTGAGAGATGAGTTATGAAAGCCGACGTTTGCTCAACAGACCGTCTCTATATTTTTCTCTTGACAATTGTATTTATTTACTAGTACATTAAGCGTGCGGCATGGCGGCAAAGATTCGCTAGGAGGTCACAGGCGAGATGTGGATTTCAAATGCGCTCGAAAGTCTTTGGCAGGATGCTCGTTACGCACTGCGCATGATGTGGCGGAATCCCGGTTTCACGGCTGTTGCGGTCCTTTCGCTGGCGTTGGGGATCGGGGCTAATACGGCGATCTTCAGCTTGATCGATACCGTGATGCTGCGATGGTTACCGGTGCAGGATCCGGGACAGCTTGTGGAGTTTCTGAATCAGTACCCGGGCGATCCTGCTCTGAACGCTTTTTCCCGGCGAAGTTACGAATACTTTCGGGATCAGAACCACGTCTTTTCGGGAATCACCGGCGACCACCCATCCCGTTTCAAAGTGCGCGGCGTGGGTCTGGAACACGAGGCTGTGGATGGCGACTGCGTGGCCGGAAATTTTTTCCCCATGCTTGGGGTGAAGCCCGCGATCGGCCGGTTGATCGGCACACAGAACAATAGTATGGCGGGCAGTGATTCTGCCGTCGCGGTGCTGAGTTGGTCCTACTGGAACAGCAAGTTCAACCGGAATCCGGCCGTTCTAGGGAAGCACATTGTAGTGGACAATGTGCCCGTAACGGTAATAGGTGTGACGCCGCGTGGATTCTTCGGAGTGCAAGTAGGAGTCCAGCCGAACATCTGGGTACCACTGGCTTTGGACTGGATGATTCATCCCCGCGACCGCGTCAGCCCCGGGACCTTGCGGCTGATAGGACGGCTGAAACCCGGCGTATCTATCGAGCAAGCGCGAGCGGAAATGACGGTGTTGTTTAGGTGGACCCTCAACGAACGGATCAGGGCCAGCAAAGATCCCCAGATGCGCCAACTGAAGTTTTCGGTGGAGCCGGCAGGCGCAGGTCTGTTGACGGGCCTGCGCGATCGGTTCGCGAAACCGTTGTTGGCGTTAATGGCTGTCGTGGTCCTCCTACTGCTGATCGCGTGCATCAACCTGGCCGGACTGTTGCTGGCGCGCGGGGCGGCCCGCCAGCGGGAAATGGCTTTGCGCGTCGCTTTGGGGGCTGGCCGGTTTCGCCTAGTGCGTCAGGTCCTGACCGAGTCGCTGCTGCTATCCGCAGCGGGCGGCGTACTTGGTATTTTCCTGGCGTATTTCGGAGCTAGCGCACTGGTGCGGGTCATGGCAGCGGGACGCTTCGTAGGCGGGCCGCCTCACATCGCGATGCCAGTCCTCCCCGACGTGCATGTGCTGCTCTTTACCGGCGGGGTTGCCTTATTCACTGGACTGCTATTCGGACTACCTCCCGCCTGGAACGCGTTCGCTTCTGCTCCGGCGTTTTCGCTGCGGGATGCCGGAAGTTCGGGCGAGACGAGGTTTCGTCGTCTTTTCGGAAAGAGTCTGGTGGTGGCGCAGGTGGCGTTGTCGGTGGGACTGCTGAGCGGTGCTGGCTTATTCGTCGGCAATCTGTCGAATCTCGAGCACCTCGATCTGGGCTTTCGCCGCGACCACGTTCTGCTGGTGAGGCTCGATCCAACGGGCAGCGGATATAGCGGCGAACGACTGTCCCATGCCTACCAGGAATTACTGGGGCGCTTGGCGACGATTCCTGGGGTACGTTCAGCCACGATCAGCGCTCCGACGCCGATCTCGGGCGCAGGGATCAGCCGTTTCGTCAGTGTGCAAGGCCACCAGGAAAGGCCAGAAAACCGCCGCTACATTTCCGTCCAATTGGTTGCGCCGAAGTATTTCCAGACCTTAGCAAGCCCGTTAATTGCGGGACGCGATTTCACCTTTGAGGACCGGGGCCGGCCGGGTGTGGCGATCGTAAACGAGGCGATGGCGCGCTACTACTTCGGCAGCGACAACCCCGTCGGAAAGTATGTTACGTTCGACGATGATAAGAAGCCTTACAAGATTGTGGGAGTCGCCGGTGACGCGAAGTATTACGACATTCGCGAAGCGGCACTGCGCACGATTTATCTCAATACGTTTCAAGATCCGCAACCGGCATCGGACTTTGCCATCCGCACCAGCGTTGAACCGGGGTCCGTGGGACCGGCGGTCCGCCGTACAGTACGTGACTTGCTGAAGATTGTGGCTATTGCTCGGATCACTACTCTGGCCGACCAAGTGGATACGTCCATCGTTCCGGAGCGACTCATCGCGATGCTATCGGCGGCGTTTGGCGCTTTAGGCTCACTGCTCGTGGGTATCGGCATCTACGGGTCAGTCGCGTACAACGTTGCGCGGCGTACCAACGAGATCGGTGTTCGTATGGCGCTGGGCGCGAGGCCGGGTGACGTGTCCCGGATGGTGGTTGGAGAGGCGCTTCGGATCACCTGCGGGGGCTTACTGATCGGAGTGCTCCTCGCGTATGGGGCTGCGCGTTTCGCCGCGAGTCTCATCCCGGATCTGCTGGCGCAGAGCACACTCCCGATCGTGTTTGGAGCGGTTGGGATGATCGCGGTCGCGCTGCTTGCGGCGTATGTACCGGCCCGGCGTGCGGCGCGCATAGACCCGATGGAAGCTTTGCGGCATGAGTAGAGGTAAGGGCGAGCCATGTTGCCGGAGAAGTAACGCCGCCCGTCCGGAGGTCCTTCATTCCGTAGCCTGAGGTGGCTTCCTTTTTGGCGGATCACCTCATAGCCGAGGCGCTCTAGTACGCGAATCAGACGGTCCGCAGATACGCCGCGCGGGGATTTCATGCAGCTTCGACTGGGATCAACTCGTCCTTTACGTAGTGCAGTTGCACCATGCGGGGACGGACAACGCCGGCTTCGAAGTGCAGCGACACTGCTTCCAGGACGTTCTCGCGGAGTTCTTCCCAAGTCTCCGCTTCCGTGAAGATGGCGTGACCGAGAGCACGAGCGTAATAGCCGCCTTCCTCCGCGTCGCGAATTTCGAAGATTAGCTCCACGCCCATAGAATACCTGAGTCGCAAGGAATGGCATCTCTGCATTTGCTCTGCCCTAAACTTGTTCTTTACATGAGAGGACTAGCAGCAGTATTTTTTTTTGCGAGCGCAGTGGCGTTTGCGCAGCAGCAGTATCCACCCACGGACGCGCAGACTGTCGACAGAATTGTCGATGAAGCCGTCCAGACCAAATTGATTCCGGGCGCGGTGCTGGTGATTGGGCACGATGGGCAGGTGGTTTACCGGAAAGCGTATGGGTCGCGGGCGATTTTGCCGCAGCGGGAGCCGATGACGCTGGACACGATCTTCGATGCGGCTTCGTTGACCAAAGTGGTGGCGACCACGCCGAGCGTGATGAAGCTGTTTGAGGAGGGCAAACTGCGGCTGGACGATCCGGTGACGAAGTATCTGCCGGAGTTTCAGGGCGGCAAGAGTGATATCACGATCCGGCTCTTGATGACGCACTTTTCGGGGATGCCGCCGGATATTCCGCTGGTTCCGCGCTGGAGCGGGTACGAGACGGGCATTCAGTTGGCTTTGCATGCCAAGCCGATTGCGCCTCCGGGGGCGAAATTTATTTACAGCGACATCAATTTCGAGTTGATGGGCGAGATTGTGCGGCGGCTTTCGGGGATGACGCTGCCGCAGTTTGCGCACCAGGAGATTTATGGGCCGCTCGGGATGAAGGATAGCGAGTTTCAGCCGGATGCCAGTCTGCGGCCGCGCATTGCGCCGACCCAGATCGATCCAGATACGGGGCAGCCGTTACGCGGCCTCGTGCACGATCCCACGGCGCGGTATATGGGAGGCATTGCGGGGCATGCGGGCTTGTTTACCACGGCGGACGACTTGGCGAAGTATGCGGAGATGCTGCTGAACGGCGGGGAGCTTCATGGGGTGCGTGTTTTTAGCCCGATGACGGTGAGGAAGTTCACTACACCCGAGAGTCCGGCGGATCAACCGGTGTTGCGGGGGCTCGGTTGGGACATCGATTCGCCGTTTTCGAGCAACCGCGGGGAGTTGTATCCCATCGGATCCTTTGGGCATACGGGGTACACGGGAACGTCGCTGTGGATGGACCCGACAACGGATTCGTTTGTGATTTTGCTGACCAACGTGGTGCATCCGTATGGAATAAAATCGCTGAGTTCGCTGCGATCGCGGGTGGCGACGGCGGTGGCGGCGTCGTTTGGCGACGCGGTAAAGCAGCAGGTGGCACTAACGGGCTATAACGAGACGCTGCGGGGCGCGGGCGTGCATCGCATGGTGGACCGCAACGCGAAGACCTTGACGGGGTTGGATGTTTTGGAGCAGACGCAGTTTGCCGAGTTGCGGGGGAAGCGGGTGGGCCTGATTACGAACCAGACCGGGGTGGACCGGGCGGGACGGCGGGATGTGGACGTGATGAAGGCGGCGGGGGTGAATGTGACGACCTTGTTTTCACCCGAGCATGGCATCAATGGAACGGCGGATGCCAACGTCGGCAACAGCACGGACGCGAAGACGGGATTGCCTGTGGTCAGCCTGTTTCAGCCGGAGCGCCGGCGGTTGACGGCGGAGCAGATGCAGAACCTGGATGCGGTGGTTTACGACATTCAGGACGTGGGGTCGCGCACGTACACGTTTTCGTGCACGATGCTCTACGCGCTGGAAGAGGCGGGTAAAGCGAAGAAGCCGTTTTTCCTGCTGGACCGTCCGAATCCGATCACGGGAACGCATGTGGAAGGACCGGTGATGGAGCAGCGCCATGAGTCGTTTGTCGGCTGCTATACGGTTCCCCTGCGGCATGGCATGACCTTCGGGGAACTGGCGACGATGGCAAACGCGGAGCAGCATTGGGGCGCGGATCTGCATGTGATTAAGATGCAGAATTGGGAGCGCGGCGACTGGTTCGATGCAACGTCGCTGACCTGGGTGAATCCTTCGCCGAACATGCGGAGCCTGAACGCGGCGTTGCTGTATCCCGGATTGGTGATGCTGGAGCCGGACACGAATTTCTCGCTAGGGCGAGGGACGGATGCTCCGTTCGAGCAGATTGGGGCTGACTGGATTGACGGAGAGGCGTTGGCCGAGTATTTGAATTCACGGTTTATCCCGGGAGTTCGCGTTTATGCGACGCGATTTACTCCCACCGGTTCGCATTTCGCGGGAAAGGCGATCGCAGGGGTCCGGTTTGTGGTGACTGACCGAGAATCGTTCGACAGTACACGATTAGGAGTGGAACTGGCGGCGGGGCTGCGGAAGCTGTATCCGGGGAAGCTCGATTTCGAGAAGTGCTTGGCGCTAATAGGGAGCAGCAAGTTGGTGGAGGAATTGAAATCGGGCCGGGATGCCAGTTTCATCGAGAGCCAAATGGAGGAAGAGGCGCGGCAATTTGATGAACGCCGCAAACCGTATTTGTTGTATTGAGAGAAGCCGGCAGCCACAAAGCACCTGAAAATTGGACTGCCGTCCAGTGTGTTGGCTTAAATCTCGGCCGGTTGCGTGGCCGTAGCGTGTTTGGTTTTGCTGCCGGGCGGACGGCCACGGCGGCGCGGTTCAGCAGGAAGACCATCCAGGTCGTGCTCGCTAGCCGAGGAGACGGCAGCGGCAGCATCCTTTAACCATGACGGCGGACGGCCGCGACGGCGACCGCGGCCCCTGGCCAAGCGCTCCAAAGTCAGGATGGCTTCTTCAAGCTGCTCCCGCTCCAATTTCAGTTCGGCGAGCATTTTGTCGACGTCCAAATGAAACCCCCTCATATCGTTTCTAGTAAATGAATCACCGGGCGGCATTATGCTAAACCGTTTTTGATGCGTTTTGATCGCCGGTGATTTATCCGAAGTTTAATGCGATATTCAGGTAAATTCAACACCGCAGAGTCGGGCTAGTCCTAGTAGTACCAGGGAATTTGAACAGGTATACGGAGAAAGCTTGGGATATTCAGGATATGGTGCGCCTTTTTTTCCAGGCGAAGTAGGCGGGAATGCCTAACGCCATAAGAAATAAGCCCATTATGGATTCCCGGGGGCGTGTCAGCGCAGTACTACAGAGCAGGATGATGGCGACACCAACGAATAGTACTGGCACATAGGGGTAACCAACGACCCGGTACGGCCTAACTAAATCAGGTTTTCTTTTTCGTAAAACAATAACGGAAAAAGCGGTCATCCCGTACAGAATCCAGCTTCCGAAGATGACGAAATTATAGAGATCGTCGAACCAGCCGCTGAGCACGACGACGCAAGACCACAGGCAGAGAAGGATCATGGCGTGGCCCGGTGTTTTGTAGACCGGATGGACGAAGGCAGCGGTACGGAAAAAAAGGCCGTCGCGGGCCATGGCGTACGGAACGCGCGCGCCGGAGAGAATGGATCCGTTGAGGGCGGCAAAGATGGAAATGAGGACGGCGACGGTCACAAAGATGGCGGCGGGCGGGCCGAAGGCATGGGACATCATGTCGGCGGCGACTCGATGGCTGGTGGCGACTTCGCTGGGAGTGAGGACGTAGAAGTAGGCGGCGTTGATGAGGAGAAAGGTTGCAATGACCAGGAGCGTTCCGCCGATGAGGGCGCGGGGGAGATTACGCTGGGGATCGCGGATTTCGGAGGAAACCATGCTGACGTTATTCCAGCCGTCGTAGGCCCATAAGGCGCTGACCATGGCAGCGAAGAAGCCGGCCATGCCGCCGAGGGCCGGGACGTGTTCGCGGATATGCGCAAAATTGCCGTTACCGAAGCAGAGGCCGATAACGATGACAGTCGCGATGAGGAGCATTTTGAGCGCGGTGACGAAGACTTGTACGTTGCCGCCGGAGCGCACGCCTACGTAGTTGATGGCGGCCAAGGCGAGGATGAGCGCGATGGCAACTAGTTGCCCGTAGTGGAACTGCAGGAGGCTGCCGTGAGGTCCGATGTGCAGCGAAGTGGTGTAGAAGGAAACGCCGAGCGCGGGGACGAAAGCCGTGAGGTAAGTATAAAAGCCGGCGGCGAGGGTGGCGATGGAGCCGCTTTTGGCGACCCAAAACTGCGTCCAGCCGTAGAGAAACCCCCAGAAAGGGCCGTAGGCTTCGCTGAGATAGACGTATTCCCCGCCCGCTTCGGGCATTGCGGCGGCGAGTTCGGCGTAGGTGAGTGCGCCAAAGAGGCTGAGGATGCCGGCGAAGATCCAGACGGAGAAGAGCATTCCGACCGAGCCGACGCTGCGGATCATGCTGGTGGGGACGAGGAAGATACCGCTGCCGATGACAGTGCCGATGACGATGGAGATGGCGCTGGGGAGGCCGAGGACGCGCTGGAGGGTGGGGGGTGAATTTGCGGCGCTGATGGCAGGCGCGACAGCTTGCGGACACGGGTCGGAGGGCACTGGATCTGTTCTTGATCTTAGCGGAGCGGGCGGCTTACTGTTCGCGCAATGTGCGGGCGGGGTCGATGTGAATGGCGCGGGCGGCAGGGTTCCAGGCGGCGAGCAGGGCGACCGCGATTACCAGAAGAAGAGCTACGACGTAGGCGGCGGGGTCGTGTGGACTGATGCCGTAGAGGACGGCCGAGAGCAGTCTTCCGGCGATTAACGTAACGATTGTGCCTATCGACATGCCAATAACGCACAGTAGGAGAGTCCGCCGGAATACCGAATAGAGAACTTGGTTTGAGTTCGCGCCCAGTGCCATGCGGATGCCGATTTCGCGCGTTCGCCGTGAGACTGCGTAGGCCATTAAAGCGAAGAGGCCGGTGGCCGCTAGCACGATGGCGAGCGTACCGAAGATGCCGAGGACGATGGCGGCGATGCGGGCAGGAAACAGGGGCAGGGCCAATTGATCTTTGAGGCTGCTGGCATTTGTCACAGTCAGATCGGGCTTGCCATCGAGCACGGCTTTGCGCAAGAGTTCCGTGGCCTGGGAGGCAGACAAGGAAGTGCGGGCGACGAGAGTCGTCCAGTCGGTTCCGGTTTGTGCGATGGGCAGAAACACGGCTGGCATGGGATCCTCGCCAAGAGATTCGTATTTGCCGGTTTCCACGACTCCCACTATCTCGACTCCTTTGTCTGCCGGATCGATGCTCAAGCGGACGTGTTTGCCCAAAGGATTTTCCTTGCCGAACAGCGTGTGCGTCAGGGCTTCATTGACGATGGCGACGGGCGGCGCGCCTTGGCGGTCATAATCATTCAAGTCGCGGCCGGAGAGCAGCCTTGTTCCGGCCGCGTACAGATAGCCTGGAGAAATGTTGTAGATGACGGCGTGTTGGGTCTGTCCGGGCTTTGGCGACGGGCGGTCCGCGCGCGTGATGATGTTGTTCTTTTGGTGGTCAATATGGAGTGGTAGGTTATTGATAATGCCGACCGACTGGATGCCGGGAAGAGCGGCAGTTTTCTCTAACAGGTTGGCATCGAAACGCCTGCTGCGCTCCTGGTTGTAGTCTTTCAACCTTAAATCGAAAGACACCGAAACGGCGTTGTTCGGATCGAAGCCGAGTTTCAGTGAAAGGGCGTGTTGCAAGCTGCGGACCACCAGCGCCGAGCAGATGACGAGGATCACGGAAAGCGCGATTTGGCCGATCATCAGAAGGTCGCGCATGCTCCAGCGGCGCAAGCGAATAGAGAGGGGCTCATTCCTCAGCGTAGGAACGATGTCGGTTCGAATCGCCTGCAGCGCGGGCATTAGGCCGAAGAGGAATGTCGTTAGAAGAGCAACACCTGCAGTAAAGCAAAACACGGCCCCGTCAGGATGAAGCGCTGTATTGAGCGGCATGCCGAAATCGGGATGCCACGCGCTGAACAGACGACACGCGCCGAGGGCCAGAGCGCACCCCAGCAGGCCGCCAGTAGTGGCAAGGACGAGGCTTTCCGTCATAAGTTGGCGCAGCAGGCGGAATTTACCTGCGCCCAGAGCCAGACGAATGCCGATTTCACGCTGCCGGTCGGAGGCGCGGGCCAACAGCATGCCCGCGAGGTTTATACAGGCCAGCAGAAGCACCGCGGCGGCGATGCTTGTGAGAACAACTCCGAAACCGGTAATAGGCTTTCGAAGGGCTTCGCCGATGAGCCCCGGAGGCGGCAAATGGAACCGTGCCTGCCCACTGAATTGGTCGGGATAGTTATGAGCGATTTGCTTAGCAATTCCATCCAAATTCGATTCGGCCTGAGCCACCGACACGTCGGGTTTCAGACGGCCCAGCGTCCAGATGTTCCAGGCATAGCGCGAGTGATACCAGTCGTTGCCGGGTTCGATCTCCAGTTCCATACTCATCGGGACCCAGAAATCGGCGGACATGATGAGCTCGGTTCCTCCGAATGACGGAGGCGCAACGCCGATAATCGTGAAAGGATAGCCGTTCATTTTAACCGTTTTGCCGATCGCGTCAGGCGCGGCCGTAAAATGCTTTTGCCAATAGCGATAACTGATCACGAGAACGGGGTGAGCGCCGGGCGCGTCGTCATCCGCGGGTCCGAAAAATCGCCCAAGCAACGGCTTAATTCCAAGCATCGCGAAGTAATTACCCGTTGCTTCATAGCCCCAAACCAGGAAATTTTCGCGCGCCCGCAAGCTCAAATTGACCATATTGAGCCGGCAAGCTGCCAACTCCGAAAACACCCTGTTCCGATCACGGAAATCAACGTAGTTGGGATACGACATACTCGGAACGTCGCCCCAGTCCACAGACGTAACCTGCTGCGGGTCATGGATCGGAAGCGAGTGCAGCAGGATGTTATCGACGAAGGTGAACACGGTGGTATTCGCGCCGATGCCGAGCGCCAAGGTAAGGATCGCGGCGGCGGTGAACAGCGGAGTGCGGCGGAGCATCTGCAGGGCGTAACGCAGATCACGCGCACAGTTTTCAAACAGTGCGGTTCCGCGCGAGTCTCGGCATTCCTCTTTGTAGAGCGACATTGAGCCGATGAGTCGTTGCGCGGCAAACCTCGCATCTTTGGGCGTCATGCCTGCCCGAATATTGCTCTCGATTTCCTGTTGCAGGTGATCCTGCATCTCGTCTTCGAGATCGGACTCCAGTCGCTGACGGCGGAAGAGCGATTGGAGAAGCATTCGGAGTCTCGTGGGCCAACGCATAAATGCTCCTTACATTGCTTCAATGACTAAGCCGATCGCGCCGGATAGCCGATGCCAGTTGTCGAGTTCGGACTTGAGTTGTTTGCGCCCCGCTGCGGTAAGCGAGTAGAACTTCGCGCGGCGGTTATTTTCGGAGCTTTTCCACTCCGCCTTGATCCAGCCCTGATGTTCGAGACGGTGCAACGCGGGATATAAAGAGCCCTGCTGCACCTGCAGGATGTCATTGGACACCTGCACGATGCGCTTGGCGATGGCCCAGCCGTTCATGGGCTCCAGCGAGATCGTTTTCAGAATCAGCAGGTCTAGCGTGCCCTGCACGAGATCGGTCGGTTTACCCAAACTGGCGCTCCTTATGACTATCTACAATAATCGACGACTCATTGTAGATAGTCAACAAGAAATCGAGCGTTGCGAAAAGTTCGCGACGATTTGTTACCAAGTTGTAGCGCGATGAAGATCACAAGTTCATCGGCGCAGTTTACCGTGGGGCCAAGAGGTTGTTCTCACCATGACAAAAGCGCGCTACGCCGCTTTGCGCCTACTTGCGCCATTGCTAATCTGCGGTTATTCGACTTTTGCCCAGGCCGATCTGGCGACTATTTCCGGAACGGTGCTCGACGCTTCGGGAGCCAAGGTTGCCAACACGTCCATTGAGGCGGACTCGCTGGAAACAGGGGCAAGGCACACGACCATTTCCAACTCTTCGGGCGTCTACACGCTGACTGCGCTGCCAGTGGGGCATTACAAAGCGATGGCCACAGCGCCCGGTTTTCGGGTGGTCACCTGGGAGAGCGTTCAACTGCAAACGGGTGAGAATCTGACCCTGGATGCGCATCTGCAACTTAACTCCGCCAATACGACGGTAAACGTAACGGAAGCGGCTTCCGCGCCGCTGGACGAGGTATCGGCGACTGTAAGCGGTGTAGTGTCTGGCCAGCAGATTCGGCAGCTTCCGATCAATGGGCGGAACTGGGCCAGTCTGATGACGCAGACGCCCGGCGCTATCGACGCGGGAACCGATAACCAGCGCAGCATTCGCTTTGTGGGGCATGGCCTGGATGACAATAATTTTCGCTTCGACGGCGTGGACGCCACGGGCATTCAAAATCAAGCGCAGAAGGGCACGTTCCGGCTACAGTTTTCGACGGAGGCGATTGCCGAGTTCCGTTCAGACGCGGCGGTCTATCCGGCGGAGATCGGAGGCACGCAGGGCGGCCAGGTGGACGTGGTTTCACGCAGCGGCACTAACCAGTTCCATGGCTCGCTTTTTGAGTACCTGCGCAACGATGCGCTCGATGCGCGGGGCCCGTTCGATGGTCCGAAGTTACCGCCGTTTCGCTTGAACCAGTTCGGAGGCAGCGTAGGCGGCGCGATCCGAAAAAACAAGGATTTCTTTTTTGCCACCTACGAAGGTCTTCGCCAGCGCGTGGGACAGACACTGATCGGCTTCGTTCCCTCCGCTGCTTTTCGAGCCCAGGTTGCGGCGGTATCTCCCGTTTTGAATCCGATACTGGCGGCCTACCCGGCGGGAACAGCAGCCACGGCGGATCCGAACGTCAACCGCTACATCGGACCCGGAAGACAGTTGACCAACGAGGATTCGGGACTTTTCCGCTACGACCACAAGTTTTCCGAATCGAACACGCTGTTTGTGCGCTACACCATCGACAACGGCCTTTCGGACCTGCCGAACGGAGTGCTGCGCGACCGCACCGCGACGACACTTACCGCGCACAATGCGATTATCGCGTTGAATACGGTTCTTTCGCCGCGAACCGTGAACACCTTCAAAGCGGGCTTTAATCGACCGAACTTTCAAACGCATAACGAGAGCATTCTCAATCTACAGATTTCCACTCCGCAGTTCAGCACGCTGTACAACGACACCGGAAAAGTGCAGGTGGCAAACTCGTTTGATTACATTGACAACCTGACGACCGTTCATGGAAAGCACACGATTACGGCTGGCGCCGAAGTTCGCCGGATTCAACTGAACGCCACAGCAACGGCGGGCAATGATTATGAGCTGACGTATGCGACGACGGCCGCTTTTCTCGGGAACGCGCTCAGCCAAGCCAGCCTGGTAAACACCTTGCCGACGACCGGCCTTCGTCGGACCGAAGCCTTCGGTTTTGTGCAGGATGAGTTCCGGGTGACTCGCAGTTTTACGGCGAATCTCGGCGTCCGCTATGAATTTTTCGGAGTTCCGTATGAGGTGGACGGGCGCGGGCTTATATTCGATCCGCTGAGCTGTCCCGGCGGTTATTGTCCGAAAGGCGCGTCGTTTTACAAGTCGGATTACAACAATTTCAGTCCTCGGATCGGGTTGGCGTGGGCTCCGGCGAAGTTCGGAAACCGGCTGGTGTTCCGGACGGGCTATGGAATTTCTATGGCGATGGGCAAATAGGCGATCTTACTGCCCCGGTGGACAATCTTGCGGGACGCGCACTTCTTACTACGGCCGGTTTTCCCGGATTGGCTTATCCGGTGAATCCGTCGTATGCCAGCAGCAATTTCGCCACTTCGAGCCCGCGCAGCTTGGACCGCAACCGGGTGACACCGTACACGGAAGAATGGACGATTTCGCTCGAAGGGGCATTGACGCCGAAAACAGTGATGGACATTGCTTATTTGGGCGAGGCGGGCGCGCACCAGTTCACACGAACTTACCTGAACACGCCCGATCCGGTGACGCACCAGGTGGCCTATCCGAGCTTCGGCTTGATCGATTACAAAACCACCGCCAGCAATAACAACTTCAACGCGCTGCTAGTGACGTTGCAGCGCAACTTGAACAGCACGCTTGTCGCGAGCGTCAATTACATGTATTCTCATGCGATCAACGACGGTTCCACAGGCGGGGGCGAAACCGACTATCCGCAAAACGTGCGCTGCCGCGCCTGCGACCGCGCTTCGAGCGATTTCGACATGCGCCAGTACCTTTCCGGCAACTTGATTTATCAACTGCCGTTCGGCCGGGGACGGCAATATCTCAATCGCCCCGGCATCGCGTCCGCGATTCTCGGCGGGTGGGAGTGGGCCAATATTCTGACGGTGCATAGCG
This sequence comes from Bryobacteraceae bacterium, assembly GCA_965277315.1. Taxonomy (GTDB): domain Bacteria; phylum Acidobacteriota; class Terriglobia; order Bryobacterales; family Bryobacteraceae; genus Bog-105. The sequence goes on along the minus strand of OZ255724.1, from coordinate 326,300 downwards.
GTCTGCCGGTAAATGTGGCGATTTCACGCCCCGCCTCGGCGGTGCCGGATCAAAATATCAGTAGCCCACAACGTCCGAATGTGGTGGCAGGGCAATCGATTGTTCCGGCGAACCAAACGATCGGCTACTTTGTGAATGCCGGGGCGTTTTCGATTCCCGCGCCAGGAACGTTCGGAAACGCGGGCCGGAACCTACTGCGGGGGCCGGACGCGTGGCAGTTGGATACCGCTCTGGTGAAAACCATGCTGCTGACGGAAAGATTTCACTTGGTGTTCCGCGCGGAAGCGTTCAATATTTTCAATCACACGCAGTTAGGCTTGCCGAACGCCAACTTCTCCAATCCGGCTTCGTTCGGCCAGATCACAACGGAAGCGAACGGCGCCGGGATTGGCACGGGAACGCCGCGCGAGATTGAATTCGCGCTTCGATTGCAGTTTTAGCTTGGAATCTAAAAAACAATTCTTCACATGAAACCACAACTCATTGCCGCGCTTGCGGTGTTGCTGACGGGGACATTTGTTCCATTTAGAGCGTCCGCCCAGACGGTGCGGGCGCAATATGCACAGTATCTGCTGACTAATGTGATGTCGGCCCATCCCGGCCTGCAGAAAATGGGCATTCACGTCGTTCCTCCCGGAGGACAGGACGAAGAGATTGTCGCCTGCAGCGTACCCAGCAAGATTGGAAAGAAGTCCTCACCGAACGACCTGGCCGAGGAGCATTCCGGCAAGCCTTCGGTGAAGACCGTGACAGACCGGTCGTTCTATGACCTGGCTCTTCCGCTCGGCGACGCGCAGGGCCATCAAATCGGCGCAATTGTCATGGAGATGCGCTTCTCCAGCGCGTCGTCCGCCGAAGATGCCGTCACCAAAGCGCAAGCGATCACGGAGAAGGTTGAGCAGGAGATACCTTCGCGCGAAGCGTTGTTCGATAAAGCTCCCAAGTCCGCTCCGCTGGTGTTACTCGGCACAACTCCGCTGCCTGAGATCACGGGCGACTTCGATCACTTCGCGATCAACAAAGCCGATAACAGGCTTTATCTTTCGGCGGAGGTTCATCACTCCATTGAGGTGTTTAACCTGACCACCGGCGAGCATCTGCAAAGCGTGCCGGGCGTGACCACTCCTCACACTCTGGCGTACATTCCCGAGCGGCATGAACTGCTGGTGGCCGATGGCGGCGATGCGTCATGCCGCGTGTTGGATGTGCGCGACATGCACGAGGTGAAGCGGATTCCCTTGGAGGCAGGTCCTGATTCCGGATTTTACGATCCCGAAAAGCGGCTCTTCTATGTCGGCAATGGCGGGCGCGAGGCCAAACAGCCGTTCTCCTATATCAGCGTCATCTCCGCCGACGAGGGGAAAGAACTGAGGCGGATACGCGTCCCATCCGCCAATCTTGAATCCATGGCGCTGAACCGCGCGAAAAATCTGCTGTACGTGAACATGCGTGACAAGAAGATGGTCGGTGTCGTCGACTTAAGTAAGAACGCGGTGAAGCAGACTTGGAGTGTTCCCGGCCTTAACCTGAATACAAGCATGGCGTTCAATGCGGCACACGACCGCTTGTTCATCGCTGGACGCAAGCCCGGTAAGCTTTATGTTCTGGACAGCGAATCGGGACGGCTGATTCAGGAGATGGATTGTGTCGATATCGCTGACGGCATGACGTTCGATCCACGGGAAGACCGGATTTACGTCACCGGGTCCGGCGGCGTAACGGTTGTTCAGCAACACGGGCCGGATGCTTATGCGCTGCTGACTCGGTTTGGGACGAACGGAGGCAAGACATCCATTTACGACGGGACTTTAGGCCAGTTTTATATCGCCCAAACAAAAACCACCGAGGACAATGCCGCACTCCAGATTTACCGGGTAAATTGACTTAGCCGCTCACTCCGTCCCGTTGGCCGCTCGTTGTCCTGCCGCGTTGATCTTCTCCGGGGCGATGTAAAGAATAGCGTTTCCCGGAATCAGCGAAAGCGCCGGATGCCAGAAGGCAGCGGGAATCGCAAGCGAATAGATAACAGCGGCTATCCAACTTCTTCTGGTGACAAGTGCGCCTGCCCGTTGTAGCACGGTTGACGCTCTTTCTGGTCTACCAAGAACTTTACTATCCCATTCGGCTGCCGACCGGAGGCGAGCGGGGCGATAACAGCGACTAGCGATTTGGCTATTCGCCTGGTTTACCGAGCCTCCACCTGCACGCCCTTCCAGAAGGCGACGTGATCCTTGATGTTCGCGGCGGCCGCTTTTGGTTCGGGGTAATACCAGGCGGCGTTTTCATTTTTCTGGGCGTTCACCAGCACGTGATAGTAGTGCGCCGTTCCTTTCCAAGGGCAGACGGTAGTGTGATTGCTGGGCTGGAAGAATTCGCGGTGGACGCTTTCGGATGGGAAATAGTGGTTTCCTTCCACTTGCTCGGTGTGATCGCTTTCGGCGAGAAGGGTGTTTTGCCAGGTTGCTTTTGCCATAAGTTTCAGATGCGAGCCAAGCTCCCGGGGTAGCAAATTCGGATATAGTAGCGATGCTATGCGGAAATTCGTTTTGCTTTTGCTGCTGGCCGCCGTTTGCGATGCGCGGTCCGTCGACCCGGAGGTTGACCACGGGCGATGGCAGCAGATCATACAGTCGCACGTCGCAAACCATAGTTTTATGGGAACGGTGCTGGTTGCGAAAGGCGGTACCGTGATGCTGAGCAAGGGTTATGGTTCGGCAAATCTGGAATGGAACATTCCGAATTCGCCTACGGTGAAGTTCCGGCTCGGGTCGGTGACGAAGCAGTTCACGGCGGCTTGCGTGCTGCTGCTCGAAGAACGTGGCAAGTGGAAAGTAACGGATCCGGTAAAGAAGTACATGCCGGATGCTCCGGCGGCTTGGGACAAGATTACGCTTTTCAATCTGCTGACGCATACGTCGGGCATTCCCAACTTCACCTCATTTCCGGAGTATGAGGACTTCCAGATGAAAGCCATGACACCGAAGAAGATCGTGGAGACATTTGAAAACAAGCCGCTGGATTTCGCGCCCGGGACGAAGTGGAGCTATAGCAACTCCGGTTACGTGCTCTTAGGCTATCTGATCGAGAAAGTGAGCGGGCAAAGCTACCAGGAGTTTCTGCAGCAGAACATTTTTACGCCGCTGGAAATGAAAGATTCCGGGTACGACTCGAATTCGGCCATCATCATGCACCGGGTTTCGGGTTACTCGCGTTCGGAGCATGGAGTTGAGAATAGCGGGTATGTGAATATGAGCGTTCCGTTCTCGGCGGGCGGACTTTACTCCACCACGGAGGACCTATTGAAGTGGGAACGGGGACTCTTTGGCGGCAAGGTACTTTCCGCGGAGTCGCTGAAGGAGATGACGACGCCGTTTAAGGACGATTACGCGTTTGGGTTGATGGTCAGGACGGTGAATGGGCGGAAAGAGATCGATCACGGCGGCGGCATTCAGGGCTTTAACACGGAGATGGCGTATTGGCCCGAGGACCAATTGACGGTGATTGTTCTCGGCAATTTGAACGGCAACGCACCTGGGGAAATCGCGACGCAACTGGCGGCGACTATTCATGGCGAGAAGGTGATGCTCCCGTCCGAGCGCAAGGAAATTTCGCTTTCGCCAGAGGTGCTTGCTACTTATGTGGGGACGTATGCGTTTGACCCTAAAGTGGACATGAATATCACGTTGTCAGGCGATCGGTTGGAGACGCAGTTGACCGGGCAGCCGAAGGTTCCTATTTATCCGGAGTCGCGGGATCATTTTTTTCTAAAGGTGGTGGATGCGCAGTTGGAGTTCGGACGAGACGTGGCAGGGAAAGTGACGCAGGTGACTCTTCATCAGAGCGGACGTACTTTTGTTTGCAAGAAGAAGGAAGTTCGATGAAGCGTTAGAAATGTACTTGCACAGTAAATTGCAATTCCCGACCGGGATAGGCGGCGTTCGGTTGGCCGAAAAAAGGAGAACTGATGACGCCTACGTAGTTGCTGGGTTGGTGTGATTGAGCACGTTTGAGGAGTCGATGGCGGGTTCGAAAGCAATTTTGTGACTCCAGTGCTCGAACGAGAAGGTTCGGGCGAGATGGAGGTCGACAGAGATGTAGCCGGCTCCGCGACCAGTGTTGCGGGTGACGCCGGGAGGACGGTCGTTAGGGTCGGTATCGCGGTTGTTATCGAGACCGGTCGTGATGTTGTAGGGGAGGCCGGAATGGATGGAGGTAAGCGTGCTGAGGGTGAGATGCGGAATGCCGGGTTTACGTTAAGCCGTCATTTACGGGCGGAAAGCGGACGCACCCTTTACGACGGCGGGCAAAGCGTCGAACCATTCAAGTACCGCCCGTTCATAATGCGCGCCGAAATGAAGGCAGGCAAGAGCAGAGACGTCCCGGTGAACTTCGCTGTCCGGATCGTTCAGTTTTTGCTCGTAGCCAGCGAGGCGCTCGGCATGCAGCGCACGATGCCGCGCGACGATGGACTGAAGCTTTTTCTTGGTAATGTAGCGTCCGAAGGCGACGGTTAGCAGCAGCGGGAAGCGGATCGTCTCGGGTCCTGGCTCGTGAGCGATCCAGGCCTCGAACGCCCTTCGGCCAGCGCCAGCGGGACAGGTGGCGGTTGTGCTGCATACCAAGAAGAAGGGCGGACAACTCTTTGCCTTCGACGCGGGCGACCGGATTGCCGACAAATGTTTCAACGGCATTCGCCGCGAGTTAGGGCGTGAATCCCGCAAAGAAACGCAAGCACCCTAATCGAGGAAACAAGAGATGCAGCCTGACGATCTCAGCTCCCGCCAGCGCCGGTACTTTGACCGGAACTTTTGCTATGACATTCGGGGACAGCGACAAATTCAAGGGGAATCTGGCCGAGACGTTTGCCTATCCAGACGCCCTGGGCAATGTTTCCTACGATCGGACGCTGACAATTATCGAGGGAACGGGAGGTCTGCAGGGTTTGAACGGAACCATTCGCGGGACCGGCATCTCCAATCAAAATACTCATCATGTTTTCGGTGTCGGGTTCGGGCCTTGTGGATGCGCCGGAGGCCGCCTCTCCAGCTCTTGTCTCGCTTGGGTTTGCCGGAATTTGGGTGTTGCGGAAGCACTTACGGAGCTGACGCGGCCCGAGATGTGTCCTGCGGAAGGACGATACCAGCGAGGTAGCCGACGCAGAACGTCGTCAGCGAGCCGATAAGCACATACCAGGTGAAGGCGGCATGGTTGCGGAGCAGCAGAGTGGCCAGGAAGCCAGCGAGCATGCCGATGATGGCGGCCCATTCGCCCGCGCGTTTTGTCAGCACACCGAGAAGGAACACCCCGAGGAGGGCTCCGTAGAGCACCGAGGCGATGGAGAGCCCGGCTTCGAGGACGCGGCCCCAGTGGCGGGCGAGTAGTCCGATGGAGAACAGCACGACCCCCCAGGCGACGGTGGCCCAGCGGGCGAAGAGCAGGCAGCGCTCCTCGGAGAGGGATGGACGGAGCGGCCGCAGAAAATCCATGATGGTGGTGGAGGCGAGGGCGTTTAAGGCGGCACTGAGGTTGGACATGGCAGCGGCAAGAATGGCGGCGACGATGAGGCCGGCGATGCCGACGGGCAGGTGACGCCAGATGAATTCGGGGTAGACGCGCTCCGGGATTTTAGGCGCGGGGAGGCCGGAATCGTGATAGTAGACGTAGAGCAAGAGGCCGATGAGAAGGAACAGGGCGAATTGAAAGAAAATAACGAACCAGCTTGAAAAGAGAGCCAGGCGGCTTTCGCGCTCGTTTTTGGCCGAGAGGAGGCGTTGCACCATGAGCTGTTCGGTGCCATGGCTGGCCGAGACCAGAAACATGCCGCCGAGGAGTCCGGCCCAAAAGCTATAACTGCGCAGAAAAAAAGCCGCCGAGAAGGAAAAGCGGAAGTCGAATACTTGCAGCTTGTGAGCGGCGGCGGCGAGGTGGAGGACATGGGGCCAGCCGCCGGGAATGCTGTGCAGAATCAGCACGAAGCTGACGAGCGCGCCCGCCATGTACAGGATCATTTGAATGACGTCGGTCCAGATCACGGCGGTCATTCCGCCTTGGAAGGTGTAGAAGAGCGTAAGACAGACGATCACGGCGATAGAGACGACTTCGCCGGTTCCAAGTACGATGGAGATGACGATAGAGACGGCGAAAACGCGAACGCCTTCGGCCAGGGCGCGAAGCAACAGGAACGTTCCGGCGGTGAATTTACGGACGTGTGGACCGAAGCGGCGCTGCATCAGTTCGTAGGCCGTGAACATTTCACCGCGAAAGTACTGAGGCAGGAATAGTACCGAGATGACGATGCGGCCGAGCAGATAGCCGAGAACAAGCTGCAAGAACCCGAAGTTGCCGGCGAAGGACAGGGCGGGCGTTCCGATCACGGTAAGAGTACTGGTTTCCGCCGAGACAATGGAGAACGCGATGGCCCACCAGGGCGCTCCCCGGCCCCCAAGAAAGTAATCTTTGAGCGTTCTTTGGCTTTCTTTGAACTGCGCGCCGAACCAAGTGATAAAAAGAAGGTAGGCAGCAATCACGCCCAGGTCGGCAAAGCGCATGAAACTGTTGGATGATAGCATGCGAAGGGACTAGGATTGTGTGCGGCCAAGGGAACAAGTCAGCTAGCCGACGCATCTACACTAATAAGAAGTTGCGGGTTGCGAATCGAGTTCGTTATACTCCGGCTTTATGTCTTTCGGAGCGGCGGACAGCTTCAGGGATGGCAGTGAAGCTGGAGTATGCCCGGACATCCGGTAGCAAGCATTTATAGACTTAGAATCCGGTCAGGGAGGTAGTCGTGGAGTTTTGTTTATTAAGAGCGAGCCGGTCGGCGGTGGCCAGAGGGACGTTTGCTCTCGTTTTAGCAAGTCCAATGGGCGTTTCCGTCGCCATGGCGCAAGCCACACAGGCGCCAGCGGGGCAACCACCCGCGGGACAGCCGGCAGCGGGCGGACAAGCCCCAGCGAAGCAGAAGAATTACAAGGATCGCGCCGAGTATGATCTGTTTTCAAAGATCACGCAGACGCAAGACCCGAAACAGCGCCTGGAGCTTTTAAATACTTGGCAGGATAAATATCCGACGAGCGACTTTGCGCACGACCGTCTGCTGTATTTCGTGCGCACGCTGAGTCAGCTTTCGCAGAACGATCCGGCGTCACGGCAGCAATTGTTGGACAAGTGCAAGCAATTGTTGCAGGAAGATCCGAAATCGTTTGAGGCGAGCTACTTCATCACCCTCTGGGGTCCGGCCGTAGGCGGCGCGAGCCCGCAACCCGACCTGCTGACGGAAATTCAGAATGCGGCGCAGGGCGTCATCAGCGGCGCCGATGAAAATTTCTCCGCCGCCAAGAAGCCGCAGAACACGAACGAGGCGGATTGGGCCAAGGCAAAGAGTCAAGTGGTGGCTTTGGCGCACAAGGACTTGGCTTACGTGGCCAATGCGAAGAAGGACACGAAAACAGCCGGGGACGAATACAAAGCGAGCTTGACGGCGAATCCAAATCAAGCCGCGGTTTCCTATGACTATGCCAAGATGCTGCAGGCCGACTCATCGATTCCCGCCGATCAGAAATACCCGACGGTACTGTTCGAATATGCGCGCGCGGCCCAGTACGACGGACCAGGATCATTATCGGCGACGGCGCGCCCGACGGTGCTGGCGTACTTTAACAAGGTGTATGCGCAATATCATGGAGGCGCCGATGGAGCAGACCAGGTACTGGCGCAGGCAAAGACCGCAGCCTTGCCGCCGGCGGGCTTCAACGTTACCAGCGCGAACGACATCGCCAAGAACCAGGCAGCGCAGTTGCAAGGGCGCATCGATAGCGACCCGGCTTTCAAGCTGTGGTACAGCATTCAGCAGAGCTTGGTCCAGCAGGGCGACCAGTTCTGGAGCCAGATGAAAGACGCCGAAGTGCCGGGAACGCAGGTTGAGGGCGTGAAGAGCTTCAACGGGACGGTGATTTCGGTCGATCCCGCGGACAAGCCTACCAAGGTTGTTTTGGGGGTGACGGATCCGACCAAGCCGGACGCAACACTCGACTTTTCGGAGCCCATTCCGGCGGATGCGGTAAAGGTCGGTTCGAAGATCGACTTTTCCGGTGTCGCGGAAAGCTATACGGCGAATCCGTTTATGCTGACGTTCAAGGACCCAAGCATACCCGGCGTAAAGACGGCGGCTCCCAAGACGCCACACAAGACCATGCCGCGAAGACGGCGCTAAAAAGTGCTATCGGTAGTTCGGTAAGGTATCAGAGCCCCAGGGAGCAATCCTTGGGGCTTTTATTTGCGGTGTTCAAGAATGTGATGCCAGAATGGCGGTGAATATGGCTGTGCTAATCTCCATGCTTCGCGGCGTCAATGTAGGCGCTCATAACAGGATCAGGATGGATGCGCTTCGCGCGCTGTATCAGTCGCTCGAGTTGCGCGATCCACTGACCTACGTTCAGAGTGGCAACGTTTTATTCAGAACCGGCGAGCACGACATGATTGCACTTGCCGCGCGAATAGAGAACGCGATTGAACAAAACTTCGGCGTTCATTCGGCTGTGATCCTGCGTACTCCTTCGGAAGTGAAAGAGGTAATCGATCGCAATCCGTTCGCGGCGCGTCCGGAAATTAGTCCTTCCAAACTTCTGGTCACATTCCTTGCCAGCGATCCTGGACAGGAAGCTCGGGATCGAGTGCTCCGAATGAAGGCAGATCCTGAGGAACTGCGAATCGAGGGGCGCGAGCTCTATATTTATTTTCCTAACGGCATGGGGCGCTCGAAAATTTCTGTTGCAAGTATCGATAAAGCATTGAAGACTTCAGGCACAAGCAGAAATTGGAACAGCGTGGCGAAGTTGCTTGCACTTGCGCAAGAAATGGAACGTTCGGAATAAAGTACGCCGCTGGCGGAACTACATCTTGTAGCGGCCGAGATCGTCTTCGTTCAAATTTTCCAGCCACTTGCGGAGCTCTTCGTTGTTGACCTTTTCCGATACCCCGTTCGTGCCGCGAGAAGATTGCAGAACCTTTTCGTCGACGTAGATGGGGCAATCGTGGCGTAAGGCTAACGCCAGTGCGTCGCTCGGGCGAGAATCGACGCTGATCTTCTTGCCGTTGCGCTCTAGCCAGATTTGGGCGTAGAACGTATCGTCTTTTAGTTCGCTGACGACCACTTTGCTGACCGAGGTATCGAGGCCCATCAACAGGACTTTGATCAGGTCGTGGGTCATAGGGCGAGGCGTGGTTACCTTCTCGATCTCCAGCGCAATCGCGTTGGCTTCGTAGATACCGACCCAGATGGGAAGCACCGAATCGCCGCCTAAATCTTTGAGCACGACGATAGGCATGTTGCTCATGGGGTCCATCATGAGACCGCGAATTTTCATTTCAACTTCCATGCTTGCCTCCGTTCGTTTCGTTGCATCATCACATTCACCAGACTACTGCACACGGGTTCCGGCGGCAGTTACGCGTTCGCCGGCGAGGCTGTTGGGGCTGGCACGCGTCACCAGTACGTCCATGTACTGACCGACGAGCGTACCGGTTTCGGCGGGCGCGGAAAAAGCGGGATCCACGAAGTTCAACGTCTTGTGCTGGGAGGTGCGTCCGATCCATTGGCCGGTGGCGCGGTTGTAGCCTTCCACGTGTACTTCCGCAACCGCTCCGACATAGGCGGCATTGCGGCGCATCTGAATGGTGCGCTGGTGCTCCTGCAGGATCTGGAAGCGGCGCGTCTTTTCTTCTTCGGGAATGTGATCTTCGTACTGGAGCGCGGGTGTATTGGGACGCTTGGAGTATTTGAAGATGAACATCGATTCGTATTCAATCTCATCGAGAAGCCGGAGCGTGTCGTTGAAATCGCTCTCGGTTTCGCCGGGGAAGCCGACGATGATATCAGTCGTAATGGCGATGTCGCGCTTGGCGTTCTTCATCCATTCGATGCGCCGCATGTACTCATCGCGGGTGTAGAGGCGCTGCATGCGGGAGAGCACGTTGCTGGAACCCGACTGCACGGGCAAGTGAACGTGATTGCAGAGAGCGGGCTCATCGTCGATGGCGTCGATGATGTCCTTCACAAAGTCGCGAGGATGAGAAGTGGTGAAGCGCACGCGGCGGATGCCCGGCACCTTTCCGGTATTCGCCAGAAGTTGCGCGAAGTCCCAGCCGGTGGCGGAAGGATCGCGGTAGCTATTGACGTTCTGGCCGAGCAGTTGAATTTCGGAGTAGCCGGACCCGGCGAGAGTGCGCGCTTCCTGCATCACGCTGTCGCTGGTGCGGCTGCGTTCGGGTCCACGCGTAAAGGGAACCACGCAATAGGCGCAGGCCTTGTCGCAACCTTCGATGATGGTGATGTAGGCGCGGTGGGGATTATCGCGGCGGGTGAATGGGGTATCGAACGTTTCGTCTGTGTCGAGGCTCAGGCCGGTGACGCGGCGATTACCCCTTTCCAATTGGACGAGCAGTTCGGGAAGTTTCGTGTAGCTGGCAGAACCGGCGACGAGACTGACGTGAGGAGCGCGTTCGAAGATGCGCTCCCCTTCTTGTTGAGCGACACAGCCGAGGACACCGAACACTTTCCCCTTCCCTGCCTCGCGCTTGAATTGCTGAAGGCGGTGGAATACTTTTTGTTCGGCTTTATCGCGGATGCTGCAGGTATTGTAAAGAACAAGCTCGGCGTCCTGCGTGTCCTCCACTTGCTGATAGCCCTGTTCCAGAAGCGTTCCGACTACCTTCTCGGAGTCGTGGGCATTCATCTGGCAGCCGAAGGTCTCGATGTAAAACTTTTTCATTGTAAATTTAGCCGTGCAGGAAGTGCATCACCCAGCCGATTCCAAAGAGGGCGGCCATGAAGCAGCCGAAACAATAAGCGCCATAGCGCAGGCGTTCACGGTCGGTTCGTTTGGTGACGAGCCCTAGTATGATGCTCGCGAAAAGCGCCAATAGCAGGGATATCTGAAAATGCGAGAAGTTGACGGGCATGGTGCTTAATCCTTTTGCCTAGTGGCGATTTCGTACGCGTCCACCATGGCAAGAATATTCAGAATACCGGCCACCACCAGGAACTTGGAACCGTAGTCGGAGGCATGGCCGCCGGCATCGGCCTGCGCATAGCCACAGGCGATGGTCACGAAATAGAGCGCTCCGTTGGCGAGATCGCCGATAAAGCCGCCGATGGTGATCAGCCGCGTGAGGATATCGGTCCCGCCGGGGTGGAACATGGGGCCATACATGAGGAGACCCACGGCAAACGTGGCAAGAACAGTAAAGAAGACGATGGTGCCGCGGCCCCGGCGGCCTACCAGGAAATGGCCGGCGCCCGGTATGATCCACGCCAGAGCGGCGGTTAAGAAAGGCGATTTCAAAGGGGCTGGCTGGGAGTTGACCGTGGACGGGGCGCTAGAAGGAGCTGCTGGCATTTATTTGATTTTAGCTGGATGGCGGCGGCGATGATGAGTTGAAGCGGAAGATTTCTTTGCGGCGGGCACATTGGCGGATTGCGGCGGCTGGCTGGCGAGGTCGGCCATGAGCTGGCGAATTTGCTCCACTTTTTCGCGGTTGACGATCAGGTAGCGGCATTTGCCGGTGGGATCGGGCGTGAAGAGTGTGCTGTTTCGAGGACCGAGTTTCACGCGGCCGGGCGGTGAGAGCTCGAAATAGCCGCGATTGGGCCGAATGGCTTCGAGGACGGCGGTGGAGTCCCAGTTGGGGTGATCTTCCGGCTTGCCAACGTAAAGGCGATAGGCTTCGGCGATGGGGTGATTTGCGACGTAGCCGAAATCGTTCGCGATGCTTTCGTAGGGAAAGGTGATTACCAGTCCCACTTCGAACGGGCTGAAGATCATGGGGGTGGGCCATTGTTCGAAAAGAATTTTTGCTGATTGCGGGTCGGTGTAGACGTTGAATTCAGGCTCGGTCCGTGCGAAGTTGCCCGCCATTAGATAGAGCACTTTCACCTTGCGTTGAATGAGATCGAGTCCGCCGGGTGATTGCAATAAGCGAGCCAGATTGGTGCTGAAGCCGATTTGCGCGATCGTGACGGAGGCGTCGGGCTGGGCGGAGAGTACCTGCTTCAGTAGCTGCACGGCTTCGGGGGCTTGCGAACCGTCTTCCAGTTTATGCGGGTAGACATACTGCCCATTGGATTCGCGGCGCTGGGCGGGATCTTGCAGCATCGGCGCGTCGCCGGGGGTTTTGCCGTCATGAACGACGCCGATGGGGATGTTGGGGCGACCGTAAAACGTGTTGACCAGGTCGACGTAGGGCGCCGCGAAACGGTTGTCTTTTGTGATGGTGACGGCCAGCAGATCCACTTCCTTGCGGGTTTGCAAGGCGTGGATGATCGCCAACGCTAATGCGTCGTCGACGTCGTTGCCGATGTCGGTGTCGAGGATGAGATGCACCGGCGGCGATGGTGGTGGCGCGGCAGCCATGATGCTCATAGGAAGAAAAGTGAATAGCAGGAAGCCGAAGGGGAGAGCGCGCGCCATGTGAGTTCGCGTGATGGTAACATGCCGGATCATAGAGACTCAGTTTCGCTAGTCAACCAGTGCAAGTGTTTGACATAGAGCGTTTCATCCTTCACAATGAAAAGCGTTCCCCTGTCTTGCGGATGTGGCGGAATTGGCAGACGCGCTAGTTTCAGGTATTAGTGGGAGCAATCTCGTGGAGGTTCAAGTCCTCTCATCCGCACCAAATTCAAAATAGAGGAAAAAGACTTCTCCCAGAGGTCAAAATCTTGCCGATCGCGGCATCGTGGATTACGTGCTGATCAGAAGGTAAATCTTGTCTGCAATTCCAGTCTCCGGTTATCTGCTGACTCCGAGCCATCGGAAAGTTTGCAAACGCTCCTCCAGTGCTCCAGTTGGCAACAACCGATTTTGTGTTCCGATCCACAACCGCTACCTTTCGCGAGCGGGGCAAGTTCACAAAGATCTTCGGCCCATGTGTTTCTAACCGAAACGATTCGGGGTGCGAGCTTCCATTGAAATTACGGAGTGTGCCATCGTCACCATTCGCAACGTACAGAAGATTTGGACGTGGCAGATAAAGAATTCCGTGTGGCTCGTGCAGGCCGGAAATGCTGCGGACGCGCTTTCCTTGCCTGATGTCAACAGAAGGAGTAGTAATCGCATTTTCAATTCCCGGTAGATGGCACGTTTTGCAGGCTGCGGAACCGACATGGTGAGGAGTTATTGGCTGCTCACGGCGACGAGAGTCACCGCCGTACATACCGGCTTTGCTTCGCTGCTAGCACCCGCTCCCATCCAGAATTCACACTACCGATCATTAAATGACGCTCAAAGGCCTGTTTCGGTTCGCCGATTTGACTATACTCAGGGGAGAGCACCTTAGTGCTACGAGTTATACAAGGAGATTTGTAAAAATGAAGAAGATCATGATCGCTAGCCTCGGCCTTTCGCTACTTTCGGGCACCGCAGTGTTTGCTCAGAATTCGTCCGCTGGCAGCAGCAATGGCACGATGAGCAACGGTAGCACGGACAATAGCAGCATGAGCGGCAAGAAGCACAAGAAGCACAAAAAGAGCAAGAAGTCCGACAACATGGGCAGCGATACCACCACTGCTCCCAAGTAGTAATTGTTGCCGATAAGGCATTCTTAAGTCCAAAAAAACGGCTCTGGGATCGCGAAGATCTCAGAGCCGTTTTTTTTGCTAAGCCTTCTTCTAGCTGCGCCGACGCCCCATGCGGAACATGGAACCGCCACGAAGGGGCACGGACGGCTTGTCGGGAGCACGTCCGTTAGTACGTAACTCTAGGATCAGACGCATCACTAAATCCTCAATCTGGTCGCGAACGGCAACATACACATCTTCGCTTTGGCGGATGGGATCCACTAGTTTCCACTCGCGCAGTTCGGAGGCTGGCCGGAAAGGCAGTTTGAATCCGCTCATGTTCACAACGAAATCGAACGTGTCGAGATCGAAAACGCTGTAGTGTTTCGGATATTGGCCGTCGAGGTTGATATTCTTCTCGGCCATCACCTTTTTTGTTAAGGGCTGGACGATGGAGGCGGGCGCAGTACCGCCGCTGGAAATTTCAAGAACATCGGAGCCATACTTGCGGGCGAATCCTTCCGCCATCTGGCTCCGGCAGGAGTTGCCGATGCACAGGAACAGCACCTTACGCTTTTCTTCTTCGCTATGCCCCACCATGCCCTTTTCTAACCCTTGTTAGCCGCGCGGAACCGCGGACGTCGTTCCTTTGCACCTGCTTACATTATCGACGAAGTAACGATGAATTTCGTTGTTGCCGGAAAGTTCCGGGTGGAAGGTGGAGACAAGGTGAAAGCGCTGCTCGGCGAGAACAGGCGTACCGAGATAGGTAGCTAGAACCTTTGTTTCGGGCCCGACTTTCCGGATAACGGGTGCGCGGATGAAGACGGCCTCCGCAGGCTTGCCGTCGATCTCCAGATGCGCGATGCGGCTATCGACCTGACGGCCGTAGCCATTGCGCTCCACCGTCAAGTCCATCAGCCCGAGCGATTCCTGCCGGGGATGGAGGACTTCGGAGGCGATCAGTATCGCGCCCGCGCAGGTACCGAAAATGGGCTTGCTCTGCCCAAATTGCTGTATGGGTTCGAAGAGATTCTCGATGTGCAACAGCTTGAGCATCGTGGTGCTCTCGCCACCGGGGATGATGAGTCCGTCGATCCGGGTGAGATCGGCCTCCGTACGAACCTCCATCGCCAGCGCCCCTGCTTTTTCGATGGCCTTTCGATGCGCCTCGAAATCACCTTGCAACGCTAAGACGCCGATGGTAACGGCGGGCTCCTGCTCTATGGAGAACTCTACCATCCCCGCGTTTGCATCAGCTCGGATTCGGGCAGTTTGGAGATCTCCAGCCCAGGCATCGCCTCACCCAGTTCTTCGCTCGCTTCGAGCAACTTCACGGGATCCTGATAGAACGTCGCGGCCTTGACGATGGCCTTGGCACGCGTTTCCGGGTCGGAAGATTTGAAAATTCCCGAGCCCACGAACACGGCTTCCGCGCCCAATTGCATCACCAGAGCAGCGTCGGCAGGCGTGGCAATGCCACCAGCGGAGAAGTTAGGAACGGGCAATTTTCCGTGCTGGGCGACGTACTGCACCATTTCGAGCGGCGCTTGCAGGTTCTTTGCCGCATGCACCAGTTCCTCCTTGCCGAGAACGGTGAGCTGCTTCATTTCCCTGACAATAGTGCGAATGTGGCGCACAGCCTCGACGATGTTGCCGGAGCCCGCTTCCCCTTTGGTCCGAATCATGGCTGCTCCTTCGGCGATGCGGCGCAGGGCTTCGCCCAGATTGCGCGCTCCGCAGACAAAGGGCACGGTGAAGGGTTGCTTGTCGATGTGATGTTCCTCGTCGGCGGGGGTCAGCACCTCGCTCTCGTCGATATAATCCACGCCCAGAACCTCCAAGACGCGGGCCTCGGTGAAGTGACCGATACGCACTTTGGCCATGACCGGAATGGAGACGGATTTCATGATTTCACGGATAATGCGAATCTGCGACATGCGCGCGACGCCGCCTTCCTTACGAATATCGGAGGGGACGCGCTCGAGCGCCATCACGGCCACGGCGCCCGCCTGTTCGGCGATCGCGGCCTGTTCGGCGTTGACGACGTCCATGATGACGCCGCCCTTCAACATTTCGGCTAAACCCACTTTCAGACGAAACCCATCGTTTTCGAAGCTCATATCATTTCTCCTTGACTATGACTATCAACGTTTTTTGAACTAGATCAATCCGACTTAAACCAGGGCCATCGCCGGTTCGAGGCTGGCGCGGGCCGCGTGGCCGGCGAGTTCTTCCCGGGCAACAGTTCCCAAAATTTCAATGCCGCGCTTGATGGATGCCGGCGGCAGCCCCCCAAAGCCGAGGCGCAAAGAACGGCGATGCGCCGGGCGGGACGAGAAGTACGGTCCGGGCAGAAAATCGACACCGCGCTCCCGGGTACGGGCGAGCAAGTTTTCCGCATCGAGCGGCGCCGGCAACTCCACCCATAAGCTCATGCCGCCCTCGGGGCGGGTCCACCGGGAGCCCTGCGGTAAAAATTGGCCGCAAGCTTCCAAAATGGTCCCGAGCCGATGCTTTCCATCCCGGCGGGTCCGTTCGAGATGCAGGGACAATTCTCCCGACTGAGCGAAACGGAGCAGGATTGCTTGCGACAGATGATCGGAGTGCAAATCGGCCCACTGCTTCGCTTCGGCAAGGCGGGCTATGACCGGCCGCGGCCCGACCACCCAGCCGACGCGCAAACCGGGAAAGGCAATCTTCGAGTAGCTGCGCAACAGAATCGTGTTGCCGGTCGCATCCAGTTCCTTCAAGGTGGGCAGCGCGGCTCCTTCGTAACGCAATTCGCTGTAGATATCGTTCTCCACTAGCAGCGCACCAGCCCGCTGCGCTAGATGCACGATGGCCTTCCGCCGTTCGAGGGAAAGCGTGGCGCCGGTAGGATTTTGAAAGCTGGGGGTAACGATCACGACGCGGGCACCCTCCCCGGTGAGCGCTTTTTCCAAAGCGTCCATATTTATGCCGCTTTCCTCTACTGAAACCGGAATCAGGGTGCAGCCGGCAAGCCCCAACACGCGAACCAAGCCGTGGTAGACGGGGTCCTCCACCACCAGAGGCGCGAGGCCACTGTTGGCGAAAAGGCGCGCGAGGAGATCCAGGGCCTGTTGGCATCCGTTCGTGACGAGCACGGCGTCGCCGGAGCGGGCTATGCCTGCGTCTTGCGCCTGCGCCAGAAGATAACGGCGCAGCGGTGCGTAGCCGTACGGAGAGCCCAGTTGCAGAATTTCAGCGATGTTGCCGCTTTCGAGAACCTCGTTCGCCAGGCGGCGGAACTCCGCCAACGGGAAACAGTTTTCAGGAGGCCGCGAACTGGCGAAACTAATATCGGCCGCGGTGGCGGGCGCCGGCGGTGGATCGGTGGTCCGAAAGAAGGAGTTCCAGTCCACTTGACCGGGATTGGATGACGCCGCTCGACGTCCACCATTGGGGACAGCCACGAAACTGCCGCGCCCTACCTTTCCTTCGAGTAATCCCGATTCTTCCAATGAGGCATAAGCGGCCGATACGGTGGTCCGGTTCAGTCCAAGATGGTCCGCCAATTCGCGCGTGGCGGGAAGACGGTCGCCCTTCTGCAGGTCACCGGCTTGAATTAAAGACCGAATGGAATCCGAAAGCTGCCGATATAACGGTAACGGGTCTTGGGGATCCAGCGTTAAGTGAAAGAGCGGCGACAACAATCATAGCCTACCAAATTGGATGGCTATTGTCAGCCAATTTGGCTACGAGTGAAGATTCAAAATAGTGACCGGCTGCCGATAGCGGCTGCTCCCGTACGAGTTTCCTGCCGGGGGCGCTGTCTATCACTACTGCCGCAGTTGGAAAAATACAGGCGCAGGAACGTGCGTCGAACGAGCGATTTACGAGCCGGTCCGAAAGGAAGCTGGTCGATCCGCCTGTCCGTCTGTGGTGATCGATCATGGACGGACAATCCGTGAAGACGACAGAACGCGGAGGAGTTCGTGGATTCGAGGCGCAAACAGGGAATCCATCTCATCGCCGAAGCCGGCATAGTATGCGTCCACCACACCCTGCGGCGATTGCGGGTGGAGGTACAACGGTGCGTTCAGCGCTTCATCCGCATTCTCCTTTGGCCTGCAATTCCGCCATGCGCGCTTCGATCTTTTCCAGGTCTTCGGGAGTGAACTTCGTGTCCCGCTGAAAATCGTAGTAGAATCCTGCCTCGGTGGGCGGCCCAATTCCCAGCTTCGTTTCAGGATATAGTTCAAGAACCGCCGCCGCCAACAAGTGCGCGGTTGAATGCCGCAAAACCTGCAACGCTTCGGGATTTTTGGTCGTCAGAATCTGAAGCTGGGTGTCGGATTCCAGCGGACGCGTCAGATCGAACAGCTCTCCATTTACGCGCGCCACCACGGCTCGGCCGCCAGCCGCGGGGCTGATCGATGTGGCAATATCAAGGGGCCGTGTGCCTTGCGGAACGCTCTGCTGACTGCCATCGGCAGGGTAACGGTCAAACTGCTCATGGTTGCGGGATCATTACGAGGATAACAAATGAACGGTATTCCTTGGGAAATCAAGCAGGTGCGGGAAGCAAGCTATGCGGGCCTTAATTGTCGATGATGAGCCGGTGGCGCGCCGTGTTCTGCGTGAGGAACTCGAGGCCTGTCATGTCGATGAAATCGGCGAGGCGGAAAACGGACAAGCCGCGCTCGATTTTATCGAGGTAAACAAGCCCGACATCGCGTTCATTGACCTGCAAATGCCGGTGATGAACGGCTTCGAGACCATCAGCCGGCTCCGGGGGCCACACGTTCCGGCTATCGTGATCGTCACTGCTTACGACCATTACGCCGTTCAGGCCTTCGAAGCCGGGGCCGTCGATTATCTGCTGAAACCAGTGCGTCAGGCGAGACTACGGCAATCGATGGAACGGGCAGCCCGGCTGATCGCGAATCCCCGCGAACTGGCCGAAGACGTGGTCCGCATTCACGACGCAGTACCATCGCCTCCGGGAACGCCGCGAGTGAGAAAGATCGTTGGCAAGGCCGGCGGAGAGTACTTCCTTCTCAATATGCACGATGTGCTCGCCTTCCAAGCAGACGGCGACCTGACTTGGATCTGTACAGCGAAACGCAGATACCTGTCCGCCCGAAATCTCAAGTCCCTTCAGGACGAGCTTCACCAGTTCGGTTTCCGGCGGGTCCACCGTAACGCTCTGATCAACATTGATGCTGTACAAAAATTGAGTGTTATTACCAGCCAGCGCTGGATGATTACGCTCACGAACGGACAAGAATTCATCGTCAGTAAGCGTCAGGCCGGGAGCATTCGAGACGTGCTTCACGGCTAGCGGTCCACCCCTTTTATCGGCAATGTTAGTCAGTCTGCCGTTATTCTCCACCCGTTCGTCGATTTAATAATGAATTATCATTTGTTTGCCGGTCTCATAGGAATTACTTCTATGAGACGCATTCTTTTTCAAATTGGTATTCTTCTGCTTTCTCTTGGTTGGCTGGGAAACGCCCAGTCGACCAGCAGCGCGGGAACGGTTCTCGGAACGGTTCTCGATCCGGCGGGCGCGGCGGTCATCGGCGCGAACGTAACGATAGAAAATCCCGTTTCCGGCTATAACACCACCACCACCACCGGTAAACAGGGAAACTTTGCGTTCGCCAACATTCCTTTCGACAGCTATCACCTGACTGTGGCCGCTTCGGGTTTTCAAACGCTCGCGCAAGATGTAGGCGTAGGCTCCGCGGTTCCGATCGACTTGAAACTCGGGCTGAAGATCGGCACACAGGCGACCACGGTGACCGTTACGGGCGAAGGGCAGGACTTAGTCAACACGAATCCGGTGACGCAGACCACTGTCGACCGCTCGTTGTTTCAGAAACTTCCTCTCGAAAGTCAGTCTTCGTCTCTCAGTTCTCTGGTGACGTTGGCGTCTCCCGGGGTAGCCGCCGATTCGAACGGTCTTTTTCACGGTCTCGGCGATCACGCGGAAAACTCTTTTTCCGTCGATGGCCAGCCGATCACCGACCAGCAAAGCAAGGTTTTCTCTAACCAGCTACCGGTCGACGCGGTGCAATCGATGAAGGTGATCGAGGGCGCGCCGCCCGCGGAATATGGCGACAAAACCAGCTTGGTGATTGTGGTGAACACGCGGTCGGGGCTGGGAGTCACGCAGCCGCATGGGGACATCACGGCGTCGTACGGCACGTTTGGGACAACCAACGATACAGCCGATCTCGCCTATGGCGGAAGGTCGTGGGGCAACTTCATTTCTATCAATGGGCTGAACACCGGCCGCTTTCTGGACCCGCCCGAGTTCGCCGTGCTTCACGATAAGGGCAACGAGGAAAACTTCTACGATCGCGTGGACTACAAACCCAGCGACGCCGATACCATCAATGTCGACGGTCAATACACCCGCTCGTGGTTTCAAACTCCCAACTCGTTCGACGCTCAAAATGCGACCGCTTGGAACGGATTGGTGGTCGACAACGGCGGACTTGGTCCCAACGGCCTGCCCGTCGGACCCGCGGATCAGCGGTCCAAGATAGGAACCTTTAACATAGCCCCCACTTGGACACGTGTGGTCAATCCGAACACGGTATTTACGTTCGGCGGCTTCGCGCGGCAGGATCGATATTACTACTATCCAAGCGGCAATCCGTTTGCCGATCTATCGCCGGATCTTCAAACCGATACCGTCGCCCAGAACCGCCGTTTGACCAACCTGGGGCTCCGTAGCGATGTGTCGTACGTGAAAGGGATTCACAACTTGAAAGCGGGTGTGACGTATGAAGACACCATTCTGACGGAAAATGACCATTTCGGCGTCGTCGATCCCACGCTAAATTCAGTTTGCTTGAACGCTGACGGAAGCCCGGCCTTCGGCTATGGAACCGATGTGTCGCAGTGCAATGGCGCTGTCACCGCAAACCCGAACTTTGTACCGCAGCTTGGCTGCTACGACTTGACCATAACAGGGACTCTGCCCGCATCGGCTGGTTGTCCGAACTCCACCAGCTCGCCGCTCAACTATCTGGGCCGCGCCAACATTCGCGAAGTGGCACTTTACGTTCAGGACGACATCACCGTTAAGAACTGGACCTTCAATCTGGGCATTCGCGGCGATATCTACGACGGCATTTCGAAAACCACGGCGGCGGAGCCCCGCTTGGGGATTGCTTATAATTTGAAGCCGACCAACACCGTATTTCGGATTTCTTACGCCCGGGCCCTGGAAACGCCCTTCAATGAGAATCTGGTCCTGGCCAGCCAGGGATGCCTCAATCCTGGGATCAATGCGCTGCAATCCGCGATCCAGGGCTACCCCTGCATCTCCACTCCCCTGGTCCCCGGTTTGCGGAATGAATTTCACGTGGGTCTGGAGCAAGCCTTCGGCAGGTTTGTCGTAATCGATGCCGAGTACATCTGGAAGTACACGCACAATGCTTACGACTTTAGCGTCTTGGGGAACACGCCGATCACCTATCCCATCGAGTGGGCTAGATCCAAGATACCCGGCTACGCGGTGCGCGTCAGCGTGCCCAACTATCACGGGGTCTCCGCGTTTCTTAACTTTTCGGGCGTGGCCGCGCGCTTTTTCGGTCCCCAAGTGGCCGGTATCGGCGTCACGCCCACTTCGACCGGCACCGGCGGCGTTTTCCGCATCGACCACGACGAGGTTTTCAATCAGACCACGCATCTGCAGTACCAGCCGTGGAAAAACGGTCCCTGGATCGGCTTCAACTGGCGCTACGATAGCGGCCTCGTCGCCGGACCCGTGCCGTGCGCTGGAGGCAACTGCAACAATGGGCCGCTGGGAACCGACACAGTAGTGGATGCCTCGGCCCTATCGCCCGACCAGCAGTTCCAAGCGGGTCTTTTTTGCGGAGCCGTTCACGCGACTTCGACCATGCCGATTAGTCCTAACGGGCTGTGTCCGGGATCCCAGTACGGTTCTACTCTCGTGAAAATTCCGGTGCCCGGCACCGAGAATGACGATCATAATCCGCCTCGCATCGGCTCGCGCAATCTCTTCGACCTAGCCGTGGGGGACGACAACCTTTTCCACGCCGACAGATACAAATGGAGCGCAAGGTTGGAAGTCATCAATCTGGCGAACCAATACGCGCTCTATAACTTCCTGTCGACTTTCAGCGGAACGCATTACGTTTCGCCGCGCACATTCACCGGGACAATCGGTTTTCATTTTTAAGGCGACGGGATTCGGTAATAGTCATTAGGCAATGCCCACCAACGCCAGCGAACGACAAAGCACGCGTCAGAATGCAGCCATCCGATCCGCCATCGAGAGAGCAGGCAGGCCGTTGTCCCCTCAGCAAGTGCTGGAACTAGCTCAATCCGAGATAGATGGACTCGGCATTGCCACCGTTTACCGAAACATTAAGGCGTTGCTGGAAGAGGGATGGCTTTCGGCCGTGGAGTTGCCCGGCGGGGCAGCCGTTTACGAGCGTTCGGGCAAGAGTCACCATCATCATTTTCAATGCGATAGCTGCAATCGAGTGTTTGAGCTGAATGGCTGTGTGACAAACGTGAACCGGTTGGCGGGGTCGAACTTTCACGTCCGGGCACACGAAATCATACTGTACGGATTTTGCCCGGACTGCAAGCACACGGGAGCGCGGTAACTTGCTACACGCCCTTCTTCATGGACCCCTCACGACATTCGGAGACCCTGCATACCCTGCTCGCCTTGGCGGCGGTCAGCGTTCTCTCCTTGAGCGGCATCCTTATATTTGTATTTGGGAAGCGATTAAATAGGAAATTACCTTACTTTGCAGCGCTAGGCGCGGGAGCTTTACTGGGGATTGCCTTTGCTCACCTTCTTCCGGAGGCGATAGAGAAGACCGGAGCCGGGCGCAGACTGAGTGTGCTGCTGATTGCCGGCTTTCTTGGTTCGTTCTTATTGGAACGCGTCCTTTCGAGCGTTTTTCAAAACCGGCCGCAAGAATCCGGCGATTTTACGCCGGCTGCCGAATTTGGCGGTATTCATCACTCCCACGAGCACAATCCGGCTTCGGGAAGGCCGTTGGTGGTAAACATTCTTGTCGGCGGCGCGATTCATAGCTTCATGGACGGATTGGCGATCGCCACTGGATTTGCCGTGGCCCACAGCGTGGGGCTGGCGGCCACGATTGCGGTTCTTTTGCATGAAGTCCCGCATCACGTTGCCGACGTGGGTGTGTTGATTTACGGCGGACTTCCCAAGCTAAGGGCAGTGCTGTGGAACGCGCTGGCAGGGTGCGCGTGTTTGGCGGGCGGCGGCTTCGTTTTGCTGTTGGGCAGCCATGTGGCAAACCTCACGGCTTTTTTGCTTCCGATTACGGCGGCTAACTTTCTTTATATTGCGACCGCGATTCTAATGCCTGAGCTGCAAAAAGAGCGGAACGGGTGGCGGTCCCTGAAGCAGATCCTCTGTTTATTTGCCGGCGTGGGTCTAATGTTCGGCCTGAGCGAGGCTATTCGGGAATAACCGGGAATGATCCTGCCGAGTCAGCTTAACTTCGAATGTCGCCTGGAATGTTAAACCAAACTTTCGCTCCTCTGCTTCCGGATTGAAATCGCAGGCCGGAGTCCTCTCCGTAACACAAATTGAGGCGTTTATGGATATTCTGCAGCGCGATCCCATTGCCCTGGGACTGATTGTCGAGCTGAAATCCCGGCCCTTCGTCTTCCACCGAGACGCGCGCGCCTTCCTCCGATGCGGCAACGGTAAGCCGGACGAAGATATTGCCTGTCGCAGAAGCGCCATGCTTCACTGCATTTTCGATCAAAGGCTGGATCGTGAGAATCGGAATCGGAATCCCCTTTAGCCGCTCGTCGACATCCATTTCGGTCACCAGACGGTCTCCTAGGCGGAGAGTTTCAATTTCCAGATAAGCGCGCACAATCTCGATTTCTTCCGATAAGCTCACGTACTTCTGGCTGCCTTGCAGGCGATAACGGAACATGTCGGCCAGATTGAGCACCAGTTGCCGTGCTTCGGGAGAATCGCGGCCGATTGTTCCGTAAAGCGTGTTCAAAGCGTTAAATAGAAAATGAGGATTGATCTGCGCCTGTAATGCGTTCAGTTCGGCTTCCTGCGCCAGGCGCTCCAATTCTTCACGCCGCAGGCGTTCCACCCGTTCGATAAGGACGGCTTGTACTCGCCGTAGTTCCGAAAATTCTTCACTGAGAAACCGCCTGCTGCCATTTCGTGCGCCCAGACAGATTTGACAGCCGTCCGCCTTGGAGAACCGCAAGGGGATCAGCGCGACGGTCCAATCGGGTAGATAACCCGTCTTGCCGCGGGGAAAGCCGGACAAAGCCGGATGGCCCGGTTCTTGCATTGCAAACCGCTGGCTCCAAACCACCGCGAAACGGCTGCATTCATAACTGCCCGCAATAAGCCGCGCAGACTCCTCCAGCAGCACTTGTTCCGGCGTATCGCTTAAATGCTGAAGCTCGTCGAGAAGACGGTTTAGCGGCGGCCGGCCAAACGCAAACGTAGTAAGAAGCGATTGTAGAAGCCGAAGGCTGCGGGCCAGCAAGTAGATTGCAATACAAAGTCCCGTGAGCACCAAGCCGCGGGTAAATTGCGATCCCTCTGCAATGGTCCAGAGATGCGATTGTATTTCGAGTTCCGCCGCTGCCCAAAGCCATAGCGCGATCCATGCGGCACTGGCGATGAATCGAAGAAAGGTGTCAAGCAGCAGAAAACGGTAATCTGCCAGCAGCACAATCAGCGCGATCGGAATGGCGGCGTGGTGCCAGAGGGCTTCTCCCATCCAGACGTTCGAAGTATGGCCATGCTGGAAGTGAATGAAAGATGTGGCGAAGATGAACAGCGACAGAAAAGCGATACGCGAAGGCGGCCGGGCAAAATTGGAAGCATGTTTCGCCTGGTATTCAAACCACAGCCACGTGAATAGGCTCAGCATCGCGAACCCAAGCGAGAGCAAAAGCAACGACGCCTGTGACTTCTCCAGACTGCCCGTGCTTCCCGACGCATATTGGAAGATAATGCTCACCGCGCTCAATCCATAACCCGCGAGCGAAATTGGTCGCAGGCGCCCACTGAGCGAGATGTGAAGCAAAACCGCAGGCAGGAAGTTCAGGCAAAGCAGGCTCGCATCTCCGGCCAGGTCCCGGACTGCCCCTGGGACGCTTGGCTGGGCCAATAGAAGCAGTTCGGCTAAGTTCCAAACAAAAACGACGGCGGCCGCCACCAAATTCATGCGGCTTTCGCGTGTTCTTCCAGCCAATTTGTTCCGGCTGAATAACACGATGAGAAAGCCGAACAGCACCAGCCCGGCGGAATGTCCGACAGTGTCGATTAATAACTGGTCGCCCATTTCCTACTAAATTGAAGATACTTCGCCGCACGGCCACGCTGAGTGTTAAACAACCAAATTTCCGCATGCGTGATATAAGGTCAAAGTGACTGTGCAGGAAAATCTCCCGGCCGGCAAGTTTGACGCATGAACCTTCTACCCCGCGATGAGAAGTTTTTCGACCTTTTTCAGCAGCATCTCAAAATCCTGTGTCAGGCTTCGCAGCTCTTTATCTCCGGCCTCAAGTCCGGCTATAGCGGCGTGTGCAAAATCTCCAAGCAGATGGAAGCTTTGGAGCGAAATGGGGATGAAATCCTCCACGAAATCTTCCGGCGGCTGCAATCCACCTTCATCACGCCCTTTGACCCCGAGGACATACAGGCACTCGCCACCAGCCTCGATAATGTCTTGGACGCCATTGAAGATGCCACTTTCCGCATCTCCTGCTACCGCGTTGATCCGGTTCCGGATTCTGCCGTACAACTCGGGCAAATGATCGACGACTCCTGCAAAGCTCTGGATAGAGCCATGGATGCTTTGCGGCATGGCAAGCCCGTCTGGGACGACTGCATCGAGGTAAACCGCCTTGAAAACGAGGCAGACGCAGTGGAGCGAACCGTGATCGGGGATCTCTTCAGCGACGAAATCAATCCCATCACTTTGCTGAAGCACAAAGAAGTCTACGAGATCCTGGAGCATACGACAGATCTATGTGAGGACGTGGCCGACGTGATTCAGAGCGTAGCCGTAAAGAACAGCTAAGACGCTATGTCCACGCCGGAACTGGTGGCCCTCATCATCTGCATTGCTCTGCTGTTCGATTTCGTGAACGGGTTTCATGACTCTGCGAACTCCGTCGCCACCGTCGTAGCGACACGAGTGCTCACGCCGGTAAAAGCCGTTTGGATGGCCGCGAGCTTTAATTTCCTGGCTGCTTACTTTCTGGGAACGGGCGTTGCTTCCACCATCGGCAAGGGTTTCGTCAATACGGATATCGTCACGCTGGATGTGTTAGCAGCCGCCTTGGTCGGGGCGGTTCTTTGGAACGTGTTGACGTGGTACGTTGGCTTGCCCATTAGCTCCTCACACGCCTTAATTGGAGGTTATGCGGGTGCCGCTCTGGCGAAGGCCGGGACAAACGGGCTGATCCTTGGAAAATGGCCGAGCACGCTTGCGTTCATCGTGCTGGCGCCGGTCATCGGGATGGTTCTCGGGTTCACCTTGATGACCGCCATCTACTGGATCTTCCGCCGGCGGACGCCCGCTCAAATGGATCGCTACTTCCGTCATGCTCAGATCGGTTCGGCGGCGTTGCTAAGCTGCGCCCATGGCACGAACGACGCGCAGAAAACGATGGGCATTATCACCGCCGTCCTCGTGGCGGGTGGTTTTCAACACAATTTCCATGTTCCCGGTTGGGTCATTCTCGCCTCCGCCGCCGCCATGGGCTTGGGAACCTTGAGCGGCGGCTGGCGTGTTGTCCGAACGGTAGGAACAAGATTGACCCGGCTCAAGCCAAGAAGCGGGTTCTGCGCGGAAACCGGTTCGGCGATATCGATTCTTCTGGCCACCTGGCTGGGGTTACCGGTTTCAACGACTCACGCGGTTGCCGGCGCGATTGCCGGCGTGGGCTCCATACAGCGCGTTCGCGCCGTGCGTTGGAACGTGGCGGGCAACATCGTCGTGGCCTGGGTGCTCACCATTCCGGCGGCAGCTTTGGTGGCAGGCGGTATCTTCTTTGCCATTCGATTCTTCGCGAAAACGGTTTAATACACCACCTGCTTGCGGTGCCTGAATATCTTCCCTGCACGGAGTCCTACTCGGGTCAATTGAACTGCTAAACTGAAAATACTTCCTCGCGTGAGCACATCAAGCGTTACACCTGGTTTTGACGAGTCGGCACTAGTCGCCCGGGCTAAGTCTGGGGATGTGGATGCTTTCTCGGAGCTGGTCAAGCACTATGACCGTCGTGTGTTTCGCATGGCGAAACAAATCACGCAAAACGATGACGACGCCGAGGATGTCCTGCAAGAAAGCTTCCTAAAAGCCTACACGCACCTGGATAGTTTTCATGGCGATTCCAAGTTCTATACCTGGTTAGTGCGAATCGCCGTGAATGAAGCGCTGATGAAGTTGCGCAAGCGGCGTTCCGACCGGACCGTACCCCTTGACGACCCGATCGACACCGGCGAAGACTCTGTTATTCGCGAAATTGCAGTTTGGGATGAGAATCCTGAGGAGCGATACTCACGAGAAGAGATAGGCGAGGTTTTGGACGAAGCAATTCAAAGTTTGAAGCCGGCCTACCGCACCGTTTTTATTCTGAGAGACATCGAAGAGCTGTCCATAGAAGAAACGGCGGAGGCTTTGAAATTATCCATCTCAGCCGTAAAAAGCCGTTTGCTACGGGCCAGACTGCAGCTTCGAGAAAAGCTGACCCGGCAATTCAGGCGAAAAGGGGACGACGCATTTGCTTACCTGTAAACAGTTTTTAGAAGAGTTAAGCGACTATCTCGACGAATCTCTCGATCCGCAGCAACGCAGCGAACTGCAGAAGCATGTGAACGAGTGCCCCAACTGCTGGGTCGTCTGCGACACGACCGAAAAGACGCTGAAAGTTTTTAAAGGATGCGAAGCACAACCTGTTCCCGCTGCCATTGAAGCTAGGCTCATGGAGGCGATTCAAAGGAAATGCAAGACCAAGCGCGCTGCGGCGGAGAACACCCAGTCTCTCTAGCGTTACTGGCCTATCCTGGTGTGGAATATTGAATCGAACCGCTTCTTCTGGTTGTTATTCAGAATGCTGAGGATGCGCTGTCTTCCATGCTCAGCCACATCTTCCCGCTCGTCTTCGATGTTCTGATAGTATTTTGCGTAATCGTCCAGTTCTCGAGCCACAATTTTTTCTTGCTGCGGAGTAAGATCTAGTTCCACCTGCAGTCGATGCAGGCCAAAACGCCTCGCGTCCTCAATGGCAAGTTCACGGTGGAAATGCATCCTCGAATGAAGATACTGCCGCATAATTACCCCGCCGACCGTAACGCCGCAAATAAAAACCAACGCAAGAATGGAAAGCACCCTGGGGTTCGACCATCCGGTGTCGTGTCGGCGCAACATAGATTTGTCAAAGATAGACCGGCGTTGCCTGAGTTCCAACTGCTACTGCGCCGTTCCTTGCTGATAGGAAGCGAAATTCACCAGCACCGCGTCGCGCTGCTCCTGCTGGTCTCCGATGACTGGAGTGATGTCGGCGGTCTGATGGGCGACAAGGCTGCTGCCGAGATGGCCATCCTGCGATTCTTCCGTCACCAGATAGGTTCCCAGCAGCAACGCAACGGCCAGCGAAGCGTAGGCAAGGCGCTTGCTGAATGCCGAATCGATGAACATGGACCACACCGACGTAGTTCCCCGTTCCTCGATACGCTGAAGTACCCGGGCATAAAAGCCCACCGGCGGCTCGGCGTCTTCCGGCGCGCGAAGCATACCCAGAAGATTCGATTGCGCCTTCATCGCCTTCAGTTCTGTTGAACATTCGGCACACGACGACAAATGACTCTCCACGTACTGGCGTTCTCTCACGGAGTTATCCTCCGCGAGCAGGTTTTCTAAGCGATCCCGAACGGACCCATGCATGAATTTCCCTCAACAAGTTCAAATCTTACTTGCAACCTACTGCGGATCTTTTTGTCCGCTCATAGATATAGAACACTCTACACCCAATCTAGGGAGCGCAACTAAATCAATCCGCAATCGCGGACAATGGGCCCTTTTCGAGCCTCTGCGCCGCCTTCACCAGCTTCTGACGCGCCCGGAATAGCTTCACCTTGATCGTATTCTCATTCATTCCGGTCATCTCCGACAGCTCTTCCACCGAATGCCCCTCCACCTCTTTCAAAAGAAGTAGTGAACGATCCTCTTCAGAAATCTTGGACAGCAGCTTCAGAATCAGGTCACGTTGCGCCAGTCGTTGATCTACTGCAGGCGCTTGGTCGGTCGCCGGTTCTGAGTTCTCCATCCGAAGCGAATCGTCGGAAGAAAAGTCGCTCTCATAAACGAGCTTGCGCACCTTCTTTTTACGAAGGTAGTCGTAGCACTCATTCACCGTAATCTTATAAATCCAGGTGAGCAGGGAACTCCGGAAATCGAAGTTCTTAATCGAAAAGTAAATCTTCGCAAATACCTGCTGGGCAATATCTTCGGCATCGTTGCGATTCCGCAGAATGCCATAAATAATCGAAAATACCTTGGATTGGTAGCGCTCCACGATCTCACGGAAGGCGAACTCGTCCTGCGCTTGTACCCGCCGGACTAACGCCGCCTCTTCGGTGTTTCGAGGATCCAATTTGCTTTTCGCCCGGTTTGCTTCTCCGGTCACTGCCGGAAATGAAAGAACACCGTCTAACCCACTCATACGGCCCGATGGACGCGACTGCGGCGCGGCGCGTTCCAGAATTTTTATTCGGTTCCTCTATGAGGAACCGAGGCGGCCTCGGAGTCCGAAGCCTTTGCCTCTTTCCTAGCATCTCACTATTGAGCATTTTGGTTGTACACTGTAAAGTACAGCTACATTGAGAAGGAGATTAAGGAATGATTCAGTTAACCGAAACAGCCGTAGGCAAAGTCCATGAGATCTTAAGTATGCAGGAACCCAAGCCGGCTGGCTTGCGCATCGCCGTGGTAGGCGGCGGTTGCTCTGGATTCAGTTATTCGATGGCCTTCGAAAACGGGTCGAATATGCTTGATAAGACCTATAAATTCGGCGATCTACAGGTCTTTATCGATCAGGCAAGCATGTTGTACCTGGATGGCGTTGAAGTGGACTACGTGGAGACCCTCGAAGGCTCCGGGTTCAAATTCAATAATCCGCAAGTGAAATCCACCTGCGGCTGCGGCAGTTCGTTCAGCGTCTAGCCGCGTACTCGTCAATTTAGCTCGATTTTTCAGGCCGATGGGCAATAGCTCCTCGGCCTTTGCTATTTAGGAGCACCGCGAACCATTTATATGCAGCGTGATCTGGTCACCGAAGCGCAAAATGCAGCATCCGAAGCCATCGATAGCTTGCCCACCCTTCAGATGTTACAGGTGATGAATGAGGCTGACGCAGAAATCACACTCGCCGTAAAGAGTGAACTGCCTCACATTGCCCAGGCGGTCGACAAAATTGTGGATCGTCTGGAAGCAGGCGGGCGGCTTTTCTACACCGGCGCCGGTACTTCCGGGCGATTGGGCGTACTCGATGCCTCCGAATGTCCCCCCACCTTTAATACACCTCCCGACTTGGTGCAAGGCATCATTGCGGGCGGAGATCGCGCCTTGCGGCATTCGATCGAGCGAGCCGAAGATGATCCTGCCCAGGGAGTGCGCGATCTGCAGGAGCGAAATTTCAGCAACCGCGACGCGCTGGTCGGTATCGCCGCCAGCGGAAGAACGCCTTACGTGCTGGGCGCTATCGAGTACGCGCGCTCCCTCGGCGCCCTGACCGTCGGACTAAGCTGCACGACCAAATCGCAGGTCGCTGCTGCGTCCGAGATCGCCATTACTCCCGTTCCCGGACCCGAAATCGTCACTGGATCCACCCGCATGCGCGCCGGAACCGCCACCAAGCTCGTGCTGAACATGATCAGCACCGGCGTCATGATCCGCTTGGGTTATGTGTACGGAAATCTTATGGTCAACGTACAGCCTACCAATGATAAGCTGACGGATCGGGCCCAGCGCATCATTGCGAAAATCACGGGTGCAACCTCTAGCGAGGCAGAACGGCTCCTCCAGGAGGCGGGTTCCGTGCGGATAGCGGTCCTGATGCGCGAATTGAACGTCCCTCGAAGCGAAGCGGAGCGTCTCCTCGCCGCGGCAAAAGGAAATCTGCGCATGGCACTCCGAACTGAACCCTGAGCGTAAGCGAGGGGCTTGCCTAAGAAATCGAAAACTGATGGATAAATTCAAAATTACGGGCGGTACGCCCCTCAGTGGTGAGCTGCCCGTAAGCGGCGCGAAAAACTCGGCATTGCCTGCCTTGGCGGCCTGCCTGTTAAGCGATGAGCCAGTCACGCTCCATCGCATTCCCCAAGTGAAAGACATCGGCACCATGGAAAGGCTGGTTGCGCACACCGGTGCGCGCCTCTCCGATGTCGATGGAACGGTTGTGGTGGATGCCAAATCGCTCCATCGACCCGAAGCACCCTACGACGTAGTGAAGACCATGCGCGCTTCCAGTCTCGTCCTAGGCCCGCTGATCGCCCGCACCGGGCGCGCTCGCGTCTCCATGCCCGGCGGATGCGCCATCGGCGCCCGCCCCATCAACCTGCACGTCCTGGCGCTCGAACAGCTTGGCGCGACCATTGAGCAGGAGTCCGGCTACGTCGAGGCCAAAGCGCCCGGCGGCTTACGCGGCGGAACCATTCATTTCGACCGCATCACCGTCACCGGAACCGAGGACGTGTTAATGGCGGCCGTTCTCGCCCGCGGCGAAACCGTCATCAGAAACGCGGCGCGTGAACCGGAAGTCCAGGACTTAGCTCACCTGCTCATCAAAATGGGCGCAAAAATCGAGGGCGCCGGTACTTCCATCATCAAGGTGCAGGGTGTCGAGCGCCTCCACGGAGCCGAGCACGCCATCATCCCCGACCGCATCGAGGCCGGCACCTTTCTCCTGGCCGTGGCCATTACAAAGGGTGACGCCGTTGTCACCGGCTGCAACCCCGAACACATCGCCGCGCTCACCGTGAAAATGAACCAGGCGGGAGTCGAAGTCGAGCAAGTGGGCTCCGACGCCCTGCGCGTCAGAAGCTCCGGCAAGCTGCGGGCCGTCGACATCACCACCGAAGAATACCCCGGCTTCGCCACCGATCTGCAAGCTCAGTACATGGCGCTCATGACCGTGGCCGACGGCATTAGTCTCGTGCGGGAGACCATCTTTGAAAACCGCTTCATGCATACCCAGGAACTGGCGCGCATGGGCGCGAACATCCGCATCGAAGGCCGTCAGGCCATCGTCGCCGGCCGCGAGCGCTTGAGCGGCGCTCAAGTGATTGCTTCCGATCTGCGGGCCAGTGCCTCGTTGGTGCTGGCCGCGTTGGTCGCGCAAGGCGAAACGGTCATCGACCGCGTGTATCACATGGATCGCGGCTACGAGCGCATCGAACAAAAACTAGCCGCCGTCGGAGCCAAAATCGAGCGTATCGCATCATGACCACCCCAGCCAAGCATCACAGCCCCGGTTTTCTGCAACTCGTGGACGAGGCGAAGCGGCACATCCACGAAATCGATATCGACGAATACAAACGCCTTCGCGAATCCGGCGCCGCCGGACAACTGGTGGACGTGCGGGAAGACAACGAGTGGAACCTGGCGCACGCTGCCGGCGCTGTTCACCTGAGCAAAGGCATCATCGAGCGCGACATCGAAACAGCCTTCCCCGACAAAACCACCAAGCTGGTTTTATATTGCGGCGGCGGTTTCCGCTCCGCCCTCGCCACCGACAATCTCCGCAAAATGGGCTACACGAACGTCCTCTCGCTCGATGGAGGCTGGCGTGCCCTCGAAGCCTCCGGTCTGCCGCTAGAAATTTTCTGAAAGGCAACGCGCCAGACCGGGGCGGCCCCGCGCACGGTTATTTGCCTAAGCGAACCGCTAAGGATGGGAACCGTCCCGCACCTGCCCCGCTCTTTCACTGAGCACAACGCGCACCATCGCCCGCCCGTGTCTCCTCGCACCGCTCCGGAATCATGCAAATTCGTCCGGATAATTAGGATAATTAGGATAATTAGGGATAATTAGGGAGATAATTAGGGGATAATTAGGGACGGTCGCACATTTAATCCTATAATGTACTCCCGCTAGCATACGGCGATGAGGCAGTTGTAGACGCGGCGAGTTTAAGAACCTACGGTTTCATGGACTGGCTAAACAACCTCGAATTCGAACGTCTCCTACGTCGGCAGCGTCGCCTATGAGGCCGCCAACGAGCTGCTGCGACTAAATGCCGCTTCCTTCACCGAAACCCGCAGCTACAACGCCAATTTGGAGCTAGCGGAACTGACCTCCGGCGTCAACGTCCATTACAAATACAACTACTCCGCCACGCAAGACAACGGGCAAATCCAATCGCAAACCGACGTGCTGAGCGGCGAAGTCATCAGCTACCAGTACGATACGCTTCAGCGCCTGGCCAGCGCCAGCGGACAAGGCGACCCGAGCGGTGCCTGGTCGCTAAACGTACGGCTACGACGGCTTCGGCAATCTCACACAGAAGACCGCCACGAACGCCCCGGCGCTCTCGGTCGCCGTCGATCCCACGACGAACCTCCAGACCAACGCCGCTTACGACGCCAACGGCAACATGACCGCCTATGCCGGAGACCAATACAGCTACAATCTGCAGAACCGCATGACGCAAGCCACTCCCGCCAGCGGAGGAACCGTGGCCTACAGCTACGACTCCACCAATCACCGCATCTACAAAGGCGCGGTCAGCGGCACCACCTAACAGCGCCTAAGAAAACTACTTTTACGGCGTCGCAGGCCACACAAGTACGGCACCTGGCAACTCAACCCTGCGAGCGGCATACTCCTCCAGGCGAGTGTGACCAAGCAATGGTTCGGCAACCGCCTCGTGTCCCCCCCAAGACCGCCTGGATTCCCGAGGCAAATACTACCCCTACGGCGAAGAGCGCACCGGCGTCACCCCGCCGAACCCGCCCAACGACCCCCCGCTGAGCGAATCTCAACCGTTCCCGCGCTTCATCGTGCTCTAGGCGCGCTAACTCGGCGTGGACTGCCTGGGTATAAGAATGTCCCCGAATTGCTCTTTCAGCAATCGCAGCCGCTCGATAATAGCGAGATTCGATAACGGTGACGTGTTACTCACCGCTAGCCCCTTCGTCGCAGATTCTCTTCGACCAGCCTTAGGGGTCCTAACGGTGCGCATAGCCAGTGTCTTCCGCTAGCTCGTCCACCTCGTAGTGCCGGGCAGTGTTTCGTTGATCGAGAAGATCCGCAAACTGATACCGGCCCACGCTGGCCAGTTCACTCGCCTTCCCAAAAGACAAAATACCCTGTCCATAAAGCGCGATGGCCAACTCCGTCCGCAAACGCCGCTCGATTTCTCCCTCGGACAATCGCATTCCGCTGGCCACCGAATCCGGTATCTGCAATGTGATCGGCATGACTTCTATTATCCGCGCCTAATCATCTTTTTTGTTGTTCCATTCCATCAACCAACTCCTCGAACCCCACCTCGCCCCCGCACTCCTGACCCATAGGGCTCTTAGAAGCAACGTCTGCTACTAGCAGCCGTATCGGTCCTTCGGCCGCGGCAAATTTCCATGTCCGGTAGGTCCCGCATGCCCGAAATGGCCTTTAGAGGCCGAATTCATCCCCGAGCAGCCCTGGGGGTCATGCCCACTCGGCTGCAGTGCCTCCCGCTCGATCACCTGCTTCCAAACCTCAAACGTCCTCCGCTGAATCCCGCACCCGCCCCGCTCCCTCACCGAGCACAACGCGCACCATCGCCCCGCCCGCGTCTCCTCGCACCGCTCCTTTCATCGCTCCCCGCATCCGGCAGAGCGCAGCGTTTCAATAAGTCCGAAGGTCCACTCCACATCCCCGGAAAGCTAAAATATCTTTATCGAAGCGCGCCAGTCCCACCTGCCCGCTCTGTCACGCGCGAGTTCCTATACCATGAACAACTACCCCGACCAGACCGCCGAATGGATCTCCGAATTCGAGGCCGCCGCAAGACGTCCGCTCGAACAACGCCTCGAGTACGCCTTTGTCCACACCTACAAGCCCGTGCTGGATGACGCCCCCTACCGCTCTTTCAATAGCACGAAGGAATACCGCGACTGGTGCCGGGAAAACCTTCCCGAATGGCTCGGCTATGGCGTTTAGCTTCAAGCAAGCCACCGAAATCCGCGACACTTTCGGCAAACACGCCGTCAAATACCTGTTCATCGGAAAGTCCGGCGCGATCATTCTCGGCTATCCCGATACCACGCAAGACTCCGACGTTTACGTGGAGAAAACGTCGATCAACTGTCAAGCAATATTGGAAGCACTCATCGAATTAAGATTTGTTTTTTCCGACGCGCAAAAACAAGAGATCCTGCGCGGCAAGATTCTCATTCAACTCAAAAACGGCCCCTTCGACATGGACATCATCTTCGCGCCCGACGGCATCGAGCGCTTTGACGACGCCTGGAAAAGAAGAGTTGAACTTGATGGATTTCCCGTCTGCAACATCGACGACATCATCGCCAGCAAACAAGCCGCCAACCGCCAAAAAGACCGTGAGTCGCTAGGCCGCCTGTTGTCATTTCGGGATTGGCTGAATCAGCGGAAATGACAATCTGCTCCACCGCGCTTCTCCTTCCCACAACCGGCCACCCCTTTAAGATAGAACCTGCACCAATTTTCATGAAAAACCGTCAAGGCTGCCTGTACGCCTGCCGAGGCTGTATTTAGCTCATCCAAAGCAGACACTGTCGCCAACATCAGTGATCTCCTCTCCAAAAAAATAGACCCGGTCGCCTTCTTCGCCTCAAACAGGCCATGGGCGGTGAGTAATCTGGCTCCTTGGCGACAGTCCCTCATCGCGGCTCAGTAAGGTTATGGAACCGAGCCGCGCACGGGAACGCCCTCCGGGCCAAGCGGTTTCCGGCCCTTTTCAGACAAGCTCCAAGAGCGAAGGCGGAGTTTCAAAACCGCCCCTCGACTACCATGTAACTTCGCCATGAATCTCTCCGCCTTCCTCTGGTCCGTCGCCGACCTTCTCCGAGGCAAATACAAACCCCACGAATACGGCCGCGTCATCCTGCCCTTCACCGTCCTCCGCCGCATGGATTGCGTCCTCGCCCCCACTAAAGCCGCCGTGCTCGCCGAAGCGCAAAAACACCCTCACGCCGATCCCTCCGCCGAGCACTTCCTCCGCCGCGCCGCCCGCAACGCCTTCTACGACACCGCGCCCATGGACTTGCAGGCCATCGCGGGCGACGCCGACAACATCGCCGCCAATCTCCTCGGCTACCTGCACGCCTTCTCGTCCAACGTCGCCGACATCTTCGACCGCTTCGAACTCCCCACCCAAATCGACCGCCTCCAGAAAGCCGACCTCCTCTACCTCATCACCGAAAAATTCGCCTCCGTCGATCTCCACCCCGACCGCGTCTCCAACGCCGACATGGGCACCGTCTTTGAAGAGCTCATCCGCAAATTCGCCGAGCAGTCCAACGAAACCGCCGGCGACCACTTCACCCCGCGCGACGTCATCCGCCTCATGGCCGACCTCCTCTTCATTGAGGACGACGACGTTCTCTCCAAACCCGCCGTTGTCCGCACCGTCTACGACCCCACCGCCGGCACCGGCGGCATGCTCTCGGTCGCGGGCGAATACCTCGAAAAACTCGGCGCGCGCGTCGTCATGGTCGGCCAGGAGCTCAACGACGAAAGCTACGCCATCTGCAAAGCCGACATGCTCATCAAAGGGCAGGACGTCGGCAAGATCAAACCCGGCGACACCCTCGCCAACGACGGCCACGCGGGCGAAACCTTCGACTATATGCTGTCCAATCCGCCCTTCGGCGTCGAATGGAAGGGCTCCGAAAAAGTCGTCCGCAAAGAACACGAGCAGCAGGGCTTGTAACCCTTCAATGGTCCGCCACGGCAGAAAACGCTCTGGAGGCGACCCGAGCGCGCCCACTCGCGCCTCTAAACCGGCCAGATTATCTGCCCGTGAACATAAGTCCGGTGCTCCTTGTACAAAATGGCGTGACTCGGAAACGCTGTCGCTTGCCATCCCGGAATAGCCTCTGCCACGATGCGCAATAAATCCCGAAGCGTCATATCGGACTGCGGAACATGGATTGTTAGATCCTTATAGTCGATGTGCGGCTCCCGCGACTTCTGTTTAGTTGTTTGGTAGCGGAGTAGATAGGGCAACTTGCTCTTAATGGCTTTCAGTAGTTCCGGCGCCTTCCAGTCCCCAGCTTCGATCCAGTCGCATAACCAGTCCTGACGGATTGGATACAGCGCGTCAAATCCATCGGGAGCTTTGTTTGTCGTCTCGCGCTCTCTGCCCGGATCGTGTGGCCCGAAGCCGTTTCCATTCCATGCGCATTCGCCCTCACCCGCTGTCCGGTAATAACGGATAAGCGAACTCTCCGGAGCGAGAGCCGTCCAGTTAGGATGCACAAACAGGCACTTGAAGCCCATGTCGGCAACTTCGATATTTTGTCTCCCACTGATCTTGTAACGATGCTCGCCTAACCGGGCCTTCAAACTACTAGCCTTGCCAACATACACCAGCGAACCGTGATGATACAGCTTATAAACGCCTTGCCCTTTCGGAAGTGAGTTTATTTCATCCTCGGTTAATAGTCCTATATCGAGCCTTGAGAACGCTGCGACCAGTTGGCCCGACAGCGCGGAGATGATATCTATCTCGAAATGAGCGTGTGATGGCAATAGTTGAACTCAGGCACCGCACGAAAGGCGTTATAACTGCTCTCTTAGGGATAGTTGCCTTCTGATGCCCGTCGCGATCGCCTCGCCAAGGGCGACGGGAACAGCGTTCCCTAACTGGCGCATAGCTTCGCTCCATGCGCCATGCAGAACGTAGTTATCGGGGAAGGTCTGCAGTCGTGCTGACTCGCGAACCGTAAAATACCGGAGCGACCCATCGGACTTCACCAGCATGTTCTCCCCGCCGGGTACTCCGTGATCCCCTGCCTTCAGCGTCTTCGCCGGCTCATCCAGTGGGCTTCCTGTGTGGCCGATATAGCTCCGGGCTCCCGGGTTGAACTGGTGGTTGGACCAGCCGGAACACGTCTCGGATTCGGGATTGTCTAAGCCAACCAAAGCGTCCCGAACCGTTCGCCACGGCTGTTGTTCATTGAACAGTGAAAGGCGACGTTCCGATCGGAGCCTTTCAACGCGGTATCGCACCCTCGCTGGCATAATCGGTCTTTCTCTTCGGGTGAGCTCGTGCCGCTCCCAATAATTTCCAGTTACCCATTGATCCACCAACAGGCTATCTTGCGAGTGCGTACTTTCCGGAAAAGACCACTCCACTCCGAGGTCCGCGCGAAAGCCGACAATAATTACGCGTTCCCGTTTTTGTGGCACGCCATAGTCTGCCGCATTCAGCGGCCGGAATACAAGGTTATAGTGCAAGCCTCGTTCACGGCCCTTCGTCTCGTGCCGCTCTAGCCGGGACAGGTGTTCGATCCAGTCTTCGTCTTGCTTCGAAACAACTTCGGGATACTTCAGTTGAAGCGTCACGTACTCAAAGTATTTAGCGAAAGACTCCCGCAGTAATCCCTTAACGTTTTCCACCACCAAAGCGCGCGGCTTCAATTCACGAACAGCCCGCGCCACTTCGGGAAACATGTCGCGTTTATCCAGAGGACCCCTGTGCTTTCCTCCAATCGAAAATGGTTGGCAGGGAGGTCCTCCCGCGAGCAAATCTACCTCGCCCTGAATTTCGGAATAGTCGAACCTGCGAACATCGCCCTGGTAAAGACGCCACCCGTCAACGAGCGAGTAGCCATTTCGCTGATTAGCCCGGATAGTGGCACAACAGTCCTTGTCACGCTCAATGACCGTGTCATGGTGAAAGCTCGCCCGCTCGATCCCAAGCGCCAAGCCGCCGGCGCCGGTGAACAGTTCCACCGATTTCAGGTTTCTTCGAGGAATGAGCGTACCCGTCCCGCCAAGGTATTCATGTCCTTCAACTGGCACTCCCAGATGACTAGCACTTGCCATCCCAGCTTCCGTAGCCGCCTCCTGACCGTTTTGTCCCGCTCGTGATTCCGTTCCAGCTTTGGCTTCCAAAAGTCCAGCTTCGACTTCGGCCATCTGGTGTAACTGCATCTCTCGCTGTGCCGGTGCCAAAAACATCCATGCACCAGAATGATTTTACCTCTACTGGGGAATACCAGATCGGGGTTTCCCGGCAGGTCACGTACATGGAGCCGGTACCGAAAACCCATGCGATGCACAAGACTTCTGACCTTTATCTCCGGGCTCGTGTCTTTCGACCGAATCCGGCTCATCCGCTCACTTCGCTCGGCGGAATTAAGAGTGTCCAAAACGGCCTTCCAAGGCCACCCTAGCACGAACGATTTGCCACCGATGTAGGCTACGACAGACAACAACGGGCCCTCGCCGCGGGCCCTTAACCAAGTCGTATATTCGACTCCTGCCCATGGATCGAGATATCCCCAATCCGCCCGCTGTGCGCCTCAATGAACTTCTCGCTCTGCACGAACATACTGCCCGAGCCGCGGCAGGGATCGTAAACCCGCCCCCGATACGGCGCGAGCATCTCCACCAAAACCCGGACCACATGGGACGGCGTATAAAACTGGCCCCCTTTTTTCCTTCGGCGCTCGCGAACTGGGACAGAAAATACTCGTAAACGCGCCCTAAAACATCCTTCGCCCGATCCGCCGGGCTGCCGAGGCCGATATTGCTGACCATATTGATCAGTTGTCCCAACCGCTGCTTATCCAGTCCGGGACGAGCATAGTCCTTCGGCAAAACTCCTTGAGGCGATGAATTATCGCGCTCAATAGCGGACATCGCCTCGTCCACCAGCTTGCCGATGGTGAGCTGCGGCGCATTCTCCTTCAACGCCGACCAGCGCGCCTCCTTCGGTACCCAAAAGATATTCTCGGCCTTATACTCGTCCGGGTCTTCCGGGTCCGCGCCTCGGAAGCCAGCCCGGTCAAATCGGCATGCTTCGCCTCGAATGCGTCGGAGATGTACTTCAGGAAAATCAGGCCCAGGACGACGTGCTTATACTCCGCCGCGTCCATATTGTTCCAGAGAGCATCGGCGGCGGCCCACAACTTGGCCTCCAAACCGTCCAACGCTGAAAGGGGAGTAGGCGCTATTAAATCTGCCATTTTGCTTGTTATTCGTGAGAATGGTAACAGACGAAGCTATACCTGCTCCTCTTTCTCCACCCATTCACACATCTCCGCAAACTCCCGTGTTCCTCCGGCGTTACTCTCGACCTCGAAGCATGGCAGCCATCACTCTGGGACTCCGCCGTCCGTGTACAACGGCAAGAATAGGAAGAGGGATTCGCTCCGGTCCATAAGCAATCAAATAGCTGCTGTGGACAGTCCAGAAACGAAACGTCCGGTAAGTGAGATCCCGCCGCGTGTGGCCGAGATACGGATTCTGCGTCAGCAGCCGGAAAGCGTCGTAGATTTCGACGATAGTTCTCTCGGCGGCACTCGGATTGTCTACCGCAATCCATTCCCAAATTTCAGCAAGATCGGCCAGCGCTTCCGGGTGAAGAACGTACGGGCTCACCGTTGAGTGTCACGCGGCTTATCGAATCTGCGGCGGAGAATCGCAAGCGATTCCTCGCCATCGATCATCGTAGCCTTACCGCTTTCCATCTCGTCATAGCGCCGGTTCAGCATTTGCTGTACCTCCGCCAATTCGTTGAAATAGCCGCTCATAGCATCCTCCACGAGATCGTCCTTCGCGCGCCCCGTCACCACAGCCAGTTCATTCAGGCGGCTTTCGGTCTCGGCGCTAAGGTGAACTTCCATGCTCAAAGTCTAGGCACTAAGTCTTCGGGTGTCAACAAATCCATATCGGCAAACGCTATCTCCCCGCCGCGCTCCTTCGGCCGCGGCAAATTCCCGTAACCCGTAGGCCCCGCATGCCCGCCCGGCTGCAGCGCCTCCCGCTCAATAACCTCTTTCCAGGTTTCATACGTCATCCGCTGCACCCCATGCCCGCCCCGCTCCTTCACCGAGCACAACGCGCACCACCGCCCCGCCTTCGCCTCTTCGCATTTATCCGGCTCATGCAAATTCGTCCACCCATACTCCGAAGGCACGCCATCGGGAAAATTCATCCGGCGGTACACCATCTGCGGTGCCTGCCCGCTCTCCTCGCTGCCCTCGCCCTGCTGCAACAACTCGGCATTACTCGGGATGTAGTCGGTGGTCGTCACTCCATCGGTGATCCGCACCTCCACCCACTGCTCCAGCACCGTAAACACCGGCTTTTTACTCTTCCCCCGGCCCTCAAACACCGTCCGCTTGGTTTCTTCCTGCGCCACTGCCTGTTTTTCTGCCCGTTCCTCCTGCAACCGATCCTTCCGCAACTGCCGCACCACCGTCAACGACCGCTGAAACGACCGCTCCGCCGTCGATTTATACCGCAAAATCCGCTCCAGCAGCCGAAACTGCTCGTCCTCCCAATCCCCGGCGTGACTCTCGCCCAGCCGCTCCTCAATCTCCCCATACCGCCGCTCGGCGCGCTGCAGAAACCAGTCATTCCGCGCCAACTGCTCCACCATCGCCGTCTCCGCCTGCGATTCCGGTGGAAACTGCGCAAACCACCCCTCCCGCAGCTCCGCAAACTCCTCCTCGTTCTCCCCCGGCAGGAACAGTTTTTTGGAAGTCAACCCATGCGTCCGCGCATTCTGGCTCGAAATCGCCTTCCCTTCGGGAGTTTTGGGCCCGGTACACAGCGTTTTGGGTTCCGTCCCCGCCAGATAGAACCCCGGCGGCAACCCGCCCGACCGCAAAATCAAATCGGCCGCAGAAGTTTTGTCCCCCGTCTCCCTCCTCTCCTTGTTGCGGTCCCGTTTGCGCATGGGCGTAGCTCGTCCTTCGCCAAAGTCTCCCCATGGCGGACTCTGCCGCAATCGCCAAAACCGTCCTAAGTTGCTCTTGATAATGGATTTAGCTTTTTTCGCCGGGCCGTGATCGCATTCTGCGCAAAGTGCACGCACTTCGTTTCGCAAAATCGGCGTCGATGCTCAGCGTCCTTCCAGCAATCTCGCCGCCTGCAATAATCGCGCTTCCGCGAACGGCGCGCCGATAAGCTGCATTCCCATCGGCAAGCCCGCTGCTGTCGTACCGCAGGGAATCGACAACGCCGGCTCCCCCAGAAAATTGATCGCCCGGCACAGCCGCGTCGAGGCGATCCGTACATCCTCCTCATAGCCTCCAATCCGCACCGTCGTCTCCTCTAGCCTGGGCGCCGCGACAGGCGTCGCCGGTGCCGCCAGCACATCCACCTGTTGCCACAATCGGTCGAACTCGCCCCGAAAAAGAGTGCGCACCCGCTGCGCGTTGATGTACTCATACGCCCGCGGCAACTTCCCTTGTTCGATCAGCGCCCAAGTATCTTCCCCGAACAGTTGCGGGTCGTCGTACCGGGCATACAGCGACGTCGCCTCCGAAAACTGAATAATGCGCGCCGCCGCATTCGCCTCCTCCAGATCGGGAACCTGTACCTCCCGAAGTACCGCTCCCAAAGCCTCCATTTCAGCAATCTTCCGCTTTACCGCCGCCGCCACTTCCTCGTCAACATGACGAAAGAAGAAATTGCGAGGGACGCCAACCCGCAATCCGTTCAAGTCCGCTAATCGCCCCCCTGCGAAGCTCGGAACCGGCCTCGTTGAGCAGCTTAGGTCCATCGGATCCGGACCGGCAATGGCCTCCATCACCAGCGCGCAATCCTCCGCGCACGAAGCCAGCGGCCCCACATGGTCCAGGCTGAACGCCAGCGGCATTACTCCATAGCGGCTCACCCGTCCGTACGTCGGCTTCAGGCCAAAAACTCCGCAGTAGGAAGCAGGAATGCGAATGGACCCGCCCGTATCGGTCCCCAAAGAGAACGGAAGAAAATTCGCCGCCACCAGTGCCGCCGAACCGCCGCTGGAGCCTCCCGTGATGTGTCCGGGATGACGCGGGTTCAACACGGAACCATAATGCGGATTCTTCGACGTCGCGCCGTAGGCAAGCTCATGCAGATTGGCCTTCCCGACCGTAATCGCGCCTGCCCTTGCTAGTCGTTGGACAACCGTCGCATCGTAGTCGGGGACAAAATCCCGGTAGAGCAGGGAACCGCCCGTCGTGCGGATGCCCCGCGTATAGAAAATATCCTTGTGCGCCGTCGGAATCCCGTGCAGCGGACCGCGATCCATCCCGCTCGCAAGCTCCTCATCCCGCAACGCAGCCTCCGCCAGCGCCTGTTCTTCCGTCACGGTAATCATCGTGCGGAAGACATCGCGCGTCTTCATATCCGCCAACGTCTGCCGCGTCAGTTCCACGCACGACAGCTTGCGCGACCGCAGCAGCGCCCCCAGTTCGCGAATGGTCACTCCGCGCTCTCCGGAACCGCCATCGGCGAAAACACGACCGCTGGCTCGACATCAGGCGTAAGGCGGCCTTCGGCAGCGCGAAAACTCTCGCGCAACGCTTCAATAATCTCCTGGTTCTTCGCCGATCGCTCTTTCTCTTCTTCGGGTTCGGACATGGGTCTCACTCGATCATCGCAATAATTGGAACTATGAAGAGACCGCCGGGACCACGTGGGCGCGAAGTGCTGGGCTTCATCGGTCGGGGAAACGTCTCGCGCACGCTGACGTTCCTGGAGCAAACCGCCCGCCGCTTCGGCCCCATCTCTTACTTCCGCTTCCTGAACCAGCAGATCTATCTCATTGACGATCCCACGCTGATCGAAGAAGTCCTGGTGAAGCAGCAACACAAGTTCCGGCGCGATAACGGCGCCGCCATCTTGCGCGAACTGGTAGGCGATGGCTTGCTGACCCGCGATGAGCCGCAGCACCGGGAACGCCGGCGATTGCTCCAACCCGCTTTTCACCGCGCCCAGATTGCCTCCTACGCGGACACGATGGTCGAACAGGCGCAGCGTCTTTCCCGCGAATGGAATGGAAATTCAGCCATCGACATCGGAGCGGAAATGAAACGGCTGACGCTGGCTATTGTCGGCGCATGTCTATTCGGCGCGGATTTCACCGAAAGCGCGTCCGAAATCGCTCAGGTGCTCCGGCGCGTCGTGAAGCGCTCGTCACGCATCGCGCCCTTTGTCGCCCTCTTTGAGCCGCTGATGCAAGCCTACCGCCGCGTTTTTCCGCGAGGACCCAGCCTGTTCTACCGGAAGGAACGCGCCCAACTGGAGCGTATCCTCGCGCCCGTCATCGGCCGTCATCGTCAGGATTCCACCTCGAACGACCTGTTATCGATGCTGCTCGCCGCCCGTGATGAGCAAAGCGGAAGGCTTAACGACGAGGACCTCCGTAACGAGGTCGTCACCCTCGTTTTGGCCGGACACGAAACCACCGCCACCGCGCTCACCTGGGCCTGGTATCTGATCGCCTCGCACCCCGAAGTTGAAGAACGGCTGCACGCGGAAATCGATGCCGTGCTCGGCGACCGGTCGCCGTCCATGGAAGATGTCCCGCACCTGCGCTACACCTCCTTAGTTTTCACCGAAGCCATGCGGCTCTACCCGCCCGCGCTCGCCTTTGGACGCCGCCCCCTCGAACCCGTGATGCTCGGCGGCTACAATATCCCGCCAGGGGCCAGCATCTTCGTCAGCCCCTACGTCACCCAGCGCAACGAGCGTTTCTACGAACGCCCTCTCGCCTTCGAGCCGGAACGCTGGGAAACCATCTCGCCCCCGAAGTTCGCCTACTTCCCCTTCGGCGGAGGCGCGAAGATGTGCATCGGCGAAAGCTTCGCCAAGCTGGAAGGCATACTGGTGCTCGCGGTCTTGGCGCGGCATTGGCGTTTGCAATCTGCCTCCGGATCGGAAATCCTCCCCACCGCCGGCGTGACGCTTGCCCCCGAACGGCCCATCCTGCTGCGCCCTATCCCGCGCCTGCAGC
This sequence comes from Bryobacteraceae bacterium, assembly GCA_965277315.1. Taxonomy (GTDB): domain Bacteria; phylum Acidobacteriota; class Terriglobia; order Bryobacterales; family Bryobacteraceae; genus Bog-105. The sequence goes on along the minus strand of OZ255724.1, from coordinate 281,776 downwards.
GTTTTGCCGCGACGGTACTATAAATTTTCACGATGCCGTCTCTTGCCGAAACTGCCGCCCCCCTGACCGTGCTACTGGAGGAGGAGCGGCTCTTTCAAGCCTCCGTGAAGCAGTTCGCGCGCGAGCGAATCGCACCCCACGTGCGCTCCATGGACGAACAGGCGAAGTTCCATCCCGATATCCTGCGTGACTTATTCGCACTCGGCCTGATGGGAATCGATGTGAAAGAAGAATACGGCGGCCAGGGCGGAACGTTCTTTCAGTCGGTTCTCGCCGTGGAGGAACTGGCAAAAGTCGACCCCACCGCCGCCGTGATCGTCGATGTACAAAACACGCTGGTCAACAACGCCCTTGAGCGTTGGGGCGATCGCGAACAGAAGAAGTTGTACTTGTCCCGTCTGGCAACGGCTTCGCTCGGCGCGTATGCCCTTTCGGAGGCACAGTCCGGCTCCGATGCCTTCGCCCTAACCACCAGAGCGGTCCCCGACGGAACGGGCTATCGCCTCTCCGGCCGTAAACTCTGGATTACGAACGCGGCCGAAGCCGACCTTTTTCTCATCTTCGCAACGGTAGACCCCTCGGCCGGCTATCGCGGAATCACCTGCTTTGTCGTAGACCGGGACACTCCCGGCCTGCAGGTAGGAAGAAAAGAAGACAAGCTGGGAATTCGCGCCTCCTCCACCTGCGAACTGATTCTGGAAGATGTGCCCGTGCGGCGCGACCAGCTTCTCGGCGAGCCCGGCAAAGGCTACAAAGCGGCTATCGAGACGTTGAATGAAGGCCGGATCGGCATCGCCGCGCAAACGCTGGGCTTGGCCCAGGGAGCGCTCGACCACGCTCTCCGGTATGCGAAAGAGCGCAAGCAATTCGGCAAGCCGATCAGCGAATTTCAGGGCATTCAGTTCGAACTCGCCGAAATGGCCACCCGCATCGAAGCCGGACGCTTGCTGGTCTATAACGCCGCCCGCCTGCGTGATGCCAACCACCCATTCGTTATGCAAGCCGCCATGGCTAAGTACTTCTGCTCGACGATCGCTGAGGAGGTCGCCTCCAAAGCCATTGAAATCTTCGGCGGCGCCGGTTTCACGAAGGACTACCCGGTCGAAAAGCTTTACCGCGACGCCAAAATCGGCCGTATCTACGAAGGCACCAGCAACATGCAGCGCCTCACCATCGCCAGATCTCTTCTCGGTCCACCGGCTTAAATGAAGCATCGGCAACCCACTCGGGCATGGAAAGCGTCACAATAGTATTCAGCAATATGCTTCGACGCAATTTGGTCCAACGAGGTTTTGCCCTCGTCCTTTGTTTGTTCGGAACGGGGCTGCTGTTAAACGCGGCCACCGCCCTCTCTACCCCGAGTCCGCAGCAAATCCAGAACATCATCCAGAAATTCACCCAAAAAGAGACGGAGTTCGCCAAGGCCCGCGAAAATTACACGTACCGTCAAACCAATGAGATTCTTGAGCTGGACGCCGACGGGCAGCCCTCGGGCGGCAGCTACAAAATGGTGGAAAACATCAGCTTCGACGACCGCAACCGGCGTACCGAACACGTGACGAATGCGCCTGTCCCCACCTTGGTGAAGATCATGATGACGCCGGAAGACGAACAGGACATGATCAACGTCATGCCGTTCGTCATGACCACCGACACCGCCGACGCCTACGACATCACTTACGTCGGGCACGAACCCGTGGACGAGGTCACCTGCTATGTCTTTTCCATAAAGCCGAAAGCATTAACAAAGAACGGAAAGCGCTACTTCGAAGGCCAGGCCTGGGTGGACGACCGTGATCTGCAAATCGTGAAGACCTACGGTCGCTCCACTGGTTTTCTCCGCAGGCACGACGATCAGCGATTTCCTAGATTTACGACTTACCGTGAGCAAATCGACGGAAAATACTGGTTCCCCACCTACACCTACGCCGACGACACGCTGAACTTCTCCTCCGGCCCGCAACGCATAAAGGAAATCATCAAATACGACCAGTACAAAAAGTTCGAGTTCAAGTCGAATTCAACTATTCAGTACGGCCAAATCGGAGTCACGCCGGGCCAGCAGAACTCCAACAGCAATAAGCCCGACGATAATCTGGCCCCCCCTCTCGCGCATCCCTGATCGGGACTGTCCTCGCCCGGATCGAGTACGTCGGCTGCTGGCCCCGCGATCATAGTACGCTAACTCGTTTTGTTTTGTACTAAACGGCTGACGAACAGGATTTAATAATGTTAATCTAACTCGCGTGAACCGTTTGCGGGATGCTCTCCAGAATGACCGCTCAGAAGTGCCGCTCGATGTCGCCGCCCTGGAACTGGCACGCGTGGAGTTCCCGGCCCTGGATCTTCCTGCTTCACTGTTTCGTCTCGATGACCTGGCTCAGCAGATCGAATCGCAGCTTGGCGGAAACGCAACTGGTCTGGACTTCATCAAAGGAGCAAATCAACTGCTGTTCGATACGCTGCAATTCCGCGGCAATGAGGGCGAGTACTACGATCCCCGCAATAGCTGTCTGAATTCGGTTTTGGCGCGCCGCTTGGGTATTCCTATCACTCTGTCGGTCGTCTATATGGAAGTGGGGCGCCGGTTGTCCCGAACCGTTTATGGCGTTGGCCTGCCCGGCCATTTTATTGTCGCCTACGAGGACCCCGGTTTCAGGTTCTGGATCGATCCCTTTCATGGCGGCCGGATTCTCTCTTTTGCCGACTGCTGCGACTTAGCGAAGCAGACCGGCGGGATCGACCTTCGGGCAAATCCTGCCGTTCTCGCTCCGGTGAGCAAGCGTCAGATTCTCGTGCGCATGTTGAGCAACCTCAAAGCCATCTACTTGCGGGGATCGGCTCTCACGAAGGCCCGGATCGTGCTCGACCTGCTGATCGAGGCAATGCCCGACTATCCGGAAGAGTACCGGCACCGCGGTCTGGTTCATCTTCGCCAGTTGAACCATCGGGCCGCCAAAGCCGATTTGGAGACGTATCTCCGTTTGGAGCCGGACGCAGCCGAGCGCGAACAGGTGGAAAAGCAGTTAATACTCATTGAACGTTGGAAAGCTGGTTTGAATTGATGCCCAACAGCCCTGTTGCCCCCGAAAATCTTCGGGGTATGAACCTTATTAATAGCCCAATCTGGAATAAAGGCAGTTCGTTTACGCCCGAAGAACGCGATGCCTTTGCCCTGGAGGGTCTTCTCCCGCCCTACGTGGAAACGCTCGAAGAGCAGACCGCCAAAGCGTATTCGAGCCTGCGTCCGGAGACTTCGAATATAGACAAACACATCTACTTGCGCGGCCTGCAGGATACGAACGAGGTTCTCTTCTATCGTTTGCTGCTCGACCATACCGAAGAACTTCTGCCGCTTATCTATCGGCCGATGTTGGCGGAAGCCTGCCAGCGATTTGCAGACATTTACCGCAGGCCGCGCGGGCTGTTTGTCTCTTTTCCCCTGCGCGATCGAATTCCGGAGCTGCTGCGGAGCCGCCCGTATTCGGAGGTGGACGTCATTGTGGTCACCGATGGCGAACATGTCTTCGGGCGTGGAGATGCGGGTGTCAGCGCGCTCAGCGTGCCCATCGGAAAACTCTCGCTTTACACCCTGTTCGGAGGCATTCATCCTTCCCGCACGCTGCCCATTGTGCTTGACGTGGGAACAAACAACCAGGAATTGCTAAACGATCCTGCCTATCCCGGTTGGCGTCACGAACGTGTGAGCGGGAAGGAATACTTCGATTTTGTGGACGACTTCGTGCAAGCCGTCAGGGAGGAACTACCCGGAACCTGCCTGCAATGGGAAGACCTGGAAGCGGCGAATGCGCAGACCATTCTGAGTCGCTATGGAAACCAGTTACCCACGTTCAACGACAACTTGCAGGGAACGGCTGCTGTCACCATAGCAGCGCTGCTAGCCGCCTTTAAAGTTGCGGGCAATATCGTGAGAAACGGCGAGGTCGTCTTCCTTGGCGCCAGCCCGGATGTCTTAACGGCTGCTGACTATCTGCGGCGGCAAATGGAAGAAGAGGGGCTCTCTCCCGCCGACGCCCGGAAAAGAATCTGGCTTGTCGATGAGAATGGATTACTTCATGACAAGCGCCGTGACCTCACTCCCGAGCAGCAACAGCATGCGCAACCTCATGCCCGCCTGTCGTCCTGGGTAAAAGACGGCAGGCTTGATCTTTCGGTGGTCATGAAGAACATCAGGGCCTCGGCTGTGGCCGGATTCTCCGGTTCGGAGAACGTCTTCAATGAGGGCATGGTGAAGGAGATGGCCGGAAGAACAAAGCGCCCCATCCTTCTTACCTCAGGAAGTGCCGGCTGGCAGAACTCGCAAGAGCTCATGCAGTGGACCGAGGGCAGAGGACTGGTTGCAGATTGCAGCAGCACCTACGTCTTTCCGGCGGTAGGTCTCGGCGTGGCTGCTTCCCGTGCTACCCGAGTCACCGCTGGAATGATGCTGGCTGCCGTCCGTGCTTTGGCCGAATGCTCTCCCGCGCTGGAAAATGCTAATGCTCCCCTGCTGCCGGAGATCCGCGACCTGCGCGAGGTTTCGGTCGACGTAGCGACCGCGATAAGCCGCGAAGCGCAAAACGAGGGCCTCGCACCGCGTCCCCCACTGGAGGAATTCCGGCAGGAAGTCGAGGACACTCAATGGCGGCCCGAGTATCCCGCCGTGGTTCAAGCCGTGACCGTTTAGCTGGCCAAATCGAGTTCCCGAATCCGCGCCGCGATCGTGTGCAGGTCCTGAACGAACAACTGGTATTCCTGATCCTGGCGATCTTCGGCTCGCAAAATCGCCGACGGGTGAATCGTCGCCACAAGCTGTTTCGCCCAGCGATGGGGAAAGAAAACAGCGCGCTCGGCGGTGATCCGAAAGTCGCGCCCCATCAGCGTTTGCGCCGCCGTAGCTCCCAGGCAAACGATCAGCTCCGGATGAATGGAGGCAAGCTCCGCTTCGAGCCACGGACGGCACGCCGAAATCTCCGTGCCTGAAGGCTTGGCATGGATGCGGCGCTTGCCTCGTTCCGTAAACTTAAAATGTTTTACAGCGTTCGTGACGTACACCTGGGTCCGGTCAATGCCTGCCTCGTCCATCGCCCTGTTTAGCAGCTTGCCTGCCGGACCAACAAACGGATGTCCCGCCAGATCCTCATCATTGCCGGGCGTCTCGCCCACCATCACCACCTTGGCATTCTGCGGCCCTTCTCCGAACACAACCTGAGTGGCATGCTCATAAAGCGAGCAGCCCTGGCACCCGGGCGCAGCCTGCCGCAATTCCCCTAAATTGTTGGTTGGCGGCACCCATAGCGCAGCCGATGTTTTCTGCTGTTTCGTCATCTCCATCACCCGAACGTCCGCCTTCAGAAGAAGCTCCGGAATCAACTGCGTCTCCGGTAGTGTCCCCCAGTAGCGGACCGGCATCTCTGCCTTCATCGCTTTAATCTTCACCCGTGCGGGATTGAAAATCGACGAGTAATAATCCCGCCAGAGATCCTCCAGCGCATCGCCCTGCGGCGCATCTCCCCGTGGCACGCCCGGTCTGAACGATAGCTTCTGGAGATCCCAGTGCGCGCTGCGCCGGGGCGTCAGAATGGACCAACACATCCCACCGAAGCGGTCGCGAAACCACGGAGCCACCGCCTCCAAAACATCGTGATCGGGCCGGTGCCACGCAACGAACTGCTCGGGCGACGAACCCTCCACCCGCCGGAACCGCACGAACGCCTTCATCTTGTGCATGTCCCGGCTCACCGCTTTGGCCATCAACTGCAACGGTCGCACGTCATCGTCAATGTCGATCCGAAGCAGATCGCGCTCCCCATGTGTCATCCGATACAACACCCGGTAAAGCAGGCTCCACCGGTCGGCATCGCTGTGCATCGCGACTGTCTCCGACAGTTTCACAAACTCTTTAGGAACAGCGATGTTACTAGGCTCGCCAATTGGAGAAAGCGCTTGAGCGAACAGCATCTTCTCCGCCGACCATGCCACGTCCGCCGGCGCAACATCCCGAGCAAGTAGAGCACGCGCAGCCGATCGCCAGCTTGGAAAATCCTCCGCCGTCGCCGCAATCACAACTCGCCGCTCCGGGCAGTATCGGCCGCCTCGAAAAGAGCGAGCTGCTGGACCGGCGGAACAAATTTCTCCGGCAGCTTCACTGCATCGATCTGCCTGGCCGCCGGGTTGTGGTCTGCCGCGACAATGAAGTACGATGCCCGCTTCACGGGCACTTTCAACTTCGCCAAATCCGTCAGCGTAAGCGCCCGGTACCGCCGGATCTGTAGGATCCGCTTCACATTCCGTACCCCGAAGCCGGGCACTCGCAGCAAAGCGCGCTGTCCGGCCTTGTTCACATCCACCGGAAAAAATTCGCGATGGCGCAATGCCCAAGCCAATTTAGGATCTTTATCCAGCGGAAGATTGCGCTCGTTCTCCGTCGTCAGCTCCTCCGCCGAAAAACCATAGAACCGCATTAGCCAGTCCGCCTGGTAAAGCCGATGCTCCCGAACCAGCGGTATCTTTTGGAGCGGCAGTGCAGGGTCGGCATGCGGTATTGGACTGAACGCCGAATAGTAAGCCCGCCGCAAGCCATAATTCTTGTAAAGGCTGGCCGACTTATTCAGCAGCACGGCATCGGGCGCATTGGTCGCCCCCACAATAAATTGAGTGCTTTGGCCCGCCGGAGCGAAACGTGGAGCCTTGCCGCTGCGCATCGTTTTGTCCTTGGCCTCGAGAATGCCATCGGCGATCTGCCGCATCGACGTCTCGATCTCTTTGTGCGTTTTCGCTGGCGCAAGGAGGGCTAGGTCTTCGTCTCGCGCCAATTCGATATTCGCGCTCAACCGATCCGCCCATCGCCCCGCTTCTTCCATCAATTCGGGAGAAGCCGAAGGTACTGCCTTCAAATGAATATAGCCGCCAAACCGCTGCTCCGTGCGCAACAGCCGCGCGACACGCACCAACTGCTCCATCGTGTAATCCGGGCTTTGAATGATACCCGAGCTCAGAAATAACCCTTCGATGTAATTCCGCTTGTAGAACTCCATGGTGAGAAAGACAACTTCCTCGGGAGTAAACCGCGCCCGCGCCGTATCGCTCGAAATCCGGTTCACGCAATAGCTGCAATCGTAAATGCAGTAGTTTGTCAACAGCAGCTTCAGCAGCGAAACGCATCGGCCATCCGGTGTAAAGCTATGGCAAATTCCCACTCCGTCCGTATTGCCCAAGCCCCCTACGACACGAGCCCGCTTCGAACCGCTGCTGGCGCAAGACGCATCGTACTTCGCGGCATCCGCCAAAATCCGCAATTTCTGCTGTATTTCCATGCGCCTTAATTTTAGATGCGCAAAGTGGCTGCCGGCGTCGGAATCCGGGCATTCTCGCGGTTCGAACTATCGCGGTTCGCGCTCCCCGTCGTGCTTTTGTTTTTCGATGTGTCGGCTCTCGCGATTCTGCTGCCGGTTCACCTGCTGCCGTTCTCCCGGAGTGAGCCGCCCTCCATTCGCTTGCCTCTCCGCGTGAATCTCTCCATTCGTCCGTACCTGCTGACCTTCCAGCCGCTGTGTCTCACGGGCGTTCAACTGCCCTGACGCCACGCCCTGAGCGATACGGCCCTGCTGGTCATACCGGCGTCCGTTCACCCGGTTCATCGCTATCGTCGCTGGCCGGCCGCCGTTCACGGACGCGAATTGATTTCGGTTCCGAGCGGCCATCTGTTGATGGGAGACCTGATTGGCAGTCGGTTGAAAATGCTGCTCGCGCAAGGCCGCCTGCTCCATCGGCGTAGGCCGCGCAGTGATACCGCCCGGCCCATTGAAGCTAGCGTGGTTATTGACAATTGTGGTATTCCGGATCACCGTGCGATTGACATAGGTGTTATGAATCACGGCCGTGTTTACGTTGGCGACCGCAGTGTTGTAGCGGAAAACGTTGCCCGCCCAGACTCCTCCGGCAAACCCCACGCCGCTGTAGCCGAAGCCATAGTTGATGCCGCCGTAAAAGCCGACGCGCGGCCCCCAATAACCTGGATGCCAGCCGTACAGGCCGCCCGCGATGCCCCAGTAGCCCGGTGTCCAAAGAACGCCGGGGCGCGGCGGAGCGACCCACACGCCCGGCACCCAGTAATAACCCGTGCCGCCATAGCCCCAATAGCCGGGCGTCCATAGAAAACCGGGCGTCGGACACGCTGGCTGGACGTACACGGGGAGCACCGGCGGCGCCACCCGAATCGACACGCCTATGGAGACCTGCGCGAACGACGCTACGGGCGCCGCGCACAAGAGAAGTCCGAGAAGCAGAGTACGAAGGTGGATAAGTTTACTCATAATTTTTGTTCTATAGAAAGGATTTCCGGCCTGCATCGCACGAACGACGAATAGCGACCGATTTCTTACCTACTAGACGAAATCCACGCTAGCGGGTTTACGTGGGCCCGACCTTGTCCGGGTGCAAGCTTTCAAAGCGGCGCCTGATTTGCCATGCTAGAACCATGAAGGCAGACCGCGTCGAAATCTCCCGTGACGAACAAAGCAACCGGTGGCTGATTCGCATCCACGTGGGCGAGCAGGTCATTCGCCGCCCCTGCAAGGACGCTAGCGATGCTGATGAGGCGACACTACGGCGTTCGGCAGTCCAAACAGTATCCGACGAAGGCTACACGATAGACCCGTCGGATATTGTGTTTATTTAGCCTTTCGGCTCGGTCTCATTTGGCTAAGCCTATTTGTCGGATTGGCAAGTGATGGCGAAGCCTCTCGCAAATGCCAGTTGGCCAAGCGTTACTAAGCGGTAAGCAGACACATGGCTTGTCCTTCAGTCTGTTAGGACTGGTTACTGTACATGTAAGCTCTCTGACGACCGCTGCGATAAACTTTTTTTCTGTCGAGAAGCTACCTCCGTAAGGAGACGATATGTCCGAATCACTGTCGCGTTTGTATCTGAATGTTCCCTTTGAGGAGAAAAATCAAGCTAAGTCACTAGGCGCACGGTGGGATCTGGACAAACGTGCTTGGTGGATCGATTCGTCTGCCAACAAAGAGCAGTTTTCGCGCTGGCTGAAATCGAAACCGAACGCGGAACAACCCATCTATCAGGATCTCGATGAGGACTGGTCAGAGGAAGATTTGGAAGACATGCTAGCTTTGGACGAGATCTACGCATTGTTTGTCCCTTGGACTTGCTGGAAGTGCAAACAAGACACTCTCGCATTCCATGGAGCTGCAAATGAGTACTCCATGTGTGTGACACCTTGGTTGTATTGGCCGGATATCCTCGACAACATTGACCAAGCACGACGACGACTTAACCTGCCGCGTTTCGGATGTATAAAGCCGCGCTTTTCGAAAACGGTCGGCGAAAAATAGGTTTCACAGGGCTGCTCTCATTGCGACGCGCTCATAGGCGAACACCCGATGTGGGAAGACTTCATCACAATATCAAGATATCAAGCGAAATAGATTTCAGCAAACACCCGCATCGCCACCGAGTTTCTTGGCCTCCTAAAACTTTGCGAAACCAGGCCCTTGAAAAGAAGTGAAATCCACAACCCAATCCAGGGCACTAGTCTTGTCTAACGTCCTCTAATGCTCATCCCGCGCGGCTCCATCCAAAAATGCTCCGTCCAAGTCTCCCCCGCCGCCACTTGCTGCAACTCCTCGCACAATCCCTCCCGAGTCAGATGCAACGCATCTGTCGGAGCAGTCATCGGCTCGAAGCAAACATGATCCTTACCGGAAGGCGCATAAATAATCCCAACGCGAAACTTCGGGCCAAAGCCAACGGTCAGCCGATTCTTCCCGTCCGCCAACTCGAAAAGCGCGGCATCCGACGCATCCCGCTGCAGATCCGTGAAAACGTCATCGATCTCCAATCCCGATCGGAGGCGAATCGCCGCTTGGTGATCGAATGCCTCGGTTTCACCAGTCGGAATAAAACACTGCGAGAGCAGCATCCGCTTACGCCCCGCGCACCGAACCGACCAGCTATTTCGATCGTCATCACCCGGCAGCCTGAAGTAAGGATGAAAGCCGATCGAGAGCGGTATCGGCTCGGCGGAATCGTTCGTCATCGACAGGTAAACGCAAAGCCGGCCGCCCGAAACACGATGCGTCATCTCCAGCCGGTGCGCGAAAGGAAACTGCGCCATCCATTCGGAACGCCTCGTGAAGTTCAGCGTACTGCGCACGTATGCGCCATGGCCATCAGTGCCCAGGTCGGTTACGGTCCACGGGGCAAAAAGAACCAACCCATGAATGGCAAGGTAATTATGATCGATCCGTAGATTATTGATGCGGCGGTTCAGCGTATATTCAGCGCCGTTGACCCAATAAGTATCCGAGCTCAATCGATTGGCCCAAGGCGAGAGCAGCGGGATGCCGAACAGCGCCGTGCTTCCGTCCAGGTCCGCTAGCGGGTCGTCGAACGGCGACCAAAGCCAGTTGCCTCCGCCGTGAAGCAGTTCATAAGCCATATTGCCGCGCGACGGAATGATGGAGACCAGCAGGTCTGCCTCTTCATCCCGCAACTGAACAATCTCGAATGGCCCTTTCTTTATCTGTTCAGCGCTAAATCGCAAGCTCAATGCCGGACACTTCCCGTCGGGACACCGTCCTCTTCGGCTGCAAATTCACGCAAGTCCGACTGGGAATCGAACGGCGCTTCGAACGGCTCCGAAACAACTTTCACATTGGAGTACAGCGTGGGAATCAAGTTTTCACTAACGGCGGCGTGTACCAGTTCGAGCGTGTTTCGAATCCGGCAGTACGTCACATCCTCCGGGTCCAGCTTGCCCACCGTCGGCGCAAGATTTGTCAGCGACTCGGCATCGCTCGGGAAGTGCATCGGTATCCGCACGTTTGCGGGGGTCGATGCCGTCAACGCGTTCAAGTAACTGGGCCGCTTGTCCACCTGTCCCACCATACTCTCGTGCACCACATCGGCCAGCCCCATTCCAATACCGCTGTTATAGGTCAGCTCGCTCAATCCACGCACATAAATGCGATGCACAATCGGCGTATTCGGAAACGGATTGTAGTGTCCCACCACGCTCCGGTTGATTACCTTGGTGTCCATCCCGGCGCCGCTGATGTTCTTCCCAATCTCGTCGACAATCAGGATGTCGATCTCAGGCGCGGGCAGTCTGGCGGCCCACGATTTCGTCTCGGCCAGCAAACCTTCTTCCTGCGCCATCATCGCCGCCGCGCCTTGCGAGGAACTCACCGCCACCAAGCCCGCCGTCTCATGATGAGCGCCTTCCTGCACCGCCAACCCGCCCAGAATCTTCCCGCTGGCCAGGATCTGCGAACCCACGCTCCGAACCACCGACTCCAGGCCGCTCTTGTAAGCGAACGTATGATACTGCCGGGCTCCGGCAAACTTGCCGACCCCAATCGCCATCATCTTGAACAGTCCGCTTTCAATCTTGCCGGAAAAATCCGTATGCGCCTTCACGCGCCCGATCAGGAAAATACCATCCGCCTCATAGGCATCGCGCGAGATATAAGTGGTGATCCCTTCCGGTGTCTTACCCGCTTCAATAACATCCAGCGAACTAATCACCGGAACGCCGATGGTGGCCTCGTGAACGCCGTAATGCGCAAGCACATCGGCCTGCCCTTCCGCCGTCGCTGCTCCATGGCTGCCCATGGCTGGAAAAATAAACGGTTGCACTCCGTTCTCTTTCCAAAACTCGACGACGGCTTTCACGATGGTTGAGATATTCGCGATCCCGCGGCTGCCGACGCCGATGGCGATCCGTCCGGCCTTCGGCACGCGGCGGACGAAGTCTGACTGCGAAAGTTCCCGGCGGATGTGGGACGGAATATCGGAGATCGTACGGTCGGGAAACGACTGTTCGATCCGAACGAATCGCGGCAATTTCATTTGCTTTCAGGATACTCCTGAAAGGCTATGGGATGGAATGCCGCGATTTCCGCTTATTCCACTTGCGCTGGCAAATTCACTCGTCGCGCAGCGCATTTACTGGATCCATTCGCGCAGCCCTCGCTGCCGGAAGGCACGCCGCAAGCAACGCGAAGCCGAACAGTACACCGACGGCCACGCCGATGGTCGCCGGGTCCATGGCGTTGAGCCCATATAACTGCGTCGCGCTATCCACGTGTTCATAACGGGCAAGGGACCAACGAGGACCTGCGGCGCCGAACCCATACAATCGGGCGGCCAGCATTCGCGCGCAGGCTGCTGTTGCCGCCATCCCGGTAACCACGCCGGCGAAGATCATAAACCCTGCCTCTTTGAGAATCATTGCCATAACTCTCCTTCGATCCGCGCCCAGCGCCATGCGAATACCGATCTCATGCGTTCGGCGTCCGAGCTCGTAAGACAGCAGTCCATAGACTCCGGTCGCTGCAAGAATAAGCGCAAGAAGTCCGAATCCGGTGGCAAGCTGCGCGATCAGTCTTGACTGCGCGTTTTGCACAGTTAGCACTTGCGCGAGCGTTTTCGCGCTCTGAATGGTCAACTTGCCATCAACGGCAAAAATCACCTTGCGGACTGCATTTAGAATGCTACCTGGATTGCCAGTCGTGCGGATTTCAAGCCAAGACCCGCCACCGGCAACGTAAAACTTGGGATCGATTGTTCCGCGCAGCGACTGCTCGCGGACGTTCTTCGCCACGCCAACCACTCGCAACCGCCGCCGGACGCTCTTGCCGTCATCGTCGGAAAGCACGCTCGTCACATACTTCCCCAACGGGTTGCGTCCCGCAAAGAAGCGGTTCGCAAATGCTTCGTTGATGACACAAACCCGCGGTGGATGATCCAGGTCCTGAACGCCGATTGGCCGGCCCAGTGCCATCGGAATCCCGATCGTGGAAAAGTATCCTGGCCCGACGGAATCACCGGTCGAACCGAGATCCTCTTCCCTATCCGATGTAAATCCCTCCACCTCGACCGGAAAAGCGCCTGCAAATCCGCTAAACAAACCACGGTCGGAATAACTAACGGCACGTACGCCCGGAATCTGCCCAATTCTCGTTGCAAGGTCATGGAATAAATTCGCCGTGCGTACCCCTTGATAGCCCGCATCCGAACTGTCCAACTCCACCAACAACAGATTTCCTCGCGGGTAGCCAAGCGCAACGGACTGCAAATTCCAAAGCGTTCGCAGGAAAAGTCCGGCTCCTGCGATAAGGAGGAGGGAAAGGGCGACTTGGGTCACAACCAGCGTCTTCCCAAGCATCGTGTGTTTGCGCGAACCCGTTGCGCTGCGGCGGCCCTCGTTCAAACTACGGTTGACGTCGCTGCGCATTGCATGTACTGCCGGAACAACTCCGAAAAGCAGGCCGGTCAGCAGAGTTGCACACGCGCTAAATCCAAGCACGTGCAGATCGAGACTGGCTGCGAGGGTGAAGCCCTCATTGGCATCGGAAAGAAACTTCAGCAGAGCGCGTAGTATAACTTCTCCCACGAAAATGCCGGTGAGGCCGCTGAGCGCCGCCAACAGTAGATTCTCGGTCAAGAATTGCCGGATTAAGCGTGCCCTCGGCGCGCCAATCGCAAGACGGATGGCAACTTCCCGCGAGCGCGCCGCTGCACGAGCAAGTAGGAGGTTTGCGACATTAGCACATGCAACCAACAGAATGAGACCCGCCAGCGCTAGTAGCATCGTCCACTCTTGGGAGAACTCCTTGCGGCCATGAAATGCTCCCGTTCGCACAGGTTGAACGACTATATACTGATTGAGTGCCCGCCTTCGAGCTTGTGCCTGCATCGTAGCGGGATAATTTGCCTTGAGGATTGCCCTGAAGAGCACATTCACCTCTGCCTGCAATTGCGCAATGGCGACACCGGCCTTCCGTCGCCCAAAGACGTGCAGCCACATTAGTTTGTCCTCGGAGTTAGGCAGGGTATCGCGCAACCCGTCAAAACTCGGCATGACCAATGGCTGCATCAGTATCGGTAGCCACAAGTCTGGTTCCTGCCCGACCGTCGCACCCTGAAAACCTCTGGCTGCAACGCCAACAATCACGACCGAAGCTCTTCGCAAGCGAATCGTTGTCCCGATTACCGCCGGACTGCCGCCGAACCTTCGCTGCCAATAGCTGTAGCTGATCACCGCGTAGGGATCTTGGCCAAGTGCCGTCGCGTCCCGTTGCGTAAAGAAGCGGCCGATTGCAGGCCGCACCCCGAACGTGGAGAAATAACTCTCGCTGACGAGTCGCCCGCGCGCCTGTTCTGGCTCCGAGGCCGCTACCCGAATCGGCCAACGCTCCAGGGTTAACTGAACAGCGCACAGGCTGGAAAGTGTTGTCACGCTATCGCGCAATTGCAGAAACTCCGCGTAGGTGAGGAGACTGCGCGCACCAGGCAGCGTCCCACCTAAGACCATGGAGGCGTTCGGGTCTGTCAGCATCACCAGCTCGTTCGGATGCGGCACCGGCAAGGACTTTAGCAGCGCGCCATTGAGCACGCCGAAAATTGCGGTGTTTGCGCCCAGCGCGAGCGCGAGAGTCAATATTGCCACCACGGCCGTACCGGGATTTTTCGCTAAGATCCGCAGGCCAAAATGCACGTCCTGCCACAGTCGAGCCCACACGAACCAGCGTCGGGATTCGTAGAAACGCTCCCGCGCTTGTATGGCATTGCCGAACGAGCGGCGGGCCGCTACTAGGGCGTCGGCCTCACTTAGCCCCTGTCCTTTCAGACGATCCGCTTCCAGCAGTAAATGCGCCTCAATTTCGGCGCTGAAATCATTCAACTTTCTGTGCCGCCAAAACATACCTAGGCCACATCAGCGTCGGGACCCACGATTCGGCCAATAGCGGCCGCCAGACGCCGCCATTTCGTCTGTTCCTTGACGAGTTGCTTCCGTCCTGTTTTGGTCAGCGTATAAAAACGGGCTTTTCGATTGTTCGCGGAACGCCCCCACTCCGCGGCAATCCATTCTCGGGCTTCCAGGCGTTGCAGCGCCGGATAGAGCGCGCCATGCTCTACAAGCAACTCATCTTCAGATGTCTCCTGAATGGCTCGAGCGATTCCTTGCCCGTGTTGGGCTCCGAAAACTAATGTCCGGAGGATGAGCAGGTCAAGCGTCCCTTGCAGTAATTCGAGCGGCTCTTTTTCGTTACGGGTTGACACTATACCCAAGCATGGGACTCCTTGGGTTAAATGTCAACCCATTTGCGCCCTAATTGTGCCCGGCAAACGCCGTTACCGGAAAATAAGTGTCATCTTCGAACGGTGTCGCTCCGCCTCAGACTCCGCGACGGGTTACCTCGGTCCCGGCCATACACAATGAAATCCCAATCACCGAACAAATGCCGGCGAATCACGGTTCCGGCACGGGCTCCACTTTGCCCAGCAGAAAGACGTACGCCGCAATGCCCACCAGCAGAATCACCGCCGTCACGCCGAACGCATTGCCAAACGAATTGTGCTGTCCCACCAGGTAGCCGGTGACGATCGGCGCCGAAATCCCCGCCACCTGATTGCCGAAATTCAAAATGCCGCCCACCTTCCCGACACTATCCCGCGGAGCAATCAGCCCCGGCAGCGACCAACCCACCGGAGCGGCTGCCGCCAGTCCGCCTATCGAGATGCTGATCCAAAACACCGCTAACCCCACGTTCGAGGTGAACATCGCGCCCGCGATCCCTAATCCCAGCGCGGTCCCGACGATCAATACCGTCTTGCGAACTTTCGTTTCGTCGTGCCCCCGCCGGACCAGAACATCCACCATCCAGCCCCCTACCAGCAGGTCCGTGACTGTCGCCACTAGCCATGGCACGCTCGTCCACAACACCGACTGCAGCGGGCTCAACTGCAACGTCGAAAAATAGGTCGGAAGCCACATGAGTAGCAGATAAAAGCAGTAGTTGTAACCAAAAAATCCAAGCACCAGGCCCCACACCTTCCGTTGCCGCAACAGATAGCCAAGCGATGCGCCGCCTGCTGTACCGGCGGTTGCCCTTTCCGTGGCCCCGTGCTCTGCGAGATAACGCCTTTCTGTTTCCGATAACCCCGGGTCATCGTGAGGATCGCGGTAAACAACGTAAAACACCAAAAAATACAAGAAGCTGAGCATCGCTGTCGCCGCGAAGCTCCACCGCCAGCCGAAGCGAATCAGCAACACTCCCACGATCGGGGTACCAATCGCCGGCCCAAACTTCGCGGCCGCATCGAAAACAGCCGTTGCCAGGCTGCGCTCCTCCCGTGGAAACCAATAACCCGTCGCCTTCGCATTCGCCGGAAAGGTCGGCGCCTCGCCCACTCCCAACAGCAGGCGTGCTGAGACGAACGACTTTATTCCCACCGCCGCTGCCGCCCAGAACGTCGCGACACTCCACAGCAGCGCGCTGATCCGCCCCACATTGCGCACGCCAAACCGGTCCAGCACCACGCCCATCGGCAACTGTAACCCGGCATACGTCCAGCTAAAGGCGCTCAAGATGTAGCCGAACTCCACCGTTGTAATGCCGAAATCCGCATGCAGCGCATCTTTCGCCACCGACACATTCACGCGGTCGAAGTAGTTGATCAGGACGCCTACTCCCAGCAGCGCCGCGATCCGCCACCGCCTCCGCGGAACAATTCTGGACTCAACGTTGGAAGTTGCCCCTACGGGATAAGACGGCATAGCCCCGTAATTTTATAAGACGCAGGGCACTGCTTGTGTCCATTTCCCCGGTTTTATTTAGAGGAACCCTAAAGTTTTCCTACTCTTTTGTCGATACGTCTGACATGAACGGTACGAAAACGCCAGAAGCATCGGAAACACAGCCTTGTGTCACATGGCTTCTCTCGGTGAAGAATAGCCTGCCTTTCTTGCGGCAGACCTTGGAATCGATTCGCTGTCAGACCTACCAGAACCATAAACTGCTGGTCTGGGACGATTGCTCCACCGACGGAACTCTGGAGGAACTGGAGCGCTGGGTTCCCGCGATCATTCCGGGCAAGATATTATCCGGACGTTCTCTGCGCTTGGGAGCCAGCCTGGCATTTCTCGTGGAGCAGGCCGATACCGAACTCTGCGCCCGCATTGACGGAGATGACGTCAACCTTCCACAAAGGCTCGAACGACAGGTTGCTTTTATGCAGGCCCATCCCGAAGTCGGTGTACTCGGATCGATGACCGAACACATCGATGAGCACGGGCATCAGCGTCCCGGCTGGTACTATCCTGTCCAAGACGCGGAGATCCGCTGGCGCTCGCGCTGGCAAACGTCGTTCTGTCATCCGACAGTGATGTTCCGACGATCCGCCGTTCTCGCGGCTGGAAACTACCGCGATTTCCAGGTGGAAGACTTTGACCTTTGGGTGCGGATGTCGCTCGTCACCGAATTTCATAACCTGTCTGAACCCCTCGTTCAATACCGCCGCTACAGCTCCAGCTTGACCGGCGAGGTGAATGATTTCTATCCCTTCGAACTGAAAACCGCCACACTTAATGCCGGAATCCTGTTCAGCGGTATCACCGATCCGACAAAAGCGTTAAGCCTGTGGCGTAATGCTCATACTTACCGGCCCGATCCTGCCAAACATCGTTCTCCTGCCGGTGTTTTCGAATCGTTCCGCGATCTTAAGACCTTCGTAACATCCGCCGTGGCCTTTGCCCGTCAGGTTGGCAAGCCGGAGGACTACTTCTTGAACACAGAGCTCTGCAAAAATCAGGCGTATTGTATGCGCCGCAAATTCTTTCAGACCTGCGGTCTCGGTCCTCTGTACACTTGGCGTGCGCGCACTGCCACGGCGCGCCAT
This sequence comes from Bryobacteraceae bacterium, assembly GCA_965277315.1. Taxonomy (GTDB): domain Bacteria; phylum Acidobacteriota; class Terriglobia; order Bryobacterales; family Bryobacteraceae; genus Bog-105. The sequence goes on along the minus strand of OZ255724.1, from coordinate 264,070 downwards.
CACACCTCATCGCCAAGCACACAAACGGCGTCGCTCCAACCAAAATCGGCCCGCTAAGCCTCCGCCAAGAAGCGAGCGGCAGCGCTGGTGAAAGCCAGCTCGATATGAGAGACTTGGCAAATGCTAACCCGTCCCGGCAGCATACCGAGCGCCATCCTATGGATGTTCGTGCTGTCCATTCTATTGTTCTGGTTGCCTTTCATCGGGCCGTTCATCGCCGGATTCGTGGGAGGCCGCAAAGCCGGAACTCTAGGCAATGCCATCCTGGCGGCACTGCTACCCGGATTCATCATCGGGGTAGCCTTTTTCTTCCTAGCCTCCGTCCTGACCGGTATTCCGCTGTTTGGCTTCCTGGCCGGCGTAGGTGGCTTAGCCTTAGCCGCGATTCACTTTGGGCCTCTGCTGCTCGGCGCAATCCTAGGCGCACTCCTTTAGCACCCCTGAAGTCAGTTCTGGCCTTCAATCCATGCGCTACCATCGCTTCATCAGCTCAAGGGAGCTCATAAACCAACTTGTTTCACCACAATCACATCGCTAGCGTTTTCGCTGCCTTTTCTATCGCTTTTTCTTCCGCCGCCTATGCGCAAAACTCGCCGGGCCCGCAACCAGTGCCGATGCCGCCGCCCATAACAGCTCCCGTCGATGCAGCCTATCCAGGCACGATCGCGCTGAATGTCGATATGACCGACGTTACCCGCCGCATCGTGAATGTGCATGAAACGATTCCAGTTGATTCCGGTAAGCTCACCCTGCTCTATCCCCAATGGCTTCCAGGGGAACACTCCCCCACCGGACCCATTTCCAAGCTGGGTGGTCTGGTCGTCACCGCCAACGGCCAAAGAATCGACTGGGTACGCGATCGCGTGAACGTCTATGCCTTCCATATACCTGTGCCAACTGGCGTGAAGACCATCGATGTCCAATTCCAATACCTTGCTCCCCTCCGCGGACGCGAAGGCCGCATTGCAATCTCTTCCAAAATCGCTGATCTGGAATGGAACACCGTCGTCCTTTATCCTGCCGGGTACTTCTCGCGTCGCATTGAGTTCGCGCCCACGCTCAAGTTGCCCGACGGTTGGAAATTCGCCTCCGCCCTGGAGGTGGCCTCGCAGCAGGGAAATCTGGTTCACTTCAAAAACACCCCGCTCAACACGCTGGTCGATTCGCCGCTCTACGCAGGCGTGAACTATAAGCGCCTCGACCTTTCCACCAGTCCCAGCAACCAGGTCTTCCTCGATGTCTTTGCCGACAAAGCATCCGACTTGGCCATCACTCCCGAACAACTGCAACTCCACCGCAACCTGGCCGAACAGGCGCAGAAGCTCTATGCCTCTCACCACTACAGCCACTATGATTTCCTGTTTTTACTCAGCGATACAGTCGGCGGAATCGGCCTGGAGCATCATCAGTCGAGCGAAGACGGCACGCACGCCAATTACTTTACCGATTGGGCTGCGGGCGTCTATGGACGCGACCTTCTCGCCCACGAGTACACCCATTCCTGGAACGGCAAATTCCGCCGTCCCGCCGATCTCTGGACCCCTAACTTCAACGTACCCATGCGGGACGATCTACTCTGGGTCTATGAGGGGATGACGGAGTACTTCGGCTTTGTCCTGACGGCCCGCTCCGGTATGCGCACTCCGGAACAGACCCGCGATCTCATTGCCACCATCGCCGCCAACTTTGAAACGAGTCCGGGCAGAAAGTGGCGCCCTCTCGTGGACACCACAAACCAGCCAACCGTTTCCCAGCGCTCCCCCGTGAGTTGGGTCAGTTGGCAGCGTCCCGAAGACTACTACACCGAAGGCTTGCTGATCTGGCTCGATGCCGACACCAAGATCCGTGAGCTGAGCGGCAACAAGAAATCGCTCGACGATTTCGCCAAACGCTTCCTCGCCATCGACAACGGCAGCTATATCACCCACACCTATACCTTCGACGATATCGTCGCGAACTTGAACGCAGTCCAGCCATACGATTGGGCGACCTTTCTCCGCACTCGCGTTTACCAATTGCATCCCCAGACCCCCGAAGACGGAATCACCCATGGCGGCTACCGCCTCGCATATACCGATACGCCTCCGGCCTGGCTCAAAAAAGCCGAACGGCCCGATTCCGCGATCAGTTTTTCCACCTCGCTCGGCTTTGCGGCGAAAAATGACGGTGAACTTGGAAATGTCTGGTGGGATAGCCCGGCTTTCAAAGCAGGAATCACTCCCGATATGCAAATCATGGCTGTCGACGGCGAAAAGTACTCCACCGACGTACTAAAGGCCGCGATCACCGGGGCGGAGAAGGGCAAGGAGCCGATCAAGTTCCTGATCAAGCGCGGCGACCAGTTCCAGACCATCGACGTGGACTATCACGGAGGCTTGCGCTATCCCAAGCTCGAACGCGTGGAGGGCACGCCGGACCGCTTGGATGACATTCTTGCCGCGTCGAAGTAGGCCAGGGAAAGGAAGCTCGGAGCTGGCTATTTACGACACAGTCATTAGAAATGTACGGGTGATCGACGGTACCGGCAGCGTCCCGCAACCTGCCTCGGTCGCCATCGACAACGGGGTCATCAGCGCTATCGGCGACCTCAACCAGTTCAACACGCGACACACCGTGGATGGCGGCGGGCATGTGTTGTCTCCCGGTTTTATCGACGCCCACACCCACGACGACCTCAGCGTGATCGCTTCTCCCGGCATGCTTCCAAAGCTGTCCCAAGGTGTGACTACCGTGATCGTCGGCAATTGCGGAATCAGCGCTGCCCCCGTGCAGTTGAGAGGCGACATGCCCGACCCAATGAACCTCCTGGGCGATGCCGCCGCCTTCCGCTACCGCACCTTCGCCGCCTATGCCGCCGCAGTCGATGCTGTTCGTCCCGCGGTAAACGTGGCGGCGTTAGTCGGCCATACCGCGCTGCGCAACAACTGCATGGACCGCCTCGACCGCTCCGCAACACCCGGCGAAATTGATACTATGCGAACGCAACTGCGCGAGGCGCTCGATGCCGGAGCAATTGGGCTAAGCACCGGGCTCGCCTATCTCTCGGCCTTTTCCGCGTCCACCGAAGAAGTCATGGCGCTCGCCGAAGTCCTCGCCGAAGCAGGCGCCATCTACGCCACGCACATGCGCAGCGAAACCGAACAGGTCACCGAGGCGATGGACGAAGCCTTCCGCATCGCCAGACATGCGGGAGTACCGGTCGTGATCTCCCATCTGAAGTGCGCCGGCATCGCCAACTGGGGGCGCAGCGGTGAAGTCCTGCGATCCCTCGATACCGCTGCCGCCCATCAACCTGTAGGCTGCGACTGCTATCCCTATGCCGCCGGCTCCAGCACGCTCGACCTGCGCCAAGTGGACGAGCGTGTCAAGGTCACCGTCACCTGGTCCAAATCACATCCGGAAATGGTCGGACGCGAGCTGGCCGCCATTGCCGAGGCATGGGCGACTTCGCAACTAGAGGCCGCAAAACGCCTCCAACCCGCCGGAGCTATCTATCACAGCATTTCGGAAGAAGATATGCAAAACATCCTGCGCCACCCGGCCACGATGATTGGCTCCGACGGCCTGCCGAACGATCCTCTGCCGCACCCGCGCCTCTGGGGAACATTCCCGCGCGTGCTCGGCTACTACAGCCGCGAACAAAAGCTGTTTTCTCTCCCTGAAGCGATCCGCAAAATGACGAGCCTACCCGCCGCCCGTTTTGGCCTCGCTGATCGAGGACTGATTCGAGAGGGCTACCAGGCCGACCTCGTCCTCTTCAACCCCGAAACCGTGCGAGATACAGCAACCTTCGCCGACCCCATCCGCCCTGCAATCGGCATCGAGAAAATTTGGGTTAACGGCGTCCTATCCTACACCGGCGACGGCGCGACCGGGGAGCGCGCCGGTCGCTTTCTTCCCCAAACTCGAACCGAAAGGAACAAACAAACTAGATGAAACGATACGGCGCGGAAGGCGGCAAAGGAACCGGAGGTCAGCATCTGCCCTTTGCCCGAGCGGTGGAAGCCGCGGGCTGGCTGCATGTCTCCGGACAAGTGCCTATGACCAACGGCGAAGTCGTCACGGGCAACATCGCCGTCCAGGCCCACCAAGCCATCCAAAATCTCCTGGCGATTCTGACGGAAGCGGGCTACGGTCCCGAGCATGTCGTCCGCTGCGGCGTGTGGCTCGACGACCCGCGCGATTTCCAGCCCTTCAATAAGGTATTCCGCGAGTACTTCGGCGACAACCCCCCGGCGCGAGCCTGCGTCGTCTCCAGCATGGTCGTCGATTGCAAAGTCGAAATCGACTGCATCGCCTACAAACCGCCGGCTGACTAATGCGGACAGCGTCCGCTATACATAGATGATCGATAGTCACGGCACCTTTCTACTCCTCGCGGCCTTGATCGCCGTGATCGCGATGATCATTGCCATCGCACGCTACAAGATCAATCCCTTCATCGTCCTGTTCGTTCTCTCGCTCGCTTTGGCAGGCGTCGCCGGGATGCGGCCCGACGCCCTTGTCAAATCATTTGAGACCGGAGTCGGCAATACCTTAGGGCACATCATCATCGTCGTGGCGCTCGGCACTATGCTCGGCAAGATGATGGCCGAATCGGGCGGTGCTGAACGTATCGCTAACACCCTGATCCGGCTCTTCGGCGAAAAACGCATTCATTGGGCGATGCTCGTCATCGGGCTCGTGATCGGCCTGCCGGTATTCTTCGAAGTGGGGTTCGTCCTCCTGGTGCCGATCGTGTTTACCGTCGCCCGGCGTAGCGGAAAATCAATCATTTTCGTCGGCCTACCCTTGATCGCCGGACTCTCCGTCGTGCATGGACTTGTTCCCCCACACCCGGCCGCGTTGCTTGCCGTCACGGCCTACCACGCCGACATTGGCCGCACCATCTTCTACGCCCTGCTCATCGGCATCCCCACCGCCATCATCGCCGGGCCTCTCTATGCCGTGTGGATTGCGCCGCGTATCCACCTCGATCTCCACAACCCCATCGCCGAGCAGTTTGTACACGAGGCCAGAGGAGAGCGTGACCTGCCCGGCTTCGGCCTCACCTTGGCCACAATCCTTTTACCTGTCCTCTTGATGCTAATCGGTAGCTGGGCCGATATCTTCGCTGCTCCAGGAACGGTTCTGAACACCGTGCTGCACCTCTGCGGTAACGCCGATATTGCCCTTCTGGCCGGGGTCATCGTCAGCTTCATCACGCTCGGAACCATGCGCGGTTTCACCCGCGAAACCATTCTGCGCTTATCGAACGAAAGCTTAGCCCCCACCGCCGCCATCACGCTGCTGGTCGGAGCAGGCGGAGGCTTCGGCCACATTCTGCAGGACAGCGGCGTCTCTCAAGCGATCGTCACCGTTGCCCTTCAGGCCCACATTTCCATTCTGTTTCTAGCGTGGCTCGTCGCCGCTCTCGTGCGCCTTGCCGTGGGATCGTCCACCGTCGCCATGGCCACCGCGGCCGGAATCGTCGCGCCCATCGCCCTCCACGCCCCCGGAGTTCATCCCGAGTTGCTAGCCATCGCCACCGGTGCGGGATCGCTGATCTTCTCCAACGTCAACGACGGCGGCTTCTGGCTGGTGAAAGAATACTTCAACATGAGTGTCCTGCAGACCATGAAAACCTGGTCGGTCTGTGAAACCATGATTTCGGTCATCGCTCTGTTATTCACGCTTCTTTTTTCAAAAGCGCTCTGAACAACATCCGGCCGCTGCACGGCTATTCTGAAGAGAAGGAGAACCATTTCATGATCGGCCGCCCGCAGAATGACGAAGCAGCGCCCGCCTACTTCACCTACATCGACCGGGTAACCGGCGACGATGCCGTTGCTGCTATAGAGAGCCAACTGGAAGCAGCGCCGGCATTTTTCTCGGGCATCTCCGAAGACCGGTCGCTTTCCCGGTATCAGGCGGCGAAGTGGAGCTTGCGGCAAGTGCTGAGCCACATCAACGACACCGAGAGGGTCTTTGCGTTTCGAGCTTTCTGGTTCGCTCGTGGGTTGGACGCTCCCTTGCCTAGCTTCGATCAAAACGTCACGGCATCGGGTGCGCAGGCCGATGCCGTATCCTGGGCTGCTCACGTCGAGGAGTTTCGGCTGATACGCCTCGCCACCATTTCACTTTTTAGAAATATGCCGCCTGAGGCATGGACGCGAAGCGGTACTGCCAGCGGCAATTTCATCACCGTGCGGGCTCTGGCTTATATCATCCCGGGGCACGTAACACACCATTTCGCCATCATGCGCGAACGGTACCAATAACACCCGAGATAAGGGCTCGCGGTGGTCGGACGTTCCGGCATCGATCAGTCTTTAACAATTCGAATTCGTATTGCGGTTCAAGAATTTTCGAAAAGAGTCATCGAGGCCGCTGCTCTCAACAAATTGAGCGAGAGCCGATCTTCTCTGCGTCCATTCCGCCTCAAGCTGTTCCTTCCCTGCAACAGTGAGGGAATAGATCTTTTCTGGGCCGGAATTCTCAGTTTGACGCCATTCGGTGCGGAGCCATCCCGCGCGCTCTAACCGCTGTAGCGCTGTAAGGAAAGATCCAGGGCTGAGCTTCAGTTTTGTGAACAACCCGCGTGTTTTTTGCTCGATCCGCTGTTCGATGGCGAAATCGTGCATGGGTTCAGGCCGGAGTGTATGGAGGATGAGAAAGTCCAGCGTGCCTTGGATAGGGTCGTTATTCAATTCGTCCATAAAAGCAATTCGTCCATAAAAAATGGTTCGGGAATTGGACGCGGACATTCCGGGAATTCGCAGTCTGTCCCCGAACTTTCTATTTGAGTATCCACTCCCCGTTCTTCTTCAACATCGAATACATAGTGTCGGGCGCCAAGTCGAGTTCGCCCGGCCAGCTTACGGCGCCATACTCTACGTACACTTGAGCAAAGCGGGCGGGATCGGCAAGTTCCCCGAACACCCCGGCGTCAGGCGAGTGAACAAGACTACTCATGTCTACATCGCCCTCCACCCCGTCGTAAAATCGCACGTGCAAACGAAATTCCGCGAGAGGCGTTACCTCGGCCACATCATCCGGATGGTTACAAACGATGGGCGGAATCGTAACAGGGCTCATGGCAGCGGGTCGATCTTCTCCGGTCGTTCGTGACGTGCGCACAACAACCAGTTTTCCATAAGCTCCGCTTGATGGAGTTGCGCACATTCAAGCACTAGGCGTTCCGCGATTCGGGGGAGATCGCCTGAGAGGAGCTTCAGTTCTTGAATACTAACTCGCGCGCGCGAATTGGCATAACGCACGTGAAAGTGCGGCGGGGGATGGTCGTTCCAGAACATCTGGACCAGAATGCCGTAGAACGTGCTGATAGTCGGCATTCAGGCTCTCAGAAGCACGACCACGGTGGGAACACAACGATCAACCAAAAGGACATCCGCATTGATTCTAATGCGACCTAACCAGTCGCGCCAATTCATATCACGATCACCCCTCAAAACATCGCCTTCAGCGAAAACTGAATCTGCCGCGAGTTCGTCGCCGTCCGGCTAATCTCCCCAAATCCCGACCCCAAGATCGTATTAGAGGGTAAACCGAAGTCAACGATATTGAAGATGTTGAAAAACTCCGCGCGGAACTGTATGTCCACCGGCTTGCGCGCCGCCTCAAACGTCGTGTCCTTGATCACCGCGAAATCGAAATCGTAGAGCGCGGGTCCGCGAAACGTATCTCTGCCCAGCGACCCGAAAACGCCGCTATTCGGTCCCGTCCCGCCGGGAACATTCACCGGAATACTGAAGAACGACGCGTTGTTTGCACCCCTGCCAAAATAATCCTCGCGCACCGTGCGGCTCGTCGAAAGATCCGGAGACGCGATCTGGTCCGGCCGGTCTGTTCCATTCGATCCAACCCCCGTCTGCTGCACCCCGGAATACGCCGTAAACGGCGAGCCGCTCGTCAGTGTCGAAACGCTTAGCACCTCCCAGCCCCGCGTCAGCTTCGTCCCCAGCGGCTTCAGGAACCCCAAGCGATCCGCATGCAGATCTTGAATCACCGTCAACGTGAACGCGCGCTCCACGTCGAAGGTCGAAGGCCCCTTCTCCGCGCGCGTATCGTACGGATCTTGCGGCCATGCCGGAGCCGTCGTGCCCGATGCGCCGCTTACAAACCCGCCTGTCACCGTGCTCGCATCATCCAGGCTCTTCGACCACGTAAAGCTGGCCTGAATCTGCGGCCCGCCGCCTCCGACCTTGCCCTGCAGCGATGTCTGCAGCGAATGATAGGAGGAGTGCGACCGGTTCGTCATCAGCATCTCCGTGCCAAAACCGCCAATCGTCTGTCCCGAAGGACTGAACAGAGTATACGGCGCAAATGCCGGGGTCGCGCCCGGATACCCATTGGGAAAATTGATAGCCGGCAGACTCACGCCCGCTGTTCCCACATACGCCGCGCTCGCCGACAACCCGCCGAACGTCCGCTCCAACGCCGCCGACCAACTCCCCAGGTAAGCGTTACGGAAATCCTGCGCTATCGCATTCACATTCAGCGGAGTAATCTGATGGCTGGCCGTAGCCGCCGCAACGCCTTGCTCAAAGCGAGTAATATCCCAAACCGTGTTCGCCGGCACCATCTTGGAATTGCCCGACGCCAAAATATTTACTCCCGCCGGAGTGTACGCGTCCGGCAGTTCCTGCGGTGTAATTCTAGTCCCAAACATCAGCGGATTGCCGGCGTAGGCTGTCAAACGCGGATAGTCCACATACGGTGCCGCGCCCGTCAGCAGGTTATCTTGCCAAATATTCGGCGGAATGGTCGTGATCGCTCCGCCTACCCTGAACCAAAGATTCTTTGCCACCTGCCAATTCATTCTGACGCGCGGTCCCCAGTTGTTTCCCGTAAGACGATAGGGCGGCTGCGGGTTGATTAGATACTCCTGCCCCCCATTGACGAAGTCAACACCCGCCGCACGTTGCGCCCGCTCCGTAATCGGCCAATACAGTTCGTACCGCAGTCCGTAATCGAGCACAAAGCGGTCGGAAATCTTCCACGTATCCTCAACATAGAAGTTGACGTTATAACGCGAGGTCGCCGCCACCCCAATCTGATCGCCTTGCGGAAAACCTGACGGCGCTACCGCCAGCGTGTACGCAAACGCGCTGCCCGTCAGCAATGCGCTAAGCGTATCGGGAAGCGGATCGCCCGGCCGTACGTCGTGCATTCCGCTCAACGAGGTTATAGCGACAGGAGCATACGCCGTGCCCCCGCCAAACGTGTACTGCCCATTCGGACTCGTGCCGAAATACGAGGTGTCCCGATTCGCCCTGAACTCCGCGCCCGCCTTGATCGTATGCTTACTCCGGGTCCACGTCAGGTTCTCGCGTCCTTGGAACAGATTGCCAAACGAGGCCGTCACTGATCCCGCAGCCGCATTGAACGGCTCATACAGCCCATCGCCGAAGCTTAGCGCCGGATCTGTGTGGTCCGGCGTGGGAAACGATGGAGTCGTGCGCGTGAACGAAACCGACGATTCAGCCGAAAAGCTTGGGCTGAGCGTCCGAATCCACGTCAGCACCGCGTTTCTCTGGTGGTCGATATACGAAATCCCAAAGCTGGGATCGATGGCGGTCTGATCCGGGTTTGTCGTCGGCCCAGTGAGGTTATCCAGCGTGAAGCGCGCGAACAAATGGTCCTTTGCCGACAATTGATGGTCGAACCGCAACGACACCTGGTCTGCGTCGGTCCGCACCTTCGAAGACGTCGCATACGTTCGTGCCCCAAACGGCCCCTGCCCATCATTCGGCAGCGGATAGCGGCTCAGCAAAGCAGCGATCTTGGGATCCACCGGTACCCGCAGCGTATCGCCCGGGAAAGCCGTCGTGTCAATCCCGCTGCGTTCGCTCGCCGTCGGAACCGCCAGCACCTGCGTCGTCCCCAATACCTGTCGAAATCCCTGGTACTCCACGAAAAATTGCGTCTTTCCACGGCCGTCGTACAAGCCCGGGATAACGACCGGTCCCCCAAGCGTAAACCCAAATTCATTCCTCCGAAACGGCGGAATGCGCCCCGGATTCGCCACCGATCTCCGGTCGAAAAAGTTGCGTGCATCGAACGCTGAATTGCGCACAAATTCGAAGATCGATCCATGCACCGCATTCGTCCCGGAGCGTGTCACAATATCCGTAAACCCAGCCGCCCCGCGCCCGATATCGGCCGGCATCCAGCCCGAAGAGGACCGTATCTCCTGCACCGCGTCCACATTGAAATTTGAAAATGTCGCCCCGCCCATTTCGGGATCGCTGATATCCGCGCCATCCATCGCGAACACCGCTTCTACACCTCGTTGCCCATTGATAGCGAACTGCTGCGTGAAATTCGTCGCCCCATTCGAATCGGTCATCGTGCCCGCCGCCAGCAGCACCAACTGGCTGAAGTCCCGCTTATTTAGCGGAATCGCCGCAACCGCCGTTGCCGACAGCGTCTCCCCACCGACATCCGCCGGCTTGGACTGGAGATCCACCGAAACAAAGCCGCGCCCCGAAATGACGATCTTGGCCACGCCCCGAACCGGCAGATCCAGTGCTTGCGGATAAGTGAGAGTGCGTCCGTTAAAGTGAAGAGACAATTCGTAGCTGCCTCGCGGCAGGGAAGGGAAGTGGTACTCGCCGCCGCCTTGTGTTTGCGCTGAGAGCCGCACGCTCCCCGACCGCAATCGGACACTGGCCCCCGCCACCGCGACGCCGCTTTCATCATGGATAGCGCCACTCCATCCGGTAACCGTGTCTTCTCGTGTCCAGGCCGTGACCGCGAATATCAAAAGCATCCATGCAATGCGCATACACTGCAGAATATCCTTTCGGGAGATTCCGCCGTCCTTAAATACACATCTACTAGGAACGAATGGAAATGCTTCGATTAAGAGCGCTCTTGCTAATCGCTCTCCTGCTCGCGCCCGGACCGTTAAAGGCCTACTCCGTCCAGACTCACGAACAACTCATCGATCTCACTTGGAAGCACTCCATCAAGCCGTTTCTCTCGCACCGCTTCCCCCATGCCAACGATGCTGAACTTGAGTACGCCCACGCCTACGCCTACGGCGGCTGTGCCATTCAGGACCTCGGCTACTACCCCTTCGGCCATAAATTCTTCAGCGATTTAACGCACTATGTGCGGTCGGGGGACTTCATCCGCAACCTCTTCCGCGAGGCGAAGAATCCCGACGAGCTTGCGTTTGCCATCGGTGCGCTCTCTCATTACGTGGGCGACTCCCTCGGCCATTCCGTAGCCGTCAACCCGGCGGTCGCCATCGAATTCCCGAAGCTCAAAAAAAGGTACGGCGACTCCGTCACCTACGACGAAAACCCGCGCGCCCACATCCGAACCGAGCTCGCGTTCGATATCGACGAGATCAGTAAGCATCAGATGGCCCCTTCGGCCTATTTGCGCTATGTCGGACTGAAAGTGCCAACGTCCTTACTGGCGCGCGCCTTCTTCGATACCTACGGCCTCGATTTCGAACAGGTCCTCGGCCAGCGCCGTCCCGTGGTTCGGGGCTACCGTTTTGCAGTGCGTAGTTTTCTGCCGCGCATCGCCTACGCCGAAACCGTTCTGCACCGCAACGACTTTCCGCCCGAGGCGCCCAGCGCAGCCTCCCAGGTTTTTCAGCAGCATCTGGTCGAAGCAGATTTTGAAAAAGGATGGGAGCAGTACCGCAAGAAGGCGGGGATCGGAACTCATCTCCTGGCCTGGACAATTTTCATCCTGCCAAAGGTTGGGCCGCTGTCTCTCCTCGCCATTCGCGGGCCCGTCCCCGAAACCCAAAGGCAATATCTCGAGAGCGTGAACGCCTCCACCGAGATGCTGCGGCAGCTACTTCAAAACTGGGATACCACCCCTCAATCGCTTCCCAACCGGGATTTAGACACAGGGAAATTGGTGCGGCCCGGCCAATACCAACTGACCGATCAAACCTATGCAAAGCTGCTGAATGCTGTTACCCAGCAACCCCCGCAAGCTCTGCCCGTAGGACTAAAACGAGATATCCTGCACTACTATGCCGATCCGCAAGCCCCCATCAGCACGGAAACTGACCGAAAAAAGTGGGCACAAGTGCAAAAAGAGCTTATCGTACTAAAGACGATGAACAGCACTCCTTCCGAGTAATTTGTTCTACGAGGAGATCCCGGCCGGGGACGACTTTTGCAAATCGATTCCGATCAATCCAAAGAAAGTATAAGCATCCACCACTTCAAATGGAATCTGAGCGTTCGCGTTTAGCAGTTGTGACAATTGCGCGTACCAGGATGGGCTTTTCAAGACGCTGCGCAGCCAGAGGAAGACGGGCGCGCCACTAGTGGTTACGAGACCTTTGACTAAAGCGGCGGCCTGATTCACGTCATCAGGCAGATCTTTCTCCGGGCAGGACGGAACACCGGCGTGAATGACGGGAGCAGTGTCGTATTGCGTTCCGAGACCATCTGGACTGAAACGACGGTAGGCCGCGAACTCAGTATCGGTAGAAGCACCCGCCGCGCCATCGATGATGAATCCGGTAATGCTCATGTCCCATCGAGCGTAATAGCGAATGCAGTGCTCAGTCCAGGCAGGCAGTCCGGAAGGAAGACCGGAATTCGGCCGGATAGAAAGGGCTCGAGGATTCAAGTAACCGGCACCCGAGTCACCGGTGATGAAGAAGTCATTTGGAGTGGCGTTTTGGTAGGCGTACCGCATGGCTTGCGGAGCGCGGTCGGATAGATTGGGATCAAAAGCCCAATTCAGGGGAACCTGGCCCCGGGCTGGATCGGTAAAGAATGCAGCCACAGCTTTATAAAACCAGGATGGTGAATCGTAGTCACCGACGTAATGACTGACGTAGACTTTCGGCGCAACCTTGCCATCGCTCGAGACGTAGCCTTTCGAACGCCAAGCAGAGACTGTCGGTTTCGGATTTGGCTGGGCGGTGGGATGCGCCGGTGCGAAGTGGCGGTAGAACGACGCATTCGCCATGGCAGCGAGGCTGGCTGCGTCTGCTTCCATGTACCCGTTGTATTGAGAAACCAGTTGCGCGAATTGCCATTCGGTAGGAACTCCTTGATGCTTGCCGCCTGTAGCGTTGGTGTATTTAAAGGGCCAGGGTGGGAAACCGCCGATCTTAATCATGCGGTTGCCGCCGGAGCGTTTGTAGAGGGTAAGAAGAATTTGGAGCAATATCCGCTGATCGGTGCCGAGGGATTGATTCGGATCGTCGTTCGGCGCTTCATCGGCCCACGGTGAGAGATCGAAAAAGAAGGCCCGGTTACCAATGAAGTAATCGTGATCGGTGAGGGTGTGCATATCGGGCGTACTGTTGGCGGCTTCTTTGAGCCAGAACGAATCGATATAGTACGCGGCAGATTCGGGATTGCACTTCCCCGTTTCCAGATAGAGCCGGATGGCCCATAGATAAGCATCGGCTTTGGCGCTGCCGGTGGAGGGTTCATTGATCTGCGGGATGGTGCCGCGGCCGGTAAATTTCGGTGAGCCGTCGGGATTCAAAAGCCAGACCTGGACAGGAATGTTGAGCCCAGTCAGCAGCGTGTACATGGATCCTGGCGAGGTATCGTAGCGCACAGGCAGCAACTGATCGCAGCCGGAGATGGTGGAGGCGAGATTCGAAGTGGCCGGAACTTGCGGATCGTAAACCACAAGGCCGCGGAAGTGCTTGCGGAACATTGTTACCGCTTGTTCGACGGTACTGAGCGGAACTATTTGCGCCTGTTGCAGCAGGGGTTCTTTTGTTTGGAGCCAGTTAAACCAGAACTGATCCGTGCTGACGTTGAAGCCCGAGCAATAGAACAAATAGAATTGCGGCGACCCGCGGTTCACTAAGCCTTGCAGAGCGGCCAGGAGGTGAAACGTGTCCCAAATTTCGGTGAGACTTGCGGGGTCCGTAAGGCTAAGTTGCTGAAAGGGAGTGCCGTCAAATGTATAAACTCGGTTGACTGGCTCTGCTTGAACGACAGGAGCGCCGGCGAACGCCGTTGCCAGGAGGGCCGAACGGCCCAGAAATCCCCGCCGAGTGTAATTTTCATCTTGCTTCAATTTTATTGCTCCTTCCTTGGTGATGGTTTTAGTTCGAGCACCTGCAGTTCGGCGGGTTTCAAAGCTATCTTCAATAACTCTTTTGCGCCGACTCGGTTTAGAGCTATCTTTGCGTGACTGCGGGCATCGACCGCGTCGTAGTCCTTAGGCCCCAGATGCATGGCCGCCAGATTGATGGTCATCGCGCCATCGTAACGTTTCAGTTCGCTCGTATTGGCGAGCGCAAGCCAGATGGAAGAACCATCTACCGTGGGGGTAACTTCTATCTGATCGCTTGGCGGTTCGAGCGCAGCGTAGGGCGTCAAATAAGGCAGAGCCTCTTCCGGCCGCTGGAACACCGGATGATTCTTCGAGAAAGCCCGTAACTGGGGCAAATCGGCGCTAGCACCTTCTAAGATGAGTCTGCAAAATAGCTTGTGTGTGCCTGGATTGCATATCGTTGGGGCGTGACACTGCCCACCGCAAACGCAACGTGGACAAGGCTCTCCAGGAGCGTGGAAAACAGCATCCCGGCGCGATGTGGTACCACGTTGCCGAATATATCGAGAAGCTACAAGCCGGGTATTTGCGATTCGACCTGAATCAGATGGGACAGGACGATTCTGAGGAACCGAAAGAACCAGAGCAGTGGATTCAGTAGTCAGTAAAAAAGCGCTCTCCGGATTGTCGAACGTAGTTGGATTCTGGGAGATATGGGAGGCATGTAAGAACTAGGAACGAAGCAGTCCACTAAACCTTTATGCGAACTCTTCTAGTTTTTCCACTATCCCTTAGTCTCTCTGTCTGCCTTTGCGCCGGCCCGGGTGGGCATGGAGGCGGAAGCCGAGGTACTGGCTCAAAAGCCACAAAGTACCCACGTTAGATGGTACGAAAAACAACACGGTGGTTATGTGGCCCCGCAAGATCGTTCGACCGAAAACTCAACCCAGTCCAAAATTGGTCTGCGAAGGGCAACGTTAATCCAGAAACGGGTAAGACCGGAACGAAAAACGAAACCTGTCGAGCACTAAATTATCTGGTATTCCATACCGGATTGCGACTTAACGTAATGCGAGTTTCAAAGGCCGATTTGGCTAGCCTTGGTAAAAGATTAAACGAGTATAGTTTTTGCGGTAATCGTTCTCATGGTTGGTCATCGCTATCCATGGCTGTACCGTAAGACCGCTTCGAAACAAAGCTGATTTATAGTGCCTGATTGTGCTTGAGCTATTCGCCCTGCATTCGGGGAGCCGTTCCCTTTTCCGCTCAGTCCTTTTCGTGGATTATTATGGAGGTGCTTATGGCTTATATAACGAACATATATTCACTTAACGAAAAGCAACAACAACCGTCACGATCCCCGGGAATGCGATATTCCATGATTATTCTTCCGCAAATATGCTCTTTAAGCATTCTCGCCTAATTGTGGATCGGCCGAGGAAGCAAAATAGGCCTTCCGCAATGCAGATGGTATTGTTGCTTCTCTTTGTTTTCCTAGTAAAGGCATCGATCTTTGCTCTCGATCACCGTCCGAGTCTATTTTTGGGAGACTCACAGTCGTATCTTTATACCGCCCTCACCGGCTACATCCCAGACGATCGTAGTTTTGTGTACGGCTTTTTTATACGCTGGGTCGCTTTGTGGCCGCACTCCTTAGTAAACATGGTTGTCGTCCAGACCACCCTATCTGCGCTTTCCACTTGGTTGCTCGGAGTCGTTCTCGTTAAATACGCCAATGCCCCATTCGGCATCGCTGCCGTATTCACTTTCCTGTGTGCAATTGAGCCGCTCGAACTTCTTTACGAGCGGTTCATGATGACCGAAACGCTAGCGACCTTTCTTTTTTGCATTTATTTTCTACTATGCGCTGCGTACGTTAAAAAAGCCAAAGCGTCAATTTTGACTCTGGCACAAATTGTGGCGGTATGTTTGATTAGCATTCGGATTAGTTTTCTGCCGCTTATTCTGTTATTGAGCGTTGTTCTGCCGTTACTCGGTCCCGTTCGCCCCTGGCGCAAGGTTGCATCGATGCTCCTTCTCTCCATCATTATCAGCCAGAGTCTGCTGTACGGCTACCGCGCATTGAACGGATCACTCCTGCATAGGCAGCCTGCTTACCTCTATCGGGATGGTGTTCTGTTGCTAGGTGCGTTGTCACCTATCGTAAAACCGATTGACTTTCCAATACCCAGTGAACGGCACATCATCTTTGATGGCCTAAAAACAAATATGCCGTTTCCTATCTATCGCGTTGTCCAAACGTGGTCAAATGACGGTCTCTGTTCTCGAGTAATCCGGCAATTGAAGGACGTCGAAGTAATAAACAGCGTCGCGCGCAGAACAGCAATCCGAGCAGCACTCCGTGATCCACTCGGTGTTATCAAATTAGCGATACTCACATTCCGTGAGTATATGAACGCTCAACAACTACGCGGATGGATTTACATTGACGAGTTGAGGAATCATCGATTTCCGCCTGATGTGACAAAAACGCTCCACGACCGAATGCAATTTCAAACCACCCAAAACGACACCAATTCTCTTGTTATGCAGTGGCATGCAGACGGCCTTCGGTGGTATCAATTCATTCTATGCTTCTGCCTCGGATCGCCGTTATCATTACTCATCGTGAGAAAAGAACTCTGGAATCTAACATTCGTTAGCATCGCATGCTGCTGGTGTTTTCTCATAGGATCTCTGTTGCCAGTCGACCACACGATTCCACGATATTTTACGACTGCGGCCTGGATGGTGCTATTCACGCTGGCCATAAATTTCGAAGCCGGGCGAAACCGCCTTCGGGCGGTTCGAAAAGCGCCGCCTATTAAGTCTCGCATAATATAGTGTCACTCTTGCCAAAGAGAAGCCTGTTTCCAGAAAGCGCGGATAATCCGAGGGGGCGGGGGCAAAGATTTGGGAGTTCGTGCTGTTTCCAGTAGAGGCCCAGATGTATTCCACGGGATTGAGTTCTGGAGCGTAGGCGAGTTGGTACTCGACATGGACGGTGCCCTGGAGTTGTTGGATATGATAACGCACAAGCTGGCTGCGGTGCGCCCGGCAGCCGATTCCAGGACGGGTGTACGGATGTACTGCTTCAGCGCCTTAAAAAAATCGACGACTTCCGGGCTCTTCACCAAGCTGGCATACAAACGGAAGTAGAAGTTTAGGAACGTTAGGCCGGCCACTGCCGACAGAGTCTTCCAATTAAAGTTGGTATTCGAGAATGGGCGTTTGTCCGCGCGGAGCCCAGTACAGGACCGATGCGGGCGCTGACTCTAGTCCGCCTGATCGCGCTCACTAAAACTGCTGCGACACCCACTAGTCGCGTTCTGCGCTTCAATCCTTTGCTGGTATGCCCGTTCCAGAGCCGATGGATAGAGCTCCATCTCACCCCCCGCGCCTTCGCTCATAAAAGGAAATCAAACTTGGAGCATTAAGACAAGCGCCCCCTCGTTCTGTTCTGGCCCTCCGCTTCGGCTCGCTTCGCTCTCCTTCGCTATGAACCAGAACAGAACGATCTTGTTTTCGCAATTATTACTGCTTTACCAAAGTGGGTCGTGCTCGTAGCGGTCTGTTTAATTCGCTTGGCGAGCCGTGACTATCGCAGGTGATGTGGAACCGAATACTTGCAGAAATGAAAATCAATATAGTTATTGATTCTAAGTAATATCCTCTCTTATTTCCACGGAAATACCGCTTCCGGTAGCAGTTACTCTTAGTACATTGGTTTGGACGTAAAACCCGTATTTGTTCTTGAAAAGCAAGTGTTTGCCGGGATACTATGGGCATGTTCCTGTGTTTAAAAGGTAAAAAAATTAAGGCTTAAAAAGCCGAAATAATTATATTTCCGAATTTATTAATTGAGGCTCCAAGGGGAGGGGCTAATGATGAATAAGCTGTTTAGTTTGATGGTGCTGGTATTTGGTGTTTCATGCGTGTTAAATGCCCAGGCATCGCTCTCAAATGGTGTTTACACAGTGGTGAACCAGGCGAGCGGGCTAGCTCTGGCAGATGGCGGATCGTCAACATCTCACGGATTAACGATTGGTCAGTGGCCCTATGACGGTGGAACGGATGCTCAATGGCAGCTTATTCCGCTTAGTAACGGCAATTATGAGATTGTCAATCAAGCGAGCGCATTAGCGCTCGCGGATGGTGGGGCTTCGCAGGCACGCGGATTAACAATTGGTCAGTGGCCTTATGATGGCGGACCGGATGCTCAATGGCATATTGTTTCTTTGGGAGGAAACCTTTATGAGCTTGTTAATCAAGCTAGTGGGATGGCGCTCGCGGATGGTGGGGCTTCACAAGCACACGGATTCACAATTGGTCAGTGGCCTTACGACGGCGGACCAGATGCCCAGTGGCAGATAGTGTTGGCAAGTGGAGGCGGGGACGGCAGCGGTAGTCTCTTTGCTGCTAACGTATCCGACTCAACAATTGCGGCGAGAGGGAATTTTAGCTTAGGAAAAGGAGCTACTTGCACCGACATTACAGGAACGTGGACTGAAAATACCAGTCCTCAGGCGACTTGGACCCTTACTCAATCTGGGGATTCGGTTTCAGGTACGGTATCAGCGAACGATCCGGTGTGCGGGAACGTAGTATGGAGTGTTTCTGGAAGCTTGTCTGATCCCTATGCTGGCACTTTCACATTATCTTCAACTAATCCGCGACCGAGTTCGTGTCAAATTCCTCCGTTTCAATCAGCAACTGACACAATTACGTTGAACGCACCGGGATGCACGGCCGGCAATGGAACACATTCCGTTTCAAGCGGAAATTACGCCACCTCCTGGGTAGATCCAGCACCAGCTCCGACTCCTATTCCTACAAGTCTTTCTCTTTCCCTGGGACCACTTAAAACGTACTCGAATGAAACGTTTTATGATTGTGTAAACGCGGCCTTGGGGACCGGTTACGGGTATGCGCGTTGTGGAACCTATACTCTTCTCGATCAAACAGGTAAGGCCATGCTGAACACAAATACACGGTACTGGGCACGTGAGACAAGGACGATGGTGTACGCTAATTATTCCGCGAACAGCAACATTGGTCAGGGTGCCGTGGATGATGATGGCAAATTTTTTGATTTTCTCGCTTTGAGTTCTCCTAGTCACGCATTACCTAGCAATACAAAAGGAGTACGTAAACAAGTGATTACCATTTCAGATACAACAGCTAATAAGACGTACACAGTGCGCATCAACTGTCTTGTGTTTACGGCTACAGACGTTAAAGTAAATGATGTCACCACGAGCGGCGATCAAACTTGCGCGTCATTCTAAATAAAATAAATTAGAAGAGGGCACTACAAATGGTACGAATGCTTATCGTATGTGCAGTATTCGTTCACTGCTGCTGTTTAGAAGCTGGTGGCCAAGTCACCACTAGCTTTGAAATAAACAAAACAGAGTTTTTGGTAGGTGAGCCGATTCAGCTTAAAACTGTAATTAGGAACTATGCAAATTCTGCAATAAAGGTAGGGGTTGCTGAGCCTAGTGCTCCTTGCAATCCCTATTTCTTTTCAACTCAAGGCTTCAACGAGCACCATGAGGGAGCTTCACGTCAACTTGCTTGGAATAATGTTCAACAACTTGACTGTTTAGAAAGGTGGGTCACTCTCGAATCCGGACAAGAATGGACAGAAACAATTTATCTAAATAGCTTAACTGGCCTAGACCGGCCAGGGCCACATAACGTATATGTCGAACGTCGGCTAGCAACTACAAGTAAGGATAATTCTATTCAATATCAGCCTGAAGAGAAAGCCGTTTTAGCCTTTCGTGTCAACGAACCTAGTTCATCGAATCAAGTCTCTGCTGTCCTAGCTCCATATATTTCAGCATTAGAATCACCTGACGCGAAGATTCGGCAGGATGCTGCTTTCGCATTGTCTCAAAGCTCTAGTCTCCAGCTTGAAACGGTTTTCGAGAAGATGATCAAAAAGCCGGAGTTTCAAACAGACGCTATCGCTGGCTTAAGAAAATTGAATTTAGACTCTAGTAGGCGTACACTTTTCCAGTTTATAGTGGAGTGCCCAACGAGAAGCACCAATTGTGTAAAGGCAATAAACAGTCTTGCGACCAGCGGTGACGGAAGTTATGCGATACCTCTCTTGAGCATTGCCCATACTGGTCAGGCAAATTTTGGCCCGCTTCTTTGTGCGGCTTCACGACTTGGGGGAGAGATGGTGTCAGAAAAAGTAGGCTATTACCTTCACGATAAAAATCCCGAAATACGTGCTCAAGCAATAGCAGCTATTGCTGAGAATAGTAGCGGTTCTTCGCTTCGTGCTCTCGTCGAAAGTTTGCGCGATCCAAGTTATTCAGTTAGGGCGGTGGCCGCCTCTTACCTGGCGCGGCTGACGCATATTTATCCTGGCCAAGATGGGCTTTATTGGTCGGGTACAGATCCCAATGAGGACCTTCAATTTTGGGAGTCACTAATAAGCCATGCTCAGGGGAAATTGAAGGTTTATTCACTCGCAGAAAGTAAATCGTATGAAAATATGATCGAGTTAGAATGATTTGCGTAAACATTTCATTGTGTAGCCGATCCTGTTTCGCCCGCCGCCAAAAGCGCTAGTCAGCGGATCCCGCTAATAATAGGCAGGCGGAATATCACTTTATGCGGATCTCAGGAACGCGACACGAAGCGCGTTTACTGGCTCCCTGTCTTCGCCAAACACCAGCTCGTCCGGCCCGGGGTGGTCTACTCCTGCGTGGCGCGCAGGGTTAACAGCGGCTGGCCAAACCTCACCTCGTGATCGAATTGGTTCTGCCTCGAAACCAAATACGCAGGATATTCCACTATTGATGCTCCTGTTGACGGCGCGGGAGGTGCTCCAGCAAAGTAGCCGGCAGCTATCGGCATTATTCGACTTCAAGAAAATTTAGCCGGACAGTAGTGATCGAAGTTATAAAGAGCCGGTCCGCGCAGGTTTGGCTCTGTGCGGGAGTCAGTGCCGAAACCATAGGGCGGAGCCGGGGCGAAATCCGTAGTGTTAAACCAGCGTCCCGGGGTTTGCGGCTGACCGTTGAGAGCGCCAGAGCCTAGCCGCAGCGCCTGAGCGCCGTAATCGGGTAAGAACGTGTTATTCGGGCTGGTGATCACGATAGGCAGTCCACTGGTCAAGGTGGTAATTCCACTTACTTCCCAGTTGCCGAGTATCTTCGCTCCAAGGCCGTTGGCCATCCAACGTTTGCCCGGACCGAAAGGCAGTTGATAGATGTAATTCAGAACCAGGTAGTTGGGCCGGTCCCATTCGCTGATGGAGCGGGAGAGCCGGAGATTGTATGGGTCCACGATGGTAGTGGCGCGCGTGGCGAAGCGCTCCCAGACATCATCGATCTCTTTGCTGAACGTGTAGGAGGCTTCGAATTGCAGACCATGGGAGAACTGGTGTTTGAGACTCACCATCAAAGCGTGATAGATAGAGTCGCCGATCGGATCCCGGGCCCGAGTCATGTCGGTGTATTGCGGGTAGGGTCGCAGTAGTTGAGATTGGGCCACAGTCGGGGCACTGAGCGGACCGGTGGTGATTTGTCCGTAGTACGGATTGGGCACCAATGTATTTAGTCCGGGGCCTAGCGCGAGATCCGAAGCGGGCGGCCCATCGACCAACTGATTCATCCAGATATGTTCGCCGCGAGTGC
This sequence comes from Bryobacteraceae bacterium, assembly GCA_965277315.1. Lineage (GTDB taxonomy): Bacteria > Acidobacteriota > Terriglobia > Bryobacterales > Bryobacteraceae > Bog-105. The sequence continues at coordinate 242,402 of OZ255724.1, read as the reverse complement.
CGGCGTAGGCCACCTGCAGCAGGGAGTTGTCCGGCAGTCTTCGCTGAATGCTGAAGTTCCATTGTTGGGTGAGCGGACTAACCGAATTTCGAAAGAAAGTATAGAGGCCTGTGCCTACGCTGGCGTTGGGAGGAATGGCAAAGCCGCCCAGGAATGGATTGTTGAGCGAGCCGCCGGGGGACGGAGTATTAGGCGCCGGGGAAGGATTGCCAAGGAAAAGAGGCGTGGTCGTTTGATAACCAGTACCTAAGTCACCGATACCGCCACCGATGCCGCCGCTGCCAGGAAAATAAAAGATTCCATAACCCGCGCGGATGGCAGTGTCTTTTTGCGGAGACCAGGCAAAGCCGACGCGTGGAGCCCAGTTGTTGTACTGCGGATCGGTTTGCGTTCGCGGATTTCCGTTGCGTCCGGCAAACTGCAGAGCTCCTGGTGTGCCGGTAACCGGGTCGGGGGCCGTTGGACTAAAGTAAGCAAGTTGATTGAAGCGATCGGTCCATGGCGTCTGGTACTCCCAACGAACACCAAGATTCAGAGTCAGATTAGACCGCACTTTCCAATCGTCTTCAAGATACCAGGAGTAGTCTTTTTGGGAGGCTGCGTAACTTGGATCGATGCTGAAGTTACCGCCATCCGGCACGCCGAGCAGCATGGAAGCCAATCCGAACCCCGCGTCAGCGCTCGCCGTGGTTGGATTCGGGCCTTGCGTGTAATCACGGCCAAAGGTGTAGTTGCCCGAGGGCCAGTTCGGACGGAAGATATTGAAGTACGGAAACATGTAGTCGAATCCGGTCTTGACTGTGTGACTTCCTTTCACCCAGGTGAGCGCTCCTTGCGCTTCCTGATTGCCTTCCGCATCGTGGAAGTCTGAGGCCCGATCGGGACCGAGAGATGCGATGTCGGAGACATTGATAGTCGGAAAGAGCCGGGTGACGGAAGCGTTATAAATGGAGGCTGGCAGGCCGAGCTGGGTGGCATTAAAGCCCGTACTGAGCGGCGAAGTAGCCTGCACGAACCGCACGAAATTCGCGCGGAACTCTCCAACTAAGCTCGGTGTAAACACGACAGTGTCGCTCAAGGCGCCGGTGACGTTTTCCGTGCTGGTGGGACCAGCCGCCGCATCGAGCGGATAGGCAAGGTTAATAGTTGGCGAAATCTGCGAGGTCTGCATGTTGCGGCCGAAGCGGAAGAACAGTTTCTGTTTCTCGCTCAAGTTCTGGTCCACGCGAAAGGCGAGACTATCGCTGTCGGTCGCGTTCGTTCGATTGAGCCGATAATTTTGGATAATGCCGGGTGCATTCGGAAGCGGGTAATAGTTCAGCAGATTTAGAGCAATCGGATTCAATCGATTAGCCGGTATGATGTTATTGGGAAATTGACTTCTGGTATAAACGCCGGGCTGCCCGGGAACAGGTTGCGTCGTATTTGGGTCATAGATCTTGATCGGATTTCCGTCGGACCCGATGGTTTGCGAGAAGTCCCCACCGCGTTCGGCGACAGTGGGAAGGCTGTCGGATACCGGGGCGGGCGTTCGTTGCGGATATTCTTCAAAATTGACGAAGAAGAATGTCTTGTCGCGGCCGTTGTAAACTTTCGGCACAGTGACTGGGCCGCCCAGGCTGAAGCCGTACTGATTGGCATGGAACGCGGAACGTGAGAGCCCAAGACGGTTATTGTTCCAGCCGTTCGCATTGAGCTTGTCATTGCGCAGGAATTCGTAGAGGCTGCCGTGATAGTCATTGGTGCCCGCCTGGGTGGTGGCGGTAACCACACCGCCTCCGGACCGGCCATACTCGGCTGAGAAGTTATTGGTGATAGTCTTAAACTCGCCGAGGGATTCTAGCGGCGGTGTGTAAGCTACACCGCCGGTGGTGCTGTTCCTCTGTTCGCCGCCGTCCAATTGAAATTCGTCAGTGGAAGCGCGTCCTCCGCTTGTGATGTTTCCGGCTGAGGTTGTCATTACGCCGGGCGCTAGATTTTGCAGCGAATAAGGGTTGCGCCCGAGAAGCGGCATTTGAATAATCTGCTGGCGGTCCACCGTGGTTCCTAACGACGACGTTTGCGTTTCAAGCAGGACGGAGTTGGCCGTGACGTTTACCTGCTGATTGAGCTTCCCGATTTGCAGGGTGACATTGATCGTCGCGGTTAGGCCTACGGTCAGATGAACATTTTCGACTGAAGTCTTCGAGAATCCCGCGCTGCCAGCGGAGACATCATAATCGCCCCGCGGCAGATAAGGGATGGTGTAATTGCCGGTAGAATTACTCTTGACCTGGCGGGAGACTTTCGTGGACTCTTCCGTTGCGGTGACCGTAGCCTGAGCAACCGGACTGTTTGACTGATCGGTGATCTTCCCGGTGATGGTTCCTTGTTCCGATTGCGGAAACGCTTGAAAGGTAACGGCAGCTTGCAGCAGCCAAAAGAGCGTGGCCTTCCGCGTGATTCGGCGCTGCACAAACATGGTGAGACTCTCTCCGAATAAGTTCTGCAACGATCCGGGTCACAAGCAATGTAGCCTCGGAAACGTCTATGCGTTGCTTCCCATCTGGTATATCACGGTCACATGAAACTGTCAAAATAGGCATTTTCTCAACCTAACTATTTTTTGACAAGGACGTTACGGCAATCGACCAGACGTGACAACGCCTGCCGGACGCATCGAGGAACTCTTGGCTTGCTGCGCGTTACAGTAGTTTCTTGTCGGCATACTTGTTTACTGAAGGGTCTATCTGTTTATGAGCCGGTGCACCCGCCGCGCTTTCTCTCCGCTGCATCCGCCACGTCCTGCGCTTTATTGATTTCCAAAAAAGAGGTAACTGCAAAAGCTCTGCCGGACGATGCCGAACCTTCCGCGGACAATCTGATTCTGTGGTTCGATAAGCCCGCGGCGCAATGGGTAGATGCACTGCCCATCGGAAACGGGCGGCTTGGCGCCATGGTGTTCGGCGGGGGTGAAGACGGTTCCCCGAGCAACGAACTGCTTCAGTTGAATGAAGATACCCTCTGGTCGGGCAAGCCGCGCGACGGCAATAATCCCGATGCAAAAAACCACTTAGCTGACGTCCGCCGTGCCGTCCTCGAACAACAGGACTATCATCTCGCCGACCGGATCTGCCAAAAGATGCAGGGCCTTTTCGCCGAGGCCTATCAGCCGCTCGGCAACTTGCGGGTGAACTTTACACACGCCGAACCCGTCGCCAATTACCGCCGTGAATTGGATCTCGATACGGCATGCACGCGCACCCATTACACGGCGGGCGATATCCGGTTCGAGCGCGAAGCCTTTGTTTCGGGTTCCGACCAGGTGGTTGTATTACGTGTGATGGCTAGCAAACCCCATCAGCTTCATTGCACCATTTCACTCGACGGATCGTTGCAGAAAGGGGTTGAGTCTGTATCGAAGACTCGTTTACTGCTCACGGGTAAAGCCGCCGCTCACGTTGCCGGTGCCGGCCATCCTGGAAGTGAGAAGCCGCTCACCCTGTCCGATGAACCAGGGGAAGGGATGTACTTTGCTTCGGTCCTGGACGCACGCGTGGAGGGTGGCACCACCGCCGCCCATAACGGCACGCTTACCATTGCGAACGCTACTGCTTTGACTATTCTGCTGACCGCCGCCACTGGTTTTCGCGGTTTTCAACAGAAACCAGACGCGCCTCTGGAGCAAATAGTTGCCCACGCTAAGACTCAACTCGATTCTGCCGCACGAAACGGTTTCAAGGCCCTGCGTGTGCGCCACCTGCAAGACTATCAACCGCTCTTCCGCCGAGTCTCTCTCCACTTGGGCTCGTCTAGGCTGAACTCGGCTAGGATCTCGCAACCTACTGACCGCCGCCTCGCGAACTTCGCCGCTTCTCCCGATCCGTCGTTGCTCGCGCTCTACTTTAACTATGGCCGCTATCTTCTCATCAGTAGTTCGCGTCCCGGCTCGCAGCCAGCTAACCTACAGGGCATCTGGAACGCTCAGGTAACGCCGCCCTGGAGCTGCAACTGGACCGCAAACATAAATATCCAAATGAACTACTGGCTGGCGGAGACATGTAATCTGACCGAATCTACTGCCCCGCTGTTCGATCTGATCGAAGGTCTCAGCAAGAACGGCGAGCGAACCGCAGAAGAAAATTATGATTTACCAGGCTGGGTCTCTCATCACAATATCGATCTTTGGCGCGCGTCGAATCCGGTCGGCGAAGGCGTCGGACAACCCACCTGGGCTAACTGGGGCATGAGCGGTCCTTGGCTCTGTCGGCATCTGTACGAACACTATCTCTTTACTCGCGATCGCGAATTTCTCCGTAATCGCGCCTATCCAGTCATGAAAGGCGCCGCGCAGTTTTGTCTGGCGTGGCTCATTGACGACGGTAAAGGCCGTCTCACCACCTGCCCATCTGAATCCACTGAAAACAATTTCATGGCGTCCGACAGGAAGCCCGCCCAGACCAGCGCTGGCTGCACCATGGATATGGCGCTGATCCGCGAACTCTTCACCAACTGCATAGCCGCCTCAAAAGAACTCGGTATCGACGCCGATTTCGCCGCGAGGTTGAATGCCGCGCGCGCTCGGCTCCTTCCTTATCGAATAGGCAAGTATGGCCAGCTCCAGGAATGGTCGGTCGACTTCGAGGAAAGCACCCCCGGCCAACGCCACATGTCTCACCTGTATCCGCTGTATCCCGGCGACCAGATCACGCCCCGAGGTACACCGGAGCTAGCCAAAGCTGCCCGTGTTTCGCTGGAGCGCCGCCTCGCTAACGGCGGCGCTTATACCGGTTGGAGCCGCGCCTGGGCTATCACATTCTGGGCGCGCCTCGCCGACGGCGATAAAGCGTGGGAGTCTCTTTCGATGCTGATGCAGCACAGCACCAATATCAATCTCTTCGATACGCACCCGGCCGGCAAAGGCTTCATCTTCCAAATAGACGGCAACTTCGGCACAACCGCCGCCATAGCCGAACTTTTGCTCCAGAGTCATAGCGGAACCATTGATCTGCTACCTGCGCTGCCATCGGCTTGGCCAGAGGGAGAAGTGAAAGGCCTTCGCGCACGCGGCGGATTACAAGTAGACTTGAGTTGGTCCGGCGGCAAGGCGAACAGTTGTGTCATTCGCCCCGACTTTCCTGGCGATTACAGCTTCCGCGCCCCGCACCGGCAAACCATTTCGGCTATCACAACTGATTCGACACAGCCAAAACTTATCCGACAGCCCGACGGCAGCGTTCTTGCTAACCTCGACCGTGGCCGTACTTACCGGATTGCCTTTACGTAGTAAAGCTTACGAGCACCCCAAGCAGGCGGACGAAACCGGGCTGCGCTGGTTTCATAGACTCGAAAAGCAATCGCTTCGCTTGTCTCTTAAAGACGAGAGCGGACTAACGCAGAAGATCAATCCCAGAATGGTTCGCCCGGCGCGAGATTCTTTCGCAAAAACTCTGGACTAAGATCCACGGCGAGACCGGCGCCTGGGGGAATCGCCATCTCCCCTTTGCTCACGTGAGGCGGATTGGATGCTGCCATTGCCTCCACATAGTGACCAGGATGCCCGAGAGCGCTCTCTGCGCGAAAGAAGTTCTGGATGGACGAAGCAAACTGTGCGTTGGCGTAAGTCATAACGAGAGAGCCCACGTTGTGCAAGCCCACTGGAGTGCGGGAGAGAGCCGCGTAATCCGCGATCTTCTTAGTGCCGGTAATCCCCCCGGCAAAGGCTAAGTCGGGGTGAATAATATCCACCGCTCCGTTGTCCAGAAAGGGACGGAAGCCCCGTACCAGCTCCAATTTCTCTCCGGTGAGTAGCCGGGCATTCGTTGCTCTGCGAAGGTCCATCCAGCCTTCCGAGAAGACCGGGTTCAAAGGATCTTCGATCCAAAGGGGGTTCATCGGTTCCACCGCCTTGGCAACGCCGATGGCGCTTGGAGTATCCAATTCCCCATGGCAATGCACCGCGATATCGATGCCCTCGCCGACTGCTTCCCGAACATTGGCGTAGGCGCGTTTGACGTTGCTCAACTGCCCCGTTGTTAGCGTGTTGGCGAATTCTCCCGACGGCACGCCAAGCACCGTGTGGATGTTGCACTTGAAGACCGTGAAGCCTTCCGGCATCTGCCTTATCCTGCGCGCCCATTCACGGCAGGAGGCTTTGTCCAGCATGTCGAGACCTATCCCGTGAGAGTACATCGGTACCGTGTCGCGAAACCGGCCGCCGAGCAGGACGCTGACGGGGAGGCCGGTGATCTTGCCCGCCAAGTCCCACAAGGCAATGTCGATGCCGCTGACCGTTGGAATATGAGCGACGTAGTTGTACATCAGCGAACTCATCCGCTGAAAGTGAACTTCAATTGCGAGGGGGTCTTTCCCTATCAACAACGGCTTCATTGTTTCGATACGCGCCCGCGCCATTGGCCCGGTGGCGCCTGCCTCCCCATAACCCACGAGCCCGCTGTCGGTATCGATTCGAATCAGACAGTTTCCTGCTATATTGTTCAGGCCCATAGCCTTAATATCAGTAATCTTCACTTTGCCGGCGAGCGGCGCGGCGAATAGCCTCAAGTTCGATAGAAAAGCTCCGGCAGGTAAGGCAAGAGCGAGACGCAACAGATCGCGGCGTGTCCAGGATCTTGCTCTTGGGGTTGGGGACGAAGTATGGCACATCAGGTTTGGTTGCTTTTCGATTGAAATCTGCTTTCAGCCGGGCAGCAAGAGTAAAGAATCATGGCCCGGCGCGAGCCTATGATATCTCCCTCCCTCAGGGGTCGTTTGAAAAGGATTTAATTGCCAAGTTTGGGCAGAGGGATATTGTTAAGGTAAGAAGCTGTGTACACAAGCTGGGCCGACGGGAGAGGATATACATCTGCCGGTTTCCCCAACGTTCAGAGACCGGCATCTTGGAGTGTGAGCGCCTTACACCTGAGGATTACTTGCCTCAAACACTGGCAGCGGCTGTAATCCATGTGTCCGGTCACTCCCGCCGGCATAGCCCACTGCATCTGGCGGCATCTGTCCTTCTTCCGCTAGCTTGTCGCTTTCGCAGTACAAAGTTATAAGCTGAGGGATCTGCTCGCAAGTGGTTCAAAATTATCTTACAACCCTAATTAGAAAAGGCACCCTAACTTATTGAAGAACTTGGTGCGGATGGGGAGACTTGAACTCCCACGCCCTTGCGAGCGCTGGAACCTAAATCCAAAGATGGCTTGGTTACAGATGGCTACTGGTGGTCAAACTAGCAGATTATTTGGCATTTGAACGACTAGGGAAGGCACTACTGGACAGTCAAACCACAGCATTCGGGTGAAACCACAGCAGTTTTGCCCCTCCAGCATTTCCGCTCCCTGTGCAAATATCCTACTCTTGGCCAACCTACCAACGTGGCGGGTAATCGGTGGAGAGTTTCGACCACGCAAGTTACCTCCATAAAGGCATTGTTTACGGTAGTATGAATGTGCTATGTTGCCGACTATGATACGCATCAAGACACTCTTGCTGACGTTTTTACTCGGGTTGATTTGCGCCTTGCAATCTTCGTTCGCAACTGAAATCAAAGGCAACTGTAGTAGATCATGTAGCTTTACAGTTCAAATTCACCATGCCCGTCAATATGTCATCTCCATCACATGGAGCGGAGCGGGCGGTGCCTCTGGTACTCCTGTGGTGTCTGGGGTGGACAAGGATCAGTCATTCTATATGGCACCCGGACAATACACCATTCATGCGAATTACTTTGACGGCAGCGGAACAGCTAAAGACCCAGCATTCCTAAATTGTGGGGGCTCACAGTTCAAATTTGCCTTTACCTCCCATGGCCAAAACTGTGCTGCGTACGATGAGGCCTCTGTTTTAGTTACCGCAGGTAAGTGACTCCTCCAACTTTCAACCGTCCGCTCTTCACGTTCGACTATGCTGCGGCCCACCCTTCAGACAAATCCTAAATTGCGTCTTGCAAGTCCGGCTGCAATACTGAATCAGTTCAGCCGCTGTTCAAGCAGCAAAACGGGCCGGCTCTTTGGCATTAGGGACCGGCCCTCTCCTTTTTGGCCCGGCCTAAAATTCAATCTGGTAACGGTTGGGCACTTGTCTAGCCTGTATAAGCGATAGCCCTGGGGCAACTTCATCAATCAGCGACGATATTTGCCCGTAGGAAGCTTGGCACCCGGCAATGATGGACACAAGGGTACCCTGCGGAAGCTCCACGCGATTCCGTCTGGCCATTACCATCGAGGCCCCCTCCGGCAATCCTGCTTCCGAATCCCTTGCAACGACTCTATACTCCCGTTCGTATGCCCATTCCGCAGCTTTCGTCAGGAGAATAGCTTTAACATTTTCTTCTTTCCCGAGAACCAGTTCGGGGAACCTTTTCTGATAAGTAATTTCCTTCGCACTCGCGAAGAGATTGTTAGCCGTCGAGAACTTCAGGCACACACCCCTATGTCCGTTGGCGTAATGTGACCACATGAGATTAATATGAAAACACGCGCTAAGGCAGTAGATGCGATAACGTTCCTTGATGAGGTCATTGACTGCTTTAGAGGTATCCTCTACCGCGCGAATTGTCGTTTGGAGGTCTTCTGAAAGGGTCTCCCGATAACGTCTGTACTCTTCCTCCTTGCCCACAGGAACAGGAATGTCCTTCGCCATCTCTGCAAGAAATCCAACAGCCGCCTTTCTTGCAAGGGGGTCGTGCAAATTGTCCGTGCGGAACCATGCCTTTCCATCCCACGGATCATTGAAGTCAGCCGGGTTGGAGAAGTAAAGCTTCTGTTCGGTGAGTATGCTCCTCAACCGATCTTCGTTATTGAAGCGCTGATAGTGGTACAGAAAATCAGGTAGAGGCTGGCCGTCTTGCATCCGATAGTGCAGTCAGCCTATCACGCAGGGAATTCTCGATGTTACCAGCCTGACTCACTTGCCGGTACTCATAACCGGTCATGTAGGCTATCGAAGTGGCGATCATCTACTCACACGTTATAGTTGGCGGTCTATTTGAGCAATGGGGTCGATTGGTTTGGTGGGCGAGTCAAGGGCAGAACGCTGCCGTTGTCCAGGCCATAACAGCAGTGGTGACCGTGTTCATCGCGATCGTCAGTATATTCATCGGGATCGGCAGTATCGCGGTCACAAATCGAACATTGAAGGCGATGCAAGCGCAAGTTGATGTGGCAAATTCTCAGTTCGAACTGACCCAAAAACAATTCCAGGTTTCCTGTCTTCCTGCTTTGAATGCGACGACAGCGTTTTCGCGAAAAAAGCTTGGCAGCGTGATGTACAAATATTCGAACATAGGCCAAAGTCCAATACGGATACGGGATTTTTTGATTCGTGTACAGACAGATGCGAGGACTTTCACAGAACGTGTTGAGGAACCAGTCGGTCGTGTTTTAGCACCACAACCCCCCAATACACAGGAAATTGAGGGTCGTTTCGACCTTCCCCTTAACGTATGGTCGGAAGGATTGTCTCAACTGAAACCGGAGGATGCAGACCTACGGCTCTCATGGCACATGACGGTCGATGACGTTGCGGGGATTCTTTCTTGTCTTTGTGGATTTGATCCAGTGAACGGTTATAGGGTCCATATTTTGACCGAAGAAGAACGCTCGAAACACAGACCAGAGAACCTAAAATTTTAGACTTGACAATCGCCAGAAAGCCTAGGTCAAGACCCGGCTTTTACCTGCCTTCGTCTAAGCAACCCTGACAATGTTTTTGTTCGATCTATAGGCCAAGCCAAAGTCGAAACATGGCCCATTCTTGATTTGCACATAAACGAATCAGGATGCCAAGAACCGGAAGACCACGAACCATTAGCAACATTTACACCCCTGGCGACGAGCCTGGAGTAACCGTATTAACGGTGGTGAACAAAAAGAGGCGCTTCGACTTTTTGGTAGATACGTCCGATGTGGATAAGATCAAGCCATTCTCATGGAACCCGAGGGTCGTTAAGAGCGGTGGCGTGTATCTAAACACCTCCTATGGCGGTAAAACTGTGACGCTTCATCGTTTTCTTATGGGCTTCCCAGTTGACTTAGACGTAGACCATAGAGACCGGAATGCTTTCGATAATAGGCGCAGCAACCTTCGCGTTTGCACACATGCTCAAAATCAATACAATCGCAGCAAGGACTGTGATAATCGTTCTGGATTCCGAGGAGTTTCAGCCTACAAGCGTTCTGGGAAGTTTCGTGCTCGCATCCATATCAATGGCAAGCGGGGTTCTTCGACACTGCCTTAGAGGCTGCTCATTGCTATGACCGTGCCGCCATTTTGCACTATGGCGAGTATGCAAGCCTCAATTTTGAAGCCTTTAGAGAAGCGAACTCTAGGCCGCCCACAACTCACTTTCAGCCTTACGCCTTGCCACTAATCCCGGCTGAATCTTCCCGCCTGCAATGTTCCATTTAGCCAACTCTACGGGCACCGCGGAATAGTCGCCGCAGTCAGCTTTACCAAGAGAGTCGAAGAGGCCAGACGGCCAGAGCCTTCGTTGAAGGCCCAACTCACAAGGGCATCAAATTGACTTTGGGAGAGGGAAACTTTTACAAGAGCATTGACGGCATTCTCTACCGGGATGATATCGGCCAGAAGAAGGTCTTCGGCTTCGCTCTCTGTGATGCCATTTGGGAAGGACTCACCGGGCTTCAAGAGATGACCAACGCCAATGGTTGCCTTGCCAGCAGAGTCCAAATATGTCTTCAGCCGTATGCCCTCAAACTTCTTCAGGAGAGCTATGCCGTTGGCACTGAATCTCACTTCGCGACTTCGGCCAAATGGAACAGAAACGATGCTACGCAACCGACACAAGCGGAGACACCGGCAGAGAGTATTTGAAGGAGCGAATGAATCGCAAGACCACAGCAGTCGCTTCAAGTCTTATCGCTGACTCTCTGCAAAGTGCTGAAAAGATTGGTGCGGATGGGGAGACTTGAACTCCCACGCCCTTGCGAGCGCTGGAACCTAAATCCAGTGCGTCTGCCAATTCCGCCACATCCGCGCACGGCAAAACAAACTTCTCTCAGCCTATCATCGTCAGCAAGGCCTCGCGAACGCTTTACCCCGTCGCTGCCGCCGTGGTCCACTCATGCAGCTCGGTGGCAATCCGCTCGTTCATCCCACCCTCGGCGAACTCCTTCGCCACCCGGATGGCATTCTTAATCGCCTTCGCGTTCGAGCGCCCATGGCAAACCACGCACATCCCATTCAAACCGAGCAGCGGCAACCCGCCATACTCCGAGTAATCCACCCGCTTCTTGAAATCCTGGATCGCGCCTCGCGCCATAAACGCGCCCATTTTCCTTTGCAATGTCTTCTGAAACGACTCGCGAAGAATAGTCACAATCGCTTCCGCCAATCCTTCGCTCACCTTCAGCGCCACATTGCCCACGAATCCGTCGCAGACAATCACGTCCACATTGCCCATGTAAACGTCCTGTCCTTCCACATTCCCAATGAAATTAAGGTGCTTTTGGCTCTTCAGCAGCGGAGTCGCATCGTGCGTCAGGGAATTGCCTTTATGCTCCTCCTCGCCGATCGATAGCAGACCCACTTTCGGATTCTCATTATGAAAGATCACCCGCGAGTAGGTGCTCCCCATCACGGCGAACTGCGCCAGCATCTCCGGGCTGCAGTCAACGTTGGCGCCCACGTCCAGCAGCACCGCCGGCCGCCCACTCAGGGTAGGCAACGCCGAGGCTAGCGCCGGCCGGTCTACTCCCGGCAACATCCCCTGCACCATCTTGGCCGTCGCCATCACCGCGCCCGTGTTTCCCGCCGAAACAACTCCCTGAGCGATACCTTCCCGCACTAGCCGCGATGCCACCCGGATTGAGCTGTCCTTCTTCGTCCGGATCGCCCTCCCGGCGCTATCCTCCATGGTGATCTGTTCGCTCGCGTGCTTGATCTCGATCGGCAGCTTTTTCCAACCGCTATGGCGATCCAGTTCTTTTCGGACGATCTCTTCCCGCCCTACCAAAATCACCTTCACGCCGAATTCGGTAGCGGCCTGCAGAGCACCGTCCACTTCCGGCTTCGGAGCCTGATCTCCACCCATTGCGTCCAGGGCTATTGTCACCATCTTGTCGCGTCTTCTTTTCGCCGTCTATGAATCAAAAGGATTGAGAGAGTAAACGTTCGCCCTACGAAAAAGAAGCCGGCTAGCCTTCGACGACTTCGATCACTTCGCGGCCTTTATACTTGCCGCAATGGGGACAAGCGCGATGCGCCCGGATCTTCTGCTGGCAGTTCGGACACTCCGTCATTTGCGGAATGCGCAGCGCATCGTGCGCCCGGCGCGTCGAGGTACGGCGCTTAGAATGGCGTCGCTTAGGATTTGGCATGGGATAAAAACTCCTATTTTCTTTTTATTCGCTTCACAAACTGAACCCGGGCTGCCCTGGAGCCGCTCCGTCAGTTGCTAGGGCTGAACTCAACCCGAAACTTTTTTAACTGATTCCACCGGTCATCGGCAGCTTCGGCACGGCAATCGCACGCCCGTTGATTCCGGTTGCCGCCGCAGCCCGGGCAAATGCCCCTGCAATCCTCGCGGCAGACCACCTGCATCGGCAGATCCAACAACACTACTTCGCGTAAAACGTCGTTCAACTCCAGCCCACTACCTTCGTAGTAGCCGACTTCCACGCCCGCTTCATCCACTTCTTTCTCCCCGGCCGCCTGCGCCTCTTCCGCCGGCACGTAAACCAGGTCGAACTCCCGGCCCACTGGAATTGCCGCCAACTCCAGGCATCGGTCGCACGGAGCTTCCATCTGTACCCTCAGCTTGCCGGAAATCCGAATCTCGGCCAGGGACGCGTGCAGGGTTTCCGCCGTGCCCTCGGCATGTAGCGGAGACGTCTGCGTCATTTGCCCGTCAAACGAAATCTCACCCGCCGGGACATCCACCGAGAAACGGTTCACTCTTGATTCTAGTTCCTTAAGACTGATGAACACAGGAAATCCTCCGGCGGAACCATCCACCGAGGCCACACTCCAACTAATCGGAAAAACCGCGCATCGGACGCACCACTAGGTGGAGTAGCCACGCACGACAAACCGACAGTATAGCAGGAAAAAGACCGATTTACCCTCCGTTGTACCTTCCCAGCCCCCTCGGGAGACAAGAAAAATCTGAAGGGATCCGAAGAAACATTGGCGTCTATACTGAAGTGTCCCGAAGTGGAGAGACATGCAAGCTCTGGGCTGTATCTTCCATCTCTCTTACCAGGAAAACCATCGATTCCATGACCGAAGCCCAGCATAGCGAGCATTCTTTTCCCTGCCGAGCCTCCATCGTTGTCCCCTGTTACAACGAAGCCAACCGCCTGAATGTCGCCGCTTTTCATGAGTTTCTGAAGCGGCCTGATTCCGTTCGCCTCGTTTTTGTCGACGACGGCAGCAAGGACGCCACTCTTGATGTCCTCGCCAACCTCTGCGCCGGCTTTGAAACGCGCACCGCCATCGTCCGCTGCCCCATGAACGGCGGGAAAGCCGAGGCCGTTCGCCGCGGACTCCTCCACGCCATTCAAAACTTCGACAGCAAAATCGTCGGCTATTGGGACGCCGATCTCGCCACGCCCCTTGACGCAATCCCGCGTTTCCTGCACATCCTCGACACCCATCGGGAAACCGCCATGATTTTCGGCTCGCGCGTCAAACTCCTCGGCCGCTATGTCAAACGCCAACCCCGCCGCCATTACCTCGGCCGTGTCTTTGCCACCGTCGTCTCGCAACTTCTGCGCCTCCCCATCTACGACACCCAGTGCGGAGCGAAACTCTTCCGCGTCGATTCCGGCATCGGCGAGATCCTCGCCGAACCCTTCCTCTCCAAATGGATCTTCGACGTCGAAATTATCGCCCGTTACATCCAGCGCTGTGGCGGCGACCCTGCCCGCCTCGAAACCGCCATCTACGAATACCCGTTAGAACGCTGGGAGGACGTCGCCGGCTCCAAAGTGCGTTCCAAGGACTTCCTCATCGCCTTCGCCGACGTTCTTCGAATCCGTTCGAAATACCTCTCGTAAGCCTTTTGTCATGTCCTCTTCTCATTCCATATCCCACACTTCTTCCCACCCCGGCATTCTCCGCCTCACGCTTGCGAAGATCTTTTCACTCCCCGGCTTGCTGTTCTTGTTTATCGCCGTTTTGGCGGCACTCTCCTGCAGCAATCGCCTCATGTGGTACGACGAAGTGGCCACCTACGAGCCCGCCCGCCTGCCGTCTGTTTCCCAGACCTTATCCTTTTTCACCAGCGGCACCGATACGCCCGGTCCACTTCCGTCTCTAGCCTTACACGGTTCCATGCTCGTATGGGGGGACGGAGATTTTAGAAATCGCCTTCCGTTCGCCCTGTTCTTTCTCGGATCTTGCGCATTCGTCTACGCTTTCGCCGCCCGGCGCTATCCGCCTTTGTATTCAGCCATCGCCCTCGTGCTTCCCGCCGCTCTCGGGACGTTCCAGTATGCCAGCGAAATGCGAGCCTATGCCTTCGTGTTGTTCTTCACCTCGCTCATGATGGTTTGCTGGCAGCGGATCGAGGACCGGCCTTCCCGCGCGCTGGCACTGACAGGCTTATGGCTGGCCTTCGCGGGAGCGGTTCTCAGTCATGCGTTTGCCGTCTTTCTTTTCGTTCCCTTCGCACTAGCGGAAGCCTCCCGCGCCTTCCTTCGCAAACGCGTGGATAAGCTTGCCTGGGGCGTGCTCTTCACTGCTCCCCTCGCGCTGCTGCTGCTCCTGCCTGGCATCCATCGCGCCCATGAATACTACGGAAAAACCTTCTGGTCCAGACCATCGCTCCACGACGCCCTCGCGGCTTACGGCCCCTCGTTTCTCGGTCAATCCAGTCGATTTTTAGCTTTTGGGTCGGTCCTGATCGCGCTGGTCATCACCCGGCTCAATTGGAACGGTTCTGTCCCCGCAAAACGGCAAACCGGATTTACGTTACCCGAGTGGGTCCTGGTCCTTGTCCTATTGCTTCTCCCCCTTTATGCCCTCGTGGGATCGCTGCCCCTGGGAGTCTACGTAACCCGCTATACCATCCCCTTCGTTCTTGGCCTAGACCTGGCCTTCGTCGGTTTTATCGCCTGGAGCTCCCGTTTTTCACGAAAAGCCGCTCTGTCTATTCTGCTGTTGATCGCGGCTGCCGCCGTTGTGAAACAACATAACCCGATCGCGCACGCTCTCCACGGCTTCCGCCCCGCGCCCGCGCGACAGTATCGCCAACAGCAATGGATGGCTTACGCCTGCTCCTCCAACCTTCCCGTCCTCGCTTCCTCTCCGCAGGACTTCCTGGTCTGGCAGCACTATGGCTCTTCTTGTCTAAAGAAACATTTGTACTATGCCGAAGATCTGGTCCGCGCTAGAGAAGCCGGGGCCGAGATCAACATGGATCTCTTTAAAAAAATGCTCCCCCTGCGCGTAGTGGGCTTCGATTCCTTCATCCGCTCGCATCCCGTTTTCCTGCTCGCCGACGCCGTTCCCGACTGGGAGTGGCTCTTGCCCTATATCCAATCCCCCGCCGGGAAGAAAGCGTTCCGAATCGATTCGGAAATCTCCTTCCCCAACACCGTGACCGAACCGTACCGCGGCTTCCAGACCAACAAGATCACGCTGTACAACATCGTTCGCAACTAACGCGCCCTGCACCTTTCCATACCCGATGCCTACAATAAGAAAGGCGCTCATGGACCCGTCTCTCACCAACACCATCGTCTCCACCGGCGGAGCCGTCATTGTCGGCATCTTCGGCATGTTCTTTGCCAACAATCAAATCGGAAAACGTCTAGATGATTTCGGAAAACGTCTGGACGACCTGCGCCAGGACTCCGCCAAGAACTTCGACTCCATCCGCCAGGATCTGCGCGACCTGACCTCCGAATTCCACAGTTTCAAAGACACCGTGAACGGCAAATTCGCCCAGCTCGACCTGGAAATCTCCAAGCTCATGGACAAATAGGGCGCACCCGGCGCCCGAATCAAAAAAGCTGAATCCAAGCTAAAGTTTTGCGCCCTTCCTGCCGATAAATTCGGCAGTGACTCCCCAAGCTATCCTCAACAAACCGTGCTCTGACGATCAGCGCTCCCCTATACTTCGCGAGAGCCGAAGGGCGGTTCTGCTTTCCGGTCTTTTCCTCGTCTCCATCGTCCTGCTTTCGGTGATGCTCTACGTGCCCTATCTCGGCTTTTACTCCGACGATTGGCATTTTCTCAGCCTTCTGAAGAATTCGCCGGATCAGTCCTTCGGGGGGCTATTCCATTCCCTGATGTCCGACCACAACATCCGCGTGCGTCCTGTCCAGACAGCGGCATTAGTAGGTCTCTATCAGCTATTTGGCCTTTTACCCTTGGGATATCACATCTGCAACGCTTTACTGTTGGTGGCCATGGCCCTTGTTCTCTTCCTGCTGCTACTGGAACTGAAACAACCGCTGTTGCTTGCGGCCTCTTTGCCCGCGGTCTACATTCTGCTCCCGCACTACTCGACCGACCGCTTTTGGATTGCGGCGATCCAAGCCAATATCAGCATGGTTTTCTACTTCGCAAGTTTTTACTTTGCTCTGCGAAGTGTGCGCTCCGGCTGGCCCTGGCTCCTTCTCAGTGTGTTTTCCACGATGGTTTCCGTTCTCTCCTATGAGGTGGCCGTGCCCCTGTTCGCGTTTAACGTGGTTGCCATATTGTGGACAGAACAATTTCGCGTAAGAGCCCGTTGGGCGGCAGCTCTTACATCCATCGCCTTAGTAGGCTGCTTTGTATTTAAGATGGCGATTAATCAACGCCCCGTCATGAGGCCAGGAACCTTTTGGAGCCACGCTGTCTGGCTTGTCCACCAAGCGCTCTTTATCAATTTCTTCCAACTCGGCATCGCTTATCCCCGCGTTGTCTTCAAAACCGTTCGCTACCATTTCGATCTCCCGGCACTCGCAGCGGCTGCTGCCATCGCACTGCTTGTCTTCTTTTGTCTCCGATGGATAATCCGTCGGCAGCCGGAAAGCCTTTACAAGATCGCCTGGACCAGGGTCATTGCAACCGGATTTGTGATCTTCGGCCTCGGTTACGCCATTTTTCTCACAACCGATCAAGTGGCATTTCACAAAACTGGAGTTGCCAATCGAACCTCCATAGCGGCAGCTCTCGGAGTCGCCTTGTGCTTTCTCGGGATCACCGGCTATATCTCCACGAAGCTGACGCCCAAGTTCCGTCGTTTATGTTTCCCGCTCCTGGTGTCTCTCATCTGTGCTAGCGGATCTCTGATCGACACCAGCCTCGCGCAGTACTGGATTCGGGGCTACGATGAAGAACGGCAAATATTGCAGAATATCGCCGCCCACCATCTCTCGCCGCCACCGGGAAGCGCCTTTCTCGTCGACGGGGTCTGCCCCTACGTCGGCCCGGCTCCTTTGCTGGAATCGTGGTGGGAGGTCTCCGGTGTTGCCCAACTTATCTTTCGTCAGCCGGACCTTGCGGGCGATGCCATTTCCCCTCGCATTCGTTTGCATCCAGACTCGCTGAGCACCTGGATCTATGGCGATGAGAAAATCTATCCTTACGGCGACCGGCTTATCCTCTACAACGTTGCGCTAGACCGCGTCTTCCTAGTTCATAGCGCTGCCGAAATGAATAGCTATCTCAAAGACTACGGCAAATTTTCGACCGTAAACATGAAGTGCCCCGCCACGCCGGAGAAGGCGTCCCCGTGTTCTAGTAGGCCGTTGGTATATACCGCGTCCCCCCGCTTATGAAAGGAGTGCGCCTGGCGTCCAAAGTAGCAGCGAAGGAAATCGGCGGACGGCGTAGTCGTCGACGTCTCGATGATTGCACGGTTAACGCAGGTCGAGGCAATCCTAAAAGTGCTTTAATGTAATTTATATTACAAAAATATTACGGAACGAACCCACTTTTGTCGGCCACGTCGGAAATGTTCGTTTCATAATTTCAAGTCCCAAACGGCCCTAGAGGATGTCCGGATTTCCGTGGAAAGAGGAAGCGGCTCTCACGGTCTATTTAAGCAGCACTGGTCTGCGCGGAGGCTACCCAACGCAGCCGTTGATGGCCGCCACGCCAGCGCTTCACTTGGCGGCAGATGCGTTCGACTATCGAAAAGCTCGACTCAATGATATTCGTGCTGCTGAAGGCACGCCGTAGGGCACCGCGAATGCCAAGCTCTTGCAAAGTTAAGGTTTCCTCCAAGCCTTCCGCCAGACTGTCGGCCGCACTGGGGTTCACTTGCACCAATTCGTCGTGCAGTTTATAAAGCACGGCTCGCGCCTCGGCCGCGTCCGGTTTGGCATAGGCTCCTCTCATCCGGAACTTCACGGCGGCTCGTTCTGCTTCCGGCAGATACTCGGCTACGTTTCTCAACTTGTGGAGCTGGCATCGTTGAATGAATGCGGCATCACCGGCGTGGTGAACAATGGCCGCACGCAGCGCTTTGCTGCCATCGATCACATAAAGCAGAGGCCGCGTTAAATCGAGACCTCTTTGTTGCAGTTGCTGGAACAGGCCGCTCACCACTGCCGTGTTTTCCGTAGTCCCTTGCACCAGTCCCAGTACCAGCTTGTTGCCGAGCCGGTCAATGCCGACCGCGGCGATCGGCGCTTGTTCTTTAAAATAAGTTCCATCCACCAGGAGCGCGCATAACGGCACGTTCTCCAGCGAGCGGTTCAGCAACTGTTCGAGTTTTTTGCCGCCGGCTTCCACAAAATGCTCGCTGATGGTGCTCTTCTCCAACCCATAAGCTTCTTGGAACTGCTGTACGACTTCTTTGTAATTGCGCATCGTCAGCCCGTGCATGATTCTTTGCCACACTGTTTCGGTGAGCAGCGAGGTGCGCTGGAACAGTTCGTAGCTGCCCAAGGCGAGTTCGCGATTCCCGCAACTGCGTACCCGCGGCCGGGTGAGGCCAACGCGTTGCGTGTCGATCAAACAGAAGCCTTCTTCGGTCCCCCACCGGTACGCCGCCCGTTGGCGATTCGGCTGGGAGCGCACGCCCACCCACTGCTCGACTTCGGCTTCCATGACAGCTTGCATAAACTGCCGCCCTACCTGCCGCAGCAGTTCGCCCAAGCTTTGTTGCGCCAAGGCTACGATCTCGGCGGTGACCATTCTCTCTTGCCCAGGCACGAAACTCTTCCTCCGTCTGGCGCTTATTCCTCTGGTATTCTTTCTTCACAGGACTCTCCTTTTTCTGGCAAGAAAATTTCACAGAGCCTTGATAGGCTCTGGGGAGAGTCGCCCCGTTTCTACGAAATTTCGGACATCCTCCCCGCACTTGCAAAATGGGCGGCGGTTGGGTGAAAAAGGGCCTTGACGGGGCCTTATTGACTGTGAATCGAGGCGTTTGGCGTGATGTACGAGAGGATGAACGGGAAGAGGCCGAAAACGGGCACGCCGCGACTGCGGTGCAGCGACCGGAACAGTTTCAGGATGAGGCCAAGCTTTTAGCCGCTCAGCTTGAGCAGTTGGTCTACGGTGAGCGTCAGCACGCCGAACATCAGATGAGTCATGATCTTGCGGACCCCGGCGCACACGGATGAAGCGGGTTCCGAACTCATCTTTCAAGCGGCTGTAGACGCATTCTACCATGACCCAAAGGGCTTTTAGAACACGATTCGCTTCTTAGTGCCGTTTCGGTCGATAGTTCGTTCGCCGAAGCGGTCGGCTTCGGCCCAAGTGAGTGATCGGCCCGTCATTTCCAGGCGGCGCACCTCGCGTGTGGCATAGGAGTTTTTCCGGATGCGTACCTGCTCGGTAATCCACCGTCGGCGCTGCGGTGGATCGATCAAGGTGCCGGTGGCCGAGCGACTCCCTGTGAGCTCGGATAGCATTAGCGTCGTAAGCCGCATCCATCAAGTCATAAAGGTTGGTGACGCGTTGCGAGGTCAGATTCATCAGCGGCATGGCCACTTGCGAATCGTGTACGCTAGCTCCCGTGAGCAGTGCTGAGATGGGAATCTGCCCATCGGCCACGTCGAGATGTAGTTTGTATCCCCGCCAGTAACGCAAATGCCCCTTGCTGCTCTTCTTCACGCCAAAGCTGCAGTGGCGTGGCAGCTCGGCCAGGATCGCTTCGGTGGTCATCAGGCGCTGTTCTTCAATGCGATTGCGCGGCGAGGCCGGCATGCTGCGCTTCGGCTTGGGCCCTTTTTATACCCAGTTGCCGGTCGGTTTGCAAACACTCTCGGAGTTGACGCGTGATCCCAGTCCGTACACGGCTTTGGCGACAAGGGCGCTTGCCAAAGCCTGCCGATCTTTGGACGGACGCCCGCGCCAGCCTCGCGCGGGCTCGACATGGCGGCTCAGCGCCACCATTCCCAACACGGCGACGAATAACTGCGCGCGCTCGCTCAAAACGCGCGGCCTTTTATCAGCGGGATTTGCAGGGTGCGGAAGTAGTCCGGCCCGACGACAAAAAAGCCCGCCGAAGGGGGATTAGACGCAGACAGCGGTGTCCGGCCCACGATATGGAAGGAAAGGCTGTAGAAGCAACCCATGGGGACACAAGAGTCCACGGCGGCGTCCTCGACTCCGGGAACGTTCCTCAGCTTTTCCGTCACTTGCCGGAAAAGGGCAGTCCGTGCGTCCAACTGCTTGTAGCGGCGGCTGTTCACATCCAGGTTCGCGATCAGAAGGTCCCGCGGATTGAAGCCGTTCGGTTCGCTCAACTGGCGCGCCACTTCGCGCATGGTCACGCCCGCGGCGGCCAGGAGAACCAGGGCCAGCGCAATTTCCCCAGTGACGAGCACGCCGCGCAGGCGGCTGCGGCCAAAGCCGCTTGAGCTCGTACGGCCGCCTTCGCCGAGCGCGTCGCGCGGATTGGCTTTCGAGCCTCGAATGGCGGGCACTAGACCGAACACAATGGTTGTCAGCAGCGAAATCGCCAGCGTGAAGAGCAGCGTCGGCTCATCCATGCGGAGTCCGGCCGCCTCCAGCCTGCCGTACCCATTGAAATTGAAACCTGCCCGAAGGAGCTGGATGCCCCAGAAGGACATCAACAGTCCCACGCCGCCGCCCATTACCCCGATCAGCAGACTTTGCGCCAGCTCTTGCTGCAGCAGGCGTCCCCGGCTCGCGCCCACCGCCGACCTGACGGTTAATTCGTGAGTTCGACTGGCTCCTCGCGCCAGCAGCAATCCCGCAATGTTGGTGCAGGCAATCAACAATACCAGGCCTACTGCCGTCATCAGCAGCACCACGCCATTTCGCACGTCCGCCGACCGGATGTTGTATTCCTGAAGCGTCAGGACCGTGGCGCCCCAATTCTTGTTTGTCTTGGGATAGCTCCGCGCAAGTCGCTGCGCGATGGAATTCATTTCCGCCTGGGCCTGCTTGACCGTGACGGCTGGTTTAAGACGCCCCAAAACAAGATTGATGTAATGGTTGCCGCGCGCGGAAGGGCTCAAGTCCTCGGGGCTGAACACCAGCGGCGTCCATAGCTGCGAGATCGATAGACCTAATAGGGGCGCGCTGCGCCATTACGCCGATAATTCGGTATGGCTCGCCGTTGATTTCGAGATTCCTTCCGAGCGCGTTCGGATTGGAGCCAAACCGCTCGCGCCATAGGGCGTTGCTCAGGATCACCACACGGTTGTTTCCGGCCTGGTCTTCGCCCGGTAAGAACGCCCGCCCAAGAACCGGCATCACGCCAATGACCTTGAAATAATCCGGCGTAACGCGGTCGGCCGTCACCGATTCCGGCGCGCCATTGCCTGTCAGCGTGAACGAGCGCCCGGTCTCGACCGCGGCCATGCGCTCGAAAACGGTATTCTGCTTTTGCCAAGACTGGAAGTCCGGCGCGGAAGCCCGCACCAAATCATGACCTTCATAACCTCTGATGAGGTCCTTGGAAGAAACCGCGCACAAACTATCGGGATCTTTCACCGGCGGCTTTCGCAGCAGGATCGCGCTGGCTGCGCTGAAGATGGTGGTGTTCGCCGCAATGCCCAGCGCCAGCGTCATGACCGCTACCGCCGCAAAACCGGGATGGTTCGCCAGCATTCGCAGCGCGTACCGCACGTCGCGCGCGAGATTCTCGATCAGATCTACACCTCTCATGTCGCGGCACTCCTCCTTCGTTTTTTCCACTGGTCCAAACTGTCTGCGCGCCATCACGCGAGCCTCGGATTCGCTCATGCCGGAAGCTATGGCCTCTTTCACGAGTTGTTCGAAATGAAGTTCGATCTCGCGCCGCAGATCAGCGTCCGCGCGAGATCGCCGGAATAACGAACGAAGACGGTGCATGATCACGCGGCCGAATCGCATGTAAATTAGCATGCTTGCATCCCTTAATCGCCCCGTAGCGCCTCGATTGGATTCAAGGAGGCGGCTCTTCGCGCTGGTACGTAGCTGGCGGCCAAGGCGGCCGCCAGAATCACCGTACCGGAAACGCCGTAGGTGAATGGATCAACTGGTGTAACTCCAAAAAGTAGGGAAGCCATCCAGTAGGAGAGCCCTCGCGCCGAAACTAATCCAATCGCGCCGCCAAGGCACGTAAGTATTAGCCCTTGCCGTAAAACGAGTGCTTTGATTGTTCGGGGTTCGGCGCCCAGGGCGACACGGATGCTTATCTCTTTGCGACGCTGTGCAACAGCATAGGCAAGAACGCCGTAGACTCCGATGATCGCAAGCGTCACCGCCATTGCTGCGGCAATTCCAAGCAGGACGAGAGCGAAGGACCTGCGCACCATGGTGAGCCGATAAAGATCGCTCAGAGTTTGAACTTGCGCCAGTGGCAAGCTGGGGTCCACAGCGTGGATCTCCGCTGTGATTTCTTTTAGTAGGCCCGGCGTGCCGGCGCGGCTGCTTCGTATCGCGAAGGCAACGCCGCGACGAACACCCGGAAAGTAGACCAACCCCGGCGGCGGTTGATCGACGCCATCCTCATAGACATTTTCAGCAACGCCCACCACAACACTCCACTGGCTGTCTCCGTTGATTCGGATGCGTTTCCCAAGCGTATCCCTGGGATCGCTCCAATATTCGCGAGCCATGTTCTCCGAAATTATCGCCACTCGGCGATGACTGATCAGGTCGTTCCATGTAAAGTCCCGCCCAGCAATCAATCGTGTGCCGAGCGCCGCAAAGACGCCTGGCGAAATGGACTTGATCGTTCGATTGGGTGGGATTTGGCCAACTGGCGTTTTGTCTTCAACGGAGATAGGATTGCCGTTATGGTGTTCCAGTTCCAGCGGCAAAGCGGTGGCAAACCCCGCTGCCGTAACACCGGGAATAGTTGCAAGCTTGTGGAGAATATCAGCTTCTACTTGGGATACTCGCTCGGGCTCTCGTATCTGTGCTTCGGGAATAAACAGCCGGACCGTCTGAATTTGCTCCGGGTGAGTAAAGCCCGGTCTTACGGCGCTCAATGCGAGAAAGCTGCGAACCAGTAGCCCGGCTCCTATTAACAGCACCAAAGCCAACGCCAGTTGCGCGACGACGAAAGCATTTTGCGCGCGCAACTGCTTCGCACTCTGGCTGGCACCGCGTGCATTTCGCAGTCTGCTGTTCAGACCTGATTTGAGAACCGCTATCAATCCAAACAAAATGCCCGATAGCAAGGAGCAGGCCAGCGCGAACAAGATACTCAGTGCGTCAATGGATATCTCTGCCACTCTAGGTAGAGTTGCCGGTCCATGGGTTATTAGCACCCGAAGTCCGGCATATGCGAGACCCAGACCGGCAGCGCCGCCGAGACCAGCTAGCGCGAGGCTCTCTATTATTACCTGACACGCGATTCGCCCCCGGCCAGCGCCAAGCGCAGCCCGAATCGCAAACTCCTCACGCCGAGCTTGGGCTCTCGCCTGAACAAGGTTTGCGACGTTCGCACATACGAGCAAAAGCACCAGAGCCAGCGCTCCCATCAGAATTTTGAGAACCGCGCCAACGTCTCCAATAACATCCTGTTTCAGCGGATGGATGTTGGGTTTGATTCGAAGTTGCTCAAGCGTTTGCTCTAGACCCGCCTTGGCACCCCAATTCCTTAATACGCGCGCGATATCTTGATCGGCTTGGACAAACCCGATGCCGGGTTTGAGCCGTGCGACGCCGGAACAGTCGGCGTCTTGCGATCCCGGCGCTCCGGCGATGACACTTTGTGCAAGGAAAACGTCAGGAGTGCGATTGAGGAATTCAAAATTGCGAGGCATCACTCCAATTACTTGATAAGAGACGAAATCGATGAGGACTAAGCGGCCCAGTACATGCTCGTCGCCGCCGAACCTTCGTTGCCAATATTTATAAGAGAGGATCACAGTTTTCTGCGCGCCCCGCAACTCATCTGCGCTTGAGAACCACCGGCCCAAATAGGGCCTCACGCCGAGCGCACGGAGGACTCCGTGCGTCATGGCTACGGTCGTAACCTCTTCGGGTTCTCCCGCGCCAGTAACCGCTGCGGTACCGGGAGTCCAAACGCCGAACTCCTCAAAACTCCGTGCGTCTTCCCTGTCAGCAGCGTACATTTCCAGGGTCAGCGGCAATTCCTTTATGACCCGGCCTGAAAAGGCTGCGGAGTTGAAGACGCCTACTAGTTTCTCCGAGCCCGGGTAAGGCAAGGGGTGAATCAGTACCGCATTGACAACGCTGAAGATCGCAATATTGGCGCCGATTCCCAGGGCCAGCGAAAGCAGCGCAGGCACGCTGAAGCCGGGTTTGGTTCGAATCATTCGCAGCGCATACCGCACGTCGCACGTAAAATTCGCGATCAGGTTTATTCGCCTCATGTCGCGACATTCCTCTTTCGTTTTTTCCACTGGTCCAAACTGGCGGCGCGCCATCAGGCGAGCCTCCGACTCGCTCATGCCGGAAGCTATGGCCTCCTTCACGAGTTGTTCGAAATGAAGTTCGATCTCGCGCTGCAGATCCGAATCCGTGCGAGATCGGCGGAACAATGAACGAAGGCGATGCATAATCACGCGACTGAATCGCATAAAGCGTTCCTTTCTAAGCTGTTGCGATTAGAAGCTGGACGGCCGAGGAGAGCCTGTTCCAGCTATTGAGTTCACGCTCCAGTTGCTTCCTGCCCTCCCGCGTCAAGGAATAGACCTTGGCGGGACGGCCGAGATCGGAGTCTTTCCACTCGGCGCTGATCCAGCCCTGTTGTTCGAGTCGATGCAGCGCC
Source organism: Bryobacteraceae bacterium (assembly GCA_965277315.1). Lineage (GTDB taxonomy): Bacteria > Acidobacteriota > Terriglobia > Bryobacterales > Bryobacteraceae > Bog-105. The sequence continues at coordinate 217,312 of OZ255724.1, read as the reverse complement.
GGGTACAAGGAACCTTGGCCGACCGAGAGAACCTCGCCGGAAAGCATCTGAATGCGCTTAGCGATGCCCCATCCGTGAAGCGGCTCCCTCGCAATGGTCTTAAGGATCAGGAGATCTAGGGTTCCTTGCAAGAGGTCTGATGGTTTCGGCATGACGATACTACGACTATCGACAATATACCTCGACCGTCGACAACGTGCAAGGCTCTGCAGTCCGATAAATCGCTGTAGTCGAGAAACAATCAGTAGTCTTCAGCGCGTTGTGGTCGGAACACAACGTAATCGTAAAGCGGCTGCTCGGGATTAAAGCAACGAGCGATGCGTCTCGATTTCTTCGGCGAGTTCGCGGGTAAGCATTCCGCGGCGGAAGAAAGCACGCGCAGTTCGTTTTCGCCCTCCTGGAGTTTGCGTCCGACTACCGCGCTGTAAAACAATGCGTCGGCTTTCGGAAAGAGCTAAGTTGTTGGATGCGAGCGAAAAGAAAGTTTTTTGGAGTTTGCGACCGGCTGGGGAACGATGCGGCGTTATTGCGAATGGCTTGGTAGTTTTCGTTGAGGGCTGGGCCGAGTAGAAGCAAGGGGCGATGCGGCGGGCGATGTCGGTGAATTCCCGGACTTCGGCGAGGTGGAGGACGCTTGAGGAGTTCGTGTTCGCCGTAACTGAGCCATTTCTTGAGCACTTGATAGCCTCCGATGGTGTATTCCCAAACGCCTTCGGAGATGCTGCGCCAGTATGCCGCTCCGTTCAGAAAGACATCGAGGGTGTTCGCCTAGGAGCAGGAGCGCACCGGGAATTTGATCGAGCGCCGCTCGAAGCCTAGCTCAGATGTCAGTCGTGCCGAAGAGCAATCATGGGATCGATGCGGGAGGCTTTCCAGGCCGGTATAGAAACAGCCAGCAAAGCAATGGCGATCATGACGGCGGCAGAGGCAAAGAGAGTGAGTGGATCAGTAGGCGCGACTCCGTAAAGTTGATGCGATAGCAAGTACGCACCGCCGATTGCAACGGCTGAACCGAAGCCGATGCCCATTGCGAGAAGCAGCAGAGCCTCACGGACGATCAGCCAAAGCACGTCCGGGATAGTGGAACCGAGTGCCATCCTGAGGCCGATTTCGCGAGTCCGTTGAGTGACGGAATACGTGAAAACGCCATAGAGTCCAACCGCGGCGAGCGCCAGCGCCAAACCACCGAATGCGGCGGATAAATCAGCGATCATGCGTTCGGGAGCGAACGCGTCCTCGATGCGATCTTGGAGCGTCCTTACATTGAAGACGGGAAAACCTTTATCGATGGCGTTGAACTCGTGGCGAATGGCAGGGATGTAAGCCGCAGCATTCGAAGAAGCCACGCGGATGTGAAGAGTGGGCATGTAGGGCGGGTCGTTTTGGAAGGCGTAAAACGCGGCGGGCAATATGCGGCGCGGATTGTAGTAGTGAGAGTCGCCGACCACACCGACTATTCGAAAGAATTGGGAACCTCGTCGGGAAGGCATCTCGACCATACGTCCGAGCGGGTTCTGACCGGGGAACAGAGCGGTTGCCAAGTTCCGATTGACGATCATGACTTTCGGAGATCCGGGCTTGTCGGCGGGCGTGAAGTCGCGACCGGCCAGGATCGGTAATCCTAGTGTGTTGAAAAAGCCCGGCAGAACGGAGTCGTCGGAAGCTTCGACCGAACTACCCCCTGGAACTTGCAAAGTATCGCGATTTTCACGGCCGGCAAATGGCCCATTCTCCGCGAGTGAAACAGCTTTTACGCCCGGGAGAGTGGAGATACGGCGAACTAGTTCGGCTGTAAGAGATCGAATGCGATCGGACGAGTAGATTTCTTCCGGCGGTTTCAGGGTGAATACGAGAATCCGGTCCGGATCAGCGAAATCGCTCTTTGGATATAGATTGAACACGGTACGGATAAACAGGCCCGCCACCATCAGCAACGCAAGGGAAAAAGCAATCTGGCCCGTGATGAGAAGTTTCTTCAGCGCGTATTTTTCCGGTACTCCTACTGAGCCGTTGGAATCGGATTTGAAGCCGCTAACGAGATTGCCCCGCGTGCTCTGATAGGCAGCCGTGACACCAAAAAGCAACGCCGCCAGGATCGACAGGCCCACGGTAAAGACGAGAGCGTCCGCATCGGGGCGTAAATCGAGAACGAGGTGAATATGCCCCTGCGGCAGGAAGTAGAGCAAGAACTGAGATGCGTAGCGGGCCACCAGGAAGCCCGCAGCTCCAGCAAAACCAGCCAGCAGCAAGCTTTCGGTGATCAGTTGCTGAATCAAGCGGCCGCGGCCAGCACCGAGAGCAGTACGAACGGCGATCTCACGACGTCGCGCGCCAGCCCTCGCCAAGGACATATTGGCTACGTTTGCGCATGCGATCAGTAATACGACAAAAACGAGAAGGAATAAAACGATGAGCGGCGTTCTGAAATCGCCTGCCAATTCAGTCCAGCCGCGATCACCCGGCAAGAGCCGCAGTTGCCTATATCCCATGCGCCGGGTCTCGGGGTCCGGACTGGAATGCACAAATTCCTGGAGCTGAACACCTGCGGCAGCTTGGGCCTTCGCGCGACTGACTCCCCGAGCGAGCCGAGCCATCAGACCAAAGTCGTCTTGATCGGGACTAAGAATGTTTAGTTCGCTGAGCTTGCGTCCCGGTGGCAATACCGGCAACCGTAGCTCAGGGTCTTGTCCCTGTTGAAGATCATAGAATGACGATGACGAAACGCCAACAACCGTAAACGGGTAGGTGTTCAGCCGGATGATGCGGCCGATGACATTTGGGTCGCCAGCAAATCGAGCTTTCCAGAAGGAATAAGAGAGAACTGCTTCGGGCACCCATTTGCCGCTTCGTACTTCAGCAGTGAAGCCTTGGCCGAGAATTGTCTTGATGCCCAGAGCTGAAAAGAAATTGGGGGTGACAACCTCGCCCATGATGCGTTCGGCCCGTTCACCATATTGAAAACTGAGTCCGTCGCTAATCGTCGCGATTACATGGGAGAAAGCGCCAGACAATTGCAGTTGATGGCCTAATGCCAGCGGGAACGATTGCCTTAGCCGTCCTTGCCCATCGGTTGCGGCAAAGGTGACGAGTGCGGCAGGGTTCTCGACGGCCAAGGGCTTGAAGAATATTGCGGAAACCGCTGTGAATATAGTAGTGTTGGCACCGATTCCGAGCGCTAACGAAACGACTGCTGTGATCGTGAATGCAGGCGTACGCAGCAGGCCCCGGAGGGCGTGACGGACGTCCTGATAGACCGAATCGAGGTGTTGGAAAGTCCACATGTCCCTGCTCTCCTCCTTTAGGAGCGTGATGTTCCCCATGAGTTTGCCGGAAGTTTCGTGCCCAGTGATGCCACGTTCCTTTAGCGCTTGTTCGAGCAACGAGCGATGCGTCTCGATCTCTTCGGCGAGTTCGCGGTCAAGGATTCCGCGGCGGAAGAAACCAAGGAGTTTTCGGTAAAAACGGGCAAAATGTAGATGCATACAAGCCGCCTACGTCATTTCGAGCACCTTATGAATGGCGCCGATCATCCGAGAAAACTGTTCACGTTCGACAGCTAATTGCTTACGCCCGGCGGCGGTTAAGTTGTAGAACCGGGCGCGACGATTGTTTTCAGAGGCGCCCCATTCCGCTTTTACCCAGCCGTTAAGTAGCAGCCGCTGCAGGGCAGGATAGAGCGAGCTTTCTCCTACTTTGAGCACGTCGTCCGAGACTTGTTTCAGGTGTAGCGCGATACCGTAGCCGTGTATTGGTCCCGGTACCAGAGTCCGCAAAATAAGCAGATCGAGCGTGCCGGGGAGCAGTTCAGAGGAGCTTGACCGTTCACCCATCGTTTATCGATGGGAGTATGACATGTTTCTTGGGATGTCGTCAAGTGGCTTGCGTGGCTGTTTATCGGGTATTTTTGTTGTCATTGCGGTCCATGACTTGGTGGCGAAATAGGTGACGCATTGTTTTACAGCGCGGTAGTCGGACGCAAACTCCAAGAGGGCGGTTCCAGCCGCAACCGGGAGTAAAGCTGACGAGTAGTTCGGACAAAAGTTGTCATAGGAGTTAGGCACTTCCATCGGGGCAGCGACGGCCGACCAAGGGCCTGAGCCGTCCAGCAAAGTATTCTCAAAAAGGACTTTGCCATTCTGAGGCGCTATCGATTTATCCGCGTTATGCAGCACCTGCCCCACGACGACGATCACTCCATTCGGAGCAAGCGGAGAGGGGCTCCAGATGTTGGCAGGGGCGTGTTCGAAGTATCTTCCGTCCGCCGTTTCGATCCTTGTGCCGAGATCGAAGGGGCGTCCGTAGTTCCACCCGTCCCTCGATATACGATAGTAGGCTGCACATTTGTGGCCTGTTATGGGATCGCCGCACAGTTCATATGTCATGAAATAAACCCCGGTGGGTAGTTTGTTGACGATGATCATTCCTGGGCGATCGGCCTCCACGGTGCTTGCAACGGTGTCGGATTTGTCCTTCCAAGTGACTCCATCCGCCGTCCTGATCTTTGCCAGTTTTTGGCTACAACAAGTGTAGGTTTCATCGGACCAGAACATGACGAGCGCACCATCCTTGGCTACCGTGAACTGGGGCTCCCAAAGACCTCCTTTTCCCTTTTCGCCTAGCCCTTGTACGGGTGTTGAATGATAGGTCCAATGGGCGCCCTGGTCAGCGCTTGTGTAGACCTCGATGGCCGGCGCGGTTCCAGAGGTGTAGGTGGCGGCATAAAGCAGTGTTCCGGCAGCAAGTTTTCCTACCGCTTGCGGCAGTTCATAGAGGGTTTCGCAGCAAATCAGCTTGCTCCCGGGCTCAGCCGGAACATCGCCGAGAAAGGTGAAACTGTGTCCGTCGTCCTTACTTCCGAATATCTGGCCGGTCGTACTGGCGATGATGCTTCCGTTGGCTGAGGCTGGCCCATGAGCGATCCGGACGAGCCGGGGATAAAAGGTGCTTTTCGGCAAGAAGGTTCCGGTAGCAGCTTTAGCGTGAGGTGAAAGCAATAACGGCAAGAGGAGGCATGCGGCAGAAAGAGCCGCTCTATGACGAGCTAACCGATGAGAGAACTTCAGTTGCAACATGAGCTTTTATCCTTTGTTTATTGTTCCATTTGGTTGGGCTGCGCTGTTACGGATAAGCTGAACTTGAGGAGCGGGGTTTGCACCAGAGAAGGATTTTGTGGACCGGGAGATGAGCGGAAAATGGGCCGCTGTTTACCGGATGGCTGTGGGGATTGTTTCGCTAGCAGCGGGGTATGGCGGGGCGGTTGTAGTGCAGTGGGTGGCGCGGAATTATCTGCTGCGGGATGCAGGGTGGGGTCAGGTTTGGCGGCAGAACGTCGCCGGTAATTTTGGGCACTATCTGGTAGCGATCACGGTTGCTTTCGGGTTGTGCGCGCTGCTGGTAGAGCCTGGGCGCGTGGTTCAGAGCAGATGGAAGGTGGCGTTGGGCGCGGGCGCGGCGACCGGAGTGTGCATGGCGGGCGGCGTGGCCGTGCTTTTTGGGGTGCTGCTGAGTGGGCGGGGAGTGGGTGAGTTTGTTGCGCTGGTTCTTTTGTTCGGCGGTGTGGCGGGAGTGCTTACGGTGGCGGTGTTCCGCGTCTTAGCGCGGGGCGGCCAGAGTTCAAAGCCGGATGCGGCACTTAGGGGCGGGGCAGTTCGGCGGCTAGGCGTTGCGGTGGGAGCGCTGGCGGCCAGCGGCGGTTTGGGTTGCGGGCTGCTTCTCGTGGTGTCGGTTTTGTTCGGCCGTCAGCATTCGCCGGGGTGGTGGCTTCCGTTGTATAGGTTTCTGCTTACGTTTCTTCTATCGGGGTGGCTCGTGTTTGGTTTGCCTATTCTGGTTTTGGGACCGGCTCGAGGGCGTTTTCGGAAGCCGGGGCCTTCGGCGATCGCGGGCGGAGCGGCGGCCGTTGTGTTCCTGGAATGCTATTTCCAGACGATGTTTGTGGGCGGAGGCGGGGTGAGCTTAGCCGGAGCTGCGTTTCATGGGTGTTTCGGCGCGCTTGCGTTTTTGCTGGGGGCGTTGACTACTTACTTATATGTGATGTGGGCGATTCGAGAGTAAGCTGTAGGGATGGAGCTTCAACTTACGCCCGAACAGGAGAGTCAGCTTCGGACGATTGCGCAGTGGACGGGTCGCGATGCCAGACAGGTGATTAGTGACGCGCTGAGCCGTTCGTTGGCGGAAGAGGAGCGGTTCGTGGCAGGCGTCAGGCGCGGGATTGAGAAGGCGGACCGGGGTGAATTTGTCGATGAAGACGAAATGGATGCTCGAGTCCAGAGGCTTTTGGATTCTTGATGCAGATGCGGTGGATGCCTGAAAACGAATCATCCGTCGATCGCACAATCCACTACGCTGAGGCTTTATCAGACGATTCGGGCTTTGAAAACCGCTCCTTATCGTGGCCCAATTGGCAGCACGGGGAGGGTATTCGTGAGCTGGTGTTTGCGCCGCTGCCATATTTAGCGGTTTACCGGATTAGGGCAGAAGTTATTGAAGTGCTGCATATCTATCATGCCGCGCGGAACTGGCAGGGCGGACTGGCTAGAAGGACGGTAGCGAGGAGGACGATATGGACCGGGATGGGGTGTTGATTGTGGGAGCTGGCCCGACGGGGCTGGCGATGGCGATTGAGATGCGGCGGCTGGGGGTTCCTTTTCGCTTGATCGACCGGTCACTGCATCAGGCCAAGTATTCGCAGGCGCTGGTGGTGCAGGCACGGACGCTGGAGCAGTTTGAGCGGTATGGAATTGCGCGACTGGCGGTGAGAAAGCAAGAGAGCTCTTGGGCAGAGGTCCGAAGGTGCTGGCGATCCGGCCGGACGGGCACATCGGATTTCGCGGGGGTGTGCAGGGTGCGGTGACACTCACCGAGTACGCGGTGCGCGTGGGAATTGCCGGGAACTAGCGATTGCGTCAGGCGTGCCAGAGTTTCGTGAGCGGACCGGAAGCGCCGCTGACGGGATCGCTGTCGGGATGAGGCAGGCGGCTCATGCGGGCGACGTCTGAGGCGGAAGGGGCCTTGCGGCAGATGTCCCAGTTCTGATCGGGTGGATAAGCGCCGATGACCAGGAAATCGGCACTGGACTCCAAGTTGCAGTGACCGGTTCCGGTGGGTAGGACGGCGACATCGCCGGCACCGACCATGATTTCGTGGCCGTTTTCGCCGCCGAGCATGAGGCGGGCGTGGCCTGCGGCAAAGCCGAGAATTTCGTGGGCGGTGGAGTGGTAGTGGTGGAACGTGTAGACGCCATTGCGCCACTGCGAGGGCCAGCCGTTGTGTTGGAAGATGTGCTCGAAACGGGATGCTGGATCGGCACCGGCGGTGTCGATGACGGCGCGGTATAGCAGGACGGGTAAATGCTCGTTGTTGGGCATCCATCCGTTGCGGGAGAGGCGAAGAATTTCCGGCTTCGGCGCGTGTTGCGGGGCAGAGTTAGCGGTATCCGGCGCGGATCCGTTAGCCCCTAACGCGGTGCGGGCCGGGGCGAGGCTGAGTGCGCCGAGAATGGCATTGAAACGGTGGCGTTCGATGAGGCTCATGAGATTGCTCTCCTTCCAGTTTAGCGGCGGAAAGTGAGGATTCGCTCAGAGCTATTCTTAAGCTACAGATGTGGAGAACATTAGTTGCAACGGGGCTACTGTACGGGACGCTTGGCTGCCCGGCGTACCAGGCCCAAACGCTGTCCCAAACCAATGCTACGAGCGCGAATGAGAAAGTCTTTGTTGAGTTTGCCGGTGAGACGGACTTAATGTTAGCGCGTTTAGGGCAGATGGCCGAGAGCCGTGCGTCCGATCCGCGGGTGAAGCAGTTTGCGCACATGATGCAACAGGATCATACGCAAGATTTTGAGGTCTTGAGGGCCGTGGCGAATAAGGTTGGGGCGATTGCTCCGAACAGTTTAGATGACCAGGATAAGCAGGTGCTGAGACGGTTTGCCGGCTTGGCAGGGCAGGACTTCGACCGCCAGTTTTTGAAGGAGATGTCGGACCGGCACGCGAATGCGGTTGCGGCTTATCAACGTGAGGCAACTCGTGGATTCAATGGGGATCTGAAGGCATATGCGGGTAAGGCGCTGCCACACTTGGAGGCGCATTTGCAAGCGGCGCAGCGGCTGGCCCAGCATTGACTCGGGAAGCTTCAATAACTACCCTTGGGCATGGCGCCGCGGTGGGCTGCCGCCTGCTCGCGGATCCCTTGTTTTTTCGCGGTGCTGAGACGATTTAGGTTTTTCACCTGCAAGGCCATGCGCGGGTTGTGGCGAAGCCGCTCTTCGTGTTTCATCAGGAAGTCCCAGTAGAGGGTTGTGAACGGGCAGGCCTTGTCTCCGACGGATTCGTCGGGCTTGTAGCGGCAGCCCTGGCAGTAGTTGCTCATGCGGGAGATGTATTTGCCAGTGGCGGCGTAGGGCTTGGAGGCCATCAGCCCGCCGTCGGCGAACTGAGACATACCGAAGACGTTCGGAAGTTCCACCCATTCGACGGCATCCCAGTAGATCGCCAGATACCATTTGTGAATCTCGACTGGCTTCACGCCGAAGAGCATGGAATACAGTCCCGTCACCATCAGGCGTTGGATGTGGTGCGCATAGCCGTGCGCAAGCGTTTGTCCGACGGCGTTGCGGAGGCAGTTCATGTCGGTTTCGCCGGTCCAATAGAAGTCGGGTAGGTCTTCGTTTGCGTCGAGTGCGTTTTCCTGGAGGTATTGAGGCATGTGGGTCCAGTAAACGCCTCGAATGTACTCGCGCCAGCCGAGGATCTGACGAATGAAGCCTTCGACGGCAGCCAGCGGCGCGTTTCCGCGATGGTAGGCATCTTGAATTGCGGGAAGAACGGTGTGCGGGTCGAGGAGCTTGAGATTCATGGTGGCAGAGAGATGCGCATGATAGAGAACCGGTTCGCCGCTCCACATGGCGTCCTGGTACATGCCGAATTCCGGCAATCGATGAGTGATAAAGTCCTTTAGCGCCACGCGCGCATCAGCGGCGGTGACAGGAAGATCGAAGTGGTCGAGCGACCCAGGATGGTCCCGAAACCGCTTGGTCACTAGTTCAATGACTTCTTCGGTGATCTCGTCGGGCGGGAAAGCGCGCGGAACAGGGACGCCGCCGGGTCCGGACTTGCCGAAGGAGCCGCGATTTTCCACGTCGAAGTTCCATTGATCTCCGATGGGCTCTCCGTTTTCCATGAGAATGCCGGTCTTCTTTCGCATCTCCCGGTAGAAGAACTCCATGCGTAATTGCTTATGGCCTTTGGCCCAGGCCGCGAACTCTTGCCGGCTGCAAAAAAAGTGCCGGTCCGGCCGGAGTTCCAGTTCGATCTGTAATTGATGGGCGACGGATTGCAGCAGTCGTTCAACGCGAAATTCGCCGGGTTCTACCGCGATCAGCCGTTCCGGGCGGAATTTCTTGACGGCGCGGCGCCATTCGTTGTCGAGACTACCTTCGTTGTCTTTCACGTCGAGCTTGCGGTATTCAACGCGATGGTGCTGGCGATGAAGTTCCGCGGCGAAATGCCGCATGGCCGAGAGGAAGAAGGCGGTACGAACTTTATGCGAGGGAACGTGAGTGGACTCTTCCGCGACTTCGGCCATGAACACCAGATCGCGAGCAGAATCGAAACCGTCGAAGGCGGCGGAGTGCAGATCCAACTGGTCGCCCAGCACGAGCACAAGATTGCGGATACGAGGCACGCCCTTTTAGACGTTTTACAGCAAGCTCTGGATGTATTGCGTGATGTCGTCGCTGGTCCAGTCTTCGGCATTGGCGAATTTGCGCATGATGCGCCCGTTCTTGATGATGTAGGTCTCTGGAATTTGAAACGTCCCGTACTGGTTGCTGATATCGGAGCTGCCGTCGCGGGCGGTCTGGAAGGAGGGGCGAATTTTATCCAGGAACGATCGATACTTTTGGGGATTCTTGTCGATACTGATGGCGACGACGACGACGCCGGAAGAGGCAAAGCGCCGCTGAAATACGCTGAGGGACGGGATCTCCTGAACGCAGGGCGGACACCAGCTTGCCCAAAAATTAAGCACGAGAATTTTCCCGCCGAAGGAGGCGGGATTGACGCGATGGCCTTCATCGGTCTGAATGGAGAACGTAGGCGCCGCGCCGCCTTCCCTGGCGGAGGTGTCCCGCAGATTCCACCCGATAAGGGCGATGAAGCAAGCGATAAGCACGCCGACCAGAACGCGCAGGAGAACGTTGATTTTCAATGAGCCTGACAATTTATGAGTATCCAACATCGCGGGCAGGGCATCCAAGAGGGCGGATGTTTATTACACGTAAAGCCGAGTTTTCCGCGTCGCACATCTGCCGTGTAAGCACGTTGAGCGATGAAGAAAACCGTGAGCTGTTTGGAAACGAAGCCAACGCGAACGGGCACGGACATAACTACGTGCTGGAGGTGACGCTGGAGGGCGATCCTGACCCTGTTACGGGTATGATTCTAGACTTGAAGGAGCTGAAGGACATTATTGAAGAAGCGGTGGTGAGCCCGATGGATCACCGGTTTTTGAACTACGAGGTGGAGCCTTTTTCGACTGTGATTCCGACAGCGCCAAACGTCGCCCGGGAGATCTGGCGACGTATGGAGGCGCGGCTGGCCGGCAAGAATGCGGCGCTGGCGAAGGTGCGGTTATTCGAGACGCAGGATCTTTATGTTGACGTGACAAGCGGGGATGTTTCCGCGTGACAACGATGACTCGCCGCTATCGCTTTTCGGCTTCGCACCGGTTGCATTCGCCGGAGCTGAACGAAGTGCAAAACGAAACCCTCTATGGCAAGTGCAATAACCCATTCGGTCACGGTCACGATTATGTGCTGGAGGTGACAGTGGCTGGCGAGATCCAGGAAGAAACGGGCCTGATCTGCCCATTGAGAACGCTAGACCGGCTGGTGCAAGGGAAAGTTCTGGACGTGTTCTCGCATCGCAACCTGAACCGGGATGTACAACAGTTTTCGCGCCTGGTCCCGACAACGGAGAACATGGCGCTGGTAGTGGTTGAACTCCTGCGCGAGGATTGGGAGACGTACTTGGGTTCGCGAGTCAAACTGCATCGCATTCACATCCAAGAGACAGATCGCAACGGGTTTGAAGTTTCGACAGCAAACGTCACGGGGGTTCATGCATAAAGACGGGTTCATGCCTAAAGAAAAATCTGCTCAGTTACTGTACGATTCGACGCCCGACGACATGGGTGAGGATACCGCTGGCGACGATATCGCATCGCATATGCGGGCAGTGCTGGCGGCATTGGGTGAAGACCCGGAGCGGGAGGGGCTTTTAAGAACGCCGGAGCGTTCCGAGCGGGCCTGGCGCGACCTGACCAAAGGGTACAAGGCCGACATTTCGAAGATTGTCAATGGGGCTCTCTTCAATGTGAACTATGACGAAGTGGTGATTGTCAGGGATATCGAATTTTACAGTTTGTGCGAGCATCATTTGCTCCCGTTTTTTGGGAAAGTGCATGTTGCTTACCTGCCCGATAATAAAGTGATTGGCTTGAGCAAAATTCCCCGGATCGTGGATGTTTTCGCGCGCCGCTTTCAGATTCAGGAGCGCATGACGCAGCAGATCGCGGAAACCATTCGAGATCTGGTGAACCCGAAGGGCGTAGGTGTGATTTGCGAGGCACGCCACTTTTGCATGATGATGCGAGGTGTGGAGAAGCAGCACTCCGGGACGACTACGAGCGCTATGCTGGGAGCGTTCCGGGACAACAAAGAGACGCGGAACGAACTGCTTTCCCTGATCGGACAACGATTCAGCACGTTCTAAAGTTCCGGATCGCGGCGCATGTTAGCATCGGGATCATGAGTGACCAGAGCCGTCTTTTCGAGGCGGGCCCGGATCCGTTTGGACGCATGTGGGAAGTGCAGTTTCGCTGGCTGCAGACGGGGATTACCATACGACATGCGGACACGGTGGATGTGAAGTTTTTGGTTACGCCCGACGGCGGTTCCCCGGAAGAGAAAGTGGTGGCGCTTCAACACGAGATGCTGCTGGACTTATTCTCCCGGAACGGCCGCAAAATGAGCGATCCGGCTTGCTTGCGATTGGCGGCGGCACACCTGAAGCACATGATCGAAACCTCCGAAGATATGGACAAGACGCTTGTTACCGTATCGGAAACGGAGCTCGCGGCTTACGACGAGCAAGTGAATGCCGTGGCGGTTTCGAAGCGCAGATAGCGGCTGCGGAACAGTTTAAGTAAAAGGAACAATATGGTCAGTTGTCCCAAGTGCGACGGCGCTATTGACGTGGAAGAAGAAGAATTGGACGAAGGCGATATCCTTTCGTGCGATGAGTGCGGCGCTTCGCTGACGGTGGCGAGCCTTCATCCGGTGGAACTGGAACCGGAAAAAGAGGACAAAGCAAGCGAAGACGAGGACCTCGATTACGACGAAGACGAGGATGAAGAAGACGAAGAGAAAGAGGAAGAAGAAGACTGGCACTAGTGATTGGCCTGATTCTCCCGGCGGTTTCCAGGCTTCCCTTCAGATGATGATGGCCGCTCTGGCGATGATTGCCGGGCCGCTGTGTTTTGCAGTGCCGCAGGCGGAAACTCCTATGCCGAGCGTGCAAAACCGGAACAGCGGCAGCTCCGCAACGCGCTCTATCTTCGGCAAGGTAGTAGATTCGGGCGACGCGACCGTTCCCGGTGCCATCGTTTTGCTGAAGGACCTGAAATCACTGCAGGTCCGGTCGTTCATTGCGTTGAAGGACGGTACGTACCGCTTCTACGGCCTGAGCACGGACATTCCGTACGAGGTAAGAGCGCAGGCCAACGGCATGACGAGCGCGATCAAAACCGTGAGTGTCTTCGACAGCCACAAGAAGATTACGGTGGACCTGAAGTTAAAAGAGTTAAAAGAGCCGAAGAAAAAAAGACATTTCCTCTGAGTGTTCGGTTAGTATCTGGGCACGGTTGGATCGACTTCGAGGCTCCAGCGATCAATTCCGCCGGACATGCTGAAACAGTTTTCGAGGCCTTGCTGACGAAGCCAATAGATCACCTGAAGGCTGCGGACGCCGTGATGACAGATGGCGACGATGTCTCCTCCATCGGCGAGGGCTTCAAGGCGCTGCAGCTCGGCTGGTACAGTGTTCATGGGCACAAGTTGCGAGCCTTCGATGCGGCAGAGAGCGAATTCCTGGGGTTCGCGAACGTCGAGGAGCACAGGAGGCTGTTCGCTTTTGAGGCGGGCTGCTACATCGTGCGGCGTGATCTCCAGGGTGTCCGACATCTACCCAATATTTTACCTCGCGTGAACATATCTTAAGCGATCTCCGTAAAGTGGTGCACTGCTTATAGATATTTTTCTTGACGGAACACTACATATGGGGGCATGATAACCACGTGCTTGTAATTGTGGTCTGTCCGCTAGCCGGACGGAAACATTACGGGCTTCTCCTCCCCCGAAGAAAGGCCAAATGGGACAATTAAGCGTTAATCTAGCCCTCCAGACGAAGGAACTCCATCGATCACTGAAGCGGGAGGAGCGCGCGGGCGTGTCCTTTGCCCGTTACTTCACGCAGAAGATGGAGCAGGGCCGGACGCCTTACGATGAGATCGCCTGGGAGTTGCGGACGGCAACGATCGGGAATGATAAAGGCTCGGTGATTTTTGAGCAGCGTGACGTGCAAGTTCCTGCCGATTGGTCGCAAACGGCAACCAATATTGTTGCCAGCAAGTATTTCCATGGACGGATGGGCTCGCCGGAGCGTGAGTCGAGCGTGGCCCAGCTTGTGCATCGCGTTGTCGACACAATTGCCGATTGGGGAATCGCTGGAAATTATTTCAAGACGAAGGAAGATGGCGAGAATTTCCGTCTTGAATTAGCGCACCTGATGCTATATCAGAAGGCGTGTTTCAACTCGCCGGTGTGGTTCAACGTGGGAGTACGCGAGGCCCGCGGCTACGGTTTTTATTTTGACGAGGCCGAGCAGGTAACGAAGAAGCTGCAGCCGGGCGAAAATCATCCGCAGTGTTCAGCCTGTTTCATCAACTCGGTTCAGGATTCGCTGGAGTCGATTCTGGATCTGGCGAAGACCGAAGGCATGTTGTTCAAGTGGGGATCGGGAACAGGCACAAATCTATCCTCGCTGCGCGAAGAAGATGCGCATCTTTGGGGCGGAGGACGCGCTTCCGGTCCGCTGAGCTTCATGAAAGGGTTCGACGCATTTGCGGGCGTGATTAAGTCGGGCGGGAAGACGCGGCGCGCGGCCAAGATGGTGATTCTCAATTCCGATCATCCAGATGTGGAGAAGTTCATCTGGTGTAAAGCGAAGGAAGAGAAGAAAGCGCACACGCTGATCGATGCGGGCTACGATGCGTCGTTAGATGGCGATGCGTATGGTTCGATCTTTTTCCAGAATGCGAACAACTCGATCCGCGCTACCGATGAATTCATGCAGGCAGTGGCGGACGATAGCGACTGGTGGACGCGTAGTGTAGCGACGGGCCAGCCGGTGAACCGTTATAAGGCGCGTGACCTGATGAAGCAGATCGCCGAAGCAACACATCAGTGTGGCGATCCCGGCATGCAGTTTGACACGACGATCAACCGTTGGCACACTTCGAAGAATACGGCGCGGATCAATGCCTCGAACCCATGCTCGGAATATATGTTTTTGGATGATTCGGCGTGTAACCTGGCGTCGTTGAATCTGATGAAGTTCGTGGGCGCGAACGGCAGCTTCGATGTGGAAGCGTTCCGGCATGCGGTGGATACGGTGACGCTGGCGCAGGAAATCATTGTGGACAACGCAAGCTATCCGACGGAGAAGATCGCGAAGAACTCGCATGATTTCCGTCCGTTGGGGCTGGGCTATGCAAATTTAGGCGCGATGCTGATGTCGTTGGGCTTACCCTACGACAGCGACGAGGGGCGCAGCTTTGCGGGTGCCATTACGGCGATCATGTGCGGCCAATCGTATCTCACCAGTGCTCGCGTGACCGAGGCAGTAGGGCCGTGCGCGGGCTATCCGGAGAATGAAGAATCGTTCCTGGATGTAATTCGCATGCATTGGAATGCGGTGAACGGCATCGACAGCAAACGCGTTCCGGCGGGAATGTTCAAAGCGGCGGAAGAGTGTTGGCGGCAGGCCTATGAACTCGGTTCGCAGACCGGTTTTCGCAATGCGCAGACTACCGTGCTGGCGCCGACCGGAACGATCGGATTCATGATGGATTGCGATACCACCGGCGTGGAGCCTGACCTGGCTTTGGTGAAGTACAAGAAGCTGGTGGGCGGAGGCGTCATCAAGATCGTCAATAACACCGTTCCGCAAGCGTTAATCAAACTGGGCTATACGGCGGAGCAGACCGAACAGATTGTTTCGCACATCGATTCCACCGGAACGATTGAGGGCGCGCCCAATCTGAAGCCGGAGCACTTAGCGGTTTTCGACTGCAGCTTCCGTCCCCAGAATGGAACGCGGTTCATTCATCATATGGGACACATTCACATGATGGGGGCCGTGCAGCCGTTTATTTCGGGCGCTATTTCCAAGACGATCAACATGCCGGAGGAATCCAGGGTGGAAGACGTCATGGAAGCCTACACGGAGAGCTGGCGGCTAGGGTTGAAGGCGGTCGCGATTTACCGGGACGGGTCGAAGCGCGTACAGCCGATGAGCTCAGGCACGGGCAAAGGCGAAAAGAAGGCGACCTTTGTCGCTGCCGCTTCTCCTGTTGTGCCGACGACGATAGAGAAGATTGTGTACCGGCCGGTGCGCCGCAAGTTGCCGGACGAGCGCCACTCGCTGACGCACAAATTCTCGATCGGCGGCCATGAAGGATACATCACGGTGGGCATGTATGAAGACGGCACGCCGGGCGAAGTATTTATCTCGATGGCGAAGGAAGGGTCGACGATTTCGGGGCTGATGGATACGCTGGCGACATCGATCAGCTACGGCTTGCAGTATGGCGTGCCGTTGAAGTTCTTTGTGGATAAATTCAGTCATGTCCGCTTTGAGCCGAGCGGTTGGACGGGTAACCAGCAGGTGCCGTACGCCAAATCGATCATCGACTACATCTTCCGGTGGCTGGGTGCGCGTTTTCTCGGAATCACTGAAGCCACTGAGGCTGGGGAGACGCCGAAGCTGCGCGTGACCGAACCTGAGCCGCAACAAGCGCTTCCGTTCGAAGCTGTGGTGGCGGGAGATGCGCCGTTATGCTCCGAATGCGGGAGCATTATGACACGCAACGGGTCTTGCTATAAATGCGAGAACTGCGGCGGTACTAGCGGGTGCAGTTGATTATTCCCGGTTAGGCTTAGTCGGCCCGTGATGTTTCGCGGGCCGACCCACACTTAGTCGGCAGAACTGACTTCGGCAGCAACTTTTGCGTTGCTGTGGGAATTCCGGTAGCCGATTTCCTCTACGTAACCCGGAATGAAGCGGCACCGTCTGTGAACCTGAGCAACCCCATGTCACAGTCCATCGCATGGCACCCAACGTATATCGATCACCACTTTTCAGTAGTGAAGTCTGTAAAACCCGCACCGATTTATTAGATCGGCTTGCTGGCGCGCTTGTAAGTCTCGGCCGCGCGGCGCTCGAGCTTACCAGCTTCGTCGAAAACGGAGACACGGCTTCCTACGGCTCCGCACAGTTTGCGGTCGAGGGGTTACGGGACGATTGCAGCAGCATCCGGAGCGAATTGCAATGTCACCGGACCCAGCATGGCTGCTGATAAGCACCTGAACTGGCAAGTCAGGTCAGCCATGCTGTGCTGTGGATAATCAGAGGATTAACAAACCGCAAACATAGGGCAGATCACGACGTTCGGCAAAGACGGGTGTGCAGGGACCTCATGAACATCGAAAGGTACTCGAACGGTAGGTGTTCAGGTTTCGCCGCTATCCGAGGATCGGGAACGCCGTCAACATGTGCTGCTGAGACTTTACGCTAGCCGCGCAGGTTTTCGCCCATCACCATTCGACGGCTTCAAGGCTTTCACGCACACCTGCCTTCCGGGCACGACGCATATGATGAGTGGAGCTTTTCATGGAGCACCTACCGCTGTAATCACCGGGCCGCAAGATGACTAATTCTCCTCATCCGAAACGCTGGCTCATGATCAGCCTCGCTTTCTTCGCGACTGTCATCAATTACCTCGATCGACAAACGCTTTCCGTGGTCGCGCCGTTCCTTCTCGACCAATTTCACATGAACAGCATCGACTACTCTCGCGTGGTCTCTGCGTTTATGCTCGCCTACACCGTGATGAATGGCGTCTCCGGTCCCGTGATCGACCGTCTCGGTACGCGCTCCGGGTACGCGCTCTGCATGGCTTGGTGGTCGCTGAGCTCCATCCTGCATATCTTTTCAAGAGGCGCTTTCAGTCTCGGCGTGTTCCGCTTTTTACTGGGCATGGGTGAGGCAGGGAACTGGCCGGCTGGAGTGAAGGTGGTTGCTGAGTGGTTTCCCGAACGCGAACGGGCGCTTGCATCGGGCATTTTCAATAGCGGTTCCACTATTGGCGCGATTTTAGCTCCCCCTATTGTTGCGTTGATCGTCCTGCGATTCGGCTGGCGAGCTGCTTTTCTATTCATCGGCGCGCTCGGTTTTATATGGCTTGTCGTATGGCTGTCTGTTTACCACACGCCTCCGGAGGCCACGCTGAACGCTGGCTCTCCGCAGCCGGTCTTTGAACTCCTGCGCATGCGCTTTGTCTGGAGCTTTACCCTGTCGAAGATTTTCCTCGATCCCGCTTGGTATTTCTACGTGTTCTGGTTCCCCGATTATCTGAAGCAGGTTCACAAGTTCAATTTGGCAGCAATCGGGAAGTATGCCTGGATCCCGTTCTTCATCGCGGCACTCGGGAATCTGCTCGGCGGATGGCTCTCCGGCGCGTTCCTGCGCCGCGGTGTTCCGACGGCCAAGGCGCGCAAGGTATCGGTCACCATCTGCGCTTTGTTGATGCTCTTTTCCATCCCGGCTGTGCTGTCCCCTTCGCCCTGGGTAGCCACGGGGTGCGTTGCCATCGCGATGGGCGGCTACTCGGGGGCGAACGTCACCATGCTTGCTTTCACTGCGGATGCCTTCCCGAAAGAGTCGGTGGCCTCCGTTTGGGGCCTCGCCAGCATGGGCGCCGGATTCGGAGGCATGCTGTTCACATTGATTGCGGGCTGGGTGATTCAGCACTTTTCTTACACACCGGTCTTCATCGGCTTCGGGATCATCCCGCTTATCTGTTGCACGATTCTCTGGACGCTTACGGGCCCGTTGCCCGACCATACGAAGTGGCAAAGAATCCCCGCGTCTGCAAGCATGTAGTTCCACCCGCGGGTTTATTCGTTTCTCTGGAATTCCACGCCGTCCTTTGTTTCGCCCACAAGTCTGGCCAGGCGGGTATGGAACCCGGTAATCTGCTGGCGATGTCTCTCGATCAATGTATGCGTTTGCCCGCCTGCGTGCGCGTCGGCTGCATCCGTATAGGCCATTTCGGCGGACTCTTCGCCGCCGGCACAGGATTTTAGTATGGCGGCTGGGGAATGACCGGAAAGAGCGGATTTCAGATCCATCCAGCCTTGGTGCAATGTTTCGCCAAGTGTTCCTGCATCGGAGGCGTTGCCGTCCAGCCGCCTTACCTCGTCCTGTAACTCGCCTGCAAATTTAGAATGTTGCTTTGCATACCCGTTGAAAAGCGTCTCCAGTTCTGAGTTCTTCACGTTTTCGGCGGCGGTTTGAAAACCCGCTTCGGCGTCTTTATTGATGCGAATCAGATGATTTAACTGGTCGATTGTATTGTCGTGAGCCATGGATAGGTTCATCTTACCTTCCGCCGTAGTTCCTGAAATGTGGGACGTCACGGGCGGTCAGATACGCTTATTTAGCGAGCATGCTCGTCCACCATCAGCGAGAGATCACGCGAAGATCCATTCTCGGGCAAACGGCGAGCACCGCCGCAGGCCTGGCACTCTCCATACAAACGTCATCCCTCTTTGCCAAGGGCAGTCTGAACAAGCCGGCACCGGGAACAGGCCCGAGCTACGGTGCCTCACGCCGCGTCGCGCAGTTGATGACTCTGGATGCAGTGAAACTGCGAAAAGGTCCCTTCCGCGACGCCATGGATCGCAACGGAGCGTGTACGATCATGGATGGCAGCGACCTGACCAAGTCTTTCCGGCAAACCGCTGCGCTGGAGTTCAGCGCGAAGGGTTCGTTGGCAGATACACCCATTCGCTTTTGGCCGCTTGCCTTTGTCACTCGCGATCGATATTCCGTGTATTGGAAAATGACGTAGGCTTTTGATCTCTGGCGGAATACGGACGGCTCGATATAGTCATGCTATGACGAACCACTTGCGAACCGCCGTTCTTCTCCTGCCGTTATTGCTGCTGGCGGCATCCCAGCTTACAGGAGCGAGCACCCGGACACCCACGGGTGAAGGATTGGTCTACGGCGAGGCGGATGGACAAGCGCTGACAATGGATTACTATGCACCTAAGGGGCAGGGTGTCCACCCCATCGCCATCATCATCCACGGCGGCGGCTA
The DNA here is from genome assembly GCA_965277315.1 of Bryobacteraceae bacterium. Lineage (GTDB taxonomy): Bacteria > Acidobacteriota > Terriglobia > Bryobacterales > Bryobacteraceae > Bog-105. The sequence continues at coordinate 197,809 of OZ255724.1, read as the reverse complement.
TCAACGCGGGAACAGCAAGAGCGGCAGTGAAGCATACTGCGCTGATTTCCTCGCACCCGCTGGTTATGTTGTCTTCTCGATCAACTATCGCCTGGCGCCGAAATATCCCTATCCGGACATGGTCCACGACGTAGAGCGATCCATTCGCTATATCCGCCATAACGCTCAGCGCTGGAATGCCAATCCCCATGAGATCGCCTTGGTGGGCGGCTCGGCCGGTGGCTTTCTGAGCAACATGGTGGGCCTACTCAATGCGCCGGGCGATCCCAACGCAGCCGATCCGGTCGACCATGAAAGCGCGAGCGTGCAGGCCGTCGTTACGCTCTACGCACAAAGCAGCTTCGCGACTGTTCCTTTGAATAAAGATGTACATGCACTGCTGGATCCCCTCATCCAGCAGAAGGGTGAGAGGGAAGCGTTACGGGAAGCATCGCCAATTACGTATGTGACAAAGGACGCTCCGCCATTTCTCCTCATTCAGGGAGACAAGGACGAGTACATCCCGTTTTCCGAGGACACGAATCTGCAGGCGGCGCTCAGGAAAGTGGGAGTGCGATGCGACCTCATTAGAATTCCGGGGGGGACACACGGAACCGGCAACTGGTACAAGTTGCCGAATGTGCCGGATTGGGAACGGGAGATGATCGAATGGCTCAATGCCCGATTTGATCACACTGGGCCGATCGGCGAGGGCATTCGGGAACGAGTCCCGAAGTAGAACTCCGTGTCCCTGTGTTCGTTACGTGAGCAAGAGGTCCAGCTTGAGCGCGGCTGATTAAGAGATCGAAGGCCAGCGTCGTTCGGTTGCTTTGGGCCACCAAGCTCCCGGTGCAAAGAAATTGCGCCAATCCAGCTTGCAGGCTTCTACCATCTGCAATCCGTATTCGCACCGTTTCAACTCCGCTGCGGTTTCGTTAGCCGTGCCGAATCCAAACTTACAACCAGCATCCTTGGCGTGCTGAATAAAATTCTGCCTCGGCAACTGCTCCAGTGTATTGAGTTCGATCGCCACTTTATTTCGCACCAGCGCGTCGATCAGCTTTGCCATCCGATTTTGTGTCCAGAGTTCGTCGGCTCCCGCTCTCATCGTTGCGGGAAGGTACGTCGGGTGAGTATAGATGTCGATCGGTTCTTCATCGAGTCGTTTCACCATCTGGTTCACCAGACTGTCCATGAACCTTTGCCGGTCTGTGATCGATTGCGCTATGTTCGGATCCCATAGGCGAATTACATGGCCCTGTGCATTTCGCCAAGTGCGGCCGTCGGCCAGGATGTAATCGAATCGCTGCGCTGTTTTCTGCGAGAAGGTGCGCGTCCACTGGCCATTTTCCGCGGAAAGGGCGAAAAAGACAGGCCTGCCGATAAGAGGACGCAGCCATCGCTCCGCGTCGTCATCATTCTTCACTGCCGCGGTTTCGGTTGTGATTCCATATTGAATGCCATCCTTCCGCGACTTCCGTAATGCGTCCTCGAGCGTCATGCCATCACGAAGGCGAACATGGTAATCAATCATCGGCACATTGTGCCGGCCTATGTTGATGATTTCGCGATAGACATCATCGACCACCGGCGCTGGACCTGTGTAAGCCGGAAGATCGTTGGGCAATGGCCGGACACGCACGCTTCGGTAAAACGCCTTCGAGCCATTATTGTGACATTGGAGCGCAAAGGTGCCATGGTCCAGGAATCGCTGCTTCTCGCCGCCAGCGGGAATCACCGGAGGCGTTGGCTCAACGTAGTCCACCAGCAGTTCACCGTTCAGGCGAATCTGAACATTTTTGCCGCGTACCGTCGCACGAATCTGGAACGGCTTCTCATCAGGAACAAGCTGCTTGTACATGTTCCTGAGCCCATAGAGAGAACCGGTTTTCTTTCGTTCCAGGTACCCGCCGTCGCCGAGGGCAGTGTTGTTGATCTGGATCTCAAAGCCTTTCTCGGGGAAACCCGTTTCCTGGTACGCTGTGTGGAAGTAGATGCCTGAGTTGCACTGTGGCCTGGTGGTCAATTCCACTTCGAGTTCGAAATTCCGGAAGTCGGCGCTTTGCGCAGGGCCGGTGTAAAACAGGTGTGAACGTGGGCCATCGGCGGCAAGCATGCCATCGATTACCTTCCATGATCCCTTGTTCTCGCTCGGTCGCCAACCGTTCAAACTGTGCCCATCAAAAAGTTCTATCCACTGCTCAGCTCCGGCCGCAATCGCCAAGGGAGCAGCAATCACGGTGCCCATAAAGGCGCGTCGGGTTACTTCTTCATTCAACAAAAACTGTCCTCACAAGAATGGTCATTCATCTGTTTGTATCGGATCTATTGTTTCAAACTCGCACAATCGATGGAGTAGCGGCATAGGGAAGCGAACAGCCGCGAGCGCCGGTCGTGCTGTGCATACGTGCGTTATTGCTAATTGTCTCGCACGCAGCGGAAGCTCATGTTGCCTGTGGCGCTAGTAGGTGTGTTGGAACTCCGGGCCGCTATCCGGTAACGATTGCAGTAGGACTTGTGGCAAAGGTAGGAGCCACCCTTGATTACCTTGGCGTTTCCTATTGCCGGTCCTACCGGATTCTGTCGCGTTGCCACCGTATGATAAGCCGCGTGAAACCAATCGCTGCACCACTCCCATGCATTGCCCGTGATGCTATAGACGTTATAACTATTCGGTGGAAAGGCATCCACGGGCGCGGTTCCGGCATATCCATCCTCCGCTGTGTCAAGGAGCGGGAACTCTCCCTGCCAAACATTGCAGAGGTGCTGGCCGTTGGGCGTCAACTCATCGCCCCAAGGGTACAACTGCTGTTCCCGCCCGCCACGCGCTGTGTACTCCCACTCTGCTTCGGTGGGCAATCGCTTTCCAGCCCATTTTGCGAACTCGCTGGCATCGTTCCAGGAGACATGAACCACGGGATACCGCGGCCGGTTCGCGACGTTCGATGCAGAGCCCTCGGGATGACGCCAATCCGCGCCGGGCACCTTGCACCACCACGGCGCGCCGTAGACAGTATCTTCCACAGACTGGCCGTACTGTTCCGCCGGTATGTGCCCTTGAAACACAAATGACCAGCCGTAGTTTTCCGCTTCCGTTCGATAGCCGGTGGCGCGCACAAATTCGGAGAACGCTTCATTCGTTACCGGATATTGATCGACGTAAAACGGGTCGACGATGACCTTGCGCACGGGTCCTTCTCCATCGGCCTCAAATCCCTCATTCGTATCCGTTCCCATCAGAAATGGTCCGCCGTCCAAATGCACCATATTCTCGGTCGATCCGGACGTGGCCTTCTTGCGAGCTGCCGACTTGCTGCGTGAAAGATCGAGGAGGGCCGCACGCTCTTTGCTGGGAACGCAGCATGGTGGTGGTCCGGCTATGTTTTTAGTCAAGCCAACTCCTCCGTTCCGCGGCGCTGCGCGAACAGCTTGTCTCCAATCCAGTCGTGTACTTCGCCGAGCGATTGGATACCGGCTGCGCGCCTTTCCAGCAGCCGCACGATGTGGAATCCAAATCGGGTCTCGAACACCGGACTCGTTGCGCCCAGGGAAAGCTCGAACGCGACATCATCGAATTCCTCGACCATAAATCCGCGCACAAACCACCCCAGATCGCACGCGTCTCCGCAATCCGAATACAGGCGCGCCACTTCCATAAATTCGCGTCCGTCGGCCAATAGCTTTGCTGCTTCTTCCATGGACTGCCTCGCGGTCTCGCGATCCGCGGTTTCGTCGACGTTCTTCACGATATTCGCGACGTGGATGCGCTCGGGAGCTTGAAACTGCGATCGATGGGTTTTGTAGTAATAATCGATCTCTTTGCGAGTCGGCCGCCGTGGAATCGCCGCGGATGGAGATTTGTCTTTCATCCAATGATTCACGTTCAAGCGCATCAGGCGTAAGGAAAAGGGCACGACTTCAGCTCGGCTGCCCGGTCCGCGGACTCTTGCATGCGCGCCATCAGTCGCTCGCGCAGATGTGCCTCGATAGCGGCCGTGTTTTTGTGTCCCGCCAAATTGACCAGTTGATGCGGGTCGGCACGATTATCGTACAACTGGAAAGAGGAGTATTCGGGCGCATTAGGCTCGGGTTCAAACTTGCCGCTGTTCCGGGGAGCCGCTAGAACATAACTCCACTCAGGTGTTCTGAGCGCCCGAGCCACCCAGAATTCAGACATCTGAATGAAGATTTCATTTCGCCAATCGGCCGCCTCTGACGACAACAAGGGAAGCGTGCTCTTCCCTTGCACGGTGTCCGGAATTGGAATATCCGCCGCCGCAAGCAACGTGGGCATCAGATCCACCATGCCGACCAACTCTTTCACTTCGTGCCTGTTGTTAAAATCAGGGCCGGTAATGATCAGCGGCACGTGAATGGAGGCGTCATGGCCGCTTCGTTTGTATTCGGTATTGCGCGTCATGAAGTGGCAGCCGTGATCGCTCACGAATACCACGATTGTGTTTCGATCAAGCCCGCGTTGCGACAGACTGGCCCGAACTTGACCTACAGATTCATCGACCGACTTCAAGGCGCCATAGTAATCAGGCAACTGCTGCTGCCAATTGCCCGGTAAGTGTTTCAGATCTTCGGGCACAAACGGGTTTTGATAGCGTTCGGCGTAGCCTTTCGGCGCAACCATGCGCCCCATATCGTTCTGCTGGTGCGGCTCCAGGTACGACAGCACTAACAAGAATGGCGAGGATTGATCCACGCCTCCCAGGAAGCGAAGTGCTCGCTTCGTAAGAAAATCCACGCGGTATTCGCCTTCGAAATGCATGGGCCGGCCGTCGCCGTCGTAGATGTCGCCCTGGTACGCGTGCGAAGTCAGTTCCAGCACGTTCGCAGCCTCCCAGAGATCCAGAAAACCACCCCGATTCCGAGGAGACACAGGGCCGAGCGGACCGCTCGCGAGGTGCCATTTGCCGATGTAGTTGGCCGAGTAACCAGCCTTGCGGCATTCCGTCGCAATGGTGGTCGCGTTCGGTGACAACGCCACGGCGTTTCCCGTATTTTTCCAAACGCCGTGCTTCGCGGGATACTCCCCCGTGAACAAACAGGCGCGTGACGGGCTGCATACCGGCTGGTTGGTGAACATGTGCCGATATAACGTCCCTTGGCGGGCCATCGCATCAATGTTCGGCGTCAGATCCATCGGATTCACGCTATAAGCGCCGACGGCATCGCTGCGAACCTGGTCCGCAATGATGATGACGATGTTCGGCCGCCTAGCCGGTTGCTGAGAACCCTGAGGAAATGCGGCGCCGGCGGTCGCGGCTAAGGCTGCGGAAGCCCCTACGAAATGCCTGCGCGATACACCGGGATTTTCTGCCATGTTCCGACGCTTGCCCCTCTTGAGAAGTTTACGCCTATTGACGGCTGCGGCGGTCAGCGCGAAGCTTCGCCAATACCTGAGACCAGTGCTGCACTTTGTCCGGGTATTGAGAGGCAAGATTGTCTTTCTCTCCTGGATCTTTCGCCAGATTGTAGAGCTGCGGTTGCGGGTCGTTCCCCAACTCCGTGTTGGTATCCCGGTTGAGCTTTGGAAAATCGCTTGGCTGGATCAGTTTCCAATCACCTTCAACAACAGACCGAACGTCTGCATCTTCCACGAGCTCCTTTCTCCCCGTTTTCGATTTTCCGAGCAGCGCGGGCAACTCGTCGAGGCTGTCTGGAGCAGCTTGCTTCGGAAGGGTTTGACCGGTCAAAGCGGCGAATGACGAGAGCAGGTCCACTTGGCTGATGAGCGCGCCCGATACAGAATCGGGCTTCACATGCCCTGGCCAGCGGACAAGGAAAGGCACGCGCGTGCCTCCGTCGAAGTTGCTGTATTTGCCGCCCCGGAAGGGCCCTGCCGGTTTGTGGCTGCCTACCTTCTCCACCGCTTGATCGCGATAGCCGTCATCGAGTACCGGCCCATTGTCACTGGAGAAAATCAGAAGCGTGTTGTCGGTCAGTCCGTTGCGGTCGAGAGCGGCGAGAACCTGACCGACCGACCAGTCGAGTTCCGCGATGGCATCACCGCGCGGACCCATGGGGGTCGCGCCTACAAAGCGCGGATTAGGCATGCGCGGCACGTGAATATCGTGCGCCGCAAAGTAGAGAAAGAATGGCTCGCTTTTGTTTTCCTCGATGAAGGCCGTGGCTTGTCGTGCAAGCACGTTCACGATGTCCTCATCGACCCATAACGCCGACTTTCCGCCCGTCATATAACCGATGCGGCTCACGCCGTTGACAATCGCCTGATCGTGACCATGGCTCGGTTTCATTCTCAGAAGTTCCGGATCGCTTTTTCCTGTATGCTCGGCAGGAAAAGGTTGTTTGTAGCTGACGCGGATGGGATCTTTCGGGTCGAGATTGACCACGTGGTGATTCTTCACAAACACGCAAGGCACGCGGTCCAGTGTGGCCGGGATAATGAAGGAATAGTCGAAGCCGACTTCCAGCGGGCCGGGCTTGATCTCGCCGTTCCAATCGATGTCGCCATTCCCCAGTCCGAGGTGCCACTTCCCGACCGCGGCCGTCCGGTACCCCTGCTTCTGGAGAATCGAGGGCAGTGTGACGCGGCCTGGCTCAATAATCAACGAAGCATTCCCGGGTAGAATACCGGTGCCCTTTTTACGCCACGCATATTCGCCGGTGAGCAGCGCGTATCGTGAAGGCGTGCATGTGGCCGACGCCGAATGGGCGTTCGTGAAGCGAAGCCCTCCGCCAGCTATCCGATCGATGTTGGGAGTTCTAACCCGCGTAGCGCCATAACAACTGACGTCGCCGTAGCCCACGTCATCGGCATAGATCAGGACAATGTTGGGTTTACGGCCTGGCGCCGGAGATCCCAAGGGAGCGAACGCCGTGGATGCCGCCGCGACACCGGTCCGCCGGAGAAAATCTCTTCTGTTCATCGCTTCGCGTCCTAAGGAATGCTATCTGTTTGACAAGTCCCGGATCATGATGTCCCGGAACTTCATATTGCCTCGGCCGCCGGCATGTAATTGGAGTGCGATGTGCCCGTCGGACGACTTCGGTTTGGGATCGGTGAAGTCGATCATCTGCACGCCATTGAGGCGCGCCCGGTAATGGTTCCCGCTCACCTCCACAAGGTACTCGTTCCATTCGCCCAGGCGGACCACGGTCTCATTCTCCGGCGCGGGCCAGACAATCCATTGACGGCCGTCTTCCGCATAGACTCCGGCAGTGTGGCGTCCGATGGTGCAATCCACTTCGAACTGCATGCTGCCTTCGGTCACATCGGCGGTACCGGGCTTGAATCCCGTGTGGAAGAAGACACCGCTGTTGCCGTCGCCCTCGCACTTGAAGCGAAGCGACAGTTGAAAGTCTTTATAAGATTTCTCAGTTTGCAAATAGCCGTAGTCCTTCGTGACGCCCCGGCCGTGAATGAGGCCATCCTCAACGGTCCAGCTTTCCTTGCCGATCTTCACCCAGCCGGTGAGATCCTGGCCGTTAAAGAGAGACACCCACTTTACTTCCGGTGGTGGCGGGCTGGTGTCTTGCGGCCGGGCAACGCTCAGGGATATGACGATGGCTACCATGGCCATCACGGACTTCATACGATTCATCTACGTTTGATAGTAGCGAGGTCTGTGTGGGTGCTTCCCTAAAAATTTAGCCGTAAAGCCAATTGTAGACTGCGAGGGTCATTCGTCTGTAGCTTGGTGATTTGCCCGAACTGCGGCGAATTGATCGTGGTATTGGGTGCCCCGAACCAAGGAGTATTGGTCAAGTTAAATGCTTCGGCCCGGAATTGAAGGTGGAGCGCCTCGGTGAGATTAAATGTCTTAAACAACGACATGTTGACTTCTGGAGGACGGCGGTCTCGAACGCCCGGCAGAAAGAGGCTCAGGGTCGAAAGTTCATAAGGGCTTTGGATTCTCCAGGCCGCAGCCTGTGTGGGCGTGCTGCAGTTCTGGCGCCCTCCCGTCAGCGTGACCGTGCAAGTGTTAAATTGTTGGCCGAGAGTGGTTGTATTCGGCAAAAGCGGACTGATACCCGTGGACACAGCGCCGCCTGTACTTGGAATGTAGTTGGTTGAATCACCAGGTGTGCCTCCGGCGTTGGTTGGCGCGGGGACAGGAAGCCCCGACTGTATATAGGTGATTGCATTCACCTGCCAGCCGCCTAATACCGCATTCTTCCATCCGCGCTGAGTGTTGAAGAAGGGCAGCTCGTATCCGCCGGCGATACTGAACCGTTGCGGCGCATCGAAGTTGCTCAATGTGCGCGCGGGACTATCGAACGAATCTTGTGGGTTGAGATAACTGGTGGCTTCCAGGGCTTTGGAATAGGTGTAGCTGATAACAAAATTCAGGCCATGCGAAAAGCGTTTATCTAAATTTACCTGAAGAGAATCGTAGGAAGCGTAGCCGTAGGAACCATTCGCCTCAGTAAGTCCCAAGTACTGCGGAAAGGGACGCAAGAGCTGCTGTTGTGGGACTTGTGGAGTGTTGATGTTCGATCCCGGCAAAAGACCGGCGAACGGATTTGCTACGGGATTCAGCAGACCATTGCCTAGCGCCAGATCGGATGCCGGAATCTCGTTGACGCCTTTTGCCGCTTGCAGTTCACGCGAGCGGCTGCCAGCATAGCCCACAGCCAACAACATCTGAAAGGGGAGTTGCTGTTGTATCTGGGCGGAGAACTGGTGAACAAATGGGATCACCCGGTTGGGGTCGCTGAATGTAAATCCCTGGCCGAGCAAAGTTCCCAAGCCAAGCGAGCTTCCGGCTGGCTGAAGGATTCCGCCGGGAAACGGATTACTGAGGTAATTGGCAGGCGTCAGGTTTCCATTGTTGGATGCGATGAAGCCGGTGGACACGCTGTATCCGTTGTTGTATCCGATATCGAAGGTGGGCAAATAAGTGATCCCGTAGCCGCCGCGAAAGACGGTTGAGTGGGAAAGCTTGTACGCCAGTCCGATACGTGGCTGAACATTGTTGAGATCCGGCTGGAAAGGGTAACGATTGTTCGCGCCCGTGAAGAGCAGGCCGCCATAGAGTGTTTCACCAGGCACTTGCAGCGGGCTCAATGCCGAAATATCGAATCCCCTGTTCTGGCGGTTGTAACGCTCGGTATTGGGCGCTTCGTAGTCCCAACGGACTCCCAGGTTCACCGTCAGCCGATCGTTGACGCGCCAGTCATCCTGTAGGAAAACGGCATAATAGCGGCTCTGAAAGGCAAACGCCTCGTTAATGGGTACACTGCCGGTTGCTGGCGTGCCCAGCAGAAAAGAAGCAAACTCATCACCGGACGATGCATCCGCCTGCACCGGATTTTGTTGGGTGAACTGGCGGGTGAAGCTGAAAGTGCCGGCTGAGGACGTTGGATTAGCTTCGTTGTTCTGAATCACCCGGATATTCACGCCGGCTTTTAACGAATGGCCGCCAAGAATTTTGCTCAGAGTTTCGGACCACGAATACGTATTCGTGAAGGTATAGCTGCTCCCGGTATAGCCGAAGCAGTTGCAGGCAGGCGAGTTGAAGTAGGAGCCCATCTGGATTTGAGGAAAGGACAGCGCGCCCAGTTGGCTGACGAATGAGCTGGGAAAACCCAACTGTGTCGGATCGAAGCCCGCCGCGTGCCGCTGGATAGCGAAATCGTGGCGATTGAAGCCGACGCGGGAATCCAGCACCAAGGTGGGCGAAAAAATCGTTGTCACATCGGCGGCTATGGCGGTATTGGTGCGCCAGTGTAAATACAAGGGCGAAGCAGGAGGTTGATAGCCCGCGTAGCCATTTACCTCGTGGCGATTGCTTCGGATGACGTCTACGAAAAACTTATTGTTCTCGTTAATGTAGTGGTCGAGGCGAAAAGTGTGGATATCGTACTTATCGCCGCGTGAATTGGAAGGGTCGGAGAAGTTGAATTGCCCAAGCCCGTTGCCGACCGTATTGGGCAGCGGGAGATAAGTAAGAATTTTCGCGGAGACCGGATCGATACGGTTTTGCGGAATGACATTGCCCGGAAAAGCAGTCCGCGTATATGTTCCACCTGCCGCTACTGTGGAGAGCGGATCGTAAATCGTGACCGGTTGGCCGCTTGCATTCACCAGTCCTGCGAAGTTGCCCCCGCGTTCCGCTGCGGTCGGCACGGTGTAGGTCTGCGGATAGGGAATACTGTCGCGGACATCCTCCCAGTTGTACATGAAGAAGGTGTGATTTCGTCCGTCGTATAGCTTCGGCAATACTACTGGTCCGTCCACTTCAACGCCGGGTTGATTCCAGTGAAAGGGCACCTTGCCTTGCCCCGATAGATTTCCGTCGAAGGTGTTCGCATTCAAAACAGTGTTGCGCCAGTATTCGTAAGCCGAGCCATGCAGGCTGTTCGTGCCGCTCTTGAGGCCGACGTTCACGGTTCCGCCACCGGTCCGCCCATACTGCGCATCGTACGTGCTTGTCTGAACTCTGAACTCACTGGTGGCGTCCGGTGGAGGCGCTACCGTGAGGTTGTTGGGAGTGCCAACGCCCTCGCTGGAATCGTCCGGTGTTCCATCCAGCAGAAATTCGTTCGTGAACGTTCGGCTGCCATTGATGTTGTAGGCATCCATGCCGCCGTTATCGAATGGTCGGTCCGACCTGCTTGCCAGTGCCGGCGTGTGTTGAACGCCGCTGGCAACGGTGATGAGTTGAAATGGATTCCGTCCCAGCAGCGGAAGCTGCGCCGTGCTCTTCTCGCCGATCACCTGGCCTAAGTCAGCGGTCGTTGTCTCAATCTGCTGGACACCGGTCGAGACCGTAATTTGCTCTGATATCCCGCCAACTTGAAGCACAAAGTCGGCGGCGTAATGGCCTGCCACGCGAAGCTCGACATTGTTCTTGACCTCCGTCTTAAAACCCGCTGCCGAGGCCGTGATTGTATAGCCGCCTGGCTGGAGGAATGGTGCTTCGTACGTACCGTCCCCATTCGTTGTCAGTGTCGTGATAACGCCGGTGGCGGCATTCTTGATTTCGATTTTGACGCCCGGTGCTTTGGCCCCGGAGGTGTCGGTGACCGTGCCGGTTACCGTGGCCTGAGATTGCTGGGCATAGGCATTTGGCAGGAGCAGCAGGCCCACAACGAATAGCCCAAGAACTCCGCACCTTCTTGCGGAAATGCGCCGTCGATTGAGGCGCTTCATTAAATGTCCGGGAAACAACACTGATTGCGCCATGGCAATGCACCACCTTTTCCGTATCACTCGGGACGGAGTTACCCAATTGTTAAAACAGCATCCCCCAATTACTCTAGAGTTGCAACGAAAATCGTAAACAAACAGCGAGTTTCAGATTGTGACACTAGTATTTTGGATTTAGGCAGTTATAAGTAGATGATTGAGTAGAGGCTTGGCATCATAACCAGCGCTGCATGACAGGGCGTGTATAAAGTCACTGTTTCAGATTGTGATACCGTCTTGAGATTACCTGGCGCCCATGCAGACTGAACGTAATTCCTACCTCATCAAATCGATTTCCAACGCCGCACAGGTATTAACGGTTTTCACTTCGCAGGCAGAGTTGCTGCGCCTCAAGCAAGTCATCGAGCGAAGTGGATTTACCAAAGCAAAGACTTTCCGGCTGCTCTACTCCTTGGAGCGATGCGGGTTCATTGAGAAGACGGAAGGCAAACTGTACCGCGCCCTAGCGAAACCCACAGCGGCCAAAAAATACAGAGTTGGTTATGCTTGGCCCGGCGAAGACTACATGTTCGCGCGCGATGTGATCGAGAGCGTAAAGCGGGCTGCGGTTGCTGCTGGTGTCGACGTCGTTATCGCCGATAATCGCTACAACAGCAAAGCCGCGCTTCGCAACGCCGATATGTTTATCCGTGAAGGCGTCGAGTTGGCAATGGAGTTCCAGACGGACGAGCGCGTGGCGCCAATGATTTCGGCGAAGTACCGGGAAGCAAATATCCCGATGATTGCGATCGAAATACCGCATCCAGGCGCGACCTTTTACGGGGCGAACAACTACGAGGCCGGACTAATTGCCGGCCGGCACGTCGGCCGCTGGGCAAAACGCCAGTGGCCGGACGCGGTTGAAGAAATCATCATGATGGATCTACCCAGAGCCGGATCCGTGCCGGCTACTCGGATTACCGGAATGATCACCGGGATCAGAGAGGTTCTGAGATACGCAGAGACGGTACCCGTGGTTCATCTGAACGGAGACGGTAAATTTGGCGAGAGCTTCGAAGCCGTTCGCCGGCGTCTCCGAGTGACTAGAGCCAGCCGGATCATCGTGGGTGCGATGAACGATCCCAGCGCGCTAGGGGCGCTACGTGCATTCGAGGAGGCAGGGCGCAGTAGCGGGTGTGCCGTGGTCGGCCAGAACGCATCGCCTGAAGCTCGCATAGAGCTCCGCAAACCATCGTCGAGCTTTGTCGGGTCGGTCGGCTACTTTCCCGAACGGTACGGGGAAGACTTGATCCTGCTCGCGCTGGACATCTTAAACCGAAAGCACGTACCCCCGGCTGTGTTCATCAAACATCACATGATTCATGCATCAAATGTGGACCATTACTACCCGAATGATGTTCTTCAATTTGACGTAATGAACGCCTGAGCAGAAGCTTGCTAGATCATCCTCCGCCGTGCCGCGACACCCATGGCCAGGAAGACAGGAATTGCGATCCAGTCCACGATCTTCAGCGGATTAGTCGGCATGACGCCCAGCGCTAGATTCAATGCGCCGATTACGATGAAAAGGTTCGACCAATTTTTCCGATTCATATTCGCCCCACTCCGACTACAGAAATAGCGTGAACTATTGGCCCATGACAATGGAGTAGGTAGTTCCAGCAGTTTGGCGCGGAACGGTCGGGCGGCTCGCGAGCCGCCTTTTATGCCTAGGCCCGATCAAGGCGCGATTTGAAGGAAGTTCAAGCGCGTCGGCAACAGCCATGGAACTTCGAACAAGCGCACCCCGGAGTACGGGCCACCATCGAGGAATTGATTCGGGTCGGGATTAGTTTTGCCATCTGCCGCAAAGTAGCTGGCGACCTGCTTCTGCTCAGCCAGCGCGATAGAGGTTTCCGCCGGCAGCGCTGGATCGAAAATAGTGGGATTACTGAGAATTCGATGCGGAAGGATTGGAAACCCGACGCCGGCATAGGTAGTCCCCAGCAATTCGGGGTGCGAGGCCACAGCGCGGTCAAAGCGGAAGTACCACGAACTGAAGGTGGCGTTTGCGGCCCGAATCACCTGAGTATTCATTGGATTGGGCACTTCCAGGTCGCCGAGGCTGAACTGAAACATCGTTTGTTTGGGCTGCACGCCGGAGAGCGGTGCTGACTTGAGGTGCGGAGCGAAACTCAAAGGATCGCCCAGCATGTTCAGCCACTCCGCGGTTTCGAACGCTGCCTGAATGTCGAGCGCCCCCGGAACGTCGTTCACAACCACCGGCGAGTCGCGGTACACATAATTATCATTGAAGGCGTCGTGAAAATAGTTTTCGGGCTGGGCCGGCGGCACGTTTAGCAGCGCCGGGTTATTCATCCCTAGATAAGCCGCGCCCAGAGGCCGGCCCGAAATCGCCAGGCGCGCATCGTCGGAAAACGGTCCGCCGTCACCGTTGAGCACTGCGGCACGAATTCCCGGTTCCACCGCATGGGCCAATGTTCCATAGATAGAGCCAAAGGATTGCCCCACGTAGTAGATGCGATCGGGATCGATGTTCATGCCTAATCCGTTTGTCTCCCGGATCGTTTGTATCAGGGCGAATAAATCGACCGCCGTTTGCCGGCCACAATCGCGCACTGCCAAAGGGCCGGGAAGAATGCACCCGTCCGTTGCTCCGATGGGCGCATTGGGCGAGAGCGTAATGCCTCGGCCAGGCGTGGACACGGTGGCGACGCTGCCGTCCTGTTTCGTTATTCGAACGATGCTGCCGGAGCCAAACCCATGACCGGTGATTTCGATGGCCAACGTGGCAAAGCCGTTTGCCGCGAGCGTGGATGCGATATAGGTAGGCGCGCCGAACTGGTTGTCACTCAGGCCGTGCCCATAGAGGACCACCGGAAAGCCGTGGCCGTCGGCGGGCAGTTTGCTCGCCGGGGGCAGAAAGGCGTGAAAGGAAACAGGCACATATCCAGCCGGTATCCCTGGCGGAACTCCGGGCACCGGTACCGGGCTTCCCATTGGTTCATTCGTGGGCGTGACAGTAATCGAGCCTGCCAATGGGCCGCTGACATTCAGAAAATTGGGAGACAGATAAAGGCCAAAAACGACGCGGTCCACATTGGACAGCACGCTCAAGGGGAGGTCCACTTGCGTCTGCGAAGCTTGGTTGTCCTGCGGCAAGTAGGTCATGCTTTTCAGCCCTGCCAGCGAGAATGCGGTTGTGCTCCCCGCCGGCAATACGACCGCCGGTTGTTGCGAATCGACAAAGCGCAGCGCTTGCTCTAGCCAGTTTGTCGCGCTCATGGTGGTGAACACCGATGCTCCGGCCAAGAGGCCGCCCCCAGCGCCGCCGAGCAGTGCTTCGGGAGTTTGCAGGGCGTGTGAGAGGGTCGTGCAATAACCGCTTTCGCGGCTCGAAGCGCATGCCGTGAATGCAGGATCGGCCTGCACCCTGTTTCCGTTTGTGTCTCTGACGTTTTCGCTCACAGCAAGCAGGTAATGCGAGTGCTGGTTGAAGATGCGATCTGGTTTAAAGTAAGCGCAATTGCTGGAGAGATCGTACAGCACCTGATTGATGGAAATCGGCAACTGCACGGAATCGAGCGCTACGTACCAAATCCCCGATTTCAGTGTATTCGGATCGACAGCGCCGGAGAAACACACGTGACTTCTGGAGTTGATGCTGAAGCCGTCCAACTGATTCAGCAATACCGTATCCTGGCAAGCGCTTAAGCCCGGATCCGCTGCGCAGGATTCCGGTAACGGCAAATCGATCTGCCGTCCGGTCCGCTGATTCGTATTGACGGCGGTGACCGCGTCGGTTGGAAATGGACCGACTCCCGGTGAGGATGGTTGAAATAGAACGGTAGTTTTCGCGAAAAGGCACAGATTTACAGCAATCATCAGAAACGCAGTCTTCATAAACCTCCGATAAATCCTGAAATAGGTCGCTAGCGAGTCTGAGTGTAGCCTTGTTTGTCGCCAAATGCGAGTGCTGGAAAATTAAACAAGTCTTCATCTCTTCTATCGGCATAATCAAATTTGTAGATCATTCGTAAGCGGAATAGAATCATATATGGTCTTGAAGAAAAACGGAGGGTACGTGTCTATTGGGTTACGATGTTTGCGCTTCAGTTTGCTCGGCTGTGCGCTGGTTACCGGAGCTTTTTGTTTAAGGGCGCAGAACGCGGACAACACTCCCGCAAAGAACGCCAAGCCGGCACCCGATGTGCTGGTCTTCAACGATGGAGAAAAGTTAATTGGTCACCTGGAACGAGCGGTCGGCACATCGGTCGTGTTTAAGAGCGATATGGCAGGCGAGATCACGGTGGACGCCAGCAAGATCAAGGAGCTCCACACGTCTGGAAAATTTGCCGTGATCGGCAAGACCGTGACGCTGCGCAAGAACGTGAATGCGGCCAGCATTCCGCAAGGCACGGTTTCCATTGCGGACCAAAAGGTACAAGTGAGTCCTACCGCCCAAGCGCCGGCGCAAACGATTCCCATGGCGAGCACCGGCTACATTGTAGATGAAAACACCTTCAACAAAAACCTATTGACCCGCCCCGGAATTTTTCAAGATTGGACGGGTTCGGCGACCGCGGGCGCGTCGCTGGTGTTAGCTACGCAAAAGAATCGCACCATCACCAGCGCCATTAGCCTTGTGCGGACCGTACCGGGCGAGAACTGGCTGCAGCCGGAGAACCGCACCTCGCTGAACTTCAACTCGGCTTACGGCTCACTGAGTCAACCAAACACGCCAACCATCAAGACCTCTCTTTACCATGCCGATATTGAGCGGGATGAATATTTCAGTCCCCGGCTTTATTACTTTGGAGCTGGCGCCTGGGACCATAACATTTCTCAAGGTCTCGATTTGCAACAGACGTACGGCGGCGGCATCGGTTGGACGGTAATTAAGGAGGCCGTTCAGCAGTTGGATGTGAAGGCCAGCCTCGACTACATTAACCAGATGTTCAACCCGGCTTTGCAAGCGCAGGCGACCGGAGCGATTCCAGTTTCAGTGGGGCCCCCGTACAGTATGTCTCTTATCGGTTCGGTGTTCAGTGAAACCTATAGCCGGAAGCTTCCGAAATCAATCTTGTTAAATGAGTTCCTGACGATTACACCGGCATGGAACAACTTAAATGCTTACTCGGCAAACGCCGGTCTCAACCTTACGCTGCCCCTTTATAAGCGCCTGGGAGTCACGATTGGAACAATCGATACATTCCTCAACGATCCGCCGCGCGGCTTTAAGAAGAACTCTTTTCAGTTCACGGCTGGCATAAGCTATACGGTGCAGTAAAGGCGGGCGGTTCCTGCGGCCGTCGCCATGTATTCCGTGGTGACGCCGCTCTTCATGGTGTCCTCATCTATCGAGTCATACAAGGACAGAAAGCGCTAGGCTATCCAACACCAAACTACACGACGACAGCGACGTCGAGCCGACCACCATAACTAAAGCTTTTAAGCACACCAGGCGAACAAGCCTTAGTCCGTTTGGAATAGAACTCTTAGGTCTAGCGCACGCATCAATTTACGTGTTTAACTAATTACGATTGCAGCCTAAATGTATTCTTTAGTGCGGAATCACTATTGGGAAAAATTGGACTGTACACTAATGAGTAATATAACGAAACGCCTTTGCGGAGCTGTATTTTATCTGTTGCTGGCAAGCTATATTGCCTTCATTCTTTGGCTTCCTGTATTCCCGAGCCAGGATGGTCCAGTGCATCTCTACTACGCCTCTGTTGCCAGTAGCCTCTTGCATCACGAAACGACCTATAGCTCTGCTTTTCAGATTAAACACATTCTCCCTCCCTACTCATTGCATACGTATATCCTAATTGCCGCGATGAAGTTCATGTCACCGGTAATGGCCGACAAATTCCTTGTTTGCCTGTGTGTGCTTGTACTCGCCCTTGGCTTCCGTGCGATGGCGTTTTCCTTTGGGCCATCGGCTTGGGCTACCTCTCTGCTGGCCCTTCCTTTTTTCCTGCATCGATACCTGTTCATGGGATTTTATAACTATTCTTTATCGATCGGAATTGCCTTTCTTGCTATTGCTGTGTGGAACCGAGGCGGAAGGGTACCTTCTTGGAAGCAATCAGGGCTGTTTCTCGCGTTAGTGGGACTTCTACTGCTTACTCATCCAGTTTCATTGGCTATTCTGTTGGTCATCATTGGCATGGACGTTTTATATAGAATGGGTATTGTCAAGTTCGCCTCCTCAAATCGTCTTCTGGTAACTTGGCGAGACGTATTAAGGGAAAACAAGTTCCGTCTCCTGCTATTTGCCGTGGCGGGACTTACTGTCATTTATGTGGGCCTGTATGTAAACATCGTTTCTTTGGCTCTGGGAAAGTCGACTGCCGCGGCCGACTTTCGCCCTGGGATTCATCTATTGAGGTGCGCGTAATATAGCGGAACAAATGGAGGCTGGGCGGGTTCTTATAGATATGGGAAACCCGCGTGGTGTGGCGCGCGACTTCGATGCGCTGGAAGCGCGGCGCATGAGCGCCTTGGGGCTGATGCGCGAGGGTCTCAACAATAGTCGGATTGGCCGCCAGTTGGGGGTCGCCAACCAAACCGTGAGCCGCTGGCGCAAGGAGTATAGCGCAGGGGGCAAGAAGGCTCTGGCGCAAGCGGGCCGCGCCGGACGCAAACCACGGCTGGACGACAAGCAAACCAAAGCGTTGACCGGTAGACTGCTCGCCGGTCCCGAGAAACTGGGCTACGAAACACCACTTTGGACCTGTGAACGGGTAGCCCATCTGATTGCGCAGGAGTTCGGCATTCGCTACCATCCCGGCCACGTTTGGCGTATTTTGCGCGGCTTGGGCTGGAGCCCGCAACGTCCCGTGGGCCGGGCATTGGAACGGGATGAGAAAGCGATTCGGGAATGGAAACGCATCACCTGGCCCGCTGCTAAAAAAAAGCACTCACGGAAAGCCGCACCCTTGTCTTTATTGACGAAAGCGGATTAACCCAGAAGCCGCACCGCTGCCGCACTTGGGCTCCACGCGGCCAAACGCCCCTCCTGTTTCATCATTTCAACTGGAAGAACTTGTCGCTGATCGCCGGTCTCAGCCGCTGGAACCTGCACTTCGAACTGTTTGCCGATACGGTGAAAAGTCCGCAGGTGGTGATCTTCCTGGAAAAGTTGTTGCGTGTGATTCCCGGCAAGCTGCTGATTGTCTGGGACGGCTTGGCCGCGCATCGCAGCCGGTTCGTGAAGGATTTTCTAGCGGGCTTGCAAGGAAGAATCCATGTGCTTCGCCTGCCAGCCTATGCGCCGGAACTGAATCCGGTCGAATACATCTGGGCGCATCTGAAGCAGCACGAGTTACCCAACGTCTGCGCCAAGGATCTCTGGAGCCTCGGCGACATCGCACGTAGCCGCCTCAAACGCATGTGCCGCCGCAAGCCGCTCTTGATTGCCTGCTGGAAGCAGTCTTCGCTCAGCTTTTGATCACACTATATTATGCGAAGTTCAATAGGTGTTCTAAATGGATACAAAAGTTTGGCTGGTGGCACCACCGTCTCTCCTGTTTTGGCACCTCTCTATCGGATTGGAATCATGGCGCTGTGGTTCTGCGGTTTTGTGTTATGTATTCCTGGCCTGCTGCACCGATACCGGCGGCGTTCGGTCGTTTTCGTGGATGTAATTTTTGTCTTCGCTGTTGTACTTGCGGCAATATTCCCGTTTCTTCCGTGGGATATCAACGGAGCAGGACTTTTTAATATCCGCCTGACTATCTTCTGTCCATTGCTGCTTCTGGCCGCAGCGTCCAGATCTCACACGAAATTTTTGCCCGCAATTGCTTGCGCTGGAACCTTGATTGGCATTCTCCTATTCGCCAGGTTGAATGCCCAGGTGTATCCCAGGGCCGAACAAGCTGCGATTTTGGAACACGTATCCACGCCCGCGGCGGTGACTGTCATGGGACTTACTCAAACGTATTCGCAAATAAACGTTCTTAATTTCGATCCCTACTATTGGACTTCCGCGCGCTTGGCCCGCCGGAAACAGTCAGTACTGGTGAATGGCCCCTGGTTAGAGTTGCCTACCATCATGCTAGGAAGAAAAGCCGGTTGGTTTGCCGACACGAAAGATGAAGATCCAAAAGATCTACTGGAGTACATGAACAAAGGAGCCCAAAAGCGAAGTCGATTGCTTAATATGGACTCGCTTGTTCTTGTTTCCGATTGTGGTGATCCAAAGACCTCAATCCCCGACGCCTGGCTTCCCTCCGACAGCCGTGCAAGGCTTTTCCTGAATAACGGCTGTTTTAAGTTGTATAAATATCAACCGGAGGCGCTGGTAGCTCGTCTCAATGGCAGTGACTAGTAAGCTGTCCCGACGAGTTTGTTAGCGGTAATACGGCGCCGGGGATCGGTATAAGTCCAGCGAAAAGGTTTAGCTGATTTGGAATAGGCGCGGATGTAGCGGCGCAACTTGTTGCCCAGATCCGCAACGGAGGTGAAGACACCGCGCCGGATCACGTCGCGCTGAATTTTGGCGAACCAAAGCTCGACCTGATTGAGCCACGAAGAGTAGGTCGGCGTGAAGTGAAAGCGGACTTGAGGATGCTCCGTTAGAAAGCGTTCGACATCCTTGGTCTTGTGTGCCGATAAATTATCAAGTACGACGTGGATCTCCTGGGCCCAACGCGTGCGCGAAACCAGCCCTTCGAGAAACGCAACGAACTCTTGACTGGTATGCCGGCCCGCCGTCATGCCCTGCACCTGGCCGGTCTTCACATCCAAGGCCGCATACAAGGACAATGTGCCGTGACGGTAATACTCGAATCCATGCCGCTCGGCGCGTCCCGGCGACAAGGGTAACACCGGGTCCTGTCGATCTAAGGCTTGAATGGCCGTCTTCTCATCCACGCAAAACACCGCGGCATGCTGCGGTGGGTGAAGATAGAGGCCGATAATATCGGCAGCTTTCTCCTCAAACTGAGGATCATCCGACGCCATGTAGCGATCGAGCCGATGCGGTTTTAAGCGCAACTGTGTCCACACACGTTGCACCGTCGACTTACTTAATCCGAGCGCGGAGGCCATCTTGCGGCAAGACCAATGCGTGGAACCGTCAGTCGGCTTACGCCGCGTTTGGCGCGCGATGCGAGCTTGCAATGCTGCGTCCGCCACTCGTGGCGGACTGCCTTTGTGCCGCGCGGTCAGACCGTCCACTCCGGCTTGCTCGAACCGCTGCTTCCACCGCGAGATCGTCGGTGCGGTGGTCCCCAGCGACGAAGCGATCTGCCGGTAACTCTTGCCTTCCGCCAATGCCAGAATCAACCGCGCCCGGAACACATCCCCCGCCGGGAGCGTTCGCGATTGTGCCCATCCCTTCAACTCTTTTCGCTGCTCGTCCGTAATCCTCAGCACAGCTTGCTTCACTACTATGAGACACACCCCGAGTGCTATCGTTACCGCCGGGACAGCTTACTAGAAGACACATAAGCCTGGTTAAGGCGTCTCCGGCTTCGTCTCGGATGTCAGCCTTCCTGACTGACTTAAGTACTGGTCGAACCAAGCCAGTGCGCGTTGCAGCACATCCACCTGATCTTTCGGCTGCCGAAACGCATGCCCCTCGCCCGGGTACACTACCAGGCGCGTAGGCACATCGAGCGTCTTCAGCGCGTGCCAAAATTCGAACGACTGCGGGGCGGGGCATTCCCCGTCACGCTCGCCCACTACCACCAGCGTCGGCGTCTTCACCTGTTTAATAAAGTTGATCGGTGCGCTCTTGGCATATACCGCCGGAGTGTTATAAACCGAGTTGCCGAAGTACGGAATCATCCACCGGTCAATTGAGTTCTCGCCGTAGTAGCTCTTCCAGTCGGCGATTCCGGCGCCCGCCACTGCAGCGCGGAAACGATGTGTCTGCGTAACGGTCCACATGGTCATGTATCCGCCATAGCTCCAGCCTGTAATACCAATACGATCATCGTCGACGGGCACTTTCTTCACCACCGTATCCACTCCCGCCAGGATGTCGCGCAAGTCACCGCCGCCAAAGTCCTTCACGTTTGCGTGCGTGAACGCCTCACCTTCGCCGTAACTGCCGCGCGGATTCGGAAAGAAAACAAAGTAGCCCAGCCCGGCCATTACGGACATATCGAAATGTGTCGAAGGCCATGCCGGAGAGTGTTCGCCCGCAGGGCCGCCATGGACGGACACCACCATCGGATAGCGCTTCGACGGATCGAAGTTCTCCGGGTAAAGCAGCCATCCCTGCACGCGAAATCCGTTGTTGTTCCAAATAAGGCTCTCGGCTTTTCCCCAGTGCGGCTGCTGGCCATCATTGGCGTGGGTCAGTTGGCGCCACTGTCCGGTCTGGCCCGCCCAGACCTCCGGCGGCATTTTCCAGGATGTCCGTATCGCCACGCTGGTCTGGCCGTCGCGCGTAACGGAAAAATTGGGATAGTTGCCGCCATCATGCAGCGCCTCGCCGCCCTTCCATATCGTTGCGCTCTTCCCGGTTGCGACATCGAGCGTGCCAATGGCGCTGCCGCCGTCCAGCGCCTCGGTGAGCAGCAGCTTATCGTTACTCTCCCACGCGAGCCAGCTTGGAGAAGCTTTTCGCTCCGGCGTCACATCCCGTGCTTCGCCACCCTTGCCATCGATCAGAAAAATATTGCCGCCAATGAACCCCGCATCGCTCATCAGCCCCCCGATAAAGGCAATCTGCTTTCCATCCGGCGACCAGCGCGGAATAGCTAACTGCCGGTCGGAAGGTGGGTGATAAACCACCTCCATCTGTCCGGATTCGCGCGTCAAGACGTAGAGTTCGGCGGTCCACCAGTTATTGTCGGCCGGACCGGGCGCCGCGATCGCCGCGAAGCGCGTTCCGTCCCGCGACCAATCGTATTCATAGACGTTCAGATGAGCAGGCGACTCTTGATGGATCGCCCCGCCTTCCGCACCGATCACGGTAATCCGCTGGTTATGAATATCAGTCCCAATCACTCCTGTCTGCGCTGGGACGGCCTCTAGCGGTCCACCGCCACCGCCGTTTTCGGCGTACAGAAACGCCAGGTGCTTTCCATCGGGAGACCATTGCAATGCGGTCACATAGCCTTTGAGGTCCGAGATCCGGTGCGGCTTCCCGCCATGTGCGCGGGCAACAAATATCTGCCGTTGTCCGGTCGCATCTTCATCGGCGAGAAATGCAAATTGACTGCTGTCGGGCGCCCAGGCAACTTGCTCGCCAACGCCGAGCTGTTTCGGCTTGGACTCCGGTTTCGTGCGGTCCTGAAGATAGATCTCCTTGCTGCTGGTGCCCGCGGACGATTGTTGTGTCCAGGTCACCCATTGACCATCGGGAGAAATAGAGACCTGTTCGAATCGTTGAACCTGCCGAAGCTGCTCCACTACTTGGTCGATCTTCGGATTACCAACCGGAGTTTGTTGCGCCGAAGCAGCACATGGCAGCAGCAGTAATGATGAAAGTGAAACCCGGCGAATAGCATTCCAGAGCAAACCACGAAGACTCTTCGGCATAATGACTTCCATCATAGCTTTGAAACGCGGTTGTTCTACGAAGCTAAGTTTTCTAAAAATTTCATCCGCCCTTTGATCCGTTCCCTCCTTTTCCCCGTATCAGTGGGCGAGTTGGTTGAAAAGCTCAAGACCGAAACGGCCCTTAGGGTCGAATCGTGTTTCAAGCGACCCTATGGGTCAAAGGAGAAGATATGAAAACGAATCGTTTAGTGGTTGGAGCAATCTGCTTTGGAGTGTCGGCAGCCGCCGTGTTTGCCGCGAAAGACCCCATGGTGGGCGGTAGCAAGATGTACCCGAGCAAAAACATTGTCGAGAACGCAATGCAATCGAAGGATCACACGACGCTGGTTGCCGCAGTCAAAGCTGCCGGCTTGGTGAACACGCTGGAAGAGCCCGGCCCATTCACAGTGTTTGCGCCGACAAACGAGGCCTTCGCAAAGCTGCCGGCCGGCACGGTCGATACCCTCTTGAAGCCCGAGAACAAGGAAATGCTGACAAAGGTCCTCACCTATCACGTTGTTCCAGGAAGGCTCTCGCTCGCGGATCTGAAGAAGCAGATTAAAGCCGGAAACGGAACCGCGACCCTGAAAACTGTGGAAGGCGAGCCTCTTACGCTGACCATGCAGGACGGACGCGTCATGCTGAAGGACGAAAAGGGCGAAATGGCATCCATCACGGTTCCGAACGTGTATCAATCGAACGGCGTCATCGACGTGATCGACAACGTGCTGCAGCCGAACTAGTGGGCTTCCGTCGTAGTTGAACGAAAAAGGCGGCGGGGATTCTTCGTTATTCCTGCCGCTTTTCCGTCTTCAGTTGTAAACGATTGTTGTAAACGATGTTGGACTTTGGCGGCATAAATCGATGACACTAAATGGAGAATGCCTATTCGCTCCAATGGAAGGAGCCCTCAGGGGATACCGGATTCGTCCGGCTGCCCGTGCAATGTCGCGCGCCGAAGCATCTGAGGACGATTCTCAGCTCGTGGTTCGTTTGAAACGCCGCGAGAGTCAGTCGGCGGTCGCGTTGTACGACCGGTATGGAAAATTGATTTACTCCATTATTTTTCGCGCGGTCGGTAATCAGGCAACGGCGGAAGACTTGGTTCAAGAAACTTTCTTTCGAGTCTGGAACCGCATTCACACCTTCGATGAAGCGCGCGGGAATTTTCAAGGCTGGCTGGTCACCATTGCCCGTAACCGCGCCTTCGATTATCTGCGATCTTTGGCCAATGCGGAACTCGCCGCCACAGCCAGCATCGATGACCTGGATCAGGCGGGATATTTCGTCTGCTCTGACGATCAAGCGGACCGGCTTGCCAAAGAAGGAGCCGTTCGTGAGGCGTTGGAGGCTCTAAACAAAGAGCAGCGTGAGGTGATCGAACTCACTCACCTGCAGGGAATGACGCAAACCGAGATTGCGGAGAAACTGCGCAAGCCGCTCGGTACGATAAAGGGTCTTGTCCGTAGCGCTTTGAAGAATCTTCGAGCCGCTACGATGACATACAAAACGCCATGACGTGCGACGACTTCCGGGAATCGTGTGAACTGTACGCCCTCGGGTTGCTCGAAGAGCCGGAGCGCGCCAGGATGACGGATCATCTTCGTGACGATTGCCCCACATGCCGCGCCGAATTGAAGCGTGCCTTGGAGCAGAATGCGATGATCTCAAAAACCGTCCCGCTCGTGAATCCGCCCCGTCGGCTGCGGCAACGCATTGCGGACAGCTTTGGCGAGAAGGAGACGGTTAGCAAAGCAAGCTCCAGTTGGCAATGGGCCTCCTGGGCGATGGCTGCCGCGACCATTCTGGCCCTGACGATTGGGCTTAATATCGAAGGCCGGGCCCGGCGCGCCGAGGGAGAACAGTCTCGCATGGCCGCGGCGCAACTTACCCGCATGTCTCGGGCGGTGGAGATTATGCAGGCAAAGGGAACCGAGCAAACCGCCTTCAATGCTCCTTCGCCTGGAGCGCAGGGCAGTCTCTTCGTCCATCGGCGTTTGGGCGTTGTCTTGGTTGCCGATCACCTTTCCGGCGCCCCGTCCGGGTGGAAGTATGAGAGTTGGATCGTGCCCAAAAGTGGATCGCCGGAGCCCGTGGAGAGCTTTGGAACCGATGCGAACGGCCAGGGTGTCACCGTCATTCCCGGTCCCACCAAGCCGGACCAGTGGAAGGCGATCGCCGTGAGTATGGAGCCTGCCAATAGCCGACCGATCCGGCCTACTAAGGTGATCTTTGCCGCGCCGCTTCCAGTGGCCGCACAAGGCTAGCTGTGATCGTACGTCAAAAGACGCTTCTGACACTTGCCGGGCGTCTCATGGCCGACAGTCGGACAGGGGCAGACGATTAAGGGGCACCTCAAGAAAGGAATTTATGAATACTAAGGACCAACGGAGGGGGAGCCTAGACTTCCGGGCTGAAGGGGTCTGGCCAGTCAAGATGCGGAATCGGTCACGGCGACCTGTCTAACGAGCCCAAGCCGTGAGACCGCCATCGACGATCATGGACTGGCCTGTGATATGGGAGGCGGCATCGCTGCAAAGCCAGAGAGCAGCTTGGGCAGCTTCCTCCGGCCTTCCAACCCGGCCCACGGGAACGCGGGCCGCATACACGTTGAATGCCTCCTGAATCTTGTCAGGATCGCCATCTACTAGAGCATTTTCTTGTTACTGTAATGTATATCCGCAGTGACGGAACCAAGCCTGCGCATTGCCAGGGGTAATGGTGGGCAAGGCTTGAGCGAGGCTCTGTTGAAGTTGTTCAACGGTTCGGGCTTTGAGCCGCCGCAGGTGTTGTTTAAGTTTGGACCAAGCCTTCTCGATAGGGTGGAAGTCCGGCGAGTAAGGGGGCAGGTAGAGAAGCCCGGCGCCCCGAGCTTCGATCATCTCGCGCACGCCCTGGACCTTGTGGGCGGACAGGTTATCCATCACCACGATGTGACCCGGAGCCGGTTGGGGACCGAGCACTTGCCGCACTTGCTCCCGCAGACTCGCCTCGATTGCCTCGGTCACTCTGCCGAGCGGGCCGTGACGCTGCTCCACCCGCTCCCTCTGTCCGCTTTGACGCCGTTGCCGAGAGATCTTCTTCACCCAGCCCAGGCTGACTCCAAAGCTCTCCGCCAACTCGCGCATCGACCCTTTCCCGGCCGCATGCGCTTCCCATACCCTCTGTCTCAAATCATTCGACTAGGCTCGCGGCATCTTGCTCCGCCAAGACTTTCCAGAGCTGCCTTCTATTAACACGGAAAGTGCGCTAGTTAATTGTTTATGTCGTTCTAAACTACAAAGGAGCGAAGTACTTCCTCGCTCCTATTTTTTTGAAAGAACACCACCCCCGTGCCAATTCGTAAGTTTCTGTTCCTCTTACTAGTTTTTTCTGCTGCCGCCTTTGCGGAATCCTCCGAAGCTTCCAGAGGCGCTATCGTTCCTAACCGCGCACCGCTTCAGCAGAACGCATTCAACCCGCTGCCATTGGGTGCCGTGAAGCCGGAAGGCTGGCTACGAAATCAACTCGAAATACAAGCCTCCGGTCTCACGGGACACCTGGACGAATTCTGGAACGATGTTGGGCCGAATAGCGGATGGCTGGGCGGTACCGGCGAATCTTGGGAACGCGGCCCATATTACCTGGATGGGCTGCTCCCGTTGGCATACCAGCTAAACGATCCGAAACTGAAGGCGAAAGCACAAAAATGGGTCGATTGGACGCTGACCCATCAACAAACCGACGGCCAGTTTGGGCCGCCCCGCAATGACGATTGGTGGCCGCGCATGGTTATGCTGAAGGTCCTGACGCAATATCAGGAGGTCAGCGGCGATGGGCGTGTCATTCCCCTGATGAAAAAATACTTCGCGTACGAACTTCGTGAACTGCCGAACCGCCCGCTGAAAGACTGGGGCAAGTATCGCTGGCAGGATAACGTGTATTCGGTCCTTTGGCTTTATAACCGGACCGGCGACAAAAGCTTGCTGAAATTGGCCGATTTACTCCACCAGCAAGGGTATAACTGGGAAGCGCAGTTTGCCGATTTCCGGTACACAACGAAGGAAACCAAACAGAAGTTGGGGCTGAAGCCCAATCAGCCCATTCCTGATATTGCCATGCAGACCCACGGCGTCAACAATGCGATGGCATTGAAAGCCGCCCCGATCTGGTGGCTCGTCAGCGGCAAAGCGGCTGACCGGTCTGGATTGGATCAGATGTTGACAATGCTCGATCGCTATCACGGCCTGCCGAACGGCATGTTCAGCGGTGATGAGCATCTGGCCGGACCCGATCCCTCGCAAGGAATCGAACTCTGCGCCGTGGTGGAAAGCATGTTTTCCTATGAAGAAGCGCTGTCCATTCTCGGCGATGCCCGCTTGGCCGATCGGCTGGAGCGCGTGGCCTACAACGCTCTTCCGGCAACACTCTCCGACGATATGTGGTCGCATCAATACGATCAGCAGCCGAACCAAATCGCCTGCACTCGCGCTCACCGGGAATGGTCCACCAACGGCGACGAATCGAACTTGTTCGGCCTTGCGCCGAACTTCGGCTGCTGTACGGCGAATCTTCATCAGGGCTGGCCAAAGCTCGTCTCGAATCTCTGGATGGCGACCCCGGACGGCGGATTGTTCGCTGCTGTGTACGCTCCGAGCAAAGTACAGACAGACATTCACGGTAAACTGGTTTCGATAGCGGAATCCACCGCCTATCCCTTTGACGGTACCGTCCGGTTCACAATGGACCTGAAGCAGCCGGAGGCGTTTCCCTTGGCCCTGCGGCTTCCCGCATGGGCTGCATCCGAGAACGTCAGCGTAAACGGCAACCCCCTTTCCACGTTGCGATCGGACTGCTCGGCAGGTGCAGACCGTTTCGGCAAGGGGCAAGCCTCTTGCGACACGTCGAAAATGATCTCGCGCATCAGCCGAAAGTGGAATAATGGCGACGTCCTCACGGTCTCCTTTGCGATGACTTCTCGCGTGAGCCATTGGTATCACGATGCAGCCGTTTTCGAACGTGGACCGCTCGTGTTTTCACTTCCGCTGAATGCGCAATGGTCGCAATTGAAGCACTACTCCGAAAAGTCCTCTGATTGGCAATTGCAAACGGAGACCAAATGGAACTATGCGGTCGAAACAGGAGCGTGCGACGCGAAAGCCGCCGAGCACGCCGTCTCAGGCATCCCGTTTAACGTGAAAAATCCGCCTGTGACGTTGCAGATCGAGGGCAGGGAACTTCCGCAATGGTCAGTGGACGAACATTCAGCGGCGCCGGTGCCCGTCAGTCCGGTAGTGTCTAAAGATCCGCTCCAAAACCTGACCTTGGTGCCATACGGCGCTGCCAAACTCCGCATTACCGCGTTCCCCTTTTTGCGTGATAAATCGCAATGCGCACCGCGCGTCGCGGAACTTCGCTAGGGCTGCTTCGGCTCTACCAGAACGAATTGCCCAGCCAAATCGTCGCGCTTTTTCCCCGCGGCTTTGGCTTCGGCAAGGCGCTTTACCAGTCCGGGAATGTCCCCGGTCCGTCCGGTTTTGCGCGCCACCGTAATCATGTGGTAGATCGCGGATTCATTGGTCGGATCGTGCCGTAGCGCATTTTCGAACTGCTGCCGGGCAAGATCGTTCTTGCCTTCTTTCAAATAGAAACTACCTAGCAAGTCTTCCGCAATGGGATAGTTCGGCTTCAGCCGAATAGCCGCAAGCGCCGCCTTTACTGCTTCATCGAACTCTTTGGACGGAGGCGTCACGCCTTTTTGGCGTAGCGTCTCCGCCTCCAGATAGTGAAGAAACGCATTCCGCGGATCGCGTTTTAATTCGGCCCTTGTGGACGCGAGCGCCGTATCCAGATTGTTTTCCTGCAAGTTTGTCAATCCTTGCGCGACGGAACTAAAGCTCTGGTTTGGGTCGAGTTTTTCTGCCTTCGCAAAATCGGCTTCGGCCGTAGGGTACTTGCCCAGTTGGACGAACATCACTCCGCGTGCAACATAGAGCTGCGCGGAATCCGGCAACTGCGTAAGCCCTGCGTTCAACATATCGATCCCCACCTGGAAAGACTTGTGAACGAAACACAAATCGGCGAAGTGTAGGTAGAGTTCGGCGTCTCGCGGATTATCGACGATAGCCTGCCGTAAGATTTTTACTGCATCGGGTGTGTCTCCTGTTGTCTCATAAAGCGTGGACGCCAGATTCAGCACGTCCGGCCGATTTTGCTGGGAACTGAGCAGGGGCTGTAAATCGCCCAGCGCCTGCTCAGTTCGATTTGCCCTGAACTCCGCCAGGGCCAGGTTATATCTCATCTGCCAAGCCTCAGGCTCCAGTGCAGCCGCTTGCCGAAACGCGGCAGTGGCCTCATCGGCATGCTTTTCTAGCGCAAGGCACTCGCCATACTGGCTCAACGCGACCGGCTGAGACGCGAGCAACTCTTTGCTTGCCGAATAATTCTCCACCGTAGTCCTGCAATCGTGCTGCTGGAAAGCAAGCGCCCCGAGCATGGCATGGCTGACGGGATCGCTTGGTTGTAGTTTCAAGATGCGACGAAGCGTGGCAATGCCGTCCTTACTGCCTTCTTGATACTCAATCTGAGCCTCTGCCTTTAACGCCGGAATGTAATCGGCGGCGATCTTCAGCGCCTGTTGATAATCAACGAGCGCCGCCGCGCTATCGCCAGCCCCGGCATGCGCAATCCCCTGCAGCGTCCACAACTGCGGATCGCGGGGAGATTGCTGCAGAAGGGTTCCGGTCTGCGTCAGCGCCTGCGAAAACTCCCGCCCACGAATCAGTGTCGTAACCGAACTAACATTTGCTGTAGGCGCGTCTTGTGCCAGTAGGAGCAGCAAGGCCAGGCAACACGTCATTTAACGTCGAGAAAATCATACCAGACGGCGCTTCTGCGGTGAACGGCGCAAGCCCAGCTTGCTCGGGTTATTCGCCTTGCAATCGACCCTTCGCGCGCTCCAAATCCTCCAGCACGCTCGCAATCAACTCTTTGGCATCGGTCAAGCTCTTCGTAATCAACTGAATGTCCATCGCGGGCTTGCCCACTTGCCGGGCACTCTGGCAGTACACGCCATGTTGACCCACCAATACCATCGCGTCCGTAATGCAATCCAGCGTCACCGCCAATCGTCCGCGCTCCCGGCCCATTTTGAACTCGTAGTGCTCCAGTTCGTCTTTCCGCTCTTGGTAAACCGACATACGCACCCTGATTGTTGCATTGTCTACACTGAAAACAGTTTCCCAGAAGCATGCAAATACCTTCCTGGCCTCAAGCCGACGAGCGCGAATCGGAGCTGCTGCGCATGGTGCTGGAGAGCCCGCAATGGGGCGGATTTCACCCATTCGTGAAGGAGTTTGAAGATAGCTTCGCGGCCTATCAGCACTCCGCCTTTGGCATTAGCACGTTCAACGGAACGGTCTCGCTCGAACTCGCGCTTCACGTTCTTGGAATCGGTCCTGATGACGAGGTGATCGTTCCTGCCGTATCCTTCATCTCCACCGCCACGGCGGTTTCCCGCATAGGCGCTATTCCCGTCTTCGTCGACATCGAACCGTATTCGTTCAATATCGATCCGCGTCGAGTACTTGAGGCAATCACTCCAAAAACAAGGGCCATTATCGCTGTTCATTTTGGCGGTTCTCTATGCGACATGGAAGCCCTGGGGCGCATCTGCCGGGACTACGGTATACACCTGATCGAAGATGCAGCCCACGCACACGGCTCAGCCTGGAACGGAAAGCGTGCGGGCAGTTTTGGGGTGTTCGGCTCCTTCAGCTTCCAGAACGGAAAAGTACTTTGCGCGGGAGAAGGCGGCATCCTGGTCACTTCGGACCAGGAAATGGCGGAGCACGCGCGCTCCGTAGCCAATCAGGGCCGCATCCCCGGCCATAGCTTTTATGAGCATCACCGGATAGGCGCCAACTTTCGCCTCACCGCGTTTCAGGCCGCGGTCCTGCTGGCTCAATTCGAGCGCCTGCCAGGGCAAATAGAAACCCGCACACACAACGCCGCGCTTCTTAAACAACAACTGCCTGATTTGCCCGAACTTGTCTGGCAGCAGGTTCCAGCCAGTGTGACGGAGAACTCCCATTATTTGCTGCCCGGGCGGCTGATGGACGCTCGCATCTCCCGCGACGAGTTTCAGCATAGGCTGGCGAGCGCCGGTGTTCCTTGCACGCCGTTTTACCCGCACACCCTCTACAACAATCCGGTCTACCAGAAAGAAGGAACTTGCCGCGTTACTCCATGTCCGGTCGCAGAAAGCTGTGTGCTCGACGCTTTCTGGTTTCCGCATCGCCTGCTTCTGTCCGACGCGGAAACAATTACGTCCGTAGCCGTGGTTATTCGCTCAGCATTAAGAGACTAGGTGAGAGAAGGAATGCTGCCTAATTGGCGGTTCCGTTCGCCTGATTACGATCGGCCGTCTTCGCGTGGTTCGCTGCGGGAGGAAGCACGAAAACGGTGTCGCCTTCGTGGTCCATCTTCAGCCGCTTGCGCACTTCCAGTTCTTGCGTGTCTTTGTCGTGCTTTAATCGCTCGATTCGCAATCTCTTGGCATCAATGTCACGCTGTAAGTCGGCATTCTGTTCTTCCAACGCCCGCACCTCGTGCCGTTTCTCCTGGAGAGCAGCCAGCCCCTGCGGCCCTCGAAGCATGATCGTTGCGTAAGCAGAAAGACCCGTGAGCGCGGCGACGGCAGCAAGCGGGCGAAGAAAATTGCGTGACAACTGGGGAAGGTCCTACCTATCTTTATAAACTTGTTTTCATGAAAGGTCCAGAAAAAAATCTATGACCGGCGCCGTGCTCGTCTTTTGCACCTGTGAAAATCCGGCGGAAGCACGCCGCATCGCTCGCATCGTCGTTGACGAGCGCCTTGCGGCCTGCGCCAACATGATCGCCGGCGTGCAAAGCATCTTTCGATGGAAAGGCGAAGTTTCCGAAGCCGAAGAGGTCCAGCTATTGATAAAGACGGCAACCGACGGCTATCCTGCACTCGAAAAACGCATCGCGGAACTCCATTCATACGACACGCCCGAAATCTTCGCGGTCCCCATCGCCGCAGGTTCGGAAAAATATCTCACCTGGTTGCGCGAGCAGGTCTAAAAAGCATCATTGGTACCGTAACGCTTCCATAGGTTCGATTCGCGCGGCCCTTCTTGCGGGTAGGAAAGAAGCCAGCGTGCCCACGGCCAGCAGAATTATCGCCGTCGCCGACCATGCCAGCGGGTTCATCGCTGACACTCCATACAATAAGCCGCTGAGTAAGTTCTGCAGCAGCAGCGCGCATAAAAACCCACCGAAAGCGCCGGCGAACGTCAGCGTGAGTCCTTCCGTCATAAAGGACCAGAGTATCTGTCCTTTCTGCGCGCCTAATGCCATGCGAATGCCGATCTCCTTTGTGCGCTGGGCGATGTTGTAGGCCAAAAGCGCGTAAAGGCCCAGGCTCGCCAGCAGCATCGCGATGATCGCGAACCCCGAAAGCAGTTTAACTTCCATGTCCTGTGCCGCTATTTTTCCCGATACTAATTGCGTCATCGGCATGATGTCGGATATCGGTTCATTGCGGTCTACTGACCAGATCGCCGCGCGCACTTCGCCAGCAAAACGAAGCGGGTCGCCCTGTACCCTCACTGCTAGATCCCGGGGAGTGAAGTACCCGAAAGAGGCCGCGGGCTGGCTACATGGAAAATACATTTCGGCTCGTCCGGCGACTTCCAGGCCCATTTGCCGCACATCGTCCACAATGCCAACGATTGTGATCCAGGGCGACCCCGGATCACTGAACCTGAATCGGCGCCCTAAGGGGTTCTCATTTGGAAAGTACTGACGCGCCATCGCTTCGTTGATAATCGCTACCGGGCGGGAGTCGGGACCGTCCGAAGCCGCGAAAAATCTTCCTTGGCGAAGACGTACTCCCATGGTCTGCAAGTATTGAT
Organism: Bryobacteraceae bacterium; assembly: GCA_965277315.1. Classification (GTDB taxonomy): domain Bacteria; phylum Acidobacteriota; class Terriglobia; order Bryobacterales; family Bryobacteraceae; genus Bog-105. Next base: position 165,286 of record OZ255724.1, on the reverse strand, counting down.
CGCTGATCGCCCTGTGATTGGCATCCTCGAATCGGCCTGGCGGCAAAAGCCCTTCGCCCTCAATAATGAACCCGCTCGTTCCACCTGCATTGGTCAGCGGAAGGAACGTTGTATAGCCTGCGGATTGGACGCCCGGAATGGCCTTTACTTTGTCGAGAACGGCAGTATAGAAATGAAAGCGCCGTGAAAATTCTTGGTAGGGCGATTCGGGAGAAAGCGGTAGGTTAGTTCGCAGCGTCAACACATGGCTGGGGTTGAATCCCAACTTCACATGAGAAAGCGCGGAAAGTGTCTGCACCAGAAGCAATGCGCTCAGCACCAGTCCGGTTGTTAACGCCACTTCTACCGTGACCAGCAACTGGCGCGTGAATGTGCTTGCCCCAACTGAACTCCGGGAATTCTCGCGCAACGCTCTGCTCAGGTCCACGCGTGACGAACGAAGGCCAGGCAGCAGTCCCGTGAGTGCCGCCGATCCCAACGAAACCAAAAACGTAAAGGCCGCCAGCGTCCAGTTCAACTGTGGATGCGCCCATCCGCGCAAGCCAAGCGGCACCAGATGCTGTAGATAAGGCAATCCCCAGGCTGCCACCAGAATCCCCAGAGCGCCTCCGGCTACCGACAGCAATACGCTTTCGACGACAATTTGCACGAGAAGCCGCGATCTGCTGGCCCCTAATGCCGCCCGAACCGCCAGTTCCTGCCCGCGAGCCACGCTCCGCGCCATCGTCAAGCCAGCCAGGTTCGCGCAAGCAATCAAAAGAACGCAGCCCACTCCGGCGCATAACACCAGGAGACCCAGGCGAAGTTTGCCCACCAGTTGGTCGCGCAAACTCACAGCAAACGCGCCGATATCCGTATTCTCCTTCGGGTGTTCGCGTTGAAGCTGGCGGGCTAGATTCGCCATTTCCCGCGAAGCCTCCGCGACGGTAACGCCCGGCCGGAGACGCGCAAACACTCGAAGGTAATGGTCCCCAAAATCCTGAAGCTGATGGGGCGTTAAAGCCAGAGGCACCCAGATGCTCGATCTCTCCGGGAATCGGAATCCCGCCGGCATCACACCGACAATCTCGTACCGCTCCCCATCCAGCCGGATCGGCTTCCCGATGATTGCCGGGTCGCTTGCGTAACGATTGCGCCAGAGCGAGTTGTTTATAATTGCCACTTTCGCGCCTCCTTCCCGGTCTTCCGCGGATAGGAAATTGCGCCCCAGTAACGGCTCCACACCGAGCAGCGGAAGCAGATTCTGTGTCATGAAGCTTCCCTCTACTTGTTCCGGAGTACCATTCCCAGTAATGGCGAATATCCCGTTTTTTAGCGCTCCCATATCGCCGAAAACGTGATTGCGTTTCTTCCACTCGCCGAAATTCCCAGCCGAAGGTGTATTTTCGGGGAACCCCATCCGCGAACCGTCCTCCCAAACCTCAGCGAGCCGCCCGGCATCCCGGAACTGCAGCGGCCTCAGGAGCAGGGCGTCGGCTACGCCGAAAATAGCCGCGTTGGCCCCGATACTGATAGCCCGCACCGCCAAGGCAAATCCCGTATAACCCCGTTGTTTCGATAAAACTCGCAGGCTGTAACGAATATCGGAGACAAGATTGGAAAGCATCATACCCGGTTATATGGGCAAGTTCAGCGCCAAATCGCGCGACGTTGAAAGTAAATGCTTTTTAGCGCTTGTCACTAAAAAAGGAACGCAGCAACTGTTCGATTCCGCAACAACACTGTTCGAAAGCGGGATTCGCCGCAGTCAGAGCGTCAGTTTTCCGCCTCATCGCCAAGCCACTCCCGCACAATTCTACCCACTCTTCCCGATTCCTCCAGCCGCAGAAGACTGATATTGACGGAGTGGATAAGATCGGAAGACGGCGGAAACGCAAAGGCATAGGCTTGGCGGTTGTACTCCGCCTTCGAAACCGACTCCCCCGAGTCATGTTGTTTGCTTTCGTAATAAAGGAGTTGAGGCCGGTCAAAAACCATCGCCTGTGCCGAACGCTGATGCACCAATCGATAGCCCTCTTGTATCGATTGGGCATTCACAATCTCAGCGCCGTAGCGTCTTGCAAATACTGCTCCTGGAGTTCCCGGCACCGCTGCCACCTTCTTGCCGCGCAGTTGCTCCGCAGTCGAAACCACGTTCGTCTGCAATCCCGTCAGTGTTAGCGTACTCGCGATCCCGGCTATTAAGGAAGTAGCCGTGATGAGCGAAACAATCATCCAGGTACCGGTAACCAGCCTTCCCCAAAAGGTCTTCGGGGCGCGGTCGCCATATCCTACCGTGGTCATTGTGACTAGGGCCAGCCAGATGCCGTTGGCGATTCCCGGACCTGCCCGGTAGGGAAATTGATCCGTGGACGTCTTCCGTTCCGCTAGCCAGACCAGCGTCCCGACTAACGCCAAAACAAAAAGCAGAATTCCGATGGTGATGAAAAACGATGGGCTAAAGAATGGCTGTACCCGCTGCCAGATCGATGGACCGTGAATGGAGGACAGTATCGATAGGCTGGATTGAAAATAGGGCTGCGAGAATCGGACTTCTCTCGCCCGGCCCGCTGTGACGCTGACCGGGCCCACCACCACGTCGACCGAACCATCCTGCAACGCTGTGAGCGCCTCGGGAACACTGCCGTAAGTCTGAAAGTGATACCGCAGGCCGGTATGGTCCGCGATAGCCTGCCAGATCTCGACGGAAATACCCTCCAGGCCGTTGCCTGCGTTCACCACGAACGGCTCTGACCCGGCAACGCCGACGCGCAGCACTTTGGGAGGAACCGCCCCCGCCGCCAAAAAGACAGCCAATACAGAACCCGCCAAAACCCGTATCCACAGCATCCCTTCTATTCTGTAACCAGAGAGGATAAGATACCGTTAAATCGATATGCGAATGGAGTCGAGCGACTTCGTCAAGGACCTTCGTTTCGGCCTGCGGCAGCTTCGCAAGACTCCTGCTTTCACTTTAACGGCCGTTCTGTCGTTAGCGCTTGGAATTGGCGCGGCAGTCACGATGTTCAGCGCCTTTCGCGCGGTCTTCCTTCGACCGCTGCCCTATCGCGATGCCAGCCAACTTGTATTAATCGACAAGAAAGCAACGCAGAGCGACGATTCCCAGTGGACGACTGTGGCCGACTTGAATTTTCTCCACCAGCATGCTCGGTGCTTCGATGGGATCGCTAATTATGGAGAATTCCAACTACGGACGCTCTCCGGAAGATGGCGCTTTCGGTTATTCTGCTCTCCGACGCTGCTCTGATGGTTCGCAGCTTAGCCGTCTGATGAGCGTTGACCCCGGCTTCCAGGCGGCCCACGTCGTCACCGCAGCCATTCCGGAAGCAAGCTTCAGCAGTTCAAAAGAAGAACGAGCGCAGAAACGATACCAGGCGCTTTTGCCGATCATCAAACGTCTGCCTGGCGTCGAAGAAGCGGCCATCAGCACAAGTCTTCCGATGGGAAAACTAGAGATTGCAACGACGGTTTACATCCCGAATCGGCCCTGCAATCCCTGCCTCTTTCCATTTCGCTCGGTGAGCCCCGGCTATTTCGCCACATTGGGAATACCGCTCGAACGCGGCAGGCCGTTTAAGGATTCAGACAACGACGCGCACAGCCCTGGCGTCATCGTGATCAACAAAGCAATGGCCCAGAAGTACTGGCCGAACATCAATCCAGTAGGTCAACATATCGGCATGAAATCGGGAACGCCGGTTCCCGAAGCATATCGTCCCTATGGGCAGTATCTTGGTCCGGCCATTGCCACCTCGTTAATCGTTCGCACCATCGGCGATCCACGCCCGGTGGAATCTTCCCTCCGGCAGGCGATTCATCGCTTCGATCCCGAGCAGGTCGTCGAAGACGTAACCACTATGGAGGCAACAGTGGAGAAATCCGTAGCCACGCCGCGCTTCTATACCGCACTATTAACGATCTTCGCCATGCTGGCAGTGCTCGAAACGTTCATTGGCGTCTATGGCGTCGCATCTTACAGCGTCAGTCGCCGCACACGCGAGATGGGCATTCGCATGGCTCTTGGAGCGGAACGGAGCAGCCTGATTCTGATGATCCTCCGTCAGGGCTCCACTGCTGTTCTGATTGGCATGGGCGCCGGTCTATGCGGAGCCTGGGTGCTGGCTCGATTTATGACCAGCATGGTCTACGATATTCAAGTACACGATCCGGTGTCCGCCATCCTCGCCATCTCGATTCTCTTCAGCGGAGCGCTGCTTGCCTACTTCCTTCCGGCCCGCCGCACCACCGCCATCGATCCTGCCTCCGTCCTGCGCGTCGAATAGATTTATCTGCAACAATCGACTTCATGCGCCGTCTCCTGCTTCTTTGGATTGCTGCCGCGAGTTTGTTAGTTGCCCAGGACAAACCGCTCACCACGCTTCCCTACACGCCGAGCCTCGACACCACCTTCATGGACAAATCCGCCGATCCATGCGCTAACTTCTATCAGTACGCTTGCGGCAACTGGAACAAGCTCAATCCGATTCCGCCCGACCAAGCCCGTTGGGATGTGTACTCGAAACTATCGAACGAAAACGAGCGGCTGCTGTGGGGCATCCTGGAAACTGCGGCGAGACCGGCGGCTTCTCGTACCGCGAACGAGCAGAAGATCGGAGACTTCTTCCACGCCTGCATGGATGAAGCGTCCGTGGAACGCGCCGGAGCCAAGCCGATCCAGCCCGCACTGGAGCGAATCGCAAAGCTAAACTCGACAGACGATATCGCGGCGTTCATTGCCAGTGAGCACACAAACGGCTTCGAATCCGGCATGTTGTTCGGCTTCGGATCGAATCAGGATTACGACAATTCTTCGCAGGTGATTGCATTCGCGGGCGCGGGTGGCCTGGGACTCCCGGATCGTGATTACTACACCAAGACCGACTCGAAATCCATAGAAGTCCGCCAACATTATGTGGCGCATATCGAGAAGATGCTTGAACTGATCGGCGAGACAGCGCCCGACGCCCAAGCCGACGCGCAATCAGCCATGCAGATCGAGACCGCTCTAGCCCAGGCTTCTCTAACGCGTGTGCAGATGCGCAATCCCTATAACCTGAAGCACAAAGTCACGCGCGAACAACTGATCCAGATGGTTCCGCAGTTTAACTGGGACAGCTACTTCGCCGGCATTAACGCACCACGATTTCAAACTGTGAACATCACGGAGCCGAAGTTTTACGACGAGCTGAATCAGCAGTTACGCCAACAAAATCTTGCTGCCTGGCGAGCCTACTTGCGCTGGCACGCTGTAAACGCGGCAGCGCCCTACTTGTCGTCCAACTTTGAGAATGAAAGCTTCAATTTCTATGGACGTTATCTGACCGGCGTAACGCAATTGCCTCCGCGCTGGAAAAAGTGTACGCGGTTGGTGGATCGGGAACTCGGCGAAGCGCTCGGACAAGTGTTCGTCGCAAAAACATTTTCCCCGAGAACCAAAACAGACGCACTACGGATGACACAGCAGATCGAACAGGAGATGGGGCAAGATATTCAAGGACTGACTTGGATGAGCGACGCTACCAAGCAGCAGGCGTTGGTAAAGCTGCACGCCGTTGTCAACAAGATTGGATATCCCGATAAGTGGCGCGACTATAGTTCGGTTGTCATCCAACCAAACGACTTTCTCGGTAACGTCGAACGGGCGGCGCACTTCGAAGAACAGCGCGATCTGACTAAGATCGGCAAGCCCGTAGACCGGCAAGAGTGGGATATGACGCCCCCAACCGTGAACGCCTACTACGATCCGCAGATGAACGACATCAATTTTCCGGCAGGCGTTCTGCAGCCTCCGCTCTTCGATCCCAAAATGGACGCCGCCCCAAATTACGGTAATACCGGAGCAACCATCGGCCACGAGTTGACGCACGGCTTCGACGACGAAGGCCGCCAGTTCGACGCGCAAGGAAATTTGAAAGATTGGTGGACGGGCGCCGACGCCAAGCAGTTCGACCAGCGGGTGTCTTGCGTGCGAAATCAGTACGCGCAATACACGATCGTTGACGACATCAAGATCAACAGCAGCCTCACGCTGGGCGAAGACGTTGCCGATATTGGGGGCACGCTGCTGGCATACATCGCCTGGAAGCATGCCACACAAAGCGAAGATCCGAAATCAGCCGACGGGCTGACGCCGGACCAACGCTTTTTTGTTGGAATGGCACAGTGGGCCTGCGGCGATGAGCGCCCGGCAAGCAAGCGCGTTCACGCGCTCACGGACCCGCACTCGCCGAACGAATACCGCATCAACGGAGTGGTCTCTGACCTGCCGCAGTTCGGCTCGGCGTTCGGCTGCAAAATCGGGCAGCCGATGATGCGCGAAAATGCCTGCCGCGTCTGGTGAGATCCGCGCCTCTATTGATAGAAGTTCCGGTCCCACGCATGCCGCTTCAATTTGCCCAGCGTTTCGGGATCCAGTTTGCCCAGATCCGAAACCGCGCAACTGCTTTCGACAGTCGATATCCGGCGCATGCCGGGGATCACGGTCGTAACCGCTGGATGTGAAATGCAGAACTGCAGCGCGACCTGAGGCAGCGTAGCGGACCGCGTGCCCAAGTCCTTCTTCAGTGCTTCGACATGTTCCACAACCTGACTCTTTCGGTCCCCCTTGAAGTACGATTCCCGGAACTCTCCGGGCTCGAATTGAGTGTTCTCCGTGATGGTGCCGGTGAGGCCGCCTTCGTCCAGCGGCACGCGCGCGAGCACCCCGATCTTCCTTTCCAGGCACAGCGGAAACAGATGTTTCTCCGCTGTCTGATCGAAGATGTTATAGATCACCTGAACCGTGTCGATCACTCCGGTCTTTATCGCTTCGAGCGCCGAATCGGGATTGTGATCGGAAATGGAAACGCCGAAGTAGCGTGCCTTTCCGGCCTTCTTCAAGTCCTCGATAGCGCGGCGCCATTCTTCCGTGCGTACCCAGGCATCATCCCAAACGTGATACTGCAAGAGATCGATCTGTTCGACGCCGAGATTCCGCAGGCTTTCGTCCGTCGAATCGATGATGTACTGATAAGGAAACACCTCGGAAATCGGCGTCGACGGAGATGCCGGCCAGATGCGGTTCTTCGGCGGAATCTTGGTGGCCACATAAATCCGGTTAGGCGCGCTCTTCACCGCTTGCCCCACCAGCGTTTCGCTATGCCCATCGCCATACGCTAGCGCCGTGTCAATGAAGTTTAGGCCTAGTTCGAAAGCTCGCTGCAGCGCCCGCTGCGATTCGTCGTCTTTGCCGCCAAGCCACTGCTTCCCGCCAATCCCCCATGCGCCGTAGCCGATCTCGCTAATTTCCAGTTCTGTAGATCCTAGTTTTCGATAATGCATCGCTTTTCGCTCTCCTCTGACGATACCAGCGCCCTATCTCCCCAAGTCTTTCTGAACGGCTAACACCTGTAATTGCATCTTCAAGAAAGGAACAATGGAAAAGAATCAATTTCTAGAGCCGGGAGTGATGTTCTGGTCTAAAGGGAGCGCCACGGAAACTCTTGAAGACGCCAAAGGCTTCGGCGTAAACGGCGGACATCTAGGCATTCCCGGCAACTACGCGCTGGAAGGCAAGCCGGCCGAGTGGAGACGCGCATTGGAGGGTGACGAATTTCAAATCGCCGCCATCTTCTGCAGCTACGACGGCGAGGATTACGCCAGCTTCGCCACCGTAATCGACACCGTCGGCTTCGTACCGCCCCGAACGAGACAGGAGCGCGTAGAGCGTACGAAGGCGGTTGCCGACTTTGCCTCCGAGCTAAGCGTTCGAAGCGTGGCCTGTCATGTCGGATTTATTCCGGAAGATAAGAGCAATGCCGCCTATGGAGAAATGGTGAAGGTGATCCGCGACCTTTGCAACCACTGCCATGGACACGGCCAGTACTTCACCATGGAAACCGGCCAGGAGCCGCCGAAGGTGCTGCTGCAGTTCATTCACGATGTGGACCGCAAGAATCTGGCCGTGAACTTCGATCCCGCCAACATGATTCTTTACGGAACAGGTGACCCCATCGAGGCTTTGGATGTGCTGCGCGATCACGTGGTCTCGGTTCACTGCAAAGATGGCGATTGGCCCGTGCGCGAAAAGCCGGAGCTGCTTGGAATCGAAAAACCCCTAGGGCAGGGGAGCGTCGGCATGGAGAATTTCGTTGCTAAGTTAAAGGACGTGGGCTACAGCGGCCTATTGACGGTGGAGCGCGAAGCATCCGACGAGAATCAACGGCGGCGGGATCTGCAACATGGAGTAGATCTTATAAAGTCACTGCTGCAACAAAAAGGCCGCCAATCCGATGAAGGATAGACGGCCTAAGTTTAAAAGCTGACTGTATCCAAGCTGTAACTAGGGCTTGCCGACGTTCTCAGCTTGCAGACCTTTTGGTCCGCGTTTCACCTCGAACTCAACCTCCAAGCCTTCTTCTAGCGTGCGATATCCGTTCATCTGGATCGCCGAGAAGTGGACGAAGACATCATCGCCGTTGGAGCGCTGGATAAATCCGTAGCCCTTAGCGGCATTGAACCATTTCACTACACCTTTTTCTCTCACTACTAACTCCTGTTTATGATGTGAGGTGAATACTCGTCTGCTCTAGTTACTCGCCGGGAGGATCGCGCTCTCCCGGCGAATGACTGGGCTCGCAAGAATACAACCAGCTAACATCTGGAAAATCTGCAATCAACTTTAGCAGATTCATAGGAAGAGCGGCAAGCGAAAATACCGTCACAAGTTTGTTGCAATGCAGCCCGCATACCCCGCTCGAATAGTCCTACTACCAAGGGTCAAACGCTCCCGTTTGCGGTCAAAGCCAGGGGGGAAGCGGACGATGCATGGACAACCCTGGAGGGGATGGAATCCTTCCGGCTGGCGGCATCGCGCAGGCTGGTCAGCGATGGAATTGTCAGTAACCTGCGGGATAACTTCACCAATCCACGCCGCTCGAGTTGGTTGAGTGTCGTGGATGTGGTTTCACGGGTAGCCCCGATCAAGTCCGCGAGTTCGGCTTGCGTTAGCGGAAGTTGATGACCTCCCTCTAGCTCGGACGGTTTGACTAAAGAGGAAAGCTCCGCAAGGTAATAGAGGATACGGTACTCCACATCGTGAAGACAGAGTAACTCCACTTTGCGGGCAAGCGTTAGCTTGTGCTGGAGCAGATGTTCCAGCAGAGAAGCCGAAAGCTCAGGACTGTCGCCGGTAACTCGAAGCAAAAGGTCGCGCGGGATGCGCCATAAGGACGCAGTCGTCAGAACTTCGGCATCCGACTGATAGGTCGCTGGGCTCCGCGCGAGAGCCTCATCGCCCAGCAATTCGCCAGGCCCAAGAATCGCCAGAATGACGCGATCCGCGCTCGGATTTGTCCGCGTGAGCTTGATCAGTCCATCTTCCAGGAAGTAAAGTGCTTCGGCTTGTTGGCCTTGGGAGAACAAGGAGGTAGAGCGGCGCAAAGACACCAGGCGGCTTGCTTCGGGAGAAGAAAGTAACGTGCTTCGAACCGCATTTACGAGAGATGTCACGGTTTTGGCCTTTCTTTCCTTCCGATTATATGCAGTTATCTAACATAAATCTAATAAGAAATTTCCAAACCCTGTAAATGTTTCAGAAAACCTCAGGTTCTGAAAGATAGCTTACGTAACTCTGAACTGTAGGAAGCAGCTTCATCGAAGTATGCCCTTAAATTCTCGGTATCGAGGGCCCCTCGTATCCCGGTTAGTGTCTCGATGAACTCATCCAGCGCGGCCGTCACCGGTACCTTATTCGTCGCCAGTATGCTTAGCCACAGGTCGGGAGAGCTCAATGCCAGGCGGGTCATGTCGATCAATCCGCCGCCAAACACATTGGCAAGCTGCCGATTTTGCGACTGAGCCAATGTGACCGCCAAGGCCGTGGATAAGAGTTGCGGCAGATGGGACGTCAATGCCACGGTGGCGTCGTGGTCCGCGGCAGACATGTCGAGGACGGTCGCTCCAATCCTGACGAGCCAATCGCGAAACTCCTCTTCAAAGGGCGATTCGGCTGTTGCGGGAGGGCATAGAACATAGGGACGCCCACGAAACAGCCCGGCTTCGGATGCCTCCACACCGCGCTGCTCCTTTCCGGCCATCGGATGACCACCTAGGAACACGGCCTCGCGAATGTGTTCGCAAGCCTTCGCCACGATGATCGACTTAGTGCTGCCGCCGTCGGTGATCAGGCAATCTTTCGTGGCGAGACGACCTAGAAATTCGATGGATTCCAGAATGCGGTCGACCGGCTGAGCAAGATAGATAAAGTCGGCGATGGCAGCGGCTTCGGCAAGCGAAACACCGCGCGAAATAGCGCCAGCGGCCACGCCCGCGTTGATGGCCGGTGAAGAACTGACGCCCACGATCTCACCAGAAAAGCCTGCCTCGCGAAGAGCCAAAGCAAACGAGCCGCCGATCAGGCCAACACCAACAATCGCGACCGTCTGGATCTTCTTGGAGCCCCTCACTTTAGGCCCGCTCCCTTTAGTGCGCACCACTTCACGCTGTACGTTCGATGGCGGCCGCAATTTTGCGAACCTGCTGCATCATCTCGGTGAATTGTTCGGGCCGCAACGTTTGGGCTCCGTCGCTCACCGCTCGGTCGGGATCGTGATGCACTTCAACGAGAAGTCCGTCGGCCCCGGCCGCAACGGCAGCGCGAGCCATGGAGATCACGTAATCGCGCTTGCCCGTTCCGTGGGACGGATCCGCGACCACCGGTAGATGCGTCAAGCGCTTCAGTACCGGGATCGCCGAGATGTCCATGGTATTTCTGGTGGCCGTCTCGAAAGTGCGAATACCGCGCTCGCAAAGGATCACTTCGTAGTTGCCGCCCGACATGATGTACTCCGCCGAAAGAAGCAACTCTTCAATGGTGGCCGCAATGCCGCGTTTTAACAGCACCGGCTTCCGGATCTTGCCGAGTTCGCGCAGCAGGTTGAAATTTTGCATATTGCGCGCGCCCACCTGCAGAATGTCGGAGTATTGCAGCAGCAACGGAATCTGCGTTTGGTCCATCACTTCGCTAATCACCAGCAGACGATGCCGGTCCGCCGCCGCCCGCAGGATTTGCAGGCCATGTTCGCCCATGCCCTGAAAGCTGTAGGGAGAGCTACGCGGCTTGAACGCGCCGCCGCGAATCACCTGGGCTCCAGCCGACGAAACGATTTTCGCCGCGAGTTCGATTCCATCTTCGCTCTCCACGCTGCACGGGCCAGCCATGGAGATCACCTTCGCGCCGCCAATTTCCACGTCGCCGATTTTGATGACGGAACCCTGCGGCTTGAAGTGGCGGCTGGCGAGTTTGTAAGGAGAGATGATGCGATGACACTCCTTCACGCCATCGAACACCTCAAACCCGGCGGGATCAAAGTCCTCCACCGGACCGACACCCCCCAGCACGGTATGGCGAACTCCGCTGGAGCGATGGACCGTAAAGCCCATCTCCACCAAGCGGCCAATGACCGATTCGGTTTGGGCCTCGGTTGCGCCCTCTTGCATAACGACTAACATGATGTGAACAGTTTCCTTCGCTACTTAGTGGCTTTCGGGCCGGCCGTTGCTCAGTCGCAGCTTTTGCAGCGTCCGCATCTCGTCCATGATGCGCTCGAAGATGCGCTTGACCGATTCAGGCGGCAGCGGGCCGTTATTGTGGGCAAGAACATTCTCCAGCACCTGGTCTTCGCGCTTCGGCTCATAAATGCCCAGGTGCAGTTCTTGTTTGATGCGTCCGATCTGCTCGACAATAGCCGTGCGCTCGTTGAGAAGCGCAATGATGCGGCGATCCAGATCGTCAATAATGACGCGGCAGCCGGAGAGATCGTTTGGGGACAACGTGCTCATGATCGTTTCAGGGGTGCGGTCAGGGTACGGGTAAACGCTTCGAGTTTCGCGGGAAGGTCTGGTGCGGCGGCGTTCGTTTCTATAAACTTGACGAGGGCACTGCCGACCACGACGGCATCGACCGATTTGGCCGCCTCCGCTACCTGATCCGGCGTGCTGATGCCGAACCCCAACGCGAGCGGCAAATCCGTCAATTGGCGCATTCGCTTCACCAATGGATCCGCGGCGTCCGATAGCGAGGCCTGCTCGCCCGTGACGCCCAGACGCGACACAAGATAAACAAAGCCGGAGGACTGTTCCGCGACCAGACGAAGCCGGCGTTCGGAACTGGATGGGGCCGCAAGGAAAACTGTATCGAGATGATGTTCGCGAAGACGGAGCACGGCATCAGCCGCTTCCTCAATGCAGAGATCCGTGAGAAGCACGCCGTCGATACCTGCCGAGGCAGCTTCGCCGCCTAAACGTTCGAAGCCAAATTTCAGGAGTGGGTTCAGGTAACTGAACAACAGGATGGGAACCTGCGAGTGACGGCGAATTTCACGAACCGATTCGAGGAGACTGTTCAGCGTCGCCCCGGCACGAAGCGCGCGGTCGGAAGCGCGCTGAATCACCGGACCGTCCGCAATGGGATCGGAGAAGGGAACGCCGAGCTCAATCAGGTCCACTCCGCCGCGTTTGAGCGCGAGTACAAGCGAAGCGGTATGTCCGGGCGTCGGATCGCCACCCGTGATGTAGGCGATGAACGCCTTGCGACGTTCGGCTTTGCACGTTTCGAAGAGCTCGCTTATTCGCGTGGCGGTCGGCGTGCGCGTCATGCCTCTAACTCCGGCATATGCTCGCGGTAGATGTCGATATCCTTGTCGCCCCGGCCGGACACGTTGACGACATACACAGCATTCGGTTCCGATGGAGCACGGCGGACAGCTTCCGCAACGGCATGCGAGGATTCCAGCGCCGGAATAATGCCTTCCGTGCGGGCCAGCATCTTGGCGGCTTCCAATGCTTCGGAATCGCTGATGCAGACGTATTCCGCCCGCTTCTCGTCGTAGAGCCAGGCGTGCTCGGGTCCGACGGAGGCGTAATCGAGTCCCGCCGAAACGGAATGCGTGAGTCCAACTTGCCCTTGCTCGTCTTGGAGGAGATAGCTGAGGGTGCCCTGCAGAACACCCGGGGAGCCGCCGCTGAACCGTGCCGCATGCTCGCCGAGTTGTTTGCCCCGGCCGCCCGCTTCCACGCCGACCAAGCGCACGGATGTGTCCTGGAGGAACGGATAGAAAATGCCGATGGCGTTGCTGCCGCCGCCGACACAAGCCAGCACCGTGTCAGGCAAACGTCCGATCTGTTCGAGAGACTGGCGGCGCGCCTCATCGCCGATGACACGCTGGAAATCGCGAACCATCATGGGATAAGGATGAGAGCCGAGCGCGGAGCCGAGCAAATAGTAGGTGTTCCCGACGTTGGTTACCCAATCGCGCATCGCTTCACTGATGGCATCTTTCAATGTGCGGCTACCGTTAGCGACGCCCATTACTTTGGCTCCCAGAAGGCGCATGCGGAAGACATTCAGGCGCTGGCGGCGCATATCCTCTTCGCCCATGTAGATGATGCACTCCATGCCGAAGAGCGCGCAAACCGTAGCGGTGGCGACTCCATGCTGACCGGCGCCGGTCTCGGCAATGATGCGGGTCTTGCCCATGCGACGGGCCAGTAAAATTTGGCCGAGACAGTTGTTGATCTTATGCGCGCCGGTGTGGAGCAGGTCTTCGCGTTTCAGCCAGAGTTGAGCGCCTCCCAGTAGTTCGCTCAAGCGTTTGGCGAAATAGAGCGGCGTGGGCCTGCCGGCATAGTGATGCAGCAGGTCCGCAAGTTCCGATTGGAAGGCCGTATCCGCGCGAGCTTCGGCATAGGCTTGCTCCAGGTCTTCAATGGGAGACATGAGGACTTCGGGAACATATCGTCCACCGTAAGGGCCGAAGTGTCCGCCGGTGTCCGGCAGCGCTGGAGTGGAATTCATATCTTCATATCCTGATTCGCGACCGCCAGAATAGCGCGGAGGAAGTTGCGCACGCGTTCGGGGTCCTTCTTTCCCGGATGGGCTTCCAGACAGGAGCAGGCATCGATTCCCCAGGGCGCGCACGCGCGAATGGCGTCCGCCGCGTTCGACTCGTCCAGCCCTCCCGCGACAATTTTCCGGTACGGAAAAGACTCGGCCAGCGACCAGTCGAAGGTCTTACCCGATCCGCCGTGAACATCGCTGCGGCTGTCGATCAGATAGGCTTCGATACGCGGATCGGGTGTTTCCGGCAGCGCATCGGCGGAAACGGCCCGCCAGATGTGAAATCCGGAGGGAAGCTCTGGAATGCTGCCGTGGAGCTGCAGCGTATCGAGCGGCACAATCCGGCCCGCTTGCTGGAGTTCTTCGGTCGTGGCATCCACGAAGATGCCCACTTTGCGGTACGAGCCTGCGATGGCCGAAACAATCTCGTGGGCACGTTCAGGCGTGAGGCGCCGGGGACTCTCGCGCCAGAAGTTGAACCCCAGCGCGTTGGCTCCGCTCTCGATCGCGTGGCGGGCGTCTTCCTCATTCGTAATGCCGCAAATTTTGATAAGGAACGAGGGATCAGCGGCTTTTTTCATCTACGTCTCCAATCAGGGCCTTGAGGGCCGCAGCAGGGCTTTGCGATTTCATGAGCGACTCGCCTATCAGAAAGGCGTGGTAACCGACGCCGCGGAGCCGCTGGATGTCGGCAGAGGTGAAAATACCGCTTTCGCTGACGCGCGTGACGTCGTCGGGAATGCGATCGCCGAGGCGCAATGAAGTCTCCAGCGTCACCTCGAAGGTGTCCAGATTGCGGTTGTTCACGCCGATAATCTCCGCCCCCGAATCGATGGCTTTGGCCAATTCGTCTTCGTTGTGAACTTCCACCAGAGCGGCCAGCGACAAGGAAGATGCCAACTCGCGAAACGTCGTGAGTTGGGAAACGTCAAGGATGGCCGCGATGAGCAGAATAGCATCCGCGCTATGAGCGGCGGCCTCAAAGATTTGCAAGCGGTCGATGGTGAAGTCTTTGCGAAGCACCGGAATCGTAACAGCGGCCCGGGCGGCTTCGAGATCGTGCAAGGAGCCCTGAAAAAATTGAGGATCGGTCAGCACCGACAGGCAGGCCGCGCCGCCTTCCTGGTAGGCCCCCGCGATAAAAGCGGGATGAAAGTTCGATTGCAGCAGGCCCTTGCTCGGGGAGGCCTTTTTGATTTCGGCGATGATAGCAGGCGTTTTTTTCCGAAGAGCCGCGGCGAAAGGACGTGAGTGCGGCGCGCGTTCGTAGGCGGACTGTTCCAAGGACGCCGCCCTGGCATGCAACTCGGCCAGTTCATCCTTCTTATGTTCAACGATGTCGGCAAGAATGCCGGATGAAGCGCGTAAAGTCATCTCAGTCGAGGTTTTTCGAGCAAAGTTAAGGGTGTCCGGAACTTTCATCGTAACAACTTATACATGCGCGAGGCTGCTGGACTGTAGGGTCCGGGAGAGAACTAGGGACTTGTTCAGGCGGCTGTTCTCCGTTCGGAGGCAGTTACCTCCTGGATAGCCGGCGAAAAAGGCGAGTGGAGCGCGGGCATGACCGGCTCCGAAACGGGTTTTACTGCCGGCCGGGGAGGTGTTGGCTGGGATTTTACCGACCGAAGCCGAGTTTCGTGGAGTTCCTGTTTGCGGGTTTCGGCGGCTTGCTGGCGTTTTTGCGATTCGAAGCCATTCTGCTCGCGGCGCTTGGCGGCGCGGAGTTTGAGCAGGTCCGCGAGGCCTTTGCCGAAGGCGCGGTCGTGGGTGGTTCCGTAGCGGAGATAGAGGGCGAGCAGTTTTTCTTCCTGGCAAAGGGGCACCTCACTGTGGAAGCAGAAGCTCTGAAGGCGAACGGCGCGTTGGGAGAGCCATTGGTGCTGGGCCATGCGCTCGACGAGAAGGTGTTCGGTGATGGTTTCGGGCTGGTGCTCTTCCTGGAGGAGAATCAGGAGCTCGTGGTAGAGGTCCATGTTTTCCCAGTCGAGAACGACGAATTGGCCGGCGAGGCCGTGACGGAAGCGGTTCAGGGAGGAGATTTTCTTGCCTTCCGGTGTGGTGGGCCCGGTGGAGTGTTGCGCGTTTTGCCGATTGATTTCGGCGCGGGTGGGCCTTGGCGGTTCGAAGCCAACCGGTTCGGGGGGCCATTCGAGGGATTGGTTCGCCGCGGTCGCGGGTTGTGAGGTGGCGGGCGATGGTTGGGATTTTTGCGCCTGCTTGCGGGCTTTGCGTTCTTCCTGGCGGCGTTGTTGGCGGGTGGTCATGATGGTTTGTCTCCTTTTGACCCATGGGGTCGCTCGAACCAATTCGCTTGTACGGGCGATTTCGGTTGAGGCGGTTCGACGGTAGCATCCCGGAGGGCGAAAACGAACGGCGCGATGTTGTCGGAGCGAGCTAAGTTGTTGCGTGCGAGCGAGAAGAAATTTTTTTGGAATTTGTGACTCGCTGGAGGATGTCCGCCGTTCCGTGGAAAGAGGAAGCGGCTCTCACGGTCTATTTAAGCAGCACTGGTCTGCGCGGAGGCTACCCAACGCAGCCGTTGATGGCCGCCACGCCAGCGCTTCACTTGGCGGCAGATGCGTTCGACTATCGAAAAGCTCGACTCAATGATATTCGTGCTGCTGAAGGCACGCCGTAAGGCACCGCGAATGCCAAGCTCTTGCAAAGTTAAGGGTTCCTCCTTCTGGCAAGAAAATTTCCCAGAGCCTATCACGGCTCTGGGATGAGTCGCCCCGTTTCTACGAAATTTCGGACATCCTCCCGTTAAATCTAGCCCGATTTTTTATTTCTCATCCTCTCAACCATTTCAGCGCATTTTCGCCCGCCCGCCGCCCCGGCTCTCCTCCATACTCGCCAGCGACATGCCGGAATCCCGCGAGCTCCGCTTTAACGCTGTCAAGCACGGCTGCTGCGCCGTCACTCCCGTGTTGCCCGGCGAAGATGAAGCCGCCTGGCGCGAGGTCGAAGCCGACTGGTTCGACGACTACAACCCGCAAACCCCGGGCAGCCGCACCCTGGTCGCCGAAGCCGCCCTCGCCTTCTGGTTTATGGCCCGCAACCGCCGCAGCTTCCAGAAAACGGAACTCGGTCTCGCGCAAAAAGAACCTCTCCACTGGACCCCTGAGGACCACATGAACTACCACCGCTTTCTCCGTTACAAAACCGCTGCCGAGCGCACCTTTTCCACCGCCTTTAAAAACCTCGAATACCTCCGCAAAGCCCGCCTGAGCGAAATGGAAGCCCTGCGCCGCGTCGAGCGCAAAGTCGAAGCCCTGCAACTCCAATTCGCCCGCGACGAGGCCAAACTCGAACTGGGCCACGCGCGCCTGCAATTCGACCGGGAAAAGCACGCCGCCAAACAACCAGCACCGCCCAAGACCACCGCCGCCGCCGCACCGGCGAAAAAACCCAAAAAAGAACCCTTCGACGTCGCCGAACAGTGGGTCGGAATCACCATCACCGAAGGCCTGACGAAAACCGCCTACGTCCCCACCAACGAAGAACTCCTGGAAGAGCTGGAAAAAGCACAACTCGAGCCCAAAATGGTTTACCGCCGCCTCAACTTCCCCGACGGCGTCCCGCCCGAGTACGCCTGGACCAACCTGCACGACCCCAAAACCTGCGAAACCACCCGAGCCGGCCACTGGTGCCCCCTCTGCTCGGTCCACGAACGAGGCGGCCACGGCATGCAGCGCATGACCTTCCACACCTGGCTCCACATCATCGAAAAGGAATCCCAAACCCCCGGCCAACACGCCGGACCCACCGGTGTCGGCAACCTGCCGAGACCCAAAGACCGATACGGCTTCCAGCAGCAGACCTTGCTTCTAAGAGCCCTAGGGGTCAAGAACGCGGCGGCGATCTCGATTACGCCGAACTCCTCGAACTCACCCGCCGCCATAACACAGACCAACTACCGTCTCCGGAGCAATAACCAATAAAACCCCCAAGAATTTCTCCTACCGCATTGCACTACCTTAGGGTTATACCGGGCTACAGGGTCATGTCACTGCTTCAGAAAACACCGCTCTTCTCACTTCTAGTCTTCCTCGCGCTCGCCAGTTGCGCCCGAAAGCCCCAAGCCATCCTCAAATCCACCGCCATCACCGCCATCCCGGTCCAAACCGCCACTGCCGAATCGCGCCGCATCGACCGATCCATCTCGGTCTCCGGCTCCCTCCTTGCCGATGAATCGGTCGCCGTCAGCTCCGAATCCGCTGGCCGCATTGAAGGGATCTACGTCGATTTCGGCCAACCGGTCCGCAAAGGGCAAGTGGTCGCCAAACTCGACGACGCGCCGTACTGCTTCCAACTGGAACGCGCCGAAGCCGCCCTCCGCCAAGCCCAAGCCCGCCTCGGCCTAGACCCGAAGGGCTACTCGCAGTCAACGTTGGCCTCAAGCAGCCGTATCGGTCTAAGTACCGACTCCACCTCCGCAGTAAACGCCACCGACCAAACCCCCGCCATGCGCGAAGCTCAAGCCCAAATGGAAGACGCCCGTTTCAAATTCCGCAACGCCCAAAAACTCGTCAAATCCGGCGATATCTCGGAGGAGCACTTCAACGAGCTAGAAAAAGCCTTCCGGGCCCGCGAAGCCGCCTACGAAGACACCCGCAACGCCATGCTCACCGAATTCGCCAATTTCGACGCCCTCAAAGCCGACATCGATCTCGCCCGTAAGCACGTCGCCGACTGCACTCTTCGCGCCCCCTTCGACGGCAGCGTCGCCGACCGCCCCGTCTCCCCCGGCCAATACGCCAAGGAAAACACCACGGTCCTCACCATCGTCAAAGCCAGCCCGCTCCGCCTCCGCGCCAATCTCCCCGAAAGCGCTGCCGCCACTGTGAAACCCGGCTCCACCCTCACCTTCACCACCGCAGCCATCCCCGGCCATGAATTCCACGCCGTCGTGCGCGAACTCAATCCCTCGCTCGACGCCCATTCCCGCACCCTCGCCGTCGAAGCCCGGATCGACAACCAGACCAGCAACAACAGCGCCGATGAGCGCCTGCGCCCCGGCATGTTCGTGCAAGTGCAACTCGTCACCAAACCGAACATCGAAGTAACCGTCGTCCCCCCATCCGCTCTCTACTCCCTCGCCGGACTGAGCAAAGTCTTCCTCATTCAAGACGGCCAGGCCCGCGAAGTCCCTCTCGCGTCTCCCAATTCCGTGGGCAACTGGATCGAAGTCCCGTCCGACCGGGTCCATCCCGGCGACACCGTAGCCGTCAGTAACCTCCCCATGCTCATCGACGGCGCGAAAGTCCAGGTCACCAGAAGTTAACCCATGAGGAGCTAACGCATGCAAAAGCTCGCCGAAATCTGCATCAACCGCCCGGTCTTTGCGACCATGCTGATCCTCGCCTTGGTCGTCATGGGCATCGCCTCCTACGCCCACCTCGGCGTCGATCTCTTCCCCAAAGTCGATTTCCCCACCGTCACGGTCACCACCACTTTGCGCGGCGCTTCCCCCGAAGAAGTGGAAACTCAGGTCTCCAAGCGCGTCGAGGAAGCCGTCAACACCGTCAGCGGCATCGACGAGCTCCGCTCCATCTCCTCCGAAGGCATCTCCCAGGTCTTCGTTCAATTCGTCCTCGACAAGGACCCCGATGTCGCCGCCCAGGAAGTCCGCGACAAAATCTCCACCGTCGTCAGCCAACTCCCTAAGGACGCCGACGCCCCCGTCATCGATAAACTCGCCACCGATTCCGCGCCCATTCTCAGCGTGGTTGTTTCGTCGCCCCGCGATCCGCGCGAAACCACCAAGCTCGCCGACGATAAAATCCGCAAGAACCTGGAGACCATCAGCGGCGTCGGCCAGGTCCGCTTCGTAGGCGACCGCCAGCGCCAGATTCAGGTCTGGATCGACGGACAAAAACTGTACTCGTACGGCCTGAACATCGATCAGGTCAGCTCCGCCTTAGCCTCGCAGAACGTCGAAATTCCCGGCGGCCGCATCGATGAAGGCGCCCGAGAACTCTCCCTCCGCACCCTCGGCCGCGTCGAACGCCCCAGCGATTTCAACCGCATCATCGTCGGCTCGGAAGACGTCGGAGACGTCGCTCCCCGAGTCGGTAGCCTCATCCGCATCGCCGACATCGGACACGTGGCCGACGGCTACGAAGAGCCCCGCAGCGAAGCCAAGTTCGACGGCAAACCCGCCGTGGTCCTCGAAATCCGCAAGCAATCCGGAACCAACACGCTCGACGTCATCCAGTCCATCAAGGACCGCATCGCCGAACTGCGGCCCACGCTGCCGCCCGACGTCCAGGTCACCTTTGCCCGGGATCAATCCACCTTCATCTCCGATTCTTTCCACGCCGTCCAGGACCACCTGGTGCTCGGCGGCATCTGCGCCGCGCTCGTGGTCTTCTTGTTCCTCCGCGACTGGCGCTCCACACTCATCGCCGCCATTGCCATCCCGACCTCCATCGTCTCCACCTACACGCTGATGGCCGTCATGGGCTATAGCCTGAATCAGATGACCATGCTGGCCCTCGTCCTCATGGTCGGCATCGTCATCGACGACGCCATCGTGGTCCTCGAAAACATCTATCGCAACGCGGAAGAGAAGGGAATCAGTCCCCGCGAAGCCGCCATTCTCGGAACGCGCGAAATCGGTTTAGCGGTCCTCGCCACCACCCTCAGCCTCATCATTATCTTTATTCCGGTGGCCCTCATGGCCGGCATCGTCGGCAAATTCATGTCGAGCTTCGGCTTCACCGCCGCCTTCGCCATCTTCGTCTCGCTGCTCGTCAGCTTCACCCTCACGCCCATGCTCTGTTCCCGCTACTTCAAAGCCCACGCCGTCGGAACGAAGGCCAACGAGCCCGCCTTTCTCCGCCGCGTGGACGAAGGCTACCTCCGCCTGCTGCGCTGGTCCATGACCCATCGCTGGGTCATCGTCGGCCTCGCCGCCGTCACCATCCTTTCCATCGTCCCCCTCTTCTTTCTCGTAGGCAAAAACTTCCTCCCCGTCGACGATCAAAGCGAATTCGAAGTCAGCGTCCGCCTTCCGCCCGGCTCTTCCCTCAGCGGAACCGACCAGGTGCTAGGGAACGTGCAGCAGGAGCTCGCGCAACTGCCCGGCGTCGAGCATCTGCTCTTAACGGTCGGCTCCGACATCAACCGCCAAGTCGACCGCGGCACCATCCTGGTCGAACTGGTGCCTCCGAAGAAACGAAAACAGGGCCAAGTCGCCGTCATGCAGCTTGCCCGCGAGCGCCTCAAAAGCTTCGGAGGCCTCGTCATCGCCGTTTCTCCGCCGCCTATTATTCAAGGCTTCGGCCAAAGCTGGGATCTCCAGTTCTACATCCAGGGAAATGACCTGAACCAGATGGACATTTACGCTCAGCAAATCATGCATAAGCTGAGGGCAACGCCCGGCGTCGTCGATGTCGATAGCACCTACGAATCCGGCAAACCCGAAGTGCGCGTTCTCGTCAAACGCGATGAAGCCGCCGACCTCGGCGTCAACGTCGACTCCATCGCCACCGCCATGCGCACCCTCGTCGGAGGCGATCCGCAAGCTACCTACTACCGCGAAGGCGACGACCGCTACAACGTTCAGCTCCGCGTCGACAACGATTTCCGCAACTCGCCCGACGCCCTGCAGAAGCTCTATCTGCCTTCGACAAAACTCGGGAACGTCCCCATCGGCAACGTCGCGGAACTGGTTGAATCCACCGGCCCCACGCGCATCGAACGCTACGACCGTCAGCGCCAGATCCTCATCAATGCCAACCTCACCGGAGGACAGTCCCTCAGCAACGTTCTCCCGATCCTGAACGGAACCGTGTCCGATCTCCACCTGCCCACCGACTACAAAACCGGCCTCGTCGGCACCAGCAAGGAATTCGGCCGTGCCGCCAACGGCTTCCTGTTCGCCTTTGTTCTTTCCTTTGCCTTTATGTACATGATTCTCGCCGCGCAGTTTGAAAGCTTCATCGATCCCGTCACCATCCTCATCAGCCTGCCGCTGTCGGTACCCTTTGCGCTCGTCTCTCTCCTGCTCGCCCGCGAAGACTTTTCGGTGGTGTTTACCTCGCTCGGTATCCTCGTCCTGTTCGGAATCGTCAAGAAAAACTCCATCCTGCAGATCGATCACATCAAAGCCCTCCGCCGGGGAGGTCTCGACCGTCTGGAAGCCATCTACTGCGGCTGCGAAGACCGCCTCCGCCCCATCCTCATGACCACCGCCGCGCTCGTCGCCGGCATGATTCCCCTGGCACTCGGCACGGGAGCCGGTTCCAACTCGCGCCGCTCCGTCGCCATCGTCGTCATCGGAGGACAAACGCTCTGCCTCTTGCTCACCTTGCTCGTAACTCCTGTTCTTTATTCGGTCTTCGACGACCTGGCGCACTTCCGTTGGCCCCGCCGCAAAATCAAAACACAACCCGTAATCAGTGAGGCCATCCGTTGAAGGTCCTGGTCTCGCTCCTCTGCCTGTCGATGCTTCTTTCGGCGCAGCAAACCGGCATCCCCGGCATTCCCCGCGTCGGCGTCACCGCAGGCGAGCATCGTCTCAGCCTCGACGAAGCCATCCAAATGGCGCTGGCCAATAATCTCGACATCGCCATCGAACGGCAGAACGTAGCCGACGCTCAGCAACTTATTCGTGCCGCGCAAGGCGCGTTCGATCCCCAGTTTCACTGGAAGCCCAGCCTCGCCTCCAACAACACGCCCGTCACCTCCATCCTCGAAGGAGCGAACGGAAAGCTGAGCGAACACTTCGACCGGCAAAACGTCGGATACTCGCAACTCATCCCGCACACCGGAGCTCAGCTCGGAGTCGAGTTCGACAACGCCCGCAACTCCAGCTCCAACATCTTTAATTCTCTAAACCCCTTTTACACTTCACTACTGGCCGTCAACCTCTCGGTGCCGCTCCTTCGCAACCGCGCGACCGACGAAAACCGGTCCGCCCTTCTCATCCGCCGCAAACAATCCAATTCCAGCGTCGCCCTCTTCGATGTACGTGTCACGAATATCATCACCCAGGTCCAGCAGGCCTATTGGGATCTCGTCGCCGCTCGCGAAGACACCGAAGTGGAAGGAGAGGCGGTGAAACTCGGCGCCGAACAACTCGCCCGTGACCAGCGCGAAATCGAAGCAGGCACACTTGCGCCCGTCGAGATCTTTGCCTCGCGAGCTGAACTGGAGCGTCGCCGCGATTCCCAGATCTCCAGCGTCGCCACGCTCACCGAAGCCGAAAACACGCTGAAAACGTTACTCCTGCCCGACCGCCGCGACCCGCTATGGAACCAGCAATTGATTCCCGCCAATGAAGACTTATTGGCGCCGACTGCTCCCACGAATGTGGACGAAGCAGTTGGCGACGCCATGAAAAACCGCCCCGAACTCCGCGACGTGCAAAGCCAGCAAGAGGCCAACCAACTCCAACTCCGTCTCTACAAAAACCAGACGCTCCCGCAAGCCAACCTCACCGCCAGCTACACCAATCAAGGCTTAGCCGGAGCGCTCCGTCCTGGCGAAGATCCCTTCACGCAACTGGAAAGTTCCCTCTACCAGCGTCTCAACGAGCTGTCGGCGATCAACAATCTCCCACCCAC
The DNA here is from genome assembly GCA_965277315.1 of Bryobacteraceae bacterium. Classification (GTDB taxonomy): domain Bacteria; phylum Acidobacteriota; class Terriglobia; order Bryobacterales; family Bryobacteraceae; genus Bog-105. The sequence goes on along the minus strand of OZ255724.1, from coordinate 141,838 downwards.
TCCCATCGCCAACTTCGGAGCCCTGCCGCCGACCGTTTTAGGTGGTTACGGCACCGCCGCCGGATCGGTCTTCGCCGGACGTTTTCAATCCGTCCAAGCGGCGCTCGACATCGAATGGACCGCCCGCAACCGCACTGCCCTAGCCCAACTCGCCCAATCGGCCATCGCCCAAAAACGCCTCCAATTCCAGAAAGCCCGAACGGAGCAACTGATTCAAGCCGACGTCCGCAACGCCCTCCAATCCCTCGACTCCGCCCATCAACGAGTGGTCGCGAGCCAGGCGAGCGTCAATGCCGCCCAGGAAAAACTCGCCAGTGAAACCCGCCTCTTCCGCAACGGCGAATCGACCAACTTCCTTGTCCTCACCCGCCAAAACGAATACCTCGACTCCCGCCACCGCCTCCTCCTCGCCCGCCTCGACTACAACCGCGCCGTCGCCCGCCTCGAACAAAGCACCGGCCTCACTCTTCAAAGCCACCACGTAAAGGTCCTGCCGTAAGGCGATTTACAGCACTGGCGATTCGGAAATTAAGCAATGACGAAACTACTGGGAAGCGAACAGCGTTAAAGTGAAAGTTCAGGATCTCCGAGGATACACTGATAAAAAATGGATTCGAATATCGTCGTCGCCATAGTATCCGCTTCTAGTGCCACGATCATCGGCATTACCGCGCTGGTTCTAAACAACGGACGGTTCACCGATATCGGGAACCGTTTCAATGACATGGGCCAGACAATGGATGGCCGCTTCAACGACATGAACACCCGTTTCAGTGACATGAACACCCGTTTCAATGACATGAACAAGAGAATGGATTCGTTGGAGTCTTCACTGGGCGGCCGTATGGATCGCATCGAACACGTTCTTGATGTGATCCAGGCCGATCTGAAGCAATTCTACCGGGACATCACACGGCTCAAGGAAAAAACAGGATTGGAATAATAGGTACGTCCTGTTTTTCTCCTCCTCCAGTTTCACCACCGCCGGGTAAAGCAGTCACAGCCCTTCCAAACTTCGGCAAGTCTAAATTCCGCAATAACTTGTGGACTGTTCTGGCCGCAAACTTCCATTGCCCCTGATCTACTTCATTCGTGCAGGTTCGCCGCAAGATCAATCGGGACGGAATAAGGTGTTGGTCTCTTAGTTCCCTCAGTAATGGAACTAAGTAGTAACCCTAGTCCCGTAACTCGAATGGATTGACGATGATGACTACCCCTGCAAATACTTAGATGGCAAGGAACTGTGCTCGACAATGCCGGCTGACGCGCAAAATAAAATTCTTTCACTCCCGCGCTTTACTCCGTTCAAAAGGACGCTTCAAGCACACGAGTCCCTCAGACTCTGGTACCTTCTGTTAACCCTCCTGCTGTGTCTCCCGATCATATTTACAACTTATATTCCGCTTATCGATTACCCAAATCATCTGGCTCGGATCGACATACTTGCTCGTTATCATCAAGTATCTCTATTCCAGAAAAATTATGGAATTCTCTTTCAACCGATTCCGAATCTGGCAATGGATATTATTGTTCCGCCTCTCGCGAGCCTAGTCGGTACCATCTTGGCGGGCAAACTATTCTTGCTTGCGCTGTTCTGTTTTTACGCCTATGGATGTTACCTGTTGGCCTCCGAACTATTCGGACATGAGACGCGTGCGGCATTTGTCCCTCTATTCTTCATTTACAACTCGACATTTCTATGGGGTTTTATAAACTATGCTGCTGGCATCGCATTGTTCCTGGTGACCTTCGCGCTATGGCTTCGCTGGAAAAGCAAATGGACCTTCCAGCGCTTCGCGGCCTTCTCGGCACTCGTTTCACTCTGCTACCTGTTTCACCTGTCTTCGATCACCATTCTCGGTCTTTCAATCTTTTCTGTCTTGTCCTGGGAACTGCTTACAAAGCGCGCTCGATGGACGCAGCCACTGATCAGCGGCTGCGCGGCGATTCCGGCCGTAGTAGCTTACCTGACGTTCATGAGGGGCTCCGGTCGAATGGGGCAAATGGAGTTGAACACTGTCGCTGGTAAGTTAGTTGGACTCTTAACGGTTGTGAGAGGGTACAGTCTGTTGGCGGACGCCGCTCTCGCGTTCGGTTTATTGGCAACGGTCGTGTATTTCGGCAGGAGAGCCACCAACATCACTGTGAACATGTTCGCGCTGCTGCCTGGGCTGCTCCTTCTTGCTGTTTATTTTGTCTGTCCGCTAGTGATGTACACCTCTTCGGCTGCGGACGTCAGGTTTGTTTGGCCCGCCTTTGTTCTGTTGGTCCTGTCATTCCGCATCCGCATAGCGAAGCGGGACCGCGCGATATGTGTGGGGCTGATCTCTGCTCTGTTCATGACTCACGTCGCGGTCACTTGGTGGAACTGGCATGGCGAAGATACCGCGATCAGCCGCATTGTTAGGACCTTCGACAAGCTTCCTCGATCCGCTACACTCTATCCGGCCTTCTTCAAGGGCGCGGGCATCGATGCGCAGAAGCATAACCATGGACTAGAACACGTCGCCTGTTACGCCGTCATCACGCGAGACGCCTTCGTGCCATCCGTTTTCGCCCTGAGCGGGCAGCAGCCTCTGGTGCTCAAAGGCCCGCATCCCTTTCATGTATGGGAAAGGAAGAGTTTCAACCCGAACCAGTATGAGTACATGTGGGCATTCAAACCGCCGCAGGAACTCCGCAACTGGCTTAGTAGTTCCGCAAGCCTTATTGCCCAGGAGGGCGATAGCACCCTTTGGAAGCTACCGCATAGCGCGACCGGCGTACGCTAGGACTTGTCCCGCTAATGCGCCTTGCCGGCCAGCACGCAGGGAATCGTCTTCACGATAATCGACCAGTCGAGCTTCAGTGACCAGTTGTCAATGTAGGAAAGATCGGAGCGCATCCACGAATCGAAATCGAGCCGGTCACGGCCAATTACCGCCCATAGACACGTCAAGCCGGGGCGCATCCGCAGCCGCCGCCGTTGCCAGCGCTGATAGTTTTCCACCTCCTGCGGGACGGGAGGACGCGGGCCCACGATCGACATGTCGCCCTTCAGGACATTCCAAAATTGCGGCCACTCGTCAATCGAAAACTTCCGCAGCCAACGTCCAATAGTTGTCACTCGCGGGTCATGCTTGATCTTGAAGGCGATTTCTTTTTCGTTCAAGTGCGCGAGTTGCGCCTTGATCAGATCGGCGTTATCCACCATCGAACGAAACTTGTACATGGTGAACCGGCGGCCGTTCAGCCCGCAACGAGCCTGCCGGAAAATCACCGGCCCCGGTGAAGTCAGCCGGATTAGCGTCGCAATGGCAAGCAAAAGCGGCCAAAAGAGAAGTATCGCCGCAATAGCGAACGCAACGTCGAAGAACCGCTTGGCAATCAAGCTCAAATCGTCGAGCGGTGCAGCCGAAAATGTCAGCAACGGCGCGCCGCCCACCCGGTCGAGCGTTATTTCACTATTTACATGCGGAAAAAAGTCGATGGCAATGCGGGTACGGACACCCTCTTCGTCGCAGAGCAGGAAAATATCTTCCAGTGCCGACAATTTGCTGCTGTCGACGTTAAAGATCACCTCATCGATGATCTGCCCGGCAAGAAATACCGGAAGCCTCGCAGCGCAGTCCTCTTCGCGGAGGACACCCGAAACCTGAATGTGGAAAGGCGAGCTATGGCTCAGTTGCCGCGCGAGTTTATCGGCTTTTTCGCGGTCTCCCACGATCAAGATGTGATACGGACTGCCAAAGCCGCGCTGGAACGCCCCTACCAGACGGCGTGAATTCCAGCGGAACATCGCCAGCAGTATTAGGTTGTAAGCAAAAAAGAAAGAAAGGAAGGAACGGCTCAACTCTAAGCGGATGAGGTACTGAAACACCACCACCAGCGCGGTGCCGAACAGACACTGCCGGAATGTATGTACCGCAATGGCCATGGGGCGCGCCGAATCCAGGTATTCGTAGACACGCTGTAACGAGCCGAGCGCCACCCAGACGATAATGCAAAACCCAAGCAGGAGGAAATGTGTTTGCAAATGAAGGTAAAAGGCCCGCTCCAAACCCAGGTTGGCGCGGGTATGGTAAGCGGCTTCGAAGGCAACCAGGGTTAGGATGGCGTCAGCGGCGGCAAACAGCAGTTGTACTCGTTGCCGGTGGTGTGCAAACAAGAAAAAACCTCGGGAGAAGCTTCAATGTATCAGGTACGCGGCTAAGCCCCGCGAAGCGCCTGATCCAGATCGGCCTGAATATCCTCGACTGCCTCGATTCCGGCAGCCACGCGGACCAGGTTCTCGCGAATTCCCATCCGCTCCCGCATCTTCGGCGATACATCGCGATGCGAAGCCATGACCGGATAAAGCAACAACGTATGGACGTCTCCGAGCGATGTTCCCGGTACGATCATCCGCAACCGGTCCATGAACGCCATCACCGATTGTTTGTGGGCATCCTTAATTTCGAAGGAGAGGATCGCCCCGAAAAGCCCGGGCGCAAACTGCCGTTGAATCGCTTCGGCGTCTGGATGTTGCGGATCGGAGCAGTAGTACACCCGGTCGACGCAGGGATGATTTCTCAGCCATTCGGCGAGGCGCTGGGCGTTCTCGCACTGACGTGCAAAACGGAGCGCCAGCGTCTTGATCCCGCGCATGGTCAAGTAGCTCTCGAACGGTCCCATGACCGGGCCGGCGATGCGGGACAGCATACGCACGGTCTCGTGATGCTCTTTGTCGCTGGTGACTATACCGCCGAGCACGTCTCCATGGCCCGCCAGATACTTGGTCGCGCTATGGACCACGATGTTCGCGCCCAGTTCGAGCGGCCGGATGAGCATCGGCGTGGCAAACGTGCTATCCACCATGAGGGTGGCGCCCGCGGCCTTGGTCAATTCGGCAATCTTATCGATGCGCCCCACCCGCAAGGTCGGGTTGGAGATGCTCTCCAGGAAGACGCAGCCCGGCTTGTGCTTGGCGATTGCTTGCGCGACGGCATCGGGATCGCAGATATCGACATAGGCAATGTCGATATCGAACGGACTCAAGACCTGATCGAGCAGTTTCATCGTCGCGCCGTAAATCGAGTGTGCCGAAAGAATCGTATGCGGGCGGTCGAGCAGCGCCGCTTGAAAAGCAATCTGCAAAGCCGCCATCCCCGACGCGCAGGCCAGCGAACCATGTCCGCCTTCAAGTGCGGTCGTCAGTTCTTCGAGCGCGTCATTGGTCGGATTGGCGTAGCGGCCGTAGCTGAAGCCTTCCTCTTCGTGGCCGAAGATGCGGTCCAGCGTGGCTGCCGTGTCGTAAAAATAGGTGGTTCCTAGATGAATAGGGGTGGTGGACGGTGTAGCCGCGCTTTTCTGGCGTTTCCGGTCGCCGGCGTGTACCACTTGTGTTTCAAACTTCATTTTCGTTTCCAACGGACGCCGTCTTTGGTGTCCTCCAGTATTACTCCGCTGTCTAGCAGGGAAGCACGAATTTCGTCGGCAAGGGCGAAATCACGTGTCCTCTTGGCCTCTTTGCGCTCCTCGATTTTTGCTTGGATCGCAGTGTCGGAAAGAACGGCTGAGGAAGGCGTGGGGCTAAGCACATCGAAGACTTTGTCGAACACTTCCAGGACTCGCGCCGCCTCCCAGCGGTTCTCTTCCTTGATTTGGTTTTCGTCAAGGGCGGTATTGGTGGCGCGGATGTACTCGAAGACTGCCGCGAGCGCTTCGGCGGTATTCAGATCGTCGTCCATGCTCGCTTCAAAACGGCGAATAGCTTCCTCGGAACGCTCCGTTGCTTCGTTACTGCGGCCGGGCTGCAAGTGGGCCGACTGGATCCGTAGTTCAAAGTCGCGCAGCCGCTCAATGCTTCGCGCCGCTGCTTTCAATCCGTCGAAGGTAAAATTCAGCTTCTTGCGGTACGGAACCTGCGCGAGCAGATACCGGATCGCTTCCGGCGCATACTCCATATTGAGCAGATCGCGCAGCGTAAAAAAGTTGCCGAGCGACTTCGACATCTTCTGCGATTCGATGTGCAGGTGCTCAGAGTGCAGCCAAAAGCGGGAGAACTGCTTTCCCGTGATGGACTCGGACTGTGCAATTTCGTTTTCGTGATGGGGAAATGCCAGATCCACCCCTCCGGCATGGATGTCGAGCGTTGCGCCCAGGTACTCCATCGCCATGGCCGAACATTCAATGTGCCAACCAGGGCGGCCGTCGCCAAACGGGGTTTCCCAGTAACGTTCCCCTTCTTTGCGCGCCTTCCAAAGAACGAAGTCGCGGGCGTCGGCTTTATCGTACTCGTCCATGTCGACGCGAGCGCCGGCCCGGATGCCGCTGAAATCGTTGTGCGAGAGCTTGCCGTAGGCCGGGAACTTGGCAATCCGAAAATACGTGGAGCCCTCGCTTTCATAGGTATAGCCTTTTGCGGCAAGCTTCTCGATGGCCTCCACCATGGCCGGAATGTGTTTGGTCGCCAGTGAAACGTGTTCCGGCTGCTCCAGGCGAAGTTGGGCGGCGTCGTCGAAGAAGGCCCGCGTGAATCCGGCGGTGTAATTCTCGATCGATTTCCCTTCCTTCGCGGCATTGAGGATGATCTTGTCGTCCACGTCGGTGACGTTCATGACATGGTTGAGTTCGTAGCCGCGATAGCGCAGCCAGCGCCGGAGAATGTCCTGAAAAGTGAACGTCCGGAAATTGCCGATGTGAACGAAGTTGTAAACGGTGGGCCCGCAGGTGTACATCCGGACTGTGTTGCCGATCAGCGGTTTGAAAACTTCTAACTCTTGCGAGAGAGTGTTGTAGAAGCGAAGAGCCATTGGGAGGGGGTCAGACACAATCGTAACAAGGAAATGAAAATGGACCGATCGGGGCTATTTGTATTTTTTTGAACGGTACTTGTTGACAGATTCAGAGACCGATTTTAAGATGGAAATATCACTGAGGAAGGAGGTGGTCCAGGAAAAATATGAATTCTGGTAGTGACTGTAGCATACAATCCACGCGCGAGGTGGCCGACTCTTAGAGTCGACGCTCGTACGTTCAGGTTTCGTTTCAGTGACGAGGCCGCTGTTCCTGTGGACCGGCTGCCCATCGCGCGCAACGTAGCTAGAGTATAGCCTTAGGGCTGATCAGCGAGACCCCGTTTAGGTGCCTGTCTATGGTGCTTAAGCGGGGTTTTGCATGTTAAAATAAGATTTACTCCCATTGATTGTTGAAAGGAATTCAGAAAAATGAAGACAGGAATTCATCCCGCATACGAGCCGGTAAACGTGGCGTGCGCTTGCGGATCCACGTTTCAAACACGTTCGACGCACAAGGGTAATATGCGCGTCGAAATCTGCTCCAGTTGTCACCCGTTTTTTACCGGGCGTCAAAAGCTAATCGATACCGAAGGCCGGGTTGACCGGTTCCAAAAGAAGATGGCCAAAGCCCAGGAAATGCAGGCGCAGAAGAAGGCCGCTGCTGACGCCAAGGCAGGTGCTAAGAAGGTTGTTCAGTAAGCGCGCTTATTGTAAATTTCAATTTGCGGCCCTTGCGGATTCCATTCCGCTCCCTTTGAAAATCCACTCCGGGAAAGTCGATTAACCTCGTCTCTATACGCCTGGATGGATCCGTAAGGGCTGATGGCGAGAGCGACAGAAGACAGTTCTGCTGTATTTGAAGAGCAGGTATGGGTGAGAAGCTGTGGAGCAAAGAACCCATAAAATTCGGCGGAGTCGGAGGGCACAAAGATTACGCAGCTACCCTGAACGGCTAGGTGTTGTAGAATTTTCGATGCCGATCGCCAGTTTTCTCGCGGCTTTCGAAAATAGTGGACATCTCCGAATAGCAATATAACTGTCAGCAGAATACCGCCCGTAAACCGCCAGCTTTGGCGTTTTTCTTTGCCCCCAACGTTTTCAATGCCGAGTGCCGCTAGCAGTGAGAGCGGGGCAAGTACAAAGATCATCTGCCTGATGGCGAGAAAGTAGCCGAAGATGGCGTCCGCTAGAAGGACGAGCAAAATCGGAGCTGCTGCGTAAATACCCCAAAAAATGCGTGATTTATTGTTGGACAAGCCGCGCCTGAGGCCTATCCAGGCCAGGGCAGCGATCGCCACTGTTCCGGGATAGCCAGCGCCGGTGAGTTCTCGCAAGACTAGCGGGACGGCTCGGAGTCCAATTTTAAACCGAACGTGAGAGATGGTTACGGATTCGTTCCATAAATGAATTGTCCAGAAATACCAAGGCAAAAACCCCAGCACAGCCACTACAATAGGCACGGCGGTAAGAATCAGAAGCCGCGTTTTATTCGGTTGAGCCCCCCAGAAGCAAAGCCAACCGAGGTGTCCTAGAAAAACAAATATCGTATAGGGCTGAGTGTAGAGTCCCGCCAGTGCGATAAGGCCGTACAGCAGTGCTCGCCAAAACTTGGGTTCATCGATGAGGCCGAAAAAGAGTACCGTCGCCCAGATACTCAGAGCGAGAGCTCCGGAGTAAGGCCTGGACTCCAACGCATACCGTAGTTGCAATGGAAGGATAGCGAAAATGACGACGGCCAGTAACGGAAGCCGAAGCTTTAACCGGCGACCCATTATAAATACGCCAACGCATCCGGCCAAGCTGAACAAGGCGGACGAAAGCCTTCCGGAAAAGCTCGAAAATCCTAGAAGATGAACGGTAGTAAATTGGGCAAGATAGCTGAGCGGTACGCCTCCCGAATTGGTGGGAACAAACGCAATAAGCTTCGGTAAGCTGAAGTCTCGAATTGCCCTTAAATCGATAATTTCATCGAGCCACAGCGAGAGCTTCGGCAGCAACAAAAACAAGCATGTCGCATAGAGCGCAAGAAAGATCCAAAATTCTTTCCAGGAATTCCATCTACGAAAAAACATGCCGCGTTCCAGGATAGCGCGGCATGAAATCGGCTTATTGAGGGGCCACCAGGCCTTTGCGGATCGCAAATAACACCAGTTCCGCCGTGCGATGGATATTCATTTTTTCCATCAAATTCGCGCGATGCACGGAGACAGTATTAACGCTCAGTTCGAGCAGGCTGGCGATTTCCTTGTTGGATTTGCCTTGGGCGATCAGTTGAAGTACCTGTTTCTCGCGAGCGGTCAGCTTATTCAATTCATCGTCACGTTCCTGGGCCACATAGCGCAGGCCCGCGCCGATGAAGCGCTTTCCTTCAGACACAGCACGGATCGCGCCGACCAGATCAACGTCGATTGAGCTCTTCAATAGATAGCCCTTTGCGCCCGCGTCCAACGCATTGCGCACGTAATTGTCATCCGCATGCATGCTGAGCACCAGCACCTCGGTACCGGGCAGGTGCTTCACGATTTCCCTGGTCGCTTGCACGCCGTCGAGTTCTGGCATCGAGAGATCCATCACGACCACCTTCGGCTTTAGTTCATGAGCCATGCGGATGGCTTCGACGCCGTTGCTGGCCTCGCCCACTACTTTCATTGCCTCGTCATCTTCAAGAATTCGGCGAAATCCTCGCCGGACCAGGCTATGGTCGTCCGCAAGAAGAACTGTGATTTCATCAGTCATGGTCATCATTTATGGCTTACTGCTTCTCCTAGATTTAAATGCTGCAGGGAATCGGGCGTCGATGGATCCTCTGGATGCAACGGCATCTCCAGACCGACCGTTGTGCCGGAGTTGACAATGGACGAAACCGTAAGCTTTCCTCCGACAAGTTCGGCCCGTTCCTGCATGGCAATCAGGCCGAGCCCGAGCTTGCCGTTCTTTTTGTTCGGCGCCATGCCGCGTCCGAAATCCCGAATGTTGATCGCAAGCACGCCGGGAGAAAAGACCATTTCCACTTCGGCGAGTTTTGCACCCGAATGTTTGGCAGCATTATTCAGAGCTTCCTGCACAATGCGGTAGCAATGAATGGCTTCCTGGCCGCGCACGCGGATTAGAGGGCCCATCACCGAGATGTTCGTGGTGATGGCAGTTTGTTTTTCGAAGACTTCCGTGTACCATTCAATCGCTTTTACGAGTCCGTAATCGTCCAAAACCGCCGGATGGAGCATCTGAGAAAGGCTGCGCATCTTCTCGAGGGTGTTGTGAGTAATTTCACGCACCTCGCTGAGCTCTGTACGCAGCGGCGAATCGGGCGGAACGCCTTTGCGTTCGGCGCGGGCGAGCATGGCGGAAACGGCTGTGAGGATCTGCCCAAACTCGTCGTGAAGCTCGCGGGATACCGACCGAAGCACCTCTTCCTGAACCGTGATGAGTCTCGCGGCCAACACGCGGCGCTGGCTGGAGAGTGATTCGAGCCGGTCGAAGATTTTCCGATTGGAGTAGATGAGATACAACGTTGTCCCGATGATCGCGATCATCACGGCCGCGATAAAAAGATATAGATTCCGTTCGCTGCTGGCATAGATGGCGGCTACTTGGACGTCTGTTCTGGCTTCGGCCTCATTGTTTCGCTGCAGCAAAAGAGAAACAAAGGAGGCGAGACGCGATTGTTGATTTGCCAGTTGCAGGGTGGCGAGCGAGCGGGCGGATTCTTCCCTGCCCGCATTTGCTTCGGCGAAGACCCGGTCCGACATTTCCCAAAATTGTTTTAGAGATTCGAGCAGACGGGCCTGTTTATCGGCATGACGTGTGACGGGAGAAGACTGTGCCTCCGCTCTTACGGCTTGTTCGAGGTCGTCGCGAACTCGGGTAAATCGGTCGCGGTAAGCAGTTATTTTAGATTCCTGGGTGCTGTCGGTCATGTACCGCAGCGTGGCGCCCAGGGTGTTGACGTCGTTCAGGACTTGAACCAGTAATAGAGAGTCGTGCCGGTTGCGGTCCACCAGGTCTCGCTGCAGCAAACGAAGCCCATTGAGCTGGTAGAAGGCGTCCCAGGAAAAAACGGCGACTGCCGCGAGCGTGATGAGCAGTCCGATCAGCAGACGCTGGGTAGGTGATTTTACGGTGCGGGCGTCCTTAGCGAATCCTGCCACGAAAATATTAGACGCTTTCATCTTGTCCGACGTTGCGAATCCGTAACTAAAAATTCAGGAAGTCTTAACGGTAGCCGGGCGTCGGCGGACCGCATAAACCCAAGCAAGACCAGCCACGATGAGGCTGACTAACAGACCGGCAAGTGCGTCGGCCAAGTAATGATACCGCCCGTACACGGTCGCGATGGAGACGCAAACCGCGTAAGCCACCATCACGCGACCAAAAACTGTCCGGCGGGGGAGGACATAGAACAATCCCCAAGCGGCGGAGAATGCCGAGGAGACGTGGGCGCTAGGAAAGACGCTGGAATGAATGGTTCCCTCCTGGAGTGTCCACAGGTTCAGGGTTCGCATGGCCGTCAGGAATTGCGGCTCATCCAAATGAGGAAAAAGAATCCGCGGCGGTTGCGAAGGAAAATAGGGAAACAACGCATACGCAAGCAGCGTGCCGGAGACGTAGAGGAGCAGGAAGCGATCGACTTCGCTCCGGCGCCGGAGTAGATAGAGGACCGCTACCCCGAAGAAGCCCACACCGTACACGCAGAAGTAGCAAGCTTCCAGGAACCACGGGATCACGGGTCCCAGAGACTCAATCGAAGATCGAACGTGCCACCGCCGCAGGAACAAGTCGTCCCAACGAATCCAGATGTCTTCAAAATGGTGGTGAAAGTAGAAAGGGCGGAATAATTCCATCTCCTGGAAAGCCGCGAAGGTGAGGGCAAAGGGCAGTAGATCGCGAAGGAAACTGGCAGCCAAGGCGATGCGCGGGAGGCGTTCTGCCTGAGCAAGACAGACGATCGGCACAACGGCCGCTACAAGAAAAAGCCACGGTTGCCGGCCCAGCAACGGACGCGGCGGAAACCACAGCGAAAGAACAGCGACATAAGCGAAGAAGGCGACGAGCACGCCTTCAGTAGCGCGCAGCTTCGGCCATCGCGCCGGTTTATCGCGGCATCTATCAACTGAGATCTCTACTTTGATGCCGGACATGATTCACTTGGACCCCGTGCGATTGGAGGGCCGCCCGGCCCGGCGCAGCCTTTTTTTGGCAGCGGAATGGCGTTATGTGGCGATGTTGAATTACCGTGTCGCTCCGGCGCTGCTGGAGCCATTTATACCTGCGGGAACCTCGCTCGACTTGTTCGAAGGAACGGCGCTTGTCAGTGTGGTGGCATTCCTTTTCCTTCATACCCGCGTGCTGGGCATTTCGATTCCGTTCCATCGCGACTTCGAAGAGGTCAACCTTCGCTTCTATGTGCAGCGGCGGCAGGATGGAAGGCAGCGCCGAGGGGCGGTGTTTGTGAAAGAGCTGGTTCCGCGAGGGGCCATCGCGGCAGTGGCGAGGATCTTTTACAACGAGCAATACTTTCGGGCAAAGATGCGGCACCAGTTGACCCATAATGAGCGCCAGCTTCGGATTCGATTTGCCTGGAGGTTCGCTGGGTACGATCATTCACTTGAGTTTGAGGCAGAAGGGCAGCCGAAATCGCTGGTGGAAGGCTCCGAAACTCAGTTTATCGCTGACCACTATTGGGGCTATACGCGGCAACGGAACGGAAGCACGATGGAATACGAAGTGAGCCATCCTCCATGGCGTGTCTGGAGCCCCGCTCAGTGGTCCGCAAAGGTGAATTGGAGCGCGCTCTACGGCGAGCGTTTTGCCGACACTTTGTCGCGGCCCCCGAGCTCAGTATTTATTGCGGAAGGATCGCCGGTGACGATCTCAAAAGGGCGAAGGCTGATAGCGCCCGAGAGCGAAGCTCCTTCTAGTTAACGAGAAAATTTTATCCGCATAAAACACAGTTAGTAATAATAAATTCATATTTCATTGTTACCTTTCTTGTTTAGCCGTGAGAACGATGTTGCGGCAGCTAGTTAGGTTTCATGACTTTCTTTAAAAATTTTACCAATGCTGAATATATATATTTAGTTACAGCTCTGTTTCTTGCAACGCCGGTTCTTTACAGTCAGGTAGACCGGGCGCGTTTGCTTGGTGCGGTAACGGATGCGACGGGAGCTTTAATCTCCGGGGCGGATGTGAAAGTGACCGCCGTGGCCAGTGGGCGAGAGGTCTCCAAGACGACCGGTCAAGACGGCACCTATCAATTGTCGAATCTTCCGGTGGGACAGTACACCATTCGTATCTTTAAAGACGGCTTTTCGACCGAACAAATCGACCGCGTGGAGCTTTATGGCGGCGTGCCCCGTACGGTGAACGTGAAGCTGCAAGTGGCCGCACTCCCTGGGCAGCAAGTGACGGTGACGGCCGACGCCACGCAAACAGACCAGACATCTCCTGAGGCCGGTACGGTTGTGCAAAGCCAGGAGATTAAGAATATACCGTTGAACGGGCGCAACTTCAGCGGACTGGTGCAACTGGCGCCGCTTGCCACCGGCTCAACCACTCGCGATGCGAGGTTTGCCGGGCACGCGCCGGACGACAATAATCTGACGCTGGACGGCGTGGACATTACGGGTATCCAGGAGCATCCGCAAAAGGCGAACCAGAATCTGACGATTTCAACCGAAGCCATCTCGGAGTTTCACGTGTCCAGCACGCTGTTTACGGCGGATGAAGGAGGCGCGGCGGCTGGCGGCCAGATCAATATTGTCACTAAATCAGGAACGAATAACTTTCATGGCGCGCTGTTCGAATACCTGAGAAACAGTGACTTCGATGCTCGCGGTCCTTTCGACGGCGCCACGATTCCGGCACTGCACCGGAACCAGTTTGGAGCGAACCTGGGCGGTCCCATTCAAAAAGATAAGACGTTCTTCTTTGCAAGTTATGAGACTCTTCGCGAGATTGACGACACCACGCAGATTTCAACTGTGCCGAGTGCCTTGTTTCGCTCGCAAATTGCGGCGAACTCGCCCGCTTTATTGCCTTCGATCAATCTTTACCCAAAAGGCACCAGTCCCACCAGCAATCCGAACGCTGACCAGTTAAATGTTGTTTCCCGAACAAGATATTTGGAAAATTCGTTCGATGGACGCGTGGACCACTACTTCAACGACAGCACGAGCATGTATGCGCGCTTCGACCTGGATGACTCACCGACCAACGCGCAGGACCCGTTTCTTTTCGACCAACAAACTTTGATACGCCAGACGAATGGCACGCTGCAGTTTCAACATAGTTTCTCGCCTAGAGTTGTCAATCAAACGCAGTTGGGCATCAATCGTTCCGCGTTCGATAACCCCTACCTGTCGCCGTCGCCTTACGAGTTCGACACGGCCAGTTTCACGACTCTTCCGCAAGCGTCACCGGGCGATCGGGAGATTGGAACGAGCATCGCCGGAATTGATAATCTGACGATGACGTTTGGAAGAAACACGCTGAAGATAGGCGGGGAGGTCCGCCGTATCCGGCTAAATCAAGGCGTACATGCACAGGATGTTATTACTTACGCCTCCGATCAAAGCTTGTTAAATAATCAGGTGAATCGATTCGATTTTAACAGCGCCGAACCGTTCGTTGGATTTCGCCGGACTTACTATTTTTCCTATGTGCAGGACGAGTTTCGGATGCGGCCTAACTTGACGTTCAATCTCGGATTACGTTACGAATACTACACCGTTCCGACGGAAGCGCACGGACGCGGCACCGTATTCGATCTGTATGGCTGCCACGGCTTCTGCGCTCCGGGAACGCCGTTCTATAACAGTTCGCCTCTCGACTTGGACCCGCGTCTCGGCGTAGCCTGGTCGCCCAGCGGCTCCAATGGCAAGACTGTGGTTCGCGCCGGGTTCGGCGTTTATCACGGCGACGGCCAAAACGACGATCTAAACGCCCCGCTGGAAGATTTAGAAACCCGCTTCTCGTTGGCTTCCACGGATATCCCAACGCTTTCGTTTCCGGTCTCGAACTTTTTCGGCCTGGCATCCAGCAGTTCCATTACACCTCGGGCCTTGCAGCGCAATCGGCATGACCTCTACAACATGGCGACCGGAATTTCGGTGCAGCAGCAGTTACCGGGGCAGTTTGTTTTACAAGTTGGTTATTTCGGCAACTTAGGGCGGAGATTGTTTTATCGGAGCTACGAGAACGTCATCGATCCTTCAACCGGGCAACGCTTTCTGCCGGGATATGGGCAGATCGATATGAAATACAACGAGGGCAACAGCAATTACAACGCCATGCAGGTGTCGCTGCAGCGGCGCTTCGCAAATGGACTATTGTTCAACTTGCAGTATGCCTGGTCGCATTCATTGAACGACGGAGGCGTGGGCGGCGGTGAGGCGAATTCTCCGCAGAATGTGAATTGCCAGCAGTGCGATTACGGCAGCAGCATCGACGATGTGCGTCATCACCTGGTAATCGATAGCGTTTACGAACTGCCATTCGGTCCAGGAAAGCGATTCCTATCGAACGTGCACGGAATTGCGGGCCATGCGATTGAGGGTTGGCAATTGAGCGGGTTGTTAAGCGCGCAAAGCGGCTTGCCTTTCAATGTGACGGTGCCGCGCAACGCCACCGATACTCCCGATGGAAACATCTTTAATCAAAGGCCGAATTACGTGGCAGGATTCTCTCCTTATCCGGTGGGAGGCTCCACGATTGGGCAATGGTTGAACCCGGGCGCTTTTGCCGTACCGGCTGTCGGTGCATTCGGTAATTTAGGAGCGAATGCGTTCTATGGTCCATCGACCTGGAACCTGGATCTTGCGCTGCAGAAAAGCGTGAACATTTGGGAGCGGGCGAAGCTGACGCTTCGGGGCGAGGCGTTCAACATCTTCAATCACGCGGAGTACAACAACCCCAATTCGAGCGTCACCGATCCCCTGTTCGGTCAGATTACGAGCGCTAATCCGGCGCGGGAGTTGCAGGTGGCGTTGCGGCTTGATTTTTAGAGAAGATCATTCGCTTTTCAAGGCGATGGCGGGCGGTGTTTTCGAGGCGCGGTAAGCGGGTAGAAAGCTTGCCAGCAGCACGAGGGCGAAGAGGGCTGCCGTGGCTGCGCAGTAGGTGATTGGATCGGCGGGGCTGATCTGATAGAGCATGCTGGAGAGTGTGCGGGCAATCGCGAAAGCTCCCGCTAATCCGATGACTGCTCCGATGACGGCGGCTCCGAGCCCTTGTTTTAGGACGCTGCGCAGGATGGTCCAGGAGTCGGCGCCGAGAGCGATGCGGATGCCGATTTCCGGGCGAATTCTATCGACGGAGTAGGAGAGAACGCCGAAGATTCCGATGCCCGCCAGCAGCATCGCCAGCCAGGCAAAGAATCCGAGTAGTTCAACTTGGAAGCGTTGGTGCGCGGTGGCGGCGGCGACGATGCTGTCCATAGTTTGAAGGCGGATGGGGACGTCCTTGGACACGGATTGGATCTGTTTGCGTACCGTTGCGGACAGATTGGACGGATTGCCTTCGCTGCGAACGATGAGCGCTGTTTCCATCAACATATTTGGATGCTGCGTGTAGCAGACGTACCCAATTGCGTTGGCGGCGACGCTGGGCCCCTCTTCACGAACATTATCGACGACGCCGACGACCGTGAGCCACTTCTTTTCGGGGTCGAAGCTGTCGAACCAGAGGTGGTGTCCCAGGGCGCTTCCATGCGGCCACAAGCGCTTCGCAAGGCTAGTATTGATAATGACGACGCCAGGGCTGGAGATGGTGTCAGCTCCCGAAAAGAAGCGTCCTTTCAAGAGTTTAACTTGCAGTACATGGAAGTAATTGGCGCTGACCACGCGATAGCCGGCATCGGAGTCCAAACCCGGTAAATCGGCCTGCCCTTCGACAAAGAAGTGACCGTCACTGTCGGGTCCATCAAACGGCAGGTGTGATGCAAAGGCGGCAGACTGAACACCATGAATCGCACTGACGCGATCCAAAATCTGGTGATAAGTAGGTACCAGCGATGGGGGCGTGAAATGCGGGTCCAATGATAAAATTGGAAAAGAAAGGCTCGCCGTCAGAACATGGTCTGCATGAAATCCGAGATCCTGGTGCTGTAGCCGCTCGAAGCTGCGAACCAGCAGACCTGCGCCGATCAACAGCATAAACGCCAGGGCAATTTCAGAGGTAATCAGCAGGCGGCCAGCACGCCGGGTACGATGGCCCGATGTATGTTGCCCGGAGCCCGACTTCAAGGCTTCCTGAATGTTGATTTTGATCGCGTTCCATGCGGGCAGACAGCCGAACAGCAGGCAGCACAACAAGGAAATGGTGATCGTGAAACATAAAGCGCTGCCGTTGAGACTGACCGTCTCAATCCGTGGAATATTGGACGGAGCAACGATCTTCAATATTTGAATAGCCCAGTAGGCGAGGCCGAGCCCGAGTGTGCCTCCCATGGCCGAAAGCAGGAAGCATTCGATGAACAACTGGCGGGCGAGGCGTCCCCAGGAAGCTCCCAGAGCTCCGCGAACCGCGAACTCTTTTTCCCGTTTTGTATCGAGAGCCAGAAGAAGGTTGGCTATATTGACGCAGACGATCAGAAGCACTAAGCCGACGGCGGTCAATAAAGTAAGCAGCGCGGGTTTTACGGGGCCAACAAGATAGCTGATGAGCGAGATCACTTGGGCGTCTTTTGCCTGGTAAGCGCTGGGATAACGCTTTTTGAGGCGGCGGGTAATGGCGCTAATATCGGCGCGGGCCTGCTCAAAGCTAACATTCGGTTTTAAGAGCCCGATCACTCGATCGTTGAGAGAAGTTCGGCCTTGCCTCTCTGCTCCAAACGCTTCGGCGGTGGTCCACAACTGAGTATGATCTGGAAACGTAAATGACGGGGGCATGACGCCGACCACGGTGAGCGGCACACCGTCCAGGCGGACGGTTTTACCGATGACTTTCGGGTTGCTTCCAAAATCCCCGCGCCAGAGCGCCTGGCCGATAATGGCGGCGGGCGCGGTGCTTGGCTTGTGCTCTTCCGGCAAGAAATCGCGTCCGATAGAGGGCTGGACGCCGAATAGTTTGAAGAAGCCACGGGTGACGAGCGAGGCTTGTACGCGTCGCGGTTCCGAGCCGCCCGATATGCTGACATCGCCACCAGTGTAAGCGGCCATAGAGGCAAATGAATGGTTGTCCTTGCGCCAATCCGCGAAATTCGGATAGGAGACGCGACTTGGATAGCCATCGTTGTTGACTTCAGCGATCCAGGTGAGCTGTCCTGCATGCGGGTAGGGCAGAGGTCTTAGCAAAACGGCATCGACCACGCTAAACAGTGCCGTAGTGGCTCCGATGCCGAGTGCCAGCGTGATGATTGCCACCAGGGTGAAGCCCGGATTCCTGGCGAGTACGCGAACGCCGAAGCGGAGATCTCCCAGGACGGTATCGAGCAGAAACCCGGTCCTTGCTTCGCGGGTCTGTTGCTTCACTTGTTCCGCGCCGCCAAGTTCGATGTGGGCTAATCGGCGCGCTTCGGCTGGAGCAATCCCGGCCTTGATTTTCTCATCGGTCAACAAGTCCAGGAAGCCATTTACTTCCGCATCGAGTTCCCCATCGACTGCTTCCTTGCGAAATACGTTTCGCCAAGTGTTGAGAATACGCCGTAGTGACTGCATGTGACGGGCTCCTTTATGTTGTTTCAAGGGCGCTCGTCATGGCGAGCACGATTCGGTTCCACTGATCGGTTTCGGTTTGCAACTGGCGTTGGCCGGCTTTCGTGAGCCGGTAGTATTTGGCGCGCCGATTGGTCTCGGATTCTCCCCAGGATGCTTTGAGCCAACCGGCTTCTTCCATGCGATGCAGGGCAGGGAACAGGGAGCCGGGCTTCACTTGGAAGGTCTGCTGTGTCATCTGCTCGATGCGGCGGGAGATGCCGAGCCCATGCATTTCGTTCAAAGCCAGGGCCTTCAAAATCAACAGGTCGAGCGTGCCTTGCAGGAGATTTGCTTGCGGAGGAGGCATAACGTAGCGACGTATAGAACGTCTGTAGGTACGTTACCGCCGGACATATAGAATGTCAATAGGAAAGGGAAGGGGAATTGTTAACGCGCAGTCCAGCCGCCATCGATCATGAGGGTATGGCCAGTGATCAAGGACGCCGCGGGAGAGGCAAGGAACACGACCGCTCCGGCCACTTCGACGGGCTCGCCAATGCGGTGCAGACCGGCGATGCGCTCGACCACATCGGCGCGGAACTCGGGATCGGCTAGGGCAGGGGCCGTTCCGGGCGTGTGGATGAACGTGGGCGCAACTGCGTTGACACGGATGTTGTACTTGCCCCATTCAACAGCCAGACACTTGGTCAAATGAGAGATTGCGGCCTTCGTCATGCAATAGACAGACTCGGTGGGGAGCGCGGCGAAGCCTGCCTGCGAGCCCATGTTGATGATGCAGCCGCTGTTCTGCCGGATCATGATTCGACCGGCTGCCTGGCTGGCGAAGAACGTGCCCTTTAGATTGATGTCCAGCGTGAGATCGAAGTCGTCTTCGCTTACGTTCTCCGCCAAATTACCCGGCGCGACACCAGTATTATTCACCAGAATGTCCAGACGGCCGAAGCGGGCTGCGGCTGCATTGATGCCCTCCGTGATCTGAGGCAGGCTGGTCATGTCCATTTGCAGCGGGAGGGCTTCCCGGCCAAGCGCCTCGATTTCTTCAGCCACACCACCGGATTCTTCGGCGTTCCGCAAACCGAGCGCAACATGTGCGCCGGCATTCGCAAGGGCGAGAGCAATGGCGCGGCCTAAGCCCCGGGCGGCTCCTGTCACGAGAGCCACTTGCCCGGTGAGATCGAATCGAGGAAACTCCTGCATACTCGTTAGCGTAGCCGGAGCCGCGTCCGCTGCGGCGTATTAAAGGAAAAACAAGCCACAGCCCGCCAGAAGTCCCGCCCAAATGGCCCATACGGTCAGATAGTGATGGTCGATGAGAAGACCGGCGATGATGGGGGCGACGATTTGGGCGATGGACGTCAGGGATTGGGTGAGGCCTAGGATGACGCCCTGCTCGCGGCGTTCTGCCTTTTGCGTAATGAGGCTGGTAAGGGCTGGCCGCAACCCGGATCCGCCCACGTTGGCAAAGCCCGAGACCCAAAGCAATTGGCCGACTGTGCGGGTAAAGCCGGTGGCGATATCGCCGAGCAGCATGCTGATAAAACCGAAGCGGACGACCGCCCGTTCGCCGAACCTCTTCACCAGCTGGCCGACTAAGCCGCCTTGCATGAAGATGCCGATGAGCCCGACAAAGGCGAAGATGTAGCCAACCTCCCGGACGCCGACCGGGTGACCGTTCCAGAAGTAACGGCGCTCGGCGAAGAGGGCGAATCCGGAGATGAAGGTGGAGAACGAAAGCGAGAAGAGGAGCCACTGCAGCAGAAGACGCCGCAGTTCGGGCTGGCGGAAATACCGGGCGTATTGGCCCCAGGAGAGCAGGGAAAGGCGCTTTCCGCCCGGGCCGGAATCAAGGGCGGCGGCCTCGTTTTGTTCATGGACCACTTCGCGTCGGGGCAGCAGAAAGAAGGTGCAGAGAATGCTGGTGAACGACAGTCCGCAGGCGGCGAATATGGGCGCTTGATAGCCGTACCGGCCGGTAAGAAATCCGGCAATGGCGGGACCGATCAAAAAGCCGAGGCCAAAGGCGATTCCGATGAGCGCGAAGGATTTGGCGCGGTTTTCGGGCTTAGTGACATCGCTGATGTAGGCTTGCGCGATGCTGAGATTGCCGGCGGTGGCGCCGTCGATCATACGGGCAACGAACAGCATCCAGACCTGGGAAGAAAAGGCGAGGAGCAGAAATCCGCCGAGCGTACCGGCCTGGCTGAACAGCAGAATGGGCCGGCGTCCGACACGATCGGACCATTGGCCGAGAATGGGGCCTGCGATGAGCTGGCAGAAAGCGTAGCTGGCGATCAGCCCTCCAATCACGGTGGGCGATGCGCCCAAACGCTCGGAGTAGAACGGCAACAAAGGAAGGATGATGGTGAAGCCCAGGACATCGACGGCAACAATCAAGAAGATCGGCAGCAAGGGCGATGTGGGCCGCTGCGCAGGAGTCGCCGTTGTGTCTAGCTGCTGAGGAGGCACACTACGAGTTTACCGGACGATTTTACCGGGTGTCCGGCGGATCGAATGGGCGTTTAAACTTCATCGGCGGTAGGTCCATACACGCCCGGGACGGGGATGTCAAGCAAGGCGTAGGTACAACAAAAAACGGCAGTTTGCCGGTAGATTTAGCCATCCATTATCAGCAAAGTTGTTCGGATTTGTGGAGCCTTCCGCGCGGGCGGGATTGCGAATAAGCGAAAATAGGTAGGAAGTTCTATAAAGTTCAGTGAACTTCAGGACGATAAGGAGAGTGAGAACCCCCGCGGCCTAAAAAGGCTAACCTGGTTCTCCCGAGTGAAGTCTAAAGAATTATGAAACTGTTTGTGTCCGCATTAGCGGTTTTCTTGCCGGTAGCCCTACTTGGGCAAGAGTCCAATCCCAGTCAGACGAATCAGCCAGCACAGGCCAGCGGTTCGAACCCGATCTTCAGGGTGCAGGTGGTGTCGCGCTCCATCCAGGCGGTCAGCTACCGCAATCGCAGCGGTTGGACCAAGGTCAACTTTCAGGGGACCGCGCTGGCGGCGAAAGCGAAGGGTACGGCGACTGTTCGTAGCCAGTTGGGCCATATGGAGGTCAAAGTCGACGTAAAGGATCTTCCGCGCGCCGAGAGCTTTGGAGAGCTCTTCCTAACCTACGTGCTTTGGGCCATTACGCCCGATGGACATGCGGCGAATCTGGGTGAGGTGGTCACGGACGGGCACGGGAACTTCAGCGGCCAAGTCACCACGGAGCTGCAATCGTTCGGGCTGATTATTACGGCTGAACCTTACTTCGCGGTCCGGCAGCCGAGCGATGTCGTCGTGATGGAGAACATAATTCCGCAGGACATCAAAGCCAAGGTCGAGACGGTGAACGCGAATTATCAACTGCTGAAACGCGGTCAATATACGTATCATGTTCCCGAATCGGAGCTGCATCCGGTACGGATTGACCATACAGGAAAAAAGAGCCCACTGGAGATCGACGAGGCGCAGAACGCAGTCGAAATCGCGAAGTATGCCAAGGCGGACCGGTATGGCGGCGATACCTTCCAGGACGCGACGAAATTGTTGAACCAGGCGCAGGACTACGCGCACCGCAAACAGTGGAATCCGGCGACCATGACCGCGAAAGAGGCGGTTCAAAAGGCGGAAGACGCCCGGACAATTTCTTTGCGGAAGCAGGCAGAGATTGCTCAGGCTGATGAACGCCAGGCTGCCGCGGATCGCGTGGCGCAAGCCAGGGAACGAGCCGCTGAGGCTGCTCGCCAGCAACAAGCCGCCGAACAGCAGACCCAATTAGAGACGCAGCAGCGTGAGGCGGCGGAGCGGGCGACAGAAGAAGCCAATGCCGCTCGAGCCCAAGCCGCTGCCGAAGCGCAGAAGGCGCAACAGTCTGCCACCGAGGCAGACCGACTGCGCCAACAAGCCGTTGCCAACGAAGCTGCTCTTCGCCAACAGTTGCTGCAGCAGTTTAACTCGGTGCTGCAGACGCGCGAAACGCCGCGGGGATTGGTCGTCAATATGAACGATGTTCTGTTTGATACCGGCAAATACACGCTAAAGGAGCCGGCGAAGGAGAAACTGGCCAAGATTTCCGGAATCATCCTTTCGCACCCTGGATTGAACTTGCAGGTAGAGGGCTATACAGACAGCACCGGTACCGATCAGTTGAACCAGAAGTTGTCCGAGCAGCGGGCGAATGCCGTACGCGACTATTTGTCCGGCGAAGGACTCAGTCCACAATCGATGACAGCGGTGGGTTACGGGAAGGCGGATCCGATTGCCTCGAACGATACGTCCATTGGCCGACAGCTTAACCGGCGGGTGGAGATGGTGGTTTCGGGGGAAGTGATCGGAGTAAAGATCGGCGTTCCGCCTAGTGTCCCGGGCGCCAATGGATCAGGGCCGGTGATTCCGCCGTCCGCACCCATGCCGCCGTCTGCGCCTACGCCGCCTCAGCAGTAATGTCAGTACAACGATTTACTCTCGGAGGTGTTTCTTGCGGAATGCTTCCGGAGTAAATCGTTCATGCACGCCTTCTCCTCCGAGGCAAGTTAGCATAGTTGTTTGCCGATGCGAAGAAAGGTACTTGTTTTTCTGTTAGCCGCTGGTTTGGCCAGCGCGGAAGTGCATTCCTTCACACTGGAGCAGATCTTGGATCTTGCTTCCCGCCAGAGCCCGGATGTCATTCTAGCGCGGCTGGATCAGCAACGGGCAGAGGCGGACGTGAGGGTCGCCACCGATCCTTTCCGTCCGAAGGTGTATGGAGGCAGCGGGCTGGCCTATACTGCCGGGTACCCGAACACAATCGACGGCAATGCTCCCAGCCTGTTTGAAGCAAAAACGGTGATGGCCCTTTTCAATCAGCCAAAAACGTACCAGCTTGCAGCGGCGAAGGAGACAGCACACGGCATGCAGTTTGGAGCACAAGCAAAGGCCGGCGACGTCGCTTATCGTGCCGCCGATCTGTTTTTGACTGCTCGCCAGGCGGAACATGACAGCGCCACTCTGGCGAGCGAAGTCCCAACCCTGCAGAAAGTGCTCGACGTGGTGACGGCGAATGCAGGAGGAGGGCAGGAGCTTCCGCTTGAGGTGAAACGGGCCAAGGTAAACCTGGCGGTTTCGCGGCAGCGGCTCGATGCGACCCGCATGGACGGAGATTACGACGAGATGATGCTGGCCGTCCTGCTGGGATATCCCGCAACGGACCGCGTGAAGCCGACGGAATCCACGCTGGCCTTCAACTTCGCGCCACAGTCGGAGACCGAGGCCGCCGACGCAGCGCTCCGAAACAATAAGGAATTGAAACAGATACAGGCGAATGTGTTGGCCAAGGAGCTAGACCGGCGATCGTTCCGGGCAAACCGCTTGCCGCAGGTCGATCTGGTTGCGCAATACTCCTTGTTCGCTCGATACAACTACTCTCAATATTTCCAAAAGTTCCAGAGTAATAACGGGCAGGTGGGCGCTTCCATTACCATTCCGCTTTTAACAGGCTCTGCGTCAAAGGGGTACGAAGCGCAGGCGGCAATCGACATGCAAAAGCTTCGGATTCAGATGGGCCAAGTACGTAATCGGGTAATCACGGATACCCGTCGTGCCTACCAGCAATGGCAGAAGGCCAAAGAGATTCGCGACCTTGCGAGAATGCAGCTCGACCTTGCGCGGGAGGACATGACCATCGCCCTGGCGCAGAACGGGGAAGGACGACTGCCGATCAGCCAGTTGGAGCAGAGGCGACTAGAGGAGAATGATCGCTGGATCGGTCTTTACGACGCGGAGACGCAAGTGACACGCGCCCAGTTTGCCATTCTGCGGCAAATGGGAACTCTGCTCGCTGTTGTGCGGGGGACAGGCGGGGTTCCGCAGCCCTAGGCAGCCGTGCCACCGTCTGTATGTCGCCCCATTCTCCTGTCCAAATACCTGCTATCGAAATTTCGGGCCTTCATAAAATCTACAATGGTGTTCATGCTGTCGACGGACTGTCTCTTCAAGTGCCCCAGGCGTGCTTTTACGGCTTCTTAGGGCCGAACGGCGCGGGCAAAACGACCACCATCAAAATGCTGATGGGATTGGCGCAGCCGGATGCAGGCAGCATTCGCGTGTTGGGAATGGACATGCCAGCGCAATCGCTTCCCATTCGCCAGCAAGTCGGCGTGGTGCCGGACGATACGCTGCTGTTCGACTATCTCACCGGCGCGGAGTACCTCGAATTCGTTGGGCGGCTCTATGGGCTGGCACGTACGATTGCACTGGAGCGCGCGCGCGAACTGCTGGCGCTCTTTGAACTGCAAGATGACCGTAAACTAATCGGCGGGTACTCGAAAGGCATGCGGAAACGCATTGCGATGGCGGCCGCGCTGATTCACCGGCCTCGATTGTTTCTAATGGACGAGCCGTTCGAGGGCGTGGATGCCGTGGGAGCGCGCCTGATGAAAGAGATTTTGCTGGAGCAGGTTCGTAGCGGGGCGACGGTGTTTCTGACGTCGCATGTGCTGGAGGTGGTCGAGCGTCTCTGCGATCGTGTTGCGATTATCCATCATGGCAGGATCGTGGCGGAAGGAACCATGGCCGAACTGCGGGAGCGGGCTACGGCAGGCGCCAGCACGCTCGAAGAAATCTTCGTCGATACCGTGGGCGCGGAGCGCAGGAACGAAACGTTAGACTGGCTTCGGTAGGCATGTGGCAGCAAATCCTTGCAATTGGATGGGCCCAGTGGCGCACGACGCGCAACCATCTGCCGCGAACGAGTGCGGGCGCGGTTGTCTCCGGCGTCATAGCGCTGCTTTGGTATGGCATGTTCGTGGGGTTGGGAGCCGCGCTGGCCGATGTGCTTCCCCGGGCGCCCTTGCCGAAAATTCAGGAATGGCTTCCGGCCGGATTACTTTTGGTGTTCCTGTTCTGGCAGTTCGTTCCATTGTTTACGCTTAGCGGCGGCCGGTCGCTCGATCTTAAGAAACTGCAGACTTTCCCTATAAAGAGCAACGCCCTTTTCTTCATAGACTTGCTGCTGGGGCTAACGACCGCGCCCGAAATGATTCTTACGTTGCTGGGAGCAATGGCTGGGTTGCTGCGGCATCCCGATATTCCCGCGCTGGAACCTCTCGTTCTGCTGTTGTACATTCCCTTCAATCTCTTTTTGTCACTGGCTATCCGGGATGCCTTGCGGCGACTGTTTCGGAAAAACCGCCTACGTGAACTGCTCGGCCTCATGATTATCGGACTGAGTATTCTGCCGACATATTTGTTCACCAGTTCGCTTGGCCAATATTCCAAAAACGGCCTGCTGCGTATGGCGACGGGACGTGCTACGCCGTGGCATGCGCTGGCCGTGTTGAGCGTGCAGAGATGGACGCTTGCAGCGATCGCGACCACCATGCTTTGGACTGCCGTGGCATACGGGTTCGCCCGATGGCAATTTGCCAGGACACTCGTCATCGGCGACGAGTTCAACGACAGGAGGGCTAGCGGTCACTCCGAAACCAGGGAAATAGGGCGCAAGGGCTCGTTCGCTGGGCGGCGGTTCGGTTTGCCGTGGACGGTCCTGCCTGACCCGATAGCAGCGCTGGTGCAGAAAGAGTTTCGTTCGCTGCGGCGCATGCCGCGTTTCCGCGTTATTGCGGGAATGGCGTGCTTATTTGGCGCCCTCCTTTGCACACAGATCTTGCGGCAGCAGGCGGGTGGGTTCGTGAGGGAATATTTCCTGCCGCTGGTGAATATATATGGGTTTTTGTTCTTGGGTGAGGTTCTCTTATGGAACGTCTTTGGCTTTGACCGTCGCGCGGCGCAACTCTATTTCGTGGCTCCGGTGAGCTTTCGAACCGTTCTTCGGGCGAAGAACGCCGTCGCCGTATTTTTTCTCCTACTGCAGACGGTGATTGTTCTTGGAGTTGCTATTTTGTTGCGGGTACCGGTTTCGAAGTGGTCCGTCGCGGACGAATTTGCGGTGTCCGCCGTGGCCGCGATCTTCTTTCTCGCGGCTGGAAACCTGACCTCGGTAGTCCTGCCAAAGCAAGTGGACCCCAGCCAGACGTTTCGCAAGCAGGCCTCCGGAGTGGCGCAGGCTTGGTTGCTTTTGAGTAGCTTGGGAATTGCCGTGCTGCTTAGTTTTGCGTACCTGGGGCGGTATGCGCTCGGGACGAACTGGGCGTTTTTTGGGATAGCGGCTTTGGAGTTTGGCATCGGGGTAATTGTCTACCGTATTGCAACCGACTCTGCCGTGGAGCGTGCCACCCGAGGACGAGAGCGCTTGCTCGAAACACTTTCAAGCGGATAACAGCAGCTTCCGGATTTCACGCTCGATTGCATCGCGCACTGCTTCGCGAGCCGAATCGTCCTGGTACTCGTGCCGCGGCCAGAAGAACCCTTTTAATCCGTCCCGCCGCCTGCGGGGCACAATGTGAATGTGGAGGTGGGGAACCGTCTGGCTGACGCGATTGTTAATGGCCACGAAGGTACCCTCGGCATCGAGCGCCGTTTCGACAGCCTTCGCGATCAGTTGCGCCGTAGTGAAGATCGGCCCAATCAAGTCGGCGGGAAGATCGGTCATCGTTTCATAGTGCGCTCGGGGACTCAACAAAACGTGGCCTGGAAACAGCGGCTGATTGTCCAGGAACGCATAGGAGGTCGTGTCCTGATAGACGAGATGGGCGGGCAATTCGCCGCTGGATAGCTTGCAAAATATACAAGAATCGGTCACGGCCACTATGGTAATCCAATGCTTTCAATCTCACTGAGCTGGTCTGTTTCCAGCCGGAGATCGCCCTGCTCATCTATTTCGAAGGCCGGCTTGAATCGCGCACCCCACACGATCTCGTCGTACCGGTAAGAGAAGTGCGCGTGGATTGTCTGGCCGAAGGTCTCATCGAATCCCTTAAGCATGACGATGACTTCTCCCTGAAGGCGATGGAGTAGTTCAGTCGTCATGTCAAGCAAGGGACTTGTTTCATTGATGGGATGGACGATCGTCCAGGTGAGCGGGAAGAACAGAATATCGCTTCGTTCTAAGTCGAGCGGGCGGAAGCGGCGCTGCAGCCTACCTTCCACCATTTCCACGGTCATCAGCACCAGCCGCGCGTTGAGGTCGATGATGTTGTTCGAGCGGCGATTCACGACGCGAAACTGCAGGCTGGCGCCGTTCTGATAGGGGGCGATAACCATCGTCTTGCTGAAAGCGATGCGGGCGGAAGGGCGCGAGAAGCGTCCAAAGACCAGTCCGGTCGCGATGGCGAACGCGAGAAGACCCACCAGAGATTCAAGCGTTGCGATGGAGTTTGCCGCCGCGCCGTACGGATACATGTTTCCGTAACCTACTGTTGTCAGTGTGTGGGCGCTAAAGAAGAAGACGTTGAGGTATCGTTCCCATGCGGTGGGCGCCGCGGAGCCTTTAATGTGCTCGACTCCGATAGCGGCATAGGAGGCGGCGAACAACGTGTTCACGACGATGAAGCCGATGGTGACGATCAGAAAAAATGTCGGCCACCGAACACTAATCAGAAAAAGGTATGGATGGCCGTCGCGCCAGGTAACGCCAGTGCGTTTAACATTGAATTGGCCATCGGGGTTGATGGCGCGCGTTAGTACGCCTGTGTACTGCTGCGTCAGTCCTGGATCAAATGTCGGCTTCTCCATGGGAGCATTGTCGATCATCCGGTTGCGGCGCGAGAACTACGCTTCGATGGAGCCTGTTTCTTCGGGGCGGCGGATTCCTCTGAACGCTGCGTCGACTTCGCCGCGGGTTTGCGCTGTGGCAGCTCGCCCAGGCTCTTCTGCAATGCCTGCATCAGGTCGATCACAGGGGCGAGTTTCCTCGGTGCCGCCGTGCTGATCGGTTGACCCTCTTCTTTGGCCTTGAGCATCTGCAGCAATCGGTCGCTGTACTCGTCGTGGTACTTCGAAGGTTCGAAATCGGCAGCAAGGCCCTCCACGAGTTTTTGCGCCAGCAAGATTTCCTGTGGTTTTACTTCTACGTGGTTGTTTTTGCCGAACTCTGGAATTTCGCGCACTTCCTCGGGGTAGAACATGGTGTGCAGAAGCAGTCCTTCGGCATGTGGGCGCACCACGACGGTGTGTTCCCGCTGGTGCATGGCGACCTTCGCCACCGCGCTGAATCCAGATTTTTTCATCGTGTCCATCAGCAAAGAGTAAGCCTTCTTGCCGGCATCCTCCGGGACCATGAAGTACGACGTATCGTAATAGATTGGGTCGATGCTCTCCGATTTGACGAACTCCAGGATCTCCATGCTGTCGCTCGAAGGCGGGGCCACTTCCTTGATTTCTTCATCGTTCACTATGACGTAGCGATTCTTCGTGAGTTCGTAACCCTTGACGAGTTCGCTGCGTTCAACGACGCGCTCGCATACCGGGCAGTAAGTCTGCTGCTTGATGCGGCTTCCGCAAACCCCATGAATTTGGTTGAAGCTGATGCGCTCTCCACGCGCCGCGGCGTACAGGCGAATGGGGATGGTAATAAGGCCGAAACTGATGTAGCCCTTCCAGATTGTCGAGGCCATGCCGTCTCCTGGTACGAAATTTACGTGCTCCCTCAATATTATGCAGGTAAAGGAGCACCGCGTATAGTTGCATTGGTCAGTGTAGTACCAGCTTCATACTGTTAGAAGTGAAGATATTTCTCTATTACATCGGCAAGGTTCGCGACGTACATGCAAATGAGATTGCGGCTGAACTCCTGAAGCGAACGTCGCGGTATGTCACTTGCGAGACGCGCGAGATTGTTCCGCAGCGGTTCGACTTGTTCGGCAAGCATGCTTCCGCGCGCAAAGTTTTTCTGGATCCCAGTGGCCACGGCATGAATTCGGAGGCATTCATCGCAATGGTAAAGCGTGCCGAGGACGAGGGGCAGGAGTTAGTTTTCCTGGTTGGCGGACACGACGGGCTGCCGCCGGAGTGGAAGGAACGGGCCGACGTGCTGCTGTCGTTGTCATCGATGACCTTTCCGCATGAGCTGGCACGGGCCATGCTCACTGAGCAGATTTACCGGGCATTCACGACTCTGCGCGGTCATCCTTATCCACGATGAAGCTGCGCCGCTAGTCGGCCAAGCCGTGCTTGATGGCGAATCGCACTAGTTCGCCGGTACTGTGCAAATTCAGCTTTTCCATGATTTTGCCGCGGTGGGAATCCACGGTGTAGACACTTAGATTTAACCGGGTCGCCACTTCCTTATTTGTTTTTCCTTCCGCGATTAGTTGCAAGACTTCGCGTTCCCGGCTGGAGAGCAGATCGATCGGATCGGTGATGTTCTGCCGGTAGTCATTCAGTAAGGCGCCGGACACCGCAGGGCTCACATATCCGTCGCCGCGGGCAACCGAGCGGACAGCGTTCAAGAGTTCGGTGTCAATGGCGTCCTTCAAGATATATCCACGGGCGCCGGCTTTCAATATTTCACGCACGTAGACGGCTTCTTTGTGCATGCTGAGGACGAGCACTCGAATACGTTGATTCGCTGCCACCATGCGGCGGGTGGCTTCGATGCCGTTGAGCTCCGGCATGGCGACATCCATCAGGACAATATCGGGGTGCAGTTTTTCGGCCAAATCGACGGCTTCCCGCCCGTTGGCCGCCTCGCCAACTACTTCGAGATCGGCATTGGAAGAAAGAATAAGTTTGAGACCTTGGCGGACAATGGTGTGGTCGTCGGCAAGCAAGATCTTGATTGTTCGTTCAGGCACGTTATCTTGATCTTGGCATTCCGCGACGCGGAATCAATGCTTAAGCGCGGCTGCCTCGATTTGACGGCCGAGCGCGCTTCCGTCAAAGTAGGCGCGAAAACGCTTGATCTTATCGCCTTCCATTTCAAGAATACTGACGCCCTCGTAATGAACGGGCGTTCCGCTGACTGTCGTGCCTTCGGTGGTCCATTCCAAAGTCGCGCGATCGTCGCAAGCAAACTGGTTGCGGAAAGTGGAGTGCATTTCGCCGAACGTGTCGCGGTATTTGACCCAGAACTCGCGGACACCCTCCGGGCCGTGAAACTTTGCCGGAACGACCACATTTCCTGCTTCGGCGTTTTCTGAGAAAAGGCTGACGATGCCGTCGAGGTCACGCTCGGATTCCAAGCGGCCTAGTGATTCTACAAATCGATGGAGAAGTGATTGTGCCATACCGATATATACGGGATGCCGTTACAGCGGTTGCGGAATCAAAGTGTTTTATCCACTTGGGCAGGTCACCTGAATTTTGACACCCTTACCGGCGGCTGCTTCTATGGAAATCCAGCCATCGCATCCGCGAGCCCGAGTCTGCATGCCGGCGAGCCCCAAACCCGGGGATGTTCGCGGGGCGCTGGCTTCGAATCCATGGCCGTTATCACGAATGGTGAGTGCCACTTCCTTAGCGCCACGCGTGAGAAGCTCCATAGAGACCGTCGTCGCTTCCGCGTGACGGGCAACGTTGGTGAGAGCTTCCTGGGCGATGCGAAAGAGGTTCGTCTCGGTCTGATCCCGAAGTCTGCGGCCGTCGATATCGCTGCGGTACTTCACTTCGATGCCGGTACGCTGGGCAAAGCTTTCGGTCAATGAGCCAAGTGCCGCATTGAGGCCGAAATCGTCCAGAATCGTGGGGCGCAGCAACTGCGACATCTCGCGCACATCCCTCAGCGCCCCGTCCACGAGTTGTACGCAGTCGTCCAGCCGGCGTTTGTCGCCATCCTCGCGCCGCAAAGCCGAAAGATTGGCCTTTACGGCGGTGAGTGCTTGTCCCAGTTCGTCGTGAAGTTCGTGGGAGAAGCGGCGGGCAACATTTTCCTGCGTTTCCAGGAACTGGTATTGCATGCGGGATAACTCACCGGCTTGTTGCTCCAGCTTGCGAAATAGTCCGGCGGAGGCCTGTGCGGTCCAGGTGGCACAGATGAGCGACAGAGCGACGCACAACGCAAACAGCCAGACAGTGAGCCGGAGCAGTCCATGACCCTGCTGATAAATACTTTGCCGGAGCAGCGCGGCCTGGGCGTACGCCGATTCAAGCGCATCGCTCATCTGGTCGCGCGATTCTTCGAGCTGATCGAGAATTTCGGCGCGACTGACGACGTCCTTCTTCGCCAACTGCAGCCATTGCGCGTTCAGGTCGGCCTGCTGATGCTGGATGTCGTCAATGGCTGCCTTGGCCCTAACTTGCCGGTCGGCGAACATCTTCGTGTCTTTGTCGAGTTGATGGACGGTGCGGAAGGCGACCAGGACCGCCGAAAGCAGCAGTACGGCGGAAACACACAGCCCGAGCAGCAACAGCCGCTGGAGATGCCCTTGCGTGATCGAATTCGTTTGGCGCACGATGATTATTCTTTCATTAACATTTTGCGAAAGCTATCCCCAAACGACGGGATCAAGATTCGTCGATCGGGGCGATAGCGCGGAAGCCGGATTAGGTCCAAAGTAGAGTTGTGAGCGGCCCAAGGCATGGCGAGGTTCCGAAGCGGCAAGGTATTAGAGGAAGACGACAGAGCTTCCCAGCCGTTTCCAACCCGGCCAGTCAAATATAGGTGCGTTGCTCACCAAGAGGAGAAACAAAAATGAAAAAGCTATTTACTTCCACACTGCTGACGGTTGTCGCGGTTCCTTTCCTGATGGCGGCTCCCGGCGCGAAGGCGCCCAAGGCACAAACGGCGGACAGCGCTCAGACGCCCGACACCACGCAGGGCACCACGACGAAGAAAAGCAAGAAGCATCACAAGAAGAATAAGAACACCAGCAGCACGCCGGATACCACTACCACCGCGCCGAAGCAGTAATGCGCTAAAGCGGACGCGCTGAAGCGAAGGCGCTTTAGCGCAGTTGTAACAAATGGCCCGAGTTCTTTATGGATTCGGGCTTTTTTTATTTACCACAACAGCTTGAGCCCAAATTGAATTTGGCGCGAGGTGGTGGAGGTAGCGCTGATAACGCCCGCGGTGCTGGCCGGGGCAATCGAGCCAGACGTGAAGACAATGGGGTTGGGAGTGCCGAAGTTGGCGTGGTTCAGGACGTTGAAGAATTCGGACCGGAATTGGAGCTTCATGCGTTCTCCCATGACGATATTTTTCAGTAAGGAAACATCGAGAGTCGTGAGACCGGGGCCGATGAGGGTATCTCTCCCAGCGTTTCCGTAAGTTCCACTCGCAGGCACAATGAAGGCGTTTGGATTGAAGTATTGTTGCAATCCTCCTTGTATCACCGAACCGCTGAAGGCTGGGTTCCAGGATGGCCTGATCGGGTTGCGCGTATCTCCGTTGTTGGTGGGATTAAAGCCAAGCTGGGGTGTAAAGGGGAGACCGGACTGCGCGGTTACGATGCCGCTGGCGGTCCATCCGTCTACGAAGTCCTTCGCCCATCCGCGTGTACCGTGGCCGAAGGGCAGTTCGTAGCTGCCGTTGATAACGGCGAGATGCCGTACATCGAAGGGTGAGCGGCCGTAATCCAGCTTGGGGTTCAACGGAAACATGACAAAGGCGGGCGTATTGTTGCCAACACTGTTGTTCAGGGTGCCGCCATCGTCCAGGCTTTTCGAGAACGTATATGCGCCGCGAAGTTGAAGTCCTTTGGCGAAGCGGCGGTTCACATCCACCTGGAGGGCATTGTAGGAGCTGACGCCTTCCGAAAACCAGCTTGTCGTGTTGGCGAGCCGCGGATTCGCCAGTTTCGAGCCGGGCGCGTAATAGATCGTTCCGGCGCGGACCGTGGGCGCCGGTTCATTCGCGTCAACCGACAAGATTTCGTGATAGCCGTGCGAGCCGACATAGCCAACGCCTAGCGACGTACTCGGAGCAATCTTCTGCTCAATTTTGAAAGTGTAGGTTATGACGGAGGGCGTGTACATGTCCGGCTGCACACCGCCCGGCGATATTGTTCCACTCGAAAGGGGCTGCTGGCCGGGAACGATTTGAATTCCGGAGATGGGCACGTTTTTCAGGGAGAGGGTGGTGTTGAATGGGGCGTTTTGATCGAGGCGATAGCTTAGATTGTCGAGCAGAGCGTTGTAGATGCCGAACCCGGCGTGAATGACGGTATTGCCCGCGCCGAAGGGACTCCAGGCAATGCCGACGCGGGGTTCAGGCAGAAACCGGGCGCGATTGCGGGTGAAAACGGAGTTGCCGACCCGCGGTTGCGTCTCGATGACGCCATCTGGTCCGAACAAGTAGTTGGAAGCCCGGCCATGACTCTCGTTCCAGCCGTTCGTCGACTCGAAGCGGAAGCCAAGCTTCAGTTCCAGATTGGAGCGAAGTTTCATCGTGTCTTGTAGGTAGCCTGCGCCTTCCACCGACCTCCAGCCAAGCTCGGTGGGCTGTGGTACGGCGGTGAAGGTGGATACGTTGCCGGCAAGGAAATTTGCAAGGCTGGAGAAGGAAGCTTGTCCGTACTGGGCCTGGGCGAAGTTGTCGTTCGATTGAATTCGTTGGATCCATGCGCCGGCTTGCAGGTGGTGGAGGCCGATGTTGATGTCCACTTGGTCTTCGTAGGTAAACAGGTTGCGTACGGCTCGTGTATTGCTGGCCACATTTGTTCCCGCGTTGCTGATTTGAGTAGCTGAGTTAGAGGCTGTGCCGCCGCCGATAACGATAGCGCCGATCGGCGCACCCGCTATCCAGGAAGGTGCGTTGGGCGATTGGCTGGTGAAGTAGAAAGCCCCGCGAGAGAAGCCGACTCGGGCCGTATTGAGCATCTGGGGAGAGAAGACGTGCGTTTCCTCCAGACTGACAACCTGCTCGCGCAGACTCTCCGCGATGGTGCTGAGCGGATTCACCGTGGGTGTGTTGGCCGAGCTATCGTCGACGGTGTAGACGCTCGAAAGAGTATCGCCGGGAGAGAAGACACGATCGATACGGGTGGTGCCAAAGTCTTCCCGAATGCGCTGGAGCGGGCTGTTGAAGGATTCGGCGACGCCACCGCCTAGTTCCGGCCCGTTCTGCACCGGCCAAAGCGACAAAAGTTCCTTCACGGCCGGCAATGCTTCCGCGCGGGCGGCGTTGTCCGGCACGAGAGTGACATTGCTGAGGCCCAATCGCTGGCGAAACCCTTCGTAGTTGCCGAAGAGGAACGTCTTGTCTGGCTGAAGGGGTCCGCCGAGTGCCGCTCCAAACTCGTTGCGTTCGAACGGAGAAATGGACGGGCCGTCGAAAAAGTTGCGGGCATCGAGGTCGCTATTGCGCACGAATTCATATAGGCTGCCGTGAAGCTGGTTGGTCCCTGAGGAGGTAACGATGCTGACCTGCGCGCCGGGGCGCTTGCCGTACTCCGCGCCGTAGGTATCGGTGAGCACGTTGAACTCGCGTACGGCATCGACGCCCAGCAACTGTCCGCTAGTACCCCCGGGTGTCAGATTGATCTCCGATGCGCTGGTGTACTCGATCCCATTCAGAAGAAAGATGCTTTCCTGGGGACGGCGACCCGAGGCGGAGAACATATTGCCGAGGGATGAATTGGAAGAACCGATGCCGCCGGCCTTTTGCGAGGTGTAGTTCACCACGCCGGGGTTGAGGGTCATCAACTCGTCATAACTGCGGCCGTTTAGCGGCAATTCCTTTACCTGCTTTTCGCCCACTAGTCCGGAGGTCTGCTCGGTGGAAGGGTTCACGACGGGTTGCTGCTCTTCCACGTTGACTACCTGATTGATTTGGCCTACGGCTAGGGTCAGATTCTCCACGGCGGACTCCCCTACTACCAGAGTGATTCCGGTTTCCGAAGCGGTTTCGAATCCAGTCTTAGCGGCGCTGATCGCGTAGTGTCCGACGGGCAGCGCGGGCGCGGTGAAGCGGCCGTTGCTATCGCTGGTGAGGGTGCGAACGGCATTGGTTTCCGTGTTCGTGACTGTTATGACGGCATCGGGGAGACTTCCTCCGGATGCGTCGCTTACCTGGCCGGAGATGGTGGCCAGGGCTTGCGGGAACGCGGCGCAGGCGACGAGGACCGGACTTGCGAAACGAAGCCAAACTACGAAACGAAGTGGGATGTACCGCATTGTCTATCAACAATAGGATGTTTAAGGCAAAGACGTCAAGCGACAATCGGTATTCCCGGCCGGAATGGGTGATGGGCGGTCTAGCGATTGGCTAAGGAGTGCTTTTGCCGGCAGGCTTCCGAGCAGTAGAAGAAGGTGTCTCGCCCGATTTGACGCCGGAAGGGAGTGGATTCGGCGACAAAGGTTCCGCAGACAGGGTCTTTGTGGAGCAGACCTGCCGCGGGCGCTTCGGGAGAAGGAGGTTGCTGCCGGCCGTTTTGGAAGGCGGTGAAGGAACTGCTGGAGATGCCCTTCATCAAGCCCATTATGACCGCGCGGGCGATGGCAATGACGACGACAGAGAGCAGCAACTCGAGGATGGCGCGGAACATGGAGGGAACTTGCTGTTCCTAGTTTACTGGGGATGTCTTGAGCGGGCGTCCCGGGGGCGGCTCCACAGGGTCATGGTTTGGGGCGATCACGATTGTGCCAAAGAGCGCAAGCCTTTATCTTCCATCTACTTAGATTGGTTTTTTGGTGGCGGCTGAACTTGGTGTTGGCAGACTTTGGGCGACGGAAAGAGCTACGCCCATGGGTAAACGGGACCGCCACCAGGACAAGAGACAGATGGGGGACAGGATTTCTGCGTCCGATTTGATTTTGCGGTCGGGCGGGTTGCCGCCGGGGTTTTATCTGGCGGGAACAGAACGCAAGACGGTGTGTACGGGGCCGAAAACTCCCGAGGGTAAGGCCACCTCGAGCCAGAATGCTCGGACGCATGGGTTGACTTCGAAAAAACTGTTTTTGCCGGGGGAGAACGAAGAGGAGTTCGCGGAGTTGCGGGAGGGGTGGTTCGCGCAATTTCCACCGGAATCGCAGGCGGAGGCGGCCATGGTGGAGCAGTTGGCGCGGAATGACTGGTTTCTGCAGCGGGCCGAGCGGCGGTATGGAGAGGTTGAGGAGCGGCTGGGCGAGAGTCACGCCGGGGATTGGACGGAGGAGCAGTTCCGGGGGCTGGAGCGGATTTTACGGTATAAGTCGACGGCGGAACGGTCGTTTCAGCGGTCGTTGACGGTGGTGCGGCAGTTGCGGAAGGATCGGTTGCAGGAGGAGCGGGCGGAAACACAGGCCGAAGCCCGGGTGGAAGCGGCGAAGAGCCGGACGATACACGAGGGACGGGGCAAGAACCGGAAACCGGTGTTTACGGTGCTGGAGCAGTGGGTGGAGGTGCGGGTCACGGAGGGCGTGACGACGACCGAGTATG
This sequence comes from Bryobacteraceae bacterium, assembly GCA_965277315.1. Classification (GTDB taxonomy): domain Bacteria; phylum Acidobacteriota; class Terriglobia; order Bryobacterales; family Bryobacteraceae; genus Bog-105. Next base: position 105,267 of record OZ255724.1, on the reverse strand, counting down.
TTCCGGGCAATGCGGAGTTGTTGAAGCAGGGCGAGGAGAGCGAGGCGGTGCCGCAGATGGTGTACCGGCGGTTGAATTTTCCCGATGGCGTGCCGCCGGAGTATGCGTGGACGAATTTGCATGAGCCAGCGAAATGCGAGAAGACGGCCGCGGGGGAGTGGTGCGCGTTGTGCTCAGTGAAGGAGCGGGGCGGGCATGGAATTCAGCGGATGACGTACGAGGTTTGGAAGGAAGTGATCGAGCGGGAAGCTCTACAGCCGGGCGGGCATGCCGGGCCAACCGGACATGGGAATTTGCCTAGACCGAAGGAACGCGGGGGCGAAGTGGCTTAAACGTCGAGGGCGGCTCCGTTTTTCTTTAGCCAGTCTTTTCGTTCGCGGTAGTCGGGGAGGATTTTATCGACTTCGTTCCAGAAGGCTTGCGTGTGGTCGAGGATGCGCAAGTGACAGAGCTCGTGGACGACAAGGTAGTCGATGACGGTCATGGGGGCCATCATGCATTTCCAGTGGAAGGCGAGATTGCCATGGGGCGAGCAGGAGGCCCAGCGATAGCCGAGCTCGCGGATTCCTAGACGGCCGGGAGTGACGCCGACTTTGGGGGCGTAGTAGGCGACGCGGGCGGGAAGGCGTTGGAGACCGCGACCGGTGTAGTAGCCGATGAAGGCGCTGCGTGCTTCCGATTCGGTTCGGGCGAGATCGCGGCGCAGACAGAAGCGGCCGGCTTTCAGCGAGAGCGGTTCATTCCCATCCGCGAGAAGAAGACGGTAGGAGCGGCCTAGATAGAGGAAGCCTTCTCCGTTGCGGAATTCGCGAGCGACGCGGGCGGCGTTAAGTTCGCGCCATTCGGCGAGATTGCGGTGGATCCAGAGGCGTTTGGCGTCGAGGAGTTGGTCGATTTGCGCGGCGGGCAGTTCGTGAGGGACGCGAACAACGAGACGGCCGTCACGTTCGAGAACGATGTCGGCGGTTTTGCGGCGGCTGCTGCGAACCACCTGATAGGTGAAATCGCGGCCCCCTCCCTCACGGTCGGGGTTCTGTTTCATCGGAGGAGGTCCCGGTGGCGCTTCTCGGCCAGCTTCACGATTTCGACGGCGATGCGTTCGTGGCTGGCGTTCAGTTGGGGGATGCGCGCGGCGAGGAGTTCGGTGTCGATTCTGCCGCGCAGGCGCTTCACTTCGACGGGCTTTTTCCAGAAGTCGAGGATGCCGATGGTGTCGCCGAGCATGTCAACGATGCGGGTCATGAGGTTTTGCAAAGCCTTGCGATGTTCGGTGGGAACGCCTTCGCCGTTGAAAGCAAGCTGCTGTACATGATCGTAGAACGTGGTGGCCTCTTTTGTCAGCCCTTCAATAGTCTTAGTACGCCCAGTCTCCACTTCGCGCCGGAGCAGTTCGTATTCTTCGGCGAGAACGGTCCAGTTTTGGCGGTGGGTTTGAATGATCTCTTCAAGCTTGTCGCTCAAGCGGCGGTAGAGGGCGGGGTCTTCCTCGAAATGGGCAGTGCAGTGCTTGCGGATGGCGTGTTCCATCTCGCTGGCTTTTGCTTCGGGGTCGTTGTTCCAGTGGCGGCGGACGTTGGCGAGGAAGTCGGGAGAGAGGAGTTCGGTGGGGGGAATGCGTGGGTTGATGCCGAGATCGATCAGGTGCCGGTTGATGAGGGCCCGGACCTTTGCGCCAGCGTCGGCGAGGTCGAGGGAATCGTCTTTGTAACGCTCCTTTGTCATGCGGAGGAGATAGCCGAAGCGGCGGGCGGGGCCGCGATAGGCGTGGCCGGCTTCGTCGGGCAGGATCCCATTGAGGCTCTCTAAGAACTTCTTGAGGAGAACCTCAAACTCGGCGCGGGCGGGGATTCCGGCGAGGGCTCCGGTGGCGGCGTGGACGACGGCGACCTCTTCCTCGGGCGAAGGAAGGGCTCCGGTGACGAAGGTTCGATATTCGCAACACCGGCATCGGCAAAGAAGTGCAGGAGGCGGCGGTAGCGCTCTTCGAGGATGGGCAGTTCGGTGAGGCGGTCCTGGAGGCCACGCTCGAGGTCGAGGGCATCCTCGCCGGTGTAGATGGCGAGGGCTTCGGCGAGGTGGTGGGCAAGGCCGATGTAATCGACAATGAAGCCACGGTGTTTGCCTTTGGCGACGCGGTTGACGCGGGCGATGGCTTGCAGGAGGTTGTGTTCGCGGAGACGCTTGTCGATGTACATGACCTGCTCGACGGGAGCGTCGAAGCCGGTGAGGAGCATGTCGCAGACGATTAAGAAGGCGATGCCGGTGAGGGTTTTGTCGGGGTCGTCGAAGTCGAAGGGCTTGGAGAAGTTTTCGACGGCGTTCCAGCGTTTCCCTTCCTTGCGGGCTTCGGTGACGGCGACGGGTTCGTTGGTGGAGTCAGAGGAGATGACGACCACGGCTTTGAGGAATTCGATTTGGCGGAGGAGTTCGGCGTCGGGCTGGGGGCGGAGTCGCTCGCGCTGGAGGCGTTCGGCGAGGGCGGCGCGAATGGCGGTTTGATAGCGGATGGCGGCGAGCTTCGAGTGGCAGACCACCTGGGCTTTGAAGCCTTCGGGCAGGATGTTGTCGACGTAGTGATCGACTAAATCGCGGGCGATGGCGGCAATGCGGTTTTCGGCTTCGAGGATGTCGCCGCTGGCGGCGTATTTCTTTCTAATGGCGGCGAGTTCTTCATCGGTGCGATGGCCGAAGAGGTCTTCGAATTTGGTATCGAAGGCGTGTTTCTCGCGCAGGGCGGTGTCGGAGGTGCGGCCTTCGTAGAGGATGCGGAGGGTGGCGCCGTCTTCGACGGCATCCATGAGCTTGTAGGTGTCGATATATTCGCCGAAGCGCTTGACGGTGCGTTTTGCGCCGTGCGGTTCGGTGATGAGCGGGGTGCCGGTGAAGGCGATGCGGGTGGCGCCGGGGAAGGCTTCGAAGAGGTTGTTGCCGAGGTCGGAGGATTGGGTGCGGTGGGCTTCGTCGATCATGAGCAGAATGCGCTCGGAGTGGTTGACGACGCCGAAACGCTCGGCGGTGGGGACGGTTTTGGCGCGACCTAAAGCCTCCGGCACTTATAACGGTCCCTATTCGGCGTGGCGGCCGGATGGGAAGATATGAGCGGTTTGGCGCGGTGGTCGGATTCGTTGCCAAGACATTTAACGATGGAAGATTGGTGCGAAAATTTTGGCTGACGATATTGCGAAAGATTCGTTCGTTGATCGGGCAGCGAAATTGTCGTCGCTCGATTAGACAATGCGGTGTGAGCTTTTCAAGAATACGAGTCGGCAGCAGAATGGGCCTTTGGGGAGTACATCCTACTTGTCAGTCTGGCTGTTCATGCCGCTACCCTGTACTTTAGGAGGGTAATTGCCCTTTGAGGTGAAACGCATCACTATTTTATAGTAGGGACGACAGAGCCAATTCGTGTCACAGAGCCAAGCCATAGTAAGGACCATGCGCGGAATACAGCAATCGCTGATTGCTGTCCCACCTCCCGCCTCCTCAGGGATGCCACTGGAGGCCAAAGGTGTTGTTTATACGAAACGATGGGTCGTCGAGCTCCTGCTTGACTTGGCAGGGTATTGTCCAGAAAAAAACCTTGTAAACACCTTAGCAATCGAACCTGCGGCCGGAAATGGAGCTTTTCTCGGTCCCATTGTCGAACGCCTTGTGGATTCCTGTAGAAGGCTGGGCAAGCCAATACTAGACTGCCGTGATTCGCTCAGAGCTTATGAGCTTGACGATAATAGGGCTGCCGGGGCTCGCATCATCGCAGTCGGCATTCTTACGGATCGCGGCGTAGATCATACCCTAGCCGAAAATCTAGCAGAGGAATGGATACGTACGGGGGATTACTTGTTCGAATCCTACGGCAACAAGGCTGATTTTGTGATTGGAAATCCTCCTTATGTTCGGCTCGAAGATATTCCAGTAACAACTGCGTCTCTGTACCGGGAACGCTACGGGACAATGCGTGGGAGAGCCGATCTGTACGTCGCATTCTTTGAAGCGGCACTTCACCAACTTAAGGAAAACGGCACTTGTGCCTTCATTTGCGCAGATCGTTGGATGCGCAACCAATACGGCAGTGAGCTTCGCGGGCTTATCACGTCCATGTATGCGGTGGAGTTTGTAATTGAGATGCACAATGCGGACGCTTTCCACGATGAAGTAGACGCCTACCCTGCCATTACAGTAATCCGGCGTCGAAAGCAGGGCTCAACGGTTGTCGCTAGCATTAAGTCAGAGATCGACCAAGTTTCTTCCTTGACCGTCTCAGAAAGGCTCTTGGCAACTGCCTACGAGGGAAAGCCCGTTGTACCTAATGGATTTCGTGCCGCGCTGGTCGATGGCTGGTCTAAGGGTACCGATCCGTGGCCCTGTAACTCGCCAGAGCAACTTACGCTTCTGCGCCGTCTTGAGCAAAATTTTCCCAAGCTCGAACCGAAAAGTAAAGTCGGGATCGGCGTAGCAACTGGTAATGACAAGGTTTTCATCACTAAGAATGAAAGCCTAATTGAGCGATCACGGCTACTGAAGCTGGCCTTAGCTGGCGACATTGGGAGTGGCACGATGAAGTGGTCTGGCCATTACTTAGTCAACCCTTGGGATAACAACAGCCTAGTAAATTTAAGAGATTTTCCACTGCTGTGTAAGTACTTTGACAGGCATTCTGAGGCGCTTAAAAGACGCCACACGGCACGGAATAATCTTCTCGGTTGGTACAAGACCATAGATCGCGTAACGCATTCGCTAACTGATAAGTCAAAGCTCTACATCGCCGATATAAAGGGTGTTCTTGATCCGGTGCTTGATCGGGGAGAGACGTATCCACACCATAACCTGTATTTTATTCAATCGGATGAGTGGGACCTTGAAGTTCTGGGAGGAATATTGATTTCTGCTGTTGGGCAATTTTTTGTGAAGTCGTATGGGATTCGGATGCGGGGCGGCTATTTGAGATTTCAAGCGCAGTATCTGCGTCGAATTCGCGTGCCCGATCCTGGAACTCTGTCCCAAGATCAGTCACAAGGGTTGGCTGAGGCCTTTCGTAGACGTGATCGGCAAGTCGCGACTCAAATTTCACTTGACGTCTACAGCATTAGCAAAAACGAATTGGAGAGAGCACTTGCAACTTGAGGAACGGCTACAACAAGCCGTTCAAAGCTACTGGGACGCTCGCGCCAACAATAAAGAGAAACAAGTTCAATCGGGAAGAATAGATGCGGGCACACGCGGTGAGGTAACGGGCGGCACTCAAATGGGTGCATTGGAGACCTTGGTCGCAGACATTCTTTGTGATGCCGGACTAAAAAGGCTGGATGTGCGAACGAGAACCGCCTTGGAGCTCCCTGGATATTTCCGGGCAACTAAAAAGTGGGATCTCATAGTCGTCTCGGATGGTCGGCTTGTGCTCGCAGCAGAATTTAAGTCTCAGGCCGGCAAATCGATTGGCAATAACGTAAACAATCGAGCAGAAGAAGCCGTTGGTAGCGCCAAGGACATTTGGATTGCTTTCCGGGAGGGTCGGTTTGGGAATACTCCAGCACCCTTCCTCGGCTACTTTTTCCTTCTTGAAGATCGCGAAAGTGTTAAGGCTCCAGTAACGAATAAGGAACCGTATTTTTTTGTAGACCCGGTCTTCCGTGGTGAGCTATCGAAAACCCGAGCTGGGGTGGAGCGCCATCGAGGAGTTCCTTACAGCAAACGTTACGAATTGCTGTGCCGGCGGCTGGTTCTGGAGCGCTTATATACCTCTGCTTGCTTCGTCCTGGCTACAAATTCCAAGGAAACTCGCATTACGCAACCATCAGATGATCTATCATTCCGGCGTTTCGCCGCAGCGATACGGGGGCATGCGATCAGTTTTCTGGAAAGTGTGGGAAAGTGAGGATACTAATAAAAAGGGTGCATAAAGCCAGAACTGCGCGACTTGGTCGTGGACGAGACGGCGATCAAAATACGGGTACAGTTCTGGAGATGCCGCTCCGAGGGATAGGTCGGCGTTGATGAAGAAGACATCGCGGCGGTGGGCGGCGTCCTTCTTATTCAGGACGAGGACGCAGGCGGGATGCCGGTGCCGTAGAAGAGACCGGCGGGGAGGCCGATGACGGCATCGAGCCAGCCGTGTTCGAGGAAGTATTTGCGGGCTTCGCGCTCCTCGCCGCCACGGAAGAGAACGCCGTGGGGCATGACGGTGGCCATTTTGCCGTCGGCTTTCAACGCGGCGAGCATGTGCTGGACGAACATGAGGTCGGCTTTTTTGCCTTTTTCGGGCATCCAGACATGGAAGCGGCCGGAGTATTCGATGTCCTTGCGGATGTAATTCTGGCTGAAGGGCGGGTTTGCCAGAACGCGGTCGAAGCGGGCGAGCTCGCCGGATTCGGCTTTGTGCTGGGGGCGGCGGAGAGTATCTTCCTGGCGGATATCGGCGGATTCGACGCCGTGGAGGAGCATGTTCATTTTGCAGATGGACCAAGTGGTGCCGATGCTTTCCTGGCCAGCGAGGGAGAGGTCGCGCGGGTCGGCTCCGCAGTCGCGGAGATAGTCGCGGGTTTGGATGAGCATGCCGCCGGAGCCGCAAGTGGGGTCATGACCTCAAGGGTCGGTCGTGGAGGTATCTGCCCCGGGCCCTATGGGTCAAGACGGACATGGCGGGCTGGGGGTCGACGATTTCGACGAGGGTGCGGACGACTTCGGCGGGGGTGTAGAATTCACCGGCTTTTTTGCCGGCGGAATCGGCGAAGTACTTGATGAGGTACTCGTAGGCTGCGCCGAGGAGGTCGGGGAATTCGAAGTTTTCGTCGCGAAGGGAAATTTTTTCAAAGTTCTGGATGAAGTTGGAGAGAGTGTCGTCGTCGAGGGAGCGCTGGCCGATTTTGCGGTTGAAGTTGATGTGCTTGAGGACGTCCTGCAAGGTGACGTTAACCGCCCGTGGCGATCTCACCCCCGACCAAATCGCCGGCAAACTCCAAAGCCGCGACGAAGCCGAAGATGTATTCCTTGTATTCGGAGGCGTCCATATTGCCGCGCAGGTCGTCGCAGGCGCGGAAGAGAAGAGCCGAGAGCTGGCTCAGGGTGAGCTTGGTCATTCGAATAAGGCTAGACACGAAGACACGGGGGCCAATAGGGGAGTGCCGGGGGCGCACACCGAGTTTCCTGTTCCGTACTACTTTACACAACCATTTGGGTTCGGCGGGTGCTAATCGTTGCCTATGGACGGGACGCTCGCAAGAATTGCCGGTTTCATAGCTGCATAATTACCGTTTCGTTCGCATCCGGCGCTCTGCCTCCATCACGTTCGCCAGGATGTCGTTGATGCGCGTGAGATGCCCCTCGCCTTTCGATTTCAGCCAATCGAGCACGGTGGGATCCAGGCGCACACTTACCGGGACTTTCGATGGTCGGACGTCCCGCATACGCGCCATACGAGCCAATTGCTCATCGCTGAGCGGCGGGATGTCACTGTAATCGATGTGGGAGTCGTCGCCAACAGCCTGACGAGCCGCTAGTTTGCGCACAACGGCCTCTTGCCTCTTAGAGAGGGGCTTGCTGAAAATATCGTCGGAGTTCTTGCTTGTTAGCTTCACGGGCTGAGATGATGCGGATGATTTCTTGGCCATTTAGTTCCTTCTGTGTATGCACCACTGTCAGGACTAAGAGATCGCCGACTCTACCGATAGCATGCCAGCGCTCCTCTCCGTCTGCTACACGATCCGCCTCAATCAGGAAGTTTTCATCTGCGAAAACGCGGCTCGCCAAATCGAAGTCAACACCATCGTGTATCTTCTGGTTCAGCCGGTTCTTGTTTTCGTCCCATTCGAAACGCATCGGGTATATACAAAGTGTATGACATTTCAGGGGCGAAGTCGGCATAGTCGGGGCCGTCCGCGCCCATCTCTGAAGCGGCGGGATGTCACTGTAATCGATGTGGGAGTCGTCGCCAACAGCCTGACGAGCCGCTAGTTTGCGCACAACGGCCTGTTGCCTCTTAGAGAGGGGCTTCCTGAAAATGTCGTCGGAGTTCTTGTTTAGACCGAAACGGCAGCTAGCGGCAAACGTTGCTTCTAAGGGACTGAGGAGGCTGGAGGTTTCGTCGTCTTCGATTTAGGTGGGCGTGTCCATATGAATTAGTGGAAGGGGCAATGGTGAGCACCGGAGGAGCGGGTGCGGCGGGGCCACGGGCCTGCTCCTCGAGGAATGGCACTCCAGTTTAGTGACTGGTTCGTTTTTTGGCGCCTTTTACGGCGGGGTTATGGACGTTGGTTTGCACGGTTTCCCCGAGCGCCTGCAGCATGGCTTGGGCTTCCTGGGCGTGTGGGCCGTTCGGCTGCAGTTCCAGGTACTTGTGAAGAGCGGCTGCCGTCTCCGGAGGATAGGACTGTTTACCGGTCTTCGGATCGACGGTTCCCTTCATCATGAGAGTGCTGCCGAGCTGATAATCCGCCTCGGCGTAGTTGGGATCGGCCTGGATAGCCTTTTGAAAGTACTGGGAGGCCTCCTCGGCTTTGCCGTTGTTGACGAGCATGGCGCCGATGTTGAAATTGGCCTTGGCTGACATGGCCGGATCGAGCTGTGCCGCCTTGCTCAGGGCTTCGGTGGCTTCGGGGAACTTCTTCTCGGCGCCGTAGAGATTGCCGAGCTGGTTGTATGTTCCGGCATCGTCCGGTTTCAGTGCCAATGACTTTTTGTAAGCATCGGCGGCCTTGTCATACGACTGATTTTTCTGGTCGCCGGTTTGCGTGCCGGCCAGTCCGACGTAAGCTTCGCCGAGGTTCTGCCAGATGGCCACCTGATTGGCATCCATGGTGCTGGCCTTGGTGAGGGCATCGGCAGAAGCCTGATAGTTCTTGGCCTTCAGCGCGTCGATACCGGCGGTGAAGGTGTCGTTGAGTTCCTTATTTTTCTTGATCGCATCCGAACGCTGCTTCATCTGAGCGTCGAGCTGCGCTTTCTGCTCCTTGGACATGCCGCGGGTTTGATCGTCGGTGGCTTGGCCGGCTTGGGCAGCGGCCTGGGCCTGTTGCATACGGTCCGTATTGAAGTTGACCGGGGGAGCGCCATCTCCGTATTGCGATTTAACACCCTTGACCTGATCGACGACTTTGCCGTCGAGCGAGCAACTGATGTCGTAGGTTCCCATAGGAAGGCCGGTATAGAACCAGTGGCCCTTCTTGTTCGATTTAACGTGATAGTTTCCCTTAATATCAGTACGGTGAAGATCGATGACTGCATCTTTCACGGGCTGACCGTTTCCTGTCTTCACGTCGCCTTCGAGGGTGGTTACCTGAGCCCATGCGGAACAGGCTACAAGGGAAACGATACCGCCTAGGATAAGCGAGCGCCGCAGCTTGGCGAGCATAATGTGGTAGATCTCCTATTCTTCATAGCGCGCGGTGGACATCGTGGCCAGCTCTTCCAAGCGGCAGCAAACGCTGTGTAAGCCGCCAGCCTACGGCACGCGCGATTTTCAGCCTTAGGATACTACAGTTCGGTTGCATGGGAACGGGCGGAAGGGACAGTTCACCGCAACTTGGAATAGCCATCCCGCATCCTTTACTAGTGTTGAAGGGAAAAGAAACTAAAATGCCCTTTACCCAAGGTGAAGAACTTGTCACGGATTGAAGCCAAGCTAATAGTGGCCGGGGTTATCGCGTTGTTACTGCAATCGGTTTCCGCGCAGACATTGAATAGAGCGGAGGATTTGTACCAGCGTACAGATTACCAGGGCTCGTTGGCGTCCATCAATAATGAAGCGAAGGACGCGGCTACCTATTTTTTGAAGGGCCGTGATTATTTCATGTTGGGCGACTTCAAGAAGGCGTTGAATAACCTGCAGACGGCGACCGCGAACGCCCCCCGGAATAGTGAATATATGGATTGGCTGGGCCGCGCATACGGAAAGCGGGCCGAGACAGGGAACCCTCTGCTGGCACCGTCGAATGCTTCGAAAGCACGGCAGGCGTTTGAAAAATCGGTTCAACTGAATGAAAAAAACAGCGAGGCGTTAAGCGATTTATTCGATTACTATCTGGAAGCCCCGGGGTTTTTGGGCGGCGGATACGATAAGGCCGCGCAAGTGGCGCAGAAGCTTTCGGTGGTGGATCCTCCCGAAGGGTATTTTTCCAAAGCTCAACTGGCGCAGAAGGAGCAACAGTTCGGGGTAGCGGAGCAGCATTTGCGCCGGGCGGTGGCTCTGGCGCCGCGGCAAGTAGGCCGATGGATCGATCTGGCGAAGTTTTTGGCGAAAGAAGGCCATACACAGGAGAGCGATCAGGCCTTTCTAGAAGCACAGAAGCTGGCGCCGGATGCTCCGAAGGTTTGGTTTGCGCGAGCCGATTCGTACATTCAGCAAAAACGTAATTTGGACGAGGCGAAAAGTCTTTTACAGAAATACATGCATGCCAGCATCACGGTAGATGACCCTCCCAAACAGGATGCGGCGCGATTGCTCGAACAAACGAATGGCGCATAAGCCGAAGTACGCGGGCCAGGAAGGCTGAGCGGCTTTCATAATTTCCCTGCATGAATTTTCCTGAAGCGGTCCGCTTTAGCGTGCATGCGTTGCATGCGAACCGGCTTCGCACGTTCCTTACGGCACTCGGCTTGATTATCGGGAATGCGTCGGTGATTCTGGTCGTTACGATCTCGCTGGCAAGCAAGGACATGATCCTGGACCAGATTCGGGGGGTGGGGTCGAATCTGGTGATCGCCAGTTACGACACGGGTGGAACAAACTCGGCGAACGTAAGGTCGGATTTTATCAATACAGCGGACCTGGACGCGCTACGCCAAGGTCTGGGGCAGCAGATTGTGGCGGCAACCGGGGTGATGCAGTATCACAGCGAGATTGTCGTCAACGGGAAAGTCCGCGATGTCACGGTGGACGGTATTGACGCGGATTACGCCAAGGTGCGCAACATCCTGCTGTTACACGGCCGTTTTTTCGATGAAAGCGACATTACGCTGCACGAGCGGGTAGCGATGCTGAACGACTTGCTGGCGACTCGCATGTTTGGAAGCCAAGCCGCGGCGATCGGGCGCACGGTCAGTATCAAACAGCTTCAATTCACTGTGGTGGGCACATTCCGGGAAAAGACAAGCACCTTTGGAAACGTGGAAATCACGGACGATACCATTCTGATTCCCATTTCGGTGCTTCGCAACTTCGTGCCCTATAACCGGGTAGATCCGGTTTACGTACAGGTTCGCGATGCTGCCGATGTGCCTAGCGCCACGGATGATGTACGGCGCATATTGGCGTCCCGTCACCGCGCCGCGGCGATATACGACATTAGAAACCTGACTGCCATCCTGGACACAGCGGACCAGATCGCGAATGTGTTGACGATCGTTTTGGTGATCGTTTCGGCGCTGGCGCTGCTGATTTCCGGAATCGGCATCATGAATATCATGCTGGTGACGGTGACGGAACGGACGCGGGAGATCGGTCTGCGCATGGCGGTGGGGGCGTCGCGCCACGAGATACTCATGCAGTTTCTGGTGGAATCGGTTTTGATCAGTCTGGTGGGGGGAGCGATCGGGATTGCGGTGGGGCTGGCGCTGCCGATGAGCGTCCCCCTTTTCACGGATCGGGTGCATGTCATGGTTTCACCGTGGTCCGTGATTGTGGCGTTCGGAGTTTCATTTGCGGTCGGGGTGGGATTTGGATTGCTACCGGCCCAGCGCGCCTCGCGGTTGAACCCGACGGAAGCGTTGCGGTACGAGTAGGTCCGGTTTAAGAATCGGCGGCGACATCAGCGGTCAGTAATTTCGGGCCGGTGGGAGCAGGGCTGCCGCCCAGCGGTTCTTCCGTTACAGCGATCGAGTTCAGGTCGGAGACGAGGGCGGGATTCGAAAGCTGAAGGACGGCTGTTCCATCTATCGGAGTAATCAGACCGGCGCTGGCGAGTTTTGGCTGCTGCTTGCGAAGCACCCAGAGTTGTAGTTGTCTATCTTGAGCGAGTTTCGGCAAGTTACTAGCGACAAAGATCAACTTTGTATTGAGAACAAGCACGGCGTAGGCAATGCTGGCTGCCGCCGATTCCGAGCCCTTCATTGCCAACAGTCTCACGTCCCGCTGCGAAAGCGTGCTGACGATAGAAAGATGGCTGGCGAGCGTAAGCTGTTGGCGATCGATGATTTCCTTACAAGTTTCGGCTTCGGCTTGTGTTCTTAATAGTTGCCGCCGCAACTGCTGCTCCCGCTTCAGACCTCCCTCTTTTCCGGACGATCGAAGGGCTGTGATAGCTGCGGTTAATTGGTTGCTTTCAGTTTGATAAGCGAGTTTTGTAACAGCCAGTTCCTGTGTCACCTGCAGCAACTCGCCGGTCCAGCGCCTCTGCTGAAGCGTTCCGGAGCGGTGACCCGCGTACCATCCCGCAACGATGAATCCGGCAACAACAATGAGGCCGGCAGAGATGGCCCACCAGCGCGGCAGTTGAAGGTTCGTGTTGTCAGAAGAGGTGATTTTTGGGAGCATTATGCCGTCCTAGTTTAGGCCGTTGCTAAGTTAATTCGACTTACTCTTTAGCATTCAATCCGGCTGGCCCCCAGTTATTCGGGTTTGTTTGTCTGGACTGGCCGAAAGGGGGACCAAGTTCATTGATGGTGAAGCGCACTGAGTTTCCATTCACAGAGACCAGCGAGTATCCGAAAAACCAGCCGTCTTTGTACTCTTTCCTGCCACGAAGATGTCCGCCTGAGCTCGCCATCGAAAGATAGGTAATCCCGTCGAGGTGGAATCGTAACATCTGATGCAGGTGTCCGGCTATCACGTAGTTGACCCCATATTGTTTTGCGATCTGGTGCAAGGGGAAGTTGGGATTCGACAACACGAGCTGGAGTATCCAGGATGGCCGGTGTGAGAACACGAACTTAGGAGATTGCGATTGATGTAAGGCGAGATCCTTTTTCAGAAACTCCAGTTCGCCATCCGGCAATTTGTCGGTACGGCTATCATCGAGCACCGTGAAGTGCGCTCCGTTGTAATCGAAGCTGTAGTGGAGAGGATGCCTAGCGTACTTTTCGAATGCGGCAGCCGAAGCCGCGGACCAGACATCATGATTGCCCGGTACGAGAAATAGGGGGCCGGTGCGGTAAGGCGCGATCCGGTGCAATACTGTTTCCCATTCGGTGTTTAGGGCGGCATCATTGCCGCCTTGAATCGTATCGCCCACGCTGACCACGAATTTAGGGCGATGGGCGGCTACGTCGCGCCACGCCTGCGTGTAGACGCCGGGTACTGCCTCGCCGGTGCGATCGCCGAGAATGGCGAACTCGAACTGGCCGGAAGTGGCGGCGTATGCTGCAAATGCACCTGCGGCCAGCAGCAGCAAGGCGAGGAATCTGCACATAAAGAAGTAGTGTCAAAATAGCAGAAACGTCGCGACGATTCTCGGATGGATTGCCCGGATTCGCGGGTCTCAGCGGAAATGCGGCCGTTTAAGGACTTCGAAAAGGTTGTTATAGTCGTCGGTCCAAAGGCGGCGGCCGGTTCGCGAAGGGATGGGCACGATTTCCGCTTTCACGTCCGCATCGTTGGCAAAAGTATTGTTTTTAGAGACTAAGACCCAGTCAGCGGAGGCAATGAGTTCGTCGTCGTTTTTCCTGCTTTTGATGAGGGTGGATGTGTAACCGGCATCGGTGGCGAGTTGGCGGACGATTGGCGCCAGGTCTAGATAACGGTTAGAGACGTGAAAAGCAAGTACTCCGTGGGCGGGATCGAGGTGCTTGCGGTAGAGTGCGAAGGCTTCGCGGGTCAGCAAATGGACCGGGATAGCGTCGCCGGAAAAGGCGTCGATTGCGAGGACGTCGAAGCGGGTGGACGGCTCGCGCTCCAACGATAAGCGAGCGTCGCCTTCGACGATTTGGATGCGCGCCTTCGATTCGCGCAGATAGGTGAATAGAGAATTGGCGACGTCGATGACCTGATGATTGATCTCATAGAACCGGTAGCGGTCGCCCGGTTTTCCATAGGCCGCGATCGTGCCCACGCCCAAGCCGACGATGCCGACACGCCGGGGGCTGCTGGACGGATGACGCAAGAGCAGGCCGATGCCGGAGTCCGGGCCATAGTAGGTGGTGGGTTGGGAACGGCGCGGCGGAAGCATGAACTGAGCGCCATGTTCTATGGTTCCGTGATAGAGCGTGCGGGCCTGGTCTTCACCGGCGTGTGGCGATTGCAGGACGCGCAAAGAGCCGTAGAAGCTGCGGTTCATGTAAATCGCGTTTATGCCGAAGGCATTCCGGTAAGCGCCAAAGACGACTAACATGCAGCAGGTAATGGTAATCCACAGAGCTCTGGAGGACCAGTGCGCGCCGGGCCAAATGCAGAGGAGCGCCAAGGCGGCGGTGATGGCGAGAGTGAGCGGCATTTCATAGATGCCGTTAAAAATCCGGGGCGCGGCGATGCCGACGAAGATGGCGCCGATGGCCCCGCCGATGGAGATTGCCAAGTAGAAAGCGGTGAGGCTCGCGGCGGGCGGGCGAAGGCGGTAAAGCTCGCCGTGGCAGAAGAAGCAGCAGACGAAAAGGCCGAAGAGAAAAACGCCAAGACTGACGCCGATGTTTTCGATGGAGCGAACATCATAGATCCCGTAGGCCAGGAGACCGAGGGCGAGCGCCAGAAACCGCAGCCATAGTCCGCGATTATAGAAGCGTTCGCCACTGAAGGCGATGATGAACGTGAGCAGATAAATCGCGAGCGGCAGGACCCAGAGCAAGGGGACGGCTGCGATGTTTTCGGAGATGTGGTTGGTGATGGAAAGCAGCAACATAGCTCCGCAGGCGGAGAGCGCCAGCCAGCGCCATTGGAACAATTGGCCCCATGATTGTCCGGCTGGCAGGTTGGCCTCTTGCGGTGCTGGCCCGCGGGGAGCCGCAGACCACGCGCAGATGCCGCAGAGAAGCGCGAATCCAAGATACCCAACCGACCATGAGGCACTTTGCACATGAGTATCGAAGGCCGGTTCAATGAAGAATGGGTAACTGAGCAGAGCGGCAAGGGAAGCGAAATTCGACAGCGCGAACAGGCGGTAGGGGGTTCTGTGACCGCTGCGAACAAGCCAATCCTGCAGCAATGGGCTGGTAGCGGAGAGCAGCAGGAAGGGCAGACCAATGGTGGCGGTCAGCATTTCTAGGATGGCTCCGGTGGGATCCCGCGAAGCCGCGGGCTTCCATGCCGCACCGGGTCCAATGGGCAGTAGAAGCAGGGAAGCAAGAAGCAGAACGGTATGAATGGAAGCCTGAAGGCGTAGCGAGACAAGACGCGTGATGAGGCGAGAGTATAGGTAGCCAAGTAGGAGCGCGGACTGATAGAAAACGAGGCAGGTGGACCAGACCGCGGCCGATCCACCGAACCAGGGAACCGTTTTCTTTGCGATCAGCGGCTCGACTGAGAAGAGTAAAAAGGCGCTTACAAAAATGGTTGTAGCGAAGGCGAGGGTCGTGACGCCGCGTTGACGAGAGGTGAGCGGATGGATCAAGACTTTTAGCTTCGCCGCTTCGCGCGGGTGGCGTCAAGATGGGAAATCGTATCTCGTGGCGACGCTACCATCCGCGGACGCCTACGATCGCCAATCCAGCGAGATGATGAGAGACGTGGCCGCCAGTTTAGTCATCAGCGTCCATTTGCTAAAGTCTTCCCGAAGCCAAGACGGTTTCCAATTCGTGATCGCATAGACGCCCAAGAAGATGACGACATAGCGAACGCCTGAAATGGAGTCGACAAGGGCGGGGTTGGCACGACTGACTGCGTAGACAACGAGAAATGAACCCACTCCTGCAAGAAATCGATTGACGAAGTACCAAATCCTGCTTTTCGGAACAGCACCGCCGGAGCTCGCGAAAATCTGCCGCCGCCATGATGGCGGAATCAAGAGCGCCAGCGAACCCGCGAACGTACCCAGCGTAAAGAATACGTAGCCGGTGACAAAGGATGTGTGATTAAACAAAACTTTCTGCAGAACGTTTGTCAATCCGAATCCAGCCGACGCGAGCAATATCTTCGGCAGCATCTTTTTAAGCCGCGTTTTCTCCGCAAAGAGCATCACAAATCCGCCGAACGTCAACAGGATGAAACCGGGAAGGTGTCCTCCCAATGACCTCCCGAGCAAAGGTAAAGCAATGAGGGCTGTGGCGACGGGAGAAAAGCCTCCCACAGCCGCAAGCTCTTCGGAGGCTTCGCCCGATTTAAGCGCTGAATAATAAAAATAGGAAGCAATCAGATCCACCAAGCCGGCAAGAAGGCCCAGGCAGGCCATTCCAAGCGAGGGCACGTGGAAACCAAAGGGAATGAGGACAAGCCCAAAGATGCTGATTGCCCCCAGCCAGAACACATACGAGATCAAATTCTGGGTTCCGCGCTTTTTGAGAAGGATCTTATCCCAGACCAGTGAAATTCCTATGAGCGCCTGGGCGACGATGGCAATCACAACGCCGTTCAGCACGATTCGTTCAATCGAGTTCATTCGTTAACTGTAAAGCTCCCAGACGTAAATGTACCTTTAGCGATTCCCAACACGCTTACCTGCGGTTGCTCAGGTATGTTGTTGCCGGGAGCGGATAGGTGAAAAAAGAGGCCTGAAGATTCAGGCCTCGATGTGGAAGGTGAGCGGTCGAGCTAAGCGGCTTTGCCGACGATTCCGTGCGGGTCGAGCACGAATTTTTTCGCTGCGCCCTTGTCGAAATCCTTGTAGCCTTGCGGGGCATCGTTCAAACCGATCACGGTAGCGTTGACGATTTTTGCGATGGGCAGACGGTCGTGCAGAATGGCCTGCATTAGCTGGCGATTATATTTCAGGACCGGTGTTTGTCCAGTAAAGAAGCTGTGAGATTTCGCCCAGCCAAGGCCTAAACGCATTTTGAGATTGCCTTGTTGCGCGTTTTCGTCCTTCGAAGCGGGATCTTCGGTGACATAAAGGCCTGGAATGCCGATGGCACCGCCGGCGCGGGTGATGGTCATCAGCGAATTCAAGACGGTGGCCGGCGCCTCGGTCTTAGACTGGTCGCCGTGTCCTTTGGCCTCAAACCCGACCGCATCGATGGCTGCATCGACATCAGCCCGGCCAATCACCTGCTCGATCATTTCCATGAGCTTATCGCTCTTGCTGAGATCTATAGGTTCGAATCCGACCGATTTTGCGTGATCCAGGCGCTCCTTATTCATGTCGCCGATCATGACGACGGCCGCGCCGAGAATTTGGGCGGAAGCGGCAGCGGCGAGGCCGACAGGACCTGCGCCGGCGACATACACGGTTGAGCCCACGCCGACTCCTGCCGTGACGGCACCATGAAAGCCGGTGGGCAGAATGTCAGAGAGCATGGTGAGGTCGCGGATTTTGGATAGGGCCTGATCTTTGTTCTCGTACTTAAATAGATTGAAGTCAGCGTAGGGAACCATGACGTATTCGGCCTGGCCTCCGACCCAGCCGCCCATATCGACATAGCCATAAGCTCCACCAGCGCGGTCTTGATTGACGTTGGTGCAAACGCCGGTCTTTTGTTCGCGGCAATTGCGGCAGCGTCCGCACGCCACGTTGAAGGGAACGGTCACTAAGTCGCCGATATCGAGATACTCGACATCCTTGCCTTTTTCGATGATTTCGCCTGTGATCTCATGCCCAAGCACCAGACCTTTCGGCGCGGTGGTGCGGCCACGAACCATGTGCTGATCCGATCCACATATATTCGTCGCGACAATTTTGAGAATGACGCCGTGCTCGATCTGTTTCCCTTGCGGATTTTGCATTTTGGGGTAGTCGATCGATTGCACTTCTACCTTTTCAGGTCCGAGAAATACAACACCATGATTAGTTGCCATAAACAGTAAACTCTCCTGGGAGCCTTCACCAGATAGGACGGCGCGGAAGGGGGAGTGTTACCTGGTGAAGCGACCAGCGCAGCGGCGCTATTGTTTGAGAGTGACTTCGTAGAGGAATCCGTGCGGCAAGTTCGCCAGGACTACCGCTAGGTCGCCTTCGGCCAAAAGCTCATCGAGCAGCCAACTATCCGGATTGTACATAAGGAAGGAATGGTGGGTTTGCTTGAACCGATTCAGTTCGATCAGATGGAATGGACCGTGTACGACGGTCTGCAGTCCTCGGAAGACTACGGGAGAGTTATTAGTCCAGTGTTTCCTGCTCAACGGGTAGAACGACCTTTCCCGCAGGGCAGCGTTCCCATATTTTGCAACGACCAGAAACGGACCGTCACCCAAGACTAGCGCTTGCTTGGACTGATAGATGTCCTTTGTCGCGGGATTAAATAACTCGGAGTAGCCCGCAAAGGTTCCCCACATATCCTCATCGGGCGTCCGGACGCGTGAAAGAGTGACATAGAGCAAATTCAGCGCTAGCAAGGCGCAGAGAACTCCGGTGGCTTTCGCAAAAAGGGAGCGGAACATCCATAACACGAAGGGAACGAACAAGGAAAACCCGATTACAGTGGCGATGACATAGCGGTAATGCAGCGCCTTGGTATAAAAAGACAGCACAAAACAGGCAAAAGGGAGAAGTAGATACCCTCCAGCGGCGGCGAGTTCGTGAGGCGGAAGCGCACCAAACTCCGCGTTAATGCCGCGGAGCCGTTTTCTTGACAGGCTAGCCCACAAGCCGAATGCCGCGCCGCCGAGCATTGCCAACAAGATGAATTTAGCGGAAAGAGTGAAGTAGATATCGGACAGAGTGCTGAAGGCAATGTGCGACCAGTAGCTTTGGGAGTAGACGTGAATGGCGTGTATGTGGGGAAGCAGAAACAAAATGGGCAGGCCGGAGGCACAGAGGGCGATCAGGACTCCCCAATCGATGTTGCGTTTTCGAATGGTGTAGGCGAGTTCTCCGATCAGAATGGGGATCACGAGGAGAACAGCGTTGTAGTGCACCGAGATGGCAGCACCGAGCGCAATGGCGATTGCGGAAAGTGAGAAAAGACGCAGCCGCCCCTCTTTGGCAAATTGCCAGGCAAGGAAACTGCAAGCGGAGAAGAGCAGCACCAAGGCATAGGGCCGTGCTTCGAATGAGTATTGGAAGGCGACGGTGAAGAGAGGCGCAAGCGCGGCGACAAATCCATAGAGGGGAGCGGTCCGGCGGGCGACTGCATAGTATAAGACCACCGTGGTGAGCCAGAAAGGAATAATGGCGCAGAGTCGCAGGGCCAGTTCGGAGGAGCCGAAAAGAAGATAGGAGAGATGGACGGGAACATAGAAACCGATAGGCTGCCCGTCGGTCGCCAGAAGCAGCACGTTCCAGATCGCCTTGAGATTGGGAAGCGTCGCTATGAAAAATGTATCGATTTCATCGAACCAGAGATGGCGGTGGGCAGCGATGTAGCCGGTGGCGGCAAGCAAGAAAATGGAATAGAGGGCGAGCAACCACCAGGAAGCCGGTCCTATTCGGGGCGGGGTAGTTCTAGTCGTTTCTAGCTGATTATCCAGTTGCTCCACCGCGAAAGAGTAGCACATTTTGGGTGCTTTTTTCCTTCGAGATGCCGACGGGAGTAGGTAAGTACTAACGATACTGGTCCATTGCTATAGTGCAGAAGAGGACGAGTTCAAGTAGCGGAAAGGATGCGCCAGAGCGATGGCCTGTTTAGGTTTCCAGCTTGTGGAATGTGACTGATGGGTGACTACCGAGAGCGCGCAGCGCCGGCAAGTTTTAATCGCTATGCAACGTGGCCTCTTCTGCTATGCGGACTGCTGTTGAGTTTGGCGGGAATCACGTTATGCGTGATTACAAGCGGCCTAACGACGATCCTACTGTTAGTAGGGGCTTACACACATTTTTCGGCATTCGAGCCAAGTTTGTTGCTGGCGGGAGGCGTCGCGGTTGGGCTGGGAATCATTCTGATCTTCACCGATCTGTTCGCCCTTTTGCCCGGGAAGCGGGTACGACGTTTGGTGGCCTTCGACCACATTCCAAATCGCCGCTTAACCGTGGTCCTGACGGCGTACAACGACGAATTGAGCATCGGCGAATCGGTGAGAGATTTTCATTCTCATCCTTTGGTGAGAAGGGTGATTGTCGTCGATAACAACAGCCGAGACCGAACGAGCCAAGTGGCGGCGGAGGCGGGAGCGATTGTTGTTCTGGAGAAACAGCCGGGATATGGAAAATGCGTTTATCGAGCTCTGCAGGAAGGCTTGGCGCAGCAGGATACCGATTTAACGTTGCTTTGCGAAGGCGATATGACTTTCCGGGCCTTCGATATCGATAAGTTCATGGCTTATATTCCGCATTCGGAGATTGTGAACGGAACGCGGATCGTGGAGCAGCTTCGCGACCGAGACACGCAACTGAGTACGTTTATGTACTACGGAAACTTTGCTGTAGGCAAGCTGCTGGAAGCGAAATACGTGGGTCAAGGAACCTTCACCGATGTGGGAACCACTTACAAGTTATGCCGGAATTCGGCATTGCGGCGATTACTGCCCCGGCTCGATTCCGATGTGAATTTGGAGTTCAACGCTCATTTGCTGGACACCGCGCTCCGGCAACGTATTTCGCTGGTGGAGTGCCCCATCACTTTTCATAAGCGCCTGGGCGAGAGCAAGGGCGGCAATACCGACAATATGAAAGCGCTGCGCGTGGGCGTGCGCATGATTAGAGGAATTCTCTTTTCGTGGAAGCATTAGGAGTTTGTTGAAAAAGGCTAAAGGCCGCTTACTGACGTGCGCGGTTCAGAACTTCGCCGGTGCGTTTGCAATAAAGTGGTCCCGCTAATCCTTTTTCAACAAAACTCTTAGCGCAAGACAAAGGCAAGGCCCAATTATGGGTATTGCATCACTGGCCCCGGTGAAAAAAAGTTAAAACCTGGCGGTACGTTAAATATTTTTCAGTTTAATTAACGACTGGCACGTCGTGAGTACTTCGGTGACTACACGCGCGTTGCTATTTATTCCGATGAGTTTTGTGATGTTCTTCAGACAAATGGCCTGTCTGTAACGAAGCTAGACCGCGCCTGACCGGTAAGCCCATAAACACTCAGTAATTAAGATAGATTTAATATGAGATATAGTACTGGTCCATCCAGTATTGTCTCTCTAGTACTATCTAGACCTGACCCAAAGAGAAACGATGTTAGGCTTGCATTAGTTCTTTTAGGGTCTATATTTGATGAAATATACTTACTGTTTCTGTTCTAACACCTGCCTTTTCGCTAACTGTGTCTTTTTCCTGGTTTTTTTAACCTAATTATGTACCGCTGTAATTGGATTGTCAGCCTCCGGGCCGGTCTGTTAATGGTGTGCGCTGTTTACATGTCGGCGCAAGTCAGCGTTCTTACGCAGCGCAACGACAACGCCAGAACTGGACAGAATACCAATGAAGTTATGCTGACGCCCGCAAACGTAAATACGGCAGCTTTTGGCAAATTGTTTTCTGTGCCGGTGGACGGGCTGGTGTACGCGCAGCCGCTTTACCTTCCAAATATTACGATTCCAGGAAAAGGCGTGCATAACGTTTTTTTTGTCGCTACGGAGCACGACAGTGTCTACGCGTTGGACGCGGACAGTCATACAGGCGCAACAGCGACGCCATTGTGGCAGGTTTCGTTGCTTGACCCAGCGCACGGGGCGGGAAGCGGTGCTACGACCGAGGTCTCCAGCGATGTGAGTACGTCCGACATCACGCCGGAAATCGGCATCACAGCAACTCCGGTGATCGACGCCAGCTCCGGAACAATGTATTTAGTGAGCGAAACGGTGGAGAACGGCTATCCGATTCAGCGCCTTCACGCTCTGGATGTGACGACGGGCGCAGAGAAGTTCGGCGGTCCGATCGCGCTTCAGGCGTCGGTAGCGGGTACGGGAAGCGGAAGTTCGGGAGGCGTTCTCAGCTTCGATCCACGGTGGTCGAATATTCGGGCGGGGCTACTGCTTCAGAATGGCATTGTATACATCGCGTCCGGCGCCCACGGCGATAACGGCCCGTGGCACGGCTGGGTGCTCGGTTACCAGGCGGCGACGCTGCGGCAGTCCGGCGTTTACTGTACCAATCCGAGCGGGATTGGGGGCGGTATCTGGATGTCGGGCACGGGACTTGCGGGCGATGTGGCGGATCCCACGAATCATCCTTTCGGCCGGATGTTTGTCGCCACGGCAAATGGCTGGTTCACTGCCAGTCCTCCTTACTCGGGAGATATGGATTTCAGCGACGATGAGATGAACTTAGACCTTAGTAATGGGATCCCCACGGTTGCCGATTCTTTTACGCCCTATAACCAACAACAGTTGGACCATGGCGACTGGGACGTCGGTTCAGGCGGTGTTTTGGTTCTGCCGGACCAAGCATCCGGTCCCAAACATTTGTTAGTGCAGGCGGGTAAATGGGGAACCATCTACGTTGTGAACCGCGACAGTATGGGCGGTTATCAGGGGACCAGCGACAACATTGTGCAGGAGATCATCGGGCAAATTCATGGGATCTGGGGCGCGCCAGCGTACTGGAACAACACCGTCTACTTCGGCGGGACCGACGACCAGCTTAAAGCGTTTTCGCTCAGCGGCGGCCAACTCTCCCCGACCCCGATCTCGATGTCGCAGGAGACCTATCAGTATCCGGGTCCAACCCCGGCGATCTCTGCCAGCGGAAATACAAACGGCATTGTCTGGACGATTAAGACAGAAACGTACAGCACGAGCGGTCCGGCGGTTCTAGTGGCTCACGACGCCGTCAACCTGGCGAACACCCTGTATTCCAGCGGCCAAAATCAAGCGCGTGATAATCCGGGAAATCCCGTCAAGTTTAGCGTTCCGACTATTGCCAACGGAAAGGTTTATGTTCCGGCGCAGTATCAGGTGAGCGTTTTCGGTTTGCTCAACGGAGAGCCGCCGGGAATGCCGCCTTCCCCGCCGGGCGGTTCCGGGTCTTCCTCGGGTGTCGAGTTCACGCAAGGGTTCAGCACGGCAACACAACTAATCACTTTTAACGGAAGCACCGATCTGGACGATACGCGGCTTCAGTTGACGAACGGCGGGGGGTACGAGGCAGGCAGCGCGTTTTACAACACGCCCGTGAACATTCAATCGTTCACCACCGACTTCACATTCCAACTTTCGACCGCAGTGGCGGACGGAATGACGTTTACGATCCAGGGAATCGGTCCGTCGGCGCTCGGCGCATCGGGCGCGGGACTGGGTTATAGCGGGATATCGAGCAGCGTAGCCGTCAAATTCGACCTCTACAACAATGCGGGTGAGGGCGTCGACTCGACAGGCCTTTACACGGGGGGCGCCATGCCAACTATTCCCGCTATCGATCTTTCGAATTCCGGAATCGATTTGCACAGCGGCGACACAATGGCCGTTCATTTGGCCTATTACGGAGCTACGCTCACGATGAAGATTACTGACGGCGTGACGAACGCCACATATACGACTTCCTGGTCGGTGAACATCCCATCGCTGGTCGGCGGCACTACCGCTTATGTAGGATTCACGGGCGGGACAGGCGGCGCAAGCGCTAGTCAAAAGGTGGAGAGCTGGACGTTTTCCAGTGGAAACGCCAGCGGCACAAACGCCGGTTCTCTCGTGTTCTACCCGGTAACGCCGTGCCGGGTGGCGGATACCCGTAACGCGTATGGCCCGCTGGGAGGGCCGGGACTGGGGTCTAATTCGTCCCGGAGTTTTCCGGTTCCGTCGAGTGCTTGCGGCATCCCAGCGGATGCGGTCGCCTACTCGTTGAATGTGACGGTGGTGCCGAGCGAACCTTTGCCGTATATTACGCTTTGGCCGACAGGACAGCCGCTGCCCGACGTGTCTACGCTGAATAGCGTTGACGGCCGAGTGGTAGCGAACGCCGCTATTGTTCCGGCCGGCACGAGCGGGTCCATCAGCGCATACGTTACAGGGCATACGGATCTGATTCTTGACATCAACGGCTATTTCGCAGCTCCGAATGGGCAGGGAAATGGAAGCAACCCGTCCATTTTTGCCACGACGACTCCTTGCCGCGCTTTGGATACTCGTAACGGAGCAGGCCCGCTGGGCGGTCCCGGCCTTCCTGCGAACTCGACGAGAGACTTTCCCATTCCGTCAAGTTCTTGCGGCGTTCCGCAAGGCGTTTCGGCTTACGCGGCGAACGTGACTGCAATTCCAGACGGATCGTTGCAGTTCCTGACACTTTGGCCGACCGGACAGGCGAAGCCGAACGTTTCCACCCTGAACGCAGTGGAGGGTGAGGTGGTGGCGAACGCAGCCATTGTTCCCGCCGGCTCCAACGGTTCGCTCAGTATGTATGTGGCGGGCCCGGCTAATATTGCACTTGATTTGAACGGATACTTTGTTCCGTACACCAATACAGGAACAACCACCGGAATGTTTGTTCCTGTGACGCCGTGCAGGGTAGTGGATACGAGACAGGGCGCGGGGATACTGGGGGGTCCGACGCTCGCGGCCGGTGCTACGCGAAGCTTTCCAATTCCCTCGGGAGCCTGCGGGGTTCCAGCCAACGCGCAGGCTTACGTGCTGAATGTTACGGCCGTTCCAGCCGGGCCGCTTCAGCATTTAACGCTTTGGCCGACCGGACACGCGCAGCCGAATGTATCGACCCTGAACTCGACGGATGGGCGAGTGGTCGCCAATGAAGCGATTGTGCCGGCGGGGACCAACGGCGCGGTGACCGTTTATGTTACGGATGCTAGCGACGTGATTCTCGACATTAGCGGATACATCACGCCATAGGCCGTAGCCGGGCTACTGAGGGACTGAGATGGCCTGCCGTCAATAATGCGGATGCGATTTTGGCAGTACAACGCTCCTGCCGCCGGGCAGATGGCGAACGAAGCATCCGTCTTCGGGCGGGATGATTTGCCTGAGCTGCTCAGGCAGCGTCGAGACTGGCCACAATCTCTTCGCCGATGGCAAGAGACGCGGTGGCGGCCGGACTGGGAGCGTTCAGGACATGAATGGAATTCTCACGCCGGAGTATACGGAAATCCTGAATGAGTTGACCGGAGGAGTCGAGCGCTTGGGCCCGCACGCCCGATCCGCCCGGTTCGAGATCGTTTACGGCGATCTCCGGGACAAGCCTCTGAAGCGCTTTGCAGAAGAGTTCCTTACTAAAAGAGCGGCGCAGTTCATCGAAGCACATTCGCGGATACTTGCGCACAAAGGCCCAGAATCCCGGGAAAGAAAGGGAGTCGAACAGATCGGGCAGATTGATGTCCTGTTTCCGGTAACCTTCACGCGCGAAGGCCAGGACTGCATTGGGACCGGCCTCGACACCGCCGTGAATCATGCGGGTGAAATGGACCCCTAGAAAAGGAAACTTCGGATCGGGGACGGGATAGATCAGATTGCGGACCAGGAATTGACGCGACGGCTTTAGATTGTAGTATTCGCCGCGAAAAGGGACGATGCGAACTTCGCGCCGGATTCCGGCGAGTTCGCCGATCCGGTCGCAATGCAGACCGGCGCAGTTGATGAGCAGGTCACATTCAAAGTCGCCTGCAGTTGTCTTTGCAATCCAATTGGCGCCACGCTGCCGCAGATGCGTTACTCGGGCGCTGGTAAGAACACGACCGCGAACTTTTTGAGACAGCACGTTGCAGACAGCCGGATAATCGGCAATGCCTTCTTCGGGAACATGAATGGCGGCAACGCCCGAGACGTGGGGCTCAATCTCTTTCATCTGCTCCGGCCGCAAGATTTTTAAGTCTCGCAATCCATTCTGCTGCCCGCGTTCGTAAAGATTATGTAACTGGGGTAGTTCGCTTTCGTGTGCCGCGACGACCAGTTTTCCGCAGACATCATGAGCGATGTTATTGCGTTGGCAAAAATCGATCATCTGGCGGATGCCGCGCACGGCGAGACGCGCCTTTGTAGATCCGGGCTTGTAATAGATTCCCGCGTGGAGTACTCCGCTGTTGTGTCCTGATTGATGTTGGCCAACGGCGCCTTCCTTTTCCAGAACCGTAATTTGGGCATCCTCAAATTTTTGGCCTAGCCGGAAGGCAGTGGCAAGCCCTACAATTCCGCCTCCGATGACGACGACGCGTTGTGGGGTCAAGCGGCTGTCCTACTCCGTTGGGCGGAACCGGAAGACGATGGTGTGATCACTCGGTACGTTTTTACCATGTAGTGTTGCCGGCCGGAATATCCATTGCCTGGCGGCTGCCCCGGCCTGGGCCGCCATTATCGCATCCGCACCGGGATCCTCATGGGTGATGTGTACTCCCGTTACGCGGCCTTTCTCGTTGATTTTTAGCTGGACGGTGATGCTGGTCACCACATTTTCCCTAAACGGGCCGGAGAGAGCGGCACTGGGGAGCACCTGCCTCAAAGGGCGAGGGGGAGTGTAAGCCGAGGCAGCGATACTTGGCGGATTCGCGGCGGGCGCGGGCGGTGGAGTCTTCAGTTGAGGAGCAGGTGGAAGCGGGACGGCTGCGAGCCGGATGTTTGCCGCGGGCTCGTCGAGGATGCCGGCCGGTGAATCGAGGAAGGGCGGCGGCGAGATGGTTCGAGGGACGGCGCGAATAGCTATGAGCGTGCCCACCGCTGTGGTCAGTTCCCGGGGAAGGCTTTTGACCGCATCGGGGGCTGGTGCAACTGCCCCTGCAAGGACATTCTGGGGGACAGCCGGTAAGTGCTCAGCGCTTGATGACAAAGCACGGGGACGAGGCGAGGTCAGCCCGGTTCCGCTGCGCATATCCGGGGTCCTGGCCGGCGTCGCTGGCCGGGCATAGGAAGCCTCGCCTTTTTGAGAAAGTACGCGCACGGATTCCGCGATGGAGCGGCTGGAATCGAGATGGATCTCCAGATAGAACTGCACATCGTTGCCGTTGGGGAAGTAGGCGAGTTGGCCAAAGCGCAATTGGTTGTTGTCGATACTCAGTTCCCGATGAAGCGTTCCATCAACGATAGTGAGCGTGGCCCCCTTCGCTTTCTTAAGATCAGGCGAGTTCTGATCCCAGCTTAGATCCATCTGTCCGCTAGGGGCGACCTTCACCTGCAGACCCACTTCGGTCCTGGCTGCCGCGGCCTGCTGGGGCGCGAGATGTAATCCGAGCTTAAGGAGGGCGAAGTAGATGGCCAAACCGGCACAGAGGAGAAGAATGAATGACACAAGGATCGAATGTAATGGAGGGCGCCGTGCATCGCGCCGCGGCGGAGGAAGAGGCTGTGCCTGGCGATGCTCTTCCGGCTTTGGGCTGGACTTGAGAGTGTGGCTGGCAGGAACTACAGCATGTGGAGGATAAGGGGATTCGGCGGCCGGTGTTTTCCGGTTCGGTTCACGTTCCACTGCCGATTCCGTCCAAACAGTAGATCCACTCGCGAGAGATCCGTGATTGGAACTTTCGTCCGAGTTTGCGCGTGCGCCATTCTCGGGCGAAACAAATGGAACTTCCAGATCGCTAACATCGGTCTGCAGACGGCCATGATCCCAGAAGAAAAAGCCGGCCATGCAAATACCGATCTCAAATGGCCGAATTACCAAAAAAACTGAATTGGGATCGCTTAGGTACTGCCTAATAAAGGCTTCGTCTTGCTGACCGAGGCAGAGTCCCTCGCGTAGGTGGCTGCGGAAATATCCTAACAATTGCAAGCCGCTTTGCGGCGGACGATCGAGGGCGGCCACCAATTGCCGGGAGTCGTTCTCAGTCGTGTTGAACAAGAGAGTTTCGGACTGAACCAGCTCTGGAACTAAGACAAGCGCGGAGGTGCTCTGTTCCATTTCCAGGAGCTTGCCCCAAAGAAGCCCGCCAATTTCTGCTGGATACGCGGTCTTGGACTGCCGTAAGCTGCGCAGGGATAACATCTGGACGGATTGCGCTTCCAGATAAATTTGCATGGTACGGCTCGGGTGCCGCCAGGAGATGTACGCCGATAGGTCTTCCGAAATGGTGAAAGGCGTCGAGGGAGCACGGTTACTTGCCACTATTCGCCTCCATAATGCCGGGACAAGCTAACCGAAAAGTAAGCAAATTTGAAAAATATAAACACCGCGTGTCCGTGCTATGCCTAATTAGCACGTTATTAGCCCACCGGAAGAGAGAGGGCAAGAAATTCGCAGATTATGGAAAAAAATCGAAAAAACCTCCGTATGCCGAGTTAGATCTGTCGTATAGGAAACAGAGAATGGGCGGCGGAGGCTGGAGTCATGAAGTACCTCATTCTTCAATTTATATGCGTATAAGTACTGGGAGTATGGGTATCTTAGTAGATACTAAATTTCGGGTATAGTTTATGTGATTCCACTAAATAGTAAGTTGGCCTAAATGTTGGGAAATTCTTCGGAGATCTTAAATGTTCAGTGTTAATAAGGCGTTGCGGCCACCCGTTAAGGGAATACCGGGGGCGCGCTAGATGAGCATGCGAGCATGCCTGATCGCGCATAGCACAGATATTGCGGCGATCCTTCATCAGTGCGATGGAATTACTTGGGTGAAGTCACAGCCGGGGATGCCGGTGCCGGAGGCGAGTCTCTATATTTGGGATTTTGAACAAAATGTGGAAATTCCTATCGAAATATTGGGAAAAGAAGATACCCAACATTTGCTGTTAACTGACATGCGGCATTTGGATGCGCTTGATTCCTACATCTCCAGCTCAGTCGGAATCATGCTGAAGCCTGCCACGCCGTTCACTCTGCGGGCATTTGTGGAGATGGCCTTGAAGACCTGGAATTTACGCAAGCAGGTTCGTGAAGTGAATACGCTGCGCCATGACAGAGACGCGTTGCTGCAATATGTCCTGGAAGTAAATTTGAAACTGCAGGAGTACGATCACGAGCGGAGTAACTTTCTAGCGCGCGCCCTGCATGACTTGCGGGCTCCGCTTACGGCGCTGCACGGATATTGCGGCCTGCTTGCGGAAGGCAAGTTGGGTCCGGTGGATTCACAGCAGCGAGAGCTACTGGAGCGCATGTCCTACAGCACAAGCCGATTAGGGCGGCTAGCGTCCGGCGCCTTCGATTTACTTGTGCAAGGGCGAACCGAGAGATCGCCGAAACTGGCGGTGGGAGACATCGGAGAGTGCGTCAACCGTGCACTGCATGACGTGTATCCGTTCTTGCAGGACAAGAGTATTGAAGTAGCCGCGCAGATCGACCCGCCGGACCACACATTCTTTTTCGAAGCCGGACAAATTGAACAGTTGCTGGTGAACCTGCTGGAAAATTCCTGTAAATTCACGCAGCGAAACGGTGCGATTGAAATTCGCGGCTGCGTCGTTCATTGGGACTTTGACTTGCACCTTGAGCACGAGCGTCAGCAAGGCACCGAGACGGTAGCCAATGCTTATCGGATCGACGTTATCGACAGCGGCGCGGGAGTGCCGGAGCATCTGGTGGAGAAAGTCTTCGAGGAGTACGCCTCCTACTCCGGATCGCTGGACCGTTCGGGAGGCGGGTTGGGTTTGGCGATTTGCAAGCTTATCATCACGGCGCATCACGGTGCGATTTGGGCAACACCCAAGGAAAATGGCGGACACTTTTCCTTTGTTTTGCCGTTCAGTCCGCCGGATGCGGGCATTCAAAGTGCTCCCGCGGGCGCATCCGCGGAAACTAGCTTAGCGTTTTTTATTGAGAGTTGAGACCATGAACACCATTCTTGTTGCTGAAGACGAACCTGAAGTAAGGAATTATCTTGGACTTGCACTGAGTTGTGAAGGGTACCGGGTGGAATTCGCGCAGAACGGCGAAGAGGTTGTGCAATGTCTCTCAAGCGGTTCCTCGAATGTTTCGCTCCTGCTGCTGGATCTGATTATGCCGATCAAGAATGGGTTCGAGACGTTGCAGGAGGTGCGCCGGGGTTGGCCGAATTTGCCGGTGGTGACTCTTTCCGGGTCGTGCACGCCGGCCAATGTCGCCACCGTCATGAAGGGTGGGGCCAGCGACTTTCTATCGAAGCCAGTGGGTCATGCGGATCTGCTAAAGGCGATTCGCGCGGCGCTTCCACCGGCCCGTCCCCAAGTGGTCGTGTTCAGCCGGACGGAGATCCCCGACGGAAGCGCTCGGGCGGTGGATCTGCCCGTCTTATTGGAAAGCAGTTGGTCTCAAAAGGCAGAAGGGTTGTTGAAGCAAGTGGGAGCTTCCGATGTTCCGGTGTTGATGCGCGGAGAAACGGGAGTGGGGAAAGAGGTATTTGCCCGCCGGCTCCACGACCAGTCCAAGCGGGCGGGCCGTCCGTTCCTCAAACTGAACTGCGCGGCCTTACCTTCGGAGTTGATCGAAAGCGAGCTGTTCGGCTACGAGCGGGGGGCCTTCACGGGTGCGTTCAAGAACACTCCCGGCAAGTTCGAGATGGCAAACAGCGGCACTATCCTGCTGGATGAGATCGGGGACATGGACTTTAAGCTCCAGGCGAAACTGCTGCAGGTTCTGCAGGATCGCGAGTTTCTGCGGCTCGGCGCGAAGGAGGCGTCGCGGGTGGATGTGCGAGTCATGGCGGCGACGCATTGCGACCTGGAGAAGGCGATCGTGGAAAAGCGTTTTCGCGAAGACCTGTACTATCGCCTCAATATCGTTGAAATTCATGTTCCCCCGTTGCGGGAGCGCCGCGATGAAATCTTATCTTTGGCGCGATTTTTCCTACGGAAATATGCGCCGGCAGATGCTCCTGAGATTCCAGCGAGCTTAGGAACAGTGCTTCAGGAACACGATTGGCCGGGTAATGTGCGGGAGCTGGAAAATGTGATGCGGAAATACCTGGTATTTAGAAATGCAGAGATGATCGTCGATCAGCTTCAGCGCAAGAGCAAAGGCCAAGGGTCGACCTTGCCAAGTTTGACTCCTACGCTGGCCGCGGCTCCCGTGCAGGCATTATCCCTGTCCGTTGTTCCCGAGGTGACCCCGATCCTGAACTCCGTGGAGGCCGTGCCGGGAAGCTATGATTCGTCGGGAAGGCTGTTGAGCATGACGGCCGGGACGATGGAACTGCGGGTAAAAGCGATGGAGTTCAAGCCGGAGGATGGAATCGGCGCTCCGGTTCAGGCCGCCCAGCAGCACCCCTCCATCCTGGCGAAAGTGGATTACGCGCGCCGGGAGGCCGAGACGCAAGCAATCGTTTCGGCGCTGAATGCAACGCTCTGGAATCGCAAACAAGCGGCGTGCATGTTGAACATCGACTACAAGGCGCTGCTTTACAAAATGAAAAAACTCGGGATCGGGGAGAAGTGGACCGGGGCGGCGGGGATGGGAACGAAGATCGACTAGCGCGAGCTGGCGCCCTTGGCATGCAAATTGCAGTCTTCAATTCGAACTGAAGTCGTAGCGATTTGCAAGATCGAAAGGGAACCAACCAGCAGATGAGAATAAAGAGGCTCCATTGTGGCGTCAGCAGCAATTGAGCTAACCATCAAGCCCCGCCGGGGTTGGCAGCCGCTGGATATCAGCGAGCTATGGCAATTCAGGGAGTTGCTGGGATTTCTTATCTGGCGGGATGTGAAGGTCCGATATAAGCAGACGGTGCTGGGCGGTCTTTGGGCGATTCTGCAACCGTTGATTGGAACCCTCATTTTCGGGATTTTGTTCACGGCAGTGGCTCCAATCCGGAGCACCGGAGTTCCGTATCCGCTATTTATCTACGCGGGTCTGGTGCCGTGGACTTTCTTCGCAAACGCATTGGCTCTTTCGAGCAACAGCCTGATCGGAAGCGAGCAGATGATCCGGAAGACGTATCTTCCCCGGGTACTCCTGCCGTTGGGAGCGATTTTGGCGCTAGGGCTCGACATGGTGATCGGGTTTGCGCTGATGAGTTTTCTTTTGTTGTACTATCACAAGCCGGTGACGCCGGCGCTGCTGTTGCTGCCCGTATTCATGGGTGGTTGTTTCATGGTGGCCAGCGGAATGGGTTTGATGCTTTCCGCGTTAAATGTGCGGTATCGCGATGTGAAGTATGTGGTCCCGTTCTTTACCCAAATGGCATTGTTTTTAACACCGGTACTTTATCCGCTAAGCCGCGTTCCGCACAAACTGCAGATATTCCTTCTGCTAAATCCGATGACGGGCCTGATGGAGGGGTTCCGGTATGCATTGCTTGACAGTCCCGTTTCGTGGCCCGTGGTTGGATTTTCTCTGGCGATCAGCACCGTTCTGTTCGTGGCGGGACTGTATGTGTTCCGTCGCATGGAACGCACGTTTGCCGACGCAATATAGGGGTAATGATGGAACCAGTGATTGAGATTCGAAACATCTCCAAGCGCTACCAATTGGGGGAAAAAGCCCAGATGTACGGCAGTTTTCGGGAAGCACTCGGCCGAGGTTTGCGGGCTCCGTGGAAGAGAAGAGGCTCCGGTTCCGCGAGCAAGGCTCACACGAAAGAGAGTGGAGAGTTTTGGGCGTTGAAGGATGTGAGTTTCGATGTCGGTAAAGGGGAAACGGTTGCGTTAATCGGCTCGAATGGAGCTGGTAAGAGCACGCTGCTGAAGATTGCGTCGCGGATCACCGATCCGACCGAGGGTTATATCAAGGTGCGCGGACGCATGGGCAGTCTGCTGGAGGTGGGCACTGGGTTTCACCCTGAATTAACGGGCCGTGAAAATATTTTTCTCAATGGCTCGATTCTTGGGATGCGCAAGGTGGAGATTGAGTCGAAGTTTGACGAAATTATCAGCTTTGCGGGAATAAACCAATTTCTGGATACGCCGGTGAAACGCTATTCGAGCGGGATGTATGTCCGGCTGGCATTCTCGATCGCGGCGCACTTGGATCCGGAGATTTTGATTGTCGATGAAGTGCTGGCGGTAGGAGATGTAGCGTTTCAAAAGAAGTGCCTGGGAAAGATGGCCGAGGCGTGTTCGCGGGCGCGGACCGTGCTGTTCGTTTCGCATAATCTGGCAGCGGTGGAGAGCCTTTGCAGCCGCGGTGTGGTGCTGCATAAGGGCGAGGTTGCGTTTGACGGGCCGTCGAAGGAGGCGATCCGATTTTACCTGGAGAATTTAGGCGGCGATAGCGCGGCGTCGAGATCGCATGTTGTCGATCTTGGGAAAGCTGCGGGGAGGTCTCCTAAGTTTCATCCGCGGTTGAAAAGGTTGGAACTATTCGACGGCAAGAGTAAGCCGCTGATGGGTGATCTGCCGGCTGGAGAACCTCTGACGGCAGTGGTCCATTTCGACCTCGAGAATCCCTGTACCAGCTTCGATATTGAATTGGCGTTCGATACGTTGAGTGGACAACGCGTTTGCACGGCCCATTCGGCGTATGAGCCGGATCGCAGGCATGAAGAGCGGGTGGGGCCGCAGGTGTTCGTTTGTGAGATACCGAGTGTGATGTTGGTGCCGGGTGAGTACAAGGTCCACGTCGGTCTCCAGATCGCGAGCAGCGACGTGGACTGGGTGGATGACGCGACGCGTTTGGTGGTGACGAAGTCGGATTTCTATGGTACGGGCATTCTTCCTACCAAAGGTATGTCGCTGCTGGAAAACCGGTGGACACTGGAGTATGCGAGGGAGGAAGTGGCTTCGTGAACCCCACCGTCAGCTTTGTTGTCCCTTGCTATAAGCTCGCGCACTTGCTTTCCGAGTGCGTGGAGTCCATTCTCGCGCAGACCTACGGCGACTTTGAAGTCCTGATTATGGACGATTGTTCGCCGGACAATACGCCGGAAGTGGCGCAGTCGTTTGGCGATTCGAGAGTGAAACATATTCGCAATGAGCCGAACCTGGGGCATTTGCGGAACTATAACAAGGGAATTGAGCTGTCGCGGGGCAAGTATGTCTGGCTGATTTCGGCGGATGATAAGCTGCGGCGGGATCATGTTCTGCACCGCTACATTCAAATGTTTGAAAGCAACGAACAAGTTGGATTTGTCTTCTGTCCAGGGGTGCGGCTGAGAGAGGGCAAAGAGATTGAAATCCTAGATTACTCGGTACATGGAAACCGGGACCAAATCTTCGATGGCCGTCAGTTCTTGTCGAAACTCATTCAAGGGAATTCCATAGTGGCAGCATCGGGCATGGTGAGGATGGAGTGTTACGAGAGGGTCAGCGTATTTCCCTTAGATATGCCCTGGGCCGGCGACTGGTATTTATGGTGCGTGTTTTCTCTTCACTTCGACGTCGGTTACCTTGCTGAGCCGATGGTTTGCTACCGTGAGCACGACCTAAGCATGACCAATCACTTGATGAAAGAGGAGGTTACGTCGTGTGTTTCCGAAGACGTCGCAATGCCTTGGGTGATAAAGCAAAAGGTAGAAGAAGCTGGCTATCAGAACCTTTCAAAAGATTGTCTTCTCGCGGCTGCTAACGAGTACGCTCGCAGCATGATGCCAAAACGGTATCGGTGGAGGTCAACAGTGCCGATGACGCCCGAGCAATTCGAGGATTCCCTAAATCGACATCTAACCAAGACGCATGAGAAGAAATGGGTTCGCGCCCGCGTTTATGTCGTGATGGCTGATCGGCACTACTGGAAGGGCGAGTTGAAGCTTGCAATAAAACTTTACATTTCAAGTCTTCGAAGCAGCCTCTGGATGCCTAAAGTCTGGGCGAAGCTATTTTTGGTCTGCTTTGGAAGACAAGGAAAGCTGTTCAGGGAGAAGGTGAAGGATCTTCGCCGTTCTTCGTTCACTCGACAAGTTGCTGATGGGCTAGCGCCAGGATCAGTGGAGATGTGAAAGTATGGACACTCGAATTAGCGTGATCGTACCCACGTACAACCGGGCGGACCTGATAGCCGAAACGCTAAATTCAATTCTGAAGCAATCTCACAAGCCCGCCGAGATCGTTGTAATAGACGACGGGTCGTCAGATAACACGGAGGCTGTTGTGCGGCGCTACGGTTCCGCTATCAGATATGTATACATTGAAAACTCGGGTGGATGCCGTGCGCGAAACGTTGGAGTCGACGTCACTTCGTCACCATGGATTGCCTTTTGTGACAGTGACGACCTGTGGGATCCAAGAAAGCTGGAGCTTCAAATTAAGTTATCGACCGCCAACCCAGATGTAGAGTATTCCTTTACCAACTTTCGGACAGTTGTCGATGGCCAATGGTCGTCGGAAACGAAATTTGATACTTCTCCGGCGGATTATTGGGTTCCTGCACAGTCCACTCTTTCCCAGGAAGCGCTCGTCATCGATGAATCGATGTTCGAACGGTTACTTGTTCATCAACCGATCTTTCCATCAACAGTAATGATGAAGCGGAGCTTTTTCGAAGCCATTGGACCATGGGACGAATCTTTGGGAAGAAACCCCTCGGAGGATTTTGAATTTCACCTTCGCTGTGTGGGCCGAACCCCGATTGGCATTATCTCTGCTCCGGTCGTAGGCATAAGAAAGCATACATCGAATTTTTCGGGAAGTATTTTTCGCACGACGATTGGACAGATCGAAATTCTGCGTTACGTGCTGAAAAATAATCCCGCCGCCTCAAGGTATTCCGATGCCATCGAAGAACAAATAGTCATACGTAGTGCGTGCGCCGCTCATGATACTTTCACGCTCGGTCAGTTCGACTTGTTTCGAGAACTTCTGAAAGCTGTACCTCCTGCGCGCCGGTCCTGGAAACTCAGTCTTAAGGGACTAATCGCCTGCTCACCCGGAGCATTTGGCCAACTCTTGAGGCGCGCAACGACATCCTTATCTTCCCTGCTACCAGACTAGAACGAGGCTGTTTTGCGGTCTGCCTCAACCCGGGCGATCAAGTTTGAGCGATACTCCGATGCGGTGATTCAGGGGATGCACGAGACGACCGAAATTCATATCGTAGCGGAGGCTCTCGTAGGCGCAACGTAGAGCATGCCTGGTATTTCCGAGTTCGTAGAAGTACCGCCGTCCCAGACCCCACATATTCTTCGCATATATACGAGCCGCGTCCCGGTTGCCGCAGTCTGCCAAGCGCTTGTGGTGTTTGCGGAGCAGCTTTTCAGTAAAGGAATATAGCCTTGAAAGATTCCCCGTCGTTATACTACCTTCTGTTCGGACATAGATATAAAGGGGATCGTCAACGTAAACGAAAGGCTTGCCGGATGAAATCATTCGAATATGAAGATCCCAGTCCTCGCGTACACGCATCTCCTCGTCGTGCATGCCAATTTCAAGAAAGTCTTTCTTTAAATAGAAAGGAGCTCGTGTCACGAAGTCGACACGAAGAATTCCGTTAAGGAGGTCGCCGCTAGGAATGTTCGGGCGTCGAACTGTTCTTGTATCTCCGTCTATTTTTAGGATAGCTGTCAAGCACCAGGAGGCATTCGATGCAAGGGTCCGCAGATACATCATTTCGAGAGCGGTTGAAGCAAAAAGGTCGTCTGAGTCCAAAAACGCCAGGTATTCTCCACTTGCAATCAACGCTCCTGCATTCCTTGCATGGGGGAGTCCGTGGTTAGCCTGGTAGACGTAACGAACTCGCGGGTCGTGCTGATACCGCTTGACAACTGAAGCTGTTCGATCCGTCGATCCGTCGTCAATCACAACGATTTCGAAGTCCTGCATTGTTTGCGTGAGAACCGAGTCGATGGCTCCCCCAACGAATGCCTCAGCATTGTAAGCCGGAATTATCACACTGATGAGTTTCATACTGATCTGTAAGCGTTGTATTGCAATTTAAAACCCGATGACTGTGACGTTCGTGAACGATATCGGCTGATTTGCCACATCCAGGGCAATCGCGCCTTGAGTATAGGTTGAGTCGTTTGCCTGGATCGCAAGCGCATTGTCGTAATACACCTGGATCTGCGAACCGTTGAAGCTCAACCGTATGTTGTGGGTGTGGGCGGTATCTATGCTCACTGGGGCAGGTGGGCCGAGTTGTGTGAGTTGAGCATTGATGTCCCATTGGCCGATGCGATACAGAATTAGAAACTGCTCGGCAGGGTATATCCAGACGCCGTAACTGGCTCCCGTGGACGTGTTGAGACGGCCTCGGATTCCACCCGG
This sequence comes from Bryobacteraceae bacterium, assembly GCA_965277315.1. GTDB lineage: Bacteria > Acidobacteriota > Terriglobia > Bryobacterales > Bryobacteraceae > Bog-105. The sequence goes on along the minus strand of OZ255724.1, from coordinate 68,474 downwards.
CCAGTCGCTGAAAGAAGAGACCTTGAAGTCGGCGGAAACCGTATAGTTCGTCCACGATGAGCTTCCCGCAAAAGATTGGGTCCCTCCTTGGCCGTTGTAGGAGTAAGCTCCTGGGAGAGCTGTCCAGCCGGAGGCATTTCCTTGCGGTGAGACCGTCCAATTACTTGCAGTCCCGGACGCAAAATTGTCAAAGAACAGTGCGTTCCCTAACTGAAGCGATACCGGTATATGAGCAGGGCCATTGGCGGCATTGGGCGAGGTAATCGTGATAATGCCGCTATGCGGCCCAATGGCAAATCCGCTAGTGTTTGGAGATACCTGTATGGAACTGGGTGCGGATCCATTGGTTGGATTCATTCCAATCCAGGGGGAATCAGCTGTCGCGATCCAATTCAACGTTCCAGTGCCGGTATTCGTGACAGAGACGGTTTGACTTGCGGGATTTGAACCTGTTGAACCGAAGAACACAAGATTAGTAGGCGTGGCGGAGAGGAGTGCCGTCTGCAACCCAAAGGTTACCGGGATAACAAGAGGCGAATTGGTTGCACCGGGGGCGGAAAGCGTGACGGTTCCGGTATAGGTCCCTTCGGCTAAGCCGGCTGGATTTACGGAGACGGTAATGGTCCCCGGCGTGATGGAGGTGGAAGCGGAAGCGGTGAGCCAGGAGGCGGAGGTGGTGACGCCCCATGTGGTGGCCGCAGTTCCGGCGTTGATGGTGACGGTTTGGGAAGCGGGGGTGGCGCCGGGAGCGGCGCTGAAGGTGAGGCTGGCCGGGGACGCCGCCAGAGTCACTGCTGTTTCACTGGAGGAGACTCGGACGTTCTGATAGGAGATGGGCTGGTTGCCGGTGTCCATGCAAACGTAGCCGGTTGTGTAGGAACTGTCGGTGGCGCTCATGAGAGGGTTGCCGTCCCAAGAGACGGAGATCTGGCTTCCGGAAAAGGCCATCTGCAGGTCATGAAAGTTGGTGGTGTCGAAGGTGAGCGGTGCTTCGGCGAGTTGCGTCAGCACGGAGCCGTTGACATCCCACTGGCCAATCTTGTAGAGGATGGCGAACCCGTTGGCGGGATAGATCCAGACCAGATAGCCGGCCCCGGTATTGGGGTTAACGCGGCCGCGCACGCCGCCCGGCCAGTCATTCATGTTGGAGAGGCGGACGTTGGTGTCGAAGGTGTAATCGGACCAGGCCGTGTTTCCGGCGCAGGATTGGCTCTTGTTGTTCCCGGTGAACGCATAGATTCCACTGGATACGCTCCAGCTATTGGCTTGTCCCATGGGCGAAATCACCCACCCGGAGGCCAGGTCCGTGAAGGTCTCCGTAAGATCCGGCGCTAGAACGGAAAGACTGACCAATACCGACTGGGGCGAATTGGTAATGCCCGTCGCCGAAATGGTGACTGTGCCGGTATATTGGCCGGGCGCAAGCCCGCTCGGGATTACACTGATGCTGGCCGTGGAAGGCACGGATCCGGAGTTGGGCGAGACCTGCAGCCAGGATGAACTACTGGACGCGCTCCAGGCGAAGAAGCCCGAGCCGGAGTTTGTAATCGTCACAGCCTGTGCTGCGGGTGCCGGCTGACCTGCTGTGGCGCTGTAATGCAAACTTGTTGCCGATAATTTCAGTGCCGATGATGCTGCCGCTATAGAGAACGCGACGTTGATCACGAGAGGCGAATTGGTAGCGCCGGGAGCGGAGAGCGTGACGGTTCCGGTATAGGTCCCTTCGGCTAAGCCGGCTGGATTCACTGAGACGGTAATGGTCCCCGGAGTGATGGAGGTGGAAGCGGAGGCGGTGAGCCAGGAGGCGGAAGTAGAGATGCCCCAAGTGGTAGCGGCATTTCCGCCGGCATTGACCGCAACCGTCTGCGACGTGGGCGCGGAACCGGGAGCGGCGGTGAAGGTCAAACTTGTGGGCGCTGCCGCCAGAGTCAACGGAGTCTGACTGGAGGCAACGCGCACGTTTTGGTAGGAGATAGGCTGAGTGCCGGTGTCCATGCAAACATAGCCGCTGGCGTAGGAGCCGTCGGTGGCGCTCATGAGCGGATTGCCGTCCCAGGAGACGGAGATCTGGCTGCCGGAGAAGGCCATTTGCAGGTCGTGGAAGTTGGTGGTGTCGAAGGTGAGAGGCGCTTCGGCGAGTTGTGTGAGCACAGAGCCGTTCACGTCCCACTGTCCGATCTTGAAAAGTATGGCAAAGCCGTTGGCCGGGTAGAGCCAGACCAGATAGCCCGCGCCAGTGTTCGGATTCACGCGGCCGCGCACGCCGCCGGGCCAGTCGGTCATATTGGCGAGGCGGACGTTGGTGTCGAAGGTGTAATCGGACCAGGCCGTGTTTCCGGCGCAGGATTGGCTCTTGTTGTTCCCGGTGAACGCATAGACTCCACTGGATACGCTCCAGCTACTGGCTTGTCCCATGGGCGAAATCACCCACCCGGAGGCCAGGTCCGTGAAGGTCTCCGTAAGATCCGGCGCCACAATGGATAAGTTCACGGGAACCGATTGCGGTGAATTAGGTATTCCGGGAGATGACACGGTTACGGTTCCGGAGTAATTTCCGAGGGCCATGCCCGATGAACTGACGCCGATGCTGGCGGTCGCCGGGGTTGTTCCGGAGCCTGGGGTGACACTGAGCCAGGGAGAGTCGGCCGACGCGCTCCAGTTAAGCGGGCCATAGCCGAGGTTAGAAATAATTAGGTTTTGCGCCGGCGGATTCGGCTGATTAAGCAAAGCGGTAAAGCTTACGGCGGAGGGCGACAGGGCAAGACCTGCCGGACTCGAGGCGACCGTGAGAGTCACGGGAATTGACTGGGGAGAATTGCCTACGCCGAGCGACGCTACGCGGATGCTGCCTGTGTACGTTCCGGGCGCTAAACCAGAGGTGTTAACGGAAGCTTGGAAACTGGCGGGGGTTGTTCCACTCAAGGAAGAGACGGTCAGCCAAGGGGCTGTGCTCACGGCGGTCCAAGCTACCGTACCAGTTCCAGACGTATTGAGGTTAACTGTTTGAGAAGAGGGGTTGGTGCCGTTGTAATCGCCGGTAAACGTGAGCGATGCGGGAGAGGGCGCCAGTGAGGCCACAGTGGCATTGTTGGAGGTGACGAGTACCGTGTTGTAGGTCACGACTTGGTTGGCCACATCGAGCGCGGCCATGCCGCTCGAGTTGGTGGAATCCGTCGCCGTAATAACTACGTTGCCGTCGTAAAGGACCCGAATGTTGCTTCCCTGGAACGATATCGCGTAGTTGTGAAAACTTTGTGTGTCGTATCCGATCGAAGCTGTGCCGAGCTGCGTGTAGCCCGCGTTTATGTCCCAGGCGACCGTCTTAAATAGTGTAATCGTGCCCTGGGCTGGATAAAGCCAGACAGTATATGCCGCGCCGGTGGAGGGGTTCACGCGTCCCCGGAACCCTCCTGGATAATCGGCGGCAGTTGACAACTTCAGTCCAACTTGTAGCGTGTAGTCGGTCCACGCGGAATTTCCGGCATAGCGCTGCGTTGAACCATTGCCGTTATATTGCAGCGCCTGGTTAACGATCGACCAATTAGAGCCGAGGCCGAGAGGTGAGACGGCCCAACCTTCCGTGCCTCCGTTGCTATCGCCCGACGATTCGCTGGCGGCACTGAAATTCGAGTTAAGCAGTATGTTGGTTGCCGTCATGGTGACCGATATCAACTGTGGTGAGCCTCCGCCGGCGGCGGGAGTGATGGTCACAGTTCCGCTATATTGTCCGGCAGTAAGGCCGGAAGCGTTCGCCGAAACTGAAAGAGTGGCCGGCGTTGTTCCCGAAGTAGCGGATAACACGATCCAGGGCGCCGATGCGGCCGCCCGCCATGTGAGCGCGGAGGAACCTTGGTTATAGAGGGTAACAACCTGGGGCGCTGAACTGGCCTGGGCCAGTCCGAGCGGAGCCGTGAAGTTGAGATGACCGGGAAGAGCCACCAGGGAGGCAGGAGCGCCAGATATCGAACCTGCGGGAATGTAGATGACGTCCACTGAATAATTGCTGGAAAGATACATGGAGGTGGGAAAAGCTCCCACGGTCCCAAAGACGTCGTTTGAGCCGGCGGGAGCGTGAAGTGGGGGATTGTTGATGCCGGTTAGCGCAAAGTAGTTCGTGTCAATGGAATAATGCCCTGCTGGATCGGAATACGAGGCGATATACGTAGAGCCGGCGCTGACCGGAATGAGATTGCTGAAGGTTACCGTTTGCCATCCCGAAGAACTTTCGGAAGTGAATGTTGCGGATGCGAGGAGTTGGCCGGAACTGGACCAGAGATGGCCGGTGTGAGTTCCTGTATTTGCCGAACTTTTGTAAAAACGGATCCCCGTGATGTAGCCGTCATAATCCGCGGTGAAGTTGACGCCGAGCTCATACGCGCCACCGTCGCCGCCGTCCACCAGCGAAGGCGTAAAGCCTGAGTTCAAGAGGGTGCAAGGGCAATCATGAGGAATGACGGTGACAGAGTCTTGCGCCGGCGTAGTCTGCAGATTACCGCTATCGTCGGCGGCCCGGCTCATGATGGTGGCAGCGCCGAAACTGCCGGGCGTCCAGCTATAACTCCAATTCTCCCGCCCACTGGCAGGATGCCATGTTTGCCCCGCGTCGACCGAGACTTCCACAGCGCCGACTATGCCCCCACCGGAATCGGCTGCTGTTCCGCTCACCGTGACAGGCTCTCCACCCGTAACGTTTGCACCAGAGGCGGGAGACACGATGGTGGATGTTGGGGGCTGCGTATCAGTCGATTTGACGGTTGGTGTCAGGCCGGATTGAATCGAGGCTGGCTGTATACCCATATCCGCAAAAATGTTCACCGTAGCCTGCTGCATCCGAACGTCGGGAGACGGAGGACCGGATGAAAATGCGCTGTCGTGGTTGCTGTCTAACCCCCAAGACCACTGGACCGTGCCCGCACCAAAAACAAGTGCTCCGCTGGGGGCTCGATACATGCTTAGGCGGTGAGTAGCGGTCCCCGCGCCATAGATCCCACCCTGATCGAGCAGAAGGTCTGTCTTTAAGGTGTAAGTGGATGTCGAGAGGCCAACTAAACCGGCAGGGCGAAACCCATTATCGACATCGGCGTCCCACTCATAGCCGAGGGTAGCCGGCGGAAGGGTAGCCGTCTTCCCGGCGGATAAAGTCGCCATGGAGGTGTTCCTCCAAAAGCGCATCCGGCCGTCTTGGGCGGTTACGGAAATCGCCAAATCCGAATTATCGGAGCCGGGGCCGTTCACCATGAACAGGGTTCCCGTCAGGGCGTTTTCCGGCTTGCCGCCATCGGCCGGCGGACTGAACCGCCCATCCCGCCATGTGCCTGTCCAAGTGGGCGGATCGGAGGGATCGGTTTTGGCGTTACTTAGAGTTTCCTTGTAGCAGACCATCGTGCGATAAGGAGTATTCGTGCCATCGATCGAGTTCTCCCATCGGGTTTTCCAGAACCACTCGTTGCCGCTAAAAAACGAAAGATTTACGCCGGAGGCGAGGGCTGCCTGAACGCTTGTCCTTTGCGGCCCGGAAACGTATTCATCGTGCCCGACCGAAAGATAGACTTTATGATTTTGAATTAAGGAACCGTTCCGGGCAGCGTCCAGTCCGGTGAAGTACGACACATCGTAACCGTTCGCTTCGAGCCAGCGGACCATGGGATATTCGTTGGAGTAAACGAAACTAGCGTCTTCGAAACTACGCGTATCGAACGGCCGGTTGTAGCTGACTTTCATGGCGCGATTGGGGAGGTCGAATGTACCGGCTCCGCCATAGAGGCTGTGTCCGCCATAGTCGTTGTAGGCCTGCCAGCTTTCATCGGAAGTTTGGAAATACAAATCGGAGTGGCTTGCGTCGTTCCGCACCACGAAATGAATATGACTGTCGCCGCTGCTTTTGTCGGTCCTCACCAGGTGAGCAAAATAGATCCCTGAGACCGCAGTGGAAGGGACGTTCCAAGAAGCAGATAGGGCCCAGTTGCCGCAGTCGTAAAGATTGGTGGAGGGATCGGTGAGGCAGGCCGGTTGCTTCTGGGGCAGAGTGGCGGAGGGTAAAATCGTGGCTACTTTTCTGGCCCCCATGCCGCCGTAATAGCCCATGCGGTAAATATCCAGGCGGTAACTTGTCGCGGCGGTGTTGATTTTGAAGTAAATAGTCTGGCCGACGTTAACGCTGATATCGGTGCCGAATCCTTGGATGCTGGGATCCCCCGCATTGGAGATGTTGGACTGAATGTCCCATTGGCTCGAGGGGCTGCCGGTCTGGCAATTTTCCGCAATGATTGGATTTGCGGGTGAACTGCATTGCGCCGACGCGTTTTGTGCCGAGAAGACGGCCGCTACGAGCAGTAGCATCGGCAGGGAAGCGCGTCCAATCTTGAGTGCAAATCCTGCCTTCGGGAGCTTTGTCCCCACCAGAGCCCGTGTAGCGCGATTACTGTAAGCCATTGACCACCTGAAGTGCCTTAGCCCGTGTAATGCATTTTCTAAGCCGTGCCGGATTCCCGCTCTAAATAGTGAGGAATAGGCAGTTAGCAGAATAGCGGTGTACACCCGTATTTCACGAGGCATGGCGAGGGTTCCCAAAACTTGGGTCTTTTTCTCATCCTTTAGCAAGCCAAACAAAAAAGCTGTGCGGGATTTCCGCTCGATATTGGGGGGAAGCGTGCCGGCACTGCCTTTGGTCTGAGAAGTGCTTTTAGGTTCACTGCGAATGACCGCTCCAAAAAACATACGAAAGGCGCGGGCGTGATTTCGCCTGACGTTGTGCTCGGGTGGGGAACTGTCATTCACCAGCCGGAACTGGTGAACCTATATGGATGCCGAATTGGAGACGGAACGCGCATAGGGACGTTTGTGGAGATCCAGAAGGATGTTGAGGTCGGCAGGAACTGCAAGATTTCAAGTCACTCTTTTCTCTGTTCGGGAGTGACGATCGAGGACAACGTGTTTGTCGGGCATGGAGTGATGTTTATCAACGACATGTATCCGAGCGCCGTGAATCCGGACGGTTCGCTTCAGACGGCGGCCGACTGGGTGTGCAGTGCTACTCGCATTTGCCGGAATGCATCCGTTGGAAGCAATGCCACCATCCTTGGCGGCCTGACGGTCGGCAAGCATGCGCTGGTAGGCGCCGGGGCTGTGGTGAGCCGCGACGTGCCTGATTTTGCGATTGTCGCCGGTGTTCCGGCGAAGGTCATCGGAGACGTGCGCGAGGCTCGTTCCGGTGGTCGTCAGGACACTGCAGAAGTTGCCGGATAAGAGAGTGCAGGATGTTGAATTTCGGAAGCGAGGTGCTGCGTTGATTCGAGTGGGAGTAATTGGATACGGCTATTGGGGGCCGAACCTAGTTCGCAATTTTTTCGAATGTCCCAGTACGCAGGTCGTCATGGTGTCGGACCTGAATGCAACGCGGCTCGACCTGGTCAACCGGCGGTATCCGGGCGTGGAAACCGTGACGGATTACCGGGAGATTTTAAAAAATCCCCGAATCGACGCCGTGGCAATTTCAACGCCGGTGGACACTCACTTTGCGCTGACAATGGAAGCGCTGGCTGCCGGGAAGCATGTGTTGGTGGAAAAGCCGATGGCGGCCGATTCCGTGCAGGCGCTACGCATGATCGAGGAGGCCGAACGGCGCAATCTGGTGCTCATGGTGGACCATACGTTCGTCTATACGGGCGCGGTCCGCAAGATACGGGAGCTGATCGAGAAGGGCTCGCTGGGCGAACTCTACTATTACGATTCGACACGCGTGAACTTGGGACTGTTCCGGCACGACGTGGACGTGATCTGGGATCTTGCGGTTCACGATCTGTCCATCATGGAATACATTTTGCCCGAGTTTCCGGTCGCGGTTTCAGCTACGGGCATCGGGCACGTGAGGGGCGCGTCGGAGAACATTGCGTACGTCACGGCTTTTTACCAAAGCTCATTGATCGCGCACCTCAATGTCAACTGGCTTTCACCGGTGAAGGTGCGCCGGACGCTGATCGGCGGAAGCCGACAGATGATTGTGTATGACGACGTGGAGAGCAGTGAAAAAGTGAAGCTCTACGATAAGGGAATCACCGTAAACAACGGAGACGAGTCCCTTTATAAGCTGCTGGTGGGTTACCGTTCCGGCGATATGTACTGCCCGCAACTGGACGTCACGGAAGCGCTGCGTTTAGAGGCGCAGCACTTTGCCGATTGTATTGAAACGGGGAAAACGCCCATCACGGATGGCTACGCCGGGTTACGCGTGGTGAGTGTGCTGGAGGCAGCGACGCAGTCGATGAAAGAGCGCGGAAGGTCGGTATTGCTCAACTCCTACGCTGCCGCCCGGCCGGTCTGCGCATAGTTACGCCTCGGAGATCTTATGGGTGTTCCGTTTGTCGATTTAAAACAGCAGTACTTGACCGTAAAAAAAGAGGTTCTTGCCGCCGTTGCCGATGTTTTCGAGTCCGCGCAGTTCGTGCTTGGCAAGGAAGTGGATGCTTTTGAGGAAGAGTTTGCCGCGTACTGCGGGGGCCGCTACGGTGTGGCCGTAAATACAGGAACCAGTGCGCTGCATCTTGCTTTGCTGGCGGCGGGGGTCGGTCCGGGCGACGAGGTGATCACGGTTTCCATGACGTTCGTGGCCACAGCGGCAGCGGTGGTGTACACCGGGGCGAAGCCGGTGTTTGTGGACGTAGATCCGGTCACGTACACGATGGATCCGCGGCAAATCGAGGCGGCGATTACGCCGCGCACCAAGGCCATCCTTCCCGTGCATCTTTACGGACAAGCCGCCGATATGGATTCGATTGTTGCCATCGCGCGTCGATATGGCTTGGCGGTGGTCGAAGATGCGGCGCAAGCTCATGGCGCGGAGTACAAGGGACGGCGTTGCGGCTCGATAGGAGATCTCGGCTGCTTCAGTTTCTATCCGGGGAAAAATTTGGGTGCATACGGCGAAGGCGGCATGGTCACGACGAACAATCCTGAGTTTGCGCGCAAAATTCGCATTCTGCGGGATTGGGGCGCCGAGAAAAAATACCATCACGCTCTGAAGGGCTTTAATTACCGCATGGAGGGTGTGCAGGGGGCGATTCTCCGTGTGAAACTTCGCTATCTCGAAGGCTGGACCGAGGCTCGTCGCGCCCATGCGCTTGCGTACCGGGAGATGCTTGATGATTCAGGTCTGAAGCTTCCCCGAGAAGCCGCGGGGAATCGTCATGTCTACCACGTCTATGCGGTGCTGACTCCGCAACGGGAAGAGCTGATGGAAAACCTAAACGCGCGCGGCATACAGACCGGTATTCACTATCCAATTCCTGTCCATTTGCAGCCGGCTTATGCGGACCTGGAATACAAGGCCGGCGATTTTCCGGTTACCGAGAGGATTGCTTCCGAGGAACTGTCGCTTCCCATGTTTCCGGAAATGACCGAAGCACAGCTTGGTGAGGTAAGCGAGGCGGTGCTGGAGAGCAGTCATGTCTATCAGTAGTGTTGCCGACGGCAGCGTGGCCGGCTCGCGTACCGTCAGTGCCGTCCACGGGAGAGGGCCGACGGCTTGCGACCCGGTCTTCGAAGAAGGACTGTCGCAGAGTCTGGCAACGAGTTATTCGGTTTCCGGGCTGGTAGAACAGTATTCTCGATTCGCGACAGGGGATGGTGAACTAGACAACCTGATGCGTCGGGCAATTTGGCGCGCGGTGGCCCGCAAGTTTGGTTCCGGCATCCGCATCGGTAGTGGAGTCGGCTTCAAGCACCTGGAAACGTTCGAAATCGGGGACGGCGTCTTTATCGGCGCTCAGGCCTACATACAAGGCCGGTTCGATGGAACGGCCAAGATCGGGAATCATGTGTGGATTGGACCGCAAGCGTACTTCGATGCTCGCGACCTCATTCTGGAAGATCACGTGGGCTGGGGGCCGGGAGCAAAGGTGTTGGGCTCGTCGCACACTGGATTCCCAATCGATCGCCCGATTATTGAGACCGATCTGGAGATCCGCCCAGTGCGCGTCGAATCCTGGGCTGATATCGGCACTGGAGCGATACTGCTGCCGGGGGTCACGATCGGGAAGGGAAGCATCGTGGGCGCGGGTGCCGTGGTTACGCATGATGTTCCAGCGTTTTCGATCGTGGCCGGTGTGCCTGCCCGGTTTATTCGCTGGCGGGATGGATATCAGGGGAACACAGAGAATCTATGAATTACAAACGTGCTTTGATCACCGGGGGAGCCGGACTGGTTGGATCTCACATTGCAGACCTGCTGGTTAACGAGGGCGTCGAAGAGATCATCGTTCTCGACGACTTTAGCCGGGGCCGGCGGGAGAACCTCGCTTCGGCACTGGCAAGCGGAAAAGTTGAAATCATCGACGGCGACATACGCGACCGCGAACTCCTCGGGGAAGTGATGGACGGAATCGACGTGGTATTTCATCAGGCCGCTATCCGGATTACGCAGTGCGCTGAAAGTCCCAGGCTTGCGTTGGATGTACTGGCAAACGGAACCTTCAACGTTCTGGAGGCAGCGGTGGCAGCCCGTGTGAAGAAGGTTGTTGCGGCTTCTTCCGCTTCGGTTTACGGTCTTGCTGAACTGTTCCCTACGCCCGAGACGCACCATGGCTACGATAATCGGACGATCTACGGCGCGGCGAAGCTTTTTAACGAAGGACTGCTTCGCAGCTTTCATGAAATGTACGGGCTAAACTACGTCGCGCTCCGCTACTTCAATGTGTATGGCCCGAGGATGGATATTTACGGTGTTTACACCGAAGTATTGATCCGTTGGATGGAACGCCTCGCGAACGGGCAACCCTGCTTGATTCTCGGAGACGGCACGCAGACCATGGACTTTGTATTTATCGAGGACATTGCTCGCGCGAATGTTTTGGCGGCAAAGGCAGCGGCCACCGATGAAGTATTCAACGTCGCCAGTGGTACGGAGACAAGCTTGAATGAGCTCGCCGCGGCGCTGGGGCGGGTGATGGGCATCAGGCTTCCTCCCGAGCACGGGCCAGCGCGCAAAGTAAACGCTGTGCCACGACGGCTGGCGGATGTAGAAAAGGCCGAGCGGCTTCTCGGCTTCCGGTCCCAAATTGATTTGGAAGAGGGGCTGCGGCGATTAGTGAATTGGTGGACGACCGAACAGGGCCTGGAACTTTCAGCCCAGCTCTCCGGCGAACGAACGGCGGTGTTGGCGTGATTCCGATCGCGAAGCCCTGGATTGACGAGCGTGAGGCCGATGCCGCGCGCCGTGTGATTCTTTCGGGCTGGATCACGCAAGGTCCAGAGGTTGCAACGTTCGAACGGGAATTTGCCGCGTGCGTCGATGCGCCGCATGCTTGCGCAGTCTCCAACTGCACCACCGCTCTACACTTGGCGTTGCTGGCCGCTGGCGTGAAGCCCGGGGACGAGGTAATTACCGTCAGCCACTCCTACATTGCCACGGCGAATAGCATCCGGTACTGTGGCGCCATCCCGGTTTTTGTTGACATTGCACCCGGTTCGTTCAACATCGATGCCGACTTGGTGGAAGCTGCGATCACGCCGTCCACCCGAGCCATTTTAGCCGTGCATCAAATGGGAATGCCGTGCGACTTGGCGCGACTTGTAGACATCTCGCGAAGGCATGCGATTCCGCTGATCGAAGACGCGGCATGCGCCATCGGGAGCGAGATATTGTGGGATGGAAAATGGGAGCGCATCGGAAAGCCTCACGGAGACGCAGCGTGTTTTTCGTTTCACCCGAGAAAGATTGTTTCCACTGGCGATGGCGGCATGATTACCACGAAGCATCCCTCGTGGGATGCTAAATTCCGCTTGTGGCGGCAACACGGGATGTCGGTTGCCGATACGGTGCGCCATTCCTCTCCACAAGTGATTTTCGAGACGTATCCTGAAATCGGCTTTAATTACCGGATGACGGATATTCAGGCCGCTGTCGGTCGTGAGCAGTTGAAGCGACTGCCGGCGATTATTAAGCGCCGCCGCGAACTGGCTGCCGCTTATCTGTCCTTGCTCGAAGCGGTTCCTGGTGTAGAGTTGCCAACCGAGCCGGAATGGGCGCGCAGCAACTGGCAGAGCTTTTGTGTGCGCCTCTCCGGTACCGTAAGCCAGCGGGAGACGATGCAAGTTCTGCTGGATCGGGGTATTGCGACGCGCCGGGGAATCATGTGTTCTCACCGGGAGCTTGCTTATCAGAGCGAACCGTGGCGGCAGGCGGGCAGCTTGTGCTTGAGCGAACAGGCGCAGGATTGCGGAGTCATTTTACCCTTGTATCATCAATTGCTGGCAGAAGAACAACAGTCCATCGCCTCCTGCCTGCAACAAGCCGTCATGGCCGAATGCGCGGCTTAGTGCGTCTGCGGCAATAGTTGCTTGTAGTGAGCGATGTACTGGTCGGCTACTTGTTCGATAGAAGCATTCTTTTCTACAAACGCTTGTCCGCGGCCACCCAGATCCTTTCGGAACTCAGGATTTGCTAGAAGCCGCTCGATCGCGCTTTGAAGTCCGGCACCGTCGCCTTTGTCGATCAGCAGTCCTGTCTGTTCGTGATGAATCATTCGCGGGATGGAGCCTACACGTGTGGCGATCACGGGGACCCCGGTAGCCATCGCTTCCAGAATCGTCATGGGCATTCCTTCATTGAAGGACGGAAGTACGAACATGCTAAACGAGCCGTAAATGGGCGCCATTTCCTTCTGAACTCCCGCGAATGATACGCGAGATTCGATGCCTAACTCTTTTACGAGACGAGTCCACTCCTCCCGTTGAGGGCCTTCTCCGATCAAGGCAAACCGGGCTTTCGGGAATTGTTTCAAAATAGCAGGCGCGCGCCGAAGGACCAGTTGAAATCCTTTGGCATCTACGAGACGCCCCACCATGCCGATGAGCGGCTCATCAAGGTTTCTTTCGCAGGGAGCGTTTGCAAAATCGGAAGCCGCGATCCCGTTGAGAATGACATCCAGTTTTCGATCCGGTACTCCGGACTGAATAAGTCTGCTCCGGACGCTCTCCGAAACACACACAATGCGGTCAAAAAACCGGAGGCCGAAGCGATCCAACATGCCGTAGGCGCGAAGGGCCGGTGTTTGCCCCGTCCAATTGTGACAAGTGGAGACGAGAATCCGTTTATTTATGCAGTTTGCGGCTAGCGCGTAAAGATTCGATTTGTAGCCGTGCGAATGGACGACGTCTGTTCCGCCTCGTTCGATGTAGGCGCGAATGCATCGTACTGTGGACACGTCCAGTCTGCCTCCGCACGGCAGAGTGATGACCTCGAAATCTAGCTCCCTGGCTCGTTTGGCGATCTCGTCATTGGGATTTTGCCGATTGACGAAAACGCCGACTCGAACCGTGTGTCCCTTTTGGCGCAATGTTCTCGATAGGTTAAGGATCATTGCTTCGGCTCCATAGAAGCCGCTGCTGCTGATAAGCTGCAGGACATTCATTCCGAACCGCCTGGAATGTTCTCCTGAGCCGTTAAGCTTTGGCCTGAGTTTCCGGCCCAACTCCAGAGCCGGTGATATACCTGGTCGCCGAGCACCGATCGAAGAGAATGTTTCAGATGAAACTGAAGTTTCTCTCGGGACCAAAATTCCTGCTCGCTTCGGAGTAGCGCAAGCAGCTCCGGCGCGCCGGTAGAGCGGCGTATCATGGCTCGTCCGATGACTGTCACTCCGCCGGCTTGCTTTGGTTTTGCATACGGGTGGGAGGTGTAGACCACACGGTATCCTTCTTGCGCACAGGCGGCAAGAACCCGTGTGTTCCATCGTCCCCCGGGCATAGAGATTGCATTCACCGGAAGTCCTAAACCGTCTTCGAGGCGTTGCTTCGAGCGTCGCAGCTCTATCGTGAGTTGTTCGGGAGTGCAATGAGTGAGCAAGGCGTGGGTGAGTCCGTGCGACTGGATCTCATGCCCTAAGGCGGCGAGTTCTCGTAACTGGGCCCAAGTCATGTATCCCGCTCTGATGCCGGTCCAACCCGCTGTGATGAAGAATGTTGCTTTACGAAGTTCCTTCTCAAGCACAGGGACAGCATGAGTGAACTGCGACATATGGCCGTCATCGAACGTAACACCAACATTGTGGACCGACTTAGAAAAAGAACCAATCAGTCGAACATGTTCCTGCAGTTCAGGAACAGTGGCGCTGTAGACGTAGGTGGAAGGCGTGGGAGAGATTTCGTGATAGGTCAATAGCATGATGAAGGCTCTATCGGCTGTGATACAAGTGCTTTGCTGTCGATCGCGCTTGAGAGTAGCGAGCATGGGCCCAAGCGAGCAGGTTGTTCGGAAGCTGTGCTACGCGGATCGAATTCGGGGAAGGAGAGTCCGACGGACTTGCCAATTGGACGGCTGCTCCCTCACGAGAGGAGGCCGCGACATCGCGCAGCGCGATCATAGTGTCTGGATGAGAGTTGCTTCCTTTCAACTCAAATTGCGCGCTGGCTATCGTGCCGGCTGGGATAGGAGCCGCATCACCGCCCCAGACGATGCAGGTCGTCCGGCTTATTGCACTGGAGCACACCAGGTGTTTTTGGAATGAACGTAACTGCGTCCCTTCTATTACCGATACGTGAATGATTGTTGCCGGGGAGTAGTAAAGACTCCATTGAATGGCCGCGGGTCTCTTCTTTTCGGAGTCCTGCAGATCAATATTCAACGCCATGGCTCCAGGCGAAAAGGTCGCGGCAGACAATCGCAAAGAGGAAGGCTTCGGCTGACAACTAGCGCAGGCCATCATCGCCGTGCCGAGCAAGAGTCTACGAATCATTAACGCGATGAGTACTGCACGTTAAGTCCCAATACTGCATGCGCCAACACGCATGGCGCCGTTCCTTCTTGAGACCTCCCCGACTCTATGAAATATTCCCAATCTTTTGGAAAACTAGGCCTCTTCTAGGTACGTGGCCGTTGCAATTTGGTAGGCGAGGCGGTCTGTATCCCCATCCTGAGTCTGGAGCTATACGTGCTCTCAAGGGCGTATTACCACAGTAGGCGGAAATTTTCTTAACGCGCAGCTTTTGTTGGCGGCGCTTAAAGGTCGAGATATGTTCAACATCTTCAGTGTCGATGTGGAGGATTACTTTCATCCGAGCGAACTTGCCGGCGGTATGAAAGGATGGGATTCGTTCTCCTCGCGAGTGCAGATTGGCACAGAGTTTCTGTTGGAATCTTTGGCCGCTCACCAGGTGCATGGAACCTTTTTTGTTTTGGGCTGGGTGGCCTGGCGCCATCCTAAGTTAGTCCGAAGAATTGCGGAAGCCGGCCATGAAATTGGCTGCCATAGCTATCATCATGAGCTTGTTTACAACCTCACGCCATCGCAGTTCGAACGAGACACCCTAGCTGCTGTCCGGGCGATTGAGGATGCTGCAGGTGTCAGTCCGCGAATATATCGCGCCCCGAGTTATTCGGTTACCGCAAGAAGCCTCTGGGCGCTCGACAAGTTAGTTTGTTGTGGATTCACACACGATTCGAGTATTTACCCGATTGTGCACGACCGCTATGGCATCCCGAGTTTCACGCGCCGGGCGGGGACTGTGCAAACTCCTTCGGGCCGGATTATCGAAGTCCCGGTGGCGACAGTGCATCTGGGACGCAATCATATCGCTCCGGTGGGAGGGGGAGCGTACATGCGCCTGTTCCCGTACTGCTATACCGCCGCCGGGATTCGACGGATCAATCAACAGGAAAGGCAGCCGGCATGTATGTATTTCCATCCGTGGGAAATGGACCCTGACCAGCCCCGGCTTTCGGCAAGCACCGTCTCCAGAATTCGCACGTATGCAGGACTAAATACTATGCGCCGTAAGATGAAGCGGCTTCTGACGGATTTTCAGTTCGACACCATGACAGCCATCTATCCGGTCACCGCGGATTTGCCTGCGATTGCCATCGACTTCGCGAACAGTCCCGACGCCCAACATGCCCAAACACCGATTCTTGAAGAAACGCAATCGGCGGCGTGGATGTCCTAGAGACTTTTCCATGTATGGGAAAACGAGCGGCGAATCGCCGCTCGGGGCTAAAGCTAAGGCTTTTTGCTGGAGTAACCGTATTGAGGAGTCTTCCAGAGCCACCAGTCTTCGACGCAGTTTAGGACCACGCCAATCAGCTTTTCCTTGGGCACAGTTCGGAGCAGATTCATGCAGGTACTCCGGTCTGTGTGTCCGGGGCGCGCTATGGCAATCACGCCATCACAGGCCACCTGTACTAATTCATAATCGGCTACCGCGGCCACCGGAGTGGCATCGAGAATGATGTACTGGAACCGCTGCCGCATGCTTTGGAGAAGCGCACGTAAGTGATCGGAATCCAGCAACTCCGCAGGGCTAGCCTGGACGTCGCCAGCCGTAAGGATCGAGAGGTTTGGGAACTGCTCGGCTTGCACGAGCGCGGATTCTATGTCGTAGCCGCCGCATAGTACTTCGGAAAGTCCTGGCGAACTCGCGATGCCTAACATCCCGGCGACATTCCGCCGGCGTAAATCGGCGTCGATGAGAAGAACCTTGGTGTCTTGTTTCAGGGCTAAGGCCGCGGCAATATTTATGGAACTCACTGTTTTGCCGTCGCCGCTGGACGCGCTCGAGATCGCCAGAACCTTTGGACTTCTCGGGTGGTGGATGATCTTCGTACGAATGATGCGATACTGCTCTGCCGCCGCCGACTCGGCTTCTTCGAAAGGAAAAATCGGCGTGGTTGTTGAGACCCGAAGCGGCACCACCCGCGTGGCAACCGACGGCAAAAGAATCGGACCTTCTAAAAAGAGTTTCGGAACGGTCGGTTGCTTCCTTTCGATTTCTTGTATTTCAGGAACGTCGCCGAAATCGAACGCACCACTTTTCCTGAGGACATCGAATACGTTACTCACTTAACCGCGAACCTCCGTGCCCGGCCGGAGCCATCCGGTCCATCTGAATAATCTAGAACCTCTCAAAACTTCAGGAGCGTGTCTTTCCAAGGACGGACACGCCGGGGGGTCGAACTCTCTGGCCTGAGGACGTGCTGGACTGTTCGCCCCGACAGTGATTGCCGTGGGATCTGTGAACTTAGCCGCTGTTGGTGCTCTAGGAAGAAGTTGAAGATCTCCTAAGGCTTCGAGCATCTCTTTGTCTCCTATTTGTGTCTCGCCTCGTCCGAACGCATTCAGTAACGCAGCGTCGCAAAGGCAGTTGATCACTCGCGGAATGCCTCCGGAGTACTTTGCGGCTAACTCGATGGCGCTCGTGGAGAACGGAACAGGAGATACGCCGCCGGCGCGATTCCACCGCGTCTGCAGGTAGCGATGAACTTCGTGCTGATCGAGAGGAGTAATTTGAAGTCGCAGTGCGACGCGTTGTTTGATCTGGCGCTTCGATTCGAGTTCCAGCAGCGCATTGAGCTCATTTTGTCCAGCCAGAATAATCTGCAGTAGCTTCTGCTCAGGAGTTTCGAAGTTCGATAGCAATCTTATTTCTTCGAGCAGTTCGCTGGTCAGTAGATGGGCCTCGTCCACGACAAGAACCGAAGTCTTGCCCGCCTCATGCGTTTGGAGTAGTAGCTTCTGAAATAACGAGAGGCGCAGAGCTTTGCTGGCCGGAACATCGGCCACCCCGAAATCCATCAGCACGTATTCGAGAAACTCGTCAGGGTTGAGAGCGGGGTTGACGACCACGCTAAACCGCGCGCAGGTGGAGGGAATCGACTGCAGCATTTTGCGGATGAGGGTGGTTTTGCCGGTGCCGGCTTCGCCGGTCAGGACCAGGAATCCTTTACGGCCAGTGACGGCGAAGAGTAAGCTGGCGAGGGCTTCCCGGTGCCTTGCCGTAAGAAATAAAAAGCTCGGATCGGGTGTAAGCGAAAACGGATTTTTTTCAAGCCCAAAGTGCTGAAGATACATAATCAACCTTGTAGAACGACCATTCCTGCGATCCAGGTAGGAGCCAGAAGAATGCCCCAGAGAACAAGGAGGCGCGCAGGCTCACTGCGATGAAAGACAATTTTTTTTGACGGGACTTCTATTAAGGGAACGCGGCCGAGGATCAGAACATCGGGCGGCAGTTCCCACTCGCCCATCAGTTGCTTCTTGCGCCACTCCAGTCCGACACCGAGCAGAGCGCCGAAGAGCAATCCACCGATCGATGCCCCGGCCTCGATGACGATCCGCTTCGGCTTAAAGGGCTTTTCGGGAACGCGGGCGGGATCCATTACGGTAAAGCGCTCCGATTTCTGCGAACGTTCCATTTGCGTGGCGATTCCCGCGGCGAGCTCTTTGTCGAGGAGCGATTTGTAGTTCTCCTGTGAGATCTGATAGTCCCGCGTCAGGGCTGCCATTTGTTGTTCGATCAGCGGAAGCCGATTTACTCTTTCCTCGACACTGGCGATTTGAGCAATCGCTTGCTCCCGTGCCTGCGTTTGAAGGGCGATGTTCCGCTTGATGTTGGAAAGCTGAGTTTTCAGCGCGGCGATGCGCTCGCGTTCGTTAAGCAGTTCCGGCGTGAGGGCTACGATCTGATCCTGGTTTGCGGGATCGGCGGACGAGGTCTTCGAGGACTTGGAAATCTTCGCCATCGCCGCTGCCGCTTCGTTCTCGTCCCGGCGCGCCTCCAGAAGCTCTGCTTGGAGGGCCTGCACCGCCGGATACTGCGGAGTGTACTGCCGCAGAAGCTCATGCAACTGTCCTTCGAGCACCTCCGACCTTGTCCGCGGGACGTTCAGGGGACCGCTACCCGGTGTTTCGATGCTGCTTCGGGATTTCGGGCGGAGACTCCGCGCGAGAGTAGCCTGCGAAAACTCGGCTGAAGAAAGCGCGGTTTGCGTCATGTCCTCCTCTGCCTGATCCCGGTTCAGGGCGTCCTGACTGCCTTCAAGCTGGACACGCAAATTGCCTAAAGTGCTCAACAAGGAGTTCTCCTGTTGCGGAAGAACTCCGTTGTACTTCTGTTTGAAGGCCGAAACTTTGGCTTCCTGCTCGTCAAGGCTCTTCTTAGCCTCATCGAGCTGTGTTTGCAGGAATTGTACGGTGCCCTCAGCCTGGTCCTCCCGGGACCGTACGTTTTCCGTCACGTAGAGATTTGCGAGCTCGTTGGCAACCTCGGCGACCATCACGGGATTTCCTCCCTGGTAGCCTAGCCGGAACGCGCCCATCCTGCCTTCTCCCGAGCCGCGCTCGACCTTCAAAGAAATGTCCCCGCGCATCTGCTGAAGGATCTCCTCCCGCGTTTTTGTCTCGCGCTCCTGCTTATAAAGATCGAACATATCGATGATCTTCGTGAGTCGCGTCCGGCTCAAAATTTCCTGGCTGATCAAGGCCAAACTGTCAGCCAAGTTCTCGTCGACCGTCGAAGCGACAAACCGATCCGGAATTTTCTGAGCGTCGACTAACACGAGGACGTCCGCTTTATAAACAGGATGGAGACGGCGAACCACGAGAACGGCCGCGACGGTAGCGAACACCCAGATCGCAATCATCATCCATCTGCGGTTCCACAGCATTTTCACTATCGAGAGAGGTGAAAACTCACTTGGAACAATTCGACTCTTTGTCTTGTCCGGCATTTTCATCGCGAAACGACTCTTCAGGATCCTGATGGTACGACGAGCAATGCATGGGCCACTTAGGTCGCAGCGGCCAAGGGGCGAATCGGATTTGGGGCTTCCGGTGGTCTGCCCGGCACCCAATCCCACAGGGCAATCAAGCTTCCGAATTATTGGGAAACATTGCCCAAAGCGCCTAAAGGATCCGAGCACAACAGAGAGGCGGTCAGAGTCTGCTCCATTCTCTAAACGAATGTGTCCATAAAAAATCTAGAAGAATAAGAGAATTCTAATGCTATGATTGAACTCAAGATTACAGGTAATTAATCCAAATTCGCTATCGCGAGTACTGAGGAGATGCATGAGGAAAATAGAAGAACCGGGGCATTCCGGACGGAGACCGAACCGGATAGCGTTCAGGCCGGTTGGCCTGATAATTGCTTTTACAGCCTTGGCCTGTATGCCTGTCGCGGCGCAGCAAGCAAGCCTATCGGTTGCATCAGGCAGTGCCAAGCCCGGCGGGACCGTTGCCCTCGCGCTCTCGCTAGCAAACACCAATGCTACACAGCCCGGAAGCCTGGAATGGACGATGAACTACTCCGCGTCCGACATAAGCGGGGTGTCTGTAGCTGTCAGTTCTTCCGCCTCGGTGGCGCATAAGACTGTGAGTTGCAATGCCACTTCAGGGAGCACCGTTTGCGTACTCTCCGGTCTGGATGAAAATACGATAGCGGCGGGACCGGTTGCGACCGCCACTTTCACGGTTGCTTCCGGCAGCCAAAGTACGAGTATTCCGATCCAACTATCCGCAACGGCTGCGGCGGATGACGGTTCTCAATTGCCGCTGTCTTCGACGGGAGCAACTGTGACGTCCACCAGTGGTTCCGGTTCAGGCCAACCTTCGCCTTCTCCTTCTGGCGGCTCCATCTCTGTTTGGGGACCCGCCGCAGCACCTGCTGTCGTCAGTGTCTCCGATTCCAGTGCGGTAGAGCTTGGCATGAAATTCCGGTCCGATGTGGCCGGTGCGGTGACAGGCGTCCGGTTTTACAAGGGGCAGCAGAACACCGGAACTCACCTAGGACATCTTTGGAGCAGCAGCGGAAAGCTGCTGGCCGCGGTGACCTTTCAAAGCGAAACTACGTCCGGTTGGCAGCAGGCGCTTTTCGCGACGCCGGTGACTATTCAAGCCAATACAACCTACGTTATCTCTTATTACGCACCGGCGGGATACTATTCGGCTAATGACGGCTTTTTCACTGCTCCGGTAAATACATCTCCTTTACATGCCCTCCAAACCGGAACGGACGGCCCGAATGGTGTTTACGGATATGGAGCGAGCGCTTTCCCCGGCCAGAGTTGGAACGACAGTAATTACTGGGTTGACGTGTTGTTTGTGCCTTCCACGACCACCACGCCGGCCGTCCCAGCACCGGCTGCCTCGACGTCGGTATGGACTTCCGCTGCTGTTCCCGGAACGGTCAGCGACTCTGATGGAAGTTCTGTCGAACTAGGGATGAAATTCCGGTCCGACGTAGCGGGCCAGGTCACGGGAGTCCGGTTCTATAAGGGTTCGCAAAACACGGGAATTCACAAAGGAAATTTATGGAGCAGCAGCGGCGCGCTACTAGGAACTGTCACTTTTCAGAATGAAAGCGCTTCGGGCTGGCAGCAGGCTAACTTCGCTACCCCGGTCAGCATTCAGGCCAACACCACGTATGTGATTTCTTATCATGCGCCCGCAGGCCATTATTCCTCCGATGTAGGTTTCTTCTCGTCGGCCGTGAACGCGCCGCCGTTACACGCCTTGCAGAATGGCGTGGACGGAGTAAACGGAGTTTATCTATATGGCTCGGGCGGCTTCCCGAACCAGAGCTGGAATTCCAGCAATTACTGGGTGGATGTGGTGTTTGCGCCCGCTTCCAAGTAGCACTTATTTGTTCAGAAAAGGAATCATTTTCATGCAAAACATCTTCAAAACATCCCTTTGGGCAATCCTTCTCTTGGCCGGGAGTGTTTTCCCGGCCTTCAGCCAGACCGCGCCGCCGGCTATCTTCTATTCGGATCTGCAAAGCGGTCCCAATACTGGCGGCGAGAATAGCAATGGCGCCTACGTAACGATCTACGGGAAGCGGTTCGGCGCGACGCAAGGCAATTCTTATGTAACTGTCGGAAGCGGAAAGGCTGTGAATTACAAAACTTGGACCGACGGCAAGGTCAGCTTTCAGCTTGGTCCGGCCGCAACGACTGGAAACATCACGGTTACCACCGCCAGCGGAACTTCCACCGGTGTGCCCTTTACCGTACGGGGGGGCAACATCTATTTTGTTGGAACAAATGGAAATGACAGTGGGAACGGAAGTTTCTCTTCGCCGTGGCGGACGATAGTCAAAGCAAAAAGTACAATCGCGCCGGGAGACATTGCGTACGTGATGAATGGCGTTACGCAGACGACCGTGGACGATTACACGGCGGATGTGTCGATTCAGAGTGGGGGAACAGCCGCGAAGCCTTTAGCCCTAGTCGCCTACCCGGGAGCGACGGTGACTATCGGAACGAATTCGGCGACTTACGGCCTCAGAACTCCAGCTATTTCGGGCGCCAAAGATTATTGGGTTTTGGCCGGACTTCAGTTCCGCGGGGGCACTGCGATCGATTTGGTGGGCGTCTCCGGATGGCGCGTTGTGGGCAACGATTTTTCCTGTCCCACTGGCTCCGGTCAAACTGCATGTTTTCATACGGACACCACCACCAACTTGGCGTTCTATGGCAACTACGTTCATGACGTGGGAGACCAGGCGGGATCAATCGACAAGTATTATCATGCGGTCTACTTCACCACGAATTCAAACCACATTGATGTCGGCTGGAACACAGTTGTACCCAATCCCAACGGATCCACTACCAGTGGCGGCTGCCGGGCTATTCAGTTTTATTCGACAGGAGGCGCGGACCAGTTCGATCTCCACGTTCATGACAATTTAATTCACGATGCGATCTGCGACGGGATCAATTTCTCCACTGTCAATGCCGATAAGGGAACGGTGGAGGCCTATAATAATGTGATTTATCATGTTGGTACCGGCCCGGATCCTTACGACGGGAGTTCAAATTACAGTTGTATTGTTGTCGGCAGTTCCGGCTCGCCGAGCACACCGGCAGATCTTTACAACAATACTCTTTATGACTGCGGGAGCGCTGGAAGCGAATCGAGTGGCGCATTCTCCTTAAATGCCAAGACACGGCTGCGCAACAACATTGTAGACGTCACTGGAAGCGAATATTACTTGGCGCCGTACTCGGGAACGACCTGCACTACGCTGAGCGGGTCTAACAATCTGTGGTACGGCAATGGAGCGGGATCGTCTTGCACATCCGCAAATCTCAGCGCCAATCCAACGTTCACGAATCTCGGCGGTAAGGACTTTCATCTCCAAGCAGGAAGCCCGGCGATAGACGCGGGAACGACCATCAGCAATTTGCTAACCGATATGGACGGCATCCATCGGCCTCAGGGCAAAGGCTATGATGTCGGGGCGTACGAGTCATTTGCTGGCTCGGGCGGTACCGCGCCGCCTCCGGCGCCGTCTTGCGATTTGAACGCCGACGGGGTGGTAAACGCCCTTGATGTTCAGGCGGCTGTGAGTCAGGCGATAGGAACCGCCCCATGCGGCGCGGCTGACTTGCAACAGAACGGGACTTGCACGGTGGTCGATGTTCAGCGCGTGGTCAACGCATCGTTGGGACAGGCTTGCCGAACTGGCTCGTAAGTCTCTCCTTCCGAAAACCGAATCCGATTGAGTGAAATTGGGGCTGGGTTTCTCCCTAGTGGAGGGGGCCAGCCCCAAGCTCTTTCGGCTTCGCCTGAGAGTACGTACGCATCAAGTTCTTGGAATTAATCCCATAGTTCTGGATTTGTGGCCTTGTGTAGAAGGACAAGGAGCCTGATTGCGCAAACCCGGGGTGCGCAGAACCGATTTGGCAGCCGCGTTGCTCTGAGTGATGTAGTACCGGCATCCATGACACAGAACCCAGTTAAGGGCGGGGAACCATGCTCAAAGCGGTGGTCCATTATTATACCGGCGTTCAATGAGGAAGAGCATATTCACATCTGCCTGGAGTCTGTCTGTGGTCTTATCCGTGGCGAGCATCGACTTGAAGTAGTGGTTGTGGACAACGGGTCCACCGATCGCACCGTCGCGATCGCTCTGTCGTACTCAGGCCGCGTGACGCTAAGAGTGCTGGAGATGCCTTCCGCCAGAATTGGCGCTTTGAGGAACGCGGGTGCCGAGACAGCGACCGGTGAATTTCTTGTCTTTTTAGATGCGGATTGCCTTTTGACGCCTCTATGGCTGGAGTGTGCCTCGACGGTTCTTGAAGGGCATCCCGCGACCGTAGCGGGCGCCTACTATGCGATGCCGCCGGATGCCGGGTGGCCGGCCCGGATCTGGCATCAACGTTTCCATGCCGGGCGGCAGGGTCCGGTTTCCTACCTCCCTGGAGGAAATTTAGTGATGGAAAGGCGGCTATTTGGAAAGCTTGGTGGCTTCGATCCGCACTTGCGATCCAACGAAGATAGTCAATTTTGCTCCAGAGCGCGGGCAGTCGGCATTCCCGTAATCGCGTTTCCCGAGTTAGCCGCTGTTCACCTTGGGGCGGAGAAGACTCTCCTGCAATTTATCAAACGCCAAATTTGGCATGGGTCGAATGTACTGAACCAGCTCGGCTTCCGGGGTAATGCGCGGGCCGTTGGTCTCGCGGCATACACCTTCTTCTGCCTGGTCTGCGCACTCATCGCCCTTCTATCCGGACAATTTGCGGCGCTTGTCGCCGCTGTCGGTGTGCTCTCGGTTCCGCCGGTTCTGACGTCGTTGCGAGGCCCGCGTTTAAAAGCCAGGATCGGAAAGGTGCCACTACTGATCATTCTTCTAACGGTGTACGCCGTAGTGCGAGCGTGTGTCCTGCCGCGGGCTCTTTTCGAGTCTTTCCAGCAACGGACCATCGCAAGAGCGGAGCCCCAGTTAAAGTGATTGGCAGAAGTGTCGTCGAGGAGATGAAATGCATTTAGGCCTCGAAGGCATCGTTCCTACGTCGCTTTGGCTGGCGATGGTGGTGTGCTTCCTGATCAGCGTTTTTAAAGAACCTTGCGTTGGTTTGTACCTGGTGATGCCGCTGCTTCCGCTCGAAACTGTTCGTTATAAGCTGCACGGCTATTTCTTGGGAGCTCAGTTTGTCGATATCCTTCTGCTGGGAGCCATTCTCGGCCTTAAACGCCAAGGCCGTCCAATTTTTCTTCGAACGCCGCTAAACACTCTGTTAGGGATCTACATCGTGTTTACTTACCTCTCCATGGTAAGAGGCTCGTTTTCTTTAGATGTGGGACTTCCGCTGTGGTTTAGCGATCCGCGTGTCTCCGACTGGAAGAACTTTGTGGTGGATCTTTCGCTTGTCTTCTTTGTAACCGCCAGCGCAGTCCGGACGAAGCGGCAGATGGGAATGCTGCTCATTTCCATGAGCTTGGGAGCGCTCCTGCTGGCGAAGGGGTTCCACAATATTATTGGTGAGCGGGATTTTTCTGCCTTCTCCTATGATTTGCGCGATTCTGGACCGATGGGGGGAGCGGGCGTCAACGGTCTGGCGGCCTTCGCGGCCCAAGTGTCGGTCTTTTTCGCGGGATTGTGTCTTGCCGAAAAACAGCTTCCGGCCCGGCTGGGATATCTCGGTGTGATTGCCGCCAACGTATACTGCCTCCTGTTCTCGTTGTCCCGGGGCGGATACGCGGCTCTGCTGGCCGGCTTCATCTTTCTCGGAGTTGTCCGGAATCGCTTGCTGCTGGTGGGCGTATTAGGATTCCTGCTGGTATGGCAAAGCGTAGTTCCCGCAGCGGTTCGGGAGCGGGTCTTTATGACCGAAGAAAACGGTGAGATCGACCACTCCGCTGCCGCGCGATTGAACCTTTGGGACGAGGCGATGGGCGTCTTCGAGGCCGATCCGGTGTTCGGTACCGGGTTCAACACGTATAAATACGGATCGCATGTCGGCGGATACGGGGATACGCACAACCTTTTTGTAAAGGTGCTGGTAGAAACGGGACTATCCGGCCTCTTGTTATTCCTGGCTATCCTTTATAAGCTATTCCAGATCGGTTTTCGCCTGAACCGGACCGCGTCCGATCCGTTCCTGAAGTCGATTGGTCTTGGTTTCTCCGGGCTTATGTTTAGCGCGTTAGTTGCCAATTTTTTCGGGGACCGCTGGATGTACTTTCAAATTACCGGGTACACATTCGCTTTCGCCGGGCTGGCAGTGCGCTCCCAGCAGATCACGGACGAGCAAGACGGAGATTTAGAGGACGGGGACGAAATAGACGTGGGCGAAGCGAACTTGGTCGAAGCATGAGCGTATATACGAATCTCGAAGAAATGACTAGCAGCCTTGAGATTTCCACAGATTTGCATCCGGCAAACGGCCGCTCGATGCACAAAGTTGGCAACATCTTAGATTTCTACCGGTGTTCGACTTCAGGTCGGCCGCCTTTGCGTGTCGGCCTGATGCTTGACAGCATTCGGACTACCCGTGTCCAGGCGGCCATCATCGAAGCAATACAGCAGACCAATTTTGCAAAGATAGAGCTGATCCTGCTGAATAAAAAGGCTCCGCCGGTGGTGCGGGATTCCCGGCAGACCTTTTTGCCCGGCAAGATTCTAGGCCGGTTAACCAACCCAAAGCTGCGAAGCTCCCTACTATACGATTTTTACACCCGGCTGAATTCGAAGCAGAGTGTCCCGAGCGATCCCACCGTTGCGGCCGATTGCAGTTCCCTTTTGCAGTGTACTCCGCGAATCGAGATCCAGCCTCTCGGCAAGGGCTTCGTTCATCGGTTTGCGCCCGAAGCGGTCAAAGAGATTCGGTCGAGGAATCTCGACGTTCTGATCCGTTTCGGTTTCAACATCTTGCGCGGCGATATTCTCTCGTCCGCCAAGTACGGCGTTTGGTCGTATCACCATGGAGACAACGAATTTTACCGGGGAGCTCCTGCTCTGTTTTGGGAGATTTATGAGCAGAACTCTATTTCGGGCGTCATCCTTCAGGTCCTGACCGAGGAGTTGGATAATGGCCTGGTTCTTTGCAAAGGACTCTATCCAACAGCAAACAGTTTATGGGTCGTGAAAAACCGTCTCAGGCCTTACTGGGGCTCGGTTTACTTCCTCCCCATGAAACTGTACGAGCTGCACCAGTATGGATGGGATCACGTCAGAGGGCGATCGATACCCCAGGCTCCCTACCAAGGTAAGCAGAAAGTTTATCGTAGTCCGGCAAACTCAGCCATGCTCCGCTGGCTTGGTCCGGTCATGATGAAAAAACTCATCAGTCGCCCGTTCCATCGCGACAAAGTGGCGCATTGGAAAATCGCGCTGAGAGTCGGCGGTGAGCCGCTCTATCGTAAGATCGGGAAGCCGGACATGACCGGTTTCCGCTGGATAGAGCCGCCGCGCGGCCATTTCTATGCCGACCCCTTCCTAATCAAAGAGGATCGCGTATGGTTATTTTTTGAGGATTACTTATATGCGGAGTCACGCGCCGCGATCTCCGTAGCGGAAGTTCGGCCCGACGGCTCGCTTGGCCCCGTGGAACGCTGCCTGGACCGGCCCTACCATCTGTCTTTTCCGTTTGTTTTTCAAGATCGCGGAGAGTTCTATATGGTGCCGGAGTCCTCCGGCAGCGGGGCCATCGAGCTGTATAGGGCAGCGCGGTTTCCGTATGAGTGGAAGTTGGAAAGAGTGCTCCTGAAAGGGAAGTTCGTGGACACCACGCTTTACCGCAGGAGCGGTTTGTGGTGGCTGCTTACCTCGGCTTCTTCCGCGCCCGAAGGCGCGAACCCCTTGTTGCTGTTCTCGTCAAAAACGCTTGACGGGCCATGGCAATTTCACATCTCCAACCCGATTTCGACAGATGTTCGCTTCTGCCGGAACGGAGGACGTATGTTCGAGCATGAGAATAAGCTTCTCCGCTGGAGCCAGAGCGGTGTGCCTACCTATGGAGGCAGTTTGTCCCTCAACGAAATCGAAGTGCTTACTCCGGAAGAGTATCGCGAGCGCGAGGTGCTTCGGATTGAGCCATCGTGGTCCGCGGGACTGATCGGCACGCATGCCTACGATCATGTTGGCCAAGTTGAAGCGATCGACGGGTGCGTTCGTTCCGCTCGTATCAAACATCGCAAGTGACGCGATTCGGCCCTCGCCGTGCAATCGCCAACGTCAGGATTCACTTGTGTACACGGCCGACCGCCCCATCGATATTCAAGAGCCTGTTTCTTCGACTGAAGGCTCCCCCCCGCTTCGCATTCTTTTTATGACGGACGCCTTCCTCCCTCATGCCGGGGGGGCCCGCGTTTATTACAACTCGCTGTACCGCGAACTCACCCGGCAAGGGCAGGCGCGGGTCACGGTGCTGACTCGAAAGGTTCCGGGCTGGAGGGACTACGACCGGGTAGAAAGCACTGAGGAGTATCGCATCATCCGCTGCGGTTATCCGCTTCCATCGTGGAAATATCACCATCTGCCAAAGATCGCCGTCCCATTGGCGAGGGCAGCGTTTCTGATGGCTACGCAGAAATTCGATCTGATTCACTTTGGCGACCTGTATCCGCAAGGTGCTCTCAGCCTCTGGTTTAAGCGGACACTTCGAATGCCGTATATTGCCTATAGCCACGGCGAGGAGATCACATCGACCGATCGCCGCAAGTACTGGCCTAAGTTTCGAAATGCGATTTTTGGAGGCGCCGATGCCGTTGTTGCGGCCAACGAATTCGCGCGCCAGAACCTCCTCAGAATCGGCATGCCGGAGGAACGGATCAAGAAGATCACTCCCGGGGTCGACTGCCTGCGGTTCAGGCCTGAACCGAGCCGAGAAGACTTGATACGCCGTCACGAACTACAAGGAAAAAAAGTTCTGCTGACGGTGGCCCGTCTTGTTCCGCGTAAAGGCCACCGGACCGTGCTTGAAGCACTGCGGAAGCTCCTTCCGCAAATTTCGAACCTCGTTTACCTGATTGCCGGAACCGGGCCGGAAGAGGAGAAACTACGACAAATAGTAACGGAGTGGGGCCTGACGAATGCCGTTCGATTCGTGGGATTTGTGAAAGACGGGGATCTGCCGGCCTACTACAATGCGGCCGATCTTTACGTCATGCCGAACTCGGAAGATGGAGGCGACATCGAAGGTTTTGGAATGGTCTTCCTCGAAGCAAATGCTTGTGGCAAGGCGGTCGTGGGCGGCCGGTCGGGGGGCGCGGCGGAGGCCGTTGTCGACGGAAAGACGGGGATGCTCGTCGATCCTCACAACCCTCAAGAGCTTGCCGATGTGATACGAATGCTGCTTCAAAATGAAACTGCGCGGACCAACATGGG
The DNA here is from genome assembly GCA_965277315.1 of Bryobacteraceae bacterium. Lineage (GTDB taxonomy): Bacteria > Acidobacteriota > Terriglobia > Bryobacterales > Bryobacteraceae > Bog-105. The sequence continues at coordinate 39,596 of OZ255724.1, read as the reverse complement.
AGAGTTCGGTAGGATGCGTGCCGAATTCGATTTCAGTTGGGCCTCGCGAGCCCGTTCCCTGCATCGGGTGAATCGAACAGTCATTTCGGGATCGAAGGCTGCCTCCCATGCCGGTATCGGCCATCCCACGTTTTAGAACACAATGCGAAATTTTGGGTGCAGCAGAGGGCGGGGAAGCGCTGGTTCGCTGCTTGCAAGTATTCGACCGGGTGACTCCGTGGAAGGGAGCGGCACAAGCCTATGTACGAAACTGAGATGAACGGTGCGGGTCGAGTCCGCGAGCCAAATTCCGGCACCGGTCCTGGAGAAATTCGCGGAGTGGCGGGACCGAATCGATGCTCGCACCATTTTGCCCTGGGGAGAACATTGCACTGAATGTGTCTGGCCGAGCTGCTATTCGACCTGCGATTTATATACTCCGCGTAAGGACGGGAAGTGCCGTCGTTTTGTCGATGGAATGGTGCGTATCGAGGCTCCCGGAAGCTCGAGCTCCTACCTCCTCAAAATACGGATCAAACGCTGGGGACAACTCTGGACGCCGGGGAACCTCCGCCTGTATCCTACCTCTGAAGCCCAGCGGATCGAACGAAGAGACAGACAGATTGGGCAGGTACTATTCAATCTTCCGCTGCCTTCCATGGCTTTGAAGACGATCACCGGCCGGAGATACAACTATAAGAAGAAACGGGTAATACATCAACACCCCGCAAAGGAAATACCCAACGGCTTTCTCCTCGAAATCTACAACCCCGCGGAGCAGCCCGTCTCGTTATCGCTCAGTATTCGGCCTTTTGCCGGAGCCAATCGCGTTCCTTTTCAACGTTTGATCGCCGCCCATCCGGGGTTCAATCGCATCGAAATCGCATGCGCCGAAATCGCAGCGGTAACGGACCTCGGCGAGCCATTCCAAATTTCATTAACTCCGAATCAGATTGCTGACGATTCCACTTTGTATTTCGGCATGATGGACTTTATTCAGACGTCGGCCGTGGCCTCGTCCACCTCATTCATGCGTCAGTCGAGCGATACAGTGGAAGCGCCCAAGGCGGTAAAGTGTGTCGTCTGGGATTTGGATAATACGCTCTGGAACAGTATTTTGATCGAAGACGGGGACGCCAGCCTTGCCCTCCGGCCGGGGCTGCTAGAGGCTATCAAGGCGTTAGATGCGCGCGGGATTCTACATTCAGTCGCCAGCAAAAACAACGAGGACGATGCTCTGCGGGCTTTAAAAGCCTTGCACATCGATGAATATTTCCTCTGTCCTCAAATTTCCTGGGGGCCCAAGAGAGAAGCGGTCAAGCGCATCGCGAAAAAACTTAACATCGGTCTGAATACACTCCTCTTTGTAGACGATTCGCCGTTCGAATTGGAGGAGGTGAAGTCGGCTCTACCCGAAGTAAGGGTGTTAGACGCAGCGGAGTGCCTATCGCTTCCAGAATTGCCCGAGTTTCAAGTCCCAGTCACCTCCGACTCGGTCAACCGCAGGAAGCTTTATCAATTGGAAGCGGTGCGCGAGACGGTGGCGGGATCTTTTGGCGCGGACTACTTGTCTTTTTTGAAAGATTGCGGCATTCGCCTCCGTATCGCTCCGTTGACCCCGCTCACCATCGATAGAGTCCACGAGCTGACGCAGCGGACGAATCAGATGAACTTTTCGGGCACTCGCTACACCCGGCCCTTACTGGAGCAGATCTTAGCGAAAGAAAGCATGGACACCTATATTCTCGACTGCGAGGATCGATTTGGAAGCTACGGTACGGTCGGTTTCGCCTTGGTGGAGCGGCGCGAGCCGAGGATTACGGATCTCATGTTTAGCTGCCGGATTCAATCGAAGCGCGTTGAGCATGCTTTTCTGGCTTGGATCCTTAGGAAATATATTTCCGAACTGGGCGCCGATTGTTTCGTGAATTACCGCAAAACTCCTCGAAATGCCCAAGCGGGACAAGTGTTCGACGATTTCGGAATGGAACTTATCTCGGAGAACGACGGCGTTTCATCGCTGGTATTTCGCACGAACCGCGATGTTCCCGAGGATGGACTGATCAATGTGGTTGAGGAACGTGCCGAGTTTGCCGGGCAAGTGATAATGCAATGACCTTTAGAAGTGCCTGCGGAAGCGTTAAGCGTTATGCTCTGTCCCGCGTTCGCCGGAAAGAGATCCAATTGTCTCTGTCCAGACCAATTATTTCGTTCACATTCGATGATATCCATCATTCTGCTTGTTATGTAGGCGCGGGAATGTTAGGTCACTATGGAGCTGTGGGAACGTTTTACCTGTCCATGGGAATGATGGAGACCTTCGCTACTCCGTCGAGCCATTTCTCGGAGCAGGAAGTTCGGATTTTGGTAGAAGAAGGGCACGAATTAGGAAGTCACACCTTCAGGCATGTCTCATGCCGGAAGACTTCGTCCGCACATTTCCTGGACGACGCCCTGGCGGGTCAAGTGGCTGTCAATCGTTATGCGCGCGGGATCTCAGGCAATTTTTCCTATCCGTTCGATCACGTTACCGCCTAGGCGAAGGGGACTCTCGGCCGGCATTTCGAAAGTTGCCGCGGCACACAGCCCGGCATCAACGGTCCCATTGCGGACTTGAATCTCCTGCGTGCCAATCAGCTTTATAGCCGTAGTATGGATCTATCCAGGGTCGAACGGCTGATCGAGGAGAATAGCAAGAGGAATGCGTGGCTGATATTTTACACGCACGATCTGGTTTCTAATCCATCCTCCTATGGCTGTACACCGCAGTACTTTGAGGCTGCTGTCAGATCCGCAGTGCAGTCAGGTGCTCAAATTCTATGCGTTGCAGAAGCTCTTGCCGTGATTCGCGCGGGTAGACCCATGGCAGCGTCCCGTTCTGGTACTGCCAATCAAACCCCAATTTTAGGAAAAATTTCCTAGCTTTCGACCAACATGGAGTCCTCGGCGGGAATTATGAGTTCCGGCAGCCGTTGAATAGCTTTGGTTGGTGGCTTGCACCACGTATGCCGATAGCCAATCGTTTTCAATGAGTGCGCTGGCAAGGAGATGTTGTGAGTTGTACTGCCCTGACGTTACCTGAACTGTCCGTAGCTCTCCGGAGCGAACCGGTCGGCGTTCTCTTCGTCATCGACCAACTCTGTGAATTAGGCGGTGCGGAAAAAGTGCTTTTGCGCATGGTCGACAGGCTGCCTCGCGACCGCTACTCGCCGCAGGTAGTTACGTTTAAGATTGATCCTTTGCTCGGAATAGCCGATTCGATTTCGTGTCCGCTTCATGTGTTTCCGCTGAGGCGCACGTACGATTTGGGAGCTCTTCACGTTGCTGGAAAGATTCGACGCTTGGTTCGTCAGGATGGTATTCAAATCACGCACACGTTTCACGAGACGTCCGATCTCTGGGCAGGTCCGATCGCCAAAATGAGCGGATGTCCCTTTCTCATCTCGAGCCGGCGGGATATGGGCTTTAACCGGGGCCGGAAGCATAGGCTTGCTTATCGTTGGGCGGGCCGGTTCTTCGACCAGGTACACACTGTCTCGGAACAAGTGCGTCTACAAAATCTGGCGGAGGACCGGCTTCTTCCCGAGCAGGTCCTCACTATTTACAACGGTGTCGATTTCCGTTCCGATGTTGTCACCGTTCCTAAGTCTGAAGTTCGAAAGCGCCTCCGTCTGGCGCACGCCTCTCACCTGATTTGCTCGGTCGGCCATATTCGAGCTGTCAAGGGATTCGATGTTTTTATCAGAGCCGCTGCACGAGTCTGCAGTGAATTCCCGGGCGCGGTGTTCGCTGTCGCGGGAGCGGATCACGAACCGGCGCATACAAATGACCTGAAGCGCTTGGTCGCAAATTTAGGATTGGAGAACAATTTCGTGTTCCTCGGCAGCATAGACGATCCCTTAGACCTGTTGCGGGCTTCGGACGTGTTTTGTTTGCTCTCCCGCAGCGAAGGATTATCGAACGCCTTATTAGAAGCAATGGCATGTGAATTGCCATGTGTGGCTACGGCGGTCGGAGGGAATCCGGAAGTTGTGCTGGAAGGGCAGTCGGGATTTCTGGTGGGCAATGAGGATGCCGAATCTGCTGCTGCGTGCGTTCTTCACCTGTTGAGACGGCCGGCCGCCGCCCGCAGCATGGGTATGGAAGGGCGGAAAATTGTGGAATGCAAGTTCACAACGGAAACGATGATGAGGAGGCTGACCGAATCTTATGAGCAACTTCTGTGCGATGCTCACCGCAAGAATTCCTGATCTTTTGGCCTATTTGGCCGTGATAGCAGCTACCCTGCTGGTCTACGTGTATATCGGGTATCCGCTCCTGCTCACGGCTTTATCATCCTTTTTCAAACGCAGATCGCCCGATCCCGCTTACATCCCTTCTGTCTCGGTGCTAATTGCCGCATATAACGAGGAGGCTGCGATCGGTAAGAAGATCGAGCAGACGCTGGCGCTTGAATATCCGCCCGGAAAGTTGGAAGTGCTGGTGGTCTCGGACGGCTCTACCGACAGGACGGACGAGATCGTGAATGCAGTGCAGGATTCGCGCGTACGGCTTCTTCGGATGGAGCCCCGCGGCGGCAAGACGCGAGGCCAAAATGAAGGAGTGAAGCACTGCCGCGGCGACGTGGTGGTGTTCTCCGATGCCACGGCCATTTATCATCCGAAAGTGTTGCGCTATCTTGGCGCGCACTACGGCGATCCTCGTATAGGCGCTGTGAGCGGGCGATATAAGTATTTCGATCCGGAAGATTCCTCGCCGACCGGGCTTGGGTCGGTGGCCTTCTGGAACTACGAAAATATGATCAAGTTGCTCCAATCACGTATCGGGACGCTGACGGGGTGCTCCGGTTGCATTTACTCGGTGCGCCGCGATCAGTACGTTCCGTTATGGGCAGATGCCTGCAGCGACCTCGTGGAGCCGCTGTGCATTGTGAGGAATGGGTTTCGGGTGGCGTTCGAGGACCGGGCGCTTGCATATGAGGAGACCACCAAGAACTCCACGCAAGAGTTCAAGATGCGTGTGCGGGTGGCGACGAGAGGGATGCGCGGATTGCTCAGCGTTCCGGAGTTGCTTCAGCCGTGGCATCATCCCTGGATCGCGTTTCAGCTCTTCTCCCACAAGATTTTGCGCTGGATGGTACCTCTCCTGTTGATTCTGTTGTTTTTGGGTAGCGCTGCGAACCTGCAACTTCTGCCCTTTCGAGTTGCGTTTGTATTGCAACTGATGTTCTATGTCTTCGTGCTCGTGTCGCTAGCCTTTCCTCTGCACCGGCGCTGGAGGATTTTGGGTGTTCCGCTATTCTTTTGCACGTTGAACGCAGCAGCCTTAGTGAGTATGTTCAAGATGCTTCGTGGACACCGTTTCACAACCTGGGAGACAGTGCGTTAGGCCGGATATCATGCGAATCGAATTCCTTACGCAAGTAGACCCGATTTACATTTTGCCTTTGTTCGAGGAGTTTTTTCGGAACTATTCCGAAGAATGCGAGATAACCCATATCTCCTGCTGTAAGACGATGGGCAGCCGGTCGCGTCTTCAACTTGCCCGAGAACTGGCCGGACTTTACGGCGCGGCGGGATTTGCGCGCCTTTTAGGCCGTGTGGCCGTGTCCCGTGTACTCGGTGCGGTGCGGCTTGGTAAGCGAGCGAGGCGCTACTTTTCGCTTCCTCAGCTCTGCCGCGCCTACCAGGTGGAGTGCCGCTCAATCGAAGATCCTAATTCTCCGGAATTTCTGTCCGAAGTTACCGGCAGGAAGTCCGACCTAATCGTTTCGATTGCCTGTCCTTACATTTTGAAGAAGCCGTTGCTGTCCATGCCTCGTCTTGGGTGCATCAATATTCATCATGCTCCACTTCCTAGATACAAAGGCATGATGCCGACATTTTGGCAACTATATCAAGGAGAACGCACGGTCGGTTTGACCATTCACTACATGACGGAAAAGTTGGACGATGGCGACGCGCTTTTGCAGGAACAGTTACCAGTGCAAGATGGCGAGGTGTTAGACCATTTAATCCGGCGATCGAAGCGCCACGCCGCGCACTGCTTGGCTCGTGTTCTACGAGGTATCGCCACGGACTCACTAGTTACGCGTGCTCTTAATGAGGAAAAGGGAAGTTATTATACGTTTCCTACCATGGGTGAAATTCGTGAATTTCAGCGGCGTGGTTTTCGAGCTATCTGATCCGTGACACACGAGATGAAATCGGTTCTGCGCTATGTTCGCGCTTGTTTGCTGCGTAGCATCGGATTGTTGTGGCTGGCAAAGCGGCGAGCGGCGAAAAGTGGAGTGGTGGTCATGATGCTCCATCGCGTGTTGGATGATGGCGAGTTTTTCCGAAGTAGCTCTCTTCCTGGAATTCTGGTTCGTAAGCAAACATTTGAACAGCTTCTCTCGTGGGCCGCGAAGAATTTTGAGGTCCTAGATCTCTCAAAAAGCGTTCCCGATTGGGATGCGCGATCTCGCTCCGCACGAGTTGCCTTTACGTTCGACGACGGTTGGCTCGACAATTACGATATAGCTCGTCCGGTCATACTCCGATGTAGAGTTCCAACAACAATCTTTGTTTGTCCTGGCCTGATGGGAAAGCCGTTCCCGTTTTGGCCGGAACGGGTTTCTCGTCTCCTGGCTCGTTTACCTAACATTTCCAGTGTTTACACGATTTTTCCTGACCTCACGGGCGTAGACCGCGCCCAAGCGGCTGAGCTGGTCATCGAGCAACTGAAACGAATGGCGCCCGAGCTCCGGGAAGAGTCTATTTCGCGGTTGGACAAACTTGCTTCTGCTAATGAGCAATGCGACACTACCGGCGAGCCACTGAATCGGACCGTTACTTGGGAACAACTTCAAGAACTTCACGCACAGGGCATTCGAATTGGGTCGCATACGTTGAGCCACCCGATTCTGACATCAGTGCCGGAGGATGCTGTGCGTATCGAACTTAATGACTCCCGGCGTCAAATTGAAGCTGGCCTAGGGGCGCCATGTGTGACGCTGGCCTACCCAAATGGAAACCATAATGACGCGACTGTACGTGCGGCGGGTGAGGCCGGATATACTCTCGCGTTTACCACGAAGCGAGGTCTTTGGACGCGGCAGACCGACCTGCTCCGGGTGCCTCGAGTCAATATCTTCGAGCAGAAATTGACCGGGCCCACTGGGAGATTTTCGCAAGCTATGGCCGAATATTCTCTTTTCTGGGATTTGAAAAAACATTAGCTCCGGATTACCGGCGTAAGGAAGATTCCCAACATTTTGGATTTGAAGCTGTAATTTTGTTTCAGACTCGGACGATCTTACAGAAATTCAATAATTTAGAGATGGCACGACACATGCAGTTTAACGTTCATGCTACAAAACGCCGTTGATGTTGCCGTATTAAGTCTATTCTCTTACGTGTTTGACTTCGCCGTCGTATGTTTGAAGCGAGGAAGACGGGCAGCATAGAAGCAGAGGGTTGTTGTCGTGCCCGCTGGAGAAGAACAAGCCCCGTTTTTCTCTTGAATACCCATGCCGATTGAGCTTTGTGTCACGGTTACAACCGCATCCCGGTCGAACTGAGTTCCTCCTAGCTTGTGATTACTGAGCGAATACAATCTCATTCACGCCAAGCTGCGCACGGAAATCAGGCGCTATTTCCTATCCACATTAGAATGTTTTCTCCGGCATGGCGGGGATGACGCCCCACAGTCAGTCTGCGGTGCATCTCTCCGCAAAACAACACAAAACAAACCATTTGGCCGCCAAAGTGCTCCTTATCTGGCGAATCGTCAGTTTGCGATGAATGCCACGGAGCTGCGTCAGACTGTGGCGCAAACTTCGAACATTTAGTACGTAGAAGACCAACACACCAAAATGACGACTGACCGTCGAAGTCATCCTCGAACGCACCTGCGGGTTCCGCTATTTCTTCTGCCGAAGGGATCGACCATTCCTATTCGAACCGAGACAGAAGACCTCAGCATGGAAGGCTTCTACTGCTACACAGAGCATCGATTCTTGCCCGGTGAGTGCGTTCAATTCGTCATGTTGCTTCCACCCGCCACTCGAAATCCTTTGACCCTGGGAGGACTATGTCTGCAAGGCTGCGTGCAGGTCCTCCGGTTCACTTTGACAAGCGACGCCCGGTATGGAATGGGGTGCCATTTGACGACTTACCGAGTTCTTCCCAGCCCGGAACTCCTCACGCCGGAGTTCATTACCGCTACATTGCTCGACGGTGAAGAGCAGCAGCATCATTCCACGCGTTCAGGTTGATGTTTGATTTCTGCTGGTGCGGTAGCATGTGGTCCCATGAAGGAGAATTGGAAGCTCTCGTGCGATAGACAAGACCGATGTACCAACTCGATCTGCTGGCAAGAATCCGGTCTCAGAAAGCACTAGGCCTGCAGTGGCCGGGGCGAATCGATGTCACCTCGACGGTTTGGAAACTGGGTCTAACCAGCTTTTTTACTGATATATCGTCAGAGATGGTCAGCAGTATTTTGCCTCTGTACTTCATTGCTTATCTGCATTTCAGCCCCTTGGAATTTGGAGTTTTGGATGGCATTTACCAAGGGGCCGCGGTAGCTCTGCTGAGTCTCGCGGCTGGGGTATTTTCAGACCGCTGGCGCCGTCATAAAGAAGTAGCCGTGGTTGGATATGCCTTCTCGGCTGTCAGTAAACTTGGCCTCCTTGCCCTGAGTAATAGTTGGACTTCGATTGCGGCCACTCTGACCTTTGATCGTGTGGGCAAAGGAATTCGCACCGCACCACGAGACGCCATGATCTCGCTAAATAGTAGTCCCGAATCTTTGGGAACTTCCTTTGCTGTACACCGCAGTTTGGACACCGGCGGCGCTGTGCTCGGGCCGCTTTTGGCGTTTTTCATATTGTGGCGTTCTCCGGCTTCCTTCGATCTGGTGCTGATGACCAGCTTCTGCATAGCAATCGTCGGCGTCGGCCTGATCGGCCTTCTTGTAAACCGGCCCAAAGTTCCGGCCTCTGCGACTGTTGCGTCGTTCCAGATGTCATTAGGGTTATGGAAACAGGCCAGTTTCCGAGTCATTGTCATCGCCGGAGCACTACTTGCGTTAGCGACGGCGAGCGATGGCTTCATCTACCTAGTCCTGCAGAAAAACACTTCTTCGGCAGCGAGCAGCTTTCCGCTATTTGCTTTCGTAACGGCCTCCGTCTACCTTACTCTTTCCATTCCTGCCGGTAGATTGGCCGACAAATGGGGTCGGAGAAAGGTGTTTCTCATCGGCTACTCATTCATTCTTGTGACCTATGCCATACTGCTTACGCCCGGCCTTCCGAATGCGCTACAGTTTGCTGTTCTAGGACTGTTGGGAGTTTATTATGCAACCACGGACGGCATCATCGCAGCCATGACGAGCGCTGTTCTGTCACCTGAGTTCAGAACGAGCGGGCTCGCGGTCCTGAATACCGTGGTAAGTATTTCTCGCTTACTCTCTTCCGTTTTCTTCGGTTGGCTCTGGCTATCTGGAGCGATGAAGACGCCAGTTTGGGTGTTTTTGTCTGGCTTGATCGTAGCGCTGATAATCTCATTTAAGCTACTAACCAGCAAAAATAGCCGATGAGTCCTTCCGAAAGACGCAACATCACGATCTTCGCCGTGCTGTGCTCGGCTTGCATTGTGGCGGTGATCGTTTTTGGCGTTATCACCGCACGCCGATCGCAGTCAGTAGGGCCCGCAGCGCAGCCGAGGCCTTCAAATATGCACTCGCCCCGTCGGGCTCCTGCGGCCGCGACAGAACCGCCGAAAGCCGCAGATACGAGAACAACCCACAACCAAATTCCACTATCTTCGCCCAGTAATCCCGTCGCGAGCAGCCCATTACTTTACTTTCGAACGAACGCATTGGGCGGCAACTATGGAAAGCTAACGGTGACAGCCCTGCCGGGATTGGACCACCCGCGCTATTCTCCTGAACTTTCTTGTGAACGGCTGTATTTCGCAGGAGGGGCGGGCGTTTGCCTAATTGCTGACCGTGGGATGTTTACAAGTTTCTACGCAGTCACCTTTGACAAACAGTTGAGGAGAGGAAAAACCATCACATTGAACGGCGAGCCTAGCCGGGTCCGCATCTCGCCCGACGGGCGCTGGGCAGCGATCACGGTTTTTCTTTCGGGTCATTCTTATTCATCGCTGGCCTTCTCCACCCAGACGACAATCGTCAACATAGCGAGCGGAAAAACTATTTGCGACCTTGAGCAATTCTCCGTGACTCGTGATGGAGTTCCTTTTCGATCGCCGGATTTCAACTTTTGGGGTGTAACCTTCACGCACGACGTAAAGCGCTTTTATGCGACGCTTTGGTCGAGTGGTAAAACTTATCTCGTGGAAGGAAATCTACAGCATCGGACTGCTCGAGTAATTTACAACGACGTGGAATGTCCCTCTCTTTCCCCTGACAACACGCGAGTCGCCTTTAAGAAGCGAATCGGCCCACAACAGCCTGGATGGCATATTCACCTGCTAGATCTCAGGAATCTCACCGAGACGGCTCTGGGAGAAACGCGAAACGTGGACGATCAAGTGGAATGGTTGGACAACAGCCACATTCTCTACGCCCTCTCTGAAAATCCGAATGGCGCAAGCGCCAGCACAGATCTTTGGGAATTATCCACCAAGGCGGGAGCCGGTCCCCACTTGTTCCTGAAAGGGGCCTTCTCGCCGGCGGTAGTACCAACCAGCTATTAACACAAAGAACATTCCACTTGACCCCGCTTTATGGCCCCTTACGTGTAAGCAATAAATAGTCCACCTGGGGGAACGATGGCAAAAGCGAGCATGCAACTGAGCGCTCTTCTTTACTTGACTGCGTTTGTCACAGTCGGCTGGAGCACCGCAATTCCGGGAAGAGATCAGATGAGTCCGCTCAACGGCTCACCTTCCAAAATATTGGTTTCAAAGGCCGACAAGCCTTCTTCGGTAGCAAGTTCCGACGCGAAAGACAACTTGGGAGGCGTGAACATAGTCGATGCTCCAGACCCGGCTACACCGCTTCTGGTCGGTTCAGGGTTGATCGCGCTGTCACTTCTTCGGCGTAAGCTAAGGCGTAAGATGCCCGACGAATAAGGCGAATGGCAGTCGATGATGTAGGTGTTTTGGCAACAATTTTTCCTTTTGTAACTAGCCGATAACTCAGTCCATTTCTTTGGACGTGCAATTACTAATTCGCGAAAATTTTTCAGCGCATTGTTCGCTGCTCAAGAGGATGCCGCGAATGGCTTGGGATGCGCTGCATTTTTGTTTGGGGAAAAGCAGAGTAAGGTGATGACTGCGGAAAATAGGCAGCAGAAGGAGAGCATCAAAAGAGCCCAGACCATGCTGTGCGTGGTGTCGCGGATTACTCCCACCAGATAGGGGCTGAGATATCCGGCGAGATTGCCGACTGAATTCACCCAGGCGATGCCGGCCGAAGCGGCAGTCCCGGAGAGCATGGTTGCTGGAAGCGCCCAGAATGTGGAGTACGCCGATGCAATGCCGGCGGTCGCCACCGTCAGTGCCAGCAAACCGAGCGGGCCTGATATGCCAGGGATAGCGGACACCGCGAACGCGATTGAACAGAGGATTGCCGGTCCCGCGATGTGCCACCGCCGCTCGCCCGTTTTGTCGGAGTGTTGACCTACCAGAACCATGGCGACGGCGGCAACGCCCCAGGGAAGTGCGGTCAACAAGCCGATTTTGAAAGCATCTTTGGTAAGCGTGTCCTTCACGATCTGCGGCAACCAGAAACTGATTCCGTAATTCACCATGACCGTGCCGAAGTACACGAGGCACAGCAACCAAACTTTGGGGCTGCGAAACGCATCGGCGATGGTGCTGTGTCCCGGCGTTTCCAGTTTTTTGAGGTCTTCTTCTTCCCGCAACCTCTGCTCCAGCAGATTCTTTTCTTCCTCACTCAACCAGCGCGCCTTGCGCGGATTGTCTTCCAGGAAGTAAGCCGTTGCAATACCGGCGAGAATGGACGGAACGGCTTCGAATAGAAAAAGCCATTGCCAGCCGCGAAAACCGTCGGTATGCGACATGGTTTTGAGAATCCACCCGGAGATAGGCCCGCCGATCACGCCAGAGATAGGTACCGCGGTCATGAACGCGGCGATCATTTTCGCTCTGTACTTTCGGGGATACCAGAAGGTCAGGTAAAGTATTACTCCAGGGAAAAATCCAGACTCGACTACGCCAAGAAGGAACCGGATCATATACAGGCTGGTAGCGCCGTGCACAAACATTTGGCAGCCGGAGACGAAGCCCCAAACGATCATGATCGGCCCCAGCCAACGTTTCGCTCCGATCTTCTGCAACACCAGATTGCAAGGGATCTCAAACAGAAAATAGCCTAGGAAGAAGATTCCGGCACCCGCGCCATAGACGGCGTCGCTGATGCCGAGGTCTGCCTGCATCTGCAGCTTTGCGAATCCTATATTGACGCGATCGACATAAGCGAATACGTAACACAGAAAGAGAAACGGGATGATGCGCCTGGTGGCCTTGGCGTAAACGGCTTTTTCGAAACTGGCGGTGTGAAGGGGAGTCAAAGGCTTTGGATGAGCCGCAGGCAGCGTCTAGCGGGCACACCAGCCTCCGTCGATCAGAATATCCGTTCCGGTGATGAAACCGGCGGATTCCGAGCAAAGATAGGAAGCGAGCGCGCCGATCTCTTCCACGTTGCCCCATCTGCCCACGGGAATGCTGGACAGAAACTGAGCATTCATTTCGGCGTTTTGAATCACGGGCAGATTCATTTCGGTTGCGAAGGGTCCGGGGCTGATCCCGTTCACGGTGATGCCTTCGGCAGCGAGCTCGAGAGCCAGAGCACGAGTCAAGCCAAGTAGCGCCGCCTTGCTGGAGGAGTATGCGCTGCGCCCCGGTAGTGAAATATGGCTCATAATAGAGCTCATGCTGAGAATGCGCCCGTAACCGGTGCCACGCATATGGGGCACAAAAGCGCGGCACATCAGGAAAACACTTGTGAGATTTGTATCTAGAACGCTGCGCCATTCCTCCAGCGAAAAGTCAATCAGGTTCTTCCGGATGTTCGTTCCCGCGTTGTTAATTAGGATTTGTACCTTACCAAGCTGACTGGAAACTTCACTCTCTAGCCTCCGAACATCTTGCTCCTGAGTCACATCGGCGAGGAAGACCGTTGCACGTCCTCCGGAGTTCTCGATCTCCCCTTTCACTTCTTCGAGCTTTTCGCGATTGCGGGAGGCCAGAGCGAGTGTTGCGCCTCGCGAGCTGAGCGCTAAGGCCATCGCCTTACCCAATCCCTTACTCGCGCCCGAAATAAGGGCGATCTTGCCAGAAAGGTCCGAGCGCTTTTCTGTATTAGGCATATTCAGTCAAAGATCAACCTACGTCGCGTAACGGTCCGACGTCAAGAGGCTTCGATATTAACGAAGTTTAATTAATAAAGATTTGCAATTCGGCCATTTGCATGAATAAATCGGTTACTACAAACCGCTTATACGCGGGCTGGTCCGCAGGGAGCGATTGACGCTTCCATGCGGCGTTCCACAAGGAAGGTGCACCGTGCGATTTTTGAAGTTCCTGTTGCTCTTGAGCTGCATGTTTTTATCTGAGGCGGTCTGCTTTGGGCAGACGTTCGGGACGGTTACCGGCGAGGTGAAAGACTCGTCCGGTGCAACGGTAACAGGGGCTTCTGTCACGTTGACGGACAAAGCGACCAATGCCACTCGCGTAGCGAACACGAATAAGGACGGAATTTATTCGTTTCCCTCCCTAGTTCCTGGGAGATATGCGCTGCAAGTCAAGATGAATGGCTTTGCGACAGAATCGCAGCCCAATGTCCAGCTCCAGGTGCAGCAGACGGTACGGGCTGATTTCACCCTACAACCGGGCCAAGTAAATGAATCCATCGAAGTGAGCGGTTCAGCGGAACAACTGAATGCCGACAATGCCACCGTCGGCACGGTGATCGAGAACAAACGCATTGTGGAGTTGCCGCTTAACGGACGCGATTACTTACAGTTGGTACAACTTAGTCCGAATGTTAGCGCTAGTTTTGGCTCGGCTCAGAGCTCCAACAGGCAAGGGGGCACGCGGGCCAACGAAAATTTGTCGATCGCGGGCGGGCGTTCAACCTTCAATCACTACACTCTGGACGGTATTGAGAACACCGATGTGAATTTTAATTTGTATTTATTCCAACCGTCTATCGACGCCATTCAGGAGTTCAAGATACAAACGGGCGTCTATCCAGCGGAATTCGGGCGTGAACTTTCGCAAATAAATGTCTCTACAAAGTCGGGCACTAATGAGTATCATGGTGCGTTATTTGAGTTCTTTCGCAACTACAAGCTGGATGCCGCTCCCTATGCTTTTACCAGCAATCATGCGCCGAATCAGCCGTTTAAATGGAACCAGTACGGCTTCACTCTGGGCGGTCCGCTTTCCATTCCCAAGTTATTCAATGCCAAAGACAAGTTATTCTTCATGACCAATTTTGAGGGATTCAATCAGCGGGCCACCAGCAATAGTCTGTATAGCGTTCCGACTCTGGCCATGCGCAACGGCGATTTTTCATCGCTACTGTCGCGACAGGGAGTCCAACTCTATTACCCGACCGGGCGCTCCCGCAACCCGAACGGAAGCTATATTGCAAACCCCATTCCCGGGAACATTATTCCCACAAATTTGATACCACAGCAGAGCTTGCAAATGTTGAGCTACCTGCCAACGCCGAATCAACCGATTCCCGCGAACCAGTCGCCGGTGAATGATTACTTACTGAATGCAAATAATCCTACCGACAAGGATGAATTCACGGTCCGCGTGGATTGGGTGGAGAGCGAAAAGTCGTCCTGGTTTGGGCGGTATAGTTGGACCGATGAGAGCGCGCTCACGCCCACGCTGAGCCTTGCTGGAAACTCTCTGGCGACGAACGGGAAGCAGTACATGATTTCGAACACGCGTATTTTTACTCCTGCAACGGTCAATGAGTTCCGATTCGGTATCAACAGTTTCTATAACGCCGTCGCGCCGGAACTCGCGTGCAAGCAGAATGTAGTTCAACAGCTATCGCTTCCTGGGCTTGACACGTCGAACTGCCAGACGTGGGGAATTCCAAATATGCGAAACCTCGGCGAGATCAGTGGTTGGGGAGATGACACGAATGGCCCTTACATCCTGAATGATGCGATCGGGCAGGTCCTCGATAATTTCTCGTGGGTTCACGGAAAACATTCGATCCGTTTCGGGGGCGAGGTGCGGCGCGACCGCTATAACCAGTTAGGAAATGAGTTTCCGCGAGGCGCATACAACTGGGGATCTTCTTCGACCGCGAATCCCAATGCAAGTGGCGGCGGCTACGGATTTGCCGGGTTTATGCTGGGTTCTCCGACCGAAGTGGATGGCGCATTTGGAATTGCTTTCGAGCAACTGCGCGCTACCAGCCAGGCGTACTATATCGACGATACCTGGCGAGCGGCTTCCAACCTGACGATTTCGATGGGACTTCGTTATGAGCTGACGCCGCCGTTTTACGATCGCAGTCAGCACGAGACGAACATTGAGCTTCCCGTATTTGCAACTACCGCGAACGTTACCGATCCCGCCCTGCAGCCGACCGACGTTCGTTCGGGCATCGGAAATTACTATGCGGGCCTGCCGTTCTTCTTTCCGGGGGTGCAAGTGGCGCGCGATGGGCGATTGGGCAATCGCTTGTACCAGACGGATTACAACGATTGGGCGCCTCGGTTGGGCATTGCCTGGACACCTACGCCGACATGGGTGGTTCGCGCCGGCGCGGGACTTTTTTATGCGCAGGACAGCAATAACTCGCGGTTCGACCTGGCGCGTACGTTAGGTGGGAAAAGCAACAATGTAAACAATAATCAACCGGCTGCTTTCCCCAGCATGACCTGGACAAACTTCGTTACTCCGGGGGCGACGATTAACATCCCTAATCCGACGCTGTTTGGCGTGCTTGCCGATATTCGGACTCCGCGGATTCAACAGTACCTGTTCAATATTCAGCATGAGTTCTCAAGCTCGACGATGTTCGAGATTGGCTATTTGGGCAACGAGGGGCATCGCCTGGGTGGTTTGTTCGACGCTAACGAAGCTACGCCGGGCGTAAGCGCGCTTCCGAGCCGGCTGCCGTTTTCTAATATCGGCATTATGCAGACCGTGCAGGGCGGCGGAAATTCGAATTACAACAGCCTCGGGATGAAGCTGACGCGGCGGCTGTCTTCGGGACTTACTCTGCTGGGGGCATACACATGGTCAAAGAGTATCGACGATGTGAGTGCGATTCGGGGCCAAAGCGACACGATCTTCCCGCAGAACAGCAGGTGCCTGCAATGCGAAAGGGGGCTGTCAGCGTTCAACGTGGGGCAGCGGTTTGTGGTCTCGGCGCTGTACGAGCTGCCGGTCGGTTCAGGGAAGGCACTCCTCAATCGCGGCGGGGTGGTAAATGAACTGCTCGGGGGATGGCAGATTGGATCGATTTATACCCTCCAGACCGGGCTTCCTGGCTACCCGAGTCCGGGGCCCGACCAGTCCAATACGGGAGTGGGCAACAGCAGAGATCGGCTGAATGCCACTGGCCTTTCTCAGAACCTGAGTAGTCCAACGGTGAACGAGTGGTTTAACGTGAATGCTTTTTCGCTGGAGCCCTTCGGGACGTTCGGCAATGCCGGACGCAATACGATTATCTTTCCGGGGCGCAATGAGTGGGATTTTTCGGCGATTAAGGACTTCCGGGTTACGGAACGCCAATCAGTGCAGTTCCGGTTTGAAGGTTTTAATTTTGCGAACCATCCCAATTGGGGAAATCCCGGCGCGCTCTGGGGGCAGAACGTCAAACCGGCCTCGACTTTCGGCGTGATCAGCGGCACGGCGGTGGCGATGCGCGAACTGCAATTTGGTTTGAAGTATATTTTTTAGGGGATAATGCTCAGTAGAGTTTCATTTGAATGGCAACAGATTTGTTAACGCGCCGTAGTCTGCTGGATTTGGCGATTCGGGCCGCTGCTTTACCGGCTGGGATGGAGTTTTTTGCCGCCTGGAGCAAGGCGGCCCAAAGCCACAACCACTCGATGGGATCCAGCGCACCGCCGGACCCGCATTTGCTGCGTGATTACAAGCCAAAGTTCTTCGGGTCGGAAGATTTCGGGGCGCTACAGGCCTTTACGGAGATACTGATTCCGACCGATGATACTCCTGGAGCGCGTGAGGCGCATTGCGCGGATTTCATCGATTTCGTTTTACAAGCCGATGCCTCCGATGATTACGCAGCCGAGACTCAGAAGGAATGGCGCGAGGCGATGACGGCGTTAAAAGAGGCAGGATTTCACTCGGCGAATATTCAAGCGCGGAACGCGGTTGTGGAGGCAATCTCACTGCCGGAGCGCGACCCTTCGGCGAAGCATCCGGCGTACTTCGCTTACCGACTAATCAAGAGGGAGAACGCGTTCGCGTTCTATACGGCGCGCGAGGGAATGATTCAGGATCTCAATTATAAAGGCAACTCGTATAATGCTTTTTTTCCGGCCTGCGATCACGCGGAGCATCATGTCGTTTGATGCAGGTTGCCGGTTCAGTCGATTGGCTTGTTGCGAAATGGATATATGGCTGTAAAATACGACGCGATCATTGTGGGATCAGGAGCGTGTGGAGGATGGGCGGCGATGGCTCTTTCGCAGGCAGGCATGAAAGTGCTGCTGCTGGAGGCGGGAAGTCCCGTGAATCCTTTCAAGCAGTTTCATCACACGTTTCTGTATCAATTGGACTATCGCGGGCGGGGCAAGCCGGGGCTGCTGCGGCGGTATAGCGGCAGCGAGCGGAACTACCGCATCATGATCGATAACGAGGAGAACCCTTACACAACGTCGCCGGAGACGGTGTACAGGTGGTCGAGATCGCGAGTCCTTGGGGGCCGCAGCCTGCATTGGGCGCGCGCCAGTGATCGCATGGCGGAATATGAGTTCAAGGCCGCTTCCCGCGACGGGTACGGGATGGATTGGGCCATCGGTTATGACGATATCAAGCCGTACTATGACCGGGTGGAGACCTTCATCGGCGTGAGTGGCTCGAAGGAAGGATTGCAGCAATTTCCAGACGGTGTGTTTTTGCCGGTGATGCCGCTGAACTGCGCGGAAGCGATCTTCACGGCGGCGTGCAAGAATATTGGCTGGCCGTCGACGCATCGGCGTCTGGCGCAGCTTACGCAGATGCATAACAACCGTCCGCCTTGCCACTACTGCGGTAATTGCGTCAACGGCTGCGACGTAGGTGCGATGTTCAGCACAGTCTCGACGACGCTGCCGCCGGCATTGAAGACGGGCAACCTTGAAGTCAGGACGGACAGCGTGGTGGCTCGGGTGCGCATGAACAACGAGAACCGCGCCCAAGGCGTTACCTACATCGAGCGATATACGATGAAACCGGTGGACGTGGATGCGAAGTACGTCATCCTGGCGGGTTCGACACTGGAAAATACGCGGCTGCTGCTGCTTTCGGCCAGGGGCGGTCTCGCCAACGAGAGTGGAACGCTTGGGCAGTACATGATGGATCAGATCGGCGGCGGCGGCGTCAGCGGGTTTCTTCCAAAGCTGAAAGGTGGTCCGAGCCGGCTCGATGACGGAAAATCGGCCGGGATCACGATACCGAACCTGGTGAATTTCGATAAGAAGACGGCTCGGAAAGATTTTATTCGTGGGTACGTGATGAATGCCACCGGTGGACAGAGCGAGTTTCCGCTGTTTGCGGCCGGGTTGCCCGGCTATGGTTCGGCATGGAAGAAGGACGTGAAGAGCCGATATGTGGCTCAGGCGCGAGTGTGGATCGCCGGGGGTGAGATGCTCGCTCGAAAGGAGAACTTCGTCGAACTCGATCCCGAGGTCAAGGATCACTGGGGTATACCGGCTTTGAAAATACACTTCACGCACTGCGACAACGATAGAAAGTTGCTGGCGCACTTTCAGGAGAGTGCCGAGGAGCTATTCAAGAGAGCCGGGGGTGAAACAATGGCTGGCATGGGGCATCACGGTCCGGTTGGCTTTCCTGGCGCTCCTGGTTCGCCCGATGCGGAGCCACACCGCGCAACGGCCGATTCGGGCCCCAGTCGCGGCGCTTCGAAGGAGGGCGGTCCGCGAGGCGGTGTCAGTCGAAAAGATACGCTGGGCGGTTCCATTCACGAAGTCGGGACCGCCAGGATGAGCGCAAATCCCAAAGACGGCGTGCTGAATTCGTTTTGCCAGACGCATAACATTGCAAACCTGTATGTGTTTGGAGGGAATGCGTTTCCAACGACCGGCGACAAACATCCCACGCTGACAATGATGGCGCTCGCGGCACGCGGTTGCGATCACCTGCTGCAGCAGGCTAAAACTTAAAGAATTGCGATTTGCTAAGCCGATCAAAAAATGGTGTCCAGAATAAAAATAGCGGCGGTTGTGCTGTGTGTTTTGTCGGTTTTTGCGTGCATCGAGGCGAGGGCGCAACAGAATAAACCGGAGCAAGCCGCAACACAGGCCGGGGATAAAAGGACTCGGCGAGCGCAAAGTACCCACGATTTTCTTGGTCTTGGTCCTGCGCCGGACGCAGTCGCAGCGGAGCAAGGACAAAAGCTGTTCGCTTCCAACTGCTCCTTTTGTCATGGAATGAAGGCGACCGGTGGAGATACAGGGCCTGACCTGGTGCGGTCCGCTCTTGTCCTGCATGACCAAAAAGGAGAACTGATTGGGGCCGTGGTACACAATGGGCGTCCAAACAAGGGAATGCCGCAGTTTTCATCATTGACGGACGCTCAACTCTATGATCTGGCCGAGTTCCTTCACATGCGCGTGGAGCTTACCGCGAATCGCGGCACTTATAAGCTGCTCAATGTAGTTACTGGCGACCCGAATGCAGGAAAGGCCTACTTCTATGGTCCTGGCAAGTGCAACACCTGTCATTCGGTTACGGGCGACTTAGCTCATATCGCTTCCAAGCTGAGCCCGGCAGACCTGCAGCAGAAATTTCTATACCCTTCGGGCCAGGACGATGTCCAGAGGGTAAAAGTGACGTTGCCGTCGGGGAGGACGGTTTCAGGCACTTTGAAAAGGCTCGATGATTTCAATGTAAGCCTTTATGACGGGACAGGCGATTACCAATCGCTGCCACTTACTCCAGAAACTAAGGTCGAACTTGATGATCCGCTTGCAGCTCATCGTAAGTTATTGGATCAGTACACAAATGCGGACATGCATAATTTGACGGCCTATTTATCTACCCTGAAATGAAAAACTGCTGCTTTACTGTGTTGTTACTGGGGCTGATCCCGGTACTGTCTTTTTCGCAACTGCTGAATCCTCAGAAATTGTTAGTGCCGCCGACCGATACTTGGCCAACCTACAACGGAGACTACTCGGGTAAGCGATACAGCTCGCTCACTCAGATCGATACGTCAAATGTCCATTCCCTCGCGCTTCGATGGATGTTTCGCATTCCAAATGTAGGCGCTCAGCGCGGAGTGGGTGCTCCCGACATAAAGTCGACGCCGTTGATGGTAAAGGGCGTTCTGTACTTCACCATTCCCGACCATGTGTATGCCGTAGATGCACGTACAGGGCAGGAGCTTTGGCATTACGACTGGCAGGACGAAGGCGGCCACCTGGTTGGGAATCGGGGGGTGGGAATGTACGGGAACTGGCTGTACTTCATGACGCCCGATGACTGGTTCATTTGCCTGGATGCGAAAACGGGGAAGGAGCGTTGGAGGAAGAAGGTTGCGGATGAAAAGGAGCAATACTTCACCACCATGGCTCCTCTGGTGATTGGCAGTCACGTGATTGTCGGGGTGGGCGGAGACGCGATGGATGTTCCGGGATTCCTGGAGGCTCGCGATCCCGAGACAGGTGACGTACAGTGGCGCTGGAACACAGAGCCGGGCGCGGGACAACCGGGAGCCGAGACATGGCCCAACAAGGGCGCGATGGAGCATGGAGGAGGGATGACTTGGTTACCCGGCACCTATGATCCGAAGTTGAATCTTCTCTATTGGGGAACTGGCAACCCTAACCCCGTCTATGCAGCGCAAGGGCGAAAGGGGAGCAATCTTTGGACGTGCTCCATTGCGGCGCTCAATCCAGATACGGGCAAGCTGGCTTGGTATTTTCAAGCTTCGCCTCACGATACCCATGATTGGGACAACGTGGAGACACCGGTGCTGTTTGACGCCATCATTGATGGAAAGCCCCGCAAGCTGCTGGCGCAAGCGGCGCGCAACGGCTTTTTCTTCGTTCTGGACCGGACAAACGGCAAGGACCTGGTATCCAAACCCTTTGTCCCGCTGAATTGGGCAAAGGGTGTTAACGCAAAAGGGCAGCCGATTCCAGACGTAGCAGAGGAGCCGAAAACCGATGGATCCCTGACCACGATTCCCGGCGGCGGCGGCACTAATTGGATGCCTCCCAGCTTCGATCCTCAAACACAACTTTTTTACGTAAATGCCATTCGGGGATATAGCGTGAGTTATTTGACCGACACGGATGTACGTCCTGAAGGGTACGGTGGTTCCGGCCGGACTTTGTGGTCTCAGCATGTATTGGAGGCGCTCGACGTCCGGACGGGTAAAGTAGCATGGAACCATTCGTATCCGAGCATAGGCGGAGCAGGTTCGGGCACGTCGGGTATCCTGACAACTGCTGGAAAACTACTTTTTACGGGCGACTATGCGGGAAATCTGGTGGCCTATGATCCAGCAAGCGGAAAGATCTTATGGCATTTCCCGGTAGTTCACTCGGTTGGAAATGGACCGGAAACATACATATTGGACGGAAAGCAGTATGTCATAGCCGGTGCTGGGGATACTTTGTTCGCGTTTGCGCTTTTGCGACCTTAGCTGACGGAATCACTTAGGCCTACCAAGCTGCTGAAAAAGGCCGGTCGATGCCCCTCCCTTGCGGTCGGGGTTCTGTAAATGCTTGCAAACACGAGCACAATGTTCTGAACCGCGCGCGTCAGCAAGCGGCTTTTGCTTTTTTCAGCAGCCTGCTACAGCGCCGTAGGTACTAATGCTCTGTTCCGTCGTCCGCGTAATCTGAAGGGACGTTGAAGTCACTGTTTTTTGTCGATCAGGAAAGAGACAATAAAGCCGAGCAAGTTCGTCCATAACCGCCGTCGGGCTTGGGGACGAACTTGCTCAATCTCTAGGTAGGCGAAATCACAGAAGTGTTTTAGGACGATGACGGCCGACGTTGCAATTTTAGAAAATCAGGCTGCGCTAACTAGCATGTCGTCAAGGACGTCGTTGCCCTCTTCAGCGTTCCGGTCGGCCTGTTCCTGACATTGAATACAAAATGCGGCCCAGGGAACGGCGGCGAGGCGTTTGGGGCTGATATCTTCTTCGCAATGCAGGCAGACGCCGAACGTGCCATCCTCGATGCGCCGCAGGGCGGATCGAACGTTGCGAAGGAGGTTGGATTCGCGATCCAGGTTGCGAATGGCCAATTCCCGTTCCGAGGCGTGCTGGACTTCATCCAATGCGTCAGCGCTTTTCTCGATAGTGATTGCGTCACGGTTGCGCACAATCCGCTCTAGCTCGTCCTGTCTTTGTTGCAGGATCTTTTTAAAATTGTTTAATTCGATCGTCGTCATTTCTCTCTCCTTACAACTTACGGAGATTCCTCCTTAGCAAGGTAGGAATCCACGGCATACTCTATCCTCGATAGACGTACGCCGATTTATAAACGTTTAGCAAACGGAATCAAAAGCACGGAATCTCAAGTCGATGGGCGAGTGATACAGGCGAAACACCACGAACTATCCTCGGTTCTCTGCCGCAAAGACTGTAATTCAGTAGAGAATCCGCAGGGACTGCTGACCTGGAGCGGCTCTTGGATCTCAGGATCATACCACAGGGGTTGAGCATTTTGAACACCACTCGTAGTTTCATAACTCTCATGAGCTGTTTCTGCCAAGAAACGCCGATGCGGCTGAGCCGTAGCCGGTTGTTTTGCGAGCGTAATCTCAGAAAAAGGGGCTTCACTATAGGTTCCTGATGATTTTAGGTGGGCTGTGGAACGGAAACTTCTCAGCGGCAATGAGAAAGAAAGTAAGCCTTCGCCAGGGAACCGTGAAAAGCTTGCCTAGTGGTTAGGCGTAAGTCTCTGAGTAAAGGATAGTAGCGACCTCTACTAGACAGCTATAGAACGTGGGACCTCCACCGATGTCAGTCAAACGCTCCGAGGTCAGCGTGTTAAGACCGGCTTCGATAGGAAAGCGATTGTTCCAGCCGACGCTACGCGCCCGTACGACACCGGGCGGGACGTCGCGCGAGACCTGGCTCGTAAAGTGGCAGGAACCCCTATCGTTGAAAACACGGATGACCTGCCCGTCGCCTATGCCACGGGCCGTTGCGTCTTGGGGGTGAATGGTAAGGAGAGATGTTTGCTGAACGACGTCGGCACGATGCCCAAATGTGGAGTTCATGCTGTCATCGTTTTTGGGCGATAGCAGCTCGAGGGGGTAGCGTTCCCGAAGAGAAGTATCTCCGAAACGGGACTCAGCAGGAGGAATGTAGCCGAGAGTTTCCGCTCCGAATTCGAATTTGCGGGAGGGAGTGGAGAAGTTACCTTCGGCGAAAGGTAGGAAAGGCTCGCCATCCGGACCGACGTTGAGGCGAACGGAACGTTCCTGTTCAAGGCGTTCAAGCGTAATGTTTCGGAGATAGGGCGAGGGAGAATTGAGAACGGCGCGAATCATGTCATCTTCGGTGTCGTTGAAGCAATCCTCGGTAAAACCCATACGATCTGCAAGCAGGTGGAAGATTTCGACGTTGGATTTAGCTTCGCCCGGGGGCGGGAGAGCGGGGCGCGCCAATTGGAGGTAGTAGTGACCATAGGCGAGATAAAGATCGGTGTGCTCAAGAAACGTGGTCGACGGTAGGACAATATCGGCGTAGCGAGCTGTGTCGGTGAGGAAATGCTCGAGAACGACTGTGAAGAGGTCGGTGCGACGTAGTCCTCCAAGGACTGCGGCCTGATTGGGTGCAATCGCGGCGGGATTAGAGTTATAGACGACCAAGGCGCGAACAGGTGGTTGGTCAAGCTCGTTGAGGGCCTGGCCCAGTTGAGACATGTTGATCAGACGGGCTTCACGGCCGAGCGGAGAATTCCATTGGAGATCGGGCCGTTCTAGGGCGGTGCGATTGAACTCGAATGCTCCGGAAGTCGTGAGTTGTAAGCCTCCTCCTATTTCGCGCCAAGAGCCGGTGAGAACCGGAAGAGCCGAGATGGCGCGCACGGCGGCACCGCCACGCTCGCTCCGTTGGACGCCGTAGTTCAGCCTGATAACGGCCGGGCGGAGAGTTGCATATTCGCGAGCGAGGAGTTCAATATCTTCGGCAGGAATGCCGGTTAGAGCAGAAACGTGAGTGGGTGAATACTCCGCAGCCAACGCGGCGATATCGGCGAATCCGTTCGTGTGGGCGGCGATATAGGCATTATCTTGCCAAGACTCCCGAAGAATCACATGAATGAGAGCAAGGGCCAACGCGAGATCGGAGCCGGGGTGGATGGGAAAGTGACGGTCGGCGACTTTGCCGGTGCGGTTTTTGACAGGATCGATGACGTAAAACTTCGCCCCTTTGCGGCGTGCTTCGACGATATAGGGCCAAAGATGGACGTTCGTTCCGAGGATGTTTGCACCCCAGGCGATGATGAGTTTAGAATGCGCGAATTGTTCGGGTTCGGTGCCCAGCTTTGCGCCTTGAGAAAGATTCAGCGCAGCCGCTCCGGCGCTGGCGCAAATCGTACGGTCGAGACGAGACGCGCCAAGCCGGTGAAAGAAGCGGCGATCCATTCCCGAGCCGTTCAGAAGACCCATGGTGCCGGCATAACTATAAGGAAGGATCGATTCCGGTCCGTGCATCTCGGACACGGCAAGTAAGTTTGAAGCAATGTTTTCGATCGCTTCGTCCCAAGCGACAGGCTGGAACCTGCCTTCGCCCTTGCTGCCAATACGGCGGAGGGGACGCGTGAGGCGTTGTGGATGGTATTCGCGCTCCAAGTACCGGGCTACCTTGCCGCAAAGGAACCCGCGCGTGATGGGATGACTGGGATCGCCGCGAAGTCTGGTAGCCCGGCCAGAATCATCGAGTTCAAGCGCAAGAGAGCAGGCATCGGGACAATCGAGAGCACAGACGGAGTGGCGAGTTACCGGCAAGATCTTTCTATTTTCGATGAAGAGCTGCCGTTCCTTCAAATATAAATGCACCCTTTCAGAAAGAGTACGGCATGACCGGCGATCTCGACGCGATCGCCTTTGAGCTGACAGAATAGCTCGCCGCCACGTGCCGATACTTGGCGCGCATGTAGAGTCGTTTTGTCTAGCTTTTTCGCCCAATATGGAACGAGCGTGCAGTGGGCAGAACCAGTGACGGGATCCTCGTTGACACCTTTAGCCGGCGCGTAGAAGCGGGAGACGAAATCGCAGTCGGTTCCGGGAGCAGTGACAATTACGGCAAAACGGTCTACCGTTTTCAGCGCTTCCATATTCGGCGAGAGATTGCGGAGTTCTGCCTCCGTCTGGTAGCGGACCAGGTAGTCGCGGGAGCCGAGGATTTCGAGCGGGTCGGGGCCGCCGAGAGCGGCAATGAGTGAAGGATGGACTGTGACAGGGGCAGGAGGGCGGGCAGGGAAGTTGAGGCCCAGGCGATCGCCGCGGCGCGTGACGGTGACTTCGCCGGATCTAGTGTCAAAGCAAAGTGTTTCTTGCGCTTCGCCGAGTTGACTGAAAAGGATGTGAGCCGAGGCGAGGGTTGCATGTCCACATAGGTCGACTTCGCAGCCGGGGGTAAACCAGCGGAGCTGGTAGTGATCGCCGGACGGCACGAAAAAGGCCGTTTCCGACAAATTATTTTCGCGAGCAATGGCCTGGAGTGTATCGTCGCTGAGCCATTCGGTAAGAGGACAGACTGCGGCAGGATTGCCCGCGAAAATTTTTGAGGCAAATGCGTCGACCTGATAGAGGGGAATCTCCATCCCGCTTAGATGAGCGGAACGACTTAGTGGATACGGACGCGATGCTTTTCCTTGAGAACCAATTCGTCAAAAATGGCAAGGACCTTTTTTCGGTAGCTATACATGCGGCGCAAGGAGTCGCGGAAGTTGTCTTCGTAGCGGTGCGGGTGAAGCCATTTATTTAGCAGCGGACGCGGAACGTCGATGTCGCGGCGCAGTGAATCGGCGGAATGACCACGCAGAAAAAGGCCATAAAATATTGCCGCTTCCCGTTGCGGTGCAAGAGGGTCGAGATCATCGCGACCAGTCATAGGCGCATCCTTTACTTCTACTTAACTTCGTCCGAAGCGAAACTGCTGCAAAGGGACTTGAAAAGCTCCTTAATTCATCAGTCTAGCAACGCTGTCAAGAGTCTCAAACAAAATAAATAAGGAACATCACAAAACACCAAAAAAAAATATCCTGCTTGGATTCAATGACTTGAAGTGGTTTTTTTGGTCTCGTGCCTACTTGTGCCTGATAGCTTCATGGGCGGATGAGACGGGATTCCACAGCGGAGAGTACGCACAACGAGGCTCTAAGAGAAGAACTGAGCTGGACGTACACGCCGCTGCCGTCCCAAGGCCAGTTTGGTGCGATCCGGGGCAGATTTAAGGGCTTTTCCGGGCCGGTGGGTTCGGGAAAGAGCGCAGCGCTCAGCTTCGAAATACTCCGGCAGTGTTACTCGAACCGAGGACGGCAGGGATTGCTGGCGGCACCAACGTTTGCGATGCTCCGGGATGCGACGTTGACCGGCCTGATGAGGCTGTTAGAAGAACAGGACGTTTTATTCGAACATCGCAAATCGGATGGCGAACTCGTAATGAGGGCACCGGGCAGCACGGTGCTGCTGAGGTCACTAGAGGAGCCAGAGCGGCTGCGCGGAACAAACCTGGCCTGGTTTGGGATCGATGAGCTTTCGTACACGCGGGAGGACGCGTGGGTCCGACTGGAAGCGCGACTGCGAGATCCGAAGGCGCGCGTACTCTGCGGGTTCGGAGTTTGGACTCCTCAAGGACATGACTGGCTCTATAAACGTTTTATCCATAAGCCGGTGGCCGGGTACGAGTGTGTGCGTGCCCAGCCATTTGAAAACCGGTTTGTACTTGAGAAAACTCCGGATTATTACGAGCGGCTGGAGAGCAGCTACGATCCGAAGTTTTATCAGCAGGAGGTATTAGGTGAATACCTCAATAGCCGGGCCGATCGGGTGTATCACTGTTTCAACCCAGCCGTTCACCTGACGCGGCAAATGTACGACCCGAACAAGCCGTTGCTTTGGGCCTTGGACTTTAACGTAGCCCCGATGAGTTCCGTAATCCTGCAACAGCAGGGCGAGCGGCTGGTGGTGATCGACGAAATTGTACTGGACCGGGCAACGACGGAAGAAGCCGGACTAGAGTTTGAGAACCGATATGGCGGCCACAGCGCCGGGCTGGAGATTTACGGCGACGCAAGCGGCCGGAACATGCACACAACGGGAACTACCGACTATACGATGCTGCAGAGCTTCTTGTACCGGGCGAATTTTCGCAATGTGAAGTTGCGAGTACCGGCAAAAAATCCGCCCGTGCTGGATCGAGTAAAGAAGGTGAATGCACTGCTGACAAGTGCGCGAGGCGAAGTCCGGCTGGAGATAGACCCAAAGTGTAAAGAGTTAGCCAAAGACTTTGAAGAGGTCATGTTTAAGCCGGACTCGGGAGTAGTGGACAAGGTGCGCGATCCAAGGCGAACGCATGCGTCCGACGCGCTTGGCTACGTGATTTGGGAATTATACGGCGAAAAGATAAAGACAGGCGAGATGAACAGGCGGCTATTTTAAAGCGGCGGAGCAAAAAATATGAGCGAAATCGACCGAGAACATCCTGAATACAAACATCACAGGCTGATGTGGCAAACGTACCGCGACCTATACATCGGCGGCCATCAGTTCAAAATGCGGGCGGCGGAGTATCTGCTGAAGCGGCAAAAGGAACCGCTGGACGTTTACAGCGAACGCTTGTATCGCGTCTTTTACGAAAACTATATCGGGTCGATTGTGGATTGGTACGGAGCTACGCTGTTCCGGCGTGAACCCAGTTTGCAATTCGACGGTGGAAGCGAGGCGAGCCAGAAGTTTTTTGCTCAGTTGTCGGACGATTGCGACTGCCGCGGGACAAATCTCTCCAATTTTTTCAGGCGCTGTTTGACGGACGTCCTAGTATGCGGGAAGAGCCATATTCTAATTGATTTTCCAAGAGTGGCGGAGAGGCCGGTGAACCGGGCGGAAGAGGATGCTATTGGGGCTTCGCGAGCGTATCTGGTTCGCTATGCGGCAGAGGACCTGATCAATTGGAGCCTAGACGAACGCGGCGAGTACGAATGGATCGTGCTGAGACAAACTGTTGAGCGGCAGGCAAGCGTCGATTCAGCAGAGGTCAGCCGGGAAACGTATTGGCACTACTTCGATAAAGAACAGTACCGCACTTACCACAGAATAGAAGTAGAAGACCAGCCGGCAGCGATAAAGCTGATTGCGGAAGGCCCCCATGCGTTAGTTGGCCAGCAACGGGTTCCCTTAATCACGATGCAAGTAAGTGATGGGTTGTGGCTGGTGAATAAAGCGGCGCATCTTCAGCTTGAACATTTTAATAAGTCAAACGCTCTTGGCTGGGCGATCACGATGGGTTTGTTCGCCATGCCGGTGATCTACTCAGATCGTGACTGGAACCAGATTGTGGGAGAGAGCTATTACATACAACTTGGACCACAAGATCGGTTTGGGTGGACTGAGCCACAGGGAAATGTTTATCAAATCGCAGCCACCAACTTAGAGCGTCTGAAGGAAGAGATTTACCGGGTTTGTTACCTGTCCCAAGCGTCAGGTGAAATGGTCGCCGGCCATGCTCAGTCAGCCGCCAGCAAGCAGCTTGACTTCACGATAACGACAGAGGTGTTGAGAGCCTACGGCAGCGCGGTAAAAGACACGATTCGGCGGGTTCTCACGGCGATCAGTAATGCACGTGAGGACGGCCTTGCGATTTCGGTTTCGGGTCTTGACGAGCTGGATATCGGAGACTTCGGGACTGAATTGCAGGATGCGGCGAATCTTTTTGGACTAGGCATTAATTCACCGACGCTCAAGCGACAGATATTCCAGAAGCTGGCCTTCAAGTATCTGAGCGACATACGGCAGGAGACAAAAGATCAAATTGGTCGTGAAATAGACGAACAATTGATGAGTTAAGCAGGAAGGAATCTATGTCAGAAGAAAATCTATTTATAAAAGAGCAGGCGACGCCGCCGGCTGTTGACGTAAAGCATGTTGTCCGGCAAGCGATCGAGGAGTTTGTTCGAGCCGAGCAACAAAAGGCCGAACCAGCCTATAAGGCAGAGCTTGAGGACGAGCGAAAGAGACGCGAGGGCCTGGAAAGCCGTTTAAATCAGTTGGTGGAAGAGAACAGGCGCGCACGGGCAGCGGCTGACGAAGCCGACAGAAATTCACAGATTCGGAGCGAGTTGCAACGGCTGGGCGTTGGCAAAGTGGATCTGGCGTTCCGAGCTGTAAAGGATGACATTGTGCGGGCGGACGATGGACGGCTGCAGGCAAAAGGGCCCGAAGGTAAGTCGCTGCAAGATTATCTAGCTGGGTTCGTACAGGAGAATCCCGAACTGCTTCCGGCCCGGATTGCTGGCGGAAGCGGTATGAAACCGGCATCACGGCAGGCAGCGCCGGATGCGCCGTCAAGCATTGACATCGACAAGATTAGACCAGGAATGAACAAAGAGGATCTGGATCGAGTGCGCCAGGAGATATCGCGATTGACCTCGCAGGCGCTTCGAGGAGCCTAATGGATCCGAACCGGGGCGTTCGTTTCAATTAGACGGACGCCGCCGACGTCACCTTACTTACGATTTGACTGTAAGTAAGAGTGTGACGATTGATGTAAGTAAAAACATATAAATTCAGGAGAGTTATGTCAACTATTACTTCCGCCAATCTGGCGAATGCGATTGTGAAACTAGTAGCTGCCGACGCGCTTCCCGCTTTGATGGGGAATTTCGTCATGGGCAACCTTGTGAATCGTGACTATGAGCCGATTTTGGCGCACGCCGGCGACACGGTAAACGTGCCGATTCCGCCGACCCTTGTAGCAAATAACATTGCCGAAGGCGGGACCGTTACGCCGCAGAATCCCAGTCTGGGAAATGCGCAGATTGTGCTGAATACACACGCCGAAGCGACATTCCAGATTCCGGATGTCACCAAAGCGCTTGCGTTTCCAGAGTTGTTGAAGGCCTACATGCAGCCTGCCGTGATCGCCATTGCAGAGCGTATTGAGAGCGATTTGTTCGGTCTGTACAGCCAGTTTACAGCGAACACCCCGGTGGGGACAGCCAATACTCCGGTGACGGAAGCGACGATCGACGCGGCCGAAACAGCGTTGTTTTCCGCGATGGTTCCCGCAAGTGCTCCGAAGTACCTGGTGGTAAATTCGAGCACTTATTCGCAGATTCGCCAAATTCCGCGATTCAGCGAATATTATTCCTCCGGCGAAGCTGGTCTGCGAGCGTTAGTGGAAGGCAATGTCGGCAAGATGAAGGACTTCTTTATCTTCCGTTCACAGTTTGTCCCCACCACTGGCGGCAGCACGCCCAATACACATAACCTTGCCTTTACCCGGGATGGAATTGGCCTAGTGGTGCGCCGCTTGCCGCAACCTCTTCCGGGAACTGGCGCAGTTGCGGAGTATGCCGAGATGGGTAACTTCGGAATTCGCGTGGTGATGAGCTACCAGCCGAATACTTTATCGCAACAGTTTACGGTGGACGTACTGTACGGCTGCGGAGTTCTGCGGAACAACTTCGCGGTTCAAGTCAACAGCTAACAGTTCGGTAGTTGGAGCAGTACAGGGAGCCGGGGAACTGGCTCCCTTCTTTTTGGAGGAGAAGGCAAATGGACGTAAGACAATACTTTCGAAAGCTTCGTGAAACTGAGGCGAATATTGCTGATAACTACCCCCTAGTTATGAGCCTGGAAACCGAGGATGGGGGTAAGGCCGGGTTAATTACCGAAGTTCACAGGCACGTCGCGGCCAAGATGATCGTGGAAGGCCGGGCCGTGCTTGCCAACGAGGATGAGAAAACCCGGTACCGTGAACAGCAGATTTCCGCGCAGAGGTCGGCAGAAAAAGAGCAACTCGCAAAGCGGCTCCAGGTGGCCATTGTGACAGAGTCGGATTTGCACCAGCAGTTAGGGACTAGGAAGAGCAACGTTCCTTCCTCGACCGGAAAGTAACGGACATGGGGCTGTTTACCGACCCGGATAACGTTACGCTGCAAGATCTGCTTCAGTTCGAATCGTCCTTGGTGCAGATAGCGTCCTCGCATGGGATCAATGTAGAGACGAAAATCAGTCTCGCTACGGCTGCCGCAGCGGATAAACTCCTGTTTTGGTTGTTACGGGCGGGGATGTCCGATCCGCAGTGGGTGAGTCGGCGTCTGCTCGGTCTTTCAACGGTTGTGGTAATGCCAACCCTTCAGCGGTGGCTGTGCTTCGACTCATTGGCGCGCTTTTATTCGGAGGCCTACTACGCTCAACTGAATACCAGGTTCGAGGGTAAGTGGACCGAGTATCAGACAGCGGCGGACAAGGCGGTCGAGATGGTCCTCAACGCCGGGATTGGTATCGTCTATAATCCTCTGCCGAAACCAGCTTTGCCTCTGGCTTCCGTCCAGACCGGCAGTCTTCCCGCACAGGCCTTGTTCATACAGACGGCCTGGGTGGATGGAAGCGGAAACGAGGGCGCGCTAAGCCCGGTGAATGGGCTGGTGCTGGCGGGCGCGAACAATGTGGCAGTCCAGATGGCCGAGGGTGTGAACGCGCCGAAGGCTTCCATCGGGTGGAATGTCTATGCGAGTGCAACGGGAACCGATCTGACGCGGCAGAATGACGCTCCGTTCGCGATCGGTTCGACATGGCAACTTCCGGTCTCCGGGATTGTTAGCGGTCCGGAATCAATCGGAGGGCAGCAGCCAGATTATTACGTAATGGATCCGAGAAGAAGTCAGCGAGGATAAAAATGCTCCCACTAACATTATTAGCAGCGCAGACACTGAGCGGGTTACTCACAAACGGAAATGCTCTGCAGCAGGCGGTAAGTGCTATTGCGAGCGCGTGCAATGTGAACGTTCCGCCGATTACGAGCTCCCAAGTGGTGCTGAGCTCGGCAAGCGCCGATGTTGCAGATATGAGTTTACAGCTTACTTATCCTCGTCTCTGTCTTTACAGTAGCGCTATGAAGAATGCGCAAACCGAGAGGTTTCGCTCGTTTTCCGGTTCAATAATAGTGACCGCAGAAGTGTTCGCAAGTGGAAATCTGGTCAGCGACACTGACCAGTGGATTCACTTTTACGTTGAGGGAATGACGCAAATTTTAAGACAAAACATTGGTGACTGGGGGAATGGAATGTTCTTTTCTGGTATGTACGACGTTCAACTTCAAACTCCTAAAGCGGGCGGCTTTGGCTATGTGGAATCGGCTAAAGTCACTTGCAGCATCAACGTGAGTCTTAATTAGGAATCGATATGGGAAATTACATCTCATCAAACGCAAACCGATTCTATGTCGAGCTAGAAACGACTTATGGCCAAGCGGCTCTTCCGATGGCGGCGAATCGCTTCCCAGCAGTCAAGCTGCAAGCAGACCAGATACTCGAGGCTAGTAAACGGCTGGATAAAACGGGCACGCGAACGTTCCTGGGGGCGTCAAAGGACGCGAGGAGGCATACGGCTTTCGATGTAAAAACTTATCTGACGTCGTGGAGCGGAGTGGGAGCACCATCGTACGGTCTGTTATTTCAGGGAGCAATGGGAACTAGTCCCCAACTTAGTAGTGGATTGCGTTTTTCGTCGATTGCCAGCCAGATGCAGTTTCAAACCACGACTCCGCATGGATTAAGTCCCGGTTCAGCAGTGTCGTACGGCAACGAAATACGGTTTGTAACGACGGCACCAGATACCCAGACTATTGTTGTGAATGCCCCATTCTCGATGGCGATGGCGGTTAACTCCGCGCTTGCGCCAGCAGTGACTTACAAACTTTCGACGGAACTGCCGAGCGTCACGCTCTATGACTATTGGGATCCAACAACGATGATAAGCCGCGTTATTTCCGGGGCGGCTATCGATACGTGTCTCATAAGCGTGAATGGCGATTTCCATGAATTTACCTTTAGCGGTCCGGCGGCGGACCTGATCGATTCGACTACCTTTGTGGCGGGCTCGAGCGGACTAAGCAGTTTTCCC
This sequence comes from Bryobacteraceae bacterium, assembly GCA_965277315.1. Lineage (GTDB taxonomy): Bacteria > Acidobacteriota > Terriglobia > Bryobacterales > Bryobacteraceae > Bog-105. The sequence goes on along the minus strand of OZ255724.1, from coordinate 6,312 downwards.
GTCGAACCCGCCCTTCCTGGCTTCGACTACTCGATTGTTCCTGGGCATTTGGGGCAAGTCTGGCTTGGAAACACTCCGAATCAGTTCTTTACTCTTACTGGAGCAAGCGTTGAGATCAAGAACAACATCGTGCTCCGAAGCACTGAGTTCGGATCCTCATACCCGACGTCAATAACGCCGGGCGAGCGTGATGTGGTGTCGCAATTTGCTTTGATGGCGCAAGACGACGCGCAGACAACGGCTTTGTATGCGGCGGCGAAGTTAAGAAATCCAGTTTCCGCGATGCTTCAACTAGGGCAACAGCAGGGACAATTGATGGGCATTATGCTTCCGAATGTCATGCCCGAGATTCCGAGCTACAACGACTCACAGCCCCGGCTGCAGTGGGAATTCAAAAACAATCGAGCGCAAGGGACTTCCAACGATGAAATTTATATCGCGTTTGCTTAATAAAGACTGGCGGCGTGAGCATCAGGAATGCTTGTCAGATGGTTTTAGCCGTGTCTATACAAGCGTCGTCTGGAGCAGCAGCAAGACGATTCAAGGTGTAAAGTACGCGGTGCGCAGGGCATCACTTGGGCAGCGAATCGAGCTTGTGAAAAAGACGAGGGACCTGGCGCTGCAGAATGAGTTTTTGCGCGCCGGCGACGCTCCCGACCAAATGTGTGCGGCACTCGCGGATTTATATGTACAGCGGCTTTATTTGGAGTGGGGCTTTGTCGAGATGAAGGGATTCACTATTGACGGCCAGATGCCAACTATACCACTCCTGATTGAAAAAGGGCCGGAGGCACTCTGCGCCGAGATTGTTGAGGCGATTCAACAGGAAATGAGCTTTAACGAAGACGAACGAAAAAACTCCTAATCGCATTCCATTTCCAGTTTTCCTCACCAGCCGCGTGGAAATGCGACAGTTGCCGGTCAAGCGGCTTGGTGAAAGCCAGAAAATGCGCGTGGGTCCGTACTGAGGACGCGGTCGACAAACGAGCTGTCTGGGCTCGTGGAAACGTTTTTTCGGTGCAGTGCCCAAAGTCGATCATCACAGCAGAAAGTTTGCAGTACTTAGAGATGTTCACTTTGTGGAGGCAGGTAGGCGGATTCGGCTTTGAGTCCTTGGACGCGAAGACGGCGGATGCGTTAGTTCTATTGCAGCAGGCGTGGCAGGAAGAGAGTCAAAATGGCGAAAAATAGTAACAGTTTATCCCGGCTTCTAAGCAGTTCCAGTAAGATAGATGGCCAAAGCGTATCGAGATTGCTAGCGATTACGAACCTAGTCACAGGGTCTGCGGCAGGACCGAATGCGAGCACGAGCGGGCTATTAGCCACTGGAGCCCAGAGTGGCGTGAAATCGTCGTCTTTAACCGCGAAGCAATCGCTGGCGGGGATTCAGTTCGGTAAGGCATCCGCATCCGCTTTGACGTCCAATGCAACAAGCGGCCAGTGGACAAACTTATTAAGGCAGGCCGCTTCGGGGAATGGACTCGCCAGTGCGTTGAGCGGCGGCTTGCCCGGCCTAGGTGGAATTGGCTCGATCGTATCGGGAATTATGGGCCTGTTTGGGGGCGGCAAAAAGAGCTTACCTGCTCTAACGGCCTTCAGTTTGCCCGATTCCCAAGAGCATATGGCCAGCATCGGTTCGGTGGGTAGTAAATCGGGGAGCACGGGGCAGGCGACTACGAATAGCAGCGCGGCTGGTATCTATGGAAGTCCTGGACAAGCGCAGGCTGCTTCTTCGAACGTCGATTCGCAATGGTTTCTGGACAACAGCAATAATATCGCCCAAGCAGTTAAAAACGCGATGTTGACTTCCAGTTCCCTTAATGACGTGGTGTCGGAGGTATAGAATGGCGGCGATATTTCCTTCACTTAGTTCTGGAGCGGTCGCGCAGTATCCAGCTTCGATGATAACTGGGCAGAATGCTCAAGTAATTCGGTTTCTGGACGGATCGGATCAGCGATATCTACAACAAGGAAGATCGTTCCGGAGTTGGCAGATAAAGCTCACTCTTCTTAATGAGACCGAAATTGCTCAGATTGAAGCCTTTTTTGTCGCACAGCAGGGGGATTACTTGCCCTTTTCGTTTTCTGATCCGTTCAGTGGAACGATAGTGGCAAACTGCCGGTTGGCATCTCCTGGGATTGCAAGCCACTATCTTGGCGTGGACTCTGGGGCTACATCGTTATGGGTGATAGAAACAAATGGCTAACCTCTACTTCCCACAACTCACTAGCGGAGCGCTGGCGCAGTACCCGATTCAAAAAACGAGAATAGTTCCAACGACAAAGAACGTGACGCTAGATGGGAATATGGTGCTCTCATCAGGGTTGAATTTCAACCCGCATGCGTCCCGGCTGATTTGGCAGCTCAGTTACACAGACCTAGATATTTCGGATATGCAGGCTTTGCAAGCCCATTTTGTAGCGTGTCTAGGGCCGTTTCATGCATTTACGTTTATCGACCCAACAGATAATATGCTGGCATCGAGCGCGGATTTAACTGCTACGATCTGGCAGAAAGGTGTGATTCAAGTGGCTTCGGGCGCTGCGGACCCACAAGGTGGCAATCAGGGCACTGTACTGACGAATACAAGCCAAGCCAATCAACAGATAATCCAAAGCTTGAATGTCCCAGCCAATTACCAGTACTGCCTGTCGACTTACGTTACGAGCACGCAAGTTGAAAATATTGCTCTGACCCGGAGTGGGACTACTGCATCTGATAGCACTGTTTTGAGCGTCGGGCCAAATTGGACGAGAGTTGTTTCGAGCGGCCGATTGAACGATGCGGGCACAAGCCTGACAGCGGGAATTGTGCTTGCGCCAGGGCAGCAGGTGACCGTGTACGGGATGCAACTGGAAGCACAGTTACAACCTTCCCGTTACCGTGCGACCGGACAGGCAGGGGGCGTCTATCAGGGAGCGCATTGGGCAGTCGACGAACTCGCAATGGTGGCGGACGCACCCAATCTGTTTTCTACTTCTTTTAGCATCGAAACCAATTTATAGGCACACGTAATGGGAACAATTAACCAGGTTAAACAGCTTTCGGAAGCAGATACGCCGCTCTTGTTTTTTGAGTGCGTGATGCCATCCGGCGACGTAGAGTATTGGTGCTCCCATTCGATTGCGTTCAATGGACAGCAGTACGCGGCAAGAGTGTTGAAGCACAATTTGTTCGATCTTCAACTATCGGCGGACGACGCGATGGACGGCATTTCGCAGCTTTCGTTGACGCTTGCTAACGCCGACTCGACAATGTCGGAATTGAACTACGAGATTGGGTTCAAAGGATCGCAGCTCACGGTTTATTTTGCGTTTGCAGACCTGCCAAGCGGCACGATCATTACTGAAAGCACGGTGCTGTTTCGCGGAATCGCTGGAGATCCGGATGAGATTGCGGAAGATTCCCTTCGATTGACGTTTAGCAACAAGCTCAGCTTGCAGCGTATTCCCATTCCGGATGTAAGAGTGCAACGGACATGCCCCTGGACTTTTCCAGCGACTTCCGATCAGCGAATCGAAGCAATGAATGGAGGCGCTAGCGGCCGATATTCGCGCTTTTACCGATGCGGATACTCGGCCGATGTGCCGGGCGGAGTTGGCAACCTCAGTAGTGGGCAGGCCTTCACGTCCTGCGACGGATCGCGTGGCCAATGCGTGCAGCGGGGGATGTTCAATCAGGACAATTCGAACAACACGACCCGGCACTTTGGTGGACTCGAGTTTGTTCCATCTGTCATCACCGTGAGAACATCAGGCGCGAAGACGTCGCATCTATCGCCGTTGCTGGACAATACAGCTTTGTATAACGATCCAGTACCGCTGGTGTATGGGACAGGGTGGTTGAAAGCTCCAGTTATCTTTTCGCGGAATGACGGCAACCTGACGCACATGGAAGTGCTGCTAGGGCTGGGAACATTGCAGAGTCCGCCGCAAGCACCGACAGTTTTAAAAACGGTGGTAAGCGACATAGAGATTCCGCTGCGTGTTCCCGGCCAGGATATGACGATCACGGGCTGGTACAGCGTTGTGACGACCGGCTCGCGTCAAGGAAACTTTAACCCGGACTTCAGCGACGGAAGCGGAAACCCATTGGGCGATCCATATGGAAGCATGGCGGTGCTTTCCGTTGTGGTGCCAAATCGAATCAGCAGCGGTAGAGGCCTACCTACGGTGGAAGTGCTACTGCAGGGAATCGGTCTGGATACATATGGTCTTGACGGTACCCTGGCGACGACCAATGGTCCAACCTATTCAAATAACCCTGCGTGGATTATTCTCGATATCTTGCGCCGGTGTGGATGGGCGACAGCAGACCTAAACTTGTCTGCATTTGCATCCGCTGCCGCGTATTGCGGTGCCCCAATTACAACAACAGATCTGAATGGGAATAGTGCGACTGTTTCGAGATCGCAGTGCAACTCGATTCTAACAACCAGGCAAAGCGCCGCGTCGGTTGTGCGCGGCATTAGAGTGGCCGCCAGTCTGATGCTTCGGTATGGACCAACTGGTCTACTCGAGTTAGTGCCCGAAACCACGCTAGCGAACCAGCAAGGATCTTTGCCGGATGGGAGCAATAGTACGGAGCTGCTCGATGGGGGTTGGCCGACGTATGAGTTCAGCGACGGCACTGGCGTATTCTCGGGTATAGTCCGCGCCTCCAACGGCACTTCGTCTGTGCGGATGAGCTCACGAAGCATCGCGGAAACGTCAAACCGGCTCAGTGTTGAGTTTCAGGATGAAGCGAATGAGTACCAGCAGGACAGCCTATCTATAGTCGACTCCGGCGATTCGGCGTTGATCGGCTATGAAATTAGCAGTCAATCCACGGCATTGGGAATTGCAAATTTCAACCAGGCAACCCGGGTTCTTTTGCGGCAGCTAGATAAATCAACTAAGGGCAACCAATTCATTCAGTTTCAAACCAGCTTTCGAGCGCTCAAGGTGAGGCCAGGTGACATTATTACCGTCACGTACGCAAAGGAATTTCTACAAAGAGTTCCGTTTCGCGTCGTCAAGCTATCTCCGTCGATGAACTATCAAACAGTGACGGTACTTGCGCAAATTCATGACGACATCTGGTACAGCGATAATCCCGCGGTGCTCGCTAGCGCCGGCAGGCAGCCGGGTTCTAACTCGCAAGTGCCAAGGCCCTTATTGGGGACGGTGTCGAATTCAGACGGAACTACAGACTTCGGAGTTGTGGGAAACATTCAAACACTGGGCGATGGCACAGCTTTGGAAACTCTAACGGTGAGCTTTGCTCAGCCTGCCAAGCCGAACCCCAACTCGCCTCATCTGCCTTTGGTTAGTTTGTCGCCACAATGCTCAGCCGTTCAAGGCGGTGTTCTATTGAGGTGCGCGTAATATAGCGGAACAAATGGAGGCTGGGCGGGTTCTTATAGATATGGGAAACCCGCGTGGTGTGGCGCGCGACTTCGATGCGCTGGAAGCGCGGCGCATGAGCGCCTTGGGGCTGATGCGCGAGGGTCTCAACAATAGTCGGATTGGCCGCCAGTTGGGGGTCGCCAACCAAACCGTGAGCCGCTGGCGCAAGGAGTATAGCGCAGGGGGCAAGAAGGCTCTGGCGCAAGCGGGCCGCGCCGGACGCAAACCACGGCTGGACGACAAGCAAACCAAAGCGTTGACCGGTAGACTGCTCGCCGGTCCCGAGAAACTGGGCTACGAAACACCACTTTGGACCTGTGAACGGGTAGCCCATCTGATTGCGCAGGAGTTCGGCATTCGCTACCATCCCGGCCACGTTTGGCGTATTTTGCGCGGCTTGGGCTGGAGCCCGCAACGTCCCGTGGGCCGGGCATTGGAACGGGATGAGAAAGCGATTCGGGAATGGAAACGCATCACCTGGCCCGCTGCTAAAAAAAAGCACTCACGGAAAGCCGCACCCTTGTCTTTATTGACGAAAGCGGATTAACCCAGAAGCCGCACCGCTGCCGCACTTGGGCTCCACGCGGCCAAACGCCCCTCCTGTTTCATCATTTCAACTGGAAGAACTTGTCGCTGATCGCCGGTCTCAGCCGCTGGAACCTGCACTTCGAACTGTTTGCCGATACGGTGAAAAGTCCGCAGGTGGTGATCTTCCTGGAAAAGTTGTTGCGTGTGATTCCCGGCAAGCTGCTGATTGTCTGGGACGGCTTGGCCGCGCATCGCAGCCGGTTCGTGAAGGATTTTCTAGCGGGCTTGCAAGGAAGAATCCATGTGCTTCGCCTGCCAGCCTATGCGCCGGAACTGAATCCGGTCGAATACATCTGGGCGCATCTGAAGCAGCACGAGTTACCCAACGTCTGCGCC